>CAVXHG010000011.1:0-9202 GCA_963761525.1 uncultured Alphaproteobacteria bacterium | reverse complement strand
CGCCAGCGGTGGACTGACGGCACTCGGCGCGCTGTTCTTTGCCGCCCGCCTTGGCACGGTCGGCGGCGACATCGGCGTCGGTCTTGAGATTACCGTACTGACCGCCACGGTATTGGGCGGCATCACGCTTGGCGGCGGCAGGGGCTCGGTCGCGAAATCCTTGGTCGGAACGCTGATCGTGCTTCTGATCATCAATGGGCTGACCACGCTCAACGCGCGCGGCGGATTCAATCGCATCATGCTGGCCGGCATCCTGCTGACCGCCGCGATCGTCGATATCCGCTGGCTGAAGAACCGCTCGCGCATCATCAGCAAGGTCTATGTGAGCCCGACCTATCTTGCGCTGCCGAAACCGCCGGCAACCGAGATTGGCGGCGGCGGACCGTTCGAACAGAACGACAAGTTGCGCGCGGTGTCGCTGATCGGCCTGGGCCGCATCGAGGCGCCCGAAGACGTCATCCTCGATCGCAACGACGTTCTTTATGCCGGCTCACGCCACGGCGACATCATCCGCTTTTTCCCCCCGGACTATGAGCGGATGGAAGTGTTCGCCCATATCGGCGGCCAGCCATTGGGGATGGCCTTCGACCGCAAGGACGATCTCTACGTCTGTGTCGGCGGCATGGGTCTCTACCGGATTACGCCGGACGGCAAGGTTGAGAAAGCGACGGACGAGACCAACCGCAGCCTGCACTCCGTCAATGACGACAGCCGGCTTCGGCTGGCCGACGATCTCGACATCACCGACAGCGGGCTGGTGTTCTTCTCGGAAGCCACCGTGCGCTACGAGATGGACGAATGGCCGATCGACGGGCTCGAGGCGCGCGGCAACGGGCGCATCATCTGCTACGACACCAACACCGGCAAAACGCATACCGTGTTGCGGGGCCTCAAATTCCCGAATGGCATTTGCGTCGCCAGCGACGGCCAATCGATCTTGTTTGCCGAGACCTGGGGCTGCTCGGTCAAGCGATATTGGTTCGACGGGCCGAAGAAGGGCGTCGTCGAGACGGTGATCGACAACCTGCCGGGCTATCCCGACAACATCAATCTCGCTTCCGACGGCAACTACTGGCTCGCCGCTCGTCGGCATGCGCAGCCCCGCGCTCGATCTGGCGTGGAAGATGCCGGGCTTTCGCTTGCGCATGGCCAAACGCGTGCCCGGCGACGAATGGTTGTTTCCCAATATCAACACCGGCTGCGTCGTGAAATTCAACGAGCAAGGCAAGATCCTCGAATCCTACTGGGACCTGAAAGGCGTCAACCATCCGATGATCACCTCAATGCGCGAGCATCGGGGTTACCTGTATCTTGGCGGCATCGCCAACAACCGCATCGGCCGCTACAAGCTGGAAAGCGCCGACCCGAATTTCGTGCAATACGAAAAACGGTGGGGGAAGCAGTAGTGTTCGGCGTGCTTCGCGAATTTGCGCAAAATTTTCTTGGACGGGGCGACGCGACCATCACTGTGCCGTCGTTCGACGGCGCGCTGAAGCCGAACCAGGCGCTCGAACGCGCCGAGACCTTGTTCCAGTGCGATGCGCCGGAAGAATTGGCGAGCGACGGGGCCAACGTCTATTTCGCCGACGGCGCCAGCCTCGCGCGCATTGAAGGCAACGGCGCCATCACAATTCGCGAGTTCGACCGGCCGATCACCGCGCTTGCCTGCCTGCCCGATGGCGCTATTGCGGTCGCGCTCAACGGCCGCGAAGTCCGTATTTACGCAGACCCCGCGGCGGCAAATCCACGCGCGACCTTTCGAAGGCGCGACGATGCGCAGCGTCAATGCCCTGGCATCGGCCGGAGGCGACGCGCTCTACGCCACCGATGGCTCGGCGACGCGTGACGTCGGCGAATGGGCTTCGGACCTGATGGAGCGGGGCCACTCGGGCCGCGCGCTCCGTCTCGATTTGAAAACCGGTAAAATCAGCGTGCTCGCCCAAGGCCTGCATTATGCCTTCGGCGCGTGCGCAATGGACGATGCCGCGCTGATTTCGGAAAGCTGGCGGCATCGGCTGATCTCGGTTGCGCCGAATGGGGCGAGCAAGCCGGTCCTGACCAATCTGCCGGTTTATCCCTCGCGGCTGTCGCCCGCCCGCGGCGGCGGCTGGTGGCTGACTGCCTTCATCGCGCGCACGCAGCTCGTGGAATTCGTGCTGCGCGAACCGGCGTACCGAAAGCGCATGATGGCGGAGATCGATCCGGAATACTGGATCGTGCCGCGGCTGAGTTCGGGCAAGTCGTTCAAGGAGCCGATGCAAGGCGCGCATCTCAAGACCATGGGCGTCGTCAAGCCTTGGGCACCGCCGCGCTCCTATGGATTGGTGATCCGCCTCGATGCCGCCTGCAAGCCGATGTTTTCGCTGCACAGCCGGGTCGACGGCACCAATCACGGGATCGTATCGGCGATCGAAAGCGGCGATTGGCTTTACATGATCGCCAAAGGCCCCGGCCGCGTGCTCCGCTTGCCGACCGAAGGCCTCGCGAAGGAATTCGGCGTATGAGCGACATCATTCTCTCGCTCGAGAAAGCGACCAAGCTCTATTCGGGCGTGCCGGCGATCGAGGACGTCGACTTCGAACTGCGGCGCGGCGAGATCCATGCGCTGGTCGGCGAGAACGGCGCCGGCAAATCGACCCTGACGAAGGTTATGGCGGGCGTCGTGACGCTAACCTCGGGCGCGATGAAAATCGACGGCGCGGAAGCTTCGCCGGGCACGCCGCTGGAAGCGCGCAATCTCGGCATCGCCATGGTGTTCCAGGAGAACAGCCTGGTTCCGACCATGACGGTCGCGCAAAACCTGTTTCTCGGCCAGGAGCGCTTCTACAACCGCCTGCGCGGCATCAACATCGCCGCGCAGCAGTTTCTTCAATCGCTCAACTTCGACGTTCCGCCGACGGCAATCGTCGGCTCGCTGGGCGCGGCGAAGAAACAGATGGTCGAGATCGCGCGCGCGGTGCTGCACAACGCCAAGATGATCATCTTCGACGAGCCGACCGCGGCATTGACGCCGGAAGAGCGGAAATACTTTTTCGATCTCGTGCGCGACCTCAAGAAGCGCGGCGTGTCCATTGTCTTCATCAGCCACGCACTGGAAGAGGCGCTGATACTTGCCGATCGGATCACCGTGCTGCGCGACGGCAAGAAGATCGTCACCGATGACGCGAACAAATTCGACCGTGCGCGCATCGTGCAGGCGATGGTCGGTCGCGACCTTTCGCACACGCTTTACGGCGTCAAGAAGACGACGGTGCGGCCGGCGGGCGAGCGCGTCCTGACCATTCAGAACCTCAAGATGGCGCCGATGGTGAAGAACAATTCGCTATCGATCTTCGCCGGCCAGATCACCGGCGTGTTCGGGCTGGTCGGCGCCGGCCGCACGGAAACCTTCAAAATCGTCGCCGGCATCATGAAGCGCGACTTCTTTTACGGCGGCGACATCATCCTGCGCGACAAGCCGGTGCGCTATCGGGTGCCCGCGCCGGCGGTGAAAGCGGGCGTCGCCTATGTCACCGAAGACCGCAAGATCGAGGGCTTCTTCGAGACCACCACGATCGCGCGCAACATCTATCTCGGCCTGCTCGCGAAATTCCCCGGCGGGCGGGCGCTGTTGTCGCAGCGCGACCAGTCGGCGTCCAGCGCGGATTGGGTCAAGCGCCTCAACGTGCGCGCGACCGGCGACGCGGCGAAGGTGATCGAGCTGTCCGGCGGCAATCAACAAAAGGTCGTCATCGCCAAGTCCCTCGTCCAGGAGCCCGATCTCATCATCTTCGACGAACCGACGCGCGGCGTCGACGTCGGCGCCATCGTTGAAATCCACGAGTTGATCAATCGCCTCGCCGACGCGGGCAAGGCGGTGGTGGTCATCTCCTCCTACCTGCCGGAAGTCCTCGGGCTGTCGGACCGCATCCTGGTCTCGCGCCAGGGCAAGGTCGTGGAAGAATTCTCGGCGCTTGAAGCGACCGAAGAAAAAATCATGTACGCGGCGATTCACTGATGGCCGACACTGCCGCGACGAAGACGACAAAAGCTTTGCGTGATGTCGTTACGATCGCGGATATCGAGGCCCTGGAGGCGCGCCCTTACGACGAGCTTATTCCGGCGAGGACGCTGATCGACCTGTTGCGTGCGACCGCGAGTTTGCACCCCGACCGGCCGGCCATCACCACCATTCCGGCGGGAGGATTTTCGGGACGCTCGTCAACGATCTCGCATCGCGATCTCTATAAGCAGAGCCATCCGTGCGGCGAACCTGTTTCACGGCCTGTTGGGAGCGGAAGGCGGCACGGTCGCGTTCCTCGGCCCCATCGTCGAAGGGATGATGGAAGCGCTGCTGGGCGCGCAGACCGCGGGCGTCGCCAGCACGATCAACTATCTCCTCAGCGCCGAAGTCATCGCCGATTTGCTGGCCGCGGAGAATGCATCCGTTCTCGTGCTTTCCCCGCCGGATGCCGACGCCGCCATTTGGCAGAAGGCGCAGGACGTCGTCCGGCGCGCGGCCACATTGAAGAAAGTCGTAGTGCTCGGAAATCCGGGCGCCGCCGGCGGATCGATGATCGAGTTTGAGGAAGCAGCCGGCCGGCACAGCGACGAAGCATTGGAGTTCGAGCCGCGATCGACCAGGGAAACCGTCTGCGCGCTCTTCCATACCGGCGGGACGACGGGACGGCCCAAGCTCGTCCGCCTGACGCACGGCAATCAAATTCACGCGGCGTGGAGTTTCGCGCAGGTTCATGGCCTGGACGAGAATGACGTCGTGATCAACGGCTTCCCGCTGTTTCATGTGGGCGGGACCATGACGACCGGCCTCTCGGTGCTGGCGGCCGGCGGCCATATGATCTTTCCCTCGCCGCACAGCTTGCGAGATCGCGAGGCGATCCGGACGTATTGGAAGCTGGTCGACGCTTTCCGCGTGACGATCATGAGCGGAGTTCCAACCTCGATCACGGCGCTGGCCGAGATACCGGTCGGAGACGCCGACATCTCATCCGTTCGGATGGGACTGACCGGCGGAGCGGTTTGCCCCAAGGCCGTGAGCGAGCGTTTTTTCGATACGGACCGGGATCAAGCTCTACGAGACCTATGGAATGACCGAGACCGCGGCCGCCATTTCCTTCAATCCCGGTCGCGGGACGCCGCTGCAAGGAAGCGTCGGGTTTCGGGCGCCGTTCGCCCAAACCCGGATCGTCAGCCTCGATGCGGACAAGAGCGACGCGATCTGTCCGCCTCAGACCAGCGGTTTAGTGTTGGTCAAGGGCCCGCAGGTGTTCCCGGGCTATGTCGATCCCAGGCACGACGACGGCGTACGGCGCAAGGACGGCTGGCTGAACACCGGCGATGTCGGTTACCTGACCGACGATCAAAGGCTGGTTCTGACCGGCCGCGCCAAGGACCTGATCGTTCGCAGCGGACACAACATCAATCCAGCCGATATCGAAGACGTGGCCAACAGCTTTCCCGGCGTGCAAATCAGCGCGGCCGTCGGCATGCCTGACGCTTACGCGGGCGAGGTGCCGATCCTCTATGCCGTTCCGGCGCCGGGCGCGCGGCTCGATGCGTCGCTCCTGCAACGATACATGGAAGAGCACGTCGCCGAGCCGCCGGCAAAGCCGAAACGCGTCATTGTCGTCGACGCGTTGCCAACGACGGCGGTCGGCAAGATCGTGAAGAACGAACTGCGTGACCGCGCCGTGGTCGAGAAGGTCAAGATCGAGGTCGAGCGCATCTTCGGCGACACGGTCGCCCCTGTCGTCGCCGTCGCGAAGGACGAAAAGCTGAGCACGGTCGTGCGGGTCGAAATCCCGACCGACGACGATGCCGGCATCCGGCAACTCAGAGACGCGCTGGTGTCGTTGCCGCAGACCTTTACCGTCGTCGCTCGATCCGCCTAGCGCGGCGCCCGATCCTCTCTGCCATACCGACTCGAATACCGGACGTTCCGCCATCGCCAATTCATCCCCGGTCGGCGATGGCAGGTTGCCGGCGGTCGCCGCCACGGCGAACTATGAAATTTATTGGTGGTGCCCTTGGAGTGACCCAAAGTGAGCTTCTAACGTTATGTTGCGGCAAAATCGCCAGTGTGAAAATTGCGATCTACTCTAACCTATCAGGAAATGTGGATTGTGGCGGTGCGCTATGATGCACCCACGCGAAACGCGCAGGAGCGGTTTGATGAGCGATACGAACCATGAAATCCCGAATGGAGTTGGCCACGTAAAGATGCTGGATGTCGGCGCTTTGCACGCCCTGAGAACTGGTGAAGAGGCCCTAAAAGCGAAGGAAGAACGCAATCTTGAATTTATTGGCGTGTGTATGACGGCACTGTATCAAGCCGCGACATGCCATCGGGAATGCTATGGCGGCCAACACCTGCTCGAAGCACTCTGCGGGCGCGCATATAATCTTTCTGCGGCTGCAATACATCTCGCAAAAATTGGCTACTACGACGAAGCATTAAATCTCGTCCGGGGCATTGGTGAAATCGCAAACTTGGTAGCGCTCGGTGCTGTTGACCAGACCGCAATAAAAGAATGGCTAGAAGCCGACGAGAAGACTCGACGGAACAAATTCAGTCCTGCAAGAGTTCGAGACCGTCTGTCGAAAACGTCAGTCGTGCCAATGATTGCGACGCAAGACTGGTATTCAAAGCTCTGCGAAAAATACACCCATATAACTCCCAAAACTAAACCGAATTTTCATAACGAAGAACGCCCTATGTGCGGCGGTTTCTTTCAAGAAAAAGGACTAGATGAAGCTTTGGGTCGGCTAGCCGCGATCCTTGGATTTCTAGCGATGTTCGTTTGCAAATTTTTCAAGTTCGAAGACCTCTTTGGAGAGATCAGCTCAATACTGAGAAGCGACGATGCGCTAGACATCATTGAAGACGCGTGAGATTGCCTTCCACGAGATAGATGAGTGTTTTGGCATGCCATTTTGGGCATCGAACTGCATCGGGTTAGGTTCCTGGTGCCCGTGGAGGGGCAACCACAGACAAAGACGATCAGTAGCTTATCGTGTCCCACCTGAGCCCGCTGTCCCATTGAATCCCAATGAGTAATTTTGAAAATGTCCCACCGAGACTTCTTCTTGGTAGGCGGCTTCCAGTTCAACCCTATCCGCAAGCCATGCAGGGTGGGGGCAGTAAGAAAATTGCGGACAACCCCATGAACCAAGAAATAGAAACCCGGCTTGACAATCTGAGGAGATCCCCACGTTGCGGGGCAAAGACGCGCGCCGGTTCACCGTGCCAATGCCCGGCGATACGCGGCCGTGGGCGTTGCCGTTTGCATGGCGGGCTAAGCCCCGGCGCACCACGCGGTCAGAAAAACGGAAACTTCAAGAACGGCGATTGGACGGCCGGCGCTATTGAGGAGCGCCGCTGGCTGCGCTCACTCGTGCGATCGTTTGCCAATAACGGAAAAGCCGGATGACGACCAAGCTAAACGTCTCCCCAATGCCGGTGGCTGGCCAGCGCGACCTTCCTCCGGTCACGGTCAAGCTGTGCCGGACTGGGGCCTTGCTGGAGAAAGTCTATCCGCCCGACGGCGAGACCAAAATTTGGTGGGAGCGCTTGAACAAAGCGCTCGGTACAACGTCGAGCGCCTTCGTAAACGCTTCCCTGTTCCAACTACAAGGCGCAGCCCGCTCGCCTTTTGGTGCTGGCATTTCAGAAACCCACATGAATGCGGCTCTAGCCATGATTGTAGCCGCAGCCCCGAAAGATGAAATTGAGGGCGCGCTTGCCGTCCAGATGGCCTGCACGCACGCGGCTGCCATGGCGGTTCTCGCTAACCTGGATGCCCGCCTCGGGACGGAGCGACGAGTTGCGGTGTTCGGCTCGGCTGCGGCTCGTTTGCTGAGGGCGTATGCGATGCAAGTAGAGGTCTTTCGACGGTTGCGTAATGGTGGCCAGCAATATGTTCGCGTCGAACACGTTCACGTCAACGACGGCGGGCAGGCCGTCATCGGCAACGTCAAAGGCGAGGTGCGCGATGGTCGTGCCACCTGGGCGAAATGAGCGGCCTCAAACCGAACCGGTGTTGCGGGTCGGTTCGGCGAGGCCGCCTGCCGACCGCTGCCTAAGGGAGGGGGCAAGGTACGGACGGGCAATACGACAATGCCTCACCTCGTGAAATGTTTGCTGGCCTTACGCCGTTTGAGCGCCGCGCCGTGTTAGCGGCTTAGGTGGCCGCCGGATTGGGGGTGGCATCCGCCGTTGAGACTTAAAATCCGCCGCGCAAGCGATCGGCCAGCGCTGTCACGGTCAAATTTTCATAATGTGGCTCGTCATAGCCGAGCTGCCTCCCCTGAGGTCGCTCAATCGCGGGGGGAGATGAAGTTGAGGATGCGACCCTCGGCTTCTCAACCTAACTCGGCTTCCCAACCTAACGATGGGCGACTTACTTGACGCAAATGGGGAGCGACCCCTAGTGGAGCGGATTTGACATTCGCTACCCACCCAGCCGCGAACTCGTGAAGCGAATGTCAAATCCAAAGCTCCACTAGAACTTATATTTTGCTAGTGGTCCTTTTGATTTTAACATTCGCAAGAGAGGGTGCCGAACACGGATGCGAATGTTAGAATTGGACCACTAGCTTCAAGTTCGACACCGCGCGGATGGCTAGGCACAGCCGCTATAAGCCGTTTATCGTTGAGCATCGTCGCTGAGGTGAAGGCGCCCGCGCAAAACGTCACCATCTTCCACCGTGTCGATGGAGTAGATGTTTCGAGGCTTAGCTATATCCGCCGGTTGCCTCACTGGGGCGGAGGTCAGCGGGGCCTTTTGCTCGATCTGCTGAGCCAGTGCGGTCCATGCGTCGGAAGCGCGACGCATACTTGCGCTTGTCTTTGGATCGGAAGCCGATCGGGCATTGCCCAGCCACTGCGCGGCTTTTCTCCGACATTCCTCAGCGGTAATCATATCTACTTATCCCGCGTTTGTTACCGAACGACTGAGGGCAGCCTGCTGATGGATGCGGTCGCGGCCGGTTCTCATTCTCTCATATTGACCATTGATCGGTGCAGACCACCAGCCCTAGCGGCCAGTACTCCGACCTTGCCGGTTCTACGCGCAGCCGGGCCGGCCTACCGTCTGCCCCGCGTTTGCCTGCTCAGCCGTCAAAAATTGTTAGTCGTGATTATGGCGGGCGATCCGCCAGGCCGGGTTCGCGACAGCAATACGGTACCGGTGCCAAGCACAGC
>CAVXHG010000010.1:0-312689 GCA_963761525.1 uncultured Alphaproteobacteria bacterium | reverse complement strand
GTGGGCGCTGTAGGGATTGAACCTACGACCTCTCCCGTGTGAAGGGAACGCTCTCCCGCTGAGCTAAGCGCCCGGCCTGTCGGCCACGGCATGTAGATGCCCGCGACCGGCCTACGCGTCAAGCTGGCGCTGTTAGTTCGTCGTGGCGGCGCGTGAAGCGGTCGACTGCAGGGCGCGAATGCGGTCGGCAAGCGTGCTTTTGTTCTCTTGTGGGGAGTCAATTCCGCCAACACCGGATTCGCCCTGACCGTTGATGTCGGGAACCGCGCGAAGCGGCGGTTGGCTTGTGGCGCGTGCCGTGCCCTGTCCCAGTTCCGGCGCATCCGCCGCGAGCATGGACATGATGGTCGAGCCTGGGCCTTCGAGCGCGGCCGTCAGGCGCGCCACTTCAGCAGCGACGTCGTTGATGCGCTCGCGCAGCAGAGCATTCTCGACGCGCTCGGATGCCCACGTCGATTCCGTGTCCCGTTTGATGGTCGCGATTTCCTGCTGCAGCTTGGTGCGCTCTCCCACGGCCTGGGCAAGCTGCGCCTCGAGCTGCGAAATATCGGTGCGATATTTGTCTGCGGCGGCATTGCTGCGTCCGCCCGAGGTGGCGACCTCATTGCGCAGGTCGGCTTCGGTCTGGCGTGCCGTTTCGATGTCGCCGCTGAGTTTGGCGATATGATAATCGCGCTCGGCCAGCACTCGCCCCTGATCGCCAAGACGGGTTTCCAGCTCCTGGACGCGACGGTTCAGCACTTCAGCTTCGGTGGTCTGGATAAGAAGCTGACGCTCAAGGTCGGTCGTGCGGGCGCCGAGGTTGCCAAGGTTAGTGCGTGCTTCGGTCAACTGCGCCGAGGCCGTGTTCGAGTCCTCGCGTTCACGCTGCAGGCGATGCTGAACGTCCTTCACGGTACGGTCGTAGTCGGTGACGCTGACCTTCATCGCCTCGACCTGGGTTCGTAGCGCTGCGAGCTCGACGCGCTGATTGTCGGCAATGATGGAATGCTCGCCGAGCTCAGAGACGAGCTTCACCAGCTCGGCTTCCTTGTCGGCCAGCGTGCGCTCGGCTTCCCGGAGCGCGCCGGTCTTGATACCAAATTCTTCCTCGGTCGCGCGCAGCTGCTCACGCAGCGTTTTGTCGCGCGCCTCAAGCGCAAAAATAGTTGCACTCTTTTCGCCAAGCTCTTTCTTCAGTTGGTTGATAGCGTCCGTCTTCTTGCCGAGATCGGCAAGCTGCGACGTCGTCTTGGTTTTCATCTGCGCCACGCTCATTTCGAGGCGGCGGGTCGACATCGCGAACTCGGCGCGCAACTGGTCCTTGTCAGCGCGGATCTCGGCAATGGAAAGCGGCGTGGCGGCTTCGAGCCGCCGCATGGTCAGGCGCACGGCGCGATTATGAACAAGCGGGATGAACAGCAGTCCAAGCAGAGCTGCAACTAGAAACCCGATCCCGAAATACATAACGGGTTCAATCATCACTCTACGCCTCTAGCCGCACCGCTGTCGTGGCGGGACCATGCCACGGGGGTGTGGGCTGTACCACTTTCACCCGGCGTTAACCTAAACTGCCCGGCGCGGCGGCGCTATGACAACAATCATGCCCGGCTCGAAGGCAGGCTTCGCCCTGAAAAGCAGAGTTCAGGCGACGGGGTTCAGAACGGGTTCCACGTCGGGCGCGATGTGAATTTAAGGTAGCCGAGGTTCGCGCCAAGTCGCAGCCCTACGCCGGAGCGGATAGGGACCAGGACGATGTCGTTTGCGGTGAGCGCGGTCATGCCGAAGCCACCGATGAAATAGGCCGAACCGTCGACGCCGCCAAAGCGGTCGAAGATCGCTTCCGTCCGCGGCAGTTTATAGACCAGCATCATGGTGCGGGCGCCGTCGGCGCCGGCATCGAAGCCTAGGGTCGGTCCCTGCCAGAACACGCGAACGTCGCCGGCATTCTTGGTGTAGAGCGTGCCATCGCCGTAGCGCAGGCCGCCAACGAAGGCGCCACCGGCTTCCTCGCCAAGGACATAGCCGTTCGGCAAGCCCCATTGGCTCACGGCCTTCTCGACAATCATGGCAATGCCGCGCGACACGCCGCCGAAGAAGTGGTGGCCGGCCTCGATAAGTTCGTTCGGCGAATATTGGTTTTCCGACGGCTGCTGCGGAGGCGGTCCAGCGGCTGGCGGCTGTCCGGCCGGCAGCGGCTGCTGTTGAGCAGCACACGGAACCACCTGCAGGCCAGCAAACAGAAGGCCGAGCACCACGAGGCGCAAGGTTGAATTCATTCCCCGATTCCCCCTTAACCCCTTGCTCACGCGCTTAAGTTTTAATCTCGGCCGATCCGATCCGAATCACACCACCATTTGCCAGAACTATGACGACAGCACGGCAGAAACGGAAGCGATACTGCGCCTGGGTCCTGGCGGCAGCGGGGCTTACGCTCGCTATCGCCTCGCAAGTTTCAGTTGCCGCGACCACCGAAATGATCGTGGTGGACTGGCACACCGGCCTCGCTATCGGCGGTTATGACCCCGTCGCCTTCTTCACCGACGGCAAGCCGATGGAAGGAAGCGCCGCCTTCGAGTTTCGCTACGGCGGAGCCGTCTGGCGCTTCTGCAATATAGGCAACAGGGATGCCTTCGCCGATCGGCCTGACGTCTACATGCCGCGCTTTGGCGGTTATGATCCGACCAGCGTGGTGCGCGGCGTGGCCACAGCGGGTAATCCAAATGTGTGGCTGATCGCCGGCAAGCGACTCTTCCTGTTTTACGACCGCGACCGCTTGGAAAAATTCGCCGCTGACCCTGATCGCGTGCTCGCCGAGGCCGAACGCAAATGGCCGGCGGTGACTCACACTCTCAGTCCTTGACCCCGCCACAGCCGACAAAGGCAGGGATCAGCAATTCCTTGGTTCCATAAATCACGGGACTTCCATCTGGAGCGGTGACGCTGCCACCGGCAGCCCGCAAGATGGCGTGCCCGGCGGCGATGTCCCAATCGTGGGTCGGCGCCATGCGCGGATAGAGGTCCGCCCTGCCGTCGGCGATCCAACAGAATTTCACCGAAGATCCGATCTGCATCAGGGTGACGCGCGGCAATGCTTTCACAAGAGCTTGTGTTTGTGCATCCAGATGCGACCGGCTGGCCATCACGACAACTTCGTCTCTCGGCTGTGGCCGGACGTGAATCGGAACTGGCTTGATGGTTGCCGTACGTTCGATCTTGTCAGCACCTTTGCCGGCGATACCGCGCCAAATGGTGCCGGCAGCTGGCGCGCAAATGACACCGAGTTGCGGCATCCGTTCTGTCATCAGCGCAACATTGACCGTGTATTCGTCGCGGCCGGCGACGAATTCACGAGTGCCGTCGAGCGGATCGACCAGGAAATAGCTGCCGCTCTCGACCGGTGCCGGGTTTTCTTTGGCGGCTTGTTCTTCGGAGATGATTGGCAAGTTTGGCGAAAGCCGCTGCAGACCTTCGCAGATGATCGCTTCTGCGGCCTCGTCCGCCGCAGTCACCGGGGAACCATCAGCCTTGCTGCGGACTTCGGATTGTCGGGCAAGGGCTAAAATCGCTTCCGCCGCACGGACGACGATAGCCGTCAGTTCGTCCATCAGCGCGGCACAGTCGCTGGCGTCTAAAGTCGGCATAGATAATTTCCAGTCTCCCCGGCGGGGCTGGCGGTCTAGCACGGCGCGGATTTGGGGGCACGATTGCCGAATTGGCTACGCTGTGACAGGCACATTCAAAGACGCGCAGTGGAGCCAAGCATGTCTGCACCTATGAACGGTCCCATCGCCATTGGCGCCCTCGATCTGGCGGCGCTGCTTTGTTCCCGCGTCTGTCATGACTTGATCAGCCCGGTGGGAGCGATCGTTAACGGCCTCGAGGTTCTGGAAGAGGACAAAGACGAAGAAACCAAGGTCTTTGCGCTCGATTTGATCAAGAAAAGCGCTCAGACGGCCTCGGCCAAGTTGCAATTCTGCCGGATCGCTTTTGGTGCGGCCGGCTCTGCGGGTGCCCAAATCGACCTTGGTGATGCGGAAAAGCTGTCGCGGGGGTTGCTTTCCGATGACAAGACCAAGATCACTTGGAACCTGCCTCGAGAATTGATGCCGAAAAATCAGGTCAAGCTGCTGCTCAACATGATGTTGATTGCGGTGGGGACTATCCCGCGCGGTGGCATGATCACGGTAGACCCAGCCAGTGAGGGGAAGGGATTCCGAATCTCGGCATCGGGCCTTAATGCCAGGCTTGCGGAGCCCATCGTAGGGCTGCTGGCTGGCAACTCGGGCCATGCCGTCGATGCCCATGCCATCCAGCCGGTCTATACCGGCATACTGGCCCGGGAATGCGGTCTGGACCTCTCGGCGGCCGTCGAAGGCGAGGCCGTGGTCGTTATTGCCCGGTAGTAGGGCGTTTTCCGCCGGTTTATTGCGGTTACTGGGCCCACAGAGCGCGTTCCGCAATAGAAATTAAACCGTTTGCCAACAGACTGAGGTTGTCCGATCAGGCGCCGCGTGCCTGGCGACGAGGGCGCGCGCCTCGCGCGCTCTTGAGTATTCTTACAAGCTGTGCGTGTACCATGCGGTGGGCGCTCGGCAGGTAACGAGGGCGCCGCGTATGGACGACCTGCTCCGGGAGTTCCTGACTGAGACCAATGAGAGTCTCAATCTGGTCGACGCCGAGCTCGTCCGTTTCGAGCAGGAGCCGAATAACAGCAAAATTCTCGGTAACATTTTCCGGCTGGTTCATACCATCAAAGGCACTTGCGGCTTCCTCGCTTTGCCGCGGCTCGAAACCCTCGCGCATGCTGCCGAAAACGTGATGGGCAAGTTCCGCGAGGGCATGCCTGTGACCGCTGAGGCTGTCACGATCATCCTCGCAACCATCGATCGCATCAAAAACATCCTCGACGAAATCGAAACCCAGCAGCAAGAGCCGAACGGCAGCGACGCCGATTTGATCGATACGCTCGGCCGCTTGGGGCGTGGTGCAGTTGACGCCCTGCCGCCGGCAGTGCCGCTGCCTGAAAGCGCAAGCGAGCCCGAGACTGAGCAAGCGGAACAGGCCGACTTGCCGGAAAAAGTCGACCTGCAGGAAAAAGCCGCGCCGGAACGTCCCGAAGAGGAACGCAGCGATCGGCTCGCGGCCCATTCGATCCGGGTCAACGTCGATACGCTCGATCATTTGATGACGACTGTCTCGGAGCTGGTGCTCACGCGCAATCAGCTCCTCGCGATTGTGCGCAGTAACGAAGATTCCGATTTCAAGGTGCCGCTGCAGCGCCTGTCCAACGTCACGGCTGAACTTCAGGAAGGCGTGATGAAGACCCGCATGCAGCCGATCGGCAATGCGTGGCAGAAGCTGCCGCGCATCGTGCGCGATCTATGCGCCGAGCTTGGCAAGGATATTGAGCTCGAAATGCGCGGCGCCGACACCGAGCTCGACCGCCAGGTCCTCGAACTGGTCAAGGACCCGCTAACGCATCTGGTTCGCAATTGCGCTGACCATGGCATTGAACAGCCAGCCGCGCGGCTTGCCGCAGGCAAGCCGGCGAAGGGAACGATCAGGCTTTCGGCGTGGCATCAGGGCGGTCACATCATCATTGAGATCGCGGACAACGGCCGCGGCCTCGACCTTGCCGGCATTCGGGCAAAAGCCCTGGAGAAGGGACTTGCCACCGAGGCTGATCTCGCGGCGAAGTCGGAATCTGAAATTTGTAACTTCATCTTTAATGCCGGATTCTCGACAGCGGCGAGGGTGACGAATATTTCCGGCCGCGGCGTCGGTATGGATGTCGTGCGCAGCAATATCGAGCAGATTGGCGGCACGGTGGAACTGAAGTCCGTGCCAGGCAACGGCACCGCCTTCACCATCAAGATACCGCTTACTCTTGCCATCGTGTCGGCGCTGATTGTCGAGGCCGGCGGCGAGCGCTTTGCCATTCCGCAGCTTTCCGTCCTGGAACTGGTGCGTGTCGGCAACGGCGGCGAGCACCGCATCGAGCGCATCAAGGATTTGCCGGTGCTACGGCTGCGCAACAAGCTCCTGCCCCTCGTACGCTTGAACGACGTTCTCCGTCTCGGCGAAAACAAAAGCGATAACGGTTTCGTCGTTGTGATCCAGGTCGGTAACCAGGTATTTGGCGCGGTCGTCGACGGCGTCTTCCATACGGAAGAAATCGTCATCAAGCCCATGTCATCCAGGCTACGCCACATCGCGACATTCTCCGGAACCACGATTCTCGGCGATGGCTCGGTCATCATGATCATCGATCCGAACGGGGTGGCGCAGGCTCTCGGTCGCGCTGTCACCGCCGGTCATACCGACAAACCCGAGTTTGAAAACCACGAGAGCGACACTGACGTCGATGCCGTCTCGCTGCTGGTATTCCGCGCAGGCTCCCAGCAGGCAAAGGCCGTACCGCTTTCGCTGATTACTCGGCTTGAAGAGATCGATTGCCGCAAGATCGAAATCTCGGATGGTCGCTGTCTGGTGCAGTACCGCGATCAGCTGATGCCGCTGCTGCGAATCGACGGCGAGACGCGTCTCAAAACAGAAGGTGCGCAGCCGATCCTGGTGTTCTCCGACCATGGCCGTTCGATGGGTCTCATCGTCGATGAGATTATCGATATCGTCGAGGAGCGGCTTGATATCGAGGTGGCAAGCGAGCGTCCGGGCCTGCTCGGATTTGCGGTGATCAAAGGCGCAACCACGGAGATTGTCGACGTCGGGCACTTCCTGCCGCAGGCGTTCGAGGACTGGTTCCGGCGTCCGGATGCGGCTTCGCTACGCCAGGGTCGCGCCGTGTTGCTGGTCGATGACTTGATATTCTTTCGCGAACTGCTGACGCCACTGATCAAGGCGGCTGGCTATCGTGTCGTTGCAGTAGCCTCCGCCGCTGAAGCTCTCACGGCCCTAAAATCCAGCAATCGATTTCGACCTGATCGTCACCGACATTGAAATGCCGGAGATCGACGGTTTCGGCCTTGCGGAGGCGGTTCGCGCCATGCCGGATCGCGCGGAAATTCCGATCATTGCGCTTGCCGCGATGGTCTCTGCGGATGCGATTGAGCGCGGCCGTGCCGTCGGATTCCACGATTTTGTCGCCAAGTTCGATCGCGCCGGGCTGATTGCCGCGATTAAAGAACAAAGCGGCGAGCTTAATCGGGCCGCATGACCATGACCGATACTGCCAAGCTCAGCGACTACGTGACCTTCTCGGCGGCTGAACAAATGTTCGGTTTGCCCATCGAGCGGGTTCAAGATGTCTTCAAGCCATCCCGCATTACGCGCGTGCCGCTTGCCGGCCCTGAGATCGCCGGCGTTCTCAATCTGCGCGGCCGCATTGTCACTGCTATCGAATTGCGCATCCGACTCGGGCTTGGCGCCCGCGAAGGCGGCAATGGACCGATGGCGATTGGCATTGAATTGCGAGGTGAATCGTTCGGCCTTCTGGTCGATGCGGTCGGTGAGGTGCTCAAACTCTCGGAGAGTGAGCTCGAAGCCAACCCGGTCAATCTCGATCGCAACCTCGGGCGGGTTTCGGCAGGTGTTTATCGGCTTGACGGTGAGCTTCTTGTCATTCTTGACACCGATCGCGTGCTGGATCTCGGCAATGAACTGGCTGCGGCGTGACCAATAGTTACGCCGAACGGAATTGGATGCGGTGAAAACCAAGCGGGTACGCCCGCGAAGTGTGGAGCGAGGACGGTTATGAAGACCTGTTTGGTTGTCGATGACTCGAGTGTCATTCGCAAGGTAGCAAGGCGGATCCTCGAAGGTCTCGAATTCGAGATCATGGAAGCCGAGAACGGCGAGGAGGCTATCGAAAGCTGCAAACGGCAATTGCCCGATGCGATCCTGCTCGACTGGAACATGCCGAAAATGGACGGCTACGATTTTCTCCGGGTGTTGCGGCGGCTTCCCGGCGGGGATGGCCCGAAAGTGGTGTTCTGCACCACCGAAAACGATGTCGCTCACATCGCGCGGGCGCTTCACGCCGGCGCCAATGAGTACATCATGAAGCCGTTCGACAAGGACATCGTCCAGGCGAAGTTCCAGGAAGTCGGGCTGATCTAAGCGTTGTGCTTGCGCTTTAGTCGTTTGAAGTAACCGTCAGCGTTGTGAAGTTGAGTACATGAGTATCGTCCTTGCTGCTGCAAACCGCGTGGCCGCCGCCGACAGCGCCATCCGCGTCATGGTCGTCGACGATGCCGTTGTTGCCCGCAGCCTTGTGACGCGTTGGGTCGATACCGAGCCCGACATGACCATCGTGGCGTCGCTGCGTACCGGCCGTGAAGCGGTCGAGCAGATCGATAAAAGCGATCCCGACGTCGTCGTTCTCGACGTCGAGATGCCGGAACTTGACGGCATCTCGGCGCTGCCGCTGCTCCTGAAGAAAAAGCGCGATCTCGTTGTGATCATGGCATCGGCCGTTACCCGGCGCGGCGCCGAAGTAAGCTTGCGCGCACTGTCATTAGGCGCGGCCGATTACATTCCCAAGCCCGCGACCAGCCGGGAGGCCTCGACGTCCTCGGAATACCGGCGCGAACTGATCGAGAAAATTCGCACTTTGGGGCGGCGACGGCGACTACTGCCGCGCCACACCGCGCCAGGTCTGGCGCCTACCGATGACCATGGAGCGCGGCAGCGCCCGATCTCGGTACGTGCTGCGCGCGACGGATCGCCGGTTAAACAGGACGGGCATGAGCCGACCCTGCGTTCGTTTTCGTTAGCCGTTCCGCGTGCGCTCCTGATCGGTTCTTCCACGGGGGGCCCGCAGGCGCTCGCCGTCATAATTCAAAAATTACCTGCCGTGATCGACCGTGCTCCGGTGCTGATAACCCAGCATATGCCGCCGACCTTCACGACGGTGTTGGCTGAGCATTTGTCGCGCATTGGCAACCGCGGAGCCCATGAAGCGGAAGATGGCGAGCCTGTCTTGGCCGGCGGCATCTACGTGGCGCCTGGCGGGCGGCATATGCGGATCGCGCGCGACCGGAACGGCATCCGTATCGTGCTTGGCGACGATCCGCCGATCAATTTTTGCCGTCCCTCCGTTGATCCGCTTTTTGCCTCTGCCGCGGAGGTTTGGGGCTCGAGCACGCTTGCGGTCGTATTGACCGGCATGGGGAGTGACGGTTGCCGAGGCGCTGCGGATATCGCCGCAGCCGGCGGCAGCGTGATTGCACAGGACGAGGCTTCGAGTGTGGTATGGGGCATGCCCCGTGCAGTTGCTCAAGCAGGGGTCTGCTCGGCGATATTGCCGCTTACTGAGATCGGGCCGAAGATTATCCAACTGTTCTCGGGGGTGCGCACATGACCCCGGCCGATTTCGACTATCTACGCAAACGTCTGAAGGAACGTTCCGGTCTCGTCTTGTCGGCCGACAAGCAATACTTGGTCGAGAGCCGCTTGCTGCCGGTTGCCCGCTCCGCAGGTTTCGCCAATCTGGGCGAACTGGTTCGCGCGTTGATGCTTGGCAACGCCGATGTGCTGATGACGGCCGTGGTCGAAGCGATGATGACGCACGAGTTGTTTTTCTTTCGCGACAAGCTTCCGTTCGATCACTTCCGCCAGACCGTGATGCCGGCGCTGATCGCGGCGCGAAGCAACGTGCGCACAATCCGCATTTGGTGCGCCGCCGCCTCGACGGGGCAGGAGCCTTACTCGTTGGCAATGTGCTTGAGTGAGATGCAACAAAAGATCGCCGGCTGGCGGATCGAGTTATTGGCCACTGATCTCGGCAATGACGTTCTGGAAAAGGCGCGGCAAGGCCTCTACAGTCAGTTCGAGGTACAGCGCGGCCTGCCGATCCAGCTTTTGATCAAGCATTTTACCCAGGTTGGCGAGCTTTGGCAGATCGCGCCGGATATCCGCTCGATGGTCAAATACCAGCAGCTCAATCTGCTGGCCGATTTCGCCAGGCTCGGACGATTTGATCTGATCCTGTGCCGCAACGTCCTGATCTATTTCGATACTGAAACGAAAATCAGCGTGCTTAATCGCCTTGCGCGCTCGACCGCAAGCGACGGTTATCTGATGCTGGGTGCGGCCGAGACTGTGGTTGGATTGACCAACAGCTTCAAGGTTGTCCCCGACAAACGTGGGCTCTATGTGCCGAATATCAGCGCCATGATGAGCCCTCCGGCATCAAAGCTGCCGCCGCGCCTCGTCGCCGTCAGCGGCGGTCGATAGGCAAACAAAAACCCCGGCCTTTCGGCCGGGGTTTTGCAGTCTCGGTCCCGGAAGGGTTCAGGCGGGAATCTTCGCCTCTTCCTCGCTCGGCTCGCGCAGCACGTAGCCGCGGCCCCACACCGTTTCGATGTAGTTCTTGCCGCTCGAGGCGTTGGCGAGCTTCTTGCGGAGCTTACAGATGAAGACGTCGATGATCTTCAGCTCCGGCTCGTCCATACCGCCGTAAAGGTGGTTGAGGAACATTTCCTTGGTCAGCGTCGTGCCTTTGCGCAAGCTGAGGAGTTCCAGCATCTGGTACTCCTTGCCGGTCAAGTGCACACGGGCACTATTGACCTCGACGGTCTTGGTATCGAGGTTGACGCAGAGATCGCCGGTGTTGATGACCGACTGCGCATGACCCTTGGACCGCCGCACGATGGCGTGGATCCGCGCGACCAGTTCGTCCTTGTGGAACGGCTTGGTCATGTAGTCATCGGCGCCGAAACCAAGCCCTCTGACTTTGTCCTCGATGCCGGCCAGTCCCGAAAGGATCAGGATGGGCGTCTTCACCTTCGAAACGCGCAGGCTGCGCAGGACTTCGAAGCCGGACATGTCCGGGAGGTTCAGGTCGAGAAGGATGATGTCGTAATCGTAGATTTTGCCGAGATCGATCCCTTCTTCGCCGAGATCGGTCGTGTACACATTGAAGCTCTCGGACTTGAGCATCAACTCGATCGATTGCGCGGTCGCGCTATCGTCTTCAATTAGTAGAACGCGCATGCCAGTCCCCTTCCTCGCCGCAACGGCTTAAGGTCGGCACGCCGCATCGGCGGCAGCCCCTGGAAACGCCCTGAGACAAACTGATTCGAGACACTAGCGATTCGATGGTTAACAAAACCTAATTCCAGTGCGCAAGCATTCTCTGGGCAAATTCGTCCGAATCGCCGTAAGATGTTGCGTAACAGAGGTTTTTTAGCCAAGTCGCCGCTCATGTTTCGAATTAAGTTTCGGCTCTAACCGACTCAAGCGACTCGCTTCGCGTAGGCTTGGCGAGACCTTGATCCCAAGGACGATAACCGGATGATTAACGGCCCGGGTAAATACACCGTTAAGACCGCGGCATCTTGGGTAACCATTTCTGCGGTCTTAAGGCGGCGAGGTGGCGGGAGATGAAAGCGCTTGCCGAACAAATCAATGAATTAGACGGGATTGAGATCTACGGCAGGGTCGTCGGCGTGCGTGGGCTTATGGTGGAAGTCTCCGGGCCGCTCCATGTCATGTCTGTCGGTTCACGGGTGATCATAGAGACCCAGGCCAAGCCCATTCCCTGCGAAGTCGTTGGTTTCACCGGCACCAATGCGTTGCTGATGCCGTTTGCGCCGCTTGAAGGGGTCCGGCGGGGTTGCCGGGCGCTGGTGACGTCGGTTGCTGGGGCAGTGCGCCCCTCGAGTGGCTGGCTCGGCCGCGTGGTCAATGCGCTCGGCGAGCCGATAGATGGCAAGGGGCCTTTATTGTTTGGCCCTTCGCCCTTTCCGTTCCGGAACACGCCGCCGCTGGCCCATGCCCGCCGGCGAGTTGGTGCACCGCTCGATCTGGGTGTCCGTGCGCTCAATACATTCCTTACCTGCTGTCGCGGGCAGCGTATGGGCATCTTTTCCGGTTCGGGCGTCGGCAAATCGGTGTTGCTGTCGATGCTGGCGCGCAATGTGGCGGCCGATGTCACGGTGATTGGGCTGATCGGTGAACGCGGCCGCGAAGTGCAGGAATTCTTGCAGGACGATCTCGGCGATGTCGGTTTGGCCCGCTCGGTTGTCGTGGTCTCGACCTCCGACGAACCGGCCTTGATGCGCCGGCAGGCCGCGCACGTCACGCTCGCGATTGCCGAGTACTTTCGCGATGAGGGCAAGGACGTGCTGGTGCTGATGGATTCGGTGACGCGCTTTGCCATGGCGCAGCGCGAGATCGGTCTTTCTGCGGGCGAGCCGCCGACGTCAAAAGGCTATACGCCGACGGTTTTCACCGAACTGCCCCGCCTTGCTGGAGCGGGCAGGGCCGGGCACCGATCAGGGTACAATTACAGGCATTTTCACGGTTCTGGTGGATGGCGACGATCACAATGAGCCGATTGCGGATGCGGTACGAGGGATTCTCGACGGCCATATTGTTATGGAGCGCGCCATCGCAGAGCGTGGCCGGTACCCGGCGATCAATGTGCTGAAGTCGATATCGCGGACCATGCCGCGGGCGGCCGACCAGAGCTTCCTGCCTGTGATTATGCGAGCCCGTCAGGTCATGGCGACCTATGCCGACATGGAAGAACTCATCCGGCTTGGCGCTTACCGGGCCGGAACCAGCCCGGAGGTTGATGACGCGATTCGGCTGCATAAGCCGCTGGAGGCCTTCCTGGCTCAAGGCAAGGAAGAGGCAACCAGCCTGCCGGATGGTTACCGCCGTCTTCATGAAATCCTGAGCGGTTCGGAAACCGAACGCTAACGATATAGCGCCACAATCCAGACGATTAGGGACGCCGGCCAAGGGTAGGACGGCGTCCGGGTTCTGTGGCTTCGGGGGAGTAACAGTCGATGAAGTCTCGTGAGACGCTCATCCGCCTGAAAAAGTTTCAGGTCGACGAGAAGCGGCGCAAGGTTGCGCAGATCGAAACGATGATCGCCGAGTTCGAGCGCATGGCGGGTGATCTCGAGCGCGAGATCAAAGTCGAGCAGGATCGTGCCGGAATCCACGACCCGGGGCATTTTGCCTATCCGACCTATGCCAAGGCGGCGATCGGGCGCCGTGAGAATCTCAAGCGCTCATCCGACGAGCTCCGCACCCAGCTTGAAGACGCTAAGCTGGCGCTGGCCGAGGCCTTCGAGGATCTCAAGAAGGTCGAACTGCTCGACGAGCGCGATCAGATGCGCGAGCGGGAAGCCGAGAACGACGCCGAGCAGGCCGAGCTCGACGGCATCGCCCTGATGCGTATGCGCGGCGCCGCCACGGCCTGATAAGCGGCCAAATTCGAACCTGACACGTCATGCCCGGCCCTTCGCCGGGCGTGATGCTTTTGGCCGTCGGTTCGGGCAGGGTCGAAAATCGGCCCGGTCATGCCATCGCACCCCCTCGTTTCGCTCTCGACGAGCGGGCGGCTCCGCGGCGATAATCCAGGTTGAGGCCAGCTTTCCAGAGGACACGGCTTTCCGTGGACCGATTACCGGGGCCTGGGGCAGTTATGTTGATGCAGGAGGAACTCGTCTTGCTGCTTGGGGCCATCGCCAAGGGCGATACGGCCGCATTCGAGCAGCTCTATAATGCTACGCGGGCGAAACTTTATGGGGTCCTGCTTCGTATCTTGGGAAGGCCCGAATTGGCCGAAGAGGTCATGCAGGAGACCTACCTGAAGGTCTGGAAGATGGCGGACAAATTCGACCCGGCGCAAGCAAGCCCGATCACGTGGATGGTTGCGATGGCGCGCAACCGCGCTATCGATATTGTACGCAAGCGCGGAGAGGTATCGATTGAAGATGAGCCCGAAGCGCAAAACGTCGCGTCGGACTCGCCGGCGCCGCTCGCTCGTCGGGAAATGACCGAGGAACTAAAGCGATTGCTCGCTTGCTTGGGCAAGCTCGATCCGGAAAAGCAGCGGATCGTGCTTTTGGCCTATTACAGCGGCTGGAGCCGCGAGCAGCTTTCGACCAAGCTCGATATCCCGGTGAACACGATAAAGACATGGCTACGCCGCAGCCTCCTCGACGTCCGCGAGTGTATGGGAAAATAACGGCTCAAGAAAAATAGGACTGGTTCCGTGATGTACGACGAAGCCCAAGATGCCCTTGCCGCCGAATACGTTCTCGGCACGCTTTCCGGCGACGAACGTGAGCATGCCGAGGCGTTGCTCGCGATTGATCCGGGATTTGCCGACTCCGTTCGCGTTTGGGAACGCCGGCTTGGCGAACTCAATGTCATGGTCGAAGCAGTCGACCCGCCGCCGTCGGTTTGGGAAAAAATCAGCAAGGAAATCGGTTACATTCCGGCGGCGAGCGCGGCGTCGTCCGTGTCAGCAGATGCCGTTGCTCATATACCACCGGCGGACACTCCCTCTTTTATGGCCGACGAAGCGCCGCTTTCGGTGATTGGCCAAGCGCCGAAGGAAGAGGCGACAACAACACCTGCTCTGCCTGACGGGGTCTCGGATTCGATAACGGCTTCGCTGGCAAAATCGCTGGGTGAGCCGGAAGCCGGACAGGCGAGTGGCTTGACGCCGTTCAGTGCCGATCGATTTGCGGCCGCTGACGGCGGTGCCAACGTTGTGCAGCTGAGCCGCCGCCTTAAGAAATGGCGCGGTGTAGCGATCGTCATGCAGGCCATAGCTGCGCTGCTGGTGATTTACGTGGCTGCTTCGCAATTTTATCCTGGTCTCATTGGGCTTCGCGGCCGTGGGGCGGAACAGCAGATTGCACAGGCGCCCGGGCAACTCCCGGCCCGGCTTGTGGGCGTCTTGCAGCAGGATCCAACCAGCCCTGCTTTCCTGCTCACGGTCGATCAGCAAAGCCGCACATTGATCGTGCGCCGGGTCTCGGCAGCCCCCGAACAAGGAAGAAGCTACGAGCTTTGGCTTACCGCGAAAGGCGCGTCTGCGCCGAAGTCACTGGGTGTGGTTGGCAATGACGAATTCACCCAGCGACCGATCCCGGGCAATTTCGATCTGGCGACGCTTCGCACTGCGAGCTACGCCGTATCGCTTGAGCCCGCTGGTGGTTCGCCAAGTGGCGTGCCGACCGGACCGGTGCTGTTCACTGGCAATATCGTCGAGTCGGTGCCGACAGCGCCGCGCACCTGACGAATCCTGCGAAGCGAGTAAATGTCGCTCTCATGAGCATGATCTTTCGGAAAACTGTTCCCACTTTTCCGGATCAGCTAAAACGCGTGTGCCCGGCGCGAGGCCGGGCACGTAGAGTCAGAGTACAAACTAATAGCCAGCAACTATCGAATGGTCGGTGTCAGCCTGCTGCTCATCGCAGTCGGCTGACCGGCTTTGACCAATGCGGTAGTGCCAAGATCAAGATCGCCGACATGGGCGAAAATGCCGATCACGGCGACTGCAGTCGCGCAAAGCAAACCGAGCACCACGATCTTCAGGTGCGTTCCACGGTCGGCGCTGTACATCGAATGGTTCATTGCGACCTCCCAGTTTCTGCCCATTAGTGGGGGCTGCTGGGGTAAAAAGTTCATCCAACGCTAACTAACTAGGTACTCGGATTCACAGGCCAAATAGGACTTCACCGAACGGTGAAGTCTCGTGATAACGATTGATTGGGGGCTTGGTTCCGAGTGAGAGCGTGCCTGACGCCGGCAGAACCCGGAATTGGATGGAACTGGAACCCTCGGCCTGAATAGGCTGCACGGTCAGTTAGTGCGCTTTAGTCGTCAGCGCATAACCGGCTGCCTCGCGGCCGGCGATGCGGCCGAATACGGCCGATGAGGTCAGTCCGGTGGCGCCCGGATAGTTGAAATAAAACAGGCCGCCAACCAGTTCGCCAGCGGCAAACAGTCCTGGCAGCGCCGCATCGTCGATATCAAGCACCCGGGCGGCTGTATCGATCTTCACGCCGCCGAATGTGAACGTCACGCCGCAACTGACGGCATACGCCTCGAACGGCGGTACTTCGATCGGATTGGCCCAGTTGGTTTTGTCGACATCGAGCCCGATTGTCCTGCGGCCGTCCTTGACGTTCGGGTCGAAAGCGACGTCGCGCCTTACGGCGGCATTATATTCGCGCATCGTCGCGAGGAATCCGTTTGCATCGACGTCCTGCATCCGCGTCACGAGCTGCTCCAACGTGTCCGCTTGCACCTTCGCCGTTCCTCGCATCCCGTACTCATCGCGCAGCAAGTGTTTGACTTGCGCGTCGAACACTTGCCAGGCGAAGCTTCCCGGCTGTTGCAGGATGATACGACCGTATTTTGCGTAGGTGTAACCGCGGAAATCGGCGCCTTCGTCGAGGAATCGCTTGCCGTCCTGATTGACGACGATGCCGAATGGATAGCTGTGACGAAATCCGACATGCGGCGCTTCAACGTCGCCGAATTCGCCGGCGTTGCGACCCCAAGCAACCGAATGGCATCCTGACCATTGACCGAATGGCTGCGCGCCAACGTCGAGCGCCATGCGAATACCGTCGCCGGTGTTGTACCGGGTGCCGCGAACTTTCGCCATCTCCCAGCCGGGCCCGAGATAGCGGGTGCGCCATTCGCGGTTTGCCTCGAAGCCGCCGCTGGCGAGCACGACCGCTGGCGCGGCGACGGCGTCTTCCCGTCCCGCAACATCGAAACGTACGCCGGCGATGCGGCCATCTTCGCGGATGAGGCTCGTCGCCCGGGCGTTGTAGCGAATCGCAACCCCGGCTTTTTCCAGATTCCGGTATTGCGCTTCCATCAAACCGGTGCCTCCGCCATTGGCGAAAATTACGGCGCCGCCGAAGAACTTGAAGCGACCATCCACCTTGTAGGCCTGCCGACCGTAATTGGGTAGAAAGCGAATGCCATGATCGCGGAGCCAGCATACCGTCGCGGTACTGTTTTTGATCAACGTGTCGGCGAGATCCGGATCGCTGAGATACTGCGTAACGCGGCCGAGATCCTCGAAATACTGTTCGACGCTGTATTCGCCGAAATCGGTGCGCGCGATATCCTCTTCGGAAAGATCGGGAACAATCTTTCGTATGTCCTCGACGCCATGATGCACGATGCGGAAACCGCCGGTTGCGAACATGCTGTTGCCGCCGCGGCGCTCTCGTGGCGCGCGTTCCAGGACGATGACGCGGGCACCTTGTTCCGACGCGGACAATGCGGCACAAAGGGCCGCACAGCCTCCTCCCACCACGATCACATCGTAGGACATGCCTCGAAAGCTCCTTCAGGCTTTCGTCCCGGCCAACGTTCCGCTCTACGCGGACAGAGCGCGCGGGCCGGTCAACTGAATGAGAAGACCACTCTTATTCCTAATCGGATCAATAACAAATGACGGTTGGAAAAGCATCATGACGCGTCCGCTGCGAATGGGAATTTTCGTGGCCTTAGCGGCCGCGGCCGCTTTCGCGCAGGCGCCTTCGGCTGGCGCGCAGACCTATCCTACGCATCCGATCACGATGATTGTCCCTTTCGCGGCCGGCGGGCCGGCGGACGTCGTCGGCCGCATCCTTGCCAAGCATCTGAGTGCGAAACTGCCGATCATAGTTGAGAATATCGGCGGCGCCGGTGGCAATCTCGGTTCCGCGCACGTCGCCAGGAGTGCGCCGGACGGCTACACGGTGTTGTTCCAGAATATCAGCATGGCGATCAGCCCGGCGCTTTACCCAAAGCTTGACTACGATCCGATCAAGGACTTCGACGATTTGGGTCTTGTCGCCTATCAACCGAATGTCGTGCTGACCGGCCCCAAATTTCCGGCGACGACGTTTGCCGAGTTCGTGTCGATGTTGCGGGCGAACCAGGCGAAGCTGTCTTTCGCCAATACCGGCACCGGCGGGGCGTCCTATCTGTGCGCCGTCCTGTTCATGAACGCGCTTAAGCTGGACATAACCTCCGTGCCCTATCGGGGCACGTCGCAAGCGATGACAGATCTATTGGGCGGTCAAGTCGACCTGCTTTGCGATTTGGTCGCTACCGCAACACCCTATATCAAAGCGGGCTCGGTCAAAGCGTTCGGCGTGACCAGCACCGAGCGATTCTCTCAGCTTCCGGATGTGCCCACTCTTGCCGAGCAGGGCATGACCGGTTTCGACATGGTGAACTGGACGGCGCTCTACGCTCCCAAAGGCACGCCCCCGGCAATCTTGACGGAGTTGCGCGATAAGCTTCACGATGTCGTCACCGATCCGAACTTCCTGGCCGACCTCAAAAATGTTGGCAGTGCACCCGTGTCGGCGGATCGCGCCAACGCGGACGCTCACGCGCGCTATCTGACAGCGGAAATGCAACGATGGGCAGTAGTTCTCAAAGGTGTAACTGTTCCGTCTCCCTGAGGCGGGAGTGCGGGTTTTAGCTGGTAATTGCAGTCGATGAAGGGCTTAAGGGAGTGAAATGATGAGCCAACTAACATCCGAACTCGCGCCGACCGGCGTTCTGCGCGCCGGTATCAACATGAGCAATTTCCTGCTGGTAACCGGCAAGACCGCATCAGGCGATCCGCAGGGCGTTTCGCCCGACATGGCAGCCGAAATCGCGCGCCGGCTTGGCGTACCCGTCAAATACGTTCAGTTCGACCGGCCGTCCAAGCTTGCCGATGCTGCCGGCACCAATAGCTGGGACATCGGCTTGATTGGAGCCGAGCCGCAGCGGGCCGAAAAAATCACCTTCACGAATGCTTATTGCGAGATCGAGGCGACTTATCTGGTGCCGAACGGTTCGACGATTTCCTCCATCGCCGAAGTCGATCGCTCTGGAAACCGGATCACCGTCCGGCGCGGTGCCGCCTACGATCTCTGGCTTGAGCGTAACATCAAGCAGGCAACGCTGCTGCGCTCCGACTCCGCGGAAGGTCCGTTCGATCAATTCGTCAACGAGAAGCTCGAAGCCTATGCCGCGCTACGGCCGCAGTTGCTGACTGACGTGGAAAAGCTGCCAGGCAGCAAGATCCTGCCCGGCAATTTCATGACGGTGCAGCAAGCGATCGGCACGGCGAAGCCCAATACTGCTGGCGCGAAATTCCTGAGCGAGTTTGTCGAAGAAGTAAAGAAGTCGGGTTTTGTGGCTGGTCTGATCGAAAAGCATCACGTCAAAGGCCTGGCGGTCGCGCCTTAACAAGCCGCTTTGTTATGCCCGCGCCATGCGGGCATAACCGTTTCAAATACTGCCGACAGTCTTGAGTCGCACGCGCGGGTGAATTTCCGTTTGCGCCAGCACGCTGGTTTGTGCGCGGAAGCGTTCGATAATGCCGCGCACGAACGGCCGAATGGCGGGCGAGGTAACCAGCACCGGAGCCTCGCCTTCATGGGCCGCATGCTCGAATTTTTCGCGCACCGCATTGATGAATTCGGTGAGTTGGGACGGTTGCATTGCGAGACTGCGATCATCGCCTTGACCGACGATCGATTCCGCGAACGCCTGCTCCCATTTCGCAGTGAGCGCGATGATTGGGAGCAGCCCATTGGCGCTCATATGCTGGGCACAAAGCTGGCGCGCCAGCCGCGCCCGCACGTGTTCCGCCAGCATTGCCGGGTTGCGGGTTGAGCCGAGGCCGTCGGCAATCCCTTCGAGGATGGTGCCGAGATCGCGGATCGAGACGCGTTCGGCAAGCAGCATTTGCAATACGCGCTGGATACCGGAGATCGTGATCAGCGATGGCACGATATCCTTGATCAGCTCGCCCTGTTCCTTGGGCAATTCCTTGATCAGTTTCTGTACTTCGCCGTAAGACAACAGCTCTGACATGTTGGTCTTGATTAGTTCGGTCAGATGCGTCGCCAGTACAGTCGCGGCATCGACGACGGTGTAGCCTTTCACCGACGCTTCTTCCTTCAACGCCGCATCGATCCAGGTTGCCGGCAAGCCGAAGGTCGGTTCCGTGGTGTGGACGCCGGGCAAGGTCACCTGATTGCCGGCGGGGTCCATTACCATGTACTGGCCGTGCCACACTTTACCGGTGCCGCCCTCGACTTCCTTGATCTTGATCACGTAGCTGTTGGCGTCGAGCTGCACGTTGTCGAGGATACGTACAGCCGGCATCACGAAGCCCATCTCGATCGCTAGAGATCGGCGCAGCGCCTTGATCTGCTCGGTCAAGCGGTCGGAACCATCCGGTGCATTGACCAGCGGCAGCAGCGCATAGCCGAGTTCGATCTTGAGATCGTCGATCTTGAGCGATGCCGTGACCGGTTCTTCGGCAGGCGCGGCGGTTTTGGCTGTCTCGGTTTTCTTCGCTTCGTCAGCCACGGCCACTTTATTGCGGCGGTCGATAACATAAGCGAGGCTTCCGGCCCCGCCGCCCAGGATCATGAATGGCAGCATCGGAATACCAGGCAACAGCGCCATCACCAGCATGACTGCGGCCGACATGCCGAGCGCCTTCGGGTAACCGGAAAGCTGGCTAAGCAACGCCTTGTCGGCGGCTCCGGCGACGCCGGCCTTCGAGACCAGCAGGCCGGCGGCGGTCGAGACGATCAGCGCCGGGATTTGCGTCACCAGCCCGTCGCCGACAGTCAGCAGGGTGTAGGCGTGGGCTGCATCGCCAAACGACAGTCCTTGCTGGAGGATGCCGATCACCATGCCGCCGATGACATTGATCATCACGACGAGCAGGCCGGCGATGGCATCGCCGCGTACGAATTTCGAGGCGCCGTCCATGGCGCCGAAGAAGCCGGATTCGTCTTCGAGCGCCTTGCGCCGCCGCCGCGCTTCCTTTTCGTCGATCAGTCCGGCGGACATGTCGGCGTCGATCGCCATCTGCTTGCCGGGCATGGCGTCCAAATGGAAGCGCGCCGCAACTTCAGCGATGCGCCCGGAACCTTTGGTGATGACCACGAAGTTCACGATGACAAGGATCGTGAACACGATGATGCCGATGACGAAGTTGCCGCCCATCACGAAGTTGCCGAACGCCTCGATGACGTGGCCGGCGGCGGCTGTGCCTTCGTGGCCGCGGGCGAGGATGAGGCGCGTCGACGCGAGGTTGAGGGCAAGCCGCAACATTGTCGAAATAAGCAGCACCGTCGGGAAAGCGGAAAACTCCAGCGGCGTCTGGATGAACAGCGATGTCATCAGGATCAGCACCGAGAAGGTGATCGAGATGGCGAGCGCGAAATCGAGCAGTACCGGCGGCAGCGGCAGGATCAGGATGACGAGGATCGCCATCATGCCGACGGCGAGCCCGATGTCGCTCCGCCGCAGCATTGTGCCGAGGTCGACGAGCCGCGACAGGGCCGTCTCTCCGCCCTGCGCCGATGTTGCGTCGGTCATGCCGGTCGATCGCTTCCGTCGGTCGTGCGGTTCAAAGCTGTGCGCGGCGGCTGATAGGCCACCGGCGCGGATGATTTGTGCGGCGCTCGCTTCCAAGGCTACCCCTTAGAGTGAGGTGGAAACGCATACGCCTCCCAGGCAAAATGTGCCGGGTTTATGGTTACCGAGTCGTTAACAAGGGGCAGGTTTTCGCAATAAGGCCGTAATCGAAGCCGCCATTGCGCGCCGGGAAGGACTGAAAGTTGTGAATTTTCGGATTGCTCTGCTGGTTTCGGCTTTGGCGTTCGTGAATGGGACCGCTTTTGCCGACGGGATCGCCCCCGGACTTTGGCGCGTCATCACCCGCACCGAGACCGGCGGCGTCATCGGCCCGCCCCACGAAAGCACTAAATGCCTTACCCCTGAGCAGACTGCGGACCTCGCCACGACATTTTCTCCGGTCGCCGGGACGATCAATTCGGTTTGCGGATCGATCGAACGCAACCTTTCCGGCGGTAAGCTGACATGGCGGCTGGTCTGCAAGGGTCAGCTCGACATGGAGCTCACCGGCGAGTTCAGCTTTGACGATCCGCACCACTACAGCGGTGTTATCCACACCAAGGCGGAGATGGCCGGTACGCCGATGGTCGATTCGCGAAACACGCTGGAAGGGCAATGGGTGTCGGAATGTCCTCAACAATAGGGCCATCGAATCATGCACTCACATTCGATCACGCGGTGGACACACGGCCTCCATGTCTGGCGATTAGGGCCCGGCCATTCTGCGGTGATCGCGTCCGTTGTGTCGGACGTGCCGCAAGCGCCGGCGGTCTATAAGCAGCGGCTCAACGATCTTGCCGGACTCTCCCATGTCACCGTCGAAGTGAACGCGTGTTCGCGTTGATGAGGAAATACGCGATTTTCCTGGGGCTATTTGCTGTCCTCTGTGCGCAAGCGACACAGGCACAGGACCGTCCAAGCGACTTCGTTGACGCGGCTTCGGCTGTTCCCGGATTGATGGCGGACATCCGCTATGCCGGATCGCATAATTTTGTTGGCCGCCCGATTGACGGTTACGAAGCGCCGCAGTGCCTGTTGGCTCGTCCTGCCGCCGAGGCACTGGCGCAGGTCGCGCGCGACCTTGCCCCCCAAGGGATTCACATCAAGGTGTTTGATTGCTACCGGCCGACGCGTGCGGTGGCGAATTTCGTGCGCTGGGCGCGGGACATCAACGACCAGAAAATGAAGGCCGAATTCTATCCCAACGTCGACAAACGCACGCTGTTCGGTAGCGGTTATATCGCGTCCCGTTCGGGCCATTCGCGCGGCTCGACGACGGATCTGACACTGGCGCGCGATGACGGGAAAGAGCTCGACATGGGTACGCCATTCGATTTCTTCAGTCCGAAATCGTGGCCCGCCGATCCAAGTATCAGTGCGGAGGCCCATTCCAACCGCATGCTGCTTGCCAACGCCATGAGCCGCCGCGGCTTCCGTCCGTATAACAAGGAATGGTGGCACTTTACGTTGCGCCACGAACCGTTCCCGGACACCTTTTTCGATTTTCCGGTGAAGTGAGTGCTGCGTCACCATATCGCGTCGACCGCGAGATAGACCCCCAACAGCAGCAGCCCTGCAAAGAAGCAGCGCCGGAAAATCTCCGGCGATAGGCGCGAGCGCAGCGCTTGTCCCGCCCACATACCGGCAAAAGCCATCACCAGCGCGACCATAGTAGGTTCGGCCGCGCCGAAGTTAAGAGCGCCGGCGAAAGCGATATTGACCGCAAGTGCGACTGTCGAGACGGTGAAGGTCAGCCCGAGCGCCTGGATCAGTTCTTCCTTACCAAGGGTGAGCGCCTGCAAGTATGGCACCGAAGGGATCACGAACACGCCGGTCGCTGCGGTGATAAGGCCGGTGATCGCGCCGGTCAGCGGCCCGAGCCAGATTTCCCAACTCGCTCTAATTGTAAACGGTTTTGGGCGAAACCCGGTGAGTGCGTAGGCGATCAGGGCTACGCCTAAAAGAACGCTGCCGTATTTAGCATAGGGACCGACCATCAGCCCGGCGCCCGCCCAGGTGCCGAGACATGCCGCGAGCAGCGTGGGCCACAGCCGGCGTGCCGTCGCGGGAAGGGAAGGCCCGCCGACCATCTGCCAGACGTTAGTGAGGAACGAGGGCAACACCAGAATTGCCGCAGCCTCAAGCGGCGGCATGACAATCGCCAGTAGGCCCATGGACACCGTCGGCAGACCGAGGCCGATAACGCCTTTAATCAGACCTGCGAGAGCGAATACGGCGCCTATAAAAACGAGCTTTCCGTCGAGCATGGCGCCAGATCACATGCCGAGGCATCGGGCGCAATTCGGCACTTGTTGAGGCTGCCTTCGGCGCCGACAGAGCGCCGCGCGATCAGAGGCCCAAATAGAATTTCTTGATCAAATCGTTGTTGTTGAGTTCGTCGGTCGAGCGGCCTTCGAAGGCGATCTTGCCGTGGACGATGACATAGCCGCGATTGGCGATCCTGATCGCCTGGGTGAAATTCTGCTCCGCCATCAGCACGGTGAGCTGATAGCGCTCTTTCATCTCGGCGATGGCATCGATGGTGCGGCTGACCAGGATCGGTGCGAGCCCGACCGACGGTTCGTCGACCAGCAGCATCTTCGGCGCCAGCATGAGAGCCCGGCCGAGCGCCAGCATCTGCTGCTCGCCGCCGGACAACGAGCCGGCGAGCTGGCGTGCGTCGTTCGGCAAGCCGCGGAAATGTTTCGCAGCAGACCTCGTAGTTGCGCTTAAGCTGCGCGCGTGCTGTGGGGCGGTAGGCGCCGAGGAGGAGATTTTCCTCGACGGTCAGCTTTGGAAACAGCCGCCGGCCCTCCGGCACCATCGCGATACCGAGGTCGACGATTTCTTCCGTGGTGCGGCCGACAAGATCGTGGTGGATGCCGTCGATCTCGGCAACGATCGAGCCCGCACTCGGCCGCACGATGCCCATGATGCACTTCATCAGCGTCGATTTGCCGTTACCGTTGGTGCCGAGCAGCGTCACCGTCTCGCCGGCATCGACCTTGATCGACACGTCCTCGATGACGCGCACCGCGCCGTAAGCGGCGTAAATGTTGGCAATGGTGAGACTACTGGCCAAGATACGCCTTCTCGACTTCCGGATTGCGCATCACATCGTCGGGCAATCCGTCTGCGATCTTCTTCCCCGAAACAAGGACGATGATGCGCCGTGAAAAACTCATCACTGCGCGCATGATGTGCTCGATCAGGATGACAGTGACACCTTGTTCGTTCAGCCGCACCAGCAGCGCCAAAATGTCCTCGACCTCCGAATGGGTCAGTCCCGCCATCGCTTCGTCGGCGATCAGCAGCTTCGGCTCAGAGGCCATGGCGCGCGCAAGCTCGAGCTTGCGCATTTCAACCTGTGTCAAATCCTTCGGCATCCGGCGTGCCTTGGCGTCGAGCCCGACCTCGCGCAACAGATCGACACAGCGTGTCTCGATATCGCCAGCCGAACGCCGGGTGCCGCGCGCTCCTGCGGTGTAGAGCAGGGGGATGCGGATATTGTCGACCAGGTTCAGGCTTAGAAACGGCCGCGGCAATTGAAAGCTGCGGGCCAGACCAAGATGCGTCCGCTGGTGGGCCGCAAGGCCGTTGATGGCGCGGCCGTCGAAATGCACGGAGCCTTGCTCGTTGCGTAGCGTGCCGCAGATGCAGTTCACCAGTGTGCTTTTGCCGGAGCCGTTCGGGCCGATCAGGCCAAGACGCTCGCCGGGCGTGACTGACAGCGAAATATTTTCCAGGGCAACGAAGCCACCGAAGCGCTTGCCGAGATTTTCGATGGTCAGGAGGTCGGTCATGGTGCCGCCTCCGGCGATTCCGGCTCGACCTTGCGACGACCGACAAAGTCCTCGGGTTTGTGCTGCCAATAAGTGTGCACCAGCCCGATAATGCCGTTCGGCGCCAGGATCACGAACACGACGAGGATCACCCCCACCACAAGCAGATTGACAGCGGAGGAGATGGTCACCGTCGCGATTTGTTGCAGTGAGCCGAGCAAGATGGCGCCGATCAGCGGGCCGAGCCAGCTCGTTGTGCCGCCGACCAGGGGCATGGCGATCGAATTGACCGCGTAATCGAGCCCGAAAGTCGAATCCGGTTGCAGGTAGCCGATGTAGTAGGGAAACGGCGCGCCGGCCATTCCCATCAGCACGCCGGAAATTGTCGTGGCGATCAGTTTCAGCTTCAACGTCGGCACGCCGGCAGCTTCCGCGGCCAGTTCGTCATCGCGGATCGTCGCGAAACCGTAGCCGAGCCGCGAGTGTTCGATCAGGCGAGCGACGGTGAGCGCCACGACCGAGAGCAGGAGCATGAGCAGAAACAGATACTTTATGTAGGAGCCGATGAACGGCACAGTTTCGGGCCGCAAAATGTAGGCGCCGCGCGAGCCGCCGACGTAGTCCCAGTTCACCACCAGCGTTTGCAGCACGACAGCAAGCGCGAGCGTTGCGATGGCGAAGAACGCACCGCGCAGCCGGAGCGTCAGATAGCCCATTCCGAGGCCGACAACGCCTGATACCGCGCCGCCAATAACGATCAGCACAGGCAGCGGCAGGAAAAAGTCGCTGTCCGTCATCAGTTTGTAGAGCGCCACTGTCGAATAGGCGCCGAGCGCGAAGAAAGCCGCCGTGCCGAAATTCACGTAGCCGCAATAACCGCCGAGGATGTTCCACGCGGTCGAGAGGATGATGTATTGCAGCACTACATAGCCGGCGAAGAATACGTAGTCGTTGCCGATCGCGATCGCGCCACCGAACACCGCGGCGGCGACGACAAGACAGACGATGAAAAAAACCGATGTGCGCACGGTCACCGCCCCAATAGACCGGCTGGCCGTACCGCCAGCGTGAGCAACAGGAATCCGAACGATACTGCGGGCGCCCAGGATGGCCCGTAGAAGGTCGCGGTGAGGCTTTCGACGATGCCGATCAGCATTGCTGCAATCACCGTACCGGGCAGGCTGTTCATGCCGCCCAAAACGCAGATCGCAAAAACGCGGCCGATATATTGCCGGCCGACAGATGGCTCGACCGGCTGTATGATGATCAGGAATGCGCCCGCGAGCGATGCCGTCGCAATCGATAGGCCAAAAGCAATCCGCTTGATGCGGATTGGATCGATCGCCATGAGGCGCAAGGCGAACGGGTCTTGAGCAACGGCCATAATGGCGCGGCCGACGAAGGTGCGCGTCAGGATCAGTTGCAGCACTGCGATCATAAGCAGCGATACCACGCACGGCACCATGATCCGGAGTGGGATACCGATCGTGCCTAAGTGCCAAGTCGGGCCGATATACCATGCTTCGACGTAGCGATAATCGACGCCGAAATAGAGCACCAGCGTGACTTCAGTGATGAACAGAAGGCCGAAGAAGAAGGCGAGGCCGCGCAGCAATTCCTGGCCACGCTTTTCGAACGACAGATAATAGACCTGATAAATTCCGGCGCCGAGCAAAAAGAATGCCGGCGTCATGATGATGGCGGTGAGAATCGGATCGAGACCGAATTTGGCGTTGAAGATGTAGGCAACATAAGACCCGAGAATGATGAAAGCCGGGTGCGCAATGTTGACGATGTCGAGAATACCAAACGACAGTGACACGCCTGAGGTCACTGCTGCGTAAAAGCCGCCAATCAGGATGCCCGATATGACAGCGTTGATGAACAGATCAAACATTACTCGGCCACTCATCCCCACGTGAGTGTGCAAGAACGCACCGTCTCAGTGTCCAGACGCCACCCCCCGGTGGCGTCGACGTACGGCGCCGTGCGTCAGGCCGCGGCGCGAACCTTATTCGGAATAACGAGTGGCTTATTGGCGCTGTCGAGGAATTCGATGGTCATAAAGACCATCTCCTTGTCGCCGAGGTTTTCCAGGTCGTGGACCTTGTACTCGCCGTGGCCGTAGGTCTCGTGGCGGGTCTCACCCGGCTGATAGCTGTATTCGACCGTAGTGTTGTCCATCAGATGCTGCCGGCCGCGCCCGCCCGACACCGAGGTCCAGAAATAGTTGAGCACATGGCGATGGAAGCCGATTCGCTCGCCAGGGGCGAGGCGGATGATCCAGACCCGCACCTTGTCGTTTTCCGAAAGCAGCGTGGAGCCGACACAGCCGTTATTGTTGAGCTTTTCCCGCTCGAACTCCGCCATGATCGCAGCTGGCCATGCCGACCTGTCGGCGTGGTCGGTGGACTTCTCCAGCATACTCAGGGCCATAGCGTTCCTCCGGTTTATTATTGTGACAATATAGAAAACCTTTCCGGGTTGGGAAATAGCGGGATTTTGGCATGGTGTCGCAACGCCGCGTGCTGATCATCGGCGGCTCGATGAGCGGGCTGTTAGCCGGCATCATGCTCCGCCAGCGTGGCTGGGCCGTCGACATTTTCGAGCGTGTGGGCAGCGAGCTTGCCGGCCGCGGCGCCGGGATCGTGGCGCAACCCGAGCTGATCGCGCACCTGAAAGCGATTGGGATCGATACGCGCGGCCTCGGTTTGCCGATGTCGAAGCGGAAAATCCTTGATCGCTCGGGGCAAGTGATTGCCGAGAGTGAATGCCCGCAAATTTTCACGTCATGGGAGCGCGCTTATCGCGTGCTGCGCGATGCGTTCCCGCCGGAGCACTATCACCGCGGTGTCGGTCTCGATGTCTTCGAACAAGACGCGCAGGGCGTTACCGCTCGCCTCAGCGACGGCCGCACAATAGAGGCCAGCGTGCTCGTTGGCGCCGATGGCTTGCGTTCGACGGTGCGGCAGCAATGCCTGCCCGAAATAGGGCATCTCTACGCTGGTTATATTGCCTGGCGCGGATTGCTGGCTGAGAACGCGATCCCGCCGGCTATCCATCGCGAGCAATTCGAGCAGATGACTTTCTGCCTGCCGCCGGGCGAGCAATGCCTCGGCTATCCGGTTGCCGGACCGGACGATGGGCTCGCCCGGGCCATCGCCGCTATAATGTGATCTGGTATCGGCCGGCGGATGAGACAACTGAATTACGGGAGCTGCTGACTGACGATGCCGGCGTCACGCATTCGATCTCGATCCCGCCGCCGCTCATTCGCAAGGAACCGGTTGCTGCGATGCGCGGGGCGGCCGAGCGGCTCCTGGCGCCGCAATTCCGCGCCATCGTGCGGCTGATCGACGAGCCGCTCCTGCAACCTATTTACGATCTGGCGAGCCCGCGGCTTGCGTTTGGCCGTATCGCCATCGTCGGCGATGCAGCTTTTGTGGCGCGGCCGCATGTCGGAGCCGGAGTCTCGAAGGCGGCGGACGATGCCGCGGCCTTGGCGCAGGCGCTTGATGGGGATGATGTCGAGTCGGGTTTGCGCCAATTCGAAGCCGAGCGGTTGCCGGTCGGCAATCGGATCATCGAGCGCGCCCGGCACCTTGGCGCCTATCTGCAGGCGACCCAGACGGCGGAAGAGCAAGCGCGTTCGAAACGCCACAGCATTCCCGAAGCGGTGCTCGCCGAAACCGCGATGGTCGATTTTTTGTATCGCTGAAACCGCAGTAGAAGCGATTGCGACTATTGGAATTTCAGCGGTGGATAATCGCGTGAGTAGACGGGATTCGACAAAAACGCACCCGGATCGTAGGTCCAGAACTGGCTGACGTCAGGGTAGGTCTTGATCACGACGTTGACGAGCTTGCCGTCCCGCCGTTCGCATTTGCGGATGAAAATTGGACCCACCGCGTTACCGTATTTATCGAAATGAAAACGACCGCGTGGCGTGTCGGTCAAATCGACTTCGCGGACCGCATCCATAAACGCGGATTTGTTATCGATGTTGCCGCCGGTTTTCTGCAGTGCAGCGTCAATAACTTGGCCGGCCACATACATTCCTGCGGCGCCCCCTCCCGGCAACTCATTGTAGTCCTCATGCATCGTGGCGACGAAACGCTTGTTGCTCGGGCTGTCATAGCTCGGCGTGTACCAGTGGGCGGTGTAAATTCCCAAGGCTTCGTCGCCCAGACTCTTCAGCAGCGGCTCGTCGAGCAGGCTCCAACCGCCGCTCATCGTGAAATTTGCGCCGACCGATTCATAAGTTTTTAGAAAGCGGACCGGACTGCTGCCCCCCAAGCCGTTGAAAATGCCGTCGATGTCCTTGAACTGTGCGATGTAAGGAAGGAAGTCCGGAGTCACTATCGGCGGCCAAAGCTTTTGCACGATCTTGCCGCCTTCATCCTCGAAGACGCGCTGAAAGCCGGCGCACTGTTCGTGTCCGAACGCAAAATCGTTGGCTATCGTCGCCATGGTCTTCAGCTTTAGTTCCCTGAAGCAATAGTCCGCCATCGCGTGCGGCGCCTGGCCGGAGCTTGATGAGGTCCGCACAATCCACGGATTTGTTGCGCGCTGGGTGATGTCCTCGGCTGTCGCGGTGGTGATCAGTGGAATTTGCTTTTCACGGATATAATCGGAAATCGCGAGCAGCTCGAACGCCGCGAAAGGACCGAGTATAATGCCAGCATGGTCGCGCTCGACCAGTTCGATCAATTTTGTTTTGGCAGTCTGCGGATTTCCACCGGTGTCCGCAGTCAACAGTTCGACTTTGCGGCCGCCAAGCGTGTTGTTTCTCTCCTTCAAATAGGCGTTGATGCCCTGGTTCATCTGGTAGCCGCCCCCGGCGAGCGGCCCGCTGGTCACGGTGAGCAGTCCGATTCTGACCGCCGGAGTTTGCGCCATCACGGCTGGCATCCTGATCGTGACCAAACCCGCGCCTCCGGCAAGCATGCGTTTGAACACGTCGCGGCGTTTAATACCCATATCGCACCAGTCAGGCGGCGGCGCCGGTTATGACGAGGAGATTATTGGCTGAAATCTTGCCCCGTTGGCGCAGATTGATCCAGTCGTCGGCCCGCAGCGCTTCTGCGTCACTCTTTTCGGCCGTTTCCGAGCCTTTCGGCACGAGCCGGTCCCGCCTCCGAAAGCGCAGATCACCTTCCTTCCCGGCTGGCAGTGCTGCGCCAGTCTCATCGACGATCCGGACATCCGCCCAGGGCGCGACAAAGCCCGCCGCTCCATCGATATCGCGAAATCTGGCGGCGTCTCCGTAAGCGACGATGCCGGCCTCCGGATGGACGTAACGGACTAGCAGGTTTGAAGAGATAGTGGCGAGGCCGCGCTTCATCGTCGAAGCAGAGTTGGCGCGGCCTTCGAAACAGGCGGCGCGCAACCCTTTCATTGCCTCGAACTCGACTTCTTGCAATCGAAGCAGGCTTTCGACGTCTTCGGTGCCGACGACCAGATAATCGTGTTTGTAAAGATTGGACAGGCCTCGCGCGTTCGGAAGGTCTGCCAGGCAGACGCTTCGTCCAAGCCAAAGGGCCGACAATACCTGAATAAAGCCGGTGTTGGTTTGCAGCCCGGCTACGGAAATCATACGGTCCCAGCTGGCTGGGGCGCTGATGCAATAAGACATCAACTGCTCTTCCAGCGCCTGTGCGGTAGTCTTGATCACGGGCGGAATGCCAGGCCGGTCGCCACGACAAGTGACTCGCGCCATCCAGTCTGATTCGCCGCGCCGGCTGCTGGTGCGCTGATTGAGAGTAATTCGACCTTGTCCTGAAACCATGTCGGATCAACCAAAAGAAATTTTGCGGTCGGTTGTTTGGTGGCGACAGTAGTGATGATCTTGTCCGACAACACCATGTCGAATGGTACGCGATCGAGATAGGTATCCACGGCCTGTGTGATCGACGCCGAAGCTACCTTCATGCGGTAGAGTGCGCAGGCAAACACGATGTGATCGATCGGGTGTGCGATCGAGAGGGCCACGGTTTGGCCGGCCTGCACGCCGATCGCCGACAGCCGCTGTTGCGCGGAGAGGATGCCGTAGACGAAGCGGTTGTATGGAATAATCGATCCATGCGCGACCAGGGCCAGTTTGTCCGGCGCGATCTCGGCCTGGAAGAAAATGACGTCGATGGCGTGCATCGCTGAAATCTACTACTCGGCGTATTTGACGCGCAGTCACGGCCTGGTGCCGTCCAAATGCAACAAAGGCATACGACAGCTCTCTTCCAAATAAAACAGCCCGGCGCTTGCGCCGGGCTTGCCAAATTGGCTGTCGCGATAAGCCGATTAGAATCTGTAGTTGAGTCCCACCCGACCGATCACCATGCTGTTGGAGAACTGGACGTTGCCTCCAGCGGCGTAACCCGGCACAGCAGGAATCGTCGTATCTTTGAGGCCAACCCACAGCACCTCGCCTTTGACGCTCCAGTGGTTCGTGAACTGGTGCTCGATGCCTCCGCCCAAGACAATGCCTGGCTGCCACGTCGTAGTATTCGAGAAGGTAGTCGGCGCACCTAAGTATGCAATGGAGTAGCTATTTCTGACTTGGGCCTCCGCAAAACCGGCCGTCAAGTACGGCATCGTACCATCGATGTCGAAGCCGAAGCGGCCGCGAAAGGTAGCAAGGCCTTGAACCCTGGAACTCTTGTTCCCCGTATCTGCGTTGTAGCCGGAGATAACGCTCGTGGTTGATGCTTTTCCGCCCGCGACCCAAGAGAAGTCGGCTTCTACACCGTAGACGAAATTGCGATCTTGCCAATTATAGCCGATATCCAGGCCGCCAAGAATACCAAGGCCACTAGCGGTTTGGCGAGTGCCGTCGCCGTAATATCCAAAAATCGAAGCGGCGCTGTCGTCCTGAACGCTGTTCAACCAGCTTGCACCGACGCTGCCGCCAACATACAGCCCTTGCCAGGTGGGTAAAGCCGGTGTGGGCGTCTTGAGGGCTAGATCGGCCGCCACCGCGCCAGTCGACGTCGCCGAAGCCGCTGCTGCCGCAGCCGCAAATAGCGCGGTCGAGGTTGCCGTTTTGAACTCAAGTTTCATTAGCCGCCCATCCAAAATCCATAATTCCTAGGTAGAATAAAACACATTGGGCCCGCAATTTTAAGACGTGAAAAGGCCAACCCCCAGAGAAATAAGCAGATTCAGGCAGCTTGTGGCAATTCCGCAACGGTTCTCGCGGAGCGGGATACCGTTTGGGATAGTATTTAGTGCGTTGGACGTTCATCCAGCCGAGCGCGAGGGTTGCATCGATTGAAATTGGTCTCGAAGTTCGCGAGAAGCTTCCTCCACACTCCGTCAATGCCTCAAGTGCCGAAGCTCCGATGATCGACTTCGTCGACATGATTTTTTTTCACGCTGCGGCCAATCCGGAGAAGCCGGCGGTCATCACCAGTGAAGCAACGCTCACGTACGGCATGCTGCGGCGCGGAATACTGGCGGTCGGGCAGCAACTGCGGGCGCAAGGTCTCAAACCGGGCGATCGGGTCGGTGTTCACATCTTGAACGCGATTGGGCACGTGACGCTCATCTGTGCGCTTCACCGCGCCGGTATGATCTCCGTTTCACTGGACGCTCCGCAAAAAGAATTCCTCGATGACGGTGCCATCGGCGCGCTGCTGACCAATCAGCCGATTGCCGGCACTGCGGCGCGGATGATCGTCGTGGACGAATCCTGGTTCAACGGCGAACCGCCGACGATGATTGGTCCCAACCTGGCGCAGCAGGCCGACCCGCACAGCACTTGCCGCCTTATTCTTTCGTCAGGCACGACCGGCACACCCAAAATCATCGCACTGAGCTATGAGGCGGTACAAGAGCGGCTGATTTCATATTCGATCAGCACCAGTACACCTGGCTGGGATCGCATCGTTTGCACGCCGGGCCTGTCCACAAATTACGGCTACAGCTTCGCAATCACGACGCTTTGGCTCGGTCGCACCATTTGTTTTGCATTTGACGGCACGGCACGCCTGTTGATTCTATCTCATCGCGCCGAAGTGCTTGTGGCATCGACCCATCAGATTTCGGATATCGTCAAGGGTCAGGAGGCAGACTTCCGCCGTCTTGATTCGCTGCGCTCAATCCATATCGGCGGCAGTGTTGCCTATGCACCTCTGATCGCGCGGATCCGGCTGCTCGTCTGCAATCTTCTTTTTTGCGGCTATGGATCGACCGAAGGCGGCACGGTAGCCTATACGCCCTCCGAACTTGTCTACGGCATGGACAGGGCCGTTGGCATCATAACGCCCTGGATCGATGTCGAAGTCGTGGACGAGCAGAACAAGCCGCTCGAATACGGCAAGGAAGGTCAGATCCGTCTGCGCGCGATGGGACAGGGACATCAATACGTAAAGTCGGAAAGCGAAGGGTATCAAGTCGAGAATAATGACTGGTTCTATCCAGGTGATGAGGGCATCGTTTTTCGCAACGGTATGTTGGTGATCAAAGGCCGCACCAACGAAATCATCAACCGCGGCGGCACGAAAGTCGCTCCGGACGCCATCGAAGAGATCATTAAGAAGCATCCAGCCATTGGCGATGCGGCGGTTGTCGGAATTCTCGACGCCATTGGCATTGAGCAAATCTGGATGGCGGTGATCTACTCGAGACGGCGGCGAAATCGAAGTGAGTAAGCTTTACGAGTTTTATCGGGAGTCGACGCCACAATATGTGCCCGATCGCATCTTTCAGGTTAAACAAATTCCCCGCAATCGGCTTGGCAAAGTTTCTCGCGAGATTCTGAAAGAAGATCTCAAAAAACTGGAAGAGACCAATGCGCTGACTGTGCGCTGAACTCGTAGAGCGATTTAGTGCGCCTCGCCTGAGAAAGTTTGCGGTACGCGCGAGTGGGCCACTTGCACCTTTCTCATGGTCTCCGGCGTATTGCGGCTTCTGCCGACAAAACGTGGCACGCCGTCGGTGATCACCGCGCCGACGCCCATGATGTCACCGTTCCGAAGTGCTGATAGCGCATCATTCTGCGAGCCGCCGAGGCAGGCATCGACCAGTGCAATATCGGCATCGCGGCCCGGCGCGAGCATTCCGCTGTTGAGCCGGTAGATTTTGGCGTTGTTTCCGGTTGCCATCGCCACCGTGATCTCCGGCGGAACATCCGCAAGCGCGGCGAGGTGGCTCATGGTGTAAAGCATGCCGAGCGGCATAACGCCGGTGCCGGTTGGCGTATCCGTGGCAATCAGCAGGCGTTCCTCCTGATCGGCGGCTTTCAGCAATTTCGCGACCAGCAGCGCCGTGCGCAGATTGCCCGCGGTGCAAATCTGCATCGCGATCCGGCTTTCATTGACCATGCGCGGGAAATCGGCGTCCGGCATGGCGATCGGTCCGCCGTTGACGTGATAGGACACGTCAGGCTGCATTTTGAGCACGTGGTCGGCCCAAATTCCCGTCGAGCCGGGAATTGAGGAGCCGCCGGTGTGCACCATCGAGACCATGCCGTGCTGTCGCGCCATTGCGACATACGGTGCGTATTCGTAAGGCGTCGCGAACGCACCGAAGCCGGCCTTGGCAAGCCACACACCCTGCTTTTCCAGCTCCGAAAAATCCGCTTCGGTCAAGTTGGGCTCAAGGATGATGGAACCGGCATGAACCCGCATGCCGCCCGGGCGATAGTGTTCGAACGATTTGCGTGCGGCGATCGCCAGCGCCTTCACGCCGGCGGGATCGCGCGGACGGCCGGGTACGTGAACCTCGGATGCGCTGATGCAGGTGGTCACGCCACCGTGGATGTAGCTTTCGAGAAAGCCGACGGTCTTCTGCCGCGGCGTGTAGTCCCCGAATGTAATGTGGACATGGGAGTCGATCAGGCCCGGCATCGCCATCATGCCGCCGGCATCGATCGCGACGTCGCAATCCGGGGCTGCGCCTGAACCGATCGAGACGATCTTGCCGTCATTAGTGATGATGGTGTCACCGGGCACAACTGGCGTGGCGATGTCGCCGGACAGAATCTTCGCGATGTTGAAAATTGCGATCTTCATGGCGTCAGGATCGCTTCGCGGCTTTGCGCGTCACGACTTCTTCGTGGGTTAGCCCACCGACACGCGCGTTGAGTCGTCCGCGGTTGGCCAGACAAAAGATCACCGCGATCTCATCGGGCATTGGTGCGTCCGGCAGTACCAGCGACATGCCATCATAGTGAGAGCGGACATAAACGTCGTCCTTGTGGTTCATTGGAATATCGATTGGCGTGCCCGGCCCGCCTTTCTTGGTGAATGATGAAATCCAGGCGTCGCCGCCGCCAAGCAGATCGCGGATTGGGTTGGCGAAAGCCGTCGTCAGCAGTGCGTTGGCGTGTTCCTGTTCGCCGTTGACCCCGACAATGCCGCCTTTGCCGTAACTCTGGACCTCTTGGTCGCCAAAAGCCAATAGCGCAAGACTGCCCAACTCCTTGCCAAGCGTGACGCTGCCATCGATCATCGACTTGAGGTCATCAACGTAGCGTCCGGCGTACGGATTTTCCACGATAGCCACCGCCGCAACACGGCGGAGTGGCAGATTGGACACGTGCCCGGCCTCTTCCCGTCGTTCCTCGATCATCGTGAAGGTCCGGCGGATCTTGATCTGCATGACGACCGTGTCCTTTGCGGCAGATTTTGATACTCGCTAGTGTCGAAAAGTCTGTCAAACCGCGCGGTAGCATGAGCGATATTCGTCGCGTTCTGGTCGTTGGAGGTGGCGTAGGCGGTTTGACAACCGCCGCCGCATTCGCGCAACGCGGGGTCGAGGTTGTGCTGATCGAACGGCGGCCGGCTTTCGATGTGCCGGGTGTGGGGCTTGGCCAGCCCGCCAACGCGCTTCGTGTTTACGACGCGCTCGGTGTGCTGCCAGAGCTTTTAGCGACCGGCTTCAGTTACGACCGGATGTACATCTTCGGCCCGCAGCGTGAGCTGATTGTCGATCACAAGTTCCTGCTCGGCGACGACAAGATACCTGCATTCTGCGCATTGTCCCGCTTGCGCCTGCATGAGATTCTGCTCGGCGCGGCCGAGCGTGCCGGCATCGAAGTGCGTACCGGCCTGACGGTGAGCAAAATCCTGGAAGACGTGGATCAGGTCTCGGCGGTGTTCTCCGACGGACGTACCGAGACCTTTGATTTGCTCGTGGGCTTCGACGGCATTCGCTCGACGACCCGGGAGTATTTGGTTGGAACAGCGTTCGCGCCGCGTCCATCCGGCTACGGTGCGTGGCGCGTGCAGGTGCCACGTCCGGACTTCGTGCGCGGCATGGAGTTTTTGCAGGGTATCGGCAGCAAGACCGGCGCGATGCCGCTCAGCAACGAACTGATGTACTTGTTTCACATTCGCGCTGAAGCGCCAGATGCAGTCTTCAAGCGCGAGGATTATGCGACGCTGTTCAAAGAGCGTTTGGCGCAATACGGCAGCTATGTCGCTGAAGTCTCGGCTTCGCTCGATGCCAGTTCCGATATTGTCTACAGCCCGATCGAACCGATCCTGTTGCCTTGGCCGTGGTTTCGCGGCCGTGTCGCGATTGGGGGCGATGCCGCGCATACCTCGCCGCCACATCTGACGCAGGGCGCCGCGATGGCGGCAGAAGATGGCTACGTGCTTGCCCGCGAAATGTTGACCGGCGGCGGCACTGTCGAGGAACGGCTGATGCGATACTCGCAAATGCGCTACGCGCGCAGCGCCTTCGTCTACAGCTTCTCGTATCAATGGATGCTGGAAGAGCAATCGGTCCGGACGCCGGCCGATCTTGCGGCAGCAAAAGCGGAGCTGGCGCAAAACGGATCGGCGCGGATCGCCGCCAGCGACCGGATACTCAATACCCGCGTAATTTAATCAGCTTGAGTTGATGCGCCGAACATGATCCGGAAAAGTGGACGCCGGTTTTCCGAAAAGATCATGCTCAAACAAAATGCTAGAGCGACGATCGGTTCAATCTAAAACAACTTCGCTCCTCTAGACGTGCTGGCCGCCGTTGATATGGATCTCGGCGCCGTTGACGTATGAAGCGGTCTCCGTGCACAGCACGTAGATGATCTTTGCCACTTCGTCGGGTGTGCCAAGCCTGTGCATCGGGATGTTCTCGACAATCTTTTCCGTCCCGGGCGAAAGCATGGCGGTGTCGATCTCGCCCGGAGCAATGGCGTTGACGCGCACGCCGCGAGAACCGAAGTCGGCCGCCATTTCGCGCGTCAGCGCGGCGAGCGCTGCCTTCGATGTCGAATAGGCCGTGCCGGCGAAAGGATGTACGCGGGAGCCTGCAATCGAAGTGACGTTGACGACCGAGCCCTTGGCAGCGCTGAGCTCATCCAGCAGACCGCGCGCCAGCATGATAGGGGCGAAAAAATTTACCTGGAAGATGTGATGCCAGTCGTCGCGCGAGGTCTCGATCGAGCCAAGCCGCTTGCCGCCGACGGCCTTCGGCGAGATCGCGGCGTTGTTGACCAGTGCATGCAACTCGCCGTGCAGCCGGCGCTTGGTCTCTGCGATTGCTTCCTCAGTGTTTAGCGGATCGGAAAGATCGACCTGGATGTGATCTTCAGGTCCGGCCTCCCACGGGCAGTTTTCCGGGAAAGGATGCCGGGAGCAGGTGATCACGCGCCAACCTGCGGCGGAGAACCGCTTCACTGTCGCGTGCCCAATACCTCGGCTTGCCCCGGTTAGGAGCAACGTGCGGCGCGGTTGATTGCTGGTCGCCATGGCTACCTGTTTTATCTCACGGATAGAGGCGCGTCTTGGTCCAGGGCGCTCCTGGGCTCTCGCGCGTAAAAACAATGCGGTCGTGCAAACGGTACAATCGCTCCTGCCAGAATTCGATTTCCCGCGGCACAACGCGATAACCGGACCAGAATGGCGGCCTTGGTACGGAACCGACGCCGAACTTCGCGGTGTTGAGTGCGATCGCCTTCTCGAACGCCAGACGGCTTTCCAGCGGCGAGGATTGCTTGCTTGACCACGCACCGATTTGCGCCATGCGCGACCGGCTCGCGAAATAGGCGTCGGCCTCTTCCTTCGAAACCGGTTCCACCGTTCCGCGCGAGCGAACCTGGCGCTGCAACGACTTCCAGTAAAATGTCAGCGCGGCTCTCGGCGCGCCCTCAAGCTCGTGCCCCTTGATGCTGTCCACATTGGTATAAAAGACGAAACCGCGCTCATCGAAGCCTTTCATCAGCACCATACGCGCATTGGGCATACCGTCCGGGCCAACGGTCGCCAGCGCCATGGCATCGGGGTTGACCGGTTCCGCGCGCTTAGCCTCGGCGAACCAGGACGCAAAGAGCCTCACCGGCTCGTCAGCTTCGGTGAAGTCACCGCCCGTTAACCCGATCAGGTGTTCTATCGGCGCTGCGTCGGACATCGACGGGGTATCCCAGTGGTCGCGTGGCGTGACCGGCAGACGAGCTGCCGGCCTCTATATAGGGGAACAGGCTCGCCGCGCCTATGTTGGCGCTGCCTGCCCGGCGTAGCGGCCTTGATTTGCGGGTTGGCAGCCGGCGGCTGCTCGTTTCAGATGCATTCGCTTTTGGCCCAGGACGAAGCCGACGCCGATCATACTGGCTCGATTAGCCGTTCCGCCGACCAGGCCCGTCGCATCAAGGAAACATCAGCCCCTTCGGAAAACGATTTGGCTTATGCGCGCGCCGTCGCCTCCGACGTGCTTGCCCATGGCGGCAAGGACTCCAGCGTGCCCTGGCAGAATCCGAATACGGGCGCGGGCGGCAATATCACACCGCTTGCCAGCGCCCATGTCGAAGACGGCCAGTCCTGCCGCGGGTTCCTGGCCAGTTACGTCCGCGGCGACTCTCAGGATTGGCTGGAAGGCTCCGCCTGCCGCACCGATCAGGGCAGTTGGGAAGTCAGAAGTCTCAAGCCGCTCAAGCAGGGCTGACCGGCTATCATCGCCTTTGCGATACGCCAATTCGCGGTCACATTGCGTGGCGGCGATTTTCACCCCACATTTGGGTTTTAGTGGGCGGCGGGGCCGGCCAAAAAGGAGCGGAGTTGATTGGGGATGCGTGATCCCTACGAAGTTTTGGGGGTCGATCGCAAGGCAAGTGCGAACGACATCAAGAGCGCCTACCGGCGGCGCGCCAAGAAGCTGCATCCGGACGCCAACAAGAACGATCCCAAGGCAGCAGACCGCTTCGCCGAACTTAACGCTGCCAACGAGCTTCTCGCGGACGAAGATAAGCGCAAGGCGTTCGATCGCGGTGAAATAGACGCCGAGGGCAAGCCGCGCTTCCAGGGTTTTCAAGGCTTCGGTGGCGGCGGAGCAGGGCCGGGCGCTGGCTCTAATCCGGATTCGAACTTTGAGAGCTTCAATTTTGGTCCTGAAGGGTTCACCAGGACCACACGTCGTGGACGTGCCGGTGGCGGGGCAGGCTCAGCCGGCGGCGGTTTCGGCGGCGGTTTTGAAGATATCTTGCGGGACGCGTTCGGCAGGCGAGCCGGGACCGGCGCACGTTCGAACTTTGAGCCGGAAGATTTTGGTGCCGGTGCCGACGTGCACGCCGAAATGTCAGTATCGCTGGTCGATGCGGCTAACGGCGCTACCCAGCGTCTGCGTCTGCCGAATGGCAAGGATGTCGACGTAAAGATTCCAGTCGGGATTATGAACGGCCAGAATATTCGCCTGAAAGGGCAGGGCATGGCCGGCCAGTCTGGTCCAGGCGATTTGCTGATTACCGTCAACATCGCGCCGCATCCGGTCTTTACCCTCGATGTTGCCGACGTGAGGCTCGAATTGCCGATCACGCTCTACGAAGCCGCGTTGGGGGCGAAGGTGCGTGTGCCCACCCTGGACAAGCCGGTCGAGATCGCGATTCCGCCGTGGACGTCGAGCGGGCGCACGTTTCGTCTTAAGGGCAAAGGCTTCCCGGCCAAGGCCGGCCGCGGTGACTTGCTCGCCACGGTGCGGATCGTGCTGCCGGAGAAATCCGATCCTGAGCTCGAAGCGCTGATGAAGAAGTGGCAGGGCGATAAGCCCTACGATCCGCGCAAAGCGATGTGAGTCCGCTAGACCTGTGTCTGCTGTGACGCTGCGGCCAGCACCGCCGTTGCGGCCGGAGGACCTGCCTCTGAAGTGACGGCTTGCGTCGCCGCCGCCGATTTTTCCACGGTCGCGATCCCTCGAAGCAGTCGTCCCAAAAGGTCCGAGCCGGTGATGATCCGCCGCTGAGCACCCCAGACCAGGATCATGTCGTGGTGAATGACGTCATCGTCCGGCCGTTCCGGCGCGACGGTCATGCGTCCGATCACCTCGCCAAGCCGTGTCTGCATATTTTGCACGATGATCGGACGATGCCAATAAACGTTGGGCGTTGCTTCGAGCTGATTGAACAGCGCGTCACGCAGGAAATAATGAGAAGTCGAGAACGAATATAGGCTCGCCCTGGAGATTGGTGACGATCACCCATTTCTTGCCCGAGGCGTCGACTTGCCGGAGGAAGGGATCGTCCGGGGATCGATTGAACTGCGGGAGTATGCATTTGTTGTCGACCTGAGGGAGGCTGATGATGCTTTGCGCATCTATTGGCTCACCCTCGTCAGTTACGAGAACGTCGTCCAAGTCGAGAAAGTTGCGGGCGCCGGTTGCTTCCACAGGGCCGACATCGCCGCCGCTCGTTGCGCTACGTGCAATCAGCGAGCGGATGTCGCGTTCGCGAAGATAAGTGATGCCTTCATCTCCCAACCACCAATCGAGCAACAGCGCCGTCGGCTTTGCCAACGGATAGAGAATGAAACGGTAGAATTCTACGAATGGAAGAAAGAATACCGTCATCCGCAGCGCATTACGCGAGAAGTACGCTTGTGGAACGATCTCGCCGAGCAGCGTAATAACGATGGCGGAGAACAGAAACGCGCTGACGCCGGTCAATACCGAGTCCGAGAGAAGAGTCAGCAAGCACATTGATACTGACATTTCCCCAGATGATGCTCGCCAAAACCTGATTTGAAGTTTTGCGCAGATCAAGCACCCGCCCCGCATCGGTATTGCCGCCGTCGAGTTCGATCTGAAGACGCAACGGGCTGAGACTGAAGATCGCGAGATTTAGACCGGCGAATAATCCGGAATGGATGACGCAAAATGCAATACCGAACCAAATCCAGATTTGTGGAATGGAGGACATGGGCTTTTTCCCGCTCTCAGCGTCGCGCCCAAGGTTTGGCTAAAGTCCAGCACCGCGGCCGCGACGTATGACCCAGCAAAAGACGCGGCCGTTTTTCGCAGCCGCGCTCGTTTTCATATGGGCGATATATGACAGTCGCGTGAGAGCCGTCTCGTTCACCCGCCGCGCTGTTGCCGTGCGTCGATCTGCTCGTAGGCGGCCTGGGCGATATCGCGCAGCTTGTCATGCTCAGCGGGGCCGCTCAGGACATAAGCGAAGTTCTGATCGACCCAGTAATAGGCCGCGTTCTGATCGCCTGCCGTATAACGGAGGGCCGTTTCACGATCGTTTGTGTGACCGCAATAGAGCGTGAAGCGTTCGCCGGACGGCCCTTCGTACATGAAGAACGCTGTCGCCCCGGTCGGCCCCGGCAATAGCCGGCCGCCGACAAGTTTCAGTCCCATCTTTTCAAGTTGTGGCGGGAGTATCGGCGAGCCGAGCCGTTTCGATAGCCATTCGACCAGATGTGGCCGCTGGTCGCCCGGTACTTCGACCGGGTGTCTGACCTCGACCACGTAGAGCCGGTAGGCTTCGAGTGCGTCCGCGGTGAAGCGTTGGAGGTCTGAAGACGAGGAGATTTCAACGCCACGCACAACCCAGCCGACGAAACCGCCAGCGACGAACATGATCAGCGCGGCTGCGGCAGCTGCGGCGATCCAGGAAACGCGATAGCGGCGCGTCATGCGCGTGATGTCGAGGCGAGGCGGAACCTTTTCATCGGCGACGGCGCCGTAGCGAGCCTGAAGGAGCTCTGCCTGCTTGCGCCAGGCAGCGACCCTGGCCGCGTCTTCCGGATGCGCGTTCAGCCAGTTTTCGACTGCACCGCGTCGCTCGGCCGGAAGTTCGCCGTCGACATAAGCGTGAAGCTCATCTTCGCTAACGTTGAGATGGTCAATCATCTTTCGCTCTCTTCATTTCACGCGGCGCAGCGCCGGGCGCTCGCCGGCGAGATGGGCTTTTATTTGCATGCGGGCGCGGGCCAGCCGCGACATGACCGTTCCAATCGGGACGCCCTGCACCTCAGCGACCTCACGATAGGTCAGTCCTTCGAGCACAACGAGAAGCAGCGCCGTACGTTGTTCCTCGGCGAGGGATCGTCGAGCGCGTTGGCGATATCGCGAGTGCCGGTATCAGGTCCGGCCATGGCCGCATCGCTGTCTTTGATCGGTGTCAGCGTCGGGCGGCGCGAGATCGACCGGAGCCGGTTGCGATTAAGATTGGTCAAGATCGTGTAGAGCCAGGCCCGTACGTCGCCGCCGTGAAATAGGTGTTCGGAGCGCAGTGCCCGGACCAGCGTATCCTGTACGATATCGTCGGCGGTTTCGGCATCCCGGGTCAGCGCACGGGCGTAACGCCGCAACGCCGGGATGGTAGCCTGGATTAGTTGCCGGAACTCACTCAAGCATGCGCCCTCGATTTTGTGGCGGTGACCTTGATCAAAACCCCAATGCGCTTTGACTATTCCGGTAAGGGATAGGCACCCTCTGTACAGGCCTATGCTTGCTGGCGGCCACGGGCCTATGCCATAGGTGGCCCTCGGGGAGAAGCGGCCGAGCGAGGTCAGTTAAATGCCGGAAAACTCGGGCCTTATGCGCGGCAAACGCGGCCTGATCATGGGGGTCGCGAACCATCGCTCGCTTGCCTGGGGTATCGCCAAGGCCTGCCGGGGGCATGGCGCAGAGCTGGCATTTACCTATCAGGGAGACGCGCTGAAAAAACGGGTCGAACCGCTGGCCCAGGAGGTCGGCGGGATCTTGGTTGGCGACTGCGACGTGACCGAGCCGGCAAGCATCGATTCGGTATTCGCCGCGTTGAAGTCCGCTTGGGGCGCGATCGACTTCCTGGTCCACGCCATAGCGTTTTCCGACAAAGAGCAGCTTGACGGCCGCTATGTCGACACCACGGCCGACAATTTTGCCAAGACCATGCTGATCAGCTGCTATTCATTCACCGCGATCGCGCAGCGTGCCGAGAAGATGATGCCGAATGGCGGCTCGATGCTGACACTGACCTATTACGGGTCGGAAAAATGGATGCCGCATTACAACGTGATGGGGGTCGCTAAATCCGCGCTCGAAGCGTCAGTGCGTTATCTTGCCGCCGATCTCGGCGTGAAGAATATTCGCGTCAACGCTATTTCGTCGGGCCCGATCAAAACGCTGGCCGCGTCCGGCATCGGTGACTTTCGGTACATCCTGAAATGGAATGAATACAACGCACCGCTAAGGCGCAGTGTCACGATAGAAGAAGTAGGAGAAGCAGGCGCGTACCTGCTTTCCGACATGTCGCGGGGCGTCACTGGCGAGGTGCATCATGTTGATGCCGGCTATCACATTGTCGGCATGAAGCATCCCGACGCGCCTGATATCTCAGTCGGCAAAGAGGAATAGGTGCCGGTGCTCTATTTCGCCCGTCACGGCGAAACCGATTTCAACGCCGCACATCGCTTGCAAGGGCAATATCAAACAAGTCTGAATGCGCTCGGCCGCCAGCAGGCTGTAGCGAGCGGTGAGCTTCTTTGCGATCTGTTCGAACGCGATCGGTTTCGCGCGTCCGATTTTTCCTATGTGTCGAGCCCGCTGAATCGAGCGCGCGAAACCATGGAAATTGTTCGCAGGACGCTGGGTCTCGATCCGCAAGCCTATGAAACCGACGACAGGTTGATGGAAATTTCTTATGGCGCGTGGGAAGGGCTCACGCTGCCGGAGGTCGAAGCGCACGAGCCGGGTGTGCTGGAGCGGCGAGAGCGCGAGAAATGGGATTTCACGCCGCCGGGCGGCGAGTCCTATCGTCAGGTCGCAAAACGTGTGGCCGAATGGTACGCCACTTTGACCCGCGATACGGTCGTTATTGCGCACGGCGGCGTGGGGCGTTCGCTAATGGCGAACTTCCACATCATGCCAGAGGAGAAAGCGACCCACGCCGAGATCGCGCAGGGCGTGGTCTATGTGTTTTCTGGTGGCGCCATGACGCGCTACGCCTGACGCTTAGATTAGCCCTTCCAAGGTGGGGATGGATTTTGGGCGGCGAATGGGCAATTGGCCAAAACAAAAGCGGCCGAACCTTGGTTCGGCCGCTTGACGAAGCTACCATTTAAGGCGCTTCGCGAAATCCAAAGCTGACGGCGCTGCCCCAATACGAGGCCGCGCAAACGTCATTTACTTCGACTTCTTCTTCGCTTTCTTCTTCTTCATGGCCATTGTGAGTTTCCTTGATGCGGGTTGAACCAATGGCAAGGCTGAGTTCAAGCTTCGCGGACGGTTGTCCCGGTCCCCTCGGGCCTTAGTTCCCCTTACCAGCCAAGACGATGCCATAGAGGCATGTTATGCGCAACTTAAATATCAAAAATAGTCTTTATTTTTCCGTAGGTTAACGGATATTCAGCTTGCCATTAATTGCTGTTCAGCGACATGAACGTGGAATGAATGCGGCCTGAGGTTTGGCGTAAAGTCTGGCTTGATTATTCAACAAGGCTTTGCAGTCGCGATGAAGAAGCCGTTGGCTTTTTGCTGCGGCTGCGGAGGCTTCGCACCCGGCAAGGGATGCGGGGTTAAACGACGCTTTTGAGCGCGGATTTGACCCGTTTGTCCACGCGGGCTACGTCGATTGCCATGTCGTTCAATTCGTTCGGACATTTGCTGCGTGTGACGACCTTTGGCGAGAGCCACGGGCCGGCCATTGGCTGTGTGGTTGACGGTTGCCCGCCACGCATCCCGCTCACCGAAGCCGATATCCAGCCCTACCTCGATCGCCGCAGGCCCGGCCAATCGCGGTTCACGACGCAACGGCAAGAGCCTGATGCCGTCAGAATTCTTTCTGGGGTGTTTGCCGACGAGGCGACCGGAGCACAAGTGACGACCGGGACGCCAATCGCGCTGCTCATCGACAATGTTGATCAGCGTTCGCGCGACTATACCGAGATCAAGGACAAGTACCGTCCCGGTCACGCCGATTACGCCTATGATGCGAAATACGGCTTGCGGGATTATCGCGGCGGCGGACGCCAATCAGCCCGGGAGACGGCGACGCGGGTTGCGGCCGGTGCGATCGCACGCAAGATCGTGCCCGGTCTGCAGGTTCGTGGCGCGCTGGTTCAAATGGGGCCACACCGGATCGATCGGACGCGCTGGGACTGGACAGAGGTCGAACGCAACGCCTTCTTCTGCCCTGATGCGAAGCAGGCCGCCTTCTACGAGGAGTATCTCGATGGTGTGCGCAAGAGCGGCTCGTCCATCGGCGCAGTGATCGAAGTGGTTGCCGAAGGCGTCCCGCCAGGCCTTGGTGCGCCGATTTACGGCAAGCTCGACGGTGATCTTGCCGCAGCACTCATGAGCATCAATGCCGTGAAAGGTGTTGAAATCGGCGCAGGCTTCGCCGCGGCAGAGTTGTCCGGCGAAGCGAATGGCGACGAAATGCGCATGGGTAATGACGGCAAACCGCTGTTCCTCTCCAACAATGCCGGCGGCATACTCGGCGGCATTTCGACTGGGCAGCCGGTGGTAGCGCGGTTTGCGGTCAAGCCGACTTCATCGATCCTCAATCCGCGCCGCACTGTCGACCGCTACGGTCACGAGACCGAAATCTCGACCAAGGGCCGTCATGACCCTTGCGTGGGCATTCGTGCAGTGCCGATCGGAGAGGCGATGGTGGCGTGCGTGATTGCGGATCATTATTTGCGCCAGCGCGGCCAGGTCGGCGAAACCCCGTCTTGGCCCTTTGCGCCATCCCGGCGCTAACGAAAGTATCGAATGGAAGACGCTCACCAACGTATCGAAAATGCTGTCGCCGCATTTGCGCGCGGTGAAATCATCATTGTGGCTGATGACGACGATCGCGAGAACGAAGGCGATCTCTTCGTCGCTGCGAGCCTGTGCACGCCGGAAAAGATGGCGTTCATCATCCGGAACACATCGGGCATCGTTTGTGCTCCGCTTTCGCTTGATGAAGCGCGCCGCCTGCACCTCGATCCGATGGTGGCGCTTAACGATGCGCCGCTCGGCACCGCTTTCACCGTTTCGGTCGACGTTCGGCATGGCTTGACCACCGGCATTTCCGCCGAGGAACGCACCAATACGGTGCGTGCGCTCGCCAACGGCAATAGCGGGGCGTCCGACTTCGTGCGCCCGGGTCACGTATTCCCGCTCGTTGCGAAAGCGGGCGGCGTGCTGATGCGCTCCGGGCATACGGAAGCTTGCGTTGATTTTTGCCGGCTCGCCGGAGTGCCTCCCGTTGGCGTGCTTTCGGAATTGATGAACGACGACGGCACGGTGATGCGCGGGCCTGAGCTTGCGGCATTCGCGGAGCGCCACAAGCTCCTGCGCGTTTCAATCGCCGAACTGATTGCTTACCGGCAAGCACGCGACAAACTGATCGAGCGCGTCGGAGAATTTCCGGTCGAATCAGAAATCGGAACGCTGACAGGCTATGCGTTTCTGACCCCGTTCGATCCGGTCTATCACATGGCCTTCGTTTATGGTCGTATCGGCGACGGTAAGAACGTGCTGACACGCTTGCACCGCGCCGACATCATTTCCGACGTCTTTGGCGGCGCAAAGCCCGTCCATCGGGCACTGGCCAAATTCAAGGAAGAAGGCCGAGGTGTCATGGTGCTGCTGCGTGATGGGACCGCGGGTGTGCCGGTTGTTTCGATACCTAACGCCGATACGGCTTCGAATGAGGCGCGCACGCGGCAATGGCGCGAGATTGGGCTTGGTGCGCAGATTCTGAGGGATCTTGGCGTCAAATCAATCCGGCTCATGACATCATCACGCCACACCACTTATGTCGGGTTGTCCGGTTTTGGCATCGAGATTGTCGGAACGGAGTAGGTCGAAGGTTCAGCGATCCGCAGCTTACGCGGCGGTATTCTGGGAGGGCGAAATGACAAATCTGTTTTCGCGTGTCCGCGTGATCTTAGCCGTGGTCATGCTAGGGCTGACGCTGTCGGCCTGCGGGTACAACACCATTCCGACGCTGCAGGAACAGGCCAAGGCGCGCTGGTCGGATGTGCAGAATCAGTACCAGCGACGTTCAGACCTTATCCCGAACCTCGTCGCCACCGTGCAGGGCTACGCCGCGCAAGAGAAGAGCGTGCTCACTGCGGTCGTCGAAGCACGCGCCAAGGCGACACAAATCCAGGTCAATGCCTCTGACCTGTCAGATCCAGCTAAGCTCAAGGCGTTTCAGGACGCTCAAAACCAGTTGACCGGCGTGCTCGGCCGCCTGTTGGCGGTTACCGAGAATTATCCCGACCTGAAATCCAATGCCAACTTCCTGGCACTGCAGTCTCAGCTCGAGGGCACGGAGAACCGCATTGCGGTGGCCCGGCGCGACTACATCGACGCGGTTCGCGCCTATAATACGGCATTGCGCACTTTTCCGACGGTGATCTGGGCCAAGACCGCGTTCTCTGGTGAAAAGCCGATGGCGGAGTTCGCTGCAGCGGATACGGCGCAGACGCCGCCGCAGGTCAAATTCTGATCGAGCGAGAATCGACATGATGGCGCTTGCCCGAGGCGTAGCCTTCGTCTGCTGCCTCGTGACGGTTGCTTTCGCATTAGACTTTCCGCAACTGACCGGGCGTGTGGTCGATCAGGCCGGCGTGATGTCGGCGGATAGCCGTACCGCCGTCGAAGCAAAGCTCAAAGACCTTGAAGACAAATCCGGAATTCAACTCGTCGTCGCGACGGTAAAATCGCTGCAGGGCGGCGATATCGAGACTTACGCAAACGAACTGTTTCGCGCCTGGAAGCTTGGCCAGGCGCAGAAAAACAATGGCGTGCTGCTTTTGGTAGCGCCGAACGAGCACAAGGTCCGCATTGAGGTCGGCTACGGTCTTGAAGGCACGCTGACGGATGCGCTTTCTTCCGTCGTTATTTCGAGCGCGATCGTCCCTCGTTTCAAGACTGGAGATTTCTCCGGTGGAATAGAACGCGGCGTTGACGGCATCATCAGCATCCTCAATGGTGATGCCGCCGACTGGCAGCCAAAGGTCAATGTGCGTCAGGACGATTCATCCGCAGATTTTGACCAGCTCTTTCCTTTCCTTTTTATCCTGCTGTTCATTTTTATTATCTGGTACGTCAATCGCAATTCAGGCGGTCCCGGTGGCATGGCGCGCCGCGGCGGCGGCCCGGTTTTCATTCCCTACGGCGGCTCCAGTTGGGGTGGCGGGGGAGGCGGTTTCGGTGGCGGGTTTTCTGGCGGTGGAGGCTCATCCGGCGGCGGAGGAGCTTCGGGCGGCTGGTGATGCGGATAGCCTTCGCATTCCCGGCAGCTTGGGCTTTCCTTTTCGCTAGCTGCATATTTGCGCACGCTTTTGACTTCCCAGCTTTGACCAGCCGAGTGGTCGATCAGGCAGGTGTGATGTCGGATGAAAGTCAGTCCGACATCGCCGCGAAATCGGAAGCACTCGAGCAGAAGTCGGGCACCCAGCTTGTCGTCGCCACGGTCAAATCGCTCGAAGGCAGTGATATCGAGACGTACGCGAACCAGCTATTCCGCGCCTGGGCACTCGGTCAGGCGCAAAAAAACAATGGCGTCCTGCTGCTGGTTGCTCCGAACGAACACAAGGTTCGCATCGAAGTTGGCTACGGCCTGGAAGGCACGCTGACAGACGCGCTCTCGTCCGTGATCATTTCGACTGCCATCATTCCAAGCTTCAAGACCGGAGACTTTTCCGGCGGTATCGAGCATGGCGTTGACGGCATCATCAGTGTGCTCAGCGGAGACACCGCCGACTGGCAGCCGCAACCGCAGCGGCAGTCGTTGTTGCGTACTGACGAGCCGGGCGCTTTGAATGCGGCGCTGCCAATCCTTGGATTTCTCGCTGTGGCGCTGATCCTAAGGCTTATTATCCTCGGCATTACACGATTGGTGGTAGGGCCTTCAGGGCATTACGTGACGCGTCATGGTCGCAAAGTCTTCGTGCGGAACAGGTCCTCGTCGGGGAGTTCTTCATCGAGTTGGAGCAGTAGTGACTCGTCCTCCAGCAGTTCGTCCGATAGCGGTTTCTCCGGCGGCGGCGGCTCGTCGGGTGGTGGTGGAGCATCTGGGAGTTGGTGATGCAGCTTAGCAAGGAAGACCACGAGGCCGTTTCGGCGGCCATCCGCGAGGCCGAAAAGCGAACCTGCGGCCAGGTCGTCTGTGTGCTGGCCCACGCCTCGTCGGCGTATGTCTACATCCCAATCCTCTGGGCGAGTGTCTTGGCGCTCGCCACCCCGTTGCCGCTGATCCTTTGGACCCCGTGGAGCGTTCAAAAGATTTATTTGATTCAGCTTGCGGTCTTTATCGTCGTTGGCTTCCTGTTTTCCTTGATGCCGCTCCGACTGCTGCTTGTACCGGGTGCGGTAAAGCGCGCGCGGGCGCATCGTGCAGCGATCGAGCAGTTTGTCCTGCGCGGTATCTCGAGAACGACCAATCGGTGCGGCGTGCTTATTTATGTGTCACTAGCAGAGCACTATGCCCGCATCGTCGCGGACGAAGGGATTGCGCAAAAAGTCAATAATTCGGAATGGCAGGCGGCGATCGATGCGCTGACCGGCCATATGCAAGACGGCAAAATCGCGTCGGGTTTCGTGGCCGCTATAGAACGGTGCGGCGCGGTCCTTGCCGCGCACGCGCCGCCCGATGGCTCACCTAATATGCTGCCGGATCGTCTCTACGTGGTGTGATCGCTGCCGCTCGGTGCGTTCACAGCGTCTCGGCGAAGAAATCGCGCATCAACATGTAGGACTTGCGGCAAAGCTTTTCGTCGTAGCGTGTCGCGTCTGTGTTCGCTGTCAGATCGCAGAATGAGTGTACTCCACCGCCGAACATCATGATCTCCCAGTCAACCTTGGCGGCGGCAAGTTCTTTCTCGAATGCATCCATCATGGGCTTTGGCGTGATCGGATCCGCCGCGCCGTGGACGGCCAACACCCGGCCTTTGATGTTGCAGGGCGTTCCGGCGATCACTGGATTGGGATTTGTGACGTGGAAAACCACGACTGCCTTGAAATCCAGGCCGTCGCGGGCCTGTTCGAGAACGTAACCGCCGCCGGCGCAGTAGCCGACTGCGACTTTCTTTGCGGTATCGATCAGGCCGAGTGTGTTCGCTTCGGCAAGCAGCGCATCATGGGCGGCCTTGCCGCAGGCGATTGTAAAGGGGCGATCCTTGTGTACTGCCAACATTCCGGCCCGTAGCTGATCGGGACCTTTTGGTTTGTCCCCGTACCCAGCGCCGAACATATCGGCCATCAGCACCACGTAATCCTTGCCGGCAACAGTACGGGCCTGTCCAATCGTGTCAGTGCAGACCCCCTTCCAGTCTGGCTGCATGAAAACGGCCGGCCGCTTTCCCCCGACGCTGTCGTCATAGACGATCATGCCCTCGAACTGCCTGCCGTTGACTTGGTAAGGCACCTTTTTCTCAGCCATTTCATGCTCCTGCTTCTTTTGGCGGCCGGCAGACTAACAAAATCGGGCGTATAGAACATGCCCCCAGTCCCGGTCCGACAAGCCGACGCGGCGTTACCGCTCCAGTCGAGCGACAATCTCGACATGAGCTGAGTAACGAAACTGATCGACCGGCGTGACCGAAGTCGGCCGATAGCCGCCATCGACCAGAAGCCGCATATCGCGGGCCAGCGTCGCCGGATTGCACGACACAGCAACGACCGTCGAAACCTTGCTCGCAGCTAATCTGCGCGACTGTTCCTGCGCGCCCTGTCGCGGCGGATCGAACACGACGGCGTCGAAATCGTTGAGTTCTTCCGTCACCAGTGGGTTCTTGAACAGGTCGCGTTTTTTCACCTCGACCGCTTTGAGCCCGGCAGTCACTGCCGCAGCGCGCTTGAGTGCGGATAGCGCGGGTTCGTCATTGTCGGCAGCAAATACGCGGGCTTGTTCGGCAAGCCGCAGTGCGAAAGGTCCGACACCGGCGAACAGGTCAGCGACGATCCTCGCGCCGGCACATGCGGCAATAACCAGTTGCGCCAGCGTTGCTTCGCCAGCCGCAGTGGCTTGCAAAAACGCTGCCGGCGGCAGGGATACAATCGCTTTACCTATGCGCAGGGTTGGCGGGCGTTGCTGTGTGATCAGTTCGCCGTGGCGGGTCACTCGGGCCAGATTTTGTGCGGCTGCCAGTTTCGCCAAACCAGCCGCCAGCGAGACGGTTAGCGGGCCCGAACCGCGCACATCGATATCAAGCCCGGCGTCGGTCGCAGTCGCCTGGATGTCGAGTGGTTTCTTCGCCGGTAGCAGCAATTCGGCGATCGCCCATGCGGCTTTGAGCGCGCCGTCGAGGCTTTTTGCCAGTACCGGGCAGCGGTCTATGGGGATAATGCGGTGAGCACGCGCGGCCGAAAATCCGACTTCGATCACGTTGTGGCCGCCGCGCGCATGAAAGACAGCACGGCGGCGGCCATCGCCATGGGCATCGACCAGATCACCGACCGGTGCGTCGACGCCGGCTTGCTGGAGGGCCGTGACGACAAGACCTCGTTTCCATGCGCGATAGACCGAGGCATCGATGTGTTGCGTGGCGCATCCGCCGCAGACGCCGAAGTGCGGGCAGATCGGCGTAATGCGCTCAGGGCTCGGGTCGTCGACACGAAGAAGCTGCCGCCGGTCCGGATGGCCTGGAACATTTTCGACTTCGACGGTTTCGCCGGGCAGGGCGCCGGCAACGAAAATAGGCTCAGGGCTATGATCGACCACGCCATCGCCGCGATGACCGAGACGATCGATCACCAGACGCTCAACCACGTTCGGCCTCGATCAAAAACTCGCGGTTACCATCACCGCCGAAGATGGGCGACGGCATGACGCCACCGGCGCGCCAGCCGAGTGAACCAAGGAATGCGGCGATATCGTCGCAAATCGCCGCGTGAATTGATGGACTGCGTACAACACCTTTTTTGATTGCGCTACGCTGAGTCTCGAACTGCGGCTTGATGAGCGCAACGACGGTTGCGCGCTGTTTCAGCAGCGCCCCTATCGCCGGCAAAACCAGTTTCAGGGAAATAAAGCTCACATCCACCGTGGCAAAGTCGGGCGTCTCAGTGAACTGCGCTGGATCAAGCTTGCGGACGTCGGTCTGTTCGAGCGAAACAATCTCGTTACGGCCGTGCAGCCGCGGGTGAAGCTGCGCAGTGCCGACGTCCACCGCGTAAACGAGTTTCGCGCCACGCAGCAGCAATACTTCGGAAAATCCGCCGGTTGAGGCGCCGATATCGAGACAGACGCGTCCTTTGACATCGATCGAGAAGTGATCGAGCGCCGCCGCGAGCTTGACGCCACCACGCGATACAAAAGGATGTTCCGCAACAGCCTCTATGTTGGCGTTGGAAGAAATCTCCTCGGATGGCTTCCGTACGCGCACGCCGTCAGCGCTGACCAAGCCCGCGGCAATAGCGGCTTGGGCCCGGGCGCGGCTTTCGAACAGGCCACGCGCGACCAAAAGGCGATCGGCACGTTCTCGGCTCATCATGGTGGACGATTATAAGCAAGATGCCCGGCTTTTGACCGGGCATCCAAGATCTTAATGAACTGCCGGATCGGCGGATCAGTACCGCCGTGCCTCGGGCAGCTTGACCACTTCGCCCCGCATGTTCTGTCCGAGCGCTTCGAAAGCCTTGGCGACGATGCCTTTGGCGTCGAGGCCGGCGCGCGCGTACATCGCGTTTGGTGAATCCTGGTCGATGAACAGATCGGGCAATACCATCGATCGCACCTTCAGGCCGCGGTCGAGTGCGCCGTGCTCGGCAAGCGTATGCAAGGCGAACGAACCAAATCCGCCGATCGAGCCCTCTTCGATTGTCAGGAGCACTTCGTGCTCTCGCGCCAGGCGGAGCAGGAGATCAATGTCGAGCGGTTTGGCAAAACGGGCGTCCGCCACCGTGGTCGATAGGCCCGCTGCGGCGAGCTCATCGGCCGCTTTGAGGCATTCGCCCAGACGTGCGCCATATGAGAACAGCGCGATCTTGGTCCCTTCACGCAGAATGCGGCCCTTGCCGATTTCTAGCGGCTTGCCTTCGTCCGGCATTGGCACACCGCGGCCTTCGCCACGCGGATAGCGTAGCGCCGACGGGCGATCGTCGATCGCGACGGCGGTGGCGACCATGTGCACCAAATCGGCTTCGTCGCCGGCGGCCATCAGAACGAAATTGGGCAGACAGCCGAGGTAGGCGACGTCGAACGAACCGGCATGGGTCGGGCCATCGGCGCCGACGAGCCCGGCGCGATCCATCGCGAAACGCACCGGCAGACTCTGGATGGCGACGTCATGCACCACCTGGTCGTAAGCGCGCTGCAGGAAGGTCGAATAGATCGCTGCGAAAGGCTTATAACCTTCAGTCGCCAACCCGGCAGCAAAGGTTATGCCGTGTTGTTCGGCAATGCCGACGTCGAAAGTGCGCTTCGGAAATTCTTTCTGGAACAGATCGACGCCGGTGCCGGACGGCATCGCGGCAGTGATGGCGATGATCTTGTCGTCCTTGCGGGCCTCTTTGATCAAGCTCTCGCCGAACACCTTTTGATAGGCGGGGGCGGTCGGCTTGGATTTGACCTGCGCGCCGGTCGCGACGTCAAATTTGACGACGCCGTGATATTTGTCGGCGGATTTTTCAGCGGGCTCGTAGCCTTTGCCCTTCTGGGTGACGACGTGAATGAGCACGGGCCCATTTTTCATGTCACGCACATTCTTCAGCACCGGCAACAGGTGATCGAGATTGTGGCCGTCAATCGGGCCGACATAGAAGAAGCCCAACTCGTCAAACAGCGTGCCGCCGGTGACCATGCCGCGCGCATATTCCTCCATCGCCATGGCGCGCTGCTGCAACATTTTCGTCGGCATGCGTTTGGCAACCTGACGGAAGATCTTGCGCACGCGATTGTAGGCGCGACCCGAAACACGGCGGGCAAGATAAGCCGACAACGCACCAACCGGTGGCGCAATCGACATGTCATTGTCGTTGAGAATGACGATCAGACGGGAATCCATCGCGCCGGCGTTGTTCATCGCCTCGTAGGCCATGCCGGCGGACATCGCGCCATCGCCGATTACAGCGATGACGTTATTCTGCTTGCCCTGCAGATCGCGGGCGACGGCCATGCCGAGCCCGGCGGAGATCGAAGTCGAGGAGTGAGCGGCGCCGAACGGGTCGTATTTGCTTTCAGCGCGTTTGGTGAATCCGGATAGACCACCACCCTGGCGAATAGTACGGATGCGGTCGCGGCGGCCCGTGAGGATTTTGTGCGGATAGGCTTGGTGACCAACGTCCCAGATGACGCGATCATCGGGAGTATTGAAGACATAATGCAACGCGACCGTGAGCTCGACCACGCCGAGGCCGGCGCCAAGATGACCGCCAGTCACAGCCACAGCGTCGACGGTTTCCTTGCGGAGTTCGTCGGCAACCTGGCGGAGCTGGTCGGGTTTCAGGACTTCTAGGTCTTCGGGTGTCTTGATGAGGTCGAGCAAAGGGGTTTTCGAAACAACAGTCACTCTATGCTCCTTAATCGACGCCTGATCGCCTTAACGGCGGGTCGCCTACAACGTTTATCGGGGTCTAGTGCGCGCGCCCCAACCTCACGCCCACACATGAATTTGTAGGCTGTACACCTTTCAGACAGGGAGGGCAATTTGCCGGGTTCCCCGCCCGGGAACTCCCAAGCATTGTAGCCCCTTATAACTAGGTAGTTTTGGGAGCTTTGCCATGGCGCCGAGAGCGAATTGGAAGGGGTTTTTGAAGCTTTCATTGGTCTCCTGCAGCATCGCAATGGTTCAAGCCACCTCGACGAAAGATCGGATCCGGTTCAATATCCTCAATCGGGAAACCGGTAACCGCATACGTTTTAAGCAGGTAGACGCCGAAACCGGGGAAGAAGTTCCCGAAGAGGACCGTGTTAAGGGTTATAAGGCGTCCGACGGTTCCTACGTCCTGCTGGAACCGGAAGAACTCGATCGAGTGGCGCTGGAAAGCACCCACACCATCGATATCGAGTTTTTTGTGCCCCGTAAGGATATCGACGAAATTTACCTCGATACGCCTTATTATATATTTCCCGACGACGATGTCGGGGCTGAAGCCTTTGCGGTTATCCGCGACGCTATGACCTCCACCTCATTGGTAGGGCTCGCCCGGGTCGTGCTTTACAACCACGAGCACCTTTTGATGCTTGAACCGCTCGACCAGGGGATCAAGGCCACGGCGCTGCGCCAGCAGGACGAAATCCGCGACTCCGGTGAATACTTCTCCGAAATCGAGGACAAGAAAGTCCCCAAAGACATGCTCGAACTCGCCGAGCACATCCTCAAGACCAAGCGTGGCCACTTCAATCCATCGAAATTTTCGGATCGATACGAGGACGCCCTCAAAGCGCTGGTCAAGGCGAAGCAGGCTGGGAAGACGCCACCACCGGCGCCGATACGGCCTAACAACGTCATCAATCTGATGGATGCGTTACGGCGCTCTGTGCGATCGGAGCACAGTGGCGCAGATGATGCCTCGTCATCACGCAAGAGCCGGGCAACGCGCTCGCATACGCCCGCACGCAAGACCAGCAAGAGCAAGCGGGTTAAGCATGCAAGCTGACCGTAATTGGTGAAGTGTTTTGGTGCTCGACGTCTATCGCAAGAAGCGAAAGTTCGATGTTACATCCGAGCCGCGCGGACATAAGGGCCGCCGCACCGGTTATGCTTACGTCATTCAAAAGCACGCGGCGCGTCAGTTGCACTACGATCTGAGGCTGGAGCTCGATGGCGTTATGAAGAGCTGGGCGGTCGCGCGCGGTCCCAGCCTTGACCCGAACCAGAAGCGGCTTGCGGTTCACGTTGAGGATCATCCGATCGAATACAACAAATTCGAGGGTACGATTCCGCAAGGCGAATACGGCGGCGGCACCGTCATGATCTGGGATCGTGGAACGTGGGAGCCGGAAGCCGATCCGCACAAGGGCTATGCCAAAGGCCACCTCGATTTCGAACTGCACGGTGAAAAATTGCACGGCCGCTGGCACCTGGTGCGTATGCGCTCGCGGCCGCGGGACAAGCATCAGAACTGGCTTTTGATCAAGGCTAGCGACGACGATGCGCGCGGCCCCCGTGCGAAGGACATTCTCGATGAGGAGCCGCTGTCGGCCGTGACCGGCCGTTCAATCGACGATATCGCCAGCGGCAAGGGAAAGAAGCGGGTCTGGCACAGCAATCGCGCCGGCAACGCCACGCTCGAAAAAGCAACTAACACCGCCACAAAGGGCAAACAGGCGCGGACCAAGGCATTCAACGCGGCCACAGACCGCGGGACGGGTAAACCGGCATCTGATGCGCGCCTTCCCGATTTCGTGCCGCCTTGCCTTGCCACGCTGCACGAAGGTCCACCGCAGGGCGATCGATGGCTGCATGAGATCAAGCTCGATGGCTACCGGCTGGAAGCGCGGCTCGATCATGGCAAGGTACGCTTGCTCACACGAAAAGGGCTGGACTGGACGCATCGTTTTAAGCCGATTGCGCAGGCGGTTGCGCCACTCAATGCGGTTAGTGCACTGATCGATGGTGAACTGGTTGCCGAAGACGACCACGGTATTTCCAGCTTCTCGTTGCTGCAAAACGACCTGAAGGACAGCCGATACGATCGGCTGCGGTACCATGCCTTCGATCTGCTCTATCTTGACGGACGCGATCTGCGGGACGAGCCGCTCGTCAAACGCAAGGCGGCTCTCGCGCGTCTCCTGAAGACAGAGGACGAAAACAGCCTTATCCAAAACGTCGGTCATCTCGATGACGACGGCCACGTGGTGCTCAGGCACGCCTGCAGTTTGGGCCTCGAAGGCGTTGTGTCGAAGCTTCGTGATGCACCTTATCGCTCCGGGCGTTCCGAGAATTTCATCAAGAGCAAATGCCACAATGCGCAGGAATTTGTCGTCGTCGGTTTCACGCCTTCGACCGCTGTTCCAAATTCAATCGGCGCGCTGACGGTGGCTGCGCATGAGGACGGTGAGTTGCGTTATGCGGGCAGGGTCGGCACTGGCTACACGCGTGAGATTGCGCATGATCTCTGGCGGAAGCTTAAAGCCCTCAAAGCCGGTAAAGCGCCTGTCGAGGTGCCGAAGGATGAGCGCCGTAAAGATGTGATCTGGGTCAAGCCGAAACTCGTAGCCGAGGTCGAATTTCGTGGCGTGACTCACGGTAATCTGTTGCGTCAGGCGTCCTACAAAGGATTGCGTGAGGACAAGCCGGCAGGTGAAGTCGTACGTGAGGTTCCCGCGGAGCAGAAGACGGTGGCGACAATGGCCAAAAAAGCGAAGTCATCGACCAAGACTGCGGCGCGCAAACCTGCGGGTAAGCCGAGTCCCGGCAACAGCCCGGTCATCGCCAACGTGCATCTCACCCATCCGGATCGTATTTATTGGCCCGATGCCGAAGTTACCAAGCAGCAGCTCGCGGAATACTATGTCAGCGTTTGGGATTTGATGGGACCGCATATCGTCGACCGGCCGCTGGCCATTGTGCGCGCTCCGGAGGGAATTGGCGGCGAGCAATTTTTCCAAAAGCACATCGCGTCCAATATCAAACAATCGCCGTTGCGGCACACCGTCAATGCCAAGGAGCACGACGTCATCGCCGTGGAAAAGCTCGACGATCTTGTGGCGCTGGTTCAAACCGGCGCTCTCGAGGTTCATGTTCGCGGCTCACGGCTCGACAACCTCGAAGCCTGTGACCGCATCGTGTTCGACCTCGATCCTGGTGATGGCGTTAGCTGGAAGGACATCGTGGCAGGCGCGCGCGAAACGAGCGACCGGCTCAAGGCGCTTAAGCTTGAGAGTTTCGTCAAGTTGTCGGGCGGCAAAGGCGTCCATGTCGTGCTTCCGGTCGCGGACGCTGATTGGGAGGATGCCAAGAATTTCAGCCAGCGTATTGCGCTCGGCATGGCCGCAGACAGTCCAAATCGATACGTCGGCAAAATGACGAAGTCCCTGCGCAAGGGAAAAATCTTTATCGATTACTTCCGCAATTCACGCGAGGCGACGTCGGTTGCGCCTTATTCGACTCGTGCGCGTCCGGGCGCTGCGGTATCTGCACCGTTGTCGTGGGAGCAGCTTGGCCGCAGCAAGAGCGCTGCCGAGTTCACAGTGCTCAACCTGAAAAAGCAGTTCAAGCGCGATCCGTGGGCAACTATCGGTAAGGTTCGGCAGAAACTGCCGAAGTAATTTTCGCCTGGCTAGCTTGCCAACTTCAGGCGGTCGCCTTTCGGTTCGAATCGCGCGCGGAAAATATCGGCGTCCAGCGGATCCTCGAAGCAGTAGCGGACAAATGCCGCGTAGTCGTCTTCGACGTACATGTCGAAATTGCCGACATAATTAATCAGGAAATCCAGGATCTCGCTGTCGTTGGCGAGTTGCCGGCGCGGCAACACGACCTGGTGTGGGCATTCCTCGTCGAGTTTGCGCAGCCATGCGCTTCGCTTGTCCGAATTCATCGCTTTGGTCCTTAATCGGACCGTCAAATGTTCACTTTTTGTTCTAAATTGTCAAGTGATGTTTTGAACTGCCTTTCGGGTATGGAAAACAAAAACCAAACGCGCCGACCGTGTTGCTGCGCGACCGATGCAAACGCGCCGCGTTCCTATTCAACGTCAAGCGGCTCAGCGCCGGTCGGTTTGCCTTGGGCGTCCAGTGTGATTTTCTCCACGCGCGCCTCCGCCTGCCGCAACAGATCTTCGCAACGGCGCTTTAGCGCCTCGCCACGTTCGTAAATAGTGACCGACTCTTCGAGCGGCACTTTGCCTTCCTCGAGCCGCTTGACAATCGACTCAAGCTCTTCGATCGCGCGTTCAAACGGCAGCTTCGCGACGTCGTTGTTATTGTTTTCCGGCATTAAAGGCTCCCCGTAAACCTCAGCCTTGCATCAGTGCATTGACGTGAGCGGCAACCGAATTGCCGAGCGCTCGGAGGTCATAGCCGCCCTCCAGCACCGACACGACCCTGCCATCGGCATGGCGATCTGCAATATCCATCAGCTTTTGTGTAGCCCAAACGAAATCGTTTTCGTCAAGGTTGATGCTCGCAAGCGGATCGCGCATGTGGGCATCGAAACCCGCCGAGATGATCATCAGTTCGGGTTTGAATTCAGCGAGCCGCGGCAAGATCCTGGATTCGACGGCGGCGTGAAAAGCCTCGCTGCCGTCGCCCGGCCGTAACGGTGCATTGACGACGGTATTGTGCTCGCCGGACTCGATAACCGCACCGGTGCCGGGAAACAGCGGCATCTGATGGGTCGAGCAATACATCACCGACTTGTCGTCCCAGAAAATCTCCTGCGAGCCATTGCCGTGATGGACGTCGAAATCGACGATGGCGACACGGCCGATACCGTGCCGCTCTTGCGCGTGTCGCGCGGCGATTGCGACATTATCAAAAAAACAAAATCCCATCGGTCGAGCGGTTTCGGCGTGGTGGCCGGGCGGCCGGGTCGCGACGAATGCATTCTTGGTCTTCTTCGCGAACACCTCGTCGACGGCTAAAATTGCACCACCTGCCGCGCGCAAAGCTGCTTCAAAACTGCCAGGCGACATTGAAGTGTCTGCATCGAGATGGATAAGACCTTCTTTGGGTGATGCTTCGCGTATCTCCTCGACGTATTCCATCGGATGGCACAGAGCGATTTGCTCAAGCGTCGCCATCGGCGCCTCGGCTCGGGCCAAAGCCTGAAACTTTTCCGCCTCAAGCGCCTGCTCGACAGCGCGCAAACGGTCGGGTCGCTCCGGATGGCCCATCGGGGTCAGATGTTGCAGACACGCAGGATGGCTGATCAAGAGTGTAGACATGACACTCACTTAAGACGAAGCAGCGGGAGAAGGAAGATGCGGTGCGCCGTTTTCCGCAATTAGGAGGCCAGCGCGGAATCGGCGGCAATGAGGCCCGCTCCGCCTTCAACGATGGTCCGTTCGAGCGCGCCCGCCTGCACCGCATAATTCTCGGCAAAAAATCTTGCCAGCGCGATGCGTGGCTGTGAAATCTCGCCAAGACGCAATGCCATAAGAGCTTGCTGTGCGAGATAGCAGCCCCCGGTCGTCAGCCCGAACAGCCGCAGATAGGGCGTGGCGCCCGCAAGTACCAACTCCGGCTCTTTATCCAAGTTGGCCGCCAGCCATTTGGTCGCGTTTGTCAGGCTTGCGAGCGCGTCGCCGAGCCGCACCGCCGTCCAGCCGAACGCCGGATCGTTGTTGGCGCTAACAGCATCGACGATGTCGCCCAGCTCCTTGATGTGGGCCGCCACCGCGCCGCCATTCGCAAGCGGCAACTTGCGGGTCACGAGATCGATCGCCTGGATGCCATTAGTGCCTTCGTAGATCGCAGCGATCCGCGCATCGCGAAACAGCTGCGCCGCACCGGTCTCCTCAATGAAACCCATGCCGCCATGGACCTGCAGGCCGAGCGATGTGACTTCATTGCCGACATCGGTGGAGAATGCTTTGGCGACCGGTGTGAGCAGCGACAGGCGCTCGTTCGCGGCTTGGCGGACTGCTGCGTCGGTCGAACGTTCGGCGCGATCGAGCGCGACGGCTGTTGCGTAGCAAATCGCGCGTGCCGCCTGGGTTAGCGCTCGCATGGTCAGCAGCATGCGTTTGACGTCGGGATAGTCGATGATCGGCGAGGATTCAGTCGCCTTCACCCCCGGCATCCGGCCCTGCTTGCGGTCACGCGCATACGCGAAAGCTTGCTGCAAGGCGCGCTCGGCAATGCCGACACCCTGCGCGCCGATCGCAAGGCGCGCCCGGTTCATCATCGTGAACATGCAGGCCATGCCTGCATTTTCTTCGCCAATGAGAAAACCCGTGGCGCCGCCGTCGTCACCGAAGATCATGGTGCAGGTCGGAGAGCCATGAATGCCAAGCTTGTGCTCAACCGAATGGGCGCGCACGTCATTGCGTTTGCCGGGCGAACCGTCCGCATTAAGCAGGAACTTTGGCACCAAAAATAGCGAAATGCCGCGGGTGCCGGGCGGAGCGTCCGGCAGTCGCGCCAGGACGAAATGGATAATGTTTTCGGTGAGATCGTGCTCACCGTAGGTGATGAAGATTTTCTGGCCCATGAGGCGGTAGGTGCCGTCGGGAGTGCGTTCTGCCCGGGTTCGCAGTGCGCCGACGTCCGAACCGGCTTGTGGTTCGGTGAGTTGCATCGTGCCGGTCCATTCGCCGGAAACCAGCTTGGCGAGATAGGTTTTTTTGAGCTCGTCGGAGCCGTGCGCATAAAGCGCATCGATCGCGGCTACGGTCAGCAGCGGGCCGACCGCGAACGCCATGGCGGCGGAGTTCCACATTTCGATGCAGGCGATATTGATCGATTGCGGCAACGCCTGACCGCCCCATTCCGTGGGCGCGGCGAGACCATTCCAGCCGCCTTGCCGCCAAGTGGTGTAGGCTTCCTTCCAGCCGGGAGCGGTTGTCACAACGCCGTCCTTGAACGGTGTGCCGTATTCATCGCCGATGCGGTTGAGCGGCGCGATCACTTCGCTGGCAAGGCGGCCGGCCTCTTCCAGCACGGCATCAACCACGTCGACGGTGAGATCGCCGAACAGGCCCTCCTCGATCGCCGGACCAAGTCCCGCGCCGTGTTTGAGAGCGAAGCCAATGTCGGCGAGCGGAGCCTGATAGGTCATTGGCGGTCTCCGTAAGTTTCGATTGTCTGTACGCCCGGTGGCGGTGCGACGTCGTCAGGCAGAAAGAAATCCTGCGCCAGCGGCTCGGTCGGATCGACACGGTAGTGCTCGAAATCGCTTACCCCGCGTTCGGCGAGGAAAGTATCGTCGATCAGAAAGTGACCGGTGAACTCGCGCGAGGGGCTGGTCAGAACGGCGTAGGCCGCATCCGCCATGATGTCCGGTTTGCGCGCCTGGCGCATCCGTTTCTCGCCGCCGAGTAGATTCTTGATCGCGGCGGTTGCGATGATGGTGCGTGGCCACAATGCATTGACGGCAATGCCCTTCGGGCGCAGCTCGCCTGCCAGGCCCAGCACCACAAGGCTCATGCCGAATTTCGCCATGCTGTAGGCGGTGTGCGGCGCGAACCATTTTTCTTTCATGTCGAGTGGTGGCGAGATCATCAGGATATGTGGATTGGCGGCCTTTTCCAGATACGGGATCGCCCATTTCGATACGACGAAAGTGCCGCGGGCGTTGATCTGATGCATGAGATCGAAGCGGCGCATATCGGTATCGGCTATGCCCGTGAGCTGGATCGCGCTCGCGTTGTTGACGACGATGTCGATGCCGCCGAATCTTACTGCCGTCTTGTCCAGCGCGTCCTTGACGACCGTCTCATCGCGGACATCGACCATGAGCGGCAACGCCTTGCCGCCGGCCCGCTCGATTTCCTCGGCTGCGGTATAGATCGTGCCGGCCAGCTTCGGATGCGGTTCAGCGGTCTTTGCGGCAATGGTGATATTGGCGCCGTCACGCGCAGCGCGTAGCGCGATCGCAAGGCCGATGCCGCGCGATGCGCCGGTGATGAACAGTGTTTTTCCCTTGAGCGACATGTCGTCCTTATTTCTTGCGCGAGAGAAACGTGGTGAAAGCGCTGCGGGCTTCTTCCGAGGTCAGCCGATCCTTGAACTGCTCCACCTCAATGTCGATCTGCCTGTCAACGGCCTCTGTGTGGCCGCGCATCAGGCGCCGCGATACGGCGACAGCGCCGGCGGGCAGGGCGGCGATCTCCTTCGCGGCTTTGAGCGCAACAGCCTCGACTTCTGCGGCATCGACGACTTCATTGACGAATCCGGCTTCTCTTGCCTGTTCGGCCGAAAGCGGCCGGCCCATTACCAGCATCGAGAAGGCGCGCGCATAGCCCATCCGCATCGGAGCAAGCAGGCTCGATCCCGCTTCCGGAATCAGCGCGAGCTTGAGAAACGGCGTTGTGAATGTCGCGCTGGATGCTGCAACGACATAATCGCAGTGGAATAGCATGGTCACGCCGATGCCGACGGCGAGCCCGCCGACGGCGGCAACCAGCGGCTTCTGATTGTGGGCGAGGATTTTGAGGAAATCGGTGGTGTGGACCCGAAGCCCGCCGCTCTCTGCCGATTCCAGGAACTCGCCGATATCGGCGCCGGCTGAAAAGACACCCTCACTACCGGTCAATACGACACAGCGAACGGTATCGTTGGCCTGCGCCTCGCGGAGCGCTCGCGTGATCGCGGCATACATGGGCTGGGTCAGCGCGTTCTTCTTCTCCGGACGATTAAACCGGATGACACGAACGGCACCGTCATCGCTCACGATAACTGGCTCGGCCATAGTTCCTCTTCGCAACCTGGTTCACGCCGCTGCCGGACAGCCCATGAGACATTATTATAGTGTGCCGGGCAGGCGTCGATAGAAAAGGGGCGATAGACTATTGCTCTGCATTGATCGGTAAGGATCGCGCCGCTATGTTCCGCCCGCCGCTCCGAGCCCGATATGGCGGCAATCCGACAACGTTGGGGCGTAGCCAAGTGGTAAGGCAGCGGATTTTGATTCCGCCATCCCCTGGTTCGAATCCAGGCGCCCCAGCCAGAGTTTTCGATTTACTTAGAATTACTTAGCGTCGATCGCTTTCTGTTCTTTCGGCTCATTCTGAATGACATTTTCGCGGTCGTTCTGAATGTTTGTCGCCGTTTCGTTCGCCAGCCTGTGCGCGTGGCGTTTTCGTGTCGCCGACAACGCACGCTCTAACGTCTCTTTCGCGTAGCCGCGATACGCTTGAGCCGTTTTGTGCCCTGACAGCGTGCGGCCCTGACCCTCGGTCAATTCCGCTTCCTCCAACTCTGTCATGCCACCGTGCCGACAGGCATCGAGTGTGAAGTGGCCTGGGAGACCGTCGACTACTTTGCGCAACTGCTGCACGATCTTTTCAAAGCCGCTGTAGCTATAGAGTTTGAAGACGACGTGTTGCTCGTCTTGATCTCTCGGAGGATCATTGGGAGACTGCGGCGTGGCCGCTTCGCCAAGACTGCTTCTGCTTCCGGTGGAATTTCACAGCACCTGAAACAATTGGTGTTCAAAAGGATGGAGGTGTTCAAAAAAGGATAGCGTGATCGAAACCAACCAAACGCGCGATTAGTCAATGCTCGAAAAGATACTCCTCGGTTGCCTCGGCCGGCCCGAGGAGGTTGCAAGTGTGGCTGTTTCTCGCCTCCAACGATAGCTCGTGTTCGATCGGCGCGGATATTGTTGTCGATGGCGGAATGAAGGTTTGGTGATGGGTCCTTGCGTAACTCAACGGTCCATAAACTGCGTGGCCGGTGCTGTCGTCTGAACTGGCGGGGAAGATTATCGCAATAGCAAGCCTAGCAGTCCGCAGGCGCAAAGACTGCCCGGCTTGCCTTCTCGAAGAATAGACGAAGTCAATCAATAACCGCCACCGCAAGCCGGGTTCATGGTGAGGCCACAATACAAATTCGGAGTGTACATACCCTGTTCGGGGCCTGCTGCAGCTTCGATAGCCTCATCAGAGATTTCGAAGTCCAGCATGGCTTCTTCATTTTGGTCAGAGGCAGTGCGTTCGATCATGGAAGTGATCCTTTCATTCGACAGCGCAGCAAGGGAGGTACAAAAAGCGCTGATAACTATAACAAAGACATGAGGTAACAAAAATGTAAAGTGAGTTTTGTCGAACTCGAAGATCTACGCGCGCCATCTCGATTGGTCAGGGTTTCAGGTCTCCGATCTGTCTACTTGCTGCTCTTATCCTTGCTCGAAAATTAGGCATTCGATACGGCCGTTCTAGGGTCTGTACTCAATAAGGATTCCACCGCGGGCTAAGTTGTGATTCAGATTTCCGAATGGGTGAGGCCTTGAGTGATGAGGAAGCTCAGCCGCGGGCGCAAGAGGGGGCCTTCTGTCACGCGATCTCGCGAGAGGGCGGACGACTAAAATCCACGCCTTGACAGACGGTCTGGGGCGGCCACTTTCGTTTATAATCACACCTCACGATCTCGACGGCGCCCTTTGTGCTGTTGGCCATGAACCGCTTGCCCCGCTGCAGAGCCAATCATCTGCCCGCGCGAATGACGATCATGAGCGTACAGGATAGGTTTTTCACGGATATGGATTTCAGGGCGGCTTCTTGTTTTTTTTGGATTGCAACGCCGAAACGTCTGGAGAAATTATATCGTCTCCGCGTCTCCACGGGTCGCTCGTCTTGTTCGAGCATTATGACGATTTGGGGTGGTGAAAGAAGGTCGTCTCATTTGGAAGGGTGGGGGCACAAAAAAGGGTCTCCTAATCAGGAGACCCTTACGTCAGTCGCAATCGAAACTGGATGTTGCTGTCGGGATCAGGCCGGACAAAGCGACAACCCGGTGCATGCTCCCAACGTGTAGTATCCGTTCTCTTGGTTGGCAGCGACCTCGAGCGCCTCGTCGGAGGCCTCCCAAACGCGCATAGCCTCTTCCGTTTCAAAATCGACGATGCTGTCACTCATGGATTGGTCCTTTCCTTGCCCGGCGGACGCCGGATTTTGACATCCTGGGAGAGCTCGAATTATTCCCCCCAAAGCCATTAGATCATCCGATGTGAAATGTGTAAAGCGGTGGCTATGCGGCAAAAATGGCGATCTCGATGCAATGTCCGAGGTGCCCGGATAGCGATGTCGTAAAGTTGAATGCTGCGCGCCCAAGAAGGATCAATCCTCATCGAAAAGGTTCAAAGCAGGGAGGTTTGCCAGCCTAGGCGCTGAGCGTCGTTCCGTCGCAAAGCCAATTCGGGCGGAGACCGCTTTCCTTGCCGATCGGTCAATCATTTCTTGCAGAGGCGGGTTATACGGAAAGGACCGGGGGAAGTTGAACTCCCCTTGCGCAGTAGCTACGTTAACGTCCGCTGTTCGATATGTTCATGATTAGGCGCCTCGTTCCGCAGGGCGATTAAATAGGATCACGACAGCGAAATGACTTTTTTTGGCCCAGGTGAAGCCCTGGCTGGCAGAGATCGGGTCGACCCCTTTTTCGACCAATTGCTCGCTCGAGCCCGCACTGTCGACGAAACTCTGTCCGAGAATTTCGACGCCTTGCGCGGGCAAAAGCGTGAAGCCGACATGGCTGCGCGGCGACTAGCGGCGTGGTGTAGGTCGTGTGCCAGCGGCGATTGGCTACTGTTCGGTCGGCGGTTGGCCCGCGATAACCTGACGTTCGATCAGGTGCTGGCAAAATTCGCATCGGCGCGCCACAGCGCTGGGGCTTCGCGACCAACTTGGACCGGTGACGCCGTTTGGATCGAGGCCGCGCTACGCTCAGACGACATCATTCGCGTTAGGCCCTACGTCGGTGACGGAAAGCGCCACCCTTTCGAACATTTATTGTGGCCCCTGGTTCAACAAGCCGACGCGCTCCTTGCCGCCGTTGTCGCTCCAGGCGCATTTGCAAGACTAACAGAAGCAGGGCACGACTGCCTGGTGCTTATGCTGCTCAAAGATCTGAGTAGTCTTTGCGCGCCGGTGCTCTACGAACGCTTCGCTGAAGCGCGAAAAAGGGGCCAGCCGGCGGAACAGCAAGGCGAGGACAGTTCGTCGTGCTACGACCGGTTCGTTGCGGATATGAGAGCCCGCGGCTTTCGTCAGCTCCTTGAAAGCAAGCCTGTCTTGTTACGGCTGATGGCGGTCGTCACCCGTCAATGGGTCGATACTACAAGCGAGTTCATCGCGCGTTTGGATGCAGATTGGGCAACAATCGCCCACACCATCCTGCCCGGTGATCCTGGCATGGCCATGGCAATTGAAGGCGACCGTTCTGATCGTCACAACGACGGCCGTTCCGTACTTGTCGTCACCTTTGAGAATGGATCACGCGCTGTATATAAACCGAAAAGTCTTCAAATCGACGCTGCTTGGGACGCTTTGGTCGAACGGCTGAATGGAGCAGCCAGTGTTCCCATCGCATTGAAAGCCGCGCGCGTGGTCGCTAGCGATGGATATGGTTGGACCGAGTTCGTCGATCATATCGGGTGTGTGGACCAGGAAGGCTTCCGGCAATTCTTTCGCCGGGCAGGCGCGTGGCTTGCGCTGTTTCACTGTTTCGCGGCCACCGACATGCATCAGGAAAACATAATTGCGGCCGGCGACCACCCGGTGCCTATTGATCTGGAGATGATTTTTCAGGGACAAGATAAAGACACAGCTCAAGATCCGGAGGAGCAAGCTGCTGAGGCAGCCAGGGAAATCCTTTCTCAATCGGTCATGATGGTCGGTTTGCTCCCCGCTTACGCTCGATCGCCCAACAACGCGATATTTGCTATGGGCGGTATGACGTCGCGCTGGGACATCAAATCGAAAGTCCACTGGAATAATATAAACTCCGACGCGATGCGGCCAGCGGTCGTAAAAGAGACTGGCAATTCCAATCCAAACCTACCGCACGTAGGGAGCCGATACGCCAAGTTTGCCGATTACGTCGAAGATTTCATATCCGGCTTTGTTGATTATGCAAAGTTTCTGTCCCGCCTCAATCGAGAGAAGGAGCCTGGAAAGATTTTCGACGGTTTTGTCGGCCTTTCGGTTCGTAAAGTCATTCGACCCACACGATTCTATCACATGCTGCTGCAGCGCCTGAAAGACCATCGGACGATGGAAGATGGATTGATCTGGTCGGCGCAGGTGGATTTCCTCGCGCGTTTGGCAAACTGGGAGGTTGATGACGATCCATTATGGATCTTCCAGCGATCCGAACGCGACGCCCTCCTCAGCTTAAACGTGCCCCACTTCGTGAAAGCGGACGACGGCGCCACGGTTCGGCAGACTTCAGGCGGTTCGATAGACACAAAATCGGTATCGGGCTTGAGCGTCGCCCGGTCTCGTCTCGATCGTTTGGACGACAAAGAAATCGCCTGGCAAGTCGAAGTCATCCGCGAGAATACTGGGACGCCGTCCAAATCTGCAGAGTCGCCTTTGTTCGGATTGCCGCAAAGTGCGCCCAGGCTTTCGGATTTCGCCGAGCCGCCAAAGGAAATTTTTATCGCCGAAGCTGACCGAATAGCCGAGGAGTTGTCCCGGTATGCGATACGGCGCGGTTCGAGTGCCGCATGGATCGGTCTCGACTGGTTAGGCGATGCCGAGGTCTTTCAGCTCGTCTGCCTCGGCCAATCTCTTTACAATGGCAACGCTGGTATCGCTGTTTTCCTTGCCGCGCACGCCGCAACGAGGTCGAACGCGACTTCCGCTGAATTGGCGTTGGCGGCCATGGCTCAGCTTCGCAGAAATCTGAAGGGCCGGAATGCAGCCCGCTTAGCTCGATCTTTAGGCGTGGGCGGTGCGGCCGGGCTGGGCTCGATTATCTATGCGCTATGCGTCATGTCCAGGTGTTTGAACGATAACGATCTGCTTGCGAGCGCCATGCAGACGGCAGATCTCTTCACTGATGAGCTTATTGCTGCAGACAAACAACTGGACGTTATCGGCGGAAGCGCCGGCGGCATACTCGGTCTGTTACGTCTCTATCGCGATACCCGGTCAGAAGAGGTTCTCAAGCACGCGATCAAATGCGGCGAGCATCTGATGTCGCAACCGCGACTTGGAGCTCTAGGCCAGCGTAGCTGGGTGGGACAAGGCTTTGGGTCGGTAGCGCTTAATGGCATGTCTCACGGTGCTGCCGGGTTCGCCTATGCGCTCGCCTCGCTCGCGGCTGCAAGCGGCCGAGAAGAGTTCAGGGCGGCGGCTGCAGAATGTATCGCCTTCGAAGACTTCGAGCTACGACACTCAGCACAAAAACTGGCCCGATTTGCGCAACCCCGCAGGGCCCAGTTGGAGTTGCCGGTGGTGTCATGGGGCACCCGGAATAGGCTTGGCCCGGCTCGCGACGGGCCGAAGCGCTCAAATAGATGCGAAGCTTCTCGACGGTGATATCCACAACGCGGTGGAAGGCGTGCTGAACTGCGCGTCAGCTGAAATAGACACGCTGTGTTGTGGCACCCTCGGAAGTGTTGAATTCTTTTGTGAGGCCGGACGGTCGCTTGACCGAGGCGACCTTCGCGACACTGCGGCGAGACGCCTGATGGTTGTTCTGCAGGAAGCGTTAGATACCGGCGACTACCGGTGGAACAGCGGCAAACGGAAATTCAATTTGGGCTTGTTCCGTGGCCTTTCCGGCGTCGGCTACACTCTCCTGCGCCAGATCGACCTTTCTCTTCCAAATATCTTGACGTTGGAATAGGCCACGCCACGCCAGCCGCGGTGCTCTAACCGGTTTTGTCCGCAGCGCACGATGCGGTAAATTGGGCCTTAAACATGTTGAACGACTCAATTTTTACGTCACAAGCGGTTGAGGGATCAGACGCGATATGGATGGTATCGCCGACGACCGCCGCATAGCGTTTGCCGTTGATATTTATATCGATACCGTCGTCCCTCGGGGCACCAATCAACCCAACGGTCAAATGACCGTCCGCGAGCAACAAGGACTGATTAGGCTCGATGGTGTACCTGTTTTGCGAAGGTATGATGGCGTCCAATTGCGCCTGAAGGTGCTCGGCCTCTGTGTGCATGCTTTGCATACTCGCACTTTGACTTGACTTCTCCAACTGGAGCCGCTGGGTTTCGAGCTCCAGCTGACGAATGGCGCTGTCGCGGTCCTGCATGGCGCCGTAAGCAAGATGCTGGCCATAAAGTTGGCCAAAGATTGCAATGGCCGCGACGATAACGACGCTGACCGCGACCAAGAAAATTCTTCCCCTCCGGCTCATAAAGAGGTTATGCGCGTCGGCACTCATCCAGACTTGGCGCTGACAGTCTGTCGTCCGCTTATCGCTTACTCGCATCCACATCCGCATCACCGTCAGGTTTTTGTCCGGGCGTCCCCGCTGGCGCCGGCTGTGCACCGAGGGCTGCACAACGGATAAGCATCACATCACCCATGCGACAGGGGCTAAGCACCCAGCACCGAGCACGATAACAAACATAAGGTTCCACTTGGGCCGCCGCAATATGGTCCAATCAGGGGTTCGATTGCGTTCCGGTCTCGGAAGTCGATGTCGAATCAGGCCCACGCACAACTCCGTAGATGCGGGACAGCACGGACCCGACGCCCTGCAGAACGGATGGATTTGATGCAGATGGATTTGAAGCATCAGGCGGCTTGCTTTGACTATTGCTTGCCCCGCCAGACTGTGTGTTCGGCCCATTGGCGGCAGGCGGCGAGCCGTCGCTCACCCCACCACCTGGCCCCGTCGACGGCTGCTCGCCGGGCAGCGCACCAACGTCTGAGGATGGCCTGCCGAGCAGGCCCCCCGATGTTCCGGGAACCGCTGCGGCCGGCGGTGCTGGTCCGCCCGCTGGCTTCAGCCCAGCGCCGGCGATAGGGTTATCGACATTGCCGAGAATAATAGGCAGGCCGTCTTTGCCGGAGCCGATAATGACTATTTTGGCGTTTGACGACTGCGCAAGTGCAAGGGTGGCATTGATGCCCTGCCAGCGCAGGTAGGAATCGGATATTCCCTGACTTACCGTGCGCTGAAAGGCGGCGATGCCGTTTGCCTCGACCATCTTGCGCCGCAACTCCTCAGCCTCCCTTTCCACGCGGAATTTGTATTCCTGGATCATGTAGAACTGTTCTGTCTGGCGGTTGATCGCCGCAACGATGTCAGGTGGCAGGTCGATGCCAAGCACGAGCGTGTCGAGGATAAGGATCGAACTAGCTAAAAAATCATTGTAATGCTGCGGATCAGTCTCATCCATAGCCGCCGGCTGCACCAGTTTGTTGAGCTTGTTGGCCAGGATCTTTTGCGCGTCGTCGCGAATTTCCTGCTGTATCTTATCGCGCGAGGTATAGACCTCCTGGGCGGTGTACCGCGCGATCACTTCACGCGCCTCAGCACCGATTTCCGGGCTCAAAATCGTCGCAAAATATTCAGGACCGATAAATTTATGCAGCACGCCGACAGAGTTGTGCAGCAGCTGATACCGCGTATTGATCTGGGCAATCACGCTCACGCCGTCCTTGGAGATGGCATGATATGTTTCGGGATTTGGATTGCAGCCTCAAATCGTAAATGAAAAGCCTGTTCCAGGGCGCGATGACATGAAGACCTTCTTCTCTCAGTTCACTTGGGTTGAGAACCGTGCCCCGGTTGACCAAGCACCCGCAATAGACGTCAAAGCCTGGGAAGCGATACCAAAGCACGGCTACATGGCCGCTCGGAACGGTTATCACCATGTACGGCCAAAGAACGACCCCCACGAGCAGCACCACCATCAATGAGATAGACAAACCCGGCAGATTGCGTCCCAGAAACCTCCGTGGCCTTCGCGGAGGTGGCGGCGTATCGTCCAGGGACTCGGGATACTTTGCCATCACTCTACTCCTCCGAACGCTACGATTGGAGCGAACGCTGATCGATAATGCGGCCTTCATCCATGCGAACGCGGCGCGCAGGCAGATTTAGCTCGTCAAGATAACGGTCATCGTGCGTGATTACTACGACAGTGGCTCCGGCTTGCATGATGGCCGGCAAGAGTTCTTCGTAGAATTTCCGCCTGAATTCCGGGTCCTGCTCGGCGGTCCACTCGTCCAGCAACATGATCGGCCGCTTCTCGAGCAAGCTTACAACGAGCGCAAGACGCCGGCGCTGGCCGCCGGAAAGATCAAGAGTTCTGAACTCGCCGTTTGAAAGAGCCGTCTTGTTCTCCAGCCGAAACTGGTGCAGCAGGCGATCTACCTCGGTCGGATCCGGATCGTGAATTCCATAGAGCCGCCGAAAGAGATGATAGTCGAAAAAAATACCTGAAATCAGTGCGCGATACTCGTCGCGAGTACTATCGTCGATGCGCACGTCGTCAAGCGTGATTTCCCCCGAATCCGGCGGATAAAGACCTGCAAGCAGCATCAGGAATGTCGACTTACCCGATCCATTCCCGCCGGTCACGAAGACGAGTTCGCCTGACCGCAAGGTGAAGTCGAGCGGCCCGATTTTAAAGGTCGTGTCTGAGGAGGCGTCGCTGTAGCGGAACACCACGTTGCGCATTTCGATCTTGTCGAAACGCTTCGGCGCCTTGGCCGGTACGGCTTCGGTCGAGATCCTCGCGCGAAAGTCAGTTTCCAATTTAGCCAGCCGGTCCGCCGCGCTATTGGCGTTCAACAGAACCGGTATTGATTGCACCAGGCCGAAACATGCTCCGATAATGAATAGCAGCGCCGTCGTGGTCTTGGTAATCGCCCCGTTGCTCAGCGAGCTCGCTGAGCGTTGGGGCGACGAACACGACGGCCGCGAGCAACAAGTACATGTAGGTCTGCGCCGAGGCGATTAGTTTGAAGGTCTCAGCCTGCGCGCGGATCTTGATGTTGGCAGCGGCTCTCGAGACTTCGACCGCATCATCGAAAAGATCGTCGCTGCGCCCGGCATGCAACCTGACCTCCTTAAACCCATCGAGGAAATCGGCGAGGCGATCGAATAGGCGCCGCTCTTGCTCTATGGCGGTCGCTCTTTGTTTGGTCAGCTGCCGGCCTCTGTAGTCGAAGATGATGCCTGCCATAGAAACAATGACGGCGCTCAGTGCAAACGCGACGAGCGACAAGTACGCGATGTAAATTGCGACAAACGTGATGAGGATCGGGGCCTGCACTGTATAACACAGTGTGTTGCTCGCCTGCGTCAATATGGCGGTATCGCCGGTTATAGCGGCAATTATTCTGGATCGTCCGATCTGATCCACCGCCAGCAGCTCCGAGTGCCTTATCTGATCCATAAGACGCACACGGACCTGGTGGATGACTGCCTCGATCTCGCCGGTAATCGTCGTGGTCACGTAGATCTGGGTCTTGATGAACAGATAGAGCGCAACCACAAACAGCACGAGCGCCCAAAGGCTGGCTCTCTTGCCTTCGTCCGCGGCTTGCGCGCCGGCATTAATGGCAGCGAGAATTGCAGCGCTGCTGATGCCGCCGAGGCCCGACATAATCAGCAACTTGCGCAACGATCCGCGCCATTCGCTGCGAACGAGCTGGAAGAAGGACATAACGACAGGGCCCCCGGGCCTAGGTTGCCTTGAGCCTCTGCCCACGACCGGGCGCCGCTGGCACCTGCGAGGCCAAGCAGAACGGCCGCAGCAGTCGCCCTAGAGTCGCTGCCGCCATTGGACCCCACGGAATGGGGAGCTGATCAGAAGAACGGGCAGAACAATCAATGGAGAAAAGATCAGTGCAAGAAAAAACGTCATGAAAAATCCGCCACGGCGATCTATGCCGCCGATTCCGGTCAGGGCGCAGATGACCACGTAAAGTAACAACTCAAGCATGGGCTAGCCTTATCAATTCACGGTCCCGAGCGACGCTAGGAGCGAAGCCCGCGTCGTTCAGGAGCTTGTAGGGGCCCCTGCATTTTCGGTGTGCTCCGCTGCCGCTTTCGTTTTTCCCGACCGCGAGTCCCACATCTCCTTCTGTCTCTTTACGAACTCGCGGTAATCCGGAGGATTGAAGTCGAGAAGCGTGCCACCCGACGCGAAGTGTTCAATAAATGCTTTGCCAATCCCATAAGTGGCGCCCGCAGAGAGGACCGGCATGACGAACCCGGATGCCAACGTTCCGAACAGTGGCACGGCCTTCAGAGCACTCGCAGCACCGAGGCTGCTACTCGCCGGAATAAGCGCGCCGGCAAGGCTCGCGATCAGCGCTTTGCCTCTGTTGTCGGAGAACGGTACTCCGTAAAGTTGCGAAATTCGCCGCAGCATCTGCAGCTGCAACCCACCCACGGCGACGAGGTCAATAACGGGGAGCGGAATAAGGCCTGCGACTCCTGACCAGACTGCGAAGCGGTTGACCAGTTTGGAGGCCAATTCTGCGTTGTCGGCCGAAGGTGATTCAGCATCGTGCTCGTGAACCTTCGCGGGTGCGTCAATTGTGTCTGCCATGGGTGTGTTTCCTGTCGTACGCGGAGCCCTATTAGCCCCTCGACGAAATCAAAATCTGATCGATTAGTTTGCTCAATCCACCCGGTTTTGTAAAGGCTACGGCCTCTGGCGTCAAAAGCCCGCCAAGCAATACCGATGCTTATTGGTCGGCGCGGATTGCCTTCTCCGCATCCCACCACCACAGCGTTGGGTAACCGGCAATGCCATATTTCGGCAACGGCTCAGGATGGCTGAAACGGTCCCAGTGCGCCACGCGTAAGTTGTTGTAACCCCATTGCGGGACAAGATAATGATTCCAGAGCAGCACGCGATCGAGCGCCTTGATTGCGGCAACAAGATCGGTCCGGCTTGTAGCATGGACCACTTTTTCGATGATGGCATCGACCGCTGGGTTCTTGATGCCCATGACATTCTCCGAGCCAGGCTGATCCGCCGCGGCGGAGCCCCAGTAACCGCGCTGTTCACTCCCGGGCGAAAGCGTTTCACTCCAAGCGTAGGTGATGATGTCAAAATCCCAGCTCCGGAGCCGATTCTCGTATTGTGAAGTCATCGACGGTCCGTACCGTAACCGTTATGCCGATGCGTTCCAGCGAAGGCTTGTACATGAGGAAGACGCGCTCGAAGAGTGGATTATTGCCCAGCAATTCGATTGCGTAAGGTTCGCCGCTAGCGATGCTGACGAGCTGGCTGTTGCGGACCTCGTAACCGGCTTCTTTGAACAGCCGCAGGGCCTCCCTCCGGTTGTCGCGGACGGCCTCGAAACCGTTGCTGACCGGATTAGCGTAAGCGCTCGTGAAAACTTCCGGTGGAATCTGCCCGCGCATGGCTTCCAAAATCTCCAGCTCTTTGCCCGCGGGCAGGCCAGTGGCTGCGAGATCGGTACCTTGAAAGTAGCTGGCAATCCGGGTGTATTGTCCGAAAAATAGCTGCTTGTTCGCCTCCTCAAAATCGAACGCGTAGTTGAAGGCGCGGCGAACCCGGGGGTCTTTGAACTTGTCACGGCGAATGTTGAAGGCGAATGCCTGCATGATGCCGACATTCCTGATTGGAAACTCGTCCAGAAGTATCCGTTTCTGAGTGACGGCCGGGGCGTCGTAGGCAGTGGCCCAGTTCTTTGCGCTGTTTTCGACGCGCCAATCGATGTAGTCCGCCTTAAGCGCTTCGATGGCGACAGTGGCATCCCGATAATATTCGAGGCGTAATTCGTCAAAATTGTCGCAGCCACGATTAACATTGAGGTTGGCGCCCCAATAGTCCCTGACGCGGTCGTAGACAACGTTGCGGCCCGCCGTGAACTCCTTGATGCGATAGGCGCCGCCGCCGAGCGGCGGCTCGAGCGTGGTTTCACCGATATCTCGTTTTTTGCCGTCTTTGTCGGTGCCCTCCCACCAATGCTCGGGCAAAATGCTGAGCTGTCCGAGGACCGCTGGCAGATCGGGGTTGCCGGCGCCGTCCATTGTAAATGTTACATCCCGATTGTCGGTTTTTTCGACCTTGACGACATGACGATAACTCTCGACCGCCGAAGGACTGTATTTCCTCCACGCGTTGAAGGAAAAGATGACGTCGTCCGGCGTCACGGGCGTGCCATCGTGCCAAGTCGCTTCCGCCCGCAGGCGAAAAGTTACCGAGGAGAAGTCGTCCGGATAACGCACCGCTTCAGCGAGCAGCCCATATGCGCTCGATACTTCATCGAGCGCGGGGACCAGCAACGTGTCGTAGATCAAGATTGGCTCCGGAAGCGAGCGTGCCTTTTACCTCTGCGACCACGATGTTGAAATTGTCAAAGGTGCCAAGCACGGCTTGACGCACGCTGCCCCCTTTGGGCGCGTTGGCGTTGACGTAATCGAAATTTGCAAAGCCGGGCGAGTATTTCAGGTCCGCCGAACTTTGATACCCCGTGCCGCCACGCCGGACCCGTACCTTGCGCTGCAGCCGCGCTCGCCCAGCCCGGCAGCCTATCGCGCGGCGGGATCGACAAAGTTGAAGCGACCAAAGCCGATATAAGCAGGGATCTACGGTTCACTTGATAATCCTCCCGAAACCGCGATGCGTAACAATTTATAGCTTTTCGACATCCTAACCCGCGCTCGCGACGCACTCGTAGCGTCCTCCCCGGTTTGAGCGCGTATTGACTACGCCGCCAATAATACCGCACGGCTGTTCATTGCTTTGTGGGCATGCTCCGCCGTATTATAGCCAAAGGTGACGATCTCATCATTCCGGTCAAATCCCAAGCCTATTAGCTTTTCGGGAGCACGACCCTCGGAGGCGCGACCGATGAAATCCGACAAGCAATTTCCTGGCAAGGGGCGAGCCTGGGAACCGCCGACGGTTACGAAGCTTGCCATCGGGACGGAAACGAAGTCGCCTGTTGCGGTCGGCCAAGGCTCGATGCAGGGCTCAATGGCACTGGCGCCGCAAGGAACGTTGAGCCGCAGCCTCCCGCGGCGCCCGCCTCGAAGTTCGGCTTTTCATTAGAGTGGTCATTCCCTCTATCCGCCCGGACCGATTAGACCGCGGCTTAAAAAGGTTCAACGCCGTGGTGCCAGCGGGTTGCACACAGTGGCGAAAGCTTACGGCAGCCGCTAGGCTTGCAGGGCTTTGTCTGATGGCGCAGCCTCGGAGAGTTTAGCGCGCTTGCGGGTCACGACCGAAAGCATTCTTGTTCAAGACAGCGAGCCGGTCGGGGCCGACCTCGACGGGGGCAGCGTCTTTTTAGTTTGCGTTCCGGCGCCTATTTCGACCTCAATCCTACGGCCAGCGAGATTTGGCAGATGCTCGCGGAGCCTTGCAGGGTCGGTCAGATTTTTGCTTCGCTGAGCGATGACCACGATGTCGATGCGCAAACGGTAGCTCGCGACGTAACGCCGTTCTTACAAACTCTCGTCGATCATCGATTGGTGCGCGTCATCGATCCGCGAAAAGAGCCATGAAGGCAGAGACAATACGGCGCATCTATCTGCGCGAAGCGACCATCAGCTTGCTTCTGGCGCGTGTTGCCGTGCGCGTCATTCCGGCGGCGCGGGTCTTCGACTGGGCAAACCGGCCGCCGCGCCGAACCCGCCGCTTCGCAGCCGACGAAATCGGCTGGGTGTTGTGGGCGATAGACGCCGCCGCTGCAAAATTCCGGAAGGAAACACTTTGTCTGCCGCGCGCGCTGGCCGCGCATCGATGTTGCGCCGGCGCGGCATAACAAGCTGGGTATGCCTCGGAGTTGCCCGCGAACAGGATAAGCTCACCGCTCACGCCTGGGTCGAGGTTGGTGAGGACAGGACCGTCGCCAGTCCCGGCGCGGGCGCCTTCACCCGCCTCGCGGAATTCGGTGGATCGAGCTGATGCGATCTCGAGTGCGCTATAGGTGTTTCCGATGAGCGGGATCGCGGGCCTAGTGCGCTTTGACGGGCAGCCGGTGAACCGGCGCGAGCTCGACCGGGCCGCCAACGCGCTCCGATCGTTATGGCCCTGACCGATCTGACATAGTGATGCGCGACACGGTAGCGCTGGTCCATGTGCTCATGTGCATGACCCCCGAGGACCGTTTCGACAATCAGCCGCTGCAAAGCCGAAGCGGCTCGCTCATGACCGCGGATTTGCGGCTCGATAATCGCGACGACGTGCTTGCGAGAATTGGGATTGCGCCGCAAGAGGCCGCGGCCTGGGCGGATTCGCGCGTAGTGTTGACCGCTTGGGAAAAGTTCGGTGATCAGGTTTGGCCGTTATTGCGCGGGCCCTTCGCGGTCGCGATTTGGGAGCCCCAGCGGCACACGTTGACGTTAGCTCGGGACCATCTCGGGCTCAATGTCGTGATGTGGCATCGTAACGCGCGTTTTTTCGCCTTCGCTTCGATGCCGGGCGGCCTGTTCGCACTGAACGACGTGCCGCGCCAACTAAACGAAGAGAAGTTCGCCGATTTTCTGGTGCTCAACCACGCTGATCACGCAACAACGATCTACCGGGATGTCTTTCGGGTGCCGCCGGCGCACGTGTTGCGGGTGACAGCCGACGGTTCGGTGCAACAGCGGCAGTTTTGGTCGGCGACCGATGTCGAGCCGGTCACGCTTGGTTCGGATGAGGCGTACGCGGACGGCCTGCGAAGCCGTCTCGATCAAGCAGTACGCCGGCAATTACGGAGCGCCCATCCTGTCGGCTGCCTGCTCACCGGCGGGCTGGATTCGTCGTCGGTCGGCGCGCTCGCCGCGCGCGCGCTGGCCGAACAGAATAAGCGGCTCACCGCGTTCACTGGTGTGCCGCGGGACGGCTTCGAGGGATGTCGTGCCGGCAGGAACATATGCCGACGAGACCCCTTATGTTGAAGCGATTGCCCGGAAGCTGGGGAATGTCGATGTCGAATATGTACGCGACGACGCGGGCAGTACCTTTGCGTCGCTTGAGCGAGTCTTTATCGCCTTGGAAGCACCGGTGCGCAATCCAGGGAATCTCGACTGGATGTTGGCAATTCTGCTCCACGCGCGGGCGCGAGGCCGCCGTGTCCTGCTCGGCGGACTGTACGGCAATTGCACCATAAGCTGGGACGGCTGGGCACAGACTTCCGCTCACCTGAAGCAGGGACGTTTGCTCACGGCCTTGCGGCAGTGGCGCCTATATTACCGGCGCACGGGCCATTCAGGCTCGACGGCACTGCGAAAACTCATTGTCGAGCCGCTGATGCCGAAGCGGTTAGCGGATTGGCTAGGCCAACGGCACCGCACAATGCCGACCGCTCCCTGGCAAAACCACTCCCCGATCAATGCGGACTTCAGCCGCCTGATGGGAGTCGACGAGCGAGCCCGAAAAGTCGGGCACGATTTCCTCTATAGCCTGCGGCCAGACGAGCGCATCACACGGCTGACCGCGGTCGATTATGCCGGTGATTGGTTTGCGGCCGAGAAGGCGGTCACCGGCGTTGAAGTTCGCGATCCGACCGCCGACATCGACGTGGTTTCTTATTGTCTCGGCGTTCCGGCCGAACAATATCTCGCTGAAGGCATCGACCGGTCGCTTATCCGACGTGCCATGTGGGGCCTGCTACCCGAAATGGTCCTGACCAATCGCTTGAGCGGGTTGCAGGTGCCCGATTGGAATGAACGTCTCGACAGCCAGCGCGACCAGTTGGTGCGGCAGATCAACGAGTTGTCGAACTCCGCTCTCGTGCGCCGCATGATCGATGTGGGACGGCTGGAGAGGGCGCTGAAGAACTGGCCGACCAGCGGCTGGCATACGACGGAAGTCTTTCAGGAATACAATCTCGCGCTCACGCGGGGCATAGCGGGCGGCCGCTTTCTTCGCTGGTTCGAATCGTCGAACTGAAATTTGGCGACGATACGGCTGTCTTGGTCGCCGCCGGTGATGCCGTTCAAAGACGCCGGATTGCCGACGCCGCTAGCCCAGCGGGGCTTGGCGTTCAAAGCTCTCAATAAAGACTTCGCCGACGGCGCGGGTAACGGCGGCAGCGGTCAACGCCGAGACGGCAAGTCCAAGAAACGCAGGCACCGGTGCCACCAACCCGATTGTTGAGACGGTAGCGGCGGCAAGGCCGGTTGGCGCCGCGCCGCCCAGAATGCCTATGACAAACGACCGCGTGCGGTCGCGCTCGAAATGGACCTGATAAAGCCCGCTCAGCTGTTTCAGCATGCGCAAGATGATCGCGGCAACCCCGGCAATGTTGACGGCCGGCAATGGGGCTAGACCGCTGATGGCAGCCAAAGTCCCGTTTCGCTCCACGATTCTGCCGGCAAGAACGCGCCGTTTCGCCGCCAGCTTTTGCAAATTAGACGACATTGACGACGTCAGCATCGTTCGCAGGCACGGTTGAAGAGAGGTGCTGCGCCCACTCGGGTTCAATCGCTTCATTCGCGACAGGCGCCGCAGAATGATCGTCATCGGTAACTGCACCGACGACGGCCTGCACTAGCTTCGCATTCGTCGGCCTGATGGCCTTGGGCAAACTCTTACGGGTCATGCCGCAGCCTGCTGCGCGCCAAGCACCACGTCCACCTCGTCCGCCATCGCCGCGATTTCTCGCGCGGCCGGCCCTTTCCAGCTGATGAGGCTCGGCGTAGCGCCCCACAACATGGCTTCCGGATAGGCCACCCGGTTCACCATCTCGCTATTCAGCACCGGCAAGCCGGCAGCGGTAAGTTCATCACGGATATGCCGGGCAATGACGGAATCGCGCGTAGTCTGCGTCAGCACGCAGCGCACCAGCGAACGTTGCCCGCCGGGGCGGTTCGTCAGACTGCCAAGCGTATCCAGCATGCGGTCAACGTCGAGCGGCGATGGCTTGACTGGCACGAGCACGAAATCGGCCGCCGCAAGACAGTCGAGTGCTGTCCTGGAGCGAAAACCAGGCGTATCGATGATCACTAAGCTGCCGCTGGCGGCGAGACGCCGTGCCGTGTTGGCAGCCTCGTCCGTCGCATCTTCGATTACGGCGACACCGCCCAGCGCCCGGTCCCGGCTGGCGAGCCGCATGATTGACTGCTGGGGATCAGCATCGACCAACGTCGGGTGCCGGCCGCGCAAATGCCAGTGGACGGCGAGGCAACTGGCGACTGTACTTTTTCCGCTGCCACCTTTCATGGTGGCTACGGTGATTATCGTACCCACCACGTTCTTAGCTCCGCATGGGATCGACAACGCAACTCGGCTAGGCACTACCGTATTCGATTCGCGACGGATCGGCCACCCCTTCAGCGGGATGCTTTCTGAAATGAGGGCATGCTGGGCCGCTTCCGGGGTAATTTAGGTTCGCGGGAATCTTTATCCCTGAAGCTCTCGGTCGTCCTGCTTTCAGAAGTTTTGCTATGACGAACCCGACGCAGGAACAGGCGACAATGCCAACCGTGTAAGCATTAATAGGGAGCCACTGAGAAACCATCGCTACGGCGAATACAAGAGCAACGATAGCCGCGCCCGATACAATGATGTCGAGAGGATCAACCTTGAGGTCCGTTTGGCGCACGCGCCCGTTCTTTTCAACCTTCTTCCTACGTCGAAAAGGGACCAGATTGTCGTCGTCTTTACTGTCAGGCATCGTTTCCACCTTGGGACGCGAGACGTAGAGCACGGATCAATCGTGTGGAATACGGTGTAAGCGCGGAATCGTGACAAACGTTGTGGCTTTGCGCATTGGTGACGTCGCACTTCCAATCCCAGCGGCGGGTTAGAGGCGATAGAGGCGGCGCCACCTTCCTGGGCTGTCACCCTCGCTCTTGGAGAAAACCCGCGTGAAGTGGCTTTGATCAACAAAACCACAGAGCTGGGCAATATCAGCGAGCTCACGCGACGGATCCTGTAAAAGCTCTTTGGCTCGCACGACACGTTGGTTGGTCAGCCAGCGGAATGGTGGGACACCCGTCGTCTGCTTGAAAGCCCGAGCGAAATAGCTGCTCGATAGTCTGCACTCATTCGCGACTTCGGCCATCGAAGGATCACCTCCCAGATTGGCGTTGATGAAGTCGCAGGCGCGCCGCAGCTGCCACGGCGCGAGGCAGCCACGGATGTTTCGCCCACCGGTGGATACTCCGCCGTAGGCGCGCACGATGTGAGCGAAGAAAGCTAGCGCAATGCCGTCGGAAAACATGGCAGTGCCGTCGCCGGGCTGCTCCATCGCGCCAGCGAGCGTTTGCGCTAAGCCGAACATGACCAGATCGCGGTCACCAAAATTCGGCGCACATAATCCCCCCACTCGGCGAATTCCGGCTTCGTTGGCCATCTCATCGAGGGCAGTTTGAGGGATATAAAAGCGAAGGGAATCGAAAGGAATGTTTAGACTGACCGTCGGTTTGTCGCGTAGATCGATCAGCTGTGCGTCGCCAAGATGCCAGTTGGGTACTTCTCTGCGCTTCCCCGCCGTCCACAAGTTCGAGAAGAACGGCACGGCCAGCGGAACATGGAATGCGAAAGCGTCTTCAGGGGGTGCGGCCAGCGAACGGCTACGCATCGGCCGACTACTCTGCATGCGCGAAAACCCGATACGTGCTTTTGACGACTTTCGCGCCAAGAGTGTTGGCGGACGGTCTATCTGGAAGCGTTTAGCGAGGTCGTCCTCAATCGCATCCACACTCATCATTGCTCTCCGGGCTCGTTACTGAGCAATAAACGTCGCTATTTCTACGCAAGCAGCCGCCGTCCCGGGCATAAAAAAGTACAACGGCTGATGCCCAAAAAAAAGGGGGCAGTCGTCAGCGGCGTTTTCTGTCGCGGCGATTTCGGGCGAATCTTACAAGACGGGATAACCCCGTACAATTTTGCAGGCCCTTTGAACGAATATGGTGTGCGCAAGGGGGGCGCCGAAAAGGGTTCAGGCGCTCGCGATTGAAAATCAAAATGGTTCGTGTGGACCTTTATTGCAGAGGAGTTGGTCATGGCGCAGCAGATTAAGAACGTGGTCCTGGTGCACGGAGCTTTCGCCGACGGCTCCGGCTGGGAGCCGGTCGCTCAGATCCTCATGAAAGACGGATACAAAGTGTCGGTGGTGCAGCACCCGGAGACATCGTACGCCGACGACCAGAAGTACACCAAGGCGGCCATCGACGCGATGGGCGGCCCAGTTGTTCTGGTAGGTCACAGTTATGGCGGGTCCGTCATCACCGAGGCTGGCAATCATCCAAACGTAAAGGCGCTTGTCTATATCGCCGCATTCGCTTTGGACGTCGGGGAAAGCTGTGCCAGCATCGAGGAAGGCTTGCCGCAAGCCTCCAAGGCGTTCAAGCCGGACAGCAACGGCAACTGGTGGATAGAACAGGAACATTTTGCGGCCGACTTCGCGGCGGATCTTCCGAAGGATCAGGCGCAGTTCATGGCTATTTCGCAGGTGCCGATCTCCACCGAGGCATTCACCCACAAAGTCACGAACCCTGCCTGGAAGACAAAACCCACTTGGTACATGGTGGCCACCGAAGACCGATCGATCAATCCGGAGCAGGAGCGCATGATGGCGAAGCGCGCCCACGCCACGACGGTCGAAGTGAAGGCCAGCCATGTGGCCTACATGTCCCATCCGAAAGAATTGGCCAAGCTGATCGAGGAAGCAGCCACCTTCGTGTCGGCCAAGCAGTGAAGCGACGATTCCTCGCCAGCTAAAAACTCCTCTTGGGATGCGTGGGGGTTTCCCAAGGTTTGTCACGCGACACATCAGGAGAGCGCAGTGGAAACCCACATTGTTATCGAGTCTGCGGATGGGACGTTCCGCGCCTACATCGCGCAACCGGCCAAGTTGCCTGCACCGGCGGTGGTTGTTCTCCAGGAGTTGTTCGGCGTTAACGCCGACATCCGGGCGACATGCGATGAGCTTGCGGCCCAAGGCTTCATCGCGGTCGCGCCGGACCTGTTCTGGCGGCAAGAACCTGACGTCGATCTTAATGTCAGGTCTGACGCAGACTGGCAGCATGGTCTGCGGCTTTACGGGGCCTATAATCGCGATGCCGGCGCTAAGGATATCCGGGAAACGATACGCGCCGCCGCGGAGCTGCCGGAGTTGACCGGAAAGGTTGCCGTGCAGGGCTACTGCCTCGGTGCCCTAATGGCCTTTATCACTGCCGCCCGCTACGAGGTCGACGCCGCCGTTGCTTATCATGGCGCCGACACGGAAAAATACCTCCGCGAAGTAGGCGGATTGGACGCCTCCTTGTTAATGCACCTCGGCGAGGAGGACGAATTTATCTCAAAGCCGGCGCAAGCTGAGATCAAAGCAGCGCTCGCCAACAAGCCGAACGCTACCGTTTACAGTTATCCGGGTCAGCGGCATGCCTTCTCCCGGCACAATGGGCTACACTACAACGCGGCGGCCGCGGCGCTGGCGAACCGGCGAACAACCGAATTTCTTTATAAACAACTGCGGTGACTTCGGTCGCATGTGACGCGATGCCTGACGAGGTGACCGAAGTCAGCGAATGGGAATGGCGGTCTGACATGACCCAAGCCACCACGCAAAACTTCATTACGTCACAGACGATTGTGGTTGAGCACATCAGGATCTCGTCGGGACGATCGTTCGCAGAGGTGCGCCGGAAGCTCGAAAACTCGGTGCCCAAGCTTGATCCGAGCATCGTCGAAGCGCTGCGGAATGGCGATCAGAAACGTGCGAAGGATTACGAAGACAACGGGCCGAAACTGTCGATCTTCGGCGAGCGCGATCATGGCGCCTTGTTGCAGATTGTGGGCAACAGACGTAACGCGGTGCAATATGAGATTGGCAATCCGCTTACGGCCTCAAAGATGACCCGTCATCAGCTCCCCGCTGCTCTGTACGCGCCGCTGCGAGTAGTTCTGTTCGAGGACGAGCATGGTCGGGGAATCTTTGAATATGACAGACCATCGTCTTTCTTTGGCCAGTACGGCGATGAGCGCGTAACGGAGGTGGGGCGGTATCTCGACGACACGCTGGACGCCGTGTTGCGCAATGCTGCCGAGTGACCTGTGCTCCGGCTGGAAACAGCAAAACAATCGCAACAATTGAGCGATGTAGTTGTGGAGTCAGCAAGAATGAATGGATTACGCCAAAGTTTACGAAGACCCGCCGGTAAAATGGCTGTTATCCCCATTTCACGGGTCGTGAATTCCTGCTGTAATCGCACGAGCGTCGGCGCTGTCCGCGCCGTGGAAATCTTTCCTGCTGTAAGCGGGAGGTGGCCTTGATAACGCTTAAGATCAACGGCGAGCAAAAAAGCGCCGACGTGCCGGACGACATGCCCCTGCTTTGGGTGCTGCGCGACGTCTTGGGCATGACCGGGACCAAGTTCGGCTGCGGCATCGCGCAATGCGGCGCTTGCACCGTACACCTCGACGGCAAGCCGGTACGCTCCTGCCTTCTTGCGGTGGCTACGATCGGCGATCGCGCCATCACCACGATCGAAGCCATCGGCGCCACTGAAGCGGGCGCGAGGGTGCAAAAAGCCTGGCTCGACGTCGAAGTCATCCAGTGCGGCTACTGTCAGTCCGGCCAGATCATGTCGGCTTCAGCGCTGCTTGCAGGCAACCCCAGCCCCAGCGACGCCGATATCGACGCGGCCATGGCGGGAAATATCTGCCGTTGCGGCACCTACGTGCGCATTCGCGACGCGATCAAACGCGCCGCCCGTGAATCGTAGGGGGCGATAATGCGAAACGAGCCATATCCCGCACAAAGCTTTTCGCGGCGCGGCGTCCTCCAGGGAGTTGTTGCAACCGGATTGGTTATTGGCCTGCGTTTGCCGGTACGGGCAGCGAACGAGCCAGAGCAAGCGCCCGACAATACGACGGGCCAATTCGCGCCCAATGCTTTCATCCGTATCGATCATTCCGGCAAAACGACGCTGGTGATGCCGCAGGTCGAGATGGGGCAAGGCGTCTATACCGCAATCGCCATGATTTTGGCCGAAGAGCTCGATGCCGATTTCGGCAACGTGGCGCTGGAGCACGCGCCGCCCAGCGACAAGCTGTACGGCAACCCGATGTTCGGGATTCAGGCTACCGGGAATTCCAATTCCATTCGCGCATGGTGGAAAGCGCTTCGCACTGCCAGCGCTGCGGCCCGCGCGGTGCTCGTCCAGGCGGCGGCGCAGCAATGGCAGGTCGATCCGGCAAGCTGCTCCGCGGCCAACAGCGTGGTCAGTCACGCCGCGAGCGGGCGTACCATCGGCTACGGCGATCTGGTCGACGCGGCGAGTGCACTTCTGGTGCCGCAAAATCCGCCGCTGAAAGATCCCAAGGACTTCACGCTGATCGGCAAGCCACTCAAACGCCTCGACACCCCCAATAAGACCGACGGCAAGGTCATCTACGGCATCGACGCCATGCTGCCCGGCATGAAATTCGCGACGCTCGCGCAATCCCCGGTGTTCGGCGGCAAGGTCGCGCATGTCGACGACAGCGCTGCCAAGAAGCTTCCGGGAGTCCGTCAGGTCATAGTGCTCGACGATCTTGTCGCGGTCGTCGGCGATCATTTCTGGGCGGCTAAAACAGGTCTCGATGCTCTGCAGATCACTTGGGACGAGGGAGCCAACGCGAAGGTCAATTCGAGCGACATCTGGGACGATCTGCGCGCCGCCAGCAAAAAAGACGGCGCTGTCGCGAAATCGCTCGGCGATATCGCTAAAGGCTTGGCGCAGGGTGACAGATACGAAGGGGAATACGAACTGCCGTTCCTCGCGCACGCCACCATGGAGCCGATGAACTGCACCGTTTATCTGACGCCCGGCGCGTGCGAAATCTGGACCGGCACGCAGGTCATGACGCGGGTACAGCAATATGCCGCGAAGGCTGCGACCTGCCGCTCGACAAGGTCACCGTGCACAACCACTATCTCGGAGGTGGGTTCGGACGGCGGCTCGAAGCCGACATGGTGGCTAGCGCCGTGCGTATTGCCAAAGAAGTCGACACGCCGATCAAGGTCGTGTGGACCCGCGAAGAGGATGTGCAGCACGACGTCTATCGCCCCGCCTATCGCAATGTCATTTCGGCAAGCTTGTCGGGCGGCAAGATCGTAGCCTGGAAATATCGCGTCACCGGTTCGTCGGTTATGGCGCGCTGGTTTCCCGCCGGTTTTGCGAACGGCGTCGATATCGACGCCGTCGATAGCGCCATCGATCATGCCCTACGACATCCCCAACTTGCACGTTGAATATGTTCGCGCCGAGCCGCCGGCCGTTACGACCGGTTTCTGGCGCGGCGTTGGGCCGAACAACAATGTGTTCGCCACAGAATGCTTCATCGACGAACTGGCGCGCAAGGCCGGCAAGGACCCGATCGATTTCCGGCGCGGCATGCTCGAGGACAAGCCGCGGTTCAAGGCCGCGCTCGATCTGGTCGCGGAGAAATCCAATTGGGGCGCACCGCTGCCGGCACGCGTGGGCCGCGGCGTTTGCCTTCAGCCTTCTTTTGCCAGCTTTATCGCCACCGTCGTCGAAGCCGAAGTCGATGAGTACGGCGAAGTCCATTTGCGCCGCGTAACCTCAGCGGTCGATACCGGCATAGCTGTTAATCCGGATACGATCGTGGCGCAGCTACAGGGCGGACTGGTTTTCGGTCTGACCGCCGCGCTGTGGGGCGAGATCACGGTCGAGAACGGCCGCGTGCGGCAGTCGAACTTCAACGATTATCGCATGCTGCGCATCGACGAAGTGCCCAATATCGAAGTACATGTCATCAAGAGCGGCGAAGACCCCGGCGGCATTGGCGAGACTGGCGCTACCGCCGGCCCGCCCGCGCTGCGCAACGCGATCTACGCCGCTACCGGCGTCGCGTTGCGGCGATTGCCCATCGATCGCACTGCGCTAGCGCTCAAGAAGGCGTAGCGTCATGGGCAGGCGCGCAACCCAAGTCATCATCGCGGCGGTCCTGCTGCGTCGCGCTCGGCATGTATGCCTGGCATCTCTTCAACCCCGGCCCGATGGCGTTCGCCGGCGGCTCCGCCGTATCGCTTGCCGATTACCATGCCGCCGATCCGACTGGCCTGCCGGCCGAACTGGTCAAAGCGGACCCGATCAAGCGCGGCGAATATCTCGCGCGCGCCGCCGATTGCGAAGTCTGTCACACCGCGCCCGGCGGGATAGCCTATGCCGGCGGACTCGCGTTTCCGTTGCCATTCGGAACGCTATATTCGACCAACATCACAGCCGACAAAGAGACCGGCATTGGCGACTACAGCGACGCCGATTTTCTCAACGCGGTGCAGCGCGGCATTCGCAAGGACGGCGCGCGGCTTTATCCGGCCATGCCATACCCGTCCTACACTTACATGACCGATGCCGACGCCCTGGCTATCAAAGCCTATTTGTTCAGCCAGCCGGCGGTGCGCGCAACCAATCCCGCCAACACGCTCGGCTTTCCATACAATCAGCGCTGGTCGATGATTGTTCTGGTCGTGGGTTTTCAACGCCAATTCGCGCTTTGAGCCAAACACGGCGCAAAGCCCGCAGTGGAATCGGGGCGCCTATCTCGCCGAGGCGCTGGCGCATTGCGGCGAGTGCCACACGCCGCGCAATTTGGCATTTGCGCTCGACAACCGGAAAAAATTCGCCGGCGCGATAACCGCCGGCTGGCATGCCTTCAACATCACATCCGACAAAGGCACCGGTATCGGTGACTGGAGCGATGATGACGTGTCCGCCTATCTTTCCAAAGGCCATGCGCTTAACCACGGTACCGCCGCCGGACCGATGGGCGAGGCCGTGGACCAGAGTTTCAGCCACATGTCGGAGTCCGATATAAGAGCCTTGATCGTTTACCTCCGCAGCGTGCCGGCGATTGCCGCGCCGGACCTGACGGCCACCATCGCGCCGCCGGCGCCGGCCCGCCCGATGAAGGTGGCGCGAGCGCCGATGCCCTCGGCAAGAAGGTTTTCCAGGAGGCGTGCGTCAGTTGCCATGACTGGACCGGCGTCAGCGCGATTTCGCCCTATGCGACGATTGCCGGCGCGCGTGCGGTCAATGATCCCGCGGCGACCAATGTCGCGCAGATCGTGATCTCCGGCACGCGACGGCTGACGCCCCAGGGCGTTATTTCGATGCCGGCGTTTGGCGGAGCCTATTCCAATAACGAAATCGCGGCGGTCGCCAATTATGTCACCGGCACGCTTTGGCAGCGAGCAATCCAGAATTACCGACAAGGAGGTGGCGGATATGCGCGGCCAAACCGCGCGCTGACGCTTCGCCGTAGCAGTTCGAAGTGTTCGGATGCGAATCCGAGAAAGACGAGTGGCCCTCTATCTGCTCGTCGATTGCAAATCGACCATCTCCTTGAATTGAGAACAACAGCGGGCGGCATAACGGTACGCTGGCATTCGGAAGCTCTGGTCTGATGTGGGACAGTAGCTCTCCTTGAGAATTGATCTGCCGAACGTACCAGGTAAGCTGGTCACAGGACTCTTCGATGCCGAGCGCAATGGAGACCTTCGTTATGACAGGCAGACTTGCCATACTCTTCCTGATCATTTGTTGCACCGCCGCTGTGGGACAGAGTGCCCCGCCGCCACCAGCTGTTTCAGTCGCCCCGGTCGCAAGCCGGCAGATCACTGAAGCCGGTACCTTCGTCGGCCGGATCGTTGCTATCGATAAAGTCGATGTTGTTGCCCGCGTGCCCGGTTTCGTCGAGGAGCGCAATTTCACCGAAGGCCAGCAGGTCAAAAAAGGCGACCTCCTATTTCGAATTGAGCAGGACACCTACAAGGCCGCCGTCGATCAGCAGACAGCCAATCTCGCAAAGACCCAGGCGAACGAAGTCAATACCAATTTGATACTCCAGCGCGGCCAAGAACTGGTCAAGAATCAGAACATTCCGCAGTCGACGGTTGACCAGCGGGCGGCCGACGAGAAGTCGGCAGCGGCGGATGTGTTGCAGGCGCAGGCGTTATTGGAACAAGCGAAGATCAATCTTGGTTATACCGAGATCCGCTCACCGATTAACGGCCGCATCGGAATTGCCAATTTTACAGTTGGCAATCTTGTCAGTCCGTCATCCGGCACACTTGCCACCATCGTGAGCCAAGATCCGATCTATGTGACCTTCCCGGTGAGCGAAGCCGATATCATCGTCTACAAGCAAAGGGTTGCGGATTCGATAATCCGCATGTGTCGCTCCATATCAAGCTACCTGATGGGACCGTCTATCCGCATCCGGGTCTCACCAATTTCCTCGACGTCAAGGTCGACCCTAATACCGATACCGTGCTTGTGCGTGCCCAATTACCCAACCCGGATGGCATTTTAGTTCCGGGTGGCATTGTCGGTGTGGTGACGGACCGGGCGACGCCGCAACCGTCACTCATGGTACCGCAGGCTGCTGTGTTGCTTGACCAGGCCGGTTCCTATGTCATGGTGGTCAATGACGCGAAAACCGTCGAGCAACGACGCATTACGATCGGCGTTGAGCAAGGTCGCGATATCGTGGTGAAGGACGGACTCAAGGAGGGCGAACTGGTCATCGTCGAGGGAATTCAGAAGGTTCATTCCGGTCAGACCGTCACAGCGACCGTGGCGCCGGCAAAGTAGATATCGATGTTCTCAGGCATCTTCATCGATCGGCCGAGGTTTGCGATCGTCATTGCCATCGTGATCACGCTGGCAGGCGCCATTGCGATTACGGCAATTCCGATTGCGCAATTTCCGGATATCGTGCCGCCGCAGGTGACGCTGACCGCGAACTATCCCTGGCGCAGACTCTGAAACGGTCGAAACCACGGTCGCGCAGCCTATCGAAGAACAGATCAATGGCGTTGACAACGCGCTCTACTATCAATCCGCGAGCGGCTCGGACGGCAGTTACACTCTCAATGTGACTTTTGCATTGGGCACCGATCCAGACATCGATACCGTCAATGTACAGAACCGCGCCAGCCTCGCTACAGCACAACTACCTCAAGAAGTTTCGCATGCCGGGCTTACCGTTCGCAAAAAATCGGCGGCGTTGCTTCAGGTAATCAACGTCTACTCGCCAAAGAACACCCACGACGCCATTTATCTAAGCAATTACGCTACCATCAATATTATTGATCCATTGGCGCGCATCAAAGGCGTCGGGCAAGTGACCTTGTTTGGTCCGCTCGATTACTCATTGCGGATATGGCTCGATATTGACCGGCTGACGCAGCTTAACCTGACGCCCAACGACGTGATTGCTGCGGTGCAAAGCCAGAACGTGCAGGCCGCGCTCGGTCGCATTGGCTCCGCCCCGTTGACGAACGAGCAACAGGTTCAAATCAACATCAAGACCAAAGGCCGGCTTGTTACCCCGCATGACTTTGCCAGCATCATTCTGCGTTCAAATCCCGACGGCTCCGTCATTCGCATCGATGATGTAGCGCGCGTCGAGATGGGAGCCAGATCGCAGGATCGCTACAGCCGCTTCAACGGCGCGCCGGCCGCCGCGATCGGCATTTATCAGTCACCTGGATCGAATGCGGTGGATGTAGCCAAGCAAGTGCGCGACACGATGAATGCGCTTGCGGCCCGCTTTCCGGACGATCTTTCCTACACGGTATTCTTCGACACCACAGTGTTCGTGAAAGCGACCATTGCCGAGGTTATTCGCACTCTTGTCATTGCAATCGTGCTCGTCGCTATCGTCGTTTTTCTGTTCCTTGGCAAAATACGAACGACGTTGATTCCGCTGATGGCCGTGCCGGTTTCAATCGTCGGCACGTTTGCCGTGTTACTGCTCGTTGGTTACTCCGCCAACACCGTATCGCTTCTAGCCCTGGTCCTGGCCATCGGCATTGTGGTCGACGACGCTATTGTCGTGATCGAGAACATCGAACGGGTGATCGAAGAAGAGCCGACGTTAAGCGTGCCCGAAGCTTGCAAGAAGGCGATGAGCGAGATCACCGGGCCGATCCTGGCGATCACTTTCGTTCTTTTGTCAGTGTTTGTTCCAGTCGCCTTTATTCCCGGTATCAGCGGCCAGCTTTTTCGCCAGTTTGCCGTGGCGGTATCGGTCGCGATGCTGATCTCGGCTCTTAACGCGCTGACTTTAAGTCCAGCCCTTTGCGGGGTACTCCTGAAACGCGGCCAGACCAATATGGGGTTTATGCGCCATGTCTTGGGCGCGATTGATAGGACACGCGACGGCTATGTTGCGGTCGTGCGGCGGCTGGCTCGCGTGGCCGTATACTCTGTCATCGTCGTAGCGGGCGTGGCGGGGATCACAGCATTGTTGTTCGACATCACACCGCAAAGTTTTCTGCCGGACGAAGACCAGGGAGCGCTTTTCGCCGCATTGCGCCTGCCCGAAGGCGCCTCACTCAATCGCACCGAGGAGGTGGTTAAACAGGTCGAAGACATTGTGAGACCGGTCCCCGGGGTTCAGGGTATCTTGTCCGTGGTCGGACTGAACTTCATCGATTACGTTGCCTCATCAAACCAGGCATTCTTTGTCATCCAGCTTAAACCCTACGAACAGCGAACCGATTCCGCGCAGAGTGCAAACGCGATACTTGCTCGCTTGCGGCCGCAGCTCGCCGCAATCGGCGGGGCGATCGCCTTTCCATTCAATCTGCCGCCCATTTTGGGATTAGGAAGTACTGGCGGCTTTCAATATGTGCTGGAGGCGCTGCAGGGCCAGCCGCCGACCGACGAAGCGGCTGCACTGCGCGCGTTGCTGGTTACAGCCAACAGCCAGCCTGAACTCGCCGGCGTGTTCAGCACATACGGGGCCGAAACGCCGCAAATCTATCTCGACATTGATCGCGATAAGGCGCAGGTGCTCGGCGTTAAGGTCAGCGACATTTTTGCTGCACTGCAGGCGACATTGGGCACTTACTACGTCAACGATTTCAACGTTTTTGGCCGCACCTGGCAGGTGAATATTGAGGCTGACACACCGTTTCGCGACCACCTCGACGACATCGATAAGATCTACGTCCGCAACGACCGTGGTGACATGGTGCCGCTCCGGGCCATGGCCCAGTCCAAGGTCGTACAGGGTCCGCAAACGGTGGTGCGTTACAACGGGTACCGCGCCGCTGTCGTGAACGGCGCCCCCAAGCCGGGCTACAGCTCCGGCCAGGCAATAGCGGCGATGCAGCGTATATCCAGTGCGACGCTGCCGTCCGGCTATACGTTCGAATGGACTGGAACTGCCTTCCAGGAAGTAGCTGCAAGTGGCGGTACGGCCGTCGTTCTCGGGCTCGCCTTCTTATTTGCTTATCTCTTCCTCGTTGCGCTCTATGAAAGCTGGAACATCCCTATTCCAGCCCTTTTGTCGGTGAGCGTCGGCATTTTGGGCGCTCTTATAGGATTGGTTGTCGCCAGATTAAGCTTCGACGTTTACGCCAAGATCGGGCTCGTCGCCCTGATTGCCCTTGCCGCCAAGAACGGCATTTTGATTATCGCGTTCGCGGTCGAGCAACGCTCGCTCGGCAAAAGCATCAGCGACGCCGCCATTGCCGGCGCGGCGCTGCGATTCCGCCCGGTGATGATGACGAGCTTTGCGTTCATCTTCGGATTGTTTCCGTTGGTCATCGCGCAGGGAGCAGGCGCTGCTACCCGTCATGCCGTAGGCACACCCGTTTTCGGCGGCATGATCGCCGCAGCTGTTTTTGGTATTTTTCTGATCCCACTCTTGTTCATCACCGCCGAGCGCTTGCGGCACGTCGGAAGGGGATGAGGGAGACGCAAATATCGCTACATTCGATTACCCTTGGTGTCAGAATGCTTAACCAATAAAACGCCGCAACCAAATGCGAACAAATATCATCCAGCCCGCACGAAAACGCCAATAGTCACTGATCTTTTCGATCAAAGTAGCGGCTCATAACCGCTTTGTTCGAGGTTGGAGAAGAACGGCCGATTTTTTCAGAGATCGCCGCGTCGCCATTCCGAATCTGGTTGCAAGGTATTGCAATGTCTAGCGTCGATATCTGCAGTGTTTTCGGAATGGGCGTTGATTTAAAAGGCGAACTGGTCGGATTTTGATTCCGCCATCCCCTGGTTCGAATCCAGGCGCCCCAGCCAGCCAGTGCGGCCCGTTTCGGGAATATCCGGTCTTCCCGAATCTCGCCGCAAAATCAGACGGTTGGGAAGGACGGGGCGGTCTCCAGCGAGAATACTGAGCCGTATTGCGGTCCCTTGCCGCGAATTTCGAGCGCGAGTCTCCGCTCGCGAATTTTCAATATCCGAATCCGCGATGTCCGAGACTCGGTTAGCGATATGTAGAGACCGGTTGCGTGTCCGATGTCGGAGCCGATTAGATTCGATGTCCGCTCATGGCCGGCTTCCCTTAATCGCAAAGGTACACCATTTCGGCCCCGTTCATCCGAAGGCGGAGACTCGGCCAAACGCTATCGTCGCCATTCCGGCGGGGGACCTCGGCCGGGCATCACCGAAGCTGACGACCGGAGTCCAGCCGCTAAACCGGCGATCCCCTCGGCGCTGTCATTTACTGACCGGTGTTTTCGTTCCCACCGATATTTTCCGCTACTGCGATGGCGAAGTTCTGGCAGAAATTGGTCGTTTCCGAATAATAGTTCTGTTGGTTCTGGATGATCACGGAACAGCGGCCCACCATTTCCTGCTTCTGGCCGGCACTCAGTGTTTTCGCCCAAGCAGAAACCAGCGCTGGATCAATGCCGACATTGTAAGTGTTGATCGAGCCGAACGGGTGGACGGGATCGACATTCTTCGCCGTGAAGCCACTGGCCGCATTGGCGCCGGTATTGGCATTGCCGTTCGCGTTCTGGGCGGCAGCGGGATCGGCTAGGAGGATGGCGAGGGCGCCAGCGACAAACGAGGCGAGGATGATGTTCTTCATCTCCTAGAGAACTCCCTAGTGTGCAAGTGTAAAAGGACGGTTTCGAGAGCGCAAAATGAAATTAGGCTCCTTTGCGGAATTGAACAATAATCAAACGGAACTTGCGGCAGGAGATCCTACGGCGCTGGGCCGCGAAGAAAGGGCGCGCGCCTCCGGGATACCTTCGATTCGCATGAGCGGAAGGGTAGTGCGGCCCAGGGCGCCGCGCTTACGTCTGGCTTCAGATATTCACTTAGTTTGAATAAGGCGCATTCGAAGCATCGCATGGTTCTCGCTGATCGCTTGTACTTCGGCGTTGTCGATAAGAGCGACGATTATCTTCATCGGCCAAAGCCTATCCGAGACACCCGCAGCCATCGCAGGCAAAATATCTTTCAGCGTCTTGTGCTGTTTCACGAAGGGCGCTTCTCGCCTTTAGGACCTCGGAGCATCAGACGACCGGCTTCCCTGCCTGGATTTGGTCCCACAACGTCCAGACATATAGTTCGTGATCGCCTGCATCGCAGACGCGCACAGCTTCGGGCCATTCCCAAACATCCGGATCATTGCGTCGAAGGGCGAGTGCCGTTTGAGCCCAAAGCTCGAATTCCTCCCGGTCAGCGAAATCAGCTAACCGTCGGCGCTCTAGCAAGCGTCCGACGCCGCCCCCAATTGCCATTTTGTAAAATTCAACCGCGACCATTTGGCCCCACGGCTTTTCCGCCAAGCATACGATGCAAGAGGCTTAAAACGAGAGGCCCGTCAAGGGCCGCCACGTTCAAACTGAGACTGTCGAATTGGGACGCCGATCAAGTCGGTGCCGTGGTGTCGGCGTTTGGATCGAACATCAGACGATCCGAGGATCGTTCGCCTTCAGCTTCACCGCTTCGCGCCTTCCGGTTCCCGGACCCGCCAACTCGCGGATGAGAATCCTCTCGTCCTCCGCCACGACTCCGAGATCTACCTCTCGGTCCGGGAAGACAGCGATGACCCGTCGTCCGATTTGCACAAATATCGTGTATGCCGTTCTCGCGGCGTTACCGGCCAAGCTGCGGATTTCCGAGTGGTAGGGCTCCGCCCGCCAAGCATTGGGAACACCGGGATCGACGTGAAAGACTATTTCCTTGCCATCCGGCTTGAACGCGACCACCAGCTTGCTGCGCGCCGGCAGCCAATGCTCGCCAAGCGCGGGCCACAGCAAATAACCACAGTGAAACCTACGGCACTCATTTGGCCGGTCAGAATAGATCGTGCAACCGCGGCCCTTGACGCAATGCGGACACCATTGGCCGTTCGGTTTGCGGAGTTCCTCTATGGTCATCACCTTGCAGCAGAGCGTGCAGGTACCGCAGCGTCTCCCCTCTATGATGGCTGGCGTCATTTCCATCCACTCTCCGCGGGGAAAGGCCGCGCCCGTCTCCGTGCTCGGCGCCATCAAGCCCAGCGATTATATTGGCGTCGCCCTGCTGTACGGATCCGGCGGCAAGCCTCAGTGTGCTCCAGCCGGCTTGATGGCACTATATTGAACATAGCAACCCGTCCCGTAGAGCACAGTGTACTTTACATTATTTTTGTTTTTCTGATCCTGCCAAGTCTCGATGTTATAGACCATGTCGGCCGCGCCGCCGCCTTGTGGCGAGCCGTACTCGGCGTCTACGCTCACCTGAAGATCGTGGCATCCTCCTTGATCCATCTTCATATCCGCGCCCATATCCTATCCATATCCATACTCGCGGATTTATCATTCAAGACAAGTGTCACGGATGAAAGCCTGTCGGCCGCGTCGAACCCAAACTGAGCCTCAAAGGGAAATTTTCCGCTTTGGTATGGCGCGACCAGTTTGCTCACATTGCCGTCGCTATCCGGGCGGAGATCGGAACCTTCTCTCGCCAGGTTCTTCGAGGCGCTGACCACCTGTTGAGGGGTCATGCCCCATTTTGTATATTTCCAGTCGGCTTTCGCTGCGCTTGCGCCGCAACAGGCGAGCACAAGCACAATTCCCGGAAGTTTCATTTTCATTTAGCCGTCCTCCCGGAACACGCTCATATCTACCCGGCAATCGGGTGACGAACTTCGTGTTCCGAAGACCAAGATGCCATGATGATGCGGCATGCGAGATGATGCTGCATGCGTAGTTTGGCAAAAAACCATCGCCGAACCTCGGACGAACCCAATTTCCAATGTAAGGCGCAAAGTTCTGCGCCTTACTCGTCAGAGAACCCCACCGAATAAGCTGCGGCTAGTAGGGGTAACCTACCATCCTTGGCGCGCCGGGCTTCCAATCAGGCACTCGCACCCATTCAGTGCCGATCGGCATCTTGATCTGTGCCAGATTGTTTTGGTCGAGGACTTTGTCCTCCGGGATTATCTTGTTGAGGGCGAACAGGTAGGCCGTCAGCGCATAAACCTCATCGGGCTTGAGAGTTCCCTCATTCCCGAGAGGCATGCCGCGATTGATGTAGTCCCACACGATCGTCGCATCCGGCGCCAGAATGGGTAGAGCGCCTGGCGCCTCGCCGCCGTTCACCCGTTTCCAGGCGTCATCGCCTGGGCCGGTGCCTTTATTCCCTACCAAGTTGGGTGCGGATGTCACCCCTCCCGCGCCGGCGGGGCCGTGACAGGCGATGCAGCCCTTATCGACAAAGAGCTTTTCGCCTTCCGCAGCGGTGCCATGGCCCGGAGGAAGTCCCACTCCCGTTGGGCTGATCGTGATATCCTGGGCCAGTTGCGCTGCGGTCGGAATCTGCCCGATGCCATAAGTCTGCGCGAGCGCGGGGCTTGCCAGGAGCAACAAAATCGGGACGATCCTAAACGATCCCATTAGTCACGCTCCCGTCGCTGGCAATCTTCCACGGCATAATGGTGTTGTTTGTCCCAGGCGGCCTGAAATTTGGGGCGTAAGCTACACCCAAAGCCTTGGCCACTTGTTCTCGAGTCGGTTGGACGACACCGATCTCGTCGGTGGTGCGCGACATAATCACGTGCTCGTTTCCATCCCAGTTCCACATATAGCCGAACCGGGTGTGCGCCTTGCGAAGTGGAATCCCTTTGAGCTCGGCATCGTTCCACGTCTGTCCGCCGTCGGTGGATATCTCCACCTTACGAACGGCGCCGTTGCCGGACCAAGCCAGCCCTGTGATCTCGTACCATCCGCGTTCGGGCAGTTTCTGTGAGCCGGAGGGGAACGTGATGATCGACTTGGGTCCCCACGTGTAGCCGAGCGCAGCGGTAGTCTCATCCCGGCGTAGATGCCCAAAGTCGTTCATGTTGAGCTGATACTGGTCGACCGCCTTGATGTGGCGCAGCCATTTGGTGTTGAAGATGCCCTCGAAGCCGGGAGTGATGAGGCGCACCGGAAACCCTTGCTGGGGCCGCAAGGGCTCGCCGTTCATGCCGTAGGCGACGATAACGTCGTCTATCGCTTTGTTGATGGGTAGGGTCGATGCGCCCTTCACTTCCTCGGCGCCTTCAGCGACGAACCATGTCGCTTTGTCCTGCAGGCCGCACTCCTTGAACAGGGTCGAAAGGAGCACTCCGGTCCATTCGGCGTTACTGCACGTCCCATGCGATTGCTGCACGTTTATGTGCGTCGCATTGGCGTTGTTTGCAATGCACTCTACGAAATGGAACCTGCTGACTGACGGGAAACGCTTCAAGTCCGCCATGGTGAAAATCCGGGGCCGGTCCACCAGGCCGTCAACCAACAGAGTGTGCTGCGCGGGATCAATGTCCGGGATGAAGGCACCCTTGGTCGTCGCACAATAGTGGAGCGAAGATGCCTGGATCGTGCCGATTGAATCCTGCAACGGCGTTTGTATGTGCAGCGTCAAACCGAAGTCGTCGTAGCGGGCTGTAGTCCCTGGGGGACGACCGTCTTCCTGTATGCGCACCGACTTCACGTAATGAGAGCGCACACCGTAGGCGACCACGTCGGGGCTGACCGGAATCTCGGGCGCTTCGTTCACCGCGTAGGACGGGAGTGCCGGTGCCGGTGCTGAGGTTTGGGCCAACGCGGTCTTGCTGACTGACGCGCCGGCGGCTACCGCTCCCGCTGCCAGCGCGCCACCCTTTAAGAGCTCGCGGCGGCTACTTGGTTTCGAATCCATCGGTTCCTCCCCGATTGCCCATGAGATTTCTTAATGCGAACGGCCGTAAACAGTAGCATACGCGCCTTGCATGGAGCGTCAACACGCCCCGATCGTGCTCGAGCAAATACTCAAAACGCATCTCCGGGATCCCGTGCAACGCCTCCGTCCGTCGCATGCCCACCTCTCCGGCTAACAGGGTTGTCAAAAGCGAAAGGCTGCGGCATTTTTTCAGTCAAACGAACGGCCATCCGGCGAATGTCGGTCGAGGAAGCTGGCGGCTTTTTTGCAACATGCCCTGACTCACGCGCCGCACCGGGGAAGGGTTCGCTTGCCAAGTGCAGTCAAAGCGCTGAATGAGGGGGCCGTGCCGACCCGGCCTTTGCCTATTTGCTCGCCCCTAAGCGGCGCCGTCACCTTTGCCGCCCGGCGAATCGTGGCAGGGGCTGCTTTGCTTCTCTTTACGCTCTTCTCTATGCTCCTCGGCACCTCGCAAGCAGACGCCGAAGCCGGGCATCTCTTGGATCGTCTGACGCCCGAGGTCATGGCGATCGTCTGGCCCGGTGCCGAAAAGCTCGGGCCGGAAGAGGGCAAGCCGCCGGCCATCGCCGTCTATCGCGACGGCAAGATCGCCGGCTACATATTTTCCACCCTGGATATCGTCGATGCGCCTAGCTTTTCCGGCATTCCATTCGACGTGATCGCGGGCGTGGATCTCACCGGCCACATCAGCGGTGCCAAGGTCATCTTTGAACGCGAGCCGCATATCTATCAGGACGAGACTGCGGAGCCTGAGCTTGACACCTTTCTCGCGCGAATGGCCGGACTGGCGTCGCAAGGCGGAAATCCCAGCGCGCTGCCTCCCGACTATGTCGCGGAAGCGACGATAAGCGCGATGTGGATGCGAGACGCAGTTTTCGAGTTCTGCCCAACTTGTCCTCATCGGTCGCGGCCTGGCCAAGGCGAAGGTTTCGCCGCCCGCGGTCGACGTCGACGGCTTCAAGCAGATGTCATGGGACGATCTGCTCGCCGAGGGCTCGATCGTCCATAAGATCATCACCGACAACGACGTCGCTGCTGCGCTCAGCAAAGCCAATGTCGCGGGCGGGAAGCTTGATGTTCCGCTTTCCGATCGCAAATAGCACGTACATTGATATTTATACTGGGCTCGCGACGCCGGCTTCCATTGGCAAGAATGTGCTTGGCAGCGACTACGCGGATTATTTCGGTCCGCGCGGCAAAAGCATGCTCTTTGCCCCCTGGAAAATCTTTGTCGCCTCGAAAGGCGCTTATGATTTTGTCGATGATCTTGCTGGCGCAAACCGGTTCGATCGCCTTCGCGTTGTTCAAGGTGACCAAGCGTACCAATTCACCAGCAGCCAATACCAGTCGATCAACACCGGCGGCCATGACGGCATAAGGGCCCTCGACCATGCCGCGGTTTTCACGCTCCCTGCAGGTATTCGGTTCGATCCGCTGAAGCCATGGCGGCTCGAACTGCTGGTGAACGGCCAGACGGCGGCCGGCTCGCCCATTTCGCTAGCCTTCCCCGTCGATTACCAACTTCCTGCCTCCCATATACTGATGCCGCCTCCACCGCCGGCACCAGCCTGGATCGAGGCCTGGAGCGACTTCTCGAACGAATGTCGTCATCGAGGCCGGCGCTGCTCGCGCTTTTGACTCTGATCCTCGCTTTTCAAACGAAACTTGCGCAGTCGCGACGTGCCCATCGGATCATCCGCAATTCGTTCCTGCTTTTTGTGCTGGTCTGGGAAGGCTGGATCGCCGGCGGCCAGCTCTCCATCTTGCATGTCATCAATTACATGGAGGCGCCATTCCGTCATTTTGGGTTCGGCTTCTATCTCGCCGAGCCGCTGATAGTAATGATAGGCATATACACGGCGATCTCGCTCGTGCTGCTGGGCCGCGGTGTATTTTGCGGCTGGCTCTGCCCCTTCGGCGCCTTGCAGGAATTGCTTGCGCAACTTTCGCGCTTCGTCGGTCTGCCACAATGGAATCCGCCGGAATCCGTGCAAAGATATTTGTGGCTTGGAAAGTATGTTTCGGCGGCGCTCGTCCTCGGCCTTGCCGCGCTCTCGATCGAGATGGGGTCGCGCGTCGCGGAAGTGGAACCTTTCAACACCGCCATCACGTCGCATTTCACCCGCGCGTGGCCTTATGTCTTTTACGCGTGCGCGCTGCTTATGATTGGCCTCTTCACCGAGCGTGCCTATTGCCGCTTTCTTTGTCCGCTCGGCGGCGTTCTGGCGCTTGCCGACCGACTGCATCTCGTCGATCTGCTGAAGCGGCGCCCGGAATGCGGGAGCCCCTGCCATCTCTGCGAGAATTCCTGTCCGGTCAAGGCGATCTCGGGCACCGGCAAAATCAAGACGGCCGAATGTTTCCAGTGCCTCGACTGTCAGGTCGAATATTATGACGATCATCGATGTCCACCGCTCGCCGCTATCCGCAAGCGCGTGGTCAGACCGGGCGTCGACACGATACCGGTGCCGGCCGTGCTGTCGCTGCCGCGGACAAAGGATAGTCTGTCGGGAGAATTCGAATGCGCTCGAACCTCTCGCCGGTTGAGACGATGCCAGGCGCGATCCACGGCAAAGTCGCCGTCGCGACGAGGATTCCTGAAAATCGCCGCGCTCGCGGCGACGGTTCCCGCGCTCGCCGGCGGCGTGCGCGCGCTTGCACCTCAAGGGCGGCTCTATGATTGGCAGCTCGACGTCATGGGCGCGCTTTCGGAACTTGCGCTCTGGCACGATGACCCTGCCGTCGCCGACCGCGCGATCCGCGAGGTGCGCGCGGAAGTCGATCGCCTCAACGGCATTTTCAGCCTGTTTCGCGACGAAAGCGAGATTTCACGTCTCAATCGCGACGGCTATCTCGACAATCCATCGTGGGAGCTTCGCGACCAACTCACCGCCGGCCGTCGATTTCAGCGAGCTCAGCGATGGAGCTTTCGATATCACCGTGCAGCCGCTCTGGCAGCTTTATGCAGCGCACTTTTGGACCGGCACCGACAAGTCACCCGATATCGACGCCGCCGCGCAAGATGTCGCTCGGCGGCTGGTCGATTATCGCCTGGTCGATATTTCACCAAAGCGCATTTCGCTCGGCCGCCGGGGTATGGGGGTAACGCTCAATTCGGTCGGCCAGGGATTTGTCGCCGACCGCATTGCCGACATGCTTCAGGCGGAAGGCTTTGCCCATGTCTATGCCGATCTCGGCGAGATCAGGCTGATCGGCGACCATCCTCCCGACGGGCGCCCGTGGCGCATCGGTCTGCGCGATCCGACAAACCAGGCGACTTATGGCAGGATGCTCGATCTCGAAGATATCGGCCTCGCGGTCTCGGGCGGCTACGGTACGACCTTTGAGGAGACAGGGCGCTATAATCATATTTTCGATCCACGCACCGGGCTGTCAGCCGACAAGATGAGCGCCATAGCGGTCACCGCTCCAAGTGCGATGATCGCCAACGGGCTAGCGACGTCGATCTATGTCGCGGGACGCGAACATGCGGCAAAAATTCTCGCCGCGTATCCCGGCGCCAAAGCTGTCATCACGACAGCCGACGATGAATGGCTGGCTTCCCAAGCCGATGGAAGCTTCGCAGCGATTTGAGTCGGGCATATCGAATGAGAATTCGGCGAAAAGTGTACTGCGATTAAGAGTTAGGTCGCCGATGCGCACAAGCCACCGCTCGCGCCGCTGTCTGACGTGTCAACCATTCGACCTTGTGCAGCCATCAGGAATCCTCGCGTTATAGGGCTCCCACGCTCAAGTCCTCGAACCCGTCCCTCGGCGTCGCGCCAGTCCAGAACTGATGTTTCGGCCGCGCCGGCACGGCGTTGCTAAATCTGGCGACAACGAACAAGATCACTGTGCGTGCCGGTCGAGCGCCGCCGCGTAGAGTATGCAGGGGAGGCGTTGCCGGGCACTGCCTGGCCATCGCCAAGATAGGCGAGCGAGAATGATCCGCACGTTAGCAGTGTCCGCAATCCTCGGCGCGCTGATCGCGGGCTTCGGCGTCTACACAATCAATTCCCCGCTGTGGCAGACCGTGATGGGTTCGCCATCCGGCGGGCCGGAGCAAACTGCGGACATCGAAGCCGCAATCGAAAACTGGCCGATCTGCACCACGATGGTCGACGCGCGGAATGTCGACGCGAAATACAATGCCCTCCCAAAGGAATATGCGAAGGTCCGCTCCGAGTTCGCCGCCGCGGGAAGCCCCGCAATTGCCCAGACCTATGGCTTAGGACACGCTCCGACCGCCGAAGAAATCAGCGCCGCAGACATCCGGAACTAGAGGCTGTTTGGAACCGGTAAATTATAATCTTTGGTTTGCAAGATGATTAGCGCTTATCGACGTCTTAAAGATTAACCCAAAGGTTGATCGCCGAGGTCGCGAGGGTGGGCAGTTTTAATTCGGCGCTTTCGGGGAAAATCAAAACGGCATTTGCAAGGCCCGACGGTTCAGCCTAAAAAAGCAGTTCTTTGCCGCCCTGACATCTCGCCGAAAAAGTCGAAGCAAATGGAGGAAAGCCGCATGAGCTCCCTCGACAATCCCTTCAATCAACGCAAGGGTAGCGATCTTCCTGAGAAGGCCGCAACGATTAAGCTTTGGACCCGTCAAAACCTCCCGCTTACTGACGAAACGGTTGTGTCGGTCAGCGAATTCGCCTGCGCCAAGCCAAGCTGCCCAAATCGACAGACCGTGATTCTCGTAATGTCTCAGGACGCGCCTACGCAGAAAATTTCCATCCACAAGACAGTCGCGGATATTTCCGAAACCGACGTTTTCGATGCTTGTTTGGAGCTATTGCGTAGCTGGCCATCTTAATTTTGTTCGAACGGCCGAGAGGCGGCGATCATTTTCGACTGCAGCGAAGATCGGCGGCACGAGCCAGATATGACGGACTGCATTGAGGAAACGGCAAAGCGATTATCCACGGCCGGCGCGAGTGTGTCGGATATCGAACCGCCACCTGTTTTTGCGGAAGCCGACGCTGCCCATCATGAAATCGAATATTTCGAGATGGGAAAAGCATTGGCTTTTGAGCTGCAAGCTTTTCCCGGTCTGCTGTCGCCGGCTCTACGCAAAAGAGTGGAGGCGGAGCAGGCGTGTCACGCGGAGGTCTATGACCGGAAACGATCGATCGCACGAGACTGCCGGGCGGCGCTCGCTTCCTTGTTTGAAACGTTCGATGCTATCCTCACACCGGCCGCGGGCGGTGCCGCTCCGAAAGGCCTCTCATCGACAGGCAACGCGTTGTTCAATCGGATTTGGACGATGACGCATGCGCCAACTGTCACGATCCCCGGCGGGTGGGATATCCACGGGATGCCACTCGGCATTCAATTCATTGGTCCGCTGGACGATGACAGCCGCGTCCTGGCGGTGGCGTGCTTCGCCAGAAGAGCGCTGACAAAGTAGCGAACGCGTGGCCTGCCAGCCACGCCAGTCACCACCCAACCGGTTTGCGGCTGATAAACCAGGCTGCAACCAAGGACCACAGTCGTGAGAGCGGCATTCGCGTCGTAATTTACGCCAACCAAAATGCCGAAGACCTAAAGTATTTAAAGATGGTCTAGGGCACTGTCCTGTGCTCCTCGTCTATGCTCAGCCTTTGCGGTCTTTGATGAGAAAACGCAATACTTTCATTGGTAGTTCGATCGAGCGAACTGAGGATCTTCGGTTCTTAACGGGGCGCGGGCAGTATGTTGGCGACATTGATCGTGACGGGCAGTTGTTCGCAGCGATTGTGCGGAGTCCAGTTGCCCATGGGCGGCTCCGCGCAATAGACGCTGCTGCTGCGAAATCGAGTTGCGGTGTGAGGGCGGTCGTTACAGCGAGAGATATAGAGGGGCCTGTTCCCAGAATTCCGTTCAGGCGACCTAGCCCGGAAATAGCCGCCTTTGCTCAGCCTGCTATTGCGTCTGACTTGGTTCGGTACGTGGGCGAGCCGGTTGCAATGGTGCTAGCGGATAGTGCCGAGTTGGCTGAAGACGCTGCCCAGCAAGTGTCGCTTGATATAGAGCATCTGCCTGTTGTTGCAGATTGGCTTGGGTCATTGCGAAACGATGTGCGACTATTCCAAGGCAGCAAAGACAATTGCGCAACAAAGTATGTCGCAAACTGGGGTGATGTTGACGCCGCATTCCGGTCAGCCGCGTACACCCGTAAAGAGCAGTTTAAAGTTCCCCGCATAACCGCGATGATGATGGAGCCCCGCGGTCTCCTAGCAGAATGGGATGTTGCCGCAGCGCATCTTACTGTCTCGGGTGCGGCGAAGATTCCATTCCATAGCCGTCGCGCAATGGCTCACATGATGGGCCTCCCGGAAGCTGCGGTAGACTACATCGAGTTTGATGTCGGCGGTGGTTTTGGTGCTCGAGGTGAGTTCTATTCTGAGGATTTCTTGGTAGCATTTGCTGCTCGGAAGTTCGGCCGACCGGTCAAGTGGATTGAGGATCGGCGCGAGCACTTTATGGCGACGGGGCATTCACGGGAGGCCGCATCCGAGCTTGAGATTGCAACGGATCGAGAAGGTGTAATTCTCGCATTACGCGGCAATATTTGGGTGGACATCGGCGCCTACGTTCGGCCTAACGGCATGACTCCGGTTCGCAACGTAACGCAATTCACGACGGGTCCTTATCGGGTGCCCAATCAATTCGTAACAACGACCGCGGTGCTCACGAATAAGACGCCGTCGGGCACCTTCCGTGGTCCAGGACGCTACGAGGGCGCGTTCTTTATGGAACGATTGCTCGACATGGCTGCCAAAGACCTGAGCGTTGACCGGCTCGATATCAGGCGCCGCAATCTCGTAACTATAAATGAAATGCCATATTCGATGGCGCCAGTTAGGCCGTTTGACGGCTTCGGAGACACCGCGTGCGACTCGGGCGACTATGCGATGACTTTCGATCGATGCGTTGCCGAGGCGCGATGGCATGACAAGATCAAACTGAATGGGAAGCTTATCGACGGCCGCTACCACGGTCTCGGCATTGCTTGCTTCATTGAAGGAGGCGGATCAGGGCCCAGTGAGACGGCTCGTATCACAGTTCAAGAGAATGGTTCGTTCGCGGTTTATGTCGGTTCATCGGCACTCGGGCAGGGAATTGAAACGATCATGGCCCAGATCGCTGCCGATGCTCTTGAGGTGTCGTTTGACCGGATAAGGATTTACCACGGCTCGACTACCTATTTGTCCAGCGGCTTTGGATCCTATGGGTCGAGAGCTACGGTTATGGGCGGCGGTGCAATCGTGCGCGCTGCAGAACAACTCTTGGATCAAATTCGAGAAATTGCCGCAGTTCGTTTTGGGCAAAGTCGTGACAAAATAGCTATCGAAGATGATGCCGTTACCGCCCCCGGTGGTTGCCGAGCTAGCTTGTCCGAGTTTTGCGGCTCGTCGTCGGATAGTAAATTCGATAGTTCGAAAAACACCTACACCTACGGTACCTCTATTGCCCATGTTGCTGTTGATCCGGGCACCGGCGGAGTTGAAGTTTTAGACTACTGCGTCGTGGACGATGTGGGGCGCATCATCAATCCGGAGACATTGCACGGCCAGGTCGTTGGCGCTGCCGTTCAGGGACTTGGCAGTACGTTTACCGAAGAGATCACCTACGACAGCGATGGCCAGATTTTGGTAGGCTCGCTTGCTGACTACATGGTGCCAGTAGCCACAGACTATCCGGTTGTGCGTGCTGTGTCGCTCGAAGCGTATCCGTCACCCAACAATCCTCTTGGTGCAAAAGGAGCCGGGGAAGGCGGTATTATTCCGGTTGGAGGTGCGTTGACCAATGCCGTAGCTGCTGCTCTTTCTTCTCTAGGGGTGGAGCCGCGTCAATTGCCGCTGACTCCCCCACGACTTTGGGAGCTTATCGCCCAGGCGCGAGCGAAAAAGCCAAGTCGCGATCAAGACAATTAAGGTTCGCAGCAACGGAACCGCATCGGAAGCAATGGCGCCGGCAAGCGAACCTAACAACGTCGACGCGACGCTCGTCGACTTCGTACTTGGCCAAGTAAGAAAGTTACTCTCGCCCGTTCGATTGCCGTTTCACGGTTCAACAGCACGGCGCCGGAGCAGCCCCTGTCATACGATATCCTTACAGTTCATCGCGTGGGTTTGTAGCGCCTCACGTGCATCCCATGGAGTCCACCATGGCTTGATGCCGAGATCCTTGGCGATAATGCTTGCAGTGATGTAGCCGGCCCCGCCGGATATCGCGCCGCCGGGGTGTCCGGCCGAACCGGCGTTGTAAAGATTGGCAATCGGAGTGCGATAGCCAAAGTGGTTGTACATTACTTGATCGGCGTTGAAGGCGCCCATGAAGATGTCGCCCTCGCGCATGTTCACCACTTCTTGCACGTATTCGCGGCCCGTATAGATGTAACGGCCGAGCACGTTCTTTGACGTCATGTTCGGACAAACCCTGGCCCAAGTCTCCAAAATCTTGTCGGCAAATTCTTCCTTGAAGGTCTCATAGTTCTGGTCGCCGATGTCGGGATCAATCGGCAGTACGTGCCAAGCATAGGTGGTGTGCTTGCCCGGCGGCGCCTGCGTAGGATCGAGCAGGCTGAGCGGCCCGGCTCCGAATTGAATAATTTTGGGCACGCGGCCATTCTTGGTGTCCTCGTGCGCCGAGAACAAGTCGTCCATTGTCTCAGCGCCAATACTCCATTTTTGGACACGGTTGATATTGGGATCGAACTTCTCGGCGGCAAAGCGCGGGCTCTCGTTGAGAGCGAGGTGCAGACCGTAGAGGCTCCACTTCGTGTACTGAAACTTGTCGATCTTAGCGCGATAGGCGGTCGGAAGTTGTTCGCGACCGATCAACTTCTCGAAAGTCTGATGTACATCGATGGTGGAGGCGACGAACTGCCTCGCACGCACGGTGCGGCCATCTGCCAATTCGATGCCGGTCGCTTTGTTGTTCTCGACGATGATCCTAGCGATATCGACTTGCGGCTGGAACGCCCCGCCAGCGGCGATGAAGGTCTCCATGAGGCCGCGCGCGAGGTTGAACGAGCCGCCTTGGCAGAGCTGATATCCGCTTTGTAGATCAAACGCGCGGATAACAGAACCCATAGGTGAGGTTTTCGACGTTGTATCGACGAGCCAAGTACCGAATAGCGAGACCTTGAAGAGAAAGAGTAGCTGCACATGCTCATTCTCAAATAACTCGCGTACCAATTCGAGCGGCTCGCGGTTAGCGACTTCGAGGAATTTGCGACCCAACGCTGTTTTGGACAGTAGCGCGTCGCGTTCTGCCTTCGGCAGCGGCTCAGAGAAGCGTTCCGGCAGAAAAATTTCGTCGGTGATCTTCTCTGCAATCGCGTTCCACTCGCGGAAGGTCTCTGCGTCCTTCTTCGAAAACCGGGCGATGTTGGCAATTGACTCGTCGAGATTGCGGCCGAGCACGAGCGCCGAGCCGTCGGCATGCGCCTGGCCCAATTCATACCGCGGTGTGATGTAGGTGACACGTTCGTCGAGTTCCAGGTCCTTAAACCATGGGGTCTCGGTGATGTGGAAATGATTGATCGAATGCAGATTGTGATAGAATCCGGGCAGTGTCGCCTCTTCGGTAGATAGGCCGCCCCCGTAACGTAGTCTCCGGTCGACAAGAAGTATCTTGAGACCTGCGCGGGCGAGATATGTACCAAGGATCAGACCGTGGTGGCCCGCTCCAATGATGATCCCGTCGTAGTTTCGGTCAATCCATTTTGTCATGAGTTACCTGATATTCTTTAGTGGGAAAGCGCCGTCCTTTCGACGCAGTGTAGATCAGCTGCTGCAGGTTGTGCATCGCACGTGATCGCGACCGAGGAAACCGAGCTGGTCCAGGAGGTGATGCGGATCACCGCCGCAAGGCTTGTCGGCCGGAGTATTGTTCTGAGCGGAGGCGGCGTTATGCCCAATCAGGCTTGAGGTTGGCCTGCTCACTGCGTTCAGGCTGGAAAAGCGACGCCTGAGATTTCCGTGCACCTTGAAATGAGCCAATCCTGCAGCGCGGCGTCATGAGCCTGCGGGTTCGGCTCTTTGCGTTTAAGATGTAAAAAGTATTGGCCGGTAATATCAGCCTTCGGATCGTCGCCGGCAGCGAGCCACACTTGCGTCAAGTGTGCCTGAGTCAGGTCGTCCGGGGCACCCGCACCGCCCATCTTGGTTGCTACCCATCCGGGCTCCAGCGAATTGGAAAAAACGTTTGGCCAGCGCCGTGCGACGGCAAAAGCCAGCATCGCGTCGTGCAGTTTGCTCTCCGCGTACGCCGTCGATCCATTCCAGTGGCGCTTCTTCCAAAGAAGATCGTCGAGGTTGGCCTCGGCATGAAGGTGCATGCCGGAGCTCAGATAGACGAGCCGCTTTGGACGCTGGATCAAGGCGGTCAGGATGTACACGGAAAGCGTGTTGATCGCGAAGAGATGCGGTACGCCGTCGGCGGTAGTGCGCTGCGGCTCGCGATAGCCGACAGCGGCATTGTGGATCACAGCATCAAAGTGGCCTATCGCGTTCACTTGCGTCGCGACATTCTTGGCGCCAGCGATCGTGTCGAGATCGCCAATGATGACGGCTTCGGCCTTCGGTACTCCTCTTCGCGCAGCATCAGCGCGTTGCGCGTTGCGCGCATGAAGGACCACTTGGTGTCCCTTGCTCGCAAGCAATTCGCCGGCCATCAGCCCGAGGCCTGCACTCGATCCAGAAATGAAAACCCGCGACATGAAGAGTTCTTTCTTATTCGTGACAAGGATCGAAGTAACGCCGCAGAATGATTGACCCGGGCTACTCAAGGAGCAAGGTCTGCTCTAACCAGAAAAAAGCTTGCTTAAGCAGTTTGCGAAAAATGCTGCAATTAGGCGAAATCGCCTTCGCGTAAGAGCCTTATACGCAGCAATGGGATCCTGCTGGGCAACCACGGCCAGACTGGTCAAGGCGACGACTGCCAAGCGTCGGCACGATGACCAATACGCTGATCGGCCCCGAGTTGCTTGAAGGATAGCACTCACAGGTTGCAGTGGCCTTCGGGCCTGATCCCAGTTCAGATGTTTCGAAGGCTACACTCATCGCGATAGGTCCCTCTGATGCCTGGAGCGGCCGATAACGTTCGGCGAACAGCGCGGCGTCGCCTTGGTGCGGCGAGCATTCCGGCCGCATCGTCGACAGAGGTATGGAGGCTTATTCAACGAATAGGTCGTGACTTTTCAGAAAATCGATCATGTAGCGGTCAAACAGCCAAGGCTGCTCAATCTGACAGGCATGGCCAGCGCCGTGAAGAATTTGCATCTCGCAATCGGGGATAAGTTCTTTGAGCGCGAATGCTGCTTGGTGCGTACCATCTTCGCTCCCGCTCAATATCGTAGTTGGACACTTGATGCTTGAGAAATGATCTGCAGCCTCGGGCGCTCTGAGCGCCTCAAATTGACGGATAATCGTGTCGAGGTCCGCATGCGAATTACGCTCCGCGAACATGTCGGCGAAATACGTTGCGAGCGACGTCTGGCGGAACGCAGGGCTAAGGTCTTCGAATGTGTAGTCCCAACGATAGTGGATGCCACGTTCCCTGTAATTCTTGATGCGGCGCGCGACAAACTCCTTGCCCGGGGTGTGACCGGTGCCGCTCATGATCAGAGCTTTGGTCTTGCTTGGACGCGCGTGATGCATGTAGGGAAGCAACGCGGATCCGACAGAGCAGCCTACGAGGACTGCCGACTCATTAGGGAAAGCTGTATCGATTGCCTCCCAACAAGCCTCCGCCATGTCCTTCATAGTCAAGCCATCGCGCGCTTTCGGCGAACGTCCGTAGCCGGGAATGTCGATTGAAATGCAGCGAAACCACGTCGACATGTGTGCCATTTGGAAAATCCAGCAGGACTGATCCATCGGATTGGGGTGCACGAAGGCCATGACCGAGCCCGTGCGACCCATACATTCGTAGTACAAAGGTCCGTCGATGTGGTCGGCCATGGCCAAGATTCCCTATGTTTGCAAGGGCGGTGAAGCGCCTCGACGGTATGCCGTTGCGATGGCGATGTCCCTCAGGAAAACTCCGAACTAACGCCGCTGCGGGCGCTTGAACCGTTCGACGACGTGGGTAATTGCGACACCGCAGCGACTCTGCCGAGCTTCCGACAAGACCTATTCTTTTTCAGCTTTTTGGAGCAAGTTGAGCCACATGTTAAGAAAATCTCAATTCCTTGTCAGTCTGGGGGGCGGTGATGCCGCCACCGCGTTTGGGACAATTCGCATAATGCCCATTACGGGAAGTACGATCGCTTAACTGACGCTGCGACCGCTACTCCGCGTTCACAAGTGATAAGTTTTCTCTCGAAACCCTATCAGTTTGCAGATGCCGTTTTGTCTGCCACCAAGGTTCGGACGCAGGATTGAAGTTTCCAGCCCGACGGTGAGATGTCCTCACCCCGGCGAAATTATGCTCGCGAGCATGCGCCGTTGTGCGCTGGACACTTTTGCCAATTCGTCGGAAGATCGCTCCATGACAACAATCAAATCTCGAGAACGACGCCGCTTAATTCAGACGGGCATTGCTGCTCTAGGGGCGGTAGCGATATGCCCTCAACTTTCGGCTTTTGGGCAAGATAAGCCTCTTATTAAGATTTGTTACAACGAAGTCGTGCGATCACTGCTTTACACACCCGCCTACGTTGCGATCACGAATGGATATTTCAAGGACGCCGGTTTCGATGTCGGACTGACAACGGCAAATGGCGGCGACAAGTCGGTCGCCGCGCTCATTTCCGATAGCGCTGATATCGCTTTGATCGGCCCTGAAACTACTATCTACGTCGCCAATAGTGACTCGACGACAAAAGTGAGGATTTTTTGCGGGCTTACTGCGACAGACGGATTTATGCTGGTCAGTAGGAGCAAGATCGACCGGTTCGACTGGGGCATGCTGAAGGGCAAAGAAGTACTGGGTTTTCGGCCTGGAAGCACACCGCTTTTGTTCTTAGAAGAAGCCATGCGGATGAACGGGCTCAATCCGGACACCGACGTAAGGCTTCTTAACAATCTCGCCGTGCCGGCTCGGGTTGGCGCGTGGTTGGCGGGCCAAGGTGAGTTTGGTATCTTTATCGAGCCAGACGCCTCGCAACTTGAGCTCGATGGTAAAGCCTATTTTTTGACTTCGGTCGGTGGCACGGTCGGATTTGTCGACTACACGTCGTTCATGGCGACGGACAAATATCTCAAGGACAATCCTGCGATCATTCAGGGTTGGACAGACGCAATTTATCGAGCCCAGAAATGGACGGCTGCTGCCTCCGCAGCGGACATCGTCAAGGCGATCGCGGGTTACTTCCCTGGCATCAGCCAACAGGCGATGCTGGCCGCTGCCGATCGCTATCAAAAACTCAAAATCTGGAAGTCTTCACCGGTGATTGAAGAGAAAGCGATCGAGCGATTTGAAGATATTCTAGTAAGTGGTCATGTGCTTGACGAGAATAAGCGCGTGAAATTCGCTGACCTCGTTGTGACTGAGTTCGCGTCCAAAGCGAAATAGCCTGTGCCGTCGATGGCAACCCCAGATGCCGTCCCTAAGGTGGAATTGCGCAACGTTGGATTGCGCTATTTCGGGCTCGAGGGCGAAACCGAGGCGCTAAAGGATGTCTCGCTTTCGGTAAATGCTGGCGAATTCCTTGCGATCATTGGGCCAAGCGGATGCGGCAAAAGTACGTTGCTCTCTCTGATATCCGGCATTGTTAAGCCGACTGAGGGATCCGTACTCGTTGATGGAACGCGAGTAGGCGGCCCAAATTCCAAGATAGGCTACATGCTTCAGCAGGACTATCTTTTCGAGTGGCGGACGGTTCTTCAAAACACCGTTCTAGGCGCAGAAATCCAAGGCTTGCCAAAGCAACAAGCGACCGAACGCGCTATTGGGCTTTTGAAGCGCTACGGGCTTGCCGAATTCCTGCATCATCTGCCACGTCAGCTCTCTGGTGGCATGCGTCAGCGCGTTGCTTTGGCGCGGACACTATGTACCGAACCAGACGTGGTTCTTCTCGATGAGCCGTTTTCCGCCTTGGACTCGCAAACGCGGCTCGCGCTTGCGGATGAGATAACCGGGATTTTGCGGCGCGAGGCCAAGACAGTGATTTTGGTCACTCACGATATCGGCGAGGCGATCAGTATGGCAGAGCGCGTCGTGGTGATGTCGAGGCGCCCCGGCCGCATCAAATCTGACCATGCAATCCGGTTCGTGTCAGAAGATGCTGCCACGCTTACGCCATTGGCAGCGCGTGGACGGCAGGAATTCAACGACTATTTTAGCACGCTCTGGCAGGAGCTCGATATCAATGTCGGACTCTAAGACCGTAGATTCCGTCGAAAGAAGCGCACAATACCGCGATTGGCTTATACGTGAACGGCGCAGTCGTTGGACCATTCGTGGAGCGCAATTTTCAATCTTCGTGATTTGTATCACGCTCTGGGAGGTTCTTCCGCGAACGCAAATTATCAATCCGTTATTTACGAGCTATCCGTCTGCCATCTGGCCGACATTTGTCAGCATGCTCAGCGCGACCCCACAACAGGCCAGCATTCTCGCTCATACCTGGGCCACGGTCTCCGCAACAATTGTCGGCTTTACCGCGGCGATGGTGATCGGAATCGCGATTGCAGCAGCGCTTTGGTGGTGGAGCGCTCTCTATAAAGTACTGGATCCCTATCTAGTTGTTGCCAATGCGATGCCCAAGACTGCCTTCGTTCCGATTCTTTATGTATGGCTCGGCGCGACGCTTTCGATCTATGGCATGTCGCTGGCAATCTCGCTCTTCATCACCGTTCTCATGATCTACAGCGGATTTCAGGGGATAGATCCGAACAAGATCAAGCTTGCCCAGACCTTCGGGGCGACCAAGGCTCAGCTTCTGACAAAAGTGGTGCTTCCCGGAAGCATCCCGACATTGATCGCTACGTTGAAGGTCAATGCCGGCCTGTCTCTAGTCGGTGTCGTCGTCGGAGAATTTGAATCGGCCAACTTGGGTCTGGGATATTTGATCCAGTACGGCAGCCAGATATTCAAAATGAATATTGTTATGGCCGCTGTTACTGTTCTTGCAGTCGTTTCGTCGGCAATGTACCTCGCTATCTCCAGATTAGAAATTGCGGTGATGCGCCGCCGATAAGATAATTCGCTGTCAACGACAATTATTCTTACTACGTCGTACTCTTGGTAACATCGGGCCTCGGATTCATCTTATTCCTTTGCAATGTAATGGGCGGCTCAAAAAGATGTGCCGCGGGTGCTCTAAGCCCAAGGGGATGGGTGCGGGTAACCTATTGATACTCCACGCCGGTAAGTTTGCTCCTTTTCGGAATGCTGATTGAGTAATAATGAGAAATGTTGGGATTTTAATTCCGCCATCCCCTGGTTCGAATCCAGGCGCCCCGGCCAGCCAGTTCTGCCTTTTCTGGCCGCTTCCGGTCTCCTAAAACTCTCTCAGCAATATCCGCGGCTTAGGAGGGCAGTGACCGATCTCCGCGGCTAACTACAGCGGGCATTTAGATGCTCAACAGCTGATTTATGCGCTGCCACGCCAATGCACTCGAGGCAGTCCGTCTGGCGGACGACGCAGTTCCAGCACCCGTAACTAGTTATTGATGCCCCGACGCTTGATCGGTCTTTTTGCCTTTTGAAGAAGCGGTGCAGCCACCTCCCGAAAGCGCTGGATGAAAAGACTGCACGCCGGGCTCATTGTGCGGCCCTTCCAGGTGAGAATACCGACCGGCGGCGGCTGTATAGGACATTCAAACGGCAGCACTTTGAATGAAGATCGCGCCAAGCTGAATTCCAGCACCGAACGCGGGTACATCGCTAAAAAGGAACCGATGCCGAGCAATGCAGTGTGCATTTCAATCGAACCGCAGGTCACAGCGGCCTCTGGTGGTTCGATGCCCTGCGACCGAAACAATTTTTCAATAAACGCCCCCGTGATCTCGGCGGTAAGGGGGCAAAGTCCAGGCTTGCCTGGCAATTTCTTCCAGCGCGACCTTTCTGCGCCTGACCAGAGGATTGTTCGCGCCGGCCACCACGTATATCGGATCGTCAAATACAATATCCGTTTGAATTTCGCTCGCGAAATCGTCCGTGGCATGGATGCGACCGACAACAACGTCGACGGAGCGTTCGCGCAGTTCGCGGTACTGCTGCGCCAAGTCCCCTGCCGTTGTTACGTTAAAAGTGATCCGGGGGTAGTCGTGCCGAAGCGAAGTGAAGACAGTAGGCAGGATGCCAGCAATCATTTGCGGCCCGGCGGCCACGCGCACCTCGCCTGCGCCCGGGCTGGCAAGAAACTCGATCTCGCTCACTCCCTGAGCCACATCGTCGAATACCGCGGTCGCCCATTTGAGCAGGGCAACACCAAACAGCGTTGGCTCGACGCCTCTCGCGGAGCGATCAAAAAGACGGACCCCCAGGGTTTGCTCCAGGTCGGCAATCGCTTTCGAGACAGCCGGTTGAGACATGGCGAGTTGCTGAGATGCCTTCAGCATGCTGCCGCATTGCGCGACCGCGAGCAGTGTATCGAGTTCACGCAGCTTCAGACGGCGTCGGACGCGGAGGTTCATCGGCATGGCTGTAAACGGTTATACGAAACTCTGATAGCTATATCAAAAAAACGGTATTGCCTTAATAATATTGCCGGTCGAATTTCGGCCCACGACGGGTAAGTGGATCAAGGCCGTAAAAAAGCTCCACCTCCGCCGCCCTTGAGGCTAGGAAACGAGAGAGCGCCCATGCGGAGATTTCGGCGTCGAACTTTCCTTCATCTGACAACTAGCGCTGTCGCCGGGCTGGCCATTTCTCGGATTGCGCGGGCGGAGGCTTATCCGTCGCGGCCAATCCGTTTGATCGTTGGCTTTCCGCCGGGATCTGCCGCCGACATTGTTGCCCGTCTGATTGCGCAGTCGCTATCAGAACGCCTCGGCCAACAGGTGGTTATTGAAAACCGGCCGGGCGCGAGCACCAACATCGCCACCGAAGCTGTCGTCAGATCGCCGCCGGATGGATACACGCTCCTGATGGTGACCGTGCCGAACGCGATCAACGCAACGCTTTACGCCAACCTCAACTTCAATTTCGTCCGCGACATCGCACCGGTCGCGGGCATCGACCGCAGTTCTTTTGTCATGGTGGTGAATCCGGGTTTCCCGGCCAGAACGGTGTCGGAATTCATCGCTTATGCCAAGGCGAATCCCGACAAGATCGATATGGCATCCAACGGTACCGGGACTGTAACTCACATGGCCGGCGCGCTCTTTATGGCGATGAGTGGTGTTGAGCTTGTCCACGTCCCCTACAGCGGCAATTTTCTTACCGATCTGGTCAGTGGAAAGGTGAATGTAGCCTTCAGTCCAGTGGCGCCGGCAATCGGAAGCATCAGAGATGGCACGCTCCGAGCCTTGGCGGTAACGAGCGCAACACGCTCGGATATGTTCCCAGACGTTCCCGCCATGGCTGAGTTCATTCCGGGCTACGAAGCGAGCCTTTGGGATGGATTCGGCGCTCCGAGAAATACACCGGCGGAAATCGTTGCCAGGCTCGACAATGAAATTAAGGCCGTTCTCGCCGATCCCAAAGTGAAGGCACGCCTTGCTGACTTCGGTGCCAGTCCTATGCCGATGGCCGCGTCCGAATTTGGCAACCTGGTGGCTGACCAAACTCAAAAGTGGGCCAAGGTGATTACCGCGGCCGGCATCAAGACCGAATAGGACTATTGCGGATGTCAGCTATCGGCAGAAAAGGCACGTTCGGGAGTTTGCATGACGCAAGTCCATAACATCACAATCGTCGGCGGAGGACTTGCTGGGCTGGCAACCGCGAACGCACTCCTGAAATTCGGTTTCGAGGTTGAGATTTTCGAACAATCGCCGGCGCTTGGGGAGATCGGAGCTGGCATCAGCGTTAGCAGTCAGGCGGTCAAAGCGCTCCGTGCGATTGGGGTCGGTGAAAAAATTGCTGCAGTGGGCAATGTCTCGCAAGGGCTGCAAACCCGCAATATGCACACCGGCGAGCCGCTAGAGTTTCGCGAGCCGGCGGGCGCCCGTTATGGAGCCCCCCATTGTTTCTTCCATCGCGCGGATCTCTTGAACGTACTGACAAGCGGTATCAACTCTACTCATATCCATCTCGGCCACCGCTTGACAGGGCTTGAAGAGCGCGAGTCCGGCGTCACACTGACTTTCGCTGATGGCACGACACGGCAAGCCGATATCGTCATAGGCGCTGACGGTATTCATTCCGTTGTTCGCCGAACGCTCTACGGCGAAGACCATCCGGTCTACACCGGTCAAATGGTGTGGCGCGCGTTGCTCAGGGGCAGCGATGTTCCGCCAGAAATCATGGGGCCCACCGGCAACAATCAGTGGCTGGGCTCAGGGCGCCACTTGCTGGGCTACTATCTGCGCGGCCGTGAGGTCATCAACATTGTGACCCAGCAAGATACCGACAAATGGGTCGAGGAAGGCTGGTCGATTGCCGGTGACCCCGATGAAATGCGCGCCAGTTTTCCGGACCCCGAACCGAGGCTCAAGACCCTGTTGAGTATCGTGAGCCAATGCTCGAAGTGGGGTCTCTTCACGCGGCCCTTGACCGACAACTGGGGACAAGGACGCGTCCAGCTCATCGGGGATGCCGCGCATGCCATGTTGCCCAACGCCGGACAGGGTGCGGGGCAATCGTTCGAAGATGCCTACATCCTGGCACGCTGGCTGGATGCCGAGCGCCACAATCCCGTCGAGGCACTGCGAAATTTCAGGAGGATACGTATTCCGCGCGTTCACGCTGTCCAGCGGCGTTCGCTCGCTAACGCGCGAATGAAGCATACAGGCGACTGTAAAGTGCAAAAGGCCTGGCTGTCGAAAGAAGAAACGGCTGACGGCATGGCTTGGATCTGGGGTTTCGATCCGGTTCAGGCCTGGGACAAAGTACCGACGGTTCCCGTTATCGAGTAATGACCACCGCATGATTCACAGCGTCCGAAAATCAGCCGCACGCCGAAACGTCATGAGCAACAAGCTCTTTTGCCAGCTAACAACAAATAAAGTCCAGCATCCGGAGAACGCCATGATCAATGCCAGACGATTCAGCCACGTTACTTTGGAGACGCCCGACATCGATCGTCAGATCGCCTATTTCACCGAGGTCAACGGCCTAAACGTGGCCGAGCGGCACAACGGACGCGCGTATCTTGCGACCAAGCACGGCGATCTTGTTGTAACTCTTGAGTTCGGTTCGCAGGCCCGTTGTGCGCGGCTTGCCTTTCAGGTCGCGCGCGACACTGAATTCGACGACATACGCAACGGCGTCGAAGCAGAGGGCTTGAGTTGTCAGGCCCGCAATGATGCCGTTCCCGGAATTTCGCAAATGCTGTCGTTCGAAGATCCGAAGGGCACTGTATGCGAAGTATTCGCCGCGCAAACGCCCATCAGCGAGCCCAAGCCGGTAGCGGGCATCGGCCCGATCAAGCTCGGGCATCTTGCTTTCGCCGTGCCGGAGCCGAAGCAATTCGCCGACTTCTATAGCCGTGTGCTCGGCTTTCGCGTGTCGGACTGGATTGAGGACTGGTTCGTGTTCATGCGCTGCGGTGCAGATCACCACACTATTAATTTCGTCAAAGGCAAGCACACGCAAATGCACCACGTCGCTTTTGAGTTGAAGGACTGGGCGCAGGTGCAGACGGCGTGCGATTTTTTGGGCGGCAAGAAGATTCCGATTATCTGGGGCCCTGGCCGCCACGGTCCCGGCCACAACATTTACACCTATCACCGCAATCCCGACGACCAGATCATCGAGATGTTCACCGAACTCGACAAAATGCTCGATGAAAAGCTCGGCTACTTCGAGCCGCGGCCGTGGCATCGCGACCATCCGCAGGTACCGAAAGTTTGGGGACCGTTGCCAACGGACATCTGGGGATCGCCGCCGAGCGCTGAGTACGTGCGGCAGCGCGAGTAACAAAGCCGACGGCTTTCTTGCATGTGTACGAGGGCTGATGCGCCGCAACTGCGCACAGATTGGCTGGGCGGCAAAGCCAAAACGCTTCTTCACGGGCTGCTAAAATCCGGCGCAACGAGCGCCTAGGGAGATCGAGATGAACAAACTTGCGAGCGCCGTCGCTCTCACAGTACTCGTGATATCGTCACCAGTGCTTTCGCAGAATGCAACTGATCCAGATGAGGCGAATATCCACGACCTCCTGATGGGTAGCCACATTCTTGCGAATGAAGGTGTCTTGGACAGCTTTGGTCATGCAAGTGTTCGGTCAATCAAAAATCCGGATCATTTGTTCATGCCGCGCGCAAAACCGCCTGCGCAATTGACCCGCGACGACATCGTCGAACTGGACAGCAAGGATTGTAGAGCTGTTGGTAATATCACCGTCAAGCTGATGAGCGAACGGTATATTCATTGCGAGGTTTACAAAGCGCGGCGAGATGTGAATGCCGTGATTCATACGCATGACCCCGCCGTCTTGCCTTTCGGGCTTAGCGCCACCGCGGCGCTGCAGCCCGTTCTAGCTCAATCAGGCTTTCTGCCTCCAAAGACTCCTGTTTTCGATGTTCGCGACGTTAATACGGAGCCGAAAGGTATGCTGATCAATACTGCGGCGCTAGGAACGGCCTTGGCCGGAAAATTGGGTAACAACCCCGTAGTGCTGATGCGCGGTCATGGCGATACTGTTGTCGGCGTCAGCATGAGGGAAGCGACAGTTCGTGCGATCTACACGGATGTTGACGCGCGTGCGCAAGCGGGAGCGATAGCGCTCGGCGGTGGCCTCATCGCACTCAACGATCGAGAACGAGCGGCGTACTCTTCCGAGCAGTTGCCCGATCGTCCCTGGGATAACTACCTGCACCGGCTGCCAGCTTCTGACCCATTCCGTCCAGCACAGTAATAAAGAGAGGAAAACGTGCGCGAGTAGCTAAATTACAGGTCGCGCGCGGAACGAAAGCGGTCGATGACGGATGTATGCGCCATACACTCAATGGAAGCGACAACTATGGCCAAAAATCGGCAACACGCCCGCGACGATGAATAGCGCGGGCCCCCCCCTCTATGGTTCGTAAGCAAAGCCACGCTTGGCGTCTGTCCTAAATGTTGATGACATCGCGCTGCGACTTCGCATGTTGGATCATGAGACGATAGCTTATCAAATGTGGAATCCCTCTTGCGTTACGCGGTTGGCTTAAAAAGAAAATCTCGATAAACAATACCAAAGCCAAGGAGCGAAGCTTCTGATGCCCATACTTTTTGTCGCGACGAACGGGCTGTCCATTTGGACCAGTACTGATCTCGGAAACACTTTGGCGCGGATGCCTACGAGTACGGCAATGTACAGCGGGAGCCGGGCCTGGGCATTGCTGGAAACGCCGGCGGGCCTGATGGCGGGAACAGACAGCGGCATTTATCGGTGGGACTCGGCGCAAAATCGTTGGAATGGGCTGCCGTCTCCGCAAGATGTGCAATTGGTCACGGCCCTTGCAATATCTCCCTTTAATAAGAATGTTTTATTGGCCGGCACGCAGCCCGGAGCCATCTACAGATCGGAGGATGGCGGTCAGAGCTGGCGAAATCTGAACGTGCCTATCAAGCCGTTTGTGAGTTCTGGCTTTTTTGAGGATCCAAAATCAATTGGCTCGAAATCGCCCCGCGATCGGCCGGCCTCGCAACACTGGACACGCATTACGCAGATATTGTTCGACAAACAGGATCCAGCGTTCGTCTGGGCGGGGGTTGAAATTGACGGAGCTTGGCTCAGCAGGGATGGCGGTGTCACGTTTACGCGTCAGGCCGCCGGCTTGAAAAGCGACGACGTTCACGGCTTTGCCGCGCCGACCGGGGCAAGCCGGACGGTCTTTGCCACGACGAACGCGGGTTTGCATCGAAGTAATGATGAGGGTCAGAACTGGGTTTTCGAGCCCATTGACTCCGAATGGCAATATACACGCAGCATCATGTCGCTCACCGATCGAAGTGACGTGATGCTCCTGACCAACGGAAACGGAGCGCCCGGCACGAAAGGGCGGCTGTTCAGGAGTAACGATGGGGGCCGAAAATGGTTGGATGTTCGCTTGCCCGGTTCCGTGGAGAGCTCGGTATACTTCCTTGCAACGCATCCTGCGGATCCGAATCTCGTTTTTGCGGCAGCAACCCTGGGACAGCTTTACCGGAGCGATGATGGGGGCGAGAAGTGGATCGCACTCCCGCAGCGTTTGAGTGAGATTCGTGCAATCGCCTGGATGCCGTAAGCCGGAATTTCGATCGGTTGCCTCAATGCCGCGACGCATCTTTGTCGTTGGAGTCCGATCTTTGGCGGCGACAGCTTTCTGCTGCGCGTCCACACTCATTGCACTGTCTCAAGATACCTGGCCCGACCGCATCGTGACGATGGTGGTGAATTTTCAGGCCGGTAGCGCTTCGGATTTGTTGGCGCGGTCGTTGACTGGTCCACTCAGACAGGAACTTGGACAGCCCTTTGTCATCGAGAATCGCGGCGGCGCCGATGGTATGATTGCCGGCCGTGACGTGGCCCGCGCATCACCGACCGGATACACGGTCGGGTTTGGCACAACGACCGCATGGGCTCTGCAAATGAATCTGTACCCGAAGGAAATGGGCTTCGATCCGCGAACAGACTTCGCACCTGTCTCCTTGCTGGGTACAACTCATTATCTACTGATCGCCAATGCCGACCTTGGCATCAATTCTGTCGCGGAGCTTGTGCAATTGGCGCGTCGCTCCAAGCCTGGCTATCTGAACTATTCCTCGACAGGCGAAGGAAGCATCTCTCATCTGGGTATGCTCATCCTCGCCAAGAAACTCGGAATTGAGATGACGCATGTGCCGTATAAATCCACGGCTCAGTCTATCGTCGATGTCGCCAGCGGCATTATCCAGCTGCAGCTTGCATCGATCGCGCCGACGCTTCCCCTCTATCAGGCCGGAAAAGTGCGGATACTTGGTATAGCCGGCGATCATCGTTCTCCCTTGTTGCCGGATGTGCCGACATTGGCGGAGCAGGGGGCCGACACCCACGCAAGTTTCTCGCAAGGTTTGGTATTCCCTGCGGGCACGCCGCAAGACATCGTGAGGCGATTGAACGAGGCGGTGAGCCAGACCCTGAAGAATCCAAAAGTGAGAGAGGCCTTTTTTCAGCAAGGGGTTGACCCGCGAAGTTCAACGCCAAACGAGTTGGCGCAAGATATTGAGGCCGAGTTCGAGGACTACAAAGCTATCCTGGGCGAGTTCAAGATCTCGGTGCATTGAGGGGGCATACGTTATAAACCTTCTACCTATTGCCGGTGGTAATCGTAAACTTTTTCGCGATGGGTGGCGGCTGGGGCAATTGCAGCCTTTTCATTAGTCGCACTTCTAACCACAATTAGTCTGTCTGCTCATGTTTGAATTGTGCTTGCGTCCCGATTTCAACGTGGCCGATAGTTCTCTCAACGAAATAAAAGCGGGAGAATTCCGTGGCAAAGCTTCGCCATATTGCCCTGATCGTCGAAGATCCTAAATCGACAGCCAAGTTTTTCGAGCAAGCTTTCGATCTGAAGCGCGCCGGTACGGCTCGGCGTGGCATTTATATGTCAGATGGCACGGTCAATGTCGCTCTTCTCAAGCGAGAGAGCGAAAAAGGAGAAGACAGGGATTTATCACTTTGGCATGTGGGTCGATGATCTCGACGCCGCGGAGAAGAAGGTAGTCGACGCGGGTGGCGAGTCCTTGCCAGCCGGCCGACTTCTCCGAATTCTTTTTACGAAGCCAAATATCGCGATCCGAACGGTATCGTGTTCGATCTCACGCACTCAGGCTGGGCTGGGGCGGTGAAGGAAGTCGTCGCCAATCGATAGGGCCGACCAGATGCGGGACATAAAGCCCGTGATCATAATCGAGGCCGGGCCCGTAGGCCTGTGCCTGACCCTGGCGTTGGCCCAAGTCGGTATTCCCGTCACTCTGGTCGAAGCGCTCTCGGACGAAAAGTTTCTTGATCAGGTGCCGCGGGCTGGTAGCAATCACCCATCGACGCTCGAGTTTTTCGACAAGATCGGTCTATACGAGTTGCTTGAACCGCGCGGCATTGTAGCGCCGAAATTCCAGTACTGGGACAGGCAGAACGGTACTTTGATCGCCAACTGATCATATGAGATATGAAAGACGACACGAAATTTCCCTTTCGTCCTGCAATGTGAGCGTATCAAAATCATCGAAGAGGCCCTGAAGCTGGCGAAGCTCATTCATCGGTGACAGTGCGATATCGACACAGTCGTCGACTTTGACACAGATACAGATGAGTACGGATCTAGCTCAAAATGCGGATAGTGATGCCGAGATAATTTTCGGAAGCTATTTGGTCAGCGCCGAGGCGCGCGAAGCAATCATACACAAGGACGCAGATATAGAATTCGAAGGCTTTACCTATCCCGAACGCACTCTCAACATCGAGGTGGCGTACGATTTCACCAAGCACGGTTACACCGAACGTAACTACATTTCTGATCCGGTCGAATATTCCAATTTATTCCACTGGAAAGGACCGCCGGACCGCTGGCGATCCATTTTCCGACGGACCCCAACGAGGATGAGGACGCATTGACGCGGCCGGAAGCGTTGCAGGGCCGTCTTAAGGGCTTTCTGTCGACCGATCGCGATTTCGATATTCGCGGCTGGAATCTGTACGCTGTGCACCAGCGGGTGGCGAAACGGTTTCGTGCCGGGCGCGCAATTCTCGTTGGCGATTCGGCGCACGTGAATAGCCCTATCGGCGGTATGGGGCTCAACAGCGGCGTCCACGACGCGTTCAATCTTGCCGAAAAGCTGACCAACATCCTGCGGGGCAGAGCGAGTAAATCCGAGCTTGACCGTTATGAGAGACAACGCCGTCATATAGCGGTCAAACACACGCAGGCTCAGACAATCCGAAATAAGCGCCTGCTGGAAGAGCGCAACCCTATGGTTCGTAAGCGAAATCACGAAGAGTTGCGCGGACTGCCGAAGATCCGGCACAGGCTCGCAAATTTCTATTACGCGCATCGCTGTTGGATAGCTTGCGCGAAGCGGATCAGATCGCCTGACGCACGGCATCGTTACAGATCTGTGTCCGAACGTTCCCGCTCTTCGACAACCCTGAGATGATCGGCGAGGCTCGGCATCAGGGCCCGCAACCGCGGCACGTATTGGCTCTGCAAGGCGGAACGACACAACGCGGCGATCTGCTCGGGTAATTGACCAAGTTCGCCCTTCCGGGCGACCAAGACGATGCTACGGCTAAGTCCTGGTTTGGGTAGCGTGCGAAGTTGTACTGGCATATCGGCCGACAACGCGTGCATGACGTGGGTGGGTGCGGTTATTGCCCAGCCTTGTCCCATCGCGATCATTGCGAACAGGTCTTCGGGAGAGTCGAATGAATGGCCCTGAGGCACATCGAGCCGCAGCCGACGCAGGTGCTGCTCGATGAGGCGCCCTGCCTCTGTACGCGCCGAGTAACGGACCATCGGGAGCCGGGCGGCAAGATCGCGCAACGACGTCTGCGGGCCGAATTCTTTCTGTGGACCGATCAGTAGGAAACGTTCGTGGATTAATTCGTGGTACTCGAGGCCTTCCAGTTCGGACAATGGGTTGGATGTGATGACAACGTCGACATCACGTCCGGACAGGTCTCGGGCATGCTAAATCGCCATGCCGCGCAGGATAGATACTGTTGTTATTGCCAGCTTGCGTTGAACGACTGCCTTTACCAGGGCCGGAGCGAATGTCGCCGCTAGCGTTCCGAACATCGCGATGCGTAGATGTGGCAAGGATGCTGTCGCGATCTGGCGGACTTTCGCCCGCGCCTGGTCCGCATGAAGCAGAATTTCCCCAGCTTGGGCTCGAAGCGCGTGTCCAGCGGGCGTGAGAAGCAGAGGCCGCGTATTCCTATCCATCAACATTACACCCATATCGGCTTCAAGCAGCTTAAGTTGCTGCGAAATAGCTGATTGGGTTACTTTCAGACGGCGTGCAGCTTTGGTCATGCTGCCGCTGTCTGCCGCCGCGATGAAAACCTCCAGCGCCCGCAACAGATCTATCTTGGCGCCTGCTTGCATTTCGCACCTTGCGCCACGCCCGTGGCGTTGCCGATGATACAGCGCGTAGGATTTATGTCATTCTGCTGCGATGTTGGATCGCGTAGCCGTTTTCCGGTCCCGTTTTCGGTTTGGATGGCTTGGTTTTCATATTAGCAGAAGCTTAGGACATCATTAGAATTTCTTACGGAAGCCCAATTCTTTAGGATGGCCCCGGCTTTGCATGGTAGCGTATAGCCAACTGGCGGAAGGTCGCGCGACATGTGGGCACGCCGAGTTTTGATCGTGGCGTGTGTTGGAGGCTTGATTCGCTTCCTGCTCAAGTTTGGAAGCGGTGAAGTCGCTGCCGAAATTTCGAGCCCGGACGCTCCGATAAATTTTATCGTTGGCATGCCGCCCGGTGGGAGCGTGGACGTCTATGCCCGTCTCGTTCAGCGGCACTTTTCCCGTTTTTTGCCCGGCAAGCCGACGATTGTCGTGCAGAACAAGCCAGGCGCTGGTTCGCTGCTGTCGGTGATGGCAATCACCAACAGCCGGCCGTCCGACGGCTTGATGGTGGGAACGTTCAGCGCATCGCTTATTCCAGACGCCGTCGCCGATCCTCAACGGTTCAGGATCGACTTTCGGCATTTTCGCTTCATCGGAAAAGTGGGTGAGGATTATCGGGTCTGTTACGTGCGGAGCGCTTCCGGCATCCACAGCCTCAAGGAACTGGCACAGCACGACGGGGTTACTTTCGCAGCGACCGCTCCCTGCACGTCCGGCAACCTAAACCTCGTCATCCTGAAAGACTTGTTCAAGGTGCCGCTGAAGGCGGTACTGGGTTATGAGGGTAGCGCCGCAAAACGCCTGGCATTTGAGCGCGGGGAGGTGGACGGTGATTGTGGTGGCGTCAGTTCCATTCCCGCCGATTGGCTGACGAGCGGGAAAATCAATCTGCTCGTTCGTTTCCTTCCAGATTTGCAAGCGCCGGTCGATCAATCGGTTCCGTTCGGCGGCGATCTCACGGCCGGTTCGGATCGGCAACTTTATGACTTCCTGACGGCTCCAGAGCGGATGTCCGGAATGCTGATGGTGTCAGACAAGGTCCCGCAGGGGACGGTGGATGTGCTGCGCCACGCCTTCGATTCCATGGTTGCGGATTCAGATTTCCAAAGCGATGCACAGCGTCTAGGTTTTCCCGTCGCAGCGGTTTCGGGAGCCGCGCTGGGCGATGAGATCGCTCAGCTTTACGCGATGCCTTCCACGGTTCTCGAAAAAGCAAAAGCGCTTCTCCAGAAGTGAATAGCGCTCCCGAACGAGTGAAAAAATCTGATCCGAAGATAGGGAGATAACGTGCTGAAAATTACAGAAGCAAAATTGCGGGAGCAGTTGTCAGAAGCAACCCGTATCATGGTCTTTGCCGAACTGCTCGATTACAGCGGCCATCTCAGTGCTCGCATTCCCGATACGGATCGCGTGCTCATTCAGCCGCGGGATGCAAGTCGGGCGGGTCTGAAAGCCGATGACATACTGGTCGTCGATCTTGAGGGGCGTTTGCTTGAGGGAAAGGGTCCTCCGCCGAGCGAGACGGCAATACATCTTGGTGTCTATCGCGCCCGTAGCGACGTGCAGGCAGTCGGTCATGGTCATCCGCCTCTCTCCGTGCTGTTCAGCATGGTCGACGCTCCAATGGTTGCAGCCAGAAACTTCAGTTTTCGATTTATTGGCTGTCCCGTCCACCCCGATCCAACCCACATCCGCACATTGGAACAAGGCGCACAGTCGCGAAGACGCTCGGTTCGTGCCGTTACTGCCTGCTGCGAGGCCATGGCAGTGTGATCGCCTGCGATAGCGTACCTGAAGTCTTCCTCGACAGCCTTGAAATGGAAGAAAACGCCCGCGCGGTGATTAACGCTTCGGCACTCGGACCGCTCAAGCCGATCACGCCTGAGGAAGTCGAGCTTCTGAAGCCGAGCTTCGAAAAGAACACTTATCGCATAGCGAAAACCTGGGAGCATTATCACGAGAAGGCGCGCCAAGCCGGGGCGCTTTAACTGACGCGCCTTCGCAGGACGGATACGGCCGCATCGAAAGCTTCGCGAGATGCCGCGAATTAAAAGTCGATCAGGCCGTTCGGATATGCCGAAACTATGAAGGAGACGTTCTGTGGTCACGATCGAGGTCAACGGCGAGCAGCACACGCTCGATATTGAATCAGAGATGCCTTTGCTATGGGCAATTCGGAACACTTTGTGGCTCACCGGCACAAAATTTGGGTGCGGTATCGCGCAATGTGGCGCCTGCACCGTACATATTGATGGCGAGCCGACACGTTCGTGCATCACCCCAGTCGGCACGCTCGCCGGCCGGCACATCGCGACGATCGAAAACCTGGGTGGCCATCATCCGGTTCAGCAGGCCTGGATCGACGGTGACGTTCCGCAATGTGGCTACTGCCAGTCCGGCCAGATCATGGCCGCGGTGGCTTTGTTGCGCGACAACCAGAATCCGACCGACGCCGACATCGATCGGGAAATGATCAACATCTGCCGCTGCGGCACGTATCACGAGATACGGGCAGCGATCCATCGTGCTGCAGGGCTGATGAAAGATGCGCCCGCTTCGCAGGGGAAAGCGCCATGAAAAGCGCGATAAAACAGCAAGTTCGATTCGATCGCCGCGAGTTTCTCGTCATGGCAAGCGCCATCGGCGGTGGCCTTGGTATCGGTCTCGTCTCTCCCGCGAGGGCTCTGGAGCAGATCGGCAAGCGTCCCTGGCTCGACGGCGTTACCGGCGATGAAATCAACGCATGGATCGTCATTGCTCCCGACGATATTACGACCATCCGTATTGCACAGTCGGAACAGGGCCAGGGGGTCATGACTTCGAACGCCATGATGGTGTGCGAAGAACTTGAGTGCGATTGGTCCAAGGTTCGTGTCGAGTATGCGGATGCCAATCGGCACTTCCGCGATCACGAAGTCTACGGACACATGGGAACCGACTCGAGCAGCTCGTTCCGGCTTGGGCGGGTGCCATTGCAGCAAGCCGGCGCCAGTGCGCGAGAACGGCTGAAACTCGCCGCTGCGCAAGAGTGGGGCGTGCCAGTCGAGACGGTCACCACAAAGAATAGCGTGATCACCCATGCTCCGACTGGCCGTACGCTGCGGTATGGAGAGGTCGCCGCCAAAGCAGCCACCGTTACTCTTCCGCAGGAACCGTCAATCAAAACCCACGATCAATACTCGTTCATCGGAACGCCGATGAAACGGCTTGAAATCCCGCTGAAGGTAACAGGCCAGGCGATCTTCGGAATGGACCTGATACTTCCGGAGATGTTGTATGCGGCGGTCAAGGTTAGCCCCACTATCGGTGGAAAACTCAAGAGCTTTGACTTTGACGCAGTAAAAAATCGCTCAGGGATTTATTCCGTGGTCGCGCTAGCCAATCTCGGCAAGACGCCGCGCGATCATTACGAGGTGCCCGACGGCGTCGCGATCGTCGCGGACAATTGGTGGCGAGCGAAGCGCGCCGTCGAGATGATGCCGGTCGAGTGGGAAGAGGGACCGGAAGCAAAACTCAGCAGCGGCGATGTTTCGCTCGCATACCGCGCCATGCTCGACGCTCCCGGTAACGCGATCTCGGAAAGCGGCGATGCCGATGCCGTGCTGAGCCATGCCGGCAAGGTGGTTGAAGGTGTCTATGAAGTGCCGCGTAAGGCGCATGCCACGATGGAGCCGATCAATTGCACTGCGCAAGTCACGGCCGATCGCGTCGATGTGTGGAAAGGCACGTCCGATCCGACCTGGGCCATGAAAATAGCCTCCAAACAGGCTGGCCTGCCGCTATCCAATACGTACTTCCATAATTGCTACGCCGGTGGTGGTTTCGGCGGCCGCAATGAGCGCGGCGACGTCGCGCAAGCCGTGGAAATTGCAAAAACGCTGGGTGGCCGTCCAGTCAAGCTGATCTGGTCGCGTGAAGACGACATGCGGATGGACATCCTGGCACCTACCTCGGTCGCGAGATTCCGCTCGGCGCTCGGATCGGATGGACTGCCGACCGCGACGGTGCTGAGCGTCGTCAGTGATCATTATCCTGACGCGGACGCCGTAATCGGGCCGCAGATGACAGCCAAAAGCGATCCGCAGTCGGCACGGGGCCTGAGCGAGCTGCCTTATAAGATTCCAAACCTGAGAGTGGAGATGCACCATCCTCAGACCTTTATGCCCGGCTGCTATTGGCGCGGTTCAGGTGCGGTGAACAATGTCTTTCACCAGGAATGCTTTATCGACGAGCTTGCCCATGCGGCAGGCCAGGATCCGTACCTCTATCGGCGCAAACTTGTCGAAGCCAATACGACCTTTCTTGATCGGGAGTTTGGCGGAGGCCCAGCTAATCGTGCTGCGTGGCTGAAAGTGCTCGACACCGTGGCTGAGAAATCCGGGTGGGGAACGCCGTTGCCAAAAGGCAGCGGACGAGGCATGGCCATCGACGACAGACGCACGCCGAAGCCGCGTGGTTGCACAGTGACGGCGATCGTGCTGCAGGTCACCGTCAGCGAGACCGGGCAGTTAACGCTTGATCGCGCTGACGTCGCCATGGACATCGGTTACACGACAGTCAATCCTCTTATCGTGGTGAGCGAAATCCATGGCCAAATTCCATGGTACTTCGGTGCAGCGATGTGGCAGGATATTGTCATTACGAATGGCAAGATTACACAGCGCAATTTTGATACTTACCGCATGCCGACCATGCGCGACTTTCCAAAAGAGTTCGGCGTGCACCTCGTCAACACTGATAAATGGAATTACGGCGTCGGGGACGAAGTGACGATGGTTGCACCAGCGCTCTGCAATGCGATCTTCGCCGCGACGGGAAAGCGGATCCGTTCACTCCCGATTCAAAAACACGATTTGACCTGGGCCTAGCCTTAGTTCGGGTGGTTGCTTTTACTTGTGCCAAAATAAGAGCGACGTATTCTGAGGCAAGCCTACGAGGCGCGCATCTGACTTTGCATCGATCTGCTTGGAAACTATCCATCGAGTGTTAGTGTGCTACTGACTTCCACTAGCTGCTGGCGCATCCAGGAGTGTGCCGGTTGTTTTGTAAGTGCTCTATTCCAAACGGCAGATACTTGTACGTCAAGTCTGATTGGCGCTTGCGCTACATTGAGCTGTTTGAGATTAAGATGTTGCATCACGCCTCGGAGCATGAAGGCAATAAGATTTGTATGAGCTAGTATTGGTGGTGCGGCCAAAAATTGATCAACAGTGATTGCCACGGTGCGGCGGACGCCTTTGTCGTTCAGAATTCGGTCAACTTCGCTTGGACCCTCATGTCGAGGGCGTACCGCCAAGAACTCCGTACTTTTGAAATCACTGAGCTTGAGAGGTCTCTTTGCTAACGGGTGATTGCGACGGAGCAGGCAATCATAGCTGTCTCGAAATAGTGACGCCCGGTTGAAACGACGTTGCAATGCCGGAATGACGCCGATCGCAAAATCGATCTCGTTCGCGTCCAGTTGCCCAGCGACTTCCGCATTGACTTTAGGTCTGAGGACCAACCTCACGCCCGGTGCGACACGCGCCAAATGCTGTGCCAGAGAGGGCAGCATTACAATTGACGCGTGGTCAGAGATCGCCAGGCGATAGGTCCACGTCGAATTGGACGGATCGAAAAGCGAAGGCTCAAGGGCGCTGCGGACCAACTGCAGCGCTTCATGAATTGGGGTTGTGAGACGCAACGCAACCGCGGTCGGTTGCATGCCTGAACCCGTTCGAATGAACAGCTGGTCCGCCAAAAGCTCCCGAAGCCGATTCAGTGCGTTGCTGGTCGCGGATTGAGACATGCCGATCCGCGCACCGGCGCGGGACACGTTGCGCTCGGTCATGATCGCATCGAACACAACCAGCAGCTTAAGGTCGACCGCCCCTAAATTCACAGCCATGATAATGCCTTCTGCAATTTCAATTTGCCAAATAGTGCCGGCAATGAAATCGTGCTGTCAAATTTCGGCCGCCAGAAAACGGACGGCCGGACGCAGATTTCTTTCGGGAGGAAGCCAAAGTGGAGCAGGCGGGGTACCGCGTTGGCGTCGACATCGGCGGTACTTTCACCGATCTCGTACTTCTGGATGAACGCGCGGGCGAGTTCCGCACCCTCAAAGTACCGTCAACGCCCCACGATCCTTCGCAGGCTGTGCTCAACGCCGTCCGGCGTGCCGATAAGGAATTCGGCATCGATCTCTCTCTTGTGACGCAGTTCACCCACGCTACAACCGTAGCATGCAATACCATTTTGGAAGGCTCCGGCGCCCGGACCGGCCTGCTTGTCACCGATGGCTTTCGCGACCTTCTGCAAATCCAGCGGCATAAGCGCTTTCGTTTGTTCGATCTTGCCTACAAGAAAATTCCGGCGCTGATCCCGCGCCATCTGACGTTTGGCGTTCCCGAACGGGTCGACGCGGCGGGAAGCGTAGTGCAGGCACTCGACGAAGATGCGGTCGCCGTGGCGGTTCGCGCGCTGGCGCAGCAGGACATAGAAGCGCTCGCCATTTGCTTCCTCTTCTCCTTCCGCAACCCGGTTCATGAACAGCGTGCGGCCGAAATTGCCCGCTCCATCTTGCCCGGCGTGTTCGTGACTATTTCGAGCGACGTTCTGCCGCAATACCGGGAATACGAGCGCACCAGTACGACAGCGATCAATGCGCTGCTCGGTCCACGTATCTCAAACTACCTGCGTAATATGAACGGCGCTCTCGAACAAAATCGCATCCACGCACCGTTGCATCTGATGCAATCCAACGGCGGGGTTTTGCACTGGCAGGATGCCGGCCGCATGCCTTGCCGTATCGTTGAATCGGGACCTGCGGCGGGCGTGATCGCCGCCGCGCATTTCGGCGGGATCGCCGGCCGAAAGCAACTCATTGCTTTTGATATGGGCGGGACAACCGCGAAAGCCGGCGTGGTTGAGGACGGCAAGGTCCGTCAGAGCGCCGGCCAGGAAGTTGGCGCTGGCATCAATATTTCCAGGGTGTTGCAGGGCGGCGGCTATTATATCGGCGCTCCAACGGTAGATCTTGCCGAAGTCGGTGCGGGCGGTGGTTCGATCGCGTGGCTTGATGACGCGGGGATGCTCAAAGTTGGCCCGCGAAGCGCTGGCGCCGAACCGGGCCCGGTGGCCTACGGTCTCGGCGGAAAGCAGGTGACAGTCACGGACGCCAATCTGCTGCTGGGTCGCATTCCCGCCGACCACTTTCTCGGCGGTGAGATGAAGCTCGACGTCGAACGGGCGCGCACTGTTCTGGTCGAGACCATCGCAAAACCGCTCGGCATCTCCGTTGACGAAGCGTGTGCCGCGATCATCGAGGTTGCTAACGCCAGCATGCTCAAGATGCTGCGTATCGTAACGGTGGAGAAAGGCCTTGATCCGGCCGACTTCACGCTCGTAGCTTTTGGCGGCAATGGTCCGGTCTTCGGCATCGAACTCGCCGCTGAACTCGGTATCCGTGAAGTCGTGGTACCGCCGGCGCCGGGACTGCTCTCGGCGCAAGGATTGCTCGCGGCGGATTTGCGTTACGATTTCAGGCAAACTTACGCGGGCGCCGTCGGCTCCGGCGATTTAGACGAAATCAACAAACGTTATGCCGCCCTTGAGGCGCAAGGTCGAAACGCACTCGGCCGTTACGGCATCGGTGAAGCAGCTATCACAGTCATGCGTTCGGCCGATATGCGATACCGCCGCCAGGCCTACGAGCTCAACGTGCCGCTACCGACCGAGCTCTTCGAGTGAGAAAAACTATGCGACACTGGTAGAAAATTTCCATCAAGCACATGAGCGGCTCTATGGCCGCCGTGATGTCTCGGGATCAGTCGAACTCGTCAATCTGTGCATCACGATGACCGGCAGCGTTCGGCGGCCGGATTATCGCGCGTTGCCGAAGGGAAGCGGAACACCGGAGCGCGCACGCAAAGGCGCGCGCAAGGTCTTTTTTGCCAATTGCGGCTGGTACGACTGCACCTGCTACGAGCGATCGGAATTGCGCGCGGGCGACGTTCTGCAGGGACCCGCCATCATCGAGGCGGCGGACTCCACCACGATCCTGCCACCGGATTGGACGCTGCGCTGCGATCACATTGGTAACCTGTTTGCGGCCCGCGCGTGATGACACCAATGGACAATTTGCACCGCCCGACACTCGACTCCTACCGTCTGGAAATTCTTTCAAACGCACTCACCGCGCTAACCGAGGAAATCCAAATCACGTTGCTGCGCTCGGCCTACTCGCAAGTCGTGAAGGAAGCGCAAGATGCTTCCTGCGCGATCTTTACAGCAGACGGCCGGATTGTGGCGCAGCCTGTCGTCATTCCTGGTCATCTCGGCTCCATGAAATTCATGCTGGCCGATGTTCTCAAGGAGATTCCGCGCGACACGCTTGCTGCCGGAGACGTTCTGATTACTAACGATCCTTATCGCGGCGGCAGCCATTTACCCGATATTGCGTTATTCCGGCCGATTTTCTTCGACAACCGTCATGTCGGCTTCGCCGGCTGCATTGTTCATTATACGGACGTTGGCGGCATGGTCCCCGGCAGCAATCCGCAGCGCGCTACGGAGCTTTATCAGGAAGGGCTCGTAATCCCACCGTGCAAGCTTTACGAGGCCGGCCGGGCGAACGTCACGCTGCATGGGATCATCCGTTCAAACGTGAGGGATCCGGACATTTTCTTTGGCGATCTGCGGGCGCAAGAAGCCGCGCTGCTCAAGGGCGAGCAACGCGTTTGCGATCTGGTCCGGCGTTACGGGGCTGACGAAGTCAGCCATGCCATGGAAGGACTGATCGCGCACACGGCTGCGCAGGCCAAAGCGGCGATCCGTGCCATCCCGAACGGCGTGTTTGAGTTCGTCGATTTCATGGATCACGATGGCATCGATTTGACACGCCCGATCCGTGTTCAAGTCCGCGTAGAAATCGAAGATGAAAAGATTAAGCTCGATTTCACTGGAACGGACGCTCAGGTGAAGGGTCCGCTGAATGCACCCTTATCCAAGACGTGGACTACGGTATTTTATTGCCTGTGCTGTATTCTTCCGGACGACATTGCGTTCAACGATGGGCTCACCGGAGTTCTCGATATCTATGTGCCGGAAGGAACGCTGCTGAACCCGCGTCATCCAGCGCCGGTGAATGCCCGTTCTGTTACTGTCAATCGTATCGCCGACACCGTTCTCGGGGCGTTTGCTAAGGCGGTCCCCGAAAAGGTCGGTGCGCAAGTCTGCGGTGTGCCGACCGGCGTATCGTTCGGCGGCGTAGACCCGCGCACCAAGCGAAGCTTTGTTTTCTATGAAAGCTACGGCGGTGGAATGGGCGGCACGATGCACGGCGATGGCGCCGACGGTCTGAGTACCGGCACCTCCAATGCGATGAACATTCCGGTCGAGGCGATCGAGATCGATTATCCAATCCGTATCACGCGGTATGAGTTGGTGCCCGATTCAGGCGGCAGCGGGCAGTTTCGCGGTGGTCTTGGCCTGCTGCGCGAATACGAAATGTTGGCGGAGGACGCGAGCATCAATGTGCGCGGCGATCGTACCGTATTTCCGCCGCACGGCATGGCCGGCGGACATGATGCCAGTTGCGGCGCGTATTTCCTGGAGAATGCCGACGGTGCGAAGCGGTCAATTCCCAGCAAGTATAGTGATCGTATCAAACAGGGGCAGCGCTTGCTCGTCGTGACCGCAGGCGGGGGTGGCTATGGCGATCCGCGCCGCCGCAAGCGCACCGAAATCGCGGCGGATTTGGCCGAAGGATTCATCTCCGCTAAACGGGCACAGCAGGACTATGGGTTCGATTCCGACATATCAGACAACCCGAAAAAATCTGCGTGACGCCTGCGCCGGAAATTCAATGTGAGGGTATGACGTGTCGGTAAAGGAAATGTCGCCCAAGGGTAGGCTGCGCCTGTCCGCGGATATAGGTGGTACGTTCACCGACGTCGCCGGCTTTGATGAAGCTACCGGAGAGTTACGCCTCGGTAAGACGCTGACCACACCGTCGCGGTTGGCCGACGGTATCCAAACTGGTGTGGAGAAGGCCGAATCGTCGTTCGCCGAGGCCAATCTGCTGCTGCACGGAACGACCGTCGCCATCAATACGATCCTCGAGCGCAAAGGCGCACGCTGCGCGCTCCTGACCACTCAAGGTTTTCGAGATAGCTACGAAATCGGCCGTATCAACCGGCCGCAGGCGTACGATCTATTCTTCCAGAAGCACGAGCCGCTAATCGAGCGCGCCCTGCGCTTCGAAATCCGCGAGCGAATGGACGCGCAAGGCCGGATCCTCATCAAGCTCAACGAGGAGCAGGTCCTGCAGGCGGCGGCCGCAGCGGTCGCGGCTGGAGTCGAGGCCATCGCAGTGCTGTTCTTGCACTCCTACAAAATCCAATCCACGAGCAACGTGTAAAGGAATTGATTGAAGAGGCTTATCCAAACCTCTACGTGACCGCGTCGCATGAATTGTCGCAGGAATATCGCGAGTTCGAACGCACTTCGACAGTCGCCGCCAATGCGTACGTTGGACCGCGAGTAAAGGCATATCTGGAGGACCTGCGCGAGCGGATCAGCGAGAAGGGATTCGGTGGATCGTTCCTCATCGTGCAATCGAACGGCGGCCTGTTCGACGTGGAGGACGCGAAACGGTCGTGCATCCGCATGCTTGAGTCCGGTCCGGCTGCCGGTGTTATCGGCACCAAGGCTCTTTGCGATAGCATCGGAATGAGCGACGCAATTGCATTCGACATGGGCGGTACGACCGCCAAGGCCGGAGTTATCTATCAGGGCAATGTTCTGATGACCGGCGGATCGCTCATTGGCGGTTATGCCACCGGACTGCCGGTGCAAATTCCGATGATCGATATTCAGGAGGTCGGGACCGGTGGCGGCAGTATCGCGCAAGCCGGACCAGCCGGCGCACTTCGTGTCGGTCCCGAAAGCGCGGGAGCCGAGCCGGGTCCGGTGTGCTACGGCCGCGGCGGTATTCAGCCAACTGTTACTGATGCCAATCTTATCCTTGGCCGGCTGGGTGTCGATCGCTTCCTCGGCGGTGAGATGAAGCTCGACCTTGAGGCCGCGAAAACGGCGCTCGATGAGAAAATTGCAAAGCCGCTCGGACTAACCATCACCCAGGCGGCGGATGGCATAATCCGGGTCGTCACGACGCGAATGTCGCATGTCGTACGCTGGGTGACGACGGAGCGCGGCCTCGACGCGGCGGACTTCGCGCTGGTGGCTTACGGCGGTGCAGGGCCATTGCACGCGGTAGCGGTGGCGCGCGAGCTCGGCATCTCCAAAGTCATGATCCCACGCGCACCAGGGCATTTTTCGGCGGTCGGAATGCTGGTGGCCGACCTGCGGCGCGATTTTGTCACGACGTGGTTCAAGCCGCTTGCTTCGGCGGATTTCAAGGAACTGGTGCGACTCTACGACGGCATGGAGCGCACTGGCAGCGACAGTGTGAGCCAGAGCAATGTCCCGGTGAAAGAGGTCATACTGAAACGTTACGCCGACATGCGTTACGTCGGTCAGGAGCACGCGGTCACGGTCGAATTGCCGCATGAATTGTTCGCGAAAGAAGATCGTGATGGCATCAAGAAGCGCTTCGACGAAGTACATGCACAGCGCTATGGCTTCTCCTCTCCGACCGAAAAAGCGGAAATCGTCAGCTTGCGCAGCGCAGTGAGCGGCATCATGCCAAAACCTCCGTTCGAGCGGATCGAGCGCGGCGATGGCAAGCCGTTGGCGGAAGCTGCGCTCGGTGAGCGCCCGGTCTACTTTGGCGAGGCGCGCGATTACGTGCGCACACCGATCTTCAAGCGCTCGGCATTGCGCGCCGGCGATCGAATCTCGGGACCGGCCTTGATTGAGGAGCATGCTTCGACGACGGTCGTTCATCCCGGCGACCGACTCGAAGTCGATGCGTACGGCAATCTTGTCGTGGAGATTGGAAGGAATTGATCATGAGCGAAGCGCTCGCAGAAAGGACCGACTCCAAGGCTCGTCGTGGCGTTGATCCGGTCGTCACCGAGATCATCCGCAACTGCCTGATCGCGGCGACCGAAGAGATGAAAACGATCCTGATGCGGACCGCCTACAACATGATCATCTACGAGGCGCTCGATTTTACCGTCGGGTTGTTCGACGTCGAAGGCAATACACTCTCGATCGGCATCGGCCTGCCGATGTTCATTCGAGGCATGAGTGAGACCGTAAAGGCGAAGATCCGGCACTTCGGTATCGCGAAGATGAAGCCGGGCGACATTCTCCTTACAAATGACGCCTATATCACCGGCAGCCACCTCAACCATATGACATTCACCGTTCCCATCTTTCACAACGGGGACGTCATCGGGTTCTCGTGCTGCATGGCGCATTGGCCCGATGTCGGCGGCACGCTGCACGGGTTGACCACCGATATCTATGCCGAAGGCCTCCAAATGCCGATCGTCAAGGCTTATCGCGAAGGTGAGCCGAATGAGGAGATCTTTGACATCATCCGTATGAATGTCCGGCTGCCCGATCGTGCGATGGGCGATCTTCGGGCGCAGATCGCCGCCGTGAGAGCAGGGGAGCGTCGCTTCCTCGAAATGATTGAGAAGTACGGCCGCGATGAAGTGATTGCCTCACTTGCCGCCATCATGGATCAGAGCGAAGCGATCGCGCGCGAGCGCGTACGCGCGATTCCCGACGGTGTTTATGAAGCGGAATCGTTCATGGATGATGACGGGGTGTCGATCGGCAAACGTATTCCGATCCGAGTGCGTGTCGAGATCCGCGGCGACCGTATGAAGGTGGATCTCAGCGAGGTCGCTGCCCAGGTCACGGGTTTCTACAACTCTGGCGAAACCGCAGGTCTGTCGTGCTGCCAGGTTGCATTCAAGTGTCTGACGTCGCCGCTCGACTTGCCGATCAACGACGGTCAGTTCCGCGCGATCGATGTGGTCTTGCCACCAGGCAAGGTCGTGAGCGCCGTTCGACCCTCGGCAATGCGCATGTGGATGCTGTTTCCGATGACGGTGATCGATACGATCTTCAAGGCGCTCGCGCCGGCCCTGCCAAACAAGGTCATAGCGGGTCATCACGCAGATCTCGTGGTGACGCGCGTCAGTGGGCGGCGCCCGGAGGACAACAGTCTGTTCCTGTTCAGCGGTCTGATTGGCGGCGGCTGGGGTGCCAAGCATGACAGCGATGGCCGGTGCGCAACCGTGGCCATCAATGATGGCGATACACACAACAGCCCGGTCGAGCAGATCGAAGCCAAGTTTCCGCTGTTGGTCGAACGCTATGCCTTGCGACAGGATTCTGGTGGGGCAGGGGAACACCGCGGCGGTCTTGGTACTGAGCAAGTCGTCCAGGCCCGCGCGCAGATTCGGTTTCATGCGCAAATCGATCGCGTCAAATGCCGACCATGGGGTCTTTATGGCGGCCTCGCTGGCTTTGGTAATTCGGTTGCGATCCATCGCTTTGGTGAACCGGAACAGCAATTTGATAACGGCAAGGCGTTCAATCTGGTGCTCGAGCCCGGTGACGCTTACATCAAGCGCTCCGGGGGCGGTGGTGGCTTCGGATCACCACTCGATCGCGAGGCGGCTCTCGTGGTCGCCGACGTTGCGCAAGGCTATATCTCCAAAGATAAAGCGGAGCAGCATTACGGGCTGGCTTTCAACGGCTCCGCCACTCCCGACCCAAAAGCAACCGCTGCCCGCCGCACCGAGATGCGCGCGAAGGGTCTGCCGATCGACGATCCGGTACCGCCGGAGCAAATCGCCGGTACCGCCGGACGTAACCACAGCCATCATCACGAGCACGAGAACATGTCCGACGAAGAACGGCTCGTGATCGCCCTGTCAGGACGCTGTTGCTCATGACCGTCAAAAATTCCGCCAGAGAACGTCTCGCCGCGGGCGAACTTGCCATTGGCGTCGGCGTTCGGCTCGCTCGAACGATCGAGATCGGAAAGCTCATGCGTGGCTGTGGCTATGACTGGCTGCTGATCGACCTTGAGCACGGCACCATCGCGCTGGATACCGCGTCGCAGATATCAATGGCGGCACTTGATGCTGGAATCGCACCGATCGTTCGCGTTCCTCAGGACGAATATTCAATGGCCGCCCGCGCCATCGACGGCGGCGCAATGGGCATCATCATGCCCCACGTCGATACCGCCGAGCAGGCGAAGGCAACGGTCGCCAATCTCAAATATCCCCCGCTGGGACACCTTTCCGCGGGTGGGCTTATGCCGCAAAACGAATTTAAGCCGGTCCGCGGCGCGGATGCGGCGGCGAGTATGAATCAGACTGTCCTGCTCGCTGTTATGTTGGAAACACCGACTGCCATTGCAAACGCTGACGCGATTGCCGCGGTGCCCGGCATCGACATCGTCATGATCGGCACCAACGATCTGATGATGGAGATGGGCATTGGCGGTAATCCCGATCATCCCGAGATCGTGAAGGCCTACGATGGACTGATTGCCGCCTGTAAACGGCACGGCAAATGGGCCGGCATGGGCGGCGTGCATCGCGACGAGGCAATGGCACGTTACATCCGCCTCGGCGCGCAATTCATCCTCTCGACGAGCGATCTCGCGCTGCTGCTTGTGCAGGCAGCGCAGCGCGAGAACTTGATACGCGGGTTTAAGTGAAAAAGAACATGTGAGTTTAAGTGAAGAACATGACGCTGTGCGGATAGACGCAGCGCGGTGGGCGAGGAAACAATGGCACAGGTAGTTACGATGGGGGGCATTCCTCCGTCCGGAGCGGCGAGCGACTATAGCTATCAGGCAATGCTGATTGCGCGGCTTGAGCGGCTACCGATGACCCGCATTCACGTGCTGGCGCGGCTAATTGTGGGCTGCGCGACATTTTTTGACGGGTACACGTCCCTGACCATCGCGTATGCGCTGCCGGTGCTGGTGCATCAGTGGAGCATGTCGCCGCAGTCCGCTGGTTACGTCATTTCGGTGGGATATCTGGGACAGCTTTGCGGTGCTCTGCTGTTCGGATGGCTTGCAGAACGCAAAGGCCGCCTCCGCGTTACGACAATGACGGTCGCGGTCTACTCGGTCATGAACCTGGTGTGCGTCTTCGCGTGGAGCCCGGTATCGCTCGGTTTGTTTCGTTTCATCCAGGGTATCGGCGTCGGCGGCGAAGTCCCCGTCGCTGCTACTTACATCAATGAGCTGTCCACCGCGCGCAACCGTGGACGCTTTTTCCTTCTCTATGAGATTGTCTTTGGTCTCGGTCTGACGGCATCGGGAATCTTGGGGTACCTGCTCGTGCCGGTTTTCGGCTGGCAGGTGATGTTCATCATCGGGACTGTTCCAGTTTTGCTGCTGGCGCCGCTCCGTCTGTTCTTGCCGGAGTCGCCACGTTGGCTGATTTCGCAAGGCCGGCTCGCCGAAGCCGAGGCGATTGTGACGCAACTCGAAAACCTGTGCGTGAAGCGCGGCGTCATTCTGCCGACGCCAGCCCCTATTGCGTGGCAACCTGTAGTCTCGCAGCGGGGAGCTTGGCGTGAGCTGTTCAGCCCGTTCTATCGAGTCCGTACGCTGATGTTGTGGGTTCTTTGGTTGAGTTCGTATCTCGTACTCAATGGCATGGTTACATGGCTGCCGACGCTCTACCGATCGATCTTTGGATTACCGTTGTCGACGAGCCTTGCCTACGGGTTCACGATGACCGGAGTCTCGGTCTGCATTGGGGTGATCTGCGGATTGACGATTGATCGCGTAGGACGGCGGCGATGGTTCACGGCGGCTTTCTTCCTCGGAATGATCCCGCTGCTCGTTCTTGCGGCCACGGGCGCACGGTCGGCGACGGAGATTCTTGTCTTCGCGACCATGGCGTATTCGATCATTCAGACGGTTACGCTTAGCCTTTATCTTTACTCAGGAGAGCTTTACCCGACGCGGATCCGCGCGCTGGGTACGGCGTTTGGCTCGGCATGGCTTCGTCTCGGTTCGGCAATCGGGCCTCTTCTGGTCGGCTGGATTGTCGGATCTTACGGCATCGCGCCCGTATTTCTCACTTTTGCCGGTGTGCTCTGTGTTGGCGGCGTGGTGTGTTTTTGGTTCTCGCTGGAGAGCAAGGGCCGTATTCTCGAAGAACTCTCGCCTTAGAAGTCGGGGCGCACACACTAAGGCTAGAAACTTCTCTGCTTGATCTGTCGCACTTTCGATTAGAAAATATTAAGTCTCGGCTCGCGCCTCGATCGTCGGCTAACTATCCACCTGAGGAATATAATTGCGCCAGTTGCCGCTTTTGAGCGGAATATCCCTAAAAGACTTTCGCACGTCGGCAGCGCGGCCGATCAGATCTGTCGCGTTCAGATTTTTTCGGCCCAGATAATCATCAAATTCCGTGAGCGCATCGCTGAGTAAGCTGTAGCCTCGCAGCATCACCGGGGAAGCAATGGCAACTGCCGACGCGCCGGCCAGCATCATGCGCGCGATGTCCAGCCCGGATTGGGCGCCGTTGATGCCGATCAACGGGCGGTCGGGTCCGAGTTCGGCGCGTGTCAAAGAGAGCCAATGGCACGTCAGTGGCAAATTCCAGTATCCGCCAACGCCAAGCGTCGTTCCAAGAAGCGGTTCGAGCGTTTCGACATCCGGAATCATGCCCAGGAGACGGCCGGCCATGACCACTGAATTGGCGCCGCCATCGAATGCGGCTTTGGCGAGCAACGGCACGTGTTCGCTTTGACCGGAAAGCTTGACCCATAATGGAATTTTGATCGCCGCGCGGATTGTTTGGACGATCATCGTCACGCGCGCCGGATCGAGTTCCGTGGAGACGATTCCCCGAGCCTGGCTGGCGTAGGGCGTGCCGATGTTCAATTCGAAGATGCGAATGCCAGCCTGTTCGATTTGATGTGCCATTCGTACGGCAGGGTCCAGGTCGGCAAGGATGATACTGGCAACCGCGTAACAGTCCGATGCGTGCGCGAGGCGATCGAGCTTTATTGTATCGTCGAGCCATGCATCGAAAGGCTGGGGCGTTAGACCGGAGCGGCAAGCGATGGTCGCGCCGGCGGGCGCATCGGCATTCCACGCTACCGGCTGCCACTTTTCGTCAAGAACGGCATATTCAGCGCGTTGCAGCTGGTCCTTTGCCGCTTCGGATTTATTGGTCGATTTGACGACCACGGCTCCGGCGCCGGCTGCTATCGCGCGGCGGATTCCTTCCGGCTCGATGAAATGTTCTGCCGCCGCCGCAATGAGCGGGTTCTTCAGCTCCACCGAGCCGACTTTGGTCCCGAGTTTTTCTCGTCCCACCTGAGGCCTATGGCGCGTATTCAGGCCGCTTTGGCGTGAACACATCGATATTGATCACCGGCTCGTCACCGACGACTTCGCCCCAATGTGTGACGTTTGAGGGAATGACCACGAGGCCTCCCGGACCGACGTCGCAAACCTCGTCTCCGATGTGGAAGCGCAGCGTGCCGGAGACAATGTAGGCGATCTGCTCATGCGGGTGGCTGTGCGGCCGCGGCTCATGCCCCGGCATCAAACGATGCAGGGCGATCGTCGCGCCGTTTCCGGAAAACGCTTTTTGTTCGACCCCTTTGCGAATCTCTTTCCATTGGGTCGTGCTCCAGTCGATTTTATGGATATCCATACCGCCTTCTCCATTCGGCTATTTGGCCGAACCGAGGAGGCCGGTCGGCCGGAAAAACAGGAACAACAGAAGAATTGATAGCGCCGCGATATTCTTAAACGCCGAGCCGAGCGCCACAATCGCAAGCGCCTGGACGATCCCGAGAAAGATGCCGCCTGCCAACGCGCCAAGCGGCCGTCCGAAGCCGCCGATGATCGCCGCGATAAAGCCGCTGATGGCAAACGGAACGCCGAGATTGAACGAGGTATATTGTGTTGGCGTAATCAATACGCCGGCAAAGGCGCCGAGCGCCGCGCTCAGTCCGAATGCGAGCGCGAGCATGCGCGAGACCGGAATTCCGAGCAAGGCTGCCGCATCCCGATCAATGGCACACGCACGCATCGCCTTGCCAGTTTTTGTCGACGAGAAGAAAACAGCGAGTAGGACGATAGCTAGCGTCGCACCGCCTACAATCCAAAGGAACTGGTAGCTTATAGCAATGCCGCCGATCCGTAACGGCGGCAAATCGGTAAACATCGGCAGGCTGCGCGGCTGATCGCCGGCAACGATCAACGTCAACCGCTCGATGACGATCTGCGCGGCAAGGGTGGCAAGGATCATCACAAAAGTCGCCGATTGACGGTCCCACAGCGGACGGACGACGAGGCGTTCGAGGATCATGCCGATGCCAGCGCAAATCGCTATTGCGAGAATGCCGGCAAGCGGCAGCGGAATACCGTAGGTCTTCAGCGCCGCGCTCGCCACCATGCCGCCAAGCATGACGAAGGCGCCTTGGGCAAAGTTGACGATGCCGCTGGCATTATAGATCACGCAGAAGCCGATACCGATCAGGCCGTAGATGCAGCCCACCGCGATGCCGCTTGCGATCGATTGCATGATGAGGTCAAGCAAGCGCCGCCTCCGCCTGTCCGAGGTAAGCCGTTATGACATCGGGGTTGCGTCGCACCTCGGCGGGTGTTCCTTCCGCGATCAGCCGTCCGAAATCGAGCACGGCAATCCGTGCCGCTACGTTCATGACCAGGCTCATGTCATGCTCGATCAGAACGATCGTGGTACCCGAGGCGGCGATCCGAGATAGCAGATCGGCAAGCTGCTGCGTCTCTTCGCGATTAAGGCCGGCAGCCGGCTCGTCGAGCAGCAGAAGTTTGGGCTCTGCGGCCAATGCGCGGGCGATTTCGAGCAGGCGTTTTTGCCCGTAGGGAAGTGCCGCGGCCGGTTGTTCTGCGCACTCCGACAATCCGGTCTGTCGCAACAAGTCACGTGCGGTGTTCTCGATGGCCGCTTCGCGCTTCGAGGAAAGGCCCGGTATCAACGCCATTATAAGCCCGCCATGGGTATGAAGATGACGGCCGACTTTGACATTCTCCAGCACGGTGAGCTCGTCGAACAATTGTACGAGCTGAAAGGTGCGCACGAGGCCGCGCTTGGCGATCAGCTCCGGCGCCATGCCGGTGACGTCTGAGCCGAGAAGAAAGACGTTGCCAGAAGTCGGCGCGTCGAAGCCGGAAATGACGTTGAAGAGTGTCGTCTTGCCCGCGCCGTTTGGTCCGATGATCGCCGTGATGCCGCTTTCCGGGATTTCGAGCGAGACGTTGTCGAGGGCGACCAGGCCTCCAAACCGTCGCGTGATACTATCGAGCTTCAGGATGCTCATGTGAGCTTCCGGCCTGATCGCGAGGACAGTAATTTCGGCAGCGAGGCGATGCCGCCAGGTGCATAGATCAGGATGAGGATGAGAACCGCGCCGTACGCGAGATCCTGATATTCATTGAAGGTGCGAAACGTTTCCGGCAGCAACGTCACAATGAGCGCGCCAAGTGCAGGTCCGGTAAAGGTGCCGATACCGCCGATATAGAGCATTGTGAAGGCGAGAATGACCATGTGCAGGCCGAACACTTCGGGGCTGACGAAGCCGACAGCGTGGACGAACAACGACCCGGCAACGCCGGCGTAGAAAGCGGAAATCATGAAGGCCGCAAGCCTATAGCGCGCGACATCGATTCCCAGCGCTCGTGCGGCATTTTCACTACCAGCCGCGGCGACAAAGGCGCGTCCCAGGCGTGAACGACGAATGCCGGCGGCAGCGATCATGCCGAGCGCGGCGATAACAATCAGGACAAGCAGGATGCTGCGATCGGAAGTAACGCTCCAGCGTCCGATACCGAGCGGCGGAATTCCGGAGATTCCCATATAGCCTTGCGTCACCGATCCCCATTCCACAGCGACGTCGTAGGCGATCAGGCCGATTGCCAGCGTGGCCATCGCCAGATAGTGGCCGCGCAGGCGCAGCGTCGGATAGCCGATGACCAGAGCGCAAATCAGCACGCCGCAAAGGCCGACGGCGGCGGCAGATAGCGGCCCCCAATTATATGTCGCAGTCAGGACAGCCGAAGTGTAGCCGCTCAGTGCCGCGAAGGCACTGTGGCCAAACGAAACCTGTCCGGCAAAACCCATGAAGATATTCAGTCCGGTGACGAAGATCGTATAGATCGCGGCGATCTGTAGCACCGTCATGAGGTAGCCGCCGCGGATCAGCACATAAATGATCAAGACGGCGGCGAGGGTCCATATCGCCAGCAGCGTAGAATCCGCGCCGCGCTTAGCCCAGGTAGAAGTGAGCGAGTTCATCGTGGGATTTTACCGTGCGTGGATCGATTTCGGCTGCGATGCTGCCGACTGACATGAGATAAGCGCGGCGCGCGAGCTTGAGTGCCAGCGGCGCCTTCTGTTCGACAAGGACGATAGGCAGTCCATTGCGATTGAGCTCGCCGAGCGTTTCCAAAATCTCTCCGATTACGCGCGGCGCGAGACCCAATGACGGCTCGTCGAGCAGGAGGATTTTGGGTTCTGCCATAAGCGCTCTGCCAATCGCCAGCATCTGCTGTTCGCCGCCGGATAACGAGCCCGCCGTCTGTGACAGGCGCTCTTTCAGGCGCGGAAACAACATCAAGACCCGCTCCTGCCGCCGCGCAAATTCTGCGTTGTTGCCCTTCAACAGGTAGGCGCCGAGCTCGAGATTTTCCAAGACCGTCATCGGTCCGAAAATCCCGCGGCCTTCGGGGACGAGGACAAGTCCGCGAGCCGCCGCCACCACCGGATCGCGGCGCGGCACATCGGCGCCACAAAAGCGCACACGCCCGCTTGTCGGAATGAGCCCGAGGATCGCGCGCATCAACGTCGATTTGCCGGCACCGTTCGGGCCGAGCACGGCAACGAGCTCTCCATCCTCGACATGGAAGTCGACCAGTCGCAGGGCCTCGACGTGGCCGTACCGCGCCGAGAGGCCCTGGACTTCGAGTATCCGCGGCATCGCCAACCGTTATTTCACGACCTTGACTTGCCCATTGACGATGGTGGCAAGCAGCAGCGGGTTCTCGGTGATGCCCTGATGATTGGTGGCTGAGAAATGGTAGATGCCAGTGGTGCCCTGGAAATTGTCCGTGCTCTCAAGCGCATCACGCACCTTCGAACCGTCGGCCGATTTTGCCTTCTCGGCGGCCGCAGCGATCAGTGTCACCGCGTCCCAGCCCCGGCCGGCCCAGTTTGGATCGCGGTCGTTGTATTTGGCACGCCACGGAACGAGGAACTTTCCGATCTCCGTCTTCAGCGGGGTTGCCGGCAAAATGTCATAGACTTGAGACGGAGAGGCGACGAAGAAGAATTTGTCGCCAAGGACGTCCGCGACCGGGCGGAATACGGCGAGATCCTCCAGGCTCGTCAACATGATCATATCCAAGCCGAGCTGCTTGATGTCTTTCGCAGCCGTCAGGGTCGTACCGCCGAGGCCGATCTTGATAATTGCTCGCGCCCCCGCCGTGTACATCTTCTGGATCTGAACACTCAGGTCGGCATCATCGGTCTTGTATTGCTCGTTACCGACGATTTCGAGGCCGTAATCGCCTGCTTCCTTTTCCGCTGCCGCACTCTGCGCATTGGCATACGGTGATGGATCATGCAGCACGCCGATCTTTTTGATCGTCGTCTTGTTCTTGAGATAATCAAGCCGGGTCTCGACTTCGAAACGCGGCGGCGGAATCGTTGTGAATGCCCACGCCACCTGATCCGGCTGCTGCGGCAGGATTGAGCAAAGCACCATCGGCGTTTCTGCGCGCACGACCAGCGGCGCTGCTGCGAAGTTTCCGGCCGAGACGCAACCGCTCGCGAACACATTCACATTGTCCGAGCTGATCATCTTGCGATAGGCCGTGACCGCTTCTTGCGGCTCAGACCTGTTGTCCTCGACAATGAGATCGACTTTGCGGCCCAATATACCGCCTTTGGCATTGAGTGTGTCGATTGCGACCCGGACACCATCGCGCCAGGCTCGATCGACCGTAGCCGCATAGCCTGTCAGGCCTGCAGACATGCCGATTTTGTAGACGTCTTCGGCGCGCGCGCTGGATGCAAGGAAAGAAAACGAAAGAGCCGCCGCCAATAGTCCTGCAATCGTGCGAAAGTGCCTTTGCGATGAAAGCATGACCTTCTCCCTCCAGACCTTTTGTTTTTTGGATAAGCTAAACGTTTATCTCGCCGGCTAATCGAAGATGAACTCCCGCAGATTGGGAATCTGAAGCCCTTCGTAGGCCGTCGAATTCAGTTTCAGTGAGATCGCCTTGGTACAGGCGCGAAGATACAGAAGCTGCTGCTCGTCGACAGGGTCGTGCACATGCTGAGTGGTGCCGACAACAGCGATGACGCCGACGAGTTTGCTGCCGAAGTCGAGGATTGGCGCTGCGACCGCAGAGATACCGAGCATGGTCTCATCCATCGCCACCTCGTAAAGCTGCTCGCGAATGCGCGCCAGTCTTTGGCGCAGCTTCGCGGGATCGGTGATGGTATGCGGCGTCAAAGTCTGCAGCTTGCGCGATAGCACACGCTGCTGCAGGTCGGGCGGCGAAAACGCGAGCGTAACGCGGCCTTGCGCCGAGCAATACGATGGCAATCGATAGCCGAGGCGCACCGAGATCGTGACCAGATTGGGACTGTCGAAAACGGCATTGGCGATGGCATCGCCGCCTGCCGGCAGACTCAAGACCACGGTTTGCCGCGTGAGATCCCGAAGCCGCATCATGTAAGGCTCGGCCAGCCGACGCAGATCAAGCTGATCGGCCGCGGCCTGTCCGATATGGGCTAGCTTCGGCGCCAGCCGATAGCATTCGGTTTGGCTGTCCTGATCGACGAAACCGAGAAACTTCAGCGTTGCCAGATGGCGGTGGATCTTGGCTTTTGGCTCACCAAGCTGGTTGGCAAGCGCGGTCAGCCGGACTGGCTGCCCGGCAGCAGCTAACGCCTCAATCACCTGGGCAGCCGTGACGACCGACTGGATAATCCCGGTCCCTTGAGTCCGGTCCTCATCATCTGACAATTCAGCCAAGTCAGACATCGCCGCAGCGTTTCCCTACTCGCTCATCTTGTCTCGCTCTAAGAGACGAATTTATTATATACGAAACTCGTATCCAAAAAATCTATACGGGTCAATGCCGGGTGAATGTTGATTTGCGATCCGCCATCGGATATTCACGGCATGTCGTATCGTAATAAGAAACACAGTTTCGAAGGACGGGAAACACGGGAATGTCGCGTTATGCGTTGGCCGTCGATATCGGCGGCACTTTCACCGATGTCGTTCTACGCAGCGCCTCGGGTCAAACCACTGTCGACAAGACGTTGACGACGCCCGAAAGCCTTGATGTTGGCTTCTTTCGCGCCATCGACGCGGTTCTCAAAAAGGCCAACGTCGCTCCGAGTGCGGTGACCGATGTCATCGTCCACGCTACGACTGTCGTCACTAACGCGGTGATCGAGCGCAAAGGGCCCAAAACGGCGCTCCTTGTCACCGAGGGCTTCCGCGACATTTTGACCATCCGTGACGAGCATCGTTACGAGATGTTCGATCCGCAAATCGAATTCCCGGAACCACTGGTCGGACGTGATCTGACATTTGGTGTACCGGAGCGTGTCCTCGCGACAGGCGAGGTGCTTACGCCGCTCGATGAGATGACGGCTGCTGCTGTCATAGAAGAGCTCAAGAAGAAAGGCGTTGTTTCGGTCGCGGTTTCTTTCCTCAACGCCTACGTCAATCCGGCGAACGAATACGCCATGCGCGATCTGATCCGCAAACATGCCGGCGACATATACGTATCGATTTCTTCGGACGTTGCCCCGCAAATTCGCGAATATCCGCGTACGTCGACCGTTGTTATGAACGCCTACACGGCGCCGATCACTGAGCCTTATCTTGAAGCGCTCAGGGCGGGGCTGAAGCAGCGTGGCTTCGCCAATGATTTGCTCATCATGCTGAGCAATGGCGGCGTTATCGGCATCGACGTGGCGAGCCAATTTCCGGTGCGCATGGTGGAATCCGGACCAGCCGCCGGCGCTCTCGCTGCAGCTTATTTTGCCGATGTCCTCGGCCTCGACCGGTTGTTGTCGTTTGATATGGGCGGCACGACGGCCAAGGCCTGCATCATCGAAGATCGCCAGCCGCTCGTGGTCGGAGATTTCGAGGTCGACCGCATCTATCGCTTCAAATCCGGCTCCGGCCTGCCGATCCTGATTCCATCCGTCGACATGATCGAGATCGGCGCCGGCGGCGGCAGCATTGCCTCGGTCAGCGATCTTGGGCTTCTGAAAGTGGGACCGCACAGTGCGGGTTCGACGCCCGGTCCGGTGGCCTATGGGCGCGGTGGCGAAAAGCCGACGGTCACCGATGCCGACCTCGTGCTCGGCTATCTCAGCGCCGACAATTTTCTCGGCGGCGATATGAAACTCGACCGCGCCGCGGCGGAACGGCAGATCGGCGAACTGGCCACAGCGCTCGGAACAACGACACTGGAAGCAGCGGCCGGTATCTATCGTGTCGTTGGAGAATCGATGACGGCTGCCGCGCGCGCACACGCCGTCGATCGCGGGATCGATTATCGGGGTCTGCCATTGTTCGCTTTCGGCGGGGCAGGGCCGGTGCATGCCTGCTACGTGGCCGAATTGCTCGACTCGCCGGTTGTCATTTATCCGCCGCTCGCGAGCGTGCTTTCAGCGTTCGGGACGTTAGTGACGCCGCCGCGGCTCGATCTGTCACGCGGCGCGCTGGCGCGGCTCTCGACACTCGATTGGCTGCGCGCCGACGACACCTTAAATCAGCTCGTCGAAAGTGCCCGAAATGGCTTGGCGAGTGCGGGTTGTGCATCGAGCGACATCACATACCGTTTCGGTAGCGATATGCGCTATCTCGGTCAGCAGAACGAAGTCACTGCGTGGTTCGAGAGTGACCCGCGGCGCAAACATGACCCAGCCTGGCTGCGTGAGGTGTTTGAGCAGGGTTATGAGCGCCTCTACAGCTTGCGTTTGCCGGATGTGGATGTGGAGATTGTCAGTTGGCGGGTTGTCGCGACCGGGCCGGCCGCCTCGCGTGATAGCGTTCCGGCGCTGGCAGCGACACCGGCTAAGCCGCGTGACAAACGCAAAGCGCGGTTCGGCAGCCACGATATCGATACGCCGGTTTACGCGCGAACAGATCTCGCCCTTGGTCAGGTAATTGCGGGCCCGGCGATCGTTGAAGAACGCGAGACAACCATCATCATCCTTCCTGGCTGGAAAGCCAAAGTCGATCGCACTGGATGCATCATGGCATCCAAGGAGCAGTAATTATGGATGGGATCGAGCTCGAAATCGTCTGGAGCAATTTGATCAGCATCGTGAGCGAGCAGGCGAAAGCGCTGCGGCGCATCGCTTTCAGCCCGGTTGTCCGTGAAGCCGGTGATCTCGCTAACGCCTTGTTCGACAAACGCGGCCGCATGGTAGCGCAGGCGGTGACAGGTACGCCCGGTCACATCAATTCGCTGGCCGCTGCGGGCAAGCATTTTGTCGAAGCCTTTCCGACGCAGACGCTTAATCCCGGTGATGTATTGATCACCAATGATCCGTGGCTTTCCGCCGGCCATTTCTTCGATATCACCGTGATGCTGCCGGCGTTCCATAAGGATCGGCTGATCGGCTTCTTCGGCTCCACAATTCATCACACGGATATCGGCGGCTATGGCGTCGGCGCTGGCGCGCGCGACGTGCATGAAGAAGGCCTCTGGATCCCGATGCTGAAGCTTTACGAGGCCGGCGAGCCGAACAAGGTTCTGCATGAAATGATCCGGCGCAATGTGCGTACGCCCGATCATGTATTCGGCGATCTTGCTGCCCAAGTTTCGAGCGGACGTCTTGCCTGCAAGCGGTTATCGGCTCTGCTCGACCGGCAACGCTACGAGGACATCGATGAAGTGTCCGAGGAAATAATTTCGCGTTCGGAACAATCAACGCGGCAATCGATCCGCAAACTCAAGGCAGGCACCTTTCACGGCCAAAGTGACTTCGACGTGCCGGGCGGCGACATCATCACGCTCAAAACCGCGGTGACGATCGATCCAAAGCAGGGAGAGATTCACATCGATTTTGCAGGGAGTTCTGGACAGAGCCCTTACGGTATCAATGTGGTCATGAACTACACCCATGCTTACAGTACTTTTGCCATCCGATCCTGCCTCGATCCCGAACTGCCGAATAATTTTGGCAGCCTCGCACCGATCAAGGTGACCGCTCCGGAAGGCTGCATCGTCAATTGCAAATATCCGGCGCCGGTCAATGCGCGTCACGTGGTCGGCATGTATGTACCGATGCCGATCCTCAAGGCGCTGTATCATGTCATTCCGGATCGGGTATTAGCCGAAGGCTCGGGCGCGGTTTGGACGATCCAGATTCAAGGCAAGAATGGCGACGGCTCACCCTTTACGAGCGCGATGTTCAATTATTCGGGCGGCATGGGCGCCCGGCGCACAAAGGACGGCCCATCTGCCACCTGTTATCCGACCGGCGTCGCTGCGGTTCCTGTCGAGGTTCTCGAGGCGTCCATGCCGATTGTGTTCTCCAAGAAAGAGCTGCGTCTTGGCTCCGGTGGCGCTGGAGCATCGCGTGGCGGTGATGGTCAGACGATTAGTTGGCGTATGCGTACCAACAGCACGTGGCTTCTGAATGCCGTTGCAAGTCGCACCACTTTGCCCCCCGAAGGACTTGGCGGCGGCGCATCTGGTGCACCCGGCAACTTTCTTGTGAATGGGACTCCCGTCGTTGAAGCGCGCAAGATGGTCATGCAGCCAGGCGATGAAGTCACGCTGGATACGCCCGGTGGCGGCGGCTACGGAATTCCCCGTGATTAGAAACATAAGTCCGCCAATAAAGATCTGATAGCTACAGTTCAAGGGTCTCGCGCAGTGTGTCGCGAAACTTCCTGTCACGTTTGACGTGCCACTCGCGACTTATCGCCTCGCTGCGACTATTACAGCGTTCGAAATAGAGCAGCGTCCATTTGCGCCCTCTTGTCGACTTGGCGCCGCGTCCCGCATTATGCTGGTCGAGCCGTCTCATGATGTCAGTGGTCCAGCCGACGTAAGTCCGACGGTCATTTTCCCGTCGACTACCAAGCACATAAACGAAACAGGGCATTTCTTGTTTTGGTGGCATTTAACCCGACGGTGCCTTCACGTCAGCTTACGCTGGCGAGTTACGCCGTTTCGAACGACGCTTAAAGTTCCAGGAAGGTCTGACAAACTAACCTAATCCTAGGAGATGATAGATCCTTCGGCTGTATTCACCGAAGGCTTCGCTAGTCTTGACGCCGAGGGCACGCGGCTCTGGGAGTTCTATCTCGATATTATCGGCCATGCGTGCGGGGCCTGCGGTCAAGACAATGACTCGCGTTCCGAGGAATACCGCTTCCGCTATTCCATGGGTGACGAAGATAATCGTCTTGCCACTTCTCTTCCAAATATTGAGGAGTTCGAGATTCATCTTTTCTCGGGTGAGTGCGTCGAGAGCGCCGAACGGCTCGTCCATCAATATGAGCTTCGGATCGTGAACTAGCGCTCGAGCAATTGCAGCGCGCTGCTGCATGCCGCCGGAAAGCTCGTACGGATATTTATCCTCGAACCCAGCAAGTCCAACCATGGCCAGGAGTTCACGGGCTCGCTCGCGGCTTTCGCGGATGGGTAGGCCAAGGATTTCCGCTGGCAGCATTACGTTCTGCAGCACGCGGCGCCACTTGAGCAGCAGCGCCTGCTGGAACACCATGCCGATATCGCGCGATGGATCGAATGGATGCGCGGCTGAACCAATATGAACTTCGCCGGAATCGTAGCTTTGTAGACCGGCAAGGATCTTGAGGAGCGTGGTCTTGCCGCAGCCCGATGGGCCGACCAATGCCACCAGCGCGCCCGGCTCTACATCGAAGGTGGCGTCAGAAATAGCGAGAAACCTCTGGTCGCCTTTACCGTAAGCTTTGTGAAGACCATTGATGCGGATAAAGGGCTCGGACATGGCTGGGCCTATTGAATCCGAGCATCGCGAACGATCACAAGCCGCTCAAGTCCAACCACCATGCCGTAAAGCATAACGCCGATAACGGTGATCAGGATCACCGCCATGAACATTGCGGCAGTGTCGAGCGTAACCTGAACCTGAAGCATCAGATAGCCCAGTCCGCGCGACGACCCGAGAAATTCGCCGACGATCGCGCCCGCAACCGCCAGGATTGCGCCAACCTTCATGCCGGAGAAAATGTAAGGCAATGCGCTTGGCAGTTGGATTTTGGTAAAAGTTTGCCACTTCGAGCTGCGTAACGAACGCACGAGCTCGAGCAGCTCAGGCTCAACCTCCCTAAAGCCGCGAACGGTATTAAGGAGGATTGGGAAAAAACTGATCGAGAATGCGATGATCGTATTCGGAAATATTCCGTACGAGAACCAGACGATGAATAAGTGGACCCAGCGCGACTTTTGGAATCATGTTCAGGCTAACAAGCAAGGGCATGACTGCATCTTCCGCCGTTCTCGACCAGGAGAAAACGATGGCAATAATCACGCCGACGAAAACGGCAAGGAAATAGCCGCCAAAAATCTCGCTGGCGGTCACCAGTGTATTGTCGATCCAGCCATAATTTTTGCCGCCAAGTGTAGCGATCGTGGCGATTGGTGACGGCATCACAAAGGACGGCACATGTCCGTAGGCAACAAAGATGTACCAAGCCGCGATGAGCGCCACGTGTGCCAGGATCGCCAGCGCATAGCGGCGTACTGCGTCAGCGGATATCTTTCGATCGCTCGTGTCAGACGGCTGAACAGTCATGACGACCAGCAACATCGGTTGGCGAATACGAATGAACCGTCGCTCAGTTTGGGATAGAGTTGCATCATCGCGGTCATGGTCTAAGGAACCCCAGCACGACGTTTCGTGCATGCTCCAGATGTTTTTTTCGCGCCGGGGCGGAATTGAAGTTGCGCCCGAAGATTGTCGACAGCGTATGAATATTCGAGAAGTAAAAAAAACCAATTGCGGCGATCGTGATATAGAGCTCGGCCGGATCGATCCCGTTACGAAATACGCCGTCGCGGCGCCCGCGCTTTAGCAGATCGGCGATCACGCCTAGAAGGGAAGTGTGCATCTCGCGAACTTTCCGCGACCGGCGCAGATATTTTGCTCGATGCAGATTCTCGCCGTGAAGCAGCGATATGAATTCCGGATGAGATTGGACGTAGGCGATCGTGAATTCAATGAGGCGCCGCATGCCGGCGACGGGTGATAGCCGGCTGACGTCAAGCTCGCGTTCCTCGCTGCGAATGTGAAGATAAGCCTGTTCGAGGACGGCGAGCCACAGCGCTTCCTTGTGACCGAAGTAGTGGTAAAGCATCCGCTTGCTGACACGCGCGCGATCGGCGATCTCGTCCACCCGGGCGCCGGCCAGACCCTTGGCGGCAAACTCCGACGTTGCCGCCGCCATGATGCGACGCCGGGTCGCGTCGGGCCGCCGGCGGCGTAATCCTGGCCCGGGGCGTCTGGCGCGTGAGTTGACAGCCTCCATGGTGCTCTTTATCTTTTATTTATGTAACTAACTGGTTACAAGAATTCTCTGCTCGCCTGCAATGAGCGATGAGATCCAGCTCTTGTCGGGTCGACGTTGCGGGAGCCCGATCATGAAACTGAAGTTTTCCGTCGTCGCGATCGCCTGTTTCGGTTTTTCCGGCGCAGTTCATGCCAACGAGTTTGTGAGCTTTCTGCTCAACTGGGTCGCCGGCGGCGATCATGCGCCTTATTACTATGCGCAGAAGATGGGCTGGTACAAAGACGCCGGCGTCGATCTCACGTTGCTCCAAGGCAAAGGCTCGATGGTGGCGGCTCAAGCCGCCGGCGCCGGTGCCAATACCTTTGGCCTTGCCGATATGACAACTGTCCTCGTTGCCATCGGCAAAGGTGCCGACGAAACCGCGATCATGAATGTGTATGCCAATTATCCCGGCGGTTTCTATTGGCTCAAGAGTTCGGGCATCAAATCGGTCAAGGATCTCGCCGGAAAAAAAATTGGTAACCCGCCAGGGGATGCGGCGCGGTCGCTCTGGCCGGCATTGGCTAAGGCCAATGATGTCGATCCGAATTCAGTGACTTGGGTGAATGTTGGGCCTGGCGCAAAGCTCGCAGCGCTCAAATCCGGCGCGGTCGACGCAGTAACCGAGTTCTACAATGAACATCACACCTATAAAGGTCAGCTCGGTAGCGACATGGGTTATTTGGCGTGGAAGGATGCCGGGGTCGATCCCTACGGTAACTCGATCGTCGTCAACGGCGCCTACCTGAAAGCGCACCGCGATACGGTGGCCGCTTTTGTCAAAGTGACGCAAAAAGCATTCGCGGCTTGCGTGGCCGATGCAAAGCCGTGCGTTGAAGCGTTGGTCGAGGCCAATTCCGGTCTGCAGATCGATAGCCAGATGGTCAACTGGCATGAGGTCGAGCAGCTTATGAGCGACAATACCTCGCAGTCCGTGGCGCTCGGCTGGTTCGATCCGAAGCGCATGGACGACACCTACAATCTGGTAAAGACATACGTCGGCGTCGAAAAATCGTTCGATGTCAGCGGCGCTTACACCAACACCTTTCTCGACAAGTCGATCAAGATGAAGGACGTCCCGTTCAGCAACTGAGACGGCGCTCCGATTCAGCCGAGTTCAGGCCCGGCGATGGCGAACAGCCGTGCACTATCGTCAAAAGCCACGTGCGTTCCATAGACCATACGGGTCAACAGCCGCTCCGCGGTAAAGCCGAGCGTGGCCAGCCAATCGTGGAGGCCTGCGTGGCGATCGGGAACGTCGACGGTCAGCGGTGCCGGTGTGACGGTGATGGCATGCGCCAGAAGCGCGCTTGCAACGGCATCGTCGTCTGCCGCCAAGGGGCCGAGCTGACTCATGACGCGGCCGTCGCGGCCGAGCAGGAAACCGGCAATTCGACCGCCGCGCTCGGCAACGAGCGCCGCATTGGGCAAGCGGTCGGCCAGGCGGCGTAGCAGTGCGTTACGCTCCGCGCCGAAGACGGCCGTGTCATAAGCGATGACTTGCGGCCAATCGTGCGCTGTGAGCGCGCGCACTGCCACCGCGTTGCTCATCGCTGGCGGCGTTCGAACCGTACGGCCGACCAGCCGATGCATCGGCCAGCAGTCATTGAAGCCAAGCCCGACATAGACAGTACGTCCGGCAGGCGTTGCATCGAGCACTGGCACGAGCTTGCGCGCCAACAATTCTTCAACGCAATGGCGCATCAGCCATCGTGCGAGGCCTTGACGCCGCTCGGCCGCGGTGACGAGTACTGTGCTGATCCAGGCAAAACTGCCATCGTAAGGCAGGGTGGCCGCAGTTGCGATCGGCGGCCCATCGCCGCGCGTGAGGCAAGTCACGCTGCCCAGTTCGAGAAAAATCCGCCAATCGGCGGCCACTTGATTCCAGCCGGCTTCCTGGGACAAGGCCAGTGCCGAATTCAAATCGCTCTCGAATAACGGTCGCGCGGCTATGCCCGAAGGCAAAGCATGATCAGAAGTTGCCATCGCTGCTATCGTAGTGAGTTTCCTTGCCAAGGCTACGGAGTCCGCGGCTGACCCAATCCGCGACCCAGTCGATCATTTGGCCGAGGGGAACGGTCGGATAGCCGAACAGCCGATGCGCTTCGGCTGAATTGATAAGCCAGCCCGTGCTCGCTTCGCTGCCGGTAAAGCGTGCTGACTTGCCGAAACGTTGCCCGAAGGCGTCGGCGACAGCGCGAATGCTCAACGTTTCCGGGCCACTGATATTGAGGGCCTGGGTAGGCGTGGTGCACTGACCCAACGCGCGGAGCACCATACTGTTGGCATCGCCCTGCCAGATAACATTCGCGTGGCCAACGCTGATGTCGACGTCGCGATCCGTCAAAACCTTCTGCGCCACGTCGTGCAACACGCCATAACGCATGTCGATTGCGTAATTCAATCGAATGAGGCGTCCAGGCGTGCCATGGAGACGCGAGAAATATTCGAACATACGCTCGCGCCCAACGCAGGAATTTGCATAAGTGCCGCGCGGGTTGGGCGCAGTCGCCTCAGTCGCGCCGCCGTGCATGACATTGACGAGGGGATAGACGTTGCCGGTCGAGAACGCGACGATGCGTGATGCCTTGAACGCCTCCGCAACCTTCGCCGGGACCAGCGTATTCATCGCCCAAGTGAGGTCTTCACGCCCGGTGGTGCCGAATTTTCGCCCCGCCATGAAGATAACGTTCGGTGCTTTGGGCAGACGTGCGATTGCTTCGCGCTCAAGAAGGTCAGCGGCGATGCAGTCGATGCCCCATGATTGAAGTTTTTCGCGCAGTCCTGGCTCGCTAAAGCGCGCAACACCGAAAATGCGCCGATCTGGCGCTGCACGGCGCGCGAGACGAGCGAGCGTCGGCCCCATTTTTCCGCCAATGCCGAGAATCATCAGGTCGCCGCCGACGTCGCGTAGTGCCGCGATGAGCGCGGGCGACGGCGTCGTCATAAAGTCTTCGAGGTGATCTTCGTCGTCGAAACGATCCGGCCATGTAGCTACGTCGGACCCTGAGGTTGTCTGAAGTGGCATGCGTTCGGCCAGCTCTATTTCGAGAGGATCGCGGCAACAACACTTTCATGTCGTTTGTGACGATTGACGCCGCAAGTAACCAGTTGGATACTTAGCTGACCTTAATAAGCCCGCGCTGATACAGCAAGGCGCGATCACCACCCCTGCCATTCGGAGCGATTAATGACGGAGTCCAGGATCAAGACGACCGTAGTGGGCTCGTACCCTGTTCCAGACTGGCTGACCGCGCTGCCGTCGGAACAGGCCCTGGCCGATGCGACACGGGTGGTCCTGCACACCCAGGAAAAGGCCGGCATCGATATCGTATGCGACGGAGAGCTGTATCGCTTTGACATCAATCATCCCGAGACCAACGGTATGATCGAATATTTCGTGCGGCCGCTTGCGGGCATTCGTACCGCAGTGACATTCGACGAACTCGTCACTTATCGGGCGCAGCGCGGCATGGGCTTTCGAACGCGGCCACCGGCCGTGGTCGAGGGGCCGATCGGCTCCGGCTACCTCGATTTGCCGCAGGCCTGCGCACGAGCGAAGAGCCTCGCGACGAGGCCCTTGAAATTCACTCTGACCGGGCCGCACATGCTGGCCAAGACGCTGGTGGATAATCACTACAAGAGTACGCCCGACTTGGCGATGGCCATCGCTGATGCGCTCGCCGAGCAGGTGCGCCACCTCGACGCCGATGTCGTGCAGATCGACGAAGCGAATGTGCCGGGCAATCCGGACGAATGGTCTTGGGCGGCTTCCGCGATTAACCGGGTCCTGGACGCTGTGCAAACGGTGCCTGCGGTTCACTTGTGCTTCGGCAATTACGGCGGCCAATCAATTCAGAGGGGCGCTTGGGCTCAACTCTTGTCCTATCTCAATGCGCTCCATGCCGATCACGTCATACTCGAAACGGCCCATCGGCCGGCTGACGAACTTGCTGTGCTCCGCGATTTGCGACCTGAGATCGGCATCGGGCTCGGCGTTGTTGATGTCAAATCGACGGTCATCGAATCCGCCGACGCGATCGCGCGTGGGCTCGAACGCGCGGAGAAGGTCCTGGGCCCAGGTCGAATCAAATATATTCATCCCGATTGCGGTTTCTGGATGCTCAAGCGCACGATCGCCGACGGCAAAATACGCGCCCTCGTTGCCGGACGCGATCTTTATGAATCGCGCCGTTGAACGATTGTAGACAATAGGTCTCCGCATGGCGGACGATTACGATTTCATCGTGCTCGGTGCGGGCCACAACGGGCTCGTCCTTCAGGCTTATCTCTGCAAGGCCGGCCTCAAAGTCCTCGCCGTGGACCGTGCGCCGATGGCCGGCGGCGGGCTGACCACAATCGAGGATCCGCGCTACCCGGGTTTTCTTCACAACACACATGCCTTCTTCCACCGCGCGATCACCGCGATGCCTTGGTACGCCGATCTTGAGCTCAAGAGGCATGGCGCGGACTATATCGAGCCCGAACTCAACGTCGTGCTGTTGACGAAGGACGGTCGTACCCTCGAATGGTGGACCGACTTCGAGCGTACCGCGGAATCTTTTGCCCAATTCAGCCGGCGCGACGCAGCGACGCTACGGCGCTGGTACGAGGAATTTGCTCCGATCGTTACGAAGATTTTGCGTCCGGAGGCGCAATCGCCACCGCTACCGCCGGACGAACGCCGCGCCATCCTCAATCGCAGCACCTACGGCCGCCGCCTGCTTGAGGTGAGCGCGCTATCGCCGCTGGAATTCGTAGAGCGGGAGTTCGAGCACCCGACCATCAAGGCGGGATTGCTTTTCTTCAACGGGCTGCGCGAGGTCGACGTCCGCATCCGCGGTTTCGGCCATCATATCGCGGCACTCCTGGCGCAGCCGTCGAAGGCCCAGATGTCGCGCGGTGGCTCCGCCGCACTGGCGCGCGCGCTTGAATCCGCCGTAAGCGAGGCCGGCGGTGCGATCCGGACGAGCACCGAACCACATCGCATCGTCGTCGAGAATGGGCGCGCTGTTGGAATCGAAACCGCTGACGGCGAAATCATCCGCGCGCGGTATGGTGTCGTATCATCGCTCAATCCGCAACAGACCTACCTCGGATTGCTCGACGAGGCGCATCTACCTGCGGCGGTCCGCGATCAAGCTGACGCCTTCAAGTACAATCTCATCGCGCCGTTGTTTGCGCTCAACCTCAATCTTCGCGAGCCACCCCACTACTCGGTCGCTGCCACGCGTCCTGAGCTCGATCGCGGCTTCATGGTGGTTATGGGGCTCGATCATGTCGACCAATTTTCTGAGCTGATCCGCCATCACGAAGCCGGGACCATTCCACCGACGATCATGTGGGGAGCTTGCCCGACATTATTCGACCCGACCCAGGCGCCGGCGGGCCAGCACACCGCGTTCATGTGGGAAAAGTTGCCCTACCGACTTAATGGCGACGCGCTGAATTGGGATGGCGCGCGCGATGAGCATGGCCGCGCCATGCTCGGGCTTTGGCAGAAGCACGCGCCCAATCTCGCCGACGCGGTGATTGACGGTTTTACACGCTCGCCGCTCGATGTCGAGCGGTCGCTTCCGAACATGCGTGAGGGCGATCTCTTGATCGGCGCCTTTACCGACGGCCAGATCGGTTACCACCGGCCATTTGCCGGTGCCGGCCGCTACCGCACCCATCTGCCCGGTCTCTATCTTTGCGGATCGAGCAGTCATCCCGGCGGCAACATCACCGGTTTACCCGGCTACAATGCGACGCAGGTCATCATGGCTGAGCTTGGTCTGAAGGCCGACTGGATGCCGCCGCCGTTAGGCGATCACTTGGGACGCATATGACATAATGATGGTGTGCGATCTCTTTGCAAATTGGGTGGACGTCGCGGTTTATCAATAGGGGAGTGCGAGATGACGACACAGCGTATCGGCCTGATCATGAATGGCGTCACGGGCCGCATGGGCCTCAATCAGCATCTGATCCGTTCGATTATCGCGATCCGCGACCAGGGCGGCGTCGTGTTGGGCAATGGTGACCGTGTCATGCCGGACCCGATCCTTGTCGGTCGCGACGCTGGGAAGGTCGAGCGGCTTGCCAAGAGCTTCAGTGTCCCGCGCTGGACAACCGATCTCGATAAGGCGTTCGCCGACAAGAACGACAGCATCTTCTTTGACGCTGCCACAACTCAGGCCCGACCGGATCTCCTGACCAAGGCTATCGAGGCCGGCAAGCACATCTATTGCGAGAAGCCGATTTCCACCAATCTCGCGGAAGCGGTGCGGGTGCTGAGGCTCGCCAATGCCCGCGGCGTCAAACATGGCACTGTGCAGGACAAACTGTTTCTACCGGGGCTGAAGAAACTGCGTGTACTGCGCGATTCCGGTTTCTTTGGTCGAATGCTTTCGGTGCGCGGCGAGTTCGGTTACTGGGTATTTGAAGGTGACTGGCAGGAAGCGCAGCGGCCATCGTGGAACTACCGAGCGGAGGACGGCGGCGGCATCATCCTCGACATGGTTTGTCACTGGCGCTACGTGCTCGATAACCTCTTCGGTGAGGTTGAGAGCCTGACGTGCCTCGGCACCACCGATATACCCGAACGTTGGGACGAGCGTGGCGATAAGTACAAAGCAACTGCCGACGATTCCGCCTATGCCACCTTCCGTCTCAAAGGTGGCGTAATCGCTCATATGAATATGTCTTGGGTAACGCGCGTCTACCGCGACGATCTCGTCACATTTCAGGTCGACGGCACGCACGGCTCAGCAATCGCGGGCCTTAGCGAATGCATGATCCAGCCACGTCAGGCGACGCCGCGGCCGGTATGGAATCCGGATGAGAAGCGGACCCACGATTTTTATGCCGACTGGCAGCGTGTGCCCGACAACACTGTGTACGAGAACGGCTTCAAGGAGCAGTGGGAAATGTTCATTCGGCATGTCTGCGAGGATGCGCCATACAGATACACGCTGCTGGAAGGCGCCAAGGGCGTGCAGCTTGCCGAGTGTGCGCTGCAAAGCTGGCGCGAGCGACGCTGGGTCGACGTTGCTGAAATCAAGGTCTGATGCGAAGCCAACATGAACAGACACACCAATGCGCAGTCAGGTCTCTCGCTAAGGCTTCCCCGCGCCGACGGCTCGCTTGAGACATATCGCCCAGCAGCACCGCGCGCTTTTCCGTCGCGTCTCGATGGCACGCTCAATCGCGTGGTTTATTCGGCCGCTCACGTCGTCGCCGATCCGCGCGCCGACGTCGATCCTTGGCTGACCGCGGCGATCGACTGGGACCGCACCATTGCCTTCCGCGAACACATCTGGGATCTCGGTCTCGGCGTCGCCGAGGCGATGGACACCGCCCAGCGCGGCATGGGCCTTGATTGGCCGACATCGCTGGAGCTGATCAAGCGCTCAGTCGCGGCAGCAAAATCGCGCGGCGCATTGATCGCCTCAGGTGCCGGCACCGACCATCTGGCGCCGGAAGATGCCGAACTCGCTGGATGACGTGATCCACGCCTATGAGGTGCAGGTCGCTGCGGTGGAGGCAGCGGGAGGCCGTATCATCCTGATGGCGTCGCGCGCCCTGGCGCGGATCGGCCGCAACGCTACCGACTACGAAAAGGTCTATGACCGAATCCTGTCACAGGTCCGCGAGCCCGTGATCATTCACTGGCTCGGCGACATGTTTGACCCGGCGCTCACCGGCTATTGGGGTACGAAAGATGTCACTTCTGCGATGGATACCGCTGTCGACATCATCAATGCCCACGCGAAAAAGGTTGACGGCGTCAAGATTTCGCTGCTCGACAAGGGGTACGAGATCAACATGCGCCGGCGGCTCGATCCATCGGTAAAGATGTATACCGGCGATGACTTCAATTACGCTGAACTGATTGCTGGCGACGAACAAGGTTTTTCCCACGCATTGCTTGGCATCTTCGACGCCATCGCGCCGGCCGCATCCTATGCGGTGTCCCAACTTGCCGTTGGCGACCTGAAGACATTTCACGATGTGCTGGGACCGACGGTGCCGCTGTCGCGCCATATCTTCAAGACACCGACGCGTTTCTACAAGACCGGCGTGGTTTTTATGGCCTACCTCAACGGTCATCAGGATCATTTTACGATGATCGGCGGTCAGGAGAGCGGTCGCTCGACTGTGCATCTCGCCGAGATTTTCCGTTTCGCCGATCAAGCGGGCCTGTTGGCTGACCCCGATCGCGCCACGGCGCGGATGAAGGCGGTGCTGGCTGTGCGCGGAATCGATGCGTGATGCGCGATTTTTCCAAAGACCATCGCTGGCTGTCGCTCAACACGGCCACGGTGAGGCGGCAGGGCGATCTTTCCGTCATCATCGAGGCGTGCGCTCGCGCCGGCATCCGGGCGATCGATCCCTGGCGTGATCAAGTGGCTGACATCGGTCTTGATCGCGCGGTACGGCTGGTGCGTGACGCTAACCTCGAATTGTCCGGTTACTGTCGCGGCGGAATGTTTCCTGCGGACACGGCGCATCGCGCCACGATGCGCGACGATAATCGCCGCGCGCTGGATGAGGCCAAGGCCCTGAATGCGCCGTGTATTGTGCTGGTGGTTGGAGGCCTGCCGCAATATTCGAGGCCCGGCAGCGCCTCGTCGAAGGACATCGCAGCGGCGCGTGCCCAAGTCGAAGACGGCATTGCAGAGCTGTATGATTATGCGAAGAGCATCGGCATGCCGCTCGCCATAGAGCCGCTCCATCCGGCCTATGCGGCGGACCGCGCCTGCGTCAACACCACGGAGCAAGCTCTCGACATTTGTGACCGGCTCGATTCCGGCAAGTCGGGAAAGCTTGGTGTCGCGATCGACGTTTATCATACCTGGTGGGATCCGGCGCTGATGGCGCAAATCCGCCGCGCCGGAAGGGAGCGGCTGCTCGCCTTCCATGTCTGCGATTGGATGGTGCCGACCAAGGATATCCTCAACGACCGCGGTATGATGGGTGACGGCGTCATCGATATTCCGAAGATCCGAGCCGCAGTAGAGGCAGAGGGCTTTTCCGGCTATTCGGAGATCGAGATCTTCTCCAACGATTGGTGGGAGAGGCCGATAGATGAAGTCGTGTCCACCTGTATTTCCCGTCACAAAAGCGTAGTGTGATGTTCAACAGCCATCATAGCTAACGCTGCCTCTTGCGCGCTATTTTTTGATATTGTCTCCAAGATATCCATTCGGACGGTCGATCCACTCAATCATTGTAGACCGAACTCTTGAAGCGCCGCCGCGCCTGCGAATTCCATAATGACGAGGCTTAGCTCGCTGGCGCTATTTTGTCCTGCGTCTTCGTTTCAAAATCTGCAGCGTCGTGGCGCTCATGCAATTGCGCTGAAGGATCTCCGGAGATGCGGTTGACCATGCGTCCGCGTTTCACGGCCGCACGATCGAGAAGCATGTCGGCCCAGCGTTGGACGTTTTTATAATCCTGGACGCTCAGGAACTCAGCGGCACCATAGAGCCATCCCTTCGCCAGCCCGCCATACCAAGGGAAGATCGCCATATCGGCAATCGTATAGCTTTTGCCAGCAATGTACTCATTGTGGGCTAAGCGACGGTCAAGTACGTCGAGCTGGCGCTTTGCTTCCATGGTGAAACGATCGATCGCATACTCGATCTTTTCCGGTGCGTAGGCGTAGAAGTGTCCGAAGCCGCCCCCAACGTAGGGCGCGCTGCCCATTTGCCAAAACAGCCAGGACATACATTCCGCGCGTAAACTGGCGTCCGTCGGTAAAAAGGCTCCGAATTTCTCGGCAAGATACACAAGGATCGCGCCGGATTCGAACACTCGGATTGGCGTCGGCCCGCTACGGTCTACGAGCGCCGGGATTTTCGAGTTCGGATTTATCGCCTCGAAACCACTACCGAACTGATCGCCATCGCCGATCTTGATAAGCCAAGCGTCATATTCAGCGCCGCCGTGCCCGAGTGCGAGCAGTTCCTCCAGCATTATTGTCACCTTCTGGCCGTTCGGCGTGGCCAGCGAGTAAAGCTGCAATGGATGTCGGCCGACCGGCAGTTCTTTATTGTGTGTTGGCCCTGCAATGGGGCGATTGATGCTGGCGAAACGTCCTCCGCTGGGCTTGTTCCAGGTCCACACTTTCGGCGGTGCGTAGGCAGCAGAAGTCATTCATCTTCAAGCTCCGGTTCCCGGGTACGATGCATCGCATGGCGCGAGCAATCAATGGTTTGTCGGAAATTGCTTCGCATTTTTATATCATGCAGATCTCGCCGTCTGAAGATAACAGCATTCTCGTCCCGGCCGCGTCGGTGGTTTCAGCGGAGAATTCAACCTCCAATAACCGATAGAGCGTCGAGAAAAAAATCAATCGAGAGTGGCTTTCGCTTGGCGGCTTCGAGGCCATCATGTAATGCACGATAATAAAGATTGGTACGAGGTAATCGATGCAGTTCTCCGCGATGACGATGAACATGTTTGTGCCCGGCAACGACGATTCCAGCGATGACAACCGGATCATTGAGATGGCCGTCGCGCAATCGATCTGGCTCGCGGAGCTTGGCTACCATGTGTGGTTTACCGATCACCACTTCAGGGGTCCGTGGCACAGCAATCCGATGCAGTTCGCCGCCTACGTAGCGCCGCTGATCCCGCGCGACCGCTATATGGGCTTCGGTGTGCTCTCCATCCCTTTTTATCATCCTCTGCGTCTAGTCGAGAGCATGAACCTTCTTGATCAGCTGACCAAAGGCAAAGTTTTGTTCGGCGTCGGCAGCGGCTGGCAAGGCACTGAGCCGACTGGGCTTGGCATCGACCCTGAACTCCACGCCTCGGGCCGCCTCGCCGAAGAGACTCTCGACGTAATGGAGCAACTGTGGAGTTTTAAAAACGGAGATCCAGAATACACCTTCTCGGTCGGATCCAACAGCGGCCGGATCAAGCGACGCGTTATGCCAGCTCCTTACTCCAGGCCACATCCCACGATCATTCGCGTGGCGACTCGTGAGGCGGGTCTGATCAAGGCGGCACAAAAGGGTTGGCCAGTGTTTGTCGGTGTTCTCGGCGCCGACTTGCGCCAACAGATGCAGCTCTACCGGCGTGCACTCGTGGAAGCCGGTCACTCGCAAGAAGTGAAGGACAATTGCTTAAATTGGTGTTCTTACGATTGGATCGGTGTGACGGTGGCGGACACGGATGAAGAAGCGCTGGAACGCGAAAAAGTCGCCCGGGCTGAAACGATGGCAATCCGCGGCGCCTATATTCAGCGGCACGGCAAGATGGATGGGCCGGTGATTAAATCGACGCCTGGGCAATCCACGGCCGACGCGTATGCCAAAGGCGGGGACATGAAGGCGACAATAGCCGGTAATCCCGACACGATCGCGGCAAAGGTAGAGCAACTAGCCGAGATGGGCATCAACCACCTTCATCTTCGCTTTCTTGGCGAGTGGGCCGGCGAGACCCGGCATATTTGCAAAACTTCGGCAGAGCTGTTTGCGAACGAGGTGCTCCCACGCTTTGCTGAGGCGCAGCCCGCGCACCACCTTGCGATAGCAGGCGTACGCTAGCTGATAACGCCGTTGACGGACTCTCGCCCGCTTATCGCATTTCCAAAGGATGTACGCCCAAATGCTGACGTCAAGTGCGCAAGCCTTCAACGTCGTCGAGGCGACGATCGAAGATATTCACGCAGCCTATAAGGCCGGCACGCTGACGGCCCGGCAACTAATCCAGATGTATCTGGATCGCATCGCGGCCTACGATAAAAAAGGGCCAGCAATAAACTCAGTTATCTCGCTCAGTCCGATCGCCCTTGAGGAGGCCGATCGGCTTGACGCTGCATTCAAAAAGACCGGGTTCGTCGGCCATCTGCACGGCATTCCTGTTCTTATGAAGGATCAAGCCGACATCAAAGGGATGCCGACAACACTCGGCTCTGTGATGTTCAAGGACTATATGCCGGATGGCGACTGTTTTGTCGCGGCCAAGCTGAAGGCAGCCGGCGCGATTTTCATTGGCAAGACGACGCTGGGTGAGTTGGGCGGCGGCGACACGCATGGATCTTTGTTCGGATCAACTCGTAACGTCTACGACCTTGAACGCACCGCGGGCGGTTCTTCCGGGGGCTCTGGCGCGGCTGTCTCCTCCAACTTTTGTACTGTCGCGATTGGCCAGGAGGGCTTCTCTTCAATCCGGAGGCCGTCCATTTGGAACGGCGTTGCGGGCATGCGCCCAACCGTGGGTCTTGTGAGCCGGACCGGCGTCTTCGGTGGTTGGCCCACGATAAATGGGTCGCTTGGGCCTATGGCCAGAACGGTTACCGACCTAGCGAAGCTACTCGAAAGCATGGTCGGCTATGATCCGAAAGATCCCGTCACCGCTCACGGCATTGGACAAGCCGAGACCAGCTATTCGGCGATTTTGGACAAAGGGGCGCTCAACGGTGCGCGTCTCGGAATCTTACGCGAGCCCATGGGCTATCACGTTGAACCTGACACTGACGATTTCCAAAAGGTCAGCGAAGTATTCGATCGGGCAGTGACCGATCTGCGCAAGGCAGGAGCGGAGGTGGTCGATCCCGTTGCGATCCCCGACCTCAAAGTCCTGCTCGCGACGCGCGCGAGGAGCGTCGAAGACGACGACATTATGTATGAACTCTATTTCAAAGGCGGCCAGGCGCCGTTCGCCACCCGCGCTGCCGCCATGGCCTCGCCGCTGTTTCAAAAAGCCGTACACAGCGCTCATCGCCGCTGGACCTCCGTGTCTTCATCGGAGCAGCAGCTGGCCTATGCCAAGGCGCGCGATCGGTTAATGACCAATATGCTCAAGGTCATGGCAGATCATCGGTTGGATGCTATCGTTCACAAAGCTGTTGAGCATCAGCCGACCTTAATCAAAGACGGCGTCAATCCGCCCTTTGTCGATCAGAAGGGCGCGCCCCACATCAATACTTTCTTGATGTTCGTACCATCGGTCGTCGTGCCGGCCGGGTTTACGCGAGACAGCCTGCCGGCGGGGATCACCTTTCTTGGCCGGCCCTACGCTGACGCCAAGATGATACAGCTTGCATACGCCTATGAGCAGGCGACCCACCATCGGCGGCCGCCCACTGTCACTCCGTAAGTTGCGCGCTGCGGTTCCAACCTGGTGTAGGCCAATCACGCCGATGCGCAGGCATCGGCGACAGCGCGGTTGCGGCCAGACTTACAAACCGAAACTGGCGCCGCCGTTCACGTTGACGATCTCGCCGAAGATGTAGCTTGCGTCCTTGGACATCAGGAAACCAATTGTTCGGGCAATCTCCTCCGCTTCTCCAATCCGTCCCGCAAGCGTACGTGCGCTGACGCCGGCCAGCGCTTCTTTGTTGTAATGCGCGGTCATCGGTGTCGAAATCGAACCTGGAGCAACCGCGTTAACTCGAATATTGCTCGGCGCCAGCGAGCGGGCGAGCGAACGCATCAGGCCGATAATGGCAGCTTTCGACGTGGCGTAAGCAGGGCCGCCCCGGCCGTTGCCTCCTAGGCCACCAACGCTGACAACGCTGGACGTCGTCAGCACGATTGCGCCGCCCCCCTGCTTCGCCATCTGCTGAGCTGCGGCCTGAGAGATCAGAAAGGAGCCGGTCACGTTAACGGCCAAAATCTTTTCAAAATCGGAAGCACCCAGTTCGCTCCAGGTCTTCATGGAATGGATCGCAGCCAGATGAGCAAGCCCGTCGAGGGCGCCAAAATTCGCTACGGCCGCTGCAACCGCTGCGCGGCATTGCGCGGCATCCGAAATATCGGCGGTGTATTCAAAATATCGCTTGTCGTCTGCCGGAGGAGGGGCGGCCTTGCTTCGCGAAGCGATATCAACGCCACACACTGCGTAGCCAGTCTTTAGAAAATGAGTAACGCACGCCTGACCGATGCCGCTGGAAGCTCCTGTTACCAGAACAACGCCTGTCCGATCGGCCATGGATGCACTCCGTGTTAGACAGCGCGTCTGAGGCGCGTGTCATTGTTCAGCGATAGCGGAAGCGATGAAAAATAGGTGCGCCAAACATGGGCACTATCGAGCATAGTCCGGCTGTTATCGGAATCCGACGCACGACAGCTCTGCTCCCTAGTTTGAAGGCGTCACCTTCTTGTTGGTGATCGCCGGAGTTCTTGAGCATGATCCGGAAAAATAGACTTCCTGTTTTCCGAAAAGATTATGCTTCAATGAGAAATCGACGGTATCATCAGCTTGCAGGCCTGCAAGCAAAAGCTTTCATGACAACGATAATCGCTTGTTATACAGCCCTAGCTAGAATTCTGCGGCAACGGCGCCGCCGCGCCGCTCCGTGTCGGAGCTACGATAAACCTCTAGTGGTCGGCGATAGCCACCAGCTGGTTCCAGAGCGGCTTTAGGTCAGGCCTTTCTTTGACCAAATCGTCACCAACCGGTCTCGCTTTCTGCATCAGTTCTTTGAATTCACTATCCGGCAAATAGATCATCTCGCCACCGTTCGCGACCCAAGCCTTCCGTTGCTGATCGAGAAAGTCGACTGTCCACGGTATGACTTCGCTCGCGACCTGTTTGCTGGTCAACAGGACTTGGCTTTGCAAGTCAGGGGGCAATTTATCGAGCCACTTTTTACTCAACATCGCGACGCTGTAAAAATAGGCTTGCCGTGTCTCGAGCATATATTTCGCGGCATCGAAATATTTCAGCGCGTTGAAAACTGAAACGGCGCCGTAAGCGCCGTCAACCGCGCCCTGTTGTAACGCCGGCAGTACGTCCCCCAAAGACAACGGCACACCTGTGGCACCGAGAAGCTTCAGCGGTTCGGTCTGAAATTCCGATGCCAGGACCCTTATTTTCTTGTCTTTTAAGTCAGCGATGTGCCGCACCGGAACCCGCATATCGTAGGAAGACGGTCCGGTGTAAAAAAGCGCTGCGCCGGTAAGGCCTTTGTCCGAGCCAAGCGCCAGGAAGGCTTTATTGAAATCAGCGTCATCGAAAACCTTGAAGGCTTGCTTCTCGTCCTGGAACAGTCCAGGTGCGCTCAGAATCTCAAACCGTCGGTCAACGCCGACCAGAAATTCCGGCGGCCCAATCCAGCACTGAATCGCACCGAGTTGGGTGCCTTCGATTTGTCGAGGAATGCTGCCAAGCTGGCTGCCCGGATACAATTCCGCCTTGATCCGGCCGCCGGTATTATGCTCGATGGCAACCGCAAACCGCTTCATCCACTCATGTTGCGCGTCGTTGACGGTCGCTGTGCTCAAGCGCATCAAAAAGACTTGGGGATCCTGAGCCCAAGCGCTGCTGACAAGGGTGACTACGGCAAACACGGCGCCGCAGAGACCGACGGGTATCCTGGCCAAACTGATCATTATGAATCGCTCCCGGTTCGTTCAAACAAGACGCTGGCATTTCCTATGTTCGCCGTTACCGAAATCCCTGTCCAGCGCGGGAAACTTGCATAGCGCATGAGTGAGCGGCAATCTTTAAAGCAGTGAAGCCTGAATTCGAAAGGGACTGGTAGCGATGAAGAGACTATTCGAACGAAGAGCATTCCTTCGTTTGGCAGCTGGCGTTGCCAGCGCGCCGGCGATGATACGATCGGCATCTGCACTGGACTATCCGACCCGGCCGATACGATTTTTGGTCGGACAAGCCGCTGGCAGCGGTTCCGATATCTTTTCGCGCCTTATCGGCCAATGGCTGTCGGATCACCTCCATCAGCCAGTCGTTGTCGAGAACCGCGCCGGTGCTACCGGGAACATCGCGGCCGAAGCCGTCGCGAGAGCCGAGCCCGACGGTTACACGCTGCTTTTCGTCAACAACTCAAATACCATCAACGCCACTCTCTACGAGCATCTCGAATTTAATTTTGTCCAGGACTTCGCTCCGGTCGCCGGTGTCCTCAGCGTACCCCTAATAATGGAAGTGAATCCTGCAGTGCCTGCCCGAAGTGTTGCGGAATTTATCGCGTATGCCAAAGCCAATCCGGGAAAGATCAATATGGCTTCGGCGGGGATTGGCAGCACGTCGCATTTATGCGGCGAGCTGTTTATGTACCTGACCGGCACCAAGCTTCTTCACGTGCCGTACCGGGGAACATCGCCGGCATTGGCTGATCTCATGGCAGGACAAGTGCAAGTCATGTTTGATGTGATTGCATCTTCCCAACAGTACGTGGCGGCGGGCAAACTCCGTGCTCTAGCGGTAACGACCGCTACACGTTCGGACGTTCTGCCGGGCGTTCCTCCAATTGGTGATTTTGCGGCTGGATACGACGCCAGCGCATGGGGTGGCATTTGCGCTCCGAAGGGAACGTCCGCTGACATCGTGGCGCTGCTCAATAAGGAAGTGAATAACGGCCTCGCGGATCAAGGGTTGAAATCGCGGCTGGCCGAACTCGGAGGCGCCGGACTCCCCGGTTCACCCGCCGAGTTCGCGGAGTTCTTGCGCAAGGACACCGAAAAATGGGCGGAAGTAATCAAATTTTCTGGCGTTAAGTTGGATTGAATCTCTGCTTGCACCCATTTGCACGGCCTCACCGGTCAAAGTGAGATATAACTATTGGTTATCGTAGCTATAAATTATTGACTTGTTCGCCTCGCGACCGGCGGATACCGTTTATGGGCAAGTCAGGACAGCTGTCATCCATGCAACGTAACGTAGTGAAAATTTCCGGCGTAGACGTCGAATATTTTATGGCAGGCGAGGGGAAGCCTTTGCTTTTTCTCCACGACGAACGCGGCCTGTCATCGCGCAACCCGATTTTGGACTTTCTTGCCGCTCAGCGGCATGTCGTTGCGTTGTCTTTGCCGGGCTTCGGTCAATCAGATCTGCCGTTGTGGATCGACTGCGTTGACGACCTCGCCTATATCGCACTCGGCCTTCTCGATTATCTCAAGCTCGATAGCGTAGACGTCGTCGGTTGCTCGCTCGGCGGCTGGGTAGCGGCTGAAATGGCCAGTAAGTCGCCGCAGCGGATACGGCGCCTCGTCCTGGCGGCGCCATACGGCGTGAAGCTCGGTCCTGTCGACCGCCTCGAGTTTCCCGATCTCTTCGCGCTACCGAAGTCGGTCATCGCCGAGAAGTCCTTTCACGACCCGAGTCTCGCCGACGTGGATATCAAAGCTCTGTCCGACACCGAAGCCTCCATCATTGTCCGTAACCGTGAGTCTTTTGCTTTGTTTGCCTGGGAACCTTACCTCCACAATCCTAAACTGTCGCACCGCATCGAACGTGTGATTTCGCCGACATTGTTCATTCGTGGCGCGAGCGATGGCATCGTGTCGGCGGATTACCTGAAAGGTTACGCGGCATTGTTTCCCGATGCTTCGGTAATCGAGCTTCCCGCGGCGGGCCACTTTCCCCACATCGAGCAACCGGATGCATTCGCTTCGCACACTACTGGCTTTCTTGATCTGAACTGAACGGTTCTGGAAAACACACAATGGAATTCTGGTATTTCAGCGAAACCGCCTATCCGAATCTTCCGCCGGAAGAAGCCTACAATTCGATCCGCGTCACCCTCCCGAACGCAAACTACGATCCAAAGGTCGGCGCTGCTTTATACGACCGCTACCTCGAGGAATGGCTCGCCGCCGAGAGCGAGGGCATGAATTTGATGCTCAACGAGCACCATCAGACTGCCACCTGTGTCGATCCGGCCGCCCCGGTGATGATGGGCGCGCTAGCGCGGCTGACCAAAAAGGCGCGGCTGCTCATTCTCGGCAATCCAATTTCGAATCGTCGCGATCCGGTTCGTGTCGCCGAGGAAATGGCGTTGGTTGACGTGTTGTCGCACGGCCGGCTTGAAGTCGGCTTCGTACGTGGCGTTCCCTACGAACTTGCAGCGGCAAACAGCAATCCGGTTCGCAGCAACGAGCGGCAGTGGGAAGCCCTCGACCTGATCATCAAGGCATGGACGACCAACACCGGGCCGTTTGTCCACGAAGGGCGCTTCTTCCAGCACCGCAACATCAATATCTGGCCGCGCCCGTATCAACAACCTCATCCTCCAGTGTGGGTGAGCGCCACAAGCCCCTCCGGGTCCGCGCGCGTTGGTTCTCATGGCTTTGTGCAGGCTACGTTTCTCACTGGCTATCGTGGAACACCCACCGTATTCGAATCTTATCGGCGCGGCTGGCGCGAAGCAGGTCGTCCGGAGAACATGCCGTTGAATCGCCTGGCCTATGCGCCGCTGCTTTACACTGGCGATAGCAAAGAAAAGGCCCGCAGCGGTGCCGAAAAGCTGCTCTGGTATCTCAAGGCCAACAAGGTGCCGGAGCATTATCGTAATCCGCCCGGTTATCTTCCGGTCGAAATGGGTGTCAAGATCATGCGCGGGGCGTTGCCTCATCTTGCAGCCTCGATCAAAGATATGAGCGTCGACGACGCGGTAAAATCAGGCATCATGTTCGCCGGTACGCCAGATGAAGTGCATGATCAGGTTGTAAAGTTCTACGATCATGTGGGCGGTTTCGGACATATGTTGATGATGGGACAAGCCGGTTTCCTCGATCATGAGGAAACTATCCATGGAATCACTACTTTCGCGCGTGAAGTCATGCCGCGACTAAAAGAGACGTTACGAAATCGGGTACCCGAGCGTACCGCCGCTTGAAGCGTCGGCCGTTTTACGAGGAGTACGTCCTTGCCTGACCGCAAGGTCTTGCAGAGAAGGGGCAAAATGCAGTTGCGTCACGTGACTGCAGTCGTTGCAGTTGCCGACATCGGAAGCATGCGCGCCGGCGCTGAGAGACTTGGCATATCACAGCCGGCTCTAACCAAGACTATCCGTGAGATCGAAGCGATTACTGGTGTCGCACTTTTTCAAAAGACTGTTCGCGGCAGTATTCCCACCGACGCGGGCAAGGTTTTCCTGGCCCGCGCCCGTTCGATCGTCGAAGAAATGAAACGGGCCCAGGAGGAAATGGGCCACCTTGCTGGTGTCCGTGAAGGGTCGGTGACTGTCGGACTCTCGGTCGGAGCGGCTTTGCTCTCCGGCGACGCCATTGAGACGTTTATGCGTGACCATCCCGATGTCCGAGTTTGTGTTATCGAGGGATTATTCGACCAGCTGGTAACCGGAGTACGCCAAGGGAAGCTCGATTTTTCCGTCGGTGGGTTGTCGTCGGCAAAATCTGACGATCACATTCGTGTCGATACGTTATTCGAGAATCGAATTGTGCCGGCGGTCAGACGAAATCACCCGCTTGCCCGAGCAAAGTCTTTTGCCGAACTCGCCGATTGCGAGTGGGCCGTGACCAATGACGATCCAGCTTATATCGCTAATTTCTCGAACCACTTTGTGAAGCTCGGCTTGCCGCCGCCGCGCATCCGTCTGCGCAGCGAATCCTTTTTCTCACTGCTTGAGGTTGTGCCGCGAACGGATCTTGTACTCGCGATATCGCATACCTTGCTGGCACACCCCATAGTCGCACGATATCTTCAGCCCGTTCTCGTGAAAGAGATTTGTCCCACGGCGCGCTTTTCCCTGGCACGTAAGGCTGATGTGCCCCTGACGCCGCATGCTGCCGCTTTAGCACGGCATATTAGCAAGGCTGCTGCCGAAATCCGGCGACAGGATCTTCGCGTCGTGGCGCTGGCTTCGCCTCGCGTTCTCGCCGCTCGCTCGCGTTAGGATGCTGTTTCGTCGCACCGCCATGCTGTTCGTCGCGATTGACAAACACAGATGGCGCAACAGAAATGCACGGCATCTGCCGCGCGGATAGAGGTTCGGGAGTATCCAATGCCGGTCGACAGTTCTTCGCCAGCAGGGCGCTATCGTCTCGGCGTGCTCGGCGCGACCAGCTTTGAGGAACGGCGGAAGGCTTTCTTCGAAGGCGCGGATTCGCCGCGGCGCTATCTCGAGCGTTGCATCGAGCGAATCGAGACGATCGACGGCTCGATCATGGCCTGGGCATTCAAGAACTACGATGCTGCGCGCAAGGCGGCCGATGAGTCGGACCTCCGCTACAAGGATCATCGCCCGCTTTCGCTCGTCGATGGCATGCCGCTTGGCATTAAGGATCTCTATGAGACGGCTGACATGCCGACCGAGTACGGCTCCGATCTGTTTCGCGGCAACCGGCCGATCCGCGATGCGGCAGCGGTGTATTTCCTGCGTCACGGCGGCGCTGTTCTGCTGGGCAAGACGGTGACGGTTTGCCTGGGCGGCGGCGATCCGTCGCGGACACGCAATCCTTTCGATACGCGCCGTACGCCGGGTGGCTCCTCGAGCGGCTCCGCCGCCGCCGTCGCTGCTGGCATGATCCCGGCCGCGCTTGGTACGCACGGACGCGGTTCGACGATCCGCCCCGCGAGCTTTTGCGGCGTCTATGGTTTGAAGCCGACTTACGGTTCAATCAATCGCCAGGGCTCGTGGTCGGCGGCCCATAGCCTCGATCATGTTGGGCTGCTCTCCGCGACATTGTCGGATGCCTGGATTACTGCGCGCCATGCCGCGAAATATGCCGGGGGAGACCCCGGCCATCCGGGACTTTACGGCGAAATGGAAGCGCCGGCGCCTCGGCAGCCGCTCCGCCTTATTCGTCTCGACATGGCGGGGTGGCCGGTTTCCGACGCTGCTGCGAAGGAGCAGTTCGAGGCGATGATACGAAGTCTGCAGGACGCGGGTGTTGAAATATTGTCTCGCAAAGACGATGCCGCTATCGAAGCCTACGAGAAAATGCATGCGAATACGCCGGCGCTTTGGCAGGCACTTTATCGTTTCGAGATGCGCTGGCCGCTGATGCAGTATCGCGACTATGATAAATCGAAAATGGAAGCCCGACTGCTTGCAGGCTTGGCGCAGAGCGAACAGACATCGCAAGAGCTCTATCGCGCCGCGCTGGTCGAGCGCCGGCATTTCCGTCAAATGCATGCCGAACTGATGAACCGTTGTGATGGCTTTATCACACTCGCAGCGCCCGGCGCCGCGCCAATCGGAATGGACCAAGGGAGTGCCATCTTCAACGAAGCAACATCTGTGCTGGGTTGCCCTGCGATAAGTCTTCCGTTGCTGATCTCGGATGAAATGCCGGTCGGCTTGCAGTTGCTGGGCGGTCGGGATGGTGATGAACGCCTGACATCGATCGGACGCTGGATCTCCGAGGTCCACTGGCAGGCTTAGTGAACTGACAAAAATCGCTCTGCGGTTGAAGCGAGGGGGAAGTCATGAAATTCATATCGTTGGTGTCAGCGTTCGTTGTGGCAGCGGGTCTTGTTGTTCCGGCCCAAGCTGCCCCACAGGGAAAGCGCCTTGCACTTCTGTCGACTGCCAACACGCAGGCCTATATGGGCGCCTGGTCGGCGACGTTTATAAAAGCCGCGGAGCCACTTGGCTTTAGCGTGACCAATATGACGTCGCCGTTTGATCCTGCTCTGCAATCGCAGCAGGTGGACGACGCCATTGCGCAGAAGTTCGACGCAATTCTTCTGGTGATCATCAATCAGCAATCGATCAAACCTGCGTTGACGCGCGCCAAGGCCGCCGGCGTTCCGGTGATCCTGGTGGTCAATCCAGGCGATCCGAGCAACGACGGACTCTATGAATTTTTTATCGGCGTGGATCAGACCGAGCTCGGTCGTCTTGCCGGCGAGAATATCGTCAAGGGACTTGCCGCGGCAGGCAAGAAGACCGCGCAGATCGCGGCTGTTACCGGTACCTCGTCGCAGCTCAATTCCAGCCTGCGGCTTGTCGGCTTCAAAGAGGTGATTGCCAACGACCCGGCAATAAAGCTTGTGGCTGTGGAAGACGGTAAATGGGCCACCGCACTTAGTGAGGAGATCACTGGCAATCTGTTGGTCCGCTTTTCCGGCCAAGGCGGCCTCGATGGAATTTTTGCGATGGCCGACAATCAGGCCTCTGGCGCAATCCAGGCGATCCAATCCGCCAGCTTGCCGCTCGGAACGAAGGACCACGGCATGGTTGTCGTTGCCAGTAACTGCATGAAAGACGGGATCGTTCATATCAAGGATGGAACTCAATACGCGACCAATACGCAGATTCCCGTCGAGGAAGCCAAAATCGCTGCCAGTAAGCTGGCCGACTACTTTTCCGGCAAGCCGTTACAGAAGCAGGAGATTGTGCCCAGTCATTCGATTACTGCGGCGAACGTCGATGAATTCGCTCAAGCGTGCAGCTACTGAGCGTCGGGCGACTGAGGCGTAAATGATGCCGGCGCCTCTGCTTGACGTCGCCCGTGTCAGAAAGAGCTTCGGCTCAAATGTGGTCCTGCGGGATGTCTCGCTGTCGGTGAACGGCGGCGAGATTCGCGCGCTTTGCGGCGAGAATGGCGCCGGCAAGAGCACACTGCTGAAGATCATCACCGGAGTTTATCGCGCCGACTCCGGTCAGATCACGATCGATGGTGTGCAGCGCGCCATCGAAACGCCGGCAGAGGCGCAACGTCTCGGCATTGCCATTGTCTCCCAGGAACTAAGCCTCGCTCCGAATTTGTCTGTCTACGACAACATCTGGCTGGGTAATACCGAGACGCCGTTTTTCCATCGGCGCGCTGCGTTGCGTGCGCAAGCTCGTGAGGTGCTCGATCTCGTCGGGCTTAACGATCTCGGCCTTGATGTGCAGGTTGCGCAACTTGGCATGGGCCAGCGCCAGTTGGTCGAGATCGCGCGAATGTTGACGCGTAAAGCGCGCGTTCTGATCCTCGACGAACCGACCGCAACCTTGTCGGACTATGAGATTGGCCATGTGTTTCAGGCGCTACGCCGCCTCAAACAACAAGGACATGCGATCATCTACACCACGCACAGGCTCGGCGAAGTATTCGATATCTGTGATAGCGTGACCGTGCTGCGCAACGGTGAACTAATTGGCACCGAGGCAGTGAGCGCCATCGATCGCCCCAAGCTGATAGCGATGATGCTCGGCAGGGAAATGAGTCAACTCTATCCGGAAAGTCATGCTGCCGCCGCAGACGATGGTCTTGTGGTGCATGGGTTGACGATTCCCAACGTAGTCCATGATCTCGATTTTACCGCCGCGCGCGGCTCCGTAACCTGCCTCGCCGGCCAGGTGGGCTCTGGTGTCACCGACGCGTTGCGGGCGCTTGCCGGTCTCAACTCCAATGCCGTTGGTGATGTGATAGCCATGGGCAAATCTTATGAGCTGCGATCGGTGCATCGTGCCCGCCGCCACAATGTCCGTTTCGTCTCTGAAGACCGCGCCGGTGAGGGCGTGTTCATCCGGCTTAGCGTCGCCAAGAATTTGGTCGCCAGCCAGTTACGGCGATTTACACGCGGTGGCTTTCTGGCTCTCGGTGCGATGCGGCGTGAAGTGCGATCGCTGGCAAAGCTGGTCAATGTCGACGTGGCGAGGCTCGGTTCGCCGGCCGGCGATCTGTCCGGCGGCAATCAACAAAAGCTCGCATTCGGCCGTTTGATAGAAGAAAGCCAGCCCGGCACTCTGCTTTTGAATGAGCCCACGCGTGGCGTCGATGTCGGCGCCCGGGCCGAGATTTATCGTCTGATCCGGCGGTTTTGCGATCAGGGCTGGTGCGTGATCATGGCGTCGTCGGATCTGGAAGAAGTCCTTGGCATGGGCGACCGCATCGTGACGCTTTACCGGGGCCGTCGTGTCGCTTCCTATAGCCGTGGCGGCGTTAATACGCATGGCATCCTTTCGGATATCACTCACAATCGAACTGCGGCATGACGAACGCCGTCGCTCAACCGCCCGTGAATGCCTTGCCGCCGAATGGGCGCCGCTTCCGCTTACGCCGTATCGGCGCACTGACGCTCGTTCGCGGAGCCGGCGCTATTGCCATTCTTGCCTGGGCGCTGACGACGCCCGGGTTTTTGTCGCCGCTCAGCATCTTCTCGTTGTTGACCTCGATTTCTTTCGTCGGCTGTGTCGCAGTCGGGATGACGTTCATAACAATGAGCGGCAACATCATGTCGCTCGCGCTTGGCGCGACTGTATCTGCCGCCTCCATCGTCTTTACGGCGAGCCTCGGTGCCGGCGTCATCGCTGCGGCCGCAGTGGCACTCCTGTTTGCGGGACTTCTCACCGCGGCACAGGGCGCACTTGTCGGGTTTCTTCGCGCCAATCCGATTTTGGTGAGTATCGCGGCTCTCGCGTGCATTTTGGGGTTCGCCGACTTGCTCACTGGAGGACAGCGAATCTATCCAGGCGGTGAAGGCTTTGCGCTATTCCGCTCACGGCTCTGGGGACTGCCGTTCGGAACCCTGGTTTTCCTCGCCGCCGTGGTGATCGGACAAATAATCCTGTCAGCGACGCGGATCGGCCGCGAAATCATGATGGTGGGCAGCAACCGGCGCGCTGCGGAAACCACCGGCATCAATACACCGGCTGCGGTGATCTGGGCCTACGGCATCGCCGGTGTCGCCACGGGGCTCGCGGGCGTCTTGCTCGCCGCGCGCTACGGCTCAGGCGATATGGATATTGGTAGCGGCTATGAATATCGAGCCATCGCCGCAGTGCTGGTCGGAGGCAACGCGATACAAGGCGGCGCCGGTTCGGTGTGGCGCAGCGGCGTCGGCGTCGTTGTGCTCGCTGCCATCGAAATGGCGCTGCGGCTTCGCGGGTTCGACGACCAGTGGCAATACTTCTTTACTGGGCTCGTCATGCTTGCAGTCGTCATGCTGCAAGCTTCGGTCGCACGGCGATGATTGCGGTTCTCTCCAGAGCGTTTCATCGAGACCGGCGACCTTACACCCTGCTCGTGCTGGTCATCATTGCCGTGGCGTTGGTTGACGGAGGCCGCGGCTATTTTCTCTCGACTGCGACTGCCTTTAGTGTGATGCAGCTTTTCGCCACTTACGGGCTTGTTTCGCTAGGCCTCGGCTTAAGTCTTTTGGTGCGCGAGTTCGATATTTCGACGGCAGGTATGGTCACGCTCGCGGGCGCGGTCGCGGTATTGACGGGGGTCGACAACCCCTGGCTCGGCATTGCTGCAGCGCTCGCGGTTGGGCTTGCTGGCGGCCTGCTCCAGGGCTTGATCATGACCTATCTCAACCTCAATTCGGTTGCCGTGACGGTAGGTGGTCTGCTGACGTTCGAGGGTGCGACTTCCGTTCTGACCGGCAACCAATCGATCGGCTATCCACGGATGTCGTTGGCGCTGGCGCTCAACGCGCCGATCGGCGGCGTTTTGTCTGTGCGGAGCGCCATTGTGGTCGCGATCTTCGTAATGATGGCGCTGGTCATGGCATACACCCGCATCGGCCGCGATATCCTTGCCACCGGCGGCGATCGCCGCGGCAGCGCGGTTGCTGGCGTCAACACCAAAGCGGTTGTTGTCGGTGTTTTTGCCGCCTCGGGAGTTTTCTGCGCCTTGAGCGGCGCACTGCTGAGTTATGGGCTTGCCGCCGCTTCGCCATCGGCGCTGTCGGATGTTCTGGCGCCTGCCGCTGCCGGTGCGATCATTGGCGGAGTGTCGCTGGTCGGCGGACGAGGCAGTCCGATGGGTATCGCAGCCGGCGTACTCGTACTCTGCGTGCTGCGCTCCGGTTTGAATGCCGCCGGCGCCTCGTCGCACGTGCACGACATCGCGACCGGTTGCATCCTGATCGCCGTCGCCGTCGCCGATGCGCCCGATCTGTCGCGCCGTTTGACTGAATGGCGCCTGCATCGGCAGGCAATGCGACCGGCACCCCTTCACACGCCCGAAAATGCCTCTCAGGAGACGATATGAGTGACGCCGTGACTTCGCACTATCCCTTCGTTCCGATCGTCGATCGCGGGCCGCTTCGCTTTCCGAACGGCGCACGCGTCGCTTTGATCGTCACGATCAATCTCGAATATTGGGAGCCAGCGCGGCCGGGGCAGAAGGAACCGATGTTTCCCGGTGGTCCAGCGACCATTCCCCACGCGCTGCCAGGGGACGTCTGGGACAGCGCCAACTGGACCTGGCGCGAATACGGTCAACGTGTCGGCATTTGGCGTCTGATCGAGACTTTCGACCGTCTTGGCGTCAAGCCGTCGTGCACCACCAACGGTCTGACCATCGCGGAACGCCGGCGCATTATCGACGCGGTCAATGAGCGGGGCTGGGAAATTGTGCCGCACAACTGGGCGCAAAATGATCTGCTGACTCACTACGCCCACGATCCGGACGGCGAACGTGCCGTCATCGCCAAAACACTCGACACCTACCGCACCGTTTTGGGGCGGCCGGCGAAAGCGTGGCTATCTTCCGCAATTCGCGGCACACGGCGCACGCCGGCCTATCTGAAGGAATTCGGGCTGATCGCCTATTGCGACTATCTCAACGACGATCAGCCTTACATGATCGAGACAAGCAATGGTCCCATCGTTTGCATCCCGTATTCGAATGACATCAACGACTTCAATATGTTTGCCCGCGGCGGTTCCTCGGCGCGCGACGGGATCGACACGCTGAAGGACTGCCTCAACCAGTTGTATGAGGAGGGGGCTTCGAGTGGGCGCCTGATGAATTTCGGATTGCATCCGCATGTCATCGGCCACGCCCATCGTATTGGGGCGTTGCGGGAATTTCTGACTTACGCCAAGTCGCTGCCGGGTGTCTGGATCACCAACCGGGAAGAACTCGCGACTTGGTACACAGGCGTGCACCAGTCGCACATCCAGCCGAATAGGAAATAACTTCAAACCACAACGAGATATGGTGCGGTCATGGCGCAATCGCTCGACGGAAAGTCAATCATTGTCACGGGAGTCGCGCGTGGCCTTGGCCGGGTCGATGGCGCTGGCCCTAGCCGAAGCTGGCGTAAAATCGTCATCGGCTGCCAAATTCGCGTCATAGCGCCATTTTGCCGATGAATTGCATGGCCGTGTATTAGGAAATGGAATAACGTGATTGGTCGAAAGAGATTTTATGAGCTTTCCTCTGCGGATTGATCGGCGAAAATTTCTACAATCTGCGCTCGGCGGTAGTGCGCTCGGGGCAATGGGTGCCCAAGCGTACGCGGAGACGAATTACCCGTCTCGTCCGGTGCGCGTGTTGTTGGGATTTTCTGCTGGTGGTACGTCCGACGTTATCGGTCGTTTGACATCACAGTGGCTGTCGGAACACTTGGGGCAACCTTTCGTGTTCGATAACAGGACGGGCGCTGCCAGTAATATTGCGGCGGAATTGGTCGCGCGCGAAACGCCGGACGGTTACACGCTTTTTTGGTGTACCTCGGCGAACGCAATCAATGCCACGCTCTACAGCAATCTCAATTTCGATTTTCCGCGCGATTTTACTCCCGTCGCGGAAGTCTTTCGCGTGCCGAACGTGTTGGAGGTGCATCCATCTGTTCCGGTGACCTCTGTTCCGGAATTCATCGCCTATGCCAAAGCCCATCCTGGCGAATTGAACTTTGCATCGGGTGGCACCGGTGCAACACAGCATATGGCCGCCGAACTGTTTAAATTCATGACCGGCGTGGACATGCGCCACGTGCCGTACCGTGGCTCCGCCCCGGCATTGATCGATCTCCTCAGCGGTCAGGTACAGGTGATGTTTGACCTGGTGCCGGCGTCGATCGGTTACATCCGGGCCGGCAAGCTCCGAGCGCTGGCCGTCACCACGGCGGAGCCCTCTGCGGCGCTGCCGAATCTGCCGACGATCGGCGAGTTCGTGCCGGGTTACGAAGCGAGTACCTGGAACGGAATTGTCGCTCCCCGTAATACTTCGGAAGAAATCGCCGACAAGCTGAACAAGAGTATCAATCTTGCGCTCGCCGATACTGGATTTCTCGCGCGGCTCGCCGACCTCGGAGCGACCCCCCTGTCCGCAACGCCCGCCGCCTTCGGACAAATGCTTGTCGATGAAACCGCGAAGTGGGCGAAGGTCATCAAATTCGCGGGTATCACCGCTGGCTAACCGCGCCTTACATTGTTTCGCGTATCAGCGTGGTGTGTTCCAGAGCGTGAGGGGGAAGCACAAGGCGTTCAACCAGACCGATCAAGGCGAAGAAGACCAGGCCTAATACGGTGAGTGCGACAATGCCGGCAAACAATAGCGGCGTGTCCATATTCCCGTTTGCAGTCAGTAGCAGATAGCCGAGGCCGCCTTGCCCTCCGACAAATTCACCGACGACGGCGCCGACAACAGCGAACGTGATTGAAATCCTCAACCCGGCGAAGATCGACGGTAGCGCATTCGGCAATTGAATTTTGAAGAAGGTCGAAAGCGTACCAAGTCCGATGGACTGGGCCAGGTACAGTTTCTCGCGCTCGATCGAGGCGAGACCCATTGCTGTGTTGATCACGATCGGGAAGAAGGCGATCAGAAATGCGATCAGGACTTTTGGCAGCAGATTGAAGCCGAACCACACGATAAATAAGGGAGCGATCGCGACTTTCGGAACTGCCTGCGAGGAAATGAGAAGCGGATAGACCACGCGAGAGAACGGTTTCCAGATATAGATGCCCAGCGCGAGGGGAATTCCAACGACCACGCTAAGGGCGAAGCCTAACGCGATTTCCGAAGCGGTGATCAAGCTGTGCTTAAACAGAAGTCCTGCGTTGGCTTGTATCGAATCCGCGATGACACTTGGTGCTGGAAGCAGATAAGTTGGAATCTGAAGCAGCCGGACAGCGGCTTCCCAAGCGACGATGATCAAAGCAAAGCCGCCCAAAGGGTACAACCAAGCTGCAGCGCGAGAATACATAAGCTGTTTCCGTCGCCGTCGCTGATCATTTTCAGTTTGGTTGCTTGAATCGGGCGAAGCAACGAGAGAACCTATCGCGTTAGAGGCTGCGCGTTGCTCGGCCACTCAATGCTCCCGCAAAACGCCTTGCGCGAGGAACCGGTCCAGAATTTGCCGGCTGTAGTCGGCAAACTCCGGCGACTCGCGCATCGCAAGAGTGCGCGGACGCGGCAAAGGAATATCGATGATCGCATCGATCTGGCCTGGCCTCGGCGTCATGACGACTACGCGGTCGGAGAGGAATACGGCCTCAGGGATGCTATGGGTTATGAAAAGGACAGTCATTTGCCGTTCCGAGACCAGCGCCTGGAGATCCAGCACGAGCTGATCGCGCGTCAGCGCGTCGAGCGCGCCGAAAGGTTCGTCCATCAGAAGATGATCGGGGTTGTGAATAAGCGCCCGGCAAATCGAGACTCGCTGCCGCATGCCGCCGGATAATTCATGAGGATATTTGTTTTCAAAACCGGCGAGGCCGACGGCAGCAAGCAACTGCCGCGCTCGAGCGTCGGCGGCATCGCGGTCCATCTTGCGGGCTTCTGCCTGCAACATGATGTTGCCAAGTGCGGTTCGCCATTCAAGCAGAACAGGACTTTGGAAGACAATTCCGATGTCCGTCCTCGGCCCCTTTATTCTGTGCTCAGAAGCTTGGACAAGCCCGGCGGAAGGTCCGACAAGGCCTGCTGCGATCATCAATAATGTGCTTTTTCCGCAGCCGCTCGGCCCAACATGCGAGAGAAACTCGCCGCGCCGCTGGGTGAACGAAACGTCGTTTAGCGCACGGACCTCGCCGTCGCGCGTCCGATAGACCTTCGACAGGTGCTCGACGCGAAGATAGGGCTCGGTAACCGCGTCCATGCGGGCGCTTAGGCTGTTTGCGGTGGAATGAATTCCGCGCCAGTCGGAACGAATTCGTTGGTGTAGAGTGTTTCCGGCGATAGGGGTGCGGTGACACCGGCGTATTGCTTCAAAACGCCGATGGTTTCGGCCCAGTCCGCGTCTGCTGACCAGCCAAGGGGTTTACCTTGGGTGGTGGGCGTTACCCATGTTTTCCAGGAAAGCTCCATCTCACGGCGGGTGATGGCCGGATCAGCGGTCTCTAGATATTTTCGCACCGTCGCGACGGCTTCGTCTGGATGAGCCCTGCCGTATAAGAATCCTTTAATCGAGGGGACCACAAAGGCGCGCACCAACTCAGGATCGCTCTTGAGAAGATCGTCGTGAACAATGATGCCGTTACTGACGACTTTCACTCCATAATCGGCGTACCAAAAGATCCGAGTCTCTTTTTTGCTCCGCGCTTCGACGGAAGGCACATAGCCCTGCGCAAAGCCTGCGATTGCAGGGACGCGGCCCGTCACTAAGGCGACGCCTACGCCGGCCGGATCAACGTTCACGACTTCGATTTTGGACGCATCCAGACCGGCCCCTTTGACGAAGGCGGGCCACTGCTGGAATTGCGCACTGCCTGCGGTGATCGCAACGCTCTTTCCCTCGAGATCTTTCGGTGTATTGATGCCGGAGTCGGCAAGGACCACGACGGCTGCTGGGTTGCGGCGAAAGATTCCGCCGATACTTTTAAGAGCCATACCCTTGGCCACGCCGCTGCCGACAACATAACCGTCGGCAAAACCGAACTGCGCGGCTTTGCTGGCAATCAATTGCGCTGTGCTGACCGAGCCTTTGCCGGGTGTGATTGCGACGTCAATTCCGGCTTCGCGGTAGTAGCCTTTGTCCTGGGCGAGCATGAAGCCGACATTTGGTCCCTGAAAAACCCAATCGAGCATTAGAGAAACCTGTTTGAGAGTTCCCTGAGCTCGTGCTCGGCGAAAACCAGCCGGAAAAAGTATGGCTCCTGATGCGGCGATCGATGTCTTAATCGCCCGTCGGCGGGAGATATTGTGTGGAAGAGTGCTCATGTCGCCCGCCTTGTGAATCCAGATTGGCTCTAGTGGGAGCATATAGAGAAAGTGTCGTGGCTGTCATGCCCGTACCGATTTTAAGCAAAGTATATGCCAGTACAGAAGGACGAGTTGGAGGGTCAATAAGTCGCAAGATCGGTCGCACTCAGGCGTTGAGATTTTCCCGCAAAGTACCTCCGGCGTATCGCTTTTTTGAAAGTCCGCGACGCTGAAGCTCGGGCACCACGTACTCGACGAACTCTCTCATGTTATCCATCGCCGAATAACCGCGGCCAAGAATAAAGCCGCCGTTCGCTCCTGTACCGAAGTGCAATTCCTCCAGCTTGTCGACGATCGTCTTCGGCGTTCCGGCGGCGACCAGAATCCGATCGACGAGAAACCGGTGTGCGAATTCCTGCAACGACTGCGCAGGATCGACAGTCTTCAGAAGCTCCTCGAAGCTTCCGAGATTACCTTTTTGCGCACGGACTTCGTCGGCAAAGTCGGAAAGACGCATCCCTGGTTTGGCTTTCGAAAAATCGACGCCGTATTGGGCTGACATTTCGACGAGGCCGGCCTCGGGCGGAATTGCATCCAAATATCTGCGCTCCTTTTCGATTGCGTCGGCATCGGAATTGGCGACCTGTATGCGGATTGACCAGAGAATGCCGATATCGCGTGGTGTGCGTCCGACCGAGGTCAAAGCGTCGTCCAGTGCGCCGCGGTGCGCCTTCATACTGGCGAGCGTTCGCCGTGTGCTGAATTGTAACTCGGCAAAAGTCGCGGCGAGATTCATGCCCGGCCCGGACAGGCCGGCCTGGATAATGACCGGCCGGCGCTGCGGGGAGGGTAGCGCTGGCAGCGGTCCGCGAACGTTGAAATAGCGGCCGCGATGGTCGATCCGGTGAACCTTGTCGGGATCCGCATAGATACCGCGCTCTCGATCCAGCACCAACGCATCGGGCTCGATGCTGTCCCAGAGCTTGCATGCGACCTCAAGGAATTCTTGAGCACGCACATACCGTTCGTCGTGATCCATCATTTCGTCGAAGCCGTAATTGGCGGCTTCGCTCTTGTAGGCGGAAGTGACCGCGTTCCAGGCGACGCGGCCGCGGGTCACGTGGTCCAGCGCGTTGAACAACCGGGCGCAATGAAACGGGTGATGATAGGTGGTGGACAGGGTCAGCGCGAAGCCGACGCCCTGTGCGGCCTTCGCCATCAGCGGAATCATCGGAGTCATGTCGTGACGCGGCCACTTGGCGCCGTAGCGCACCACCGCATCGTGATTACCGCCGTAATCTTCCGACGTGCCTCCCGTATCTCCGAAAAAGAGCATGTCCATCACGCCGCGTTCCGCGATGCGGGCGATGTCCTCATAGAACTCCGAAGTGCCGTAATACGGATAGCCAATCCACGAACCAGGCATTCGCCAAAGGTAATCCGTGTGCAGGAAGGAAAGGTCCGCGGCGAGATGGATTATTTCCGATTGCGACAATGCTGTCCCCAGTCATGCTTACAAGCCAGAAGCAAATTGAATTCTGCCTGCCAAGTCAATGTTGGATGGTGCAACTTGGCCGGAGTGGCGAAACTTACCGCCACGCCGCGGGAAAAATTGGAACGGCGTTGCAAACGCGACCGGAATCAAGGCTGACTAATCGCCAAGGCCAATAATCGTACAGCTGCTTTGGCTGCGCGAGAAAAAGTAGGGAGGCTAGTAATGAAGACTTTGCTACTGAGGATCGCGTTGTCCGTCTGTCTCGCGATCGTAGCATCGGCGACGACAGCGTCGGCGCAAAGCTTCCCAAGCGGTCCCGTCAGGCTGATCGTTCCGCTTCCTGCCGGCGGCATTACCGACCTCATGGCCCGTATTGCCGCCAAGCACCTCCAGGAGATGTGGGGTCAAGCCGTCGTCGTGGAAAATCGTCCTGGCGGCAACACAGGCGTTGGCGCGCACGACGTCGAGCAGGCGCCGCCCGACGGACTTACCCTTCTGGTCGCTCCGGATTCTACTTTCACCGCCAATCCAGCGCTATTCTCCAAGCTGATTTACGATCCGAACAATTTCACGCCGATTTCGGTCCTCTGTCGCGGGACGCCGATGCTGATGGTACATCCATCGCTGCCGGTGAAGTCCGTATCCGAGCTTATCGCTTATGCCAAATCCAATCCCGGCAAGCTCAGCTACGGCTCGTTTGGGATAGGCACCTACGCCCATCTCAGCATGGAGGAACTCAAGCAGCGGACCGGAATGCAACTGCAACACGTGCCGTATCGTGGCGCTGCGCCCGGGCTGGAAGGCCTTCTCGGCAACGAGGTGTCGGTTTTATTGCTCAACCTTTCTAGCGTGGCGCAGTATGCCAAGAGCGGACAAGTGAGATTGATTGCCGCCGCGACAGAAAAGCGTGTTCCGGTCCTGCCGGACCTTCCGACGATTTCCGAAACCGTGCCCGGCTTTAGTACGTCGGTATGGTTCGGGCTGTGGGGACCAGCCAAAATACCACCCGAGCTCACCGCCAAGATCTACGCCGACGTTTCGAAGGTGCTGGATTTGCCGGAGACCAGGGACTTCTTCGAAGCCAACAGCCTCACGCGTGTCGATCTTCCGCCGCAGCAGTTTGGCGAACTCATCCAGAGCGACCTCAAGCACTGGACCACGATCATCAACACCGTCGGTGTAAAGATCGAATGAGGTCATCAACGGGCGCGCAGAGCGACGGCGGCGCTCGCATCTATTCGATGGTAATGTGCTCTTTTTTGATGACGCCCGCCCACAAAGCGGTTTCCCGCCGGATCCGGGCGGCCAGTTCATCCGGCGACTCGATATTCACATTCAACCCTTGGGCTGTGAGTTTTTGCTGCATCGAGGGCGTCGTCAAAATATCCCGAGTCACGGCGAAGATCGCATCGCGTACATCGGTCGGGGTCCCGCGAGGGGCGAGCATGCCGTACCATGACGTCACGTCGATGCCCTCGACACCGGCTTCCGCTAAGGTAGGAACGTTCGGCAGGAGCGGATTGCGCTGGGCCGTTGTCATGGCCAGCGGCACAACGAGCTTGCCCTGGATGGCTGACAATACCGACGGCAGATTGCTGGCGACGACGTCGATTTGACCGCCTAACAAGTCTTCGAGCGCTTGTGGCGATCCGCGGTAAGGGACGTGCTGAATGTCGGCACCGGTCTTTTCCTTAAACAACTCCATGGCCAGATGAAGCTGGCTGCCGACACCCGGTGTGCCGTAGCTCAGTTTGGCTGTCTTTGCTTTCGCGATGAGCTGCTCGATGGAGGTTACGCCGAGTTTGGGGGAAACAACGATTATGTTCGCCGCGCTCGCAAGCAACGACACCGGTTCGAAGTCTCGTTGAACATTGAACGGCAGATTGGGCATCAAGGTTGGATTGATCGTGAGATTGCCGGCCGGGATGAGGAGAAGCTTGGTGCCATCCGCCGCTGCGTCGCGTACCGCCTCAATTCCGATATTGCCGGCGCCACCGGTCTTGTTCTCGACGATCGCGGCCGATCCCGACCGCGCTTGATACTGCTCCGCCAACAGGCGGCCGAGAACGTCGACCGGGCCGCCGGCGCTGAAAGGCACGATCAGTGTTATCGGCCTTTGCGGAAAGGCCGTAGGCAGTGTTTCGGCACCAATTGCCACGCCTGAAGCGAGTGCAAGCGACGCAGTCAATCCAGCCGTCGCGAGACGTCTGACGGAGCCCAAACCTGAAGGAGCGAGGAGCCTAAGCATCGTTTTACCGTTTTGGATTATTTAGGAGCGTCGGACGGTGACATGCTTCCGAAGTCGACATCCTTGGTCTCCGGGCCCCATGCCGCGCCGAAGAAGATCAAGAGCGCGCCAACGACGACCAGGACCAGCACCGTGTACTTGAACGGCATGAAGTTCGAGAGCCCCGCTTGGTAGAAGACGTAGAACGCCGGCAGGATGATCGCGAGGCTGTAACCCAGACCAAAACCGGAAGCGCGTACACCGGTTTGGAAGCGTTCGTTGATGTAAACCGTTCCGAGCGCTCCTGGTGCGACCACCAGCACGATCGTTAGCGTTGCCATCAGCAGAATGAGTGGCATGTTGCCGGGAGCGGTATTCAGCAGCAGATAGTAGGAAAGTGTGCCAAAGACAGCGCTCACGGCGCTTGCCACCATAAGATATGTCCGGCGCCCAATGCGCTGGCTGATGGCGCCGCCGAGTACATAGACGCCGGCAAGAACCACGTAGGCAACCACAAGCACGAAGGTGAGGTTGGTGCCTACCACGTGCATCTGCGACGCAAGCAAGCCGGGCAGCACTGCCAATGACGCATTCAGCGATAGCCAGAAGCCTGTCATCACCGTGAAGACCTGGAGGAAGCTGCGTAAATTCTCGCCCTGGAAAAGAGTCTTGATGGGCGACTGCGTGTGGGTCGTCCTCTGCCACATCTTCGATTCTTCAACGGAGCGCTGGTAATAAATCGCGAGCCCAAAAGCCATGATAGCGCCAACGATGAATGGGATTCTCCATCCCCATTGCACGTAGGGGGCGTCTGGGCCGCCGGCAGGCAGCACCAGTAGAACGGCGAGTGCGACGAGCGAGATCGCGGCAGTACCGAGCGAGGCTGCGCTTTGAATGACCGCGCCGTAAAAGCCCCGCTTCTCCTTAGGGCAATATTCCATCGCCAGCGTATTGGCCGATGTATATTCACCGCCCAGGAAGATGCCATCGACCAGGCGGAGCCCGATAAAGATGTAGATCACCGCATTGCCCCAGTAGTCGTAGCCGGGCAACATGGCGATCAGCAAAGTGACCACGCCGAAGCCGAATACCGAAATGACCGCGACGCGCTTTCGGCCAATGGTGTCGGCGAAGTGGCCGAATATGAAAGCGCCGAGTGGTCTACCGATCAGCGTTGTCGCAAAAATCATCGCCGAAGCGATCGAAGCCATGGTCGGAGAAATTGTCTTGGGAATGAAATAGGCGATTGCGGGAGCCAGCGCGATGACGGGAAGGAAGATGTCATAGTTGTCGACGAAGAAGCCGAGGAACGCCCCCCAAATTGCTCGCCGTGCTTGCGGCGTTAGCTCGGTACTCTGCACTCCATCGCCCGCTTGCTGTGTTGTTATCGAAGACATCGTCGCACCCCAATCCTGTTGACACCCTCTGGTGTTTTTTCGCGTTACTTTGCCAGATCGAATTTGCCCGCCATCGCCAGATCGACGAGCTGGTTGCGCGCTTGTTGAGCCAGGTAACGGCGCATTCTGATCACGCCGGCGTCGTGTTGATAGAGCATCTCGAATTTCTCCAGGCCGGGACGAACCCCGGAGAGAATTTCGCGATCCTGTTCCAGCACAGCCCAATGACGTGGCTCAAGGTTGGTGCGGTAAAGAAACCGCCAGGCGTCGCGCTGCCAGCCGCTAACCTTGCGGACCCGCCAGAAAAAGCCGGCCATATTGTTTTCATCAACTGGCGTGGCGAAGGAGATAATGCCGAAATTGCCGCCAGGCCCGCCGGAGGGCGGATAAGGAATTTCCAGCCGCACAAAAAGCGCGCCGTCGTCGACCAATTCGCTCCAGTCGAAGTTAACGTTGCGCTGTCCATCCTTCTCAAAGAAGAAGCCGTGCGGCGTATCGCGCGTAACGAAGTGCGCTTTAGTATCGCCCTGATACATCGTGTGCGAATTGGAATGCAGGAACGTACCGTGCATGGGATCCATCAGATTGTCGTAGCAATAACGCCATGCCATTTCCCAATCGGCGTAGCAGAGGAATTGCGAGTATTCGCCGCCGGCCAGTTGCGGCGGCGGTACAAATTCCGGAGCTTCCTCATGCAACGCGTCGCCAAACCAAACAAAGATCGCATCCGCGACTTCGCACGACGGATAGGTCTTCACAGCCTTTTTGCCCTCGAGCGGGCATCCGGGCTGGCCCGGTACTTTGAGCACCCGGCCGTCCGGACCGACTTCGACGCCATGATAATTGCAGCGTAGCCGGTCGCCCTCGTTGATGCCGCGTGACAGCGGCACCGCGCGATGCGGGCAACGATCGGCTTGCACGTGGATAGTACCCTTGGCATCGCGCCAGAGCACAATCGGATCGCCCAGTCTGACGAGACCGACCGGCTTGCCGCCGGCTTCGACGAAGCGCGACGGCAGGATCGGCCACCATCGATTGCGCAGACCGGTGCGTAGATAGGATTGCACCTGCTGGTCTGTGGGACCGGCGGCAGCGGCGGCAGTGCGAGGATTGTTCAGCGTGACAGTGGACATCGCTCAGGCTCCCAATTCGCGCAAAACGCCGCGGAGGTTCTCTTCTGTCCAATCGCCGCCGTTTGGCGGCCGCACCCTTGATCCGTTGAGCCCTTCGACCAGTTCATCCAGCTCGCTTGCGCCTTTGGCGAATACGCCTTCGATGGCGTTGGCGAGTTCTCGCTGCCAGACGGTTGGTTCGTGCAGCCGCGTCTGGTGCGGATCAAGATATGGGGGTTGATAGATAGCCATCAGTTCCTCCGCGTCTTTACACGTGAGTTTCAGATTTGTTTCGCAGGCAGTTGCATAAGCTTTCTAAAAACTCATCCATTTGGCGTCCTCATATGTCGAGTACGAGGCGCGGGGACCGCGCGCGGGAGACGCAGGTCATCATCGTCTCATTGGTCGCCCGTTCGGTCTGCGACAAGATGCTGTCGCGATGATCGACTTCGCCGCCCAGCACGTGCACCTCGCAAGTACCGCAGATGCCTTGCTGACAGGAGCACGGCACCGGGATTCCCGCATCGTTAAGCGCAGTCAACAGCGACTTGTCCGGCGGCACCGTGACAGTGATCCCGGATGTCTGGCACACGGCCTCGAAACCTCCGGAGCTTTCATCTGCGGGGCGGCTGCGCGGGGCGAACCATTCGAAATGAACGCTGCCTTCGGGCCAGCCGGCGGTAGCTTCTTCGACCGCAAGCATCAGACGCTCCGGCCCGCAGCAATAAACTGCGGTTTCGGGTCGAACCGTGCCGAGCTTTTGCATCACGTCCAGCCTGGTGCCCAAGGCGGTACTGTGCAGCGAGACCTCGCCGCCAAGCGCGCGGATCTCATTCAAAAATGGTGCCGCATCGTCGCTGCGGTTGCAATAGAGCAGGGTCCATGAGCTCTTGCGTGCCGACGCTTCCCTCATCATCGGCATGAGCGGCGTAATGCCGATGCCGCCGGCGACAAAAATATAGTTCTTTGCTTCAACCAGTGGAAAGTTGTTGCGCGGCGGGCTGACCGCCAGCATCTCGCCCGGGCGAAGCTTGCGGTGCACGAATTGCGAGGAGAGACCACCGCTCACCGCGCGGATCGCGACCCTATAGCCCGAGCGATCGGCGGGATCACTGCACAGCGAATATTGCCGCATGGTGCCGCTCGGCAAATGCAGATCGACATGCGAGCCTGGCTCGAACGGCGGCAATGAGCTGCCGTCAGGTGCCGCAAGCTCCAGCGAGATGACACCATCCGCTTCCCAGGTCATTCTCCGCAGCCTTACCGGAAGAGTTGCCGACGTCTGGGCGACGCGGACGACTTCCTCGCCTGACGGTGGTTCCAGCGTTGCAACCTCGGCGGCCATACCACGCCTCTTATGTCGGTTGGCCGGCTGCGCCAGCGGGCGGACCGGCAAAGCTCTGGCTGAACGGGCCGATCGCGACCATGTCGATCTCGATCATGCGGGGTCCGGACGTCGCAAGCGCGCGGTCGAGCGCGGCGTCGAAATCGCCGATCTTGGTGACGTGTTCGTGCGGCAGGCCGACGGCTTTGCAAACCAGCGAGAAATCCGGGGTCAGGATGTCGGCATAGACCCTGCGGCCGCTGTATTGCGCATCCTGGATGTTGCGGATGACGCCATAGCCGCGGTCATTCATCATCAGGAAAACCACGTTCGCGCTGGAATTGACGGCTGTCGCAAGCTCGCCGATCATCAGCTGCGAACCACCGTCGCCGAGGAGCGTGATGGTCTTGGCGTCGACGCCGGCCATCGCCGCGCCGATACCCATGGCAATGCCCTGTCCGATACCGCCGCCGAGCGCATGGACGCCAAGGCGTGGCTCGGCGAGGCGGACATAGCGATTACCGAATGTACTGTTGGAGATGGTGACATCGCGCACCCACGGATGCCCGTTCTGCTGCGTATGCCGACTGAGCAACTGTGCCAGCGGCACATAGGGGCCGAGCGTCTTGACCAGCGCCGCCTCGGAACGAATCCGGGCCGCGCTGATCTCCGAGAGGAATGTCGCGTCGGTATTGAGATTCTCCGGCAGGCGCGCCAGCAGGCCTTCAAGGGCAAGCCGTGCATCAGCGGCTATGAACAGGTCCACCGGATAATTACGGCCGGCTTGAAGCGGATCGGCGTCGATCTGCACCAACCGCGGCAGTTTCATCTTGTTGTTCTGGGTTTCGTTGCCGCGCAGTCGCGACCCGATAACGATCATCAAATCGGACTTGGCGTAAATCTCTTCAGCTTCGCGCGTCATATTGAAGGCGCCGAGACTGTAAGCGTGCCCCTCCGGCACCACGGCGCGGCCGTTCGTGCTGGTCACGACCCCGAAGCCGCGTTCGGCCAATGCGGTGGCGGCTTCCGCAGCGCCGCGGGCGCCGCCGCCAAGCCACAGCATTGGCCGCTTGGCCTGGCGCACCATGTCCGCGAGCGCATCGAGCCGGGACGGATCGGGGGTGCGCAGTGTGATTGCGGGCAGGCCGGCTACTTTGCGCCGAATGATCCTGAGGCGCTGCACGTCGACCGGGATTTCGAAAGTCACGGGGCCAGTCGGAGGCGTGAGTGCGGCGGCGGCAGCTTCCAGTAGTGCATCGACGGCACCGACCGGCTCCCAGGCGCGTATATAATGTTTGCTGACCGCTTTGAGCATGTCCGGCTGGCGCGGCACGTCGTGAATTGCGGCGCGATCGCGATCCATGAACTCGCGATCGACTTGCGTGGTGATGTGCAGAACTGGAGAACCAGCCGTCAGTGCTTCGACTTGCGAACCGGCCGCATTGCCCGCGGCGGTACCAGTGCTAGTGATGACGACGCCAAGCGAGCGCGACACGCGCGCATAGGCATCAGCCATATTCATCGCGCCGGCCTCGCCGCGCGCTGGAACGAAGCGGATTCTGCCTTGCCGCCCGAGCGCATCCAGTATCGGCATGTTGTGGATCGAGATAACGCCAAAAACCGTCGTTACGCCCATATCGGCGAGCGCGCTCGCGATTGCATCGCCGACTGGCTCGGTGACCGGGGCGGTCTTGATGGCGCTTCGATCCGCTTTCGGGTCATGACTTCCTGGTTCATCGCGCGATCCTTCGCTCAAATATAACGTGAGACGCCGCCGGATATTTCGAGGCTGGCGCCGGTGATGTAGCTCGCTGCCCGCGAGCCGAGGAAAACGATGGCGCGCGCCGGTTCGTCCGGGTCGCCAAGCCGTCCGAGCGGAATTTTCTTCTCGCCGGCAAGTTCGCTCATCCATTCGGATCGCGACTGCGCCTGATTTTGGCGTACTTCGAAACGGCGTTGCCATTGTCCGGAGTTTACCAGACCGAGCAAAACCGAGTTGACCCGAATACGCGGCGCAAACTCAGCCGCAAGCGATTTCAGCAGATTCTGTACTCCCGCGCGCGCTGCCGACGTGCAAACCATGTGGGGCTCGGGTTGCATCGATAATAAGGAATTGACTGCGACGATGGCCGGCTGTTCGCTCTTTTCCAGAAGTGGAAGAAATGCCCGGATCGGCAGGATCTGACTGAAGAACTTCAGATCCAGTTCCTCACGCCATTGGGCGTCGCTGGTATTGGCGAAGGTCGAAACCCGCCCCTGGCCGGCGTTATTGATGAGTAGATCGACGCGGCCGCCGCTCCACTGTGCGACTTTCTGCGCAAAGGCTTTCACGGCGTCCGAGTCGAGCACGTTGCAGGGTTCGGCGAGCAAGACATCAGAGCCTGGCGAGCCGAGCTGCTGTTTTGCGGCGGCGAGGCGAGCAGCGTCGCGGCCACAGATAGCGACCCGTGCACCATCAGCCAGCAGATATTTGGCCGTAGCGAGCCCAATGCCGGAACTGCCACCGGTGACAACGGCGATGCTGTTTTTAAGGCCTAGGTCCACGACGGTTCTCGCCGGTTGCGGTTGGACGTTTCGTTTGGCTGCCATGCTTTATGGTTCACGGCGTTGCTGCTCTGAGCGCTGTACCATCCGAGCCGCAGTGAGATTTCTGATGCCGCCTCCGCGACTGCAGCGCCAATCTGGGCCCGCCGCTCTTCGCCTTCGAACTGTGCCAATTGACCGGTTACATTGATCGCTGCCACTGGCGCGTTGGTCGCATCGAAAATCACGGCCGCGACCGAACTAATGTTGGCTTCGTAGTTGCCGTCGCTCCAGGCGAGGCCCTTGGCGCGATCGATGTCGAGCTGGGCGCGAAGCTGCAAGGGCGTGACTGCAGTTTGAGGTGTGACCGGCCACAGATCGATGCCTGAATAAAGACGCTCGACCCGCTCAGCGGGCAGATGAGCCAGAATGATCCGTCCCATATTTGCTGCGTGGGCCGGAAGCCTGCTGCCGACCCTGATGTTGCTGGCAAAAGCATGGTCCGGCACGCGGCGCACCAGGTAGACGATCTCGCGGCCGTCGAGCACACCGAGATGCGCCGATAGTGTCAGGGTTTCGGCAAGACGCGTCAGAGCGGGAACCGCGGTTTGTATCAAATCGTCGGAGAAGAATGCCTGCGCGGTCAGGGTGATGAGGCCGACGCCTATCCGCCATCCGTTCCGCTCAGCGCGGGGTTCAATGAACCGCTCGGCTTCGAGAGCATGCAACAGGCGCAGCAGCGTGGTCCGATTGATTCCGAGTTCGCGCGCTGTGCGGGCCATATTCGTGACGGCATCGCCTTCGGCGATACGGCGCAACAGCCGTGCAACGCGTTGTACCGGCGGCGAGGCGTAAAGCTCGTCCGACTCACCGTTTGTCGGGATTTCAGGCAGCGTGGTCTCAGACATGGGCAGGGCTCGCAACTATTTTGGCGAGAACATACGCAAGCGCCGCGGCCTCTTCCTGCGGAAGCGCATGCCCAGCGTTCGGGATTTCATGATAGCCAACAGCGTTGGCAAGCGTCTCATAGACCGAACGGGCATTTTTCGGTGGCGTAATCTGGTCGAGCGCGCCAACCGCAACGAGCGACGGAACGGTGACCGTTGCCGCATCCAATAACAATTGCCCGGCGCCTAGAGCATGAACGGCTTGAACGTATCCAGCAGGATTCACCGAGCCCATCGCTTCCTGAACGGCGGCGACGATTTCCGGCCGAGCCTGCGGATCGCCGACCAGGCGCGCGGCACGCTTCTTTGCAAAAGCCGCTGGACCGAGTTCGCGGATTTCGTCGATGCGCGATTGTACGCCATCGGGTAGTGCCGCGCCCGGCGCCACTCCATAGCCCAATGCCGGCGAAATCAACGCGAGCGCGCTAACGCGGACCGGATAGTATCTGGCAAAACTCGCCGCAAACAGCGCGCCGAGGGAATGCCCGGCGAGAGCCACGGACGAGAGGTCTAGCGTATCGAGGAATTTCGCCAGCGTATCCGCGTAGTCGCGCGGGGAGGGGGTGGCGACATCGAGCGGCGTGGATTGCCCATAGCCAGGTGCATCCCATGCGATCGCATCGATTGTTTCAGGCAATGCCGCAAGCAAAGCGGCGAAGCTGCCTGCATTGCTGCCAACGCCATGAAGCAGCACCAGCTTATGGTCCGTGCTGCCCGGGCGTCGCAAATAGCCAATGCCCCGAGCAATGCCGCGCTTCATTTGAGTGTGGTTTGTGCGAGTCATATATAGTTCACATATGAACTTGATGTTCGTATAGTACACAATTAACCACTGGTTAATAATTTCGTCAATCTCTATGTCACTTCATAACCTCTCTTATTTTTGCATAGCTGGGGATCGTTGAATCGCCACCAACAACCCACTGGCTCCTATTGACGGAGCTCACTCTCGTTTATTATACGATACATAGTTTCGCATAATAAACACTTCAGGGCTGATATGGCAACTGTGAAGAACCAAGCGGTATTGGCTGACGTCGAGAGCGGCCCGGACGAGCGTTACCTCGTCCCCGCCTTGATCCGAGGGCTCAAGATTCTTGGCACGCTGTCGCGCGAGAGCAGCAAGCTCACGCTTTCGGAAGTCGCCGCGTCACTCGGCACAACGCGCTCTTCTGCATATCGCCTGCTATATACCCTCGAGCATCTCGGGTTCGTGGAATACGACTCGCAGAGCAAGAACTACGCGCTTGGGCCTCAGGTGCTTGCGCTTGGCTACGGGTACCTTGCATCGCGCGACATTATTGATGTGGCGATGTCCCACCTTATTCGCCTTCGCGACCGTACCGGCTGGTCGGCACATCTCGGCGAGTTGCATGGCCGCGATGTCGTCTATGTGGCACGCGTTGCGACGCGGCGCTCGATCGCCAGCATCGTCCATGTTGGAACGCGCCTGCCGGCGCACGCTACGACCATGGGCCGCATCCTTTTGTCGAGCCTGTCCGATCAAGAGATCCGGGACCTCTATAGCCAGGATCTGAACAGGTCATTCAACCTTTCTCCTTATTTGGACATCGCTGAATTGCTGAAGCAGATCGCAGCCGATCGCGCCGAAGGAATCGTGGTGCAGAACTCCGGCTATGAGCCTGGCGTTGCCAGCGTCGCCGCGCCGATCCGTGACGTGTCGGGCCGAACTGTCGCCGCCATCAATGTTTCGGCGGTCGCGTTGTTGGCCAACGAGGTGGAGCTAAACGGTCCGCTGAGAGCCGAGGTCCTGGCGACGGCAGCGGCGATATCGCGCGATCTCGGGCAGCAAACCGAGCCTGTTCAGATGGCCGATGTACAAAACTTGCAGCACGGCCGACGATCAGCCGGATAAATCAACTCAAAACGACAGTGAGAGCAGGAGAGCAAAATGGATGATGTGACCCGCAAAGAGCCGAGACGTTCCTGGGACCGGCCTGACGGTGCAAGCTACGCCGATTGGATGAACAGCCGCGTCGCCCGCGTCGCGGATCGTAACTATGACTGGAACGCGCTTAAATTCCAGGCCGACTTCGACCCGAAATATCGTCGCGCGCAGAAGCGCTTTATTGGGACCGGCGGCACCGGGGTCGCGAACGACACCGCGGTAGTTCCGGCCGAGCATTTCACGTTATCGAATATGATCCTGCCTGTCGGCGCCGAAGGTCCGTTGCACCTTCATACCGACGCCGAGGAGGTGTTCTTCGTTCTGCGCGGCAAGATCAAAGTGATCACCGAGAAGGATGGCGAACGCTGGGAAGCGGTTCTCGGCGAGCGGGACTGCGTATCGGTCCCCCCTGGCGTCTATCGCGGCGAGATGAATATCGGTGAGGAAGAGGCGATCATGATGGTGATGATCGGTTCACCGAAGCCGGTTACGCCGACCTACCCACCGGATCATCCGCTGGCGAAGGTCAAACGCTGACGGCGTAAGGCGTGCCGGTTGTAATCATCTGAAGATCTGGTCTGTTTCGATGGAGACGCGTGATGGCGCTTACGGGTATTGATGCTGTCGTATTCGGCGTCGGCGATGTGGCCGAAGCAAAGCGCTTCCTTGACGATTGGGGCGTATCTGAAGTGTCGGCCACAGCCGACAGACTTGTCTATCGCACCCGCGACGGCGCCGAGGTGATCGTCAGGCCCAAGGATGCGAGCGATCTGCCACCGCCGATCGAAGCCGGCAACACGGTGCGCGAAGTCATCTGGGGCGCCGCCAACGAGCAGGAGCTGAAAAAGACCGTTGATGCGGTGCGCGATGTCGCGAGCTTCCGCATCGGCGCCGACGGTCTGGCCCGGGTAACCGATCCCAACGGCATGAGCATCGCGTTTCGCGTCTCTAAGCGCACACCGATCACCGTCAAGCCGACGGCGCCGAATGCGCCTGGTTCGCACCAGCGGGTCAATCAGCGCTCGCCGGTCTACGAGCGTGCACATCCGATCAATATCGGACACGTGGTCATGTTCGCCTCGGATTTTGCGGCGATGCGGGCTTTCTACACGGAAAAGCTAGGTTTCTCGATCAGCGATGAGTACCCTGGGCATGGTGTATTCACGCGCTGCCAGCGTGTTGGCGATCACCACAACCTCTTCATGCTCAATCGTCCCGGCAAAGCCGGCGTCAATCACGTCGCTTTCACGGTGACGGACATCCACGAAGTTATCGGCGGCGGCATCGCGATGAGCAAGAAGGGCTGGAAGACCGAGATTGGTCCGGGACGTCATCCAATTTCGTCGGCTTACTTCTGGTACTTCGAGAATCCTCTGGCAGCGCCGCTCGAGTATTACGCCGACGAGGACTACTGCACCGAAGACTGGAAACCGGGAACGCATGAGCGCAAGCCCGAATTGTTCGCCGAGTGGGCGATTGTCGGCGGCATCGACGGCAAGACGCGGCGGCAGGTTTCCTCTGTCGATCAAAGCGGCCGCGGCCATGCGTAGCATACGGCATTGCAAATCCGGGTCGTGCCATGCAGCCTGAAATCAGGCGCATAATCGTGGTGGAAGCGCATCGGCGGCGGACCGGGCGCTGCCCGGTATGCGTTCATTCGCTCGGCACCGGCGAGACCTTCGATATTAGGCCGGCGGATCGTGGATTTCTCGACGTTACTTCCGGGCTCAATGTCCGCGTTTCGGATGAGCAGATCTTGGTTCCATCATTGGGCGCCAAGATTGATCTTGCGCTTGAAGGGGACGTCGGATTTGTCGGGTACGATCACATGGATGGGGAACCGTTTTCCGGCCGTGCCGGTGGCGGGGCGTCGGTCACGCTTTACGGCCGCGGACAGAGAGATTTTTTTCAATATGCCGTCGCCGCTGAAGGCGAGCGCATCTGACCGGCGGATATCCCCATGACAAAAAGATTCTCCGGCAAGCGAATTGTAATAACCGGGGCGGGGCGCGGGCTTGGTCTTGCTTTCGCCGAGCGGCTCGGGCGCGAAGGTGCGAGCATTGTTGTCGCCGAGATTGATCGCGGGCTCGGCGCTGAAGCCGAACGCAGTTTGACCGCGGCGGGCATTGAGGCGCGTTTCATCGAAACCGATATCTCTTCCGAAGCATCAGTTGCAGCGATGGCCAAAGCGGCAGCGGAAAACTGCGACGGCATCTACGGGCTCGTTGCCAATGCCGGCTGGGCAAATAACGTCGGCGGCAAGACTTATGACGAGATCACGCCGGAAGTCTGGGACCGGATGATGGCCATCAATGTGCGCGGTACTTGGCTCACCGTGCGCGCTATCGGTCCCTTGATGCGCGACGGCGGAGCGATCGTCACCATTTCTTCCGACACGATCTACTGGGGCGCACCGCGGCTTCTCCATTATGTCACCAGTAAATCCGCGATTGTCGGAATGACGCGCTCACTAGCACGCGAACTAGGATCGCGGGCGATTAGGGTCAACTGCCTCTTGCCAGGGCTGACAGCGGTCGAGGCAACAAAGGAAATTCCGCAGGCGCGCTGGAACGACTATGCCGAGCGCACAATCCTGAAACGCACGCAGCAGCCGGACGATCTTGACGGCGCCGTGGCGTTTCTCCTGTCCGACGATGCAAAATTCATCACGGGTCAGACGCTGGCAGTCGACGGCGGCTTTTCCTTGCACTGAATATAAGACGGTACGGGGTTAGTTATGGCGCAATTGAGAATCGGGATCTGCGGCGGCGGTGTTGGCGGCATGGCGGCGGCTATCGCCTTGCGCAAGGCCGGGCATGAAGCCGAAGTCTACGAGCAAACCGCCAATTATCAGCGGGTCGGCGCCGATATCAATCTGACGCCCAACGCGGTGCGCGCACTCGGCAGCTTGGGCGTCGTGCAGCAGCTTAAGGAGACAGCTGCCCGTCCGACCCATCGCATCAGCCGGATGTGGGACACCGGCGAAGTCACATCCAAACTCGAAATGTCTGACGCCGCCGAAGATAGATATGGCGCGCCACAGCTTACGGTCCATCGCGCCGATCTCCTCAACGCTTTACGTCTGCAATTGTCGCAAGAAGCCATCAAGCTTGGCCATCGAGCCGAAGCAATCGATAATCTCGAAGAGAAGCCGAGAGTACGCTTCACTAACGGCGCCGCGCATGAATTCGACGTTCTTATCGGATCGGACGGAATTCACTCGCTCGTGCGTAAGACCTTGTTCGGACCCGATCAACCGCAATTCACTGGGCTCGTGTCATACCGTTCGGTTGTCGACCGCAGAAAACTTTCGCTGCCGAATCTTGACGCGTTCACCAAGTGGTGGGGGCCCACCCCCGATATGCAGATCGTCACGTTTCCGCTTAATCGGGGACGCGAGACCTTTGTTTTCGCGACGACTCCACAGACGGATTGGTTGCATGAATCGTGGACGATGCCGGGTGACGTGGAAGAGCTGCGCAGAACCTATGCCGCGTTCCATCCCGAGGCCCGTGCGTTGCTCGCTGCGTGTGACAACGTGACCAAATCCGCGCTGTACATCCGCGATCCGTTGCCCGTGTGGTCCGAAGGCCGCGTGACGCTGCTTGGTGACGCCTGTCACCCCATGGTGCCTTTCATGGCGCAGGGCGCCTGCATGGCGATCGAGGATGCCGTGGTTCTTGGCAGGGCGTTCGACGGAGCGGCCGAGCCGAACATCGGCGATGCGCTCAAGCGGTATGAAAATTCGCGTAAGGCACGGACCGCACGGGTGCAGATCGGTTCACGCGGCAATGAGTGGCTCAAAGAGGGTGGCAATGCGGATTGGGTCTACGCCTATGATGCAAACTCGGCGCCGCTGGAAGCGGCATAGAACGAGTTCATTTTAAGTCCGGCCTGTCGGCTGACGGAAACGAGGCGTTTTCAACTGTCTATTTCGGACACGCGCAAATAGCGCATGATCATATCCGTTATCGTACCCTTTCTCCGCTTTACGGCCGGTGGTGCCGTCAGGTCGCGCCCGAAAATGACACCAAATGTATGTTTGTTGGAGAAATAGAGGTAGCCGAGCGCACAAACCGAGATGTAGAGGTCGACAGGATCGATATCGCTCCGAAACAGGCCACTGCGCTGTCCGCGTTTCAGTACGCGAGCGAGGATGTCGGTGAGGGGAGCCTTGAAATCCGCGATCCGGTTGGAATGCCTGAGATGCTTCGCGCCGTAAAGATTTTCCATATTCAGGAATGAAATAAACTCCGGATGCTGCACGTAGTGCTCGATCTTGAGCCGGACAATCTCGGTAATGGCATCGACAGGGTCTAGGTTGTCGACGTCGACCTTGCGCTCTTCATCCATGAGCTCGGCGTAAACACTCTCCAGTGCCGCAAGGTAAAGAGCGTCTTTGCTGCCGAAGTAGTAGTAGATCATGCGGCGGTTTGCGCGGGCGCGCTTTGCAACGTCCTCTATGCGCCCATCTTTGAGGCCTCGCGCGGCAAATTCGTGCTTGGCTGCGTCGAGAATACGCGCGCGGGTTATAGCGGCGTTGCGTCGGCGAATTTTCGCGGGGCGCTTTGGCTTGGTGGAAGCCAGTGTATGGCGATTCCGCCGTGAGCCCGCTGAAGACGGGGAGATTCCCTGGTCAGTTTTCATGGCTCTGGCGCGCGCGATTTCTGCCCATTGTGGTCGATGGCGCCCGTTCCTGCCAATGCTTGACAATGCCATAGCGTTATTTCTAATTAACTCAAGAGTTAATAAGAACGCCGCAAGGGGAGTGTGTCCGATGAAGGTTCTTATTACCGGCGGCATGGGCGTAATCGGTGCCGAAACCAGCCGGAAATTCGTCCAGGAAGGACACCGGCCGATCATCTACGCCCGGCATCGGGACGACCGCCTCATCTTCGATATTACGGAGAATATCGATTTCGAATCCGGAGATGTTCTGGACTGGCCACGGCTGCTCGACGTGATCAAGCGTCACAAGGTGACGCACATTGTGCATGCCGCTGGCTTTGTCGGCGCGGTATCTGCGGCGAATCCGGCACTTAGCATTCAGGTCAACGTCATGGGCACCGTCAATGTGCTCGAGGCCGCGCGTCTGTTTGATATCAAGCGGGTCGTCTATACGAGCGCCAAAGGGGTCTACGGCCCCATTCTCGGCGACTATGGTCCTCCGCATTACAAGCCGATGCCGGAAGACATGCCGAAAAATCCTCAGCGCATTTACGACAGTGCCAAACTCATGGCCGAACAGGCGGCGCTATATTACGCGAACAATATGGGTATCGATGTCGCGGTGCTGCGGTTCGCGACGACGTACGGTCCGGGCAAGACAGCACGCCACGGCAAAATGGGCGTGACCAGCCAGATCGTGGAAAATCCGTTCCGGGGCCAGCCGTTCCATCATCCGGCCGGCGGAGAGGCCAAGGACGACTTCATCTACAACAAGGATTCCGCGCTCGGGATTTTTCTTGCAACCGTCGCCGAACGAATTCCGAGCCGGGTGTACAACATCGGCAGTGGCGAGGGGCACACTCTCAACGATTTCGCCGCCGTACTACGCAAGAAACTTCAGGGCGCCGATATCCAGATCGGGCCTGGCCTGAATTTCCTCGGCATGCCGTATCAGCCGCACGGCGTTTACGACATCAGCCGTGCGCGCGACGAGCTTGGGTTCAAGCCGCAATACGATCTTGATCGTGCGATCGGTGACTATCTGGATGCGCTGAAGCATATTGAAGCGCAGGGCGCATAAAGCGGAGAAAGATCATGCGTAGCCGGCTCGAATTGCCTCGTCTTTCGCTGGCTGAACGTGACCGCCGCTGGGCAGCGGTTCGGAAGGAAATGGATAAGCGCGGCCTCGATTGCCTGGTGCTATGGGGCTGGCCGGCTATGTGGGATTTCTGCATCGCCAACGCGCGCTATCTGTGCCCGGTCGGCGGCAATTCGGAGCACAATGTGTTGGTGTTTCCGAAAAATGGCGATCCGACCTGTTTTGTCCTGATGCCGACGTTCCTCGATGGCTGGCGCGCAGCCCAGGATTGGGTCACCGACATCCGGGCGCGGCGTGGCACATGGGCCGACTCTGTGGTCGGGCGTATCTCCGAACTTGGTCTTACAGCTGGCCGCATCGGAATGGACGGTCTTGCCGGGCCGCTCGATCCCGACGGCTGGCTGCCGCACAGCGTTTATGAGCGTATCGTTGCGCTGATGCCGAAAGCGGATCTGGTCAATCTCGGCGACATGCTTGAAATGCTTCGCACCGTGAAGAGCGCCGAAGAACTCGACATCTTGCAAACGGCGGCAGGCCTGGGTGACCTGATGCTAAGCACGTGCCGCGACACCGCGCGGCATGGGGTAAAGGAGTTGGAAGTCTACGGCAGCATGATGAAAGCCATGATCGCCAATGGCGGTGAAGAACCGACGTTATTTCTGTGGGCTTGTGACCGTTATCCGCCGCCGCATCCGTTCCGGCTCCCGACGACGCGGCCGATGGAACGCGGCGATCTCATTACTTGCGAGATCCATCCGAAAACAGGTGGCTATTTCACGCATGTCGAGCGCACCTTCAGCATTGGCGCTCCGGAACCAGAACAACGTCGGATCTACGAAGCCTGCGTCAATGCTTTTAACGAAGGTATGAAGGGCTTCGGCCCTGGAAAGCCAATTTCGACGGCACTGAATCATGTCCGTGACGTGATCCACGATGGCGGCTTCGGCATGTGCGAAACCGGCATTCACGGTCACGGACTGGCTTCGCTTGAATACCCGCGCTACCGGCATCATGCGCTGAAGGCGGATCAGGAGGCTTTGAAGGTTGTCGGCGACGAATTTAAAAAGGACATGGTGTTTGCGTTCAACATCGACCTGTTCGATCCGAAATACCACGACGGCAAGACCGGCTGCGTTTTCGCCGAGACCGTGCACATCACTGAGAATGGTGCACGCCGGCTACACAGCTATCCCATGAACTTCCAGGAACTGTCCGCAGGATAACCATGAGCCAGGAAAAGCCCGACTATCCTCCGATCCGGCGCGTCATTACCGGACATGACGAGGCGAACGTTGCCAAGGTACTGACCGACGGCCCGGCGACGAACGCAAAATACCCACAGTCAGGTACGGTCTCGACGATGATCTGGTGCACGGACGGCGCGCCCGCCGCCATTCCGGTCGGCGAAGCCGCCGAAGACATGGGTGCGCGTATTCTCGGCACGGCGCCGCCAGCCAAGGGATCGCGGTTTGCAATCATTGACTTTCCGCCCGGCAATGCGCCGCACATGCATCGCACGGAGACGATCGATTACGTGATCGTGCTTGAGGGCGAAATCGACATGGACATGGATCAGTCCACGGTCAAGCTTAAGGCCGGCGATGTGATGGTTCAGCGCGGCACCAATCATGCCTGGGCCAATCGCGGCTCAAAGCGGGCGCGTGTCGCTTTCGTCCTGATCGATGCCGAGCCGCTTGGCATCGGCCAGGCGGTCGTGGGCACAGCGAACGCCCGATAGCTGGCAGCCGGAAATTTCGCCGTTTAACGCGTCCGGTTCAGGCGCTGAATTTTTCGTAAATCAGCGACTCAAGGATGCGCGCCTCGCGGGCCCGCATCCAAGACTCGTCTCCCTGAAAAACCTTCAGATACTCAAGGCGTGCGTGTTGTCGTCGAACAACTCATCGACAGCGAACCGGCGCGGAATGAGTTTCTGCTGGAAGCAATAATCGATGATGATTTCAAGGTTCGGCCTGCAAGCTTCGACGCCAAAGCGGTATGGATCGAGCTCACCGCTATCGGCCAGGCCCGCGGCTTTCTTGCTCTCGTAAATCGTCCGGAATACCTCCTTGACTACATCGGGCCGCGACCGGGACAGCTCTTCACGCACCACAACCATATGGTTGATCGGGATGCCTTGGTGGCGTTCCGCCCATTTCTTGGCAGCTCCCTCGGCATCGGGAATGAGTTGCTTCAGGCGTGGATCGGGAAACTTGTCGCCCAGGATTGCCGCCGAAATCTCGCCGTCCAGCAGCATCTTTGCGATTTCCTTGCCCTCGGGCGCCCGCTTGATCGCGGCCGGATCTTGATATTCGGCCACGTGCGGGTCTTCGAATGTGACCCACTCGACGCTGTTGAGATCGACGCCGTAATCGCTCGCCAGGATCCCGCGCACCCAGGTTCCAGTCGTCACCGTGTAAGCCCGCACGCCGACGCGCTTGCCGTTGAGGTCGGACGGCTTGAGCGCACCGCGTTCGGGATTGTAGCCGATGGTGTGATGCTGGCCGCGGCTGACCAGAACGGCCGGAAGCAGGATGTATGGCTTGCCGGCCGCTTTCGCCTGCAGATAGGTGACGATCGCAAGCTCGGCGACGTCGTATTTGGCGTCCCGCACGATCGCCTTGAACAGATTGTTGGCGACTTTGACCTCAGCAAAATCGTAGTCGATCAAATCCGAACGCACGGTCCCGCTTTTCAGCGGGGCGGTGTTCGGATAGTTCCCCATCATCGTGTGCAGTTTGGTGGCAGTCGCCATGGGATTGCTTCCTTCGTACCTAGGCCAGAGAGGGATAGAGCGTGAGCGCTGTCTTACCGAAAATCCAGTCTTGATCCGAGGCTTTGGCGAAAGAGAACGCCTTGTAGGCGGCGCCGAGGATTTCCTTAAGCGTGCCGGGCGAATTCGGGAAATTTGAGCCCCAGGCGACCCGTGAGGCGCCGAATGTGTCGACCACTTTACCGAAGAACGTGTCCGGGGCGCCCTTGCCCCACGTCTTTGTCCCCCAATTCGATGGCGTGATCTTGAGGAAGACTTGTTTGTATTTGGCAAGTTCGAAGAATTCGGCGGCTGCGCTGTAGGGCGGGCCATCTTCGAAGGGCGCGCGCGCCAGGTGATCGATGAGGATCGTGACTTTGGGGAAGCGATCCATGATCTGGCGCAGGAGTGGCAGGCCTTCCTGCTTCATCTGCATGCAGACCGGAATGTTCTTTGCCGCCGCATGTTCCCAGAACGGGTAGCTCTTCGGATCGGCAAAAAACGTCGCTTGGTCCGGCAGCGTTGAACCTGTAGTGAACAGCCGCATACCGGTGCAGCCGCGCCCAAGCCAATAATCGAATGTCTTGATTGCGTCGGGCGCCAATACGTCGATCGAATAGACGGCGGTGAATCGCGACGGCACCGCCGCGACCGCATCCGCCACATAGCTGTTGTCGTAGCCGTAGGCCGTCGAGGAATGAACGAGCGCCGACTTGGCGACGCCGGCCTCGTCCATGGCCTTGATCATGTCCTGATAGGTGGTCGGCCGCTCCTCCGACCAGGTTGATTGCTTCCCGCCGAGCGGCGCCAACGGATACTTTTTGGTGTCAGGCGAAACGATGTGCGGATGGATGTCGATGACAGGCATGAATGTTCACTCGCGTTCGGGTTTACAGGAATGCTTTACGGATCGATATCGACAAACACCCGATCGAGTTGCGGGCGCGCCGGTATCAGCTTTTGCTGGAGACTATAGGTAACCAGGGCCTCGATGCTCGGGCGATTGGCCGTGATGCCGTAAGGCAGCGGGTCGTCCATAAGCGATAAGAATTTTCGGTAACGCTTGTCTTCGGGGCTATCGCCTTTGCCGCTCTTGATCTCTTCGAGATAGGGCTTCTTTGCCGCGACGAAAGCATCCATCAGCGAGCGCGCAAGCCAGGGATAGCGGCTGATAGCCTCGTCCTTTACGACGATAAGACCATGGATCGGATAAATGCCGCTGTGGCGAAACCAGTCGGCCTCGACATGCTCGACGTTGGCGATAAGTTCCGGGTAGGTGTCTGCTGCAGCCGCCGCCTCGGCCGCCTTGTCCCAGCCGCTGATCGGCGGCCCTGACCGACCGACCCCGGCCGGTCCGGAAAATCCGGCTTGAATCTCGCCGGCCTTCATCATGCTCTGGAGCGATTTTCCTTCCGGCGCGTGTACCACATTCGGCGGCAGCTTGAGCGCGGTAACGTGCTCTTCGTCGTCGACGACCCAGGTCACCTTTGAGGAATCGAGATCGTATTCATTGATGAAAATGCCGCGCGTCCAGACTCCTGTGGTGACCGAATAAGCACGAACGCCAACCTTCTTGCCCTCGAGATCCTTGGGCACCTTGATGCCGGCATCGGGGCGGACCACGAAACCACCGTGATGAAAGCGGCGCATCAGGAAAATCGGCAATGCAATGAAAGGCGAGCCGAGCGCGCGGGCGATCATGTACGTGGTCGGCGCCATCTCGCAGATGTCGAACTCGAGATCACGAACCATACGGCGAAAAGCACCGATGATGGGAGCGACCTTTATAAAGTCCGGGATGATGCCCTCGATCGGAATTGCGCCCGATGTCACCGCGCGTGTATGGCCGTATTCCGCGACTGCGATTTTGAGGTGAGGTTGATCTACCATGTCGAATTTCCATTTTTACCTGGTCGAGAGGATTGAAGGCTAATCGGGCAGGCGGTACCCGGTGAGCAGAATTTGCGCGCAAGATTGTCACTGCTTCGGTATTCCAGCCTTGTCGATAACGCCACGCCATCTGGCGGCGTCGGCTGCGAGCCGGTCATGCATTTGCTGCGGCGTGCTGCCGGTTGAATCGATGCCCAGGTTGCGAGCTTTGGCTTTGATGTCCGGATCGGCCAAGGCTTTGATGACGCCGTCATGCAGAATGTTGATGATTTCAGGGCGTACCTTGGCGGGAGCAGCCAGTCCATTCCAGCCGACGACGATGTAGTCCGGAAATCCGCTTTCCTTTGCAGTCGGAACATCTTTGAGCAACGGATCGCGTTGTTCTCCTGAAGTTGCCAAGATCCTTATCTTGCCGGGGCCCATTTCGCTTTGCAGGCCGGCAAAGTAATCGAAGCCGACGTCGACATCGCCGCGCAACAGAGCAGTGACCAGGTCCGGCGTGGTGCGGTAAGTGACGATTGTATATTTGGCCCCGGTGACCTGCTCGAAAAGATGGGCGGACAAATTTTGCGTACTGCCTGGGTTGATCGCTCCAAGATTGATCTTGCCCGGGCTCTTCTTTGCCGCCTCGACGACGTCGTTGAGTGATTTGTAGGGTGAACTGTCCGAAATACCGAGCAGCATCTCAAAGGTGCCAGTCACCGAAATCGGCGCGAAATCGGTGAGTACATCGAAGGGAAGATTTTGGAATAGCGATGTGCTGATCGAGGAACCGTTGCCGATCTCGATGAGCGTGTAACCGTCAGGCTCGGCGTGCAGGACCGTCGTCGCGTTGACGATGCCGCCCGCGCCAGGACGATTTTCGACCACGAATTGCTGTTTCAGGCTCCGGCTCAGATTGTCTGCAACCAGCCGCATGGTGACGTCGCCGACGCCTCCTGGTCCGTAGGGCACGAAGATCCGGACGGGTTTTGTCGGATAATCGACGGTTTGCGCGCTTACCGATGAGATCACGCCTGCGGCGATAAATGCGAAGGTGCTGAATACCGTAACCATGCGACGGAGAGAGTAGGTCCCGGCGCGGCGAGCTTCACCCGCTTGGGCTTTCATGGGCTTCTCCCTCATTATGATTTGCCGTTTATTGCGGTGCGGCATCAGCTTTGGCGCGGGCTCTATGCCAAAAGCGCCGCAGCTTTGCCACCGACGCCCATCAATGGCTAATCGAAATGCCGTACAGGGTCATAAGTTTTTGCTATAAACCGCCGGGATCCCAATGGTTTCGCGAGCAGGCGATTTCACCTCATGGTTGTTTCCGACATTCCTTCGCTTCGTCAGTTACGAGCGTTTGAAGCCGTGGCACGTCTGGAAAGTATCGGCGGCGGGGCTCGCGAGGTGAGTCTGTCCCAGCCGGCGCTGACCCAATCACTGCATGCGCTTGAAGCCAGACTTCGCGTGCGGCTATTTGAGCGTCGCCGTACCGGTTGCTACGTCACGGAACTTGGCGCGATCCTGCTCCCGCGAGTCAATCGCTTTTTTGGTCATGTCCGTTCGGCTCTAAGTGAGCCCGCAATCGGTGCACCGTTTACTGGCAGGCTGGGTGTGGATGCAATCATCAACAAGCTTACCAACCCGCAACTGCGCTGTCTGATCGCGGTTTCTGAGAGTGAATTTTTCGAGGCTGCCGCTCGCTCGCTGGGAATAGCGCAGCCGTCCTTGCACCGTTCCGCAAAAGAACTTGAACACGAACTCCGGCGGAGTCTTTACCGCAGAACTGCCAGCGGTATGACGACGACGGCACAAGGATACGAACTGGCGAGGCGATTTCAACTGGCGCTACGCGAAATGGAATATGGTTTGGAAGAAATGCATGCCGCGCAGGGTGTGATCATTTCGCGCCTTGCGATAGGCAACATCCCGCATTCAAATCATCAAATGCTTTCAGCCGCCATCAACGAATTGCTCAAGGCTCATCCGAATGCGCGCGTGCAGGTCATCGACGGTCGTTACGAGGTGCTGTTGAATGATTTGCGTAACGGCAAGCTTGATTTTCTTTTCGGAGTTCTGAGGCGGCCCGATTGGGTGTCCGACGTGCAAGAGGAACTATTGTTCTCAAATCCCTACGTCGTGGTCGGCCGTAAGGATCATCCCTTGTCAGCGCTCAGAGGAATCGCGCTAAACGATTTGTCCAAGTACGATTGGATCATGCCTGGACCGAGCACCCCGCGTCAGCAGGCCCTGGAGCGGCTGTTTATCGGCGTAGAGCTGCAGCCCCGGGTCAATATTGAAACCACGTCCATGCAGATTTATCGAGCCATTCTGGCTTGCACCGACCGCCTTACTTTGATGTCTCAGGTAAAGTCGCAGCTCAACGACGATAATGCTTTGGCGGTTCTGCCATTTCAGTCACCACATCTCAGCCGTGTTGATGGCGTGGCGACTCGTGCTGATTGGGAGCCGACAAGCATTCACCGAAAATTTCTCGACTTCCTGCGTGTGCAAGCGAACTCGCCAACGTCAGTTGGGGCTCATTCAAGAGTGGCGGTTCAACAGCAGGCAAGACGCGTTCCACGCCGGAAGATAGAACATCAGAAGTCTTTGCAAACGACAAAGCGGCCAACGCGGCTTCGCCTTCGCTGATTTCCAAACTTAGGCAACTCACATGAAACAACCGGGCACGCCATTACTGGTCGTCGAAAACGACGTTTGGGCACGCTTGATCGGTGTGGTTCTCGATCCCGAGACCACGCGGGAAAGACGGGAGGCTTTTGCGGACTTTATGTCGCCGGATCTGCCGGACTTTCAAGGCTGGTGTGACAAGGTGCAGAAGGCGGCAGGTTCGCTTTACCCAAGCAATGTCCGGCTTGTGGACTCTCAGGCTGAGCTTCTGAACAATCTGGAGGCAGCGGAAGCTGTCGTCGTCGAGTCGTTGCGGATAGGCGCGGAAGAACTTGCTGCCGCGCCTCGCCTTAAGGTCGTCCATAAATTCGGGATGCTTCTTCGCAACATCGATACTGTTGCCTGCGCGGAGCGTGGCGTAAAGGTGCTCGGGATACGCCGCCGCGCCAATATTGCGACCACCGAACACGCCTTTGCGTTGATGCTGTCGCTCGCGCGGCGCATGGATTTAAGCGGGCTGGTCAGTGTCGACCAGCTTCCGCCCGGCCAGCTTCCTTACAGGCCATTTGACCGGCGGCATACTCCGGGCGCCAATTGGGGACGTTTCTCCGGAACGCGGACACTCAACGGCGATGCGATCGGCATCATCGGTCTCGGTGAGATCGGCCGGGAAATCGCGGTTCGTGCTGCCGCGTTCGGAATGAAAGTGTTCTATTTCCAAAGAACGCAGCTTTCGGCTGCGGTAGAAAAAGAACTGGGTGCATCGTATCGATCCCTGGAAGTGCTGCTCGCGGAGAGTGACTGGATCATCCCGCAGCTTCCGCTTGACAGTTCGACGCAAGGTTTCGTCAATCGTGAGCGAATAGCGCAGATGAAGCGAGGCGTCTGCATCGTGAACGTATCGCGGCCTGAGATTATCGATCGCGACGCGTTACTGAAAGGATTGGTGTCGGGACATCTCGGCGGTCTGGCTATGGATGGCCTCTATGAGGAACCGGGCCGGTCTGATGATGAATTGCTTTCATTCAGCAATGTGGTCCTCACACCCCACATGGCGGCATCGCCTCGAACCAACGGGTTGCAGGATATTGCCGACATGATCACAGGAATTGCGCGAGCTATGGCCGCGTAAGGCAGGCATGCCAACGAGGCCCCCTATATGCAGCGCAAGGTCAGATTTCCCCATTTGCCCTGAACGGGGGCGGTCATGCCTCCGAATAATGAAGTAGTCGCAAAAAACGACTAATGCCCGGGACAGTTGCAAGCCGGGCCGAATAGTCCTGTTGAAACAGTGGGCTAAGAAGAGGGCGCGCCACCTTTGGCGAGCGGCGGATGGTGTTGGAAAAACACATTATTCCCAGTGTGTTGAGGGTGTCACAAAACTTGGGAATCTTAGGGAGTGTGCAGGGCAACATTAGCGGGCTCTGGCGGCTGTTTTCGCGCGTGGCCGCTAGCCCTTTTGGATTCTACGGCAGGGTGGAGAGTTTGATGGCTAAGGCAAAAGTCGACGGAAACGGCAGTTTCGAAAGTGCTGAAGAGCATGTCGAGAGCGTCGCTGCGCCGGAAATGGTGCAAGAAGAAGGTCAAGAAAATCCGGAAAATCACGGCCGCAGCGACGTTGTCGCTACGGTTGCGACGGTGGCGGTAGTGGGAATAGGTGCCATTGCTTTTGAGGCGGCGCTGCTCCCCGGTCTCGTTCTCGGAGTCGCGGCCATGTGGCTACCGCAATATTTTCCGAAAATGGGAGAAGCCGTGAACCCGTTACTCAGGTCCACGGTTCGCGGTGCCTACAAGCTTGGCCACAAGACGCGTGAAATGATGGCCGAGGCACATGAGCAATTCCATGACATCGCCGCCGAGGTTCATGCCGAAGGCGACGTGGCTCCCATGGCCAAGCCAGCTACGGTCAACTAACCGCTCGACCTCCTGCTGAATGCACCTGACCGGCGTCGCCCGGTCAGGTGGAATTATTCTGTTGGCTGATCTGGTTATCGATCTCTCCGAGAAAAACGTCCATGTCGAAGATGAATCTCAAAGTCGAACATCAAGTGCCCGGACGGGTGCGTATGAAGATTCCTGCCGGGAAGGGAAATCCCGAGTTGTTGAAACAGATCAGCGAGGTCTTCGGCGACATCCCGGGTATCGAGGAAATTATCGTTAATCCGACCACAGGCAGCGTTGTCTTGCATTATGACGTCGACCGCCACGATGAATTCCACGGTGCATTTCGCGAGCAGCACGCAACCCACAACACGACCCATGGCGCTTCAAATGGCGCCCCGCCCAGTCTGATGCATGGCGCGGACACGGAACTCGATAAACTTACCAATAGCATCGAGGCTGAAGCTGAATTCCTGGCCCGGCACTCGCATACGGCACGGGCCGTCGTTGATTTCGTGAAAAAAATGGATCACGAGGTCAAGCGCGCGACCAACAATAGCGTCGACCTGAAGATCATTTTCGCAGTCGGCATTATCGGCCTCACGGTATTCGAGGTTGGAGCGACTGCGGCAACGCCGGTCTGGGTCACGCTCGCTATCTTCACCGTCAATCATTTCATTCAAATCCACGAGCAAGAGCGCCTCGTCAATGAAGGCAAGGAGCCCAACCTGGCGCCGGTGCGGGCGGCGGGCTAACGCGGGATCTGGAAGAATCGGAAATCGCCCTCATGGAATTCTCAATTCGCCATTTCATTTCTGGACGCATCCGACTTCATCTACCGTCACTTTGCCGAAAGAAGGCTGTTGCCGAGGGTGCGCTGGTTTGGCTGCAAGCGCAGCCCGGCGTCAAAAGCGCCCGTCTGAATTATACCTGCGCAAGTCTTGTCATCGAATATGACCTCAAGTCCGAGGTGATGTTGCGCGCCATGCTCGGCCGCTTGTCGGTCATGAGTATCGACGATCTGCAAAAGCTGGTCGTGCCGGTCGGGCAAGCGGCGGCCAAGGCAAGTACGCCGTTGGCAATGAGTCCGGCAAAGCCGCCCTCGATCTGGCGCAGTACACCGCTCGGCCTCCCGACGCTCTCTTTGTTACTTACTTTCAGCGCAAATCCGTTCGTCCTCGCTGTCAATATGCCGCTGATGCTGTGGAACGGTTATCCGATCGCGTTGCGGGCATGGCGCGTCTTACGGCGTGAAGGCCGGCTCAACATCGATTTCCTCGACACGCTGGCGATCATTGCGTCGCTGCTGCATGGCACCCCGATGGCTGGAGCCATCGTCACTTGGCTGATCAAGCTTGGCGACTGGATCCGCGACCTTACCGCGGCGGGCCAGCGCAAGGCGATGAGTGAACTGCTGGAATTCCAGGCCAAGACGGCGTGGGTCATCCGCAATGGCGTAGTCGAGTCAATTCCAGCTTCAGAGCTCGTCATCGGCGATGAAGTGGTCGTCTATCCGGGTGACATGATTTCGGTGGATGGTGAGATCATCGACGGCCACGCTATGATCGATCAGAAGACCATCACCGGCGAAGGGCTTCCGGTGATGCGCGGCAAGGGCGAGCCGGTGTTCGCCGCAACCGTTATTCGCGACGGCCAGCTCACGATCCGTGCGATTCGCGTTGGTACGGCGACCACCGCAGGCCAGATCGCTCAACTGGTCGAGTCGGCGCCGATCGGCGATACCCGCATGCAGAATCACGCGGAGAAACTCGCCGACCGCCTCGTGTTGCCGACGCTGGCGCTTGCGGCTGGCACCGCAGCGGTGAGTGCAGATTTCAACCGCTTCCTGTCGCTGGTGATCGTCGACTACGGCACCGGCATCCGCGTCGCTGCACCAACCGCGGTACTGGCCTCGATGACCCACGCGGCGCGCGCCGGCATCATCATCAAGAGCGGCGCGCACATGGAGAAACTGTCCCAGGTCGACACTGTCATCTTCGACAAAACCGGCACGCTCACCCATGGTTCACCGGAAGTAATCGACATCATCAGCTACGAGCGCAGCATTACCGACCATCACTTGCTGGGATTGGCTGCGGCCGCTGAAACCAAGCTCCAGCATCCGGTCGCTCATGCGCTGCGCCAAAAAGCCCATGAGGTGGGTGCGAATATTCCCTATTGCGAGGAAACCAAATACCGGATCGGCCTTGGCGTTGAAGGCCAAGTGAACGGTTATTACCTGCATGTCGGTAATGAGCGTTTCATGAAGCAAAGCGGCATCAACGTTCACGCCGCCGAGACCGATCGCGCGAACCTGGATGAGCAGGGCTATTCCTGCATTTACGTTTCGGTTGACGGATCGCTAGCCGGGCTCATCCCTTTCACCGACAAGATTCGGCCGGAAAGCCGGGAGATCATCCGGCACCTGCATGCGAATGGTATCAAGAACACTGTCATGCTGACTGGAGACAATGCCGTTGCTGCGCGGGCCGTGGGCCGAAGGCTCGGTCTGTCGCGGCAATTCTCCGACATGCTGCCGGCGGACAAAGCCGAGGTCATTCAACAGTTTCAGCGCGAAGGTCACGTGGTGGCGATGGTTGGCGATGGGATCAATGATTCGCCCGCGCTGAGCTTTGCCGATGTCGGCATTGCCATGAAATATGGTGCGGAAGTGGCGCGTGAGTCGGCTGACGTGGTCCTGATGGAAGACTCGCTGTGGAAACTCGTTAAGGCGGTTGAAATCTCGCGTGGCGCGGTACGCCTTATTCACCAGAATTACGCCATCGTTGCCGGATTGAATACGCTGGCGCTTGGACTTGCGCTTCCGGGCGGCCTTATTGTTCCGGAAATCACCGCGCTCATCAGCAACGGGTCGGCAATCCTGGCAAGCTTGAACGGAATTCGGCCGATCCTCCGATATCAATGATAGCGGTCGAACTCGACGCTTACCCTTCCCCCCGCCGAAGAAGAGGCGCTGCGCCGCGCTATTCGCAGCCTCGAAAATCACGATTTTACGGCTCAACTTGCCGACTATGCCGGCAAACCGATTGCGCGTGTGATGCGGCTGATGCCGAAGGCAGCCAGCCGGCGGATCAACAAGATCGTCGAAACCGCGATCCTCAAGTCTCTCAATGTCGCAATTCGCTCGATCGAACCGCAATCGAAGGGCCCCCCGGCGCAACGGGCAGCCTCGGTTCTGGCGGGATTGAGCGGCGGGATCAGCGGCTTCTTCGGGCTCGCGGCGCTGCCGCTTGAGCTGCCGGTGACGACGACGATCATGCTGCGGTCGATAGCGGATATTGCGCGGCATCAAGGCGAGGACCTCTCGACGCTCGAAGCGCGTCTCGCCTGTGTCGAGGTTTTTGCGCTGGGTGCACCGCGCGAGACGGGCACGCGGGCCGACTTTGGCTATTATGCTTCGCGCGCATTGCTGGGCCGGCTCACGGCCGACGCCACCGCGCTGTTTCTTGAGCGCAGCGCCACCAGTCTCTCCGCGCCTGTGATTGGCAGCCTGGTGTCGGAGATCGCAACACGATTTAGTGTTGTCGTCACCGAGCGCTCGGCTGCGAGCGCATTGCCGGTGCTCGGAGCCGTCGGCGGCGCCACGGTCAACATGATGTTCATGAATCATTTCCAGCGGGTGGCGCGCGGACACTTCGTAGTTCGGCGGCTTGAACGCAAATACGGCGTGGACGTTGTGCGTCGGCTCTACGATGAATACGCGACGCGCCCTATCAAAGCACCACGTATCGCCAGCAGGGGAAAACTCCTTGTCGGTCGCAGCAAGAACTGACGCTGTGACGGAGCCAGATCCGCCGCCGCGGGCGCCGCAATCCGGAGATGACGTCACTTTGCAGGCCTTCGCCACCCAGTATTGAGGAACGCGCCGCGATGCTGCGTCGCGGACTGCGGCGTATGCGCACGATCGCGACGCTGCTTCTTGTTTTCATGACCTTGATCTTCATCGCCACGACGATGACCAAGTACGACTGGGCCTGGATCCCCTATCTTCGCGCCTTCGCCGAGGCTGGCATGGTCGGCGCTTGTGCCGACTGGTTTGCGGTCGTTGCGCTATTCCGGAGGCCATTGGGCCTGCCAATTCCGCACACTGGCATTGTCCCGAATAACAAAGAGCGCATCGGCATGGCGCTTGGCCGGTTCATGACCAACAATTTTCTGACCGCGTCGGTGATGCGCGAACGTCTTGCCCGCGTCGACATCGTCGGATCGATTGCACAATGGCTTGACGACACGGAAACCGCGAAGCGCCTTGGAGATTATCTGGCTCTGCTGTTGCCGCGGCTCTTGGACGAGCTTCCGCGCACACAGATCGGCGAAACTTTGGGCAAGCTTTCACAGCAAGTCCTGGCGGGCGTCCCCGCTGCGCCTGCGGCATCTAAATTATTGGCCATCGTGTGGGCGCAAGGCGAGGCGCAGGAACTGGTCGCGAGCGCCATAAACTATGGCCAAAGTTACCTCGCGGAAAATAAGGACTATTTCAGCGACAAGATCGCGCAGCAATCGTCACGGTGGGTCCCAAAGTGGGTCGATAAGATGATTGCAGAGAAGGTGATGAGCGGCGTGTTGTCCTCGTTGACTGAAATGCGCAATCCGAAGCATCCGTGGCGCATTGAGCTGCGACAAGGTGTCGAGAAGCTGATCATTCAACTCGGCTCCGACCCGGAAATGTATAAGCAAGGCGAAGCGATCAAGGCCGAGCTATTGGCCAATCCGTTATTCGCCGAGCAGGCCAAGGTGCTGTGGACCGAACTGGAGAGCGGCCTGCAATGGGGCCTGCCGGCTCATGCCGACACGATCGCGCGCGGCGCCGAGCATGCTTTGCACAGCCTGGGCCGCTGGCTGCGGGAAGACTCGGAGCGGCAAGCGCTGCTTAATCGCCGCATACGCGCCGTGGTCCGGCGCCTGTTGCTGGCCTATCGTCTCGAGATCGGACGCTATATCGAGCGTGTGGTGCGGAACTGGGATCCAACCGAGTTGGTTCGACGTCTTGAGCTACAGGTGGGCAAGGACCTGCAATATATCCGCATCAACGGTACCTTGGTCGGCGGCCTGGTCGGGCTCTTAATCTTTATCGCGTCGAAATGGATCGCTGCGCTATGAATATGACGGCCATATCACAACCGTCATCTTCCGGAGCTATCGTCCGCCAGAAAATCGGGGATAGGCCATGAAAGGCTACGTCGCGGTTGGACTGACTGCGCTCGCCGGAGCTGCTTTGATCGAGGCCGTGCTGGTGCCCGGTCTCGTGATCGGCGGCGCTGCATTTCTGGCTCCCAAATACCTGCCCAAGCTGCGGCGGCAGGTTAAGCCGATACTGGATTCAATGACGCGTCGAAATGAAACGCCCAAAGCCGCGCCGAAGGCAGCGAACAAGCCCGCAGCCGATGGATCGGTGTTAGCGCGCGTTGGCATCGGGAAGGCGGTCGCCAAGACCATCACTTTCCGGGTCATTGTCACGACCCTCGATTTTACCTCCAACTATATTGTCATCGGCGAACTGACGACGGCGGCGGGCTTGTCGACCTTCAGCTTTATTGTCGGTCCGTTGTTTTATTTGGGCCACGAGGCGGTCTGGAATTATTTGGGCCCGGACGAGAATGCTGCCGTCGATTTCAAGGTTCCGCTGCCGCAGTGGGCAGGCGCGAAGAAAGGCGACCAGGTCGGGTTTACGGTGAGTAGGGCGGTCGCCAAGACTGTTACGTTCCGGACCATCGCCACCATCATTGATTTTACGACGATTTACGTAGTGGTCCGCGACGTTGCAACCGCGGCCGGTTTGTCCGCTTTCGCCTTCGTTGTCGGTCCATTCGTATATCTCGGCCATGAGAAGCTCTGGGACTATTACACTTCGCCGAAGGGGCAAACACCCGATACGCCCGAGCCGGTGAAGCTTTTGCCCGCACCCGGCTGAGGTTGCAGCGTTTCACAGGCCTGCCGGGGGGCGGCCTGAACGCATCAAAAATCGTTCACATGGCATCGCTAGACTTTTCTGTTGGACTAGAAAGGCCGAACGATGTCTGAGGCCAGTATCAATTCGGTGCGCCACCAGCTTGCGGTCATCTTTGAGGATGAAGAGCCGCGGAGCGCTCTGACGCGGGCGTTCAATCTGGCGCTGGCACTATTGATCGTTCTCAATGTCTCCTGTGTCGTTCTTGAATCTGTTGAATTGATAAGGCGGCATTTCGCGCCGGCGTTCGACTTGCTCGAGCAAGTGGCCACTGCGTTTTTCGCAGTTGAATACGTATGTCGTGTCTGGGCATCGGTCGATTTCCACCACCAGAACTATCGCGATCCGCTATGGGGCCGGCTTCGCTACATGCGAAGTTTCTTTGCGCTGGTCGATCTGGTGGCCGTATTGCCCGCTGTGATCGGATTTTTTGGCGCTGGCGACCTTCGCGTGCTGCGTCTGCTCAGGCTGTTGCGGATGCTTAAGCTGGTCCGGCACTCGACCACGTTCGGATTGTTGTTCGCAGTGCTGCGAGAGGAATCGCGATCGATCTCTGCTCTGATTTTTGTGCTGTTGCTCACCGTAACGATCAGCGGCTCATTGATGTATATGCTCGAAGGCGAAGAGCAGCCTGCCGTGTTTACCTCGATTCCCGCCGCGATGTGGTGGGCGATCGAGACGATTACCACGGTCGGTTATGGAGATATCGTGCCGATCACGGCGATCGGCAGGATCCTCGGCGGCGTCGTTTCAATTGTCGGGATCGGTACGCTAGCGCTGTTCTCGGGCCTGATCACGGTCGGATTTCTCGATCAACTGAAGGCCTATCGCGAGCGGCATCCGAAAGTAGCCGTTGCCGTATCGCGCACAACGATCACCGTGACCCAAGGCAGTGCTGAACTCGTGGCGGATGGGGCCCCGCTTTCACAATGCCCGCATTGCGGCGGGTTACTCTCGCATTCGCGGCGGCGGCAAAATGATCGCGGCGAACCGCTCGGCGCCTGAAGCTAAGCTGCGGTAGCTTCCACGCTCATCTGCATGAACGCACCCTTATCCGGGTTATATATCTCCAACGCCCCGGTGCCGACGTCAAAATAAGCGCCAAGCAATTGCAGTTTCTGTTCCTGCACACGGTCTTTGATCCACGGGAACGACTTAAGGTTGTTCAACGTAGCGAGGACGGAGCCCCGCTCCAACTGCGCGAGGTAGTCGGCGCGGCTCAAACCCTTGCCGTCCTCGAGCGATTGCGCAGCCGGTTCAATCAGTGACATCCAATTGTCGATAAAATCGCCTGGATCGGTCCGACCCCGGTGCTCGACGAAAGCGCGAACGCCGCCGCAATGTGAATGGCCCATGACCATGATGTAGCGGACTTTGAGATTTTGCACGGCAAATTCGAGGGCAGCCGAAACGCCGTGGGTAAACCCGCTCGGCGAATAGGGCGGTACCAAATTGGCGACGTTGCGGACAACGAAGAGCTCACCAGGATGGGCGTCGAAGATGACTTCAGGCGAGACCCGCGAGTCGCAGCAGCAGATCACCATGACTTCGGGTTGTTGTCCTGTCTCGGCGAGTTTTTCGTAGCGGCTTCGCTCAAGCGGCAGCCGGCTTTCAGTGAAGGCGTGATAACCGTCGATGAGACGCGATGGAAATGTCATGTCGTGATCCAATGCGAATTTCAGACATTTTGTGACAGGCATTGCCGACAGGTATGTGACGGCGCCAGCTCCGCTGTCATGCAGACAGATTTTTGCCTCAGAGTGGCATCAATCTGTCATATTGGAGCGGCATGGTAGTTCCATGACCGAGCATTCATCATCCTTGTTCAATTGTCCGGCCTGCAGCGCTGAGTATAAAGTCGTCAGGATGGAAGCGGCGCCGGCCAGTAAGTTGGATGAGCAGATCGAGTGCCGCAATTGCGGCGGTCCGCTCGATGCACGCGACGGCGCCTTTATTCTGAAATATTTTCTTGTTGGGCCGCCAAGAAAGAGCCGCCGCAAGAAATAGCGCAGTTTACGCGCCGCGCCGGCTCACGCCGTCACGATCAGTGCATCAAGCGCTGTCGCACCTTGGCCATTGGCGTGGACCATAAGCGGATTGACATCGATCTCCGTCACTTCCGGCATGGTCTGCATGATGCGCCCGATCGCTCGAACGACGTGGACGACAGCATCCACATCGGCAGGCGGCGCGCCGCGAACGCCGGCCAATAGTCTGGCCGATCTGAGCTTGCTCAGTGCTTCGCGGATCAGTTCTTGGCTCGCACCGCCCGGCAACAACTGTACGTCGCCCAGCGCTTCAACCCAGATACCGCCAAGACCGAGCAGTAGCACGGTACCCCAACTCGCATCGCGCTTGGCGCCAACCATCAGCTCGATGCCTTTCGGTGACATTTTTTCAACCAGCGCGCCATCGAGCACTACGCCGGGTGCGGCGCGTTTGATGCTGGTCATCATGGCGTCCCACGCTGCACGCAACGCAGCTTCGTCCGAGAGGTTAAGCATCACGCCGCCTGCCTCGGTTTTGTGGGAGAGGGCGGCAGCTTGGGCCTTCAGCACCACCGGATAGCCGATGCGGTTTGCGATAACGGCTGCTTCATCCGCAGTGCGGCCGAGATCGCCGTCCGGCACGCGGATGCCGACTGCGGACAAAAGCTTTTTGCCGAGCCATTCAGGCTGCGTACCTTTGCCAAGCTTGGGTGAATTTTTGATCGGCTCGGACGCGGCCCCTGCGCGTGAACGCGCAAGCAGGCGGCCATAACGCGTATAGATCGCGACCGCCCGCATCATACGATCGGTTGATCGGCTGAATATCGCCGGGCTTTCTTTGGCCGCTTCGATGACATCCGGTGCCAGCGGCCAGGTATCGCCGAGCACGACCATCACCTTCGGCTTGTCGGAGTGCTCCATGCCCTTGTTGAAATTCTGCACGACAACGCCTGTGTTGATCGGAAACGAGATCAGCACCATGCCGATATTGGGATCGTCGATCAGCGCCTTGGTCACAACCGACAGCATCGCGGGGGCAAAACCCGCCGTGGTGTCGAGCGGGTTGCCGTAATTGCCATAGGCCGGCAGCGTGTCCCTAAGGATCTTGAGCGTTGACGGATCGAGCTGCGGAAACTCCATGCCGAGTTCCTCGGCCATGTCGTTGGCCAATCCGACGAACGCGCCCGATGCGGTGAGGATGCCCGGCCCCTTGGCGGGCGGCTTCGGAAACCGGACGAGGATTTCGGAGAGATCCATCATCTCGTCCATGGTGCCGACCACGATCGCGCCCGCGTCCTCCACTTGCGTCTTCATGGTGGCGTAGTCGCCAACCAGCGCGCCGGTATGAGACTTCGCTGCGGTGCGCGATTTTTCGCTGCGGCCGGGGAACATCAGCACGACCGGCTTGCCGACATCGCGGCAGCGGCGGATCGCAGCCAGGAATTCGCGCGGACGCTGCACCTGCTCGGTGTAGACTACGATGACATTGGTCGCGCTATCATCGGCCAGAAACTCGATGAAATCAGTGGAACTCGAGCCCTATCTCGTTGCCGGTCGAAATCACATAGGAGAGCGGCGTGCCGCGTCCATCCGCGGCGCGTTGAAAATGGCCGAGCATGCCGCCGCTCTGGCCGACAAAAGCGACGCCGCCTTTGACGCCCTGCCGCGCTTCCCGTGCGAACAGCATATGCAGCATCATGCCGTCGACATTGTTAGTGACGCCCAGGCAGTTCGGGCCGACGATCGCGAGCCCGGCATCACGCGCGGTTTTTGCGACTTCGTCTTGCATGTCGCGCTCGCCGACCTCGGCGAAGCCGGCGGCAAAAATCATAGCCGAACCGACCTTACGCTTGGCGCAAGCAGCAATGGCGTCACGCACACCGGCGGCCGGGATCGTAAAGACCGCGAGATCGACGCCTTCCGGCAATTGCTCCGGGCTTTTTAGGACCGGCCGCCCGTCGATGGGCTCGTCGCTGCGGCCGACTAGATGGATGTCGCCCCCGAACTTGTTCAGTTTCAGCGATTGCAGAATGACCGAGCCCGCGCTGCCGGGACGTGTCGAGGCGCCCACGATCGCAACCGATCGCGGGCGCAGGAACTTGCTGACGGCTTTAGGACCGCGCGCGGCTTCCACTCCGCTCATTTCGCGTCCTTGTCGGGCTGAAACATGAGAAGATGGGTGCCGTCATCGAGCGGATGCCAATAAGGCTTCACCGCCATACCGACCTTCAACTCCTCTACCGTGCAGTTCACGATGTCGGCGATGAAGTTGACACCCACATCGAGCGTCACGCTCACCACGGCGTAGGGCTCCATTCCACGGAAGGCGGGCGTGCCGCGCTCAGTGACGGTGTAGGAGTACACCTTGCCTTTGCCGGACACCTCGGCCCATTCGATGTCGCGCCGCCGCCCGGTAAAGATGCTTACCGGGCGAGGGAAGTGCTGAAACTTCTTGGTCACCTTGCAGCGCTGGAGCACGAGCTTCTTGTTCTTGGTGCCCTCCCAATAAGGCTCCGAGAAATCGAAGTGCTTGATGGCACGCTTGACGCTGAGTGTGTCGTTCAATGCTTTGGCCATGATCGCCTCGCTCATTCCGGGACCAGCACCAGGGCTGCGCTCGAGCCCCAGTTGCGTCCATAATTGATCCAGCCGATGCCGGTCACCAGCGCGTTGCTGGTGTCCTTGATCTGCCGTTCGCCCGCCTCGCGGCGTAACTGCCGTATCGCCTCAAGTAGGTTTTCCGATGAGCCGGCCGCCTGACCGGCCGAGATCTGTCCGCCACCGGTGTTGAGTGGCAGGTCGCCGTTGTAGTCGAAGTTCATCTCGCGGATGTAGGGGATTCCCTGGCCGACCCCGCAGAAGCCGAACGCCTCCATCTGGAGCATGATGGCGATAATGAAGTCGTCGTAGGGATGGAAGGACTTCACGTCCTTGATTCCCAGGCCGGCTTGCTTGAGCGCCTTCTCACCGCAGATCGAGTGACCGCTCTTGGTTACGTCGACGAGATTCTCTCCGCCGAGATAATTGGTGAGTTCGGCATAGCCGATCGGGATGATGTTCTTGGTGAGGCCCTTTTCCTTGGCCTTCTTGCGGCTCATCATGAGAAGACCGGCCCCGCCGTCGGTCCGCATCACGCAGTCCAGAAGGCGAATTGGATCCGCGATCATGCGTGAGTTCAGGTAATCGTCGATGGTTATCGGCACGCGCAGTTTTTCGCAGGCGTGCTCGTTCATGATCGCGTGGTTGCGCTGGGTGACCGCGAGCTTGCCGAGCATCCGGTAGTCCAGGCCATACTTCGACTCGTACGCGCGGCTGAGCAGACCAAACGCGCCCGGCGGTCCCATCAGGCCGTAGGGGTCGGTCCATTCGCGGCGGTAGGTATGGCTGTGGTCGGTCTTGTCCTCTATGACGTGGGTGTCGGAGAACGACAGGAACGCGATCTCGCACAGCCCGTACTCGATCGCGGCGGCGGCCCGGACCACGCAGCCGGCAGCCGAGCAACCGCCGATGTTCACCTGTTCGCAGAATCCGACCTGGAGGCCCAGTTCGTCGGCGATAGTCTGCGGCCAAAAGATATTACCAGCCCCTGTACCGGTCATTCCTGCAACCACGAGGCCATCGATCTCGTTCTTTTCGACACCTGTGCTGTCGAGCAGCGACTCCAGCATCTCGCCGATCAAGACGAAGACATCGCGGTCGCTTTTCTCCATGACCTTGGTTTCGGCATAGGCCACGATCGCGTGGTCGCGCAAAGCCATTACTCTCTCCCTGAGTTTTGATTGCTACTTTTGGTCAGGCCGCACGCGCGGTGCGGTCTTATCGAGAAATTGGTTGAGCCGCTCGACCGACTCCGGGCTGCGGGTGTATTCCGCCACCATGCGTTCGAAATAGAGTCCGTCGTCGTAGTTCAGATCCTGGATGCGCGGCAGGCTGTTAGTGATCGCGAAGTTTGACAGTGGCGCGTTCTTGCAGATTTTGAGCGCCAGTTCTTTGGCCTTGGCGATATGCTCACCCTTCGGCACGATATATTGCACGATGCCGTAACGCTCGGCCTCGTCGGCCTTGAGAACGCGCCCGGTGAGCATCATGTCCTGCATGCGCGCGGAGCCGATCAGCCGCGCTACGCGGACCGAACCGCCGCCGCCGATGAAAATCCCGCGCGTACCCTCGGGCAAACCGAAATAAGCCGTCTCGTCGGCAACGCGAATATGGGCGGCCGCTGCGGTCTCAAGCCCGCCACCCAGCGTGGCGCCATGCACGGCCGCGATGAATGGAATATTGCCGCGCGCCATCGATTCAAAATACGTGTTGCGATTGAACGGAAACGGCAGGCGTTGCGAGCGGCCGGATTTCCAGTTTTCCGCCGCCCAGCGCAGGTCGAGACCGGCACAGAAATTGTCACCGTGACCGAAAATAATGCCGCACTTGGCCTCTTGACCGGCACGCTCGATGGCCACGCGCAATTGCTCGGAGACGACCGGATTGAAGCAGTTGCGCTTGTCGGGACGATTGAGCCCAACAAGGGCAATCTCGCCCTCCAGTTCGTAGGTGACCATCTGCTCTTCACTCATGAACTTCTCCTCGGTTCAGCGGGACGGAACCGGTCCTGCTGCGCGAATGTCCTAGCCTCTATTTTGTGGGTTTACTCTATCAGGTCCGCAATCTCGACATAGCGCCGGCGCTGCGCGGCTGCGTTGCCAAACAATGACGACAGCAGCATGGCCCGCTTCAAGTAAAGGCCTATGTCATGCTCGTCAGTAAAGCCGATCGCGCCGTGAAGCTGGATGCAGGCCTGGGTGACGAACAGCGCATCTTCAGACGCTTTGGCCTTGACGGCGACGGCAAGCGCGGGATCGATGCGATAGGGATCGTTGTTGGCCGCCACCTGATACAGCAGCGACCGCAACACCTCAGTCCGGGTGTAGATGTCGACCGCCTTGTGCTGAAGGGCCTGAAAACTGCCGATCGTTTTGCCGAACTGCTTGCGGAAGCGGAGGTAATCGAAGGTTATCTCCTGGGCTTTTGCCATCACCCCGAGCAGTTCGGCGGATAGCGCAATCAGCGCGAGCTCAGTGAGCGCCTCGATCGCGCTCCGTGACGATTGCCGCGGCGGGATAAAGTCCGCTGCCGCGTTATCGAGTGTCAGTGTTGCAAGCTTGCGGCCGTCCACGGTTTTGGTCGCTGACAACGAGCAACCGGCCGTGTCGCGTGCCACGTAGTAAAGCGCCGGTCCGTCGCCGCCGCCAGCACTCACCAGAAAACCTTCAGCGCCGTCAGCGCAAACAAAAGTCTTTGTGCCGGTCAGACGAAGCGATCCATTTGTGCCGGAAGCATATGTCTTTGGTGCGAGCAGGTCGGTGCCATGGGCATTTTCCTGCAATGCCGGGATGATGAGGGCTTCGCCACTCATCGCTCTTTCCAGCATCGGATGTGGCGCATGCCCTTGCGCCAATGCCGCGGCCGAAATCGCGGCAAACCCGATCGGTTCGCAGACCAGTCCGCGTCCGGCCTGCTCCAGCACCAGCGCAAGCTCTGTGAGCCCGAGACCAAGGCCATCGGCGGAGGCGGGGACCAGCATGCCGAGCCAGCCAAGTTCGCCGGCTTCTTTCAACCGCGCTCGGGAAAAGCTCGGGTCCTTCTGACGCAACCCGCGCGCAACCTTCGGCCCGGCCGCGCCAATGAATTTCGCGGCGCTATCGCGCAACAAGGTCTGCTCGGAAGTCAGATGCAGGTCCATGATTGCCTATCGCGCCATTCAGTTGTTCGGCAGGTTGAGAACGCGCTTCGCCACGACGTTGCGTTGGATCTCAGACGAGCCGCCGTAAATGGTGACACGCCGCGACTGGAAGTAAGACGTCGATACATCGATTTCGCCAAACTCGGTCGCGACTGGCTCCAGCGCCGTTGCATGGCAGCCCGACGCTTCGATCAGCAATTCGTTGAGTGATTGCAGCAGCTCGGAGCCGAATATTTTGATGATCGAGGATTCCGGCCCTGGACTCTGTTTCTGATTGGTAAGCTCCACAGCGTGGCTGAACAACGCGGAGAGCGCCGTTACGTTAATGCAAGCAGCCGCGAGACGATCCTGGAACGCTGGGTCCGCCATGACGCCGGACACCCGCGCCATGGTCTTGATGCGGTCGAGCGCCATCATCGCGTATTGCGGATTTGAAGTAGAAAGCCGCTCGTGCCCCAGCAGCGCATTGGCGATGCGCCAGCCATCGTTGATTTTTCCAATCAGGTTTTTAGCCGGCACGATGACGTCGTCAAAAAACACCTCGCTGAATTCGTCGTCGCCGGCGATGGTCTTGATCGGACGAGCCTTGACGCCTGGACTATGCAAATCGAGCAACAAAAAACTGATACCGGCGTGACGCGGTTGCGCCTGCGGATCGGTGCGGACCAGCGCGAACATCCAGTCGGAATGATGGCCCCATGTGGTCCAAATCTTCTGTCCGCGCACGATGAAATGGTCGCCGTCGAGCGTTGCCCGCGTTTGCAGGCTCGCCAGATCGGAACCGGCGCCGGGCTCGGAATAGCCCTGCGCCCAGATTACCGAACCTTCGATGATCGGCGGCAGGTGTTGCGCTTTCTGCTCTTCGTTGCCGAATTCGATCAGGATCGGGCCGATGTGATTGAGCCCCTGTGCCGCGAGTTGAGGCGCGCCGACTTGCGCCAACTCCTCCGACATTATGATCTGTTCGTTAAGCGTGGCGCCCATGCCGCCGTATTGCTTGGGCCAGTGCGGCGCGACCCAGCCTTTCTTTGAAAGCGTGCGGTACCACGGCATCAACTCTTCAGGCGGCGGCCGGGTCGCGCGCCCGCGCAGCGAGGCCGGAAGGTTGGCTTCCAGCCAGGTTCGCACCTCGTTGCGGAATTCGGCCTCAGCAGGAGAGTTGTGACGGAACATGACGCCCGCTATTCCGCTTGTATGTGTGCCGTCTTGACGACGTCAGTCCAGAGCGCGAGCTCCGACGCAAGCATCGTGCGAAAGTCTTCCGGCGAACCGACTTTGACGTATGTGTCGAGTTCTTTGAGATGTTGGACTGTCGTTCGGATCATTCATGGCTTGACGGAACGCAGCGTTGAGCTTGTTGATGATGGCCGGTGGCGTGCCGGCCGGGGCCACTACACCGAGCCAGAATGGCGACTGTATCTTCGGGAATCCTTCCTCGATCACAGTTGGCACATCTGGCAACTCCGGATCGCGCGTAGGCCCGGCAATTGCGATCGGCCGCAGCTTGCCGGCCTTGATGTTGGGCAAGCTGGTGGTGCTCGGGTCGGCGATCATCTGAACCTCACCGGCGAGCGCCGCGACCAGCATCGGACCGGTGCCACGATAGGGCACCTGCACAATGTTGACACCGGTCTCGAGTTTGAACAACTCGCAGAGCAGAGATGGTGCGGTGCCGATGCCCTGCGTGCCCCAGTTCAGCTTGCCGGGATTTGCCTTGGCGTAGGCGATCACGTCAGCCATTGATTTTATGGGAAGAGCCGGATTGACCGAGACGATAAGTGGCGTCTCGCTCAACTGACTGACCGGCGCGAACGCCTTTTCCGGATCGTAGCCGAGGTCCTTATGCAAGGCAGGTCCGGTGGTCAGCGCGCCGCCCGGTGTCATCAAGAGCGTGTAGCCGTCAGGATCGGCCTCTGCGACGAATTTGCCACCGACTCCGCCGCCGGCGCCGCCGCGATTTTCCACAACGATCGGCTGGTGGAGCACGGCGTTGAGCCGCTCGGAGATGATGCGCGCCATGCCGTCGGTCGGGCCGCCAGGTGGAAAGGGAATCACGACCTTGATCGGCCGGTTAGGATAATCCGATACTTGGGCATTTGCGGGACCGCCGCCGCATAGGGCCCAAGCGACGCAAAGCGCTACGAGCAAGGCTTTCTTCATCGAGCCGCCTCCCACATTGGCCCACAGTTAGGGGCCGTCATTGTTTATTATTGGGACGCGCCCGGTATTGCCGGACCGGGCGAAATCCGAAGCTTGCGGTCCTATAAGTCCACGCTCTGCCGCTGAGGGTCAAGCGCGGTGGTGCGCATGGCGCTACTGCTTTGTCAGGCCGCCCTTGGTCTCGATGAAACTCACGATTGTCGGCAGGCCTTTGCCCTGACGCAGATTGGTCATGACAAACGGCCGCGCGCCGCGCATCCGCTTTGCATCAGTTTCCATTTTCGCCAGAGAGGCCCCGACATGGGGCGCAAGATCGATCTTGTTGATGACGAGCAGATCGGAGCGGGTGATTCCCGGGCCGCCCTTGGATGGGATTTTGTCGCCGGCCGCTACGTCGATCACGTAGATCGTCAGGTCTGCTAGTTCCGGCGAAAATGTCGCGGCCAGATTGTCTCCGCCGGATTCGATCAATACCAGATCGAGTTTAGGAAACTTCGCCCGCATATCCGCGACCGCGGCGAGATTCATCGAAGCGTCCTCGCGAATGGCGGTATGTGGGCAGCCGCCGGTTTCGACGCCGACGATACGCTCGGCGGCGAGCGAGCCAGATCGCACCAAAAATTCGGCGTCCCATTTGGTGTAGATGTCGTTGGTGATGGCGGCGATGTCGTAAATCTCGCGCATGGACTTGCACAGCGAATCCATCAGCGCAGTCTTGCCGGACCCGACCGGGCCGCCGATGCCGACGCGAAGCGGGCCATTAGGGCTGGGCATGAGCAAATCTCCGTTGCTTTAGGTTCGAAACAGACGCGTATATTGCGTCTCATGCATCGCGCTTGCGAGGTCGGCACGAAACGTCGCGCTGCCGAGATCGTCGATCGTTGCTCTAAGCGCGCGTTGCGCGGTTCGCGTTACCGCCGGCTCCAGCGTCCGCAGCAGCTTCTGGCTCTCGGTATGGCCGAGCGGGATCAGGCGGACGCCCGCCGAAATCCAATTGGTTGTCATCGCGGTCAAGAACGCGTGGAGCAGCCGAGGCAAGCGGGATATCGTGACCGGCGCAGGCCACGCCGACGGCGACCGGATAAGTGATCGGGCCGCTCCAAAGCTTCTGCAATCGAGTGAGCGCAGGGCATGGCCACGCGGCGCAGGTGACGTCGACGAAGGCGCGGCCCAGGTTGATCGTTTCGAGATGGCGCTCGCGGGTCGGCACGAAGGCGGCGGATAGCTCCGCGAGTTCGGCGAGGGCGGCATCGTCCGCATTGGCAATCGCGCTGTACGCCTGCACGAAGAAGATGCCGTCGTTCATGCCGGCGCCGTCGGTCAAGAATTGCTTCCAGCCAATGCCGCAAGGATTCCGCATCGCGGATGTCGCCCGCCTCGACCGCCCATTCGATACCGCTGGAATAAGAGAAAGCGCCGACCGGATAGGCCGGCGACAGCCAGGTCATCAGCCGATACAGCGCGTCGCGCGACACGGCCTCATCATTCATGGGTCGTGTCCATGGGCGCTGATGGGAATGACCGTGGTGATGGCCGTCGTGATGATCTGCCCGTGATGATCGCGGTCGCGGCGCGGCGTAGGCGCCGCCTTCCGGGTCGAACGGGGCCTCGATCTCGATCACGCGCGCGCCGAGCCCGCGCAGCATCTCTTCAAGCACGTGATCGCGACGGATGCGTAGCGACTTGGTCAGCAGTTGCGTCGGCACATGACGGTTGCCGAGGTGCCAAGCGACGCGGGCGAGATGCAATGGATCGGTACAGCGGATTTCGAGGAGCGGTTCCGGCGCGGCGACCACCTCGACCAGGCGTCCGTCCTCCAGCGCCAAGGCGTCACCGCTGCGCAAGGCGACGGCATCTGGCAAGTCGAGTAGGAATGAAAGCCCACGCGTGCCCTTCATCGAAATGCGGCGGCGGTGACGATCGTCATAATCGAGAACGACACTGTCAGCCGGCTCGCCCGACCATGTGCCAGCCGCCTTGATGGAAGTCGCCCGCATCGAACCTCGGCTGACCCGATCAAAACAGGAAATAGCGTTGCGCCATCGGCAACACTTCGGCGGGCGCGCAAGTCAAAAGCTCGCCGTCGGCGCGAACTTCGTAGGTCTCAGCGTCGATCTCGATGTTTGGCGTGGCGCTGTTGTGGATCATGCTCTTCTTGCTGATACCGTCGCGCACATTGTCGACCGCGACGAATGTCTTCTCGACACCGAGCTTATCGCGCAATTTGCCTTTCACGGCGGCTTTCGACGTGAACAACAGCGACGAAGCGGTCACGGCTTTTCCGAAGGCGCCGAACATCGGCCGGTAATGTACCGGCTGAGGGGTTGGGATCGACGCGTTCGGATCGCCCATCGGCGCGGCCGCTATGGTGCCGCCTTTGATAATGCACTCCGGTTTGACGCCGAAAAATGCCGGCGACCACAGCACCAAGTCGGCGAGTTTGCCTTTTTCGACCGAGCCGATGTGTTTCGACACGCCGTGCGCGATCGCCGGATTGATGGTGTATTTGGCGATATAACGCTTGGCGCGCGCATTGTCGTTGTCGCCCTTTTCCTCTTTCAGGCGGCCTCGCTGTTTTTTCATTTTGTCGGCGGTTTGCCAGGTCCGGATGATCACTTCACCGATGCGGCCCATCGCCTGGGAGTCCGACGACATCATCGACAGCGCGCCGATATCGTGAAGGATATCCTCAGCGGCGATGGTTTCCTTCCGGATACGGCTTTCGGCAAAAGCGAGATCTTCGGCAATCGACGGATCGAGATGGTGGCACACCATCAGCATGTCGAGATGTTCGTCGATAGTATTGCGGGTGAACGGCCGCGTCGGATTGGTCGATGACGGCAGACGTTCTTGAGGCCGGCGACTTTCATGATGTCGGGCGCATGGCCGCCACCGGCGCCTTCGGTATGGAAGGCGTGAATAGTGCGGCCTTTGAATGCTTTGATCGTGTCCTCGACGAAGCCGGATTCGTTGAGCGTATCGGTATGGATCATCACCTGTACGTCATGGTCGTCAGCCACCGACAGGCAGCAATCGATCGCCGCCGGCGTGGTGCCCCAGTCCTCGTGCAGCTTCAGCGCGCAGGCGCCAGCCTTGACCATTTCCTCCAGCGCGGCCGGGCGTGACGCGTTGCCTTTGCCGGCAAAGCCGAGGTTCATCGGAAATCCGTCCGCGGCCTGGATCATCCGGCCTAGATGGAACGGCCCCGGCGTGCAGGTGGTGGCGAACGTGCCGTGGGCTGGGCCGGTGCCGCCGCCGAGCATCGAGGTGACACCCGACATCAGCGCTTCTTCGATCTGCTGCGGACAGATGAAATGAATGTGCGTGTCAAAGCCGCCGGCCGTGAGGATTTTGCCTTCACCCGCGATCACTTCCGTTCCGGGGCCGATGACGATGGTGACCCCGGGCTGGATATCGGGATTGCCGGCCTTGCCGATCGCGGCGATGCGGTCGCCCTTGAGGCCGACGTCCGCTTTGACAATGCCCCAATGATCGAGAATGAGCGCGTTGGTGATAACGGTATCGACCGCACCTTGCCTGTTGGTGATTTGCGACTGGCCCATGCCGTCGCGAATCACCTTGCCGCCGCCGAACTTCACTTCCTCGCCGTAGGTGGTGAAGTCCTTCTCAACTTCAATAATGAGATCGGTATCGGCAAGCCGCACCCGGTCCCCGGTGGTGGGACCGAACATATCGGCATAGACGCTGCGCGGAATTTTGCCTGCCATCTTGACCCCCTAGAGCTTGCCCATGATGGCCTGACGGAAGCCATAGACGGTGCGCTTGCCGGCCAGCGCGACCAGTGTGACGTCACGCGACTGGCCGGGCTCGAAGCGCACCGCTGTGCCGGCGGCGATATCGAGCCGCATGCCGCGCGCCTTCTTGCGATCGAATTTCAGCGCTGGATTGGTCTCAAAGAAATGATAATGCGAGCCGACCTGGATCGGCCGGTCGCCGGTGTTCGAGACCGTGAGTGTTACGGTCTTGCGGCCCTTGTTGATTTCGATTTCGCCAGGCTCGATGAAATATTCGCCAGGGATCATGTGTGCCTCATCGGATCGGTTCGTGCACCGTGACAAGCTTGGTGCCGTCGGGGAAAGTGGCTTCGACCTGGATTTCCGGGATCATCTCGGCAATGCCGTCCATCACCTGCGCGCGCGAGATAACGTGGGCGCCGGCTTCCATCAGTTCGGCGACGCTGCGCCCATCGCGCGCGCCCTCGAAGATGAAATCGGAAATCAAGGCCACGGCCTCCGGATGGTTGAGCTTGACGCCGCGCTCCAGCCGGCGCCGGGCGACCATGGCAGCCATGGCGATGAGTAGTTTGTCTTTCTCGCGCGGTGTTAGCTGCATAGACCTTTCCTCAATTCACCCAGAGCCGCGGCAGTGGCCCGGCGTGAAGCGCCGCCAGTACAGCGACGAGATCGCGGCGTAATGCAGCCCCGTCAGGAGCGACGAATCGCGCCACGGCAAGACCGTTCCACGCCGAGGCGCCGACTTCACCGGAAAAATTATCCGTCGCTGCGCGGATTGCGGCAACATCGTCATTATTGCCGGGATATTTGATGAGGCTTGCTACGGCTACATTACCATCGGCGACGGCGCGTTGCGCCAGATGCTGTGCGATCTCTCCATCGAGGCGGACTGTCTCGGCAAAGATTAGCTTGCCACCCGACGCGTACGCGCCAGCGATCAGTGAAGTGTCCATGCGCAACAGTCTCGCCCATTGCGGAGCGGCCAAACACAACAGCTTCCGCGAGGAGCAGGCGGCTATCTTCGGCGAGGTCGATGTCGATGCTGCGCCGCAGCCGCATTTGATCGAACAGGATCGTTTCCTGCGGCAGCCATGCCAACGTCCCGCCAGAAGAGACCTTGAGTTTGACCCCGACCTCCGTATCGCTTCCGAGCGAGCGATAAATTTTTTCCGCAGCCGCAGTGGTGACAGTCAGCCGGGCGTGTGGTCCGACGTCAATATCGATGCCAAAGTCATCGCCACCGGCCATTCCGCCTGCGGTGTTGACGATCACGGCGTCGAGGGTGTCCTGGTTAATGCCGTTTGGAAATCTTACGCGGAGCGAGCCCGCCTCGTAGACACGTGAACGTCTGGAGCCGCCAGGGACCGCCACGACGCTGAAAGCGACGCGTCCGACCGCGCGATTTCGTGCAAAGACCTCGTTGCGGAACGGGGCGCTCCACAGCATCGAACCCGCCATTCATTCGGCTTTAGATCGCCATTGCTTGTTTGAGCGCGCCTTCATCCAGGTTGTCGCGGTCGCAAGAATAGACAATAGCGCCGCGATCCATCACAACAAAATGGTCGCCGAGTTCACGGGCAAAGTCGAGATATTGCTCAACAAGCACGATGGCGATCTTGCCGAGCGAGCGTAAATAGCTGATGGCCCGGCCGATATCCTTGATGATGGACGGCTGGATGCCTTCGGTCGGCTCGTCGAGCAGCAAAAGACGCGGCTGCATCACCAGCGCCCGGCCGATCGCCAGTTGCTGCTGCTGGCCGCCGGAAAGGTCACCGCCTCGGCGCCGCAGCATCGATTGGAGTACCGGAAACAACGTAAACACGTCGTCCGGCACCTTGCGTGCGTCACGCTTGAGCGGAGCGAAGCCCGTGCGCAGATTTTCCTCAACTGTCAGCAGCGGAAAGATTTCTCGGCCTTGTGGTACGTATGCAATGCCGCGCCGGGCGCGGTCCGGCGGCCGCAAAGCGGTAATGTCGTTGCCTTCCCAGACGATCTTGCCTTTGCTAACGGCCTGCTGGCCGGCGAGCGCGTCAAGGAGGCTGGTTTTGCCGACGCCATTGCGGCCGAGCACGCAGGTGACTTTCCCAGGTTCGGCTTTGAGTGACACGCCGCGCAGCGCTTGCGCCGCGCCGTAATGCAGATCGATGGATTGTGCGTCCAGCATCAGAACCTTTCCCAACGCATGATCATGCGTTATCGCCCGAGATAGACTTCGACGACACGATCATTGGTCGAGACTTGATCGATCGTACCTTCGGCGAGGACCGAGCCTTCGTGCAGGCAGGTGACCTTGACGCCGAGCTCGCGCACGAAGGTCATGTCATGTTCGACGACGACGATGGTGTGCTCGCGGTTGATCTCCTTGAGTAACTCCGCGGTCTGGTGGGTTTCCACGTCGGTCATCCCGGCGACCGGCTCGTCGACGAGGAGGAGCTTGGGGTCTTGCGCGAGCAGCATACCGATCTCGAGCCATTGCTTCTGGCCGTGCGACAAGCTTCCGGCGAGGCGGTCGCGCACGGCGGTGAGGCGGGTGATCTGTAAAATTTCGCCGATGCGATCGCGCTCGGGTGCGCTTTCACGCCACCACAGCGTGGCACGCACGTGGTGGTCGGCTTTCATCGCCAATTCCAAATTGTCGTAGACGCTGTGGCTGTCGAATACCGTCGGTTTCTGAAATTTACGGCCGATGCCGAGTTCGGCGATCTGTGTTTCGTCAAGCCGCGCGAGGTCGTGCAATTGCCGTCGAATATCACGGCGCCGGTATTCGGTCTGGTCTTGCCAGTGACGACGTCCATCATTGTGGTCTTGCCGGCTCCATTTGGGCCGATGATGGCGCGCATTTCTCCCGGCTCAATTGAGAACGACAGATTATTGAGCGCCCTGAAACCGTCAAACGAAACGTTGACGTCCTTGATATAGAGAGGTACGTTCGAAGGCTTCCATCTCCTTCGTTTCGGCTAGCGCCAGCCGTTCTGGATTTTCATCGCCCATCCCACTCAGCGGCAGGGGCTCCGGCGGCGGCGCGGCACGCCGTCTTCCGCAGCGGCGGATACTCGGTCGCGGTGCAAGCCTGACCAGTGTTGCAAGGTGCCGACGACGCCGCGCGGCAACAGCAGCGTTACGCCGATGAACAGGCCGCCGAGCATGAACAGCCAGTAGGGCGCCAGTATGCCCGATGTGAAGTAGGTCTTGGCATAATTGACCAGCACCGCGCCGAGCGCGGCGCCGGTCAGCGTGCCGCGTCCGCCGACCGCGACCCAGATCACCGCTTCGATCGAATTGCCTGGCGCGAACTCGCCCGGATTGATGATGCCGACTTGCGGCACGTAGAGCGCGCCGGCAATGCCTGCCATGCAAGCGGAGAGGGTGAACACAAACAGCTTATAGGACTCCACCCGATAGCCAAGGAAGCGCGTGCGCGATTCGGCATCACGAATGGCTATCAGCACTTTGCCAAGCTTAGATGTGACGATGGCGCGGCAGACCAGAAAGCCGAGCATCAGCGCAACACAGGACAGCGCGAACAGGAAGTTGCGTGTCGATCTCTGCTTGCACATTGAAACCGAGAATATCCTTGAAATCGGTCAGGCCGTTATTGCCACCAAAGCCGAAATTGTTGCGGAAGAATCCGAGCATCAGGGCATAGGTCAGCGCCTGGGTGATGATCGAAAGATAAACGCCAGTGACGCGGCTGCGAAACGCAAACCAGCCGAACACAAAAGCGAGTGCGCCGGGTACCGCAGGACCATCAGCGCGGCATAGGGGAAATGCTGAAAGCCGTACCAGAAGACCGGCAACTCCTTGCAGTTCAGAAACACCATGAAGTCGGGCAGGATCGGATTGGCATAGACGCCGCGGGTGCCGATCTGCCGCATCAGGTACATGCCCATCGCGTAGCCGCCGAGCGCGAAGAACGCGCCGTGACCGAGCGAAAGGATGCCGCAATAACCCCAGATCAGATCGATCGACAGAGCGAGGATTGCGTAACAGACATATTTGCCGAACAGCGCAACAAGATAGGTCGGCAGATGCAGCGCCGACGACGGCGGAACCGCCAGGTTGAAGATCGGCACTGCTATCGCCGCGACGGCGACCACAACTAGGAAAATCCACGGCGCCGCGATCGAGAGAGCGAATGAGGATATGCGTGGTCATGCCTCGACCGCCCGGCCCTTGAGCGCGAACATGCCGCGCGGACGCTTCTGGATGAACAAGATGATCAGAACGAGGATTGCGATCTTGCCGAGTACGGCGCCGGCGAACGGTTCGAGGAACTTATTGGCGATGCCGAGCAGGAATGAGCCGACGAGCGTACCCCAGAGATTGCCGACGCCGCCGAACACGACGACCATGAAGCTGTCGATGATGTAACCCTGACCGAGGTTGGGGCTGACATTGTCGATCTGCGACAGCGCTACGCCGGCCATGCCGGCGATGCCGGAACCGAGCCCGAAAGTCAGCGCGTCAATTCGCGGCGGTGCGGATGCCCATCGAAGCTGCCATCGGGCGGTTCTGCGTCACGGCCCGCATTTCAAGGCCGAACCGGGTGAAGCGCAGGAGCCCGAGCAGCGCGACAAAGACAGCCGAGCGCGAAGCAGATGATCCAAAGCCGGTTATAAGTGATCGTGATGCCGCCGAGATCGAACGCGCCGCTCATGAACGAGGGATTGCCGACCTCGCGATTGTTCGGCCCGAACATCGTGCGCACCGCCTGCTGCAAGACCAGCGACAGTCCCCAAGTCGCGAGCAACGTCTCCAGCGGCCGGCCGTAGAGAAAGCGGATGATGGTGCGCTCGACTCACGATGCCGACGCAGCCGACGACGACGAAAGCAAGCGGAATGGCGATCGCGAGCGAATAGTCGAACAAGCCCCGGATAATGGCCGCGAATTGTGTCCTGCACGACGAAGGTGACGTAAGCGCCGATCATCACCATTTCGCCGTGGGCCATATTGATCACGCCCATCACGCCGAATGTGATGGCGAGCCCGATCGCGGCGAGCAGCAGGACCGAACCGAGCGAAAGGCCGTACCAGGCGTTTTGCACGCATGCTCCAGGCCGCAAGCCGCGTCTGAATCGGACGAAATCGCTTCCGTCGGCAGCTTGCGCGACAGCGGGAGATGCATTCGCTGGGAGATCGGAGATAATCGCCAAGCGCATCCTGGTCGCCTCGGTCGCGAATGACGGCAATCGCAGCAAGCTTGTCGGCGTCGGTTGCGCTGCCGCCGTTGAGAATGATTGCGGCGCGCGCCTCTTCCAGCGCGCGTTTGGTGCGGCTGTCGGTTTCGCTCGGCGATGGCCTTGTCCAGCAGTCGGCAGGGTGCTGGCCTGGCGCGATTTGAATACCGCCTGTGCGGCGTCGTAGCGCTTGCCGGGATCGTGCGACAACAGCGTCAGGCCGCCGAGGGCCGCGTCGATCGTCGCCGCGGAGGCGATTGTTGATGCCCACCGTGTCGATGTCGGCCGGCGGATCGCCGGGGACCGCCTGCCCGGTAGCGGCGTCGAAAAGCTTGTTGTCGTCGTCCTGGATGTAGACCGCCTTCTTCTCGGCGCTGAACATCAACTGGCCGTTCTGCAAGGCTTGCAGGATAGCTTCGGCACGCGGGCTGCCGCTTGAGGCGACCGCGCAGATGCCGGTATCGGTCTCGTCGAAATCGCCGGCGGTGAAATGCGCGAGCGCGTCGTCAAGGGCGTCGGCATGCGCGGTGCCCTGTGCCAAGGCGAGGCCGAGAGCCAATATCAAGGCGACGAGGCAAGCTCGGCAGAAGCGCATGGCGATATCCCCGGCGCTGCGCGGGAAGGCGGAGTGCGCCTTCCCGCGATTTCAACTTGCCAGATTGGCCGCGCTGGCTTACGAGCCGCCGCAGGTCTTGGTCACGGTGTTGTAGTTGCCGCACTTGAGCTTCACCCAGTCGGCGACCAGATCCTTCGAGCCGGGCAGGTAGGGCGACCAGGCATCGCCCGGCACCAGGCCCTTGCTCTTCCACACCACGTTGAACTGACCGTCGGCCGGATTTCGCCGATGAACACCGGCTTGGTGATGTAGTGGTTGGGCAGCATTTCCGAGACGCCGCCGGTAAGGTTGGCTTGCTTGATGCCGGGCAGCGCGGCGATCACCTTGTCCGGATCGGTGGTGCCGGCCTTCTGCACCGCCTGCACCCACATGTTGAAGCCGATGTAATGCGCCTCCATCGGGTCGTTGGTGGTGCGCTTCGGGTTCTTGGTGAAGTCGTGCCATTCCTTGATGAAGGCGGCGTTCGCCGGCGTCTTGATCGACTCGAAGTAGTTCCAGGCGGCGAGATGGCCGACCAGCGGCTTGGTGTCGAGACCGGCGAGTTCTTCTTCGCCGACCGAGAACGCCACGACCGGAATGTCGGTCGCCTTGACGCCCTGGTTGCCGAGTTCCTTGTAGAACGGCACGTTGGCGTCGCCGTTGACGGTCGAGACCACCGCAGTCTTCTTGCCGGCCGAGCCGAAGGCCTTGATCTTCGACACCTCGGTCTGCCAGTCGGAGAAGCCGAACGGCGTGTAGTTGATCATGATGTCCTCGTCCTTCACCCCTTTTTGCTTGAGATAGGCTTCGAGGATCTTTGTTGGTGGTGCGCGGATAGACGTAGTCGGTGCCTTCCAGCACCCAGCGCTTCACCGAGCCGCCGTCCGCGCTCATCAGATAGTCGACAGCCGGAATAGCCTGCTGGTTCGGCGCGGCTCCGGTGTAGAACACGTTGCGCTCGCCTTCTTCGCCTTCAAACTGCACGGGATAGAACAGGATGCTGTTGAGCTCCTTGAAAACCGGCAGCACCGATTTGCGCGACACCGAGGTCCAGCAGCCGAATACGACAGAGACGTGTCCTTGCTGATCAGCTCGCGGGCTTTTTCGGCGAACAGCGGCCAGTTCGAGGCCGGATCGACCACGACGGCCTCGAGTTTCTTGCCGAGCAGGCCGCCCTTCTTGTTCTGCTCATCGATGAGCATCAGCATCACGTCCTTCAGCGTGGTCTCGCTGATGGCCATGGTGCCGGACAGCGAATGGAGAATGCCGACCTTGATGGTGTCCTGGGCCTTGGCCGGCACCGTAGCAAGCACGGTGAGGGCTAAGCCGGCGGCGGTCGCAAGCCAACGGCTGGCCTTAGTTGTTGTCCTGTCCCTGTACATGGAGAAGCCTCGCGTTTTATCGGGCAAAGCGCGCGGATGGCGCCCAGCAGCCCGGTATCGCAAGCCATGTGCCAGTTCTGGCAAAGTACTAACCTCATGAGATTGCGCCATAAAACACGGATGCCAAGAACCGGGTCTTCAGCTTGGGCAGGCCTTTGCCTCCTTTATGGGCAAATGTAAAAATGCAGGCAGCCGGTCTCAAACGCTATGTTTGGTGGCGAAATTCTCATAGCGCGGCGCATGATAGCTGCCGCAAATAGGCCGGCAGGGAGCATTTGAGTGAAAATCGGGATTGTCGGTCTAGGCCGCATGGGTGGCGCCATCTCGCGGCGGCTACGCGAGCAGGGTTTTGAGGTCGCCGGCTGGGACCAAAGTGCCAAGGCTAATCAGTCGCTGGCGGCCGATGGATTGCCAATCGCGGCTCATCCGCGTGCCATCGCTGCCGAGGCCGATATTGTCATTTCAAGCATCACTGAAGACCACGGTGTGCGGCAAGTCTTCACCGGAGCTGCCGGGTTCCTCGACGGTGAAGTAGCCGGAAAACTGTTTATCGAGATGAGCACGCTGCAACCGATGACCGGCCGGGAACTTGCGCCGGTCGTCGAGGCGCGTGGTGCGCGGCTGATCGATGCGCCGGTACTCGGTACCATTCCGCAGGTCCGCGCCGGTACGCTGCTGGCGATGGTTGGGGGAAAATCCGAGGATTTGGAGCGTGCGCGTCCGGTGCTGGAGAAGTTGACACGGCGCATCGTCCATATGGGGACGAACGGATCGGGCTATGCGATGAAGCTTGCCGCCAATCTTGGGCTTGGTGCGTACATTCAGGCCGTAGCAGAATTGCTTGCGCTTGGCGTGAAGCAGGGCCTTGCCGTCGAGCAGATGGTCGATGTGTTGCAGGATACAGCGACAACTTGCGGCTGGCTCAAAGCCAAGGCCGACGTTCTCAAAGGTGCGGCCGGCGAGATGACCCTCGACATCCGTACGCTGCGCAAGGATATCATGTCGGCGGTGGCGACCGGCGCGCTCACCGGTGTACCGATGCCGCTCGCTGCTGGTACGCTGGCGTCATTGTCAGCCGCCGTCGATGGCGACTATGGCGATGACGATCTCGCCGAACTGCCAAAGTTCTTTCGTGAAGCAATGCTGCAAAACTTCGAACGTTGAAGTCCCGGGAGGAATTCGTGAAGACAGGAAGAATCTCGCTTTCGCTCGTGTCGAGCGTATGCGTCCTTGCTCTATCTATCGCGGCTGCCAGTCGTGGGATGGCCGATCCGTTCCCGCCCGGCGGGCAGGCGCAGAATGTGGAGCAAGTCGGCTTTTCAGCGCTCGACGGCCGTTACGGCGGTTTCAAGATCGCGATCAAGCATACCGCCAACGACAAGTGGTATCTCTACACGGGTCATTCATTCAATCAGGGCTGGAGTATCGTTGACATCACCGATCCGGCGAATCCGCGCTTCGTCAAGTTCATTCCCTACGTTACCGACAACAAACACATCCTGACCGCGCAAGTCACCTTGCACGACAATCTGATGATCACCTCGCTCAATACTTTCGAGCCACAAGCGGATCCGAAGCCGGCGATCCTGCTGTGGGATATTTCCGATCCAGAAAATCCGAAGCAGGTCGGGTCGTGGCAGGGCGGTGCGACCGGCGCACATCGCAATTCCTATCCCGGCGGGAAATACGCCTATCTCTCGACCAGCTATCCGGGCTTCAAACAACACATCATGGTGATCCTCGACGTGAGCGATCCGGCGCATCCGAAAGAAGTCGGCAAGTGGTGGCAGCCCGGCCAGAAGGACGGTGAACCGCCGTCGCCTTATCCGGAAGGTTTTCACGGTCCGGTCAACGTCAGTCCCGACGGCAAGATGGCGTCGTTCGGCTACACGCCGGACGTGGTCAATCTGGATATTTCCGACCCAACCAATCCCAAGCTGATCGGAAAAGTGCATATGACAGAGCCGTTCGCCAGCGTCGGTATGCAATCCGTGCACACCGTGTTGCCGCTGTGGGACCGCAAGCTGCTCTATGTCAGTTCGGAAGCGCAGAAGGAGCGATGCCAGGACAACGGCATGAATTTCGCCGGCATGATCGACAATTCAAATCCGGCAAAGCCGCGGTTGATTTCGATCTTCCCGACGCCAGTACCGCCGCCGGACGCGCCCTATAAGGATTTCTGCGACAAAGGCGGCCGGTTCGGGCCCCATAATACCAGTCAGGAAATCCATAACCCGGCCATTCAGCAGCCCGGCAATCTTATGGATGTCGCGTGGTTCAACGCTGGCCTTCGTGTTTTCGATATCAGCGACGCGCGTTTACCAAAAGAGGTCGGCTATTTCATACCGCCGGAGCGTCCCGGCCTGCCGAGCCAAAGCGGCGCGCACGCTTCTGATGTCGATTGGAGCGAGGAACTCGCGGTCGATTCGCGCGGCTACATCTATATGAACGACGACAAATGGGGCCTGTTCGTGCTGCGCTACACGGGCAAGGAGCCGAAATAGTCCGTCCAGCGCATCCGGCGTCTATCCAGATCATCGGACGGCAACGCCTGCGCGCATCCGCGCGCGGGTCCGGAACTACTGCTGGTCACAAAATTTATACCGTTTGGCACGCAAGATGCACGGGCTGGGACCCTGGTTCGATTATTTAGGGTTCAAGGAGATGACGGATTACGAATACCTCGTCTGTCAGGTCGGCATCATCTGCGGGCTGTTGTTCCTTTGCGCTGTCGCGGCCGTGAGCGAACATCCGCAGTGGTTCGGGTAACGGAATAGGGCCAGACCTTATTCCGCGGCTTGCGCCATGACGTGCTGCCGGAATTTCGGCATTACCTCTTGCGCCAAGAGCCGCATCAAGTCGCGCTCCCACGCGCGATTGGGGCCGCTCCAGTCGAGGCCGGTCATCAGCAAGGTGCCGAACGGGCCGACGGTGTCGCGGAAGGCAACGAGCTTGTCGAGAAATGTCTTCGGCGAGCCGTAGATCATGCAGCCCTCGAGAATGGCCTCGACCGTGGTTTCTTCATCCGTCATGTTTGGATCGGATTTCAGCGCTGAGAGGATGCCGACGCGCGACAGTACCTCGCGCATGTAGGTGTAGAAGTAACGCGCCGAGCTGTGTTCGCTATAGATACGGTCGCGCGCTTCGTCGTCGCTCGTCGCCACCGTCACGCTACGCGCGACACGCCAGTTCTCGCCGCGTGCCGGCTTGCCGGCCTCAGCACAAGCATTGCTATAGGTCCGCCAATGGGACGGGATTGCGCTCGACGGCACGTTGTTGCCGGAAATGATTCCCCAACCCAGCTTGCCGGCGACGCGGGCAGTCGGTGAATCGCGGCTGGTGATTGACGTCGAAATCGGTGGTCCCGGCTTCTGAAACGGCTTCGGCATATAGCCAATGCCGAGCTTCGGAATGATTGCGTCCTTGATGCTGATGCTACGGAATTCGCCCGGCAGATCGTAGGGTGGATCCTGTGCCCAAATCTGCTGGATCGTTTTGATTGATTCGACAAATTTTCGCGTGCGCAGATCGCGATCCGTATTGTCGAATAGCTCAAAGTCAGAAAGCAAGCCGCCCGGACCTACGCCGAACATGAAGCGGCCCCGGCACATGTGGTCGAACTGGGCGACTTCGGCGGCGACGACTACAGGATCGTGATTGGGAAGACAGATCACCGCGGTTCCGAAGCTCAAGTTTTTTGTGCGCGGTACGAGGCCGGCCATAAACATCAGCGGGGAGGGGATTGGTTCGGTAGTGGCCGAGAAGTGTTCGCCGACCCACAATTCATCGAAGCCAAGAGAGTCGGCGTAAAGCGATTTCTCATCGTCTTCGGCAAGAGTGTCGGTAAAGGAACGCGTCGGGGGATGCACCGGCATCATGAATAGCCCAAGACGCATTGGTTCCTCCGTCTAATTGAGCGCGGGCACGATAAACCGTACCGCCGCGTTGTGAAGAGCGGGTTGTTCAAAAGTACGGGCGGCTGCCGTCCCGGCCAAGGCCAAACTCCAGGCGGCCGTAGTGCGTATAATTCATTTCGGTGTTGACGCTGATATGCATCGACATGAAATGGATGTCGCGCCACGCCCGCTGGATCGGATGCGAAGTGGAAAAGCCCGTCGTGCCACTTAAGGAGATGATGGTGTCGATTGCCGATACCGTCATCTCGGAGACGCGCGCGAAGTCCCGCAATGAGCGCGCCAGGAGTTCTGGCGAATAGGCGTTCGGCGCGTCGGTAATATTCAATGCGCGGCGAAGTAAAAGCTCAGCCGCATCGATGTCGGCCGCGGCACGCGCCATCTGCATCTGGATCGAAGCCTTGGCTGCGAGCGGTGAGCCATCGGGAGTCTTGCGCGTCTTGGTCCACTCGCGAAAGTACTCGTAGGCGCCCTGAACTGCGCCGAGCATTGGTGTCGCGAATGAGAGCGGCGCATAGTAGTAAAACGGCGTGTGGAAAATAACGTCGGAATAAGCTGCGCCGCCCGGAGTCTTGCCGTCACGAAGTTCTGCCAGGCTCAGCACCAGGTCGTCAGGGACGAAGACGTTGTCGGCAACGACGGTCTTGCTGCCTGTCCCGCGCATCCCGGCGGTATGCCAGGTATCGACGATGTTGCATTCGCGCGCCGGCAGCAGAAAAAACTTCCAGTCCGGTTGTGAGCCGCCCTGCGTCATCGCGCCGAGCACGATCCAGGCGGAGTGATCGACGCCGCTGGCGAATGTGGAGCCCTTACTGGTGACGCGGTAGCCGCCTTTGACCGGAGTCGCTTGCGCAACGGGGGCCAACGACGCGGCAACCGAAACGTCGTGCGTCTTGTCCCACACCGCTCTTTGTCCCGCTTCGGGATAGAGCGCGATCAGATGAGCGTGGTGGATGATCAGCCCGGCGCACCAGCCGTGCGATGCATCGGTTTTGCTGAGTTCGCGCATGACCTCGAACCAGGTATCGAAGCCAAGGCCGTAGCCGCCGATACGTTTCGGCAGCAATATCCGGGCAAAGCCGGCATCGAGCATTTCCTCGACCGACTGGCGCGGTATTTGCCGGGCCTCTTCCGTCTCAGCCGCGCGCGCGGCAAATTTCGGCGCGAGCGCACGGGTGAGCTCTATGATCCGTTCCTTGGTTACAACCGGCGTATCCAGCATTCGCCCATAATCACAGACATGGACGGGCGGCGCTAGCTCCTTTGCTTAATGTCGAGCGTGCGCAAAGGCGGTGAGGATGGGCAAATTCAAATCCTGCCCATCAATACAAGGATCAAGAGGATGACGATAACGAGACCCAATCCGCCGCCGCCGTAATAGCCGGTGCCGTAGAATGGCCCGCCACCGATGCCGCCGATACCCCCGAGCAGAATAAGCACGAGAATGATCAGTATGATCGTTCCAATTGACATGATGTTATTCCCTTTAAAAAAGTCTTCGAAATATATGCGGCCTTGGGAGCCGGTCCTTGTCTGTTGGGAACTATCGGGCCACGATGAAAGTTCCGCAGCTAATCGCCGGGCTGTGTACAAAATCTTCCAGTTACGCAGCCCGACGAGGCGGGACTTTCTTTCCCTCTTTGCGCGCCTTCGACAGACCAATGGCGATGGCTTGCTTGCGGCTTTTCACCTTGCCGCCTTTGCCAGCCTTACCGCTCTTGGCGGTGCCGCGATTGTAACGGCGCATCTCGTTTTCGACGTCTCGGCTTGCGCCCGGTGAGTACTTTCTCTTGCGTTTTTTGGCCATTGCTTTCCTCCAATTCTGGTCGCGGCAATCACGTTGCCGCGATGTCCAATAACCGCCGCGCGTGCAAGAGGTTGCCTAAGAGGCCGTCAAAAAGGCTGAACGTCGTCGATCGCCGTTTTTCGATTTCAGCTCTTGCCGCTGGATTTGCCGGCAGACCTTGGCTTTGCTTTACGGCGAAGCGGCACGATCTCCGCGCTTGCGCCAGCGCTTTTGCGCAATGCAGCACGAAGATCGATAGGGCGGCCATGCTTCTTCAGAAGATCCGCGAGCGCTTCGTCGGCGAGTTCCTGGAAGGTCATCATGCGGTCGTGCGCCATAAGTCGGAGCTGCGACCAGCTTTCATCATCGATTTGAATGCGCTTACCGGGCATGCGCCGTGCCTCAAAATATTTGACCCGCCCCGATCGCGCCGATGCCCGGGCTCATGATCGCTTGTAATTTATTGGGCTGTTATATTCACGAGCCGTGGAGCTGGCGCGATGCGCATCATCTCAAAAATTCAATGAACGTTATTATTAAAACGGCTCGATCCCCACAGAACGACCGCCCAGATCAGCAGCATGAAACCGACTGTAATGAGCACTGGCATTTGATTCTTCCTCCCCATCGAGCTTTTAAACGGTGATTGTTCCACCGCGATTATTGCAACCTATAGCATGCCGGCGGCGACCTTTCATCCGGATTGATCGAGCCGGGCGGGCGCTTTAACAATGGCTGGAAGCTAGCCTTGTAAGCCAGCGCTGATGCGGTCGCCGGGCCCGCTCGTTGCGCCAACGGAGCCCTCTCGTGACCGAAACGGTCGCCGAAATCCTCGACGTCTATCGCGCCGGTGCGGTTAAGCCGTCCGACATTATCAAGCGCAGCTACGCGCGGCTTCGCGAGCATGACGATCCGGCCATCTTTATTGCGTTGCGTGACGAGGCAGAGGTCCTTGCCGAGGCCGAAGCGTTGGAGAGTAGCGGCGACAAAACGCTGCCGCTTTACGGCATTCCGGTCGCGGTCAAGGACAACATCGACGTCAAAGGCCTGCCGACCACCGCCGCGTGTCCGGCGTATTCCTACCGGCCCAGCCGTGATGCCACAGCGGTGGCTCGCCTGCGCGCAGCCGGTGCATTGATCCTCGGCAAGACCAATCTTGACCAGTTCGCCACCGGTCTTGTCGGTCGTGCGTTCGCCTTACGGTGTCCCCCGAAATCTATTCGGCGACAAGCTCATCCCAGGTGGATCGAGTTCGGGCTCCGGCATCGCTGTCGGCGCTGGTGTCGTGCCGCTCTCGCTTGGGACCGATACCGCCGGGTCGGGTCGGGTACCCGCCGCCTACAACAATATTGTCGGCCTGAAACCGACCCGCGGCATGGTGTCGTGTGCCGGAGTTGTGCCGGCTTGCCGTACGCTCGACTGCATTTCAGTTTTCGCGCTTACGGTCGATGATGCGCTGGCGACGCTGAATGTGATCGTCGGTGTCGACGAAGCTGACCCTTATTGCCATCCGCGCGCGATCCGCATGCCGCAACTGATGCCGGGTGGCGCCAGGATCGGCGTGCCAATGCCCGGCCAGCGAATGTTCTTCGGCGATAAGAATTTCGAAGCCGGCTATGGCGCTGCGCTCACGCAGTTGACGAAGCTCGGCGCGAAAATTGTCGAGATCGATATCGAGCCATTTTATGCGGCAGCGCGGCTGCTCTACGAAGGCCCGTGGGTGGCCGAGCGCTATCTGGTTACCAAGGCGCTGATAGCGTCCGCACCGGAGGCGATCCATCCGGTGACGCGGCAGATCATCCTTGCTGGCGCGCATGGCACGGCAGCTGATGCATTCGAAGCGTTCTATCAGCTCGAAGTACTCAAGCGCGTGCGCGATCACGTGTTTCGCAGCATCGATGCGCTGGTGCTGCCGACAGTGCCGACGATCTATACGGTTGAGCAAGTACTCGCCGATCCGATCCATCTCAACAGCCGGCTTGGCACTTACACAAATTTCGTCAACTTGCTCGACCTTTGCGGTCTTGCGGTGCCGGCCTCCATCGGTAGCGACGGCCGGCCGTTCGGCATCACGTTTCTTGCGCCGGCGGGAGAGGATGCGGTGTTGGCGGCAATGGGAGCGGAGTTCCATCGCGCGACGGCGTTGCCGCTCGGAGCGATGAAGCGGGACTGACTACTTTGGTTCGTCGATCGCGCTGACATGCGCGGCGGCGACGCGCCAGCCTTCTGGGAAGCGGACCCAGGTCTGCATCTGGCGGCCGATTTTGCCTGGCTGGCTGGGGCGATGATAAAGCGTAGACGCAACAGCGTGATCCCGTCCGTACGTGCTGATCACGGTCTTTGATAGCGTGCGTGTCAGACCGACCGGTAACCGCGCCGCGCGGAACGCGGCGATTTCGTTGTAGCCATAAAGGATCTCGGCGCCGCCGTAGCGGATGGTGCGCGAGTCCTTCCGGAAAAGCTCATCGAGCGTATCGACGTCGTTTGACACCAGCGCCTTTTCGTAACGCTCGAAGGCCGCGGTCACCTCGGCGACAACCTCCGGCAGGTCGATCTCCATTGTGTTCTCCCTAAAGCGACGGTCTGGGCGCAGCCACCACGCCCTTTTTTTCCAACGCGTGCGCGACGCGCAACGCGACGTCCTCACGCCATGGCGCGGTGATAATTTGAACCGCGATCGGTAACGGATCGAGCGGTACCGGCACTGCGACGACTGGCAGGCCGATGAATGAAATCGGCTGCGTATAAATTCCCATGTTGGCGCGCACCGGCATCTTCGTCTCGCCGAATGCGAACAATTCCTGCCCGATGAGAGGTGCGGTGCACGGTGTTGCCGGCGCAAGGATGACATCGACCTCGGCGAAAAGTTTTAAAACCTGATCGCGGTACCAGCGGCGGAATTTCTGCGCTTTGACCACCAGCGAGGCCGGCGTCATCGCGCCCGCGATCAGCCGGTCGCGCACTGCAGGATCGTAGTCTGCTGCCCGCGTGCGCAGGCGATCGAGATGAAGGCTCGCGCCTTCGCTCGCGGTGATGATGAAAGCGGCGGAGCGAGCGCGCTCGGCTTGTGGGATTTCAATGTCGCGATCGGCCTCAAGGGCCACAGCAACACGGTCTACCGCGGCGAGCGCTTCTGCGGTCTTGCATTTGAAATAGCCGCCGGCGACGGCGATGCGCAGGCCTACGATACCCTGATCGAGATGCGGAGTGACTGGCTCCACGGCGCGATCGGCGCAGACCGGATCGTCGGGATCAAAACCCTGCATGGCGTCGTAGGCAAGCGCGAGATCGCGTGTGCTGCGCGCGAGCGGCCCGAGATGATCCAGGCTTGTCACAAAAGGAAAACTACGCGCGCGGCTGAGCCGGCCGTAGGTCGGTTTCAGCCCAAACGTGCCGCAGAGTGAGGCGGGCACCCGGATCGAGCCATTGGTATCGGAGCCGAGTGCGATCGGTACCAGGCCGCTGCCGACCGCTGCGCCAGAGCCGCCGGAGGAGCCGCCGGTCATCCGGTTGAGGTCGTGCGGATTACGCGACGGGCCGTCGTGAACGTTTTCGCCGGTAAAGTCGTAAGCGTACTCGCCCATGTTGAGGGCGCCGAGGAGGATGGCGCCGGCCGCCTCCAGCTTTTCGATCAACATCGCGTCGCGGGACGCCGGCGGCAGGTCGCGATTGATCTTCGATCCCGCAAGCGTGGAGATCCCGGCAACATCGAACAGGTTCTTAACTGCGAATGGGACGCCGGCAAGCGGACCGAGTGTTTTGCCCTGTGCGCGGGCTTCGTCGATCGCGCGAGCGCGCGCCAGGGCGCGCTTTTCGGTGACGGCCGTAAAGGAGTTCAGCAACGGATCGCGGCTGCGAATGCGCGCCAGCGCCGCCTCGACGACGCTCTGCGCGCTGATGCGACCGGAGCTGACGGCCGCGGCAATATCGGCTGCTGTTGCGAAGTCGAGATCAAGCGCGGGCGTATCAAGCATGGAATACTCTAGGCCCGGTAAATCGGCGCCATTTCGGCTTCGTCCGAGAGCGCGAACTCGTCGATCAGCGCGGCGTGGCGCATGATCAGGCCCAAGTTGAAGACGACGCCTGGGCGCCATGCCGGTTTGACATTCAGGTTCAACGCTCGCGCGTTCGCCTCGACGAGAACGGCGATGTTATTCGCCTTCGGCGGTTTTGCTGCGGTGGTTTTTTTGCGTGACAGCCTGACGCCACGCTTCGCTCGCGCGGGCTTCGGCTTCCGGCTCGATTTGCGTTTCATGTCTGCTGCGGCAGAAATTCCTCGGCAAAATGACACGCCACCCGGCGTGTGCCGAACGACCGAAGCGCCGGCATCGCAGTGGTACACGCTTCCGTGCCTTTCGGGCAACGGCCGTAAAAGCGGCAAACCTTCGGATCGGGGTCGATCGGGCTGCGCGGCTCACCGGTCAGGCGCAGCCGCTCGCTGCCATTTTCGTGCAAGCGCGGCACGGCGGCGACGAGCGCCTGGGTATAGGGGTGCAACGGATGGTCGAATACTTCCTTGGCTGGGCCGCTTTCAACGATTTTGCCGAGATACATCACCAGCACGCGGTCGCAGAGCAGGCGCACCACAGACAGATCATGCGACACGAACAGATAGCTCATGCCGATTTCCCGCTTGAGCTGTTGCAGGAGCTGAAGAATGACGACCTGCACGGAAACGTCGAGCGCAGCGGTCGGCTCGTCGAGCACGAGCAGATCGGGATTGACCGCAATGGCGCGAGCGATGCCAACCCGGGCCCGCTGACCGCCGGAAAGCTGATGTGGAAACCGTGACAGTAATTGCAGCGGCAGGCCGCATTGCCGGGCCACCGTCTCGACCTGCCAGGTGAGCGCATTGCCGCGCAGCTTGCGAAGCCGGCGCAGTGGATCGGCGATGGCGTCAAAGGCGGTGAATCGCGGGTTGACGCTTTCGCCGGCGTCCTGAAACACCATCTGGATGCGGGCGCGATCGCGATCGCGAGCGAACACGCGGGCGGCCTTGCGGGACAATTCGCGTTCGCCAAGCTTGATGGTGCCATCGCTGACGTCAATGAGGCGAGTGAGGGCGCGAACGAGTGTCGACTTGCCGCAGCCCGAACTCGCCGACAAGGCCAACGGTTTCGCCTTTCTCGATGGTGAAGCTGACATCATCGACGGCGTAGACCTTTGGCAAGGCCTGCGGTCCTCCTGAGAACCGCCGCTTGAACCGCGTGAAAAATCCCGGTCCACCGCCGACCGGGAACAGTTTTGAGACATCGGCGACGTCGAGCAAGGTCGTCATGCGGCGCTCGCTTTTACTTCGTGCTCGCTGCCAAGCGGCATCGGATTCCAGCAGGCCACGATGTGCGCGGTGTTCGCGCCAAAACGTGGCAAGGGTTGTGTGCAGGCGTCGATCTTGCGCGGGCAGCGTTCGGAATAGCGGCAGGGTGGCAGATCGGTGCGGCGCAGGTCGGGCAGCGAGCCGGGAATGGACGCAAGTTCGTCGAGGCTCGCGGCGGAGTCCGGCGTCGCTGCAATCAGTTCCGCGGTGTAGGGATGACGCGGGTGAGCGAACAGCTCCCCGGTCGGCGCATTTTCGACGACGTGACCGGCGTGCATCACGACGATACGCGAGGAGCGCTGTCCGGCGAGTGCTAGGTCGTGGGTAATGAAGATCGTCGCCATGCCCATTTTGCTGGCGAGATCGTTGACCAGATCCATGATCACAGCCTGCGTTGTCACATCGAGGCCGGTCGTGGGCTCGTCGGCAATCAGCAGCGACGGCTTGGCTGCTAACGCAATCGCGATCATGACGCGCTGGCACATGCCGCCGGACATTTCGAAAGGGTAGGCTTTGGTGCGACGCGCCGGATCGGTGATGCCCACCGCTCGTAACATCTCGACAGCCTGTGCCGGCGCGTGCTTGCGCGGCACATTGCCGTGACGGATCAGCACGTCTGCGATTTGGCGGCCAACCGGCCGGATCGGATTGAGAGCTGTGCGTGGATTCTGGAAAATCATAGCAATCTTGCGGCCGCGCACGTCGGCAAGTTGGCTCGGTGTGGCGTGCAGAAGATCGAGGCCGTCGAGCATGGCGCGGCCGGCCGTCACTCTGCCGGCGGGATCGAGAATACCCATTATGGCATACGCCGTGACCGACTTTCCGGAGCCGGACTCGCCGACCAGCGCCATGGTCTCGCCTTTCCCGACCGAGAAACTGACATCGTCGAGAGCGCGCACCATGCCGGACCGGGTGCGGAATTCCACACTCAAGCCTTCGACCGATAGCGCCGGTGTGGCTGCCATCATGTGCGCCTCCTTGGATCGAGCATGTCGCGTAGTCCGTCGCCGAGCAGGTTGAAGCAGAACACCGCGATCATCAGCGCGGCACCCGGAAAAAATGCGTTCCACCATTCGCCGGAGACGATGAATTGCGCACCGTCAGCGACCATGATGCCCCACTCCGGTGTTGGCGGCCGCACGCCAAGCCCGATGAACGAGAGGCCTGCCGCATTGAGGATCGCGTAACCCATCGTCAGAGACATCTGCACCACAAGGATCGGAAAAACGTTGGGCAGGATCTGGAAGGTGAGAATACGCCAGTCCGAATTTCCGGAGAGCCGCGCTGCTTCGACAAAGCCGGCTTCGCGGCGGATATTGGCTTCGGCCCGGGCGATGCGCGCATAGAGCGGAAAATTCACGATCGCTGTTGCCAGCACAATGTTCTGCACGGTGTTGCCAAGAGCCGCGACGATGCCCATGGCGAGTACGAACAGTGGGAATGCCATGATGGTGTCGGCGATGCGGCCGACGATGCGATCGGTCCAGCCGCCAAAGAATCCGGCGGCTACACCGGCGAGGCCGCCCATCAGAAACACCAGGGCGACAGAAGCCACTGCAATAAAGAAGTCGAGCCGGGTCGCGACCACAACGCGGCTGAACAGATCGCGGCCAAGCTGATCGGTGCCGAACCAATGATGTATGCTGGGAGGCTTCAGTGCCTGGGCGGTGTCGCTTGCGAGTGGGTTATACGGCACGATTTCCGGCCCCAATGCGGCAGCGAGCACGATCAGCACGAAAAGAGCAAAGGCGAAGCCGGTGACCGGGTTTTCCGCGATCACATAGCGCGAATGCTTGATGAGTGCGGCGAAGCTGCCTTCACGGCGGGGTGTGGCGGTGATCGTCGTCATGCGTCGAGCCTCACGCGTGGATCGATCAGCCCGTAGAGCACATCGATCAGAAGATTAAGCACCACGTACATCACGGCCATGGTCAGCACGAAGCCCTGTACCGGCGCGAAGTCCGAGGCCAGCAGCGCCTCAACGGCGTAAGAGCCGATGCCTGGCCAGGCGAACACTTTCTCCACCAGCACATTGGCGCCGAGCAAAAACGAGAAAACCATGCCGAGCGTTGTGATCACCGGCAGCATGGCGTTGCGAAAGGCGTAGGTGACGATCACGGTATAGGAGGAGAGGCCGGACGCCCGCGCGGTCCGCACGAAATCCGACGATAGCACCGCGAGCATCGAGGCGCGCGTCATCCGTGTGATCGGCGCCAGCGAGAATATCCCCAGCGTCAGCGCCGGCAGGATGAGCTGTTTGAGGGCCGCCATGAATACATCAAACTGGCCCGCGATCAGGCTATCGATCAGGTAGAAGCCGGTCACCTCAGGCGGTGCATCAAAGAACACGTCGAGGCGGCCGAGCGGCGCCGGGGCCCAGCCGAGCAGATAATAAAAAACGTAGACCAGGATCAGGCCGGTGAAGAAAACCGGCAGCGACACGCCAAGCGTCGCGACAAGGCGGCAGGCGTGGTCGACCATCGAATTCGGCTTGGTGGCGGCGATTATGCCGAGCGGCACCGCGATAATGATCGAGACCAGAAGTCCGAGCAGCGTCAACTCGGCGGAAGCGGGCAGGCGGGTGCGCAATTCGGTCGAGACCGGCTGACCGGTGGTCAGCGAGGTGCCGAGATTGCCGTGGACGAGATCGACCACGTAATTGCCGAATTGCTCGATCAGCGGTTTATCGAGCCCGAGTTTGACGCGAACCTGTTCGATGGCCTGAGGAGTAGCCGCAGGTCCGGCGAAATAGACCGCCGGATCGCCCGGCAGCGCGCGGGTGAGGATAAAGGTGACGATCACCACACCGATCAGGCTTGGGATCGCCATCGCCGCGCGCTTGAGGATCATCGTCAACATGTGGCTACTCCGCTGTGCTCAGCCCTTCGCGAAGGCGCGGTAGTCAAGCCGGCGGTGGAACCAGTATTCGTAGCCGCTGATGTTCTTCTGCATCGCGACGTTGACATAGGGTTGATAGAGCGGAATGCGCGGGATGTCGGTGAAGGCGAGATCGACCATGCCTTTGACACCCTTGTCGTAGGCCGCGGTGTCGCCATTAGCCGCCGCCGTGCGCGCGCCGTCGATGAACACGTCCATCGCCGGCGACTGATAATCCATAGTGTTGAAGATCGATTTTCCGGAGTGGTAGCACCAGTAGAAGAAGTATTCGGGATAATCGAGCCAGCCGGAGAACACGTTCTCGAATAGCGGCATGGTCTTTTTGGTGAGCTCAGTACGCCAGTTGGCGCCGGGGATTTTGTTGATCGTAGTAGTGACGCCGATCTGCGCCAGGCTCTCCTGGATCAGCACCGCGATCGGTTCGTTTGACTCCGGCGAATCCCAGATCGAAAGACAGTGGCACATTGATGCTGCTTGCGCCCGATGAAGCGAGAAGCTGCTTGGCCTTTTCAAGGTCGGTGTTGAATTTGTGAGGCTGCGGCCAGGCTACTTCAGTCGGTGCGTCCGCCGCGGCGCCAAACATCGGCTTGGCAAGCCCGTACATTACGGCGTCCATGATCTTCTGATACGGAATGGCGTAGGCGATTGCCTGCCGTACTTTGATGTCGTTGAACGGCGGGTTCTGCACGTTCATACCGAGATACTGAATGCCGTTCGAATACGGCGTCGAAACGATGGTCAGCTTGCCGTCGGTTTTCAGTTCCGCGAAGTCCTTGTTTGGCAGATCGTAGGATACATCGGCGTCGCCGCGTTCGAGCAATGCGCGCCGGTTGCCGGCGTCAGGCACCATACGCCAAACGATGCGTCGGAGTTTCGGTAGGGGGCCGCCCTTCCAGTTCTCATTACGTTCAAAGACGACCTGCGATCCGGTGGTCCAGTTTGTCACTTTATAGGCGCCGCTGCCTGCGGTGTTGAGCTTGGTATACTCCAGTCCCCACGGGTCCTGTTCCGTGGCCTTCGATTTGACGAGCTGCGAATTGATGATGCAGGGCACGATGACCGCGAGATCGGGGATGGTCAGGCGGTCTTTGTGTGAAAAATCGATGCGGAAGGTGTGATCGTCCACAACGACAAACTGTTCGGGTTTGGTGAGCGAGCCGGCGCTCATCTGAAAGGTCGGGAAGCCGCCAACGGTGACGGCGCGGTCGAACGACCATTTGACGTCATTGGCGGTGACTGGCGTGCCGTCCTGGAAGGTCGCGTCCTTGCGGAGTTTGAAGGTCACCGACATGTCGCCGGTGTTCATGTCCTCGGCGAGCTCGGGCTTGAATTTATTCTTGTCGTAATAAGGCGTGCCGTTGGCGTCGGTCTTCATCTCGTGGCTGATGAGCCGGTCGTAGCAATTCCAGGACGCTTCGTAGCCCGGAACGTTAGTGCCCACGCCATGAATGTCGAGATTGTTGGGGCCGCTTTCGGAGACGATCAGCAACGTCTCCTGGCGCGACTGGGCCTTGGCAGGCGACCACACCGCTGGTGCGGAAACAGCGCCGGCGGCCGTTAGTGCAGTCATGGATTTGAGGAAGTCGCGGCGCTTCATTGCAGTCTCCCGAGCTGTGCTGAAAACTCTTCCGCAAGGCGCATGCCACATGATCGGAGCACTGATGCCGCAGCTTAAGTCCTTGATTTGTCTCCACTCAGGTTCCCAGTGCGCGGTCTGATGCAGGTCAGTTGAGTGGCTCGCCCCTGTCGCGCTCAATTATTGGGCAAGCGTTTCGCTGCGGTGGTGGCCTGTTCCTTGCACGTTTTTCTGATGAAAAAACGGTGAGGGATTCGGCATGCACAGCGTCAAACTGGAAGCTGAACCTGAAACGCTTTCCGTCGATCTGGACAAATCCGCTCTCATAATCATCGACATGCAACGGGACTTCCTTGAGGCCGGCGGTTTCGGCGCCGCTCTCGGAAACGATGTCTCTCAGCTTCAGGCAGCGGTCGGGCCGTGCCAAGAAACGCTCAGCGCTGCACGCGCTATAGGCATGTTGGTCATCCATACGCGGGAAGGCCACCGTCCCGATCTTACGGATGCGCCGCCACACAAGGTCGAGCGCGGCGACCCGTCAACCCGCATCGGTGCGCCAGGACCAATGGGCCGTATTCTGATCCGCGGTGAGCCCGGTCACGACATTATTCCGGAGCTTTATCCGCTCGCCTCCGAACCGGTCATCGACAAGCCGGGAAAGGGCGCGTTCTACCAGACCGATCTTGAGTTGATGTTGCACAACCGCGGCATCGATACATTATTTGTTTGCGGCGTGACCACTGAGGTCTGCGTCAACACAACGGTGCGCGAAGCCAACGACCGTGGCTTCCGCTGCATCGTTCTGTCCGACTGCTGCGCGTCCTATTTTCCAAAATTCCACGAAGCCGGCCTTGCCATGATCAAGGCTCAAGGCGGCATTTTCGGTTCGGTGACCGGATCGAAATCGCTGCTGGCATCGCTGCAAGCCCGGGAAGCCGCTTGATGCAATTCTGAAGGGGTCCAACCGAAGGGGGTCTGCTATGAGCACGACGACAACGGCATCCAATTTCCGTCCTACTTTATGGTCGCCAGGCGATTGGAATGCCTTCTTCGGTTTCGGCACCAACATTCTGGTCAATATGCTGGTGCTGACTGGCCTGCTTCGCTTCGTGCTGAAAATGCCCGATGCGATCGTGTTCGGCCGCATCTTGCCGGCGATGGGCTTGATGATGTGCCTGTCGACTTTCTACTACGCCTACCTTGCCTATAACCTGGCGAAGCGGACCGGGCGAAACGACGTCTGCGCGCTGCCATCCGGCATCAGCGTGCCGCATATGTTCATCGTCACTTTCGTGATCATGCTGCCGATCGCGTTGAAGACCAACGATCCGATCCAGGGCTGGGAAGCGGGTCTGGTTTGGGTATTTTTCCAGAGCTTCATCTTGATGATTGGCGGCTTCATCGCGCCTTGGGTGCGCATGATCACGCCGCGGGCAGCGCTGCTTGGCACTCTGGCGGGTGTATCGATCACTTTCATCGCGATGCGCCCGGCGGTCGAAATGTACCAGACCCCGGTGATCGGACTGACCTGCTTTGCCATCATCCTAGTGAACTGGCTCGGCGGCTTTCGCTATCCGAAGGGCATTCCGGCCGGGCTTATTGCGATCGCGGTCGGTATGATCATCGCCTGGGGCTCGAATCTGTTCGGGCTCAACTATGGCGGCTTGAGCCTGAAAGGCGTCAGCGACGCTTTTACCAATTTCGGCTTTAACCTACCGCTGCCCGCGGTCGGTCATGTGTTCTCGGGTTTCAAATATCTCGCGGTGATCCTGGTTACCGCAGTGCCGTTCGGCGTCTATGACCTCGTCGAGGCCATGGATAATGTCGAGAGCGCGGAAGCCGGCGGGGATCCGTTCCCGACCACGCGCGTGCTGACCGCCGACGGCATCTTCAGCCTGATCGGCTGCCTGATGGGCAACCCGTTCATCAACGCGGTCTATATCGGCCATCCTGGCTGGAAGGGCATGGGCGGCCGCATCGGCTATTCGGCTGCGGTGGGCGTGATGGTAATTGTGCTGTCCTGGTTCGGCATCATTTCGCTGCTGCTGGCGGTCGTGCCGGTGGTCGCGATCTCACCGATCCTGCTCTACATCGGCATGTTGATCGGCGCGCAGGCGTTCCAGACCACACCGAAGGCCCATGCTCCGGCGATCATCCTGGCGCTCACGCCGCATCTTGCTTCGTGGTGCCAGACACTGATGGATGGTGCGCTTGGCGTTGCCGGCACCAGCGCGGCCGCACTCGGCTTTGACAAGCTGGCAAACGTCGGCGTGCTCTATCCGGGGCTTGCGACGATGGGCGGCGGTGCGATCCTGAGCGGCCTGATATTGGCCGGTATTACCGCGTGCATCATCGATAAAAACTTCACCAAGGCGTCGATCTTTGCCGCTTCCGGGGCCGTGCTGACATTCTTTGGCTTCATGCACGGCTCGGCGATCGGAATCGCGGTGTCGCCGACGCTCGCCCTTACTTACGCGATCGTCGCGGTATTCCTCTATGCGCTCACCCGCTATCCGGCACTGGCGCCGGCGTTGACTGCGCCGCCGTCCGGTGAGGTGCTGCACGCGACACCAGCCGAATAAAGCAGACCGTCCTAAGTCTCTGCGAAGGCGCGCCCCTCCAATCGGGGCGCGCGCTTGCTTGACTCAATACCGGCGCCGCCCGCAACATTCGCCTGCTATGAGGGCACAGCAAAAAGACCGGCGCGATACCAACCCGGCTTTCGGCGGCAACAAGCTGAAACTCGGAACGTTTCAGACCAATCTCAATTCCGGCTGCGTAATGTCCGACCTCGACGGCCGGCTCGAGATCACCTGGTCGAATACGGTGACACTCGCTCAGCTTGGCGACGAAATGAATTTCGAGGCGCTGGTGCCGGTCGCGCGCTGGCGCGGTTTCGGCGGCGCAACCGATCCGCAAGGACCGGGCTTCGAGACCTATACGTGGGCGGCGGGCATCGCCTCGGCGACCAAAAGTGGCGGGCGTGATCTCGACCTCACACGTCGCGCTTAATCATCTGATCATCGCTGCCAAGCAGTCGACCGTGATCGATCACATTTCCAATGGCCGCTACACGCTCAATATCGTGAACGGCTGGAACTACCCGGAAATGGAAATGTTCGGCGTGAGCTTGCTCGATCACGAAGAGCGCTACGCCTGCGCCGAGGAGTGGGTCACGCTGGTCAAGCGGCTATGGACAGAGGATGAAAGCTTCGATCACGATGGCAAGTTCTACAAGATCAAGCGCGGCTACTTGCAGCCGAAGCCGATCCAGTATCCGTACCCGGCGATCATGAATGCCGGCGCGTCCGAGCGCGGGCGACACTTTGCCTGCAAGCATTGCGACCTCGTCTTCACCAATATCCGCAGCCACGATCACGAGGTGCATGCCGCTCATGTCGCGTCCTATCGCCGTCTGGCGCGGGAGGAATACGGCCGCGAGGTCAAAGTGTGGAGCAACGCCACTGTGATCCAGGCCGAGACCGAGGCCGAGGCGCGCGCGTTCTACGACTATTATGTGCATGAGAAAGGCGACTGGGAGGCGGCGCGCCATGTGATCGACACGATGGGCGCCGAGATCAACCAGCGCGATTATCCGCCGGAGCGCAGGAAGGCGATGGCGGAGATGATGATCTCGGGCTGGGGCGGGTTCCCGCTGATCGGCACCAAGGAGCAGATCGTCGACGGGCTGGCGGCGCTGGCGAAGGTCGGCTTCGACGGCATCCTGCTGTCGTGGCCGCGTTATATCGAGGGCATGCGCGAATTCCGCGATGTGACCTATCCGCTGCTGAAACAGGCCGGCTTGCGCGGCTGAGATTCTGTCCTCTTTAAGGTTGCCCGGGACGGTCTTCTCGTGACGAGAGGAGTGTCGGGCTTTATGATCAGGAAAAGTCTTACCGGAGGAAACGCAATGGCGGCGCTTACGCAAAGCTACGTCAACGGCGTCGGAGAAATTCCGCTGATCGGCGAAACGATCGGGCGGTTCTTCGATGCGGTTTGCGACAAATGGCCCGATCGGCCGGCGCTGATCGTTCGGCACCAGAGTGTGCGCTGGAGCTATCGCGAACTGCGCCGCCAGGTGGACCGGCTCGCCACCGGCCTGTTGACGCTTGGTTTGGAGCCCGGCGATCGCATCGGCATCTGGTCGCCGAACAACAGCGAATGGGTGCTTACCCAATTCGCCACCGCCAAAGCCGGGCTGATCCTGGTCAATATTAATCCGGCCTATCGGATCGCGGAGCTCGAATACGCGCTCAACAAAGTCGGCTGCAAGGCGCTGATCCTCGCCGAAAGATTCAAGACTTCGGACTATATCGGTATGTTGCGCGAGCTTGCGCCGGAACTCGGCCAGGCGGCGCCGGGCAAGCTCGAGTCCGCGCGGTTGCCCGCGCTGCGCTCGGTGGTGCTGCTCGGCGAGAACTGGCATCCTGGGACATTCAAATTCTCCGAAATTTTGGCGCGCGGCACCGAGAAGGAAAAAAGCAGGCTCGCGGAGCTTGCGCCGCAATTACAATTCGACGAAGCGATCAATATCCAGTTCACCTCGGGCACCACCGGATTTCCCAAGGGCGCGACGCTGTCGCACCACAACATCCTCAATAACGGCTTCTTCATCGGCGAGGCGATGAAGCTGACGCCGGAAGACCGGCTGTGCATTCCGGTGCCGCTCTATCATTGTTTCGGCATGGTGCTCGGCAATCTCGCCGCGGTGACGCACGGCTCGTGCATGGTGTTTCCGGGTGAAGGTTTCGATCCGCTGGTGACGCTGCAAACCGTGGCGGAAGAGCGCTGCACCGCGCTCCACGGCGTGCCGACCATGTTCATTGCCGAACTTGATCATCCGGAGTTCGATAAGTTCGATCTCAAATCGCTGCGTACCGGCATCATGGCCGGTTCACCATGTCCGATCGAGGTTATGAAGCGCTGCGTCGCCAAGATGAATCTCGCGGAGATCACGATTGCCTACGGCATGACCGAGACCAGCCCGGTCAGTTTCCAAAGCTCGACCACCGATCCGCTGGAGCGCCGCGTGTCGACGGTTGGCCGGATCCTGCCGCACCTCGAGGTGAAGATCGTCGATCTCAACGGCCGTATCGTTCCGCCTGGCACGCCCGGCGAATTATTGACCCGCGGTTATTCCGTGATGCTCGGCTATTGGGCTGACGAGGAACGTACCAAAGAAGCGATCGACGCCGCGCGCTGGATGCACACCGGCGACCTCGCCACCATCGACGGTGAGGGCTACTGCAACATCGTCGGACGCATCAAGGACATGGTGATCCGTGGCGGCGAGAACGTCTATCCGCGCGAGATCGAGGAATTTCTGTACCGGCACCCGAAAATCCAGGATGTGCAAGTTGTCGGCGTTCCGGATGACCGCTACGGCGAGGAGATCTGCGCCTGGGTCAAGCTGCGCCCCGGCATGAGCGCGACGGAAGAGGAGATCAAGGTGTTCTGCCGCGATCAAATCGCGCACTACAAAGTGCCGCGTTACGTGAAATTCGTCGACGCTTTCCCAATGACAGTGACCGGCAAAATTCAGAAATTCATCATGCGCGAGCAGACGATTTCCGAATTGGGATTGAAGGCGCAGAAGACGGCGTAATTCTGTTGGCTAATCACTGCCCGCTCAGCAGCGCCGGATTGTCTTTCACGAGCTTGCGATAGAACGCGAACTGCACGCGGGTATCGGTGTCGAGCACCATCGGTGAGGAGCCGATCGCCTCCGTGCCGACGTCGGCCAGCCGTTTGACCACCACCGGGTCGTGCATGGCTTTGTTGGCTGCGGCCGCGAGCTTGTCGATGATCGCTTTCGGCGTTTTGACTGGCGCGTAGAGGCCGGTCCAGTACGGCGCTTCGTAATCGACGCCGGCCTCCCGCATGGTCGGAACATCCGGCAGCGAGGGCGAACGTGTCCCCGTCGTCACCGCGAGCGCGCGCACCGTGCCATTGCGGATATTGTTGGTCTCGGCGGGAACGCCGTCGATCATCATCGCCACGCGGCCGGACATCAAGTTCGGCAGCACGGCAGCCGTGCCGTGATACGGCACGTGGACGATATCGACGCCGGCTTTTTCCTTGAACAATCTCGGTGATGAGGTGAACGGCGGTACCGGTACCCGACGAGCCATAACTGTATTTTCCCGGGTTGGCTTTCAACAACGCAATGAAGTCTTTCATGTCTTTCACCGGCAACGACGGTGACACGATCATCACCGGCGCGAAGCGGGTGATCAGCGAGACCGGCGCGAGATCGCGTAGCCACTCGTAGGGCAGTTTCGGGGTGACGGACGCGTGGACGATGCCGGTCACCGAGTGATACAGCAACGTGTAGCCGTCCGGCTCGGCGCGCACGACCTCATCGGTCGCGATGGCGCCGCTCTCGCCGCCTTGATTGATGATGACGATCTGCTGGCCGAGAATTTCGGACGCCTTGTCGGCGAATATTCGTGCCGTGACGTCGATGCCGCCGCCCGGTGGAAATGGCACATACATTTTGATGGGATGGGATGGAAAGTCGCTTTGCGCCGCGGCAGGGATCGCAATCGCGACTAGCATCCATGCGCCGCCAAACAGCAGCAGCCCTTGAAGCAGTTTCCTCATCGTGGTCACACTAATACTATGCCGCCGCCGATCAAGCCGCTGCTGCGCGGCTCCTCCCGAAAATGGAAATGAACAATGAAACTGAGCACTGACCGTATCCTCACCACGCATGTCGGCAGCCTGCCACGCCCGGACGATCTGTTCGACATGATGCTGGCGCGAATGGACGGCAAGCCGGTCGATGACAAAGCCTACGCCGCGCGAGTGCAGAAGGCTGTCAGCGATAGTGTACGGCAGCAGGTCGAGCTCGGAATCGATGTCGTCAATGACGGCGAAATGGGCAAGCCAAGCTTCATTACCTATGCCGCACAGCGGCTGGACGGCCTGGAAAGACGTGCGGGCGAACGCAAAGGTCCATTTGCGACCAGCCGTGAGACAGCTTCCTTCCCCGAATACTATAGCTCAGAAGGCGCGGCGCAGGTCAGTGCAAGCCGGCGGCGTGCGCTGATGGTGTGCGCCGGTCCCATTAAATACAAAGGCCACGCGGCACTAAAGGCAGACCTGGAGGCGTTGAAGGCCGCGATGGTTGGCTCAGGTGCGACGGAAGCTTTCGTACCGGCGATAGCGCCCTCCAATGTCGAGGCGACGACGCCGAACGAATATTATCCGACGCCGGAAAAATATGTCTTCGCTATCGCCGAAGCAATGCGCGAGGAATACAGGGCAATCGTCGACGCAGGTTTCCTGTTGCAGATCGACGATCCGTTTCTCGTGACTTATTACATCACGCGGCCGGACCTCGATATTGCCGCCTGCCGCAAATGGGCAGAGCTGAGAGTCGAAGCGCTGAACGCAGCGCTTGACGGAATTCCGACCGACCGGATTCGCTTCCACACCTGCTACAGCATCAATATGGGGCCGCGCGTTCATGACATGCAGCTCAAGGATATTGTTGACATTATCCTGAAAGTCCGCGCCGGCGGTTATTCGTTTGAAGCAGGTAACCCGCGGCATGAACATGAGTGGGAAGATTGGCAGCGCGCCAAGATACCGGACGATAAAGTTCTGATCCCGGGTGTCATCACGCAATCGACCGTGCTGGTGGAGCACCCCGAACTGGTGGCGCAGCGGCTTGAGCGGTACGCTGGAATCGTCGGCCGCGAACGTGTCATTGCCGGCGCCGATTGCGGCTTCGCATCATTTGCCGGCTCGAACGAGGTGCATCCGACGATTGTCTGGGCGAAATTGAAAGCGCTATCGGACGGCGCGCGCATCGCCAGCAAGCGACTGTGGAATTAGTCCTTCAATCGACGGAGCAATTCGTCTTGGTCACCCGATCTGGAATCCGTGTGATTATGAGCGTCTGAAAACAGTCAAATTCCAATATCGGCAAACGCTTTAGATCGCTTTGAGTTCCTCTGCGCGATATTTGTTCATGTTTGCATCCAGACCGAGCGAAGTCCGGGTGCAAATGAATGGCCATTTATATTCGCCAAATTTTTCTGGTGGTTAGCGGAACGCAGGTGCCTGCGCTGAGTTTCCGCATGAGCCTACAGTCGTCACGCATATTTCGGCGATTTGTTTTTTGGGCGATTCCCCAGAGGGACAACCAGGAGAGTAGAATGAAAACGAAGTTGTTGATCTCGGTTGCGACGGCAGCCCTGATCGCGGGCACAGCCGGCGCGCTGGCCCAGCAGGAAGAAAAAGGCGGCGCTCCAGCCGGCGCAGCGCCGGGTGCAGCACAGCATCAGATGGCGCCGGGTGGCGCGATGCATGGGCCGACACCAGGCGCGGGCGCGCAGCAGGGCAAGCCCGGAGGCGGCGCGAGCGAGCAGCATTCGGTGCAGGGTGGTCCGGCTGAAGAGCACGGCAACACCACCATGCAGCGTGGCGCCGAGCAAACTCAGCCCGGCAAACCCGGCGTAAATGCGCAGGAGCATGCGCAAACTCAGCCGGGCGCTAAGACCGACGAGAAAGCGCAGACTGAAGAGCGCAATAAGACTGAGGAGAACGCGCAAACTCAGGACCGCAACAAGACGCAGGAAAACGCGCAGACCCAGGAGAAGGGCGGTCAGCAGAACACCGCTGCCGGCAAAGCTGCGGGCGGTAAGTCCGTGCAGCTCTCTGAAACCCAGCGCACGCAGATCAAGAACGTCGTCGGCAAAGATCGTAATTTCACGCGCGTCGATCATGTCGACTTCAGCATCAATGTCGGCGTCGCCGTGCCGCACACGGTGCAGGTCGCCGTACTTCCGACCGATATCGTCGAGCTCGTTCCTGAATATCGAGGATTCGACTATGTGGTCGTCGGCGATCAGCTTTTGATCATCGATCCAAACACGATGTTGATCGTCGAGGTTCTACCGGTTTAACGCTACCGATCAGCCCAAGAAGGCCCGCGCCGGACGATGGCGTGGGCTTTTTTCGTGCGTGTTCTCATAGCCGATCCGGAACAAGCTGGTCGGGCCGTTCGACGTTTCGTAACCGCGGAAAGCGCCAGGCCCATAGTCCAACAATGGCAAGTACCGCCACGCCGCCAAGCACAGCCGAGCCGACTGCACCGAACCATTCTGCGGTAACGCCCGACTCGAACATGCCAATCTGACCGGAGGTGTTGACGAACAGCGCGTTGACGGCAAAGACGCGGCCGCGCATGTCGTCCGGCGTTGAGAACTGGATCAGCGACTGGCGGATCACAGTCGAAAGCATGTCGGCGGCCCCCACGATCATCAGCATGGCAAGCGACAGGCTGGCATTGCTGGAAAATCCGAAGGCGATCGTCGCGAGGCCGTAGACCGCAACCGCGGCGAACATAATGTGTCCGCCGTGCCGCGAAATCGTTGTGCGTGACAGGGCGACGGCAACAATTAGTGCTCCGATCGCCGGTGCGGCGCGCAATAGCCCGAAGCCCCAGGAGTTGATCTGCAGGATGTCGCGGGCAAAGATCGGAAGCAGCGCGACGACACCGCCGAACAACGTCGCGGCAAGATCGAGCGACATAGCGCCAAGCACGGCAGGCTCGTGCCAGATGAAATCGATGCCGGCGACCAGTGTCGTCCACGTCACCTTGGGCCGTTCCGCCGGCACGGCCGGTATCGGCAGGAGAATGCTTGCGACTCCGGCGATGACAATGAGCAGGGCACAAAGCCCGAAATCAACTCCGGCGCCGAGCGCATAGAATAGGCCGCCCAGCGCCGGGCCGATCAGTTGCGACATTTTTCCTGCAGAAGCGTGCGCAGACACGGCTTGCAGCAAAATTTCGCGAGGCACAGTCGATGGCACCAGCGATTGCAAAGCAGGAGCTTCGAAGGTGCGGGCGACGGCATTGATGAGCAGCAGCACGAAAATAAGTTCGACTGGACGATCGGCAAACGCAGCCAGCACCAATAGCCCGACCGACACAATGAACTCGACGATGTAACAACAGACGAGAATGAGCCGGCGGCTGTAATGATCGACAACTTGCCCGGCGATCAGGGAGAGCGCGAGCGGCGGCAGGAATTGCACCAGTCCGATCAGGCCAAGCGCCAGAGCGCTGCCGGTGAGATCGTAGATCAACCAGCCGACTGCGACCGCCTGCATCTGATTGGCAGTGTTGGCGGCGGTGCGCGTGGTGAACAGAAGCCGGAACGGGCGATGGTGAAACAGCGGAGCGGTTAAATTTGCCATGGCTGACGGATCAGTCATCGCGCCGCGCCGTCACCACAGGCCGTCATTGCTCATCCTTTAGCGTCGCGAAGAATTACACAATATGTGCCGGCGACAGCTTGCACGGCCGGTCGCCGCGCTCGATCTGGATGGTCGGATGCCCGATGCCGAAACGCTGCTGCAAGCCGATATAGACCGCTTCGAAAAAGTCCGTTTCCGGATAACGATCCGGCATGACCAGATGGCAGGTCAGTGCGGTCTCCGTGGTGCTCATCGGCCAGATATGAAGATCGTGCACTTCGCTCACATCCGGAAGCGATTGCAGGTAGCTCCGCACTGCGCCGGGATCGATCTGCGACGGCACGCCTTGCAGCGACATTTTCGCGGCATCTCGCAACAGGCCCCAGGTGCTCCAGACAATGACGACGGAAATGACCAGGCTCGTTATCGGATCGACCCATAGCCAGCCGGTCAGCCAAATGATCAGGCCGGCGACCACCACGCCGGCCGAGACCGCGGCGTCAGCCAGCAGATGCAGGAACGCGCCGTAGACATTGAGATCTTCGGTATTGCCGCGTGCCAGGGCTGCGGCTGCGATTCCATTGATGACGATGGCGCCGGCGGCAACAATCATCACCGTTGTGCCGCCCACGGGCTGGGGGTCGAACAGGCGCTCGATGGCCGCCCAGGCAATGGCTCCGGTGACGACCAGAAGCACAGTCGCGTTGATCAGGGCCGCGATGATCGAGCTTGAGCGGAAGCCATAGGTATAGCGCTCGCTCGGATGCCGTTGCGAAACGGCGTGGCTACCCCAGGCCAGTAGCAAGGCGAGCACATCGCCGGCATTGTGGCCGGCATCGGCAAGCAGCGCCATTGAGTGTGCCAGCACGCCGTAAGAGACCTGGACGGCGACCAACACGAGATTCAACGCGGTCGCAATTGCAAAGGCAGTCCCGAATGTGTCGGGCGCATGGGCATGGCTATGGCCATGAGCATGCGTGTGACCATGTCCCGGGCCGTGCCCGTGATCGTGTGGATGGCCGTGATCCTGGTCATGATCGTGATGCGACGACATAGCGCTGTTAAAGCATTTTTGCCGCTGGCTGGAAACATTCACACGTGGTGTTGAAGGGATATAATCGCAGCCATGATTATTCACCGCAGAGGTTTTTTGCAGCTCACCGCAGCCGCTGCGGCCTTTCCGAAGCCAGCGCTCGCGCTCGATTATCCGACGCGGCCGGTCCGACTGCTGGTCGGCTTCGCGCCGTCGGGCGCGGGCGACATTATGGCCCGGCTAATCGCACAGTGGCTGTCGGAGCGGTTGGGTCAGCCCGTGGTTGTCGAAAATCGTCCCGGCGCCGCAACGAACATCGCTACCGCCATGGTCGCGCACGCAGCGCCCGACGGTTATACGCTGCTCAACCTCACCACCATCAATTCCTGGAATGGCGCGATTTACAAAGACCTCGATTACAATTTCATCCGCGATATCGAGCCGGTTGCGAGCATGAGCCGCGCCGGTGGCGTGCTCGAGGTCCATCCTTCGATGCCCGTGAAGACCGTCGCCGAATTCATCGCCTATGCCAAAGCCAATCCGGGCAAGATCGATATGGGCACCGGCGGCCCCGGCAGCGGGCCGCACATGTATGGTTCACTGTTCGAGATGATGACGGACGTTGATCTGGTGCCTGTCCATTATCACGGTACCGGGCCGGCAATACCCGATTTGCTAAGCGGCCGGCTGCAATGCATTTTTGATCTTGTTCCGTCATCGATTGGCTACCTCAAGGATGGCAGGCTGCGGCCGCTCGGAGTGACGACAGCCGGTCGGTACGACGCGCTTCCTGATGTGCCGCCGATTGCTGATACCGTTCCCGGTTATGAGGCTAGCGGCTGGCAAGGAATCGGAGCGCCGGCAAATACGCCGGAAGAAATCCTTGATAAGCTCCACGGCGAGATCAACGCGGCGCTTGCCGATCCGGCGTTCGGGGCGCGGCTGGCCGATCTTGGTGCGCCGGCATTTTCCAGTTCGCGCGCGGAATTCAAGGCGCTGATCGCCGCCGACACCGTGAAATGGGCCAAGGTCGTTCAATTCGCCAATATCAAGGCTGAGTGACGTATTGGCCGCAGTCAGAGGGGGAGGACGAATAATGAAAATTGGCCGCCGGAAGTTTATGCGGTTGGCTGCAGCTGCGCCGACGCTATCGCTGCTGCCGCGGGCGGCAAGGGCGCAATCCTATCCCGCGCGGCCGATCCGGCTGATCGTGCAAGTCCCTCCGGGAGGTTCACCCGACATTGTCGCGAGGCTGATGGGCCAATGGCTTTCGGAAAAGCTCGGCCAGCCAGTCATAGTCGACAACCGGCCGGGTGCCAGCGGCAACATTGCGACCGAGTTCGTGACCAAGGCAACGCCTGACGGTTACACGTTATTGCTCTCAATGTCGTCGAACGCGATCAACGCCTCGCTCTACCAGCACCTCAATTTTAATTTCATTGCGGATACGGCTCCGGTTGCCAGCATTTCGCTGATTCCCCTGGTGATGGACATCAACCCCGGGCTGCCGTTCAAATCCGTTCCGGAATTCATCAGTTATGTCAAAGCCAATCCGGGCAAAGTCAATTTGGCGGCGTCGGGTGTCGGCACTCCACTTTACGCTGCCGGCGCGCTGTTCAAGATGATGGCCGGGCTCAACATGCTTGACGTCAATTATCAGGGTGAGTTGGCGGCTATGCCCGATCTGCTGAGCGGGCAGGTGCAGGCTATGTTCGGTGTGATGCCGGCCTCGCTCGGTTACATCAAGTCCGGGCAACTCCGCGCGCTTGCGGTGACGTCGAAGAAACGGCAGGAACTGATGCCGGATGTTCCGGCGATGAGCGAATTTTTGCCGGGCTACGAAGCGAGCGGTTGGTACGGCGTTTCGGCGCCGAAAGGCACGCCCGCGGATATCGTTCAGATATTGAACACACAGGTCAATGCCGGGCTTGCCGACGCCAATGTGAGAAAACGGCTGGACGATCTTGGCTGCAACGTTTTCAACGGCACGCCGGATGATTTTGCCAAGTTCGTTGCCGCTGAAACCGACAAGTGGGCGAAAGTCGTGAAATTCGCGAATATCAAGGCGGACTAAAAATAAACCGCCGATATGGGAGGAAACGGATGCAATTGCCACGCCGGGATTTTCTGCGCCTTGCTGCAGGCGCCGCCGCGCTTCCTGCGCTTCCGCAAATTGCCGAAGCCGATACTTATCCATCGCGGCCGGTGCACCTTGTCGTCGGCTATACGGCAGGCGGTGCTCCCGATGTCGCTGCTCGTATCATGGCGGACTGGCTGTCGCGCAGTCTCGGTCAGCAATTCGTCACCGATAACCGGCCCGGTGCCGGGACCAATATCTCGACCGAGACCGTGGTGCGCGCCAATCCCGACGGCTACACGCTTTTGGTGATCGCGACGCCGAACATGATCAGCGGCCTCTTGCACCAACACCTGAGCTTCAATTTTCTGCGCGACATCATTCCAGTCGGATCGCTCGGCGCCACGCCATTCATCGTGGTGTCCAACCCCGACTTTCCGCCAAAGACAATTCCTGAGCTGATTACCTACGCCAAAGCCAATCCAGGTAAAGTCAACTTCACCTCGAATGGCACGGGAAGCCTGTCGCACACGTCCGGTGAATTGTTCAAGATGATGGCGGGCGTCGATATGGTTCACATCCCTGGCCACGGCGAAGTGGAAGCGCAGACCGATCTCATCGCCGGCCGCGCGCAACTCATGTTCGATCCGATCATATCGGCGATCGGCCAGGTCCAGTCGGGGAGGCTTCGCGCGCTCGCGGTGACGACAGCTTCGCGGCTGGATTCCATGCCGACCATTCCGACGGTCGGCGAGGCGGTGCCGGGTTATGAGGTCGATGGCTGGCTCGGATTCGGCGCGCCGGCCGGGACGCCGCCGGAGATCATTGGCAAGCTCAACCAGGCGATCAACGCCGGTCTGGACGATGACAAGGTGAAATCGCACTTCATCGAATTGGGCAACGTGCCGACCAAGATGTCGCCGGCGGAATACAGCAAACTAATCGACCTCGAAAACGAGAAATGGGCCAAAGTCATCAAGTTCGCCGACATTAAAATGGATTGAAATCAGTGAATTTTTCCCGCCGCGGGTTCCTGCGTGCAACAGCCGGTGCTGCCGTGCTTCAAGCTGGGAGCTCGATGGCGGTGGCGCAATCGTACCCGTCGCGGCCGGTCCATGTGCTGGTCGGCTATGCCGCCGGCAGTGCGTCCGACATTATCGCGCGGCTGATGGCGCAGCAGCTCTCCCAGCAACTCGGTCAGCAATTTGTCGTGGAGAATCGCCCCGGCGCCGCAACCAATCTTGCCGCCGAGGATGTCTCCCGCGCTACGCCCGATGGCTACACGTTGCTGCTGGCGAGTTCGGCCAACACCGTCAATGCGACGCTTTACAAAAATCTGAATTTCAATCTGGCGACCGATCTCATTCCGGTCGCAAGCATCGACCTGGTGCCCTACGTGCTGGAGATCACTCCTTCGTTGCCGGCCAAAACCCTGCCGGAATTCATCGCCTATGCCAAAGCTAATCCAGGCAAGATCAACATGGCATCGAACGGCATAGGCTCCGGGCCCCACGTCGCCGGCGAGCTATTCCAGATGATGGCAGGCGTGAAGCTGGTTCATGTGCCGTACACGGGTAATCCCTATGCCGATCTGATTGCAGGCCAGATACAAATGATGTTCTCGCCGATTCCGGCTTCGATCGGTTACATCAAATCCGGTCATCGCTGCGGTCCTTGGCCGTCGGCACACCGGAACGGCTCGCAATCCTGCCCGAGATCCCGACCGTTGCCGAGACATTGCCCGGGTACGACGCGAGCGGTTGGCATGGCCTCATGGTGCCGAAAGGCGTTCCGGCGCAGATCGTCGAAGCAATCAATGAGGCGGCGATGGCCGATCTCGCTGACCCGGCATTCAAGTCCAAGCTCGCCGATCTTGGCGGCATACCGATGCCGATGACACCGGCGGCGTTCGGCAAATTCATCATCGCCGATATCGAGAAGTGGGCGAAAGTCATCAAGTTCGCGGACATCAAACCGGCCTGAAAAGTTTGATCGGAGGATCAAATGGAATTTCGGCGCAGGGAAGGCCGATTGATCTTTGAAAGCGCCGAGCCAAAATGGCGTGACTGCCGTCACCGCGGCCACGCCGGGTAGTCGACCCGTGATCCACTCAGGCCGTGGCCTTGAAGACGATTGGTGGTTCCGCGACGAGTTCGTTTAATGGCTTGTAGCGGAAGAACAGAATCATCGTCGTTGCCGCTACCAGCATGACGCACACGGCGAGTACGAGTGGAGCCACGAAAGCGCCCGTTGCCTGGGCAATCACGCCGCTGAGGTAGGGCGAAATCGTAGCCCCGATGATCCCAAAGAAGTTCATCACCCCGCCCAGAGTGCCGGTCTGGTTTGGCGCGATGTCTGTGCACGTGGTCCAGTACGGGGTCACGTAGAACGCCAAGCCGGCATTGGCGATAATGATCATGATGATTGCGAGTGTATTGGAAGCGGTGTTCGCCGCAATCAGCGTGGTTACGGCATAGGTCACCGCACCAATTCCGACAAAAAGCTTGCGGTGAAACCCGCCAGCGGTCCAGCCCGCGGCTGCGAGCCAATCCATAGCCCAGCCGGAAAAGTTGGCACCGAGGAATGCAACCAAGAAAGGCAGTGCACTGAGTGCGCTCGCCTGGATCAGCGGGATGCCGCGGTAGTGGCTTAAATATTGCGGCAGCCAGCCCAGGAAAATGTATTGGCAATAAGGCAGTGCAAAGTAACCGATGTAGAACGGCCACAATGCAGGGCTTGTGACCAGCAGACGGTTTGGCACCGGTGCCTGCGCGGCGCGCTCCTTGGCCTCGGTAGTGCCGGCGTAAATTCCGGTCGGCGCTGGATCGCCGAAGTTTCTGGCGTAAATCCACCAGCAAGCTGCTCCGACAATGCCTACGGCCCCGAAGATGAAAAAAATCCACGTTGCGGAGCCGGTGGTGCTCAGGATAACGCTGGCGAAGAAAACCCCGGCGGCGGGCCCGAGCTGCGCACCCGATTGCACGAAGGCGGCGAATCTGCCCCGCCGTGCGATTGACGGTATTGCGCGTGCGACCGCGGCGACGCTCGCCGGAATGTAGGGTCCTTCGAACGCACCCAGCAGCACCCGAAATGTTGCGGTAAGCCACAGTACCGAAGGCGCCAAGGGCGTCAGGATTACTGCGACCGACCACAGCGCCATAGAACCAGCCAGCGTGCGCCTGGGGCCCGCCTTGTCCGCGATCCAGCCGCCGACCGGTTGCAGGATCAGGTAGCCGAGGGAGAATGCGCTAAGCATCAGACCGATGGTGGAGGGCGTCCATCCATACTCTTTGGCCCAAGCCGCCGCGGCGACACTGAAGTTGGTACGATCGGCCCACAGCAGCACACTGCCCGCGAAAAAAACGATTGCAGTTGTCGCCCAATGAATCGGTTGCGCAGACGCTCGACCACTGTCCTGTGACACGGCGCTTCTCCCGGCTTGTACTGTTTTCTCTGGCGCGTTTACGGACCGTTTCCCGACCGCCGCGCCATTTGGTCCAGCTTGATATGGACTTTGGCTCCCGTCCATGCGTCACTGTGCCCAAGCGCCGGCTCCCGGTGACCGCCATGCCCGAAACCACAGACACGACTGAAACACCGCCGGATACCGATCCGGCAATCCGCACCATCGCGATGCCGGCGGACACCAATCCACACGGCGACATTTTTGGCGGTTGGCTGTTGTGCCAGATGGACCTTGCTGGCGCGACGGTTGCGGTGCGCCAAGCCGGTGGACGCGTTGTCACGGTTGCGATCACGGCAATGGCGTTTCATCGCCCGGTTTGTGTCGGAGATGAAGTTTCGTGCTATGGCGACGTCGAGAAGATCGGAAAGACCTCGATCACGATCAGGATCCAGAGCTGGGCGCGGCGCGGCACCGGCCAAACGCCGATCAAGGTGACGGAAGGCCTGTTTACTTACGTACGCGTCGACGCTGACGGCAAACCGCAGGCGATTACGGCGTCGTAGTTTCAAAATCATGAAGCACAAGCCGCGGCAGATTTGGCCTCACGGGATCATCGTCGCGCTGTTGTTATGCCTTGGCGGCGTATTGCTTGCCGCCGCGATGGCGTCGGCCCAGGACATTCGTGGGTTGGAAGTCTGCACCGCTGAAAAGCAGATGGACCGCCGCACCAGCTGCTTGCAAGCTAATGTCGAATTTCTTCAGCAGACCCTGAACAAGCTTGCTCACGATACCCAGGACAAGCTAGCCGCCACCGATCGCGATTTGAGTGCCGCGCAGGCCGAAATCGCCACGCTCAAGGCAACCGTGGAAAAGCTGAACGGCGAACTCGCGCAGATGAAAACGAAGCCCGAGCCCAGCAGCAAAAAGTAGACGTGGGATAGTCCGCCCACCAATTTTCGTGTCCGCCGCGTGCGCAATAGCCGCCTTGAGGTATCGCCCTCTGTAGCTGTTCTATTCCGCCGGAAGATTATCTGGGTCGAGTTCAGGAGCGTTTGAAAGACCCGGCGGCGTCCATTGCACAGTGTGGTAGTCGAAGCCGGCGGCGATCGTCGGCTTTATGATTTGAAAAACGGCGACGTGTCGAAATCGCGCGGCGTGTAGAGGCCGTGCTTGCGGATGTGGTCGAATTCGCTCTGCACATAGGGCGCGACGCCATAAGTCTTGCCGTCGATCGAGACGCGTTCCGGCAGGATCGGATAGTGGATCGAGGCAAAGGCCTCCGCGATCAAGGTCGAGCAGATCGCCCGGGTCGGATCGCCGGCGCCGATCGACAGCATGCGGCGGCGAAACCAAACCGGCACCGGCGGGTAGGGAAACATATAGCGCAGCAAATCGAGGATGCGTTTGGAATTGTATTGCTTGCCAATCCGAGCTGTCGCGTAGTCAATCACTTGCTGCGTTGCAGCGGCATCGAGTCCGACCGGCCGGCAAATACGGGTATGAAAATTGTAGTATTTCGATAGGGGCGAGGTGGCGACACCAGTATCCGCCTCGGCTTCGAGCAGAACATTTGGCTCGCCATTCGGCGCAACGTCACCCGGCCGCTCCCCGAGATAAAGCGCAGCGTGCGACCAGGTGCTCTGGGTAAGGAATTTGATGACCGCCGCGACCCGGCTGTTGCCTTCGATCAGGAGAATGTCGCCAGGCTTGAGTGCACTGCGGAAAACTTGAGGATCGGGCGCGAAAAACGGCGCATAGCGTGCTGTCGGCTCGGACAAGTAATGTATGATTTTGCCGGCGATATAGGCTTCGGTTTTATCGAACATCAGCGATTTCTCTGCCCGCAGCGCGCCGCCCCCGCTGGCAGAATACCCCGCCCCATTACTATGTAAGGGATAGCCCGGCCAGCGCCGGAAATTGTAACATCTCGTGGCGCAGAACCTATAGTCTTGCTGCAAATCAGCTAACCGCGGGAGGCTATTGCCGCCACCCGCAAGCCCGGGGATAGCCGATGTCGTTTTCGTCGTTCCGGCGGGATTGGATCACCAAGCCGATCTTCCGTTTGGCGCAGCATGCGCTGCCGAAACTGTCCGACACCGAGCGCGAGGCCATCGAGGCCGGCGACGTCTGGTGGGATGCCGATCTGTTCACCGGCAATCCGGACTGGAAAAAGCTTCTGGCTATTGCGCCGGCGAAGCTCTCCGCAGGAGGAGCAGGCTTTTCTCGCCGGCCCGGTCGAAGAACTTTGCGCCATGCTCGACGACTGGAAGATCAACTGGGAATGGCGCGATCTGCCGCCCGAGGTGTGGGACTTCCTCAAAGCGCAAGAAATTCTTCGGGATGATCATCCCGAAGGCAATATGGCGGCCTCGGCTTTTCCGCCTACGCGCATTCGGAAGTGGTGCGCAAACTTTCGTCGCGCTCGACTGCCGCCGCCGTGCACCGCGATGGTGCCGAACTCGCTCGGGCCCGGCGAACTGCTGATGCACTTCGGCACCAAGGAGCAGCAGCGATTACTGGCTGCCGCGGCTTGCCGACGGCGATGAGATTCCCTGCTTCGGACTGACCAGCCCGGAAGCCGGCTCCGACGCCGCCTCGATGATCGACAGCGGCATCGTCTGCAGCGGCACATTCGAGGGCCAGCGAGGTGCTCGGCCTCCGGCTCAACTGGCACAAGCGCTACATCACGCTCGGCCCGGTCGCGACCGTGCTCGGTCTTGCCTTCAAGCTGCACGATCCCGATCATCTGGTCGGCAGACCGCGAGGACCTCGGCATCACCGTGGCGCTGGTGCCGACCCATCTTGCCGGGCGTCAGCATCGGCCGTCGTCATCTGCCGGCGATGCATGTGTTCCAGAACGGCCCGAACTGGGGCCATGACGTCTTTATCCCGATGGACTATGTCATCGGCGGCGTTGACCAGGCTCGGCAAGGGCTGGAAGATGCTGATGAGCGCGCTGGCCGCCGGCCGCGGCATCTCGCTGCCGTCGCTGTCGGCCGCAGGCGCGGCGTTCTGCGCGCACATCACCGGCGCCTATGCGCGCATCCGCGAGCAGTTCCACGTTCCGATCGCGAAGTTCGAAGCCATCCAGGAGCGGCTCGGCCGCATCGCCGGCGACCGCCTATCTGCTCGACGCCGCGCGACGGATGACCTGCGCCGCGCTCGATGACGGCCATCACCCGGCGGTGGTTACGGCCATCATGAAGTCGCAGGCGACCGATCGGCATGCGGGTCGCGATTGACGATGCCATGGACGTGCACGGCGGCAAGGCCATCATTGAAGGTCCGCAGAATTATCTCGGCAGCCTTTATCGCGGCGTACCGGTCGGCATCACGGTGGAAGGCGCCAATATCGTCACCCGCAAGCCTGATCCAGTTCGGCCAGGGCGCGATCCGCTGCCATCCGTATCTGCTCAAGGAGATGCAGGCGCTGGACGACGCCGATCAGCACAAGGGCCTCGACGCCTTCGACAAGGTGTTCTGGGCCCATGTCGGCCACAGCATCGCCAACGCTGTTCCGCGCATGGGGCCGCGCCTGGACCGGCGGATTGCTTGCGCCTGCGCGCCAGATGCCGGCGCTGCGACGCAGATTCTATCGTCAGCTTGGTCGTTACGCCGCGGCGTTCGCATTTGCCGTCGACATGGCGCTGCTGACGCTCGGCGGCGCTCTCAAGCGCAAGGAAATGATGTCGGCGCGGTTCGGCGATATTCTGTCGGAACTTTATCTGTCGGCGCCGCGCTTAAGCGCTGGAACGACGAGGGCCGCCAGCAGGACGATTTCGCCGCTGCTCGCATGGTGCATGGAGGCGGCTTCGCCATCATCGAGACGCGCTTTGACGAAATCCTCGCCAATTTCCCGATCCGTCCGGTTGCGTGGTTGCTGCGTTTTCTCATCCAGCCGCTCGGACCGCGCCGCCGGGGGCCGTCCGACCGCATCACCGACCGTTGCGCCGATCTCATCACCCATCCGAGCGTGGCGCGCGACCGCCTGACCGTCGATCTCTATCATCCGCCGAAAGCGAGACCGGCAACGGTGTTGCCCGGTGGAGCGTGCCTTCGCGCTCGTCGCCGCGGCCCAGCCGATCCGGGACCGGATGAATATCGTGCATGTGCGCGATGTCGATCAGGCGGTGAAGCAGCGCACGATCAATGCCGACGAGGCGGTGCAATTGAAAGCTGCGGCCGAGGCGGTCGCCGCGGCGATCGCGGTCAACGATTTCGCGCCGGAAGAGTTGACGTCCCGGGGCAGAGCCAACAAGGAGAGCGTCATTACAAGCGACATCTCAACCGGCGCCGCAATTGGCCCGGCTACGCCGGCGCTGGAATTGGCGCCACCGCAACCGCTCCGATCCTGCCGCCGCCGGAAGCAGCGGAGTAGGACGCCGTCCGGTTTACATTATCGACGGCAGCCGTACGCCGTTCATCAAGGCGCGCGGCAAGCCCGGTCCGTTCACGCCGGTCGATCTTGCCGTGCAGTGCGGACGGCCGCTCCTGTTGCGCCAGCCATTTGCGCCGGATGCCTTCGATCAGGTCATCCTCGGCTGCGTCAATGTCATTGCCGACGAGATGAACCCGGCGCGCGTTGCCGCGCTGCGTCTCGGCATGGGCGAGGCGATGACGGCGTTCACGGTGCAGATCAATTGTGGCTCCGGGATGCAGTCGATCGATACGGCCTATCGCTACATCCAGAAGGCACCGCCGATTTGATCCTGGCCGGTGGCACGGAATCGTTGAGCCATGCGCCGCTGGTGTTCAGCAATCAGCGCAGTCGCCTGGTACGGCAAGCTGTTTGCGGCGCGGAGCATCGGCGCCAAGCTTGAAGCCTTCCTCGCGCTGCGCCCGTCGTTCTTCGCGCCGGTCATCGGCCTTGAGCGCGGACTGACCGACCCGATTACCGAGCTTAATATGGGCCAGACCGCCGAGCTCGTCGGCCATATGTTTCATGTCACGCGGCGGCAAGCCGACGAATATGCCGCCGAGAGTCAGCAGCGTCTTGCCGACGGCGCAAAAGAATGGCTGGTTCGCGGGCGAGGTCGAGCCGGCTTTCGCGCGCGACGGTAACGTCGTTCGATTATGACGACGGTGTGCGGCCGGACACCAGCGCCGACACCCTCGCCAAACTGAAGCCCGCGTTCGAGCGGCCGTGGGGCAAGGTAACGCCGGGCAATTCGTCGCAGATCACCGACGGCGCCTCGTGGGTCATTCTGGCGTCGGAGGATGCCGTGAAGGAGCACAAGCTCACGCCGAAAGCGGTGATCGTCGACAGCGAATGGTCGGCGCTCGATCCGTCGGTGATGGGCCTCGGCCCGGTTTATTGTTCGACCGCGATCCTGAAGCGGCACAATCTTGCGTTTGGGCGACATCGAATTGTGGGAACTCAACGAGGCATTTGCGGCGCAGGTGCTCGGTTGCCTTGCGGCGTGGAAGGACGATGAGTTCTGCCGCGATGCGCTCGGGCTTCCGAGGCGCCGCAGGGACGATCCCGCGCGACCGGCTCAATGTCGACGGCGGCGCCATTGGCGTCGGCCATCCGGTCGGCGCCAGCGGCAACCGCATCGTGCTGCATCTCGTCAATGCCATGAAACGGCTCGGCCACAAGCGCGGCATCGCCACCGAATGTATCGGCGGCGGGCAGGGCGGTGCCATGCTGATCGAAACGATGTGAGGGCGGCATGAGCAAAAAATTTGCCGCAAAGCCGGCACTCGCCATTCTCGGTCCGCGCGACATGGAGCTTGGCCCGTTCGTCGAGGGTGAGGTCGCGCAGGAGGTGAGCCCGTGGGCAAACTGGCGGCTGCGCACCGACCAGGATGGTGTCGCCTGGCTGCTGTTCGACAAGAAAGATTCAAGCGCCAATACCCTGTCGGAGGAAACGCTCACCGAGCTCGATGCCGTGCTCGATAAGGTCGAACGGACCGTCCGCGCGGGTTGGTGATCCGCTCTGCCAAGCCGGAGTGGTTTCATCGCTGGGGCCGACATCGCGCAATTTCGCAGGCGTTACCGACGTAGCGCCGATCGAGGCGGTGCTCACAAAGGGCCATGCGGTGCTCGACCGGCTCGACAAGCTGCCATTGCCGACTGTCGCCGTGATTCACGGCTATTGCCTTGGCGGCGGACTTGAAGTCGCGCTCGCTTGCGATTTTCGCATCGCTACCGATGACGCGAGCTTCGGCTTCCCGGAAGTTCTGCTTGGATTGCATCCGGGTCTTGGCGGAACGGTGCGGCTCCCGCGCCTGATCAACCCGGTGCAGGCCATGACCATGATGCTGACCGGCAAAACCGAGCGGGCACGCAAGGCGCGCAGTCGTGCACTTGGTCGATGCCGTGACGCAGGAGCGCCATGTCCGCGCTGCGGTGATGTCCGCGGTCACCGGCGAGATGGTCGCGGCGAAACAGGGCCTGCTCGATAGGCTGATGAATATCGGTCTGGCCCGCGAGATGCTCGGCTCGCGGATGCGCAGCGAGACCGCGAAGAAAGCGCCAAAGGTGCATTATCCTGCGCCCTACGCGCTGATCGATCTTTGGGTGAAGCATGGCGGCGACGCCGAATGCGATGCAGAAGGCGGAGGTTTCCTCGTTCGCCAATCTGCTTGTCAACGACACGGCGCAAAATCTGGTCCGCGTTTTCTACCTGCGCGAAAACCTGAAAAATCTTGCCGGTGGTCAGTGGAGTGGACGGCGCGTTCATGTCATCGGCGCCGGCGCCATGGGCGGCGATATTGCGGCATGGTGCGCGTGGCACGGCTTCACGGTCAGCCTCGGCGACACCAAGCCGGAGCCGATCGCCGGTGCGATCAAGCGCGCCAGCGACCTTTACGCCGTCATCGGCCGTGACAATCGCCGCCGTCAGCGCGATGCGCTCGACCGCCTGGTTCCCGATTTGAAGGTCAGGGCGTCGCTTCCGCCGACCTCATCATTGAGGCTGTGCCGGAAGTGCTCGATCTCAAGCGCAAGATCTTCGCCGGTATCGAGCCGCACATGAAGCGTGATGCGATCCTCGCCACCAACACATCGAGCATTCCGCTCGAGCAATTGCGCGAAGGCCTGCCGCGGCCGGAGCGGCTGGTCGGCATCCACTTCTTCAACCCGGTGTCGCGGATGCAGCTTGTCGAAGTGGTGAGCCACGATCAGGTCGATCAACAGGTGTTGGCGGACGCGCGCGCTTTCCTGGGCCGCATCGACCGGCTGCCGGCGCCGGTTAAAAGCGCGCCGGGCTTCCTGGTCAATCGCGCGCTCACGCCGTATCTGCTCGAGGCGCTGGTCATGCTCGATGCTGGCGTGAAAAAAGAAACCATCGACAAGGCGGCCGAGGATTTTGGTATGCCGATGGGTCCGATCGAGCTTGCCGACGAAGTCGGTCTCGACATCTGTCTCCACGTTGCCGAAATGCTGCGCGCCAATTTGCATCACGACATGCCAGATCCGCCGCAATGGCTGAAGGACAAAGTGGCGAAGGGCGAGCTCGGCAAAAAGAGCGGCAAGGGCCTTTATGTCTGGCGCGACGGCAAGGCGGTGAAGGCAAGAGAAGAAGCCGAAAAGCCGTCAGCCGATATGGTCGATCGGATGGTTCTGCCGATGCTCGACGTGTGCGTCACCTGCCTGCGCGAAGGCATCGTCGCCAATGAAGAGATCGTCGACGGCGCGATGATTTTCGCTACTGGTTTTGCGCCTTTTCGCGGTGGGCCGATGCATTACGCGCGCGCGCGCGGCATCGCCGACGTTCGCGACACGCTCAAGCGGCTCGCGCAAGAATACGGGCCACGATTCCAGCCCGATCCGGGCTGGGATACGTTGCAATGATCCATTCGGGTGCCGGCCCGCAAAAGTTCACCGACCCAGCGCGTGTTGCCGAGGCCATCGTAGAGAAGGCCGGCAAGAAGATCGTGATGGCCTTGCCGCTCGGGCTCGGCAAAGCCAATCACATCGCTAACGCGCTGTTCGCGCAGGCTGCCGCCGATCCGTCAATCCATTTGACGATCTTTACGGCGCTGACGCTTGAGCCGCCGCATCCCAAAAGCGATCTCGAGCATCGGTTTTTAGATCCGATCTCGCAACGAGTTTTCGGCGGCTATCCGCCGCTGGCTTATGCCGATGCGATCCGCAAAAACCGGGTACCGCCCAATGTCGAGATCAACGAGTTTTTCTTCGAGGCCGGGCAGTGGCTTAATTCACCATACGCGCAGCAGCATTATATCTCGGCAAACTATACGCACGCGCTGCGTTATGTGCTCGACCGTGGCGTCAATGTCGTCGGCCAGCTTGTCGCGCATCGCGCCGCGGAGACATCGGCGCCGTACAGTCTGAGTTGCAACCCGGACCTCACACTCGATCTGTTGGCGCTGCGCCGACAAGGTCGTGCCGATTTCGTCCTTGCCGGACAAACGAATTCCGAGCTGCCATTCATGCATGGTGACGCGGCTATCGCAGAAGACGAATTCGACCTACTTCTCGACAGCCCGGCCACCGATTTTCCCTTATTTGCACCGCCGCGCGAACCGGTTTCGCTGGGCGACTACGCCGCCGGTTTGCACGCGGCGAGTATGGTGCCTGATGGCGGGACGCTGCAGATCGGTATCGGTTCGCTCGGTGAGGCCGTCGCGCAGGCGCTCGTGCTGCGCCAAAACAACAACGACGCCTATTGCAAACTGCTGGCGGCGCTTGGCTACGATCCGGCGCCCGATAGCAAGGTGCGGACCGAGCGCTTCGACGCCGGTGTCTATGGCTGTACCGAATTGTTCGTTGAGGGCATGCTTGATCTGTTCCATGCCGGCATCCTCAAGCGCGAGGTCGGCGGCATCGTGATGCACGGCGGGTTCTTTATCGGCTCGCGCGCCTTCTACCAGAGCCTTCGCGACATGCCGCCGGAGACCGCGGCGAAATTCGGCATGACCCGGATCTCGTTCGTCAACGAGCTTTATGGTGACGAAGACGAAAAGCGCCGAGCCCGAGTTCGATGCTCGCTTTATCAACAACGCGATGATGACGACATTGCTCGGCGATGTGATCTCCGACGGGCTCGAAGATGGCAGAATCGTCAGCGGTGTCGGCGGGCAATACAATTTCATCGCCCAGGCTTTCGCGCTGGAAGGCGCTCGCTCGGCGATTGTGCTGCGGGCGACACGGCCGCACCAGGGAAGGGATCAGTCCAATATCCGCTGGCGCTATGGCCATACCACGATCCCGCGCCATCTGCGTGACGTTACCATCACCGAATACGGCATTGCCGATATTCGCGGCAAAAGCGACAGCGAGGTGATCGCCGCGATGCTGGCGATCACCGACTCGCGCTTTCAGGACGAGTTGCTGCGGCAGGCCAAGGACGCCGGCAAGATTGCACGCGAATACGAATTGCCCGGATCGGTACGCGATAATACGCCGGACGTGATCAAGCGCGCGCTCAAACCGGCCGCCGATGCCGGCTTGTTGCCGTTGTTTCCGTTTGGCACCGATTTCACCGAGGTCGAGCAGCGTTTGATTCCTGCCTTGCAGACGCTTGGCGACGCATCCCCGATGCAGCTTTTGCGGTTGCTGATACGCGGCGTCTCTTCGCGAAAAGCCGATGGCGCGTGCCTTGACCGGCTTAGTCTTGCTTCGCCGAAGAGCATGAAGGACTGGCTCTATGCGGCGCTGGTGCGTGGCGCGCTGCGAGACCTTGCTGAGGCGGTTTAGAAATCAAGCTTGTCCCGGATCGAGTCCAGTCCGGCTTTGGCACACGCCTCATCTTTATCGCCGCCGGGTGCTCCGGCGACGCCGACCGCACCCAAGACAGTGCCGCCTGCTTCGATGACGAGGCCGCCGGCGAGCGGCAGGATGTGTGGCAAGCTACCGAGGCCCGCGCTCAACTGACCGCCCTGGATCGACTTGGCGAATTCGCCGCTCGCCATGTGAAAATTCAAAGCCGTGTAAGCTTTGTCGTTGGCGGTAGCCGAGGCCGCTAAACCGGCGAAGCGGTCGCGCAACAGGACGAGCTGCTGGCCGAAACGGTCGAGCACGACAACGGAGACCTGATAGCCATGGATACGGCAGTCTCCGAGCGCGGTTTTGGCAAGATCGAGCGCGGTGTCGGGAGCGATCGACTTGTAGGTCACAGTGACGTCTTCGGCGCGGACTTGAAGCGGGCCGAACAGAAGCACCGCAGCCGCGAGGCAGATCATTCGTTTCATGGCCGGCTCCGGTCGTGCGCAGCTCAGGGTCTGACGTAGCTGTAGCCTTGTTCCTCGAGTTCCATGATCCGCACCACGCCTGCCGGTACGAGATGCGCCTGCGGGATAATGGTGATCGGATGACCTTCGCGCTTTTCCATCCCCTGCTTGGTGTTGTTGCAGGCGGAGAAGGTGATGTTCGACGGGAAGCTCACTTCGGCGAGTTCCTTGATGCGATCCTTCACCGGCGAAGTGTCGTCGCGTAGCATATTCAGACCGGGACCGTAGGCTACGACCTCGACGTTCACATCTTCGTTCTTTGCGCGATAGGCGTCGATCACGTTCCTCGCATTATTCAGCGCGAGGTTCATGACTTCGGGATCGTTTTGGTCGACCTGGATGACGATACGATGCTTGATATTGTCGGCGTGCGCCGCATTCAGCGAGCAAAGTCCAGCGCTGATTGTGATCAGTGCCGCGCGGAAAATCGATTTCATCTCTAACCTCCTCCGATGATACCGGGATTGTTGGCAATGCCTTTCAGCATCACCTTGTTAAGGCGCTTGATCTTGAGAGTTTTCTGACTACGCAAATAGCCGGCGACGATGTCGCTCACCGGCTTGCCGGTTTGCGGATTGACTGAAGCCCAGCCGGCAACGCGATAGCTCTTGCCGTCCTCGACCGCGGTGCCGTCATCGAGCGTCATGCCGGAAATGCGCCGGCCCGACGGTTCCTCCGGGGCGCAGGTGTAATCCATGCCGCCGAGGCGCACCATGTCGCCGCCCTGCTGATAGTAGGGATCGGGGTTGAACAGATTGTCGGCGATGTCTTCCAGTATCGCCTTGATCTGCCCACCGGTCATATCCTGCACGTAGGTCTCCGGATAAGTGATTGCGGTTTCCGCCAGCACGTCGCCCATCGTGATCGGCTGGCCGGCAAGCACCGTCGTACCCCAGCGGAAGCCGGGCGACAGCGCAATCTGGCAATCCAGCGATTGGCGCAGCGCGTCGCAGATCACCTGATCCATCGGACCGGAAAAGTTGCCGCGGCGGTATAAAAGCTCGTCGGTGGTTGTCAGCGTTTCGCCGAACTGCGCCGCATACGGAGCGTGCTGCTTGTCGATCAACGCTTGCATCGCGGGATCGGGCTTTATCAGATCGGCATAAACCGGCAGCAAGTGATAGCGGAAGTCTTTCAACGTGCCTTTGCCAACGTCGAGATCGAGCACGGCGAGGAATTTGCCGTTTGAGCCGGCATTGGTGACGACGGTCTTGCCGCCACCATTGGTGACGATGACGGGCCGCGGTACGGCATCATGGGTATGACCGCCCAGGATGATGTCGATTCCGGTAACGCGGCTGGCGAGCTTCAAATCAACGTCCATGCCGTTGTGCGACAGCAGCACTACGGCGTCGGCGTGCTGGACGTTGCGTAGATCGTCGACCAGCTTTTGCAGGTCCTGCTCGTGGATGCCGAAAGTCCAGTCCGGCGTGAAGCGTTTTGGGTGTGCGATCGGCACGTAAGGAAAGGCCTGGCCGATCACCGCGACGCGCATGCCGCCGGCATCCTTGATGCTGGCCGGTTTGAATACGCGGCCTGACGACGAGTCGAACGCTTCGGCATTATTAAAAGCGGCGTCGTCAGTTAGGAAAACATTCTGTGCCAGGAATTCGCCTTTGAAGGCGGCGAGACGCTGGCGCAGCGTGGCTTCCCCGTAAGTGAATTCCCAGTGCCCGGTCAGGGCGTCAACGCCGAGCAAGTTCGCTGCCTCGACCATATCGGCACCCAGCAACGCGTTCGCCTGGCCGCTGCCTTGCATCAGGTCGCCGCCGTCGAGCAGCAGCGAATTGCCGGCGCCTGCATCGGTGCGCAGGCGATCCACAAGAGTTTTCAAATGGGCAAAGCCGCCCATCCGGCCATAACGCTGCGCGGCGTGCTCATAGTCGAGAAAAGTGAACGCATGCGCATCGCGGCTGCCGGGCAGGATGTTGAAATATTCGAGAAAAGCGCCACCGACGATATGCGGCGGCTTTCCGCGCATCGAGCCGACGCCGAGATTGACGCTTGGCTCGCGGAAATAAACTGGCGCCAGCTGTGCGTGGGTATCGGTCAGGTACAGCAGACGGACATTGCCAAACTTGCCGACGGCGTACAGATCGTCGTCGGCGGCCATCGCGACGCGCGGCATAATGCCGGCAGCAGCCGCGGCGGCGAGATAGCGCAGAAAACTCCGGCGATACACGCAAACTCCTCGGTCAGTGAATGACGGCGGCTTTCCAGGCGCTGTCCTGTTCCTTGGCCTGCGCGATCGAGGCTTTGGCGAGAGCTTCCGCCTGCTTTGCCTGATTGACGGCGCTATCGAAATCGCCAGTGGCGGCCGCCTTCTTCGCGGCGGCCAACACCTGTTCCGTTGTGGTCCACTGGTTCTTCAGCGCGCCGGCATCTTTTTCGGCCGATTGCGCGGCGGCAAGCGCGGCATCGAAATCGCCTTGCGTGCTCGCTGCCTGTGCTGCGGTTGCCGCGAGCAGACCGAGCGCGATGAACAATGTGCGGGTCATGGCGCTGCTTCTGGCGCTGTTCATGGCCGCGCTCCTGGTCCGGAAACCGGCAGTCCGTTCGCCATGTAGGACAGGTAATATTCGAGGTCGCGGTAATTCTCGTCCTGCGGCTCGATCGGCACGCCGCGCACCTGACTGTTGCAGGTCACGAAACGCCGGCTGATCGTGCCCATGCTGCCCCATTCCGAGCGATAGATCGGCATCGCGTTGAGAAGGCCGAGCGCGGGCGCGAGTACTTCGGTACGAATGTGCTCGCCGGCGCTTTGCACATGGCAGCTTGCGCAGGAGAAATTGAGCTGGCCGCGCCGCGAATAGAAATATTTCTCGCCGTTTTCATAGGCGGCGAGTGCGCGCGGGTCATTCGGGATCTTGATGTCGAACGGTTTGCCGCGTGAGGTGAACGCCATATAGGCGGTGAGCGAAGCCATCTCGTCTTTCACGTAGGAGAACGGTTGCTCGCCATTGGCCTGACGGCATTGGTTGAGCGCCAGCTCAAGCGTCACGACCTGTCCGGATTTTTCGTCGAAGTAGGGATAGTTCTGACGAACGCCGATGCCTTTGTCGGGGAAACAGTCGCCGTAGGATTTTCCGTTCTTGAACGGCGTTGCGAACATGTCCTTGCCGCGATCGACGGCAAAATCGTATGGCGGAAAATCCTCGATCGCCACCCACTGCTTGCGCAAGTCGGCGTCCATCGAATACGGCCCGTTGACGAAATCGTTTAGCGGCACTTTCGGAAAGCGCTTGGTGAAGTAGTCGCGGAAGGCTTTGAAATCGGCATCTGGATTGACGCCGTCCGCGGCCGCAGGTTTGCCGCCGGCGACGATCAAGGCCGCGATCATGAACGTTATTGCGCGTAGCATCCGCACGTGTCGCCTCCCGGACATCCTGTCCACTTACAGGATTTTCGCGACGAGTGAATCGCTTTGACCTTCATTGTCAATCCAACTGACAGCGAGGTCGTCGCCTTTCTGGGCGCCCTTGAAGCTGAATTTGACATAAGGGTCCTTTGCCACCGCCGGTCCCCACAGCGCGGTGAATACCGTTTTCCCGGCGTGTTGAAAGTCCACCACCTCGATGTGATGGGGCGGGATCAGGTTGCCCTGGGCGTCCTTGACGAAGCCGGAGTCCATCGGGTGTTGCACCAGCGCCTGGACCTCGGTGACGTCGCCGCTCGAGACTGCACGAATGCGTATTGTCGATGCCATGTGTTTCGCCTTTCCCGGTTGCCGTCAGCCGCCGCAACCGCCAACAGTGACTTTGACTTCTTTGCTGGCGCTGTAGATCTTGCCTCCGGACTCGACGAGCGCGATCACTTTGCTGGTCTTTGCCATCTTCAAGCGGTTTGCCACGGTTGCCGAGGTGCCCGGAGGAAACTTGTAGCTCGCAGCCAGCGGGAAGGGATTCTCCGATACCAGAATTGAAATCGACGTGACGTCAGGCAGCGTGCTCGACACCGCGACCGGCACCACCGCACCGTTCTCGGCGATCTCGGGCGCATCGAGTTTCACTTGATCGGAGACGGTTGCTTCCTTGCCGTATAATGTCTTGATCGCATCGGCTTCGGTTTTCTGGGTGAACGCATCCTTTGGCCAGAGCGCAACATCCGCGGCCAAAGCGCGCTTGAGCAGCGCTGGCAGCCAGAGCGCCGATGCAACGCCGGCAAGCGTCGCCTTGATCAGGAACCGCCGGGATTGTCTGGTCATTGTTTGCTCTCCTCAATCGACGCGATTTATTTGGTGTAGAGGAAATCGATCACAGCTTCGATTTCATCGTAAGTCAGGATCAGGTTGCGCCCGAACGGCGGCATCACCGTCAGCGGATTGCGTTTGGTTTCATCGTAGACGATCGCGGTGAGTTCGCTGCGATCGGGAAACCGCGTTTTCATATCGGCAAGCGGCGGGGCCACATTGCCGGGCGCGTCGCCGCCGGCAATGACATGGCAGGTCAGGCAATTACCCTTGCTACGGTCGAAAGCCAGCGTCTGCCCGGGCATTGGTGCCGATTGCGCGTACGCCGTACTAGCGGCCAGCAATGACGAACCGATCAGCGCAAAGATGCCGAACACCATTTTCCGCATGGTCTATTTTCCGTTCATCTTGTCGAGCGGACCGCTGGTCCGCGGCGTCAGGTCCTTGCCCTCGGCCGTCGAGATTATCTTCACCGCGGCAGGATCGGCGCAATTCTTCATGCAGGCGATATTGGATGTATCCGGGCGCGGATCCTGCCAGCTGAAATTGTCGCGGTTCGGCATTTTGACTTTGGCGAGGCTGTCGCGATCGGCGACGAAATCGTTGGGCACGATATTGTTAAAGCTGAGAATGTAAGCCGTTACGGCATAGACATCGTCCGCCGACAGGGTGTGCGGCGCCGAAAACGGCATCGCCCGGTTGATGTAGTCCCATAGTGTCGGAGCGAACGGCCAATAACTGCCGACGGTCGGTTCCGGCCGGTCTGCGGTCAATGTGCCGACGCCGCCTTCAAGTTTCGGGTAACGACCCTCGCCCTCACCGAACGTGCCGTGGCACGGCGCGCATTGCTGGATGAACACATCGGCGCCGTGATCGGCATCGCCTTTGCCATCCGGCAGGCCGACGCCGTCGCCACCGCGGCCATCGATGTTCCAGCCGGCGATCTCCGCCGGCGTTGCAACGGTGCCGTAGCCGAACGCGCCTGCGGCTCCGGCGGAAGTGACGGTACTCCAGACAATAGCCGCGCATACAAGCGCGGTGGAAGGCAGTCTAGCCAAGCTGGACATCGAGCACGCTCCCGTCCTGCTTGACCTGCCAGGTCTGAATCGAATTGTTGTGATAGATCGAATTATAGCCGCGCACCTTGCGCAGTTGGGCGATCGTCGGCTGCACGTAGCCGGTGTCGTCCGTCGCGCGCAATTCAAGCAGCACCGGCTTGCCGTCCCAGCGCCACGGCAACGAGAAGCGCGTCAGCGCCTTGGATAGCACCGGATCGTGCAATTGCGCTGTCTGCCAGTTGATGCCCCCGTCCAACGACACGTCGACTTGCTTGATCTTGCCGTGGCCGCTCCAGGCCAGCCCGCGGATCTCGTAGAGACCAGGCGCTGCAACCGGCTTTTCGGGGCAGGGGAAAGTGATGACCGATTTCGCCTCATTGACCCAGGTGAAACCGCGCGATTTTCCGTCCGGCATCAGGTCGGTGTATTTCGACGTTTCCTCGCGAGAGAACCACGGCGCATCGCCGACCTTGAGCCGGCGCAGCCATTTGACGCTGACGTTACCTTCCCAGCCGGGCACGAGGAGGCGGAGCGGATAGCCCTGTTCGGGCCGCAGCGCTTCACCATTCTGGCCATAGACGACGAGGCAATCGCTGAGGCATTTGTCGAGCGGCAGGCTGCGGTTCATGCGCGCGGCGTCGGCACCTTCCGCCATCACCCACTTCGCTTCCTTCTTCAGTCCGACTTCGTCGAGCAAAGTCGAAAGCGGTACGCCGGTCCATTCGGCGCAACCGATCATGCCGTGGGTGAATTGCAGCGAGTTGAGCTGTGCCTCGCGCCATTCCATGCCGCCATTCGCGGGACATTCGATGAAGTGGATCCGGGACACTGCGGGAAACCGCATGATGTCGTCCATGGTCAGCACCAGCGGGCGCTCGACCAGCCCGTGGATCATCAGCCGGTGCTGGCGCGGATCAACGTCGGCGCGGCCGGCGTGATAGCGCTCGAAGAACAGTCCGTTGGGTGTGATGATGCCCTGCATCGATTGCAGCGGCGAAAAACTGACCGATGATTCCGGCGTAGCGGTGAGCCACGGTACGTCGCGGCGAATTACGTCTTTCTCGAAATCCGACGGCCTGCCATAGGGCCGATCATCGACGCCGGGGCCGATGGCCTGCGACCAATCCGGCTCGGCCGGCGGCGAGCTGGGGCTACCGGCTTGAGCGTTACGGCTCAGCAACGCGCTGCTTGCCACCGCCGCGCCAAGGCGCAGCAGAGAACGGCGAGAGCTACGGCGCGGGAATCGACCGCTGTCCCGGTCCATTCTTCCCTCCCTGACGCATCGTCACGCCTGACAACGCGCTTAACGATTGGCCTTTAGATGTTGCCGCCTCGCGGCCTTTGGCCTAGATTGCGCTCTATCAGTGAGTCCTAAATTAGTCAATTCTAAATAATGGCTCATGCCGGACCCGTACTCGTCTTGAGAACCCATACACGCTTGAGAACCATGCACGTCTTGAGAAAATGGACGCCATAGCAAAACCGCGCCGGGCGAAAACCAAGCCGGACCGCCGCGCCAAGTTGCGCGCAGAGATCGAAGCGCTGACCGAGCAGGCCGCCGCCGCGGCGCGCATGCTGAAGCTGCTCGGCAACGAGCACCGCCTCCTGATCCTGTGTTTTCTCATTACGCAAGGAGAAATGAAGGTCGGCGACCTGGTCGAAGCGGTGAATTTGAGCCAGTCGGCGCTGTCGCAGCATCTCGCATTGTTGCGCGAGGAGGGACTCGTCGCGTTCCGTCGTAAATCGCAGACCTTGCATTATCGTGTGTCCGATCCGCGTGCCGCGCGCATTCTGAAACTGCTCAAGGATCTGTACTGCGGAGACATTCCCTGATGACGGCGGCGAGAATCGCCGCGGCAGTCATCGCGCTTTGCGTCATGCCGGCGGCCGCGCAAACTGTCGCGTCTTATCCGCCGCTGATCCAGCCGTTGACGATCGAGCAGGTGCCGGACGAGCCGATCTATTACACGCTCGGGAGTCCCGGCGTTCCCGATCAGAAAAACGAAGGTCACACCTCAAACGCGGGTTTTGTTGTCACGCGCGACGGTGTGGTCGTTTTCGATGCTCTCGGCACGCCGAGCCTCGGCTGGAACCTGCTCGAAGCGATCAAGAAAATCACGGCCGCGCCAATCCGTTACAATGTCGTCAGCCATTATCATGCCGACCACATCTACGGGCTGCAGGCGTTCAAGGATCATAGTTCAAGCATTGTCGTCGCCCAGCAGCGCGCCATCGAATATCGCGAAGACGATCAGACTTCGGGCGAACGCGCCGATCAGCGGCTCGATCAGCGGCGATCGGCGCTTGCGCCATGGGTCGACGAAAATACTCGCGTTGTTCCGCCCGACATCACCTTCGACAACCGCATGACGCTTTATCTCGGCGGCAAGCAGTTTGTGCTGATCTACGCGGGGCCGGCCCATTCGGCGAGCAACTCGATGATGTTTGTCGAGCCGGACGGTGTGCTGTTCGCTGGCGATGTGGTGCAGAACGGCCGTATCCCGTTCATGAATGCCGATGACGTCGACACCGCCAACTGGCTGCGCAGCCTTGCCGAAGTCGAAAAGCTCGCGCCCAAATTCGTTATTCCAGGGCACGGCCACCCGTCACAAAATGCCGCAGCCGCCATCGCATTCACCCGCGATTACATCGTCTACGTGCGCGACGCGATGGGCAAGGCGGTGCAGGACTGGACTGATTTTGACGCGGCGTATGACCGCACCGATTGGTCGAAATACAAGGATTTGCCGGCGTTCGACGCCAATAATCGCGGCAACGCCTATCGTATTTACCTTGAAATGGAGCAGGCGCAGTTCAAATCGAACAAGCCCGGATAATAGCCGCAGCGCTTACATGTCGAGACTGTAATGTTTCGGGGGCTCCAATGTTTTCCAAGAATTAATGCGCTCTCCAGAACACCGTAAGTTGGAATGTTCATTTGTACTCCTATGAAGCGGCCGCGGGCCCTTCACCAAATGGAGATACACAATGAATCCAAGCAATCCGAACAAGCACAAGTCATTTACGGCCCGGCGGCTTGTCCTTCTGGCTTCCGTCGCGGGCGTGGGCGCTGCTCTCCTGCTGTCTGGCCCGGGCGGCTATTCCAGCCTGCCGGCATGGACGTCCACGGCGGCGGCTGCCGACTCGACCTTGCAGCATCCGGTCGGCTTCGCCGACCTTGTGACTAAAGTGAAACCCGCGGTGATTTCCGTGCGGGTAAAGATTCCTGCCTCCGAAGAGCCGGCGATGATGCAGCAGGAGAGGAATGACGGCGACAATGGCGACAACGGCAATATCTCCCCGATGCCCGGTTCGCCGCTCGACAAATTCTTCCAACAGTTCGGTCAGCAATTTGGCCAGCAGTTCGGCCGTCCGGGAATGGGCGGGCGTAACGGCGGGTCGCACGAGACCATCGTCGGCGAAGGCTCAGGCTTCTTCATTTCGCCGGACGGCTACGCGGTGACCAACAATCATGTGGTCGATCATGCGAAGTCGGTGCAAGTGACCACCGATGACGGCACGATCTACACCGCGAAAGTGGTCGGCACCGACCAGAAAACCGACCTCGCGCTGATCAAGGTCGATGGCAAGGGCGACTTCCCCTACGTGAAGTTCGCCGATCATTCGCCGCAAGTCGGCGACTGGGTGGTGGCGGTCGGTAATCCGTTCGGCCTCGGCGGCACCGTGACCGCGGGTATCGTTTCCGCGCGCGGCCGCGATATCGGCGCCGGACCGTATGACGACTACGTGCAGATCGACGCGCCGATCAACAAAGGCAACTCGGGCGGTCCGGCGTTTGACGTCAACGGCAACGTGATCGGCGTCAACACCGCCATCTACTCACCGTCCGGCGGGTCGGTCGGCATCGGCTTCGATATTCCGGCCGATACCGTGAAGATGGTCGTGGCGCAGTTGCAGAAGGACGGCCACGTCACCCGCGGCTGGCTCGGTGTGCAGATCCAGCCGGTGACCGCCGGCATCGCCGACGGTCTCGGCTTGAAGAAAGCCGAAGGCGCGCTGGTCGACGAGCCGCAAAGCGGCAGTCCCGCCGCCAAGGCGGGCATCCAGTCCGGTGACGTGATCACGGCTGTCAACGGCACGCCGGTGAAAGATGCGCGCGATCTCGCCCGCACCATCGGCTTCATGGCGCCGGATTCGACCGTGAAGCTCGACATGCTGCACAACGGCGAGGCCAAGTCGGTGTCGCTGACGCTCGGCACCATGCCGGAACAGCAACAGGCCAAGGCCGACACCGACAACGGGCAGTCGACCCGAGGCTTGCCGCATCTCGGCCTCTCGGTTGCGCCGGCGAGTGAGGTCTCCGGCGCTGGCGGTAAGGGCGTCGTGGTCACGGCTGTCGATCCGGATGGACCTGCCGCCGAGCAGGGCTTCCAGACTGGCAACGTCATCCTCGATGTCGGCGGCAAGGCTGTCGCCAATGCTGGCGACGTGCGCCAGGCGCTGACCGACGCCAAGGCACAGGGCAAGCACCAAGTGCTGATGCGTGTGAAGGCCGGTGACGCAGTTCACTTCGTCGCGCTGCCGCTCGGCAATGCGTAACGAAGGTTGGTTAGGGCTCGATCCTTCGGGATCGTGCTGAATAAAATCTTTCCGCCGGCGGTCGGTGTCTCCAAGTCCGCTGGCGGATTGACCGCGAGGACGGGCGTTTAGCCCGTCCTCGTTTTTTTGGTCTCAGGTTTGAGAATATCGCCAGTTACGGCATGAGCACGGAGTTGACCACCTGGATCACGCCATTCGACTGCATGACGTTGGCGATGGTGATTTCGGACATATCGCCTTTGACGTCGGTGATGACGATGTGACGGCCCTGCTCGGTGAATTTCAACGGCTCACCCTCAACGGTATTGATCATAGCCGTCCCGCCGCCAGCCTGAATCTTGTCGTGTAGATCCTTGGTGGTATAGACGCCGGGCAGCACATGATAGGTCAGGACCGTTTTGAGCTGATCTTTGTTACCCGGTTCCATCAGGCTTGCGACAGCGGCGTGCGGCAGTTTGCCAAATGCGCCGTTGGTCGGGGCAAAGACTGTGAAGGGCCCGGGACCTTCCAGCGTTTCCACAAGGCCTGCCTGTTTGACGGCGGCCACAAGTGTGGTGTGAACCTTGGAATGAACGGCGTTTTGAACGATGTTCTTGGTTGGGTACATCGGTGCGCCGCCGACCATCATGGCCGCCAGTGCGGGTACGGCGAACGCCACTGTCGAGGCCACGCTAAGGCCGAAAACAACTGAACGCTTATACATATTGAACTCCCTGTTTGGAGATGTTGATGTGCAGCTGGAAGCCTGCCGCGCTGCGGCACCCTCCGTGACGGCAAGCAATCCTCATTGCGCTTGAGTGGTTGCCGCTCAGAAAAGGTACGAAGCAAACGGCGGCAAGTTTCACCGCGCCCCAAAAATCCGGCTTAATTCTCGTCTGAAGCTTCCAAAATTAATTCAAAAGGAAGCGGAGGGCACGGAAGTGTTATCCAGCGAGCTTGAAGAAGCCGACGTCGATCGTGCCGAGCTGGAACCCAACCTCGCAGTAGGCAAGATAGTATTCCCACATCCGGCGGAATCGCTCGTTGAAACCGAGCATTTCGATGCGCGGCCACGCTTGCAGGAAGCGGATGCGCCATTCACGCAGCGTCTTGACGTAGCTGTCGCCGAACGACTCGTGTTGGACAAGTTTCAGCCCGGCCCGCGCGGCTTCTTGTTCTATGATCGAGCGGGTCGGCAACGAGCCGCCTGGAAAGATATAGCGCTGGATAAAATCGGGCGTCTTGCGGTATGCGGCAAAGCGCTGCTCGTCGATAGTGATCGCCTGGAGCACTGCCGATCCGCCGCTGACCAGGCAATCGCGCAGCTTGCCAAAATAATTCGGCCAATAGCGCTCGCCGACCGCTTCGATCATTTCGATCGAGACGATACGGTCGAACTTGCCCCGGACGTCGCGATAATCCAGCAAACGAAGATCGGCGCGTCCTTGCCCGGCGTCGATGGCGAGGCGGCTCTGCGCGTAGAAAAGTTGCTCGACCGACAATGTAATGCCAAGCATGTTGGCGCTGTAATGGCGGATCAATTTCTCCGCCAGCGCTCCCCAGCCACAGCCGATCTCCAGCACGCGCTCGCCGCCCTTGAGCTCAAGCAAGCTCGCGATACGGTCGAGCTTGATTTCCTGCGCGCGCTCGAGCGTGTCGCAATTCGTCCATAGCGCGGACGAATAGTTCATGCCGGCATCGAGCCACGGCTCGAAGAAGCCGTTGCCTAGATCATAGTGAGCGGCGATGTTGCGCCGGCTGCCGCGCCGGGAATTGCCTTGCAGCCGGTGCATAAGACGGCTGCGGAGCAGGCTAAACCAACCGTCCGCGGCCTTCGCGGCAAGGGCGGTTTCATTGCGGACACAGAGCTCGAGCAGTTGCGCCAAATCGGGCGTGCTCCATTCACCGTCCAGATAGCTCTCGGTGAAGCCGGCTTCACCGTCGAGCAGCATGGAGCGGAACGCGCGCCATCGATGCACCACCATCGTGGCATCGGGACCTGCGGCCTCGCCCTGCCGCTCAAGGGTTTCGCCGTTCGGCAACACCAGCTGCAAGCGCCCCGCCGACAATGCCGGGATGACTCGGTCCACCAGCCGGCTTGAAATACCGCGCCGAGGCTTTTGGGTTTCTGTGTTGAATGATTGGCTTACGAAAGCCATTCGTCAGTTTCCTGTGTTCACCACCGTGACCGCCACGTCCGGCAGATTGGGCCGGACGCGCAGCCGCATGCCTTTAAGTAGCAACCGCAGCGCATGCCAGTGGATAGCGGCAATGACTTTCAGGGTAAGCAGGGGATATGTCGCTAGCAACCGGAATAGTCGTCCGTCGGTTAACGGTTGCCTATTGCCACTGAGCGCCGCGACCAGCAGCAGCCCATCCTTATCCGCTGCGCGAATAGCCAACGCAATTCGTTCGTCGGGCAACGCGACACGAAACGTGTAGCTCATGTCCATATCCATGAACGGGGACACGTAAAATAACTTGTCACAACGCTGATCGACAAGCGGCCCGGCGCTGCGGTCCACACGAATCAAATACCAATGCCGTTGGCGAAATGTATTGTGGACTTCGTAGAGTATGGCAGCAAGCGTACCGTCGATCCGGTAGCAGAAATACACACTTAAAGGATTGAATCCGTAGCCAAAAACCCGTGGCATGCAGAACAGTGTGATCGGTCCGCCACTCTCGACGCCGGCTAGTTTCAGATGCTCCTCAATCTGGGCGCGCAGCGGCCGGCCGCTGCCGTCACCGTGGTCCTTGTCGAAGAAACTCACGGCGTTGAAGCGGTTGTGCGAAAACAGCCGGAGCCGACGCGGCAAACTTTCGATCTCGTCGAGGTCGAGCAGCATCCAGAACACGCGATAGCGCAGCCGATGGACGCGCGGCCGCACGCGGCGGTGCATCACCGATCCGGCGTAGAGGGTCGAGCGGAGCGTCATGCGGCAAGCTCCGGCGAGGCGAGCATTGGCCGCGGCCCGATGGTGATGCGGCTCGAACTCGTTTTCGACATTCCACGGCCGCCTGACTTGTCCAAGTGCTTCGGCTACGGCAAGGCCGGCTTGCAAGCCGTCCTCATGGAAGCCCGAGCCGAAGTAGGCTCCGGCAAACCAGGTATTGCCGCGTCCTTGCAGCGACCAGAGCTGGTGTTGTGCCGAGATCGCCGCCGAATCGAACAACGGATGATCGTAGATCTCCTGGTGCAGGATATTGCGGGGTTCGCGCCGCGGATTGAGCGTTACAAACAGCAAGCTGTCGTGCGGGATGTTTTGCAGAGAGTTCATCCAATAGGTCACGGTTGGGCAGTCGCGAGCCTCTTCGTCGCTGCCACCGCCGATGTGATTCCAGCTCGCCCACACCGCACGCCGGCGCGGCATCAATCGGGGGTCCGAGTGCAGCACTGCGATGTTGCGGCTATAGCGGAACGCGCCGAGGAGCCGCCGCTCTTCGGGTGTCGGATCATCCAGCATCGCCAAAGCCTGGTCGGCATGCGCGGCAATCACGATGTCATCGAAGATTTCAACGTTGCCGTTGCAGTCACGGACTTTGACGCCTTCGCCGTCGCGGCGAACCGACGTCACGCCGGCAGCGAGGCGGATGCGATCCGCGTAGCATTGGGTCAACCGCTCGATATAGGCGCGGCTGCCGCCGAGGACGGTGCGCCATTGCGGCCGATTGCGGATGCGAAGAAGTCCGTGACTGTCCTGAAAACGGATGAAAGCCGCCGCCGGGTATTTCAGGATTGTCGCGGCCGATGCGGACCAGATCGAGGCCGCCATAGGCAGCAGATGATCGTTCCGGAACGCGGCGCCGTAAGCGCCGGCATCGAGGTAGTCACCGAGCGTGGTGTGGATTTGCTCGAGCTGCGCCAGATCGCGCGGCGCCTCGCGATAGAACCGGTGCAAATCGCGCAGCATCGACCAGAACCGCGGGCGAAAGAGATTGCGCTTTTCAGCGAAGAGGCTGCCCAGGCTGGTGCCGGAATATTCCAGCTCACCGTCGGCAACCGACACGGCAAAAGTCATGTCCGACGGCTGGGTCGGTACTTTCAGATGATCAAAAAGCGCGATGAGGTTTGGATAGGTTTGTTCATTGTAGACAATAAAGCCGGTGTCGACCGGGATTGGACCTTTAGGGCCGGCGACGGTAACAGTATTAGAATGTCCACCAATGCGACGGTCGCTTTCATAGACCGTCACTTTGTGTTTTTGGCTGAGCAGCCAGGCCGCTGCCATCCCTGAAATCCCGGTGCCGATGACCGCAATGTTCTTCCGGATCGCGAAATTGCCGTGCATGGCTCGCCCTCGCGCCGGATTGGCCGGCTATTCCTTTTGTTCATGGCAGCTACGAGCGGTGGCGGCCCTTGGATCATCGAAGGAACCTGAAATTCGCGGCGCGGCGGCTGATCCAAAGGGGAGCGCCGGCCGTATCCTCGGGTATGCAAGTCGAAGCCGCAGCCATAGGACTGCAATTTCACTGGCCATTTTCGAGATTTGGCCGGCTTGGGGTAGCCATGCCGGATAAACGCTGCGCGGCGAGCGATGCCGCCGAATGGATCAAGGCGATCGCGCTACGGCAAGACCGGGCAGCTTTTGCATCGCTGTTTGAGCTCTTTGCGCCGCGTATCAAGGCGATGCTGATGCGCTCGGGCGCGGCGGCTGACGCCGCGGAAGACGTGGCGCAAGAAGCCCTGCTGACGGTGTGGCGAAAGGCTACTTATTTCACCCCGGAGCGCGCCAGCGCCGCGGCCTGGATATTCACCATTGCGCGCAATCTCCGCATCGATCGGCTGCGCGGCGATAAACGTGCCTCGCAATACGCACCGCTCGAAATGGCCGGGTCCGAGGCGCCGGAGAGGCCGGATGACGTGCTCAATACTTCCGAGCGCGACGAGCGGGTACGCGCGGCGCTCAGTCAGCTGTCGCAGGAACAAATCCGCGTGGTTCAACTTTCGTTTTTCGAAGGCCGCCCCCATGGCGATATCGCCGCTCTGCTCAACCTGCCGCTAGGAACGGTCAAGTCGCGCGTCCGCCTCGCCATGACGCGGCTCCGCAATCTGCTAGGTGACCTGCAATGACCATCAATCATCATCCAAGCGACGCTACGCTGGCGGCCTATGCTTCAGGCGCACTGGATCAAGCACGGGGACTGGTGGTGGCGACACACTTGTCGCTTTGCGCGCAGTGCCGCGATGCCGTCCATGGGTTCGAGCAGGTTGGTGGCGCGATGCTGGAAGACGCCGAGCCCGTGGCGATGTCGTCTGGAGCGTTACAGCGCGCGATGGCCGCGCTTGGCCCGCTCGACGTGGTTCAGCCGGTACCCGCCGATACAAATTCCGCTTACGAATTTCCGGAACCGTTGTCGCGGTATGCTTTGGGGCCGTGGCGCTGGATCGGGCGCGGCGTGCAATGGCGCGCTGTTGATGTGGCGTCGGACGACGGCGTGCGCGTCTTCATGCTTAAGGCCAAGCCGGGAGTGAAATTGCCACGGCACCGCCATACCGGCACCGAATGGACCTGCGTATTCGAAGGCGCTTTCAGTCATCATCTCGGCCGCTATGGTGCCGGAGATTTCGACGAGGCCGACGAGACTGTCGAGCACGATCCTGCGGTGGACAACGAGTTCGGCTGCGTTTGCCTGGTGGCGCTGCAAGGCCATATCGAGCTGCAGGGCTTCTTCGGCCGACTGCTGCAGCCGCTCATACGCATCTGATCGCGCTTGCCATGAATAGCGTCCGGCGTTGGCCTTACCGTACCGAACTGACGCCGGACTTCCCCTATGCGCGTGGCGCTCGGCACGGGCTTGATATCTGCCGACCGAAATCCGCCAGCGCTGCGCCAATCGTTGTCTTCTTTTACGGTGGCGGTTGGCGAAGCGGGCGCAAGAAAATCTACCGTTACGCCGCAAGGGCATTGGCGCGGCGCGGTTATGTTGCGGTGTTGCCAGACTATCGAGTTTATCCCGAGGCGAAGTATCCGGACTTCCTCGAAGACGGCGCGCGCGCCGTCCGCTGGGTCAAGGATAATGCGTCGCGGTTCGGCGGCGATCCCGAGAAGATATTTCTGATGGGTCACTCGGCCGGTGCGCATATTGCGGCCATGCTGTCGGTCGACGGGCGCTGGCTGCAAAAAGTCGGGATGCTGCCGTCCCGCGATATTGCCGGGTTGATCGGTATTGCCGGACCGTACGACTTCCTGCCGCTGCGCGACGGTGTCTACAAGACGATTTTTGGCGGCAATCGTCCCGAGACGCAGCCGATCACCCATGTCGGGCCGGGCGCGCCGGCTTCGCTGCTGTTGACGGGCGGTAAGGACAATATCGTCGACCCGGGAAACTCAACGCGCTTTGCGGAACGCCTTCGTGGCGCCGGCAACGACGCCACCGTTCAGATCTATCCGCGGATCGGCCACTTCGCCATTGCCGCGGCGCTGGCGCCGTTACTGCACTGGGTTGCACCGGTATTGCGCGACACCGACGCCTTCATTGAGCGCGTGCTTGCGGCCCCTCGCGTCGATCTGCGGGCGGTGTCGTGACCGCGCTCACGTTTTTCATGATCGTGATCGTGGTCAGTGTGGCGCTTGCGGTCGTCATGAGCGGCGCGTGGCTCGCCTGGCGCAACACCAGAAACTCCGGCTGGATCGATACCACCTGGACCTTCGGTCTCGGCGCGGTCGGTTGCGCTGGGGCGCTCGCACCCTCGCTGTGGTCCGGCGGCATCAATGCACGGCAGATGCTGGTCGCGGCGCTGATCGTGATCTGGGCGGTGCGACTTGGCGTTCACATCGCGCAGCGCACTGCCGGCATCAAGGACGATCCGCGCTACGGCAAGATGGTCGCTGGCTGGGGCGCCGATGCCTCGCGGCAAATGTTTTTTCTGGCGGAAAAACAGGCGCTCGTTTCCATCCCGCTTGCGCTGTCGATGGTGCTCGCCGCCTGGAATCCATTGCCGGGTTTGCGCATGCAGGACGCCCTTGGCGTCCTGGTGTTGATCGTTGCTATCGCGGGCGAAGGCCTGGCGGATGCGCAGTTGCGCCGCTTTCGCGCCGCCCCCGCCAATTCCGGCAAGGTTTGCGACGCCGGCCTCTGGGGCTGGTCGCGGCATCCGAATTACTTTTTCGAGTGGCTAGGCTGGCTCGCTTATCCGCTGCTCGCGATCGATTTGAGCGGCGTCTATCCATGGGGCTTCGCCTCGCTACTCGGGCCCATCTGCATGTATTGGCTGCTGGTTTACGTCTCCGGCATCCCACCGCTCGAGGAGCACATGCTGGAGCGCCGCCGTGATGCGTTCCGCGCCTATCAGGCGCGCACCAGCGCGTTTTTTCCCGTCCCGCCGCGGGCCAATTGAGTTGGAGCATGATGTTTTCGGAAAATCGGCGGCCACCTTTTCGGATCATGCTCGAAGGGAGCAGATCATGAGCTTCGTGCAGACGATGACCGGTTTCGGCGAGAGTTTGCCGCTGCCCGACGTGGTGACGCGCGCGGCGATCAAGTCTTCTGGTCGGACGGACACGGCGGGCATCTGTCGCGCACGCCGCAGGATGCCGACCGCACCTTCGCAAGCGCCATGGCGCCGTACCCGGTGGCAATCAACACCGCGGAAGCCAATGCGCAGCACTACGAAATTCCAGCAGATTTCTTCGATCTGGTGCTGGGGCCGCAGCGCAAATACTCGTCATGCCTCTATGAGGACGGCATCAAGACGCTCGCCGCCGCGGAAGTGCGCGCGCTGCAAGTCACTGCCGAGCACGCGGGCCTGGCTGACGGCCAGCGCATTCTTGAGCTCGGCTGCGGCTGGGGTTCGCTGTCGCTTTGGATGGCGCGGCATTTTCCAGCGGCGCAGATCACCGTCGGTGTCGAATTCGAATTCTCAGCGCGAATTCATCGCAGCGAAGGCGAAAGCCGAAGGGCTTGCCAATCTTTCGGTCGTTACTGCGGACATGAATGAATTTCAGCCCGCCGGGCGGTTCGACCGCGTGGTGTCGGTTGAAATGTTCGAGCACATGGCCAACTGGCAGCCGCTGCTGCGGCGAATGCGCGATTGCCTGGAAGCCGACGGTCGTATGTTCATGCACGTGTTTGCCAATCGCCATGCCTCGTACCGTTTTGAGGTGGACGACAAGGAGGACTGGATCGCGCAGCATTATTTCACCGGCGGTATTATGCCGAGTTGCAACTTGATCCGGCAGTTTCCTGATTGTTTCTCGGTCGATGCCGAATGGTGGTGGAACGGCAGACATTACCAGCGCACCGCGCAGGATTGGCTCGCCAATTTCGATCGCAACAGTGAGGCTGTGTTCGATATCCTCAAGCGCGTCTATGGCCGCGACGCGCGTCTGTGGCAGCGGCGCTGGCGGCTGTTCTTCCTGGCGACGGCCGGATTATTCGGCCACGCTAATGGCGAGGAATGGGGCGTTAGCCACTATCGTCTGAAGCCGGTACGCTGACGCCTCAACGCACGATGGCGCGCACCGCAAAATAAGCGGCGGTGGCGGCGACGCCGGAAGCAAACGCGCCATAGACTACATCGTATATAGTGATCTGCAGGTTCCAGTTACGCAGTGTGGCGTAGTTGGTCAGATCGTAAGTTGCATACGCCAGCGCGCCGAACAGCGCAGCCAGCGAAGCGCCATTCATCGGCGATTGCTCCCGCAGCGAGGGCAATACCGCAAATACAACGACACCAATCGGGAACATCGCGTAAAAAGCGATGGCCGGGAAGACGCGCAAGTTCTCCACGAGAATATCACCGAGCGCCGGCCGGTAGACGAGGGGGCCCATGACGCTGAGCCAAGCCGCATCGATGGCGCCAAACACTACAAGAACGACGACGTAGGCAATAATGTAGGTCATCGCGCTTTTTCCCGATCAAAGGCAGTCCGGTAGCACCAGCTACGGCCGGCGCGCCGCGCTAGATCACAAGGAAGCCATGAATCACAAGAAAGCGCTGGATCACAAGAAAGCCCCGGATCACAAGGAAAAAGCCGAAATGGCTCGTTCAGTGTGCGGAAGCGCCCAGCAGTCTGTTGCTGTTGGCGTGCACGCAATCCCTGAGCGGCGAGAACGCGCGTTCGGCGGCAGCGAAGAAGCCGAGCCCTTCTCCCAGGGCCTGCTCTGCGGCCATGCCGGCCTTGGCGAACGCCGAAAACTTCTCGCTCACCATCGCTGCGGCTTCGTCGAGCGCGTCGGGCGAGCCCGATGCGAAAAGCACCAGGCGCGCGGACATTACGCCCTGCGCCTCGCAGGTGAAGCGCACTGCTTCTATCCAGTTATTCCAGAAATCGTTCATGAGTTCCCCGACCAAAAGCCAGGGGACTGTGGGCGTAATTGTCTAAAATTGCCAAGGGTAAATGCTTAAAATTGCAGCGATTTTCTACACTATACCCGGCCGGAACTGGCTGCGCCGGCTGATGATCTTGACTGAGACCATAAACACGCCGTTGCCGGTGTAGTAACGTCTACGAATATTTTGGCCAGCGCGCGACGCCGCCGCGCTGGGTGAAACGCTAGTCGCGCCGAGCGGTGTTGCTTTCGACCTTGGGCAGATCGTCCATCCGCGTCAGGACGTCGGTAATCGGGAAATCGGCCCATGCATGGGTGACGTAATCGCGGTGTCGCGAGTCTACGGACAGGAACGATACCATCCCTTGAAGATGGCTCGTCCGCAGCTCGGACCCGTACGGTACCGAACGTTCCTCGAGCGCCCGTTCGAGCTCGGCATTGTGTCGCGCCGTCCCCGCGGTATAGCTGCTTATAAAGAAGGTCGAGCGGTGATCGGCGATCCAATCGGCGAATTGATCGACGCCGGAGTAGAGCGAGTCGAGCATCACGATGCCTTGGATCCGCGCATTGGCGCCGCCGCGCGCCAGCACCGACAACGCTGGCCCGTAGCCGCCGCTATAAGACACCAGCACGATCGGCATATTGGCAAAAGTGAATGCGCTGTGAGGGTCGCCGTACATCGCCGGAGAGTTTTTGCGCGGCTTCGTTGAGGAAGCGCTTGAAGCCGTCCTCTTCCCAGAACTTTCCGGAGCTGGAATCGGCGGCGTCATAGGCAAATTGCGGCGCGACCAGCACGGCGTTGGCACCGGCGGCGGAAATCTGTTCAGGAAGTTTCTGGCGGTCGCGCACGTCGCGCGCCAGCGTCGCGCCGTGGCCGTGGAAGAACACCACCATCACCGCGGGCCGCCTTGGATCGAAGCCAGCCGGAATGTGGAGGAGCACATGATCGTCGCTGAAATCTAGGATTCCCAGCGGACGCGCGGCCGCGGAAATTGAAGGGAACGCGTCGCGGTGGCGAAGTCGGTGATCGCCGTTCGAGCCTCAGTTGTGGGCAACGGCGCGGTCGCGAAGATCGAGCAAGGGTGGTCTTATCGGCTGTGGTCGCGGCAGCGGGAACGCGCGATTCGGATCTTGCGGGGCGGGACTGGCGCAGTCTGGGGTTCGGCGATCGGCGCGGCATACGCGGGTCGGCGCTGTTTCGGAGCGGTGTTGATGGCCGAGCGTGCGCTGCCGGCTGCTGTGCGGTTGCGGCGTTGGGGCAGGAGCGGCGCGCCTGAGCGGTAGTTTGCACAGGCGGTCGCGGCTCGCACGGCGTCTCGGGTCTCGCGGCTGGAAGAAGCTGAAGTCCCTTCTTGCGATACGGCTTGCACGCAGGTTCGCCGCCGCTGGCGAGTGCAGCCGGCCGGACTGCCGGCTAGCGAATTCGCCATTATGTCGTAGCGCGACTGCGAACGCTTCGGGACCGCCGCGCCCATCGGATCCGTCTTGTACGGTGTCGGCGTCCGCATTGCCGGCGGTCGAGTAGGTCGATTGGCCAGCAAACAAACCCGACGCGCGCAGTTGCTCTAGACCGTAATGCCCCAAGCCGAGCACGCCGACCACAAGCACCATCGCCGAGATCGGCAGCAGATTTTTCTGAATCAGTTCGGGTAATGCGCTTTTCTGTTGCGGGGCCAGCCGGCGATCAAGCTCGGATTGCAGCACGCCGGAATTCGACGCCGCGCGCGCGGAGGTTTGCAGAGCAACAGTTTCGCCGCGATGGCGCAGTTCGGGATCGACGTGGAAATGGCGCGCGCGCGGACCGGCGCCAGAGCCGACAACCGGCCGACGCGACACCTGCGGCAACGCGAGGCTGCGTACCCGTTCTGGCAAGTTTTCCCCGTCCCAACGGCCCGCCAGCATTAACGACAACTTTGTCGCTAATTTAGGCCGGATTTGGCCGACCGGGTTAGCGCCAGAAGGCCAAGAAAAGCCTGTTTTGGCTATCTGGGCGCGTTTGGCTGTCTTGGCGAGGCGGCGCAGGAGCCCGCCGCGGCTTCGCTTCGGCGAACTGCGGGTGGATCTCTGGCCCACGCCGGGGTATCCGGCGATCCGACCGCGATCCCTCTGTCCGCCCCATCCATCGACATGGTCAATGAAGGGTTAATGGAATCGGTCTGTGGCACCGGCCGGTGTCCGCTCGGCGAGCAGCAGGTTCGATGTGTTCTGCGCTGCCAGCGATAGCCGATGCCGAAATCGAGCGGCGCGGCATTGCGGAACAATTCCGCCATTCGCGGCTGACAGCGGTGCGGGAAAGATCCCCAGCGGCGCGAGATAATGGCCGAACGGCTGCAAGCCGCCATTTCTTGGAGTCGAAATACGGCGAGCGGAATGCCGCTGTCGTCCTGCAGGATGGTGGCGCTGTGATCGAGCAGGAAATTGCGCACTGTGCTGAAGCCGCCTGATGTGCAGCAGGTATGAAGCGCTTTTGATGAAGCTGTCGGCGGGCCGAGCTTGGCGCAGAAACGCGAGGAAGCCCGATTCGCTTCACGCCGCTGTCGGAGAGATCGGTGCTGAAATAATATAGCGTCTGCTGCGGGCCGTTGCCGTCGGAAAATACGATCTGCACGCCGTGGGTCAGATTGCCGGCGCTGTGCTTGCCTGCATCGTTCGGCGTGATGAAATTGCCCTGCGCGTCGAGGCTGACGAAGCTTGCCTCGTGCACGGTCTTTGCCGGTACGCGCCAGGAACACATACAGCACCGGCAGTGTGCCGAAGACCTGGCCCTTCGTTGAGCTGCGATCTGCATGTTCTTGGTGATGAAGAAGCTGATGTTGAGAATCGTATCAGTCGAGCGTCGCAGGTTTTGCAGTGTCTGATCGACGCGCCGCGCGGCAAGATCCGTCAATTGCGGAATGTCGCCGACCGGCTCGAGGCCGGCCAACACGTAGGTCGAGGCGTGCGGAAAAAACGACGTGGCGTAGAGAAAATCCGGGCCGCTGAAGAAGTACAGCATGGCGTCGTGATAATTGCCGAGGTGCGCCGCCGAAAACGCGCGGACCTTGGACAACGTGTTCGCATCCTCGCGCGCGAAAATCGAATTGAACGAGTGCTGCGTGCTGCTGCCACTCCGGCGTCATTGGCCAGCGCCGCGAGCGGCGAGTCGGCATGCCGGCGGCAAGCCGGCGAGGAAACGCGCGGTATCGTCGGGGCTCGCCGTATCGGTCCCGGCAAGTGCCGGCGCCATCGTCAGCGCCAGCATCCCCGCCAAAACGGCGGCAACCATCATCTTACGCACGGTCGAGGCACATCCACTTTTATGCGCACCGTCTAGGGATGACGTCCCCCGGGGGCGAGACGTTCGATAACAGCTGCGAACCATAATACAGCAGAAGGCCTGCCAGCATCATTCCAAGCCCCGCCAGCGACTGCAGCGGCCGACTGACGAGCAAATAGTACATCACGAACAATGTCATGGCGAGAAAAATGAGGGCGTAATGGGATACCCCCAGGCGCGATAAGGCCGGGGCAGCTTCGGCTGTGTGATCCGCATCTTGATGACGCCGAGCACCGTGAAAAACGAGCAGAACAGTCAGGCTGAACTGGATGAAATCCAGTACCTCCTCGAAGCTCCCGTGGGCAGCAGCAGGATGTTCGAGACCAGGAGCTGAAAGATGATGGCAACGGCCAGGCACGCCCATGCCGCGACTTCGCGCGAGAACATGCGCAGCGTCGGGCATGTCCTCGCCCATGGTCATGGTCACGCGCGGACCGATCCAGGTCATGGCGCTGATCGAGGAAATCAGGCCCAGACGTGATCAGCGCGCCGACGAACACGGCCGCCCGAGCGGCCGAACATGTGCCTGCCGGAAACCACCGCGACGTCGATCTGGCCGGCCAGTTCCGCCATCGGCGTCGTAGCCAGGAACACGGCGTTGAGCAGGACATAGAGCACGATGACGATCGCGGTGCCGGCGAACAGCGCGCGCGGCAGATTGCGGGCCGGGTCGCGCAGTTCGCCGGCGATATAGGTCGCGGCATTCCAGCCGGAATAAGAGTACATCACGAAGACGAGGCTGATGGCGAACGGCGCGCTGGCAACGAGCGGAAATCGCCGGGGCCGGCGTGAACGCGATCGACTTGCGAGCCGCCGAGTACGAAGCCGCCGGCGATGAAGATCGACGATCAGCGCGAGCTTCAACACGGTCCAGAAGTTATGGAAAGCGCCGCCGGCGCGCAGGCCGCACAGTTGCACCAGCGCCACGAGCCAGATGCCGCAGAGACCCGAGCACGAGCGGCGGCGCGCCGGGCATGACCGCCTGGAAATAGCCGCCGAACGCCATGGCGGCGAGCGCGATCGGCGCGGCGAAGCCGACAGTAGCGGACAGCCAGCCGGCGACGAAGCCGAATGCCGGGTGATAGATTTGGCGCAGAAAATTGTACTCGCCGCTCGATCGCGGCAGCATGGTGGCGAGTTCGGCGTAACAAACGCGCCGCACATCGCGACCGCGCCGCCGACCAGCCATAAAAGCAGAGCGCAAAGCCGGATTTGATGTCGTCGACCTGAAAGCCGAGGCTGGTGAATACGCCGATACCCACCATGTCGGCGATGACGATCGCGGTCGCCGTGACGCCCGGAATCAGGTTCCGTGACGGCCCGCGATTTGCGGCATGTCGGTCATTGTTCTTTCTTGGCCCGCTGGGAGCTATCATCGGGGGCGCGCCCGGCGGAATTCAACAGGCTATTATCGCGATAATTCCGTCGATTTTCGGTAGTCATGGTTAAGCGTTATCGCGACGCGCTCCCCGAGCAAGACCATCGAAATCGACTGGGACATAGGTGATCATCAAGCAGTGCCAGAAAATTCACCAGGACGAACGGCAACACGCCACGATAGATCGTGCCCATCGGCACGTTGAAGATGGCCTTGGCGGCAAACAGGTTCAGCCCGAACGGCGGCATATAGAGGCCGATCGAGATTCACGGCCATGATGATGCCGAAGTGCAGCGCGTTGACGCCGGCCGATTGCACCACGGGCAACAGCAGCGGGGTGAGGATCAGGATTGCCGCCGGCTGGCTCGAGAAAACTTCCAGCCACGAGCAACCCGACATTGACAAAAACAAGCGTCTGCCAATGCGGCAGCGCCATCGCGGTCATGCTGTCGATCAGATGTTGTGGAATACCGCTTGTCGTCATCAGCCAGGCATAGACGCCGGCGCGGCGACGATGATCAGGATTTGCGCGATCAGCATGACCGCGTTGACGATCATCTGCCACAATTCGGCAAGGCCGACCTCACGGTAGATGAAAATCGTCGACGAATAACGAATAGACCACGGCGACGCCGGCGGCCTCGGTCGGCGTGAACACCCCGCCATAGATGCCGCCGAAAATCACCACCATGCGTGCCGATCGCCCAGCTTGCGTCCTTGGTCGAGGCCCAGATATTTTTCCAGCGCGCCGGTGACGACAGCGGCACCATCTTCACCCTGCGCATAGATCATCACGTAGATCGCGTCGACGACGCCGATCAGCAGGCTCGGCAGGATTCCGGCCGTGAACAGCTTGATCGCCGAGACTTGCGCAGTCATGGCGTACAGGATCATCGCAATCGACGGCGGAATGATCACTGCGACCGCGCCGGAGGATGTGATGAGGCTCACCGCAAAGCGCTCGGAGTAACCATGTTTGGTCAGCGACGGAAACAGCAGCCGGCCGATCGCGACCACCGTGCCGACGGTGGTGTGGGCCATGGCGCCGAACAATTCCGACGACGCAACCGTTGTCACCGCGAGCGAGCCGCGTACGCCGCCGATGATCGACACCACCCAGGTCGACGACGCGATTGGCAATGCCGCCGCGGCCCATGATTTCGCCGGCCAGCACGAAAAACGGCACCGCGAGCAGCGGGAAATTGTCGAGGCTGCCGAACATGTAAGTCTGCACCGCTTCGGTCGGCACATGTGCAACAAATAGATCGCGCCGGCCGAGGTGAGGATCAGCACCACGAAAATAGGCAACCCGAGGATCAGGAGAAGCATCGGCAGGATGAAATAGACGAAGGCCGCTCATTTCAGTGCCCGGCGTCCCGGCTCGAGATCACGTCATCGTGGCGGACCCCGACCACGTCAGCCGCACCGCGATCAGGGCCGCCATCAGGATCGATGCCGAGCGGCACGACGATTTGCGGAATGACGAGCGGAATATTCGCCATATCGCTGCGCTGGTCGAGTTCGTCCAGCATGGTGATCACCGGCCAGGCGAAGATCGCGACCATGACGCAGGTTGCGATCGTTACCAGATCGGAAAAAACTTCAAAAACTCCAGCGAACGCGCGGCGGCAGTAACGAGATGATAACGTCCATGCGGATGTGGCGGCCCAGCCAGCCGACCGGCCCGGCGCCGCGAGAAACACGCGCCGATCATCAAAAACAGCATCACCTCCTCGGCCCACGCGATCGACACCGAGAAGAAATAGCGCCCGATGATATTGGCGAAATTGATGCCGACGCTCGCGACCAGCATGAGGCCCGCCGCGACCCGCAACGCCGCCATCAAGGCGGGCGCGCCCCGACCAGGGTTTCACCATTACGTCCGTCCTTCGCCACCGCGGCGATGACGGTGCCGCCGGCGGTCAATGCTGCGTCGGATGCTTGGCTGCTACGCCACGCACCATTTGCAGCATGTCGTGGACCGCTGGCTGATCCTTGGTGGCCTCGTCGGCGACCGGGCCGAGCAACGTCTTGATTTTGCTAGCTCTCGGCCGGATCGAGCATGTGGACATTGCCGCCGAGATTCTTCCAGTCACTATCGAGCTGAGCTTGTTGAAATCGGCTTCCCAGTCTCTGCGCTCTCGCCTGTGCCGCCGGTGCCGGCATCGGCAACGGCTTTTTGCAGATCGGGCGGCAGCGTATCGAGCCAGGTCTTTGAGATCACGGCGATGGCGATCAGATAGGTATCGTTGGTAACGGTGATGATCTTGATCAAATCGTTCATTTTCAGCGCGACGAACACCGACATGCCGGAAATCGTGCCGTCAATGGTGCCCTGGTCGAGCGCCGGCATCACTTCGGACAGCGGCATGCCGACGCCGGTGGCGCCGAGCTTCGCCATTTTCTGCCGCTCAAGTTCGGTGCCGTTGATGCGCAGCTTCTTGCCCTGGAAATCGGCTAGCGTGAGCAGCGGTTTCTTGGCGCCGTAATCGGACGCGCCGATTGCGAGTGTGGCGAGGCCGACCATGCGTTTCGGCGCGGCAAGATCGAAGATCGCTTTCTGCACGGCTGGATCGTGGATCGTCGCTCCGCGTTGGCATCATCGCTGAACAAGAGCGGCGCCGAAAATATGCCAAATCGCGGATCGACGCCGACAAAGAAGTCGACCGGACCGATGAAACCCTGGATACTGCCGAGCTGCACTCCTTCGATCTCGCGCGGGATCGGACCGAGCTGGCTTGCCGGATAGACCTGCACCTCGATGCGGCCACCGGACGCTTTCTCGACCTCTTCCTTGTAGAACTTCAGGAACTGATGCTGGGTCTCGTTAATGGTCGCGGTGCCGACTTTCATCGTGAAATCGGCGGCTATGGCCGTATTGCCGGCGGTCAAACATCCGAACGCAGCAGCAACCGCAACGGCGCAAATCTTTCCGTACATTGTTCCCCCCAATGATGACCCCTCGTTATTGGCCTGATTATAATGTCGCGAAGGGCGGCCTAAGGTTGCCTTCGCGGCGAGGCGCGGCGCAAGGGCTTTGGTAGAGCAGGGGCGATTCGACGCGGCATGGTTGAAACAGGGCTAAAGAAGAACGCGATCTCCTACGCGTCCAATCTCGTCATAGCGGTTGCGTCCACTGCGCCGGCCTATTCGCTCGCGGCAGCGCTGCCGGCGTTGGTCGTGGCAGCGAAATTCGGCTTGCCGTCGATCGTGGTGCTGGCGTTCGTGCCGATGCTGTTCATCGCAGTCGCCTACTATCACCTCAATCGTGCCGATCCCGATTGTGGCACGACGTTTTCGTGGGCGACGCTAGCCTTCGGCCCCTACGGCGGCTGGCTCGGTGGCTGGGCGATCATCGTGACCGACATTCTGGTGATGCCCGGCCTGTCGCAGATCGCCGGCGAATATTCGCTGCATCTTGTTGGCGTCGCAGAGCCGGCGGCGGGCGCCGTGACCGCGGTCGGCGTCGCCTGGATCGTGCTGATGACGCTGATCTGTTACTGGGGCATCGAGCTTTCCGCGAACACGCAGAAGTTTCTGCTCGGCGCCGAGATCATCATCCTCATGATCTTCGCCGTGGTGGCGTTGAGCAAAGTCTATTCCGGCGAGGTGCCGGGAACGCGGATCGCGCTGTCGTGGTTCAATCCGTTCAGCATCGATAGCGGTTCCGACTTCATGCAGGCGATGCTGGTCGCAATTTTCATCTATTGGGGCTGGGATACCGGCGCCGCGGTGAACGAAGAAACCGAGAATCCCAAGACTGCGCCGGCGCGCGCCGCCGTGGTCTCGACGCTGCTTCTGGTCGCAATCTATGTGATCGTGTCCTGCGCCGCGATTGCTTTTGCCGAGCCGGAGCTCGAGAAATACAGCGGCGACGATTTTCTCGCCCCGCTCGCCAATCACGTTCTCGGCCCTGGCATGGATAAGCTGTTGCTGATCGCAGTGCTGACCTCGGCCGCGGCATGCACCCAGACCACAATCCTGCCGGGGGTGCGTACGGCGCTGTCGATGGCGCGCGCCGGCTCGCTGCCGAAACGTTTCGCGGAAATCCATCCGCGCTATCTGACGCCCGGCTTCGCCACGCTGGCGATGGGGGCGGTCTCGATCGTCTGGTATCTGGCGCTGGTCCTGCTCTCCAACAACAATGTGCTGACAGATTCGGTAACCGCGACCGCGATCGGGATCGCGTTCTATTACGGGCTGACCGGGTTTGCCTGTGTTGCGTATTACCGGCGCGAGATTTTCAAGAGCGTAAAGAATTTCATCTTCATCGGCGTTATTCCCGCGCTCGGGGGCTTGAGTATGCTCGCGCTGTTCATCGGCTCCTGCATCAATTTCGCCAATCCCGACCAGAGTAAAACTTCGTTCGGCGGTATCGGCGTGGCGTTGATTTTCGGCGCCGGCGGTCTGCTGGTCGGCGTCGTACTGATGCTATGGGCGCGGCTCGCTCTCCCGGTATTTTTCAAGCGAAGGCCGGAAGTAGCCGATCCCGCCGCCATCGCAAAAAGCTGAAACGGCGCCGGTCCTCGAATATTCAGTGCGCCGGTTTCGCTATTGGGGAGGCGATGGCCGCTTTGCCGATGAAGCTATAGTCGGCCGAGTACGCCACGCTGCGAAAGCTGCCGTTATGATCGCAGGCGCCGGTGAGCATGCCGCCCTGGGTATTGAGCCGCTGCACGACAGTGACTTTCGACAGCAAGCCGTTGCCGCGGTGGCTCGCGACATTGAGCTTGAGCCATGGAACGTCATTGGCGGTGGTGCCGGGAACGCTCGCTACCGTCTTGCCGGTGATCGCGCTGCCGTCTGAAAGCATCCAGGTCGGGCCGGCGTAGTGGCGTCCCGATGTCTTGCCATTGAGGAGCAGCGTTGCGATCGGCTCGCGGAAAGTCCAGGTCAGCGTCCCGTCGCTGCCCGCCTTGCATTCATAAATTTGTGCGCCTTCGGCATGGAAAGTAGCGATCACCTTGCCCGGTGCGGCGAGTGTTTCGGGCACCTGCGCGGTTGCTGCTCCGGCCCAAATTGCCGGTACGACGCTGAGCAATAAAATAACGCGACGAGGGGTCATTTGGACTCCCGTTTCGATGTCAGCCCAGCGGGGGACTTGTGTCGCAATTCCGGAGCTGCGGCAAGGCCGCGAGCCCGTGACTTCCGATCGAAGGAAGGCGTTATTTTTTCCCGATCAGTCCGGCCGGGGTCACGAACACCAGAAGATTGGCGAGGACAATCGTCACGGCGAGGAAATAGAACGCGCCCATAAGGCCGTAGTGGTCGGCGACAATACCGGCGCTGACGGGCCCGATCGCCTGGCCGAGCGCTTGCGCGCCGAAGAACAGGCCGATCGCGCTGCCGCCCATGCCGGGCGGCGTGGCGTCCAGGAGCCAGGCCTGCAACACCGCGCGAACCGCGAACAGGAAAAATCCAAGAACGGCCACCAGCAGGACGAACCAGATCGTCCCGCCGGCAAAGATCATGAACATGATGACGACCGCGGTCATCGACATGCTCGACAGGATGATCTGCCGGCGCCCGATCGTATCGGATAAATAGCCGGCGATCGGGGCGGCGATAAAACCGGCGCCTTGCAGGGCGAACATGCAGGCGCCGATCAAGAACGGCGAATACCCCATCGCGCGTGCGAGATAGATCGGCAGGAATGTCAGCAGCGCACCTTGAGTCATGGTGCGGAACGCGGAGCCGAGCGCGAGCGTAACAACCGCACGGTTTTGCACCAATGCCAGCAGCATGCGCGTGCGTTGCGCGCCGCTCATCGCAACCGGTTTGATTTTCGCGATGCCGGCGCGGATGTCGGCCATCTGCAGGTGATTGACGTAGAACAGGATGAATCCCGCGACCACGATGCCCGGGATCACGTTGACGAATACGACACTGCGCCAGCTATAGGTTTGCAGCAGCAGGCCGACAGCCAGTGGCGCAACGGCGTCGCCGAGATTGGCGCCCATGCCGTGAAACGACATCGCCAGTCCCTTGCGTTCGGGAAAGCGATCGGCGAGCCACGGGATCGCGGTCGGATGCCAGAGATTGTTGCCGATCCCGACGAACGTCGCGCAGATCAGGATCATCCAGTAACTGTGGGCCGCACCCATGATGAGATAAGGGATGCCGATCCACGACAGCGATAGCGCCATCAGCAGGCCTTTGCGGCCGACCGAGTCGACGAAAATCCCGCCAGGGATGTTGGCGATGGCGCCGGCGGCATACTGGCAGGTCAGGATTGAGCCGATCTCGCTGTAGCTCAGCCCGAGCTCTTTGCCGATCACCGGCAGCAGCAAGTAAAACGTCGCGGGGTACCAATGCGTCAGCGCGTGGCCGAAGCTGATAACCCAAACTTCCTGAAACGAGCGGCGCTGGACAACCGGTCCGGCCGTTATCGCAGTCATTTTTCCTCCCCGTGTCCGCGTGGCGAACCGATTTGGCCTTGATTCAGCCCTGAGAGATTCGCGTCTCCATAACAGCTACGGCCGCGCCGGGATATGACAAAACGTGCTGCCTGATCCGCCCGGTAAAGATAGCGTTTCGGCGACTGCGGCCGCAAAGATGCAGGACACTTGGCATGCGCGTTGAGCGGCATTCCCTCAGTCGTTATATCTTTAAAGACATAACGAAAACGCGGAGCGGAGCCTTGGCACATAGCGAGCGGATGAAACGTGTATTTCTGTCGGTAGCGGTTGCTCTTGGTACTGTCGCGGGCGTGACAGCGAGTTACGCCGAGCCTGCCCGCGTTTATGCAGCGGGAAGCCTGATCGTGCCGCTCAAGCAGGCGATCAAGGCTGCGGGTCTCGATGCTTCGCAAGTCGCCGATCCGGTATTCGGCCCGTCAGGCGGATTGCGCGAGCGGATCGAGAAAGGCGAGGCGGCCGATCTCTTTCTCTCCGCCGATATGGGGCATCCGCAGACGCTCGCCAGATCGCGGCCGCAGACGCTGGTGATACCATTCGCGCGCAACACGCTGTGCCTGCTGAGCCATCAGTCGCTCGGACTGACACAGGCCAACGCGCTCGACGAGATGCTCGACCCAAAGGTGCGACTGGCAACATCGACGCCGGTCTCCGATCCGGGCGGAGACTACACCTTCGCGGTCTTCAAACGTGCCGAAGAGCTTCGGCCAGGAGCCGAGGCAGCGTTGAGCCAAAAGGCTCTCAAGCTGATGGGCGGCCCGGCGGCGATGGCGCCGCTCGCGGGACATTCCGTGGCTGCGAGCATTTTCCTCGCCGACAAAGCCGACATCCTTGTCAGTTATTGCAGCGGACAAGCCGAGGTGAAGCGCGACATCGCCGACCTGGTATCGATACGCTTGCCGCCGGCGATCGACGTTGTCGCGACCTATGGGCTTGCGGTGCTGACCGACAATCCGGCCGCAGCGCGGCTCGCGCTGTTCCTGCTCTCCGACAAAGGGCAGGCAATCATTGCCGAGAACGGTCTGGTGCCGGTCTTCAGCGAGCAGAAGTGAGAATATT
>CAVXHG010000009.1:0-540645 GCA_963761525.1 uncultured Alphaproteobacteria bacterium | reverse complement strand
TGCACGAACACGTCGCCGCCGCCATTGTCCCGCACCAGGAAACCATAACCCTTGGCTTCGTTATAAAATTTCACGATTCCACGCACATATGGGTTCGCTGTCCGCCATCGCGCTCGCTTTCAAAAAAGTTCGCGCAAGCGCAGCGCTGCATCGTGACCAATGATGCAAAGCGGCCGCACCGGACGAACGGGTGAAGATTTCGGTTTTTTTGAAAGTGCGGGGCCGCTCACGGCAACGCCACAGCGCGCCCGCACGCGAGGCAATGCCGCAAAAATCAACCCGCTGTCAACGGCGCAAATCAAAACTGCATCGGAAAGTCTGCGGCATCGTATTGAAATTGCGTCGTAAAAAATTTTGCTCACCGCTGCAAAAATTTCGCGATGAAAGCGCGAAGCGCGCTTGAAGAGCGCGATTTTGCGAACAAAGATTTGCATGAGCGAAAATTTCAGAGATATTTGAGAATGATAGCAGCTTTAAGTTATTTCAGCGTGGCGCTGGCCTTAAAGATATCGCAGTATAATGGCCGCTTTTCGCACCAGGTTTTCCTGATAAGTGCGCAGCCACTGGGCATAGGGCACGACACGTTCGCCGCGCGCTGCCGCTGCAAGCCGATAATCGCGGTAGGATTTGTTGACCGGGCGCAGGCCACCGGTATTGCGCAACTGGTCGAACTCGGCCGCGACGCGGTCGATGACGACAACCGCTTCGCCGGCAATGTCCTGATCGGAGCGTAAATCGACGTTCAGGCGTTTGGCGGCGCGCAAGATTGCTTCGCAACTGCCGGAGCACTTGCGGCGCAGACTTGCATTGAGCGGCGGATACGACGCGACCGGCCTCAGTGGAGTTGCGGCACCACCAGTGCCCGGAAGCGCCTTCAGGAATGGCTTGATCCGCGACGACCCAAACTTCGCCGCCTTCAGCCGGTGAGAACGATCGCGACGAGACCCAGGCCTTCCCGATAGGCGGCGATCAGCGCGTCGCGCCTTGCCGCTTCCTGGCCGTTCCTTGCCGCTCTTTGCACTCACCGCACCGGCGTCCGGCGGCGGATCAGCTCTTGCGCGATGATCCGGAAGCCCTGAATCTTCCGCGCGTTGAAGGTGCGGGCCGTGATCTTGATCCGCTTCAGGCCCTTTTTGACATCGGCATCGAACGCGGCCCACAGCGAGCCCAAATTCACCGCACGCGCGATGTGATGGTATTCCGGCCCGGACAGAAAATCTGTCGGCCAGTGCAGCGCCTCCTCCATGCGCCCCACCTCGGCCGGCGTCGGCGGAATGCGAACGCGATTGCGCATGTTGGCCATGCGCTCGAGCTCATGGGTTTCAAGCTGTGAGTTGAGATCGGCGCGGTCGTAAACATACATCGGCATCGCATTGATATAGCCGCGGGGCCTTATCGCCATCGGCAGGCGCGACAGCGTCCGAAAACCTTCTTCGAGCCGGTCCATCACATATGGCACCGACCAGCGGTCCGGCACACGGCGCGCGCGGATCAGCGATTGCAGCGAGGTCTGCCCGGTGGCGCCGAGAATTTTGGTACGTTCGCCGCGCAGTTCGGCGCTCGCCGCAGCCGCCGCGCGTTCATGCAGCGGCGTTTCGTCGTCGTCCGCGCCGGTCATGTCCGCACCCGTCGCGCAATAGCAACCTGAAACAGCCGTCGCACGGTTGTTTGCATCGCAGGTGAAAAGCGATGCGCGCCGTCGCGCCGGGCGCCCTGCGCGCGATCCGCTTCGGTTGGTCCGGGACGGGCGTAAGCGCGCTGCCGGTGGCGCTCGCAATACGGGATGCCCTGTGCAAGATCGGCACCGGGCTCACCGCAGAAATGAAACGACTTCTTCGCCGGGTCGCCGATCGGCCACCGGCAGCTTTCGTTGGTCAGCTCCAGCAGCGATTTGCCGCGCCTTGTCGCGAGCTCCTGCGATTCCGCCGCGAACCGCCGCCCTTTTCGCCGCAACATCGGAGAAGAACCCGCCGTTGGCTCCGGTTTTTGCTCCGGCGGCGCCAACCGCAATCGAAAGATTTTTCCGAGCACTGCTGACTTCGACACGCCGAGGCATTGCGCGATCGCAACCGCCGTTTTGCCTTCGGTCCAGAGTATCTTCAGCAGCGAGAGTTTCTTGTCGGTCCAGCTCTGTTGCATCCGCCACTCCCGAAACCGCTTGCCATTGCAGGCTGAGTGGGCATATAGTCTCGTTAATGGAGACCTTCAAGTCCCTATTTTGGAAGCTAGGCGATCTGCACAGAATTGGTGACAATAAACAGCCTGGCACGGCAGATTCGACATGACGCGGAAGACCAGAGATGGCGCGAAAAATTAAACCTGGACGGAATTTCACCGGGCTCTATTACGCCCGCGAGGCGCGGCACATGAGCCGCTCCGAGCTCGGCCGGCTCACCGGCACGTCCAAGCAACAACTGTCGCGGCTCGAGGCCGGCCACATCAAGCTGCGGCTTGATCACTTAAAGCCGTATGCCAAGCACCTCGGCTTTTCGCCGGAACAGATTTTGCTGTGGGGAAAATATCCCGGCACGCCCGAAGGCGGCGGCCATATCGAATTGAGCGACATCCTGCGCGATGACAATGCCTACGGTGACACAGTCCCGCTTCCGCTCGGCCAGGTGCCCGAACTCGATATCCGCGCCGGCCTGGGCGGCGGCGGCGTTGCCGCCCGCGAGGTGCGTAAGGACGGCAACCACGCAGACCCCGTAAAATCAGAGGGTTGGCTGTTTCCCGCAAGCTTCGTCCGGGATGAGTTGCACACCGCGGCGCCCCACCTTCTGGTCCTCGACACCAACGGCGACAGCATGGCGCCGACCATCCTGTCGGGCGAGCGCGTCGTCGTCGACACCGGCCACAAAACCCCGACGCCCGATGGCCTCTATGCGATCCGCGACACCTTCGGTTCGATCGTGGTCAAGCGCTTGCAGGTCATGCGCTCGACCAAGCCGACGCGGGTGAAAATCATTTCCGACAACGCCAATCACAACAACGAAGAAGCGCCGCTCAACGATCTTGAGATCGTCGGCAAGGTGTTGTGCTGCCTTAAGCTGTTCTAGCGGCAGCGAATCTTGCTTCGCGCTTGGTCCTGAACACCGCGCCCGGTCGCGGTGCGGGCAGCGAACCTAATCCCTTGACGCGCCTCGATAATAGTCTCCGATACGGCTACATTATTTGACTTTTCAAGTCACTGGAGTAGTTACTTGCGGGCATGAGCTTAAGCCCGCGCCGACAACGTGACCGTGACCGTATCCACCATGCTGGTGAAATGGCGCGGGCGCGCGGCGCTTCCGCGCTCGACATTGCGTTTGCGAAGATCGACGCCGCCTTCGACCACGTTGCGGCAATCAACGCGTTCAAAATCCGCGTCGAGCTTTTGCTGCAAACCGATCGTCACCACCCTGCCCTGCGTGCGCGCTTCGGCGCACGCGCCGGGATGCTGGCCGGCCGCAGCCTCGATGCTTCAGTGACGGCGGTCGAACGCTGGTGGCGCGACGAGCAGAAAGCGTTTGCCATCGCCAGCGCCTTCGGCGGCGGCCATCGCCTGTCGCTCGATGTGCTGTGCGAACTTCGCCTGATCCTGCGGCTGATGCGATTTCAAGCGGATGGAGGCGGAGTTTCACGCGCTGGTCGCCGCGGTTGGCGCGCCAGCCCCCGCGATTGCCGCCGAATAGTAAGGCCCATTTTCAGGATGCCGCCGCGGCCTGCTGCTGGCGGTATTTATAAAATTTGTCGAACTTGTTGAGCAGATATTGGCCGGCGCTGATGTCGGGCATCGTGTCGAATGTGGCGTCGAAATCCGGATCGAAGAAATACGGGATCGAATAGCGCGCGACGCCCGAGCGATTGACGACGCGATGCAGCGGCGAACAGAAGCGGCCGCCGGTGATCTCCGAGAGCATGTCGCCGACATTGATGACGAAAGCGTCGGTGCGCGGCGGCACCGGCACGAGCTTGTTATCCGGCGAACGCACTTCGAGCCCGCCGTTGGCATCCTGCGCGAGGATGGTGAGGAAGCCGTAGTCCTTGTGCTCGGCCGCACCGAATTCCTTTTCGCCGACATTGCTGTCGGGCGGATAGTGGAACAGACGCATGAAGGCGACCGGCTTGCCGTAGCGCGCGCGCAGGCCGCGGGCGGCATGTCGAGGCAAATCGCGAGCGGCCCGAGCAGCCGGTCGCCCAGCGCCGTCACCGCGTCGAAATAAGCCTCGACCGGCCCGCGAAAACCGTCGAGCGACGGCCAGCGATTGACGCCGTGCAGCGGCTTGCCGGCCTTCACATCGGGATCGTCGGGCGTCAGCGCGAGACGGCCGACGTTGAAGCTTTCTTTCAGGTCGGGCTTGTTGCCCGGATAATGGGTCTGGTGCATCGGCACATAGCCGCGATTGTCCTTCGCGACGCGAATGGTCATGCGCTCCTCGACCGGCAGGCGAAAGAACTGCTCGGCCGCGCCGAATGCGCCCGCCATCACCGCCTGCGGCACGCCGTGATCGACTAGCTGAAACGCACCCCAGCTCTGCAGGATCGGCAGCAAGCTCGCGCGCGACCGTCTGCGTCCGCGTCCGCGCGCGCCATCGACGATGGGTTTGAGACTAAGAACCGGTATGCCGCTCATGGACACCTCACAACAATGATCCTTGCGTTTCTCCTTGCCATTAGCAAGTTTCGGACGGCATGATCCGGACAAGTGGACTTCCGCTTTTCCGGAAAGATCATGCTCCAACTCGAAAAGCTACGCGAGACAACGTAACCCGGATATTCCATGAAGATCGCAATCCCCGACCTGATTTCAAATTCCTATTTTCCGGTTATCGCCGCGGTCGAACTCGGGATGTTCAAGCGCGAAGGCCTCGACGTTGAGCTTGAACTCGTTGTGCCGGTGGAAAATGCGCTTGCGGCGCTCGGCGACGGCAGCCTCGAATTTCTCGGCTGCTCCTCGCATCTCGTGGTCGGCGGCTTTCCGGAGTGGCATGGCGCCAAGCTGCTGTGCGCGCAGGCGCAGGGCATGTACTGGTTCCTGGTCATGCGATCCGATCTCAAGGCGGCGCCCGGCGACCTCGGCGCGGTCAAAGGACGCCGGATCGGCGCGGCGCATTGGGTCGGCGATGGCGCTTCGGCAGTTGCTGATCGAGACCGGCATCGATCCTGCGCGCGACAACGTCGAGATCGCACCGATCCCCGGCGCGCACGGCGCCGGCATGAGCTTTGGCGTGATGGCGGCGCAAGCGCTGGAAGAGCACCGGGTCGATGGTTTTTGGGCCAACGGCATGGGTGCGGAGCTGGCGGTGCGGCGCGGCGTCGGCACTGTCGTGCTCGACGCGCGGCGCGACCCCGCCGCACCCGATTACACGATGGCCTGCGTGGTCGCTTCCGATCGCCTGATCGCGGAACGGCCGCAGATCGCCGCGGCCGCGGTGCGCGCCATCGTCGGCGCCCAGCAAGCGCTCCGCGAAAATGTCGGGCTTGCAACCACGATCGGGCGCAAGCTTTTCCCGGCAGCCGAAGCCGAACTGATCGCGGACATCGTGCGGCGCGATCTGCCGTTCTACTCGGCCGAGATCAAACGCGACGCCATCGAGCGCATGATCGGATTCTCCCAGGCCGCCGGCGTGCTCAAGCGCCATCCGGCCTATGAGGAAATTGTGGCGACGCCATTCGCGCCGTTATGGGCGGGCAATCGCCCTGCCGGAGCCTGATTTGCCCGCTAGTCCGGTCTGGACACGGGGCATGGTTCGGATTTTGCTTGGCTTTGGCAAACGGTCCGGGGACGGAGAATTTGATGAAAAGGATTTCCAGACGGCAGCTTTCGAGACGCTGCTTGCTTGCGGGCGGCCTCGCAGCCGGTGGCGCCACGCTGTGGCGGCCGCGCCGGGCCCGGGCGAATACCAAGGTCCGCTTGCTGACCAACTGGTTCGCCGAGCCGGAACACGGCGGTTTTTATCACGCGGTGGCGACCGGGCTTTATGACAAGGCCGGTCTCGACGTCGAATTGCGCCAGGGCGGACCGTCCCTGAACGTGATGCAGCTTCTCGCCGGCGGCGAAGCCGATGTCGTCATGAGCTACGACATCCAGATCATGACCGCCTATGAGAAGAGCATTCCGGTGAAGGCGATCTTCACCTGCTTCCAGTTCGACCTGATCGGCCTGTTGACCCGTCCCGACGTCAATTCGCTCGCCGATCTGAAAGGCCGCAAGGTCTATTTTGCCGGCAGCGGTTATTCGACCTATTGGCCGTGGCTGAAGCAGAAATACGGCTACACCGACGACATGGCCGGCCCCAAGGCCTCGAACCTGCAAACCTTCATCACCGATCCGACATCGGCGGTTGCGGGCTATATCACGTCCGAGCCTTACGTCGCCGAACAGCACAACATCGCCACCAAATTCTTCCTGTTCGCCAATGACGGCTACCCGACCTACGCCAACACCATGGCGACCACCGCGGACTTCATCAAGAACAACCCCGACGCGGTCGCGGCGTTCACCCGCGCATCGCTCGAAGGCTGGAAGGCCTATATGCAAGGATCCGGCCGCGGGCAACGCGCTGATCAAAAAGATCAACCCCAACATCGACGACGGCCAGATCAATTTCGGGCTCAAGAAGATCCGCGAGGTCAAGGCGATCGAAAGCGGCGATGCCGCCACCATGGGCATCGGCGTCATCACGCCGGAACGCTGGCAGAAGACCCGCGACTTTCTGGTCAGCGCCAATCTGCTCAAGGCCAGCACCGACACGACGCAGTCCATGACGACCCAGTTCGTCAAAGACCTGAAAATCATGATGTGAGCGGCGCGCTCCAGTACGATGACAGTCGCTTTAGGGAAGAAGTTATTCGGCGCGGTCGTTGCCGTCGCCGGTTTCAATGTTCTGCTCGATAAGCACGAAACGGCGGACGTGATCGTCGGCGCTCTAATGTTTGCCGCCGGCGCTGCAATGTTTGCCTGGGGATTTCGGAAGTAGGCCTATTCTCCGCGATCACTCGGGCTTGACGACAAATAGAAGATGGCAATTAGTCGTCGATTGCCTCAACACCAAGTCGCCTGGATCGCTCAACGTTATCCTTCATGGCCTTGAGCGCTTCGGGCGAGTGCCCCTGCCAATCCGTGACCTCACCCACGACCCGCAGCGGCTGCCGGGAGCGGTATGACTTCGTCGGATTACCCGGAAATTTCTTGTCCGTCAGATTGGGGTCATCCACAATCGGTCCGGTCGGCTCCACGATGTAGATTCTGCCGGGACCGTCACCGAGCGCCAGCTCCGCGCCCCAGATGGCCGCATCCAGCGTGGCGGACAGATAGACGTGGTTCGCTTTCTTCCTCTTGCCGTAGTTGGAAGCGTAACCGGGCTCAATCAGATCACCCGGCTTCAGGTCAGCCCGTGTGCCGTGATAGAGCCGCTGCGAACTCACGTCGTTGACGACTGTCACTCGGGCTTGACGACGCGGATGTGCAATTCGCGCAGCTGCTTCGGCGTCACTTCCGACGGCGCGCCCATCAGCAAGTCCTCGGCGCGCTGGTTCATCGGGAACAGCACGACCTCGCGCAGGTTCTCCTCGCCGCACAACAGCATGACGATGCGGTCGATGCCCGGCGCAATGCCGCCGTGCGGCGGCGCGCCGAGCGACAGCGCGCGCAGCATGCCGCCGAACTTCTCTTCCAGAACGCTCTCGTCGTAGCCGGCGATGGCGAACGCCTTCTTCATCACGTCGGGGCGATGATTGCGGATCGCGCCGGACGACAATTCCACGCCGTTGCAGACGATGTCGTACTGGATCGCCTTCATGCCAAGGATCTTGTCCTTGTCGTTCGGATCGAGCGCCAGGAATTCATCGACCGCCATGTTCGGCATCGAGAACGGATTGTGGGAGAAGTCGATCTTCTTCTCCTCCTCGCTCCATTCGTACATCGGGAAATCGACGATCCAGCACAGCTCGAAGCGATCCTTGGCGATGAGGTTGAGGTCCTCACCGACTTTGGTGCGTGCCGGACCGGCAAACTTGACGAATTTTTCCGGCTCGCCGGCGACAAAGAACACCGCGTCGCCGTCTTTCAGATTGAGCTGCGCGCGAAGATTCTCGGTCCGCTCGGCGCCGAGATTATTGGCGACCGGGCCACGGCCAACCACCGCGCCATTATCGAGCGCGAAGAAGATATAGCCGAGGCCGGGCTGGCCCTCGCCTTGCGCCCACGAATTCATGCGATCGCAGAACGCGCGCGAGCCGCCGCCGGGTGCCGGGATCGCCCACACCGCGGACTTTGGGGTGCTCTCAAGAATCCGCGCGAAAATCTTGAAGCCGGAGCCGCGGAAAATCTCCGAGACATCCTGCATCACGATCGGGTTGCGCAAATCAGGCTTGTCGGAGCCGTATTTGCTCAAGGCTTCCGCGTAAGGAATCAGCGGAAACTTCTTGGTCACCGGCTTGCCGCCCGAGAACTCCTCGAACACGCCGCGGATCACCGGCTCGACCGCGTCGAACACGTCCTGCTGGGTGACGAAGCTCATCTCGAGATCGAGCTGATAGAACTCGCCCGGCGAGCGGTCGGCGCGCGCGTCCTCGTCGCGGAAGCAAGGCGCGATCTGGAAGTAGCGATCGAAGCCCGACACCATGATGAGCTGCTTGAACTGCTGCGGCGCCTGCGGCAGCGCGTAGAATTTTCCGGGATGGACGCGCGACGGCACCAGATAATCGCGCGCGCCTTCCGGCGACGACGCGGTCAGGATCGGGGTCTGGAATTCGAAGAACCCCTGCGCCTTCATGCGACTGCGGATCGAGTTGATGACCTGGCCGCGCTTCATGATGTTTTGGTGCAAGTGCTCGCGACGCAGGTCGAGGAAACGGTACTTAAGCCTTGTTTCCTCGGGATATTCCTGGTCGCCGAACACCGGCATCGGCAGCTCGCCGGCCGGCCCCAGCACCTCGATCTCGCGGATATAGACCTCGACCGCGCCGGTCGGCAGGTCCGGATTTTCGGTGCCGCCCGGACGCCGGCGCACCTTGCCGTCGACCCGAACCACCCATTCCGAGCGCAGCGTCTCGGCCACCTTGAAGGCCGGGCTGTCCGGATCGGCAACCACCTGGGTCAGGCCATAATGGTCGCGCAGGTCGATGAACAGCACGCCGCCATGGTCGCGAACGCGATGGCACCAGCCCGAGAGCCGGACTTCGCTGTCAATGTCGCCTTCTCGAAGCGCGCCGCAAGTATGGGTGCGGTAGCGATGCATGCTTAATTCCACTTATGGGGATGGCTGGCGCACAACCACCTTTTGCAGGCCGATTTGTCAAGCCGGGCGGTTCCGGGGTCTCAGCTCCGGACGGAGCCTCGACAGAACGCCCGTGATCTGCACAACTCGCCCCATAAGGAGCGGGAATGCCCAAGAAGACGACCAAGAAACCGATCAAGAAACGCAAACAGCCAGCCGCCAAATCCCAGGCCGTCGGCCGCCAACCACGATGACCGCCGCGGAAGCTGTCATCGGCACTCTGATCGGCCACGGCATAAGCACCATCTATGCGCTCCCCGGCGTGCAGAACGACCATCTGTTCGCGGCGCTGTTCAAATACACGGATCAGTTGAGCACCATCCACACCCGCCATGAACAGGGCGCGGCCTATATGGCGCTCGGCGCAGCGCTGGCGACCGGCAAGCCGCAGGCCTTCGCCGTGGTGCCGGGACCGGGCCTGCTCAACGCCGGCGCAGCGCTCCTCACCGCCTTTGCCACCAATGTTCCGGTGCTCGGCTTGATCGGGCAAATTCCCGATGCCGACATCGGCCGCGATCTTGGCCAGCTCCACGAGATTCGCGACCAGGCCGGCATCGTCGAGCGCCTCGTCGATCACTCCAGCGATCATCCGCAAGCCCGAGCAGGCATCGCAAAAGACGGCGCTCGCCGTGCGCGCGATGCAAAGCGGCCGGCCCGGACCGGCGGTGCTGGAATGCGCCATGGACGTATGGGGCAAATCCGGCGAGGTGAGCCTGCAAGCGCCCCTGCCCGCACCGCAAACCAAGATCGATCACACCGCGATCCGCAAGGCGGCGAAGATTCTCGGCGCAGCAAAACGGCCGCTGATCATCTGCGGCGGCGGCGCGCAGGATGCTTCCGAGGAAGTCACCGCGTTATCGGCGATGCTGCAAGCGCCGGTGCTTGCATTCCGGCGCGGCCGCGGCGTGCTCGATGGCCGCAATCCATTCAGTGTCACGCTGCCGCTCGGCCACGACCTGTGGGGCGAGGCTGACGTTGTGCTCGCCGTCGGCACCCGCCTGCTGATCCAGTTCCGGCAGTGGGGCGTCAATCCCGACGCCAAGATCATCCGTATCGATGCCGATCCGAAAGAGCATAACCGCCTGCACAAACCGGCGCTGGCGCTCACCGGCGACAGCAAGCCTATCCTGCAAAGCCTGCTCGCCGAACTGCCGGCACACAACGCCAGGCGGCCGTCGCGAAAAGCCGAGATGGAAGAGCGTCAGGCGGCGTGGCGAAAGCGCTTTGAAAAGATCGCGCCGCAAATCGCATACCTTGAGGCGATCCGCGAAGAGTTGCCGGAAGACGGAATTTTCGTCGAGGACATCACCCAGATGGCGTTCGCGGCGCGGGTCGCTTTCCCGGTCTACAAGCCGCGCACCTATATCTCGCCCGGCTTTCAGGACCCGCTCGGCTGGGGTTTTGCGACTGCGCTCGGCGTCCAGCATGCCCGGCCCGATGTGCCGGTGGTGGCGATCTGCGGCGATGGCGGCTTCATGTTCACCGCCACCGAAATGGCGACCGCGATGCGCCATCGCATTCCACTCACCACGATTGTGTTCAACGATGGCGCCTACGGCAACGTGCGGCGCATCCAGCAGGAGCGGTTCGGCAACCGGCTGATTGCCAGCGATCTGACCAATCCCGACTTCGTCGCCTTCGGCAAAAGCTTCGGCGCCGAGGCGGTACGCGCCCTCAACCCCGACGAGCTGCGCCAGGCGTTGCGGCGGGCTTTCGCCCACCGCGACGGGCCGACCCTGATCGAAGTGCCGGTTGGCGCATTTCCAAGTCCCTGGGAATTCCTCAATATGCCGAAGGTATTCGAACCGGCCGTACACACACACGGCACGACACATCGCCTTGCCACGCGCGCGCAAAAAGAAACACACTTAGCTCTGACCATGTTGCATAGCGCCGAAATCAAAATTTCAATGCAGCCGATCACGACGACCGGCGAGCTTGCGGATGTCTGCAAGCGGATGGCCTCCCATCCTTTCGTCACCATCGACACCGAATTCCTGCGTGAGACGACCTACTACCCTCTGCTCTGCGTTGCGCAGATGGCAACCTCCGACGAGGCTGTCGTGGTCGATGCGCTCGCGCCGGGCATCGATCTCGCGCCATTCTACGCGCTGATGGCGGACGAAAAGGTGATGAAGGTGTTTCATGCCGCGCGGCAGGACATCGAGATCGTCTGGCATGGCGCCAAGCTCATCCCGCATCCGATTTTCGACACCCAGGTCGCCGCCATGGTGCTGGGCTATGGCGACTCGATTTCGTACGACCAGCTTGTTCAACGCATCACCGGCGACGCGCTCGACAAATCGAACCGTTTCACCGACTGGACGCGGCGGCCGCTGACCGAAGCGCAGCTCACTTACGCGATTTCGGACGTGACGCATTTGCGTGACGTTTATCTCGCGCTCGTTGACGACCTCGGCCGGCGCGGCCGCGCCGATTGGGTGCAGGACGAAATGGAAATCCTCACCTCGCCGGACACTTACCGCATGGAGCCGGAGAAGGCGTGGCAGCGGCTCAAGACCCGGGTTCGCAAGCCGAAAGAGCTTGCGGTGCTGATAGAAGTCGCGGCGTGGCGGGAAAGCGAAGCGCAAAGCCGCGACGTGCCGCGCTCGCGCGTTCTCAAAGACGATGCGATCGCCGACATCGCCGTGCAGGCGCCGAGCAGTCTCGAAAAGCTCAAACACCTGCGCTCCCTTCCCAAAGGGTTTGAACGCTCGCGCTGGGGCGAAGCCATCGTCGCCGCAGTGGAGCGCGGCCTGGCCCGCGATCCGAAGGAACTGCCCCAACAGGTGCGCGTACAGCCGGCAGCCAACGGCGCGGCAGTGGTCGAACTGCTGAAGGTTTTATTGCGGATGATCTCCGAGCGGCATCACGTCGCCGCCAAGGTCATTGCCACCGTCGACGAGCTCGAGCGCATCGCCGCCGACGACAACGCCGAAGTCCCGGCGCTTCACGGCTGGCGTCGCGAACTGTTTGGCGACAAGGCGCTGGCGCTCAAGCATGGCAAGCTCGCGCTGGCCATCGAGCGTGGCCGGGTAACGCCGGTCGAACGCGAGCAATCACCGCCGAAGGAAATCGAGGACTGACGTGAACGAATATGTACGCTGGCAGGGACGCTATAGCATTCCTGATTATCTTTTCGGCAAAGAACCGAACTACTTCCTCGCGTCCTGCAAACCGCTACTGCCCCGTTCAGGCAAGGTGTTGTCGGTAGCCGACGGCGAAGCGCGCAACGGCGTCTGGCTCGCCGAACAAGGGCTCGACGTTACCTCGATCGACTTTTCGGAAGCCGCCCAGGTGAAAGCTGCCGCACTGGCCAAAGAGCGCGGCGTAAAAATCAACCTGATCCATACGGATGTCCACGCGTGGAGTTATCCGGCAGATGCTTTCGACGTCGTCGTGGAAATCTTCACCCAGTTCAGTTCACCTTCGGATCGGGCGCAAAAATGGGCTGGCATGCGCAAGGCGCTCAAGCCCGGCGGTCTCCTGATCCTGCAGGGCTATACGCCGAAGCAACTGGACTACGGCACCGGCGGCCCGAAGGAACTTGAAAACCTCTACACGCGCGACCTGCTTGAGAAAACATTCGGCGACTTCCACGACGTCAAGTTCGTTGAAGAAGAACTCGAGATGCATGAAGGCGCCGCCCACGGCGGCATGTCGGCCGTCATTGGTTTAACTGCGCACAAGTGAGACCTGAAACGAGGTCTGCTGCCGCCGCGCTTTATCAGGCTGCGGCGGTCATCTTGAAGCGCGGCGCCAGCACCGTGTCTTGCAGTGTCGTCTTCATCGCGGCCAGTTCCTCGCGCGACACCGGCGCGTAGGGCGGATACGGATCGCCGGCTGGAATGCCGATCAGGTTCATCGCCGCCTTCATCGCCGGACCGAGACCGCGGTGCATCCACTTCGCCGGAAACAAGGCGAACTGAAGCTGGATCTCGGCGGCGCGTTCGTAATCCTTGGCGACAAAAGCGTCGATCACATGCCGCGCAATCTCCGAGCCGGGCGGCGGCATGGTCGCGCCGGAGCCGCCCAATTGCAGCGTGGCGAGCAGCATCTGCATGGTCGTGAAATAGCGGGCATGACCGGCCCGGTCGATCTCGACGATCAGCCGCGATACCCGCGCGAGGTCGCGCGAACTCTCCTTGATGAGCTGAACTTTCGGCAGCTTGGCGAGCGCAATGGTGTCCGGGATCGAGACGTCGGCGCCGGGGCCGGGATTGAGATAGAGCGTGATCGGAAGACCGGTCTCACGGCCGATCGCCTCAAAGTACGCCAGAAGATCGGCCTGCGTCGGCACGCCGGCGAACGGACGCAGCGGGGCCAGCAACTGAACCGCGGCCGCGCCGTGACGCTCGGCGTCGTGAGCCAGTTCGATGGCGGTCTTGAATGACGGATGCGAGATGCCGACCATAACCGGAATTCGGCCGCCGACGCATTCGATGGTGCGGTGGATCAGCGCCTTGCGCTGCTCGAAGCTGAGATAGGTGTATTCCTGGGTTTCGACCCCGGCCGCCACCACCATCGTCGCCCGGCAATCGTCGATGATGTAATCGATCTGCCGCTGCAGGGCGGCATCATCGACCCGCAGGTCGGCGGTAAAGGGCGTGAGCGGGGCAACGATCAGTCCGGGCTTTTGCATGATGCTCTCCATGCCGCGCGCCATCGCGGCAGAACAATCTTAACCCACCAGCATCACCGGTTCACGCCCGATCAGGCGCGCCAGCGCGCGCAGCCTGGAGGACACGCGTTCACCGGCAAGCGACGCAAAAGCACCCGGCAGGTGCAGCGCCAGCCTGTGGCGCTCGACGGCAAGCAAAGTTTTGGGCAACACGTCCGGCATCGCCGCCGACACGACGTAGGCGAGCCGCAGCGCAGCGCCGAGGACGCGGGCGCGATCGAGCATCCGGGTCGAGACCAGTTCGCGCAGCCGCGGCGACAACTCATCGTCCATGACGAGACCGACGTGGCGGAAGAACACCGCGAGCGCGAGATAGGCGCGGCCGGGATGATCGATGCCGCTGAAGCCGCCGTGGGCGATGATGTTGAGCGATTGCTCGCCCCGATAATCGGGGTGCGCGCGCCAGCCGATATCGGCGAGCAGACACGCGGCGTGCCGCAGCCGGCGTTCCTCGATCGTCTCCTCCAGTCCCGACGATGCCAATAATTTGTCGGTCCAGGCGATCAGCTCCTCGCCATGCTGCGGCGAGCGCGAACGCAACTGGTTGAGATGCCGCGCCGCCTCGATCAAGGCATCCTTTTCCTGGTCCCTTTGCTTGAGCAGCGAGTACAGTAATCCTTCGCGCACGCCGAGTGCCGAGAACACCACCTGCCGCGGCTTGCCGATGCGCAGAATATATTCAAGCACCAGCGCCGCGTACGGCAACAGCGGACGGCGCGCATTGTTCACGACGTCGATGTTGGAGAGCGTATCGACGTCGACCCGATAAACCAGCCGGGCGAATTCCAGCGCTTCAGTAGCCGAGATCGAGTAGCCGTGCATGACGTGCAACGGATAGCCGGTCTGCCACATGTGCAAACGCGCCAGCGAACGCCAGGTGCCGCCGACCGCATAAAAGGTCCGGCCCTGGCAGCCCTTGAGCATCGCAAGACCGGTCAGGGATTTCTTGACGACCTTTTCCGCCTTCTTCAGCGATTTCGCGGAAATATCGGCGAGCGCCAGACCGCCCAGCGGACGCGTGAGGCCATTGCGTGCGCGAGTGCCGCGAATGTCGACCAGCTCAAGCGAACCGCCGCCGAGATCGCCCACGACGCCATCGCCGCGGTGCACGCCGGAAATGACGCCGAGCGCCGTAAGCTCGGCCTCACGGGCACCTGAAAGAACTTCGATTTCCGTCTTGAGGATACGCTCGGCAAAGCGAATGAAGGCGCGGCCATTCTTGGCGTCACGGCAAGCGGCTGTCGCGATCGCAAACAATTTTTGCACGCTCATCCGGTCGCAGAGAGCGCGAAAGCGCTTGAGCGTCGCCAGAGCGTGCTCAACGGCATCTGCCGCGAGCAGGCCCGTCGACTGTACCTCGCGGCCAAGTCCGCACAGCGCCTTCTCGTTGAAAAGTTCAGTCGGGCTGCGGACCAGGCCCTCGTACACGACAAGGCGCACGGAATTCGAGCCGATGTCGATAACCGCAATCGGCGGACCGTGATCGAGCCGTCCTTGTGCGTCGGGTTGAGCGCGTTTCATCCGAAACAATTATTAAAGTTATGCCGTTACGGCGCAGCATAGAATATTGCGCTCACCGTAAACACGATTCGTGCATGGAATCACATCCGCTCCGGCCGATGCCGCAGGCGGGGAATGGCTTCTTTTTGCGATTTGCCGCGCCCCGACAGGCTTGGATTGGTCATGAAATAGGTATGCGCGTTGAATTCTTCTTCGCCGGCCGCAGGCTTGATGCGGCGCGACGACCCGTCGGCAAGAAGCTGCCAGCTTTGCTCGTTGTCCTTCAAATTCGCGACCATGATCTGATCGAGAACCTGCTCGTGCACCGTAGGATTGAGGATCGGGCACAGCGCCTCGACACGGCGGTCGAGGTTGCGCGGCATCATATCGGCCGATGATATGTAAATCGCGGCCTTTGCATGCGGCAGTGCGTGACCGGAGCCGAAGCAATAAATGCGGCCGTGTTCGAGGAAGCGTCCGATGATCGACTTGACCCGGATGTTCTCCGACAAGCCCGGAACTCCGGGACGCAGGCAACAAATGCCGCGCACGACGAGTTCAATGGGCACGCCGGCGGAGGAAGCTTTATAAAGCGCGTCGATAATGTCGGGGTCGACCAGCGCATTCATCTTCATCCAGATGCCCGACGGGCGGCCGGCTTTGGCGTTAGCCGTCTCTTCTTCGATATGCGCATGGATACGCTCGCGCAGCGAAACCGGAGAGACCGCCATGCGTTCGAGTTCAGCCGGCTCGGCATAACCGGTGACGAAGTTGAAGATGCGCGCAACGTCCTGCCCGATCTGCGGATCGCGGGTGAAGAACGACAGGTCGGTATAAACGCGTGCGGTGACCGGATGATAGTTTCCGGTGCCGACGTGGACGTAAGACACAAGCTCGGAACCTTCGCGGCGGACCACCAGCGAAAGCTTGGCGTGGGTTTTCAGTTCGATGAAGCCATAGACGACCTGTACGCCGGCGCGCTCGAGATCGCGCGCCCAGCGGATATTGGCTTCCTCATCGAAGCGCGCTTTCAGCTCGACGACCGCGGTAACCGACTTGCCGGCTTCGGCGGCTTCGGCAAGCTCCCGGACGATCGGTGAATCGGCGGAAGTGCGATAGAGCGTTTGCTTGATCGCGACCACGTCTGGATCGCGCCCTGCCTGCTGCAGAAAATTCACCACCACGTCGAAGGATTCATAAGGATGGTGAACGACAAAATCCTTTTGCCGGATCGCAGCGAAGCAATCGCCGCCATGATCGCGAACACGCTCCGGATAGCGCGGCGCGTAAGGCACAAATTCCAGATCGGGCCGATTGAGGTTCGCAAGCTGGCTCATTTCGTTGAGCGCCAGCACGCCGTCGACCTTGAACACGTCATCTTCGCTTGCGCCGAGCGCGCGTCGCACGAAACGCTGCAACTCGGGCGGCATCAACGCTTCGATATCGAGCCTGATGACGATGCCGCGGCGGCGGCGCTTGAGCGCGGTCTCGAATACCCGCACGAGGTCTTCGGCCTCTTCGAGGATTTCCACCTCGGAGTCGCGGATGACGCGGAAAGCGCCGACACCCTTCAACACGTATCCGGGGAACAGCTTGCCGATGAACAGGCTGGTCGCGCCCTCAAGCGAGATCAGGCGAACCTGGCCGCCCTCGCCGCTTTGCGGCAGCCGCACAAAACGCTCGATGCGGTTCGGCATACGGATAAGCGCATTCATCGCCTTGCCGTCCTTGGCGCGCGCAAGCTGCAGGGCGATCGAGAAGCCGAGATTGGGAATGAAAGGAAACGGATGCGCCGGATCGACAGCGAGCGGCGTCAGCAGTGGGAAAATGTGGGCAAGGAAATAATCCTCGAGCCAGGACTTTTCCGCTTTGGTGACGTCAGGCCCATCAACCAGCACGATACCGGCGCCGGCCAGCGCCTCGCGCAACTCGCGCCACTGCTGTTGCTGATCCTCCACCAGCAGCACAACGGCTTCGGCGATGCGCGCCAATTGCTCGGCCGGCGTCAGCCCTTCCGGGCTCTTTTCGGCGATACCGGCGCGCAGCTGAGCGCCGAGACCGGCGACGCGCACCATGAAGAATTCGTCGAGGTTATTGGCCGAGATCGACAGGAACTTCAGCCGCTCGAGCAAGGGGTGGCCGCTATTGGCCGATTCCTCGAGCACGCGGCGGTTGAAGTTCAGCCAGGACAGCTCCCGGTTGACGAATCGGTCCGGGCTGCTCGCCAGATCGGACGGTGCCGAAGCTTGATCCGGCCGCCGCGCGGCGCCAGATTCCAAAGGAACTACAGTGGCTTGACCACGGCCGGCCATGATTGTTTGGTGCTCCTCAAGCGCCACGATTGCCACCTTTGATTAAAGTTCGATGACGTCGCCGCTCTGAAGATAAGGCGGCGCGGGCCCGCCGCGTCAAGGCTGAGGCCAAAACCCGGTCTTCATCAACGATGCTTGAGCGTAAAGGCGGAAGCCGGCCGTTCCGCGGCGGATCAGGCGGAATCGCGGAACATTTCGGCGGCGAGCGCGCGCGATGGCGGCCGGCCTTGCCGCAAAGCCTCGTTATCGAGCGCGATAACCGCGGCGCGGGCCGCCGCGAACGACCGCTCAATGCGGGTCGACAAGTAACGGACCACGCTGTCGTCAATGCCGAGCTGGCGGTCAGCGGCAAGCTTGACGATGACTGCACGCAGCAGCACGTCATCCGGCGCTTGCAGCGTGACGACCGGCATAGCCCGTAGCCGCGAAATAACGTCGGGGATTATAACCGGCCACGTGGTCGGCGTCGTGCGCGCGGTGAACAGCAGGTACGCGCCCTCCTGGCGCGCGAGATTGATCATATGAAATAAGGCACGCTCGTCCGTAATCGCGGCGGCGTCTTCGATCACCAACGCACCGGTCGCGAGCGCGGAACGCAGCATCGTTTCGGTGAGCGCATGGCCGGAAATCACACGGGCACCGGAAGCAGCGGCCCAGATCGTTGCGAGATGCGTTTTGCCGGAACCTTCCGGCCCCACCAGCGCCATTGCGCCAGCCGGCCAGTCCGGCCAGCTGTCGATCAATTCCAGCGCCGCCGCATTGCCGGAGCCCTGCAGGAAATCGTCACGGCCGTAACTCTCGCCGTGTTCAAGAGCGAGCGCCAGCTGACGCGGTACGGACGAGACGTGCGTTCGGCGCCATGGTTTCTCAAATGGCTTTCAGACCGGCTCGCCGCCGGTAAAGATCGGACTTTCGCGATAGCGCCGCACCGCGAAGCGTATCAAAACGCCGGCGGCCGTCGCGAGTGGCACTGCCAAAAGCAACCCGACGAAACCGAACAGATAGCCGAATGCAAACAGGGCGAACATCAGCCATACCGGATGCAGCCCAACGCTGTGACCGACAAGCTTGGGCGACAGAATGTTGCCTTCGAAGAACTGACCGACGAGCACGATGCCGACGATGATTAGAATATGGATCCAATCGGGAGAGAACTGGGCAAGGGCTATGGCGACCGAAACCACCAGCGCAGTCAGCGAGCCGACATACGGCACGAAGCTGATAAGGCCGCTGACAACGCCAATGAGAAAACCGAAGTTCAGTCCGGCCAGCGAAAGGCCAACGGCATAGTAGGAGCCGAGGATCAGGCAAACGGCAGACTGACCGCGCACGTAAGCAGCGATCGATTTATCGATTTCACGGATCAGCTTGTGAACCGTCGCGCGGTGATGCACGGGTATAAGAGAGTCGAGTGGCGGCCAACATATGATCCCAGTCGGCAGCCGAGATAGAACGCAACGATCGGCGTGACGATCACCAGCGAGAAAATCGATATCAGCGCCGTCCCCTTCGACCACAGTGAACCGAGCATTCCGGTCAAATAGCCCATCGCGTCTTTCATCAGATCGCTGATGGACCCGTTGGTGAGATTGTCGCCAACGAATTGCTTGAGCCAGGGAAAACGCGGGTCGCTTGCGAGGCTTTGCAGGTGCTGCGCATATTCGGGAGCTTTGGCGATAAACCCAGACAGCTGTCGCAGCAACGGCGGCACGATCAGCAGCAGCAGCAGCACGAACACGACAACGAAGCTGGCGAGGATAATGCCAGCCGCCCCAGCCTGACTGACGCCTCGCTTCGTCAGGTGCCTGCTCAGCGGGTCAAGCAGGTACGCGATGGTAAGGCCCAACACGAACGGAAGCAGGATTGGGCTTAAGAGCCAAAGCAGCAGGCCGAAGATAATAAGCGCGGCGACCCAGAACACGATGTTGCGCTCGAAATACACCGTGCCGCCCCCGATGCCGTTAATGATCGCTACCAAACGAATTCATATGGCGCACCCATTCGGCGAGATAGAAGGCGATTGAGAGCAGGGTCAAGACGGCGACCAGCGCCATGAGGAGCCTGGATGACAAGTCAGCATCAAAACCAAATCCCTGTTCTGCGAGCACCAAGGTCGCGAGCAAAATTTGCACGACCGTATTGATCTTGGAGACCAGCAAGGGCCGCGCCGCCATCGGCTTGCCAACCAGCCATGCCAGCATGAAAGCGCCGATAATCATGATGTCGCGCGACACCACCAGGATTACAAGATAGAGCGGCAATTTTCCCGCGATGCCTAGCGAAATGTAAATCGAGACGATCAGCGCCTTGTCGGCCAGCGGATCGAGATAGGCGCCAAGCTCGCTGGTCATATGGAAGTGTTTGGCGACGAAACCGTCAATGGCGTCGCTGACACCGGCAACGAGGAACAGCAGGAATGCAATGCGCATCTCGCCTGACGTGATCGCCCAGACCACAATCGGCACCAGAAGGATGCGCACCAGCGTAACGAGATTTGGGATACTCAAACCACAGCCCCGGATTCCGGCAGCTTTCCCCTCGCTGTACCGGAAAGCGCAATATAACGAGGCTTGCGCGCTTGCGCACCCCGCGATTCCGACGTACGAGGCGCGACGTAAAGCCCACCCGTCAAGGGGAACGATCCTGTCCAGTTTGGTGACCCGTGGATAAGGCGCGCTACGCGGCCGCCGGTGTCGATATCGACGCTGGGAACCGCATGGTCGAGTTGATCAAGCCGCTGGTGCGAGGGACCGCGCGCGCCGGAGCCGACGCCGTGATCGGCGGGTTTGGTGGCCTGTTCGATTTGAAGGCTGCCGGCTACACCGATCCGATCCTGGTGGCCGCCAACGACGGCGTCGGCACCAAGGTCAAGATCGCCATCGAGACCGGCCGCCACGACACGATCGGCATCGACCTCGTTGCCATGTCGGTCAACGACCTCGTGGTTCAAGGCGCGGAACCGCTCTTCTTCCTCGACTATTTCGCCTGCGGCAAACTCGATCCCGACATCGGCGCGAAGGTTGTCACCGGCATCGCCGCGGCTTGCCGCGAAACTAATTGTGCCCTGATCGGCGGTGAAACGGCGGAGATGCCGGGCGTCTATCACGGCGACGACTACGATCTCGCCGGCTTCGCGGTCGGTGCAGTCTCCCGGGCAGAGCTCCTGCCCCGCGCCGATATCGCATCGGGAGACGTCGTCATCGGTCTCGCTTCAACCGGCGTCCACTCGAACGGATTTTCGCTGGTGCGCCGGATCGCGGCAGATGCCGGACTGAGCTGGGACCAGCCCGCACCGTTCGAGCCATCGCGCAGTCTCGGCGAAGCGCTGCTGACGCCGACGCGGCTTTACGTCCGCTCGTGCCTCGCCGCACTCCGCCAAACCAAAGCTGTAAAAGCGCTCGCGCACATCACCGGCGGCGGCTTCACCGAGAATATTCCCCGCGTGCTGCCCAAGAACTCTTGCGGTTTCAATCGACCTCGATCGCGTCCCGGTACTGCCGGTGTTCAAGTGGCTGGCATCGAGCGGCAAGATCGGCGAGCAGGAAATGCTACGCACGTTCAACTGCGGCATCGGCATGGTGGCCGTACTCGATCCGGGCGGCGCAAAAGCGGCGATCGACTGCTTTGCAGCCAACGGTGAGACGGTCGTGCAACTCGGCGAGATCGTTCCTGCAAACGGTGATGTTCGCGTGAACTTTCGCGGCCGTCTCGATCTGTCGAGCTGACGTATGAACAAGAAGCGCGTTGCCGTGCTGATCTCCGGCCGTGGATCGAACATGGTGGCGCTGATCGAAGCGGCGAAGGCGCCCGACTACCCCGCTGAAATCGTCCTGGTTGTTTCAAATGTACCCGACGCAACAGGGCTTTCCCGTGCGCAGGCGGACGGTATCGCAACCGCCGTCGTCGATCACCGTAGTTTCGGCAAAGATCGCGAAGCGTTCGAACGCGCGCTCGATAATGAGCTCCAGGCAAACCGCATCGAGATTGTATGTCTTGCCGGCTTCATGCGGCTGTTGACGCCATGGTTCGTCAAACAGTGGAACGGCCGCATGCTCAACATTCATCCGGCGTTGCTGCCGCAGTTCAAAGGACTACACACGCATCGGCGCGCGCTGGATGCCGGTGTCGACCGGCACGGCGCCACTGTCCACTTCGTCGTTCCTGAAATGGATTCAGGACCAGTGATCGCGCAGGATTCGGTGTCCGTCACCAAGGACGACACCGAAGAATCGCTCGCAGCGCGCGTGCTCCAAGTCGAGCACCGCATCTATCCGGAAGCGCTGAGGCTGGTTGCTGAAGGCAAAGTGTCGCCCGACACGGCACGCCGCCGCTAAAACAAACCCCAGTCATCAGGCCCCAAGTCATCAGGCCCCAAGTCATCAGGCCGAGAGTTACGGGAAAAACTTTTCCCGAACCGCGCTCACGCGACCTTGAGATTTTCCGCAGACGTCCTGCCGCGGTTGGTTACGAGTTCGTATTCGATCGATTGACCTTCGTTAAGTGAACGAAGCCCCGCACGCTCTAACGCCGAGATATGGACGAAAACGTCCTTATCGCCGCTTGCCGGTTTGATGAAGCCATAGCCCTTGGTCGGATTGAACCACTTGACGGTGCCCTTCTGCATCGCCTGCCCTCCTCAGTCCCTATGTCACTAAACACACCAAACAACAGTCACTACACGCCGCGTGTAGTGACTGCGATCTGCACCACAAGCAGAATCTGGGAAAATTCCGAAACGATTGTCGCCCACGACAGCACCCGCCGGATGGCCCAAATCCGATTGCAATTAAAGGAGGCCCGACAAATACGGCGCAAGCATGGCTGCAAAATATCGCGTCGTTGTTCGAATTCGCGGCTTAGGTTCTTTGCTCAACTACAAGCGAAACAACGAGAAAATTTTTGCGTTCGCGGCAACCAAAAATCCACGATGAAAAATCGGCTGCGGATTGTTCGGCAAAAATTAGGCGCTGTTCACAACTTCTTCTTCGGCGACCTTCGTGCGCGCATGGGTCAAGCGAAGTTGCCGCCACAGGCCTCCGATCGCAATCACCAACAGTATGCCTGAGATCGCCGCAGCGATTTCCATTTGTTGCGCGATCGGCTCGCCGAACTTGCCGATTACGTAGCGAGATACTTGAGGGTCGGTCGAAATGACCTCGCCGGCAATCCAGCCGAGCAAGCCCGCGCCCGCCCAGACCAGCACGGGTGCCCGATCAATCAACATCATGATCAATGCAGCACCGGCCAGAATGATTGGAATAGAAGCGGCCAATCCTATTGCCAGCAAGACAACACTGCCCTTTGCAATCGCCGCGACGGCGATGACGTTGTCGAGGCTCATGACAATGTCAGCGACCACGACGATCCACACCGCGCGCCACAAATGCGCAACGGCTTGTACCTTGCTTCGATCGGATTGCTCGGGCACCAGCAGCTTGGCAGCGACGTAGATCAACGCCACTCCGCCGGCCAATTTGAGATACGGCAGCAACATCAACCGGCCGACGATCCCGGTGAAGATCAGGCGCAGCAATACCGCGACGCCGGCCCCGATCACCATGCCCCAGATTTTTTCGCGCTGCGGCAAGCTTCGGCAGGCCATCGCGATGACGACCGCGTTGTCGCCCGACAACAGCATGTTGATGAAAATGATTTGCAGCACCGCGGCCCAGAACGCGGCACCGCCAATTTCACCGCCACCGGTGTGGAGCATGTCGCTCCACACGGAAGGATGGAAAATCTGCGCGATTGATCCCACTGTCGCCGTCCGGGTTGTTATGAACGACGAAAAGAGCCGAAAGCCTCAGCCGACGATTTCGTTGCCGGAAAAAAACTGCGCAATTTCTTTGGTCGCGGTATCGGCCGCATCGGAGCCGTGCACCGAATTCTCGCCGATCGATTTGGCCACTTCCTTGCGAATGGTGCCGGGCGCCGCTTTCGCGGGATCCGTTGCGCCCATCAGGTCGCGATAGGCGGCAATCGCATTTTCACCTTCGAGCACCTGGACGACGACCGGCCCGGAGATCATGAAATCGACGAGCTCGCCGAAGAACGGCCGCTGGCGATGGACGGCATAAAAAGTCTCGGCCTGCTCGCGGCTCATCCGTATCCGCTTTTGCGCAATGATGCGCAGACCCGCCTTCTCGATCATTGCATTGATAGTGCCGGTCACATTGCTTGCCGTCGCGTCGGGTTTGATGATCGAAAATGTACGCTCGAGCGCCATCAGATCGTCCTTTTAAGATTAAGATTGGAAGCCGTTGCGGAATTGCGGCGGCTTATAGCGGTCGCCTCTGATCACGGCAAGCCGACCGCAAATGCAAATTACGAAATCACCGGATATGTGATGACGAGCCAGTCAGCTTCAGCGATAAATCCCTGAACCGCAGCGCGGACGAATCGAGCCTGAACCAAAACATAGCTCCGTGAAAACGAAGCCTAACCAAGGAGAAGTCAGATGCTGCGCAAATCCTTCCTCGCTCTCGCCACTTGCGTCACTCTCGGCGCCGCCGCGCTCTCACCCACTGCCGCGTCCGCTCACTGGGGCGGCGGCTGGCACGGTGGCTGGTACCACGGCGGCCCGTTCGTTCGCGTGTACGGCGGCGGATACGGCGGCTGCATGGTGCGGACCTGGGTCGCTACCCCGTACGGACCGGCGTTGCGCTGGGTCAACCGCTGCTACTAATGCCGGCCCGGTTATCGCTGACAAACGGCACCCCGGCCTCGCAAGAGGCCGGGATGCTTGTTTGAGACGGACGTACAATCAGGTCGCGTTATTGTTCGCTGGCTTTTTTCGTTTTGCCGGCTTTTTCTTCGCGACCTGAGGCGGAGCCGGCGACGGCGCGACGCTATCCATTTCCATCAGGCGCCCGCCCTCGAAGCGGTAAATACCGGGCGCGCGCTCCGCCATTGAAGGTCAGGACCGCCGTGCGCCCGCCATTCGGGCCCTTGCCGAGCTCAACATTGTTCGGCGCGCCTGCCCGCCAGACCACTTCGCATTCGCTCATGCCAAGTGCGACGCCTTCGTCGAGCAGCGACGGAGCTATCGGGAGCAACAACCGGTTCTGCCGCCGGACTTGCAGCTGCGGGCGCCGGCGCAACGGGGCCACAGGCGGCGGCGGACAACTCCCGTTCGCCGCAACGAGATCAGCTAGCGGTAATCGGACGGTCCCGCTTCACTTGCTGCGTGTCGGAGAAAGTGTAGCCACCAGTCTGGCCGGTCAAATCGAAACTGCTTTCGAAAGCACGGCTGGTCGCTGCCAAACCAATGCTCGAACAGCCACCAAGCGCGATCGCCAAAGCCGCCATCGTCAATATCAATCCGCCTGAGCGATCCAGTCTGATATTCACCCAAACGTCCCCGCAAATCCCACACCAGACCGGCAAGAAGCGCCAGTTTGTGTTGCGATCATGGCGCTACGCCCGACACTATGCTAGCGAGCATCATGCGGGTTCAGGGGCAGCCCCACAAGACGCACCGAGCAAATTGGGGTAAAAGCTAAAAAACAATGAGAACACAAAGCTTTAGACGCCCAACAGGATTAGTCGAAGGCGACCTCAAGCTGTGATCCCCGTCACGGACTTTTGCCAAAATTGACGTGCCTTATGACACGTCGGGCCGCGCAGGTCGTCCCTCGCCGCTCAGCGGAGACCCTTTCATGCACCTGCAATTCGTCGGCTGCGGTGACGCCTTCGGTTCCGGGGGCCGGTTCAATACCTGCTTTCATCTGGTCGGAAAAAACATCAACGCGCTGATCGATTGCGGCGCGACCTCGCTGGTCGCCATGAACAAGCTTGGCATCGATCGCAATGCCATCGACCACCATTTTCATTTCGCACTTTCATGCCGACCATATTTTTGGACTGCCGTTTTTCATTCTTGAAGCCAATTACGTGACCAAGCGCACGCAGCCGCTTACGATCGTTGGACCGCCCGGACTGAAAACCCGGTTTCCCGAATTGATGGAATGCGCATTCCCCGGAACTGGCGGGATGGAACTGAATTTCGAGTTGACGCTGCAGAGAGCTGGATATCGGCACGCGCAACGACGTCGGCAGCGTCGGCGTCACGCCGTCCCATGTTGTACATGACGATCGCGCCGGGCCATGTCTTGGATTCCGCTTCGAAGCCGAAGGCAAGGTGCTCGCGTTCTCCGGCGACACCGAATGGACCGAAGCCCTGATCGACGTCGGCCGCGAGGCCGATCTTTTCATTTGTGAGGCTTATACGCGGGACAAGCCGATCACCACGCACATGGCGTTGTCGCTGCTCGAGCAGCACTTAAGCCAAATACAGCCGAAGCGGCTCGTACTCACCCACATGAGCGCGGACATGCTCAAGCAGCGCAGCAAGCTTCCCTACGAAACTGCGGAAGACGGCAAGATCGTCGAGTTTTAAAGCGGGCCGACCCAGCGTTCTTGCACAGGCGCTGGATTCCCGCTTACGCGGGAATGAGCGGTGAGTGTTGAGCGTTATAGGACGAAGAACTAGGCGCCCAGCGCGGCTTCGATCGCGGCAAGAGCCGCATCCGCCTTCGACGCATCGGGGCCGCCGGCCTGCGCCATATCAGGCCGTCCGCCGCCGCCTTTGCCGCCGAGCACCTCCGCGCCCTTTTTGACCAGATCGACCGCATTGAAACGGCCGGTGAGATCACTGGTCACGCCAACCACGATCCCCGCCTTGCCATCTCCGGTGACGCCGACAATGGCGACAACGCCGGAGCCGACCTTTTTCTTGCCCTCGTCGGCAAGGCTGCGCAGGTCCTTGAGATCGATGCCCTCGACCGAACGCGCCATCACCTTCACGTCGCCTACGGTGCGCACGCCATCGTCGCTGTCGCTTGCGCCGCCACCGCCCATGGCGAGCTTCTTCCTGGCGTCGGTCAGTTCGCGTTCAAGCCGTTTGCGATCGTCGAGCAACGCGGCAATACGGCCGGGCGCGTCTTCAATCGGCACGCGCAGTTCCGACGCCGTCGCCTTGGCAAGCCGCGCCAGCTTATTGGCGTTGGCGCGCGCACCCTGACCGGTCAGGGCCTCGATGCGGCGAACGCCTGAGGCAACGCCGGAATCGCCAAGACCGAGATCAGCCCGATGTCGCCGGTGCGATTGACGTGGGTGCCGCCGCACAGTTCGACCGACCAGCCCATTGTATTGCCAGCTGCCTGCTATCACCCATGGCGACAACGCGCACCTCGTCGCCGTATTTCTCACCAAACAATGCGCGAGCGCCCGAAGTGACGCGCATCGTCAAGCGCCATGACGCGGGTCGTGACCGGCGAATTCTCCAGCACTTTGTCGTTGGCGATCTCTTCGATGCGTTCCATTTCGTCCGCGCTTATCGGCTTGGGATGGGAGAAATCGAAGCGCAGCCGGTCGGGCGCAACCAGCGAGCCCTTCTGCGCGACGTGATCGCCGAGCACTTGCCGCAACGCCTCGTGCAACAGGTGCGTCGCGGAATGGTTTTTCCGAATGGACGCCGCGGCGGCGATGATCGACGTCGAGCGCAAGCGCCGCGCCGACCTTCAGCATGCCCTCCTCGACCGTGCCGATGTGAACGAACACATCGCCGAGATGTTTTTGCGTGTCGGTGACTTTGAACTTGTACGCCATCCGCCGTCATCGTCCCGGTATCGCCGACCTGGCCGCCGGACTCGCCGTAGAACGGCGTCTGATTGAGGACGACCGCACCGTTCTCGCCTTTCTTGAGCTCGGTGACTTCCTTGCCGTCCCGTACCAGCGCCGCGACGACGCCCTCAGCGTTCTCCGTGTCGTAGCCAAGGAATTCGGTACCGCCGATTTTCTCGCGCAATCCCGAACCAGACCGCCTCGTCCGCGGCCTCGCCCGAGCCCGCCCACGACGCGCGCGCCTTCGCGCGCTGCTCTTCCATCGCGTCGTTGAACGCCGCAAGATCGACGCCGATGCCGCGGTTGCGCAGCGCATCCTGCGTCAGATCGAGCGGAAAGCCGTAGGTGTCGTAAAGCGTGAATGCGGTCACGCCGTCGAACATGTCGCCCTTCTTCAGCGACTTGCTGCGCTTCGTCGAGGATCGCCAGCCCGCGCTCCAAGGTGCGGCGGAAACGGCGTCTCTTCGAGCTTGAGCGTCTCGGTGACCAGCGCCTCGGCGCGGTGCAATTCCGGATAGGCCTGCCCCATCTCGCGCACCAGCACCGGCACGAGCTTCCACATCAGCGGTTCTTTGGCGCCGAGCAATTCGGCGTGGCGCATGGCGCGGCGCATGATGCGGCGAAGCACGTAGCCGCGGCCTTCGTTCGATGGCAGCACGCCGTCGGCGATCAGGAACGCGCTTGCGCGCAAGTGATCGGCGATGACGCGATGCGAGGCTTTCATGCTCGCCGTCCGGACTGACGCGGGTCAGATCGGCGATCGCCTGGATCAGCGCGACGAACAGATCGATCTTGTAATTGTCGTAGGTGCCCTGCAGCACCGCGGCAGTGCGCTCCAGCCCCATGCCGGTATCGATCGACGGCCGCGGCAAGTTGATCCGCTCGCCGCCTTTGGCGAGCTGCTCATATTGCATGAACACGAGATTCCAGATCTCGGTGAAACGATCGCCGTCGGCTTCCGGGACTGCCAGGCGGCCCGCCCCAAACCTTGTCGCCGTGATCGTAGAAAATCTCCGAGCAGGGACCGCACGGGCCGGTGTCGCCCATCGCCCAGAAATTGTCGGAGCCGGCGATGCGGATGATCCTGCGTCTCGGCAAACCGGCAATCTTCTTCCAGAGCTTGAACGCCTCGTCGTCGTCGATATAGACGGTCGCGGTCAGCTTCTCCGCCGGAATGCCGAATTCCTTCGTCACCAGATTCCAGGCCAGCTCGATGGCGCGTTCCTTGAAATAATCGCCGAACGAGAAGTTGCCGAGCATCTCGAAGAAGGTGTGGTGCCGCGCGGTGTAGCCGACATTATCCAAGTCGTTGTGCTTGCCGCCGGCGCGGACGCATTTCTGCGCCGTCACGGCGCGCGAATAAGGGCGCTTTTCCAGGCCGGTGAAGACATTCTTGAACTGCACCATGCCGGCATTGGTGAACATCAATGTCGGATCGTTGCGCGGCACCAGCGGCGACGACGGCACGATCTCGTGCCCCTCGCGGGCAAAATAGTTCAGAAATGCCGACCGGATTTCGTTGACGCCGCTCATTTTCGTCCAATTCGCTGAATGGGCTAACTCTCTAGCGGGACAGGGCTTTTCTGTCCAGAAACGGCGCATTTGCAGCGCGCCGGTAAAGCATATATGCGCTGCTGCGGCCGCCGCTGCTCCCTGCCGAGACATCACCATGAACACCAAAGCAATGCCGTCCCGCACACGCTCGAAGAGCGCCTGCGGGCCGGCCGATTCGTCCTCACCGCCGAACTGGCGCCCCCGGTGTCCTGCGATGCCGACGACCTGCGGCGGAAAGCAGCGCCGCTCAAGGGATTGCCCGACGCGGTTAACGTCACCGACGGGGCCGGCGCCCGCGCCCACATGGCGGCGCTCGCCGCGGCAGTCGATCCTGATCGGCATGGATATCGAGCCGATCCTGCAGATCACCTGCCGGGACAAGAACCGCATCGCGCTGCAGAGCGAGATGATGGGCGCCGCCGCGCTCGGCATCCGCAACATGCTGCTGCTGACCGGGGACGACCCGAAGGCCGGCGATCAGCCCGACACCAAGCCGGTATTCGACGTCAATTCCGCGACGCTGATCGAAACCGCACGGCGGCTGCGCGATGAGGGCACGCTGCCCACCGGCCGCAAGGTCGACGGCAAGGCGGCGTTCTTCCTTGGCGCCGCCGACATGCCGATCGATCCTCCGGCGGACTGGGAGCCCAAAGGGCTCGCCGCCAAGATCAAATCGGGCGCGCAATTCGCGCAGACGCAGTTCTGCATGGACGCCGGCATTGTGCGCCGTTATGCGGCCGCGCTGGAAAAAGCCGGGATCACCAAGCAGCTTTCGATTCTGATCGGCGTCAATCCACTGCGATCGGCAAAGTCGGCGCAATGGATGAAGAGCCATCTGTTCGGAACGATCATTCCCGACAGTTACATTGCCCGGCTGGAAAAGGCGGCAGATCCCGCCCGCGACGGCATCAACATCTGCGTCGAACTGATCGAGGAGCTCGCCACCATTCCCGGCATTGCCGGCGTCCACATCATGGCGCCAGGAAATGACGCGGCGATCCCGCACGTGATCGCCGAAGTCAGAGCGCGCGTGAAGAAGGCCGCGCTCTAGCTGACGGGTGATGTAGCGCCGCGAACGCGGTCGATCAGAGCCACGGCATCGTCGGGGACTTTATCGCCGCGCCAGCAAACATGACCGTCCGGCCGCACCAGCACGAGCGGTCGTTCGTAGAGTGCGGCGACTTCCGGTTCGTCCAGATCGATTACCGTGAGCGGAACGCCGCGTGACGCAGCGGCTCGTTCAAGTTCGGACGTTGGCGTTTTTCCAAGCCGCAGCAGCGCAAATCCGCGGCCGAACAGATCAAGGGTCGAGCGGTCTTCCCGCAGCCAGGCGTGCGGCGCCCGACTGCCGGGACGGGCGGATGGAATAAATTTTTCCGGATCATCGGGTGTTGCCGGCGTGCCGTCGGCGACACAGATCGGCGAACTTTCGTAGCGATAGCCAAGTTGCATGCCAGCGGTTCGAAACATGCGGCCGACATCGCGGTTGAGGCTCTCGCCAAGGCGTTGCCGCAACTGACGTCCGGCATCGCTGTCGTCCTCGACAACCGCAATGCCGTCGGCGAACTCGTTGTGCGCCAGATAGAACTCTGCGGCCATACTGACGTTACGCAGCCCGATCGGACGGCGCTCGCTGCCGTAGGACGCGAGCAGATTGTCACCGCCCCACCCCTGCAGCACCGCCGCAAGCTTCCAGCCGAGGTCGACCGCGTCCCCGATCCCAGTATTCATGCCGAGCGCACCGGTCGGCGAAAGCTGATGCACCGCATCGCCGGCGAGGAATACCCGGCCGCTTGAATAACGGTCGGCAACAACGCTGCGGCGCGACCAGATGCTCAAGCCCTTCCATTCCACCTCGATGGGCTTGCCGACAGCGCGCTGCAGCAATGCAGTCCGGTCGACACTCTCCGGCGTCTGCTTGCCGTCGCTATCGAGCACCATCAGCCGCCACAGTCCATTTGCCGGATCGATGACGCGAATGTTGGCCCAGAGTCCATCGCGATCGATCGCCAGGAAAAAAACGCCGGGCTCGCGGCCGCACTGGCCCAGCAGATCGGGTGTACGAAAGAACAGATGCAGCGGGTAACCGAGGATGCCCTCTCCGTTCAAACCAATACCGAGTTCGCCGCGAATCGCACTGGTGGCGCCGTCGCAGCCGACCAGATAATCGGCTGTGACTGTTTCGCGGTCGCCAGTTTCCAGATCAGATAACTCCGCGATGACACCGTCATTCGACGCTTCAAATCGTTCGAGCCTTGTCCGGTAACGCAACGCGACCGAGCTTTGCGACTGCGCGAACGAACGCAGGATCGGATCGAACCATAGTTGCGAACAAATCTGCAGATGCATCGGGCTATACGGCTCGACCTTGCGCTGATTAAGCGGCGGCCGGCGCATCCGCGCCAGCTCATGGCCGGCAATGCTGGTGACAAAGACCACATCGAGCGGATGATCTTGCGGAAACGGGCAGTTCATCACAGCATCCGCGATACCCCAGCGGCGGCAGAACTCCATCGTCCGGACGTTTACTTCGTTCATTTTCGGCGTGGAGATCGAGCCGTCGGTCTGCTCAATCAGTTCACAGCACACGCCGCGCCAGCCGAGATCGGCGGCGAGTGCTAATCCCACCGGACCACCGCCGACAATGAGCACGGAAACCTTGCGCACGGCTTTGTTCACTTCCGCCATCGGGGCCTACTGTTATTCCACTTGGATGTGCGCCACGGTCGCAACCTTCGACCCATTTTCGATAATCGGCAGCAATGAATTTGGCGAATTCAGCGGGTGTGCCGGGTTTTGGCTCGCTGCCGACATTGCTGATGAGCTGCCGTATTTCCGGCGTGCGCAGTCCGTCCGTCATCGCCGCATTGATCCGCGCGATAATCGACGGCGGCGTACCGGCCGGCGCGACAAGCCCAAAGAAAGTCTGTGCTTCGCAATCGGGCACCCCGGCCTCGGCCATGGTCGGAACCTCGGGCAGTAAAGGCGAACGCGCGTCCGTCTGTGCCGCCAGGGCACGGAGTTTGCCGGCCTTGATCAGCGGCGTCAGCGACGCGCCGGTCTCAAACGTCAGATCAATCACGTGGCCGAGTATAGCGGTCGCCAATTTCATTGCCGCCGCGGAACGAGACGCCGGTCATTTTGGTGCCGGTCCGCATCATGAAGAGCTGCGCCGCGAGATCGGGAAGACCGCCGGTGCCGGTGTTACCGTAGTTAAGCTTGCCGGGATTGGCTTTGGCATAAGCAACAAGCTCCGGCACCGTTTTCCAGGGTGACGTTGGATCAACCACCAGAAATTCTGGAAGCCCCGCATGATCTCGATAATCGGCTCAAAGTCCTTGACCGGATCGTAGCCAAGATGCGCGGAAACCGCGGGGATGGCAGCAAGTGTGCTGGAATTGCCGATGAACAGCGTATAGCCGTCGGGCGGCGCTGTCGCCGCCGCTCGCGCCCCGATCGCGCCCGCGGCGCCCGGGCGATATTCGACCACAACAGGCTGCCCCAATCGCGATGGCAGGATCTGCGTCGCCAACCGCGCCGGAAAATCGCTCGGACTGCCGGCCGCCGCCGGCACGATGATGGTGATCGGCCTCGTTGGATAATCCTGCGCGGCAAGCGGCGTGCAAAACATCACACCCGCAACCAGCAACACGGCGGCGGAAAACAATTTTCGCATCCAGCTAACACATACTATCGCTGTCATGTTCGCCAGTGTGCGCGCGGTCGCAGCGCGCTAGTCGTAACGCGCCATTCGCAGCGGCTCGATTTGGCCGCCATCCATGTCGATGGCCGCGCCCTGCAGCCATCGGCCGCGCGGCGAGACAATAAAACCGACAAGTCCGGCAATGTCTTCCGGCAGGCCGAAGCGCGTGATGGCGAGTTCGTTGCGATGATGTTCGGTCGCGGCTTCCTCGCCGAGCCCGGTTTTCTTCATCACTTTGTCGAGCCGGTGCCGAAACCGGTCAGTCCTGACCGACCCCGGATTGACCGCATTGACCTGAACACCGTCGCGTTTGCCGAAATCCGCCAGCGCTCTCATGAAGGACACGCTGGCGCCGACCACAGACGCACCGATCGTATAATCGTCCACAGGAGCGCGGGCGCCCACACCGGCGATGAACACGATCGACCCCTGCGCCACTTTCAGCAGCGGCCACGCCGCACGGCAAAGCCTCACATGCGCAAAGAATTTCAGATCGAAGCAGTCGCTCCAGTCCTGATCGGTCAGTTCCAGAAAACTTCCGCGTTTGTTGTTGCCGGCGTTGTTGATCAGAACATCGAGCCGGCCGAATTCGCGAACAACAGCCTCGACAAGATTCGCCGGCGCAATACTGGCGGTTAAGTCCGCGGCATGAATGGCGGCTTTCCGGCCAAGGGCACGGATTTCATCGGCTGCGCTTTGCAGCGTCGCCGGGTCGCGCGCCGTCAGCATCACATCGTAGCCGGCTTCGGCGAGTTCAAGCGCGATGCTGCGGCCGATCCCGCGGCTCGCCCCGGTAACCAGTGCAACCTTCATGATAGCTGCACGGTGCGGATGTTGATTTCCGATGTCAGCGTCCGGTGCACCGGGCATTTGTCGGCAATCTCCATCAGTTTCGCGCGCTGATCGGCGCTGAGATCGCCATCAAGGCTGATCTCGCGATCGATGTGATCGACCATGCCTTCCCTGGTTTCGCATTCGGCGCAATCGCTGGCGTAGACCCGAAAATGCCGCAGCCGGACTTCGACGCGCTGCAAAGGAATTTTCTTGCGGTCGGCATAAAGCCGCAGCGTCATCGAGGTGCAAGCGCCGAGCGACGCCAGCAGCAGATCGTAAGGACCCGGACCGTTATCCTGGCCGCCGGCGTTGACCGGCTCATCCGCGACCAGATGGTGTTTGCCGGCGATGATCTCCTGATCGAATGTGCTGCGGCGGGTTTCGCGGACGATGACGAGGCCGGGCGCAGCGACGCTTGGATTTTCTTCAGCCATGGGGATCTCCTCTGCGCGGATGTTCGCGCGCAGCAGAACATAAGTCTATCGCCCAGGTGAACCGCAGACGCGACGCGCGAACTTCGATCCAAGGTTCGATCCAAGGTTGGTCAAATGCAAAGAAGGGCTACCCTTGCGGGTAGCCCTTCCATTGTCAGTCCGTGGCCCGGTTGCGCCGGCGATCGTCTGCCTGACGCGCGTGAGCCCGGTGGTGGATTAGACCACCTAGGCGAGGACCTCGGCAGAGGCGAGGACCCAGTTCACAGATGCCGGCGACCGCGGCGATAGACAATGAGACACTGGATCACCTCCTTTCAGTTTGTTGACGACGTATTTCAATATAGAGCCATTTCGACGATTCGGAAGTGCCTTCAGCGCCCCAATTGCCGCATCGCCCCATCGAGGCCTTCGAGCGTCAGCGGAAACATGCGGCCGCCCATGAGCTGCCGCATCAGGCGGACCGAGGCGGTCATTTCCCACTCGCGCTCGGGGACCGGATTGAGCCAGACGCAGGACGGATATGTCGTCAGCACGCGCTGCATCCACGCCTGCCCGGTCTCATCGTTGTAGTGCTCGACGGAGCCGCCCGGCGCCACGATCTCGTAGGGCGACATCGAGGCATCGCCGACGAAGATCACTTTGTAATCGTGCGGATAGGTGTGCAGCACATCCCAGGTCGGCGTGGTTTCGGTCCAGCGCCGTGCATTCTGCTTCCACACTTTCTCGTACAGGCAATTGTGGAAGTAGAGATGCACCATGTGCTTGAACTCGGTGCGCGCCGCGGAGAACAGTTCCTCCGTCGCCTTGATGTGCCAGTCCATCGAGCCGCCGACGTCGAAGAACAGCAGCACCTTGATGGTATTGTGACGCTCCGGCCGCATCTGGATGTCGAGATAGCCTTTGTGCGCGGTGCCTTTAATGGTGCCGTCGAGATCAAGTTCGTCGGGCGCACCAGTGCGGGCGAATTTGCGAAGCCGCCGCAGCGCGACCTTGATATTGCGGGTGCCAAGTTCCACATCGCCGTCGAGATCGCGAAACTCGCGCTTGTCCCAGACTTTTACCGCGCGGAAGTTGCGGTTCGTGTCCTGGCCGATGCGAACGCCTTCGGGATTGTAGCCATAGGCGCCGAATGGCGACGTGCCCGCAGTGCCGATCCACTTCTTGCCGCCCTGGTGGCGGCCTTTCTGCTCGGCGAGGCGCTGGCGCAATGTCTCAAGCAGCTTGTCGAGGCCGCCCAGCGCCTCGATCTGTTTCTTCTCTTCTTCGGTGAGATATTTCTCGGTGAGCTTCTTGAGCCACTCAGTCGGGATTTCGGCGGCCAGCGCCTCCTCGACCAGATCGAGGCCCTTGAAGACGTGGCCGAACACCCGATCGAACTTGTCGAGATTGCGCTCGTCCTTCACCAACACCGCGCGGGACAGATAGTAGAAGGACTCGACGCGGCGATCGGCGAGGTTCTTCTCCATCGCTTCCATCAGCGTCAGATATTCGCGCAGCGTTACCGGCAGGCCGGCGGCTTTAAGCTCATGGAAGAAGGTTGCGAACATGTCTTAAGCATTCGCTGCCGAAGCGAACCCGTCAAGCTGTTGCCCGGTTCAGTCGTTCTTCGCTCCTGAAGCCTTGATGAGCTCGCCAAGGACGGCTTGCTCGTCGTTGATGGTGTGCTGGAACTCGGCCGTCGTGCTGCCGCGCGGTTCGACATTGGCGTTTTTCAGTTTGACGTCGATGGCAGGATCGTGCGCCGCCGCGATGATGCCTTGCGTGATCTTGTCGATGACCGCCTGCGGCGTGCCGGCGGGCGCCATAAGGCCGTTCCAGGTGGTGAGGTTGTAACCTGCAAGCACGTCGGCGATCGGCGGCAAGTCCGGAAACAGCGGAGAGGCCTTCTCGCTGGTAACGGCGAGGAGCCTGACGCGTTGATCCGATTGGACCGGCGCAACATCCACCGCGCTGCCGAAATACATGTCGACGTGATGGCCAAGCATATCGACCATGGCCGGCGCGCCGCCGCGATACGGGACGTGGACCAGGTCGAGCCCGGCGCGGGCGAGAAACAGCGAGGCGGCAAGCCGCGAAATCGTGGCATTGCCGCCGGACGCAAAGGTCAGCTTGCCGGGCCTCGCCTTGGCGTAATCGATAAACTCTTGGGTTGTCTGCACCGGCAGGTCTGAACGCACCATCATCACAAACGGGTCGGTGCCGAAGATGCTGGTGGGGACCAGATCCTTCTTCGGATCGTAGTTGACGTGCTGCATGTAGGGCACGATCGAGATTTGCGGGGTCGCTCCCAGTAACAGCGTGTAGCCGTCCGGATTGGCATGGGCGACCGCCTCGGCCGCGATCGCGCCGCTGGCGCCATCGCGGTTATCGACGACAAACGGTTGCCCAAATTTGGTCGACAGATAGCTGCTCATGATGCGGGCCATCGTGTCGGTGATGCCGCCCGCAGAAAACGGCACCACGACTGTAACAGGCCGTGTCGGCCAATCGTCGGCCATGCCTGAAGCGGGCCAATGAAGCAGACCCGCACCGACAACGGCACAAGACAGAATAAATTTGGTGAGTGCGCGACAATTCGTGCTCATCGTTTCTGATTTCCGGGCGAGACTGACAGCGTCTCCCGCCCGGGGTTATAGCAGCATCGGCGCAGGCCGCGCGATTACCCAGCGCCAACGGCAGGCTTGCGCAGCCAAAGCTCGAAACCGACGGAATCCAGACGCAAGTCGCCCTGCCGAAAGTCCGAATGTGCCGCCAGATCCAGGATCGCCTCGCGTGTATAGGCTCGCTTCTTCAACATGGTGTTGAAAATGAGCCTGATCAGCAGCGCGTTGACGAAACCTTTGCCTTCGACAAACTTCTTCACATCCTGCGACGAAAAATCCTTGCGCAGATCGATGATGAGCGCGGCGCCGCCCGGCTTGAGCACGCGATACATCTCGTTAAGAGCGGCAAGCGGCTTGGTGAAGTTCTTGAATGCCGCCCGGCAGACGATGAAATCGAGCACACTCGTCGGATAGGGCAAATCGGCCGCGTCACCTTGCTCGAAGCAAACATCGACGCCCGCCTTCTCGGCATTCTCGTTTGCGATGCGCACGAAGGTATGGCTGATGTCGAGCGCGATCATCCGGCAGCGCGTCAGTCGCGCCAGTTCGATGGAGAGATAGCCTGGTCCCGGCGCGACTTCGAGGACGCGCGCGTTCGGGGCTATTTGCGGTGACAGCTTGCGCGCCGTGTCGCGGAAGACCTCGATATCCTTGAAGGTCTGCCGTGCATACCAAGAGGCGACGAAGCCCTCCATGCCAAGTCCGATATGGCCTTTGGCAGGCGTGGTGTAATTGGTGGTGTCTGCGATCATGATTTTCTCCGCTCAAACAAGATGGGTGTTGGCCGCACCACTGCGGCGCGGCTGTTCTCGCGGAGATTCGGCTGGTAGCTTGACTGTGCGTACCTGAGACCAGCGCGCTCCGCGCGTTCGGTTTTGGGTTCGAGGCCCCGGCGGTGTTCCAGCATCGTCGGGGCTACCCGTTGGTGTGCAGTGTTCAGTTCATCGGGCCGCCTCCGTACCGTTGGTACAATTTCGCAATTGTTGCTTCGCGGTCCCGGTGAAAATCGCGCCACAAATCGAGCGGGCCCCAGCCGTTCTCGATCCGCTGGATGAGATCGGACACGAATGCCAGCTCGGCTTTCTGCATGGCCAGGCGGTATCCGTTTTCGACAAGGAACAGCGGGGGAAAGTTCTGCGCGCTGATGCCCGCGATCTGGCCTGCCAGAGCGATGCTGCTTTGCTCGAGAAGATGCAGACGCTGACGTAGCAAGCCCAACGCTTCATCCGGCGGCAGGATTGGCAGCAGGCTCAAAGCCGCTTCGAATTGCGGATACTCTTTCGCTGGCTGGCCGACGAGGTCGGCCAGCCAGTCGTGCAATTCGTCACGCCCTGCCGGTGTGATCTCGTAGATCGTCCGCTCCGGACGTTTGCCGTCCCGTGCGGTTTCGCGGGCGACGATCAAGCCGCGCGATTGCAGCAGGTCGATCACGGTGTAGAGCGACCCAAAGCGAAGTTTGATGCTCTCTTCCTTGTGCCGCTGCTTGAGGATGACGCCCATTTCGTACGGGTGCATTGGCCGCTCGAACAGCAGAGCCAGAACCGCCAAAGCCAACGGATTCGATGGGCGAGCACGAGTTAGCATGGTATTTCCATATATCCGTATGCGAATATACGCCCTCAGCTATCATCGTCAAATTTCTTGTAAGATATATCTTGCGCTATAGCTTAGTATGATCTATCTAACGATATATCTTTGCATCAAAGGAGAAACAACATGCATAGACACTACGGGCCCTCAGATGAGGGTCATCGCGGCCATTGGGCCGCAGGACGTCATCACAAGCGCGGCCGTTTTGGCGGCGGCTTCGGGTTTGGCGGACGTGGCGGCTTCGGCGAAGGCGGCGAGGATCTGATGCGGGCGCGGCGCATGCTGGCGCAGGGCGACTTGCGTCTCTTGGCGCTGGCTCTGATCGCCGAGGCGCCCCGCCACGGCTACGAGATCATCAAGCTGCTCGAGGAGAAAACCGCGGACTGGTATTCGCCAAGCCCCGGCATCGTCTACCCGACGCTGACCTATCTCGAGGAAGCCGGTTACGTCACCGCTTCAACCGAAGGCTCGAAGAAGCTCTACACCATCACCGACGAAGGACGCACCTACCTGCAAGGCAATCGCGAGCTGGTCGATGTCGTGCTTCAGCGCCTAAGCGCGCTCGGCGAGCGCGTAAACCGCTGGCGCCGCTCGGAACGTGGCGATCGCGGCGACCGCCGCTCGTTGCCGCCACTGGTCGAGGCCGCCTTCGATCATCTGCGCGAGACTGTCAGCAAACGTCTGGAAAACGACGCGGACGACGAGTCGCGGCTGGTTGAAGTCCTCGCCCGCGCCGCGACGGAATTGCAGCAGCGCGGCTGAGCCGTTGAGCCAACGGGATCCTGTCATGTCTGAAGCATCGGCAACGGATCAGAACGGCGCCCAACGAGCATCCTCTGGCGCTCGTATCGGTCACGTGAACCTGAAAGTATCAGAACTGCCACGTTCGCTCGCGTTTTATGAAGGCGTGCTCGGCTTCAAAGTCACAAAACGACTCGGCGACACTGCGGCATTTCTGTCCTACGGGGATTACCACCACGACATCTGCATCAACACTTGGGAAAGTCGTGGTGGCTCCCCGCCCGGAGCCGGTATGACGGGACTGTTCCATTTCGCCATCCTCTACACGGAGCGAAGCGAACTGCGCGATGCCTTTGAACGATTGAAGAAAGCCGGCATCGTCATCGACAGCGCGGTCGACCATGGCGTCAGCGAGTCGATCTATGTTCGCGACCCGGACCAAAACGGCGTCGAGTTATATTGGGATCGTCCCGCTGCGCTCTGGAGGAGCAAGTCCGGCGAGATCAATATGGGCCATCGTCCGGTGGATCCGGAGGAGTTGTTGCGGTGATCCAGATCATGGGATCGCTTCCGGCGTGTGAATATGTTCTGGCCGGATACCGATCCCAAGCAACCGCGCTGGAATACGGCGCAGCGCCGGGAAAATACTGAACAGCTTAAAGAACAGCGGCGGCTTCGGCCGCTGCTGACTTTCCATTCCCAGCACACGGCTGATGATGCGCTTCTGGATGGTGAGCTGGAACCACTGGGTGAAACGCACCGGCAAGGTGCGCCTTTCCTGAATGGCGTGAAGGTCATTAATCGTCATCGTGCCGTTCTTGAGTGGCCCCGCCAGCCGGTTAGCGGCAGCGACGGCGTCCTGCACCGCCATATTGATGCCGACGCCGCCGATCGGCGACATCGCGTGCGCGGCATCACCGATACAGATCACACCGGGCCGCCACCACCGTTGCAGCCGGTCCACCGACACGCTCAGCAGTTTCACATCATCCCAGCTTTTCAATTCACTGATGCGATCGGCGAGAAACGGGGACATGTCCGTGACCCGCTTACGGAAAGCATCGAACCCCTCCGCCTGGATCTTCTCGATCCCGCCTTTCGGGATGACGTAAGCGCACTGCCAGTAATCGCCGCGGTCAAGCATGATCATCATCCTGCCCGCTTCGATATGACCGAAAGTATCGGTCGTATCGTTTTGCTTGCGTGACAAGCGAAACCACAGCACGTCCATCGGCGAACCGTAATCCTGGCCTTGAAAACCGGCCTTCTCGCGGACGGTCGAATGGCGGCCGTCGCAGCCCACCACCAAATCGGCGCGGATCGTCAGCATGCCGTCCGGACCTTTCGCGCGTACCCCGACGACACGGCCGCCCTCCTCGATCAGATCGGTCGCTTCGGACTTCATAAGCAGATTGAAGGTCTTGTAGCGCTTGCCGTGCTCCGCCAGGAAATTGAGGAAATCCCACTGCGGCATCAGCGCGATATATTTGCAGTGGGTCGGCAAGTGGCGGAAATCGATCATGGTGAGATGCTCTTCACCGATCTGGGCGGACAGCGTCTCGACTTTTTGATGCGGCAGTTTGAGGAAAGCGTCGAGCAAGCCGAGCTCGTACATCAATTCGAGCGTCGATGGATGGATGGTGTCGCCGCGAAAATCGCGAAAGAAATCGGGATATTTTTCCAAGATGACGACATCGACGCCGGCGCGGGCCAGCAGGAAACCGAGCATCATTCCGGCGGGACCGCCGCCGGAGATACAGCACTTTGTGCTCAATGTTGATATCGCCATTGCAATACAATCCGAATGAATGCGCCTTGCGGCATTGCCCAGGAAGGTTCAGTCTTATGCTCGGTCGTCTAAATCAAAACACGGACCGTCGTTTGCTGGTTCCGAAAGCGCCGAGCGTAATAACGCCGGCCGGGAGGCGGGAAATGTTCTCCAAGATCAATCACATTGCAATCGTCAGCGAAAACTACGCGAAGTCGGCGCAGTTCTACCAGGCCGTCTTCGGCATGCGCACGTCTGAGAAGTCACGGCCCGGCCGCGCCCTGACGGTTGGCGACGGCTATGTTGGCCTCAATATCAATCCGCGGCGCGCCGGCCGGGCGGCCGGCCTCGACCACTTTGGCGTTGAGGTAGAGGATGCAGAAACCGCCTTCGACCGCATGCGAAAGAACTATCCAAGCGTGAAATGGCTCAAGCGCCCGTCCAACCGGCCGTTTGCCGGCATCTCCACGCATGACCCGGACGGCAACATGTTCGACATCTCACAGAAGAACATGAGCAATCGCACCTCTGTCTACAGCGAGCAGGACGGCAGCGGCGAGATCAATGCGCGCCACATCGATCACGTGGCGCTGCGAACCATGCGGCCGGACGAGATGGCCGAGTTTTATCGTACCGTGTTCGAGCTTGCGCCGGCCAATAAAGGCGTCGGCGACCGCAACCATTATCTGACCGACGGCCACATGACGCTCGTTATCATGCCGTGGGACATCGCCGACTACGAAGGCACCGGCATCATCACCGCCGGCATGGACCATATCGGCTTCAAGGTTGAAAGCGTCGACAAGCTGAAGGCTGACGTCGAACGCGTCGCCGGTGACAATCCGCTGCTCTCGCCTGCCCCACTGGGCACCGGCGCCGAAGGCAAGGCGCTGCTTGAATTGTTCCGCCGCTCCTGCCCGCTCGGTCAGCACCAGATGGCCGATTGCGACGGAGTGCTGCTTGATGTCGCTGCCGATTAGGTTAAGGCCGATATTTTTTGCGCTTGCGATTGTCGTTGGGCTCGATCCAGCCGCGCGCGCAGACCCGATCGCCGACTTCTATCGCGGTCGCACCATTTCCTGGATCTTAAGCGCCGGCGCGGGTGGCGGCTACGCCAGCTATGCGCTCGCATTCGCTCCGTATTTCAGCGCCCACATTCCCGGCAATCCCGCCATCGTCATCCAGAACATGCCGGGCGGCGGCGGTATCCGCGCCATGCTCTATCTCGATTCGGTTGCGCCGAAAGATGGCACCACGCTCGGGCTCGTCCATTCGAGCGTGCCGTTCGCGCCGATCTACGGCATCAAGGCCGCGAGTTTCGATCCACGAAACATGAACTGGATCGGCAGCATCGATGCTTCGACCGGAATCTGCGTCGCCTGGCACGAATCCGGCATCGCGACCTGGCAGGATTTGCTGGATAAGCCGTTCATCGTCGGCGGCACCGGCGCCGGCTCGCAAATGGAAACCTTGCCGGTGATGCTGGACAAGCTGTTCGGTACCAAGATCAAAGTGATCTCCGGCTACAAGGGAGGCAATGACATCTATCTTGCGATGGAGCGCGGCGAAATTCAGGGCCGCTGCGGCGGGCTTATCTCCTCGATCAATTCGACGAGGCCGGACTGGTTTCCGCAGAAGCTGGTGAACGTACCGATCCAGATCGCAGGGACTCGCAACCCGCTATTCCCCAGACACTCCGGCGATCGCGGAATTCGTCAAGGACGACCGCACCCGGAAAATCCTGCAACTGATCCTCGCACCGCTGGAAATGGATCGCCCGATTCTCGCGCCCCCCGGCGTGCCCGCCGAGCGCGTCGCGGCGCTACGGGAAGCCTTTCACGCCGCCATGAACGATCCCGCATTTATCGCGCAGGCCGAGAAAGATCACCTTGAGATTCGTGAAATCAGCGGCCAGCGCGTGACGCAGATCCTGGACGATGCCTATGCGATGCCCCCGGACATCGCCAAAGGCGCAACAGACGCCATGGGCGCAGCACCGGCCGGCGGTGACTAATCGGTCCGCAAGGCCAGAACTCATATTTCCGCCGCAACCTGAATGTTAAGACAGGCACGTAACCATGCGCCTTGCATTCATCCTCATCGTTTTGATCTCTGCTTACGCCGTTCGATGCTGCCTTCGCGCAGCAGCCTGCGGGCGCAGCCAATTTTCATATTGCATGGGAAGTGAAAAACCGCTTCCGGCTGTTTCGAAAGGAAGCCGACTTTCTGCGCCAGGAAGCGGCGAGCCGCGGCGACGGCGTACTCGCGACCGAGGATCGCCTCGAACAGACCGCCCAGGGCCTGGGATGGGCCAAAGACGTCGTCGGCAATCTTTGCGTGGATGCTGCCGGCAGTCTCTTGCAGACCTGCGAACGCGACGGCGTCAAGGAGAGCTATCTGAATCCGATCGATTATCCGGTCGGTGTCGAGATTGCCGGCGACGTGCCGCAAGGCGCGACATGCCATTGGAGCTTCGACGATAGTGTTGGACCGGTTCGGCAAACCGACGCGCCGTGTGACGCAGGAAGTGAAAGTGCGCGTCGCCGCCGGGCGGACCACGGTCGCAACGGCCGATATTCCGCTCGCCGACGGCACGACGACGCGGGTCACAACCGAGATCGCGGTGCGCGACATGCTGATCGCCGGTATGGGCGATTCCATCGCCGCCGGAGAAGGTAATCCCGACAGAGCGGTCAGACTGGACAGCAGCTTTTGCTTCCGGCGATTCCTCAACGTCACCGGGGGGGAGTTTTACCGGCCTGGCCGGGCTGGCTTCAGCGGCGACCGCACCTGTGCAAACGGTCCGACCAATCCCGCTTCGGCGGCCGATTGGGCGCGGCACGGCGCCCGCTGGATGAGTCCCGGTTGCCACCGCTCGCTCTACAGCTATCAGCTTCGCACCGCGCTCACCCTCGCCATCGAGCAACCGCATATTGCCGTGACTTTTATGCCGCTCGCATGCACGGGGGCGACCGTCGCGGCCGGGTTCTTTGGGCCGCAAGCCACCGACGACTGCCCGCTCGGCACCGATCGATGTTCGAGCACCTCGCCTGCACAATTCACCGAGCTCAAGGACCTGATGGCCGTCGTGCATCGCCAGGATCCGAAGCGCAATCTCGATTTGGTGCTGCTGACGGTTGGCGCCAACGACATCAATTTTGCGGGCCTGGTCGCCAACGTCATCGTCGACTCCACGGCGGAACGGCTGGTGCTTGAAGGAAGGCGGCTCTCTCGCCAGTGCGCTGGACGCCAGAAGAAGTCTCGAACTGGACTTGCCGGACGCATTCACCCGGCTGCGTGCCGGACTGAAACCCTATGTCGACGGCAACATGGGCCGCGTAGTTTTCGTCTCCTATGCCAATCCCGCGCTACAGGCGCCGAACGTCCCCTGCCCCGGCGGTCGTGACGGCCTCGACGTGCATCCGGCATTCAACGCCGATGCGACGCGGCTCCGTGATGCCGTGGCGTTCGTCGATGCCAAGTTCCTGCCCAAGCTGAAAATGCTGGCGACCTGCGAAGACGGCAAAGTTTGCAAAGATCCGCTGGCCGATCGCATGACGTTCGTGGATTCCCACCAGGCTGCCTTTGCCCAACACGGAATGTGCGCACACGCGCCGACCGATCCCGAATTCGATCGCACGTGCTTTTCGCAGACCGGCGATTCTTTCGAGACAAACATCGCCGACGCAGCTGAAGATCCGATGGTCTGCTCAAGCCCCGCCAGCGATTATAAACCCTATGCTTCGCGGGCCCGCTGGATCAGGACCGCGAACGATAGCTACTTTACGGCGATGACCTATCCCGCGGGTATTTCGCCGGTACTACGGCCAAGCGACATCCATGACGCGATGTGGGGTGTTGTGAGCGCGGTTTACGGCGGCGCGATCCATCCGACCGCGGAAGGTTATGCGGCGATGGCGGATGCCGCGCTGCCCGCGGCTCGCGGCGTATTGGGCCTGACTGCGCCGCCCGCCGTTCTGTCGGCGCCGCTCGCGCCACCGTCCGCTGCGCCTGCTGCAGTCGACGCTCCGGCAGCATCGGCGACGACGCCATCTCCGGCGCAGCCGCAAGCGCCGGCGGCACCGAGCCCGCAATAATCCGGCAAGACTTAAGACAAGACGATAGACGTCAGCGCGGCGTCGGCGCAACTCCGAGCTTCTTCTGCAAGCTCGACGACGACGTCGTGTACTGAAACACCAGGCGCTTCTCGGGATAGATGTAATGATACGCCTTCTGCGCCGCGAGCGCGACTTCGTGGAATCCGGAAAGGATCAGCTTGAGCTTGCCCGGATACCAGTTGATATCGCCGACGGCGAAAATGCCCGGCACGCTGGTCTCGAAGCTTTCGGTATTCACCGGGATATATTCGTTGTTCTTCAGTTCAAAACCCCAGTTGGCGACCGGGCCGAGCTTCATCGTCAAGCCGAAGAAGGGCAACATCATATCGCAATCGACGTCCGCCATGGTGCCGTCGGTCTTTTTGACGACGGCCTTTTTTAGTATGCCGTCGGCGCCGACGAGCCCGGTGACCTGGCCGACGACCAGATCAACTTTGCCTTCGTCGACCAGCGCCATCATTTTATTGACGGAGTCCGGCGCAGCACGGAATTCGGCGCGCCGGTGACACAGCGTCAGCTTGCTGGCCAGCGGCTGCAAATTAAGAGTCCAGTCGAGCGCGCTGTCACCACCGCCAACAACCATGACGTTCTTGTCGCGGAAATTTTCCATTTTGCGCACGGCGTAGTGCACTGTGTTGCCTTCATACGCTTCGATGCCCGGAATTGGCGGGCGCTTCGGCTGAAACGAGCCGCCGCCGGCGGCAATGACCACCACCTTGCATTCAAAGACCTTGCCCTGATCCGTCGTTACGCGAAACAGCGGATCGCCGATCTTCTCCACGTTATCGACCATTTCGCCGAGGTGGAATTTCGCATCGAACGACTTGATCTGAAGCAACAACGCATCGACGAGGCCCTGCGCGCTGGTAATGGGAACGCCGGGAATGTCGTAGATCGGTTTCTCGGGATACAGCTCTGCGCATTGGCCGCCGATCTTGTCGAGAATATCGATGAGATGGCATTTCATATCGAGCAGGCCGAACTCGAATACTGCGAACAGGCCGATAGGCCCTGCACCGATAATGACAACGTCAGTTTTGATAGCTTCAGTCATGTCGTCTTTTTGCTCGTCTTCGGGATTTGTTTGATGTCGCGCAGTATCTAGCGCGCGGCAGGCGGCAGGGGAAGAGCACGCCCGCCCCCGCTATTTGGGGTCCGGCAGCCGCTTCGGCAACACGCGACTGCGCTTAAGCTTAAGCCTGCCGCTCCGGCGTCCGTACGGTGAGGCCGTCCAGGTCGTCGCTTACCTTCATCTGGCACGACAGCCGAGAATTTGGTTTCACGTCGTAGGCAAAATCCAGCATATCTTCTTCCATCGGAGAGGGTTCACCGACTTTTTCTCGCCATCCCTCTTCGATGTAGACATGACAGGTGGAGCAGGCGCAGGCGCCGCCGCACTCGGCTTCGATGCCGGGCACGGCATTTTTGATGGCGGTCTCCATCACCGTGGAGCCGTTCTCGCCATCGACCGTGCGAGCCTTGCCCTCAAAATCGATGAAGGTGATTTTGGTCATAGGAAAAATAACCGGATGCTGATGGCTCCGGCGAGGATTTGCCGGAGCAGTTGCCCCTATTTATTGGCTTCCGCCGGACAACACCAGTGTGTCTTGGCCCCAGGTGTCTTGGCCAGTGTCCCGCTTCCGCAAAAGCCCACAAAGCCAATGGTCGTTTTTCCGCTAGTGGTCGCGCAAAACGCCATCAAGGCGCATACCGATGGCTGCGCTGGCCGCAAGCGCCTCGGCTTTCAGGTCCTCGATCGCTACGTCGCACTCCAGGGCCCGGGACGCTCCCGTACATGCTCTTTCCAGGCGTTCCGCCGCGAGTGCCACTCGCCACGCTCCAATGCCGCGTGCCGACCCTACGAGTGTGTGGGCGGCCGCCGCAGCGAGCGGAGGCTCCGCTGTAGCGATGCGTTGCAGCATCATCGCGGCCTGCCGCACGAAAATCTGGAGGACATCGCGTTCGAGCTGACGATCGCCGAGCGTCATGCGTCCAAGATGCACTTCGTCGAGCACGTCAGGCGCCTGACCCGCATTGACCGCTTTTCGTAAGCTTGCCGCCGCCATGACTTGCTCCCCGACCACAATGTTTTCTTGGCCGCGAGCTTGCATCCGAATGAACAAAACCCGGTGAATCCGTCTCCTCATAGGGAGACCGGCGCTGCCTTGTTTCACGCGCTTGGTAAGCAAGTCCTTAGCTGAAGCGATGAATTGAGGCCGTCTTCATTCGTTTTGTTGGCTTCAATTTTGTTGACCGGTTCCTTGGCCCGTACTTTGGCCGGTCCTTGACCGGTTCCCTTGGCCCCAAGCCAGCCGCAATGTTGGCGGCAGAATGGCGGCGGTTATGGTGAATCATCCGTTAACGATGATTAAAGACACGTTACCGGCGCAGTTTAATTCGATCCGCCAAGCCGATAGGATGACATGTGGAACCGCTACTCGCGGGCTGGGGAGCCTTCGAGTGCCTATGAGGAACTTGACGATCACGCGCTCGTGGCGCGGCCCGTGTTCGGGGCCGTCCTAGTTCAGCGTAACACGCGAGGCGACGACGGAAATGGCCAACTACCCGAAAAAAATGACGGATCCGACGGAAGCTGCACTTTCCGCGATCCAGGAAGCCCTCAACATCCGCGATGAGGATGAGGGACCGGCCAGCCCGGCCGAAACAATCGCCGTTCCACCGCCAAGCCCCGAGCACGTCATGCGCGAAAGCGAGCCGTTTTCGCCCGCTTTCGATGAAGATTTCGACCGCGAGCCCATCGGCATTCGGGGAGACGCGCCCACGCCGCCCGCCGCGAACGACGACCGGCGATCCGTCGGCGAAATTCTGCGCGCGCTCCAGCGCCGTCCGGTCCGTACATCCTATTTTGTTGCCGGCATATTCTCCGCCGTCTGGGTTCTCGGCTGCCTCTCGTTGTCGTGGGCCTATGTTTCCGATCTCAGTGCGGCTGCCGGTCCGGGTCATTCGCAGACCGCGCTGATGATCGGACTTGGCGCTGCCGCGCTGCTGCCCATTATCTTCTTCTTCGGCGTTGCGCACATGGCCTGGCGCGCGCAGGAATTGCGCTTGATTACCCAGTCGATGGCCCAGGTCGCCATGCGGCTTGCCGAGCCGGAAAGCATCGCGCGGGATTCCATCGTCACCGTAGGTCAGGCCATTCGCCGCGAAGTCGCGGCAATGGGCGACGGCGTCGAGCGCGCTCTTGCGCGCGCCGGCGAACTCGAGACGCTGGTGCAGAACGAGGTGGCCGCGCTCGAACGCACCTATAGCGACAACGAAGTTCGCATTCGCGGCCTGCTGCAGGAGCTTGCCAATCAGCGCGACACGCTGGTCGGCCAGGCCGAGCAGGTACGCTCCGCGATCAACAACGTTCACATCGACCTGACGCAGGATCTTTCCACGATCAGCGATCTCGTCGGCCAGCAGGTCAACGAAGCCGCGCAGCGCATCACCCATTCTCTCGCTGAAAAAGGCGAGCACATCACGCTGTCGCTGGGCCAGGTTGGCGACAATATGATCGAGCAACTCAGCCTGCGCGGCAACGACCTGCTGACGCGGCTGGAGAACGCAAGCGACGACACTTCGCGCGCCATCACGACAGCGAGCGACCAGCTCACGTCCAACCTGAATTTCAAGACCGACCACGTCGGCGAAGACTTCGCCGAAATCGTCACCGGTCTGGAAGACATGATGACGTCGCGGCTCGACGCGGTTGCAGAGAGCTTTTCCGAGAAATCACTCGCGATCGTCGACAACATGATCGGGCGCTCGCAGGAGGTCGCCGACCTTGTCGCCGGCCGCGCGCAGGAACTCTCAGAAGCCATCGTCGACACATCGAGCCAGATTGCCGAGACGATCGCCAGCCGGGCCGCCGAGGTCAACTCGACACTGAAGGCTACCGGTGAATCGCTTATTCTCGATCTCAACCTGCGCGGCGGAGATGTCGCCAAGAAGCTCGAACAAACCGGCGGTCAGATCACCGACACCCTTGTCGAACGCAGCACCCACGTAACGGATACGATGCGTGAAAGTGTCGACAACCTGGTCGAAGCGCTGGCGGCTCGCGGCGACGGCATGCGGGAAATGCTCGCGACGCGCCTCGCCGCATTCGAAGATATCTTCAATAATTCAGGCGCCGAGCTTGGCGAAAAGATTTCGCGCGAACTCCGGGACCCTCGGCAATCTCATCACTCGCCATCTCGCCGAATTCGATCGCACGGTGAAGACTTACGGCTCCGAGCTGGTCGAACGCCTCGGCGCACGCACCCAGGACGTGTCCGAGTCGATGCGCAGCTATGTCGAAAGCTTCGATAACCGGGTCACTGCCAAGGCCACCGAAGTCACCGGCGCGCTGGACGAGCGCCTGACGCGCTTCCAGGACGCCCTGGACGGCCGCACCCAGACGCTGACCGAGGCGCTTGCGGCACGAGTCATGGACATTGCCAAGACTCTTGCCGAAGGCGGCAAGGAGGTCGTCACCGCGCTCGACAAGCGGTTGAGCGATGTCACCACCATGATCGATACACGCGCGGCCAATCTCAGCGATACGGTCAACGCCAGGGTTGCAAACATCGACAAGACCCTGGGCACCCGCGCGCTCGAAGTCGCCAACAACCTCGATGAGCGGATGGCCGCCATCGACAAGACGCTGGGCGATCGGGCTCAGGAAGTCGCCAGCAATCTCGATAGCCGTATCGTCAACATTGACACGGTGCTGGGCAATCGCACCCAGGAAGTCGCCGGCACTCTCGACAGCCGGCTGGCTAATATTGACACGACACTGGGCAACCGCACTCAGGAAGTCGCCGCCGCTCTCGACAGCCGCATCACCCACATTGACAGAACATTGGGTGGCAAAGCGCTTGAGGTTGCGAACACGCTGGACGGACGAATCGTCAAGCTCGAAGAGCTGCTTGTTGGCCGGACGGAAGCTGTTACGCAGCAGCTTGAGCAGCGCAGCCGCACCGCGGCAGAGCTGCTTACGGCGCGCCTGCGGGAGCTTGCCGAAGCGGTCACGACCAATACTGGAAAAGCCGAGCGCGCGATCGTTCAACTGTCGACCAATACGACCGAGTCACTCGGCAAGAGCACGACAGCAAGCGCGGCCGCTGCCGAGGCGTTAAATCGCAGTGCGACGGAAGCGGCGGTTTCGCTCAACCGCAGCGCCATATCCTTGAGCGACACCATCGGGAAAAGCGCGTCGGCCGCCAGCGAAACGATCGGCAATAGTATTGTTGCGGCAAGAACTAGCATCGGACAGAGCACTGCCGCAGCGAATGACACCATCAGTAAGACCGCCGCGGCAGTCACCGCCACCATTGGCAAAAGCGCCGCCGAGGCTGCCGAACTTCTTGCCCGAAATGGGGTGGCGACGACCGGCTCGATCGGCAAAAGCGCCGCTGAAGCCGCTGCACTTCTTGCCCGAAATGCGGCCGCTGCAAGCGAAGCCGTCAGCAAAAGCGCCACCGAGGCTGCCGAACTTCTAACGACGAAAGCCGCTGCGACGACCGACTCTGTCGGCAAAAGTGCCGCCGACGCTGCCGAACTTCTTGCCCGAAACGCGACCGCCACGACCAACTCCATCGATCGCAGCGCCGCCGAAGCAGAACGCAAGCTCGTCAGCACCAGCGCCGAAGTTGCCCGCAACATTGTCGGCAACGCGGAACAATTCAATACCAGGATCGGCGAACGGCTCGGGGAGATGACGCTCCTGCTCGACGAGAAGTCGAACAGCCTGCTCACCGCTCTGACCGGCAAGGGTCAGGAGTTCGCTAACGAAGTCAGCCGCGTCACCGATCACGCGGTGAAGTCGATTGAAGCGAAAAGCTTCGTCTTCACCCAGACCATGATGGACAACAGCGAGGAAATCACCCGCCTCATCAACGATGCCAGCCAATCCGCAACGTCGGCCATGGCGGGTTCGCTTGGCCAGCTCCAGGACGGCGCGCGCAACGCCAGCGAATCGGCGCAATCGACAATCGCACGCACCCTCGCCGAATTGCACAGTGCCACGCGACAGGCCGTCGAGGAGTCGAAGCAAACCGCATCGGCGACGGTCGCCGACATGCTGGAGACGCACAACATGCTGCGCTCCAACTCGACAGCGTTGTTCGAGCGGCTGCGTGAAGCCAATATCCTGCTTCAGGAAGTGCTCAGCGGCGCTCACGAGAACATGAACTCGATCGAGCACACGATGGCGACCCGCGTATCGGAATTCGTCGCCGCCATGAACGATCTCACCTCGCAGAGCAGTTCCACGACCGACAGGGTCGAGCAGCATCTCGGTGCGTTCAACAACGTCACGACGAAAGTGCTGCACGATCTCGGCGACTTGTCCGGACAGTTCAACCAGCACGGCCGCTCGCTTGCCGAGGCTGTCGAGCTTCTGGAACTGAGCAATCGCCGCAGTGAAGAAACCACGACGTCCCGACAGTCCAGCCTTGAAGGGCTTATCACCACGCTCGATCTGCGAACCAACGACTTTGAGCAGCGTCTCCAGCGCTTCTCGAACCTGCTCGACGAGTCGCTTGATACGGCGACGGCACGGACCCGCGAGATTGCGAGCCTGATCGCCGATACCAGCAGCGAGAGCGTGCAGTCGATCGAACAGCAGTTCGAGCAGATCCGCGCCAGTTCCGAGGAAGAGCGCAAGCGCACCAGCGACGCGCTCAATGCGATCTACAACGAGGCGGCCTCCGACGTGAGCTCGATCTTCACGCAGTCTGCCGAGCGATTTACGGCCACCATCCAGGGCATGAAGCAGATGGCGACCGAAATGCAACAGGAGCTCGAGACCACCCGCGCCGAATTGCGCCGCGGTGTGCTCGAACTGCCGCAGGAGACAACGGAAAGCGCAGCGCAAATGCGCCGCGTCATCGTCGATCAGATCGACGCGCTCGCCGAACTCAACCGCATCATAGCCCGCCATGGCCGTTCGCTCGACGCAGCGGAGCCGATGCGCCGCGAACCCGAGCAGGCTTATGCTTCCGGTGGTAGTGGTGGCGGCGGCCGTGGCCAGGTTCGGCCAATCCGGCCGGATGTCACCCCAGCGCAGGCCGGGTTACGCGACATCACGGGCGCACCGGCACGGCGTCCGGAGCCGAGGGCACCGCAAAGCCAGCCGCCTGCCGAGAACAACCGGGCTGAGAACGGCCGGGCGCCAGCAAACGGCAGTGGCAGTGGCTGGTTGACGGACCTGTTGTCGCGAGCGTCGCGAGAGGATGCCGCTCAACCTGCGGCCCCTGCCCCACGTGGACAGGCGCGCACCGAAGAACGTCCGCGCGATGCAGTCGAGTTGCTCGACACGCTTTCGGTCGATATCGCACGCATGATCGACCAGGATACGGCAGCGGAGCTTTGGGAGCGTTACAAGCGCGGCGAACGCGGCGTGTTCACCAAGCGCCTCTACACCCTGCAGGGTCAGAAGGCGTTCGACGAGATCCGCACCAAATATCGTACCGATCCCGAATTCCGGCAAACGGTCGAGCACTACATCCATGAGTTCGAACGGCTGCTCGAAGACGTGTCGCGCGGCGATCGTGGTACCGCCGTCGTGCGCAACTATCTGACGTCAGATACCGGCAAGGTTTACACCATGCTGGCGCATGCCGCCGGACGGTTTGACTGACAGATCTCCTGTCCCACGTATCTTTGATACGCGGGACAGCGTTGCCGGCGCCCTTGCTCGCGACGCAATTGCGGCGTTACCGTGCGCCATGAGCGCTACGGGTTCCGGCATCGAGACCCTTCTGCCGACCGCCACGGACGTGGATGAAGCGGCGCGACGCCTTGATGGCGTGGTTTTGCACACGCCGCTTTTGACCTCGGCCGCGCTCGACGCCATGACTGGCGGCCGGGTCTTCCTTAAAGCCGAGACCCTGCAGCGCACTGGCTCATTCAAGTTTCGTGGCGCTTACAACAAGCTCGCTTCAATCCCACTGGAACGTCGCGCCGGCGGCGTGGTGGCTTTTTCTTCCGGCAATCACGCCCAGGGCGTCGCTGCGGCGGCACGGCTGCTTGGCATGCCTTGTGTCATCGTCATGCCGCGGGATGCGCCCCGTGCGAAACGCGAGCGAACCGCAGCCCATGGCGCCGAAATCGTGCTGTACGACCGCGCCCGCGATGATCGCGAGGCTATCGCCTCGGAAATTGCGACACGCCGCAACGCCACGCTGGTTCCACCTTACGACGACGCACTGATCATCGCCGGCCAAGGCACCGCGGGCCGCGAGATCGTCGACGACTTGCGCGCTCTGGGACTGGTTCCGGACATCGTCGTCATCACTGCTTCCGGCGGCGGCCTCACCGCGGGCATTGCGCTTGCCGTCAAAGCACGGGTCCCGGACGCCGCGCTCTATACCGCCGAGCCGCAGGGTTTCGATGACCACGCCCGTTCGTTTCGCAGCGGCCAACGTGAACAGAATGCCGAATTGACCGGCACTATCTGCGACGCCTTGATGGCGCGCACGCCAGGCAAGCTCACATTCGCAATCAATCAGTCGCTGGTGGACGCGGGCGTCGTGGCGAGCGATCAAGAAGTGGCAGCCGCCGTGGCATTTGCTTTTGCTGAATTGAAGCTCGTGGTCGAACCTGGCGGCGCCGTCGCGCTCGCCGCCATCATGACCGGCAAAGTGGACGTCAAAAACAAAATTGCCGTGGCCGTCCTATCCGGCGGCAATGTTGACCCGGAACTTTTCTCCAAACTCGTCGCGTAGCGCGCGCGTATCAAACTCTATAGCGCATCAATCCGAGCGCTGATTAATTCAGAATCGCGCTCTAGCTGTTTTTTAGGCAGGCGGACTACGCACCCGTGCCCGGAAGGAAACAACGGATTTGGGTTGCTCCCTGAAAATCCTGGTACGGCCATACCACGGCTGGACCGAATTTATTGGGTTCCGTCACGACCGCGGTGTCAGGAACGACGATCCATTGCCCGCCGATACGCACACGATAGCTGTTACCCTGCGTGTCCCAATCCACGTCCTCAACGCTGACGCCATCGGCGAACGAACAGCATAGTCCCTTGCCGCTCGCGAGCTTGTCGAACCAGGTTTTCAACGCTGAATTGGCGTATTGGCCATCGTCATGGGCCGACACGCTGATCGGAAAGAACGCAATCGCGCATAAAGCAACGACTGTCAGAACACGACAAGTGAATGTGCGCATCCTAGCCTCCTGAAGATCACTTGGCGCGGACCAATAACGAACGGCCGCTCAGACCCCGGACAGCAAAGCACACGACAACAGCGCCGTTATCGATCCGCCTTTCATTTCATCGAAGCAACTTCCATGCCGACTACACAACTGGGGAACAGTCACCTGCGTTACAAGAAATTAACGCGCCGCGACGCCCTCATCCGCGCGCACTACGTGAAGAGCGCGATGAGTTCTTCCTCGCTCAGATTGCGTACCGCAGTAAGCGGGTCGCTTGCCGCTGTGCGCGGAACCGAGCGAGTCGCCTCAGTCATGTTAGCACGTTGTGGAGAAATATCCGGTTCAGAGGCTGGTTCCTCACCCACCGACGCGGCGCCAACCGGAGACGGCATTGGCATCGGCTCGAACAAGTCCCCCGGATCCTGTTCCGGACTGGCGATGATTTCCTGCGAATAGGCCTGCGAAGGCAGCAATAGTTCACCCGCCGGTTCGCCGTTTGACGCTATCTCTATTTCCTGAGGCGATGGCGGAGGATTTGAAAAATTCTCACTCAACGTTGCGAGCCGCGAAAAAGCGTCACTCTCGAAGACTTCATCCAAAACGCTTCCGCTTGACGGCGGTACATCCGCAGACGTTTCGGGAGTACTCCCTGCCCCATCGACAAGGTCAGTGACATTCGAAATCGCAGAGACGCTTTCGATGGATCCTGTAGCTATTGCCGTCTCGGTTTCAGGCTGCTCAACAACAGGTTGGTCTTCGACAATGGCTTGATCCTCAACGACCGCTTGGGCCTCAGCAACCACTTGATCTTCGACGATCGCTCGATCTTCAACGACCGCCTGATCCTCGACGCCTGATTGTTCTTCGACGACCGATTGCTGATCGTAAGCCAAGTGCGTGTCAGTCGTCGGCGTGTCGGTCTGCGTCAGCTGCGATACAGGCACCGCACCCAAGTCAGCGACCCTCGGGCGATCATCTTCCAATGCCGGCGCCGGCCGATCTGATGCGGATGTCCACGCGACCTCCTCTCGCAGCCGTCCGGCTAGCGCGCGCAATTGAACGATAGCCCGCTGCCGGCGCTCGACTATTCCTCCCGGCTGGGTAAGCGCGTCGGAGAGCTTTCGAACGGCCCCGTCGAATGCGTCGCGCAGCGATGGTTCGACGAGCCGTTCGTGCAGCGCGAAAGTAACGTCGTGGAGGCGTTCTAACGCGGCAGAAATGTCGTCAACATTGTCACCACCGGCGAGTCCGGACTCAATGCGCTCGATGTCGGACGCAATATGCGGCAGCGCCGACGGAAGTTCTGGCGCGGGGTCACCGCGCACTGCGGCCTCGACGCGCTCCAACGCGCTGACTACCATTTGCATGTCGGCGTGACGCTTGCGCCGGGCATATTCGGAGAGGAACAGGCGACCGCGTTCGGTTGCCATGAGCGCGGCACAGGCGGCATCGAAATCCGCCTCGGCCGGCAGCCGAGCTAGAATTTCCGACAGCGCCAGCGTCTCGTTGGCCATTGGTTCACCAGTCACACTCGACCCAACAATACTGGCCAGGAACCCGCAACCGCCTGGTCAAACATTCGTCAGGGATACCCACAGGCACTGAAGCCGGGAAGTTACCCTGCTAGGCGACCTCCAGGAGGATCTCTGAAAGCCGGTCGGGCATATCGACCATCACATCATGCCCCGATGGCACACCGTAGGTACGCCAGGCCGGGTCCTGTTTGAGTTTTTCCAAATAGCCGTCGAAACGCGGATTTGGATAGGACGTGGCGCGAATATAGGTTTTTTTCGCGATTTTCTCGCGCGCTCCGGTGAGCACGACCGGGGTCAGGGACGCGAAAGTCGGCTGCGGCGTCAATTTGGAATCGACCCATGCCTGGTCCTTCTCGTTGACATTGAAAGCCTTTGCCGGCGGCACCGGGCGGCCGACCTCGTTTTTCGCCACCGCCGCGAGCGTAGCGGCATGCAGGTCCGGCGGCGTGAGATCGAGGACGCTTTCGCCGTTCTGCGGGAAGAAGGCATCGAGGAAAACAATTGAAGAGATCGCCGGCTGCACCCGTTCTGCCACACCGGAAATTACAAATCCCGCATAGGAATGACCGACCAAGACGACGTCTTGCAGGTTTTCCCATTTGATGACGTTGGCGACGTCGGTGATGTGCGTATCGAGCGTTATCATGCCGCTCATCAGGTGAGACCGTTCGCCGAGGCCGGTGAGCGTCGGCGTGTAGACCTTATGGCCCTTGGCGTCCAACAGGTCGGCAACGCGACGCCAACACCATCCGCCATGCCAGGAACCATGCACTAGCACAAACGGCTTGGCATTGGCCTCCGCATGTGCCGGGCGGGCGCCAAACGCGGCTGTCGCGGCGCTCGCGCCGGCGCCTAACATCGCGATGGCGTTACGTCTCGTATGCTTTGCTTTCGTCATAACCTTCTCCCTTCCCGCTGCACCGACAACTGCGTTAGTCAACGTGGGCGTCAGCCAGCTTCACCATTGCACCCCATCGTTGGGTCTGATCGGCAAGAAATTTCCGGAAATCGTCGGGCGATCCGACCTTGGCGATAGAGGAGAATTTAGCGAGGTTATCTTTTGTCGCCTGTGTTTGAAGGCCCTCGTTCACAGCTGCATTGAGTTTGGTGATGATCTCCGGCGGAGTGCCGGCAGGCGCGAGCAGACTGCTCCACGCATCGAGCACAAAATCCGGATAGCCGCTTTCAACCATCGTCGGCACGTCGGGCAGCGCCGGCCACCGCTCGGGACGGGCGACCGCCAGCGCCCGCAGTTTCCCCGATTGAATCAGCGGATAAAGCGTGACGAGGCCATCTATTGTGAATTGAGTCCGGTTGCCGAGCAGATCGTTCACCGATTGCGCCGAACCGGTATAGGGCACAAACACCATGTCCAGTTTGGCTTCGGTCTTGAATAAAACGCTCAGGAGATGCGGCGGCGTCCCCAAGCCTGCGCCGAAGTTGATCTTGCCGGGATTGGCCTTCGCGTACGCGACAAATTCGGCAATCGTTTTCGCGGGCACCTCATTATTCACGACGAAGACGTGCGGCAGCAGCGCGATAGTAGCAATCGGCGCGAAAGCCTTTTGTGGATCGAGCTTCAGGCTCGAATAAAGCGCGGGCGCGATAGCGAGCGAGCCTGAAGTCCCGAACAGCAGCGTATAGCCATCAGGATCCGCGGCAGCGACATCTTTCGTCGCCATGGTCGAACCGCCGCCCGGACGGTTTTCCACGACCACCTGACCGATCCGGGTGCTGAGATCTTGCGCGGTCATGCGCGCGATGGTGTCGGTTGGCCCACCCGGCGGGAACGGGACAATTATCTTGATCGGTTTATTGGGATACTTGTCTTGCGCGCGAACGATTGCCGGCAGCGCCAACGCTGAACCAACTCCAACAAGTGACGTGAGAACGCTTCGCCTGGTCGCCATGCTTGTCCTCCCGAACACGGCTCTACGGCCGTTACAGCAAAGCATACACCCGTAAGGGTTGCCGCTTCAGCCCCATAAGGTCGCGTCGGATGGATAGGCCAGACTGCCGTCGTAGCGCAGCCCATCCGATCGGTCCCTGGCAAGCAGAAGCGGCCCGTCGAGATCGACGACGCGGGCGCGTTGTGCAACCAGCATGGCGGGCGCCATCGACAGCGAAGTCGCCACCATGCAGCCAACCATAATGGCAAAACCGTGCCGCTCGGCCTCAGCAGCAAGCGCCAACGCTTCCGTCAACCCGCCGGCCTTATCGAGCTTCACATTGATCGCATCATACTTGCCGGCGAGCGCCGCGAGGCCGGCGCGGTCATGCAGACTCTCATCCGCGCAAATCGGGATCGGCCGTTTAATGTGCGCCAGTGCCGCATCCGCTTTTTCGGGCAATGGCTGCTCGATCAAGGTCACGCCGGCATCCGCGCATGCGGCAAGGTTTCGCTGCAAATTATCGGCCGACCAGCCTTCGTTGGCGTCAACGATCAGTTCGGATCGGGGTGCCGAACGACGCACTTCCGCTATCCGTTCGCCGTCGCCTTCAGGGCTGCCGAGTTTCACTTTCAGCAATGGCCTCGTCCCTGCCCGCTCGGCCGCGGCCGCCATGGCCATCGGTGAGGCCAGCGATATCGTGTAGGCCGTAACCCGTGGCACGGGTGCGATAAGACCGGCCAATTCATAGGCCCGCCGGCCAGTTGCCTTGGCGTCGAGGTCCCAGTAAGCACAGTCGAGTGCATTGCGGGCGGCACCGGCGGGCATGGCGCCTTGTAATTGCCGGCGATCCAGGCCCTGCCGCAGCGCTGGCTGCATGGCCCCAATCGCCGCCACAATGCTGTCCGGGGTTTCGCCGTAACGTGCGTAAGGGACGGACTCACCGCGGCCGCGGTGGGTGCCATCGCAAAGTTCAGCCACCACCACGACAGCTTCGGTCTTGGTACCGCGGCTGATCGTGAAAGCGCCAGCCAGGGGCCACCGTTCGATGCTGACAGAGAGCTCCATGCCGGGAGCGAGTATGACTGGAGCAAGCCGCGGCACTCAAGTGCCGCGGGACACTAAGTCATGAGCCTGACCGCTAGCGTCAACGGCGAGCGTCTGGGTCTTGCGGCGACCGGCGCATGGACTGTAGAGCGAGCCACCGAACTTGAGAAAATCGTCGACGACACGACGCAGCGTTACAGCGCCGCGCGCAGCATCGACATTGACCTTTCCAGCCTCGATCGCCTCGATACTTTCGGCGCCTGGCTGATCGAGCGGCTCAACCGGAGCTTCATTGCGCGCGGATCGACGGCGCGCATTGTCAACATGTCCGACAGAGACCGCGGCCTGATCGAGGAAGTTCGGCTGGTCAACCGCGCAGCCGACCCGAATAAAGGCGATATCGCGCCCAACGCCGTCGTGGCCAGCCTCGATCAGATCGGCCGCGGGATGTCCGAAGTCGGCCGGTCGCTCGTGTTGCTCGCACATCTGCTTGGCGCACTGACCGTTGTAGTGCTTCGCACCATCGCGCGGCCGTCACGGTTGCGCCTGACCTCGACCGTGCATCACCTGGAAAAGGTCGGCCTGAACGCCGTGCCGATCATCGTGCTAAGCACGCTTTTGATCGGCGCCATTCTGGCTCAGCAGGGCATATTCCGTTTCCGCGAATTTGGCGCCGACGCTTATGTCGTCGACATGGTCACGGTGCTTGTTTTGCGCGAAGTCGGTGTGCTGATCGTCTGCATCATGGTCGCCGGCCGATCTGGCAGCGCTTACACAGCCGAGCTCGGCACCATGAAAATGCGTGAGGAGACCGATGCGCTCCGCACGATGGGGCTCGATCCGGTCGAGGTTCTGGTGTTGCCGCGCATTATCGCGATCGTGATCGCGGTACCGATGCTGACCTTCATCGGTGTGATCGCGGCGCTGTACGGCGCCGGCGTAGTTTGCTGGCTTTACGGGGAAATGTCACCGACGGTCTATCTTGAAAGGCTACGCGGAGCGATCTGGCCGCCAAGTTTCGCCGTCGGCATGATCAAGGCACCGTTCATGGGCCTGGTGATCGGACTTGTCGCCTGTGTCGAGGGCTTCGCGGTCGATGGCAGCGCCGCTTCGCTCGGGATGAAAACAACGGCCTCGGTCGTCAAGTCGATTTTTCTGGTCATCATTCTCGATGGCGTCTTTGCCATGTTTTTCGCCACGATCGGGATGTAAAGCATGGCCGGCAATCAACCCATCATCAGCGCGCGCGACGTCGTCGTCGGCTTTAACGGCACCAGGGTTCTCAACCACGTCGACCTCGACGTATTTCGCGGCGAGATCCTCGGCTTTGTCGGCGGCTCCGGGGCCGGCAAATCGGTGCTTATGCGCACCATCATCGGCCTGATCCCCAAGCAGGAAGGATCAATCGAGGTATTCGGCACCGATCTTGCGGCTGTCAGCGAGGAAGAGCGGCGCAAAGTGGAGCAGCGGTGGGGCGTGCTGTTTCAGCAGGGCGCTTTGTTTTCCTCACTCACTGCTTTGCAGAACGTCCAGTTTCCGATGCGGGAATACCTCAGACTGTCGCCGCGCCTCATGAATGAAATTGCACTCGCGAAACTGGAAATGGTCGGGCTCAAGGCCGATGTGCGCAAGAAATATCCGTCCGAGCTTTCGGGCGGCATGATAAAGCGCGTTGCACTCGCCCGCGCGCTTGCGCTGGATCCGGAAATCGTCTTTCTCGACGAGCCCACATCCGGCCTCGATCCAATCGGCGCCGCCGAGTTCGACGAACTGATCCATACGCTGCAACAAACATTGGGATTGAGCGTGTTCATGGTCACGCACGATCTCGACAGCCTGCATGCGATTTGTTCCCGGATTGCGGTATTATCGGAGGGGCGTGTCATTACCGCAGGTCCGATCGAAGCCATGCTCGCCTCGGAGCATCCGTGGCTGAAATCCTATTTCCGGGGTAAACGGGGGCGCCTCGTTCACCACTGAGGCACGCAGAAAATCGTCATGGAAACCAAAGCCAACTACGTCATCACCGGGGTCTTTACGCTGGCAGTTATCGTCGCCGTCTTCGGCTTCGTGTTCTGGTTTCAGCAACACAGCGGTGGAAGCGCACGCGTTTCTTATCGTGTGGTGTTTCAAGGCTCGGTGGCGGGATTACAACCGGGCGCAGGGGTTGCATTCAATGGCATCAAGGTCGGCGAGGTTTCTTCCCTCGGTCTCGATACCGACGATCCGCGCAAGGTGATCGCGGTTATTGCCGTCGATTCCACGACGCCGATCCGCACCGACACCAAAGTCGGTCTGACGTTCCAGGGCCTTACCGGGCTCGCCGAAGTCTCACTGAAAGGCGGGGCCGCTGATGCAGCGCCGCTAGTCGCTCAAGGCACCGCACCGCCGACTCTTGTGGCCGACGCAGACGCTACGGTGGACGTGACGCAGCAAGCGCGCGACGTACTTTCGCGCATCGATGGCCTCGTTGCCGCGAACGAAACCGTTCTGCGCAGTTCGTTGCGCAACATCGAAACGGTGACGTCGACGCTGGCCGATAATTCCCAACGCCTCGACAAGGTGATGGCCGGCCTGCAAAACCTGATCGGCGGCGACAATGGCAACGGCCAAATCGGTCAAGCCGCGGAGTCGATCCACAAACTCGCCGACGATCTCGACAAGAACACCAACCAGATTGCGACCGGGCTGAACCAGTTCTCCAATACAGGACTGAAGGAATTCGAGGCCTTGGCGGTGGATGGCCGGCATACGCTCGGCGAACTCAACAAGGCCATCAAGAATATCAACGAGCACCCGTCGCAGCTGTTATTCGGGCACTAGAGCCGATCCGGTCAAGTTTAATCGGATCGGGGTCTACGCCGCGATTTCCTGATCGGGCTCGACGGTTTCATTGGGCGCTTCAATCAGGGGACGCGAGTGGTCGCGATCGGCCCAGTTGATGATTTCGAACCGCCCGTCCTCGTGTTCGACAAGCGCGGTGCAGCTTTCCACCCAGTCGCCGCAATTCATATAGCGGATGCCGTAATCGTCATGGATCACGGCGTGATGGATGTGACCGCAAATCACGCCATCGACGTTGTGGCGCTGCGCTTCGGCGGCGAGCGTATGCTCAAAAGCGCCGATGTAGTTCACCGCATTCTTGACCTTGTGCTTCGCCCACTGCGACAGCGACCAGTAGCGGAAACCGAGCCGACGGCGAACCGCATTGAAATAACGGTTGATCAGGATTGCGAGGTCGTAAGCCGTGTCGCCAAGCAGCGCCAGCCAGCGGGCGTGCTTGACCACCATGTCGAACACATCGCCGTGCACGACGAGATAGCGGCGGCCGTCGGCGGCCTCGTGAATGACCGTCTCTACGACTTCGATACCGCCGACATGCGTCCCGTAGTAATCACGCAGGAATTCGTCGTGGTTACCGGGTACATAGAATACGCGCGCGCCCTTGCGCGCCTTGCGCAAAATCTTTTGCACCACGTCGTTATGAGGCTGCGGCCAAAACCAGCCTGATTTCAGCTGCCAGCCATCGACGATGTCGCCGACCAGATAGATTGTATCGGCGTCGTGATAACGAAGGAAATCGAGGAGGCGGTCGGCCTGACAGCCGCGAGCGCCAAGATGGACGTCGGAGATGAAGAGAGTACGGTAGCCCGTCGCGCCGTGCTCGAGGTCCACGAAGAATCATCTTTCTCTGTTCGAATTCGTCGTGGGTATAAATTTCTTCCATTGCAGAAGCATGACATCGACGATTAAGGGCCATGGTTAAGGGAAAACAAGGAGTCATTCCGCTGTCATTTCGCTCCACTAGAAGCCGCAGCAATGACAGCGCTCATCCTCGCCCTCGCTTTTTTCTGTATCGCCGCCACGGCAATTCATATTGCAAGTATTGTTATTGTCGCTTTTCGATTCCGTCGCGCTGGACAGCGAACGGCAGCGGCCACGGATCGGCAATTGCCCCCGGTCAGCCTGGTGCGGCCGCTCTGCGGCATCGATAATTATGCCGACGACACGCTACGCTCGACCTTCGAGCTCGACTATTCACAGTACGAAGTGCTGTTCTGTGTCGCTTCTGCAAAAGATCCCGTCGTGCCGATAGTCGAGGCCTTGATCGCCGAACATTCCGGCGTCAATGCAAGGCTCCTGTTCGGCAACGAACGCGTGAACAACAATCCCAAGCTCAACAACGTGCTCAAGGGCTGGCGCGCGGCCAAATACGATTGGATCATCCTGGCCGACAGCAATGTGCTGATGCCGCGCGACTACATACAGCGGCTGTTCGCAAGCTGGCGCGCCGACACCGGCTTGGTCGCCTCGCCGCCGGCTGGTTGCCGGCCTGAAAGCATCTGGGCGGAGCTCGAATGTGCCTTCCTCAACACCTACCAGGCGCGCTGGCAGTATTTGATCGACAGCCTCGGGAATGGCTTCGCTCAGGGAAAGACGATGCTGTGGCGACGCGCCGATCTCGATGGCGCCGGTGGCATCGAGGCGCTCGGCAAGGAAGTCGCGGAGGACGCCGCTGCTACCAAGATTGTGCGCAATGCTGGCTTAAGAGTACGGCTGGTCGATAGGCCAATGGCCCAGCCGCTCGGACGGCGCAGCGCGGCGGAAGTCTGGAACCGGCAAGTGCGCTGGGCACGGCTGCGGCGCGCGAGCTTCCTGCCTTATTTCCTGCCCGAGGCTCTTGCCGGCGGCATATTGCCGATGATCGCGGCTGCCATTGTAGCCAACGCAATGGATCTTCCAGCAACGCTTTGCGTCGGCTTGCTCGGCGTCGTGTGGTACGGCGGCGAAATGCTGCTCGCCGCGGCTGCGGAGTGGCACCTGCCGGCGCTCTACCCGCTCTACGGCCTGTTGCGTGACCTGCTGCTGCCCGTGCTGTTCTTTGACGCTCTGCGCGGCAGCGACTTCGTCTGGCGCGGCAACGAAATGGAAGTCGAGAGTCTCGAACCGATCCGCCTTATGGCGCGAGTGCGGCCACGACTGCAGGAAGCCGCCGCCGTAAGCCGGCGCCGGCTGCGTTCGTTGCGCGCGCGGAGGCCGTGATCAGCGCAGCAAAATTTCAGACAGTGCGACTAGCTTGCGGTTTTCATTCGGCAGTGACGCTGTCATCATGGACTGTGATGTTGCTGATTTTGCACCAGTCCACTTTGTACTGCTCGGTTTCGATATCCTTGTAGATGATGCGGAATGGCACGACGCAGTCACCTTCATTAGATTGCCAGTCCATTGTTTGCGTCTCGCCGGACGCAACACCCACTCCGCTCCAAGTACTCCATTTGCCGTCTTCAAAAGTTTGGAAGCCGGTGATCTCGTATTTCAATTCATTGTGGAGTTGAAACTTGTAGGATTCCCCAGCCGCAGCACTCGTAGCAACCGCACCAATAAAACATAAAGCAAAAACAAAACGATAGCTCATCTGTATCTCCTTTGCGGACCAACTCCGCGAGCTTGACCGGCAACCACATCAACTAAAATAGCTAGGACACAAGGTGAAACGCTGGAAGCATCTTACATGTCTAATTTGGACGTGTGACGCGCAGCCTGTTCGGCAATTGCATCAATCGAGTCTCTGTCCACAGGAAAATCAGCATCGATCCAGGCTTGCTCCGCAACGCGTAGCGCCGCTCCCAAGGACGGACCTTTCGGTATGCCGCGATTGACAAGGTCGACCGCCTTGAGTGGAAAACGCGGCGCGGTCCAACGTTGCGTTAAGGTTGCAAGCTCCTGCCAGGCATTGTCGGCAACGCCGACGGCAGATCGTGACCAAGCGACCAGCACGCGGTCTGTGAACGAGGCCGGTCCAAGCAGATAAAGCAACGTACGGGCCGCTTGTGCGCCGCTATCCGGTGCGACGCGCCACCAATATTCGATTTTCAGGAGCTGCTCGACCTCGGCGTTGGAAAGCCGCAGCCGCTGCGACAGCCGCTCCGCGTCTTCCATCACCCACACGCCAAGCGCGCCAAGCCGACGCCCGGCGTCAGGCTCAAGACCGATTGCGGCCTCAGCCTTCACGACATTCTCGAAACTCGCGAGGTAAGGCACGCCGCCCAACACCGCACCGAGGATGCCGCACTCGGCCATCGCCGCGAGGGTCGGCGCCGGATGCGGCCCGACTAACAGCTTGAGCATCTCCATGCGCACGCGTTCTCGCGACAAGCTGTCGATGCCGTTACGCCCACGGATGCACGCCGCGATTCCCGCAGGATCAAGCACGCCTTCCCCATAGTAAGCGTGAAAGCGGAAGAACCGCAGAATACGCAGATAGTCTTCGGCAATTCGCTTCTCGGGATCGCCGATGAAGCGCACCTTGCGCGCTGAAATATCGGCAACGCCGCCGACGTAGTCGTAAACGTGGCCGGCGGCCGATGCGGACAATGCATTGATCGTGAAATCACGCCGTTCGGCATCCTTCTTCCAGTCTCTTCCGAACATCACCTTGGCCTTGCGGCCATAGGTTTCAACATCGGTCCGCAACGTCGTAACCTCGAACGGACGGCCATCGACGACCACGGTGACTGTCCCATGTTCAACGCCGGTCGGTATTGCCTTGAATCCCGCCGCTTCGGCGCGGCGCATCACTTCATTTGGTTCGGCGGTCGTCGCGACGTCGATCTCATCGACGTGAAGCCTCATCAGCGCGTTGCGCACGGCGCCGCCGACCACGCGCGCCTCTTCACCATCGCGATCAAGCATTGCGAGCAGGCGAGCGACGACATCGTCCTTAAGCCAGGCTACGTCGCTGAGATTTGCACTCTCAGTCACCGCGTCGTTCCCGGAATGAACTTACCGTTCTGGACGTGTGCCGGCACATAGGTCGAGCCAGGCGGAGCCCCCGAAAACTGCGCCAGGAAAAAGAAACTCCCGACAACAAGCACGAGCGAGACGATGACGAGGCCGGCAACGCGCCGCATCGTCCACGCATCGGCGTGTATCACCTCGGAGCGGGTCAGGATCAAAAACGCGGCGTAGATCACGAACGGTGTGAGGAAAAGTCCGATTTCAGTTAAGACCGGCCTGATCATGCGCCGTAAATCCGGTCGTAAAGATTTTTGAGGATACCCGCCGTAATGCCCCAAATGTAGCGATCGCCGTACGGCATGGCGTAGTATTCGCGTGTAATACCCTTCCAGTCTCGCGACTTACGCTGATGATTGGCCGGCGTCATCAGGAATTCGAGCGGCACTTCAAACGTCTCGACGACTTCCCGCGGATTGGTCGTGAGCGTGAAGTCCGGCTTCACCCGCGCTACCGTCGGCAAAATGCGAAAACCGGAAAACGTCAGATAAAGGTCGAGATAGCCGATCGGCTCGATCAGATTTGACGCAAGCCCAACCTCTTCCCTGGCCTCGCGGAGCGCCGCAGCAACAGGACTTTCATCGTTCGGATCGATCCTGCCGCCGGGAAACGCTATTTGTCCGGCGTGGCTTGCGAGATCGGCGGTTCGCAAGGTCAACAGCACGGTCGGTGTGTCACGATCGACAACCGGAATGAGCACAGCCGCCGGCTTTGTGGCATTGACGCCGGCGCGTTCCCACAGCGCCGGGTCAAGATCGAGGTCGCCGCGACGGACGCCCTCGGCTTTTGGATCGGTAAGCGCCGGCGGCACTTCGAGTGTCAGTCGTGCGCGCGCGCGCTCGAAAAAAGCCGCGGCGGAAGTCTGCGGTAACACCGTGCTGACGTCGTTCACGCAAACTCCCTCACCTGCTCGGCCGGCGCCATCGGGAAGAACCTGCCCATCGATGACACGCCGAACATCGTCTCGCCGTCCACGTCGCGCTCTTCCCCAAGCTCAACGAGATCAAAAAATAGCGACCGCGTCACCTTGGCCCAAAGATCGCGGCGCACGTGCAGGTAGGGCTTAAGACCGCCGGTCCCAACTTCCGGCTCGAAACGCAGCATGTGGTCCGGACCGCATGCCACCCAATCGTCGACGTTGGTGCGAAAGTGCAGCACCCGTCCTTCAGCCGTATCCTCTGTCTTGAGCTCGACCGCAAGAAACGGTGCATCGTCGACCGTAATGCCGCATTTCTCGACCGGGGTAACTAGGAAATAATTGTCGCCTTCGCGCTTGAGAACCGACGCGAACAGCTTCACCAGCGCCGGCCGTCCGATCGGAGTCTTAAGATAAAACCACGTCCCGTCCGTGGCGATGCGCATATCGAGGTTACCGCAAAATGGCGGGTTCCACCGCTCGACAGGCGGCAAACCTTTGGCGCCCACTCGCGCTAGCGATCCTGTGATCGCCTCGAGGCCGGATTGCCCTTCCTTTGCCATGGTTTGCCGTGAAGTCTGGCGCCCGGACATCAGTCTGGGGGCGGGATTATTCGAGAGTTCGTTGCGAACCTGTATTCCATAGCCTCAATCAAGTTGTGTTCTTGTGGACGAATAGTCGGTCCAACCTGCGTTTTGAGCGGGATGGCTCATATATTGCATCGTGGATGCTTGGATTCTGCATACGGCATGTCCCTGATCCGATGCAAGAATACGCACTGATCATAAGGAGTTAGTAATGGCAGTCGCTGCGGGAGACGGCCTCGAAAAGCTCGAGGATATGATCGTTCGCACCGCCGAAACCACCGCAACCAATGTGCGCGCGGCAAAAGCGGCAATCGGTACTGTCATATTCGGTCAGGACAAGGTGGTCGAGCAGACGCTGATTACCATCCTTTCGGGCGGCCATGCCCTGCTGCTCGGCTTGCCGGGCCTCGCCAAGACCAAGCTCGTCGATACCCTGGGCACCGTGCTCGGACTCGATGCGCGGCGCGTCCAGTTCACACCCGATCTGATGCCATCGGACATCCTCGGCACCGAGGTCCTTGAAGAAAGCCAGACCGGCAAGCGTAGCTTTCGCTTTCTTTCCGGTCCGGTGTTCGCCCAGCTGCTGATGGCAGACGAAATCAACCGCGCCAGTCCGCGCACGCAATCGGCACTCCTGCAGGCGATGCAGGAGCAGCACATTACCGTCGCCGGCGTACGGCACGACTTGCCAAAACCATTCCATGTCCTTGCGACGCAAAATCCGCTTGAGCAGGAAGGCACCTACCCGCTTCCCGAAGCCCAGCTCGACCGATTTCTGATGGAGATCGACGTCGGCTATCCGGATCGCGACGCCGAGCGCAAGATTTTGTTCGAGACAACGGGTTCGGAAGAGACCCACGCCAAGCCGGCGATGACCGGCGAAGATTTGCTGGCGGCGCAGCGGCTGGTGCGACGCCTGCCGGTCGGTGAGTCCGTCGTCGATGCGATCCTAGCGCTAGTGCGTTCGGCCCGGCCCGGCCCTGATAGTCCCGAAGCCGCCAAGCTGATCGCCTGGGGTCCAAGCCCGCGCGCCAGCCAGGCGCTGATGCTCGCCGTACGCGCCCGCGCTCTGCTCGATGGCCGTCTCGCTCCCTCGGTCGATGACGTGCTCGACCTCGCTGAGCCGGTGCTCAAGCACCGCATGGCGCTCACGTTTACAGCGCGCGCTGAAGGTGAAAGCATCGAAGCCGTGATCGGGCGCCTGAAGGCACGGATCGGATAGCCGGATGGCGGCCGAGCCCAATCGCGCTCATCCAGATATCGCAGCAGTTAGTCGCGCGGTCGGCGCAGGGCGAACGCTCGCCGCCTCGATGCCGCGACTGATCCTGGAAGCGCGGCGCGTCGCGGCTACCGTCATCCACGGCCTGCACGGCCGCCGCCGCGCCGGCCCTGGCGAAAACTTCTGGCAATATCGCCGCTTCGTTTCCGGCGAACCGGCCGCGCGCATCGATTGGCGACGCTCGGCACGCGACGACCATCTCTATGTGCGCGAGCTGGAGTGGGAGGCTGCGCACACTGTCTGGATCTGGCCGGATCGTTCGGCGTCGATGAACTTCGCCTCGCCGCTGGTTCGCGAGACTAAACTCTTTCGCACCCTGGTCGCTGCGATGGCGCTCGCTGAAATTCTGGTCGAGGCCGGCGAGCGTGTCGGCATTCCCGGCCTGATGCGCCCAACCGGCAGCCGCAACATCATCGACCGCATGGCGCAAGCGATCGTGCACGATCAAGCTGAACGCCCGAGCTTACCGCCCAGCTTCGCACCCTCGCCGCTTTCCGAGATTGTGTGGCTATCCGACCTGTGGACCGGGATCGGCGAAATCCGCAGCACCATGACGCAGCTTTCCGGCAATGGAGCACGCGGCCATATCGTGCAGGTCGTCGATCCGGCCGAAGAGACGTTTCCGTATTGGGGCCGTGTCGAATTTGTCGAGCCCGAGGGCGGCGGCCGAATCACAGCCGGGCGGGCAGAAACATGGCGCACCGACTATACGGCGCGCGTGCAGCGCCACCGTGCCGAGATCCGGGCCGAAACAGACCGGCTTGGCTGGAGCTTCACCATCCACCGGACCGACCGGTCCGCGAGCGAACTTCTGCTCGCTTTGCAGGCCCGAATCGGCGCCGGTGCAAATGACATCGGCTATCGCTCGAATGCCGGCCAACAGCGAACGGTGACGGCATGATCGGCGGTTTGCCTATTGGATTTGCCGAACCACTGGTCTTGGTTGGACTGATCACGCTCCCGGTGCTGTGGTGGCTTTTGCGGCTGATCCCGCCGCGTCCGCGGCGCATCGATTTCCCGCCGACACGCCTGTTGCTTGAAATTGCGCCGAAGGAAGAAACCCCGGCGCGCACGCCGTGGTGGCTGACCCTGATGCGGCTCGCGCTCGCCACGCTCGTCATCTTTGCTGCCGCCGGTCCACTGTGGCATCCGCCGCTGGCAACGACCGCATCAAAAGCGCCCATCGGCATTTTGATCGATGATGGCTGGACCGCCGCGTCGACCTGGGACGCGCGGATGCGTACCGCCAACGACATCATCACCCGCGCCGAAGACGATCGCCGCGCCGTGGCGCTGATCCCGCTCTCGGAAGGCACCCACGATATTTCACTCGAACCCGCCGGATCGGCGCGGGTTCGCTTGCATGACATGAAGCCGAAACCTTATTCGATCGACCGCACTGAGGCGCTACCGTCGATCTCGCAATTTGTCGGCAACGTTCATGACGTCGACCTGGTGTGGCTGTCCGACGGTACTGACGCCGGCCGCGGCACGGATTTCACCAAGAACCTGTCCCAGACCCTTGGCGGCCGTGCGATTACGATCGTGACTGGCGGAATAGCCGGGCCGCGAGCGCTTGTTGCCCCAGACAATGCGGCGGGCGCGCTGGCCGTGAAAGTGTTGCGGGCCGATCCGGGCGCCGAAGCCACCGGCAATGCGCGCGCGGTCGATCTTAAAGGTCTCACCCTTGGCGATGCCGCATTCGCGTTTAACGCCGGCGACCACGAGACCGAGGCGCATTTCGATTTGCCGGTGGAGATCCGCAACGACATCACCCGTATCGAGATTTCCGGCGAGCACTCGGCGGGCGCAGTGCAACTGCTGGACAAACGCTGGCGGCGGCGCACCGTCGGCATTGTTTCCGGCGCGACTGCGGACACGTCGGAGCCTTTGCTGTCGTCGAGCTACTATGTCGAGCGTGCACTTAGCCCGTTCGCCGACGTCAGGCTCGCCCAGGGTGAGTCACCGGCCGACGCGGTAACCCATTTCCTCGATCAGAATCTTCCGATGCTGATCCTGACCGATGTGGGTAATGTTGCCGGCGACGCTCACGACCGGCTGGCCCACTGGATCGAAGACGGCGGTGTGCTTGTCCGCTTTGCCGGTCCGAGGCTCGCGGCTTCCGATGACGATCTCGTTCCGGTGAAATTGCGAAGCGGTGGCCGCGTCCTCGGCGGCACCTTAAGCTGGGACAAGCCGCAGCCCTTGGCCGCCTTCTCCCGCGAAAGCCCATTCGCAGGCATGGCCGTGCCGGACGACGTTACGGTCACACGGCAGGTTCTGGCCGAGCCCGATGCGGCGCTCAGCGACAATACCTGGGCGACTCTCGCCGACGGCACGCCGTTGGTGACTGCCGCGAAACGCGGCAAAGGCCTGATCGTGTTGTTCCATGTGACCGGCGATACCCGCTGGTCGAATTTGCCGCTGTCCGGCACGTTCGTCGAGATGCTCCGGCGCATCGTGGCGTTCGCCGGCACGACAAATGTCACGCAAGCCGCCAACGGGCAGACCAAGACTGCTCATGAACTCGTGCCACCGACCCGCGTGCTCGACGGCTTCGGCAATTTCATCGCGCCGCCGTCATCGGCGCGTCCGGTGCCGACCGATTTCACCGGCGGCGCTACCGGCGACCATCCGCCGGGATTTTATGGACCGCCCGATGCTCTGTTCGCGGTGAATACACTTGCGCCGGCCGATCGCCTGACGCCGCTCGATTTCTCACCTCTCACCAACGCGCGCTTTGAGATCTACCGCACCAGCGAGCCGCTGGACTTGCGTGGCCCAATCCTGCTTGCGGCGCTGGCGCTGTTTCTGCTCGACACCATTGTGGTGCTATTCCTCGGCGGCGGCATCCAGCGGCTGCATACCGCGCTCGTCTCGCTCTGCGGCCGCTTCAATAACCTTATTTGCGGCTCTGGTGCTTTCCGCGAGCCATGCCCACGCCGAAGATATCCGGGTCGGCAACGTTCCGCAGTCGGCGCTGGAGACCAAGCTTGCCTATGTCGTCACCGGTAATGCCGACGTCGATAACGTGAGCAAAGCCGGCCTCGCCGGCCTGACGCTCTTTCTGGCGCAGCGTACCGCGCTGGAGCCCGGCGATCCGATCGGGCTCGATATCGCCCACGACGAGCTTGCGTTTTACCCGCTGATCTACTGGCCGATTGCGCCCGGTTCGCCGCGCCCCTCCGACGCCACGCTCAAACGCATCGACACCTACATGAAGGATGGCGGCACGGTTCTGTTCGACACCCGTGACGCCGTGTCCGCGCCGCCCGGGCCCGGCGGCGAAACGCGCAGCCCGGGAATGATGGAATTGCGGCAAATCCTTTCGTCGCTCGATCTCCCGGAGCTTGAGCCGGTGCCGCGCGATCACGTCCTCACCAAGACGTTCTATCTGCTGCGCGACTTCCCCGGTCGCTTTGACACCGGTCAGCTCTGGGTCGAGGCGCTGCCGGCGGCGGGCGACGATGATCGCCTTGGCCGGCCGGCACGCGGTGGCGACGGCGTATCGTCGATCATCATTACCTCGAACGATCTTGCCGGCGCCTGGGCAACACGCGCCGATGGTCAGCCGATGCTGCCGATGGTCGATGGTGAGCCGCGACAGCGCGAGCTCGCGTTCCGCGCCGGCGTCAACATCGTGATGTACACGCTTACCGGCAACTACAAAGCCGACCAGGTCCACGTGCCCGCGCTGCTTGAGCGGCTCGGGCAATAGGAGCGCAAGCGTGAACTTCGGTATTGCGTTCGCCCCTCTCGTCAACGCCCAGATTTTATGGGTCGGCTGCCGCCGCCACCGCGATCCTTGCATTGTTGCTGTTTGTCTCGCGCAGCCGTGGCGCGACGATCCGCGCCATAGCGCTCGGCTTGGTCGTGCTCGCGCTCGCCAATCCCTCGTTCACTCGCGAGGACCGCGATCCGCTGAGTTCCATCGCCGTCGTCGTGGTGGACAAAAGTCCGAGCCAGAATTTCGGCGACCGCACCAAGCAGACCGAAGCTGCGCGCGCTGCAATCGTCGATCGCCTGGGCCATATTCCCAACCTCGATGTCCGTGTCGTGGAAGCCGGACAATCCGACGGCGAGACCGACGGAACGCGGCTGTTCACCGCGCTCGGCTCGACTCTTGCCGACGTGCCGACCGACCGTATCGCTGGCGTCATTATGCTGACCGACGGGCGCGTGCATGACGTGCCGGCCGATGCCAGTGCGCTGGGCTTTGCCGCCCCGCTCCACGCCCTGATCACCGGCAACAAGGATGAACGCGACCGCCGCGTCGCCCTGATTGCAGCGCCGCGCTTCGGCATTGTCGGCCAGTCGCAGACCATCACGTTCAAGGTCGAGGATCAGGGCGTCAAAGCTGGAACTGCGGACGTAACGGTGCGCCGGGACGGCGACGTGATCGATACGCGAACCGTCCCCGTCGGAGTCCAGCAAAATGTAGAAATCCCGATTCCGCACGGCGGGCCGAACATCGTCGAGATCGAGGCTGCGCCGCTGCCGGGCGGCGAGCTGACCACGGTCAACAATCGCGCCGTGGTGTCGATCGACGGCGTGCGCGACAAGCTGCGCGTGCTGCTGGTCTCCGGCGAGCCGCATGCCGGCGAACGCACGTGGCGTAACCTGCTCAAGTCCGACCCCTCTGTCGATCTCGTTCATTTCACCATCCTGCGTCCGCCGGAAAAGCAGGACGGGACGCCGATCAATGAGCTGTCGCTGATCGCGTTTCCGACGCGCGAGCTGTTCCAGCAGAAGATCAACGACTTTCAGTTGATCATCTTCGACCGCTATGCGCGGCAGGGCGTGTTGCCGATTATCTATTTCGACAACATCAATCGATATGTACGCGATGGCGGTGCGGTTCTGGTTGCGGCTGGCCCGGACTACGCGAGCCAGACCAGCCTCTGGCGTACGCCGCTCGACTCCATCCTGCCGGCCGAGCCGGACGGCAACGTCACCGACGAAGCCTATCGGCCAACCCTCACCGATCTCGGCAAGCGCCATCCTGTGACGCGCGGTCTCGAAGGCTCCGACAGTAATCCACCGAACTGGAGCGAATGGTTCCGGATCGTCAATACGACGAACACCACCGGCACGACGGTGATGCAGGGGCCGGACCAGAAGCCGTTGCTGGTGCTGTCGCGCCAGGGCGAAGGCCGTGTGGCGCTCCTGTTGTCCGATCACATCTGGCTGTGGGCGCGCGGCTTTGAGGGCGGTGGCCCTCACCTCGACCTGCTGCGCCGCCTGTCGCACTGGCTGATGAAAGAACCTGATCTCGAAGAGGAAGCCCTGCGGCTCAACGTCAGCGGCCACGATCTCGTGGTGCGACGGCAGACCATGGCCGACAGCGTTGCCGATGTGACGCTGACGTCGCCGTCGGGCACCAGCCAGGTGCTGAAGCTCGACGCCAAGGAGCCCGGCGTGTGGGAGAAGAGCGTCAAAGCCGATGAACTCGGGCTGTGGCGGGCGACCGACGGCAAGCTTAATGCGCTGGTCAATATCGGCCCCGCCAATCCGCGCGAATTCACCGAAGTCACCTCGACCACCGACGTGCTGGCGCCGATCACCAATGCCACTGGCGGCGACTCGCGCCGTCTCGACGACGGCAACGGCCTCAACGTGCCGCGCATCATCCCGGTACGTTCCGGCGATACCTTCAAGGGCGACGACTGGATCGGCCTGAAAATGCGCGACGCCAGCGTGGTGCGCGGCATCGGCGTGCTGCCGGTATTTGCCGGCCTGCTCGGCCTCCTGCTGCTGATCGGCAGCCTCGCCGGCACCTGGGCGCGCGAAGGCCGCTGAGTTCAGAGCTACGTGTTCTTGGCTGGACGGGCCGCTACAATGGCGCCATGCGGCTCGCCTTAAAACTCCATCCCGATTCAACTTCCTCCGCAGCAAACAGCGTGGAAGTTGAGGTCGTCCATGCACGGGACGGCGCTTTCGCGCTGTCGTATGTCGTAACCGGCAAAATAAGCGGGCTGCGCCTGCCGCCGGTCGCCGCGTCGACCCGAACCGACGAGCTTTGGCGGCACACCTGCTTTGAAGCCTTCCTCAGCATCCCGCCCGACACCGGCTACTACGAATTCAATTTTTCGCCGTCGACACAATGGGCGGCCTATCGCTTCAGCGGCTACCGAAGCGGGATGCAGGTTGCGTCCGAGATCGATGAGCGGAACATCGAGACATCCTCCAGCCCCGGCAGCTTTACTTTGCGAACTGCCCTGGATCTGGATCGCGCAAATGTGGCCCGGAGCACCCGATGGCGTCTTGGTCTGTCGGCGGTAATCGAGGAAACGAACGGCAACAAGTCCTATTGGGCTCTGGCGCATGCACCTGGAAAGCCGGATTTCCACTGCGCCGATTGCTTTACGTATGAATTCTCCTAGACCCCGATCCGATTAAGTTAAATCGGATCGGGGTCTAGTTTTCTAGCGGAGCATGATCTTTTCGGAAAACCGGTTTCCACTTTTCCTGATCATGCTCTAAAGCGTAGTGGTCATGAAATTCGGCATCGACCGCCTTATCGCCGAACCTGCATTGCGCGAGCCGCTGCGCGGCAAGCGCGTTGCGCTGCTCGCCCACCCTGCTTCTGTCACCGCAGACCTGACACATTCGCTCGACGCGTTGGCGGCGTGCGATGACATCGCGGTCGCCGCCGCGTTCGGTCCACAACACGGCCTGCGCGGCGACAAGCAAGACAACATGATCGAGTTGCCGGATTTCAACGATCCGGTGCACGGCATTCCGGTGTTCAGCTTGTACGGCGAAGTGCGCCGGCCGACCGATGCCATGATGCAGACGTTCGATACCCTGCTTGTCGATCTGCAGGATCTCGGATGCCGCATCTACACCTTCATCACGACACTGCGTTACGTTCTGGAGGCGGCGGCAAAACACGGCAAAGCGGTGTGGGTGCTCGATCGCCCAAACCCGACCGGCCGGCCGGTCGAAGGACTAACGCTGCGCGCGGGTTGGGAAAGCTTTGTAGGCGCCGGACCATTGCCGATGCGTCACGGACTGACGATGGGCGAACTCGGCGCATGGTTCATCAAAACGCTCAAACTCGACGTCGAGTACAAGGTTATCGAGATGCAAGGCTGGCAGCCCGACGCCGCACCCGGGTTTGGCTGGCCGCTCGGCGAACGCACCTGGGTCAATCCCAGCCCCAATGCACCGAACTTGTGGATGGCGCGCGCCTATGCCGGCACAGTGATGATTGAGGGCACCACGCTCTCGGAAGGACGCGGCACCACCCGGCCGCTCGAACTGTTCGGCGCACCCGACATTGAAGTGCGGCCCCTTATCAAGGACATGCAAGCCCTCGCGCCGTCATGGCTGCGCGGCTGTCATCTTCGCGATTGCTGGTTCGAACCCACCTTCCACAAGCACGTCGGCAAGCTGTGTAACGGCATCCAGATCCACACCGAAGGTCCAGGCTACGACCACAACGCTTTCAAACCGTGGCGAATTCAGGCCCTCGCCTTCAAGGCGATCCGGCGCCTGTATCCGGATTATCCGCTGTGGCGCGATTTCGCTTACGAGTACGAGAAGGGCAAGCCCGCCATCGACGTCATCAATGGCAGCCCGTTGCTACGCGAGTGGGTGGATGATCCTCGCGCCACACCACAAGACCTTGATGCGGTAGCGCACGCGGACGAACAGGCGTGGCTAACCGAACGGCGTGAGTACCTGCGTTATTGATCCGCGCGTTGAAGCAAAGAGGGCGCCGAAGCGCCCTCTCCAAAAACTTCATGAATGAAGCGGTCACTTCGCCGAGATCGCCGGCACCTTATCGACATCGCGCGCGTCATGCTGAATGACGACGGTTGCATTCAAATTCGCCGCGATCTTCTTCAGGCGTTCGATAGAGGCAACTGTCTTGGCGCGGTCGTAGTTGAACGACGGCACGCCGTCGGTCTCGTAATTCTCGCGGAAGTGCACGGCATCGCCGGTGATGATGAAATTTCCGGATGATGCCTTGACCAGCAGGCTGTGGTGCCCCGGCGTATGGCCCGGCGTGTACAGCATCATCACGCTGCCGTCGCCGAACACGTCCTTGTCGAGCGGCACCGGCTCAACCGTGCCGCCGCCGCTGATCCAGTTCTCGAATGGCTTGAAATTCACGCCTTCAGCCGGCTTCGGTGCGGTGATTGCGTCCCAGTCACCCTTGCCGATCAGCAGCGTCGCCTTCGGAAACGAACCGACCTGACCGGTATGATCGGCGTGATAATGGCTGATGCCGACGAAATTGATCTGCTCGGGTTTCACGTTGGCCTGCGCCAACTGGTCGACGATGCTCACCTTCGGCGCCACCTTGGGCGTGGTCATCGCGTGACCGGTATCCCACAGCAGATACTGGTCGTCGTGCTTGATGAGATAGCAGCTATAGACAAACTGCAGCTTCAGATCGCCGTACGAAAAAGTATCGGAAAAACGCGGGTTGACCGGGACCGGCGGCTGCGGCGTGCCGCATTCGATCCGTTTCACAGACACGTCCGGCGCGGCTTGCGCAGCACCGGCGATAACGGCGGCGCAAACACCGGCCGCCAGCAGAGTCTAGAATACGTTTCATGGTTGCCCCTCCCTCGGGATAATTTTTATTCGAGGGAGGGATGTTGCCGGGTAAGCTGCGCTCGGTCAACGCAGACGAAAGCGCCCTACTCGGCCGCCTGCATCTGCCGCGCCTTACGTCGCGCCATTTTGTCCGCCGAAACGAAATTATCGAGCTTGAACAACTTGCGCGCGTTCTCGCCGAGGATGTTGCGCTTGGCCTGCTGGTTCAGGAACGGCAGATCGTGGATCGTGCTGGGCAGGTCCATGTCCCAGTGTGGATAATCGGACGCATAGAGAAGCTGAGTCTCCGCGGCGATCATCTTGAAGGTTTCCTCCAGCATCGTGCGATTGCCAACCATTTCCATCGGCTGCGAGGTATAGAACATTTCGCGCATGTAATCGCTCGGCATGCGCTTAAGCGTCGGTGTTTCCGAAGAACGCATCATGTATTCGTTATCGAGGCGCTGCATCAGGAACGGAATCCAGGCGAGCCCGCTCTCGATCCAGATCGACTTGAGTCCCGGGAAGCGCTCCGGAATGCCGTTCACGACCCAGTTCGTCATGTGGACGATATTGAACCAGGTAAAGCCCAGAGCGTGAGTCGCGATGAACTTATTGGTGATGTTCATGCTCTGGTCGCCCCAATTCGTCGCCGCATGGAATGCCAGCGGCAGACCCCGCTCTTCGAGCGCCCGATAGAGCTTCATATAGACGTTGTTGTAGAGCGGCTTGTAACGCACCGTGGTGACGAGAAAGCCGATCACGCCTTGTTTGCCGCTGAAATCCTCGACCATCTTGAGCGCGGCAACCGGATCGTTCATCGGCAGGTAAAGCATCGAAACGATGCGCGGCTCGTGCGCCAGAATATGGTCGGTGAGCCAGCGGTTATAGGCGCGCGCGTATTGCACTTCGACTTCGACGATCGGATTGAGGCCGAGCCCCAACATCGGCGTGGGGAACACGCAGGCGACGTCGACGCCCATCGAGTCCATCCACTTCAGCGTCACACCGATATCGCGGTGCTTCGCGCCAGGTGCCTGCTCCGTGCCGCGGTGCTCGTAGCGGGTAATGCGTCCGGCCATCTCCTGGAAGCCACCGGTCGAGCGCGGCAGCGTAGTCTGGCCCTTGGTGTACATGAATTGATCGCGCATCACCGGATCTTCGATGTATTGGTAGATCTCCTTGTACGAGCCGGTCTCGTAATGATGCGCATCGGAGTCGATGATCATGAAATCTTCGTAGTGGCGATCCTCGGACTGCTCGTGTGCGTGCGCGAGAAGGCGCTTGGTGTCGAACTTGTCCTGACTGGGATCGCGAACGATGGGCGACACGACGTTCATGGCTATTTCCCTTGATCCTAACGAGATTGCGGTACGTCAACGCGCTGGTGTGGAGCGATGCAATTGCCGGTCATCGCCTGCCACATGCTCAGCTCGAACAACTGGGTATTCAGAGCGTGCAGGATATCCGTCACGGCGATCATGGCTTCCGTGACGGTGACGCCACCGCCGTTCGGCGGCAGCGGCGTGCGCATGTCGTTTTCTGCTTTGGCGGCATAGACGCGGATCGCATTGGCGATCAGCGCGCGCAATTCCTCATCGGGGATGCGATCGGGGTCGCCGATTGCCGCAGCAAGCGTTTCTGTCGCGCGCGCGAGCACATCGGCTGGCTGGTCGAGAACGTCAGACGACGACATAAACGCCTCCGTCGCGTTGCACCACATCATGGCGCTTGAGCCGGAGCTTCGGGTCGGGCGCGCACTCCCCGGTCTTCAGTTTGTATTCCCAGCCGTGCCACGGGCAGATGATATGCGGCTCATCGTTGTCGTAGGTCTGGCCGAGGAACTGCCGCTCTTTGTCGTAAAGATCGACTACTTTGCCCCGGGTAATGCCCTCACAAGCCGGGCCGCCCTGATGCAAACACTGATTGCGGTAGGCGTAGAAGGAGCCATCGTGCCGGTAGACACCGATCTCGACACGCTCCTGACGGACGATGCGGACGTCGCCGTCCTTCATTTCGATATCTTTGCAGACGAAAACCTCGGACTTCGCCATCCGTAACCACTCCCCATGTACCGCTGTATCACCGCAGCTATTTTAAGCAGCACAGTACATCATCGGGAGCCGGATTGCGCTAGGTTTGCGCCTCCCATTCAGCGCGTACCTGACCCGACACACCGTCAAAGGCGCCTTCGTTCAGCTCGGCGACGAGGAGACGTGCCGGATCGACCGGTCCTGGCATGGCCGCACTGCCGGGAGGCACGCGCTTGAAGCCGGTTTTGCCGTAATAAGGCTCGTCGCCAACCAGAATAACCAGCCCATGGCCCTTGTTCCGCGCTTCACTGAGCGCGCGCTCGATCAAGGCCTGGCCCACACCACGTTCGCGAAACGCCGGCTCGACCGTCAGCGGTCCAAGAAGCAGGGCCTTGGTCTCGCCGACCCGGATCGGCGACAACCATACGGATCCGACCAACAGCGTGCCGATACGCGCGGTAAAGGAGAGGTCCAGGGAGTGCGCGACGTCTTCCCGCAATCGATAGGCGGTTTTGGCGTAACGGCCGGGGCCAAAGGTCCGCTCATGCAGCCGTTCGACCGCCTCGGTATCTTCCTTCGTCTCCGGCAAGATCGTAAGCGCGAGATCGGTCATCGTTCCGCGCGTAGCATCCCGTTTGCCAAAGGTCTAGCGGAGGCGCGTTTGATCCGCGCAAAAATGCGCCACCCCTCGCGGAGCGGCGCACTTGGAACTCATGCTTGTTGAGCTTGAGCCTTTTGAGCTTAAGCCCTGGAGATTACTGGCAGACGTTTACCCACTGCACTTGCGGTCCATAGACGGTCTGGACGTATTCCTGCTGAAGGCAACCGTCGGCATCATCGTAATAGTCCTGACCATAGCCGTAATAAGGTCCGTAACCGCCAAACGCATAGACCCCACCGCCGTAGCCGTGGTTCCAGTGGCCGTGGTTCCAGTTGCCGTTGTGTCCGTAGTTATTCGCCGCAAAGTTACCGTGGATTTGTGGCGAGGCCGCTGCAAAGTTGCCGCGCGGCGCCGCAAAGTTACTTCCTGCTCTGGCCTGGGGCGCAGCGAAGCCATGCGCCATCCCGCCGCCACCCATGTGACCGCCGCCGCCCATCCCGCCCATGTGGCCTCCGCCCCCGCCTCCGTGGCCACCGCCACCATGAGCCGCCAAAGCCGGCGTCACCAGACTCGCCGCGCCGATCACCACGCCTGCGGCAAGCGCCAAAAGTTGTTTACGCATCTAAGTTCTCCTTGTTGCTGAAATCACGTCCTTGGAAATCTAACGTGCTGATCAGTCGGAAGTTGCATGGTCAGGGTTCAAAATTTCAAACGCGCGGTTGAAATATTTTGTCGCACGTCACAGCAACATGACCAACCATTCATCTCGGACGCCTGGATCCATGCGAGGCACCTAAAAGCCTTCAGTCACCGAGAAAAATACAACCAACGGTTCACCAGAACTCCGCCGGTGCGCGCCCGTCCAATACTTCGGCGATACGCATCCGCGTCGACTGCGTCGTGCCCTCGGGCAGGGCATCAGGCGCATAAAAGCCATGCGCGATGATTTCATGGTTGGGTTTAGGCGGCGCGCTCTGGTCGAACGATCGCACCACGTAGATAGCGACATGATCGCGCCGCGATGCGCGCCGGTGAAAATAAATTCCAAACAACCGTGCGGGTTCGACGAGGTCGATATTGCCTTCTTCGCGCAGCTCACGCGCTAGGGCGGTTGCAAGCGTTTCACCCGGTTCGACGCCGCCACCCGGCAGATGCCACCCGGCGACATAAGAGTGTTTCACCAGGAATATCCGGCCATCGCTGCCGACGACGACCGCACGCACCCCGACAGTCAGTCCACGGGAGAATCGCCAATAAAAATGCAGGAGCCGCCGGATGAAAGGCTCGAACTGTTGGCGAAGAGCGTCAAGGTTCATTCGCAATTTGCCACTGTATCTTAGATTAGAATAGTTCTAATACTGTCCAAATAGCTGTTCAAACCGGGGTGACGCTTGAAAAGCTTTGCCAACTTAAGCGAGCAGGAAGTGCTTGCGCTCGCGATTTCCAATGAAGACGAAGACAACCGCATCTATCGCTCCTTCGCGGATGCATTACGCGAAACCTATCCCGATACGGCGGAATTGTACGACAAGATGGCCCAGGAGGAGATCGGTCATCGCGACAGCTTGCTCGAGATCCATCGCCAGAAATTCGGCGACTTTCTCCCGCTGATCCGCCGCCAGGACGTCAAAGGCTTTGTCACGCGCCGGCCGATCTGGCTCAACCGTCCATTGGCGCTCGATGCCACGCGGAAGTTTGCCGAGGAGATGGAGCTCGAAACCGCGCGCTTCTACCGGCGTGCTGCGCAGTCAACGAAAGATGACGCAATCCGTGCGCTGCTGACCAACCTCGCCGCCGCGGAGGACGAGCACGAACACCTCGCCGAACAACTCGGCAAACAGATCTCGCCGACAGCCCGCGCCACCGAAGAAGAGACCTCGAAGCGGCTATTCATGCTGCAATACGTGCAGCCTGGACTTGCCGGGTTGATGGACGGCTCGGTATCGACGCTCGCACCGCTTTTTGCCGCGGCCTTTGCCACGCACAACACCTGGTCCACGTTTCTCGTCGGGCTTGCCGCTTCGATCGGCGCCGGCATTTCGATGGCGTTCGCCGAGGCTTTGTCGGATGACGGTTCGCTCACCGGACGCGGCGCGCCGGTCGTGCGCGGTGCAGTCACCGGCGCCATGACCGCACTTGGCGGCCTCGGCCATGCCCTGCCCTATCTGATCCCGAACTTCTCCGCGGCAACGACACTTGCTTTTGTTGTTGTCGCCATCGAACTTGCGGCGATCTCCTGGATTCGCATGCGGTACATGGACACGCCTTTCCTGCAAGCAGCCTTTCAGGTTGTTGTCGGCGGTGTACTGGTCTTTGCCGTAGGCATTCTTATCGGCAATTCGTAACCAATTGCGCATTACATTATTGAATGTTCACACTCGCTCATCTGTCCGACTGGCATCTCGCATCCCGCCCACGCTTCGCGGAGCTTTTCAGCAAGCGCGGACTCGGGCGGATCAACTGGCATCGCAGTCGTAAACATGTGCATCGGCCCGAAGTGTTCGAGGCGACGGTCCGCGACCTGAAAGCCGGCACACCTGACCACATCGCGGTGACGGGCGATCTCGTCAATCTGTCGCTGGCCGACGAGTACAATCGCGCTCGCGGCTGGTTGCAAACGCTCGGCTCGCCAACTGATGTCACGCTGGTTCCTGGAAATCACGACGTCTATGTGCGCAGCGTCGTTCCCTCCCCGGCCGCTTATTGGGGCGACTATATGCGCGGTGACGATGGCCGGGACGGCTTTCCGTTCCTGCGGCGCCGCGGCAACGTCGCATTGATCGGCCTTTCGACGGCGGTTCCGACAGCGCCGCTGATGGCGACGGGACGGCTCGGCAAACATCAGCTCGCCCGTCTGCTCGAACTGCTCGATCAAACACGGGGTATGTTCCGCGTCGTGTTGATCCATCATCCCGCGATCACGCCGCCAAAACGACGACTGCGGCGGCTGGTCGATGCCGCAGACCTTCTCGATGTGCTCGCGGACAAAGGCGCCGAGCTTTTACTGCATGGTCACGACCATCACCGCGCACTTGTCTGGCTTGAAGGACCAAAGACCAAGATTCCCGCTGTCGGTGTGCCGTCAGCGTCAGCTCGCGCGCCCCACGGCGACGAAAACTGCGCCGGTTACAACCTGTTTCATATCGATGGTGAAGCGGGAAACTGGCGCTGTGAAATGGTCGGGCGCGAACGTGATGCCGAAGGGGGCTTTCGCGACGCCGAGCGCCGCACGCTATATTAGAGCATGTTCCGATTCGACTTGATCGGATCAGGTCTAAGAGCTCGCCGCGAAAATCAGCGCGGTGACAATCAACACCGCCGAGCCGAGCAGAAAGCCCAGCACCAGCCAACCGAATGAACGCCAGCGCCGGCGGCGATATTCTCGGGCAGCAGCTTTCGGCGCGACGCGATTGATGAAGTCGGGATCTTCGTCGAGCGCCCGCTGCCGCTCGACCAGCCTTCGCGCAACATACGTGGTCACCGCCTGCACGATTTCCGCAATGTCGTGAGATTCGGTAAGCACGCGCCGGCCGACGCGGGTATCGAGCAGGAAGCGATAGATACGCTTGTCGCGGCCCATCGCGACATGAGCAACTGAAATCGATCCAGAGCCGCGGCGTGTCGCCCCGGCTGATGCCACGATCAAACAGATCGACATCGCCGGGAATTTCCGCAAACAACGGATTCAGAGCCTCGTTAAGCAGCTCAAGGCGCGCAAGCTCGGCGTCGCGCAGGTCGACGACAACGCTGGAGCGCTCGGCAACTTCAACGCGCGCCTGGCGCATCGCCTGCGTCAGCGGCGATGGCGGCTCGATCGCGACAGCTGCCGCGTCAGCCCTGCTCTTTCGACCCCACATAATCCGTCCGTTCCCTTCAGCGGATAGTACACCAAAGGCCAAGCTTGCAGGAAGCAACAGCCGGGCCAACGCGGCGGCCAAAAGGCGAAGTCATGAGCGAAATATGCCGATTTTTGGGGAAAAGACGTAACTAAATGGCCGTTTCTCCTACAGACCGCAAGGCGCGGTGAGGAAACGGCTATGCGGAGCTAAACGGCCCGGCCGCCGTCGACCTCGACGATATTGCCGGTGACAAAGTCGGCATCCGCAGAGGCCAGAAACAGCGCCGCGTTGGCAATGTCCTGCGGCTTCGCCAGACGGCCAAGCGGCACACTGGCCACAAATTTCTCGCGCTGACCTTCGGCTGGGCCGAGGAACGACGGCAACAACGGCGTTTCGGTCGCGACCGGCGCGATCGCGCAAACTCGAATGTGGTCCGGCGCTAATTCCACCGCGAGCGATTTCGTCAACAGGTGCACCGCGCCTTTGGTGGCATTGTAAGCCGACAGGCCTGGACGCGGCCGTATCCCCGCCGTCGATCCGATATTGATGATGGCGCCCGATTTCTGCTTGCGGAAATGCGGCACAATCGCCTGGCAGAACTGGAAAATGCCTTTGACGTTGACGGCAAAGATCCGGTCGTAATCGGCCTCATCGATTTCCAGGAATGGTTTGTTGACGTGGGTAGCGCCGGCATTATTGACCAGGATGTCGAGCCCACCGAAAGCCGACAGCGTTTCTTTGATCGCAGCATCAATGTCGGAGCGCTTCGTAACATCGCAGCGCACCGCGATGGCGTTATTGCCGATCGCCAATGCCGCCGACTTCGCGGCTTCGAGATTGACATCGGCGAGCGCGACGCGCGCGCCTTCCCGCGCATAAGTCTCCGCAATGCATTTGCCGATGCCCGAGCCCGCGCCGGTAACCAACGCGGTTTTGCCTTCGAGACGCATGACTAGCTCCGTTTTGGCACGACGCCATAAGGTTTCGCCCAGCCGAGACCGTCCTCGGTGCGGGTGCGCGGCTTGTATTCGCAGCCGATCCATCCGGAATAGCCGGAGCGATCGATCGCCTCGAATATCGCGGGATAGTTGATCTCGCCTTCGTCGGGCTCGCCCCGTGTCGGCACCGCCGCGATTTGCAAATGGCCAATCACCGGCAGGTACTTTTCGAAGCGCTTGAGCAAATCACCGGAGATGATCTGCACGTGATAGAAATCGAACTGGATGCGCACATTCGGCGCGCCGATCTTGCCGATAAGATCGGCTGCCTGTTCGACCCGGCCCATGAAATAGCCCGGCCGGTCGCGCGGATTGATCGGCTCGATCAACAGCGTGATGTTCGATTTCGCGGCTTGCTCAGCGGCGCGCGCGATATTTCTGATGAATACCGTCTCGGCCGCAGGTCGCTGCTCCGGCGGCACTACACCGGTCATGCAGTGAATGGCGGTGCCGCCGATCGCTACAACGTAATCGAGCGCCCGCTTGAAGGACGCTTCCCACTCACGCTCACGGCCCGGCTGCGCGGCGAGGCCAAACTCCGGGGTTTGCGGCGTGTTGACGCCAAGCTGGGTAAGTCCATGCTTTTCCAGTTCGGCCTTCACGGCCGACGGCGCGACGTCATAGGGGAATTGCAACTCGACCGCCGTAAACCCGGCAGCTGCAGCCGCGGCAAACCGCTCCATGAGCGGTCGCTCCGTAAAGAGATGGCCAAGGTTGGCGGCAAAACGCGGCATGATCCTCCCTCATCTTTGTCCCGGAACGTAGCCCGGAACTCCCAAGCAAAACAGGCCGTTGGCTCCGCTCTCAGGTCTGCCCACTAAAAGTGGGCAAAATCCCAATATCACCCAATGCGATAAGACGCCGATGGGCAGACCGTTCTCATATAGGGCCACTAAAGCTTGATTTATTCGATATTCCCATCATCTTGCCCATCATTATATTGGGCAATTTTGTGGTTGACCGAAACCACTCGACTTGGTTCGCTGTGAGCAAGAACCAAAGCGCAAAAACGCGCGTCATCGGGGAAATGTCAGGAGCGTGCGATGAACGCACAAGAACTCCTCCAGGAAATTTCGGACTACTGCCGTCAAACAGGACTTGCCGAGTCCACGTTCGGACGCCGCGCAGTCAACGACGGCAAACTTGCCGCGCGGCTGCGCAACGGCGGCCGGATCACAACTGACACTCTCGACCGCATCCACGGCTTCATGGCCGCCAATCCCGGACAGGACCAACGGCCGACAATTATCGAACGAGCACGGGAGCCGCGACCTGTGACCCCAGTTCCTTCACTGACCATGCCGACGACACCGGCGAGTAGCGACAGCCCGCAGCGCAATTTCCGCTTTTTCGATAACCGGCAGAAGTATCTGCTGTTCGTCAACACCTGCAGCGAGAAATGGGAAGTCGCACACCGGGTTTCCGAAGAGCTCGCGCATATCCACCCTCGCCCGCCGGCTGTTCGTGTGTTCGACGCCGGCGTCGGCGACGGCTCGGTCCTGGTGCGGGTGATGCGCGCCATGCACGCGCGCTTCCCGCACATGCCGTTCTACACGGTCGGCAAGGAAATCAGCCTCGAGGACGTCCGGCTCACGCTGCAGAAAATGTCGGACCGCTTTTTCGAGCATCCGGCAACGGTGCTGGTGCTGACCAACATGGCCTATGCCGACGCGCCGTGGCTTGCGGTGAAATCATTGAATGCCGCGTCGAGCATGGTCTGGCATGAACTGCCGCTGGTCGGCAATTCGGCCCACGCGTTCGAAGAACAGATCATTGGTCTCGAGGGCTTCCTTGGGCAGAATTGGAAAGCCGGCGTCAGCGCACGCACCGGTAATCCGGTTTATGAGCGTCCGGTCGTGCTGGTGCTCTATCGCGACGACCATCGCTTCCTGCTCGATCCGATCATCCCGAAGCCCGGCGGCACCGTCGCCAACTATGATCTTGTGATTGCGTCGCAGCCGTATCGCGCTCGCGCTTCCCTCGACTTCAAGGCCAAGCGCGTGATCGGCCCGTTGGCGCGCGCGCTCGGCCCGGGCGGCCGGCTGATCGCGATCCATTCGCACGGCAACGATCCGGGCATGGAAATCATCCAGAAGGTGTGGCCAGGCGACCATCCTTTCATCCACGACCGCCATCAGATCCTCAAAACAGTGAAGCAGGACCTTGGCGCCGCCGGACGCGAACTCAACTTCAATGCCTATGCCGATAACCGGTCGCTGTTCCGCTATGAGATGCACACGCTGCCGTCGGAAATCTCGGAATCGATCGGGACGTCGACCCTGTTCGCCGCCTGGAACGCCGCGATCTACGTGGCGCAGGTCGAGGACGACCGGCTCGGTGAAGTGGTGGCTGACGGCCGCTATCTCGACGCCACCCGTGAAGTGCTGCGTGAGCGCGGCGGACTGTGGTTCTTCGACGAGTCCTACGTTATTTCACGTAGACGCGCCTGAGCGCCGCGATGGCCGCACTCGCACCGGTACTGGCTGAAAAGACCCCAGACGCGGTGCAACGAATTGCCGGGCTGCTTCAAGGATTTTCCCTTGAGGCTACGCGGCCGACAGATGCCGATATCGCGGCGCTTCGAGGGCTGCGGCCCGGTACGCGCATCTATATCAGCGCGGTGCCGGGCAGAGCCGCCGAAGAAATAACTGTCGCAGCAACGCGGCTGCGCGCCGCCGGCTTTGAGCCGGTTCCGCACGTCGCGGTTCGCAATTTCCAAAGCACCGGTGCGCTTGATGAATTTCTGGCGCGCCTGAATGGCGAGGCGAACGTCCAGCGCGTTCTCGTCATCGCCGGCGATCGCGAAGCCTGCGGACCTTTCCGCAGCGCCATTGACGCCATCGACAGCGGAGTGTTTCGCCGCCGGGGCATCCGGACGCTTGGCATCGCAGGTTATCCGCAAGGTCATGCGCGGATCAGTGACGATCAACTGATCCGCGCCTTGTCGGAGAAAATCGCGGCGGCCGAGGCGACGGGGATCGAGATCGAAATCGTCACCCAATTCTGCTTCGACTCGCCTGCTATCCTCGATTATGTCGAGAAGCTCCGAAGACTCGGGCGTCGATCAACCGATCCGCATTGGGCTCACCGGTCCCGCCAACATCGGAACGCTTCTACGTTATGCCAGCCGATGCGGCGTGCAGGCCTCGGCACAGACCCTGGTACGAAGAACCGGTCTGATCCGCGGAGTGTTTGCCCAGGCTGCGCCCGACCAAATCATCCAAACGCTCGCCGACGCCGCACCCCAAGGTATCGGCATCCATTTCTTTTCCTTCGGCGGATTACCGGCCACCGCCCGCTGGGCCCGCGCGGTCGCCGCTGGCCGTATCTCGCTGGACCGACCGCTAGGATTTAGCGTGTCTCCGCTCATGTCCTCTGCGATTTCATGAGCTCTCTTTAGCTCTCTTTTTTACTCATATCCGGCACGTCGACACCGAGTGCGGTCGCAAGATCGATCTGGTGATCCTGTTCTTGCGCCAGAATCTTGCGAATCTGCTCCGCAATCGCAAATTCCCCAAGCGCCTCGCACTGGCGAATGCGATCGCGGTAGTTGCGCACGGTCTCGTTCTCATTATCGAGATCGAAGCGAAGCATTTCTTCGGCCTTTTCCGACGTTTTAACCGGCTTCGGCGTTACCGTCGGCATTTTGCCCAGGTAGTCGATCTGCCGCGCGATCGCCAGTGCATGATCGAGCTCCTGTTTGGCATGAACTTCGAGCTGGTCCGCAATATCCATGTATGCAGCGCCTTTGATCACCTGCGAATAGTTCACGTAAGCAATTATCGCCTGATACTCGCGGGAAAGGTCTTCGTTGAGCAATTCGGCAAGCCGGTCGCGGGTAATATTAATGTCGTCGGATTTCGATTTCGCCATAACGTTCTCCTGGGGCAAATGCCCAAGACAACGCACAACGCGCAAAAATGTTCTGTGAAATCCGATACGAAAGGTCGAATCAACCGCTCAAGTGCGCGGCTTCTCGCGAAGCCCCATGCGTTCAAGCCTGCCGATCACCTCATCGCAGAAGTACGGCAATTCATTGATATAATTGACCAGCGAAATGGCGATACCGGTCAGGCCCGCCTTGCTCAGATCGGCAATCTGCGCCGCGACATGATCGGGATCGCCGACAATCGGCAGGCCGCCCATGCCTTGCGCGTAGCCGGCGCGCTGCTTGAGGAATTCTTCCATCGGCACAGTCTGTGGCGAGATGTTCTTCTTGCCCAGGATAAGATCGACCGCACTCCAATCGGCGCGCTCGACGATGCAATGGTGGAAGTACTCTTCGGCCTCTTTCCTGGTCGGCCGGCAAGTGACGACGCCCACCGTGTAACAGCCGATCTCGCGGCCCTGCTCGCGGGCTGCCGTCTGCGCTGTACGAACCTTCTTCTGGGTCTCCTCGAGCGAAGTACGGGAGGCCTGAAGAAAAAACGCGTCGCAGTTTTTGATCGCGAACGCCTGCCCGGTCGCTGAAGCGCCGGCATTCATGATTACCGGCCGCGTATCGCCATACGGCTTCGGCTTGCCGCGTATCTTCTTCATGTGAAGATATTTGCCGTCGAAGTCGAAATCCTCCCGGTCGGACCAGATCATCTTGATGACGTCGATCCATTCCTGGGCGTATTCGTAGCGGTCGGAATGCTCGCGCTGCGAGACGCCGAACATGTCGAACTCGTCCTCGTTCCAGCCGACAACGATGTTCAGGCCAAAGCGGCCTTCGGATACATGATCGGCGGTGACCATTTCCTTGGCGGCAACCACCGGATTGAAAATCGGCGCGTGCACGGTGCCGAACACCGTGATGCGCTTGGTCGCGCTCAGAAGCGCGGTCGCCCAGGTTATCGTCTCGAGCGTGGTGCCCTGGTAATCGGTGTCGCCGCCGTAGCCCTTCCAGCGCCCGATCGGCAGCAGGAAGTCGATGCCGGCATCGTCGGACATCTGCGCCAGCCGTTTGTTGTCAGGCCAATTGCCCGACCACCGCTCCGGCACCAGCGTCACCGCGCGTCCCGACGAACAATTGGCCCCGAACAGACCGATTTGCAGCTTGTTGTTCGAATACATTGCCCGCCGGGCGGCTAGCGACCCATCGCGCGCGACAACTTGCGGAGCGTTCACGGTTTCTCCTCGACTGACTGTGGTTGTATTATCCATTCTACCGAAGCCTGACCGCAAGCCGGCGAACCTGCCTCATCGCCACAGTTGTTTAGTGGCGAGATCGGCGCCTTGGCGCAATGCCTTGAACTTCTCCCACACAACGGTCGTATGCACCTCGGTCCGGTACAGCGCTTGCGATGAGAAACCGCAGTCTGCTGCCGCCATGACGTTTTCCCTGCCGACCAGCTTGGCGAAACGCACGATGCGCTCGGCAATCAATTCCGGATGCTCGACGATGTTGCTGGCGTGAGTGATCATCCCCGGCGCGAGGACTTTGCCTTCTGGAAGCTTTACGGTCTCGAACAGATGATATTCGTGCTCGTGGCGCGGATTCGCAGCCTCGAAGCTATAAGAGCCGGCGTCGATTTTGAGGACATATTCGATGATGTCGGATAGCGCGGCCTCATAAAGCCGCGGTCCCTCGTTAATCCCGTAACAGGTATGGAAGCGGATTTTCTCCGGCGGAATACCTTTCAGCGCGGTGTTGGTGGCTTCAACATATATTTCTGCGCGGCGCTGCATCTGCGCACGATCGAGATCCGGCTCATAGAAAATATCCGGCAGGAATGGGTCATCGATCTGCAACAGAATGCCGGCATCGGTGATGGCGCGATATTCCTTGGCGAGTTCGCCAGCCAATGCGTGGAAATATTCTTCGTCGGATTTGTAGTACTCGTTGATGCCAACGCCCGATGCCGCGGTGGCCGGCAGAAAGACGTGCTGATCGGGTACGCCGGCCGCGGCAGCGGCTTTCTTGACGTTCTCGATATCCCGTTTGACGAATTCTTCGCCGCGGTACTTCACCGGCCCGATACAAACCACCGGCGCCAGCCCGACGATCGCGCCGCCCATCATCGCCTGTTTGAAATACTCCGCATAGTATTCCGGGAATGCCGCGACTTCCTGCGCGAAGAGTTTCATTTTCTGGTCAGGCCGCCGTTCAAAGCCTTCGAGCCGCTCCTGGATGTAGGTAAAGAAGCCCGGCTTCGAGAACTCACCATCGGTGACAATGTCGATGCCGCACTCGACCTGTTTGCGGACGACCTCTTTGACAGCCTCGGCGACCATATCGTCGTAGGTTTTCTGATTATACGGTTGACCGGCGTATTTTGCCTTCATCACATCGAGCAACACGTGCGGCCGCGGCAGACTGCCGATATGCGTCGTCTGAATACGATCGGTATTCTGCTGAATTGTCATGATCTCTCCCGCGCGTGTGAACGCTGCGCTAATACGCAGGCATCCGGCTCCCTCGGTCGTTTCCGGTAAGTTTAGCGCGGCGGATCACTGGGCCGCCAGACCATACCGTAACCACGAATTCGGTGGGAGCGCAGCCCACTGCCCAAACGTTGCAGTCGTAAAACGCAACAGCCGCGTTACAGGCTCTGGGAAAACGCGTTGAAAGACGCCAATATCGGGCTGTGTCAGATTGTGGCCGGGGGACATATGCGATCACTCCAACTCGTTGCTGTCATTTTGCCGTCGTTGCTCGCTGCTGTGCCGGTCCGCGCCGAGGATGCGTATCCCACGCGCGCCATCCACATGATCGTGCCCTTCCCGGCCGGCGGGCCATCGGACGTGCTGGCGCGCCTGATCGGCGACAAGATGAGTGCCGATTTTGGACAGGCGGTCGTGATCGAGAACCGGCCCGGTGCCAACACGGTGATCGGCGCGGAAGTGGTCGCGAAAGCGGTACCCGATGGCTACACGCTGTTGATGGCGATCGATTCAACGCTGGTGATGAATCAATTTCTCTACAAGGCGCTGCCCTATGATCCGATTGCCGACTTTGCACCGATCACGCTGGTTGCAAAGACCATCGGGCTCCTCGTGGTCAATGCGCAGAGCGATCTCAAATCGGTTAAAGACCTGATCGCCAAAGCCAAAAGCGAACCGGGCAAACTCAATTACGGCGCCGGCACGATTTCGACCAAGCTCCAGGGCTATCTGCTCAACGATGCCGCGGGGATCGACACCGTTTTGGTCCCCTATAATGGCAGCTCCGAAGTCGCGCATGGCGTGCTGACCAAGAGTGTCGATTTCGGAATCGACGGACCGTCGGCTGAACTGCCGCTTATACAATCCGGCGATTTACGTGCGCTTGCAAAACTCGACACGCGGCCGTTTCCCGCGCTGCCTGACCTGCCGACACTCGACGACGCGGCGGGATTGCATTTGGGCGATCTTTCCGTCTGGCTCGGTCTTGTTGCGCCACATGGCACTCCGGCCCCGATTGTCGACAAACTCCAGAACGAGACCGCAAAAGTCCTCAACGATCCTGTCATCAAGGCGCGTGCTGACGCTGTCGGGCTGTTTCCTTCGTCAAGCACGCCGGCGGAATTCGCCGCCTATATCAAAAGCGAGGCCGCGCGCTGGCAACCTGTCGTCAAGAAAAGCGGTTTGCATTTCGACTGATAGCCGAATTGAAAAGTCAGGCTTGATAAGCCAGAACTGAGCCATGAGTACCATCGACCTGTTCTCGCCGTTCCGTCTCGGACCGCTGCAATTGCCCAATCGCATCGTGATGGCGCCGATGACGCGGAATCGCGCCGGACCGGGTAACGCACCGACAGCGCTGAATGCGACCCATTACGCGCAACGGGCCAGTGCAGGCCTGATTATCGCTGAAGCGAGCCAGGTGTCGCCACAAGGACTTGGCTATCCCGGCACACCCGGTATTCACAGCGCCGAGCAGATCGCAGGCTGGAAGCTTGTCACCGATGCGGTGCACGCTGCCGGCGGCCGGATCTTTTTGCAGCTTTGGCATGTCGGGCGCATCTCGCACCCCTCGTTGTTGCCGGATGGCGCACTACCCGTCGCGCCGTCGGCACTCGCGCCGGCTGGCCAGGCATGGACACTTGACGGCATGAAACCCTACGTCACGCCGCGAGCACTCGAGACCAATGAACTACCCAGCATCGTTGCCCAATATCGGGCCGGCGCTGAAAACGCGAAGGCCGCCGGCTTCGATGGCATCGAGGTCCACGCAGCACATGGGTATCTGCTCGATCAATTCCTGCGCGACAGCACCAACAAACGCAGCGATGTCTATGGCGGCAGCGCCAGTAATCGCGTGCGGCTGCTTCTGGAAGTGATGGAAGCGGTGGCGGGTGTGTGGGGCGGAGAACGCACCGGCGTGCATCTGTCGCCGACCAATCTCGCCTTCAACGATATTTCCGATAGCGATCCGGCGGCGACGTTCTCGACTGCGGTCCACGCACTTGATCGGCTGGGACTTGCCTATCTCCATATCGTCGAGCCCGGCCCTTCCGATCCTGTAGGTCCGGGCCCGCGTCTCGATGCAGCATTCTTCCGCCCGATGTGGCGCAGCGCATTGATGGCCAACAAGGCCTACGACCTCGCTCGCGCCAACGACGTGTTGCGCGCCGGCGCCGCCGACCTGGTATCGTTCGCGACGCTGTTCATCGCCAATCCGGATTTGCCGGCGCGCCTGCACCACGGCGCGGCATTCAATCCGGCGGATCGGAAGACATTCTACGGCGGTAGCGCGAAGGGCTATACCGACTATCCCGCCCTATAAACTCGGCATTACATTTGTAATTTCAACCACTTACGTGAAAGCGCATTGTTGTGACCTGGGTCACTTCGCAGCCTTTTACTTCTCGTTAACCTTACCATCGTGACGAGAAGAAACGGGGAGCAGGAAAATGAGCGCCGCCCTGAAATTGATCAGACAGATGACCAACAATTTGTTCGAACGGCAGATGAACCGCGCCGCAAGCCGCATCAGCGCCCGCGAACATCGGTTTTGGCATCACGCTGCGTGACGCCCGCAACTCAAGCGCCGAGTTGACCGGCTAGATCTTCAAGGCTGTTTGCAGCGATATCCACTTTATCGCTCGGAGCCGTCTCGCCCCGTCCCGGCCCTTTCTCATTTGGCCGCGCGATATGGCCGGTCCGCAATCCAAGCGCAGCCGCCGCCATCAAATCGTTGGTGTGCGCCGCCACCATCATGCACTCGCCGGGTTTCAGGTCGAACGCCTCGCAGGCAGCGAGATAGACCCGCGGCTTGGGTTTATAGTCGCCGGCAATCTCGGCGCCGAGAATGGCATCCCACGGCAAATGGTTACGCCGCGCCAGATCGACCATCAGTGAGATGTTGCCGTTCGAGCACGGCGCCAGCCTATGGCGAAGCTTCAGGCGCACCATGCCGGGCGGCACATCGGACCACGCATCGAGCCGGTGCCAGGCAAGATTGAGCTCATGACGTTCCGCTTCGCTGAGATTGTCGACTTTGAACCGCGGCAAGATCAGTTCGAGATTGCGCCGGTGCAGCACATCGAGCTTGCAGAACGGAATCCTGCCGGAACGCACCTCGTCCATGGCGCCCTGGTATTCGCCGCGCCACGCGTCAGCGAACGCCAGCCAGTCGAGTGAATAGCCGAGCGGCTTGAGTATCGCCTCGGTCTCGCGGGCAATCGACGTGCGCCAATCCACCAGTGTGCCGAACACGTCGAAGAACAGGGCCTTCACTGTCACAGCCATGTGAAACTCCTCGCGGAGCAGACTAGCGCCGCCATTCGCATGATGCCAAAACAAGCGCCCAAAAGCTTGCGCGGACTTTGGCCCACGCGAAATAAATTTTGACGGAGTTCAACATGCCCGAAAGTCTCGCCGACACGCTTCACGAACTGATTGTGGCGACGCGAATTCTCGCCAACGAGAAAATCCTCGACGCCTTCGGCCACGTCAGCGTGCGCAACCCGAACAATCCGTCGCACTATTTCATTCCGCGCCATCGGGCGCCTGAGCTTGCGGAGATATCGGACATCGTCGAACTCAATCTGGACTCCGAACCGGTGAAACCGACCGATTTCCGGCTTTACAGCGAGCGTGTGATCCACGGTGAAATCTACAAGGCTCGGCCCGATGTCCATGCCGTGTGTCATCACCACGCCCACACCATCCTGCCGTTCGCCATTTCCGGGCGCGAGATCGTGCCGGTGTTTCACCTCGCCGCCGTGATCGGCAAGGTGCCGTTCTGGGATCAGCGCGACGAGTTCGGCGACACCAACATGCTGGTCATCAAACCGGAGGAAGGCGCCTCGCTCGCCCGCGCGCTGGGTCCGAACTGGATGGTGCTGATGCGCCGCCATGGCGCAACCGTCGCCGGCACGAGCCTGCGCAATCTGACATTCCGCTCGGTATTCGCAGCCGACAATTGCAAGTTGCTCAGCCAGGCGATCGCGCATGGGCACGTCGATTCGCTCTCGCCCGGTGAAGTCACCCTGACCGCCGCATACCAGGAGCGCCCGCCTTCGACCAATCGCGCCTGGGATTATTGGGTGCGCCAGGTCGAGAAAGCGGGTTTGATGCCGGCGGCGCGTGCCGTTGCCGTCAAACGCGCAAAACCGAAAGCGGTGAAGAAAAGCAAAACCAGGAAGCGCCGCTAGCTAGCCCACAACCGGTTGTTCGCGTAACTTCGCTATTCAACAATCATCAAGGACGAGACGTTCTGTCCGTCCAACTCCCAAGAGAAACCTTCGAGAGGAAACCATGGCCGATATGCAGTCGCCCCGCCTGACCAAGCTTGACCAGAACAAACTGACCGCCGAGCAGAACGCTTTGGCGGAACTCCATCAAGGCGGGGCCGCGCGGTCAGTTCAAGATGTCCGGTCCATTCGCGATTTACTTGCATTCGCCGACTTTCGGCGAGCTTGCACAGAAGCTTGGCGGTCACTTGCGCTACAAGACCAGCGTACAGCCGCGACTGTCGGAGTTCGCCATCCTGTGCACCGCGCAGCATTGGAAGGCTCAGTATGAGTGGTTCATGCACGCGCCAATGGCCGAAAAGGCCGGCGTGAAGCCGGAAACCGTCCGCGATATCCAGGCGGGACGCATGCCGAAGAAAGCGCCGAAGGACGAGCAGGCGATCTATGCCTTCGTCAAAGAGCTTTACGCGGCGAAGCGCGTCAGCACCGGCGCTTATAACCGCGTGAAGAAGATGCTCGGCGAAGCAGGCACCGTCGAACTGGTCGGCATCCTCGGCTACTACGCGATGGTGTCGATGACGCTCAATACCTTCCAGGCCCCGCTGCCGGAGGGCACCAAGCCGCCCTTCAAAGTGAAGAAGTAAGGATCACCGCTCCGCGGCGGCGCATCACGGCTTGTTCGTCGGCGCCATCGCGCCGCCGCTGGGGCCCATCATTGCGCCACCGCTGGGGCCTGTCATGGCGCCGCCGTTGCTTGGGGCCATCATCATCCCGCCACCTTGCATCATCATGGCGCCGTTGCCCCCTGCAGCAGCGCCCGGCGCGGATGCGCCGATTCCCACGATTGGGTATTCGACGTCGACCGTACCGGCGTTGTCGAATTTCAGCGTCGCCTTCATATCGTTGCCCTGCTCCAGCGGATGCTTGAGGTTGAGCAGCATCATGTGAAAGCTGCCGGGCTTGAGTGTCACGGTCTCGCCCGGCTTGATTTCAAGCCCGCCCTCCACCGGCCGCATCTGCATGACTCCGTTATCCATGGTCATGCTGTGAATCTGGCATTCGGCGCTGGCGTCGCTCGAGACGCAGCTCACTCTGTCAGGCGTTTTGCCGTTATTGGTGATGGTCATGTAGGCGGCGCCTGTAGCCGCCCCCTTTGGGGACGCCCGCGACCATGGCTGGCTGATATGGATCGAGCCGATATCGTAATCGGCCGCCGAAGCGGCCGTTGGCGCCAGCTGCACCAAGCAAAAGGCCGATATAACGGAAGCGCCCCATACGGTCGTTTTCCTTGCGACATTTCTCATAAAAGTGCTCCGTCCCTGCAGCCGATCCGTTATGATGGTTGCCTGGATTCTAGGCAAGATCACGGGGAGCTGGACCGGTCGCAGTAGTACGCAATGCCGCAGGAAATCGAATCACAAACGCGCTACAATGTCTGCAAGCTGCGGGGTGACTTTGACGTGATTCAAGGCCGGCAGAAAGTCGACGAGGTGCACGGATCGGGACAGGTCCTGCAATTTCAATTGCGCCGCCGGGTCCCAGCGCCGCTTGTGCGCCCCATCGTGACCACGGGTGACACCGACCCGACCGACGATCTCGCCCAATACGAACAAGAAGATCTGCACATCAACTATCGGCACCGCATGCTCATGAATGTCATGGCGGTGATGATCGTTACCGTGCTGATCGGCGCCGGGGTCTGGATCGCCGACGTCATCGAAGACATGCAGAAGGCGCAAGATTGCGTCATGCAAGGCCGCCAGAATTGCGCGCCGATCGCATTGCCAATGAAAAGGTAGGCGCTGATCCGATCAAGCTCAGTCGGATCAGGATCAAGATTTATAGTTGGAGCATGATCTTTTCGAAAAACCGGAAGTTCACCCTCGGATCAAGTCCGAGGGCAGGCTTTTCCGGATCATGCTCTACTTGAGCTGATCCTGCACCTTCGCGACACCCGCTATAGCGCAAGCCTCGTCGCCGCCTGATGTCGATCCGCTGACACCGACCGCGCCGATCGTCTCGTCGCCAACTTTGATCGGGATACCGCCGCGAAGCGCAATGACGTGCTCAAGCTGGCGCTGTGCGGCAAGTTCCGATCCCGCCGCGGTACGCTCCGCCCATTCCGCCGAGGAGCGGCCAAAGGTGCGCGCCGTGTAGGCTTTGCGCTCCGCGAGTTCGATATTGTGCGGCGCGGCCTTGTCGCCCTGAAGGAACACACGGAGCCGCCCGGCGCGGTCCACAACGGCGACCGAAACATCATTGCCCGCCTTCTCGCACTCGGCGATTGCCGTCTCGGCAATGCTAAGCGCCATCTTGAGCGACACATCCCGTTGCATGAGAACCTGCGCGCCGGCAGGCGACGACACGAACGTCCCAATGAGGGCAGCTACCGCTACGAGCCAGAACAAGCGCCGCATATTTTTCCTCCCGGTCCCGCCATTGTTGTGCGATCCGTCGGCGGTTCCTGCCGATGGTGGCGTCTTTTGCGGCACCGGACAAGGTGTCCTAGCTCAAAGAGCCAGCCGGTACAGGTACTTACACTACCCCACAGATCGCCCCGTAACTCACATTGCCGAGGCCTTCCGCCGTTGAACTTGAACCCGTCCTTCGCTATACGGGGCGTTCGATCTGAGGGGCCCGGGCGAAACATCGGGCTGTTCGCGGTGCCGTCTACTGCCGGCGCCATTTCATGCCGTGACATAAAGAGCGTGCCTGATGTCCACGACGTTTGATAAAGTGGCTGAGATCATTGCGGAAACTTGCGACATCCCGCGTGAGAATATTAAGCCGGAAAGCCATGCCATTAACGATCTCGAGATCGACAGTCTCGACTTCCTCGATATCGCATTTGCAATCGACAAGGCGTTTGGCATCAAGCTGCCGCTCGAACAGTGGACCCAGGAAGTCAACGACGGCAAAGCGACGACGGACCAGTACTTCGTACTGAAGAACCTGAGCGACCGCATCGACGAGCTGATCGCCGCCAAAAGCGCCTGAGGCGCCGGGATGCGTCTCGAATATTTCCAGATGCTCGACCGGATCGTCGACGTCGACATCGGCGAACGCTTTATCCGTACCGCTTGTACGATACCCAAAGCGGACGAGAGCCCGGTATTCGAAGGCCATTTCCCGGGCTATCCACTGATGCCTGGCGTGTTGTTGATCGAATGCATGGCGCAGACCACCGGATGGCTGGCAAGCGCACTCGTAAACTTCGATACCATGCCGATTCTTGCCGGTGTGAAAGAAGGCAAGATGCGCACCGCGGTGTTCCCCGGCGACGCGCTCGAATTCGAGGGCAAGGTGATCCACGAAGGTTCGGGTTTCACTGTTGGCGAAATAAAGGGCCTGCGTGACAACAAAGTCGTCTGCAACGCCCAGATCACCTATCGCATGCTGCCCTATCCAAATCCAAAATTTCGCCAGGCGATCCGCGACTGGGCTGAGCGCTTGCAATATCCCTTCAAGGAGCCAGTGAAGTGACGGGTCGCCGCGAGGTGTGGATCACCGGCGTCGGTCTGCTCACGTGTCTCGGCGAGGGGATCGAAGCGAATTGGAATCACCTCGAGCGAGGCGATCCACCGCTTTACGACGACAACACGTTCGCTCCTTACATCGTGCATCAGCTTCCGGCGATGAGCTTCGACAAGCAAATCCCGAAGAAAGCGGACCAGCGCCAGATGGAGCTCTGGCAACGCGCCGGCACCTATGCCGCCGGCCTGGCATTGAGCGACGCCGGCATTGCCGGCAACGCCGAATTGCTTGACCGCACCGACATGATCGTCGCGGCGGGCGGCGGCGAACGCGACGTTGCGGCCGATAATGCAATTCTTGCCGGTGTCCGCAAATCCAACACGCCTGGCGCCTTTCTTAACGAGCGCCTGATGAGTGACCTGCGCCCTACTCTGTTTCTGGCGCAACTGCCCAACCTGCTTGCCGGCAATATTTCGCTGGTCCATGGCGTCGTTGGCTCCTCGCGTACATTCATGGGCGAGGAAGCGGCGGGCCTCGATGCGGTTCGTGTTGCCTGGGCGCGCGTTGCTTCCGGTCAGAGCGAGCTGACGCTGGTCGGTGGCTCCTACAACGGCGCACGTTGGGATGTGCTGCTCGCTTTCGAGCTCGGCCACGCTTTGCTGCAGGGCAAATTCGCGCCGATATGGGATCGCGGCCCCACCGGAGGCGTCGCCTTTGCCACGATGGGCGCCTTCCTGGTGCTGGAAAGCCCGGAGCACGCCAAAGCCCGCGGTGCCAAGCCACACGGAAAACTTTCCGATCTCTACGCCGACCGTAACGAGCGGAAGCCCGGAGAGTCCGAAGCCGCATTGCGCGGCCAATGGCAGGCGATCTCCGGCAAGGTGGACCGCAGCCACGCGGCTGTCATTTCCGGCGCCTCCGGCATCGAACCGGCAACGTCCGGGGAGCTGACGGTTCTTAAGGACATCGGCCTTCCGGTTCGCAACACCGCTACGTATATCGGGCATGGGGTCGAGACCCAGTTCCTGGCCAATGTGGGGATCGCCTGCGCCGCAATCGAGCACGGCAAACTATTCGCGCCGGCCGGGAGCGGTGACACGGGAGAAAGTCCGCAAGGATTGTCGCAGGTTCTCGTCACGAGCGTCGGAAATTGGCGTGGCGAAGGGTTGGCGCTGGTAGAACGAGCCGATTGAAGGGAAACATCGTGGCATCGAAACGCGATAAAGCCGGCCGCCCCATCGTCGCCGTGACGGGTATCGGCGTTGTCTCGTCGCTTGGCGTCGGCAAAGCCGACAACTGGGCGAAATTGACCGCCGGACAATCCGGCATCCGGACCATCACCCGTTTCCCGACCGAAGGTTTGCGCACGACGATCGCGGGCGCGGTGAACGATGTCTACAAAGATTACATGTCGCCCGCGGAATTCTCCGAGCGCATCGCCACGCTGGCCGGCGAAGAAGCCGTCGCTGAAGCCGGGATCGGCAGCAAGGGCCGCTTTCCGGGACCGTTGTTCTTTGCCGCACCGCCGCTCGAAATCGAATGGCATTATCGTATCGCCATGGCCAACGAAGCTGGCCTCAAAGACGACGCCGGTTATGCCGAGCTCACCAGCGTAGCCCGCGACGCCCGCTTCGGCGATATTCATAAGTCGCTGAAATACGGCATCCTCGGCGAGAATCTGGCCGCCCATTTTGGCACCGAAGGCTCACCGATCTCGCTCAATACCGCCTGCGCTTCCGGCGGCAGCGCAATTCAACTCGGCGTCGAAGCCATACGCCGCGGTGAGTGCCAGGCGGCGCTTGCGGTCGCCGCCGACGGTTCGCTCACACCTGAGTCTCTGGTGCGCTTTTCGCTCCTCTCCGCGTTGTCGACGCAGAACGATCCGCCGGAACAGGCGTCAAAACCGTTCTCGAAAAATCGCGACGGATTTGTCCTTGCTGAAGGCGCAGCCGCGCTGGTCCTGGAAGATCTCGATTATGCGCAAGCGCGTGGCGCACGCATCCTCGGTATCCTTGAAGGCTGCGGCGAAAAATCGGATTCGTTCCATCGCACGCGCTCGAGCCCCGACGGCAAGCCGATCATTGCCTGCGTAAAGAACGCACTCGCCGACGCCGGTATCGGTCCCGAAGACGTCGACTATATCAACGCGCACGGCACCTCGACGCCTGAGAATGACAAAATGGAATATCTCGGAGTCTCGACCGTATTCGGCGACCACCTCAAGAATATTCCGATCTCCTCCAACAAATCGATGATCGGCCATGCGCTCACCGCCGCAGGCGGCGTGGAAGCGGTATTCAGTCTGCTCACGCTCGAACACCAGCGCATCCCGCCAACCATCAACTACAATATGCCGGACCCGGCGATCACGCTCGATGTCGTACCAAACAAAGCGCGCGACACGCGCGTGCGGCGCGCCATATCCAATTCCTTCGGCTTTGGCGGACAGAACGTGTGTCTCATCATGACACGGGAGCCGGCGTGACCGACGTTGCCACACCGGCGTTGAACGAGCCGCTCACGGCCGCGGGCGGCATGATGCGCGCCCTGACACTGCTGAGCGACCGCAAGATCGAGCTTCTGGACACGGCAACGCCGGCGGCACCCGCCCCGGGCGAAGTCCAAATCCGCATCAAGGCGATTGGGCTCAATCACATCGACGTTTGGGGCTGGCGCGGGATGGCATTCGCCAAACGCAAGCTGCCGCTGATCGTCGGCGTTGAGGCGGCAGGCCAGATCGCTGCTGTCGGCGATGGCGTCACGTCATTGAAGGCTGGCGACCGGGTCGTCGCTTATGGCGCATTGACCTGCGGCACCTGCAAAGCCTGCCGTGAAGGCCGCGATAATCTCTGCGAGAACGTCGCCGGGGTCATGGGCTTCCACGTCGACGGTTTTGCCCGCGATCTGATCAATATGCCGGCGCGTCTCGTCGTCCCGATCCCTGCGGGCGTGAGCTTTCGCGATGCCGCCTGTGCACCGGTCGCGTTCGGTACCGTGCAGCACATGCTGTTCGATAATGCCAAGCTCCAACCGGGCGAGACTATCCTGGTACAAGCCGGCGGCTCCGGCATCGGCACCACCGCCATCAAGATGGCAAAGGCCATCGGCGCTACCGTGATCACCACGGTCGGCGACGATGCCAAAGCGGAAAAGGCCAAGGCTCTCGGAGCCGATCACGTCATCAATTACCGCACCAATCGCTTCGAAACCATCGTGCGCAAGCTTACCGGCAAGAAGGGTGTCGATGTCGCCTTCGAACATGTCGGCCCCGATACTTTCAACGGCTCGCTGTTGTGCCTCAAGCGCGGCGGCCGGCTGGTCACCTGTGGCTCGACGACCGGCCAGTCGATCAATTTCAATCTGTTCCAGCTCTATTTGCAGCAATATCGCATCTTCGGCTCGTTCGGCTGCTCAATCCGCAATATCGGCGAAAGCCTGGCCAAAATGGCATCGGGGCTGAGCCCGGTGATTGATACCGAGGTGACGCTTGCCGATTTCGAACGCGGTCTCGCCCGCCTCGAAAGCCGGCAGGTGTTCGGCAAGATCATCGTCAATTTCTGATGTTTCGGCGCTTGAAGCCTGTGCTCGACGCGATCGTCGGCACGCTTGCGGTTGCTCTCATCAACGCCATTCATTGGTTCGATCGCAAACGCACGGCAAATCTCGCGGCCGCGTTCATGCGCAAGATCGGACCATTCTTCAAGGAACACCGGCTTGGCCGGGAGCAGTTACACGCCGCTTTTCCGGAAATGTCCGACGCCGAGATCGAAGCCATTCTTGCCGGAGTATGGGGCAACCTCGGTCGCGTCGCTGTCGAATTCGCGCATCTCGACGATTTCGGCGTCGAAGGTTTTGAGCCGCGCAAGGCTGACCTGATCGTCTACGACGACGAGACCAAGGTTCGGTTCGACCGCCTCGCCGCAAGTGGCAAAGCCACGATCAGTTTTGCCGCTCACATCGCCAACTGGGAGCTGCCGGGTGTCGGCGCCAAAATCACGGGCTTGAAGACGGCCGCGCTGTTTCGGCGGCCAAATATTGCTGCCGTCAGCGACGCCATCGTTAAGCTTCGCGAACCGCTGATGGGCGAATTGGTCGCGACAACCTTTGACGCTCCGTTGAAACTCGCGCGCATGCTCGAGTCGGGAATCCATGTCGGAATGCTGGCCGACCAGCATTACACCAAAGGCGTCGAGGTGACTTTCTTCGGGCGCCGCTGCCTCGCCAACCCTCTGGTCGCGCAACTCGCACGGCAGACCGAGTGCCCGATCCACGGCATCCGAATGGTGCGCCAGCCCGACGGCAACAGCTTTTGGGGCCAGCTCACCGAAGCTATCGATCCGGTCCGTGATACCGAAGGCCGGATCGAAATCGCCGGCACCACGCAGAAGATCACGTCGGTGATCGAAGGATGGGTGCGTGAGCATCCCGAGCAATGGCTCTGGCTGCATCGCCGCTGGCGATGAGAAAGCGGGCGGCAAGTCCGCTCGGGACTCAAGCGCCCGCGATCAATGCCAGCCCTTCATCGGCAGCTCGATCTTGTTGGTTGCGCGATCAGCCGGCCAGACCGAAACATATTCTTTGCCTTTGAGCTGAATGAGGAAAGTCGACGCCAGAATATTCTGGCCGGTATCGTCGAACTTCACGCCGTTGTAGCCGATCATGAGCTGATCGGGTTTCAGGTCGGTCGCTTTCAACGCGGCCTGGATCTTGTCGGGTTCCGTCGAACCGGCGCGATTGATCGCATCCGCCAGCACAAAGAAACCCTGCATCCAGCGTGCGCTGGTGTCGTCGAGATCGCGGCCGTATTTGGCCTTGAACATCTGGTCTATAATGTAGCTGTTGGTTCCCGGCTTGCCGATGTCGAAGGCGCTCCGATTGATCGCGCCCTGCGCCAAGTCGCCGACATTCGGGATGAAGCTCGGATCTGAGAATCCGGAATCGTCGCCGATAATAACCGGCGGCAGGTAATCAAAATTCTTCATCGTCTTGAAGTAGAGGATGATATCGGAAGTATAGCTGACGAAAATCACCGCATCCGGATTGGTCGATTTGAGCTGGAGCACCTGGGCGTTCACATCGGAGCTATTCGCGTTATAGGCGATTTGCGCCGCAACCGGGATGTTGGCGGCTTTTGCGGCATCAAGAATGCTGGCCGCGACCGAGGTGCCGTAGTCGGTGTTCTCGTTGACGACGGCGACATTGTTGATCCGGGTGCCGGATTTCTTCAGATCGGTGAGGAACTGGGCATAGGCTTTGGCAAAATCCGGCGCGTATGGCGTGGTGCGGAACGTCCACTTAAAGCCACGCCCGGTGATATTGGCCGCCACAGAGTCAGCGACCAAAAAAGGAATGCCCTGCCGTTCGGCGACGGCGGTCGCAACCAGCGTCACTGAGGAATGATACGAGCCGAGCATTGCGGCAACGTGGTCCTGGGTAATCAGACGCAGCGTCTGTTGCTGGCCGACTTGCGGATTGCCTTGATGGTCGGCTTCGTCGAGCTCGATCTTGGCGCCGCCGAGATTGGGCAAGCCGGCGGTTGGACCCAGCGGCAAATTCTTCAGCTCGGGATGAGCGGTGTTGACGATATCGGCCGCCATGTCGACTGCGTCTTTGGCTGATTGGCCGGCGCTCGCGGCATTGCCGGTGAGCGGGTAGATCACCCCGATCTTGACGGCATCGGCAGCGTGCGAAGGAACGCCGGCGGCGACAGAAAGCGCCACGGCGACAATGCACCATGCTTTATTCATTGAATCCTCCCAGGTGGCGTCTGGCGCGCCACTGAAAGTATATCGGCTTTGGGCTGATCGAGTAACCGATCGACGAGATTAAGGCCGTTAGCTCTCGGTCGGCAGTCCTGCCGCTTTCCAGGCCAATATCCCGCCCGCCAGATGCGAACTGTAGGGATAACCCTGTTCCTGTGCGGCGAGCGAGGCCGTCACCGAGCGGCGGCCGGAGCGGCAAGCAAACACAACCTCGCGGCCCTGCGGCTCAGGAATCTCCGCCGGATCGAACACCGACAAGGGGACGATGACCGCGTTGGGGTAACGCTCGACCGCGGTCTCGTTAAGCTCACGCACGTCGACCAGCACCATGCGGCCGGCTTCAAGGCCGCGGGCCACTTCTTCGGGATCGAGATCACGCACGCTGTACTTTTCATCCGACATCATCGCTCTCCTGACGACGGGACCGTCGATAGAACCCTGGGCAGACCACAGCTTGCGTCAGCTGCGTCCGCGAATCAAACCGTCACTTGCGTCCCAACCTCGACCACACGGTCGGTCGGGATCTGGAAATAGTCGGTGGCATCGTTGGCCGAACGGGCCAACCAGATGAACAGCCGATCCTGCCAGCGTGGCATGAATGAGTGAGGTGCCGGCCGCAGCGACCGGCGCGACAGGAAAAACGACGTCGACATGATGTCGAATTGCCAGCCGAGCTTGCGCGCGATTGCGAGCGCGCGGGGAATATTCGGCGTCTCCATATAGCCGAACCGCAGCACGACCCGCAGAAAAGTCGAACCGACCGATTCAATACGCACGCGCTCGTTGTTCGGAACGCGCGGCGTGTGGGTGGTTTCGACGCTGATGATGACGTTTTTCTCGTGCAGCACTTTGTAGTGCTTGAGGCTGTGCATCAGCGCCGTCGGCGCGCTGGAGGGATCGCTGGTGAGGAAGACCGCGGTGCCTGGCACGCGCTGCGGCGGCTTCCGCTCCAGCATACGCACCAGATCTTCAAGCGGCGTCTCGAGCCGCCGTGTCTTCTCGTAAAGAATTCTGGTACCGCGCCGCCACGTATACATCACCAGCATCACCACGCCGCCGAGCGCCAGCGGCACCCAACCGCCTTCGACGACCTTAAGCAGGTTTGCCGACAAAAAGGTGAGGTCAATGAACAGGAACGGGAGAATAAGCGCGGCGGCAGCGAGCATGGACCAATGCCACATCCGCCAGATCACGATGAAGGCCATCATGCAGGTTACGACCATGGTGCCGGTCACTGCGATGCCGTAGGCGGAAGCAAGCGCGCTGGAAGAACGGAACAACGCCACCAGAAGCAATACCGCGATCAGCAGCAGCACGTTCACTCGCGGCATGTAAATCTGACCGGCCTGCTGCGCCGAGGTATGACGAACCTCGAGCCGCGGCAGCAATCCGAGCTGAATCGCCTGGCTGCTCAGCGAATAAGCGCCTGTTATCACGGCCTGGCTCGCGATCACGGTCGCGACCGTTGCCAGGACGACTGACGGCATCAGCAGCCATTTGGGATAGAGCAGAAAGAACGGATTTTCGATCGCCTTTGGATTGGCGAGCACCAGTGCGCCCTGCCCCAGGTAATTGAGCGCCAGTGACGGCAAGACCAACGCGATCCAGGCGATCTGAATTGGCCCGCGGCCGAAGTGGCCGAGGTCGGCGTACAAAGCTTCGGCGCCGGTGACGGCGAGAAACACCGCGCCAAGTGTGAACAAGCCGATGATGCCGTGATGCAAAAGAAAGGAGACGCCGTAGAACGGATAGATCGCCCACAGAATGCCCGGATCGCCCATGATCGCCATGACGCCGGGAATGGCGATGGCGATGAACCACACCACCATGATCGGGCCGAACAAGGCCGCGACCCTCGCCGTTCCCCACGACTGAAACGCGAACAGGATCACCAGGATCACAATCGTCAGCGGCACGACATAATCGTGAAATCGCGGCGTCGCGACGTCGAGACCTTCGACCGCCGACAGCACGGACAACGCCGGCGTGATGACCGCGTCGCCATAAAACAGGGCGGCGCTGACGATGCCGAGCAGCGCGACCCATGCGGCAGCCTTGGTATGACGGCCGACCGCGCGCGACGCTAACGCCATCAAGGTGAGCGTGCCGCCCTCCCCGTTATTATCGGCGCGCAGCAAGAGCACGACGTACTTCAGCGTCACGATAATGAAGAGCGCCCATAAGATGAGCGACACCACACCCAGCACGTCGCCACGCGCCAGAGTTTCCTCGCCGCGCCGCAACGCCTCATAGTGGTGCGGACCAGAAGCAGCGATGATGGCTTCGCGGAACGCGTAGAGCGGGCTGGTACCGATGTCGCCGTAGACGACACCGATGCTGCCCAGCGCAAGCGCCCAGAAGCCGGCGCCGGAACGTGCGCCGACGCTGCCGTCCACCGGCGTTTCGCTCCCGATAGGAGCGGTCACGCTTTCTGCCATGAAGGATGAAACAGGCTCTCGCCCTGCTCCTGCTGCTGCCCCGAGAACGGATGCAGGGCAGCGCCTATACACCGTCCCGACAGGAGAGTCATGCTCGACATCGCGCCATTTTCCGGCGCGGTGAGTGTCACACAATCGCAAAAGAACGAACCGCCAACGCCCCTCGGGTGCCGGCTGAGGTGCCTATGCCGCAAACCCGTTACAAGGGCCGTAGCGGTGCGAATCGAGCTTAATTCTGCAGGCGACTTAAGGCTTCAGGCCCGGTGGAACCGGCGGCGCCTCACGCATCAGCGTGATTGTGATCCGGCGGTTGGCGGCCATAAAGGGGTCGTCAGGAAATAACGGGTCGGTGTCCGCCTTGCCGGCGATCTGGTAGAAGTTTGCCTCAGGCAGTCCCTCTTCTTCCAGGATTTCGCGCACCACGTTGGCGCGATCGGCAGAGAGGTTCCAAGGCCCATAGCCCGGCAGCGGCGTTATCCGGGAGGCTGCGGTGTGGCCCGTAATGGAAACGCGATAGGGCGTTGCCTTAAGCGGAACGGCAAGCTTCTGGAGGATGGCGCGGGTCCGCTCATACGGGTCTTTGGAGCCTTCAGGGAACATCGAGCGGCCGTCCTGGTCGACGATCTCGATGTTGAGCCCCTCTTTGGTCTCTTCGACCATGATGTGCTTGGAGGCCTCGGTGAGTTCCGGCATGTCCTGCATGGCCTGACGCAGCGAAGCTGCAGCCAATGCGAAGGCCTGATCGTTTTTGAAATGCGCGCCGAATTCGCGGTTGTGATCGTTCTCGTCGGGCGTCGGCGTGGCTGATGCGTCTTCCGGCTGGATATGCGCGGCGTTCTTCAACTTGGGCCGCGTCGGTAAGCCATCAATCTCGACGATGCCCGAATAGCGCACGTTGTTTTGCGTGCCGAACGCGTCGCGCATCGAACCGGCGACGATTTGCAGTTTCTGCTGATCCTGGCTGGAGAACGCGACCAGCATCACGAAGAAGCTGACAAGCAAGCCCATCAGGTCGGCAAATGTGACGAACCAGCCGTGGCCGCCGCCGTGTGCTTCCTTACGCCGAGCCATGATTATCCGTGCCATGGCTTATCCGCCCCGCCGGACCGTCAGGCCGGAACCGGCTCGGCATCAGCAGGCGCCTCATCCCGATGCTTCTCCGGCAGGTAGGCCAGCAACATCTCGCGCACCAAGGCGGGGCTCTTGGAATCGCGCATCATCAACACGCCATCGATGATGAGAGTGCGGTTGATCTCTTCATCGGCCACTTTGCCATGCAGTTTGTCCGCGATCGGCAGGCATACGATATTCGCCACTACCGCGCCGTAGAGCGTCGCCAAGAGAGCCGTCGCCATGAACGGACCGAGCTTGGACGGATCGGTCATATTGGCGAACATCTGCACCATTCCGAGCAGGGTTCCGATCATGCCGAAGGCGGGCGCGCAATCGCCGATGGCGCGGTAGATCTTCTGGCCTTCATCAAGGAGCGTGAGGAAGTTATCCCGGTCGCGCTCGAGATTATCGCGGATGAAGTCGGCGTCGTAACCGTCGGCAACGAAGCGGATGCCCTTGGCAAGAAACGTGTCCTCGATCTCGACTTTTTCCAGTCCGATCGGGCCTTGCTTGCGCGCGATCTCGGCCAGGCCGGCGATCTCATCGACCAGCTCGCGCTGCGTGATGCGACGGAGCGTGAAGGCGTATTTCATGCCCACCGGCAGACCGTGCATGATGGTGGCCAGCGGGAAGCGGATCAATGTCGCGGCAAATGAGCCGCCGAAAATGACGATGATGGCGTGGTCGCTGTAGAACATGCCAAAGCCGCCACCCATGAGCATGATGGTGCAAAGCACGCCCGCAGCGCCAACCAGGCCGAGGCCTGTAGCAATGTCCATCTAACTCGCTCCCACCACGCGCACGACGGCCCCAACGAGCCGGTTAACACCGTACCTTTGGTGCGCTTAAGGGAGGGTTACTTGAGGGAACTTTTAAGCTTCACACCGCGCCCGGCCGGCAGGAAATCGCCCGAACAGGTGCGCTAACGAGCCCGGTGACCGCCGCGGAAAAAAGCCCCACAATGGCGCGACCAACAAGGCGTTAGACCTTTCGGCTAGACCTGCCGTCTTAGACCTGCCGGATTCCCAAGGAGAGCTTTCATGCGTGAGATTGGCCACTTCATCGGCGGTAAAGAGGTGAAGGGGGAGTCCGGGCGCTTTGGCGATGTATTCAATCCCAATACCGGCGAGGTCCAAGCCAGGGTGGCGCTGGCCAGTAAGTCGGAGATGGAGAAGGCGATCGCCAATGCCGAAAGTGCATTCCCGGCATGGGCCGCGACCAACCCGCAACGCCGCGCCCGCGTCATGTTCAAGTTCCTGGAGCTGATCCAGGGCGAGTATGACGATCTGGCCCGATTGCTGTCGTCGGAGCACGGCAAAACCTTTCCCGACGCCAAGGGCGATATTCAACGTGGACTCGAAGTCGTCGAGTTTGCCTGCGGCATCCCGCATCTGATGAAAGGCGAGTACAGCGACGGCGCCGGTCCCGGTATCGATCTGTTCTCGATGCGCCAGCCGCTCGGTGTTGTCGCCGGCATCACGCCATTCAATTTCCCGGCGATGATACCGCTCTGGAAATGCGCGCCCGCGATTGCCTGTGGCAACGCCTTTATCCTCAAGCCCTCCGAGCGCGATCCCTCGGTGCCGATGCGTATTGCCGAGCTGTTTTTAAAGGCAGGATTGCCTGCCGGCGTGCTCAACGTCGTCAACGGCGACAAGGAAGCGGTGGACACGCTGCTGACAGACGCGCGGGTTAAAGCCATCGGCTTTGTCGGCTCTTCGCCGATTGCCGAATACATCTATGCGACCGGCACCGCGCACGGCAAACGCGTGCAGTGTTTTGGTGGCGCCAAAAACCACATGATCGTGATGCCGGACGCCGACATGGATCAGGCGGTCGACGCGCTGATCGGCGCCGGATACGGTTCGGCAGGTGAGCGCTGCATGGCAGTGTCGGTTGCCGTTCCGGTCGGTAAAAAGACCGCGGATGTTTTGATCGAAAAGCTGATCCCGCGGGTCGAGAGCCTCAAGATCGGTCCCTCGAGCGATCCGCAGGCCGACTACGGCCCGATGGTGACGCGGCAGCTTCTCGACAAAGTGCGCGGCTATGTCGATCAGGGCGTCAAGGAAGGCGCCAAACTTGTTGTCGACGGCCGCAACTTCAAGCTCCAGGGCTACGAGAAAGGCAACTTCCTCGGCGGCTGCCTGTTCGACGACGTGACGCCGAACATGACGATCTACAAGGAAGAGATCTTCGGCCCGGTGCTGTCGGTGGTCCGCGCCAAGGATTACGAGGAGGCGCTGCGGCTGCCGTCAGAGAACGAATACGGCAACGGCGTCGCCATCTTCACCCGCGACGGCGACACCGCACGCGATTTCACCAGCCGCGTGCAAGTCGGGATGGTCGGCGTCAATTTCGCGATTCCGGTGCCGCTGTCCTATTACACGTTCGGCGGCTGGAAACGCTCGGGCTTCGGCGATCTCAATCAGCACGGTCCGGATTCGATCCGGTTTTATACCAAGACCAAAACCGTAACCGCGCGCTGGCCGTCCGGCACCAAGGAAGGCGCCGAGTTCGTCATTCCGACGATGCGGTGACAGTGCTGAGCGCCGTTACGCACGAAGCAGGTTACGGCCAAACCCAGCGTCGCGAGCGCATGCGACGGCTTCCGCGCGATTGCTGACGCCAAAGCTGCTCAAGACCAGCGCGACGCATCCGCCGGTTCGTGCGCGAGGACTCCAGCCCCACCAAATTCCCGCATGAAAACCTCGGGATTTCGATCGAGCTCCCGGCCACGCCGCTCTTCTCGCGGTTTGTGCTGCGCTGAGAGATAGGCACCGAGATATCGCCCTCGAGCAACCAGCCAACTGCCGAAGCGGCGGCGCTCGACGTCGTAACGGTGCAATGCCTCGCCGACGTTGCCGCCTTTGTGCAGCACCTCCGCCAGGCATTGGGCATCAAGCGCGGCTTTAGTGACGCCAGTGCCGACGTGAGGCCGCGCCACAAACGCCGCGTCGCCAAGCAGAACAACATTGCCGAAAACGAGCCTGGGCGATTCCAGATCGTAGATCGGTTGCAAGACGATCTGAGGTGTCCGCGTCACCATCGTCGCGACCTGCGGCGCAAGCTTTATTTCGGCGTCCGCCCGCAGCTCGGAAAGCAATTCACGCCGGATCGCCGGTGGCGGGATCGATTCGCCGTGGCAGTGCCCATTGGTGTCCGTACACAGCAACGGCAATTCCGTGGCGCGGTCGACCGGGCGAAACCAGCTAAACTGACTTCGCATCGGTGAATGTCCTCCGTCTTCCGACGGCGGCATGGGAACAGTGACCGCCAGTTCGCCGTCCGGAAAACAGAAATTCATGTGATGGAAAGTCCCTTCGCGATAAGCAGAGGGGACCTCCATCTCCGTCACGGCGCCACGCCAGGCGACATAGCCGGCATACTGAGGTTCGACGTCCGGCAAGAACCGGCGGCGAACCGTCGAGTTCATCCCGTCGGCGCCGACAAGAAGATCGGCCTCCTCGCTTGATCCATCGGCAAAGAACGCCACGACTTTGCCGGCCGCCTGGTCAAAGGACTCAAGCGATTTTCCTGATCGATAAAGCTCAGCGGGAAGCGCACTCTTTAACGCGCGATAGACCCGATCCCAGGCTGTCGTCACCGTCGCAATCGGCAGTTCGCAGCCCACCTCACCGTTACGATCGAGGAAGATGCGCGATCGAACGGCGGCTTCGATCGAATTTTCGATAGCGGCGCCGGCCCGGCGCAATATTGCAAATAGTTCGTCGCGGGTACCAAGACCAACGCCGCGGCCGGACAAGTCGCCCCGCGCACGCTCACAGACGAGCACGTCCCAGCCGGCCGTTCTCAACAAGGTGGCGGCAAACAAACCACCCAGAGATCCACCGATGATCAACGCTCGTGATCCGCTCATCCATAATGCTCTTGGTCCGAGTTGAGCCGGATTAGCTCCTATGCGCGAAGATGCCCCAAGACGGAACAGCCGTCATGATACAGGGGTCCCGGATCGAAAAATTCGATGTCCGTAGTTCGGGACAGGTTCATCCGGCGGTCCTGAAACCTTCCTTCAAATGCCATCTTGCGCCTCGCCCCCGATTCGCCTTTCTTTTAGGGCAGATTAGATGCGTGTGGGGCTCTTGCTGAAATGCCGGACGTGGGGATGAGGCAAAAACGCGTGCAGCGCGGACGCGGCAACGTGGCGAAATGCGCCGCCGCGTTGCTGTTGCTGGCCGGGCTTGCGGCCTGCGCGTCCTCCGAGACCAGACCTGAGCCGCCCGCTGCGGCTCCGCCCCCACCACCCGCACCCTCGCCGCCACCGATTGATCTTGGCGGACGCTGGCACTTCACGGCGGCGGCAGGCGGCGGCTGCTTCATGACGCTGGGCGACGCCGCTGGCGCCTCGCAAGGCACGATCGCCCCGGAGGGCGGCTGCCCCGGAAGCTTCTTCACCAGCCGCAAATGGACATTCGAGCACGACAACCTGATTATCCACGACCATAAGGGCCAGCCGCTCGCAACGCTGTCATACACCGGCGGCCACTTCGAAGGTCAGGACAACAGCGGCGGCACCATCACGCTGTCGCATTAGCGCAAAGTCGAGATCTCATGGCCGAATATCAGCTTTATTGCTTCGCGCAGTCCGGCAACGCCTACCGCGCCGCATTGATGCTCAATCTGATCGGCGCCGATTGGCAGCCGATATATGTCGACTTCTTCAAGGGTGGTGAGACGCGTACGCCGAAATATCGCGCCGAGGTCAACGAGATGGGCGAGGCGCCGGTCCTGGCGCACGGCGACAAGAAACTCAGCCAATCCGGCGTCATCCTGAATTATCTGGCGGAGCGTTCGGGCAAATTCAAACCCGACGACAATGAAGATGCGCGGCTTGAAGCGTTGCGCTGGATCATTTTTGATAATCAGAAAGTCAACGGCTTCCTCGGGCCTTTTCGTTTCCTGAAAAACTTCGCGAAGCCGGCGGGCGATCCGGCTGTAATGACATTCCTGAAAATGCGGATCGATGGCAGCCTTGCGATCCTCGATAAGCGGCTGGCGAAAGCGCCATTCGTGCTCGGTGACAGGCCGACAATCGCCGACGTTTCATTCTGCGCTTACCTTTATTACCCGGTAGAGGAGTTCGGCTTCGACATTGCCGCCGAACACAAAAACATCGCCGCATGGCTCGGCCGGATGAAGGCGCTTCCCAACTGGGCGCATCCGTACGATCTGATGCCGGGCTATCCGCTCAATCCTTGATCCAGCTAAAGCGGAATATCCAAAGCCTTGGCTGCGGGCTTTGCGAGCGGCGTTACCGGCGCGGGAATAGGCGCTGAACTCATGACCGGCGCTGAAGATGCCGGCGCCGGCGCGGGTGTCACGACAGGCGGATTTCCAATAGGCGCGGCCGGCGGCGCGGCAGCAGCCGGATTGGCGACAGAAGCGGTTGAGGCTGGCGCAGTTGCCGCTGGCGCCGGGCTTGCGGCAGCCGGCGGACTAGCCGCAGGCGGTGGCGCTTGTACCGCGACCGGCGTCGTTGTCTTGGCCGCCGCGGGAGCCGATTTCGATCCGAAGAGCGAGCGCCACCACGACGTCTTTGGCTGGTCCGGCGCCGACACCTGCGGTGCAGCGGAAGCAGTCGCGGCGGAGGGCTGCGCCTGAGCTGGTGCAGGTTTCGAATCGAAGAATGAGCGCCACCACGATGTCTGCGGCTTGTCTGGAGCCGGCGTTGGCGACGTGGCAGATGCCGTTCCAGCAGGATTGGCGGCGGGATTAGCGGCAGGTGTCGACGCCGCCGGCTGGGCAGATCCGACGCTCTGCGCATCGGCTTTCGGCGCTGCGCTCGTGTCCGCTTTAGCCTGCCCAGGCGTTTGAGCCTGGGATTGCTGCTGTTGCTGAGCCGACTCCGCCGGTTCCGAAACCTCCTCCGGCTGCGAAGTCTGCGCCGGCTGCGGCTCGGGCTCGTTGAGGTATTTGATCAAAAGCGCGTGCGCGCTGGCGAGCAGTTTGCCGCCGTCGGCTTTCTGATCCTTCACCGTTTTCAGCCACGCGTTGATCACCGGCTCCGTGGCCTTGCGCCAATGCGCGACCGACTTCCGGCAGCAGCGTGGTGATCGGATCGCCGCGCTGCGCCACCGAGTCGGCAACGATCTTTGCCTGCAGATCCCACATCGTACCCGCCGCGCCGGCCGCCGACTGACCGGCATTAGCGTCGATCACGTCTTTCAGATCGCGCGGCAGCCGATCGTACGACGCCTTGTTCATCACCAGTGCGAAGGTCGTCGAGCTCAGCGAAGCGTCGGCAAACTCGGTATGCATCTTCAACAGATCATTGAGCTTGAGCGCCGGCATTATATCCCAAGGATCGATGCAGCCGTCGACAACGTGCTGCGTGATCGCCAGCGGAAGCTGTGCATTTGGCATCGGTATGCCGACCGCGCCCATCGCACGGATTGCATCACCGGCGAAACGGGTCTGCACATGCAGCCGCAAATCTTTCATGTCTTCGAGGATACGCACCGGACGATTGGCGTGGAGAACGCCACGATCCGAGCACGAAAAAGAAAGCGGATGCACCTCGCGAAACTCATCCACCAGATTGGCGCGTCCGTAATCGTCGATCGCCTTGGAACTGACCAGCGCACGACTCGACGGTACGAACGGCAATTCCCACGCCTCGATTTTCGGAAAACGCCCCGGCGTCGTGCTCGGCATCGCCCAGACGATGTCGGCAATGCCGTCGCGCGCCTGATCGAATAATTGCGACGGCGCGCCACCAAGCTGCATCGACGGGAACAAATCAATCCGGATGCGGCCGCCCGATTGCGCCTCAACCTGGCGCGCCCATGGCGCGAGGAACTTGTCGTGAGCGCTCGACACCGAGGAAAACGAATGATGCAGCTTGAGCGTGAGTTGCGGCGCATCGGCACGGGCGAGACGCAGAACCGCAGGGGCAGCGACCGCCGATAGTGTCGAAACAAGAAAAGTCCGGCGGACAATACGCATCATCTGTCTCTCGCAGCCCCACACGAGCCCCAGCGATGCGGCTCAATTGAGGCGCGACGGACGGTCTTCGTTATCCGATGAGCGCAACACACCGGCCCCTGACGCCGATTGCGACGCGGCGGCGGAAACCGCTTCCGATTTGGCCTCGCGGGACCTTTGTTCGTATCCGCGATAGGACAGATAGCCGAAGGGCAAGCTGACAAGATAAGCGAGCGTCGCCGCGGTCAACAGCGCCCATGGATAGGAGATCAGCAGCGCGACAGAGAGTATCACCAGGAGAATGACGGGGCCGACCATCTCCGTTGGCACGCGCGTGCCGACGCGCTTGCCGGAAAATACCGGAAGCCGCGAAACCATCAGCAGCGCGATGCCAAGCGTGTAGAACAGCATGATCCAGGTCAGCACCTCGGATCGCGGCAGGCCGAGGAATGACAGATAGATCGGCAGCAGTACCGTGATCGCACCGGCCGGCGCAGGCATGCCAACAAAGAAATTGGCGGTCCATACGGGACGATCGGGGTCATCGATCATCACGTTGAAGCGGGCAAGTCGCAGTCCCGTGCAGATGGCAAAAACCATCGCCGCGATCCAGCCGGCCGACTTCAATTCGTGCAATCCCCAAAAGTAGAGGATCAGCGCGGGCGCGACGCCGAAATTGACGAAATCGGAAAGGCTGTCGAGTTCGGCGCCGAAGCGCGAGGTTCCCTTGAGCAGCCGCGCCAGCCGGCCATCGAGGCCGTCCAGAACGGCGGCAAAAACGACGGCAGCAAGCGCCAGAACATAACGGTCCTCGAACGCCATGCCGAATTGCTGTAAGCCCGGCGCAAAGTGCGAGCAGCGTGATGACATTCGGCACCAGCGTGCGCACCGGAATACGGCGCAGGCGCTGTTGTTGCAGACGCGACAATCGCGGACGGCGGAATGGTGGCGAACGGGGCGGCATGACGTGACTATAGCCGCTTCAGCCGCTGCCCGCCACGCGCCCTAAGATCGCAGTTAACCTCTTCTCACGCCACGCGAAAGGTCCGGTTCGCGTCAGCGGCCTTCAGGTCGGCCAGCACCGTCTCGCCGGCAAGCGCGGTCTGCCCTTCGGCGGCCAGCGCCCGGCTTCCTTCGGGCAGATAAACATCCACCCGCGAGCCAAAACGGATCATGCCGATGCGCTGCCCGGCAGCGACCAGGTCGCCTTCCCGCGCAAACGGAACGATGCGGCGCGCGACCAAGCCAGCGATCTGAATTACGCCGATGCGAAAACCGGGAGACGAAATGACAAAGGCATTGCGCTCGTTGTCTTCGCTCGCCTTGTCGAGATCGGCGCTGAGGAATTTGCCGGCACGATAGACGATGCGCTCGATACGCCCCGATATCGGGCTCCGGTTCACGTGACAGTCGAACACGCTCATAAAAACCGAGATGCGAGGCAGCGGCCGATCGCCTAGTCCAAGCTCGGGCGGCGGCAACGCATTGGTGATCTGGCTGACCCGGCCATCGGCCGGCGAGACCACGATGCCGTCGCGTACCGGCGTCACCCGTGCCGGATCGCGGAAGAAATAGGCACACCACAATGTCGCGACGGTGCCGATCCAGCCAAGCGGCGCCCACAGCACAAACAGAACGAGGCTTGCGAGCGCAAACCCGCCGATAAACGGGTAGCCCAGCGGATGGATCGGCGCGAGTTGTGAGCGAATAGAATTAATGACGGACATTTTTGGTTATTCAGCAGCTTTCGTTATTCTGCGGCGTCGACGGTTGGCAGGAGTTCCTCGGCAGCGCCTGACTCTTCCGGAAGCGCAGACTCTTCCGGAAGAGCCGGCGGATTGCGGTTCGGCGCAGGGGATTTGTCCACTTCACCGACTTCGGCCAGAATCTCGCGCGCCATTTCCGCCTCACGTTGACGATTCCACATGCTGGCGTAAAGGCCGTTGTGAGCGAGAAGTTGGGTGTGCGTACCGCGCTCGACGATCTCGCCCTGATCGAGCACGAGAATCTCGTCGGCGCCGACAATAGTCGATAACCGGTGGGCGATGACAAGCGTGGTGCGGTTGTAGGCCACGCGATCGAGCTCATCCTGGATATCGCGCTCGGTATGGCTGTCGAGCGCCGACGTGGCTTCGTCAAGCACCAGGATTGGTGGCGCCTTGAGAATAGTGCGCGCAATCGCGATGCGCTGCTTCTCGCCACCGGATAATTTGAGGCCGCGCTCGCCGACTTCGGTTTCGTAGCCTTTCGGCGAACGGCGGATGAAACCGTCGATCTGGGCCTGCCGTGCCGCCTCCTCCACTTCGGCATCGCTGGCATCCCAGCGGCCGTAGCGAATGTTGTAGCGGATGGTGTCGTTAAACAGCACGGTATCCTGCGGCACCATACCGATAGCAGCGCGTACCGAAGTTTGCGTCACGTCGCGAATATCCTGGCCGTCGATCAAAATGCGGCCGCCGGTCACATCATAGAACCGGAACAGCAGCCGCGAGATGGTGGACTTGCCGGCGCCGGACGGGCCGACAATAGCGACGGTGTGGCCGGCAGCGACATCGAAGCTCAGATTTTTGAGAATTTGCCGCGCCGGTTCATAAGCAAATGACACGCCCTCGAAGCGAATTGTACCGGTAAGCACGTGTAGAGGCTTGGCATCCGGCTTGTCTTCGATCTCCGGTTTACGCGACAGCATCGCGAACATGATTTCGATGTCGATCACGGCCTGCTTGATCTCGCGATAGACCATGCCCATGAAATTCAGCGGCTGATAAAGCTGAATCATCATGGCGTTGATCATGACGAAATCGCCAACCGTATTGGTGCCGGATTTTATGCCGTAGGCACACAGCACCATGGTGGCACAAAGCCCCAGCGTGAAAATGATCGCTTGCCCGGCGTTCATCACCGTAAGCGATACGTAGGCATGAACGCTCGCCTCCTCATAACGCGCCATGGAGCGATCGTAGCGCTGGCCTTCGCGCTCTTCGGCGGAAAAATATTTGACCGTCTCATAGTTGAGCAGCGAGTTGATCGCCTTGGCGTTGGCGTCGCTGTCGCTTGAATTCATTTCGCGGCGAATGTTGAGCCGCCAGTCGGTCGCGGTGAAGGTGAACCACATATAGAGGATGACGGTCACCCCGATCGCGACGACGTAGCGCCAGTCGAAGTGGAACAGCAGCACCCAGACGATCAGCACCAGTTCGACGATGGTCGGCGCCAGCTGCAGCAACAGCATGCGGACGATCGTCTCGATAGCGTTGCGGCCACGTTCGAGCGTGCGCGTCAGGCCGCCGGTCTTGCGCTCAAGATGAAAGCGCAATGACAGCATGTGCATATGATCGAAGGTCATCATCGCCAGCCGGCGCACGGCATTCATCGCCACCTTGGCGAAGATGCCGTCGCGAACCTGGGTCAGCACCCCCATCACGATGCGAATGCCGCCATAGGCAAGCGTCATCATCACCGGGGTCGCCAGCGCCCAGGCGATCACGTCGTCGGGCCCGACCGGCGCGGTACCGTGACCGGCGAGAGCGTCAGTTGCCCATTTGAACGTAAAGGGCACCGCGATAGTCGCGAGCTTGGCGGCGAACAACAACAGCGTCGCCAGGATGACCCGATTTTTCAGGTCCTGCCGGTCAGCCGGCCAGATATACGGCCACAAATGAAACAGCGTGCGCATTAAAGTGCCACCGTCGGCACTCACCTCGCGCTTGGGGGCTGGTCGCTGAAAATCACTCATCGAAATCTGGGCTGGACGGTCCGCCGCAGCGTTTCCGTCCAAGAATCCTCACCTTGTGTTCACCGTCATATAGAGACTTTCGCCTCGCTCCGCACCGGGAGGCGTCATGGCCGATAAGCTTGCGGGATCGGCGAATCCACGCCACATAGAACGATGAATGAGAATAACTCCATGAGCAATATCAAGGCGATCTGCGTCTATTGCGGATCAAGCCCGGGTACCGACCCGGCGTTTGTGGGTGCCGCACAGAGCTTCGGCAAAATCCTGGCTGAGAATGGCGTACGCCTCGTCTATGGCGGCGGCTCCATCGGCCTGATGGGAGCCGTCGCTGAGGCGGTGCTCGAAAACGGTGGCGACGCGCTGGGCATTATTCCGGAATTCCTGACCCGCAAGGAACGGCCGCGGCAGCTCGCGCAGGAGACCATCGTCACCCGCGACATGCACGAGCGAAAACAGAAAATGTTCGAGCATGCCGACGCCTTTGTGGCGTTACCCGGCGGCATCGGCACGCTCGAAGAACTCGTCGAGCAGATGACCTGGGCGCAACTCGGCCGGCACAAAAAGCCGATCCTGGTCGCCAATATCAACGGCTACTGGAATCCGTTTTTGACGCTGATCGAACACATGCGAGTCCAGCAATTCCTGCCGGGAACCTCGCGGGTCGACTGCCTGGTTGCCAATCGGGTTGAAGAGATCCTGCCGAAGCTGCAACAGGCGAGCCGCGATGTCAGCGAAGCGGAAAAGACGATGGCAATTCCGGCCAACCGGCTGTAGCGCCACCAAAACCACAACGCTTGCGCACCGTGAGAGCAACAACTTCAGCTCACTTTGCCATAGCTGTCACTTAGCCATGGCCTCGCGTTTCCATAACTCCCACGCTCGCGCAAAGCTTTGATGAGATTCCTTTTCTCGGGTCGCGGCCTCTTCCGGCGTGATGTATTCAACATCTTTCCCGCCGAGTGCGATCGCTTGTTCTTGCTCCCGCGCATTGACCTCAGTGTAGTAGGCTCGGAAAACCGCATCCGGCAGAGACGAAGCGACGACGGCGTCGCCATGACCGCGAAGCAAGACAACCGCGGCAGTTGATCCAAGCGCCTTTGCGAGAGCCGCGCCGAAAGCCGGGGTGCGAATCAGCAGATCAGAATCCGCAGCGATGGTGCGAGTATCGAAAACCGGAGCACCGAACGCTAAAAAGGAAGCGTTGTGCAGGACCGGCTGCAACGGCACTTTGGTGACCGAGAATGGAATAACCGTCGGCGAATGGCTGTGGACGATGGCGTTGACATCGGGCCGAGCTTTGTAGATTTCGCCATGAATAAACCGCTCGACATAGAGAGACCTGCCTTCGCGATCGATGGGATTGCTGTCGAGATCGAATTCCATGATATCGGAAGGCGTGACCAGCGCCGGCGCCAGTGAACGCGACATCCAGTAGCGGTTTGGGTCACGCGGATCCCGCACGCTGACGTGACCGAGCGCATCGAGCACGCCTTTTTGAGCCAGAACGCGGTTGGCGGCGACGAGGTCGTCAAGTAGTGAGGCTTCCAGACCAGCAGGCGGCTGCGGCGCCGGCGCCATTTGGGCCGGCGCTCGTGTCATTGCGAAGATAACCAACACTCCGCAAGCAATCATTGCGCTTAGAGGCAAAACGGGAAAACGGCGCATGGCTAACCTCCGGTGCGGGCGAGTTCGCGCAGTCTCCCCGTCGGAAGGCGGAAATCGCAACAATTATGAGGAGACACCAGTCTTGCTTATTTGTTTTCGCGCAAGAACGTCACGGCCTCAACCCGGTTGCCGTCCCAATCGCGGACGAACGCGGCGTAATAGTGCGATGAGTATTCAAGCCGCATACCCGGCACACCATCGGAATGGGCGCCTGCGGCAAGCCCAGCGGCATGAAATGCGTCGACCGCTTCCGTGGTCGACGCACGCAGCGCGATATGGGCGCCGGAATCTTCAGGCATCGGTTCGAGCCTCGTGCGCTCGTTGAGCCAGAACTCCGGATAGGTTTTGCCGAAACCGACGGTATTCGGGCGATCGACCACCCTTGTCATGCCGAGCGGCGCTAACAGCGCCTCATAGAACCGCGCCGACGCTTTCAGATCGCGAACCGGGATAGAAATATGGTCGATCATGGCAGCTCCCTATGCCGGCGCGCCTGACTTCACCAGTTTGTAGATGATGGAATCCATCAGTGCCTGAAATGAGGCATCGATGATGTTCGGCGATACGCCGATTGTAGCCCAATGCTCCCCGCTCTCATCGGCGCTTTCGATCAGCACGCGGGTAACGGCTTCCGTGCCGCCATTGAGGATACGCACGCGATAATCGGTCAGCCGAAGACCCTGGATATATTTCTGGTATTTGCCGAGATCCTTGCGCAGCGCGACGTCGAGCGCGTTGACTGGACCATTGCCCTCGGCGGCGTTGATCATTGTTTCGTCGCCGATTTTCACTTTCACGACGGCGGTGGTGAGGATCTCGGCGCTGCCGTTCTGGCCGCGCTGCTCGACCTTGACGTCAAAATAGCTGACGTCGAAAAACTTCGGCACAGAACCGAGCATGCGCCGCGCCAATAATTCAAATGAAGCGTCAGCGGCCTCGTAAGCGTAACCAATAGCCTCGCGATCCTTGACCTCTTCAAGCAGGCGCGCCACGCGCGGATCGTTCTTGTCGACCGCAAGCCCGATGCGCTCGAGCTCGGCGAGCACGTTTGACTTCCCCGACTGATCGGACACCAGCACCCTGCGCTTGTTGCCGACACGATCCGGCGAGACGTGCTCGTAAGTCGCGGGCTCTTTAAGGATTGCGGAGGCGTGGATGCCGGTCTTGGTGGCAAATGCGCTATCGCCGACATACGGCGCGTGACGATCCGGCGCGCGGTTGAGCATTTCGTCGAGCGCGTGGGACGCATGCGTGAGGCTGTGGAGCTTGTCGTCCGACACGCCGATCTCGAATTTCTCCGAGAATTCGGGTTTCAGCTTCAGTGTCGGAATGATCGAAACCAGGTTGGCATTGCCGCAACGCTCACCGAGACCGTTGAGCGTGCCCTGGATCTGGCGCACGCCGGCGCGCACCGCGGCAAAGCTGTTTGCTACCGCCTGCTCGGTGTCGTTGTGGGCATGAATACCGACATGATCGCCGGGAATCGCTCTTGCACACTTCACCGACGATCTTTTCCACTTCATGGGGCAGCGTGCCGCCATTGGTGTCGCAAAGCACGACCCAGCGCGCGCCCTCCTCATACGCCGCTTTGGCGCAGGCGAGCGCGTATTCAGGTTTGGCCTTGTAGCCATCGAAGAAATGCTCGCAATCGAGCATCACTTCGCGGCCTTTGGCCTTGGCGGCGCGCACGCTGTCGCGGATCGAGGCGAGCATTTCGTCCTCGGTGGTCTCGAGCGCCACGCGCACGTGATAATCCCAGGACTTGGCGACGAAGCAGATCGCATCGGCCTCCGCCTCAAGAAGCGCCACCAGTCCCGGATCGTTCGACGCCGAGCGGCCGGGCCGCCGGGTCATGCCGAACGCCGTGAGACAGGAGCGCGTCGGCCGGCGCTCGGAAAAGAAACTGGTGTCGATCGGATTGGCGCCGGGATAGCCGGCTTCGATGTAATCGATACCGAGATCGTCCAGCATGTGCGTGATCGCAAGCTTGTCGGCCAGCGTAAAATCGACGCCATTGGTCTGCGCGCCGTCACGCAGCGTGGTATCGAACAAATAAAGCCGCTCGCGAGACATAGCCGGTTTCACCACAGATAATAGTTTGATGCCAACGCGACCGCGATCAGGACGGCAACGAGCGCAATCACCAGGTGATGGGTACGCAGACCGAGGAAACTAGGGCCGGACTGGGACATCGTATGATTTCTCTCAACCCTGATAGAGCCGGTAGACCGTATAGAATGTGACGAAGACAGCCGCCGCCAGCACCGCGTATTTGAGGACCACGTAATAAAGCCAGTGCCGCGGGAACGGCGTGTCGGGGCGTTTCATGATGGCTTATCCTTGGCTCCGAGCGGTTTGGTCATCGTCGTGTTGGCGAGCCACTCGCCGGCGCGCAACACGGTGTTGCGGCTCTTCGCGATAAAGCCGCGATTTTCAAAAAAGTCGCGCGCCGTATCGCTGGCCTCGACGCTGAGCTCCGTGGTGCCACGGCCGGCGGCGAGCTTCTCCAGCGCGTCGATCAGCATGCCGCCTGCGCCCTGCCCGGCCGCTGCCGGATGCACATACAGCATATCGATCCTCGCATTATCCGCGAGCGAGGCAAAGCCAACCGCCGAGCCGGAATGGGTCGCGACCAGCGTAAGCGCGCCCGTAAGCCGCACACCGAACGTTTCAAGATCGTCAGCGGCTTCCGCCCAAGCCTCCTGCTGGGCCTCGCTGTAATCGTCGGAGGTCAGTTCCTCGATCGCCGCGCGGAAAATCTCTGCCAGCAGCGGCACGTCTTCCGCCAGCATCGGCCGCATCGCGAGTTTCGGCTGCGGATGCGCGGTCATCGCGCGTCTCCATAAAGGCACACTATTTCGTCATGCCCGGCCTTGTGCCGGGCATCCACGTCTTCGTTATCCATCCACAAGATAAGGCGTGGATGGCCGGGACAAGCCCGGCCATGACGGCTGAGAGTCATCGCGCAATCTCCCAGGTGGTGCCGTCTTTTAAGTCTTTGAGCACAACACCCATTTTCGGCGAGCTCGTCGCGGATACGATCGGACTCTTCCGAATCCTTCTTGGCTCGTGCAGATGCTCGTTCAGCAATCATCTGCTTTACCTTTTCCTCACTTCTCCGCGACTACCTTGCACAAGATTAGATCGCCGCTCTGTGCTAATTCGAGATCCAGTCCGCCTAAATGTATAGAAGAAAAATTTTGGCACGGACGTATTCGGGTGAGCCGTTTGCAACGCAGCACGCATTTTTTGCACTGCTTCTTCATAGATAAATAGATTTTGCGGATCGTATAGCGCGGACACGCCGATACGAAATATCCCGGCTTGTCCAGATTTCGAACCCGAGCATTTGCAGTTCGCCGCAAAGATGAGGCGATCTTCTGATCGCCGTCCCTGGCTCGGCAAAAGCTCGCGCAATACGCCAATTGCATTCGGCGTGTTCAGATCATCACCAAGCGCTTCGGACACCTCATTAGGCTTATGAGGATTCTTGAAGTTCGCGTAGCCCTGCAAAACGTCTGCCATTCGTCCAACTCGTCGGTTGCAGCTGGGTGCGACTCCGTCCAGTCAATCGGCTGACGATAATGGGTCATCAGCATCTGAAGCTCGAGACCCGTGTCGCCCGGCAGCTTGTCGAGCAATCTCTGAATCGTCACGAAATTCCCGAGCGACTTCGACATCTTCTCGCCTTCGACCTGCAAGAAGCCGTTGTGCATCCAGTAGTTTGCCATCACCGGCGTATGGAAGGCGCAGCGCGATTGCGCGATCTCGTCCTCGTGGTGCGGAAAGACCAGATCGATACCGCCGCCGTGAATGTCGAATGTCTCGCCGAGATACTTCCACGACATCGCCGAGCATTCGATATGCCAGCCAGGCCGCCCCGGCGCTTTGATGCCTGCGGGCGACGGCCACCCCGGCTCGCCGGGCTTTGACGGCTTCCACAGCACGAAGTCGCGCGGATCTCTCTTGTACGGCGCGACCTCGACGCGGGCGCCGGCGATCATCTCGTCGAGCGGCCGCTTCGAGAGCTGGCCGTAATCCTTCATCGACGGCACACTGAACAGGACATTGTCTTCGGCAACGTAGGCGTTGTTCGATTTGACCAGCCGCTCGATCAGATCGCGCATCTCGGCGATATGCTCGGTGGCGCGCGGCTCGACCGTCGGTGGCAAGCAGCCCAGCGCCGCAACATCCTCGTGAAATTGCCTGTCGGTCTTTTCCGTGACCTGACGGATCGCTTCGTTCAGCGGCAGGCCCGGATATTCCTCCGCGGCGCGCGCGTTGATCTTGTCATCGACGTCGGTGATGTTGCGGACGTAAGTGACATGCTGCTCGCCGTAGAGATGGCGCAGCAGCCGGAACAGCACGTCGAACACGATCACCGGCCGCGCGTTGCCGATATGCGCGAAGTCGTAGACCGTCGGCCCGCAGACATACATCCGCACGTTCGCCGGATCGATCGGCTTGAACACGCGCTTCTCGCGGGAGAGCGTATCGTAGAGTTTCAGGTCCATTTTATCGACAGGTTCGTAGATCGACAGGTTGTTGGATCGAATCGAATTATACGCCTTAGGCCTGCTGGCCGGGCGTCTGTCGGTCTCGAGCGTTGAGAATAAAGACGGCCTAGCCAGCAATGTTGCTAGCTAATAATCCCCCGGCAAATGCCGCAGATCGTGGTCAGGCTCGTCATGGCGCGCACCATGGTCGAGGGCGGCTATTCCGTCAAGACCGCAGCATTTTGGGCCCGAATCAGCGAAGTTAACGCGGACTTAACTCAGCCATCGCATCCTCCAGCTTACGGGACCCAAGCTAACGCTGGGCGCCGGTTGGGGGATTTCATGCGTATCATGGTCGCGGCGGCAGCGATGACCGCTGTGCTGCTCGGCGCAGGTTCCGCCAGCGCGGAAAAGCGCCTCTTCATCATCGCGAACAACCCGGACGCCTATGGCGTCGACCGCTGCCTGACGACCGGTGAATCCTGCGGCAAGACCGTCGCCACTTCGTATTGCCACTCCCACGAATACGAGCAGGCGCTCTCGTTCCAGAAAGTGGATCGGGACGACATTACCGGCGCCATCCCGTCTGAGGGACCGGAGGCCTGCCGCGGCTCCTCGTGCAATTACGTCGCGATCGAGTGCTCGCGCTGACAGCGCAGACGATTTCGTACAAATCCGAGTTTCATTTTTACCGAACCGGCTCATTTCAGAGCCTTGAAAGATCCTGATGGCGCGGCGGAAGGAAGCTCATGGCGGCGGGCACGGGTGGTTTGTCACGTTCGCCGATCTGATGGGCCTGCTCGTGAGCTTCTTTGTCATGCTGGTCGCCTTCTCCAGTCAGGACTCCAAGCAGATGGCGAGAGTGGCCGGATCCATGCGCGACGCGTTCGGCGTGCAGCGGGAGGCACGTTTCTCCGGTGTGTTGGAAGTGGATGGATTGCCGACCCGGACCGCTCTCAAGAATGCGGCGCAAATTCCGCCCGAAGACTCGAGCATAACGCCCGGTCCCGATGAACATGGAGACGGACTAGGCGGCGGCAATTCTCTTGCGCTGGTCGCGGCATCGTTTCGCCAGGCGCTCGGAGCCTTTCCCGAGCTCACAGAGGCGTCAAAGCACATGACGTTCGAAGAGACGACAGACGGACTTAATATCGAACTTGTCGATCAGAATGGGACCTCAATGTTTGCCAAAGGTTCCAAAACTCCCAACGACCGTGTGCACCTCATGATCCAAAAACTCGCCGGCCCGCTGAAGGCGACACCATACCGCTTGTCGATTACGGGGCATACGGCGGGAAAGGAAACGGATCGCGCAGACTATGGAAACTGGGAGCTCGCAACAGACCGTGCGAATGCGGTACGGGAAATACTCGAAGAGGAAGGATACCCTTCAGCCAATTTTTTCAAGGTCGCCGGCAAAGCCGGTACTGAGCCGATGTTTCCCGAAGATCCGACAGCGCCTCCCAACCGGCGCGCCACGCTTACTCTGGTCCGAGAGGCGCCACCCGTGCCGCCAGGTCTCCAGCCGTAAAGCAGTCTTGGTGCGGATCCACCGCCCAACGCGGCCGTCGATCCACCAGCCCTAAATCGGCGTCACGTTCTCGCGCATCCCACCTTGCGTGCTCTAGCGCCGCGAACCATCATTGACCGGAATTGGCTAGCGAGGGTCGCGTGGCGGATATTTTCGTCAGCTCTACGGCAAGCGATCGCGACTGGGCGTTCTGGATCGCCAAGGAGCTGCGTCGAAGTAAGCGGGCTGCGAAAACTCTATTCGGAGTGAGAATGTGATGCCGCTAAAAATGCTATTCGGGATCGCGGCCGCGGCTTCACTATCGCTGGCCAGCGCAACGTCCGGCCAGGCAAAGCCGGCCATCCACCACTGGCATGGCTACGGTTTCCTGCCCGGCTATCAACAGCCGCCGAACAACACCAAGCCGATTTATGCCTCGAAGGGATCGATCCAAGGCACACCAGATTTTACCCCGCGCTACTGGAATGGCGCCGGCTGGTACTATTTCGGCGCGCCGAGGTTCGTCCATGGCCATTGGAATGGCGGCGGCTTCGGGCCTTGCTGGACCTATACGCCTATTGGGCCGATGTGGAATTGCGGATGAAGTGAGTTAGGTCTGATCGCCGTATCTTTCGGTGACAGCTGCCGCAACGAACATTTTTCGCCCTTCGCGGCCCAGGCCCGTGTTATGAGCGGCGCACCAATCCGGAAATGTGTTCGGATCGAGGTAAACACGCATAACGACATGTCCGTAGGCCTTGAGACCTCGTTCCATCTCTTCTGCAATTTTCAGCCACTCCTTCCACGTGCGTGGCATCTTGTTGCCGTCGGCGAATACTTTCAGAAACGTGGGGTAATCTTGCTCATTGATCCAATAGGCTCCGACTGCCGGGGGCGGTCTGTCTTCTAGCGCTGTCATGCCGGTCATCTCCTGCCCGCTCCACCGCCCGATAATGCAATGCTGGACACTATGGTAGCGGCCCGATAAAAGTTCCGAATATCAAGGAAACCAGATGTCTTTTAAATTTTCTGTTGGACAAACAGTCGAATATACGCCCATCGGCGAGAAAGCTGCCGGTCTTTACAAGATTGTGAGGCAGATGCCGGCGGAAGAACAGGCGTTCGACCTTAGATACCGCATTAAGAGCGAGGCCGAAGCCTACGAACGCAATGTTCTCGAATGCCAGCTGAGTGCTGATGTGGGCGCCGAAGACGAATACGCAACGAGCAAACCTCGCCCCTCGCGAGGCTCACATGGGCACTGAAAAACCCGGGCACTGAAAAACCCGGGTATTGAAAAAACCCGGGTATTGAAAATAAATCGAGACAACCACAGTCCGCGATGACCACAGAACCCAAAAAAGCCAAAGCCAAGACCGCTCCAAAAAGCGATGCCGCTCCGGAAACCAAGACTGCTCCAAAAAGCGACAGCGCTCCGGAAACCAAGGGCACTCCAGACAAAGACGTATCCAAGGCCGAGGGCAGCGAGACAGCCGCCACCGCCCCTTCCAGCTATAGCCGAGGCGAAGGCCAGAAACCGGTAACTGCGGCTTACAAGGAAAACTGGAACGCGATTTTCGCAAAGAAGACCGCGAGAAAGAAAAAGCGATAACGCGCGCCAGCGCTTGCGGCCTGCTTTATACCGAAAGCGGGCGTCAGTCGGGCATCGCCGAATGTCCGCTAGAGCGAAGTTATTTTAGATTGAAACGGTCGTCGCTCCAGCATTTTGATTGAGCATGATCTTTTCGGACCTTCCTTCGCCCGCCGAAGCTGTCTTCAATGAGTTTTTCGCCACGGGTTGGCTTCGCGAAGGCGGGAAACCGGCTTCCACCCGCGGATCAAGTCCGAGGGCATGCTTTTCCGGATCATGCTCTAAGTGCGACTACGTGCCATTCGATCTACGCTCAGCGCCTGCTGCAGGCTCGCGTCGCGGCCGAGCAGAGCGACGACCACCGCGGCCATGAGCGGAAATATCGCCATCGTCAGCATGGCCACGCTGAAATTTCCGGTTCGATCGCGCAGGTAGCCGATGATCTGCGGTCCGAAGAAGCCGCCGAGATTGCCGACCGCATTGATCAGCGCAACACTGGCCGCCGCCATCGGACCGCTCAAGAAAGCCGGCGGCAGCGACCAGAACACCGCGATAGCGCCTTGTCCGCCCGCCAGCGCCACCGATACGGCGACGATGGCCAGATAGGGATTGTGAATCCAGAATCCTGCCGCGACGAAGCCTGCGCAGGCGAACAGGATCGGAATCGCCACATGCCAGATGCGCTCGCCGGTGCGATCGGAATGCGCCGCAATGGTCAGGAGTCCGATCATGGCGACAGCGTACGGGATCGCCGCAACCCAGCCGACCTGCTGGTTGGAGAGTCCGAACCCCTGCAGAATCAGCGGCAGCCAGAATCCCGTACCCGAAATTCCGCCGAGGATGCCGAGGTAAATAACGCAAAGCAAAATCACTTTTGGATTGCGCATCGCCTCCCCAAGCGTGAACGTTTGCAGAGCATCGCGCTTCGCGCGCTCGGCATCCAAGGAGCCCTGCAGAGCGGCGCGTTCGTCTGCCGAAAGCCATTTTGCGTCAGCGGGCCGGTTCACGATCATCAATGCCAAAACGGCCGCGAGGATGACCGCTGGGATCGCCTCAGAGATAAACAGCCAGCGCCAGCCCGAGATTCCGGCGAAGCCATCCAGTTTGAAGAGCACGCCCGCCAACGGGCCACCGATAACCGGTGCCAAGAGGCCGCCGAGGCTGAACAGGCTCACCATACGCCCGCGATAAGCCGCGGGTGACCAATAGGTGAGATAGAAGATGATGCCGGGGAAAAACCCGGCGTCGGCTGCGCCAAGAATGAAGCGCATGATAAAGAAACCGTGCTCGCTGGAAACCAACGCCATCAGGCCTGACAGCACGCTCCACAGCAGCATGATAATGGGCAGCCAAAATCTGGCGCCCCATCGCTCGAGCGCCAGGTTGCTCGGGATTTGGCAAAGAAAGAAACCCCAGTAGAAGACGCCGACACCAAAACCGAAGGCTGTAGCGCTAAGGCCAAGTTCTTTGTTCATCGTCAGGCCGGCGAAGCCGACGTTCAGCAAATCGAGGCGGTAGATGAAGTAGCAGATCGCCAGAAGCGGAATCATTCGCCAGCGAAACTTGCGCATTGCCGAGGCTTCGAAATCGTCGGTGTACGCACCCGACACGATCGGCGCTGCTGCCGGCATCGCTTTGCTCCCCGCTGTGTTCCGTCTTCTGCTTCTGGGAGCTATCTTGCGGGCGGTCGCTGCTGTTGTCGAATCGGTTTTTTCTGGTTCGTGTGAATCTAATTCGCAGTCTGGAATCTGCTGAAGAGAATGGCGACGCCGGCGTCAAGCCGGAGTGAACCCAAAACTCGGCGTTCGATAGCAAATACCGTCGGGCTATTACGCTTTAGCTCTCACGTCCGGAATAGGCCCGGCGCAACATCAACTCACACTCTTCCGCTCTCTGGCGCGCGTTGTCAGAGCCCCAGCACGTGAGAATTTCACGCAAGTCTCGGATAGCAACGTCTACTGCCGTCTCCAGATCGATCTCACAATCAGCGCTATCGTCGATGCGATAGTCGCTGAGCGCAAATATTTCAGCACTCACTCGTCACCCCGCGAATCATTTCGCTGCATGATGGCGATCAGCCGTTAACGAGCGATGATGCGGTATGCAGCCAGGGCTAACGGCTTTAGCGCGCGTCCGGATTGGTTCATTAGCAAATATCAGAGCGTCTCCACGCGCTTGTTCGCCACGTAACCCGAAAAACGGACGTCGTCCGGCATGTGCTTGCCAATGGCCGCCGCGTTTATGAGCCTACGCCGAGCGCAAATTATCGTAACTTTTATATTGACATTTGTCCTAATAACGGCTACCTAACATCATCTCGCTCATCGTGAGGGACGTCGCCGGTGACGCGGACTGACGGAGCGGGAGCGGTTCCTGCGGGCGGAGGTTGTCACTCTTTGCTTGCAGGCGGTTTGGGCATCGACCCGTCCGGCGCGTGATCGGACTGTGAGGTGCTCACTGCACTGGCATCGGCGAGGGGACCCCCTTTGACCCGGTGATTCCAGGAAGCGCGGCCCAAACCGAGTTGGGATGAATAATCCCGGCGCATAACCGCGGAGGAGCGCCGAAGGGCGAGCGGCTCGCATAGGGCCGCGGCTGCGCCTGCTTATCGGGTGCAGCTACCGTGGTGCGCCGTTCGGCGCTCCGCCTCCCTTGTTTTTCAAGGGAGCAAAAGAAACGGTCTCACTTGCGTTGAGACCAAAATTCTTTCGCTTGGACAAAACTCGGATGCACATGCATCGCGAGAACGATTTTCTGCGGCCGACAGGCGGGGCTCTTAAAGCTCGCGTCCCAAGGCATGATCGACGGAATAGCGTCCGCCGCCTTTGGTCAGGAACACGAGCGCCACGACAAGGATCAGCAATGAGTATTCAAGACCGCCCTGGGTCCAGAAGAAGCCCTTCGCTGAAGTCGCCCAAACCGCGTTGAGCATGAATATCGCGATCGCGGCAGATGCGAAGCGCGTCAAAAACCCAACCGCAAGCATGAAACCGCCGAGCAGTTCAGTGAGCGCGACTACCGCAACCCAGAACGCCGCCGGGTGCCAACCAGCCTTATCGAAGAAGCCGGTGAATTTCTCGAAGCCGGCGCCGCCGAACCACCCGAACAGCTTCTGGCAGCCATGCGGCATCAAAACGACTCCGGTCGTCAGCCGCAGTAGCGGAAGCGCAATAGGATCGAACGCGGCATAGATGCCGCTGAAAGCAGGAACATAATGACGCGGCGCCGTGACATCGGCCATGGTGATCTCCTCCAGTCGCGGCGCCGATTGATGGACGCCTTCCAAAACAAGCTTAGCCAAAACAAGCATAGCATTATCGCTAACACCACGACGAGTTCTCGTATTCATTTGGTCGGCGCGATACTTCGCGGGCCCTCTCCCACCGGCGTTGCGTGGGCTAGAAAACTCGGCCATCTTCGCGCCATGACCTCGCAGCGCACCAGAGAAATTGACGAAGACGACCTGGTCGCCGGTCAGGCGTCGGACGGTGCCGATGCGCCGTTGAAGCTTGAAATGTTTCTGCCCTATCAGCTCAACGTGGTGTCGAGCCTCACCTCGCAGGCGCTGTCCCGGGTCTATGCGCGACGCTACAAGATTGGCGTGCCGGAATGGCGGGTGCTGGTGACGCTGGGGCAATACGGCATCATGACCGGCAAGGCGATCGGTGCGCATACGCACATGCACAAGACCAAAGTGTCGCGCGCGGTGGCGTTGCTGGAAAAACGCAAGCTAGTGCTGCGCCGCACCAATCGCGCCGACATGCGCGAATCGTTCCTCACGCTCACCGCATCGGGACGCGCGATGTACGAAGAGCTTGCGCCGCATGCTCTGGACTTCGCGCGGCGCCTGACCGAAATCCTCAGCGCCAGCGACCGTGAGGTTTTCGATCGCGCCCTCAAGCAGCTCACCGATCGTTCTACCGAGCTCGTCGCCGAAGTCGTTGCCCAGCACGGCGGCGACGATCACGACCACGAGGAGGATTTGTGAAACTCTATTCCTACTTCCGCTCGTCCGCGGCTTATCGCGTCCGCATTGCGCTCAATCTCAAAGGCCTCGTCTATGAGACGCAGCCGATTCATCTTGTGAAAGACGGCGGTCATAACCGGCGGCCGGAATACCGCGCCATCAATCCGCAAATGCGGGTGCCGACACTGATTGCGCCTGCCGGTGAGATCCTGATTCAGTCGCTCGCCATCATCGAATATCTCGACGAGACCCACCCGCAACCGCCGCTATTACCGAAGGATCCGATCGCCCGCGCCAAGGCGCGGGCGCTTTCCGAACTGATCGCCTGCGACATTCATCCGCTCAATAACCTCGGGCCGCTGCGCTATCTGAAAAACACGTTGGGTCAGGAGCAAGCAGCGATCGATGCCTGGTACCACCACTGGATCCTGGATGGCTTCGAGGCGCTCGAGCAATTGATCGAACCCGGTCCCTATTCTTGCGGGGACGCGGTGACCATCGCCGACATCTGTCTCGTGCCGCAGCTTTACAATGCGCGCCGGCTCAAAGTTCCGCTCGACAAATTCCCAAAAATCCTCTCCGTAGATGCCGCCTGCCATGAAACTTCCCGCGTTCGACCGCGCGCGCCCGGAAAACCAGCCTGATGCTGAATAACCCCCGCAGCTTCCACACTTTAGTCACCATTGCGGGGCTTGATCCGGCCGCCGGAGGGAACCGGGACCCATGATGATACGACTACCGCGCGGTCTCGGCCGAAGCGCGCTTTATTCCAGCATCGCTCTGTTCGTACTCGCCGCCCCTGCGGCCGCGCAGAACAGTATGTATCCGCCGGGACCAGGTCCTGCGGCCCAGCCTGCCAATGCGCCGCCGGCCGCGGCAAGCCCGGTCTGCGCGCGGCTCGAAGGCCAGCTCGCCTCGATCAATACTGGCAACGCGGCAGACTCGGCACGCGCCGCGCAGGTCAAGCAGGCCGAAGACGCCGTGGCCAAGCAGCAGGCCGATCTCGATCGCGCCGTGATCGATGGCCGCAAGCAGGGTTGCGAAGGCACCGGCTTCCTCTCGATCTTCTCCAGCCTGTCGCCGCAATGCGGCCCGATCACGCAGCATATTCAGCAGTTGCGCGGCAACCTCGACCGCACGATGAGCGACCTCGAGGCAGCTCAAGAGCGGCAGCGACAATAAGGACGATCAGCGCCACGCCGTGCTCGGCCAACTGGCGCAGAACAATTGCGGCGCTCAATACACCGCCGCGGCCAACGCCGCAGGCGGCCCGCGCGGCTTCTTCGACGCGCTGTTCGGCGGCGGCAACGTCGTCACTCCGGGAGGCGACGGAGCTCCAGCGGGCACTTTCCACACCGTCTGCGTGCGCACCTGCGACGGCTACTATTTCCCGCTTTCCTACTCGACGACGCCCGACCATTTCGCCGACGACCAACGCACCTGCCAGCGCGAGTGCCCTGCCGCGGAAGCCACCCTTTATGCCTTCCGCAATCCGGGCGAGGACATGACGCAGGCGATGTCGATCAACGGCCAGCCCTACACGGCCCTGCCGACGGCGTTCCAGTACCGCAAGCAGTTCACACCGACCTGCTCCTGCCGCCGCCCGGGCCAAAGCTGGGCTGATGCACTGAAAGGCGCCGACGACTCCATCGACGCTTGAGAGTGGCGATATCGTCGTGACCGATAAGAATGCGCAAGCATTGTCGCAGGCGCCGCAAGCCAAGGGCACCAAGGCAGCGGCAGGTGCCTCGAATGCAAGCGCGGTCCCCGCCCAACCGACCGGCACTACCGCCAGCACTGATACTGCCAAGAAAACGGTGCGCACCGTCGGCCCACCGTTCGTGGCTTCGCACTAATTTTTAGTGGAGCATGATCTTTTCGGAAAACCGGTATCCACTTTTCCGGATCATGCTCTAAAAATCCGCGGCTTTCGCGAGGGCTGCCCCTCGCGCTACTGCACGATCAGGCTCCGGTAGCGGCTCGCCCGGATCCGTAAAGCGATTGACGATCGGATAGCGCCGGTCGCGCCCGAAGTTCTTCAACGTCACCTTCACGCCAGGCGCGGCCTGCCGGCGTTTATATTCGGCCAGGTAGAGCATACGCTCGATCTTGATCACGGTGTCCCGATCATAGCCCGCGGCGACGATGGTTGCTGTCGACTCTTCATGTTCGACGAGGCGCTGGAGAATCTGATCGAGCACGTCGTAAGGCGGCAGCGTATCCTGATCGGTCTGGTTTTCGCGCAACTCCGCGCTCGGCGGTCGCGTAATCACGTTCTCCGGAATCACGCGTCCACTGGGTCCCAAAGCGTCGTCCGGCTTCCACATGTTGCGAAGACGCGACAGCCGAAACACCTCGGTCTTGTAGAGATCCTTGATCGGATTGAAGCCGCCATTCATGTCGCCGTAGAGCGTGGCGTAGCCGACCGACATTTCCGACTTGTTGCCCGTGGTCACGACCATGGCGCCAAATTTATTGGAAACCGCCATCAGGATTGTGCCGCGCGCGCGCGCCTGGAGATTTTCTTCAGTGACGTCGCGGGAAGCACCAGCAAATACGCCGGACAAAGCAGCTTCAAGGCCCTTCACCGCGCTCTCGATCGGCACGATGTCGTAGTTGACGCCGAGTGTTTTTGCGATCGCCGCGGCGTCTTCGATGAACTCTTTCGACGTGTAACGATACGGCAGCATCACACAGCGCACGCGGTCGGCGCCAAGCGCATCGGTCGCCATGGCCGCGCATAGCGCGGAATCGATGCCGCCAGAAAGGCCAAGTACGACGCTCTTGAAGCGGTTCTTTTCGACGTAGTCGCGCAGCCCCAGAACACAGGCCGCATAATCGGCTCGGTCATCTTCCAGGGGCGGCGCCAGCGGTCCTTGAGCGCAGCACCATGTATTGCCGGATCGCGACCACTGCGTGGTGATGACGATTTCCTTGAACGCCGGTAACTGGAAAGCGATCGAGCGATCGGCGTTGAGCGCGAAGGAAGCGCCGTCGAACACCAGTTCATCCTGACCGCCAACCTGATTGACATAGAGCAGCGGCAGACCGGACTCGGTGATCCGTGCAATCACGACATTGAGCCGGACATCGCTCTTATCGCGCCAATAAGGCGAACCGTTCGGCACGATGAACAATTCCGCGCCGGTTTCGGCCAGCGTCTCGATGACGTTCTCGTAGTCGCCCCAGTCGGTCCAGGTGTCTTCACACACCGGTATGCCGAGACGCACGCCGCGAAAGCTTACCGGACCTGGTACCGGACCTGTCGCAAACACCCGCTTCTCATCGAATACGCCATAGTTCGGCAGGTTGACCTTGAAACGGATCGCTTCGACCCTGCCCCCGTCGAGAAGCGCATAGGCGTTATAGAGCTTGCCGTCTTCAACCCACGGCGACCCGATAAGAACAGCCGGACCGCCATCAGCAGTGTCCCGAGCCAGCGCTTCGACGGCGGATCGGCAAGCGGCCTGAAAGGCCGGTTTGAGCACCAAGATCCTCCGGCGGATAGCCGGCGATAAACAGCTCTGAAAATGCGACGATATCAGCCCCGTCGTGCGCCGCCTGGGCGCGGCCCTTACGGGCGCGTTCGAGGTTGCCTAAAACGTCGCCAACAACCGGATTAAGCTGCGCAACGGCAATCGCAAGGCGGTCGGCGGGACGCTCGTTCATGACGATGATCTAGCGCCAGATGTGTCGCTGTTAAAGACCCGCAACCGCCGGCAACGGTCTCGCCTTGCCCTCACGCTCCGTCTTGAGCAGATCGGCCAGCAAGAACGCCAAATCCAGCGACTGCTCGGCATTGAGCCGCGGATCGCAGACCGTGTGATAGCGATCGTTCAAATCCTCATCGCTGATGGCGCGGGCGCCGCCGGTACACTCGGTGACATTCTGTCCGGTCATTTCCAGATGAACACCGCCAGCGATGGTGCCTTCGGCGGCATGAACTTGAAAAAACGTCCGCACTTCCTTGAGGATCTGATCGAACGGCCGGGTCTTGTAGCCGGTGACCGACGTAATCGTGTTGCCGTGCATCGGATCGCATGACCACACCACATTACGGCCTTCGCGTTTGATCGCGCGCACCATGCCCGGCAACAGATCGGCAGCCTTGTCTGCGCCAACGCGGCAAATCAGCGTGAGCCGGCCGGGCTCGTTGTCAGGGTCGAGAATGTCGATCAGGCGCAACAGCTCGTCGGGCTTTTGCGTCGGTCCGGTTTTAAGACCGAGCGGATTTTTGATGCCGCGGCAATATTCGACATGCGCGTGATCAGCCTGTCGCGTGCGATCTCCGACCCACACCATGTGGCCTGACGTGCAGTACCAGTCGCCGGTCGTCGAATCGACGCGGGTGAAGGCCTGCTCGTAGCCCAGCAGCAATGCTTCATGGCTGGTGAAGAAATCGGTCGAGCGCATCTCCGGATGCACTTCCGGATCGATGCCGCAGGCGCGCATGAAATCCAGCGCCTCGGTCAAGCGATTGGCGAGGTCCTGGTAGCGCTTCGACTGCGGTGAGTCCTTGACGAAGCTCAGCATCCATTGATGCGCGTTCGAAAGATTGGCGTAACCGCCCCCAGCAAAAGCGCGGAGCAGATTGAGCGTTGCTGCCGATTGCCGGTAGGCCTCGAGCTGACGGCGCGGATCAGGCGTGCGCGCTTCTGGAGTGAACTCGGTGCCATTGATGATGTCACCGCGATAGACCGGTAACTCGACGCCGCCTCGTTTTTCGACCGGAGAGGTGCGCGGCTTGGCAAATTGCCCGGCTACCCGGCCGACTTTTACCACTGGCGACGCCGCGGCATAGGTCAGCACAACGGCCATCTGCAGGAACAGCCGGAAGAAATCGCGGATATTGTTGGCGCCATGCTCGGCAAAGCTTTCGGCGCAGTCGCCACCTTGCAGCAGAAACATGTTGCCGGCGGCGACCTGCGCCAGCGCCTTTTTCAGATTGCGCGCCTCGCCGGCAAAGACCAGCGGCGGAAAGGTCGAAAGCTGCGTCTCGACATCCGAAAGCGCCTTCGGATCCGGGTAGTCCGGCATTTGCAGCCGCGGCTTGGAGCGCCAGGAATCCGGGCTCCACTTCGCCGAGTTCATCAACTGGGGCATCACGTAATCTCCGTAAACCGCCATACCGGAGGGGCCGTAAACGGCGCTCGAAGGATGGTCGGCCGGTATTTGGCGGGACTTATACACAACGGCCGATGGCCGTTACAGCCCCATGATTTTGCCCGCGAATTCGACTATTCGGCAGCTTCCCGGGCGTAGGTCGCGCTCCGCGTCCGCATGGTGACCAGTTCTTCCGAAACGGTCGGATGCAGCGCCATGGTGGCGTCAAAGTCGGCCTTGGTCGCCTTCATCTTCACGGCGATGGCGGCGATCTGAACCATCTCGGCCGCGCCCTCGCCTACGATATGGCAACCGACCACCTGATCGGTCGTACCGTCGACAACAAGCTTGAGCAGCACCGTCGTGTCACGGCCGGACAACGTCGCCTTGAGAGGGCGGAACATTGATTTGTAGATGTCGGTTTGCGCCAAGCGAGACCGTGCCTCCGCTTCGGTAAGACCGACGACACCGATTTCGGGCTCCGAGAACACCGCGGTGGGCACGTTGCTATGATCCACGATGGTCGGCTTGCCCCCGAATACGGTGTCAGCAAAGGCGTGACCCTCGCGGATGGCGACCGGCGTGAGATTTATGCGGTTGGTGACATCACCGACGGCATAAATGTTCGACACGCTGGTGCGCGAATATTCGTCAACGGCAATGCCGCCATTCTTGGCGAGATCGACGCCGGCTTCCTTCAACCCGATTTTGTCGACGTGCGGCACCCGGCCGGTAGCAAACATAACGCGGTCTGCGGTGACGTGATTGCCGTCCGAGAGCTTCGCCGAATAATGCGCCCCCAAACTCTCGATCGCGGCGATGGTGCGGCCGGTGATAACCCTGATGCCGTGCTTTTCCATGTCCGCGCGCAAATGCGAGCGCACGTCGTCGTCGAAACCGCGCAGGATATTCTCACCCCGATAGACCAGCGTCACCTCGGAGCCGAGACCGGCGAAAATGCCGGCGAACTCGACGGCAATATAGCCGCCCCCCTGGATCACGATCCGGCGCGGAAATTCGGTGAGGTGAAACGCCTCATTCGAGGAAATGGCATGCTCGATGCCCGGAATCTTGTCGCCGTAACCCGGCGTACCGCCGGTGCAAATCAGAATATAGGCGGCACGGACGCGCTCGCCGCTCGCCATCTGCACGGTGTGCGCGTCGGCCAGCGTAGCCCGGCTCTTGAATACTCTGACACCCGGCTTTGCCAGAAGCGTACCGTAAACCGCTTCGAGCCGCGCGATCTCCTTGTCCTTATTGGCGATCAGGGTGTTCCAGTCGAACGACGCGTGCGGCACTTTCCAGCCGAAACCGGCAGCATCCTCGAACTCGCCGTGGAAGCGAGAGGCGTACACCAAGAGCTTTTTCGGCACGCAGCCGCGAATGACGCAGGTGCCGCCGAGGCGGTATTCCTCCGCCAGCGCCACGCGTGCGCCGTGTTGCGCGGCAATTCGAGCGGCGCGCACGCCACCCGAACCGCCGCCGATGACAAAGAGATCAACGTCGTAATCGGACATGTCAGATATCGTGACCGCGCTTCTTCATTTCGTCCCGCATGCGCGCCATAATGTCGATGGAAAGATTATCCGCCCAGCCAGTAATCTGTCTCATGCTGTCGTCGAGAATCTGCGGCTCCTCGGCAATCATCTTTTTGCCGAGCGGCGACTGATAATACGTGAGGATTTGCTTGAGCTCCGGCTCGGTGAAACGGGAGGCGTACAGTTGTGCCGTCTGATCAACGAGCTCGGAAGAGCGCCCATCGAACTCCTTGTGCAATTGCACGGTGATTTCGTTGATATCTTTCTGGAACATGAAATTGGTCTGCATGACCGTGCTTTTGACCTTCTCGACGACGCCGCGCGCGATCGGGTCCATCATGTTGCCGACACCCTTAAGCTGGACGATTTGCTTGGCGAGCAGAATGGCATTCGGCGAGGGCTGCCCTTGCGCCGACGCGGAGCCGGCCGCCGCGATCGTCGCAAATGCGACCAGCGCAGCCATAACATGACGTTTTGAAAGACCGGCGAACATAGGCGCACTCCCTTTTGTGCTTGAGATTAGGGCCGCTCGATAAGCTGCACCCCGTCCGGACCGGCCACAATAGCAGTCCAGCGCAAGGCCGATGAACAGACCGTGTTCCATAACTCCTGGGATCGCAGCCAGCCGCGCCGCGAGAGCTTGCGGGTCGGGAATGCGCTGCAATTGGGCGTCCAGAACCCAGTGACCGCCATCCGTGACGAAAGCAAGGCCATTTGGCCCTTTGCGTATCATTGCCGCGCCCGGGCAACCGGCTGCAGAAGCTGCAGCTTCGACAGCCAGCCGGGTAACCTGAGCCCCGAACGGCACGATCTCGACCGGCAGTGGAAAGCGGCCAAGCTGAGCAACGCATTTCGATTGTCGGAAATCACGAGCATTCTGGCGGAAGCTGAAGCGACGATCTTCTCGCGCAACAGCGCACCCCCGCCGCCTTTGATCAGGGTCAAATCCGGGCCGATCTCGTCGGCGCCGTCGACTGTCAGGTCAAGCTCGGTGGTCTCGTCCAGCGTTGTCAGCGCTGATGCCGACCTTCTGCGCCAAAGCGCCGGGTCGCCTCGGATGTCGGCACCGCCGACGACGTCGAGGCCTGCCGCGAACACGCTCGGCCAAGCAGTTCGACGAAATGTTTGGCGGTCGAGCCGGTGCCGAGCCCGAGCCGCATGCCAGGCCGCACGAATTCGACGGCACGAGCAGCCGCAGCACGTTTTTGGGCTTCGATATCCATCGGCAATATCCATGGCCGGTGTGTAGCCAGCTTATGGCGGCGATCCTAGGGGGAAAAAGCGCCGATCATCGTTGCGCGGCAACGCGCCGCCCGCTAGGCCGAATTCATGCTCACCATTGTCTTTGATCTCGACGGTACGCTGATCGATACCGCGCCGGATCTGATCGACACACTCAATGTGACGCTGGAGCGCGAGGGGCTGCCAGCCGTGCCTTCGGTGACGCCCGGTCCGATGATCGGCGGCGGCACGAGAGGCATGATCGAACGGGCGCTGGCAGCCGAAAGACGGTCGGCAGCGAAAGCGGATGTCGATCGCATGTTCGAGCTTTCATCGATCACTATTCCGCGCATATCGCCGATCGGTCGCGGCCCTATCCGCTGCTCGAAGAGACACTCAATCATTTGGCTGCGGCGGGTCACCGCCTTGCCGTGTGCACGAACAAGATCGAATGGCTGGCGGTGAAGCTGCTCAACACGCTCGATCTTGCCCGTCACTTTGTCTGCATCTGCGGCCAGGACACTTTCAAGGTGATGAAGCCCGACCCGGAAATCCTGCTCGGCACGATCCGGCGCGCCCGTGGCGATCCGACAGCACGCCGATCATGGTGGGCGATTCCGGAACCGACGTCCGCACCGCCCGCGACGCCAACGTGCCGGTCGTCGCGGTCGATTTTGGCTACACCGAAGTGCCGATCGAAACTCTGAACCCGGATCGGATCATCAGCACGTATGCTGATTTGCCGGCCGCGATTGCATGCGTGTTGGACAGGCATTGATTAACGTTAACGCGTTGCACCGCTTGCAGCTTCGATACCGGCCTACCGATTTGGATAACATTTTGGAGTGCTTGGCTTTCGCTTACGCGACACATCTTGCCTGCGCCGACGTGGAGACGAATTTGCCACGCTCGTCCGACCGCCCTTCGATCCGCTCCCCGGGCTTTACCGCACGAGCCTTCCAGCCTAATTTCCTCCGAGGACGGATGGGGTCAATGTTCCGCGTACGACTTTTCGGTCAGCACCGCCAGCAGTTGCATTGAGCGCCATAGCTTTGGCAGGCTGCTCGGCATCGCCGTTGTGCATGCCCGACTGGATGTCGCTTCAGTAAATCGCCGCCTCCGCTGGTCGACCATGCAGTTCGAGTCGCAGTCCGCCGGGCGCCGATGTTCACACCTCGCAAGGCCAGACCTGCCAAACACCCTGCTCTCTAGCTCTGCAACCGCAGACCCAGATGGTCTCTTTTGCCAAAAACGGCTTTTTGCCGCAATCGGTGCAGATCACGGCTGGGCCCCTCCGGATCATTCATTCTTTGAAAACCCGCCGCCGACTTTGTCACCCAATCCGGTTGACGTGGTCCTGCAGCCCGCTGCACCACCGCCACGCAGCAGACCGCCGGTAAGACCGAGACCGAAACCGCATCAGGCCTCCGGCCGCCGCCCCCGCCGCCGCCGGCTGGGCAGCCCTCGCCCTTCCCGCCACCGCCCGGCCAATAACCCGGCGCGGCAACGGATTTTGGGAAATCGCCGAAGTTCCTGGACGATCAGGGCTTTATCCGGCACAATTCCTGATTATCTAAAGGCTTAGGAAAGAGCCTTATCAGACGGAGGATTCTCACGGCATATGCTGCCGGCGGGCAGCGTTGCGGCGAAGGACATGACCAATAACATCTCACAGACGCGGAATTTTGACGCTGCCGCCGCGCGGCCGTCCCCTGGTCGACCCGTTCGGCCGCGATATCACGTATCTGCGCGTCTCTGTGACCGACCGTTGCGATTTCCGCTGCGTCTATTGCATGGCGGAAAATATGAACTTCCTGCCGAAGGCCGACTTGCTGTCGCTCGAGGAACTCGATCGGCTGTGCTCCGCTTTCGTCGCGCGAGGCGTGCGCAAGCTTCGTCTTACCGGCGGCGAGCCGCTGGTGCGGCGCGGCATCATGACCCTGGTCTCGTCACTTTCGCGACACCTCCAGACCGGCGACCTCGACGAGCTTACTTTGACGACCAACGGCTCGCAGCTCGCCAAACATGCCACAGAGCTGAAGGCGGCCGGCATACGCCGCATCAATGTCTCACTCGATACCCTCGACCCTGACAAGTTCCGCGCCATTACCCGCTGGGGCTCTCTGGATCAGGTACTCGCCGGCATCGATGCCGCGCAGGCTGCGGGACTGAAGATCAAGATCAATACGGTCGCGCTCAAGGGCGTCAACGAGGACGAATTCCCAAGCTTGATCGAATGGGCGCATGGCCGCGGCATGGACATCACGCTGATCGAAGTCATGCCGCTAGGCGAGATTGGCGAGGGCCGCCTCGATCAGTACCTCCCGCTCTCGATGGTTCGCGCGCGACTGTCGCAACGCTATGGGCTCGAGGACATCGACTATCGCACCGGCGGTCCGGCGCGCTACGTCCGGGTCGCCGAGACTGGCGGGCTTTTGGGCTTCATCACGCCGCTCACCCATAATTTCTGCGAGTCGTGCAATCGTGTTCGCGTCACCTGCACTGGCACGCTTTATATGTGCCTCGGCCAGGAAGACGCCGCAGACCTGCGCAAGCCGCTGCGCGCTTCCGAAGGCAACGATTTGCTCAACGCCGCGATCAACGAGGCAATCAGCCGCAAGCCGAAGGGCCACGATTTCATCATTGATCGCCGCCATAAGCGGCCGGCGTTGGCGCGTCATATGAGCGTGACCGGCGGCTAGCTAACTCTTCAGAACAGCTGCTGCCGCCTGGAATTCGGCGAGGCGAAAGTCGCGCCGCTTAATCGCCATTTCATCGCGCCCCCACCGCTCCATATTCCAGTCTTCGTCGACGTTCGCGGCCTGCCACGCGGCTTCAGTTGAAAGCGCCCCGCGCGCCATGGCGACCGCGATCAGGGCCGAGCCGGTAAGCGTGGTAATGACATGAGCCGCGCCGAGCCGCCACGGATCGTCGGGTACCGCAGCACGTGCTGCTTCCAGCGCGGATTTCAGGTTGTGCAACGTGAACGACGCCTTCGCCGAGATAGAATTTCGCGCCGAGCGTCTCGGCAACCCATTGCAAAATTGGATCCCAATGCCGGGCCTGTCGTTCGACTAATCCTTCTGGCTCACCGGCCCGATAGAACAGCAAATCGGAAGCAAGATATTTTTTGATCTCGTCGGCGACCGGCCGCGGTGTTTGCGCAACTCCATCGATAATCGAATTCGCCAGACGCGTGAGCGGCATCATTGCTGGATCGACGACCTCAGTTTGTGCATTCCACTCTGCGGCGAGCGCCTGCGCTAATTCCCGCGTCGGTGCGGCGAGCGGCCGTCGCGCCGGCGTGAGCACCGGCTTGCCATCGAGTTGCACGGCATGACCGTCCGGCGTCGCGGCCACAGTCGCGTTCTCGTAGAAACGGCGACGCAGAACAGGCCGCGCGCCACGGCGTGCGGCCTGCATCGGATTTTCTGCAGCAGGGCTCTCAAACAACTCGCGCATGAGGCATTAGAGCACAAAACACCGCTGATCTTTGAGCATCCCCCGACATTGCAGGGCAGCTCAAACCAAGGAACCGGCATCGTGCAGTGCAGCATCGAACAGCAACTAAAATAGCCGATGTTATATTTTTTATAGTAAAATCAATAAGATAACGCGGCGAAACTTTAAGTAGAAAGTCGATAATCGCGGCCGCGCTGCAAGATAACTCAATCGCGCGTTTGTTAAGCAGAACGCCTGAGAAAAGCTTGTCATAACAGGCATAAGCGGTGGAAATCCGCCCCCCTGTCGACTACTATCCGGCCCGCTAAATTCGGCTACGGGGCCCGCCCCAGAGGAAGCCTGATCCACGCAGCAACGTGCCTACCGCCACATCAAGAGCGGATTGTTGCGTGTAAGAGGAGTCAATGAAACCTACCGACATTTCGGTCCCGGACTACTTCCATAAAGTCGTAGATTGTCAGTGGGCCTGTCCGGCGCATACGCCGGTTCCTGAATACATTCGGTTGATCGCGGCGGGTCGCTACAGCGACGCCTACATGATCAACTGGGAATCCAACGTGTTTCCGGGAATTCTCGGACGCACCTGCGACCGCCCTTGCGAGCCGGCTTGCCGCCGCGGCCGCGTCGAGAACGAACCGGTCGCGATTTGCCGCCTGAAGCGTGTTGCTGCCGACTTCAAGGACGACATCAAGGAACGGTTGCCGAAGCCCGCCGAGAAAAAGAACGGCAAGCGGATCGCGTTCGTGGGCGGAGGCCCCGCCTCTCTCGCCGTCGCCCGAGACCTCGCCCCGATGGGTTACGAGTGCATCGTGTTCGATCAGGATCCGAAGTCCGGCGGCATGATGCGCACGCAAATTCCAAAGTTCCGCCTGCCGGAACGCGTCATCGACGAGGAATGTAACTATATCCTCGACCTTGGCATCGAGTTTGTCGGCAATAAGCGCATCGACAGCATGAAGGCGCTGCTCACCGAGAATTACGACGCCGTTTTTGTCGGCTGCGGCGCGCCACGCGGCCGCGATCTCGATATTCCAGGCCGCAAGGAAGCGGTCAAAAACGTCCACATCGGCATCGATTGGCTGTCGAGCGTTTCGTTCGGCCACATCACCTCGATCGGCAAGCGCGTCATCGTTCTTGGCGGCGGCAATACCGCAATGGACTGCTGCCGCTCGTCACGCCGGCTCGGTGGCGAAGACGTGAAGGTGATCGTTCGTTCCGGCTTCGAGGAAATGAAAGCGTCCCCCTGGGAGAAGGAGGACGCGATGCACGAGGACATTCCGATTCTCAATTTCCTCGTGCCCAAGGAATTCACCCACGACGGCGGCAAGCTCACCGGCGTGGTGTTTGAGAAGGTGAAAGCGGTGCGCGATGCCAAGGGGCGTCGCGATCTGGTGCCGACCGGCGAGCCCGACCAGCATATTGCATGCGATGATGTCCTGGTCGCCGTCGGCCAGGAAAATTCGTTTCCGTGGATCGAACGCGATTGCGGCATTGAGTTCGATAAGTGGGACATGCCGAAGGTCGATCCACAGACCATGGCGTCCACCAATCCGAAGATTTTCTTCGGCGGCGATGCTGCGTTTGGACCGAAGAATATCATCTGGGCGGTGGCGCACGGCCGCGAAGCCGCGATCTCAATCGATCGCTTCTGCCGCGGCGAGGACGTCAATATCCGGCCGGCGCCACAGATTGCCGTCGCCAGCCAGAAGATGGGCATTCACGAATGGTCCTACGATAACGAGATCACGCTCGATAAGCGTTACCGCGTGCCGCATCGTGAAAAGGTGGTGGCGCTACGCGACATCAAATCCGAGGTTGAACTCGGCTACGACGTCGAGCTTGCGCTAAAAGAGGCGGAACGCTGTCTCAATTGCGATGTGCAGACCGTCTTTACCGGACAGCTCTGTATCGAGTGCGACGCCTGCGTCGATATCTGCCCGATGGACTGCATTACCTTCACCGAGAACGGTGAAGAGGCCGATCTGCGCAAACGCCTGGAGGCGCCGGCCCACAACCTCAGCCAGGATCTCTACATCGGTAACAGCCTGAAGACCGGCCGCGTCATGGTGAAGGACGAGGACGTGTGTCTGCACTGTGGTCTGTGCGCCGAGCGCTGCCCCACCGGCGCGTGGGACATGCAGAAATACCTTATCGACATGACCCACGCGGAACGAGCATGCCAATTGAAAGCGTAAACGACTTCGTCATTCGGTTCGCCAACGTCAACGGCTCGGGTTCGGCAAGCGCCAACGAACTGTTCGCACGCTCCATCCTGCGGATGGGCATTCCCGTTGCGCCGCGAAATATCTTCCCGTCAAACATTCAGGGCCTGCCGACCTGGTACGAAGTCCGGGTGTCCGGCGAAGGCCATCTCGGCGCCCGCGGTGGCACCGACCTCATGGTCGCGATGAACCCGCAAACCTGGGACAAGGACATCGCCGGGATCGAGCCAGGCGGCTACCTGCTTTACGACTCGACCAAGCCGATGCCGAAGTCGAAATTCCGCGATGACATCAACGTCATCGGCGTGCCGCTGACCGCGATCTGCAATCGCGAATATACCGATCCGCGACAGCGGCAACTGTTCAAGAACATCATCTATGTCGGCGCGCTGTCGGCGCTGCTCGATATGGATGTCGCCGAGATCGAGAAGCTGATCGGCGAGCAGTACAAGGGCAAGGAAAAGCTGTTCGACGCCAACAAGCACGCGCTGCATCTCGGCCGTGACTGGGTGACGATGAATCTCGATCACCCGATCGGCCTGCGCCTGAAGCGCTCCGATGCCGTCGGCGACCGTATTTTCCTCGAGGGCAACGCAGCCGCCGCACTGGGCGCGGTCTACGGCGGCGCCACCGTCTGCGCCTGGTATCCGATCACGCCATCGTCTTCGCTTGCCGAGGCCTTCACCCGCTATTGCAGTCGGCTGCGCGTCGACGCGGGCAGTAAAAAGAACAAGTTCGCCATCGTGCAGGCGGAAGACGAACTTGCCTCGATCGGCATCGTGATCGGCGCCGGATGGAACGGTGCACGTGCGTTTACCGCGACCTCAGGTCCTGGAATCTCACTGATGCAGGAATTCCTCGGGCTCGCTTATTTCGCCGAGATACCCGCTGTCGTGTTCGACGTGCAGCGCGCCGGACCTTCGACCGGCATGCCGACCCGCACGCAACAGACCGACATCATTTCCTGCGCTTACGCTTCCCACGGCGATACCAAGCACGTGTTGCTGTTCCCGGAAGATCCGGCGGAGTGCTTCGAATTCGGCGCGGAAGCCTTCAACCTCGCCGACCGGCTACAAACTCCGGTGTTCATGCTGCTCGATCTCGATATCGGCATGAACCACCGGCTATGCCGCCCTCTCGCCTGGGACGACTCGAAGAAATACGACCGCGGCAAGGTGATGACGTCAGCGATGCTCGATTCCGGTACCGATTTCGGCCGGTATCTCGACGTCGATGGCGACGGAATTCCGTATCGCACCTATCCCGGCACAAATCCGAACAAAGGCTCGTTCTTCACCCGCGGCACGTCACGCGACCGCTACGCCCGCTACACCGAAGAAGGATCGGCCTATCAGGACAACATGCAGCGGCTGTTGCGCAAATTCGACACCGCGAAAGATCTGGTGCCGCGTCCGCTTCTGGCCAATGCCGCCAAGCCAACCAAATACGGCGTGATTTACTTTGGCTCGACCTCGCCGGCGATGGATGAAGCCATCTTGATGCTGGAGAACAATGGCCAGCATCTCGATCGGCTGCGGGTGCGCGCATTCCCGTTCCACTCAAGTGTTTCAAGCTTTATCGCCGACCACGACTTCGTCTTCGTGGTCGAGCAAAACCGCGACGCGCAACTGCGCTCGCTGATTGTGAACGAATGCGGCATCGATCCGGTGCGGCTCGTACCGGTGCTGCATTATGACGGCACACCGATAACCGCGCGGTTCATTGCCCGCGCTGTCGGCGACCATCTCGATGCGCTCAAAGTCACACCTCTCCGAAAGGTCGTGTCATGACCTACGTCGTCAAGCCGAAATTCCATCATCCTGAGCTGCCCAAGAACAAGCTCGGTTACACACACCGCGACTACGAAGGCAAGGTTTCCACGCTCTGTGCCGGCTGCGGTCACGACTCGATCACGGCGTCGATCATCGAGGCGTGCTTTGAACTGTCGATCGAACCGCACAGAGTGGCGAAAATTTCGGGCATTGGCTGCTCATCGAAGACTCCGGATTACTTTCTCAATGCTTCGCACGGCTTTAATTCCGTGCACGGCCGCATGCCTTCGGTTCTCACCGGCGCCAATCTGGCAAATCGCGATCTGATCTATCTTGGCGTCTCCGGCGACGGCGATTCCGCTTCGATCGGTTTCGGCCAGTTCGCCCATTGCATGCGCCGCGGCGTCAATATGACGTATATCGTGGAGAACAATGGCGTGTACGGCCTCACCAAGGGGCAATTCTCCGCTACAGCCGATCGCGGCTCAAAGTCGAAGCGTGGCGTCGCCAACACCGACAGCGCGATCGATATGGTCGGCATCGCGCTGCAACTTGGAGCAACCTTTGTCGCCCGCTCGTTCTCAGGCGACAAAAAGCAGCTCGTGCCCCTGGTCAAAGCCGCCATTGAGCATGAGGGCGCTTCTTTCATCGACGTCATTTCGCCCTGTGTCGCTTTCAACAACCACACCGGCTCGACCAAGAGTTTCGATTATGTGCGTGAGCACAACGAATCCGTGAACTTCCTCGACTTCATGACCGGGCAAGCTCCGATCCATGTCGATTATGCGCCGGGCACGGTGGAAATGGTGCAGCAGCACGATGGCACGACGATTGCGCTCCGCAAGCTCAACGCCGAATACGATGTGCACGACCGTCTCGCCGCCATGAGCTTCCTGCAGCATCATGCGGCCAAGGGCCAGATCGTGACCGGACTGCTCTACGTCGCCGAGGAAGCCGAAGATCTGCACGGCCACCTCAATACGGTCGATGCGGCCGCTCAACACGATGAATGAAAAAGAACTTTGCCCGGGTTCGGCCGCGCTCGATAAGATCAACGCCTCGCTGCGCTAGATTTGCAGCCGCTTGATCGCTTCGATCATTTCGCGCGGCGGCTCCGTCGCGACCGAAAGCGGCTTGCCGGTTTCCAGCAGGCTTTTCAGGCTGGACAGCACCGCCGGCCAGCCGGACCGTCCGCCTGAAAGGATGGCCTCCGGCACGTTCCATGAGTGCGACTCCGTCATGGTGAGCCGCACCGCTTCGCCGGCCTGCACGATCTCATAACTGACGAGGCACTCCGGCAGTTTGCCGAACTCCTCCGGCCATTCGACCTTCCAGGTCATTTTTAGCATGCGTGGTGGATCCCACTCGATCACCTTGCCGCGCACGTTGACCTGACCATCGGGAAGCTTCAGCGCAAAAGCGCCGCCGCGCTTGGGTTCGATCTCGATGTCACGATCCCAGAAATACTTCCTTGTGAAGTCAGAGGATGTCAGCGCCTGCCACACCTTCTCCGGTGTTGAAGCAATATAGACCACATAAACCGTCTTCGGCTCGAACTTGGCCATCTACTTCATGTTCTCCGGCCAACGCCGCGTGGCTTCGAGAGACTCGCCGGTTTCCAGCAGGCTTTTCAGACTCGACAGGATGGCAGGCCAGCCGCTCGACACAGCCTCGATGAGTTTCGATTCCGGCCAATCGATTTCGTGGGTCAGGGCGAACTTCACCATGTCGCCCTGTTGTTCAATCTGATAGGTGAGCAACGAATAACCCTCTTTGTGCAACTCGGGCCGAAACTCGTTGCGCCAGGTTAAGACCAGGCGATGAGGCGGGTTGATTTCGACGATCTTGCCACTGTCGGCGACGCGTCCGTCCGGGATCATGATCCGCCACGATGAACCGACCGCCCAATCAGATTCCTGCCAAGTGCCGGCCCAGTACTGCCGCGTGAGTTCAGGATTTACGAGCGCGTGCCAGAGTTTTTCCGCTGTGGTGCGGATATAGATGACGTAGATGAAGGAGGGTTTGCCGGTCGCGATCATGCGCTGGCTCCTTCCACTGCACCGAGCAGATCCATGCCCTTCCCGGTCTCTACAAAGCTCTTTAGGCTTGAGGCGACGCGCATCCAGCCTTCTCCCACATGGCCGGCGGCCTTACTGCCTTCCTGGAAGTCGTCGTGGACGATGGTCAGCTTGCTCTGATCGGCACCTATCGCTTCGATCTCAAATGTGACTCGCGATGGCTTCTCGTTGGAGAACTCGCCCATCTCCGGCTTCCAGGTAACCTGCAGCTTGAACGGCGGATCACACGCCAGCACGGTGCCGCGGTTGAGCACCTGCTCGCCCTTCTGGAAGCGTGAGGCGCCGCCGGTCTTCAAATCCGTCGCGACGTGAAAACCCGACAGATAACGAGCGGTAGCTTTCGCATCCGTCAGGGCGTGCCAAACCTTGTCCTGAGGCGCTGCAATGAAGGTCACATAGACGAATTTCGGTTTCTCACTCACGATCTCGACTCCAACGCTCGTTTCATGTCGCTCAACGCCTGCAGGCGCGAGTGTTCGAATTTTCCGATCCAGCGCTCGCCAATCTCGTGGATCGGCACCGGATTGAGGTAGTGCAGCTTCTCCCGCCCCCGCCGCACGGTGGCGACCAGATTGGCCGCCTCCAGAATTGCCAGATGCTTGCTCACCGCCTGGCGTGACATATCGAGCCGCGTGCAAAGCTCGCCGAGCGTCTGGCCGTTGTCGGCCCTCAGACGGTCGAGCAGATCGCGTCGACTTTCGTCGGCCAGTGCTTTGAACACCGCATCCATGGCGACAATATGCAACCATTTGGTTGCCTGTCAAGGCAAATAAAAAGCCGCGAACCGCTGCTGCGGAAGCCTAAAGGCAAGCGGCCATGTACTGAGTGCTCGCACTGCCCGAGATGTTGTTGAGGGCCTGCTGATGGGCGCAGCGCGATGCACGATCCTGGAAGGTCTCGGGCCCGTGCGGCAGATTGGGAACTGACCGGCCGTTTGGCAAAATCGTCGGGCTTTGTTCCTGCGGCAATGTGGGTGTCGCAGCGAGGCTGCCGCCTTCAGGCGGAATGGCCTGGGTTTTCGGCAAAGGCGTCGGCAGGACGGAGCCGGAGGAACCATGCGCGTGGTGGAAATGATGGTGCAGCGTCTGCGGCGTGAGCGGCTTCACGGCATGCAACGGACGATGAGACCCCGGCTCGGGCGCAATGATCGAATTGGGATATTGATCATCAGCAGGTTCGAGCGCGCGAGCTATGCCGCTGCAAAGCAGGATGCTCATCGCGAGCAGAGCCGCGGCCAGTGCATCAAGCAAGCCGGTTGAACGGGGCATTGTCTGCGTTCGCATACAGGCCCGGATGTCTCTCATGACATAATAACGCCAGCGTATTGGCGCGGTTCCCGCCGCTACTCTTCCGGCGCTTCAACAATCGGGTCGTAACGTTTGGCATCGAACCCAAGCAGATTCCACGATTGCTCCATATGAGGCGGCAGCGGCGCCGAAACATCGATCTTGCCGCCGCGCGGATGTGGCACTGCGATCCGCCTGGCGAGGAGATGCAGCTTATTCTGCATGCCGCCCGGCAGCTCCCAGTTCTCGCGGGCGAAATACTTCGGATCGCCGACGATGGGATGGCCGATGTGATCCATATGAGCGCGAAGCTGATGGGTGCGCCCGGTAACCGGCTTGAGCGAAATCCACGAGAGGATCGGCCCCGCGGTTTCGACAACGGCGTAATAGGTTATCGCGTGGCTCGCACCTTTATCGCCATGCTCGGCGATGCGCATGAACGACTCGTCCTCTCGCTCCTCTTTGGCAAGAAAGGTAGAGATGCGTCCCTGCTGCGGTTTCGGTACGCTGGCCACCAGCGCCCAATAGATCTTCCGCGCCGAGCGCGAGCGAAAGGTCTTTGCGAGCGCTGACGCCGCAAACCGCGTTTTGGCGACGAGCAGGCAGCCGGCGGTATCCTTGTCGAGCCGGTGCACCAGGCGTGGTCTTTGGCCTTGCCTATCGCGCAGCACTTCGAGCATGCCATCGAGATGCCGCGTCGTGCCGGAACCACCCTGCACGGCCAGCCCCATCGGCTTGTTGAGCACGAGCACATCGTCGTCTTCGTGGAGCGTGATCGACTTAAGGAACTCGCGGGTCTTATCATCGGCCTCGTTGCCTGAGACCCTCGGCTTTGGGACATCGATGTGCAACGGCGGGATGCGCACAGTTTGTCCTGCCTCCAGGCGGTTCTTGGGCTCCGTGCGTTTGCCGTTGACCCGCACCTCACCTTTACGGATGACGCGCTGAATGTGGGAGAAGCTCAGCCCCGGAAACCGGGCCTCGAAAAAGCGGTCGACGCGCATCCCGGCTTCGTCTGCGGTGACGGTCGCATTCTGGACGCTGGTCGGAAGGGACTGAGCGGCGGCGACATCGCGCTTGCTGTCATCCCGAGGCGGCTGACGAGGACGGTCCTCAAAGGATGGACGGCCGGTGCCGCTGGGCCGCCCAGGCCTTCGCCCCTTCGGGCTCGCTTGCGCCCGCTTCTCAGGGCGGCGCAAACGGGATTGATGCCCTGGTCCAGCTTTTTGCCGCCCTCCGCCAGGCTGACGCGGTCCTCTACTGCTTCTCATTGTCCGCTCCGTTCGCGCCGCAGCTTGGCCCAGTATTCGAGGCGCTTGCGGATTTCGCGCTCGAAGCCGCGTTCAGGCGGGTCGTAGAACTGCTGCCGGCCGAGCGATTCCGGAAAGTAATCCTGGCCGGAAAATGCTTCCTCGCTATCGTGGTCGTATTGGTAGCCCGCGCCGTAGCCCTCAGCCTTCATGAGCCGCGTCGGGGCGTTGAGAACATGCTTAGGCGGCAGCAACGAACCGGCCTCTTTCGCCGTCCGCATCGCCGCACCGAACGCAGTATAGGTCGCGTTCGATTTCGGCGCGGTCGCCACGTAGATCACCGCCTCTGCAATGGCGAGCTCGCCCTCGGGACTACCGAGAAAATCATAGGCATCTTTGGCCGCATTGGCGACGACCAGCGCCTGCGGATCGGCAAGCCCGATATCCTCTACCGCCATGCGCACGATGCGGCGCATCAGATAAAGCGGGTCCTCGCCAGCATCGAGCATGCGGCAGAGATAGTAGAGAGCGGCATCGGCGTCCGACCCGCGCACCGATTTGTGCAACGCGCTGATGAGATTGTAATGGCCATCCTGCTTCTTGTCGTAAATCGGGGCGCGGCGTTGCACGACGTCCCGCAACGCGGCGACATCGAAGATTTCGTTAGCGCGCGCGGCACGCCAGATTTCCTCGGCAAGCGTTAATGCAGCACGGCCGTCGCCGTCTGCCATGCGCAGCAGCGAGGCTCGCGCTTCAGCATCAAGCGGCAGCTTCTTGCCTTCGATATCCTCGGCGCGGGCCAATAGTTTCTCGATCGCCGGGGCATCAAGCGACTTGAAAACCAGAACGCGGGCCCGCGACAACAGCGGCGCGATCAGCTCGAACGACGGGTTCTCCGTCGTGGCGCCGACCAGGACGATGGTGCCGTCCTCGACCACCGGCAAAAATGAATTCTGCTGGGCTCGATTGAAGCGGTGGATCTCATCGACAAACAGCAACGTCCCCTGCCCGGTCTCGCGGCGCAGCCGGGCTGCATCGAAGACTTTCTTCAGGTCGGCAACGCCGGAGAAGATCGCTGAAATCTGCTCGAAATAGAGCTCCGTCGCCCGCGCCAGCAGCCGCGCTACCGTTGTTTTGCCGGTGCCGGGCGGCCCCCAGAAGATCAGCGATCCGAGCGAGCGCGTCTCCAGCATGCGCGACAGCGCGCCATCGGGCCCCAGTAGATGATCCTGACCGACGACATCGGCAAGTTTATCGGGGCGGAGCCTGTCGGCGAGAGGCCGTGGGGCATCGCGGTCGAGGCCGCCGGCCGCGAAAAGTGTCGGAGCGTTCTTTCTGGGCCGCGAGCTCATCCGCTGAACATCACGGAAATCTGCTGGCCACCGCGATCGATGGTAATGCGCCAGCTTCGGCTTCCGGCATTGGTGATGCGCTCGAGATCGCTCGACTTGGCGATATTTTGGCCGTTGACCGAAACGACGACATCGCCCTTCTGAAAACCGACCGATTGCGCCGCCGAGCCGTCGGCAACCTCGGTGATGACGACGCCTTCGGCTTGCGGATCGAGCCGCATTTCGTCGTCTAGCGCCGGCGACAGGTTCGCCACCGTGGCGCCAAGGAAAGGCGAGCGACTCTTGATGACGACTTCATCGCGGGGCGTGTCAGGCAAACCCTGAAGTGGCAGCGAGACAACAGTCTCTTTGCCCTGCCGGATCAGGCCGATCTTGGTCTCGCCGCCCAGCGGCTTGGTGGCGAAGCGATAGTCGAAGGCTGCGGGATCGTCGACGGTAACACCGTCAATAGTGACGATCAGGTCTCCGGTTTTGATCGCCGCGCGTGCGGCCGGGCTACCGCTGACGACGCTGGCGACCAGCGCACCACTCGGGTGCTGAAGGCCGATGCTGTCGGCAATCTCCGGCGTGACTTCCTGAAGCTTGGCGCCGAACCAGGCGCGCTTGACCGTCTTGCTGCCACTCTCGGCGGAGGCAACGACGACGCGCACCATGTTCGCCGGAATCGCAAACCCGATACCTTCAGAGCCACCCGAGCGTGAATAGATTTCAGAATTGATGCCGACCAGCCGACCGTTGACGTCGACAAGCGCGCCACCGGAGTTTCCGGGATTGATCGCGGCGTCGGTCTGAATGAAGAACTGATAATTACCGTTGCCGACCTGGGTGCGCGCCACCGCCGAGACGATGCCATGGGTGACGGTCTGGCCGACGCCGAACGGATCGCCGATCGCGAGCACCACATCGCCGACCTGCAATTCGTCCGAATTGGCGAACTCAAGCGTCGGGAATTTCTCGTTCGAGCCCTTGATGTGGAGCACGGCGAGATCGGCGCGCTCGTCCTTCAATACGATGTCGGCATCCAGCTCGCGCTTGTCGGCAAGCGCGACCTTCACCTCGCTGGCGTCAGCGATCACATGGTAATTGGTGACGACCAGTCCCGAGGGATCGACGATGACGCCGGAGCCAAGCGAGCGCTCGACCTGCTGCCGCGGCATCCCGCCAAAGAACTGACGGAAAAACGGATCGGCCAGAAACGGATTGTTGTTGGCCACGACATGCTGGGCGTAGACGTTGACCACGGCCGGCGCCACGTGTTGCACGATCGGTGCAAACGAGAGCTGAAGCTGAGCGGCCGAGGTCGGGACCTGGCGCTGCTGGGCACTTGCCGGCAGCGCCGCGAGGCCCGCAGCAACCGCCGTGAGGACAAGAAGAAAGGGCAGACGCGTCATAGGAAAAACCCCAATTCTACGCGGCTATATAGGCGTCTAACCGAGGCATTAGAAGGGCGATTGCGCCCTCCCCAACTACTCCTTCGGCGGGACAGTGCGCAGCCAGGCGATCACCGCATCGAGATCGGCGTCGGTCATGTGCGCATAATACTGAAAGCCCATCGGACCAGTCAGCTTTTTGCCGTCCTTGTCGATGCCCTGGGTAATCGCCTGCTTAACCTGAGCATCGCTCCAATCGCCGAGCCCTTTGGTCTTGCTCGACGTGATATTGGCCGATTTCACGACGCCCCACGGACCCGGAAACTCCTGTCCGCCCGCGCCGATGTTCGAGAAATCCAGCTCACCCCTTGGCCGGGGCGTGTGGCATTCCATGCAATGACCGATAGACGCTAAGTAGAAGCCACGCTTGACCTTGTCGTTCAGATCAGCGGGATCGATCGGCTTCTCGGCGCCGGGAAAAATCTGGTGCTTTGCCGGCATCTTGTAGATCGGATCGGGCACCTTGTTGTTGATCGGCTTCACGCTTTGCAGGTAGGTCACAACTGCATCGAGGTCGCTCGGCAGCATGATACGATAAAACCCGGTCGGCATGACGACGATCGGCACGCCATTTGGCTGCACATTATCCAACATCAATTTCTTGATGTCGTCCGCGCTCCAGGTGCCGATACCCGTATCCTTATCCGGCGTGATATTTGGGGCGGTGACGTCGAACGCGGGCAATTTAAACTGCAAACCGCCGGAAAAATCCTTGCCCGCGACGACGTTGGGCGGCCCCTTCGGCGAGTGGCAATTGCCGCACGTCATGATGGTGTTGACGAGATAGCTGCCGCGTTCGAGCGGCGTATCCGGCATAAGCTGCGCCGGCGATTACCACAGCAGCCATCGACAATGTTGCAAGCCTAAGCATTCCAATTCCCCTGCCCATTCCCGCGCGAACCATATTCCAGGTCAGGCCCCGGAACAAACCGCAGATGCGTGTTGTGCGTATTTGTTTCGTCTAGCGATTGTCACACAAAAATGGCACCCGGACCGCACTCACGCAAAGAAAAAGGGCAGCTCACGCTGCCCTTGATCGTCTGAATATCTTCGGAAAAGGCGTCAGGCTGCTACGGAAGCAGCTTCAGTTGCACGCGCCTGCACCGGGCCGGAATCCTTGCCCTTGGCTTCCAAGTCACGATCGACAAACTCGATCACCGCGACTGGGGCAGAATCGCCATAGCGGAAACCCGCTTTCATCACACGGGTGTAGCCGCCGTTGCGCTCCTTGTAGCGCGGCCCGATCATCTCGAAGAGCTTCTTGACCATCGCAAGATCGCGCATCTGCGAAATAGCCTGACGGCGGGCATGCAGATCGCCGCGCTTGCCCAGCGTGACCAGCTTCTCGACGATCGGACGCAAATCTTTCGCCTTCGGCAGCGTCGTGGTGATCTGCTCGTGCTTGATCAAAGACGCAGCCAAATTCGCGAGCATCGACTTGCGATGATCCGAACGGCGGTTGAATTTGCGATGAGTCTTCGCGTGACGCATCTTTGCTACTCACTTTCCCAGTCGCCGAGCCTAAAGCTCAGTAATGATCTTCGAAGCGCTTGGCCAGCTCTTCGATATTTTCCGGCGGCCAGCCGGGTACTTCCATGCCGAGATGCAGGCCCATCTGCACCAGCACTTCCTTGATCTCGTTGAGAGACTTGCGGCCGAAATTCGGCGTGCGCAGCATCTCGGCTTCGGTCTTCTGAACGAGATCGCCGATATAGACGATGTTGTCGTTCTTCAGGCAGTTGGCCGAACGCACCGACAGCTCGAGCTCGTCGACCTTCTTGAGGAAGGCCGGATTGAACGCCAGATCCGGAATTGGCGTGCTTGCGGTTTCACGCTTCGGCTCTTCGAAATTGACGAACACATTGAGCTGGTCCTGCAGGATGCGCGCGGCATAGGCCAATGCGTCCTCGGGGCTCAAAGCGCCATTAGTCTCGATTGTCAGCGTAAGCTTGTCGTAGTCGAGGATCTGGCCCTCGCGGGTGTTCTCGACTTTGTAGGAAACCTTGCGCACGGGCGAATAGAGGCTGTCGACCGGGATGAGCCCGATAGGCGCATCTTCAGGACGGTTGCGCTCGGCCGGGATGTAGCCTTTGCCGGTATTGACGGTGAACTCCATGCGGATCTCGGCGCCTTCGTCGAGTGTGCACAGCACCAGATCGGGATTGAGCACCACGATGTCGCCGACGGTCTGAATATCGTTGGCCGTGACGGTGCCGGGGCCCTGCTTCTTCACCACCATCCGCTTCGGGCCATCGCCCTGCATCCTAATGGCGATATCTTTGATATTGAGCACGATGTCGGTGACGTCCTCGCGCACGCCAGCGATCGAGGAGAACTCATGCAGCACGCCGTCGATATGCACCGACTGAACCGCAGCGCCTTGCAACGACGAGAGCAAAATACGCCGCAGCGCATTGCCGAGCGTCACGCCGAAGCCGCGTTCAAGCGGTTCGGCGATGACGGTAGCCGTGCGGCGCATGTCGGCGCCGGGGCTGACCTGCAACTTGCTAGGCCTGATTAATTCCTGCCAATTCTTCTGGATTGTCACTTTATCACCCATCGCTTTGAGCGGCGCGATTGTCTCGCGCGCCCCACTCCGCTCCGTGGGGCCAAGATCGAGCGGCGGTAAATGGTCCACATGTTCCATTCAGCCGGATATCCTTAAACGCGACGCCGCTTGCGCGGGCGGCAGCCGTTGTGCGGGATCGGCGTCACGTCGCGGATCGACGTGATCGTGAAGCCGGCCGACTGCAACGCACGAAGCGCCAACTCGCGGCCGGAACCGGGGCCGGCGACCTCGACTTCGAGCGTGCGCATGCCGTGCTCCTGCGCCTTCTTCGCGGCATCTTCGGCTGCGACCTGCGCCGCGTAAGGAGTTGACTTGCGCGAGCCTTTGAAACCCATCGTTCCCGACGACGACCAAGCGATGGAATTGCCTTGAACGTCGGTTATCGTGATCATGGTGTTATTAAACGACGCGTTCACATGCGCGACGCCCGACGCGATGTTCTTGCGTTCGCGTCGGCGGACGCGCGTGGCATCTTTACCCATTCTGAAACCCTTTCGCGGATCAGCACCGGACGCACCGGCGCCGTCACGTTGTCTTGTTCGACGCTATTTCTTCTTCCCGGCGATGGCCTTTGCCGGACCCTTGCGGGTGCGCGCATTGGTGTGGGTGCGCTGGCCGCGTACCGGCAGACCGCGGCGATGGCGCAGACCGCGGTAGCACCCGAGATCCATCAGCCGCTTGATATTCATCGAAACTTCGCGCCGGAGATCGCCCTCGACGACGTAGTCGCGGTCGATCACCTCACGGAGTTGAAGCACTTCCTGGTCGGTGAGCTGCGAAACCCGACGCAACTCGGGCATCGAAACCTTCTGCAAGATTTCCTTGGCTTTGGCGTCGCCGATGCCATGGATGTACTGAAGCGCGATCACGACACGCTTGTTGGTTGGTATGTTGACACCGGCGATACGAGCCACAGTGAGTTACTCCTCGTGACAGTCGGCGATCTCACCCGCTTGGCGAGCCGTCGCGATCTGTCGGTTTCGAATGTCTCTTAAGCAGGCCACCAAACGTAAAAAACCAGCGCCCGCCTGCCTTTGCGGCCTGGCAGCGCTGCTGAATCTCCGACTGGATATTTGAGGCTTATTAATGGATTCACTGCGCTTCCGTCAACCTCAGCTAGCGACTTCGTGTGGTTAACGCCCACGTTTTCTTGGGGCGACCCTTTGCTTTGATCTGGGCTTACGGGCTGCCGTTTTGGCTTTGGATTTTTTTCCTACAGAAGTCGTCTTTCGCACACCTTTGACAGGTTTTTTCGAGACCTTCTTGGTTACCTTTTTTGTCAGCCGCTTCAAGGGCTTACTCGCGGCCGCCTTCGCCGGCTTTTTTGCCGCCGTTTTTGACGATCTGGGCAAAAACCGGGACCGCCTTGGCTGCCAGCGCCTTGGTGAGTTCCCGGTCGATAGCCGCCGTGACCTGAGGGATCGGCTCCATACCGTTCACGACATGGAGTACGCCCTGCAGGCGGTAATAGGCGACGAGCGGAGCTGTTAATTCACGGTAGGCCGCAAGCCGGCGATGGAGCACCTGAGGGTCATCGTCATCGCGCAGGGTCTCGCCCCGCGCCAAGGTCTCGGCGATCCGGCTCTCGATGCGCTTGAGCAAAGCCTCTTCGTCGACCCGAATCTCTATCGCGGCGTCGAGGACCGATCTCCCGCTCCGCCAGCATGCGGTCGAGCGCGGTTGCCTGCGGAACAGTGCGGGGAAAGCCGTCGAGGATGAAGCCTTTACGGGCATCCGGTTCTTCGATGCGCTGGGCAACGATCCGGACGACCACGTCGTCGGGCACAAGGCCGCCGCGGGCCATAATTTCCTGTGCCTGAAGGCCGACCGGCGTACCGGCCTTAACCGCAGCGCGAAGCATATCTCCTGTGGAGAGCTGGACAATGCCGTATTTGGCGACGAGATGCTGGGCTTGCGTGCCTTTGCCAGCCCCCGGCGGGCCCAGCAATATCAATCTCATCTACGGCGCCCCCCCCTGAGCTTCGATCTTTTTATAAGACCTTCGTACTGGTGCGCGAGCAGGTAGCCCTGCACTTGCGCTACCGTGTCCATGGTAACGCTGACGACGATCAGAAGCGAGGTGCCGCCGAAGTAAAACGGGACCGCCGCATACGCGATCAACATTTCCGGAAACAGGCAGACGATCGCCAGGTAGCCCGCGCCGATCACGGTGATTCGCGACAGAACGTAATCGATGTATTCCGCGGTCCGCTCACCGGGCCGAATGCCCGGAATGAAGCCACCGTGTTTTTTCAGATTGTCGGCGGTCTCGGTCGGATTGAACACGATCGCCGTATAGAAGAAGGCAAAGAATACGATCAGCGCTACGTACAGCGCGAGAAACAGCGGACGGCCGTGGGACAACTGGGTGGTGATGGTGGTGAGCCATCCGGGCCCCTGCCCTGCGGTGAAGTTGGCGATCGTGGTCGGCAGCAACAGCAGCGACGAGGCAAAGATCGGCGGGATCACGCCCGACGTATTGAGCTTGAGCGGCAGATGCGAGGACTGGCCTTCGAACATCCGGTTGCCGACTTGGCGTTTAGGGTACTGGATCAGCAGCCGGCGCTGCGCCCGCTCCATGAAAACAATGAAGGCGATCACGGCGACCGCGACCACCAGCACGATCAGAATGAGGCCGGTCGACAACGCACCCTGACGGCCCAACTCGAGCGTGCCGGCAACGGCCGAAGGCAATTGCGCGACAATACCCGACATGATGATGAGCGACGTGCCGTTACCGATGCCGCGCTGGGTGATCTGCTCGCCGAGCCACATCAAAAAGACCGTGCCGCCGGTCAGCGTGATGACCGTCGATATCACGAAGAACATGCCAGGCGACGAGACGACCGCCTGCGAGCCTTCAAGGCCGACAGCGATGCCGTAGGCCTGAACCGCGGCCAGCAGTACCGTCAGGTAGCGGGTGTATTGATTGATGACCTTGCGGCCGGCTTCGCCTTCTTTCTTGAGTTGCTCAAGGGTCGGCGAGACAGTCGTCATCAGCTGAACAATGATCGACGCCGAGATATACGGCATGATGTTCAGCGCGAAGATCGCCATGCGGTGAATGCCGCCGCCAGCGAACATATTGAACATGCCGAGAATGCCGCCGGATTGGGACTGAAAGATCTGATCCCAGGCGGTCGGATCGATTCCAGGCAGCGGGATGTAAGTGCCGAGCCGATAGACCAACAGCGCGCCGAGAGTAAACCAGATGCGCTTTTTGAGCTCTTCGGCCTTCGCCAACGCACCGAAGTTCAGATTGGCTGCAAGTTGTTCTGCTGCCGAGGCCATCCGCCGCTGCTCCGTGGGTTCGTAAAAGAACCCGCTCTATATGGTGATCAGGCCGCCTGTTCGCTTGTTTCCCGTCTCGGCGCCAGGATCTCGACCGAGCCGCCGGCTTTTTCAACAGCGGCAACAGCCGATTTCGATGCCCCGTGCACCGTTACGTTGATTTTGGCTTTGATCTCGCCGCCGCCGAGCAGGCGAACGCCGTCTTTCTCGCGGCGCAGAATGCCGGCTTTGACCAGCGCCGCCACGTCGATCTTGCTGCCGGCATCAAGGCTGCCGCCGTCGATCGCTGCCTGCAGCTTGTCGAGGTTTATCTCATTGAGTTTCAAGGCAAATTTGACATTGCGAAAGCCGCGCTTGGGCAGCCGACGATGCAGCGGCATTTGGCCGCCTTCGAAGCCTTTGATGCGCACACCCGAACGCGCGGTCTGGCCTTTGCCGCCACGGCCGCCGGTCTTGCCCTTGCCCGAGCCGATGCCGCGTCCAATGCGTTTACGCGTCTTGCGCGCTCCGGGTTGGCCGGAGAGTTCGTGCAGTTTCATAGCGACTACTTCTCCACCACTTCGACGAGATGCGCGACTTTGGCGATCATGCCGCGGACCTGCGGCGTATCGGCGAGTTCGGACACACGGCCAATCTTGTTGAGCTTCAGCCCAACCAAAGTTTCGCGCTGTTGATGAGGCCGCCGCAGCGGGCTGCCGATCTGCCGTACCTTGACGGTCTTTTTTGCGTCAGTCATTGCGAGCTCCCGAAACTTCAGTCTGCCGCGGCTACGTCGCTATCGACATCACGGCGCCGCGCTTGCAGCGCCGAAACCTTGATGTTGCGGCGCGCCGCCACCGAGCGCGGCGAATCCTGGTGCTTGAGCGCATCGAAGGTCGCTCGCACCACGTTGTATGGGTTGGAGGTACCGACCGACTTCGCGACAACGTCCTGCATGCCCAGCGTTTCGAACACGGCGCGCATCGGGCCGCCGGCGATAATGCCGGTGCCGGGGGGCGCCGCGCGCAGATACACTTTGCCGGCGCCATGGCGGCCAGCGACGTCGTGATGCAGCGTACGGCCTTCACGCAACGGCACGCGGGTGAGGCTGCGCTTGGCCGCATCCGTCGCCTTACGGATCGCTTCCGGAACTTCACGGGCCTTGCCGTGGCCGAACCCGACGCGGCCCTTCTGATCACCCACCACGACCAACGCGGCGAAACCGAAGCGGCGGCCACCCTTCACCACTTTGGCGACGCGGTTAATGTGAACGAGCTTATCGACGAATTCGCTGTCGCGGTCATCGTCTCTTCGCCGTTCGCGGGGTTCACGTGCCATGATGTCGATCCAGTCTGTTCAGCTCGTCGGGTTGTTCAGAAATTCAGTCCGCCTTCGCGCGCAGCATCGGCGAGAGCCTTGATGCGGCCGTGGTAGAGATAGCTGCCACGGTCGAAAATGACGTCCTTGACGCCCTTTTCCTGCGCGCGTTGCGCAATCAGCTTGCCGACCGCTTTTGCGGCATCGACGCTGGCGCCGGTCTTGAGACCTTCGCGCGACGACTTTTCCGCAGTCGACGCCGAAGCGAGGGTGACGCCATCTTCGTCATCGATCACTTGCGCGTAAATATGCTTCGACGAACGGAAAACGGACAGCCGCTTGCGTTCGCCTGCAGCACGGCGCAATGCGCCGCGTACGCGTCCCTTCCGCCGCAAGATCTTGTTGTTCTGCCTGGTCATCGCGCGGCTCCGTTACTTCTTCTTGCCTTCCTTGCGGAAGATTCGTTCGTCTGAATATTTGATGCCCTTGCCTTTGTAGGGCTCCGGCGGGCGGTATTCGCGGATTTCCGCCGCGACCTGACCGACCTTCTGCCGGTCGGCACCGCTAATGATGATCTCGACCGGCCGCGGCGTCGCAATCGTGATACCTTCGGGGATCGGATAGTTGATGTCGTGGCTATAGCCCAGCGCAATGTTCAGGCTTTTGCCCTGAACTGCGGCGCGATAACCGACGCCGGTGATTTCGAGCCGCCGCTCAAAACCTTTGCTGACACCCGCAATCAGATTGGAGATCAGCGTGCGCGACGTGCCCCATTGCGAGCGTGCGCGCTTGGTTTCGCTGCGCGGGTCGACCTTGATCTGGCCGCCATCGAGCTTCACCGTAACGTCGTCCGGCACCACAAAGGACAAGGCGCCCTTGGGGCCTTTGACCTTGACCGTTTGGCCTTCGACATTGGCGGTAATGCCCGAAGGCACCGCGACTGGCTTTTTTCCGATACGAGACATCAGAACACCGTGAACAGAATTTCGCCGCCGACATTGGCGTCGCGCGCGGCGTGGTCGGCCATCACGCCTTTCGGCGTCGAAACAACCGCGACACCAAGGCCATTGTTGATGCGCGGCAAATTCCTGACCGACGCATAAACTCGGCGGCCCGGCTTCGATATGCGCTCGATCTCGCGGATCACCGGCTCGCCGTCGAAATACTTCAGCTCGATATCGAGCTCGGCGCGGCCCTCGCGCTCGGTTACCGAGAAGCCGCGAATATAGCCCTCACTCTTGAGCACCTCGAGCACGCTTTCGCGGAGCTTCGAGCTCGGGCTGGAAACCTTACCCTTGTTGCGCATCTGCGCATTGCGGATACGGGTCAGCAGATCGCCGATCGGATCGTTCACAGACATCGCACGATCCTCCTTACCAGCTCGACTTGACGAGGCCGGGGATCAGCCCCTTCGAGCCAAGTTCCCGCAGCGCGATGCGCGACAGCTTATGCTTGCGATAGAACCCGCGCGGCCGGCCGGTTATCTCGCAGCGATTGCGGATGCGCGTCGCGGACGAGTTGCGGGGCATCTCGGCAAGCTTCAGCGTAGCGGCGAAACGCTCTTCCACCGGCTTGGTCTTGTCCTGCGCGATGGCCTTAAGCCGCGCGCGCCGCCCCGAATACTTCTTGGTCATCCGGCGGCGCCGGTTGTTCTTCTCGATCGAACTCTTCTTCGCCATCTAGTGCTCCTGATGTCCCGCGTCTGAGGCCTTTAAAGCCTCACTGCCGGAACGGAAAATTGAATGCGGTCAGCAGCGCGCGCGCCTCGTCGTCGGTGCTCGCGGTGGTGCATACGGTGATGTCCATGCCCCAGATATCGGACGCTTTGTCGTAGTCGATCTCCGGGAAAATGATGTGTTCCTTGATGCCGAGCGAATAGTTGCCCCGGCCATCAAAGCTCTTCGGATTGAGGCCTCGGAAGTCGCGCACGCGAGGCAGCGCGATATTGATCAGCCGATCGAGGAACTCGTACATCCGCGCTTTGCGCAACGTGACTTTACAGCCGATCGCCTGGCCGTCGCGCAGCTTGTAGGTCGCAATCGATTTTCGCGCCTTGGTGACGATCGGCTTCTGCCCGGTAATCAGGCTGAGGTCGGTCGCGGCATTGTCCACTTTCTTACGGTCGGCGACGCCTTCACCGATGCCCATATTGATGACGATCTTGTCGATCGCCGGCACCGAGTGCTTGTTCTTGTAATTGAACTGCTCGATCAGCTTGGAGCGAATATTCTGATCGAATTGCACTTTCAGACGAGCAGGTACTTTAGGCTCGGGCTCACGTGGCGCAGCCGGCTTCTCCGACTTGGCTTCCGTCTTGCCGCCTTTGTCCTTTGCCTGCTTCGGAGCACGCTCCGCCTTTTCGGCAGGCGCGCCGCCTTCGGCGCCCCGCGCTGCCTTCGGCTTGCGTTCTTTTTTTTCTTCGGTATCAGCCATCGATCTCAACTCCCGAACGCCGGGCAACACGCACGCGTTTGCGGTCTTCGCCCGTGCCGATGAACTTGAATCCAACGCGTGTCGGCTTGTTATCCTTCGGATCAACCAGCGCGATGTTGGACAGGTGGATCGGCGCTTCCTTTGAAATGATGCCGCCTTCCTGAGCCTGAGTTTGCTTCTGGTGCCGCTTGATCATGTTGACGCCGCGCACCAGGGCGCGGCCAGCTTCACGGCGCATCTCGATGACCTCGCCGGTACGGCCCTTATCCCGGCCCGCGATCACGATCACCGTGTCGCCTTTCTTGATCTTTGCCGCCATCACAGCACCTCTGGCGCAAGCGAAATGATTTTCATGTGGTTCTTGGCCCGCAGTTCGCGCGGCACCGGTCCGAAGATGCGGGTGCCGACCGGCTCATTCTGAGCAGTCATCAGCACCGCTGCATTGCGGTCGAAACGGATGACCGAACCATCGGCGCGCTTGATGTCCTTGCGGATGCGGACGATTACGGCCTTCATGACCTCGCCCTTTTTGACGCGGCCGCGCGGGATCGCCTCCTTCACCGACACGACGATAGTGTCGCCGATGGTCGCGTATTTGCGCTTTGAGCCGCCCAGCACCTTGATGCACATGACGCGGCGCGCGCCGGAATTATCGGCGACGTCGAGGTTGGATTGCATCTGGATCATGGGCTACACCAATTATTCGCTTTGAAGTTTAAGACGCTTGTTTCTTTTCGCCGCGCACGACTGCCCAGCGCTTGAGCTTGGAAATCGGCGCATGTTCCTCGATCCAGACCATGTCGCCGACCTTGAATTCGTTCTTCTCGTCGTGCGCGTAATACTTCTTCGAACGGCGAACCGTCTTCTTGAACAAGGGATGGGTGAACCGGCGTTCGACCCGCACCACCAACGTCTTGCTCTGTTTGTCGCTGACGACGACGCCCTGAAGGGTACGCTTCGGCATTTTATCCTCTTACTTCTTCGGCGCGCCGGAGCGCTTGTTCTTAGCGACGGTCTTCAGCCGGGCGATATCGCGGCGCACTTCGCGCACGCGCGACGTGTTCTCCAGCTGACCGGTGGCGCGCTGGAAGCGCAGATTGAACTGCTCCTTCTTCAGCTTGAGCACTTCGTCGTCGATCTGATCGGTCGTCATCGCTCTGACATCGGCAACTTTCATGACGCTACTCGCTGATCCGGGCGACAAAACGGGTCTTGATCGGAAGCTTGGCCGCGGCAAGCGCCAGCGCCTCCTTGGCAATCTCGATACTGACGCCATCGAGTTCGAACAGGATACGGCCCGGCTTGACGCGCGCGACCCAGAGCTCCGGCGCGCCCTTGCCCGAGCCCATGCGCACTTCAAGTGGCTTCTTCGACACCGGCACATCAGGGAACACCCTGATCCAGACGCGGCCTGAACGCTTCATGTGACGGGTCAGCGCGCGGCGGGCGGCTTCGATCTGCCGCGCCGAGACGCGCTCCGGCTCGAGCGCTTTCAGCCCATACTGGCCGAACGCGAGCGTTGCCGCACTGGTCGCAATGCCGTGGATACGGCCCTTATGCGCCTTGCGGAACTTCGTCCGGATCGGTTGCAACATGACAGAAGCCTCTTAATTCCAATCGTTTGCTTAAGCCGCGTCGCGACGCGGCCGACCAGCCTCGCCCTCGGCCATCTTCTTGTCCTGCGCCATTGGGTCGTGCTCCATGATCTCGCCTTTGAAGATCCAGACCTTGACGCCGCAGGTACCGAATGTCGTGAACGCCGTGGCAACGCCGTAATCGACGTCGGCGCGCAGCGTATGCAGCGGCACGCGACCCTCGCGATACCACTCCATGCGTGCGATCTCGGCGCCGCCAAGACGGCCCGAACAGTTGATGCGAATGCCGCCAGCACCGAGCCGAATAGCCGACTGCACGGCGCGCTTCATGGCGCGGCGGAACGCAACGCGGCGTTCAAGCTGCTGCGCGATCGATTTCAGCGACGAGCTGGGCATCGAGCTCTGGCTTGCGGATTTCGACGATATTGATGACGACATCGCTGTCGGTCAGATCGGCAACCTTCTTGCGCAACTTTTCGATGTCGGCGCCCTTCTTGCCGATAACGACGCCAGGGCGCGCCGAGTGAATGGTGACGCGGCACTTCTTGTGCGGCCGTTCAATCACGATCTTGGAAACAGCGGCCTGCTTCAGCTCCTTGAGCAGAGCTTTGCGGATTTCCATGTCTTCGTGCAGCAGCGAGCCGTAGGTTGCCTTGCCGGCATACCACCGCGAATCCCAGGTGCGGTTGATGCCGAGCCGAAGCCCGATCGGATTGACCTTTTGACCCATAATCTTCTCCTGACCGCGTCCCTAGTTCGCCGCCGCCTCAACCTCACGCACCACGATGGTGAGGTTTGCGAACGGCTTGGTAATCGATCCAACGCGGCCACGGCCACGCGATTCGTGTCGTTTGATTACAATGGCCTTGCCGACATGCGCCTCGGCGACGACGAGATCGTCGACGTCGAGGTCGTGATTATTTTCCGCATTGGCGATCGCCGATTCCAAGCACTTGCGGACATCGGCGGCGATACGCTTGCGTGAAAACTCAAGATCGGCGAGCGCGGACGCGACCTTCTTGCCGCGGATGAGCTGCGCCAGCAGATTGAGCTTCTGCGGACTGACCCGCAACATCCGCGCAACGGCTTTGGCCTCGTTGTCGGAGAGCGTACGCTCGCGCTTCTTCTTACCCATGACTTGATCCTTGCCTTACGCCTTCGCGGCCGGCGCCGGATCAGAGCGCTTGGCCTTGCGGTCCGACGTGTGGCCATAGAACGTCCGCGTCGGCGCGAACTCACCAAACTTGTGACCGACCATTTCCTCGGTGACCGCGACCGGAATGTGCTTCTGGCCGTTGTAGACGCCGAAGGTCAGGCCGACGAATTGCGGCAGAATGGTCGACCGCCGGGACCAAATGCGGATCATCTCGTGGCGCGTTGACGAGCGCGCGGCATCTGCCTTTTTCAGCAGATAGCCGTCGACAAACGGGCCTTTCCAAACCGAACGCGCCATAATCGCTCCTAACGCCTCTTAGCTCTTCTTCCGCGCGTGGCGGCTTACCATGATGAACTTGGTGGTACGCTTGTTCTTGCGTGTCTTCATGCCTCTGGTCGGCTTGCCCCATGGCGTAACCGGATGCCGGCCACCACGGGTACGACCACCGAGCGGATGATCGACCGGATTCATGGTCTCACCACGCACGTGACCGCGACGACCCATCCAGCGGTTGCGGCCGGCCTTGCCAATCGAGACGTTCATGTTGTCGGGATTGGACACCGCGCCAACGGTCGCCATGCAGCGGCCGTGGACGAGACGCTGCTCACCCGAGTTCAACCGCAGGATGACGTACTCGCCATCGCGGCCGACGATTTGTGCGTAGGTGCCAGCCGAGCGCGCGATCTGACCGCCCTTGCCGATCTTGATTTCAACATTGTGGACAATGGTGCCGACCGGAACGTTCGCGACCGGCATGGCGTTGCCCGGCTTAACGTCGACATGCTCACCGGAAACAACCGCGTCGCCGGCCGACAGGCGCTGCGGCGCCAGGATGTATGCCAGATCACCGTCGTCGTATTTCACCAAAGCGATGAAGGCCGTGCGGTTCGGATCGTATTCGATCCGCTCGATCTTGCCGGCAACATCGAATTTGCGGCGCTTGAAATCGACCTTGCGATAAGCCTGCTTGTGACCACCGCCACGATAGCGCGACGTAATGCGGCCGGTATTGTTGCGGCCGCCGGTCGAATTCTTGCCCTCTGTCAACGCCTTCACCGGCGCGCCGGTGTATAGCGTCGAACGATCGATCAGCACGAGCTGGCGCTGGCCAGGCGTGACAGGATTGAATGTCTTGAGTGCCATCCCGCCGCTCCTTACAGACCCGTAGTCACGTCAATCGACTGACCTTCTTCGAGGGTCACGATGGCGCGCTTCGAATCAGACTGTTGGCCGTAACGGCCCTTGAAAATCTTCCATTTGCCGCGACGGCGCAGCGTGTTGACGCTTTTGACCTTCACGTCAAACAGCTTCTCAACCGCTTCCTTGATCTGCGGCTTGGTCGCGGTCATCGCGACCTTGAAGATCACTTTGTTATGCTCGGACGCATTCGTCGCCTTCTCAGTGATCAGCGGCGAGACGATGACATCATAATGGCGCGGATCGTTGGTGGTCATTTGAAGCGCGCCTCCAACGCATCGACGGCAGCTTTCGTCAAAACAAGCTTCCGCCGGCGCATGATGTCGTAAACATTGATACCGACGACCGGCAACACATCGATATTCGGAATGTTGCGAGCGGCGTTGCGGATGTCTGCGCCGATCTCGGCTCCATCAATCAGTAACGCATTGGACAGGCCAAGCTTCGCAAACTGACTAACCAGCGTCTTGGTCTTGGCCTCTTTCACGCTCAGCGTATCGATGATGATGATGCCATTATCCTTGGCCTTGGCAGAAAGCGCGTGCCTGAGCGCAAGCGCGCGGACCTTCTTCGGCAGCCCGATCTCGTGACTGCGGGTATGCGGTCCGAACGAACGGCCACCGCCGCGGAACAGATTGACGCGAGCCGAGCCATGGCGGGCGCCACCGGTGCCCTTCTGCCCATACATTTTCTTGCCGGTGCGATGAATATCGGCACGGTTCTTCACTTCGTGAGTACCGCGTCGCCGCTTGGCCAATTGCCAGACCACGCAGCGATGAATGATATCGGTACGCGGCTCGAGCCCGAAAATCTCATCGGACAACGTGACCGAACCGGAGTTTTTGCCGTCGAGGCCCGTGACTTTCAGTTCCATGTCACGCACTCCCCGCGTCTTGGCCGACCGCAACCGGCGCCGTCGCCGCGTTGTCGGCCACCTTGAATTTGCCTGGCTTCGGCGCACCGTCCGGCAGCTTTTTCTTCACCGCATCCCGCACCGTGATCCAGCCGCCCTTGACGCCAGGAACGGCGCCTTCGACCATGATCAGGCCACGCTCTACATCGGTTTGAACTACTTTCAGATTGAGAGTGGTGACCCGGTCGACGCCGAGATGACCCGGCATCTTCTTGTTCTTGAAGGTCTTGCCAGGATCCTGGCGGCCACCGGTCGAACCGATCGAACGATGCGAAACCGACACGCCGTGAGTGGCGCGCAAGCCGGCAAAATTCCAGCGCTTCATACCACCGGCCCAACCCTTGCCGGTCGAGATCCCGGTAACGTCGACAAATTGGCCGACGAGAAAATGATCCGCGGTGATTTCCGCACCGATCGGAATGAGACCGTCGTCATCGACGCGGAATTCGGCAATCTTGCGCTTCGGCTCAACCTTGGCGACCGCGAAATTACCGCGATCGGCACGATTGGTGCTTTGCACCTTGCGCTGCCCCGCGCCAAGCTGCAGCGCGACGTAACCGTTCTTGTCTTTGGTGCGGTGACCGACAACCTGGCAATTGCCAAGACGCAGCACCGTTACCGGCACATGTTCACCGCTCTCGATGAACAGCCGCATCATACCGACTTTTTGCGCCAGCACTCCGGAACGCATTGTCTCTTCCCTTCGTGCCCTTACAGCTTGATCTCGACGTCGACACCGGCCGCGAGATCGAGCTTCATCAGCGCATCGACCGTTTGCGGCGTCGGATCGACGATGTCGAGCAGACGCTTGTGGGTGCGCATCTCGAATTGCTCGCGGCTCTTCTTGTCGATGTGCGGCGAACGGTTGACCGTGAACTTCTCGATCTTGGTCGGCAGCGGAATTGGCCCGCGAACCTGCGCGCCGGTACGCTTCGCCGTATTGACGATCTCGCGCGTCGACGCATCAAGGATGCGGTGATCGAACGCTTTGAGCCGGATTCTGATGTTCTGGCCGTTCATTGCAACCTGCTCCAAGGCAAGGGCCGCGGCGAACCGCGGCCCGTTGCTTCAGTCCCTTACTCGATGATGCTCGCCACGACTCCGGCGCCGACGGTACGGCCGCCTTCACGGATGGCGAAGCGCAGCTTCTCCTCCATGGCGATCGGAACGATCAGCGTCACTTCCATAGCGATATTGTCGCCGGGCATGACCATCTCGGTCCCGGCCGGCAGCGTAACGACACCGGTCACGTCCGTGGTGCGGAAGTAGAATTGCGGACGATAGTTGGTGAAGAACGGCGTATGGCGGCCACCCTCTTCCTTGGTGAGGATGTAGGCCTCGGCCTTGAACTTGGTGTGCGGCTTTACCGAACCCGGCTTGCACAGCACCTGACCGCGCTCGACTTCCTCGCGCTTGGTGCCACGCAGCAGCGCGCCGATGTTGTCGCCAGCCTGGCCCTGATCGAGCAGCTTGCGGAACATCTCGACGCCAGTGACGACGGTCTTGATGGTCGGCTTGATGCCAACAATTTCGACTTCCTCGCCGACCTTGACGACACCACGCTCGACGCGGCCGGTGCAGACGGTACCGCGGCCCGAGATCGAGAACACGTCTTCCACCGGCATCAGGAACGGCTGGTCAATCGGACGCTCCGGCTGCGGGATGTTGGCGTCGACAGCCTTCATCAGTTCCAGGATCGCGTCGTGGCCAAGCTTCGGGTCCTTGCCTTCGAGCGCCATCAGCGCCGAGCCTTTGATGACCGGAATCTTATCGCCCGGGAAATTGTACTTCGACAGAAGCTCGCGAACTTCGAGTTCGACCAGCTCAAGCAGTTCCGGATCGTCGACCATGTCGACCTTGTTGAGGAACACGACCAGCGCCGGCACGCCGACCTGGCGGGCAAGCAGGATGTGCTCCCGGGTCTGCGGCATCGGGCCGTCGGCAGCGCTGACCACCAGGATGGCGCCGTCCATCTGCGCCGCGCCGGTGATCATGTTCTTCACGTAGTCGGCGTGCCCAGGGCAGTCGACATGCGCATAGTGGCGCTTCTCGGTCTCATACTCGACATGCGCCGTCGCAATGGTGATGCCGCGCGCCTTCTCTTCCGGCGCCTTGTCGATCTGGTCGTACGCCGTGTAGGTCGCCCCACCGGTCTCCGCCAAAACCTTGGTGATAGCCGCCGTCAACGACGTCTTGCCGTGGTCGACGTGCCCGATCGTGCCGATATTGCAATGCGGCTTATTACGATTGAATTTTTCCTTAGCCATAGGACTCTCCGTTCCGGCTCCTGCTCAAACTCTGTTGACTGTTATCCGGCGAACTTCGCCTGGACCTCTTCGGCGATAGCTTTCGGCACTTCTGAGTAGTGGTCGAATTGCATCGTGAATGTAGCGCGCCCCTGAGACATGGAACGCAGGTTGTTGACGTACGAGAACATATTCGCGAGCGGCACCATCGCGTTGATCACGTTGGCATTGCCGCGCATGTCCTGGCCCTGAATCTGGCCGCGCCGCGAATTAAGATCGCCGATGACGGAGCCGGTATAATCTTCCGGCGTCACCACCTCAACCTTCATGATCGGCTCAAGCAGCGCAGAGCCGCCCTTTTGCAGCGCTTCGCGCATTGCGGCACGCGCCGCAATTTCGAAGGCCATCGCCGACGAGTCGACATCATGCGACGCACCGTCAATCAGCGAGACCTTCACGTCGACCACCGGGAAGCCGGCAATCACACCCGAAGTCATCTGGCCTTCAAGACCCTTCTCGACGGCCGGGATGAATTCCTTCGGTACCGAGCCGCCGACGATCTCATTCTCAAACACGAAACCCGTACCCGGCTCGCCCGGCGCCGCAACGACCTTGATGCGCGCGAACTGGCCGTGACCGCCGGTCTGCTTCTTGTGGGTGTAGTCGACCGTGGCTTCCCGGGTGATCTTTTCGCGATAAGCGACCTGCGGCGCGCCGATATTGGCATCCACTTTGTAGGTGCGCCTGAGGATGTCGACCTTGATGTCGAGATGAAGCTCGCCCATGCCCCTGATGATGGTCTGGCCGGATTCCTGATCCGTGTTGACACGGAACGACGGATCCTCGGCAACGAGCTTCGCCAGTGCGACGCCAAGCTTCTCTTGATCGGCCTTCGACTTCGGCTCGATAGCGATCTCGATGACGGGCTCCGGAAACTCCATCTTTTCCAGGATCACCGGCTTTTGCGCATCGCACAGCGTGTCGCCGGTACGGACCTCCTTGAGACCCGCGAGCGCAACGATATCGCCGGCGAAAGCTTCCTTGATGTCTTCGCGGTTGTTCGCATGCATCAACAGCATGCGGCCGACTCGCTCCTTGCGATCCTTGGTCGAGTTGATGACACCCGTCCCGCTTTCGAGCTTGCCCGAATAGATGCGGCAGAATGTGATGGTGCCGACAAAGGGATCGTCCATGATCTTGAAAGCGAGCAACGACATCGGCTCATCGTCCGACGATTTGCGCTCGACTTCATTGCCCTTCATGTCGAGACCCTTCACCGCGGGCACATCGACCGGCGACGGCAGATAATCGACAACGGCATCGAGCAGCGGCTGTACACCCTTATTCTTGAATGCCGAACCGCAGAAAACCGGGAAGAATTTGCTTTCGATGGTGGCCTTGCGGATCAGCCGCTTGAGCGTCGCGACATCCGGCTCCTTACCTTCAAGGTAAGCGGTCATCGCATCGTCATCGAGTTCGACGGCGGCCTCAACCAGCTTTTCGCGATATTCCTTAGCCTGATCGGCAAGAGCGGCTGGAATTTCCACGTCGCCGTACTTCGCGCCGAGCGTTTCGTCGTCCCATACCACGCCGACCATACGGACGAGATCGATGATTCCCTTGAAATTGCTTTCAGCACCGATCGGAAGTTGGACCGCAACCGGTTTGGCGCCGAGCCGATCGACGATGTCTTTGAGGCACTGAAAGAAGTCAGCCCCGGTCTTGTCCATCTTGTTGCAGAAAACGATACGCGGAACGTTGTAGCGATCGCCCTGCCGCCAGACCGTCTCGGTCTGCGGCTCAACACCCTGGTTAGAATCGAGCACGCATACCGCACCGTCGAGCACGCGAAGCGAACGCTCGACCTCAATGGTGAAGTCGACGTGGCCGGGCGTGTCGATGATGTTCAGCCGCTTACCGTTCCATTGCGCAGTGGTCGCAGCCGACGTGATCGTGATGCCGCGTTCCTGCTCCTGCTCCATCCAATCCATCGTCGCGGCGCCGTCGTGGACTTCGCCGATCTTATGATTCTTGCCGGTGTAGTAGAGGACGCGCTCGGTCGTCGTCGTCTTGCCGGCATCGATGTGCGCCATGATGCCGAAGTTGCGATAGTCCTCGATGGGATTTGTGCGGGGCATTGTCTAACTGTCCTTCGCTGCCGACGGCCTTACCAGCGATAGTGCGAGAACGCGCGGTTGGCTTCCGCCATCCGGTGCGTGTCTTCGCGCTTCTTTACGGCGTTTCCCCTATTGTTCGACGCATCGAGCAATTCGCCTGACAGCCGCTCGGTCATGGTTTTTTCGTTACGGTCGCGCGCCGCTGCGATGATCCAGCGGATGCCAAGCGCCTGACGCCGCGAAGTACGAACTTCAACCGGAACCTGATAAGTGGCGCCGCCGACGCGGCGCGAACGCACTTCAATCGACGGCATGACGTTGTCGAGCGCTTGCTGGAACACCGTGACCGGGCTCTGCCGGGTCTTGCCTTCAATCATGTCCAGGGCGCCATAAACGATCAACTCGGCAACCGACTTCTTGCCGGCATGCATCACCGAGTTCATGAATTTCGTGACCACGACGTTCCCGAATTTCGGGTCCGGCAGGATCTCGCGTTTATCTGCCTTGTGGCGACGGGACATCTCGTTAATTCCTTCGTCTTACCGTTCTTAAAAACGCAAAAACGACCCAAACTACTTGGGCCGCTTCGCACCGTATTTCGATCGCCGCTGCTTGCGGTTTTTTACGCCCTGCGTGTCGAGCACACCGCGGAGGATGTGATAGCGCACGCCCGGAAGATCTTTCACGCGGCCGCCGCGAATCATCACCACCGAATGCTCCTGGAGGTTATGACCTTCGCCGGGGATGTAGCCGATGACTTCGAAGCCATTGGTCAACCGCACCTTGGCAACCTTACGCAACGCCGAGTTCGGCTTCTTCGGCGTCGTCGTATAAACGCGCGTGCAGACGCCACGCTTCTGCGGACTCTGCTGGAGAGCCGGCACTTTCTTCTTCGCGTGCTGCGTCACCCGCGGCTTGCGAATGAGCTGGTTAATCGTCGGCATCCGTAACCTTCGCTACTGACGGAGCTTGCGCCCCTGTTGCACTTCCGAGCGGGCTCGCGCCCATTCCTTGCCACACGAACCCATACGCAAAAGCCAAATCGCGCCACCCGCTTCCCGTGCGGAAGGGCGCTTGGCCGACGCAGAGGACCGCGATGCGGCAATCGCGGTCGTGCTCCAAATCTGACTTCTCGTAGTCAGCGGCAGCGTTTGAGCTTCCTTCATCGAGGCGTCGCGCCCAATCCGACAAGCCAGAAAGTAAAGACTTTCAATAGCTTATACGGGACCCGGCATGCCGTTCCGACGGGCGAAGCTCACCGCCTGCCGTAAAGTGAGGCGTATCTATCGGCGCTATCAGGCGAAGTCAAGGCAATACGTCCAAGAAAGCGCGGTGGCTCAAGCACATCTGCACTGTTTCCACCGGCCTGATTAGCCGGGCTCCATGCCTTTCGCCCTAATCAAACTGACCACCTCCGGCATCGCCAGAAAGGCGATGAAAGTTCGGGCAGCGCCGCTTTGCGCGGCACCCGGAGCAAGGCCTGCCGCATAGACAATGATGTTTTGCAGTTCGCTGGGCAGCGGACCGACCAGTTCCGCGCCCTTTACTGGCAGGATCGCCACGATCTGTTGCATTCCTACCTCGGCCTCGCCTTCGGCCACGATCTCGGCCACCAGGCGGCTGGTTAGTTTGATCTTGGCCTTAACCTCATCGGCAATACCCAGCCGGCGCAATAACTCCGCGATGTAAGCGCCGCTCGGACCGTCGCTATAGCCGATGGAGTTGGCGTTGAGCAGCGCGCGCTTGAGCGCCTCGACCGAGCCGATATCGGGCTTCGGGGCGCCTGCCTTTATGCAGAATCCAACCGCCGAACGCGTGATATCCGCCTGCGTGCCGGCAGCGATCTTGCTGGCTTGCGCCAGCCCATCGAGATCGGGCCGCGGCAACAAAGCCACGTCGAAAGCCGCGCCGTCTTCGATTTCTTTGGTCAAAACCGATGTCAGCGCAAACTTGATATCGACTTTACTGCCGGTAGCCCGCTCGAACAGCGGCATGATTTCGAGCATCAGCGACTTCATCGCGCCGCCGCTCAAAACCTTGATCTGGTTTGTACCGACCATCGCCATACCCCCCTTAAACAAAGGGCCGCCAACATGGCGGCCCTTTGATCTTGTTTCCGTACTTCCGCGCGAGAGCGACTATTCCGCCGCCGGCAGCGCCACAGGCTCGGCAGCCGGTTCGGCCGCCGCCATCGCCGCCTCTTTCTCCTTCTCGCGCTCGGCGAGAATGAGGGCATCGCGTTTGACCGCGACTTCGCGGATCTTGTTCATCATCGCGCCGGTACCGGCCGGGATCAGCCGGCCAACGATGACGTTCTCCTTGAGACCGTCGAGCGTATCGGCCTTACCGTTGACCGCAGCTTCGGTGAGCACGCGCGTTGTCTCCTGGAACGAAGCCGCGGAGATGAACGAGCGGGTCTGCAACGAGGCCTTGGTGATGCCAAGCAGCACAGGATGTGCGACGCCGGGCTTCTTGCCTTCGGCGACGGCCCTGGCGTTGGCGTCATCAAATTCGGTCTTGTCGACCTGGTCACCCTGAATGAGGTCGGTTTCACCGGAGTCGGTGATTTCGACCTTCTGCAGCATCTGCCGGACAATCACTTCGATGTGCTTGTCGTTGATGCCCACGCCCTGCAGCCGATAGACGTCCTGGATCTCGTTGACGAGGTAGCCGGCGAGTTCCTCGACGCCTTTGATCGCCAGGATGTCGTGTGGTGCCGGGTTGCCTTCAACAATGAAGTCACCCTTCTCGATCGCGTCGCCCTCCTGCAAGTAGATATGCTTGCCTTTCGCAACGAGATACTCCCGCGGCTCCTCACTCTTGTCCGCCGGCTCGATTGTGATCCGCCGCTTGTTCTTGTAGTCGCGGCCGAAGCGAATGATGCCGGAAATCTCCGCGATAACAGCGGATTCCTTCGGACGCCGCGCCTCGAACAGCTCCGCCACCCGCGGCAGACCGCCGGTGATGTCGCGTGTCTTGGCACTCTCAGTCGGGATACGGGCAATGACATCGCCCGCGCCGATCCTCGATCCCGGATCGACCGAGATGATGGCGTCGACGGCGAGCATGTAACGGGCATCGCCGCCGCGGCTGAGCTTGAGGATATTGCCGTCCTTGTCCTTGATCACCAGCGCCGGGCGCAGATCCTGCTGACCGCGGGCAGAACCCGAGCGCCAGTCGATAACCACGCGCTTGGCGATACCCGTCGACTCGTCGAGAGTCTCGGTGAGCGATTGGCCTTCGACCATATCCTCGTAACCCACCAAACCCTCGACTTCAGTGAGGATCGGACGGGTGTAAGGATCCCACTCCGCGATGCGCTGACCGCGCTTGATGTGCTCGCCGTCGTCGACCCGGAGCCGCGCGCCGTAGGTAATACGGTGCACGGCACGCTCGGTGCCGTCCGGATCGGTGACCGCAACGATCATATTACGGGCCATCGCGATCAGATCGCCGTCCGAGTTACGGGCGACGTTCTTGTTCTTCATCTTCACCGTGCCTTCGAAGTTCGACTCGACGAAGGACTGCTCGGAGATCTGAGCCGCACCGCCGATGTGGAACGTGCGCATGGTGAGCTGCGTGCCCGGCTCGCCGATCGACTGCGCGGCGATGACACCGACCGCCTCGCCCATGTTGACCGGAGTGCCGCGGGCGAGATCGCGCCCGTAGCATGCGCCGCAACAGCCGCTCAGCGTCTCGCAGGTGAGGACCGAACGGATCTTCAGTTCCTGCACGCCGGCATTGATGAGGCGCTCCACGTGCTGCTCTTCGAGCAGCGTCGCGTTCGGCACCAGGACCTCGAGGCCGGCCGGATCGCGCACGTCCTCCGCCGTGGTGCGGCCGAGGATGCGGCTTGCCAGTGAAGCAACGACCGTACCGGCGTCGATGATGGCGCGAACCTTGATGCCCCGTGTCGTACCGCAGTCGTACTCGGTGATGATGCAGTCCTGCGCCACGTCGACGAGACGCCGCGTCAGATAGCCGGAGTTGGCCGTCTTAAGCGCCGTATCGGCGAGGCCCTTGCGGGCGCCGTGCGTCGAGTTGAAATACTCGAGCACCGAGAGACCTTCCTTGAAGTTCGAGATGATCGGGCTCTCGATGATCTCGCCTGACGGCTTGGCCATCAAGCCGCGCATACCGGCGAGCTGACGCATCTGCGCGGGCGAACCACGCGCACCGGAATGCGCCATCATGTAGATCGAGTTGACCTGAGACTTCAGAGCCCTTATCCACCGCGGGCTTCGAGGTGGAGATCTCCTTCATCATCGCTTCGGCGATGGTTTCCGTGCACTTCGACCAGGCATCAACGACCTTATTGTACTTCTCACCCTGGGTGATCAGACCGTCGTTGTATTGCTGCTCGAACTCCTTCACGAGATCGCGCGTCTTCTCGACGGTTGCCTTCTTGGAGTGCGGCACCACCATGTCGTCCTTGCCGAACGAGATGCCGGCCTTGAACGCGTGATGGAAGCCGAGCGCCATGATGCGATCGCAGAAGATTACCGTCTCCTTCTGACCGCAGTGGCGATACACCGTGTCGATCATCGAGGAGATTTCGCGCTTCGTCATCAGCTTGTTGACGAGGTCGAACGGCGTCTTGGCGAGCCTCGGCAGTACCGAGCCGAGAATGACGCGACCCGGAGTCGTGTCGTACCAGCGCCTCACCGGCTTGCTGTCTTCGCCGATACCATCCCAGCGGTATTTGATCCGCGAGTGCAGGGTGGTGGCCTTTTCGTGCAGCGCGAGCTCGATCTCGGACAGGTCACCAAACACTTTGGGCTTCTCGCCCTCGACCGCATCGCGAATGATCGAGAGGTAATAAAGACCCAGCACGATATCCTGCGACGGCACGATGATCGGTTGACCATTGGCCGGGTGCAGGATGTTGTTGGTCGACATCATGAGAACGCGCGCTTCAAGCTGCGCCTCGAGCGACAGCGGCACGTGCACCGCCATCTGGTCGCCGTCGAAGTCGGCGTTGAAGGCTGCGCAAACCAGCGGATGAAGCTGGATCGCCTTGCCTTCGATCAGCACCGGCTCGAACGCCTGAATGCCGAGGCGGTGAAGCGTCGGCGCACGGTTGAGTAGAATCGGATGCTCGCGGATGACCTCGTCGAGGATATCCCAAACCTCGGGCTTCTCCTTCTCGACGAGCTTCTTCGCCTGCTTAACGGTGGTGGACAAACCTTTGGCGTCGAGCCGTGAATAGATGAACGGCTTGAACAGTTCGAGCGCCATCTTTTTCGGCAAGCCGCACTGATGCAGCTTGAGCTCCGGACCGACAACGATCACAGAGCGGCCGGAATAGTCGACGCGTTTGCCGAGCAGGTTCTGGCGGAACCGGCCCTGCTTGCCCTTGAGCATGTCGGCGAGCGACTTCAACGGGCGCTTATTGGCGCCAGTGATGACGCGGCCGCGCCGCCCATTGTCGAACAGCGCATCGACAGCTTCCTGCAGCATCCGCTTTTCGTTGCGGATGATGATGTCGGGAGCGCGCAGTTCAATGAGCCGCTTCAGGCGGTTGTTGCGGTTAATGACCCGCCGATAGAGGTCGTTCAGATCCGACGTGGCGAAACGACCGCCATCGAGCGGCACCAGCGGACGCAAATCCGGCGGGATGACCGGAACATGCGTCAGGATCATCCACTCGGGCTTGTTGGTCGACTGCGTGAACGCCTCGATCAGCTTGAGCCGCTTGGCGAGCTTCTTCGGCTTAAGCTCGGAGGTCGTCTCGGAAATCTCAACGCGGATATCGGCCGCCATCTTCTCCAGATCGAGAGCCTTCAACATCTCGCGGATCGCTTCCGCGCCGATCATCGCCGTGAAGCTGTCGGCGCCGAACTCATCCTGCGCCTTGACGTAATCTTCCTCGGACAGAAGCTGGCGGTCCTTGAGCGGCGTGAGACCCGGCTCGAGAACCACGTAGTATTCAAAATACAGGATGCGCTCGAGATCCTTGAGCGTCATGTCGAGCAGCAGACCGATGCGGCTCGGCAGCGACTTCAAGAACCAGATATGCGCAACCGGCGCGGCGAGCTCGATGTGGCCCATGCGCTCGCGCCGCACGCGGCTGAGCGTGACTTCAACCGAGCATTTTTCGCAGATGATGCCCTTGTACTTCATGCGCTTGTACTTGCCGCACAAGCACTCGTAGTCCTTGATCGGTCCGAAGATGCGCGCGCAGAACAGGCCGTCGCGCTCGGGCTTGAAGGTCCGGTAGTTGATGGTCTCCGGCTTTTTGATCTCGCCGTACGACCAGGACAAAATCTTCTCAGGGCTCGCGATTGAAATCCGGATCTGGTCGAAAACCTGAGCCGGCACCTGCGGGCTGAAAAGATTCATAAGCTCTTGGTTCATCGTCTTCTCCGCTTGCCGACCGTGTCGGCCGCTATCTGACTGTTAGGATGCGCGGGCTCGAAGCCCGCGCATGACTGATCGTGTTATTCAGCCGCTTCCGCTACGCCGCCGTCACCGCCGCGCTGCTGCTTCGAATTGTGCAGATCGACGTTGAGGCCGAGCGAACGCATTTCCTTGACCAGCACGTTGAAGCTTTCCGGAATACCAGCTTCGAACGTATCGTCGCCGCGGACGATCGCTTCGTACACCTTGGTGCGGCCGGCGACGTCGTCCGACTTCACCGTCAGCATTTCCTGCAAGGTGTAAGCAGCGCCGTAGGCTTCGAGCGCCCACACTTCCATTTCGCCGAAACGCTGGCCACCGAACTGCGCCTTGCCGCCCAGCGGCTGCTGGGTAACCAGGCTGTACGGGCCGATCGAACGGGCATGGATCTTGTCGTCCACCAGGTGGTGCAGCTTGAGCATGTAGATATGCCCGACCGTTACTTTGCGGTCGAAAGTGTCACCGGTGCGCCCGTCAAAAAGCGTTACCTGGCCGGAGTGATCGAGACCGGCGAGATCAAGCATATGCTCGATGTCCGCCTCTTTCGCACCGTCAAATACTGGCGTCGCGATTGGAACGCCATGACGCAGGTTGGTGCCGAGCTCCATCAAGCCCTTGTCGTCGAGCGACTTGATGGTTTCGTCCTCGCCATAGACCTTCTTCAACAGCTCCTTGAGGGGCTTAGAGTTCCTTCTTGCCGTTGTAGAGATCGACAGCCGCGCCGATCTTCAGACCGAGGCCGGCGCAGGCCCAACCGAGATGGGTCTCGAGGATCTGCCCGACATTCATGCGGCTCGGCACGCCGAGCGGATTGAGCACGATGTCGACTTGCTGTCCGTCAGCAAGGAACGGCATGTCCTCGACCGGCACGATCTTCGACACCACGCCCTTGTTGCCGTGGCGGCCGGCCATCTTGTCGCCGGGCTGGATTTTGCGCTTCACCGCGACGAAGACCTTGACCATCTTCATCACGCCGGGCGGCAGTTCGTCACCGCGTTGCAGCTTCTCGACCTTGTCGAGGAAGCGCTGTTCGAGACGCTTCTTCGATTCGTCGTACTGCTTACGGATGGCTTCGATCTCCGCCATGATCTTGTCGTTCGGCGAAGCAAACATCCACCATTGCGCGCGCGGATATTCATCGAGAATAGCCCGCGTGATCTTGGTGTCTTTCTTGAAGCCCTTCGGGCCGGCGACGCCTTGCCGGCCTTCGAGCAATTCGGCAAGACGGCCGAAGACGTTGCGGTCGAGGATCGCCTGCTCGTCGTCGCGGTCCTTGGCGAGACGCTCGATCTCCTCACGCTCGATCGCGAGCGCACGCTCATCCTTGTCGACGCCGTGCCGATTGAACACACGCACTTCAACGATGGTGCCCTGCACGCCGGGTGGCACGCGCAGCGACGTATCGCGAACGTCAGAGGCTTTCTCGCCGAAGATGGCGCGCAGAAGCTTTTCTTCCGGCGTCATCGGGCTTTCGCCCTTAGGCGTGATCTTGCCGACCAAAATGTCACCAGCGCGGACTTCGGCGCCGATATAGACGATGCCCGCTTCGTCGAGGTTCTTCAGCGTCTCTTCCGAAACGTTCGGAATGTCACGCGTGATTTCCTCAGGCCCGAGCTTGGTATCGCGCGCCATCACCTCGAATTCTTCGATGTGGATCGAAGTGAAGACGTCGTCTTTGACGATCCGCTCGGAGAGCAGAATCGAGTCTTCGAAGTTGTAGCCATTCCACGGCATGAACGCGACCAGCACGTTCCGGCCGAGCGCGAGTTCGCCAAGATCAGTCGAGGGACCGTCAGCGATAATGTCGCCCTTCTTGACCTGATCGCCCACCTTCACCAGCGGCCGCTGGTTGATGCAGGTGTTCTGGTTCGAGCGTTGGAACTTCATCAGCCGGTAGATGTCGACGCCCGGCTTGGTCGGATCCTGCTCGTCGGTGGCGCGGATAACGATACGGGTGGCGTCCACCTGGTCGACCACGCCGGTGCGGCGCGCCGCGATGGCGGCCCCGGAGTCGCGAGCGACAACGCCTTCCATGCCGGTGCCGACGAACGGCGCCTCGGCGCGAACCAGCGGCACCGCCTGGCGCTGCATGTTCGAGCCCATCAGAGCGCGGTTGGCGTCATCGTTCTCAAGGAACGGAATGAGCGCCGCTGCGACCGAAACGAGCTGCTTCGGCGACACGTCCATGAAGTCGACCTTGTCCGGCGGGATAAGCTGGACGTCGCCCGAATGCCGTACCACGACGAGATCGTCGGTGAAGCGACCCTTGGGATCGATGACGGAATTGGCCTGCGCCACCGTGTAACGGCCTTCTTCCATCGCCGAGAGATAGATGACCTCGTCGGTGACGCGACCGTCCTTCACCTTGCGATAGGGGGTTTCGACGAAGCCGTACTTGTTCACCCGCGCAAAAGTCGCAAGTGAATTGATTAGACCGATATTCGGGCCTTCCGGCGTTTCGATCGGGCAGATACGGCCATAGTGCGTCGGATGCACGTCGCGCACTTCGAAGCCCGCCCGTTCACGAGTAAGTCCGCCCGGACCAAGCGCCGAGAGACGACGCTTGTGCGTGATCTCCGACAGCGGATTGGTCTGGTCCATGAACTGCGAAAGCTGCGAGGAACCGAAGAACTCGCGTACAGCGGCAGCGGCGGGCTTGGCGTTGATCAGATCCTGCGGCATCACGGTGTCGATATCCACCGAGGACATGCGCTCCTTGATCGCACGCTCCATGCGCAGCAAGCCGATGCGGTACTGATTTTCCATCAGTTCGCCGACCGAGCGTACCCGTCGATTGCCGAGATGATCGATGTCATCGATCTCACCCTTGCCGTCGCGCAGATCCACCAGAGTCTTGATCACCGCAAGGATGTCGTCCTTGCGAAGGACACGCATGGTGTCCGGCGCATCGAGATCGAGGCGCATGTTCATCTTGACGCGGCCGACCGCAGAGAGGTCGTACCGCTCGGAATCGAAGAACAGCGAGTTGAACATCGTCTGCGCCGTGTCGACCGTCGGCGGCTCGCCGGGACGCATGACGCGGTAAATGTCGAACAGCGCGTCCTCGCGCGTCATGTTCTTGTCGACGGTGAGCGTATTGCGGATGTAGGCACCGACATTGACGTGGTCGATGTTGAGCAGCGGCAGCTCCTTGTAGCCGAGATCAACCAAGCCCTTGAGCGGCGTCTTTCCGAGATTGATGTCCCACTCGCCGTCTTTACGCTCCGTGCCGGTAATTTCATCGCCGGCCTCGGCATAGATCTCGCCAGTCTTAACGTTGACGAGATCCTCGGCAAGGAATTGTCCGATCAATTCCACATCGGACAGCCGCAGCGCCTTCAGCCCTTTCTCCGCGAGCTGACGAGCCTGGCGCACCGTGAGTTTCTTGCCGGCTTCGAGCACGACCTTGCCGGTATCGGCATCGACGAGATCGTTGATCGCCTTGTAGCCGCGCAGCCGATTGGCATCGAACGGCACGCGCCAGCCGTCCTTGGTGCGCTTGTAGGGTACCTGCTTGTAGAAGGTGTTGAGAATCTCTTCGCCGGTCATGCCGAGCGCATAGAGCAGCGACGTCACCTGGATTTTGCGGCGCCGGTCGATACGGGCATAGACGATGTCCTTGGCGTCGAACTCGATGTCGAGCCAGGAACCACGATACGGAATGATGCGGGCGGCAAACAAAAGCTTGCCGGAGGAATGCGTCTTGCCCTTGTCGTGATCGAAGAACACGCCGGGCGAGCGGTGCATTTGCGAAACGATGACGCGCTCGGTGCCGTTGACGATGAACGTACCGTTGTTGGTCATGAGCGGAATGTCGCCCATGTAGACATCCTGTTCTTTGATGTCCTTAACCGACTTGGCGCCAGTCTCTTCGTCGATATCGAATACGATCAGGCGCAGCGTTACCTTCAGCGGCGCAGCGTAGGTCATGCCGCGCTGGCGGCACTCGTCGACGTCATATTTGGGCGGTTCGAATTCGTATTTGACGAATTCGAGCATCGAGGTGGACGAGAAGTCCGAAATCGGAAACACCGATTTGAACACGGCTTGCAGGCCCTCGTTGGGCCGGCCGCCTTGCGGCTCGTCGACTAGCAGGAATTGGTCGTAGGACGCCTTCTGAACCTCAATGAGGTTCGGCATCTCCGCGACTTCCTCGATTTTTCCGAAAAACTTCCGAACGCGCTTCCGACCAATAAACGTCTGCGCCATCATGTCCTCTCGCTCAATCATCCTTCAGGCTCGAGCCGGGCGACTCAAACCAACACGCTCACCCTCCTCTGGCTTTCGGCCTTTGCGCGGCCAAAACCAGCGAGAGCGAGGTACCAAGGCGATCAGGCGACTCTCCGAATGGCCGCAATCCATCGCGACCGTCCGGACAGGCGTCGTACGCCCTATTTCCTCGTGATTCGGCCGATAGCCAAATCACGTTATCGTATCCGCCGCTAGTGGCGGCAAAGTTGGCTTCAGGGCAAGGCCATTGAAACCACAGACATTTTTGGGGCCCCGGACAGGCTCTGCTCTCCGGGGCCCCTCTTAAGTAGGTATTCTTTACTTAAGCTCAACCTTGGCGCCGACCTTTTCGAGCGTCGCCTTGATCTTGGCGGCCTCGTCCTTGTTGACGCCCTCTTTGACGGGCTTCGGCGCGCCTTCAACCAGATCCTTGGCCTCCTTGAGGCCGAGGCCGGTAATGGCGCGGACTTCCTTAATAACCTCGATCTTCTTGTCGCCAACAGCGGCGAGAATGACCGAAAACTCGGTCTTTTCCTCGGCCGCAGGGGCAGCGGCGGCGGGGCCGGCGGCAACCGCAACCGCGGCGGCAGCCGAAACGCCCCACTTTTCTTCGAGAAGCTTGGCGAGTTCGGCGGCTTCAAGAACGGTCAGGTTCGAGAGATCGTCAGCGATTTTCTGCAGGTCAGCCATAACTATTGTCCTTCGGTTGGAATCTCAGAGTTTGCTCAGGTTTAGGCAGCAGCGGCGCTATCGTCGCTTTTGGCGGAATAGGCCTGGACCACGCGGGCAAGCTTCGCGGCAGGGGCGTTGACCACCTGGGCGATCTTGGTTGCCGGCGCAACGATGAGGCCGACGATCTTGGCGCGGAGCTCGTCGAGCGAGGGCAAAGCGGCCAGCGCCTTGATCCCATTCGGGTCGAGCGAGGTCTTTCCCATCGCTCCACCAAGGATCACGAAATGTTCGTGGGTCTTGGCGAATTCGACGGCGGCCTTGGGAGCCGCAACCGGATCGCCGGAATAGGCGATCAGGGCCGGCCCTTTAAGCAAGGTCGCGATCGATGCGACGTCGCTGCCTTCGAGAGCGATTTTGGCGAGACGATTTTTCGCGACCTTAACGGTGGCGCCTGACTGCTTCATCTGCCGACGCAGAATCTGCATTTGGCTAACCGTAAGACCGGAATAGTGAGCAACAACAACGACCTTGGTGGTCTTGAAGACCTCGCCAAGGGTCGCGATTTGCTCGGTTTTTGTCGCGCGATCCACCAGCTCTCTCCGGTTGGCGGTCCATGAGTGGAACCGCCGGGTTGATGCTTTGCACCCTGCCCCCCGATCGAGCTTTCGCTCCATCGGGCCTTCGAGGTCAGAACCGAAGGGCAATCTCTGCCCCTAAGTCTTCACCCGTCTATGCTGGCCCATCTGCGATGGATTAAGCCGTTTCCGGCGCCGGCAGTCTCGGACAGGACCACCTCCCAAGACCACTAAGCTCCTCTGGTTCCTAGACAATCCGTGAGGATACGGCCAGGAACCGGGGGTAGCTTCAAGGTTCTGAAAAGTGCACAAGAGCGCACCGACAAACGGGGCCGGCACGCCCTCGCGGCGCTATTTAGCCGCCCAAGGCGACTTTGCCAAGCGATTTTCTACAGACGCCGGCACTTTGCGGGTTCGCGGCCTCCATCATACGATGACGAAAACTCACCCTGGGAGGATCGACTATGCCGGACCGTATTCTGACCACCCACGTCGGCAGCCTGATCCGGCCGGCAAAGCTGATCGAATTCTGGCGCGCCATCGAAGACGGCAAGCCGTACGACGAAGCGGCGTTCGAGACCTGCCTGACCGAGTCGGTTGCGGAGATCGTTCGCGAGCAAGCCGAAACCGGGATCGACATCGTCAGCGACGGCGAATTCAGCAAGGGCGTCAACTGGGCCTTTTATATCTTCAAGCGGTTGAGCGGGATTACCATCCGGCCAGCGACTCCGGAGGAAATCAAAGACCCGATGTCGTCCATGCGCGGCGGCCAAGACGTCAGCGCATTTCCCGAATTCTATGCCGAGTACGATGCCGCTTCGGGATTGGGCAAGAGACTCGGCAACCGCATCGTGGTCAATGGCCCGCTGCAATATTCGAAACAGCAGGTATCGCGCGACATCGCGCAATCTCCAGTCAGGTCTTGCCAAAGCGAAGACCGCCCATCCCTCGCTGCAGGGATTTCTCCCGGTGGTCGCCCCTGCAAGCGCCCTGCCCGGCGCCAAGCTTGAGCACTACAAGGACGAAGAGACTTTCCTGACGGCGCTCGCCGATGCTCTGCATCAGGAATACAAAGCGATTGTCGACGCCGGGCTTTATGTCCAGATCGACGATGCTTTCCTGCCCTACATGCACGAGCGCATGGTGCCGCCGATGTCGAACGCGGACTATCGCCGCTGGGCGCAAATGCGCGTCGACGCGCTGAACCACGCGCTCCGGGGAATCCCCGAAGAGCGCTCGCGCTATCATATCTGTTGGGGAAGCTGGAACGGCCCCCATGCCTTCGATGTGCCTCTCAAGGACATCATCGATCTGGTGTTGCAGGTGCGGGTCGGCCATTACTCCTTCGAAGCCGCCAATCCGCGCCACGCCCATGAATGGCACGCTTGGGAAACCGTTAAGCTTCGGCCGGGGCAAAAGCTGATCCCCGGCGTCATCAGTCACGCCACCAACATCGTCGAGCATCCGGAATTGGTTGCAGAGCGCATCGTGCGGCTGGCCAGAATTGTCGGCCGCGAGAATGTCATTGGTGGCACCGACTGTGGTTTTGCGCAAAGCCCGTTCGCACGCCGCGTTCATCCGACGATCATGTGGGCGAAGCTCAAGGCACTGGTCGAAGGCGCACAGATCGCGACACGAGAGCTTTGGGGAAAGAAAGCTGCTGCATAGTCGCCCATAGTCCACCCTTGGCGCCCGTTCACTCACCGCGTTTAGCGAGCGCGACTAGCCAGCGGCGGATAATTTTCTCGTCCGCGCGAGATAATACGACCGACAACGATGCATCGAGATCGACTGCGCGCTTCTTGCATCGCAACAGCAGCGTGCGACCGACCGGCGTAAGCGCCAATGTCTGCACTCGTCCGTGAACAGGGTGTGCGGCGCGCGCGACCAGCGCTGCACGTTCGAGGTTTGTCACAATGCCATGCACGGTCTGCGGCGTAAGAAGCGCCAGCCGCGCTATGTCGGCACCGGACGCGCCGGGATAGCTATCCAGCATCGTCAGCACGAGGAATTGCGGGTACGTCACGCCCAGATCAGCCAAGGCGCGTTCGAGCTTCAGCCGCACCGCGCCCGCGCCCTGCCGTAACAAATAGGCCAGATAGCCGTCTTCGCCGCGCTTGCCTTCGCCAACCTCTGGCACCGCCAGGGTCGTTGCGACAGCCGACTTTCCCGTTTTCACACGCCTTGCGGTTTTCATCAGCTCCCTGATATATTATCAGCACACTGATAACTGACTCTGCGCTGACAGGCAAGGATAGAACCGATGGAAACTTTTCATGAGTTGCGCCTCGAATATCAGGATTTCGGCAAACTCGCGCCGGAAGCTAACACGGCACTCCTAAAGCTTTCCGCAGTGGCTCAAGCCAGCGGGCTTGATAGAGGGACTCCTTGAACTCGTTAAGCTACGAGCGTCGCAGATCAATGGTTGCGGCTTCTGCGTGGCGCTTCATGTCGATGCCGCAGAAAAGCTTGGGGTTCCGCGTGAAAAGCTGCACATGCTGGCGGTCTGGCGCGAGACGCCGGCCTTTGACGCGCGCGAACGCTCGGCATTGGCCTGGACCGAAGCGCTGACGACAATCGCCGCCGGGGTCACAGATGAGATCTACGCCGCGGCGCGCAAGGCTTTCTCCGACAGCGAGCTTGCCCTGCTGTCATCGACGATCGTCGCGATCAACGCCTGGAATAGGCTCGGTATCGCCTATCGTTTCACTCCGCCCAAGTTCACGGCCCCCGCCTTGAAGGCCGCGTCGTGAGCGCCGCTTTCTCCCTCTCAGGATCGCGAACGCTTTCGTGGTCACCGATTTTATGGCTCTGCGCCGCCTTGCTTGCTGCCGCGGCGATGTGGCCGAGCTTGAACGCCGCGACGCGCGGCATCGAGGCGGCGGCGTCTCTGCCGTGGATTCTATGTAGTTCAACGAATGGCGATAACGCGGCGTCACGGCCGCGAACAGTCGTCAAAACCCTTCGCTCAGAGCCACTCGCCACCGCGCCTGGCAAGTACATTACGGTTCAGCTCGTGCACCTGCCGCCCAGGGCGCTTTCGCCACCCCACGTCCACGGCGGTGACGTCACCGCCTATGTGCTCAACGGCACGGTACGTTCCGAACATGCCGGGCTTCCGGTCGCGGCCTATAGCGCCGGCGCGATGTTCCATGAACCGTACGGCACAACGCACGTGTTCTTTGAGAACCCGAGCGAAACAGAGTCCGCCGACGTACTCGCGATCACTATTCACGACAAAGGAGCGGCGCTGACGACGTTCCTGGACTGAGGCGCCGTGAATGGTCCCGAAATGCAAAACGCGCCGTCCGAGGACGGCGCGTTTCTAATCGTGCATCTCTCCGCCGAAAGGTCAGACTGCGCCGGCCTTAATGCCCCTGCTGCGAATTGGGGAATAGGGTCGACGGCTCGATTTTGACGCCAGGCCCCATGGTCGAAGAAAGCGCCACGCGGTTGATGTACTGACCCTTGGCGCCCTGCGGCCGTGATTTCTGCACGGCATCGGCGAAAGCGACGATGTTTTCGACGATTTTCTCTTCCGAGAACGAAGCCTTGCCGACGCCAGCCTGAACAATGCCGGCCTTCTCGACGCGGAACTCGACGGAGCCGCCCTTGGCGCCTTTCACCGCGGTGGTGACGTCCATGGTGACGGTGCCGACCTTCGGATTTGGCATAAGCCCGCGCGGGCCCAGCACTTTGCCGAGACGGCCGACCAGCGGCATCAGGTCCGGGGTCGCGACGACGCGATCGAAGTCGATCGCTCCGCCCTGCACCTTCTCGACCAGATCTTCCGCTCCGACGATGTCGGCACCCGCGGCCTTGGCCTCATCGGCCTTGGCGCCGCGTGCGAAGACTGCGACCCGCACCGAGCGGCCGGAGCCATTCGGCAGATTGACGACGCCGCGAACCTGCTGATCAGCATGCCGCGGATCGACACCGAGATTCATCGCAATTTCGATAGTCTCGTCGAATTTCGCCTTGGCGCGGTCCATGACCATCTTCACCGCTTCTTGCAGCGGATAAAGCTTCTCGCGGTCGACGCCTTCACGGGCTTTGGTCGTGCGTTTGCCGAGTGCCATCACTTCACCTCCAGGCCCATCGAGCGCGCGGACCCTTCGATCATGCGCATCGCCGATTCGATCGTATCGCAGTTCAGATCTTTCATCTTCTGCTCGGCAATCTCGCGCACCTGCGCTTTGGTCACCGCGCCGGCCACGTCGCGGCCAGGCGTCTTCGAGCCGCTTTCGAGCTTCGCCGCCTTCTTGAGGAAGTGCGAAACCGGCGGCTGACGCATCTCGAAGGTGAACGAACGGTCGGCATAGACCGTGATGGTAACGGGAATTGGCGCGCCCTTCTCCAACTTCTGGGTCTGCGCGTTGAACGCCTTGCAGAACTCCATGATGTTGAGGCCGCGCTGGCCGAGCGCGGGACCGATCGGCGGCGACGGATTGGCCGCCCCTGCCGGTACCTGCAACTTTACATAGCCAGTAATTTTCTTCGCCATACTTTGCTCCTGTTAGTGGTTCGGATTTCGACAGCTGGCGGCCGCCTCACCTCCCACGGCTTCACTTCACGCTTACAACTTCTCGACTTGTCCGAACTCCAGTTCGACCGGCGTGGCGCGACCGAAGATCGAAACCGCAACCTTGAGCCGCGACCGACCTTCGTCCACTTCCTCCACCGTGCCGTTGAACGAGGCAAACGGTCCGTCGGACACGCGCACCTGCTCGCCAACCTCGAAGGATACAGACGGCTTCGGCCGTTCGATGCCTTCCTGAACTTGATGGATAATGCGCTGGGCTTCAGCCTCCGTCACCGGCATCGGCTTGTTGTCGGAACCGAGGAAACCCGTCACTTTCGGCGTATTCTTGATGAGATGGTAGGCGTCATCGGTCATATCCATCTTCACCAGCACGTAGCCGGGAAAGAACTTGCGCTCGGCATCGACCTTGCGGCCGCGCCGGACCTCGATGACCTTTTCCTTCGGAACCAGGATTTCTTCAAATAGCTCGGCAAGACCGCGCTGCTTCGCCTGTTCCCGGATCGAATCCGCGACCTTATTCTCAAAGTTTGAATAGGCGTGGACGACGTACCATCGGCTCGTCATGTCATGAATTCCGCATCATGATTTTGGCGTTCGATAAAGCTCAACTGCTGATACCGAGTAAAAAACTCACAGCGATGCGCATAACCTGGTCCGATAACAGAAAGAAAATCGACGCAACGAACACCATGACGAACACCATGATGGTGGTCACGGTGGTCTCCTTACGGGTCGGCCAAGTGACCTTTTGGCCCTCGGCACGCACTTCCTGCAGGAACTTGAACAGATTGATCTTCGCCATCGCTCAAACCAAATAAGCACTCCCCGCCCCACTTGCAGGACGAGACCGATAGGCGGTTTCTTTTGGGGAATGTTCGCTGCGGAAATCCGTCATCCGGGCCGCTTGCGATGGCAGCTTCCTACTGCCCGCGGGCCGCACCGTCAAGCGAAACCGGCGTTCGGGCCGATCCGGGGGGTTAACCGCTATGCGCCAGGCGAATTAGGCCAATGCGGCCATGATCCTCGATCATCGGCCGCCGATCCTCTATTGGTCCCCTCAAGGGCGCCAAGGAGAAGAACAAGATGTCTTTCGATATCGATACAACGCTTTGGGTATTGATGGGTATTGCGGTGCTTTTTGTGGCTTGCGGCTGCGTTCTGACCGCCCCGGCGGGCACTTTCCGGCGTAGCCAGTAAGAGCAACGCCGACGATCAATAGCCACTCAAAACTTAACGATGCGCTTGCGAGGGGTGTTTCCTTTTGCAGCGATCTTTACCGGGCCGCACGCAGTTCTGCTGCTGGCGGCCCGTAACCTAAGAAGTGAAGCCGAAAGGCGATCTCACCAATGATACGGCTGATCCGAGCCATACGCGTCGGCCATCCCCTGAGACGTTTTGTACCCTGACTGCGACGTTCAATCACAGAAGCGTTTGCGCGCCCGCGTGGTTGACTGATTGCAAGGGCGACCAGGGAGAAACGACATGGAAATCGACGCAGGGCTCTGGATGCTTTTTGTCTGCATCATCGGTTTTATTACGTGCGGCTGCATAATGACCGCGCCGAAAATAGCGTTGCGCGATTTAGGTAGCGCCGCCTCGGAACCAGCCTCCCTACGGCACTGAAGCTCCGGAAGTACCAGGCTCCGGGTGGCTACAAGAGACCTGAGCTACAAGAGACCTGAGCTATCGGGATCGCGAAGCCTGGCAGGAGTGGCAGGACTCGAACCTGCAACCCCCGGTTTTGGAGACCGGTGCTCTAGCCAGTTGAGCTACACTCCTAGGCGTTCGCGGCAGTGTCATGCCTTCAGGCGGGCAAAGTGTCCAGCCCGCAGTTGCGGAAGCTGAAGGCTGAAGGGCTTTGCACCGCTTGTGCAGGGATTGGAGCGGGTGAAGGGAATCGAACCCTCGTCATAAGCTTGGAAGGCTTCTGCTCTACCATTGAGCTACACCCGCAAAACGGCACCTACCTTACGCGATACCAAGCGCGCGGATAAGTGCCACCGAAACATTAAGTGTCAGCAAAAGTCGCCAACATTGTCATAGCAACATGTAATTACTGGGCTTGCGCCCCGACAATTCAGCCCCCGCCCCTGGGCGCCGGCAACGCCTGCAAAGCGATGGCCACTTTACCAATAATTCCGGGAGCTTCGTGGATCCTGATGAAACTTACGACGCGGCACGGACCGGGGCGTCGACCTTAAAGACCTCGTCAAGGCACCAGCGCGCGACTTCACTGCCGGTCGCGAACCACACACCGCCGGATTGTTTCATGTGCTGAACGATCGCGCGCAGTGTCCTGGCACGGCCCGGCCGGCCCGAGATGTAGGGATGAAACTGGAACGGACAATAAGCCGGAGACCGCTTCGACTCTTCATGAAACTCGTCGAACATTGCCTTCCAGATCAGCAGCGTGTCGTGCGGGTTACCGGCGTCATTTTTCTTGTGCTGGTAGGTACGACCATCGCCGAAGGGCTGCCGCGGCAGTTCGACCAGCACCCGTCCATTCGATTCCCAGAGAAACGGCAGATCGTGAGAGAACGAATTGCTGTTCCAGAGAAAGCCGTGCTCCATCAGGAGTTCAAGGCTATTCGGACTCTGCGTGCATGATCGCCATCCGACCGGCCGCTGTCCTGTCCGGTCGCGGATCATGTCGACGGTCTTTCGCATCACATCGCGTTCCTGCTCGCGCGTGAGCTTGCGTGCAACTTCGTGATGATAGCCATGGCCGGCGATTTCATGCCCGGCAGCGACAATCGCTTTCACTGCTTCGGGATAACGCTCGGCAATTGCCCCGCAGGTGAGGAAGGTCGCCTTCACGCCCTCGTCTTGAAGGATACGAAGGATGCGCCAGATGCCAGTCTGCGGCCCATATTCGGCCTGGGTATACTCCTCGTGGTCACGCGTTCCGTCCGGCAGCGGACGCACATCCTCGCCGCCCTGAAAATCGAAGGTCAGCGTTACCGCGACGCTCGAGCCGTTCGGCCAAGTAAATTGGCCGTCGTGATGAAGGTCACTGAGCATCCGGGAAATTTAGACGAACCGACTGCTACCGTCCACGGGCCAGCGAGCCAACGCGCCACAAATTTCGGCTATTTCGTGAGGCGCGCGGTTGAGATGGCCTGCGCGAACAGCGATTGCATCGCAGCCGTGACGTCGCCATCGGTCGTCACCGTAAAGAACATTCCCGGCGACGCGCAGCTCTCCATGTTCGGGCTGATCTGGCTCTGAAACGGAGCAATCCAGTCGTTATACCAGGAGTTAGTCGGCAGCGGTAGATAAGCGGTGTAGAGCACGGCGATCTGGATGCCGCGATTCTTGACGGTCGTGCACCAGCTTGTGCTGAACGGCGCCTGGCAGCGGTTGCCGTCGAGCGACTGCGAACAGCTTGAAGATACTTCATCATCCACGCCGTCCGAGACGATGAATAGCACTTCCTGCGGCGTGCTGGTCGGCGTGCCGAGCCCCGGACTGGGCATAATACCGTTGATCGCCGACATCGCACTTTCAAAGCTGGTGTCGGTGTCGTTGTTCTGGTTGGTCTTGGTCAGCCAGTTGTTGTCGTAGACTTCGAGCACATTGACGTTACCCGCCGATGCCTGTGCGGTCGTCATGTTCGACGTGAGCGACTGAATAGTGCTGAGCCCCGAATTGGCGAACGTATAAATCGCCATCTGATACTGGCTGGTATTGGATCCCTCGGTTGAGGCGGCTGTCGTCATCAGCGACTGCGTCGCGCTGGCCAGGTTCTCCATACGCGTCACCACGCCGAGATTTTGCGCCAGGGTATAATTATCTTCGCCGTTCGGATTACCGAGGTTATCCGCGGACGGGTTCGAACTCATGACAAGCAAACGCACAGCCGCCCTGTGCCGATGTGTGCGACACCATCGTGCTGATACCGGCAGTAGTCGCGGCGATGTTCATCGACGGTGAATTATCGAGCAGCAGATAGAAATTTATATTCACCGACAGTCCCGCCGCCGACTGCGACTGACCGGTGATGGTCGTGGTCGGCAATCCGAACATTCCCATGAAGGCGTTAGTTTTGGTGGCCGTATAGGCAACCACGGCGGCGCGGCCGGTGGCGCTGTCAGTGACAGCAACGTTCACACTGCCGACTGTGACATTGTTTATGCCGCCGGCTTCGGAATTGAAGACGTTCGTAGCAGTCGTTTGCGCTGCCGCAGCAGTTCCGGAGATTGCGGTGTGATCGACAGCGGAAAGCGCAGCGGCATCCGCCACCGCGTCAAGCTTGCTCTTGACCATGTTCGCGCTGCTATAGTCGACGCCGGCGCCGACCGCGAAAATAATAGGAACGGAAGTCAATCCTGCGAACAGCGCCATCGAACCGCCGTCATGACGACGAAAGCGCGCGATGTGCTCGAACGTCCTGCGCAAAACGCAAGCGACATAGGTCATTGCAAGCCCCGAAGTAGAACCACTCACATGGAACTACCTAGCGACGGGACGTTGCCAACGCGTAAGGTTTTTAGTCGAAGAGTGCCGGCAAAGTTGCGACAAATTTGAACTATTTACTTTCCCCGCTTAGGGCGAGCAGCGCAAATGGCCATCCCAATCGCAATAGCCGTGGCCGAGGTGACAGCACCCGAATGAGGCGGACGAGCAATAAAAGAATTGATAATCGATCCCGCAATGATTGGAGCAATATGGCCGGCCTGTGAAATTTTCCGCGGTGCAGTGATTGCGAAACTTCGGCGGCAGTTGTTCGGGCGTTTGCCAGTCGACGCGTATCAGCGGGCTGGGTGCGGGCAAGTTCACCATCTCGACGGCCCGGCTCACGGAAGCCGACGCCGTAATGGCCAACAGAGACGCCGCGATAATCTTTGCCATCTTCATTGCGACATATCCTCCATCGTAGCGGTATCGGCGGCGAGCGGAGGGGAATCCTCCACCGCCTGTCGCTTGATCGGTAAACGCACAGTAAAGCGAGTACCCTCGCCTTCCTTGCTTTCGACGTTAATTCGGCCACCGTGCATGTCGACCGCCATCTTAACGAGATACAATCCGACGCCAGTCCCGACAATGCCAGAGACATTGCTACCACGATAATAGCGCTCGAACAGATGTCTGAGGTCAGCTTCCGGAATACCGATACCGTGGTCGGCGATAACGACAACGATATCGCCTAGGACATTAACAGCCTCAACGTCGATTGCACCGCCGTTCGGTGAATATTTGACCGCGTTCGACAGCAAATTGCTGAAGACCTGGAATAGCAATTTCGCATCGCCGACCGTCCCCATCGGCGCGTTCTCAATTCGCTCCTTGATTTGCGCCGTCGGCACCATTTCCCTGTGCAACTGACAGACCTCCTGCAACAGCGGAGCGATATCGATCGGAGCCGGATGGAAATAATGCCCTGTGCTGCCGTCGATCAGCCGTGACGAATTGAGCAGGTTCTCGATGAGATGCGTCATGCGCAGAACGGCGCTTCGTATTTTACCAGCACGTTCCGCAACTTCGACCGGCGGCATGGCGCCTTTCAATTTGATAAGCCGGCGGGCATGTCCGTCTATTATCGTCATCGGCGTGCGGAACTCGTGAGATGCCATAGAGACGAAATTGCGCTGCGCCTGCGCCAGCCGCTGCTCTTGCGCCAATTGTTCTTCGAGCAGCGCGGCCTGCCGGGCAAGCATCTGCTGACTGCGCATCAGCTCAACCGCGTTGTTGCGAAACACCACGGTGGCCTTTTCCATCTCGCCGATTTCATCGGCGCGCCCGGTTTCCGCAACCTCGATATCGGTGTTGTTGGCGGCAAGACGGCGCATGCGGTCCGCGAGATCGAGCAGCGGAGCCGAAATATTCCAGCTGATGTGGATAAGCGCCCCAACGACCATGACGCCGGCGATCAACATGCCAAGGACGATCAGCCAAACCGCGTGACGATAGGCAGCACCAAGACGGTTGCTCGCTACCTGGGCGCGCGCAACGGCCTGATCGGTGAGATGACCGAGGGTGTCGCTGGCCGCGTTATACGCAACTCGCGATGTGCCCTCGTAGATCGCCAGCGCCTCGGCCTTGCGATTGTTTCGCGAAAGCACAAGCATGTGATTGACAATCGTACGGTAATCGTTCCAGTGCACCTTGAAGACGATATAAAGATCGTTCTCGGCTGGCTCGTGAGGGATCGTCTCAAATTCCTGCTCAGCTAACGCGATGGAGCGATCTAAATTCGCCATCTCCTTCTCGGTTGCGCTGACCTCAGCCGGATCGGACGAAAGAAGATTGCTACCTTCAATGGCGCGAAAATCCGAGGTGTAGTTGTTCAGATCGCCAAGCGCGCGCGTGGTTGGCAGCCAGACCTCGGCGACATCCGCAGACAAAAGATTGAAGTTGCTCAGGCGCCAGATACTGAAGGCGCCGAGAATACAGACCAGCAGGAAAAACAGCGAAAACACGCCGGCCAAATGATGACGGATCGAATGCGGCTGCCGCATGAAGCCGGACCAGCGCCGTAGGCGGACTTGCTGCAAACGAGGATCTCCTCAACAGAATACAAGTATAAAGGACCGGATTGCCCGCTGGAAACTGCAATTAATCCCGACCGGGAGCCGAAAGTGTTTACGGCTTATCGAATTACGCCGTCGATTTCCGCACGAATTGCGCCACATTCGGCGTGTGGGGTGACTTGATGACACAGACGCAAGCAAAGATCCTTTGCATCGAAGATGATCGCGAGACCGCGGCGCTGATCGCCGAGGAATTGGTCGACCGCGGCTACGAGGTCACCCTTGCCCATGACGGCCGGGAAGGCTTGGCAGCAATCTTGAAGACCATGCCTGACCTCGTGTTATCAGACATAAGCATGCCAGTAATGTCCGGTTTCCAGTTGCTGGACAGCCTGATCGCCTTGACGCCGCGGTTCTCAAGAATGCCGTTTGTGTTCCTGACTGCGCTGAGCGATCGCGACAGCGAGCTCAAAGGCCGGCAGCTGGGCGCCGACGACTATGTCACCAAACCGATCGATTTCGACATGCTCTCTGCCATCATCGCAGCGCGGCTTGCCGGCGTTGCCCGTAACGACGTGTGGCCCAAGACCATCGACCTCAATGAACGCGAAGTAGAAGTCCTGACCTGGGCAGCACGCGGCAAAACCTCGGCCGAGATTGCCAAAATTCTCGGCCTGACCAAACGAACAGTCGATTTTCACATCGACAATGCGCGCGAGAAGCTAGGCGCCGCAACGCGTACGGAAGCGGTCATCAAGGCCGCGACGGGACGCCTGATCCAGCTCTAAAAGCAGGTCAGTTCGACCCGATCGCAAGTTCATTGCTTAGGAACAGCGCACCTTCGGTCGCCACCAACTCGCCCGCCTGGACGCCGTCGAGGATTTGCCAATAGCCGTCGTGCTCTTTGCCGATCTTGACCACGCGTTGCGTAAAACGGCGGCGATCGGCAGTGACCCAAGCCGACATCGTACCGTCGCCTTCCCGCACCACGCCATCCGCCGGGATCGCGGGAGAACGCACCGGTGAGCCGACGTCGATCACGAAGTTGGCAAACATGCCGGAACGCAATTCATGCTGCGGGTCTTTGATCTGCGACCGGACCAGCACCCGCCGGGTATTCGGATCGACAATCGCCCCCACAGTGGTGACGACACCTTCATAGGTATGGCCGGGAAAAGCATCGAGGCTGACCCTCAGCTGCTGTCCGACTTTGAACGCCGGGCTGTCGCTTTCGGTCACGTTCGCAAGCATCCACATCGTGTTGATGTCGGTGACAGTGAAAGGCGCGGGCGTACTGCCGGGCTGTACGAACAAACCTGGCGCGGCACTGCGGGCGGTGACCCGGCCATCGATGGGACTTGGCACGACAAGCGTCGGATCAGCTGTCCGCGTAGAGATGATTTTGTCGAGATCGGCATCGCTCTTGCCGAAGATTCGCACAGCATCACGGGCCGCCGCCAGATTGCCTTGTGCGGTCTGTTGATCGGAAGTTGCTTGCTCGAGGTCGTGCTGGGAGACAGCTCGTGTCGTGTAGAGGTCCTGCAGACGCGCAAGATTCTTGTTGTCGAGCTCGAGCACACCGGTTGCAGCGATCAGCGTCGACTCGGCCTGCAACAGATCGGCGCTGTCGATTGTGAATAATGTCTGGCCTTTTTTGACATCGTCACCGACCTCGGCGAATAGCGCGATAATGCGCCCCTGATAGGGCGCAAAGACCTGCACCGACATATCCTCATTGAAGTCGATACTGCCGACGGCTTGCTTCTCGATCGGGAAATCTCGTTCCTCAACCGGGGCAACCTTGACTGACGCGAGCTGAGAATCCGAAAGATCAACGGCATTTTTCGGCGTGGCTTGCGCGGCGCCAGTCGCGGGAGCGGATTTTGGCGTCTCGCCCGGGCGCAAGGCCCAGAACGCGACAATTACAATGATAATGACCAGCAGGCCGACGGTTGCTGCTCTCGCCCGAGTGATTTCTATAGGGGGAGCCATCGGTAAGCCGCTTCCTGAGCGTTGAGTAATCGCCGCGACATGACCACGGCATTAGGTCTGCGGTCTACCGTCATAAATCACAGGAGCAACGCTTAGCGCCACTTGGGTACCCGACTCATGACAGTATATCAGGGCGCAATCGCTCGACTACTTGCGGCTCGCTGCGCGGTCAATCACCACTGTGGAAGGCACTGAATAAATAACAGTGTGGCCGCCGCAACATAGCCAGCCTCGGATTATTCGGAAATAATGCGCGATTGGGCTCATCGAGCTTTCAGTTCAGCCATCGTCTTAGTCCATGTTCCGTGTCGCGGCCAAAGGTTTGCTTGCAAGTACGGCTGCTTTTGCTGTCACGCTACTATTGGCTGGCTGCGCCGTTGGACCGGACTTCGCCCACCCTGCAACTCCCGACATAACGCGATACACCCGTGAGCCGCTCGCGACGCAAACCTCGGGGACCGACGTTGCCGGTGGCCAACGGCAGCAACTCGTTCAAGGCCGCGACATCCCTCAAGAATGGTGGGCCGTTTTCAAGTCACCAAAGCTCGACGCGCTGATCCAGCACTCGATTGATAATAATCCCAATCTGCAATCGGCGCTCGCGACGTTGCGCACCAACCAGCAGGCCGTCTACGCCCAGGAAGGAAAGTTCTTTCCTCTGCTGCAGGCCAATTTCAACCCGACGCGCCAGCAGACTTCTAACGCGCTGGCGCCCATACCGGCATCTAACGCGAGCGTCTTCAATCTCATCACTGCGCAGCTTCAGGTCTCATATACTTTCGACATTTGGGGGCTGAACCGGCGCACGGTTGAATCGCTTCAGGCGCTGGCCGACGTGCAACGCTTCCAGGTTGAGGCCGCTTACCTTGCCCTGACAGCGAACGTCGCGGTGGCGGCCATCACCGAAGCCTCTTTGCGCGAACAGATCGATTCGACCAACGAATTGATTTCGATCAACGGCACAATGGTCGATACGCTGCGGCGACAGTTCGACAAGGGCGCGGTCGCCCGCGGCGACCTTGCGCTGCAAGAAGCCTCCCTCGCCCAGGTCAAGGCAACACTGCCACCGCTGCGCAAAGCGCTGCAGCAGAATCGTGATCTCCTTTCAGCTCTGGCCGGCGGCTTCCCGAGCGAAGGGCCCCGCGAGACCTTCAAGTTCGCCGATTTTCGTTTGCCGGGCGAATTGCCGGTCAGCGTCCCATCACAGTTGATCGAGCAGCGTCCCGACATCCGCGCGGCGGAAGAACAGTTGCACTCGGCGAGTGCTGCGATCGGAGTCGCGACTGCCAATCTGTTGCCGACTTTCACCATCAACGCCGATGCCGGATTCATGAACACGGCGCTGTCGCATTTGCTGGCACCGCAAAACGTGTTCTGGGATTTAGCTGGCAACGCTACACAAACCCTTTTGGATGGCGGCACCCTGCTGCATCAGCTCCAGGGCTCCAAAGACACTTACCAGGCCGCGGCATGGACTTATCAGAGCACGGTGATCGCCGCCGTCCAGAATGTGGCCGATTCACTGCGCGCAATCCAGAACGATGCCGATGCGTTACGGGCTGCGCGCGATTTCCAGCGTGCCGCAAAAATCAGCTTTGACCTGGCGCGCCAACAATTCGATTCCGGCAATGCCAATGTGCTGTTGCTGCTCAATGCACAACAAACGTATCTGCAAGCCGTGATTCAGGTGGTCCAGGCGCACGCCGCGCGGCTTTCCGATACCGCTGCACTATTCCAGGCGCTTGGTGGCGGCTGGTGGAATAGAACGGGCCTCCCCGTAGAGAAGAAGCTTGATGTCAGCACAGGGCAAACAGAGCCAATGCCGGATCCCGATGCCGACAAACACGGCGGCTCTTAATGCACAGGCGGCAGATCGTCGTCGTGTTTCGACATCAAGCTGTATTGCCCCCGAAATAATTCCCGCTCGATTGCCGCGCGGTTACGGCGCTGAGCGTCAATATTGTACGAGATAAAAGCAGCGAGCTTCCGCCACACACCGATTACTGTTTCCGAAAGACTAGGCGACGTCGGCTCCGACGAGCTTTTCGCCAATGGAAGCAAAGTGGCACATCGGCCCTGACTGTCGATGTCGAGTTCAATCGGTTCGGCAAGAAACATGATAGCGCAGCCAGACGGCTCACTCTGGCGGCGGGCGAAGCGAACAGCCCATTGCTTGAAGAGAAACAGTCCTCCGCTGCGCCCATCCGCCTCACGAACGACCCAAAGTCCCCTCTTGTTCTGGCCAATATAAAATAACGGAATTGCTTCATTGATGAATCTCGCGTCCGGCCTGCGCGGGAAACTGGCAACGGTGCTACGCGACTCCGCTAGCTTTGGTTTGCTTTCGGTGAAGGGGAAGGAGAATCCGCCAGGAAACTGCTGGCCAAACAGATCGGGGGTATCAAGCTGTCTAAACATGACCATGTCCAGTTCAGATGAAATTGTCGCAACAGATCGGAAACTCGCCGGCCGGCCGGATTTGCGGAACAGACGATGTTGCTTCGCCGGCGCTATCGTTCAGACGGGCTTCAACGAGCGCCTTCAGGATGGCCAGCGACAAGACCTCATGCGAGGCATCAACGCTATCGTCCAGCGCCAAAGGCACATTCGGGTAACGGCTCAACGAGCACAGCCATTGGCCGTTCTCATAGACAAGGCGGCGGAGCTTCCAGGCCGGCAGTTCGAGTTCAATCAAAGCAAGTGCCGCTTCGGTCCACGCACGGGCCTCGACCAGCTGATCGACTCTGGAGGTTTTCCTGGCCTTGCCAAGAACCCGGGCGCTACGGCAGCACCCTGCGGTGATCTTCGCGAACAGGACTGCACTGGGCGCGGGTGCGCCGCGAAGAGTGTCGCTCAGCCGATCGAACAGAAGCTCAAAATCTGCCGCAAACGCCATGGGGCCACCCTCGATGTCGGCGGTCGCCGCCTCCGCGCCGGAAGATGGCCGTAAGGACCATAAAAAATCGAGATGGGCGGAACAGCGACGATATGTAATCCGCATAAAAGCGGAGACCGACGCAGATCTTTATAAATTCCTATATTGCGGCGACCGCCGGCCTCTCGAATTCATATGCTCTGCGTCACTAGATTGCCGCTACGTCACGCAAGGAGCATCGCAATGATGGATGCCATCGTCCTCGTTATCGGCTTCGCGTTTTTCGCGCTGTCGATCGGCTACGTCTACGCCTGCGACCGGCTGTAGGGAGACGCGACATGATCTTCGATTACTCGCTCGCCGGCGCCGTAACCGCAGGCCTGCTGATCTATCTGATTTACGCGCTACTCAAGCCCGAACTGTTCTGAAAGGTTGCGGCCATGACCGTTATCGGCTGGACTCAGATACTGCTTTATTGTGTCATTATCGCCGCGATCACGCCGCCGCTCGGCGCGTACATGACCCGCGTATTCAACGGCGAACGAACCTTCCTCTCGCCGATCCTACGTCCGGTCGAAATAGTCATTTATAAAATCGCCGGCGTCGACGAACGTCAGGAACAGCACGCCGTCGACCTATACGGTCGGCATGCTGCTGTTCCATGTCGGCGGCTTCCTTATTCTCTATGTGTTGATGCGCGCGCAAGCCTTGCTGCCATTCAATCCGGCCGGACAGTCCGCTGTATCGGAAGACTTGTCGTTCAACACGGCAATGAGCTTCATCACCAACACCAACTGGCAGAATTACGGCGGCGAAAGCACCATGTCGTACCTGGTGCAGATGCTCGGCCTGACCCACCAGAATTATCTGTCGGCGGCCACCGGCATCGTGCTCGCCATTGCCTTGATCCGCGGTTTCGCCCGAAATTCGGTACGTACCGTCGGCAATTTCTGGGTCGATGTAACCCGCTGCACGCTCTACATCCTTCTTCCGATCTGCATAGTGTTTGCGCTGTTCCTGGTCTGGGATGGGATTCCGCAGACGCTCGGCGCTTATGTCGACGCAACAACACTGGAAGGCGCCAAACAGACCATCGCAGTGGGCCCGGTCGCTTCGCAGATTGCCATCAAGATGCTCGGTACTAACGGTGGTGGCTTCTTCAATGCCAATGCCGCACATCCCTTCGAAAATCCAACCGCGCTGTCGAACTATGTGCAGATGATTTCGATCTTCGCGCTGGGCGCAGCGCTGACCAACGTGTTCGGACGCATGGTCGGCAATCAACGCCAGGGCTGGGCGATTCTCGCCGTGATGGGCGTGCTGTTCATTGCCGGCGTAACTGCCTGTTACGCGGCCGAGGCGCACGGCAACGACGCGCTCAACGCGCTCGGTCTCACCGGCGGCAACATGGAAGGCAAGGAACTTCGTTTTGGCATAGCCGCCTCCTCGTTATTTGCAGTGATCACGACTGCGGCGTCGTGCGGGGCGGTGAACGCGATGCACGACAGCTTTACCGCGCTCGGCGGCATGATTCCGCTTATCAACATTCAGCTGGGCGAAATCATCGTCGGCGGCGTTGGCTCCGGCATGTACGGGATGCTGTTGTTCGTCATCATCTCGATCTTCGTCGCCGGACTGATGGTCGGGCGCACGCCTGAATATGTCGGCAAGAAAATCGAGGCCAAGGAAGTCAAAATGGCGATGCTCGCCATTCTGGTCCTGCCGCTGATGTATCTTGGGTGGACCGCGGTCGCGATGCTGGTGCCATCCGCGGTCTCCGCGACGAACAATCCCGGTCCGCACGGCTTTACCGAGATCCTCTACGCTTACGTTTCGCAGACCGGCAATAACGGCTCGGCCTTCGCGGGCTTGAGCGGAAACACATTGTTCTACAATCTCACTGGCGCAATCGCGATGGGAGTCGGCCGCTTCTGGATGATCATCCCAACCATGATCATCGCCGGCACGCTTGCCCAAAAGAAACTGGTCCCGGCATCGGTCGGCACCTTCCCCACCACCGGCGGCCTGTTCATCGGTCTTGTCGTTGGCGTGATCGTGATTGTCGGTGGCCTCACCTTCTTCCCGGCACTCGCGCTCGGCCCAATCGTCGAGCAGCTCGCGATGAATGCCGGCACGCTTTTCTCTTCCAATTAGGTCCGGAGTAGCCCCGATGGAAACCTCGACCCAACGCAGAACAATGCCGGTGTCGGCGCTGCTCGATCCCAAGATCGTGATGCCGGCAATCGTCTCGTCCTTCGCCAAGCTCAATCCGCGAACGCTGATCAAGAACCCGGTCATGTTCGTGCTCGAGATCGTCACCGCACTGACCACCGTGATCCTGATCCGCGACCTCTTCACGGGCGGTGCGCACGTCCTGTTCGAGTTTCAGATCATCCTCTGGCTTTGGTTCACCGTGCTGTTCGCGAATTTTGCCGAGGCCGTCGCCGAAGGGCGCGGCAAGGCGCAGGCTGACACCCTACGGCGTCAGCGCACTGAGACTCAGGCCAAGCTGCTGTCGGAGGCTGGCGACAGCCAAAACTATCGCCTTATTCCCTCGACTGACCTCAAGGTCGGGAACGTCGTTCTCGTTGAGCCCGGAGACACGATCCCATCCGACGGCGAGGTAATCGAAGGCATGGCTTCGGTGAACGAAGCGGCCATTACCGGTGAATCCGCGCCGGTTATCCGTGAATCCGGTGGCGACCGCTCGGCGGTGACCGGCGGTACCCAGGTCCTGTCCGACTGGATACGCGTCCGCATCACCGCAGCGCCTGGCTCGACGTTCCTCGATCGCATGATCAGGTTGGTCGAAGGAGCGGAACGGCAGAAAACGCCGAACGAAATCGCACTGAACATTCTTCTGATCGGCCTGACCATTATCTTCGTGTTCGCAACCGCAACGATCCCGAGCTATGTCGCCTACACCGGGGGCGCGATCTCCGTGGTGATCCTGGTGGCGCTGTTCGTCACTCTCATCCCGACCACTATCGGTGCGCTACTGTCCGCTATCGGCATCGCCGGCATGGATCGGCTCGTGCGCTTCAATGTTCTGGCCATGTCCGGCCGCGCGGTCGAGGCCGCCGGCGACGTAGACACGCTGCTCCTCGACAAGACCGGAACCATCACGCTTGGCAATCGCCAGGCGACCGAATTCAAACCCGTGCGCGGCGTGACCGAACAGGAATTGGCCGATGCGGCGCAGCTTGCTTCACTCGCTGATGAAACTCCGGAAGGCCGCTCGATTGTGGTGCTGGCAAAGGAGAAATATGGCATCCGCGGCCGCGACCTCGCCGAGCTGAAAGCGAACTTCATTCCATTCACCGCACAAACACGGATGAGCGGCGTCGACATTGGCTCCTCCTGGGTCCGCAAGGGCGCGGTGGATTCGATACTGGCTTTCGTGAGTGGACCAGCGACCGCGGTCGCCGCGGGCGGTGCCGTGCAGGCCCTGCGGCCCAACATCAGTGCCGACACTGCGCGCGAAATCCATGCTATTGCCGATGCTATTGCCAAATCCGGTGGAACGCCGCTTGCGGTAGCGAAAGACGGCAAGCTGCTTGGCGTCATTCAGCTCAAAGACATCGTCAAAGGCGGAATTCGCGAACGCTTCGCCGAATTGCGGCGCATGGGCATTCGTACGGTGATGATTACTGGCGACAACCCGATGACGGCGGCTGCAATCGCCGCCGAGGCCGGGGTCGATGACTTCCTTGCCCAGGCAACGCCTGAGGACAAGCTTCAGCTCATCCGCGACGAGCAAGCTAAGGGCAAGCTTGTCGCGATGTGCGGCGACGGCACCAACGACGCACCGGCGCTTGCCCAGGCCGACGTTGGCGTCGCCATGAACACCGGCACTCAGGCCGCACGCGAAGCCGGCAATATGGTGGATCTCGATTCTAATCCGACCAAGCTCATTGAGATCGTGGAGATCGGCAAGCAGCTTCTGATGACTCGCGGTGCGCTGACCACATTTTCGATTGCCAACGATGTTGCAAAATACTTCGCAATCATTCCGGCGATGTTCGTGGCGTTCTATCCGCAGTTGCAGGCATTGAACATCATGAACCTTAAGACGCCTGAGAGCGCTATCCTTTCGGCAATCATTTTCAACGCCTTGATCATCATCGCGCTGATCCCGCTGTCGCTGAAAGGGGTCCGATATCGCCCGATTGGCGCCGGCCCGCTGCTGCGCCGCAATCTCCTGATCTACGGAGGCGGCGGCGTGATCATTCCGTTCGTCGGCATCAAGGCGATCGATGTCATCGTCACCGCCCTGCACCTCGTTTAAGGGAGGCATCTCATGATTCGTGAAATCCGTCCGGCCATCGTTGTTCTCCTCGCACTGACGCTGATCACCGGCCTCGCCTATCCGCTGGCAATGACCGGCATCGCCCAGGCCATCTTTCCCAGTCAGGCGCAAGGCAGCCTGATCGAACGCGACGGCACCGTCGTCGGCTCTGCGCTGATCGGCCAGCAATTTACCAGCGACAAGTATTTTCATGGCCGGCCGTCCGCGACCACGGCGGCCGACCCGAATGACTCAACAAAGACCGTTCCCGCGCCATACAACGCTGCAAACTCCGGCGGCTCGAATCTCGGACCGTCGAACAAGGCTTTGATCGACCGCGTCCAGGGCGATATGGAAGCGCTTAAGAAGGAAAATCCCTCGATGCCCGTCCCAGCCGATCTGGTAACGACATCGGCAAGCGGTCTCGACCCGGATATCTCGCCGGAAGCGGCGCTCTTTCAGGTGCCGCGCGTCGCCAAGGTGCGCAACTTGCCGGAAGATCGCGTTCGTCAGTTGGTGACGGACAACACGCAGGGCCGTTTGCTCGGTTTACTGGGCGAGCCACGCGTTAACGTTTTGCAGCTTAATCTCGCGCTCGACAAACTGACTGCTGGATAAGCTGGTACACTAAGCACTTTGAGATTATTTATAACGGATGGCGGACCAGAGGCGCGATTCTGAACATCGGCCCTCACCGGAAGCTCTGCTCGAAGCGGCGCGGCGCGCAGAGCATCATACCGGCAAGCTTCGGATTTTCGTCGGCGCTGCTCCTGGCGTCGGCAAGACTTATGAGATGCTGCAACAGGCGCACGCGCGCCTGAAAGACGGTTATGATGTCGTCGCCGGCGTGGTCGAGACCCACGGCCGTAAAGAGACCGAGGCGCTGCTGGCTGGGATCGAGGTCATCCCGCGCCGGAACGTTGAATATAAAGGCCAGCTGCTCCGCGAAATGGATATCGACGCCATCTTGGCGCGCCGGCCGCAAATTGTGCTTGTTGACGAACTCGCGCATACCAACGCTGAAGGCAGCCGGCATCCGAAACGCTACCTCGACGTAGAGGAGCTGAGAAACAACGGCATCGACGTTTACACGACCGTCAATATCCAGCACATCGAAAGTCTTAATGACGTCGTCGCACAGATTACTCATGTGCGCGTCCGCGAGACCGTGCCGGACGCCGTATTCGATCGGGCCGACGCGGTCGAACTGGTTGATCTGACACCCGACGATCTGATCGAACGGCTCAAGGAAGGCAAGGTCTACTTCCCCAAGCAGGCTGAACGCGCGCTTGAAAACTTCTTCTCGCCCGCGAATTTGACTGCACTGCGCGAGCTCGCGTTGCGCCGAACCGCGGAGCGGGTAGACGAGCAGCTCCTCACAGAGATGCAGGCTCATGCGATCCAGGGGCCGTGGGCCGCCGGCGAACGCATTCTGGTCTGCGTCAGCGACGATCCCCGCACCGCGAGCCTCGTCCGCTACGCCAAGCGATTGGCCGACCGCCTGCATGGGCCGTGGATGGCATTGTACGTCGAAGGGCGCCGCAGCACCCAACTGAACGAGGTCGAGCGCGACCGCATCGCCGACACGTTGCGGCTCGCAGAAGCGCTGGGCGGTGAAGCTGTCACGGTCCCCGGCGGCGACCGCAGCATCGCAGACGATGTAATCGGCTACGCCCACGCCCGTAACGTGACACAAATCATCATCGGCAAATCGACACGCTCGCGCTGGTTCGAAATCCTGCATGGTTCGGTGGTGCACGATCTGGTGCGCCGCTCGGGAAATATCAGCGTCCATGTCATCGCCGGCGACCAGCTTCCCGATAGTCCCATTCCAAGAAAGAGCGCGGACACCGCCGAAATCAGACATTTTGAGCCACGCCCCTATGTGTGGGCGCTGTTCGGCGTCGCCATCGCGCTCGGCTGCGGCGAACTGGTCAATTACTGGATTGGCGTTGAGAATGTCGACCTGGTCTTCCTGACCGCCGTGGTCGGCGTCGCGGTACGCTTCGGGCTTTGGCCGTCGCTGTTGGCGAGTGTGGCTTCGGCGCTGTGCTACAATTTCTTCTTCCTGCCGCCCATCTACACCTTCACAATTACCGACCCCCACAACATTGCGGCTTTCGCGTTGTTCACGCTGGTTGCGATCATCGTCTCCAATGTCGCCGGGCGCGGACGCATGCAGACAGTCGCTGCACAAACACGCGTGCGCACTGTGGAATCGCTCTACGCATTCAGCCGCAAACTTGCCGGCACCGGCACACTCGACGATGTGCTATGGGCAACCGCCTATCAAACCGCCCTCATGTTGAAGGTGCGGGTCGTATTATTGCTTCCGACCGAGGGCTCGCTCATCGTCCGCGCCGGCTATCCGCCGGAAGATATGCTCGACGACGCGGACATCGCCGCAGCGAAATGGACATGGGAAAGCGACCGTGCCGCCGGTCGGGGTTCCGACACGCTGCCGGGGGCCAAGCGCCTATTCTTGCCCATGCATACCGGCCGCGGGCCGGTCGGCGTTGTCGGTATCGACAGCGACAAGCCCGGCCCGCTACTTACTCCCGATCAAAGGCGCCTGCTCGACGCGCTGATGGATCAGGGCGCGCTAGCGATCGAGCGGGTCCGTCTCGTTGAGGACATGGATCGCGTCGAACGCACCGCCGAAACCGAACGGCTGCGTTCCGCGCTTCTCACCTCGATTTCCCACGACCTGAAAACACCCCTTGCAGCGGTGCTGGGTTCAGCCAGCGCCATGCGGGATGTTGGCGACAAGCTCAGCGACGGCGAGAAGGCCGATCTGTTAGCGACGGTCATCGACGAGTCCGAGCGGCTCAACCGATTCATCGCCAACCTCCTCGACATGACCAAGCTTGAATCGGGCGCTATCGCGCCCAATCTCTCATCACACGATCTTTCAGAGATTGTCGGAACAGCGCTGCGGCGGGCAACCAAGATCCTTGGCGGCCATCACGTTCATCTCGATCTTGCAATCGACATGCCGATGGTGCGGATAGACGCCGTGCTTTTCGAACAGGCTCTGTTCAATCTGCTCGACAATGCCGCAAAATACGCCGCGGCTGGCACAACTATAGACGTGCGCAGTTGGCGCGACCGCGACAGCGTCGTCTTACAGATCGTTGACGAGGGTGAAGGCATCCCGCAAGGCGATTTGGAGAACATCTTCGACAAGTTCTACCGCGTGCAAAAAACCGATCAGGTCCGGGCCGGTACCGGACTCGGCCTGGCGATCTCACGGGGCTTTGTCGAGGCAATGCAGGGAACGATCACGGCGGCCAATCGCGGCGACCGCAAGGGCGCGGTCTTCACCATCACACTGCCAATTCCGGACCAGCCGCAACGCCTGGATACCGCCGCATGAATGCCACCCCGCACCGTGTGCTGATCGTCGATGACGAGCCGCCCATCCGCAAGCTGTTGCGCATGGGCCTTAATGCGCAAGGCTATCAGACTATCGAGGCGACGAACGGCAAGACCGCGCTCGAACGATTGGACGAGTCGCCCGATTTGATTATTCTCGATCTCGGCTTGCCGGATATTCAGGGTCACGAGCTGCTGCGCACGATCCGGGCGCGCAACGACAGCGTCCCCATTGTCGTGCTCTCGAGCCGCGGTGATGAAGCCGGCAAGGTCCAGGCACTCGATTTCGGGGCTGACGATTACATAACCAAGCCGTTCGGAATGGACGAACTGCTCGCCCGAATTCGCGCCGCGTTGCGCCACCAGCTCCAAACTCATGGTGAGCGACCGGTATTCCGGGTCGGAGACCTCTCGGTCGATCTTGTTCGCCGCATCGTCAAGCTCGGCGACAAAGAGGTGAAGCTCTCGCCAAAGGAATACGATTTACTGCGCGTGCTGGTGCAGCACGCAGGCAAGGTGCTTACTCATAAATTCCTGCTCGGCGAATTGTGGGACAACCTGACTGACGCACAGTACCTTCGCGTCTATGTGCGCCAGCTTCGGCAAAAGGTCGAAACCGATCCGGAGCGACCGCAGCACATTTTGACTGAAACCGGGATCGGCTATCGGCTGCGGGCTCCCGATTAAGCAGGTGGTTGCCGCCGCCGTTGCCCTGCCTCATTTGGCGTTCCATATTCGCCGCTCTCGATTTACACAAGAGAAGCACCACCATGGCCGATGAACTTGTCTTCTATACGAATCCGCAATCGCGCGGCCGTATTGCCCGATGGATGCTCGAGGAAGTCGGCCAGCCTTACAAAACCGAGGTGCTCGATTACGCCTCAAGCATGAAGGCCCCCACCTATCTCGCGGTCAATCCCATGGGCAAAGTGCCGGCGTTGCGGCACGGCGACGCCGTCGTTACCGAGGCCGCTGCTATTTGCGCCTACCTCGCTGACGCATTTCCACAAGCCGGGCTCGCGCCGCCTGTGGGCAACCGGATGCGCGCACCATATTATCGCTGGATGTTCTTCACTGCGGGCCCCGTCGAGGCGGCGACAAGCAACAAAGCACTCAACTTTGTCGTCCCGCCGGAACGTGAACGCATGATCGGCTACGGAACTTTCACAGACACCATGAACGCGCTCGAAAGCGCGGTTTCGAATGGTAAATACTTACTCGGCGATAATTTCAGTGCTGCCGATGTCTATGTCGGATCAGCCATCGGATTTGGCTTGATGTTCGGCACAATGGAAAAACGGCCCGCCTTTGAGCAATATTGGCAGCGCCTAAGCGTTCGCCCTGCGTTTTCTCGGGCAAAGGAACTCGATGACGAGTTGGTGGCGCTGCAAAAGGCCGCAGCTAAATAACTTCGCGTTAGCGTGAAAATCGCGCAAAATCCACAGCATCAACATGGCAAAGACTTCAGCCATGAGCGTGCGTTAGGTGCGTCAGGCGGTAAAAATACCGCGGAATGAGAGACTGCATTCGTTGATGACATATCGTGTGGCATTGCGTCGGAGCCTGCGTTGAAGCGGGGCGAACTTCCGTCGATCGATGGTCTTGTTGCATTCGTGGCGGCCGCTGAGCACAGCAGCTTCACGCGCGCGGCCGACCAACTCAATCTGACTCAGGGCGCAGTCAGCCGCCAGGTACGCGAGATCGAAACGCATCTTGGCCTTCGATTATTCGAACGTGTCCGGCAGCGCATCGTTCTGACAGATGCCGGGCGTCTATATCTGCCGCAAGTGAAGAAAGCGCTGCGTGACCTTGGCGACGCCGGCAGCAGCGTCAAGTCTCTCTCCAATAATACCAGCTTGAATATCTCAGCACTGCCGACTTTCGCCGGTTTCTGGCTTGTGCCCCGCTTGTCACATTTTCAAAAGCAGAACCCCGCCATTACCATTCACGTCACGGCGTGGCAGGTACCGATTGACTATTCACGCGCGACCTTCGACGCAGCAATCCTTCATAGTGCGTCTCAGTGGCCTGGGACGATCTCCTATCATCTATTTGATGAAGACATGGTCGCGGTGGCTAGCCCAAAATTAGGCGCAGGCCTCGGGGTACAGGTAGCTGCCGACATCACCAAATTCCCCCTTCTACACAACATGGGTGGGCCGAGCCGCTGGCTCGAATGGATGAGCGAAGCCGGCGCCGAACTCGATGGCCCGTTGAACGGCCACACCTATCAGAATTACGCGATGGTCGTGCAGGCGGCGGTCGCCGGCGTCGGCCTCGCGCTGCTGCCGCGCTATCTGGTCGAAGATGGCGTCGCGACGAATCGGCTCGAGATCGTGGCCCGCGGCTTCGCCAATCTGAAGACGTCGTATCATCTGATCCTGCCTGAGACGCGAGCCAGTTCCTACGCTATTGAATCATTCGCCAAATGGGTGATCGCCGAAGCGCAGGCCTTCAAAACGACAAACGGCCGCATGACTGACAGTAAGACTGCGCCGCGCAGGACTACCGGCAAACACAAGCTCCCCGTAGAAACTCTGTCATTTGCGCGAGTCCGCGCCGGCATTTGATCAAGGCCCTCAAGACAGCCGCATCAGAGGATGTCCGACACGAACCATCGTCCCTTCGCCCACATCATCGCACAGCGAAAAATGCTTCGGCGCAAAGACGATCGCTGTCGAACCGTGTTGAAACCAGCCCAATTCCTGGCCTTTGATAAAATCGGCACTGCAATCAAACACGTTGGGGCCGCGATGCTTCAGGCCAAGCAGCACGTCGAGAAAGTGCAGACGGATACTTGCCACTAAGACGGCCGCGACAAGAACAATCGTCACCTTGTCGCCGGTTGGCGCAAGCACCGTTCGCAACACCGCCCGCTCGTTCTTGCAGAACAGCTTTTCGACGCGCTTTAGTGCGATCGGATTGACGTTCCAGGTGTCGCCGGAAACGTAGATCACCTTATCCACACGGCAGTCGTGCGGCGCGTGGAACCGATGATACATGCCCGCCGTGAGCCGTAACGTGACGTAATGGCCATCCCGATATGTCTCGACCAATTCAGGATCGCTTAATAGGTCTTGTAGCGTGTAGGGGAAGCCCTTGGCTTGGTAGAGTTGCGTGCCGGCAATTCTTCCGCAAGCTCCAACAATCGCATCGCATGGGCTGGTCAGGATTTCCGGTCGAGAATCGACCGGCCGCGCCCCCTCTTTCAGCTCGCGGGTGAAGCAGTCGTGCATGCTGCTGAACTGCTTTTTTTTGGCGTCTTTCAAATCCACATCTGAAAAGAACCGCCATAGGGCGATCGAGACGTCGCGAACCATCGGCTGTTCGATCTGGCTGAGCCAACCGACAAACCGAGTCGCCAGCCGGCGGGGAATCCGGTTGGTGAGAAGAAAGTTAATATCCTCGCCTGAGACAAGGCGTAGCAGTTGGGAGCGAACCGTCATGGGTTTGTTAAATGTTCCAGATACATCACGATTCGATGACACTGGCCACGACAACTATGGCCTTCTATGGCGTCGGTGTGGCGGCAGTTGCGACTTCGCTGGCGACGATTAAGCGGCGCCTCGAACTCTCGCAGGCCAAACACCCGTCGCTTGCAGGCCATTCGCGAATAGCCCGGCGGCTCGCCGCCTTCATTCCGTTCTACGAATACGACGAAGCGCAGTTCTTCTGCTCTGACGGCGCCCCTGCCGATATCGCACAGCGGCGCCGCGCCGGATTCGAACGGCTCGCCGCACTTTACAAGACGCGCTTCGCTGAATCTGTCCGCCAGAGCGCGGAAGCCAGTCAGTACATTTCCGACCTGCAATTTACGGGCGCCTACCGGGTGCCATTTCAGTACCGCCGCAAGGTGCGCGCCGATTTGCCGATCGGCGCTTTGGCCCAGTCGACCGACGGCGTGATGGTCACCGACCTTGACGGCAACCGATTCTACGATCTCGGCGGCTCTTACGGCGTCAACGTCCTCGGTTACGACTTCTATAAAGACGCTATCGAACGTGGCGCGGCGCGCGTGCGCGAACTCGGCCCCCTGCTCGGCACCTATCACCCGATCATTATCGACAACGTGAAGCGTATCCGGGAAATTTCGGGGCTCGACGAGGTGTCGTTCCACATGTCGGGCACCGAAGCCGTGATGCAAGCGGTACGGCTTGCGCGCTACCATACCAAGCGCACGCACCTGGTCCGTTTCTGCGGCGCCTATCACGGATGGTGGGGCGACGTGCAGCCGGGTATCGGCAATCCGCTGCCGGCGCACGAAACATACACGCTGCGCGAAATGTCCGAAGAATCGCTGCGCGTATTGCGCACGCGCCGCGATATTGCCTGCGTGCTGGTCAATCCCGAACAGAGTTTCCACCCGAACGGACCAGCACCAACCGATTCGGCGCTGATCGACAGCGGACGCAACTCTCACTTCGATAAAGCGGCTTACGCCGACTGGCTTAAGCGGCTCCGCCAGGTGTGTACCGAGCAGAACATCGTTTTGATTATCGACGAGATCTTCATCGGCTTCCGCATCGCCGCAGGCGGCGCGCAGGAGTATTTCGGCGTGCAAGCCGATCTTGTCACCTACGGCAAGACGATAGGCGGAGGCCTGCCGATCGGTGTCGTTTGCGGGCGCAAAGACCTAATGAAGCGATTCCGGGACGATCGCCCGGCGGACATCTGTTTTGCCCGAGGCACGTTCAATTCGCATCCCTACGTCATGGCAGCGATGAACGAATTCCTGCGAGAGTTTCAGACGCCGCAGGTCCAGGCGCTGTATCATGACCTTGACGAGACCTGGAATGCGCGCGCCAAGCGGCTGAACCAGCGCCTCCAGGATGAAGAGTTGCCGGTTCAAATCGTCAATATGTCCTCGCTGTTCGTCGTCTGCTACACGCAGCCGTCGCGCTATAACTGGATGTTGCAATATTATCTGCGGGCCGAAGGCCTCGCGCTGAGCTGGGTCGGTACGGCGCGTCTGATTTTCAGCCTGACCTATACCGACGCAGAGTTCGACGCGGTCGTCGAACGTTTTGTCGACGCGGCGAAAGCCATGCAGCAAGACGGTTGGTGGTGGCGAGATCCGAAAGCGACCAATAAATCGATCAAGCGGGCAATCCTCAAGGAGATGATCGCCCGCCGACTGTTCTCTCAGAACTCTTGAAGCCATCGATGGCCGGTTGAGAAACCCGCGGCCCGCTCAGCTCGGTCGCGGCACTTCCTCTGCGTCTTCCTCATCCCAATGATGCAGACCGATCTCGGGATCGATCATCTCGCCGCGCAGCAGGGCAAGCGGCGCCTTATGATAAAGCTTGATGTCGTGGAATGGGTCGGTGAGGATCTTGGTGGCCCACACCAGACCGGTTTGCACGTCCTTGATCAGGAACAGATGAACGGTGCGGAACAGTACACCGCCAATGCCCAGCGCCAGCCAGATCATCGCGACCTGCCGCACAAACTCGGTCTTGGTCGTCGCAGGCGAGAAGATGCCAAATAAGGTCGGACTAACCCAGAGCATCACAGGCGACATGGCCCAAATCGAAAGCAGCACCACCTTACGGCGCAGATTGTAGCCAACCTTGATCTCTTCTTTATGCTCGTGGGTGGCTTGGTTGACCTGGTCGTAATCTTTCGGCTCAAAAAAGAAGTGCCCCGATTGGCGCGTGGTCATTGCTACCAGCCAGCCAGCCATCGCGGAGATCGCCGGGTCTTTGAAAATCATGACGTACGAAAACAGAAAGCTGATCGCGCTGACAAAATGCAGCGACTGGTTAATACGGCTGTGATGATAGTAACGGTGATCGTCCCAGCGCTGCGTGCGAAGCGTTTCGAGAAAGCTTTCCATCGGTGTCCCCCGTCGGGCGGTTCCAGGTTTTGGGATATGGCGATTCGATGAATCCCTTGTGACGGGGAATCATTTGTGACAGTCGAATGAATCCGTCGTGTCGATCGTTCAGCTAGCTTCGCGCATGCCGTCATCGATATGCGCACTTCCCGCGCCGCCGGCTTTGGCAAAGCGGATCAGCGAGAAATGCCCAAATGGCGGCACGGCGCGGCGCTCGACGAGTCTCATGCCGGGCGTCCGCGCGGTCCATTGCGTGTAGCGTTCGAACAAGAACTCGGATCGCCAGCCGAGCTTGCGTGCGGCCGGCTGAAACCAATGCTCGAACGAGCGCCGCAAACCAGCATCGGCGCCGACCCGACTGATCAGGATGATCTCGCCGCCCGGCTTGAGGACGCGAGCAAATTCATCGAGCGCTGCTTCTGGATTCGGCACGGTGGAGACGACGTGCTGCGCCGCCACGACATCGAAAGATGCGTCTGGAAACGTGAGCTTCTCCGCATCCATCACCCACAGCCCCTCGACATTGCTCAAGCCGAATTCTTCGACTCGCTCGTGGGCCTTACGCAGCATCGGCTCGGAGATATCGACGCCGCAAATCTGGCAGGCTTTGGAATAGTGCGGCAACGAAATCCCCGTGCCGACACCGACTTCGAGGATGCGGCCGCCGACTTTTTCAGCGGCGGCAATTGCGGCAAGCCGCCCGCGCTCGAATACCTGACCGAATACGAAATCATATACCGGCGCCCAGCGCGCGTAGGCCTTGGTGACGGTCCGCATATCAAGGTCAGATTCGGATTCGGCGAGCGTGCTCATACTTGGCCCCTGTGTTGTCATCATGGTTTCAGCCATGAACGGTTTCTGTCATCGTTGCGGCCATTTCAGGCTCGTTATTGGTAAAGCCGGCCACTTTGCGGGCATGGCCGATAAATTGGCGGGCACTGTTTTCCCATGAATATTTCAGCGCAAACTCGCGGCAGGTCTCGCGCGACCTTTTCAAGGCTTCCAGACAGGCCGTCCGCAAATCCTCGTTCAATGCGCCGATCGGATGATCGGCTATGACATCCTTAGGCCCCGTGACGGGATAAGCTGCGACTGGAACGCCGCTTGCCAGCGCCTCAAGTTGCACGATGCCGAATGTGTCGGTGAGGCTCGGAAACACAAAGACGTCGGCCGCCGCGAGATGAGACGCCAGAACGCCGTTGTCCATGTGACCTAGAAATTTTGCGGCTGGGAACCGGCGCTTCAGTTCTTCTTCCTGGGGTCCCTTGCCGATGACAACTTTGGTGCCGGGCAAATCGAGCTTCAGAAATGCGTCGATATTCTTTTCAACTGCGACGCGGCCGAGCGTCATGAAGATCGGCCTGGGAAAATCGAGCTTCGCTACCCTGTCCGGGCGGAACAGATCGACGTCGACACCCCGCGTCCACCGCCCGATATTCTTAAAACCCCGCTCCGTCAGTTCGCTCGTTAGCGATGGCGTCGCCACCATGGTCACGCTCGCGCCGGAATGAAACCAGCGCAGAATTGCATAGACCCAACTCGCCGGGATCGGCGACCGCGCCGCGATATACTCCGGGAACCGCGTCGTGTAACTTGTCGTGAAAGGTCGGCCGTGCCTTCGGCAGTAACCGCGCACCGCAAAGCCGATCGGGCCCTCGGTCGCGATATGTATCGCGTCGGGCCTGGCTTCCTCGATACGTTTCGCGATGCGCCGGCGGCTCGGCAATGCGAGCCGGAGCCCTGGATAGGTTGGCACCGGAAACGACGGGAACCCGTCTGGCGAAAGGAAATCGATGGTGACACCGAGCTTCGCGGCAGCGCGCTCCAGCGATTTCAGAGTCCGCACCACTCCGTTAACCTGCGGCGGCCAGGCATCAGTCGCGACGAGGACCTTCATGGGCCCCTCCTCCGTCGCGCGCACGCGACCAGAAAATTCTCGATTCGCATGCAAGGACAATTACTATTTCATGTCTCAGCAATGTGACGGTGACGACATTTGTTGGAACCGCAGCGTAAAGTTGCGTTACATTGCTGTTACAAATAAGTGAAAAGTTGCGACCGCGAGTCGTACTGCACCGCTCATCACCGCAAACCGCAGCCATCCGTGACGAGCATCAAGACGATCATTCGCAAGCTTGGCCGCAACAAATTAAGCATTGCGATTAGTCTTTTGATTCTCGCTATTGCGGCGCTCGCGCTTTATTACGCCTTGCGCGACGTCGACGTCGGCAGAGTCATAGCAGCGTTGCGCGCTCAATCGCGACGCTCGATCTGCATCGCGAGTATTTTTGTCGTTGCCGGCTATGTGACACTTATATTTTATGACGTCTTTGCGCTACGCACGATCGGACACGGCGCGGTCCCGTTTAGGGTTGCGGCTGTTGCAAGCTTTACCAGTTACACCATTGGACATGCGCTCGGAGCCGCTACGCTGACGGGCGGATTTGTCAGGCTGCGCGTCTATTCAGCCTGGGGACTCGACGTCCTCGACATCGCCAAGATCGCTTTTGTAACCGGCATGACATTCTGGCTCGGCAACGCCCTCGTCCTCGGCAGCGTGCTATGTTACGCGCCGCAAGCGGCTAGCGCCGCCGACCATTTGCCGCCATGGGCTAACTTCGGGATCGGCCTCTGCGCGCTGTTGAGCCTCGGCGGCTACCTGATCTGGCTGATGCCCAGGCGTCGCATTGTCGGTTATTCGACGTGGCGGATCGCTTTGCCCAACGCGCGCCTCACCATTGTACAGACCGGCATCGGAGCTGCGGATCTTTGCCTGGTAACCGCCGCGATGTACATGCTGCTGCCTGATATGCCGCCGGTTGGCTTCGCCACACTCATGATCATTTTTTTGACCGCCACACTGATCGGAACCATCAGTCACGTGCCGGGGAATCTCGGCATCATCGAAGCCGCCATGCTCATCGGACTGCCGCAGTTCGAGAAAGAGGAGCTTCTTGCATCGCTCCTGACGTTCCGCGTCCTCTATTTTGCCATTCCCCTGTTATTCGCCATGTTCGCGTTAGCGTTGCAGGAACTCGGATTGGTGGCGCAGCCATCGACAACCTCTCCGCGTTCCTGAGGCGGATCTGCCGGGCGCGGAGCATGTCCACAGTTCCGTCGATCGCAATGCCCACAGGTTTGCTCCGAACCTTGTAAGGGGCTACCTCGCAAGTTAAGGTTCGGCCTTGTGAATTGGGGCTGACGGGGTGAGTGGCGTGGTGGCTCCAAAAGCGCGGCAAAACACCTTTAAAATTAGGCGATGGCGCTTGGATAAAGCTGGCCTGTTCGCCGGTATCGTCCTGGCAGCGTTACTGCCGCGCAGTGCGCTCTCCGAGACAATGGAGGCCGCCCTCGCCAAGGCTTACGAGAATAACCCGCAACTCAACGCCCAGCGTGCCATCGTCCGCCAGTCCGACGAGGGTGTTTCGCAAGCTCTCTCCGGTTACCGGCCAACGATTACGGCGAACGCAAGCGTCGGGCGCGAATACACCAACACCAAGCAGGAAATCCCGCCGACCCCACCGCTGCTGCCCGCCGGCGCCGCGTTCGCGGCCAAAGGCCTTAGCACCCCGTATTCCTATGGCGTAACCGGCTCGCAAACCCTTTTTAACGGGCAACAGACCGGCAACAAGGTGCGCGAAGCCGAAAGCAAAGTTTTCCAGGCGCGGGAAACGCTACGCATCATGGAACAGTCGGTGCTGCTCCAGGCCGCAACTGTTTATATGGACGTATCGCGCGATGCAGCGAACCTCGAAGTGCAGCAGAGCAATTATCGCGTCCTGCAACACATGCTCGAAGATACCAATCGCCGTTTCGATGCCGGCCAAATCACTTCGACCGATGTTGCCCAGGCCGAAGCGCAATTGGCCGCCGGCGAAGCCAGCCTGCACGGCGCCGAATCTACAGTGATGACGACGCGTGCCAATTACCGCCGGATCATCGGCAACGATCCTGCGAACCTTGCGCCCGCCTCACCGGTGGAGCGCTTCGCGCCACCGACGCTTCCGGCCGCTATTGCGATGGGTATATCGCAAAACCCGTCGGTTACGGCCGCAATATATGGTGTCGATGTCGCCCAGCTCGATGTGAAGATCGCGGAAGGCGCGCTGTGGCCGACACTGAGCTTGCAGGGTAGCGTGCAACGTCAATTCGAACCCACTCTGTTGACCCCCAAGCTGTTCACCGACGAGGTATCGCTGAACTTGTCCGTTCCGCTCTATCAAGGCGGCGCGGAATATTCGTCAATCAGGCTCAACAAAGAAGTGACCGGACAGGAACGTCTGAACGTCGATCAAGTTCGCGACCAGACCCAGGCCAACGTCGTACAAGCCTGGGGGCAATTGCAGGCCTCAAAAGCGCAGGTCGCAGCTGCCGAACGTCAGGGTGAGGCCTCCGAACGTGCCCTGACTGGCGTCCGTAACGAAGCGCTGGCGGGCCAACGCACGACACTAGATGTACTTAACGCCCAGCAGGCGCTGGTGAATGCGCGGGTAAGCCTGATCACCGCGCAGCATGATCGGGTTGTGGCGTCCTATTCATTATTGTCTACCGTCGGCCGGCTGTCGGCCCAGAACCTGTCGTTGCCAGTCTCGATCTACGACCCTTCCGTGCATTATCATCAGGTCCGCGACTCCTGGTTTGGGTTACGCACACCCGACGGTCAGTGAGCTACCCGATGAGCGCCGACCCTTCTGCCGCCCCGCCCCATGCCCGGTTGCGCATTGGGGTAACCGGCCATCGCGTACCTCCGAAACTGCCGGAAGAGTCCCAAGGTCCGCTTCAGGTGCAGATTGATCGAATATTTGGGGCATTCACCAGTGCCGCCCGCAACATCGAAAGCGCCTACATCGCTTATCTCTCGGCAAGAGACGTCGCGCTGGCACGAGAATTCACTGTCGTCTCTTCGCTCGCGGAAGGCTCCGACCGCATCGTCGCCGAGGCCGGCCTTGCTGGTGGTTGCAAGCTCGAGGTTGTTCTGCCGTTCAAGGCGGCCGAGTACATCAAGGATTTCGAGACGGCAAAGTCGCGCGAGCAATTCGACCGTTTACTGGCGCGCGCCTCGCAGGTTGTGGACCTAGACGGCTCGCCGGACGAGCGCCCGCACGCCTACGAAGCGGCCGGATTGTTCATGCTCGAAAATATCGACATCCTGATAACGATCTGGGACGGCGAAGAAGCTGCCGGCATCGGCGGTACGGCGCAGGTTGTGGAACGCGCGATCGCAGAAGGCATCATGGTTCTGTGGATTGAGCCCACGCATCCGCACACTATCCAAATCTCCTATTTCGGCGCCGATAAGCCGGCGCCGCCAGCGAGTCTCGGCAATCCAAAGCAAACATTTCGCCCGGCAGACGAACGGACCGTAGCGCAGGCTGTTCAGGAAATTCTCGAATTTGAAATCAAGCAAAGCAACGGAAGCGAGGGCTCTGGAAATCGGGCTGATACCGGCTTTGAGAACTCGCGCGATCACCACTTCTTCGGACCCGGACCCAAGCGTTTGCTGGCGCTCGACGGCGGTGGCGTCCGCGGAGCTCTGACGGTCGCCTTTCTGGAGCGTATCGAGTCTTTGCTGACCGAACGTTATGGCAAGGAAGTCCGTCTCGGCGATTACTTCGATTTCATCGGCGGCACTTCGACTGGCGCAATCATCGCTGGCTCATTGGCGCTGGGCTATCGCACCGAACAGGTCAAGGATTTTTATGTGCGGCTGGCGCCGTCGGCGTTCAAAGGCAGTCGCTGGCGCATTCCTATACTGCAGGCCAAATTCGACGCCTCCGGCTTGCGCACTCAAATCGAGGCCGTTGTCGGCAATCGCGCGCTGAAAAGCATCGACCTGATAACCGGCTATTGCCTGGTCACCAAGCGCATGGATACCGGCAGTCCCTGGATCATCGCCAACAATCCACGTGCGCCTTACTGGAAAAGCTTGGGACGCGGCGAAATCGGCAACGAGGATTACCCACTCGTCAATCTCGTGCGTGCCAGTACTGCCGCACCACATTTCTTTGATCCCGAACTGCTGCCGATCAGCCAAAATGAAAAGCAACTGCCCGACGCAGTGGCGAAACCACTCAAGGTATCACCGGCGCGCGCGATCTATGCGTTGCTGGAGCGGCTTGGCCTGCGTCATCCGGCGAAGATCGACTCCAATAACTACGGACTATTTATCGACGGCGGCGTGACGCCGCACAACAATCCGTCGCTTGCCCTGTTTCAGATGGCGACACTCAAGCCCTACAAGATCGAATGGCCGACCGGCCCCGATAAACTGACGATCATGTCGCTCGGCACCGGAACCTATCGGCCACGGCTGTCGTACCAGAATCTCGGCTTTGCCCGATTCACCAAGCTTGCCTTCCATGCACTTCTTTCGCTGATGACCGACACAGAGGTACTGGTTATGGCGCTGATGCAATGGATGGGTGAGTGTCCCGCACCATGGGTGATCAACTCCGAAGTCGGCACGCTTGCCGACGTCGCGCCGCCTGGCGGCAAGATGTTCAGGTTCCTCCGATACGATGTCCGGCTGGAGAAAGAGTGGCTTGCGCGCGAGCTCGACGTCCAAGTCACTGATGATGTCCTTGAACGGCTTCGCGGCATGGACGATCCATCTTTGGTCGACCAACTCTACGAGATCGGGCGCCGCGCCGCCGAAAAGCAAGTCAAGCCAGAACATCTATTCAGCTGAAGATCCCCCTGCCGCCGGGGCGCCGCGACCAACCCACGCAATGATCTGACGCACCCTGAGCCTGTCGATCATACCCAAATTCAATAATTTGACGAGCGTGGCAAAGTTACAACAGAACTGTGAATTCGACAGCGCCGGCCGTTCCTCTCCAACGCCAATCTTCCCCTTCCCGCCGTCCGTGATACGTTTATTTCGGGCTGCGGGAATCCAGTCTTCTGGTTTCGCGTAACCGATACACTTGTTCATCGTTGTATCGGCAGGGCGTTGTGAAAAAAAGTATTCTTGTGTATCGCCGCTATTTGCGTGCTTGGCATTGCCACGAGCGCAGCTGCCGAAGAGATGGCGACACCGCCGTCCTCGTTCGTCACGTCGCAGGTACCATACTTTCCCTGGACTGGCCTCTATTTCGGTATTAACGGCGGTTACGCTTGGAGCAATCCATCGGTATCCTATGCCGCAAACGATCCCGCATCGCTGACCGGCATATGCACCACACCCGGCGGCGCCAAATGTATTCCGACAGCAGATTTCAAGCGGGACGGCGGGCTTTTCGGCGGCCAGGTTGGCTTCAATTGGCAGTTCAACTCGCTGTGGCTGGCTGGCGTCGAAGCCGATTATCAATGGTCGGATTTCACCGGAACAGGGAATTCACCGTTTCGGATCGGCGGCGGCACCGGCGCGAGCACGATGACCGCGACAGAGACCGTCCGATCGTTCGGAACATTGAGAGCCCGCCTCGGCGCACTGCCGTTCCAGTCGTTATTGCTGTATGGCACTGGCGGTCTAGCCATCGGACAGGTCAGTGAAAATCTTACCCTGACTTCCGCGTCTGCCGCCACCACGACGGCGGGCGGCTATGGATACACGTGCACCGCAGGAAATTCGTGCTTCGCGGGCTCGGCGTCGCAAACGCGCGTGGGATGGACCGCCGGCGCCGGCGCCGAATTCGCGCTCACCACTAATCTCACTCTGAAGGGCGAAGCCCTTTATGTGCATCTCGAACGGCCGAGCGCCACTGCGACTGCAATCAACGGGGCGGGAATGACGCCATCCTCGTTCACGGGAAACTTTTCGTACGTGTACTTCATCGTCGCACGCGGCGGCTTGAACTATCGATTCTGACCGGGGACGTCGACAAAAGATAGGGTGAGGCTCGGGCTATGTGGTTCCGCATTTTGCTTATCAGCGTAGCGTCGGCCGGCGCGCTCACGGCCTGTGCCGTCGTCGACCCTGTCGACAATCGCTATGATACAGTGGGCCGCAGCCTTGCCAAGGCGCGAAACGAAGCGATCTTCCTGAACCTTGTGCGCGCCAGCCATGATTACCCGTTGAGCTTTACGACAATCGCCAACGTCACGCCGGGCATGACCAACACAACGTCGTTTGCTCTGCCTTCGTTCTTGCTAGGGCCGCACGTTGGCGCCTACACAGCCGCGAGCGCAGCGACCTCACCCTTGTTTACCCCGGGCCGCGACGTGATTTTCGGCAATACGACCGCCGGCAACACGACAGCGGTGTCGACAAACTTCAATGTCTCCACCCAAGAAACCAGCACGTTTTATCAGGGCTTTCTAAAACCGATCGATCTTCAGACGTTGAATTACTTTATTCGGCAGGGCTATCCGCGCGAATTGCTGTTCTGGCTATTCACCGATTCATTTACAGTGACGATCCCAAGCAAAGGCACATTCGGCTATCACTTCAATCCACCGGATGATTACGGTTGCTCTCGCGCCGACCAAAAACATCGCTGCTTTATCGACTGGGTCCACAATGCTGCTTTTACCGGTCTGACAGTCGAAGAAAAGACGATCGAAGCCAGCGGCAGCAGTGCTTCGCACAAAGGCGGGGCCGGCTCGGGCAGCGAGGAGCCACCCAAGAAGGCCTCCACCTATGCGCGGTTCTGTTTCAGCCCAATTCTGGCACAACAAGCCGCGGCCGAAGTCTCGCCCGCGCTCGTTCAGGCGGCGACCAGAGACCTCGATGTCCCGCCTACGGCGCTCTACAACTCACCACTCACCTGCGGTTCTGATTGGAGTACGTCGCCTGAGGATGATACTCCACAGCCCGATATCTTGCCGCTCTCGGCTGCCGGGTTCACCTTTACGATCACGCCGCGTTCGGCCTATGGCGTGTTCGAATTCCTTGGCACGCTGATGAAATTGCAACAGCGGCACATTGGCCCCTCACAGTATGCTTACATCCCCCCGGACCGCGAATACGCGACACGGCCGCCGGCGCTTGAGACCGTGCATGAAGATCCCGAACTTATAACGGTGGTCCAGGCTCTTGGCGGCGAGTGCTTCGTGCATACCTGGTTCGACGACGGCGAGTATTGCGTACCGGAGCAGGCGACGACCACCAAACGAATATTCGGCCTGCTCGCTCAGCTTATCGCGATCCAGACCTCGACCGCCGACCTGTCGATTACCCCGATCGTGCGGGTGACCCAGTAACAGGATTTAGCGAAGCCGCTCGCGACGTGTCGGAGGTACAATTAGAGCGGCGCCGGGTCTCCCGCGCCCGATCACATCAGGCCTAATCACCAAACGGCAAAGATGCAGATCAACACGAATGGAACGGCGACAATGCCGAGGCGCAGCCAAGTCCGATGAGCGTGAGGATCGTTCGGCATAGTGAAGAGTTGATACGCCATATAAGCGCACGCCGCTAAACCCAAGAGCAGACGGACGACATCGGCTGGTGTATCGAAAATTGTCCAAAGCGTTTCGCTTTGGGGCATGCTGACATGAGCGATCAAGACCAACAGCGAGACAATAAAGATTGTCCTCAGGACCAGACTTGAAAACCGCAACAATCGCGCGCTTCGCTCAGCGTCGATATCTTTGGCAGAGCCAAGGCTGCTCTGTTCCGTTCGGTTATCCCCATGGAGAGGGACAGACACGGGATTCCTCCATTTTCTGAAGCTTTCTCCCGGAATCTAAGCTGCGATTATAAGCCATCACCGCGAGGAATATAGAGCGAATATAAAATAAAAATATAGAGCAAAAATAAAATAACGGGTGCAGCCCACATAAATCGCGGTGGGCTTATCTGCTGCAGAGTAAAAAATGCAATGGAATCACTCATTTTGCATCCAACCGTGGCTATTATTTAGACAGATCCGGCGCGCGCAAAATGACTTTCAGATCGAGCAGACTTCGAAATTACAGAAATACTCGGAAGTTTCTACTTTAGTGAGTCCGACGGATAATCGTCGACCCGTTGATGCCTGCAATTGTCTTGGCCTGACCTCCAATAATACCGGGATTGGAGTCTCGGCGGATGTTTGCATTCCCGCCGATCGTTGCCCGGTTAATTGCAACGGGCACAGAAAGGTTCGGATGCGCTGCAATCGTCTGCTCGACGGCCGGCTCCGTCTTGACTTGCCCGCTTGTCGCCGGAGAAACGACAAGCGCCGCAGGTTTGTTTTCCCGATCCAGCTTGCTGGATTGTGGTGGCAGTGCAAGACCGATGGAGTTACGGGTGACGACACGGCCAGCAATCACATGGCCAGTCGCCCACGGTGGCCGTGGGTTTGAACCGACAATTTTAGATCTGCTTTTGGGATCCACCGAGAACCGGTTCACATTAGATCGTATCGGTGGAGCGATGTGTACGTCGATCGGCTCGGCCTCATTCGCCTGTACAGAGTGTGAACTGTCACTGCCAGCGGCGCCGGTATGCACTCCATTAGGCGTGCCGCCCGTCTCGCGGCCGTTGGCCGTTGAACCCACGTGAGGCTTCGAGGAGACAGCTTCGGTCTTCGTGCCGCCGTTATCGTCCACGCCGGTCGCATGCCCCGCCGAATCATTGCCCGGAGCAGCAGCCGCTCCATCCTGATTTGCGCCCTCCTCTGCCAAACTCACGCAGGGCATCTGAGCAGCAAGCAGAAACATCGCGAGAAGACACCCGATCCTCGTGATTACCCGTCTTGTCATGGCGTTACTCGGCCGGCTGCGGTGCATCGGAAATGGTTTCGGGCGGTTCCGGAGTTGCTCTGTCGGCCAGCTCAAGGAAGTAGGTCTGCAACGCCGGGACTACAATAAGCAGAATAATGGGCCCGATCAGCATGCCGCCGACCACGACCGTCGCCAGCGGCTTCTGCACTTGACTGCCGATGCCGGTAGAAGCTGCGGCAGGCAGCAAGCCGATGCACGCCGACAGGGCCGTCATCAGCATCGGCCGCATCCGCTGCGACGCAGCGTGGAACATCGCCTCCATCGTGCTCACGCCGTTTACTTTGACCTCGTTGTAATAGGTCATGATCAGAATTCCGTTCATCACCGAGACGCCAAACAGCGAGATGAATCCCACAGCCGCCGAGATGCTAAAATTCAGGCCAGTGACATAAAGCGCGACCACACCACCGCCGATCGCAAACGGAATGCCGGCAAGCACCATGAGGCTGTCGCGCAGCGAATTGAACAGGCCGTAGAGCAGCACCAGGATCAGTAACAGGCTGATCGGAACGATGACCGCAAGACGCGCCTGCGCATTTTTTAAATCCTCAAACTCGCCGGCCCATACGATGCGGTAGCCGGGCGGAAGCTTGACGTTTTCGGCAATGCGCTGCTGCGCTTCAGAGACGGCGCCGGCAAGATCGCGGTCGCGAACGCTGAATTTGACCGGAATATAGCGCTCGCCGAACTCATGGTAGATATAAGACGCTCCGGTATCGAGTGTGATATCGGCAAGCTCCGTCAGCGGAATGTACGCGTTGGTCCCGCTCGCCGTCGCAACGGCAACCTTGATGTTCTGGGCCGCCTCGAGGGTCGAGCGATATTCCGCCGGCAACCGAACCACGACATTAAATTGCCGGTCACCTTCGAGGAGCGTTGTCGCTTGCGCTCCCCCTAGTGCCGCCTGGATCACGGTGTTCACATCGCCGGTGTTGAGACCGTAGCGGGCAGCTTTCGCGCGATTGACCTTGATATTCAGGTTCGGCTGGCCGAGCACGTGGAATATTCCAAGGTCGGTGATACCTTTGACTTGCGCCATCTGGTGCATCACCTCGGTGGCAAGCCGCTCGATCGTCGGCAAGTCGCGGCCGATGATCTTCACGGAATTGGCGCCCTTAACTCCGGAAAGGGCCTCCTCCACATTGTCCTGGATGTACTGAGAGAAGTTGAAGTCAATGCCAGGCAGTTCGTCGCTAAACTCCTTCTGTAGCTCGTCAACAAGCATGTCCTTCGTATAGCCGCGCCGCCATTCGTCGAACGGTTTCAGCGGGACGAACAACTCGACGTTGGAGAACGGAGATGCGTCGCTGCCGTCGTCGGGACGGCCGTGCTGCGACACGGCGGTAATGACCTCGGGATGCCGCAGCAATATTTCCCGCATTTTCGCCGCGGCCGGCTCGCCGGCTTCCAACCCAATGGTTGGCGGCATCGAGGCGCGAATCCAAAGATTGCCCTCCTCGAGGGCCGGCAGGAATTCGCTCCCGAGCCGTGAGCCCAGAAGCGTGACCAGAGCTAGGAAAGCAACGGCCACCATCACCATGACTTTCCGGTGATCGAGCGACCATTGCAGGATCGGCACGTAGAACCGCCGCAACGTACGGACCACGATCGTTTCTGTCTCTTCGACCTGTTCGGGAAGCAGGAAGGACGCCAGCACCGGCGTAACCGTGAACGTCGACGCCAATGCGCCGAACAGCGCTAGACCGTAGGTTCGCGCCATCGGGCTGAAAATCTGACCTTCGACCCCTTGCATGGTGAACAAGGGGACGAACGCCGCCACTGTGATCATGGCCGAAAAGAGGATCGCCATATCGACCTGCAACGCACTCGCCAATATGAGCCGCAACCGCTCGGTCCAGTGCGGGGCGTTGGCAGAACCCACCGTTCGCGTCGGATCGGCTCCGAAGCGCCCGTCTACGAGCTGTTGCAATAAACTCTGGCGATCGATCGGATGCTGAAAATTCCTGAATATATTCTCGATCAGGATCACCGCTGAAATCGACGATGATGCCAAAATCCACCGCGCCAACCGAAAGCAGGTTGGCGTCCTCTCCCATCATCACCATGATGATCACGGCGAAAAACAGCGCGAAGGGAATATTGACGCCGACGATGATGGCGCTGCGCAAATTGCCGAGGAATATCCACTGGATCAAAAAGACCAGCACACAACCGAAGATCAGGTTGTGCAATACCGTGTGCGTGGTAACCGATACCAATGCGGAGCGGTCATAATACGGCACAAGCTTGACGCCTGGCGGCAAGCTGCCATCACGGTTCAACTCATCGATCTTGGCTTCGACGCGAGGTATCACATCGTTGGTGTGATAAGTTCGACCCATGACCACGATCGCCAGCGCAACGTCGCTGTCATGGTCCTTGCCAGCGATTCCGAGCCGCGGCACGTAACCGACTGATACCTTGGCAACGTCCTTCACCAGGACAGGCACACCGTTGACCTGGGTGAGCACCACGTTTTCAATATCACTCACGTGCCAGCCTTGGGTCAGATCATCTTCACCGCCACTATCCATCAGCCCGATGCCGCGAATATTCACCGATTGCTGGCCGACGATGATCTCGCGACCGCCGACATTGACATTGGAGTTGCCGAGCGCAGCAATAACCTGAGGTATCGTCACGTTGTAGGCGTCGAGCTTGTTCAGGTCGACGTCCACATCGTATTGCTTGGTGGTGCCGCCCCATGAATTGATCGCTACAACGCCGGGTACAGTGTAAAGCCGCCGCGCGGCGATCCAGTCTTGTACGGTTCGAAGATTGGTCAGCCCGAAGTGCGGCGGACCGACGACCTGATAACGGAAAATTTCCCCGACCAGGCTTGATTGCTGAATCTGGGGAACCTGCCCGCCCGGCAATGTTACGTTTTGCGTCAGCATCAGCTGCGCCTGCGTATAGGCGAAGAAATAATCGACACCGTATTTGAACGTGACGCGAACGAACGACAATCCGTAAAAGGATGTCGAGCGGATGTTGTCGACGCCGGGAGTAATATAGAGGCCGACTTCCATCGGTACCGTGTAGTACCGCTCCATCTCCTCGGCCGAGAGCCCCGGCGCCTGCGCGGTGATCTCAGAGAATCACCGGCGCCGGATTAGGATAGGCTTCGATGTTGAGCTTGCTGAACGCCACGAGGCCCACGGCGACAAAGACGGCAAGGCCCAGCAGCACGATCGCGCGCCGGGTAAGGCCGAATGCAACGATGGCCTTCAGCACGATGCGCCCCTTTGCCTCGTAAGGTTCTTACAAAAGCTGTTCGGCTTCATTGGCTGTCGGCAATCGCCAGCATACAGCTCATGCGCACTTGGTCGCGACGCGGCCCGACCAGATCGACACATTTTTGCGACGCGGCTGAAACGATGGCGATAGTGCCCAGTAGTACAGCCCTCATGAAAAGAACACCCGTTGACGGAAGCGTCGCCTAACGACACTCACGCACCAGCAACCTCGAATATTCCTCACGAGATGCAGTGGTCTACTGTCATTAATCGCACCGCGGTTTCGAGTTAACGAAGGAGCTGACCCATCGCGGCTTCAGATTAATCGCGCTGCGCCAACCAGTTCATCACCAATATTTTCTGGTCATTATTTACGCGGTCGCACATCGACGTGGGAGGCCGCAGCAAGCCACCGCACTGCTTGATGACGACATGAAATGCGGCGCGAGGCCTTGAGGCCAGATCACCCGCTCACGTTCAGTGTTCGCAACTGACTAAGACATGAAGCGTGAGGCAGAATCTCGGGGGCGGATACACGTCGAATAAAACGTAAAATCGTCGCACGACGCGCCGACTTCATGGACTGTCCGAAAACAAATCAGCGCAAATATCATCGAACTCATTCCAATCGCTTGGAATTCGGTAATTGGGATGTAGGGGTGGCAGGCATCGCGATGTCCAGCCAGCCCGCCTGCGCCTGGACATCAGGCCAATTCTTTTCCCGAGACGTGAAGGTGCGGGCCTGCTCCGTCTCAGTTCAGCGCCGCCCATGTTGCCTTGCGGGTAGTCTCGCCCATATGCACGGATTCGTCGAAATCGCGCTTTAACGCTTCTTCGCGCCGCCCGTCAGCAAAATCCTCAACGGTTGGCCATCCGGCCCTTTTGTAAGAATGCTGGCGGAGAGAGTGGGATTCGAACCCACGATACGGTTTCCCGTATACACGCTTTCCAAGCGAGCGCCTTCAGCCACTCGGCCACCTCTCCGACGCCTGCGAACCGTGCCGGCGGACCGCGCAATATAGCGGCGGTCTGCGGTCTGACAACCCAAGTTCGCCCACGGTCCACTGCCCCCCGATTTGGAACCTTTTTCACGCCCTACCGTTGTCAAGCCGTTGATGAGACGACGAAAGAGGATGTCGCGGGACGCGGATTATTGTTGTGGCTCCTCGGAATTCCACTGCCAATCATTGTTCTGATCTGGGTGTTTGGCGGCCTTCACGGTTGATTTTAGCCAGGCAGCATTAGTGGTCGAAAGCAAAGGAGGCCCGGTGCAAGCCGGGCCTCCTTTTATGTTCGCTTCCCGCGCCGGGCGCCCTACCCTAAATTAGGCCATGGACTTGCTTGATTACCTGCTCCGGCCCAATCCGCTCGACGTGGCGACCGCCGTCGATGACCAGGATTTGTCGGGCATCGGCGCAAAGCCGCAACGAACGAAGAATAGCGCGTGACGATTCCCCCTACTCTCGGCCTTGTGCTCGCCGGCGGGCTCGCGCGCCGCATGGGCGGCGGCGACAAGGCGCGCATCAAAATCGGCGGCCTGACCATCCTGCAGCGTGTGCTTGGCTGTCTTGAACCGCAGTGCAGTGGCATGATCATCAATGCGAACGGCGATCCTGCGCGCTTCGCCGATACCGGATTGCCGGTCGTCGCCGACAGCGTGCCGGATTTCGCCGGGCCGCTCGCCGGCATTCTTGCCGGGCTTGACTGGGCGGCGGCGAACGCACCTGCCAAAGAGTGGCTCCTAAGCGTGCCAGCCGACTGCCCGTTCCTGCCAAACGATCTGGCGGCACGACTACACCAAACCCGTAACGCGGCGGACACTGGCCTTGCCTGCGCGCGCTCAGGCGAATGGCGGCATCCGACGGTTGGAATTTGGCCGGTCGCGCTACGCGAGGATTTGCGTCACGCGCTGATCGAAGAAAATCTGCACAAGATCGAGCTATGGACCGCCCGATACGGCATTGCGATCGCCGATTGGCCCGACAAGCCGATCGATCCGTTCTTCAACGTCAACACACCGGAAGACGCCGCGCGCGCGGAAGCGCTTGCAGCCCAGATCCAGACGACTTGAACAGATCGCTCCGAGCCGTCGCCTCAATCTTCGAGACTTTTGCCCTTGGTCTCCGGCGTGCGCAGAATCGCGATGATGGCTAGCACCGCGTAGATCATCACCAGACCGCCGATATAAGGGTAGGCGTCGTGCACGCCATATTTGCTCTGGATCAAGCCGGCGACAATCGGAATCAATCCACCGCCATAGACCTGTGCAATCTGGTAACCCGCGCTGGCGCCCGACGCACGATACTTAGTCGGAAAATTCTCCGTGTAGAAACTCGGTATCGCGCCATAGCCGAAGCCGAACACGAAACCAAACCCGATAATGTCGCCGATCGTGGCGAGGACGACATTGCCGGTGCTGATCAGATAGAAATTCGGAATCGCGAAGACCAGAAACACGCTGGCGGCGATCAACAGAATCGTCCGCCGGTTAATGACGTCGGCAAGAAACGCACCGATAATCATGAACACCAACATGAAGGCTGCGGCGATCAGGCCGATGACCTCGGGCGTCGAACCTGTGAACCCCACCCCTTTCATGTAGTTGGTGCCGAACACGAAGTAGAGGAAGAACGCACCGCCAAACATGGCGTTGACTAGCGAGGTACGCAGGATCGTCCACGGCATATCGACCCAGACCTGCCTCGCGGGATTTTGCAGGATCGCGATCTGCGACTTGTGCTGTTCGAAAAGGTAGCTGTCCATCGTGCGCGTGCGGATAATCAAACCGACGATTGCCACAAGGAAGCCGACGATAAAGAAAATACGCCAGCCCCAAGCGTTAAAGTCCGCCGGGGTCATCAGCGATCTGACGAGGATCACCGAGCCGAAGCCAAGCAAAAGCCCGATCGGGATCGCAAAACCTACCCACGCGCCCCAGAATGCCCGGTACTTCGAGCGCGCCGCCTGTTCAACAACCCAGGTCGATGCAGTGCCAAACTCCGCGCCGAAGCTGATTCCTTGAACGAGGCGGAAGATAACCAGCAATACCGGGGCGACCGCACCGACCGTGTCGTAAGTAGGGGTCAGTCCGATGGCCAGCGTACTGATACCCATCAGCACCAGCGCCCAGACCATCGCATCCTTGCGGCCGTGACGATCGGCGAGATAGCCGAAAATGAACGCGCCGACCGGACGAATAATGATGCCGAGGCCGTAGACGCTGATCGCTGCGGCGGCGCTCTTGAGGCCCGGTTCCTTGAAGAAGATGTCCGGCCAAACCGTCGCAGCCATCACGCCAGTGACCAGAAAATCGTACTGCTCGATCACCGAGCCGACGATGCTCGCCAGCGCAACTTTATAAATTTGGTTGGTTGTCGGCGTAGTGGCTACGTCAGTCATTCCAGTTTCCCCCGTCAAATATCCGATCTATCGCGTGTCGGATTTCGATCCTCGACCTTCCCTATCATGCCTTATCCTACCGGCGATGAGTAGAACAAAAAGCCGATCATCGAGCCGGAACTCGATGCGGCGATCTTCCCGCATGAAAACGGCAGCGGCGCCCACCGGCCGCGCAAGACAATCGTCGCTGGGCTGCGCCATCATGCGTCACCACGCGGAGCACCGATCTGATCGAGCGGCAGCGCTTCGGCCTCGAATACATTAGCGACGCCGTCGAAATCATCGAGCATCAGCACCGGCACTTGCGCCTCTTGCAGCGGCGCGTCGGTGGCGACGGCGACGATGCAGTCGTCGTCGGGATGCAGCAACGGTTTGCCGACCGTAGCGCGATAGACCTCAAGCTTCGGATGGGCATGACGCTTGAAGCCTTCGACGATCACCAGATCGACCGGACTTAGTTTGGCCAGCACCTCAACCAGCGGAGGCTCGGGCTCGCCTGTCAGCTCGTGCACAATCGCCCAACGGCGGCTTGAGACGATTGCGACCTCGCGCGCACCGGCCTGACGGTGCAGCCACGAATCCTTACCCGGCTGGTCGGTATCGAATTCGTGATGCGCATGCTTGACGGTCGCGACCTTCAGGCCGCGCTTCACCAGCACCGGGATCACTCTCGTGACCAGCGTCGTCTTGCCTGAGCCGCTCCAGCCTGCGAGGCCGATAATGCGCATGCCTTATTATATCGACTATTCGCCGGCCGGCTCCATGCCAAGCGCCCGGATACGCGCGCGGGTGGGTTCGTCGCGCAGGACGGCGAGAAAAGCCTGCACGGCGGGCCGGTCACGCCGGGCTTCGCGCAGCAGAAAGTCATATTCCTCGGGTGCGATCGGCAGAAAAGAAAGCCCATACATTTTCGCTACCGGCTCGATGCAGACGCCCCAATCGGCCCGGTTCTGTGCGACAGCCGCAGCAACGGCATTATGCGACCGCGGCTGATTGGCGTATCCAGCGGGCCGCGCGCCAGCGAGCAAACTATCGACCAGCACCCGCGTACCGGAACCGGCGTTGCGGTTCACCATCAGCACTGCCGGATCGGCTAGCGCCGCCTTGATGGCATCCGCCGCCGAGCCATCCTCAAACCGCTTGTCGCCGGGACGAAACACAAATCCCTGCATCCGCTTCCAGCCGGGGACCAGCGCAAGACCGGGCACCAGCAGATGCTTGTTATAAATGCCGGTTGCCGGGTCGACGAGATGAACCGGCGCAACATCACATTCACCGCGGCCTGCTGCCGCAACACCGCCAAGGCTGCCAACCGCGATGGTGCGGGCGCGGAAGCCGCGCTCGGCAAGCGCGCTGACCACCACGTCGAGCGCGATATCGTGGCTACCCATAATGACGAGATCGGGCGCGCGCGCCTCTTCGCCAATCAGCGTGACATCGGCCCTGGTGTCGGCATCGAGCGCGCTTGCCAGTGGATCGATGCTCAGAAAGCCGTCGGCTTGCGAGAACGCAGTGACCGCACCCGAGCCTTTTCCGGTTGGAAATGCGATCGGACCGTCTTCGCCGGAGACGAGCGACACCAGCACAAATTCCTCGCGGCCGAGTTCGGACGCGATCCGCACCGGTACTCGCGCCGAAGTCGTCCTGGCCGCTTCCGGCGCGAGTCCTGCACGCGCCCGGATTACCGGAGCGACAAAAGCGTGGAAGGTAAAGATCGCCGAGGTCGGGAAACCCGGCAGCACGATGAGCGGTTTGTCGCCAATGACAGCGAGGCACAGCGGCTTACCGGGTTTAAGCGCTACGCCGTGGACCAGAATTCCCGGCGCACCGAGCCGCGAGACAATTCGATGCGACAAGTCGCCGGCGCCTTTCGACGTGCCGCCGGAAAGCACGACTATGTCGCACGACTCCAGCGCCGCCCGCATCGCAAGCTCGAGCGCAAGCTCATCATCCGGGAACGCGCCGAATGGCACCGGCTCGCCGCCCGCCTCCGTGATTGCCGCCGCGAGGATCGCACCGTTGCTGTCGTAAACACCGGCCGGCGGCAGTGGCTTACCGAGCTCGACCAACTCGTTCCCGGTTGACAGCACAGCCACGCGCGGATGGCGGACAACATCAATCGATGCAAGACCGCATGCCGCCAGCATACCGATCTCACGCGAGCCAAGCCGTGTACCTTTGCGCAATAAGGTTTCGCCGCGGGCGATATCGGAACCGGCATAAGACACGAACTGACCGCTCGCGGCTGCACGGCGCAGCTCGATCGCCGGCGCACCGGCCTCGATCAGTTCGGTGTGTTCGATCATCACAACAGCGTCGGCGCCACGCGGAATGACGCCGCCAGTCGCGATAACGGTTGCCGTGCCAGATTTCACTTCGACCGCGGGCTGTACGCCGCAGGCAATCACTTCTGCATTGAGCATGAACCGCTTCGGGGCGCGGTCGCTGGCACCGGCGGTGTCGGCGGCACGCACCGCAAAGCCATCGACGTTGGAACGGTCGAACGGCGGCGCATCGACTGGTGCGACAATGTCGTTGACAAGCACGCGCGACAGTGCCGCGGCAAGCGGCCCGGTCTCAGCGGGCAGCGGCGAGCGGTCAATACGGGCGTCGAAACGCCGCCGCGCCTCGTCGGCGGATACGACTTCGAGAAATTGTTCCTGCCGCGCGGCGCGGCGCACGGCATCGAGGATTTCCGAAGATTTGTCCGGTCGTGGATTTATGGCCATGGATGAATCGCGACCGGCGTCTCCGCGGCAAATCCTTCACTGTCGGCCGGAACAACAATCCAGCCGTCGCTTCGCGACAGCGATTCGAATGACAAATAGCCGGACGCGAGGGGCTCCGCCAGACCATCCTTGCAACTGACCGGCACGAGCTCGGTCATACCGATCGCCGACGTAACCTTCCGCTTGAGCGGCAGTAATACCGTCTTTTCTTCGATGCTACTGCTCGAAAGCTTTGCCGTCATGTAACGGCCAATCAAAAGCCAGGCAGCAAGAGCCGAATCGAGCCTGCCGGGAACAAGCAAAACCGGACGCTTGCCGGCAAATCCGAAAGCGGCGGTTTCGCCGGGCGACATCGCGATGCCATGCATCTCGATGCGTCCAAGCTGCGCCAGGGTTCGCACGGCGGTGTCGCGCCGTCCGCTGCCGGTGCCACCGATCGCGATGATGGCATCGTTGTTCTTGTCGGCGATCGCAGCATTAAGAGTGATGTCGGGGTCGTCGGACACTTTGGCACCAGCCGCGAAGACGGCGCGAACAAGAAGGCCAAGCGCCGCATGGAGGGGGCGTGTACCGGGCTCACTGCCAAGGACAACGGCTATCTGCGGCTCCCGAACTTTTACACTTTCAATTCCGGCTGCGAGCATGGCCGCGACATCGATCGACCTCATTCTTTCGCCAGTTGAACGCATGAGCGAGCGCAGCGCCGTGTCGCCACCCGCCGGCAATACGCCCTCACCCACCGTGACCGGCGCGACGGCGTCCGCTTGTTCGCCTCGGAGCACTACGGCGTCGAGCGGCAATACGGCGTCGGTGCCTTCCGGCAGCGGCTCGCCGACCTCGATGCGGCGGATAGGTTGCGGCAGAGGCAAAGGCGCATAGGAATTCGCATCGGCAATCGCGGCGGCTTCAACGGCTAAACCGTCGCGCAACGCGATCGGATGTTCAGGGCACTCCAATGATTCGACATCCTCAGCCAGTGCATATCCACACGCGGTGGCTATCGCCCATCTTTGCGGTTTAACGGCTTCAATCTGCGCATCGATGAGCGCAAGAACCGCTTTAAGCGGCGTCAGACGTGAAATGCGCTGGACGCTGGTATCCTCAATCATCGCCAATATGATATGTGCCTTTAGCGATTTCGACGACCCTCAAACCATGCCCGAAAAGACCCTGAATTTACGTGGTCTGAAATGCCCGCTGCCGGCGCTGCGCACCAGGAAGGCGCTTGGCGCGATGGCGCCGGGTGAGATTCTGATCGTCGAATGTACCGACCCTCTCGCCGGCATCGATATTCCGAACCTGCTCAATCAGACCGGCGACGAGCTCGAAGACACGGTCAAGGACAAGCGGCTGCTGACGTTCCGGATCAGAAAAAAATAGTCGCTATTCCATCTTCAGCCCGGCTTTGAGGATCACCGGCTTCCAGCGCAACGCCTCGTGCGCAACAAAGGCCTGGTAAGTGTCGGCGTCCATCGGCGATACGATCATGCCCTGCTGATGGATCCGGTTCTGGTTCTCCGGCAACGTCATGCCGGTACGGATGACGCTGTTGACCTTCTGCACGATCTCTTTCGGCAGCCCCGCAGGACCAGCGAGACCGAACCAATTCGTCGCTTCGAGTTTGTATCCGAGCTCCTTGAACGTCGGCACATCGGGATAATCCGGCAGCCGCTCGCTGCCGGTTTGCGCAAGCGCCCGACACCGTACCGCCCTGCAATTGCGGCGAGGCCGACGTCACCGTCGGCGTCGCAAAATCGATATTACCGGCCACCACATCGAGCTGACTTTGCGCGGCGCCCTTGTACGGCACGACCTGGAATTTCAATCCGGCTTCCTGCGCGAACAATTCCGTCACCATCTGGCCGGCGCTGGCAAAACCCGAGACGCCATAAGTCAGCGGCTTCGCGCTCGCCTTCGCCTTGGCGACAAAATCCGCCAGCGTTTTCACGTCGCTTTTCGCGCTGACGATGAAAACAATCGGCGAACCCGCAAGGTATGCGACGTGTGTCAGATCTTTGAACGGATCGTAACCGATCTTCGAATTGATCAGAGGATTGATCGCGGTCAGCGACAACGTGGTGATGACGAAATTATATCCATCGGGCTCGGAATGAGCGACGAAATCGACGCCGATCACGCCACCCGCTCCGTCGCGAGTCTCGACATAGAATTGCTGGCCGAATGCCTTGGTGAGTTGGTCGGCTGCCATGCGGGCCAGAATGTCGGCGGCGCCGCCGGGCGCGAAAGTATTGACGATGCGGACCGGATGGCTCGGCCAGTCGTCGGCGAAAACCGGCGACGCCGTCAGCAGCGCCGCCGCAACGATGGTCGCAGATCTCAGCGCAGAGGCGCCGGCTCATTCGGCCGCGACGCGGTGCGCGGCAACGCCCTTGGCCTTCACCACGACCTTGATCGCGTCCTCGACGCGGTCCTTGGCGTAGCGGATCGCGGTCGGCAGATCGTCGAGCGGGAAAGTGTGAGTGTGGATTTTGGTGGCATCGAAGCGCTTCTGCGACATGAAAGCTTCGGCGCGATGGGTTGCGCTCTTGCCCTCACCGCGGATGCCGTAAAGATAGATGTTGTTGCGCACGATATGCGCGACATCGACCGGCGTCTCCCCATGCGGGAATGCCGCAAGGCACACCTTGCCGCCGCGATTGACCATGCGGACGGCGTCGTTCACCGCGTTCGGCGCGCCGGAACATTCGACGACATAATCGACGCCCTTGCCGCCGTTAAGCCGCTTCACCGCCTCGACCGCATCTTCTTCGTTGCGGACATTGATGACGTGATCGGCGCCGAGCTCCTTGCCGATCTTGAGACGATTGTCGCGCGTGCCGGTGAGGATCACCGGATTAGCGCCCATTGCTTTCGCCACCGCGACGCCGAGCAGCCCGATCGGTCCCGGCCCGGTGACGACGACGCTCTCACCGGCGACCAGGCCGCCAAGCTCGGTCAGCCCGTACATCGCGGTGCCGGCGGTCACCACCAGCGTCGCTTCCTCGTCCGACATCTCGTCCGGGATCGCGACCAGCGTGTTGATGTTGTTGACCTGGTATTCGCAGAAGCCGCCATCGGTGGTGAAGCCGTTGGCGCGGTGGCCCTTGTCGACGTCGCCGTAATTGAGGCCGTAGTTGTGGCACGAGGTGTACATGCCCTCGCGGCAACGCTTGCACTGGCCGCAACCGGCGTGGATTTCGACCGTGATGCGCTGGCCGATCTTGTATTCATCGACGCCGGGCCCGAGCGCGACCACGGTACCCATATATTCGTGACCGGGCGTGAAGTTCTTGTTGAACGGCATGCCGCCCAGGATCGAAGCGGGCGGACCGTGATCGATGATTTCAAGATCGGTGGCGCAGATCGCGACTGCGTCGATCCGCACCAAGCACTTCGGCGCGCTTCGGCACCGGCATCGGCTTTTGATGAGTTTGAGCTCGCCGGGATTGCCCAGCACCCAGGCTTTCATCGTATCCGGGATCGGGAAATTCGGGTCGGTCTTTACGCCGGGGCCTGAATACATTGGCTATTTCCCTCTGGCAGTATGTTTCGTTGTTCTGCGCCGCTTATAATGTGTTTCAAGTTCGGCGAAACAGGGGCACCGTTTTCCAGCCTAAACCGGCACGGATGTCGCATCGTAAGTGAACAGCCAGTCGTAGCGCTCGCGGATCCGATCCTCCTGCCACTCGTGCTCAACGTGGGCTTGCGCGGCCGCGGCATCAACCATGGCGCGGTTGTGAAACCGCGGGATCATCGCGGCGGAGCCGGCGACCACCTTGTTGGCGCGCTCACGCCGCGCCGCTTCGTAGTGCGAAAGCGCCATCGCGGCCCCGCACCGGATAAGCTTCGATGGCGCGCGCCAGCACGAGACCGTCTTCCAGCGCCATATTGGCGCCCTGCGCCAGCAGCGGCACCATCGGGTGACAGGCGTCGCCGAAGCAGCGTGACGCGGCCCTTGCTCCATTGCTCCATCGGCGGCCGCAATGCCAGGCCCCATTTGTACGGCACGTCGATGTTGCGGATCATCGCATGCACGTCGTCGTGCCAGCCGCGGAAGTCGTTCAGCACTTCTTCGGTCGTGCCGCGGACGTTCCAGCCTTCGACATTCCAGTCGCGCTCGCCCATGCCGACGAAATTGAGCAGCTTTCCGGCGCGCAGCGGATAATGCACGACATGGCCGCCGGGACCGACCCAATTGGTGCCGATGGTGCGCGAGATCGAAGCCGGCACGCGCTCGATCGGAATGACGCCGCGCCAGGCGATGATGCCGCAGAACTCCGGCTTTGACGCACCGAACAAATTTTCGCGCACGACCGAATGCACGCCGTCGGCGCCGACGACGATCCTCGCCTTGACCGGCTCGCCGTTTTCGAACCGCAGTTCGACATGATCGGAGCCTTGCGAAAGTCCGACACATTTGCGGCTGAGATGAATGGCGCCCGGCTTTGCCTGCACCAGCGCTTGCGCGATCACGCTGTGCAGATCGCCGCGATGGATGGTGATGTAGGGATAGCCGTAGCGCTCGACCGACTCCATGCCGAGATCGAACAGCTTCCAGCTTTGTCCGGTATTCCAGAGCCGGATCGCCTTGCCGGCCGGCAGCACCTGCACCTTTCTCGAGGGCCCCCTTCAGCCCGAGCGCATGAAGAACGTGCGTGCCGTTGGCGCTGATCTGCACGCCGGCGCCAAGCTCGCGCAATTCCGGCGCCTGCTCGTAGACATCGACGTCGATGCCGCGACGGGCCAAAGCCAGCGCGGCCGCCAATCCGCCGATGCCGCCGCCGACAATTGCGATATTGTTCATGCTCATGCGCTGCTTTTTATCCGCTTTCCTGCCCTGCCGGTTCCGCGGCCCGCGTCACCGCATCGCCCCATCGCCAGTTTCGCCGCGCCTTATATGCGTTGCGATCACGCCGGGGCGCAACGTCCATGATCAGTCCTTCCGGCGTACAGAGCTTGGCCGTTATCGCGTTTTTCGCCACATGCGGCGGCGCCAAGATGCGATCAAGCGCGGGCATGGCCGGCTTATGCCGTGACAGCACAACGTAAGAGTACTTCTCGTCTTCGAACGGCAGCTCAGCGCCTTTCACCACCCGATGATCCCGCGACCGGTTCAGGCGTTGCGAAAAATGGCACCAGTCGTCACCCGTCATTGGGCACTGAAGATCATGCGGACAGGGGCATACGACAAACGCCTGCTTACCAATCAGATGCGATCGGATTGTGCGGATGCGTTCAAACCCTGCCGGCGTTCCCGGTTCGATGATAACCAGGACACCGGCCGCTTTCGACCACAGCATGTCCGCGTGGTCCAAAAGCTCAGCGGCGGACACTTCGCCCGCAAAATAGCTGGCCATGGTCAGGTCGGCCGACTCGATCGTTTTCAATAGCTGCTGCGCCCCACCCTTTTCGTAACGTGCATCGCGAAGCGCCGGGTCCGAACTCAATCGCATCAAATCCAGCGCCAACTCTCGTAAGTGCTCGTTGTCATCGACGAGCTCAATTCTCCCGAGCTGTTCAAAGCATTGGCTTGCCGCCCAAGCTGCCGTACCGGGTCCAGCGCCGACATCTAACAGTGTGCGCGGCGTGAAATCCGGCAAGGCGCGGCGAAGCTCGCCAAGCACTGCCACCACAGCAGCAAATGTCGCTGGCAGACGTGTCAGCGCATAGGCCAGCGCATCGTTCGCATTCCGGATGGCATGCGCCGAATCTCTGCCCGTGCGATAGGCCTTCGAGATTGCACCTGCGCGCTCGATGAGTGCGTTGCGCGATACACCCTGCATCGCATCGTCGAGACCAACACGTAATTCGGAAGGTAGATCAGTTTTCATGCGACAACTCGACGCCGGTCGAGAAATTCACAGATCGAAAAACGAGATGATCTCGCCGATCAGCTCGCGCTTTTTGGCAAGCTTGTCGGCCGGCTGATAACGGCCGAGCGAACGGCCGGCGATATCGATCTCGCCCTGCTCGCCGACGACGATGTAAAGCGGCTCCTCGAAATGCCCCGATTGCGGCTTGTGCAGGACCAGCTTGTCGTCGGCGAAATGCGCCTCGATGCCGCGCATCTTCAAGGTCTGCGACGGCTTGATATCCTGCTCGAAGAACTCGCTCAGGAAGTCCGCGGCGAGCTTTTGCCGCTCGCGGCGCTCGTGATCCTGCTGCGCGCGCTTGCCCGATAGTTCGTCGAAGACTCTGTCCAGTTCGGACATCAGAGAATAAAGCTCACCGAGCCGAGCAAGCCGAGCTCCTCGGCATCGAGGATGGCGCGCCGCTCGGCGATTTTCAGCCGGCCGCCCTGCCGCTTGAGCTTGTAGCGGTATTGGCCGACGAAAACGCGCAGCAGATCGTTATGACGATAGCGGTGAATGATGAAATTCGCCGGCACCGAAATCATGTCGCCGTCAACGCCGGTGATCCGCACGTTGCCGATCAGGCGCCGCGTCCGCGACAGCGGAAACTCGGCATGGCAATTCGGATCCTTCAGCCGGATCACGCGCTCACGCAGCCGCACGATGTCGTCGGCGATGGTGAACAGCGTGTAGCGCGCATCGGCATCCGGCTTGTCGTTCGGCGGCACGTAATAAGTGGCGTCGTCGGTCAGAAGCTCGAGCCACTCGTCGAGCTTCCAGGAATCGAGCAGGTCGGCCTCGTGATAAAACAAGTCCTCGACTTCGGCGCGCGAGACGGTCGAGGCGAGGATCTCGTTCATGCGCGCGCCTCCATCAGCTCGTTCCACTTGCGCCAGAATACGCGCAGATGGCCCTCGTCGGTGGCAAGCTGCTGTCGGCTCGCCTTGCCCATGCCGCGCGACAGATCGGACCACGGCACTTCGCGCCAGGCCGCAAAGCCAAGCTGCGCCGCTTCCAGCGCCGCGACGTCATCGGGCGTGGCGAAGCCGCCCGGACCGTAGAACGTGAGGAACGCGTGCAGGCGGCGCGCGCGCTGCGCCTCGGTTTCCTCGACCGGACCGAGCGCCCAGGCGGTGACGTGCATGCGGTCCGGCGCGACCGGATAGAAGTGGCGCACCGTAACCGACGAGCCGTCATTGATGACGAGGTTCGGGAAGATCGCGAGATTGCGGTTGGTATCGGCGACGCGCGCGGCACGCGCCGAGCCGAGCCGCTGCACCAGTTCGTTGCGCAGCGCGTCGATGTCGGCCTTGGCGTCCTCGCCGTAGACCGAAATCCACTTCGCCACCGGCCGGCCGCGATAATTCGGATTGTCGGTGGTCAGATGGCCGTTGCCAAGATCGCGGCCGAAGCCGCGCGTCGGCAGCAGTTCGCCCTTCGGCGGCGTGACGTTGACGCCGGAATTGCGCATGTAGTTGAGCCAGGTCGAGTGCGTCGAAATCAGGTGATAGTCGTCGACGCTGTTCTCGACCAGAAGCTTCCAGTTGGCGCGGATGTCGTATTCCTGCGTCCCGGAAATGATCTGCATCTTTCCCGACGGCGACTGGTCGATGACGAGATCGATATAGTCCTTGGCCTTGCCGAGATAGCTGGCGAGATCGATCGCGTCGCGATCGAAATTGGCGAAATAGAAGTCGCGGTACTGCTCGAGCCGCGGCACCGCCACCAGACCCATTTCGTCTTTCTTGAACGAGCCGCCATAGGCGTCGTCGCCCGGCACCGATTTGAGCCGGCCGTCCGGGATGATAAGTCCAGCCGTGATACATGCAGTAGAACTGCCGGGCATTGCCCTCGCGCTCGCGGCAGACCAGCGCGCCACGGTGGCGGCAGCAATTGATCAGCGCGCGTACGGTGCCTTCGCGGTCGCGGCAGAAGATGATCGGCCGGCCGGCCACGGGGCGGGTCTTGAAGTCGCCGGGATTTTTGAGCTCGGAAGCGTGGCCGACATAAATCCAGCTACGGTCGAAGATGGCGCGCTTCTCGCGCTCGAACACATCGTCCGAGACGAAGACCTCGCGATTGACGAAGAACGTCTGCGCCTTCGGGTTCTCGACGACGAATTCGTTACCGGAGGGGAATTCAGTACCAGAGGGCATGGTAATTCATTGCGGCATCGCTCCTACAGCGCCAATTTATATAGAAATCCAGGTCACGTCGTCCAATGCGCTGCAAAGCGCGGCGACCTGACAGCATCCAGCATGATCTCGCGGCGCTCGCGGGCCGATTGCAGCATCGCCAGCGTCACTTCGACATTGGCCTTGGCCCAGCGGCCGTCTTGCAGCGGCGGCTTGCCGGTCCGAATGGCGGCGATCATGTCGTCGAGCACTTCGCTGCGGCCCGCCATCGCGGCACTTTTCGGCAGCGCGATCTCGCGCCTGCCGTTGGCATCATAGATGAAAAGCCCATCGGCGGAGGCGCGCATCTCGCCCCGCGCGCAAGTCACGACCATCAGCCCGAAATGCGGCTGATGGGCGGCGGCGGCCCTTGCTCGGCGCCATAGGCATAACGCTCGACCCGTAGGATCCCTCTTCGGCTTTCCTGCCCGGACACAAGCGCCTGGCGCGCGGCGCCATGTTGATCGGGCGGTTTGTTGCGCGCCGCGTTCGTTGATCCAGAAATGCAGTTCGTCGCTGTCGAAGAAATCGTAGCCGCCATAGACCAGCGAAGCCGCGGCGCCATCTTCGAATTCGAGGAACGCGATCGCGCTGCCTTCGGTCGGCCGCGCCGGATCAAGCCTGGTCGCCTGCGCGCGCACGCTGCGCAGGCGCCCTCCCGCGATCGTGCGCACCATGTCGATCTGGTGCGGCACCTGGTTGAACAGGATGCCGCCGCCCTGCGCGGTGTCGAGTTCTTCCGGCCGGCGTGGGCGGTAGAGGAAATTGGTGTAGTTCCACGCCGCGATCATGCCGAGCGCGGCCGAGCTCGCCGCTCGCCACGATACGCCGCATTTCGCGAACGGCGGGATCGAAGGCGTGGGTGTGGCCAACGATCAGATGGACGCCTGCGTGCTCGACAGCCGCGATGATCGCATCGCAGTCGGCGAGCGTCAGCGCCATCGGCTTTTCGAGAATGATGTGCTTGCCGGCCGGCGGCGCAGAGCGGCGTGCGGCGGCGTGGAATTGATGCGGCGTCGCGATATAGACGACGTCGACCGCAGGGTCGGCGCAAAGCTCACCGATGTCCGCATAGACCGCGGACGTTGAAATCGCGCGCGAACGCTCTCGCGGCGCGTCATGGGTATCGGCGGCGGCGACGAGCTTCACGCCGGGATGAGCGGCGGCGGCACGCACCATCACCGCGCCCGCCATGCCGAGACCTGCAATGCGCAAGGCCGACGCGGCTTGCCGGCCGCCGCCATCAGGCCGGCTCGCCCGCGGCGTCGCGGTCGAGATCGACGCAAACGTCGTCGCCTTGCAGCACCACCTTATAGGTCCGCAGCGCAACGAGCATGGCGGCGCCTTCACCGCGCCGGTCTTCACGTCGAAAGCGCCGAAATGCAGGCTGCACTCGATGATGCCGTCTTCGAGGATGCCGTCGGCGAGGCTCGCCGAGGCATGGGTACATTCGTCGTCCGTGACATAGATACTGCGCCGCCGAGATTGTAGACGGCGAGCCGCTTGTCGCCGACCTCGTACGCCTTCACCGTCTCCGGCGCGATCTCGGACTGCGCGCAGACCCGGACGACATTATCCGCCATGATAATTCCCCTCAAATTGCAGGCCGTTCGGCCCTTCCGCCCGCAGCTGCGACACAAGACCGCGCAGCGCGGCAGGTCAAGTTCGGCCGTTATAGCCAAAGCCCGGATTTCATTTCAGATTCTCGGCCACCCGCGAGTTGAGGTTCGGGCGATTGCCCGGCACAATGCGCCGCAATGCACGCCGCAGAACCACCGAATCTGCGCGCCGGTTGTAACGCCCCCGGATTCCGCGCGGCCGGCGATCCGCATCCGCGATTTGCAAAAGACGTTCGGCCAGCTCATCGCCGTCGATCGCGTCTCGGTCGATATCGAGCCGCGGCGAGTTCTTCGTCATCGTCGGCCCGTCCGGCTGCGGCAAAACCACGCTGCTGCGCATCCTCGCCGGCCTCGAAACGGCGACCGCCGGCACCATCGAGGTCGACACGCCGGCAGGCTCCGACCGGCCGGTGAATTCCATGGTGTTCCAGGGCGAGTCGATCTTTCCCTGGATGACGGTGTGGAACAACGCCGCCTATGGCCTTCGCATGCGCGACGCGCCGGCGGCCGTCATCAAGGAGCGGGTCGGCCATTATCTCGACGCCACCGGGCTGACCCGTTTCGCCGACTATTATCCGCACCAGCTCTCCGGCGGCATGAAGCAGCGCGTCTCGATCGCGCGCGCCTTCGCCAACGATCCGGAAATCCTGCTGATGGACGAGCCGTTCTCGGCGCTCGACGCGCAGAACAAGCTGCTGTTGCAGGAAGAGTTGCTGCGCATCTGGGACGAGCAGAAGAAGACCGTCGTGTTCATCACCCACAGCGTCGACGAGGCGGTGTTTCTCGGCGACCGCATCATGGTGATGACGGCGCAACCCGGCCGCGTGAAAAGCGCTGGTGCCGGTGCCGCTGGCCGCGGCCGCGCAACCTCATCGAACTGCAGAAAGCGCCGGAATTCGGCGAGCTCGTTCACCGCATCTGGTCGGGACTGCGCGACGAAGTGCAGCGCGCCCGCGAGCAGGAAGACACCGAAGTCGAGCACGACAGCAAGGAACCGTCGTCATGACGACCGAAACCATCGCCGGCAGCCCGGAGCAGAGTTTCGCCCTCTCCATGCGCACCCGCGAGCGCATTCTCGGCATCGCCTCGCCGATCGTGCTGCTCGTGGTCTGGGAAGTCGCGGCGCGGCTGCATTTCATCGACACGCGCTTCTTTCCGGCGCCGTCGAGCGTGATCGCCGTCATGATCGAGATGCTGCGCTCGGGCGAACTCGTCACCAACACGCTGGTCAGCCTGCGCCGGCTCGCGCTCGGCACGCTGATCGGCGGCGTGCCGGCGCTGATCCTCGGCATCGCCATGGGGCTTGAACCGCTGGGTCCGCGCGGCGTTCGATCCGCTGGTGGCCGCGACCTATCCGATCCCGAAAAGCGCGATCCTGCCGCTGGCGCTGCTGATCTTCGGCCTCGGCGAAGGCTCGAAAATCTTCATGGTGGCGATCGGCGTGTTCTTCCCGGTGGTGATCAACGCGACCACCGGCGTACTCGAGATCAACCGCATCTATCTCGACGTCGGCCGCAACTACAAAGCCAGCCGCTGGAAGACGTTCTGGACCATCGCGCTTGCCCGGCGCGCTCCCCGTGATCATGACCGGATTCAAGCTCGGCATCGGCATCGGCCTGATCCTGATCGCCATCGCCGAGATGATCGGCGCCAAGAGCGGGCTCGGCTACATGATCTGGACCGCGTGGGAGACGTTTTCGGTCGAGCAGATGTATGTCGGCCTGTTCACCATCGCCATCATCGGCTTCGTGCTGACCATCCTGCTCAACGAGATCGAGCGCATCATCATTCCGTGGAAGCGCGACTGAATTAGCGCATGCAGGTTCTCGTCGTCGGCGCAGGTGTTGTCGGGCTGGCGGTGCCGCGCGCCAGGCGGCCCTGCTCGGCCATGACGTCACCGTTGCCGAAATCACCGGCGGCATCGCCAACGGCGTGTCCTCGCGCAACAGCGAAGTGATCCACGCCGGTCTTTATTACCCGACCGACACGCTGCGCGCCGTGCTGTGCGTGCGCGGCCGGCGCATGCTCTACGAATTTTGCGCGTCCCACGGCGTCGGCCACCGCAAATGCGGCAAGCTCGTCGTCGCCACCAACGAGGCCGAACTCGCCAAAGTCGAGACCATCATGGCGCAGGCGCAGAGGAACGGCGTCGAAGGCGTCGAGATGATCGGCGGCAATGCGGCCCGCGCCATGGAAGAGGAACTGTTCTGCATCGGCGCGCTGTGGTCGCCGGAAACCGGCATCATCGACAGCCACGGCTACATGCTGGCGCTGTGGGGCGATCTGGAAGACTGCGGCGGCATGATCGCGTTCGAGACGCCGGTCGAAAGCATGAGCTACAAGGCGCCGCAATGGCACGTGCAGTTCGGCGGCCGCGATGCCGGCATCATCCCATTCGACGCCGTGGTCAATGCCGCGGGCCTCGGCGCGCAAGGCCTGGCGCGCAGGATCGAGGGCTATCCGGCGGGCAAAGTGCCGCGGCTGGTGCTCGGCAAGGGCAATTATTTCGGCTTCGCCGGCAAGCCGGCGTTCTCGCGGCTGATCTATCCGACGCCGATCGACGGCGGCCTTGGCGTTCATGTCACGCTCGATCTCGCCGGCCGCATGCGCTTCGGCCCGGACGTCGAATGGATCACGGAAGAGAATTACGCCGTCGATCCGCGCCGCGCCGACAGTTTCTACGAGCGCATCCGCACCTATTGGCCGGGCCTGCCGGACGGCTCGCTGGTGCCGGATTATTGCGGCATCCGGCCGAAGCTGACCGGCCAGGGCGAAGGCCAGGCCGATTTCATGATCGCCGGCCCGCAGGACCACGGCATGCCGCGGCTGGTCAACCTGTTCGGCATCGAATCGCCGGGACTGACCTCGTCGCTGGCGATCGCCGAACTGGTCCTCGGTTATCTCAAGGACTGATTGCGCAAGCCTGAGATCGGAGCATCCGATGACGGTGCAAACAGGTTAGTAAGCACCATAATTGGGACTTTTATTCCATAGACCAACGCAGCTCACTCCAGAGCAGCGAGCTCACGGTTTGTCGCATCGAGGCGATCGGCAAGCGTCCGCACAATGAAATCGTCGAATGCGCTTGCGAGATCCGGCCGTTCGCGCCGCATCCGTTCCATGCGCTCACGCGTCAGCGTGAAGAGGACGACCGGTCCATCTGAGGAAACGGTGGCGGAGCGGACTGAACGCCGGAAGAAGCCCATCTCACCCACCACCGTGTGCGTCGCAAGCCGCCGCACCCGTTTGCTGCCGCCGTTTTCGGTCACCACATCGACGTTTAGCGTCCCCGCGGCCACGAGGTCGACAGTGTCGGCTTGTTCGCCCTCGCGATAGATGACTTCCGGCCCGGCGATGTCCTTTCGCACCAGATATCCAATCAGATCGCGCAACGAGACCGCCGGACCCAGACGCTCCAGCAGCCATGACTCGAAGCCGGCAGTACTGGAATCGATAACGATGCCGGATTGGGCCAGCACCTGCTCTTCGCACCATGCCAGCGCCGTCTGCAGGTCGGCGAAAACCCGAGCCTGATTTTTGCCGGAGAAAAATCCGCCGCGCTCGAGCACGGCGCGGCTTGCCGGCGACAGCGAGCAAAAAACCAGCGTTGCGCCATGCCGGCCGCAAAGGCTGCGCAACTTCGTCAGGCTCAGCAACGCTGAACTATCGGAGCCTGAGACCAGTTCGAAGTCGAGGATTACATGATTGACGCGCCGCGAACCCGAAACCTCGATGTCGGCACGGATTTTCTCGAAAACGCCCTCCGACGATCCGAAGAAGATATAACCGGAGAGCCAGTAGAGTTGGATCGCGTCGCCGTTCTCTCGCAAATAGTCCGAGCATTGCGCGGAGCGCACGACGTGGCTTGAAACCAGCGCACGCGTCGCGTGCCTGCGCACCACGCCCAAGCGGGCATAGCTCATAGTGAAGACCATGCAGGCACAGATCAGGCCGGCGAGAACGCCGGTCAGGTAGCCATACTGCAGGCAGACGAGCGCAATGATGATCGCAAGCGCCATATCGAGCCAGGCGTGGTTCCGATACGGCCGCCCCAGTGCGTCGGCGATGAAGCTGTAACCCAGATAGAACACCAGCCCGCCGACCAGCGGGATCGGCACCAGTCCCGGTAAATCGAAATTGGCGAGGCCGACAATGCCCATGATCACCGCGCAGGCGACGCCGCTCATCCGCTTGCCGCCGACGTGTTCGAGAAGACGGCTGGTGCCGACCTGAAGGCTTCCCGCAATGCCGCCAAGCGGCGCGGCGATAAGGCTGGCAATGCCGTGAGCGCGCAGTTCGCAATCGAGATCGGCGGAAGTCTGTCGCGCCGACTCAAAACTCGACACTTTGGTGATCAGCGAGATCAGCGCGACGACCGCCGTGACAAATATCTCCGGGATCAGGCGGGTCAGCATCGGCCAGGTGAGCGGAGACGTGTGTAGAGCAGCGAACGGCGACCACCACGTCAGCGTGCCGAGCGAACGAAAATACCAACCATGTTCGGTGCCAGAGAGACCGAGCAGACGCAGCAGTGCAACCGCGCCAAGCCAGAGCGCGATCAGCGTGACCGGCATGGCCAATGCGGCCTTGAGCCAGCGGCGAACTGCCAGCAAGACCGCAAGCGTCCCGGCCGCACTGGCAAGTTTGATGATCTCGGGCATGGTCCAGGGCGCGAACAGCGCATCGAACGTAAATGTCTTACCGGCCGTGATTTCGAATACCGCCTGAGATCAGGAAACAGCCGGTCGCGACCAGAAAGCCGCCGACAACGCTCGACGGCACAAACCGGAAATACGATCCCAAGCGGAAGGCACCCAGGCCGTAAAGCAGCGCTCCACACGCGAATGTCGCGGCGGTAAAAACCAGCATCACGCCCTGGATCGCCGCCTGCGGGCTGCCGCCGGCAGCCAGGATGCGCCCGCCCGCCGTCGCGCTGAGCAATATGAGAACCGTTCCGGTCGGTGAATCGATGGCCGTGGCCAACGGAGGCAAGGACGTCGCCGTGGCAATCCACATGCCGCCGACGGCACTCCCAATCAGCATCGCCCAGATCGCAAGAGGAATCCCGGCGTTCAACTGGCCGGGAAACATCAGCGCGCCGAACGAGACGATATTGGCGATCAAGACGATCGACGCGATCAGGCCGGCGATGGAATCCTGCACCGCATTGCGGCCGATCGCGCCCAGCCCCGAGGACGCGGTGGTCGCGACGACCGGACTGTCCACGGAAGCGGCCACGGCTAATTGCGAAGCGTCGATCGGCTTCTGCATGCGAATATCCAGCAATTCCCCGAGCTACTGCCGATGTCTAACGTAACGATGGCCTAGCCATCCAGGGTTGCCAAGGGGAGCGGCACCTGCTCGGATCCACGTCCATAGCCGGCGGCTCGGCGCGCCAGGCTATTTTCGACGTCTCGCCAGAATTTTAACGGGGGCGCCCCCCTCGCCCACTGTGCTGCGCGACACACTGCATTTAGGGGTCTGTATGCCAGAATGCTTTGCAGCTGAGACGCTCCCGGCGAGCCCTCGACCGCAACAGCCCGCACCGCTCCATCAATCGGCACCGGTCGATGCTGCGATCAGGAAGAGACCCGCAATCATCAACAGGGAAATCATATCGATAGGAAGGTGACCAAACATACCCAACTCGGAAATGAACGGCGCGGCGATTGCCCCGTCGGCTCACCGGGACCACGCCTTCGCGGCGCAAGGCTGTGCCGGACGTTGGCCTGCCCGATTCCGATCCCTACGGTGTGCGGGACACCGTCTGCTGCAAGACATCGGAAATGACGCCGTGAAAATTCTCATCCCGTGAATGATTTCTTCCGAGAATCTGATGAGATAAAAATATTGGCCGCACATAAAAATAACTGATGGATACATCAAATCTGAATAGGTATCTCAAAACCGCAATGTTCGTATCAAAATAGAGACAAACGTCCAAGATTTGAGCAGGCACATCAAATCCGGCTGATTTTCAAAATCGACTTTCCGGTTTCAGACGCAACCAGAGCCTTAGGCGACAGACTTGTTTTCCGTCGAAGCCGGGGCCAGGGATTTCAAGGCGTCGATCAACGGCGCGACTTTTTCCCAATCGAAGTTTTTTCGAACAAATATCCCGGCGCGAATTGGCCTGAGCTCGGGCAGATAATACTCCTTCGCGACAACCAGCGGCGCGACGGCATGGCGCAGCGGCACCGCTATCAGGCCCACACCTGTGGCCACCGCCGAGGTGCGAACGTGGTGATCCGCGCTGGTGAGCGCGAATCGATAGGAAAGGCCCGCCTTTTCGATTGCAGCCATCATGACGGCGTCCAGAGGACTTCCAGGCCACCCGATCAGAGGAATTGGACTTCCAGGCCGAAGAACAAAATCGCGGCCTCTGACCCAGACAAACTCCTCATTCCACGCTAATATTTCCTCACTGACGTCACTCGTCGTGATCGGATAAACCAGACAGCCAATGTCGATATAGCCATTAGCAAAAGACTTCGCGAGTTCAGCTGAGTGATCGCAGATAATCGAAACCTGGGTGGACTGGATGGCCGGCCAGTTGCTCAAAAACTCATCGACAAAAATAGCAGTAAGACCCAGGCGAACCGTTTGCGAGTCCTGATCTCCCCCGCCGATGGAAAGTATCTGATCGTTGGCTTCCAAGAGCTTCCGGGCCTGGGTAAGAACCAGCCGGCCCTTGGGTGTCAGGGAAATCCCGGCACCGGTCCTTTCAAAGACGTCGCCGCCGACAAGCATCTGGAGCCGCTTCATCTGCGCGCTGATGGCTGGCTGGCTCAGGCCGAGCCTTGCGCCGGCTTTGGAGAAACTGCCCAATTCGGAGATTGCGACAACGGTCCGAACGACTTCGGTGGGAATATTGATGTTTTGATAGCGCCAGTGCATTTCACCCCCCATCAAAAGTTCTCAATTAATAGACTGCGTCTCCGTTTCTTTCTGTTCTGAACAGAACAGTAAATGTCCTATACTTATTCCTTATACATAAAAAATGATTTTTGATGTCTCTATCCAAATCTCTCAGATGATTTTTATTTGCTCGCGTGCGCTTTCTCACAACACGACAAAGCAAATTAACATGATGAAATAGAATTTCAGAAAGAACGGCGTTCAAATCTGATCGAATATCCGATCAACCGCGCTTCGCCATGAGTAGGCCCGTCTTCGGTATATAGCGAACTCGGTTCCCTCCCTGCGCAGGTGGATAAAGAAGCTTCGCCGGCAATCGTTCAAATGTGAGCACAGTGTTCAGGTTCGGCAAAGGAGCGTCTACCGTTTTTTAGATCGCTCACGGAACTTTGACCGCGTTTGGCGGCCGACCGCGACCAAATCTCATCTCTAAAACAGTATTCGATGCGAACAGGGGCGCTAGTGGGGGAATTGCCAGTGAAGCAGTGACGACCAGTCCTGGCCCATCACAAAGAGATAAGTCACCGCCGCGAACACCGGACCCAGCACGACGACCGACCATACGATGTAACCGAAGAAGCTCGGCATCGGAATGCCGCGCTCGGTCGCGATGGCATAGATCATGAAATTCGGCGCGTTGCCGATATAGGTCAGCGCGCCCATGTAGACCGCGCCCATCGAAATCGCGGCAAGCGCGCTCGATAACGGTCCCATCAGATCGGCGGCATTACCGCCGGCAAGCTTGAAAAACACCAGATAGGTCGGCGCATTGTCGAGGATCGCCGATAGCACCCCGGTCAGCCAGAAATAGGCGACGAGATGCGGCTGGCCGTCCTGCATGGTGACCGCGCCAATGAGCCAGGCAAAAGCGCCATCGTGGCCGGCGGACAACATCGCCAGAACCGGAGTGGCGCAGACGAAGATGCCGGCAAATAGCATCGCGACCTCGACGATCGGCTCCCAGGAGAAGCCATTGGCCTCGCGATGCTCGTCCGGCGTCAGCCATAGCGAAAGCAAAGCCGCCAGGAACAGCACGCCATCGCGCGCAACATCCTGCAGTTGGAGCGTCGTGCCGTAAACCGAGAACGAAACGCCCGGTTTCCAGATCGCGGAATCGATCACGGCGGCGACGATCAGTGCCAGCAGGATCAGATTGACGACCCCGCGCACCCGCAGCGGCGCCCGCTGCGCCTGATCGTCCACTGCGATGGTCTTGCGGTCGCCGACATAGAACCAGACGTCGATGACGATAAACACCGCAAGCACGCAGCCGGCGACGAACGCCGTCTGCTGCCAAAGGTGCTGTGCCGGCCAGAAGAAATCGACGCCATTGAGGAAGCCGATAAACAATGGCGGATCGCCCAGCGGCGACAGCGCACCGCCGATATTGCCGACCAGGAAAATGAAGAACACGACGACGTGCACGTTGTTGAAACGGGCCGCATTGGCCCGCAGCAGCGGCCGGATCAGGATCATCGCGGCCCCGGTGGTGCCGACGACGCTGGCCATCAATGTGCCGAGCGCAAGGATGATTGTGTTGGTCAGCGGCGTGCCGCGTAGCGCGCCGGTTATCAGTATGCCGCCGGCCACCACATAAAGCGCGAACAAAATGGCGATGAAGCCGAGATAATCGCCAAGCACCGCGTGTACCAGCGCGGCGAGCGCCGTGTCCGCGCCATGCAACGCCGCCATCGGCGCCAACGCCAACACCGCCCAGACGAAAGCGAACTTGCCATAATGGTGATGCCAGAAATTCCGGAACAGCAGCGGGCCAATCGCAATGCTCAACAGGATGCCGGCGAACGGCAGCGCCCACGGCCAGTTCAGGGCCGCGCCGTCGAGCGTCGCCGCCTGGGCAACGCTGGGGAAGAGAAACGCCACGGCACAGAACCAAGTGCCGATAACCCACAACCCTACCCGCGACAGCATCTACACTTTATCCCCTGAGCCGAAGGCCCTATCCTTTAGCGGAAACCGCAGCTCTTCGAGCACAACAAGCGGTGATGCCCGGGAGGATGCGATGAAATTTCCCCGCAGACAATTCCTGCAGTTGGCGGCCGGCGCCGCCGCCTTGCCGGCGGTGGGGCACGGCGCTTTCGCCGACGTTTACCCGTCGCGTCCGGTGCATATCATTGCCGGGTTTCCCCCCGGCAGCGCCCCTGACATCATCGCCCGCCTCGGCGCCCAGTGGCTATCGGAAAAACTCGGGCAGAATTTCATCGTCGAGAACCGGCCGGGCGCCGGCAGCAATATCGGCACCGAAGCCGTCGCACACGCCGACCCCGATGGCTACACAATCCTGGTCGACGTCCTGACCAATGTGCTCAACGTCTCGCTCTACCAGCACCTCAATTTCGATTTCCTTCGCGACATCGCGCCGGTGTCACCGGTCGCCAATGCGCCTTATGTGGCGCTCGCGACCAATTCACTTCCGGCCAAAACCATTCCGGAGCTGATCGCCTACGCCAAGGCCAACCCGGGCAAGATCAATTACGCCTCGGGAGGCATCGGCACGTCGTCTCACATCTTCGGCGCACTGTTCGCCATGATGGCCGGAGTCGATATGGTTCACGTGCCTTATCGCACCAACTACATGAGCGACCTGATCAGCGGACAGGTACAGTTTGTGATCAATCCGATCCCGCAATCCATGGAATTCGTCAAAGCCGGCAAGGTGCGCGCCTATGCCGTGACCACCAAGGCGCGGCTTGAGGCGTTGCCGGATCTCCCAACCGTCGGTGAATTTGTGCCGGGCTACGAAGCGACCGGCTGGTATGGCGTCGGCGCACCGAAAGGCACGCCTCCTGACATCATCGACAAGCTCAACGCGGCGATGACTGCGGCGCTCGCGACAGCGGATGCCAAAGCGCGTCTCGCGGACCTCGGCGTCGCACCGATGCCGATGACGCCCGCGCAATTTGGCGACTTCATCGCGAAAGAAAACGATAAGTGGAGCAAAGTGATCCGCACCGCCAATATCAAGCTCGATTAGGACGCGGACTTACAAATACGCAGTCAATGTCTGTTGTTGGGAGTAAAGCTGGCATCCCGGCACGACGGCGCCGTGGCTCGCTTGATCGAACGCCTCACACCGGCATTCCCGGTGTCTTTAGCGGGCGCTGCCAGCAGCCTGCTCAATGACGTTCGCAACCGCGCGCGGCTGCGAGAAGAAGATCGCGTGGCTGCCCTTGATCTCCGTCACTTTGGCGCCGGCCCGCTTGTACATCGAGCGCTCGAGGTCCGGGTTTATCATCCGGTCCTGCGTCGCGACGATGCCGTAGCTGCGGCTTCGTCTTCCAGGCTGGCGCGGTGATCGGTGTACCCAAGATGCTGCCGTTGAGCGGCACCTGAGAGATCGCCATGAATTGCGCCTCCGCAGCCGGCAGGTCGGCCGCAAAATCCGCCGGGAACTTCGCCTGGTCGACCAGCAGATAGCCGTCCGCGGTTGGCGCGATGCTGTTCGCCGCGGGAGCGATGCTGCCCAGGAGCGGGCCGAGCTTCTCGCCCTCGTCCGGTGCGAAGGCGGCGACATAGACCAGGCTCGCGACATGCGCGTTGTTGCCGGCCTCGGTGATGACAGCGCCGCCATAGCTGTGGCCGACGAGCACGGCCGGACCGGACTGGCGGTCGAGGACGCGGTTGGTGGCGGCGACGTCATCCGCCAACGAAGTTTCCGGCTCTTGGACGATGCTGACTGTATAGCCGTCCTTGCGGAGTATATCGGCAACCTGCTTCCAGCCGGATCCGTCGGCGAAGGCGCCATGCACGAGGACAATGTTCTTGGCCGGCTCGGCCCGCGCCGGAGCGCCGGCAGCTGACAGAAGCGCGAGCGTTGCGGCCGCCGCGACAAGGGGTTTATTTGGCATCGAACCCTCCTTCATCATCAAAACTATGTTCAACCGTAAGGTTGAATAAAGCGCCGACTTGGCAAATAGTCAACCTTTTGGTAGAATATTTTTTGAATTGAGAATTGAGCGGGCCGGCAGATCGCCATGATTAAGATCGAAGCCCGGAAGGAAGCCGCTTCGCGCGCCGCGCGCCTCGACGCGGTATTTGCCGCATTAGCCGATCCGACGCGGCGGGCGATTATCGAACGGCTTTCACGTAGCGAGGCGCGCGTCACCGAGGTCGCTGAACCCTTCCATATGTCTTTGAACGCGGTGTCGAAACACATCCGCGCGCTGGAAGCGAGCGGCGTGGTCGAGCGGCACAAGAAGGGGCGCGACCACATTCTCTCCATCAATACCCGTTCGCTGGACGAGGTCGATGGCTGGATCGAGCGGACGCGCCGCTATTGGGAGGAGCGGCTGGACGCCATGGAGCGCTTGCTGCGCGAGCTCAAGAAGGACCACAAGTTGGGGCCAAAGGATCGCAAGCATGGTTCGCGGTGACACGACGGGCCCGACCGTGCAGATACGCCGGCGCGTGAAGGCCGGGGCGGAGCAAATCTTCGACCTGTGGACCAAACCCGATTTGATGGTTCGGTGGATGAGCCCCTTTCCCGGCGCGGTCGATTGCAAGGCGAGCTGTGACCTCCGTCCTGGCGGAGCCTTCAGCCTTGTCATGTCATCGGCGGAATCGAACCGCGAAGTATCCGGCACCTATGTGCAAGTCGACCGGCCGCACAAGCTTGTGTTCACGTGGATTGGCCCGCTGACGAACAATGTGAATACGTTGGTAACCCTCGAACTCATTCCGCGCGGCGATGAAACCGACCTCGTGCTAACTCACGAGCGACTACCGACGTCGGCAATTTGTGAAGGTCATACGAGGGGCTGGGGAAATATATTGGATCATCTGGCGGACGCGGTTTCAAAAGACTTTCGGCCCGCCTGAAACCCAGCGTGCGGAGAAAACGCGGAAGCTGCCGTGCGCTCGTTAAGCGAAGGCACGAACGATTAAAAACTACGACCGGTTAAGGTACGCCGGGGCGACCGAATTGGGGTCTTGCCTGACTGATGCGACCCGCTGAGGCCGCCTCCGGCGAACTGTCCGTGTATTTGCCGCTATGCCGCGCCCGAACCAGCTTAAGCAATCATCGCGGCGCCTTGACCCGGTGGATTCATTTAGACCTCCGTGTCACAAGAGTTACGCTAAAATCTTGGACCGTTTATTTGTATTGTCAAGCTCGGAACGTGCAACGAGATTTCAGGTTCCAGTCACAGACACAGATCGCGACTGGAATAGCCGCGCGCGGCGATCATCGGATTGTGCCGGTTAAGAATCAAAACGCAGTGGGGCAAATCACAATGGCGGTTCATCGCTTTATCAATCCCGACAGTATGCACTCGACGCGCGGCTATTCGCACATTGTCGAAACGACGAGCCCGAGCCGCACCATTTATCTCGCCGGCCAACTCGGACGCACACTCGACGGAAAATTTGCCGGCACCCCGGGAGATTTTCGCGCCCAGGCCGTGCAGTGCTTCGAGAACATCAAGACGGCGCTCGCCGAAGTCGGCGCTACTTTCGATCATGTTGTGAAGCTGACCACCTATTTCATCGATATCGCGCATATGCCGGTCTACCTTGAAGTCCGCAACCGTTACGTCAACACCGCATCGCCACCGGCGTCGACCGCCATTCAGATTTCCAGGCTGGCGCACGAAGGCGGGCTGCTCGAAGTCGAGGCCATCGCGGTTGTGCCGCTATAGCGGCCAAGGCTGCGGCGTCATAGCCCCGAGGTGCGCTATCGCTTTCGTCCCGGCACGCTAAGATGCGCAAAAGGATATGGGGAGGGAACGATGCTTTTTGCTGAACGGAAATTCTTTGCGCGCGCCGGTGTTGCCGCCTGCGCCATTGTCTTGTCATCGCTGCTGACGCTCGCCGCTGCGCAGGCGCAGGACAAGACCTATACGATGAAGATCACGCTGCCGACGCTCAACGATCCGAGCTTCTTCTTCGCCAAGAACTACGCCGCCGCGCTGGAGAAGGATTCCGGCGGGCGCATCAAGACCGAGATCTATCCGAACAGCCAGCTCGGCTCGATCCCCCGGCAGATCGAAGGCACTCAGTTCGGCGCCATCCAATGCGCGGTGATCCCGCCGGAGTTCTTTGTCGGCGTCGATGAGCGTTTCGAGGTGATGGCGGCGCCCGGTCTGGTCAACTCCATGGCGCAAGGACAGAAGGTTGCCGCCGATCCGGCCGTGAAAAAATTGATGTTGTCGCTCGGCGCCGACAAAGGGCTGCATGGCGTCGCGCTGTTCATGAACGCGCCGCAGGCGGTCGTCTCGAAGACGCCGATCCGCCATCTTGCCGACTTCAAGGGCAAGAAGCTTCGTGTGCTGGCGTCGCCGTTCCAGATGGTGCCGTTCGGCAAGCTCGGTACGACGCCGGTGGCGATGACGCTCGGCGACGTGGTGCCGGCGATCCAGCAAGGCGCGATCGACGGCGCGGTCGGCGGCATTGTCGTATTTACGCCGCTGCACTTTCGCGACGCGGCGCAATACGTCACCGAAACCGGCCAGCCCGCCGTTTATGTAATCGCCGAAATCAGCAAGTCCTGGTACGACCAGCTACCACCGGACTTGCAGAAGATCATCGACGACGATGCCTCAGCGCAACAAGCGGCAATCGCGCCGGTCGCGACCGACATCGTCGAGAAAGCCCGCAAGGGCTGGACCGATGTCGGCGGCGAATTGATCAGCCTGCCGCCCAACGAGCAGGCCGAGATGATGAAGACATTCGCCAGCGCTGTCGGCGAGGTCACAGGGCCGAAGCCGAAACTCGACGAAGCTTACAAGATCGTGTCCGAGGCCGCGCAACGGGCGCAATAGCAATCATTATCCGGAGACCACTATGGATCGACGTTCCTTCCTGCAATCCGGCTCGCTCGCTGCTGCTGCCGGCGCGGCGATCGCCAATGCCGTTGTGCCGGCTGCTGCCGCGGCCGACACGCCCGCGCACAGCCGCGACTGGTCGAACCGCAATCCAAAGGGCGAACCGGTGGTCAAGCGGTTCGATGAGCAGCGCTGGCTGCTCGATAACGTCATCCAGGCTAACGGCATCGATTGGGACCAGAGCCATACCGGCGCCGCCATCGCGGCGGCCGGACCGGCCGTCGTTCCCGACATGGCCGAGTTGCGCCAGCAGGTGAAACGGCTGGTGGACATCGGCCCGGCATTCGAGGCGCTGGCAAAAAAGCGCGAGGACAAAGCCCAGGATGCCGAAAAGGCCGGCGACAAGACTGCCGCGCGCGACAGCTATTACATCGCGTCAAATAGTTGGGCCTCGGCGATGTGGACCATCGAGGAAGCCAACGCGAAACTGAAAGAATTGAACGACAAGAAGCGCGAGACCTTCAACAAATACATGGCGCTCGCCGACCACCATATCGAATGGGTTGAGCTGCCATACCGCGGCAAGACCCTGCCCGCGATCTTTCATCTGCCGCCGAATTATCAAAGCGGCACCAAAGTGCCGGTGATCGTCGCGCTCTCCGGCATGGATGGATTCAAGGAGCGTTCGGTATCGCTCTACAAGGATCGCTGGATGGAGCGCGGCTATGCCGTGCTGGCGTTTGAAGGACCCGGCTATTGGGAGCCGCCGTTGCGCGGGATCTATGTCGATGTGCCGGGCTGGGCGGAAGCGTCAAAAACCGTGGCCGACTGGCTGGTCAAGCGCCCCGAGGTCGATGCCGGCAAGATCGGCATGACCGGCGTGAGCTTCGGCTCGTTCTTCACCGCAATCATGATGTCGGCCGATGCACGCTACAAAGCCTGCGCAGTGGTCGGCACCTGCTACGAGCCCGGCGGCGAAACGATCTTCAATCGCGCCTCACCGACTTTCAAGAAGCGCTTCATGTTCATGTCGGGCATTACCGACGAGCGCGAATTCGACGATTTCCGCAAGACCATCGACTGGAACGGCTATGCGCAGAAGATCAAGGGCGCTTATACGGTTGCTTGCGGGGAATACGACCAGCTCTGCCCGATCGAATATACCAATGCCTTTATCAAGGCGCTTGGCGGGCCAAAGCAGCTTCTGGTTTATCAGGGCGGCAATCACAGCATCGCCATGACGACGGCGACACAGAACGGACCCGATCCGCGGGCCTATCAGGCCGAATGGATGGCCGCACGGCTCGAAGGCAAGCCGATGCCGAACGAGCGCTGGTTCGTTCAATCGAGTGGCAACATCACCAAAGAGAATATTGCGTAACGCGGCTAACGGAAAAGCGCGTCAACTCGGCTCGGCCGCACGAATACGCCGTGCGGTGCTCGCGCTAAACGTCAGTGCCAGAATAGCGGCAACGCTCAGGATGGATGAGCCCATCACGTAGTAGCTCGGCGCAAGCTTGTCGCCGGTCGCCGCGATCAGCGAGGTTGCGATCAGCGGCGCAAATCCGCCGAACAGCGTCACCGCGAGATTATAGCTCAGCGCAACGCCCGTGCTGCGCGTGCCGGTCGGGAAGATTTCCGCGAGCAGCGCCGCGATCGGCGCGAGGCAGGCAGCGTTCAGCAAACCGACGAACGCCTGCACCGCAACCAAGGTCGGCACGGTCGGCCAGGTGTTGAGGATCAGAAACATCGGATACGTGGTCACGCACACCAGCGGGAACGCGACCCACAGCAGCCGATGCCGGCCGACGCGATCCGACAGCGCGCCGAACATCGGCCCGGCGATGGCCTGAACGAGACCGGTGACGGCTGCGCCGAGATAGGACGACACCGGCGGAAAGTGCAATTGCGTCAGCGCGTAGGTCGGCATGTAGACCTTGTGCACGTAATTGAAGCCGGTCGAGCCGGCGACCACGCCGATGCCGAGCAGCAGCGCGAACCAGTCGCGGCGCAGCACGGTACGCACCGGTGACTTCTCGATGTCGCTCACCGCAGCGTTGCGAAACTCCGGCGTCTCCTCAACCTGGCTGCGGATGTAAAAGCCGACCGGCCCGATCAGAAGACCGACGGCGAAGGCGACGCGCCAGCCCCAGTCGCTGACCTGTTCAGGAGTCAGCATGTAGCTCAGCAACGCCGCGATGCTGGCGGCAAACAATGTTGATATACCTTGCGTGGAGGCCTGCCAGCTGCCGAAATAGCCGCGCCGCCCCGCCGTTGCGTATTCCACCATGAAGGCGGTCGACGCACCGAATTCACCGCCGGTCGAAAAACCCTGAATAAGACGCGCCAGCAGAACGAGCAGCGGTGACGCGACGCCGATCTGCGCATAGGTCGGCGCGAACACCAGCATCGCGGTGCCGAGCATGATCAATACGATCGAAAGCGTCAGCGACGCCTTGCGCCCCACCCGATCGGCATAGGAACCGAGCACGATTGCGCCGAGCGGCCGCATGATGAAGGAAATGCCGAACGTGCCGACCGCCAGCATCAGCGATACCGTCTCGCTCGCCGCAGGGAAGAACAGCTTACTGATGACAACGGCGAAATAGCCGTAGATCACCAGATCGTAGAATTCGAGCGCGTTGCCGATGCTGGCGGCGCTGACTTCGCGCCAAGGGAGCCGTGGTAATGCCGGGGCCGGCGTTTCTGTACGTTGTACTGCCACCGTCATACGGTCCCCTTCCCGTTGCTCAAACGTACGCCTTCGCCGTGTTCGATCAATCAGAAAGTCGCAATTGCACGGCTACGGCCGTTATGATTCAATCCGCCAAACGCAAAATCCTCGGGAGGCAATGACCATGGCCATCACCGTCCAACCGGTCACGCCGGATTTCGCCGCCGAGATCGGCGACGTGAATTTATCGGCGCCGCTGTCGCCATCCGATGCCGCGGACGTCAAGGACGCGTTCACCAAATATGCGGTACTGATCTTTCCCGGCCAGCAATTGTCGGCCGACCAGCACCTCGACTTCGCGAAACTGTTCGGGCCGCTTGAAACCACGATCGCTTTACATCGCAAGGATGTAAATCTTCGCGTGCAAAAGGAATTTGCCGACGTCTCCAACCTCGACCCGGAAAACAATGTGTGGGGCAAGGACTTCGCGGCAGCGGATGTTTCAGCTCGGCAACCGGCTCTGGCACACCGACTCCTCGTTCAAGCGGCTGCCGGCGCGCGCCTCGCTGCTCTACGCCCGCTCGATCCCGCCGGTCGGCGGTCACACCGAGTTCGCCGACGAACGCGCCGCCTATGATGCGCTGCCGGAGGAAATGAAGCGCCGCATCGACGGTCTTGTTGCGGAGCATTCGATCTTCAATTCGCGCGCCAAGCTTGGCTTCACCAGTTTCAGCGATGAGGAGCGGCAGAACCTGCCGCCGGTGCCACAAGTGCTGGTGCGCACGATTCCGGAGTCCGGCCGCAAGTCGCTCTATCTCGCATCCCATGCCGGCCGCATCTTCGGCATGCCGGAAGCGGAAGGCCACGCCCTGATCGAGCAGCTCGTCGCGCACGCCACCCAGCGCCAGTTTATTTATACCCACCGCTGGCGCGTGCATGATCTTGTGATCTGGGACAACCGCTGCACCATGCACCGCGGCGCCGCCTACGACGATCTGCGCTGGAAGCGCGACATGCAGCGCGCCACGGTGACCGATATCGCCAATTCCTGCGAGCAGGCCGGCATCCAGATCGAAGCAGCGGAGTAAACTCTAACGGCGCGCGCCGACAATCGCGATGATCAGACCAACAAGCGCGGTGCCACCGCCGTAATAGATCCATTGACTCTGGTCGACCATGAAGCTCTCGGCCGGCCATTTGATGTAGCCGGCGCCTTGCCCGGCCCAGAACAGCCCCATCGCCAGCAGAAAATATCCGATCACAGTCAGCGTCGTCTTCATGGCGCGGCCTTCCCTATCTGGATCCGTCTGTTACGGTACTGTCATCCGGCCATCGCCGGAACAACAAAAATTCTACCGGGAGGATTTCACATGCGCATGCAATTTCTTGCTGCCGCGTTTCTCGCGACGACTGCTTCAGGCGCACTGGCTCAGCAAGCCGCCGCTCCACTGGCTACCGTCTTCATGAGCGACAAGGATATCATGGCGCTGGTCGACAAAGCCAAGGCCGACCGCAAGGGCGAAGCTCCGGTGACCGCGGAGCCGATCCTGTTGCTCACACCCTACCGCGCGCAACTCGAATACCGGCCGATCGGTGCGGGGGCGGCCGTGCATACCGAGGACGCCGAGCTGATGGTCGTGCTGCAAGGCACCGGCAACATCATCACCGGCGGCAAGCTTGTCGATGGCAAACAAGTCAACGCCTACAATATGAGCGGGCCTTCGATCGCAGGCGGCCAGGACCACAACGTCGTCAAGGGCGACATGATCCTGATCCCGCCAAACACGCCACACCAGGTCATGCCGAGTGGCGGCGCACCGATCGTGCTGATGACGATGCACGTGCCCTATCCGCCGAACGATTGGAAGCGCGCACAGTAGATAAAACGCCAGTACCGGGGCGCGTACTCATAAATAAGTTGTATCGGCTAGCGCTACCGGCGAACGAACGGACATCGCACCGGTCTCTGCTCAACGCCGTAAGCTGCCGTAAGCTAAAGTGTCCGAGTAAGTTGTCCCACGCTTGCTCTGCCTGCACCTTAGCCAAACGACAATAACTTAGGCGTCATCGAACAGAAGTCGCAGCCGGAAGTATATAACTCGCCTGTTTGCCCGCTATTTGGCCGATTTTGTACTCGACGCGCCAGCATCGAGTTGGCCTCCGGCTTGCTTATTGAAGCTGACTGCGGCGCCCGCCGCCAGTTCGTAAGTGCTGGGAAGCTTTCGAAACATGGAAAGTCCTGAAACTTCAACTCATATCCAGCCGCGGCTGGTCCTCACCGGAATAACCAAGCGTTATCCGAGCGTTGTAGCGAATGAGGACGTCTCATTGAGCGTCCGCCCAGGCGAAATTCACGCAATTCTGGGCGAAAACGGTGCCGGAAAAAGCACTTTGATGAAGATCATCTACGGCATCACCAAACCCGATGCCGGGACCATTTTGTGGAACGGCCAATACGAAGCCATCACCACACCGTCGCAGGCGCGGCGCTTAGGCATCGGCATGGTGTTCCAGCACTTTTCGTTGTTCGAGACGCTGACGGTCTGGGAAAATATCGCCTTGGCTTTGGACGAGCGGGTCAAACCGGCTCAGCTGGCAGCTCAGATCAAGGAAGTTTCGGAAAAATACGGTTTGCCAATCGACCCGTATCGCCTTGTTCACAGCATGTCTGTCGGCGAAAGGCAGCGTGTGGAGATTGTGCGTTGCCTGCTTCAGGAGCCCAAGCTTCTGATTATGGACGAGCCCACCTCCGTGCTGACGCCGCAAGCGGTCCTGGTGCTGTTCGAGACCCTGCGGCGCCTGGCGTCGGAAGGTTGCAGCATCCTTTATATCAGCCATAAGCTCGATGAAATCCGCGCGCTCTGCGACAGTGCGACTGTGCTGCGCGGCGGGCGTGTCAGCGGCACCGCTATTCCCAAAAACGAAACGAACGAGAGTTTAGCCAAGCTCATGATCGGTGGCGAGTTGGCGGTGTGTACTCTTACACCTCGCCAACCCAAAGAAGTCCGGCTCGAACTCGATCACTTATCGCTGCCAACAGCAGACCCCTTCGGCACGACGCTTAAGGACATCAGCCTGACAGTGCGCAGCGGCGAGATTCTGGGAATTGCCGGCGTCTCCGGAAATGGTCAGAAGGAACTGATGGCGGCGCTCTCGGGCGAGCGCCTAAGCGGTGGCGCCATGATCAAGCTGATGGGCCAACCGGTTGGCAATCTCAATCCGGCGAAGCGCCGCGAGCTTGGCCTCACCTTCGTTCCCGAAGAACGCCTTGGCCGGGGCGCTGTGCCCCCCATGAGTCTGGCGAACAACGCGCTCCTCACCGGCGCCCGAAAGGGCATGGTGTCGAATGGGATGATCTATCCATCCGTCACACGGAGTTTTGCCAAGAGTGTGATCCAGCGCTTCAAGGTCAAGTGCGGCGACGAGCAATCGGTGGCATCGAGTTTGTCGGGCGGCAATCTGCAGAAATACATCGTCGGCAGAGAGACGATGCTGGAGCCTAAAATGATGATCGTGGGCCAGCCGACGTGGGGTGTCGATGTCGGCGCTGCTCAGCTGATCCGGCAAGCCTTGATTGATTTGCGTGACCAGGGCGTGGCGCTGCTGGTGATATCGGAAGAACTCGACGAGCTTTTCATTATCAGCGACCGGCTCGCGGTGTTGGCCGAGGGGCGGCTTTCGCCCTCCGTCAAGCCGGCCGACACGTCGATCGGTCAGATCGGCACCTGGATGAGCGGCAAGTTCAACGAACCGGCGAGCCCAAGCTCGACAGGCGCAGGTCCCCTCAAGGAGGTTGCATAATGTTCGTCCTTGAGCGGCGCACCACTCCATCGTTCACGATGGCGATCGCTTCGCCGATATTGGCCGCGCTTGGCATGATCGCGACGGGGTTCATTCTCTTTACCGTACTGGGAAAGGATCCGGTCCAGGTCTTCTATCTGTTCTTTATCAAGCCTTTGTCGAGCACCTATGACATCGGCGAGCTGCTTCTGAAGACCGCGCCGCTGCTGCTCTGCGGTCTCGGCCTCGCCATAGGTTTTCGCGCCAACGTATGGAACATTGGCGCCGAAGGCCAGCTAACCATGGGCGCGATAGCCGGCGGCGGCGTCGCGCTTTGGTTTGGCGACAGCAATTCCTTTTTCGCGATGCCCCTCATGTTACTGGCTGGCGTGCTCGGCGGAATGGCTTGGGCCGCCATACCGGCATTCCTGAGAACGCGATTCAACACCAACGAAATTCTTGTCACGCTCATGCTCGTCTATATCGCGCAGCTGGTATTGTCCTGGCTGGTGCACGGGCCGTGGCGCGATCCTGAGGGGCAGAACTACCCGCAATCGCAAGGTTTCGGCGACGCTGAAACCATGTCGGTTCTTATCGACGGAACGCGCGTCACCTGGAGCATTATCTACGCTGTAGGGCTAGCGATCGTCGCCTGGGTCGTCTCGCAGAAAACTATTGCCGGCTTCCGAATGCAAGTGGCGGGGCTGGCGCCTGCCGCTGCCGCCTACGCCGGTTTTTCGGAGAAGCGCAATATCTGGATCGCGCTCCTGGTTTGCGGCGCGACCGCGGGTCTCGCCGGTATTTGCGAAGTGGCCGGCCCAATCGGGCGACTCCAGCAGACAATTTCGCCGGGCTACGGTTTTGCCGCGATCATCGTCGCCTGGATCGGCAGACTGAACCCAATAGGGGTGATCTTCGGTTCGCTGTTAATGGCGCTGCTTTATCTCGGCGGCGAAGCGGCGCAAATGGGGATGAGTTTCCCATCCGCGATCACTGGATTGTTTCAGGGGCTGTTACTTTTCTATTTGCTGGCAGCAGACCTGTTTATCACATTCCGACTTAGATATGTCCGCCCGGTTGAGCGCATCGAAGCAAAACCGGCAGTTACGGCGGGGAGCGCCGCATGAACCCTCTCGTTCCGATGTTGGCCGCCACCGTGGTGGCCGCCACGCCGCTGATTTACGCTGCGCTCGGCGAAACCATCGTGGAGAAAGCTGGAGTCCTCAACCTCGGCATTGAAGGCATGATGCTGATTGGCGCGGTCTCCGGTTTTGCCGCGACGCTTGCCACGGGCAGCGATTTTGTAGGCTTTGTAGCAGCAGCGGCCGCTGGCGTCGCCTTGTCCCTGGCGTTCGGGTTTCTCACACTCAACCTGCAAACCAATCAAGTCGCGACCGGTCTTGCACTGACTTTGTTTGGAATTGGTCTATCGGCCTTCGTGGGGCACAATCTGGCCGGGACGCCGCTGCCTCCATTGCCATCAATCAAGATTCCGGGGCTGACCAATCTTCCCGTTATCGGGGATCTTTTGTTCCATTACGATATTATGGTCTATCTCTCCCTGGTGCTGTTCGCTGCAGTGCAGTGGTTCCTCAGCAAGTCGCATGCGGGCCTGACGCTACGTGCAATCGGTGAATCCCCCAGCGTTGCCCACGCCATCGGCAAACCTGTCTTGATGACCCGGTACCTTGCGGTGATGTTCGGAGGCGCGTGCGCCGGGGTTGCCGGCGCTTATCTGTCGCTCGTCCAGACGCCGATGTGGGTCGAAGGCATGTCGGCGGGCAAAGGCTGGATCGCGCTTGCGCTGGTCGTTTTTGGCACCTGGAAACCAGCGCGCGTGGTGCTTGGCGCTTATTTGTTCGGCGGCGTCACACAGTTTCAGCTTTTTGCTCAAGGGTTCGATCTTCCGATCCCGACTGAGTTTCTGTCGATGTTGCCGTACGCGGCAACGATTATCGTTCTGGTTATCATTTGCCGCGATCCCAAAACGATTTTACTGAATCAGCCGGCCTCTCTCGGCATCAGCTTCCATGCAGCTGCATGAAAAAACCCTCGCCGCAGTTCAACATAACCAGTCCTCCAACCATTCCACCTCGAACCAAAAGGTACGCCATGACGCTCGTAAAAAAATGGAAATCTCTGAGTATCGCCGCAAGTTTCCTCTTAACATCGTCGGCAGCCTTTGCCGCCGAGCCGCTCAAGGTCGCTTTCGTTTATCTGGGCCCGGTCAAGGACGGCGGGTGGACCCAGATGCACGATGAGGCCCGGCAGAAGCTTGAAAAGGCGATGGGTGACAAGATCAAGACCACATTTGTGGAAAATGTCCCCGAGACCGCCGATTCCGAGCGCGTGTTTCGTCAGCTTGCTGCCGACGGCAATAAGCTGATCTTCGCCTGCTCATTCGGTTACATGGAGCCTTTGCAGAAAGTTGCAAAAGTGTTTCCGAACGTCAAATTCGAGCATGTGAACGGCTTCAAGACGGCGCCGAACGAAGTCGTTTACGAGCCGCGCTTTGAAGAGGGCTTTTATCTGATCGGCACCATCGCCGGCCAGATGACGAAAACCAATACGCTTGGCTTTATTGGCTCGTTCCCGATCCCGAGCGTTATGCGTAACATCGACTCCATGACGCTGGGCGCGCTGGCGGTAAATCCGAAAGTCAAGATGAAGCCGATCTGGGTCAACACCTGGTACGATCCAGGCAAGGAACGCCAAGCGGCGGAAACCCTTATTGCGCAGGGTGCGGACAACGTGGCGCAGAATACAGACTCGCCGGCTTCCATTCAGGTGGCGCAGGAGAAAGCCACTTACGCGTTCAGTATCGATGCCGATATGTCGAGCTTCGGTCCGAAGGGACAGTTGACGGGCACCACGGAAGACTGGAGCGGCTACTACATCGCCGAAACTCAGAAGGTTCTGGACGGGACCTGGACGGGTAACCGCCACACCCGATGGGGCCTCAAAGAGGGAATGGTGGTGATGGCTCCGCTTAATCCCGTGATCCCGCCGGAAGCGGTCAAAATCTTCGAGGAAAAGAAAGCCGCGTTGATCTCAGGCGCACTGATGCCTTTCGGCGGCCCGATCTCCGACAACACCGGGACGGTAAAGGTTGCCGCAGGCTCGACGATGACCGACAAAGATGCCTCGTTCAATTCGGTAAACTGGTACGTCGCGGGCGTCGACGGCAGCGTTCCCAAGTAACAAGCGACGCCAGCGAACTCGGGTAGGCATAATTTATCCGACTTTAAAGCTCGGGCCGGCGCCACCTCGACAAGGTGGCGCCGGTTTTATTGTTTTGGTGAAGGGGTGAATAAGGCCGCGATTTGGCGGGAGACGACTGTCGAGATCGCGTCATCGGCAAGACAGATTTAGGCCTTTCGTTTTCCGCTCGCGAGGGAACCGACGAAGGCACCGGGATCGCCTGCCTCGCTCCGCGGCGGCTCTGTCGATTCGCGCGGTGGGATAAGAGGCATCGTGTCATTAGTGCGCGTCGTCCCAGTTATCGGCGGCGTGGGCTTCGACCTGCAAAGGCACAGAGAGTGAGAGCGCCGGCATCGGCGCGTCAACCTTGGCTGGGTTCACCTGCGACCCAGGTGCGACACACCGTGACGGTTGAGGCATCGAGTTCGACCATGTCGGCGCGATAGCCCGGCGCAAGCCGGCCCAACTTGTCCCCAAGGCCGATGAATTGCGCCGGATGAGCGGTCGCAAAGCGCAGAGCAGTCACGAGCGGAACGCGCAATGATCGCACACAATTGCGGACGGCTGTCGCCATATCGAGGTACGCTCCGGCGAGCGTGCCGTCCTTTCGCATGCACCGGCCCTCCCTTATGGAGATTGTTTCACCGTACAGATCGAATGACGGGCGCGAACCGCCGACCGGCGGCATCGCGTCAGTCACCAGGATCGGCCGCCCGGCGCCGCGCAAGGCCAGCCGCAACATGGCCGGAGCGACATGGACTCCATCTACGATTAGCCCGTACCAGGCGTGCATCGAGTTCGAGCGCCGCGCCGATCGGTCCCGGCTCACGGGCCTCAAGCGGGCGCATCGCGTTGAACAGATGCGTGAAGCCGGTCAGGCCGTCGGTCATGGCCGCGCAGGTCTGCGCATAGGTCGCCATTGAATGACCGAGCGCAACGCGCACGCCTGCCGCGGTAAGCTTGGCGATGAACCCTTCTGGCACCCGCTCCGGGGCCAGAGTCACAAGCGTCACGCCTTGCCGCGGCGTCGTGAGCGTCGCGAGATCGCTTGCCGTCGGGCTGCGGATAGCGCGCGAAGCGTGCACACCCATTTTTTCGGGCGATAAGAAAGGCCCTTCGAGGTGGATGCCGAGCACCGCCGGCTCAACGCCGACGAGACTTTCGACCGCGGCGAGCGCCGATTTCATTTTCTCCGGCGTATCACTGATCAGCGTCGGCAACAGCGCCGTGGTGCCGAAGCGCCGGTGCGCCGCGATCATGGTGCGGATGGTGTCCGCCGTCGGCAAGTCGTTGAAAAGGACGTCGCCGCCGCCATTGACCTGGATATCGATGAACCCTGGCGTGAGCCAAACATGCTCGGGCAGCTCACGCACCGGCATCGCGGCGGGAACGTCGCTGCGTCGAATGACTGCGGCGACGTGGTCGCCTTCCAAGATGACGGCGGTGTTGTCGCGGAGAGTTTCACCGTCGAAGACATGGCGGCAGGCGATAGCGTGCGTACGAGCGCTCATCGGGTGCGCGTGACTTTTTGCAGGTGGCGCGGCCGGTCGACGTCCGTGCCGCGTCGCGCCGCGAGATGCACCAGAAATGCGTAAAAGCTCTGAATGAGACAGATCGCGTCCGCGTCCGGGTGATCAGGCGCGAGTACAGGCAGGCGACGAGGTTGTGCGCTGCCCGGCTCTGCGACAAGCACGCAGGCGCCCTTGCCGCGCAGATCATCGGCAAGCGCCGAAAACCCTGCGGCGGATTTCATCGGTCGGCGCCAGCGCAAGAACAGGATAGGCGCTGGATACCAGCGCGATCGGACCATGGCGAAACTCTGCCGCACTGAACGCCTCAGCCGGCAGTTCGCAGGTCTCCTTCAGCTTCAAAGCCGCCTCACGCGCAATCGCAAGCGTCGGGCCGCGGCCAATCACGATCGTACTGCCAGCCCGCGTCAACGGCTCGAGCGCCTCGCTCCAATCAAGCCCCGCCGCGTCGGCAAGCCGCATCGGCAGCCGCATACACGCAGCAGCCATCGCGGCATCGCCGGCCCAGACGGCGACGAGGCTCAACAGCGCCGCGACCGACGCCACGAAGCTTTTGGTGGCCGCAACACTCAACTCACGTCCGGCGCCGAGCGGCAATACGATCTCGACCGTTTGCGCCAGTGGACTTGCCGCGTCGTTGACGATGGCAACCGTGACGGCGCCGGCTTTTCGCGCCATCGCGGCCATTTCGATCAGGTCATCGCTGCGGCCGGATTGTGAAATGGCTAGAAACAACTGATTTTTCAGATCGAGCGGCCTTCGATAGACGCTGGCGATATTCGGCGCCGCTGCGGCTACCGGCAAACCGAGGTGGCGCTCGATCAGGTGCTTGCCAAAGGTCGCCGCATGCGCGGAACTGCCTCGCGCACAAGTCACGACAACGTTGGGTCGCCGGCTTTCGAGTTGTTTGACCAGAGCGGCGAGCGGTTCCGATAATATCTCGAACTGCCGAAGCACCGCCGGTGCAGCTTCGAGCAATTCACGGTGCATTGCAGGAACGAGCGACATCACCTCCACCGCGCCTTTACGTTCGCCGCCGGCATCAAGCGACCCGCGCCGGCGCGACCGCCGCGGATCGGGCTAGCTGGAGCGCCCCGTCCAGAGCATCGCCGAAGGGTTCGACAAGCTGCGACGCAGTTGTAGCTGAAAGCCAGGAGCGCAAGGATGACGCCAGGCCGCCGACCAGCGCCAATTTAACCGCGCCCAACGCGACGAGCCGCGCCGCGATATGATCGACATGTGCAGCGGCCATTTGCATCAATTCAACTCCGATCGCGTCGCGTCGCGCTGCGTAATCGGCAATGCGCGGAGCTAGCGAGCCAAAATCACGTGGCGTCGCCATCGCAGTCCACTTAACGATCGCGTGCGGGTCGTCGGCAAAATCGGCAAACACCGCCCGCAGCAAAGGCGTCCATGGGATGCGGCCGTCGCTAGCCCACACCACCCGGCGCAGCACCTCGATGCCGAGCCACGCGCCGCTTCCTTCATCCGAAATCGGCAACCCCCACCCGCCGACGCGGTGGGTCTTGCTGTTCACCCTGGCCCATCCGACGGTCCCGGTGCCGGCGATAATGACACCGCCATCGCCTTCGCCATGGGCGCCGATGCAAGCCGCCTCGGCGTCAGTGACGATCAGTGCTTTGCGGAACGGGTGCCGTCGCTTTTGCGCCGCGGCCAGATAGCCGGGCTCGCTGGCGCCAGCCAGCGCGAGACAGGCCACCACTTGCTCAAGGCTGGTTTTGGGCAAGTCGGCTTGATCGAGACATTGGAGTGCAGCGTCCGAAACCGCTGCAAAACTCAAATCGAGCCCAAGGCGCAGGTTCGCCGGGCCGGCGACAGCGTCGCCGAGCGTTTGCCCCGAGAACGTTGACAAGCGGGCACGGCACCGGGTTCCACCCCCGTCCACGCCCAGAAGCAATACGTTCTTGTCAGTCACGCGATGTCTCCGGGCACAGCACGGAGCCTTCCGCTGGGTAAGAACCAATTGGGTCTAATATGGGTTGAGTTGAGGCTTATCCCTATCTGATCGGTTCGTGATGCCATTGGAAACCGACATGGAAACCGAGCGCGCCAGCCCCCGCTATTCCGACATCGACCTCTGGGAACCCGGCGATATTCTCCATGCGCTGGTTGAAAGCCAGATGTCGGCTGTCGCCGCGGTTCGCGCCGAATTGGCTGCGATCGAGCGGGCTGCCCTCGCCATCGAAACTCGCCTCCGCGGCAATGGCCGGCTGGTCTATGTCGGCGCTGGAACGTCGGGCAGGCTTGCTGTGCAGGACGGAGCCGAACTTATTCCTACGTTTAACTGGCCGTCCGAGCGGCTGTTGCTGCTGATGGCTGGTGGTAAAGACGCGCTGCTGCGCGCGACCGAAGGTGCCGAAGACGAGACCGACGCCGCCAAGCGGGCGATTCAGGAACACGATATCGGCGCGGCCGATGCTGTCATCGCGGTCGCCGCCAGCGGCACCACGCCGTTTACGCTGGCGTTCATGCGTGAAGCCAAACGGTGCGGTGCGCTTGCAGTCGGCATTGCCAACAATCGCTCGACGCCCATTCTCGAAGAAGCGGACTGTCCGATCTGGCTCGACACCGGTGCTGAACCGATTGCAGGCTCAACACGCATGAAGGCAGGCACCGCGCAACGCGTCACGCTCAACCTTCTGTCGACGCTGGTCATGATCCGCCTCGGTCGCGTCCACAAGGGCTTGATGGTGGACATGCAGGCGATCAACGCCAAACTTGTGGAGCGCACGGCCAGTATTTTGCATCGCCTAAGTGGACGCAGCGGCGAAGAGGTGCATGACGCCCTGGCGCGCGCCGGCGGAAACATCAAAATCGCCATGCTGCTCTTGCAAGGGTGCACCATCGATCAGGCCGCAGCATTGCTCGATCAGTCCGGCGGCCGCCTAGGAACCGCTTTGCAACTTGTGAACAATATTCCCGCTGGTGAGCGCGATAAGCCCACGGTTGCCGCGGATATGCCTTCGGCGGCGTTCAATGCAGCTGGCGAAAAATAGCGCACTAGCGGCGCCGCCAGAGTGGAGAATCAACGTCCAGTTGGGTTATTTTCGACTGATCCGGCCAATCTACGTGTCGCTTCATTCTGCTTCGCCTGAAAAGCGGACTGGAGCTTGTGGCCACGCCGAGCTAGCACACCGACTAATGCGCGTCGTCCCAGTTATCGGCGGCGTGGGCGTCGACTTGCAAAGGCACGGAGAGTGAGAGCGCCGGCATCGGCGCGTCAATCATCACCTTGGTGACAATCGGCAGCGTCTTCTCGACCTCGCCCTCCGGCACTTCAAACACCAGTTCGTCGTGCACTTGCAGCAGCATCTGCGCGCCAAGCTTTTTCTTGGTCAGCGCCGAGTCCATCCGGATCATGGCGCGGCGGATGATGTCGGCCGCGGTGCCCTGCAACCGCGCATTGATCGCGGCACGCTCGTTGAAAGAGCGGATCGATGCGTTCGACGCCTTGATATCGGGATAGTGGCATTTGCGCCCGAACAGGGTCTCGACGTAGCCGTTTTCCTTCGCGAACTTCTTGGTCTCTTCCATGTAGTCACGAATGCCGGGGAAGCGTTCGAAATATTTCCGGATGTACGCGCCCGCCTCCTCGCGCGCGATGCCAAGCTGATTGGCGAGGCCAAATGCCGAGATGCCGTAGATGATGCCGAAATTGATGGCCTTCGCCCGTCGGCGGATGTCTGCCGGCATGCCCTTCACCGGGACGCCGAACATTTCCGACGCGGTCAGGGCGTGAATATCGAGGCCGTCGCGAAACGCCTTGCGCAATTGCTCGATGCCGGCGATCTCGGCGAGAAGCCGCAACTCGATCTGCGAATAGTCGGCGGAGACGAGTTTCATGCCTGGCGATGCGATAAAGGCGCGGCGAATTTTCCGCCCATCCTCGGTGCGCACCGGGATGTTCTGAAGATTCGGTTCCGACGACGAAAGCCGGCCGGTCGTCGTCGCGGCCAGCGCGTAGCTGGTGTGCACGCGCTTCGTCGTCGGATTGATGTATTCCGGCAGCGCGTCGGTATAGGTCGACTTCAGTTTCGATACCTGCCGCCAGTCGAGAATCTTTTGCGGCAGTTCGTGGCCCATCTCGGCCAGCTCTTCGAGCTGGCGCGCGCCGGTCGACCACTGCCCGGTCTTGGTTTTGGTACCGCCGGGCAATTGCATTTTGCCGAACAGGATGTCGCCGATTTGCTTCGGCGACCCGGCGTTGACGGTCTCACCGGCGAGTTTGTTGATCTCATCCTCGAGACCGGCCGCCTCCTGGGCGAACTCGCCAGACAGCCGTGACAGCACGTTGCGGTCGATAGAAATGCCGCGCCGCTCCATGTGCCCGAGCACCGAAAGCAGCGGCCGCTCCAGAGTCTCGTAGACATTGCGGACCTTATCGGCGGCGAGCCGCGGCGAGAGCACCTGCCAGATGCGGAAGATGATATCGGCGCGTTCGGCGGAATATTCGGTAGCGCGGTCGATGCCCACCGCATCGAAGGTGATCTTGGCTTTTCCGGCCTTGATCAATTCGTTGATATCGAGAGCGGCGTGATTGAAGGTGCGCTCGGCGAGCGATTCCAGCGCATGGCCGGCGCGGCCGGCGTCGGCGACATACGACATCAGAATAATGTCGTCATAGGACGCGATCTCGATGCCGCGCTGGGCAAAAATCTGCCAGGTGAATTTGAGATCGTGCCCGATCTTCAGCACTCCCGGATCTTCAAGCAGCGGCTTGAGGACTTCGAGCGCTTTCGCTTCCGGAATCTGATCGGGAGCCACATCGCCGCGGAATAGCCCGGCGCCCTCGCCGCCCTGGCGGTGCGACAGCGGCACATAGCAGGCCTGGTTCGGCGCGACGGCAAGCGCGACGCCGCACAACTCGGCCTGGATGGGGTCGAAACTTGCCGCAGAGGCGTGCAGCGCGACAAATCCGATGTCGCGCGCGCGTTCGACCCAGGCCTTGAGCCGGTCGAGGCTGCGCACCGTCTCGTACTGGCTGCGATCGAATTTCGCGGTGCGCGCCGCCTCGCGCCGGGCTTCGGCAAGGGCTTGTGGCGTCAGCACCGGGTATTGCGGCGCCTCGGACCGCCCTGGACGCGACGCGTCGCCGGGCTGCGCTGGCCGGTCGAGCGGAAGCTGCGGCGAAAGCGATGAACTCCCACCGTTGCCGCTAGGAGTGGCCGGTGCCGCGGCGCGCGCACCACCGGCATGCTGTGACGCCGGCTCGATCGCGCCGACGTCGATCGAGGCAAACTCGGCGACGCGCCGCGTCAGCGAGCTGAACTCCATCGCCTTGAGGAACGCGATCAGATGTTTGTAGTCAGGCTCGTGCACGGCAAGGTCACCGATCGGCACGTCGAGCTTCACATCGGTGTCGAGCGTGACGAGCTTCTTCGACATCCGCGCCGCCTCGGCATGGTCGATCAGCGACTGCCGGCGCTTCTCTTGCTTGATCTCGCTGACACGCCCGAGCAGCGTTTCAAGATCGCCGTATTCGCCGATGAGTTGGGCCGCGGTTTTCACGCCGATGCCCGGCACGCCCGGAACGTTGTCGGTGGAGTCGCCGATCAGCGCCTGGACCTCGATGACCTTCTCCGGCGGTACGCCGAATTTCTCGATCACCTCGGCGCGGCCGATGGTCTTGTCCTTCATGGTGTCGAACAGGGTGACTTGGTCGCTGACCAGCTGCATCAGGTCCTTGTCAGAGGAGACGATGGACGTGGTAGCGCCGGCTTCCGAGGCGATCCGCGCGTAGGTCGCGATCAGGTCATCGGCCTCGAAGCCGCCCTGTTCCAGACACGGCAGGTCGAACGCATGCACGGCTTCACGAATGAATTTGAATTGCGGGATCAGGTCGTCCGGCGGATCGGGCCGGTGCGCCTTGTACTCCTTGTACATTTCGGTACGGAACGTCTTTTCCGACTTGTCGAACACCACCGCGAGATGGGTCGGCTTGTCGTCCGCCTTCATGTCGCGCAAGAGCTTCCACAGCATGTTGCAGAAGCCGAACACGGCATTGAGCTGCAATCCGTCCGATTTGCGGGCGATCGGCGGCAGCGCGTGATAGGCGCGGAAAATGTAACCGGACCCATCGACCAGGAAGACGTGGTCGCCCTTTTTCAACTCCGCAGGCTGCGGGCATGGCTTTTGGCGTCTGTGGAGTTTTTTGTGCGGTTGGCATGGTCGTGGATGATATAGGAATGACGCGCACAATATCACCGGTCAAAGCATAGACTGTGGACTATTCTCCGCTCCCCATCGACGCCGCGCTGCCGGAACTCACCGCCGCGTTGCGGAGCCATAACACCGCCGTGCTGGTGGCGCCGCCCGGCGCCGGCAAGACCACGCGGGTCCCGCTGGTGCTGGCGAACGAGGACTGGGCGCGGGGAAAACGCATCCTGGTGCTGGAGCCGCGCCGGCTCGCTGCCCGCGCCGCCGCCGAACGCATGGCGCGCACGCTCGGCGAACGCGTCGGCGGCAAAGTCGGCTTGCGGGTACGGTTCGGCTCCAATGTATCGCGCAACACCGCGATCGAGATCGTCACCGAAGGCATTTTCACGCGGATGATCCTCGACGATCCGGCTCTCGATGGTGTCGGCGCGGTGCTGTTCGACGAATTTCACGAGCGCTCGCTCGATGCCGATCTGGGGCTGGCGCTTGCCCGCGATGCGCAGCAAGGCCTGCGTGAAGACCTTCGCCTCCTTGTCATGTCAGCAACCATCGACGGCGCCCGCGTCGCGACGCTGCTTGGCGGTGCACCGGTGATCGAAAGCGAAGGCCGCGCCTTTGCGGTCGAGACCCGTTACGCCGGGCGCGACGAACGGCCGATCGAACCGCAGATGGCGGATATCATTGCACGCGCGATGCGCGCCGAGGCGGGATCGCTGCTCGCCTTCCTGCCCGGCGTCGCCGAAATCCGCCGCACCCGAACCCAGCTCGAAGGCCGCACCGATGCGGCGACTGAGGTGGTGACGCTTTACGGCGCGATGGCCGGCGACGAACAAGATCGCGCCATTGCTCCCGCCCCGCCGGGCCGCCGCAAGATCGTGCTCGCAACCGCGCTCGCCGAGACGTCGATTACCATCGAAGGCGTGCGCATCGTCGTCGATAGCGGGCTCGCGCGCGTGCCGCGCTACGAGCCCGATGTCGGCGTCACGCGGCTTGAAACCGTGCGCGTGTCGCGCGCCGCTGCCGACCAGCGCCGCGGCCGCGCCGGCCGCACCGAGCCCGGCATCTGTTACCGGCTGTGGGACGAGCCGCAAACCGCTTCGCTTGAGCCCTACGCGCGGCCGGAAATTCTCGCCGCCGATCTCTCGTCGTTCGCGCTCGATCTTGCCGCCTGGGGCGCGGCGCCGGAAAAACTCGCCTTCCTCGACCCGCCGCCGCGCGCCGCAATGACTGAAGCAAAAACCATGCTTGGCGAACTGAACGCTATCGACGCCGACGGCCGTATCACTGACGAAGGCACCACGCTGCGCCGTCTGCCGCTGCCGCCGCGGCTCGCCCGCATGGTCGTCGATGCAGCGGGCGAAGGCGAAGCCGGGCTTGCCGCCGAGATCGCCGTGCTGATCGGCGAACGCGGCCTCGGCAGCGACGACGTGGATTTGCGCGCCCGGCTCGACGCGCTGCACCGCGACCGCTCGCCGCGAAGCCGCGACGCGCGCGCCATGGCGAAGCGCTGGTCTGAGATTGCATCGCCCGGCTCGCAACAAGACCTCACCGAAAGAAGCGTCGGCGCGCTGCTCGCCCTTGCTTATCCAGAACGTGTCGCCAAAAACCGCGGCGGCGCGGCGGGCGCATTTCTGCTGGTCAATGGCCGCGGTGCCAACATCGACCGCGCATCGGCGCTGGCGCGCGAACCTTTTCTTGCCGTAGCTGAAATGACCGGCACGGCAGCGCAAAGTCGTATCCTGCTCGCCGCACCGATCACGCCCGAAGAAATCGAGGCGCGCTTTGCTGGCAAAATCGAAGCACGCGACGACGTGACGTTCGATGCCGCGAGCGCAAGCCTGCGCGGACGGCGCAGCCGCAGGCTCGGCGCCATCGCGCTGTCCGAGCAACCGATACCCGTCACCGGGAGCGACGAGAACGCGCAAAAGCTTGCCGACGGCATCGCCAGACTCGGCATCGCGCGGCTGCCCTGGACCAAGGCGCTGAAACAATGGCGCGACCGGGTGATATTCCTGCGCGCAAACGAAGGTGACGAGTGGCCCGATCTGTCAGACACCGCGCTGACCAAAACGGTGGCCGAATGGCTCACGCCGGCGCTCGCCGGCAAAACCTCGCTTGGCGAATTCACTGCCGATGAATTCGACGGCGCATTGGCAGCGCTGTTGCCGTGGCCGCTCAAGCGCCGGCTCGACGCCGAAGCGCCGACCCATTTCGAAGCGCCGACCGGATCTCAGGTGTCGGTCGACTACGAAGCGGAAGGCGGACCGAAAATATCCATCCGCGTGCAGGAATTGTTCGGGCTTGACCGGCATCCTTCGATTGCCGGCGGCAAGGTGCCGCTCCTGATCGAGCTGCTGTCACCCGCTCACCGCCCGGTACAGATGACGCGCGATCTGCCCGGGTTCTGGCGCGGCAGCTATGCCGCAGTGCGCACGGAAATGCGCGGCCGTTATCCGAGGCATCCGTGGCCCGACAACCCGATCGCGGCGGCGCCGACGCGGCGGGCCAAACCACGGGCCTAATGCGCCTGATGCAAAGCGACGCATGCCCCCTCTCATGCCTTGCCGTGAAAACATGAAAGCGTGAACATCGCGGCAGGTTCAGATTCAGCGGCCGCCGACAAACAAAAAAAGGACGGCCCGGGAGGGGATCATGAGCTCTGTCCGCGTATTTGCGGCATCGATTGCCGCTGCGCTCATTTTCGCGATCGGCAACGCTTCGGCACAAACCTACCCCGATCGCCCCGTCACAATGATCGTGGCGTTTCCGCCCGGCGGCGCTGACGACGCGACTGCACGCATCCTTCAGGATCCGATGCAGAAGGCGCTCGGCCAGCCGATTGTGATCGAGAACATCGGCGGCGCCGGCGGAATGATCGCCGCCGCCAAGGCAGCGCGCGCCGACCCGGATGGCTACACGATTTTGCTGCACCAGCCGGCGCTGGCGGCCGGCATGACGCTTTATCCGGACCGCACGTTCGATGCGGAGAAAGATTTCGTTCCGATCGGCATGGTCAACATCACGTCGAATGTGATGGCCGGCCGTCCAGGATTGCCGGCGAACAACTTCAAGGAACTCCTGAGCTGGATGAAGCAGCCAGGACAAACGATCAGAATCGGACATCCCGGCGTCGGTTCATTCGGTCATCTGGCCGAAGTGCTGATTTTCCAGGAACTCGGCGTGAAGGTAACCCAAGTCCCGTATCGCGGAGCCGGTCCCGCACTGGTCGATCTGTTAGGCGGGCAGGTTGATCTTAGCCCGATCGCGTCCGTGGTTGCCGGACCTTTGGCCACCAGTGGCAAGATGAAGGTCTACGCCGTCATCGGCAAAAGGCGGTTCTCGGGTTTGCCAGACGTGCCGACCTTCGGCGACCTTGGTTACAAAAAGCTCGATGTCGATTTCTGGCACATGCTGCTCGCGCCGGCGGGCACGCCGCAGCCGATGATCGACAAGCTCAACGCCGCATTGCGCACCGCTCTCGCTGACCCCAAACTGCTGCAGACCTATGCCCAAGGTGGAATTACCGCCTATCCGATGAGCGATGAAACGCCGGAATTCGCCGCGGCGCTGCTCAAAAGGGAAATTCCGCTGTGGGGCGACGTGATCCACACCAATCATATTTCAGGGCAGTAGAAGTCGTCCCGACCGGACGTGTTGCGCGCCAAGCACCTTGCGGTAAGCACGGGAAAGCGTGACGATCACCTGTAAGGGGCAAAGCCCCGTCTGCATCGGGGGGAATCATGAGGTTCGCGCGCGTGCTCGCGGCGGCGGTATTCGCCGCCGGTCTCTTCGTTGCCGGTCCCGCTTCGGCGCAGCAATATCCCAATCATCCCATCACCATGATCGTGCCGTTTCCGCCAGGCGGCGCTACCGATGCGATCGCACGCATCATCCAGGATCCGCTGCAAAAGGCTCTGGGCCAGCCGATCGTGATGGAAAATATCGGCGGCGCTGGCGGCATGATCGCTGCTGACAAGGCCGCGCACGCTACGCCGGACGGCTATACCATCCTCATTCATCAGGTCGCGCTCGCCGCGGGCGTGACGCTCTACAAGGATTTGAATTTCGACGCGGTGAAGGATTTCACGGCGGTCGGCCTCGTCAACTCGACCGCCTCGACCTGGGCTGCGCGCCCCGACTTCCCGGCCAACAATTTCGACGAAATGCTGCGCTGGATGAAACAGCCGGGCCAAATCGTGAAGATCGGCCACGCCGGTGTCGGCTCGTACAGTCACCTCGCTGGCGTGCTGATCGCGGAGGAGCTCGGCGTGAAAGCGACCCAAGTGCCCTATCGCGGCGCCGGGCCCGCTCTTGTCGATTTGCTGGCGGGCCAGGTGGACCTGAGCTCGATCGCCGCGGTGGCAGCCGCGCCTTTGATCAAGGAAGGCAAGCTCAAGGCCTTTGCCATCATCGGCGACACGCCGTATTCAGGCTTGCCCGGGCTAAAGACCTTCGGCGAACTCGGCTACAAAAAGCTCAACGTCGATTTCTGGCACATGCTGCTGGTGCCGACCGGCACGCCACGGCCGATCATCGACAAGATCAACGCAGCGCTGCGCACCGCGCTTGCCGATCAGAAAGTGCAGAAGATCTTTGCCGAAACCGGCATGCAAGAATTTCCAGCCGATCAGGAGACGCCGGAAGACGCCGCCGCATTGCTCAAGCGTGAGATCGCGCTGTGGGGCGACGTGATCCATACAAATAACATTACGGGGCAGTAGGAAGCTCGGCGGTCCATCCCATGCTTTATCTTTACCACGGCACCACATCCGTCTGCGCCATCAAGGTACGGCTCACGCTCGCGGAAAAAGCGCTACCGTGGGAGGGCGAAGTGCTGTGGCTTCAACGCGGGGATCAATTTCGGCCGGATTATCTCAAGCTTAATCCAAACGCCGTCGTGCCAACTCTCGTCCATGACGGCAAGGTCGTTATCGAGTTCGACTGTAATCATGGAATATCTCGACGAGACTTTTCCGGAAATTCCGCTGATGCCGCGCGAGCCATACGCCCGATCTCAGGTGCGTCTGTGGCTCAAGCGCGTCGACGAGTTGCACGTTCATTGCGGCACCATCACCACGGCAGTGGCGTTTCGCCGTTACTTCATGCGCCAGACACCGGACGGCCGTAACGCCTACATTGCCCGCGCGCTCGACCCGGCCAAGCGCGAGCGGTTGCGGCACATCATGGACGAGGGCCTCGCCGCGCCCGACGCCATGGCTGCGGCGCGACGCTTCGACACGTTTGTCGACACCATAGATAGCGCACTCGAACGATCCGACTATCTCGTCGGCAACGCATTCACTTTGGCCGACGCGGCTGCAATTCCTTACGTCAACCGCGCCGACATGCTTGGCCTTTCTGGCCTGTGGCAGAATCGGCGACCGCGCGTGGCGGACTGGTATGAGCGCATGCGCCGGCGGCCGACATTCGATCCCGCTATCACCGCCTATTGGGACGACGACGCCCGACAGCGCTTCGACGTGCCGCGCGCAGAAGTTTGGGCGGAATGCGAGCGGGTTCTGCAATTCGGCTAGCGAGAGCTGCGCCTGATCAGTTGATCGCTTACCCTGAGCCTCTCACCCCTTGCCGTAAAACACCGGAACGGGAACGCCTTCGGTGATCGCGGCGATGCGCTTATCTTCGTCCTGCTTTTTCTTCTCGCACAGTTCCAGCACCCGCATGATCTCGGCGCGCGGGATAAAGCAGACGCCGGTATCGTCGGCGACGACCAGATCGCCGGGGTTGACTCGCACATTGCCCATCTGAATCTCGCCGTTGATCTCGACAGTCTCGAGCCGCCATTTACCGGTGACCGGGGTGATCTCGCTGGCCCAGACCGGATAGCCGATCGAACGCGAATGGCGCACGTCGCGCACGCCGCCCATGACAATAGCGCCGCGCTCGCCTTGCCTCTGACCGGTGTAGGACGAGATGCCGCCCATGTTGGACATTCCCGACACGCCGGATATCACCAGCACGTCGCCGTCTTCCGCGAGGTTATGCGCTTCGAATTCGGCCATGCGATTGACATGAGTTTCCGCCTTTAACGGATTGGACCGCTGCCTGATGTTGCGCACGGTAAGCGCAGGCCCAACCAGAAGCTTTCCCGGCAATGTCGGTTTCAGCACGCTGGCGCCGATCGCCCCTTCCGGAATGCCGAGCTCGTCCATCACGTCCGAGATCAGGCTGCTGCATTCGCCAAGCGCGACGAAGCGACCCACCGCGCCGTCCGGCGGCTTTGGCGTCGATTGCATGCGGATGCGGTCGGCCGCGATCCGGCCGGTCAGTTTCTTCTCAGGCATGACGGCGTTTCCTGCTTATTGTTGACAGCCGAGTGTAGCCCACACGCTATCGATTTTGGCGAGCCGCCGGGGCAAGATAGCCGAAAAGCAAGACGCACTGAAAAAAGGCAAACGCCCCGAAGGAGACGCTCGATGGCCGATAGCATGATGAAGCTTGGCCTGTTTCTCGAAGGCACCGGGCATCACACCGCGGCCTGGCGCGATCCCGACGTCGATCCGATGGCGCGGCAGTCGCTGCCGCATTTCATCGACATCGCGCGGCTCGCCGAGCGCGGCAAGTTCGACATGCTGTTCCTCGCCGACACCAACGCCACCTTCGGCGCCGACGACGTCGAGTCCTGGACCCGCACCACACTCGCATCACGGCTTGAGCCTATTACCCTACTGAGTGCGCTTGCTGCCGTCACCGCACACATCGGCCTGGTCTCGACCGCGACCACGACTTATTTCGAGCCGTTCCAGGTGGCGCGCTTCTTTGCGTCACTCGACAAGATCAGCGACGGCCGCGCGGGCTGGAATCTCGTCACCTCGCTTGCGATCGCCGAGGCCTACAATTTCGGCAGGGAAAGCCATCCGCATCACGCCGACCGCTACGTGCGGGCGCGCGAATTCGCCAAAGTCGTGCTCGGATTGTGGGATAGCTGGGAAGACGATGCCATCGTCGCCGACAAGGAACGCGGCATCTATTTCGATCGCGACAAACTTCATTTCCTCAACCACAAGGGCAAGCACTTCTCGGTGCGCGGCCCGCTGATGGTGCATCGCTCGCCGCAGGGCCATCCGGTGATCGTGCAGGCCGGGCAATCCGACGATGGACGTGACCTCGCAGCGGAAACCGCGGAAGTCACCTTCACGGTGCAACAGGATCTCGAAGTCGGCCGCGCCTTCTATACCGACATCAAACGCCGCGCCGCGGCCTATGGCCGGCCGCCGCACGCGATCAAGGTGCTGCCCGGCGTGATGACCGTGATTGGACATACTCGCGCCGAAGCGGCTGCCAAATACGAACGGCTACAGGACCTGCTGTCGCCCGAGCTCGCCCTGAAAGACCTCACATCCTATTTCGGCTTTGACATGGCCGCTTATCCGCTCGATGGCCCGGTGCCGGACCCGTCGCCGGACATCGAGCAGAAAGGCCGCGTCAAGATGATGGTCGATCTGGCGCGCAGCGAAAACCTGACCATTCGCCAGCTCATCAAGCGGGTTTACGGCCAGCGCGGCCACCGCGTCGTGGTCGGCACGCCCGCGGAAGTCGCCGACGCGCTGGAGCTTTGGTTCCGCGGTGGCGCGGCTGACGGCTTTAACATCCTGCCGCTGACCTTCCCGCGCGGGCTCGAGGACATTGTCGATCTGTTGATCCCCGAACTGCAACGGCGCGGTCTGTTCCGCAAAGAGTACGAAGGCAAGACGCTGCGCGAAAATCTCGGCCTGCCCTATCCGGCCAACCGCTGGACCGTCGAGCGCGAAAAGAAAGACGTGGGATAGCAACGAACCGTCGAAGGGGGAAATATGACCTGGATCGATTTCCTGGGTTACGCGGCTTCGGCTAGTGTGCTGATCACATTCTGTATGAGCACCATGGTGCCGCTTCGCATCGTGGCCCTATGCAGCAACGTGCTGTTCGCGAGCTACGGCGCGTTTGCGCACATCTATCCGGTACTCGCGCTCCACTTGATTTTGCTGCCGGTGAACTCGGTTCGGCTTTACCAGATTCTCAGCCTCATCAAACGTGTGAGGGCAGCGGAACTCTCCGAAATGTCGGCTGAAGTGCTCCTGCCACTGATGTCCAAACGAAAACTGAAAGCCGGCGAGACCCTGGTCAGGAAAGGCGAGAAGGCTGACCGCATGTTCTATCTGGCCAGCGGCACCATGAAGGTCGTGGAAATCGGCAAAACCATTGGACCTGGCGCTGTTCTGGGAGAGGTCGGTATCTTCGCCCGCGATCAAAAACGGACGGCGACGGTCGAATGCGTCGACGATTGCGAGATTTACGAGATCAGCGAGAGCCGGACCAAACAGCTCTATTTCCAGAACCCGGCCTTCGGCTTCGCCATGATGAAAGTCATCATCGGCCGGCTGGCGGAGAATTCCACCGCTCAACAAGCGGCAGCCGGTTGAGCCCTACTCTGCCGCGACCGCCGACACCTTCTCGTTGGTGCCGGATTCCGGTTTCAACGCAGCAGCCTTCAGGCCCTCCTGCACCTTTGGCACTGTCGCCTTCACGTCAGTGATCGGCAGGCCATGGGTCGGTGCGATCGTCTTGACACCAAGGCGTTCGATCAGGTGATCGAGCCGGTCGCAATAGACGTTCATGTCGGCGAACTTGGTCCAGAACAGCGCAAGATCGGCAAAGGTCGAGGACACATCCGGCAGATCGAGCGACACCGCTTCTTCGGCAACCAGGCCGCAGTGACCGTCCTCGTGATAGTGGCTATAGGCGAAGCCATCGCCGGGAAACAGCACGCGCTCTTTGGTGTCGAAGCCCCACCACGTGGTGCGCAGATCGCGGATCACGGGCTCGACTGCCATCAAGCTCCGGCCGCCGAGGTCGATTTCGTCGCCCTCTTGCATCGCCCGCATGCGATGTTCGTATTGCGGAAACGCCAGATGATAATCGCTGACGTCGCCGACCAGGAGCGAATCCGGGAACGTCTTCAGGATGCGGCCGAGGCCGCCGCAATGCGGCGTTTCCTGATGCGTCACGAACAGATATTTCAGCGGCGCCACGCCCCGCTCGAACAGCACGTTGAGATGCCGCTCGATTACCGGAAAATCCTTCGGATGCCCAGTCTCGACCAGGATCGAAGCATCGTTGCCGGAGACCAGAAAGGCGGCGTTGTAGCCGTGATACTCCCTGCCCTTGTGCCGCTGCACCAGGCAGTCGCCGATCCAGAACACGCCAGGCGCGATTTCGCGCGGCATGCGTTGCGCCACCGGCGTGTCGAGCACGCTTCTCGTCTTGTCGAGCATTCTCAGCGCTCCTCGTCGCGCGTGACATAGCGCGACACCGCGACGCTCTTGTCGCAGGCCTTGAGAAAATCATCGAGCATCTTGTAATGCCGCGCCACTACGTTGCGGCCGCGCAGGATGCAGCCGTAACCCGGCGCGATGCATTCAATGTCGAATTTTTCAAACACCGCGTCGATGCCGCGGCGGATGGAGTTGGTTGGCGCGCCTTCCAGCCACCAGTATCGGGTGTTGAACATGAAGGAGCGGACGTCGCGCAGCGAGGTCGGATCGTTGTCGCTCTCATCGACGATCCATGGCCCCTGCTCGGTATCGCGCCAGACGTGGGTGAACATGTCCGACGCAAACAAGGTCTTGGTCGCGCGATCGTACAGCCAGCGCGTCGCAATCAGCCGGATCGGCGCCTGCATCACGTCGATGGCTCGGCCGCTTTTGCCGAGTTCGATGGTGTCGGCGCGGGTCACCGCCGTAACCTTCATCGAGTCGAGAATGCTGCGGCCGTTTTCCTTGGCGCCGAAATCGAACCACAGCGCCGCATCGGGATTGCTGGTATAACAGGTCGCGACGTTGAAATGATCGGCGAAGCTCTCGACGTTATTGATCGACATGAATTCGTTGAGCCGCAGCGGAAACATCGAGAGCGGCAACCCCGGCGCGATCAGCAACTCGATCTGCGCGCGGATCACCGGCTCGTCCTTGCCGAATCCGGTATCGATCAGCATCGCGGCGTCGGGCTGGGTCAGCAGATAACTGTTTACCACCGAAAAGCCGCGGGCGCTCGCCGGATAGGAACTGACCCGACCATCAAGCGCGAACGGATTTTGCAGGGCATAAAGCTGATCATCGGAGAGCGAGGCAACACCGCCGGTAAATCCTCGCGCGCGCTGCGCCTGATCCGGCGTATATTCACTTATTAATGACATGGGCTACAGCTTCCTGACGCCACAAGCTTACCGATCCAGCATGGCCAAGGGAACGGCCTTCCGGCCAATTCTAATGGTTGCCTTAGTCAGGCGCTTACCACCGCCCGGCAAATCCTGTGCTTATCCTCGCGGTATTAGCGGCTTGTTCGCCCTGCCGTAGTGGGATGCGGCCATGCGTTCGATCATGACTTTCGCCGCGTTCGCGCTTGCCGCAGCCGTCATCGTTCCCCGCTATGCCGGCCAGGTCCACCTGGGGCAAAGCGCGCCGACCTTGATGGCGGCACAGCCTGCGAGCCAGACCGCGTCCGCTGCCGACTCTCGCTCGGTGATCCTGTCGCCCAACAACCAAGGGCATTTTCAGACCGATGCCCGCATCGACGGCCGCCGCGTGACTTTCATGGTCGATACCGGCGCTTCGGTCATCGCGCTGACCACCGACACCGCGGCGTCGCTCGGTATTCACCCGACGCCGAATGACTTCACCACCACAGTAAAAACCGCAAACGGCATCGTGCGCGCCGCGCCGGTCGAGCTCACCATGGTGGAGATCGACGACATCTCCCTGCATAATGTATCTGCCATAGTGCTATCGGATGGCGCGTTATCCGACAACCTGCTCGGCATGTCGTTTCTCTCCCGCTTGCACCGCTGGGAATTCGCCGACGGCCGACTGGTGCTTGAACAGTAGCGAATTGGCGGCGAATGGGAGGGAGAAGAAATCCCTATTTGCCAATCGCTATTCGCATCCTACGCAACCATTTCAGCACGCCGCCGTTTAAGCTATTGCTGTCGGGGTTCAAATTCGGATTAGTTCCTCAATGTTTCCAAAACCAAAGCCTTTACTGAAGCCGAATACCTATGCCTACGAATCCGAGCCGATGGTGAAAGCCACCGGCTTTCGCGAATATGACGCGCGCTGGCTTTTCGGCAGCGAGATCAACCTGATGGGCATCGAGGCGTTGGGCCTCGGCCTTGGCACGCTTGATCGGCGAGCTTGGCGTCAAGCCGCTGCTCGTCACCGGCCATGATTTCCGCTCCTATTCGGCCTCGATCAAAATGGCGCTGATCAACGGCCTGATTGCCGGCGGCGTGCAGGTGAAAGACATCGGGCTCGCAGTTACCCCGATGGCCTATTTCGCGCAATTCGATCTCGACGTGCCGTGCGTTGCCATGGTCACAGCGTCACACAACGACAACGGCTGGACCGGCGTGAAAATGGGCGTCAACCGGCCCCTTACCTTCGGCCCCGATGAGATGACACGATTGAAAGAGATCGTGCTCGGCGGCACCTACAAGCCGACGGCCGGCGGCGGCTACGAATTCATCGAGAATTTCCCGGCGCGCTATATCGCCGACCTGACAAATCGGCCGAAGCTCAAGCGCCACCTAAAAGTCATCTGCGCTTGCGGCAACGGCACCGCCGGCGCATTTGCGCCGCAGGTGCTCGAAGCGATCGGCTGCGAAGTCGTGCCGCTCGACTGCGAGCTCGACCATACCTTCCCGAATTACAATCCGAACACCGAAGACATGAAGATGCTGCACGCCATGCGCGATGCGGTGCTGGCGAATAAAGCGGATGTCGCCCTTGGCTTCGACGGCGATGGCGATCGCTGTGGCGTGGTCGATAACGAAGGCGACGAAATCTTCGCCGACAAGGTCGGCGTCATGCTGGCGCGCGACATTTCGTCGAACCACAAAGGCGCAACCTTCGTCGCCGACGTGAAATCGACCGGCCTTTTCATGACCGATCCGGTGCTGATCAAGAACGGCGCTAAAACCGACTACTGGAAGACCGGACATTCTTATATGAAGCGCCGCGTCAATGAGATCGGCGCCATCGCCGGCTTCGAGAAGTCCGGCCACTTCTTCTTTAACAAGCCATTCGGCCGCGGCTACGACGACGGGTTGATCTTCGCCATGGCGGTTTGCGACATGCTCGACCGCAATCCGGGAAAGAGTATGGCGGATTTAAAGAACGCCTTGCCGAAAACCTGGTCGTCGCCGACGATGTCGCCGCACTGCCCGGACGAAACCAAATACGCCGTGGTCGACGAAGTCGTGAAGCACTTCGAAACCGAGCAGAAAAACGGCGGCAAGGTCGCCGGACAAGCAATCCGCGATCTCGTTACCGTCAATGGCGTCCGCGTCACCGTGGAAGACGGCACCTGGGGCCTCGTACGGGCGTCCTCCAATAAACCCGAGCTTGTCGTGGTCGTGGAAAGCCCGGTATCGGAAGCGCGGATGCGCGATATGTTCAAATCGCTCGACTCCGTATTGCGCACCCACAAAGAAGTCGGCGAGTATAATCAGACGATCTGAACCATGCTGCGATAGCGGGGCACGGCATGATGAAGGCAGTGCTCAATCGCAGATCGGTGCTTCAGCTGGCGGCGATGCCGGCTCTCCTCACAGCCGCGCCAGCCACAGCAGCCGCGCTCGATTACCCTGTCCGGCCGGTTCGCATGATCGTCGGCCTTACCGCCGGCGGCCCGACCGATCTCGTGGCCCGCACCATGGCGCAGTGGCTGTCGGAGCAGCTCGGCTATCAGTTTGCCGTCGAGAACCGCACCGGCGCCGGCGGCACGCTTGCGACCGAGACCGTCATCAACGCAACGGCCGATGGCTACACGCTGCTGTTCGCCGGACCCACCGTCACCATCAGCGCGTCGCTCTACAAGAAGCTGAGCAATGTTCTCGACGAACTTTCACCGGTCGGGATCGTGGCGCGGGCGCCGAATATCATGGTCGTTACACCGTCGCTTCCGGTAAAGACGGTGCAGGAATTCATCGACTACGCCAAAGCCAATCCCGGACAGATATCTTTTGCATCGTCGGGAGTCGGCGCATCGCCGCATTTGTCGGGCGAGTATTTCCGGTTCCTGACCAAGCTCGACATGGTCCACGTGCCGTATCGCGGGTCGGCCGCAGCTTATCCCGACCTGATCTCCGGCAAGGTCCAGGTGCTGTTCGACAATCTCGGCGGCCCGGTCCTTCAATTGGTGCGTGCCGGTTCACTGCGTGCGCTCGCAGTCACGTCGGCGCAACGGTGGCCGCTACTGCCGGAGGTGCCGACCATCGCGGAGACCGTGCCAGGTTATGAAATCTATGTCTGGTATGCCGTTTTCGCGCCGCGCAACACGCCGCCCGAAATCGTTACCCTGCTCAACACGGCGCTTAAAGACGCTGTCGCTGATCCAAAGATTATCGCGCGCTTCAAGGAAGATGGCGGGGTGCCATTATCCATGACACCCGGCGAACTGGCGAAATTCATGGCGGACGACGCCGTGAACTGGCACCGCATGGTCGAAGCCGCCGGAATATCCGCCGAATAGTCACCGCGTGGCTTAAGCTGCCGCCACCGCGCGGTTCTTGTTCTGATTGGCAGCCGGCGGCTCGATTGCGCCGATCTGCTCGTATGACCAGCGCCACAGCGCCTCGACTTCCCGTGCGGCACGGCCGTCGCGGGAGAATTCCGTCACACCGAAGCCGCCGGCGAGCGCGTCCTGATAGTCCATGCGCGCCGACAGTAGCGGTTCAGCCAGCACACCGAGGCTTGTCAGCCCCTTCGCCGCTTCGCTGGCGCGAGCGCTGCGATAGTTCGGCGGGCACTGATTGAGAACAAAGGCCGCCTTGCGCTTCGCCAGGAATGCCGCTCGAAAGGTCATTGCCGTTGCCTCGACATCGAGCCGTGTCGGGCGCGACGGCAACAGGCAGAGGTCCGCCGCTTCGGCGACCAGCGACACCGCCGAACTGTCGGCACCTGCGGTGTCGAAAATCGCCAATGTGAAACCGGTGCCCGCAAGCCCCGAGAGGATCGCGCCGAGTCTTGACAGCCGGTCGCGCTCGAACGGTTCGACCATGATCGTGCTGAGTGTTTTTATCGCCGCCCGGCGCTGACCCCAGCGGGTCAGCGAGCCTTGCGGATCGAGATCGAGTGCGATCACCTTTTCGCCCGCTGCTGCGGCTGCGACTGCGAGTGATGCTGCTAGAGTAGTTTTTCCAGTGCCGCCTTTTTGAGTAAGGAATGCGATCGTGCGCATATTAGACCAAACCATTGCTCCATTGGGACCGCGCCGATGAGAGCCGTGTGTCGGTCACCTTATGCCCCATCGGCGGGACAACGGACAATCGCTGACCATTTGGAATTTCAATATCGACAGCAAGCGTCGTAACCGAGTTGCCCCGGTCCATCTCGATCCGCACCTTATCCGGATCGAAGGCGACGTGCCGCCCGATGACGGCCAGAATCTCCTCGCGGAGAGTGCCGATCAGGTCGGGTTGGCTGCGCGCGCTGCGTTCATGCGCGAGCAGGATTTGCAGACGTTCCCGCGCGACCGGCGCGGAGGACCCGCTGCGGAAAAGATTGAATAGCTTCATGCCGCTTTCCGTCCGAACAGCTTGTTGAGGAAACCCTGGTTGGCGCTGGGTATGACCATGGGGATCTGTTCACCTTTGAGGCGGCTCGCCGCATCAAAGTAGGCGCGGGCCGGAGCGCTCAACGGACTGTTCAGCGTTACCGGCGATCCGAGATTCGAGGCGCGCAGCACCTCTTCGCCCTCGGGAATGATGCCGAGCAGTGGCGTCGACAGGATTTCGAGGACGTCGTCGATCGAGAGCATTTCGCCGCGCGCGGCGCGGGCTGCGTGATAGCGGGTGACGAGGAGGTGCTTCTCGACACGCTCGCCGCGCTCCGCCTTGATGGTCTTGGAATCAAGAAGCCCGATGATGCGATCGGAGTCGCGCACCGAGGAGACTTCCGGGTTGGTGACAATGACCGCGGCATCGGCGTGTCGCATCGCCAGCGTTGCGCCGCGTTCGATGCCTGCCGGACTGTCGCAGATGATCCAGTCGAACTTGGTCTTCAGTTCTTCGATGACCTTGCCGACGCCCTCTTCGGTCAGCGCATCCTTGTCGCGGGTCTGCGACGCCGGCAGCAGGACCAGATTCTCCAGCCGCTTGTCGCGGATCAGCGCCTGCGACAGCTTGGCGACGCCGTTGATCACGTTGATGAGGTCGAAGACCACGCGGCGTTCGGCGCCCATCACCAGATCGAGGTTGCGCAAGCCGACGTCGAAGTCGATCACCACAACCTTGTCGCCGAAATGGGCCAGCGCGGCGCCCAGCGCGGCGGTCGTTGTTGTCTTCCCTACGCCACCCTTACCTGAAGTTACGACTACCACTTGAGCCATCTTGTTGCCTTTCCGTGTTCTAGCTCATCGCCGATATTTTGACGGTGCCGTCTTCCAACCAAGCCTGGGCCGGTCCGCGGCGGAGACTGTCGTCGATGTCGTCTGCAGTCTTGTAGTAGGCGTCGATGGCGAGAAGCTCCGCCTCGACGCGGTGACAGAAGATGCGGGCACGGGCGTTGCCGGTTGCCCCGGCCATCGCGCGGCCGCGCAGCGTGCCGTAAATATGGATCGATCCGCCGGCGACCACTTCGGCGCCCGAGCCGACCGAGCCGAGCACGGTGATGTCGCCTTCCGTGAACACGATGGTCTGGCCTGAGCGGACCGGTTCCTCGATCAGCAGCGATTGCGGTTCTTTGGCTTTCGGGGCAGCGGGAACCACAGGTGCAGCGTCGCCTTGCGGCAGAATCACCGGTTCCGAGCCGCGGCCCGGACGCAGGATCGGCGGCAGCCCAGGCGCCGCGGCGGATGGATCGATTCCCTCTACCCCCAGCACCCGGATATTGCGGTCCGAAAGGCTGGCAAGCAGTTCGGCAATGCCGTTGGGGCTCAAGGTGACCGCAGAAAGATCAACCACGATCGGATAGCCCGCGAAAAAGCCCCTGGAACTTTCCAGGCTGGCGTCCAGATCCGAAAGCCACTCCATGATCGGTGCGCGCGGCATGATCACGAAGGAGGTGTACGACCGCGCCCGGAACATGAGCGACTGGCGCTGGCGGACGACACTCGACACGAGGCCTCTCCGGTATTGTTCGTGAGTCTGATTGGTTAATGAAGGTGAAGAAGTTTGGTTAACCGATGGTTAACGCTGCGTTTCCACGGCAAGAAAACTTACACCTGTTTGGCCGCCGAGCCTGCCGCCGCCATATTCGTGCCGTCAAAGCGCCGGGCTACCTCAGGCAGGTTCCGCGGCCGCAAGCCCAAGCTCTGCAACGCGGACATGCAGGTTATCCCCAAGCCTCTTCACGCAAAATCGGATGGTGTTATAGTGAAAGTACTCTTTTACGCCGACCGCGAGACATCAGCTACGCGATGAAAAGAGTCCTGACCGGCGACGCAAAGCATCCTGTTCCCCGACGAGTATCGAACGCCGCCGCCTACGGGCTGGAACTGGCGGTTATTGTCTCGGCCTACGCCGTTCTGGGCGAGGCCGGCCAGTTGGTCCTGTCACTCAACCCGACCGCGGCGCCGTGCTGGCCGCCGACCGGAATCGCGCTGGCGCTGCTGTTGCTCTGGGGCTACCGGATTTGGCCAGCAATTCTGGTCGGATCGTTCTGCGCCGGCGCCGTGGCGTCGTTTCCATCCGGCGGCATCGACGATCATCTCATCCTGTCATGCGGCGTTGCCGCAATCGGAACTACGATCTCGGCATTTTGCGGCGCATGGCTGATCAATCGCCTGTCGAAAGGTCTTGCCACGTTTGAGTCTGCCTTTGGCATCTTGCGATTTGCCTTCATCGCTTTTGTCCCCCTCGCGGCGATCAGTTCATTGGGAGCGGTGGCCGGGCTCTATCTTTCGGGCGATTTCAATTTTGGCGGCTACGCCACGTGGGCGGGGTGGTGGCTGGCGGACGCGGCCGGCACCTTAGTCGTCGCGCCGGTCATTGTGTTGTGGGCGATGACGCCGCTCCGCCCATCGTCAAACTGGAATTTTGCCGAGACCGCGGCGATCGTGGTTCTTGCCGGCGTCATCGGCGCTGTTGCCTTTAATCCCGAGATCGGCGCCCTGTTCGATGACCTGAATTCCTATCAAAACCTGATCGGCTTTTTGATCTTGGTGCCTTTGCTTTGGGCCTGCCTGCGCGGCAATCCAAGAGACGCGGCAACGGCGACGCTGATCTTCTGCGGCATTGCCGTTTGGGGACTGTCGCAGGGCGCTGACGCGTTGCTGCAAACAGATTTGAACAATTCATTATTGCTGTTGTTTGCGCTCTCGGTCAGCGCAACTCTCGCCTCCCTTATTCTCGCCACCGTGATCGCCGGATTTGGCAGCACCGAGCAGCGCTTGCGCGCCGACTTGCGAAAAGCCGATAACGAAATGGTGCAGACAGGCATGGCGCTCGAGAGCTCGCGGCGTCTGTTCCAGATCCTGATCGAAGGGGTCGATGATTACTTCATCTTCGTCATCGATACCGGCGGTCATGTTGCAAGCTGGAATAACGCGGCCCAACGGATCACTGGCTACACCGCCGATGAAATTCTCGGCCAGCATTTCGGCATCTTCTATCGTCCGGACGAACGTCGCGCCGGCGAGCCGAACCGCGCGCTGGAAGTCGCTGTTCAGAAGGGCAAAGCCGAAGTCGAGGGCTGGCGCATCAAAAAGAATGGCGCGCTGGTGTTCGTCTCCGGCTCGGTCACCGCGGTTCGGGACAAGAGCGGAACGCTGGTCGGTTTTGCCAATATCCTGCGCGACGCTACCGAACGGCGCGACGCCCAGGAAAAACTGGTCGAGGCGCGCGAGCAACTCGCCATGTCCCAGAAGATGGAAGCGATCGGCAAGCTTACCGGCGGTATCGCGCACGACTTTAATAATCTCCTGATGATCATCGGCGGCAACGCCCAGACCTTTAAACGCCTGCTCGATCCCAAACTGCCGCGGGCGATCGAGGCGATCCAGGTCGCCGCTAAGCGTGGCGAAAGCCTCACCCGCCAGTTGCTTACGTTCGCCCGCCGCCAGCATTTGAACCCGACCGTGGTCGACCTGAACGACTGCATCCGAGACATGCGCACGATGATTGAAAGCTCACTGCGCGGGAATATCGTCTACAGCGAGAAGATCGATCCGAATGTCAGTCCGGTTCGGGTCGATCTTGCCGAACTTGAGCTTGCGATCGTCAACATCGCCGTTAATGCCCGTGACGCCATGCCGAACGGCGGCACTTTCAATTTGACGATCAGCAACGTAACCGCCCATCGCGACGATGAGAGATCCAAGAAGGATTATGTCGCCATCGAATTCGCCGATTCCGGCACCGGAATCCCGCACGATCTGCTGACTAAAGTCTTCGATCCGTTCTTCACTACCAAGGAAGTCGGCAAGGGCACCGGGCTCGGCCTGTCGCAAGTTTACGGCTTCGCTCACCAGTCCGGCGGCATGGTCACCGCGGACAGCAAGGTCGGGCAAGGCACCAAGATGACGCTGTTTTTGCCGGCGCTCGCGGACACCGAAGTTGTCGACAAGGAGGACGACATCGAGGTTGTCCATCCGCTACGCCCGTCGGTACTGATCGTCGACGACAGCGCCGACGTTGCCGAGGTCACCTCATCGCTGTTCGAAGATCTCGGCTACGCCACGGTGTATCGCGAGTCAGCCGATGCCGCGTTGAGGTTTCTTGCCGAAGGCAGCAAGATCGACCTTGTCTTCAGCGACATCGTCATGCCGGGCACCATCGACGGCGTCGGGCTCGCCAGCGAAATAAAATCGCAATACCCCGATCTGCCGGTGATCCTGACGACAGGCTACAGCGACGCCGCCCGTACGGCGCCGACCCATCTGAAGATCCTGCGCAAGCCTTTCGACTCCGCGGCGCTCAAAGGTTGCATTCAGGAAGCAATGGAAGTGCCCCTAAGCTATTAGAGCATGATCCGGAAAAGTGGAAACCGGTTTTCCGAAAAGATCATGCTCAATCAAAATGCTAGAGCGACGACCGATTCAATCTAAAACGACTTCGCTCTAAAGCGGTAGCGGATAAGGCGGCGTCAAACTTCCTGAAAGACATCCATTTCCAGCGCGCCGGGAAACATCGTCCGCCAGGTTTGCAGAAAGGTCTGCATGCGCACATCGCCGGCCATGCGCTTGCGGTTCATTTCCCAGTCCTCGTGCGCTTCGTATTCGATTTCCTGGATAAATTTCGCCGGATCGTCGACATTTTGTATAAGCCGCATCCGCGCATTACCGAACATCTGAAAAAACGGCGCCGACGCCTTGATCATTGCAACGAAGTGACTGCTGTCCCCCGTCGGCATCGTGAACCGCAAATGGAGTGTGCGGCGAACTTTACCGTCTTCGTTGCTCATGATTCAGTCCCACTTTCTATTTGATGGTGTCCCGAAATTTGTGTGCAGGGTAGACGCCGAGGATTCGCAAGGTCTTCGGCTGCGAAACGAATTCCAGTTCCTCAAGCGCCAGCTCCAGCCCGCGCTGCTTCGGGTGGCCTTGCACATCGGCATAAAACTGCGTCGCGGCGAAACTGCCGCCGACCATGTAGCTCTCGAGCTTGGTCATGTTGATGCCGTTGGTGGCGAACCCGCCTAATGCTTTGTACAACGCCGCGGGGATGTTGCGCACCTGAAATACAAAAGTCGTCACCACCCGCTTTTCGGCGCGGCCGGGCCATTTCGGCTTGCGCGACAGCACGACGAAGCGTGTCGTGTTGTGCTTGGCGTCGGCGACGTTCTTCTTCAGGATCTTCAGCTTGTAAATCCTTGCCGCAAGCGTCGTCGCCAGCGCCGCCCGGGTCACATCGCCAGCTTCCGCTATTTCGCGCGCGGCGCCCGCGGTGTCGGCTGCAACAACCGCCTTGACGCCGAGCTGGCGGATAATGTTGCGGCATTGGCCCAGCGCGTGAACATGGCTTTCGACGGTTTTGACCGTCCGCAGCGTTGCGGCTTTCGACGCCATCAACTGGTGTTGCACCGGAAGAAAGTACTCGGCGACGATATGCAGGCCCGAGCGCGGCATCAGGTGATGAATGTCGGCGACCCGGCCGGCCACCGAATTATCGATCGGGATCATGCCGAGGCTGGCGCGGCGGGTGCGCACCGCAGCAAACGCATCCTCGAAGGTTGGGCACGGCAGCGGCTCGTAGTCGGGATAGGCGTCGATGCAGGCGATATGCGAGTTGGCGCCCGGCTCGCCCTGAAATGCGATCTTCTTGCTGTTACTCATGGGCAGATTTTATTGTCGGGCACGATCTTTTCTGAAAACCGGCCGCCGCTTTTTGCGATCATGCTTCCTTCGTTAGCATGGCGCGCGCGGTTTCCAAATCCTCCGGGGTATCCACGCCGAGCGGGACCGTATCGACGATCGCCACATCGAGCCGCATACCGGCTTCGAGTGCCCGCAGCTGCTCGAGCTTCTCGCGCTGCTCGAGCGGCGATGCCGGCAGCTTGACGAAGCGTTCGAGTGCCGCGCGCCGATACGCATAAAGCCCGATGTGGTGGTAGAGCGGCCCGTCGCCGGACGGCACGGTGGCGCGGGAAAAATAAAGCGCCCGCAGCCGCCCCGGCCCCACCGGAGAGCCCGCGATCTTGACCACATTCGGGTTAGTCCGCTCCTCCGGCCTGGTAATTAGCGCAGCGAGGGTGGCGATATCGACCGCCGGATCGGATAGTGGGCCGAGCGCCGCTGCAATATGCGCCGGGTCGATGGTCGGCAAGTCGCCCTGGACGTTGACCACGATCCCGGCCTTCCCATGCGGGTCGGCTTTACCCAGCGCTTCGAAGATTCGATCGGACCCCGAGGCGTGATCGGCACGGGTCATCACAGCCCGGCCGCCCGACTTATCCACCGCGGCAGCGATTTCGGCGAGTCGGTCGCAACCACAACCGGACCGAGCTTTGCGGCTTCCGCCCGGCGCAGGACATGCACAATCATCGGCTGTCCGGCGATTTCGGCGAGCGGCTTGCCCGGCAGCCGCGTGGATGCCATCCGCGCCGGGATGAGGACTATTATGTCTGTCATCGAAAGCGGCTTATACGTGTTGCAAGACGCGCGGCAAACCGGCTATTTGTGCGGCGCCCACCCTGCCGGCTGCGGAGCCATTTCACGATGAATTCGTTCGAACTTAACAAGGTCCTCGGCGCCGTTCTGGGAACGTGCCTTGTCCTGGTTGCCATGCATATCGCGTCCGGGGCGGTCTTTACGCCCGGCACGCCGGCCAAGCCCGGCTACGTGATCGAGGTCAAGGCAGAGCAGCCCGCCCAGGGTGCTGCAGCGGCACCCGCGGAAGTGCCGATCGAGCAAATGCTCGCCAGCGCCTCTGCCCAACAGGGCCAGAGCGACGCCAAAGTCTGCCTGACCTGCCATAACTTGGGCAAGAACGAAGGCGCCAAGGTCGGCCCCGATCTTTATGGCGTCGTGGGCCGGCAAATCGCCTCGGTGCCCGGCTTCAACTACTCGTCCGCCCTTAAAGGGATGAGCGGGACCTGGACCTTCGATGCGCTTAACAAGTGGCTGGACAACCCCCGTTCGGATGTCCCCGGCACGCTGATGACTTTCGGCGGCTTGCCGAGTGAAAAACAGCGCGCCAACATCATCGCCTACCTCAATTCCAATTCCGACAGCCCGCAGCCGTTGCCGCAAGCGGCCCAGGCTGCACCGGCACCTGCGCCCGCTCCGGCTAACCCGCCGCCGGCTGCCAGCGCGCCGCCGGCCGGCCAGAGTTCCGAACAGAAATAAGCCCGTTGCCCGCGCCACTCGCACGGGCGACGGACCGCACGCTGATGTGAAGTCCATTTCGTCGCGGCGAGCGCCGGGCACGCTGGCGCCGCAATTTCAAACCACATATTCACCGGCACGTTTTGCAGTTTCCGAAATTATTTGGAGCGCCAGGTGAATCGCCGATCGCTGTTGAAATCCACCCTGCTCGCACTGGCCGCGCGCGGCTTGCCACTGCCCGCATGGATCGGCGCCGTCCAGGCGCAAGACGCAACCCAGCAAAAGAACTGGCGGCATGGCCTGTCGCTGTTCGGCGACCTGAAATATCCAGCCGGGCTTTCAAGCAATTCGATTACGTCAATGCCAACGCGCCCAAAGGCGGCGTCGCGCGGCAAATCTCGATCGGCACTTTCGACAATTTCAATATTGTCGTTGCCGGCGTCAAAGGCGCCCTCGCCGGCAGTATCGAGCTGCTCTACGACACACTGCTGGTGTCATCGCTCGATGAAGTCTCAAGCGAGTACGGCCTGATCGCCGAAGTCGGTGAGCTATCCGGACGATTTTTCCTCGGCGTCCTACCGGCTGCGCGCGGAAGCGAAATGGCACGACGGCTCGCCGGTCACGCCGGACGACGTGATCTTTTCCTTCGATGCTTTCCGGAAATACAGCCCGCAGCTCGCCGCCTATTACCGTCATGTCGCCAAAGTGGAAAAGACCGGCGATCGCGAGATCACCTTCACCTTCGATGCACCGGGCAATCGCGAGCTGCCGCAGATCGTCGGCGAGCTCACCATCCTGCCCAAAGCACTGGTGGGAAGGCACCGACAAGAACGGCAAGAAGCGCGACATCGGCGAGACCACGCTCGAGCCGCCGCTCGGCAGCGGCGCCTATCGCCTCAAGGAATTCTCGGCCGGCCGCACCCTCGTCTATGAGCGGGTGACGGACTATTGGGGCAACGACCCTCAACGTCAATGTCGGCCGCGATAATTTCGACGAGTTGCGCTTCGAATATTTCCGCGACACCACCGTCGCGCTCGAAGCCTTCAAGGCCGACACGGTCGATTGGCGCACCGAGAACAGCGCCAAGAACTGGGCGACCGCTTACGATTTCCCGGCCGTGACCGAAAAGCGCGTCATCCTCGAAGAGTTTCCGATCAACAGCTCCGGCGTGATGCAGGCGTTCGCCTTCAATATCCGCCGCGCCAAGTTCAAGGACCCGCGCGTGCGGCTCGCCTTCAATTACGCGTTCGATTTCGAGGAGATGAACCGGCAGATCTTCTTCGGCCAGTACAAGCGCATCGCCAGCTATTTCGAGGGCACCGAGCTTGGCCTGCCAGCGGCCTGCCGGCCGGCCGCGAGCTCGAATTCTTGAAACCGTGCGCGACAAGGTGCCGCCCGAAGTTTTCACCACGCGCTTACACCAATCCGGTCAACGGCAATCCCGAAGCCGTGCGCAACAATCTGCGCGAAGCGATCCGGCTCCTCAAGGAAGCCGGCTACGAAATCCGCAATCAAACAGCTGGTCGACACCAAGACCGGCGCGCCGTTCGCGGTCGAATTCCTTGCCGACGATCCGAATTTCGAGCGCGTGTTCCTGTTCTACAAGCCGTCGCTCGACCGGCTCGGCATCACCGTATCGGTGCGCACCGTCGACGACGCGCAATACGAGAACCGGCTGCGCAACTGGGACTTCGACATCATCACCAATGCCTGGGGCGAATCGCTGTCGCCCGGCAACGAGCAGCGCGGCTATTGGGGTTCGCAGGCCGCCGACCAGCCCGGCTCGCTCAACCTGATCGGCATCAAGAATCCGGCGGTCGACGCGATGATCGACGCACGTGATCTTCGCCAAGAGCCGCGACGACCTGGTCGCCGCCACCAAGGCGCTCGACCGCGTGCTGCTGTGGAACCACTACGTCGTGCCGCAATGGACCTACGGCAAAGTGCGCAGCGCCCGCTGGGACCGCTTCGGCCGCCCGGAGCCGATGCCGAAATACGGCGCCTCCGCCTTCCCGACCGTGTGGTGGTGGGACGCCGACAAAGCCGCCAAGGCCGGAACGCAATCGTGAGCGTTTCCGACACGCCGGCGCGTACTTGCACTTACCGCCGGCGCTAGCTCGCCTGCTGGCTGCCGCTCGGCGCGGCGCTCGCGTGTCCGACGCCGACGATGCCGATCGAAGCGCACGGCATGTCGGCGTTCGGCGATCTCGCCTACCCGCCCGACTTCCAGCACTTCAGCTATGTCGATCCCGAGCGCGCCGAAGGGCGGGCTGTTTTCGCAGATCGGGCCGGACCGGCAGTACAATCAGAATTTTCTCACCTTCAATTCGCTCAACAGCTACATCCTCAAGGGCGACGCGGCGCAGGGCATGGAACTGACCTTCGCCACGCTGATGGTGCGCTCCGGCGACGAGCCGGACGCCATGTATGGCCTCGCCGCCGAAAAGGTGCGGCGCTCGGCCGACGGCCTGACCTATGAGTTCTTCATCCGGCCGCAGGCCAAATTTCACGACGGCACGCGCTGACCGCCGCACGATGTCGCGTTCTCGCTCAATATCCTCAAGGAAAAAGGCCATCCGCTGATCACCCAGTCGCTGCGCGACTTTACCGGCGCGAAGGCGAATGACGAGCGACAGCGTGACCGCGACTTTCGCGCCGAAGCGCGCGCGCGACGTGCCGCTGTTCGTCGCCGGCCTGCCGATTTTCTCGCGCGCCTATTATGCGACGAAGCCGTTCGATGAATCGACGCTGGATGTGCCGCTCGGCTCCGGCGCCTACAAGGTCGGCCGCTTCGAGGCCGGCCGCTTTATCGAATACGAGCGCGTCAAGGATTGGTGGGGCGCCGATCTGCCGGTCGCGCGCGGCCAGAACAATTTCGACATCGTGCGGTTCGAATATTATCGCGATCGCGATGTCGGCTTCGAAGGCTTCACCGCGCAGAATTATCTGTTCCGCGAGGAATTCACCTCGCGCACCTGGGCGACGCGCTACGATTTTCCGGCGGTGAAGGACGGCCGCGTCAAGCGCGACACGCTGCCCGACGATACGCCGTCCGGCGCGCAGGGCTGGTTCATCAATACGCGGCGGCCGAAATTCGCCGATCCGCGGCTGCGCGAAGCGCTGATCGACGCCTTCGACTTCGAATGGACCAACAAGACCATCATGTACGGCGCCTATGAGCGGACCGTTTCGGTGTTTCAGAACTCCGACATGATGGCGAAAGGCCCGCCGAGCGCCGAAGAGCTCGCGCTGCTGGAGCCGTTCCGCGACCAGCTGCCGGCGGAAGTGTTCGGCGAGCCTTACGTGCCGCCGGTCTCCGACGGCTCCGGGCAGGACCGCGAGCAGCTGCGCAAAGGCGCGCAGCTTCTCAACGACGCCGGCTGCGTCATCAAGGACGGCAAGCGCATGCTGCCGAGCGGCGAGCCGATCACAATCGAATTCCTGCTCGACGAGCAGGCGTTCGAGCCGCACCACATGCCGTTCATCAAGAACCTCGCGACGCTCGGCATCGACGCCACCCTTCGCCTCGTCGATCCGGTGCAATACCAGGCGCGGCGCGACGGCTTCGACTTCGACATCACCATCGACCGGTTCGGCTTTTCCGCGACGCCGGGCGATTCGCTGCGCTCGTTCTTTTCCTCGCAGGCCGCGGCGCTGAAAGGCTCGAACAATCTCGCCGGCATCGCCGATCCCGGCAGTCGATGCCCTGATCGACGCCATCATCGCCGCCGAAACGCGGCCGGCGCTCACCACCGCCTGCCGCGCGCTCGACCGCGTCATCCGCGCCGGCCGCTACTGGATTCCGCAGTGGTACAAAGCGTCGCACTGGATCGCCTATTGGGACGTGTTCGGCCACCCGCCGGCGCAGCCGCGCTACTTCCGCGGCATTCCCGACACTTGGTGGTACGACGCCGACAAGGCGGCGAAACTCAATCGGAAAGGCTAGTTCACGCGTTTGTGGCCGGACTTGTTCCAGCCACCCGCGTCTTTATCTTGCCGCTGTACCGTAAGACGTGAATGCTTAGAGCGTGATCCGGAAAGCGGACTTCCAGTTTTCCGAAAGGTCGCGCTCCAAACTGGAAATCGGCAGACACTGCGAACATAATGACCGCCTACATCATCCGCCGCCTGCTGTTCATGATCCCCACGGTCTTCGGGATCATGCTGGTGTCGTTCGTCGTGGTGCAGTTTGCGCCGGGCGGGCCGGTGGAGCGCGTGATCGCGCAGCTCTCCGGCACCGATACCGGCGCCACCTCGCGCATCTCCGGCTCCGCCGGCGGCGACTTCGGCTCGCGCGGCGCGATGCAAAGCGGCGCGCAGATGGACATCAACTCGAAATACCGCGGCGCGCAGGGGCTCGATCCCGAATTCATCAAGAGCCTGGAAAAGCAATTCGGCTTCGACAAGCCGGCCTACGAGCGCTTTTTCATCATGCTCGGCAATTATCTGCGGTTCGATTTCGGCAAGAGCTATTTCCGCGACGTCACCGTGATCCAGCTCATCAAGGAAAAGCTGCCGGTTTCGATCTCGCTCGGCATCTGGATGACGCTGATCTCCTATCTGATCTCGATCCCGCTCGGCATCCGCAAAGCCGTGAACGACGGCACGCCATTCGACACCTGGACGTCCGGCGTCATCATTATCGGCTACGCCATTCCCGGCTTCCTGTTCGCGATCCTGCTCATCATCCTGTTCGCCGGCGGCTCGTTCTTTCAGATCTTTCCGCTGCGCGGGCTGACATCCGACGGCTGGTCGCAGTTTCCGTGGTGGGAAAAGATCCTCGATTACTTCTGGCACCTGACGCTGCCGATCGTGTCGATGGGGCTCGCCGCATTCGCCACCATGACGCTGCTGACCAAGAACTGCTTCCTCGAGGAATTGCGCAAGCAATATGTGCTGACCGCGCGCGCCAAGGGCTGCTCGGAACGGCAGGTGCTTTACGGCCACATTTTCCGCAACGCCATGCTGCTCATCATCGCCGGATTTCCAAGCGCCTTCGTCGGCGCATTCTTCGCCGGCTCGCTGCTGATCGAAACCATTTTCTCGCTCGATGGGCTCGGCCTGCTGAGCTTCGAAAGCGTGCTCAACCGCGACTATCCGGTGGTGTTTGCGAACCTCTACATCTTCGCGCTCGTCGGCCTGGTCGTGAACCTGATCTCCGACCTCACCTATACCTGGATCGATCCGCGCATCGATTTCGAGACGCGGGAGGTTTGAGGTGGACGTCAAAACTCCGGCCGACCAGAAAGCAGCGCCGGGCGCGGTCTCGCCGGCGGTCGACGGCGGTTGTCGAGCCGGCGGGCCCGATTGCCGCGCCGCCGCTGCCGAAGGACTTCGAATTTGCACCGCTCAACAGCCGGCGCTGGCGCAATTTCAAAGCCAACCGCCGCGGTTACTGGTCGCTGTGGATTTTCCTGGTTCTGTTCGTGGTCACGCTGTTCGCCGAGTTCATCGCCAACGACCAGCCACTGTTCATCCGCTACGACAGCAAGAACTATTTTCCGGTTTTCGTGACCTACCCCGACACCGAGTTTGGCGACGACCTCGGCACCGCGGCCGACTATCGCGATCCGCATTTGCAGAACTTCCTGGCCGACCATCACGCCATCGAAATCTGGGCGCCGATCCACTTCTCCTACAGCACCATCAATGACAATCCGCCGTCGGCGTTTCCATCGAAGCCGACATGGATGCTCAACGCGAAAGACTGCGAGTTCGCCGCCAAAAACGGCTACGCCAAATGCGGCACACTCGAATACAACTGGCTCGGCACCGATGATCAGGGCCGCGATGTGCTGGCGCGCATGATTTACGGCTTCCGGCTCTCGGTGCTGTTCGGCCTCGTGCTCACCATCGTCTCATCAATCATCGGCGTCGCGGCCGGCGCGGTGCAGGGCTATTTCGGCGGCTGGACCGACCTTCTGTTCCAGCGTTTCCTGGAAATCTGGACCTCGGTACCGGAGCTTTATCTGCTGCTGATTATTTCGTCGGTGCTGGTGCCGGGTTTCTTCGTACTGCTCGGCATCCTGCTGCTGTTTTCCTGGACGCGGCTCGTCGGGCTTGTTCGCGCCGAATTCCTGCGCGGCCGCAATTTCGAATACATCCAGGCCGCCCGCGCGCTTGGAGTGTCAAATAGCGTCATCATGTTCCGCCATCTGTTGCCCAACGCCATGGTGGCGACCATGACATTCTTGCCGTTCATCATGTCGGGATCGGTGATGACGCTGACCGCGCTCGACTTCCTCGGCTTCGGCCTGCCGCCTGGCTCGCCTTCGCTGGGTGAACTGCTGTCGCAAGGCAAAGCCAACGTACAGGCGCCGTGGCTCGGCCTGACCGGCTTCTTTACCGTGGCACTGATGCTGTCGCTGTTGATCTTCATCGGTGAAGCGGTGCGCGACGCCTTCGACCCGCGGAAGACGTTCGCATGACCGAGCCTCTCCTCTCCGTCAGCGATCTTTCTGTCACCTTCCATGGCGGCGGCCGCCAGACGCTGGCCGTCGATCGCGTATCGTTCGATGTCGGCAAGGGCGAAACCGTTGCGCTGGTCGGCGAGTCCGGCTCCGGAAAATCCGTCACGGCGCTGTCGATCCTCAAGCTGCTGCCCTACCCGGCGGCGCAACATCCTTCCGGCTCAATCACCTTCAAAGGCCAGGACTTGCTGAAGGCTTCCGAGCGCGATATGCGCCGCGTACGCGGCGACGACATCACCATCGTGTTCCAGGAGCCGATGACTTCGCTCAATCCGCTCCACACCATCGACAAGCAGATTGGCGAGATCCTCTTGCTGCATCGGGGCATGACCGGCGCCGCGGCGCGCACTCGCATTATCGAATTGCTGAGCCAGGTTGGAATTCCGGATCCGGAAAGCCGTCTCGGCGCTTATCCGCATCAATTATCCGGCGGCCAGCGCCAGCGCGTCATGATTGCAATGGCGCTCGCCAACGAACCCGACCTCCTCATCGCCGACGAACCGACCACGGCACTCGACGTCACGGTACAGGCGCAGATCATTGAACTGCTCAAAGACGTCAAGCAGCGGCTTGGCATGTCGCTTCTGTTTATCACCCACGACCTCGGCATCGTTCGCAAGATCGCCGACCGGGTCTGCGTGATGAAGGAAGGCAAGATCGTCGAGCAAGGCGCGGTCGAGCAGGTATTTTCGGCGCCACAACATCCCTATACGCGCGCGCTCCTTGCCGCCGAGCCGAAACCCGATCCGGCGCCGCCGCAGCCTGACGCGCCGGTCATGCTTGAGACCGACGATCTGAAGGTCTGGTTTCCGATCAAGCGCGGCTTGATGCGCAAGGTCGTCGGCCACATCAAGGCGGTCGATGGCATCAGCATTGAACTCCGCAAGGGCGAGACGCTGGGCGTCGTCGGCGAATCCGGCTCGGGAAAGACCACGCTTGGGCTGGCGATCTTGCGGCTGATCTCCTCCGACGGCCCGATCGTATTTATGGGCAACGAGCTGCAAGGATTGCGCTTCAAAGAGATGCGGCCGTTCCGCCGCGATATGCAGATCGTGTTTCAGGATCCTTACGGCTCGCTTTCGCCACGACTTTCGGTTGCCGAGATCATCAAGGAAGGCCTCAACGTCCACCATCGCGATCTGCCGGAGAGCCAGCGCGACGAGCGCGTGATCCAGGCGCTTAAGGACGTCGGTCTCGACCCCAACACGCGGTTCCGATTTCCGCACGAATTTTCCGGCGGCCAGCGCCAGCGCATCGCGGTAGCGCGCGCCGTCGTGCTGGAGCCGACATTCGTTGTACTCGACGAGCCGACCAGCGCGCTCGATATGCTGATCCAGGCCCAGATGGTCGATCTGCTGCGCGACCTGCAAAAGCGGCGCAACCTCACCTATCTCTTCATCTCGCACGATCTCCGCGTCGTTGCCGCACTGGCAAGCCGCCTCGTGGTGATGCGCCACGGCAAGGTGGTGGAGACCGGCAACGCCGCCGACCTGTTCAAAAATCCTCAAACCGATTATACGCGGGCTCTATTTGCCGCTGCGTTCAACCTGGAAACCGCCCCCGCGGGCGTTGTTGCACAATGATGATGAAACATTTTTCAATTCTCGCGGTGGTCGTCGCTGCTTTTCTGCAGGCGCCGGCCTCCGCGCAGGAGCGTGATCCCTCGACCGACGTGGTGTCGGAATTCCCGTTGACCGCCGATAACGGCGATCGGCTCGCCAATCATACCGTCAAACTGCCGGGGCCGATCGATCGGCTGCCGGGTGTCGTGGTTGCAGCCAATCCGAACGGCAAGATCACGCTGGTCGAGTTCTACGATCTTAATTGTCCGTACTGCCGCGCCGCCTCTACGGACATTGCCGACATGGTCGACCTCGATCCGCAGCTGCGCCTCGTACTGGTGCCGTTTCCGGTGCTCGGTATTCCTTCGATACAGGCAGGCCGTATCGAGCTTGCGGTGGCCAAGCTCGGCACACCGAAGCAATTCTATGCGTTCCACCGCAAGGTGTATGCCCAGCGCGGCCCCATGGATGGCAACCGGGCCTTCGACATCGCGCGCGGCCTCGGCCTTGATGCCAAAAAGCTGCTCGCCGTCGGCGACAGCGACGAAGTCACCGAGCAGATGAAAAACCATCTTCAACTCGGCAACGAACTCGGCCTTGCCGCCACGCCCTCGTTCATCATCGGCGGCGTCGCGTTGGTCGGCTATCCCGGCCGCTACCACCTTCAGGCCATAGTTGATGCCATGAACACCTGCGGTAAGGTGGTCTGCTGAAATTATAAAGCCGGGGGAAAACGTGCGCGCAGGCGTGATTGGCCTGATAACGGCCTGTGCATTGGCGTTAGGCCTAAGTCCCGCCGGCGCGCAAGGCTGGCCTTCCCGTCCCATTACGCTCACGGTTCCATTCGGACCGGGCAGCGGTTCGGATACGGTGGCGCGTATCATCGCGGGCCGAGTTTCCGAAATCCTCGGCCAGCCGATGATCGTCGAAGATCTCGGCGGCGCTGGCGGCACAATTGCAGTAAGCCGCATCGCTAAAGCCGCACCCGACGGCTATCAGGTGATCCTCGGCGCGGTCGACACCTTCGCGCAGAGTCAGTCGCTGTTCAAAGAGCTGCCGTATGACACCGTTGCCGATTTCGAGCCGGTGGCGCTCGCCGTCGAACAGCCGCTGATCTTGATCACCCGAACCGCCATCCCGGCAACCAACCTGAAAGACTTCGCCGCGTATCTGAAAGCCAATCAGGTGAAAATGCAGTTCGGCTCGACTGGCGTCGGGTCGGGCCCCTATCTCGCGTGCTATCTTTTGAACGCCGCAATCGGCGCGAAAGTCACGGCGGTCCCCTATCGCAGCTCGGCGCAAGCCTTCACCGACATGATTGGCGGCAATCTCGACTATTACTGTCCACTCGCGGTCGGCGCGATCCCCTTCATCAACAACAAACAGGTCAACACGCTCGCGATCCTCACCGCCGAACGGTCTTCATTGCTGCCCGATCTGCCGACTGCCAAGGAACAGGGTCTCAATGTCGTCGATGGCTATTACTGGATGGGCTTCTTCCTGCCCAAAGGCACACCGGAGCCGATCGTCAATAAGCTCAATGCCGCGATCGTTGCTGCGCTCGATACGCCATCCGTGCAGGAGCGCTTGCGCGCAGTTGCGACAACGCCGGTGGCGCCCGAGCGTCGAACGCCTGCCTATATGCGCACTTATCTTGCGAGCGAAATCGTAAAGTGGCGCGCGATCATGCAAGCGAGTGGCGTCACGCCCCAATAGCGTGACGCAGGCCGGCGAAGCAATTAGCGATCAAAATCCGAACAGCCGGGCCGGATTATCGACCATCATGAGCTGGCGCGTTCTCGTGTCCGGCGCGATTTCGGCGATCAGGTCGACCAGCTCGCCATCGTTGGGCACCTCACCGGGCTTATGGTTCGGATGCGGCCAGTCGGTACCCCAGACGATGCGCTCGGGCGCGTGCTTGGCTAGCGCCTGCGCGAACGGCAGCGCCTCGGCGTAGGAGTGCGGGTGCTTGGTGATGCGGTCAGCACCGGAAAGCTTCACCCAAAAATTTCCACGGTCGAGCAGCCGCAGCAGCCTGCGAAACGGCTGCCCATTGAGACCTTCGTTGATGTCGATGCGTCCCATGTGATCGATCACCACGGGGGCCTCGATCGCGGCGATGAAGTCGTAATAATCCACCAAGCCGCTGCCTCCGACATGATTGGCGACATGCCAGCCATAGTCCGAAGCCTTCTCGATGATCTTGAGCATTTCATCACGCGGACGCGGCGCACCGCCGTGGGGAAAATACCAGTGCAACCGCACCCCGCGTACGCCGGCGTCGTCGAGGCGCTCCACCTCGTCGTCCGGCGTTTTCGGATCGAGCAGTGCCACGCCGCGGTAACGCCCCTGGCCGGCCTTGAGAAAATCGACCAGTACCCGGTTATCGGTGCCGTGGGCGGTCGACTGCACGAACACGCCGCGCTGAATGCCGAGGAACTCATGCAACCGGAACAGATCTGCCTTGCCTGCATCGGTCGGCGTGAATGGCCGTGTCGGCGAATAAGGAAACTCACTGTGCGGCCCAAATAAGTGGAAGTGCGAATCGCACGACAACGGCGGCAGCGTGATGTTCGGCTTTTTCGGATTTGTGTCGTGCGGCGGGATGGTCGGGGTCAGATCGTCCGGATCGATGGGCATTGTTCTCTTTATCTCTTTTTACGAACTCAGTCACAGCGCACAGTCATGCCGCCGTCAACCACGATTTCCGTGCCGGTGATGAACCGCGCCTCGTCGGAAGCGAGGAACAGTACTGCGGCCGCGGTATCGCGCCCATCGCCGGCGAAACCGAGCGGGATGCGATCGACGCGGGATTTCAGCAAGCTCTCCACATCGCCGCTGGCGCGCTGCCCCGCAAGCCTCGCCTCCACCATCGGTGTATGCATCTGACCCGGTATCACCGTATTCACCCGGATACGATGCTTGCCATATTGCACGGCGGTGACGCGGGAAAACTGGATGACGGCGGCCTTGGATGAGGCGTAACCCACCTGCGGCGAACCCGAATAGCTGATTCCCGACGCCGACGCCGTATTGACGATAGCGCCGCCGCCACCCTGCTCTATCATGACCGGAATGACGTGGTGGCAGGCGAGAAAGACACTTTTGAGATTGTATTCGAGCTGCTTGTCGAACGTCTCGACCGACATTTCGGCAACACCACCCGCCGCCGAGCCGCCGACATTGTTGAGGAGGATATCGATGCGGCCGTACGTCTTGCGGCACGCGTCGATCATATCTTTCACCTGGCCGTCATCGGTCGCGTCGCAGGCATAGGTTGTGATTTCGCCTTCGTTGCCGATGCGGGCGACTGTCTCGGTCATCGAATCCGGATTCTTGTCCACAGCGAAGACCTTAGCGCCCTCGCGCGCAAACAGAACAGCGGAGGCCCGGCCGTTACCCCAGCCCGGGCCGACGCAGCCGGCCCCGACGACCAGCGCAACTTTCCCCTCGACCCGTCCCGGCATTGGTACCCTGTGTTCCGTTGCGGCGATGTTAGTGCAGCGGCGGCGCGAAGGAAATCACGCTATTGCTTTGAACGATGACCGCAGCGCCGCTCGAGCACCCACATCGTGGTGACGCCCATCACCGTGACAAAGACGAAGTCATAGCGTCAATGATCTTTTATTTTTGCCAGGAATTCGTCGACCCGACATTGAATAAGCCGTGGCCGATCACATGGAATATCACCGTCAGCACAATAAGCGGTAGGCCCCAGGCCTAATCGGCATCCCGGGCCGTTGCATTCTCCATCGTGAATTCACCCTCACGCGCTATTGCCGTTCATTGCTGGACCTTCAGCCCGGCTTCATCGATGACTTTGGCCCATAGCGCCACTTGCGATCTCACCAGATCGCCAAGCTGACCGGGCGTGCCACCGGCGGCTTCCGATCCAACTTTCTCGAAGGCCTCAGCCACCTTTGGCTCTTTGAGAACTTTATTGGCGGCGCCATTGAGGCGGGCAATCACCTCGGGCGGCGTACCTGCCTTCACGGATAAGCCGACCCAGTCAAAGCTTGTCAGCTCGGGATAGCCGGCTTCGGCGAGGGTTGGCACATCGGGCAATTGCGGCAGGCGCTTCGCCGTTGTCACGGCCAGTGGGCGAAGCTGGCCGGATCCGATGAAGCCAAGGACGGGCGCTACCGCCATGAACTGATAGGTATTGACCCCTTGCAGCAGATCCGAGATGGCGCGCGGAAATTCCGTGTAGGGCACATGCGTCGTGTGCACGCCGGTTTTCAGCTTGAACAGCTCGCCAATAATATGGGCCGGCGTACCGACACCGCCCGACGAGAACGTCCCCTTGTCAGGATTGGCTTTCAGGTATTGCACAAGCTCGCCGACCGTTTTCGCCGGCGTGTTCGGATTTACCACCAGGACGTTGCCGGAAATCGCGAGCTGCGAAACCGGTGCGAAGTCGGTGTTGAGGTCAAAATTGGCGTCAGGCACGAGCGTCTGCGAAACCGTGAGCGGGAAACCAACGGTGAGGATCGTATAGCCGTCGGCAGGTTGTTTGAGCACTTCACGTACGCCAAGCACCTGTCCGGCGCCGGGCCGGTTCTCAACAACCATATTCCAGCCCTCGCTTTCGTTGACGGCATTGACGACGATGCGGGCGATGATGTCGGGCGGCGTGCTGACCGACGCCGGCACAATGACCCGAATCGGCCGCGACGGATAAGATTGCGCATCGGCGTGCGACGCAAGGAACACAACGCATGTCGTCGCGACAAACGACGCAAACAGGCTTCTGTGCAACAGCCCCCGATGACCGGTCATTCCGTTCTCCCCCAAACGCGCCATTATTGTTGTGCGGCCTTTGGCCGATGGTAGTTTAGCCTCCGCGGTTGCGCCAGCGCGGCCGGTACACGTGGAGCGTAAGGATTATGCAAGGCAATGCGGCTAACACGCACAGTGGCGCACACGCGCAACTGCCCGGCGTCAAACTCTGGTTCATCGACACCGGCGGTGCGGGTGAGCCGGTCATGCTGCTGCACCCGAACACCGGCACCAGCGAAACGTGGGAGCCGCAGATCGCCGCGCTGTCACAGGCCGGATATCGGGTGATTGCGTTCGACCGCCGCGGCTGGGGCAAAAGCTTTGCCGACAACAAGCCGGGCGCGCAGCCGCGTAGCATCGCCGAGGATCTCGATGCGCTGGTCGGCCACCTCAAGCTCGATAGCTTTCATCTACTTGGCGTCGCCGGCGGCGGATTTATTGCGATGGACTATGCGGCCTGGCAGCCAGAGCGATTGCGCAGCCTGATCGTCGGCGCCAGCACTTGCATGATTCAGGACAAGGAAATTGCCGACTTCATTGCGCGCATCGCCATTCCCGGAATCCGCGATTTGTCATCGCACTACCGCGAGATCGGACCATCGTACCGCGGCGCGAATCCGGAAGGTGTCAAACGCTGGATCGAGATCGACGAGCACGCACGGCAACCCGGTGCGGGCTTTCAACCGTCTATGCGCACGCCGAACACATTAGCGAAGATCGCATCGGTCCCGACGCCGACGCTGGTCATTGCCGCGGATGCCGATCTTCTGGCGCCGCCCGGCTTGATGCGCATCTGGGCTGCGCATCTGCGCAATCACGAATGGGCCGTCATTCACGATGCCGGTCATGCGATGACCTGGGAGCAGCCCGGCCGTTTCAACGACATCGTCCTCGATTTTTTGCGGCGGCACTAGATTTCCAGTTGGAGCATGATCTTTTCGGAAAACCGGAAATCCACCCACGGATCAAGTCCGAGGGCAGGCTTTTCCGGATCATGCTCTGGTCAACAGTTCGGGCATTTGCCGGTCACGATCTTGCTCACCTGCCACTTGTCCTTGCCGGTCGAGATGATGTCGTCGACTTTCCACACGCCGCCCTCTTTCACCAACAGGTAGCGCAGCACGATGGGATCCTTTTCGTCGTGCGCCTGAAAAGTGACGCCAACGGCAGCCTGCGTGTCGGTCTCGCTTTCGGGAGTGATCTTCAGATCCTCGACACTCGGATCGTTGCAGGCGCATACCGGGTCGAAATCCAGATCAGGCTCATCGCCCTTGGCTGTGCGCTTGAGCATGGCGGCAATCTCAGCCTGGAGTTTCTTCGACAGGAAACGCCTGCGCGTCGACGGATCGAAAACAACCGAGGTGCCGTCGTCATACTTGCCACCGGGACCGGCCGCGGCCTTATAAATCGCGACGACCACATCGCTGGGGCTGCCCCCTGCAGCAAAAGCGGTGCGGCTGGCGCCGAACGCGGCGGCAAACACAATGAACGATACCGCGCCTCGGCGCGACAAAACCGTGGTCTCACAGCGCATTGACCGTTCTTGTTTCCTCATGGTTTAGCCGAACCTGTTTTATAGTTTGATGAGCCATCATTTGGTCGCGAACACGGCCCGCAAAGTTCACTTTATGCCAAGGCTCCAACTGATTTCGCGGGCTTTATCTGCCGTCGTATTGATGATCGCGGCGGGTACGGGCACACCACCTGCAGCGAGCGCCGCCGATCAAAGCGCATCGCCCAGTTCGGCCGCTGCGTTGGTTGCCGAAGTCCGGCACAGCCTCACCATTCAAGGCCAGCCCATTCCGCCGGAAATATTCCGCGACTTTGGCGACGGCGACCTCGCGGATTCCGGGGCCATCTGGGTCACCATCGATGCCGCCGCGGCCATCGGCAGCAACCTCTACTTTGACGCGATCAAGAAGGACGGCAGCACCATCACCCAGACCAAGCTCGGTCCGAACAACGCCGTCCTGGAAACGACCGGCTATTCATTCTGGGGCACGACACAGAATGGGCTGGTTGTCGTTATCGCGAGCTATAACGGCGGCGGCTCCGGCACGTTCTATACGCTTCACATCGTCGATGTCGCCGCGGCCCGCGGCTACGACATCGAGGGCAAGGTCTATCAGCGCATCAACCTGACCAATGTGCGCAGCGTTATCCTCGGCGATCGCTGGCAGGGAGAGCTTAAGATCTCGGGTAATGCCATCACGATCATCACCACCCGCAATGGCCCGGCCGACGACAGCGCCCGTTCACCGGTCACGATTATCGCGCAACGGCCCTGACGGGCTTCACCCCACACTTGCTGCCAAAAAGCATCTTTCCTAAGCTGGGCCGCTGCGCACTGGATCAACTCATAATCAAAGAAGAACCGCGCCCATGCCCAAACTCTACGAGGCCCTCGCCGAAGCGTTCCTTGCGGAGGGAGTCGACACGCAGTTCGTCCTGATGGGCGATGGCAACATGCACTGGTCCACCGCCTTTGCCAAACTGCCGGGCGTGCATACGGTCCACGTCAGGCATGAGCACGTTAGCGTAGCGGCGGCGACAGCCTACAACGTCGCAACCGGCAAGCTCGCTGTTGCCTCGGTCACGTGCGGCCCTGGCGTGACCCAGTTGATGACGGCGCTGCCGGCCGCGGTTCGCGCCCGCCTGCCGATGGTGGTGTTCGCCGGCGAGTTGCCGATCAACGCCAAGTTCTACAACCAGTACATCGACCAGGCGCCGCTGGTGACGGCGACCGGCGCGCATTACATCGCCGCGCATAGCGTGCCGCGCATGATGGACTACGTGCGCGAGGCGTTTCACATCGCCAAGTACGAGCGGCGCCCGGTGGTGTTGGGCATTCCCTACGACCTGCAGAAGGTCGAATATATGGCCAACCAGCCCTACGAGACCTCGGCGATGTACCAGCCCAAGGTCGGGCGCATGCAGCCCGATCCCGAGCTCATAGCCGAAGCTGTCGAGCGGCTCGCCGCGGCAAAACGGCCGATCATCTTCGGTGGCCGCGGCGTGCTGTGGTCCGGCGCGCGTGATGCGGCGATCAAGCTCGCCGATCGCTGCGGCGCGCTCCTCTCCAACACGCTGCCAGCGCGCGGTCTGTTCCACGACCAGCCGTTCGGGCTCGGCACCACCGGCAGCTACTTCACGTCACTGGGTCGAGAGATGTACGAGTTCGCGGACCTTGTGCTCGCGGTCGGCACCAGCCTCTCCTACTACGTCGGTGGCGGGCACTACTGGGGAAAGGCTTACAAGATCCAGCTCGACGATGCCCCACGCGGCTTGCGCGACGGGCAGAAGGCCGCCGACCTTTACGTCAGATCGGATGCGCGCGCCGGGGTCGAGGCTATCCTTGCCGGTCTCGACAAGAAGCTGGGCGCCGGCAAACCGACGGCGGCGATGATACGCTCGAAGGAGCTCGCGCACCGTATCGCGACCGAACCGGCAGACTCGATGGCATTCGACATCGAGCCTGGGGTTCTCGATCCGCGCGAAGTGATCCGCGCCATCGACGCGGTCGTGCCAAAAGATTGGGACTGTGTCGTCGGCGGCGGCCACCAGGCCTATTTCAACACCCAGATGCGCGGCAGGCCGGCGGAGCGCTACACCACGGTCCGTGAATTCGGCGCGGTCGGCAACGGCCTGTCGTATGCGCTCGGGGTTGCGGCCGCGCGCCGGCAAGGCCGCGACGGCAAGATCGTGCTGTTCGAAGGCGACGGCGGGCTCCTGTTCCATATCCAGGAACTCGAGACGCTCAAGCGTCAGGGATATCGCATCCTGATCTGCGCGATGAACGACGGCGGATACGGCTCGGAGTTTCACAAGCTGCGCGCCGACGGCATCGACGATAGCCTGGCGGTATTCGGCCGACCCCCGCTCGAAAAAATCGCGCAGGGCTTCGGCCTGCGCGGCCACGAGATTCGGGATGTGTCGGTAATCCCGAAGCTGTTTGCTGACTTCACGGCGCAGGGCGAAAGCGAAATCTGGAATATTCAGATCTCGGACAAGGTTACGGCGCCGGTGATCCGCCAGACTATCAAGCGCGGCCACGGTAATATGTGAGCGCCAGGACGGCTGCGCCATGACCACTACGCCATGACAACCACGCCATGACAGTTCGCACCGGGCGCGAATTTCTCGCAGTTCCAGGACCGACAACAATCCCGGACGAAGTATTGCAGGCAATGCAACGTCCGGCGGTGGAATTGTATTCGCCGCCGCTCGTCGAACTGACCGACTCGCTCTTGCGAGACCTTAAGCGACTGTTCGGTACGACAGGACAGACCTACATCTATATCGCTAACGGTCACGGCGCATGGGAAGCCGCCCTCACCAATGTATTGAGCAAAGGCGACAGGATTCTGGTGCTTGCGAGCGGCCGGTTCGGACTCGAATGGGGAGACGCCGCAAAGCGAATGGGTATTGACGTCGAGATTCTCGGCGGCGACTGGCACCGCGCCATATCGCCAGCGGACGTCGAACGGCGGCTCCGCGACGACAAAGTCGGCGCGATCAAGGCGATCCTTTCGGTCCAAATCGAGACCAGCACCGGCATCGCCAACGATATCGAGGCGATCGGACAAGCGATCAAAAGCGCGGGGCATGACGCGCTGCTCATGGTCGATGCGGTGGCTTCGCTCGGCTGCGTACCGTTTGAAATGGATGCGTGGGGCGTGGATGTTGCAATCTCGGGATCGCAAAAGGGCTTGATGTCGCCCCCGGGCCTCAGTTTCGTCGCCGCCAGCGACCGGGCCCGGGCGGTGCATCGCACCGCCGGTCTGCGCACGCCCTATTGGGACTGGACGGCCCGCGACACCGATACACACTACCGCAAATACGCCGGTACGCCGCCCGAGCACCTTATTTATGCGTTGCGCAAGGCGCTTGATCTGCTTTTCGAGGAAGGTCTGGACAATGCCTTTCTGCGGCACCGCCTGTTAGCGGAAGCGGTGCGCCGAGCGGTCGGCTCGTGGCAGACCGGCAAGGTCATCGCGTTCAATGTGCTCGCACCCGCCGAGCGGTCCGACACGGTGACGACAATCCTGATGAAGCCTCCGTTCGATCCAAACCGGTTGCGCGACTATTGCGAAACCAAATGCGGAGTTGTACTCGGCCGTGGCCTCAGCGAATTGCAAGACAAGGCGTTCCGCATTGCCCATATGGGCTATGTCAACGCGCCAATGATACTTGGTACGCTCGGTGTCGTCGAAATGGGACTCGACGCGCTCGATATTCCGCACGGCAAAGGCGGCGTTCAGGCCGCGATCGATTGGCTTAGCGCGAACGTAAAACCTTAGAGCATGATCCGGAAAAAGCCTGCCCTCGGACTTGATCCGAGGGTGGACTTCCGGTTTTCCGAAAAGATCATGCTCCAACTGGCGCTCGCATAACAGGCCCCTTCTACGGCAACGCCAGCAGCGCGCTGGCGATCCCCAGCATCACCAGCGCCGACAGCGCCAGCGACCAGTGCACGCCGATCAGGCTGCCGACGAGGCCGACCGATACGCCGCTGAAGGCGCGCAGGCCGAGGCTCGCCATATTGAACAGGCCGATAACGCGGCCGCGCACGTCGAGCGGCGCATTAACCTGCACGAGGGTCTGCGCCATTGCGTTGAACGACAGTTCGAAGAAGCCCGCAGTGAACAACAGCGCCAGCGCGGCGTAGTAATTGGTCGCCAGTGCAAAACCGGTCAGCGCACAGCTCCATAACATGGCGAGGATGATGGCGGTGCGCGCCTTTGGCGCCAGCAGGTTGCGGCCTTCCAGCAGCAGACCGGCAACGAAAGCGCCTGAGGCATCGGCGGCAAGCAGCATGCTGTAGGAGACGCCTGGATCGCCATGACCAAGGTCATGGGCGAAGTTTGGCATTTGCGCGCCATAGGCATTGCCGAGCACGAATGAGGAAAGGCCGGCAAGCGCGGTCATCGAGACAATAATCGGAAAGCCACGAATGTCGCGCGCCGTCTGCACGATATCCGCCAGGCCACGCACCGCGCGCGGCGGTGGCGGCGCACCTTTACGGAAACGCGGCCCATAAGGTGCCTTGATCAGCCAGATCACCAGCGGCAGATAGAACAACGTGTTGAGAAAAATGCCGTGTGCCGGCCCGAGCGCCAGCAGGATGACGCCGCCGACCGCGGGCCCGATCAGCACGCCGACATAACGCGCCATGGCGTTGAGCCGGACCGCGCTCATCAGATCGGCAGGACCAACCACGTCATATAAAAGAAGCTGGTTCGGCGTTTGCCACAGTACACCGGCACAGCCATGGATCACCAGAAGAACCATGGCGTGCCACATCTGCAACGTACCGGTGATGAAGAAATAACCCCAACCGAGCGACGCCGTGATGAACAGCCCCATGCCGCACTGAATAAGACGACGTGGATCGAACCTGTCGGCGAGCGCGCCCGATGCGACCGAAAACAGCAGGAACGGCAGCCAGTGCGACAGCACGGCGAAACCTGCTAACGCCGGCGAATGGAATTTCTGGTACAGCATCCAGTAGCTGATGACGTGCTCGATATTGTCCGCCATCATCGCGATGACATAGGTGAAGAACTGCGCGCGAAAGCCGCGATGACGCATCGCTGCAAAGGATCGCGGTGCGGGCGCCGGCTGCGGCGCCGCGGTTTCAATCGACGGCCTGACGTTCAAGGGATTGCTTTCATCAAAAGGGCGCGCTTGGGCTGCACTGTCGAGCGCAGCGGCCCGCCCACTGCTCATTACGGAATCACCGCCGCACTATACTGGCGATGCTGCAGTGCAACGATAGATTACGCGCCGAGGCAGGGATGCCCGCAATGCAATGCTTAAGGTACTTTTGACGGGCTATTGCCTGGAGCAGCGTTCAATAGCGCCAGAGATTGGATTCATTCCATTTTGATGCCAGCCGATTTCACCACTTTGTCCCATTTCTGCTGATCCGCCCGGATCAGCGCAGTGAATTTGTCCTGCGGCAGCGCCATGACAGTGAGTTGTTGATCGGCGAACTGTTTCACGACCGCAGGATCACCAAGAACCTTCTGCATCGCCGCCGTCAATTTATCGACAATCGGCTTCGGCGTGCCGGCCGGTGCGACCATGCCAACCCACGGCGCCATTTCGAAGCCCGGAACGGTTTCGGCCACCGCCGGCCAGTCCGGAAATTCCGGCATGCGCTTCGGCTCGGCAACGGCAAGCACCTTGAGCTTGCCGTCCTTCACGTAGGGCAAGAGCGTCGCAACATTGTTGAACTCGACCTGCACTTCGCCACCGATGATGCCGAGCGCAGCCGGCCCGGTTCCCTTGTAAGGCACGTGCAGCATCTGAGTGCCGGTCGCGTCGGTGAACAGCACCATGGCCAAATGGCTGAAATTTCCGACACCGGCCGAGCCGTAGGCAATGCCGTTCGGCTTCTGTTTCGCGAGCGCAATCAACTCGGCGATATTGTTTGCGGGAAACGATTTATTGACGGCCAACATTCCCGGCAGGCGAACCGCCGTGCAGATCGGGATGAAGTCCTTCAGCGCATTGTAGGCGAGATCCTTGTAGAGATAGAGATTGACCGTCATCGATGTGTCGGCGGTAAAGCCGATCGTGTAGCCGTCGGGCTCGGACTGCTTGAGAGCCGTCAAGCCAATCGCGCCGTTCGCGCCGCCGCGGTTGTCGACATAGATCGGCTGGCCCAAAATTTGGGAGACATGATCCGCCATGATCCGCGCGACGACGTCGGTGCCACCGCCGGCGGGATACGGAACGATCATGTGGATCGGCTTCGTCGGCCAATCTTCCGCGGCGGCTGGCGCCATCGCCAGACACCAAAAGCCGAGTAATGCCGCAAACGCGGCTGCAAGCTTCCTCATTGTCGTTCCTTCCCCAGTCCCGAACTGTTCGTTGTTCTGTTTGTGCGATTGTAGTGCGATCGCCCCGCTCGACAAGGCGCGGAATGACGCAAATAATGACGGCAAAACCGGAGGAGCCGCCATGAGCACGAAAACGCTAAGCCCCGAGGCGATGGAAAAGCGCGTCGCCCGTTTCAGCAAGCTGCAGAGCTACCAGACGCAGAATTTCGACGCCCACGGCATTCCGCCGGGTGCGGTGGAGAAGATCACTGCCCGGAAGGTATTCCCGGTGATGGCGCCGGCCGATTATCAGGGCCGCAGCGCCGGCGCACCGGTCAAAGGCCCGCGCGGCCTGATCGTGACCATTGCGGAATGCGAAGCCGGCAACGGCCCCGGCTTGCACCGGCATCTCAACACCGTCGAGAACTTCATGTGCCTCGCCGGCCGGTTCGAGATCGCCTGGGGCGACAACGGCGAGCACAAGCTCGTGCTCGATCCGCTCGACATGATCTCGGTGCCGCGCGGCGAGAACCGCAGCTTCCGTAACGTCTCGGACGAACCCGGCCGGCTGCTGGTGATGATCGTTCCGGAAACCGACGAACAGGTCGACCCGATCTCCTATGCGCCGTCACTGGCGAAAGAGATCGAGACCGAATACGGCAAGAGCGCGCTCGAAGGCCTGCAGAAGATCGGCTTCAAGTTCGAAGAGCCGGTCACCTGAACCGACGCGTCATCCTGAGGTGTGAGCCATCAGCGCGTTTATGCGCTTGTGGCGGCCACCTCAGGGTGACGGAATAATTGTTACACCTTGACCTTCTCGTCGGCTGCCACGCGCCCGACCGCTTCACGCTTGAGCATGCGGTCCTTGTGGGCCGTGTAGTTCTTCAACTCGCCCATCGGCAGTTCGCGGCGCACGCCCCACGTATAGAAGACGAAGGCGTAGGGATCGAGCACTGAGTAGCTGTCGAGCAGCCATTCGCGGTTCGCCAGCATGCCATCGATCTGCTTCAGATAGCCGTGATAGGACTTGAGACCCTGTTCCTTGATACCCGGAAACGCGGATTGATCCGCGGTGTAGCGCTCCGGCCGCCCGACATGGGCGTGCGCCGGGTGCACGCTTCCGGCGAAGAACCCGATCATGGACAGCGCTTTTGCGTCCGCCGTCGCATCCTTCGGCCAATAGCCAAACCGTTTGCCGAGATAGGGCAGGATCGCAGTGTTCTCGGCGAGCGGAAAACCGTCGTCGAGACGCAGGACGGGAACGCGACCCTGCGGGTTGATCTTCAAATAGGCTTCAGTGCGCTGCTCGCCGCCGGCGAGATCGACCTTTGTCGGTGTGTATTTCTCGCCGGTTTCCTCAAGGACGATGTGTGACGCCATCGAGCAAGCGCCGGGTGCGTAATAAAGCTCCAACATTAGATACTCTCCGTTTGGGAATCCGTTAGACGTTGCGGTCGAGAAGTTCGATCGACACGCCTTCCGGCGCCTTGATGAAACAGACGCGGGTGCCAGGCCGCACGGTAGTCGGCTCGCGGGTGAACTCAACGCCCTTCTTCTTCAGGTCCGCCGCAATCTCGTCAATACCGCTCACGGAAAGCCCAAAGTGGTCAAGGCCGCGATAGGGGATAGCCGGGGCCGCATTGGTCCCGTCGCCGCTGGCGACCGGCGCGATGAAGATACTGGCGCCGCCAAGCTTGAGGTCGATGCGCGGCTTGCCTTGCTGCATGGTGCGGATCACCTCGGCGCCCAGCTTTTCCTCAAACCATTTCGCCATGGCTTCCGGATCGGCGGTACGCAGATGAATGTGATCCCACGTGTACTTAGTCAAAGTGACCTCCCTGATTGAACCTGATTATCGCGGTCGCCAACGGAATTATGACAGGTCGCGACCGGGGATGTCATCGGCCTTGTGACAGGACGGCGCGCGCGAACCACTTTCGCAATATGGCTGAGTATATTGTGCGGTCAGCCCCACAATTCCTTGGTCGCGAGCCGCGCGCCTTCCGCCAGCACCTGCAACTTTGCCCAGGCGATCTGCGGATGGATGCGGCCACCGAGACCGCAATCGGTACCGGCGATGACATTCTCGCGCCCGACAACTTTGGCGTAACGCACAATGCGGTCGGCGACCACCTGCGGATGCTCGACAATATTGGTGGCGTGGCTGACGACGCCGGGAATGAGCAACTTGCCATCCGGCAGCTTGGCGTCCTGCCACACCCGCCACTCGTGCTCGTGACGGACATTGCCCGCTTCCACAGAATAAGCGCCGGCATTCACGCTCAGCACCAGATCGACAATATCGGCGAGCGGAATATCGGTGGTGTGCGGACCATGCCAGCTGCCCCAGCAAATATGCAGACGGATGCGATCCTGCGGCAGGCCACGAATGGCGTGATTGATGGCCTCCATGCGCACCGCCTCGAACTTCTTGAATTCCTTGAGGGGCGGCTCCGGATTGATCATGTCCCAGTTGTCGGGCAGGCTCGGATCGTCGATCTGCAAAACGATGCCGGCATCGACAATGGCCTTGTATTCGTCATGCATCGCATCTGCCGCGGCGAACAGGAATTCTTCCTCGGTCTTGTAATAGACGTCAGCGCTGCGGGCGAAGCTGCCGGGTCCGATCGAGCACATGAAGCCTTCTTCGGCACCACTCGCCGCCATCGCCTTTTTCAAATTAGCAATGTCGGCTTGCAGCGCGGCGTGCCCGGTATATTTGATCGGGCCGGTACAGGTCGGCCGTCCGACCGGACGGCGCGCCGAGCTTCCGAGGAGGCCGCCGCTCGAACTCAGGATCCTGGTAGAACTCGGCGAAGGTCTGCCAGTCGCGGCGGTTGGCAAACGATGTCAGAGCCAGATCGGCGACGCTCGATTTCTTATGCTGCTCATGAGTGGCGGCAGCGGCGGTGCCGGCCGGTGAAAATCCCGACATCCGGGCGAAGGCGTAATTCCACCAGGCACCATAGTCGTAATTGCCGGCAACCGGCTTGCCGAATTCGCCGTCGTCAGGAATGTCGATGCCAAGCTCGCGCTGTTTCTTCACCACGTCAGCCACCGACGCGGCCAGCACGCTCGTGAAGGCCGGATCGTCGCTGCGTTTTTGGCCGGCAGCGACCTCCTTGCTCATGGCGACAAGATTTGCCGGCCGCGACAGGCTTCCGGCGTGGGTGGTGAGAATACGATCAATGCTACGCTTCATGGCCCGGCTCCATTTCAATTGCCGCCAAGGTTAGTGAACAGAGCCAGTTTGCGCCAGCACACATGCCGAGGTGCAGATTTGCGCGATTACGCCGCATGTCGCGGAGGGGCTTGTCACCGCATAGTCCAGCAGTCAAAAAGCCTGCCTTAACGGGAGAAAATCATGCATCGCTGGACGCTCGCTGTCGCGCTCGTTGGATTTCTGGCGCCATCCTTGACAGCCTTCGCCGACGACTATCCATCGCGACCGATCCATGCCATCGCGTCGCAAGGCCCCGGAGGGTTGAGCGATCTGTTTATGCGCGCGCTGGGCGATCAGCTCGGCCCGATGCTCAATACCTCGATCGTGGTCGAGGACCACGCCGGCGCCGACGGCACGGTCGGCGCCAAAGCCTGCGCTGACGCCACGCCCGACGGCTACACCATCTGCATCATCACCGACCAGGCTCTCGTCATTAACCCGTTCCTGCCCGGTGCGGACTTTGATCCGTCCAAGGCCTTGGTGCCGATCGCGCGGCCCTACTACCTGACGCAGATGTTTGCGGTGAATGCGGCGCTGGGCGCCAAGACCTTTCCTGCGCTTGCCGCGTTGATCAAATCCAAACCCGGCACCTTCAACTATATGGCGGCGTCCCTTTCCAAGGTCGCCTTCATGCAGGATTTCAACCAGAAGAACGGTACCGACGTGGTACGCCTGCCGTTCAAAGGCGGTGGCGATGCCGTCAACGCCATGCTTAACGGCACGACGCAGATTGCGATCTTCGGCATTGGCAATCTGATTTCCTACATCCAGGCGGGTACAATCGTCGGACTTGCCATCGACGGCGATGAACGCTCGCCGATGGATCCGACAATCCCGACGTTCAAGGAAGCCGGCTATACCCAGCATATTTCAGCAACGTTCTTCGGCATCATGGCGCCGACCGGCACGCCGCAGCCGATCATCGACAAGCTGAACAAGGCCATCGTCGCGGTGGAATCGAAACCGGACTTTCAGCAGAAATTCCTGATCAGCCGCGGGCTGACGCCGAACCTGGAATTGGCCGAGCAGTTCGGCAAGGAACTGGTTGCCGATCGCGCCGAAGGACTTTCTGTAGTGAAGGCCTCGGGACTTTATCCGGATGTGAAATGACGGCGCATTCCTCTTTGAAGGCGGCGAACTCCTCCTTCTCCCCGCATGCGGGGAGAAGGGTAGGATGAGGGGGCGTTTCCGCCGCGCTCAGAATCGCGGATAGGCCCCCTCACCCGGATTGCTTCGCAATCCGACCTCTCACCGCGCGGCGGAGAGAGGTTCATTTTCTTAGATGAGCGGTCCGGGATTCTTGCGGTACTTATTCACGATCGCATCCGCCGACATGTAAGCCAGCGCCTGGATCGTCAGCGTCGGATTAAATCCCGTCCCCATGGTCGGAAACGTCGAGCTTCCGATCAGGAACAGATTGGGATGATCCCAAGTCTGGCCGTATTTGTTGACCACGGAATCCTTCGGGTCCGAGCCCATGCGTGTGCCGCCTTCATGGTGCGCGCCGGGTGCCCCCGCCGGACTAGCGGGCGTCGGCCAGACGTGCGGGCCACCCATCGCCTGGCCGATCTCGACCAGCTTCTTCTGCACGAAGTCGACGCGGGCGCGTTCGCTTGGCCGGCGCCAGTCATAGGTGACACGCGGCGCCGGCAAACCCCAGGCGTCGCGCACATTCGGATCGAGATCGATGGTCTGATCGGCAAACGGCAGGTTTTCGGTCTGCGCCACCATGGCGCCGTGGCGCGCATAATACTTGGCGAAGAAATCACGATAACCCGCGCCCCAATACGGCACGCCGGGCGGCGGCCCGACGGTCGAGAACGCGATCGGACCGCCTTGCAGGTTGGGCGTGCCTATCGATAGTTGCGCGCCCCGGATGAAGCCGAGGCTGGAGTGGTCGAAATTGTCGGCGTTGAAGTCGTCGATCGTATGTTTCTGAGCGCTCGGCCCCATGAAGTTATTGACATAGCGATCGTCGAACGTGACGAACACGTTCGCCATGATGTGCGCCATCATGTGCTTGCCAAGGTGGCCGCTGGAATTGGCGAGCCCGTTCGGGAATTTCTCGGTCTTCGACAGCAGCATCAGCCGCGTGTTGTCGTAGATGAACGGCGCGACGATAACGATGTCGGCTTCGATCGTGTTGTCGGAGCGGTCGGGACCATAATACGACACGCCCGTCACCTTGCCGGTATTATCGCTGTTGACGCGATGGCACATGGCGCCGGTGATGAGTTTGAAGTTGCCGGTGGCTTCGGCTTCCGGCAGCTTGGTCACCAGGATCGATGACTTCGCGCCGACGTGACACCCGAACGACTGGCAGAAGCCGCAATAGGTACAGCCCGGCCTGCCATTATAAGGCTCCGAGACGATAGCGCGTGGCGACGAGAAGGGATGGAGGCCGAGCTTTTTGGCGCCGGCCTCAAACAAAATCGCCGACTGATCGACCAGCAAGGGTTTAAGCGGGTATTCGCGCGAACGCGGCGCTTCGAAGACATTGCCGCCTTCGATCTTCTTGCCCTGGAGGTTGCCGGCCTTGCCCGAAACGCCGAGTTCGTACTCCGCCTTATCGTAGAAAGGCTCCAGCTCCGCATAGCTCACTGGCCAGTCGGTCAGCGAAGAATTGTCCGGTATGGCGGAGGCTCCGTAGCGCTCGATGGTCTTGGAGCGCACGCGGAAATCGTCTTCGTGGAAGCGCCATGACAGAGAGCCGTAGTGCACCGTGCCGCCACCGGCCTGGTAACCGTTGTTGAGCGACGGCATGGGGTTGGCGCGCGCATTGACGTTCGGCCGCCAGGTTACCGGGTCACGCCTCGGATCGGGCCGCAGGTCCTGACGCTCGAAATAGCGCAATTCGTCATGGGGTTCGAAGTCTTCAGTTTTCAGCTTCGGACCGCGTTCGAGCCCGACCACTTTCATGCCAGCTTTACCAAGCTCGGCAGCAAGAATGCCGCCGGCTGCGCCGACGCCGACAATCACAACATCGGTTTTCTCGGTTGCCATGGCTCAGCCCTCCTTCGCCCGCGATTGCAGGCCGACAATCGGCTCGCGCGTGAAAGCTTTTGTGCTTTGCATGTCCTCCGGTGTGTAGAGCGGTTGAGCGCCGGGGAACCCAATGAGCCGCCAGCCCGCGAAGTTTCTGTTACCGCCGTAAATCGGATCGGCGAACATGCCTTCCATCGTGTGCGTGCGCACAGTGGTAAAAAACGCCTGCGCCGTCGGCCAGACGAATTCGGCTGCCTTCCCCTGCGCAAGCGCGGCGATCGTCTCGTCTTGCTGGTCCGCAGACAGGAGGCGGAATGCCTTGCCGTAGGCTTGCTTGCAATGGATGTCGAGCTGCGCCAACCCGCAGCGATAGAAGTATTGTTGGTATTCGTACGGACCTGAGAGCGCGAGATCGATATAGTTGGTGACAGCGGCGTCGGTCGCGCCTGCTAAGCCAGGCGCCCCGGGCATCAGCCGTTCGGTGAGCGCGGTCATCGTGCGGGTATCGTCATCGTTGAAGAACGCACCATGGCTGCCGCTCATGGCATGCATGGCGTGGTCCGCCATGGGAGCTTGCATGGGCGCTGGTGCGGGCGCGTCCGCCGCAGCGTGATGCTCCGGATGATCTTTGGCTAAAGCGTCGGGAACCAGCGCGACGCTTGCCGCAGCGCCCGCTCCGATCGCCGTACCGACCAGGAATGCACGGCGTCCTTCATCATGCTTTGTCATGATGCGACTCCTCCCTTTTCCAACCGACGGACGCGCTTTGGGTAAATCGGCCCGGCGTCCTGTCGCGATCAGACTGTTCCTTTTGCCGCGCGTCGGCAAGGCGGTGCATTGGCTTTTCGACACTGCTCGCTAGACTACCGAACGCAGCACGCAGAACTGCAAAATTTGGGGAGATGACCGCACGATGACTGCGGAACTTTCGGTACCGCTTGGCGCAGCGATAAGAACGGATGCTGCGAGACCTACGGCGTACTCGTGACGCGGACGTCAGACCGTGCTGGACGAAGTGACGTTCGTGCGGCGCAATACGGAAACTCGCTCTCTAATCCCCACTCGCGCCTGCATTTCCGCAACAGGAAATCCATATGAAACTTGAAGACGTCCGAATTGAATCCGGCAGCCTGACCGGTCAGTGGAATAGCGAAGGCGACGTTTGCGCTTTCAAGGGCGTTCCCTATGCGCGTCCACCACTTGGCGTACTGCGCTGGTGCCCACCACAACCGGTACAGCGCTGGATCGGTAGCCGCCCGGCGCTCGAATTCGGTCCGCGGTGCGTACAGCCCAACCGCCCGGACAATGCAGTGGGCTATTTCGGTCCCGAAGACGAAAGCGAAGACTGTCTTTATCTGAACGTCTGGACCGGCGCGCCTTCGGCACAGGAGAAGCGTCCGGTCATGGTCTGGATTCATGGCGGCGGTTTTGTCCTCGGTTCAGGCGCGCTGCCGATCTTCGATGGCAGCGGGCTGGCGAGACGCGGTGCAGTTGTGGTGACGATGAACTACCGGCTCGGCCGGCTTGGCTTTCTCGCGCACCCCGACTTAAGCGCGGAGCAACAGCACGGCACGTCCGGCAACTATGCAATGCTCGACCAACTCGCCGTGCTCCGCTGGGTCAAAACCAACATCGCGGCTTTCGGCGGCAACGCCGACTGCGTCACCCTCTTCGGCCAGTCAGCCGGATCCTCGAGCGTGAACACGCTGATGGCGTCGCCTCTCGCAAAGGGTCTATTCCACCGCGCCATCGGCCAAAGCGGCGGCGCGTTTTTCGGTCGTATCCTTGCGCGATTGCCCACGGCCGAACGAGCCGGCGAGGAATTTGCCCGCGCGCTCGATGCGCAAACGATCGGCGATCTACGCGAAATGCCGGTCCGGGATATCCAATTTCGCCGTCCCGACGAGGGCAACATTATCAAAGACGTCTACGACTCGTCTGACCCAAAGGGCATCGACCGCAAGAACGGCTGGTCCATCATCGATGGCTATGTCCTGCCCGGGACAGTCATGGAAGAATTTACACAAGCGCGGCAAAACGACATTCCTCTTCTTACCGGATCGACCGCCGACGAAGGCTCGACGCAACCACCGATTCCAACCCTCGACGAGTACATGCGGCGGGCGCAAGCCGACTACGGCGAGATGGCCGGTGACTTTCTGCGCGTCTACCCCGCCGGCTCGGATGCCGACGCATGGCAAAACAGCCGAAAGATGATCGGCAATCGCATCTTCAACTGGGAAAACTGGACTTGGGCCAATCTGCAGACGCAAACCGGGAGCTCACCCGTTTATTTTTATCATTTCGGTCACGTGCCGCCGAAGCCCAGTCAGCCGGGACGCGGCGGCGACCTCGAAGCCTCGATTGGTTCGTTTCATACCGCCGACATTCCCTACGTGTTTCAGACGCTGGACGTCCGCAATTGGCCGTGGCGGAACATCGACCGCGAGCTCGCCGACACCATGGCGCAATATTGGGTAAACTTCGCATCAAGCGGAAATCCGAACGGGACCGGCCTTCCCGAATGGCCGCGCTACGATCCCGCACGGGATACGACGCTATTGTTCAAGGATGGCGTTCGCGTCGGAGCAACGCCGGATCGGCCGGCACTTGAGTTCTGGAAAGCACTGGATGCAAAGCTGCGCCAGGAGGCGCGCTGACAGATCGTCGCTCGAATTCCCGCTTCTCGACAACTGCTACCGCGATGTTCCGATCAAGAAAACTTTTAGAAAGGCAATCCTATGCATCGAGACACTGCCGCACGACCCGCGACAAAGATCGAGCGCATCGAAATTATAGCGCTCGAATATGTTATGGAGCGCGGCAAGGGCTACGGTAATGCCCGCGGCATTAACTATCGTCGCAATAGCTCCATCGTCACTGTCACGACGAGTGACGGCATCACCGGCGTTGGCGAAGCGATGGGACCGCCAGGCGTTCTGCGCGAGTACGTCAAGCTGCTTACCCCGAATTTCGTCGGCCGCAGCCTGTTCGATTTCAATATCGTCGCAACGGCGATCCGCAACCGGCTTTACCACTTCGGAACACAAGGACATTTCATCTCGTCGCTTGGCGCGATCAACATCGCCGTCTATGACGCGATCGGAAAAACGTTTGGCGTTCCGGTTCACAATCTGCTCGGTGGACGGATTGGCGACGAGATACCTTGCTATGCGACCACCGGCTATTTCACCGAGAGCCCAAAGTCTGAAATCGAGATCCAGCTGTCAAAGCTGAAGCCAGGCGCGTTTATCGGGGTGAAGATCAAGGCTGGCGCCGGCGCGGCCTCCGACGTCGAGCGGGTTCGTGCAGCACGCAAGACCATCGGCGACGACATGCTGCTCATGATCGATTTCAATGGCAACTACACGGTGGATACCGCGCTAGAGAGCCTGCGCAAGATCGAACCGTACAACATCCTGTTCTGCGAGGAGCCCCTCCCGCCGTCCGACATCGCGGGTTACGCCGAGCTACGCCGGCGTTCACCAATCCGCATCGCGGCCGGCGAAGCGCACTATGGCGCAAGCGACTTCAAGCGACTGATCGATGCCCGCGCGCTCGATATCGTGCAGCCGTCGCTCACCGGCGGCGGCGGCTTCGACGAGATGAAGACCGCGGCGCAGTTCGCCGCACACAGTAATCTTCGCGTCGCGGTTGCCTGCTGGGGCGGCGCGATTTCGCAGAACGCAGCCGTTCACTTTGCTGCAAGCCTGCCGGTGTGGCCCCACACCGACAGGGCGCCCTATCCGCTCATGGTCGAATTCGATATCAGCGAGAATCCGCTCAGAGACGCGATTATCGCGAATCCGATCGAGCCGGCGAACGGCAAGATCGCGGTGCCGTCCGCGCCCGGCCTTGGCATCGAGCTCATTCCCGAGGTGGTCGCGCGATACACGATTTGAGAAACGCCCGAACTCCTGCCGCGTTCGCGTGTTCACGCCCCTCGCAGGAACGGATACGAGCATATTTAATCTGAAGGATGACGCATGCGCACCCCTGACTTTCTTGCCGGATCGTTCGTTCTTTTTGCTGCGCTCGCCGTTGCATCGACAGGAAGAGCAGCCGAGAACTATCCGACCAAGGTCATTCGCATCATTTCACCTGTGCCGGCCGGCGGCTTGAGCGACATCGCTTTACGCCCCTTGGCCCACGAACTGTCGAAGCGTCTTGGCCAGCCGGTCATCGTCGAAAATCGTCCCGGCGCAGGCGGCGTCCTGGCCGGTCGCACCTGCGCGCAAGCGCAGCCGGACGGCTATACGATCTGTCACTTGCTCAACGATACGGTGATCAACGCGCCATTTCTATTCAAGGACGTCGGCTACGATGCCGCGCGCGACTTCGCCCCCATCACCAACAATTTCTTCATCACCTCCGGCATCATCGTCACGCCGGAGCTGAAAGTGAATACGCTCCAGGAATTGATAGACCTGTCCAAGAAACGGCCGGAAGGGGTCAACTGGGGTTCGCCCGCGACCACGGCAACGATGTTCATGGAAACATTCAAGCAGGATACCGGGGCGAAATTCGTAACAATCCCCTATAAAAGTGGCGGCGAGGTCGCAACGGCGATCCTTACCCACGCTGTCGAGATGATATTTGCCGGCATCGGCAATCTCGTGCCTTATCTTCAAAGCGGAAGCCTGAAGGCGCTCGCAGTCGAAGGCACCGCGCGCTCACCGCTTTTGCCTGACGTACCCACATTGAAGGAAACCGGCTATCAGGGTCTCCGCGTGAGAGCGTGGTATGGATTTTTCGCGCCTGCTCAAACTCCACGCGACATCATTGAAAGACTTCACGATGAGATCGTGAAGATTTATCAGGATCCGGAATTCATTCAGCGAACGTTGACCAACGCCGGCTTGGAGCTAGCCCTCAACACGCCGAGCGAATTCTCCCGCTTCCTTGAAGAAGACCGGCAAAAGACTGCTGTCCTCGCCAAACGCGCGGGCGTGGAGCCGCAGTAGCAAACTCAGGGCAAACTCTTGCGGGAAGGAGCGGTGCGTGGCGATCTAGTTACCTGCCCTGTTCCCGCAGCCAACGCTCGGCGCCGGGATGCAATGGCACATCCATCGGCGTCGCATCCGTCTCGGTCACCGCTTGGATCGCATTGCCGCCGGCCATCTTTTCCCACGGAATTTCCGCATCGCGCGCGGCAACCGCGGCACAAATGTCGTAGGCCGCCTGCTCCGGCAGCGAGGCGTTGCAGTAGATCGGCCAGCCTGAGAAATCGATCGTATCGACGTCATGCGGCAGACCGGGGAATACCGACTTCGGGATGGTGACGCGGCGCCAGCCGAGCTTGCCCAACTGCTCATACTCGGACGCGTCGAAACCGATCGGCGCGAGGTTGGCCGCAAGTGCCTCGGCAAGCCATACCTTGATGCCTTCATCGAACACGGCGTCGATTTCGCCGCGCGCCATCGGCTCCAGGCGGCGGCGCTCGTCGCCCGGACCACCGCACCGCACAAGCTTGCCGCCCCAGCCTTCTATGTCGGCAAGCGTGAAGCCATGCAGCGCGAAGATCTGATCGATCAGCACAATGGTCGAGTGGGTCGGGTCTTCGCGCACCGAAACGCGCAACGGATATTTCTTAGTCTTGATGTCGGCGACCGAGCGAATGCCGGTGCGCGGATGAAACGCCATCACGAAGCGATCCCAGCTCGGATAATTGCAGATGATTCGCACCGGCAGCGGCGTCTTGAACAGGCCGACGCCGCGATAGGCTTGCGTCAGGAGCGCCGACGGATTGACGAACGCCGCCTCGACGTCGCCTTTCACCACGCCTTCAGCGAGGATCGCGGAGCCGGTTGCGAGCCGCAGCCACGGCCGGAAGCGATCGCCCGAACCCGAGCCGACGCAGATAACCATGTCGCGGTTACCGCCGTACGGCGTTGCCGGATTGCCGGCGATATGCAGGCCGATCTCCCACAGCATCTTGCTGCGGACGAAATTGGCGCCTTTCGGCAATTGTTCCATGAGATCCTCGTACTTAGACTATTCTTGGGTTATTCCGCCGTCACACGGCAGCGTCATGCGACGAGATTGCAATCCGGCACGGCCTGTTCGATCGATTGCTCCACGAGTGATTGGTGCCGCGCTGAACGACTGTATCGCCAGCCTTGAGGTGAACTTCGCCAGTGTCCAGCACCAGCGTGATCTCGCCGTCGAGGACAAGACAAAAATCGAGTGTCTGAGTCTTTTGCATATACGGATGAGGAGCGGTGGGCGAGCCGGTCGATGCCGCGGGTGAACCCATGGCGTGAAAGAATGCCGCCACTTCGGCGGAGCCGACTTTGCGCCGATACGTTTCCTCGGGCGGAAATGTCACAATACGGCAGGTCGATCCGCCGGGCGGCGGTTCAAGCCGATGCGGATGAGCTTGCAACGCATCGCGGAACGGACCGATGCGCGGCGGCGATGCGTCGGTCACCCAGATGCGTGCCGAGGAGAAGCCCGGCCGCGCCGGATCAGACTTGATCTCGGGCGGCAGACCGTCGGCGATAGCAACCGATTTGCCTTCATCATCATCAATGGTGACGATACGCCGGACCGGTTTCAAAACATCGCTCATGAAGCTCCCCGTGGCGCTCAGACTTTCGGTTCTTGCTCGAAGGTGGCGCCCATCATGACAAATGCCATCAGGCTGCCGCTATTCAGATTGGTCCAGCCATGCCAATTGCCGAGTTGCACCACGACGTCGCCCGCTTTCATCGTGACATCACCGCGATCAAGCAGAAGCGTACGTTCGCCCTCGAGCAGAATGCCGTAATCCACCGTCGCCGATTTGTGCACCGGGGAACTGAAGAAATTCTGGCCGCCGCGATCCCAAACGCCGTCCGGACGAAGCCGCGTCGGGGTGCGTGACTTGTAAGCCGGATCTTTCGCCGGATCGTAATCAGCAGGCTTGCCGTTCGATTGTACCACGCGGAGATGGCCGCCAGCGGCCGGCGGCTCGAAATGGAACGGCAGATCGCCGTCGTCGCGCGTACCGGAAATGATCGCGGGAGATTCCTTGTAGACCCAAAGATCGGTCATGCAGGTGCCGCGGCTGATCGCGCCCGGGTTCACATTTGGCGCGGCGCTGTCGTACAGGACGCACGAGCGGCCTTGCGCATCGTTGCCTGTCACCACGCGCCTGATCGGCTTGGGTTCGTCAGCCATCGGACCTCCCTGCACTCTTCGTTCTGTTTCCAGCGCCGAAACTTAGAATAGATGATGACGCATTGTCATCCTTCGGTGACGTTCTATCATGACAGCAAGCCGGCACCGACGAAACGAGGCCCGGCGATCGGGAGAACACTCGTGCTTCAGCTTTGCCATGTCCGGCATCGTATTGCTCGCCTCATCTCGACGGTTGCGGCATCGATCGCGCTGTCATCGGCTATCGCGTTCGGACAAACGCAAGACTTTCCGAACCACGCGATGAAAATCATTGTCGGACCGAGCCCCGACGTTTTTTCGCGCATTATTGCCGAGGATTTGACGGCAGCCTGGAACCAGCCGGTCATCGTTGAGCCGCGGCCGGGCGCTGGCGGCAAAATCGCCGCTAATGACGTGCTTTCCGCACCGGCGGACGGCTACACGATGCTGTTCGCGACGCCGACCTACACGCTCAACACGGCAATGGGTTTGGCCTCTTATGATCTTCTCAAGAATTTCGCTCCAGTAGCGATGGCGGGATTGATCTCCTATGCCCTCGTGGTGAATCCGTCCGTGCCGGTCAAATCGGTGGCGGAACTCGTTGCCTATGCCAGGCAAAATCCGGGCAAACTCAATTGCGCATCGGCGGGCATCGGCACGGTGCCGCACATCGCCTGCGAATATCTGAACAAGATCGCCGGCATCAACATCGTCCATGTCCCCTTCAAGGACGTTAATTCGGGAATGATGGCGACGGTCAGCAATACGACCCAGATATTTTTCGGCGTCGCGACCAACGCCAAGCCACAAATCGAATCCGGCGCCTTGCGCGGTCTCGCCGTCAGCACACCCAAGCGCTCGCTTTTGCTGCCCGAGTTGCCGACGATGATAGAGGCCGGCTATCCGACATTCGACATGCCGGGCTGGGGCGGCTTCATCGCCCGCGCCGGCACTCCGTCCGAGATTGCCGCCAAAATCAATGCCGAGGTGCAGCGCGCCGTGTCAAAGCCTCAATATCAGGAGCGATTGCTCGCTGCCGGACTTGAACCGCCGCCGCCCGACGGACCTGAGGAGTTCGGCAAGTTCATCGCCGGCGATATCGCGCGCTGGTCACACTTTGTCGAAGCTATCGGCGCTGCCAGTCTCAACGGCGGCGTGAAATAGAGTAGGATGTGTCGCGGCACGCCAGCCGTCTCAAGAAGCTAGGCGGCCTGGCAAATGGCGTTGCAAGTGAATGGCAACGGACATCGTGGCAAGGGGACATGGGCGCGCTCGACCAACTCGAACCGATTGAAACCGCAAGCAAGGATGCGCTCGCCGCACTGCAGCTTGAGCGTCTGAAGAGGACGCTGCACACGGCCTATGAGCGCGTGCCGCATTACAAAAAGAAGCTGGATGCGGCCGGCGTGCATCCTTCCGACCTGAATCAGCTTGCCGACCTCGCGAAATTTCCATTCACCACCAAGGACGATCTGCGGCAGAACTATCCGTTCGGCATGTTCACGGTGCCGATGGCCGATATCGTGCGGGTGCATGCCTCGAGCGGCACCACGGGCAAGCCGACCGTCGTCGGCTACACCAAAGGCGACATCGATACCTGGTCGTTGTTGATGGCGCGCTCGATCCGCGCCACCGGCGGGCGCTCGACCGACATCATTCACGTGGCCTACGGCTACGGCCTGTTCACCGGCGGCCTCGGCGCCCATTACGGCGGAGAGGCTTTGGGCGCGACCGTGATCCCGGTCGGCGGCGGCTTTACCGAGCGGCAGGTCCAGCTCATCAGCGACTTCAAGCCGACCATCATCATGGTGACGCCCTCCTACATGCTCGCCATCGCCGATGAATTCGAGCGGCAAGGATTGAAGCCCGCCGAATGCAGCCTGCGGCTTGGTATTTTCGGCGCGGAGCCATGGACCGAAACCATGCGCACCGAGATCGAGCGGCGAATGGGCATCGCCGCGCTCGATCTCTACGGGCTCTCGGAAGTAATGGGACCCGGCGTGGCCAGTGAATGCGCCGAGAATAAAGGCGACGGCCTGACGGTGTGGGAAGACCACTTTTTCCCTGAGATCATCGATCCCGAGACCGGCCATGTGCTGCCGGACGGCGAAGTCGGCGAACTCGTCTTCACCTCGCTCACCAAGGAAGCGATGCCGGTCATCCGCTATCGCACCCGCGATCTCACGCGGTTGCTGCCGGGGACGTCCCGGCCGATGCGCCGCATCGAAAGAGTCAAAGGCCGCAGCGACGACATGCTGATCATCCGCGGCGTCAATGTTTTCCCGTCACAGATCGAAGCCGTGCTCGGACAGGAGCCCCAACTTGCCCCGCACTACGTGCTTGAAGTGCGAAGGCCGCAAAGCCTTGACGAGCTTGATGTGCTGGTGGAAATGCGGCCGGAGCTTGCCGGTAAGCTGAGCGCCGACGACGTTGCGGCGCTCTGCAGAAAAGCCGACCACCTGATCAAAGCCTATATCGGAATCAGCACGACCGTTCGCGTGCTGGAACCCGGCTCCATCGAACGTTCACAGGGCAAGGCCAAGCGGGTGATCGATAAGCGGCCGAGAGCATAGATTGCAAAGCGTGAGAAGGTTCGTGCGATGAATAACGACGCGGACGCAAGCCTGAAATCCGCCGGTCTCGACGACCGCGCGGTGACCGAATGGACCGCCGCCGCGCCGGAACGTACCGGCGATTTCCATGTCGACAAGCCTCGCTACGAGCGATTCTGGCAACTCTCGCGCGAGCTCCTCGCCCGCTTGCCGAAAAAATCTGCGCGCAACGTCGCAGAAGCAAGTGCAGCGGCGGCGATTCTCACCGGTGCGCGCGCGCAGCGCGAACACTTCCTCGCAGCTCATTGCGAAACGCTCTACGACGAACTGACGCGGGAGCGCTCCAAATTCGTCCGGCTTGAAAGCCTGGTATTCGCAGCGGCTGACGCAGTGTCGGGTTTGACGCCGACGACGGCGCAAGTCGCCGCCGAAGCATCACTGTTGCAAAGTGAGAAAGATGGCGTCGAAATCGACCAGGGCATCTTTCTCGCCCACGTGCTCGCGAGCGAAACTGCCGGCCGTCATCTCTGCCACAGCATGTTGCTGCCGCGGCCGGAAACCGCCGAAGCGCTGAAGAAGCTCGATGCTGACGGCATGCTCGATTTCGGCAAAGTCGGGATCGAGCGGCGCGGCAAGGCCGCTGTGGTGACATCAAAGAACGAGCGCTTCCTTAATGCCGAGGACGACACCACGCTCGACTTCATGGAGATCGCGGTCGATGCCGCGATCCTCGACGCCAAGACCGACATCGCCGTGCTGCGCGGCGGGCCGGTTGTGCATCCAAAATATGCCGGGCGGCGGCTGTTCGGCGCCGGCATCAACCTGACGCATCTCTATCGCGGCCAGATTCCTTTTGTCTGGTTCCTCAAGCGCGACCTCGGCTTCGTCCATAAGTTCTACCGCGGCGTGGCGAAGCCCGACGCCTTGCCGGACGACGTGCACGGTACCGGCATGGAAAAACTCTGGATCGCGGCGGTCGATGGTTTTGCTATCGGCGGCCACTGCCAGATTCTGCTGACCATGGACTACGTGCTGGCGGCTAGCGACGCGTTCATGACGCTGCCGGCGCGCAAGGAGGGCATCATTCCTGGCGCCGCAAACCTGCGCATGCCCCGCTTCACTGGCGATCGCATCACGCGGCAAGCGATCCAGTACGAGCGCAAGCTTCCCTGCGACAGCCCGGAAGGCCGGTTGATCTGCGACGAGATCGCCGCGCCCGACCAGATGGACGGCGCACTCGACAAGGTGATCGCCGGATTGACCAGCTCCGGCGCCGTCAGCGCGGTCTCGAACCGCCGCGCCATCCGTATCGGCGAAGAGCCGCTCGACACCTTCCGCAAATATTTCTCGGCTTACGCCCGCGACCAGGCTTATTGCCACTACAGCCCCGCGCTGATCGCCAATCTTGAACGCGAGTGGAACGCGCATAACCGCAAGGTGTAGGACGCAACAGCACTTAAAAATCGAGCGTGACACTGCCGCGGGCGCGCGAGACACAAAGTATGATGCGATCCTGACGGGCGGCGATATCGAGTACCGAATCGCGATGGATGACGAAGCCATCGACGTATCGGCACTCACACGCGCCGCAAACGCCAAGCTCGCAGGATGACGGCAGGCCGAGCCCGCGATCCCGCAATACCTCAAGAGCAGACTTGTTGGCGGGAATGCGTATGACCTCGCCGGTCGAGGCAAGCCTGACGTCGAAGGGCTCCGGAACGAAGTTATCGTCAACTGTCGGCTTGAACACCTCGAAGTGCGCGTAGCTCTGCGGCCAGTTGGCCGTGGCCTCGCGCACCGCCAGCGTAGCGCTGCGGCCCGCAGCAATAGACGTGAGTGCCGGGGGCGAGCGACTTGATGGTCTGCGGCACGTTAAGGCGGCCGGCTCCTCCCGAAAGTCCATCGCCAAAATAAGTGGAGAGCTGCCGCGGGCCACAGATTTCGCTCAACTCCGGCAAAAATGGCGCGCTGTGCAATCGGCGTGCGCAGTAATGCAGGTGGAATGACGCGCCTTGGCGTGCGAGCTGCCGGACCATCGGCAACATTGGCGTGATTCCAATGCCGCCGGCCATGAATACATGGCGTTGCGCCTCCGCCGCCAGCGGAAAGTTATTGCGTGGCGCCGAAACCGCGACATTGTCGCCGGGATGTAGATTGTCGTGGATCCATCGCGATCCGCCGCGGCCACTGTCTTCGCGCTTGACCGCGATCGTATAGACCGCGTCGTCGTCAGGATCACCGCACAACGAATATTGCCTTATTTGTCCGTTGGGCAGGCGAAGATCGACATGAGCGCCGGGCAAAGGCGCCGACAAATGCTCGCGGCGCGGATGGCGGAACGTATACATGCGCACGGTGTCGGTGACATTGCGCACGGCGCATACGTTCATCTTCATGATGATGCGTGCTGTCACCGCGGCACTCTAAGGACTAATCCATCGGCTCAATCGGATCGCCGCGACGGATGATGCCGCTCTTCTCGATCCGGCAATTGAGACCTGACCGGTTATACAGCGGCAGATAGAGCGGCAAGCCAAGCAATTCGTCGAGATACTTGCATGGGAAATTGAGGCGTCCGCCGATGAGGACGACGTCGCCGACACGAAAGCGCTTGCCGACAAGATGGTTGAGCGGCACGCCGCGTACGGTGAGGTTACGGCGATGGTCGCCCGGCTCCAGCTTGATCGGGCCGTTTTGCAGCGGCGGGTCGTTGCGCAGAAGCGCGTCGAGAACTTCCATCTCGAACAGCGTAACCTCGCGCGCATCGGGTTTCGGGGAATACGTCCCGGTGCCGAGAAAATAACGATCGCCCTCAATGCCGCGGCCGGCGACACAATTAGCCTCCTCTATCTCTTCCATTTCGAACGACGCAGCCGGAGCGACATGAATATGCAACAGTCGGCCACCGGACCATTTGGTCTGTAGCTTGACCGCTTCCGCAAGCATTGCATCGACCACGACGGTATCGGCCATGATGGTCAGCGCCCTTACCGAGAACTTATTTAAGCAGCGCCTCGCCCTTGGTCTCACGCGCAAACAGCGCCGCAGTCAAAGTGATCAGCGCGAGCAGGATCAGCATAATGGAAACGCCCGCCGTTCCGCCAGTATAGGCTGCAAGCGCGGTAGCGATGATCGGCGCAAAGCCGCCACCGATGGCGGCAGAAAGTTGAAAACCGAGCGAGGCGCCGCTATAGCGCACCTGCGGTCCAAACAATTCGGGAAAGTAAGTCGACTCCGGCGCAAACATCAGACCGTGTCCTAAATTCAGCGCGACCACGACGGTGAGGATCACGATTGCTTCGCTCTTGGTGCCGAGCAACCAGAACAGGGGAAATGCAAAGATGATCGTGAAAGCGACACCGGCGAAATAAAAGATCCGGCGCCCGTAAACGTCAGAAAGATGACCGAAGAGCGGTATCGTGAATAGCTCGAGGATCGCGGCGATCAGAATAGCGTTGAGCATCAGCGACTTCGGCAAGCCAAGCTTCGTTGTTGCGTACACGACGACAAAAATCGTCAGCATGTAGACCCACGACACTTCCGACAGCTTGAGCCCGGTCGCGATCAGAAAGTCACGCGGGTTCTTCAAAACCATCTCAAAAAAAGGAGCGCGAACGATCTGGCCGCGCGCTTTTATCTGCTCAAAGATCGGCGTTTCCGGCAGCCGCGCCCGCACGAACAATCCGATCAGGACCAACAGCACGCTGATCAGGAAAGGAATACGCCAGCCCCAGCTCTTGAAGTCGGCGTCGGAGAATATCGCGGTGACCACAGAGAAAGCCGCGTAAGCTGTGACCAGCCCTATCGGAAAGCCGATTTGCACCAGACTGCCGAAGATACCGCGCCGCTCCGGCGGCGCATGCTCGATTACCATCAGCGACGCGCCGCCCCACTCACCACCGAGCGCGATGCCCTGCACGATCCGCAACAGCACCAGAAGCGCCGGCGCCCAGATGCCGATCTGCGCATAGGTCGGCAATACGCCGATAAGAGCCGTCGAAAGACCCATGAAGATCATGGTCGTCATCAGCATCGACTTCCGGCCCAGCCGGTCGCCGAAATGGCCAAAGATTATCCCGCCGATTGGCCGCGCCAAAAAGCCGACGGTAAAGGTGCCGAGCGCAGCCAAAGTGCCGATCCGCGGATCGACATTGGGAAAGAACTGCGAATTGAACACCAGCGCCGCGGCGGTTCCATAGATCAAAAAGTCGTACCACTCGATGATGGTACCGATGGCGCCGGCGCAGGCGATGGCGCCAATGCCCTGCTTTTTTGTTTCAGCGAGGGCGGGCGTGCTGGTCGCGATGGTCATAGGACATCTCCCGTGCCATTGTCCTGTAAGCAGCTTACGCAGCAAATTTTATGCCAGCGCAGCAGCTTGAAACTGCACGCGAAACGGAGGTCGTATGCGGTTCGGGGTACTGATCTACGACGATGTCGAACCGATCGATCTGGCGACATTCGGAGTGCTGTCGATGGCGCGGCGCATCCAGCCCGACATTGAGATCTGCACGATCGCTCCGCGTCCCGGCGTTGTTCTCCTTACCAATGGTCTTCGCGTCGTCGCTGATTACGATTTCCAGACCGCGCCGAAACTTGACGTACTCATTGTGACCGGTGGGCCGGGCTGGATCGCACAGAGCAAATTGCCGGAAACGCTTGCCTTCATTCGCAACAGCGCTGCGGCGATGCCCGTAGTTTCGGTCTGCACCGGCGGCATGATCCTGGCAGCAAGCGGCGTGCTGGATGGCAGGCCCGCAACGACAAAACGCGAAGTCGTGCCACCGGAAATGTCGCCACTACAGCGGCTGCGCAGTGAATATCCGGCAGTTGTGGCGCAGGAAGCGAGCCTGGTCGATACCGGAACGATCGTCACCGGCGGCGGCGTATCGCTTTGTATCGATACCATGCTGCACCTGCTCAAAAAGTTGTACGGCCCCGACACTGCGGCCGAAACGGCGCGGATCATCGAATATCAGCGGGCCTGGGCTGCGAAATCTCGCGCAATTTCCGCCGCTGGTAGTAGGGAAGCCGTGATCTCGAATCGATCCGACGCGCCCGGCGCGTCAAAGGTTCCCGAAGTCACGCTGGTGTTCTGGATCATCAAGATCGCCGCGACGACGCTCGGCGAGACCGGCGGCGACACCGTCACCATGACGCTGAACTGGGGCTACCTGCTCGGCACCGCCCTGTTCCTCTCGCTGCTCGTGATATTTGTCGCACTTCAGATTGCTGCAAAAAAATTCTACCCGTGGCTGTATTGGGCAACGATCGTCGCCTCGACCACGGCCGGCACGACCATGGCCGACTTCGCCGACCGTTCGCTCGGCATCGGCTATGCCGGCGGCTCGACGCTGTTGTTCGTCTGCCTGATGGCGACGCTCGCCCTGTGGTACCGGACCAAGGGCTCGATTTCGGTCGCGACCGTCAGCACGCCGCGGGTGGAGATATTTTACTGGGTCGCCATCACGTTCTCGCAAACGCTTGGCACGGCGCTGGGCGATTGGCTGGCCGACGGCATGGGTTACGAGCACGGCGCCTTCGTCTTCGGCGCTGCATTGGCGATCATCGCCATCGCCTACTACGCGACCGGCATCTCCCGTGTGCTCCTGTTCTGGGCCGCGTTCATCCTGACGCGACCGCTCGGCGCCACCGTCGGTGATTTTCTCGACAAACCGGTGAGCGCCGGCGGGCTCAACTACAGCCGGCCGATCGCTTCGGCAATCATCGGCGCCTTCATCGTGATCTGTATTTTGGTCCTGCCGCAGCGCGCCGGGCAGCATCCCGGGCAGCCCGAAGCGGCTTAGCGAGTCGCCCGAAGCGCAACGCCGCGCCAGAGCGAAGTCGTTTTAGATTGAATCGATTGTCGCTCCAGCATTTTGATTGCGCATGATCTTTTCGGAAAACCGGCCTCCACTTTTCTGGATCATGCTCTAATGGATCAGGTCCAGTTAAGCCGCGCCAGAATTGCCTTGCCCATCACCCAATCCTTGTCGCTTTCCGAAAGGAACGGCAGCTCTTCGGTGAAATGGGTGATGCGCTGATGGTACGGACCTTTGGAGAAAGTGTTTGTCAGGTCACTGCCCCAATAGCAGCGTTGCGGGCCGTAAGCGTCAAACACGCGCTTGAGATGTACAGCCACGTCGCGGAACGGATAGGGCTCGGTGGAAACACCCGGCGAGGCCGAAACCTTGGCGCTGATATTCGGGTATTTGGCAAGAGCCACCGTCTGATCGATCGCCGCCGTGATCGTGCCGTCCTTTAGCATCGATTGCGTCAGGCCCATGTGATCGATGATCAGCGTGAGGTTCGGATGACGCTCGGCAATAGGACCAAGCTTGAACGTCTGGCCGGGCGCAAAAAAGTAGATCGGGATGTTATTTTTCTCGACCACCGGCCAGAACCAGTCTGCGGTGCCGTCCGACAGCCACTTCGACGTCGTGTCATTATTGAATGTCAGCCGGATGCCCAGCATGCCCGGCTGTTCCTTCCATTTCGCCAGCAGCGGCGCTGCTTTTGGATCCTGGATGGGAAAGCGGCCCATGACGCGGAAACGGCCTGGATAACGATGAACCGCTTCAAGCGCATAATCGTTGCGGTCGCCGACCCATGATGGCGGAACGATAACGACGCGATCGACGCCAGCCTCTTCCATCAGCGGCACAAAACGCTCGATGGTCATCGGCTCCGGCAATTGCGGCTTGAGGCCAGGCACCCACTGCCAGTCCGGCGTTTCCGCCTTCCAGAAATGAACCTGGGCATCGACGATCATACGATGCGCCGGCTGCGCCAGCACGCGCCGCGAAGCCGCAATACCCGCGCCAGCCGCGAGCGCGGTGCCAAGAAAGTCGCGCCGTGAAACCATGCAGTCCTCCCGATATTTTTATTTTGCGTCACGCCGTGCGAAATACAGCCACAAGATCAGACCGATGCCAACCACGACGCCGACGACCAGCACCGATATCAGCGCCGTATTCTGAATCCATGCAATGGCCGGAATGCCGAGCGCCATGATCAGGCCGAGCAGGCAGACTTGCCACGACAGCACGTGCACACCGGAGGTGAAGGTGCCGAGCGCCATGAGCGTGAAGATGGCCAGGCCGGTTGCTTGCGCGCTGAAATCGCGCTGCACGCTTGGCAGCAGCATCAGGTTCATGACGATCAGGAAAGCCAACCAGTGCAGGATCTGCGTGCCGACCAACTGAAGGCGCGCCTGGGAATCCGTGGCGTTTGGCCAGCCGGTAGCGACGCAAACCAGGGCAATCAGCGGCGCCAGCAGTTCCCAAAAGCCGGTGATCGGCTGTTTCGAGAAACTTGTGTAGGCGACACCTATCAACGTCAGGATCAGGACCAGGCTGAACGGCAACTCCTTAAGCCAGAAGCCGACGTGCCAGAGTTTATGCATCCGGCCTTGCGGCAAACTTGCCGGCCGCTCGCCACTGCCCGATCCCGTGTCGCTCATGATCTTTTGCCACCCGAATGCTGCTTGGCCATTTCATCCATCAGCGTTCTACGACGCTTTTCCCTTCAGAGGCGCTGGGCTAATTGGCCCTCTTCCAGGTCATCTTAATCGAGCCTTTGCGACCAGGCGGCGTCTGTTCAACCAGTTGATCGCCGTCGATGGTCACCTGCCGCGTTTGATCTTTTCCATCGGCGTTGGCGCGTGTGCCGCCGGCGACGTGCATCGTCACGCTCTTACTCAACTCGTCGACAGTGTAGGTGCCGTAATAGGAAATGTTTCGGGCGCCGCCGTTGCTGATGACGATGATTGAATAATGGCCGGCGGCATCCAGCAGCATCGAGCCGGTCGGGCTGTCGCCGTAGGGCGCCGCATTATTGATACCAATGGAAACAAGCTGCCACTGCCCGACCAGTTGATCCTTGAGCGAACTGCCTTGCGCCAGAGCCGCAGCAACCGGACTGGCTGCTACGAGCGCCAGAGCAACTATCGCCCCCATTCGTATGCTCATCGCCGCTGTACCGATCCGTAATTAAACATGAGAACCGCATCCGAACTATAGGGCGCAAGTCCGTCCGCGCACCAGAGCGACGCAAGACTTTTGCAGAATGACTTTTGCAGAATGCCCCGCCGCTGTTATCCTGAACCCAAGTGGGGGAATTGAATGTTCAAGCGTTTCGGCATTGCAATCTTTGCCTTGTTCATGAGCGCACACGCCTTTGCGTCGTACATCAACGGGCCTGATTTGGATAAACGGCCTTCCGGCGTGGTCCTGCCGGCCGACGGCGTCACTCAGGTTGCACAAAATGAACCGCAGGTCGCGAATACCGGCAACCCCAGTGTTGCGCCGCTAAAATGGGTCGGTCTCCTCATCAGTCCTAATCCGACAAAAGATCACCCCAACCAAGTCGCCGAGTGCACCGGACAGTTCATCAAGCCGAATATCGTCCTGACGGCAGCTCACTGCATCAAGGACGTGACGGACAATCCAACCGGTCCGTGGTTCGACCTGACCAAACAGACCTTCGTTCTGCAATATCAAAACGGCGAAGGGTCACACACCTTCAAAACCGTATGCGCTGCGACCGCGCCCGGCTGGGCCGTGCCGTCGAACTACGCCACGCTCAAAGGCGGGCAGAAAGCCAAGGCACAACGGGCCGCCAGCGAACACGACTTCGCGCTGGTTTTGGTCGATGGCAACAGTCCGACCGGGACAATGCCTTACGCGCTCGACTGGAAAGGCAAAGTCAGCGCCGCAGTACGCGTCGGCTACGCAGCGGACATTCTCGATGGCGAAATCATTCAGCAGGCCGAAGGCATCGTGTTCTTTTCAAATGCCATTCCTATGTTCCCTGAATCGCCTCCGAATCTAGTGGTTCATTGGCAGTCTGTTACCGACCTGAGCCAAGGCTCAAGCGGCGGAGCCTGGATCGCGAATTTCAGTACCGATGAGGGCACGAACAATAACATTCTCATCGCAGTCACGTCGTTCGGTAACAGCGATTATCCGGGCGCGGTGATGGGAGCCTATCTGACTGCGGCAGAATTCAATCCGCTGCTAGCTTACGTTTCGAACGGCTGCAAATAAGGCGCGTCTCAGCGCTCAAGCCGTTTTACGCTGGTGACCTCAGTGCCGGCTTCACCAATTCGCTTGATCGCATCGGCAATTGGTTCGATGGCAGTCGCCATGTGAAAGGCGTTGGCGTGCAGCAGCGTCGCCCGGTCACGAACGATGGCGACATGACCTTTCCAGAACATGAGATCGCCGCGCCGCAAATCCGAATAAGCATCCGCCGTTACGGCCCTGCCGAGCGCGGCTTCTTGCATGTCGCTGTCGCGTGGACAGGCAACCCCGCACGCTGTCAGCGCGACCTGCACAAGCCCCGAACAGTCGAGTCCAAGTACCGTCTTGCCACCCCATAGATAGGGTGCACCGAGAAAACGCTCGGCGACGGCAACGAAGTCGGTTTCGTATTCATCGACCGGGGTGAGATGCGTCGCCGGCACATACGTGTTCGTCGATGTTATCGCCATGCGACCGTCGACACCGTTGACGACAATACGTGAGCCGAACGGCAGCGCCTCGATCGGCGGCAGCTTGATCGAAGGCGCCGGGAAAGCCAGTGTGCGCAAGGCGCTGACCTTGTGCGTCGCGGCTGGACCGGGCGGCCCCAGCGCATGCTCCGGCAGCCAGCCGACGTAATCGTCAGCAGCGAGTTGCCCCCATGCAAAACCTTCGGCGTTGCGATCATAGATGATGACCCGCTCGCCTTTGAGCGCTTCCGTCGTTAGCGAAGCATCGGGCCGCGGCTCGGCCCACACCGGCGCTTGCGGCTCGGCAATCTCGTAGACGCGGCCCTCGACATAGCGCCGCGCCGGCACCCTGCCCTCGAGCCCCTTCGCCGCGAAATCATCGCGGGCTGCCGTGACGCGTGGATCGAACAGCGGCATTGCTCAACCGTATCGCGCGGCAAGCAGCGCATAGAGAGCGCGCGCGGTCTGGCATTCGCCGCCTTCCGGACGGCCAGGTTTGGCCGATGCCGTCCACGCAAATATATCGAAGTGCAGCCACGACTTGGCGGTAACGAAGCGACGCATGAACAAGGCCGCCGTAATCGCGCCACCCTGGCCGCCGCCGACATTATTGGTATCGGCGACTTTCAATTCCAACATCGCTTCGTAAGGCCGCCACAACGGCAGGCGCCAGACCGGATCGTTTTCGGCGGCGCCGCTCGCCATCAATTCGTTCGCCAGCGCATCGTCGTCGGTGAAAAATGCCGGCAGATCCGGGCCAAGCGCGACACGGGCAGCGCCGGTCAAAGTGGCGAAGTCGATAATCAGTTCAGGTTTGTCTTCGTCGGCAAGTGTCAGCGCATCGGCAAGGACCAGTCGGCCCTCGGCATCGGTATTGCCGATCTCGACCGTAATGCCTTTGCGAGAAGTATAGATATCGCGCGGGCGGAAGCTGCCGCCGGCAATCGAATTCTCGACCGCAGGTATGAGCACGCGAAGCCGTACCTTCAGCTTGCGCGACATGATCATGTGCGCGAGCGCCAAGGCCGTCGCCGCGCCACCCATGTCTTTCTTCATATTGAGCATGCCGCTCTCGGGCTTGATATCGAGCCCGCCGGTGTCGAAGCAGACGCCCTTGCCGACCAGTGTCACACGCGGATGCTTGTCACTGCCCCAGGTGAAATCGAGCAGCCGCGGTGCGCGAACCGCAGCGCGGCCTACCGCATGGATGAGCGGGAAATTTTCCTTCAGCAGATCGTCGCCGACGATGGCATTGAATTTCGCATCATGCAGCGTCGCAAGCTTGCGTGCCGCAGCCTCGAGCTCCTCGGGGCCCATGTCGTTGGCCGGCGTGTTGATGAGATCGCGCGCCAGCCTCACCCCTTCGACGATGAAATCGAGTTCTTCGCGGTCGATGCTTTGCGGCAGATCGAGCTTGATGTCGCCGGGTTCGGATTTCCGGTAGCGTGTGAACTTGTAAGTACCGAGCGCCACGGCGAGCGCCGCGAGCCTGGCATCGTGCGGCTCGTTGGCGAACCGATAGGTGCCATCCGGCAACATTTGCGCGAGGCGGCCCGGCAGAAAGCAATCGGTCAAACCGTCGGCGTTCTCGAGCCCGAACAGAACGCCGCCAAGGCCCTTCTTCCCCGGTAGGAGGAGATGGCGGCCCGCTTTTGGCTCAAAACCAGCGCCTTCCGCAAAAGCCTTCGAGGCCGCATCGAGCCGTTCGCGGATATCGGGCCAGGTCGCCGTCGTAACGAACCAGATCGGGATCGCATCCGACGTACCGCGTGCGACAAAAATCGAATTCATTGCGTGAGCCTGTTGCGAAAGTAGGCTCTGCTAGCACGCCGATCCCTTGCCGTCATCCCAGAGCGCTGAACGCAATCAGACCAGCGATGGCGTTAACTGTGCGCGGCTGTGCTTGATGCCATAGAACGCATAAACCCCGAGCCCGATCACAAACCACGCCGCGAGCCGCAGCCAGGTGTCGATCGGCAGGCCGCACATCAGGAAGATCGCCGCGAGCGCTCCCCCTGGAGCCACGAGATAAATAGCCGGCGTCCGGAACGGCCTCGGCAGGTCGGGTTCCCTGATGCGCAGGACCAGCACACCAACGCACACCACAGTGAAGGCGAACAGCGTTCCGATGCTGACCAGTTCGCCGACCAGGCCGATGGGTAGAACGCCCGCGAGCGCCATCATCACAATACCCGCAATGATCGTCGTCACGTATGGCGTGCGGTAATGCGCGTGGACCTTGGCGGCAAATGCCGGCAACAGGCCATCGCGCGCCATCGAATAAACGATGCGCGGCTGACCATAAATCCCCACCAGGATCACGGAGGTCAGGCCAAAGATGATGCCGAGCTTGACGATGGGTCCCAACCATTTCAACCCTATGGCATCGATACCGACGGCAATTGGATCGGGTACGTTGAGCTTGTCGTAGCCGACGATGCCGGTGAGCACGAAGCCGACCGCCATGTACAACACCGTGCAGATCACGAGCGACCCAAGGATGCCGATCGACATGTCGCGTTTCGGGTTCTTGGCCTCTTGCGAGGCGGTCGAGACTGCATCAAAGCCGATATAGGCAAAGAAGATAACGGCTGCGCCGCGCACAATGCCGCTGAGACCGAACTGGCCGGGACCGGTACTGGGCGGAATGAACTGGCCCTGGGGATTGCTGGCTGTCACCCAATGAGCGGTGCTGACAAACGGCGCCGCCGCAATGATAAACAGCGCGACGATGACAAGTTTGACGGCGACGATCGCGGTGTTGATGTTCGAGGATTGGCGGACGCCTCTCGCCAGGAGCACGGTCATCACGGCGATGATGACCATCGCCGGCGCGTTGATCACGGCGCCAGTCGTGTGCCAGGCGTGCTCAGCAGCGTCGTAATCAAGGGGCGAACGAGCAAAAGCGGGCGGAACGGTGATGCCGAAGTCCGCAAGGAAGCTGACCACGTAACCGGACCAGCCGATCGCAACCGTTGCGGAGCCCAACGCATATTCGAGCAGCAGATCCCAACCGATGATCCAGGCCACGATCTCGCCCATCGACGCATAGGCATAAGTATAAGCGCTGCCGGCGATCGGTACGGCCGAGGCCAACTCGGCGTAACACAGCCCAGCGAAGCCGCAGACGATAGCGCCTAGCACGAACGATAATGTGATCGCCGGTCCGGCATTGGCCGCCGCCGCATGTCCGGTTAACACGAAAATACCGGCGCCGATGATGTCGCCAATGCCCAGCGCCACCAGATTAACCGCGGTGAGGCTGCGCTTGAATGGAATGCCGCCGTGGGAAGAGCCGCCCTCGTCGGCCTCTGCGGCCTCAGCTTCGAGGGCAGCAATACTTTTTCGGACCCAAATCTTCGCCATCAAATCCGCTCCATGGCGATAGTCCTGACAATTAATGACAGCGGCGCGCACCGAAGCCGCGCCTCAATAGCAATACCAACGATTTAATCGGCTTTTGGTTTCGCCGCCTACGGCGACGCGGCTTACTTCGCGTAAGGGCCCAGCGCGTTCGCCGCGTCGTGCACGTAACTGAGATCGACTATGTCGCCGACTTTAACCGAACCATCGATCTGCTTGGTGTCCACGAAATACTGCCAGGCCATCTGCAGCGACGGCATATTGACGTCTCCATTTGGATCGATCCAATGCGAGACGATCGCCCGGTGCACTTCCGGATCTTTGATGAAAGAATACTGCGTCAGGATTTTTATCACGTCCTCGGCATTCGGCCCGGCGAGGTGACCATCCATCAGCGCGCCATCATAGTAGCGAACAGCTTTGAGATACGCGATCATGAGCTTTTTCGCGTTCTCCGGCTGATCGTGCATGAACTTCGGGCTGTAGAACACGACCGCCGTTTGAAAATCGGGAAAAATCTCGTCGACGGAGACGAGTTTCTTCGCCGTGCCGAGCTTGAGCAGTTCAGAGACTGTCGGTTCGACTGTCAGGCTCGCATCAATCGCTTTGTTGGCAAAAGCGGCGATCTGGTTTGGGAAACCAAGAAACACCGGATCGATGTCGCTGTAGGTCAAGTCCGCCTGCATCAGCGCATAGTTCATGAGGGCGTTTTCGCTGTTGCCGTTGGCGGACATTGCGACCTTGAGACCTTTGAGGTCCTTGACGCTTTTGACCTTGCCGCTGTCGATCAGATCGGTGCGTGCCATTATCGCCGCAAAGCCATAACCTTTGGCATTCCGCGCCTTGTCGGCAACGATCTTGATGCCGATGCCGCGCGCAGCAGCGTTGTAAAGTCCCGAAGAACTCGCGCCCGATCCGATGTCAACCTCGCCCGAGCCAACAGACGGAATCGACTTTGCCGCCGAGTCGAAGCGCACAAAGTTGACCTTCAAGCCCTGCTCGGCGAAGTAGCCCTTGGCATCCGCAATGAAAAACGGCGCATCACTCGATGTGCCGATGGTGCCGACGGTCAGTTCCTGCGCCTGGGCGTGGCCTGCAACGCCGGAAAAAGCAGCGAAAACGAATGCTGCCAAGAGGTATCGACTAATTTTCCGCATCGCCATTTCTCCCGCCCGTCCCCGCGACGGTGGGGACCCAGTCCTGGATTCCCGCTTACGCGGGAATGAGCGGAGATTAACACGCATGCCTGTGCTTGCGCTGCGACATTGATGCGCTGAAACCGCCTACATCCACGGCATCAGCGAAGCGTGGATCACATCCGGCACCCCTTCATTTCCGACCGATCTGATTGCAAGATCGACGTCTTTCAGACCGAAGCGATGTGTGGTGACGAGTTCAAGCGGGAAACGCTTTGACGCAAGTTGCTCCAGCGCGAGTTCGCAGGCTCTGTAACTGTGACCACGCGCGCTCTTCATGGTGATGAATTTCACGGTGAATTTTTCCAGCGGGAAATTCGGAAACTGCGCCAGCTCGCCCTGCGCGACGATCACGCCAGCTTTGCGCTTGAGCGCCTCGATACCGAGCAAAATCGGAATCGTGCCGGCGCCCGCCGTGCAATCGAGCGAGACATCAACACCCTTGCCGCCGGTGATCTCCATGATGCGGGCGAGCGGATCTTCCTTCGTCACGTCGATCACATAGTCCGCGCCGAGTTTTTTGGCGACGTCCATGCGCGCTTTGTCTTTTGATGTGCCGGTGACGATGATCAGCGACGCGCCGGCCTGCTTGCAGATCACCGTCTGCGACAGGCCCTGCTGGCCGGGCCCCTGGATCAGCACCGTGGAGTTGTAGCCGACACCGCCGTCGAACAGCGACCACTCGACACCGTTCGCCATCGGCGTCACAAGGCCAGCAAGCTCCGGCGTCACGCCTTTCGGCACGTGATGGATCACCGAGTTCCACGGCAGATACATGTATTGCGCAAAACCGCCCCATAGGTGCGGCGGCTTCTCGTCGGACGTATAGCCGTAGCGGATCGCGTCAGGGTTGGTGCGCCAGTTGGTGTTCTCGCAATGCCGGTATTGCCCGGCATGACACCACTCGCACTTGCCGCACGAGACGTAGTGCTCCACGAAAACCAGATCGCCTTCCTTGAAGCCCTTGCGCTGGGTGAATTCACGGCCGGCCTTGGCGATATGGCCGATATTCTCGTGGCCCATGATAGTGGGCTTGTTGTTCGGCGGATGCTTGTAGAGCTTGACGTCGGTACCGCAGATGCCGCCGACCTCCATTTTCATCAGCGCGGCGTCCGGCGGAACATCCGGCATCGGATATTCGCGGATTTCGGTCTTGCTCGGGGCTGTACGCACGGCCGCCAGTACCTTTTCAGCCACTGTATCCTCCAAAATTTATCGTCTGTGCTTGTGGGGCGCGACACACTCTTGATGACCGATGCTCATGGGTGGCTGCACGGTCAGCCCGTGCCGATCATCTCGTAACGCGTCGCAATTCAGTCGATGATCGCAGTGGGCATGATTAGCCTTTGATCTGCCGGCCAGCACGGGCGTCGGCTATCAGTGCGGTGAAAGCTGCGAGCGCAGCCTTCGCTGTATTGGTGTAGGTGTCGGTCGTCGAGTCGAGCCACTTTTCGGCATAGCCGATTGCGGTGGCTGCAAGCCGGACCCGGCCGTCGAGCCACGGCCCGCCGCCGAAGCCACCAATCACCGGAACTTTTACCGCTTTGACCACGGCCGCCCCGGCAATGGGACCGGAATTGGTAAAATCAAGAAATGAAGCGCCGGCTGTTTCGAGCATTTTCGCCTGCTCGACAAGGTCTGCCGCTACCTCGACGGAAGCCTGCGCATCCGGCGAATTCTGCGCGCTATAGGGAATGCCGTGCTTGTGCGCGGTCTGCGGCGTCAACCCGAATTGCGCGAAGACCGGAATGCCGATGCCGACCAGTGCGCGCACGACTTCCGGATAATCCACGGCGGCGTCGACCTTAATCATGTCAGCGCCACCTTCCTTGATCAGGCGTGCCGCGGCGGCAAGCGCGCTATCGACGCCCAGTTGCACCGGACCGAACGGCATGTCGCAGCTTACCAGAGCGCGCTGGGCGCCGGCTCGTACCGCTTTGCAGCAGATCAGCATTTCATCGAGCGTGACATCCGCCACGTCCGCGCGGCCCCACAGATTGACACCCACCAAATCGCCTACAGAAATGAAATCAACGCCAGCACGGTCGGCAATGCGCGCGATCTGATAATCCCAGGCGACGATGCCGATGCTTTTTTTGCCCTCGCGCTTCATCTGCTGAAGCGTTGAAATGGTGACTTTGGTGGACATGGTTACGAATTCACCTTGAGCATCGCAGCGAAGGGCTTGGCGGGGTCGGCTAAAAATTCGGGATCGACCGGGATCTTACGTTCAATCAGACGGCGTATCGCGCTAAGATCACGCTGGGCGTTGATTCCGAGTGCATAGGAGATACCACCACCCTTCATTTCCAGCAGCAGCGCGCTTTTTCCGGAGGGCTTGCGACGAACCTGCATCGCAGCAGCATCCGGCCAGCCAACACCCTGAATGTAGAGATCGTATTGCTCGCTCCAGAAAGACGGCACGGTTTGATAGCTTTCGTCTCCGCCTGCGGCATTCCGGCCGGCGATCGCGCCTTGATCTTGCGCGTGGCGCCAATTCTCCAACCGCACCACCCCTTGCGGCGTCGGAAAGCACGCGACGTCGCCAGCTGCAAAAACATTCGGATCGGAAGTCCGGCATTGCGCATCAACCACGATGCCATCTTGCACAGTGAGTCCGGCGTTTGAACCGAGTTCGTGGTCCGGCTTCACACCGACGCCCACTACGACGAGGTCGGCGGCAAACGCGTCATCCTCGCTGGATTTGAGGATGATGCAGCCGTTGTCCCCCGCGCAAACGTGCGTGATGGAAGTGGAAAGAGCGAAAATGCCCCCCCGCGTCCGATGCTCTGCCTGAATGATTGCGCTAGTTGCTTCGTCACAGGCCCGGGTCATGATGCGCGGCGCGGAATCAATAATCGTAACCCCGATCCCGAGTTCGGCCGCAGCAGCGGCAACTTCGAGGCCGATCAACCCGGCGCCGATCACAACCAGACGTTTGCACGCGGCGAGGTTGGCCTTGATCGCACGAGCATCGGTCGCGGTGCGAAGGTAATGCACGCGTGGCGTTCGCATCGGCAGCAGCGGTAGGTTCCGCATAACGGAGCCGGTGGCGATGACCAGCGCATCGTAGGGCAGAGCGCCACTGGCGGTCACGACGTGGTGCGCGGCCCGGTTAATCGCGAGGCAGCGTGTCTTAAGTTGGAGTGCGACGCCATTTCTGGCGAGACCACCTGGACCTGCGATCGGCGCATCCTCCGGCTGGACTTTGCCGAGCAACACGCCTTTCGATAACGGCGGCTTCTCGTATGGCTCGCATGCTTCGTCCGTTACCAGCGTGACATCTGCGGTTGCATCTTTCTTTTTGGCCTCCAATGCCGAAGCGACCGCCGCTGGTCCGCCTCCGATGACAACAATACGTCGTGGCATACCGGCCGCTAGCCTCATGTTCAAAGAGATGCAAAGAATTCCGAACCGTCGTGCGTCACTGCCGCTGGCAAGCCTCTGCCTTGAATTTATCTCACTCTGTCTCGATAAAGACTTTGCCGCCATCGACTGTAACTCGGTACGTCTTGACAGGAATCATGCACGGCGGAGCTGCCACCTCGCCGGTCCTTATGTTGAACTGGCCGTTGTGGAAGTTGCACTCGACCAGATCGCCGTCGATGTATCCTTCAGACAGCAAACCAGGGCCGTGTGTGCAAGCGTCGTCTGTGACGTAGAATTCCCCCTCGACATTAAAAACCGCGACTGCGAGCCCATCCACCTCGACTCGTAGAGCAGCGCCGACGGCAACCTGATCGATTTCGCAAAGCTCTATCTTGGCGGACATTTCAGTGACTACACCGTAGCGTGCTCTTTGTCGGCCTGAACGACCAGCGCCTCCTTTGGGAAGAGTTGGTCAGGCGGCAGCACCAAAGCCGCAGAGCGGACCAACTGATGTTCGCGGCTGATACCGGGCGGGGTCTCTCCCTTTTCCATGGCTTTGAGCGCCCGAAGCATGCCGTGGCGCGCCATGATGATGCCGTTGTCCGTGGAAACCAGGTTCTCTTTCGTCCGATCGACGACCGGTCCCATGCTTTCCTGCAATGATGCGTCCTGCATTCCAATGCCTTCGACGCCGCTAAAGGTTTCGCCGCGCTTTTGCGCTCTACGATTCATCAAGTAGTCGTTTTGCTTGTTGGCGAGCGGGCGGAAAGTGCCAGCCGTGTATTTGACGTGGATGCCCTGACCCTCTTCCATCGCCTTACGCTCTTGTTCCTTGAGCGGCCGCTTCACCTTATATTCAAAGCTCCAGGCCCAGCAGTTCTCGTCGTCAATCGGGACCCAGAAATGTCCGTGGACCGGATGTTCGGCGCGCGGGGGGATCATTGTGAAGGCAGGCATCACCCACTGTGTGATACGCCAATAGTAGTTGCCGTTTTCGGCGTTGCGGCGTGCGCCGATATAGAGGCCGCCCGGACTTTCAACGACCTGGAAGACCGGCTTGGTGTCGCCGAGATTGTATTCGTTGCCCTTCGAGCCTTTGAAGAGCGGATCGCTGTTGAGTTCACCGGAATGGAGAAAGGATACGTGGCTAGAATCGATGCCGCCTTCCATTGCCTGGAGCCAGTTCGATTCTTGCAGTCGCTTCGATACAAAACGGTGATCCGCCGGCATCATTGCAAATTCCCACTCCGGCAATGGCGGCTGCTCTGCTGGCGGCCCCATATAGGCCCATAGGATGCCGCCACGCTCGACCAACGGATAGGACTGCAACTTAATCTTTTGACAGAAGCCGCTTTCACTCGGTTCGGAAGGGACTTCGACACATTGGCCAGTGTGGTCGTACTTCCAGCCATGGTACGGGCATCGCAGGCCGCTCTGCTCATTTCGGCCAAACCAAAGCGAAACACCGCGATGTGCGCAGAACTCGTCATGCAAAGCATACCGGCCTTGCGAGTCGCGCCAAGCCAAGAGCCGCTCCGAAAGAAGCTTCACTCGAACCGGCGGACATTCATTCTCAGGTAATTCCTCTGCCAACAGCGCCGGCTGCCAGCTCGCGCGGAACATGCGCCCCATCGGAGTGCCGGGGCCAGTCGCGGTGAGCAGATTACTTTGTTCCAGTCTTAACATGACACTCCGTCACCAGAAGCAGATGCCCTGCGTCTTATTGTTCCTGTGTGGCCAACCCGCGGGTTTTGATCAGCTGGGTCCATTCGCTGATCTCGTCATGGTACATTCGTTCGGTCGCGCCGCCATCGAGGGGAAGCGGTTCAAAGCCGTTCTGGCGTAATTTTTGCTGATAGACCGGGTCGCTTGCGACAGCGAAAACCTCGCGAGCTATTCGCTCACGGATCGGTTGCGGCACATTTGGTGCGGCGAATACGCATTGCCATGCGGTTTGATCGACGCCGGGAACACCGCTCTCTGCCATCGTTGGCACGTTCGGCAGAACGGCAAGACGATGTTTGTTTGCAACCGCCAACATCTTCAGTCGCGGGCTGGCGACTTGTTCAGCGGCAACGGGCGAACTCATCATCTCCGCATCAATGGCGCCGCCGATGAGATCGGTAGTCCCCTGAGAGCCGGCCTTGTACTGGACATGCTGCATGGTGACACCGGTTTGCTGCATGAAAACCTCACTCACCAAATGGGCAAGACCACCGTATCCGGTGGCCCCGAAGTTGATCTGGCCGGGGCGTGCTTTCGCGTAGCCGATAAACTCCTGAAGTGTATTGGGAGGAAGATCCCGTTTCACTGCTAGGATCGCCGACCACTCCGCAACCATCGCGAGCGGTACATAGTCGTGTAGCGGGTCGAATGGGTAGTCTGGCTGCATCAGCGATGGCGTGACGTTGGCGCCGAGCGAGCCGAGCAGCAACGTGTACCCGTCGGGCTCCGCTCGAAGAAACTCGCGGATTCCGATTACGCTGTTACCACCAGGTTTGTTTTCGACGATAACGGACTGGCCGAGCCGCTTCGTCAGGCCTGCGGCAAAAATGCGCGAAACCAGATCAACCGAACCGCCCGCAGCAAAAGGCGCAATCAGCGTGATTGGCCGCGACGGATAATTGTCGTCGGCGAAAACCGTAGTAGCAGCCGAAATGGCCGAGGCCAACGCAAAACAGAAAAAACTACGCCGGAGCATTAGGACTGCCTTCGTGTGAAGCGTGCACGCGCTTTACACCACGGTGTCGCGCTTATCTGCGATCTCGTTCGGTGCGACGTACCAACTCGGATCCATGCGACATTCGACGCTGTTATGCTTCAGCGTTTCCTCAAACTCGCGGCGTAGGAACGGATCCTCCAGCCAATAAGGAATTGCAGTGCCGCCTTTGTCTAGATCGATCGCGGTATAGTCGGTGTGCTTCGCACCGGGAGCGCCCGGGTCGCGGCCTGGATTATGTGGGCCGAACCAGGCCGTAAGCCGAAATGGATCCTTCGAAACACTAAAGTGTTGGTGATACCAGCGCGCGCCGCCCGGCGCCGCCGTGACCATACCGAACGGACCATAATCGAGCCGCATGATCTCGTCGGTGCTGCCGTCCTTCCACGGCGTCGGTCCATAGCGTTCCGGCCAAGAGTAGGTATATCCCTTGCCCTTGAGGCAGATCAGTATGGCAGCCGAAGTGTGTGCGTGCGCTTTGGAATAGCGGCCGTTCTCATGCTGAGCTATCCAAAAATAAAACTGGTTGTTGGTCATAAAAGGTTCGATGCGCCGATACCCGACAGAGCGCCGATTATCGAGCGGGAGTTCGCAGTTCACAACGTCGGGTATGAAATTGGTTTTGCGCATGGCGAGGCCACGCACCGGATCGGGCTCTATATCATCCCTCGGTTTGAAATAATCATCTGCACCGTTGAACCGGTCTCGGAAGACAAACGAGTTATCGAAGACCGCGTCCGCGTTGTTGATAAGGTTGAGGACGTTAGGTGCCGTGTTCCCGGACAGCAGAAGTGCGCCACCGGACCCCGCATTGACGAGCCGGTAGTGGGCATTGAGAGGGATCGAGAACATCGAGCCTTTCTGCCATTCAAAGACGTGCTTCTTAGTGTCGCCTTCTTGCCAAAGCTCCGTGGTGCCTCGCCCTTCGACAACAAGGAATATTTCCTCGTAAATGTGCCTCTCGGGATTCAGTGCGCCGCCCGGGGGCACTTCAACCACGTAGCAGCCCCATTTTGTTTCCGTTCCATAGAGCTGGATGAAGTGGCCGCGGCCGCCTCTGCGCTTCCAGTCATGTAATGGTAAGTTTGCGACGCTTGAAATTCCGATACCGCGAAAAACCGGGATGCCTTCGGACTCCATCCAAGCGTCATACGGCGTCGGCTGTTTCTTGAATTCACCAAAGCCGGCTTTCCTGATGCCAGACGGCTCGTGCCAGTGAACACCGTCAGTTGTATCGTGCATTAGAGCTCCCTAAAGCGCGTTTCTGGTCTTCTTAAGGTAGCATAATCGCGCTGATTATTCATTCGGTCCAATGTTGCTTTCGGTAATATTCATATCCAAAATGCATAAGAAGAATGGGCTCCGCCCCTGGATGCAGGATGCATAAAAACGATTGGTCTCTTTTGGAGTGTTTTCGGTTGGTCGGCCGACATCAACATATCAGCCGTGCCGCAGAACTACTTGGCACCAGCCAGCCCGCGGTCAGCAGGAGCATCGCGCGACTAGAAACTAAGCTTGGGGTACGACTCTTCGAACGCGTTGGACGGTCTGTTGTATTGACAAAAAAAGGGCGCTTATTTCTTCAGACTGTCGATCGCGCCCACGGCGAGATCGAGGAGGCTGAAGGCTCTTTGTTCGGCCGATCTGAGTTCTACATCGAGGATTGTAGCGTTAGGCTTCTTGCGGACGTTGGGAATTAAGTTTGTTCCGGAAGTTCTTCATCAATTCAAAGAACAATATCCAAAGACCGAGTTTTCATTCTACCAAAATAATACTACGGCCATTGAGGAGCAGTTGGAACAGGGTGACCTGGACCTGATATTTACTGCTGTTCCTCCGAGCCGCCCTTCACTGGCTTGGGTGCGGCTGTCTGATCAAGAGCTGGTTTTAATCGCCAAACGAACGCATAGGCTGGCGGGCAAGAAGACTGTCCGTCTCCGAAATTTATCGCACGAACCGTTCGTAACGTTTAAGCGGGGTCACGTCGTACGAACTCTCACGGAACGGCTTTGCAGCGCTGCTGGCTTTGTCCCTACAATTAGTTTTGAAGGCGACGATTTGAGCAGCATCCCTGGGTTTGTGGCTGCCGGTTTTGGAATTGCCATAGTTCCAAGCGATAGCAACCTGCCTACTGGGGTCGTCATTCTTCCGACAGCCGGTCCACTGATGCGTCGTCAGATCGGGCTTGCATGGGTCGATGCGCGCTTCATGCACTCGTCTGCGCGGAAATTTAAGTCGTACGTCTTGAGTGAGATGAAGCCGCCACCCCAAAAAACTGCGCGTGATCAGCCGGCAACAACCAAATGACGACACAAAATTGTAGCACCGCGATCTGGTCTCTTCAGCCTAAAGGCGTACTCGGGCACGAACTCTAGCAATGTTTGGCGCGGGGTCAAACGCGACCGGCAAGAATCGGCAACAGATTCCGACTATGTCTATTTGCTGCCGAAAAGGGATCGCAAATTGAGGCAGCGCTCCTAAGCTGTCAATCGGCGTTCAAATTTGACCCCCGATCGGCGTCCAATTTTGACCCTTTCTGGCGGCGTGTTTTAGCGGTAGCGCTCGCGCCGTCTCCGCAACCCCGACCAGCTCCGACGGCGCGAGCGCTACCACCCGAACACGCCGCTCAAAGGGGTCCCTTTTGAATGCCGAACCGGGGTCCCAATCCAACGCCGATTGACATGTCGGAAATCGGCCGCGGCGATTGATAGTCCATCACTAGAGATTATACTTGCCGCGCGGCGTGTTAAGCCTCGGTTATCCCCCTTTTTGTATGAGTGGAATAACTCGTGACGGAGAAATCGACAAGATTATTTTCATGGTCAATGTTTGTCGCGGCCGGTCGCGACATGCCGCGACGATACAAAAGCGGGCTGGTTGGCCGATTGAGTTGGCGTCACTTAGTGCTTGGGAAAATCAAGAAGGCTCAGATTTAACAGATCGGATTGTAGTCATTGGAGTGCGGGGGCAAACGCGGCGGTTATTGAGTTACTCCCAAGGCATCAGCGAGGCGTGGATCACATCAGGCACCCCTTCGTTGCCGACCGACCTGATGGCGAGGTCGACGTCCTTGAGCCCGAAACGGTGGGTGGTAACGAGCTCCAATGGAAAGCGCTTCGAGGCAAGCTGCTCGAGCGCTAGCTCGCAGGCCTTGTAGCTGTGGCCACGCGCACTTTTCATGGTGATGAATTTCACCGTGAATTTTTCCAGCGGGAAATTCGGGAATTGCGCCATCTCGCCCTGGGCGACGATGATGCCGCCCTTGCGCTTGAGCGCCTCGATACCGAGCAAAATCGGAATCGTGCCGCGCGCCGGCCGTGCAATCGAGCGAGACATCAACACCCTTGCCGCCGGTGATCTCCATGATGCGAGCGAGCGGATCTTCCTTCGTCACATCGATCACGTAGTCGGCGCCGAGTTTCTTCGCGACATCCATTCGTGCTTTGTCTTTCGACGTGCCGGTGACGATGATCAGCGACGCGCCGGCCTGCTTGCAGATCACCGTTTGCGACAGGCCCTGCTGACCCGGCCCCTGGATCAGCACCGTCGAGTTGTAGCCAACGCCGCCGTCGAACAGCGACCACTCGACGCCGTTCGCCATCGGCGTCACAAGACCGGCAAGCTCCGGTGTCACGCCTTTCGGCACGTGATGGATCACTGAATTCCAGGGCAGATACATGTATTGCGCAAAGCCGCCCCATAGGTGCGGCGGCTTTTCATCCGAGGTGTAGCCGTAGCGGATCGCGTCAGGGTTGGTGCGCCAGTTCGTGTTCTCGCAATGCCGGTATTGCCCGGCATGACACCATTCGCACTTGCCGCACGAGACGTAATGCTCAACGAAGACAAGATCGCCTTCCTTGAAACCTTTGCGTTGGGTGAATTCGCGGCCGGCCTTCGCGATATAGCCGATATTCTCATGGCCCATGATGGTGGGCTTATTGCTCGGCGGGTGCTTATAAAGCTTGACGTCGGTGCCGCAGATGCCGCCGACCTCCATTTTCATCAGCGCCGCATCCGGCGGAACATCCGGCATCGGATATTCGCGGATTTCGGTCTTGCTCGGCCCCGTCCGTACGGCTGCCAGTACTTGCTCGGCCACTTTCACGTCCTCTCTTTCGCCCTGATATAAGGTGGCATGCTTGGGTTCACCAAGAAAGTCCCGGACCGATCAGCCCTCGAACGGGTGCGCGAATGGACGCGCGCGCGTTTCAAGCTCGCCGACGACGAGACCGTCATGGTCTCCGAGATCGCGTGCAGCGTTCCCGGCTGTCCTCCGATCGAAACCCATGTCGTGTTCTGGACCCCGGCAGGCCGCCATCACTTCAATATCTTCAAACCCCTTGCCGAGGCCACCAACGACGACCTGCCGCCCGCCTTCATGAAGAACGCGCTGGTTGCCGCTGAAGGTGCTGACCTGGAGTGCTGCTAGCCGTCACACCCTTGCGAGGTTGCTGCGGTTGAGATCGGTGACCCTGGCGACACCCGACAACAGCATGGTCGATTTCAGCTCGAAGGCCAGTTGCGCATAGACGCTTTTGACGCCGAGCGAGCCGCCGGCGATCAGGCCCCAGAGCGCGGGCCGGCCAATGCCGACCGCCGTTGCGCCGAGCGACAGCGCCTTGAAAATATCGCCGCCACGGCGAATGCCGCTGTCGAGCACCACCGGTACCCGGCCCGCAACCGTATCGACCGCAGCCCGCAGCATGCTCATCGAGGCCGGACCACCATCCATCTGCCGGCCGCCGTGATTGGAAATCCAGATGCCGGCGGCGCCTTCAGCGAGGCTTTGCTGGATGTCATCAGTCTGCACGACGCCTTTGACCAGCACGGGCAAGCCCGAGGCTTCGCGCAGGAAGGAAATGTCGCTGAAACTCAGATTGCGCTTCTGGTCGCCGAAATTGCCATGGCCGCCAAGCGCCGGATCGTGATTGCCAGCCGTCAGCGCCGGATCGCGTGGTCGGCCGAGCGCGACGTAGTCGTCGCTCTGCCCCGGGCCGAGCGCGTCCGCAGTCAATATGATCGCGGTATAACCCGCTGCCTTGGCGCGTTGCACCAGCCAGCGGTTAAGCTCCATGTCGCGGTTCATGTAGATCTGGAACCACTTCGGACCGGTCGTTGCCTGAGCGATCTCCTCCATCGGCCGGTTCGACGCGCCCGATGCAACGAACAGTGAGCCGGCCATGCCGGTGCCGGCGGCATTCGGCAACTCCGCCTTGACGTGGAAATTGCCCTGCCCGCCGGTCGGACAGGTAAAGACTGGAAGTGGCAGTTTGTGGCCAAGCAGCGTGGTGCTCAGATCGATGTCCTTGTCGTCCACGTTTTGCAGCCGCCGCGGCATGATCGGAAAATCATTGAACGCGCGCCGGTTCTCCCGATAGGTCCAGCCGTCGCCGGAGAATCCCATGATGGCAAAGCGGCCCGGCGACAGGATTTTTCGAGCTTGGTCTTCGAGGCGCTCGGTACTGACGACGTTGAGTTCGTGCTCCTGCGAACTCGCCTGACCGAAGTCCGGCGGCGCCGATGCCGGAGCGCCTTCTGCAAATGCGTTAGTCGGACCAGCGGCAGTGGCCAAAGCTGCTCCGCCCGCCGCAAGCGCCTGAATAAGATTGCGCCGTGATGTCGTCATGGTTTCCTCCCGCGAAGATTTTCATGGAACATCGTCCGTTCGCGGAAGGCCGTCAATGTGCCGGCTGGCGCCAGGAGCTATGCGTCTTTGAGGCCAGCTCGCTCAAGCGCCGCGGACTGGCGCTTTGCAACGCGATCGATCGAAAAATTCTCTATGGCTTCGTTGAACAACTGATAGAAATTCAGCTCGGCGCGCAGGTGCAGGAACACGGCGCCGAGCCCGATCGCGGCGCGATCCATGAAGACGAATTCACGCGGCACTTTCACCGGGCCCTTCTGCTTGAGCGCCTGATGGACGCGGAAGGCCTCGCGGCGGCCGTACTCGGCTGGCTTCACGCCATCGGCGATCGAGCGCACCCGATCGTCAAGCAACGGCGCGTAGATGAAACGCGCCCAGATGTTGAGCGTGTCGATCAAGTCGCGCGACAGCTTCTTGAAGCCCCAAGTCTCGTAGGCGTTGACGATCAGTTCGTCATCGCCATGCAGCAACCCATGATAAAGATCGACCACGCCGCGAACGAATTTCGGCGGAAAAATCCGGACGCAGCCATAGTCGAGCAGATTGATGCCGGCAGCCTCGCCGTCGCGCTCGAACACTGAGTAATTGCCGAGATGCGGATCGCCGTGGATGACGCCAAACCGGCTGAACGGAAACCACCACGCCGTGAACATCGCTCTGGCGAGTTCGTTACGCACCTCGAGCGGGTCGTTCCTGTGAGCGAGCATTTTGCTACCGTCGAGCCAATCGAGCGTCAGCAGCCGGCCGGTCGAGAGTTCCGGCCATGCGCGCGGCACCCGCACGATATCGACGCCACCGAGCATTTCGCTGTAAAGCGCGGCGTGCTTCGCTTCGCGCCGGTAGTCGAGCTCTTCGCGGACGCGAGCGCCAATTTCCTTCGCCACCTCACTGGTGTCGATCGCCGTGCTCAGCCGCTGGCGGATCGCGAGCAGCCATTGCAACTGCACCAGGTCGGCTTCGACCGCCGACTGCATGTCCGGATATTGCAGCTTGCAGGCCAGCAACGCGCCATCGAGCGAACGGGCGCGATGCACCTGGCCGAGCGACGCCGCGGCAGCGGGGTGGTGTTCGAAGCTTTCGAATTTCGTCGGCCAGTCGGCGCCAAGCTCGGCCATCATCCGGCGTTTGACGAAGGCCCAGCCCATCGGCGGCGCTTCGCTTTGCAATTTCTGCAATTCGGCGGCGTACTCCGGCGGCAGCAGATCGGGAATGGTCGCCATTAATTGCGCGACCTTCATCAGCGGGCCTTTGAGCCGGCCGAGCGCCGAGGACAGCGCGGTCGCTTCACTGGCACGGTCCGGTTCGCCACCCATGAGACGCCGGCCCGCGTAACGCGCCGCGACCCCGCCGACATTGGCGCCGACCCGCGCGTACCGTGCGGCGCGCGCCGAGAAGCGGTTTTTTTCGCTATCGCGCCCGCTTTTGTTTTCCGGCTTCTCGGTCATGTCCACCAACGTTGATGCAAAGATTATGGCTTACGCGTGAATTGATCGGGAGGCGAGATCGCGCTGCCCACCGATTGACAAGCAAATGTGGGCCGCACCACGCTGTGACAAGTCAAAAAACCGCTTTTTGCGGATCGGGAGGATGTTATGGCCAATTTACGCCCCGCTTTGGGCATCGCCTTTGTCACACTTGTTTCGGCTATCGCCAGCGCGCCGGCGCTTGCTGAAGTGAAGCTTCCGGTGCCGGCGGTTGACCAGTCCGCTGTCGCCAAGCGCGGCTACTTTTACGTCGGCGGCCACTATGTCGGCGATCCCGGCAAACACATCATGGAAGGCCAGATTTATGTCGAGGTGCTGGCCCCGAAGGAGCAGCGACGCCCCTACCCGCTGGTGTTGATCCACGGCGCCGCGCAGACCGCAACCAACTGGATGGGCACACCGGACGGCCGCGAAGGCTGGGCGGAATATTTCGTCGAGCAAGGCTACGTCGTTTACATGATCGATCAACCAATGCGCGGGCGCTCGGCCTATCATCCCGGCGACGGCGCGACGCGGATGTTCACCGCAGAGAACGAGCAATTCCAGTTCACCGCCATAGAAAGCGATGGCACATGGCCGGGCCGCGAGAAACACACGCAATGGCCCGGCGACGGCGCCAATAAGGGCAAACAGGGCGACCCCATCTTCGACTCGTTCTACGCCACGCAAGTCGAGACGGTGTTGTCTGCGGAGGAGACCGAACAGCGCAATCAGGACGCTGGCGCGGCGCTGCTCGACAAGATCGGGCCGGCCATCGTGCTGACCCATTCGCAATCCGGCGCGTTTGGCTGGCTCATTGCCGATGCGCGGCCAAAACTGGTCAAAGGCATCATCGCAATCGAGCCCGCCGGTCCTCCCTTCGAAGCGACGATTATCGGCACCGGCAAAACGCGGCCGTGGGGACCGACCGATATCGCAATCACTTACGATCCGCCGATCAAGGACCCAAGCGAGATCGCGGTGGTTCGCGACGAGAAGCCGGATGGCCCGGACAAGTTTCTTTGCTGGATGCAAAAGGACCCGGCGCGGCAACTCATCAACCTGAAAAACATTCCGACGGTGGTGATCTCGGCCGAGGCGTCCTACCATCAACTCTACGACAACTGCACGGTCAAATACCTCAAGCAAGCCGGCATGAAGGCCGAATGGATGCCGCTGCAAAGCAAAGGCATCCACGGCAACGGCCACATGGTGATGATCGAGAAGAACAATCTTCAGATCGCCAGGGTGATCGACGATTGGGTGGTCGAGAACGTGAAGTAGCGCGAGAGCGCGCTATTTCTCTTTCGGCCAGTTGTCACGAATCCAGCGCGCGAGACTCTCTTCGCTCACCTCACCGGCGGCGAGAGCCAGAATTATCTTTGTTGCATGCGCCGGCGCGGGCGCGAAGCTCACGCCGTTCTTGCGCAAGAAGGCCATCATGCTCATGAACGCGATGCGTTTGTTGCCATCAACAAAGGCATGATTCTTGGCGAGGCCGAAGGCATAGGCGGCCGCGAGTTCGGGAAGTTCAGCCTGCTCGTAGTGCCATTTGTTGATCGGGCGTTCGATAGCCGACCGGAGGAGACCATCGTCGCGCAATCCCGCCGCCCCACCGAAGCGACGCAGCTGGCGGCTATGAAGCGCGATGACCTGTTCGTAGGTCAGCCATTTGGGCCCGGTATCCATGGAACGATGCAATCATTTTGCCAGCGTCGCCAGCGTATCGCGATATTCGTCCATGATTTCATCAGCCACCTCCATCGTGGCTTCGAAATCGGGGTCATAGGGCAGCAATTGCAACCCGCCGCCAGCCAATTCGACGATGCTAAAAGCCTGGCCCCGCTTGATGTCGAGCCGCTGCATCAATTCACGAGGCAGAATAAACCCGTCGGAATTCCCGATCCGTTTCACTTCAATTTTCATGGACGGCCTCGTAGTGTATTACGAACCGTATAACACAATTACCGTTGCCGTTCAACAGATGTTTTACAGCGCGCCGCAAGTCCGAATCTCACGCCGCTCTCGTGCGCCGTGAACGCTGTTTCCCTATTGATTTTGTGGCCTTAGCCCGCTTGGGGCCATGAAGGTTGAGCTTCACGCCGGGCGCGCCAGGCTCATAATCCGTGAAGTTCGGTTCAGGCCCTTTGGCTCCGCTATCGACCCAGGCAAGCTTGGCGTGGATGTAGCTGATCATCCCCGAAATATGGGCGGCTTTTTCCTCCAACCGCACGAGTTGCCCGCGCAGAATTTCGGCGCCGCGCGATCGCGTGAGGCGCTTCTGCTCATATTCGACGTTCAACGCCGCGATCTCGCGCAACGAAAATCCGAGCGATTGTGCCATCCGGATCGCGCGCGCCACTTGCACGTGCTGCTCGGTAAAAACCTGATACGGGTTGGCGCCGCCTTTGGTCCCCGTCAGCGGCCGCAGTAGTCCGCGCCGGACATAAAACCGGATGGTATCGGGCGGAAGTTCGGTGATGCGGGCAAACTCGGAAATCAGCATCGCAATGCCCTAAAAGGTGGCCTTCGACTATTGCCCTTGACCATGGACCTTGGTCCTAGGTTAAGGACTTATGCTCTGCCAGATAAAGGAGCAGGTCAATGGACAGGGTTGCATTCGTTACCGGTGCGTCATCGGGCATCGGCGAAGCCACCGCGCATCGGTTGCTTGCCGATGGGTTCCGGGTTTTCGTCGGCGCCCGTCGTCTCGACAGAATGGAGAAGCTGACCACACAGGGCGCTACGCCGCTTGCGCTCGATCTCACTGACGATGCATCGATCGTCGCGGCGATCGACACCATCAGGACCAAAGCCGGCCGGCTCGACGTGCTGGTCAATAACGCCGGATACGGCTCCTACGGCGCGCTGGAAGACGTCCCACTTGCGGAAGCACGACGCCAGTTCGAGGTGAACGTATTCGGCCTCTCGCGCCTATGTCAGCTCACACTGCCGATGATGCGAGCGCAGAAATACGGCCGGATCGTCAATGTCACCTCGATCGGCGGCAAGATGTGGGAGCCAATGGGAAGCTGGTATCACGCGACCAAATTTGCCGTCGAAGGCCTGAGCGATTGCTTGCGCGTCGAGGTCAAGCCGTTCGGCATCGATGTCATCGTCATCGAGCCGGGAGCGATCCAGACCGAATGGGCTGGCATCGCCGCCGACGGTTTGCGCCAGGCCTCGGGATCAGGCGCCTATGCGGCGCTCGCCGACAATCATGCCCGGATGCTGGAGAGCACCAAAACGTCGCGGCTGCCCTCACCGCCCGACGTCGTCGCCGCGACGATCGCCCGCGCGGTGCGCGCGCGCCGGCCGAAAACCCGTTACGCCACCGGCGGCGGCGCGCGGACAATCCTGTTCCTCAAGCGCATCTTGCCGGATCGGCTATTCGATCGATTCATCTGGCGCGTATCGCAGAACTTCGCCTGAAGATGTACGTAGCGAGGAACGGCTAGCTCAGGCTTTCCAGTTCGCTAATCAGACGGTCAATCACGCCCAGCCCGCCGTCCCAGAACGACGGGTCGCGGGCGTCGAGACCGAATGGCGCGAGCAGTTCGGAGTAGTGCTTGGTGCCGCCGGCGGCGAGCATGGCGAGATAGCGCTCGGCGAAGCCGTCGGAAGCGTTCTCATAGACGGCGTAAAGCGAATTCACCAGGCAGTCGCCGAACGCATAGGCATAGACATAGAACGGGGAATGGATGAAGTGCGGGATGTAAACCCAGAACGTCTCGTAGCCGGGCTTAAGCTCGATGGCGGGACCGAGGCTCTCACGCTGCACATCCATCCATAGTTCGCCGATACGCTCGGCGGTGAGTTCGCCGTTCTTGCGTTCGGTGTGGACGGCGCGCTCGAACGTGTAGAACGCGATCTGCCGCACCACCGTGTTGATCATGTCCTCCGCTTTCGCGGCGAGCATGGCCTTGCGCTCTTTTTTGCCCGTGGTGGCGGCCAGCAGTTTCTTGAACGTCAACATCTCGCCGAACACGCTGGCGGTCTCGGCCAGCGTCAGCGGCGTCGGCGCCATCAGCGCACCGTTCGGCGCCGCGAGCACCTGATGCACACCGTGACCGAGTTCGTGCGCCAGCGTCATCACATCGCGCGGCTTGCCCTGATAGTTGAGCAGCACATAGGGATGCGCCGATGGTGTCGTCGGATGGGCGAACGCGCCCGGCGCCTTGCCGGGACGCACCGGAGCATCGATCCAGCGGTCGTCGAAGAAACGCTCGGCGATCTCGGCCATCTTTGGCGAGAACGCGCCGTACGCCGTCAGCACCGTGTTTTTCGCTTCGGTCCAGCCGACAGTGCGCGTCGGCACCTGCGGCAGCGGCGCGTTACGATCCCAATACGGCAGGCGCTTCTTGCCGAACCATTTTGCCTTCAACGCATAGTAACGATGCGACAGCCGCGGATAAGCGGCACGCACCGCCGCAACCAAAGCATCCACCACTTCGCGTTCGACCCGGTTCGATAAGTGGCGATCATCGGCAATATCGGCAAAGCCACGCCAGCGGTCGCCGATTTCCTTGTCCTTGGCGAGCGTATTGGTGATCAGCGCGAACTGTTGCACGTTCTCCTTGAACGTCTTTGCCAACGCATCGGCAGCGACTTTGCGCTTCGCGCCGGAACGGTCCTGCATCAGGTTCAGCGTCGGCTCGATGGCGAGCGACTTGCCGCCGACCTTGAAGCGCAGATTGGCAATGGTGGCGTCGAACTGCCGGTTCCAGGCCGAATAAGCCGTTACCGATTTTTCGTGGAAAAGCTGCTCGACGCGATCCTCGAGCTGATACGGCCGATAGCGGCGCACGTCTTCCAGCCAGGGCCGGTAATGTCCGAGCGCCGGATCGGCCATCGCCGCTTCCAGCACCGCATCGTCAACGCGGTTGAGCTCAAGCGTGAAAAACAAAAGGTGCGTCGACGCGGTGGTGAGACGCTCCTGCACGTCGCCATAAAACTTGGTGCGAGCGGGATCGACGGTATTGCCGGCATGCACCAGCCCGGCATAGGAGCCGAGCCGGCCCATCAGATCATCGATCGCCTCGTAGCGGCGGACCGTTTCCGCGAGTGCGGCACCGCCCTGCGCCGAACCCGCCAGATCCGCGAGCTTGCCTTTGTAGGCCTCCTCGAACGCCACACAATCAGCATCGGACTTATCGAGGTCGCGCTTGATCGCCGGATCGTCGAGGCCGGAATAGAGATCGGCGAGATTTCCATTCGGGCAAAGCACCGGAACGCTTTTTTGCAGGCGCTGCGGCCCGTTTTGTTGCAATTTTTCTGGCGGGGGATTTGGTGCGGGGCATGGAATTGATGATCCTTCGGTGGACTTTCATGTGGCGCAGGGCGAACGCTGCCGCAAGGCCAATCGGCAACCCCGACCGGCGCCATGCTGCCAATAAAGAGCGACAATTATTTGATCGGCTGAAGGGCCAAAGGATGACCTTTGAGCCGGCATCGATGTTTAATACGACTACCGGGACGATCAGTAGCCAAAACGATCAACCTGAACATGACCATCGACCTGAAAGCGTGGGAACGGCATGTCGCGCTGCACGACGGCCAGACGGTTCTGATCCGCCCGATCAGACCGGAAGACGAACAGCTCTATGCCAGGTTTTTCGAGGTTGAGAGCAGCGAGGATGTGCGATTACGTTTCTTCGGTCTGGTGAAAAGCCGTGACCTCGCATTCTTCTCCAGATTCACCCACATCGACTACGCCAAGGCGATGGCGTTTATCGCGCTCGACGAAAAGTCGGGAGAGATGCTCGGCGTTGCCCGGCTGCATGATGATGCCAATGATGACGGCGCCGCCGAATACGCCATCATTGTTCGTTCCGATCTCAAGAATCACGGCCTCGGCCGGGCCCTGATGCTCATGATCGTCGAATACGCCAGGGCAAAGAAACTGCGCGCGATTAAAGGACAAGTTTTGCGCGAAAACAAAGCCATGCTCCGCATGTGCCGGGAGTTGGGCTTTGCGATCACGAGCGATCCCGACGCCGCCTCTGTCTGCAATGTCGCGCTGAAGCTCACTGTTAGCCAAAGCCGAAAAACTTCGCCGGGTTGTCGACCAGCACGCGGTCGCGCGCTGCGCGATCGGGAACATAGCGTTCGAGCAGCTTGATGCGCTGCATTTCATGATCGACGCCGTAGTCCGAGTGCTCGGCCTCGTGCGGGCGGATGAAACGATGGACGTGCGGCCAATCGGTGCCCCATAGGCAGCGATCCGGCGCCGCCTCGTACAACCGCCGGCCGAACTCGACGGCATCGTCCCATGGAGAACCGGCATACGAACGCAAATCGCCGTTCGACAATCCAATCCACCAATTGTCGCTCTTGAGCAGATCGAGGATCAGATGCATCGCCGGTTGCGACGTGCCGCGCTTATAGTCCGGCCCGCCCATGTGATCGATGATCGCAGGAATTTCGATCTTATGCAGTTCGTCGGCGACCGGGAGAAAGTCGTCGCCAAAGCCGAATATTTTCACGAACCAGCCAAGCTCGCGGACGCGATCGAGCTGACGGCGGAAATCGTCCATGCTCGGCGCCAGTTTGAATCGTCCGCCGAAGTTAAAGCGCGCGCCGCGCACACCGACACTGTTGAGCCGCTCCAACTCGGCGTCGCTGACGGTATCGTCGACGATGGCAACACCGCGGTACTTTTCCTTCGGTGCACTTTTTAGGACATCATGCAGCAGCCTGTGATCGGTGCCGTAAATCGTCGGCTGCACGAACACCGCGCGATCGATGCCCATCCCCTCGTGCAACGCCTTCATTGCTTCGAAAGTGCAATCCTGCGGCGGCTGATACAGCGCGTTGGGATTTGCAGTCGGATATTTCCCGGCATCGCCAAATACGTGCAGATGGGTGTCGCAGGAGTTTTTCGGCAAGCGTTCGGTCATGATCATTTCACTGCAGGCTGATGTTGGCTTCTTTGATGATCGGGCCCCACTTGGCGTTCTGGCTTTTAATATAGTCGACAAGCTGTTCGGGCGTGCCGCCGGTCGGGGTCATCCATATTTTGGCAAGTTGCTCCTTGCCGGTGTCGCTGCGGAGGTATTCGTTCACGCGGCCGTTGATCTTGTCGACGATCGCAGGCGCCGTCCCTGCCGGGGCGAAGAGCGCGGTCCATGCGTCCGCTTCCAGGCCCGGCAAACCGGATTTGTCGGCGGCCGGGACATCCGCCAGTTCATGCAAACGCTCATGGCTGGTGACGGCGAGGCCTCTCAGCATGCCCGACTGCACCTGCGGCACGAACGTCGGAACATACTGGACCGAAAGCTGAAGATCGCCGGACACCAGGTCGGGCAAAGCCTGCGAGGTAATGCGATAGGCGACGTGTCCAATGGAGATGCCGGCGAGCTTGTTGAGCAGTTCGATGTAGATGTGCGCTTGCGATCCGACCCCCACAGTCCCGGCATTGAGCGGACCGTGATGGGTTTTGGCGTAAGCGATCAGCTCTTTGATATTAGTCACCGGCAATTTCGGGCTGCCGACCATGATCATCGGTGAATGGGCAAGCGGCACGATCGGCGCAAAAGCGCGATCGGGATCGAAATCGAGATCCTTGTACAGAAACTTGTTGTTGACGATCGGCCCTACGGTCGCGATCAGCAGCGTGTAGCCATCGGGCGTAGACCGGGCCACCGTTCCCGCTGCGATATTGCCGTTCGCGCCGGGGCGGGCCTCGACGATGAAATTCTGACCGAACCCTTCGCTCAGCGAAGCTGCAACCAACCGCATCAACGTGTCGGTGCTGGTTCCGGCGGCAAACGGGCAAAGCACCGTCACCGGCCGCGACGGCCATTGGTCGTCGGCACGCGCCGGTAGTGCAAGAGGCAGCGCCGCGGTGACGGTAAGCGCTTGTAAAAACTGCCGTCGCGCAAGATTGATCGCCATCACTCGGTCCACATTATTTGTCGCTCGGTATACACAATAGCGTCTTTTAAGAGCGCATTAAGCCTCCTGCAGCAAAGTGACCCAATTCGGCACAGTACGGTTGCGGGAGAGGTTCAGTCGTGAGTGGGCATATTCTGGTCGTCGACGACGATCCCGTGCAATGCCGGATTCTCGAAGGCATGCTGCAAAAGTCCGGTTACGAGGCGGTGACGCTGGATAACGGCGACGCGGCACTCGCGTTGCTTACAGGCATCGATGGTGCGGGCATCGATTGCGTTATTCTCGATCTCGTCATGCCGAACCTCGACGGGCTCGGCGTCCTCGCGCGGCTGCGCCAGGCTGCGATCAATGTGCCGGTGATCGTGCAGACCGCCCACGGCGGCATCGACAATGTCGTCTCCGCGATGCGCGCCGGCGCAATCGATTTCGTGGTCAAGCCAGTAGGAGTTGAGCGGTTGCTGGTCAGCCTGCGCAACGCGCTCAATACAAGCGCGCTGGAAGGCGAATTGCAGCGGATCAGGCACAGCCGCTCCGGCACGCTCGGCTTCAAAGACATCATTACTAAAAGTCCGGCGATGCAGGCGGTGCTGCACACGGCGGAAAAAGCGGCAGCCTCGAACATTCCAGTGCTGATCTCCGGTGAATCCGGCGTCGGCAAGGAATTGATCGCACGCGCCATCCACGGCACCAGCGACCGCCGCGCCAAACCGTTTGTTGCCGTGAATTGCGGCGCGATGCCCGAGAACCTGGTCGAGTTGATCCTGTTCGGTCACGAGAAAGGATCGTTCACCGGCGCTACCGAGCGGCACACCGGCAAATTCATCGAGGCTTCCGGCGGCACGCTGTTCCTCGACGAGGTCGGCGAACTGCCGCTCGCCGCCCAGGTCAAGCTGCTTCGCGCCATACAGGAAGGTGAGGTCGAGCCGGTCGGCGGCCGCAAACCGCTCAAAGTCGATGTCCGGATCGTATCAGCCACCAATCGCGACTTGATCGCGGATGTGAAAGCCGGCCGTTTCCGCGAGGATCTGTTCTACCGCCTGCACGTATTCCCGATCACGGTCCCCCCGTTGCGGGAAAGGCTGGTCGACATACCGGCGCTGACGCGGCACTTCCTGGCCCGTTTCGCCGCCGAAGAGAGAAAGCGCATCCGCTTGATCACGCCGGAAGCGCTACAGGTGCTTTCGACTTTCCGCTGGCCGGGCAATATCCGGCAGCTTGAGAACACCCTGTTTCGTGCTGTCGTATTGGCCGAGGGCGACACCATCGGCCAATCGGAATTCCCGCAGATCGCGACTCAGGTCTCGGGGCAGCCTGCCGAGCAGCCGCTGGTACCGGACTTCAGTCATGCGGAAATGCCGCTGGCGGCGCTCGAAATTGAACCCGCCGCAGCAACTGCTGTAGCGCCCGCGATGCCAGCGGCCGACGCCCTGCTCCTGCTCGGCGCTGACGGCGAGGTCCGGCCGCTGGAGGAACTGGAAACCGAGCTGATCCGGTACGCAATTACCCACTATCGGGGCCAGATGTCGGAGGTCGCCCGAAGGCTCCGGATCGGCCGTTCGACGCTGTATCGGAAGCTGGAAGCGCTCGGTCTGAATACCGAACAGGAAGAGGCAGATAGCGAAGGCGTGGCCGGATAGCGACAGCCAGCAAAAATCGCCTGGAGTGCTCTGAAATTTACGGCGCGTGCACAGGACAATTCCTGTCGGCTGCACTAAACTTGGGGAGAGCGGGCTTAGTTCCATACTAAAGCCAAGGTGGGAGCCTCCCATCGACCGAAATGAGAGTCTGCGCACTGGACGCCGGCTCTTTTAGGAGAATTTGCAATGCCGAGCGTCCGCCTCGATCGATTTCTCGCCTCGACTGCCGTCGCCCTGTTCCTGACGGCCGCCGCCTCGGCAGAAACGCTCACGCCCCAGCCGCTTGATTCACCTAACCTGCCGCCGAGCAAAAGCGCCGCCATGAGCGCGCCTGCCGCGACGGACACCAACAGCACGGCGACGCCAGTTCAACAGGCTCAAGATACCACTGCACCGCTGACCACGGGATCCATTGCGGCGCCAGCACCGGCTGCCCCGGCCCCAGTAGCCGCGGCACCGGAACCTGCGGCACCGGCGACGCCTCCGGCAGCTGCCGCTGCCGCACCGTCGGCTCCAGCGCCTGCTGCGGCGATCCCGGCATCCGAACCCGCCCCGGCGACGGCCGCCGCACCGGCTCCAGCTTCAGCCCCCGCCGCTGCTGCCGTAACGCCCGCGCCCGCCACCGCGCAGCCTGCGCAAGCGGCCACTGCGGAGCCTGCCGCTGCCGCACCCGCGAGCAACCTGAGCGCTGCCGACGCGGCCATCGCCGACCAGCTCCGCACCATGGCGAGTGGCAAGTTCGACAAGGATATCGGCAACAAGAAAGACCGCATCGTTATCGACGCGTTCTACTCCGGCCGCGATTACGCTCCGCTTTGGATCACGGACGGCAAGGTCAACGACCAGGCCAAGGCGGCCATCAATTACCTGCATCACGTCGATGCTGACGGTCTCGATCCCGCCGATTATGCAACGCCGGACTTCACTTCAACGGATCCCGCGGCACTCGCCGACGATGAAATGAAGCTGTCGATGGCGGTGATCACTTACGCGCATCATGCCGCGGTGGGCCGCGTGCACTGGTCGCGCGTCAGCCCGGATATCTCCTACGACGTGAAGGCGCCGGAGCCCGCCGACGTGCTTGCGGCAATGGTCGAAGCCAAGGACACCGCGGCTGCGCTGGATTCCTTTGAGCCGCAAATGCCGCAGTACAAGGCGCTCAAGGCCAAGCTCGCCGAGTATCGCGCCGGCAAGTCCGATCCTTCCAAGCCGCAAATTGCCGCCGGCCCTGCCCCCAAGATCGGTGTGCAGGATGAGCGCGTGCCGGAACTGCGCGACCGGCTTGGCGTCCCGGGCGATGGCAGCAGCACCTACGACAAGGCGCTGGCCGAGGCGGTCAAGAAGTATCAACAGGAGCACGAACTGAAGGTTTCGGGCCTGCTGACGCCGCAGACCATCGAAGCTCTCAACGGCAAGCAACCGGATAAGCCGGTCGACATTATTCTCGCCAATCTGGAACGTTGGCGCTGGATGCCGCACGATCTCGGTCAAGACTACGTCATGGTCAATCTTGCCGATTACACGCTGCGCGTCGTCCATGACGGTAAGCTCTACTGGATGACCAAAATCGTCGAGGGCAAGCCGGAAAAGCCGACGCCTCTCATGCAAGGCACGATGAAGTACATCACGATCAATCCGACGTGGCATGTTCCGCCGTCGATCGTGAATGGCGAATATCTCCCGGCGCTGGCGCAGGACCCGACCGTGCTCGAGCGCATGGGACTGAAGGTTGCCAGGAATCCGGACGGCAGCACGAGCATCTGGCAGCCGCCGGGAGACAAGAACGCGCTCGGGCGCATCCGCTTCAACTTCCCGAACAAGTTCCTGGTCTATCAGCACGACACACCGGACAAATACCTGTTCGCCTATGACAAGCGCGCCTACAGCCATGGCTGCATGCGGGTGCAGGATCCGCCGAAATACGCGGAAGTCCTGCTGTCAATGGTCCGCCCGAACGATGGCTACAGCCTTGACCGCATCCACAAGATGATCAACGAGGGCAGCGAACAGGACATCCAGTTCCCAGCCTCGTCCTACATCCCGGTGAACCTGACTTATCAGACGGCGTTCGTTGATGACGACGGCAAGCTGGAATTCCGCGACGACGTCTATGGTCGCGATCGCCAGTTGCTGGCGATCCTCAAGGGCTCGGAGCTGAAGGTCGCCGATGTCCCGGTCGAACATCACGACGATATGCGCCGCCGCGAGGCTCTGGCCATTCCGGACGGCACGCCGCTGACCGGCGGCCCGTCGGGTCCTGGCGGACGGGCGTATTATCCGGGTGGCGGCTCGGGTGATGGCGGCAACTTCTTCTCGCGGCTTTTCGGTGGCGGCTTCAATCAGCCGGCTGCCGCAGCGCCGACACCGAAGCGCCACGCAGCTGTCCAACATCAGAAACAGAGCAACGCCGGCGGTCCAATCGCCCGCTAGCTGTGGAAAACTGCGAAATTATCGTTCGCTGTTAACCATTTAGCCCGTTCGTCGCTCACGGCATGGCGCTCTGCACAAGAGCGCCATTTACGGCCACTTTTTGCCACACTAGGACAGTACCCCTTAGGACATCGGGGGTGGGGTGCGTAAGTCTTCGTTAACCCTTCCCAAATTAACATTGCGTTAGTCATACCTGTTGCGGCCTGGGGGCCCCGGCTGGTTGTTCGTCTAGCGCGTCAAGGTGGATGGCCCGTGCCGATTGGGAAGGCGCGCCTGAGTCTGTCTGGATTTTTCGCGGCGCACGCGGGCTATTCCTGCTGCCTTGCCGTTCTTGTTCTCCTGTTCGCATCAAGATCCTTGCAGAACGCGATCGCCGAAGGCGACACGCGCACGATTACGATGCACCACATCCACACTGACGAAGACATCACCATCACTTACAAGCGCGATGGCATTTACGACCAGGCCGCGCTCGAGAAACTCAACTGGTTCCTGCGCGACTGGCGCAAGGGCCAAGCAACGACATGGACCCGCACCTGATCGATCTGGTGTGGGAGGTGCAGCGCGAGTCCGGCAGCAAAGAGCCGATCTGGGTGGTGTGTGGCTATCGCTCGCCGGAGACCAACGCGATGCTGCGTCATCGCAGCTCCGGCGTGGCGCGCTTCAGCCAACACATGCTCGGCCACGCCATGGATTTCTACATTCCAGGCGCGAATCTCGAACACCTGCGCGAAATCGGCTTGCGGCTCGCCCGCGGCGGCGTCGGCTTCTATCCGACTTCGGGCTCGCCATTCGTTCACATGGACACCGGCAACATTCGCATGTGGCCGCGCATGTCCCACGAAGAACTCGCCCGCGTATTCCCCGACGGCAAGACCGTACAGATTCCAAGCGACGGCAAGCCCCTGCCCGGTTACGCCGTGGCTCTCGCCGAAATCAGGCAGCGCGGCAACAATCCTTCCGATAATTCGGTCGAGACCGCGCGTCATTACGGCGTCGACGTCGGCACCGCAGTAGCGAGCAATGAGCCGAGCAGAAACCCGTTCGCCAGGCTCCTTGGCCTCAAGACCAACGATGAAGAAGATGACGGCGACTCGGTAACGACGGCATCTGCGGCGCCGTCAAAGACCAAGAAAGCCATCGCCGCGATCGAGCATGCGGCTGAGAAGACTGCGGCGGCGACAACGCGCGTCGCCAGGGCCGCCGAAGCAAAGTTCACCCACACCGCTTCCCTGGTGCCGCCCAGTCAGACTCAAACGGCGAATAATACGGGCGCCGCGCCCGGTGCGATTGGCGGCAACGCCGCCGCATCGTCGGCAAACCAGGTTATTTCCTCGCGCGGTTTCTGGCAGGGCCAATCCAATGCCACCGCTGCGCAACCGCCAGCCCCTGGCACCCAATCCTCTAGTGCCCAGGCCTCTAATACCCAAGCCTCTGGCGGCATCCAAGTCGCCAGTGCCGACCCCAATATGACCGGCTCGCTCAACCCGATTACGACGGTGAGCCGCAACAACGCCCCTTCCACCCTCGCCCTCGGCTACGCTGAACCCAATCCAAATTCACCGGCGCAAGCGCTCGCCGCCGTTGCGACCGGCGCCACCGACGATCAGCTGATGGCGCAGAACGGCATGACCACGGTGGCGAAGGGAACGGTCGACCAGCCGCATTCGTCGTTCCAGCGCGCCTATCAGCTGGCAACGGCCGCGGTCAAAGTTGGCGTGCATGTTGATAGCCCGTGGCTGCGTGCCGTTATCCTGTCGCCGAGCGTGCATTACTTCATGAGCACACTCGCGTTCGGCGCGCGCGACCTTAGCTCGCTCGCGGCGCTGATGGTGAAGCCTTCCAGCTCAGTGCTGATGACGTTCTCGACTGACCCGACGATGGGCCTGCCGCACGATCATTTCGCCCGTGGCGGCGCGATCATGTTCCTGTCCACTGTGACCTATCCGACGCACACCGCGTCGCTGCAATAAGCGCACGGCGCTGATTTGGCGCCTCGCTATCTTGGCTGATCTCAGCTGTTGATCTTTAGAGTATGATCCGGAAAAGCTCCCCTCGGACTTGATCCGCGGGGTGGATTTCCGATTTTCAAAAACGGGGGCTTTATTTGCACCCCGTTCCACTTGAATTGCATTGCTTTTCCTGGCCCGGGATCGTCTGGGGCCATTTCACGAGCGCTTGCGCCGAGGTGTCGACGCCGCGCACACATTTGATCTTGCAACGGGTGGAAGCACATTCAGTGTGCATCGATGCGAGAGCTTGCGTCTTGGTCGCAAATCCCCAGTTCCTGTTGTAGCCGCCATCGGCACGATGACCTCCGCACCCCCATCCAGCCCATGCTGTCGAACTGCCGCCTGCGACACCAACAATCGCTACGCTCGCTGCAACGATGAGATACTTTCGCATTTTCGCTCCGTTCCGCCACTCTCAAACCGCACCGCGATCAATATTAGCACGAACTATTAATGTGGTCAGTGCGCGACGGCTGCCATTTAAAAAACTCGGTGCCTGCTTAAATCCGCAGACGTAGCAAAGTGAATGGAACACCGAGTGGCACCGCAACCGATCCAAGATGTTTCCGAAACTGCGCTTATGGTCGCCATCTGGCGCGCGGCAGAAAACACTCACCCGAACCCGCTTTATCGCGATCCGCTCGCTTTGAAACTGGCCGGCGACCGGGGCAGAGAGATTATTAAAGGTCTGCCTAAGCGGCGCACATCGATAAGCCGCTGGATGATGGCGATCCGCACTCGCGTCATCGACGATCTCATTCGCGAGGCAGTGGCTGATGGCGTCGATCTTGTGCTCAACCTGGGTGCGGGCCTCGACACACGCCCTTATCGCATGGAGCTTCCCTCAAGTCTTTGCTGGGTGGAGGTGGACCGCGCCAAGATTATCGAATTGAAGGAAGCCCGCCTTCTCGGAGAGAAACCGGCTTGTAAGCTTGAACGCGTCTCCTGCGATTTGGCGGACGTCTCATCACGTCGGGCGCTCCTGGCATCGGCGAGTGAGAAGGGTAAAAATGCGCTGGTTCTGACGGAAGGCGTCATCCCCTATCTGAGCGAGGAGGAAGTCGGAGCTTTGGCCTCCGACCTCAACAAGCACCCCAGCTTCCGGCTTTGGATAGCGGACTATTTTTCGCCCTTCATCACAAAATACCGCCAAGCCCAAAGCAAAAAGATGCGGATTGAGAACGCGCCATTCAAATTCGATCCGAAGGACTATTTCAGCTTTTTCTTAAACCATGGTTGGCAAGCCAAGGACGTGCGGTACATCGTGGACGCCGCACAAAAGCTTGGACGACCTGCCCCCACATGGATACGTGTCATGTTCGGCCTTCGTGGACTATTCTTAAGCCCCGAAAAGCGCGATCAACGAAAAAAATTTATGGCTTACGTCTTGTTTGAACCATGTCCTAAAAACTAGTCTGGGTGAGAAAAACTAGTCTGGGTGAGCCAATGGGACCCTTTCCTCACGACGCACCGCCGCCCGACATCTCCGAGGCCAACCCGATGGGCACGGATGGCTTCGAATTTGTGGAATTCTGCCACCCGGATCCGAGCGAACTCGACCGTCTGTTTACTGCCATGGGTCTGCGGAAGGTGGCGAAGCACCGTTCAAAGAACGTCGTGCTCTACAGGCAGGGCGGCATCAACTTCGTCGTCAACGCCGAGCCGGAATCCTTTGCGGCGAAATTTGCCGAAAAGCACGGTCCATCCGCGCCGGCGATGGCGTTCCGGGTGGTGGACGCCAAATACGCTTACGACCGCGCCTTGTCGCTCGGCGCCAAGCCTATCGAGACCAGGGTCGGCCCAAACGAGCTGAACATTCCGGCTATCGAAGGCATCGGCGGCTTGCATATCTATCTGGTCGATCGTTACGGCGATAAAGGTTCGATCTATGACGTCGACTTCGAGTGGCTCGGCGAAAAAGATCCGCGGCCCGAAGGCGCCGGACTTTGGTATATCGACCATCTGACCCATAACGTGCATCGCGGCCGGCTCGACGAATGGGCCGGTTTCTACGAGCGACTTTTCAAATTTCGCCAGATCCGATATTTCGATATCGAAGGAAAAGTCTCAGGCCTTCACTCGCGCGCGATGACCAGTCCGGACGGCAAGATTCGCATTCCGATCAATGAGGACGCCGGAGACAAAGGACAGATCGAGGAATATCTGCAGGAATATCATGGCGAGGGCATCCAGCACGTCGCGCTTGGATCGCTGGATCTTTACGCCACGATTGAAACTCTCAAGCACAACGCCGTCGATTTCATGCCGGCTCCGAACGAGATCTATTATTCCCGGATCGATCGACGCCTCCCCAAGCACGGCGAGGACGTGGAGAAATTGAAGAACAGCGGGATTCTTATCGACGGCGAAGGCGTCGTCGATGGCGGCCTGACGAAAGTCCTTCTGCAGCGCTTCGGCAAGACTGCGATTGGTCCGATCTTCTTCGAATTCATCCAGCGAAAGGGCGACGACGGCTTCGGCGAAGGTAATTTCAAAGCGCTGTTTAAGTCGATTGAGGAAGATCAAATCCGCCGCGGTGTACTCAAGCCCGCCGACTGACTTAAACCGTCTTAACGAATTAGTAGGAGAACCGGGAGATTAATCTACCGGTTCAACGTCATTCTTGAGGGTGTCTCGATGTTCGCAAGAAAGCGCAGCGGCGACATCATTTCAAATCGAAAGCCAAAGGAACAGCGCAAATCGACCCGCAGGTCGATCAACACGCGGGCGTGGATCCGTGTCGATGGCGGATTCGCCGTCCGGCCGTGCAGTGTCATCGACATGTCCGACACCGGGGCGCGGTTATCGATAGAGGGTGATATTCCCGGTTCATTCGCCTTGTTGCTGTCGCGGGACTCCAAGGGGCGCAATGCCAGGATCAAGTGGCGGCGCGGCGATAAGGTCGGCGTTGTATTTGTATAGCCCCTCCTGCGAACGGCCTTATAGTCCCAGGGGCACAGTGACCGCATCATAGCCGAACACCCAGGTCGGATCGGTCGGATAGCGCAGGAAGCTGTTTTCGGCGGAAATCTTTTGCACTTTTCGAACGCGCGGCATACGGCTCGCTTCGTAGAGTTCAAATGCGGCAGTGTGATCGTCCGACTGAAGCAGGCACCGGGCCAGCACGGCCGCGTCCTCGATGGCCATCGCCGCGCCCGAGGCCATGTACGGCGTCATGGCGTGGCCGGCATCGCCCAAAAGCACCAGATTGCCTTCGCTCCATTTCTCGATCGGATTGATATCGAGGATCGGCCATTTGGTGAGTTCCGGCGCCGCCTCGATCACTTTGCGGACTTCCGGATGAAAGCCTTCAAATGCGCGCAGGACCTCTTCCCGGGCGCAGAATTCCCAGGCGGCCTCTGAATTCCACTCGCCCTTCGCGCTGGTCACCAGATAAATCTCGTTTCGCGATTGTTCGATGTAATAGATCAAGATGTGGCTGTTGGGCCCCCACCACTTGGTGCAATTCCGAAGCTCGATGTCTGCCGAGCAAAGTGGACGGATAGATCGCCCGATGAGCGACCGCGCCGACGAAGCGCGACTTGCTGGGACCGGCAACAGCGTCGCGCACCTTGGAGTTCACACCGTCCGCGCCGATCACCATGTCGGCGTCAGCGACGGACCCGTCGCTGAAAGTCAAATGCGCGGCGGCGCCATCCGATTTCACATCAATGAGCCGTTTGCCGAACTCGATTGTTCCGGGCTGCACCTTTTCCAGTATTGCGGCATGCAGATCGTTGCGGTGAACGGTGATGTAACTGGCGCCGTATTTTTGCTCGCCCGCATCGCCGAGAGGCAACTCGAACAAGACCTCGCCGGTGTCCCACTTGCGGCTGGTGAATTAGTCCGGGTGGATGCCGATCTGGCTCAATCGATGTTCGGCGCCGAGATGGCGCAGCACCTTCATGACATTCGCTGAAACATGAATGCCGGCCCCGATCCGCTCGAAGGCCCGCGCCTGCTCATAAAGTCGAACCTCAAAGCCTTCGCGCTGCAGTAAGGCGGCAACAGTAGCCCCGCCAAGTCCGGCTCCGATGACGGGATGGGTGTGCGTTTCATGAATATCATTCCTTGGATGAATTTGATGCGCGGATGATTTGCATCCCGATGAGATCGGGCAGTACGATAGGCATTGCCGTCGCAGATAAACCGTCGCCTACTTGCGCGCTATCGTCCCTTCAGCGGATCTTTGACCGCTTCGAAGGTCTTGAACTCGACCGACCAGGGTTCGTCGTTCACCTTCTCGACCTTGCGAATGTAGACGTTCTGAACGATGTCGCGAGTCCGCGGATCGATCGAGATCGGGCCGCGAGGACTTTCCCAGCTCATGCCCTTCATCGCGGCCAGCACGGTATCGGCATCGGTCTTGCCCTCGGTCTTTTTCAGCGTTTCGTAAATAAGATTCATGCCATCATAGCCGCCGACCGAAATGTAGTTCGCGCGATGGCCGGTGGCCATTTTGTAGTCCGCAACATATTGCTTGTTGAGCGCCGAGGGGTGTGCCGCAGAATAAAAGCCGGCGGTCACGACACCGAGCAGAGAGTCGCCTGTGTTTGGCAGATCGTCGTCGTCGGCGATGTCGCCCGTACCGATCAACTTGATGCCCGTTTTATCAAGGCCGCGCTCGACAAACTGTCTGGAGAACGCCGCTGCCTGTCCGGCTGGCAAGAAAACGAACAGCGTGTCGGGCTGATTGTCGCGCGCCCGTTGCAGGAAGGGCGCAAAGTCCGGATTTGCCAGCGGCACCTTGATCGTATCGAGTACTTGGCCGCCGCCTTGCGTGAAATGCTGCTCGAATACCTTGCCAGCCTCCGCGCCAGGCGCAAAATCCGAAATGATCGAGACCACTTTTTTGCTGCCGTTCTGGATCGCCCAATCGGCGATGATCCCCGATTGCTGACCGAGCGTGAAGCTGGTGCGCACGTAGTAGGGCGACCGTTCGGTCACCACCGAGGTTCCCGATATCATCACCACCGCCGGGATCTTGGCCTCAGTGACAATTGGCGCCATCGACAGTGCGGTCGGACTAACGCCGGCGCCCAACAGGCTCACTTTGTCGTTTATGATGAGTTCCTGGGCCAGCCGCTTGCCGTTGTCAGGTATGCTGCCGTCGTCCTTGACGATGAGCTCGATCTTCTTGCCGGCAACGGTATCGCCGTGCTGCGTCATATAGAGCTTTGCGGCAGCAACAGCCTCCCGGCCGTTCGTCGCCAGCGCCCCGGTCATCGGCATGACAAGACCGATTTTGACCGCGTCCTGCGCGCCGGCACCACCGGCGTCCAGACCCGCGATCGCAAAGGCGAAACAACCGGCGATTAAATGCCGAATACGCCTGGCGTTCGCTCAGGTCCGGCTGCACCGCCAGCGTTGCGTCGTGTCGCTGTCGACGGCTGGCGAAGCTGAATGTCGGGTTCATGGCCTGTCACTCCCAGGTTGTGCCGCAGGAACGATTTTGCGGATATCGTGTGAAAGCAAATATTGGGCCCCTGGCCATGTCCGGCGGCCGCATCTTGCTATTCGGACGAATAGGGCGTCTAAGCACGAAGGGATAATTCCCGGTAAGGGCCGCTAACAAAATGGCGACGTGTCCGAAGTCGCCGTTGAATAAAGGCGGCGGTTGCCCTTCGCGGGCACGAGTTCAATCTGGAAGTCAGAGACATTTGAATTGCCGGTGCCTGCGGCATCTGCCCCTGTCATTTTGTGCTGCCCACAGTAGGGAGTAAGCGAGCATGAAGCCGGAACACCAAGAACGCCGAAAGATCATCCGTGAGTGGATGGCGTTGCCGCGAGATAAACGCCAGACCGAAGCTCAAGTCGAGGACTTCGCCAGAAAGGCGATGGACCGAATTGCATTCAGGCCGGATCCCTTTCGGCAGATTGTAAGCTGGGTCCAGCCCCGCGCCGGCAGACAATGAACTGAAGGCAAGCTCGGCGTCTGCGGCCTATTGCTTGAAGCCTATTCCGCGCGAACAGAGCGAACAAAAGCTCGGCAGATTCGAAATCATCGTTCAGCGGCGCCTGACCGGCATTGTTGGCTCGTAATGGAGCTTGCCGGTACTTATGTGCTCAAGCGCGATGCCGGTAAAACGTTCCTGTAAATTCGGTGGCCCTACCAGCGACGCGGACCTGTTGGACGCATGGCTTGCCAATCAGCAACTTGAGCGGCTGCAAAACTACCTTCAACGCGGACGCTCGCTTGCCAATGCTTCCCTTGAAGAATTGCGAGCGCGCTGGATTGGCTTGATGCGCGCGTGGGCGGAAAGCCCAAATCAGGTCGCTCACGGTGAGCGCGAAGATATTGAAGCAGAGATGCAACTACGAAAGGTGCCTCCCCCGTCGGACGGCGCAACAGGTGCAATAGAAAAACTGAACCGTAAATCCAAAGAAGCCATGGACGAACTATTGCGCGATCCGATCCGCTTTCGGGAGATGGAAGATGACTTGGCCGAGCAGATCGAACAATTCAAAGCCGCAGCCCAGGGCACCAAAAACTAACACGATGCAAAACTAACACGATGCAAGTCTCAAACGCCAAACGCGCGACGTCACGGGACGTCAGGAGCCCAGCCCTTACGGCAAACGGTCGCTAGCTGAGACAGCCTAACTTTCGCCTGGAATGCCTTGTTCCGGCCGCTCGAACCTCGAACGACTGGAACGAAAACTTTTCCGGTGCGTTTCAGTTTAGGGCCTTGCTGGAAAGTCGATCATGGTGAGGCAGTCTGCCGGCGTGCTAGCCGCCATCTCTTTAGTTTTGCTGCTCCCGACTCGATCATCTGCGAACGAACGCTGTGAGCAGCTTGAGGCGCTTCATGCCCAATATGTCGGGGTTGAGCTAACGTTCACCCAAAAGCAGCTGAAGCGGAGGCTCGTGGCGTGGTACTACAGCCACTGCAGCAGTCATCATGAGGCCGGCGCGGGCTGAATACGATCCGGGCCCCATTCCTTCGACTAAACGCATCACCGCGACCGCGGATCGCGATGACAGAGCCATAGTCCGCCGCTCAATTCATGCCGCGTTGTGAGCAGGAGCACCCTGGAGCAGCCCATGGCAGTCAAAAAACGAGAACTCTACGGTAGTCCCAACGGCGATCGTTGGTATCTCGCCCACGACGTCGATTTGGGACAGGTGTTTATTTGGCATGAACCCAATTCCCCTTCCGGCGGCAACGCGACACGCATCGAGGTCGGCGCATTCCTGGGGCGAGGTCGAGATGGCCATGGTCCGGAACATCAAAAGTTGTTGCGGCTGATCGGGACATTGGTTGAGCGCGACCAATTCTTCGAAACCGAAACCAAGCGGATCACGTCGCACGCGAAGAGCCATATTGTCGAACTAAGCGATGGCTCAAGATGGCGCATTTGGCCGGGCGATCTCGCCATTACGCTGGGGTGGAGCTCCGACGGCGAAATTAAGGCTTTGCCGATTGAGGACGAATTTTGTTCCCATGTTCTCGTCGACCAATCGGAAGGGTCCGAGGTGCGTGCGATCGAGGCAAGTAACGATTGGCCTCTCGAAAAACTGCGCAAGTCCTTAAGCAGTGGCTGACATAGTCGGAACATGGCAGCCTCAGAACCGGTATTTTTCGTGCATCGCGATCCGACCACGCACCAGTTCGACGTCGTGCGCCGGAACGTTGATGGTAGGGAATTTGTCGTCGACAGCTATGACCGGGAAGCTGACGCGCGGGGTGCTCTAATAGCCCTATCGGGAATCAAGATTGCCCGGCGATGACCAGATAAAGCCAATTCACTCGTATGAAACGTAAGACGTCTCTTTATGACCGCACTTGGCGCACTCGAACGTACACAAGTCAGCGTCGTACGCCTTCTGAGTAACGCCTGTCAGCATCGTGGCCGCTCCGCATTTTTCGCAGCACGCCCGTTCGGTGGCGACCTCTAATGATGACAGCGACCTAAATTGGGCTGTGAGCATGCGCTTCTCCGCTTAGGCGGGAGCGCGGGCGCGTCTCTCAGCCACCGACGCCAGATAACCTCTGTCGATGATGGACTTATCCTACCATGAATTGCACGGTAGCGTACCTAAATTCGCGTCCACATATTTCAATTGTAGCGAGAGCGTCGACGCACTGGCGCCGCACGCCCTTCCAGCCATTTGACGATCATGGAACGCGCCAGCAATTCCGCCTGCTGACGGTTGCCATTCATAACTCTTCCGGGCTGCTCAACGTCCCCAGGATAAATGGCAACGATCCATTGATCGCGCTCGACACGAACGCGGATGGTGTATCTTATGCCCTTGTAGTCCATAGGCTATGTTGAACTCATATCGGAAGCTGACGCAATGCCTTGGGGCAGCACAATGAGCCCCACAAGGTGGATACGCCGCTTATTACAATATGCGTCGCGCTGTAGGAGCCGCGGCAAGGTTTCAGACACTGTCTGATCAAAAGCCCGTTCTTCGTTCAGTCAAGGCTCTTATCAAAGCGCGTGAAAGCTCCGCTTCGCTGAATGGCTTTTTAAGAACCTCGTACTCACGGTTCTGATAGAGACCCGTGCGCGGTATGTGACCGACGAACCCGGAGATCAGCACCGTGGCAATATCCGGCCGACGACGTTTCGCCTCCGCCGCGAGTTCGAAACCACTCATCCGTTCCGGCATGATGATGTCGCTCAAAAGAATTGCGATTTCCGGATCACGCTCAAGCGCAACGAGAGCGGACGGACCATTTGAGGCAGCGATAAAGGGATACCCAAGCGATGTAAGCAGCTGGATCGTGAGCTCGCGTACCTCCTCATCGTCCTCAACCAAGAGGATTTTCACGCGGTCGGTAACGGGCAACACAGCCGTGGTGTCTTTCGAAGGGACAGTCGGCGGTGGCGTCTCGCACCACGGCAAGAATAATCGCACTTTGGTGCCCTGCCCAACAGTGCTGCTGATTGAGACCTGCCCGCCGGACTGCCGTACAAAACCGTAGACCTGACTCAGACCCAATCCTGTTCCCTTACCGACGTCTTTCGTCGTGAAGAAGGGCTCAAACACATGGGACAGAATGTCCGGCGGCATTCCGGTGCCGTGATCTTCGACAGACACACCGACAAAGCGGCCAACGGCCGCTTCAAATTCGGGCTGAATATCGGCCTGCGTCAATTCTGCGTTCCATGTCCGGATGTCGATGGTTCCGCCAGCCGGCATTGCATCTCTGCCGTTGATAACCAGGTTCAGAACCGCCGATCCAAGCTGGTTGGCATCTGCGCGGCAAAAACAGAGATTTTCGCCGGGATGCATCATGACCGTTACCCGACCGCCAGCAGCCTGGCGCACCAGCAGCTCCATATCCGGGAACAGATCGTTGACGCAGACCGGTTCGGGATCAAGCGATTGCTTTCGTGAAAACGCGAGAAGTTGTTCGTTAAGTCTTGCGCCGCGCTCAACCGCAAGCTTGATATGGCCGATACGCTTAATGACGACCTCATCCGTCGCTCGACGGCCGATCAGGTCAAGGTTTCCCCCGATGACCATCAGCAGATTGTTGAAGTCGTGGGCGAGTCCGCCTGTGAGCTGCCCAACGATCTCCATTTTTTGCGCTTGATGAAGTTGAGCTTCCGTCTTTGTGCGTTGTTCTATCTGCTGATCCAGCTGTCCCGAAACTTCGGATAATTCGCGAGAGCGTCGCTGCTGCTCGCGCAAATCCGTAACGATGCCACACACGATGCGGCCTTCGATGGCATCCGGCATAGGCGAAAAGGAAAGCGTTACCGGTACGTCACCATCGGAGCCGCGCAAGTTGCATTCCGCAACTCCACCTCGGTCATTTTCGAATACGGTTTGGATCAGTTCGCGATCGGACTCGACCACAAACTCACGAAGATGCGCGCCCAACATACGCTCCGCAGGCTTGCCGACGAGCGATGCGAACGAGTCATTGCAGTAGAGCAGGATGCCCGCACCAGACAACGTCACAGCACCCTCACGCATCTGCTCAATAAGCAGCCGATAAGGGCGATCCGCATTTGTCAGTGTGTAAATCTGCTGACCGTGATCGCCAGAGACCACGACCGCATCGACGTCCCCGCTGCGGATAGCTTCCAGCGTTTCTTCCGACTCGCGCAAGCGTTCACGCAGCAAGACCAGCTCCGCATCACGATGATCCTTCTTGTCATCGTCTTGCATGTCGCACCGGAATTACAGCGTATGCCGAGGCTTGAGATCGAGCCCGACCAGAACCTTCTCCTGATCCGACAGATCGCCGATGATGCGGCGCATTGGAAGAGGCAGACTTTTGATCAGCGTAGGGGCCGCAACGATTTGCTGCTCCCGGCACGCTTCCGGGTTCTGATAGATGTCGACGATTTCCAACGTGTAGCGATGCCCGAGATTCTCTTCACAGATGTGCTGCAAATTCTCGATGGCGGCGCGGGATCTTGGCGTTTGGCCAGTGACGTAGAGCCGAAGGACGTAAGGCTGGTCGGACGGGGAGCGGACTTCGTCTGGGTCAGTCGCCATGGCCGGTGCCTTTGATGTCGAGACCAACCAAGACGCGTTCTGAGTTGGAGAGATCTCCGATGATACGCTTCAGCGGCTCCGGAAGACGCCGAACCAGTGTGGGCACAGCGAGGATTTGATCGCCCGCCGCGAGTTGCGGGTTTTTCAAAAGATCGATCAATTCAATTTCATAATTGCCCGCGAGATGCTCTTCGCAGACTTTTTTCAGGTTAGCAATCGCAGCGAGTGATTTTGGTGTTTGTCCTGCTACATAAAGCCGGAGCAGGTATTTTTCTACGGGTATGCCGCCTTTCTTCGTAGCCGCATCTTTGTTCGAAACGATATTCATGAACGGTGCCCTCGACGTTTGGAAGACGACTTCACCTTGCGCGTAGCTTGAGTTAGGCGAGACCGCTTTGCGGGCGCTGCTTCCGCCCTTTCCCGCGCCGATCCGGTCAACACCCCGCGCGTGGACTGATACACGTCGAATAATTTCACGCCGTTGCCGGTGAGACGATATTCGCGAATGCGATTCGAATGACTCATTCCCCTCGACTTAAACAGGTACATGCCGCGATTTCGCTCTCCGTCGGTTTCGATATCCATCAAGGAGACCCACGTGTCGATAATTGACGAAATGCCTTGATCGCCGCCGGTCTGCAACTCGCGCTCGGACAGCAGCCTTGTCATCACCGCGGTTACGCCCTTCGTCTTGAGAATGTCGATCATGCGAATGAGGACCGAGTGAACCTCCGTATCTGTGCCGCGAAAAGCAGAGATCGGGTCGATCACCGTGGTAGAAGGGTTAAACTCATCGATGTCACGGTTCATGCGAGCCAGGTGCATCTCGAATCCGTACAGAGTTGGGCGGGCCGCAACGAACCTCAATAAGCCGCTGTCGAGATACTGTTGCAGCTCGATTCCGACCGAGCGCACATTGCGGATAATTTGCGCAGGCGATTCCTCGAATGCGAAGTAAAGGCATCGTTCGCCGCGTTCGCAGGTCGCCTCGGCAAACCGCGCACCGAAGATGGTTTTTCCAGTACCGGCCGGACCTGAAAACAGAATGCTGGAGCCCTTGAAATAGCCTTTGACTCCCAACATTCCGTCAAGGCCCACAACGCCGGTCGGCACGACGTCTTGCGATGTTTTGTGCAAAAGACCCGCCGAGGTTATCGGCAGGACGCTGACGCCCGTCTCGTCGATCAGGAACGGGTATTCATTCGAGCCATGCGTCGACCCGCGGTATTTTACCACCCGGAGCAAACGCGTCGTCGTCTGATTGACCTGGCGGCTTTCGAGGAGAATCACGCAGTCGGATACGTACTCTTCCAGACCGTAGCGTGTCAGCTCGCCTTCGCCACGTTCTCCCGTAATAACGGCTGTAACGCCTTTCTCTTTCAGCCATGCAAACAGGCGTCGCAACTCGGAACGCAGAATAGCCGAGTTGGAAAGTCCGGCGAACAACGCCTCGATCGTGTCGAGCACAACGCGCTTGGCGCCGATTGAATTCGATGGCATGGCCAAGCCTGATGAACAATCCGTCGAGGTCATATTCGCCGCTTTCCTCGATTTCGTTTCGATCAATCCTGACGAAGTCGATCACCAGCTTCTGTTGTTCAACCAATCCATTCAGGTCGTAGCCAAGCGACATGACGTTGTCATTCATGTCCTCGGCGCGTTCCTCGAACGTCACCAGCACACCGTTCTCTTTGTACTTGGTGATGCCTTCGACGAGGAAGGTCAGTCCGAACAATGTTTTTCCGCAACCGGGGCCGCCGCAGATCAGCGTCGGACGTCCGGCGGGCAGCCCGCCTTCCGTTATCTCATCAAGTCCCTTGATGCCCGTCAGAGCCTTGGCGAGTTGCGGACGTTCGCGCGCAGCATGTTTCCGATTCATGGAGGCAGTTTCTTTGTTTTGTGCGCGATATCGCCTATCGCTAGCGATTTAGCTGATCAAGATTTGGACAGAGTAGCGTGTCGACCCCATCCCGAGGGACATTCATTTAAGCAAGTTGATCCGCAAAGAACTGGCCGTTTGACAAGCTATAAAATCGCTTGAGTATCCAAAAAGTTCCCCTTCGGAACTGACTGATGCACCTCAGTTTTCTGCCTTTATTGACTGAGAGCGGCCGCCGCGAAGGCCGCGCAGTGTAAAAAACTGCATTTTCTATTTACTTATTTATTGACATTTGTCTCTTTTATAGATACTTATATTTTCATCTCGCTCTTCGTGAGGGACGTCGCCGGTGACGCGGACTGACGGAGCGGGAGCGGTTCCTGCGGGCGGAGGTTGTCACCTTTTGCTTGCAGGCGGTTTGGGCATCGTCCCGTCCGGCGCGTGATCGGACTGTGAGGTGCTCACTGCACTGGCATCGGCGAGGGGACCCCCTTTGACCCGGTGATTCCAGGAAGCGCGGCCCAAGCCGAGTTGGGATGAATAATCCCGGCGCATAACCGCGGAGGAGCGCCGAAGGGCGAGCGGCTCGCATAGGGCCGCGGCTGTGCCCGCTTACCGGGTGCAGCTACCGTGGTGCGCCGTTCGGCGCTCCGCCTCCCTCGTTATCGAGGGAAGCAAAATGAATGCCTCGCTTTCGTCTGAGGCAAAAGCTTTCGTGCCGCTTGAAGGATGACTCGGGCGCGAAGTGCGTCGCGGGAACGCTCCCCAATGTCGTCATTGCCGGGCTTGACCCGGCAATCCATGGGGCGACGCGGAGAGCACCTATGGATGTTGATGTATTCGGCGTCTCTGAATGGACCACCGGGTCAAGCCCGGTGGTGACGAGGAGAAGGAGCGGCGGCCTTATTGGTCGTGACAGGCAAAGAGCGATGAACCGATCACAGCATCCCGAGCGCGTGCAGGTAGGTCTCGAGGATGGCCTCATGCTCCTTGCGCTCGTCGACGTCTTCCTTGCGCAGCCGCACCACGACGCGCAGCGATTTGACGTCGAAGCCGTTGCCCTTGGCCTCGGCATAGACGTCGCGGATGTCGTCGGAGATCGCCTTCTTCTCTTCTTCCAGCCGCTCGACGCGCTCGACAATGGCCTTGAGCTGATCCTTGGCGAAGTTGTGGGCGGTCTGTTCGTCCTTGGCGGCGGCAGCGGCGGTGGCCATCGGGTACTCCTCGCATTTCTGGGCATGATCCCGAAAAGTGGAAACCGGTTTTCGGAAAAGATCATGCCTCGTACTAGCGGAGAGGTTTCGTTCGCCGGCCGCCTCAGTTCAAGACAGGTGTGCGATCATCCACACTCTGCACAGGACAAAAGCGCAAAAACTTCGCCGTCAGTGCTTTTGGCTTGCTTTTTCGAATGCCGCCTTTTGATCGGAGGACGCGTCCTCCTGGTACTTGGCGCGCCATTGATCGAACGGCATGCCGTAGACGACCTCGCGGCTCTGCTCCCTGGTCATCGGCAGGCCCTTGGCGTCGGCGGCGTCCTTCATCCAGTTGGAAAGGCAGTTGCGGCAGAACCCGGCCAAATTCATCAGATCGATGTTCTGCACATCGGTGCGCTCGCGAAGGTGCTCGACCAGACGGCGGTAAACCGCGGCTTCGAGTTCCGTTTGGGTCTTTTCGTCGGTAGCCATGTGGTTCTCCGCGTTCTACTTATCACCAAGATAAAGACTGCAACGCCGCCTCGCCATACGCCCCGCCGGGAACCCGATTTGGCCACACTAAACCGCGATTTGCTGGAATCCCTGTTCAAGACTGCGGTTGGCGCGGCGCACCCCTCCGGCTGCCTGCCGGCGCATCTGCCCGAGCCTCCGCCGCGCGGGCGGCTCATCATCCTCGCCGCTGGCAAAGCCGGGGGATCGCTGATCGAAGTCGCGGAGCAGCACTATCTCGGCCGCCTGCCCGCCCATCGCCTCGACGGCATCGCCGTCACCCGGCACGGCTACGGCCGGCCGACGAAACACATCCCGGTCATCGAAGCCGGGCACCCGGTCCCGGACGCAGCGGGGCTCGCTGGCGCCGGGCGCATGATGAAGCTCGCCGAAGCCGCCGGCGCCGACGATCTCGTGCTGGTCCTGCTCTCGGGTGGCGCATCGGCCAACCTGATCGCGCCGGCTACGGGCATTACGCTGGAGGAGAAACAGGCGACGACACGGGCGCTGCTGCGCAGCGGCGCAAATATCGGCGAGATCAACTGCGTGCGTAAGCACCTCTCCCGGGTCAAGGGTGGCCGCCTCGCAGCGCTGGCCCACCCGGCCAAGCTCGTCACCCTGGCGATCTCCGATGTACCGGGGGACGATCCGGCGGTGATCGGCTCCGGGCCGACCGTGCCCGACCCCACGACGCTTGCTGACGCGCGCGCCATCGTCGGCAAATATCGGCTCGAATTACCGCCGGCGGTGCTGCGCGCACTGGACGATCCTGCGAATGAATCGCCCAAACCCGGCGACAAGGTCTTTGCCGGCTCGACCTATCGGATCATCGCCCGGCCAGCCGATGCGCTGACCGCCGCCAAGGCCCGTGCTGAAGCGGCAGGTTATGAATGCCTGGTATTGGGCGACCGGCTGCAGGGCGAAGCGCGGGATGTCGCCGCCGAACACGCCAAACTAGCCCGGGAGATGGGCGCCCAGGGCCGGCGGATCGCGATCCTCTCCGGCGGCGAGCTGACCGTTACACTGCGCGGCAAGGGCCAAGGCGGCCCGAACCAGGAATATGACCTGGCGCTGGCCATTCATCTCGACGGCGCACCGGGGATTTCCGCGCTGGCGGCCGATTCCGACGGAACGGACGGCGGCAGCGGCCGCCCGGACGACCCCGCCGGGGCCTTTGTCGACCCGAGTACATTACGTCGCGCCCGGGCCGCCGGCCTCGATCCTGCCTCGTTTCTCGCCAACAACGATTCCACGGGGTTTTTCAACGGCATCGGCGACCTTTTCATTCCCGGGCCAACATTCACCAACGTCACCGACTTTCGGGCCATCATCGTTGACAGGCCATAAGACTTCCCGAAAACCTGAACCGGACATGAGGCAAGCGACTTATCCCGGATCGTCCGATCTGCCGCTCGTCCCCGCGAAAGCGGGGACCCAGCGCTGGATTCCCGCTTCGCTATTCGCCTGTGTGTTCTTCCTGATGTTTGCCTCGATACAGCCAGCCGCGGCCGATTTCCGGCTCTGCAACAATACCGCGAGCCGCGTCGGCGTTGCCGTCGGTTACAAGGACTCCGAGGGCTGGACCACGGAAGGCTGGTGGAACCTGCCGTCACGAACCTGCGAGACGGTGCTGAAAGGTAACCTCGTCGCACGCTTTTATTATGTGTATGCCATCGATTACGACCACGGCGGCGAATGGACCGGACGGGCCTATATGTGCACCCGCGACAAGGAGTTCACGATCCGTGGCATCGGCGACTGCCTGGCGCATGGCTACGACCGCACCGGCTTTTTTGAAGTCGATACCGGCGAGCAGCGCGCCTGGACCGTGCAGCTCACCGAATCCGCCGAGCAGCCGCCGTCGAAGCCGTTGCCGCCGGGCAATCCGTTGAGTTCACCGCCGCCAGGCGCCGGCGCGACGTCGACCCCGACACCCGGAACGCCGGGAAACAAGACTCCATGATATTTTCAACGCGATGAGATTTTCATGAGACGCCGCCGGCGCACCAAAATTCTGGCAACGCTTGGGCCAGCGTCTTCCGATCGCGCCGTCATCGTTAAGCTGTTCGAGGCCGGCGCGGACATCTTCCGCATCAATATGAGTCATACGTCGCACGACAAGATGCGGGAGCTTGTCGGCACCATTCGTTCCGTCGAGGCCGAGCACGGCCGGCCGATCGGCATCCTGGTGGATCTGCAAGGACCGAAGTTGCGGCTCGGCGCGTTCAAGGACACCGCCGCCACGATCGACAAGGATCAGGAGTTCGTCCTCGACACCGACGCGACGCCCGGCGACTCCACACGCGTGCAACTGCCGCATCCCGAGATCTTCGCCTCGATCAAGGTTGGCGATGCGCTCCTGATCGATGACGGCAAGCTCCGCTTGGTGGCAACCGAGGTCGCCCCGCACCGGATCGCGACGCGCGTCGCGGTTGGCGGCAAGGTTTCGAACCGCAAAGGCGTCAGCCTGCCCGACACGCTCATTCCGCTCGCGGCCCTCACGCCGAAGGATACTGCCGACCTCGAAGCTGCGCTCAATGCCGGGATCGACTGGATTGCGCTGTCTTTCATTCAGCGGCCGGAAGATATCGCCGAAGCCAAGAAGATCACACGCGGCCGCGCCGCGGTCATGGCGAAGATCGAGAAGCCGCAAGCCGTGGCGCGGCTCGACGATATTCTCGATCTCGCCGACGCGCTGATGGTGGCGCGCGGCGACCTTGGCGTCGAAATGCCGCTGGAAAAAGTGCCCGGCGTGCAGAAGGAAATGACCCGCGCCTGCCGCCGCGCCGGCAAGCCCGTGGTCGTCGCAACGCAAATGCTGGAGTCGATGATCTCAAGCCCGGTGCCGACCCGCGCCGAGGTCTCCGATGTCGCCACTGCGATCTTCGATGGCGCCGACGCCATCATGCTGTCGGCGGAATCCGCCGCCGGCCAGTTCCCGGTGGAGGCCGTAGCCACCATGAACCGTATCGCCGAAGAGGTGGAGAGCGACCGCACCTACCTGCCCTCCCTCCACGTCCTGCATACCGAGCCGGAAGCCACCGGCGCTGACGCGATAGCGGCCGCGGCGCGGCAAGTCGCCGAGACGCTCGATCTGTCGGCGATCGTGTGTTGGACCGTTTCCGGCTCTACCGGCTTGCGGGTTTCGCGGGAGCGGCCGCAGTGCCCGATCGTCGCCATATCGCCGCGCGAGGACGCCGGCCGCAAATTATCGGTGGCATGGGGCATCCATTCCGTGATCGACGAAGATGCGCACGATCAGGACGATATGGTGGAACGCGCCTGCCGCCTCGCCTTCAAGGAAGGATTTCGCCAAGGCCGGCGAGCGCATCATTATCGTTGCGGGGGTACCGCTCGGTACGCCCGGCGCGACCAATTTCATGCGGATCGCATTCGTCGGCGGCGGTGCGTCAGGCGAGATTTAGATACTTGGGAGTTTAGATATTCGGAAGTTTAGATATCGCGGCCTTCGACTTTTTCGCTCAGCGTCTTGACGACATCGGGAATGTGCTCGAGATGCGGATCGATCGCCAAGGCTTTGCGATAGGCCTCCAGCGCGTGCTTGTCGTCGCCGATATCCTGCAGGATCAGGCCAAGGCCCGACAGCGCACCGAAATGGCGTGGCTCGCGCGCCAGCACTTGACTGATGTCGGACAGCGCGCGGCCATAATCGTTCATGAAATAATAGACCGTGGCGCGCTGGTTCCAAGCCTCCACATAGTCTGGCTTGATCGTGATGATGGCGTTGAGCAGCTTGATCGCGAGGTCGTAGTCCTTGTCGTCGGCTGCGGCCTTTACCCGGCCCATCAGCAGATTGCAGGTGTCGCTGCCCGACACCATCCACAGCGACCAGATGCGTTCTTCAATCGCCTTGGCGCTGTCGTCGTCGGGCGCAATCTTCAGCGCCTCAAACAGCGTATCGATATTGTAGGTCGGATCGCCGTGCTGCGGGTGAGACAGAGTTTTCGGCGGCTTGAGCCACTGGTGCCCCGGCTGCGGCGCCGATTTTGCGCCAATACCGGCGAGACGAGCGCGACGCCGAGCATCGCCATCGTCGCGAGAGCCGCTGTTCGCAGATTCGGGAATTGAGCGCGCATGAGCATGAATCTAGTCGCCTGTTGCGGGGCAACAAGCCCGAAAACTACCCAATGTTCCGCGAACAATGCGGCGCAATTGGGCAGGGATTTGGCGATGCTGGGCGGCTTGATTTAAGGCCGGCCTTGCGCGGGCCTCGGCCTTTAGTGGCCTTAGCCTTGGCGGGCCTTGAAACGGCGCTGCGTCTTGTTGATCACATAGACGCGGCCCTTGCGGCGCACGAGACGGTTATCCCGATGCCGCCCGCGCAGCGATTTCAATGAGTTACGGACTTTCATGGCTTAATCCTTGCTGCGCGGTTTGATAAGGACGGGCGGCATTATTGTCAATGTCGGCAGCCCGATCCGTTCCGACTAGATAGGATGCGATAAGCCATAGGCAATAAATCATGGGCCAATAAGTAATGGGCAACGGATCAGGATCGTTACGGCTGATTTCCGGCGTCGGCGCCAAAGGCCCGGCCTGCTTCCTGCTTGAGGCCCGCGGCAAGCGCCTGATGCTCGACCTCGGCGAAGGCCCGCCGCCGGGCCTGTTTCCGGACATCGACGGTATCGGACCGATAGACGCGCTGATCCTGAGCCATGGACATAAAGATCATGTCGGCGGCTTGGCCCTCATGGCGAAGCTTGGCAATCCGCCGGTCTATGCGACCGAGATCGTCGCGCGCAGCCTGCCGGCGGCACTGCAAATCCGATCACTGCCCCTCTCCGGTAAAAGCGAGATCTTCGACATCGCCGTCGAGACCGGCCGTAATGGACACGCGCCCGGCGGCATCTGGGTACGCTTCTCAATTGGCGGCGGCCTCCTCTACACTGGCGACATCTCGGCGGAGTCTTTCCTCTATGCCTACGACCCGCCGACACAGCCAACCCCCACCGTGCTGATGGATTGCTCCTACGGCAATTACCAAAAGCCTATCGCGGAATGCTGGAACGAGCTTGCCGCCTTCGCAGAGCGCGGACCGCTGTTGCTGCCGGTACCAGCGAACGGCCGCGGACCGGAAATCGCGCTGGAATTTTTCCGGCACGGACGCGGCGATATTTTTGTCGACGAAGCGATGCAGACCTCGCTGAGGCGGCTTGCCGGCAGCGATGCCGTTTCGGTGCGGGCCTCTGTCAGTGGCGACATCAAGCGGCTGGCCAACGCGGTCAAGCCCATCGAGAGCATGCGCGGTATCATGCTTGCAGCATCCGCTGACGGCGCTTCCGGCGCGAGTTCTCGGTTCTTGGCGGAATGGGAACATCAGGCCGAGCCGGCGATCGTCCTAACCGGCTACGTCAACCCATCAACACCAGCCGACCGGTTGGCCAAAACCGGCCGCGCGAAAACGATGCGCTGGAATGTGCATCCGCGGCTGTCCGACACTGTCGCGTTGACACGCGCAACGCAGGCCAAAACCATCGTTCCGGCTTTCTGCGACCGCGCACAGCTTCCGGCAATTGCCGCTGCGCTCGCCCCCACAACGGTAACGATGGACGGGCCGATCGAGATTATCTAGCGCGCCTGTTTCTCGCGTAGCCGCGGGTGCCCGATCCCAAGCGGCTTGGCATCGAGCAGCACGATGGCCATGCGTGCGGGCGCTTTGCTGCGATTGACCCACGCATGATTGGTGCCGCGCTGAACCATGATATCGCCGGCGCGAAGCTTGACCGTTGAATCGTCCATATCCATGTCGATCTCGCCGTCGAGCATCACAATATAATCGATCGTCTCAGTGCGATGCATCTCCGATTCAACGCCGGCCGCGAATTCCATGACGATGAAACGCGAGCCATTTTCCGGCGGTGCGGTACCGAGAATGCGTGCGCCCATGTCCTCGGCCTTCTCACCGATCGAAATGTCGGCGGGCATGGCGTCGCTGCACCACATCAGTGTCGAAGCGACACCGTCGCGCGGCGTCTTGGTATTGGCGGCCGGCCCTTCAAGGATCACCTTGGCGACATTCTTGCCGTCGTGCCCGGTGATGACGCGGCGGATTGGCGCTCGGACCATGGACATTCTCCCTCTAATTTTATGGATTCAAGCCTGCTCGACCGCGCGAATGAGGTCGATGAATTCGATGCGATCCAGCCTAGGCTGCGCTGACGTGGCGGACCGGCTCCGCGACCTCTTCGCTCTCGTCGGACTCGAGCGCACCGCCGCTATATCCGGTCAGGATATTGATGAATTTGTTCATCGCCCGCAGCGCGAAACCGGCGGCAAGCGGCATGCTTTGCCGGCAGAATGCAATCTTCCGCAGATCTTGGGTGACATGCCAAACGCTGTGGCTACCGGCCGGGAAGAACGCAAGATCGCCCGGCCCCAAACGGCGAACCTCGTCTTTTTCATTGGTGACGAATACTTCGCCTTCGAGGATGTAGAGCGTCTCATCCACGTTGTAGTACCAGTGAAACTTGCCGGGCGTGCAGGTCCACACCATGGTCGACGATGTCGTGTCGGGACTTGTGGACAGACGCCGCGAGCGTGCCACAGGAGTGCCTTCGATTACCCAATGCGCAACAATCGGCGCGGGCTTGAGTTGCATATCCGCTGGCACTGCGAAGGTAATCGCTTTTAGCACGGTAAGCCCCCGATCGATATTGATCCGCCATTGAAAGGTCCCGTCCCAAACAAAAGGTAAACAGGCCGCCTTTCAGAACTGAACCGGTTAAGGAGTAGTTCGCAGCGCGGCCGCCACGATGCCGTCGTCGGGCCAATCGCGCCAGGCGCGCCGCGAAAATCCGGTGAGCGGCCGCTGCTCGGACTTACGCCCCTTCAGATAATCAAACCATTTCTCGTAGATGCCCACCGCGCACGATCGCCACGGACATTCCAGCCCTTCCCGAAGAAGTTCCGTCGGAAAACTGGGGACAAGCTCCGGTGTGCGATTGAAAAGCGCACGCTCGCGGAAGCTCAAAGCGATGTCCGTCGAGACGTCGTCGAAATAGTTCTGCGGCAACACCGGATAATCTTCGCGATCCCCTTTCAGGTAGCGGCTAACATCGCGGCGATACTCGCGCAGCAATGTAAGGGCATAGTACTCCGGGTGGCCCTGGAGAAAGAGATGAAAGTTCTTCTCCTGACGGGCAAACATATCGACACCCGCAATGCCGGCGCGGGTCAGCACACGATAGCCGCTCGCCGACAGTGCCTGCTCAGACAAGCCGTTGTGACGCGAATGCGGAATGCGCAATCCCTTCGCCGTATCGATTGTCATCGGATGATGAGCAACCGTCTCACATTCAAAAATGCCGGTCACCTTTTGAGGTGCGGGTTGACGCTCCACACCGTCGGTATGCAGAACCGCCGCATGAGCGGCGAGGCATGACCAAATTGCCGACGTAACGTTGTCGCTGGCCCAATCCACGATCTGACCGAGCGTGTTCCAGAACGGCTCATCCTTGAGATTTTTTGCCTTCGGCTCGGCCCCGGTAACGATCAAACCGTCGATATGGCCGTCCCAGAGCCTGGCGATATCGCGATAGCGTTCGCCCATTTCCTGCCGTACCGCCTCGGCGCGCGGTACTTCCGGAATTGAGAATAATAGCAATCGGACGATGACGCGCGACGACGAAGCGCGCAGCAGATCGACAAATTGTCGCTCGGTCGCTTCGAGCGCCGCATCAGGCATATTGTTGATCAATGCGATTGTAATGCCATTCGATGCGCGCAACGCTGCAGTATCGGTCGATGTGAAAGTGTCCAGGAGGACGGGCATTAACTTGATCCTGCCGTAGCGTTATTCGGCCGCAAGCATCAGCGAACGCTGATCTGCCGCCGCAAGCGCCTGGTCGAGATCGCCGATGATGTCGTCGATATGTTCGATGCCGACCGACATCCTGATCATCTCGGGCCTGACACCGGCTTTTGCCTGCTCGTCCGGTGACATTTGCCGGTGCGTCGTCGATGCCGGGTGACAGGCAAGCGACTTGGCGTCGCCCATATTGACCAGGCGCTTGACGAGCTTCAGCTCGTCGTAAAAGGCCTTTGCCGTTTCCATCCCGCCGGCGACGCCAAACGTCAGCAATGAACAAGCACGGCCATCGAGATATTTCTGCGTCAGCTGATGATAGGGATTGTCGGCAAAGCCGGCATAATTGACCCATTCTATCCGGGCATCCTGTCGAAGGAATTCAGCAACGCGGCGCGCATTTTCGACATGCCGCTCAACCCGCAGTGCAACGGTTTCGATGCCCTGGAGCAGCAGGAAAGCGGACAACGGCGCCAGCACCGCGCCGGTGGTGCGCTGAAAGACGCTCCGGCAACGGGCGATGTAAGCACGCTCCCCGAAATGATCGGTGTAGACCAGACCGTGATAGGACGCATCCGGCTCATTGAACATCGGGAAGCGGCGAGCGTGGGCACGCCACGGGAATCGGCCGGAATCGACGATAGCGCCACCCATCGTGGTGCCGTGACCGCCCATGAACTTTGTGAGCGAGTGGACGACGATGTCGGCGCCGTAATCGATAGGGCGCAACAAAATCGGCGTCGCCACCGTGTTGTCCACGACCAGCGGTACGCCGTGTCGCGCGGCAACAGATGCCAGCGCCTCGATATCGCAAACATTGCCCGCTGGATTACCCACGCTCTCGCAGAAAATGGCGCAGGTTTTCTCGTCGATCAGCTTCTCGATCGCCTCGGCACTGTCGGAGTCGGCGAAGCGGACATTGATGCCCTGGCTCGGAAAGACGTGAGCGAATAGCGTGTATGTCGTGCCGTAGAGCTGCGGCACTGAAACGAGATTTCTGCCCATGCCGGCAAGATTGAGCAATGCGTAGTTCAGCGCCGCTTGGCCGGTGCTGACGCATAGCGCGTCGACGCCGCCTTCAAGCGCTGCAACCCGGCGCTCAAGCACGGAAGTCGTCGGATTACTGATCCGCGAATAACGGAAACCTTCGGCCTCAAGATTGAACAGCGCAGCCCCATGGTCGGCGCTGTCGAACTCATAGGCCACCGTCTGATAGATCGGCACCGCGACCGCCTTGGTCGTCGGATCGGTTTCGTAGCCGCCGTGAACGGCCACCGTTTCTTTTTTCATGGCCACCCGCCAAATATCCGGCGCCCCTAATCCGGACACGGGTGAAACGTAAGCGAATTGGGTTTCCGATCCGTGCTTAAGAAGACGAATTCGAGTGAATAACCTTAACTATTTTTGACACTCCAAATAGCGCAGTAAATCGCCGAAAACCGCGAGTTTACTGCGCATTTTAGCAAAGCTTGAAGCGAAAAATTCACTTTGATCGGCGATCATCGGGCATGACGCTTCACCAGCAAAAGCAGCCCGCGCCGCAAGCCGGCGGCAAAGCAGGGGCGCTGCAGGATTGGGTTCGCGCGCTCGAAGCGACTGCACCTATTGCGCGCAATCCGGAATGTATCCTTTCCAGCGTCGTGGCGAAGTTGGTCGAGACGCACGGCGACAGACCCGCGCTGATGTCTCGCCACGAAAGCTTCACCTATCGCGAGCTCTCGGGACGCGCCAATCGTTATGCACGATGGGCGCTCGCACAAAATCTCGCCAAAGGCGACGCAGTCGCGCTCATCATGCCCAACCGGCCTGAATACGCGGCGATCTGGCTCGGCATCTCTTCAGTCGGCGGCGTGGTGTCGCTGATCAATACCAATTTGCGTAGCGGCGCCCTCGCCCATTGCATAAACGTCGCCGCACCGAAGCATATCATCGTCGATGTCGAATTGCTTGACGCGTTTGTCTCCGCCGCCGGACAGATCGAATCCTCGCCGAAAATCTGGTCGCATGGCAGCGATGCCTTTACCCGCATCGACCACGCGATAGAAAATTTCTCGAGCGTCCCGCTGACAGCGACGGAAAAGCGCGATGTGACGATCGCGGATCGCGCGCTGCACATCTATACCTCTGGCACAACCGGGATGCCGAAGGCGGCGGTTGTCAGCCATCACCGGTTGATGCAATGGAGCTTCTGGTTTGCCGGCCTGATGAATACCGGGCCCGATGACCGCATGTACGATTGTCTGCCGATGTATCACTCCGTCGGCGGCGTGGTCGCGATTGGCGCGCTATTGGTGCACGGCGGGTCTGTCGTGATGCGAGAAAGATTTTCAGCCAAGGAGTTCTGGAACGATATCGCGACGTGGGAGTGCACCCTGTTCCAATATATCGGTGAGCTATGCCGCTATCTGACAAATGCAACCGATGCACCGACCCATCATCGCCTGCGCATGGCTTGCGGTAACGGCTTGCGCGCTGACGTGTGGGAGAAATTTCAGCAGAAATTCCACATTCCGCGTATTCTGGAATTTTACGCGGCCACCGAAGCTAACGTTTCGCTCTATAATGTCGAAGGCAAGGTCGGCGCAATCGGCCGGGTGCCACCCTTCCTCAAGCACCGATCACCGCTGGCGCTGGTCAAATTCGATTACGCTCGAGATGAGCCGTCGCGCGACGCAAACGGTTTTTGTATCCGCTGCGCGGCGGACGAGACCGGCGAAGCATTGGGACGCATAGAAGGCGGTCCGGCCCATGGCCAGACGTTCGAGGGCTATACCGACAGTGCGGCGACCGAAAAGAAGATCTTGCGCGACGTATTCGAACGCGGCGACGCCTGGTTTCGAACCGGCGATCTGATGCGGCAGGACGCTGGCGGCTTCTGCTATTTCGTCGACCGTATCGGTGACACCTTTCGCTGGAAGGGAGAAAACGTCTCGACTTCAGAAGTTGCAGCCGCGCTCGCGGAGTTTCCCGGCATTATTGAAGCCACGGTGTACGGCGTGCCGATTCCGGGCGTTGACGGCACCGCAGGCATGGCGGCGCTGGTCACTGACCGTCCGCTTGATCTCACAAGGCTCCGTGCGCATCTCGTACAACGGCTCCCGGCCTATGCGCGGCCGTTGTTTCTGCGCATCCAGGAGTGCATCGCAATCACCGCAACATTCAAACACCAGAAAGCCGACCTGGCGCGTGAAGGCTTCGATCCGGCAGCGACACCCGACGCCATCTATTTCGGCGGCCCGACCGCAGGCGGCTACATGAGGCTCGATTCAGCACTGTTTGAGCGCATCCGATCCGGCATCATTCGGCTTTAGCTATTTCAGGAAACCGATCGAAAGCCACGGCACTGCCGCGACAATAACGGTGCCAAGCACCAGCGCGACCATGTAGCCCCAGATCGGTCTCATGCCTTCGGCTGGCGCAACACGCCCGATCGCACAAGCGGCGTAGTAGCCGACACCGAACGGAGGCGCGAACAGGCCGATGCCCATGGCGAGGATCACCACCATGGCGTAATGCACCTCATGGATTCCGACGGCGCGCGCAATTGGAAACAACAGCGGACCGAACAGCACGATCGCCGGAATGCCTTCGAGCAGCGAACCGAGCACGATGAAGGCCAGGATAGATACGGCCATAAAGGTGACCGCGCCACCCGGCAAGCCTGTCATCGCGGCTGCAAGTGAGCGCGAGAAGCCTGATTGGGTCAGGCCCCACGCCATGCCGGTTGCAGTACCGATGATAAGCAAGATCGCACCGGACAATGTTGCGGTATAGATCAACATCGGCTTGAGCGCGGCCCAGTCGAAGCGGCGATAGATCAACAGCCCGGCTAGAACCGAATACGCAATGCCGATCGTCGAAACCTCGGTTGCGGTGGCGATGCCTTCGACCACCGATGCCCGGATCAGAAAAGGCAACACGATGGCGGGCAGAGCAATAATGAAGGTACGCCCGATCTCTCGCTTGCTCGCTCGCGCCACGTCAGCGAGTTGCTCACCGCGATAGCGACGATGCACGACGAAGCAGAGCAGCACCGCCAGGACGATGGCCGGCAGAATCCCGCCAGTAAACAACGCCGCGATCGAGACGCCGGTCACCGAGCCGATCATGATCAGCACCAGGCTTGGCGGAATGGTTTCCGTCTGCGCGCCGGTTGCGGACAATAGCGCCACAAGCTCGCCGGGCTTGGCGCCACGTTCGCGCATCGCTGGAAACAGCACTGGCGCGATCGCGGCCATATCGGCGGCCTTTGAGCCGGAAATTCCCGAAACCAGATACATTCCGGCGATCAGCACATATTGCAGTCCGCCGCGGACGTGCCCAAGAAGGCTCGCGAGGAATGTCACCATGGCGCGCGCCATCCCGGTCATTTCGATCAACAGACCGAGGAACACGAACAGCGGTACCGCGAGCAGGATGATGTGGCTCATCCCCTCGTCCATCCGCCCGACCAGTATAAGGAGCGGGGTATAGGTCGTCAGCGACAGATAGCCGACCACTGCGAGCCCAAATGCAAATGCGATGGGCACGCCGGCAAATACCGCCGCGGCCACAACGCCGACGAAAAAAATCAGCAGATTGAGATTGCCAAGCCGGTGAAATAGCGGTTCGGCGAACCAGAACAGCAGCACGATTGCTGTCACCGCGCCGACCGAAAGCCCGAGCGTGCGAAGCGAACTGGTATTGGCCAGACGCAGGACAGCGAACAGCGCCATCAATATCGTGCCGACGGGCAAAGCGGCAGCACGCCAGGCATCTTTGATCTCAAGCGCCGGCGTCGTGATCGCGATCTGCTCCGCGGCGAAATTGTAAGCTGGCCACGCGATCAGCAACAGAAAAGCGAGCGCGGCGCAGGTCGCGAAAGTATCAAGCACGGCGCGTGCCGGTGACGACAGCATGCCGACACAAGCCGTCATGCGCATATGCTCGTCGCGGCGGAATGCGAGCACGGCGCCAAGCATCGCAAGCCAGAGGAACAGGATGGAGGCTAATTCGTCCGACCATACCAGCGGTGCGTTGAAGACGTAGCGTGCGACCACGCCGCTAAACAAGATCACGATCTCGGCCGCGACCAGCGCCGCGGCCGCGCCCTCGACCGCTGCGCCGAGCCACGCGTCGATCGTTCCGATCAACGAGCGGGGAGACTCCGCCTCGCTTCGACCTGCGAGCGGCAGAGTCTGAAGCTCAACCATGGCTTACGTCAGCTTGCCGACGGACTTCTCGAGGATGCTCCACGCCTCGTCGCCATACTTGCCCTTCCACTCGCTATAGAAGCCGGCGGCGCGGAGCTTGTCGCGGAACGCCGCAGCATCGGTCTTGTTGAAGACGAGACCTTTGCCGGCGAGATCTTGTTGCAGGTTCGCGTTGAGCTTGGCGACATCATCGCGCTCTTTGAGCGCCGCTGCATTGATGTTCTTTGCAACGATGGCGCGCATGCCCTCCGGCAGCCGGTTCCAGGCTTCCTTGTTGGCCAGGAACCAGAAACCGTCCCACATGTGATTAGTGAGGGAGCAGTACTTCTGCACCTCATACAGCTTGGCTGTAGAAATGATCGCCAGTGGATTTTCCTGGCCATCCACGATCTTGGTTTGCAACGCCGAATAGACCTCGTTGAAATTGATCGATGCCGGAGCTGCGTCGAATGCCTTGAACATCGACGTCCAAAGCGGCGATGGCGGAACGCGAAGTTTCATGCCGCGGAAGTCATCCGGCGTGTTGATCGGCCTGCTCGAGGTCGTGGTTTGGCGGAAGCCGTTATCCCAAATTTTCTCCAGCGCCATGAGATTGGTCTTGGCGATCTGATCGCGCACATAGACGCCGAGATCGCCATCCATCGCCTTCCACACCGTATCGTAGTCTGGAAACGCAAAGCCCATACCGTTGATCGAGGCTGCCGGTACCAGCGTGGAAAGGATCAGGCCCGAAAGCGTGAAGAACTCGACGCCGCCTGCGCGAATCTGGCTCAAAGTATCGGTATCGGAACCAAGCTGGCTGTAAGGGAATATCTGCAGATCGAAGGCGCCGTTGGTCTCCTGTTTGATCGCGGCGGCCATTTCGCGCGCCCGCACGTTCATCGGATGGGTTTCCGGCAGGTTATTGGCGTATTTGTAGGTGAACTGCGCACCCTGAGCGCGCGCCACGAACGGAGAGGCAACGGTGCCGCCGAGAAGTGCCGAGCCACCGGCGGCAAGCAAACAACGACGCGTAAGTCGCATGGGAATCCCTCCTGTACGGGCGAAGCGACGCCCGTTGCCTCTTATGATTGTTGCTTGAACTATTAGCCGGAATTGCCGGCAGAGGCTACGCCGAAGAACGACACGTGCTGGCTACGCGGTCGCACCGGCGTCGACGGTCATGACCGTGCCCGACACGTTGCGGGCCTTGTCGCTCAGCAGATACTCGACCGCGTTGGCCACGTCCTCGACTTCAGCAAGACGGCGCAGTGCGCTCCGGCGCATGACTTTTTGCACGTTGCTCGCCTTCGAGACCGTGGGTCATGTCGGTAGCGATAAAGCCCGGCGCCACCGCGTTCACGGTGATGCCGAGCCGGCCGACCTCGCGGGCCAGCGAGCGGGTGAAGCCGACCATGGACGCCTTGGTGGCGGCATAGACGGACAGGCCGCTATAGCCGGTTGAGGCGATGATCGATGCGATGTTGACGATGCGGCCCTCGCCTTCCGACATCATCGAGCGCACCACGTATTTGGTCAGAATAATGGGCGACAACGTGTTGAGACGCACCAATTCGTCGATCTTTGAGTTGTGCATCATCGCCAGCGCGCCGTCGTGGCCGATCGCCGCATTGTTGACCAGGCCGAACAGCGGGCCGAAGTCCTTGCGCAGCTTCTTCACCAGTTCCGGAATGTCGTCGATCTTGCCGAGGTCGAACGACACAAAATGAATAGCACCGTGCTTTGCCTGCTTGGCCTCCGCGGCGGCCTCAGTAACCTGCTTGGTCTGTTGCCGCGCCAGCGCAATCACGCAAAAGCCTGACGCTGCGAGCGTGCGCGCGATACCGAGCCCAAGGCCCCGGCTCGCACCAGTGACGAGGATTGTGCGGTCAGCGGCTTTAGCCATAGCGGCGGGCCAATTTTCCGGTCGCGGCGACATCGAGCGATGGAACGAACTTGATCGCCACTGGCACCTTGTGACGGGGCAAAGCCGCGCGGCAGTGCGCCAGAATGTCGTTGCCGATCTCCGCTTCGGAGTTCGTCCACGCGCCCTCGCCGCGCAATACCACATCGGCGATCACGACCGCGCCGGTCACGGGATTCTTGCGCGAGCGCACCAGCGACATTCGCACTTGCGGATGCCGGTTTATGACCGCTTCGATTTCCTCTGGATGAATCTTCTGCCCACCGACATTAATGACACCGCCTTTGCGGCCGGCGAAGATGTATCGGTCGCCACGCAGCTCAATCATGTCGCCGGTATCGACGAAGCCTGCCGCATCAAGGAGGCTCGGCTGGCCGTCGCCGACATAGCGCGCGGCGGTCCGCGGCGACCGAATATGCAATGCGCCGTCGACGACCTTCATCTCTACGCCGTTGCGAGCTTCCGCGAGGTAGGAAGCAGGAAAGCCGGCAAGGCCGTCGTTGACTTCGAATGCCACGCCCGCCTCGGTCGACGCGAACGCATGACCCACGGCGGCTTCCGGGAACGTGGCGCGCAAGCTGTCGAGGACTGCCTGGTCGGCGATCTCGCCGGACAAGCGGACGTAACGAGGCGCGATCTTGCGGATCTCAGGCGACATCAGCGCGCGGCGCCAATGCGAGGGCGTACCGGTGAGATGGGTCACCCCGTACTGGCCAAGGCGGGTCAAATGATCGGCAATCGGCTCTTCGGCGCTCGAAAGAACAAGCGACGTTACCCCAACCATCGCGCGCAAGAAAATTTGCAAACCGCCATAGCGCCGAATGTCGTAGAAAGTTCCCCATACGGGAGCTACATCGGGCCGCTTGGCTGCGCTGATCGGTGCAGTGAGGCTGGCGTGGGTATGGGCGACTATTTTTGGCACACCTGAAGTGCCAGAGGTCAGCAGCAGCCACTCAGTTTGTACCTGTGGCAGCGCAGCTTCATCCGAAGCGGCTATAGCTGGCGCACAAACAACGCGTAACAGGGCATCGAAGGCTGAGCTGGCCGGCGCGGCTTCGTCAATAATGATCGCGTCAGCTTCAGCGCGGAGCATCAATTCCCTGACATGCTCAGCAGAAACATCCGGCGGCAAAATCGTGAGCCGCCGCGCGACGCCGTCAAGTTCGATCAAGGCCAGTGCAGCGGTAAGCTGGCTGGATGTCGAGATAACGACGGAACGTCCGGCCAGCGCCGCACGCCGTCCGCTGAGCGCAGTGCCGTGCAAAAGACCGGTTACGCTGACAGATGCCGCACGGTCCCAAAGAAATCGCTCCTCGGCCGAAGCCGCGACGCGATCACGCAGCGTTGGCGCGGCGGGCACCATTCTCATACACCTTCACGAAGTCGCCGAACGTGACCGGAAACGTTGCGTCTTCAGCGGTCGTAAACGGATCGATGCCGAGCGTGTCCTCGAGACGCGCAACCAGAACAGCGAAGCCCAGGGAATTGAGTCCCGACTCCAGCAGAACGAGATTGTCGCTCAACGGTGCGAGTGTCTTTTCATGTTCGCGCGCGATGCGCTGCATCTGGTCGATTATAGTTAATTTTATGTTGCTCATCGAACGGCCCACAGTTTATTCACCCGTCGTTTGTATATTCGCGCAAGATTACGATCCCGTTCACATGTCATCGCGAACCCGCTTAATGAACGCTCCCGCGCCGGCCATCCGCTGCCGCCAAATCGGCGAAGCAGACATTTCTGCCGTCGCGCGAATGCTGAGCCGTGGATTCCCGAACCGCAGCCTGCAGTTTTGGCTGCATGCGCTGGATCGATTGAAGGAACATCAACCGCCGTCGGGCCTGCCAAAGTATGGCTACCTGCTGGAGAGCGGCAGCGAAGTGGTAGGCGCCATTCTGCAGATTTTCTCGACGATGAGCCACTCCGGCCAGATAACGACGCGGTGCAATCTTTCGAGCTGGTACGTTGACCCTGCTTTCCGGGCCTATGCGACGCTTTTGGTCTCGCACGCGTTGTCTCACCGGGATGTCACCTACCTCAACGTGTCGGCCGCGCCGCATACCTGGCCGATCATCGAGGCGCAGGGCTTTGCTCGCTACTGCGACGGCGTCTTCGTCGCGGTGCCCCTGTTACAAACGCTGTTCAAGCGCGATGACGTGAAAGTATTCGACGCGAGCCATACGCCGACGGTTGCTTTCGATGCTGCCGATCAACTGATCCTGTCACATCACGCGGCACATGACTGCCTCAGCTTGTGGTGCCAAACTGAGGGACGTGTTTACCCCTTCGTGTTCCGTCCTCGCTTTGTAAAGAAGCTGCTGCCTTGCGCGCAATTGATTTATTGCAACGATATTGGCGACTTCGTCCGCTTCGCCGGACCGATCGGACGTTATCTGGCGCGCCGCGGCAAGCCGCTCGTCATCCTCGACTCCAACGGGAAAATTCCCGGGCTACTTGGCATTTTCTGCCGCGGTAGCATGACGAAATACTTCAAGGGACCGCAGCGTCCGCGTCTCGGCGATCTCGCCTATACCGAATACGCCGTACTCGGCATCTAGAATAAAATCGCTCTAGATTGAAGCGCTTATCACTCCGACATTTGACGGAGCAAGCTTACAGCGACAGCGCTTTACGCACCGACAGCGGCCAGTGCGGCATATCGATGCCGTGGGTCGCAAATAGCGCCAGCGCAAGCCGATCGATGCCGAACGCAACGCAGCCCGTATGCGCCACTTCCCCAGCCCCGGTCTTGAGATTCCAGGTCAAGCCGAAGTGGTCGCGGTGATAATTGAAGCTCATGCACGCGGTCGGCTGTTCCGATGAATGAACAGGGACCAGCAGTTCGAACTTCAATGACTGCTCAACCTGGCTTCGCGCCATCAATACGCCGCCACGCCCGAAGAACGGATCGCTCGCAGTATCGATATGCCAGCTCAGACCCAACTGTCCGGCAAAGTTTTGCGCCCGTGACAGCCAGCGTTTGCGGAATTCCTCGACCTCCACCGGCGTCCCGATGCATACATATTCGCGCATACGGAAAGACTGCAGCCGATCCAGCATTTTTGACGGCTCACGGCGGAAGCAATCGCAAGCGACGTCAAACAATAAGCCGCCGCCCGGAACGTCGCCACGGCTCGCCACCAGCGGATAGACTGGATAACAGGCCGCCGGACTGAGCACGAGGTCGGCCGCGGCAAGCGAACCGGTCCAGTCCTCGCCAGCCTCACTCCGCTCCACAGTGGCGCGGACTTCCGCCTCTTCGCCGCCGAGGCAACTGACACATCCGAGAAAGTGCGGAAAACTTTTCAGATAGCCGGACTGCTCCACTTGCCGGCGGCTCATCACCGGCGGAAACCGCAGCACCTCGGTATCGGCGTCGCGAAAACGCGAAATCAGCGTGGAAAGGCCGGTGGCGGCCTGCTCGAACAGCGCGGTACGCGCGTAAACACCGTCGATTCCGGATGGCAGCAGCAACGCTTCCGCAATCGAATCGAGCGAACGGGCCGGCCGAGCCGGCTCCTTGAAAGCTACATTCATTGTACGCACGCCTCTGTCATTCCAACGTCGTTATTTTCAACGTCTTCTTTTGCAGTCTCAGTCACGCAGTGACGACGGTGTGCCGCTCAGCAGCGACGCCGTCGCTATATTCGCCATGATCCGGTCGTTGCTGATCATGATCGGCGCGGACAGGATGTCGCGCAGATGCCGACCCAAAGAGAATTCGCCGTCGTTGCGATAGCCGCTCAGGCCACACGCTTGCATCGCGTTCATTACGGTGGCGACCGCAAGCTCCGACGCGTTGACCTTGTGCATGTTCATGCCAGTCTGGAAGTCGATGGCTTCGAGCGCCGCGGGATCAGCCGATGCGGCCTCGAACCGCTGCAACGCCGCGGCAATCAAACTCCGCAAGTTGCGCAGCGATGCGCTAGCGCGCGTAAGGTGAGCCGCAGCGGGCGGCATTGTTCCGCCTGAGCCGTGCACCGCCCGGCGAACGAAGGCGCGAGCACGCTCGACGGCGGACGCGGCAATACCGGCCCACGCACCGCTCCAGGCCAGATGCGCAACCGGCATCATGGTTTGGGCATGAATCTTGTCGTAGCTGACGGGAAAAATCTGTTGCGCCTCAGCCTCAGCACTGAGCGTAAACCCTTCGCTGCAAGTGCCGCGCATGCCGAATGCATCCCAGCCGTTAAGGCGCGTGAGCTTGTAATCTTCCTTGAGCAAGGCAACGAGGACCTGATCGGTGCTTGCCGCTTCCGGAGAGCGGCGCGCAGTGGTGAGAACGCCGTCTGCCGCCTCTCCATAAGAGATGACGGTTGCCTGCCGCTCCAGGGCAACGCGCGAACCACGCCACTCGATCGGCGCCGTACTGTTGCGCACGTCGCCGCCTGCACGACCTTCGGTCGTCGAGGAGGCCATCAACAACTGCTCCTCGGCGATGCGGCGCAGCAATCCCTGATGCCAGGTACTGCTCTGGCCGTGCCGCACCAGACAGGCAACTTTGGTCTGGTGCATGGCAAAAACCATTGCCGTCGAGGCACAACTGCGGCCGAGCGTGTAACAAATGTCGACGACGTCGGAGGTGCTGGCGCCCTCCCCGCCGAGTTCCACCGGAGCTGCAATACCCAACAGGCGTTCCGTGCGCGCGGCGCCGATTGCTTCGCTCGGAAATCGGGAATGAGAAGTCAACCGAAGCCGCATGAGTTGCGCCGATTGCAGCAACTTTTTCACCGCGAGCCTGGATGTCGGCTGAGCTTGCGGCATGCAGATTATTCGCCGCGATAAGCAGATCCCGCATTGCGCTCCGGGCAATGAGGTGCTCGCCTCCGCCGTCCTGAACAGACGCAGTTCCTACGCTTACATTTGCGCTCACAATCGGCATTCCCTCGCGCCACCGGCCTCGACAGCGCAATAACAACGCCGGATATATTAGAATTTCCAAATACTGGTGGCATTCGCGACGGATTAGCGCAGTTCTTTGCTGTCAAGGTTACCAATCGCAAACACATCCTGTGCTAAAGAAGTAAAGCGCGGCTTTTCGCCAATCACGTTTGGAGATAATTTACTGTGCTCGATCGCACCGGCAACAATTCGGCGGAACGCGTAGCGCTCCTCGTTCGCGAGCTGCTGTCGAAACGCGCCATCGATAAGCCCGTCGGCCCTGACGACAGCCTGACTGAAGCCGGCCTGTCTTCGCTCGACATCGTCAATCTAATGCTTGGCATCGAAGCGGAGTTCGCGGTCAAGATTCCCGATCGGGAAATGACACCTTCGAACTTCCGCTCGATCGCGCAGATCGACCAGCTAGTCGGCAAGCTGCTCGACGCCGAGTTGGCGGTCAGCCGCTGAAATCAACCAACTCGACTTAAGGAAACTGAGAAAAGCCGTCTTGGCGTCGTCTGACCTTTCGGCCATGGCTGCGCGTTGCGAGCCAGCCAATAGTATCAGCGGTGTGCCTTCTTGTTGGCCCTTCTGACCGCCCCATCTGTGCGCTGAGGATCATAAGAGAGCGCAAGAAAGGGCAAATCATGTCCATTCGACCTGTAAAGAAGATCATTACGTCAAAGCCGACCATGGAAGGCGCGGGCGTCAAACTGCGCCGCGCATTCGGCTTCGGCGAAACCAGCGAAACCGACCCGTTCCTGTTGCTGGATGATTTCCGCAACGATCGTCCCGAAGACTACAAGGCCGGTTTCCCGTGGCATCCCCACCGCGGCATCGAGACAATCACCTATGTGCTCGCCGGCAATGTCGAGCATGGTGACAGCCTCGGCAATCGCGGCAATCTGGGCGCCGGTGACGTGCAATGGATGACGGCCGGCCGCGGTATTCTCCACCAGGAGATGCCTCAAGGCGATGCGCAGGGGCGCATGCATGGTTTCCAGCTCTGGGCCAACCTGCCGTCGTCGCTGAAAATGACGGCGCCGCGCTATCAGGACGTCAAGGCGGCCGAGATTCCGGAAGTGGTCGATGACGACGGCAGCCGCGTGCGCGTCGTGTGCGGCGACTTCTGGGGCAAGAAAGGTCCGATCGAGGGCGTCGCCGCAGACCCCCGTTACCTCGACATCTGGGTGCCACCCGGCAAGCGCAAAACGTTGAAGGTCGAACTCGAACGTCATGCCTTCGCCTATGTCTTCGAAGGCTCAGGCAGCTTCCGCGCGGCGTCGCAGCCGTTCGGCGTGCTGACCGAAAAGACCGATGGCGCCACCGAAACGCTGGTGCGCGAGCAAACCGGCAATCGCTCGCTGGTGCTGTTCGACAGCGGCGACGAGGTCACAGTGCAGGCTGGCGACGAGGGTATTCGCTTCCTGCTGGTGTCCGGCAAACCAATCGAGGAGCCGGTTGCCTGGCATGGGCCGATCGTGATGAACACCGAGGCCGAGTTGCAGCAAGCGTTCAGCGAGCTGCACAAGGGCACGTTCATCCGCTAGACCTGATCCGATCACTTGGTCAGGTCTGGATTTCTGGTTGGAGCATAATCTTTTCGGAGAGCCGGAAGTCCACCCTCGGATCAAGTCCGAGGGCAGGCTTTTTCCGGATCATGCTCTATGATACGCGCCTTACAACGAACAGCGCCGGGAACGGTGCGATCGGAGGGCGCGTGAGTAGTGGTGAAGTTCTTCTCGTCGGCAGTATCCCGCTGGACACTGCCGACGATGTTTTTCGGACCTTTGGCGCGACGCTCGGTCCATCGTTAGCGGCCATGCCGGACGGCGAGGTCGGGCCGCGCAAGGATTGGATCAGCCGGGTCCACTATCAGGTACTCGCAGGCCATTCCGAGCTCGAAACGGTTCGGTATCCGCAGCCCGAAAACGGGGTGGAACGGCTCAACCCGCGCAATGCCGGCGATTCCTGGCTGTTCAAGGTCAAGGATGGCGTCGACCATGTGCGCTTCGGCAATCCAGGATGGCGGCTCGGCTATACCCGCGACGCAGTCAATTCGTATTTCGTATTCAAGACCCTGCGCGACAAGGGCGTACTGCCCAAGTCACTGCGCTTTCAGGTATCGCTGCCGTCAGTGATCAGCGCGCTGCCGCCTCGGATTTTCCCGAATCCGGCGGACGTCGCCAGGATCAGGCCGGGCTACACCGACGCTCTTGCCGCGGAGATCGGCATGATCGCACAAAAAATTCCGAACGAAGATCTCGCCATCCAGTGGGACTGCTCAACCGAAGTGCAGGACGCTTACGGCGCAGTGCCCGGCCTAACCAAAGAAGGTGCCATCGAGCGCAACGTCGAACAGTTCCGCCGCCTGTCGCCGCTTGTCCCGGAAAAGGCGCTACTCGGATATCATTTTTGTTTCGGCACACTCGGCGGTTGGCCGCGCTTTGCGCCGGCCGATCTTTCCGCGACCGTTGAACTTGCCAATGCGGTCGTCGAAGCATCCGGCCGCCGGGTCGACTGGATCCACATTCCGGTGCTCGACAAGGTCGGCGAAGCGTTCTTCGCACCACTGAAAAACCTGAATCCACGTGGCGCCCGCGTCTATCTCGGCGTGGTCCACCACATGGATGGATTCAAGGAGCGTATCGCGCTGGCGCGCAAATACCTGCCCGATTTCGGCGTCGCGGCCTATTGCGGTTTCGGTCGTATTCCGCCGGAGCAGATGCCAGCGGTGCTCGATGAGCACGTACAGGCCATCAAGCTCGCCAATTAAAGGCAGCGGCAAACGGGTGGATCATGTCAAAGACTGTCTATTACGCCAGTACCGGTTCCGAACTGACGCTCTACGACGTCGATGTCGACGGCGAGACTTTGACCAAACGAAGCACGGTAACGTTGCCGGCCAATATCCAGTATGTCTGGCCGCACCCTTCACGCCGCTATCTCTATGTCGTGTCGAGCAATGGCGGACCGGGCCTCATTGGCGACAAGCATTTCGCCAACGCGATGACAATCGAACCGGCAACCGGCGCGCTGAAGATCCACGGCGAACCGGCCGCGCTGCCATCGCGCCCGATCCATACCAGCGTCGATCAAAGCGGCGCGTTCTTGCTGACGACCTACAACAATCCGAGCAATATCACCGTGCATCGGATTAATACTGACGGCACGATCGGCTCGGAGATAAAACAGACTACGGGCTTGATGCCGGCATCTACGCACATCAAATCCTGGCGGCACCATCGAACAAGACCATCCTGCTGGTGACGCGCGGCAACGACGCCAAATCGGACAAAGCGGAAGACCCCGGCGCGATTAAGACCTTCTCTTTCAGCAATGGCGCACTGTCCAACCTCGCCTCGATTGCACCCGGCACCGGTCTTGGCTTCGGGCCCCGCCATCTCGACTTTCATCCGACCAGGCCCTGGGTGTTTGTATCGATCGAGCGGCAAAACCAGATCTACGTCTATGAGCGCAACGACACGACCGGCCTCGCGCGCGACCCGATGTTCGTCAAGAACAGCCTTGCCAATCCGAAGCCGCCGGTGCGCCAGGCTGCCGGCGCGATCCATGTCCATCCAAACGGCAAGTTCGTCTATCAGACCAATCGGGCTTCGGATCTGACGACAGAAGGACGGCAAGACGGTCGTCATCAACGGCGAGAACAATGTCGCAGTCTTCGCGATCGATCAGACCACCGGCGAGCCGACCTTGATTCAAAATGCCGACGGGTGCGCCTATGAGCTGCGTACCTTCGGCATCGACCCGGCCGGAAAGCTCCTGATCGCGGCAAGCATCAAATCCGTCCCGGTGCGCGAGCGCGGCGAGATCAAAACCGTGCCAGCGAGGATTTCGGTGTTCCGCATCGGTAATGACGGCAAGCTCGACCTGGCTCGCCAGTACGACGTCGACACAGCCAAGGGCCAACAATTCTGGACCGGCATGGTGACGTTGCCTTAAACGCTGGGGCTTTGCCCGTCTATTCGACCTTGAGACCGGCAGCGCGGATAATCTTGCCCCACTGCGCGGTGTAGTCGGCAATGAACTTGCCGAAATCAGACGACGTACTCGGAAACGGATCGACCCCAAGATCGGCGAGCTTTCCCACAAACACCGGATCAGCCAGCGTGGCATTCACCGCCTTGTTCAGCGTTGCGATCACTTCCAGCGGTATACCTGCCGCCCCGCCGATACCGGTCCAGTCGGTGCCTTCATAGCCTTTGACGAAATCCCCGATCGGCGGCACGTCCGGCACCACGCTGCGCCGCGTCGGCGTCGTGACGCCAAGTGCCCGCAACTTCCCGGCCTTGATCGTGCTGAGCACGCCGACCAGCGGAAAGAACATCACGTCGACACGGCCACTGAGCAGATCGGGCAACGCCTGACCGACACCGCGATAGTGCACCGACAGCATGTCGATGCCGGCGAGCGACTTGAACAACTCACCGTAAAGATCCGACGTACTGCCTTTTCCCGACGTCGCCATGTTGACCTTGCCAGGGTGCGCCTTGGCATAGGCGACGAACTCGGCGCCGGTCTGCGCCGGGAATGATGGATTGACCACCATGACGAAAGCGTCACGGCCGATGCTTGCCATCGGAGCCATGTCACGCAGCAGGTCGAAATGCAGATTGTCGTAGAGTGTCGCGTTGAATGAGTTGCTCGCCGAGACCAGAAACAACGTGTAGCCATCGGGCGTCGCCCGCACTGTTTCCTCAAACGCGATATTACTGCTAGCACCCGGCTTGTTCTCGACTGCGAATGGCTGACCTAACCGCTCAGACAAAGCAGGGGCGATCAAGCGCGCGACAATGTCAGTCACGCCGCCCGGCGGAAAACCGACCAGAAGGCGTACCGGGCGATTCGGATAGGCATCCGCGTATGCGAACTGCGGCAAAGCGGGAAGTGCGGCCGCGCTCGCGGCAAGACGAAGCAAACTTCTTCGGTGAATCATGGCTGATGCAATAATTAAGCGCCGCGCAACGGCGCCGGTTGTTCGGCCAGCATTGACTTGATCGCAAGCCGGGCCGCCGCCGGATCAAGACCATGCTTCTGCACGAGGTCCTGGCAATCGGCCATGATCGCATCGGCGTCCTGCATGATCTTCAGCCGCTTGTAATCATCGTCGCGGTGCACGCCCATGCTGGTGCCGACGATCTCGTACATATTCAGGATCTGGAACGGCCAGTCGCGCTCATGGGCGCACAGCGCGCGATGATCGGAATGATAGACCGCGACCAGCGCATCGACGCCCGCGGCTTCGGCGGCCTTTAGCTCCGCCAAATCCAGTTCGCGGCGGTAGGCCGGTAGCGCTTTCATATTGTTGCTTTGCAGACCGACGGCGGGTTGTTGCAGATCGACGATTTCGATGCCGGGCACGGCGTTCAGGATATCTTCCGCGGCCTCGACAACGCCATGAATGCCGGGATGGCGATGCAGCGCGATCCGCATCGGCACGGGCTCGCGCAGCATCGGCCGCAGCCGGTCGAGATGCTTGCGCAGATAAATTGTAAACGGCGTCATTTCGAATGGTTTGCTGCCGCGAATTTCCTCGAGTGTCGGCAACGTCGTGTCCGAGAACTGCACCTGGCATGACGGACACCAGGACACGACCTGCTTACTCTTGCTTTGCGCGAGCTTATCGATGGTGTTTTCGCCGAACCGTCCGGACGTGGCGACGTCACCGGTGCGCATTTGCACCACACCGCAGCAATGGGTCGGCCCGCCCATCACCTCATAGGTCGCACCAAGCGCATCCATGATATCGAGCGCTAGTAGCGCGATGTGCGGCGTCTTGAGCACGTTGCAGCCGGTGTAGAAAACAAAATCGGGAAGCTCGCCGGCACCGGGGCGCTTGCCGCCCTGGCCGAGACGTTCGAGCAGCGCATCGTCAAGCTGCAGCTTTGAGAGGTGATTGACCTCTTGCGCAACGGTGCGGAAGCCCATCACGCCGTTGCGGCGCTGGGTTGCCGCATCGTGTTCGGTGCGCGCCATCTCGACCTTCGCCATGTAAACGAGGAAGCGAGGGTTTACGCCGTAGTCGCAGGCCTTGATGCACTCGCCGCTGAACACGCAGCCGTTCGCCCAGTTACGGGCGGCTTCGTCGCCCTCACCGTGACGCAGAATGTCGAGGATTCCGGTAATGACGCCGACTGGATTGTCGCGTGCTTCGGTTTCGAGGCCGGCGGCGCCGGTGACCGGGCACGCTTGAACGCACTTGCCGCAACGGGTGCAGGCATCGACCATTTCGTCGACACGGGATTGCAGCACGGCCTCGAAAGTTTCCGGCATACCTATAACCTAGCGCCGAATTGGGCCCGATTGAAGGGCATCTGCAGCCGGGGTAGAACCGGCTGTTTTCAGGCCCGGCCGTCCGCCGGGCCTGTTTTTGAGAAATGAAGGCTTTGCGGCATGGATCGATGGACCTGCGCCGCGTCTGCAATGCGAGGACACAATGGGTGAATTCGCCGTCGGCCAGCCGGTCCCCCGCTTCGAGGATGTCAGACTCATCCAGGGCGGCGGCCGTTACGTCGGGGACATGGTTTTTCCAGGAACGGCCTTTGGCTACGTGCTGCGCTCGCCCCACGCTCACGCCCGAATCCGCAAGATCGATACAACGCAAGCCAAAGCCGCACCCGGCGTGCTCGCGGTTCTGACCGGGGCCGACTACAAGGCGGCGGGATTCGGCGATCTCCCCGTCCCGGGTGGTCTGAAGCGCCGCGGCGATACGCCCGGCTACAAACCGCGCTATCCGGCGCTGGTCGAAGACCGCGTCCGCATGATCGGCGACTACGTCGCTTTCGTCGTCGCCGAAACCTACATCCAGGCGATGGACGCGGCAGAACTGATCGAAGTCGATTACGAGCCTCTGCCGGCGATCGTTTCAACCGGCGACGCGGTAAAACCGGACGTCCCGCTGGTGTGGGAAGATTGCCCGAACAATGTCGGCTTCACCCAGATCGAAGGAAACAAGGAAGCAACCGACGCTGCGTTCGCCAAGGCAGCACACGTTGTCAAACATCACTTCGTTATCAACCGTGTGACCGCCGCCACGATGGAGCCACGCGGTTGTATCGGCCTGTATGAGCCGACCGAGCAGCGCTACACCATCTACACCACGCTGCAGCGCACGTCGGTCTTCCAGACCGAGCTGTCGCAGCATGTCCTAAAAGTTCCCGACAACAAGATTCGCGTCGTCTGCGGCGATATCGGCGGCAGCTTCGGCATGAAGTCCGCTGTGTACAATGAATGTGCGCTGGTGCTGCTGGCCGCAAAACTGATCGGCCGACCGGTGAAGTGGATCGCGACACGCTCGGAATCTTTCCTGTGCGATGCACAGGCGCGCGACAACGTCACCGACGCCGAACTCGCACTCGACAAGGAGGGCAACTTCCTTGGCTTTCGCGCCAAGATCATCGCCGCAATCGGCGCCTACCTTCAGGTCGGCATGCCGGCCTTTACCGGCAATCTAGGCACGCTGGCTGGTGTTTACCGCACACCGGCATCTTATGTGGACGTTGATGCCGTCTATACGCATACCCAGCCGGTTCGGCCCTATCGCGGCAACGGCCGCCCGGAAGCCGCTTACATTATCGAACGCATGGTCGATGTTGCCGCGGACCAAATCGGCATGGACCCAGCCGAACTGCGCCGCCGCAACACCATTCCGGCCGGCGCCATGCCCTACAAGACCAGCGTGACGTTCACCTACGACTGCGGTGAGTTCGAAAAGAATATGGATATGGCGCTCGACGCCGCCGACAAGAACGGCTTCGAGACACGCCGCGCGCAATCGCGCAAGAACGGCAAGCTGCGCGGCTTCGGTTTCTCCAATACCATCGAACGCTCGGCGGCTCCGGGACTGGAAGGCGCCGAGATAAGGTTCGACCGCACCGGTTCAGTGTCGATATTTTCAGGCAGCATCAATCAAGGCCAGGGTCATGAGACAACCTTCAAGCAGGTGGTCTGCGATCGTCTTGGACTCGATCCAAAGGACGTTACCTACATCCAGGGTGATACTGACCAGGTCTTTTTCTCCGAAGGCACCGGCGGCTCGCGCTCGGCGGCCTTTTCCAGTTCGGCCTTCACGATGGCCGCCGACAAGGTCGAGGCCAAGGGTAAAGCGATCGCCGCTCATATGCTCAAGGTCGACTTGGCCGACATCAAATTCGACGAAGGCGTGTTCTCGACGCAGAAGTCGAACCGGACGCTGACAATCACGGAAATTGCCAAGGCGTCGCTCGATCCCAAGAACCTGCCACCCGGCATGGAGCCCGGCCTGATCGAGAAGGCGATCTATTCCGGCAAGGCCGCGAGCTATCCGAATGGCTGCCATGTCTGCGAACTCGAGATCGACGAAGAAACCGGTACTGTCGAAATACTCAACTACAATGTGGTGGATGACGTCGGCACCGTGCTTAACCCGCTGCTGCTGCATGGACAGGTCGACGGCGGTATCGCCATGGGTATCGGCCAGATTCTGATGGAAGACATTAAATTCGACACCGAAGGCCAGATCCTGACCGGCTCGTTCATGGATTATGCGATGCCGCGCGCCGGCGACATGACGGGATTCCATGTCGAGAGCAATCCAGTGCCGACCAAGAGTAACCTGCTCGGCGTCAAAGGCGCCGGCGAGGCCGGCTGCGTCGGCGCCATGCCAGCAGTCGCGAATGCTCTGGTCGATGCGCTTTCCGTGCTTGGCATCAAACACGTCGAAATGCCGGCGACGCCGGAAGTGCTGTGGCGCGCAATCAACGAGGCGCGCCACAATGGGGCGTAAACGCCAACCACAGACATGACGCAGGCGCCGACCAAAGAGAATTCGGAAGCCGGTCCGATCATCGTCTTTGAGAATGTCGGCGTCTCTTTCGGGCAGGAGCGGATTTACGACCGGCTGAGCTTTGAAGTCCGGCGCGGTGAGTTCGTCTGCATATTGGGTCCCTCGGGTTGCGGGAAATCAACTTCGTTACGCATGATCGGTGGGTTGCTCGAAATCAGCACCGGCCGCATCATCGTTGATGGACGCGCGCCGCGCGATGCCTGGCCGGAAATCGCGTTCGTATTTCAGTCGCCGCGACTGGTGCCGTGGCGGACGGCCCTCGACAATGTGATGCTCGGTTCCGAGCTGCGCTTTGGCGCCGGCGAAGCAAAACGGCGCAGAACGCGCGCCCTTGAGCTTTTGGACCTCGTAGGCCTCGCCGGCGATGCCGGAAAATATCCCTCCATGTTATCGGGTGGAGAGCGCCAGCGTGTTGCCATTGCGCGGGCGCTCGCGGTCGATCCCAAGATCGTGCTGATGGACGAGCCGTTTTCGGCACTCGATCCGAACATGCGGGCGCGGATGCGGGTGGAGATGGAGCGGATCTGGTCCGAGACCGGGAAAACCGTGGTTTTTGTCACCCATGATATCGAAGAAGCGCTGCAATTGGCCGATCGCACGGTCGTTCTGTCGAACAAACCGACCCGGGTGCTCGACGTTATCGAGCTTAAAACGGCGCGGCCACGCGCCGCGGCCGGTCACGATCTTGATGCGCTGCGCGAGAAATTGGTTAGACTGTTTCGCTCGATCGAGCTGCCGGTCCAAAAGGATATCGTCGCATGATTAAACGCCGCACCGTTCTTAAGCTTTTGGCCGCCCCGGCATTGATGACCGTTGCACGGCCTGGCTTCGCCAAAGAAAAGGTCACTTACGCTTACCTGCTCGATCCGGCCTACGACGCCGTGACCTGGGCCATGTCCAACGGCAAGGTCACATCCGACCTGATCGACGTTGAAGCGCGCGGACTTGCGATTCCCCAGCTCGATTCAGGCGACCTCCGCCAAGCAGTACGATGTAATCATGACCGCGGTCATCGCCCTGCCCCCGGCCGCGGCGCGCGGTCTCGAACTAAAGGTTTTGTCGACCGCCTTGCAGCAATCGGCGGCCGGCGAAGGCGCCGGCATCTGGGTGAAGAGCGATTCTCCCATCAAGGAGCCGAAGGAGCTCAAAGGCAAATCGCTCGGCTCCTATGCCCTGCGCTCGACCGGCTATACCCAGGTGCGTCTAGCGCTCATTCACAAGTATGGACTGAATGCGGACCTTGAGGGCGGCGACATCAAACAGGTCGAGATTCAGGCACCGAACCTGCCCGGCGCTCTCGCCGCAGGCCAGATCGACGCCGCGACGCTGATCCATAGCCAGGCGTTCCGCGCCCAGAAATCCGGCGAGTTTCGCGCCATTGCCGAGACCGGACGCGACAATATCGAAACCTTCGGCATGCGCTTCATTAGCGCGCTCAACGTGTCGTATCCGGAGCGTCTTGCCCAACGCGCCGACGCTTTCCAGGAATTCGATCGGATGTTTCGAGACTCGGTTCGCTACGCGCTCGCGAATCGCGACGAAGTGTTCGGGGCGGTCGGCAAGCAGAACAACCTGCCGCCTGAATTCTTCAACTGGTGGTTCGAAAAGAGTTCCGACGTGCCGGGTACATTCACCGAAGATCACGCCAAGATCATCATGAAGTTCTTCGAACTTTCGAAGGAAATCGGGATGATCCAGAACTATCCGGATATCCGCTCTCTGGTCTGGGACCACGCGTTGCGCGGTTGATGGCCGAGATCGACATTGCGCCGGCCCAACCGTCGCGCCTCAACGGGCCAGCCGCCAATAAACTCGCCGCGCATCTGTTCACCCTCCTCTTCCTCGCCGCCTGGGAAGCGGCGTCGTATGTTGCACCGGCCTATCTGCTTCCCGGTCCAATCCCGGTCGCCCAGCGGCTCGCGGCATTCGTCACCAGCGGACACGATCTCGGCCATCTCGGCGCGTCGCTGTTTCACGTGGCAGCTGCCATCGTCATTTCCTTTGTCATCGGATCACTGCTCGCGCTGATCCCTTATTACGTTCCAGTCCTGCGCTTCGCCATCGAACGCCGCATCGGACCATTTCTCAACGCGTTCTCTGCGATCGGCTGGACGCTGCTATCGATCATGTGGTTCGGCGTGACTTCGCTGACGGTCATCTTTGCGATCAGCGCCGTGCTGGTGCCATTCGCGCTCGTCAACATGGCGGCCGGTCTCGCCAATATCGAGCCCGACTTCATGGAAATGGCGGGAAGCTTCACCCGTCGGCGCGGGCGGACATTTGTGCTGATAATTTTACCTTCGCTTTATCCATTCACCTTCGCGACGCTCCGCATCATGTTCGGCGTCGCCTGGAAGGTGACGCTGACCGCCGAACTGTTCGGCGGCAATTCCGGGCTCGGCTACATGATCAACCTGTCGCGGCAGGAGTTCGACACGACGACGATTTTTGCCGCCATCCTCCTGATCATCGCCTTCGTGCACTGCATGGACCAGTACATACTGGCGCCTTTGCAGGCGAGCGTGTCGCGCCACTATGCCGCCTGAACGCGCCGCAATTCGTTTCGCCTTCGCCGAGCGCTTCTTTGGCGAGGGGATCGTCGCGCTGGCGGTGCTCGGTTGGTGGGCCGCAGCACGTCGCCTGCCCGAATTCATCTTGCCCGGGCCACTTCCCGTCCTCCGCCGGTTACTCGAATTATTCGTTACTCCGGCATTCCTCCAGGACGCCCTGACCTCAACATGGCGTGTGCTGCTCTCGATTGCCTTGGCACTCATTATCGGCGGCGGCCTCGCCTTCCTTGCTCATGGCGTACCTTCGCTTGAAGGCATCGTCGACCGGCGGATCAAGCCAGTCCTCAACTCGTTCCCTTCGATCGGCTGGGCGATCCTCGCCGCGATCTGGTTCGAGCCCGGCAGCTTCGGCGTCATATTCGTCGAAACCGCGATCTTGATTCCGTTCTGCCTGATCAACATCGCCGAGGGCCTGCGCAACATCGATCGCGAACTGATGGAGATGGGCCAAAGCTTCACGCGTCAACGCGCACGCATTCTGTGGCGGCTGACATTCCCCCTGCTGGTGCCCTACGGTCTTTCGGCGGTACGTATTGCCTATGGCGTCGCTTGGAAAATCGCGCTGGTCGCGGAGCTTCTCGGCGCGACGGACGGGCTGGGCTACCTGATGCTCCGGGCCCAAACAGCGGCGGACAGCACGACCTTTCTTGCCACGTGCTTCGCCATCGTGCTGATCTTCGTTGCCGGCGAACGCCTGGTGATTGTCCCGCTGGAGCGCCGCTTTAGGCGACGATGAGAGCGATGGAGAGGTGACCATGACTAATCCTGTGGTTCGGACAAAGGCCGGCGAGTTGCGCGGCATCGTCGAGAACGGCGTGACCGTATTTCGCGCCGTTCCCTTTGCGGCGCCTCCCGTCGGCGATTTGCGCTTCGCTCCGCCACAGCCTGTCCCGGCTTGGCAAGGAATACGCGATGCCACCCGCGAGGGCCCGGTCGCACCGCAAGGCCGCTCGCGGCTCGCCCACGTCATGGGGGATTTTCAAAGTCCGCAATCAGAGGATTGCCTCACCCTCAATATCTGGACCCCAGGTGCGGATACGGCGAAAGCGTCCGGTGCTGGTTTGGATTCACGGCGGCGCCTACACAAGCGGCGCTGGATCGTTGGCTTGGTATGCGGGCGACCGGTTCGCTGCAAACGGCGATGTGGTCGCAGTTTCGATCAACTATCGCCTCGGTGCCTTGGGCTTTTTGTGCTTGCCAGGCGTGAGCAGCGGGAATCTCGGCCTGCTCGACCAGATCGCGGCGCTTCGTTTCGTGCGTGACAACATCGCGGCCTTTGGCGGCGATCCCGACAACGTCACGGTGATCGGGCAATCCGCGGGAGCCGCGTCGATCGCCATCCTCATGACCATGCGGCCGGCGGATGGCCTGTTTCGCCGCGCCATCTTGCAAAGCGCGCCTTTCGGACGGATTGCGCGAAATCTCGACGATGCTCACCGGATCGGGCGGAGATATGTCGAGGTGCTGGGCTTCAAGCCTGAAGAAGCGGCACGACTGAAATCGGTTCCAGTGCCAGACCTGATCGCGGCACAGGGCGAGCTTGCCCGGCTGGAAAAGAAATTCGCCAACGCGCTCGCGCCGTTCTGGCCTGTGGTCGACGGCGAGATATTTCCCGGCGAGGTCGCGCCCGCGCTCAAGGCCGGCGCCGGCTCGACCATCGACACGATGATCGGCACCACACGCGAAGAGATGGCGGCGTTCTATTGTATCGACGATGAGATCCCCAAGGCCGATCAAGCCGCCATCGACGGCGTGTTCGCCTCGGTTTTCAAGACCAACCAGCAGCGTCACTACGACGAGTTCCGGAAGATGCGCGCCGCAGCGACCAATGCGGCGCTGCTCGGCGACCTCATGACCGATGCGATGTTCCGGATCGGAAGCTTGCAAATGGCTGAGTGGCGCGCCGACCAAGGACGGCCAGCTTACGTCTATCAGTTCGACTGGCAATCGCCGGCGGGTTTCGAATCCTGCCACTGCCTGGAAATTCCATTTGTCTTCAACAACTTTCCAGCATGGAAAGACTCGCCAATGCTCAAGGGCGCGAAACCTGCGGAGATGAAGGGGCTTGCCGAAGCCATGCACCCAGCATGGATTGCATTCGCGCGGAGCGGAAAGCCGGATCATCCGCAGCCTGCCGGCATGGCCGGTTTACCGGCGCGATGAGCGCATGACGATGCGGTTCGATAGCGTGATCGGGCCGGTCAGCGACCTCGCCGGACTTTCATGGCGTGAGGCCTGGCCCTCCTGAAAATCTTGGCCTTCTTAAGAGCCAAGACTCTGCATGAACATCATTGCTCCAGCTTGATGTTCCCGGAGTGAATAACGTCAGCCCACTTGGCGACGTCATCCTTCATCAACTTGCCGAAATCGGCACTGCTTCTCGGCATAATGGCGTCGCCGAGACTGGCCATCCGGGATTTCACATCCGGCTCGGCAACTGCCGCGTTCAACGCCTTGTTGAGGATCGCAATCACGTCAACCGGAGTGTCCTTGGGCGCACCGATACCAAGCCATCCACTAGCCTCATAGCCCGGCACAACTTCGGCAATCGGCGCTACGCCAGGCAACCCGTCGAATTGTCGCGTTGTCGTCAGGCCGAGGGCCCGCAATTTGTCCGACCGGACAAACTCCAGCGACGACTGCACGGGACCTATGAAACAATCGACCTGGCCGCTGATGACGTCGGGTATCGGATTGCCTTTATACGGCACATGCGTCATCTGGATTCCTGCCATCCTCTGGAACATCTCACCGAAGATGTGCGGCGCGCTGCCGATACCGGCGGATGCCATCGTGACCTTGCCCGGATTGGCTTTTGCATAGGCGATGAATTCCGGCAGCGTCTTGGCCGGGACAGAAGGATTCACTTCCAGGACAAATGGCTCGTCGTCAATGCTTCCGACAGGCGCAATATCGCGCAGGAGATCGTAGTTGAGATTTGTATACAAGGTTGCGTTGATGACGTTGGCCGTCGTCAGCAGCATGAGCATGTAACCGTCCGGCGGCGCATGCGCGACATCGGAGGTTGCGATGTTGCTGCCGGCGCCAGGCCTGTTTTCGACAACGACGGACTGGCCAAGTTTTTCGGACATTCCCTGGCCGACGATCCTGGCGACGATGTCCGGACCGCTGCCGGCGGGAAAGCCACAGATCAAACGGACCGGGTGCGTGGGATAACCCTCAGCCCACGCCAATCCCGTCGCCAGCGGAAGCGCGGCAGCGCCCAGCATCATCCGTTGAACGCTTCTTCGCGACAATCTCATCGGCTTTCCCCCCGGCGCGTGATTTTCCAAGCCCGCGTTGCGGGCCGCGCCTTTGATCCAGGAATTGTGTCTGTACCCGCTCGGCATGTCCATCCTTGCCGTGAGGCAAGTCGTCACGCCGGGATCACAGCCACGCTCTGCACCTCGATCATCATTCCCGGTTGCGCGAAGCCGGAAACGGTGATCGCGGCGCTGGCCGGATAATCCTTGCCGAAGATTTCAGTGCGCAGCTCCGTCATCCGCGTGGTGTAACGCGCATCGATGAGGAACACCGTCATGGTGACGAGGTCCGAAAGCTTCGCCCCGGCCTCGGCCAAGGTCTTTTCGATATTGCGGAAGGTTTGCCGGCACTGCGCATCGAAATCCCCGGCGAGCGATTTTCCGGTATCGTCCACTCCGCCGGTGTGGCCTGCGACCCAGATCGTCTTGGTTGCACCCTCGGTAATAACCGCCGGCGAGTAAGCACGGTGAGCTGAGCGCGCCGCGCCGACAAATGATTTTTTCATGAGCTTCTTCCCTTCCGCGATGGCCGTGTGACGGCTTACATTATCCCAATGCCCGGGACTGAAGCACACTCTACTGGCGCCGCACCACTATCCGGCATTCGCGTGCTGGAATTCTGCCATGCTATTATGGGTCCGACCGCAGGCCTGATCCTTGCCGATCTCGGTGCCGACGTGATCAAGGTCGAGCCTGCGGATGGTGACACGACGCGCCGGCTGATCGGCTTTGGCGCGGGCTTCTTCCCAACCTTCAATCGCAACAAGCGCAGCCTCGCCATCGATCTCAAGGCGCCCGAAGGCCGCGATCTACTGCATCGACTTGTGGCGACTGCCGACGCCGTGGTCGAGAACTACGCGCCCGGCACCATGGACCGGCTCGGCTGCGGCTATGCCGATCTTTCGAAAATCAATCCGCGGTTGATCTATTGCGCCCTGAAGGGATTTCTCAGCGGCCCTTACGAGCATCGCCCTGCCCTCGACGAAGTGGTGCAATTCATGGCGGGGCTGGCTTACATGACCGGTCCGCCCGGACAGCCACTGCGCGCTGGCTCGTCTGTCGTCGACATCATGGGCGGCATGTTCGCCGTGATCGGCATCCAGGCGGCATTGCGCGAGCGTGAAACGACCGGCAGGGGCCAGTTCATCAAGTCGGCCCTGTTCGAGTTCGACCGCGTTTCTCATGGCGCAACACATGGCTGGCGAAGCCGCGACTGGCCGCGCACCGCCCCCCATGCCGGCGCGCGAAGGCGCGTGGGGAATTTACGAGCCGTTCGAGACTGGGGACGGCGAACAGATATTCATCGGGCTGACCAGCGATAAGCAGTGGCGCCGGTTCTGCGAGCACTTCAAGCGAAACGATCTTCTGCAAGACCCGGCATACAAGACCAACGAGGATCGCGTTCGCGCGCGCCCGACGCTTCAGCCGATCGTCGCAAAAATCGCCGCGCAATATACCCGCGACGAGCTCATCGAACTATTCGATCGCATCGACATTCCATTTGCGCCGGTCGCAAAGCCCGGTGACCTGTTCGAGGATCCGCAGCTCAACGCCCATGGCCGTATGCTGGAAATCACGTTCCCTAATGGTGTGACAGCGAAAATCCCGCGCTTGCCGGTCGAGATCGGCAGTCACGATCTGGCATTACGTCGCCAGGCGCCGGCAATCGGCGAGCACACCGCCGAAATCCTGGCCGAGCTCGGGCTGGCGCAAACTGAAGTCGACGCGCTCAGCAAACGTTCAATCGTTACGGTCGGAGGACCAGGATGAGTGATCTGCCGTCACATGTGCAAATCAACGAGGAAGGCCCGCGCGAAGGTTTTCAGTTCGAGAAAGGCGCGATCGCTACCGATCGTAAGATCGCATTGATCGACGCGTTGTCGCAGACCGGCATCAACCACATCCAGATCGTGTCGTTCGTCAACCCGAAGAACGTACCGGGCATGGCGGACGCCGATGAGGTGGTGGAAAGCATTACCATGAAGCCCGATGTCGATTACACCTCGTTGTGGCTCAACGAAAAAGGATTTCAGCGCGCGCTCGGCCACGAGCGGCTGACCCACGTCGGCTCAATTCATCTTGCCGCATCGGAAAAGTTTCTGATGCGCAATCAGAACCGCACCGCCGCGCAACAACTCGCCGCCCAGCACAATATCGTCGAAATGTACAAGGCCAGCGGTGTTCCTGTGGGACGCGGTATGCTCATGGCCGCGTTCGGCTGCAACTTCGAAGGCGACATTCCCGTCGAGCGCGTGGTGTCGCTTGTCGGCCAAATTCTTGACGTGGCGAAAGAACATGGCGTCACACTGAAATATGTCACCCTCGCGGACACCATGGCATGGGCCACGCCGCTTTCGATCAAGCGCGTGGTTGGCGCGATCCGCGAACGCTGGCCCGATCTCGACATTGCCCTGCACCTGCATGATACGCGGGGCATGGCGATCGCCAACGCTTTTGCCGGCCTGGAAATGGGAGTGAAGCGTTTCGACTCATCCGTCGCCGGTCTCGGCGGTTGCCCGTTCGCCGGCCATCAGGGCGCAGCAGGCAACGTCTGCACCGAGGATCTCGTGTTCATGTGCGATGAAATGGGCATCAAGACCGGTATCGATCTCGGCGCACTGATCGAATGCGCACGACTGGCTGAGGATGTCGTCGGTCATCCCCTGCCCGGCTCGGTCATGAGGGGCGGCAGCCTGAAGAAATACCGGCGGCAATGAGTTTCGTCATCCACGAAGACGGCTGACCAAGACTAGGCCAATCAAGACTAGGGTTGGTCAAGAATCTTCCAGATACCGTTCGCCGATGCGACGATCCGGTCGCCGACAAACATCTTCACCGCCATGAAGACGACGGACCGAGTCGGCCGCACGACCTCGGGACGGGCCTCGACGAATTCCCGGGCTTCACGCTGCCGACAAACTGCGTATTCAATTCGATCGTTGCGTGACGCTTGCTGCCGGTCGTATCCCGCGCCGTGATCGCCATCGACTGATCGGCAAGTGACATCAACATCCCACCGTGCAGATTGCCGGCACGATTGAGGTGTTTCGGCGCCACCAGAACACCGAACAGCATTTTATCGCCGTCGCGGCGATGCCAGATCGGGCCGATAAGCTCGCCGAACGCCGTGTTGTTGACGATTTGCCAGCCATGCGCGGCCGGGATCGAAGGCCGCAGCCTCGGTGATCTTCGTTTGCTCGTTCATGGACGGGCTACCGCGGGCTGTTTGCGTCGCTCCAGGCGCTGCGCAAGATCGGGAATAAGCTTCTCGGCATTGGCGCCGGCGACCAGCGCGCGGCCATTGGCGCCAAGCCCACGCACCGCGTCGGTATAGGCGGCAACTTCGCTCGCATCCCGCACGGCTTGCGGATAATCGGTTGCGAATACGAGCTGCGAAAACGCTAATTCTTCGATGCCAAACCGGACCCAATCCGCGCCCCATTCGGCGGCGTGATCAGGACCAGCCCAGCCGGCAATGTCGTAATACAAGCGCTGATCGAGATAATGGTCGAACGGTTTCGGTGGGCGGCGGCCGTGACGATTGAGCGCCGCGGTGCCCCATTTATCGCGCTGCTGGAAGCCGCGGATGCGACCGAGATAGCGCCCGATGCCGCCGGAGAAATGCGAGAACTGGATTTTCAGGTTCGGAAGCTCGTCAAGCAATCCCGAATTGATCACGCGCACCGTCGCCGTCATCAGCGAGAATTCCCATCCGAGCATGCGGCCGAGATCGTCAGCATCCATACGGCCCCAGCGGATCACGCGCGGCAACGGATGGATGAAGACATAGAGATTGAGATCGGCACAGGCCTTCCAGAAGGGGCGTAGCTCCTCGGCATCAAGCGGCAGATTTTGCAGTTCAGACGCGATCACCACCCCGGGAAGCCCAAGCTCCACGGCACAACGCTTCAATTCGGCTGCGGCCTCCGCAGGCTTGAGCGCCGGCACATGCGCGAGCCCGATAAACCGGCCGGGATAATCCAGCTCCGCTTGCCGCATGCGATCGTTGATCAGCCGGCAGGTCGCGAGATCGGGCTGATCGAAACCTGAGCCGCAGGTCAGCACACCGGCATCGATGCCCGACGTATCCATGACGCGGATATGCGCCGACAGGTCGGCAAGCAGCGGATTGAGCAGGTAATGCGGGTTACCGTCGGAATCGAGGTCGACCGTAACCTTGCTGGCATCGCCCTTGAGGAGTTCAGGCGGCGTGTAATGTTGCTGAAAATCGACAAGCATCTGCGTGTGAGACCGCCTTACAGGATGGAAAATTCAACGTTGCGGCGGTCGGTCACTAACATGGCGCCGGGATAATGAGTAATGCAAAATTCCGGGCGCGCATCGGCAATTACCGATTGCGGGGTGACGCCGCAGGCCCAAAACACCGGGATTTCGTCTTCCCCGATCGGCACCGCATCGCCCCAGGTAGGCTTGGCGATGTCGGCGATCCCGATCGATTCCGGTTTGCCGAGATGCACCGGCGCGCCGTGCACTGACGGAAATCTAGTCGTTACCTGTACGGCGCGAATGGCGTTAGCCGGTGTCATCGGCCGCATCGAGACGACGAGCTTGCCGTGGAAAGGACCGGCCGGCGCACAGTCGATCGAAGTGCGGTACATCGGCACGGTGCAATTGCATGTCACATGCCGCAGTTCGATGCCGCTTTCGACCAATGCCTCCTCGAATGAAAACGAGCAGCCGATGGCGAAGGTGACGAGATCGTCGCGCCACCAGCGTTTGATGTCGTTCGGCTCGTCGACCACTTCGCCGTTTTTCCAGACACGGTAGCGCGATAGATCGGTGCGGATATCGAGATCCTCGGCCAGTGCCGGTAAAGCTGGATCACCGGGAGCGCCGACGCCGACCAGCGGACATGGCTTCGGATTGAGCTGGCAAAACCGCAAAAAATCCTCGGCCAACGCCTTGGGAAGGATTGCAAGGTTGGCCTGCACGAAACCCGGCGCCAGCCCGGATGTCGGCCCGGTGTGCTCGTTGCGGCGGATTGCAAGTCTCGCGTCGAGCCCGGTCTGCAGGACACCGGGATAATCGTTTCGCAACATCACCATCGCCATGGGCACTCCTCGGTCGGCTTCGCAGTGGGCCGTTTTCGCACATTTTATCGGCAAGAGGCGACGAAAACAGACTGATCCCGCGACGAAGTAGCACGCGCGGCGGCGTTCATACGACAGCGCCAGCTACACAAAAACGGTTGAAACTCCCAGCAATATCAAGTTTGCTGAGAGCACAATTTCCCCGCGAAGAGCCCGTCAAGGGCCAATAGGGGAACGGGGAATAGTCGATGACTTTCGTTCGCGCCGGGAACCGCGATCGAGCAGTCACAGCCTTGAACGTCACATCCAGTGGGAGGATTTTCAATGACCGAGAAATGGAAGCAAGAGAAATGGGCCGAGGACATCTGGTACCGCGGCAAAGTCACCCGTCGCAGCGTCGTCGGTTGGGGCGGCGGGGCGATCGGCGCGATGATGCTGCTGCCGGAGCCGTGGCGCGCTGCGTTTGGCCAGGCCAAGTCATACAAAATCGGAAGTGAGCAACCGCTCTCTGGCCCCGGCGCCCCCGGGGGCAAAACGGCCGTCGTCGGATTGCAGATGGCGGTCGATCGCATCAACAAGAATGGCGGCGTCAATGGCCGACCGTTCGAGCTGGTGATCGTCGACGACGAATCGAAGCCCGACGTCGCGCGCCGCAAGACCGAGAAGATGGTGGAGGAAGACAACATCGACGTCCACGTCGGCGGCTTCCTCTCGAATATTTGTCTCGCCTGTATGCCGGTGTGGGAAGACGCCAAGATCGTCAACATGATCAGCGTTTGCCTCGACACCACGCTGACGACGACGAAATGCAACCGCTACAGCTTCCGGCCTTACGACTTCGCTCCGGCTCAAGCCGTCGCGTTCGCTCCGACGCTCACGAAGATGGGCAAGAAATGGCACATCGCTTACACTGACTACTCGTGGGGCCAGTCGACGAGGGATGCTTACGTAGCGCAGATCAAGCAGAACGGGGGCGAAGTCGTAGGCACTACCGGGATTCCGCTCGGCACCGCCGACATGACGCCATTCCTGTCCAAGATTTCGGGCGACTTCGACGGACTCTTCGCCATCTTCTTCGGCGGCGATGGCGTGACGATCGTCAATCAAGCTTTCGACCTCGGCTTGACCAAGAAATACAAATTCGCGGGTGACGGTTCGATCAGTGAAGCCAGCAATCTGCCGGCAGTCGGGAACAAGATCGACGGCTTTATCGCCATCAATCGCTACATTCCCGTGTTCCAGGGCCCGCTCGATACGCCGTATCACCATCGCTTCTTCGACGACGCGAAAGCCCGACTGGCAAAGGTCGATCCATCCGGTCCGCTGCCCGACAAATACGTGCAGTCGAACTATGAAGCGATCAACGCCATGAAGATCGGCATGGAAATGTCGAAGTTCCAGGGTCGCGATGACACCATGAAGTTGATCTCGGCGCTCGAGGGGCTTTTTCTGAAGGAAAGCGATGACTTCCCGCAAGGCGATAAGCTGCTGCGCAAGGAAGACCATCAGGCGTTCCCGCGCGAGTTCATCTTTGAAGTCAGCGGCGGAACTTATCACCTCAAAGAGACCGTGCCCGGCGACAAGACCATCGTGCCGCCGGCTTGTTCGTTCTCGGCGTAAGTGAGCGCGGAACCGTCCGCCGATATACGCTCCCCGGATCGCCGGGGAGCGGCATCGGCCCCAATTCTCCGGACGGAAGCTCTCTCAGTCCGCTTCGGCGGGCTGAGAGCATTGTCTGACGTCAATTTCGAAGTCGCACGTAACGAGATTCGCGCAATCATCGGGCCCAACGGCGCAGGCAAGAGCACGTTCTTCAATTGCCTGACCGGCGTGCTGCGGCCGAGCAGTGGCAGGATTGTTCTCAATGATGAGGACATCACCGGCCTGCCCTCCGACCGTATTTCGCGAAAGGGCATCGCCCGCTCCTATCAAATTACCAACATCCTGCCGAACGCCACGACGATGGAGAACGTGCGCATTGCAGCGCAGTCGCGGCGGCATTCGTGGAACATGATTTCGCATCGCGACGCATTCGCCGACCTCAACGAGAAAGCGGAAGCGGCGCTGCAGTCGGTCGGTCTGCTCGGCAAAGCTTACGAGCTTGCTTCGAATCTCTCCCATGGCGAACAACGCAATCTCGAAATCGGGATCGCGTTGGCCACTGAGCCAAAATTGCTCTGTCTGGATGAACCAACCGCGGGGATGAGTCAGGCCGAAACCAACGAGACCATGGAGCTTGTGCGGCGTATCGGTAAAAACCTCACCATCCTGATCGTCGAGCATGACATGGCGGTCGTGATGGGACTCTGCGATCGCATCACAGTGCTGCACTACGGCGCAATTCTTGCCGAGGGAACGCCACAAGAGATTCAGCAAAATCCCAAAGTGCTGGAGGTCTATCTCAAGACATGAGCACCTCCGCCGACGGCACTACGCCCCTCGTCCTCGTCGAGGACGTGCACACTTATTATGGCAAAAGCCACATTTTGCACGGCGTCTCGATTACCGTTGGCCCAGGCGAGGTTGTCGGCCTCCTCGGCCGCAATGGCGTCGGCAAGAGCACGACGCTGAAAACCATCATGGGCCTAGTCCAGCCAAGCCGCGGTTCGGTGCTGCTGGATGGCCAAGCGGTCACCGGCCTGCCGCCCCATAAGCTCGCACGGCTCGGCATCGGCTACGTTCCGGAAGATCGCCGCATCTTCCGCCTGCTTACGGTGATGGAAAATCTTCGCACCGGATTCGATCGTCACGGCGTCACCGAGCAGAAGCGACGCACGCTGCTCGACAAGGTCTTTACATATTTTCCGGTGCTCGCCGAGCGCCGCGGCCAGGCCGGCGGAACGCTTTCAGGCGGCGAGCAGCAGATGCTCGCCATCGCGCGCGCGATGATGCTGGAGCCGAAGATCATCCTTCTCGACGAGCCGACAGAAGGACTGATGCCGCGCATGGTCTCCCAAATCGGCCAAATTATCGGTGTCCTGCACGAAGAAGGCGTCGCCATTCTTCTGGTCGAGCAAAACGTGCCGCTGACGCTTGCCGCCAGCCAGCGCGTTTACATCATGGAAAAAGGCACGGTGCGCCACCATTGCGCAAGCAGCGAGATCGACGTGAACAATCCGGTTATCAAACAGTATCTGGGCGTGTGAACCATGGACACGATCAGCCATTTCTTTCACGCTATCCCGTTCGATCTCATCGTCATTCAGACTGTCAACGGCATCGTCACCGGGCTGATCCTGGCGCTGGTTGCGTCCGGGCTGACGCTGATCTTCGGCATTCTCGACGTGGTGAATTTCGCCCACGGCGAACTTTTCATGCTCGGCGCTTATGTCGGCGTCCTCGTCGTCGCCAGTACCGGCAGCTTCTGGCTTGGCCTGCTGGCGTCATCGATCATTGTCGCTATCTTCGGCGCGGTCTTGCAAATCGTGACGCTGCGGCCACTGATCGGCCGCGATCCGCTCAACACGATCCTCGTCACCTTCGGCGTCTCGTTGATCCTGCAGAACTATGCGCTGTGGCAGTTCGGCCCGATCGAACGCAAGATTCCCGAGCCGATCCAGGCGCACTTCCAGCTGTTCTATCTGCAATATCCCTGGTACCGGATTTTGATCGCGGCATTGTCGGCCGCGATCATCGGCGGCTTCTGGCTCTATTTGAAACACGGCAAGTTCGGCGTCTGGATCCGCGCCACCAGCCAGGACCGCATCATGGCGCAGGCGATGGGCATTCCGGTGCCTTGGGTGTTTACCGGGGTATTCGCCATGGGCTCGGCCATGGCCGCCGCAAGCGGTGTGTTGTTCGGCCCACTCGGCGGCGTCAGCCACACTATGGGCCTGGATTGGGTGCTCAAGGCTTTCATCGTCGTCGTGGTCGGCGGCATGGGCAACCTTGGCGGCTCAATCGCGGCCGCAATCTTCATCAGCCTGCTCGAGGCCTATGCCGCAATCTGGCTTGATCCATCGCAAGCAGTGATCGTGTCCTTTGTCGTCCTTATTCTCACCCTGCTGTTTCGGCCCACCGGCTTGTTCGTGGCGACACCGAAATGACCGCAACGCCGCTTGATAAGCCCGTACCGCTCAGCAGGCCGTTGCTTAGTCACACCGCCGTCTTCTGGATAGGGTTCGGCGTGGTGATGGCGATCCTGATCGCAGCACCTCTCGTGCTGCCGGAGTTCTGGCGGCGCTTCCTCACTGAAGTCCTGATCTGGGGATTGCTGGCGATGTCGTCCGACCTGCTGATCGGATACACCGGCATGATCTCGTTCGGCCATTCGGCGTTTTTTGGTCTCGGTATGTACGGCGCGGCGGGCGCGCTGATCATATTCAGTCCGAACCTGTGGCTCGCGATCCTGTTCGGTCTTGCGGGAGCCGCAGGCGCTGCGCTGTTCGTCGCCTATTTCTCGACGCGCCTTCGTGACATTTACTTCGCGATCACAACACTGATCTTCAGCCAGATCTTCTACGTCATCATCTTCACCTGGACGCCCGTGACAGGCGGTGAAAATGGACTGATCTTCACCCGGCCGCACCTGTCCATACCTCTCCTCTATGATGCACGCTTCACGTCCACGACCCTGCACTGGTTCGTGCTTGCGGTGGTGACGGCCTCCTACTTGTTCCTACGGCGACTGACCCAATCGCCATTCGGCATGGTGCTTCAATCGATTCGCGAGAATGAAGCCCGTACCCGCGCCATCGGCTACGCGGTGAAACGCTACAAGATCGTTTCGGTGCTGCTATCCGGCCTGTTCGCGGGACTGGCCGGCGTGCTGTACGCCATCCAGAACCAGTTTGCCGCGCCCGACTTCCTTTATTTCATCACATCAGGCGATACCGTGATCTTCAATGTGATGGGGGGTGTCGGTACGCTGGTCGGACCGATTGTCGGCGCGGGATTCTTCCAGCTGATGCGCGAATTACTGTCGCGGCTGTTCGGCGATCAGTTTCCGTATCTGATACCGCTCGGCGTGGTTTTCATCGTGATGATTATCTTCCTGCCGCAAGGCCTGCTCGGTTTTGCGCGGCGATGGCTCAACCGCTGAGTAAGAGCTTAGTTGTTCTTGCCGAGAAATTTTATCAGCGCCGTTACGTCTTTTTTATCGCCGTCGAAATCCTCGGCAATGCGCTCATAGAAATGTGCGGCGCCCTCATAAAGCTCATGCGCCGCCGGATCTTCGGCAACGAAGCCCGCGATTTCGTGCATCTCGGCGATCCAGCGATAGGCCTTGGGCGGCATCTGACCCAGGCCGCGCTTGAACCACGCAAACATTTCCTTCTGGCTCGAGCTGAGCTCGGCAAACAGCGCATCGGCCGAACCGGCACGCGTTGCCGCCAGCATCATCGCGGCCCCGATCGCTTGCGTGCCTTTGGTGATGCCGGCATAGGACATTTTCAACGCCGAAGCCGCGCTCAACGCGCCATCAAGCACGCGAATGTCGAGACCGTAGTCGCGCAGCGCGGCAAAGCGCAGCGCCGCGGGCCCCGAGGCGTAGAAGCGCGGCCCGGCGTCGCCCGGCTTTGGCGGTGAGCCGATAATCCCGGCATCGACAAACGGACAATCGGTTGGCGCGATCGCCGCCGCGACCTTATCGACAGTTACCGGATTGATGGCGTTGCAGTCGACATAAACCGGCTTCGCGTTGCTCGACTTGAGCACGGGCGCAAAATGCTGTGCCAGCGACAGTGCGTCGCCAGGCGGCAAAATGGAAAGAATGAAATCGGAGGCGGCAATCTCTTCATCGCTGGCACCAGCGATGCCTGCTTCTTTTGCCCGCGCTTGCGTCTCCTGGCTGCGCCCCCTGAGCGAGGTCAGGACTTTCAGCCCATTGTCGGTGAGCCTTTTCCCAACGGCGGCCCCCATTGCACCGGGTGCGATTACTGCGACAACTGGCGTCATCATGTCCTCGATGTTCAACCGAGACAACACTACCAGCTTGCGGTTAGTGGAAGCTAGACAATCGCCTTAGTGCCGTTCACGCCGTCTCGCGCTTTGGAACCTTGAGATCGCCCTGCAAGCGCCGGCGTAGTGCCGCAGTACGGCCATCGGCGCCAGGCTGATAGACCACGCTGTAGCGTTTGAGCACTTCGGCGAATACCTGCGCGTCGGCGGCCTTCTTCACCTCGAAGGAGTTGAACCCGGCGCGCACCAAAAAATGAAACTGGTCGCGCAGGACGTCGCCGGTGGCGCGCAACATCCCGCCAAAATTGAACTGCTCGCGCAACAGACGCGCCTGACTGTAAGCTCGACCGTCCCGAAACTTGGGGAAATTGAGCGCAATCAGCGCGAGATGGCCAAGCCACGGCTCAAGTTCGACAACGCGGCGATCGTTCGGCCACAGCACACCGATCGAACCGTCGCGGCGAACCAATTCGTTGGCTTCGGCGAGGAAACGCTTCGCTGAAACCAGCACCGGCGTTCGATCCGGGATCGGTGCGTCATCGGCGACGCGCACATAACGGTCTTCGACGATACGGCCGTGTTCAACGAGTGGCATAGACCCGCTCCCGGAATGGCTCGACGCCGGTACGCTTGACCGTGTCGACGAAAAGCTCGTCGGGCCGCTTCCGTAATTCGAGGTAAGCCTGCGCGATATCCTCGACGACGTCGGCCACTTGTGCATATGGCACCGCAGGCCCGATCAGCGTCCCGAGTTTCGCGTCCTCGTCAGCTTTGCCGCCCAGTGTGATCTGGTAGACCTCTTCGCCGTTCTTCTCGACCCCGAGAATGCCGATGTGGCCGACATGGTGGTGGCCGCAGGCATTGATGCAGCCGGAAATATTGATGTGCAGCCGGCCGAGATCGCGCTGCAGATCGAGATTGCGAAAGCGACGCGTGAGCTCCTGCGCGATCGGAATCGAACGCGTGTTGGCGAGACTGCAATAATCCAAACCCGGGCAGGAAATGATGTCGGAAATCAGATTCACGTTCGGCAGCGCAACGCCGATCGCATCGAGCGCACGCCACACCGCCGGCAGATCGCGTTGCGCCACATGCGGTAGAACTGAGATTCTGCTCGTGGCCGACGCGGATTTCGCCAAACGAATAGCGGTCGGCCAGATCGGCAATGGCATCCATTTGCACGGCGGTGGCGTCGCCGGGCGTGCCGCCTTCCGGCTTCAACGACAGCGTCACGATTGCGTAGCCCGGTACTTTGTGCTTCGCGACGGAATTGCCGAACCAGGTATTGAACACGCGATCGTTGCGCGCCGCGACAAGTTCGGCGGGATTGTCTTTGAGGGTCTGGTAAGCCGGATAGCTGAAACGGCCGGCAATATCGGCAACGATCGCGTCGTCAAGCGCCAGCGCGCCATCCCTGATGCCTTGCCACTCGGAATCCACCTCCTTCGAAAAGGCCTCGACACCAAGCTCGTGGACCAGAATCTTGATACGCGCCTTGTAGATATTGTCGCGCCGACCGAACTGATTGTAAGTGCGCAGCACCGCTTCGACGTAACTCAGCACGTCGCGCCGGTGCAGGAATGGCTTGATTGTCTTGGCGAGGAATGGTGTGCGGCCGAGGCCGCCGCCGACCATGACTTCAAAACCAAGCTCGCCCGCCTCGTTGTGGTGCAGGCGCAGCCCCAGATCATGGATACGCAGCGCCGCGCGGTCGTGGCTCGACGCACCGACCGCGATCTTGAACTTGCGCGGCATAAACGAGAATTCGGGATGCAACGTCACGTGCTGACGGATCACTTCAGCCCAGATGCGCGGGTCTTCGATCTCGTCGGGCGCGACACCGGCCCATTGGTCGGTCGTGATATTGCGCACGACATTGCCGCTGGTCTGCATGCCGTGCATGCCGACGCTGGCGAGTTCCGCCATGGCGTCCGGCAATTCTTCAAGCTTGATCCAGTGGAACTGGATATTTTGTCGCGTCGTGAAGTGCCCGTAGCCGCGATCGTAACGGCGGGCGACATGGGCGAGCATACGCAATTGCTCGCTCGACAACGTGCCATAAGGAATAGCGATGCGAAGCATGTAGGCGTGCAATTGCAGATACACGCCATTCATCAACCGCAGCGGCTTGAATTCCTCTTCAGTCAGCTCGCCGGACAGCCGGCGAGCCACCTGATCGCGGAACTCGGCGACCCGTTCATTGACGAGCGTGCGGTCATAGGCGTCGTAAACGTACATGGACGTTAATTCCGGAATTAGATTCCGAACGTCACCGGCAGGTCGATGGTAGGACCGCCGAGGCGAATGAGTTCGCGCAGGTTTCCCGGACGCACGTGTCCGCCCGCGCCGAGCTTTACCGGCGCGACATAAGGGCCGACCGCGCGCAGATCGTCGGCATTGGCCGCGTCGATCAGCTCACGGGCGCCATCGCTGCTGGTGGCGATTGCAGCGTCGTCGAGATGGGTGCTCCAGCCACCGTCGGCACGACGGTAAACCACGGCGCCATCACCGACCCTATTGGCGGTAATAACAACCGGCCCGGTGATTTTGATTTTCTTCTGTTCGAGCGGGGACGTCATTTTCGACCTCATTTCCGCACAAATGCGAATAATCTTCTATATAGGACGAAATTTTTAGCCGCAAATAGTATAAAATATCTCATAGTAGCGTGGGCACAGCAGAAAGTCCGCGTCGAACCACACCGAGCGAGAACGTGCTTCCAAATGCAGGACAAACACTGCCCGCGTCATCGCCATCACCTCCGGATGGACGCCTCACTCGCTCGCGAAAGTCCGATCGAGGCTATCGCCTGCTCAGGCGGCAGGCTCAAAGGCAAAGCTTGAGCCTTTGCGTACGACATGACCGAAGCCCGGCGCGTTGACGTGCGCGCCGGCGATAGCGAACCGCTCGGTCGCCGCCATATCGAGAATGCGCTTGCGCGATTTTACGGCCTGATCCTTGTCGAGGTCGTAGATCATGCCGGCATCGGGATGCGAAATCTGGATCGCCGACACGTGCACAACGTCGCCGAGCGCCATGAACCCGCCGCCGCCTGGCGCAGCCAATAACCAGCATGTGTGTCCGGGTGTATGGCCAGGCGCAATGATCGGCACAAAACCCAGATATTCCTCGCTGCCGCGCACGCGGTGGATGCGATCGAGGTAAGGTTTCAGATTGATCCGCGTGCGGGCGCGATTGCCTTTGACCTTGTCGAGATCATTGGCGCCGTCGGGCGCCGTCCAGAAATCGAGTTCGATCTCGTGCACCACAATCTCGGCATTGGGATAATGCGGCTTGCCGTCGTCGTCGACCAGACCATTGGCGTGATCGCCGTGGAGGTGGGTGATGACGATGTGCGTGACGTCTTTCGGATCGACGCCAGCAGCGCGCAAATTGTCCGGCAGCCTGCCAAGCGTCGGGTACATGGTGTTGCCGGCGCCGGCATCGATCATGATGACGTTGCCGCCACGGCGGATCAGAAAATTGTTCACCGGGATATGAAACGTCCCGTTCTCTGTGCCACCGACCAGTTGCTCGACTTGCGCCGGCGTCATGTCGACCACCTTGTCGATCCCGGTCGGCAATGTGCCGTCGCTCAAGCCGTGAACTTTTACTCCGCCAACCGTCATGCTGGGCAGCGTCGCTTCCATAACCGACATTTTCAGAATCCTTCTCTGGTGAGCGCGATCATGCAGCCCGCCGAGATCACGACCGCAACGGAGAGAACGGCAAACGGCGCAATGAAACCGCCGCCGCTATAAGCCAGGATATAGCCGATCATCAGTGGCGACAGCGCGCCGGTCGATTGCGTGAGCAACGCGCGCACGCCCTGCGATTTGCCCATATCGGCCGTGCCGATCACACTGTGCATCAGCATCTCGGCACACGAGATACCGACTTGCTGCGCGCACAGCGCGCAAATCATCAGTACGACGCTCCAGGTCGCGTCCGGCGCGAACGCTGCCGCCATCAGCAATATTGCCGCAGAGAACCAACCGAGGCCCGCGAACGGTGCGCGGCGGAATACGCGGTCCGACACCCGGCCGATGACAAGGATGGTTACGACAGCAAACCCATAGATCACGAAGGTCAGATAACCCGACGTGCTGAAGCTGAAATGCCGCGCGGTGCGCAGATAGGTCGGCAGCCAGATCGACCAGCCCCAGAAGAAGATCGCGTTGCACGAGATCGCCAGCACCATCAGCCAGAAGCGATGATTGCGCCAAACGCTCGTCACGCCTTTAAGAATACGGCCGGGCGCATCGTCGTTGTGCTCGATCGCGCCGGCTTTGATGAGGTCAGCTTCGGCCTGATTGACGCCGGCGTGCTGCTCCGGTTTGTCCCGGATCAGAAACCAGACCATCGGCAGCGGCAGGATCAGCGCCAAAACACCGAGCCCGTAGAATTGTCCACGCCAGCCGAAATTGACAATCAACGCGGTAACCAGCAGCCCGGTCAGCATCGGGCCGATCATGGTGCCGATCCACCAATATGATGTGGCCTTGCCACGCTCGCGCAGCGCAAACCAGTTAGCGACCAGCGCCAGCGTCACCGGATAACAGGCCGCTTCGCCGATGCCCAAGCCAACGCGAGAGGCGAGGAGCATGCCGTAACTTGCCGAGAGGCCGGACCAGAAACAGGTCAGCGCCCAAATCACAAGGCTCACCATTGTCGTGTAACGCGGGCCATAGCGCGTTACGCTCCAGCCCCACAGCGGCGCGGCCAAGCTGTAGGAGATGAACATGCTGGAAGCGAGCCATCCGAGCAGTTGCGTCTGCCCGTTAAGCTGCATCTCGTCGAGAAATTTCGGATCCGCCATGACAAGAGAAATGTTGCTCTTGTCGAACATCGAGATGATCCAGTAGATCAGCAGCGTTGGCGCGACATAGGTCCAGCGCACACGCGTCGCGACTGCGATGGATGCCGCCTCAGGAGCCACCAGGCCCTGTGGAACCGTGATGGTCATGCGATCCTCCCCGGATGCGGCGCCTGATTGTTTGTCTTATTCGGCGGCGCACGCAGCGTGACCTGACGCTACGCTGTCGCAAACTGTTGCCTGCATGCCGTAACTTGTCAACAATGCCGCCATGCCCGAAACAAAGCGCGAAGCGTCGGAAAAGAGCGGCACTGTCGGCGAAGTGTTCGCAGTGTTTGTTCGTCTCGGCTTAACCTGTTTCGGCGGTCCGATTGCCCACCTCGGCTATTTCCACGACGAATTCGTGACGCGCCGCAAATGGCTCGACGAAAGGGCCTACTCGGATCTCGTCGCGCTGTGCCAATTCCTGCCCGGCCCCGCCTCGAGCCAACTGGGGTTTTCAATCGGACTGTTGCGCGCGCGTTACCTCGGCGCACTCGCGGCATGGACCGGCTTTACCTTGCCATCAGCAATCGCACTCGTGGTGTTCGCTTTCGGCGCTAGCGAACTCAACGGCAGGCTTGGTAGCGGCGCGCTGCACGGATTGCGGCTGGTCGCGGTCTCGATCGTAGCCCAAGCCATCTGGGGCATGGCCCGCACTTTGTGTCCCGACCGCGAACGCGCGAGCATTGCGACTGTCGTTGCGCTGATCATGCTGTTCAGCAACGCCCCGGTCGCGCAAATCGGCGCGATAGTATTCGGTGGACTTGCCGGCTTTTGGCTGTGCCGCACCGGCACGCCGTTGGCTCCGAGCCGCATTGCATTGCCGGTAAGCCACACTGTCGGCGCCATCGCCCTTTCAGCCTTTTTCCTCTTGTTGATTGGCCTGCCGATCCTGCAAGCCGTGACGCATACACCCGGCCTGGCGCTGTTTGATGCGTTTTATCGATCCGGCGCTCTGGTTTTTGGCGGCGGGCATGTTGTGTTGCCGCTCTTGCGTGAAGCCTTCGTCGGACCCGGTTGGGTGAGCGACGATACGTTTCTGGCAGGATACGGCGCGGCGCAAGCGGTTCCGGGTCCCCTGTTCTCCTTCGCGGCTTATCTCGGCGCCGTGGTCAATCCATCGCCACACGGCATACCGGGCGCGGTGCTGGGCCTGATCGCAATTTTCCTTCCGGGGATGCTCGTCCTGTTGGGCACGCTGCCGTTCTGGAACAGCTTACGCGAGCTTCCGAGCGCACAGGCCGCGATGCGCGGAATCAATGCCGCGGTCGTGGGCCTGTTGGGTGCGGCGCTCTACAACCCGTTGTGGATCACTTCGGTCAAGACACCGGGCGATTTTGCGGTGGCCCTTGTCGGCTTCGTCCTACTGATGGCCTGGCGCGCGCCCCCTCTGCTCGTTGTCATTATTGGGGCGATTGGCGGGGCGGCGCTTGCCTATTGGCCGGCCGGCGTCTGAGTACTACTCACCTCGGCGCAAACTTCGCCAGTTCAGGGAATGGCTGATAGTCGGCACCACTGCACTCGTCAGGCGTCGCATCGACAAACTGATTGATACTGCCGGCAAAGTATATGACAGCCTTCTCTTTATGCTGGTTGCGGCCGTTCAGGAGAACGCAAGAGACGTAATGCTGATTCTGGCCAACCGGCTTCAGCACCGGGGGAGAAAGCATCGCGTTGCGAAAGTCAGCGCCGTCCGACAGGCTGGTCGTCAGAAAGGTGGCGATCTGATCTTTGTAGGTCGCCGGAAAGGCGTTGGCTTCGACCACCTCGCTGGTCTTTTTATTACTGCTGCAATCGACGCATAAGGCGCCCAGCAACAGCACGACCCCCGCGCGAGCGAGCGTGAGCACGATGCGCGAATGTTGCCGATGATGGGGATTATCGTACATCAGTCCTCCGGCGAGGGTCCGCACCAGCCAGGCAAATAACCGGCATCTTCACTCTTGGCCAGTTCCAGCGCTTGATCGAGCGCGCCGTTGAAATCCTTATCGACGGACTTCCGCTTCAAACGCCGGCGCAAGAAGTCTGCCCAAATGAACTCGCTGAATGGGGTCGTGTCCTTGGCGAAGCCGCCGAGACGCCGCAACTCGCCAGCCAGCGATCGGAACGGATCATCCACCATTTCGGTTACGGATTTAGGAATATCCCGATATTCGCGCCGCCGCCCCTGATCATCGAAGGGATGCATCCAGTTGCGGTTGTCCATGACGAACCAGAACGAATCGATCTCGAGATTGCTCAAATTGGCGACCGTCGTCACCGCCACGTCCTTGACCCCTTCTTCGTGAAGGGCCCGGGCGAGATGATGGTGATCGATGACGTAGTGCCGGCCCTTGGGTCCGAGGATGACCGGAATCATATGCTTGCCGAGAAATTTTTCGCCCTTCTTATTGCTCGTTTCGCGCCAGGCTTTGCGCTTGGCATTCACCTCGCGCATGCCAACCGTGATCTGGGTCGGGCGCAAGTCCGTGATGGCAACTGGAAGCAGTACGGGTTCACGCATGCTCATGTTCGACTCCTCAAACAACATCCCAAACCGATAATAGCGGCACTACTGAGGTTCTAAAAGCAGTCGCCCGGCGCTGATGAGCGCCGGGCGTATCAGATTGGGACGCGTAGCTGGCCGATCAATCCGCGAGAGGATTAGGCCGGATCTGGATGTGGACCGCTATCGGCATCGAGCCCTTGCCGCCTTCCTTGAGCCAAGGGGTCCGGTCACCTTCGGACGACCACAATCCTCGGCCCTTCCAGCCCCCGTTCGGATCGTCAATGCGCGCATCTAGTCCCTTGGCATAAAAGCCCAGTGGGTACGGAATACGCAGCGTCACCATCTTGCCGTTGACCAAGGCGGCAAAGCCGTCGTTCTCATTCGCGGTCGAGATCGGCACGTCTTTGCCGAGGCCAACCGCGTCGTGCTGATCGACCCAGGTGTAATAGCTCGCTTCGGCGCTGTTATCGCCGATGCCATCAAAGCCAGGACCGGGATATTTGTAGAATGACCAGCCTTCCGGGCAGTGATCGCCGGTTGCTTTCGGCCCGTTGAGCGGCGCTTTGCACTTGGAGCGATCGAAGCTGCCAAGATGTCCGCTGCCGAGCGATACCCAGACCACACCCTTGGAGTCGATATCACCGCCGCGCGGCCCGAAGCCCGGCTTCGGGATGTAATAAACTTCCGAAAGCTTGGTCTTCGGATCGAAGCGAACGACACCGCCCTTGCCGCCAAACACATTGACGGTGAACCAGACCGAACCGTCCGCCGGATTCGGCATTACGGCGTAGGTGCCGGAGCCGCCGATCGTCATGTCCTTGTTCGGATCCTGCGGCTGACCCGGCTTGGTGTAGTCGTCGACCTGACCATTGCCATTGGTGTCGAGCACAAACGGCGCCCAGCCCTGCGCTTTTTCCGCATCGCCGGTTTCATCGAACACCTTGGTATCGAGCCAGCCGGCCACTTCGCCGGCGCCGCTCACCCACAATGTGTTGTCCTTGTCGAAGCCGAATTGCAGATGATGCGTGCCGAAACAGGTATCGATGAAAGTGAATTTCTGGGTCTTCGGTTCGTACATCACCAATTGACGTTCATTGATGTCGATCGGGAACGCCTTGGCGTAGGGATTGTCCGAACCTTTCTTGCAGAACGCCGGCGTACCCGGCGCATGATTGGTCCCGGTCAGCCACAAGCGGCCCTGGGAATCAAACATGTCGTTGTGATTATCAAGCTTGGAGTCCCAGACCTGCTCCATGCCCCAATAGGCTGACGGCGCCAGCGGTTTCTGGATGGCCGCATGTCCAGGTCCGAATGCTTCAGGAACATCCGCACCTTCCGGCGGCGTGATGAAGCTCGGCTTTGATGTCTTCGGATCGAGAACAGGCAGATGATCACTGGAATATTCCGTGGAGCCATAGAGTAGCCCGTAGGAATTGACCGTCGGGTTGCGCTTGTCCGACGAGATCAGATCGTGGAGGTATTGTTTCTCGGTGCCCCAGTCCCAGGTTGTGACGACAACGTTGCGCTCGACGCCCTGCGGGCGCGGCGGCTTGGTTGCCGGCAGTTCACCCTTGGCGATGCGATCGGTCCAGTCACCGAAATATTGCAGCGGTACGCTGTTGAGTTGACCCGCGATCGGCCCCGTCATCAGTGGCGACGCCTGGCCGGACTGAATACGCCTCGCCCACGCGTCCTCGCCGCTGCTGAACTTGCCGAGGGCAGCCGGGATGATGCGCGTCCCCGGTGATCCAAGCTGATGGCAGCCAACACATGCCTGGTTCTTCAACACGGTCAGCCAATCCGCCTGGGTGACGTTGTCCGGGATATCGCTCTTGCCGCCAAACTGATCCGCCGCCGGAATTTTCAACATCGAGAACCAGTAGATCGATGGATAATATTGTGCGGCCGCGGCATCATCGGGTGCAATCACGGCGGTCAGATTCACCCGGTTACCCGGCTCCGCATCGACTTTCGGTGAATCGACCAAGCCATAGCCACGCACCCAGATCTGGTATTTCGCCTTTGGCAAATCCGGCACGACGTAACGGCCCTGATCGTCGGTCACGACCATTTTGGCAAATCGCGTCGGCAGATCGTGCGTCTCCGCAATGACCCAGACGCCGGCCTCAGGTCCGTGCGGACTTTTGACGACACCACCGATATCGTGGCTACGGACCGGAACGCTCTGCGCATTTAACCGCGCGGGAGCAACGGCGACGAAAGCAGCGATCGCGATTGCAGCCACGCCACTATAGAGTGCTCGTCTCATGAAGGCCTCCCAGAAAAACCGCACACCGCGTTTTGAGCTTGCGGGATCGAGTGTTTGATTTGCCCGGACTCTGCCCCACGCCCTGCGCACCCGCAAGGGGACTGGACCGCCGCAACGCCATGCGGCTAGGGCATATGGGAATAGGCTACGAAGCACCGACAATGCACGGGCGGCGCGAAGCGGATAAAAGCAAGCGATGATCGAAATGCGGCGACCCGGCAATGCCCCGCTTATGGCACTTTGCATCCTGCTCGTCTGTGCAGCGGGAAACTCAGCCCTCGGCGATGATCAAAAGCCAACATTGGCCCCGGCTCCATCTCCCCAATCGAAGTGCAATCCCTCTACGTTCCGCGTCGTCCTCGACGTCGGCCACACCGTTGATGTCCCTGGCGCGATGAGCGCACGCGCCGTCCCCGAATACGCCTTTAATCTTCAGCTTTCGCAGGATATCGACAAGGCGCTCGTGGATGCCGGCTTCGACAAAACGGTACTGCTCATCACGGCGAAGGCGCCGCCTTACGGGCTGGTCGAGCGTGCATCACGGGCCAACGCGATGCAGGCCGACCTATTCATCGCCATCCATCACGATTCCGTTCCCGACAATCTGCTTCAGTCGTGGGAGTACGAAGGCCAGCAGAACAATTACAACGACGACTATCCCGGCTACGCCTTGTTTGTTTCTTACGATAATGGCGACCGCAAAGGCAGTCTGGAATTCGCCCACCTGATGGGTAAAGCGCTGCAAGCCAACGGGCTGAACTACACACCACACTATACCCAAGCCCTGATGGGCCATTACCGACGCGAACTTATTGATGCCGATGCCGGCGTCTATCGCTTCGATCAATTGGTGGTCCTGAAGATGACCCGCATGCCGGCGGTGTTGATCGAGGCAGGATCGATCATTAACCGCCCGGAAGAACTGGAGCTCGGGACACCCGAGCGACGCGCCAAAACCAGCGCCGCGATCGTTTCGGCGGTGGAAGATTTTTGCTCGGCTCGCACGTCGCCAAAAACTGCTCAGCAGATGAAGCGGCCGGAAAATTCACCACGCGCCAAGCAGAACGCCGTCACACGCTGACAAGATCGCTGGTCTGGCTGCGCCGGAACGCAAGTACGCTGATAATCAGGAAATTGAGCGCGCTCACGGCAACACCCATGGCAAAGGCCGGCGCGTAGTAGCCAAAGCGGTCGTAAAGAAACCCGCCGCTCCAGCTTCCAACCGCCATTCCCGAACCGCTGACCAGCAGCAATGTCGGGATGCGCCAATAAGCTTCGCCGACCGGAAACAGTTCGCGGGCCGCCAGCACATTGGCTGGCACCAGGCCGCTAAACCCAAAACCGAACAGCGCGGCAACCGTAAACAGGCCCAGCTCGTCCTGTGTGAGCAAAAAGAGTGCGATCCCGACGGTCTGGCAGGCGGACCCGAGCAGCATGGTGTAGAGACCGCCGATCCGGTCCGACAGCCCGCCCCAGATCTGACGGCTCAGGAATGCCGAGGCGAGCAGCACCGATAGCATCGCCGCGCCGTGGACCGGACTGATGCCGAGATCGCTGCAAAACGCGACAAGGTGCGCCTGCGGCATCGACATCGGCACACAACAGGTGAAGATCGCGGACATCTGTAGTGCAAAAACCAGATTGGGCGGCCACCCCATGACGGAGTTCTTTGCATGAGGCGTGTCGGTCACCGTCGCATGATGCGGCGTCTCGGGCGGCATTGTGAAAAAGATCGCTGCGGTCGGCACGATAATCAGAAGCTCGATCACCGCATAGATCAACATTGTCTCGCGCCAGCCGAGATAAGCGATCACCGGTTCAAAAAGCGACGGCCAGAATGCACCGGCCAAAAAGCTGCCGCTTGAAATCAACGCCAGCGCCGAGCCACGTCGGCGGTCGAACCAGCGGCTGACATAGACATAAGATGGCGCGTTAATGCCAGCGATCCCAATCAGGCCGATGAACAAGCCGTGGCCGATATAAAGCGGCAGTGACGGCCCCAACGTTGACAGGCACAGTCCGACGGCAATCATCACGGAGCCACCGATCGCGGTCCAGCGAATGCCAAACCGCTCGGCAAAGCGCCCCATCAAGATGCCGCCGAAGCCCGCGCCCATCCAAACCAGCGCACCGGCGAATGCGGGGACCGACCGTTCGCCATTGACCTCGGCAGCGATGTCCTTGAGTGCGACCACGGTGATCCATGGCGCCCCGAATGCCACCGCCATCACGATGAGTACGGCTGTCGCGACCACCCACGAGGTGCGTGTCTCAATAGAATGCGTAACTGACGAATTCAGCATGGTTGTCGCGTCGCTGGCGCGCCCGGCAGGGCGAAGAGCAGAACGGGCGGTATAGCAGCGGCTGCACTGCGCCGCCCACAAAAATCACTTTCGCTCGGGAATAAACATTCCAATCGCCCGATCTCATCCCCGGAAGCCGCATGGCCTCTGCGCACTTTGGCATAACTGGAGATCGGAAATGAGCGGGAATGATCGCGATGACGGCATGAACCGGCGCAAAGTGCTGGAATGCATGACCTGGGTAGGAACCGGTGTTTTGTGGACGATTTCCGGCGGTGTTCCCCATTCGCTCGGCATCATGGGCGAAGCCCAGGCACAAGAAGCGAAGGGTCTGACCTTCCTGCAAATCAGCGACAGCCACGTCGGGTTCGATAAACCCGCCAATCCGAACGCGCTCGGAACGCTGGAAGAAGCCATCGGCAAGGTGAACGCACTACCCAAGAAGCCCGCCTTCATGATTCACACCGGCGACATCAGCCATCTCTCGACGGCAAAGCAATTTGACGACGCCGACCGCATCATCTCCCAAGCCAAGCTCGACGTGCATTACGTGCCGGGCGAACACGATTTCCTCGATCCAGACCAGAAATTTTACATGGAGCGCTACGGCAAAGCTGCGAAGGGTTCGGGCTGGTACAGCTTCGACGCCAACGGCGTGCACTTTATCGGCCTGGTCAATGTCGTCGATCTGAAAGCCGGCGGACTGGGCAATCTCGGCGCCCAACAGCTCGAATGGCTCGAAGCCGACGTCAAAGACCGCTCGGCATCGACCCCGATCGTCGTCTTCGCCCACATCCCGCTGTGGACCGTCTATCCGGATTGGGGCTGGGGCACCGACGACGGCGCGCAGGCGCTGGGCTACCTCAAGAAGTTCGGCTCGGTGACGGTGCTCAACGGGCACATCCACCAGGTGATGCAGAAAGTCGAGGGCAACGTCACGTTCCACACGGCGCGCTCAACGGCATTCCCGCAGCCCGCGCCAGGCGCCGGACCTTCACCCGGCCCGATGAAGGTTCCGGACGACCAACTGCGCAAGATGCTCGGCATCGCCAATGTCACGTTCAAACAAAACGAGCAGCGTCTGGCGATCGTCGACACGCCGCTGGTGAGCTAAAGGAAACCGCAAACATGATGCGAAGTGCAATTGCTGCGGCCGTGCTGGGCGCGGTCGTAGGCTCCGGTTTAGCCGGCGGCGTTTTGGTCGCGCGGGCGCAAACAACGGCCGCGGCGGCAGTATCGATCGACAATTTCACTTTCAGCCCGCAACAGCTGACGGTGAAGGCCGGCACCACGGTAACGTGGACCAACAAAGACGACATTCCGCATGGGATCGCGGCGACAGGCAATACCTTCAAGCGATCCGCAGCGATGGATACGGATGATAATTATTCGTTCACATTCACCACGCCGGGAACGTATCAGTATTTCTGTTACATCCATCCGCACATGACCGGAACGATCGTGGTAGAAGCAGCAACAGGTAGCAACGCCACGCAGTGATGTTCGTTCGAGTGCGAAAATGAACCTCGAAGGCATCGTGGACGGCCGGACGCGATACCATGGCAGGTGGTAGTGATGACGAAGAAAAAGCGCGGCGTTTTCGCGACGCCGCGCTGCCCTATCTCGACGACGCCTACACGCTTGCGCGTTATCTCATGCGCAACGCGGCCGACGCCGAGGATGCCGTGCAGGAGTGTTACCTGCGCGCTTTGCGCCATTTCGACTCCTATCGCGGCCCTGCCATGAAACCGTGGCTACTGACCATATTGAGGAATGTTTGCAACGCCGAATTTGCGCGTCGCGGCAGGCAGGAGACACCGTCGGACTTCGATGACGACACGCCGGCCGCCGAAGCATTGCCGATGTGGCAAGAGCCGCACGCTTCGCCTGAAGTGCTGCTGTTACGCCGGGCGGATGATGACACGATACGCCGGCTTATCGATGACCTGCCGCAGGCGTTTCGCGAAGCGATCGTGCTGCGCGAAGTCAACGAACTGTCCTATCACGAAATCGCCGAAGTAGCCGGTGTGCCGGTCGGAACGGTGATGTCGCGACTGGCTCGTGCGCGAACGATGCTGCGCAAGGCCTGGAACGTCGCAGAAAGCTCTACGCCATGAATTGCGCCGAGTGTGAAGTTCTCATTCACGCCCTGATCGACGGCGAACTCGACGCCGGTCACACGCGTGATGTCGAAGCGCATGTCGCCACTTGCACCGGCTGCGCCGAGAAACTCGAGGCATTCCGCGCGATGCGCGCGACGATGGCTCGCGCCAACCTGAAAGAGAAAGCGCCGGCAAGTCTGCGCAATCGGATCGAAACGGCGCTGCCAGCGCCGAAAGCCAACGTTATTACGCCGCGGCAGTTCCTGCGACCGACGCGCCGCTCATTCTTTGGCGGCTTTGCAACCGGTGCGGTGCTTTCAGGCGCGCTCGCCGCAAGCTTTATGCTGACCGTTGTCCGCAATGACCAGGAACATTCGGTCGCCGGTGAAGTGGTATCGGCTCATATTCGCTCGCTCCAGGCCGGGCACCTGATGGACGTCGAGACCAGCGACCAGCACACCGTCAAACCGTGGTTTGATGGCAAGGTCGACGTCGCACCGCCGGTGATCGATTTGACGGCGCAAGGCTTTACCCTGCTGGGCGGGCGGCTCGACTATATCGATGGCGAGCCGGTTGCGTCGGTGGTTTACCAACGTCGCAAGCACGTCATAAATCTATTCGTCGCCCAGCGATTGGGCACGGAACACCCGACCGTCCTCGCTTCGACCGTTCAAGGCTATAATGTCCGAAATTGGTCGGACAAGGGGCTGGATTTCTGGGCCGTCAGCGACCTCGACGGCGAAGAACTCGGTGAATTCGTGCAGAAAATATCGGCAGCCCTGCACCCGACCGGGTCGTGATGACTGGAAAGCTTAGCCGTTAGACGCTACATCCACTGGGAATCGCACCCGGCTGCTAGCGCCTTATGCAGGGCCAAGCCGAAACCCATTGGCCCACCAAGCGTTTAAGCGCAGATGGATCAGCGCGTCGATAACGAGAGCAGCACCGATTCGCCTTCGGGTCGGGACGCAAAATCCGCCGGTGCGGCGCCACGCCGGTCGTGGCGAGAAACGCTCCGCGAGCGCCGCGGCTTGGTCCTCCTGATCGGCGTTATTACCGTCGTGGTGCTGGTCGCAGTGCTGTTGTGGTGGCTCCACGCCCGGCAATATGAATCGACGGACGATGCCTTTATCGACGCCCGCACCGTGCAGATCAGTTCGCAGATCAGTGCCGCGGTCGTCGATGTCCCTGTGGATGACAACCAGACGGTCGAAAAAGGCGCCGTGCTGGTGCGTCTCGACGATCGCGACTATGTCGCACAGCGCGACCAGGCCGTAGCAAGCGTCGCCAATCTAAACGCGCAGATCGCCGCCCAGCAGGCGAAGATTGAGCAAGCCAACAAACAGGTTACCCAGGCAGAGGCGGCGCTGACCTTCGCGCAGCAGCAAGACGACCGCTACCAGTTATTGACCAAGCAAGGCACCGCGACGGTCGAGCAGGCCCAGCAGTACAAATCCAGTCTATTGCAGAATCAGGCCTCCTACGCCGCGGCACAGGCCAACGCGGTCGCAACCGAAAAACAGGTTCCGGTGCTGCAAGCGCAATTGCAGAGCGCACAAGCTCAGCTTGAGGCGGCACAGACTAATCTCTCTCGAACGATTATTACCGCCCCGCTCGCTGGCCGCGTGACGCATTTGGGCGCCGCCAAGGGCGACTGGGCCGCAACAGGCTCGGCGCTGATGATGTTCGTGCCGCGTGAGGTTTGGATCACCGCAAATTTCAAGGAAACTCAACTCGATTTGATGCGGCCGGGACAACCGGTCGATATCGAAGTCGATGCCTATCCTGACAAGACTTTCAGAGGACATGTCGACAGCATTCAATCCGGCAGCGGCACGGCGTTCAGTCTGCTTCCGGCCGAGAATGCAACCGGCAATTTCGTCAAGATCGTGCAGCGGGTGCCGGTCAAGATCGTGTTCGATAATCCGCCCGATGTATTGCTCGGGCCCGGCATGTCGGCCGTGCCGACGGTGAAGGTGAGATGAGCGACCAGACGCGATCCGGCGGCTGGACCCCGGAACGCTCGGCCGCGGGTAAGCGAAATCCGTGGCTCGTCGCCGTAGTCGTTTCGATCGCGACCTTCATGGTCGTGCTCGACACCGCGATCGCCAACGTATCGCTGCGCTATATCGCGGGCTCGTTGGCGGCGAGTGTCGATGAGAGCACGTGGGTTGTTACCACCTATCTCATCGCCAACGCCGTCGTGCTGCCGGCGAGCGGCTGGCTCTCCAACGTTGTCGGCCGCAAGCGCTTTTACATGCTGTGCGTGGCGACCTTCACCATCAGTTCCCTCCTTTGCGGATTGGCGCCGAGCCTCGGCGCTTTGATTTTCTTCCGCATCCTGCAAGGGCTCGGCGGCGGCGGTATGCCGACCAGCGAGCAAGCCATTCTCGCCGATACCTTCCCGCCGGAGAGACGCGGTCAGGCTTTTGCCCTCTACGGCATCGCGGTGATTGTGGCACCGACAGTCGGGCCGACGATCGGCGGCTGGATCACCGACAATTTTTCCTGGCACTGGATCTTCTTCATCAATGTACCGGTCGGACTTTTATCGCTATTTCTGGTTCATTGGTTTGTCGATGAGCCTGAAATTCTGGAGCGTGAACGCCAGGAACGTCTGGCTGGCGGACTTAAAGTCGATTGGGTCGGATTTCTACTGATCGCGATGACGCTCGGCTGCCTCGAAGTGGTGCTCGATCGCGGTCAGATCGACGACTGGTTCAGATCCGGCACCATTGTCGTCTTCTCCGCGATGGCGGTGATTTCGTTCCTGCTGTTTATGCCCTGGGAGTTCATGCAGGAGGAACCGATCGTCGAGGTACGTTTGCTATTCCAGCGGCAATTCGGCATGTCGTTCTTCGTGATGCTGATGATCGGCGCGATCCTGTTCGGATCAAACCAGATCATGCCGCAGCTTCTGCAAACATCATTCCCGTACACGGCGACACTATCCGGCCTCGCCATGATGCCGGGCGGCATCGCCATGTTGGTCATGATGCCGGTCGCGGGACAGATCACCGGCCACTTCCAGCCAAAGTACCTGATAACCGTGGGCCTCATCGGGATAACGCTCTCGATGTGGTACTCGACTTCGCTCACACCGGACGCGAGCTTCGACTATTTTGCCTGGGTCCGCATTTATCAGGTTATCGCGCTGCCGTTTTTGTTCATTCCCATCAATACCGTGGCTTACGACGGCTTGGCGGCGAACAAAACCAATCAGGGCTCGGCGCTGATGAACGTTGCCCGCAACCTCGGCGGCAGTATTGGCATTTCGGTCGCGAACGTCGTTCTGACACAACGCTCCCAACTACATCAGGCGCGGCTTGTGGAGAATACCGTGCCGTCTTCACCGGCCTTTCAGGCAACGCTAAACAAAACGACACAATATTTTATTTCCCAGGGGGCCTCGCCTGCCGACGCCCATGGCCAAGCCATCGGCTTTATTGCTCATCTCATACAGGCACAGGCGACGATCCTGGCCTATATCGATGTTTTCCAGGTTTGCGCCATCACCGCTGCAATCATGATCCCGATCGTGCTAATCATGGTGCGACGAGTGCAGATCGGACGGGTCTCGGCGGCGGCCCATTGAACGATTTTGTTAAAGACGGAACGCTTCTGGGACTTTCACACCGATTTTGTTGTTAATATGCGGCAGCTTGCGCCAGTGCAGCGCAGCTTCGCGCTTTCGCGTTTATAATCTGGCAGGCAACTTCACCGATCCGAACGAAGGGAGGAAACCGGCAATGCTTCGGAAGCTCGCCATGGCTTGTGTGGGGCTAATCGCCGGAGCGATCTTAGTTGCCGTAGTAACGTGGTTGAAGCCGACGACCGTCACGGTGAACCTGTCCATGGTCGACTACAGGTTCAATCCCGACCACCTCACTTTCCAGCACGACGTGCGCTACCGGCTGCACATGGAAAACCATGGCAAGGAAACCCACGAAGTCACGGCGCCGACATTTTTTGCCACCGCCACGATCGAAAATCCGGAAGTACTCAATCGCGAGCACACCGAAGTCGTGATGCAGCCCGGCGACGTGAAGGACATGTACCTGACTGCGCACAAGCCGGGCACATACGACCTGCGATGCTCCGACCACGATTGGAACGGCATGGTCGGTGGCATTACAGTTGAATAAAACTCTCTGTAAAATCGTTACCTTGCCAGCCGTCGCCCCTGTTATGGGCACGACTGTCAGATTCCGTGCCTTATCCCGCGGCAAGCCATGCATGGCTACGCTGCGTGAACGGCGCATAAATTCGCGCCCGCCCGCGACACGTGCGCTGTTCCTGAAAAAGCCACCGCTGCGACATCAGTCGGCACCATTCTTGCTTGAAAATAAGATCGGAGGAGCGATTTGGGGGGCTTTGATCGAGAGACCTTGGAAGAAAGGAATCGCAAATGTGTGACTTCAGCCTTCAAAGCGTTCGATCACGGCCCGCGCAAGTGGGCGACAAGCTCGTGACACGGGATTTCGGGACGGGAACGCGTGGGTTCTCCGCCTCGGATGACGCTGGTCTGGCAGTTTGTGTTCTCCCCGGCACAGAACTGGCCTTCACCGGTGACGTGGCATGCTTGCCCGCCGGCTTGCTCGGTTGGAAGACCAAGACGATCAACCACCAAACGGCCATCTTCCGGCAAATCAACAAAGACAAGATGGCCGCACACCATGATGCGCTCGAGTTTCCGGATGGACGTGTCGTATTGCTGACGTTGCTGTGCGAGGGCCAGTCGGCCACCGTGCTGCAATTGCCCGCCAAGCCCACATCCACCGAAGAAGCGAAGGAACAGGAACGGGTCAGCTACGTCGGCTGAACAGGTTCTCTGATCCGCGGTAATAGAGAAGATACGCGCCGGCCGCATCACCAGCGGCCGGCGTTTTCGTTTTGTAGCGTATGATCAACGGGCCTGTTGGTCGTCGCCGGCAGCCCTAGCGCCGCCGCCTTTTGCCACGGGCCGGCCCGGTATGGCGACAACCGGCCCGCGTTTTGTCACAATAGCGGCGCGAGTAGCCGGTTCTGTCCTCTTATTGCGACCGTAGAATTCACCTTCGACCGCGAAACCTCCACTAAAGCGGCTTTGCATTCATGAATTGCCTGCCATGAACGATTCGGACCTGGAGAACGTTGCTCGCAACGAACCAGCTGAAAAAGCCGCTGCCCAGGTCGTACTGGACGATGACGTACCGTCGACTTCGTCGCTGTTTCTGAAGGTTTTTCCTTCGATCATGCTGCCGATGTTTCTGGCCGTTGCCGACCAGACCATCGTCGCCACCGCATTGCCCGCTATCGCATCGAGCCTAGGTGAGATCGAGCGCGCCTCGTGGGTCGTGGTCTCGTATCTGATCGCCAATACGATCGCTGCGCCGGTTTACGGCCGCCTTGGCGATACCTTCGGCCGCCGCTCGATGATGCTCGTTGCGCTCGCGATCTTCGTGATCGGCTCGGTTCTCTGCGCCATCTCACCGAACATCGAGTTGTCTGACCGCAGCGCGGGTATTGCAGGGCTTTGGCGGCGGCGGCTTGATGACGCTGTCGCAAGCGCTGATCGGCGAAACCATTCCGCCGCGCGAGCGCGGCAAATATCAGGGCTACCTCGCCGGCGTCTCGGTAAGCTCAAGCACGTTCGGACCGGTTGCCGGCGGCTATCTTACCGAAGCCTTCGGCTGGCAATCGATCTTCCTTGTCAACATCCCGCTTGGGTTCATTGCTGCCGTGCTGGTGCTCCGGCTTGGCGGGGAAGCCGGGAGATCGCCGGCGCACGACCTTCGATATTCCCGGGCTGGTATTGTTCATGATGTTCGTCAGCCCGGTTATTCTGGCGCTGGAACAATTGCAACGGATGGATCTGACGCACCCTGCCAATGGTCGGCGGGCTGTTCGCCTTCGGCATTTTTTCACTCGTTCTTCTGCTGTGGCAGGAGAACCGCAACACCGCGCCGCTTATTCCGCCTCGATTATTCAAGGAACCGTCGATCTGGCGGAGCGACGGCCTTGCCGCCTGCCACGGTGCCGCGCTTGTCTCGCTGCTGACGTTCCTGCCGATCTATCTGCGGGCGGTACGTGGTGCCTCACCAGCCGAGACCGGATTGATGTTGCTGCCGCTGACCTTCGGCATCGGCATTGGCTCGATCATCACCGGACAATTCGTAACCCGAAGCGGCCGCACGGCGGTATTTCCGACCTACGGTTTGCTCGCGGCAACGGCCGGTCTGGTCGCCATCGCCTTTAGCATAGCCCATCTGAGCACCACAGCCATGCCGTGGGCGTTCGGCATTGTCACGCTCTGCATGGGCACTGTGATGGGTGTGGTGCAGATCACCGTGCAGACGGTCGCCGGGCCCGCGCATGCTTGGTACCGGCGCGGCGATGGTGCAGTTCTCCCGCTCGGTCGGCGCCGCGGTTGGCACCGCGGCCGTTGCAGCCGTCCTGTTTTCCTATCTCGCGCTTGTCGACCGGCAAACCGCAAGTTTGTTTGGTGCGATCATCGACCAGGGACCTGAGGCCATTGCATCGCTGGCAACTGCGCGGCAAGCCATCATTCAATCCGAAATCGCCGACGCATTTCGCGCGGCCTTCCTGATGATATCGGCATTTACCGGCATCGGAGTTTTACTGGCCTGGACCATACCGCTGCGCCGGATTTAGCGCCTCTTTATAGACGGCATTGCGGCGCCCGGCTGCACGCGGCAAACTCGCGTGACAGTCAGCCAACGACTGGATTGGACCAGACACGCCAGCAGTGGACACCATGGGTTTTGTCGGCCGCTCGGTTACACGCCTGGAAGACCAGCCGCTGGTCACCGGGAATGGCCGCTTTGCCGCCGATATTTCGTTCCCCGGCCAATTGCACATGCGCGTGGTCCGCTCCGCCCATGCACACGGACGGATCGTTTCCATCGACGCCGAAGCCGCACGTACTGCTCCAGGCGTCGTCGCGGTCTGGACCTCGGCCGACGTCTCCGCCGTGCCGCCGATTGATTTTCGCCTCACCAAGATTGAAGGCCTCGATCCTTACCGGCAACCGATCCTTGCGACGGATCGCGTGCGCTATGTCGGCGAGCCGGTCGCAGCGGTATTTGCGGCCGATCCATACAGCGCCGAAGACGCCGCCGACCTGGTCGCCGTTGAGATCGAGCCATTTCCCGAAATCATGAGCGCCGACGCGACGCCGGGCTCGTTCGACGACGCCGCGCATTCCACCGAGGTGGCGCTAGTGCGAAAAAACTATGGCGACGTCGAACAGGCTTTCGCGAAAGCGCACGCCACGGTCACGCTTGATCTCGAGATCGGACGCCATAGCGGCGTGCCGATGGAGACGCGCGGCGCCATTGCACGCGTTTCGCGCGGCATCCTCGAAATGCACGGCGCGGCCAAGGTCGTGCACTGGAATTGCGACACCTTGGCGCGGATGCTCGGCCTCGAACCGTCCAAAATGCATCTGCACGAAGGCCATGTCGGCGGCGGCTTCGGCATCCGCGGCGAGATTTATCCGGAAGACGTTCTTGTCTGTTGCGCCGCGCTGCGGCTCAACCGGCCGGTCAAATGGATCGAAGATCGCCGCGAACATTTGATGGCGGCCAATCATTCCCGTCAGCAGCATTATAACGTTCGTGCCGCAGTCGACGCCGATGGTCGCGTGCTCGCCATTGACGGTGAATTTTTTCACGATCAGGGCGGCTATGTGCGCACCCACGCCGCCACGGTGCCCGATCTTGCCGCCGCCATGTTGCCGGGCCCCTATCGCATCGGCGCCTATAATATGGTCGGGCGCATAAGACTCACCAACAAGACGCCATGCGGCACTTACCGCGCACCTGGCAGGTACGAGAGCACTTTCGTGCGCGAGCGCTTAATGGATGCGATCGCAGCGAAGCTCAAGATCGATCCAATCGAGATCCGCCGCCGCAATCTCATCGCCAAAAGTGAAATGCCCTACGTGCTCGGCTTCGATACGCTCGGAACCGAAATGACCTATGACTCCGGCGACTATGCCGGACTGCTCGACAAGGCCTTGGCGGCGGCCAGATGGAGCGACCTGCAAGAAGATGTGCAACGCCGCCGTGCCGCGGGTGAAGCGGTCGGCATCGGTGTCGCCGTGTTCGTTGAGAAAAGCGGCCTCGGACCGTTCGACGGCGTGCGTGTCACGGTCGACACCAGCGGCGCCGTGGAAGTCGTGACTGGAGCGGCTTCAGTCGGTCAGGGTGTTGAAACCGCCATGGCGCAGATATGCGCCGACGCGCTTGGCGTCGATTATCAGCGCATCCGCGTGATCCACGGCCAGACCGACCGCATCGCCTATGGCATGGGCGCGTTCGCCTCTCGCGTCACGGTCATGACTGGCGAGGCGACGCGGATCGCCGCCGCGAAAGTGCGCGACAAAGCCATTGCCGCCGCCGCCTCGCTGCTGCAATCCGCGCCCGACACACTCGACGTGGTTGACGGCAAGGTGGTGCGAAAGAATGCGCCGCTAGGACCGTCGGTGACCCTCGGCGAGATCGCTAAAACACTCGCGCCCAGCGCCAAGCTGCCGAGCGACACAATGCCCGGCTTGTCGGCCGAAGGCTGGTTCGAATCGCATCACATGACCTATCCGTACGGCGTTCATGTTGCCTTGGTGCGCGTCGATCGCGAGGGCGGCGCTGTGATCGTCGAACGCTACTTTGTCGCTTACGACATTGGCCGAGCTGTCAATCCGATGCTGATTGAGGGCCAGATCACAGGCGGCGTCGCGCAAGGACTTGGCGGCGCGCTGTTGGAGGAATTCCGCTATGACAGCCACGGCGAACCGCTCTCGGTCAACTTCGCCGATTACCTGATGCCGACAGCTCGCGAAATTCCGCCGATCCAGACCTTGATCACGGAAGATGCACCCAGCCCGCTCAACACGCTTGGCCTGAAAGGCGCAGGCGAAGGCGGCGCCAATGCAGTTGGCGCGGCCATTGCCTCGGCGATCGATGACGCTATCGGCGCGCCGGGAGCCGTAACCCAGCTCCCGATCACCCCGGAGCGGCTGCGCGATCTTATAAGAGCGCAAACCGCCCGCTGACGGTTACTTGTACTTCGCCGTGGTCTCAAACACGGTTTTCACCGCAGCGGCCAAAGCCGGTTTGTTGGCGGACATGTCTTCGCCGATGCTGGAGATTTTCTGAAGCATGGCCTCCTGATCCGCGGAAGGCAGGCTCTCAATAATGCCGCCTGAAATCCTTCCAAATCTTGCTCTGGTCGTCGAAGAATTTATCGACGAACGGCAGGATATCGACCGACACTTTCATCGCGTCGTCCTTGACGATTTTCTGAAGATCGGGCGGCAAGCCGTCGAGCCACTTTTTGCTGATCACGGAAATCGAGCTGACGTAGGGCTGCCCGGTCTGGGTGACATATTTCGCCGCATCGACCATGTGCAGGGTTGTGTACTGCGTAATCGTCGTCAGCGAGCCGTCGATGGTGCCTTGTTGCAATCCAGGCAGCACGTCGGCGAGAGTCATGGCGACCGGCGAGCCACCCATCCGTTTGATCAGCTCAAGCTGAAACGGCGACGCCAGCACGCGGATTTTCAGACCTGAAAGATCGCCCAGTGTACTGATCGGCTTCTTGGTCAGGATCCACGACGGACCGATCGAGAAAATGCCGCCGCCGACCAGGCCCTTGTTGGCGCCCAATCCCAAAATCATGTCTCTGATCGCGGGATCCTGAATCGACTTGTTATATTGCGCGCGGCTGGTGAACTCGCCCGGCGCGCTCAGTGCTTCGTAGCGTTCATCGACGCCGACAAGGAATTCCGGCGGACCGCACCACACCTGGATCGCATTGAATTGCGTCCCCTCGATCTGGCGTGGAATCGAGCCGAGCTGGCTATTGGCATAAACCTCGCCCTTGATCCGGCCGCCCGAGTCCTTCTCGACTGCCGCTGCGAAGCGATTCAGCCATTCGGTCTGGGTGTCGTTGACGGTCGCGGTGCTGAGCTTCATCGTGATCGGCGAAGCGGTTTGAGCGCTTGCCGGCGCCGTCCAGCCGGCGAGCGCCATGGCCGCGGCAAAAGCCGCGCTCGTTCCAGCCTTACGGGCCACGGCCCATTGAGCCCTGCTCATTCGTATTCCTCCCCCTACTTTTGCGGCGCGGATAGTGCCGGACCTTGCATAGGCGATCAATGGACACCGTGCCACACCTTCTGGCTGCATGGCTCGCTGGCTGCATGGCTCGCAGCTTTCGGGTGGTTTTGCACCCACGTTCAAATAGATTTCTCGTATCGCCTGCAAGGAAGTTCAGCGATGAAAGCTGTCGCAAAAGCAGTCTCCTTTGAGCCAAGCACCGCTATGGAACGCGTACACAGTTATGACTGGGACGCGATTGGCAGCGACCTTAACGCGTCCGGGTGTGCGGTCCTGCCAAAGATATTGTCACCGGACGAATGTGCGGCGATCGCGGCGCTTTATGCGCACGAAGACCGTTTCCGCAGCCACATCCACATGGCGCGTCACGGCTTCGGCAAAGGCGAATATCGCTATTTCAAATACCCGCTGCCGGATCTGATCGCAGAGCTGCGCACCGCGCTTTATTCGCACGCTGCGGCATTCGCTAATGCCTGGAACGAGCGGATGAATGTCGCCACGCGTTATCCGGGGGACCATGCCGGCTACCTGAAAATCTGCCACAAGGCCGGCCAGACCCGGCCAACGCCGTTATTGCTGCAATACGCAGCCGGCGACTTCAATTGTCTGCATCAGGACCTTTACGGCGATCTCGCGTTCCCGTTGCAGGTTACCGTCTTGCTGTCGGCGCCTGATAAAGACTTCACCGGTGGCGAATTTGTTCTGACCGAACAACGCCCACGTATGCAAAGCCGGGTGGAGGTCGTACCACTGCAACAGGGCGATGCGGTTCTGTTCGCCGTTCACAACCGGCCGGTCCGGGGCACGAAGGGCAACTATCGCGTCAACCTGCGTCACGGCGTGAGCCAGATTCGCTCCGGCCATCGCCACACGCTGGGCATCATCTTCCACGACGCCCGCTGACGCGGATCAAGCCGTCCAGTTAAGCGCCCACAGAAAGACGGCGGTCGCTAATACGCCGAGCGCAGTGCGAACGCCATGCAAGCGCGCCCATTTTACGATCAAGGCGCGCGAGGCGGGTCCAGCAGCGCTGTTGTCGATGGCATTGATCTGGTCGTTAGTGGGCTTAATGACAAAAATCGTGAACGGCCAATTGGTCAAAATAAGCAGCGCTCCGAGCAGCCAAAGCGCTTGCTGGGTCTGCCACGCTGCAGCAAGACCAAATAATCCCGACACCGCGGCAAGCGACGCCTGCATCTTGTAACCGCGCGGATAACTCACCTTCCATTGCGCCAACAAGCCTGCGTCATTGAGCGTCAGCCGCGCCGGCTGTTCGACTTCATTGACGTAATACGCAGCGCCTGAAAAAGCGGCCGCAAGCACCAGCGCTGTTTGACCCGTCAACATAACAGACTCCCCATTTCACACCGCCGGCTTATGCGCGAGCCAGCGCCCGGCTTCCGCTGCCGTAAATAGCTCCGAGAGCGCAGCGTTGAACAGCGCCGGCTCTTCGGTATTGACGTTATGACCGGAGCGCGGAATCACCAGCAGGCCTGCGGTCGGCGCCAAGCGCTTGAGAAACACGCTGCCCTCGAGGCAAGGGTCATCTTCATCCCCTGAAATAACGAGAAGCGGCACGGAATACTTCTTCAAGTCCGCTTCCATGTCCCACAAGCTCGGACGTTTGGCCTGCAGCATCGCCATTGTATGGGCATGGCCCTGCGCCGAATGCTCGGACAGCATCTGGACGAACTCAGCATAACCGCGTGGGTCTTTGTTCTTGTGTGCCTGACGCATCTGGCCATCGCCATAAATCGCAGCGGCTTCCGCCATACCCTTTTCCGTGAACATCTTCGCGGTTTCGGTGGCGACCTTGCGCATTTCCGCGCGCGCCGCCGGATCGGGCAACGAGCCCCAGCCGCAACCGGCCGCCGTCACCGAATAACAACGGTCCGGATGGTGGATGCCGACGTGGAGCGCAGTGTAAGCCCCCATCGAGTGTCCGACGATATGCGCTTTCCTGATGGCAAGTGCATCCATCAGTGCGATCACGTCATCGCGTGCGATATCCTGTCCATAGCGCGCCGGATCGCTCGGGATATCAGAAGGCGGATAGCCGCGTTGACTATAAGTGACGCAGCGATGCTGGCGCGAGAACGCTCGCATCTGCGGCTCCCAGGTGCGGTAGTCGCCGGCGAATTCGTGCACAAAGACAACAGGCGTGCCGGTACCGGCCTCTTCGTAATAGAGATTGGTGCCATCCGCGGTTTTGATCGTGGGCATGATCTGCGCCTTTTGATCTTAAGGACCGACAATGCCACGCGCGGCATTGCCAAGCGCTTCGACCGCCGCGTCGCCGGCATCGAAGATCGCCAATATCCGGCACGGGCAGGATTCAAGACCTTCATAGCGCCACGGAAACGCACCGATAATGCAACGCTTGTTGAGTACAAGGTCCAGATCGCCGCCGAGATTTTCCGCGTGCAATAGTCCTTCCTGAAAGGCGTAATTGTGGAACGGGAATACGTCCGCCCTCACCTTACGGCCTGAGCGCTTGTGCACGTATTCGAAGGTACCGAAATAGTCTGCCGGCGCCTTGCCCATGGTTTCTTCGAATTCGCGGGCGACGTCCGGCCGCATGGTACGGATCGACGTGTTCATCGGGTGATCGCACGATCCGGTATCCATGCCGAACCATTTGATCTTTCGCTTCAGCATCCATTGCAGCGTCGCCAGATTGGGACCGGGATGGTAGCAGAAGTAACGCACCAGATCCTGGTGGCTCTGCCCCTCGTAATATTTGTGCCAGCCGGTATGCAGGATCAGGATATCGCCATCGTGAATATCGGCGCCTGATTTTTCGATCATTTCTGGCGTGATTGCTGTCCAATCCGTCACCTGCGGCGCCAGGTCAACGACTACGCCGTGACTGACCAGGTAGTCCATTGGCAGCGAAGCCATGTCGCCAGTGCGCCCGTCGGTCGCGTGCATAGCGCCGTCGAAATGCGTGCCACTGTGCATCGAGGTCTCGACGCGCTGCGCGACGATGCCCACCGTCTGCAAATTCTGCGCGTAATACATTTTGTTGCCGGCATAGCCGACCCAGCCGGGCGTGTGGATACTCATGGTATGCGAGAGGTCGATAATCTTCATGGCTCCGGCCTATCTGTGTGTTGAGGCAGCATGGTACAAAAATTGTCTCAGCATGGGCAAATTTCTCCAATGCAGCTTGATCCGCTCGTAAAGCCTCGTTCGGTTGCGATCGTCGGCGCCACCGATCGCGGCGGTCCCGGCCGCGCCGTCATGGAGTCGCTTGGCGCCATCGGCTTCACCGGCCCGATCTACCCGGTGAATCCGAACTACGCCACTGTGCTCAACATCAAATGCTACCCGACTCTGATGGAGCTGCCGGAGGCGCCAGATATGGTCGTCTTCAGCATCCGCAATCCGCTGATCCCGGACCAGATGCGGCTTGCGGTGAAGCGCGGCGCGCGAGCGGCGGTGATTTACGACAGCGGCTTTGCCGAGCTTGGAGCAGAAGGCGCCAAGCTCCAGGACGAGATCGCAGGCCTCGCGCGCGAGGCGCAAATGCCAGTGTGCGGCCCGAATTGCATGGGCATTCTCAACCCGCCGGCGCGCGTCACGACCTATAAGCAAAACGTCATCGAGCCTGCTGCCATCGTCGGCAATGTCGGCATCGTCTCGCAAAGCGGCTCGGTGTGCATCGCGTTGCTTTCCGACCTTCGCCGCTTCGGCATCAGTCTTGCAGTCTCCGCCGGCAACGAAGCTGTGACGCGTACCGTCGATTATCTCGATTATCTGATCGACGACCCTAACACCAAGGTAATCGCCACCTTCACCGAAACCGTGCGCGAGCCGGAACGCTATGTCGCCGCGCTCGACCGAGCCGCCGACGCCGGCAAGCCGGTCGTGGTCATCAAGGTCGGCCGCGCCGAACGGACCCAGCACGCCATCACCAGCCATACCGGCGGCCTTGCCGGCTCGTCGCGCGTGTTTTCCGAACTTCTGCGCGCCCATCGCGCCATCGAGGTCACGGATCTCGACGAGATGACCGAAGTTCTTGCAGTTTGCCAGGGCAAGCGCTGGCCGCGCGGCCGCGGCATTTCTGTCGTCACCGGCTCGGGTGGCCTGTCGGAATTGATCCTCGACAATGCCACGGCGCTTGGCCTCGACCTGCCGCCAATGACACCCGCCGAGCGCGAGGAAGCGCAACGCGTGATCGGCCGCACGTCGGGCGACGGCAATCCGTTCGACGCCTGGGGCAACGGCAATTACGCCGTCAATCTTCCGCATGCCCTGTCGGTCGTCGACAAAAGCGAGCGCATCGACGCCATCTGCTACTGCAACGACACCTCGAACGATCCGATTATCGGCCAGCCGAGCCGCGTCTTCGAAAATACCGAGATGCTGAGCCAAGGCGGCGAGCGCGAGCACCAAGCCTTATTACCTTTTGAGCACGCGCTCGGGCGTGATGAACCGCAAGCAAGTCGATGCGATGCGCGACGCTGGCCTCGTCGTTATCGGCGGCACCCGGCAAGGCCTTGTGCGCGACTCGATCGCGTCGGCCGCTGGTCGCAAGGCTTGAAGCCGGTCCGCAGAAGGCACGACAGCGCGCCCACGCTTGCCGAACACCGCAATCGCCACACGATCAACGAGTTCGACGCCAAGCGTCTGCTCGCCGCCTACGGTATCCCGGTCACCCGGGAGGCGCGGGTCGAAACCGCAGACCAGGCCGCGGCGGCAGCGCGCGGCCTCGGTTATCCGGTAGTGCTCAAAGCCGTGTCGGATGCTATCGCGCACAAGACCGAACTTGGGGTCGTCGCCGTCAATCTCAAGAGCGAAGACGATTTGCGCCGCGCTTACACTCAAATCGATGCGCGGCTGAACAAGCTCAACCCGCGACCCGCCGACGCCGCATTCCTCGTGCAGGAATTTGTGCCCGGCGGCATCGAAGTGTTTGCCGGCGTGTCGCGCGATCCGGATTTCGGCCTTTCGCTCGCCTTCGGCATGGGCGGTATCGCCATCGAGGTGATGCGTGATTTTGCACTACGCATGTTACCGCTGCGCGAAGGTGATGCCGAAGCGATGATCGCCGAGACCCGTGGCGCGGCCTTGCTGGGCGTCATTCGCGGCGGTGAAGCCGCTGATATCGAAAGCCTGACACGTTGCCTTTACGCTCTTGCCGATTTCGCCAGCCAGAACGCCGCGCACATTGCGGAGATCGATCTCAACCCGATCAAGGTTCTGCCGAAGGGCAGCGGCTGCGTTGTCGTCGACGCGCTGATCGTGACGCAGCACGGCAAATAAATTCTACGCTGCTTCTGCAACAATCTCGCAAGTCTGCGTCACCCGTTCCGGCAGCAACTCGTCTCCGCTGCGATCGTATCCGGCGACTTGCAGGATGCCGCGCGCCGGACACATCGCCACTGCAAGCCGCGTATAAGGATTAAGGACTGGCTCCCTGATCCAGTCGAACCCGCCTGCGGTCACTGAGCCATCCCATGCCGCCAACGTATCGCGCCGCCTGCGGCTATACTCGCCGGCCTCGTCGAACGAGCTGGTCAGGAATCGCCGCGTCCCGATGCGGCCTTCCCAACTTGGACGCGCCGGCACCCAATCGTTCGCTGTGCAGGTATTATCTTCGCGCGTGACGAAGTCCTTTTCGGTGCGTTCGATTACGCAACGCTCGTTCGCAGCGCAACCAACTAACGTATAGATCACCGGGCGCGCGACCGGCATTGTTTCAAGCATGCGGCGCGCGGCGGCATAGTCGCCGCACATTTCGAAAACCCGCCGCAGCAGCTGATCCGGCGGAATGTCATCGACACCGGCGTAGATTTTGATGGCGTTGACCGCGAAATCGTAAGGCCGCAGCCAGCGATGCCGCGTCAGCCGCCACATCGGCGCCTGGTTGATGCAGGCGGCGAAACGGCCCGGCGCCATCGCCGTCAAAGCGCCGACGTAACCCGGCCAGGTCGCGCTGAAAAAATCGCCACCCTCCCCTTGCATCCGCGCTACCGCGACATGCCGGCCAAGACCTTTGAACGGCCAGTCGAGGGTGCGGATAATCCACGGCGCACCGTCCTGCTCGATTGCACGCGCGGTGCAGCCCCACTGATAAGACGCGTTGAGCAGCCAGACGCCGGAGAATTCAAGCTCGCTCGCGATGCTCGCCACCTCGCTTACATAGGGTGACCGCGACCGGGTCAGCCAGCGCCGCGCCAGCCGATCCAATGCCGGCACCAGCGGGAGCGCTGCCGGCGGGAAAAAATCGAGGCAGGCATCGCGCAGCGCCCGCGCTTCGGCTCCGGATTGCCGCGCATGCTGCGGCGGACCGCCGTTGCGGATATCGACGACCGGTATCGCGGCGAGAGTCGTGCTCATGAAGCAAAATGTCGCTGTTCGCGCCCTTTCAGGCGACTCGACCGATAGTATAGTGAGCCAAACGGCAATCTTACGACCATCCAGGAAACACCCGAGGAAACGCCATGCAATTCCACCGCCGTGGAATTCTTAAATTTGCCGCGGGCGCCGCCGCCATCCCTATCGCATTGCCGGCCGTACTGCGCACCGCACGCGCCGATACTTATCCCTCGCACCCGGTGCATTTAATCGTACCGCAGGCCGCCGCAAGCTCGACCGACATCCATGCCCGGCTGATCGGGCAATGGCTGCAAGATCACCTCGGCCAGCCGTTTGTCGTTGACGTCAAACCCGGCGCCGGCGGCAATGTCGGCACCGAATTCGTGGTGCACGCCACCCCCGACGGCTACACGCTGCTCACCGTCAATTCGCAGAATGCCATCAGCCCGGCGCTCTATCCGAACCTCGGGTTCAACTTCCTCAAGGATATTGCGCCTGTCAGCCTGATCAGCCTTACGGCGCTGATCATGGAAGTGACTCCGTCGCTCCCAGTGACAACCGTTCCTGAATTCATCGCCTATGCCAAAGCCAATCCCGGCAAGATCAATATGGCATCGGCCGGTGTCGGCGGACCGCAGCATCTCGCCGGCGAATTGTTCAAGGCAATGACCGGCCTCAATCTGGTCCATGTGCCATATCGTGGTTCGACTCCGGCCATCACCGACATGCTTGCCGGCAACGTCCAACTGATGTTCGACGTCACCGGGACGGCACTGCCTCAAATCAAGGCCGGCAAATTGCGCGCTCTCGCGGTCACGACGAAAGAACGCGTCGCGGCGCTGCCCGACGTGCCATCGCTGTCCGACTTTGTGCCGGGCTATGAATCGGAAGCCTGGGTCGGCATGGGCGCGCCGGCCGGAACGCCGAAAGACATCATCGACAAGCTCAACAAGCAAATCAACGACGCGCTCGCCGACGCAACCATCAAACAACGCCTTACCGATATCGGCGTCATCGTGCGCGGCAGCTCCCCCGCCGACTTCGGCAAGTTCTGCGCCTCCGAAACCGCGAAGTGGGGTAAAGTGATTCGCGACGCCGGAATCAAGGCGGATTGACCAGCCTTAAGACGGGCGCTTGCTGGCTAGCTGCCATCACACCCGTCACGCGCGATGTCGTCAATCAAATATCAAACCTTCAAGAACGAACGGCCGAAAAACTCATAAACGCCCACGGCTATCCGGTCGATCTCATCATCTCGCAATCCGGCATATAGCGGAAGCCGGATAAGACGGCCTGCACAGTCCTCGGTCACCGGTAGCATCCCAGCCTTATATCCCATGGCTTCGCCCACGGGAGAGCTGTGCAGTGGGATATAATGGAATACAGCGTGAATTCCGAGCCGCTTCAAATGCTCGATAAGGCGCGTGCGCGTGCGCAAATCCTCGACCAGAATGTAAAACAGGTGAAAATTGGTGCCGCAATATTGAGGAATTTTTTGCAACCGGATTTCACCTGAGTGAACCAACGGTGCCAGAGCGGCCTCATATCGTTGATAGGCCTGACGCCGTAATTCGGTGATCTCATTCATTCCTTCAAGCTGGGCGAGTAATACCGCGGCCAGCAAATCCGAGACGATGTAGGAGGAGCCGATATCGACCCATGTGTACTTGTCCACTTCCCCACGGAAAAATTGACTGCGGTTGGTCCCCTTTTCGCGAACTATTTCCGCGCGCTGCGCCCACATTTCACTATTGGTCAGAAACGCTCCCGCCTCACCTGCAACGAAGTTCTTGGACTCATGAAAGCTGTAACAGCCCATGTCGCCAATCGTGCCCAGAAACTGGCCTTTGTAGGTTGCGTTGACGCCCTGCGCGGCATCTTCGATCACAGCCAGGCGGTGCTTGGCCGCAATAGACATGATCTCGTCCATGTCGCACGCGACACCGGCATAATGGACCGGCACGATTGCGCGCGTTCGGAGCCCGATCGCGCTCTCGATCTGTGCCTCGTCGATATTGAGCGTGTCGGGCCGAATATCGACAAACTTGATTTTGGCGCGGCGCAACCAAAACGCATTTGCCGTGGAAACGAATGTGTAAGACGGCATGATGACTTCGTCATCGGGATCGAGATCGCACAGCAAAGCCGCTATCTCGAGCGCCGAGGTACATGAAGTCGTGAGCTGAACGCTCGACGAACCAAATCGCTCCTTCATGAGCGCCTGACAGCGCTGGGCGAATGGACCGTCGCCGGCTAGCTTTCGCGATTGAAGGGCTTCATCCAGATATACGCGCTCGCAGCCCGTCAGATACGGTCTGTTGAAGGGGATTATTGTATTTTCAGCCACCCTCGCGTCGCTCCCCGATCGCCTATTTCCGCGCGACGGCCAAGAGGGATCCGCCCGCCGGCAAGGATAAACCTGCCCCGATACAAGTCTCATCAATTCGCATTGCAGCCGAACATATGGCGTTCGTTAACGGCGATAGCTCCAGCTCGTACTCGTCAAAACCCGATTGTTTTCCGGCACCGGGCCGCTTGACCAGCCGTGAGACAAACATGGCCGGCAACAACGTAGTTATGAATGAAGTTAGCCGCAGGATCTCGAAGCCGGCTGTCTTAAGTTTCTTCGACAAAATCTGTCTTGAATATCGCCGTTTGTGCGAGGCCAATTCGTCGGTCGCACTCCAAAGCCACATATGTTGGGGAACGGTCACCAAAAATATACCGCCGGGCTTCAGGCTTCGATGGACGCTCTCCAGTACCGCGAGGTCTTCGTTGATGTGCTCGATAACGTCGAACGCGCCAATCGCATCGAAATTGGACTTGTAGGGCAGGTCGCGTGCATCCGCCTGAACGAATTCGGCAGCGGGCACACGCCGTCGGGCGTGCCGCAGGCCCGAGACGTGCACATCGCTGCCCGTGAGATCATATCGATTTTCCGCTGCCAAACCCTTTAGAACATATCCAGTTCCGCATCCGATCTCGAGAACGTCGGGACGACCACGATGTTTGAGGTATTGGCGAAACATTTGCAGCAGGATTCGGTTGCGCGCCTGGAACCAGAAGTGATTTTCCTCCAGCCTCCAAAGACGGTCATAAAGGTGGATCGGATAGTCGTCGCTGCCCAACGCGAGTGTCGGCGCGTAACATTGAAATCCTTCAATCATCACCGCCTGGCCAGACATTGCTACTCCAGCCGAACACGCAACGATTTAAACGCGACCGCTGCTCCATCCGTCTCCCTCGCCTCCAGGATACGCAAAGCACCCGAACCGCAAACGACGACCGGCATTCCCCGGCTCAGCGACCAAACCTTGCCAGGATGGCGATCGGCAAACATCAAATTGTTCGCAACCTCGACGCGATCTATTCTGATTTCACGCCCCTGCATTCTACATTTCGCACCCATATACGGCCATCCGACGGCATCGACAAACCGGCGAATTTCCTCGGCACTCTTCTTCCAATCAATCCGGTAATCGTCCTCGTCCCGCCACAGTGAATATGTTGCGTTTCCAGAATCTTGAGGCAGGAACGACAGCGCGCCGGACCCGGCGGAGTTCACAAGACGCTCCGCTAAACGGCAATAGGCCAGACCAAGCAGCTTATACGCATCTTGAATCGTGATCGGATATCGGATGGAGATTTTCTCCTGCCCGAATACCGGCCCGGAATCGATTAACGACGGCTCGCCATCCGCCGGCTGGAATGCCCCGAGCGGCGTAACTCATGACGCACTTTGACTGCTCCGAACGACACGGTCGCCCAAGACAAAAGCACATCAATGGAAACGAACGGATTTTTAAAATCTTCGAACGCATCGCGGAGATCGGTACGGAATACCCGAAATGCGCTGACGTTGCGCGCATTCCTGGCACCCATGACGCTTTGCAGAGCGAACTTCGTGATCCGAGAAGCAACATTGCGCAATAGTCCGTGTTGCTGAGTTTGCGCCACGCCGTAGACGACGTCGTACCCACTGCGGAGATCGTCGACGAGAAGCTCGATCTGGTCTGGGGGGGTGCTGCAAGTCGTCGTCCATGGTAACGATCAAATTGCAGCGCGCGTTGCGAATGCCGCACAGGATTGCATTGTGCTGGCCGTAATTTCGGCTCAACTTGAAACCGCGCACGTGGGTATCTGCCGACGCGAGATTTCTGATAATCCTCCAGGAGGCGTCTCCGCCGCAATCCTCGACAAATATGATTTCGTAAGGACAGCCAAGTTTCTGCAGCGACTCCGTCAATTGCCCGTAAAGCTCGTGCAAGGTCGTCTCGGATCGGTAGACCGGAATGACGATCGATAGAGATTCCGGACCGGATCACCGTTTGCTGTATTGGCGTTCATAATACTGCCTGTAGGCGCCCGTTCGGATTGAATTTGTCCAGTCTGCGTGTTCGAGATACCAGCGCACAAGTAAAGGTAACGCCACGTTGAAGTCCTCGATCGGTCGCCAGCCGAGAACTCATGCGCAGAAACGACGGATCGAGCGCATAGCGCCGGTCGTGACCTGGCCGATCTTTAATATGGCGTATGAGCTCTTCTGAAGTGCCAAGCCTTCGAGAGAGCGCGCCGTCGACGGCATGGCATATTCGCCGAACGACATCGAGATTAGTATGCGTGTTCTCGCCCCCGACTGCATAGGTGCAGCCGATCTGGCCTTTTTCAATAATCGCCATGATTGCGCGGCAATGATCGAAGACATGCAGCCAATCGCGCACCTGCAAGCCATCTCCATATACCGGAAGCTCGCGCTTTTCGATCGCATTTATGATCATCAGCGGAATCAGTTTTTCGGGAAATTGCCAAGGCCCGTAATTATTGCTGCAATTAACGATGATCGCAGGAAGACCGTGAGTCCGCTGCCAGGCTCGCACGAGGTGGTCGGCAGACGCTTTTGAGGCAGAATACGGACTGGATGGACGATACGGCGATTTCTCGGTGAATGGCGGATCGCCGGGGCCAAGGTCGCCAAATACTTCGTCGGTGGAGACATGAATAAAGCGCCGTTCGTGCTTGTCTTGCCAGGTACGGCGCGCCGCTTCGATAAGGACGCAAGTGCCTTCGACATTTGTACGGAGAAACGACAACGGTCCGAGAATTGAGCGATCGACGTGGCTTTCCGCGGCGAAATGCACGACACAATCAAAATCATGGGCTTCAAACAACTCGCCGACAGCGCCGGCATCGCAAATATCGCCTTTAAGAAACTTTACCCGGCGACCATCAACGAGATTTGCAATATTTTCGAAATTTCCGGCATAAGTTAGCGCATCAAAAGCGACAATTTTTTCAACGTCGCACTCGAGCGCGAGATGCAGAAAATTTGTGCCAATGAACCCGGCAGCCCCGGTGATCAACCACGCCGTCATTGTCGGATTTTGTTGCCCAATTCCAGCAAAAGCTGATTCGCTTCGATGAGCGATTCGAATGTGCCGGCGTCTGTCCAGCGACCTGTCACAAACCCATATTCGAGCTGCTTCATCGCGATATAGGCATTGTTGACCGCGGTTATTTCGTATTCACCGCGGGAAGGTTCTTCCATGGCGGCGATGATTTCAAAGGCCTGAGCGTCATACATGTAGCAGCCGACCACCGCATAATTCGTTCGCGGACTTGTCGGCTTTTCCTCGATCGACATTATGGTCTTTTCATCAAGCGCAGCAATACCAAATCGCTCCGGATCGCCGACTTCCTTCAACAGAACGCGCGCACCACTTTTCTGATTCCGAAAATCAAGGACGTGGGGCGCGATCGAGCACTCGAAGATATTGTCGCCCAGCAGCACCACGATTCGTTCTCCCGAAGCGAAGGACTTAGCTAGTGCCAGCGCATGCGCAATGCCGCGCGCTTCCTCCTGCACGCGATACGTGAAATCACAGCCGAAACGCTTGCCGGATCCCAGAGACTGAACAACGGAGCCCATATGATGGGTTGATGTGACGACCAAAATCTCGTTCAGGCCCGCGCCAATGAGCTGGCGAACCGGGTGCCAAAGCATCGGCTCCTTTCCAACCGGGAGCAGGTGTTTGTTCGTGATCTCCGTAAGCGGGCTCAGGCGTGACCCGACGCCGCCGGCAAGAATGACTCCCCTCACGTTGCACCTAACACAGATATTCTTGAGTGAGTTTCATTACAGCATTCTCAAATGCGGCGTTTCCAGCGTTTCAACTTCCGGAGCTTATCAAATATCGACGACCCAAGCCGGATATTCATGGGAGCATCGCCTTGACGTCAAGGTAGTCATCCCAGCGGCACGTCTGGTTGTGCAAGAGCACGGCACGAAACGAAAGTAACGCATCGATGTGGCGGTCAAACACGATACCGGCGAGCAATCCGTCGAATCGCAGCAAAGACGGCATGTCGGCTTTGCCGGTATTGCTGTCGTGAAATTCAAGGCAATGACTATATTCCAGCGGCAGGATCACGATTGACCGACCGTCGCTTTCAGCAACCAATCGGAGGCTCTTGCCCAAAACCGTCAGACTGGACTTCGAAACTGGCGTCAAAATGCCGGTAATGGGCAAAGTGGATACAGCCTGTTTGGCCAGGTCAACATGATCGTCGCTGACGAAATTCAGAACCCCGGCAAGGTCACCGAGAGTTTCAACCGAAGTCGGAGAATAGGTTGCGAGATTTGGTGCAGGCAGTTCGATCAGGCCCCAACGTTCACCGTCCCGATCTTCCGTTGCACGAAGCCGTCCAAGCGACGTATCGGGTTGCGGCATCAGCACGTATCGAACTCCCAGGAGTTGCAGAACGCGGGAGTCTGGATGATCGAGAACCGTGATATTGCGCTGATGCGCGATCGGCGGCCGCTGCAGCATCCGTTTGATAAAGGCATGAAAAATCGGAGACAGGAACTGATTATATTCGAACAATGTCGGTATCCGATAATACCAAAGACCCGATGACATCTCGTCATTACCGCTGTCGCGCGCCGAATTGGCTGCCGTGGAAAATTGTTGTGTCCATGCGTCGGTGCCGTCGGCCTTGAACGGTACAGCAGTCAGGACCCTGCCGCGGAACTCCGGGGCTGACGCCAGCCCGATGCGGTCGCTGAGATAGGACACTGTGGGTGTCATTTGAGGAGGAAACGGATATCCCTTTGGCGTGGGTCGCCGGGACAGGACAATGACTGCGGCGATCGCCAGCGCGGCGACCACTCCGATCTGATACGGAGGGATCGAAAGCTGATATCTGGATTGGAAAGAGCTCCCGGCCACGTGAATGTGATTAAGAAGAAAGTCCAACGTGACCGCAGCGAACACTCCGTAAAGTGGCCACGCCGCGATTTCAAAATAGATCGGCGGCGGCAGTATCCAGTGCGGCACGGTAACCAACAAGATGCCCCCGACGACAAAAACGGCAATCAGGCATATCGTAGTCCATGCGGCGCCACGGAGCGGCGCATCATTTGATCTCAGCGCGATCACGGCGCCCAATGCAGCGGAAATCACCAACAACGGTCCGGCGAAACTCAAGTTTTTCTGAAACAGAACCGACGCGTAACCGGCACCTCGATACACAACGGTAAAATCGGCGGGGAAAAAATTTGGCGATGTGTCGAGAAAAAGTCCGAGAACGAACCACGGCCATCGCAAGAGAGTAGCCAAGGTCAGCAATACTATTATGGCTGCGGTTTTGCGGAAAAGCTCGGAGCGGCTTTGCGCAAGACCAAATGCGAGCACGACGTAAGGGACGGTTCCAATAGCTACCATCGGCACCAGCAGCGCTGCAGCTGAAACAAAGTAGACGGCCCAAGCAAGGAGGCCGAAGGAAAATATCGCATCCTTGATCAGAACTCCCGTGGCCGATCCGGCCGGTTAGCCAAAAAGCCAAAACCGGGGCGACGATGAGCACCAAAAACTGCGGTGCGCTCTCGAGGATCGGATAGAAATACCACAACGGGACGAAAGGACATGCGGTGAAGCCCATGATCCAGCCGGCGATGAGTGCGACCCGGCGTGGCTGCGACAGTAGGCGCGCCATTGCATAAGTCGATGCGAACACAATGGCGGCCACCATCACGTAGCATACGACTTTCGAAACGCGGAGATCCGAAAACCAGCCGATGGGCCAATAAAAGATCAGCAGCTTCGCATTAATCGGAAATTGATATTGCCGATGGATTACAGAAAGTTGTTTGCATATCCGGATAGGGGCTGGCCGAAATGCAATTGATCCCTAGCCTCGGTAAACATGTACGAACCGTCGTAATGGTAAAACAGCGCGTTGATGTTCCGCATAAACGCAAGACTGGCACAGACGCTGAATGCAAGAATATTTGCGACAAATGCAGTCCAGCGCATGATCTTGAAGTCCCTTACGACCGGTGGGTGTTGGTGATCAAGCGATATATCTGGGAAATACATTTAGGAGCGCATGGACACGCTCGATTGAATGCCCCGCCGCCTACAGGTTCTAGCCGGCACCTGTTGCACCTACTGCCGATCTTACCACATGCAATCAACCGGAATGAGAGTCAAGGTTACGCCAACTGCAGACAATTTCTGCGCCTCCGAAACCGCGATGTGGAGTAAAGTGATTTGCGACGCCGGAATCAAGGCGGATTAGGAGACGGACATGTGCGAACGGTGTGGACGCGAAATCGAACATGCCTTGCCGGCGCGGCGCACATTTCTGAAGGCGACCGCCGGCGCAGCTGCTGGTCTCGCGCTCACCGCCCGCGCATTTGCAGCCAGCCCGAAGGCGCCGCCGAAACAGGAAAACGTTTTGTCCCCGGACGGGGCGTTGAAACGGCTGCTGGACGGCAATGCGCGCTACATTGCCGGCACGACCCAGCGTTATGACTTCCGCAGCGAGCGCGCAGTCTTGAGCGGCGGACAAAATCCTTTCGCAGCAATTCTGAGCTGCGCCAATTCGCGAATCGCACCCGAATTCTGCTTCGACACGGCGCGTGGCGATGTCTTCGTCTGCCGCGTCGCCGGCAACTTCGCCACCGACGAGATCGTTGCCAGCCTCGAATATGCCGTACAGGTGCTCAACACGCCGCTGATTATGGTGCTTGGCCATGAAGCGTGCGGCGCAATCGACGCAACTATCAAGTCGATCAAGGACGGCACGACGCTGCCTGGTCATCTGCCTTCCCTCGTTCATGCGCTGACGCCCGCCGTCGAAGCGGTGCAGGGCCAGCCCGGCGATCTTATCGCCAACGCGATCGCACGCAATGTCGCTATGAACGTCGACCGGCTGAAAAGCTCGACGCCGATCCTGCAATCCTTCGTCAACAACGACAAACTGCACATCGTCGGCGGGGTCTACACGCTCAAGACCGGCAAGGTGACACTGATCTAGCCGCGGCGATCCGCAACGCTAGCGCTTCGAGCCTCCCATCCTCACTCCGCTTTGATCCCGGCCGCCTTGATGATGGGCCACCACTTCTCAATCTCCGCCTTTTGCAGGGTCCCGAGCGCTTGCGCGGTTTGCTGATCGGGCGGCGGCATGTCGAGGCCGAGATCGGCGAAACGTTTTTTCACGACGGGGTCAGCCATCGCCGTCACGGCCGCGCTGTTGAGCTTTGCAATAATGTCCTTCGGCGTGCCGGCAGGCGCCCACAGGCCGTACCAGATATTGATGTAGAGACCCTGCATGCCCGCCTCATCCACCGTCGGTATGTCGGGCAGCGAGGGCAAACGGTTCTTTGCGGTGACGGCATAGGCCTTGATCTGTCCGGCTTGCAGTTTCTGCGACGCCTCGGAAACCTGGTCGAAGATTATATCGATGCGCCCGGCCATCAGATCGATCAGCGCCGGATCAGTGCCGCGGTACGGCACGTATTGCAGATGCGTTCCGGCTAAATTTTGAAAATAAACGCCGGCAATATGCGAGGCGGAGCCAACACCCGCCGTGCCGATCGTCGCGCTCGGATGATCCTTCAGCCAGGCGATAAGCTCCTTGAGATTTTTTGCCGGCAGCCCTTTGCCACTGACAATCAGCATCGGATTGCTCGGCAACAGTGCAATCGGTTCGAGATCTTTCAGCAGATCGTACGGCAGCGCATAAATCGCGCCATTGGCGACGTGCGTGCTCCAGTGGCCGAGGCTCAGCGTGTAGCCGTCCGGTGGCGCGTGCGCGACGCGGCCGACGCCGATCGTGCCCGCCGCGCCGGTGAGGTCTTCGACCACAACGTTTTGGCCGAGCGCCTGACCCATGTATTGCGCCATAAGCCGGCCGATGACGTCGGTTGGTCCGCCGGCGGCAAACGGCACGATCATGGTGATCGGCCGCGAAGGAAAATCATCGGCAGCGGCAAGACGAGAAGCGTTACAGGCCAACAGAACGCCAAGCGCCAGAAGCAAAAATCGCTTCATCGTCCCCCCTCGTCCCATTGCGATGAGCCACCGGATCGATCCGGCGGCCCGCAATGACGACTACAGCGCCGCGAAGTCGATCGGCTTATGCCGATCGAGCGTCTTTTTGATCGGCGGCAGCGGATATTTTAGACCAGTCGCGCAATTGAACAGCATCACCTGATCGGACTTTTTGACGCGCCCGTCCGCAAGACTTTTCTTGTAAGCGGCGTAAGTCGCCGCGCCCTCCGGACACATCAAAAATCCTTCTTCGCGCGCAAGCTCGTCGAGGCCCTGTGAAATCGCCTCGTCGGAGACGGCGATCGCAAAGCCGTTGCTCTCCCGCACGGCACGCATGATCAGAAAATCGCCGACCGCCTGCGGCACACGGATGCCGGCGGCGATGGTGTGCGCATCTTCCCAGCGCCTCGCGTGCTCGACGCCTTCCTCAAAGGCACGCACCATCGGCGCGCAGCCTTCAGCCTGCACCGCCACCATGCGCGGGCGCTTTCTGCCGATGAAGCCGATCGCTTCGAGCTCGGCAAATGCCTTCCACATGCCGATCAAGCCGGTGCCGCCACCGGTCGGATAGAAGATGACATCGGGCACTTCCCAGCCGAGTTGCTCGGCAAGCTCGAGCCCCATCGTCTTCTTGCCTTCGATCCGGTACGGCTCCTTCAGCGTGGACGTATCGAACCAGCCGACCTTGGCTTTGCCTTCGGCGACGATCTTGCCGCAATCGTCGATCAGGCCGTTGACGCGATAGACCGTCGCGCCTTGCAGGCCGATCTCGCTGACATTCACCTCCGGCGTATCTTCCGGACAGAAGATCGTGGTCTTGATGCCGCAATGGCTGGCGTAAGCCGCCATCGCCGCGCCGGCATTGCCGTTGGTCGGCATCGCCATGTGCTTGATGCCGAGCGCTTTTGCCATCGACACCGCCATCACCAGGCCGCGCGCCTTGAACGAGCCGGTTGGCAGGCGGCCTTCGTCCTTCACCAGGATTTCGGCGCCGCCGAGTTTTTTGGCGAGCTTGGGCAGCGAAACCAGCGGCGTCATCGCTTCGCCGAGGCTGACGATGTTCTGCACCTTCCGCACCGGAAGCAATTCGCGATAGCGCCACAGGTCAGGCTCGCGGTGCGTGAGCGCATCTTTAGTCAACGCTCTTTTCACGCCGGCAAGATCGTAACGAACCAGCAGCGGCTTTCCGGTGCGCGACAGATTGTGAATTTGGTCCGCGGCGTAATGCTCGCCAGTGTCCGAGCATTCGAGATGGGTGACGAAGGTCGGGCGCTCGGTGGTCAGATTATCGTCGTATTGCAAAAGCGTCTCCCGCCGTATCGTTTTATGTGTCGTTTTTTATCCTCCCCCGCGGTCACGGGGGAGGACGAAATAACTGGCGTTTCCGTAGCGCGATGGTGACTACGCGGCGGTTCACTTTACAGAAGCACGCCGCAAGAATCCTGCGGCAAGAAACATTCGCTCTGCCAAAAAATTAAAAGAGCGGGACCGATCCCTAGGGAAGCGGAGCGAATATTACATCCAAAGCTCTACGAGCCATTTATCATATGGTGGACGCGGTGATGCACCCGCGGCGGGGGCGGCGGAGCGGGCGGCAAAGGCGGCAGCGCCACGTAGCGCTGCCATACCGCGCCGTTATCGAACTGGACCGTCATGCCGTCCGGGGACACGATCGCCCCCTCATGCCAGTCGTCGGCCCAGATATGGCTGGGCCGGTCGATCCATCCGCGCGACGGTTCGCCGACTTCGTTGACAAGGTTCAGATCATAAGACTGCTCGGCCTGGGTGATGCGAGCCAGCCCCGGCCCTTTGCAATTCTGGATACATTGATATGGACCCGATATCGCTCCCTGGGCCGAAGCCCCGGTTATGCCCAGCACGCTAATCGCCAGCACGGCACCTAACACTTTCATGTCACAATCCTCTTTGATCAAGATAGCAACTCACTCGTTAGTCGCTCTGTAAGGTCGGCCGGTTCTGTGGCCTTGATATGACCACACACTATGCGCCCGCAGCGATATGGTCACGAGACCCTCCACGAAAAAGTGAAAATGCTTCGGTTTTCGTCCCCCGCTATCGCGGGGCGGATGAAGCGAGTGATCTCGTTCCCGCGATGCGATTTGCATCCGAGTTTTTGTTCACGGGGTAAGAGTGCCTCAAACGGACGGGAGGCCATTTTTTAACCTCCCTTGAAAAACAAGGGAGGCGGAGCGCCGAACGGCGCACCACGGTAGCTGCACCCGGTAAGCAGGCGCAGCCGCGGTCATTTGCGAGCCGCTCGCCCTTCGGCGCTCCTCCGCGGTTATGCGCCGGGATTATTCATCCCAACTCGGTTTGGGCCGCGCTTCCTGGAATCACCGGGTCAAAGGGGGTCCCCTCGCCGATGCCAGTGCAGTGAGCACCTCACAGTCCGATCACGCGCCGGACGGGTCGATGCCCAAACCGCCTGCGAGCTAAGAGTGACAACCTCCGCCCGCAGGAACCGCTCCCACTCCGTCAGTCCGCGTCACCGGCGACGTCCCTCACGATGAGCAGGATGGCAACCATTATCTTATTCAGATACTTTTGTCAATTAAAAAGAGACCTGCCTTCTGTCGCGATAGAGCGCCTTTGCGCGCATTACTCGCCGCGTTCAATCCGCGATATGATAGGCACTGAAAAGCGGCAGGAACCGGTGCCGCGCCAAATACGCGCCAGGGAGTAATGCGATGGACATGAGCGTTGGCCAGCTCGACCACTACAATGTGTCGACCCGCAAGCTGAAAGAGACCATTTCGTTCTACGAAGATGTACTCGGCTTCACCAACGGCTTTCGGCCGCAGTTCAATTTCCCCGGCGCGTGGCTCTACAGCGGTAGCCACCCGGTGCTGCATCTCAACGACATTTCACAGACCGATCGCGAGCAGCGGCCGGACTCCGGCGTGATCGATCATGTCGCGTTCGGCAGCCGCGGCTTCGAGGCGATGAAAAAGCACCTCGACGGCAAGAAAGTCTCCTACCGCGTCAATCAGGTGCCGAATAGCTCGCGCTGGCAACTCTTCTTCCACGACCCGAACAACGTCGAGATCGAGCTCAACTTCGAGACCAAGAACGAGCTGGCGGCGTAGGTCTGCGGCGAACGCCGCTTCGCCCCTTAGAACACCATGAGATATTTTCTTGTGACCGGAAAGAACGGAGACGCACGCTCCGATCGCACGGTCATTGCCGGTCCATTTGGCGCTCTGGCGCCAGTGATAGAAGTACTCGATTTGTGGCTGGATCGGCGAACGCGATCGACCGCGGATCGTTATCACTGGTGGATCGATCAAGATGGCCCTGACCAGCAGTTAGTGATCGAAGCCAAGCCCCCTGGCTTTGTGCTTTGAGACTTTTGGGAGTGATCGCATGCGGGGCGGTCGCAACTGCTTCCCGTGCTTGAAAGTCGAAAGCGGCAGCCGAGAACCTACTCAGCCGCTATTGCCTGCGCTTCTTCCTCTTTAAGCAGCTTTTGCAGCATTCGCCGGGCTTGAAGCTGGGCGGCATCTGCGTTGATGTCGACGAGTCCCTCGAGCGAACCACCGTCACAGTTGCTCTGGACTGCTTCAAGAATGGTGGCGTCCTCCAGGAAGGTCTCGCGTGATCCCTCATAAAGGAGCCTTGAGGTTTCAGGGTCATCCAGTGCGAAATCCCGCGCAAAGGAGAACATGTATTGGCTCGTCTCTTCCGTTTCCGGCGTAATGAGGTGAGTTGACCAGATCGAAATGCCCTGACTGCGATCGCCCTGCGGCGCCCCTGTACCGGCCTTCGCACAGCCGACATCCAAAAACACCGTCGAAGGCGGAGACCAGGTGGCGAACTGCCAACGATCGACCTTTTCCTTAAAATTTCCCGCCTTTGCAAACAAAGCCGGCGGCACAAAATCCAGCATCCAGCGCCCCACTTTTACGCCGTTCGGCAGCCGCTCGGTCTTGGTGGGCGTCGTCGCTTCGCGAGGGTCACCAGCCAGAGTGTTCTTATGCACATAGCTCACGTGAGTGAGATCCAGGAGATTATCGATGATGAGCTGATAGTTGGTCTTCACCTGAATGGTGCCGGGCGTAATCGTCCACTTGCTATCCTTCAGCCACGTCAGTTCCGGAATTTTGGCGGGATCGGCCAAGGCCGCTTCCCCCATCCAGATCCATAATGCATTCCACCTCTCGTGCACCGGATAGCTATGCACTTTGGCACCGCGAGGAATGTGCATCTGACCGGGAATTAGAACGCAATTACCGGACGTGTCGAACTGTAGCCCATGATAACCGCAGGCGATGTTGTCGCCGTTGATCTCGCCGCGCGACAAGGGTGCTGCCCGGTGGCAGCATTTGTCTTCAAGCGCAGCCGGCTGCCCATTCGCAGCGCGGAACAACACGACCTTTTCGTTGAGAAACGTTTTAGCCAAAGGACGGTCGGACAAGTCTTTCGACCAAGCGGCGGCATACCAGCAGTTGCGGAGAAACACGTCATCCTCCTCAAGGACGATTTTCGAATGCAATGCCATTTTGCATCGCGAGAGGCGTCACGGCAACATCAAGCAATACAACGGAGCCATGCGGAGGCGGGCCGGTTTTAGCCGCAACTCGTGGTGAAACTCGTGCGGCCCGGATCAGTTATTCGGCGCCTGTCGTGTTCGCTTCGCCGCATCGGTCACGGTCTCATAGGCCGCCCGCAGAAGCGGCTTGGTCTTAGATACCTCGTCGCCGACGCTCGCGAGCGTCTCAATCATCGCCGCCTGCTCATCGCGCGGCAGGCTGATGAGTTCGCCTCCACTGTCCACCCATGCTTTGCGCCCCTGCTCGAACAAATCGACCGACTGTGGGTTGATCGCCAGTGACTCCGCGGCTCCATCTTTGTCGACGATCTGCTGCAAATCCACCGGCAACGAATCGTACCATTTCTTGCTGACTTCGACGATATTGAAGGCTGCTGGCTGGTTGGTCTCGGTCACATATTTCGCCGCGTCTTGAAAATGCATGTTGGCGAAGATGGGGACTCCGGCAATCGCACCGTCGATGGCGCCCTGTTGAAGCGCCGGCAGGACGTCTCCCAATGTCATCGCTATCGGTGTTGCGCCCAGCCGGTCGAACGCCATGGTTTGAAATTGCGAGGCGAAAATCCGAATCTTCTTGCCCTTGAAGTCGGCCAAGCGGCGGATCGGGGCTTTCGAGACTATGGAGGAAGGCAGCACCATAAAAAGCCCCACGCCGTGCAGACCTTTCTCAGCGCCAAGCCCGAGCATCAGCTTCAGCACCGCGGGATCGGCGGCGAGACGCTGTCCATGGGCAAACGAGTTCACGAGCCCGGGGGCGGCAAGCACCTCGAAACGCTCGTCTACGCCAACAAAAAAATCGGGCACCAAGACGCCGGCTTGAATTGCACCAAACTGCAGGCCCTCGATCATCCGCGGGATCGAACCCAACTGGCTTGAGGGATAAACTTCCGCTTTGATGCGGCCACCCGAATCTCTCTCGACCGCGGCGGCGTAGTTCTTGGCCAATTGGTGCGGAGCATCGTTCAGGGTCGCAAGCGTTATCTTCATCACATAAGGTTTGTCCTCGGCACGAGATGCGCTGAGCGTTACCGCCAGAATCACGCCAAAAATGGCGACCACCGCAGTTGCTTGGCGAAGTATTCCGGATAACGCGACACGCATATCGTCTACTCCCCAAGAACTCACCGATCCAATGCATAGCGTCAGAATAACGTCACAGGACGAAAACTCGTCCCCCTGTTGAATTAGGCCGACGTCATTGGTCGAAATTTAATCGCAGCGTCGATCCCAATGAGAATAAAGTTGATTACTGATTTGGAGCCTGCCGTGTTCGCTTCGCGGCATCGGTGACGATCTCATAGGCCGCCCGCAGCAGTGGCTTGGTCTTTGATACATCGTCCCCGATGCTCGCGAACGTTGCCATGATCTCCGATTGCTCATCGTGCGGCAGGCTGATCATTTCGCCTCCGTTGTCCGTCCAGTTTTTGCGTTCTGCCTCGTAGATAACGATCGCCGGCGGATTGATGGCCACCGACTCTGAAGCGCCATTGCGGTCGACGATCTGCTGCAGATCCTGGGGTAATGTATCGTACCATTTCTTGCTGATTTCGACGACGGCGAAGATGACCGGCTGGTTGATTTCGGTCACGTATTTAGCCGCGTCGACGTAGTGCATGCTGGTGAAGTTGGCGATGCTGCCGAGTGCGCCGTCGATGGCGCCCTGCTGGATTGCCGGCAGGACGTCGCCCAAGGTCATCGCCACCGGCGTCGCGCCGAGCCGCTCGAACGCCGCAGTTTGGAATTGAGAGGCGAGGACCCGCAACTTCTTTCCCTTGAAGTCGGCCAGGTGCCGGATCGGGCTTTTAGAAACCACGCTGGACGGCGTAGCTGTCATGAAGTCCGACACCGTGCAGTCCCTTATCGGCGCCAAGCCCGAGCATCAGCTTCAGCACCGCCGGATCCATGGTGAGACGCTGCGCGTGCGCAACAGTATCGACCAACCCGGGCGCCGCCATCACCTCGAAGCGTTCATCGACGCCGACGAAGAACTCCGGCGGAAGGATCGCGCATTGGATCGCGCCGAACTGAACGCCCTCGATCTGCCGCGGGATCGAACCCAACTGGCTCGCGGGATAGACTTCGGGCTTAATGCGTCCACCCGAGTCTCGCTCGACCGCGGCGGCGTAATTCTTGGCGAATTGGTAGGTGTCGTCATTGAGGGTCGGCAACGTGATCTTCATCACGTAAGCTTTGTCTTGCACTTGGGTCTTGTCCTGCGCCCGCGCCGCGCCAACTGTGAGCGCGCCGGCTGCGAGCTGAAGGAATTGTCTACGGACAAATTTCATAAGCACGCTCCCTGGGCTTGGGGTGCCTTCCGCAACAGCAGAAAGGCCGTAAAAAATGACTCCACGACACCGAAGTCCGAAGCGACAGGATCACATCCCCTTCATGTTCATCGCGATTGAGGAATATTGTCTGACGTCACGCTTGGCGACCATGTCTTTGGTCGTCGCTGCAAATTTTTTGAAATGATCGGTCGCTCGATGCGCCTCAAGCGCGGCAGCGTTGTCATAAACCTCGAAGAAGAACACATGATTCGGATCATTTTGCGCGACTGTAATGTTGAACTCGCGGCAACCCGGATCTTTTGTTGAAGCGGCGCCGTTCTCCTTGGCTGCCTCGATAAACTTGTCACGGTCCGCGGGCACAATATCCAGATTGACAGCGTTGACGAGGTACGGCCCGGATTGGGCGATCGCATCATCGCCGCGAATTGGCAACAGAAGCCATGCAGCGGCGGCGAGCGTAACGGCGAGGGCCGGCATCATTATCGATTTCAACATGCATTCCTCCCTTTGATCAAAATTTTACGCCGCCATCTTGCTCTCGGAGGCTATCGGGCTGTCCGAGGTGGCAGTTCTCTTAAGCAAACTATACGACAGCTCGTGCAGGAGAAAGGGTGAGTTCGACTGACGCCCGATTATGGGAGCAAAGCGGACATTTGAATTTCAACGCGTCACTCAGGCTCGTGCGCCGGCCACCCGCTGGAAAGGACGCACCATCCATAAGGCAGTCAATTCTGCATTGATGCGATACCCACTTCTCGCTGAACATTGTGATAGGCTGCGCCTGTTCAGCGCGGGAAGGATCCCATGAGGCGGCGAGAGTTCATAACGCTTGTTGGCGCAGCTGCGGCGGCCGGCTCTTTAGGAACCTGGCCGATTACTGCCCGCGCCCAACAAAATGACTATCCCAACCATCCGGTCAGGATCGTGATCGGATTTGGCCCAGGCGGCGGGACCGATACCGTTGCGCGTATCGTCGCCCAGAAACTTCAGGAAACGCTTGGCGGCGCGTTTGTGGTCGAGAACCGGCCGGGCGGAAGCGGCCGGCTCGCGCCGGACCTGGTCGCGAAATCCACGCCCGACGGCTACACCCTGCTTGGCGCCGCGCCCGGCGCCATGAGCGTCGGCACAGCGATCTGGCCCGACATCCCCTACGACATCTTCAAGGACTTCGCGCCGATCTCGCTGATCGCGGATTACACGCTGGTTGTGCTCGTCGCCAAGACCCATCCGGCCCGAACCATCGCCGAACTGGTCGCCTGGCTCAAAGCCAATCCCGACAAGGCCAACTATCCGACGCCCTCTCCGGTATTCACGCTGCCGATCGAGCACTTCAAGATCAAAACCGGCGCGCCGGCGACGGCGATCAACTACAAAAGCAGCAACGAGTTGATCACCAGCCTGCTTGGCGGACAGACTGCCTTCGCGTTTGTCGAAACACCGATCGCCGTGCCACAGCTCGGCAATGGCAATCTGCGGGCGCTGGCCGTGACGGCTACAGCGCGCATTCCCGAACTTCCCGACGTGCCGACGCTCGCCGAAGCCGGCGTGCCGGACGTGCTCGGCGGAACTTATCTGGCCATGATGGCGCCGGCCGGCACGCCGATGCCGATCATCAAAAAGCTCGAGACGGCGTGCAGGCAGATGGTCACCACTGACGATTTCAAGGCGCGCATGCGGCAGCTCGCGGCAACGCCGGTCGGCAGCACGGGAGAAGAGCTTACGGCGCGAATGCACGACGAGGTCAAGCGGTGGACCGCCGTCGTCAAGCAAGCCAATATCAAATTCGAGTAGTGATCGAACGCTGACGGAGCAAAGGCGTGACGCAATCTTATCTGGTGTGCAGGAGCGACGAGTTGAAGGACGGCGACCGCCGGGTGATGTCATGCGACGGCACCGAGGTCGGCGTGTTCAAGGTCGATGGAAAACTCGTGGCATGGCATAATGTGTGCCCGCACCGTCAGGGCCCGGTCTGCCAGGGCCGCATTTATCAGCGCGTGCTGGAGCCGGTCGCCGGCGACGGCACTGTGCGGGAACTGGCCTACGACCAGAACGTGACCAATATCGTATGCTCGTGGCACGGCTACGAGTTCGATCTCAAGACCGGCGTCAATCAGGGATCCGATAAGTTCAGGTTGCGCAGAGCAAATCTCGAGGAGAAGGACGGCAACATTTATGTCGTCATTTGAGGACAAGAGCCCGACAGGCGCCGCCGGCGAGCGCGCTAACGACGAGTACGGCTGGATCGACCGCTGCGCGGCCGACCTTCACCGTTCCGCCAAGGAGCTGGTCGCCAAGGGTGAAGCCGCGCGTGTTTCCGACGAAGCCGTGGCGCAACTCATTACCGCCGCGGTGCGTCTCTATTACGCGAAGTCCGAGCTCGAGGATCGTCCGGTGCCCGCCGTCGTGCAGGAGGGCGAGGAAACACTCACTCCCACCGAGATGCTGGTCGCAGTCTCCGAGATGTTGCGGGATGTCAGGCTCGGTCCGATGGAGCTCGGACTGTGGTTTCGGCGGCGGCCCGGCGAGAACCACCCGGACCAGAGCGACAACAGTCACGAAGAACACGTTGCAAGGAGCAAATCATGAATCAGCCCGTCGTCGGCGTTCCGCAGATGTTGCCCGCCCAGGTCATCGACACCTCGACCGACAGCCGCGAGATTCTGCGGCACGCACGTAACGCCGCGCTGCGGCGCAAGCTGCAAGACTGGTTCATCGTCGACGTCGATGCGCACCATGTCGAGACGGTGTCGTGGAGCGAGGTCGTGCAATACATCGAGGATCCGGTGATCCGCGATCAGGCGCTGCACTTCCACAAGGACCGCCTCGGGGCTCCGCCCTACGGCCTCAACGGCGACCTTGGCCTGCGTTATCAGAGCGTCGGCGGCCGCATCCCGCACCAGGACGGGTTGCGCGAGAAGATCGACGACGTCAGCGTCCACCGCGACGTGACGCTGACCCGCCGCGCCATGGACTCACTCGGCGTCGACAACATGGTGGTGTTCCCGACGCCGATGCTGTTCCTCGGCCTTCATCCGCAGCCCGAAATGGAGGTCTGGCTGTCTCGCGCCTACAACAAATGGATGCAGGAGAATCTCCTGTCAGCGGACAGCCGCATCAAGTTCCTCGCGGTGCTGCCCTACAACACGCCGGAAGAAGCCGAGCGCGTCGTGAAAGAGACTGCCGGTAAAAAAGGCATCATCGGTTACGCCATTCCCTCGACCCGGCACGCGCCGGTGCATCACAACAAATACATGCGGCTCTACCGCATGATCGAGGAGACCGGCATGCCGCTCTCCTTCCACACCGGTTATCATTGGGACGATCCTTCGCTCAAGACCATCAACCGGTTCCTCGGTATGCACGCGCTGGGCTTCGCCTGGCCGAATATCGTGCACTGCACGAACTGGGTGCTCAACGGCATGCCGGTCCGCTTTCCCAAGCTCAAGGTGATCTGGATCGAGTCGGGCTTGGCTTGGGTGCCGTTCGTGATGCAGCGGCTCGACGACCAGTTCCTGATGCGCCCTTCGGAAGCGCCGCACCTGAAGCGGCTGCCGTCCGAATACATGCGCGATCATTGCTGGTACACGACGCAGCCGATGGAAGCGAACAACCTCAAGGCGCTTGAGTGTACGTTCGACATGATCAAGGCCGAGACCCAGCTTCTGTACGCGTCGGACTGGCCGCATTTCGATTTCGATCTGCCGCAGGAGATCACCGACCTGCCCTTCCTCTCGGAGCAGGCCAAGCGAAACATCCTTGGCCTCAACGCGGCGCGAATCTTCAATCTCGATCCGACGCCGGTGAAGCAATTGTAAGCGCCCTTTAGCCGGCCCGCACGGTCATTCCGCCGTCACCTGACGGCGGCACTCTCGCTCCGTTGTATCGCCCGACGGCGACCTCAATAACGGAGAAACTTCTTTTGGCGACGACTTTCATGCACGCGAAGAGCTGGTTTCCCAGCTCGGTTTTTAGGCCGGGGATCGTCGGAAGCGTCGCGACGCTTGGCGTTGTCGCGGCTGGCGCGGCGATCGTCGAGGCGACGCTCATTCCCGGGTTATTGATTGGCGGCGCCGCGATGTTAGCGCCACGCCTGCTTCCCCCGGACATGTTGAAAGGCTTGGGCGGCAAGCAACGGCGGACCGCGCCGTCACCGACGCCATCCGTGCCAGCAACGCCTTCCGCAAAGGAGTCGGCTTCTGCCGAACCTGCGTCCTTCGACACGTGGCGTGCAGTCGTGAAGACCTTGACCTATCGCGTGATGGTCACGACCGTTGATTTCGGTGCGAATTATGTCGTGATCGGCGAGCTGGCGACTGCCGCAGGGCTGTCGAGCTTGTCGCTGGTCGCCGGCCCCATCGCCTATTTCGCGCATGAAGCGGCCTGGCACTATTACGGCCCAGCCTCGGCGCAACATCTCAACCCGCTTGAGGCCACCGTGCATGTACCAATTCCAGGCGCGGCGGAGGGCGAGGACACCGGGCAGGCGCGTTTCGCTGGCCTCAAGGTGAGTCGCGCTTTGGCCAAGACAGCTACCTACGAGGTGGTGACCGGAGTGTCGGAATTCAGCGTCAATTATCTCTTCGTCCGCGACCTCGCGGCCGCCGCCGGACTCACTGCTTTCAGCATCGTGATCAGCCCGTTCGTTTATTACGTGCACGAGAAGGCTTGGGACTATTACGACGCTACCAAAACCCGATCGCCAGCTGCCCCGGCCCAGAAGCTATTGTCAGCCTCGTAGGGTGGGCAAAGGCGCGCCGCGCCGTGCCCACGTCTTGCTGCGGCTATTCGCCATAACTACCCAGAATATTTTTTATGTCCCCACCCCAATCCACCGGCAACATTCCCCGCTCCACATACAGGTGAAAACTCGAGTGCGGCCAATCGCACACGCGCGTGACTAATCCATGCTTCACTGGGTTGTAGTGGATGTAATCAATATGCCGCTGCAGATCAGCTTCGTCCCGAATGAGATGTTCCCAATAGCGCCGTTGCCAAATTCCTTTTTCGCGCTTGGCGATTTTGCTTTGTGCTCGGGATTCCGACGCTGGCAATGCGCGCGAAAAGTAGGCCTTGAAATAGCTCCACCGCGAAGGAAAATCTAAATCGCCTTCGGGCAACGTCCAAAGTGCATGTAGATGATCGGGCATAATGCAAATTGCGATCGTCTCGAACGGACTACGCTTTCTGGTCGCCTGATATGCCTCCCTGAGGCGTTCAATTTTGCGTACGAGAACGTTGCTTGAACGGTCCGCAAGCGTGAGCGTGAAAAAGAATGTCCCACCCTCGATCTTCGCTCGGCGATAGCGCGGCATAGATCATCTGACCTGCGTGACGCGTGGGCACGGCGCTTTGCGCCTTTGCCCACCCTACAATGAATGTTCTATCGCACCAGGTCCGGCAACCAGAGCGCCACCGCAGGCAAGAAGAACACCAGCGCCAGCATCACGACGCTCAACACGATGTACGGCACCACGGCGCGGAAGATGTGACTCATGCTGACTTGCGGCGGCACGACACCCTTCATGGTCATCAGCAGCAAGCCGTGCGGCGGCAGCAGCAAGCCAAGCTGCATGCAGATCAGGAACATTACCCCGAACCAGACCAGGTCGATGCCCAGTTGCTGCACGACGGGCATGAAGATCGGCAGCGTGATCAGCATCATGCTCACCTGATCGACGAAAATGCCGAGGAAGATCAGGATCAGCATCATCCCACCGATGATCGCGTTTTGCGAAAGACCATGTCCGGTGATCAGTGAGACGATCCCATTGCTCGCTCCTGAAAACGACAGGATTTGCGAAAACGTCGTCGCGCCGACGATAATGAACAGGATCATTCCCGAGATCATGATCGTGCCGCGTAAAGACGTGAACAGGATTTCCAGCGTCAGCGCCCGGTAAGCGAACGCGAGCACCAAGGTGGCAAATGCGCCGACCGCCGCCGACTCGGTCGGGGTCGCCCATCCCACATTCATCGATGTGACCACGACCACAAAGATCGCGAGAATGGGCACGACATATTTGACGAGAGGCCTGATCCGGTCCCAGCCGCGGTAAACATCCAGTTCGCCTGCAGAAGCCGGAGCCAGCGAAGGATTGAGTTTGACGCAGACGATGATGTAGGCAACGAACGCCGCCTTCAACAGCATCCCGGGGACGAACCCTCCCATCAGCAGCCGGGTGATCGAAATGCCTGAAAGGCTGCCGAGCAGCACCGCGAGCGCCGAGACTGGCATCAGCATGTCCAGCGCGCCAACGGCGATGATCGGACCCGTCGCCAGCACGGGATGGTAGCCTCGCTGCAGCATCAACGGCACCATCAGACTGCCGAGCATTGCGGTAACGGCGATCGTCGAGCCCGAGATCGCGGAGAAGATGGTTCCGGCGACGACGGCAATGACGGCCAGCCTTCCCGGCACGCGGGTGATGAGGCGCTCGACCGCATCCAGAACCTTCACCGCGAGGCCGGTGTGAAACAGCAATTCGCCCATCAGCACGAACATCGGGATGGGTGTCAGCGAGAAGCTGCTGACGGAATCGACACTGTTGCGCGTCAACTGCACGAGGCCGGATTCGCCGCCGAGAAACACGATCGCGCCGACGATATTGATAGCGAGAAAACTGAATGCGACCGGGAGACCGAGAAACAGCAGGACTGTCGAGCCGCCGAGCAGCAACCAGGATGCGGACTTGCCAGGACATGACGGCTACGCCGCCGGCATCGCGTCTTCGCGGGGGGCCCGCGGGCCTTCCGCGAGACGCTGCATCCGAAACATGACTTCGATCGCGAGGAGGAGGAATGAAACGGGCAGCGGCGCCAGCGACCACCACTCCGGCGTCACCAGCGTTTTGATCGTCAGCATGCCGGAAGAATAGCTCGCGTAAGCCGCTTCGGTTCCGTAAACCACCATGATCGCGCAACAGACAAGAGCGATGGCGTCGGTGAGCCACTCGCAGCACCAGCCAACGCGCGGCGGCAGGGCACGCAGCAGAATATCGACGCGAATGTGCCGGCCTTGCCGCAGCAGCCAGGGCGCCGCGAGCATGGTGATCAGGTAAAGCATGTACTCGGAAACCTCGTCCGCCCACGGCAGACCATTCAGAGATCTTGCCAGCGGAACGTTCCGCAAAAAAACATCCGCACAAATCATCAGCATCATGAGAAACAGCACGCCGCACGCAGCAAGGAACAATTTCTCAAGCAGACTGTCGTAAAGCTCCGAGATCGATTTCATCGCGGCTCACGCAGCAGAGGTCCGACCAATCCGGACCTCGTCTTCCTTGCAATGATGTCTGCCGGCACCTGGCATCCAAGAATCAATTTCGCCTGGCGCATTATTCGGGCTTTGAAAAAAACTCGCGCAGCTTTGGACCGGCTTCCGGGCTTTGCCGGATGTCTCCGGCCCAACCTGCTTCGTAAGCCTTTTTTACGTAGTCCTTTGCCACAAGGGGATCGAAGCTGATGGTTTCGATACCAGCAGCGGCCTGACGTTCGGTCTCCTTGGCGTCCAGCGCCAGATACTCAGCCGGTGCCTCAGCCTCACCCTGGTCCGCAGCTTTTCTCAAGACGGCCTTTTGCTGGTCGTCGAGTTTGTCCCAAGCCGTCTTGTTGATCATGATTGAAACTTCCGCGGTGTAGAAGCCGGGATCGACCCGGTATTTGGTCTTTTCATTCCAGCCGAGATCAAAGACGCCCGTGATCGGCCAACCGTAGCCGTCGACCACGCCGCGATCGAGCGCTGTGTAGACTTCACCCGGCGCGGTCTGCACCACCGTCGCGCCCAGCGCCTGGAAGAAGTCGCGATACACCGGCGTGATGCGCAGCTTCAGGCCCGCAAGATCGGGGCTCGTAATTTTCTTATTGAGATAGAGATGGAACGGATTGTTATCGACGACGCGGGCCAGCATGATGGCATTCATTTTCTGCGCATAGATCTGCGCCATGAAATCGAAGCCGCCGTTTTTCCGCAGTTCCGTCATGGGACGCTGGGTGAGCTTCCAGGTGTCCGCTTCAGGCATCAGGTTCGTGTAGAACGCGCCGGTCTCGTTCGCGATGTCGACAACACCGTTCTTCAGCGCATTACCGACTTCGAACGGCGGCATTGCCTTCGGCCCGCCGATATAATTGATCTGGATGACGCCCTTCCCGGCTTCGTTGACCCGGTCGATAAAGCGCTCGATTCCAACGGAATAGGTGGTCTTTTCGTTGAAGACCGATATTGCCTTGAGCGTTACTTCGGCCGCCGATGCGGCGCTCGAATACCCAAAAATAGCAACGACAAGCGGAAGAATTCCACGGCGCATTTGATTTGTCCCACCCCGAATGCCGGCCAACATACATTAATCCAGCATCGCAGGGTGGCAAAGGTACGAAGTGCCGCGCCCACGCCGTCTACTCCGGTATCACCGGCAGCAGCACGTGCGAAGGCCGGGCGCGGTCGTGATAGATCTTGTGCAGCACCGTTTTACTCGAGCAGATGTGATACGGCACATATTCGGCGTTGGTGGCGCCGGCGACGCCGGTCGGCAGATCGAGGCTGGTGATATCGAGACAGATGCGGTGACCTTTACGGAACAGGTTCGCCGTCGCCATCACCTCGATCCGATATTCCTCGATCGTGCCGGGCGTGACCGGCTTCTGCGCTTCGCGTGTCAGCGGATGCCAGGGCCAGTGCGGCTTTGAACGCTTGTCGATCAACGGCGCGGTGCGACGCTTTCAGCCAGCCACGGGTGATCTCGCGCTCATGCAGGTTCTTCGGGATCTCGCGCTCGCCTTCACGCACGCTCATCACCGACACGTCGGGGCCGACATCTTTCAGGATCGCGATCCAGTTGGTGTCGTCCTGATCGATCGCGGCATAAAGCGTGACCACGATCGGGCCGGCAACCAGCACGTCATCCGGCAGCGGATCGGTCATATAGCGTAACCGCTGCAATCATTCGTGGTCTGCGACGGCGGCATCTGCACGAACGAATCCGGCGCTTGCGTCTCGGTGGCGCTCGACGGCGCCGGCGTGTCCGGCGTCAGCCGCTCCCAGCTCGACAGATAAAGCTTGGTCCACTGCGTTTCCGGCACCGGCCAGTCGCTGGCCGTGCGCCATTGGTTGGCGCCCATCACCCAGTAGCGCACCGGCGGCTCGTTCATCACGCCGGTATCGATGCCCTTGAGCCAGTGATCGTGCCAGCGCAGCACTTCGCCGTGCATGGTGTGGTACGGCCGCTCGAGATGCGCCGGCCCGGACAGCAGCAACTTCTTCGGCGTTTTGATATTGGCGTACCAGTGCTGGCAGCCGTTGAGATGGGTCTTGTAGGTGTAGCCGTACCAGCCGGATCCGGTGTAGGTCGGCACCTTGATGTCGGCGAACTCCTTTTCGCTCTTCGCCACCGCCGCTTCGTTGTCATAAGGCTCGACCAGCACATGATAATAGGGCGGCATGTGCTGGCCCTTTTGCGCGACCAGATTGTAGACGTGCGGATACATCTTGTAGTCGGGATTATCCATCGCATCGCGCCACGTCTTCTCGCGCTCCGGCGGCAGCGCACCGGGCGGTCCCTTGTGCTGATGCATCGCCGAGAAATGGCCGACCAGATAGCGGAACAGATGAATGACGCCGCCAGGATATTCGTCGCGGAAGCCGCCGAGTTCGCCATAAGCGCCGCGCGAGTCAAACGGAAAGATCGCTTTGAGATGCGGCGGCTGCTTCTTCGCCGCGGCAAGTTGCTCGGCGCCGAAGCCGGAAATGCCGACCATACCGACATTGCCGTCGCACCACGGCTGCGCCGCTATCCATTCGATTAAGTCGTAGCAGTCCCATTCGCGCGAGCCGCCGCCTTCGGATTTTCCGACGCCGCGCGGCGAGCCGATCACATGAATGTAGCCGCGCGACACGAAGAATTTGGTGTCGCCGGCTTCCATCGGTCCGGTCCATAGCGGCGACCACGCCGGCTGCGGCGGCAACGCTTCCGCCATGTCCGGGCCCTGGAAATCCTTGTTGTAGATCGCGAACGCCAGCAGCGCAGGAAACTTGCCGGGCGCATCGGGGCGATAGACATCGACGCAGATTTTGACGCCGTCGCGCATCGGCACCATGACGTCCATATCGCGTGCCATCGCCGAGATCGTCGGTTCACGGTCGTAGTTCGAACCCGGATTTTCGGCCGACTGAAGTAACGGTCGCGGCGTCTGAACGGTCACTGTTTCTCTCCCCCTGCCCGCAACGCATGGCTGTGCGGTTCAACGCTGCTCAGCCCATTTTTAGACCTTGGCAAACGCCCGGCATCATCGTTTATTGCGCCCCTCTTTTTCAAGCAAGCGAGACGGGAGAAACGTCATGGAGTTGAGATCGACACGCCGGATCGTAACCGGCCACGACGCCAGCGGCAAAGCGGTTGTGCTGGTGGACGAGCCGGTGAAGGCGATCCAGCGCAGCGCCGGCGCCAACGGCATGAGCCTGCTGTGGGTGACCACCGAGTCTCCGGTCGACATGTCCGGCAGCGAGGACCGCGCGAAGACGCCGGTGAAAGTACCGCCAGCCGACAACGGCACCATCTTCCGCATCGTCGATTTCGCGCCGACCCCGACCGGCGGCTATGGCGCCGTGGACCATCACCAGATCCTGCTCAACATGGGCATCGATCCGGCGACGCAGGGCTATGGGCGGCACGAGAACACCCACCGCACCCGCACCATCGACTACGCCCTCATCCTCGAAGGCGAGATCGACATGCTGCTCGACGACACCGAGGTTCACTGCAAAGCTGGCGATGTGATGGTGCAGCAGGCCACCAATCACGCCTGGGTCAACAATTCCGGCAAGCCCTGCCGCATCGCCTTCATCCTGATCGACGGCAAAGCGCCGCCGGCCTGGTCGAAGGGCTGGAAGCCGTAAGCGCCAATTTTTCCGTCACCCTGAGGCGCTCGGCGCGTAGCGCCGGGCCTCGAAGGGCGACGGCCACTGCGCCTCGGCTGCATCCTTCGAGGCCCGCGTTAATCGCGCGGGCACCTCAGGATGACGGATAAAATTGGAACTGAAAAATTACTCCGCCGCTTCCTGCTGATGGACTTGCAGGATCGGGCGGATGCGGGCGCGTTCGCCGGCCATCGCGATCAGCACGTGGTTCTCCGGCACCGCGATCCACTTCTTGTGATCGTCGTCGAGCGGCTCCGATACCACGACGATGCTGTCGCGCGGATTCCCGGTAATAAAGCGTGTTGGCCTTGTCGTTCACGGAGTAACGGAACGCGTAGAGGTCCTTGCCGTTCGACAGCGCCGCGGTGAAACGGAAGCGGTCGCCGGGCTTGTTCTGATTGACCATATCGGTGAGCGTCGCCAGCGTCCGCTCCGTCGCCGCCAGCGGATGGTCGATGCCGGCGCCCATGATGGCGAGGAACATCGCTTCGGAGTCGGTCGTGCCGACGCGCGACGGATAGCGGTCGTCGGGAATCAGATTCTCCACCCTGCGGCGCAGCCGGCTCCAGTTGCCGATGAAGCCGTTGTGCATGAACATCCAGGTGCCACTCGCGAACGGATGGCAATTGGCGCGGGTGATCGCGGTACCGGTCGCGGCGCGCACGTGGGCAAAGAACAGCCGCGACTGCAAATGCCGGCACAGGTAGCGCAGGTTCTCGTCCGACCAGGCCGGCCTGATCTCGCGGTACAGCCCCGGCTCCGGGTGGCTGCCGTACCAGCCGAGCCCGAAACCGTCACCATTGACGCTCGCGGTCGCCTCGAGCGCGTGAATGCTCTGCGAAATCAGCGAATGGGACGGCTCGGTCACATAGTGCTCGAGGGCCGTCATTTCACCGCGATATGCAATCCAGCGGCACATAGCAGGGCCCTTTCAGGGCCTTAGGGGTTAAGCCACCAACGTGGCGTCGCGAATCCAGCGCGTCACCTTTTGTAACGCAATCTCGGCACCTTCGTGTTCATTTTCTGTAAAAATCCGTAACTGAGCGTCAGCCGAGGTGCCCTCGGCGATGATCGAGCGGCAGTGGTCGAGCTCGCCGGCACAGCCCAGCGCCTCGGCGTCGGCCCCGACCAGATCAAGCACATGCACGACCATATCGCCGACCGGCAACAGCGCCCGACCGGGTGACAAAGGTGCCCTGCGCGCCATAGCGCTGCGCCCGCCATTTGTTTTCGACCGCAATCGCCCGATCGACCACGTCCAGCTCCGCATTGTGCTCCGGATGGCCATACAAGAAGCGCGCCAGCAGACCGGTACAGCGAGGCCAGCGCCAGCGAATCGTCGAGCCGCGTGCAGCAATCCGGCGCCCGCAATTCCAGGGTCGGATATTTCAGCGACGGCCGGACCGCCCACCATAGGTGGCTGGCATCCTGCATCGCACCCGAGAGCACCATGGCGTCGACATAGGCATCATATTCGGCATTGTTGCGGAACAGTTCCGGCAGCCCGGTACGCGGCAGTTCGTCATAGGCGGCGAGCCGGTAACCCTTAAGCCCGGTCGCGTGGCCTTGCCAGAACGGCGACGACGCCGACAGCGCAATGAACAGCGGAATGTAAGGCAGCATCCGCGTCATCACGTCGACCCGGCGCGCGGGATCGGGAAACTCGACATGCACATGCATGCCGCACAGCATGTTGCGCTGGCCGATCATCTGCAGCGCGTCCATCACAGTCGCATAACGATCCTTCGGCGACTGCACGGCTTCGCGCCAATGCGCCATCGGGTGAGTGCTGCAAGCCGCGATCGACAGACCGTGTTCGGCGGCGGCCGCCGCCGCGTTCTGCCGCAGCCGCAAAAGCTCGCGCCGCGCATCGGAGGCATTGGTATGCGGCTCGGTCGCGACCTCGATCTGGGCCTGCAAGAATTCGCGGCCGATGTTGCCGGTTACGCCGAAATTCGCGCGCTTGAACAGCGCATCCGGCGTCTCGGTGGGAGCCTGCAGGGTCTGTGCGTCGCAGAGAAAGTATTCTTCCTCGATACCGAACTGGAATTGATCGTCAACCGTGAAGACACGCTCGGGCTGGCCGGCAGGGACCAGCGTCCGGATACGAAAGCGTCGCGCGAAAGGATCGTAGCGAAATTCCATGGTCGAGACTCCCGGTCAGATTCCTTGCGTCTGCAACCAGCACTCCAGCAACGCGACTTGCCAAAGCTTGGAGTGCCCTTTCGGCGTCAGCTCGCCTTCGGGATTAGCCAGCAGCCGGTCGATGTAAGGCCGGTTGAATAGGCCGCGCTCGCGCGCCGCCTTGGCATCGAGCACATCGTGCACGAAGTCGTAGAACGGGCCGCGCAGGTATTTCAGCGCCGGCACCGGGAAGTAGCCTTTCGGCCGGTCGATCACTTCGTCGGGCACCAGGCCGCGCGAAGCTTCCTTGAGGATGTACTTGCCGCCGTCGCGGACTTTCAGTTCGGCAGGAATGCGAGCCGCAAGCTCCACCACCTCGTGATCGAGGAACGGCACGCGGGTTTCGAGGCCCCACGCCATCGCCATGTTGTCGACGCGCTTGACCGGATCGTCGACCATCATGATCTGCGCATCGAGCTGCAAGGTCTTGTCGATCGGGCTCGAGCTGCGGCAGCTGCGGAAAAAATTATCGACGAAGTCGCGGCTGTAATCGCCGTTGTTCATCATTGCGGGTGTGAGCGCCAGCCCCATCTCCTCGTGATCGCGGTCGAAATAGACCCGCGCATAATCCGAGGTCGGATCGTTCGAGCGCATCAGTTTCGGATACCAGTGATAGCCGCCGAAAATCTCGTCGGCGCCCTGCCCGCTTTGCGCGACCTTGACGTGCTTTGAGACTTCTTCCGACAGCAAATAGAAGCCGATGGCGTCGTGACTCATCATCGGTTCCGACATCGACGCGACGGTGCCCGGCAGCGCTTGAATGGCGCGCGAGGAATCGACCTTGAGCCGGTGATGCTCGGTGACGAAGCGCCGCGCCACCAGGTCGGAATAATGGAATTCGTCGCCCTGAACGTCGCCAACCGCGTCGAAACCAACCGAGAAGGTTTTGAGATCCTTCTGGCCGAGTTCGGCGAGCAGCGCGACCAGGATCGAACTGTCGAGACCGCCGGAAAGCAGTACGCCGACCGGTACGTCAGCGACGCGGCGGCGATCCACCGCCTTGCTCATGGCCGAATGGATGGCGTCGCGCCAATCCGCTTCGGTGAGATTGCGATCGTCGGACCGCTGTCCGACTTCAAGCTGCCAATAGGTTTCCTCATGGCGCTTGCCGTCAGGCTCGATGGTGCAGATGGTCGCCGCAGGCAGCTTGCGCGACGCCTTTGATGATGGTCATCGGCGCCGGCACCACCGCGTGCCAGCTCATGTAATGATGCAGCGCCGCCGGATCGATGGTGGTGTCGACATCACCCGCCGCCAGCAGCGCCGGCAATGTCGACGCGAAGCGAAACCGACCTGGCTGCTCCATATAATAAAGTGGCTTAATACCAAGCCGGTCGCGCGCCAGCACGACGCGGCCGGAATTGCGCTCCCAGATCGCGAACGCGAACATGCCGTGGAAGCGTTCGACGCAACGCGGGCCCCATTCGGCATAGGCCTTGAGAATGGTTTCGGTGTCGCCCTGCGAGAAGAAGCGATAGCCCTTGGCGGAAAGTTCGTTGCGCAGCTCTCGATAATTGTAGATGCAGCCGTTGAAAACGATCGCCAATCCCAACTGCGAATCGACCATCGGCTGCTGCGATGCCGACGCGAGATCGATAATGCTCAACCGGCGATGGCCGAACGCCACGCGATTTTGCATGAAAGCGCCGCCCGCATCGGGTCCGCGCGGGCGCATCCGCTCGTTCATTGCTGCAATGCAACTCCCGGCAGTGTCGCCATTGAAGGTCAACTCACCGCAAATACCGCACATTTTCTTTTTCCGGAAAGCCGCCCCTCGTTCGGCGCACAACTTGCGCGCCCTCAATAACGTTTTCGCGCTGCGACGGTTCCTGCCCTGCAATCCGGCCTTGAAAAGGGGCCGTAAAACCGCTTGTTGAAAGGGCACAAACAGCGACTGGCGCAAAAAGGGGCGGTGATGGGTGCTCGTGACGGAAAAAGCTACATTTCGGGGCTAAAAGCGAACCCGCGCGAGGTGTGGGTCTCGGGACGCAAGGTCACCGATGTCACCGCAGATCCGGTATTTCGCAGCCCGATCGCGGCAATGGCACGGCTTTATGACATGCAGAGCGACGCGCAATTGCGCTCGACCATGACGTATCTGCCCGATGACAGCAGCGAGCCCGCTGGCGTGTCATTTATTATTCCGCGCAGCCATGCCGATCTGGTGCATCGCCGCAAAGCGATGAAGGCATGGGCCGACGCAAGCTTCGGCACCATGGGGCGTTCGCCGGATTTCCTCAACGCGGTCGTGGTTTCGATGGCCGACGAGCCGGGCGTGTTCGCCGAGTGCAATCCGAAATTCGCCGACAACGTGCAGCGCTACTATCGCTATTGTCGCGATAACGACCTCTTTCTGACCCACACGCTGGTCAATCCGCCGGTCGATCGCAGCAAGTCCGCCTCGCAGCAAGCCGACCCTTACGCCTATCTCGGCATCGTCGAGGAAAACAAAGACGGCCTGGTCGTGCGCGGCGCCAAGATGCTGGCGACTCACGGACCGACTGCCGACGAGATCGTAGTCTATCCGCTGCCGTTCTCGGTGCGGCCCGGCGAGGAAAAATACGCGCTTTCCTTCGCCATTCCCGCCGGCGCCAAAGGACTGCGCTTCATCTGCCGCGAGCCGTTCGACAGCGGCGAGCAATCGGAATTCGACCATCCGCTTGGCTCGCGGTTCGAAGAGCCGGACGCGATGGCGATCTTCGACGACGTGCTGGTGCCGTGGGACCGCGTGTTCCTTTACGGCAATGTCCAACTCGCCAATACGATGTTCTTGCGTACCAAGATGCAGGCCCATACCGGGCACCAATCCGCAGTGCGGGGCCTCGCCAAATGCGAATTCATGACCGCGCTTGCGGTGGCGCTGTCGCGTAGCGTCAAGACCGACGGCTTCATCCATGTGCAGGAGCAGCTTGGCGAATGCCTCAGCTACCTGCAGCTGATCGAAGGCGCGATTGTCTTGTCGGAGCAGAAAGCAGATGTGAGCGATCACGGCACGCTGCGCCCGGCCCTCCCGCCGTTGCAGGCGCTGCGTTACAACATCCCGCGTTTCTACGAGCGCATGGTGCGGCTAACTCAGGTGATGGGCGCCGGCGGCATTCTCGCCAATCCGACCGAGGCCGATCTGAAGTCCGAAATCGCCGCCGATATTCATCGCTATTACAAAGGCGCCGATCGTGATGCTGAAGCCAAGATCAGGCTGTCGAAGCTCGCCTGGGATGCAACCGGCACGCAATTTGGGCAACGGCAATTGCAATATGAGCGCTACTATGCCGGCGATCCGGTGCAGATGGGCGCGTCGATCTACCATGCACAGGATCACAGCGCCGTACTCGCGGCTGTCGAGCGCGCGTTGAACCTGCCGCGCGAGCGCAATTGATGAATGCAAGAACGACGTCGCTGATCCTGGCTGCAATCATTGCCGCACTACTTGCTTTATTCAGCGGCGACATCGCGTCGGCGCAAAACTATCCGTCGCGTCCGATCACCTTGATCGCACCGTTTCCGCCGGGCGGCCCGTCCGACACAGTGGCGCGCATTCTTTCCGGTCCGCTGGAGAAGGCGCTCGGCCAGCCGATCGTGATCGAAAATATTGGCGGCGCGGGTGGCACTGTCGGCGTCGGCCGCGCCGCGCGCGCCGAGCCCGACGGCTACACGCTCCTGATCGGGCAATGGAGCACCCAGGTCGTCAATCCGGTCACCTACAATGTCGATTACGACATCGTCGATTCATTTGCGCCGATTGCGCTGCTCGTCAACACGCCGCAAATGATCATCGCACGGAAGGACTTTCCGGCAAAGAATGTGCAAGAGTTGATTGCATGGCTCAAAGCCAACCCTGACAAGGCCCAAGCCGGAACCGTCGGTGCAGCGGGCGGTGCACAGGTCGCCGGCATGTATTTCCAGCAAGTCACGGGCACCAAATTCGGCTTCGTCCCTTATCGCGGCGGCGCGCCGCTGATGCAGGATATGCTGGCCGGCAGAATCGATTTCATATTCGATCAGGCAGCGAACGCCATAACCCAGCTTGGCGCCGGCACGATCAAGGCTTACGCGATGCTGAGCGGGCAGCGATGGCACCTGGCGCCGGAGATTCCGACGATTGACGAGTCCGGCGTGCAGGGGCTGCACATTTCCTATTGGCACGCGCTGTTCGCGCCGAAAGGCACGCCACCGGACATCATTGCCAAGGTCAACGCGGCGGCGGTGACCGCACTCGCCGATCCAAACGTGCAGCAGCGGTTCGCCCAGCAAGGGCAAGACGTCTGGCCGCGCGACCAGCAAACCCCGGAAGCGCTCGGCACGTTCTACAAATCGGAAACCGCCAAGTGGTGGCCGATCATCAAGGCCGAAGGACTGCACGCGGAGTAGGCATGCCACTGCGCTGCAGTGAAACTCTGGGCCACTAACGGCCGCCAATTGGAGGCTGTGCTGCAAGTCGGCGGCTGAGTGGGCCCCCTGCGGACGCGCCTATTTTTTCGCCCGCGTCTTCTTTCGCTTCTTCGCGGTCTTCGCAGATTGCTTCCGCTTGGCAGCCTTTGCCTTCAGCATTCGCGCCTTGCGCCGCTTGCGCGCCTTCTTCTTGCGGCACCAGGCACATTTGCAGCCGCCGGCTTCGACGAAGTATGAGAAATAATCCTTGCCGTAGTGGTAGGTGATCTCCTCGTCCGGCTCGATTTTCTTCGAGGCGATGATGACCATGCCGCCGTTGCGCCCGACAGGTTCCGCATTGGGCCGGCAAGAATGATTGATGTAACGCGCGATGTTGTACCGGGGCGAACCGTCGATAGTGTGGGTCTTGTTGAGCGCGAACATATAGGTGGCGCCGCGCTGCTCGCGCTTTTCCGATTCCTCGTTGGTGATGTGCGGCCCCCGATAGGTCGCGATATAATCGCGGCGCTTGAAGGGCTTGGTCGCGAACATGCCGAGCCCGGTATAGGAGCGGCTAATGCGGAATTTAGTAGCCATAATCTGCCGATAAAGGCGAATCTCCGGGATGTCATCAGCATTTGTCGAGTAATCGACAGCTTGTGTGGCTTAAACCAGCACCAGCCGCCGCAAATCACATCAGATCGGCGATCACCGCTTGTGCCGCGTTGTGGCCCGGTGCGCCCGTCACGCCGCCGCCGGGATGGGCGCCGGAACCGCACAGATAAAGCCCCGTAACCGGCATACGGTAGTCGGCATAGCCCCGCATCGGTCGGAGCGAAAAAAGCTGATCCGTCGACATCGCGCCATGGAAGATATCCCCATCGGGCAAGCCGAACAGGCGTTCGAGGTCGAGCGGCGACAGAATCTGGCGCGCGATGACGCTGGCCTTGAAACCGGGCGCACAACTCTCGACGGTATCGATCATCAGATCGGCGACAGCTTCGCGATGAACATCCCATGAAGCGCCGGCGGCCAGCCGCGGCATCACGTGCTGGCAGAACAAGCTCGCGACATGGGCGCCGGGCGGCGCCAGACTGTCGTCGAGCGTCGAGGGAATGAGCATTTCGACAATTGGCTTTCGGCTCCAGCCGAGGCTGACGCAATCGCGATAGGCCTGATCCATATAGGAAAGGCTTGGCGCCATGATGATCCCGGCGGTGAGGTGATCGCCCGGCCCAGGCAGCGCACCAAAATCCGGCAGGCGCGACAGCGCGACATTCATGCGGAAGGTGCCAGATCCCGTTTTCCAGGATTTCATCCGGGTTTTCACGGCGCGTGGGACCGCCTCACCCGGCACCAGGTCGCGGAACAGCCTGCGCGGATCGACGTTCGCAATCACCGCGCGCGCCCGGAACGCCGTGCCGTTGCTCAGCACGACACCGGCAGCACGATCGCGCTCGACGATGATTTCGCGCACCGCGGCGTCAAGATCGATACCGACGCCGTGATTGCCGGCCGCCCTCGCCATGGCCTGCGTGATCGCACCCATACCACCGATGGCGTGGCCCCAGGTGCCCGGCTTGCCGTTCACTTCGCCGAGTGCGTGATGCAGCAGCACATAGCCGGAACCGGACGTATAAGGACTGGCCAAATTGCCGACGACGGCGTCGAAGCCGAGCACGGCCTTGATCGGATCGGACTCGAACCATTCGTCGAGAATGTCACCAGCCGATCGCCGAACGACATTGAATGCCGCCCTGAGACTCTCGTCTTGCCACAGCCGCCGGCCAATACCGGCAAACTTCGCCAGTGCGCGCGGCAACCCAAGCCGGCGCAGCGACAGATTGGGTGGCGCATCAAGCATGAGGCCACGCAGCACACCGGCGACGCGGCCGATCTCCGCCTGATAATCAGGATAGCGAGTCGCGTCCTTAGCGCTGAACTTTGCGATTTCGCTTTGGGTGCGGCCCTCGCCTGTCAGTAAATACTGGCCGTCTGGCAGCGGCAGAAAATTCTGCACGCGCCGCTCGACGATACGAAGTCCATACGCGTGCAGCTTCAGATCCTGGATGATCTTCGGCTGCAACAGACTGACCGTGTAAGCCGCGGTCGAATTGCGGAAGCCGGGATGAAATTCCTCGGTCACGCAGGCGCCACCGACCAGATCCCGCCGCTCGAACACGCGGACCTTCAGGCCCGCGATGCCGAGATAGGCAGCGCATGTCAGGCCGTTATGGCCCGCGCCGATAACAATCGCGTCGAGGTCGGACATCAGAGCATGATCCGGAAACTGGCAACCGGCTTTTCCGAAAACATCATGCTCCAAACAAGGACCCTAGTCGTTACCCCAGCGCCAGCGCGGCGGTTCGCCCTTAAGCCAGCACACAAGGGTCAGCAGCGCGGAAAGCACGACTACATAGAGGACGAAAGCGGCGAGCGATTGCCTCGGCGGGAACAGATAGATGCCGAAGAGGACCAGCGCGAAGAACGCCAGAAATACCAGCCAGCCTTGCCAGGTGACCGGAAAGCCCCATCCCCAGCCGTAACGCTTTGCAGGAAACCAATAGTCACCGTTGGTCTGCATGACGGACGCTCCCGTTATGAGATAACGCCTTATGAAATAAAGCCTTGGCTAGGCTGTCTTTCGTCCGACCTGATCGACGTGATAGCCCGCGACTTTCTGATAACGCTCGAAGATCGCGCGCAGTTCATCCTGGCTGATAACGTCTTCCAGCTTTTCGAATTTCCGGTCGCCGATCTTCTGCTCGACGGCATCGACGAGCACATTTGGCGGCGCCGAACGGTTTTGCAATACGATCTTGCTGGTCGCCGGCAGCCGCGTCGCTTCGTAGGCTTGCAGCGCCGCGACCGGATCCGCTTCGCTGTTGAGCAGGCGGCCCAGCGTGCCGGCATCGATGATCGCTTGCGCGCCGCCGTTGCCACCCTGTGGGTACATCGGATGCGCAGCATCGCCGAGCAGCGTGACGCGGCCGAAAGTCCAGCGCGAAAGCGGATCGCGATCGACCATCGGATAGGACAGATTGAAATCGGCGTCACGGATCAGCGCCGCGGCATCGAGCCAATCGAAGTTCCAGTCCTGATAGGTCGGGTAGAAGTCTTCAAGCCGGCCCGGCTTGCTCCAGTCCACCGGCACCGCGACCGACTGCTCGATCTCCGCGACCCAGTTGATGAGTTGGTTGCCAGCCGCATCGATATTGTTGCGGATCGGATAAATGATCATCGTTGCGTGCCGCGCACCGATCCGGGCGATGCTGCGGCCGGTCAGGAACGGCGGCCGTCGCGTCACGCCGCGCCACAGATTGGTGCCACGGAAAGAAAATGGCCCTTCGTCCGGATAGAACTGCGCGCGCACCGCGGAGTGGATGCCATCGCAGGCCACGAGAATGTCCCCGCGTCGCGGCGGGAGATCTTTGCCGTCCGGATCGATAAAACGCGCCGTGACGGCAGCATCATCCTGTTCGACCGCGACGCAGCGATGGCCGGTGATGAAATTTTCCGGCCCGATCCGTTGGCGCACCGCGTCGAGCAGGACCTGATGCAGTTCGCCGCGATGAATGGAAATGTGCGGCCATTGATGTCCGGCGGCCTTACCCCAGGGCTCGCGATAGACCAGTTGGCCCTGCCGCGTGAAGAACGCGTAGTCCTGCGGCAGGCAGGCCACCGCGGCCAGCGCGTCCTCAAGGCCGAGCGCGCTCAGTTCCTTCACCGCGTGCGGCCCGATATTGATGCCAACCCCGAGCGCGCGGATGTCCGGCGCGGCCTCGAACACTTTTATCCGCGCACCGGAATTCGCCGCATGAACCGACAGCGCCAGCGTCAAGCCGCCTATGCCACCGCCGACAATCAAAATTTCCATGATCAGAGCCGATACCGTTGACGAAGCGCGACGATCGCCGCGAGGCTGAGGAGCGCCGTCCCTATCATATAATAGCTCGGCGCCAGCTTCGAGCCGGTGAGATTGATCAGCGACTGCGCGAAGAATGGCGCGAAGCCGCCGAAGATCGCGACGCCGGCATTATAGCTGAGCGACATCCCGGAAACCCGTGTCGACGTCGGAAACACTCTTGCCATCAGCGAGGGCAGCGCACCGCTGTAGAACGATTTCAGCAGACTAAGCCAGCACACCATCGCCACCAGCACCGCGAGCGACGCATTGGCGCCGAGCAGCGCAAAGGCTGGGTAAGCGGTGACGGCAAACAGCACCGCGGCCCCGATCATCACCGGGGTCTGGCCGACCTTGTCGACCCAGATGCCGACAAAAGGCACGACCACGGTTTGCAAGGCGGCCGCCAACAGCGCCGCGGTGAAGCCGACCGATTGCGACAGGTGCAATTCCTTGATCGCGTAAGTCGGCATGTACACGATCATGTATTGCGAGCTGTTGGAGATGACGACGGCGCCGGTGGCGAGCAAAAGGCGATCCCATTGGTTGACCAGGAGATCGCGTATCGGAGTGCGCGCGGCGCCGGCTTCGACGAATTCCGGCGTCTCCGCCATGTGGCTTCGCACGTAGTAGCCGATCGGCCCGATCAGCAGTCCGAATGCGAACGGAATACGCCAGCCCCAGGCCTGCAAGTCGGCCGCCGACATTGTATTGGTCAGCAGCACACCGAAACCGGTCGCGATCAACGCCGCGAGGCCCTGGCTCGACCATTGCCAGCTCGCGAAGAAGCCGGCGCGGTCCGGCCGGTGCTCGACCAGAAACGCAGTCGAACTGGCGAACTCGCCGCCGACCGAAAAGCCCTGCAGCAATCGCGCCGCGATCACCAATGCCGGCGATAACAGCCCCAGCGTGTTGTAGCTCGGCATCAGCGTCATCAGGCCGGTGCCGACGGTCATCAGCAGGATCGACAGCGCCAGCGCTGCCTTGCGGCCTTTGCGGTCGCCATAGGCGCCGAGAAAGATCGCGCCGACCGGACGCGCGAGGAACGACGCGCCGAATGTCCCGTACGTGACCAAGAGCGAGACCGCCTCATCAGCGGTTGGGAAAAACACCTTGGCGATGACGATAGCGAAATAGCCGTAGACCAGGATTTCATAAAACTCGAGCGCGTTCCCGAGCGAGGCTGCGATGATCAGCCGCGTCGCCTCGGCGAGGCCGCGGCTGCTCTGCGGTTGCACGTCCGGCGTCGTCACTTCTGGTGTCGTTGTAGCTGTCATCGACAAAACCGTAGCGGTCGGCGGCGGCGGAGTAAACGAACCCCCGCTGATTGACAGGGTTGCGTGCGGACTTGATAAAGTTGCGCGCCCGAACCGAGTAAAAACACAAGGGCGCCAATAAAGCTGCAGGGGCAGGCACGTCATGGCGGATACGACGGTTACGGTTGCAGCGCGGCTTGACCGCCTGCCGCCCTCACGGCACACGCGCTGGCTGGTGACCCTGGTTTCGCTCGGCGGCTGGTTCGAGTTCTACGATCTGTTCTTCACCGCCTACATCGCGATCGGCCTGTTCAAGGCCAAGCTGTTCACCCCGACCACGCAGGGCCTGTTCGATCTGCAAGGCTTCGCGAGCTTCGTCGCCGCGCTGTTTGCCGGGCTGTTCATCGGCACGCTGGTGTTCAGTTATCTGTCTGACCGGTTCGGCCGCCGTTCTATCTTCACCTTTGCACTGCTGTGGTATTCGCTCGGTGCATTGATCATGGCATTCCAGAACACGCCCGAGACCATCAATCTCTGGCGTTTCATCGCCAGCATCGGACTCGGCGTCGAGCTGGTAAACGTTGACACCTACGTCTCCGAGCTGGTGCCGAAGGACCAGCGCGGGCCGGCGTTCGCCTACAATCAATTCGTGATGTTTACCGCAGTCCCCGTGGTCGCCTTCATCGCCTGGCAACTGGTGCCGATGACGATCTTTGGCATCGACGGCTGGCGCTGGGTTGTCATTATCGGTTCGATCGGCGCGATGGTGATCTGGTGGATCCGGCGCAGCCTGCCAGAGTTGGCGCGCTGGCTGGAGCAGCACGGCCGCAAAGCGGAAGCTGACGCCATCGTCTCGGCGCTTGAGCAAAAAATCCGCGCCGATCTCGGCCACGATCTGCCGCCGCCCCAAATCATCGAGGGCGAGACCGAGCAAAAGGCCGGCTCATGGATGGAGATTTGGAGCCCGGACTATCGCAACCGCACGATCATGCTGGTGATCTACAACCTGTTCCAGACTGTCGGCTATTACGGCTTTTCGAGCTGGGTGCCGCAGCTCCTGATCTCGCAGCACATCGAGGTGACAAAGTCGCTGGCTTACACCTTCATCATCGCGATTGCCGCGCCAATCGGCCCTCTGGTCGGCGTACTGTTTGCCGATCGTTTTGAGCGTAAATGGCAGATCGCATGGGCCGCGATCGGCATCGCCGTATTCGGCTTGCTGTTTGCGCAGCAAACCACGCCGGAAGGCGTAATCGTTTGTGGGCTTCTGATCACGCTGTGCAACAACTGGATGTCGTTCTCGTTCCACGCCTATCAGGCCGAACTTTACCCGACGCGAATCCGCGCCCAGGCTATCGGCTTCGTTTATTCCTGGAGCCGGTTCGGCGCGATCTTTTCCGGCTTCATTATCGCCTTCCTGCTCGGCAATTACGGCACCATCGGCGTGTTCACGTTCATTGCCAGCGCGATGGCGATCGTTTTCGTTGTGATTGGGAGCATGGGACCTGCGGTCGTGAAGCGCAGGCTCGAGGCGATCGCGGGGTAGAGAGGCCCACGATTCCTCTTGAGCGCATTGGTGGCTTCTTCTACCGATTGAAGTAACATCTGGAAAAGTCACGACGCAGGCAGAGACAATGCTCTACATCATCTATCAGGAAGACGGTCCCGACGGCGCGGCGGCCCGGGCGCGCGCCAGACAGAGCCACTTTGACTATCTGGAGAAGCATAAGGACATCCTCGTGCTGGGTGGCGCGACGCTCGCCGATAATTCCGACGAGCGTATCGGCAGCGTCCTTATCATCAACGTGCCCGACCGTGCGGCGGCCGAAGCTTTCTCGGCCAATGAACCGCTGCGGAACGCAGGCGCTTTCAAGTCGGTGAAGATCTCGCGGATGCGCCGCGGCCAGTGGAATCCCGACGCCGCACCCAAATCGGCGGAAGGCAACTGAGCGTGGCGGAGAAAGCCGTCGTTGAGAGTAACGTCCCCGATCTCGGCGTTCCGTTGAATATGGCGGTTCGTTACGGCGACCTCTTGTTCGTGTCTGGCATCCCTCCGTTCCGGGAGTTGTTCGCCTCGCAACTCCGGACTGCCCGCGCAAGCGGAAACCCGCTGCCGAAGTTTCCCGATATGCCCTTTGAAGAACAAGCGACTGTCGTCATGGATCACCTTAAGGAGATCGTCGAAGCGGCGGGCTCGACCATGGACCATCTCCTGAAGGTGAATGTATGGCTCAAAAGCCAGAGCGACGCTCCGGTCTTCGATCGGGTGTACCGGCGATATTTCAGTTTGCAGCAGACACTGCCTGCTCGAACGCGGCTTCAGGCCGGCGGCATGCCGATGGACTGCGGGCTTGAGGTCGAGGCGATCGGATATATCCCGGAGCGTCAAAAGAATGCGTAGCAGAGCGCGGAATTGCGTCAGCTCGCCCGCTCTCATACGCTGTTGTCGGATGGAATCTTTCAGGGGTTTGCAATGAAGCGCTTGGGGCTGGCGATAGCTCTTTTGCTGGTAAGCAATATCGTTTGGGCCAGCGATTATCCGTCTCGCTCGGTGACCGTGGTGGTTGCCGCAGCAGCCGGCGGCCCGATTGACGTGCTGACGCGGATCGTCGCCGAACGCATGAGTCCATCGCTCGGACAATCGGTGATCGTGGAAAATATGGGTGGCGGCGGCGGCATCGTCGGAGGACAGCACGTCGTTCACGCCGCGGCCGACGGCTATACCGCCCTTCTCGGCACTGTTGCGACTCATGCCAACCCGCAGCTTTTCGCCGCCAATCCTCCCTACAATCCACAGAGCGATTTTGAGGACGTTGCACTCATCGCGCAAATACCGCTCATTCTGATCGCGCGTAAAGATTTTCCGGCAAACTCGATCGAGGAATTCGTTTCGTACGCGAAAGCCAATCCCGGAAAGCTGAGTTACGGATCGGCCGGCGTCGGCTCGGCATCGCATCTTGGCTGCGCGATGCTTGAGCACGCCATCGGCGCTCAGTTCCTGCATGTGCCTTATCGCGGTACCGGTCCTGCCATGCAGGACCTCCTCGCAGGCCGGATCGATTTCATCTGCGATATCGCCGTGACGGCAGTCCAGAGCATCAAGAGTGGCACCGTTAAAGGTATTGCCAACCTGTCTTCATCCCGCTCGCCGGCGCTGCCGGACCTGCCGACGATGGCCGAGAAGGGCTACCCGGCGATGGCGGCGTCAACATGGGCAGCGCTGTTTGTACCTGCCCATACACCGAAAGATGTCGTGGAAAAGCTCAATGCATCAGCCGTTGCAGCAATGAATTCGCCCGGCATGTCGGAGCGTTTGAGTGAAGTCGCGGCAACGCTCGCGCCTCCCGAACAGCGCTCACCGGCGTACCTTCAGGGTTTTGTAAAAAGCGAATGGGACAAGTGGGGTGCCATCATTCGCGCCAGCGGTGCTGTGCCGCAGTAGCGACGACGGCAATCTCAGGTCGAACATATAACCAGGAAATAACTGTCCCACCGTTTCGGGTGGAGTTCCTGACACGAGCGCCGTGCAGAGCTGCAATGCTGGACAAGCCGCGACTCCGCTGCCAAGAAGACAAATGTATCTCTCGTTCGGCTTGAAAAAGCCTTCAGCGGGAGCCATTTCGCGGAAGGCGTCGCCGCTCCCGGGGCGCGGTATGGCCAGGCCTAATCCGGCGTGACGATGGACATTGCGACAGACGTCGAAACTCGTCCCCAAACGAGTCCAATTCCGCCATCCGGGGATCGCGCGGCAGACGCCGGACCCCCGCCGCATCGCTCCTTGGTGTTCATCGCGGCGTTATCGACGATCTTCATGGCCGCGATCGAGGGAACGATCGTCGCCACGGCCATGCCGACCATTGTTGGGGCGCTGGGTGGCATCGATCTCTTCAGCTGGATTTTCGGCGCTTATCTGCTGACTCAAGCCATCCTTATTCCGATTTATGGGCGTCTCGCCGATATCTACGGCAGAAAGCCTGTGCTGTTGTTCGGGATCGGTGTTTTTCTTGTCGGCTCCGTGCTGTGCGGACTGGCATGGAGCATGATGTCGCTGATCGTGTTTCGCATTATCCAGGGCATTGGCGCCGGCGCCCTGATTCCGGTCTCGCAAGCCGTCGTTGCCGACATCTACAGCGGCGCAGCCCGTGCCAGGGTGCAGGGTTATATTTCGAGCACATTCGGCAGCGCGGCGGTCATCGGGCCGATGGTCGGCGGATTGATTGCGACCTACATCAGCTGGAAGGCGGTGTTCTGGATCAACGTCCCGCTCGGGATCATCGCCGCTGTGCTGTTGATCATCGCACTCAAGGAAAATGTACAGAAACGAAAGCACCGTATCGATTACATCGGTGCAGTGCTGATGGCTTCGGCGACCTTGATCATCATGGTTGCCTTGATGCACGCCGAGACGTTGAGCCTCGGTGCTCTGACCTTGGCGTTCTGCGCCTTCGACATATTGCTCGGTGCGCTCATATTCTATGAGAGCCGGATAGCCGAGCCGATGATTCCGGTGCGATTGTATCGCAGCCGCATCATCGCGGCCGGCAACTGGGTCGGCGTCGCCAATGGAGCGATCACAATGGCGGTGATCGGATTTCTGCCCGTTTACATGCAAGGCTTGATGGGATCGAGCACAATCGTCTCCGGTGTGGCGCTCGGAACCATCTCGGTCCTCACGCCCTTTGGCGGTTACGTCGGCAGCCGTCTCGTGCTTCGCATGCCCTATCGTTTTTCGTCCGCCATCGGCGGCGTCATTCTGGTGGTCGGAAGCGTATTGCTGATATTGCTCCATCCCGGCGCTAATCCGCTGCATCCTATAATCGCGGTGGGCCTCGTCGGTTTGGGCATGGGCATTACCAACGTTTCCTCTGTGATCGCGCTCCAGGCCAATGTCGATTGGACTCAGCGCGGCGCGGCACTGTCGAGCGTGTTTTTCTCCCGCCTGATCGGGCAATCATTTGGCAGCGCGGTGTTCGGGGGCATCTTTAACGCGGGCCTCGCGAACCATGGCTCGTTCAACGGCGCCGACTTCGTCCACCTGCTCCAGGAAGGCCCCCAGAAGATTGCCGCCATCCCCGGGATACAAGGCGTCCTCGACGCGCTGGCTCACTCGGTGCACAACATTTATCTGTTCAGCGGTTTAATCGGCGTACTGGTCCTGGCATCGGCTCTTTTGTTCCGCTCGGACCTGACATTGATCGACGACGACCGCTAGGCGCACTGGCTAAGCCTTCACTGGCGGGATTTCGCTCGCTGTGTCGTGTCTTCGCTCTACGACTCCAGCACGTTCGGCGCGAACAGCTCGTTCATCGGCATGACGCGCGGCGTCAGACCCTGCTGGTTAGAATATTTGGCCGCCGTTTCCAGCGTCGCGCGATTGGCCTTAAGCCCGTGCGTAATGAGCGGCATCGCGATTGCCTTGCGATAGTCCGGCGGCAGCAGTCCGGTTTCGAGATGATAGGCGACATGCTCCCGACGTTCGGACTCGGCAATATCGTTCGCCTCCTTGAACGCACTGAGAATATTGATCGCCAGCCATGGATACTGCTCGAATACCGCCCGCTTGACGGCCATGCCGTGATTGATCGGGAATACGCCGGTCTTGTTGTAGTAACGAATGCCCTCGGCGGCCGGGTCCGCGAATAATGGCTTAATGTCCGGATGACTGGCGAGATCGGTATTGCTGCGGTCGACCACGTTTTGGCGCCCGATATAGGACATGCAGGCATCGAGTTCGCCGGCGAGCAGCATCGAAGCGATACTCTTTTCCGGCGGAATATGGTTGACGGTGACACCGGGCGGCGCCTTGAAGCCGATCGCGCCGGCATGGCAGCGCTCGGGCAGACGTTCCATGAAGAAAGTCATGTCGGACGGCGCGACGCTGAACTCGTTTTCGAGCACGCCGCGGGTCCACAGCGCCGAAGTCTGTATGTATTCCGGGACGCCGATGCGCCTGCCCTTGAGCCCGGCAGGACTGTCGATGCCTGCATCCTTACGCACCAGGATGCCGGTATGGTAGAAGCGCCGCGTCGTGAACACTGGCATGCCGATGAACCGTTCATCGCCGCGGGCGCGAATCATCATCAGTTCCGACATCGACATTTCGGAAACGTCGAACTCGGCGAAGCTAAGCTGACGCCAGAACATTTCCGCTGGGCCGAGAACGGTGATGGCGAAATCAATGCCGGCCACCGTGACGCGCCCATCGACGATCGGTCGGGTACGCGGATTGTTGGTAATGGCGAGACTGAGCTTCAGATTGGCCATGTTTCCTCCCATTCTGCCGGGCGATGATCGCGGAGAACCCTCCGGTCCGAGCCTCGCCGTTTAGGGTATCATTCCGGCGCCGGCGGCCGCTGGCAAGACCAGGCTTCGCTCGCGCCAGACCGCGGAATTCGATAGCTTAGGCGCAAGTGCGCCGTGCAAAGCGCCCACGCTGGGAGGACGATTGGTGGTGATGGCATTGCTTCAACACGCGTCATTCGCCGCGATCATCGCCATCGCGTTGGTCCCCGCCGCTGCGACACCCGTTGCCGCTGCCGACACGAGCCTGACTGTCGGCAAAGCCTCGTCAGTTTCCGATGCCATCATCCCGGTCAACGTCGGCGACAAGCTCGGTATCTTCAAGAAGCACGGCCTCGACCTCACGATCACCGATTTCGGCGGCGGTAGCAAAATGGTGCAGGCGATGACTGCGGGCGCGCTCGACATCGCCGACGGCGCCGGCACCGAGACGGCCTTCGTCGCGAAAGGCGCGCCGATGATCGGGGTCTGCGAAAGCGCAACAACGGCGCCATTTCTCGGCATTGGCCTGCCATGGGACTCGCCCGTTAAGTCGCTCGCCGACCTCAAGGGCAAAGTCATCGGTGTTTCGAGCCCCGGCTCGTTCAGTGACTGGTCCGGCCACGAGTTGGCGCGTAGCCAAGGCTGGGGCGAGAACGGCGTGAAGACAGTCGCGATTGGCGGCGGCCCAGGGCCTGCACTCGCCGCGCTGCGCACGCACCTGGTCGATGCCGTGATCGGCAACGCAACACAATTCCTCTTCTACGAAGAAACCAAAGAAGGACGCCTGCTCGCCCCGGTCTCGACGTATGAGGGCAACGTCGCATCGGGGGTTCTGTTCGCTTCAAACGCGCTGGCGGCGAAGAATCCGGACGCGGTGCGCGCCTTCGTCGCGGCCTGGATCGAGACTGTCGACTATATGCGTGCGCACAAAGCCGAGACGGTCAAGATCGAAAGCAGCATCACTCATTTCGACGAAACCGTGATGTCGCGCGAATACGATCTCGTCATCGGGATGTACACGAAGGATTGCCGCTTCGATGCCGAGTCACTCTCGACTCTGAAGCGATCGTTCAGCGAAATGAAGCTGCTCGAAAGTGAACCTGACATGTCGAAGCTCTATACCGAAGCCTATCTGCCGCACTAACCCGATAGCGGAAGAACGACACCGCTTTTTTGCGGTTACGAGTTCGGCGCCAGCATGGTCGTCAACCACGGTACGATAACCTGTTCAGTAACAAGATCTTCGGAAAAATCCTTTGAGCGCCCGATATGTCCGCCTTCCGGATTAACCCAGGCAAACTTGGGTGTGCCGGTCCGCAGCAAGAGATAGAGATCGGCGATGGGCACCTGAGTGTCTTTCTCGCCGTTCACCACCAACATGGGCGCTGACGGCTGTTGCAGGATGCCGCGAGTTCTCGAGCGAAAACGTCGCCAGCTTCTGGAGAAAGGCATCTTCCTCACCAGCCTTGAAACCGTACACGAACATTCGAGCCTCCTTGAGGCCGAAAAGGTATTCTTTCGTGGGCCACGATTTGCGCTGCCAGTCGGCTTGAAAATAACCATGGATCGGCCCGCCGCGCACAACGACCGCCCGTAAGCGCTGACGCTCTGTATAGCCGGCGAGCGCTGACCAATATCCGCCGGCGCTGGTGCCCAAAACCGCTATACGCCGCGGATCCACATCGGTGCGCGTGCCGAGATAGGAGATGACTGCGCTAATCATGCGCTCGCTGCCCACCTCCATCGGCACGCCTGACTCCCCAGTTCCCGGCATATCGATCGCAAACACGCCGAGGCCTGCGCGCGTGAAAGCAATGCTGCCGTGCTCGATCCCATATTCCTTATATTCATCGAGACCACCGATGCTCACGACAACCGGCGCCCGCGTGAGTCCGTGCGGCAGACGCAGGAGGCCAACGATTTCTTTGCCTTCAAATGGGATGTGCACCGTTTCGACTGATGGATCGAGCAATTTGCCGTAGTCGCGATACGCGTCGATCGCCTTCGCATAGTCGGCACGCTTGCCCGCGGTATTCTGCGCCGGCCAGGCGCCGAACTGAAAGTCGAGCCAGGCCTGATACAAATTGCGTTTCTTCACATCCGGATCGCTCGCTGCGCGCGACGCGTCGACATTGCGCTGGCCCATGACCGCCCAGGCGCGGGCCCATTCATCGGAGTCTGTGCTTTTGAGACTCGCCAGAACGTCGCGAACTTGTGCGGCATCGATGCCAGCAATGGGATAGGCCTGATGATCGGCCCTGCCCTGCACGTCACTCCGCAATTCTCCGAGCGCCTGGTCAGACGCCGGTGGGCTGACTTGTGCAGCAGCGGAGCCCGCGAACAGAATAAATACGAAAAAAGCGCTTCGGCTTATGAGTAGCCTTTTCACGGCTCCTTCCTCCCCTTTACCAAGCGCTTCCTGAGCGTCGTCGTACACTCGGCGCCGCCCGTATTTCTTCAATCTATTCGATGAACCCGCCGCTTTCTACAGTTACCCGCTAGCGGACGTAGCCCCAATCAAGAGATCGACGATCAGATCGCAATACTGGCTTTGGAATGCCGAAGAACCCGCCTGCTGACCGAACAGCGAAAGGAATACGGGCTTGGCGCTGAACAAGAACTCGCACAGCGCCGCGCTCATGACATGAGCGAGACGCGCATCCATCGAGCGTAAGCCATTGGCCTGACGCGCCTCGTTCAGCGCGAATTCCAGTTCTTTAATAGACGTCCGAAAACCATTCAGGGCCGCTTCGCGATCGGCGCCTTGCTTGGTGATAAGATAGTCAACGACCAGACGATGGTAGTGTGGATTATCGCCAAAGTGCGCGAGAAATACCTTCACATGGCGGCGGATGCGCTCGCGCGGCGAACCGCTTTGATGGTGAGCGGCCGCAAAACTTGCCCTCAGCTCCTGCATGACTTCGACCGCAGCCGCCCGCAAAAGATCAGAAAGCTCCTTGAAGTAATAGCGGATCAGCCGCTGATCGACGCCAGCCAGTTTCGAAATTTGAAGGAAGGTCAATTCGCCGGGTGGGGTCTCCTTCAAGCCTTCACGGACCGCAGCGATCAGGCCCTTCTGACCGACAGCGACTGCTGACGAGGGCCTGCCCTGGGAACGCCGCCGGACGGGCTTTGCCCCGGTTGCCATTCTTCGACGTGATTTTTGCTGCAAAGCCGCCTCGTGCCCACACCCGTCAGAAGAGCAATACCCGGAATGCCGGTTTTTTTCCAAAAGCTGGTGGTTGACCTATTCCTATTTATAGGAATATTTCACAGTAAGAAAAAATTACGGCTGGCGTGTCCGCCCGACCGTAAATGCCAGGGAGTGAGCGGGTCGGCTCTTGGCAGAACAAGAGACCTTCGCACGGGGGAAAATGCTCATGCAACAGAATATGCACGGGCCTGTGGTCGCCGAAGATGCTGGCGAAATCATCGGGCGGCTTGAACGGATTCCCTACGGCCCATGGCATCGAAAGGCGCGCGCCATCATCGGCGCGGCTACCTTTTTCGATGGCCTGGATCTGCTGGCGGTTGCGTATGTAGTGCCTGTACTGGCGCCACTTTGGGGACTCAACCCGCAAAAAATCGGCCTTCTGATCTCCTCCGGATTTCTTGGGCAACTCGTCGGCGCTCTCGTCTTCGGTTGGGTCGCAGAAAAGTTTGGAAGAATGCCGGCGATGGTGTGGTCGATTGCGCTCTTTTCAATTTTGAGCCTCGCCTGCGCCGCGGCGTGGGATTTCGAAGTCTTTCCTTGTCTTTCGCTTCCTGCAAGGCATCGGTCTCGGCGGTGAACTTCCGGTCGCAGCGACTTATATCGGCGAAGTATCGAAGGCCAAGGGCAGAGGCCAATCGATCCTGTACTATCAGGTGCTGTTTGCTTTCGGTCTTGCCGGTTGCGGTCTGTTGGCCCTTTGGGTCGTGCCGCATCTCGGTTGGCAGTTTCTGTTTGTCATAGGAGCCGTACCGGCCCTGCTGATCTTGTTTCTGCGCGCATCGCTGCCCAAATCGCCGCGTTGGCTGGTCAATAAAGGGCGGCTTTCCGAAGCGACTGCCGCCGTCGCCAGAATCGAAAAAGAAACCCCGGGCAGTGCATCGTTACCGGTGACGCCGATCCCCCTTCAGCCGCAACAGCGCGCCTCTCTCAGCGATCTATTCGGAACCACTTACCTGCGCCGGACTCTCAGCGCATGGGTGATCTGGTTCGCGACCTCTCTTGTCAATTTTGGTATCGCGGCGTGGCTGCCGCAAATGTATCGAAGCTTTTATCACCTTGATGTCGCGAGCGCCTTGCAGCTCAACTTCGTGACTTCGGCGTCTGGCCTGTTGGGGACAATCGCTTGCACGCTGCTTATCGATCGCATCAGCCGCAGGACGCTGTTCACGACGGTTTTCCTCGCCAGTGGGCTGCTTCTGCTAGGCCTCGGGGCGGCATTCTCTGCAAACATAACAAGTGTTGCTGTGCTGGTATCGGCCGCTTACTTCTTCATCTCTTTCACTTCCATAGGCGCATACGTTTACACGCCGGAAATCTATCCGACGCGAATTCGCGCTTTTGGAGCAGCAGCGGCGTCGTCCTGGGCGCGCATCGCCTCGATTGTCGGCCCGAACATCGTCGCCGCGATCCTGATCTCTCAAGGCGTGAACTGGGTTTTCATTGCATTGGGAGCGGTAGCAGTTTTAGCGGGCATCCTGGTGCTGGCCCTGGTCGTCGACACCAATTCCCGGCTGCTGGAAGAGGTCTCGCCCTGAAGCCAGCTCATATCTTCAATCCGCTTTCAGCGCATTCACCTTAGCCGCGCACTTCGAAGTGCGCGTCACAAACCGCGTGCTTTCAAGGGGAGCAAGCTCACTCATTGACGAATTCCTATTTTTCGGAATAATCTTTAAGCCAAATGGGACCTGATCATGAATCCCTTTAAACGCGTGCTGATTGTGGGGGGCGGTATCGGCGGCCTTACGCTTGCGGTGGCTTTAGCCCGGCAAGGCCTGAACGCGGAGGTAATTGAGCTAAAGCCGGAAGCCGGCGTCCTCGGGGTCGGCATCATTCAGCCCGGTAACGCGCTCCGTGCCCTGCGCGACCTCGGTTTGCTCGATGAATGCCTGGCCCAAGGATTTCAGATTGACGACTATGTGATGTACGACGCTGCCGGCGGTTACATCGGCCGGATGAAGCTTTTGCGCATCGCCGGACCGACCATACCAGCAGTCAACGGATTACCGCGCATCGCGCTGCACCGTATTCTGACGAAAGCGGCCGAAGACGGAGGCGCGCGGATCAGGCTTGGATTAACAGTCGACTCCATCACGTCTTTTGATGACCGCGCCGACGTCGTACTCAGCGATGGCGCAAAGGAAACTTACGATCTTGTCGTCGGTGCAGACGGTATCCGCTCTCACGTGCGCGAAATGATTTTTGGTGCGGCATACGTGCCGCAGTTCACCGGGCATGGGGTGTGGCGTTTTACGCTGCCGCGCCTGCCGGAAGTCGATCATCAGATCATGTATTATGGGGTCGGCGTCAAAGCCGGCTTGATGCCTGTGAGCAGCGATCAAATGTACCTGTTGCTGGTCACAAACGAGCCTGACAATCCCCGGATGCCACCCGAACAACTGGATCGGCTGCTGCGCGAACGGCTGAATCCCTTTACCGCTCCGCTCGTGGCGAAGATTCGGGATCAGATAAACGATCCTTCGGATGTCATTTACGGGCCGATCGAAGAAGTCATCTTGCCGCCACCATGGTTCCGGGAGCGCGTTCTCCTGATCGGAGACGCTGCACACGCGTCCGGCCCTCACGTGTCACAAGGCGCCACGATGGCAATAGAGGACGCATGCGTTCTGGCCGAACTGATAGGGCGCGGCTTGTCCGGCGAAGACGTTCTGGCGCAGTTCATGGCGCGGCGCTACGAGCGCTGCAAATTCGTCCAGGACACATCGCGGCAAGTTGGCCGTGAGGGCAATATCGACGACCCCGAGGCTTGCGCCGCGCGAAACGCCCGCATGCGCGATGCCTTTCGCGATCCGAAGCCTCGGCCCCACGAGCTGCGCATGGCCGAACCAATTTGAAGACAGCACGATGAAGGTCTGCTCACGGGCCCACAAAGTGCGAGAGCGGGATCGAACGCGATCGAGGAGGTAACTCAAATGCCGATCAATGGAGTGCAGACCGCGATCTTCGGGGTCGATGACCTCAAGCTCTGCGACAAGTTTTTCACCGACTTCGGATTAAAGGTCGTCTCACGGTCGGACGATGTCATTACTTATCGTCTGCCCGAGGGGTCGTTTGTCGTCGTGAAAAAATCCGACGATCCGTCCTTGCCACCCGCCTACAGCCCCGGACCCGGCATCAGGGAAGTGATCTGGGGTGTCAGCACCGCGCAGGATCTCAGCGAGATCGAAACAGAACTGAAAAAAGATCGTACTGTTACCAAGGATGCTGACGGCACGTTGCATAGTGCCGACGATCTGGGCTTGGCGGTCGGCTTCCGGCTCTTCGAGCGGCAGCCCCTCCAGGCGAAAGATGATCCGGTCAACTCACCCGGCCGCAGTGCGCGATGGAACAAACATCGGGCGTGGTACGACAAGGCGACGCCGCAGTTGATCTACCATGTGGTTTTCGGCTGCAGTGATCTCGACAAACCGGTCGGCTTTTACCGCGACCGTCTGAAATTCCGCATCACCGATGTCGCGCGCGATCGTGGCGTGTTCTTTCGTGCGGAAGGACGCAGCGACCACCACAATATTTTCTGGGCGCGCACCGGCAAGGCGCAATTTCTGCACATCTCTTTCGGCGTTGAAAATCTCGACGAACTGCTCGCCGGCGCCAACGACATGCAGCGCAAGGGCTGGCAGAGCAAGCTTGGCCTTGGCCGCCACCGTATTTCGTCGACACTATATTTCTACATTGAATCGCCTGCCGGCGGCGAAGCCGAATATTCGGCAGATCCCGATTGCCTCGATGATTCCTGGCAGCCGCGCATCTGGGAGCCGCTGTTCGGCAATCAGCATTGGGTTGCGGCGTTGCCGGAATTCCTGGCGACGCCGCCAAAGGAGGATGTTCACCTCTTGGTCGACGAGCGTCCGGACCTGGCGCGTATCGTCAGTTGAGTTAGGGCAAGCAAAGTCCGAACGATGGTGACATCCCCCCTCGCCGGCGATACCCGGATCGACTTCCATACACATATCCTGCACCCGGAGCTCATGACGCTCGCCGAGGACAAAGTTGTCCTGACGGGATTCGGCGCGCGGCCACCGCAAGAGCGGCCGCCAGGTTCGCGGCGAGCGAAAAATTACGGTCTCCAGTTAGAGCCCGAATTGCATGTCGCAGAGATGGATCGCCGGGGTATCGATGTGCACGTCCTGTCATCCAGCACGGTCGTACAGGGAACATTCTGGGCGAGCGCGAGCGAGGAGGCAAAACTCTGCCGCCTGATGAATGACGCCATGGCCGGATGGGTGAATGCGTACCCACAACGCTTCATCGGGTCGGCAATTCTGCCGTTCCAGGACGTTGCTGCTTCACTTGCCGAACTGGAGCGATGCCGCGCCGAACATGACTTCACCATCGTCAACGCGCCCGCGGCCGTGAATGGCGTCTATCTCGGCGAACCCCGTTTCAACGATTACTGGAGCTTCGTCGATAGGCATAAACTGATCACCTTCATCCATCCTGACGGCGTTCGCGACCCGTGGTTTCAGAAATTCAGCCTCTGGAATTCTGTGGGCCAACCCTTGGAGGAAGTGAAAGTCATTGCCTGCCTGATTTACGAAGGAGTTCTGGACCGCTTTCCGGACGCAAGGATCGTCGTCACGCATGGCGGCGGATACGCGCCGCTGTATATGGGCCGTCTCGATCGAAACGTAACCAACATGCCCACCAGCGCGAGCAATATAAAAGGTCTTCCGAGCGATTACCTGCGCAGGTTTTACTTCGATACCTGTGTCTATGATCCAGTCGCCCTGCGCCGTCTTATCGAAACTGTCGGCGCCGATCGTTTGGTACTCGGCTCCGACTTTCCTGTCGGCGATGTGAACCCTTTTGTCCTGATAGACCAACTGGAAGACCTGGCATCCGATGATCGCAATGCCATCGTCGGACGGAATGCAGCTCAGATGTTGTCACGAGGCGGATAGGGCTCGCCTCTGCCAAACGCAAAAAAAGCGCAACAATAAAATCCGTATCGAAGACAGGGAGGCGACAATGTTCGGCGAAGACAGACGTTGGCTTGTCGTTATCGGATCCCTGGTCGGTCTGATCGTCGGCTCCGGTTCTATCAAGATATTCGCCTTCTCGATCCTGCTTAAACCGACTGTCGAGGCGATCGGAATCTCCCGTTCCGAGATTGGACTGGCCTTCCTGATCGGCAACATCTTTGCCATGGCATGCACGCCCATTTACGGCCGGCTCATCGATCTTTATGGCATCCGCGTCGTTTCGGTTCCTGCGATCATGGCCTGGTCGGCGACGATGGCCGCCTTCGCATTTCTATCGCCGGCCAATAGTTGGCTGATTTATCCGCTTTATATCCTTTCGGGAATTTCAGCGTCGCGCAAACGCCGCTACCCTATTCCAAAGCAGTCGTGTCATGGTTCAAGACACGGCGCGGGTTAGCCTTAGGCATCGCTATCAGCGGCGTCGGTCTGGGCGGCCTGCTTATGCCGCAATATGTGCAGGTCGTTCTTCAGCACTTCGGATGGCGCTGGGCTTATGTCGCGATCGGTGCAGCAATCCTCTTCGTCGCTGTGCCGATGATGGCGACCATCGTGCGCGAACGCCCGGGACTTGCCGCCGAAAGCCGTTCACAAAAGACGCCCATAATGCCCGTTATTCGGAAGGCCATGGCGAAGCACCAATTCTGGAGCTTGGCCTTCATCTTCTTTTTCGCAGTCACGGCGATCAATGGACTTCTCACCCATTTGGCGGCGCTGCTGACAGACCGGGGTGTCGACAAGAGCTTCGCTGCCGATGCGCTGTCGGTTGCCGGCGGAGCCGTCATCCTCGGCCGATTGCTTTCCGGCTACTTGCTCGACAAGTTTCCTGGGCCTTACGTCGCGAGTGTCATGTTTCTTATTCCGGCGGCGAGCTTTCTTGGTCTGGCATGGTCTTCAAGCCCGCTATTGCTGATTGTGGGCGCTCTTGGCATGGGACTTGGTGTCGGCGCTGAAGTGGACATCCTGGGATATTTAACGAGCCGATATTTCGGCGTGGCATCCTACGGAGTCATCTACGGTGTTCTTTTCTCTCTGGTCACCGCCGCCACGGCATTTGGTCCATTCGCCATCGGCCTGCTCTATCAAACAAGCGGAAGCTATTACTCCGCCTTACTGCTGGCAGCCGTTATCCTCGGCGTTAGCGCCATTATCTCGCTCTTTCTCGGCAAATATCCCGAGAGCGAGTAGCAGGACCGCAACCAAAATTAAGAAGGCTGCAGACCTGCCGCCTTGATGATTGGAATAAGGCGCTCCCGCTCGGCGACGAGATAGGCCTGGGCAGAGGCAGCGGTTGCGTCCGTACGGGTCTCGAGGCCGGCGGCTTCCATGGCGCGCCCGAAATCGGCATTTTTAATCGCCTGTGCAGTGGCGGCGGAGATTTGCTCGACGATCGGGGCAGGTGTGCCCGCCGGTCCGAGTACGCCGCATGTCAGCTGAACGATAAGGACCTGGGAGCGTATCGACTGCAGCCGGAATTTCCGGTGCCGCTTTCAATGGCGCCGGTGCACACACCGCGAGAATGCGAATCTTTCCGTCGCGGTGATAGCTCAAGACCTGGCTCGTCACATTCGGCGTCATCATCGGCACAGTGCCGGCAAGCAGATCGATCAGGCCGGGCCCGGCGCCGTGGTACGGCACATGCAGGATATCGGGCGCCTTGATCAGCTGTTTGAACAGTTCGCCGGCGAGATGCGTCACCGTGCCGGTGCCGGCGGAAGCATAGGAAAGCTCCTTCTGATGGCTCTGCGCGTACGGAATGAATTCTTGCAGAGTCTTGGCCGGGACGCTCGGGTGAACGACGATTGCGGTAGAAGATGTCGCGATCATCGAAATCGCCGAGAAATCCTTCGACGGATCGTATGAAGGATGCAGCATCAGATACGGCGCGATGATTTGCGAACTCGTATCGCCGAATAAAAGCGTATAGCCATCGGGCGTGGCATGCGCGACTGTGGCGGCGCCAATCGTGCCACCTCCCCCACCCTCATTCTCGACAATGACTGTCCCAAGCGCGGCCCGCGTCCGTTCGGCCCAGTTGCGTCCCACCGCATCCACAACGCCGCCTGGCGGATAGGGAACAATGAGACGGATAGTTTGCTGCGGATATTTCGACTGAGCGAAGGCTGTCCTGCCGGGCAGAAATTGTGCCGCGATCGCGGCGGCCCCGAGACGAATGCAACCACGACGATCCACCGACGGTCCTCCCGGCATGTTTCTGACGCGAGCCTCGATATGACTTGCCGGATCGAGCTCGGCTGCGGCCTACATACGCTGTTGGATTTCGTTTGACAATTTTGCCGGGGGGCTTCGATATCGGCATCCATCGCCGCGCTTTCCCTGCCAAGCATTCGATCCGGCAACTGCGCGCAAGAATTGAAGAGGAGACGCAGTGTGACGACAGCGATCAAGCAGCGCGAAGGATTTGCCTGGCCGAACGGAGCGCGGATCGCGGTGGCGATGACCTGCCTTATGGAGAACTGGTCCGGCGATAAAGGCCCGCCATTTTCGGTGCAGACAACCTCGCTAAAGCCAGGAACGCATGACCGCGCGGCCATGACCTGGGGCACCTATGGCGGCCGCAACGGTGTCTGGCGGCTGCTCAAGATTCTCAACGAGCATCAAGTGCCATCGACCTTTGTCGCCAACGCACATTCCATGGAGCTTGCTCCGGATGCCGTCGCCTGCATGCTGAAATCCGGTCATGAGATTGCCGCGCATTCCTATACGCAGGACGCCCTGATGGCTTATTTATCGCAGGACGAGGAACGCGCCATCATCGAAAAGTGCGTCGCTGTCTTCAAAAAGCTCACCGGAGCGCCGCCGAAAGGATGGCTTAGTCCCGTATTGGCGTCGACGGCGCATACCGAAGAGCTCATCGCCGAGGCAGGCTTTCTCTGGTACGGCGACTACAACAATATCGATTTGCCGTTTTGCGTGCAGACGGCGAAGGGGCCATTGGTCGCGCTGCCGCATTCCGATTTTGCCGATCACCGCGTGCTACGCGGCAGTCCGCGCGATTGGTACGATGTCTATAAGGACACGTTCGACTATCTTTACGCCAATGAACCGACGGCCTTCCTCAACATAACTGTTCACTGCCACTTCGGCGGCCGGCCACTAATAGCGGCACAGATCGATCGCCTCCTTAAATATATTCGCGGCTTCTCCGGTGTGTGGCTGGCACGCCACGATGAATTGGCCGAATGGGTCAAGGCTAACAACATCGCCGAATGGACCAACCAGCAACGCTTCTTCGCGGTCTGACAGATCCCCTCATTATACAGGCCGAACCGTTTCACTAAGAGCGAAGAGAATAAGATGAAAACACGAGCTCTGTTTCTACTGGCTGCCTGGCTAACGAGCTTGCCACTGACATCCATTCCCACCCGCGCCGACGAATGGCCATCCCGTCCAATCCAGATGATCGTGCCGTTCGGCGCGGGCGGCGCAGCCGACATCATTGCGCGACTCGTCGGCGACAAGCTTGCGGCGGCGCTCGGGCAACCTGTCGTGATCGAAGACAAGCCGGGCGCCGGTGGCAATATTGGCGGCGCCCTGGTCGCGCACTCAAACCCCGACGGCTACACGCTGCTCATGAGCGGAAGCCCGACGCATTCGGTCGGGCCTTATCTCTATAAGAACTTGAGCTACGATCCGATGCGCGACGTGCCGCCGGTCGCGATGATCGCTGTTGCACCGAATCTTCTGGTCGTTAACAGCACACTCCCGGTCAAAACGGTTGCTGATCTCGTCGAACTGGCGCGTGCCAAGCCGCACACCGTGACGTATTCCTCCGCTGGCATCGGAACGTCAGGCTATCTGGCGGCAGAGCTTCTCAAGGCGAAGGCCAATCTCGATATTTCGCACGTTCCTTATAAGAGTGGACCCGAGGCGGTAACCGGCGTCCTCTCCGGCAACGTCACCTTCATGTTCTTTACGGTGCCGGCTTTGCTGCCGCAGGTCGAAGCCGGCCAGTTGCGTGCCCTGGCGATCGGCAGCGCCGAACGCAGCCCCTTGGTTCCGAACGTGCCGACTATCGCCGAGGCCGGCTACCCGGGCTTTGACGTGATCGCCTGGTATGCCTTGTTCGCACCGCGCGGCACGCCGCCCGCCGTGATCGATCGGCTGAGCAAGGAGGTGGAGAAAGCCCTCCAACGCGAAGATATTCGCGCTGAGCTGGCCAAGCTCGGCGCCGAACCGCACTATCTGTCGCCGCAAGGTCTGACCGACTACATCGCTGCGGAAGCGCCGAAATGGGGGCCGCTGCTCAAAGACATCAAAGCCTCCGAAAACTAAGGTCGGCGCAGATGACCGTGCGGCTCGCCGAACACCAGCTCTATACCTATCAGTTGCGTTACACGCGGCCGGTGCGCTGGAGCGATATCGTCGAAGAAGCGGCCCCGTTCGTGCTGCTGCGGTTGACGTCGGACAACGGCGCGGAAGGCGCCGCCGAGATCACGGTGAAGCCGACCTGGTGCGGCGTCACTGCGCGCAGCCTGATTGCGGCGGTCGAAGACATTTTTGTTCCCATCCTGAAGAAACTCGATCTGAGCGATCCAGCGAAAGTGCGAGAAGCCCTCGACGGCGTTCCGGAAAATCACGCGGCCAAGACGCTTATCGACAACGCCTGTTGGGACTTATACGCAGCACGCGAAAGCCGCCCGCTGTGGCAGATCTGGGGTGGTACACCGAACATCGAATTGTCCTGGGCGGTGACGCGGCAGGCGCCTCAGGCCATGGCGGCCGAGGCTGCCGACATGATCACCCGCTACGGTTTCCGGACGCTGAAAATCAAAGGCGGTCAAGGCTTCGAAACAGACGTAGCGGGCATTCATGCCGTACGCGCGGCAGTCGGTGACGGCATTGGCTTTTATGTCGACGCAAACGGCGCCTATCCGGCGGCCAAAGCCTTGGACTATGCGCGCGCGCTCGCCGATGCCGGCGGAACGTTGCTGGAAGATCCCTGTGTACTTGCTCCCGACGAAAGCTTTCGCAAGCTTCAGCAAGACAGTCCATTGCCAATATTGGTCGATTTCGGTTGCACATCATTGCGCGACGCGCGTCTGTTCAAGGAACAGGGCGCCCGGATGCTGAGTGTCAAACCCGGACGGTTTGGCCTTTCTCATTCGCGCGCGATGCAAAAACTGATGCAACAAAGCGGCGGCACCGTCGTCGTCGGCCTGATGGGTGAAAGTGCTGCCGGGACTCTCGCAGGCCTGCAATTCGCGGCCACGATCGCACAGCCGCCTGTCCCCGCGGAGATGACGTGGTTCCTGGCGATGACGGAGCAAATCGTCGGTGAGGTTCCCAGGATTTCTAACGGATCGCTGAAATTGCCTGAGACTCCTTCGATCGCGGCCTTGATCGACTGGAAGGTCCTGAATTTGGTGAGCGGTCGATAGGCTTCATACCAACGAGGAGTGTTTCGTATGCACGGCGTGAATCGGCGAACGGCCCTCCTCAGCGCAGCAGCTATGCTGATGGACCAGACGCCGGGCTGGGCCAATGAAAGCGATTATCCGAGCCGCGATGTCAAAATCATCGTGTCCGTGCCCGCAGGAGGCGGCGTTGATCTTTCCGCACGTATTATCGCGGGCCACTTACAGGCACTCTGGGGCAAATCGTTTATCGTCGAAAACAGGACGGGCGGCGCGAGCAACATAGCGGCAGACGCCGTCGCGCATGCAGAACCCGATGGCTACACGCTTCTGGCGACGCCTCCGAACGTGATCACGGCGAATGCGGTGCTATTCAAGCATCTCACCTACGATCCGGCGAACCTTGAGCCCGTTGCGATCATGGCGATGGGACCCAATGTCCTTGCGGTACGAAATGGTCTTCCGATCAAAAATGTCGAAGAACTAATAGCCTACGCAAAAGCCAATCCGAACAAACTGAGCTACGCGTCGCAGGGCATCGGCTCGACGTCGCATCTGACGATGGAGCTCTTCAAGAGCAGGACGGGAACGGAGCTCGTGCACGTATCCTATCGCGGGGCCGAGCCGGCGGTCACCGATCTCGCCGGAGGACATGTCGACGTCATGTTCTGCGATTTGGGAACCGTTATGCCGCTCTACCGTAGCGGCAATATCCCGATTATCGCCGTCGCGACAAAGAACCGCGTTGCCCTCCTTCCCGCGATCCCAACGGTCGAAGAGAGCGGCGTGACAGGCTTCATCTCCACGACATTCTATTCGCTGATGGCGCCACCCAAAACACCGGCCGCAATTCGAAACAAGCTCAACCAGGCGATCGTCGCCGCCATGGCGGAGCCCGAAACGCAGGCCAGGCTCAAGGCGATCTTCGTTGAGCCAAGCACGTTCGATACGGCCGCTATGGGTAAATTCATCGACCAACAAGCAGGGCTTTGGGGCGGCGTCGTGCGCTCCGCAGGAATAAGCATTGAGGAGTGAATCTCGACCCGCTCCCCTTATGCCGGGGTGCTTCCTGAGTATCTGTCAGCGCATCTCGGTTCGCCGGGAAGTTGATGAAACTGGCATCCACACGGCCATCGTGCGAAAAATAACTCATATTTAAGCTTGTCGATGCCGCGTTCATTCAAAATCAATCAATCGAGGTAAGGTTTTATTTTCCACCCGGGCATCCCATGGCCCAGGGTTAAGGCGCATGAAACTCGCGAAAGCTAGGATGTGCCTGATAAATGGGAACTTTCTCGTGAAACTTCACATTGCGCATCTGCCCAAGCTGATCGCCAAGAGGCGAAGCTCGGCAATTTTGGGCACGATCATTATCGCCATGCTTTGGGCTGGCGTGACGCTAAAATATTTTGAAAGTGTCCGGACCGACCTGAGCGAAGCGGAGCGCACAAACCAGAATTTTGCGATGGTGTTTGAGGAGAACGTCCTTCGATCTTTGAATGAGGTCGACAAGGCGGTGCTTTATCTTCGCCATAGTGTCGAAGCCCGCAAGGACACCACCGATTACAACACCATCATCCGGACCACGGACGTTCTCAGCGACATCATCGTGCAAGCCGCTATTGTCGATGATAAGGGCATCATCCGCGCATCGACAGCCGGACCGCAGCCTGACCCGCCGCTCAGTGTAGCTGACCGGGAGCATTTCCGTGCTCAAATCAACGATACGGGCGACAATCTGTTCATCAGCAAGCCGCTGATCGGCCGGGCCAGTGGCCAATGGTCGGTTCAGCTCACCCGCCGCTTCAACAATTCCGACGGCTCGTTCGGCGGCGTTATCGTCGCCTCGCTCAATCCCCTGCACTTTACGACCTTCTATAACAAAATCGACTTCGGCAGCGATGCCGCGATCGCAATGATCGGCAGCGATGGCGTGGTCCGATCCAGCGGCGGTAGCGCGATTGGGCGTTTTGCGCTCGGCCAGGACCTGAACGGCACCGTGCTGACCCAGCAGATGCAACAGGGGCGTGACGCTGTTTTCGAATATACCGACGCGGAAAATCATGAACCGCTGCTGATGGCGTTGCGCAAGGTGCATGGCTACCCGGTCTGGGTGAGTGTCGGCGTCCGCAAAAGCGACGTTCTGCAACCGTCGTGGGCAAGCCTCCGCTCGAACGTCATAATCGGTTTGCTGCTCACGCTCATCATTCTCGGCGCCATGGAACAAATCCTCCGCAGCGAGGCTCGCGCAGCGCTGAAAGCCAAACAACTCGATCTTACGCTCGAGCACATCAATCAAGGCATTATGCTGGTGACAAAAGATCGGCAAATTCCGATCATCAACAAACGATGCGGCGAATTGCTTGGACTTCCCGACGAATTCATTGCTCATCCGCCGACGTTCGATCAATTGGCGCCATATCAGCCCGTTGAAAATGGCAGACCTCAAACACTGGATTTCGCGACGGATGGCGTGAAAGAAGCTACCGAGACGGCAGAGGAGTTCGGCGCGGTCGAATATGCGCGGCCGGACGGAGCGATGATCGAGATTCAAAGCGCTCCGCTGCCGGATGGCGGCTTCGTGCAGACTTTTACCGATGTCACAAAACGATCCCAGGCCGAGGCTTATATCGCACGCCTTGCCTCGGAGGACCCTCTCACCGGGCTGCCGAACCGGCGGATTTGCCGGTCCACCATCGACCGGCTGAGCAGCGCCCGAAGCGGTGGCAACACCACGGGGGGCGACTTTGCCGTCATGTTCCTCGATCTCGACCGGTTCAAGGTTATCAACGACACACTTGGCCATCGCCTCGGCGACCTGCTGTTGGTCGCCGTCGCGCGGCGCCTGAAGAATTCACTGCGTTCCGGCGACACCTTGGCGCGCCTGGGTGGCGACGAGTTTGCCGTGGTCCTTCCATCATTCGAGTCTATCGCAACACTCCAGGAAATCGCGAGCAGGCTTGTCGAGACGGTCGCCCGCCCCTACGAGATCGAAGGCCACAGCATCAGATCCGCAGTCAGCATCGGCATCGCTATCGGACCGGGCAACGGTAAAAACGCCGACGAATTGCTCATGGCCGCCGATCTTGCACTCTATGCCGTGAAGAATTCCGGCCGCGGCACGTATCGCTTCTTCACGCATTCCATGAATGAGGAGATAAACGATCGGCGCCAGATCGAAGTGGACCTCCGGGAAGCGATCGAGCAGAACAACCTGATCCTCGAATATCAACCGATTATCGACGTGCGAAGCGGCGCCGTTTCCGGCTTCGAAGCACTCGCGCGGTGGCGGCATCCGACGAAAGGCATGATCCCGCCTTCCGCCTTTATCCCCATTGCCGAGGACAGCGGACTAATCCTTCCGCTCGGAGAGTGGGTGCTGCGGGAGGCTTGTGGGCAAGCGGCAAAATGGCCGAACGGCATCAAGCTTGCCGTCAATCTGTCGCCGGTCCAGTTCACTCTGCCCGACCTGGCAGATCTGGTACAGCGTGTACTTGCTGAAACGACGTTGGACCCGCACCGTTTGACGCTGGAAATCACGGAGAGTCTGTTTATCTCGGACACCGCGAAAACGCTCGCGACGCTGCACCGACTCAAGACATTGGGCGTGCGCATCGCGATGGATGATTTCGGTACCGGATATTCTTCACTGAGTTCGCTGCGGAGCTTCCCATTCGACGAGATCAAGATCGACCGCGCCTTTGTCTCCGACGTCGAAAGAAATTCGGAGAACAGCGTTATTGTTCAGGCGGTGATCATTATCGCGAGTGCGCTTGGAATGACGACAGTGGCCGAGGGTGTCGAAACCGCAGATCAGCAAACGGTCCTGAAAGCTCTCGGCTGCGATAAAGCTCAAGGCTATCTTTACAGCCGCTCGATGCCGGCCGATCAGGTGCCGCATTTCATCACGTCGTCGATTTTCGCCGCGAGAAGCGCGTTCAGGGCGGCATAGGCCTCGGTCAGCGCGGCTGCAATTAGTCGTCGGCGAGCGCCTCCGCTGTAACCTGGCGCTGCCGGCGCGCCTCGTGCCAGAGCAGAAAAAGGCCGGAGACAACGACAATCACCGATCCCATTATAAGGGCGCGTCGAAGGTACGTCGCCCCAGGCAAGAAATCCGATGATAAGTGCCCATACCAGCATCAGGTAATAGAACGGCGAAACGGCCGTCGTCGGTGCAAGGTGAAGCGCGCGGGTCCAAAAGTATTGACCGGCGATGTTCGCAATCCCGCTGCCGAATAGCATGGCGGCGCCGGAAGCGGTCGGCCAGCGCCAGCCGAATACGAGCAGAAAGCTGTGAAAGAAGGCGATGGTGACGGCCTGCCAGATCAGCAGCGTGTTTGATGATTCGGTCTTGGTCATGCCGCGGACAGCGACAGTTACGCTGCCGTACATGATGGCGTTTCCGAGCGCGAACAGGGCACCCAGCGTGAGCGAGTCCGAGCCGGGATTGGTGACGATCAGCACGCCGAAGAAGCCGACCAGAAGCGCGATCCAGCGTGCGGGAGTGGCACGTTCCTTCAGCCAGAAAATCGAAACCACCGCTGCAAATAACGGCGCCGAAAAATTTATGGCGATGGCGCCCGCGAGCGGCATCAAGCTGTAGGCAAGAACCGAAAGCGTTTGCGAAATCGCCTGCGACAGCCCGCGCGCAACGTGATCGCGCGGCCGCCGCGTCGCGAACACCGACAGGCCTGTGACCGGCAGCATGACGGTGGCACACACGATAAGCCCGGAGAGCGAGCGCAGGAACATCACCTCGCCGACCGGGTAAAGCGCCACCTGCCATTTCGCGAAGGCAGCGGCAGCGGCGAACATTATCGTCGCCAGGATCATGCAAAGGATGCCCAGCGGCACGTGATCTTTGCGGACTTTGACACCCGGATAATCGGCGACCGCCTCGCCGGAAGCAGTCTGCCTCTCGCGCGCGAGGATGCTCATTGCCCCGTCACGCTACCGAAGCTCCATCGGCTCCATCGCGCCGACAACGCCACCGATCAAGTTGCACCCGAACAGGCGCGACGTGATGTCGACGTCCACCTGCTCGATTGGCGCGAGCCGGCCCGGGCAGCGATTCGAGTTCAGCGACAAGCTTGCGACGCGCCGCCTCTGCCTCGGCAACCGTTACTGGAGCAAAGCGAATGGTGGCACCGGTCGGCATGCGACCAAGCGCCGGCAAGTCGGCGGAAATCACCGTTGCGATCTTGGGATAACCACCGACGGTTTGGCGATCGGCAAGCAGCACGATCGGCTGCCCGTTGCCGGGTACTTGTATCGACCCCGGTGCGATGCCGTCCGAAGTGAAATTGAGCGGCTTGCAATGTTCGAGACGCGGACCAATGAGTCTCATGCCCATGCGATCGGCACCGGCGCCAATCTCATATTCGGCGTCGAAGAATGCCGCCATGGCGGCATCGGAAAAGTAGTCGTTCTGCGGCCCGACGATCACACGGAAACGGTCAGGCGGAGACAGATCGAGACCGGCGAACTCACGATCGTCAGCTTCGCTTGCCTCGCTGAAGCGTAGCGGCAGGCGATCGCCCGGAAGGAGCGCGCGGCCCTGCCATCCGCCGATCGAGCCCCGGATATAGGTCGAAACGCTGCCCAGCACCGGCTCGATGTCGAAGCCCCCCTCGACACCGACATAAAGCACAGCGCCACCCGAGAGCGCGCCGATGCGCACGACTTCACCGCGCCGAAGACGAATGCTGCGCATCCCGTCGATTCGTTTTCCGGATACGGCTTTCATATGCGGCAAAATCTCGATGTCAGCTGCCGCTCCCGCAAACGACAAGCGCACTTCCGGCGCCTCGACCACGAGTGTGGGACCCACATAGGCGACCTCGATGGCTCCCATACCCGGAGGGTTGCCAACCAGAACATTGGCTGCGCGTAACCCAACGGTATCCAGCGCCCCGCCAACTGGAATGCCGAGCGACTGATGGCCAGGCCGGCCAAGATCCTGAATTGTCGTAAGAAGCCCTGGCGTAAGGACGCGAAGCGCTGCTGTCACGCGGCTACCTCCATCGTCTCTTCGACGGGTTCGATGTGCAACGTGCCGTCAGCGGCCTTGATCGATAACTCCTCGCACTCGCGCAGCGACACCGGCATGAACGATACCCTGTCGCCGGGAGCGAGCAATGTCTTGATCTCGGGACGCTTTTCCCAAAACGGCACCGGCGAGCGACCGATCAGGTGCCACCCTGCCGGCGTATCCAACGGATAGACGCAGGTCATCGTGGTGGCGATCGCCAGTGAACCGGCCGGAACATGGAGACGCGGTGTCGTCCGCCGAGGCAATCCGAGTTCCGCCGGTACGTCACCAAGGTAGGCCATACCGGGAAGAAAGCCGAGCATATAGACGTGATAGGTCGTCGAACTGTGGAGTTCGACGACTTGAGCCGGCGTAAGCCCCGTACGCGAAGCCACATCATCGAGATCGAGCGCAAATTGCGGATCGTAGCAGGCCGGCAGATACCAATGGCGGCCGATGGTCTGCTTGAGCTGCAATCCGCGCATGAGATCGACTACGCGCGTGGTTAATGACGCCGCCGACAGAACCAGGGGGTCGAAATGGACGATCAGGGAGCGATAGGTAGGAACGGTCTCGACAACGCCTTCGATTTGCGTCTCGTTCAGGCGCCGCGCCAACGCCAAAACCCAGCTACTCAGTCGCCGTTCAATATGCTCGCCGAACTCCACGACAAGAGCCGTGTCTCCAGCGGATAACACTCGATATTCCGGCATGCCACTTCATACGCGAGTTAACTCTTGGTTAGTAATCCCCCGATGCCTGCCTCGTCAATTTCATTAACAAAGCATTAAAGGCATTCGATCCAGAAGGTTAATGCAATCGTCTATTGCGTTGCGAAAAAAGCGACGGAGCTCAATGGATTGAACGATCGAGAGTGTGGTTTGCCTCGAGAAATCTGTCACAACCCGCTGAATGTATTGGATACCGTGCGAATGCCCTGCGGAGAAAAGTTCTACCACGGTCACTGTGAACAGCGATCCTAGCTGGTGGGCGCGCTCAATTATACCGCTGAGATCGAAGCTCGTTCAGTCGACGTCGCGCGGGTGATGGATACTTCTCCGACGTGTAGCGACATCCAAGAATGTCGCTAGCCTGGTCCGGATGGCCAAGCCATCCCAGTGGTACCGAGAGTCGTGAACGCGGAAGTGCACGGCGATCAATACCGATATACGACCGTCTTCAGACCGGCGAGGTCGCGCTGGGCGCCTCGTAGTGCCGGCAGAACAAAATGTGCGAGCCGTACGTGCGGATCGACGCGCGTCGCGTTTGATCGCCTGAAGCATCGGAAGAGAACGATTAAACCGGGAGCATTTGATCCTGCCCAGCCCCCCCCCGGGGGAGAAGTAAAAAAAATTATAAAACAACCCCATGCAAAGTATTATTTCCCGGAAAACCCGGTGGCGATAAAGCCGCCCGTCGGATAAATGGAAGCTGACCGCGGGGCGTTGCCCGTCAGGCGACCGGAGGTGCATGAGCTTGGGAAAACGCAAAAACGATTCGCCTAAATCTGGTGAAACACAGCATCCGCCTAAGTCTGGCGAAGCGAAGCATGAGCCGACTGAGCGCAGGCGCTCCGTACTTAACAAACAGCGCTTGCGAGGGGCTGCAGGAATACCAGCGCCGCGGCCAAAGACGGTTCCTAGCGAAGAAGCACTCCCGGACGTCTTGCTGGATAATCCGGATATCGCTGTCGGAGCTGAGCTGGCCAGGGAAGCCCTTGGGACGGCCGATCCAATTTTCACCGAGGGCCTGATAGAGCAGATCACAAATCTAACTTTTCGCGGTGGCACGGGTAGTGTGCGCGATACAAATTTTTTGCTTTCCATAGTCAAAGGCATCAAACCGAACGATCCGCTCGAGGCGATGCTCGCGACACAAATGGCAGCTGTCCATTCTGCAATTATGACTTTCGCGCATCGGCTCGCGAACGCCGAGAATATACCGCAGCAGGATAGCGCCGAGCGCGCACTCAACAAGCTGGCGCGGACCTTCGCGATGCAACTGGAAGCACTCAAGCGCTACCGGACCGGTGGAGAGCAGAAAGTCACGGTGCAACATGTAACGGTGGGGGAAGGCGGGCAAGCTATCGTTGGTAACGTCAATCAAGCAGCACGCGTGGCCATACCGCAAAAACCGCCGGATAACATCCGCGCTCTTGTCGATGCGCGGCAAGCCGCAATGCCGGTCATTGAAACCCCGGAGCGTGAGCTAGTTCCGGTGCAGCGCAGGCAAAAAGATGACGGGCAATCATCCTCGTAATACCGGACCGATGCTGTCGAGCGCCCGCTGCGGAGCCAAAACAAGGTCGGGCAAGCGCTGCCAATCTCCTGCGGTGAGCGGGAAAAAGCGTTGTCGGATGCATGGCGGCGCGCCCGGATCTGGTGCTCCGCGTGGCAATAAAAATGCTTTGAAACATGGGCTGTTTACCCGGGAAGCTATTGAGGAAGGTCGACAGCTTCTGACCATGCTGCAGCAATCTCGCAAGTTGATTAAAGAGGTCAAGTGATCGCCCTGGGCGGCGAGCTTCGGGTCTAGAAAATTCAATTATCGCGAACGATACGATCGGCAACCTGTCGGGTTGAAACGTCGGACCTCGTTTAGGTTTTTCCGCTGCAATACTTCGAGCGTAAATAGTATCTGGCGCGCTTCGCGCCAAAGCATGGCCTCGTAGCGGCCGATGCGTTCGAAGGCGCCGTTGTCGACCTCGGCAAGCCGCAAGAAGCAACGCGCGATCTCGGAGGCGATCCTTCGGTTTGGATGAGCGCTCCTCGAGACAGGCCGGTCATCGGGCGTGACCGTATTTTCGTGCTGATCATCCCCTGAATCTGCATTGCTGAACGCTGGGGGCTAGTTCCTCGCGGTGCATCATACTGTTGAAAATGTACTCCATCCGTTGCGGTTTATGCGTTGCTTCCCGCACAATATCATTCTGGATTTGGAGCAGACCGGTCTCAATTGCGGTCGCCCGCCGCAGCCGCCATAGCAAGCTTGCCAGTCGCAACACCAGTTCGCGCTCGACGGCGGTCTGCGCATCATAGTCGGAGGTCACGGATAGTTCGAAGGCTTTATAGTCCTCCGGATCCTCCAGGACATCGATGACAGTTTCGGCGGTCAGCCCATGGCGGACGGCATTGCCTCGGGAGCGCTGCTTGCCGGCCTCGGTCTTCGGGCCGGTGCTGCTTTGCGCGTTGCGGCGGTTAGCCTCGATCTGGCGGAACGAGGTCATTGCGGACCGACCCCGACAATTGGCTTTGTTTTGTAATTCGCCTCGCGGCTGTTCGCCGGCCGATCAGGTGCGGTTCCCAGGCTGGTGCCGACGGTGGCGCTTGCGCCTCCGCCCCTAACCCGCGGTTTGCCTGATGTCGGCAGCGGATGCGTTTTAAGCCAAAGTGTGCGGGCATTTACGGTCGGGTCGATGCTTGTCTTGTTCCACCATGCAGCTTCATCGCCGTGGCGGTGCACTTCGCGATGATGGCCGCGGCAGAGCGGGACGGTGAACTCGTCGCTGACCTTGCGGCCGAGCGCCCGGCTTTGCGTGAAGCGCAGATGGTGAGCATCGCATGGTTGCCGGCCGCAGATCAGGCAAGGTTGCTTCGCCACATACCTGATGTGCTCCCGGTCCCGCATCCGGCGCGGCTCCCGAGAACGGCAGCGCGCTCTTGTCGATGCTTTTCGACCGCGACCGTTTCACCTGACCTGTCTGGCTGCGGATCGATGGCGGTTGCTGGTGGCTCGGCCTCTTCCGGCGTTTGTCCTTCGCATGCGGGAAGCGTCGCGATTATCGCCAGTTTGGCCCGGAAGGCGTCCTCGACGTTCTGGGCATCGGCCGCAGTCAGTCGGTTCTTCTCCGGTAACGACCGCTTCGCCCACAGCGCTGCGTCATCGCCGCAGGCGAGCGCGGTGAGTTCGGTGAGAAGGCGATCGCGCAGTTGGGCTGATACTTCAGGCACCAGCGTAGGCTCGGTAACTTTTGAATGGACCCTTGCGTCGCGGCTCGGTGCTGAGTTTTGCGCAGGATGGGGATGACTGCCGTTGAGCCGCCCGTTGCTGGTTGGCTCCGGCTTCTGCGGTTCTGCCAGCTGGATTGGTGGTGTCGCGAGATCTGGCGCATCCAGATCGTCCTCGCCAGCAATTCCCACCAGGGTGAACAGGGCATAGCGCCGGGCATAGGTCAGAGCCGCCCCCATCCGGTGCGGGGCTGCGGTTTCGCTGATGGCGCAAACCGGCCAATCCGAGGCAATCCACTCCCCTGACGAATGGGCCAGTACGGTCGTGAGATTGACGACGCCGGCGGTCTGGTCGATCGCGGTCGTCTGCAGGGTGGCGATCTCATGCTGGCCAAGAGTCTTGCGCACGATATCGAGCCCGCTCGACAGCGATGCGTAGCGAAACGTCTGCTCCTCGCCCCTCGGACCGTCCGAACGGATGGTCGCCGTTAATGTCTTCTCTGGATTGATCAGTTCGCCCTGGGCCTTGGCGAGAGCGGCCGCCAGGCTGGCAATCGATTTCACTGGACCGCTGCATGGCTTCCTCCCACGCTCAACAGGTCGAAGCTGACCGCCCCCGATTTGGAGCGCTTCGCTCGGATGCCATGGCCGATCGCCTCTTTGGCATCCTCCGGCACCAGGCTCTTCAGTTCTGTCTTGGCCTGTTCATGCTCGAGGTAGGCTGGTCGGGTGCGGGCAAAGACCCCGGCGAACTCCGCCCAGGCATTGGAGGCGCTCATGTCGACGATGCGCACCGCCTCAATGCGCGGTTTTGGCGGCTCGACCCCGAACAGACGGGGTGGGTCACCACTCTCGACACAACGCCAGAACTTGCGCTCGGCGGTGACGATCAGGTGCTGATACAACGGGTCGGCAGGGGCTGTGATCTCGACCCACTTGCCGCCTCCGGTGATCACCGAGAGAACCGCCGACTTTGCACCAACAGTCCACATGTTGTGTTGCAGCTGCGGCATGTACTTCGCTGCGGCCGCCTCTTCCGAGAACGACCACGGCAGCATGAACTTGGCTTCAAATACGGCGCCGCTTGCTTCAACCCGGCCATCGAGTGTCGCCGCCATCCAGCGAATGGCTGGATGCTTGACGTGCCGCTGGATGTCGCAAATGACCTGCCCGGTATTGAGTTCATACCAGCGGCGGTTAAGGTCTTCGGTAACGGAGCCGAGTTGGACGATGAGATTGCCGGAAAGGTCTTCAGGCTCAGCTTCACCGCGCTTCTCCCGCCATAGCCGCAATAAGGCCCGCTTCATCCTCACCCATGATGATCCGAGCGTCTGAGCCGCCTATGAAATGATCGTCCGTTGGTGCTTCCACGAATTCTTAACGCTAACATGGTCCTCTGTCATAGACTTCGGTATTTTCGTCAAGCATATGAGTCGCAGTGTCGATGACTTCAGGTATTAAATAATATCAAGGATCAAAATGGAAAAGTGGCGCTATCTTGTCAGCAGTGAGCTCAATACGAGCGGCACGAGCTCTGTTGCGTTGGTCGCAACGCGATTTGGCAAAGCTGCTCAGTATCTCTGCCAACCGTTAAACGCCTAGAATCGAAGCCTGGGATTATGGCCGCGCGTGCATTGACTGTTGCACTCGCTGAGAAAAGCGCTTAGAGTATCGCCGGCGTCGAGTTCATCGATGAGAATGGCGGAGGCCCGGGTGTTCGTCTCCGGAAAAGTCAGCGGCAAAAAGCGTCTAAGGGGTAAACTTCAAAACGCGCACCCTAGTTCCCCGCCGACAAAAAGCGGCTTGGAGTGGAGGGCCACCGCAATCGGCAAGTCCGCTCTCACGCTGCCTGAGCCGCGACGGATCCGCGGTGCTGCGATCGCAGCTTCGTTTTTTGCAGACTTTCGGGGCGACCTCGAAAAGTGAACCCGGACCTCCGCAAGGCGATCGCGCTACCGCTCGATGTGCCTCCCGCTGCAGCATTGGGTTTATTCAGCAGGCGCCGGCGCTTTTTCCAGCGCGTGGTCGTAGCCGAGCGCGAGCACGATGACCATGGCGCCGACCGCGAGCGCTGCAATCAGCAACAGCCCGCCGGTAAAGCTGCCGGTCGCATCCTTGATCCAGCCCATAGCATAGGGTCCGAAGAAGCCCGAAAGGTTGCCGATGGAATTTATCACGGCGATGCCGGCGGCTGCTGCGGTGCCCGAGAGCACCCCGGTCGGCAGTGTCCAGAACACCGGAGGCGCCCCGAACACGCCGCAAGCGCCGATGGTGAAGGCGATGATAGTCAGCGTCGGATTGCTGGTCAGCGTGGAGGCGGCGATACCGGCGGCGGCGAGCGCGAGCGCGAAGGCGGTATGCCCCTTACGTTCGACTTTCGCATCCGAGCGGCGCCCGTACCAGACCATGAACGCGGCGCCGACGGCGTAGGGGATGGCGGTGACCCAGCCGGTCATCGCATTCGTCAGCCCGAACGCCTTGATGATCTGCGGCAGCCAGAAGCCGACGCCGTAATTGCACGCCACCATGCCGAAATAGACCAGCGCCAGCGCCCAGACGCGCGGATTGAGCACGGCTTGCCAGACCGACAGGTTATGCGCAGCCTCGCGCTGCCGGCGCTCGGCGACGAGACGGGTGCTGAGCCAGGCGCGCTCGTCCGTCGCCAGCCAGGATGCGTCGGCCGGCAGGTCGGTCAGATAGAAATAAGTAACGATTCCAAACAGAACCGCGGGCGCCGCCTCGATGATGAAGAGCCACTGCCAGCCGTCGAAGCCGCCGACTCCGTTCATGCCGAGGATCATTCCGGAAATCGGCGCGCCGATCACGGAGGAGAGCGGAATGGCGGCCATGAAGGCGCCGATGATGCGGCCGCGATAGATCGAGGGAAACCACAGTGTCAGATAGAAGATGATGCCGGGAAAAAAACCGGCCTCGGCGATGCCGAGCAAGGCGCGGACGGTGTAGAACACCGTCTCGTTGCTCAATCCGCTAGCGTGCGCGATGTCCGGGATGAACGCCATCAGGCCGGAGAGAATGCCCCAGCTCACCATGATGCGCGCAATCCACTTGCGGGCGCCGAACCGGTCGAGGAACAGGTTCGAGGGCAGCTCGCAGATAAAATAGGTGATGAAGAAGATGCCGGCGCCGAAACCGAACATCGTCGCGGTTAGGCCGAGCGCCTTGTTCATGGTCAGCGCAGCGAAGCCGACATTAACGCGGTCGAGAAAGGCAATGAAATAGCAAAGAATGAGGAACGGAATCAGCCGCGCTGAAACCTTCCGCATTGTTCGGGCTTCTACGCTGTCCATGATCACTCCTCCCAGTGTGAGGCAGCCGTATACGCAAGCCAACAAGAGAATCAGAAGCTTTGTAGCATCATCTTTTCGGCCCGATTGGCTCCATCCCGATGATAACTGACATGGTCTTAAGATTTCGGATTCGGAGATGTCTGTTCCGCTGGCGCTCGATATACAGCGCGCAATATCCCCGCCCGTCGGCCTGGTTGACGCCACCTTCGGCGACTACTTTAGCGAGCGCACTTTCAGTGGAAGGCTGATATCAGGGCAATAGCGCTGCGAGCGCACGTATGCTTGTGGCTTGGACAATATTATCCATGTCGAGCTTGATGCCGAATTTCTTTTCGAAGGCCAAGCAAATGTCCATGTGCTCGAAAGATTCCAAGCAGGTATGGTATCCATGGACGAGTTAGGTCCGAGTTCGTCTTCGGAAATACCGAGCCTGCCAGCGACGAATTGAGCCACGAGCGAAATCTTATCCTGCTTATTGTCTTCTATCATCGATGATCTTTTCATACACGATCCGGCCATCCGAATGTTCGGTGATCGGCGTAAAGCCGTGCTTTTCGTAGAAGTCGGCGACGAGCTCGTTTTTCCGGCTCGGGATGTATTCACCGACGATCTTGGGATGACCGCGAGAGCGACAGAGATCAATCGCCTTGTCCAACAAGCGATCCTCGACCTTGCGGCCTATGACGCGGCAGCTCATGAGCAGCGTGTCAATGCGAGCCGCGGCAAGGTCGACGATCGCCATGCCGACGCATCCTTCGTCGCCGAAGCGATCGCGATAATCGAGGAGAAGCACGGCGTGATCATGGTTCTCCACGAAGCGCGTGAGATCGGAAATCTCGTAGCGCCGCGTCGTGAGGTTGAATTGATTCGTCTTTTGGGTCATTTGCGACGCCCGAACGAGCCGTTTGCCGTCATCCGCGCTGATGGAGCACTCGATCCCAAGTTCGGCAAGATAAGAATCCAAATCGAACGTGGCGGCAAGCTGCTGGCGCGCATGGTTCGCGTGGTACTGCTGCGTTTTCGCTGCGTCTTCCTTGGAAATCACGTATTTGCCGAAATAGATCGGCGCGATCTCCTGCATGAACCAGGTCGGTAGATTTTCCGCTTGAGCGGGAAAATCCGGCACCGCGACCTCCGGCATGAATTTCCTGATGGCCTCGCGCTCCACAGGGTTATCGTCGATATAGACGAAACTGTCCGTGCCAAGATTAAGCTCCTGGGCGATTTCGGCGATGTTTTCCACCTTCGGCCGCCAATTGATGCGGATCGCTGCGAAATCCTCCTTCTGCAAAATCATCATTTTGTTCGTTTCGAACACCTCGTCCACGTCCGCTGCATTGTTCTTGCTCACGATCGCAAGAAGCACGCCGGTTCGGGTAAGCGCCTTGATGCATCGCTGGAAATCTCGGTAGCAGCGGCCTTTGTCTTCCTGCGATAATGCGATGCCGTGCGGCCCTCGCTCACCGACGATGCCGCCCCACAGTGTGTCGTCGAGATCGAGCAGAAGTACTTTCTTGGCGCGTTGCGCATGGGCTTCAAGTGCCGCACGAATCATGTCCGCCATGAGCTCGAACATTCGCGCGGTATAGCGAATTCGCGCCGCGTACCAGAAGGCGTTGGATAGCAGCGCAAACTCCCCGTATCTACGGAACAGCAGATCGATGTCGATTAGAAGCAAATTGGGATGCTTCTTGGCGATCGCAATGAGGCTCTCATTGAAAGCGGCCTCGTATTTCCTGAGCGATTCGGGGTGGAGCACATCGGCACAACCGAGCCATCGGTTCGAGCTGATCGACAATAAATTGGCCACCACGACTTTTCCCGTATACCGCGCGCAGAAACTGTCGAGCAGCGAAAGGAACTTCTCGCATGGCTCAGGCCGACCGCTGCCGTAAAAGGCATCGCCCAGGAGCGTATCGGAATCGTAGAGGCAAAAGACATGCGTGACATCTTCGCCGGCGGCAGCCGAGCGATCGTCAGCGAGATCGGCCAGCAAGCTGTTATATGTTCCAGCCGCGATGTCCCACGGCCGCAGCGCACGCAGAAGCGGCTGCATATTTGTATTGCTAAGCAGGACTCCCTTCATGGTTCGGTTCTCAGTTTGAGACTTTGTTTTCCCTTGAAGCCTACGACCAGCAGAATTCCGATAATGACCAGCCCCAGGCCCAGGAGCAAGTCGAGGCTCAACGGCTCATTCAGAAAGAGCGCCCCGGCAACTATTGCAGCGATCGGGTTGAGCGGAAGAAAAATCATCGTGACAGTGGGGGCTGTCTAGCCCAGCGCCCAGGCGTAGAGAAAGAACGACAATGCCCCCCCTGCAGTGCCGATATAGAGAATGGACAGCCACCTCGCCAATCGAACTGCGGAATGCCTTGCGGTAGTTCGAATGCGGCCCAGAAGCCCAGCAATCCGACTGCGCCGGCCGCCATGGCCGTCGCCGTTACCGTTAACGGCGAATATTTATCCAGATAGGGCTTCGAAAAGATGGCATAGATGGCCCCGAACAGCGTTGCCAGGATCATCAAAATATTGCCCCGCCAGGCGGGCGCGTCGAGACTAATCTCGGCCCGCCGATCGCAGTGGCAACTCCGAGAATTGCAAAGATGACACCAATAACTCCGCTGGCCGACCATTGCTCCCGGCCGGTGACACGCCCGAGCAGCAAGGTCGCCGCAGGCGTGCATCCAAGCACAATGGCGCCGCTGGATGCGGTGGTGAACTCCATTGCAGAGCTGATGCACCACGGGAAAAAGCAGAAATAAAGCAGGCCAAGCGCAGCGATTGCCGCAAAATCGCGAGGCGAGATCCTTTTCCTCTCAACGAATGGGACGAATATCAGAAGGCAGATCGTGGCAATGACGTAGCGGAGCGTCGCGATCGTCAGACCATCCGAAGTCGATACGACGAAACGCGTTGCCACCAGCGCCGTGCCGGTAATCACGCTTGCAGTCGCAGCAGCGAGGACTGGAGCAGAAACCACGCCGATGCGCTTGCCTTCCCGTATCGCCGCATCGTCCCTCCCAAGCCACTTGCGGCGACGTTCTCTGGTTATGCATTTGCAGCACCAGGCGTTCGCTATGGCGGTGATTTATCTTAACAGCTTAGGATGGTAAAATATAAAGTGCGAGAAGATTTCTCGTAGGGCATGCTTGTAAAACATTCTTGCAGCGCAATAAGACTGCGCAGGTTAGGCAGTATTCATGTTGGTTCTGGGCTATGCGGGTCACCGAAGACACGGCTGGGCTAATGATCCTGAAGCAAAGCTAAAGTCACGCCTTCAACACTCTCTCAGTCATTCGACGATCTTCAGCGCGCTGACGTCATACGGCAAGGATGTCGAGGATCTGCCGCTCAACTTGTTTCCCCTCGACGGTGTGGGACACGATAGTGCCGCCGCGATTTTGCAGGACGGCGAACTTGTCGCCGCCGCCGCAGAGGAGCAATTCTGCCGCCTCAAGCATGCGACGGCCCGCGGCGGCCGCA
>CAVXHG010000008.1:0-1711265 GCA_963761525.1 uncultured Alphaproteobacteria bacterium | reverse complement strand
TATACTGGAACGCGCGAAGGCCTCGGCGAGGCGGTTGCGCAGCGAGTTAGGGCACGCGTCCTGACACCGCACCTGAAGTCACCCGAAGAACCACCCCGTGAACCAGCACGCGGGGGCGTGGGGGCGGCCAGGAACCGGCCGCCCCCACGCTGGGTTCCCCGGGGTTCTCAGCAGGGGCGGGGTGAGCACCTCCGCGGTGCCCTCGGTGCCTCCGGCATCCGGGTCATCCCCGGTGTCCAGGTCATCCCCGGCGTTGCGGCCAGCTGGGTCATGCGGTGGACGCAAGGCCAGAAGTCTAGGCCGGTTCCGGCATCGGGGACGTCGCCAGCTCCGGGGCCGTCGGGGGCTCCGGGGAGCGCCTCGCCTTCGCGGATGTAGCCCGGCATCCACCGGATCATCTCGGCCCGGAACGCCCCTGTGGATTCCAGCTGGCAGAGCACCCCGATGCCCGCGGTGGTGACCCGGTGGATGAGCAGGTACGACGGCGGCAGGTTGAGCCGGCGCCCGAGTCGAGGAGCGCGGGTCGGTGACCCGCGCGGCTTCGCCGCGCAGCCACTCGCGGCTGAACGTGAACGTCTCGACCCGGGACGGCTCGGCGATCGGGGCCAGGAAGGCGTACAGGGCGGCCAGGTCGACCTCGACGCCCTCGCCGGAGAAGCCCTGCTCGCGCAGCTCGCTTCGGCCTCGCGCATGCGCCGTCCTCGTGCACGATCCGCAGCAGCCGGCCGATGAACGGGGGCACGCCGTCCGGCAGCCGGTCCACCGCGCCGAATCCAGCACGCCGAGCCGCCCGTCCGCCAGCAGCCGGAAGTTGCCCGGATGCGGGTCGGCGTGCAGCAGCCCCGCCCGGGCCGGGCCCGGTACAGGAACGCGGAGCAGGAGTCCCGGCCCGGTGCGCCGTGCTCGAGCCCGGCGCGATGATCTGGGACAGCGGCGTGCCGTCCATCCACTCGGTGACCATCACCTTGGGCGGCGCCGGCGACCACCTTGGGCACGGATCTCCGGGTCGTCGGCGTAGGCCGTCGGCGAAGCCCGCTGGGCCGTCGGCCTCCAGCTGGTAGTCGAGCTCCTCGGCGATCCGGTCCCCCAGCTCGGCCAGCAGCGGCATGACCTCCAGCCGGGCATGAGATGCCGAACAGCCGGGCGAACAGGCTGAGCTGCTTGAGGTCGGCCAGCAGCGCCCGTCCGCGCCGGGGTACTGGACCTTGACCGCGACCTGGCGGCCGTCGCCCCAGACCGCCCGGTGCACCTGGCCGATGGAGGCGGCCGCGCCGGGGGTGTCCTCGAAATCCGCGAACCGCGTCGCGCCAGCGGCTCACCGAGCTGCTGGTCCAGCACCCGGTGCACGGTGGCGCGGGGCATCGGCGGGGCCGGCTACTGCAGCCGGTCAGCGCGGCCCGGTACGGCCCGGCGATCTCGGGCGGCACCGCCGCCTCGAAGACGGACAGCGCCTGCCCGAACTTCATCGCGCCGCCCTTGAGCTCGCCGAGAACCCGGAAGATCTGTTCGGCCGTGCGCTGCTGGATCTCGGCGGCCACGATTCGGCCGGCCGCCGCCGATGCGCTTGCCCAGGCCCAGTGCGGTCCGGCCGGCCACGCCCGGCGGGAGGGTGGCCAGTTTGGCGGTCCGGGTGACGGCACGGCGGGGGAGATCGTTCACCCTCCCTATTCTGGGTCACGTGCGCGGCGCCTGCTACAGCGCATCTGCGGTGCGGCTTCCACCTGCGGCGCCGCCACTGCCACCCTGGCAGCACCGAGTTCCAGTGTGCCGTTGGTCACCGCGGCGGCGGGGCCCCCCGGTCGATGTAGGCGAGGGCCTGGGCGCTCACATGGGCCGCCACCGCGGTCGCCAGGACCGCCTCGCACGCGGCGGGTCCGGGGCCACCGCCGTGAGAGCTGGGCGAGGATGACCGGCCAGGCGGGGTCACGGTCGGCCCAGGGTCATGTCCACGCAGCGCAGGCAGGCGGTCCGGCCCGGCATGACCAGCGGCCCGACCACCCCGATGGCTTCCCTCGCGGTCGCGCTCAGGTGCACGACACCCCCGGCCATCAGGGAACCCGGTAACTCGGGCAGGTAACCGTTCAACGAGCACGGCCAGGTCTGGGCGGCACACGTGTGCCGGGGTTCCCCGGCCCGCCCCGGCGCGCCTGTCAGCCGCCCGGTGGGCTTTCACCGGCCCGGTGGGCTTTCAGCGGCCGGGTGGCCGTCAGCCGCCGGGTGGCCGAGCCGGACCCGGCCCGTCGGCGGCCAGGACGAGAGCCGCGGCCCGGTGGCCGGAGGCTCAGCCGCCGCGCCCGTGCAGCTGACCCCGGCCCACCCCGGACGCGGTCAGCAGGCTGGCCAGCCCTGGGCTCGAGGCGACCAGGCCGGTTCCGTGCACCAGGACCGACGCGGCCTGCCTGCGAGGCCCCACGCGGGCGCCGCCGTCGGTGTGGCCGTGGGCCAGGGACACGGTGGCCAGCTCCGGGCCGGGTAAGGGCGTTGAACGCGGAGACGGCGACGATCATGAAGATGTCGAGATCGTATTCGCGCCCGAAACTTCCTCGTCCCAGCGCATCGAGTTTTTCAGGCTGGTCATGGCGTGGCCGCAGCGATCTTCCTTGCCCGGCTCGACATAAATGCGCAGCGCAACGTCGCGGCCGGATAGTGGTCTTGAACGTGTCGCTGATATGCGCGAGCTGGCCGCCGACCATCGCAAATAGATAAGACGGCTTCGGGAACGGATCGTGCCATTCGGCGAAATGGCGTGTCGTGCCCGGCACGTCGCCTTCGCGCACGAGGTTGCCGTTCGACAGCAACACCGGCGCTTCGCTTTTTTCCGCCTCGATGCGCGTGGTGTAGACCGCCATCACATCGGGACGATCGAGAAAGTAAGTGATGCGGCGGAAGCCTTCCGCCTCGCATTGGGTGCAATACGTCGTGCCGGCCCGATAAAGCCCCATGAGCTGGGTATTGTTGGTCGGATCGACGATGGTTTCGATCTCGAGCTCGAACGGGGCATGGGGCGGTTGCGCGATGGTGAGTTTGTCGGGCGTGGCGACAAAATTCTCTGTCGGCAATGGTTTGCCGTCGAGCTTCAAGGATTTGAGATTGATCTCCTCGCCATCGAGCACCAAGGGGGCCGGCGTGGCGCCGCTGTTGGGCTTGAGCTTCAGCCTGGCGCGAACCGTCGTCGCGGTCGGATGCAGCGATATGTCGAGATGGACGGTTTCAATCAGCCAGTCCGGTGAGCGATAGTCCTTGAGCAGGATCGGGCGGTGTTCTTCTGTGCGCATGGTGAAGATGTAGAGGCTTTGCCGGGCGATGAAAAGTATCGCGGCCGGCGGGAAGGGGCGTCAATCCGTATTGGGTAAAGGTCACATAATCACGTCACCACCGGGCTTGACCCGGTGGTCCATGCTGACGTCCGGCGTGCGGCAACATTCGTTAGTGATCACCGCGCTACCGGATGGATTGCCGGGTCATAGGCGAGCGAAGCGACGCCGTTCTTCGAACGGCTATGCCCGGCAATGACGGCGGAGCGGGGCTGCCTTAGTTCACCGGAATATGCGCGTCCTTCATCACCTTGCCCCAGACCGTGATGTCTTCCTTGATCTGGCTGGCATATTGCTCGGGTGTGGCGCCCGAAGCCGAAAACGTCAGCTTGTCGAAGGTTGCTTTCACGTCGGGCAGACGCACGATCTCGGCGACCTGCTTTTGCAGGAGCGCAATAATGTCCTGCGGCGTTCCCGCCGGCGCCAGCATGCCGTTGATCAGGTCGGCTTCCTGATCGGGAACACCGGATTCCCGCAGCGTTGGGACATCCGGAAAAACCGGCGAGCGTTCGGCGCTGGTCACGGCGATGGCGCGAAGTTTATCGGCCGTCAGATAAGGCGCGACCGGCGGCAGGCCGATGAATAGGACCTGGGTGTCACCTGCCAGCGTCGCGTTGATGGCCGGAGCGGCGCCGTTGAATGGCACGCGGGCCAGGCCGTTTAACTTGAGGCTGAGATTGAACAGCCGTTCCGCCGTAACTGGCCAAATCCGATTCCCATCGCCGCGTAATTGTATTTTTCCGGATTGGCCTTGATGAGGTCGGCCAGCTCCTTGATGTTTTTGGCTGGTACCGCCGGATTGACCGCGACCACCTGCGGCGACGTGGAAATAATCGTGACCGGCGAGAAGTCCTTGATCGGGTCGTAGGGCAGGTTGGTGTTGGTGACCGACGAAACGGCGAAGTCGTTGGTGGTGACCAGGAGCGTGTAACCGTCGGGCGCGGAATGCGCGACCTGGCCGGCGCCGACAGCGCCGCTGGCACCGGAGACATTCTCGACGAAGAAGGACTGACCGAGACGTTCGCCGAGCTTCTGCGCCACCAGGCGTGCGATGAGGTCGGTCGGGCCGCCCGGAGGATAGGGGACGATGATGCGAACCTGACGGTTCGGATACGTCCCTTGCTGCGCTTGCGCAACACCGCACGCTAACAGCAGGGCGGCGAAAATACCGAGAATTGTCCTGCATCTCATAACGCTTTCCTCCCACGAACATTGGCGCCGTATGCGGCGCTCTGCCGATACTCTAGCCGCCGGCCGCTCTCGCGGGAAGCGCACTGTCATGCGATAAAAGCGGTTGCGACGGTCGCCCGCACGGGTTTACGCCATCGCGCCAAGCTGTCGTTTGAACAGCGTATGAGGGAGCATCGCCCGGAATGGCCTTGACCTGTGGTGACCTGATCAAGCGCGGACGGGCGCTCTATGGCGAGCAGACGGCGCTGATCTTCGAGGACCGGCGCTTCACCTTCGCCGAACAGGCGGCGCGCATGGCCCGCCTCGCCAATGGCTTACTCGGCAAAGGATTGCGCAAGCAGGACCGGGTCGCGGTGCTGGCGCGCAATTGCAGCGAATACATCGAATGCTTCGGCGCCGGCGAAATCGCGGGTTTTGTCACCATCAATCTCAACAGCCGGCTGGCCCAGCCCGAGCTCGCCGCGATCTGCCAGGATTGCCAGCCCAGCGTCTTGATCTATGCGGCCGAGTTTGCCGCGCAGGCCAGCGCCATCGCCGCGCAAGTGTCGAGCATTCGTCTTCGTATCGCGATTGGAGCGAGACAACGGTCAGTCAAGCTACGAGCAATTGCTCGACGCCGCGAGCGCCGACATGCCCGCCATCGCGCCCGAGCCGGGCGACACCGCCTACATCATGTACACCAGCGGCACCACCGGCGGGTCGAAAGGCGTGATGATCAGCCATAACGCGATGGCTGAAGCGACGCGAATGCTGTCGTGCGAGTCCGGAATCCTGCCGACCGACAAGGCGCTGATCGTGATGCCGCTGTTTCATCTCGGCGGCAAGATCGAGCAGATGAATTTCAGTTTGATGGGCGTGACGATTGTCCTCAAAACCGCGTTCGAGCCCGACGACATTCTGGCGACCATCGAACGGGAGAAGGTGACGGCCGGGCATTTCGCACCGCTGATGGTGCAGCGGATGGTCGAAGTTCTTGAGAGCAAGCCTTACGACGTCAGCACGCTGCGCTGCGTGCATTATGCCTCCGCGCCGATGCCGGTGCCGGCGCTGCGCCGCGCGATCGCGAAAATGGGGCCGATCTTCGTCCAGGTTTACGGCATGACCGAATGCATTGCCTGCACGATCCTCAAAGCCCATCACCACTTGATCGATGGTTCGGAAGCCGAGCGCCGCCGCCTGGCCTCGGCGGGCCAGCCCGCGCTGGGGAACGAAGTCAAGATCGTGCATGACGATGGCAGCGAATGTAAGCAAGGCGAGATCGGCGAAATCATCTTCCGCTCGCCGACCGCCATGACCGGCTACTGGAACAAGAGCACGATGACCGCGGAAATCCTTCGCGACGGCTGGCTGCACACCCAGGATCTCGGTTTCGTCGATAGTGCGGGATTTGTTTTCGTCGTCGATCGCAAGAAGGACATGATCATTTCCGGCGGCGAGAACATTTATTCCTGGGAGGTCGAGGAAGCATTGCGGGCGCATCCGGATGTCGCCGAAGTCGCGGTGATCGCGGTGCCGGACAAGCAATGGGGCGAGTCGGTGAAGGCGTGCGTGCAGTTGCGGCCGGGCAGTGCTGCGACCGCGGATGCCCTGATCGAACACACCCGCACGCTGATCGCGAGCTACAAAAAGCCGCGCACTATCGATTTCGTCGAAAGCCTGCCGCGGCTATTCAACGGTAAGATCGACAAGAAGGCGCTGCGTGTGCCGTACTGGCAGGGTCAGGAACGGCAAGTTTCGTGAGATTTTTGACTTAGCCCGTCATTTGACTTAGCCCGTCAAAGGACGGCCTTCGTTCGGTTAAACTCCAACCGTATCCGCGCGGTCAAAAAATGATCATTTTCGAACGCCTGCAGGACGAACAATCGGAGACCCGATCCGCGGGTCGAGGCTCAAGGCGGTAAATGCGGTTCCCGCGACTTCGCCGACCTGATATCTCGGTCATTGTCGTCGTCTACAACATGGCGCGCGAAGCGCCGCGCACATTGCGCTCTTTGTCAGCCGACTACCAGCGTCACATCGAGGCCGACGATTACGAAGTGATCGTCGTCGACAACGGCTCGCAGCCCGCGTTCGACAGTAAGGTCCTCGAAGGCCTTGCCGGAAATTTCCGGTTGATCCGGCTGAACCCGGCACATCCTTCGCCAGCGCGCGCGGCAAATCGCGGTTTGGCCGAGGCGCGCGGCAAGATCGTCGGAATGATGATCGACGGTGCTCGAATGGTTACACCAGGGCTTCTGAATTTTGCCCGCCGTGGCGTCGGGCTTTACGAGCAAGCTGCCGTTGCCGCGCTGACCTGGCATTTGGGATCTGATTTACAGGGATGGGCGATCGACGCAGGTTACAATAAAGATCGCGAAGACGCCTTGCTGGCATCGATCGCATGGCCTGCCGACGGCTATCGTCTGTTCGAGATTGCGACGCTGGCAGGTTCTTCAAGCGACGGCTGGTTCTTGCCGATCGCCGAATCAAATGGGTTGTTTCTTCGACGCGAGGCATGGGATGCCCTTGCCGGCATGGATGAACGCTTCGACATGCCAGGCGGGGGCCTCGTCAACCTCGATACTTGGCGACGTGCGATGGAATTGCCCGGCGCCGAGCAAGTCATCTTGCTGGGCGAAGGCACATTTCATCAGCTTCACGGTGGCATCGCTACCAATGTAGCACCGCGATCCCTAGAGCTGTCATTGGAAAAGTGGCACGCGCAGTATCAAGCAATCCGCGGCCGTACCTGGGCAAATCCGCAGCCGCGGCACGCGCCGACCTATCTCGGCACTCTCCCCCGTCCGGCGCTGGCGCGCTTCGTCCGCGCGGCGCTTGATCCGATACGCGTCAGGCTCGGCGGCGGGGAACCGCCGCTCGGTACCGCATTCGACCGCACGCTTTGGTCGCCCGCACCGACCGTGCGTCCCACTGACCCGACCACCGCGGCGCTCGTCGATCTCGCACACGGCGAATTTCGCGCGGGACGGTTCGAAGCCGCCGCGGTCGTGGCCCGACTTGCCCGCCAGCGCGCCCCCGACGAGCCGGAGCCGCAACGCCTACTCGCGCAGGCCGGAGTGTGGCTCCCAAACGGTACCCCGCCAGGCGACAGGCGCGCCGAATTTCATTTTGCACTCGGGCAAGCCTACCATCTGCTGGGCGACAGGGAAAACGCATCCTCGCAATTTCAGGCAGCGCTTGCCGTTAATGACGACTTGCCGGAGGTTCGAATCGGCCTGTCAAAGCTACGCATGCCCGGAGAAAACTATATTGCTTGGCTCCAACGCCTTCATGCCGCCCTCGCTCCCGAAACCTACCTCGAAATCGGCGTTGGGCGAGGACGCTCGCTGTGTCTCGCAAAACCTCCGACGCGCGCAATTGGCGTCGATCCTCGGCCGATGATCAATGCCCCGCTTACGGCCGAGACACATATCTTCTGTGAGACGAGTGATGATTTCTTCGCGAGGGGCGGATTGGCGCCGTTGTTGAAGGGTAAATTGTTGCGGCTTGCATTCCTCGACGGCGCGCACTTCTTTTCCCAGACGCTCAAGGATTTCGTCAATGTAGAAGCTTACTGCGGTCCTGGATCTACCGTACTGCTCCACGACACGGTTCCGTTGGACGAGGTCACGCAAAGAGCGGAGCGGCAAAGGAAATTCTATACCGGTGACATTTGGAAGGTGATGCTTTGCCTCAAGCACTACCGTCCCGACCTCGACATTTTCACGATTGCGACACCATGGTCTGGACTTACCGTGGTCACGGGCTTGAATCCGGATAGCCGCGTCCTTGCGGGCAATTACGAAGCCGCGATTGCGCGGTTCGCAGACACACCATATTCGGAAATCGAAAACTGCATGAATACGGGGCTCAACCTGGTTTCCAATGACTGGTGCGAGGTCGAGGCCCGTCTCAAAGCGCAGGGCGTACTGCCAGCCGGGCCTGCCGTCACGGCGCCGACCCTGGAGAGCAAATGAGCTTCGATATTGGCCAGACATTCTACGATCGCGACCAACCGCTGTTGACGCCAGAGGAGAGGGACGTCGTCGAGCGCTTTCAGGACCTTTATTATCGGCGCTGGTGACAACGCGGAGGCGACACCATCAATCTCAGTTGGTTGGGCTACCGGGTTTGGAAGTGCCCGCTCAACCTCTAGTCTATTAGGAATTGATCGTTCGCAGGCGCCCCGATCTGGTGTTCGAGACCGGAACCCTGAATGACGGCAGTGCGCTCTTTATGGCAACGGTCATGGACGTGATGGGCCGCAGTCGCCTGATAACGATCAACAAAGCGCCCAGACCGGTTGCCCGGTTTCATCCGCGGGTTAGCTATTTGATGGCTTCGAGCGTTGATGACGCGATCGTCACCGAGACAAGAACCGCCGCCGGCGGCAAGCGCACCATGGTCGTACTCAACTCAAACCACACCGCCGCCCATGTCCCGAGAGATCGCGTCCTATAGTCCGCTCGTTCAGGTCGGCGATTTATCTCATCGTCGAGGACACCATGTGAACGGTCAGCCGACCCGCCCGGATTTCGGGGCAGGGCCGATCAAGCGATTCATGGATATGAGCTACACGGACGCGGAAAACCGGCTTGGCGATCAGCTCAACATAGTCACGAACGATTGGGATGCCGTCGTCGCGCATCTCAAAGCCCACCATACCTTCTGAGGTTTGGCTTTCGCTTACTTGGTTGAATATCTAGCAGCAGACGCCACAAATGGTAACGTCGCGCGGATATCGTGCGCGAAGATATCGTCCATCGAAAGGCCGGCAGTGGCTGAATGCCCATCCTGTCGCATCGAGGGAAACGCGGGCAACCGATATTGTTCAAATAGACGGAGATTGGAATTATCAAAGGCCTCGGCGAACTCCGCTTGACGACTCAAGCTCATGGTTGGCCGTGCTCCCTTATAATCGTCAAAAAAAGCGGTAATTGTCTCAACATCGTCAGCATGGAGCGCGTGGCGTGTCCGATTGGTCCAATAGCGGCGAACAATTTCGCCCAGATGCCGACGTTGATTTTCACGCGGCAATGCCGTCGAAGATACCCATGGCTCGGAAATGCCGACGGTTGAAAAGAAATCCAAGATCGGCGACCCCATTTCCGGGTGATCGTAAGAGCGAACTATGACCTCGACGTCGGGCAAGCTTGCAAGATTGGCGACAAATCCATCATAGCGAAACGGGAATATCCATTCGTGCCACCGTATTGAGCCGGCCTCCAATATTTCATTGCAAAAGACTGCGAACGGCTGATTAAAGCCGAATTGAAGCAACGCGCAGTACAAGCTTTCAGCGTAGTCGATTTGATTGCGCAGGTAAACGATCAGGCTTATGCGAATCTCAAGCCTCTGGATTGCCGCAATGAATCTTTTGAACCGCTCGCTATGATGAGCACTACATTCGAAATCCTCGCTCGATATAATGATGTTGTGATCGGTATCGGCGATCTCTCGAATCAGGGTTCCGCTGTCCCCATAGTCCGAGCGGAAACGCCGATCCTGCGAAATCTCCCAGGCTATATTATGATGACCGGCAGTAGCTTCCTCGGGTCGTCCGACCAGAGGGTAAAGGTAACCAGATATTGCGAGTTCTTCCGGATGGCCATCCAAGAAATGCTGGATTGACGTAGTCGCCGTCTTGTGCGTGCCGACGTGAAGGAAACATTCTCTCACAAAGCGTTGCCTTTCACTGAGCGACGTTACCCTCGAATGGAGCCTAGGAAGCCTTGAGCGCATTCGCCGCCCGGTCAGCTGCCCTTCTGCCACCAAACGCCAGTAAAATCGATTTGATGGATTGCCTCGTCTATATCGTTGGTCGCCCGGTAGTCATCCACGGCTTGGCGACATTGTGCGATTGCCCCATAGTCATCGACAATCACAAAGCCGCCTATTGAGACTTTCGGGTAAAGGTATTTCAGTGCTAGATATGTCGATTTGTACATGTCGCCATCGAGCCTGATTAGAGCAAATGGCCCGGCATCGAGTTTTGGAAGCGTTTCACTGAAAAAACCTTTCAAAAAGACGACCTGATCATCCAGTAAGCCATAACGATCGAAATTGCTCCGCACCTCTTCGAGCGAAACGGCCAATCCGGGCAGTGTATGCCAATTAGCTCCATAGTCAGCCGGAAAGAGAGCCGCATTTGGCGTCGGCAGACCTTGAAAGGAATCCGCAATATAGACTTTACGATCGTTGATCAAATTGGCGGCCAGGACGCCGCGCATTAAGATGCAACATCCGCCACGCCACACGCCGGTTTCTATAAAGTCTCCCGGTGTTCCTTGATCAATCGTCCGTTGGACAAGATCGCGGACATTTTCGAGCCGTAGAAGACCGACCATACTGTGCGCCGGTGAATCCCTATTTCGACCGGGCTTGGCATCGACTTCTAATAATCCGTCATTCCAAGGGTCCGGCGGTGTCGGCCCGTAAATGAGGTTGGAGACACTTTTGATCAGCAGATCGAGGTAAAGATCGCGTGCAACCTGAGTTCCCGATTTTCCCTCGATCGTAGCGTCTAACATTTTCGATTCAATCTCCTATGGCTAGCGAAGCAATGCCAATCGACTTTTTCAATTTGAGTGCGGGAAGTCAACTTCCAGAGCCAAGATACGCGTTGCGCGGGCCAAATAGGCGCGTCCAGTTCGCAAAGGCATGGCGGGATACAAAGAAGCAATTTATTTGGCGATAAATCGCGCCTGCCCAGGTCTTGCACGGCGCGGTGCGGTTGCACGGATTGGCGTCATCGCCAACTCCGGAGGCTCACGTCCGCGTCGTCTGAGCATGGGTCGGAATGGCAAACAACGACAGGCAGGCAGGTTGCAAAGACGAAGGCTGAGAAAACCGAGACTTTCGATGTATGCTTATCTCGCAAGAGAGGCTGCGAGCGGAAATTACGCTCGAGCATTTTGAAAGACACGCATGGGCGATACGCCCAAAGTACCTATGGCAGGCATCTCTTGGGCGTCCACCGTTCCTTTGCTGAAGCGTCGCGTGCAGAAACCTAGATGATGCTATTCAAAACTTTAAAATCTATCAAACGGCTGAAAGTATGACAAAATCCTTTCATAGTAAGTCCCATCGTTTTTCCGTCGCGCCGATGATGGAATGGACCGACCGGCATTGCCGGTTCTTCCATCGCCTGCTGACGCGCCGCGCGCTGCTTTATACCGAGATGCTGACCACGGGCGCGGTGCTGCATGGCGACCGCACGCGGCTTGCTGCGCTTCGATCCGGCCGAGCATCCCGGTCGCGCTTCAGCTTGGCGGCTCCGATCCGAAGGCGCTGGCGGCTTGCGCGCGCATTGGCGCCGACCTCGGCTTTGACGAAATCAATCTCAATGCCGGCTGTCCGTCGGACCGCGTGCAGGACGGCCGCTTCGGCGCCTGCCTGATGGCCGAGCCCGCGCTGGTCGGCGATTGCGTCGCCGCGATGAAAGCGCCGTTTCTATTCCGGTCACGGTGAAATGCCGCATCGGGATCGACGAGCAGGATCCGGAACTGGCGCTGGAAATCTTTGCGCAAAACGTCGAACAGGCGCGCGCCGATGCGCTGATCGTGCATGCGCGCAAGGCCTGGCTCAAAGGACTGTCGCCGAAAGAAAACCGCGAAGTGCCGCCGCTCGATTATCGCGCGGGTCTATCGGCTCAAGGCGCGCGCATCCGCAGCTTACTGTCGTGCTCAATGGCGGCGTCGGCAGTGTCGACGAGGCGCTTGCGCATCTGCCGCATGTCGACGGCGTCATGATGGGCCGCGCCGCCTATCAGGAGCCGTGGCGGCTGATCGCGGTCGATCCGCAGATTTTCGGCGAGCCGGCGCCGTTCACTTCGCCGAAAGACGCCGCGGCGGCGCTCATTCCTTATATCGAGCGTGAGCTTGCGGAGGGCACGCGGCTGCACTCGATCACCCGTCATCTGCACGGCCTGTTCCGCGCCGTGCCAGGCGCGCGCGCCTATCGCCGCCAGCTCGCCGACGCTGCCGCGACAGCCGCATGCCGGCGCCGCGGATTCTCGCCGCGGCGCTCGCGCTGGTGCTCGACAGTGAGCGCGAATTGGCGGACATCGCTGAGTTGCGCGCAATGTCGTCAGCCTAGCCGGCAGCGACGATGTTCGCTCGGCGTCGGTCTCCACGAGCTGCTCTGGCTGGCCTGGCCATCGTCGTCGGCGGTGTCGTCACCGGATTGCTTGCCGGCCTGTTCGGCGTCGGCGGCGGCGCGATCATCGTGCCGGTGCTTTACGAGGTGTTTCGCATTCTCGGCGTGCCGGAAGCCGTGCACATGCAGCTTTGCATCGGCACGTCGCTCGCGATCATCCTGCCGACGACGATCCGCTCCTATCTCACGCATCGCGAGAAAGGTCTTGTTGTCCCGCGCGTGATCCGGCTGTGGGCGCTGCCGGCCGTGATCGGCGTCAGTTGCGGCGCGGCGATTGCGGCGTTCGCGCCGCCTGCAGTTTTCAAGTTCGCTTTCGTGCTGCTCGCTCTGTTCGATTGCGATCGAAATTTCTGTTTGCCGGCGACCGCTGGAATCTCGGCACCGATCTGCCCGGCACGCTGCCGATGACGGCTCTATGGATTTGGCATCGGGCTTGCCGGCTCGCTGATGGGGATAAGCGGCGGCTCGCTGTCCAACATCGTGCTGACGCTTTACGGCAAAACGATCCATCAGGCGGTCGCGACCTCGGCTGGGCTTGGCGTGCCGATCACCATTGTCGGCACGATCGGCTATATCCTGGCCGGCTGGCACGACCGCGCACTGTCTGCCGCCGTTTTCGCTTGGCTTCGTGTCGCTGATCGGCGTCGTCATCATGGCGCCGGTGTCGAGCCTCACCGCGCCCTACGGCGCGCGGCTTGCCCACCGGCTGTCGCGGCGCACGCTCGAGCTCGGCTTCAGCATCTTCCTGTTGCTGATTTCGGCGCGCTTTCTGGTCAGCATGTTCTGATGATGATGGCGCGCGATCTCGGGGCACGCTTACGGATAGCCGCGCAGCAACAAGCGGTCGCCGCTGACTTCCCAGCTTTGCAGGCGGTTGAGGAAGCTCATGCCGAGGAGGCTGGTCTTGAGCTGGCCCGGCTGTGCCACCAGCGCCTCGATCGAGCGCTCTTCGAGGCCGCCGATGGCGATGCGGTCGAGCGTCACCGGCGCGGCGCGGGCGCGGCCGTTGGCGGTATCGATCTTGACCGTGTACTTGAGTACTTCGAGCGGCAAGCCGGCCGCCTTGGCGTCGTCGCGGGTCAGCACCACCGAGCTCGCGCCGGTATCGAGCACCATCTCGACCCGCGCGCCGTTGATCTTGCGCGGCTACGGAAAAATCGCCGTCGTTGGCGCGTCCGACTCTCGACTGTGCGGCCATGCGAGACGACGTGGCCGGGCACCAGAACGACCAGCACGCGGTCGGCGACGGCGTGCAATTCGAAGCGATACGAATAGGCGACCACCAGCACTAATCCGACCACGACCCACAATAGCGCCGCGGTGAGCGCCTGGCTGAAGCGCCCGCGAAACATCGTCAGCACCACGGCTGCCGAGGAACACCAGCAGCACGATCTTGTAGGTCAGCGAACCGAAGTCGGCTGGTGGACAGCGGCCCGACCGTGCCGGCATTGTTGCGGACGAAAATGATCAGGATCGCAACCACAAGCGCGAGCAGCAGCAGCTATCAACAGGCGTGAGCGCACCGCGGCTCCGTCCTACAGCTTTCGCCGTGCGCTGTTCACGCCGGGACATCGCCGCAAGCCGCGATGGCAATTGCGCCATGATGTGTCGTCGCGTTCGGCACCGTCGAAATTCGATCCAGTTGCGCGATCTCGTCGAGCGAGCGGCCGCAGCCGATGCAAAGTTTGAGCGTCGGATGCACGACGCAGACGTCGCGTGCAGGGGCTTTCGATGGCGGTTGCGATGTTGGCCATGCTCGGGCTTCGGCGGGATTCGCGGCACCATAAACAGCAAGGCGGCTAAAACAAGAACGACGCGTAGCCGCAATCCGTGACGCTAACTAGCCATGGCGCCGAACAGCGCCTTCCTGGCGCGGCTGGTTCCAGTCTCCGACCTGAGCCTGCGCTTCCGGCCTGCGGCTGGATCGGCGGAGCATCGGCATCGGTAATCGGCCCCAGCGCCGACATCACGCGTTCCGGCGGGAAGGTGACGACCACTTCGGTGCCGATGCGCAGCTTCGATTTGAGCGTGAAACGTGCCGCCGTGCAGATCGATCAGGTTCTTGGCGATCGGCAGCCCGAGACCGGCGCCCTGTTCGGCGGATTTGATCGAGTTCGAGCCTTGGCCGAACGAGGCGAGCACGATCGGGATTTCCTCTTCGGGGATGCCGGGGCCGGTGTCCTTGACGCTCATGTACTGGCCGCCCGACGCGGTCCAGCCGACCTTGAGCCAGATTTCGCCGCCTTGCGGCGTGAACTTGATCGCGTTCGACAACAGATTGAGGCAGATCTGCCGCACCGCGCGCTCGTCGCCCCATAGCCTCGGCAAATCCGGCTCGAACATTTCGTGGATGGTGATGCCGCGATTGCCGGCGCGCAGCTTGAGCAGGTGATGGCAATCCTCGACCACGCGGTTGAGCGAGACCGCTTCCTCGTTCAGCTCGTAGCGGCCGGCCTCAATGCGCGACAGATCGAGAATTTCATTGATCAGGTTGAGAAGATGGACGCCGGAATTGTGGATGTCGCCGGAATAATCCTTGTAGACGGCAACGTTGTGCGGGCCGAAGATCTCCGCCTTCATCACTTCCGAGAAGCCGAGGATGGCGTTGAGCGGCGTGCGGAGCTCGTGACTCATCTGCGCGAGGAAGCGCGATTTCGCGATATTGGCGGCTTCGGCGCGGCGGCGCGCTTCGTCGGAGACCGATTTCGACTGCTCAAGTTCGCCGATCAGCGCATCTTTTTCGGCGCGCGCTTCGAGCGTCGCCAGCGTCGTCGAATAGAGCCGGAAGCCAGCATCGAGAAATAGCCTTCGGCCGTCAGCGCCATGACGGCGAGGATGTAATCGTGCACCGTGCCCTTGATTGCGAAGTCGAGCGCGATCGCCAATCGTCACCGGAAGCGTCAAGGCAAATACCGCGATCGGCAGGCTTGAGGCCAGCATGCTGGAAATCGCCACCACCAGCAGCATGACGAACAGCATGAACGTCGAAGCTTGGTCGTCGAGCGCGATCGGATTTATCAGGATGAATGTCCACGCCATGCCGAAGAACAGATCGAGCAGTGATGAAGCGCATCCGCCACGAGCGCAGATTCGCGGTTGTCGGCGTTTCGTCAAGGAAATGTCTGGCATTTGCGGATGATGACGAGGTGGATCAGCAGCGCGCCTCCGGTCCATACGCCCGAGGTCAGGGCGCCGGTCCACAGGCTCGGACAACAGCGCCGATGGTGACGATCAGCAGCAGGATGACTGGCGACGCCGAGATGCGATTTTGCGCGAACTGGCGCAGCAATTCGTAATCGAATACCGGCCGCGTGCCGCTGGTCGACGTCAGCCGGTCGCGCGCCTCGCGCACGTGTTGAGTCGCCAGCCGCCGCTTCGTTTGCGGACGGCGGCAGGCGAGGCAAGTTCGTGCGCTTCGCTGATGTTATTCGGCATTGCAATCCGCGGCTGGCATCTGGCGCGTGACTAAGCCCGAAGCCGGCCCCCCGGCCGCTCGAATTACGCACTGTTGGGCTCAAAAGTGGCGTAAATTCCTTAAGACGAGGCTTAAGACGCCGCCCCGACAGCGCCGGCGGAAACTATTGATTTACGATTTGGGCGCGACGCTGGGGCGACGGTGCTCTGGCTCTCGGTCCGCAGCTCCAGATAAGTTTGCCAGCTTCAACGGGATAGGGACGCATCGCGATGAAACTTTACGACGGCGGCCGCGCGCCGAATCCACGCCGCGTGCGGATTTTTCTGGCCGAGAAGGGTATCATAGTTCCGTACCGAGCAGGTCGACCTTGGCAAATTACAGCAACGCAGCGATGCGTTTACGGCGGTTAATCCGATGCAGCGGGTTCCGGCGCTGGTGCTCGACGATGGCACGGTGATTTCCGAATCGATCGCCATCTGCCGCTACTTCGAGGCGCTGCACCCCGAACCTCCGCTGTTCGGCCGGGGAGCGACCGAAAGCGCATTGGTCGAGATGTGGCAGCGCCGCGCGGAACTGCATCTTGCTGTTTCCGGTTGCAATGGTGTTCCAGCACACCCATCCGGCGATGAAAATCATGGTCGATCCGCAAGTGGCGGCGTGGGGCGAAGCCAACAAGCCGCGCGTGACGGAATTTCTGCAATTCCTCGACAGCGAACTCAAAAGTCGGCCCTACGTCGCCGGCAAGAACTACACGGTGGCCGATATTACCGCGATGATCGCGGTCGATTTCATGCGGGTGTCGAAACTTAAGGTCCCTGACGAGCTTGCCAACGTAAAGCGTTGGCACACAGAAGTATCGGCGCGGCCGAGCGCTGCCGCTTAATGTCGCGCATAGGAATTGCCGCCGCGGAAGTCTGCTAGAACACTGCTCGAAAAAATGAAGTCCCGGGAGGAAACGATGCTTACCCGTCGTGCGCTGTGCGCAACTGTCGCCGCAGCACCATTTATTGCCACATCAAGTGTTGTGCGAGCCGATGTTTATCCCTCGCGCCCGATCCGGGTCATCAGTCCGTTTCCGGCGGGGAGCGCGTCCGATACCGTCGCTCGTGTCGTACTCGACCAGGTCTCGCAAATCATCGGGCAGCCGTTGGTGGTTGAAGCCAGACCAGGAGCGGGCGGCGTTGTCGGCTTCGCCGACGTCGCCAAGGCCGATCCCGACGGCTACACGGTCGTGACCAGCTCGACGTCGATGGGAACGGGCGAGGTGCTGCACAGCAAGCTGCCTTACGATCCGGCAAAAGATTTTGCCTCGGTGGTGATGCTTGGCTTACAGCCGAACGTGCTGGTCGCGTCGAAGGAAAGCGGATTTAAGACCGTTGCCGATCTGGTCGCGGCGGCGAAAGCGAAGCCTGGAACGCTCACATTTGCTTCGGCGGGTATCGGTTCGTCCTCGCATATGGCCGGTGAACGGCTTCGGCTTGCCGCCAAGATCGACGTACGTCATGTGCCGTTCAAGGATAACGGCCTTAACGAAGTGATGGCCGGTCGTATCGACTATTATTTCATTCCGCTCGCGGCTGCTGCTTCCGCGCTCGGTAGCGGCAAACTGACCGTGCTCGCAGTGAGTTCGCTCAAGCGCTCGCCGTTATTGCCGGATGTGCCGTCGATTGCGGAAGCCGGCTATCCGAATGCCGAGTTCAACTTCTGGGTCGGCCTTTCCGTACCGGCACAAACGCCGCGTCCGGTTATCGACAAGCTGCACGATGCTACCGAGAAAGCGCTGCAGGATCCGGCGATGAAGGAAAAGCTGGCCAAGCTCGGCGTCGAGCCGGAGTTGATGAGCGTCGACGAGTTCAGCAAATTCGTCAAAGACGATCTGGTCGCGACAGTGCAACTCGCCAAGGATGCCAACATCCAGCCGGTGGATTGAATTATTTCCCGGGCGTAGCGCAGCACGAAGTGGTGCGCTGCAGACCCGGGATCATTAATCGGCACGGAGCGAGCGAAGATCCCGGATCAGCGGTGCATCGTTTCACGCTGCGCCGCGTCCGGGAAAATGTTCTTACCGATTCAGCAACGCGATCAGGCTCGACGTATCCCAGCGCTTGCCGCCCATCTCCTGCACTTGCGAGTAGAACTGGTCGATCAGCGCCGAGGTCGGCAGATGCGCGCCGTTGCGCCGCGCTTCATCAAGGCAGATGTTGAGGTCCTTGCGCATCCAGTCCACGGCGAAACCGAAGTCGAACTTGCCCTCGACCATGGTTTTGTAGCGGTTTTCCATTTGCCACGACTGCGCCGCGCCTTTTGAAATCGTCGCGATCAGTTTCTCGATGTCGAGATTGGCCTTCATGGCGAAGTGCAGGCCTTCGGCGAGACCCTGGACAAGACCCGCGATGCAGATCTGGTTGACCATCTTGGCAAGCTGGCCGGAGCCTGAAGCGCCCAGCAAATTACAGGCGCGCGCATAAGCGGCGATCACTTTCTCTGCTTTGCCGAACGGACCTTCATCACCGCCGCACATGACGGTGAGCGCGCCGTTCTCGGCGCCGGCCTGACCGCCGGACACCGGCGCATCGACGAAATCGAAGCCGCGCTTTTTAGCTTCCGTGTGCAGTTCGCGCGCGATCGCGGCCGACGCGGTCGTGTGATCGACCACGATGGCGCCTTTTTTAACGCCGGCAAAAATGCCGTTATCGCCGAGCATGACTTCGCGCAGATCGTTGTCGTTGCCGACACAGGCCATGACGAAATCCTGGCCGTCGGCGGCCTGCTTCGGAGTTGGCGCGCTCTTGCCGCCGAACTGGCCGACCCATTTCTCGGCCTTGGCGCCGGTCCGGTTATAGACCGTGACGTCGTGGCCGCCCTTGTTCTTCAAATGCCCTGCCATCGGGTAGCCCATGACGCCGAGCCCGACAAACGCGACCTTTGCCATTGTTTCCTCCGTGGTTCGGCACTGGTCATGGCCCGGAGCGCCACAGTGCGTCAACGGGGCCGTTGAGGTTGACCGCGACAGCTATGGGGTTATGTAGAGCGCATGGCCGACGTTAAAGACGATGTGCTCGCAGCGCTTGCCCGCGTGCCAAGCCCCGACGGCAAGCCGCTGACGCAAACCGGCGCGCTTTCCGACATTGTTGCAACTGACGGCAAAGTGTTTTTCTCCATCACCGCGGACGCCGCCGCAGTGAAAAGTTGGGAAAGCGTGCGCGAGCGCGCCGAAGCGGCGGTTCGTGCCGTGCCCGGCGTGAAATCCGTCATGGTTGCGTTGACCGCGGATCGCGCTGGAGGCGCCGCTGGCGTGCCGCCTCCGCGTCGCCCGCAAACGCAGCCGCAGGCGGCGCGTCCCCCCGGTGCTGGAGCGGGCCAGCATCCGCCGACCGGAATTCCCGGCGTCGGCTCGATCATCGCGGTTGCGTCAGGCAAGGGCGGTGTCGGCAAATCGACGACCGCAGTCAATCTGGCGCTCGGCTTGCGCGATCTCGGGCTTAAGGTCGGTATTCTCGATGCCGACATTTATGGACCGTCGATGCCGAAGCTTCTGGCGATCCGGGAAAAGCCGGAAACCATCGGCGGCAATCGATTGAGGCCGATCGTGCGTTACGGCATGCCGGTGATGTCGATCGGCTTTTTGATCGAGGAAGAAACGCCGATGATCTGGCGCGGCCCGATGGTGATGTCGGCGCTGACGCAAATGCTGCGCGAAGTGGAGTGGGGCACGCTCGATGTCATGGTGGTGGACATGCCGCCCGGCACCGGGGACGCGCAGCTCACGATGGCGCAGCAGGTGCCGCTCAAAGGCGCAGTGATCGTCTCGACGCCGCAGGATCTGGCGCTGATCGATGCACGGCGCGGTATCGCCATGTTCCGACGCGTCAACGTGCCAGTGCTTGGCATCGTCGAGAACATGTCGACGTTCATTTGCCCGAAGTGCGGCGAGCGCACCGATATTTTCGGCCACGGCGGCGCACGGGCTGAGGCGGAGCGGCTCGGCGTACCGTTCCTCGGCGAAGTGCCGCTCGATATCGTGATCCGCGAAAACTCCGACGCCGGCAAGCCGGTCGTGGCGACCGTCCCGGACGGACCGCACGCCAAGGCCTATCGCGACATCGCCGCACGCGTTCGCGACGGCCTTTCGGTCGAAGGTCGCCCGGCGCCGAAAATCGTCATCGAGGCGTGATAGGATAATCGGCAAGAGGCTTCCCAAAGCCTTATGGGGAGGAGTGCCGATGTCCGGGATGTTGTCGCGCCGTGACGCAGCGCGCTTGATCGTCATGAGTTGCGTGGCAGGCGGGCCGACCGTTTATGGTTCGGCAGCGCGCGCGCAGTCGACGGCCGAGCTTTACGAAAAAGCGAAATCCGAAGGCGCGCTGGTGTTTTATTCCGGCGGCCCAGCGGCGCCCCATGAAGCGCGCGCCAAGGTTTTCATGCAGCAATTCCCCGGTATCACGGTGTCGGTCACCGGCGGCTTCAGCAATGTGCTCAATGCCGACATCGAAAAGCAGATGTCCGCGGGCGCAATGACCGTGGATATGGCGTTCTTCCAGACAGTGCAGGATTTCGTCGCCTGGAAAGCGCGCGACAAGCTCCTGGCATTCAAGCCCGAAGGTTTCGAACGAATCTACCCGAACCTGCGCGACCCGGACGGCACGTACATGGCGCTGAGCATCAATGCGCTCACCTACGCCTACAATACCAGCAAGCTTGCCGCTGCCGATGCGCCGAAGTCGGCGCTTGATTTTCTAAAGCCGGTGTTCGCCGGCAACGTCATCACCTGCTACCCGGCCGACGACGATGCGACGCTTTATCTGTACTATCTGATCACGAAAAAATATGGCTGGGAGTGGATGGACAAGTACATGGCCAACAAGCCCAACTTCGTCCAGGGCCATCTCGACGTGGCGCGCAGCGTTGCCGCCGGCACGAACATCGCGACGTTCGACGCATCGTCCTCGGTCTGGCCGTTCAAGCGCGAAGGCAAGCTGGATGTCGCCTGGTCGCCGGTCGACGACGTGCCTCTGTTCACGCTCACCGGCGGAATTTTCAAAGGCGCGCCACACCCGAATGCGGCGAAGCTCTATCTCAACTGGTTTCTGGCCAAGGAACAGCAAGCCAATGTGGGCTCATTCTCCGTGCGAGACGATGTCGGCCCGCCCGCCGGCTTCCAGCCATTGATGTCGTACAAGGTCGCCAACGCCTATCGTGAGTTCGTCACCGACAGTGCGCTGATTGCCAATTTGCGCGAGCGCTTCGAGGCCTATACCGGCCCGCCGGTGAATAAGGGCGGTGTGCGATAAGGGGCGCCCACGACTGTTGCGCCGTAAAAGCGCACGTCGAACCGAAACCGTTGTCGGGCGTTTATTCGTCTTGGTCCCTGCACACGGGAAAAGGACGCATGACTAAAAGCTGGCTATTTGCCGCCCTCATTTCGCTGGCACTGCCGTTATTAGCCGGGTCCGCGGCGCTTGCTCGCACGCCGTTCGACGGGCGATGGAGCGTTTCGATCATCACCAATGCCGGGGCCTGCGATCGCGGTTATCGTTATCGGCTGAATATCGAGAACGGTCAGATTTCCTACGACGATCCGGCGGTGCAGGTCTCGGGGCAGGTGACGCCGCGCGGTCAGGTTCAAGTGATGCTCCGTGCCGGCGGGCAACAGGCAGCGGGTACCGGCCGGCTGTCGCGCGATTACGGCGAGGGTCAGTGGAGCGGCCAATCGGCGGCTGGGCAGTGCTCGGGCGTGTGGCAGGCCGAGCGCGAGAACTGATTGCGATCAGTCGACTTCGCCTTGGGCACCTCGGCGGAGTACCTTGCCCGGCAGCGCGCCGGTGTGAACGGCATTTTCGACAACGAGCGTGCCGTTAACGATGACGGTGGTGCGCGCGCCGCTGGGATATTGGTGCGGATCTGCATAGGTGGCGCGATCGGCGAAATCGGCCGGATCAAAAATTGCTAAATCAGCGCGGTAGCCTTCTTTCAATAAGCCGCGGTCCTTTAGCTTAAGCGCTCGCGCAGTGGCGCCAGTCATTTTGTGGATCGCATGTTCAAGCGGCAGCGCATTTTGCTCGCGCACATAGTGCGTCAGCACGCGCGGGAAGGTGCCGTAGAAACGCGGATGCGGCATGCCTTTGCCGACTGTCCCATAAGGCGCCACGCAATTGCCGTCGGAGCCGACCAGCGCGCGCGGTGATGCAACAATGGTGCGGATGTCATCTTCCGAAATCGAGGTTACCAGCACACGCGTTGCGCCCTTATCGTCGACCAGATAGTCGCAAAGCGTGTCGATCGGATCTTCGGAGCGCTCTTCTGCGAGTTGCGCAATGGTGCGGCCGGCATAGTGCGGCAGGTTCGGCGAGATCGAAATCTGCACGCATTCCCACGACGGGATGCGGCCCCAGTTGTTCAACCCGTCGCGGGCGATGTCATCGCGGATCTTGTCGCGCGTGTCGCGTTCGCGCAGCCGCTTGAGCATCGGCTCGACGCCGCCCGCCTGCACCCACGGCGGCAACAGGTTCTTCAGCGGGTTCGAGCCGGCGGCATAGGGATAGGAATCGCAATCGACATCGACGCCGCGCGACCTGGCGTCGGCGATCATCTGCAGTGCCGTCGCCGCCTTGCCCCAATTGTCGGTGCCGGAGCATTTGAAATGCACGATCTCGACATGCACGCCGCACGTTTCGCCGAGTGCGATCGCTTCCTCGACGGCCTCGATCACTTTGTTCGATTCATCGCGCAAGTGGGTGAAATAGCCGGCGTTATGACGTTTGAGTACATGACCAAGCGCGATCAGTTCGTCCGGCTTGGCGTATGAACCAGGCGGCGTGAACAGCCCCGACGACAGGCCCAGCGCGCCGGCGTCGAGCGCATCCTCAAGGAGCGCGATCATCTGCTTCAGTTCGGTATCGGTCGGTGGGCGCTCGGCCATGCCCATCACCATCAGCCGCAGCGTGTTGTGGCCGACCAGCATGCCGGCATTCACCGCCACCGCCGGAAACGTGTCCAGATAATCGGGAAAGCTCGTCTCGCGAAACGGCAGCCACGGCGCGCTCGGGCTCAAGTAATCCTTGAGCATATCGACTTTGCCCGGCAGTGCCGGCGCGACCGAAAATCCGCAGTGCCCGATGATTTCGGTGGTGACGCCCTGGCGTACTTTGCTCTCCGCTTTCGGATTGATCGGCAGCGTGAAATCCGAATGGGTTTTGATGTCGATGAAGCCCGGCGCGACGGCGAGGCCGTGGGCGTCGACGGTCTTGCGGGCGCCGTCGGTGATGCGGCCGATCGCGGCGATGCGATCGCCATCGATGGCGAGATCGGCCTCGACACCGGCGCTGCCGCTGCCGTCGAACAGCGTGCCGCCGCGGATCAGGATGTCATGCATTTTAGCCTCGCTCCGCTGCGCGGGGAGGAGGAGAGATTACTGCTTCATGCACAGCGCGAGCGCGGGTCCCGGACTGTTGCTGCAGGCGGCGGATTCGATATCGGCATTGCGCGTGATGGCGACCGTACCGCCGGGGCAGGTGGCCGAAATGAGTTTTTCGCCCGGGCTGCAGGTCAGATCGCAATTGCTTCCGGCGCCGCACTCCTGGCGCAGCGCATGCAGGCCGGTAGCGCCGACCGGGCCGGGAGGACCTTGCGGTCCTATGGGGCCGGCATCGCCCTTCTGACCGGATGCACCTTGCGGTCCGGCCGCGCCCTGTGGCCCAGCAGGACCCGCCGGGCCATCAAAACATCCAGCGAGTGAAATCGCCGCAAGCAATGCGACAATCGTCAGTGAAATCCGCATGGAAGCTCCCTCGAACGCGCCCAGCAAAAGGGTTTCATCCGGCGCGCAGCAAGTCAATCAGCGAGCGGGTTCGGCCGCAGGCAGGATCAGCTCTGATGATGATGGTATTTGCGGTGCCGGATAGGCGGGGGCGCCGGCTGATATTGCGGCCAGGCCGGATTGAGATTGCAAAAGCCGCGATTGCCGGCGATCACTGCCGGTTGGCACTGCTCGGCGCTCTGGAATTCGCAATCCCAGATCATGTCGCCGGTGCCGAGATTCTGCACCGCGCACCACGGCCCGTTGCCGATCGTACCGGCGCTTGCCGGCGCTGAGTGGATTGAAAATGCTGCAGCAAGAGCTGCGGCTGCGAGTAGTGATGTGGTCCCGGTGGTCATGGTCTTCAGTGTAGTGCGCTCTACCACGAATGAAAGAGGCGCCGACCAACAGTCGCTAACTCCGGTGAAAGGGGGAGATAGAGACCGATGTCAAATAGATCGACATTCAAAAGTTGTGTTTGATCTGATTCGCCATTCCGCAAACGGCGTCAAAATACATTCCGCCAAACCAATGAGCGTCGATGCCCCAAAGTATGCCGGCGCAGACGATGACCGTTCCAATGAGTCGCATTTCCGCAGCTGACGATGGCGACCGTTAGCTGAAGCGGCTTTGGCTATCGGACTTGGCTATCGGATCATTGCACAGGCGATGATCAGCAAGACGGCGAATAGCCCGAACATTACGTCCATCACTTGCGGCCGCACCGGCAACTGCCTCATCCGTCCCTCCGAGACCGTAGATTCAGTTCCAACTACAAGTACGAAGGGCTGATTTAGTTCCGATGCCTGATCGAGAGATTCTATTGCTGTTCTGGAGTCTCATAGACCAGCCGTCTGATCGGTTTTTGGCTCTGATCGGCCAGCAATAGGCAGGCATAGGCATGGTTAGGCAGCAAAGGGGTCTAGTCGCACAACCCGGTTACATATGTTGCAATCAATAGTTGCTATAAAAGAACATATTGCGAACTAAGAACAGATCGTGTACAGTCCTGAAATCGACCGTTTCCACTACCGTTGGGCCGGCGGCTTCCGTGCCCTCCGAATCCCGGCCATATAGGAGCACGCCACATGAGTGCAGGTGCCGCACTTCGTCTTGTTGAAGGATCGTCCATGGACAAATCGAAGGCGCTGGATGCCGCGCTGTCCCAGATCGAGCGTAGCTTCGGCAAAGGCTCGATCATGCGGCTGGGCAAGAACAGTACGGCAATGGACATCGACACGGTGTCCACCGGCTCGCTCGGCCTCGATGTCGCGCTCGGCATCGGTGGCTTGCCGCGCGGCCGGGTGGTCGAGATCTACGGGCCGGAATCGTCGGGCAAGACCACGCTGGCGCTGCATTGCCTTGCCGAAGCGCAGAAGAAAGGCGGTACCTGTGCTTTCATCGACGCGGAACACGCGCTCGACCCGATCTATGCGCGAAAGCTCGGCGTCAATGTTGATGACCTTCTGATCTCGCAGCCCGACACCGGCGAGCAGGCGCTCGAAATCGCCGATACCCTGGTGCACTCCGGCGCGGTCGATGTGCTGGTGATCGATTCTGTTGCGGCGCTGGTGCCGCGCGCCGAGCTCGAAGGCGAAATGGGCGACAGCCAGCCCGGCCTGCAGGCCCGGCTGATGAGCCAGGCGCTGCGCAAGCTCACCGCCTCGATCAACCGCTCAAACACGATGGTGATCTTCATCAATCAGATCCGCATGAAGATCGGTGTGATGTACGGCTCGCCGGAAACCACCACCGGTGGTCATGCGCTCAAATTCTATGCCTCCGTCCGTCTCGACATCCGCCGCATCGGCGCGATCAAGGAGCGCGAGGAAGTGGTCGGCAACCAGACCCGCGTCAAAGTGGTGAAGAACAAGCTGGCGCCGCCGTTCAAGCAGGTCGAATTCGATATCATGTACGGCGAGGGCATTTCCAAGATGGGTGAACTGGTCGATCTTGGCGTGAAAGCCGGCGTCGTGGAAAAGTCCGGCTCCTGGTTCTCTTATGACAGCCAGCGCATCGGTCAGGGCCGCGAGAACGCCAAGGCCTTTCTCAAAGCTAATGCCGATATCGCTACCAAGATCGAAGCCGCAATTCGTCAAAACTCCGGCCTGATTGCCGATAAAATCCTGGCTGGCGAAAAGGAAGACGATTCTAAGGATGACGACGCAGCGGAAGGGTAAAGCGTTCCGCTCTTGCTTCTCTCTCCGCTAGAGCATGATCCAAAAAAAGCCTGCCCTCGGACTTGATCCGAGGGTGGACTTCCGGTTTTCCGAAAAGATCATGCTTCAACGAATAGAGCATGATCAGGAAAAGTGGATTTCCGGTTTTCCGAAAAGATCATGCTTCAACGAAAATGAGCCCTTAATCCAATCGGATTAGGGGCTCGCGGAGAGAGAAGAGCAAAATACAAAACCCGGGTGCAGACGCCCCGGGTTTTTGCGTTCTTGCAGACAGCCGTTATTCGTCGTTTGCGCTGCGGCGCTCGGCAGTCCAGGTGCCGGAGCATTCGCCGCCGCTCCAGTGGCCTTCGCCGAGATCGCCGGACAGGCGACCGGAGCCGTTGGCACTCTTGCCAGCTCCATTCACAGTGACGGTGATGGCGCCGGTCGGCTGCACTTTGCCGGCGATATCGACCTTCACGCTGCCGGCATTCGCCAGCGTGCCGTTTTGGATGCGGATCGGATAACGATAGCCGCGGTCGCAGTCACCCTTTTCGGTAATGATCGATACGCTCCACAGGCCGTCGTAGGCCGGCACTGCAAACGTGCTGGTGGTGGTGATCGCAGTTGACGCGGCAACAAGCGCGAAAAGTGCACCGCTGCGGATGCTGTTAAAGGTCTTCATGACTGACGTCCCTGTTTGGATTTCACGGGTTAGTCCCGGATTGAATTGGTCTGCGACTAAAGAGAAACGCTGACTGGCCGAACTCCCCTTCGTCGCTGTGAAACACAAACGCGTTCTAACGGTTAAAGGTTCAAATCAAGTTGATCGGCATCACAAAAATGCTGGTATTCGGCGCGAATTGGCTGATCGCATCAAATAACCGAGTGAATCCAATCTGATAGAGGATTCAACTTGTCTTCATTGTTAGGCCGGATTTGCGGCCTTTCCGGCCACAATGTTTAACCGCGAAGCCTAAACACCTGATGTCAGGCCGAGGCTTGGTCCGGCTGCGGGACTGGTGTCGGATCGGACGCGACCAGACGATAGCCGACGCCGAGTTCGGTCAACAGAATGCGCGGCTGGGTTGGATCGGCTTCGATCTTGCGGCGAAGCTTGCGGACGAAAATGCGCAGATAGTGCGTGTCGTCGACATGCTCGTTGCCCCAGATTTCCCGCAGCAGGAATTGGTGGGTAACGACGTTGCCGGAGTGCTGCGCCAGGATCTGCAGCAGCCGATACTCCTTCGGGGTCAATGTCAGCCGCTGTCCGTTGATGGAAACGGCGCGTGCGGCGAAATCGATGGCGAGCGGCCCGAACGTGATGATCGGCTCGCCGCGTGCGGCCCGAAGCTGTCGCCGCATCGCCGAATGGGCGCGGGCCAGGAGCTCCGCCATGCCGAACGGCTTGACCATATAGTCGTCGGCGCCGAGTTCGAGCAGACGCACTTTTTCGTCTTCGCTGCCGCGTACTGACAGCACGATCAGCGGTACGCTCGACCATGCGCGCAGGCGTTCGAGCACATCGGCGCCGTCCATATCCGGCAAGCCGAGGTCCAGGATCACGAGATCGGACGGCTTCAACGTCGCTGCGCGGAGCGCCTCGGAGCCGGTTTCGGCCTCGTGCACCTGGAATCCATCGAGCTCAAATCCGGTGCGCAGGAACCGCCGGATCTGGATCTCGTCGTCGACGACCAGGACGGAAGCGGGTATCTCATTCATTCGGCAGCACTTTCCATAGCTTCTGTATCGTTGTCGGAGTCGGGCATGATTTCCTCGGCCGACATGGGCAGGTGAATTGAAACGGTAGTGCCGCGATCGACGCCTTCGCTTTCGACCTCGACCTTGCCGCCATTGGCGCTGATGAAGGCCTTGGTGATCCACAGCCCAAGCCCGGAGCCCGAGGTGGTCGGGGCGTGGCGCGGCCCGCGGAAGAAGCGGCCGCCGACCTGGCGCCGTTCCTCCTGCGTGAGTCCCGCACCGCTGTCGTGAACTGAAAGCACAACAGTGCGGCCCTGCGGGTGAGCGGCGATGCGGATCGGCGAACCGACCGGCGAATATTTCGCGGCATTGTCGACGATCTGAACCAGCGCTTGTACGACCTGCGCCGGATCGACATGCACGATCGGCAAATTGGAATCGAGATCGAGCGTCACCGGATAGCCGGTGAGGCGGCGCCGGCGGTGATCGACCGCTGCATTGACGATGTCGACCGGTTCGACCCACTGCAATTTCGGCCTCACCTGCTGGCGGCTGATCGTGGTGGCGTCGAGCAGATTCTGAATATCGATATTGAGGCGCTCCGCTTCATCGCGCACCACGGTGGTCAAGGCGAGCAGCCGTTCGTCGTGAGCGAGAGCAGGGGCGTTGTGCAGGATGGTTGCCGCGCCGAGGATCGATGCGAGCGGAGTGCGCAATTCGTGCGACACAGAGCCGATCAGCGCTTCGCGCAGCAGCTCGGTCTCCGAACGCATCTTGGCTTCATTGAGGGCGCGCGCCACGTCGAGCCGCTCCAGCGTCGCCGCGGCATCGGCGAGCGCATCATCGATACGGTGACGCATGTCGGCGAGGTCTTCTCCGGACACATTGCCGAGGTCGACCGCAACCAAACCGAAATCGGGAGTCTTTGGTGATACACGGCGAATGAGCCAGGTGTCGTTGTTAGTGTCTTGCACGATGTGTTCGATGCCTTCGTCGTGCTCGGCGCGGGTGACGGCGCTGTGTACGATGTCGGGCACGTCACCGTCACCGCCGGCATCGGCAGCACCGAGCAGCACCACTTTACGCTGCACCAGATTGGCGAGATGATCCTGGATGGCGACGAAGATTTCGGCTGCGCTCGGCGCGGCCGCCAGCCGCCGCGAGAACGCGTAGAGGTCGGTCATCTCCTGCTCACGCTTGCGCGCGATGTTGATGTTCTTCTTGGCGACGCTGGAGAGATGCGACACCACTACCGCGATGACCATGAACAAGAGGAGGTTTAGAACCTCTTGAGGCGAGGCGACCTGAAAGCTGTAAAGCGGCGCGAAATACAGATAACCGGAAATAAGAACGCCGGCGATTGCCGTAAAGATTGCCGGAAAAACGCCGAGGTTGTAACCGGCGAGCATGACCGGCACGAGATAAAGCACGGCGCCGCGCAAGATGCCGACATAATGGCGGAGCAGGATCGCGCAGGCCGTCGTCGCTGCCACGAACAGTAGCGCAATACCGATGCCGCGCATTTCGCGCTGCATCACTGCAAGCATTGATTTCAGTCGCACGTCCAGCGCCGTTCAATGATCTGTGAGTTTGCCCCGGCCGCAACATAGGCACTGGGGCGGGCGCTGACCAACTTTTTCAGGGCTTCGTGGTCATGCGCGAGCGGCGAAGCCGAACAAATTTTCGTAATCTGCGCCGCTTTTAACGTTAAAGTGCCGTAACTGTGTGGAAATCTATGTGTTTAGACGGCAAGTTTACGCGAATTTTACGGCCACCGAAACGCTGCTATTTGTTGCGAACGACGTCGCCATAGGCCGGCGCGTCTTTCAGGAAGCCGCGATCGATCATCCAGTCGACCTTTTCCTGAAACTCTTCCGGCCGGTAGGTTTTGACGCCGACCAGTTCTGGCATCAGGCCGTGCTCGCGTTGTTCTGGCGCGAGATCGCGCAGTACTTCCTGGCGCGAGCGGTCTTCGTTTTGGCGCAGCCACTCGATCGCGCGGTTAAGTGCGCGGCGCAGCTTGCCGGCAGTTTCCTCGTCGACATCGTTGCCCGCGACAATGCCGCCGCGCCAACGCAGGTCGGCAATCTTCCGCGCGCCGGCGGCAAGGGCGCGGCTGACCAGCGGTTCCATCAAGGCCGCGGCCTGTGTCGTGCCGCCGAGCAGGGCCTCGAGCCGGTCATTGGCGTGGACCAGCTTGATCTCGTCGAACGGCACGCCCGCGGCTTCCAGCACCTCGATCGCTGCATAGAAGGTGCCGGCGTGCCAGGTGACGGCGATCGGCACGTTGCGCAGCTCGGCAGGTGACTGAATTGTGGAGTTTTTTGCGACCATCAGTGCGCCGGTGCGCACCGTCGTATCGAGCCCGATGATCTTGCCGCCGCCAAGCGTCTGCACGCGCTCGATCGCGCCCCATTCGCACACCGGATAAACTTCGAGCGCGCCCTTTTGCAGTTGCGACTCCTTCCAGCGTTGCGAAAAATCTTCGACACGGCCGGCAGCGCCTTTTGGATTGTCTTCGTGGTGTTCGACGTTCAATCCTTCCGCGGCGAAAAAGCCTTGTTCGACGGCGACCCGCCAGGGGCGGTCGTGGGCGTTGCTGTCGCTTTGCAGACGGATCGTTTTGCTCATCGGGTCCTCCACTCAGTCACCGAACGTCTTTTCGCGTGTTCTCTGAAGGGTAGACAAATGCGCAGCCGCACTCAATGCGGTCGCGCGAGATTTACTGAAGGCCTTTATGCCCCCGTCGCCGCTTTGAGGTTGGCGTCCACCTTGTCGAGAAAACCGGTCGTCGAAAGCCACTTCTGATCCGGACCGACCAGCAAGGCGAGGTCTTTGGTCATGAAGCCTGACTCAACAGTGCCGACCGTGACCTTTTCCAGGGTGGCCGCGAACTTGGCCAGTTCCGGATTATTGTCGAGCTTGGCGCGATGGGTGAGGCCACGCGTCCAGGCAAAGATCGAGGCGATCGAGTTGGTCGAAGTTTCGCGGCCTTTCTGATGCTCGCGGAAGTGCCGTGTCACCGTACCGTGCGCGGCTTCGGCCTCAACGATCTTGCCGTCCGGGGTGGTGAGCACCGAGGTCATCAGGCCGAGCGAGCCGTAGCCTTGCGCGACCGTGTCGGATTGCACATCGCCGTCATAGTTCTTGCACGCCCAGACATAACCGCCGGACCATTTCAGTGCCGCCGCCACCATGTCATCGATCAGGCGGTGCTCGTAGGTGATCCTCTTCTCGGCGAACTTTTCCTTGAACTCCTTGTCGAAGATCTCCTGGAAGATGTCCTTGAACCGCCCGTCATAGACTTTGATGATGGTGTTCTTGGTGGAGAGATAGAGCGGATAGCCGCGGTTAAGCGCGTAATTCATTGAGGCGCGCGCGAAATCGGCGATCGACTGGTCAAGGTTGTACATCGCCATCGCGATGCCGCTGCCGGGGAACTGGAACACCTCGCGTTCGATCTTTTGTCCGTCATCGCCGATGAAGGTCAGGAAAAGCTTGCCCTTGCCCGGGACCTTGAAATCGGTGGCGCGGTATTGGTCGCCGTAAGCGTGGCGGCCGATGATGATTGGCTGGGTCCAGCCCGGTACCAGCCGCGGCACGTTCTTGCAGATGATCGGCTCGCGGAAGATGACGCCGCCGAGGATGTTGCGGATGGTGCCGTTCGGGGAACGGTACATCTCGTGGAGATTGAATTCCTTTACCCGCCCTTCGTCCGGCGTGATGGTTGCGCATTTCACGGCCACACCGACCTTCTTGGTCGCTTCCGCGGCATCGATGGTGATCTGGTCGCGGGTCTCGTCGCGCTTCTGCATCCCGAGATCGAAATACATCAGGTTGATGTCGAGATAGGGGTGGATCAGCCTGTCCTTGATGTACTGCCAGATGATCCGGGTCATCTCGTCGCCATCCATCTCGACGATGGGGTTGGTGACCTTGATTTTCGCCATGAAGCTTCGATCCCGTTGGAGCGCGGTCGGTTGCAGGTTCGGATTGGCAGTGATCAGGCGCGCGCTCGGATGACGCCACCCCGGCAGCTGCTGCAGGCTTTATAGCATTGGCTTCCGTGCCGTAGAAGCCGCGTTAGCGTGTGAACTCAAAGCCCCTCCAGACCCGCTCGATGAGTTCGTCATCGAGCGAGTCGTGGTCTCGGAAGCGCCCGCAGCAAACTCCGCGTCAGAATGAGGCCAGCGCTGCGTTCAGCGTAGCACTCGGCCGCATCGCCGCCGATGCCTTGGCGGAGTTGGGCAGGTAGTAGCCGCCGAGGTCGACCGGTTTGCCTTGCGCACCGATCAGTTCGCCATTGATCTTGGCCTCGTTCTTACTGAGCGTCTCGGCCAGCGGTTTGAAGCGAGCCTGCAACTCCGCGTCCTTTGTCTGCGCGGCCAGCGCCTGCGCCCAGTACAGCGCGAGGTAGAAATGGGTGCCGCGATTGTCGAGTTCGCCGACCTTGCGCGCAGGAGAGCGGTTGAACTCAAGGATCTTGCCGATAGCCGTATCGAGCGTCTCGGCGAGAACCTGCGCCTTGGCGTTTTTGTAAGTCTGAGCCAGATGTTCGAGCGATGCGCCCAGCGCGAGAAACTCGCCGAGCGAGTCCCAGCGCAGATAATCCTCTTCCTGGAACTGCTCTACGTGCTTCGGCGCCGAGCCGCCGGCGCCGGTCTCGAACATGCCGCCGCCCGCCAATAGTGGAACGATCGATAGCATCTTCGCCGAGGTGCCGAGCTCCATGATCGGAAACAGGTCGGTCAGATAGTCGCGCAGCACGTTGCCGGTGACGGATATCGTGTCCTGACCCTTGCGGATACGATCGAGTGAAAACTTGATCGCTTCGACTGGCGGCAGGATGCGAATGTCGAGCCCGGTGGTGTCTTGATCCTTCAGGTACTTCTCGACCTTGGCGATGACCTGAGCGTCGTGCGCACGATTCTTGTCGAGCCAGAACACCGCAGGCGCGTTGGTAAGGCGCGCGCGGCGCACGCCGAGCTTGACCCAGTCCTGGATCGGCGCGTCCCGAAGCTCGCACATGCGGAAGATGTCTCCGGTCTCGACTGGGCGCTCCAGCAACACCTTGCCGTCATCGGCGATGACGCGAACCGTTCCGCTTGCGGGAACTTCGAACGTCTTGTCGTGCGAGCCGTATTCCTCGGCCTTCTGCGCCATCAGCCCCACGTTCGGGACCGAGCCCATGGTCTTGGGGTCGAAGGCGCCGTGGGCCTTGCAGTCGTCGATGACCGCCTGAAACAGCCTTGCGTAGGAGCGATCCGGGATTGCCGCGATGACGTCGTGCAGCTTGCCGTCGGCGCCCCACATGCGGCCGGATTCGCGGATCATCGCCGGCATCGAAGCGTCGATGATCACGTCGCTGGGCACATCCAGGCCGGTGATCCCCTTGTCGGAATTGACCATGGCGAGGCCCGGCCGTTTCGCGTACTCGGCCTTGATGTCGTCTTTGATCGCTTTCTTTTCGGCTTCCGGCAGCGTCTCGATCTTGGTCAGCAGATCGCCGAAGCCGTTGTTGAGATTGACGCCGAGACGCTTCAGCGTGGCGGCGTGCTTCTCGATCACGTCGGCGAAGTAAACCGACACGGCATGGCCGAAGATGATGGGGTCGGCGATCTTCATCATGGTCGCCTTCACCTGCAGCGAGAACAGCACGCCGTCCTTCTTGGCGGCTTCGATCTGCTCGGCGAAGAAGGCGCGCAGTGCCTTGCGGCTCAGCACCGCCGCGTCGATGATTTCGCCCGCCTCAATCGGCGTCTTCGCCTTCAGCACCGTGACCTTGCCGTCGGCGCCAACCAGCTCGATGCGGGCGTTGGTCGCCGACGCGACGGTGGTCGAGATTTCCGAACCGAAGTAGTCGCCACCCGCCATGTACGCCACATGCGATTTGGAATCGGGAGTCCAGACGCCCATCTTGTGCGGATTGTTGCGGGCGTATTGCTTGACGGCACCGGCGGCGCGGCGGTCGGAATTGCCCTCGCGCAATATCGGGTTGACGACGCTGCCGAACACCTTGCCGTAGCGGGACTTGATATCCTTCTCGGCGTCCGTCGTTGGATTGTCCGGATAGTCCGGAACATTGTAGCCCTTGCCTTGCAGTTCCTTGATCGCGGCCTTGAGCTGCGGGATCGAGGCGGAGATGTTGGGCAGCTTGATGATGTTGGCCTCGGGCCTCAATGTGAGTTCGCCGAGTTCGGTGAGTTCGTCGTTGATCCGCTGCGCCGGGGTCAGCTTCTCGGGGAAACTTGCGATAATGCGACCGGCGAGGGAGATGTCCTTCAGCTTCACCGACACACCCGCCGTGCCGACAAAAGCCTCGACGATCGGCAGCTCGGAATAGGTCGCGAGCGCTGGGGCTTCATCGACCTTTGTCCACATGATTTCGAGATTTGGCATGCTAGCACCTCTGGTCGCCGTGCTTGTTTGGGCCGACCGGAAACTGAACATTGGCGGGCGCGGTGGATACCCGCGGGCCCTCAAATGAATTGTTCTCGGCGCGGACATCGCCAACCGGGAATTCGACTGACGGAGTTCGGCGCGCGCCCTATAGCATCCGCAATCCGTCGGTAAAAGCCTTGTTAGTAGGCGCGCGCGGGCGGGCTCGAATTTGGCTTTTCGCTCGGCGGGGACCTTGGCGGCCCGAAGCGAAAGTCCCGGCGGAAGCCGCGGGATGCTTTGAACCGGAGACACCCCTGCGGCTGTATGGACGCCCGTGTGCGGGTGAAAGAAAGCCGCTCGGCAACTTCTCGTTATTTCTTTTGATCTTTAATATCGGTGGCTGTGCCCGCGGTAGGCGCTCCGAGCATAACCCACTTGCCGGGCCAGTTTCCCAATAGGGCGGACCGTTCCATGGATAATGCCAGCCCGCAGCTGTCTGCCGATGGTCGATCCGCGGTCGTCACCTTTAGCGAAGTGCGTGGCGACTTTTTTCGCTTGGTCAGGCGTGGTGCTCTGCTCGAACTCATTACGGCAGGATTCTACCGGTTTTGGCTCGCGACCGACATTCGCCGCATGCTGTGGTCGAATACTTCGATCGAAGGTAATCCGTTTGAATATACCGGCACCGGCAAGGAGTTGTTCATCGGATTTCTGTTCGCGCTTGCGATCCTGGTGCCGATCTACATCGCGTATTTTCTCATCGGCATTGAGGTTGAGCGATTCAAGGCATTCGCCAGTCTGCCGCTCGTCCTTTTCTTCTACGCCTTTGGCCAATTCGCCATCTTCCGCGCTCGTCGTTACCGCGCGACGCGGACGATTTGGCGCGGCGTGCGTTTCTGGATGACGGGGTCAGGATGGAACTACGCGTGGCGTGCCTGTCTGTGGGGTCTGTTCGCGCTTGTAACTCTCGGTCTTGCCTTGCCGTGGCGTGAGAGCGCCCTCGAGAAATTCAAAATGCGTCACCTGCACTACGGCGACCTTCAGGGGCGCTTTGTGGGTACGGGCTGGGATTTATTCAAACGCGGCTGGTGGCTATGGTTGCTGTTGATTGTTCTTGCCGTGCTTATTATCGCGCTGCCTGCGGCTATTCCTGCCCATAAAGGTATTGTCGCGCTGCCGATAATTCTCCTGTTGATCTCTGGTCCTTTTGCCTACTCCGTTTTTAACGCCATCGTCTGGCGTTGGTGGGTCCGCGGTATCCGTTTTGCGGAGATAAGCTTTGAGTTGAATTTGCGTGCTACTGCCCTGATCGGGACGTACTGGGCGGTGATCGGATGGATGCTCCTCGTCACCTCGATTGATGGCGCCGTCGTCAGCGCGGTCATCGCAATATTTCGACGTTTCGCTGGCGGCCAGATGAATTCGCAGGCCATGGCGGCGCTGCTTCGTCAGCATCCTTACGTGGTGCTGGGGCCAACCGCGCTAAACTACCTGGTCCTGGTACTTTGTTTGGGCGTGGTTATCCGCGTCTATCTTAATTATGGCGTATGGGAGCGCGTCGTTCGATCGGCGACGGTGCATAGGATCGATCGTGCTGACAATGTCACGGCGCGCGGTGATTTGGTGAGCGCGTTGGGCGAGGGTTTTGGCCAGAAGTCTCGATGTCGTTGGATTCTAACGGATGTCAGGCGTTGTGGACGTTCTGGCTGCAGCACTAAGCCCGACAGCAAGGCCGGCAATTTATTTTGACGGCACCAGTAACCGCCGGCACGAAGTATTACTTCGCTGTGATCAAAACCTCGACATCGTTGAGGATGGTGTCGTGGTTGCGTCATGGCCTTACGACCACTTGAGGATTGCCGACGGCGGGCAGGGCACTCTGCGGCTCAAATGTATTTCGGCTCCATCGTTGGCGAGGCTCGAGGTATTCGACCCCGCAGTCCAAGAGGAGATTCGGACACGCTCGAAATTCCTCATTGCCGATCGCGGCGGTGGGAAGCAGACACTCCGCATTGTCGTTTGGTCACTAGCCGCAATCGCATCCATTGTTCTTGTCACCGTTTTTGGCGTGCCGCTCGTTGCGGACCGGCTGGTTCCTCTGATCCCGTTTTCATTCGAACGGCGTCTGGGCGATATCGGCGACAATCAGGTGAAAGCAATATTCGGCGGAAAAACGTGCACCAATAGCGAAGGAGATGCGGCTTTCGCAAAACTTGTCGAAACGCTACGCCAGGCGAGCCACATCGATCGGCCTTTACAAACCGCAGTGCTTGCCTCGCCCGTACCCAACGCCTTCGCCTTGCCTGGAGGGCGGATTTATCTCCTCAATGGTCTACTGCAGAAAGCCAACAACGCTGACGAAGTTGCTGGCGTAATAGCCCACGAAATGGGCCACGTCAGTCATCGCGACCAGATGCGTATGCTGATCCAGCAGGGCGGTACCGGCTTCTTGATCGGGCTTTTGTTTGGCGACTTCACGGGCTCGGCTGCGGTGATCTTTGCCGGCCGTGCCCTGACCCAAGCGTCCTATACGCGAGAAGCCGAAAGAAACGCCGACGACTTTGCGATCAGGACGATGCATGCGCTGGGCCGCTCGCCTGCGCCCATGGGGGAGCTGCTATTCCGCATCACCGGTGCACAGGCCAGCAGCAGTCTCGGCATCCTTGCAAGCCATCCTTTGACTGAAGAGCGCCGGGAGTTGATGCGCCGCGAGGACCGCCCGACCACAGGTCCTGAGATCCTGTCAGCCGCCGAATGGCGAGCACTGAAGGCTGTTTGTTCGCCGGCGGGCACCAAACAGTAGGCTTGATTCAACGCCTGTCCGCTTCAAACCAATTCCATCTCGACGAACCCGGCGCTGCCGTGCATTAGAGGCGTCATGCCGGGAGCAGGAACCGATAAGACCAAACGCTGGGTGGAAACGCCGGGCCCCGTCGTCATCCTGGTCGAGCCGCAGATGGGCGAAAATATCGGCGCCGCGGCGCGCGCCATGGCGAATTTCGGCCTTTCCCGGCTCCGGCTGGTTAAACCGCGGCAGGCCTGGCCGAACGACAAGGCGCACATCATGGCGGCAGGCGCCGACCGCATCCTCGACGGCGCCGTGCTTTATGACGATTTGCCGTCTGCGATCGCCGATTGCACCTTTGTGCTGGCAACGACAGCGCGTTCCCACGACCAGGCCAAGCCGGTCATCGGCCCGGCCGGTGCGGCGGCCGAAATAGCGCCGCGTGTCGCCGCGGGGGAAACCGTCGCCATCCTGTTCGGCCGCGAGCGCAACGGGCTTGAGAACGATGAGGTTGCGCTTGCCGACTGCATTGTCACGTTGCCGGTCAATCCGGCCTTCGCCTCGCTCAATCTTGCGCAAGCCGTGATCATCGTTGCCTATGAGTGGTTCAAATTGCAGTCGAGTGGGGCATTGCCGTTCTCGACGCCGCGGAAGTCTCCGCAGGCCGGCAAGCAGCAACTGCTTGCTTTCTTTGCCGCGATCGAACGCGAACTCGAGAAGGTCGAGTTCTTTCGGCCGCCTGACAAGCGCGAAACCATGCAGATCAATCTGCGCAACATTTTCACGCGTATGGCGCCGACCCAGCAGGACATTCAGACTTTGCACGGCGTGGTGATGTCGATCGCCGAAGGCCGCAAAGGACCGGCCCGCGGCGGCGTACTCGACGGCGAGGAAGCGGAGATGCTGCGCACGCTGTTGGCCGAGCGTGGCTCTGGTGATGTGCCGAAAGAGCGCGCCCTGGTGCGCGGGCTGGCGCGGCTCCTGCGCCGCAATCCGACCGAGGCCGAGCGTGCGCTTTGGCACGCGCTTACCAATAACCGCCGCTTTGCCGGCCGCGGTTTCAAACGCCAGACGCCGATCGGTCAGCACATCTGCGATTTTGTGTCGTTCCCGTTACGCCTGGTCATCGAAATCGTTCCGCCCGACGAAAGCACGGCGGCTGCGAAAACCCGCGCAGAAAAAAATGCCTGGCTCAAAGATCATAATTATACCGTGCTGGGAATATTTGCTGGCGACGTTGAGTTTGATATGGCGAGCACACTTGATCGGATCGCTGCTGCCATCGACTAACGTCTCTTTATTCCAGTTCAAATCTGCTGCGTTCGTCGCGCAACGAGAATGAGCTCATGCAAATTGCCAATTCCCCATCGCGTTACGGTGTGCTGCCGCAACTCATCCATTGGCTCACGGCACTGTTTGTGATTGCCGGCTGGCTGCTCGGCACGTTTCTGGATGATATTCCGAAGGGGCCACCACGCGCGTTCGGCTTGCTCACCCATATGACGCTTGGGCAATGCGTCTTCGTGCTGGTGATCGCCCGCTTGATCTGGCGCTACGCCAATCCGCCGCCTCCGGCGGAAAGGACACGCTATGGCAGGCTGCTGGAGATCGGCGCGACGCTCAGTCACTACACGATGTACGTACTGCTGCTGGCCGTGCCGGTCCTTGGTGTGATCGTGCAACTGAAGCGCGGCAATCCGCTGCCGCTTTTCGGATTTGGACAATTCGCGTCGCCCTGGGTAGCCGATCGCGCCACTGCACGCACGATTCTGCACTTTCACGAATATTGCGCCGATGCGCTTCTTATTCTCGCGGGCGTTCACGCCGTCGCGGCGCTGGTGCACCACTACGCGTTTCGCGACCGCACTTTGGTGCGGATGCTGCCCGGCAAAGCCTGATCCGGCTAAGCCTCGATCAGCCCTTAAGCGCTTTGACCGATGCCGCGATGCCGGCTCGTAGCATCGTCTGGTCACTCGATACGGTGAGAAATTTCACCCCGCGCTTGGCGAGTGCAACGGCGCGTTCGGCCGTGGGACAGAAGGCACCGGGAATTTTCTTTGCCTTCTGAGCGCCGGCAATCATGGTGTCGAGGGCGGCATCGACCTCCTTCGCCCCTGGATCCAAGGTCTTGCCGTCCGAAAGCGCAATCGACAGATCGGACGGGCCTAGGAAGAAGCCGTCGATGCCGGGTGTATTGATGATTGCTTCGAAGTTCTGTAGCGCCGTGCGGGTTTCGATCATCGCGAACGTGACGACGTGATCATTCGCTTCGCGCAGGAAGACGCTCATATCGGATACGCCGCCCAGCGTCATCGCCCGGTGCGGGCCCCAGCTCCGCTCACCCAGCGGCGGAAATTTTGCCGCATTGGCAAATGCCTTGGCGTCCGCGGCAGTGTTGATCATCGGCATGATAATGCCCTCGGCGCCGAAATCGAGTGCGCGGCTCACCATCGCAAAATCGTTAAGCGGCACGCGCACGATGGGCGCTACGCCGCCAAGCCGCACTGCCGAGATGCCGGCGAGGATGCCGGCGACGTCCCAAAGGCCGTGCTGGCTTTCGATCGCCACCGCCGAAAATCCTCCCTCGCGTGCGATTGTTTCGGCAACGAGCGGGTAAGGCAGGCCGCACCAGCCCGAGTAGACCGTCTCGCCGGCGTGCAACCGCTTCGCCAATGTAAATCCCGGTATAGCCATGACTTATTTGCCTGCTTGGATGTCGGTAATCGCTTTCGCCATGAATTCATTCATGTGTCGCGCGATCTGGTGATCGGATTGATCGACGCCCTTGGCGTCGAAGTCTTTGCGGATCTTGCGCGCGACATCATGGTCGCCCGGCTCCTCGAAGTCCGACATGACGACAGCGAGCGCGTAGCTGTCGGCTTCGGCGCCGGTTAGCCCAAGCTTTTCCGCCGCCCATAAGCCGAGCAGCTTATTGCGGCGCGCGGTCGCCTTGAATCTCAATTCTTCGTCGTGAGCAAATCGTTGCTCGAATGCTTCTTCACGTTTATCGAATGTTGTCATGTGTTGGCCCGATGTTGCGTGGAACAGCGCAAATCAGCTTCGGCCTTGCATACCGGGGGTAGCGCGTCAAGGCAACACGGGACAGTGAAAACTTGAGCGTTGCGGACACCGCCGCGCGGGTCTATGTCGATTGTACTCCGCGCCACCTTCGGATAGCTTTTGTGTCGCGGATGGGTCGTTGCGTTCGAGTCGTGCCGCCCGTTTCCGCCGCCGCGGATCTCGCCACAGCAATTTGGAGCCACGGCATTTCCATGGATTTCTCAAAGCCACGGTACACTCCCATGAGCCGCCGTCGCCGTATCTACGAAGGCAAGGCGAAGATCCTCTATGAAGGACCGGAGCCTGGAACACTGATCCAGCATTTCAAGGATGATGCGACCGCCTTCAATGCCAAGAAGCATCAGGTGATCGAAGGTAAGGGCGTACTGAACAATCGAATCTCCGAGTACGTGTTCCAGCACTTAAACGATATCGGAGTTCCAACCCACTTCATCCGCCGCCTCAACATGCGCGAGCAGTTGATCCGCGAGGTTGAGATCATCCCGCTCGAAGTCTGTGTGCGCAATGTCGCCGCAGGCTCGCTGTCGCAACGGCTCGGCATCGAGGAGGGCACGCAACTGCCGCGCTCGATCATCGAGTTCTATTACAAGAACGATCAGCTCAACGATCCGATGGTCTCCGAAGAGCACATCACCGCTTTCGGCTGGGCGACGCCGCAAGAGATCGACGACATCATGTCGCTTGCGATCCGCGTCAACGACTTTCTGTCCGGCCTGTTCCTCGGCGTCGGCATCCGTCTGGTCGATTTCAAGATGGAAACTGGCCGGCTTTGGGAAAACGATCTGATGCGGATCGTTGTCGCCGACGAGATTTCCCCGGACTCCTGCCGGCTTTGGGATATCAAGTCGAACGAGAAGCTCGACAAGGACCGCTTCCGCCGCGATCTTGGCGGCTTGCTCGAAGCCTATACCGAAGTGGCAAAGCGCCTTGGCATTATGAACGAGGGCGAGCGGCCGCAGGGCACCGGGCCGGTTCTCGTCAAAGGCTGATACGGCGCGCGAGGAAAACATGGCGCGTAAAGACATCACGATAGGCCTTGTCGTTCCATTCGCCGAGGACAAGGTGCCGTTCGAAGGCCCGCTGATGTATCCGGGCGTGAAGTTTATTCCGCGCGGTGTCGGCGTGCGTAATCTGACACCGGAAGGTTATCAGCCGGCCTGGGACGGCATCATTCCCGCCGCCGATTATCTCGCCAAGCAAAACGTCGACGCCATCATGGTGATCGGTACGTCGCTGACCTTCTTCCGCGGGCCGGCAGAGCACGACCGGCTGCTGGCGGAATTACGCCGCCGGACCGGACTGCCCGTGAGCACGATGAGCCAATCGATCATCGATGGCTTGCGCGAAGTCGGCGCCAATCGTGTCGCTGTGGCCACCGCTTATACCGAGGTGGTGAACAACAAGCTGAAAGAGCTTTTGGCGGCGGCCGGTATCGATACGCTGTCGCTTGAGTGCTTCGAACTGCTCGATTTCGGCGGTCCGAAACACAAGAGCGAAGGCGACATTATCGAGCTCAGCAGTACCGCAGTTGCCCATGCCAAGGATGCCCATACCAAGGGCGCGGATGGCATTCTGATCTCCTGCGGCGGTCTGCGCACGCTTGAGGTCGCCAAGCCGCTGGAGGACCGCCTCGGGCTTCCCGTGGTGTCATCCGCCACGGCGGCGTTCTGGGCGGCGATGCGGCTGGTCGGCGAAAGCGGCCGGGTTTTGGGCTATGGCCAGCTTCTGGAGCAGGCCAAAGAGCCAGTGCATTAGCCAACTCCTGCCGTTGCGGATGCGCTGATTCATCCATATTCAATGGGTATGAAAGCCCGCGTCACCGTCACTTTGAAGTCCGGAATCCTTGATCCACAAGGCAAAGCCATCGAAGGCGCCTTGCGGTCGCTTGGCGTGAGCGGTGTCGCCAGTGTCCGCCAGGGCAAAGTCTTCGATATCGAGATCGAAGGTGCCGACCGCGCCGGCGCGGAAGCGGCGCTCAAGAGCGCGGCCGAGAAGCTGCTCGCTAATACCGTGATCGAGAATTATCGAATTGAGCTGACGGGATGAAATCCGCCGTCATCGTGTTTCCCGGCATCAATCGCGAGCGCGATATGGCGCGCGCGCTGAAACTTGTTTCCGGCCGCGATCCGGCGATGCTGTGGCACGCCGACACCGAGCTGCCAGCCGGGACCGATCTTGTCGTTATTCCTGGCGGCTTTTCTTACGGTGACTATCTGCGCTGCGGCGCAATTGCAGCCCGTGCGCCGATTATGGATGCGGTGCGGGCCTTCGCGCAGAAGGGTGGATTGGTGCTCGCGGTCTGCAACGGCTTTCAGATCGCCTGTGAAGCGGGCCTGCTTCCGGGTTTGCTGATGCGCAACACCCAGCTTCGTTTCATCTGCCGCGATGTCTATCTGCGGGTTGAGCGTTCCGATACGCCGTTCACCCGCGGCTACAATGCAGGCCAGGTGATCCGCGTTCCGGTGGCGCACGGCGAGGGCAATTACATTGCCGACGGCCCGACCATCGCGCGGCTGGAAGGCGAGGGCCGGGTGCTGTTCCGCTACTCGTCGCCGGACGGCATCATCGACCCCAACTGGAATCACAACGGTGCCATGAACGGGATCGCCGGCATCATCAACGAGGGCGGCAACGTGCTCGGCATGATGCCGCATCCGGAAAATCACGTCGAAGCGGCGATGGGCCGTACCGACGGCCGCGGCCTTTTCGCAGGCTTGGTGGATCATTTCAAAGTGGCGGCGTGACTTTATCTCCCGATATTGGGCAGCGCGCTTGGGTGAAATTGGGGTTTGAGCGGACTACATAATGCTGGTGACCTCTAACGAACCCGCCATCACGCCTGAACTGATCGCCGAGCACGGCCTCAAGCCGGACGAATACGCGCGTCTCGAGAAGCTGATCGGGCGCAAGCCGACCTTCACTGAACTGGGTATTTTCTCGGCGATGTGGAACGAGCACTGCTCGTACAAGTCTTCAAAGATCCATCTGCGCACGCTGCCGACCAAGGCGCCCTGGGTGATCCAGGGACCGGGCGAGAACGCCGGGGTCATCGATATCGGCGACGGGCAGGCGGTCGTGTTCAAAATGGAGAGCCACAACCACCCGAGCTACATCGAGCCCTATCAGGGCGCGGCGACAGGCGTCGGCGGTATCCTGCGCGACGTGTTCACTATGGGGGCACGGCCGATCGCCTGCCTGAATGCGCTGTCGTTCGGCGACCCGAAAAATCCAAAAACACGGTCGCTGGTCTCCGGCGTGGTCGCCGGCATTGGCGGCTATGGCAACTCGTTCGGCGTGCCGACTGTGGGCGGGGAGGTGCGCTTTCATCGCCGCTACGACGGCAATTGTCTTGTTAACGCAATGGCTGTCGGCCTTGCCGATACCGACAAGATTTTTTATTCCGCCGCATCGGGTGTCGGCATGCCGATTGTCTATCTCGGCTCGAAAACCGGCCGCGACGGCATTCACGGCGCCAGCATGGCATCGGCCGAGTTTGGCGCTGACGCCGAGGAGAAGCGGCCGACCGTGCAGGTCGGTGATCCATTTTCGGAAAAGCTCCTGCTCGAAGCCTGCCTTGAAATCATGGCCAAGGGCTGCGTGATCGCGATTCAGGACATGGGCGCGGCGGGGCTGACGTGTTCGGCCGTGGAGATGGGCGCCAAGGGCGATCTCGGTGTTACGCTTGAGCTCGACAAAGTGCCGTGCCGCGAGAGCGGCATGAGTGCCTACGAGATGATGCTGTCGGAAAGCCAGGAGCGTATGCTCATGGTGCTCAAGCCGGAGAAGGAAAAGGAAGCCGAGGCGATCTTCCGCAAGTGGGGGCTCGATTTCGCCGTGGTCGGCGAGACCACGCCGACCAAGCGCTTTGTCGTCAAGCATGGCGGCACGGTGATGGCCGACTTGCCGATCAAGGAGCTCGGCGACGAGGCGCCACTCTATGACCGGCCATTTGTCGAAACCCCAAAGCGGTCTGTGATCGACGCTGCGGCGGTCACGCCGCCGCTTCGCATCGCCGAAGCGCTGGAAAAGCTGATCGGCCTGCCGAACTTGTGCTCGAGGCGCTGGGTCTGGGAGCAGTACGACCACGTCATCATCGGCAATACCGTGCAGCGGCCTGGCGGTGACGCGGCGGTGGTGCGCATCCATGACGGACCGAAGGCATTGGCGCTGACTGCCGATGTTACGCCGCGCTATTGCGAGGCCGATCCGTTTGAAGGCGGCAAGCAGGCCGTGGCAGAGGCGTGGCGCAATCTCACCGCTGTTGGCGCGCGGCCGCTGGCCCTTACCGACAACCTGAACTTCGGCAATCCAGAACGGCCTGAGATCATGGGCCAGTTCATCGGTTGCGTACGCGGTATCGGCGAAGCGGCACGCGCGCTGGATTTCCCGATCGTGTCCGGCAACGTGTCGCTCTATAACGAGACCAATGGCCGGGCGATCCTGCCGACGCCAACCATCGGCGGGGTCGGCGTCATGGACGATTTCACCAAATCAATGACGCTCGCGTTCAAAGCCGAAGGTGAGGCAATCCTCCTTATCGGCGAGAATGAGGGTTGGCTCGGCCAGTCGGCTTACTTGAGTGAGATTTGCGGGCGGGAGGAGGGCGCGCCCCCGCCGGTCGATCTCGCGACGGAGAAACGCAACGGCGATTTCGTTCGTGGCTTGATTAGTGAAGGGCTCGCCACCGCTGTACACGATATTTCCGATGGTGGCCTACTGGTCGCGCTTGCCGAAATGGCGATCGCATCGGGCATCGGCGCCGTGTTGCAGTCACGCGGCACCATTCCCGGTCACGCGTTCTGGTTTGGCGAAGACCAGGCGCGTTACGTCGTCACCACCAAAAACGCCGATGCCGTCATCCATCAGGCAGAGGCCGCTGGCGTGCCGGTCATGCGGCTTGGCGCGACCGGCGACGGGGTGATCGCGATTGACGGCGAACGGCCACTGTCGGTCGAAGAGCTGAAGCGGCGCTCCGAGGCTTGGCTGCCAGGCTTTATCGCGGGCACCGCGGCCTAAGCGGTCACCTGCCGGCTGCGGCGGCCAGTGCCGCCTGGCAAGAAGGCGAAACGCTGGAAGCATTTTCGGCCAGGCAGCGGATCAGCCGGCCGCCGCCCATGGGCACGCCGGCGCAAAAGGCCCGCGTATCGGGGCCGCAAATCCGCAAAATCCCAAGCGCTTCGCGCGGCGATATTTGAGGCATCGGGCCCATGGGGGCCGCTGCCGGTGTGGCGGCTGCCGGTGTTGCTTCGCCGGTGCCCGATGCAGCGGCACCGCTTCCTCCTACAGCGGCTAGCGTCCTGCGGCAGCCGGCTGACAGTTGGGCAGCATTGCTTTGCAGACATTGCAGCGCTGCCGCGCCGCCCGGCTGCACTCCCGAACAATGGGAGGTGAAATCGGAACGGCATGCCGCCCGAATGGCGCTCTTCTGCTGGGACGTCGGCGTCGCAGGTGCCAACTCCGTGCTGGCGCGTTCCGGCTCGGCCGGCTTCTTCACAGGCTCAGCCGGTTTTTTTGTCTGAACGGCGCGATGCTCCGGCGCCAACGGCGTTGCCGCGGCAGGTGTGCTATCGGGCAGGGATTGCACGACCGACCGGCAGCCCGGCGAGAGATCACCGCTGTTGGCCTTCAGACAAAGCAGGATTTCGGGATTGCTGGGTTGCAACCACGAGCAGTGCGCCATCAGGTCGTCGATGGTGCATGCCTTCTGCACGGATTTGAGCTGATCATCGCTGGAGGCGGATTGGACCGCAGGAGTTGCCGGCGCTGCCGTTTCGGATTTTGCGGTAGGCTCAGCCGCAGGCGGTTCAGCGGGCTTTGTCGCGACCGCACGGACTGCCTCCTGACAGGCACTCGATAATTTCGACTCGTTACGGAGCAAACATTCGAATGCATCCTTGCCTCCGGGTTGGACACCGGCGCAGTTCGATATGAAATCCGATCGGCAGGACGCGCGGAGGGCGTCGCGCTGCGCCTGTGTCGGCTGTTGCGCCGTAGCGTGACTGATGATGGCATAATTGAAGGTGAGGGCGAGCAGTAAGCTCGCCAGCAGAGAAAATCTGGACATGAAAAAGCCTCCGGCCGGGTCACGAGAATGCATTGCCTCGATAGTCTGCGTCTAGGCTCGATTGCAGCACGATTCTTGCCTTACACTTGCCGTGCAATCGTGCTCTGGTAAGCCAGTATTGCGTCGTGCAGATGCAGATAATGCGCAGGCCAGCGAGGAGATCTACTAATGGCCATGGTTGCGAACGACATAGAGCGACTGATCCGGGCGCGTATTCCGGATGCCGACGTGACGATCCGCGATCTCGCCGGTGACGGCGACCATTATGCGGCTACCGTCATCTCCGAGACTTTCCGCGGCAAATCCCGCGTCCAGCAGCATCAGATCGTCTATGAGGCGCTTAAAGCCGAGATGGGCGGCAAGCTCCACGCGCTCGCCCTGCAAACCAGCGCTCCCCAAGGTTGAGGGCGTTGGTTAGGGCGTTTGGCCGCATGAGCGGCATTGTTCTCCGATGGCCCCTTCGCAGGGGACGACATTCTCGAATCCGGCGCTCGGATAGCGCGCTTTTCTGACGAGATTTCAGTCATTTCCGCCATGAAATCACGGCATGGGCTTTAGCGGTGATTTGCGGTACATATATTGCAACACTGAAGGCGAGATTCGACGCGGGAGGGCGAACCCGCGGCGCCAGGAAGGGATGACCGCGATGTCTATCGACCAGTTCATCGACAACGAAGTTAAGGGAAACGATGTGGTGCTGTTCATGAAGGGCACCCCGCAGTTTCCGATGTGCGGCTTCTCCGGCCAGGTCGTACAAATCCTCGACTATCTGGGCGTGCCCTATAAGGGGCTCAACGTGCTTGAGAACGACGACCTGCGCGGCGCCATCAAGGACTATTCAAATTGGCCGACGATCCCGCAACTCTATGTCAAAGGCGAATTTGTCGGCGGCTGCGATATCATTCGTGAGATGTTTCAGGCCGGTGAGCTGCAATCGCTGCTCAAGGACAAGGGCGTGCCGGTGAAGGAAGGCGTGCAGGCCTGAGCGCCGCACCTTCTCCATCCAGAGCTTTTAGCGTTTGGATATTCGGCCGCGGCTGGGCTTCGCGGGCACCGCGTGCTTCCACGCGATAGCAAGCGCGTCGTGCAACTCAGCGACCGAAACCTTTGATAGCTTTACGGTGGTCGCGCCCCGCGCTCCCCAGGCGTTGGGGATAATGGCGAACGCTTCGGGCGCCAGCTCGCATTTGAGCGCCTGTTCGTCCGGGGCAAACATCAGATTGGCGGTTTTCTCGTCGCCGGCGAGGGTGGCGTAGATGCGCTTCACCTTAAACGCCGTGCGGTCGAAGTGCGGGGCTTCCGTCGTGCCCTTGAGAGAAAGCGCGACACGACGGAAATCTTTTGCGGTCGCCATGATCGGACGACCAGCCGACTAAGCGGCGTTTAGCGCGAGTAAAATTCGACGACGAGATGCGGTTCCATCTGCACGGCGTAGGGCACGTCGCTGAACGCCGGGATCCGCGCCATCTTGGCCGACATTTTGGTGTGATCGACGTCGATGTAGTCGGGTACGTCGCGCTCGGCGAGCTGTGTCGCCTCGATCACCAGGGCGAGTTGCCGCGACTTTTCCTTCACTTCAACCAGGTCGCCGACCTTGACGCGGAAGCTTGAAACCGTGACGCGGCGGCCGTTCACCAAAACGTGCCCGTGGCTGATGAACTGACGAGCGGTGAAAACGGTCGGAACGAATTTCGCGCGATAGATTACGGTATCGAGACGGCGCTCGAGCAGGCCGATCATGGTGGCGCCGGTGTCGCCTTTGACCCGCCGTGCTTCTTCATAGATGCCGCGGAACTGCCGCTCCGACATGTTGGCGTAGTAGCCCTTGAGCTTCTGCTTGGCGCGCAGCTGCACGCCGTAGTCGGATAGCTTGCCCTTGCGGCGCTGGCCGTGCTGGCCGGGGCCATATTCGCGTTTGTTGACAGGTGACTTCGGCCGGCCCCAGATATTCTGGCCCATGCGGCGGTCGATCTTGTACTTCGCCTGATGGCGCTTGGTCATTCGCGTCCTCGCAATACGTGGTTGCGGCGTAATCTCTTCCAAAAACCGGGAAAACCGTTTTTCAGGATCATGCCGTGAGGATCGCGCCCTCCTCCTGTTCCAGCCTACGGCCGGAACCGACAGGTTTTGATGCCGAAGCGAAGGCCAAAACCGCGGGTCGCGAAACACTAAGCGGGCCGATTAGGGCCCGCGAAGTGCGCGGTTTTTAGGGGGAAAGCCGCAAACTGTCAAACCGGCGCACACCGCCGGTTCAGGCTGCCGATTTGGCGGCGATCATGTGCCGCTGCCTCATGCTCTTGAGCACCGTGATGGCCAGCAAGGCCGTAACGGCGTCGAGGACGGCTACCACGATGAAAACCGCCGTCCAGCTTCCCGTCGCCTGCTTCAGATAGGCTGCCGCCGGGCCGCCCAGGATCGAACCGACGCCTTGGGCGATATAGAGGAACCCATAGTTCGTGGCAGCATATTTCGGGCCGAACGTATCGGTCAGGGTCGAGGGGAACAGCGAAAAAATCTCCCCCCAGCCGAAGAAAACCAGACCGGTCAGCACCACGAACAATGCAGGCTGATTGATGTAAGCGAACAGGATCAGGATTGCGACGGCTTCCAGCGCGAAGGCCATCGCCATCGTGCCTTCGCGGCCGATATGATCCGACACCCAGCCAAAGAACGGCCGGGTCAGGCCATTGGTGACCCGTGAGAGTGTGAGCGACAGCGGTAGCGCTGCCATGCCAAGCACCATCATGTTGGCAACGCCAAACTCCTTGGCGAACGGCCCAACATTGGATGTGACCATGAGGCCCGAGGTCGACATCATGCTCATCATCACAAACATCAAATAGAAGACCGGGCTTTTGAGCATTTCGGTTGGGGTAAAGCTCTTGCCGCTCTGCGTTGCTGTGGGAGTCGCGAGAGCCGCTCCGGGCGCCGCGTCATTCTCCGGCGGCAGGCGCAATCCCTGCGCTGCGGCAACGCCGATCACTGCCTGGACGATGCCGAAGACCAGAAGCGTGTGGGCATAGCCCGAGCTTCGGATCATGCTGTCGATCGGGAAGCTGGTGAAGAACGCGCCGAAACCGTAGCCGGCGGCGGCGAGGCCGGCGGCAAGACCACGGCGGTCGGGAAACCAGCGCACCATTAAGCCGACGATGCCGACATAGATGATGCCGGTGCCGAAGCCGCCGATCACGCCGTAGGTGAGATAAAGCGCCCAGAGATTGGTCGCCGAGGCGGCAAGTATCCAGCTTCCGCCGGACAACAGCGCGCCGATCGAAATCAGAAGACGCGGGCCAAAGCGATCGACCAGATAGGCCTGGAAGGGCGAGAAAAAGGTTTGCAGGATCACCAGCAGCGAGAACGTCCACTGCAATTCCGCGAGTGTGGTGCCGAGCTGCTGGTTCAGCGGACCGGTAAACAGCGTCCAGGTATATTGCGGGCTGGAGATCGCCATCATGGCGATCACGCCGAGAAGAAGTTGAACCCAGCGGTTTGTGCTCGAAGCAACAACGCGGTCTGCTTGAACGGCAACGGTCATGGCTGTCCCCAAATGTACAGCCCGGCGGTAAAAGCCTACTGGCGGCAGGCGGAGCAAACAAGCTCGGAACAGCCGAAATTCAAAGCAAAAACTGATCCGCGATTAGGCAGCTGTCAGCGGGTTTCGGAAGACTGCGGCTCGCGGACATCAATCCCGAAGCGCGTCATCACGTCTTGTGGCACGTGGCCCGACGTGAAAATGGCAAACGCCGATCCGGCGCCCGCTTGCGGCGTCGGCGGACCGAGCAGATCGGCGACACGCCGCGCAATCGCCGGCGCCGGATCGACAAAAGTCACCGGCCACGGCGCCAGCCGCTGCAAGCGCTCCAGCAGCAGCGGATAGTGCGTGCAAGCAAGCACGACAGTGTCGGTGCGTTGGCCGTTATCGACGAAACAAGGGGCGATCTCCGCCTGCAACGCTGCGTCGCTCACGGGCGCGCCGCGAAGCTCGGCTTCCGCATAGGCCGCGAGCTCTTTCGAGCCGACGAGAGTCACCTGGCAGTCCTGTGCATAGTCGCGAATGAGCGTGCGGGTATATTCGCGCGCGACTGTCGCTTCGGTACCGAGCACCGATACGCGCCGTGTGACCGACGATGCGCAGGCGGGCTTGATCGCTGGCACCGTGCCAACGAACGGCACATCAAAACGCTTGCGCAGATCGGGCAACACGATGGTCGAGGCGGTATTGCAGGGGATGACGACAAGATTGGGCCGGTGCGCCGCAATCAGTTCACCCATCAGAGCAACGACTCGAGAAACCAGCGCCGGTTCCGGTTTTGCGCCGTAGGGAAAGCCGGCATCGTCAGCGACGTAGATGTAGTCGGCCTGGGGGCGTGCAGCCGCCACCTCACGATAGACAGTGAGGCCGCCGAGGCCGGAATCCAGCATCAATATCTTTTCGTGCGCCGCCATGCCGCGACACATGCCATGAGACGCCGGATGCCTGCAATCGTGGGCTAACGTACCGCTTGCGCCCGTTAAGCGACGTCCAGGGCGTTAATGAGCCGAGGTCTTTCCACCGGTGCGGCTTGCTGCTGGTCTGCGGCGGCCTTTGCCTTTTCCGGCAGTGGCGAGACAAGGCCACTGACGACGGTGAAGGTCGAAACCAGAATGACCGCGAGGTCGCCGTCATGGAAACTGCTGAAAGCGACGGCGTTTGTCAGGTAGGCCCAGAACGGAAAAGCGACGGTCGAAACCGCCGCGTTGACCTTCCAGGCGTCGCCGGCCTTATGAACGTACCAGCAAAACAGCGGCGTCAGGATGCAGCCGGCCAGAAGCGCGCCGGTTGCGATAAACATGATCGGAACGCCCGCCATGGCTGCATCCGACATGGCTGTATCCGAGCGGCCGGCCTTCATTGCCTGATCGAGGATCGCATTGATGATCAGGGAGAATCCGATCACTTCGGCCGGAATATATTTGACCATCCGTTCGAGGTAGTTGTCCCCGGGATTGGCGGTTAGCTGCGCCGGTGCGATGCGCGACTGGAGCATGCTATCGAGACCAGCGATCTGCTGGTCAAGGTCCGGCACTGCCGGCTTGCGCACCAATCGGCCCATGATTCGCTCCTACCGCATCGTGCGGAATACGCCGGTACCAGTGAGTTGGGCAAACGAACAAAGCTGTGGGTGCGCGACAAAATCCCTTCGCGCCTGTTCGGAAAATCAGCGAATCAAGAGAACTCGAGGCCTTATCGACGCCTCTGTTTTCAGGCGCGGCCGAAGACGCGGCGGAAAATCGTATCGACTTGCGACAGGTGATAATCGAGGTCGAAGTTCTTGCTGAGCTCTTTTTCGCTCAAGTGTTTGCGTACGTCTTGGTCGGCTTTAAGAAAGGTGAGGAAGTCGCCTTTGCCTTCCCACACTTTCATCGCATTGCGTTGGACCAGCCGATAGGCGTCTTCGCGCGCAACGCCTTTCTGCGTCAGCGCCAGCAGCACGCGCTGCGAATGCACGAGCCCGCCGAGGCGGTCGAGATTTTTTTGCATGTTCTCCGGATAGACGATCAGCTTCTCGATCACGCCCGCGAGCCGGCTCAGCGCGAAATCGAGGGTCACTGTCGCGTCCGGCCCGATCATGCGCTCGACCGAGGAGTGTGAAATATCGCGCTCGTGCCAAAGCGCAACGTTCTCCATGGCCGGCGTCACATACGACCGCACCATGCGGGCGAGGCCGACGAGGTTTTCGGACAATACCGGGTTGCGCTTGTGCGGCATCGCGGAAGAGCCTTTCTGACCTTCCGAGAAGAACTCCTCCGCTTCCAGGACTTCGGTGCGTTGCAAATGCCGGATTTCAGTCGCAACCCGTTCGACGGATGCGGCGACGACGCCGAGCGTCGCGAAATACATGGCGTGGCGGTCGCGTGGGATCACCTGGGTTGAGATCGGTTCGACCTTCAGCCCCATTTTTTTGGCGACGTGCGCTTCGACGCGGGGATCGACCTGCGCGAAGGTGCCGACCGCGCCTGAAATCGCGCAGGTCGCGACCTCGGCCCGCGCCGCGATCAGGCGCTCCTTGGCGCGGGCGAATTCGGCGTAGGCCTGCGCCAGCTTGAGGCCGAATGTGGTCGGCTCGGCGTGGATGCCATGGGACCGGCCGATGGTCGGTGTGAGTTTGTACTGCCGGGCGCGGCGCTCGAGCGCCTTGAGCAGCACATCCACGTCAGCGATCAGAAGGTCGGCTGCACGAACAAGTTGGACATTGAGACAGGTGTCCAGCACGTCGGAACTGGTCATGCCCTGGTGCACGAACCGCGCTTCGGGACCAACGATCTCGGCAAGATGGGTCAGGAAGGCGATGACGTCGTGTTTGGTGACGCGCTCGATCTCGTCGATGCGGGCGGTGTCGAATTGCGCGGCCTTACCCTTGGCCCAGATCTTTTTCGCCGCTGCCTTCGGGATCATGCCGAGCTCGGCCATGGCGTCGGCGGCGTAGGCCTCGATCTCGAACCAGATGCGAAAGCGCGTTTCCGGCGTCCAGATCGCCGCCATCTCTTTGCGGCTATAGCGTGGGATGGTCACGCTGCTTCCCCGCGGGCAAGCGATGCGGCATGACGGATCGCCGCGATATTGGCGCGATAGCTCTCTGGCGTTTTGTCCTTGAACACGGCAGAGCCCGCGACAAAAGCATTGGCGCCGGCGCGCGCTGCTTCCGGCGCAACTTGCGGCGTGATGCCGCCGTCGATCTCGATGTCGATCGGGCGGCCGCCGATCATGGCGCGCAGGTTGCGCACTTTCGCGAGCGCCTCCGGAATGAATTTCTGGCCGCCGAAGCCGGGATTGACCGACATCACCAGGATCAGATCGACCAGATCGAGGACGTGCTCGACGCTGGATTCCGAGGTGCCGGGATTCATGGTCACGCCGACCTTCTTGCCGAGCGCGCGGATCGCTTGCAGCGAACGGTGGATGTGCGGACCGGCCTCGACGTGCACGGTAATGATGTCGGCGCCGGCTTTGGCGAACGCTTCCAGATAGGGATCGCAGGGCGAGATCATCAGGTGTACGTCCAGCGGCTTCCTGGTGTATGGCCGGATCGCTTTGACGATATCCGGGCCGATGGAAATGTTCGGCACGAAATGGCCGTCCATCACATCGACATGGATCCAGTCGGCACCGGCCGCATCGACCGCGCGCACTTCCTCACCCAGCTTCGCGAAATCGGAGGCCAGGATCGAGGGCGCGATGATGAGCGGACGAGACACTGCAACCTCCGTGTTCATGGTTCGCGTAACACGTCATATCCGGGCGGGCAACGCGCGCCGGCCGCGCTAGGCAAGTCTTGCCGCTTATTGCGACGCGGCGGCAAATTCTGACCCGCTCGCGACGTGCGTCATCCGGAAAAACCTTTTTTGCACAGCAGTTTAAGCTCGGGCCTCAGTCTTGCATTGGAATTGGCAGGCCAGCTCCACGTTGCCGCCGTGTATTGCGTAATCCGAGGAGAATTCCATGTCGCTTGCCGTCAACAGTTCGACCAATCCATCCGCCCTTTGGCAGTCGATGTTCCAGCAGGGCACATCATCGACGAGCGGCACGACCCAATCCGATCCACTGTCGGAGCTGTTGGCGATGATTGGCCAGGCAACGGGTGCGACTGGAACGTCAGGGAGCGGGACTAGTTCAGAGACGGCGGATGCATCGTCGTCAACGGGCAGCACGTCGACTTCGCCGCAGTTCGATCCGCAGACGCTGCAGGCGCTGTTCGATCTGCAGGCCAATCAACAGCAGTCCGATGACAGCAGCAGCGGTGTTGCGAGTTCGACCGATCCGACGTCGACGCAGCAGACCGGGAAAGGTCATCACGGTCACCATGGCGGCGGCAAGGACAGCGCCTCCGATATGTTCGCGACAGCGGAAGGCGCGAACAGCCAGACTTCGGCCAATGCCAACGGCTCCTCGACAACCACCATCACCTATGCCGACGGATCGACGGTGTCGCTCACGACAGCCGCGCCATCCAGTAGCAGCACTTCGTCATCGAGTGCGAGTGCCTTGGCCGGCGCGTCCAATTTGACGAGCAACAATTTTCTTGAGCAATTGATACAGATGCAGGCGCAACTGGTCAGTTCCACCAGTGCGAGCCAAACCATCGCAACGGTTTGAGCTTCGCGCTTTAAGCCTGCACTAGACTTGACCTTCCATCGGCGCGATACCGCGATGATTGCGGCTTGGCTACGTATTGGCCGCGGCGGAGTGTTTTGTGGCGCGCGTCGATACCATCGTGCTTGGAGCCGGCATTGTCGGCACCTCGATTGGCGTTCATCTCGCCAAGCGCGGTCTGGCCGTTGCGCTGGTCGATCGCGGCGGGCCGGGTGAGGGCACGTCTTACGGCAATACCGGCATCATCGAAGGCAACACGGTTTTTCCGGCGGCATTTCCGTCGAGCTTTACGGCACTGCTGCGTGTTGCACTGAAACAGGCGCCGGAAGCGAACTATCATTGGTCGTTCCTGCCGACGGTTGCGCCGTGGCTGTGGGCATTTCTTCAGGCCTCGCAGCCGGAGCGTCTGGTTGAGACTGCTTATGCGATGCGGCCGCTGTTCGCTCGCGCGGTGGCTGAACATGAAGCGCTAAGCAGCGAAGCCGGTTCAACAAATTATCTACGGCACAACGGCTGGCTGAAGCTTTACCGGACCGACAGTTCATTCGCCGGCACCCGGCGGGAGCTTGAGCTGGCGGCAAGTTTCGGCATCGCCAGCGTGCCGCTCGATCGCGACGGCGCGCTGGCGCTCGAGCCTTCGCTCAAGCCGGTCTTTCGCCATGCCGTGCACTGGACAGGTGCGGTCAGTGTGACCAATCCGCTGGCATTGACTCGCGCCTATGTGGCGCGTTTCGCCGCGCTCGGCGGCCTGATGTTGAACGGCGACGCGCGAACGCTGCATCGGGCCGAACCGTACTGGCGGGTCGATACTGAAATCGGGGCCGGTCGACGCCAGTGATGTTGTCATCGCGCTCGGGCCATGGGCGCCGGATTTGCTTCGACCGCTCGGCATCAAACTGCCGCTCGCGGTCAAGCGCGGCTATCATCGGCACTATCATGCGGGAGGTAATGCCGGTTTGAGCCGGCCAATCCTCGATGCCGACAACGGCTATTGCCTGGCGCCGATGGAGCAGGGCATTCGCCTGACAACCGGCGCTGAGTTTGCCGCCCGTGACGCGCCACCAACGCCGGTGCAGTTCGACAGGCTATTGCCCGCGGCCCATGGATTATTCCCGCTCGGCGAGCCGGTTGAGCCGAAGCCGTGGATGGGTGCGCGTCCGTGCTTTGCTGACTCGCGCCCGGTGATCGGGCGTGCGCCCGGGCAGCGCGGACTATGGCTCGCTTACGGGCACGGCCATTGGGGGTTGTCGCTTGGGCCGGCCACGGGGCGTCTCATCGCCGAGATGATTACCGGTGCGACGCCATTCTGCGATCCGCAGCCTTACGCCGCGGAGCGTTTCAAGAACTAGACCCTGATTCGATTGAGTTGAATCGGATCAGGTCTAGTTTTCTAGTTGGAGCATGATCTTTTCGGAAAACCGGAAGTCCACTTTTCCGGATCATGCTCTGGCGTTACTCGTTGATCGTCTTGACGACGCTCGACTCCGGTCGCGAATTGTTGGCGTTCGAGAACTTGTCCTGCGCGCGGACCATATCGTCGTATTTCGGGATCGTGGTCACCGCGAATTTCGGCACCATGTGCACAATCTTGTAACCGCCGGCTTTGAGTTGGCGCAGCAGTTCCGGCATTGCTTCGGCTGTCGCCGGCCGGAAGTCGTGCATCAGCAGAATGCCTTTGCCGTTCTTCGCAAGCTTGGTCATCACCGATTTGATCACGGCATCCGGCTTGTTCAGCTTGAAGTCGACGGTGTCGATATCAGCGGAGAAAGTCGAGATGTTGCGCGAGCCGAGATAAGCAATCAGGTCCGCTGGCTGTTGCAAGTCGGGGAAACGGAAGAACGGCGCGATCGGTCCATCGGCCGCCATGTGCACCGCGCTCACACCCATTTCGATTTCTTGCTTGGCCTGTTCGATGTCTTTTGCATACGGATTGCGGGCCAAATCCTTATGCGACCAGGTGTGCGTGCCGATGGTCATGCCGGCCTGCTCCACTATCTTCGAGATTTCCGGATACCAGGTGGCGTGTTCGCCGATCTCGAAGAACGTTGCCTTGGTGCAATTGTCCTGCAACGCCTTGATGACCGCAGGCGTGTTTCCCTTCCACGGACCATCATCGAAAGTCAGCACGACTTCGTGGTCGCGCAGGAAGTCGTATTGCTTGAAGTGCTCGGTGCCGAAAGCCGGGCCGCCCGTGGTGTCGATTTCGACAATGCGCGATAGACCGATTGCATCCGGTTTGTCACAGGCGGGGATAGGGTGCACCGGAGCTGCGGCCTGTTGCTGCGGAGCAGCTGGCGCAGGAGCATTCGCGGGGGCCGGCGAAGGAGCAGCCGCCGGTCCCGGCGGCGGATTAAAGCGGTCAGGCGTCACCGGGCCGCTGTTTTGCGCCACGCGTATCGGCGCAGCGGGTTCGGCGACAGCGGGCACAGCGGCGGCGGGCTGAGGCGCGTCAGACATGGTTGCCGTTGCCTGAGCGACTTGAGTGACCGGTGAGGATGGTGCTGCTGAAGCCGCCTTCGGTGCAGGTGCAGCTTGCGGAACCGAGATTGGGGACGCCGCGTGCGGCTGAAACAAGTTTGCCAAAATAGGAGCATTGCCGCGCTGCGCCGCAACGACGCCAAACGCCGCAAGACCTAATGTGAACAACGCCGCGACAATGATGACCACGACGCGCATGCAAACCCTCCGAAACAGCACTTACCCGGCCCAAACCGAGTGAAAGCACAATAGGGTAGCGAGTCAACGAAAACGAGTTCGCAAGTCTGATTAAAGCTGCGGATTGTGGTTTCCGCATGAAGGGTTAGGGCGTGTTCCTAACTGTCTTGTTGCCGGCCTAATTGTGCTCGCGGCTAAATTGCTCCCGCCAGCTCGGGACTGCGCCTGAAAAGGGGAGTGCCGTTGCCTCGTAAACGCCGCGCGCAATCGCCCGCGCCACGACATGCGCGGCAAGGCTGCCAAGGCCGGTCAGGCCGAACTGTGGATCCGCGAGCGGGCGCTGTCCGGTCGATGCGGCAAACAGGACATCGCCGTCGAGCGGCGTGTGGATTGGATAGATCGCGCGCGACAGACCGGATTGCGCCATCACCGCAAGACGCTTGGCTTGCGCTTTGGTCAGGATCGCATCGGTGGCGACAATCACCAGCGTCGTGCTTTCGTTCGGTCCGCCTTTGAAGCGTGTGGCGAGCGCATTGGGCGGAAAGACTTGCGGCAGACCACGCGCGCCGAATTCGCCGTTTTGCTCGAACGGTGCTGCCCAGAACCACGGACCTTTATCAATAATAACGCTGCCGACTGCGTTGACGACGGCGAGTGCGCCGACCCAATGGCCATCGGGCGTTTGTGCTGAGGCGGAGCCGACGCCGCCTTTGCAATTGACTGTGGTTGCGCCTGTGCCGGCGCCGACGCTGCCTAGAGCGAACTCCGCGCTGACGGCTGCAGTCGCGGCATAGCCGAGGTCGCGATAGGGGGGGAAACGGCCCCAGTCTTTGTCCCCGCCATTGAGCAGGTCGAACAGGATGGCAGCCGGTACGATAGGCACCCGCACGGAACGCACCGCGAAACCGCGGCCTTGCTCCTTGAGCCATGCTTGTGTGCCGGAAGCGGCATCGAGACCAAAGGCGGAGCCGCCTGACAGCGTAATGGCGTCGATGCCTTGAACGGTCTGGGCCGGGTCGAGCAGGGCCGTTTCACGGGTGCCGGGGCCGCCGCCGCGCACGTCGATCGAGGCAACGGCCGGTTCGTCGAACACGACAACGGTTGAACCCGAAGCCAGTTTGGCATCGGTGGCGTGGCCGACTTTCAGTCCGGGGACGTCGGTAATGAGGTTGCGCATGGGTTCATTCTAGCGGCTTTGGCGGCGCGGGGGAGATGGGCTGCCTTGCAATCGCCACGGGCCTCGGTACATGCCATGCGCCATGAACGTCTCAATCTTGGCGGCACTCGTCGCAGGCATGTTGAGCTTCCTGTCGCCCTGCGTGCTGCCGCTGGTGCCGCCTTATCTCGTCTATCTCACCGGCACGTCGCTTGAACGGTTTGCAGACGGGCAGGGTAAGCCGCGTCTAAGCGGTCACACCGTCCTGGCTGCTTTTATTTTCGTGCTTGGCTTTTCGACAGTGTTCGTTGCGCTGGGAGCGAGCGCCAGCGCCATCGGTGGATTGATCCGCGCCTATTCGGCTGACCTCGCCATTCTCGCGGGTATCGGCATCATCATCATGGGGCTGCACTTCCTCGGCATCACGCCCATCGCTTGGCTGATGCAGGAAAAGCGGGTTCAGGTCGCCAAGCCGGTAAGCTTGTGGGGTGCCTACATGATGGGGCTCGCCTTCGCGCTCGGCTGGACACCGTGCATTGGTCCGATCCTTGCCGCCATTCTTGCCATCGCGGCATCCGAGGCGACGGTCGCCAAGGGAGCGGGCATGCTTGCGGTTTATTCACTGGGTCTCGGCGTGCCGTTCATGATCGCGGCGTTCGCGGTCGAGCCCTTCGCCGCGTTTCTTGCGCGCTTCCGTACCCATCTTGGTCTGGTCGAAAAGGTGATGGGCGGCTTGCTGGTGCTAACCGGCATCGCGTTTTTGACCGGCGCAGTCAGTGAAGTCAGCTACTGGCTACTCGATGTGTTTCCGTCGCTGGGAAAGATCGGCTGATCGTCGAATCCTCTCGATAATCGAAACGTGAACGATCCGGGATGAAATATCACGCGCCGATTTCGAATCCGTGAAAATGTGTTCAAGATTCGTGGCCGGATGTTGATCGAGCGGCAAGCGAACGTGTTTTGATCTTGATGTGTCTCTTTTCGATAAGTACCCGGCGCAAGAAATTCTTCTTGCAATACGGGGAACACAATGAATATCGCATCAAAAATTATCGCGGCTTCGGTTCTCGCGCTGTCATTTGCTGCGCCGGCGCTGGCGCAGGAAATGAATACGCTCAACGAACGCAACGTCTATTTGTTCACGGCAGATGGTCGAATGGTTAAAATGTCAGCCAGCGACGCGACCCATGCGATGATCATGGATCACTTCAAGCCGATGAAGGCTGGCATGATGCTCTATGTGAGCGGCGGAAAGGTCTATTACGCCGAAGACACCAAGATGGCCAACGGCGAGATGATGAGCCATGCGGTTTTCGGAAAAGACCTGGGTGCCGGTTCGCAACGCTAAAGCGGTTTTTGCGCCGATCCGGCCAAATCCATAGAAAAAGAGGCCGCGCTAGCCGCGGCCTCAATATTACGTGCAGCAGACTCCCTACATCGTGCAGCCGGAATCCGGACATTGCACGTAGCTCATCTTGCCGCTCGCGTCCTTCTTCCAGATGTACATCACATAATCGAGCTTGGTGATGTCACCCTTGGCGTCATAGGAAATATTGCCGAGCACGGTGTTGAAGTTCATGCCCGAATGCATCTTGTCGGCGACCTTCTTCGGGTCGGTCGAGTTTGCCGCGACCGCGGCCTGCGCGATGATCTGTACGCCAGCATAGCTGTAGAGCGTGTAGGATTCCGGCTCGAATTTCTTGGCGCGGAATTCCTCGACCACGGCTTTCGCTTCCGGCCGATTGCGCGGATCGGCACCGTACGTCATCAGCGTGCCTTCGACGCCGGGGCCGCCGACCGTCGCATATTCATCCGAGGTGATGCCGTCGCCGCCCATCAACGGCGCCTTGACGCCCTGATCGCGCAGCTGCCGCACGATCAGGCCGGCTTCGGTGTAAAGCCCGCCGAAGTAAACCAGATCGGCGCCAGATTGCTTGATCTTGGAAACGAGAGCCGAATAATCTTTTTCGCCGGTGTTGATGCCTTCGTTGAGCACCGCATCCATGCCGCCGGCCTTGATCGTTTTCAACGTCTCGTCGGCCAGGCCCTTGCCGTAAGTGGTCTTGTCGTTGACGAAGGCGATCTTCTTGCCCTTGAAATGGGCGAGGATGTAGGTGCCGGCGACTTTGCCTTGCTGATCGTCGCGGCCGCAGGTGCGGAAGATGTTCCACATGCCGCGCTCGGTGATGGTCGGATTAGTCGAGGAGGGCGTGATCTCGAGGATGCCGTTTTCCTGATAAACGTCGGACGCGGGAATAGTCACACCCGAATTGTAGTGGCCGATGACGAATTTCACGCCATCGCCGGCAAATTTGTTGGCGACCGAGACGCCCTGTTTGGGATCTGAGACATCGTCGCCGTATTCCGCCGTTATTTTCTGGCCGAGGACGCCGCCTGCCGCGTTGATGTCGATGATTGCCTGATCGACGCCGTTCTTCATCTGCGATCCGGTCGCGGCATTGGCGCCGGTGATCGGCCCGCCGACGCCGAACTTCACCTGTGCCGATGCGGATCCGGTCAACGCAACTGCAAAGCCCAGCGCGAGGCCGAGCACCGTTAGTCTGTTCATGGAGTTCCCCTCTGGATTGGGACCGGCAATCAAGCGCGATGCTACGTCACTAGGCCTTGCGGCGCCAGCGGAGCCAGCCGTTCGGTTGATTGATCCAGCGATATTGCCGGACCATTTGCGCCGCCCGCGCCGCCTGAAAGCCGACAAAACCGAAAGCCAAGCAGACCACGCTGTCGACGACATAATAATGAAGCGACAACAACGTGCCGTCGAACAAAGCGAAATGGATAAAGCGGACGGCAGCGCCGAGGATCAGCATATAGGCGACAATTTGCCACCACGGCCGCCAGGTCAGTGCGATGGCCCGGCCGGCCAGCGCGGCCGCGCCGCCGCCGAGGATGACGGTGACCAGGAGGAAGACGCCGAAAGAGCTTTCCTCGTACAGCAGCCCTTGCATCATGGCTCGGCCTGCTGGCGTCCGCCCTCGAGATAAGCGGATTTGACCTCGGGGCGGTCGAGCAATTCGCGTCCGGTGCCTGACAGCGTAATCTGCCCGTTGACCATCACATAGCCGCGATGCGCGAGCTTGAGCGCGTGAAACGCATTCTGCTCGACCAGAAAGACGGTGAGGCCGTCCTCGGCATTGAGTTTTTTGATCGCCTCGAAAATCTGCCGCACGATCAGCGGCGCGAGGCCGAGCGACGGCTCGTCGAGCATGAGCAGGCGCGGACGGCTCATCAGCGCGCGTGCGATGGCGAGCATCTGCTGCTCGCCACCTGACAGAGTTCCGCCGCGTTGGGTAATGCGCTGTTGCAGGCGCGGGAACAGGGTCAAGACCCGTTCGAGGTCGCGGGCGAATTCGGCGGGCTCGGCGACGGTCGCACCCATCTGCAGATTTTCCAGCACCGTCATGCGCGGGAAAATGCGACGGCCCTCCGGCGATTGTGCCAGCTTGAGCCGCGCGATTTCGTGCGTCGGAAGCTGCGTGATGTCGCGGCCGTCGAAAACGATCGAGCCGTCGCGGGCGCGCGGATTGCCGCACACCGTCATCATCAACGTCGACTTGCCGGCGCCGTTAGCGCCGATCAGCGCGACAATCTCGCCTGCATTGACGTCGAGATCGATTCCCTTGAGCGCCTGCACGCGCCCGTAAAATGCGGTGACGCCGCGTATCGAAAGCAGTGGAGCGCTCACAAGCCCACCTCTGCCTCGACCTTTGCGACATCCTCATCGGCGACGCCAAGATAAGCGGCGATCACTTTAGGGTCGTCGCGCACGGCATCCGGCGCGCCGTCGGCGATTTTGACGCCGTAGTCGAGCACGACGATGTGGTCGGATATCTTCATCACCACCGACATGTCGTGCTCGATCAGAAGGATCGAAATCTTGAATTGGTCGCGGATCACGAGCAGCAACTCGTTGAGTTCGGCGCTCTCGTGAGGATTGAGGCCGGCCGCAGGCTCATCGAGGCACAGCAGGACCGGATCGGCGCACATCGCGCGGGCGATTTCGAGCCGCCGCTGAGCGCCGTAGGGCAAAACACCGGCCGGATCGTCGGCGCGGTCGAGCAGGCCGAAGCGATCGAGCCATGACCGGGCCTTGTCGAGCGCTTCACGTTCGGCCGCCTTATAGGACGGAAAACCGAGCACCCCCAGGAATGTATAGCCGGAAGCCAACATCAGCCGGTTGTGCTGAGCGACCAGCAGGTTTTCCAGTACGGTCATGCCGGGAAACAACCGGATATTCTGGAATGTGCGGGCAACGCGCGCCTGCTGCGCCACCAGATAATCCGGCATGCGTTCGAGCAGGAACAGCGCGCCTTCAGGCCGCGCCGTGCCACGCTTGCTGCTTTGCGTCAGCTCTTCAAGCGCGTTCCACGCCGCTGTATCGCCACGAGCCAGCGCAATGCGTCCCTCGGTCGGCTTGTAGAAACCGGTGATGCAATTGAACACGGTGGTCTTGCCGGCGCCGTTCGGGCCAATCAGAGCCGTGATGCTGCCGCCCTGTACGTTGAACGAAAGATCGTCCACGGCGACGATACCACCGAAGCGCATGGTCAGATGCTCGACGCGCAGCACCGTTGTGCCATCGAGCGCCATCAACCAGATCCCTTCCTAACCATGGCCTTCCTTGACCAGATCGACGGAAATGTCGTTGCGCTTGCGCAGGAATACTGACGGCGTTCGTGTCGAGACCAGTCCGCGCGGCCGCCAGATCATGATCAAGACCATGGCGAGACCGAACAGCAACATGCGGTACTGGTTCGGGTCGAAGGTTGGACCGAAGATGCTTTTCAGGAAGTCGAGTTGCCGCATGATCTCGGTGCCGCCGATCATGACGATGGCGGCGATGGCGACGCCGATCTGGCTGCCCATGCCGCCGAGCACGACGATCGACAGGATGGTTGCGGACTCGATGAAGGTGAAGAACTCCGGCGAGATGAATGCTTCGCGGGCGGCGAAAAACGAGCCGGCAAACCCGGCAAACATCGCGCCCATGGCGAAGGCGGTGAGTTTGGTGTTGGTGGTGTTGATCCCGAGCGCCCGGCAGGCGATTTCATCCTCGCGCAGCGCCTCCCAGGCGCGGCCAATCGGCAGGCGCCGCAGCCGCACCGTGACGAAGCTGGTTAGCAGCGCCAGCGCCAGAATGACGTAATAGAGAAAAATGATCCGATGAAGCGGCGAGAACTCCAGCCCAAAGTGCGCCGCGAAGCCATTGTCTGAAGCGGTGAAGGGAAGGCCGAAGAATGTCGGTCGCGGGATGCTGATGATCCCGGCATAGCCGTTGGTCAGCGCCACCCAGTTGATCAGGACCAGCCGGATGATCTCGCCAAATGCAAGCGTAACGATGGCGAGATAGTCGCCGCGCAGCCGCAGGACCGGAAAGCCGAGCAGAATCCCCCAGAACGACGACAGCACGCCGGCGAGCGGCAGCAGGATCCAGAAGCTCAGGCCGAAGGTTTTCGCCAGCAGCGCATAGGAATAGGCGCCGACCGCGTAGAATGCGACGTAGCCGAGATCGAGCAGGCCGGCGAGGCCGACTACGATGTTCAGGCCCCAGCCGAGCATCACGTAGATCAAGATCTGCACGCCGAAAGTGTCGATCCATTTCTGGCCGCCATTGGTGCCGATCGTGAAATAGATGACGAGCGGGTAGGCGATGACGGCGGCGATGGCGAACGGTATGCCCCAGTTGTTGAGATAGATGCGCCAGAGCGGTGGCGCGGCTTGCGCCGGCCGTTGCGCCCGCCGCGCCGCCCATCGTGCGCCCCATGGCTCGATAGCGATTGAGTAGATAAAGCAACAGACAAAGGTGATAGCGGCGAAGGTAAGCAGCAGCGGCAATCGCGTTCTTAACGTCAGAACGTCGTTGATATCGGTGACGGTCTGAAAACCGATTAGCGGCAGCAGCAATCCGAATGCGATCAGGGCCGTGCGGGCGGCGTGACGTAACGCACCGGCAAAATCGACGCGCCCATGCTGCGCGCCACCCGTCATCTTCAGACTTTCTCGACGTCAGGCCGGCCGAACAGGCCCTGCGGCAGGAAGATCAGCGTGATCGCGAGGATGGAAAACGCCGCGACATCTTTGTAGTCGATTGAAAAATAGGCCGACCACAGTGTTTCGATCAATCCGATCAGCAACCCGCCGACGACAGCGCCGGGTAGCGAGCCGATGCCGCCGAGCACGGCTGCGGTAAATGCCTTCACGCCCGGCACGAAACCGTCGGAGAAACTGACCACGCCGTAGTACATCAGGTACATCGTACCGGCGACGGCCGCGAGAGCCGCTGCAATAACGAATGTCACTGAGATCGTGCGGTCGACATCGACGCCGAGCAATGCGGCCATCTTCTGGTCCTGCTCGCAGGCGCGCTGCGCCCGGCCGAGCCGGGTCTTCGCCACCACATACCAGAACGCCCCTAGCAGCACGGCGGTGACGCCCCAGATGATGAGTTGCCTGTAGGACAGCGTGACCGGGAAGTTGTTCGAATTGATCAGCACGAACTCGCCCTGCACCATGGGCGGGATCGACTTGTTACGCGGCCCTTGGGTGACCTGCACGAAATTCGACAGGAAGATCGACATGCCGATCGCGGAGATCAGCGGCGCCAGCCGGAATGAGCCGCGCAACGGCCGGTAAGCCACGCGCTCGATCGACCAATTGATGAGCGAGGTGAACAGCATCGCCACGATGAGGACCAGGAACAGCGCAAGCGCGATCGAGGAGATGCCGATCCAGGCGGTGAGGATCAGGAAGGCGATCAGCGCGATGAAGGCCGACACCATGAACACGTCGCCATGGGCGAAGTTCACCATGCCGATGATGCCATAGACCATCGTATAGCCGATGGCGATCAGGCCATAGATCGAGCCGAGCGTGATGCCGTTGATGAGCTGCTGGACGAAATATTCCATGCGTCCGCTGCGTCCCTCGAATCCCCCGAATTTCTTAACAAAGCGCCGCTACAGCGGCAATGTCACGCTACTTGTGCGGCGGTCGCGTTAGAGCGAAGGTCGGCCCATTAATCAGTCAGGAGTGCCTATGGATCGCGCTAAAGCCGAGGACGCTATTGCCGCCAAGGGGCGGCCGTTCACCGGTGCGGAATACCTGGAAAGCCTGCGTGATGGCCGCGAAATCTATGTCTATGGCGAGCGCGTCAAGGACGTTACGACGCATCCGGCGTTCCGCAACGCCGCGCGCTCGATCGCGCGGCTTTACGACGCGCTGCACGACGACAAAACCAAGGGAGTTCTGACCGCGCCGACCGACACCGGTTCCGGTGGTTATACCCATAAATTCTTCCGCGCCGCCCGCTCGCGCGAGGATTTGGTAGCGCAGCGCGACGCCATCGCCCAATGGGCGCGGATGTCCTACGGCTGGATGGGGCGGTCGCCGGACTACAAGGCGTCGCTGATGAACACGCTTGGCGCCAACTATGATTTCTACGGCAAATTCGCGGATAACGCGAAGACCTGGTACCGGCGCGCGCAAGAGAACGTGCTGTTCATGAACCATGCGATTGTCAATCCGCCGGTCGATCGCGCCAAGGCTGCCGATCAGGTCAAGGACGTGTACATCACGATCCAGAAGGAAACCGACGCCGGCATCTATATTTCCGGCGCCAAGGTGGTGGCGACCTCGTCGGCGCTGACGCAATACAACTTTCTCGGTCAGAACGCGGCGGTGTCGACCCACGATACCGATCTCGCCGTGATGTTCATCGCGCCAATGAATGCGCCCGGCGTGAAGCTGTTCTGCAGGACGTCGTATGAGATGACAGCGAGCGTGATGGGCACGCCATATGATTATCCGCTGTCGTCGCGATTCGACGAGAACGACGCTATCTTCGTGTTCGATAATGTCTTCATCCCTTGGGAAGACGTGCTGTTGCATCGCGACCTGGAAAAGCTGAAGACTTTTTTCCCGCAATCGGGGTTCCTGGCCGGTTATCAATTCCAGGGCTGTACGCGCCTTGCGGTAAAGCTTGATTTCCTCGCCGGCGTCATCAGCAAAGCGTTGCGCGCCGCGGGCTCCGACGAATTCCGCGGCAACCAGGCGATGCTCGGCGAAGTCATCGCCTGGCGCCATCTGTTCTGGGCGCTGACCGATGCGATGGCGCTCAATCCTACGGAGTGGGTGAACGGTACGGTACTGCCGAACCTGCAATCCGGATCGAGCTACCGCGTGTTCGCCGGTGACGCCTATGGGCGGGTCAAGGAAATCGTGGAGAAGATCGTCGCCTCGTCGCTGATTTATCTGCCGTCGTCGGCGAAAGATTTCAAAAATCCGGCGATCGACAAATATCTCGCGCAATATGTGCGCGGCTCCTATGGCATCGACTACAAGGAGCGCATCAAGGTGATGAAGCTGCTGTGGGATGCGATCGGCACCGAATTCGGCGGACGCCATGAACTCTACGAGCGCAATTATGCCGGTAATCACGAGGATATCCGTATTCAGGCGCTGTGGAATGCGGGTGCGTCTGGCACGCTCGCAGACATGACGAAGCTCGCCGACCAGTGCATGTCGGAATACGACGAAGACGGCTGGACAGGCTCGACGTGGCTCGACCCGGACGACGTCGCCTATCCCGGCTTGCCGGGGCAACGCCGCGCGGCGGAGTGACCTTGGTGTCCCGCGCCGGCGAGGCACCGCATATGCGTAGCCCATTGTTGCTCGGGTGCCCACGCAAGGTGGATACTGGCCCATCTAATTCGCGAAAGATGGGATGTTGCCCTTGAGCTGGATTGATCAACGGCCGGACGATGCGATGGACGGCGCTTTCACCGCAGTGGCGCCGGAGCCGATTATCAGCGTCGAGCCGACGCTGTTCCGGGAGGCTATGGCGCGGCTGGGGGCGGCGGTCCATATCGTCACTTCGGCAGGACCGGGCGGCAAAACCGGCTTTACCGCGACGGCGGTCTGCTCGGTGTCCGATACGCCGGCGACGCTGCTGGTCTGCCTCAACCGCCGCAGCAAGAGCGCCCCGCTGCTGAGCCAGAACGGTGTATTCTGCATCAATACGCTCGGCGCTGCGGAAGAAAAGCTCGCCGACGTTTTTGCCGGGCGCAGTGGTGTTCATCTTGAGGAGCGTTTCAGCGTCGGCGAATGGCTCACGCTGAAGACCGGCTCGCCGGTGCTTGCCTCCGCCGTGATCGCCTTCGATTGCAAGACCATCGAGACCAAGGCGGTGGCGTCGCATAACGTGATCTTCGGTTCGGTTCAGGCGATGCGGCTGGGGCCGCCCGGTCCGGCGCTGGTCTATCACGACCGGCTTTACAAGAAGGTCTGAGACCGGACGGTAGAATGCCCGGCACGCCAAACGCTCGAATACCACGTTCCGCAATGCGTATGCGGTAACTGCACAGCGCCGCCAGTATCGCCATCACCGCCCGTACCGGACACTCGAAACTCGCGCTAGACTGCAAAAAAATACGGAGGAGACGGTCATGAGGCGGCGCGAGTTTCTCTCACTGCTCGCTGGTTCGGCAGCTGCGTGGCCGTTGGCTGCACGTGCGCAAGCTGTCAGCAAAATCGTCCGCGTCATCGTCGGCTTTCCGGCCGGCGGCGGCACCGACATTGTTGCCCGGATTCTCGCCGAAGCGATTCAGGGCCACTACGCCTCATCGATCATCGTGGAAGACAAGCCCGGTGCAAGCGCGCGGCTCGCCGTTGAGTACGTCAAGAACTCGCCGCCGGACGGCAGCGTGATGCTGTTCACGCCGGATTTTCCGATGACGCTTTATCCGCACGTCTTCAAGGCGCTCAATTACGATCCGGTGAAGGACTTCGTTGTTGTCGGTTCGGTGGCAAAGAGCATGCTGGCGTTCTCGGTAGGGCCGGAGGTCGCTGCGGACGTCAAAACGCTCGCTGGCTTTGTGAACTGGTGCAAAGCAAATCCGGACAAGGCGACTTACGCGACAACGTCGGCAGGCGGTACGCCGCATTTCACCGGCGTCATGTTCGCAAGCGAGGCCAAGGTGCCGATGACGCCGGTGCATTACCGTGGCGGCGCTCCGGCCATGGAGGATTTGCTGGGCGGCCATGTGCCGTCGAGCGTCAATCCACTCAGCGAGATTATCGAGACTGCCAAATCCGGATCGATCCGCATATTGGGAGTAACCGGAGCGCAGCGCTCGCCATTCCTTCCGGACGTGCCGACCTTCAAGGAATCCGGTTACAACGTCGTCGTTCAATCGTGGAATGGCGTCTGGCTGCCAGCGAATACACCCGATAGCATCGTTCAGGCCTTAAGCGGCGCGATGCGCGAAGCGTCACAATCCAAGACTATGCTGGACAGCCTCGCCAAGTTTGCCACCGAGCCGGCATTCGAAACGCCCGCCGAGTTTTCCGAGACGATCAAGTCAGAAATCGCCCGGTGGGGGCCGGTGGTCAAAGAATCCGGGTTCGTCGCGCTCGACTGAAAGGAATTGAAAGAGACCGAAATGCGGCAGATTTGCTGGATAATCTTTACTGTTCCAGCATTCTGTCTGTTAATCTGTTCGCCTGTTCTGGCGTCGAATGATGTGTATCTCACCGACGCGATCAAAAATCTTGGCTACGCACAGTCGCTATCGAACCTGCTGAAAGGCTCGCGCGACTTACCGGCGTGGACAAAGCAAACCCTGAAGACGTCCGGTGATTATGTCGGCGATCCGATGACCAATTCGACAGTCGAGGGAATCAGCTACGAGCTGTTCACCACCTGCAAACCGCACGACTGCTCGGACAGCGAACTTGAAGTGATGTTCGCGCCGAGTGGCGCGCAAGCGTGGGCGGCCTATACGGAAACCGGCAAGCCAATCGTATTCCTGGGAACGCCCGGTGCTGCGCAACGGGCCGCGCTAAAAGCGGCGCTGCAACATTAAACGAGGATCACAATGGAAGCTTTAAGCTGGAGCGTCCTGACTTTTCTGGGCGTCGTGCTGTTATTCATTATCCTGGGTAGTTTTTTCACCGTCCAGACCGCGCAGGTCGCCATCATCACGCGGTTTGGCAGGTTCCTGCGCGTCGCCGATCCGGGTTTGAACTGGAAATGGCCGTTCATCGACAGCGTGGCCGCAAGGATGAGCCTGCGGGTCAATCAGATTACATTGACGATGGAAACCAAGACGAAAGACAACGTCTTCGTCACCATACCGATCTCGGTGCAAAATCGTATTCGGCCGGAAAAAGCATTTGACGCTTTTTACAAGCTGTCCAACCCCGCGGCGCAAATCCAGTCTTACGTCGAGCAGGTGATCCTCGGGCATGTGCCGGGAATGACGCTCGATGAAGTGTTCGCCAGCCAATCGGGAATTGCAGCGGCGGTGAAGCAGGAGCTCGATGCCGATATGGCGGGCTTCGGATATGAAATCGTCAATGTGCTGGTGACCGATATTGTCCCCGACTCCAAAGTCAAATCCGCCATGAACGACATCAACGCGGCGCAGCGCGAACAGGTCGCCGCGACGGCGCGCGGTGAAGCCGAGAAAATTCTGGTGGTCAAAAAGGCCGAAGCCGAAGCGGCCAGCAAGGCGCTGCAAGGCGAAGGCATCGCCAATCAGCGCAAGGCGATCATCCAGGGATTGCAGGGTTCAATCGAGCAATTCCAGAAGGTCGTCGGCGGCACTTCGACGTCCGAAGTGATGCAGCTCGTTTTGGTGACTCAGTACTTCGATACGATCAAATCGATCGGCGAGCTGGACAAGACCAATACGCTGTTCCTGTCGCACTCGCCGGGAGCTGTCAAAGAAGTCGCCGATCAAGTCCTGCAATCGATGCTGATCGCCGACCGGTCAAAAGGTTGACCACGGCACTGTCGATCCGGTTGTACCGCGCTAGTTCTGCAGGAACTCCAGCACCGTCTCGGCGTACTTCTGTGGCTGCTCGAGGTTGGAGATATGAGCGGCTTCGAGCACCGCGATCTTTGCGCCCGGAATATGTTCGCGAATATATTCGTTGCCTTCGAGCGGGGTCGCAGGATCCTGCCGTCCGGCAATCACCAGCGTCGGCGCCTTGATCTTCGGCAACAGCGGCCGGTGATCCATGTCGCGGATGGCTTCGCCGCAGCCGACATAGCCGTCGACCTTGGTGGCGACAAACATCTTGCGCATCTTTTCCATCGCCTGCGGGTCGCGTTCGCGAAAGCCCTTGGTGAACCACCGCTCCATGTTGGCGTCGACGATGCCTTCAAGGCCTTTCTCGCGCACCATCTTGATGCGGCCTTCCCATGCCGTCTTGTCGGGGAAATAGCTTGAGGTGTTGGAGAGGATCAGCTTGTTGACCCGGTCGCCGGCATTGGCGCCGATCCACATGCCGACCATGCCGCCCATCGACAGCCCGCACCAATTGATCTTAGCGATACCAAGGCCATCGAGCACGCCGAGCACGTCGCGGCCGAGCCGTTCCATGGTGTAGGGGCCTTTCGGCGCGTCCGATTTGCCGTGCCCGCGCCGGTCGTACCGGAGCAACCGGAAATGGCTGGTCCACGGCACCACTTGGTCGTCCCACATGTGCAGGTCGGTACCGAGTGAGTTCGACAACATCAGAACCGGAGCGTTCTCCGGCCCTTCCAGTTCTGCATGGATGGTACAACCGTCATCGACTTTGACGTCGGGCATTGCTATCTCCTGAGTGAATTCTGCTTTGTAACATTGTTTTCCAGGACGTTAAGGGTCTTGGCGGCAAGGTCTCGGCATTAAGGGAGTGACGCACGATGGCGATGACGATGACGGGTGAGTACCAGCTTCCGGCGTCACAGCAGGCGGTGTGGGAGAAGCTCAACGATCCGGCGGTGCTGAAGGCCTGCATCCCGGGTTGTCAGGAGTTGGAAAAGACCGGCGACAACGGATTCAAGGCGACGGCCACGATCAAGATCGGACCGGTCAAGGCGACGTTCAAAGGCGCTGTCACGCTATCGGATCTCGATCCGCCGAATGGCTACAAGATTTCTGGCCAGGGCGAGGGTGGCGTCGCCGGCTTCGCCAAGGGCGGAGCGGTCGTGAAACTCGCGCCGAAGGATGGCGGCACGCTTCTCAGCTACAATGTCGAAGCACAGATCGGCGGCAAGCTCGCGCAGCTTGGCCAGCGTCTGGTCAACGGCGCCGCCAAGAAGGTCGCCGACGATTTTTTCCAGAACTTCGTCAAGGCGGTCGGAACCGCTTGACGGGTGTGTGCTCGGGAGGGAGCGAATGCGCGCGTGGCGCGATGCAGCGCTCGCTTACCCGATTTCCGCGTATACAGGGCGCGCCTGAGGCGGCGATAAGCCCTGCATTCGCTGGGGAAACTGACTTGACCGCCGCCTAGGCCGCGGTTCAGAGTAATTCCAGTTCCGGGGTACGAAAAACGGTGAAAACGAGCCGATTTCGCCTCCGGAGCTGGTCGGTTGTATGAAAAGCCGACGAATTCGAAACGTTGGCCTGATCCTGAGGAGGAACCCATGGCATCCGTTTCTATGACGGTGAACGGAAAACCCGTTTCGGGCGATGTCGATCCGCGCACATTGCTCGTCCAGTTTTTGCGCGAGCATTTGCGGCTGACCGGCACCCACGTCGGCTGCGATACCTCGCAGTGCGGCGCTTGCGTCGTCAACGTGAACGGCAGGGCGATCAAGTCGTGCACGGTGCTCGCGTTGCGGCTCGAAGGCGCGGACGTGATGACCATCGAGGGTCTGGCGCCGTCGGAGACGCAACTGCATCCAATGCAGGAAGCCTTCCGCGAAAACCATGGTCTGCAGTGCGGCTATTGCACTCCCGGCATGATCATGACCGCGGTCGATATAGTTCGCCGCAAGGGCAACAATCTCGACGACAAGACCATCCGCGAAGAACTCGAAGGCAACATCTGCCGCTGCACCGGCTACCACAACATCGTGAAAGCGATTGCTGCCGGCGCCAAGGCGATGGGCGGCGACGCGAGTACGTCGAAAGCCGCGGAATAGGGAAGGGACGCATTTAACGATCTACCGGGAGGAATCGGCCATGAGTGCGACCGGTATTGGCGCCGCAGTGCGCCGCAAGGAAGATCAGCGTTTCATTACCGGCAAGGGCCACTACACCGACGACATCAGTCGGGCCGGCCAGACCTACGCCTATTTCGTCCGCTCGCCGCATGCGCATGCGGCGATCAGATCGATCGACGCGAAAGCCGCGCAGCAAATGCCGGGCGTGCTCGCCGTACTCAACGGCGGGGAGCTGGTTGCCGACAAGATCGGCAACCTGATCTGCGGCTGGATGATCCACTCTAAGGACGGCTCGCCGATGAAGATGGCGGCGCATCCGGCGCTGGCTAACGGCAAGGTGTGTCATGTCGGCGATTCGGTCGCTGTTGTTGTCGCCGAAACGCTGGCGCAGGCGCGCGATGCCGCCGAGAAGGTGAAGATCGATTACGCTGTGCTTCCGGCTGTGGCCGATCCGGCGATGGCGCAGAAAAACGGCGCGCCGCAAATCCACGACGTCGCGCCGCGCAACACGATTTATCAATGGCATCTCGGCGACGCCAAAGCGGTCGAAGCCGCGTTCAAATCGGCAAAGCACGTGACCAAGCTCGATATCGTCAATAACCGCCTGGTGCCCAATGCCATCGAACCGCGCGCGGCGATCGGCGATTACGATACCGGTACCAGCACCTTTACGCTCTGGAATACGACGCAGAATCCGCACGTGGCGCGGCTCGTTATCGCAGCCTTCGTCGGCATGGCGCCGGAGCACAAGCTGCGCGTCATCGCCCCTGACGTTGGCGGAGGCTTCGGCTCGAAGATTTTCATCTATCCGGAAGAAGTCGTGACGCTGTGGGCGTCAAAGCGCGTCGGCCGTCCGGTGAAGTGGGTTTGCGATCGCTCGGAAGCGTTCCTTGCCGATGCGCACGGTCGCGATCACGTCACCCATGCTGAAATGGCGTTCGATAACGACGGCAAGATTACCGCATTGCGCGCCAAAACCATCGCCAACCTCGGCGCCTATATGTCGACCTTCTCGTCGTCGGTGCCGACGTATCTTTATGCGACGCTGCTGTCGGGCCAGTATCAGATCCCGCAAATCTATTGCGAGGTGGATGCGGTCTACACCAACACCGTGCCGGTCGACGCCTATCGTGGTGCCGGACGACCCGAAGCGACATTCGTGGTCGAGCGTTTGGTCGAAGTCGGCGCGCGCGAGATGGGGCAGAATCCCGCGGAGCTTCGGCGCAAGAATTTCGTTACGAAATTTCCTCATCAGACGCCGGTGATCATGAATTATGACGCCGGCGATTATGATGCCTCGCTGAAAAAGGCGATGGAAATCGCCGACGTGCAGGGTTTTACCAAGCGGAAGCGCGAGGCGGCACGTCACGGCAAGCTCCGCGGCATCGGCTATTCGACTTATATCGAGGCCTGCGGCATTGCGCCGTCGCAAGCAGTCGGTTCACTCGGTGCCGGCGTCGGTTTGTGGGAATCCGCCGAGGTGCGCGTCAATCCGACCGGCTCGGTCGAAGTTCTCACCGGTTCTCATGCCCACGGTCAGGGCCACGAAACTACGTTCGCGCAGCTTGTGTCGGAGCGGCTCGGTATTCCGATCGACGATGTCTCGATCGTGCATGGTGACACCGACAAGGTGCAGTTCGGCATGGGCACGTACGGATCGCGCTCAGGCGCGGTCGGAATGTCGGCGGTGGTCAAGGCGCTCGATAAGGTCGAGGCCAAGGCGAAGAAGGTTGCCGCCTATATGCTCGAGGCCGCCGAAGGCGACATCGAGTTCAAAGACGGCAAATTCTCCGTAGCCGGTACCGACAAGACGGCGGCGTGGGGCGACGTTACGCTCAACGCCTATGTCGCGCATAAATTTTCCGGCCAGGAGCTTGAGCCCGGCCTGAAGGAAGGCGCGTTCTACGATCCGACCAACTTCACATTCCCGGCCGGCTGCCATATCTGCGAGGTCGAGATCGACACCGAGACCGGCAATACCGAGGTTGTCGGCTGGACCGCAGTTGATGACTTCGGCGTGTTGATCAATCCGATGATCGTCGAGGGTCAGGTGCACGGGGGTATCGCGCAAGGCGTGGGGCAGGCGCTCTACGAAGGTGTGGTCTATGACAAGGACGGTCAGCTCGTGACTGGCTCCTTCATGGATTATACTATGCCGCGCGCGGAATGCCTGCCGTTGCTCCACGTCGACACCACGTTTACCAAGTGCCCGTCCAATCCGCTCGGCATCAAGGGCTGCGGCGAGGCCGGTGCGATCGCGGCACCGGCGGCGGTCATCAACGCCATCACCGATGCGCTTGGCATCGAGGATATCGCCATGCCGGCAACGCCTGCGGTGGTTTGGGCCGCGCTGAAGAAGTCGAAGAAGCTGCCGCAAGCGGCATGAGGATTTACGTTCCGCCGCCCGCGGCGGGAGATTGAGATAAACGGAGGACGACGATGTACGCCTTTACCTATCACCGCCCTGGGACTGTTCGTCAGGCGGCGAACATGCTGACGAAGAACGAGGATGCGAAGCTCCTCGCCGGCGGCATGTCGCTGTTGCCGACCATGAAGCTCCGGTTGGCCAGTCCGCCGCAGATCCTCGACATGTGGGCGATCGACGGCTTGTCCGGCATTGAGGAGAGCGGCCGTACGATCACCATCGCTGCGATGACCAAGCATTTCGAGGTCAACAACTCGCCTGTGGTGCAGAAGGCCATACCAGTGCTGGCGCACATGGCGGGCCTGATCGGCGATCCGGCGGTGCGCCACATGGGCACAATCGGTGGTTCGATCGCGAATAACGATCCGAACGCCGACTATCCGGCGGCCTGTCTCGCGCTCGGCGCCACCATCGTCACCAACAAGCGCCGTATCAAGGCCGACGATTACTTCACCGGCATGTTCTCGACCGCGCTGGAGCCATCCGAGATCGTCACCAAGGTGATCTTTCCGATCCCGAAGAAGGCCGCGTATCAGAAATTCCGCAATCAGGCGTCGCGTTTCGCGCTGGTCGGCGTGTTCGTGGCGAAACGCGGCAGCGAAAACCGCGTCGCGGTGACCGGCGCCGGTTCAAACGGCGTGTTCCGGGTGAAATCGTTCGAAGAGGCGCTCAAGAAGCGCTTCTCGCCGAAGTCGCTCGAAGGCCTGACCATCCCGGCCGACGGCATGAACGCGGACATTCACGGCAGCGCCGAATATCGCGCTCATCTTGTCGGCGTGCTGGCGCGCCGCGCGGTGGCGGAAGCGATCGGCAAGCCGGCCGCCTGATAAACCTGACTGTAGTTTCCAAACGGCTCACAGGGTCGCACCTGCGAGCCGTTTGCTTTTGTGAGGTGCGATTTAGTCTGAATTTACCCGGGGGTATGGTGGAAGCCGGCGGTGCCGGAGGCGGGCGCGCCGCCATGGTCGATGGGGGGAAATTGCGGCAGCGGCTTTTCGAGAGTAACAGGCTTGTCCATGACGATTTCCGTGCCCCTTTTACGGCCCTGTCTTCGGGCGAAATCCTGGCTTTCAGGGGCATTCGCACCCACATGTAAGTCCCGGCGCCGATAGGCTAAAGTCCGCTCATGACAGCAAAAACCGTTCCGGCCTCGATCGACGCCACGGTCGATCTGCTCGCCGAGGCCGATTATCTGGCCGACCGCTCGCTTGGTACCGTGCTTTTCCTGGCCCTGAAGATGGGCCGGCCGATCTTCCTCGAAGGCGAGGCCGGCGTCGGCAAGACCGAGATCGCCAAAGTGCTCTCTTCGACGCTTGGACGCCGCCTGATCCGGCTGCAATGCTACGAAGGTCTCGATGTCGCGGCCGCGGTCTATGAGTGGAATTACGCGGCGCAGATGATCGCGATCCGGGTCGCCGAAGCGGGGGGCGATCGTGACCGTGCCAAGATCGAACATGACGTGTTCTCCGACCGCTTTCTGATCAAGCGGCCGCTGTTGCAGGCGCTCGAGCCCGATACCGCCGGCGCGCCGGTGCTGCTGATCGACGAAATCGACCGCACCGACGAAGCCTTTGAGGCATTCCTGCTCGAAGTGCTGGGTGACTTCCAGATCACCATCCCGGAAATGGGCACGGTGAAAGCCGCGCATCCGCCAATCGTGGTCATCACCTCGAACCGCACCCGCGAAGTGCACGATGCGCTCAAGCGCCGCTGCCTGTATCACTGGGTCGGCTATCCGAGCGCCGAGCGCGAATTGCAGATCGTGCGCACCAAGATACCGGGCATCAGCAAGAAGCTGTCCGAACAGGTGGTCGGTTTTGTGCAGCGTTTACGCAAGCAGGAATTGTTCAAGTCGCCGGGTGTCGCCGAAACGCTCGATTGGGCGGCGGCGCTGTCCGAGCTCGACGTTGTCGCGCTCGATCCCGCCACGGTCTCCGATACGCTCGGCGTGCTGCTTAAATATCAGGACGACATCGCCAAGCTCGAAGGCAGCAAGGTGAAAGAGCTGCTCGAAGAGGTGCGATCGGATTTAAGAGCGGCGGAATAAAAGTTTCTGCTCATTCCCGTGAAGACGGGAATCCAGCTTTGGGTCTCCACTTTCCCGGGGACGAGCGACGGAAGGGCATATGGCAGAAGACAACGGCCGTCTCGCCGAAAACATTCTTTACTTTGCGCGCGCTTTGCGCGCCGCCGGCATTCCGGTCGGTCCGGGCGCGGTGCTTGATGCACTAGAGGCGGTGAAGGCGGCCGGCGTCGGCACCCGCGACGACTTTTACTGGACACTGCATTCGGTATTTGTGAAACGCCACGAACACACGATGCTGTTCGATCAGGCGTTCCGCATCTTTTTCCGCCGCCGCGGCTATGTCGATCAATTGCTGTCGATGATGTTGCCACAGGCGCCGACCAACACGCCGCAACCGCCACAGGCCGGCGCAACCCGAATCCATGAGGCGCTGTTTTCGGGGCTCGACGATAGGCTGAAGAAAGAGCGCGAGATCGAACTCGACGCGCGGCTTACGGTTTCCGACCGCGAGATCCTTCAGAAGAAAGACTTCGCGCAAATGACCGGCGCGGAGATCGCCGCCGCCAAAGAGGCGATGAAACGGCTCGTCATGCCGCTTGCGGAAGTGCGCACCCGGCGGCTCGCGCCGCACGCCCGTGGCCATTTGATCGACATTCGCCGCACGCTGCGCGCCAGCTTGAAGGGCGGCGGCGATTTCATCGATCTGCGCTATATCGGCCCGCGGACCAAGCCGCCGCCTTTGGTGGCGCTGCTCGATATTTCCGGCTCGATGAGCCAGTACAGCCGGATCTTCCTGCATTTTCTGCACGCGCTGACGGACGCGCGTAAACGCGTCCACACTTTCCTGTTCGGCACCCGGTTGACCAATGTCACCCGTGCGCTGCGTGCACGCGATCCCGACGATGCGCTGGCGTCCTGCTCGGCGAGTGTGCCGGACTGGTCAGGCGGTACGCGGATCGCGTCGTCGCTGCATGCCTTCAACAGACTGTGGGCACGGCGCGTGCTTGGGCAAGGGGCGGTGGTCATGCTCATTACCGACGGGCTTGAGCGCGATGCCGACGACAGCCTGCAATTCGAAATCGACCGGTTGCATCGGTCCTGCCGGCGGCTGATCTGGCTCAACCCGCTGCTGCGCTTCGAGGGTTTCGAGGCCCGTGCCCGCGGCATACGCACCATGCTGCCGAACGTCGACGAATTCCGGCCCATCCACAATCTTGATTCGATGGCTGATCTGGTTGGGACGCTGAGCGGCCATGCGAACCGGGCAGGCGACCCGAAAGTGTGGATGCAGAGGGTCGCCTGATGCACTATATTCCGCTGTATATAGCGGTCGGGAACAGGAGGTAGGCTATGCTTTCATCCGACAACGACATTCTCAAAGCCGCCGAGGATTGGCGCAAGAAAGGCCGTTCGGTCGCGCTCGCGACCGTGGTCGAGACCTGGGGCTCGGCGCCGCGCCCGGTTGGCTCCAACCTCGTCATCGACGAGGAGGGTAATTTCCTGGGCTCGGTTTCGGGTGGTTGCGTCGAGGGCGCGGTGGTCACCGAGGCGCTCGACGTGATCGAAGACGGCAAGTCAAGGATGCTGGAATTCGGCGTCGCCGACGAGACGGCTTGGAAGGTCGGGCTGTCCTGTGGCGGCAGGATCCGGGTCTTCGTCGAGAAAGTGGACTGATGTCGTTTCGGGACTCGGCAGCGTTGAATGTTTCGCCGGGTTTTCCGGAATGACGAACAAGGGGTTTATATGAAACTCGAAGTCCTCAACGAGCTTAACGCTGAGCGCGAAGCACGCCGTGCTGTCATCGTCATTACTGACGTGGAGACCGGCAAGCAGCGCTTGGTGAAAGCGGCCGACGTCGCGAAAGACCCGCTGCGCGCGGTGCTGTCCGACGCAATACGCACCGGAAAAAGCGGCATGATGGAGACACCTGAAGGCCGGGTGTTTCTTACGGTCCACGTGCCGGCGCCGCAGCTCGTCATCACGGGTGCGGTCCATATCAGCCAGGCGCTGGCCCCGATGGGCAAGATGCTGGGTTACGACGTGACCATCATCGATCCGCGCACCGCCTTTGCCTCGGCGGAGCGTTTCCCGGATGTGAAAATCGTCGCCGAGTGGCCGGACGTAGCGCTGCCGCCGCTCAATGTGGACCGCTACACCGCATTCGTCGCGCTCACCCACGATCCGAAGATCGACGATCCTGCCTTGCTGCACGCACTGTCGCGGGACTGTTTCTATATCGGCGCGCTCGGCTCGCGGAAAACGCACGCGCGGCGTATTGAACGGCTCGGGGCTCAGACCAATGCCGATTTGACCCGCATCCAGGCTCCGATCGGGCTCGATATCGGCGCCGTATCGCCCGCCGAGATCGCAGTCGCGATCATGGGGCAGATCACCGAAAAATTGCGCGAAGAGCCGGAGGAAGAGCGCACCGAGGTGAAGGCGGCGTCATGAAATTCGGTCCGGTCGCGCCCGGCGATGCGCTCGGCGCGACTTCAGTACACAGCATCCGGCAGGGCACACTGGTGCTCAAGAAGGGCACCGTGATCGGGCCGCCTGAAGTGGCGGCCCTCGATGCCGCCGGCATCAAGCATATTGTTGTCGCGCAGCTCGAGCCCGGCGATATCTCTGAGGACGTGGCGGCCGCGCAAATCGCGAAAAAGGTCGCGGGTGCCAGCGTTCACATCGATCGCGCCTTTACCGGCCGCGCTAATCTGTTTGCGCAAGCCCCGGGAGTCCTGGTCATCGACAAGGATGCCGTGGACCAGCTCAACCGCGTGGATGAGGCCATTACTTTCGCGACGCTGCCTGCTTTCAAGCCGGTGGTTGCCGGCGAGATGGTCGCGACAGTTAAGATCATTCCGTTTGCTGTCGCCAAGTCGGCGGTCGACGTAGCGCTTGCCGGCGTCGAGAAGCCGCTGCTGCGGGTCGCGCCTTACCGCATCCGCAAGGTCGGCATTGTATCCACCGTGCTGCCTGGCCTCGCGCCCAAAGTCATCGAAAAGACCCTGAAGATTACCGCTGACCGGCTGGCGCCAGCTGGAGCGAAAATCATTGCCGAACGCCGGGTACCGCACGACCAGGCGGCCCTGGCGAAAGCGCTCGACGAGGTCCTTAAAGCTGGCGCCGAACTCGCCATCGTATTTGGCGCCTCCGCTATTGCCGACCGCCGCGACGTGATCCCGAGCGCGCTGGAAGCGATCGGTGGCCATGTCGAGCATTTCGGTATGCCGGTCGATCCGGGTAACCTGATGATGATCGGCGACGTCGGCGGCCATCCGGTGATCGGCGCGCCGGGCTGTGCGCGCAGCCCTAAAGAAAACGGTTTCGATTGGGTTCTCATGCGGTTGCTGGCGGGTCTGCCGGTGCCGCGTGAGGACATTACGGGGCTTGGAGTCGGTGGCCTTCTGATGGAGATCGTCACCCGTCCGCAGCCACGCACAGAACCCGAGCCCGCCGGCCGCACCATTGCCGGGATCGTGCTTGGTGCCGGCCGTTCCAGCCGCATGGGCGGTCCTAACAAGCTGCTCGAACAGATCAACGGCAAGCCTTTGATCCGTATCGTGACCGAGCACGTGCTGGCCTCCAAGGCGCGGCCGGTTATCGTCGTTACCGGGCATCAGCGCGAGCGTGTCGAAGCTGCGCTCAAGGGAATGCCGGTCAAGCTCGTGCACAACCCGGATTTCGCGGACGGGCTTGGAACATCGCTGCGGGTGGGGATCGCGGCGCTGCCGCCGGAGCCGGATGGCGTCATCGTCTGCCTCGGCGATATGCCCCAGGTCGATGCCGCCATCATCGACCAGCTGATCGACGGCTTCGATCCGGACAATGGCGCGCTCGTCGTGGTGCCGACCATCGAAGGCAAGCGCGGCAATCCAGTGCTGTGGTCGCGCCGGTTCTTCCCGGACCTGATGGCGGTGGAAGGCGATGTCGGCGCCCGTCATCTGATCGGCCGCTATACCGAAGCCGTTGCCGAAGTGCCGCTCACCGGCACGGCCGCGCTGACCGATGTGGATACGCCGGAGGCGTTCCAAGCGGTCAAAGCGGAGCTGGAAAGAACTTAAATCCACACCGCGCCGCCTGCTATGAATAGCGGATATCGAATCTGACCTTAGAGAGCGGGCATGATCCGCCGCCCAAGCCGCCGCGATATCGTGGAGACCGCGGCGAAATTGACGATCGCTGGCGCCTTGGGCCCGGGCGGTGCGACCCGCGTGCTCGCCGAGGCCCGATCCGGCCCGAAAACGTCCCACATCGACGCATTGCTCAGTGCGGCAACCAACGCCGGCGAGGTCCCCGGCGTCGTGGCGCTGGCCGCGACCGACGATGGCACGTTCTATGAGGGGGCGTTCGGCCGGCGCCGGCTCGGAGAGGCGGCACCGATAACGGGCGATACGGTGTTTCGCGTCGCGTCGATGGTTAAGCTGATCACCTCGGTTGCCGCCCTGCAACTCGTCGAGCAAGGCAAGCTTTCGCTCGACGCGCCAGTGCCGGACATCGATCCGGCGATCGGCGCGCCCCAGGTGCTCGACGGCTTCGACGCCAAGGGAGCGCCGCAGCTCCGTCCGGCAGAGCGGCAGCTCACGCTGCGCCACCTGCTTACTCACACATCGGGCTTTGCCTACCGGCTTTGGGACGCCAAAGCGGTCCACTACGCCAACGCGATCGAGCGCTTGCCGTCGGCGCAGCGAAAAGCCGCGCCGCGCACACCGTTGATGTTCGAGCCCGGTGAGCGTTGGCAGTACGGTACCAGCGTCGATTGGGTCGGCCGGATCGTCGAAACAGTCAGCGGCGATCCGCTCGATGTCTATTTTCGCAAGAATATATTCGATCCGCTCGGCATGAACGACACCGGGTTCGTCCTTTCGCAGCAGCAATATGCGCGGCAGGCGAGCGCACACCGACGTGGGCCCGATGGATCGCTGACGGCGGAGCCGCTGGAGCCGATGGCAAAACCGCAAGCTTCGGCGCTGCGGCGGTTTTCCGGCGGTGGCGGCATCTATTCGACCGCGCCGGATTATCTCACGTTACTTCGCGCGCTGCTGCATGGCGGCGCGCTCGATGGCGCCCGCGTCCTGCGTCCCGAGACCGTCGCCTTGATGGGGCAGAACCAGATCGGCGATGTCGATGTCGGCGTCCTGAAAACGACGGTGCCGGCGCTGTCCAACGACGTCGATCTCTGCCCCGGTCTGCCTTGCAAATGGGGTTTCGGCCACATGATCAACATGAAAGCCATGGCCGGTGGCCGTGGCGCCGGCAGCATGACCTGGGGTGGCCTTCTCAACACCTATTATTGGATCGATCCAGGCAAACGGATCGCCGCGGTTTTCATGACCCAGGTGCTGCCCTTCGCCGATAGCCGCGCCTTGCGCCTGTACCGGCAATTCGAACGCGGCGTCTACGCTGCGGTTTGATCCCGGCTCCGGAATGCCGGGTTGATTCACCAACTAGCAACCCTTCCCGGCTAGCCTCATAGCGTTCCTCTGGGGAGGGGCTTTCATGTCCGGTTTTCTGCGAAATGCCGCTTTCGGCATTGTGATTGCGTTCGCTTCGATGGCCTTGATCGGTACCGCGGAAGCCGCCGGTGCGATGGCGGTCGGCGCCTGCGGCGCTTACGGTTATGGCTTTGACTACAGCAAAGCCGCGGATGCGCGCGTCGCGGCCATGAGCAAGTGCACCGGCAGTAGCTGCAAGATCGTTGGCGAAGTGCACAAAGGCTGTGCGGCTGTCGCAGTCGATGCCAAGCACCCGTGCGGTTCGTTCGGCTGGGCGATCAATTCGCATCTCGGCAAGGCCGAAAACGCTTCCATGCAGCGCTGCTACCAGTTCGGCGGCAAGGAGTGTGTTATCCGCGCCTTCGCCTGCGACGAGAAGGGCTGAGCCTCGCGCGCGGGGCGGTTTGCCGACAAATCCCAATTCAATAGAATAGGCTCCGCTTCACGACTATGCGGCGAGTGGCTAATCGCGCTCGCGCAACGGACAGCGGGTGTCTCATGATCGGCAAGCGAGTGCTTTTTCTGCTTATCGGCCTTTTCGCGCCTTTCACCTGCCATGCGGCAAGCGACGAGCAAAAACAATTTGCCTGGTCCGTTGTCGATAGAAACGCCGAGCCGATGGCGCAGATCGGGGACTCAATCTACTATTTTGGCGAGCTTGGGATGCAGGAGTTCGAAAGCACCAAGCTCATGAAGGACGTGCTGGAAGGCGCCGGCTTTACCGTGGAATTGGGCGCGGCTGGAATGCCGACCAACCTTTGGGCGCGGTGGGGGAGCGGGCATCCGGTCGTTGCTATCGTCAGCGAGATCGATGCGCTCCCGGGCGGTTCGCAGACGCCGATGGAGTTTGCACGAAAGCCGCTGGTTGCCGGCGCGCCCGGCCATATGGAAGGCCATAACACCCACGGCGGGGTTGCCGCCGCCGCGGCCTTTGCCGTGAAACAGACGATGATGCGTTACAACATTCCTGGCAGCGTCATCATTTCACTCGGCCCGGCCGAGGAGCAGATCGCCAGCCGGCCCTACATCGTACGCGCCGGCTATTTCAAGGACGTCGACGCGATCATCTATCTGCATCTCGGCGATCAATTCGCTACCGGCTACGGCCTGGCGAACTACGCGTCGATCAGCGCCAACTTCACCTTCCACGGCAAGACCGCGCACGGCGCCGTCGATCCCTGGGACGCCAAGGATGCGCTCGATGCCATCGAACTCATGGACACCGGCGTTGCGTATCTGCGGCAGCAGCTTCATCCGACCTATCGTATTCACCGCGTCATCACCAACGGCGGCGTCCAGCCCAATGTGATCCCGGACCTCGCGCAGGGCTGGTGGTGGGTCCGCGATGCCAACATGCCGGACGCCAAGGAAACCTTCGACAAACTTGTCAACATTGCGCACGGCGCAGCGCTGATGACTGGTACCACCGAGGAGGATCGGGTCATCGCCGAGGCGTGGCCGCAACTCGGGATGAAGTCGATAGCCGAGGCGATCCAGCGCAACATGGACCAGGTCGGAATGCCGCAGTGGAGCGACGACGAGCAGCGCTTTGCGCGCGATTTTCAAAAGTCTGCCGGACGACCGGAAGTCGGTCTGATGACTTCCGTCACGCCGCTCGGCGGCCGGCCGCAATCGTACTCCTCGAACGACAGCGGCGATATTTCCTGGGTTGTACCTGCCGGGCTGTTGGCTTTTCCCGCCAGCGTTCCTGGCATCCAGTATCACGAATGGCATGCCGCCATCACGCCGACCAGTACGATCGCGCATAAAGGTATGGTCGCAGGCGCCAAGGTCATGGCGGGCACGCTGCTGGACCTTCTGACCGAGCCTGAGCTTTTGCAGAAAGCCCACGCCGAATTCGACGCGACTACGAAAGCGACACCCTATTTCGAGGTACTGCCTGCAGACGCCAAGCCACCGCTCGATCTCAACAAGGCGACCATGGCTCTCTACCGGCCGCAGATGCGCGCGTTCTACCTGAACGTCTCGCCGCGATTGAACTGAGCGCGTCTCAGTGGCGATCCGCAGGCTCGGCAGCGATGTCGACCGCGACAACGCCTTCGCCTTCCGGCCTGACAATGATCGGATTGAGGTCGAGCGCCTTGATCTGTCCGGCGTGATCGACCGCGAAATGGCTGAGATTGACCAACAGTGTCGCCAGCGCCTCGATATCGCCGCGCGGCCGTCCGCGTGCTCCGAGCAGGAGTGGGGCGGCTTTGATGCGATGGATCATCGCCAATGCATCGTCTTGTGACAGCGGCGCCATCTCGATCGCGGTATCCTTCAATACCTCGACGAAAATACCGCCAAGGCCGAACACGATGGCCGGTCCGTAGTGCGGATCGTCGATGATGCCGGCATAGGCTTCGGCGATGCCGGACGTCATCGGCTGAACGATGGCAGCAGCTTCGGGGAATCCGGCGTGCCGCGCGTTCTCCGTCACGGCTCGAAAAGCCTGCCGCGACATCGGCTTCGCTGGCGCAATTGAGACGAACGCAGCCGATGTCGCTCTTGTGCAGGAGTCCCGGCGCTTCGGCCTTGAGCGCGACTGGGGCTTTGAAGCGATGGAACGCGTCGAGTGCTTCAAATTCCGAGCGGACCAGTATTGCGTCAACAACGGCTACGCCGCTGTTGCGCAGCGTCCGATGCAAATCCATGAAACTTGAACCGGGCAGGGCAGCTGTCGCGGGCTTCGCTGCGGCGCGCGACTGTACCGCCATCGTGCGATAACGCGGCAGGTGTTTGATCGCGTTCATGGCGCTGGCGGCGCCCATCAGCAGCGGCACATTGGCTCGGTGCAATATCTCCACGAATTCCGCGTCGAGCGGCCCAAGCGGGCTGACCTGATAGGCGACGATGGGAGCGCCGGTGTTGCGCGCCGCATCGGCGATGGCGCTTGCGATGCGCCGCATCCGGTCGTGCGGCGCCGGGATGGCGTTGACGGCGGCAGCGATGATCGGCCGGCTTTCGTCGCTCGCGACCGCTTCCAGCAGCCGGCCCATAATGCTCGCGTCATAGAACACCGCGCCGGTCACATCGATCGGGTTGGTGACGCCGCCGATTTCGGGCAGCACGGTGCGAATGCGCGCGCCGGTCGCGTCACTGAGTTGCGCCAGCTTCAGTCCGGCCGTGTCGAGCTGGTCGGCCGCAAGCGCTGCGCCGCCGCCGCTTCCGGACACCAGCACCACGTCATTGCCGCCTGCGCCGAGAGAGACATGGGCGAACAGCGCGACAGTCTCGACAAACTCATCGTAGCTTTCGGCCTGGACGATGCCGCAACGGCGCAGAAATGCCGCCATGACCTCGGCGTTGCCGGCGAGCGCGCCGGTGTGTGATTGCGTCATGACCTGGCCAGCGGCAGTGCGGCCGATCTGCACGAAAACCAGCGGTTTGCCGTTGGCGCGGGCGGTTGCAGCGACGCGCTCAAGCTTGCGCGGGTTTTTCAGATCCTCGACGATTGCGGCGATGACTTTGATGTCCGGATCGGCGGCGAAATACTCCGCATAGTCCTCGACCGTCAGCCCGATCTGATTGCCGCACGACACGAAATAGGAAAATCCCAGCTTCCTGTCGCGGATCAGCGGACCGAAAGCGAAATTGCCGAGACTGCCGCTTTGCGACACCAGCGCGATCGGCCCGCGCGGCAAAGCCTTCGGCACCACGCCATTGAAAGCCACGGCGCCGGTTTTGACATTGACGATGCCGAAGCAATTCGGCCCGCAGATCGCCATGCCTTTGTCGGCGAGCGCCTTCAGCCGTGTACCGAGCGCGCCATTCTCATCGTCTTCGTCGAAGCCCGACGCCAGCACCACGGCGGCGCGGATTCCGTGCGCAAAAGCCTGCTCCATGGCATCGCAGGCTGCACGCGCCGGGATCGCGATGACGAGACAGTCGATCGTGTCCGGCAACTCCTTCACCGACGGGTAACAGCGGTAGCCGAGCACGTCGGTGTAACGCGGATTCACCGCGACTATTTCGCCGCTAAATCCCGCATCGCGCAGGTTGGCGACGACGCTGGTGCCGCGGCCGGGCTGCTGCGAGGCGCCGACGACGGCGATACCCTTTGGGTCAAGCAGCGCGCGCATCGGTTGCGTCGAAACTGCCATTGAGTGTCAATCCGGCGTCAGCGCGTAATGTCGATGTGTGCGAGGATCGGCGCCCATTTCGCCTGCTCGTTCTGCACGAAGGCCAGCGCCTGGGCGGGCGACATTGGTGGGTGGTCGCGGCCGATCCGTTCCAGCCGCTTGGCGACTTCAGGATCGCTCATCGCCTTGACCAGTGCGGCGTTGATCTTTTGCACGATCGCGTCGGGCGTGCCGACTGGTGCGACAAGAATTTGCCAGCCCTCGGACTCGTAACCCGGCAGCGTTTCCGCAACCGTCGGCAGGTCCGGCCGCAGCGCCATGCGTTGCGGCGCGGCGACCGCGAGCGGAATGGCATTGCCGGCTTCGATCGCACCGGCGATGCCCGAATAGGAATTGAGCGTAAGCGCGATACGTTTGCCCATCATGTCGTTGAGCACCTGTGGGGTGCCGCCGGAATACGGCACCATGAGGAGCTTAATACCGGCGCGCTGCTGCAACAATTCGCCCGTCAGGTGCGTCAACCGGCCCGGACCGTTGGTGCCGTAGGCCAGTTCACCAGGTCGCTTTTTGGCAACGGCTATGAACTCCGGCAGCGTCTTCACCTGCAACCACGGTGCCGCAGTGATGAACAGCGGCGCGCCGCCGAGGCTGCCGACGGCGATGAAGTCACGCGGCAACTGGATCGGCAGATTATCGGCGGTGCCGGGCAGCGTGATGAAGTCGGAGAGCGCCATCATGCCGAGCGTGTAGCCGTCGGGTGCGGCGGTTGATGCTGCGTGAACCGCAATCGCACCGCCGGCGCCGGGCTGATTGACCAGCACCGCTTGCTGGCCGAGCGTATGGCTCAGCCCGTCGGCGATGATCCGCATCGTGATGTCGATGGCGCTACCGGGCGCGGAATCCGAGATCAGCTTTACCGGATGACTAGGATAGTCCTGTGCCCGTGCGACGCTAAAGTTTGCCGATACGAGCGCGGCAAGTGATGCCGCGTAGATCCAACGCCCAACGCGCATGCGTTTCCTCACTTCGGATTCTTGTTAGTTGGTCTTTTCATCCAGGACCCGGTGCAGACGGTCCTCGTCAAGCGCGCCTTCCCATTTCGCCATCACGATGGTGGCGACGGCGTTGCCGAGAAAATTCGTCGGCGTAAGGCCCTGCGACATCAGGCGGTGAATGCCGAGCACCAGCGCGACGCTTGCCACCGGAATGCTGCTTTCGGCGCCGAGCGTGGCGGCGAGCACCACGAAGGCCGCGCCGGCGACGCCGGCAGCGCCCTTTGACGTGAGCAGCAGGATCAGCAAAAGCGCAATCTGGTGCCAGATATCGAGTGGCGTGTTGGTCGCTTGCGCCAGGAAAACCGAGGCGGTCGCGAGATAGAGGCAGGTGCCGTCGAGATTAAACGAATAGCCAGTCGGCACCACCAGGCCGACCACGCTTTTCTCGCAGCCGAGCCGCTCGAGCTTGTCGATCAGCCGCGGCAGCACGGTTTCCGACGACGTGGTCGCGATGCAGATCAGGAGCTCTTCCTTGATATAGCGGATCAGCTTCCACAGGCTGAAGCCGCAATACCGCGCCACCGGGCCGAATGCGACGACGATGAAGATGATGCAGGTCAGGTAAAATCCGCCGAGCAGCTTACCGAGCGACGCGAGCGAGCCGACGCCGAATTTGCCGACCGTGAAAGCGATCGCGCCGAAAGCGCCGAGCGGCGCGGTCCACATCACCAGACCGACGATGAAGAAGATTATCTTGCCGAAGGTCTCGATCAGGTCGACCACCGGCTTCGCCGGCTCGCCGAGCCAGACCAGCGCGAAGCCCGACAGGATGGCGATGAACAGCACTTGAAGGATATTGCCGTCGGTGAATGCGCCGACGAAAGTCGACGGAATGATGTTCATGACGAACGGCACGAAGCCGACTTCGTGGGTGAGCTTGATGTAAGGATCGACCACCGCAGGATTGAGCTTGCTGACATCGACATTCATGCCGGTGCCCGGCTGGAGGATGTTGACGGCGAGCAGGCCGATGATCAGCGCCACCGTCGTCATCACTTCGAAATAGATGATGGCCTTGATCGCGACGCGGCCGACTCGCGCCATGTCGGCCATGTGCGCGATGCCGGTGACCACCGTGCAGAAGATGATTGGCGCGATCAGCATGCGAATGAGCTTGATGAAGGCGTCGCCGAGCGGGCCCATCTGCACGGCAAGGTTCGGATCGGCAATGCCGAGTGCGATGCCGGCCGCCATCCCGATCAGCACCCAGACCCAGAGCTGGGTCCACCACGGACGGGCGTGGCGGGTTTCCACGGGCAGGGCGGCGGTTGCAGTCATCGGCGGTCACTCCCGGGGGCACACGTCGAGATCAAAACTAAACAGGTGCGAGCGCGTTGCAACTGCATTGCGCGACCACAAAATCAAAGGTGGGTGTTGACGCCGATACGCAGATAGGGACCCTTGCGGTGGTCCGAGGTGATAGCGAAGCCGGTCCCCGCTGACCATTCGAGCCGGTCCGTGCGGAACGCCGTGACGTGGGCGCCGAGTTCGTATTGCTCGAAATTGCCGCACCAGATCGTCTCGCTTTCAGGCCCGACAAACATGCGGTCGAGAAAGCGGGTGCCGAACGCAACGCGCAATGATCCGGTCGGTCCAATCGAGGCCAGCATGCCGTTGAGTGCGATCATGCTGTAAGAGGTCGGCTCCCACCAGACGTCGCTTGCGACCTCACCGCCCACATAGAAGCCGTGCAATCGCGCGCCGGGGTCGTTGGGGCTCAGCCGATAATTTTGCACGACGGGACCGGCGTAGACCGTGACGAACAGTTTTCCGTAATCGAATTTCCAGCCCGGCAGGACCGCGGCCAATTCAGTAGTGCCCTTGATGTCGGCATTCAGGGGGCCGGAGGTGTAGCTGTAAAAGCCACCGCTGAGCTGGGTTTTCAGGGTAAAGCCGCTGTGGTCGACGCCGCCTGGAGACCAGATCGCGCCCCCGTAGAGAAAGGCGCCATCCCGCCAGAGATCAGTACCGCCAAAAAACAGAAAAGTTGCATCATTGCCCGGAGCGGCTCCCGCCCGGTCCATGCCGGCCCAACATATCCCCATTGCTACGGTAAAGACCGTAGCAACGACCCGACGCAACATACACACTGAAGACGCCCCCGCGCCCCAGATTGCCGCAACTTTCGGCTGCAATTAAACGCCGCGTTAGCGGAATACTCAAGGCAGTATCGGTGGGGGCGGAAAGGGCGATTTGCCTGTTTGGGCTTTGCGGCAATCTGCGGGTTGCCGTCCTGCCCATCAGGTTTGGGGTTTGAGATAGGTCGCAGCGCCGCCACGGGTTATAAATGGTGGCCGCCGGGAGAATGACGATGACGACCGAGGTTTCGACAACCGAACGCTTTGCCGCCGCTGATACTCAGGAGTCGCGCCGCCGGCTTTCGATCGGTTTCATGAATTGGGCGCATGCCATCGATCACTTCGTGATCCTGATCTATCCGACCGTGGTGATCGAGCTTCAGGTAGCGTATGGCGAATCCTATTCGACGCTGATCGCACTTGCGACGGCGTCATTCGTGGCGTTCGGCCTGTTCTCGCTGCCGGCCGGCTGGCTTGGCGATCGCTGGAGCCGCCGCGATCTCATGGTCGCGTTCTACATCGGCTGCGGCCTGTCGCTGGTGGCCGCGGCGTTCGCACCGTCGCTGGTCTGGCTCGGCGTCGCCCTGTTCGCGCTCGGCATGTTTGCCGCGATCTATCATCCGGTCGGCACCGCCATGATTCTGGAAAACGCGACCCAGCGCGGCCGCACCATGGCGTTCAACGGCGTCTGCGGCAATATCGGCGTGTCCCTTGCTGCCGGCATCACCGCAGCGCTGACCGCAGCGTTTTCCTGGCGCGGTGCATTCCTGGTACCAGGCGTGATCTGTCTCGCGACCGGCGCGATCTATTTCTGGCTGGTGCCGAGCGAAGCGAACCATACGGTGAAGCGCAGCGGGTCCGCCGACGTGACGCTGTCGCCGATGACCGCGGCCGCCATCTTCGGACTCTTTATGGTGGTCGCGTTGAGCGCAGGCCTTGTCTTCAACACCATCTCGATCTCGCTGCCGAAGATTGTCGATGAACGGGTCGGCAACGGCATTTCGCTGGTGATGGTCGGCGGCCTGACCACGGCAGTATTCCTGTGCGGCGCGGTGGCTCAGATCACGGTCGGTCGCCTGGTCGAACGTTTTCCGCTGCACATCCTGTTCGCCATCAGCGCGGTGATGCAGTTCACCGGCGTGGTGTGGGCGGCCTATGCCGGCGGAATTTCGCTGTTGTTCGCGCTCGCTTTCACAATGGCCGCGATTTACGGCCAGATCACCCTCAATGATCTTGTGATCGCTCGGTACACCGCCGACGCCTGGCGCGGCCGGGTCTACGCGGTGCGTTACTTTCTCACCTTCATGGTGTCGGGCGTCGCGGTGTCGATGATCGCGCTGCTCTACGGCCGCGGCGGTTTCAACCTCGTGCTCGGCGCTACCGCAGTGATCGCGCTCGGCTTCCTGATCGCAGTGCTGGCGATTGCGCTGATCGCCAACGGCGTCGAGAAGGAAAAGGCGAGGGCGACGCAGCCGGCGGAGTGATCTGCTACGCCGCTTTGGCTCAAAGCCTGGTGCTAATTGAGCGCCGCAAGCTGATCGAGGGCATTCGACAGCGCCTTGGCGTCCTCTGGATTCTTGCTGAAGACGTCGAGCGCTTGCTGCACTTCGGCCCGGCGCGCGGGATCGCGAAGCCATCGGGCAACCTGTTGTGCCGGCTTTTGACGATCCTGCCACCACGCGCCGGCGAGTGAGGTGCCTTCGGAGGACCGATCAAATGGCTCGTCTTCCATGAAGCTTGCGAAGTGGCGGGCCGCGGGCGCCGACTTGGCGATACGCCAGGCTGCAAGATAATCGCTCACATCGTCGACCGCCTGGCCGATGCAGCAGAGACATGAGCCGACATCAAATGCATGGGGGAAAAGATCGAGAACATTCGACCACAGCGCATGGAAGAAACCGATGATGGATGTCTGCTCCTCGTCCGGCCAGGCGCGCCAGTCTCCGTAGCTCAACTTGCCGAAAGCGATTTCCGGGTCACTCCAATCGCCAGTACCGCCATCGAAGGCCAGCAATTCGAAAATACGTGGCAAAAAATGACGGAAGTCGTCGTCACTGCCCCAGGTCGACATGGCCTTGAACGCATATTTGCTGAGCTCTCGTGACTGCAACTCCCTCAGCGGCCGGGAATGCAACAGGGCATGATCGGCATCGGTGACGCAATGTGGACATCCGGCGAAGTGGTCATCCGCCGGATAGCGCGAGAAGGTCCGGTACAAATCCTCGACCGCAGCCTTGAGCCGCTCGCCGGATGCGTCGTTTTCCGTCACGGTCAGCTCCCGTTCTGCCCGCAGGCCGCGCCGGCGATTTTTCCACGAATCCGGTAAGGGGATTGCGCGAAAATCTGAGACCTCTAACCTTGCGGTAAGACCGCTGCAGGGCCAAGAATAATCCGATCCTAAGGGGGCAACAGTGTACCGGGCAATTTTATTTTGGTTCGCGACAACTGCCCTGATCTGCACCGGCGCCCGTGCGCAGACCGTCAATAATGAGATCAAGATCGGCGTGCTTGGCGATATGTCGAGTGTCTACGCCGATACGAGCGGAGCTGGCTCTGTTACGGCGGCAAAACTGGCTGTCGAGGATTTCAATCCGTCCGCTCACGGCCTGAAGGTCTCCGTCGTCAGCGCGGATCATCACAACAACCCGACTCTCGGGGCCAACATTGCCCGTCAATGGTTTGATACTGACGGTGTCGGTGCAATCGTCGACGTGCCCAACTCCGATGTAGCGCTCGCGGTCAGTCAGGTCGCTCGCGAGAAAAACAAGGTTCTTCTCGCATCCAGTGCAGCGACGTCCGATTTGACCGGGCCAAAATGCTCCCCGAACACAATTCAATGGACCTTCGACACCTGGATGCTGGCCCACGTCATAGGCACGCAGGTCGTGAAGACAGGCGGCGATAGCTGGTACTTTCTCACCGCTGACTACGGATTCGGTAAGACCCTCGAACACGACACCGCCGCCGTCATTACCGCGAACGGCGGCAAAGTGCTCGGCACGGCATATCATCCTCTCAATACACGGGACTTCTCGCCGTTTCTTCAGAAGGCTCAAACATCGAAGGCCAGGATCATTGGCCTTGCGAATGCCGGCTTGGATGCCGAGCGAGCGGTCAGGCAAGGTGTTGAGCTTGGGATCACGGCCGGCGGCCAGAAGTTTGCCGGGCTGTTGGTCTACATTACCGACGTCAATGCACTCGGTCTAAAAATCGCTCAAGGGCTGGTCCTGACCGAAACGTGGTACTGGGACATGACCGAAGCCAATCGCGCGTTTACCAAGCGTTGGCGCGTCGAGCAGCCTGGGAAGTTTCCTAACATGGCGCAAGCCGGCGTTTACTCGGCTGTCACCCATTACCTGAAGGCTGTGGCCGCGCTCAAAGCCGATAATGACGGCGCAGCTGTCGTCGCCAAGATGAAAGAAATGCCTACGGACGATCCTCTATTTGGCAAAGGCAGCATACGCGCCGACGGTCGAAAGCTACATCCAGCTTATTTGTTTGAAGTCAAAAAGCCGGGCGAATTGAAATATCCGGGTGATGATTACAGGCTGCGGGCGACTATTCCCGCCGATGACGCTTTCCGGCCAATGAAAGATGACAACTGTCCACTGGTCAACAATTAGCCGGGCCAGTTCGTCTATCGCGACCCACGAGAGAGCGGAGTAACGCGGATCAGGGTCTAGTCGCCGCCTCTGAGAGGAAGTAATCCTTGAACCGGTTTCGCGCCTTGTATCCGGCTTCAAGATCAAAGCAATTGACGACTGCCAACCGGAAACCGCCTGGCGGCATGGAGTGCCGTTCTGGCGCCCAATCCTCGTGGAAGGTTATCTGCACGCTTGTAATACCGTCCATCGCCTTGATCTCGTCAACGAGGCTCTGAGGCGGATGGCGGTAGCTTCGTCCACTTGGTGCGAACAGCACGACGCTGTAGCCGTTGCGGCGGTCGTCGTCGGCGAAGTTCCACTGTCCCTTTTCATAAAGACCGACCAGCGCATCAATCCAGCCGGTGCCGTAGAGGTCAGGCCATTGATCGGCGAAGCGCAGATGCGCCTCAATGATAACTCCGCCAATGGTTTCGAGATTCAACATGCCGGTGTAGCCGCCGAGATGTTTCCGTACCCAATCGCCGCATCCTTGCTCAATCGCCTTGTCGGCTTCGGCATGGACAAACCAGTAATCGAACGTGCCTTCGCCCGCGGGTTTCCCGGTAACATGCCGCCACCAGCGCGGCTCGCCGTTGACGACCGCGACGTCGGATGACACGTGCCGGCCTTCCAGCAACGTCACCCACATATGCCCGGGCGCGTAGTACTTGTCGTAGTCCGCCTGAGAAGCCAGCACCCTGCTACCGGCGCCCATCCCTTTCAGATTGATGATCGGCTTGGAAAAGACCGGAAAACCGGGGGGCGCGGTTCCATGCGGTCCCGCATCGAGTTTTTGGCTTAGTGCGACCGCTAGTTTGTCGTAGACCCAATGGTAGGCGGGATACCATTCCCAGGCGTCCGGATCCTCCGTCGGAATCTTTGCGTCGGTCTGGACGTGCGTAAAATATTGCAATCGCCAGGGATCAGCTTCGCAAACAGGCATGGTTTGTTCTGGAATGACTGAGGAAAAGTAGCCAAAGAATATGGGATAAGCTTACGTCTGTCATCAACGCGAATTACCCATCGGCGCTTTGCGAATGCCAGCACCTTGGCTAGATTGACAAAGCATTGGACCGGACAGAGCTGTGCAAAGGCGCTGGTTTCTCAGTTATCACACGCCAGATGAGTTACTGGCGACGCGGCTTAAAATCGCGATAGAGCGCAAAGACCCGGAGTCCCGGGTATTTTTTGCACCGACGCATCTTCGAGCGGGGCGCTCCTGGTCGGCGCAACTTGCCGAGGAAATAGCGACCGCAAATGCGTTTATTCTACTGGTGGGCGAGCGCGGCCTGGGTGACTGGCAGGTTTATGAGTACGATGAGGCTCTCGATAAGCGCGTAAAGTCTCCTGATTTTCCGCTTATCGTGGTTTTACTTGAGGGCCAGACCGCCCCGGGCCTGCCGTTTCTGCGGCGGCATCACTGGATCATCACCGGCGATCCGGCCGCGGAAGTGGAAGTCGGCCGGCTGTTCGATGCAGTCGCTGCGGGCGACGACAATCCCGAGGACCTGTGGCGTTACACATGCCCCTATCGCGGCCTCGCTGCGATGGAAGAACGGGACAGCGGCTATTTTTTTGGACGCAAGAGAGAAACCGTCGACGTGCTTTCGACGCTTGCAGGTGCGGTGAACCGGCTGCCTGTTTTGGTCGGCAATTCCGGGGTTGGTAAATCTTCGCTGGCGCAGGCAGGCGTGCTCGGATCGCTGAAGCGGCAGGCATGGCCGACCGACGTGGAAACCCCCGGACCGTGGCCCCAGGTCTTCGAGAACAGCCGCCAATGGGTGTTCCTCACAATACGCCCCGGCACCGATCCCCTTAAAGTGCTGGTCGATGCTTTTCTTGACACCTGGCAGTTCAAGGCGACGGATCCCGATCGGGTCAAACATCAAAGCGGCTGGCTTGACCTATTGCTAAACGGCAAGGCTTCCCTTGCCGACCTCATCGACGCAACCGAACGCCGCCGAGAGGAGCTGAATCAGCCGGCGCCGCCGGCTTATTTCCTTTACATCGACCAGGGCGAAGAACTTTATCTGCGCGCGGAAGAGCATCAGGGCAGGCGCTTTTCGGAAATAATTGCCGAAGGGCAGTCGGACCCGCGGCTGCGCGCACTGATGAGTTTGCGCGCCGATTTTTTCGGCGAACTGCAAAAGGATCAGGCGCTGCACGCGGTGTACCGTCAGATCGAAGTGGCTCCGTTGCGGGAACAGGAGCTGCGCGAAGTGGTAAGCCGGCCCGCGGCTCTGCTTTCGGCAAGCTTTGAAACCGGTCACCTCGCGGAGGACATCGCGCGGAAGGCCGCGGAAGAATCCACCAAAGACGCCGGTGCGCTGCCGCTGCTGTCCTATCTGCTGGACGATATGTGGCAAAGCATGACCAAGCGCGACGACGGCGTGCTTCGGCTGCCGGCCCGTTCCATCGATCTTGGACAGGTGTTGGTCGAGCGTGCCGACAACTTTGTCGCCAATCATCCGAAGTCGGTGGACGAACTTCGCCGCATTCTGACCCTGAACCTTGCCACCGTACGCGAGGACGGCGAGCCGGCGCGCCGGCGTGCGCCACGCTCGGAATTTTCAGAAACCCAGTGGAAGCTTGTCAGCGAACTTGCGGATCATCCCAACCGGCTGCTCGCGATAGCGACACCCGAAACCGGTGAGGCGCTTGCAGAGGTCGCGCACGAGACGATTTTTCGGCGCTGGAACAAGCTTCGCGAGTGGATCGCGGCGGAGCGCGAATTTCTCTCCTGGCGCAGCGGTCTGGAGTCTGCGCGGCGGACCTGGCAGGCGACCCCTGCGAACTTCAAGGACGGCGCTTTGCTGATGGGACTGGCGGCCACCAACGCCGGTAACTGGCTGCGAAAGCGGCCGCTCGACATCGCTGCGCCGGATCAGGAGTTCATCAAGTTAAGTATCAGGACGACGCGACGGCGGCAGCAACGAACTGCTGCCTTGGTCGCGGTGCTGGCTCTCGCCGTCGTTGCCACGCTGATCAGTTGGCTGGAACAAGATAAACTGGTCGCATTCTGGCGTTCGGAGAGGATCACTCGCCCCTACCAGAACGCTCAGATACTGCCCCACGTGCTCTCGGTCGCAGCAGCGCAGGCGCTGAACCCAAAAGATACTTTCAAGGAGTGCGCGGCGCAGTGCCCGGAAATGATCGTCATTCCGGCCGGATCGTTTACGATGGGAGCAAGTCAAACCGAGCCAGGCCAGGACTGGACCCAGGAACCGCAACACGCGGTTACGATCGCCAGGCCGTTGGCGGTTTCCAAATACGAAATCACCTTTGACGACTGGGATGCGTGCACAAATTACGGAGATTGTCCGCACATTAGCGATGCCGGCTACGGACGCGGATCGCAACCGGTTATCGACCTGGACTGGTCAGAGGCGCAGCACTACGCTGACTGGTTTTCAAAAATGACCGGCAAGACATACAGGCTGCTCACCGAGAGCGAATATGAATATGCCGCGCGCGCCGGCACCCAGACCCCGTATCCCTGGGGCGCCGATGCTGGAAAAGCCAACGCCGACTGTAATGGCTGCGGCTCGAAGTGGGACAACACACGTACCGCACCCGTCGGCAGTTTCGCTCCTAATGCATTCGGTCTTTTCGACATGGTCGGAAACGTCTGGGAGTGGACGCAAGATTGCTGGCATGACACCTATGAAGGTGCGCCTGCTGACGGCTCGGCATGGACCGGCGCTAATGGCGGCGATTGCACCAAACGCGTGGACCGCGGCGGCGCCTTCGTTAGCGCCATCGACATTATCCGTTGCGCGGAGCGCTGGGGCTATCCCGCCGACGGCCGCTTCGACGCCGTCGGATTCCGGATCGCGCGGGAATTACCCTGAGGCCTTGTTTCCGTCGGCGCTTCGCTCCGCCGGCTTCTGACCCTCCGCGGATGTCGCTGGCAACTCAGCCAGCAAATCACGATCGATCAGCTTGCCCAGGAATTCCAATTCCTCGCGCAACACCGCAGCCGCCGGCTGCCCATCAGTCTCAGTGCGGCCACAGCACGTCCGGATCACGAAACCATCGTAGCCCGGAAGTTTGTTGGGGTCGGAGTCCTGATCGTAGAGTCTGATCGCTGCACTTGTCAGTTTGATGGGCTGCAGCCAGCAGGTGAGGGGCTTATAGAACCAACGATGCTTCCCATCCTGTTCGGACAGTACCTGCAGGCCGCAGCGGCCGTCGTCGAGCAGAAAGACGCAAGCCGTCTCGTTGAAATGCTCCGGAAAATTCTTGACGTGCGATCGAAACGGAAACGGCCGGACCGCCGTCTTAAGTCCAACCACGCCGTTCCATTCATTTTTTTCGACCACGTCGAGCGGCAAGTCCAAACCCATCGCCGAGAACCGATGGCGATTGTCGTCCGCAATTTCCTGAATTTTTTCCGCGGTTGCCTTGTCGACAGACGCCCCGTCGTAGCAGCACATGCCGCGGCAAGTTTCCAAGCTGCAACGCTGGATCTTGCGCTGAAACTCTACCGGATTGATCGCGGCCGATGCGAGATCGTGACGGAGCGCCTTACCTGAGGCCTCGAACGCCGTCAGTTCGTCCGGCCGATTACCTGGCATAACTACGCTGGGTTTTTTGCCGCCAGTGCCATGCCGATCATGGCGGTGCCGCCGAACACCATGTTGATGCCGACCAACAGCCCGAGCGCCCATGCCGCCGATCCCGGTAGTCCGGCAAAGATGATGCCGGCGAGAATGAGATCAACGATACCGCTCGCCAGCATCCAGCCCCATCGGCTCGAAAGCTGATTGCGGTGATCCAGCGCGTACATGATGGTGAGGATGCCCTCGATCACGAAGAAAGCGATCAGGACGAAAGTGAGCGACAGCGTTCCCGAGATTGGCCAGCGCAGCAGCACCAGGCCCGCGGCGATGCCGACGACGGCCGACAACAACGACCACCAGAAGCCCGGCGCGTTGCGCATGTAGAACGTGGTGATCAACCCGACCACGCCGCTGATCAGGAACAGCCAGCCGATCACCAGTTCGAACGCCAGCGTGGCGATCGGCGGGACCAGGATGGCCGCGAAGCCGAGTATGACCAGCACGATGCCTTCGATCAGGAAGAGCTTCCAATGAGCCCGGATGGCGCCGGAAACGGCGTTTTCGATGCCTTGTTCGTCGGTCGGTCGGCTCATGGTCATGGTTTTCTCCCTGGCGCGGGGCGGTTGCCGTACAGCCCCGGATTGATCGTTAGTTGAGTACAATTAGCCCTTTGTTAACGATTTCCGCACACTCTTGCATAAAAGGCAGGTAACGCCTATCTGCCTTCCGTGGCGTTGAGGCTCGCAAGGGCCGCCGCTACGGGACGGCCACGGTTACGATAGGGTGACGCCGGATGTACGCGCACTCAGTCGAACGTGGCCGTTAGCATTTTCTGGCCCAGCCATTCGTCCAGATATTCCGATGCGGCCTGCCGGTTCGCGGCGAGCGCGGTTTCAAGCGTCAGGTTCCCGCGGCGCGGCTGTTGTCATAAAACTGTAATCATCCACTCGCATGTCATGGAACTACAGTATTACCGTAAGGCAACGGGGCTCTCGACATGTCCGACACGACGATTGATTTTGGCATCCTGGCAGGCGCTGGCGCCACGGTTCACGAGTTCAAGGCCGGCGACGTTATCTTCAAAGAGGGTGATCCGGGCGCCGAGTTCTTCGTCATCCAGAGCGGCAAGGTCGACATCCAGCTTGGCAACCGATTGCTCGGCACGCTCGGCGACCACGATATTTTCGGCGAAATGGCGCTGATCGATCCGGCGCCGCGAAGCGCAACGGCGATCGCCAAGACTGATGCGAAGCTCGTTCCGGTCGGCGAGAAGCAGTTCCTGTTTCTGGTGAGCCGTACGCCGCATTTCGCGCTCAACGTCATGCGCACTCTGGCACGGCGGCTGCGCGCGCAAAACGTAGCGATGTAGGTTGCAGACTATTTCACGCGGTCGCTTTCGCGGCGAGGGTTTCGAGGACTTTGGCGAGGCCCTCGACATTTGCCGCAACTGAGGGGCCAAGCCCGTGCCGCTGCGCGATCCAGTGCGGATCGTTGTAGGCAAGCCAAACGGCGCCGGACGCGTCCTCATAGACCAGAGCCTTCAGCGGCAAATCGATGCCTGCCGCCTGATCGGCTTGCATCAGCGGCGTTCCTGCTTTGGCGTTGCCGAATATCAGCACCGTTGTCGGCCGCAACGGCAGGCCAACCGCGGTCGCGCCGGCGGCATGATCGATGCGGGCGAACACCTCGATGCCCCGGGCTTTCACCTCGGCTTCAAGTCGGTCCAGCGTGTCCTTGGCGGAATACTTGCTGCGAACGGTTATGAGTCCGGGTGCACTCATATTTTCATCTCCGTCTTTGCGCCGGCCGGTTAGCGCCTGTTTGGAAAATCATAACAAGACCGGAAACAAGCTTCACTATGCAGTACCGGCAATAGCGAGCCGAAAGGCGATAGGAGCGGCAGCATCCTGTAGGCCGCAGCGTACGCGATACAAACGCGTTTTTTACCATCGCGATCTTCAAGAACGAAAACTGAAAAACAAAGCCCCGGCGCGAGGCCGGGGCTTTTCCTAATCACGGTATGCGGCTTCCGCAGTTCACTGCATAAAGTTGAACTTGTAGCTCAACCGCGCCAGCACTGTGTCGGTGCGCGTCGAAAATGTCGTCGGATCGATCGACACCAGTCGACCACACCGCATTGACAGTCTTTGTGTCGAAGAAGTAGTGCCGATACTCGGCGCCGATGATCCAGTTTTTGGTGAATGCATAGTCCACCCCGCCGCCGACGTATCCGCCGCTCGTTACGCGAGGTCGCTGCCTCCGTTATGACGCCCACAGTGTTTTGGGCATTCAACTGGAAGGATCCGCTTCCGTAACCGCCGGCAACGTACGGCATCCATTGGCCAAAGGGGAGGCCGACTCGGCCGCCGATGCTCCAGAGATCCTTTAACTTCGCCTGGGCGGTCGCCGTGCCACCCGGGGTAAAGATGCTTCCGATAGAAGCCGTTCCAAAGCTCTCATGACCGGTTGCCGCCAGGTAGCTGCCTTCAATGCCGACAACGACTTGGTTAAACTGCTTCTGGATTCCGACGAAACCGCCACCAGCGAAGCCGTCGTGGTTCGGCGTATAGGATAAGGGATCTCCCGGAAGCGGACTGGACAATCCGATCCGCGATCCCTGCCAGCCAAGATCGCCACCGATGTAAAAGCCGCTCCAATCGTATGCCGGCGCCAGCGCCGGCGGCCGCGCCTTTACGGCCATGTCAGCGGCGAACGCCGGTGCGCTCAGAAGAGTGCCCGCGGCAATGGTAGCAAGAACAAACTTTTTCATAGGGTGCCCCCGAATTTCAGAAGGCGCAGAATCGCCTCCAACCAAGCTAGTGAATACATGTGGCGGGACTCGTTCACCTATGACCGTTCGGCCACAGTGAAAAACAAAGCGACGAAAGGTATTCCGGGGTGGGGGATGATTTAGTTATTAATATCAATATCTTACAAAAGTCGTCTATTTACGCGGAAGTTCCATACCTGCAAGGGTAGAGGTTAAGCGACGCGCAACCGTTCGATCAGCGCCATGGCGCCGCCCGGCGCGCGGATTTTGCCCTCGTGAATCACGTAGGCAAAGACGTCGCGCGGCACAGCTTTAGGTTTCTTCGTTTCGACGTGCCGCAAATCGTCCGGCGCTTTGCCGTCCGCCCATAATTGCAGTCGCTTTGCCCAGGCGGCGATGTCCTTCGGCGGATAGGCGGTTGGAATGTTGTCTTCGCCGCGCTGCAGCCGCGCATAAGCGAAGTCACCGGTGAGATCCGCGATGTTCGGATATTTCACGTGGTCGGTGAAAACGACCGGCATATTGAACTGGCGCAACAGCGCCAGAAATTCCGGCGTGGCGAAACTGTCGTGGCGGACTTCGATGACGTGGCGCAGCGCGCGGCCTTCAAATTTTTCCGGCAGCAATTCGAGGAAGCCGCCGAAGTCGGCGGGATCGAATTTTTTGGTCGGTGCGAATTGCCAGAGCAGGGGCCCGAGACGTTCGCCGAGTTCGGTCACGCCGGAATCGAGAAAGCGCTTGATCGAGTCGCCGGCTTCTTTGAGCACGCGGCGATTGACGGCAAAGCGCGGCCCCTTGAGCGAGAACACGAAGCCCGCCGGCACCTCGCTCGCCCATTTGCGATAGGTCGCCGGCGTCTGGGTACGATAGAAGGTGCCGTTGACCTCGATCGAGGTCAGCCGCTCGCTGGCGTAAGACAGTTCCTTCGCATGCGGCAGGCCCTTCGGGTAAAACGTCCCGCGCCACGGCTCGAAGGTCCAGCCGCCGATACCGATAAAGATGCGGCCTGATTTTGACGCCATCCTGGCACCCGTCTTTCGCTCACGGCCATTCTAGCATCGCTTCGGCGCCGTGGGGCAGAGGAGTCACGCGGCTGTCATTGTGATCCGGTATAAATCTAGGCGTTACAGCGATGATGTATGTGTTGAGCCATCGCTTTAACGGCCACGATACGAAAAGGCGACGCCGGATGAACGCGCGCCTCTCGTTCGTGGTCGTTCGCTTTTGTGGCCGGGCGTGGGCGCGACATCCGCCAAACCTGCCGCTATAACTTTCCCCGAAGATCCAAGACTCTGAAGATCCAAGACCCTGAAGATCCACGCCGCCTTTTGCCGAAGGCGTCAATCTGGACACAATGTGGGGAGGCCAGCTGACCACCATGCAACGCAAAGTCATTATTTCCTGCGCCGTGACCGGCTCGGCGGATACGCCAGGCCGCAATCCCGCGGTACCGGTGACGCCGGAACAGATCGCGCAATCGTCGATCGATGCCGCCAAGGCCGGCGCCGCGATCGTGCATATTCATGTGCGCAATCCGCAGACCACCAAGCCCAGCATGGACCCGGCGCATTATCGCGAAGTGGTCGAGCGCATTCGCTCAAGCGGCACCGATGTGCTGATCAATCTCACCACCGGCCCGGGCGCGCGGTTCCATCATGACCCGCACGATGCTTCGAAGCCGGGACCGGACAGCACGCTCAAATCGCCGGAAGATCGCGTACGCCACGTGCTGGAGCTGAAGCCCGACATCTGCAGCCTCGATATGGGCAGCCTGAACATGGGCGATCGCGTGTTTATCAACACGCCATCGCATCTCCAGCAGATGGCGCTCGCGATCAAGGACGCCGGTGTGACGCCGGAGCTCGAAGTGTTCGAGACCGGGCATCTGTTGCTGGCCAAGCGTTTCCTGGAGAACGGCTACGTGAAAGGGCCGGGCATGTTCCAGATCTGCCTCGGCATATCGTGGGGCCAGCCGGCGACACCGGAAGCGATGACCTACATGCGCAATCTGCTGCCGTCGGATGCGACGTGGTTTGCCTTCGGCATTTCGCTTTATCAGTTCCCGATGGTGGCGCAGGCCGTGCTGCTCGGCGGCCATCCCCGCGTCGGGCTTGAGGACAACATCTATCTCGATAAAGGCAAGCTCGCGCCGAGCAACGCCGCGCTGGTCGAGAAAGCCGGCAGGATCATCGAAGTGCTGGGCGACCATGTCGCGACGCCAAACGATGCGCGGAAGATTTTGGGGCTGGGGACCGGCAACTAACGTCCGCGCTGAATGTCGAGAACATCCAAGACGGGACAGTCCGGAGCCGTCTTGCCGGTGCAACGTGCAACGGTTTTCGATAGCAGGCGTTCCAGCTTTTTTAGATCGGCGAGTTTTGCCCGAATATCGTCAAGATGATGCACGGCAATCTCGCGAACCTCACGACAAGTGGCTTTCTCGGGTCCGCCGAGCCGGAGTAAGGCGCGGATTTCATCGAGCGAAAAGCCCAACTCGCGCGACCGCCTTATGAAAACGAGGATGCGTAGGTCCGTCAGGGCATACACGCGACGGCCACTGGCGGTGCGCGGTGGTGGGACCAGCATCTTGACCCGCTCGTAATAGCGGATGGTTTCGATGTTGACGCCGCAGCGCCGCGAAAGTTCGCCAATCGGGAATACTTCCGCTCGCGAAGCTGTGATCGCCGCCATGAGAAAGTCCTTGATCCTGTAGTCACTACAGGATGCATGGTGCGGTCATGGCAAGCAATGGACAAAGGCTGGTTGCAGTGGGGGGCGTTCTTGGCGCGGTCGCGGCGTCATCGTGCTGCATTGTGCCGCTGATGCTCTTTGGCCTTGGCGTCAGCGGAGCGTGGATTGGCAACCTGACACGGCTCGCGCCGTATCAGCCCTGTTTCATTTTAGCGACGTTTGGCTTTCTCGGGGCTGGCTATTGGCTTGTCTATCGCGAACGTTCGTGTGTCGAGGGCGAAGTCTGCGCCGGGCCGCTGCCGAACCGGCTTGTCAAAACCGTCCTTGTCGCGGCGACAGTGCTGGTCCTGGCGGCGCTCGGCTTCGACTTCCTTGCGCCGCTTCTTCTCAACTCATAACGGGGAGCGCTCGATGACTAAGCTCGCAATTATCGTGCTCGGACTTGAAATACTTTTATCGTCATCGGCGCTCGCCACTGAGAGAACGGTCACGCTTGCCGTGCAAAATATGTTTTGCGCGGATTGTCCATTCATCGTCAAAAAGAGCTTGGAGGCGGTGCCGGGCGTCGCCAATGCTATGGTGTCCTATAAGGATAAAACCGCGGTTGTCACGTATGACGACGGCAGGACGGACGTTAAGAGCCTTACGGATGCGACGACCAATGCGGGCTATCCCTCCGCACCGAAAAGCTAACCTCGTGATCCTGCAATCGGTCATCACCTGTCCTGAGTGCGACGCCGCGAAATTGGAAACGATGCCGTCCGACGCTTGTCAGTTCTTCTATGTGTGCGCCGGCTGCGGCATCAGGCTGCGGCCGAAGAGCGGCGATTGCTGCGTGTTCTGCTCCTACGGCTCCGTGCCGTGCCCGCCAATGCAAGCCGAAAACGCCACTCGCCGTTGTGCAACATGACCACCGCGCGAGCGGCGCGGGATTGGCTGGCAAGCACGTCTGGCAATTTAGTGGCGTGGTGGATTCCGAGAATTGTGGGTGCCGTCGAAAAGCAAAAGGCCCGGGATCGCTCCCGGGCCTTCGCATTTCAGATAGCTGATCGTTCGTTAGATCAGAAATCCATTCCGCCGCCCATGCCGCCGCCCGGCATCGCAGGCGCGCCGCCTTGCTTCTTCGGCACTTCGGCCACCATCGCTTCCGTGGTGATGAGCAGGCCGGCCACCGACGACGCGCCCTGGAGTGCCTGACGCACAACCTTGGTCGGGTCGATGATGCCCTTCTTTACCATGTCGACATATTCGCCGCTCTGGGCGTCAAAGCCGAACGAGTAGTTCGAGTTCTCGAGGATCTTGCCGACGATGACGGAACCGTCCTCGCCCGCGTTGGTGGCGATCTGCCGGGCTGGAGCCTGCAGCGCCTTGCGCACGATCTCGACGCCGGTCTTCTGGTCGTCGTTCTGCGTACGCACCTTCTTGAGGTGCTCGGTGGCGCGCAGCAGTGCGACGCCGCCGCCGGGAAGAACGCCTTCCTCGACCGCCGCGCGGGTTGCATGCATCGCATCATCGACGCGATCCTTGCGCTCCTTCACCTCGACTTCGGTCGCGCCGCCGACGCGGATCACCGCGACGCCGCCCGCGAGCTTGGCAAGGCGCTCCTGCAGCTTCTCACGGTCGTAGTCCGAGGTGGTCTCCTCGATCTGCGCCTTGATCTGCGTGATGCGATCCTCGATGTCCTTCTTCTTGCCGCCGCCGTTGACGATCGTGGTGTTTTCCTTGTCGATCATTACTTTCTTGGCCTTGCCAAGCATGGCGAGCGTAACGCTCTCCATCTTGATGCCGAGATCTTCCGAGATCGCCTGGCCGCCGGTCAGGACGGCGATGTCCTGCAGCATGGCCTTGCGGCGATCGCCGAAGCCCGGAGCCTTCACCGCCGCGACCTTCAGGCCGCCACGGAGCTTGTTGACGACGAGGGTGGCAAGCGCTTCGCCTTCCACGTCTTCCGCAACGATCAAGAGCGGCTTGCCGGTCTGCACGACGGCTTCCAGAAGCGGCAGCAGTTCGTTCAGCGCGGAGAGCTTCTTCTCGTTGATGAGGATGTAGGGGTCCTCCATCTCAACGCGCATCTTGTCGGCGTTGGTGATGAAGTACGGCGAGATATAGCCGCGGTCGAACTGCATGCCCTCGACGACGTCGAGTTCGGTCTCGAGGCTCTTGGCCTCTTCCACCGTGATGACGCCTTCGTTGCCGACCTTTTCCATCGCCTTGGCGAGGTAGTCGCCGATTTCCTTGTCGCCGTTGGCGGAGATCGTGCCGACCTGGGCGATTTCGGCGTTCGAGGTGACTTTCTTCGAGTTCTTCTTGAGTTCCTCGACGACGGTTTCGACCGCGAGGTCGATGCCGCGCTTGAGGTCCATCGGGTTCATGCCGGCGGCAACCGCCTTCGAACCTTCACGTACGATCGCGGCCGCGAGCACGGTCGCCGTCGTGGTGCCGTCGCCGGCGATGTCGGAGGTCTTCGAGGCGACCTCGCGCACCATCTGCGCGCCCATGTTCTCGAACTTGTCTTCGAGTTCGATTTCCTTGGCGACAGTGACGCCGTCCTTGGTGATGCGGGGAGCGCCGAACGACTTGTCGATGCACGACGTTACGGCCTTTCGGGCCGAGCGTGACCTTCACCGCGTTGGCGAGGATGTCGACACCGCGCAACATTTTGTCGCGCGCGTCGACGGAGAATTTGACTTCTTTAGCAGCCATAGAACTTCACTCCGTTTGAACCTCTCCTGAGGAGGCGCGAAGCGCCGTCTCGAAGGATGCAGGTTCGGTCGACTTGATTGCCCTCGTCCTTCGAGATGCGCCCTGCGGGCGCTCCTCAGGATGAGGAAGGGTTGTTTAGTTACGCGGCCTTCTTGCGGGCGACCGGCTCGTCGAGCACGCCCATGATGTCGGACTCCTTCATGATCAGGAGCTCCTGGCCGTCGATCTTGACCTCGGTGCCGGACCATTTGCCGAACAGCACGCGGTCGCCGACCTTGATGTCGATCGGGATCAGCTTGCCGGCCTCGTCGCGGCCGCCCGGGCCGACGGCGATGACTTCACCCTGAGAGGGTTTCTCTTTGGCGCTATCCGGGATGATGATGCCGCCGGCAGACTTTTCCTCGGCATCGATGCGCTTGACGACGACGCGATCGTGAAGCGGACGAAACTTCATGGTGTCCTCCTAAGTTATTGGACCGTTTGGGTTTTCAATAGAAAATCAGGAACGTAGCGACCCTCGGCAGGATGCCCCTTAAGCCGGCCGCATGGTGCCGACATGGGAGCGAAGTTTTTCACCCGCAAGAGGCGTCTGGAAATTTATTAGCACTCATTAATTCAGACTGCCAACAGGAACTTCCGGATGGTTAATTCGCGTTCGGTTCCAACGGCTTGCGGGAAAATATTCTTGGGCCGCCCGCGCAACCGGTTCCATTCGGTCGCCGTTTGACATCCCGTCAGGACATGACGGAACCGAGCTGTTAGCACTTCGCGAGGATGCTGCTAGTGCCTTGATAATAAACAACTTATTCAATTTTGAGGCTTGTAATAATGCCGCGAGTCTCAAAACATTCCCGAGTTGGGAATTGGAGGGCACTATGGTGTCGAAGGAGACGAAAGACAAACCTCAGTTTCATCGGCGTTTCGCAAGCAGCTGGAAGGCTATGGCCTGACCACAGCCAATATCCTGTACCGGCGTCCGGATCACCCGTGGCTGCTGCAGGAGTATGTCTGGCAGGACTACGATCTCTGCCCGAACTTTCCGGTACTGAACAAATTCCTCAATTTCTGGCTGGAAAAGCTCGAGGGCCCGCTGCACTCGGTCACCGTGGCGCATACGCGGCTGATCAAACCGGCGGAGATCCGCGCCATCGGCGGCGAGTTCCGGCTGCACTGAGTTTCACGCGGCATCTACCGCCCCTGTTCGCTGGCACAGACCCCGGCTAGCATCACGTCCGGGTGTCATCCGATCAGCGTCGCAGGAGAAGCGCGGCATGCCGCGGCATGTTGGTATTGTCTTCGTTCACGGCATCCTCGGCAACGAATTCGATTTTGCCGCGAAAATGGAGCACCGGCTGCGGCAGGCAATGCCGCGGGCGCTTCAGGACTTTATCCACTTCCGTTCCGTGTTCTGGGCCGGAACGGTTAGAGAGCATCAACGCGATTATTTCGGTCGGGCCAGTAACACCGGCTTCATGTGGCATAAGAGGCTGCGCCGCTATGTCATCGAAGGACTTGGCGACGCCGCCGCCTACCAGAAGACCCGCTACCGCAAGAATTCGGTCTATTACGAAGTTCAGAGCGCCATAAGCGACAAGATTGCAACGCTTGAGACGCGTGGCCGCGAGCAAATGCCACTGATTTTCATCGGGCATTCGCTCGGCTGTCACGTCATCTCATCCTACCTGTGGGACATCAACAAGTTGACGCAGCGTAGTGAAGCGGGCGTTGCGGATTTTGACGATCCCGATGAGCAGGCGCTGTGGCGTGAACTGAAAGCCGCCAGTCCGCTGCGCCGGATGAAGACACTTGCCGGCATCGTCACGCTCGGCAGCAACATGCCGATGTTCACGTTTACATTCGGTCCCGATGCTGTCTATCCGGTCACGTCGCCAATCAGTTCAGCGATGGCGAGGTCGGCACGCCGGCATTTCCCGGAGAGACTTGCCGGAGCCTTTGAAGGAAAAGGCGCGGTGGCTGAACTATTACAGCAAGGCCGATCTGCTCGGCTTTCCTCTGAAGGCGCTCAACGACGAATATCGCAACGCAGAGAAGATACACGACATCTGCGTATCGTCGGAATCGCCGTGGTTCATTCCTTATCTCTGGTGTCTGAAAGCGCATACGCGATATTGGACCAACGGCGCGGTGCTTAAAGGCAGCGCGCAGTTGATCCGGGATATCGTTGAAACCCCCGCATAGTGATAGCCGAGAGCGATGCCGCGTCGCGATAATGCTCTCAGCGGCCGCGTGCCCGCACGAAATTCGCAGCCGGGCGGGGTAGCGGCTAACTCAGCACCCCGACAATCGCTCCCAAGCAGACACGTCGTCAGCGTGCCGGAGACGATCGACTTCAAGCCGAGCGACACCACCTCGTCGCGCTTTTCCGGGCACATGGTCGACAGGCCCGCGATCATGATGCCGAGCGAGCCGAAATTGGCGAAGCCGCACATCGCGTAAAGCATGATCAGCCGGAACGCGGATCGAGCGCGTCGGCCGGCAGCGCCGCGAGCTGCAGATAGGCGACGAGCTCGTTGAGCACGGTCTTGATGCCCATCAGGCCGCCGGCGGTCACGGCCTGCGACCACGGAATGCCCATCAGCCAGCACACCGGCGCCATGATCCAGCCGAGCACGCGCTGCAAGGTCAGCGGCGCGCCGAAGATGTCCGGCAGCAGGCTCAGGATCGCATTGGCGAGATAGACCAGCGCCACGAACACGATCAGCATGGCGACGATATTGAGAAGGAGCTCGAGGCCTGAGCCGGTGCCTTTGACGATCGCATCCATGGTGCTGGTGGCCGGCTGCTCGACGTCGTCGAGCGTGCCGCCGGTGTGTTTGTTCGTCCGGGTCGGGCACCATCAAGCAGGCTGATGAAGATCGCCGCCGGCGCGCCGAGCACCGAGCATACCACGATGTGGCCCGCGGCATCCGGGATCGCGTTGGCAAGGATCGTCGCATAGAGCACGAACACGGTGCCGGCGATGCCGGCCATGCCGCCGGTCATGACGATGAACATTTCGCTGCGCGAAGCTTCGCCAGATACGGCCGGATGAACAGCGGCGCCTCGACCTGGCCGACAAAGATATTGGCCGCGGTCGAAAGCCCCGCGGCGCCGCCGACATCGAGCGTGCGTTCCAGCGCGAAAGAAAACCAGCGCACGATCGGCGGCATGATGCGCCAGTAGAACAGCAGCGACGACAGCACGCTCATCACCAGCACGACCGGCAGCGCCTGGAAAGCGAGGATGAATTCGCCGCCGGGCGTCTTCGGCTCGAAGGGCAGGGGCCGCCGCCGACATAGCCGAACACGAACGACGTGCCGGCGCGGGTTGCGGCTGCCACCGCGTCGACCGCGTCATTGATCCATTCGAATGCGATCTTGACTTGCGGAACCTTCAGCAACAGCGCCGCAAGCGCGAAGGTGATGACGAGCCCGACCAACACCGGCCGCCACGGCACCGCGCGGCGGTTCTCGCTGATCAGCCAGGCGAAGCCCGATGATAGCGACAACGCCGAGCGCGGATTGCAGATGCAGCATTATTGATGAGGCCCCGAATCCCCGGCGGACAAATTGTATTCGGCATTGCGACGCGCCGATGCCACAAAATCGCAAAGGCACATTGATTATACCGGCTTTTCCCGCATAGGCCGCTCGCTTGCCGTTTAAAATCCGTGCCCCATGTACCGCCTCTATGCCGGGTTCATCGCATTGGGAGTGCCACGTGTCGCTGTTGTATTCGAAGACAAATTTGGGTCCGCTGCAGTTGCAAAATCGTCTTGTGATGTGCCCGCTGACGCGGAGCCGCGCTACCGGCAATGTGCCGAACGATCTGATGGCGGAGTATTATGCGCAGCGCGCCACAGCCGGCATGATCATCACCGAAGGTACCTCGCCGTCACCGAACGGTTTGGGCTATGCCCGAATTCCCGGCATTTTTTCCTCCGAGCAGATCGCCGGCTGGAAGAAAGTCACCGACGCGGTTCATGCCCGCGGTGCAAAAATATTCATTCAGCTCATGCATACTGGCCGCGTCAGCCATCCGCTGAACCTGCCGGCCGGCGCCAAGGTGGTGGGCCCGTCTGCAGTCGCCGCCAAGGGCGACATGTTCACCGACGCCGAAGGCATGCAACCGATGCCGGCGCCCCATGCCATGACCGAAGCCGAGGTCAAAGCGGCCATCGCTGAATATGCTCAGGCCGGCAAGAACGCGGTCGCGGCCGGCTTCGACGGCATCGAACTGCACGGCGCCAACGGCTACCTGATCGAGCAATTTATCCGGCCGAATTCAAATCAGCGCACCGACAACTATGGCGGCGGCATCGAGAATCGTGCGCGCTTTGCGCTTGAGGCTGTCGCCGCGGCGATCGCTGCTATCGGCAAAGACAAGGTCGGCATCCGGCTGTCGCCCTACGGTGTGTTCAACGACATGCCGCTCTATCCGGAGATGGAAGCCGATTATACCTACCTGGCGCACAAGCTGAATGCCGCCGGCCTGCTCTATGTCCATCTGGTCGATCACTCGTCGATGGGCGCGCCGAAGGTGACGGACTCGATCAAGGCCACGTTCCGCAGTGCGTTCAAAGGCGCGCTTATTCTGTCCGGCGGCTACGACGCCGCGCGCGCGGAAGCCGATCTCGAAGCCGGCAAATGCGATCTGATCGCGGTTGGCAAGCCGTTCCTCGCCAACCCGGATCTGGTCGAACGCTGGAAAACCGGCGTCGCCGTAAACCCGCCCGACATGGCCACGTTCTACACGCCGGGCCCGAAGGGTTACACCGATTACCCGACGTTGGAGGGGTAAGCTTCTTCGCCATTGCGGCATATGAACGAAGACATTACGCACTCAAAAATCCACGCAGTCTTTGCCCGACCTTTCGCACGAATTAGCATGATCCGACGGCCAAATAATTGTCTCTGTAATATTGACTTTTGGTCACTCAATATGATATGGACGGCCGTCTCGCTCATCGTGAGGGACGCCTTCCGGAAGGCAAGCCTGAAGACGGAGCGAGAGCGGTGCCCGCGCGCGGATTTGCACTCCGCTCCCGGGCGGCTTCGGGCATCAGTCACACCGGTACTACGGCCGGTGCGGGAGGTGCAGTCCCTGGACTGGGACAGGTGAAGGCGGGTAGCGCCCGCGGGATCCACGTCCCAGGAAGCATGGCCTGGAGCTGAGTCAGCCAACCTTCGGGTTGCTGGCGAGAGCCGCGGTGGAGCGCCGGAAGGCGAGCGTCCTCCGCTGAGGACGCGTCCGCATCCGATTTGATGCGGGCAAGTGGACGGCCGCGCCTTTCGGCGCTTCGCCTCCCTTATTGTTGAGGCGACCTTTCTTGCAGCGTGAACAACAACTCGGATGCAATCGCATCGCGAGAACGAGATCGTGCATCCTACCCCCGCGGCAGTTTTTTTATCGGGGAGTCCGGGTTCCACGCGATATAGGATTGGCGCTGAAATGACCTTCGACCTGGTATCGCCACTGCCGCCAAACGAATGTGTGCGCCGGTTACGCGCCGCAACGGATGGCATGTGGTCGCTCGGCGGCAGCAGGTCCGTTCAGGGCGCGGTGAACGAGAAGGCGATACGGTTGCGCAAGCGCATCTCTTACCGCAACTCGTTCCAGTGCTGGCTGTCGGCGAAACTGGTCGGGGAGAACGGACAGACGCGGCTGCATTGCAGCTTTGGCCTGCACCCCTTCGTGCGCATTTTTCTCGAGATCTGGATCGGCATCGTCTCGGTGGTCGGCCTCACCATTGCGATGCAGACCACCTGGCTATGGCTGCGCAGCAGTCCGCTATCGCCGAACGCGTGGCTTGGCATCGTCTTTCCGCTGATCATGGTCGGTTTTGCCATTCTGTTGCTGAAGTTCGGCAACTATCTGGCCCAGGACGAGCCGGACTTTCTGATCGAATTTCTTGAACGCACGATCAACGCGCGTGCGGCGGCAGAAACTTAAAACAATCCAGCGCCGAGCGGACGCTGGATTGCTTGCGATGCCGAAGAAGTAGGTGCGGCAACTATGCGCCATATCCGTTCGCGCTGCCGCGATGCCAAAGCACGTAGGAGAGAACGGCGAGAGCAATGCCAGTAGCGATCACGATTGTCATTACTATCGCGAACAGGATCGCCTTCGGCGCCGCGAAGGCCTCGACGATCACTAGTCCCGCCAGCACGACCGGAACGCGGGCGAGCCGGTGCGTGCGCTGCCATGTCTGGTCGTCCGACAGCGTCCACGGCGTGCGGATGCCGATCATGAAATTCGAACGCAATCGGGCAAGCTGGCTGCCCATGATCACGATCAGCACACCGGCCAGCGCCATGAACAGCCGCTCGGGATCGACCGGCGCCGCGCCACGCACGGTGGTGACGAGGGTGTAGATGATCCACAGATGCACTGCGGCGATAATCAGCAGACCGCCGATCCAGCGCGTCGCATACGGAACGCGGGAGGCGATGAGATTATCGCGGCGCGGCTCGGCCTGCGATAGCACGGCAAAGATCGCCGTGAGCATCACCGCCACGAGTGGCATCAGCGCAAGCGGAACGTCGAGACTGCCGTACTGCGTCGGCACGCCGTTGGCATTAAAACGCAGCGGTACGTTGCCGGGAAGAAAATATGCGGCGGTGAGGGACAGGCAGGCCATCGCGAGCACGAGGCCGGCACTGACGATAAGCGGACGGCGAATATCCATGACACGGCTCCTGTCTGCGGGCCTATCGGGTCCGCGTAGGGGTTCATCAGCCGTGAGACAGGCCAGCGGCGAAAAGGTTCAGTGCCGATCGGCGCGTTTGTACGGCCCGCCGTTATTGCCGAGCTTGCGTGGCGGTGGACGGCGGCGCGCGATCGAGCCAGGTTACCGCCCGAAAGGCGTTGGCAATACCGGCACCGAAATCGGAATCTGGCGTCGGCGGCCCGACCTGCCGTGCCGTCGCGATCAGGGTGCTACGGATATCGGCGGGCCGCAGCGACGGATTGCGCTCGAGCAACATCGCGGCGATGCCGCTGACGTGGGCGGCGGCGATCGAAGTGCCCGAACTGAGCTGATACGCTTCGCCCGGAGCCAGCGAAAGAATATCGACGCCAGGTGCCGCGACTGCGATGTAGCGGCCGCGATTGGCCATCGCAAACACATGGTCCTTGTCGTCGGTTGCGGTCACGGCGATGACGTCGGGATCGGCCGCCGGGTAAAGCGGCTCCGATTGCGGGCCGCCATTGCCGGCCGCTGCGATCAGCACGATGCCTTTGGCGTAAGCGGCGGCAAGGAGCCGCGCCAGCATCGGATCGGATGGCCCGGCAAAGCTCATATTGATGATGCGGGCATTGTTGTCGGCGGCCCATTGCACGCCCTTGTCGATCGCAAACGAATTTCCGGTTGCCTCGCCGGACGCGCCATCGAAAGCGTGCACCGCCAGAATTTCGGCGCCGGGCGCGATGCCGAGCAGCTTGCCGTGGGAGGCGATGGCGCCGGCGATCGAGGTGCCGTGCACATGGGGCGGTGGAGTGCCGGGAAGGGCATCGAAACTCTTCACCACCGTGCCGCCGAGATCGGGATGCGCGGCGTCGATTTCGGAGTCGATCACGGCGACCAGCACGTTCTTGCCGGTGGCAAGCCGCTGCGCTTTTGCGACCCGCAATTCGGCCAGCACATATTGACCCGGATCGCCCTCGCCGGCGGGCGCGGGTTTCGCGTCGTCGTCCTGGAGCGAGAAGACGTAATTCGGCTGCACGGTAGCGACGATGTTTTCCGAGCCGAGCGCCGCGACGATGCTGGTGACGCTGCGGCCGCCGCCGATGCGCCAGCGGTAAAGGCTGCTGCCAATCAGGGCGAAGTTTTCCGTTTCGATCTGGCTCAGATTGTTGCGGGCAGCGAACTGGGTGATCGCCTGCGGCGACGTTCCGGCGGCAAAGGAGACGACAACTTCGTCGGGAATATAAGGCGGATTGCTTTGCGCCACCGCACCGCCGCCGTTGTTACCGCCGCCGGACGGTGCGCTGGCTGCGCCCGCTGCACCGCCGCCGATTGCACCACCGATTATTCCGCCACCGACCGCGCTGCCGCCATAGCCCGGACCGATGGGGTGGCGAGGTCCAGGGCCGGGACCATTTCCCGGGCCTATGCCGGCGCGTGGTGCAGGCATGTCGCGCCCGATAACCGGTCCCCTGCGTGGCGGACCGCGTCGCAGCCACGGCGCCGGCCCCATCGGCCGCGCCATCATCGGACCACCGAAGCCGCGGCCGAAGCCGAAAGCCATCGCCTGTTGCGGTACGCTCATGATGAGCACGGCTGCAAGCACGCAGCAGATCTGAACGAAGATCAGTCGCAGCATCGTCGAGCTCTTTCGCATGGCGAGGTCTCCGATCTGGCGTCGCGCGGCTTCATGTGGCGCGATGGAAACACGAACGCGCTTCCGTTATGGCATTGGGGCGATGAAGCCGACGACCTTGTCCTTTTTCAGCCTGTAGATGACGTGAGGCAGCTCGTCGCTCGGAAGTTTCTTCGACGCAACGCGTACTTGATAAAGCTGACCGCCCGACGGGCCGCTGACGATGCTCAGGCCATTAGCTTCCAGAAACGTCGAGATGTCGGCGGCGGTCGCGTCTGGCGTAAAGCGGATGAGCACGTAGCTTTCGTCGCCAACCGCAGCCGACGGCACGGACGCAGTCTGATAGCTGCCCGGTGTTTTCTCGTGCAGCCCGATACCAGCAAGTACCGCCGCTTGCAGCACGATGGCCAAAGCCGCTGCCATGGCCGACCAGCCAAGAGCGCGAGGCGACAGGCTGGCGAGGAATTCCGCGATACGTTCGCTGAGACCGGATGACGTCTGGCTGCGCCGCGCCGGCATTGCGTCGATCTTCGCAAACAACGTCTTGATGACGGCGGAGGAGGGCTCGCCTGCGGCATTGCCGATCGAGGTTTCCTGCGTAAATTCAGAGCGCACCCATTCGTAACGGCTTGCGAGTTCCGGATCGTTGGCGAGCGCTGCTTCGACCTGCCGCATCTCGTTCGGCTCGAGCGTGCCGGCCGCGTACCAAGGCAGCAGCAATTCGACTTCGCTCGGTTCGCCGAGTTTTGTCTGGTTTGCGTTGGTCTGGTTGCCGTTATTCATGGCCAGCCTCGTTCAATTCCTTGTTCAGTCAGGAGCTCGGACAATTTCTTGCGCGCGTAGAACATGCGCGTTTTCACAGTGGCCTCCGGGATGCCGACAATTCCCGCAATCTCTTCGACAGACTTATGCTGGTAGTAGACAAGGTTGACGATTTCGCGGTGCTCCGCCGAGAGCTTGAGCAAGCATTGCCGCAGCACCGCGGCCTTATCCTTTTTGGCCAGCGCGATTTCGGGATCGTCAGCTTGATCCGGGATCGCGTCGGCCTTCTCATCGTCCAGTTCCTCCGTCGGCCGCCGCGACAAAGCGTTGAGCGCCTTGTAGCGGGCGATACTGAAGATCCAGGTGGAGACCGCCGACCGGCCCTCGAACGTTCCGGCTTGCCGCCAGACGTCGAGGAAAACGTCGCTATTGAGATCCTCGGCTGTGGTTTCATTGCGCACCATGCGCTTGAGAAATCGAAATACCGGAATCCGATAGCGCGCGAACAGCGCCTCCATCGCGGGCCGGTCGCCCCGCGCGATTGCCGCGATCAAACTCTCGTCCGAAGTCGTCGGCATCACGCAGGCCTGTCGGCTTATTGGGTTAGGCAGCCCGGGGGCGCGGAGGTTCAAGCCAAAACGCGGAAAATTTTCGCGGTATTGCCGGGCGGAACATCCTCGGCCGGGAGTGTCCTCCGTTGGCCGGTTATAGGCAAGCTTCGCCGGCTCATTGTGCCTTTTGGTGGATTCCTCGATTCCAGTGCCTTTAACGGAGGTATTTGGGCACGTTCGAGGCGGTCAAAAAATCTTTGAACCTTTCTCCGAGTCCATTTGTCCCACGGGCATTGGAATTCGTTTTGGCCCTCAACCCTGAACCTAAACCCCAACTCGGAGAACGATCATGTCACGCAAACTCATCCTCAGTTTCGCCGCCGCCGCGACCATCGCTGTGGCCAGCCTCTCTTCTGTTAGTGCCGATGCACGCGGTTTCGCCGGTGGCGGCGGATTCGGCGGTGGCCGCGGCTTTGTTGGCGGCGGTCGCGGATTTGGCGGCGGCGCCATGATGGCCCGCCTTCCTGGCGGCGGCCATGGTGGCTGCTGCACCCTTAAACCGATCATCCCGGTCGGCGGACGTCCGATCGTGCCTGGCCCGTTCCCGTTGCCGCATGGTCATCCTCCTGGCTGGGTCTTCCATCCGCACGGTCACGGCCACTGGGTATTCCGTTTCGGCCACTGGATTGTTGTGGATGACGTGGTCGATGAAGGCCCAGCTACTGTGATTGCTCCGGCTGCGATACCTGGACCGTGCACCTGTCTGACCAAGAATTACACCCCGAGCGGTCTTGTCGTGTTCGCCGACGTCTGCACGAAGGAAAGCGCCAGCGCGCCGGTCGACGGCAGTGCCGCCGATGCATCGCAAGTACCGACCACGCCAGTCGCCGCAAGCGCAGTCCCGATGACGGTCGTGCCGACCACGCCGAACTACGCCGGCAAGACCTACGACGATTATCTCGCGGCAAATCCGCAAGCGGCCAACCCGCAAGCCGCCAATCCGGCTCCGCAAGGTGCGCAGAAGAACTGAAGACTTGTTTCTCGATACAGCGAAGGCCATCTGCGGTGTTGCGCAGGTGGCCTTCCGCCATTCCTGGCAGCGCGCGATAATTCTCGTTGTGAAATTTTCCGGGAGTTTTTCATGCGCATTCGCTTCGACTTCGGTTCAACGACGCTCGACGCCGAATTGCTCGATACGCCGACAGCAAAGGCTATCGCGAACGCGCTGCCCATCACCGGCGCGGCGCTGACCTGGGGTGAGGAGATCTATTTCGAAACGCCGGTCAAAGTCGCGCGCGAGAAAGATGCCCGCGCCGTAGTCGTCCCGGGCGAGATCGCCTATTGGCCGGACGGTGATGCCATCGCCATCGGATTCGGCCGGACGCCGATTTCGAAGGGCGACGAGACACGGCTCGCCAGCCCCTGCAATATCTGGGCGAAAGCGCTCGGCGATGTGAAGACACTCGGCAAGGTGAAAGGCGGTGCGAAGATCACGGTGACGGCGATTGATTAGGCCATCAGGGATTGCGTGCCGTATCCGAGTGGCGCCGGGCGAAGGTGACGGTGAGGTCCCAGGCGTTGCGGACATTGACGAGGAGAAGCAGAAGCATCGCCCCGGCAAGGATGTCCGGTCCCCACCGCCCATGGTCGATAATCAGCAGGCCGCCCGCGACGGATCCGCCATAGGCTACAAACGGCCATGCGCCATAAGCGAAACGATCGACGAATTCCGATTTGCTGTCGCGGAACAGCCGGATCGTGATGAAGACGGAATAGCCAAGGCCGACCAGTCCGTTTGCAACGATGATGAGGCCGAGTGCGGTATCGCCAAGCGCCGGCACGAGCGTAATCAGGCTGACAAACAGCACGCTCGCATAATGCATGATGACGGGACTCATATAGATTTGCGTCCCCACACTGCGTTCGCTGGTCAGCAATCCGACCGCGACGGAAGCGGCAACGAACATCAACGCGACGAGCGTGGCCGCGGAAGTGCCGAGCAAACCGTAGAATTCGTGCCAGCCATCGAGCATGAGGAAGATCAGCCTCGTCCTGCGAACGGCATCATGTTCGCCATCACGGTCATGAATAGCACATTGGTGTCGAGCGGCAGGCCGGCCATGTAGACCACCGCGCGGCCAACATCGTCAGCGGCCATGCGTGCTTCGATCTTCTTGCTGCCATCAGGCTGCAATACGCCTTCCCCTTGCACCATGCGGTCGGTCATCGGCGTCGCGGCATTGCCGATATCGATTTGGCCGCAACAGATGTCAGAGCCGCGGCAGTCGAGCGCGGTTTGCTTGGTCAATCCGGTGACGCCATGTTTGGTGGCGGTGTAAGGGGCTGCTCCCGGACGCGGTGTATGCGCCGAGATCGAGCCGTTGTTGATGATGCGGCCGCCGCGCGGGTTCTGCGCCTTCATCAGCTTGATGGCTTCCTGCGTGCATACGAACATGCCGGTGAGGTTGGTGTTGACAACGGCCTGCCATTTATCGAGCGGGATTTCCTCGATCGGCATGGCCGGTGCGCCGATGCCGGCGTTGTTGAACAGCACGTCGAGGCGGCCATAAGTCTCCTTGACCTTGGCGAACAGCGCCTTGATCGAGATCGGATCGGCGACGTCGGTCGAAACGCACATCGCGGCGCCTGGCGCGCCTTCCTTGGCGACGGCTTCGAGCATGTCCTTGCGCCGGCCGGCGAGCACGACGGTATAGCCCTCACGCATCAGCGCCAGTGTTGCGGCGCGCCCGACGCCTGTCCCAGCTCCCGTCACGACCGCAATTTTCTGCGTAGCCATTGGCGTCTCCCTCGTCATTCCGGAAGTCCGCGACCGCGGCTTTCCAGAATCCATAATCCCGGTCTCCGCCGGAATTGGCAATGATGTTAGGGGTTATGGATTCCGGGCTCGCGCTTTTCGCACGCCCCGGAATGACGGCCCACCCTCAGCTCGCGAGCGCCACTTCCTGGTCGGGACTGCCGACGCGATAATCGTCGGGGGAGGCGAGCCGGGCATCGATCTCGGAAGCGGGCCCTGGCTTGCCGAACCGATAGCCCTGCATCTGATGAACGCCGGCCGCGCGCAGGAAGAGGTGCTGCTCCGCAGTCTCGACGCCTTCGGCGGTGACGCGCATGCCAAGGCCGCGGCCGAGGCTGACGACAGCGTGGACGATAGCAGCGGCATCGGGCGCTTTTTCGATCGAGCGGACGAAGCTCGAGTTGATCTTCAGCTTGTCGAACGGGAAGCGCCGCAAATAGAGCAGGCTCGAATAGCCGGTGCCGAAATCGTCGAGCGCGAAGCGCACCCCGATTGCCTTGAGGCGGAGCATCGACAGTTCTGCGGTCTCGAGGTTGCCGAGCAGCGTGCTTTCAGTGAGCTCAAGCTCGAGCCGGTTCGCCGGGAAGTCGGTCTCGGTAAGGATGCGTTCGACGACCTCGACGAAATCGGAGCGGCGGAATTGCAGTGGCGAGACGTTGACCGCGACGGTGAGGCCGGGCCAGGCGCGGCCATCGAAGCAGGCGCGTCTGAGCATCCACTCGCCGAGGTCGACGATCAGGCCGGAGTGCTCGGCAATCGGGATGAATTCTGACGGCGGGATTTGCCCCAGCGTCGGGTGGGCCCAGCGCGCCAGCGCTTCGACGCCGACGATGGTGTCGCCGCTTGCGTTCATCAGCGGCTGGTAGGCGGCGGCTAGGCCGTCGTTCTTGATGGCGAAGAGCAGGTCGCCTTCGAGCAGCTTGCGATTGGACAGGTCGGCATCCATCGCCGCGTCGTAGATGCAGGCGCGATTGCGGCCTTCGTTCTTGGCGCGATAGAGCGCCATGTCGGCGTAGCGCAAGATGTCGGCGGCATCGCGGGCGCGACGTTCGATGGCGGCGATGCCGACCGATGCGCCGATGATGATGTTGTGGCCGCTGATCTGGTAGGGCGCGCACACCGCAGAGATGATACGGCCGGCGATCGCCTGCAGCGAATAGGAGTCGGAAGCGCAGGTCGTGATGATGGCGAATTCATCGCCACCGAGCCGCGCCACAAGATCGTCGCCGCGCATGATGCGGGAGAGCCGCTGGGTGACGGCGAGGATCAACTGGTCGCCGATATGGTGGCCAAGCGTGTCGTTGACATCCTTGAAATGGTCGAGGTCGATGTAGAACACCGCAGCCGTCGGGCCGCCCTGACGCACTTCGTTGATGGCGTTCTCCAGCCGATCGCCGAAATAAATCCGGTTGGGCAGGCCGCAGACCGGATCGTGCAACGCGAGGTGACGCAGTTGCGATTCACCAGCGCGGATTTCCTCGGCGGTGCGCCGCATGTAGCGGAGCATCAAGCCGATCAGCAACGCAAAACCACCGAGCGCAACGGCAATAAAGGGAAGGATGCTGCCGGCAATCTGGCCGCCCGGTCGTGACGGCTTCCAGACAAGTTCGGCGACGGTGTCGCCATGGACGTCTGACAAAGCGATTGTATGTTCGTCGGCGGTCGGCATCTGTTGGCCGAGGAGGTGAAGGTCACTCAGGTGGCGACGGCTGGCGATCTCACTGAGCATCGATTCGTCGATGTATTTGACGGAAAACTCGATAGGCGCATGGTCGTTGCCATTCGCGAGCTGGCTGTCGGTGCCGACCGCGGCCGCGGCGACAATGGCGGGTCGGCCGAGGAAGTGTTGCAGCAGGACGGTACGGCGGCCCGGCTTGGCGAGATCCTGACCGGGAAGAAGCGGAATGACGTTCTCGGGCAGCGCGCTCAACCGGCCGCGCAGCAAGGCAAGTGTCGGGGTAAGATCACTATGGATGTCGGCCGATCCGTCGGCGCCGTTGCCGAACAGTTGGTATTCGAGCTGGTCCTGTCCGTCGACGATCATGACGGCGTCGTGACCGTAATAATCCAGCAGCCAGCGGGAGCGGCGATTCACTGCCTCCGGGTCAAACTTATCACGAATGAATAGCGTGCCCCGAACAGTTGATGCCGCGCTTTCAAGTTGCTGCAGGATGCGTAAGCCGTGACCGGCAATGGCATCTTGGATCAACTCCTGCTCGCGGGCGAGCGAGACCTCATTGGCGCGCCGCGCCGTCGTAATTACAGCGACGACGACGCACATGATGGCGATGGCGACGATGATGCCGATGGGCACAAGCAGGCTGAGCCGCGCTTTGTCCCAGCGCGACCGTTTGCGGTCCCCGGCGATATGTGAGAGTGCCGCAGGCAGCACGCTTCCACCCAATGTCATTGCAGTGCGCAGAACATAGGGGCCAAAGCTTGCAAATCGTTTGCGGAGTAGCGGACTCGCGCAGTTGTCTCGCCGTGCGGCGCAAATCCCGCCGGTTGCGTTAATTTTGTCTCAACAGTGACGCACGAGTTCCAGTGTGTGACGCGGCTGACCGGTCTTTCGCTGCCTTGGACGACGGTCAGCCGGCATTGTCCGGTGCTCAGCTGCGTTTATTGGTGTAAGGCGGTCTCGGTATGCCGATGTGCGCCGCACGCAATGCCGCCGACCAGCGTTCCCGCAGATCGGTGAAGTAGGGTTCCCCCGGTTCGATGCGGTAAATCAGTTCCGCCGTGCAGCTGTCGCGTCGGGCGACGAGGACGTCGATTGGCAGGCCCACGCTGAGATTGGAACGCATCGTCGAATTGATTGAGACCAGCCCTACCTTGAGCGCGTCATACAGGTCCATTTCATAGGTGATGGCGCGATCCAGCACCGGCTTGCCGTATTTATGCTCGCCGATTTGCAGGTACGGCGTGTCGGTCGTGCACTCGATGAAATTGCCTGCGGAATAGATCATGAAAAGGCGGGTGCGTTCTCCCATGATCTGGCCGCCGAACAAAAAGGACACGTCAAAATTAACGTCGCTCGCTTCGAGCGCCTTACCTTCCGTCTGGTGGATCATGCGGATGACATGGCCGACGCGTTGCGCGGCCTGGAACATGGTCGGCGCGTTCATCAAGGTTTCGCGCTCGCCGGTTTCGGGATTGTCAAAGCCTTCGGTCAGGATGCTCACGACCGATTGGCTGATGGACAGATTACCGGCTGTGGCGATGGCCATGATCCGCTTCTTGGGATCTTGGAAAATGTGCAGCTTGCGGAAGGTTGCGATGTTGTCGACGCCAGCATTGGTGCGGGTGTCGGCGAACATTACAAGGCCCTCGCGCACGAGAATCCCGCAGCAATAGGTCATCGTGGAAAATCCCCCAGCGCACCGTTTATAGCATCTGCTTCGAGACGCAGTACGGAAAACGCTTCTGTTATTGATCGACCTTGATGGCGACCGCGAGCGTTTCGGCACCGGCACCGAGCCGTGTCCCGCGCATCGGAGCGGCGCCGAGATAATCGAGCCCGACCGCGACGCGGACGTGAGCGTCTGTCGGGCAAAAGCCATTTGCCGGATCGAAGGCGACCCAACCAAGGCCGGGCACATAAGCCTCCGCCCAAGCGTGGCCGGTATCCTGCGCTCCGTTCATGTCGGGCTTGCAGAAATAGCCCCCGATACAGCGGGCCGGGATGCCGAGTACGTGGGCCGCACCAATGAAGATGTGGGCAAGATCGTTTGGCGTGCCGCGCTTGAGCGCGAAAGACTTGGCGGCGTTGGACGACGTCTCCCGCTCGCTTTGGTCGTTTGTCGTTGCCTCGCAATGGATGTCTTCGTGCAAGCGGTCGAGTAACGCGTGAAGTACGGCAAGCGCGTCATCGCCGGCGTCGGCGCGGATTTTTTGGGCAAAGTCGCGGATCGGGGCGTCAGCTTCGGTTAGTGCGGTATCACGAAGATATAGGCTTTGCGGAAAGCGCTCGACGGTGCCCTGAACCACGCCATCTGCACTCTGGGTTTCGACCAGGCCATAGACATCGACGTGCAATTCGCCGAGCGGTCCATCGGCGGTGAAGACGTGAGTGATATTGCCGAACGCGTCGTCACGGGCGGCTAGCCGCGCATCGGGTGTCACGTCGATGCGCCAGTCGGTGATATATTGGCCATCATGATTGCGCGGCGTCAGCCGTAGTACCTGGATCACACCCGTGGCGGGTGGATCGTAACGATAGACCGAGCTGTGGGCGATGCGCAGGCGCATATCAAAAGCAGGTAAACGGAAGTCGCTGACCAGACAATAGACGACATCGGGCTGCGCTGTCGCCTATTCGGGACCTGCTGCTCGGTAATCCCGGTTACAGCAGGTATTGCTGGGCCACCGCGCTGCCTAGCCGGTTGTTGTCCTCGATAAATTCGTCGATGAATTCGTGCAGTCCGTTCTGGAAGATATCTTCGATCTTGCTGTTCTCCAGCCGGGCGCGAATTGCACGCGCCTGGCGCTGCGCGGGTCCCTGGCGGCCGTAAGATTTGCCGATGCGGTCGAGGTTCTGCACAAGGTTTTCGTAGCAGTTCGCCAGCGATCGCGGCATCTCGTCCCGCAGGATCAGCAGATCGGCGACTAGCCACGGTTTCACGTTCTCGCGATAGACCCAGTGATAGGCGGTCAGGGCGGACACCGAGCGCAGGATCGAAGTCCACTGGAAGTAATCGAGCGGGCCGCCGACGTGCTCCTCGGCAGGCAGGAGCAGGTGATATTTCACGTCCAGAATGCGCGCGGTATTATCGGCACGCTCGGCGTAGACACCGAGCCGCGAAAACCAGTAGGCGTCGTTGCGCAACATCGTACGGTAGGCGGAGCCGTCGAAATTCAGCGACGAGCCCATAACCCAGCGCAGGAACCGGGCAAACTCCTCGCGGGACGAAGGTCCGTTGCCCCATTTCTTGAGTTCAAGCCAGGCGCTGTTGATGGAGTCCCACATTTCGATGGTCAACGCGGTACGTACCGCACGCGCGTTGATGCGGGCATTTTCGAAACAATTGCGGATCGAGGATGGATTGCTGGTGGAGAATGCGAGGAATTCGGTGACGGTCTCTTCGTTGGCCTCGTCATGGGCGGCGAAAAAAGCGGCTGCGCAGCCGGCTGTCGCAACCGCCGACTCCCATTCGTTGGACTTGCCGACATAAGCCAGCGGCAATGCGGTGAGCCGCAAGGTAGTATCGAGAATGCGCGCCAGATATTCCGCGCGCTCGACGTAACGGGCGAGCCAGTAGAGGTTATCGGCGGTGCGTGAAAGCATGTGTCAAAACTTATCCGTCCAGCACCCAAGTGTCTTTGGTGCCGCCGCCTTGGCTTGAGTTTACGACCAATGAGCCACGTTTGAGTGCAACGCGCGTAAGACCGCCCGGAACGATGCGGATGCGGTCGCGACCCGCAAGCACGAACGGACGTAAGTCGACGTGTCGTGGCGCGATGCCTTCTTCGACGCACGTCGGACATGTCGAGAGCGCAAGCGTCGGCTGCGCGATGAAGTTTTTCGGATCGGATTTCAGCTTGGCGCGGAAGGTGGCGATCGTGGTCTTGTCTTCCTTCGGTCCGATCAGCATCCCGTAACCACCGGAGCCGTGAACTTCTTTCACGACGAGCTCTTCGAGGTGATCGAGCACGTAGGCGAGGTGCTCTTCCTCGCGGCAGCGCCAGGTCGGTACGTTTTTCAGGATCGGTTCTTCGCCGAGATAGAATTTCACGATCGCAGGCATGTAGCTGTACACCGCCTTGTCGTCGGCGATGCCGGTGCCGACTGCGTTGGCGAGTGTGACATTGCCGGCCTGATAGGCCGACATCAGGCCGGGGACACCGAGCGCGCTGTCGGGCCGGAATACCAGCGGATCAAGAAAATCGTCGTCGATACGCCGATAGATGACGTCGACGCGTTTCAATCCCTCAGTTGTGCGCATCGATACGACGTCATCCTTGATCACGAGATCGCGACCCTCGACCAGTTCGATGCCCAGCTTGTCGGCGAGGAAGGAGTGTTCGTAATACGCGGAGTTAAAGACGCCCGGCGTAAGCAGGACAACGTTGGGTTCAGAAGGTGCCGCCGGCGGCGCGATCGATCTTAGTGTTGCCAGCAATTCGTCCGGGTAATTTTCCACGGGCGCGATGCGGTAGCGCGAGAACAGCTCCGGAAACAGCCGCAGCATGATCTCGCGATTCTCCAGCATGTAGGAGACCCCGGATGGCGTGCGCGCATTATCCTCAAGCACGTAAAAAGTCTCGGCATCGATGCGAACAATATCGATGCCGGCGATGTGCACGTAAATATCGTGCGGCACTTTTTGGCCGTTCATCTCCGGACGGAATACCGGGTTTTGGAAGACCAGATCCTCCGGCACGACGCCGGCTTTGAGGATTTCGCGGCGGTTGTAAACGTCCTTGATGTAGGCGTTGATGGCCTTGATCCGCTGCTCCAAGCCGCGCCGAACGATGTCCCATTCCTGCGCGGCGAGGATGCGTGGAATGACGTCGAATGGGATTAAGCGCTCGGTCGCTTCGGGGTCGCCGTAGACCGCGAAAGTGATGCCGATGCGCCGGAAAAGCAGCTCCGCCTCGCGGCGGCGAAAATCGAGGACATCGGGCGGGATTTGGCTCAGCCACTGCGATAGTTCAGCGTAGGCCGGCCGCACCGCGCCACCGCTGTCTCGCATCTCATCGAACATGCCCCGAATCCCCGACCCGCTAATCGAACAGCACGATGCTCAAGGCGATAAGGCCTTCAGCAATCTACCGTTCAAGCAATCTTTGCGCCAAATTGTTCCCGGCGGGGAGGGGTCAAGCGCTTGCTGGTAGCGCCTTTTTGCACAGGATTTGGGCGGACTGACCATTGCCTCGCCTAGCCTTGAGCCGCCCACGCCGCCGCGCTACAGCAAGCAGAAGCACGGAGATTGAGCCCAATGGCCGACGATATGGCCAAGACCGACGGCGTTATCACCGCCGCCATCCTTGTTATCGGCGACGAAATCCTCTCGGGCCGCACCAAGGACAAGAACATCGGCTACATCGCCGAGTACCTGACCAATATCGGCATCGACCTGAAGGAAGTCCGCGTCGTTCCGGACGAAGAGCCGGAGATCGTTACCGCGCTGAACGCGCTTCGCGCCCGCTACACCTACATTTTCACCACCGGCGGGATCGGCCCGACCCACGACGACATCACGGCGGACTGCGTCGCCAAGGCGTTCGGCGTCAGCCTCGACTATCATCCGAAAGCCGTAGAGATGATGAAAGCGCGGGTCGCCGAAACCGGCGGGGTGATGAACGAAGCACGGATGCGCATGACGCGTGCGCCGGCCGGCGCCGAGCTTGTGCTCAACAAGATTTCCGCCGCGCCGGGCTTCTGGATCGGCAATGTCATCGTCATGGCCGGTGTACCGAACATCATGCAGGCGATGCTCGATTATGTCGCGCCGAAATTGAAGACCGGCGTGAAGATGCTGTCGGAATCGATCCGCGCCGATTGCCGCGAAGGCGACATTGGCACCGAACTCGGCGCAATCGCCAAAAATCATCCCGACGTTATTATCGGCTCCTATCCGTTCATGGATGAGCGCGGCGGCAATACCAACGTTGTTGTGCGTTCGCGGGACCCGCAGAAGATCGCTGCTGCGATGACGGCGATTCAGGCGATGCTGACGCGGGTGCGGTCAGAACTGGCCGCGGGCCAAAAGTAGGAGCCGCCGCCATGGCCGAGCCGGTAAATCCCGAAAAAATCTTTCCGGTTTCATGGGATCAATTCCATCGCGATTCCCGTGCGCTGGCCTGGCGGCTCAACGGTGCGGGCCCATTCAAGGCGATCGTCTGCATCACACGCGGTGGCCTCGTCCCGGCGGGGATCGTTGCCCGCGAACTCGGGGTGCGGATGATCGAGACCGTGTGCGTGGAAAGCTACGCGCATCAAACGCAAGGTCAGTTGACGGTGCTCAAGGATATCGCGCCGTCGATCGTTGCGCTCGGCGGAAGCAAGGGTGGGGGAGTGCTGATCGTCGACGATCTTGTCGACACCGGGCAGACCGCGAAGGTCGTGCGGGGAATTTTGCCAGGGGCGCATTTCGCTACCGTCTATGCCAAGCCGATGGGCCGGCCGATGGTGGATACCTTCATCACCGAAGTGTCGCAGGATACCTGGATCTATTTTCCGTGGGATACCGGTCTGGCGTTCCAGCCACCGATCCGCGATGCGGCCTTGTAGAGCGCCCTGGTGCAATCGGCTATGATTGCCACCGAGCCGATCTTGCAGCCTGATTTTAAGGGAGACTCCCATGGACGCTATCACCCCCAAATCCAAGCACGACACCCTCGACACCCATTCCCACGTCGTCCGGCCCGCTCAACAGGAATGGAAGAAGACGCGGTTTTCCGGCTGCGAGGTGAAGGGTTTGCTGTTCGACAAGGAGAGTGGACTCGTCACTGCCCTGATGCGCTTCGCGCCGGGCGCGGTGCTGCCGGACCACGAACACGTCAAGATCGAGCAGACTTACGTGCTCGAGGGCAGGCTGGTCGATAAGGAAGGTCCAGCGGAAGGGCTCAGTGTCGGCCCCGGTGAATTCGTCTGGCGCGAAGCCGGCAGCCGCCATGTTGCCTGCACGCCCGAGGGCGGCCTGATGCTGACAATGTTCCAGGTGCCGAACAAATTCTTCGAGCAGGACGGGCGCGTTACGGATCTTTCCGGCGAAGCCTGGGACAAGCTTTGGGGCCACATCTTCAAGGAATAGACCGTTGGAGGCACGGTGCGGCATCAATGCCGCCCTATTTGTGCCGAACTGCCACAGCCTGATTGGAGGATTGGAGCTGGACATGCTGCGCAAGTTCTTGGGAGCTGCTGTTATCCTTGGCTTACTGACCGGCGCCGCCGCCGCTCAGATGCCGATGCCGGGCATTTCCTTCGGAAAAGACGAGAAGAAAAAACTCACGCCCGACGAGCAGGCGGCGCAGGACGCGCGGGACAGGGCCTACAAGTCGGAGCTGAACAAAATCCCGGAAAAGAAGACCAACGATCCTTGGGGCAATATTCGCGATACGGGCCAGCCACAGGCCGCGCGTACGCCCTCCAAGACCAAGCCGCAGTAAGCATTCCGCCTGGACCCGTTCGCTTCCGCCGCGCGTGCGGCGGATGCTAAACTCAATTCTACGCGGGCATTAAAGCTGTCCGCCTTGCGGACGTGGCGAAATGGTAGACGCAAGGGACTTAAAATCCCTCGGGGAGAAATCCCTGTGCCGGTTCGAGTCCGGCCGTCCGCACCAGACGTTTATTGGCAGATGACCGGTCCGATCCGCACCTGCGCGCCCGGACGCGGTTTGAAGTCGAACGTCGCGTGGCATTGCGCGTCTTCGGTTTCGATCGACACGGTGTTGGATGGGCCAAGCGTCCTGATGAATGCCTCACCGTCGTAGCCAACGAAGAACTGCTCGCCACCATCGAGGCGGCCCTGCGAACCCGGCGCGACGAACTTGCCGTCCGCCCGCACGAACGCAACCACCGCCGCCGTGAAATCGTTATGGACCTTGAAGGTGACAAGCGTGCCGGCTCGATCGGCGGGCGCCACTACCTCACGCGTACTCTCGATCTCGTCGTCAACCGGCATATTTGCGGGATCAACGCTGATCGAATTCTTCTGGTAAGAGCGCAGCGTCGGAACCAGCAACATGCCCTGCGAGTCGGTCTTGCCGATCGGCTGATTTTCGTAAGCGACTTCAACATTGGGGGCGCCAGCATTGACCACCGCGAAGCCATCGTCGATCCAATCGGAGAGGAACACGTCACGGCCCATCGTAGTGATCGAGCCGCGCAGTTCGACGGCGGCACTACTATTGCCTTGACCCTGGCTGACACCGAGCTTGGCGGTCAGATAACCCGACCGATAGGACACGCTCGCCGCGCGGTAGGGATCGGTCCCTTCGGAATCGCGGACCTCCCACCCGTAATCGCCGGTTTTAGGACCAAGCGACTTGATCGCGTCGACCGTGCCGGTTGTAGCGTGGCCGGCGCTGTTTACCGCCGCGGTCACTGCGCTTGATGTTCCGAACGGTATGGTGAGGCCCACCACGATGCCAAGGCTTTTGTTGGTGCCGAAATCGCTAAAGGCGGTAGCGAACACCGACGTCCCGTGAGGCAGCGAGCGCGAATAGGACAAGGATACGATATCCGAAACATCGCTCACCGCATCGATTTGATGCAGATAGCTCAGGCCCCAACTCGCTTTGTCGTCGAACGGAAATGGCGCGCCAATTGTGATCCGATCGGTTTTGCGCGGTGGAAGAGCGGACTGATAGAGCGACGCATAGGTGCCGCTGGCCGCGTAGTATGGTATGAAATCGAAGAACCCAAAGAGGTATGATGCCGACCCCAAGGCGCGGCTTTGCAATTGTGCGGTGACCGAAGCCAAATCGTTGTAGCGTGCGAAGGTCCGCTGCGAGCTGACGTTGATATTCAGACCCAGCAGACGGGTATCATAGGATAAATAAGTCTGAAGGCCGTTGCCGCCGCCAGCGAATGTGCTGCCAGCGACGGCCGCGTCGGCGACACCGAAGCTGCCGGTCTTGACCGCCGCGCCGAAGCCGCCATTGGCGAGGTTCGCTCCGCCCTCGGCATGACCCTCCAGTGTGAGCCAATCGAAGATGCCTCGACGTAGCGTTGCCGACGCGACGGCGGTACCGACATAGCTGTCGGCCGCGGACCCGTAAGCCAAACGCGGCACGCCCGCTTCGAGCGACCAACTCGTCAATCCGGGCGCCAGAAGAATGCTGGAAGCATAGAATGGCAATGTGGTGGTGGTCGCTTGCCCTGATGAGTCACGGACAACCAATTGCGCATTCCCGGCGCCGGTCACCAGCGGAATATTGGTCACGTTGAACGGTCCGGCGCCGAGCTCTTGCGAAAACGTCCTGGTATTGTTGACGTAGACGTCGACAGTCGAGGGGACGGCGGCAGTGCCGCCAAGACTAGGCAGCGGCATGGTGATCAGATCCGGGCGGAGTGCGAAATTGCTCTGTGCCTGCGCGCCGCCGATGCGGATTGGCCGCGTCCATGCCAACCCGCCGGTGATGGCGTCACCCAGATCGTAAGTGATCAGCCGGTCCTGATCGGAAAAGCGATAGGACGAATCCAGGCGAATGGCTTCGGCGTTGAGGGCCTGGTTCGAAAGGAGTAGTGCCGATTGCCCGAATGTGCCGTAGGGCGAGAAAGCGCGCCCGTCGAGGGTCAGGGACGAGCCGCTGTTCCATATCGACTCCCGCGATTGCAGGTTGCCGGTCGTACCGAGAAAATCGTAGTTGAGCGTCGCGCCCCATCCGGCTTGTGCGCGCGGTGCTCTCGCGAGCGAATTTTGCTGCAGATCGAAGATACGCGCGATGCGATGGTCGTCGCTTACATGGATCAAGATTTTTTGCGCACGCTCGTCGTAGCGGTATTGCAGGGTGGGAATCTCATCGAGCGAAACGATTTCGCTCGCGGCGCGGTGCAGTCCGGGACGCAGTCCCAATTGTTCGAGGTCGCTTTCTTTGGCGCCGATCCCACCGTCGGCGAATCGTACGAAGCTTGAAATCATGTTCATCGGCGCGTCGTTGATGAAGACTTCAAGCTGCAGGTTTTCGCCGCTTTGATCGGCCCGAGCCTGAGCTGGGAAAAGCAACGGGCCGAGCGAAAGCGACAAAAAGAAAAGCGTGCTACCGGTGAACGTCAAATGGAACCGTAGCATGGATGGTCCCATTGTTGCCGAAAGCGGCCAGCTGGATTGGCCCTACTGCGCCGAAACCACGTGGCGACTTTGCAAAAATGAATTTCATGGACGAGTGGCCCAAGACGTAGCCGACGAGACCGTTGCCGAAATCGACGACCGTTCCGGCGCCGTCGTGGAGTTGCAGCGAAGCGATCCGCAGCCGCTCATCGCCGCTATTGAAGGCACTAACCGATATCTGGCCGTGTTCGGATGTAACCGACCATGAGACGTTTGCCCTGGTGAGTTGCCCGGCGCGAAAAAATACCGGAATAGATTGCCTGATTAGAATGTTGACGGCGCGTTGCATCTGCCGCCCTGGGCTTGGCAATTGATCGACGATGACGCGGTAGCTTTCTTCGCCGGCCACCGGCTCCGTCGCGGTGCGGACTATGCGCACGGTATAATCGGAGTGCGGGGTCAACCTTATCGCCGGCGGCGAGGCGACCGCATCCGTTGTCGGTTCCAAAGTTTCGCGTCCGTCGGCCTGTAGCCAACGGAACACCCGGGTCTGCACATCGCTCTCGACGCTCTCTTCATTGCGCAGTGTCAAGGTGCCGGCGGCGGCGCCATTCATTTCAAGCAAAATAGGCTCGACCAATAACCGTGCCGCCGATGCTCCAGCAATCTGCGACAGCAGAAGAGCGGTTGTCACGATACCGGCGCAGTGTTTCATCGACGACAACTTTTAGATGTGGCGCGATCTGCGATCGACAGGCTGGATGCGTTTCTTGAATTTTCGCGTCTTCATCCTCATGAAAATTAAGGAAGTTACGGTTAATGACCGGTTGTGGATTTAATCAATGTTTTTGCTCCTTAGTCGATTGTGATCGGGGCATAAATACCAGCTATATTGGCCCGGCCGTTAACAATTTAAGGACCGCTTAACCCTTATGTTTCATTAATCGGGTGACTATCGGAGGTTGTTTCCGCCAATGATTAGACCCGCAAGCTTGATCTTCGGAGTGTTGCTGGGCTTCGCGTGTCTGCCTTGGCCGCGCGCGGCACACGCCGGCACAGCCACAAATACCCTGACGGTCCAAATGACCATTACCGCGTCGTGCACAATCAATGCTGCGACGCTGACATTTCCCTCGACGGCCGGCACGTCCCTGACGTCGGCTGCGGTCACCGGCAGCACGTCGCTCTCCGTGATTTGCACGAACGGCAGCCCGTACTCGATCGGAATGGGACAGGGCTTGAACTTTTCCGGCGGCTCGAACCGCATGGCCAGTAGCGGCAATTTTCTGCCGTACGGGCTCTACGTCGATGCCGGTTTCACGTTTCCGTGGACCACGGGCGCCAGCAACAGTGCCTGCACGGTCACGAACGATTGTTATTTGGGGACCGGCAACGGCACCACGCAGTCCATTCCGGTCTACGGTCAAGTCCCGACCACGCTGACCGCGCCGCCATCCGGCACCTATTCAGATACGGTGACGATGACTGTCACGTACTGATGAAGCACAAGCCTAAACACAGCTCGCAAATTGCTGGCGCGATAGTTGCGAACGTCAATACGTCACGGTGACAACAACGGTGTCGTTATAGCCACCCGGAGCCTGAGATGGCTGGACCGGGACTTCGCCATAAACGGTGACGTTCTGATTGGATCCGGTGCCGGTACCAAGCACACAGCTCCCGGAGCCGGCGGTGCAACTGGTCGGCGAACTTGTCGTCGTCCATGGCAGCGAATATCCGGAATCCGTGTACAAGTTATAATTTATGAAGTTGCTGCTGGATTGCATGCGCCGCTGGCCACTCGATGCATGGGCGCCATTGTCGAGGCCGACGGAGTAGGGGGTGGTGTTCGTGCACTGCACCATGATCGAGGCGTTCGCGGTGATAGCCGAGGTCAAAAGCGAAGCCGTTCCGAAGTTGAGATTGCCCGCGGATACATTGCAATTCGGGGAAACAGTGGCCGTCCAGGTAGACGAGCCGGCGTTTGCGATGTTGCCTGGATTCGACGAGCAGTTCGGACTGATTAGGAGATAAGGACCGTAGGCAATGACCGGAGAAGAAGTAGTCCAGGTATAAGTCCCCGGCACGGCCGTCTGTTGGTTCGCTTTAAACGCGCCGTAGACGGTCAGCATTTGGCTCGTCGAACCGCCCAGCGCCGGCAAAGTGAGATTGGTACTGACACCGGACGTGCCATAGGCTGACGTGCCGTAGCCCCACGACCCCCAAGTTTGGGTCAGGCCTGGGTTGCTATACAGTTCATGCTGCACCGTATTGGCGCCGTTGCCCATGTAGCGGATTGAGCTGTTGCCGTTCGGCGAGCCTTGATTGAATTGGATGCAGGCATTGACGGTGCAGCCCAAGGTGCAGCCGCTGCAGGTCACCATAAACGACGACGACGTACTGACCGCGCTGCCTGCCAGGACATTGACTGCCCCGTAATTGCCCGATGCGGCGGAGACCGAACAGGTTTGCGCATGCGCCGTTGTCGCGCCGAAGTAGATTAGCGCCGACGCCAGCGCGACCGCTATGAACCGCGGTGACAGCAAACGCATCATGTCGCGAACTCGCGACGCCAGGGTTGCCCGCATCAAATAAATACAAACGGGAATGTGGACCATTAGAGCGCAGCTTTAAAACTACCGAGGGTTAGGTGAACCTTGCGTTGGTGTCCACGAGCCTAGTCCGGGCGTGCCTGCTGGTCCGCAGCGTCCTGCGATCGGGCATATCCAGGCCTTGCTTCTCCAATCGTCGCCTTTGGTTTGCTCTTTGGGCATCGTTTGAACAGGTGTCCTTAGAGCGGGGATCGGTTTATCCGCAGCCAGGACTGGAGCCAGGACTGGGCTGACGCCAAGCGCGGTAGTCACGACAAAAAGTATCGCGTGGCGAAGCACCTGATCCTCCACGGCTGACCTTACTGCGCTCGGCGGAGCGTGTTGTTACGGGTCACTTCATTAGGAGCGTCAGAAGCCAGATTATCCCGAAACCGACTGCGGCATAACCGAGTTCGTGCGGGTACTTGCAGAGATCGTGGGCCGATGAGCAAACCCGCGTCGCCCAGTTGTAGCCTTCGGCGGTTACATTGGTGTTTTGCGCTGTCATTGCGGTAAAGCTCAGCGCCGCAAGTCCGAAAACGATAAGTAGTAGAAGTCCCTTCATGGTATCAGGTCCCCGATTTCTCCCGGCTCGAAACACCCCTGTGCATTAGGCCACGATTGGCCATCTTAAATCCAGACCAAGCTCAATCGCCCGGTAATATGCCGGAATCCACTGCAATTCCTGTGGAGTCATTCTGTTTAGGAACCCCCAAAGCGGTTTCTTTTTCAGCCCGAATCATATCTCCCCTGCTACAGCGCAATATCGCGCCGGAGAGGTACTTTAAAATGGCTGTTTCCAAGTCCAAGGCTCCCGCGAAGCCGGGCAAACCCGTAACCATCAAGCATCTCGCGGCGGTCCTGGCCGAAGAGCACCAGATGACCAAGCGCGGCGGCGAGGCACTGCTGCAGGGCCTGGTGGCGCTCATCACCAAGCATCTGAAGAAGGGCGAGCGCATTCGTATCGCCGGGCTTGGCATCCTTCAGGTCCGCAAGCGCGCCGCGCGCATGGGCCGTAACCCGGCCACCGGCGAAGCGATCAAGATCAAGGCCAGCAAGAAGGTCGCGTTCCGCGCGGCCAAGGATCTCAAGGAAGCGATCTGACGCCGATACTAGTCTGGTTTGTTCCTCGCCCCGGCGCGTTGCGCACCGGGGCGATTTTCTTTTGCGGCAATTAAGTTCAGAAGCGAACGGTGACTGGCAGCTGCCGCCGTGTTGCTTTCACGCGCGGTGCGCGCACAACAAAACGCGGCAGCTGATGCTTCACAAGGCCGAGGCTTGCGAGCGTGAGGCTGGTCCACACCGCCATGCTGAAGTAAAGCGACATCCAGGCGATCTCCTGTCGCCAATCGGCGATGTCGTGAGTCACAACCCAGTGTGTTGCGAGGTCGCGCAAGCCGGCAAAAAAGCCGAGGAGATGTTTGCCGCTCGCCTGATCGGCCAGCCAGCGCGTCAAATACATCGGCACATCGACCGTGCTCATGAAGATCACGTAACCGATGCCGCCAATTGCGGCTCCGGCGATGACCAATTGAAGGGCGCCGTGAAAGCGCGGCACCAGCCGGATCAGCGCGATTGCAACAAGGGCAAAAGTCAGCGTCCAGATCGAGTTCTCGGCGACATTGCCCAGATAACTCGTCGTGATCACCGCATACCACGAGCAACATTCCGCGACCGCGATCAGCGGCACGATGAATCGGGAGATGCCTCGCGCCGTGTCCGAGTTGGCGAGCCGGCCGAGCGTACGCAGCACGATCGCCCATTGCGCGGCGAAGCAAAGCTCCGCGACCGTCGCAACGGAACGCCCAACCATGACACTCGAAAGCCATGTGTCGAACAGACAAATCCGCTGCACATCAGCGCGCGGCATTGCCGAGCGGAACGCGCAGACAAGCACATAGACTGCGCAAAGCAGGAGTAACGGCTCGATCGAGAACGCCGTGCCGGTGCGTCGTGGACCGCGGTGATAACGTAATCCAAGCCAACCCAGCGCCGCGACGTTGCCGGCGCCGACAACGACCAGACAAACCCACCAGATTGCCACCGGGTTCGACCAGTCGACCCAAGCGAGGCTCATCGCTTTCTCCGCAGGCGTTATCGTAAAATCACTAAAGCGTAATACGGTCGACATACAAGGCGAGATTAAGCCCTGTCACAATTGTCATAATCAAACGCGATGCAACTGGTCGCCCCCGCGACCACGCTATGGCGTAGTCAAATGAGTTCCGTTGCATTTTCATGATGCAGCGGACTGTAAAGCGGGGGCCGACTTAGTCCCGAGGACAGAGGGGTTTACGAGCCGTTAATGGAGTTTACTTAACTTTATCGGGGAAGCTCGGCCCACTATGTGCGGGAATTTTTGTTATGGTCGCCGTCGGCAATTATCGCAGCCAAGCCGAACTGCGCAAAAGTCCGCGGCGGAAGTTCCACTATAACGCGACTATTATTGTCGAACGTGGCGCTGACCCCTGTCCTTGCGCAATCATCGATATCTCGGATTCCGGTGCGCGTCTTCAGCTGAAGAATGACTGCGAGTTGCCAGAGCGTTTCATGCTCTTATTGACTAAGGGTGGTGGACCACGCCGTCACTGCAAGATCGTCTGGCGTGATGGCTTGCTCATAGGCGTCCAGTTCCCAACGCCCCAGGCGTAAGATCGGCCTTCGTTGGTGCCGTCCGCCTTATTTGCGGCACACCTTGCTGCGACCGAGCAGGCCATGGGGGTCCGCGTGGGGATGGTGGGACGCTGGTAATGCTGCTTGACGAGGCCAACCGGAAATCGCGTACGGTATATTGTTTAGCCGCCTCGATCTGCGCAGTGACAGTCCTGGCGTTGGCCGGCTGCAACAGCGCCAATGGTATTGGCCAGCTCATCCTGGTCGATCCGTCGCAATACGATGTGTACCATTGCAAGGATCTTTCCGATCAGTGGGTTTTGCTGAACAAGCGCGAAGCTGAACTGCGGGCGGAGATCGACCGCGCAAACCAGACCGCCGGCGGAAAGGTTGTCGGAGCGGTGGCTTACAGCTCCGATTATCAGACTGTGCTCACGCAAAAGAAAATGGTGCAGCAGCAGGCCGCCGAAAAGAAATGCGAGCTGACGCAGACCTACCAGAGCGATCAAACGGTGCGCTGAGGATCAATAAAGCGCTCAACTATAAATGATGCGGGCGGGCGCGAACAGCGCTCATCGAAGCGGGAGACGCTTTAACCGAAGTGCGTTGGCGATGACGCTGACCGACGACAACGCCATGGCGGCTGCGCCAAATGCGGGCGACAGCAAAAGCCCGAAAACCGGATAAAGTACGCCCGCCGCGATCGGCACACCGAGCGCATTGTAGAGGAATGCAAACAGCAGGTTCTGCCGGATATTTTTCATGGTCGCGGTGGAGAGCTGCCGCGCGCGGACGATGCCGGTGAGATCGCCTTTGATAAGGGTGAGGCCGGCGCTTGCCATCGCAACGTCGGTGCCGCTGCCCATGGCGATGCCAATGTCGGCGGCGGCGAGGGCGGGGGCATCGTTGACACCGTCCCCGGCCATGGCGACGACGCGGCCGGCCCGGCGCAATTCCTCGACGACCGCGCCCTTGCGCTCCGGCAGCACCTCGGCTTCGACATCGGTAATGCCGAGCTTGCTGGCAACGGCACGGGCGGTGCCAAGGCTGTCGCCGGTGAGCATCACGATGGCGATGCCTTGTGCGCGCAAAGTGTCGAGAGCGGATCGGGCCGTCGGCTTGATCGGATCGGAAACAGCGATAAGCCCCGCGAGGGTTTGGTCGATGGCGACAAAGATCACGGTGCCGCCGCTGTCACGCAGCTTGTCCGCCTCGCTTTGCAGCCCGTCGGTTGCGACGCCGAGCTCACCGAGGAAGCTTGTATTGCCGAGCGCAATACGGCGCCCTTCGACGGTGCCGCTGACGCCCTTGCCCGAGGGAGCGTCAAAGTCGGTGACGGAATAAAGCTCTCCGCGGCGGTCCGCGGCGGCGGCGAGAATGGCCGCGGCGAGTGGGTGTTCGCTCGCTCGCTCAATACTGGCGGCGTACCGCAACAGGGCGTTTTCCTCGAATGCCTGCGTGGGGATGATTGCAGTCATTGCCGGTTTGCCAAGCGTCAGCGTGCCGGTCTTGTCGACAACAAGCGTGTCCACTTTCTCCAGGCGCTCAAACGCTTCGGCGTTCTTGACCAGGATTCCGGCGGAAGCCGCGCGACCGACCGCGACCATGATCGACATCGGCGTGGCGAGGCCGAGCGCACACGGGCAGGCGATGATCAGCACGGTAACTGCGGCGACCAGCGCGTAAGCGAACCGTGGCTCGGGGCCGAATACCGCCCAGGCCGCAAAAGCGGTTAGCGCGGCTGCGATCACTGCCGGTACGAACCAGGCCGAGACGCGATCGGCGAGCCGCTGGATCGGTGCGCGAGAGCGCTGCGCCGAAGCGACCATGGCGACGATATGGGCCAGCACAGTATCACTGCCGACTTTCTCCGCGCGCATGACGAAGCTGCCGCTGCCGTTTAGTGTGCCGCCGATGACCGCGGCGCCTGGCTCCTTGCCGACTGGCATCGCTTCACCTGTGACCATCGATTCATCGACAGACGATCTTCCTTCGATCACCGAACCGTCGACTGGCACTTTCTCGCCTGGCCGCACCCGCAGTCTGTCGCCGACAGCGACAGCGTCGAGCGGCACGTCTTCGTCGCTGCCGTCACCCTTGACCCGCCGCGCGGTCTTTGGCGCAAGCGACATCAGCGCGCGGATCGCTCCTGAAGTTGAGGCCCGCGCACGGAGCTCAAGGACCTGTCCGAGCAGCACCAAAACAACGATGACGGAGGCGGCTTCGAAATAAAGCCCGATGCCGCCATGTTCGTCATGGAAGGCCGGCGGAAACAGTCCCGGCGCGACAGCTGCGAACAGGCTGTAGGTATAGGCCACGCCGGTGCCCAGGGCGATCAGCGTGAACATGTTGAGATTGCGCGTCGCAAGCGATTGCGCGCCGCGCACGAAAAACGGCCAGCCGCCCCACAGCACCACCGGCGTGGCGAACAAGAATTGCGCCAAACTGGAAATGCCGGGTGGCAAATGCAGCAGTCCAAAATGGCCGCCCATGTCGAGCGCAACGACCGGAAGCGCTAGCACCAACGAAATCCAGAAGCGGCGTGTCATGTCGGCGAGTTCGCCGCCGTCGGCTTCGCCACCGAGCTCCGGCTCGAGCGCCATGCCGCAAATCGGGCAGGAGCCCGGTCCGACCTGGCGCACTTCCGGGTGCATCGGACAGGTGTAAATCGCATCCGCTGGTGCGCTTTGCGGCGTTGCTGCCGCTTTGCTTTTGTCGAGATATTTCACGGGATCGGCTGCGAACTTGCCGCGGCAGCCGGCGCCGCAGAAGTGATACGTCTTGTGCCGGTATTCGTGGCGGTGCGGGCTCTTCGCCGGATCGACCTTCATGCCGCAAACCGGATCAATCGCCGTCGTGCCGGCATGTGAATGTGTTGAGTGGTCCACGGCTGATAACCTGCTTGAAATTGATACCCTGGGGGGGTATATAACTGCTATGCAGCCCCTTGCCAAGACGTCGGTTCTCAAACGCCTCAAACGTATCGAAGGTCAGGTGCGCGGACTGTCGCGCATGGTCGAAGACGACCGCTATTGCATCGATATCGTGACCCAGCTCTCGGCGGCTCGCGCGGCGCTACGCCGCGCCGAGGAAGAGATCCTCGCCGATCATGCGGCGCACTGTGTCGAGCATGCGATCGCGTCCGGCGACAAAGCCGAACAGCGGCGCAAAGTCAGTGAGTTGATCGAGGTGATTTCGCGCAGCGACCGTTAGAGCATGATCCGGAAAAAGCCTGCCCTCGGACTTGATCCGAGGGTGGAAACCGGTTTTCCGAAAAGATCATGCTCAATCAAAATGCTAGAGCGACGATCGATTCAATTTAAAACGACTTCGCTCTAGGGAAGTGAGTTTGAAATTCGCTCTGCGTGTTACGTTCAGTCCAGAAGCCTGGCTGCGCCTTCGGGGAGCTGCAGCGATTCGGCTTCGGTAGAGGTCGCGGGCCGCACTTCCAAAATCGAATAATTATAAAGTTCCTGGTTGATCAGCCGCCGTTCGATTTCGCTGCGCGCCTCGCGGGCGTCGCCTGCAGAAACGCCATACTGAAGCCGAACCGCGCTACCGTCGCGATCGGCAAACGATACGGTGGTGACGAACGGGGCGTACATTCCAACTTTCCTTTTTTGCTGCATCGCATCAAATCGGCAAAACTTTAACAAAATCCTACTAGCGCCCCCTTGGCGCGCTTCACACGGTCGGATCAGGCTGTGTGATGGGTAACGAAGATCAGCCAAACGTTTTGCGCGCCAGGGCGGCGCCGCGGGCGAGTGCTTCGAGCTTCAATGCGGCGATTTCGCGGCGCATCGGAGCCATGCCGCAATTCGTCCCAGCGATGATTTTTTGCGCAGGTATGAACTCTGCCGCTTTGCCGATCACCGCGGCAATTTCCTCTGGCGTCTCGATTTTATCGGTTGCGACATCGATAACCCCGAGCTGGACGTCCTTGTTGCCGAGCAGCTTCAATACGCTCATCGGCACGTGTGAATTGATGCACTCGATCGACACTTGATCGATTCGACTTTTCGCCAGCGCCGGAAAGAATTTCTCATACTGCCGCCATTCGGCGCCGAGCGCGGCTTTCCATTCGATATTGGCGGTAATACCGTAGCCGTAGCAAATGTGCACAGCGCTGGTGCAGGCGACGCCTTCCATGGCGCGATGCAGCGCCTCAATGCCCCAGTCAGCGGCCGCATCCATGTAGACGTTGAAGGCCGGCTCGTCGAACTGAATGACATCGACGCCGTCCGCCGCGAGGCCGCGAATTTCCTTGTTGAGTAGTCCGGCAAAAGCAAAAGCCATCTTTACGCGGTCGCCGTAATGGGCGTCCGCAATCGTGTCGACGATGGTCATCGGGCCGGGCAGGGTGAATTTCAGTTTGCGCGTGGTGTGGGCGCGCGCGAGCTGGGCTTCGCGCTGATGCACGCGATGCCGCAATTTCAGTTCGCCGGTGACCGTCGGGCACATCGCCTTATAGCGGTCGTTGCGGATGCCCATCTCGACGCGCTTGTTGAAATCGATTCCGTCGACGGCTTCGAGAAAGCCGTGCACGAAATGCTGGCGCGACTGCTCGCCGTCGGTGACAACGTCGATGCCGCAATCTTCCTGCAGCTTGATCGCGAGAAGCGTGGCGTCATCCTTCGCTCCGGCAAGCTCTTCGCCCTTCAAGCGCCATTGCGGCCACAGCTTGGTCGGCTCAGCGAGCCACGCAGGCTTCGGTAAGCTGCCGGCGACGGTTGTGGGAAACAGCATGGTGCGTTGGTTGTTTGGTTACGAGAGCGACAGCGTTTCAGGCGGACGCCAACCATAAATCCAATCGTAGTGCTGCAACAGACGTGTGCCGCCCATTATCCGCATCACGTTATTGCGGATCATCTCGTTCAGGCCGCCAAAGTGATAGCGCTGCCCATTACTGGCGGCGAGGCGCTGCACCTTGTGGGCGCGCGTGCGGCGCAGCGAACAATAGGAGCGCAGTGCGTTTTCGGCATCATCGGGCGTTTGCGCGAGGCATTGTGCACAAATCTCGGCGTCTTCGATCGCCATGGCGGCGCCTTGGGCCAGATAAGGCAGCATCGGATGGGCGGCGTCCCCCAGCAGCGCTGCGGGTCCCCGCGACCAATTGCGCAACGGCCGGCGATCGAACAACGCCCAGCGCAACCAGCTTTCGGGAATATTAAGCAAGCCGAGCAGTGGCTCTGCCCAGCGCGGCGATAAACGCGACAGCAGATCGTTGCGGTTTGCAGGCGCGCTCCAGCCCGGCGCATTCCAGCTGTCTTCCATGATGACAACGACGTTGATCATCGTTCCGGCTTTGACCGGATAGTGCACGACGTGTGCGTCGCGGCCGAGCCAGAGGTGGATCAGCGGTTCGCGAAATTCCGCCGCAGCGACATCGGTCGGAATAAGCGCCCGCCAGGCGACGCGTCGGGCAAAACGTGGCCGATCGGCCGATCCGATGCGAGCCCGCGCGACCGACCACAAGCCGTCGGCGGCGATCAAGGCATCGCCTTGCTCGTGCCAGATGCCGTTGCGGCCGCGCGCAGAGACGCTGATGCCATTGTCGTGCGCGGCGAAATCTTCCATGCGCACGCCGAGTTTAAGAGTGACGCCGAGTTTTTCGTTAGCTGCGGCGGCCAGCACGGCTTGCAGATCGCCGCGATGGATCGACCAATAGGGTGCGCCGTAACGCTCCGATGCGAATCTGCCGAGCGGCATGCGCAGGATTTCCCGCCCGTTCTTGCCGTTGAGCACGCGCAAGCCCTCCGGCACGACAACGAGCGGTCGCGAGCCGGTCGCCCAGCCCAAGATCGATCAGGATCCGGGCGGCGTTGGGCGAGAGCTGGATGCCGGCACCGGTTTCCTCAAGTCGCTCCGCTTGCTCAAGTACGGTGACGTGAAAATCGCGGCGCGCTAACGCCAGCGCTGCGGTCAGCCCGCCGATACCGGCGCCAGCGACCATAACTTTGCGCGAGGGCGTCAGGACACCCGCTCCGGAAGCAGCTCTAGACGGTGGTGTCGATCAAGGCACATTCCGCCGGACGGGCGGCGCGGGGCGCCAAAGCCGGATCGTGGCGGTAGAGCGTGGAGCAATAGGGGCAGACATATTCCTTGTCGCCGCCCATGTCGCAGTACACATGCGGGTGGTCGAATGGCGGCAGGGCTCCCACGCACATGAATTCCTGCGCGCCAATCTCGATGACGGCGACGCCAAGGTCATTATGGAAGTGCGGAACAATTGCTTCGCTCATGGTTGCACCATAGCGAGCTTGCCTCTGAATTCCTAGATTTGCTGCGGAAATACTGCGCCTCGTTGCCAAAAAGCCGCAAAGGATCGGCAAAATCAGGGTGTTATGGCGAAACAGCGTTTCATCAGTGCGGTGCATCACCCGGCCTTCGCAATTGCTGGTGCGATTGTGTTCGCCGCGGCGGCTTTCGCTTTTGTCCGCGGCGGTGCGGCGGCCGGAACCCGGTTGGCCGCGGACGATCCGGTGCAGATCAGCGATCAGGCGCTCGATCGCGTGTTCAACCGTGATGTTGCCGAGCGCGAAATCCGCGCGGCGCTCGCCGCAGACGATACCGACCTCGCACAAAGCTTTCTCGATCTCGCTGCCGATCGCGGCGTCGCCATTGATCCCGTTCTTGCCGATGACGTGAAGCAAGCCCGCGATAAGGCAGCCTCACCAACCGGCACCGCTGGCCGCTTTGTCAAAGGGCTATGGACCGGCGAGCCGACCGACCTGGCAAGCCTTGCCGGCACCGCGTTCGGCGATCTCTTTGTGTTTGGTGATATTAGAGACGGCGCGCGCGAGGGCATGCGTTATCTGACCGGTCAGAAATATGATCCCTGGATCCTTGGCCTCGCCGGTGCTGGGCTTGCCATCACTGCGGCGACCTATATTTCGACTTGGCCTGACCGCGCCGGAGCGGGTCGGTCTGTCGGTTGTAAAGGCGGCGCGCCGGACAGGCCGTCTCAATCCGGCGCTAGTCGCGCGCGCTGCCCGGGAAGTCGTGAAAGTCGAGGATGCTGGCGGTTTGGTCGAGCTTGCCGAGAATACCGGGCAGATCGAAGCCAAAGCCGGCACGCAGGCCGCGCTTGACGGTCTCGCGGTTGCCGAAGAACCCGCCGACATGTCGCGCTTGTCGCGGCTTGCCGCCGCCAAGGGCAGCAAGACCCGCGCGATCGTCAAGCTTCTCGGCCGCGCAGCGATTGTGCTGACTGCAAGCACGCTCGATCTTGCGCTGTGGCTGTTGTGGGCCGCGTTTGCACTGTTCGGCTTTGTTTCTTCCTGCAAAGCCGCAGTCGAGCGAATGACGCTCCGCTATATCCGCTGGCGCAAGGCCCGCGCAGTCTATGCCGTGCCCGGCGTTGCTGAGCCGCACCGGATAGGACTTGAAGCCGCGAAACCGCGCGCGTCCGCTGCGAACAAAAGCGCCCGCGGGCTCAATCCGGTCAAAGCGCTTCAACAACCGGCTGATCGCTACTTGCGCTTCCATCCGCGCAAGCGACATCCCCGCGCAGGCGTGAATTCCCGTGCCGAAGGCGAGATGGCGGTTCGGCTGCCGCCGGATATCGAGGCGATCGGGATCTGGAAATGGCGCCGGATCGCGATTGGCGGCGCCGATCGCGATATGCACGTAAGTGCCCGACGGCATTGCAACGCCGCCAAGCACCGTATCGTTGATGGCACGGCGATTGCCGAGCTGGTTTGAGCTTTCCATCCGCAGGAATTCCTCGATCGCCGTGTCGATAGCTTCCGGGATGCGCGCGCAGATCGCGCATGGCGTCAGGATGGCGAATCAGGAGATCAACGCCGTTGCCAATCAGATTGGTCGTGGTTTCATGACCGGCATTGAGCAGAAAAATGCAATTGTGGATGAGTTCGAGCTTCGAGAGCTTTTCGTCGCTGTTGGAATCCGAGTCGAGATCGGTTCCGGCAATGAGCTTTGACAAAATTTCCGCCGGATCGCTTTCGCTGTTCTTGGCCCGATGGGCGATGATCTCGTCAAGATAGTCCTTGAATTCCGCGACGGCTGCGACGCCGGTGTCGAATTGCTCCCGGTTCAGTACCGGCTCGAGCGCACCGAGGATCGCGAGCGACCAGTCGCGCAGCGGCTCGCGTTCGCCTTGCGGAATGCCGAGCATGTCGCCGATGAGCGGGATTGGAATTGCCGCTGCAAAGTCGGCGATCAGATCGATTTCACCGCGCGCGGCGGCGGCATTCAAGCAGCCGATCGACCAGGCTTTCGATCCGCGCTTGCAAAGCCCGCAGCGCTCGCGGCGTGAACGCTGGCGCAAGCAGTTTTCGCACCCGCGTGTGATAAGGCGGATCGTTGAACACCAGACTTGTCGTGTGATGCTCGTAAAGCAGGCTGTCGGCGAAGTTCGGCCGGAAGTCGAGCTTCTTGTCGGAACTCCATGTCGCGGTGTCGTGATAGACCTGCAGGCAGTCGTCATAACGGGTCAGGAAATACGATCCATCCGGCATGCGGTGAACAGGATCGAATTGCCGAAGCGCCTGATAGGTCGGATAGGGATTGTCGAGGAAGCCCGCTGCCAGTTTGCGGATATCGAAATCCATTGCGGCTCCGCGACTGGCGGAGTCCGCAATGTGCGTTTCGTGCATGATTTGCGCCGCTTTGTGCTTCGTTAGCCTTTGACGAGGGGACATTCCGGATTAGGCGGACCGAATGCCTGATCGCCCGGAATATGCGCGAGTATGGTGTAGTAGTCCCACGGGTATTTCGACTCTTCGGGCTTCTTGACCTGCACCAGAACGAGGTCGTGCACCATCAATCCGTCCGGGCGAAGGTGACCGTTGCGGGCGAAGAAATCCTCAATCGGAGTCTCTCGCATCTTTGCTGCAACTTTGAGCGGATCGTCAGTGCCGGTGGCCTGAACCGCCTTCAGATAATTCATGATCGACGAGTACACGCCGGCCTGCCACATCGTCGGCATGCGATGAACTTTCTCGAAGAACCGCTTCGACCATTCGCGGGTCTGGTCGTCCATGTCCCAATAGAATGAGGTCGTAAGCACCAGCCCCTGCGCCGCTTTAAGGCCAAGCGCGTTGACATCGGTGATAAGCACCAGAAGTCCCGCCATCTGCTGGCCGCCGGCAAAAACACCAAATTCGCCGCCGAGCTTGATTGCGTTGACGTTGTCGGGCGGCCCGCTGGCAAGCCCGATGATCTTGGCCTTGGAAGCCTGCGCCTGAAGAACGAACGACGAGAGATCGGGCGTGCCGAACGGATGGCGCACTGCACCGACAACTTTGCCGCCATTCTGCTCGATCACCTGTGTGGCGTCATGCTCCAGCGAGTGGCCGAAGGCGTAATCCGCGGTCAGAAAGAACCAGGTATTGCCGCCGCGCTTGGTGACTTCCTGCGCGGTGCCGACCGCAAGCGCATGGGTGTCGAACACCCATTGGATCGTGTAAGGCGAACAAAACTTGCCGTGGAAATCGGCGGTACCCGTCGAATGGGTGATGAAGAGCTTCTTCTTTTCGTTGGCAACGCTCTGCACCGCCAGTCCGACCGCCGAGACTGGCACGTCAACGATCAGGTCGACCTGATCGCGGTCGTACCATTGACGCGCAATTCCTGCCGCGACATCGGGCTTGATCTGGTGGTCCGCGGAAATGAGCTGGATCGGCTTGCCGGCGACCTTGCCGCCAAAGTCATCGATTGCCATCTGCGCGGCGACCACCGATCCGGGCCCATTTGCGGTTGCAGACGGGCCGGACATGTCGGTCAAGACCCCGATCTTCACGACGTCGTCGGAAACCTGAGCTTCGGCGGCGCTGCTTGCACAGACCAACAGCGCGGCCAGACATAGAACGGGTATACGTTGCATCGTCGTCCTCCCAAACCTCGAATTATTATTGGCTGCTAGAGTGCATCCGCCGGATGAGCCTTGCAATCTCGGGCGTTGGGGTTTCGGCCTTGCAAAATTGCCGCGGACCGATTGAACCCGCTAAACTGCGTGGATGCCAAGCTTTAATCACGACGGTGTTGAGATCGCTTTCCTCGATGAAGGGGAGGGCGAGCCTATCGTTCTCGTCCATGGCTTCGCGTCCAATAAGGAAGTGAACTGGGTTTTCCCGGGCTGGGTTTCGACGCTGCGCAAGGCCGGCCGGCGCGTCATCGCGCTCGACAATCGCGGCCACGGCGCCTCGACCAAGCTTTACGATCCGGCCGCCTATCACAGTGCGCTTATGGCCGACGACGTGCGGGCGCTGCTCGACCACCTTAGGCTGCCGCGCGCCGACGTTATGGGTTACTCGATGGGCGCGCGAAACACGACGTTCCTCGCCATGGCCAATCCGGAACGGATGCGCTCCGGCATTCTTGGTGGCGTCGGCATTCGTCTCGTTGGGGGAGTGGGGCTTTCGCCGGACACAATCGCGCAAGGTCTCGAAGCGCCATCGCTCGCCGACATATCCGACCCGACCGCGCACCAGTTTCGGTCGTTCGCCGAGCAGACGAGATCGGATTTGCGGGCGCTTGCGGCCTGCATCCGTGGGTCGCGCCAGCCGCTTGAGCGGGATCAGCTCGCGCACATCGCCGTGCCCATCCTAGTTGCGACCGGCACCAAGGACACGGTGGCCGGCTCGGGCGAGCAGTTGGCGGCGCTTGTTCCCGGCGCGCAATCGCTCCCGATCCCTGACCGGGAGCATATGCTGGCGGTCGGCGATAAGGTCTTTAAGGCTGGCGTTCTCGAGTTCCTGGCTGCGCGGCCATAATAAGCCAATGGCCGAGAAGGCTGTTGACCTAGAGAGTTAGCCAAAGGCCTTAATCCTTTGGCCCAGAAGGTATTTACTTTTTTGCCCTTGGATTTGGCTAAAGTGCTCCCCACTATGATATCCCACGATGTTTTTATGCCGCGGCCCGGGAGGCAGGTTCATGGCGCAGCAGCAGGTTATGCCGGCAATCGACAAGCTCGATCCGGTCTGGGCTCGCGTCCGTCGCGAAGCAGAAGATGCGGTCAAACGCGAGCCTGAACTCGCGACCTTCATCTATTCGACCATTCTGCACCATGACACACTGGAAACCGCTGTCGTCTACCGGCTGTCAGAGCGGCTGGATCACGCCGCGGTATCGGGTGGACTGATCCGGCAAGCTTATGCCGATGCGCTCAAAGATATGCCGTCGATCGGTGACGCGTTCCGGGCCGATATGATGGCAACGGCCGATCGCGATCCGGCAACGCACCGGCTGATCGAGCCGGTGCTGTACTATAAGGGCTTCCACGCGATTCAGACCCATCGCCTGATGCACTGGCTTTGGCATAAAGATCGCCGTGATTTCGCGCTCTATTTGCAAAGCCGCTGTTCTGCGGTGTTCCAATGCGACATTCATCCGGCCGCCAGGATCGGCCGTGGTATTTTCCTCGATCACGCCACCGGTCTTGTGGTCGGGGAAACGGCGGAGATCGGTGACGATGTGTCGTTGCTGCACGACGTGACATTGGGCGGCACCGGTAAGGAATGGGAAGATCGCCACCCCAAGATTCGCTACGGCGTGATGATCGGCGCCGGCGCAAAGATCCTCGGCAATATCGAGGTCGGCCACTGCGCGAGGATCGCTGCGGGCTCGGTGGTGATTAAGCCGGTGCCGAATAACGTGACTGTTGCCGGCATTCCCGCGCGTGTGGTTGGTAAAGCCGGCTGCCCGGACCCCGCACGCACCATGGATCAGATATTCCACGAAGAAACTTGATCGCGACGGATTGTCGGTACCGCGATTGTTGTCGACACAACCGCGTGCTATTTCAAAATCAAATTGCAGGAGTTGCGTTGTGGACGTGCAGGAAGTCAGGAAGCTCGACGCCTATTTGAAGAAGCTGTTCGGCAACGCGCATATTCGCGTCGTCCCGCGGCCGAAAAAAGAGGATTCCGCCGAAGTTTATGTCGGCGAAGAATTCATCGGCGTGCTGTTTATCGATGATGAGGACGACGACCGTTCCTATAACTTCCAGATGGCCATCCTTAGTACCGATCTGGAATAGCCTAGCGATTATTCTGCGGATGCATTTGCGCTACCAGACGGTCGAAGCCGGCTGAGACGTTGCGCCAGTCGTTCAGCCATGCGCGCGGGAAGCGGAATGTCACTTCTGTGGTATCGATCAGGCGTTCATTCATGCACGTCCCGGGAACGTCTTTGACGTCCTGTGTGCACCGGGCGAAGAACTGCTCCGGTGTTCCAGCCAGATAAACCAGATCCTCACCGGCATACGGCGTCCCCTGGCGGAACGGCAGGATGGCTAGTCCGTCCGCGCCAGCCATCGCTTCGGATTGCACGTAATGCGTATAAACGCCGCGCAGCCGCTCCAGCGGTGGCAGCACCGGCCCAAGCGGCGCTATCGTCACGAAGAAGCGTGCGTCGGCGTCCGGCGCTGCTTCGCCGTCACTGGCGACTGCCGCTTGCCCGGACGTCTTGGGATCGGAAGTGTTCGGATCGGCAGTCGGAGGCAGCAGCGACGGCCACATGAAGGCGAGGTCGAGGCGGTCGTGCGGCCCGGTGTGACGCTGCACGGCATTGCGGATCGCGGCCGGCGGCACGTCGAATAAGACGCCGGCCACTGTGGTTGGAATGGCCGGTGCCTCAAGCGGGGTTGCCGCACCCGGCCAGGTCGGCCACAGCGCAAACCCCACGAAAATTCCGGCCCCGACCACAAGTAGGCTCAGAACCGTCAAAGGCAGCATCAGGCGATAGCGGCCTCTGCGTACGGCATTGCGGCGTGGAAGTATGTGCGCCGTCATGAGATCCGTCCCCGTTCTTTGGGATTCTTGGCTAGCCTCCGTCTTCACTACGACACGGGCGTTAACCGTTTCTTAAGCAAGCCGTAGCGATGCGCCGCGTCCTCTGCGATTGGTTTCTGCCTGGGAGGCGGCCGGAACCATGACCCACGGAATCTCTGCGGATACGATCCAGTCTTTTTTTGCGCTCGCCTGGGGCTTCGCCATCGCTGGATTATGTGCCAGTGCGTACCAGGTTGCCGCCAATCATCTGCCGAGCTTCCGCCAGCTCGAAGTCGGCCCGATGCCGGTACGTTTTGCTGTCATTCCGGTTCTGATGTTCTCCGCGCCTTACATCATCATGCGCAATACCTTGCGCGGTCAGCGCATCGAGCGTCGGCGTCCGGAATTCGTGATGGTTGCAACGGTTATTGCCGGTCTTTGGAGCTTAATGTCAGGAACCGTTGTGGTGCTTGCGCTTCAAGCCCTGCTCAGCGTCTGATATCCGTTTCCCGGAAAAGGGAAGCGCGGACACCATGATTTATGAACTCGACGGACAAAGGCCGGAACTGCCTGAAGCGGGCCGTTATTGGGTCGCTGACAACGCGACGGTGATCGGCAAGGTCCGGTTCAAGCTCGACACCAGCGTCTGGTTCAACGCCGTGCTGCGCGGCGACAACGAGTGGATCGAACTCGGCGAGCGGTCACAGATTCAGGACAACGCGACCCTGCATACCGATCCCGGATTTCCAATGACGATCGGGCCGGATTGCGTCATCGGCCATAATGTCATCCTACACGGTTGCACTATTGGTGCGAATTCGCTGATCGGCATGGGCGCGATCTTGCTCAATGGCTCGCGGGTTGGCGCTAATTGCCTTGTCGGCGCAGGTGCATTGATCACCGAAGGAAAAAGCTTTCCGGACGGATCGCTGATCGTCGGGGCGCCGGCGCGCGCGGTGCGCCAACTCAGCGACGAGGCGATCAAGCTGATCGCAAAGGGCGCGGATACTTACGTGCAACGCTTCAAGCAATACGCGAAAGGTCTAAAGCCGATTTAGCAAGCGCTATTTCGCTTCGGCTGTCTCCGGCTGTGCGACGCGGCGCGCGGAACCGTCCACTGCCGCGCCGGGTGCGCCGGCAACGCGGACCGGATCGCCCGAAGCGACGCCGTCCGGCGGGCTTTCGATGACGTTGTCGTCGGCAGAAAGACCCGATCCGATCTCGACTTGTTTGCCGAGATCGCGGGTGATCGTGACCTTCTTCAAGAGGACCTTGCTGTCCGCTCCGACGGTCGCAACCTGCAATCCACTCTGGTCGAAAATCAGGGCGCTCGCCGGAACATTGATCGCCACCGCCGGGTGCGGCAACACGAAGCTCACGTTGGTGAAGGCGCCAGTCATCAGCTCGCCGCTGGCGTTATCGACCACCAGCAGCATGCGGGTCGTGCCGGAGGCGACATCCACGGCCTGCGCCGAGGCTTCGACGATCGCCGAAAAGGTCCGTCCCGGATATTCGGGGACGGTCAGATTGGCTCTAGTGCCGACGCGAATACTCGGCACGTAGCTTTGCGGTACGTTGACATAGACGCGAAGCTTGCTGGTATCGGAAACGACAAACAGCGGTGCGCCGCCGCTGCCGGCATTGATCAACGCGCCGACGTCAGTATTGCGGGTGGTGACAAGGCCGTCGAAAGGCGCGGTGATCTGTTTGTATTTTTCCAGCACGCGCAGCCGATCGAGATTGGCCTGCGCCGATCTCACCAGTCCCGTCCTTGTTGGCGGCATCCGCAGACCGTTGATCGAGGTCCTGTTTGGAAACCGCTCCCGACGGAATCAGTTGCTGTCCACGCTGCAAGGTAGCGGTGGAAAGCTTGGAATTGGCTTGCGCGCTGGCCAGTCCTGCCTCGGCCTGCATAATCTGTTGATCGAGATCGGGCGCGTCGATTTCGGCGAGCAAGTCACCGGATTTCACCGGGGTGCCGATGTCGGCCTTCCAGTCCTTTATGTATCCACTGACGCGTGCGTAAATCTGCGCCTGCGAAAAGGCTTCGAGCCGGCCGGGCAGGTCGAGCGTCGTTCGCTGGCCATGGGTGTCGGGTTTCGCCGCAGCAACGACTGGAACAGCCTGTTCTTCAGTCCATTCGCCGAGCTTTGCGTCAGCCGACTTGCGGGTCGTGATACCCATGAGGACGACGATCACGGCCACGGCCGCTGCGAGGCCGCCAGCTATGAAAAGCTTGCGACGCGACAGCGTGGTCGGAGCGGAATCAGGCGGCATGCGGTTCTCCAGCCGGGGCGGTCTCGCCGCGGCGATCGTGAAGGATGCTGAATACGACAGGAACGAAGAGCAGCGTAGCGATGGTGGCGCAGATCAGCCCGCCGACCACAGCACGGCCAAGCGGTGCGTTTTGCTCGCCGCCTTCGCCTAAACCCAGCGCCATTGGCGCCATACCGATGACCATTGCAAGCGCTGTCATCAAAACCGGCCGGAACCGGACGAAGCCGGCTTCAAGTGCGGCCTCAATGGAATTACCGGTTTTCTCAAGTTGCTCGCGGGCGAAGCTGACGACCAGCACGCTGTTGGCAGTGGCGACGCCCATGCACATGATGGCTCCGGTCAGCGCCGGTACCGACAGCGTGGTGTGTGTGGCAAACAGCGTCCACACGATGCCGGCCAGCGCGGCAGGCAGGGCGGTGATGATGACGAAGGGGTCGCCCCACGACTGGAAGTTGACGACGATCAACAGGTAAATCAGTACGATGGCGCCAAGAAGTCCGAACAGCAGGCCACTGAATGCGCTGTTCATGGTTCTCACTTGACCCATCAGTACGGCTTGAACACCTTTCGGCAAGTCCGTGGCTTTGGCGTCGATGACCTTCTGCACGTCGGCAGCGACTGCGCCGAGATCGCGTCCCTGCGTGGTGCCGTAGATCTGGACCAGCGGCATGATGTTGTATTGCGAATAGACCGCCGGCATCGTTGCCCGATGGATGTTGGCAATCGCGCCGAGCGTCTGCGAGGCTGCGCCGGCGGCCGTGATCTGCATGTTCTGCAGCGCGTTGAGCGAGTTCGATCCGGTATTGCGGCGTCTGCATCACGATGGCGTAGTTCACGCCGTTATCGGGATTGAGATAATAAGTCGGCGCCACCTGAGCGCTACCGGCAAGGTTGACCACCATGCTATTGGTTACGTCGCGTTCGGTAATCCCGACATATTGAGCGCGCGTGCGATCGACATCGACGTTAAATCCGGGGCTGTTGATCGACTGCTGGATGCGCGCGTCTACCAGGCCCGGAACATGGCGAAGGTCGCGGAGCAGGGTTTCGGCATAGGCAAAATCGTCGCCGAGGCTTGGTCCGCGGATTTGCAGGTCGAGCGGCGCAGGAGAGCCAAAGTTCAGAATCTGGCTGATGATATCGGCGGGCAAAAATGAAAATGTGACGCCCGGGAAGCGCGCCGGCAGTTCCTCGCGCAGCATGCGTACATAGTCCGCGGTCGGCCGGTGATCTTCGGAAAGCTTGATCTGGACTTCGCCGTCCTGCGTGCCGATCGTTCCGGTATTGTTGTAGGTCATGTTGATGCCGCTGGTCGGCGGGCCGATATTGTCAACGAGGGTCGCGAGTTCGTCGGGCGGAATGACCTGGCGGATCGCTTTTTCGATCTCCGCGAATTGCTGCGCCGTCTCTTCGATGCGGGTTCCGACGCGCACGCGTGCATGCATCAGGATTTGTCCGGCGTCGACGGTGGGGAAGAAATCCCTGCCAAGGAAGGGCGTCAGCGCAAAGGACGCAATCACGACCGCCAAAAACCCGCCGACGAAAACCAGCCGGTGACCGAGGGCGAGAACAAGCAGCTCGCGATAGACCCCGCGGAATTGCTCGAATCGCCGCTCGAAACCGCGCTGCATTCGAACCAGAGGATTGCGTGACGGGGGCAGAGGACCGTCAAGGCCGTGCATGTCGGTGTGCGGTGCATGTTTGCGCAGCAGGTAGTTCGCCATCGTCGGCACCAGTGTGCGCGACAGGATGAACGAGCAGACCATGGCCGACATCACAGCTTCGGCCATGGGCACGAACAGGAATCGTGCGATGCCGGTCAGGAAGAACATCGGCACGAACACGATGCAGATGCAGAGCAGCGATACGAAGGCAGGGGTGACGATCTGCGCGGCGCCGTCAAGGATTGCGGTCTCGACTTCTTTGCCCTGCTCCAGGTGATAATTGATGTTCTCGATGGTGACGGTCGCGTCGTCGACCAGGATGCCGACGGCGAGCGCAAGACCGCCCAGCGTCATGATGTTGAGCGTTTCGCCGAGCGCCGAAAGGATGGCGATCGAACCGAGGATCGACAGCGGGATCGATGTCGCGATGATGACGGTCGAACGCCAGCTTCCGAGAAAGATCAGGATCATCAGGCTGGTCAGCGCGGCGGCAATCACGCCTTCACGCACAACGCTGCTGACCGCGCCTTTGATGAACACCGATTGATCGCCGATCTGCGCGACTTTCAGATTGCTTGGGAGCAGATCCTTGATCTCGACCAGCTTTTGTTTGATGCCGTCGATGATGGCGAGCGTCGAGACGGAACCGTTCTTGAGGACCTGCATCAGCACCGAACGGTTGCCGTCAACGTGCACGATATTGGTTTGCGGCGGATTGCCATCGCGCACGTGAGCAACATCGTGGATGTAGACCATCGCGCCATCGACGGTCTTGATCGGCAGGTCACCAAGATCGGCGATCACCGACGGCGCATTGTTCAGTGATATGCCGTACTCAAACGAACCTATCTTCTCCGTGCCAACGGGCGTGATCAGGTTTTGCGCAGCAAGCGCGTTCGCCACGTCCTGCCCGGACAGACCTCGCGCCTGCATCTCAATCGGATCGAGATCGATCTGGACCTGGCGCAATTTGCCGCCGAACGGCAGCGGTATCGCGGCACCCGGGATGGTGACCAGCGGCGTGCGCAATGTGTTCAGTCCGATATCGGCAAGCGCCTGTTCCGAGAGGCCGGAACCCGATAGGCCAAGCTGGAGGATCGGGACGGTAGACGCGTCGTAATTGAGGATGAGTGGCGGCGTGGTGCTCGGCGGCATCTGCTTGAGCAGCGTCTGGCAGATCGCGGTGATCTGCGCGTTTGCAAGGCGGATGTCAGCGCCGGGCTGGAAGAATACCTTGATGATGCCGAGGCTGTTGTACGAATTGGCCTCGATATGCTCGATGTCGTTGACCGTCGTCGTCAATGCGCGCTGCGACTGTGTCGTGATGCGCCCGGCCATGTCTGCAGGCTCGAGGCCGGTGTATTGCCAGACGATCGCGACGACTGGAATTCGGATGTTGGGAAAAATATCGACAGGTGTGCGCAGAGCTGCAAGCGGCCCGATGATCAGAATTGCGAGCGCCAGCACGACGAACGTGTAAGGCCGTCGCAGCGCAACACGAACAATTCCGATCATTCCTGTAACGCCCCCAAAGTCACGAAGAGCCGGGTTCCCGCCGCGCAAACTCTCTAAGCTGTGGCCGAGGTGCCGATGTCGCGCGCGACGGGATGCGCGGACGATCCGGCGATGCTCCTCAAGGTAAAGGATGCTTTGATTCAAACAACAAGAAAAGCGCGCTTTTGTAAGGCGCAGTTTGCCGCTGTTGCTGTAAAAGCACGCGTCTAAAGGTTGTTTATTTGGCGTTTATACAATGTGGCGGGTGCGGTACCAGCAGCGGCCAACGCGGTCTTACGTGCTCGTGGCCCTAGATGAGCGAACGGTCCGGCGGCAGGCCCATCAAATGGCGTCCGAGGATTTGCGCGGCGAGGTCGTAGTCGACGTAGTAGTGGCTGGCCGCCATGTGAACGTCGCGCCAATAACGTTGCGCTGCGCTTTTCAGATAACCGGCGGTACCGCCCGAAGCCTCGTACAGGCGATCGGTCGCTCTGACGGCAAGCTTTACCGCAAAAGCCTGATTGGTGCGCCAGCCCGCCAATGTATTGGGCGTTAATTCCAGCTTGCCGGTGGCGAACGCGACAAATTCGGTCCAATCTTTCTCAAGCATCAATGTTGCGGCATATAGCTCATGAGCGGATTCGGCGAGACGCATGTAGGACGGCATTGCGTCGATGGCCTTTAGGCCGGTGATCGAGCTGGTGCGGTCGCGCTGTCGATCCGTGTAAACCTGCACTAGCCCGTCGGCGGCGCCCACGACGACGACGGAGAAACCGCGGCCTATCATCGCTGAGTACGGTATCCGGTAAAGCGTGCCTGGGTGTAACCCGACGCCGGCCGACTTACCCGTCAGTAGCGCTCCCATGGACTCAACTCGGTACTCGGGGACGAGCGCATTCTCGACGACGATATCTTTGCTACCGCTGCCCTTCAGGCCCATGGCGTACCAAGTATCGACGATCTGATAATCGGACTTGTGAAGTATGGCCAAGCAATGCTCCGGCTCGCCCGTGCTTGCGTTCGCCAAATGACCGCCCAGAATTGCCCACTCGGCGTGATCGCAGCCGCTCGCAAACTGATATCGTCCCGAGACGCGAATGGCGCCGGACACGCGTTCAAATTTGCCCATTGCTGCGAATGACGAGCACGCGACCACGTCGGGGCTCGATCCCCAAATGTCGTCCTGCGTCTGCTTGCTGAAGGCGGCCACGAGATAAGAGTGGCCCATCAGGAGCTGCATGGACCAAGCCGTTGATGGACACGCTGAAGCCAAGAGGCGTCCTGCGCGATAAAGATCGACCAAATCTTCTTCTTCGCCGCCGCCATAAACGCGCGGCACGATCGCACGCAAATAGCCAATACGACGAAGAGTCTCGGCGTTTTCCGGCGGTACCATGCGCAGTTCCTCGCAGTGCTCCGCGCGCGCTGCGATTTCCGGAATAATGCTGCGCATGCGCTCTGTCATCGGCTGCGTCGGAGTTGCTGGCGCGCCGCGGACATTCCGCCCGCCATCCGATTGCGTCATGCCGGTACTTGCTTGTTGATCGTGCGCCATTTTACCCCGCGACCATCTTACGCCACTCGGAATTGCCGCGATAGCAAGCGGTCATTTCCAATGACTATTTGAAGTTCGATGGCGACGCGCGTCAAATGTTGGGGAATGTAGTGGGTCTGCGAGGCAGACTCGGATCGGCCGTGAGGCGATCGTCCGCGCGCCAGCGGAATTTCCTGAGTTCTAAAAAGTTGCGGCCGGCTCTTGGGGGAGAGCCGGCCGCGCGCGACCCGGTCTGGGGACGGGGAGGGGTGGGGACGTGACCGAGCCGCGTATCTCCTTGTTCAGCGCGAGCTTGCAGTGAGCGGCACCGGGCGCGGTTCACCAAGCGCGACCCACACATTCGGGTCCGACTGCGATTGGCGTTTCACGAAGCGATAGCCGGTGTCGGACCACAGCACGATGTCGTCAGTCTGGTTGTCGAGGACGTACTCGCCCTTGTCGGTTTTGACGGTGAGGACCGCGTGACCGTCGCCGTTCTTGTCGCGCACCACGGTGATGAGAAGCGCTTCGCGTGGCCAGCCAGCCTGCGTCAGCATCCTGCGCTTCTGCAGCACGTAGTCTTCGCAATCGCCGTAACCGTCGTCCGGGTAGTTCCAGCGTTCGACCACACCCCAATGCTCCATGTCGGTCATCGGCTTGACGTGAGTGTTGACCCACAGGTTGACGCGCTGGAGATCCTTCCAGGCTTGGCCGGACAGCACGACATCGCGCGGAGCCGACGGCTTGGTCTTGCATTCCGGATCGTATTCGACACAGAACTCGGTCCAGCCGATCGGCGCACGTGTGGCTTCGCCGACCGTGATGAACAGCGAGCGTTCTTCCGCCGTGCTAGCGCTCGGCGATGCGACCAGCGCCAGCCCAACAGCGCTGGCAGATGCAATTAGCCCAATGATTTTTTTTGTACGCGAATTCATTTGACCCCGTCCCGTCTTGACAAGGTCACGTTTCGCACAAAGCTTTTGCAGTGCGGCTAAGTTTAGTCGTTCAATTTGAAGTAAAACTAGTTCAACACAAAGCAAAACTTGCGATAGTTATTTAGAAATATTGTATAAAATTACGACTATTCTTATTTGATTCAAATTTTAAGCATCGGAATATTGCTGTTATATTCAGCGCGCTTATTCGCTGGAAGAGCGGCGTAAACGGCAATTAAGAGAGGATCAGAGCGCGCTTATGCAGCCGAAAGCGGGCCGGCGGCAGCGATAGCGCAGCGGCTAAAACACCCGACTATTTTAAGATTGGCGTTTACCCGCCGCAGAGGTTGTCTTCGAGAAAGTCCGGATGCTGCAGCCGGGTGAACTCGATGGCGAAGCCGTTCTCGAGGTGTCGGACAACGCGGCCCTGCACCTTGCCGAGCGTCACCAGCGCGCCCATCGGCGGCCGCTGCTCGGTGGCGATACCGGCGCCGGACTGCGAAATGTCGATAATGCGGCAGGCGAGGTTGACCCCGTTTGGCATGATCAGGCGGCTGATCGGGTTCTTTGGCGCCACGCGGCCGTGGCGGCGGTCTTCAGGGAGAGTCGAGCAGGTGGCGATTGGCGAGCCAGGTAAGCTGCGCGGCGAGCTTGTCGCGCTTTCGCGCGGTAGCCGCGATCGTCATCGCGAAGCCGTTTTGAAACTGGCGGGCGATATGCCCTTCCAGGCGGCCCAGATGATCGACGTAGGCGATAATGCGCTCGCCGGGCTGGCCATCGACCGGCGCCATCGCCGCCATACCGCCCGGCGACATATTAATGACCTGGCAGGGAAATTCTCTGCGGTCCGCCAACATGTAACGGCCGAGCAAGTTGACGTTGACGCGCTGGAAGCGGCGGCGGTCTTCACTCAGCGCACGTAAGCTCGGCTTTTGTTCGACTAAGGCCATTCGATCACTGCGCTTGCCAGACCCTTGAGGATTGACCCTAAGGCGCGCGGTGTTAACGGCCAGTTAGCCGCCTTTCATAAGCATTTGAGCATTTGCCGGAGGCTTTCGCGACCGTGGGCGCGAACGGTCCAGGCCGTTAGCTGCGTCCGCCCTGCACGACGACCAGGCCGCGGCGGGGCGCCATAAAGCGCGGCAGTAACCGGGCCTTTCCTGTTGTTCCGACATGACGGCGACTGCCCAGCGTCAGCGCGCCGATCGAGGTTCTGCCAACCCATTCCGGCGTCCTGAGTGGCGCCAGGATGCCAATGGTGCGGGCGAGGCTGGGCCGCCTAATGCCGAGCGGCAACAGCAACAGTTCCAGATCGACCTGGTCACCGACGACGTTCTCGGCCGTTACGCCGGCGACGGTACCGACGCTTTCTTCGCTGGAGATTGCCAGCAGGTCGGAAATCGCCTGACGGCTGCCGACGGACCAAAGATTGATAAAGGACTTGCTCTTGAGCTCACGGCCAAACAGCGCGCAAACTCGCGTACCGGCAAGCCGGAATGAGTGGTCCTGGGAGGCATCCGCCAGCTCCAGGATGAATGTATCGCTCAGCGACTGCCGGATTGCGCCTGGTTCGATGTCGGCGCGCTCCGGCGCCAGGCGAGCGCCGCGCCGCTCCTCCCAGTAAGCATAAAGCTCACGGCTCGCTGCATGTTTCATAAACGCCCGCTCCTTGTCGGCGTGCAGCGCGCAGATTTGTCCCTGATCGGGACAGGTTCTGCGCTTCCTCGGCTGCGCGATGACTGTTGAGCAGGCGGTGTGCCGCCGACCTGTCCCGGCAGGGATGGGCGGCGCTAACGCGAAATTAATCTTAACAAAGCGTTGACGTTGGATGCGGGCGGGGAGCCGCCTAGGGTTGGCTCAACCTTCGGACAGGCGCCGCTTGAAGTTCCAGACGTCCTTTAAGTGGCTTTTCGGATAGCGGGAGGCGAGGTTCAGTGACCGAGCGGGCAACTCGCAACGTCGGCATGAGACCGCGCAAATGGGTGCAAAAGGGAGGGCCAAAAGCCCTCCCTTTTGTTTTTATGTCACGGGTGCGTCTATCCGGGCTGCTTGTCGCCCAGGATAACACGGCCTATCTCGGGTCGGCGCAGGTGGTCTGACGGTGACGGAACGCAAAGAACCAATATTCAACGTGCCACCGGTCGTGATCGCGACGGTGGTTGTTCTCTTGCTTGTCCACGCGCTGCGAATGTTTGCGCTGACCGACGATCAGGACGCGCGTTTCATTCTGACGTTCGCCTTCATCCCGGCGCGCTACAGCTCGACGATCGCCGGCGCGCTGCCGGGCGGTTTCGGCGCCGAACTGTGGACTTTCTTCACTTACGCATTCATCCACGCTGATCTCCTGCATATCGGCCTTAATCTCGCGTGGCTGCTGCCTTTTGGTACAGCGCTCGCGCGCCGCTTCGGCGCCTGGCGCTATGTCAGCTTCATGCTTGTTATGGCTGCGGCTGGCGCGTTCGCGCATCTCGTTACTCATCCGGGCGCGATGGTACCGGTGATCGGTGCTTCAGCGGCGGTCTCCGGCGCGATGGCGGCGGCAATGCGCTTTGTATTTCAGCAGGGCGGTCCGCTCGGCGTATTTCGCAGGGAAGGCGGGGATGACGCCTACCGCGTCCCCGCTCAGCCGCTGCTGGCAACACTGCGAGATCCGCGTTTCCTGATTTTCCTGGTGGTCTGGCTCGGATTGAATGCGCTGTTCGGGCTCGGCAACATGTCGATTGGCACCGCAGCCGACCAGCAGATCGCGTGGCAGGCCCATATCGGCGGCTTTTTCGCCGGCCTTCTTCTATTCAGCGCTTTCGATCCGGTTTTGCCGCAGCGCGAATTGGATACCGAGCCGAGCGCCTGACAGGTTTTCCACAGCCGAGGCGCTTTTCGCCGGAACCCGGACCTGTTCCCGGACATTAGTGGCTAGGCCTTTACCCGGTCGGCCCGCCGGGAACCGACGTCGTGAAGGCCAAGTAGCTCACAGCAAGGAGCTACCAGGGAGGCTACAATGACCGTCAGTATCATCCTCGCGGGCAAGGGCCGCGACGTTGTCACGATTGATCCCAACGCCAGTCTGGCTGCCGCAGTCGAGTTGCTCGCCGAAAAGCGTATTGGTGCAGTGGTTATTGTCGGCGCGGATCGCCGCATCGTTGGAATCCTGTCCGAACGCGACATTGTGCGGGCGCTGGCCGAGCAGGGACGCAAGGCACTGGATGAGCCGGTAAGCGCGGCGATGACGCGCAAAGTCTCGACCTGTCACGAGCGCGAAACCATCTCCAGCATCATGGAGCGCATGACGTTGGGAAAATTCCGTCACGTGCCGGTCGTGGATCAGGGCCGACTCGCTGGGATCGTGTCGATCGGCGACGTGGTCAAACATCGCCTGAGCGAGGTCGAGCACGACTCCGCCGCGATGCGCGATTACATTTTGACGGCGTAGCGGCGCGCAACGTTCCTCGTTAAGTCAGTCCGGCGATCGATTCCATGATGGGATCGAGCGAGCGTTCGGTTGCGACCTGACCGGCTTCGATCGCTTCCGCGGCGCGATGGAAATCAAGGAAACCGACATTGCCGAAACGCGGCGTGATGTGCACGTCGGGCGGATCGCCGGCAAGCCGCATGCGCGTCAGCCTGTCCTGCATGATGTTGAACGACTCGACCATGACGGTTGAAAAGCCAGGCCGGGTGCGGCCGGTGACGAATTGACGCTTCACCGCGCGTTCGGCGCCGAACATGCCGCGCAATCCGAGAAAGCCGTTGCGCCCATTCTCTGCGGACATCGCCGGCTCGACATCGCTCGGGTCCGAACCATGGCTTGAAATTGTGGCGCCGCGGCCGAAGCGGTCCGCGTTGAGATTGATCGCGATGACAATGCGGGCACCAAAGGCGCGGGCGACCGAAACCGGTAACGGATTGACCAGCGCACCGTCGACCAGCCAGCGACCGCCCAGGCATACCGGCGGAAAAATGCCGGGTAGCGCGTAGGACGCGCGCAATGCCAGCGATAACGAGCCGCGCGCCAGCCAGACTTCGTGGCCGGTGCCGATCTCCGTAGCGATTGCAGCGAAGCGGACCGGCAAATCCTCAATCGCGGTCTTGCCCAGCGATTCATGCAGTCGCGACGCTAGCCGATCGCCGCTGATCAAGCCCGAACCGCCGATCCTGACGTCAAGGTAGCTGATAATGCGGCGTCGCGTGAGCGAACGCGCCCACTCTTCGAGCGGATCAAGCTGGTCGGCCGCAAAGCACCCGCCGACCAGCGCACCGACCGATGTGCCGACAACGATATCGGGATAGATGCCGGCCGCCTTCAGTGCATGAAGGACACCGATATGGGCGAAGCCGCGCGCTGCGCCGCTGCCGAGAACCAGTCCGATTAGCGGCTTGCCGCGCTCGGTGCCAAGCGGATTGTTGTCGATCGACTTTGTTTCAACGGTATTGGCTGCAATGGCTTTGGCGTCGATTGTGGGAGCCTCAACGTCGATGATGCTCACGTAAGTCCTCGCGGTGCGGGCAACTACATTCGGCCTGGAATTTCCGCCGTGCCGGCAGCGGAGGTGGCCGGAGTTAACGCCCGACAGCGGCGAAAGTGCCAATACGAAGGCTCGACGCACGATTGATAGCTTGGGTGGTGGCTTGAAAATGCCGTGATTGGCACCGAGAAAAACACCATGGGACGGGGATTTGGGGTTTTTTGGCGCTGCAACGCCCAGGGTTTGGCGCTGGTATTGGCGCTGCTTTGCGTCTTGCCAGTCCATGCGTTTTCGCAAGCGCGCAATCTGACCGCACCGGAGACCGTCGCACCGGCGCCGCTCGTTCCCGGCACCGGGACACCCGGCGCGACAATCGCCAATCCGACGCCATTGGCACAGCCGCCCGCCCCCCCGCCAGCGCCGCCGCCGGTGGCGCAAGCGGCGCCGATCATTCCCGTGGGGCGAGTCGCGCTCGGGGTGGCTGCGCGCTACGGCCACGATGCGCCGCCGATCAGCGGTGGTCTGATCTGGCGCGTCTATTCAGCCAAGCCGGACTCGGCTGGCGTATTTCACCTGATCAAGGAAGACCGCACGCCGGCGCCGACGTTTATTCTGCCGCCGGGTAGCTACGTTGTGCATGCCAGCATCGGTCTCGCCAGCGCCGCCAAGGCCATTCAGCTGCGCGCCGACACCGTGCACGAGGTATTCGATATTCCCGCCGGCGGCGTCCGGCTCGAAGGCCACGTCGGCGATGTACGGATTCCGACGGGACAGATTTCTTTCGACCTTTACCCGGGCAGCCAATTCGATACCTCCGACCGGCGGCCGATCGCGCAGAATATCATGAGCGGCGATGTCGTCATGCTGCCGGAAGGCACGTATTACATCGTGTCGAATTACGGCGATGCCAATTCTGTGGTGCGCTCCGACGTGCATGTCGAGGCGGCAAAGCTGACTGATATCGTAGTCACGCACCGCGCGGCGGTGCTCACGCTCAAGCTTGTCAACGACAACGGCGGTGAGGCGCTCGCCAACACGCAATGGACCGTGCTGACGCCTGGCGGCGACGTGATCAAGGAATTGATCGGCGCATTCCCGCGCGTCGTGCTTGCCGAGGGCGACTATCACCTGATCGCGCGCAACGAAGGCAAGACCTTCCAGCGCGATTTCAAGGTGATTACCGGCGTCGACCGCGAGGTCGAGGTTCTCGCGCGGTAGCTTATCATTGAAGCATGATCTTTTCGGAAAACTGGAAGTCCACTTTTCCGGATCATGCTCTAAGCGGCCTGTTTGCTCCGCGCGATGTCGGGCGGCACTCCCTCCTGCGCCAGCGCGGCAAGCGCCGCATCGAGCGGCATCGTTTGCTGCTTGTCCGAACCGAGGCGGCGGATCGAGACCGTGCGTTCGGCGGCTTCTTTCTTGCCGACGACGAGAAGCGCCGGGATCTTGGCCAGTGAATGCTCGCGGACCTTGTAGTTGATCTTTTCGTTGCGGAGATCGCTTTCGACCCGTAGGCCCGCGCGCCGAGCCGCGGCAACCGCTTCGCGCGCATAGTCGTCGGCATCCGAGGTGATGGTGGCGATCACCGCTTGCACCGGCGACAGCCACAGCGGCAGGTGCCCCGCATAGTGTTCGATCATGATGCCGGTGAAGCGTTCGAGCGAACCGAACATCGCGCGATGCAACATCACCGGCGTCACTTTATTGGAATGCTCGTCGATATAAAACGCGCCGAGCCGGCCCGGCATATTCAGGTCGACCTGCACGGTGCCGCATTGCCAATCGCGACCGATGGCATCGCGCAACACATATTCGAGCTTTGGTCCGTAGAAGGCGCCTTCGCCTTTGTTCAGTGTCCACGGCCGGCCGGACGCTTCCAGGGCCTGTCGTAATGCCAACTCCGCTTTATCCCATACGGCATCATCGCCGATCCGCTTTTCCGGCCGGTCGGAGAATTTGATGCGCACGTCGCCGAAGCCGAAATCCTCATAGATCGACAGGATCTGGTTGTTCACCTTCAAAACCTCGCCGGCGATCTGCTCTTCGGTGATGAAGATATGGGCGTCGTCCTGGGTAAAGGCGCGCACGCGCATCAGGCCGTGCAAAGCGCCCGATGGCTCGAAGCGATGCACCTTGCCGAACTCGGCGAGCTTGAACGGCAGGTCGCGATAGGACTTCAGGCCATTTTTGAAAATCTGGATGTGGCCCGGGCAATTCATCGGCTTGATGACAAATGTGCGCTCGTCTTCCTCGCGCGGTTGCACCAGGAACATGCCGTCGCGGAATGTCGCCATGTGGCCCGACGCGACCCATAGCGACGAGTCGATAAGCTGCGGCGCATTGACCTCGGCATATCCCGCCTCGGCCTGCCGGCGGCGGATGTAATTTTCGAGCGTCTGGAACAGCGTCCAGCCTTTCGGATGCCAGAACACCGAGCCAGGCGCTTCTTCCTGGAAATGAAACAGATCCATCTCCCGGCCAACGCGACGATGATCGCGCTTTTCCGCTTCCTCGATCTGTTTCAGGTAGGCGTCGAGCTCTTCCTGCTTGGCAAACGCGGTGCCGTAGATGCGCGACAGCATTTCCCGGCTTGAATCGCCGCGCCAATAGGCGCCGGCGGTCTTCAATAGCTTGAACGCATTGCCGATCTTGCCGGTCGAAGTCATGTGCGGGCCGCGGCACAGATCGAACCAGTCGCCTTGCTTGTAAATATTGAGCTGTTGATCTTCGGGAATCGCGTCGACCAGTTCGACCTTGAAGTTCTCGCCTTTGTCGCGAAACACCTTCTTCGCTTGATCGCGCGACCACACTTCCTTGGTGAAAGGTTTGTCGCGCGCGATGATCTCGCGCATTTTCTTTTCTATGGCGTCGAAGTCTTCCGGCGTGAACGGCTGATTGCGGAAGAAATCGTAATAGAAGCCGTTCTCGATCACCGGGCCGATGGTGACCTGTGTGCCGGGCCAAAGCGACTGCACCGCTTCAGCCAGCACGTGCGCGGCATCGTGGCGGATCAATTCGAGCGCGCGGGGGTCGTCGCGGTTGAGAAACTCGATCTTGGCATCATGCTCGATCGGATCGGCGAGATCGACAACCTTTCCGTCGAGCGCCATTGCAACTGTCCGCTTGGCAAGCGACGGCGAAATGCCTTTGGCAATGTCGAGGCCGGTACTGTTTTGCGGATATTCCCGACGTGCGCCGTCGGGGAAGGTCAGCGCGACCATGGTCTGCTCCTTTTGCTCACTCCTGCGAACAAGCGCAGGTAAGCTTGGCCGGACATATAGCTTGGTCAGCTGCTTGCCGTGTCCGATCCAGCAAGCTCGTTCGAACGCGGTCCTGGATTTGTTCCGTGCCAGCGTCCGAAGCGCCACGGCATATACCAGCGTGATTTTGCCGGCAACGCCTCGCACACGAAATCCAGTCCCGACGTGCCCCAGGGCTGGCAACGCAACAACCGCGCGAGCGTGATCCAGCCGCCGGCCCAGAGGCCGAAACGGTCGATCGCCTGATCGGCATAATCGGAGCAAGTCGGCAAGTGCCGGCACTCAAATCCGACCAGAGGGGATAGCGTATACCGATAGGCTTGGATCATGCCGCGGCCAACGCGGCGTGGCCCAAGACGAACGTGCTGCGCGATGGGCGGCAACTTACTGCGTCGGCGCTTTGGCGCCGCGCTTCGCTTCGATCTGACCGATCGCATCAACCACGGCGTCGAATGTGAGCATCGTGGAAGCGTGACGCGCCTTGTAATCGCGCACCGGCTCGAGCACCGCGACGTCACCCCATTTGCCGTCTGCCGGGGGCTCGCCCTTTTCCTTGAGCATTTTGCGCATGCCCTCGCGTAAAGCCCGCAGTTCGCTCGCTTTTGACCCAACAATATTGCGCGCCATGATCGACGATGAGGCTTGGCCCAGCGCGCAAGCCTTCACCTCGTGGGCGAAGTCGGTCACAGTGTCGCCGTCCATCTTCAAGTCGATGGTGACGGTCGAGCCGCACAGCTTGGAATGCGCTGTGGCGCTGGCATCCGGATCGTGGAGCCGCCCAATCCGCGGGATCGAGCCCGCAAGCTCTATAATCCGGTGATTGTAGACGTCATTGAGCATCGCAGTAGCGCCGATTTACCTGATTCGAGGCGGGTTTGTTGTCTCTATCCGCCGATCGATTATATAGGCGCAGACGTGGTGGAATTGAAGTTCCGGCCGGGGCGGGCGATACGCGACCCTGGTCTGTGCCGCGTGATTGGAGAAGTGATGGACGCCCCCGTCAAGAAGCTGTTTCCCGAAGCGGCAAGTGACCATGTTCATAACGCACCGGTTGCGGTCGAAAAGCGGCCGTCGCGGGAGGAAGCGGAAGCAGCGGTTCGCACGCTGATCGCCTATGTCGGAGATAACCCGACGCGCGAAGGCCTGATTGCGACGCCAAAGCGTGTGGTGTCGGCGTTTGACGAGCTTTACCAAGGCTACCATGAAATTCCCGCCGATGCGCTCAAGCGCACCTTTGGCGAGACCGAGCCCTACGACGATTTTGTGCTGATCCGGAATATCCGCTTCACCTCGCACTGCGAGCACCACATGATGCCGTTCTACGGCAAGGCTCACGTTGCCTACCGGCCGGTGGAACGCGTGGTTGGGCTGTCGAAGCTTGCCCGCCTGGTCGACGTTTATGCGCGGCGATTGCAGACTCAGGAGCAGCTCACGTCGCAGGTAGCGGGCGCCATCGAGGAGGTCCTGAAGCCTCACGGCGTCGCCGTGCTGATCGAGGCCGAGCATACCTGCATGTCGATCCGCGGTGTGACCAAGCCCGGTGTCTCGACGGTAACGACGCGTTTCCTTGGCACCTTCCGCGACAGCCCGGAAGATCAGATGCGTTTTGTCACGCTGGTGCGCGGCGCCGCGGCAGCGGCAACCTGATCCGTAGCGTGGCGGAAACCCCACCATTTGCGCCACCGGCTTCCATCACCGATCTGGAAGAGGGCGCAGCGCTGACCCCGAAGTTCGACGCTGACGGGCTGGTGACCTGCGTCGCCACCGAAGCATCGTCCGGCAACGTACTGATGGTTGCCCATATGAATGCCGAGGCTTTGGCAAAGACCATCGCGACCGGCGAGGCGTGGTATTTCAGCCGCTCGCGGCGCAGTTTGTGGAAGAAGGGCGAGACCTCCGGCCACACACAGCGTGTGGTCGAGATGCGAGTCGATTGCGATCAGGACGCGATCTGGATCAAGGTCGAGCAGTCAGTCGCCGCCTGTCACACCGGCCGTCACTCGTGTTTTTATCGCGCGGTGCCGCTCGGCAAGCCGGGAATGGTCACGCTCGAGTTTCGCGATGCACAGATTTTCGATCCGAAGTCTGTTTATCAGGCCGAGAAGTAATTCTGCCTCACGACCGAGCGGGTTTCGCCCGAACCAGCAGACGCTTCGCACGTGACAGGTGGGGCTGGTCGTACATCACGCCGCCGATGTTGACGACGCCTGCGCCTGGACTTGCAGTGAAGGCGTCGATGATCGACTGGGCGTGTTTGATTGATGCCGGGGAAGGCATGAACACCTCATTGATGATCGGCACTTGTGCGGGATGTATCGCCATCTTGCCGACAAAGCCATCGCGTGCAGCCTCTTCGCATTCGCGGCGAAAACCCTCGTTGTTGCGAAAATCAACATAGACGGTGTCGATCGCGGGTACCTGCGCTGCGGCTGCGCCGGCAAGGCACAACACCCTCGCCAGCCGGTAAGGATCGAGAAAGTTGCCGTTGGCGTCACGATTGGTTTGCGCCCCGAGCTCGGCGGAAAGGTCCTCGGCGCCCCAGGTTAGCGCGCTTAATCGTGCGCTTGATCCCGCATAAGTGCCGGCGAGGAAAAGAGATGCCGCGGTTTCGGTGGCGATGGGGTAGATCTTGATGTGCCCGTCGGGCAGACCGTTGACTGCCTCGCGCACCGAGAGCTTGGCGTCGGCGTGTATGATCGATGCGCCGCCTTCTGCCTTTGGCAGCATGATGGCGTCCGGTTTCGCCGGCGCGATGGCATCGAGGTCGGCGTCGGTCAGGCCGGTTTGCAGCGCGTTCACACGCACCATGATGTATGGCCGTGGCGCGACCGGCATCGCGGATTTGAGAAACGCCGCGGCGCTGTCGCGGGCTTTAGCCTTGCCGTCGAATGCAACGGAGTCTTCGAGGTCGATGATCAGCGCATCCGCGCCGCTGGTCATCGCCTTGTCGAGTTTCTTCGGACTATCGGCGGGAACGAAGAGCAGTGAGCGCATGGGGACGCTTAACTTAAATTGTTACTTCGGCCGCATCAGGATGAACGCCTGCCGACGGCATTCGGCAACGAGCTTATTGTCCTGATTATAGGCACGATGATGAAACTCGACGATACCGGCACCCGGCCGCGATTTCGATTCCCGCTTGCCAACGACTTCCGTAGTGCAATGGACGGTGTCGCCCTCGAACAGCGGGTGGGGGAATTTGACATCGGTCATGCCGAGATTGGCGATCGTCGTGCCTACCGTCATGTCGGAAACCTGGATACCGATCATCAGGCCGAGCGTGAACAGCGAGTTCATCAGGGGCTGGCCCCATTCGGTCTCCTGCTCGCAGAACTGCCGGTCGATATGGAGCGGCTGCGGATTGAGCGTCATATTGGAGAACAGCATGTTGTCCATCTGCGTCACGGTCCGCGTATAGCGGTGCTCGGTGAGCTCGCCGGGGATGAAACCCTCAAAATAAAGACCACCCCGTTTGTGCCGCACGGCTGTTTGTTGGGTCATGTCTGCCTCCACTCTGTTAATCGCCCGTTTACCATAATCGTTAATCATTCCTAAGCCCGAAGCAGCCGGTGGGAGCCGGCAGGGGAGCTAAAATATGCTGGTTGACCCCAGCGCGTCTGCCGTCGGCTCGGCGGTGACGGGCGCTATTCGTCAGGCGTCCGCCGCTACCGGTACGAGCTTCAATTATCTATTGGCAACGGCGCGCGTCGAGTCCGGCCTCAATCCGCAGGCCGGCGCATCGACATCGTCGGCGCGTGGGCTGTTTCAATTTATCGACCAGACTTGGCTCGGCACCATGAAGCAATCTGGCGCTGAGCTTGGCTATGGCCGTTACGCTGCGGCAATCAGCCAAACCGCATCCGGGCACTATCAGGTCACCGATCCCGAAATGCGCAAGGAGATACTGGCGCTGCGCAATGATCCGACCGCCAACGCCACCATGGCGGGCGCATTCACCCGCGCCAATGCCGAAGCGCTCTCGAACAAGCTCGGCCGTGCGCCGAGCGAAGGCGAGCTTTATATCGCGCATTTTCTCGGCGCCGGCGGTGCGGCGCGGCTGATTTCACTTGCGGCGAGCGATCCAAACGCCAAGGCAACGCAGTATTTTCCCAACGCGGCGACCGCCAATTCGTCGATCTTTTTCGATCGATCGACGGGCACAGCGCGCACCATGGCGCAGGTGCGCAACGTTTTGACCGCGCGCTACGACGTGGCGCGCCGTGGCTCGGCGTCCGATCCTGTGCAAACGGCGTCCAATCCTGTCGATACCAGCGCGATGTTCGCTTCCCGATCTACGAGCGCGGCTGCGGGCTCGTCAAAGGCTACTGCTCCCGATACCGCAGGAATCACGTCCGCATTCGCCGCGGCCACACCCGCGCAAACTGTGCTCAAAAATTCAACGCAGGCGAGGGCGCAAGACCGGAGCCAGATGTTCCACGGTCTGTTTCAGGACACCGACCGAACGGCGCCAGTTGCCGCGATCGTCAGCCAACTTTGGACAACGCCGCTGGTTCCTCTTGAAAGCGATTCGGACCAGAGCTCCCGGCAGGGTGGCTTGCGCAACCTGTTCAGCGACACTGAGCAGCATTCCTGACCGTCGCTCCCGATCGCTTTAAGACTTCAACAACAATTCCAAAGATTTATGGTGAACCATTTGTTAAGTGGGCAAGCATACGATCATCTCGCCTAAATCCGTTGCGTGAGCAAACGATGATCGTTCGCAATTTTCTTCAATGGGTGCGTACCGCTTCGGCCGCCGAGCGGGCCGAGGCAACCGCGGCGCTGGCGCGTGCCTATCTTTATTCCGATCTGTCGCCCGATGATCTTGGCGCTGCCGAAGGCGCCATGCTGATGCTGCTGGACGACCCGTCGCCGCTGATACGGCGTGCGCTCGCCGATGTGCTGGCAGCGAGTCCCGATTCGCCGCCGGCCATCGTGTTCGCGCTCGCCGCGGATCAGCCGAGCATTGCCGCGCCGGTTCTGGCGTTGTCGCCACTACTCATTGACGCTGACCTGGTCGATGCGGTGGCGACCGGAGCGCCGGAAGTCCAGGCAGCGATCGCCAGTCGCGCGGCGTTGCCCCGCTCGGTCGCGGCGGCGATTGCCGAAGTCGGCATGGCGGAAGCCTGCCTGATCATGATCGAGAATCGCGATGCGGATATTGCGCCGCTATCCCTCGACCGCATTGTCGAGAGGTTCGGCCACCTTGCGGCGATTCGCGAGGCGCTGTTGTCCTGCGACGATCTGCCGGCCTCGGCGCGGCAAACGCTGATCGCCAAGCTTTCCACAACGCTGGCCAATTTTGTCGCCGGACGTGAATGGCTGGCTACCGATCACGCCAATCGAGTCGCGCGTGAAGCGTGCGAGAAGGCAACCGTCACTATTGCAGCCGACACATCGACCTCGGAAATTCGCTCGCTGATCTGCCATTTGCGCAGCACGGGACAGCTTACCACCGGACTGGTTTTGCGAGCTCTGTTGTGCGGCAATGTCGCGCTGTTCGAGGAGGCGCTCGCCGAGCTTGCGGACATGCCGGTGGCGCGCGTCTCGGGCTTGGTTCATGACCGGGGCAATGCGAGTTTGACTGCCCTGTTCGAAAAGGCAGGGCTGCCGCGTTCGACCTATCCGGCCTTTAAAGGCGCAATCGAGGCAATGCGGGAAGGTGGTCTTGCCGCTGAACCGGGCGATGCGGCGCGCTTGAAGCGCCGCATGATTGAGCGTGTTCTCACGGGTTGCGAAGCACAGGATCTGGGCGAACTCGAACCGTTGCTTACGCTGTTGCGCCGGTTTGCGACGGAGGCGGCACGCGAAGAGGCCAGGCTATTCTGCGACGAGCTGGTCGCGGACCCGCCCTGCAACGACGACGATGGCTCGGAAGTTATCGCGGCCTAAGCGGCTGCGGGTATTTGATCGGACGATTGGAGCGGGCTCTGCCTGCGCTCGATCAAGCTCCACTAAAACATCTATGGCGCCAACGAAGGCGCCAAAACGTTTTCGAGATAATCCGGACGGAAGCTGTTTTCCCTGATCAGGAAGTCGTCGGTCACCTCGCGAAGCCGCTTGGTCAGACGATCGGCGACTTCCAGGAGATCGGTCCTCGCATATTCGCGGGTGATTGCGCGAATGGCGTCGACGTGCTGGTCCACCAATCCGAGAGGGATCTGCGCCATATCCGGGCTGTGCTCGATCAGCCGGCACAGACTGTCAGCGACCCCGGCAACGGCCGGATAGCCAAACGTGCCGGCTTCGCCCTTGATATCGTGGGCGGCGTGAAACAAAGCTTCATGAGTCTTTTTCGTGAAGCCTTTGTTCTTGATATTCTGGCGCGCGGTTTCGAGCCGTACGCATTCGGCCTCCATCCATGTGCTGAATTCGCTCGAAAGCTCGGCCAGCGCCTCTTCGGCGCGCGCGACCGGATCGTCAACCGCGTCCGCCGCCGCGACCGCTTTGCGCAGCTTGTGGGGCGGCGTGATAACCTCGTGGTCCGCGTAAGTGGCGACCGAAGGCGCGTCGTCTTTGCGGCGGGACATGACTCGTCATACTCCTGAAACTTCAGATCAAAGCTTTGGCTTTTTCCAGCAACGGTTCCTGGCGTATTACTTCGGCTTTGCCGCCCTTGCGCCGTTCGGGGCCGGCGTAGTTGGGGGTGACGGAGCGTCGACGGTCGGGCCCGAAGAAGGTTCGAGTCTTCACGAACGGCCGTGGATTGGCGACGATGTTCAGGACCCGCTCGTATAGCGCCTTGGCCGAGATCGGCTTGGCCAGAAATTCTGTGATGCCGGCGTCGCGCGCGGTGACGATGCGTTTTTTCTCGGAATGGCCGGTCAGCATGATAATCGGCACATAAGGATTGGCATTGGCGCCTTGCTGACGAATCATTTGGGTCAATTCCAGGCCATCGAAAATCGGCATTACCCAATCGGTTAGCACAAGGTCCGGCATGTAATGGGTGAAGGCTTCAAGGCCTGCTGCGCCATCTTCTGCTTCGTAAACTTCGCGCGCGCCAAAGCCATGCAGCAGCGTGCGCAAAATGCGCCGCATGTGGGCATTGTCGTCGATGACCAGAAAGCGCAGACGACTGAAATCGATTCGGACCATTGCAGCTCCCGCGCGGCGCGCGCCGGGGCGCAGAGCCGCACGCCGCAAAAGTAAATATTTGGCGTTAACGCGCGGTTAAGTCTTGCCGCGGCTAATGCGAAAAGCCGTGCGGGAACGCCGTTTTTTCAGCGTTGGGCGGAGTGGCTTGCGGCCTTGCCCGGTAGCGTCTTGTCGAGCCAGCCACCGATGACGCCCGCGATGGCGTCGCTGTCTTTCTCAAGCATCATCATGTGGCCGTTGCCGTGGATGCCGACGTCCGCAAGATGAATGAAGGTGTTGGCAACGCCAGCCTGGGTTAGATAGGCCGCCGTGCAATGATCGTAGGATGCGTGATAGGACGCCTCCGACGAAATGATCAGCACCGGAATGTTTTTCAGATTCGGGAGCTGACGCGCCGGGGTGGCTTGCGACCAGCAACGCACGAGATCGGGCCGGTTCGGTTTGTCCTGACGCACGAAAGAAAGCTGCTCGCCGTCCTTAAGCGGCGGATCATAAGTCAGCGGAATATCGCCAAGGCCTGAAATCTTGGTTTTCGCCACGTCTGCAAACCAATCTGGAGCGCCTTTGAAATCGATGTCGTGGGCCGGCGGTCCGCTCGGTTCTACGGCAACGATTGCTTTCACGAGGTTTGGCCGCTTGTCGGCGATCGGCCAGCCCATGGCCCCTGATTGGGAGTGCGTCAGCAGGATTGCCGGGCCGATCTTGTCGAGCAGCGCCGCGCCGGCGTCGCGATTGAGTTCCTGCTGGGCGGCAAAATTTGTCAGCGATGGAAATTGCGTGGCGTAGAACGCATCGAAAACCGGATCGCCGGGCTTTGCTGCGCCGGGCCATTGCGTATGCAGATGCGCTTGCGGCCAAAGATTATAGCGTTCCGGCGCTGCAAACCGCTGCAAGGTACGATCGAGGTCGGGCGCAGTGACCGGCCCGTAGCTCTGCGTCCAGTAGCCGGCGCGGCCGCGCGCGACCTGGTCGACAACATAGACCGCATAGCCGCGTCGCAGAAAAAATTGCGCCCAGCCTTCGCGGCCATCTGGAGTGCCGGTGAAATTGGTCCCGGTCTGGCTGCCGCCGTGGATCATGACAATGGGGTAGGGGTGCAGCAGCTTTTGCGGAATCTGGAACTCGGCGTAGAGCTGACCGATCATCGGAGAGCCGGGAAGTGACGTGTCGATCTTGCCGCCGGCAAACAGATAACCGGTCTTGGCAAGAACGAGTGGCTCGGCGGCGTCGGCGTGACGCGATGCACTCCAGGGCATCAGGGCGAGGCAAGCGGCGGCAAGCCGGCGAATGAGTTTCATGCGTCGATTTTCCGTGGTGCTCAAAGGCCGCCTCCCGAAATGTTTTTTTATGATGGGAGGAGCCTAGCGTGCCGATGTTGAAGTTCGCAACCGTGGGCAATAGCCCCAGTTAGTAAGCCCAGTCGAGTTGTGGATAGTGCCTCAGTATCCGAATTGCTCGCGCAGAATGCGTTCATCGAGGCTGTGGTGCGGATCGAACAGAAGATGCATGTCGGTGTCGCGATCCATACTGATCTCGACGGAACGGACGGAGCGCACCTCATCGTGGTCGGCAACCGCAGCGACCGGGCGTTTTGCGGCCTCAAGGACCTCGATTGTAACCTTTGCGCGGTCGGGCAGCAGCGCGCCGCGCCAGCGCCGCGGCCGGAACGGACTGATCGGTGTCAGCGCGAGCAGCGGCGCGCCGATCGGGATAATCGGTCCCTGGACCGAAAGATTATACGCGGTCGATCCGGCGGGCGTGGACAACAGCAGACCGTCGGCCATTAGTCCCGATAGCCGTTCCTTGCCGTCGACGAGGACGCGAAGCTGCGCTGCCTGATTGGTCTGGCGGAATAGCGACACTTCATTGATCGCGCGATGCCGGTGTATGCGGCCTGCAGCATCGCGAGCACGCATCACCAGCGGATGGATTACAGTGACATGCGCGGTCGCAAGCCGTTCCGCGAGTCCCTGTTCGTGGAATTCGTTCATCAGGAAACCGACGGTACCGCGATGCATACCGTAGATCGGCTTGCCCGAATTCATGAACCGTTGCAGGGTCGCCAGCATGAAGCCGTCGCCGCCAAGCGCGACGACGACATCGGCTGTGTCGGGCCGTGCATCACCGTAGCGCCGGGCGAGGCGAGTCCGTGCACGTTGTGCGGCTGGCGCGTCGCTGGCGACGAAAGCGACGCGGCTATAACGGGAGGCGGTACGGCGCTTTGGCATACGAACTTCTTAAAATGAGCGGCGCATCGCCGCGGCACGATTGATACGGGAGACTGAATTGGAGCGCGCGGTGCTCGTCTACACAACCTATCCGTCGGTTGTCGAGGCGGAGCAGGCCGGCCGCGCTTTGGTCGAGCAACGGCTATGCGCCTGCGTCAATATTCTTCCTGGTATGGTTTCCTTGTATTGGTGGCAGGGCAAAATCGATCGTGGCGAAGAAGTCGTGATGATCATAAAAACACGGGCTTCACTCGCTGAACCGGTTCGCGCCGCCGTCAAACACATGCACTCCTATAGCACGCCTGCCATAGTGGTGCTGCCGGTCGAAAGCGTCGACCCGGACTATCACGCCTGGATCGTGGCGGAGACAAAGGGAATATAATGCGAAAGTCTCGGGTGTTGTTAAAGTCTTGGGTGTTACTGCTTTCTGTCTTTGCGGCCGCCGTGGCGACTTTAGCCTACGCCGACAACTATCCCAGCCGTGTGATCAAAATCGTGGTGGCTTACCCGCCGGGCGGACCGACCGATACGGTCGCGCGCGTCACAACCCAAGGTCTGGGTGAGGCCCTCGGTCAAAGCGTGATCATCGAGAATGTCGCCGGCGCGGGCGGCCGGATCGGGGCTCGCGACGTCGCGCGTGCTGCACCCGATGGCTATACCCTGTTCGCCGGCGGCACCAACGACAATGCCATCACGCCACTGATTTACAGTAATCTCGAATACAATCCGGCCAAGGATTTCACTGCCGTTGCGGCGCTAGCCGCAGACTTAAACGCGATCGTCGTCAATCCAGAAGTGCCGGTCCATTCGCTGGCAGAGCTTGTAAGCTACTCCAAGGCCAATCCCGGCAAAGTCACTGCGGGTGGAACGGTCGGTATCGCGCCTCATCTCCTGCTCGCCTATTTCATCGCCAAGAGCGGCGCTGACATTATGTACGTTCCGTACAAGGGCGGGGCGCCGGCGATGACCGATGTGCTCGGCAATCAGATCCAGGTTTTTGGCAGCGCCAAGGCAATCCTCTTGCCGCTGATACAAGCCGGAAAGCTGCGTGTGCTGGCGGTGACGAGTGCGAAGCGTTGGCCGGAGCTGCCCGATGTGCCGACCATGCGCGAGAGCGGCTACGATCAGTTTCCGACCGGGGTCTGGTTCAATCTGATGGCGCCGGCGGCGACGCCGCCCGACATCCTGACCAAACTCAACGCCGCGGAGAACGCGCGACTGCAATCGCCGGAGGTTCAAAGCGCGATTGCGAAGCTCGGGCTTGAAACTCGTGTCTTTACGCAGAAGGACCTCAACGACCTTCTGGCGAAGGAAGGAGTGCTCTGGCAAGAAATTGCGCGCGTCTCGGGCGTCCATCTGGAGTAATCGGCCATGACTGTTTGCCTTGATGAAGCGTCTTTACCGCGCGGCTTCGGAGGGCCGGACGACCTGGAAGAATTCATGAGCCGGCCGAGCGGGCGCCGCTGGCCGATCTCGCCGCCATCGACGGCGACATCAATGGTGCTCGGTGTCGGCGGCAAAATCGGTCCGACACGGCCTTGCTTGATGCGGTGCTCGGTGCTGCGTCGGGTTCGGTGTTCTTCGATTTGGTCGATGACCGGGACGAGATCAAAGCGCAGCCTGCAAGCACGATTATACCGTGCAGTGCCTGTTCCTGCGGATGGCGTTGCGTCGCTCCGCGCTATTCGGTGACCCATCGCGTCTGTTTGTCGCGACGGGTCACCGAGTTCGGCTGAGCGAGACCTTATTGATAGGTCTTGCTTAGTAGGTCTTGGTGCCGTCGATCACAGCTTTCAGTTCGGTGTATTCACGACATTCGGTGCCGCAGATCGACGCAACCTTTTGCAGGTCGTCCTTGGCCTTGAGCAGATTACCCTGCTCGGCCTGCCACATGCCGTAGTAGGACCAGGTCAGCGCGTGGTTGGGGTCGGCCGCAAGTGCCTTGTCATACCAATACCTGGCATCGTCATAGCGTCCGAGCTTGCGGCTGGCGTAACCGATTAGCGTCGCGACATCGGCATTGTCGTCGTAGCCCATTGCGCGCAGCGCCGCGATGCCGGCTTCGTAGTCGCCGTGGTCGTAGACCAGCGTGTAGGCCTTGTGCCAGCCGCTGTAGAAATCCTCCAGCGAACTGTTGTTCTGCGATTTCGGCTTTGCAGTCTTGGTTTTTTGTTTTGACGTACTGGCACCGCCGGACGGTGGATTGGTTTGCGGCGGGCTTGAGCTTTCCATCGCCTTGGCGATCTGCGGCGCGCCGATGGCGGCGCTGATGAGAAGGGCAGCGGCAAGTAAACAGTTTTTGCGCATGGTGTCCTCCGATTCCGATGCAATGCGATATTAACACCGCACGGCGTCTTTTCATCCCTAAGCTATTACCGAAAGTTCACGTAGGTGAACGGCGCCTGCTGGCGCACTTCAGGCTGCATTCAGTGCGGGAGTTGTAAGACTTCGTCTCGACACTCGGTGCAATCGCAGAACTGGCGCCGAAAAAACAAGGAGAATGCCCATGTTAAAGACCTTTACTGCCGCACTGGCTGCAACCGCTCTGGTTGCCGGAACGGCGCTCGCCGCGCAGCCGGCGGCGAATTCAGCCAATGCTGCGGCAACAGCACCGACCGTTGTCAATAGCCAGGCTACACCGTCCGGCGCGAACAGCCAGCCCGTGAACACCGCCGCCAAGCCCACCAGCGCCACGGAGCCGGTTACTTCCGGCAAACATGCCAGCAAGCAGGTGCGCCATCACACCGCGCATGCCGTCAAGCCGGCTGCGACGCAGAACGTCAAGTCGCCGACATAACGAGATTGCTGCGGTCGGGTGTCTCAGGAACCAGTGATGAGGTCGGACACCGGATCTAAGCACCGACTTGCGGGCGTTCTATGTTCGCCGTGCGCCCGCAAGTCGGAAAAAAGTACCCGCCGGCCGGCGCGTCGCATGACGCCGCGCTGAACAGTCAATAACAACGCCGTCGGAATAGGGAGGCCGGCTTTACAGCCGGCCTCCGATCTTTTTTACAGGCTAGGCTGCCACGGCAGCGGCACGTGCTCGTAACCGCTCCCGGTTTTCACCAGATGACCGCAGGCCGGGAAGGGAAAGTGATAGCCGGTCACCAGCATACGGTCGGCTGCGGCGCGATCGAATAGTCTCTTCCGCGTTGCCACGGCTTCCCCTCCGTCAATATCGAACGCAGCCTGCCAGTTCGGATGGCGCGCAAAGATCGAGGGGTGTTGGGCGGTGTCACCCAGCACCAGCAGCGATTGGTCGCCGGAATGAATGGCAAAGACGGTATGGCCCGGTGTGTGGCCAGGCGCGGGCAACGCTTCAATGCCCGCCGCGACCTCTTTGCCGGGCTCAAACCGGGCGACGCGCGGTGCAATGTCGGAAAAAATCCGACGCTGATTCCGAAAGGTAAGTTTCAGGTCCGCTGGCGCTGCGTTCAGGTTGGCTTCATCCATCCAGTAATTCCATTCCGTGGCTGGCACCATGATCTCGGCGTTGGGAAACACCAGCGCATTGTCTTTGTCCTTGATGCCGTTGATATGGTCAGGATGGAAATGCGAGATGACGATCTGATCGACGTCTTTTGTGGCAATGCCGGCGGCAGCAAGATTGTCGCCGATCATTCCGGCGGTTGGCGAAATCTGACCGCCAGTTCCGGTATCGATCAGCACCAGCTTCTTGCCGGTATTGACGATCAGCGTCGTGAACGGCGTCTCCAGCTTGTCATGCGGCATATAGGCCATGTCGAGTGCATGCTCGACTTCGGTGAACGGTGCGTTGCGGATGAATTTATCCGTGATCGGCCGGTACCAGATGCCGTCGTAAAGCGCAGTGATCTCGAACGAGCCGATGGTGTAACGATAAATGCCAGGTGCTTGCTTGCCGGCCGGTGGCGCTGTCGCCGCGGCGCGTTCGGCGCCGGGAGTGAGAACAGTGGCAGCAGTTCCGGCGAGCAGGGAGCGACGGCTTAATATCGGCATCACTTTTCAACCCCCCGAACCTCGGGTTATTCCTTCGCTGACGAAGCAATCACTGCAAAAGCAGTCCGCAACATGCCGTGAAAGCATGATAATATTATGGTTATGAAGAGCGTCTATCTGGTTCTGCCTCTCGGTGTGATGATGCTGGTTGTTGCCGCGGTGCAAGCGCCAGCGCACGCCCAATCCGCCGATCTGGTATTGTGCGACCGGGTCGCCGCCGACCCCGCCGATCCTGACAAGCCTGCCGACATTAAAGGTGCGAGCGCGATCGCGCCCTCCGATGTTTCGATCGCCATCAAATATTGCAAAACGGCGGCGCCATCGTCGCGCCGAGCCATGTTCGAACTCGGCCGCGCTTATGCCGCCGGTCAGAAGTTTCCCGAAGCGGTCGCCGCCTATCGCAAGGCGGCCGATAAGGGCAGCACCGCGGCGATGGTCGAGCTCGGACTTCTGCTGCAAAACGGTAATGGTGTGGCGGCGGATCAGCAGCAAGCGCGAAGCCTGTTCGAGCGGGCAGCGGCCGCTGGCGATCCGCGTGGCGCAACCAGCCTTCTCGCGCTATCCGGTAGTGGTGGCTTGCCTTCAGATCCCGCCGAAGCCCGAAGCGCGCTCCAGAAAGCGGCGGACGCAAATTCCGCCGAGGCGCAGTTTCAACTGGGCGTGATGTATGCCGAGGGCACCGGCGGCCCGAAAGACGACGCCGCGGCGCGCGCGCTATTCGAAAAGGCCGCTGCGCAAGGGCATGCCCAGGCTTTGGATTGGGCCGGCAACTTCGCTGAAACCGGGCGGGGCGGACCGAAAAATACCGATGCCGCCAAGGCCTATTATCAGCAAGCCGCGGCGCTCGGTAACGAAGACGCCAAAGCCGCTCTGGACCGCATGAAGTGCCCGTATGTGGTGAAGGACAAACGGGGCAAAGTCGTCAGTACGATTTGCTTCTGACAAGCGCATTGCGAATGCGCTTATTCGCATGTAGGAGCGTAGCCTCGGCAACCCGGAAAGCCCGTCATGTCCAAAGAAGCGATGCGCCAAGAGGCCGAACGCCTCGTCAAAGAGGCGATGGAACGTAAAACGGTCAGCGTCAAGCAGGGTAATACGCGCATTGAGGCCGTGTGCGGCAAATGCGGTGCGCCCAATCGTGTTTCGGCAGAGCCGGGGCAGACCCGCGTCGAATACAAGTGCAAGGAATGCGGCCAAAAGCAGCGGACGCTGTAGGTCGTTAGTACTTTCCGGATCGCGCTTAGCAAGAGCCTATGATACCGGACGCGCCGTTGCCTGGAAGCGTATTGGAGCCGCTTGTCGTCGCGGTCGAACCCTGGCCGAGACAGGGCTTTCCGGTAATCGGATTGGTGCCGGCGGATCCCAGCGTTGATCCCGGGGCGGTATTGGGATTGCCCGGCGACACGGACTGTTCCGGAGTTTGCTGAACGGTATAGGGCTGCGCCGAATTCAGCGTACCAGACGACATCGGGACTTCTGATTGAGCATCTGATGCCACAGTTGTGGCCGCCAGCAATAGGACGGCAAGAACGGCTTGTTGCGTAAAGGGGAAGGGCATGGCGACTGTCCGAATATCAAGTCGCTCCCAGTCACTAACACCAAAAGCTGCTCGTAGTTCCTCACCGCTCTGCAACGTCGCCGGGTTGCCGCGCGATTGTCGAACGTGCTCAAAATACTATTACTTCAGGCCACAACAGCGGACCACCGCTCAACAATAGGCCACCAGGGGAGGACGCATGATCTACAATCGTCGGCAATTTGCACAAATACTGGCCACGGGCACTGCGGCGACGTACTGCAGCAGCTTCGCGATGGCGGCCGACTATCCTGCCAGCCGCATCACTGCCATCGTTTCGCTCGAGGCAGGCGGAGCGATGGATGTGGTTACGCGTCTCTACGGGCAGAAGTTGTCTCAGCTATTCGGCCAGCCGTTCATCGTCGAAAATCGCGGCGGGGCGGCCGGCAACCTTGCCGCCGAAGACGTAGCCCACGCCAATCCCGACGGTTACACGCTGCTTGTCACGTCCAGCGGCCTCTTCGCCATCAATCCGAACTACTACAAGAAGCTGCCGTTCGACGTGGTTGCCGACTTCGCGCCGATTGCGCTCTATCTGAAAGTTCCATTCATTCTCGTGACTGCTACTGACTCTCCGGTCAATTCAATCGATGAACTGGTGAAAGCGGCCAAGAAGGATCCGGGCAAGCTGACATTTGCCTCGACGGGTGTCGGCAGCGTGCCGCAGCTGGCGGGTGAGCTTTTCAAGATCAAACTCGGCATCGATCTAACCCACGTGCCTTACAAAGGGAGCATGGCGCAGGCCACCAGCGATGTTATGACCGGGACCGTTAATTGCATCTTCTCCGACCCCTCCGTCGCCGTGCCGCTCATCAAGGCTGGAAAATTGAAAGCCTTTGGTGTGAGCGCGCTCACTCGCATGCCACAGCTGCCGGACCTGCCGACCATCGCCGAAGTGATTCACGCTCCGGATTTTGAGGCGGTGTCTTCGCATATGATGGCGGCGCCGGCAAAAACGCCGAAGGCGGTGATCGACAGGCTTCACGGCAGTCTTGTTGAGGTCTTCAAGAGTCCCGAAGTGTCGGAAAAGATCACGGCAATCAATCTCACTGTCGTCAATCCACCGCTCGGGCCGGAAGAAACTAGAGCCGCTATGAAGGCGGAGAGTGAGAAATGGGGCGCGCTACTGGAGCGTCTGAATTTGACGCACGTGCAGTAGCAGAACAGAGAAAGCCCGCTGGGTTGTTCCAGCGGGCTCTTCATCAGGCAGCAGCAGGTATATTAGCGCTCTTGATCAATACCTGAATTCATTGAAGAGGGGCCGGTGTTGTAATCCTGGCTCTGGGCGTTAGGGCCGCCGGCGTAATTGTAGTAACGCTTGCTATGATGACCCTGTGCCATCGCGAGTGAGGTGGTTGCCGCGATCAAAAGCGCAGCAAAAGTTCCAGTTGCCAGCTTCTTCATTTTTGTTCTCCAGTGTTCGAAGTCCGAGGACCAACAAACAGCTAGGGTGGCCGTTCCGATAAACCTAGGAAACGTGGTGTAGTATTGAGGAGCGCTGGCGTAACCGGCGCGTATCTTTCGGTTCGCTAACGACGTTACAGGACGGGACTTCTTTAGTTTCGTTTCAGAAATGTCTCCAAGGGGCAGTTGACAAGATCTCCGATCCTGGCGAGCTCAATGTCGGCGGGCGGATAATCGGCCAATGCTTGTGGGTCGAGCGCATAATGACCCTGTTTCGGGAAAACCGTAGTCACCTTTTGGCCCCAGATTTCCTTCACCGCATCGAGGATGCGCAATTTATCGTCGATCAGCACATAGTGATCGGCGGGGTAAAGGCGCTCGACGTGTTGCAGCTCGCGTTCCTTATGGATGTAAATGAGGACGCGGCTGCCGGTCGCCTCCCACAGCCCCGATCGTTCCACCTTGCGGGGTTGGAAGACCGCATCGCCGTCAGAGAGGATCACGGCCGTTCCCCATTGCTGCACGTGCCGTACGGCGTCGAGAGCTCCTGGGTACAAGCGCTCGGAAAATGGATAGTCGATAAGCCAGCTTGACATGCGCAACACGTCAGGCCGGTACATCTCTTCCAATCGAAATCGCTCCAGCGCTCCCAGATAATCAACGTATCCTAATTCACTTCGCAATTTTTCCAGAATTGTCCAATAACTATCGCGCGCTGCGACGCCGTAGTTCTCGGCCAAGTGCTCTCTCAGATCAGCCTGGACAGCATCGTTGTCGAGAAGAGTATTGTCGACGTCGAACAAAAACACGATTTTGTTTGTCTGGATCATGCTTCTACCGGGGCCGCAGCGCGAGACTTGAATGCCAGCGGTTATGGCTAGCGACAGTTTTCATTTGCTTATTAAAAGCGCGCGAGCTGCGTTACCTCGCAGTAACAAATCCGGTCAGTTTCGAAATCTGAACTTCACCTTGGGCTGCAGGAGAATGAATATCGCTCGCCCGGCGCCAAATTCGCATAGCCCTTGGCCCGCTCCCCGGCGACGTTGCATTCTTGCTTTGAGGAAAACGTACGGCCGGTATCGACCGTATGAACGTGGCCGTTCAGCATGAAGTGCAGAATCAAGACAAAACTCATCAACGCTTATCCCTGAAGTTACGAGCCAGCGTATGAACCAACGCTTGTTACGGTCGATAGGCCGGTTTCGACCACGACAATTTGTAACCCGCGCCGGGCTGCCCGCGCAACGAGTTGCGGGTCACGGGCCGGGTCCGCTCGCTCGTCGCTTTATTTGTAAGACGCCGGTCTTGTCCCGGTTTTGCGGACGTTATTCCGCTGCTGTTCTGGGCGATTGCGTTGCCACCTCTGCGGCTTTTCGTGTCTGATTGGGACCTGCTGTCCGTTGATGAATAAGCGATAGCCTTTGCCTTGGCACTCGCTGCATACGCTTCCGTGGCGCAACCCTGAGCCACGACAGGTCTCGCACGGCGCAGGCAATTTCTCATTCATTTGGTTTGTCTCGATAGGTTTGAAATGAGCCGGCAGGCGTTTGCGTACGCGCTTGCTCAGTCTGAGAGAGCTTACTGAGTCATCTTTTCTTTTCGATTACTGAGCCGGCATCTGACGGCGATGTCGCGCCCAAACACCGCTCCTTAGCGAAGGCCCCGCGGCGGGAGTTGCGAGCTTTAGATAACCGCGAGGCCCTTGGCCGGCCAAGTCGCCGGGAGAACGATCAAAAAAGACTTCAACCCGTGTCGCTTCAAACTGTTCCGTAAGCGCGGCAATGGGGTCGTCTTGTCGAATGACATACGGCATGCCCGAAGCTGCAAGAGATTTGGCCACCAACTTTCTGCTGGGAACCAATGCTTGCTCTCCGAAAACGGGTCCGTCCGGAGCAGGCTCAAACTATGGAACAAGCCGGTACTAACTCGACCCCTTGGAAACGGCCATGCCACTACGACGGCCCGCAGCTTTCGCAGCCATAATGTAAGAAGATCCTGATTTTTCTGGTGCCGGATGAGAGAATTGAACTCCCGACCAACGGTTTACAAAACCGCTGCTCTACCGCTGAGCTAATCCGGCTTGCGCGCCTTATAATACAGATTTATCCGCCAGGGGAATCCCGATTAGCTGTCGTGCACCTCATGCACGGCGACTGCACCGCGGCGCCAGTAGCCGGCGGCGCGCATCCATTTCGGATTGGCGCCGTGGTCGGCGATGAGCTGCCGCCGCAAGTCCTTGGCGACCAGCAACTCACAGGCCACCCAGGCATAGTAGTCGCCGGCCGGCATCTTCAGCGCCGCGAGCGCTTTGGAAAGCGTTTCTCCGCTGCCGGCCGCCGCGCCGTTGCGATGCGCCCATGTCACGGTCACGTCGGCCTTGGTCTCGAATTTCTGTTCATCGGCTGGGCCGTCGACTTCACACAGCACGACCACTTTCGTATCGGCGGGAAGTTCGGCAAGCCGCCGTGAAATCGCCGGTAGTCCGGTCTCGTCGCCGATCAGCAGGTGCCAGTCATAAGCGATCGGGATGACGAACGAACCGCGCGGTCCGCCGAGGGCGAGCGTTTGTCCGGGCTTCGTCTCTGTCGCCCAGCGCGTCGCCGGGCCGGCATCGTGAATGGCGAAATCGATCTCGAGCGTATTGCCCACGCGGTCATAACGGCGCGGCGTGAAATCGCGTGCGAGCATCGTCGGCGCGCCTTCAGCGTTGGTCGTGCCGTCGGGAAAGAACAATTTCACATGGTCGTCGAAACCGAGGCTGTTGAAGCCTTCAAGATCGCCGGTCAGTGTCACGCGGATCATGTGCGCTGATATTTTTTCGACGTTCTTGACGGTCAGGGAGCGGCGGCGGGCCGTCTCGTGACGCACCCGGCGCGGCGCGTGCGGATCGGCTTCATGGGTTGGAGCCGGTGCTGTCATCGACATTAGAAAAACTCCAGAAATGTTTGCGTTTGACGTACACGCTTGCACTTCAAATCGCCGGTTTGCAAGAGCTTGAGTGCGCAGGTTTGCAGCGTTGCTGCTTCATTAGAGCCAAACAAAACTCAGCAAACAAATTAACAAGTAAGGCGCCCGTGCCGCATTTTCCGGCCGGTGACAAAGGGGCCAAAATTTGGCGCGGGCGTCCCGGAAGCGGGCACCTAGTCATGCAAATGCGGACCATGACGATTGCGCGATTGTTGGTATGACACGCGCCTCTTTGGCTGCTTGACCCCGCCTGACCTCACGGTTTGGCGGGGTTCGTTTTTGTGGCCATGGGCAAAGCAAAAAGTCGAACTTCGAAACCAACTTAGGAGTAATGCGTAATGAAGTTGATGACGATCCCAGCCGCCGCTATCGCGGCGACATTCGTGTTTGCGCAATCCGCACAAGCACGAGATTATCATCGCCATCATGGCCTGCATCGCGAGGCATCGCGGTATGGGTCACGGTCAATTTATCAAAACAGCCAGCCGCAGGAATTCGCCGGCGGTTTTTGGAATGATTCGAAAGAGGAGACTTACTCACGCGGTCGTCGTCTTCCGGCGCAGCAATTCGCCGGCGCTTGGAATGGTGCGGAAGAGGCGGCCTACCCACGCGGTCGTCGTCGTCTTCCGGCGCAGCAATTCGCCGGCGGTTCTTGGAATGGCGCGGAAGAGGCGGCCTACCCGCGCGGTCGTCGTCGTCTTCCGGCGCAGCAATCCGCAGGTGGTTCTTGGAATGGTGCGGAAGCAACCACGTACCAAGCAGCCCCCGCGTACCAAGGAGGTCTTGGTGGCCGTCCGTCGGCGTGGTGCGGCTGGGAAATGCGGCAGCTTGTCAGCGGCGATCCCGGACCGGAATACAACCTCGCGCGCAACTGGTCTCATTGGGGCCATTCCGGACCTGTCGGCGTCGGTGCCGTCGTGGTCTGGCCGCACCATGTTGGCAAGATTGTCGGACAACAGGACGGCAACTGGGTCGTCGAATCCGGTAACGACGGGCATGCGCTGCGCACACGCCCGCGTTCGATCGCCGGCGCGATTGCGATCCGCTGGGGATGAAAATGCCGTGAAATCCTCGTAGAGGAGCATGGCCATTTTGGACCGTCCGGGATCCCGGGCGGTCCTTTTCTTATTTTGAAAGGAGAAGGGGTGCGCTTTGCCCGGCGTCGCTATATTTGACAATGGCACCGGGCGATCTTCCGGATCGCGGCTTGATAGATCAGCAGAGGATTTTCCCATGGCTTCCGGACGTCAGTTGCGTCTCGGCGCGTTTATGCGCCCGGCTTCGATCCATACCGGCGCATGGCGCTACCCGGGCGCATGGCCCGACATGAATTTCAACTTCGCCCATATGAAAGAATCCATCCAGAAACTGGAACAGGCGAAGTTCGACGCGTTTTTCATGGCTGACCACATGGCCGTGCTCAACATGCCGATCGACGCACTCAAGCGCAGCCATACCTCGACGTCGTGGGAGCCGTTTACGCTACTGTCGGCGCTGTCCCAGGCCACCGATCACATCGGTCTCGTCGCAACCGGGTCGACCACGTTCGATGCGCCGTATCACATCGCGCGCCGGTTCGCGTCGCTCGACCACATCAGCAACGGGCGCGCTGGCTGGAATATCGTCACCACGTCCAATCCGGACGCCGCGCTCAATTTCGGCCTGGAAGAGCACATGGAGCATGCCGAGCGCTATCGCCGCGCGCGCGAATTCTACGATGTCGTGACGGGACTATGGGACAGCTGGGCAGACGATGCCTGGATCCGCGACGTCGAGAGTGGCGTGTTCTTCGATCCGTCGAAGATGCACGTGCTCGATCACAAGGGTAAGTATTACTCGGTGCGCGGCCCGGTGAATATCGCGCGTCCGGTGCAAGGCTGGCCGTTGATCGTGCAAGCGGGCGCTTCGGAAGCGGGCCGGCAGCTTGCAGCCGAAACGGCGGAGGCGGTGTTCACCGCACAGAGTAATCTTAAGGCCGGGCAGGAGTTTTGTGCCGACATCAAAGGTCGGATGGAAAAGCTCGGCCGCAATCGCGAGCACATGAAGATTTTGCCGGCGTGTTTTGTTGTTGTCGGCGATACGGTGGATGAGGCGAAAGCGAAACGTGCCAAGCTCGACAGTCTGGTCAACTACGCCAATGCCATCGCATCGCTGTCAATGGCGCTTGGCCACGATGCCTCGAAGTTCGATCCCGACGGTCCGTTGCCCGACGTTCCCGAAACCAACGCGTCGAAGAGCGGGCGCGAGCGCACGATCAAGCTGGCGAAAAGCGAGAACCTTACCGTCCGCCAGCTCGCCCAGCGTCTCGGCGGCTATTCCGGCCTTGCCATGGTCGGCACCGCGAAAACGATTGCCGACGAGATGGAAGAGTGGCTCGAGACCGAAGGCTCCGACGGTTTCACCATCCAGTTTCCTTACCTTCCCGGCGGCCTTGAGGATTTCTGCAATCAGGTCGTTCCCGAACTGCAACGGCGCGGCATATTCCGGCGCGAATATGAGGGCAAGACGCTGCGGGAAAATCTCGGTCTCCCGCGGCCGCCCAACAGGTTCTTCCAGAACTGAATAACGGCGCTTGTTACTGCGCGGCGGCGAAGTCGGTGGAGTAGAGACGCGCGCGCTGATCGTCGTTCAAATTCTTTTCGAGATCGTTGAGCGCAACCTGGATCGACACCAGGGCGCGCCACGTCGCATCGAGACGCGCCTCGGTTGCTTCAAGCCGCGCCAGCGGGTCGGGCGATGACGATACCGGACAATTGGAGTCAAGTTCGCTCGCCGCATTGCGAAACGCCTGCTTGAGATTATTCATGGCGTCGCGCTGCGCGTCCGTGGGTTCGATCGCTAGCGATATCTGTTCAATCGAGCTGTCGACTTTTGTCGGCGCAGCCGCACAGTCGGCCCCCATATTATCCGGCCGGTCGGGATGAACCGCCGCCGCGGCGGTTGAAGGTGGCGCGAAGCGGGCGCGCTGGACATCGTTCAGCGATCCTTCGAAATCCTGCAATGGTTGACGAACCATATCGAGTGACTCGGCGACCTTTTCGATCTGCCATTCCATCAATTGCAGGCGCCCAGCCGGGTCTTGCGGAATATCGGTGGGACAGGCCTTGGTCAGATAATCGGAAGCAAAACTCAGCGCGCCGCCAAGTTTCTGCAACGACGGCATCTGGCCGGGCGTCGGCCTGATCTCGCTTTTGATACGTTCGGCAACAAGTGATCGGCCGCCAAGTTGCGGGCAGGAGTTCGCATTCTGATCCGACGGGGCTTTCGCAAACGCAGCCTGGAAAATTGCGTCATAACTGAATGGCCACGGCGAGGAGGCCGGCGGCGGGAATATCTCTCCGTATAGAGCCGGCAGCGCGAGAACCGGATAGATCAGCGGCGACATCAAACCGCCGGCCCTGGTCTGCGCGCCGGTATTCAGGCTCGCTTCGTCACGAAGATCGTTCGGGTGACTGCTGTGGTGCCAGCGGCGGTGTCCCGACGGGAAGCCGAAATAAAACGGGCCAAGCCTGACGCCGAAGGCGTGGCTTTCGGTCGGTATCAAAAAAAGCGGAGTAACAAGCGCGGCAATGGCGAGAAAAGGGCCGATCTTTCGCATGACCAGGCACCAGAATTGATTTTGCAGCGGTTAACGCACCCTCAGCGAGATTGTTCCATTTCCGTTACGTTGCCAAACCCCATTACGTTCCAAGACTACGCCCGAGCTACGCTTGCCGAGGCTCACCCTGTTTTTTATCGCCGAGCCGCAGAAGGGGCACAAGAACGAAAACGAAGGCTGTGAATGCCGCGGAGATCAGGACCAGCGGCCTTAAGTTATTGTCGAACAGATGCGCATAGAGAAACGAACCGATATTGTCGGCAAGCGTCGATGCCAGATTGCTGACCGACATGAGAACGGCAAAGGCAAAACCCTCGGCGCGAGGCGGGCAGTAATCGGCGGCAAGCGTAAGGGGCGCGACCATGGCCAGCATCCCGGCGAAGCCGGCACAAAAATAGATTATTGCCGCTGTGACTTCGTTTGACAGAAACACGAAGGCCAGCGTGGTCAGCGTGCCGAACAGGATACTGAGGTTCAAAAGCCTTCTCAGGGTGAGTTCGCCGAACAGCCGGCGATAAAGCAGCGCGCCGACGACCCAGCCTGCAGCCGAAATCGAACCCAGAATGCCGATAAAGCCTTGGGAGAAGTGCAGGCTGTCGGTCATGGTGAAATAGAGTGGCGTGCTCAATCCTGGACTGAAGCTGTACAGAAAAATAAATCCCGCGATCAGCCACAGTTCGCGGCGCTTGAACGATGCTTTCAAGCCTTCGAACGTGTCTTTCATTCCCGCAAGATTGATTGAGACCTTTCGCTCAGGAACGAGAAACCACGCGCCGGCAATAACTGCGATGGGCGCGACAGCGATGATGGCCGCAGCGCCATGCAGCGCTCCTTCCGGCGACAAGCGTTGAACAAGCTGGCCGCCGACGAGTGCAGCCGCCATGGCGGCGATATTGAACCAGAGCCACTGCTGATTGACGAAGCTTCCGCTCGCGTGAAGACGCTGGCCGTTCTCCACCAGCACCGCTCCGCAGAGCGTGCTCGATATCGCCATTGCGTAAGCAGTGACCGTCAACGCAATGAACAGGTTACCCGGCGCGGCGAGCTGCGTGACCGAGAGAAAACCAGCAATCGCAGCGACGTTCACAAGCACCAGGTAGCTTTTGCGTCGATAACCGAACAACGGGACGAAATCGGAAATCAATCCGTAAAGCGGCTTGATGATCCAGGGCAGGTTGAACAACGAGACGAAGGCGGCGATCTGAACCGGCGTCCAGCCTTGCGCGGTCTTCAGATAATAATTCAAAGGCTGCGCGATCAGTCCGCCGATTTGGCCGAGTCCCTCGACCACGTAAACCAGTGCGAAGAACAGCAAGAGCGGCCGGATCTCGATCCCTTCGCCGGTCAGATTCTGGATTTCCGGCGAAGATGGCTGATCATTCATTGGATCGATGCCTGCGGCTCCCTTCTGCGCATGGTCAAAGACGGCGTGCCGGGTATAGCATCAGCGCAAGACAGTGTCGCATTACTCACAATCTTGTCAGGGAGACGCGTGATGAATCGATCAATCAGGCTAACGCTTATCACCGCGGGTACGATGCTAGCCTCGGCCGCTTCGGCGCAAACGCTGGCGACCCATCGTATTCCAGCCGCGCTCGCGGCTGAGGCGGCAAGCGAAGCTGTCGCGTCCTGCGCCAAGGGTGGCTATTTCGAGACGGCCGTGGTGGTCGATGCCGACGGCGCCACGATCGCGGCGGTACGCGGTGACGGCGCGGGCATCCACACGCTCGATAGCGCGCACGACAAGGCCTACACCAGCGCCAGCCTGAAGAGCGACACGATGGCGATCGCCGAACGCGCCAAGGGGGGCGGAGAGATCACCCCGCTCGCCAAACTGCCACACCTTCTGTTCTTTCCCGGCGGAGTTGTGATCAAGCTCGACAACGAAGTCATCGGCGCGATTGGCGCTGCCGGCGCACCGGGAGGCAATCTCGACGACGGTTGCGCAAAAGCCGGGCTTGAGAAAATTCGCGATCGGCTGAAGTGAGCCCGCCAGACCATGATCCCGTCAAATTGAATCGGATCACGGTCTGGATGTTTTGCAACGCATGATCTTCTCGGAAAACCGGCATCCACTTTTCCGGATCATGCTCTAAACGCTCGGTATTGCGTGCAGTGCCGGAAATAGCGTTCCAGCGAGCGTCGGCGGCCACGGAATGGCGAGGAGCTGATCGAACACGACATAGATCAACAGCACCACCGATGCCGCCATGGGAATGACGATCTTCCATGGCTCGCGGCCTTCGAGCCGCATGAATGCGATGATGAAGATCGGCACGGTCGGAATAAGCCCGATCAGCGCCATGCTAGCGGAGGAAGCCCGCCATCCAGCCGAAGAACAGAAATCCGCGCGTGACGATGGTTTTGGCGGGCAGGTGAGTGGTCTTGATGCGATGTCCATGTGGATTTTTTTCGCTGCCTTGCCCTCGGCTGCGGTAGCTGTGGCGCCCTGACGATCGTGCAGGCCGAACACGTCGTTGATCAGGCTGAGGCGCAAAACAGGATCGCGCCGGTGCCGACGATGGTCGGGATGATGCGGGCGGCAAACGTCCATTCGAACGACTCGCCAAGCATCGCGACGAACAGACAGAGCAGGGCGGCGGCAAACAGGTTGTTGACCGCGAACTGCGGCTGGCCCCATTGCGAGACCATGGCTTGAGGCCGCCATGGCTGCGCACGTCCTGCAGCAACGGCCGCAGCAGGGTCAGCCCCGCCATAACGAACATCACCACGACGACCGGACGCAGCATCCAGCTGTATGCCGTAGCGCTCGATCGAGATGAACATGTAGCGCTCGATCACTTCGCCGAGGATGAAGCCGAGCACCAGCGGCGGCCGCGGCCATTGGAAGTGTTTCATCGCCCAGCCGAGCACGCCGAAGAACAACAGCGAGAACACGTCGCCCCATTCCGCGATGCTTCGAAGGCGCCGATATAGATGAGGCACAGCACGCCGGGCATGAACAGCGTGTAGCGCAGCGTCGCGATCTTCGCGAACTGGCCGCTGAACGCGAAGCACAGGCCGGAGCCGAGAATGTTGGCGATCGCGATGCTCCACACCATCGAATAGGTGATGTCGAGATGCTTGGTCAGCATTTCCGGACCGGGCACCAGTCCGTGGATGAGGAAGGCGCCGAGCAGGATCGCCATGCCGGCGCTCGACGGCACGCCGAACACGACAGTCGGCACCAGCGCGCCGCCTTCGCGGGCGTTGGTTGCGCTTTCGGCGGCGATGACGCCGCGCACGTCGCCGGTGCCGAAGGTCTGCGCCGCGCCCTTCTCGGTGCGCAGCGCGTGGCCGTAGGAGATCCAGTCGATCACCGAGGCGCCGATGCCGGGGATCGCGCCCATCGCCGAGCCGATCCAGGAGCAGCGCAGAATCAGCAACCAATTGCGCATGCAATCCTGCACGCCGAGCAGCATCCCGGTCTTGGTATCGATCATGCCTTGCTGCACGATCGTGGTGCGGCCGATGGCGAGGTCGCACAGTTCCGGCAGCGCGAAAATGCCAAGCGTCAGCGGCACCAGCGGCAGGCCTTCCCAGAGATAAAGGCTGTCCAGCGTCCAGCGCAGCGTGCCGGTCTGCGGATCGGTGCCGATCATCGCCAGCATCATGCCGAAACACGCGGAGGTCAGGCCGCGCAGCGGCGCATTGCCCGACAGCACCGCGACCATGGAAATGCCGAACACGGCGATGCCGAGCAGTTCCGGCGAACCGATATAGAGGATGATGCGGACGCAGCACCGGCAGGACCACAGCCATCAGCGCCGCGCCGAACAGGCCGCCGATCAAGGCCGCCATGTAGGAAGCGCCGAGCGCGCGGCCGCCTTCGCCGCGGCGGGTCATCGGATAGCCGTCGAGCGTCGTCGCCGCCGACGCCGCGTGACCGGGAGCGCCGAACAGAATCGCGGAGATCGGATCGGCCGTCGTCGTGGTCGCGCCGAGGCCGAGCAGCAGCGCGAAAGCGGTCGGCGGATCGAATTGTAAGTGAACGGCAGCAGCAGCGCCGTTCCGGCGATCCCGCCGATGCCCGGCAATATGCCGAGCGAGAGGCCCATGCATACACCGCCGAATAGGTAGAGCATCCGTATTGGGTCGAGGATGATCAGCAGGGCGCTTGCTGCAGAATGCAGCACGTCCGTTTCCATCGGCGCTCCTCTCCAGCGGTCCGCTTCAAACATTCGCCTCCCGTTTTGGGAGGCACCCTGCACGAATGCTTGAAGCAAAGAACCACGAGCGGGCCGGATGTTAGTAGAGTATTCCGTCGTCTACCAGCGCGGCTAAATGTCTGCGCCGTCATCCCACCTGACAGGTGAGGCGGGAGCCATTACCTTGTCGGGCCAAGTCGATGGAGCCCAAGCATGACCCTCGCGGGAGCGACCGAATAGCAATGCTGCCGTCGTTCTATCTGTCACCGGACAAGCCGGAGGCGTGGCGGATCACGCGCGCCGCGATTTATGGTGCCGGTATCGGTGTTGCCGCGGCGTTGATTAAGACATTCGTTTCGCTGCATGGAACAATTGCGGCAAGCGATCGTTCGATTGCGGTGCTGGCCAATTTGCCGGAAATTGCCGGCGCGGCTCTTGGCTTTGCCGCGTTATGCGCACTGGTCGCGGCCTTGCGTAATTTCCTCGCCCGGCAGATCGGCTGATCTAAATTCCGCTCACCAAAAAAATGCGGGGCGGCCGTCATGGCCGCCCCGCATACTCATTTGTCGTATTACTAGATCTTGCTGATGTCGCGATCCTTCGTCTCGGGCAGGAAGATCAGCCCGATGATGAAGGCCACCGCCGCAACACCGATCGGATACCAGAGACCCGAGTAGATATTTCCGGTCGTCGCCACGATGGCAAAGACGGTCGCCGGCAGGAAGCCGCCGAACCAGCCGTTGCCGATGTGATAGGGCAGCGACAGACCAGTGTAGCGGATGCGGGTCGGGAACAATTCGACCAGCCATGCCGCGATCGGTCCATAGACCATCGTGACGTAAACCACGAGGATGGCGAGCAAGAGGATCGTCATCGGGTAGTTGATGTCATTCGTGTCGGCGCTGGCCGGGTAGCCGTGCGATTTCACTGCCGCCGCGATCGTCTTTGCGAGGTCCGGTGCGTCGGCGGCGATGGTCTGATCACCGATCTGCACGCTGGCCTTGGTGCCCGGCGCAGCCGCCGTGTTGTTGTAGTTCACCGAGAGATTCACCAACGCGGACTTGATGGTATCGCAGCCGGTGGTGTACTTCTCGACGCCCGTTGCCTTGAACTGGAACGAGCATTCGGCCGGATCGGCGGTGACCGTGATCGGAGCGCCGTTGAGCGCCGCTTCCAGCTTCGGATTGGCGAAGTGGGTGATGCCCTGGAAGAGCGGGAAGTAGGTCGCAACGGCGAGCGCGAAGCCGGCAAGGATAATCGGCTTGCGGCCGATCTTGTCAGACAACGCCCCGAACAGGAGGAAGAACGGCGTGCCAATCGCAAGGCCGACTGCAATCAGGATGCTCGCCGTCACCGCAGGCACTTTCAGAGTCTGGGTCAGGAAGAACAGCGCGTAGAACTGTCCGCCGTACCAGACAACCGCTTCGCCCATGGTCGCGCCGAGCAGCGCGAGGAGCGCGATCTTGGCATTGTCCCACTGGCCGAAGGCTTCTGTCAGCGGCCGCTTGGACTGCTTGCCCTCTTGAACCATCTGTTGGAACAGCGGCGATTCATTGAGCTTGAGCCGAATCCAGACCGAAACCGCGAGCAGGATGGCGGAGAGTAGGAACGGAATCCGCCAGCCCCAATCGCCGAACGCGGCCTCACCCATCCAGGTGCGGATGCCGAGCACCAGCAGTATCGCCATGAACAGGCCGAGCGTCGCGGTGGTTTGAATCCACGACGTGTAATAGCCGCGCTTGTTCGCCGGCGCGTGTTCGGCGACGTAGATCGCCGCTCCGCCGTATTCACCGCCGAGGGCGAGACCCTGGACGAGGCGGAGGCAGATCAACACGACCGGCGCGGCGATGCCCCAAGTGGCGAAACCCGGCAGCACGCCGATGAAGAACGTGCCGATACCCATCAGGCTCATGGTGATCAGGAAGGTATATTTGCGGCCGATCATGTCGCCGAGGCGGCCGAAGATCAGCGCGCCGAACGGGCGAACCGCGAAACCGGCAGCGAAGGCCAGCAGCGTGAAGACGAAAGCAACGTTCGCCGGCACGCTGGAGAAGAAATATTTCGCCAGGAACACGGCGAGGGTGCCGTAGATGTAAAAGTCGTACCACTCGAAAACGGTGCCGAGCGAAGAAGCGAAAATGACAAGCTTCTGTTCGCTTGTCATTCCGCCGGAACGCGGCGCGTTCACAGCCATGGTCGTCATGGACGAATCCCCCTGATGTTTAATCGTTAGGAATTACGCTGCGCTGCAACACACGCGGACGCAGAGTTTTCCATTTGGAAACCGTATTCCGCGAGCGCGGCGCTGTCTCTCCGCCGGAGGTCGTAAGCCTAAAGTCGGGGGCGTCGTTGGTTTTCTTGAACCCACCAGAGCCGGAGAGCGAACGGGCGATTAATCTTACCGCGCAATTCACTTGCTAAAGTGCCGGGATTTAAACGAATTTCCGCCGCCGCTTCCTTAGAATTGCCTGAAGAGTTGAACCGCTCCGGGCTATTCGATGCGCTTACTCGCCGTGATGGCGATCCTTGCCGTAACTGCTTCGCCTGCCTTTGCGCAGCGCGAGCCGGAGATCGTTATTCCCGGCCGTCCCGACGTGCCGGTGATGATCAATGGCGTCGACGCTTCGTGGGGCATTGTTGAAGGCGAGTTCGGCCTCGACCGGCCGGGTCTGGTGACGCCCACCGTGGTTTATCGGCCGCTGCAGGTTTCCGTGCCTAATTCCGTGCCGGGGTATTTCCCGCGCGACGGTCGCAAGCCCGGTTATGGGCGTCTTGAGATTGTGCCGCCGCCTGGCGCGCCAAAGCCGCCACCGGCGCCAAGCTATTTCCGCAGCTGGTCCAGCCAATCGGCGCCAGGACCAGTCACCAACTATGCGCCGTACCCGACGCCGCCGATCGTCTATTCGCCGACTATCGAATCCAATCGCAATCAAAGAGGACCGCATCACCATCATCCGTGATGGCCACCAGTTTGGCGGGCCGAATCCGGTCTGCCTTTATCCGCCTCCTCATCGGGGCAGTTGTAGAGGGAGTAACATGTCGTTCCATCGTTCTGTCTTCGTGGCGCTGGCCACAGTCTTCACCGTCGGCATGGCGCCGTCGGCGTTTGCACAGTGCTGTAGCTACCAAGCCCCGGCACAGACTTATTACGTGCCTGCGCCGGTCGCGCAGGGTTGCGGCAGTTGCGGTGTGCAGGCCTATGCGCCGATCGTCTATGCAACTCCGATTGCGCCCGCGCCGATCAATGTCGGTTGCGGCGTTTGCGGCACGCCGACTGCGGCGATGACCTTTGTTCCGCCGGTCGCGCCGACACCCAGTTGGGGCAATGGTTGCGGCGGCTGCGGCGCTCCGGCTCCGGTCGCCTACGATCCATGCAACACCTGCGGCATGGCGAGCACTCCGGTCTACACGCAACCGGCGCCGCTTTATGTCACGAACCAGGGTCCGAACTACTCCGGCCCGGGCGTCATGGTGCCGTACCGCACTTACGCTCCGCAGGCGGAATACGCGCCGCCCCCGTACTATCCATCGTATGGGCACCGCTACTATCCGCGGCCGTACTACCATCATGCTTACTATGCGCCGCGTTATTACGGTCATCCGTACTACGGCCGTCCGTCCTACGGTCATCACTACTGGCGCGGCTGAGTTCGCCGCCCACCGCTGAAGAATGCAAAGGCCCGCGCTCGTCGCGGGCCTTTGTTTTTGCTGATGCGGCTTTCTGACGTTGCTCAACGAGTGTTTTCAGCTGCGCTACGATCGACCGTTATCGCGCTGATGCAGACGAAGCCGATTGGGCTCTATTCAAGACCAATATTCCAAGCGATGATGCAACTGACTGGAATATCGGTTCTTGGTTGCGCGTTCGCCGGTCACCGGGAAACCTGCGATGACAAAATCAAATATCGTCTTGCTCGCAGCTTTTGCGACAACTGGATTGTTGTTCGTGTGCGCCGCCGGGAACGCGCGCGCTGCTGAGCCCCTCGCGTCGAGCTCCGCGCCGGCTGCTGCGCCACCATGGACAGTGCCGGATGCCGACAAGCTCCCCGATAACGATTGGGGACGCACGGTCCGTTATGGTCGGGATCTGATCAGCAAGACCGCATCTTTGATCGGCCCGGAAGTTGCCGATCCAGCACGACGATGGTCCGGCAATAATCTGACGTGTCAAAACTGCCACCTTCAGTCAGGCACCAAGGAATTCGGGCTTCCTTTCCAGGGCGTCTACGCTGATTTTCCTAATTACCGCGCCCGATCGGGCAGTGTCGGAACGATCGAGGATCGCATCCAAGGCTGCATGACGCGCAGCATGAACGGCAAAATGCTCCCTGCCGGCGGCGCGGAGTTAACGGCAATGGTCGCGTACATGATGTTCTTATCGACCGGTCGTGCGGTCGGCGCGCCAACAACCGGCCGCGGCTCCGGGACAATGACCGAGCTCACCCGCGCTGCCGATCCCGCGCATGGGCGCACCGTATACGCTCAAACCTGCGCCGCCTGTCACGGCGACAACGGACAAGGTCAGCGCGTCGGCAATGCTGGCGATGCTCAGGGTTACGTCATCCCTCCGCTCTGGGGACCGGATAGCTTTAATGACGGTGCCGGAATGGCGCGACTGGGTATTGCTGCCAACTTCGTCCACAGCAACATGCCGAACGGCGCCACGTGGCAACAGCCTGCGGTGCCGGATACGGATGCGTGGGACGTGGCGGCCTTCGTCGAGTCACAGCCACGTCCACACAAGGCCGGGTTGGATCGTGACTTCCCAAACCGGCTGCAGAAGCCCATCGACACGCCTTATGGTCCCTATGCGGATGACTTCGATCCGGAACAACATAAGTTGGGTCCGTTTCAACCGATCCGCGCCGCGGTGAAGAAATTAATCGCCGAGCAGGCGAAGCCAGCCTCGTCTTCCTCGTCGGCGAAGTAGCTGGCATTTCAGCGGCGCTCTAGCTTGCGTGCTGCTTTTCATATTTCAGATAAGCGCAACAGAATTGTCGCGCCATCGTGCAAAGCGGCCGCACCCGGGTTCAAGGGTAAATTGAAGGCGATGCGAAATGACGAATGAAAGCACATCGGCATCGTGTCGCTGCGGCAAAGTCGAGCTCCAGATTGTCGGGACTCCAATTTTGCGGGGCATTTGTTATTGCGCGAGTTGCCAAGAGGCAGGTCGCCGGCATCAAGCGGTGCCCGGCGCCGATTCTATTTTGGCCGAGGATGGCGGTACAGACTACGTTCTCTATCGCAAGGATCGAGTACGTTGCGTCCGGGGCGGGGACCTTTTTGAGCAGCGACGGCTAAAACCGGGTTCGCCGACGAGGCGAATGTACGCGCGCTGTTGTAACACGGCCATGTTCCTCGACTTCACCAAGGGTCACTGGCTCACGGTCTATCGCGGCCGCCTTCCCAACGATATCCCGCCAGCGACCATGCGGATGATGACTGCCGAGCGACCTGAGGGGGTGATTTTGTCCGACGATATGGCCAACTATCCAGGCCACTCCGGAAAATTCATGCTGAAATTGCTCAGTGTGTGGATGGCTATGGGGTTCAGACGACCGGCCATCGATGGCGTACCATAAGCGCTAATGACTCCACGCCCTAGCTGATGGCGCGGTTGGCGATGTAAAGCGCAAGCGCCGCGGCATTCGACACATTGAGGCTTTTGATCTCGCCGGGAAGATCGAGCCGCGCGAGACGATCGCAAGTCTCGCCGGTCAATTGCCGTAGTCCTTTGCCTTCTGCGCCAAGCACCAGGGCGAGCGGTGCGCGAAGCTCAATGGCCGCGAGATCGTCCGGAGCGTCGCTATCGAGGCCGACCAGCAGGAAGCCGCGTTCTTTCAGCGCCGTCAGCCCCCGCGCCAGATTTTGCACGGTGACAATCGGCACAAGCTCAAGCGCTCCGGAGGCCGATTTGGCGAGCACGCCGGTCGCTTCCGGGCTGTGGCGCGCCGTGGTGACAATTGCCGTTATGGCGAAGGCTGCGGCGGTTCGCAAAATCGCGCCGACGTTGTGGGGGTCGGTGATCTGATCGAGTGCCAGCACGACACCCGTGGCCGGCATGTCCTCGACGTCGGGCGAGGGCAGGGGATCGGCTTCGGCAAGTAATCCTTGATGGACCGCATCGGGCGTCAGCCGCGCCACGAGCGCGTCGGGCCGCACCAGTTCCGGTTCGACCGCGAGTTTGATGCCTTCTTCGGTAAGACGCCGCAGCGCATTTTCGGTGGCGAGCAGGCGCCGGATATGACGCGCCGGATTGGCGAGCGCCGCGGTGACGCTGTGCCAGCCGTAAAGGATGACCGGGCCGCCGGGTTCCCCGCGTACCCTGTCGCGTCCGCTGGTTTTCCGCCGAACCGGCGGCCTTGCGGGCGCGGTCTTTTCTGCCACGGCCGTTCGCTCATGACCGCTTCTGTCACGGGCTCATGCACTTGGCAATTCGACCATTTCGATTGACTAGTCGGAGCGATCCAACCATATAGCGCCCTCGGCCGGGTCGCCGGTCTAAGTGGCCCGCCATGGTGCGGGAGAGTGTCCCGAGTGGCAAAGGGGGCGGACTGTAAATCCGCTGGCTTACGCCTTCGTAGGTTCGATCCTACCTCTCCCACCATTTTTCCTGCTTCTGAACTTCGCCCCCAGTTACGCCTTGCAATCCATTTCACGTTCAACCACGGCCGATCGCACGCTCTGTACGTCTGCTGCGTTTACGGCGCAGATCGAGACCGGTTGCTGGTGCTCACTAGCAAATTAAACAGGGTCTCTCAGTTTCGCTGGATGTTCCACCATGTGAAGAGCTATTTGCCAGTGACGCGGCACCAGATGGGATTCAACCGCTGGTCAACGTTTTGGCCGCAACACCGCCAGAACGGTCAGGAAGCCCCGGTGACGAGTGATCTTCACATCCAATTTTTGCGGCTGGAAATCATCAGGCTTGAGGCATTCTCAATGTCTCCGCTGACCAGCTTACGAGGCAATACCGTTCGAAATTGGGGCCCAGCCACTACTTGGGGAACGATGGAAAGCAGCAAGCAGAGTTGTGTGGTTGTATCGCATACTTCGAATGATCCATCACCAAAACTTCCGAATACTCCGCGTGAGGGCTTAAGTGAAATTCGAGCATCTGGCTTTGTGAGCTGCTTTCATCTAATGCGATGGGAGGTTCGCCAAACACGTTGACTTCTCTGAAACGGAAGCCTTCTCAAGAAGCCAGCGCGCTGTCCTCAGGCACCAACCAAACACCAAATCTTGCAATGTAACGCCCGTTTTTTGGGATCATCAGCTCTTCGGGAAGTACTTGGCTGACATCCAAGGTATGATCAGTTCGCCAGGCTCGCCGAACTGGCATCGCGTTTCGCCATTTTTCCTTACGACCCAAAGTGACGTTTCTTTTTTTTGCCGCATCCGACATTCTTATCGCCACATAGTTCTATCGGTGTGCGCTCTACCTCCAAGTACAGCCCAGCAGATGATGCACCAGCCGTTGGTCTGTCTCGGGGCTGGCTGCGCCGTAAATGCACACCAGTTGCTTTTCACCGATTTGGCCGAGAGGTGCTCTCTGTGCGGGGGTCGGTAAGCCGGATTCGTTTGCTCTGGATCGAATCCCCGATCCGGTAGCCAAACCGAGGAGGCGCTGTCCAAAGTCGACATTTCAGTTCTTCGCCTCATCGAGAAAGTGAGGATAACAAGCCATTCGGGTTCGGTGAATAAATTGTCAAAGAATTCGTCCTGAATTGAAGCATAAACCTCCGCGCCAAAGCAGCGAATAAACCTTATTTTTAGCCTGTTATTTAAACTGATCTTAGACCCTGCGGCGTAGTTTCGCGGAATACGGCGGGGGAAACAGGGCCCGTCGAAAACAAAAAGTAGTTGGGAAAGGCGTCATGATGAAAGCCGTCGCAAAGACGGTCGAGCCCGCCGAGCGTGAGGCGCGTTTCGACCATATCCGGCCGCACTACCTCGAGGCGCTGACCTTGGTAGAGCGTCTCCACCGTCGCTTGCTCGATGTGATCAAGGATGAGTTCGACCGCCGTGGCCGCGCCGATATCAATTCGGTGCAGGCGCTGCTGTTGTACAACATCGGCGACAAGGAACTGACCGCGGGCGAGCTGCGTACGCGCGGCTATTACCTCGGCTCCAACGTCTCCTACAATCTGAAGAAGCTTGTCGAGATGGGCTTCCTCGATCATCAACGCTCGCGCGTTGACCGGCGCTCGGTGCGCATCAAGCTCACCGACAAGGGCAATGAAGTCCGCGAGATCGTCGATACGCTCTACCAGAAGCACGTGCGGACGGTCGAACAGGTCGGCGGCATCAACGCCGATGAATTCAGCGTGCTCAACAAGGCGCTGCATCGCCTCGAGCGCTTCTGGACCGACCAAATTCTCTACCGGCTCTAAACTGAGCGGTCATTAGCCAGAGATCTCGAAGTACTGGCGTGAACTAAAAACCCCGGCGTAAATGCCGGGGTCTTTTTGCGTTTGAGCGTGATCCGGAAAAAGCATTCCCTCGAACCTGTTCCTGGGGTCGACTTCCGGTTTCCGAAAGGACCCTACTCCACAAAGAGCCCCAGCCATAAATTTGCCCCTTGCGCGCCATACCGGGTGGGGGCAGGTCGGCGCGTCGCCGTCTTTGGCGACGCTGGGTTGCATGGTAAAGCCATCGTTGGGGACGACGCGACGGCTATTGCCCAGGACAGGCACGATGAAAAAGCCCGGATCGATCGACGGCAGCCAGACGGGGACCCACCGGCGCGCCATTCTCAAGCATTTGGCCGGTGCGGCTGCGCTCGCCGGGGCTTTCGCCCCGGGTGCCCGGGCCGAGGATGCGGCGCTTGACGCCCTGATGGGCGACGACGGCAACGGCAATCCGGGTCAGGGTTTCGACCAGGCCTCCCGCACCGTCCGGATGCCGACGGCGTCCGCGCCCACGCTGTCGCCGGCAACGGCGCACATCACCGAGCAGGCCGTGCAAACCTACGACGGCATTGTTTCGCGCGGCGGCTGGCCGGTCGTGCCGTCGGTCGAGCAATTGCGTATTGGCGACCGTAACCCGAGCGTCGCCAGCCTGCGCACCAGGCTTTCGGCGTCCGGAGATCTCGATCCGAACGCAAGCAGCGTCGGCAACGACGTTTATGATTCCTATGTCGAGGAAGCAGTACGGCGATTCCAGGCGCGTCACGGACTGACCTCGGACGGCCAGGTGCGCGCTTCGACACTTGACGCGATGAACGTGCCGGCGGCGACGCGGCGCGATCAGCTCAAGATCAATATCGAGCGGCTGAAGACCCTCACCACCAATCTCGGGCCGCGCTACGTCGTCGTGAACATTCCGGCGGCGCGCGTCGAAGCTATCGAGAATGATGTTGCGGTGCAGCGCCACATCGCCGTGGTCGGCAAGCCGGATCGCCCGTCGCCCGACATCAACAGCAAGATCATCCAGATCAATTTCAATCCGTTCTGGACCGTGCCGGTGTCGATCGTCCGCAAGGATCTGATCCCGCTGATGCAGGACACGCCGGATTACCTCACCGACAACCACATCCGCATCTACGACGGGCAGCACCGTGAAGTGACGCCGGCGCAGATCAACTGGTATTCTGAAGACGCGGTGCACTACATGTTCCGGGAAGATCCCGGCGATCACAATTCGCTCGGCCGCATTCGCATCAATTTCCCGAGCCAGTTCGGCGTCTACATGCACGACACGCCGCTCAAGAATCTGTTCGGCGAGGACTTCCGGTACAACTCGTCGGGCTGTTGCCGCATTCAGAACGTGCGCCTCCTGGTCGAATGGCTGCTCGACGAAACCAAGGGATGGAATTCGGACAAGATCGATCAGGCGATCGCGTCCGGAAATCAGGTCAACGTGAACCTGACCAAGGCGATACCGCTGCACTGGGTCTATGTCACCGCGTGGTCGGCGTCCGACGGCGTCGTGCAATTCCGTGAAGACATTTATAACCGCGACGGCCTCGGCGGCTCCGCCGTCGCCCAGACCAAGCTCTAATCGGCTTTATCCTCCGGTTGCGATCCGGATTTTGCGGAAACGCGATCCGGGCTACAGTCTTCGCATGCCATTTTCGCTCAACCTTTATCATGACCAGATAAGTGCCGCCGGCGCGAGCGCTTCGCCGCTGCCCGCCGCGCATCGCTTGCTTTACGTGCGGCACGGCCGCGCCGGCATCGACGGCGAGATGATGAACGCCGATCAAGCGGCATATCGCGATGGCGCATTTACGCTGAAGCCGACCGGCGAATGGTGTCAGCTCTGGCGCTGGGAGCTGGCATTGCCAAATGCGGCGCCGGTACTGCTCGAAGGCGAGGGGGTTTTGTCGAGCCTGCGCATGTCACGGGTGATCACGAGCCTTGCGATGCCCGAAGGAACGCAATGGCTGTTCCGTCTCGACCAGATCATCACCGGTCCCGGCCGCATCGCCGACCGCCATCAACATCCAGGGCCCGGCATCCGCTGCCTGCTCGAAGGCACTTTCAATGTGCAGCAGGACGCCGAATCTCATCGCGATCTCGCGCCGGGCGACGCCTGGTGGGAGACCGGCTCGGACACCGTGGTCGCCTGGAGCTCGCGGCAGATGGCGGCGAAGTTTTTGCGCGGCATGGTGTTGCCGGTCGAGTGGGAAGGCAAAGTCACCGGCACCTGGCTTTCCGGCAAAACCCCGCCGCCGGGGAATTGGAAGCTTCTCGTCGACCGGATCGTTGTCGTGTGAGGCCTGTTTACGGCTTTCAAAAATCAAAAGGATGATCGATGCGATGGACAGTCGTGTGCGTCACAACTTTGCTCACAAGCCTCGGCATCGACACTTGGGGCGACAGCCCACAGGAATTGCAGGCCTGGTTCAACCAGGAGATCGCCCGCTGGCAGAATCTGGTCAAAACCGCTAATCTGAAGTTCGAATGAATTGCCTTCCGCCGTGACGGAGGAGCCGCCATGAACATCGAAGCCCGCCAGATCGACCGTAGCGCCAAAGAAAAAAGCGCCACCAAGCTGAGCATCATCGATTGCGACATTCATCCGAAGAGCTCGCTCGAGGATTTGCGTCCCTACATGAGCAATCGCTGGTGGGATTACGCGATGACCTACGGCGCGCGTTCGCATCATGGCTATGTCAAAGGCTTTCCTTATCCGAAGGCTCAGCCGCTGGCGTCGCGCCGCGACTCCTGGCCGCCGGATGGCGGATTGCCGGCGAGCAATTACGAATTCATGCGGGAGCAGTATCTCGATTGCTACGGCATCGATTTCGCCGTGATGAATCCGCTGTCGCCCACGGGGCAGGGCGAGCAGAACGACGAATACAGCGCGGCGCTGGCGTTCGCCGCCAACGAGTTCCAGCTCAATCATTGGAACAAGCTCGATCCGCGCATGAAGGCCTCGCTGATCGTGCCGTATGAAGACCCGGAAGCGTCGCGCGCGGAAATCCGCAAGCGCGCCGGCGACAAACGCTTTGCCCACGTGCTGATGCTCACGCGTACCAGCGAACTGATGGGCCGCCGCCGTTATTGGCCGATTTACGAAGCGGCCTGCGAAGCCGGCCTGCCGGTTGGTGTCCATGTGTTCGGCTACAGCGGCCGCGCCGCCAGCAATACCGGCTGGCCGTCGTTCTACATCGAGGAAATGACGGAACACTCCAACGCCTGCCAGGCGCAGGTCGTCAGCCTGATCTCGGAAGGCGTGTTCGAAGCGTTCCCGCAATTGAAGATGGTGTTCATCGAGGGCGGCTTCGGCTGGATTCCGTCGCTCGGCCATCGGCTCGACCGCAACTGGAAGCGGATGCGCTCCAGCCTGCCGCATCTCAAGCGCGCACCGTCCGAATACCTGCACGATCATTTCTGGGTCACGACCCAGCCGATGGAGGAGCCGGAAAATCCGGCGCACCTCGCCGACATCATGGAAGCGATCGGCTTCGACCGCATCCTGTTCTCGTCGGACTATCCGCACTGGGATTTCGACGACCCGTTCGTGGCGCTGCCGGCAAACCTCGGCAAGGAGCGCTGCCAGCAGATTTACTCCGGCAACGCCAAGGCGCTGTATGGGTTTGCCTGACTGGCGCCCAGTGTTGCTTACGCAGGCTCTGTGGCGTAGCGGGCCATGATCTTCAAGATTTCTTCCTTACTGATCTGCCCGGTGGTCTCCAGCCGCGATATTTCACGCAGGTAATCTACGTAATAAGCCGGCGTGAAGGAATTGAAAAATACAGCGGGTTCATCGAATGGGTTCGTGAACTTGTGGGGTGCCCCGATGGGCACAACCACATAGCCGCCTGCAGCGACATCGTAGGAGTTTTTCCCGGCGCTGAATCTCAGCTTGCCGCTGATCACCAAAAAAGTTTCGTCGTGCATGCGATGAAGATGAGGCGGAATTTGATCGACCTTTGGTGGCACGGTGATCATGACCGCACCGAGCCGGTTGTCGGTGCGGGACCCGTCCTCCAAGATACGGATTTGGATGGGACCGGCTTGGAAAGTCTCACCGGCGCTGCCCGAAACTATGTTGACGTTCGTCATGCATTGTTTCCTTACCGCTTATCTAAGGCACCCTATCGCTTCGGACTATCATTGGCGAAGCGCTCGCTAGCGAGGGAATGGCGGACAAGGCGATCTATAAATCTGCGCCCTGGCGAATCCGCGGTAAAACCCTAAATATAGCGGCGTTATCCGCTGAAATATCCATGGCTTGCGCCTGCGTGCTGGCATCGGCCCGGCGCGGGGTGTATTTAGCCCCCAAAGAGACGTTTTCCTGTCAGGAGCGACTATGTCGGTATCCCACAATTCCAGGGCCGCGGAAGATGGCCTGTTCACGGCCTCGCTCGCCGAAACCGATCCGGAAATCGCCGATGCGATTGCGCTCGAGCTTGGCCGACAGCGCGATGAGATCGAACTGATCGCATCCGAGAACATCGTCAGCAAAGCGGTGCTTGAGGCGCAGGGCTCGGTGCTGACCAACAAGTATGCCGAAGGGTTGCCGGGCAAGCGCTATTACGGCGGTTGCCAATTCGTCGATATCGCCGAAACGGTGGCGATCCAGCGCGTGACCAAGCTGTTCGGCTGCTCGTTCGCCAATGTGCAGCCGCATTCCGGCGCGTCCGCGAATGCCGAAGTGTTCATGGCGCTGATGCAGCCTGGCGACACCTTCATGGGGCTCAACCTCGCCGCCGGCGGCCATCTCACCCACGGGTCCCCGGTCAATATGTCGGGCAAGTGGTTCAAGGTCGTGCCTTACGGCGTGCGCCGCGACGATCATCTGATCGACATGGCCGAGGTCGAACGGCTGGCGAAGGAGCACAAGCCGAAAGTCATCGTTGCCGGCGGCTCGGCCTATCCGCGCATCATCGATTTTCGCCGCTTCCGCGAGATCGCCGACGAGGTGGGCGCTTATCTTATGGTCGATATGGCGCACTTTGCCGGTCTCGTTGCCGGCGGCGCGCATCCCAGCCCGTTCCCGCATGCGCACGTCGTGACCACAACGACGCACAAGACGCTGCGCGGGCCGCGCGGCGGCGCCATTCTCACCAACGACGAAGAGTTGGCGAAGAAACTCAACTCCGCGGTGTTCCCCGGCATGCAGGGCGGTCCGCTGATGCATGTCATCGCCGCCAAGGCGGTGGCGTTCGGCGAAGCGCTGCGTCCGTCGTTCAAGCTTTACGCCAAGAGCGTGGTCGAGAACGCCAAGGTGCTTGCCGAAACGCTCAAGGCACGCGGTCTCGACATCGTCTCCGGCGGCACCGATACGCACCTGATGCTGGTCGATCTGCGCAAGAAAAAGCTGACCGGGCGGGTGGCGGAAGTCGCGCTCGGCCGTGCCCATATCACCTGCAACAAGAACGGCATCCCGTTCGATCCGGAGAAGCCGATGGTCACGTCGGGTGTCCGGCTTGGCACGCCGGCTGGGACCACGCGCGGCTTCGGCATCGCCGAGTTTCGGCAGGTCGGCGAGATGATTTCGGAAGTGCTCGACGCGCTGTCGAAAAACGGCACCGATCAGGATGCCCAGGCAGAAGCGAGCGTGCGGGAAAAGGTCAGGCGGTTGGTGAGCCGGTTCCCGATCTACGAGGGGTGAGGGAATGCGTTGTCCGAGTTGCAACAGCCTCGATACCCAGGTGAAGGATTCGCGGCCGACGGAAGACTCGTCCGTCATCCGCCGCCGCCGCGTCTGCCTGACCTGCAATTTCCGCTTCACGACCTTTGAGCGCGTACAACTGCGCGAATTGACCGTCATCAAACGCGCCGGCCGCCGCGTGCCGTTCGACCGCGACAAGCTGTTGCGCTCGATTCAGATCGCCTGCCGCAAGCGCCCGGTCGATCCGGAACGCATCGATCAAACGGTATCGAAAATCGTCCGCGAGCTTGAGAGCATCGGCGAAAGCGATATTTCGTCGGAGGCCATCGGCGAGACGGTGATGGCGCATCTGCGCGACCTCGACGATGTAGCTTACGTCCGCTTCGCGTCGGTCTATCGCAACTTCCGTGAAGCCAAGGATTTCGAGACGGCGCTGGCCGAGCTTTCGGGCGAAGAAGCCGCCGAGATCGCAGGGAAGTGAGCGCGGCGGCCGATTGGCGCTTTATGGCGCTGGCGCTTTCGCTTGGCCGCCGTGGCCTTGGCCGTACCTGGCCGAACCCGTCGGTGGGCGCAGTCATCGTCAAGGATGGCATTATCGTCGGACGCGGCTGGACGCAGCCGGGCGGGCGGCCCCATGCCGAAGTCGAGGCGCTGCGCCATGCCGGCGAAGCGGCGCGCGGCGCGACCCTCTACGTCACGCTGGAGCCGTGCTCTCATTTCGGCAAATCGCCGCCGTGCGCCGATGCGGTTATCGCAGCCGGCGTGTCGCGGGTGGTCTCCGCGATCGAGGATCCCAATCCGGAGGTGGCAGGACAGGGCCATGCGCGGCTGCGGGCCGCGGGTATCGCCGTGGAGGTCGGCCTCGGCGCCGATCAGGCGCGGCGGGACCATGCCGGTCATATTCTGCGCGTGACACAGCGCCGGCCGCGGGTGCTGCTCAAGCTTGCGATTTCGGCCGATGGCAAAGCCGGCGCGGCGGGCGGCAAGCCTGTCGCGATCACCGGCGAGGAAGTACGCGCGCGGGTGCACCTGCTGCGCGCCGAAAACGACGCGATCATGGTCGGTATCGGGACCGTACTTGCGGACGATCCGCAGCTCACTTGCCGGCTCCCCGGCATGGCGAAGCGCTCACCGGTTCGGGTTATTGCCGATAGCGCTTTGCGCCTGCCGCTTGTGTCGAAACTGGTGCAAAGCGCTCGCGACACGCCGGTCTGGACGATCTGCGGCAGAGGGGCGGCGAAGCAGGCGGAAGCCGATTTGCTCGCGCGCGGCGTTGATGTCATGCGTTCGGCTAACAGCGCGCCCGACCTGCAAGAAATCCTGGGCTTGCTCGCGGCCAAGGGCATTACCCGGCTGATGGTGGAAGGCGGCCCGACGCTGGCGGCAGCGTTCATCACTGCCGATCTGGTCGATGAGGCGGCCTTATTTCACTCGCCAAAGACCCTCGGCGCCGGCGGGATCGAGGCGCTTGCATCGCCCGCTATGGCGGCGCTCAGTGGCCGGCTAAAACAGGTTTCGAGCGAACCGGTCGGTGCCGATCGGCAAGACCTTTATAGGCGCGAGTATTGAGATGTTCACGGGTATTGTCAGCGACTTAGGCGAGGTTCTTGAGGTCGAGGAAAAGGCTGAAGGCCTGCGTCGGCTCAATATCGCCTGCAGCTACGACCCCGACACGATAGACATCGGCGCCTCAATCGCCTGCTCCGGCATCTGCCTCACTGTCGTTGGCCGGGGCCGGACCGGCAACCGCTCATCGTTTGAGGCCGACGCCGCGGCGGAAACCTTGCGGCTGACGACTGCCCAAACGTGGACAGCCGGCACCAGGCTTAATCTCGAACGCTCGCTCCATGTCGGCGACGAGCTTGGCGGCCACATTGTCAGCGGCCACGTCGACGGCATTGCCGAACTGATCGAGCGGCAAGACCTGCCTGACATGGCAAAGCTCACGTTGCGCGTGCCGACGGAGCTGTCGCGGTTCATCGCGCAAAAGGGCTCCGTCGCGCTCGACGGGGTTTCGCTCACGGTGAACGAGGTTTCCGGCGACACGTTTTCAGTGTTGCTGATCCCGCACACGCTCAAAGTAACCACGTTTGGAACGCTGCAGCCCGGAGCGCGGCTCAATATCGAAGTCGACATGATGGCGCGCTATGCTGCACGCCTTCTGGAGACGGCGCGCTAAGCGCAACTGGAGTAGGGAATGGCCGGTCCGCGACAGGGCAAACGTATCGAAGGCGCCGGCAAAGGCGCACGTATCCTCATTGTCGAGGCGCGGTTCTATGATGCGATCGCCGACGCACTGCTCGCAGGCGCAATGAAAGCGCTGAAGGAGGCCAAAGCCGAGGTCGACGTTGTCAGCGTGCCGGGTGCGCTGGAAATTCCGACCGCCATCGCGATCGCTGCCGATGCCGCACACCGCAAGCGCAAGCCCTATGACGGCGCGGTTGGACTTGGCTGCGTGATCCGTGGCGAGACCATTCACTTCGAGATCGTGTCCAACCTGTCGGCAAAGGGGCTGATGGAGCTTTCGGTCGAGCGGCGGTTGCCGATCGGCAATGGCATCATCACCGTCGAGAACGAAGCGCAGGCGCTCGCCCGCGCCCGCGTGGAAGAGCAGGACAAGGGCGGCGATGCCGCGCGCGCGGCGCTGGCGCTGATCGCGCTCAAACAAAAAGTCGGGAAGCGCTGATGGTCGGCGCCAAGCCCAACGATGATCGTAAGGCCAACCAGCGCGGCGCGGCGCGGCTCGCGGCCGTGCAAGCGCTTTATCAGATGGATCTTGCCGGCACCGGCCTTAACGACATCATGGCGGAGTTCGAAAGCCACTGGCTCGGCGGCGAGGTCGAAGGCGCGCAATATCGTCCGGCGGAGTCTGCTTATTTCCGCGACATCGTCGGTGGCGTCGTGCGCGAACAGAGCAAGCTCGATCCGCAGATCGACGGCGCGCTCACCCGCGGCTGGCCGCTCAAGCGGATCGAGGCGGTGCTTCGCGCGGTGCTGCGCGCTGGCGCCTACGAACTGGCGCATCGCCCTGACGTGCCGGCCCGCGTTGTGATGTCGGAATATGCCGACGTCGCGGGCGCATTCGTCGACGACAAGGAAACCGGCATGGTCAATGCCGTGCTCGATCAGCTTGCGCACGAAATGCGCGCCGCCGAGTTCACCGGCCAGTAGCCGTGACGCGCTCCGACCAAGGCTCGGCCGAAGACCACTTGATCGCGAAGTATTTTCGGCCGCTTGCCACTTCTCCCGGCGCATTCGGGCTGAGCGATGACGCTGCGATCCTGACGCCGCCCACGGGCTGCGATCTGGTGCTCACCACCGACGGCGTCATCGCCGGCGTACACTTCTTTCCTCACGATCCGCCCGGTCTGATCGCCCGCAAAGTATTGCGAATGAATTTATCCGATCTTGCCGCCAAGGGCGCCAGGCCGGTCGGTTTTCTGCTCTCCATCGCGCTGCCGGCGTCGATCGACGAAAAATGGATCGCGGCATTCGCCGATGGGCTTGGCGCTGATGCCGAGCACTATGGCTGCCCGCTGCTCGGTGGCGACACGGATCATACGCCGGGACCGCTCTCGATTACGGTCGCCGCCTTCGGCGCGGTGCCGAACGGCAAGATGGTGCGACGGACAACTGCACAGGCCGGCGATGTGGTCGTGGTAACCGGCACGATCGGCGACGCGGCGCTCGGCCTGTTGAAGCACAAGGACAATATCCTCGAAAAACGCTGGCAGCTTTCGGCCGAACAAAGCGACTATCTCAAGCTTTGCTATCTGCTGCCGGAGCCGCGTACGGCGCTGGCGGAAGCGGTTCTCAACCAGGCCTCCGCCGCGATGGATGTGTCCGATGGCCTTGTAGGCGATCTGGCTAAACTATGCCGTGCATCCGGCGTCGCCGCTGAGATCGATAGTGCGCGCGTACCGCTGTCCGATGCGGCGCAGGCTGCGCTTGCCGCGGATCCCACGCTGATCGAGACGATCCTGACCGGCGGCGACGATTACGAAATCCTCCTGACGCTGCCGCCTGATCGGCTCGATGCGTTCCGCGCCGCCGCGCTCAGTGTCGATGTTGAGATCACCGAGATTGGCCGCATCGCCGCAGGTGAGGGCGCGCATTTCATCCGGGACGGCAAGCCGCTCACGTTCGCGCGGCCGGCCTACAGTCATTTTTGACGGCGCAGGTATGGATCGCTTCGCCGGTCCGCAGAACCTCTATGTCGTGGAAGCCGGCTTGAACGGCTATAATGAGCTTCGGGAGAAACGCTCATGCATGACACGACAGCCCTGAAACCTGCCGCCGTGGCGGAACCCAAGCCCTATGTGGGCAAGAACGCCAATCCGCGCTACGCCGCGCTTTATAAGCGTTTTCCGACCATCGATTATCTGCGCCGCGGCGCGCGCCGTCGGCTGCCGCACTTTGCGTTCGAATATTGCGATGGCGGTTCGGGCAAGGACGACCTCGGCATCCGGCGCAATTGGGCGGGGCTCGACGCGGTCGAGATGGTGCCGCGCTATGGCGTGATGCCGGCGCTGCCGCCGTGCGAGGTGGAATTGTTCGGACGCCGCTACGCCGCGCCGATTGGCGTCTCGCCGATGGGCGGTCCGGCGATCGTCTGGCCGGGCGCCGACGAGTATCTCGCGCGCGCCGCGCAGAAGGCGCGCATTCCGTATACGCTCGGCACGGTTGGCTGCTCGACCATCGAGCGCATCGCCGAGCTCGCGCCTGACGTGTTCTGGTTTCAGCTTTATCGCGCGGCGAAGAACAATCACGCCATCGGGTTCGATCTGGCGAAGCGCGCCCAGGATGCCGGCTGTCACGCGCTGATGCTCACGCTCGACGTTCCGGTGCGCACCACGCGGGCGCGCGAAGTCGTGGTCGGCCTCAGCGGCGCTTTCAATCCCGATCTCACGAAGATGATACAGATGCTGATGTCGCCGGCGTGGACCATGGCGCTGCGCAAGAACGGCATCCCGCGGTTTTCCAACTTGCGCAAATACGCCGGCGAGAACACCTCCATCAACGATATGATCGCGTTCGCGCGCCGCGAGATGGGTGGCGCGTTCACCTGGGACGAGGTCGCGCAATACCGCGACCGCTGGAAAGGCACGCTGATCGTCAAAGGCATCATGCATCCGGAGGATGCGGAGAAGGCGGTGTCGCTCGGCGTCGACGGCATGTTTGTCTCGAACCACGGCGGCCGGCAGATCGACGCGTTGCCGGCGCCGATCGACGTGCTGCCGGCGATCGTCAAACAGGTCGGCACCCGCGCCACTGTGCTCTACGATTCCGGTGTCCGCAGCGGCACCGACGTGGTGCGGGCCTACGCGCTCGGCGCTGCCGCGGCGTTCGCCGGCAAGGCGTTCCTATGGGGCCTGGGCGCGCTAGGCGAGGAGGGCGCGAGCCACGTCATCGACATCCTGATCGAGGAAACCCAAGCGGCATTCGGCCAATTGGGCGCGCTGACGCCGGAGGAAGCGCGCTCGGTCGTGATCCGCCACAACGGGGCCTTGCACTTCTGACCTGCACCGGCCGAGGTAGTCTTGCTGGCCTTCGGCGGCTAGAACGGACAGGTTCCGGGAGTCGTCCATGGCGGTGATCGCCGAGCCAACTGTTGCCGAACCTGCATTCGACCTGACCGACGATCGGCTTGCGGCGCGCAACGCCGTGGTGCTGGCCGTGGCGCAGGCGCTCGCCGGCGGCAACAACACGGTGATTGTCGCCACGACGTCGATCATTGCATCGATGCTCGCGCCCGATGCGACGCTGGCGACGTTGCCGATCAGCGTCATGGTCGGCGGCATGTGGCTTGGCACGCTCCCGGTCGGCGCGCTGTCGAAAGCTTATGGACGGCGCTTCGCGCTTCAGGTCGGTTCGATCTTTGGTGCGCTGTCCGGCTTTATCTCTTTGTCGGCGGTGCTCACCGGCTCGTTTTGGCTGCTGCTTGTCGGCACGCTGTGCGGCGGCCTCTACGCGTCCGCACATCAATCCTATCGGTTCGCCGCAACCGACACCGCGAGCCCGCAGTTCCGGCCGAAAGCCGTCGCCTGGGTGTTGGCCGGCGGCGTGTTTGCCGGCGTGCTCGGGCCGCAGCTCGTCATCTTCACCAAGGATATCTGGCCGACCTATCTGTTCGCCGCGACCTTCATCGCCCAATCGGCTTGCGCCATACTCGCCGCGGTCGTGCTGCACTTCGTGAAAATTCCGCGCCCCAACGTATCGCACTCACTCGCGGACGGGCGCCCGTTGATGACGATCGTCGCGCAGCCGAAATTCATCGTCGCAGCAGTTTGCGGGCTCGCAAGCTACACGATGATGAACATGATGATGACGTCGGCGCCGCTGGCGATGATCATGTGCAACCACTCGGTGAACGAGGCGGCGCTCGGCATTCAGTGGCATGTCGTTGGCATGTATGCGCCGAGCTTCATCACCGGTTCGTTGATCGCCCGCTTTGGTACCCGGCGGATGATTGCGATCGGGCTCGTGCTGATCCTCGTCGCCGCTTCGATCGAGCTCTCCGGTGTCGCGATCTGGAATTTCTGGGTCGGGCTGACGATCCTTGGCGTCGGCTGGAATTTTGCGTTCATCAGCGCGACGACATTAGTGACCGAATGTCATGATCCGCACGAGCGTAATAAAGTCCAAGCGTTCAACGATTTTTTGATCTTCGGCTCGATGGCGATCGGCTCGTTCTCGTCCGGTGCGCTGCTGGCGCGTTACGGCTGGACCGCGGTGAACGACATGGCGTTCCCGGTGATCCTGATTGCGGCGGCGCTGCTCACCTGGGGTTCCCTGGTGCAGCGGCCGAAGGCGGCTTAGGGCGCGACGCGCGCTGCTAGACTGCCTTTATTGCGCGCGAAGCTTTACCCTCATCGGCATGCGATAAAATGGACACGCTTGATACCCCGACACAGCGCTAAAGCGCGAAGCGGCACTTGATGCAGGCCCCTGGAAGCGGAACCTGATCATTTGCCTGCTCGGCTCGTTCACCACGATCGTGGCGATGACGCTGCTGCTGCCGTTTCTGCCGCTTTACGTCGAGCAGCTCGGCGTGACGGATCATGCAGCCATCGTGCAGTGGTCGGGCATCGCCTATGGCGCAAGCTTCTTTAGCGCTGCCCTGACAGCGCCGCTTTGGGGGCGGTTGGCTGACCGCTACGGCCGCAAGCTCATGCTGATCCGGGCCAGCCTCGGCATGGCGATTGCGATGTCGCTGATCGGCATGGCCCACAATGTCTGGCAACTGGCCGCGCTCCGGCTGCTGGCCGGCCTGCTCGGCGGCTACTCGTCGGGCTCCATGTTGCTTGTGGCCGCGCAAACCCCGAGGGCACGCTCCGGCTGGGCGCTCGGCGTCCTCTCTTCCGGCATCATGGCCGGCAATCTGGTCGGCCCTTTGATCGGCGGCGTACTGCCGCCCTTGATCGGTATCCGCTCAACCTTTCTTCTCGCGGGCGGGGTCATCTTCATCACCTTCCTCGCTACGACCTTTCTGATCCGCGAAGAAGCGCGGCCGCGCAAGGCGCGCACGGGCAAGCGGGGCGGCTGGTCGCTGATTCCGGACAAACGGCCAATCGTCGCCATGCTGACGACGGGTCTGCTGCTGATGGTCGCGACGATGTCGATCGAGCCGATCATCACGGTCTATGTCGCCCATTGGTCGAACCGTCTCAGGTGACGTTCGTCGCCGGCCTTGTCATGTCAGCAGCAGCGCTGGGCAGCATTCTATCGTCGTCCCGACTGGGCAAACTGGCTGATCGTGTCGGACACTGGAAGATCATCATCGCGTGCCTTGTCGTCGCAGCACTGCTGTTGATCCCGCAGGCCTTCGTGGTCAGCGCCTGGCAACTCGTCCTGCTCCGTTTCCTGATGGGGTTGGCGCTCGGCGGCTTGTTGCCATGCATGGCCAGTGTCATCCAGCACAATGTGCCGGAGAGTATTGCGGGCAGCATTCTTGGTTATTCGGTGTCAGCGCAGTACGCCGGTCAGGTGGTCGGACCGCTCGCCGGAGGCTTCGTCGGCGGCCACATCGGCATGCGCGCCGTGTTCCTGGGAACAAGTGTGCTGATGGCGGCCTGTGCGATCGGCAATTTCGTTGTCGAGAAAAGAGAGTAATAGTCGCGTCGGGCAGGTTGTGGTTGCGGGCCCGCGAGTGCGGGTCCTACACTATTGCAGCCACGTGATTGTTTTCACCGCGGGAGGAGTACGGATGGCCAAGGCAATGCGTAAGATCAGGAAACCTGCCAAACCCGCCGCCAGATTACCGGCGTGCCGCAAAATCGCGGCGCGCGCGAAACCAAAGCCCAAATCGGCCAAAGCGAAGTCCGCGCCGCGAAAGCAGACCTTTGTCGCCAGTCATCACAGCCCGGACGCTTTCGAGCAGGGGCTGCGCCGCTACGCGCAATATCGCGATCTCGGCATCGCCGCCGCCACCAACGGCTTGGCGCGTGCGCATGTGATCAAGATGGTGCCGCCGTGCATTCCGGCCGAAGTGTCGAAGCGGCATTATCACGACGTCGATTTTCAGATGGTCTATGTGCTCAAGGGCTGGATCAAGGCCGAGTATGATGGCGCCGGTGTCGTTACCATGCGCAAAGGCTCATGCTGGCTGCAACCGCCGAAGATCAAACACACCGTGCTCGGCTATTCCGAAGATTGCGAATTGCTCGAGGTCATCTTGCCGGCCGATTTCGAAACGGTGGAATTGGAATAGCGAATTTCCTTTGCCATTCGCCTTGTCTGTCCGGTGCGTCAGGCGATCGGCAGTACATGTGAATATTTGACCTGTTCGAGCGCAAAGCTCGATTCGATCGACGAAATGCCGTCGACACGGGTCAGGCGTTGCTTGAGGAAACGCTCGTAGCTTTCGAGATCCGCGGCGACGATCCGCAATAGATAATCGCGCGGCCCGGTCATCAGATAGCATTCGAGGACTTCCGGCCATTTCGCGATCGCCTTCTTGAAGCGCTCCAGAGCTTCGACACGCTGGCTCTCGAGCTTGATCGAGACAAAGACACTGACCGGCAGCCCGACCTTGCCTTGATCGAGCACAGCCACGTAGCGCGCGATAATGCCGGCTTTTTCCAGCCGGCGGATGCGCCGCAGGCAAGGCGAGGGCGATAGCGCGACGCGGGTGGACAGGTCGGACAAACTCATGCGGCCGTCTTGCTGCAAGGCCGCGAGGATTTTCCTGTCGATGTCGTCAAATGTCTCTTTTGGCAATAATCCGCTCCTCAGAGGTCTATTGGCGCAAACTTCTGCCAATACCGAAGTCATTGTAGCCAAGATTGGTAGCTGTTTGCGAGGCCGCAAAGGCACGATCATGATATCTCACTGTTCGCGGGATTGATCTGCCATGACGTCCTTCGCGCCCACACGCGATCTGCCGATCCTCACTGCGCTTGAACGCAAAGTGCTGTGGCTGGCGACATGGACGATCCACAACGCCAATCATCTGCGCGAGAACAGCGACGGTGTGAAAGTCGGCGGCCATCAGGCGTCGTCGGCGTCGCTCGCGGCGATCATGACAGCGCTCTATTTTCACACGCTGCGGCCGCAGGATCGCGTTGCGGTGAAGCCGCACGCCGCGCCGAACTTTCACGCCATTCAATATCTGCTCGGGCGCCAGAGCCGCGAAAAGCTCGAAGCGTTCCGCGGCTACAAGGGCGCGCAGTCCTATCCGTCGCGCACCAAGGATACCGACGACGTCGATTTCTCCACTGGTTCGGTCGGTCTCGGTGTCGCGCAGACTTTGTTTTCGTCGCTGGTGCAGGACTATGTGCGCGCGCATGGTTGGGGACTTGATCGCCCTGAAGGCCGGATGATCGCGCTGCTTGGCGACGCGGAGCTCGACGAAGGCAACATCTTCGAGTCGATCCTCGAAGGCTGGAAGCAAGGGCTGCGTAATTGCTGGTGGATCGTCGACTACAACCGGCAAAGCCTCGACGCCGTGGTGCGCGAGGGCCTGTGGGAGCGCTACGAAAACCTGTTCCGCAATTTCGGCTGGGATGTCGTCGTCCTCAAATACGGCACGTTGCAGCAGGCGGCCTTCGCCGAGCCCGGCGGCGACGTGTTGCGGAAGTGGATCGATAACTGCCCGAACCAGCTTTATTCGGCGCTGGTATTTCAGGGCGGTGCAGCATGGCGGAAGCGTCTTAACGACGAGATCGGCGATCAGGGCCCAGTGTCAGGACTGATCGACTCGCGCAGCGACGACGAACTGGCACAGCTGATGAACAATCTCGGCGGCCATGACCTGCGCGCCATCATCGACGCGTTCGACGCCATCGATCACGATCGCCCGGTCTGTTTCATCGCTTACACCATCAAAGGTTACGGACTGCCGCTCGCCGGTCACAAGGACAATCACGCCGGCCTGATGACGCCGACGCAGATGGAGACATTCCAGAATTTGATGAACGTGCGGGCCAGCCATGAATGGGATTTGTTCGAAGGCCTCGATCAGCCGGCCGACGCGATAAAGGCGTTTCTCGATCGCTTGCCGTTCGCCGGTGGCGGCGAGCGCCGCTTGCAGGCGGCGCCGATCGACGTGCCGGACGAGCTGAAAGTCCCGATCCAGCCGAAGATGGCGACGCAGAACGGTTTCGGCGCGCTGCTCAATGAAATCGCGCGCAGCGACACGCCGCTGGCCTCGCGCATCGTTACGACATCGCCGGACGTTACGGTGTCGACCAATCTCGGCGCCTGGGTGAACCGGCGCGGCCTGTTTGCCCGCGAGGTGCTTGCCGACACGTTCAAGAGCGAGCGCATTCCCTCGACCTTCAACTGGGAATTCTCGCCGAAGGGCCAGCATCTCGAGCTCGGCATTGCCGAGATGAATTTGTTTGTTGCGCTCTCGGCGCTCGGCCTGTCGCACAGCATCAACGGCGAGCGGTTGCTGCCGGTCGGCACGCTGTACGATCCGTTCATTGCCCGCGGTCTCGATGCACTTAATTATGCCTGTTATCAGGATGCGCGTTTCATCCTGGTGGCGACGCCGTCAGGCCTGACGCTGGCGCCGGAGGGCGGCGCCCATCAATCGATTGCCGAGCCGCTGATCGGTCTCGCGCAGGACGGCCTTGCGTCGTTCGAGCCTGCCTTTGTCGATGAGCTCGCCGTCATCATGGCGTTTGCGTTCGCTTACATCCAGAAAAGCGGAGAAGGCGAAGCGTCGGAGCGCAACTGGCTGCGTGATGAAACCGGCGGCTCGGTTTATCTGCGGCTGTCGACGCGGCCGATCGAGCAGATCGAGCGCGCCATGACGCCCGAGCTGCGGCAGGCGATCGTCGATGGCGCATATTGGCTGCGCGAGCCGGGTCCGAACTGCCAGGTTGTCGTGGCCTATACCGGTGCTGTCGCGCCTGAGGCGATCCAGGCAATCGGCCTGATGGCGGAAGACCGCCGCGATGTCGGTTTGCTCGCTGTGACGTCAGCCGATCGCCTCAACGCCGGTTGGATCGCAGCATGGCGGGCCAAGGAGCGTGGCCTGGTTCACGCCCGCTCCCATATCGAGCGGCTGTTTGCCGGATTGCCGCACCATTGCGGTATCGTCAGCGTGGTTGACGGTCACCCGGCGACGCTCGGCTGGCTTGGTGCGGTTGCCGGTCATCGGTCGCGGCCGCTCGGCGTCGAGCATTTCGGGCAGACCGGTTCGATCGAAGATCTCTACGCGCACTACGGCATCGACGCGCGCGCCATTATCGCAGCTGCCGAAGCGATCGCGCCGGGCCGGCCGATCCGACATTTGGGTGTAGTTTAGCTCACGTCTCCTGCCGGCCGAAGCCTCAGGACGGCTGCACGGGCTTTTTCGACTTGTTCAAAAGGAGCATCTCATGAGCAACAATCCGCTTAAATCGGCGTCCGCCGACGAAGCAGCGATCCGGGCGCTTATTGAGCGTTGGAGCAGGGCGGTGCGCGATCAGGATCGCGCCAGTATTGCGTAAGGATCACGACGCCGATATCCTGATGTTCGACGTGCCGCCGCCGTTTCGCTCACGCGGTATCGAAGAATATATGGCGACCTGGGAGATGTTCCTCGGTTCGTCCGAGAAGCCCGTCACGTTCCATTTCACCGATGTTGAGGTCACCGCCGGCGGCGGTGTCGCGTTTGCGACGGCGGTTGGGCATTGCGTCAACATCGATAAAACCGGCCAGCGCGAACCCTTGGAGTTTCGACTGACGATGGGCCTGCGCAAGGAGAGCGATGGCCAGTGGATTGTCGCGCACGAGCATCATTCGTTGCCCGCGGTATGACGGCATGATCGCAATTCGAGACGCCATTCCGGCTAACGCGGCGTAGTCTTCGATGCGGCGGCGACGGCACTGTCGGCGGACCCGATTTCCGTGGCGTGCCTCTGCGTGGGCCAAGATAGTGAAAGCGCTGTAATTACGCGATCCGCACGAGACCGCCGCGTCGCAATAGCAGCGCGCCCGTCGCCGCGAGCCAGAGTGGAAACGGATAGGCGGTGACGCGCTCCATCCCGCCGACGCCCAGTCCCAGATAGGCGTGTGTCCCCAGACAAGCGAAGCCGAAAAGCCCGATCACGCCGGCGCAAAGCGTCAGCGCACCCATCAGCCGTGTTTCAGGCCGCCAACGCAGCATCGCCATACCAAGAAGCGTCATTGCCGCATTCGAACAAAACAGGTTTTCCACGGCAGCCAGATAATGGATCGCAGGCATCGTGTCCTCGGGCGCCAGTCCGACGACAAGAACTCCCAGTCCCGACAGGCCCGCCAGCAGCAGTCCGCCGGCCCACAGCTTGCCAGCCGGAAACATCGGCCTGACGCAAAGCGCGCCGGCGACGATCAGCAGGCCCTGCAGAACAAATGACGTGTTCATCACCGCATGCAGCGGTGAGCATAACGCGCCAGTCTGGCCGTTGAGCCCGGCTGCCGTGCTGCCGCAGCCGATGGCCCCAAGGTCGCTGATATAATTTTTGCTGAGGCTATAGGGCCCGCGCCAACCCATGATCGAAATCGCTTCGCCGGCAAAATACTGCAGGCAAAGGACCCAGAAGACCGCACCCCACTGTGTTTTTTTCATCGCGGTATGTTGTGCCTTGCCCTGGGTTGGTCGCGCCGTCCAAATGGTTATGATCCTGCATCAAAGGAAACACCAATATGCCGATCATCGACGCGCAGGTGCACGCTTACGAGCGCAATCATCCCGGCCGGCCGTGGCACGCGGTGCTGGCGGGACCGCCCGAAGTTACCGGCGAGCAGATGGTCGCGGCGATGGATGCGAACGGCGTCGACGGTGCGATCCTTATTTCGGCATTCACGATGTACCGCTATGACGCCAGTTACGCGGTCGCGGTGCGCAATCGCTATCCGCACCGCTTTGCGCTGATCAAGCCGGTCGATCCCGCTAATTCTTCAGTCGCCGACATCATCGCGGAGTGGAAACGCACGCCCGGCAGCGTCGCGATCCGCATGCTATTGGTGCGCGGCGGCTACAACCAGGATCCCGCCGATCCCAGCCTTAACCGCGTGCTGAAGGAAGCCGCGCGTCAGTCGATGCCGGTGAACCTGCACATCGCTGGCCGGCTCGACCAAGGCATCGAGCTGATCCGCCGCAATCCCGATACGCAGATCATCGTCGATCATCTTGGGCTGGTGCAGCCCTACGATCCGCCGGCGCCGCAGGCACCATGGGCCGAGCTGCCGAAAGTGCTGACGCTCGCTAAACTGCCGAACGTCGCCATCAAGATCACCGGCGCCTGTACGCTGTCGCATGAGCCGTTTCCCTATAACGACATCTGGGATTCGGTCTGCCGCGTGATCGATGCTTTCGGTCTCGACCGCTGCTTGTGGGGCACTGACTGGACGCGCGCGATGAATCTTCTCAGCTTTACGCAGGGCGTCGAGGCGTTCCGCGTCACCGATCGCATTTCGGAGAGCGACAAGGTCAAGCTGATGGGCGGCACCGCCGCGCGCATCTATGGCTGGTCGCCGTAGCGGACGAGCGTTGTCGAGCTGGTCCTACGTGAAAAGACGTAGCGCTAGCAAAGTCATCGGGGGCGGGGCCGCGGTCGAGACTGGAACTTTGTCGCGAGGGCCGGAGTTAAGCGTTGGTCTCTCTGGAGACGCCCTCCAGGATAAAGCGAAATTCTGTAGCAATACGGGCAGTGCGCTCGCATGCCTGTCACAAGGATATGGATAATGGACGAGAACAGGATCACCGGCACCGCCAAAAATATCGGCGGCAAAGTTGAGGAAGGTTTCGGCCGCGTCACGGGTGACACCAGGACGCAAGCCGACGGCATGGCGAAGCAAGTCAGCGGCGCCGCGCAGGACATGTACGGTCAGGCCCGCGATACCGCGTCGGACATTGCCGGGAGTGCCCGTGACACCGCGACGTCTTTCGAAAAATGGCTGCGTGGCACGATCGAGACGCAACCGTACACGACAGCGATGATTGCAGTCGGGATCGGTTGGCTGCTCGGAAGAATGCATCGCCCATTGTGAAGCGAAAGCGAGTACACTAGCGCGCGCCCGTCATCATGAAGGGCGAAGGAGATTGATGTGACCAATATTGATCAGGGCAAAAAGTTTGCTGACCAGGCCACGGGAATGGCCCGCGAGGCAACAATGCGAGGCCAGATGGGAATGGAGCAATCTGCCAAGGTGGCCCAGGAATTGATGTCGATGGCAGCCGAGAGCACCAGCCAATTCGGCCTTAAAGTGCTTGAAATAGCACGTACAAACGTCGACTCGTTTTTCGATTTTGCGCAGAAGATCATGACAACAAAAGATCCAAGCGCGCTGATGGAGCTGTGGACGACTCATACGCAAAAGCAGCTTGAGACCTACAGCAAACAGGCCCAGGATCTGGCGCAGTTCGGACAAAAACTGGCCGGCAAAGCCACGGATTTCATGCCCAAGTAGCTGCCGTAGAAAGTAGCTACTGTAGAAAGTAGCTACTGTAGAAAGTAGCGGCCGCTGAAATCTGACGAAGTGCGGGCCGGGACGAGCACTCAGCTTGATGATGTCCGCTAACGAACAAACTCGCGCGACCGCGCCAACAAATCCGCCATGCGGAAAATGCGGCGCGCCGATGCGCGTGATTTTTGTCATGCCCGATCTTGCTGCCGATGGCGAGAAACGCACGTTTCAGTGCGACGCCTGCGGTCACTCGGAAATCGTCACCGTCAGATATTAGGTGCGAGCGAATACGGTTGAGGACTGACTTTGGTCTAATAGGAGCAAAAGAAAAGGCCGCCTCATGGCGGCCTTTTTAATGAGAGCAATGATGCGACGTCCGCTGTGTTGATGCCCGGCGCCGAACGCTTACCAATGTCCCCGGCGACGACCGTAATAACCTCCGCCGCCAAAAAGCAGAACGACGATAACAATGATCAGAATTAATTCCATGACGACCTCCATTAAGGAGCGAATGAATTAAGGGCGACAAGGTTCAACGAACTCTACGCTGTGTCGCGCATTAGCGTTTTAGATGACGTGAGTCACCAACAACGCGATAACCACGATGGCCGGCACGCCCATCAGCCAAAGAATAACTGGCATAGTAGCCTCCGAATGATGCGTTCTATTTGACCGCATGCAACAACCCGCATGAGGAACTTTTTGTTCCATTAATGCTGCAAAATCAGGCTGGCTACTTCGAGGAATCTGAGGGCTGTCTGCCGCTTCAACCGAGACTGACAAGTTTGTCGAGGATGCGAAGAAGCTCGCGGGCTATTGCGCGGCTCATCCTGACAACGGGTTGATCACCGCCGCGGACGCGGTGTTCACCGAATAGAGGCCTCCCGCGTTTGCGGGGCCCGACGACAGAACTTAGACGTCCAGTACAGCCTCGTCGGCGAACTCGGCGCGCTCCTGGATGAAATCGAAGCGCGCTTCGGGCTTGGTGCCCATCAGTCGCTCAACGGATTTTTCCGTGGCGGTCTGTTCGTCGGCGGCGAGTTTGACCCGGAGCAGCGTGCGCTTTGCCGGGTCCATGGTGGTTTCTTTCAGTTGCGCCGCCATCATCTCGCCGAGGCCCTTGAAGCGACTGATCTCGACCTTGGCGTTGGCGTGAAACTCCTTTTTGAGGATTTCGTCGCGGTGCTTGTCGTTTCGCGCATAAAAATTCTTGCCGCCGTGGGACAGCCGATAGAGCGGCGGTACCGCGAGATAGAGGTGATCGTTGTCGATGAGTTCGCGCATCTGCCGGTAGAAGAACGTGATCAGCAGCGATGCGATGTGGGCGCCGTCGACATCGGCATCGGTCATGATGATGACGCGGCCGTAGCGAAGGTCGGCGTCGCGATAATGCTGGCCGGTGCCGCAGCCAAGCGCCTGGATCAGATCGGCGAGCTGCTGGTTCTGGGCGAGCTTGTCCTTGCCGGCGGAAGCGACGTTGAGGATCTTGCCGCGGAGCGGCAGTATCGCCTGCGTCGCGCGATTGCGCGCCTGTTTCGCCGAGCCGCCGGCGCTGTCGCCCTCGACCACGAACAGTTCGGCGCCTTCGGCCGCGGTGCTGGTGCAATCGGCGAGCTTGCCGGGGAGGCGGAGTTTGCGCACCGCGCTCTTGCGCGCGATGTCCTTCTCCTGACGGCGCCGCAGCCGTTCGTCGGCGCGTTCGGTGACGAAATCGAGCAGCTTGTTGGCTTGCAGCGGATTGCCGGCAAGCCAGTGGTCGAACGGGTCTTTGATCGCCTGCTCGACGATTTTCTGGGCTTCGGCGGTGGCAAGCCGGTCCTTGGTCTGGCCCTGAAATTCCGGCTCGCGGATGAACACCGAGAGCATCGCGCCCGCGCCGACCATGACGTCTTCGGAGGTGATCGGCGCTGCGCGCTTGCCCTGGCCGTTGCGTTCGGCGTGATCTTTCAAGCCGCGCAGCAGCGCAGTGCGGAGGCCGGATTCGTGGGTGCCGCCATCGGGCGTCGGGATGGTGTTGCAGTAGGAATTGAGAAAGCCGTCGGCATCTGCGGTCCAGGCGACCGCCCATTGTGCGGCGGCGTGCGTGCCCATCTTGCCGGCGCTGCCGGAGAAAATATCGGGATGCACCAGCGTCGCGCTCGAGAGAGTGGTCTTCAGATAATCCTTCAGGCCATCTTCGAAATGGAACGTGGCCTTCTCCGGCACGTCCTCGACGCCGCGCAGCAATTCCGGGGCGCAGGACCAGCGGATTTCAACGCCGCCGAACAGATAGGCTTTGGAGCGCGTCATCTTGAACACGCGCTCGGCCTTGAAGTGCGCCTTCTCGCCGAAAATCTGCGGATCGGGCCGGAACCGAACCCTGGTGCCGCGCTTGTTCGGCGCGCGGCCGAGCTTTTGCAGCTTGCCCTTCGGCGTGCCGCGCTCGAACACCATGTGGTAGTGCTGCTGCTCGCGCCACACGTCCACTTCCAGGCGCTCGGACAGAGCGTTCGCGACCGAAACGCCGACGCCGTGCAAGCCGCCCGAGGTCTCGTAAACCTCGGAATTGAATTTGCCGCCGGCATGCAGCGTGCACATGATCACTTCGAGAGCGGACTTGTTCTTGAACTTCGGGTGCGGGTCGACCGGAATGCCGCGGCCGTTGTCCGTCACCGCGATAAAGCCGTCGGCTTCCATCTCGACGTCGATCCAGTCGGCGTGGCCGGCCAGCGCTTCGTCCATGGCGTTGTCGATGACTTCCGCGAACAGGTGGTGCAGTGCCTTCTCGTCGGTGCCGCCGATATACATGCCGGGCCGGCGGCGCACCGGCTCAAGGCCTTCCAGCACCTCGATGTGCTTTGCGGAATAGCCGCTGTCGCCACCGCCGCGCGGCGCCGGCGTGTTACGGCGAGCGCCGCTGCTGCCGCGCCGCCCTTCGGCTCCGCCCGCGAACAGATCCGGCGTTTTCGAGGATTTTGCTGCTTTTCCCACGCTTTGCCCCATATGGTGCCGTGCCGTCGCGGCGCAACGGACCGACCGAATCAGCGGCCAACTATGCCACTTGAGAGACGAACCAACAGTACATTGACGGCTTCGGGAACCAGCCCTATATGGCGCGCCATGAACGGGTTTTTTGTGACCAGCACCGTTTCCGCACGCCGCCGCCGTAGCACCTGCAATACGGCACGGGCGCGCCTTCGCGTATAGCAAGCCCCCGTGCCGCCGGTTCTGCGGCACGCATCGGCTGTTATCTTGGCCTGATATCTTGCCCGCGGTCCGGCCTGAGCGTTCCTCAAGCCAAGAAGGTTAGTCATGTCTGCAAAAGCGAAAATCGGCATCCTCGGCGCCTCCGGCTACACCGGCGCGGAACTGCTGCGCCTGTTGATCCGGCATCCGCTGGTCGAGATCGTGCTGCTGACCGCCGACCGCCGCGCCGGCAAGCCGATGTCGGATGTGTTCCCGCAATTCGCCCCGTACGATCTGCCGATCCTGACCTCGATCGACGACACCGATTGGCAGAAGGCGGGGCTCGATCTTGCATTCTGCGCGCTGCCCCATGGCACGACGCAGAAAGTCATCGCCGATTTGCTCGCCAAAGCGCCGGCGACGAAAGTGGTCGATCTGTCGGCCGATTTTCGGCTGGCCGATCCAGCCGCCTACGCGCATTGGTACGGCCACGCCCATGCTGCGACGGAGCTGCAGAAGGAAGCAGTTTACGGCCTGACTGAAATCTATCGGGAGGAGGTCAAGAAGGCGCGGCTGGTCGCCAATCCGGGTTGTTACACAACATGTTCTGAGTTGCCGCTCATTCCGCTTCTGAAGGCGAAGGCGATCGATCCCGACGAGATCGTGATCGACGCCAAATCCGGCATGACCGGTGCGGGCAGGGCGGCGAAAGAGGAGATGCTATTCTCGGAAGTGTCGGAAGGCTTCCACGCTTACGGCGTCGGCCGCCATCGCCATATGGCCGAGCTCGATCAGGAGTTCTCGAAGGCCGCCCGCCGGGAGGTCGTCGTGACCTTCACGCCGCACCTTGTGCCGATGAATAGAGGCATCCTTTCAACCATTTATGTGCGCGATCTGAAAGCGTCGCCTGAAGATATGCATGCGGTGTTGGCGAAGGCTTACACCAACGAGCCGTTCGTCCATGTGCTGCCGTTCGGCAAGTTGCCGCAAACCCGGCATGTGCGCGGCTCCAACATGACGTTTATTGGCGTCACCAATGACCGTATCCCGGGCCGCGCGATCATTGTCTCGGCACTCGACAACCTGACCAAGGGCGCCTCCGGCCAGGCCGTGCAGAACATGAACGTCATGCTCGGCTTTCCGGAAGCAACCGGCGTCGATCAGATCGCGATGTTTCCGTAAACGTCTCAGTCCCGTGCGCAAACGTAGCTGCCCGGCGCGTCCTCGATGGCTTTGAGCGCACCTTCGCCGGGGACGCGCGCGGGGACTTCGGTCGGACTTTGCCGGGTCAGCCAGACCAGCCAGTCCGGCCACCACGAACCCGGATATTCCTTGGCTTTTTCGTACCAGCCGTCCAGGTCGGCATTGCGCGGTTTGGGTCCGGTCCAATACTGGTACTTGTTCTTGGCTGGCGGATTGACCACGCCGGCAATATGGCCTGAACCGGCGATAACGAATTTTACCGGGCCGCCGAAAAATTTACAGCCGAGCAGTACTGATTTCGGCGGCGCGATATGGTCCTCGCGCGTCGCCAGGTTGTAGATCGGTACTTTGACGGCCTTCAGATTTATCTTCTCGCCGGCAATCACCATCTTGCCCTTCGACAACTTGTTATCGAGATAACAGTTGCGCAGATAAAATGAATGATTGGCGGCCGGCATCCGCGTCGCATCGGAATTCCAGTACAACAGGTCGAACGGGAACGGCGCTTTGCCTTTCAGGTAATTGTTGATGACGTACGGCCAGATCAGATCATTCGATCGCAGCATGTTGAACACGGTCGCCATCGACTTGCTCTCGAGAAAGCCCCGCTCGGACATTTTTTGCTCGAGTGCCGCGATCTGCTCTTCGTCGACGAAGACTTTCAAATCGCCCGCGTGGGTGAAATCGACCTGAGAGGCGAAAAATGTCGCTGACGCAATGCGTTCGTCACCGCGTGCGGCGCAATAAGCGAGCGTGATCGCAAGCAGCGTGCCGCCGACGCAATAGCCTGCGGTATGGACCTTGTCTTCGCCGGTCGCCTGCTTGATCGCATCTAATGCAGCAAGCGGGCCCTCGCGCATGTATTCGTCAAAGCCTTTTTTGGCGAGATGCGCGTCGGGATTGACCCAGGAGATGCAGAAAACAGTGACGCCCTGATCGACGCACCATTTAATGAATGATTTTTCGGCGGTCAGATCGAGCACGTAGAATTTATTGATCCACGGCGGCACGATCAGCAGCGGGCGTTTCAGCACCGTCGCGGTTGCCGGCGCGTACTGGATCAGCTGCATCAACTCGTTCTGGAAAACGACCTTGCCGGGCGTGGTCGCGAGGTTGCGGCCGACGGCGAACATGGAGGAGTCCGACTGACGGATTCTCAGGTCGCCGCCGCCGTTCTCGATGTCTTCGGCCAGCATCCGCATGCCGCGGACCAGGTTGTCGGCGTTGCTCAGCAGCGTCTCGCGCATCAACTCCGGATTGGTCAGCACGAAGTTCGATGGCGACACGGCGTTGGAGATTTGCCGCACGTAAAATTCGGCCTTCTGCCGCACGTGCGGATCGAGGCCTTCGGCGTCGGTAACGAGCTGGTTCGCCCAGCGCGACGACAGCAAGTAGGCCTGTTTGAGGAAATCGTAGAACTGGTTTGAGGACCATTCCGGATCGTTGAAGCGTTTATCGGCTTTTTCCGGCGCGATGACGGGTCCGGAGTCTTCGCCGGCAAGCCGGCGCGCCGCGGAAGCCCATAAATCCAGAAAGGCCTTGCCCAGACGTGTCTGCACGTCGAGCGCACGCTGCGGATCCTCCAGCCAATATTCCGCAACCTTGCCAAGAGTTTTGAAAATCTCGGCGATTTCTTCAGGGAGTTCGTTTGACTTGCGGCCTTCCTCGCGCGGCTTGAGATATGCCGCCGCCGCCCGCCCGCCTTCCTCGATGAGCCGCGCAAGATTGCGCGAGAACTCCTCGACGTTGACCGCGCCGATCTTCATCGGTTCTTGCGATGGCGCTCGCACAGGCGTTCCTCAATTGGCGGCCGTGAGTAAGGACAAACGATCCGGCTCTTGATGCAGACTTGTTTCAGAAATGGCCTGCTAAGGTCCGGCATGCAAGGCATCTTTATGGGCAATTGGTGACGGCCTTGTACGCACTCTATGACGTACCGCGCCGCAGCAATCGTCCTCGTTTCGACATATTGGACGGCTAGCAGACACGGCTGGCCGGGCGTCTTCAGATTTCCGTAAGGTATTGAGCCTGTAAGATCGCGGATAACAGATTCGGCAACGCCTATTTGGTTGGGCTTTGGCTCCCTTAAGGCAAAGTACCGTTGGGGCAAAAGAGGGTCGGGTGAGGAACTTGGGAGTTTTGGCGGTCCGGCTTGTTGCGGCGGCGGAGATACTCGCTGCGGCTGCGCTGTTGGCTGCCTGCTCGCAGGTTGCGGACTACCAGAGCTCGTATCCCACATTGTTTGCCAAGCCGGAGCCGCGGGCCCAACAAACCATGACCCCGGATCAGGTCCAGCAAGCGACCAGCGCCTTGATGTCGGATCGTACTCAGTTGAGCGCAGAGGCCCAGTCCGCCCAGTCTGAGGCCGCCGCGTCGGGCATGACTTCCCCGGCTACCACCGGCACCACGCCCAGCGCTGGTGCCAAGACCAAGCCGTGATAAAAGTCGGTTCCAGGTTATAATTCAGGTTCTTTTCTAAACGTCCGAGTCGACGTCCCAGGGGCTACCCATGGAAGAATTCTATCGCATTCGCAGACTGCCGCCTTACGTGTTTGAAACCGTCAATCGCGCCAAAGCTGTGGCGCGTAACGGCGGCGCCGACATCATCGACCTCGGCATGGGCAATCCCGATTTGCCGACGCCGGCCCATGTCATTGAAAAGCTCAAGGAGACGATCGGCAGGCCGCGTACCGACCGTTACTCCGCCTCAAAAGGAATTCCCGGGCTGCGCCGCGCTCAGGCCGCTTATTACGCCCGCCGGTTCGGTGTGAAGCTCAATCCGGAAACGCAGGTCGTTACCACGCTCGGTTCGAAGGAGGGTTTCGCCAACGTCGCTCAAGCAATCACTGCGCCGGGTGACGTCATCATCGTGCCGAACCCGACCTATCCGATTCATGTGTTCGGCTTTCTGATGGCCGGCGGGGCTATCCGCTCGGTCCCGGTCGCAATCGGTCCGCAGTTTTTTGAGGCGCTCGAGCGCGCGGTGCTGCACTCGATCCCGAAGCCGATCGCGGTCGTTGTTTGCTATCCGTCGAACCCGACAGCCAGTGTCGCCAATCTTGATTTCTATCGCGACCTGGTCGCGTTTGCGAAAAAGCACAGTCTGCTGGTGCTGTCCGATCTCGCCTATGCCGAGGTGTATTTCGACGAACCGCCGCCTTCGATCCTGCAAGTGCCGGGTGCGATGGATGTCGCAGTTGAATTCACCTCGATGTCGAAAACTTATTCGATGCCGGGATGGCGGATCGGCTTCGCCGTCGGTAACGAACGCCTTATCGCGGCGCTGGCGCGAGTGAAATCTTATCTCGATTATGGTGCGTTCACGCCGATCCAGGTTGCGGCGACAGCGGCGCTTAACGGGCCGGACGATTGTATCGAGGAGATGCGTTCGATCTATAAGAAGCGCCGCGACGCGATGGTGGACTCGTTCGGCCGCGCCGGCTGGCAAGTGCCGCCGCCGGCGGCGTCAATGTTTGCCTGGGCACCGATCCCCGACCCGTTCAAGCCGCTCGGCAGCGTCGAGTTCTCGACGCTTCTGGTCGAGAAAGCGGGGGTGGCGGTGTCGCCCGGCGCCGGTTTCGGCGAGTATGGCGAGGGCCATGTGCGCATCGCGCTGGTGGAAAACGAGCAGCGCATCCGTCAGGCTGCACGCAATATCCGGCGGTTTCTTGAAACTGGCCCGGAAATGCTGCACAACGTCGTGCCCATGGCGACGCGGCGTTAATCGGCCGTCGCTTTCTCACTAACCGGCGACGTTTCATGGTTAAACCGCTGAAAGTCGGTCTTGCCGGCCTCGGTACTGTCGGCTCGGCGGTGGTCGAGTTGTTGCATCAGGGCCGCGACAAGCTCATTGCGCGATGCGGCCGTTCCATCGAAGTGGTCGCGGTGTCAGCGCGCTCGCGCAATAAGAAGCGTGGCGTCAATCTGAAAGATTTTCACTGGCACACCGATCCGGTTGCGTTGGCGCGGGATCCGGACATCGACGTGTTTGTCGAGTTGATGGGCGGAACGGGCGATCCTGCAAAGAGCGCCGTCGAGACCGCGCTCGCGTCCGGCAAGCCGGTGGTCACTGCCAACAAGGCGCTACTGGCGAAGCATGGCCAAAAGCTAGCCGCCGCTGCGGAACGGCATGACGTCGCGCTCAATTTCGAAGCGTCGGTCTGTGCCGGCATTCCGATCGTCAAGACTTTGCGCGAAGGGCTGGGCGGTAATTCTTTCACGCGCATCTACGGCATCCTCAACGGTACCTGCAATTACATCCTTTCGCGGATGGAGCGGGAGCGGCTCGCCTTCGACGAATGTCTGCGCGACGCCCAGCGGCTTGGTTATGCCGAGGCCAATCCATCGTTCGATATTGAAGGTCACGACACCGCACAGAAGCTTTCGATCCTGGCGAGCCTAGCGTTCGGCACCAAACTCGATCCGTCCGCGATCTATGTCGAGGGTATCTCCTCGATCACGCTTGCCGACCTCGATGCGGCGGAGCAGCTTGGCTATCGCGTGAAACTCCTTGGCGTCGCGGTGAAGACGGAAGCCGGCATCGAGCAGCGCGTGCATCCGACCATGGTGCCGAAGGAGTCCGCTATCGCGCAGGTTATGGGCGTGACCAATGCCGTCACGGTTGACGCGGATGGTCTTGCGCCGATCACGCTGGTCGGTCCTGGCGCGGGCGGCATGGCGACGGCGTCCGCCGTCGTGTCCGATTTGGCCGATATTGCGAGCGGCGTGCGCACACCGCCGTTTGGGCGTCCGGCTGCGCGCATGACCGCGATGCGCAAAGCGCCGATGCAACATCATGAAGGCGGCTATTACATCCGGCTCTTGGCGCGCGACCGTCCGGGCTCGGCCGCCACCATTGCGCGGCGGCTTGCGGAACAGAACATCTCTCTGGAGTTGATCGTGCAGCGCCACGAAGTCGGGCAGGGCGTTCAGCCAGGGCGTTCTGGGAAACCCGTTCCAGTTATCATGATTACCTACGCGACGAGCGAAGATGCTGTACACAAGGCTCTCGCCGCCGTGCGCCGCGACCGTGTAATCTCCGGCCGTCCGCAGGTGATCCGGATCGAGAAAAACTAAGCCGAATTGCAGAGGCAGAAAGATGTCGTCGAATCCAATCCTAGAGCGCGCGTTGGCCATCGAAATAGCGCGCGTGACGGAGCGCGCGGCCGTAGCCGCGGCTCATTTGCGCGGGCGGGGCGCAGAAAAAAAATCCGACCAGGCTGCCGTCGACGCCATGCGCCGTGAACTCGGCAGTCTGCCGATCGACGGTACTGTCGTTATCGGCGAGGGCGAGATGGACGAAGCGCCGATGCTGTTTATTGGCGAGAAGGTCGGCACCAAATCCGGGCCCAAGGTCGATATCGCTGTGGATCCACTCGAAGGCACGACGCTGTGTGCGAAGAACATGCCGGGCGCGATTGCCACGCTGGCGATGGCCGATGATGGTGCTTTTTTGCATGCACCCGACATCTATATGGACAAGATAGCGATCGGCCCCGGCTATCCGAAGAACGTCGTCGATCTCGATGCGCCGGCCGACCAAAACATTCTCGCGCTCGCGAAAGCCAAGGGTGTGAAGCCTTCGGAAATAACGGCGATGATACTGGATCGCCCGCGCCATGCCGATATCATCGCCGCGATACGCAAGGTCGGTGCGGCGGTGAGTTTGATTAGCGATGGCGATGTTGCCAGTGTCATCCACACTGCGGAACCTGACAAAACCGGCATCGATATTTATCTTGGTATTGGAGGCGCGCCGGAAGGCGTTCTCGCCGCGGCGGCACTGCGTTGTATCGGCGGCCAGATGCAGACGCGCCTCGTCGTCGACACGGAAGAGAAACGCGAGCGCGTTGCCAAGATGGGCATCAAGGATCCGCGCAAGAAATACCAGATCGAGGACATGGTGCGCGGCGACTGTTTGTTCGCGGCGACTGGCGTTACCGACGGACGCATGCTTCGCGGCGTTCGGTTTGGTAATGGCGTGATCGAGACCGAAACCATTGTCATGCGTTCGGCGACCGGTACGGTCCGCCGTATCATCGCCGAGCACCGCAAGCTGGCAAAGTTCACGTAAACGCTCCACCGTCATCACCCGCGGAAGCGGATGATCCAGTATTCCGACATTACAAGGCTGTCCTGAGAGCTTATCTATACTGGATGCTCCGCCTTCTCGGAGCATGACAGTGCTAGAATCGTCTCATGGCAGAGAATCGCCTTTTCCTTGGCGTCGAAAACTCGGCGACCGGACGCGTATGGCGTGACCGGCTGGACGAGCGCGGTGCGGCGCGGGCGCTGGCGATTGCACAACGCCACGATCTGCCAGAGCTGTTGGCGCGGATCATCGCCGGTCGAAATATCGAAGTTGATGGGGTCGAAGCGTTCCTCGATCCGACCATCAAGCGCTCGATGCCCGATCCGAATGTGCTCACGGCGATGCCGGAAGCCGCTGAGCGTATTACCGATGCGGTCGTTCGTGGCGAGAGCGTGGCGATCTTTGGTGACTACGACGTGGACGGCGCGAGTTCAACGGCGCTGCTCGCGCGTTTCCTGCGGCATTGCGGTCTCGATCCGATGATCCATATTCCGGACCGTCTGTTCGAAGGCTACGGCCCGAACGTCGAAGCCGTGCGGGCACTTGCGGGCCGCGGCGCCAAGCTTTTGATCACTGTCGATTGCGGTACAACTAGCCTAGAGCCGCTAGCCGAGGCGAAAGCTGTCGGCATGGATGTCGTGGTGATCGACCACCACCAGGCGGATGAAACGCTGCCGCCGGCGCTAGCGATCGTTAATCCGAACCGCCGTGATGATCTTTCCGGCCTTGGGCATCTGGCTGCGGTCGGCCTAGTCTTCATGACCGTGGTCGCGGTCAATCGCGTGCTGCGCCTGCGCGGCTTTTGGAGCGGTGAGCGGCCGGAACTCGATCTGCTGTCGCTGCTCGATGACGTTGCACTCGGCACGGTTGCTGACGTGGTGCCGCTGATCGGGCTCAATCGTGCCTTTGTCGCGAAAGGCCTTATCGCGCTCCGCCGCCGCGATCGACCGGGACATGTCAGCCTGATGGACGTGGCGCGACTGTCGGGGCCGCCTGAAGCCTGGCATCTCGGCTTTCTGCTCGGGCCGCGGATTAATGCCGGTGGCCGCATAGGTCGCGCCGACCTCGGCGCGCGGCTGCTTATGGAAGACGATCCGATCGAAGCCGCCAAGATCGCGGCCGAACTCGATCGGCTTAATCGGGAGCGGCAAACGATCGAGCAACACACGGTGGCGCAGGCCGAAGTGGAAGCCATGGCCGCGCTCGGCATCGAGGAAGCCGGCTCGGTTGTCGTCACGGCCGCGGAAGGCTGGCACCCCGGCGTCGTCGGCCTTGTCGCGGCGCGGCTGAAGGAAAAGTTCAACCGGCCGGCATTCGCCATTGCGCTTGAGCCAGGTGGTGTCGGTACTGGCTCCGGCCGCTCAATCCCGGGCGTCGATATCGGCCGGGCGGTGCGTCGCGCGGTCACCGAGGGGCTGCTGGTCAAAGGGGGCGGTCACGCGATGGCGGCCGGCGTGACCTTGCAGAAGGGCGCATTGGCGCAACTGCGCGCGTTCCTCGAAGCGACGCTAGCGCCTGACGTGCAGGCTGCGCGGCGGCAAAGCGGACTGATGATCGACGGCGCGGTCAGCGCCAGCGGCGCGAACAGTGATCTCGTGTCGATGATCGAGCGCGCCGGGCCATTCGGCTCGGGCAATCCCGAACCGACGATTGCGCTGCCGGCGCATACGGTGACTTTTGCCGACGAGGTCGGTCAGGCGCACATGCGCGTGCGGCTGAAATCGCCCGACGGCGGCGCCGTCAATGCCATTGCCTTTCGTTCCGTTGGCCAGAAGCTCGGAACAGCACTCAAGGAAAGCCGCGGCCGGCAAATCCACGCGGCGGGCTCGCTCTCGCTTGATCGCTGGCAGGGCGAAGAACGGGTGCAATTCAAGCTAACCGATATCGCTCCTGCCGAGCCTTTCGCAGGCCGGTAGAAGTTATGGCCACAAACGAGCTTACATAGAAGATAATTCTACCAGAGAGAGCTGGGCTTGGAACGGTATTTACGATTTTCCTGTTTATCCTTGAAATGGCAGAAACATATGCTATTTCCGTGCGTCCTACGGAGTAGCCCTCAAATGTCCCAGATGACACGGCGCAGTGCGTTGCTGCTCGGCGCCGGATTAACGCTTACGCTTATTGCCGTCGACCAAAGCGAAGCGACGCCGGCGGAAGCCGATGCCGAGATTGCCAAGTTCACCGGCGGCAAAACGGCAGAGAGCGGCAAGATCGCCATCGACCTTCCCGAGATCGCTGAGAACGGCAACACTGTTCCGCTCTCGATCAAGATCGACAGCCCCATGACGGCTGATGACTATGTTCAGGAAGTCCGCGTGATCGCCGACGGCAATCCCAATCCCGGCATCGTTGGCTTCCGTCTGACGCCGATGGCTGGCCGTGCGGAAGTGGCGACCCGCATTCGGCTTAATTCGACCGAGAACGTCATCGTGCTCGCCAGGACTTCGGGCGGCAAGCTGTACATGGATCGCCGCATGGTCAAAGTCACCGTCGGCGGCTGCGGTGGCTAGGAGGGAAAATCATGGCCGATAAACCGCGATTGCGCATTCCCGAGACCGCGAACAAGGGCGACATAATCCAGATCAAGACACTGGTGGCGCATCCCATGGAAAACGGTTTCCGCAAGGACGACAGCGGCAAGACGATCCCGCGCAAGATCATCAATAAATTCGTCTGTACGTTCGGCGGCAAGGAAGTGTTTCGGGCCGATCTCGAGCCGGCGATTGCCGCCAATCCCTATTTCGAATTCACGGTGAAGGTCGAGGAGAGCGGCACATTCGCTTTCGCCTGGATCGACGACGATGGCACGGTGACGACCGCAGAACAGTCGATCACCGTCACCTAGCGGCCGCCTCTTCGCAGTCATCTTGGCAGGCACTGTCCGAGCGGGTATCTGGAGTACCCGCTTACAGGATGTGCAATGGCCAATCTCAATCTCTCCGTAGCCGTCGGTCCCTATGACCGTACCCGTGCGCTGATCGACGGCTCTGTCCAGATCGACGGTGTCGATCCAGTGTTCATGCAGCTCGTGCCGGAGGAGATTTTCTTCCGTGCTTTCCGGGCCGCCGAGTTCGACATCTGCGAATTGTCGATGTCGAGCTACACGGTGAAAACCGCGCAGGGCAATTGCCCTTACATCGCTGTGCCCGCATTCGTGTCGCGGGCTTTCCGCCATACATCGATCTACGTGCGCACCGACCGGATCAAGAAGCCTCAGGACCTCAAGGGCCGCAAAGTCGGCGTGCCGGAATATCAGCTCACCGCCAACGTGTGGGCGCGCGCATTCCTGGAAGACGATTACGGCGTCAAGCGCTCGGACATCCACTGGATACGGGGCGGCATCGAGCACGCCGGACGGCCCGAGAAAATCTCTATCAATCTGCCAGCCGGAGTGCGGCTCGATAACGCCCCGGAAGGCAAGACGATTTCAGCGTTGTTGGCGGAAGGCGAGATCGACGGCTTCATCGCGCCGCGACCGCCGACGGTGGTCGAGAAGGGCCATCCGAATATCGGCTGGCTATTTCCCGATCCGGTCGCGGTAGCGAAGGATTATTACAAGCGCACCGGCTTCTTTCCGATCATGCACGTGCTCGGTATTCGCCGCGAGCTTGCCGAGAAACATCCCTGGCTGCCGAGCGCCGTGTACAAGGCGTTCGAGCAGGCGAAGCAGGTCGGGCTGGAAAAGCTTTCAGACACCTCGGCGACCAAAGCGACGTTGCCGTTCGTCGAGGAGCGCCTGAAGGAGGCGCGAGACCTGATGGGCCAGGATTTCTGGTCGTACGGCGTCGAGCCGAACCGCAAGGTGCTCGACTACTTCCTCGAGCAGCATCACCGCGAAGGCCTCTCGTCACGCCGCGTTTCGGTTGACGAGATGTTTCATCCGGCGACCTACGAGACGTTCAGCGTTTGATTTCCGGTTCCGTTAAATCCGATCCGGAAACCTGATGATGAAGTTGTCGTGGTTCGGCATCTTCACCTTGGGCAGGGTCTCCGCATTCATCACCTGGTCGGACGGAATGAGCTCGTTCGCCGCGAAGAGATAGGCACAGACGGCATAGACCTCGTCATCGGTGAGCGTGTGCGGCGTTGGCCAAGGCATCGCACGGCGGACGTAATCGAACAGCGTCGTCGGATAGGCCCAGAAATTGGCAATCGTTTTGTTCGAGGCGATGCCGTCTTTGGTTAGCGGCGGGTTGCCGACCAGCATATTGCTCGATCCGCCTTTGCCGCCGTCGCCGTGGCACTGATTGCAGCCGTGATCGACAAACACCTTAGCGCCTTGTGCGGCCGTACCGCTGCCGGGTGGCAGGTTCGTGCCATCGGGTAGCACGCTGATGTCCCAGGCTTTGATGTCGGCTTCGGAGATCGGTTTGCCGAGATGCGGCGAGTCGCCGGCAAGCGCAGTCGAGCCGGTCGTGATCGCGCCGAGCAGCGCCAGGGTGAGCAGCTTAGACATAGACATGTTTGATCTCTCCGCTGTTGCCGACGCCCCAGGCGGTGAGGCTGTTGTAGTGCTGGTTCGGGAAACCGAGCACGTTCGGCACCTTGTTGGCTTGGCCGCGCAAGGCGACAAAATCGGCACGGAGCGGCTGAACTGCGCCGGAATCGTCCCACGCCCGGCTGGTCAGCACCGCGGGCTGACCGTCCCAGCGCCAAGGCATAGTGAAGCGCGTGAAGGCCTGCGGACTCACCGGGCCTTCGACTGCCGCTTCGCCCCAGCTCTTTCCGCCGTCGGCGGAGACCATGACCTTGGTGATGCGGCCAGTGCCGGAATACGCGATGCCGGAGATTTCGTAGAAGCCGGGCCCTTTCAGGCTGGTGCCGAACGACGGTTGGGTGATGAACGACTTCACCTCGCAGACGAAATAGAACTTGTAGGCTTTACCGTCCGGCAGCAGCGGCGAGTAGTTGCGTGATTCGTAATAGGTCATCGCCGGTTGATCGACCACTTTGACCCGGCGCAGGAACTTTGTGTTCATGTTGCCTTCGTAGCCGGGCAGCAACAGCCGCATCGGATAGCCGTTACCGGGCATCAGGCGCTCGCCGTTCTGGTAGAGCGCGACGATGGCGTCGTCGTAAGCCTTCTTCATCGGCACACTGCGGCTGACGGCAAGCAAATCCGCGCCTTCAGCCAGCATCCACGTCGCCTTCGGATCGGCGCCGGCTTCGTCGAGCAGGATCGACAGCGGGACGCCGGTCCATTCGGCGCAGGAGACGAGACCATGCAGCGCCTGGAGCGATGCCTGGATCGGCTCTGGCGAGAACATCGGCGCGCTGTTGCCGCCGCATTCGACGAAGTGCTTCCGCGTCACCATTGGGTAGCGCATCAGCGCATCGACGGTGAATTCCAGAGGCTGCTTGACCATGCCGTGGATCACGAAGCGGTGCTCCGCCGGGTCGATGTCGGGAATGCCGGAATGCAAAATGGTGAAGTGCAGCGAATTAGGCGTGATGGTGCCATTGAGCATCTGCAACGGCGTACGCGCGTGTTGGGTGCGCGGCTCGCCTTTGGGATTGCTGAGCGTGCGGACGACCGCTGCCTCGAAGCGCGACGGCTTTTGCAACGGCGGGGTCACTTCGCCCGGATACATGCTCCATTCCGGCTCGGTCAGCGGTTCGGCGGTGGCGCCGGTCAGCGAGGCGCCACTGCCAAGCGCGCCTGCAAACATCACACCGCTACGGAGCAGCGCGCGCCGGTGCAGCAGTCCGTTGCCGGCAACGGGTTCAAGCGGCGGCGCACCGCTTCGGCGTTTCCTCATGGCTTCACTCCCTGCGGATCGTCGTCCTTCGACGCGGTCCGTTCGTTGTTGGAGCGGGCGGGACATCTCCCGCCGATATGTTGCGCTATTCGGAAGCCGCTGTGAACTGGATTTTGATGCCAGTTACTTCTGTTTGATATCGTCGAGACCGCCAAGCCGCGCGACAAGGGTATTGGCGCCGATCGCCAATACGAACAGAACGATCAGGATTGCGTACATCCCCGGCATATCGAAATTGGCGTAGGCCTGAATCACCAGAAAGCCGATACCGCGATTGGAGATCTTGGTTTCCGCCAGCAACGTGCCGATGAGCGCAACGCCGAGGCCCAAACGCATGCCGTTGATGATCGGATGGCGCATCGCCGGGAGGTAGATTTTCAAGACCATCTGCCACTGGCTGGCGCGGAAACTTTCGCCGACCTTGATCAGGACCTTGTCGATTTCGCGCATGCCGGCGGCAATGTTGAGCGCGATCGGGAAGAAGCAAGATACCGCGCCCATGGCAATCTTTGAGCTGGCACCGGTGCCGAACCACATGATCATCACTGGAAAGAAGATGATCTTCGGCGTTGGGCCGAGATAATAGAGATACGGCTCAAATGCTTTGGCGATGAATTGATTGGCACCGACGATGAGGCCGGCCACCATCCCTAAGACGCCGCCGATCAGAAGCCCGACCGCTACCTCTTGCAGGGTAGCCCAGAGGTTCCAGTAAAAGTCCTGGTGAGACAGAAGTTTTACCAAAGCTACGCCGATCTTCGGTAAAGTCGGGACTACGTCGCTGTAGAACAGGCCCGAAATCGCCATCAGTTGCCAGGACGCGAGCACCGTCAGAATGATGACGGCGCGCACCAGCGTGACCGGCGACAGCCACGGAATAGGGGCACGCCTTACCTGGCTGACGTCAGCCATCGCTCAGCCCTTTCTGTTGTCACGAAGAAAACCACGCTGACCAGGATGACGAAGCAGATTGCGGCGTAAGTGCCGGGGAGGTCATAGCGCTCAGCAAGATCGTTGATGAGCTGGCCAAGGCCGCCAAAATTGATCAGGAACTCGACCCCAACCACGTTGATCAGCGCGAAAATAAGCCCGAGCCGGATGCCGACAAAGATCGTCGGCAATGCCGATGGAAAATAGATTTTCCAGAATTGCTGCGCCGGCGTGAGCTTGAAACTCAGGCCGACGTTGATCAGCACGCGCCGCGTGGCCGACATGCCTTCGATGGTTTTCAAAATCACCGGCGGCAATCCGGAAATGAAGGCGAGCATGATGATGGTCAGCGAACTGCGGCCGAACAGCACCAGGAATAAGGGGTAGGCGAGCACGAGCGGCGCCGAAGCGAACGCCGCCACCCAGGTTTCGCAGGCAAGGCGAAAAAGCTTGACCTGATGCAACAGCACACCGGTGGCGACGCCGAATACCGTCAGCAGGACGCCGGATGCGAGACACTCCCAGGCCGTGAGCAGGAACCGGCGCAGGATGTTTTCTTCGGTGATCACGCGGCCGAAGCTCGCAATGACTTCAGATGGCAACGGAACAATAAAGCGGTTGATCAGGCCGGCGCGAATAAGTCCTTCGACGACGGCCAAAATAATGACGATAGACGACACGCCGACCGCTGTCGGAAACCAGCGCTGTGTGCCGGGTGGCGCCATTAAGCCGCTCCAAGCCGTGGCAGCAACGCAATCGCGTTGGTGCGGTCGATGGCGAGGCGATCTGCTTCCGAGATATTGTCTTCGTTGAGGTGTTTAACGCCCTCGGCGACCTTTACGAACGGATAATCGGTGCCGAACAGGATCTGGCTGAGCGGCGCCATGATGCGCAGCGCCGCCATCGAGCCTGCGGTGTCAGCGCTTGCGGTGTCGTAATAAAGCTTGCGCAGTTCCGCCATCACGCCGTTCGGCATGAATTTATCGGCGTTGGCGTGGCGGCCGAGTGTCTCGACCATTCTGCCGGCGAGCATCGGCGTCGCGCCGCCGCCGTGGGAGAAAATCCAGCGGATGTTCGGATTGTTGGCGACCGTGCCGTTTACAAGAATGCTGGAAATGGTTCGCGTCGTCTCGAATGGATATTCGATGGCTTGCGGCGGAAAGTCTGGCTGAACGCTGCTACAACACGCTGACGTCGAGGGGTGTGTGTAAACGATCGCTTTGCGCCGGTTGAGCTCCTCGAACACCGGCGCATAAGAGGCGTCTCCGAGATACTTGCCATCGTAGGAACTTAAAAGCCCGATGCCGTCGGCTTTGAGCGTATCGAGCGCATATTCGATTTCCTTCAGGCTTCCTTCAGTGTCGGGGAGCGGAATGACCGCGAACAGGCCATAACGGCCGGGGAAATTGCGAATTTGTTCCGCAGCGTAATCATTCCACATCCGCGACAACCGGCGCCCGGCAGCGACATCACCGAACCATGGACCTGGAGTGCTTACTGAAACCAGCGCGGTGGCGATGCCGTTGCTATCCATTAGTTCGAGCGACTGGCTCGGCGTCCACGACAGCAACTGGTTTGCCGATACCGCGCCGTGAGAGAAATTAAGACGCTCATGCTCCTCTTTTATGTATTGCGGCGGCAGGAAGTGATGGTGAACGTCGATGCGCTTTGCCGCCGGCTTTGCGGCCTGAGCACGGGTCCGTGGCGCAGCGATCGCGGTTGCAGCAGCAGCCATTCCGGCTGCGAGAAATTGGCGGCGGCCGACACAGCAGCCACACGAAAACAGCGCCATCGTTATTCCTCCCGGCTAGTGTTCTTTTGCTTGCAGTGCGCGAGCTTCGTTGTCGCTTAGCCCGCGGCTCGCCTCTTCGCGAAGGTCGCCCCAAATCTGCGCGACGTAACGTCCGAACGCCTCGCTTGTTACGATTTCTGAAGTCCGCGGCCGCGGCAGATCGATTGCGACCATGCGTTTCACGCGCCCAGGGCGATAGGTCATCACCAGGATGCGGTCGGCAAGCTGCACGGCTTCCGTGATATTGTGGGTGATAAGCAGCGTGGTCTGCTTAAGCTGTTGCTGGATTTGCAAGACCTTGTCGCCGAGCAGCAGGCGGGTCTGCTCGTCGAGCGCCGCGAACGGCTCGTCCATGAGCAAGATCTTCGGCTCCGATGCAAGCGTGCGCGCCATGGATACGCGCTGGCGCATGCCGCCAGACAATTCTGCCGGATAACGCCTCTCGAAACCGTCGAGACCGACCATCGACACGAAGTGCCGCGCTCGTTCGATCCGCTCGCGTTTGGGCATGCCGGATATTTCGAGCGGGAAGGCGACGTTGTCGACGACGTTGCGCCACGGGAATGTCGATTCTTCCTGGAACACCATGCCGATGGCAGGGTGAGGCCCGGATATTTTTTCGCCGGCAACGGTGACCTTGCCGTCATAAGTGCGCAGTAGGCCGCCGATGATATTGAACAGAGTCGATTTGCCGCAGCCGGACGGGCCGATGATCGCCAGAAACTCGCCGGGGTTGACCGTAAACGATATGTTGTCGAGCGCGACGACGTCGCTTTCGCCGGTGTGAAACCGCATGGCGATGTCGTCAACGACGAGCAAGCCGTTGCCGCTTGTTGTTTGCGGCAACGGCGTCTCAAGATTGCTCGTCAGTGCAAGGGCCATCTCGCCTCAGTTTCCGGAGCGGGTCATCGCTTGTGTCATGACCGCTGTGTAGCCCGGCTCGACCCGGACATCGATCACGGCGACACGGCCGGCATCGACTTCGGCGATGGCCTTTTCCAGCGCCGCCGGCAGATCGGCGGGATTGGTGATCGGGCCGAAGCCGACAGCGCCCTGGGCGCGGCCCATGGCCGCGAGGTCGACCTCCGGATCGGACATGCGCTGGCCGATCCACTTGTTCTCGACCGGGCGGCTGCGCATGCGCGCCATCCGCTCCTGATGCAGTTCGTCGTTGTAGAACGAGCGGTTGTTGGCGAGCACGAACAGCAGCGGGATCTTGTAGTGGACCGCGGTCCAGACCGCTGTGACGCCCATCAGGAAGTCGCCGTCGCCGCAGATCGCGATTGGCAGCCGGCCGGAGCCCTTGAGCGCCAGTGCGGCGCCGACTGAAATTCCCGGACCGCCGCCAACACCGCCGCCACCGTCGGAACCGACATAGTCGAGCGGGTGCTTGAATGTCGCCCAGGTGTCGTCCCACGACAGCGGCAGGTGCGTGAAGGTGACCGGCCGATCTTTAAGCACCTTGCGGAGCGCCCGCGCGATGTTCTCGTTGGTGAAGCCCGCCGGCTCCTTGTCGGAAATGGTGCGGGCACTCGGCATGGCGTGCGGCTTCGAGGTCTTGCCGATTTCCTTGACCAGCTCCGGCACCACCAGATCGGGATCCGCCGAGAGGAGGAGATCGACCGGCGGCAGCGCCTGATGGTCCATGCTCCAGCCGTTGTGGATGCGATGGTCGAGCGAAATCTGAATTACCTTCGCTGACGGGTTCGGTCCGGCGTAACGCATGGCGCCGGCGAGATCGACCCAATCGAGGCTGAGCACCACGTCGACATTCTTCAGGCCTTCGACGCTTTCCGGCGCGACGGCGCGTGGCGCGCCGAGATAGAGCGGATGATCGGTCGGGAAGCTCGCGCCGATCTTCAGATCGCTCACGACGCGCGCATTGAGCGCCTCGGCGAGTGCGACACGGGCGTTCCAGGCTTCTTCGCTGCGCGACGCACGGCCAGCAAGGATCAAAACCTGCTTGGCGTCTTTGAGCATCGCCGCTGCTTTGCGCACAAGGTCGGCGGACGCAGCGGCCTCAACTGGCGGCATGTAGCGCGCCACCTCGACATCTGGAAGCTGCTCGGAGACTTTCATCTCTTGCAGCTCGGCGTCGAAGTTGATGTAGACCGGGCCTTGCGGAGCGGTGTTGGCGATCCAGGTGCCGCGCAAAATTGCTTCACGGGCGGCGGCCGGTGACGCCGGCTGGTCATCCCACTTGGTGTATTCGCGGACCAGCGCGCCCTGATCGCGCGCGGTGTGAATCCAGTCGATCCACGGCCGGCGCTTCGCGGCATCGACCGGGCCGGTCGCGCCGAGCACGATCATCGGCATGCGATCGCACCAGGCGTTGAACATCGCCATCGAGGCGTGGAGGAGGCCGACATTGGAGTGTACTGCAGCCGCCATCGCCTTGCCGGTGACCTTTGCATAGCCGTGCGCAATGGCGACCGCAGCTTCTTCATGCAGGCAAAGCAGCATCTGTGGCGCCGAATTGCCGAGATAATTGACGATGCTGTCGTGCAGGCCGCGGTAGCTCGCGCCCGGCGTCAGCGCAATGTACGGGATGTCGAGCGAACGCAGCGCATCCGCAATCACATCGGAGCCGAAGCTGGCGGCATTGGCGCCGGTCAGGGATTTCGGTCGTTCGACGCCCGCCACGGCGGGATCGGCAGCGTTCGCGCGTGCGGTCGCGGATTGGGGCGGCGTCATGGGCATTTCCTTGTGTTTTGGACTTAAGGGAGGCTTCGGGGCGGCATCCAACCGGATCATGAGCCCTTGCGCAACCGGGCGAGAAGTCTCACTCCCGGATAGCCATCGGCGGGCGAGATTCCGGCCTTGTGCTGGAAGTTTTGCACCGCCGCCGTGGTCGCACCGCCGATGCGGCCATCGGCGCCGCCGGTATCAAAGCCGAGTGCGGTGAGCCGCTGTTGGATTTCCTCGATTTCGGCGAGCGTTGCGGCCGGACGCGGTTGAGATAGTGCCAGAGCTTTTGCGTGAATTCGGGCTGATTGTGGATCGCTTCGGGCCCGGTCGTATCAGGACGAAGTCCCTCCACGACGCGCGTGTACGTATCGTCCGTGACGCCGCGCGCGAGGGCTTTGCTCCGGGACGCCGCTATCCACTGATCGAACGCGATCTCCGCCCGCGGCCGCTCTGGCAGCATCGATGTGGCAAACGCGCCGGCGATGCCGCCGATAAACGATCGTCGTGCAATGCTCGGTGCTATCACTGTCGTTCTTTGCCTGTTTGGCGGCGGGCGATTCTTTCTCAGACGCCACGATAGCATCGGACGTTGGCGATTGGGGTGTTTCAGCCGGCGTTGCTACCGGCACAGCAGCGGACTTAGCGCTGTCGGCCGGCGATGACGAAGCGACCTTCGTGTCATTGACCACTTGGCCGCGGGCGCCAATCAGCCGTTCATAGGACGCAACAAGAGTCATATACGGATTGAAAAATACCCATCCAGCACGGGTCGGCAACTGTGCGTCGAAGTGCAAGTGATAGCTGGTGCCGCTTTCCGAACTCCCGTATTCACCGACGGCCCCCAGTACTTCGCCTTCGACGACCTTGCGTCCGGTGACCATGCCGGCAGTGTCGAGCATTTTCGGATTCATGTGCAGATAACGGACGCGGACGTGCTCGCCCGGTTTGTCGATCAAAAGATACAGCGCGAGGTCGCCTGGCGAACGCATCAGCACACCATCGCTCACGGCCACGACATCTTCCTGGTAGGGCTCGCAGCGTCCGGCGGCGGGATCGCGCTCGAGACAAGTGGCGGGACGGATGTCCTGACCTTGATGGCCGACCCCCGCAGGACATTGGCCGACTTCGTAGGTCCGATGTTCGCAAAAATTATCGCGCCATGGATAAGCGAAGTTTTTCGACTTGTCGTTGACCAGCGGTTTGTCGTTCACCTTGCAGTGATAGGTTTCGTTATCGCCGCGGCCGCCGAGGCCGACCCGGCCGGTAAGATCGCAATTGCCCCAGTTCATGAATGATTGCGAGACGGCGTAGGCAGGCGGTTGTGCCAATGGAAACCGGATTTTCGCGTAGACCGTCGAATTGGCGCGGCCGGATTGGCCGTGCACGCCGGTGCCGGGAATGAGATCGCCCGGTGCGAAATAGGTGAAGTCGGGAGACACCGCCGCCGGCCGAACGATGGTTCGCGGCTCAAGGCTTGGTGCGCCGGCCTGCGGTGCGCCGCCGACAATGTTGAGCGCACCAAGAAAGCGAAGCGCCACTTTGTCGGCTTCGCGACAAGATAAGCGGCGCGCGCTCGGCGGCCCGTCGAAGCAAAGGATCGCAACAACATAGGGAACGCCAAAGCGTACGAAGGTATAGCGAACTCGGCTTTCAACAAGCGAGCGGCGAATGCCGGGGAATTGCGTATCGAGTTGCGGCACCGGTACGCCTTGTGGAATTGCCGGACCGTCGAGTTCGTACACGAACGCTGAGCCGGTCATCTCCACTTCGACCGGTTTTGCAAAGGAAAGATTGAGGCCGGGCGTGCCGGGCCGCAGCGAAATGAGAGCGTCGTATCCGGATGGACCCGGAAAAAATATCGGTACGCTGGTGAAGCCCGAAAGATATTTAGCGACGTCGCCGGCGTTGGCCTGGGCGCTGTTGGCTTGCGCGCCGTTGCCTTGGGCAGCGTCGCGCAGGTAGGCCGCGGTGTCGAACGGCAGCAACACCGGGACAGGGCTCGTCGCGATATCTGCAAAAGCTTTTGCTGTTACGGTGTTAAGCCGCGTCAGTACATCGGTTTCGTTATCGTGTGAGGCGAGGGTGTCGAAGCTGGCGAGTGCCGTCCGTACTGACGTCCAATCCACCTCGGATATTGAAATTCGCGGAAGCTTCATTTCTGGTGTGGGCGGTGGTGCAAGTTCTTGCGCAAGTTCGTGCGTTGGTTCCGGCGCCGGGCCTGGAGCGGGTTCTTGCGCGATGGCGGGAGACGCCACGACGAGGCCTGCCAGAACGGCGGCTTTTAATGTGGCGCGCAAGGATGGCATTGAAGCGATTGCTATTGCGGCGCGGCCTGTGCCGCTTCGGGGCCTTGCAGCCGCTCCATCAACAGCGTCAAGCTATTCCCGAAAGTTTCGGGGTCGAAGCCCCTCGGATCGTCGTGCCCATCGCGAATGCCGGCGTCGATCGCGGCGTGATAGGCGGGAATTAGCCAGTGCCCGGCGCGTACGCTGGCGACGGTGTAGAGTAGGGCCAACCGATCGTATTGCGCCGTAGTGAAGGCTGGACTTGGCGGCTGCGCGTCGTTGTAACGGCTGTGTCCGGGTGCGCTACGCCGTGGCTGGATCATCTCCACATGCAGGAACAGTCCCTTTAGCGTGCCGACAAAATCAACCGCGCGCTCGAACTTTGTTTCGCGCCACGGTGTTGCGAAATCGTGGTTGAGCAGCATGTCGCCGGAACGATTGACGACGACGTGCGCGACGCCCCAGCCATCGGCGCAAGAAAAATTGTTCAGGTTGTTTATTTTGCTCGTGGAGTTGATGTCGTCGGGAAAATCGCGGCGGCCGTAATTCGGGCCGCTGGTGTCATGGATTACGAAATAGGTCGCGAGCGGCGCATCCGGATTATTATCTTCGGCGTGAGAAACCGGCTGCCAGAGATTGACGGCAAGCGTCCATTCCAGATCCTGCTTCGACAGGTAAGTGCTAAGCGTCTCGCGCGTCGGCAAGCCGGTATCGCGGCCGACGCGGCTGGCCAACGCGTCGGGGAGATTTTCCATCGGCGGGCCGAGATTGCGGCTCTGGTCTTCGCCGCGCATCAGGCATTTGGCCTGTTCTTCAGGCGTGCCGCGATAGGACAGAGAATCCAGATTAAAGTCGCAGACACCCATGTCCTTCAGATTGATTGTCGGCAGCGGGTGCCGCGGCTTGCACGTTTCGCTCGACGCGGCATGCGCGGAGCAGAACAGCAACGTGCACACGAGCGCTGCCGCGCCGTAGCCGGCATGAATGTGACGGGGAACGCGTGGCACGTTGGGCACGGATCAATTCCAGGCTCGAACGCGATACTATCGCTACCAACGCGCCTCCTGCCAAGCGCGCTGGTGCCCGAAGACCGTCCCGATCAAGAAAATCTGAAGCTAACGACGCCGCCGATGAATGGATGTTCAGGGTGCGGCGTATAAATCGCGTGACCGCGCCTGATCTTGCGGTTCGCGCTCAGTCTTTGGCCCGTTCAACGTAGCTGCCGTCAACGGTCATCACGACGATCTTCGTACCGGTGCCGACAAAAGCAGGCACCATGGTGCGCACGCCGTTCGAGAGCGTAGCAGGCTTATAGGACGACGCGGCGGTCTGGCCCCTCACGCTCGGTTCGGTCTCGGTTACTTCGAGGATGACTTTTTGCGGCAACTCGATGGAGACCGGATTGCCCTCGTGCAGGCTGATGGTGACTTCCATTTCAGGGTGCAAATAAGCCGCTTGGTCGCCGATGATGTCCTCGTTCAGGGCGACCTGCTCATAGTTCTCCATATTCATGAAATGGAAGCCTTCGCCGTCCTGATACATGAACTGGAACTTGTTATCCTCGACGAAAGCGCGCTCGACCTGATCGGTGGTTTTGTACCGTAGAGCCACTTTCACGCCATCGGCGATGCGGCGGACGTCCATCTGGGTAACGGGGGTGCCCTTACCAGGATGGATGCTCTCGATGGTCACGATGACCCCGAGCTTGCCGTCGATATCAACGATATTGCCTTTTCGGAGCGAGCTGGCGATGACTTTCACGGGACTTATTCCTTAAGTCTTGGAAGGGATTCCGGGCGCAACATACCGATCCTGAGCCCCTAAGCTAGGTATTTTTTCTGTCGTCCGCGGACAAGGTCATGGCCGAAAGATCGCCCGGTTCCTCGCCCTTTTGGGCTCCCCATGTCCACGCCGACCGGCGGCCGGCGCTATTGGCGCGCGGGCAGATTGTGGCGGCGCTACGCTCATGGTTCGCGGCTCAGGGATTTCTTGAGGTCGAGACCGGCGCGCTTCAGGTCTCGCCCGGTAACGAGACCCACCTTCATGCTTTTGCGACCTCGCTGACAGCGCCCGACGGGTCGAGCGAGGAACTTTTTCTGCGAACGTCACCGGAGTTCGCCTGCAAAAAACTGTTGGCGGCCGGCGAGCGCCGGATCGTCGAGTTCGCCAAAGTATTTCGCAACCGTGAGCGCGGCGCGCTGCATCATCCGGAATTTACGCTGGTCGAGTGGTATCGCGTGGAAGAGCCTTATCAGAAGCTGATGGAAGATTGCGCCGCGCTGTTGTCCGCAGCGGCCAAGGCAGCCGGCACGACGCAGTTCAGCTTTCGCGGCCGTACCGCTGATCCGTTCGCCACGCCACAGCGGCTCACGGTCGCCGACGCGTTTGCGAGATTCGCTGGTATCGATCTGTTGGCGACCCTGCCGGACGGAAACCCCGACCGCAGCCTGTTGGCGAAGGCTGCGCAAGCCTCCGGCATCCGCATCGCCGATGATGACACTTGGGGCGACATTTTCAGCCGCGTGCTGGTCGAGCGCGTCGAGCACGAGCTTGGCATCGGGCGGGCGACCATTCTCGACGAATATCCTTCGGTGCAGGCGGCGCTTGCGAAGCCATCGTGCGATCCACGCATCGCCGAGCGGTTCGAGCTTTATGTTTGTGGTGTGGAGCTTGCCAACGGATTTGGCGAGCTTACCGATGCGACCGAGCAACGCCGACGGCTTGAGCAGGAGATGGCGGAGAAGCAGCGCATTTACGGCGAGCGCTATCCGATTGACGAGGATTTTCTCGACGCGCTCGCGATGATGCCGCAGGCGAGCGGCATCGCGCTGGGTCTGGATCGGCTGGTCATGCTCGCGACCGGAGCCGCGCGCATCGACCAGGTGGTGTGGACACCGCTTACTTACTGACCATTACATTGAGGATGGCGGTGGTGCCGCCCTGAACTGCTTTAAGTCCATTCTCGATTGCGGCTTTGAGTTTTTCCGTTTGATCGACGCGCTCGGCATGCAGACCGAAATGAGCGCCAAGGCCGTCGTAGTCGAAGCCGTTTAGATGCGAGCCCAGGTGCATCTTGGCATTTTCCGCAGCGCCGTCCGGGTAGTGATGGACGTGCCCCTTCTCCATCGCCATGTAGCCTTTGTTGTTGAAGATCACGACCAGGATCGGAAGGTTGTGCTCCTTGGTGGCGCCAAGCGCCTGGATCACCGGGTTGTACAGGAAGCCGCCATCGCCAATGAGCAAAGCAACTGGCCGTTCCTTCGTTGCGAGCTTCACGCCGAGCGCGGTGCCCAATCCCTGGCCGAGCCCGCCAAAGCCGCGGAAGAAACTCTGCGGTTTGGTGAAGGGCAGGTGCTGGCGCAGCATTGGGCCATGCGTGATGGTTTCGTCGACATAGATGGTATCGGCCGGCATGACGTCGGCGAGCGTTGAGATCAGATAAAGCGGGTCAACCCCTTTGCCCCCGCCATTAGCTTTGGCTTTTTCTGCTTTGAGGCCGGCGGCGAACTTGTCGTGCTCGGCTTGCCATTTTGCACGCCGCGCCTTCACCGCCTCAGCATCGACCTTTGCCGAACGCGCCGCCGCCGTCAGCGCCTGCAACGCGGCCGCGATGTCGCCTTCGAGATACGCATCGGCGTGCAGGTTCTGATAGATCATGTGGCCTTTGAACTGATTATCGTTGATCGCGACAATCTTGCCCTTGGTTGGCTTGGTGTGCGGCGGATACCAGGGCGCACGGCCGCCGACGAGCAACACCAGATCGGCATCTTTCAAGTGCTCGTAACTGGCGACCCCGAGATAGAGCGGATGATCGGTCGGGAAATTGGCGAAGTTGGCGACACGGCCCCACATCACCGGGATCGCAAGAAGGTCGGCGAGTTCGATTAGAGCCTTGAAGGCTGCGGGATCACGGCCCGACTGCTCGGCAACGACAACCGGATTTTTGGCCTTGAGCAAAAGATCGGCGACCTTCGCCACTTCGCTCGGATGCGCCTCGACTTTCGGGGCGAAGGGCACGTCGCGATCATTCTCAGGCGGCGTCCAGTCGTGCAGCATGTGCTCGAGCGCGACATTGAGATAGATCGGCCCGCGCGGTGTGCGCTGCGACATCTCGCCGGCACGAATCACCTGCTCGTAGAGCGTAAACGGGCTCGTCACCGGCCGTGCCGATTTGGTGATGTTCTCGACGAAGCGTTCGATGCCGCCGACGCTCAAACCACCGTACCATTGTTGCTCGATCGGCAGGTTCGGGTCCTCGCCGACGGTAGAGGACTCGCCTGACATCACGATCATCGGGACTTCGGATTGCAGCGCACCGTGCACGCCCATGCTGCCCTGAAGCAGACCGACGCCGGCGTGCACCAGGACGGCTTGCGGACGGCCCGTCATCAGGGTGTAGCCGGTGGCCATATTGACGGCGAGTGTCTCATGCCAGCAATCGATATAGGTGGGGCCTGCGTGATTGCCGGTCTTTTGCCGCACCAGCGCTTCCCAAACCGGAGACCATTCCGAACCAGGCGATGACAGGATGTAGTCGATCTTGAGCTTGCGAAACGCTTCTAGGATCGCTTCCCCGCCGTCCATATAGTTTTTCATTTTTCCGTCCCTACGTGTGCCCACATTGGCTGAACTTGCTAGCAAAGCAGTCCATTAGCATAAGGGTCTTGTTTCCTTAAATCGAGGCCGTCCATGACCGCACCAAAAGTATTGCGCACGCCCCGCGATCTTGCAGCCGCGAAACTTATCGGGCGTGACCGGCTGCGCTCGCTGGAGCAAGTTGCGGCACGCTATGCGGTGTCGATAACGCCGGCCATAACCGAGTTGATCGATCCCACCGATCAATTCGATCCGATCGCGCGGCAATTCATCCCCGATACGCGCGAACTGGTCATCGCTCCGGAAGAGAGTCCCGATCCGATTGGTGACGATGCCCACAGTCCGGTCGAGGGGATTGTCCATCGCTATCCCGATCGCGCATTGCTGAAGCTGGTCAATGTCTGCGCAGTCTATTGCCGGTTCTGTTTCCGGCGCGAGATGGTCGGGCCGGGGCAGGGCGCACTTTCGCCCTCCGCACTCGACAATGCGCTCGACTACATTCGCCGCTCGCCGCAAATCTGGGAAATCATTCTTACCGGTGGGGATCCACTGATGCTGTCGGCGCGGCGGCTAAAGGACGTAGTGACGCGGCTTACCGCCATCGCGCATGTGAAAGTCATCCGGGTGCATACGCGCCTTCCCGTGGCAGCACCGGAAAAAATTACCCCTACGCTGGTGCGTGCGCTGCGGGTGCGGGAGAAAGCAACCTTCGTGGTGCTGCATACCAATCACCCGCGCGAATTGAGCGCCAAAGTGCGCGCCGCGTGCGCGCGTTTCATCGACGCCGGCATCCCGATGCTTTCGCAATCGGTGCTCTTGCGGGGCGTCAACGACGACGCCGAAACCCTCGGCGCGCTCATGCGCAAGCTCGTGGAAAGCCGGATCAAGCCCTACTATTTGCACCATGCAGACCTCGCGCCGGGTACAGCCCATTTGCGTACCGGCATCGCCGAAGGTCAGGCTTTGATGCGAGAGCTGCACGGCCGCACTTCAGGTCTGTGCCAGCCGGCCTATGTGCTCGATATTCCCGGCGGTTTTGGCAAATCGCCGATCGGGCCGAATTACCTGAGCGCAGATTGTAGCGTGGTCGAGGATTTTAACGGGCGGCGGCACGCCTATGCGGCGGCTTGCTCCAGTGCCGGAAAGAAAACCGCGGTCTCGAACTCGTAACCGCACGTATCGCACGACCAGGTGTGACGCACGCAACGCTCGCTGAAATGCTCCGACCAGCTTGGTGCCAGCAACGACGCGCTGCATTGCGGACAATTATTGCTCTTGTGAGTGGCCAATCGGGCGCCAGCTTTTGCCTCAATGTGCAGAGCCATAGTCTCCTCCCTAATCCACCCCTCTCGCTATTCAGGAAATAGATGAAATCTGTGGCTTCCCCGTGACCATTTGCGTTCGTACGTGCGGAATTTTGGCGGATCAATTTGGTGCGACGCAACAGAACTGTCGTACTCTCGCCCGACAAATTTGTCGCAAATTTTCGCGGTATCAGCTCACCAGTTTGGACGCGAATTAATTTCGCGACCGCCAAACGCTAAGCTGTGGGGAATAAGTTTTTGTCAGTGCGTTCGGGGATTTTCCCACGGCGGCGCAGGAGCAGAACGACGAGGCGGATACCGAGACCAATGCGGGCATCGCTGCGGCCTAGCGAACCGAGATCAACGCCGGTATGTAGCGGCAGGTCTGCCGACAACAGGTAAGGGCGCCGGCTTTGGCGGCACCTTTATCATTCCGCGCCATCTGATTGAGTCAGTGGTTGCGGCCAACCACGTCGACGTCAACCGAGCCGCCAATCTTGATGCAGGTGTCGCTGCCCGGCATTCGCACAAAGCCGGCACCGAATTCCGGGCAAGCTTGCGGTTGTTTTGTTCCAGCCGATTTGGAGGCCGGCAGTTGCGTATTCTTCGTTCCCGAGTTTGGGTCGGTCAGGGTCTGTGCCGTCGCTTTTGACGTACCCGCACCCGACGTCATCGCGACGATAATGAAGAGTCCGCATGCGAAACGGAAAGCCATGGTCGTAGCTTTAGCACGTTTTGAGGTGATGATACTCGGCTTAGGGAAATGGGAACCAGGGGTGCGGCGATGATGTGATGTATGGCGAGGCCGCCTATCCCTTCACTCATCATAGGAAACGTAAAACGTCTCTATATAACTGCACTTGGTGCACTCGAACGTCGCGGTGTTTCAGAGCCGACTTCCATACAAAGCCTGTCACTGTCATCAGGCCTATCGAGGGGGCTTTCACGGACTGCTAGGTTCGAGAAGAAGTTCATGCTTCGTATTGTCGATAGACCACGACTTGAAGCGCTGAAGAAATGATTGGCCTAGGAGCAGAGGCCCCTGGGCTGTTGCAACGCTGCCTTTAACGTTTTCAACAACCTTGTCGCCAACCCTTAACGATCTGATTGTGAATGTTGGCAATTCCGATTTTGAGCCATCAGCCAAGACGTGAAATGTCGCTGTCTTTGATCGTGCCTGTTCGCACTAGCGTACGCTTGGGCATCTCTTGGTTCTTCAGACAGACTTTGAGTGCACCCCGCGATTATGTCCATTGCGGGCATTGTGGGGTTGGCGCATTTAAATTGTAAGAGAATGCGGTTTCAGAAACCGATATGATCGCCAAGATCAGAAGGGTTGGAAGCTTCCACATCGTCTAATGCGTACCAAAGTCGTTGTAGGGCGTTGCGAGCACGACCGCGCAATAGATTTCTAGCAGCGCCTGACGGTTCTGATCCGTTTCCTCCACGTAACGATATTCCATTTTCCGGATGCGCTCCTTAGCCGCTGTGAAAGCGGCCGCGAAGGCCGGATCGAGCATCAAACCGTCGCGGCTGCCTTCCCCTGCACGATAGGTGACAACGGTCCGGCCGGTGACCTCCCGAGCGAACTGAAACGCGAAGGCGGCTTGACGGTGAGTCGCTCCCGGGCGGCAATGGCGGCCATGCCTACCGCGTAGGACGTTTGATCGTCCCACGTACAGGAGTCGTCCAGCTTCGGTAAAAAGATAAACGCCGGACCTCGGCATATCGCGGGGTAGCACCCCGTCGGAGAGGGGCGGCAGCGCGAGTAACTGCTCAAGTTTGGGCGCTAGGGTCTCAACCAGCGTTGCGAATTTCGGGTCTATCGCTCAGACTCTCGCTCCCAAGCCAATCCTATCCTGCGCTTCACGCAATTCGCGTGTGGTATTTGCCTCAACACCGGCAATTTAGGACGGCCGCGTAACAAAGACCGTCATAATCCTCGGGGCCTTTGGTGCGCCGTAGCGCTGGCGAGGTTTCGCGTGTTGTGCTACGGGAAAATCGTCCTCAGTGAAAGGTGAGGCGTTTCCGCACTAGACCTAGAGGTGCCGTTCCAGGAGCGCAAAACCTGGCAGGCTTGGCTGCCGTTGTTTTCTGGATCTAAGTCATTGAAATTGTGGCGCGCCCTACGGGAATCGAACCCGTGTTACCGCCGTGAAAGGGCGGTGTCCTAGGCCGCTAGACGAAGGGCGCTAAAAAGCAATGGATACGCGCGACCGTGAATGCGCGGACATATAAAGGGGTTGCTTGCGGCAAGCAACCTCCGCGGCGGCTACCAATGGCCGGTATTGGGCATCGAGACCCAGGGTTCCTTCGGCGGCAGCGGATTACCCTTTTGCAATAGCTCGATCGAGTGTTTATCGGGCGACCGCACGAAGGCCATATTGCCGTCGCGTGGCGGCCGGTTGATGGTTATGCCCGCCTTCATCATCCGCTCGCATAGAGCGTAAATATCGTCGACCTCGTAGGCGAGGTGCCCGAAGTAACGGGCCTCGCCGTAATCCTCAGCGTTCCAGTTATATGTCAATTCGATCAGCGGAGCCTGCCGCGTCGGCGGCCCATTGGCGACCAGTCCGTCGTCGGCCGCCGCGGCCAGGAACACGAGGGTGTACTTGTTTTTCTCGTCGACCCGCCGGCGAACTTCGGTCAGGCCGAGGCCTTTGCAATAGAAATCGAGCGCGGCGTCGAGATTGCGCACGCGCAACATAGTGTGCAGATACCGCATGGTGAGACCTCATTGGTTCGCCGGACTATACTTTACTTACTGTAGGACAATGCGTTCGGGGTTAGAAAGATGATCGCGCCCGACCTGAATACTGCGATGGCAAGTCTCGACGATCTGTTAGGTGAAGCCAAAGTCGTGGTTCCGTTCACCGGTGCCGGCATTTCCACCGAGTGTGGCATCCCTGACTTCCGATCCCCCGGCGGTCTCTGGACCAAGAACAAGCCGATCCCATTCGATGAGTTCGTGGCGAGCCAGGAGGCGCGCAACGAATCCTGGCGGCGGCGCTTTGCCATGGCTGATGAGTTCGGCGACGCCCGGCCGGGACGTGGTCATCGTGCGCTCGCCAGCCTCTACCGCGCCGGGAAAGTGCCGGCGATCATCACCCAGAACATCGATAATCTACACCAGATGTCAGGCTTTTCCCCGGCCGACGTCGTCGAATTGCATGGCAACACGACCTACGCCACGTGCCTCGACTGCAGCGAGCGTTACGAGCTGCCGTGGGTGCGGTCGCGGATGGAGGCTGCCAACGGATGTGCGCCGGACTGCCACTGTGGCGGCTACATCAAAACCGCGACCGTATCGTTCGGTCAGGCGATGCCCGATACCGCAATGCAACGCGCGCAGGACCTTGCACTTGCTTGCGATTTATTTCTGGCGATCGGTTCTTCGCTCCTGGTCTGGCCTGCTGCCGGCTTCCCGTTGATGGCGAAACGCAACGGCGCCCGATTAGTCATTATCAATCGCGAGTTCGACCGAGTTCGATGAGATCGCCGATCTCGTCGTGCGTCAGGACATCGGTACGGTGCTTGCGCCTTTCATCGTTCATTGAGCGACTTTGTTCACAGGATTTGCGGCTTTTCATCCACTGTTGCATTTTTGTGCTTTCCCGATGAATGGCGAGTGTTATCTTCACTTCAGAGATTCGTGATGCGCCCGCGCGGGGCGCCAGCACAGAAGTGGCGGCCTCGGCGTCATGGCGTCGGACGGGATCGAACAAAAATCAACTAACCCGGGACTCGGACCCGATGTCGATCTCAGTAATGAGTTGGCGGCGAGCGTCATCGAAGTTTCCGGTGCCATCAAATGGTTTGATGTCGCCAAGGGTTATGGCTTCATCATTCCAGACAACGGCATGGCTGACGTGCTGTTGCACGTGACCTGCCTGCGTCGCGACGGCTACCAGACCGCTTATGAGGGCGCTCGTATAGTCTGTGAAGTGCTGAATAGGCCCAGGGGCCTGCAAGCCTTTCGCGTTCTCTCGATGGATGAATCGACCGCGATCCATCCGGCCCAGATGCCGCCGCCGCGAACCCATGTTACTGTGACCGCGACGAGTGGTCTCGAACGGGCACAGGTAAAATGGTTCAATCGGCTTCGCGGTTTTGGCTTCGTGACGCGCGGCGACGGTACGCCGGACATCTTCGTTCACATGGAAACGCTGCGCCGGTTCGGTATGACCGAACTACGGCCCGGCCAGTTCATTCTGGTCCGGTTCGGCCCGGGACCGAAAGGGCTTATGGCAGCGGAAGTGCATCCCGAAAGCGGATCGCTGGGGCCTACGTCCCACTAGCCCGAATAGTCTCCTCCGTTATCCCCGTGCGATCGTTCGCGATGCGTCTTGTGGCAGCGTTGCTGCTTTTCGTCGGCGTTAGCTTCGCTTCCCCGGGGCCAGTTCATGCTGCCGGACAAAGCACGCTTGAGATTGTCAGCGGGTCGGGCGTGCATGCGTTTAACGTCGAGATGGCGACCACCGAGCCGGAGCGAGAGCGCGGCCTGATGTTCCGGAAGGAGCTTCCGCAAGGCCAAGGCATGCTGTTCGACTTTTTTACCGATCAGCCGGTCTCGTTCTGGATGCACAACACCTACATCGCCCTCGACATGATTTTTATTCGTCACGATGGCGTCATTATGCGAGTTGCCGAGAACACAAAGCCGATGTCGGACGACCTTGTGCCATCGGGGGCGCCGGTTCGGGCTGTGCTCGAGGTGATCGGCGGGACGGCACGCGAACTTGGCATTAAGGCTGGCGACAAGGTCATAAACCCGATCTTTGGTAACAGCCACTAATCAGCCCGTTTTGCGCAGCTTGCTGGCGACACCCGAATTATGTATCCAGAGCCGCGACAGGCGGGGTATGGCGCAGCCTGGTAGCGCGGTAGTTTTGGGTACTACAGGTCGCAGGTTCAAATCCTGCTGCCCCGACCAGCCACCCAGGCTTTGCTTCGGCGGATAGGTCCGCTCAAGCGGCAGACGAGATTGTCAATGACAGCCCGAATTTATAAGCCAGCGCGCACTGCAATGCAGTCGGGTACTGCCAAGACCAAGGAGTGGATGCTCGATTTTGAGCCCGAACAACCGCGCATGGTCGAGCCGCTGATGGGCTGGACCAGTTCCGGCGATATGAAGCAGCAGGTGCGCTTGTCATTCGACACCAAGGAGGAGGCCGTCGCCTATTGCGAGCGCAACGGCATTGCCTACCAGGTTTTCGAGAGCAAGCCGGCGACGCGCGCGCGCATGTCGTACGCCGATAATTTCTCTTACACCCGACGCAGTCCCTGGACGCACTAATCGGGGGTCAAACGCGCTGCACCTAAACGGCTTTCGCGGGAGCCCGTTTCGCTTGCGGCATGGCGCGCTGCCGCAGCAACGATATGAAGCGCTCCTCAGGCATCGGTTGACCGAGCAGGAAGCCCTGGCCATGGTCGCACCCCATGCTGGTCAACGCCAAAGCATCGGACGCTTTCTCGATCCCGATCGCGACGGCGACGCTCCCGAAACTGTGCGCGAGATCGATGACCGACTTGCACAGCGGGGCGTTGACCTTGTCGGTGCCGGCATCGGTGACGAAAGCGCGGTCTAGTTTGAGCTCGGCGAACGGCGATTCTTTCAGCCGCGCCAATGATCCATAGCCGCGTCCGAAATGATCGACAGCCAGTTGCACGTCGAGCGGTTTAAGTTTCTTGGACATCTCGTTCGCAAGCGCAATATCCGAGATGATTTGCTCTTCAGGAATATCGATGATCATGCCAGGCCATTTTTCAAAATTCGATCGGTGGGCCTGAATGATTTCGATCAAGGGCAACTTGACCAGCGCGGTGACAGGAATGTTGACCGCGAGCCGCAGATTAACGCCGAGCTTGGCGAAGTTCCGGCTGGCGTTGAGCGATTGCGTCAACGCGAGTTCTGACAACGCCGTTATAGCGGCCTCTCGTGCGCCCGGCATGAATGCGTCGGGCAGCAGGACGCCGTATGCCGGATGGCGCGCGCGCGCGAAAGCCTCAATGCCGGCGAGCTGCTTTTTGCGTAGATCGATCTTCGGCTGGTACCAGAATTCGATCCAATTTTTATTCAGCGCCTCTTCGAGATCAATTCGTCCGGCCACCGACGGCGGGTCACCGAGCTTGAGCTCTTGCATGATCTTGAGAATGGCAGTCGTTTCGAACGGCTTCTTGAGGATCGGCAGCATTTGCAGCCGGTGTTGCTCGCCGATGCTTTTGACGTGGGCCAGAACCGCTGAGCCGCGAGCGCTCATAAGCTGGACGTGGCCGGTATAAGCGCGGCGGCCGAGGGCAATCACAGTTTCGATTGCCTCAGATGATTTAAGCGCAATGTTGAGAAAAATAAGGTGAGGCTTGCGCTTGTCCAGCGCTGCTTCAACGGAATTGCCGTGCGCCAGTTCCTCGGTATCGACGCCAACGCCGTGCAGCACAAGTGAGAGGAAATGCCGGATGCTGGCATCTCCATCGACGACGAAACACAGCGGTGTCCGCTCCGGACTTTCGGCTGTGGTAATTTTTTCGGGCGTCTGTATGTGTAACGAAGCCGCAGGGTTCGCGCTCATTACCGACTTCCAAGCGCTGGCTGACGGGAATTCCCTGACATTGGTGTAAAATTGTTAACTGGTGGTTTCGACCTCCTGCAGAATGGACGCGGCACCCCCTCTAGCCGGACTTCGCCGCATGCCACCCCCATTTCAGGTGCAACGCGCGGCACTGTGACAGCCCGCCAGTTGTGCTAGCCTGACTGTCAACTGCTTCGCGGTCTGCGGAAGCGGCTTAGATGTCACGGGAGAGGACGATGTCGAGGAAATCCACCAGCCCAAAACTTAACCGGCGCAAGTTCCTGACTGCGGCAGCTGTTGCCGGCGCCTCGGGCGCCGTCGCACCGGCCCATGCCGCAACCCAGGCCGCAACCCAGACCGGGCTGGAGCCGCAGCAGAAGCTCCCCTCGGCACTGCCGCCGAACGCTTACGTCGCCGCCAATGAAGCCGGCAACCCGCAGATGCCGCAGGGGGAGAGCGCCAAGCCGGGCTCCGATTTCATGGTCGACGTCATCAAGACGCTCGACATCAAATATATGCCCGCCAACCCGGCCTCGAGCTATCGGGGCATCCACGAGTCGTTGATTAACTACGGCAAGAACACGATGCCGGAATTCCTCACGTGCATGCACGAGGAGTCCGCGGTCGCCATGTGCCACGGCTATTTCAAGGCGACCGGCAAGCCGTTGATGACTCTTGTTCACGGTGTAGTTGGCCTGCAGCACGCCACCATGGCGATCTACAATGCCTGGTGCGACCGCGTGCCGGTACTGATCCTTGGCGGCAACGACCTTGATGCCGCGCACCGTGCCCCCGGTGTGCCGACCTTCCATTCCGGCCAGGATATCAATGCGATCGTGCGTGACTACACGAAATGGGACGACAATCCAGTATCGGCGGAGCACTTCGCGCAATCGTTCGTGCGCATGTACAAGATCGCGACCACGCCACCCTACGGTCCGGTGATGATGTCGCTCGACGGCGGTTTACAGATGGAGGCGGCGCGCGATTACGGACAGCCGCTTTACATTCCGAAGTTCTTTGCGTCGGCTCCGCCGCAGGGCGACATGGGAGCAGTGAAGGAAGCCGCGCGGTTGCTTGCCAATGCCGAACGCCCGGTGATCGTGGTCGATCGCACGGCGCGCTCGCAGGAAGGCGTGGACCTTCTCGTCCAGCTTGCGGAGTTGTTGCAGGCCCCGGTGGTCGATCAGGGCAACCGGATGAACTTCCCGAATACACATCCGTTGAGCAGGCCCGCGACTGTCGTCAATCAAGCCGACGTCGTTATCGGGCTAGAGCTTTCCGATTACTGGGCGACGGTCAACGGTTTCATCGATAACGATGACGACGGCGTCGGCAAGAATTTCAGCAAAATCAAGCCAGGAACAAAGCTGATCAGCATTAGCTCGGTCGATCTGCTCACCAAGTCGAACTATCAGGACTTCCAGCGTTTCCAGAGCATAGATGTGTCGATGCCAGGCGACGCCCAAGCCACACTGCCGTCGCTGATCGAAGCGTTGAAGTCGGAGATCTCGAACGATCGCAAGGACGCAATGACCAGGCGCGGCGACGCTATCCGGCAAGCCCATGCCAAGGGTCTCGATAGTACCAAACAAGCTGCTGCGATCGCATGGGATGCAACCCCGATCAGTACGGCGCGGCTGGTGACCGAGACCTACGCTCAGATCAAAGACTTCGATTGGTCGCTGGTGTCGACCACACTCCTCAGCAATTGGCCCAACCGGCTCTGGGCAATGGAGAAGTACCATAATTCGCTTGGCGGATCCGGTGGCTATGGCTTGGGCTACGGTCCGGGCGCCTCGATCGGTGCTGCGCTCGGTAACCGTGATCTTGGCCGCTTCTCGGTGGCCTTTCAGGGTGATGGCGACCTGATGTACGCGCCGAGCGCGTTATGGACGGCGGCACGGCACAAGATTCCGCTGCTAATGGTGGTCCACAACAACCGCGCCTATCATCAGGAATCCATGCATGTGCAACGCATGGCGAACTTCCGTAATCGCGTCTCCAATATCGGCAACGATCTCGCCCCGATCGGAACCAGCATAATGAATCCGGATATCGAATATCAGAAGCTTGCGGAATCCATGGGCTGGTGGGGCAAGGGGCCGATCGAAGATCCTGCCGATCTGGGTCCGGCGCTCAAGGAAGCGGTTGCCGTCGTCAAGTCGGGCCAGCCGGCGCTCGTTAACGTCGTCTCCCAGCCGCGCTAAAGAGGATAATCATGAATTTCCTACGCAGTTTTACGTCGTCGTTGCTGTTGGCGTTCAGTGTCAGCGTTGCCGGTCACGGCATCGCGCTTGCCGATGGTGACGCGCAGAAGGGCAAGGTTGCCTTCATGAGGAACGGCTGCTGGCAATGTCACGACATCGCGGGCGAGGGGTCGGTCGCGACCAGCAACGGAAAGGTCATCGCGCGGACGCAATTGCCGCTCGATGCTTTCATATCGTTCGTGCACACCACCAATGGCGCAATGCCGCCGTTCCGGCCGCAGGTTCTTTCCGACGCCGATCTGACGGATATCTATGCCTATCTGCAATCATTGCCTGAGCCGAAGCAGGTCAAGGATATCCCCTTGCTGAATAATAATACCCGGACTCAATAATCTCGTGAGTTGAATCCGCGAAGGGAAGACAATGAGCAGCAAAGGCCAGATGCGGCTCGGTGCCTTCTTCAATCCGACCGGCCATCACGTCGCGTCGTGGCGGCATCCGCGTGCACAAGCGGATGCCGGCATCAATTTCCAGCACTATCTCGAAATCACACGCACAGCCGAGCGTGGCAAATTCGACATGGTATTCCTCGCCGACAATCTCGGCGTGAGGCAAGCCCATATCGAGGCGCTGAGCCGCTCTGCGCAATACATCGCCAATTTCGAGCCGATTACCCTTTTGTCGGCGCTGGCGACCCACACCAGTCATATCGGCCTCGTTGCGACGGCATCGACCAGCTATAACGAGCCGTTCCATGTCGCGCGCAAGTTCGCCTCGCTCGATCATCTGAGCGGGGGGCGCGCCGGCTGGAACCTCGTGACGTCAGGTCAGGAAAACGAAGCCCGCAATTTCAGCCGTGAAAAGCATTACGAGCACGGTGCGCGTTACGACCGTGCCCGTGAGTTCGCCCGCGTCGTGCTCGGCCTATGGGATACCTGGGACGACGACGCCTTTGTTCGCAATAAGGAAACCGGCCAGTTCTTTCACGGTGAAAAACTGCACGACCTCAATCACCGCGGCGAGCATTTCTCGGTACTGGGCGCTTTGAATATTCCACGTAGTCCGCAGGGCCATCCGGTGGTTGTGCAGGCCGGTGGTTCCGAAGATATGATCGCGGTCGCCGGCGAATTCGCCGAGGTAATCTTCTGCGCGCCGTTGACGCTCGACGCCGCGCAAAAGTTCTATTCGACGATCAAGGGCAAGCTGTCCGGCTATGGCCGCTCACCCAATGAGATGAAAATCATGCCGGGCTTGAGCGCCATTATCGGGCGTACTGATGCCGAGGCGGAAGAGCAGTACGAATATCTCAATTCGCTCGTGCACCCGATCGTGGCGCGCGAGATTCTGTCGATGGTGCTCGGCAACGTCGACCTGACAAAATACCCGTTCGATGGCCCGTTGCCGGAAAATCTGCCGCGCTCGAATGCCAGTCTGCAGATCTTCGAGCAGGTGACCAGCATGGCGCGGCGCGAGAATCTTTCCATCAGGCAGGTCGCGCTCCGGGTCGCGGGCGCTCGTGCCAAGGCGGTGGTGCGCGGCTCGCCGCATACCATTGCCGATTACATGGAAGAATGGTTTTGCAAGGACGGCTGCGATGGTTTCAACATCATGCCGCCGTTCCTGCCAGGTGGACTCGACGACTTTGTCGAACTGGTGATCCCGGAACTGCAGCGCCGCGGCCTTTTCCGAACCGAGTATGAGGGCAAGACCCTCCGAGAGAATCTCGGTCTCAAACGTCCGGAAAGCCGTCATGCGAGGCAAGCCGAAAGCGCACCGTCGCCCCGTGTCGCGTCAGGAGGCTAGCGGTGATCAGCGTCAAACGGCTCGGTCACGCCACGCTGACCTCGCCCGATATCGAGCGGCAAGTGGCCTATTACACTGAGGTTGTCGGTCTGAACTTGATCGAGCGTAGCAAGGATCGCGCCTATCTCGCCTGTAAACTCGGCCTCGAAGCGGTGGCGCTAGAGCGCGGCAAAGGTAATGCATTGTCGGCGCTGTCGTTGCAGGTGGCGCCGGGCTCGGATCTTGGTGAAATCGAGCAATCGCTCGCAGCAGACGGGGTCAAATGCCAGCGGGTGAAATGCATTTCACCCTGCATCCCAGAGGCGGTCGTATTCATCGATCCGAAAGGCACGCGGGTCGAGATTTTCTCCGATTATTCTTTCGCCAAGGACGACGGCGGAACCGCCGGAATCATGCCGCTCAAGCTCGGGCATGTCGCGTACCGTGTCGACGATGTGCAGAAGATCGTGAAATTCTATTGCGACGTTCTCGGCTTTCGCGTTTCTGATTGGCGCGCCGACGACTTTGCATTTCTCCGCTGCAATTCCGACCATCACACGGTCAATTTCGTCTACGACGCCGAGCCGCAGCTTCATCACATTGCCTTTGAGGTGAAGGACTGGGCTGAGATTCAGCGTGCTGCCGAGACACTTGCAAAGCACGGCATCCATCTGGTGTGGGGCCCCGGCCGTCACATCATTGGCCACAATATCGCTATCTATCATCGCAACGCCGACAAGGTTCGTGTCGAGTTTTTCTGCGAAATGGATGTGATGAAAGACGAATTGCTTGGCTATTTCGATCCGCGGCCATGGCATCAGGACCGGCCGCAATATCCGAAAGTGTGGGGTCCGGACACATTGCGCAATTATTGGGGTTATGGCTCCGAGCGCGTGATCCCTGGTTATCAGACGATAGAGTGATTTTTCCCTGCGTGTGACGAGCCTGGAAGCTGAAACCCGCGTTTCGGATTATCTGCGAACACAAAGCCGTGAATGTAAGGCGAGGCCATGCCGGGGCATTTGTGATTGGCGTGCGCAGTGCCGCGTCTTTAAATAATGTTACGATGCTGCGGAGGAAACTGATGACCGGCTTCAAGTGGACGATGACTAGTCTGGGCGCGCTGGCTTTATTGCTGCTGGCTGGCTTTGTTGTGAACTTCGCCCACGCCGCAGAGCCTGCGGTCGTTCTTCCGGCTCCCGCGCAGGATGAAGCTGCACCTGCTGGGGGAGGGACGCAGACAGTCGTTCTCGCCGGCGGCTGCTTCTGGGGCGTGCAGGGCGTCTTCGAGCACACCAAAGGCGTAGTCCAGGCGGTCTCCGGCTATTCCGGCGGCAAGAAAGAAACGGCGCACTACCAGATGGTCGGCACAGAGACGACCGGTCATGCCGAATTGGTTCAGGTCACTTATGACCCGAAGCAGATTTCGTACGGAAAGATTTTGCAGATCTATTTTTCGGTCGCCCACAACCCGACCGAGCTGAACTACCAGGGGCCCGATAGCGGCCCGTCGTATCGTTCGGCGATCTTCGTCGCCAACGACGAGCAGAAACAGGTCGCCGAGGCCTATATCGCCCAGCTCGATCAGGCCCATGTGTTCAAAGCGCCGATCGTGACCAAGCTTGAGCCACTCACGGGCTTTTATCCGGCCGAGGATTATCACCAGGACTTTCTGGTGCTGCACCCGACTTATCCGTACATCGCGATCAACGATATGCCAAAGGTCGACAATCTGAAGCGTCTGTTTGCAGACCAATACCGTGACGCGCCGGTCACCGTGACGGCTTCGAACAAGGCGAGCCAGTAGAGCCTGCAACATGGTGCGGCGCGGAAATACCGATTAACCCGCGACTTAAGGTCTATAGCCTCTATCGGCCCCCTGAAGTATCGTCAGTGACAGAGACGTGACGCCTAGACGTCACCTCTGAAAAACGTGAGGAAACTCAAAAGGGGAGGATAGCCAAATGGCTATGGCAACGACGGTTGGGGCACTGTCCGAGACCGAGCATAGCGCACAACTGCGCAAGGCGGTCATCGCGTCGACAGTCGGCACTGCGATCGAGTGGTACGATTTTTTTCTTTATGGCACCGCGGCCGGACTGGTGTTCGGCAAGCTCTACTTTCCAAACCAGAATCCGCTTTCTGCGACGCTTCTCGCTTTCGGTACCTATTTCATCGGCTTTGCTGCGCGTCCGGTAGGCGCTGCAATTTTCGGTCATTACGGTGATCGCATTGGGCGTAAAGCGACTCTAATCGCTACCCTGTTGTTCATGGGTCTTTCGACCTTCTTCATTGCTTTTGTACCGACCTATGCGGACATCGGCATATGGGGCGCAGTTATCCTGACGGTTCTGCGGGCGTTGCAAGGCATCGGTGTCGGTGGCGAGTGGGGCGGTTCCGTCCTTCTGGCGATGGAATGGTCGCGCACGCATAATCAGCGTGGCCTCGTCGCGGCCTGGCCGCAATTTGGCGTGCCCTGCGGGCTGTTGCTTTCGACCGCTGCGGTAGCAATATTCAGCGCCTGGTCGGGTGATCAATTCGTGACATGGGGGTGGCGCATACCGTTCGCGCTATCCATCGTCCTGGTCGGTATTGGCCTCTGGATTCGCCTGGGCATTCTCGAGACGCCGGTATTCCAGAAACTACTCGACGAAAACAAGATCGAGAAGGCGCCAATCCTCGAAGTCATCAGGAAGCAGCCGAAGGAGATTATTCTCTCTGCCCTGCTGCGCATGTCCGAGCAGGCGCCGTTCTATATCTTCACCGCCTTCGTGTTTGCTTACGCAGTTGGTACGCTGAAGATGGATCGGAACTTCATCCTTGCGGCGGTGATGGTTGCTGCATGCGTCTCGTTTTTCACCATTCCGCTGGCCGGGCACTTCTCGGACAAGATTGGCCGCAAAAAGATGTACCTGATTGGCGTCGTCGCCATGGGCGTCTACGGCTTTATCTACTTCGGATTGATGGATCCAGCCTATCCCGTTGGTGTTTTCATTGCGATCGTGGTGTCGCTCATTCCTCACGATATGCAGTACGGGCCCCAGTCGGCGCTTATCGCAGAATCCTTCACACCGCGGCTGCGCTATAGCGGCTCTTCGCTCGGTTATCAGTTGGCATCCCTCGTCGCGGGCGGACCTTCGCCATTGATCGCGACTTGGCTGTTTGCCACCTACAAGTCGGGCATGGCGATCGCGGTCTATATCGCGATTTGTGCAGTGATAAGCTTCATTGCTGCGGCCATGATGCCGGACTATACCGGCAAGGACATTTCCGCCGAGTACGACGCAAAATAGGTATAGGCCACAAACGGAAACGCCGGGGCATTGACGCCCCGGCGTTTTTTATTGCGGGCAGGCTTTCCGTTTAGAGCACCGCGCCGCTCTGCGGGTCGATCAGGTGCATGTGCTCCATATTGGCATACAGCTTCATCTGCTCACCCGGTCCAGTGGCGCTGCCGGGATCGACGCGGCCGCAGACTTCCTGGCCGTCGATGGTGAAATACACCATCGTTTCCATCCCCATCGGCTCGACAACATCGAGCTTGGCGGCGAATTGGCCCTGTTGATCGTCGCGCCGCGGCTCGGTGACGTGCTCAGGACGCAACCCGAAGATCAGCTCCTTCCCGATGGCCGATTTACAGGCCCCGGATTTCGTTTCCGGCACCGGCAAGCTGACCGCATCGGACAGGCGAACGCGCATGCCGACGCCGTTCTGCTCCACACGGCAGCGCAGGAAATTCATCGCCGGCGAACCGATGAAGCCGGCAACGAACTTCGTCCTGGGATGATGATAGAGATCCTGCGGGGAGGCGATCTGCTCGATGATGCCGTTGTTCATCACCACGACGCGGTCGGCAAGCGTCATGGCCTCGATCTGGTCGTGGGTGACGTAGACGGTGGTGGTCTTGACCATCTGATGCACGCGCTTGATCTCGGTGCGCATCTGCACCCGAAGTTTGGCGTCGAGGTTCGATAGCGGCTCATCGAACAAGAACACCTTCGGATTGCGCACGATGGCGCGGCCCATGGCGACACGCTGGCGCTGGCCGCCGGAGAGCGCCTTCGGCTTGCGGTCAAGCAACTCGGTGATGTCGAGGATGCGTGCGGCGTTGTCTACTCGTTTTTTAATTTCGTCCTTGGGGAATTTGCGCAGTCGAAGCCCGAACGACATGTTCTCGAAGACCGACATGTGCGGGTACAACGCATAGTTCTGGAACACCATGGCGATGTCGCGATCCTTCGGCGGCCGGTCATTGACGATTTGCCCGCCGATATAGATGTCGCCGGACGTGATCTCCTCAAGGCCCGCGATCATGCGCAACGTCGTTGATTTGCCGCAGCCTGAGGGGCCGACCAGCACGACGAATTCATTGTCCAGGATATCGAGGCTGATGTTGCGGACCGCTTCCACATCATCGTAGCGCTTAACGACGTTACGCAGTGCGACTTCAGCCATAGATCAGCCCTTGGTGGCGCCGGCGGTCAGGCCGGCGATGTAGTAGTCCATCAGGAACGCGTAGATAACGAGCGGTGGGGCAGCGGCCACCAGTGCGCCGGCCATCAGCATTCCCCACTTGTAGACGTCGGCGCGGATTAGGCTCGTCACCGTGCCGACGGTGAGAACCTGTTGGTCGGCGGAATAGAGGAACGCCATCGGGTAGACAAACGCCGCCCACGATACCGTAAAGGCGAAAATCATCGCGGCGATGATGCCAGGCAAGGCGACCGGAATAAAAATCTTGGTAAGCATTTGCATGTGCCCCGCGCCGTCGATCAAGGCCGCCTCGTCGAGCTCTTTCGGGATCGACTGGAAATAGCCGATCATGATCCAGGTGCAGAACGGCACCGTGAGCGTCGGATAGACCAGGACCATGCCCCAATACGAATTGAGCAGGCCGACGCTTTTAACGATCTGAAACAGCGGAATGAACAGCAGCGTGTCGGGGATGAGATAGGTCAGGAAGATTCCGGTGGCGAGGATGCTGGAACCCCAGAATTTCATGCGGCCGAGGGAGAACGCCGCCAGTACGCTGACCACCATTGTGATGGCGACGACGCAGACCGTGACGATAACCGTGTTCTTGAAGAAGACGAGAAAGTCGGTCTGTGTCAGCAGAATTCTGAACTGATCGAGCGTAACGCCGTCGGCGATGATCCAGGGATTGGTAGCCATGCGCGCTACTTCGGCGTCGCTCTTCAGCGACGTAACGACCATGTAGTAGGGCGGGATCAGGAAGAAGATCGCGAAGATCACCAGAAACACGTAGGACATGATCAGCGCCCAGCGCCGATTGCGGCGAAGGCTGCCGCCGATGCTGGCGCTTTGTCTGGTGGGCGCCGTGACGGCTGCGGTACTCATCCGATTTCTCTGCCGCGCTTGCGTACCCCGCGCAGGATCAGAATTGCGGCGATACCGAGGATGGGGAACATAAAGAGCGAGGTTGCGGCGCCGAGCGGCAGGTCGCCGGAACGGATGCCGAGCATGAAGGCGTAAGTCGCGAACACGTGGGTCATGTTGCGCGGACCGCCGGCCGTCATGATCTGTACGATGTCAAAATTGGCAAAGGTGACGATCAGGGAGAACAGCACGGTAATGGCGATGATGTTGTGCATCATCGGCAGCGTGATGTGGACGAACTTTTGCCAGGCGTTAGCGCCGTCGATGGACGCGGCCTCGTAGAGTTGTTCCGGCACTGATTTGAGCGCGGCGAGATACATGATCAGGAAGAATGGCGCGCCGTACCAGACATTGACCAGGATTACCGAGAACCGTGCCCAGTACGGATCGCTCAGCCATGGAATTTCGCCGAAGCCAAGCTCTTCGAGCACATAATTGAACGCTGAATGGGTGGGATCGAACAACCACCACCAGCCGAGCGAAGACAGCGCCAGCGGAATGACCCATGGCACCAGCAGCATACCACGCCACTTGCGTTGACCCTTGGCGGGCAGGTTGTTGATCAGATGCGCGGTGATGAGCCCGATCAATGCTTTGAAGAACACGGCGCTAACCGCGAAGATTGCCGTCTGCTCGACCACCATCCGGAATACGTCGCGCGACAGCAGGAACTGGAAATTGCCAAGCCCGATGAAGCGCGTCTGGGCCTTGTTCAGCATCGAAAGATAGATCGAATAGAATGCTGGATAGATGATCAAGCAGCCGACGATCGCGATCAGCGGCAAGCACATCAGGAAGGCGACGGTCGATCGGCGACGCAGGAACAGCCGCAATTTTTCGATTGCGGACGATTGTCCGACCGAAGCTTGCAGTCCGGGCGACCAATTCTGGACGGTATCTGCCATTTCACGCTGCTGATCCCTTCGGATCAGCCTCCCACCGCGTTAGGCTTGGAGCCGGCCCCCCAAGGCCGGCCTGTGTGTCGTCTTGGCAAATCGTCGTGTTTAAACGCGCAGAGTGCCCTCGAGCTCGTTCTCCGCCCACTTGATCACGTCGTCGAGTTTCTCATTGCCCTGAGTGAATTTGGCGATCATCACGGTGCTGATCGCCTGATTGTAGATCTGGGCGCCAACTTCCGATCGCGCCGGTGCGCCGGCGATCGATGTTTGCTCATCGCCGCGCGGCGGGTAGCTGTAGACGGTGCCGACTGGCGGCTCGACGGTCTGCCAAGTCGGCAGATCGTACATGGTCTTGAAGGACGGCAGGTCGTAGCCGAACGACGCCTGCACCAATTGGGCAACGGCATCCTTCTGGGAAATGTAGAGCAACAGGTCTTTCGCGGCTGGCTTGTTCTTGGAGAAGTTCCACAAGCCATAGAACTGCGGCAACTGGCCGACGAAGCGGCCTTTCGGACCCTTCGGCATTGGATGCGTCCAGCAATCCGCCGCGACACTCGGGTTGTCGCGCTTCGCTACCGCCCAGGCGCTCGGCGGGTTCATGATGCTCGAACCCTTGCCGGAAATAAGCCAGCGGTTATTGCCGGCATCGTCCCAAGCGTAAACCTCCGGCGGGTTCACCGCCATCAGCTTCTTTAGGTACTCGAGGACTGTGCGCGTTTCGTCGGAATTGACCTTGATATTGTCTTTGGCATCGACAAGGACCACGCCGAATGAATTGAAAAGAGCGCCAGTCCAGTCGAGCGCGTCGCTCGATTGGCCCATCGGCAATCCGACCGGGAAGCCGGCTTTGAAAAGTTTCTGCGCCGAGTCGAGGTAGGTGTCCCAGGTCCAGCTATCGGTTTTGGCCTTGTCCCATTTGGATTCATCGGCCGGGAACAGTTCGGTCACATCGATTCCGGCATGTTGTTTGTAAAGGCTGATGCGCGAGCAGCACGGCTTCACCTGGCTTCCGACCGTGGTGGCGACACCCATCCAGGTGCCTTTGATCTTTGCGAGGTATTCGGCGACCGGGCTGATTGGGCCGTATTGCTTGATGAGCTGGGTAACAATGTCGTCCAGCGGTTCAAGTGTGTTCTGGTGAATGCGGATGTTCCAGTCGCGGTGAGACATGATGTCGTGGCCAGTGCCGGCTTGCGCTTCGGCGGCCGCGGTCAATTTGTCTTTCTCACCCTGCGAGGTGATATAGTCGATTTTCACTTCGCAATTGTTCTTTGCACCCCATTCATTGCAAAGCTTGGTCAGCGTGTTGTTCGCGCCGGGAACCCAATGATCCCATACGCCAAGCGACAGCGAACCGGCGGCATAAGTGTCTTTAACGTAAGGCGCCGCAACGGCGGCAGCAGAGCCGAGCGCTGCCGACTTCAGCAGGCTGCGGCGAGACGGGCGAGCAAAAAATACGGATTGGCTCATCATTTCCTCCCTTTGGCCGCCATAGCTGTTTTGTTTTTTTGTTGGCGCAACTGAAAACATACTCTCATCGCCGCAGGGCGGCTAGTAGAGCTTTCGTCCAATAAGCTTCGCCGTTTGCGACGTTTTGCCCACTTCGCGGTAGGCTATCCGGCAAAGGTTCTTACGAGAGCTAAATTTAACGCCGAACCGCCGACCGGACCGGTTTAACGCGTTGATATGCCTGGGCGAGTTTTAGCTCAAAGCCCAAGCGCATGTGGCAGCCAGAGGGAAATGGCCGGGAAGTAGGTGACTAACAGGAGCACCGCGAGCATGACTCCATAGAACGGCCAGATCTTGCGCATGACTTCTTCGATCGTGGTCTTGCCGACTGCGCAACCGACAAACAGAATTGCGCCGACTGGCGGGTGGCAAAGGCCAATTCCGAGATTAAGCATCATGATGATGCCGAAGTGCACCGGGCTCACTCCGAAATTGATCATCACCGGGAGCAGGATCGGCGTGCAAATCAGGATCGACGGCGCCATGTCGAGTAGACAGCCAAGCACCAGCAACATCACGTTGACGAGCAGCAGGATGACGTATTTGTCGCTCGAGATGCTGAGAAAGAACGCGGTGATTTTCGCGGGCATTTGCGTCAGCGCCATCACGTAGCCGACGCTCGACGCGCAGGCGATCAGCATGAGCACCATTGCCACTGTGCGTAGGGTGCGGTGCACAAGCCGCGGCAGATCGCGCCAACGATAATCGCGGTAGATTAACATGGTCACAAAAAATGCCCAGACACAGGCAACCGCGCCTGCTTCGATCGCGGTGAACACGCCGCCGAGAATGCCGCCGAGAATGATGGCGAGCGTAATCAGGCCCCAGAGCGCGTCGAAAGTAATTCTCACGGCTTCCCGGAGCGGCACACGTTGCCCGCGCGGATGACTGTCGCGGTAGGCAATAACCAGGCAGAGCACGATCAGCGAGAAGCCGAGCAGCAGACCAGGAACAACGCCGGCCATGAACAGGCTGATGATCGAAATTGTACCGCCGGTGGCGAGCGAATAGATCACCGCGTTGTGGCTTGGCGGCACCAGAAGAGCCTGCACCGAGGCTGTGATCGTCACGTTGGTCGCGAATACCCGGGGAAACCCACTCCGCTCCATTTGCGGGATCATCACCGAGCCTATGGCCGAAGTGTCGGCAACCGCGGAGCCGGAAATACCGCTGAGGAACGTCGTTGCCAGAACGTTTACGACCGAAAGGCCGCCGCGCACGCGAGTAAAGCCCACCAGAACATCGGCGAACGCGACGAGGCGCCGCGCCATGCCACCCTCGGCCATGATTGCGCCAGCAAGCACGAAGAAGGGAATAGTCAGCATGGCGACCTTGCTGACGCCGTCCGAGATTTTCAGCATGACCGCTTCAAGCGGAATGCCGATCCACATCGCACCGGCGATCGCAGCGAGTGCGAGCGAATAGGCAATCGGCACGCCGATGAAGAAACAGAAGAACATCGTTGTGAGCAAAACGGCGACGTCCATGGCGCTGCCTCGCTTTGCCTTTTACTCAATGATGCCGGGATTTGCGGCTTCGGGATCCGGCGGTACGCCGAACAGCACGCGTTCGATGACGAAAAGCAGAAGAACCGCGCCTCCGACGGGGATCGGCAGATAAGTCACGCCGACCGATAACGAAGGAAAATCCGCGATGGTGTTGTACCAGGTGACCGCGACCAGCTTTTCGCCATACACGACCATGAACAACGCCATGGTCGCCACCAGGAGTTCGGCTAGCAGCTCCGCAAGCAGTCGAAGTCGGGTAGGGAATCTCACGACGAAGAAAGACACGTTCATGTGGAGGCGGCGGCGATAACAAGCTGCCGCGCCAATAAAAGTGACAACGATTGTTAGCAATACGGCAGTCGGTTCAGGCCACGACGCCGCGCTGTTGAGGACGTAGCGGGTAAACACCGCCCAAGGGATCACAGCCGAGATCAAAACGAGGGCGGTGCCGGCGACGAGTATGCAGGCGAGATATAGCGCGTCCATCAGCCTGCGATAGAGGAGCGCCATTGTTGTTTCCGCGCTGGGCCTTCCGAAACTCGTGGATCGCTATGCAACGTCCTGGATGCGCTTGACCGTTGTCGCGTATTTCGGGCCGTACTTGTCCCACACCGGTTTGACTGCGTCCTGGAACGGTTTCTTGTCAGCTATATCGATGATCTCGTTACCTGCGGCCTTGGCTTTGTCGAGCGCTGCCGCCTCGTATTTGTTCCAAAGGTCACGCTCTTCAAGCTGCGCTTCACGGCCGAGTTTCTTGATCGCTACCTGGTCGTCCTTGCTCAGCGAATCCCAGGTCCGGCGTGAGAACACCAGGACTTCAGGAACGATCAGGTGCTGCGTCAGGGTGTAGTATTTGGCCACCGTATAGTGGTTGTCGAACACGTAGCTTGGCGGATTGTTTTCTGCGCCATCGACCACGCCGGTTTGCAGGGCACTGAAAACCTGATCGTACCCCATGGCGACGCCGTTGCCGCCGAGCGCGTTCATCATGTCGACAAACATCGGATTGCCGATGACCCGGATTTTCAGGCCCTTGAGATCGGCGATGGCGTGAACCGGCTTCTTGACGGTGTAGATGCTGCGCGCTCCAGCATCCATCCAGCACAGCGCGACCAGTCCCGCCTTGTCATTGTTTGTGACCTTGTCGAGCAATTCGGCCCCGATATCGCCATCGATGACCCTCTGCATATGACCCGTGTTGCGGAACAGGAATGGCAGATTGAATACATTGAGGTCGTCGATCACCGGGCCAAGCGTGCCAACCGATACTCGCGCCAGCTGGATTGCCCCGACCTGCGCCTGTTCGATAGCTTCTTTCTCGCCACCGAGTTGCATCGCGGCATACATCTGAACGCTGAGCCGCCCATTCGTCGCGGCCTCGAGCTTTTTGCCGAAGCTCTCGACCGCCGCCACGGTCGGATAACCTTCGGGGTGAACATCCGAGGCTTTCAGTGCAAGCTTCTGCTGCGCGCGCGCTGGAGTGCCGAGATTTGCTGCCATTCCGGCAACAGCCGAATAAGCGCCAAGGCGCACAAGTGTACGACGATCCATAGCCGTCTCCCCTCCGACCGGCTTTGTAACGCGCGCCGGCCGCTATTCATTATTGTTGAGAGGGATCATATAGCGGACTGAGACACCATCAATAGCGCCGATGATCGGGGAGATAGCGATGCAAACGGTTTTGGTCACGGGGGCAGCGGGGGGCATCGGTACGCGACTGCGCAAATTGCTCGACGGCGTGTATCCAAATATTCGCTGGAGCGACATTCGTCAGCCAACCGACCTCGCGAGCCATCAGACTTTCGTGCAAGCCGATCTCGCCGATCTGGCGCAAGTCGAGAAAATTGCCGACGGCGTCGACGGAATTGTGCATTTGGGTGGAGAGTTGGTCGAACAATCCTGGGACCGGATACTGCAGGCTAACATCATTGGCTGTTACAACCTGTTCGAGGCAGCCCGGCGCAAAAGAGTTAAGCGCGTGGTGTTTGCTTCGTCGAATCACGCGGTCGGTTTTTACCCGCGGCAGCGCAAAATCGGCACGGACGAGCCGGTACGCCCGGATTCCCGCTACGGCATGAGCAAGGCATTCGGCGAAGCGCTCGGCGCGCTCTATGCCTACAAGCATGGCATTGGCGTCACATGCATTCGCATCGGCAATTTCGCCGACGCGCCGGTCGACCGGCGCCGCTTGGCGATCTGGATAAGCCCGGAAGATCTGGTTCAACTCATCCGGATTGGGCTTGAGCATCCAAACTTAAAGCACGAGATATTTTTCGGCGCTTCCGACAACGAACGAAGCTGGTGGGACAACGAGGCGGCTTATCGATACGGCTATCGTCCGACGGGCAGGGCGGAAGATCACGCAGCTGCCGCGTTGGCTGCGCAGGAAACGCTTGCGTCGGATCCAATCGGAGATTGGTACCAGGGCGGGCCGTTTTGCAGCGACGAATACGATTCCGGGTTCGATCTGGCGCCGGCATGAGGATTGTCATTAACGAACTCAAAGACCGGCTTGCCGCGAAAATTACGCGACTGGCTCAGGCGGTGAGCTTCGGCTGCTTGTGTAGGTATCGTCTGCGGAGAACAGTTCGGTGACGTCGACCCCGGCATAAGGCGCCTATCTGGCAGCAGCAGAGCCGAGGGCCGCGGCCACCTTTCGGTCAGTTTGATTCGGTATAGGGATAGCGTGTGGGACAAGCGGGTAGTGGGCCCAAGCCATAAATGACCAAGGCTACCCGCAAAGGAATTAAGCATTTGAAATCATTAAAGCGTCAGCAAAAATGGTCCGCCGCGAAGTTGCCGTCTGACCTCGGTCGGCTGCCCGTAAAATCCGGGTGTTGCGGGAGCGTCGTACAAAGCCGCCGCTCTTTCCAGAACAATCCCGGCATGCGGCATGACTGAAGCACTATCCGAAATCTCGGAATTGTCTGACCGGCTTGAGCACGCCCTGGCAGCACTCCTGCGCCAGGAACTGAACGCACCCATTGTCGCGATGACCGGATTTCTCGACATCATGATCCAAGACGCGCGGCGTTTTCATCTCGATGAGGCAATCTCCGATCTCGACCGCATGCGCACCGCGAGCGTCGATCTCGCAACGCTCGTTAGCCGTTTCATCGATACGCCCGATGTGATTCCTGACGAGCAGCAGGCTGTCGAGGCCTACCGCAGACGGCTGCGTCACGACCTGCGTGCGCCGCTTAATACGATCAAAGGCTATGGCGAAATGCTGCTCAAGGATATGCAGGATCGCGGCCACAAGCAGCTCCTAAACGATCTCAAAAAGGTGCAGGTAGCGTCCGACGAACTGCGCGTTCAAATCGACGCCATTGTCGATCGCGCCGGCCAATCGAGCATGGAGCCGCGCCTAACGCAGACGAAGCCAATCGGCCTCATCGGCGACTTGCTGAACAGAACCGCGCCGATCGATTTGGAACGTGAAAGGGTGCGACGTGGGCGATCGAGCCGAATCCTCATTGTCGATGACACCGCCGCAAATCGCGACCTCCTGACGCCGCACCTCTTGCGGGATGGACACGAAGTCGAGACGGCGGAGGATGCCGCCAGTGCCCTTGAACGCCTCATTCATGTGAGTTTCGATTTGATTTGCTCGATCTTATCATGCCGGGGATGGACGGATTTGAACTCCTCTGTCGACTGAAGTCGAGTTTGCACACACGGCACATTCCGGTGATCATGATCACCGCTCTAGATGAAGCCGAGAGCGCCATACGCTGCATCGAGGGCGGTGCAGAAGATTATCTGCCGAAGCCGTTTAATACGGTCCTGTTGCGCGCCCGAATCGATGCGTGCCTCGAAAAGAAATGGCTGCGCGACCGCGAGCAGAGCCATTTCGAAGAGTTGCGCATCGAAAAGCAGCGCTCCGAAACGCTCCTGCTCAATATTTTGCCCCATACCATCGTGAGCCGCATGCGAAACGGTGAAACGGTCATTGCTGACCGATATGCCGAGGCAACTATTCTTTTCTCTGATCTGGTCGGCTTCACCCCTTTGGCGGCGGAATTGCCGCCGGACAAAGTCTTGGAGATTCTGTCGACGGTATTCTCCAGTTTCGATCGCGCCGTTGCCGAGCACGGGCTGGAAAAGATCAAGACCATCGGCGACGCCTATATGGTGGCCGGCGGGTTGCCCGAACCGCTGCCGGACCACACGCACCGCGTCGCCGCGCTCGCGCTCGACATGCTGGCAATCGTCCAGGGGCTGCGCGGCTCGATGCGCATCGATCTGGAAGCCAGGATTGGAATCCACACCGGCCCCGTTGTCGCCGGCGTCATTGGCTCCCACAAGTTCATTTATGACGTCTGGGGCGACACCGTGAATACGGCGAGCCGCATGGAGACCTTTGGCGTCACCGGCTGCATCCATGTCTCTGGCGCAACGCGTCGCGTGCTCGGCGATGCATTTTCATTCGAGCCGCGCGGTCAACTGGAGATCAAGGGTAAGGGCGTGATGGATACCTACTTTTTGCTGGGTGCGAGAGACAAACACGGGAGAGATGCATAATTTCGTGTTGACTGCGGACGGCCGGGGGTTTGCTGCGTTTCTCGAAGCTGCGTGGCCGCCCGCACCAAGTCATCGTTCGCCTCCTCAACGCACCTCAAAGACGAGCTTACCCCTGAAATGACGCGACTCGCTAAGCCTGTGGGCATCGGCGGCTTGCGATAGGCGGTAAATCTTGATTTCCGGAGGACGGACGGCACCGGCTGCATACAGCTCGGCGACGCGCTCCATCGCCTTGCGGGAGCGCGGCACCGGCGGACGAAGCGCTGTGACGTCGCTGCGGTCCGGCTTCGGCGGTTCCATGCCCGAGGCAATGAAGGCAGCGCGACCGCCCGGTTTGAGAACCGCGAAGGACTTAATGGCGACATTGCCTCCCACGGTGTCGAACACCGCGTCGCATCCGCTCACCACCTTGGTGAAGTCTTCAGCGCCGTAGTCGATGACCTGGTCGGCGCCGAGGCTTTTCACGTAAGCCATATTCGCCGCGCTGGTCGTCGTTATCACTTTGGCACCGAGATATTTTGCGAACTGGATGCCAAAACCGGCGACGCCGCCGGCGCCGCCTTGAATCAGGATCGTCTCGCCGCGCTGGAGCTTTAGGGTGTCCTCGATCGAATTGATTGCGGTCAGCCCGGTAAGTGCGAGCGCGGCCGCATTAATATACGAGAGTTCGGACGGCTTTTTGCCGATAAGGTCGGCCTTGATCGCGATCTTCTCGCAGTAAGTGCCCTCTTTGCCAGCGGCGATAACGCCGAATACCGGATCGCCAACCTTCAGATCGGCGCCGGCGCCAACCGCGCTGACAACGCCGGAAAAGTCGCGGCCGGGTATCTGCGGAAATTTTACGTTGGCGTGGCGTGCATAGTCGCCGGCACGAAACTTCCAGTCGGCTGCATTAACGGTTGCGGCATGAACGTCCACAACGACTTCGCCGGCAGCCGCAATGGGGTCGGGGACCTCGCCATAGTGCAAGACTTCCGGACCGCCGAACTGATCAAGTAATGCTGCTTTCATTGGTATTTACTCTCCCTATAAGTCTTTGAAACGACTGGCGACCCCAAGAGGAATTGAACCTCTAACCTGCGGATTAGAAATCCGCTGCTCTATCCGGTTGAGCTATGGGGCCAAGCCGTCAAACATGGCGCAAAAGACCGTATAGCTCACCATCCAAGGTTCGGTAAATCGACTGTCCCGAAACAGTGGAAGACCGTGAACTTCATGACGGTGAGCGGCTACTAAGTCCGGCATGTTGTGTTGTGTCCGAAGGTTGCAGACAATTTTAGTTTTCAAACGCGTGTTCGGTCACGGCTTCGACATGATCGTTGCCTCAACTCGTCGCACCGGGTCAAATTATGACCTTTGGGAGGACTTTACCGATGTGTGCGCCTTTTCGCGCCGGCTTTGCGGCAGCAGTCGCGGCTGCGTTCCTGACCATTGCGTCATTCGCGGCGGCCGCAGCCGACAAGCCGTTTGAGAACAGCGATCTCGCTGACAGCGCCACTCAGCTTGAAGCCCAGATCAAATCGGATGCTGGCGCGCCGGCCAAACCGGTGGCGCAAATTCGCAAGGATGCGGATGCTGCTTTCAACAAGAACGATTTCCGCAATGGAATGTCGCTCCTGGGTCAAGTCGTCGCTGCGGAGCCGAATGACGCGACGACCTGGCTGCGGCTTGCCCGCACGATCATGCAAATCCGTCCCGCTAACGACGACGAAAAGACGGCGCTGCTCGAGAAGGCCTCCACCGCCGCTTACCTTGCCTATCAGCGTACCGCCAATCGTAACGAAGAAGCTGACAGCCTCGCGCTTCTCGGCACCATCATGAGCCAACGGCAGATCTGGCGGCCGGCGCTGGACGCGCTTCGCCTATCGCTTGAACTGCGGGAGACTGCCGATGTCCGCGCGCAATATGAACGGCTGCGCGACAAATATGGCTTCCGGGTTCTCGACTACACGATTGATGCCGATACCGCGTCGCCGCGTGCCTGCTTTCAGTTCTCGGAAGAACTTCCGGCGCGCACCGATTTTTCGCCGTTTGTAACGTTGGCCGGCACCGACAAGCCGGCGCTATCCACGGCTGAAAAGCAGCTTTGCGTCGAAGGGCTGGAGCACGGCAGCACTTACACGGTGACTTTGCGGGCCGGTCTGCCGTCAGTCGTGCATGAGACGCTGTCGAAGTCCGCGGACTTCACGATTTATGTGCGCGACCGGCGGCCCGAAGCCCATTTTTCTACGACCAATTACGTGCTGCCGCGCACCGGTCAGCGCGGTATTCCGGTGATCAGCGTCAATACCAAGTCGGTTGCGGTTGAAATCTATCGGGTCGGCGACCGTAATCTGATCGACACCATCGAAGGCTCGCGATTTAGCGACGGCAATTTCCAGAAGAGTCTCGGCGCCTTATGAGATCGACAACCTGAAGAGCACCGGCGGAGTCCAGGTGTGGCAGGGTGAATTGGCGGTTGATAACCCGCCGCTCAATCAGGAAGTGATTACGGCGTTCCCGGTGGATCAGGCGGTCGGCGATCTCAAGCCTGGCGTCTACGTCATGGTGGCGCAGCCGAAGGAATTAAAGAACGTCGGCACTGACTACGCATCGATGGCGACACAATGGTTCATTGTTTCCGATCTCGGGCTCTCGGCGCTGTCCGGCAATGACGGCATCCATGTCTTCGTCAATTCGCTAGCATCCACAGATGCGAAGAGCGGCGTCGATGTTCAGTTGGTCTCGCGTGGTAACGAAGTTCTGGCAACGCGGAAGACCGACGCCGCAGGGCACGTTCAGTTCGAATCCGGCCTGGCCAGCGGGGAAGGCGCCGCAGCGCCGGCTCTTCTCGTCGCTACGGATGTCAAGGCCGGTGACTATGCGTTTCTAAGCCTGACTGCGACGGCCTTTGATCTTACCGACCGCGGTGTATCCGGGCGTCCGGCGCCGAAAGGACTCGATGCCTTTGTCTATGCCGAGCGTGGCGTCTATCGCTCGGGCGAGACGGCTTACGTCACCGGCCTGTTGCGCGATCCGCAGGGCGTAGCTGCACTCAATGTGCCACTGACCTTCGTGGTCGATCGGCCAGACGGCGTCGAGTTTCAGCGAACGCTGGTTCAGGACCAGGGGCTGGGCGGCCATGGATTGTCATTACCGCTTCCCGCGTCGGCGCCTTCCGGCACCTGGCATGTCCACGCGTTTACCGATCCGAAGCGGCCTGCCGGTCGGCGAGACGACCTTCCTGGTCGAGGACTACGTGCCTGACCGGATCGAATTCGATCTGAGTTCAGCCGGTGGCACCATCTCGCAGAAGTCGCCCGTCACCATCAATGTCGCCGGCCGCTTCCTCTACGGTGCGCCGGCATCGGGTCTCGATCTCGAAGGCGACATGACGATCGGCGTGGCGAAGGAGCGGAGCGGCTTCCCCGGCTATCAGTTCGGGCTCGCGGACGAGGACGTCGAGGCGGTGCAGCAGCCGCTCGACGATCTGCCGACGACCGATGATGCCGGCAAAGCGACCCTCAGCGTTGCCATCGACAAACTGCCGCCAAGCACGCATCCGCTCGAAGCAAAGATCGCGGTGCGCATGGCCGAGCCTGGTGGACGCGCCGTCGAGCACACGGTGACATTACCCGTGACGGCGAGCGGCAACATGATCGGGATCAAGCCGCTGTTTAACGGCCGTTCGCTTGGTGACGGCGCAAATGCGACCTTCGATGTCGCGGTCGTGGCGCCGAACGGCGTCGCCGTGGCGCAAAGCGGCCTGCACTACGAACTGCTGCGCATCGACGAGCACTATCAGTACTACAAGCGCGACAACGAGTGGCATTTCGAGCCGGTCAAAAAGACCGTTCGCGTCGCTGACGGTAACGTTGACACGACACCGGACAAGCCCGGCCACATTGCACTGCCGGTCAATTTCGGCCGCTACCAGCTCAATGTTTCTGACGCCAGGCGCCAACGGCATGATGAGTTCGGTGACGTTTGATTCCGGCTGGTATGTCGATGCCAGCGCCGACACGCCGGACATGTTGGAAACCGCGCTCGACAAGAGCGAATACCGGCCCGGCGATACGATGACGGTCGCGGTCACCGCGCGCACAGCCGGCACGCTTACGGTCAATGTCATCGGCGATAAGTTGCTGGCGAGCCAGACGACCGACATCAAGCAGGCGGGCGTTACCCAGGTGAAGCTGCCGGTGGGCTCCGATTGGGGCAGCGGCGCCTACATCGTGGCAACGCTTCGCCGTCCACTTGATGAGCCGGCGCAGCGAATGCCGGGCCGCGCGATCGGCGTGCAATGGTTCTCGATTGACCGCGCGGCAAAGACACTCACGCTGGATCATGAAAACGCCTGCATTGCTGCGGCCGAACTCGGCGTTGCAAATACCGATCAAGGTCGATGGTTTGAAAGCAGGCGAGGAGGCCAGAATCACCGTCGCGGCGGTCGATGTCGGGATTCTCAACCTCACCAACTATAAACCGCCGTCCGCAAGCGATTATTATCTTGGCCAGCGCGCGCTGTCGGCCGACATGCGCGATCTCTACGGCAATCTCATCGACGGCATGCAGGGCACACGCGGCCAGATCCGCACGGGCGGCGATGAAGGCGCGCAGCTCCAGGGCAATCCGCCAAGCGGACCGCCGGTGGCTTTGTTCTCCGGTATCGTCAATGTCGGCGCTGACGGCACCGCCCAGGTGTCCTTTGATGTCCCGGCGTTTGAGGGCACCGTGCGTGTGATGGCGGTGGCCTGGAGCAAGGACAAGGTGGGCCAGGCGTCTACCGATGTCACCGTGCGCGACCCCGTCGTATTGACCGCAACATTGCCGCGGTTCCTGTTGCCGGGCGACCGCTCCAGTCTTCATCTCGATCTCGACAATGTCGAAGGGCAGGCCGGCAACTATGCGATTTCGGTGACGACGGCCGATGCTGTGAGGCGGGAGCCGGCGCGACACAAACGCTTGCGCTTGCGCGCCAAGGAACGCGGCTCGGCGGTGGTCCCGATTACCGCGAACGCTACCGGCAATGGCATAGTCAAGATCGCTGTCAGTGGGCCGGCGCGGTTTGCGATCGAGCGCAGCTTATACATTACCGGTCCGGCCGCCGGCGCAAATCCTTGCACGGCGAACTGATAAGACGCTCGCCAAGGGTGATAGCCTGACGGTGTCGAGCGACATGTTCGCCGACCTCGTTCCCGGCACCGGTGCGGTGTCGATTTCGGTCGGTTCTTCGGCGGCGCTTGACGCGGCGAGCCTTCTTGCGGCGCTCGATCGTTATCCGTTCCGCTGCTCGGAGCAGATTACGAGCCGCGCTCTGCCGCTGCTTTATGTCAGTGAACTCGCGAGCGAAGCCAATCTTGCGCTCAACAACAATGCCGATCAGCGCGTGCGTGAGGCCATCGAGGCGCTGCTGACGCGGCAGGACTCTACCGGTTCGTTCGGCTTGTGGGGTGTTGGTGGCGACGACGTATGGCTCGATTCCTACGTCACCGACTTCCTCACCCGCGCGCGCGAACGCAAATTCGCCGTACCTGAAACCGGCTTCAAACTTGCGCTCGACCGCCTGCGGAATGTCGTGGCTTCGACCGACGAGCCGACCAAGGACGGCGGTACCGGTCTCGCCTATGCCCTCTATGTGCTGGCCCGGAACGGTGCAGCGCCGATCGGCGATCTGCGCTACCTCGCGGACGCCCGGCTCGATACGCTCACGACGCCCATTGCGAAGGCACAAGTCGCCGCGGCGCTGGCGCTGATGGGCGATCGCGCCCGTGCCGAGCGTGTCTATGGGGTTGCGCTGGCGTCGCTCAACACCAAGCCGGACGATTTCGCGAGCGAAGTCGATTATGGCTCAACGCTCCGCGACGCAGCCGCCATCGTGACGCTTGCCTCGGAAGGCGGCGCCGCGCCGGCGACGGTGCAGGCCGCCGTGCAAAAGGTCGAAGCCGCGCGCGCGCATCTGCGCCCGACGTCGACCCAGGAGGACGCCTGGCTGTTGCTTGCGGCAAGCGCCATGGCGAAAGATGCCGGCAACCTGTCGCTCGACGTCAACGGCGACGCCATCGCAGAAGCCGGTGTATCGGACTATCCGTGCGAGCGACCTGAAAGATCCGCTGCGCATCGCCAACAACGGCGACAACAACGTGCATGCGGTCGTCACAGTCAGTGGTGCGCCGGTTACTCCGGAGCCCGCGGTATCAAATGGCTTCAAAATCGAGCGGCTCACCTACACGCCCGACGGCGACCCGGTCGATCCCTCGCAGGTCAAGCAGAACACCCGGCTTGTGGTGCTGCTGAAAATCACCGAAGCCCAGCCGCAGTTCGGCCGTGTCATCGTGGCGGACTATCTGCCGGCCGGGTTCGAGATCGATAACCCGCACCTCGTCTCGTCGGGCGATACCGGCACGCTGCCGTGGATCACCGACGCGGTCGATCCGGTGAATACCGAATTCCGCGACGATCGGTTCACCGCGGCATTCGACCGCAAGCGTGGCGATCCTGCAGTGTTCACGGTGGCCTATGTTGTGCGAGCGGTTTCGCCGGGCCAATACATCCGGCCACAGGCGAGTGTCGAAGACATGTATCGCCCGGAGCGGTACGGCCGTAGCGAAACCGGAAATGTTCAAGTTGTCGCCGGGAAGTAGGAGGAAGCGTCGGTGAACGCGGGATCGGCCGAAATCTCCTTCAGTGGCTCGCCCGGTTGAACCGGGAGCGCGGCATCGGGGCTTTCGGCGCGTAGCGCAGATCGTCTGTGTCGGGCATGGCGCTGGCTTGTTTTGCGGCTGGCGGATCGCTGGCCTGGTGGGTCTGGTCGCTCGGACCGACGCCGCTTGGCACGAACCTCGAGTTCTCGAAGACGGTGCTCGACCGCGATGGAAAACTGCTGCGCGCCTATGCCACCAGCGAGGGCCGCTGGCGATTGCCAGCCAAAGTCGCCGATGTCGATCCGCGATTCTTCGATGTGCTATTCGCTTATGAAGACAAGCGCTTCCGCGAACATCATGGCGTCGATCCGCTGGGCAATGGTGCGGGCCGCTTTTCAGCTTGTCAGTAGCGGTCATATCGAGTCCGGAGGCTCGACCCTCACCATGCAAGTGGCGCGGCTCCTGGAGCCGCGGACCAGCCGGACTTTCGCGGCGAAGCTTCGCCAGATGGTGCGTGCTGTTGAGATCGAACGTGTCCTTACCAAGGACCAGGTGCTGGCGCTTTATCTCGAGCTTGCGCCCTATGGCGGCAATATCGAAGGAATCCGTGCCGCATCGCTTGCTTACTTCGGCAAGGAGCCGCGAAAGCTTTCGCTCGGTGAGGCGGCGCTGCTTGTGGCGCTTCCGCAATCACCGGAGCTGCGTCGGCCCGACCGGTTTCCGATCATTGCCCGCGCCGCTCGGGACCGCGTGCTGGATCGGTTTGCTGCGACCGGGCTTGTTCCGGCCGACGAAATCGCAATCGCCAAGCACGAGGCCGTGCCGGATGCCCGTTATGCAATGCCGTTGCTGGCGCCGCACGCGGCGGATCGTTCGATCGCCAAGTCGCCCGATCAGCGCGAGTATCGGCTGACGATCGATGCGGCCTTGCAGAAAAATCTGGAAACATTGGCGCGCGAACGTGAACGCGCATTGGCGGCGACGTTGGGTCCGAATGTGTCGCTTGCTATTCTTGCTGTCGATAATGCGACCGGCGAAGTTTTGGCGCGTGTCGGCTCACCGGACTACTTCGATAATCGCCGCGCCGGTCAAATCGACATGACGCAGGCGCTGCGCTCGCCGGGTTCGACGCTCAAGCCGTTTATTTATGGGCTGGGCTTTGAAGATGGCTTCATCCATCCAGAAACGCTGATCGACGATCGGCCCGTGAGCTACAACGGCTATGCACCGAAGGATTTTGACTCGACGTTTCAGGGGACGGTGACCGTACGCAGGGCGCTGCAGCAATCGCTCAACGTTCCGGCGATTTCCGTTCTCGACATGGTCGGCGCCAGCCGGCTTACCGCGCAGATTGTCACAAGCCGGCGCGACCTTGGTGCTCCCAACCGGACAAGCGCCAGGACTTGCCATAGGGCTTGGCGGAGCCGGCATCAAACTGTCCGATCTGGTTATGCTTTACGCGGGCGTGGCCAGGCTCGGCACGACGCTGCCGCTGACCGAACAGTCCTCTGTCGCAACGGCGCAGGCGCGGCGGCTGATGGATCCGGTTGCCGCCTGGTATGTCGGCAATGTGCTGCTGGGATCCCCGCCGCCGGAAAACGGTGTCGCCGGGCGGATCGCGTTCAAGACCGGTACCAGCTACGGCTACCGCGACGCTTGGTCGATCGGGTTTGACGGCAAGCACACGATCGGTGTCTGGGTCGGGCGGCCCGACGGCGCGCCGGTACCGGGCCTTGTCGGCCGTGAGGCGGCTGCACCGATCTTGTTCGATGCGTTCGCGCGGCTTGGAGCGCCAGCGTCTTTGCCGCGCCCGCCGCAAGGCGTGCTGGTGACGACAAGCGCGAAACTGCCGCCGCCGCTTCGCCATTTCCAAAAAGGGCAATTTGCGGGGGAGGCAGCACAAGCCTCCCTGCACATTCTCTACCCGCCCGACGGCGCGCGGCTCGATGTCGGCAGTGGCTCGTCCGACATTGTGCCGCTCAAGCTCACCGGCGCGACCGCACCGGTGACAGTATTGGTCAACGGCCTTCCCGTCGAAACCCAGGGGCGGGGAGCGTTGTTCTTCAAACCGGCCGGACCGGGGTTTTCGCGAGTCACCGTGATCAATTCAGCCGGCGGTACGGCCAGCGTCACCGTCCGGGTCGAGGATGGTTCGGCGGCGCACGATACCATCCACGCCGCGAATACGGTCTGCGCTATTTCTCCCTGTATTAACAAGGCTGTGGCTGGCGCCACCCCCTAGATCCGAAGCTGTGCTTGCGACCGTCCGACGCTTCCCCGGGGTAGGGGATTTATCTATGGTCGGCCTGCATTTGAGGCTCGACTGCACAGCATGAGCACAACCAGCGCGACGTCTCCCTGGCCAGGCAATGGCTTGGGCTTGGTTTTTGACTTTGCCACAGCGTCCCATAAGCGGGCGCTGGGCGCACTGCTTGTTGTCTCGCTGCTGCTGTTTCTGCCCGGCTTCTTCCAAATTCCGCCGGTCGATCGCGACGAAGCTTATTTCGCGCAAGCGACCAAGCAGATGATCCAGACCGGCGATTATGTCGACATTCGCTATCAGGACGACGTTCGCTATCGAAAGCCGGTCGGCATCTATTGGCTGCAAGCCGCCGTTGTGAAAACGGCACAGGCGCTTGGCGACTCAAACGCGCTGACGACGATTTGGCTGTACCGCATCCCGTCGTTGATCGGTGCAGTCGGCGCGGTGCTCACGACCTATTGGTGTGCGCTCGCCTTCGTCAGCCGGCGCGGCGCGGTTCTGGCGGCGATCATGCTCGCTGCGTCGACCTTGCTTGGCGTTGAAGCGCGGCTGGCCAAAACCGACGCCGTCTTGCTGTTCACGATCGTAGCGGCGATGTCGCGTCCTGGCGCGCGCTTATCTTTCGCCGAGAGAAGCCGGCAACGATCGGCTGGGCTGGAAATTGCCAGCGATCTTCTGGACTGCGCTTGCGGTCGGCATCCTGATCAAGGGGCCGGTCAACCTGATGGTCGTCGGCCTTGCGGCGCTAACGGTATCGATTTTCGAGCGTTCCGGCCGCTGGCTTCTGGCATTACGCCCGCTCGCCGGCATCGCATGGCTGTTCGTTATCGTGCTGCCATGGTTCATCGCGATCTATGCGCGCGTCGGCACTGCTTTTTTTGTCGGCGCGCTTGGCCACGACATGTTGGCAAAGGTTGCGAGCGCCCAAGAGGCCCATGGCGCGCCTCCCGGCCTCTATTTCCTTCTGTTCTTTGCAACCTTTTATCCGGGCTCAATTCTTGCCGGCACTTGCAGCGCCGGCGGTTTGGCGCGTGCGCCGGGAGCCGGCCGCCAAATTCCTGCTGGCATGGCTAGTGCCGTCATGGATCGTGTTTGAACTCGTTGTGACCAAGCTGCCGCACTATGTGCTGCCGCTTTATCCGGCGATTGCCATTCTCATCGCAGGAGCGGTCGAATCAAAGGTCCTGTCGCAACGGCTGTGGCTGGTGCGAGGCGCAGTCTGGTGGTTCATCGCTCCGATCCTGATTAGCGTGGCTGTGGTGACGCTCGCAATTATTGTCGCGCGCGACCCGGCATTTCCGGCATGGCCGTTCTTTGCGCTGGCGATGGTCTGCGGATTGTTTGCCTGGCTGCTTTATCAGCCGGATGGTGCCGAACTTTCCATACTTCGGGTCACTATCGGCGGCGTACTGCTGTCGATCGGCGTGTTTTCCATCACGCTGCCGTGGCTGCGGCCGGTATTTCCAAGCGTTACGCTCGCCAACATTCTGCATAACGCGAATTGCGCAAACCCGGTCGCGGCAAGCAGCGGTTATGAAGAGCCAAGTTTGGTATTTCTCGCGGGCACCGATACGCGCCTGACTGATGCCTCAAGTGCTGCCGATTTCCTCTTACAAGGCTCTTGCCGGTTTGCCTTCATCGAAGCGCGCCAGGAGAGGACGTTTGCGCTACGCGCCGAGGCGATCGGGCTTCACTATGAGCGAGGGCCGACCGTTCAAGGCTACAACATAGCCAACGGCAAGCCGATCGATATCTCCGTATTTCAAGCGACGGGTAGCCCGTGAACGCTTCGGCGTTGCTGCGGAACGTGCCCAACTCCTTCGCGCAATGGGGCCGCGCACTTTTCCGCACGCCACAAATGCGCGTTGTTCGGTGGCCGACGAGCGCCTACTGCGCGGTGATGCTCATGCTGGTTGTGGTTCTGGTGTCGATGTTTTTGCTCGATGCGGCTGCGAGCAGTTGGGCGCGCGGTTTACCGCCGGGGTTCATCGGCTTGTTTGAATGGATTACCGACTTCGGCCTGTCCGGCTGGTTCTTGTTTCCGTTCGGCTTTGTATTGCTTTGCCTGGCGTTCATTACATCTCCGGTCTGGTCGCCGAAAACCCAGGCTGTGGTGGCAATGCTGACGGTACGGTTCGGGTATTTATTTCTGGCAATCGGCGTGCCGGGCCTGTTCGTCGCCATCATCAAACGCATGATCGGTCGGGCGCGCCCTTATGTCGGTCCACAGGACGATCCGTTCGCCTACATTCCGTTCATCTGGAAGGCGGAATACGCCAGCTTGCCGTCCGGGCATTCCACGACAGCGGTTGCTGCGGCGGTTGCGATCGGGGCCATTTGGCCCCGCGCTCGCGGCGTGATCTGGATCTACGCGCTGCTCATTATGTTCAGCCGCGTCGTCGTGCTTGAACATCATCCGAGCGATGTGTTGGCCGGCGCGCTGGTCGGCGCGGTAGGCGCCGACTTGGTTCGCCGCTGGTTCGCCGCCCGGCAGCTTTTGTTCTCTGCGTCGGATTTGACGGCTTCGCCAGGACCGTCTTTTTCACAGATTTGGCTGGCAATTACCGAGATTGTCAGCGGCAAAAGTAGGCAAAAAGCTTGAAATTCCGACGGGTTGAACCCGGTCGGGATGCGCTTTAGAAGCTTGCGGCATGTCGTCGAGCAACGGGCCCGATCCCGCAATCTCCGTGGTCGTGCCCGTGCGCAACGAGGCCGGCAATGTCGCGCCGTTGGTTGCCGAGATTGCGGCAGCGCTGCAGGGCCATGTCTTCGAGGTGGTCTACGTCAACGACGGCTCTACGGATGCAACGGAACAGGAATTGCGCGGTTTGATGGCGCAACGCCCGTGGCTGCGGCAGGTGCGGCACGCTCAATCCTGCGGGCAATCGGCCGCGGTACGGACCGGTGTCGCTGCGGCGCGCGCACCGATTGTCGCCACCCTCGATGGCGACGGGCAGAACGATCCGGCGTTCCTGCCCGGCGCTAATAGCGGAGCTTGAGAAAGGCGGACCGCAGCGAGGCCTTGTTGCCGGCCAACGCGTCGGGCGCAAAGCGACGGGCTTCAAGAAATTTCAATCGCGCGTCGCCAATGCGGTGCGCGGTGCGGTGCTGAAAGACGGCACCCGGGATACCGGATGTGGGCTGAAAGCATTTCGCCGGGACGCGTTCCTGGCGTTGCCTTATTTCGATGGGCTGCACCGCTTCATGCCGGCGCTGATGCGGCGCGACGGATTCGATATCGGCTACGTGGACGTCGTCGATCGGCCACGCGGTCACGGTATTTCGAATTACGGATTTTGGGATCGTTTATGGATCGGTATTCTCGACCTGGGCGGCGTGTGGTGGCTGATCCGGCGCAGAAGGCGCGTCCCTGAGGCGCAAGAGGTGACCCTTGCTCATTGATCTGACGCACGCGGTCGGGGGCTACCTGCACGACGTTTTTGTAACCCGTCTCGACTGGTGGGTAATCCTGGGCTTGGTCGCCCAGGGGTTGTTCACCATGCGGTTCGTGGTCCAGTGGATCGCTTCCGAACGCGTCGGGCGCAGTGTTATCCCGCTGGCCTTCTGGTGGTTCTCGGTCGGCGGCGGCCTGTTGCTTCTCGTCTACGCACTTTATCGCAAGGACGCAGTCTTTATCCTCGGTCAGACATTCGGTGTGTTCGTTTATCTGCGTAATCTCTATTTCGTGTTGCGCGAGCGCAGGCAGAAGGCGTCGCCGGCCTGACGATCAGCGGGACGCGGCGGCCAGCGCGGCAAACCCGCGTTCGAGATCGGCGATAAGATCCTCAACGGCTTCGAGTCCGATGTGGAAACGTACCGTCGGGCCGCCGGGTTGCCAGCGTGTTGCTGTGCGTGCCGGAGCGCAATCGAATGGGACGGCGAGGCTCTCATAACCTCCCCATGAAGCGCCGATGCCGAACAATTCCAACGTATCGAGAAATGCGTAGACCGCATTCTGCGGTACTGGCTTTAGAACCATACTGAATAGTCCCGATGCGCCGGTAAAGTCGCGCTTCCACAACGCGTGGCCAGGATCGCTCTCCATTGCCGGGTGCAGCATGCGCAGCACTTCGGGCCGTTGCTCCAGCCACCGGGCAATAGAAAGACCGGACTTGAAGTGTCTTTCTAGCCGCACTGCGAGTGTACGGACGCCGCGAAGCGCGAGATAAACGTCGTTTGGGCCCTCGCACAACCCGCTTAGCCAGACGGTGTTCTTTAAGTCCGCAACGGTTGCGCTGTTAGCCGACACCGTACCCAGCATCACGTCGGAATGGCCGCCAATATATTTGGTGCCGGCCTGGATCACGAGATCGACGCCATGATCGAGCGGCCGGTAGTAAAGCGGTGTGGCCCAGGTGTTGTCCATGAGTACGATCGCTCTGTTTTCATGCGCGATCTCGGCGATCACCGTGGTGTCCTGCATCTCGAAGCTCAACGAGCCGGGCGATTCGAGATAGACGGCACGGGTGTTGGGCTGGAATAGCCTGGCGATCCCGGCGCCAATGAGCGGATCGAAGTATGTCGTGCTGACGTTGAGGCGCTTGAGAATCCCGTCGCAATAATTTCGCGTTGGTCCATAGGCGCTGTCGGTTACCAGCAGATGATCGCCGGCACGCACAACCGAAAGCAGAGCGGTGGATATTGCGCCAAGGCCCGACGGCAGCAGCGAAACGCCAGCGCAGTTTTGCCCTTCGAGGTCCTGCAAAGCGTTTTCGAGCGCTTCGGTTGTCGGGGTACCGCGCCGGCCGTAGTGGTAACGGGCTCTGCCGGCGACGAAATCTTCTGCGCTCGGATAAAGCACAGTCGAAGCGTGATAGACCGGCGGATTGACGAAGCCGTGATACGATTCGGGGTCGCGTCCCGCCGTCACTACTCGCGTCTCGGCTCGTCTCGGTGGCGCGGTCGAGAGGGCTGTTATCGTTCGTACTATCGTTCATCCCCGTGTCTCTTTGGTGTTATATTGGCAGACCATTACGCCAGTACCTCGGCAACCGGCACGTTCGTCAACCCCTTGACCTAGCAGCGTGATCGTTCTCAGATGGCGCCTCTTTCACGCGTGCCGGGCATTGGGGTTTGTGGCGCGCCATTCATGCGAAAAGGCCTGATCATGAAACGATTAGCTACAGTATTTGCCTTTGCAACGGTGGTCGCGTTTGGAATGCAGGCTGCGAGCGCGCAGACCCTTAAGGCGGTCAAAGATCGCGGGCAGCTTGTATGCGGCGCCAATGGCACCCTCGCGGGCTTCGGCATGCCCGACGCACAGGGCAATTGGACCGGATTCGATGTCGAGTTCTGCCGCGCTATTGCTGCGGCTATTTTTAACGATCCAACCAAGGTCAAGTTCGTGCCGTTGACGGCCGCCAACCGGTTAACATCTCTGCAATCCGGCGATATCGACGTGCTGTCGCGCAACACGACATGGACGATGTCCCGCGACACTTCGCTCGGTATCGATTTTACCACGGTCAATTTCTACGACGGGCAGGGCTTTATGGTGCACAAGGCGCTGAAGGTCAGTTCGGCGCTGGAGCTCAATGACGCTTCGGTCTGCGTGCAGCAGGGCACGACGACCGAGCTGAATCTTGCCGACTATTTCCGCTCCAACAACATGTCGCTGAAATCGGTGACCTTTGCGACCGGCGATGAGGCGATCAAGGCCTACGACAGCGGACGGTGCGATGCCTATACGACCGATTCGTCCGGCCTTTATGGCGAGCGCGTGCTGCTGAGCAATCCCAATGACAATATCGTGCTCCCCGAAATCATCTCCAAAGAGCCGCTCAGCCCTGCCGTGCGTCAAGGTGACGACAATTGGGAAGACATCGTGCGCTGGGTCCACTACGCGATGGTCGACGCCGAAGAGCTGGGCGTGTCGAAAACAAATATTGACGATCAGATGAAGTCGCCTAATCCGGAAATCCGGCGCATGCTTGGTGTCGAAGGCCAGTTTGGCGAGGCGATGGGCCTCACCAATGACTGGGCAGTACGGATTTTGAAAACGATCGGCAATTACGGTGAAAGCTTTGAACGGACAGTCGGTCAGGGCTCGCCGTTGAAAATAGCGCGCGGCATCAACGCGCTCTGGACCAAGGGCGGACTGCAATACGGTCTTCCGATCCGCTAGGTCTTCTGCTTGAGTGCCTGCCCGCCGCAGGCTGCCTATGGTTGATATCGTCCGTCCGCTGCCGCGCCACGGCAGCCTCATTCGCAGTCTTGCTTTGCAAGGCGCCTTGATCCTGATCGTCGGCGTTCTGGCCGGCGGTGCTATCTACAATGCCGCGAAAAATATGGCGCGTGTCAACATCGCGCACGGCTTTGGCTTTTGGAACAATACCGCCGGCTTTGACATCAGCCAGTCGCTGATCAGCTATTCGTCCAGCACGTCGACGTTCGGTCGCGCTTTCTGGATTGGCCTGCTCAATACGCTGTTGGTTGCTGCCCTCGGCATTGTCTTTGCAACGATCATCGGTTTTGTCGTTGGCTTGGCACGGCTATCGCGAAACTGGCTGGTCGCGCGGCTTGCCAGCGGCTATGTCGGTCTGATCCGAAACATTCCGCTCTTGTTGCAAATCCTGTTTTGGTACAATGCGGTTCTGAAATCGCTACCTGAATTGCGCGGCAGCGTGGCGCTGCCTTTCGGCGGTTATCTCAACAATCGCGGTTTGTTTTTGCCACGGCCGGAATTCGGCGAACGTTTCGACGCCGTGGTTGTTGCGTTTATCGTCGGTGTTATCGTTGCGGTCGGGCTGTACTTCCGTGCGCGACGCGCGCAGGAGCGCAGCGGTGCGCAGATCGGTACGCTGTGGCCTGCGCTTGGCGCCGTGGTCGGACTGCCGCTTTTGGTCTTTGTGATTTTCCGCTTCCCTTTGTCTTTTCATAATCCCGACCTGGGCCGCTTCAATGTGCGCGGCGGATTGGAGATCCTCCCTGAGTTGGCGGCTCTGGTCATCGCACTTTCGATCTACACGGCGGCTTTCATTGCTGAAGCTGTGCGAGCCGGCGTGCTGTCGGTATCGTCCGGCCAGATCGAGGCGGCTCAGGCTTTAGGTTTGCAGTCGGGAACGACGCAACGGTTGATTGTCGTTCCTCAGGCAATGCGCGTGATCGTGCCGCCGCTGACCAATCAGTATCTCAACCTGATCAAGAATTCATCGCTTGCGGTTGCAATCGGCTATCCTGATCTGGTGCAGGTTTTTGCCGGCAGCGTATTGAACATTACCGGTCAGGCCGTAGAGGTGATCGCGATCACCATGGCGGTCTATCTTTCGATCAGCCTCGCCACTTCGTTTTTGATGAATCTTTACGGGCGTCGCGTTGCCATCGCGGAGCGATGAGGGCGATGGCCACCTTAGGCGATAATCCGCAATTCTTTCTTCGCCGGTCGCCGGCGGAAAGCTTGCCGGCTCCGATTGCCCGATCGGGAACCATCGGCTGGCTGCGCGCCAATTTGTTCTCGTCGCCATTCAATGTCGTGTTGACGTTGATTTGCCTGCTTTTCATCGCCTGGGTGGTGCCGCCGCTGCTGCGGTTTCTCCTGATCGACGCGACATGGTCGGGCACCGACCGCAATGCTTGTCTGGCATCGCCAGGCAATCCGACACCGGGGGCTTGCTGGGCCTTCATCCGTGTCTGGTTTTCCTATCTCGTCTACGGGTTTTATCCGCTGAGTGAGCGGTGGCGGGTAGACCTGTTCTTTCTGGCGCTCGGGTTTGGCATCGTCTGGCTGTTGTGGCTGTCAGCGCCGCGGCGCGGAGTGGGTGCGATTTATTTCTTCCTCGTGCTGCCAATTCTGTCTTTCGTCCTTCTGCGCGGTGTTGTCTCGATCGGCTTTGCACGAATTTCGACCGATTTGTGGGGCGGCGTCCTGGTCACGGTCGTGCTTTCCACCATCGGGATTGTCGTGTCGCTGCCTGTCGGAATCCTGCTTGCCTTGGGGCGGCGCTCGAAGATTCCCGCGGTGAGACTGTTATCGGTGATCTTTATTGAGTTCGTACGCGGGGTGCCGTTGATCACGGTGTTGTTCATGGCAAGCGTCATGCTGCCGCTTTTTGTGCCGGAAGCTTTTGCCCCGGATAAATTTGTGCGGGCCTGGATCGGCGTTGCCATGTTTGCCTCAGCCTATATGGCGGAAGTCGTACGGGGAGGGCTGGCCGCTATTCCGCGGGGGCAATATGAAGCTGCCAGCGCTCTGGGTTTGCCGTATTGGCGGATGATGGCGTTCGTTATCCTGCCGCAGGCGTTGCGGGTTACTCTGCCTAATATCGTCAATACCTTTATCGCCTTGTTCAAGGATACGTCGCTGGTATTCGTCGTCGGTATTTTCGACTTTCTGCGCACGATCGAGGCGGCGCGCGGCGATCCGAACTGGGCGAGCCCGATCGTCAGCATCACCGGTTATGTATTTGCAGCGATGTTCTATTTCGTTTGCTGTTATGGCATGTCGCGCTATGCGCAGCGGGTCGAATTGCGGCTGGCGCGTCGCTCCGGACGGAAGGGACGGTAATGGCAGCGGACTCCGACAATAAATCCGCAGCGCGCCCGGAGACCGCCGTCGAGATCGTCGGCCTCAATAAATGGTACGGCGAATTTCATGTGCTGCGCGACGTCAATCTCAAGGTTACCCGCGGCGAGCGAATCGTCATTTGTGGTCCGTCCGGCGGCGGCAAGTCGACGCTGCTGCGCTGCATAAACCGGCTTGAAGATTGGCAAACCGGCCGAGTCGTCGTTGACGGCATCGAGCTCACTGACAACCCGAAGCAGATCGTGGCCGTACGCCGCGACGTCGGCATGGTGTTTCAGCAGTTCAATTTGTTTCCGCATCTCACCGTGCTGGAGAACTGCACGTTGGCGCCGGTCTGGGTGCGCCGCATGCCGAAGGCCGACGCGGAAGCGCTGGCCATGAAATATCTTGAAAGAGTGCGGATTCCCGATCAGGCGCGAAAGTATCCGGCGACGCTTTCCGGGGGACAGCAGCAGCGCGTCGCAATCGCCCGCGCGCTTTGCATGAATCCGAATATCATGCTGTTCGACGAGCCGACATCATCGCTCGATCCGGAGATGGTCAAGGAAGTGCTCGACACCATGGTCGAACTCGCATCCGACGGCATCACCATGCTCGTCGTTTCACACGAAATGGGTTTTGCCCGGCAGGTTGCTGACCGGATTATCTTCATGGCGGACGGTCAGGTCGTCGAGATCAACGAACCCGAAGGCTTTTTCTCAGCACCTCAACACGAACGTACCAAACTTTTTCTGCAACAGATTTTGCGTTGATCCAGCCGAAACCAAAGTTATTGCTGCCTGAATCTGAATGTACATTAATTTATACTTTGCCGTTACTCAATTAAGGTAAGAATTGGGCGAACGTTACGGGCCTGTAATCTTTATAAGTCATTCGTCTGTATAAAGTTTAACTTGTATTGCGACTGCGCGGCTTCATTATCCACCCACCAGACATCTGTGGAGGATGACATGCTTAAGCCCGTAATTGCCGCGACGGCCGCACTCGCCATCGCCGGCTCTACCCTTGTTTATGCGCAACAGCGTTTCGACGGTCATGGTCGGTTTCGGCAACGATGGTCCCCGCGCCGAGCACCAGCACCGTCAGCTTAGTCCAGACGATGTCGCTGCGCTCGCCGATGCGCGAATTGCAGCGATGAAGGCCGGTCTCGAACTGACACCGGATCAGGCCAAAAACTGGCCGGCGTTCGAGCAGGCCGTGCGTAACATGGTCCAGTTGCGAATTCAGCGTATCCAGGCGCGGCAGGCTGCGGCGCAGGGATCGCAACAGGGTTCGCAGAACGCCGCCCCAGCGACGCCGTTTGATCGGATGTCGCATAGGGCCGATTCCATGACCAAGCGCGGCGCCGCGCTCAAGCAGATCGCCGATGCCGGTGCACCGCTCTATGCCAGCCTCAACGATGCGCAGAAGGCTCGCTTCCCCATGCTTGCGCGCATGCTTCGCCCGCATGAGCACCAGCACGCCATGAATGGCGGTGGCCAGCGCTTTGGCCAAGGCTACGGCCGCGGCGGTCAGGAAGGCTGGGGTCATCGCCACTTCGGCCAGGGTGGGCCTGGCGGATCTGGCGGTCCCGATGGTCAAGGCTGGGGCAATCGCCGCTTCGGCCAAGAGGGACAAGACGGCCAAGGTGGTCCCGACGGGCAGGGTTGGTGGGGTCACCACCGGTTCGGCCAAAACGGCGGGATGCACAACATGAACAACAGCGACAACAACAGCGACGACGGTTCGCAGCTTTAGTTGCTATCGATCATCCGGCGCTCACTGATTTTCTCGCCTCCCCGCAGTGAGTGCCGATAAGAGGAAGCCGCGCACCGCTTGGTACGCGGCTTCCGCTTTTTGGATGGCAACTCAGCGTGAGATTGGCCCGTTGGCCTTCTTCCACGCATCGATGCCGCCCTGGATGTGGCGGGTAGAGCCAAGGCCCGCATCCTGCGCCGCTTGTACGGCCATCGCCGACCGCTCGCCGAAAGCACAGTAGAAAATGAGCGGCTTGCCGGTTACGGCGGCAAGTTCATGCAGTGTGCCGCCGGGCGCGATATGTTGCGGTAAATCCCGATACGGCGCATGCAGCGAGCCGGGAATGACGCCGTATTTTTCGCGTTCGGTTTTTTCGCGCAAATCGACAAGCACGACGTCGCCACTGGCGGGTAAAGCAAGCGCTTCTGTGGCTGACAAGGCCCAGCCTTTTTTCGCAATCAATTCCTGATGCAGGCCCACATGCATATTCGCCGGCACCGCGACGTCCATCATTTTTGGATTGGGCAAATTTAGATTGTTCATCAGGTCGACATATTCGTCGATCGACTTTACTTTCAGACGCGGATTGAAGAGTTTTTCCTCGCCGATGGTCGAGACAGTCTCGCCCTTGTAGTCGTGAGCGGGATAGACCAGCGTTTCATCGGGTAATCGCAGGAGCTTATTGAAGATCGAATCGTATTGCGCACGTGGATCGCCGTTCTGGAAGTCAGTGCGGCCGGTGCCGCGGATCAACAACGTGTCGCCGGTAAAGACCCGCTCATCCCACAGGAAAGAATAAGAATCGTCGGTGTGGCCCGGGGTGAAGAGCACGTCGAGGCGCAAGCCTTCGATTTCTATGCGGTCACCTTCGGCAACGCGCATCGAAACGACGTCAGCCTTGCTGTTCTCGCCCATCACCGTGATGCACTGGGTGCGGTCGCGGAGCGCACCGAGCCCCGTGATGTGGTCGGCATGAAGATGCGTGTCGACCGCCTTGACCAGCCTGAGGTCGAGTTCGCGCACGAGCTGCAAGTAGCGGTCAATCCGCTCCAGAACCGGATCGATGATCAACGCTTCGCCGCCGTGCCGGCTCGCCAGCAGGTAAGTATAGGTGCCTGACGTGCTGTCGAAGAGCTGGCGGAAGATCATGGGTGAGAATGATAGCAGGAATCGCCCGTGAGTTCACGGCGCTTGAATCAACTCCATGTCATTTCAGGTTCGCAGTTGAACGTCTTGTATGAAACTGTCTCTCAGTCGCGTTCGACTGGAAGATCGGGACGTGCTCCCCATTCGGTCCACGAGCCGTCGTAGAGGCCTTTAGCGGTCCTGCCGATGGAATCCAGGGCAAAGGTGAGGATCGCTGCCGTCATACCCGAACCGCATGATGTGAAAATGGGCTTGTCGAGATCGACGCCGGCATTTCTGAACGCAGCTTCGACGCGTTCTCGCGAAGCCAGATTGCCATTGTCGAGCACGCGATCGAACGGCACGTTGAACGATCCCGGCATGTGGCCGGAGCGCAAGCCTGGTCGCGGTTCCGGCGCCTTGCCGGCGAAGCGTTCAGCCGACCGCGCATCGACGATCTGCACGCTCTCGTCGGCAACCGCCATCCGCACATCGGCCAAGGTAGCGACAGCGCCGACATTCATTTCAGCATGGAATTTTTGCGGCGGCCGCTTGCTTTCACCGGCTTCAAGCGACCGGCCTTCGGCTTTCCACTTCGGTAATCCGCCATCGAGGATATAGACGTTTTTGGCGCCCAAGATACGAAACGTCCACCACACGCGGGGCGCGGAATAGAGGCCGATACTGTCGTAAATGACAACGGTCGTATCGTTGCCGATGCCGAGCGCGCCGACGGCTTCACCGAAATGCGTCGGGCCCGGAAGCATATGAGGCAGCTCACTGGAATGATCGGCAATTGTGTCCACGTCGAAAAAGACGGCGCCCGGGATGTGCTCGGCACGATATTCTGCGTGGGAATCGCGCTTCTGCAACACGAGGTAAGACCCATCGACCACAACGAGGTTGCTGTCGTTCAGATGGTCCGCGAGCCACTCGGTGGAGACCAGCCAGCGGCTTTTCGGTGTTGGTGCGGCGTTATCGGTTCTCAGCATGATTATTTCCGTTTCGATGAGTCAACTCTCGCGCCGTCACGCGGTTCATTCAAACGGCACTTTGATGTCTGATTTGCGTTCGAGCCAGTCGGGCACCGGAAGCTTCTTCTCGCGAAGGAATTGCGGATTGAACAGCTTCGATTGATACCGCGTGCCGTAGTCGGCAAGGATTGTCACGATGATGTGGCCAGGGCCAAGCTCCTTGGCGAGTCGCACCGCACCGGCGACATTGATGCCGGATGAGCCGCCCACGCAAATGCCTTCGTGCTCCAGCAAATCGAAGACGATCGGTACCGCTTCCGGGTCCGGGATCTGATAAGCGGTGTCGATTGGTGCGTTTTCCAAATTCTTGGTGATACGGCCTTGCCCGATGCCTTCGGTGATCGACGAGCCCTCTGATTTCAGCACGCCCGTCGTGTAGTAGCTGTAGAGTGATGCTCCCATCGGATCGGCAAGGGCGATGCGCACCGCACTGCTCCGCGCTTTCAGCGCCATGGCGACTCCCGCCAACGTGCCACCGCTGCCGACCGCGCAGACAAAGCCGTCCACTTTACCGTCGGTTTGGCTCCAGATTTCCGGTCCAGTGGTCTCTATGTGGCCCTGCCGATTGGCGACATTGTCAAATTGGTTGGCCCAAATCGCGCCGTTCTTTTCGGTCTTCGCCAGTTGCGCGGCGACGCGGCCGGAAAGCTTCACGTAATTGTTCGGATTGGAGTAGGGGACAGCAGGCACTTCGATCAGCTCAGCGCCGCAAAGCCGAAGCGTATCTTTCTTTTCCTGGCTCTGCGTCTCCGGGATCACAATCACGGAGCGAAAGCCCATGGCATTGCCGACCAGAGCAAGTCCGATGCCGGTATTGCCGGCAGTGCCCTCGACAATAACGCCTCCAGGCCGCAACTCGCCGCGTTTGACCGCGTCCTTGATAATGAAAAGCGCAGCGCGGTCTTTGACCGACTGGCCCGGGTTCATGAATTCGGCTTTGCCCAGAATAGTGCAGCCGGTCTGCGCCGAAACGCGCTCTAGCTTGATTAATGGCGTATTGCCGATCGCCTCGATAACCCCGTCACGTAGCTGCATAATCGTCACTTTCCTGGGCGCGCGAACCCTAGATGAGCAAATGTCCCGAAACAAGACGGGAACAAAGCCAGCATTCTTTGCAAGGTTGTTGAAACCATAGTTTCCGAACGCTCTTCCCAGGGTTGCGGAGTTCACCGAATTTTTCCGGCCGCGCCGTTACACATTTCATAGCGGGTCTATCAGCATTCGTCCGTCATATCGCTTGAAGACAATCCGATGACTCTTGACGTCAACACGCTCTTCGTCGTGACAATATATGTGGAAGCAATCCTCGGATTGCTGCTGCTGTTTGCGTGGGTTCAGAATACCGCGATATACGCCGTAGCGTGGTGGGGCTTTTCCGATCTGTTGCGTGCCGCGTCGATTGCGTTGTTCGGGCTGTACGGTACCGTCTCCGATCTCATCTCGATCGATCTCGCCAACGCGCTGCTGTTCACGTCGTTTGCGTTCACCTGGAATGGCGCGCGGCTGTTTGATCATCGCAAGCCGCGATGGCTTCTGGTGTTCGGCGGGGCGGCGCTTTGGCTGGTGGTCAGCCATATCCCGTCCGTGGCAAGTTCTTGGGATCTGCGCGCCTTGGTTAGTTGTGGAATCATCACAGCTTACACATGGGCAACGGCGTACGAGTTCTGGCGCGGCCGTAGCGAGCCGTTAGTATCTCGATGGCCGGCTATTCTCATGCTGTTTGCGAACGGCTCTCTCTATCTGTTGCGCACGCCATTCGGCGCCATGTTGCCGTGGCGTTCGGCAGGCATGGATATGTTCAATAGCGTTTGGCTGACTGTGATCAGTTTCGAAGCGCTGCTGTTCACGATTTCCATCGCTTTCATTCTGCTGGCGATGGCGAAAGAGCGCACCGAGCATCGACATAAGACCGCGTCGCTGATCGACCCACTGACCGGCATCCCTAATCGCCGGGCCTTTCTGCAAGACGCGGAAGCGCAGCTCAAGCGGCAGATGACCGACCCGCGACCTACTGCGGTGCTGCTGCTCGATCTCGACAACTTCAAAGGCATCAACGATCGCTTTGGTCACGCCATGGGCGATCGCGTACTGCAAATGTTTGCTGAAATCGGCAGCGGCTGCATGCACCGGTTCGACATTTTCGGCCGCCTCGGCGGCGAAGAATTCGCGGCTGTTCTCGTCAATACGACGCGCGAGCGGGCCTTGGCGGTGGCTGAGGAAATCCGCGCGGCGTTTGCCGATGCCACCCGCGAGATCGAAAGCAAGCCGGTGGTCGCGACCGTCAGTATCGGCTTGGTCATCAGCTACGATGCAGTGCTCGATTTGTCGGCACTTCTGGCCCATGCCGATCATGCGCTTTATCGCGCCAAGGACAACGGCCGTGACCGTATCGAGATCGCCTCGATCGAGCTGATACTTGATCGTGTGAAGCGGGCTGCCGCAGCCGCCCATGCGAGTAGGTCCGCGGCGTAGCCGGCGTTTATTCGGCCACCACCTTATTTGACTTCAGCAGGGGTTGATGTCCCCGGACCTTCGCCGACGATCAGAAGCACGGCATCTTCAGCTTTTGCGCCGTCAAAGTGCACCTGTTGGATCTGATCAGGCAGCTTGAACGTCACAGCCGCGGGATTGAGCTCCATTGCATGCGCAATCCCGCTCGAGAGCAGAGGCGCTATGGGCTGGAAGCAGAGCCAGCGAGCGGCGTGTAAATGCGATCATCAAATCCTCCCTTGGGTATCGCGCCTCGGCCGGACGCGTAAGCGGTCAGCCTAGCGCGTCCCAAGCATCTTCGCGAGATGGGATGCCGCCCATAATGATGCGCCATTGCGCGCGGCGCACGGTGCTGTATTAGCTTTCGCCGAACCGCGACGAGGAAACGATGAAGCGCAGCACCGACCGAATTCTCACCACGCATGTAGGCAGTCTGATCCGGCCACAAGCGCTACAGGACTTCCTGCGCGCCAAGCAGGCCGGCAAACCTTACGACGCCGCCGCGTACGACAGATGCCTGACGGATTCCGTCGCCGAGGTGGTGCGCAAGCAGGCCGAAGTCGGTATTGACGTCATCAGCGACGGCGAATTCGGAAAATCCATTTCCTGGTCGCAGTATGTGCTCGAGCGATTGAGCGGCTTTGAACGCCGGCCGATCAAATCTGGCGCTAATCCGTTCATGCGCGGCGTCGATCGCGAAAAGTTCGCGGAGTTTTACGCCGAGCTCGATGCCCATGAAAGCGTGGCAACGACGGTCGAAGCGGTGTGCGTCGGACCGATCGCCTATACCGGCCAGGCCGAGTTGCAGCGCGATATCGACAATTTCAAAGCCGCGCTCAAGCATGCCAAAATCACCGAGGCATTCCTTCCTGTTGCCGCGCCGGCAAGCGTCATCCCCGACCGCAGGAACGAATATTACAAAACCGACGAAGAGCTGATCCGCGCCATCGGCGCGGCGATGCATACCGAATACAAGATGATTATCGACGCCGGCTTTGTGCTCCAGCTCGACGACGCGCGTTTTGCGGTCACCTATGACCGCATGGTGCCGCCGGGGAGCTTTGCTGATTATCGCAAATGGCTCGCCTTGCAGGTCGAGGTCCTCAACGAAGCGATTGCCGGGCTGCCGCAAGATCGCATCCGATATCATGTCTGCTGGGGAAGCTGGCCGGGGCCGCACACGACTGACGTCCCGCTCAAAGACATTGTCGATCTTGTCCTGAGCATGAAGGTTGGCGCCTTCGTGCTGGAGGGCGCCAATCCGCGCCACGAGCATGAATGGCGGGTCTGGGAAAGCGCGAAACTTCCTGAGGGTAAAATCCTCATTCCCGGAGTGATCAGTCACGCGACTAACGTCGTCGAGCACCCGGAGCTGGTGGCGGAGCGCATCGTCCGGATTGCCAAGCTTGTCGGACGGGAGAACGTCCTGGCAGGCACCGATTGCGGCTTTGCCCAGGGACCGTTCTACCGGCGTGTCCACCCAAGCATCATGTGGGCAAAGCTTGACGCCATGGTGCAGGGCGCACGCTTGGCCAGCGCGCAGCTGTGGGGATAGCGCGCCGGCTGCGACGATTACTCGGCGGCGACGGCGTGAACGGGTTCTTCTGCTTCCTCGATCGGGCCGCGTTTGTCGCCGAACAGCCAAGTCTGTAGCCGGTCAAGATAGAGATAGACCACCGGCGTCGTATAAAGCGTCAGCACTTGGCTTACGGCCAGACCGCCGACCATGGCGTAGCCGAGCGGCTGGCGCATTTCCGAACCGGAACCATTGCCGATGGCGAGCGGAATGCCGGCGAGCATGGCGGCTGCCGTCGTCATCAAGATCGGACGGAAACGCAGCAAACAGGCTTCCCGGATCGCTTCGAGCGGCAGCTTGTGGCGCTCACGCTCGGCGGCGATGGCGAAGTCCACGAGCATGATGCCGTTCTTCTTGACGATGCCGATCAGGAGAATGATGCCGATGATGCCGATGACCGATAGATCCATGTGGCCGAGGCTCAAAGCGAGCAGGGCGCCTACGCCGGCCGACGGCAGCGTAGACAGGATCGTCAGCGGATGGATGAAGCTTTCATAGAGCACGCCGAGGATGATGTAGACCACGATCAACGCGGCGCCGATCAGCGCCGGCTCGCTGCGCAGCGAGGTCTGGAACGCCTGGGCGTTGCCCTGGAAGGTCGGGATGATCGCAGCCGGCATACCGACTTCGCGCGAGGCCTGATTGACCGCCTCCACCGCTTGCCCGAGCGCGACGCCGGGCACCAGGTTGAAAGTGATGGTGACCGCTGGAAACTGGCCCTGGTGCGAGATCAGCAGCGGACCGACGCCATTGCTGTCCACGCTGACGAGCGCCGACAACGGTACAGCGCCGCCGGTGAGAGGCGATTTCACGTAAAGACGGTCTAGCGTCGACAAATCCTTTTGCAGATCGGGCAGGATTTCAAGAACGACGAAGTAGGTCTTTAGCTGGGTGAAGTATTGGGCGATCTCGCGCTGGCCGAACGCATCATTGAGCGTATCGTCGATCAACTGAGTTGAAATCCCGAAGCGGGAAGCCTGATCGCGATTGATGGTGATTTGCAAGCGCGGTGCGTTCGCCAGCAGGTCGCTGGTGACGTCGGCAAGCTGGGGCAGTGTCTTGAGCTTCTCAAGCAGTTTTTGCGACCACTCGTTCAGCTCGTCGATATTGGTGTCCTGAAGCGTGTACTGGAAACTGCCGCGGGCGATACGCGCGCCGACGTTGATATCCTGGGAAGGCTGCAGGAAGAGCGCCGCGCCCTGGACTTTGGCAAGTTGCGGCCGCAACCGGTCGATGATCTGCGATGCATTCAGCTTTCGTTCGTCCCGCGGCTTTAGCGTCAGAAAGTAGCGGCCGGTATTGGCCGACTGTGCGCTGCCGGTGCTGCCTGTCTGCGAACCGAAAGTTTCTATATCCGGGTCCTTGAGGATGACGTCGCCCAGCTTCTGCATAAGGCGCATCATTTCGTGCGGCGACGTCGGCTGCGCCGCTTCGCCAAATCCCTGGATTAGTCCGGTATCCTGAATGGGGAAAAAGCCCTTCGGGATCATGATAGCCATAACGGCGGTAAGCGCCATTGTTGCGAAAAACACGCAAAGCGTGATCGCCTGATGGCGCAGGACAATGTCGAGCGTGCGCTCGTAGAACTTGACCATCGCGACGAAGCCGCTCTCGATGACTCGATGAATGCGGCCATGAGTTTCGGGTTCGCGCTTCATGAAGCGCGAGCACATCATCGGCGCGAGCGTCAGCGAAACGATTGCCGAGACGATAATCGACGCGGTGACCGTCAGCGCGAATTCGCGGAACAGCCGGCCGATGATGCCGCTCATCAGCAGCAGCGGAATGAACACCGCGATCAGCGAGCACGAAATCGAGACGACCGTGAAGCCGATTTCGCGCGAGCCTTTCAGCGCTGCGGTGAACGGCGGCTCGCCGTGCTCGACGTGACGGTAGATGTTCTCCACCACGACGATGGCATCGTCGACCACGAAGCCGACCGCGATGGTCAGCGCCATCAGCGAAAGATTATCGATGCTGAAGTGCATCAAATACATCGCGCCGAACGAGCCGGAGATCGCCAGCGGCACCGTGATGCTCGGAATAAGCGTCGCCCAGAAATTGCGCAAGAACAGCAGGATCACCATCACCACGAGGCAAATGGTGAGGAACAAGGTAAATTCGACGTCTTGAACCGAGGCGCGAATGGTCACGGTTCGGTCGAGGATCGTTTCGACCTTAACCGCCGGCGGAATGCGCGCTGTCAGGGACGGAATTTCCGCTTTGATTTGATCGACGGTGTCGATGACGTTGGCGCCAGGCTGCTTGAACACGGCCAGGATGACGCCTTCCTGATTGTTCTGATACGCCATGACGGTGCGGTCGACCGGCGCTCTGATCGCCTGGCCGACATCGCGGACCCGGATTGGGGCGCCGTTCCGGTAAGCCAGGATCACATCGTTGAATTTGTCGGCGTCGGTGATCTGGTCGTTGGCGGCGATCGTGAAACTGATCCGGTCGCCGTTGACCGTGCCCTTGGCCGCGTTGCTCGTCGATGTGGCCAGCGTGCTGCGAATTTCCTCAAGGGTGAAACCGTTGGCGGCGAGCTTGGCGGGATCGACCTGAACGCGAATCGACGGCGTCTGGTCGCCGAACACCGAGACCTGCGCAACACCGGTAACCTGCGAGATCTGCTGCGCCAGATAGATATTGGCATAATCATCGACGTCGGTGATCGGCACAGTGTCCGAATGCACGGAAAGCAGAAGCACGGGCGTGTCGGCCGGATTGACCTTTTTGTAGGCCGGCGGCGTCGTCAGGGTCTGCGGCAACTGCTTGGTCGCGACCGTGATCGCCGCCTGTACGTCCTGCGCCGCGGAGTTGATGTTACGGTCGATATCGAACTGGATGACAATCGTCGAAGCGCCGAGCGAACTCTGCGAAGTCATCTGCGAAACGCCGGCGATCTGGCCGAACTGAAGCTCGAGCGGTGAAGCGACCGAAGTCGCCATGGTCTCGGCGCTGGCGCCGGTCCAGATCGTCGTGATCTGAATGGTCGGGAAGTCGACTTGCGGCAGCGGCGCGACCGGCAAAAACGGGAACGAGACGATACCGATGAACGCCAGCGCGGCCATGAGCAGCGTGGTTGCTATCGGCCGCCGGATAAAAGGTTCAGAGATGCTCACGATGCGTCGCCCTGCGCGGACGCTGTCGGGGGCGCGGTAATTGTCACCGTCGAATTGGTCTGAAGCTTGTATTGGCCGTCGGTCACGACGTGGTCGCCGTCGGACACGCCGGACGTGACGATGGTCCGTCACCGGTCGTCGTGCTGATCTGGATCGGGCGCGGTTCCACGGTGTTGTCGGGTTTCACCACCCAGGTGAACAATCCGTGCGGTCCGCGTTGCACCGCGAGCGGCGGGATGACGACAACGTCCTTGCGCGTCGTAAGAAGCAGGCGCGCATTGACGAATTCGCCCGGCCACAGCTTTTCGTCTTCGTTCGGGAACATCGCCTTGAGGCGGTAGGTCGCTGTGGTCTGATCGATCAGATTGTCGATGGTTGCGAGCTTGCCGGTGCTGATCAGTTTTACGTTATCGCGGTCATACGCGGCGACCTGAACATCGCCGCTCGCCATAGCCGCGCGGACGTCTTCGAGCGTTTGCGCGGGCAGGGTGAAGGTAACGGCGGTCGGTTCTGTCTGGGTCAGGATCGCGATCGCGCCCTGGTCGTTGGCGTGAACGATATTGCCCGGGTCGACCATCCGAACGCCCATGCGGCCGTCGTTGGTCGCTCTGATGTCGGTATAGTCAAGGTTGGTTTGGGTGGTTTCGATGGCCGCCACGTCGGCGTCGATCGCGGCTTTGGTCTGATCGACCTTGGCCTGCTGCAAATCGACATTCTGTTGGGTCTCGGCCGCTCTCAGAACGAGCGTTTGGTAGCGAACGAGATCCTTTTGCGCCGCGACAAGAGTGGCCTCGTCTTGCGCCTTGCGGGCTTTGGCCTGATCAAGCGCAGCCTGGTAGAGGCGGGGGTCGATCTTGGCGAGGACGTCGCCTTTTTTGACCGGCTGGCCTTCCTTGAAGAGCACCTCTTGTAGCTTGCCGTCGACCTGGGCGTGGATCGCCACCGTATACAGCGCCTGCACGGTGCCGAGGCCGGTCAGATAGATTGGAACGTCCTGGCGGGAGGCCGTGGCGATACTGACGGGTATCGTGGCGCGGCTTCGCGCCGCGTGGGCTGGATCGGGGCCTTGTGATAGATACCAATAGGCCAACCCGGCAATCACGATTGCCGCGCCGCCTCCCATGAGTAGTACGCCGCGGCGGCCTAACCGGCCGGCGGCCTTTGTTTTTAATTCCACGGGCTTCCCTCTGCGCGTCCGCGGTTAGCTCTGGCGTCATTAACGCCAGCCCCAAATCCTACTCTATAGCGGTGCCGAAATATTTCTGAAAGATGAAAAGAAATTCATCATCCGTAGCGCAGCCGTAACCGCCGAAGGCAGGCGCGTAAATTTCACATAACTTTTTCATATCTCAATTCAAAGCATGCCTACGCCACCAAGCGGCTGGCGTGTACCGCTGTGCCGAAAAAGAGTGCCGCAAGGATTTCACCGTCACCATGAAAACAGTCATGGAGCGCAGCAAGATTGCTCTCCACAAGTGGCTGCAAGCCTTCCACTTGATGACTTCAGAGCAAGAAAGGCATCAGCGCGCACCAGTTGTCGCGCATGCTGGACCTCCACCTATGAGGCTGCGTGGTTCATGACTCACCGTATCCGTGAAGCCATGCGTGCTGGGGGCCTAGCCCCGATGGGCGGCGCCGGTACAGATTGTCGAGGTGGACGAAACCTATTTCGGCGACATTCCCGAAGAAGAAGCGCCGTACAGACAAAAGTTTCGGGCGCCGTATTCGAAAAGCATCGTGGCGTCGGTCACAAGCGCGCTGTCGCTGCGCTAGTCGAGCGCGGCGGCAAGGTGCGTTCGTTCCATGTTCCTAGCGGCCGATTGGACACGGTCGTCGATATTGTGCGCTAACAATCATCTTGTGGGCTTTCATCCGCCCATTCGCCCGCGATCACGGTTTGGCGGCAGGCCGGGAATTGGGGCCCATTGCCGCCCATGGCCGCATGATATCCCAGAGCGGCAGGTTCATCGCGGTCGGCTAATTTGCTAGGTTGTGTCCCAACGGACCGAGTTCCATCGAAATCAGGAGATCCTCATGCTCGACGTCACCAGGCGACCGCATACGGCCCCGTTCGACACTGCCCGGCTTGATCGCTTGATGGACGAAGCCGGCATCGATGTCCTGGTCGCGACGTCAAAGCATAATGTCCAATATCTGCTCGGCGGCCATCGCGCATTTTTCTTTGAATCGATGGATGCGATGGGCTTGAGCCGCTACCTGCCGGTGTTCGTCTACGCCAAAGGCGAGCCCGACAAGGCCGGGTTCTTCGGTCACCGCATGGAGAATTTCCAGAACGAAGTGAAGCCGTTCTGGGTCGCCGAGCTTAACGTCAAAAATTCCGGTTCGATCGACGTCATGGAGAAAGCCGTCGACTACCTGCGTAAGCTCACGCCGAAAGCCAAGCGTATCGGCGTGGAACTCTCCTTCATTCCCGCGGACTCCGTTGCTGTGTTGCGCAAGGCGTTTCCCGATGCGGAGATCAAAGACGCCTTGTTCGTTCTGGAACGGCTGCGCGCCATCAAGACGCCCGAGGAACTTGAAAAACTGAAAATCGCCTCCGACGCCGTGATCGATTCGATGGAAGCGGTGTTCAAGAACTTTGGCCCCGGCGCCACCAAAAACGAACTGACCGAAGCATTGCGCCGCGAGGAAACCATGCGCGGGCTGACCTTCGATTATTGTCTGATCACCGCGGGCCCCAGTCTCAATCGCGCGCCGTCCGATCAGCCCTGGCAAAACAAAGGCGATGTGTTGTCGCTCGATTCCGGCGGCAACTACCACGGCTACATTGGCGACGTGTGCCGCATGGGTGTGATCGGCGAGCCGGATGCGGAATTGGTCGATCTGTTAGCCGAAATCGAAGCTATCGAGCAGGCATCGATGAAACCGATCCGCCCGGGCGCACTTGGCAAGGAAATCTACGCGGCGGCTAATGTGCCGTTGCATAAGTCCAAGCTACACAACCACATTGAATTCCTTGCGCACGGGATGGGATTGGTCAGCCATGAGGCGCCGCGCCTGACCAACGCGGGACCGGTTCCTTACGATGCCTATGACGCTGAACGCCCGCTTGAAACCGGCATGGTCATTTCGGTCGAAACCACGCTGAAACATCCGCAACGGGGTTTTATCAAGCTCGAGGATACCGTGATCGTTACGCCTGAGGGCTTCGAGGTCTATGGCGACCGGATCCGCGGCTGGAACCGGGCAGGTCGCGCCTAAGCAAGTCGCGCCTAAGCGAAGAAGCGTTATTCGGCGGCCGTTTGAACCGGTGCGATGGCGCGCATCAACTCGGCTTCCGCCCGCTCACGCAGGTTGTGCATATAGCTGAAGCACATCAGTCCAACCAACGACCAAACGCCGCCGGCGATATAAAAGACCAGCGGGTCGATGGTGGTGAAGGTATTCATGATCAGGCAGGTCGTGCCCCAGGCAATGAGCACGATAATGGCGCGCGGCAAAACGTAGGCCATAACTCGAACCTCGCAGCGGAATGCCACGATTGTGCATGAGCGTGGTTAGCACGCGGTAAAGAGGGTGCTGGCGCCGTGACCATTGTGGCCGACGCTTTCCCGTTCTTCACGATGTCAAACAGCGACGACGCGTCTCATCGTTCTCGCGATGCGATCCGCACCCGAGTCATCGTCACGTGGCAAGAATTCTTCTGCTCTCCGCACCGATCTTCGCCAGAGAAGGCCGGCGGTGGTTCCGGCATCTCACGATCCGTGCTTCCAGCATTCCCAAGAACGAACGGAAAGAAAGCAAGGAAGCGGAACGCCGAGAGGCGCGTAACCAACGGCCGCACCCTGCGAGGTGCGGCGCGCGCGGATCGCCGCGCGCTCGCCTCTCGGCGTCCCACCACGGCTCTCTGCCATTGGGACTATTCATCCCAAGGCTCAACTTGGGCCAGGCTTCGTGACACACAGGCCTAACGCGGCAGGAGTCCCGCCAGCCCATGTGGCACTTCCAGCGATGCACCTCGCGCACCGGTCATAGTGCCGGCAGGCTGATGCCCAAGCCGCCCGGGAGTGACGGTGACGAGCCGCCGCCCGCGGGAACCGTCTCTCGCTCCGCCATGCGGGGTCACCGCATAACGTCCTTGTACGAGAGCGAGATTGATGGCCATTTTTCAAAACCGAAACCGCGAAGTCAAAGCGTTTCTATTTGTGCAGATAAATCGGGACGTTGCGCGACGTCAGTCAAAGCTGTCACGCACGATTTCGCGCACAAAGATTCGCATGAGGGAGATTTATGTCAGTAAATCAGAGTCTTATGCGATTTAAGAGCTTATTTGCTTCCGCTCGTCCCCGCGAACGCGGGGACCCAGTGCAACAGTCCTGGATTCCCGCTTGCGCGGGAATGAGCGGAGGAAAACGACAGCCATCCGCGTTTTGCCTTATCATCGTCTGCGCAAGCGATCGTCGGAACCCAATGCAATATCGCGCATTAGGTGAATAGACGGGAATGCACTCAGCCCCCCAGCCCGCTATCCCGTCCAAAAAGCCCCGGCGTAAATCGGGGCTTTTTCTTTCTGGAGAAGGCGAGCTACCGGAGACGGCAATGGATGCGAAACGATTTCAGCGCGCAGCCTCGGCGAAACTTGTCACTGCTGCGAAACTTGTCACTGCTGGATGCGTGATCGCGATTGTCGCGTGTTTCGCATTCGGACCGGCACAAGCACAGTCTGTGAATCCTGTTCCTCCCACCACTCCAACGCTCAATCCATCAAGTCCAAGCACGGTGCCGCAATCGCCAGAGGCGCCCGTTTCGCAAGGAGCGCCAAGCGGCCTGTCGGGTTCTGGTGGGACTCCAGGATCGAACGTCGGCGTGCCGAGCATAGCCGTCCCTACCGGCCGTGAAGGCACAGCTGCGTCAGTGGAGGCAACACCAAGTGTATCGAGCGCGCGCGGCAGTCATCATGGACATTTGGCCCATCGGAGGTTGGGAAGAAACTATGCGGTCCGCATGACAGGGCCTTCCTACTTTCCAGGTTTGGGCATCGTCTATCCGCCGTATCCGGATCCATGCCATTGGCGTCGCGCGTGGGACGACTCGTGGGGAGGGAATTGGACGTACACCTGCTCTTGATCGCGCCGCGCTTCGCGCCATTCGCAAAATTGTTGAAGCTGTCACTGAGCAGCGTTGCCGACGAACTCGTCCCGTCGCAGACGCGGTAAGTGGCTGGCCCGTAGTGCAGCGCAGAGGCGAGGGCACCTGCGGCAAGGCTGCGACAATAATTTGCCCGCGCGGTGGTATCGCGTCACCGATATGAATGCGAGTTAATCTTCCGGACATCAGCCCTCAATCCGCGCGTCCTTACCCTTGCAATCAGCGTTGGGGATTTTCCTCTGGCCTTATTGCCAGACAAAGGAGTTCGCCATGAAATCGCTGTTCAGAAAATCTTTGGTCCCGTCCGTGCTCGTTGCTGTCTCGCTCGCTTTGACTGGAGCCAGCGCGATGGCGGCAGAAGCTCAAATCCACCACAGCCCAAAAGTCGCGCATGTGATCCATCCGCATGCCGCCGCGCGTGTTGCTGCGCGGTATCGCCAGCCGCCGTTTGCCGGCAACAACGATCTCGGACAGTTCATCGCGGGCTTCTTTGGTGGCGTCATGCCGCAGCAATACGCTCACCGCCGGGGTTCGGATAGGTATGTCTCTTCGCCGTCGTATGACAACTCGCCGACGATCGACACAAGTTCGGCCGGTACCGATGCGCAGGCGGCGTCCGATCAAGAGTCCCAGCAAATACAACAATCGAATGATGAGAGCGCCTTAAACGCGTCCACGGCGGCGGCAGAACAGCAGAACGATGCAGCCAATGCCGCGACGTTGCAGACGGAGATCAACGCCGGCTTTTGATCCACTGAATGCAAAAGAACGACGCGGGGCGGCGGCTTGCAACCGCCGCCTCGTTTCGTTTGATCTCGCCGCGCACGACCGATTAAAGTCTCATTCTCGTGGTTCTCGCCCGCGGTTCTCGTGCCAGTCCGATGCGCCGTTCACCGAAATGTCAAAGCCGTCACAGACGAGCATCACGCGCGAGAAACGCGAGGACTATCGCGGCGGATGCCGGGCGGGTGATGAGCGGTGAGGTACTGCGGCATGCATTTGCGATCAGGGCTTTTCGGGCTGTTGATCGTTCTCGCTATGACAGGATCTTGGCCTCGCAGTTCGCTCGCCCAAGCTCCCAATGTCTACAGCGGCTATGCGACACTGCCGGAATGCAAGGCATTTTCCGATGAGCACGCTAATGTCGGTCAGCGGGCAGCCGGATACTTTTGCGCCGGAGAACTTCGAGCCCTGGCCTATGTCAGTCAGGTTCTGCCGCCAGAGCTGAGCTCGTGCGTGCCGGCCAATCTGTCAAATGGCGAGCTTGCTGCTGTGGCCATTCAATATATCGAACAACATCCGAGCCAAATGAACGATGATTTTATGATGCTGGTTCTGCAAGCCTATCGGCAGAAGTGGCCCTGCAAACAGGCGCCCAACTGACGTTAATAAGCGTCACGCTCGAACGCATGGCGCCCAACGGCTGCCAACTCCCGGTCAGCGCCCAATTTTCGATAACGCCTCCGCCAGTGCTTGTCGGCCACTCTCGGCAATGATCAGGGTTTGGCCGCCGGAAAAATTGATCTCCGTATTCGTCTTGTTGGTCGTATGCGGGCGCATGTGTGTGATTTGCTCGATGTTCACATCGGCCGTGTCGCCGTTCAGCAACGGCACCGCGACAAAGTGCATTTGTGTCTCTCCGGAATTGATCGGCGGTATTCCGCCGAATTCGGCAGACTATGCGGCTTTGGTCCCGTCGTCGCGCCCAGCGGACTCGCCGCAATAACCGCGATATTGGCAGGCGCAATAATTATTGGCGGCAGCGCCGGGGCCGCGCCCCTGGCTCCAGGCGCGCTTCAACAGCGATCCGTCCGCCCGAAATTCAGTTCCCGTTGCCCGGGGGATGGAAGTACGGCGCCGTCGTATTGCTGCTGTTGTTGTTATCAAAAAAACGATTGTCGCTTTGAAAGCCGCTGAACGTTCCCGTCTGGCCCCCAACGCTGAAGTGGAGCCCTGAAGCATTCGAATCAGATGAAGGAGTGCTCGGATTGGCGGCAGCCGGATGGCCCGGATCTGAATAGTTGAAGTTATAATTGCCGTTTCCGCCGGGAAAAAGCGTTTCCTGACTGAACGCCCACCCGGAGGTGGTCGTCGATGCCATTATGCCCGCCGCAATCATAGGAACCGCAGCGAACCGAAGCCGCACAAATCGAGCCATGATGATCCCCACATCGGTGCCCCGAGCACCCACCGGGACGCTAATGCCGTGACCCTCTTCTGGTCAAGACAACCTGGCCGTCGCGCAGCGGCAACGCGGAAGAGATGTGCCGATCAGTTTCGAAATAGGAACTTCACCTAGGGCTGCAGGAGAATGAATATCGCTCACCCGGCGCCAGATTCGCATAGCCCTTGGCCCGCTCCCCGGCGACGCTGCATTCTTGCTTTGAGGAAAACGTACGGCCGGTATCGACCGTGTGAACGTGGCCGTTCAGCATGAAGTGCAGAATCAATGCAAAACTCATGACCGTTTATTCCCTGAAACTTTGAGTTGGCGAGGTCCCCGACGTTTGTAACTCGCGTGGGGCTGGCCGCATAACGCGTTGTGGACGCTGCGTCGGACTTTGCAAATGGTGACTTTTCTAAAGGGCCGGCCTTATCGGCGCACCTCCGTGGTTTAGGGAACAAAAGGGCTACTCGGAAGTTCCATTTAGGGGCGTGGGCTCAAATCTACATTGGAAAAATCATGACAAACCGACGAGTGAGACTCGCCGCCATGGCGTCGATATTGGCAGGCGCAACAATTATCGGTGGCAGCGCCTGGGCTGCGCCCCTGGCGCCAGGGGCGCTTCGCACAGCAACCGATAACTTGAGTGTCGTGCAGACTGTCCAATTTGTGTGGCTCGGCCGCAATTACTGCTGGTACGACGACGGCTGGAAGGGTCCCGGATGGTATTGGTGCGGCCAAAACACCGTTGCCGGCATCGGATGGGGCGGCGGCTACGGCTGGCATAACTGGAGAGGCGGTCATCCTGGTGGACGTCCGGGCTACGGACGTCCGGGCGGTGGTCGCCCCGGCGGACATCCCCATGTTGGTCGTCCGGGCGGACGTCCTGCCGTTGCTCGTCCTGCTGTTGGTCGTCCCGGTGGTGGACGCCCTGGCGGTGGACACGCCGGGGGTGGACGCCCCGGTGGCGGCGGACATGGCGGCGGCGGACATGGTGGTGGCGGTCACGGTGGTGGCGGACGTCACAAGTAACTCCTAACCCAATGCGGAGGCGCACGACGACCTCGTGCGCCTCTCACCCTTCAGGCACATCTTGAGGTGCCGCCACGTTGATTTGTGGCGCTTCTGCGCTGGTTGATCGTCCGACGCTCGCGTGCCGCTGACCCGCTTCGGCACCGGCCACGGCTCCCGTCCTGAGCCGCGGCAGGGTGGGACGTTGGCTGGCGGATCGAAGGGTGTGCCAAATCGCGCCGGTCGCATAACCGGATATTTGCCCCTGCCGAAGCAGACTTGGCAGTTATTCGAAGTGGCGGAATTGTCGGCTCTCCGGGCCGGGCGGCAGTCAATAGAAAAATCAAACTTTCACGAAAAGAGTGGAAGCTTTCTTTCCACTGAATTGTCTTCGTTAATTTCGCTGAAGCACTCACCGAACCATTCCACTTCACGCGCCGGCTCAACGTCCGTTCGCCCCGAAAGCAACCGGAATGTGCGCAGCCGCGAAATGGGCGATGGCCAACTGGCGGACCTCCTAGCGCGGCATATCGGTGCAAGTTGCGAGATTGCGACCTCACATCTTTTTTACTTATTGTTGACGGGCTTGTTGCAGAACTCAAACCTGGACGCTCTCGGGTCGGAGTTTGATGATGGAATGGACTCAACTCTACGTCGTAACGCCGGGTTTCAATGATTGGCCGAGCTTTAGAATATTGATGCGCGACCTCGACAAGGTATGCGCAGATATAGACCGGGATGTTTTTGTCATTGCAATCGACGACGGTTCGACGGATGAGAACGACGTAAGGCCTGGCCACACAACGAATTTCCGCAACCTTCGCGGCGTGAAGATTGTCCTTCGCTTTTCGCTCTCGCGGCGTCGCCTAAAATCCGCTCAGTGCTCGTACCGGAGCGTATTAGCGCCGATGCAAAAAAATAACGCTAACGTGTGCAAAGCCAGCGAACTCCGAGCAGGTTTTACGATACGTCCTCCCACAATCGTCAGGCTAAGGAGAGCAGCCGTCGATGGTTCTTCGCGAAAGCTACCCTTCGTCGCATCAGTATCTGCACGATCTCAGAAGCAAGCCTGCGTGAGCGTTTAGGCGCTAGAATCGGATCGCTGGGTATGACAATTCCGCAAGGCAGCGCTATTCGATCTGACGCCTTCCAAGGTCAAGTCGCTTTAACACGCTACCATGGGAAGGGTTGGCTTCGTGATGAAATCAAGAATTTTTCGGGTTTTGTTTTTTTTGTAATAGTGGGGATTGCCTTTGCCACTTATGTACTCGGCACGCGCGTTATTGATCCCACAAATATTTCTTGGCTCTCATGGGATTCTGCGGATGCGCACCTCGGTTGGCAGTTCTTCCGCAATGAGGAATATCTGAGCCTTCCTCTCGGCTGGGCTTCGTCAATCGGTTATCCGAAAGGCATCGCCATTGCCTATTTTGATTCTATCCCGCTGATTGCAACTCTCCTCTGGCCTTTCCGCCACTGGTTGCCGACAGACTTTCAATATCTAGGCCCGTGGTGGGCGCTTTGCGCGGTGTTACAGTTCTATTTCGGTTACAGGATTTGCAAACACTTCGCCAACGACGACAGAGGTGTCTGCATCTTTGGCGGACTGCTCTTTATGATGGCTCCGCCATTCGTTTGGCGCGGTTTGGAACATTTTGCACTATCAGGGCACTGGCTCATTTTAGCTGCCCTCGACTTTTATCTGACTAGCAGCGGTCGCCTCTCTCTGCGCCTTATCGCTGGCGGCGCCATACTGTGCTTTCTCGCAGGTAGCATAAATCCATACCTGTCTTTGATGACTTTAATGCTGGTTGCGGCGGGATACTTGAAATCACTTATGACGCGTCAAGCAGCTAACGCGACACGTGGTTATACCGGGGTCTCTCGAATTGCCTGTGGCTTTGGATTTTCCGCCGCCGCAATGCTCTTTGCACTTTTGGTCTTTGGATTCCTACGCCCGAGTGACCCAGGCGTTTATGCGGGACTCGGCTACAAATATTACTCCATGAACTTACTCGCACCAATTGACCCATACCAATACGGAAGCTTGTTGCTAAAGCCGCAACCGATTAATGAGGGTCAATACGAGGGTTACAACTATTTTGGACTTGGTGTACTGCTTCTCGCGGCGGTTTCATTGATACGTCGTCCCTCAACAATCGGCATTATATTTCGCCGCGACGCTTTACCCGGTTGGTTAGTTGTTTCTATCTCCCTTCTTCTGGCTCTTTCGCTCAAGGCCACGGCCGGCCACACAGTTTTGTATGACGTTGAGGTTCCAACCGCAATTCTCAACCTCTTAAGCGCATTTCGATCGTCCGGCAGACTTTTCTGGCCCGCTTTCTATCTGCTTCTTTCAGGAGTTATCGGTCTGGCCGTTTTCGCTTTTGGCAAGCGATCAGCCTATGTCATATTTTGCGCCGTGCTGATTCAATTTGCGGATCTCAGGGGACTGCAGAGTACGATACACGATCGTCTCAGCAACAGCACCGCAAGCGTCTTTACAGATGATCCGATCTGGCAAAAAGCGACATCAACGTACAAACACCTAGTTGTCATCCCCGCTTGGCAGTGCGGCGCCGCCAAATCGGCCGGGGGCGATGCAAGCTTCTGGATCTTTGGCAAGCTTGCCGCCAGGCAAAGAATGACACTGAACAGCTTCTATGCCGGCCGCACCAGTCCAAGTGAAACTCAATACTTCTGTACCGATCAACCTTCAGAGATCTCTCGTAATGGTCTCGACGATGACACTGCCTACGTGTTCAACAATCTTTCATATGTGTTGTCATTGAACTTAAACGATCATTTTTGCCGTAAACTGGACGACGTTATACTTTGCGCAAAAGATCCAGATAGACGAGGCATGGATCAAAAACTTCTTCAGGATGCGCAGGTTCGATAGGCCGCCGTACGCGGATGGCACTCTTCGATCAATCGATGGTTCAACGCCCTACGTCGGCGGCGGCTTCGGGCACTTCTATGCCTATGCTCCGGTGAAGATCAAATACGCCATCGACCGTTTTACCATGGAGGTAAAACGCCTGCTCGATGTGCTCGACCGGCAGCTTGCGGACAATCGCTTCATCGCCGGCGACGAATACACCATCGCCGATATGGCGATCTGGCCGTGGTACGGCAACGGCATGTTGAACGGCGCTTCCTATAACGACCCGCGAAAATTCCTGCAGACCCACGACTATAAAAACCTGACGCGCTGGACCAAGGAAATCGGCGAGCGCCCGGCCGTCAAACGCGGGCGCATGGTCAACCGCGCCAGCGGGCCGCCTGAAGGACAATTGCACGAGCGCCACGACGCCGGTGATTTCGCGACCAAAACCCAGGACAAGATCGGCGCGGGCGGGTAACCCTACACCGGTCACCGGCAGAATTGTGTATCGAGGCAGCCGCTATATCAGGGCGAGCCGCATCAACTCATTATGGCTGGAAATGCCGAGCCGGGTATAGGCGCGCTTGCGATACGTCAGCACCGTATTGATACTGATGCCGAGCGCGATCGCGATCGCCTCGGAGCTTCTGCCTTGCATGATGCCGAGGCACACGTCGCGCTCACGAGCAGTCAACCGGGGTGCAAACTGTTTCAGACGGCGGGCTCCGACCTCCAACTTATCACTTTCACCAGACGCTTGCTGCGCGTCATGCTTGGCGAGAAGTGCGAACATCAGGTCGGCATTTTCGAGGACAGCCCCAATCTCTCCCGCACTAAATCGTCCACGCTCGGCGCTTCGGTAAAGGTTCAGCCGGACGGTCTCGTCGCTCCGGCGCCGGATGATCGAGAGGCGGTCGACCAGATCGACGGAAGAATAGCAGTCGCTGCGGTAAGCTTCGTGGTCGATATCGTTGCAATATACCCGTACGGCCAGTTCATAACACGGCGCGGCATTGCCGCTGCAAATGAGATTGGCCGGATCGTGATGCCAGTAATGCTTGAGGTATTTGTCGGCGATAGTCCGGGCGATAGGTTTCGCGCCGCGGTTGACTGCCAATATCAGCCGCGCCTGCGATCGCTTCGAGGTGGCAAAAGCGGTGAGGTGCTCGCAAGTCGTTGCCTCGCGCGCGACCTGGAAGAACGATGCCTCGAAACTCGACAAGCCGACACTGGCGATCAAGTCGCCGACGCGGCGTTTAAACGGGCCAGCCGCTGCTCGTGGCGGCTCAAGAGCGTAGGTTTCCATAGCTTTCCCCGAAGACGAGAACCGCCGCGCCGACAGGCCTGCTCGTCATAGTGTCTGTCACAAACTCCTGTGACAGCCCGCTCCCCCGTTTCAGGTCATGTTACCTTGGATTAAACCAGCTGGCTAACCGCGGTCCAGAACAGAGAGCGACGGTCGTCTTTCAGTTCAAGCTCACGATGCGAGCTGCGGGCCGGGTTTAAAAAATCTCATAGGGAGAAACGGGCAATGAAACGCATTCTTCGCGCCGTCGTGCTGATCGCATTGATGGCGCTGTCGTTTGGATCGGCGCGGGCCATTGCGCAGCAATATCCAACACGACCCATCCGCATCCTGGTCGGATTCGGGCCGGGTTCGAGCGCCGATATTGTGGCGCGTGTCGTCGGCAAACAGATGGAGGAAAAGCTCGGCCAGCCGATTGTCGTGGAGAATCGGCCCGGGAATAGCAGTATGACGGCAGCCGAATCCGTCGCGCGTGCGAACAATGATGGCTATACGCTATTCATGGCGACGGTGGCGCAGACCATCAATCCCGTCTTCACCCACACCGACTTCGATCTCAGCAAGGAGCTGGCGCCAATAGCGCTGCTCGGCGTCGTGCCGAATGTGCTGGTCGCTAACCCTTCGGTACCTGCAAATAATGTGCGTGAGCTTGTAGCTCTCGCCAAGCTGAACCCGGATGCACTCACCTTCGGCACATCGGGTGCCGGCACGGCAAGCCACCTGGCGGCGGAACTGTTCAACCTTAAGGCCGGCACAAAGATTCTGGCGGTCCACTATGCGGGCGGCAGCAATCAGGCGCTGGTCGATTTGCTCGCCGGGCGCATCACTCTGATGTTCAATGTAGCCGCCACGCTCGCGCCGCAGGTCGAGAAGGGCAATCTCAAGGCACTAGGCATGGCGCAGCCCACGCGTGCCGCCATCATGCCCGATGTGCCGACCCTGGAAGAGCAGGGTATGTCGGGTTTCGACGCCGGCATCTGGATCGGCCTCCTCGCGCCCGCTGGCACGCCGTCACCAATCATCGAGATGCTGTCGCAAGCCGCTAATGAGGCACTCAAGACGGCGGATGTCGGCACCGCGCTAAAAACTCAGGGCATAGAGCCCTCTGGAGGCACGCCGGCCGATTTTCGCAATTTCATCGCCGCCGATACGGAAAGATGGACTGCGGTCGTCCGCTCCGCAGGCTTGAGCAGTACTTCGCAATGATCCGTTGGTGACGCTCGCGCAATTGCGCGCCATCGATCCTCGCGCAGTTGCGCTCGGCAATGCGGGCGACAATGTGCACGTCTCCGACCCTGGCCGGTTGGGCGCGGCCGTGCCCTTTCTGCAAGCGATTACAATGTAGAGGACCAACAAGTGAATATGACATCAAATTCGTCCACCGGGAGCGCGATCCTGCCGCTTGCCGGCAAGGTTGCAGCGATCACTGGCGGCAGCAAAGGCATCGGCGCCGCTGCCGTGCGGCTGCTTGCGGCGCAGGGAGCGAGGGTCGTCGTTGGCTACAAGAGTGGCGAAGAACGAGCGCGCAAGCTCATCTCCGAGGTGCCGGGCGATGGCCACATCGTATCGCAACTTGCGCTGGAGGACGCGGCCAGTGTGCGCCGCTTCGCCGCCGAAACGGAGGCAGCCTTCGGGCGCGCCGATATCCTGGTGAACTCGGCCGGATTCACCGTGCCGGTGAAGCATGCCGACCTCGATGGACTCACAGACGAACTCATCGATTCCATGTTCATCAGCAATGTGCGGGGGCCTTTCTCGGTGATCCGCGCCTTCGCCCCAATGCTACGTGCCAGTGGCTCCGGCGTGGTCGTGAACGTCTCCTCGATCTCGGGTTTCAGCGGATCGGGAAGCAGCATCGCTTATTGTGCCTGCAAAGCGGCACTCGACACCATGACGCTCTCGCTCGCGCGGGCCTTGGGACCAAGCATCCGCGTTATGTGCGTGTCTCCTGGTGCTGTCGATACTGATTTCCTGCCCGGCCGTGATCACACCGCGCTTGAAAAAATCGCGGCGGCTACGCCGCTCAAGCGCGTCGTCAAGCCGGAAGATGTGGCAGACGCGATCTTCGCCTGCGTGATGTTGAAGGCGAGCACTGGCGGACGCATCATCGTCGATGGCGGACGCTTCCTAATCTGAGCGGCGCGATATCGTGCGTGGCGGGCTGAACTGGAAGTTCAACACGGTACACTAAATCGCCAAGTCGATGGGCTTGCCGTCGTTGCGGCGAACGGGCTGGCCTAATTCCATTACTTGTCGGGGTTCGCCGGCGGTGCTCGCATGCTTCCCCATGGATCGACCTTTTTATCGGTGTTCGGCGTTCTTTTCATCATGGATTTGTAAGCCTCGTCAGTCGCCGTCTCCTCCGCCTTCTTGCGGGCCTCTGCAGCCTTCTGGCGCTCGGACTCAGGAAAGGGTTGCGCATAAGACGACTGCATGAGCAGCGCCATGAGGATCATCGACGCGGCCAATTTCAACGTTACGATGCGAGTGGTGGTAATTATTCCGGCAGGGTTCTGCATGATCCTGGTCCCTATCTCCGTGCTAGCTCAGGACTCGGCAAATTGTATTGCAAACCGTAGACACTGGAATCGTACTGCAGCCGTCACCGGCAAGCCAGCCGCTACGGAACGGGTGCCCCATCCGGGAAACGCCTGAGGGCACGGACATCCGTAATTTGCAATCTGTGCCACCTGCGTTGCCAAGAAATGAACTGGTCGCCGGAATCAAAATGACAAGACTTGGCTAAATGACTGAAAACGCTTGGCTCCCCGGGCCGGATTCGAACCAGCGACCAACCGGTTAACAGCCGGTTGCTCTACCACTGAGCTACCGGGGAACAGCAGCAGCTTTAAGTGCGCGCGTCGCGTATAACAAAGCCGGTCCGGCTTTGAAAGCTTTACTCTGCCCCAAATTTCCGCCGGCCTTCCCCTAGGAGGAAGCGGCTGGCGCGTTTGTCGTCCGAAACTTGAGGGTTTGGAGGCCACGCCCGGAATTGAACCGGGGTACACGGTTTTGCAGACCGTTGCGTAACCACTCCGCCACGTGGCCGTTGCGAGCATCGGTATCGAAAGTGCCGCTGCTCGAAGCACCTGCTCTATAGAGGAACGCCCCCCAGGCGGCAACGCTAGGCCGGCAAGTCTTAATGTTCCTTTCGCGCCCGGTAGCCGCGGCGATATGACAGCGTCGCACTTGCGTTTTAAGGGACCCTGCCGCACAACGCTGCGCAACGGAACTCGGAAGAAATTGCATGTTCGACACGGTCGCAGCACGCCGCATGATGGTGGACGGGCAGGTCCGTACCGCCGACGTCACCGATCCGGATTTGATCGCTGCGATGCTGACTGTGCCGCGCGAACGCTTCGTGCCGGCATCGGTGGCCGGGCAGGCTTATGCCGATATCGATCTGCCGCTTGGCGGCGGCCGCGCACTGCTCAAGCCGATGGTGTTGGCCAAGCTTATCCAGGCCGCCCGCGTTCGCAGCACGGACCACGTTCTCGATGTCGGTTGCGGCAGCGGGTATTCGTCCGCGGTGCTGGCCCGGCTGGCCGGGTCGGTGGTGGCGCTTGAAGAGAATCAAGCACTCGCGCAGGAGGCGAAGCAGGCCCTTGTGGGGATGGAAGGTTGCAGCATTACCGATGTGACCGGGCCTTTGAACGCCGGCTGGTCGGCTGCGGCGCCCTATGACGTTATTTTTCTCAACGGAACGACCGAGGTGGTGCCGGAGGCGCTCGGCCGACAATTAAAGTCTGACGGCCGGCTGGTTTGCGTGTTTGGCCGGGCGTCGGCGGGGAAGGCTATGATTTTCCGCCAAATCGAAGGGCAACTCGCCGGCCGGCCGGTCTTCGATGCCGCGGCGCCGTTGTTGCCGGGTTTTGTTGCCGTTCCTGAGTTTATTTTCTAGGCCCATTTTCAGGCCCCATTTCCAAGATCACGCCCGGCCTCTCAGCACCGCGAAATAGCCCTACAGGTCTTCGACGTAGCTGCGGCGTAAACCTGTGGCGCTTATGTGCCAATGCTCAGAAATCTGTCCGTTGTCCCCTGCCGAGGGGTTTACCTTGGTTTCGAGCCGCCTAATGTGAGGTGTTGAACCTCGTGCCCGTCGCGGCAGCGGGGGCGGGGTGTCTGACTTTGTCGTGGGTCTCGCGGGGCTTAGAGCGGGGCAGGGCTGAAGCAGGTGGGTAAGTCGTTGAGCAGTAGAAGGGCGTGCGCGATAGCGTGGCCGGTTGTGAGCCATACTGTCAGGGGCGCTTTCATGGGCGCTTTCGTGGGCGCGATCGTTGGCGTGGGTTGCCAAGGTGCGGCCGCGGACACGCTCGAATGGGCTCTTGTGCAGGCCTATCAAAACAACCCGTCACTCAACGCGCAACGCGCGTCGTTGCGCTCGGTGGACGAGAACGTTCCACAAGCGCTGTCTGGGTATCGTCCGAAGGTCACGGTTACCGCAAACGGCGGCTACGACTACGCCAATACGCTGTCGCACACCGTCAGTCAGGCGACCTTCCCGAACACGGTGTCCTACTCGAATATCGAGGATGCGTTTTCACAGCGCGGCGCCGGCGTCGCTGCGACGCAAACATTATACAACGGCTACCAGACCGCGAACAAAGTACGCCAGGCGGAAAGCCAGGTCATGGGCGCGCGCGAAACCTTGCGCGTGACCGAGCAACAAGTTCTGCTCGACTCGGCGACGGCCTACATGAATTTGTTGCGTGACCAGGCGATCCTCGCGCTCAATCGAAGCAACGTCGAAGTTCTCACCGAGCAGCTCAAGCAGACACGCGATCGCTTCAATGTCGGCGAGGTGACGCGCACCGACGTCGCGCAAGCGGAGTTGCGTCTTGCCGCCGGCCGTTCGCAGTTGCTCAACGCCCAGTCAAACGAAGTGACCTCCGTCGCCAATTATCGGCGCGTCATCGGCGTCGATCCGGGTAAGCTTGCGGCCGGCACGCCGGTCGACCGCTTTTCGCCGGGTATGCTCAAGACGGCGATCGACCAGGGTGAACAGCAAAGCCCGACGGTGATGGCCGCGATGTATGGCGTCGATGTCGCCGAGCTTGCGGTCAGGGTGAGCGAGGGCGCGCTCTATCCGAATCTTTCAGTGTCAGCGAGCGCGTCGAAAAACTACGATCCAGTCTACAACGTCAACAAGCAGACCCTGGCGTCGGTGGTCGGCACGCTCACGGTGCCGATCTATCAGGGCGGCGGCGAATATTCCTTGATCCGCCAGTCCAAGGAAACGCTCGGACAACAGCGGCTCAACCTCGACGTCAATCGCGACCAGGCGCGCGAAACCGTGGTCCAAAGCTGGGGCCAGCTCGACGCTTCCAAGGCTGAGATCGAGTCGACGACCGCGCAGGTGAATGCCGCGGAGATCGCGCTGAATGGCGTCCGCGAAGAGGCCCGCGTCGGCCAGCGCACGACGCTGGACGTCCTTAACGCCCAGCAGGAACTCGTCAACGCCCGCGTCGCTTTGGTCACCGCGCAACATGATCGCGTGGTGGCGTCCTACACTTTGCTGGCGTCAGTCGGCAGCCTGTCGATGCAACGGCTCGGCCTGAATGTAACGATCTACGATCCGCAAGTGCATTACCAGCAAGTGCGCGATGCCTGGATCGGGGTCCGTACCCCTGACGGCAGATAGGACATCGGCCGATGCCGAGCCCGATGGCTGGTGTTTGCCATCGTGTTTGTCATGTCCACAGATCGTTGCTTGCGGTCCATTGTCGGCATGACATACTGAGTAATACCGTTTCATACTTGGCCCTGATGATTTGTTGCCGCCTGCACTGGGGTTGGGCCTGCGGCGAACAGGCCTTGTGGATTTAAGTGGGTTGGCGAGGAAGCGCGTATGACGCAGCCGGCGAAATCGCAAGAACCGTCAATGGAGGAGATTCTCGCCTCCATCCGTCGCATCATCGCCGACGACGATGCTACAAAGACAGCACCACCGAAGCCTGTTGAAGCGGTGAAGCCGATAGCGGCGAAGCCGGTCACGCCGCCGCGGCCGCCGTCTCCAATGCCCCACGTGGCAGATCCAAGCTTGGCTGTCGAAGCTGCGCCTGCGCCGTTCGAAGAACCGCCGGTTGCTGAGCCGCCTCCAGTTGACGAAACCGCGGACATTCTCGATTTGACGGAATCAATGGCGTCTTCAACTCCGCCCGAACCGATGCCGAGCCCGGCCTTCCGCACCATCGATGGAAGTTTCGATATCGGTTACGAGGAGCCGGCCGACAAGCCCGCGCCACAGCGGCCGGTCGGCGAGCCCATCTCACAGCTTCTTTCGACCGCAACCAGTGCTGCGGTCGACTCAGCCTTTAATTCTCTGGCGCAGACCGTACTGGTTCATAACGCGCGCACCCTGGAAGACCTGGTCCGGGAAATGCTGCGGCCGATGTTGAAGTCCTGGCTCGATGACAATCTGCCCGGCATGGTCGAGCGTTTGGTCCGCGCCGAGATCGAGCGCGTATCGCGCGGCAGGATGAGCTAAATAGAGCATGATCCCGAAAAGTGGGCTTCCGGTTTTCGGATAAGATCATGCTCCACTAATAATCTAGTCTTTGAGCGCCGCGGCGAGCCGCAGCGCCTGATCCGACAACACACCCGGCTCTTCCTTGAAGCTCGCGGGTGGCTTGAGCGCCACGCCGGTCTTTCGCGGAATAACGTGAAAGTGCAGGTGGAACACCACTTGGCCGCCGGCCGGCTCGTTGAACTGCTGGATCGTCAGTCCATCCGCATCAAAAACCTTCACCGCCGCTTTCGCGATCTTCTGTGCCACCTTGATGAGGTGGGCGAGATTGTCGGGTTCGATATCAAGAAAGGTGCGGGCAGGGGCCTTTGGGATCACCAGCGTGTGGCCTGCCGCCCGCGGCATGATGTCAAGAAACGCGAAGACCTTGTCGTCTTCGAATACCTTATGCGCCGGCAGTTCGCCGCGCAAAATCCTGGCGAAGATGTTGTTGGTATCGTAGCTCGGCATGTTACTCAGCACGGCGATCTCCCGGCGCGCGGTCGTCTGTGCGACCGTCAGAATGAATCCTCATCGAGGACCTGTTCCTTGCGATAAGGCGCAAGCGTTGCAAGCTCGGTGCCGGCGGCTTCCACATAAGCGCGCTCGCGCACCAGGTAATCGGCGATGGCGCGGCGCAGGCCTGGATCCGCGATGTAATGCGCCGAGTGCGTGGTCCTCGGCATGTATCCCCGCGCGATCTTATGCTCGCCTTGCGCGCCGGCTTCGACAAAGCCGAGCTTGTGGGTGATGGCGTAGTCGATGGCTTGATAGTAGCAGACCTCGAAGTGAAGGAACGGGTGGTTCTCGATCGCGCCCCAATGCCGCCCGAACAACGTGTCCGACCCGATAAAATTGATCGCACCGGCGATCCAGCGGCCGGCGCGCTTGGCCATCACCAGAAGAATTCGGTCTCCCATTCGCTCGCCGACCAGAGAGTAGAACGAGCGCGTCAAATAGGGCCGGCCCCATTTGCGTGAGCCGGTTTCCATATAGAACGCGAAGAATGCATCCCACACGCTTTCGGTAAGATCGCGGCCGGTCATACAATGCACAGTGACGTCGGCAGCTACCGCATCGCGCCGCTCGCGCTTGATGGTCTTGCGCTTGCGGGATGAAAGGGCGGTGAGGAAGTCGTCGAAGGTCGCGTAACCGGAGTTGGCCCAGTGAAATTGCTGGTCGGTACGGCGCAGGAATCCTTGCTCGCCCAGAAATGCGCATTCTGCTTCGGTCGCGAAAGTAACGTGCACGCCTGACGCGTCGCCGAGCCGCGAGAGCTCGACGAGACCGGCCGCGAGACCCTGGCGGGCGATATCCGCTTGTGCGCCGGGGCGTACCAGCAGGCGGCGGCCGGTCGCTGGTGTGAAAGGGACGGCGACCTGGAGCTTCGGGTAGTAGGCGCCGCCGGCGCGCTCATAGGCCTCAGCCCAACCCCGGTCGAACACGTATTCACCGCGAGAGTGACTTTTGGCGTAGCAGGGAGCGACCCCCAGCAGCTCACCTTCCGTCGTCTTTACGAGCAGGTGCTGGACCTGCCATCCGGAGCGTCCACCGACCGATCCGGAGTCCTCCAGCGCCGACAGAAAAGCGTGCGAGATAAAGGGATTATATCGCGCTTCTTCATCGATCTTTTGAGCCGCCACGCTTGCTTGCCCGGCGGATTGAGCAGGCGCTCCCATGGCATTGGATTCACTTGATGAATTGCCGGTGGGATTGGCGCAGCTATTCCACTCCGCGGCGGTGATTTCGCCGATCGAGCGCAGCGCCTGGATCCGAATTTCGGTGGCAGGAGTGCCACGGGGTCGCGCTTTTTCAGCGCTTGCCGGTTCACCTCGGGCCTTAGTCATGGCCGAAAACCCTCAAAAATCATCTGGTCGGCCCAGCGGGCGGCGCGCTGCCGTTCAGATGGCGTCCGCACCGCCCAGGTCAACAGCGGCATGCTTAAAACGTGCCGTGCGAACAGCGGCGCCGCGGCCGGCAGGTCGGTAATGCCATAGGCGACGAATTGCGGCCGTGCCGTCAAGCCAGTGACAAGGTAGCCCATGCCGAGCCGCATCCAGGCCGGCATCAGATCCCAGTACGGATGAGGGCGGTACTTGGCGGCAATGATGCCGCGCACGAGCGTTGGCGCCTTTTGCTCCAGGACGGCGAGTTGGTTCGGGTCGAACGACATCGGCGCCACGGGGCCACGATACTTCGCCAAAACTTCGGCAACGCGCAACGGCAGGCGATCATCGCCGTCGAACTTGCTCTTGAGTTCTACCAGCATGGTGGAGCGCCCGCCGTTGAGATCGCAAAGTTCGCCGAGTGTGATCATGCGATCGGCGGTTCCGCGAAACGGTACCTGCTTGAGCTCCGCTGCGGTGAATTGATCGAGCCGGCCTTCGCCGTCGGTTAGCCGGCCGAGCACATCGTCATGATGCACCATGGCTTCGCCGTCGGCGGTGATCTGTACATCGACCTCGATGCCATAATTGGCCGCGATGGCGGCGGCCACGGCGGACGGCGTGTTTTCAATCACGCCACGGGCCTCGTCGTGGAGTCCGCGATGAGCGATGGGGTGCGCGATCAGCCAGTCGAGGTCGGTCCACATGAGCGACAGGTTCTCGTGTTTACGAGACCTCGAACGTAGCCTCGACTTCAACCGCGGCGTCGACGGGCAGAGCAGAGACTCCAACGGTGGAGCGCGCGTGCTTACCTTTATCCCCGAACACATCCACCATCAGATCGGATGCGCCGTTCATCACCTTCGGGCCATCGGTGAAGCCCGGCGCCGAATTGATGAAGCCGCCGAGCCGTACCACTTGTTTTACTTTATCGAGATCGCCAATCGCTGCTTTGACCTGATTCAGGAGGCTGACCGCACAAGCGCGCGCCGCCTTTTGCCCGTCTTCAATCGATACGCCGCCGCCGAGTTGTCCCTTGGCGACAAGCTTGCCGTCGCCGTCGAGGCAGATCTGGCCCGAGACCGTCAGCAGGTTGCCGGTACGGACGTAGGGTACGTAGTTGGCGATCGGTTTGGCTGGCTCTTTGAGGGTGATGCCAAGCTCTTTCAATTTGCCTTCCACCGTGCCGGCCATTTTAGTCCTCCGAAGCTTTTGCCTGGATTGCGTGGCCTTGTCTTCGCCGATTGGCATAGGCCGTGCAAGACACCAGCCTGCATTGCCGGTTCGGGGCGGCATCCCTATCTTCGCCGCAATTGGAACGGCTAAACCAACGGTCCGGTGCAAGGAAGTCCGCGGAGAGGCTATCGCGGGAGCGCACAGAGCAGAAGGATTTCATACCTGTGCGTCACTTATCTGGAACGCAAGTATTTGGAAGGCATGGCGGCCTCCTGGCCGTTGCACTTTCGGTCGTCACGGTTTGCGCCTTTGCGCCGGCCTTCCATGCGGCAGCCGAAGATATCCCTCAAGACAAACCGGTCGTTCTGGTGCCGCACCGGGCGATCTACGACCTCTCCTTGAGCGATACCCGCGGTAATTCCCAGGTTGCCGGGGTGCGTGGCCGAATTCTCTATGATTTCAGCGGTAGCGCCTGTGAGGGTTACTCGCTTGAATTCCGTCAGGTTTCCGAACTGGATTCCGGCGAAGGCAAAGTCTCGACCAGCGATCTCCGCTCGAAGACGTGGGAAGACGCTGCCGCCAAGAGCTTCAAGTTCAGCTCGGAGAATTACGTCAACGAGGACCTGACCGATACAGTTGAAGGCCATGCCGAGCATCGCGCGACCACAACGACAGTGAGCCTCAGCAAACCTGTCGAGAAGAACTTCGATGTCGATCCGGCTGTCGTGTTTCCGACCGAGCACATGGTGCGGGCCATTGCCGGAGGGCGAGCGGGCAAGTCTATTCTGGATTTCCCGGTCTATGACGGTTCGGAAAGCGGCGATAAAGTTTTCGATACGCTAACCGTGATCGGCCAGAAGCTGGCACCGAATGACCGCAAGCACGATGATGCCGCCGCGAACGAGCCAAAGCTCGCGAACGTTCCGCGCTGGCCGGTCACGATCAGTTATTTCGACGACACCAAGAACAAGGAAACCTCGGAGCAGACGCCGTCATATGCGATCAGCTTTGAGCTCTACGACAATGGCATTTCGCGCGCGCTGTCGCTCGACTACAACGACTTCGTCGTGAGCGGCAAACTGACCTCGCTCGAGTTCAAAGACACCAAGCCTGCCCATAACGAGCTTTTGCCCATAACAGGGCTTACGGTTTATTCCGATCCTCGAACGCAAGCCCCCGCACCACGGCGTCATCGCCGAAGCGGGCGCGCACCTTGTCGACGGCGCGCTCGGCTTGCGCGGCGCGGCCATCGACGAGATCTGCAGGGTCCGCTTCATCGGCATTGACGATGGCGCTTAGCCCGACACCGAGGAGCCGATAGCGGGTGCCGTCGGCTTCGCGCTCCAGCAGGCTTCGAGCAGCGGCGAAAATCCGTTGTGCGAGTTGTGTCGGCGATTCCAAAGAGCGCGCGCGGGTGCGGATTTTGAAGTCGGCGGTTTTGAGCTTCACGGTTACCGTCGAGCCGGCGAGTTCCTTGGCCTTAAGGCGTGATGAAACCTCTTCGGTCAGATTCCACAAGATGCGTTCCAGCGAGCGGAAGTTAGACAAGTCCGTTTCGAAAGTCGTTTCGGAGGAAACGCTTTTTGTTTCCCGATCGGCGTGGACGGTGCGGGCGTCAAGCCCGCGCGCGAGGCGCCAAAGCCGCCGCCCTTCGTCGCCGTAGTTACGCATCAGATCGGTCTCGTCTGCCCGCTGCAGGTCGGCGATGCGGTGAAAGCCGTCGCGGGCAAGGCGCGCTGCGCTGGCTTTGCCTACGCCGTAAATGAAGCTGACGGGTTTCGGCGCCAGAAAGTCGGGCGCTTCGCTGCCGCTGAGCACGGCGAAGCCGCGCGGCTTGTCGAGATCGGAAGCGACCTTGGCAAGAAACTTATTGCAGGAGAGCCCGATCGAAATGGTGATGCGGAGCTTGCTTTCGACCTCGGTTGCAAAGCGGGCAAGCGCCTTGGCGGGCGACATGCCGTGCAGCCGCTCGGTACCACTCAGGTCGAGGAACGCTTCATCGATCGATAGGGGTTCGACGAGTGGGGTGAGCGCAAACATCATCTGGCGGACTTCACGGCCAGCCTTGGCGTATTTTTCCATGTTCGGCCGGACCACTTTCGCCTGCGGGCAGAGCCGCAGCGCCTCGAACATCGGCATTGCCGATCGGACCCCGAACGTGCGCGCGACGTAGCACGCGGCGGCGACGACGCCGCGCTTGCCGCCGCCGACGATCACCGGCTCGGCGGCGAGCGATGGGTCATCACGCTTCTCGATCGTTGCGTAGAAGGCGTCACAATCGACGTGCGCTATGGAAAGGGCGTCAAGCTCGGCATGCCGGACCAGTCGCGGCGAGCCGCAGACGCCGCAACGTCTGGCGTCCGGCGCGGCATTAGCGAGGCAATCGCGGCAGAAGCTTGCGCTCACGGAACACCAGGCGTTATGGCAAATCCCGTTCCCAGTTGCTCCCCATGGCGTGCGCGAGCCCGTGCGATCTCGGCCGGATTGATACCGGCGCTGTCGGCAAACGCGACGAGGAGAGACTCGTCTGAGAGCATATGCTCCAGCACCCCAAGGAGAAAGTGCGGCTGGTTCGCCGACTTACGGATGCTGTCCGGCGATAGCCCGGTTTCGGCGAGGAAGGCCGAGAGCCGTTCCGGTTCCTCTACGAGAAACGTAAGAGCCTGAATCGCCAATGATTTCCGCCGCTTCCTTGGTCCGTGAAGCCTGCCTTTTCATGGGCTGTTATTTGCCTTTCCGTAATAAATTGGGACTAGCTTGAAATGTAACGGCGGTCGCGCAGTGGTTTTGTCCATTTTCGCGTGTACCGCCGTCGGATATTGGGCTCGGGGCAGCCGAAGGAACGGGGATGGCCAAAACTGTCCTGATTGTGGAGGACAACGAGCTCAATATGAAGCTCTTCCACGATCTGCTGGAAGCCCATGGGTATGCCACGGTCGGCACCCGCAATGGCATCGAAGCCCTCGACCTTGCCCGCAAGCACCGTCCCGATTTAATCCTGATGGATATCCAGCTTCCCGAAGTGTCCGGACTGGAAGTCACCAAGTGGCTGAAGGACGATCAGGAGCTTCGCCGCATTCCCGTCGTTGCGGTGACGGCGTTTGCCATGAAGGGCGATGAGGAGCGCATTCGCCAGGGCGGCTGTGAGGCCTACCTGTCGAAGCCGATCTCTGTCGGCAAGTTCATCGAGACGATCCGCCACTTTCTGGGAAGTCCGCAATGACCGCCCGCGTTCTCGTCGTCGACGACGTGCCCGCCAACGTCAAGCTTCTGGAAGCGCGACTGTCGGCGGAATATTTCGATGTCGTCACCGCCACGAACGGCAAAGAGGCGCTTGCCATCTGCGAGCGTGCCGAATGCGATCTCGTGCTGCTCGACGTGATGATGCCCGATATGGACGGCTTTGAGGTTTGCCGGCGGCTGAAGACCAGCCCGGCTACTCATCACATTCCGATCGTCATGGTCACGGCATTGGATCAGCCGTCCGACAAGGTACGCGGGCTCGAAGCCGGTGCCGACGATTTTCTGACCAAGCCGATAGCCGAACTGGCCCTGCTGGCGCGGGTGCGCTCGTTGGCACGCCTGAAGATGGTCACCGACGAATTGCGCATGCGCGCGCTGACGTCGCGCGATATCGGCCTCGAGTTACCCGAGCGCGACGCGCTTGCCGATGCCGGTCGTAATGGTCGCGTCCTGATCGTCGACGATCGGCCGTCGTCTTACGAACGCATCACCGAGATGCTGTCGAAGGAACAGACGGTCGCGGTCGACTCCGATCCGAACCATGCCTTATTTCATGCAGCCGATGGCAACTATGACCTGGTGATCGTGTCGCTTGGTCTGGAAAACTTTGATGGTCTGCGTCTTTGCAGCCAAATCCGCTCGCTCGAACGCACCCGCAACGTACCTATCCTCGCTCTGACCGAGCCCGACAATAACGCGCGCATGGTGCGCGGCCTCGAAATCGGCGTGAACGATTTCCTGGTGCGGCCGATCGACCGCAATGAGTTGTTGGCGCGCGTGCGGAGCCAGGTGCGCAAACGCCGCTATACCGAGCGGCTGCGCGACAATGTGCTGATGTCGATCGAGATGGCGATCACCGACGCGCTGACCGGCCTGTTCAATCGCCGTTATATGGAAAGTCATCTCGGAGCTCTGATCGAGCAGGCGGCAGCGCGGGGCAAGCCGTTGGCGACACTGGTCATCGACATCGACTATTTCAAAGCGGTCAACGATACCCACGGCCATGATGCCGGCGACGATGTGCTGCGCGATTTCGCGCTTCGCATCAAACGTTCGATCCGCGGCATCGATTTGCCCTGCCGTTACGGCGGCGAGGAATTCGTTATCGTCATGCCGGAAACCGATATGGCGGTTGCGGCAATGGTCGCGGAGCGGCTGCGGCGGCGCATCGCCGGCGAGCCTTTTGCCATCGAGCAGGGCGCAAAAAGCATTCCGGTCACGATTTCGATCGGTATTGCCGCGTTGCGCGGCAAAGAAGACACCGCAGCAACTCTGCTCAAGCGCGCCGACCAGGCGCTTTATCGGGCCAAACGCGATGGCCGTAACCGGGTCGTGCCTGAGGCCGCCTGAGCATGATCCGGAAAAGTGGACTTCCGGTTTTCCGAAAAGATCATGCTCAACTAGAAATCTAGACCCTGATCATTCAGATCGGGGTCTATGTGCGCAGTTTACCGTTCCCCTTAACCGAAGACCGCTCGGTAATCTGAATTGTTTTGGTTGACGCAAGATCGTTTCGCGCCGCGAAGCTTTGTTTGTTGATTTCGGGCAGCGTTCCGATAGCGTTTTTTTTTCGAGGCAACAAAGAAATCTGAAGCGACGTTCCGCGCGCCACGGTGGCGGCTGTGAACTCGTGTGCTTCGACTGATAACCCTGCGGGTTGCCCAGATCCGCCGCATCTTCTGGGTCCGTGGGGTTCGGCCGGCGCGGGGGCGGTGCAAGTGGCCTCCTTATGTCACCGTTTCCCGCCGGCCACCTTATCTTCCAACAGCTTACAAAAAAGTCGACGCGAGCGTTGGCGACTCCGCCAGCGCATGGGCAATGAATTCGAGGGCATTGCGTACCGCGGTACGGTCGGCAGGGCCGCCAAGACACACGCGAACGGCTTCGGGCGGGGTGCCCTCGGTCGCGAACGCGTCACTTGCGACAATGCCGACGCCGGTCGATCGCGTATGTCCCACGAAAGCAGAGCGCGTCCATGGCTTCGGTAATGACAGCCAAAAATGGAAGCCGACCGGATCGGCGCGGTAGCTCTCCCGCGGCATGATAGCTTTGACCAGGCGCTGCCGTTCGATCGACTCCTGGCGCACCGCAGCCAACAGCGCATCCGCCGTACCGTCGGTGATCCAGCGTGTCGCCAGCGCTATCGTCACCGGCGACGCCATTACGGTCGCGGTGCGAACCGACGAGGCGAACAGCCAGCCGGAGCGGACATCAGGCGTTACCACATAGGCAATGCGCAATCCGGCGCCGAGGCATTTTGCGAGGCCGGCGATGTGCCAGGTAATTTCAGGCGCAAGTGCGGCAAATGCCGGCGGTCCCTTCGCTGGAAGAAAGCCGTACGGATCATCCTCAACAATCGAAATGCCGTATTGGCGGGCGATTGCGACGATTTCGGCGCGGCGTGTTTCAGAGATCGTATGCGTCGTCGGGTTCAGGAGAGTTGGATTGAGATAGAGCACGCGCGGCGTCAGGCGTTTGCAGGCGTCGGCAAACGCGGCCGCGTCAACACCCTCGTTATCCATGGGGAGGCCAACGTGGCGCAGTCCCAATTGTGCCGCGATCGACCGCGTGCCGGGATAGGTGAGCGCTTCCGAAAGCACGATATCGCCGGGCTTTGTTAGGACGCCGAGAATTCCCAGCAACGCCGGATGTGCGCCCGGAGAGATGAACAGGCGATCCGGCGGCGGCGACAAGGCACGATGCCTGAGCCAGCTCATGGCCGCTTCCTTGTCGGCGGAAACGCCGCCAAAGCCCTGGTATCGCATCAGATAGACGAGGTCGCGGCCTAGCGCTTCGAGGCCATCCTGCATGCGGTCGAGCAACTCCGGATCGTCCGGTTCCGGCGGCAGGTTCATCGACAGGTCGACGATTTCCGGATGACGCGCCATGGGCGCGTGCCGGCGCTTTGCCGACGCCGCACGCACAAAGGTGCCTTGGCCAACGCGGGATTCAATCAATCCACGGCGTTGCGCCTCGACGTAGCCGCGCGCGACCGTTGTGAAATCCACGTTGAGACGGCGGGCAAGCTTGCGTTGTGGCGGGAGCCGGTCGGCGGGCGCGAGCGTGCCGTTGCTGATGTCTTCAGCGATTGCGTCTGCGATGGCGAGATAACGCGGTTTACCCAACCGCGAAAGATGCGGCGCCCAGTCGACCATTTCCGACTCCGAAATCGCAATGCTTTTAGATCGACCGGCACGATCTGAAATTGACTGTACATTGTTGCAAACTCGCGCGCCAACAAAATTCGCGAGGGCTCTCTATTTCTTCAAAAAGTTTTCTGTTCGTCAAAGCGAGCGCATCTTTAGGCACGCTTATCTGCATTTCTATTCAGCAGAACGGTGCCCAATTCTAAGTGCACGCCAATCAGGAAAAAGATATTCGCCGATTTCGGAGGCAAAAATTGATCGGATAAAACGGCGGACTTGACTGGATTTGATGAATGGATGTGCATCCGCGTAAATGGCACGGGCCTTGCTAATTGCAGTGCGTGGTTCACTCGCCGGGACCAAACAACGCCAGCAAGGAGTAAGACCATGCCCGCCGTCACCGCAGCTCCGCATAAGAAAGGTGACTATCTGGTCGATTACGAAGAAAAGGTCTTTGAGGACGTTAAAGCGCAGCCCGGAGAAAAAGCGCTCATCACGTTTCACACCGTCGCCTTCGAAGGCTCCATCGGTCTCGTCAATATTCTTCAAGCGCTGCGTCTGCAGCGAAAAGGATTTAAGACCACGGTGTTGCTGTATGGGCCGGGTGTCACGCTCGGCGTACAGCGTGGTTTTCCGAAACTGGGCGACGAGCCATTCCCCGGCGCGCAAAACTTCGGCAATCAGCTCACCAAATTCATGAGTGAGGGCGGCGAGATTTATTGCTGCCGGTTCGCGCTGCAGATGCTCTACGGCCACGGCGAAGGCGCGCTGTTGCCCGGTATTCGTCCGGTCAGCCCGCTCGATGTGCTGGACCTCATTCTCCTGCATCGGCGCGATGGCGCGTTCATCCTCAATACCTGGACATTGTGAAGACCTGGACACTGTGAAGTTGTAGTTCTGGAAACGGAGACCGGCGCGATGGCGGAGAAGCTGCTTACGCGTGTAGCCGCGGTGCAAATCGCGCCGGATCTCGACACGGCAAGCGGCACTGTTGCCAAAGTGCTGTCGGCGATCGCGGAGGCAGCGGGGAAGGGCGCGAAGCTCGTGGTTTTCCCTGAAACCTTCGTGCCGTGGTACCCGTATTTTTCTTTTGTGCATCCGCCGGTCGCAACCGGCGCCGAACATGTCCGGCTTTACGAGAATGCCGTCGTCGTTCCGGGGCCTGTAACCGACGCGGTCGCCTCGACGGCAAAGCGGCACGGCATCGTGGTCGTGCTCGGGGTGAACGAGCGTGACCATGGCTCGCTCTATAACGCTCAACTTATTTTCGATGCTGACGGCAGTCTTGCCCTCAAACGCCGCAAGATCACGCCGACGTTTCATGAGCGGATGATCTGGGGCCAGGGCGACGGCTCGGGGCTCAAGGTGGTCGATACCGCGGTCGGGCGCGTCGGCGCGCTGGCCTGCTGGGAACACTACAATCCTCTCGCTCGCTATTCACTGATGGCGCAGCACGAGGAAATTCACGTTGCGCAGTTTCCCGGCTCCATGGTGGGGCCGATCTTCGCGGATCAGATCGAAGTCACGATCCGCCATCATGCATTGGAAAGCGGCTGTTTCGTCGTGAACGCGACCGGCTGGCTGTCCGAAGAACAGATCGCAAAAATCTCACCCGAAGAAAAACTTCGCAAGGCGCTGCGCGGCGGCTGCATGACAGCGATCGTCTCGCCCGAAGGCGCCCACGTGGTGCCTCCGCTCACCCAGGGCGAAGGGATGCTCGTCGCCGATCTCGACATGGGCCTGATCGTTAAACGCAAACGCATGATGGATTCGGTCGGTCATTACGCCCGTCCCGAACTTCTTCACCTCGTTCTCGACGACCGCGCAGCGCGGCCAATGCAGATCGATGGGTTGGCCAGGCCGGGGTCAGCCCACGATAAACCGAAGGAGAGTGCTTCCGATGAAGCCGATGACGCCCAAGGCTATGCCGACGGCGCAACTGATCAACGAATTGCAATCCTGCGGGGTGCGGCTCGTTGATCCGACGGCCGGCCACGAGAGCCGTCGCGGTGGCGCCGGCCCCTCGGACCACAAGGCAATCACCATCGACGGGATGACCGTCATGGTGCCGGTGCACACGGCGCCGGCCTTTGCGAGTCCTTATATCGTCGATAATCCGGATGCTTCCGGCCGGAGCACGATCAGCCGTGACGGTCTGACGCTCGCCAGCGTGAGCTTTCCGCTGCGCCCGCGTTTTTACGATCGCAAAACGTCAGATGGAATTCCGTATTCGCAGATCGCGGTTCTGCACGGCCGCGATGTGCTGGCGACCACCGTGCTGCAAAGTTGCATCCGCTATCAGAGCCGGACCAAGACTTGTCAGTTTTGCGCCATCGGACAGTCGCTCGCGGCGGGCCGCACGATCGAGCGCAAAACGCCGTCACAACTGGCGGAAGTCGCCAAGGCCGCTGTCGAACTCGACGGCGTCAAGCACATGGTCATGACCACGGGCACGCCGCCCGGCCGCGATCGGGGCGCGGCAATCCTTGCGGAAAGCGCAAGCGCGGTGAAAGCCGCCGTTGACCTGCCGGTGCAGGGACAATGCGAGCCGCCCGACAGCGACGTGTGGTTCGAGCGAATGCGGGACGCCGGCATCGATGCACTCGGCATGCATCTCGAAGCTGTCACCCCGGATGTGCGGGCGAAAGTCATGCCCGGCAAAGCGCAAGTTTCGCTTGAGCGCTATTTCGAAGCGTTCGCCGCCGCGGTTGCGGTGTTCGGACGCGGCCAGGTTTCGAGTTACATCCTTGCCGGGCTTGGCGATCCGCCGGAAGCGATCCTGTCCACCTGCCAACGGCTGGTCGGGCTCGGCGTCTATCCGTTCGTCGTGCCGTTCGTGCCGATCTCGGGCACGCCGCTGGAAAGCCACCCGCCGCCAACGCCGGCCTTCATGCACGGCATCCTCGCGCCGCTGGCGCAGATGGTGCGCGAGGGCGGACTGCAAGCGACTTCGATCAAGGCAGGCTGCGGCCGCTGCGGCGCATGCTCGGCGCTGGCGACTTATGAGCGGCAGGAGGCGCACTGATGATTTTCGAACCATTCCCGCAATTCCTGCCGTCGGAGTATCGCGTCAAGTTCGCCACCGATTGGTGGGAACACCGGGAGGCAGCGGCGCTAAGGCGGCGGGTGTTTTGCGACGAGCAGGGCATCTTCAGCGAGGACGATCGCGACGCGCTCGATGACATCGCAATCCCGATTGTCGCGATATCCTCGTACGCGGTCGTGACCCAGGAAGTTGTGGGCACGGTCCGCATTCACGAGGCCGAGCCGGGTGTCTGGTGGGGATCGCGTCTCGCCGTTGCGTCCGATTACCGCCGCATCAGCGCGCTCGGCACTTCACTGATCCGGCTTGCCGTTTCATCAGCCCATGCGCGCGGTTGCCGGCGCTTCTACGCTCACGTCCAGTCGCAAAATGCGCCGCTGTTTCATCGGCTGAACTGGCACACGATTGAGGAAATCGCCGTGCACGGCCGGCCGCATCATTACATGCAGGCGGACCTCCGCGCCTATCCGCCGATTGCCGACGCCGAAAGCGGCATTGTGGCGTTGCCAAAGAAAGCCGCTTGATGCTCGGCGGCGCAGCCATCGGTCAACTTGCGGCGCGAGTGCGCGCCAATCGCGGACTTGCCGCCAAGCGCGATATCGCCGCCGTCGCGAAACGCCTTTCGTTATCGGCCGACTCCGTCGTGCCGGTTGGCGACGATTGCGCCGCCATTCCTGACGGCGACGGTTTTCTTCTGTTCGCCATCGAAGGATTCATGAACGAGTTCGTCGCCGACGATCCGTGGTTTGCCGGATGGTGCGGCATCATGGTGAATATCTCCGATGTTGCCGCAATGGGCGGGCGGCCGATTGCTGTCGTCGATGCGGTGTGGGCCGCTGGTGAAGGGCAGGCGGCGCCGGTGCTCGACGGTATGCGGGCGGCATCGGCGACCTACGGCGTGCCGATTGTCGGCGGCCATAGCAATGCGCGCACCGATCGCGGTCAGCTGGCCGTCGCGATCCTGGGCCGCGCCAAGCGGCTCCTGACTTCGTTCGACGCGCGTCCTGACGATCGCCTGATCGCCGCGATCGACCTGCGCGGCCGGTATCGCGAGCCATTCTCGAATTGGGAAGCGGCGACAGACGCGCCGGCGCAGCGGCTTGTGGCCGATCTCGAAGTCCTGCCGTCGATTGCCGAGGGCGGTCTGGCGATTGCGGCCAAGGATATTTCCCAAGGTGGCCTCGTCGGCACCGCGATGATGCTCGCCGAATGCTCCCGCGTCGGCGTCACGATCGACGTGACGCGCGTGCCGAAGCCGGACGGCGTACCGCTCGAACGCTGGCTCACGACCTTCCCGAGCTACGGCTATCTGCTTGCCGTCAAGGCTTCGAACGTTTCGGCGGTGCAGGAGCGGTTTGAGGCTCGCGGTATCGCAGCGGGTGAGATTGGCGCTTTCACAGCCAATCATCGCGTCGCGATTGGGGACGGTCGCCATACCGAAACGATCTGGGACTTCGCGCGAGAGCCATTGATCGGTTGCGCCGGCGAAAAAATTGAGACGTTTGCATGAGGTCGAAACCGCGCATCGCGATCCTGGCGCATTCGACCAACCCGCGGGGCGGGGTGGTTCATTCGCTTGAGTTAGGCGACGCACTGACGCGCCTCGGCCACGATGTCACCGTGTTTGCACCGGACCCGGCGGGCAAAGGATTTTTCCGCGACGCGCTCTGTAAAACCGTGGGTGTGCCAGCAAGGCCAACCGGCAAAAACGTGAGCGAGATGGTCGAAATTCGCGTGGCCGATTATCTCCGCTACTTTTCGCAACCAGAAAACCGGCGTTTCGACGTCTGGCACGCGCAAGACGGCATTTCCGGAAATGCTCTGGCGACGCTGAAGGAGCGGGGCCACATCCCGGCTTTTGCGCGCACCGTGCATCATGTCGACAGTTTTGACGACGAAGAGCTTTGCGCCTTGCAAGCTGCGCGCGATCCGGGCCGCCGACCGCCGGTTTGTGGTCAGCCGGCTATGGCAGGATTTTCTGGCCCGCGAACTCGCATTGGACGCGGTTCTGATCGGCAACGGCGTCGACGTGAAGCGGTTCTCGCCAATGCCGGACCAAACCGACGCTGCACTTCGCGCGCGATTGGGCTTGACCGGCAATGCACCCGTATTCCTTGCCGTCGGCGGTATTGAGGAGCGCAAGAACACAATCCGCTCGCTGCAGGCTTTTCTTTCGCTGTCGCCAAAATATCCAGGATGCAGGCTGGTGATCGCGGGCGGTGCGTCGCTACTCGATCATGATGCCTACCAGCGGCAGTTTCACGAAGTGATGGCGCAAAGCGGCGCTGCGGGCGACGCCGTGATCGCAACAGGACCGCTGCCGCAGGAATTGATGCCGGCGCTTTATCGGGCGGCAAGCACGCTGGTGTTTCCTTCAACGCGCGAAGGGTTTGGTCTTGTGGTGCTTGAGGCGATGGCGAGTGGCGTGCCCGTTGTCACATCCCAGATTCCTCCATTCACCGAATATCTCAGCGACGAGGTCGAGTGGTGCGATCCATTCGATGCGGCTTCAATCGCACGCGCGATGGAGCGGTCGCTCAATGCCGGTCACCGTCGGCAACTAATGACCCGCGGCCGCGCAGTGGCGGCTCGGCATAGTTGGGATAGCGCAGCCCGTGCCCAACTCGCGAGCTACGAGGCGCTGCGGGAGCCGGTCGATGCCTGAGATGCGCTTTCTCATTCGCTGGCCCGATGGAACTAAAGAGGACTGTTATTCGCCGTCGCTGGTGATCAAGGACTTCCTGTCGCCAGGGCAGAGCTATCCACTTGACGATTTTGTCGGCCGCAGCCGCACGGCGCTCGATATCGCGAGCGATCGTGTTGAGGCGAAATATGGCTACCGCTGCTCGCGCGCCGCGGCACAGCTCGCGCGGATCGAGCAAGCCGCCGCGTCGTTTGTGGCTCGCCCGGATGCACACGTGATTGTCGAGGCGTTCGAGGAATGAGGAGGACAAGTTCATGAACCAAGCCAGTCCCGTGGCTCACCACGCGGTTGCGGTCATCGGCGGCGGACAGGCCGGTCTTTCGGTGAGCTGGCATCTTGCGCAATCCGGCATCGATCATGTGGTCATCGAAAAGGAGCGTGCCGGTCACGCCTGGCGCACCGAACGATGGGACACGTTTTGTCTCGTTACGCCGAACTGGCAGTGCCAGTTGCCCGGTTTTCCCTACCAGGGCCCTGACCCTTACGGATTTATGGTGAAGAACGAAATCACCGCCTACATGGACAGTTTTGTCGCCTCGTTCAGTCCGCCGCTCCTTGAAGGCGTCACCGTCCGGCAGTTACGCAGCGATGTTCAGCACGGTTTCATGGTCGACGCGACCGACGGCATTCATTTCGCCGATCAGGTCGTGATCGCGACTGGCGGTTATCAGATTCCGGTTATTCCGCGCTGCGCCGAGCGGCTGCCCGGCGACATCGTGCAAATTCATTCGTCGCTTTACCGCAATTCGGCGCAACTGCCAGAGGGCGCCGTGCTCGTCGTCGGTAGCGGTCAATCCGGCTGTCAGATTGCCGAGGATCTGCATATCGCCGGCCGCAAGGTCTATCTGTGCATCGCCGACGCGCCGCGGGTGTCGCGGCGCTATCGCGGCAAGGATGTTGTCGAGTGGCTGCACCTGATGGGCTACTACGACCTGCCTGTGCACGAGCATCCACTGCGCGAAGGTGTGCGGGACAAAACCAATCACTATGTCACCGGCCGGGATGGCGGCCGCGATATCGATCTGCGGCAGCGGGCGCTTGAAGGCATGGAGCTCTACGGACGCCTTCTGGACGTGAAGGGCGATACACTCGTGGTTGACGATGATGTGGCTTATTGCCTCGATCAAGCCGATCAGGTTTCGGAGAGCATCAAGAACAGCATCGACGCCTTCATCGGCAAAAAAGGCATCGATGCGCCGGAAGAGGCGCGATATATCCCGGTCTGGTCGCCACCGCAGGAGCGGCCCATTCTCGATTATCGCGCAGCCGGCATCACATCGATCGTGTGGTGCATCGGTTTCCGCACCGATTACAACTGGATCGACTTGCCGGTGTTCAACGGACGCGGCCAGCCCAGCCACGTCCGCGGCGTGACGCCGGTGCGCGGCGCCTATTTTATCGGATTGCCGTGGCTCTATACGTGGGGCTCAGGCCGGTTTTCCGGCGTCGCGCGGGACGCGGAGCATCTGATCGAGCACATCAAGACGCGCATCGGACTCTCGGGGCCGGATGGGCGGCCGCCGGCGGTCAACGAAGCCGCAATCGGAACCTGAACTATTTGATTTTGTATTCGGTGAATTCGACGTGCTTCTTCGCCACCGGATCGTATTTCTTCTTCTTCAGCTTGTCGGTCATGGTGCGCGAATTCTTGCGCGTCACGTAATAAAAGCCGGTGTCAGCACTGGAAACCAGCTTGACCTTGATCGTTGTGCTCTTGGCCATCGTCGAACCTCGGAAAACGCCTGATTGTTGGCGACAACCTAGTCAGTGAGCCGCCAAAGTCAAGAAATCCCCGTCGGCGTAAAAGTCGTGATCGTTAAAGCACTTGGCGGACGAATTTCTTGTGGAGCATACGGTAGAGCGGGGCCGGATGGTCGTAACTCATGTCCGAGGCCATCCTGTCCTGAAGCTCTTCCAGCGCGATAGCGGTGATTCCCGGCATGTCGAGCCGGCGCGCTTCGGTGATCGGCAGCCAGACCAGTTCGACGAGTTCCTTGTCCGGCCCGACGAAGCCATCGGCGCGGTGGGCGATGGCCGAGACTTCGGCAGCGAAAAACCGGCTGTCGAATTGCCGGTTGCGGTTTGGCGGCGTAATCGCCCGCGCAATGAAGTGAACCTGGCTGAGATCGGGAACGATTCCGGCCTTGGCAAAGGCGTCCCACGCCCCCGGCGGCGTGACGATCGGCTCCTTGCTCGGTGTGCCGAGCATCAGCCCGGTTTCCTCGTAGGTCTCCCGGATCGCGGCGAGCGCAAAGCTCTCGGCCTTTGCCGCGCTCGGCCGTTTGACCTTGGTCATCAGGCGGGCGATGTGCCGGTCGTGGAGGGCAGCACAGCTGACCATCTGGCGATCGGTCGGTTCAATGCGGCCGCCCGGGAACACGAATTTTCCCGGCATGAAACGATGACTTTCGTGGCGGCGGCCGAGCAGGACTTTGGGCGTGCTCTCGGCGCGATCAATCAGGATCAGCGTTGCGGAGTCCCGCGGCTTCACATTGGGGAACGACTGATCGCGGATAGTTTTGGTCAGCCGGTCGGTTCTGTTACCGGCAGTGCCGCTCTCGACCGCTGGATCGCCGCTTCGTTCGTCACCCATTACACATATATCCTAGTTCCGGCGCCGCTGTTTTCGGTCGCGTTGAAATTTCGGCCGGCCTTGTGGCGCTGTGTCCAGTCCTTTGGCGCTTTTCGCCCGCATGGCGCACAAGCTTGAAACGCAAGGCACCGGCGACCGGCGCGGCTTCGACCAGTTCGACGGTGACCGGATCGCCAAGCCGATGGGTTTCGGAATTGCCGATAAAGGCGCGGCGGGCCTCGTCGAAACGGAAATACTCGTCGCCGATGAAACGGGCCGGGATAAAGCCGTCGGCGCCGGTTTCGTCGAGCTCAACGAACAGTCCGGCGCGGGTGACACCGGAAATATGCCCGCTAAAGGTCGCCCCGATCTGATCCGCCAGGAAATGCGCGATCAGCCGGTCCGCGGTCTCGCGTTCCGCTTTCATGGCGCGTCGCTCGGTTGCCGAAATGGTCGCCGAGACTTCGACGAGCGCGCGAACGTCGGTCGCTTCCGGCAATCCGTCCGAGCCCAGTTTAAGTGCGCGGATCAGCGAACGGTGCACGATGAGATCGGCGTAGCGGCGGATCGGCGAAGTGAAATGAGCGTAGCGGCGCAGATTAAGACCGAAATGGCCGAAGTTCTCCGGCGAATACTCAGCTTGCGCCTGGCTACGCAGTACCACTTCGTTGACCAACCGCTCGCCGTCGTGGCCCTTTACCCGCGCCAGAATGTTGTTGAACCCTTCCGGGCGGAGCGTGCCGCCCTTGGGCAGCGAAATATCGAGCGTTTTGAGAAACTCGCGCAGCGCGTTGAGCTTCTCCTGCGACGGCTCATCATGCACACGATAGATCAGCGGCGTGTGCGCCTTCTCGCAGGTTTCGGCGGCGGCGACGTTGGCCAGGATCATGAATTCTTCGATCAGCCGGTGGGAGTCCAGCCGTTGCGGCACGATCACCCGATCGACGGTGCCGTCCGGCTTGAGCACAAGCTTCCGCTCCGGGATATCAAGATCGAGCGGCGAGCGTTGCTCGCGGGCGAGGCAGACGCTCTTGTAGGCGGCGTAGAGCGGTTCCAGGATTTTTTCGCGGATCGGTCCGGTGATGTCGTCGGTCTGGCCGGAGACCGCGCGCTGGGCCTGCTCATAACTCAGTTTCGCGGCGGAGCGGATCATCACGCGATGAAAAGTGTGCGAGCGTTTGCGACCGTCGGCGCCGATCACCATCCGCACGGCGAGGGCGGGGCGGGCTTCGTGCACGCGCAGCGAACAAAGATCGTTGGAAATCTGCTCCGGCAGCATCGGCACGACGCGGTCGGGAAAATAGACCGAGTTGCCGCGGCGCAAGGCTTCGCGATCGAGCGCCGATCCCGGCAGCACGTAATGCGCCACGTCGGCGATGGCGACGCAGACGATGTGGCCGCCGCGATTGTGCACATCGGGATCGGGCACGGCATGAACCGCGTCGTCGTGATCCTTGGCGTCGGGCGGGTCGATGGTGACGAACGGCACGTCGCGCCAATCTTCGCGTCCTGCAAGCGTTGCCGGCTGCGCTGTCTCTGCCTCGTCCAGTACCGCGCGCGGGAACACGTGCGGTAGGTCGTGGGCGTGGATCGCGATCAGGCTGACGGCGCGCTCGCTCTTGATTGAACCCAGTCGTTCAATGACCGAGCCCACTGGCAGACCAAGTCGGCCACTGCGTGATACCTCGACCGAGACCAGATCGCCGTCGGCTGCGCCCTTTGTACCTTCCGTCGGGATCGTCAACTCACGACCTAACTGTTTTTTGTCCACCGGCACCAGCCGGCCGCTACCATTTGGCAGCGCGCGAAAGATGCCAAGCACGCGATGCTTGGCGCGGTCCAGAAGCTTGATGACGCGTCCCGTCGTTTCGTCGTTTGTTGAATATGCGACACGAAGCAACGCGCGATCGCCAACACCGGCGACCTCGTTGGACTTGGCGTGGCGCGGGGTCGAAACGTGAATGACCGGCGGTGCGCCGTGCGCCGCTTCATCCCATTCGGCGGGGCGCGCCAAGAGGTCGCCGTCTTTGTCGCGGCCGGTAATGTCGGCGACGACAACGGGCGGCATAGTGCCGGCGTGATGAATGCGCTTGCGCTGCCGCTCGATCGAGCCGTCGTCGGCAAGCTCGCGCAACATGCGATTGATCGCGCCGCGATCCGCGTTCTTGGCGCCGAAAGCGCGAGCGATTTCGCGGGTGCCTACCTTGCCGCTGCTGTCGCGAATGAACGCAATCAACTCCTCTTTCGAGGGTAGGCGGGGCGGTTTCATTGGCCACTCATGGGCCGTATCCCTGGCCGGTGGCCTTTATCGACCGAACTATTCGGCAGCCTCGGTTGGCGGCTTTTTGCGCGGAGCTTTCGCACTACCCGGCTTTTTGGCGGGGCGTGCTTTGACGTGGTGCGCGGTTCCGGCCGACGGGCGCTTTGCCTTACGTGGTCGCGCGCGCGATGTCGGTCCGCTGTGTTCGGCTCGCGCGTCGATCAACGCGACAGCCTCTTCAAGGGTGACATTCTCCGGCGTCTTGTCGCCCGGCAAAGTCGCGTTGACCCCGTTGTGGCTGACATAAGGCCCGTAACGGCCCTTCTTCGCCATGATCGGTCCGCCCTTGGCCGGATGGTCGCCAAGCGCGCGTCCCGGATCGGCGCCAAAGCGGCGGCCCTTGGAAGGATTTGCCTTCTTTTCGGCAATCAGCGTCACCGCGCGGTTGAGGCCGATATGGAAGACATCGTCGCCGTCGTCGAGATTGGCGTAGGTCTTGTCGTGCTGAACGTAGGGTCCATAGCGGCCGATACCGGCTTTGATCGGCTCACCGTCCTCCGGATGACGCCCGACCTCGCGCGGCAGCGAAAGCAGCGCAATCGCGCGTTCAAGCTCCATATCTTCCGGCGCAACGCCCTTGGGCAGGCTGGCGCGCTTCGGCTTTTCGCCATCGGTGGCTTCGCCAAGCTGCAAATACGGCCCGAACCGGCCGCTGCGAACCGTTATGTCGAGGCCGGTCGCCGGGTCTTCGCCGAGCTTGCGGTTACTGACTTCGCCGGCGCTGCCATTGAGCGAGGCGATGTGTTTGCACTCCGGATAGTTCGAGCAGCCGATGAAGGCGCCGAACTTGGAAAGCTTCAACGACAACTGTCCGGTGCCGCAGGTCGGGCACAGCCGCGGATCGCTGCCGTCGGCGCGTGGCGGGAACAGGTGCGGCGCCAACAGGTCGTTGAGCGCGTCAATGACGTCGGAGATTTTAAGGTCTTTGGTCTCATCGACCGCGCCGATGAAATCCTTCCAGAAGTCGCGGAGCAAGTCGCGCCATGGCATCTCGCTGTTGGAGACGAGATCGAGCTGCTCTTCGAGCCCGGCTGTGAAGTCGTATTCGACGTATTTGGAAAAGAAGCTCTCGAGGAACGCGACGACGACGCGGCCGCGGTCTTCAGGGTATAGCCGCCGCTTGTCGAGCCGCACATATTTGCGATCCCTGAGCACCTGCAGGATTGACGCGTAGGTCGAAGGCCGGCCGATGCCGAGTTCTTCCATCCGCTTGACCAGCGAGGCTTCCGAAAAGCGCGGTGGCGGCTCGGTGAAGTGCTGGTCAGCCGCAATCGAACGCTTCGCGAGCTTCTCGCCCTGGCTCATTTCCGGCAAGCGGCGAGAATCCTCATCGCTGGAATTGTCGTCGTTGCTTTCCTGATACAGCGTCAGGAAGCCGTCGAATTTCACCACGGTGCCGGTGGCGCGCAGTTCAAGCACGCGGCTTGCGACATTGGCTGTGATGTCGACGGTCGTACGTTCGAGCTCGGCGGATTCCATCTGGCTGGCGACGGTGCGCAGCCAAATCAGCTCATACAGCTTGGCTTGATCGGCATCGAGAAAGCCCTTGGCATCGCGCGGCCGGCGCGACAACTCGGTAGGGCGGATCGCTTCGTGCGCTTCCTGCGCGTTCTTCGCTTTGGTCTCGTATCGGCGCGGCGAGCCGGGAAGGTAATTCCGGCCATAATCAGCTTCAATCTGGGCGCGCGTTGCGGTGATCGCTTCTTCGGCGATCTGCACGCCATCGGTTCGCATATAGGTGATGAGACCGACGGTCTCGCCGCCGATATCGACACCTTCATAAAGCCGCTGCGCGACGCGCATGGTGTGCGATGGCGCGAAGCCGAGCTTGCGGCTGGCTTCCTGCTGCAAAGTCGAGGTTGTGAAAGGCGGGTAAGGGTTACGCCGAACTGGCTTGGCCTCGACCGAAGCAACGGTAAAAGCCGCTGTCTCAAGGGCCTGCTTGAATGCCTCGGCTTCCGCACCTGAACCAATGTCGAGCCGCTGCAGCCTCTTGCCGTCGGCGCCGACGAGCCGTGCTTCGAAGGTTTCCTGCCGCGGCGTCGCCAGCGTTGCGACCAGCGACCAATACTCTTGGCGTACGAATTTCTCGATTTCGAGTTCGCGCTGACAGACCAGCCGCAGCGCCACCGATTGCACCCGGCCAGCCGAGCGCGCGCCCGGCAGCTTGCGCCAGAGCACTGGCGACAATGTGAAACCGACCAGATAGTCGAGCGCGCGACGCGCCAGATAGGCATCCACCAGCGCCTGATCGATGACGCGCGGATGCTTCATCGCCTCCGTCACGGCCTGCTTGGTGATGGCGTTAAATACGACGCGCTCGACGACCTGCTTGTTGAGCGCCTTCTTCTCCTTGAGCACTTGCAGCACGTGCCAGGAGATCGCCTCGCCCTCGCGATCAGGGTCGGTCGCCAGAATGAGCTTGTCGGCGTTCTTCACCGCACGCGCAATGTCGTTGAGCCGCTTCTGGGCCTTGGGATCGATCTCCCAAAGCATCCGGAAGTTTGCATCGGGATCGACCGAGCCTGACTTCGGAGGCAGGTCCCGCACATGGCCAAAGGAGGCCATGACCTCGTAGTCGCGGCCGAGATACTTATTGATGGTTTTGGCCTTGGCGGGCGATTCTACGAGGACAAGCTGCATGGAAGCCTTTGATAAAACTCAGTTTTACGGGGTAGACCGTTCAATTAGCGGTGGTCGAGCCGCCGGGAACATGGGTAATGCAATCCCGCCTGTCAAATCGTTACCGGGGAACCGGGCCGCGCTGACGCGGCCAAAAGCGATCTGGGCGCTCCAAAAATACGGGGCCGAATGACGCGTCCTTAAGGTTGTAATATTGTAATTACTAACGTTAAGGTATACGGTGATTTTGTGCCTGATGCGGAAGAAGTTGCTCACCAAAACCAGCCGGTTTCTCCGGAATTGGTTGCCGTTTACATCGCGGCCTTGGCGGGAGAGCTAGGCCAGCTTGCCAGAGCCAACGGCCTTGAGGCCCTTGGCTACATCCTCGATATGGCGCGGCTCGAGGCTAACGAAGCGTCTAAGGGCAGTTCCGAAGGTGAGCAGTGGGATGAGATTGCTAAATCCCGCCGCGCCAGCTGACTTTCACGGCACGCCGATACGGTCGAGGAAAGTCCGGCTCGGATAGCCGTCCGGAATCATGCCGAACTTGATTTGCATGGCGCGAATGTTGTCACGGAGATCAAAATCGAAGTGGCCGTCGAACTCCGCGACCTTGTAACCGAGCGACGCCAGCTTTCGCTGTAGTGCGATGCGTTGTGACCGCGACGGCTGGAAATCGTTGGCCGGCCAAGTGCCGCGGATCTGACCGATGCCGTATAGACGATCCGCAAGATGCGCGACCGCAAGCGCATAAGCATCGGAGTTATTGTATGTCTTGAGGGCGACGAAATTCTGCGTGACCAGAAAAGCCGGGCCGCCGGCGCCGCTCGGGAAAAACAGAATGGCGTCTCCGGAAATGGGCATCTCGCTGCCGTCGGCGCGCTTCACGCCGCGTTTTGCCCAATCTCGGAACGAGCCGCGGCTTACGCTGTAGTCGATGCCTTGCGGGACCGTGACTTCAAAGCCCCACGGCAAACCCGGCTGCCAGCCGTATTTCTGCAAATAATTAGCAATCGATGCCAACACATCGGGGACGTCGGTCCAGATATCGGCGCGGCCATCGCCGTCGAAATCGACGGCGTATTTCAAAAAGCTCGATGGCATGAACTGGGCCTGGCCCATTGCACCGGCGAACGAGCCGAGGAACTGCTGGCGCGGGATATTGTCGGACTGCAATATCCGAAACGCATTCAGCAACTCGTTGCGAAAGTACGGCTCCTGAAAATGTGCCTGTGCGAGCGTTGCAATCGAGCGGAAAACGTCCCAGCGGTCCTGCGCCTCGCCAAACGAGGACTCGATGCCCCAAATGCTCACCAGGATGGGCGACGGCACGCCGTATTTATTTTCGACAGCGCGCAACGTGGCCGCCCATTGCGTCGACTTGCGCGCTGCGGTGGAGAGGCGCGAGGCCGAAACCATCGAGTCGACATAAGCGCCGAACGGCTTGCCGTATTCCGGCTGCCGTTGCATCGCGCCGATGACGCGCTCGTCAGGAGTAACGCCCGCCAGCGCCGTATCGAAGGTTGCACGCGTGATGCCCTGCGATTGCGCGTCTTTCCATAACGCGGCAACAAACGCGTCAAAGCTTTCGCAACGCGCGCCATGGGCGAACGTGCCGGCAAGGACGAATGCGAGGACGAACGAAGTCCTCCGCAAGGCGGTTTCAATAAATACTGTCATCCGCGGCAACTAAATAAGCGAAACCATGGCGCCGCCGTGGCGCTCCAGCCGTCCGGCGATTTCAAGCTCGAGCAGAACCATACGGACGGCACGTGGCGAAGTTTGGGACAGCCGTACCAAATCGTCGATCGAGACCGGCGCCGGGCTCAGTAAGCCAATAATCCGCGCGCGTTCGTCGGCAGCAGGTTCAAGGAAATCGCCGGTATTCCCTTCCGCCGGCTCCGGCTCATGCACCGGCGCGTCGATCCCCATGATCGGCCGCAAGACCGATACAATGTCCTCGGCTTCGGTGACGGGTGTCGCGCCCTGCTTGAGCAAGCCGTTGGTGCCTTCCGCGCGCGGGTCGAGCGGCGAGCCCGGTACGGCAAACACCTCGCGGCCCTGTTCAAGCGCCATCCGTGCGGTAATAAGCGAGCCGGAACGTTGCGCCGCCTCCATGATGACGACGCCAAGGGATAGCCCCGAAATCAACCGATTGCGCCGCGGAAAATCGCGCGCTCGCGGTTCCCAGCCGAAGGGCATTTCGCTGATCGCGGCGCCGGTCAGCAGGATTGTTTCGAGTAGTTCTTTATGTTCCGGCGGGTAGATGTGATCGTGTCCGCCGGCCAGCACGGCGATCGTCCCGTTTTCGAGGCTTGCGCGGTGGGCAGCCGCATCGATGCCGCGCGCCAAACCCGACGCGGTGGCAAAGCCCGCTTCGCTCAAGCCATGGGCGATCCGTTGCGTCATCTTCAGACCGGCGGCGGAGGCGTTACGAGAACCAACAATTCCGACCGTCGGCATCGCGAGCACTGCGCGATGGCCGCGCACCGCGATGAGCGGCGGCGCGTCGTCGATGTTTTGGAGCCGTTGCGGATAGTCACTCTCGCCAATCGCTATGAACACTGCGCCGAGTTTGCGTGCCGCCTCGATTTCCCGTTCGGCCTGTTCGCGCGAGTAGATCTTCGGTGACGACCGGCCGCCGCCGCGCCGCGCCAATCCCGGGAGCGCATCAAGCGCGGCCCGTGCGCCGCCAAAATGATTGATCAAGGCGCGAAATGTGCGCGGTCCGATATTCTGGCTGCGAATAAGGCGGAGCCAGTCGATCCTCTGTTCGTCGTTCAGACGAACGCCATTTGCCGAATTGTCCACCACGCCCCCGGCCGCCACCCGCTCAATGGCCTTTCATAACCTACAACTGTCGATGGCGGGCCGCGAGCCTCGGTTTTTGGGGAGACAAGCGCTCGTGCGCGGCTTAAGCAGCCGCGCTTTTGCCGATCTTGCTCTCGGTGCCGTTGAGCAGGCGCGTGATGTTGGCGCGATGTTTGATCCACAACAGAATAGCCAAAACGAGAAACAGCTCAGCCCGGCCGCCTTCACCTGTCCACCACAGAACGATGGGGGCGGCAGCGCTTGCTAGAAGGGCCGCAAGTGACGAGTAGCGGGTCGCCGCAGCGACTGCGAGCCAGAGGATGCAAAAGACCAGCAAGGCGAGCCACGCACCGAAGCCGAGCAGGAGGCCAATAAAGGTGGCCACGCCTTTGCCGCCCTTAAAGCCAAGCCAGACCGGAAACAGGTGGCCGAGAAAAGCGCCGAGAGCCGCGGCGATGGCGAGGCTTTCGCCGTAATAGCTGCCGACGACGACCGCCACGGTTCCTTTGAGCACGTCGCCGAGAAGAGTGGCGGCGGCGAGGCCTTTTCGCCCCGTGCGCAAAACATTAGTTGCGCCGATATTGCCGGAACCGATCGAACGCAGGTCGGGCGCCCCTGCAAGGCGGGTTAAAATCACGCCGAACGGAATAGAGCCGCACAAGTAACCAAAAACGAGAGCTGCTGCGTATTCGAGAAGGTGCGCCATCGTTCGGCCGCTCGCAATCAGCTGGCGCGTGCTTTGGTGCGCGGGGTTCTCGACGTGAAACCGGCCTTCGCCGCGATCTTGGCGCTGCGATGGATAACCAGATGCCGAAGCCTTTCGTCGGAGCCGCGCACGAGCGCGCCCAATCCGTCGCTGTAAGTGCGTTTCGTCGTATCACCAACGACCAAACCGGCCGCCGTTTCGTCACTCACGTCTTTCTCACAATAGACGCAACGCAGCGTGCAATGCTGCGGCGTATCTTCCTCGACCACATAGAATTTATTGGCTGCATACTGCCGTTCGGCGGGGTCGGCGGTGATGCAGTTTGGATTCTCGCAATGCAGGCCGATACTGATCGGTTGCGCGTAAATCGGATGCTTTGGTTTGGCAAAGCCGCAGTCGAATTCGCGCAGCGTCTTGTTCTTGTGTTGATGCAGCAGCAATGAGATCAACGCCATCCGGATCGGTACGCCGTACGCGGCCTGTTGGAAGTAGACAGCGCGCCGGTCATTGTCGAACGAGGGATCAAGTTCGTTGACGCGCGGCAGCGGATGCATGACGCTGGCGTTTGAAAATCTGTCTTCGCCGAGGAGTTTTGCGTCGACCTTGGGGTAAGGCTGATCCTTTTTCTCAGTCCAGCGTTCTTTCTGAAACCGCGTAACATAAACAGCGTCGATTTTCTGTTGCAGCAGAGGGCCGTAATCGATTTCCGGATCGGGAATGAGCGACAATTGATGCGGCTGGTTGGCCGTGACGTAGAGCGCGTCGAGCGCACCGCTTTGCGCCAGACCCGAATCCTTGGACACCATGCGGCAGTTGAATTCTTCGCGCAGGCGGCGGTGGACATGGGCCGGCAATTCCATGCCGGGAGCGGGCAGGGGATCGATGGTCGCCCCGAAGCGCGCCAGCGCATAGACGAACGAGTGGATGGTGCGGCTGCCTTTGAGATCGCCTGAAATAGCGACCTTCATGTTTTTCAGGGTCTTTTTCTTCGACACCAGCGTGAAGAGATCGCACAGCGTCTGCGTCGGATGTTCGTGACTTCCGTCGCCACCGTTGATGACCGGAATTTGCGAATATTCCGCCGCCAGCCGTGCGGCGCCATCGCGTGGGTGACGGATGACGACGATATCGGCGTAGTTCGAGATAACGCGGATCGTGTCGGCGAGGCTTTCGCCCTTGGCCGCCGAACTGACCGCAGGATCGGCGCTGGTGATGTTCGCTCCGCCAAGCCGAAGCATCGCGCTCTCGAACGAAAGCCGCGTACGGGTGGAAGGTTCGTAGAACAGGCTCGCCAGAATGGACCTGGACGCCAGATTCGTGCTGCGTCCGATGCGATAGTGAACCTTGGGGTCGGCGAGTTCCTTCAAAAACCCCTGGGCGACCTCGAAGACCGTCTCGATCTCCGCATTGGTCAGGTCGTTGATCGAAATGATGTGGCGGGTCAGCGGCCGAGTTTTGCTCATTAAAGCGGTGCTATAGGCCCAATCTGCGTGGTCCGGCAAGGCCGCGAAGGCCAGTTCGGTCAACCGATACACCGAAATCGCTAGGGGTGACGTGCTACGGTTCGCGCCAGCGGATTCCTTAGGGGAAATCGTCATGGTCACGCGGTTCGATACCCACGACGTCTTCAACCAATCGCCGCCATTCGAGAACGTCGATCTGTTTTCGAGCGATGCGCCGCTTCAGGACGCTGTCGCAGCGAACGGCGCGAAGGGGGAGGCGGCGGCACTTTCCATTTTCGGCAAGCAATGGGGGACCGCCGAGATGTTTGCGCTTGGGCGGCGCGCCAACGAGAACCCGCCCAAGCTCTCGACATTCGATGCCAAAGGCTTTCGCCGCGATACGGTCGAGTTTCACCCCGCCTATCACCAATTCATGACGCAGAGCGTGGCGGCCGGCCTGCATGCGTCCACCTGGCAGAGTCCGGCAAGCGCGCGGCGGCGCCCGCGGAGGTCGCGCGCTCCGCCCGCTTCTACATGGCCGCCCAGGTCGAGACCGGTCATCTCTGTCCGATCACCATGACGCGAGCGTCCGTTGCGGCGCTGGCCGTCGAACCGACGCTCGCCGCGCGCGTCATACCCAAGGTCGTCAGCCGCGACTACGACCCCGCTTTTCGTCCATGGACCGAGAAGCCCGGCATGACGCTCGGCATGGGCATGACGGAAAAGCAGGGCGGCACGGATGTGCGCGCCAATACCACGACGGCCAAGCCGGCTGGCGAGGGTTATTCGATCGTCGGCCACAAATGGTTCTTCTCGGCGCCGATGAGCGACGCGTTTCTGGTGCTGGCCCAGGCACCGGGCGGGCTGACCTGTTTTCTGATGCCGCGCTTTCGCCCGGACGGTTCGGTCAATGCGCTCCGCTTCCAGCGTTTGAAGGACAAGCTCGGCAATCGCTCCAATGCCTCGAGCGAAGTCGAGTTCATGGAGGCGTTTGCGTGGCGGGTCGGCGACGAGGGCGCGGGGATCCGTACCATTTTGCAGATGGTGCAACTGACGCGGCTCGATTGCGCGGTCGCATCCGCAGGTTTGATGCGTATGGCGCTGGCGCAAGCCGTCCACCATTGCCGGTATCGCAAGGTTTTCGATAAACGCCTTTATGACCAGCCGATGATGCGCGCGGTGCTGGCCGACATGGCGCTCGAAGTGGAGGGCGCCGTCGCCTTTGTGATGCGGTTGTCGCGCGCGCTGGATCGTGCTGGCGTGGATGCGGAGGAGGCGGCGTATGCTCGGTTGCTGACGCCAGTGGCGAAGTACCGGATCTGCAAGCTTGCGCCGGGCTTCGCATTCGAGGCGATGGAATGTCTCGGCGGCAACGGTTACGTCGAGGAGAGCTTGCTGCCGCGGCTTTATCGCGAGTCACCGGTGAATGCGATCTGGGAAGGCTCCGGGAACGTGATGTGTCTCGATGTCCTGCGCGCGCTCAAACGCGACGATGAAGCCGCTCTCGTCGCTGCCTTGGCCCGCGACGCCGGAATGACGCCGGATAAAATGGCAGCGCCAAACGAAAATCACGCCCGGTCATTTGTCGAACGTCTGGCAATTTTGGCGAGCGCTGCAGCGCTTCAGGCAAGTGCCCCACCAGCGATTGCCGAAGCGTTTCTGAAATCGCGGCTCGCCCATCGTCACAGCGCGACCTACGGCACCGGCGATCTTGGTGAATTGATTGTTGAGTTGCTGCTTCAACGAGTCATGCCGGAAGCGTGATCCGTCTATCGCACCGCGGCGGAACTAGTTCGCCGCACTTTTCGTTCACACGACAACGGGCGAAACTGTTGACGCCCAGGAGGCGAATATGAAGATCGGAACTTTGAAACACGGCGCTGTGATTGCCGGGCTCGCCGGCGCCTTATCGCTGGCAGCTGTAACGAGCAGCGCGGCGGCGTGGCATGGTCATGGTTGGGGTCCTGGCGCGGCGATTGGCGCAGGCGTCGCCGGCTTTGCGCTTGGTGCTGCTGCGGCCGCTAACGCGCCGTATTACGGCTACGGACCTTATTATGGCGACGGCTATTACGACTATGCGCCGGGTCCCGTAGTCGTAGATCCGGGTCCGACCTATTACGGCTACAATGGTGGTCCGGTGCGACGTCCCGGTCATTGCGGCGAGTTCGATCCGCGGCTGCTAACCGGCAAAAATAGCAACTCTCTTCCAGGGTACGTTTAGAGCGGTAGGTTAAGCAGCCGATCCAGCGCACCCTGAAGAATGAAAGTGGCAGCGTGCTGGTCGATCACGGCTTTGCGTTGGGCTCGGCTGGCGTCAGCGGCAATCAGCTCCCGTTCGACGGCTGCGGTCGATAAGCGCTCATCCCAGAGCGCGATAGGTAGTGCGGTAAGCGCCGCAAAATTGCGCGCGAAGGCGCGGGTCGATTGGGCGCGTGGGCCTTCGCTACCGTCCATATTGATCGGAAGTCCAAGCACGAAGCCTATGGCACGACGCTCCGCGGCGAGTTCAATCACCCGCGCGGCATCGAACTTGAATTGCTTCCTCGCAATCGTTTCAACCGGCGTTGCCAGGCGGCGATCTGGATCGCTGACAGCGACGCCGATCGTTTTAGTGCCGAGATCGAGGCCGACAAGTCCGCCGCGCGCCGGTAACAGCGCAGCAGCTTCCATTAATGTCATGACCGGCATGCCGCCCGGTTAGCACGCCGCGCTTGCGCCGCCAACGCCGGCTACCACGTGTATGGGCGCCCGATTATGGTAGGAACTGTTCTCATGCGATTTGCATCGATTGTCCTCGCCGCGGTCTTCACCCTCGTCATGTCACAGCTTGCCCAAAGTGCCGATCTGAAAGTCATCAGCGGCGGCGCGTTCAAACAGGTGCTCAACGCGCTCGCTGCGCAATACGAGAAGGAAAGCGGAAACAAGGTTGATCTGACCTACCAGACGGTCGGCCAGCATCTGGAACAGATCGAAGCCGGCAAAGAAAAATTCGATGTTGCTGTCCTGACCCCCGACGCCATCGCGGGGCTGGTCAAAGATGGAAAGATCGTTGCGGGCAGCAATGCCGACCTGGCGAAGACCGGTATCGGCGTTGTCGTCAAACAAGGCGCTCCGCTTCCCGATATTTCAACTGTCGATGCCTTCAAGAAAGCCCTGCTGGCGGCAAAGTCGGTTGCTTACATTGATCCCAAAGCCGGTGGATCGAGCGGCATCTACGTTGGAAAACTTCTCGACCGTCTCGGCATTGCCGATACCGTAAACGCCAAGGCTGTGCTGGTGCACGGCGGTGCAGTCGCAACTCACGTGGCCGACGGCGAAGCCGAAATTGGCGTTCACCAGATCAGCGAAATCTTGCCGGTAAAAGGCGCGGTATTGGTCGGTCCGCTGCCGGCGGAGATTCAGAATTTCACGACTTATTCCGCGGGCGTCAGTTCCGCGGCCAGCGACAGCACTACAGCGAATGGCTTCGTGAAGTTTCTCACCGGACCGCACGCGCTGCCGATCATCAAAGCCAAAGGCATGGAACCGGCGTCGTAGCAGGTTCTGAAAAAGCCAACGCCCGCAGGAGGCGGGCGCTGGCTCAAAAACTGTACTGTGCAGGCAGCAGTTACTGCTTCGCATGCTCCCAAGCGAGCCGCGGAATGTCCGAACGGGTAATGCCGATATCGGCCAGTTCGCGCTCGTTGAGGTTGGACAGTTCCCGCACCGCGGAGCCGTAGCGCTGCCAAGCGTGCAGGTAGTGGATGATGGCTAGCAACATTGTTCTGTTCCTTCCCCGGCGACGCCGGAATCGATGGAACCGATATAAGAGCCAATGGTGCGTTGCAAAATAAACTTTGTTGCAGTGCAGCTACGATCCAGCTGCATGTGTAAAGCAATAATCTTGCAAGGATTTCTCGGCTGGCGGCGATTTTTCCTCTGTTTTCAGGGCAATCCGCCGAAAGCCTGTTTTGGCGCGCGGAAATAACGCCCATTTTCCGCCATTTCACGATCCTTCAACCGCCGTACTTGGCCATTCAAATTTGCGCCAGTTTGTCAGCGTGTTCCTTTAGTCGGGTGGTGTCATGGGGACGATTCAAGATCACCGTAAATGCGCGGAAGAATGCGTAGCGATGGCGCGCTTGTCGCAAGGCGAAGGCGACAAGGCGTTGTGGCTTACCCTGGCGCAGTCATGGGTGCGCCTCGCCGAGCACGTGGCGCACGCTGAAGTTTATCAGCCGCAGCCCGTCGAGAGCGGCGAGGCGTCGTAAGTCAGATTAACGGATTGAATTGGCTGACGTGCGCTGTCACTGGCCGTGGCTGGCCAGCACCTGCTGACAGGAATTGCTGATTCTCTGACGGTTGGTTTGCAGACAGCCGAGGATCGAAAATACATCGTCCTGGCCATCTGTGCGCAAAAATTGTTTGCAGTATCGTATTACGTCGGGATGGCAAGCTGCACGCTCCTGATCCGTGCCCTGGGTCAGGCCGTTTTTCACAGGCGCCGGCTGTGCCGGCAACTGCGCAAGCGCAGCGGATCCAACGGTCAGCACCAGAGCGGTCGTCAAGACGCATGTACGAAACATACATGTACGAAACATACTTGGCTCTCCCCTAAGGGCATCCCGCCCGGCATTCATTGCGCGAAAACTATCTCACACTTTTTAGCGATGCGTCAGTGCGCGCCTGTTCACGCGTGTGTCTTTTTCCGTCGCTGAGACCTAATTGTTACATCGGCCAAAACACGGCAAATATCTTGTTGAAAACCCCAGGTTCCACGGGCCTTTTTGCTCTGTACTTGCGCGTTGCGGCTGCATGGCGATAAATCGCTATACGGGCGGTTAGCTCAGTTGGTAGAGCGTCTGCTTTACACGCAGGATGTCGGCGGTTCGAGCCCGTCACCGCCCACCAGTATTCGCGCAAAACGAGTGCAGGTCGGGTATTTCAGTAAACCGAATTCGACGCTTGATGCGCATCGGTAACGAGATGCATCGAAAATCTCCGTGGCCAAAATGATACCGCCCGCCTGCCGCATGGTTCGCGGCAAACGGGCGATGATCGCTTTGGACCCGCTTCTCGGGCCCGGGTCTGCGGCCCGGAAGGGGCTCGCGATCGGTTAGATCGCTTCCTTGAGTTCCTTCGAGGCGCGGAACGCCACCTTCTTGCTGGCCTTGATCTGAATCGCCTCGCCGGTGGCCGGGTTACGGCCCATGCGCGCGGCGCGCTTCCTCACCACCAGAATGCCGAGCCCGCCGATGCGGATGCGCTCGCCCTTCTTGAGGTGCTTTACGATGTTGGTGACGAGGCCGCCGAGAATTGCTTCGGACTGCTTCTTGGAGATTTCATTATCCTCGGCCAGAGTGGCCGCCAGATGTTTCAACGTAACGGTAGTAGTCGCAGCTTTAACTGCCATTAGACCCTCCTCGATGAAGCGGTTTTGCGCGAAAAGCACCGCTTACCGGATTTGAGTTAGACGATTCGGTTGGGGCTGACCACGATTGTTTTGCCGATTCCACCGATGTTTTCGCGCCTCTTGCGGGTTCTGCGATCACTCTGTGGCGCGTCTAAGGCAGGCCAAAATGCTTGATTTTGGCCGAAATCCTTGACTTGTCGGACGGTGGGCCTTAATTCCCGACCGCGTCCGCGGGGGCGTAGCTCAGTTGGTTAGAGCGTCGGCCTGTCACGCCGAAGGTCGCGGGTTCGAGTCCCGTCGCTCCCGCCATTTTCCCATTAATATTAGAGGCTTACTCATCCCCGGCGAGGCGGATTTTTCACGCCCGCTCGAGGATTTTGTCGGTCTTGGGCCGGAATCGATAACGCGGGATGGCATCGAGATCGGTGCCGGTAACGCGGATCACCCAGGTCTTTTGGGGATGTGCCGTCGAGTGAATCGCGCCGGCGCCATAGGCCTGAGTTTGGCCCGGTCCGAGTGCATATTCCTTGGTCTTTTCCAGTACGGCGCCTGCTTCGTCAGCGCCGTTGACCCGGCGCCATTCGATCATTTCGGTCACGCCGCGAGCGGTTCCATAGATCGCCCATGACGCGCCATGGCTGTGCGGTGTGCCCACCTTGGCGCCTTCCTGCACCTGCGCCAGCACGTACACGTCGGTTTCCGGATCGTGCCAAAGCTCGCGGCGGCCGATCGGCGTGGCGTCGGAAAAAGTCTCGCTGACGAAGGCCGGATTGGCGAGCAGCATCGAAAGCTTGCTGCCGATATCGAGCAATCCGCTGTCGCGTTTGCTTTTCAATATCGTGGATAGGTCGGCGCAAAAATCCTTCAACGTGTATGGCATCTATTGGCTCCCGGGACCGAATTTCTGTTCAATCAGATCACTGCTCGATGGCGCGATCATCGTGCCGCGCGGTGCTGCGATCCATGCGCCTTGACGAACGTGATCATGGTGTCGAGCGCCTTTACCGAATTGGGCTCGAACGGATGCTCGTTGAGGAAGGTGTGGCGCGCGCCTTCGAGGAGGAGCAAATCGACATCGCCGCCAGCCTTGCGGTAATCGTCGACGAAGCGATGCGCGAGGTCGACAGTCGTCCACTGGTCCTGCGTGCCCTGGAACACCAGAGCGGGCGGCAGATAGACCTTCTCGCCACGTTCGAGGATGAGGGCTGGCGTTGCCTCGATTTGGGTTTCCTCATTGCCGAAGAAAATATCGTGACCTTTGACGAGTTCTGCGTCGCCTTTGGCCTTGGCGAGCTTGTAGCGTTCCAGCGGAAACAGCACGCCCCAACCCGATACCACGAAGGCGAGTTTGGCATCCATTTCGGGCGCTTCCGCAAATGGCAGCGCGCGATAACGCGGATCGTCGGGGCGTATCGCGGCGAGCAAAATCTGGTGACCGCCGCTCGACGTGCCGTACGCGCCAACCTGTCCCGCGCTGCTGCCGAAATCGCCAGCGTGCGCCTTGAGCCAGCGGATGCCATAGTTGATATCCTGCAATGATGCGGGGTAGGGCGCTTCGGGTGCATTACGAAAATCGATCGCGAGCACGACGATGCCTGCTTCTGCAAGATCGAGCGCCGTGTTCTGGCCGTCAGTGCGATCCTTGTTGTTCCAGGCGCCGCCGTGAACTTGCAGGACCGCGGGAAATGGTCCGGTTCCGGCCGGTTGATAAAGCCTGGCCAGCTGCTGCTTATCGCCGTCGCGGTGATAGACAATATCCTTGACCGTGAAGTCGTAGGCCGTGCCGCTTTCCGCCTGCGCCGTGACGGGGAGCATCGCTCCACCGATGACCGCGGCGCCCGCCTGCAACAGCGCGCGCCGCCGCAATTTGACTGTCATGCTGGCCTCCCTGTGCTGTTCTTGGATGCCAGTCTAGCTCAGATCGAATGCGCGCTCACCCCCGATAGATCGGCGCCGGCTGCGAAAAGAAGCTCGCCAGGATGTGGTAGACCAGCGCGTAATTCTTCTGCTGGAAGCTCGCATGCGAGATGCCGGGCATCACCGTGAACTGCTTGTCCGGATTCGGCAGCTTGGAGAAAAACGCGATCAGATCCTCGAAGCTCGCGATACCGTCCCATTGGCCGCGCATGACCAGTGTCGGCACCGTGATCTTTTCCGGATCGACCACAGGAAGCCGCGAACACATGTCCACATAGGTGCCGGTCGGCACCGAATTGTCGAGCGCCGTCACGGCATCGGCGAAAGCGTCGATGACGTTTTCCTCCGCCGTTCCCGGATGATCGCGGTCGAACACCGAGTGAATGAACGCCTTGTCGATCGGACGGCGATTCTTGGTCTGAAACTCAGGTAGTTTTTTCCGGCGTTCGGCCAGCGTCGGCGATCCTTGGCCGGTCCAGACCATGGCGTCGAGCGCAACGCGCGCCACCATCTCGGGATGACGTTGCGCGAATAAAGCCGCGCGTAACGCTCCTGAGGAGATTCCGTAAACGAGCAGGGGACGTTTGCCGCGCAGCTTCTCGATATAGGTCGCGGCGGCGAAACAGTCGTCCGCGCCGTAGGCGATCGGCGCATTGTTGTCGCGGTCCTTGGTGGAGCGGCCGTAACCTTCCATATCGACGCACCAGCAGTCGTAATTTTGCCGAGCGAAGAAATCCATCACCGACGAGTCGGGACGCCCGGGCACTTGCAGATCGAAGGTCGGCTGGCCCGCCATCGAGGAGCCGTGGACGAACAGGATCGTGCCGATCGTCTTCGCCGGGTCGCCGGCGCACTTTTCGAACATGAAAAGCTTCACGCCACCGTCCTTGGTGGTCCAGTGGTCTTCGCCTTTGATTGCGGCTTGTGGTTTCGACATCTCGTTCATTGTGACCGCCTAGTTGATGAGAGCGATATGATTGGTCTTGATGACTTTAGCCCATTTTACGATCTCGGCGTCCATGAAGGCGCCGAACTGCTGCTCGGTCATCACCATCGGCGTCGCGCCTTGTTTCTCCCAGGCATCCCTGATGGCTGGCCGTTGCAGGATATCGTTGATGCTGCGGCTCAACAGGTCGACTATCGGCTGGGGCGTGGCCTTCGGTGCCATGAAACCGACCCACAGCGTAGCCTGAAAACCAGGCACGCCTGCTTCAGCGAAGGTTGGCACGTCGGGCAGGATCGGCGAACGGTTCTGGCCGCTGGTGGCGAGGGCCCGGACCATTCCGGACTGGATGGTCGGCGCCATCGTCGGAATCGAGTTCGAACAGCATCTGGATTTGCCCGCTCAAGATATCGCTGCGCATGCCGGTCGAACCTTTGTACGGCACGTGAACGATATCGATGCCGGTCAGGCTTTTCAGAAGCTCGGCGGCCATGTGGTAATTCGAGCCGGGACCCGATGATCCGAAGTTGAGCGTTCCGGGTTTCGCGCGCGCCAGGGCAAGAAGCTCGGCCAGATTGTTAGCGGGGACGGACGGATGCACCACCAGCACCAGGTTAGTTTCCATCAATGGAGCGACCGGCGCGAGATCGCGCATCAACTGATAGGGCTTGTGGGCGTAGAGGGTCTCGTTGACGGTTTGTGTGCCCGAAACCATCAACAGCGTGTAGCCATCGGGCGTTGCGTTAGCGACGAGATCGGTGCCGAGTGTGGTGCCTGCGCCCGGGTGATCCTCGATAAAGAACGTTTGATGCAGTGACTGCTGCAGTTCGTTGGCGATGGCCCGGGTATAGACATCGGTCGGTCCGCCTGCTCCGAACGGAGCGACAATCTTTACCGGACGCGATGGATAATCGTCGGCGCGGCTGGGGGAAGCACGGGCGACAACGGCAGCAAGCGCAAGCAGTGCAGCGTTACGCCGTGAGACGGCGATTGGGCGATTTCTCATTATCTTTGCTCTGACTATTGATCGAGTTTTACGCCGGTAATGCGGATGACTTCGCCCCAGCGCTTGTACTGGGCTGGAATGAAAGCGGCAAAATCCGCAACCGATTTTGGCTCCGGCGTGCCGCCGAGCTCAATGATCTTGTCACGGAATTGCGGGTTAGCCAGACCGTCGTTCGCGACCTTGTTGATCCTGGCGACGATGTCGGGCGGTGTGCCGGCGGGCGCGACGATCGCCTGCCAGGAGTCCGGTGGCATGCCGAGGTAGCCAAGCTCGTCCATTGTAGGCACGTCAGGTATCTCCGGGATGCGGGTGGGGCTTGTGACGGCGAGCGCGCGGACCTCGCCGGATTTGACGTGGGGCACGATCGCGGTCGAGCCTTCGAAAGTCATGTTCATTTGTCCTGCAAGCACGTCGGTCGCTGCCTGTGCCGCGGACTTGTAAGGCACGAACACGATATCGGCGCCGGTGATGTGCTTGAACATCTCGCCGACCATGTGCGGCGGCGTGCCAATGACGGCGCCATAGTTTAGCTTCCCCGGATTGGCCTTGGTGTAGGCAACGAGCTCTTTGATGCTGTTCGCTGGAATTTTCGGGTTAATCGCGATCACGAGCGGGGCCGATGAAACCATCGCCACCGCGGTGAAGTCCTTGATCGGATCAAAACCTGGATTCTTGTAAAGCTGCGGACTGATGGCAAGCGAGCCTGCTGTTGCCGCGAGAAGCGTGTAGCCGTCGGGTGGTGAGCTTGCCACGGCCCGCGCCGCCAAACTGCCGCCGGCACCGGCGTGGTTTTCGACCACGACCGGGCCGAGATGGTCGGACAGCCATGAACCGATCAGGCGGGCCGACACATCCGGCGGTCCGCCGGGACCGAATGGCACGATCAGCCTGATCGGATGATCGGGGAAGCTTTCCGCCGCGTCGGAGGACACCAGACCGATTGCAGCAAGGCCGGCAATCACGCCAGGCAAGATCGCGCGCAGCCAGATCCTGCGATCCACACGCTTCATGCCATTCCTCCCGGTGCACACTGTCATTTGATCGTAGCATTGCCGCCATCGGCGCCGCTAACGCACAGGCTGCCTTGCACCTTTTTGTGCACTGCGCTAAGGCTCGCAAAGTTCCGCCGCTCGTGCGAATCCGCTGAAATTTGGGGCAAATCAGCGCGGTCTCGTATGTTACGGAACCACGCCGCAAACGGACACATTCCGGTTGGGATACGTGTCCGATAATGGCCGCACAGTAAGGGCTCCGCGATGACCCAATCGACGAGTTAGTTTTTGCTTGGCTACCTGCCGTTGGTCATTTTCATTGGCGTCGCAACGGTGATCGGGCTCGTGCTGTTGGCTGTGGCGTTCGTGGTTGCCTACCAGCGGCCGGATCCGGAAAAGCTCTCCGCCTACGAATGCGGCTTTAACGCCTTCGACGATGCGCGCATGAAATTCGACGTGCGCTTCTACCTCGTCGCTATTCTTTTCATCATCTTCGATCTCGAAGTCGCCTTTCTGTTTCCGTGGGCGGCGGCCTACGGCAAGATCGGTGTCTACGGCTTCTGGTCGATGATGGTTTTCCTGGGCGTGTTGACCATCGGCTTCATCTACGAATGGAAAAAGGGAGCGCTCGAATGGGATTGAGTGAACCCGCGATCGTCACGCCGAACCGCGGCATTATCGATCCGAACACGCCGAAGCCTGCTGTTGCGGCTGATCCGTTCTTCTCCGGTCTCAACAGCGAGCTCTCCGACAAGGGATTTCTTGTCGCTGCCGCCGATGATCTGATCGCCTGGGCGCGCACCGGCTCGCTGATGTGGATGACGTTCGGCCTTGCTTGCTGCGCCGTTGAAATGATGCAGATGTCGATGCCGCGATACGATGCGGAGCGTTTCGGTTTTGCGCCGCGTGCTTCACCGCGGCAGTCCGACGTCATGATCGTTGCCGGCACGCTCACCAACAAAATGGCGCCGGCGCTCCGCAAGGTTTACGACCAGATGCCGGAGCCGCGTTACGTGATTTCGATGGGCTCGTGCGCCAACGGCGGCGGCTACTATCACTATTCGTACTCGGTGGTGCGCGGCTGTGACCGGATCGTGCCGGTCGATATTTATGTCCCGGGCTGTCCACCGACTGCAGAAGCATTGCTTTATGGCGTGCTGCTCCTGCAAAAGAAAATCCGCCGGACCGCGACAATCGAACGCTGATCATGGATGAAACGCTCGATACGCTCGGCAAGGCGATCACCGGTTCGCTTGGCACCTCGGTGACGGGTTACGCCGTCGCTCATCACGAGCTGACCGTAACCGCAAAGGCAACCGACATCGTCGCGGTGATGCGTTTCCTGCGCGAAGACGCGCGCTGCCAGTTCTGGAATTTGATCGACGTAACCGCCGTTGACTGGCCCAGTCGCGAGCGCCGCTTCGACGTCGTCTACCATCTGCTCTCGCCGAAGCAGAACGTGCGCGTTCGTGTCAAAGCCGAGACCGACGAAGCGACGCCGGTGCCAACGATTATCGACGTGTTTCCCGGCGCTGACTGGATGGAACGCGAGACCTACGATCTCTACGGCATCGTCTTCACCGGCCATCCCGACATGCGGCGGATCCTGACCGATTACGGATTTGAAGGACATCCGTTGCGCAAGGATTTCCCGCTGACCGGGTTCGTCGAGGTTCGCTACGATGACGAGCTCAAGCGCGTGGTTTATGAGCCGGTCCGTCTCGTCCAGGAATTCCGCAACTTCGATTTCTTGTCGCCGTGGGAAGGCACAGACTACGTGCTGCCCGGCGACGAGAAGGCAAAGCCGGATGGGAAGGGGTCTTGAGATGAAACCGACGCTCAAGCCCGGAATGACTCATCGCTTCTCCTACAAGGTGCCGGAAAACAAGACGGTGCCTTACACCTATCCGGAAGCGCCCGAGATCGCGTCGATGCCGAAAGTGTTCGCGACCGGCAACATGATCATTCTGATGGAGTGGGTATGCAGCCAGCTTCTTGGGCCGCATCTCGACGCGGGCGAGGGCAGTCTTGGCGTGCATGTCGATGTCAGTCATCTCGCCGCGACGCTTCCCGGCATGACGGTCACCGTCGAGGTCGAATGCGCGGAAATCGCGGGCCAGCGCGTCAGCTTCAAAGTGAAAGCGCACGACGGCATCGATCTGATCGGCGAAGGCCGGCACGACCGTTTCGTGGTTCTGTGGGACAAATTCAACGCGCGGCTGGCTCATAAAGCCGCAAAGCTTGCGCAGGTGGCGTGATGGCTGAAACCGCACCCGCACAGCGCAACTTCACGATCAATTTCGGGCCGCAGCATCCGGCGGCGCACGGCGTGTTGCGCCTGGTGCTGGAACTCGACGGCGAGGTGGTCGAGCGTGTCGATCCGCACATCGGTCTGCTCCATCGCGGTACCGAGAAGCTGATCGAGCAGAAAACCTATCTGCAGGCGATCCCGTATTTCGACCGGCTCGACTATGTCGCGCCGATGAATCAGGAACACGCATTCTGTCTCGCCGCCGAAAAGCTCCTTGAGATTGCAGTGCCGCGGCGCGGGCAGCTCATCCGCGTGCTCTATTCCGAGATCGGCCGGCTGCTGTCGCATATGCTCAATGTCACGACGCAAGCGATGGACGTCGGCGCGCTCACGCCGCCGCTGTGGGGTTTCGAAGAGCGCGAGAAAATGATGGGCTTCTACGAGCGCGCCTCCGGCTCGCGCATGCACGCGGCCTACTTCCGCGTCGGCGGCGTGCATCAAGACCTGCCACCCAAGCTGATCGACGACATCGCGGGGTTCTGCGATCCGTTCCTCAAAACTTGCGACGATCTCGAGGAATTGCTTACCGAAAATCGAATCTTCAAGCAGCGCAACGTCGATATCGGCGTGGTGTCGCTCGATGAAGCCTGGGCGCGCGGGTTCTCCGGCGTCATGGTGCGCGGCTCCGGCGCGGCGTGGGATTTGCGCAAATCGCAACCCTACGAAATCTATTCCGAGCTCGATTTCGATATCCCGATCGGCAAGAACTGCGACAACTACGATCGCTACTGCATCCGCATGGAAGAGATGCGCCAGTCGATCCGCATCATGAAGCAGTGCATCGAAAAGCTGCACGCTCCGGACGGGCAGGGTCCGGTCGTGGTTGACGATCACAAGATCTCGCCGCCGCGCCGTGAGGTGATGAAGCGTTCGATGGAAGGCCTGATCCATCACTTCAAGCTCTACACCGAAGGCTTCAAGGTGCCGGCCGGCGAGGTGTACGCGGCCGTCGAAGCGCCCAAGGGTGAGTTCGGCGTCTATCTGGTCGCTGACGGCAGCAACAAGCCCTACAAGTGCAAAATCCGTGCGCCTGGCTTCGCCCATCTGCAGGCGATGGATTTCATGTGCCGCGGGCACATGCTTGCCGACGTTTCCGCCGTGCTTGGCTCGCTCGATATCGTGTTTGGTGAGGTGGACCGATGACCGTTCGCCGTCTCGCTGAAAAGCAGCCGCCAAGCTTCGCATTCACGCCCGAGAACCTCGAATGGGCGAAAGCGCGGATGGAGAAATACCCGGCTGGCCGTCAGCAATCGGCGGTCATTCCGATTTTGTGGAAGGCGCAGGAGCAGTGCGGCGGCTGGCTGCCGCAAAAGGCGATGGAAGCCACCGCTGAGCTGCTGGGCATGGCAAATATTCGCGTGCTGGAAGTCGCCACCTTCTACACGATGTTCAATCTGTCACCGGTCGGCAAATTCCACGTGCAGCTTTGCGGCACCACGCCCTGCGTGCTGCGCGGGGCGGACGAACTGAAAAAAGTCTGCCGCAAGATGATCGGCGAACAGGACCATGTCACCACTGACGGATTGTTTTCGTGGACTGAGGTTGAATGCCTCGGCGCCTGCGTGAACGCGCCGATGGTGCAGATCAATTACGATTATTACGAGGACCTCACCGCGGATTCGTTCTCGCGCATCCTCAACGACATGTCTGCCGGCAAGACGCCAAAGCCCGGACCGCAGGTCGATCGCCTGAACTCGGCGCCGATCGGCGGCCAGACAACACTGTTGGACAAGGCCTGACCGATGCTCGCCGACAAGGATCGTATCTTCAAAAATCTCTATGGCCAGGGCGATTGGGGCCTTGAGGGCGCTCGCGCCCGCGGTGCCTGGGACGGCACCAAAGCCATCATCGAAAAAGGCCGGGACGGCGTCATCAATGAGATGAAGGCGTCTGGGCAACGCGGACGCGGCGGCGCCGGCTTTCCGACCGGTCTGAAATGGTCGTTCATGCCGAAGCAGATCGGCGAACGTCCGCACTATCTGGTGATCAATGCCGACGAGTCCGAGCCGGGCACGTGCAAGGACCGTGAGGTCTTACGCAACGATCCGCATCTGCTGATCGAAGGCTGTCTCATTGCGGGCTTCGCGATGGGCGCCAACCATTGCTACATTTATATCCGCGGCGAGTTCATTCGCGAACGCGAGCGGGTTGAAGCCGCCGTGCAGCAGGCTTACGACGCCAAGCTCATCGGCAAGAACAACATCAACGGCTGGGACTTCGATCTCGTCGTGCATCACGGCGCCGGCGCCTACATCTGCGGCGAGGAAACCGCGCTGCTCGAAAGCCTCGAAGGCAAGAAGGGCCAGCCGCGGCTCAAGCCGCCGTTTCCGGCGAACGTCGGCCTCTACGGCTGCCCGACCACCGTCAATAACGTCGAGACCATCGCGCAAGTGCCGGACATCATGCGGCGCGGTGCGGCGTGGTTCGCGGGCATCGGCCGGCAGAATAATAGCGGCACCAAGCTTTATTGCATCTCCGGCCACGTCGAGCGGCCGTGCAATGTCGAAGAAAACATGGGCATTCCGCTGCGTGAGCTGATCGACAGACACGCCGGCGGCGTGCGTGGCGGCTGGGATAATCTGATGGCCGTTATTCCCGGCGGCTCGTCGATGCCGCTCATTCCGGCGGGACCTGATCAGTCCGACACGCTGTTGATGGATTTCGACGGTTGCCGCGACAAGAAATCCGCGCTCGGCACAGCTGCCGTGATCGTGATGGACAAGTCCGCCGACATCGTCAAAGCGATGGCGCGTATTTCCTATTTCTACAAGCACGAGAGCTGCGGCCAGTGCACGCCGTGCCGCGAAGGCATGGGCTGGATGTGGCGTGTGCTGGAACGCATGGCCGTGGGTCACGCGCAGAAGCGCGAGATCGACATGCTGATGGAAGTCACGACCCAGATCGAAGGCCACACCATCTGCGCGTTCGGCGACGGCGCGGCGTGGCCGGTGCAGGGCCTGTTGCGCCATTTCCGGCCCGAGATTGAGCGGCGCATCGACGAGTACACCGCACACGCCCATTCCGACCCGGTCACCGTGGCGGCGGAGTGAAACGGCAATGACCAAGATCATCGTCGACGGCCACGAAGCCGATGTCCCGCCGGAGTACACGCTGCTCCAGGCCTGCGAGGCCGCGGGTGCGGAAATTCCGCGCTTCTGCTTTCACGAGCGGCTGTCGATCGCCGGCAATTGCCGGATGTGCCTGATCGAAGTCGCCGGCGTGCCGAAGCCGCAGGCGTCCTGCGCCATGGCGGTGAAGGACCTGATGCCGAACAAGGACGGCTCGCCGAAGGTGCTGTCGACGCGATCGCCGATGGTGCGCAAGGCGCGCGAAGGCGTGATGGAATTCCTGCTGATCAATCATCCGCTCGATTGCCCGATTTGCGATCAGGGCGGCGAATGCGATTTGCAGGATCAGTCGATGGCCTATGGCATCGACTCCAGCCGCTTCCACGAAAACAAGCGTGCAGTCGAGGACAAATATCTCGGCGCGCTGGTCAAAACCTCGATGAACCGCTGCATCCAGTGCACCCGCTGCGTACGTTTTGCGACCGAAGTCGCGGGCGTGCCGGAGCTCGGCGCCATTGGCCGCGGCGAGGATATGGAAATCACGACTTATCTCGAGTCGGCGATGACGTCGGAGCTGCAGGCCAACGTTGTCGATATCTGCCCGGTCGGCGCGCTAACGTCGAAGCCGTATGCGTTCGCGGCGCGGCCGTGGGAACTCAACAAGACGGAATTGATCGACGTGATGGATGCGCTCGGCTGCGCCATCCGCATCGACACGCGCGGCCGCGAGGTGATGCGAATCCTGCCGCGTACCAACGAAGACATCAACGACGAGTGGATTTCCGACAAGACCCGTCACGTGGTCGATGGTCTGCGCACCCAGCGGCTCGACCAGCCTTATATTCGCGCGAACGGCCAGTTGCGGCCGGCGACATGGAGCGAAGCGTTCAAGGCGATCGCCGCCAAAGTGACGGGCGGCAATCCGAAGCGCATTGGCGCCATGGTCGGCGACCTTGCTGCGGTCGAAGAGATTTTTGCGCTCAAGGATCTGATGACGCGGCTTGGCGTCACTCAATCTCGACTGCCGCCAGGACAGTTCGGTGCTTGATCCGAAGTGGGGCAGGGCGAGTTATCTGTTCAATGCCACCATCGCCGGTATCGACGCGGCGGACGCGCTGCTCATCGTCGGGTCGAATCCGCGCAAGGAAGCTGCCATCCTCAATGCCCGCATCCGCAAGCGCTGGCGTGCCGGCAATTTCCCGATCGGCCTGATCGGACCGAAGGCGGACCTGACTTACACTTACGATTATTTGGGCGCCGGTACCGAAACGCTTGCCGATATCGCGCGGCATTCGTTCGCCGACGGGATGCGCAAGGCCCAGCGTCCGTTGTTACTGGTCGGCGCTGGCGCGTTTGCGCGCGCTGACGGCAGCGCGATAGCGTCGCTTGCCGCGAAGGCCGCGGCCGATCTCGGCGTGATCAAGGACGGCTGGAACGGTTACTGCGTGCTGCATGGCGCAGCTTCGCGGGTTGGCGCGCTCGATCTCGGTTTTGTGCCGGGCGAGGGCGGCTTGAACAGCGCGGCAGATGGCAGCGTCCGGCTCGCTCGATGCGGTGTTCCTGCTCGGCGTCGACGAGATCGACATCGCGCCGGGCACCTTCGCAGTTTACATCGGCACCCAGGGCGACCGCGGCGCGATGCGGGCCGATGTGGTGCTGCCGGGTGCAGCCTATCCCGAAAAGTCAGCGACTTACGTCAATACCGAGGGCCGCGTGCAGATGGCGACCCGCGCTTCATTCCCGCCGGGCGATGCGCGCGAAGATTGGGCGATCCTGCGCGCGCTGTCGGATGTGCTTGGCAAGAAGCTGCCTTACGATTTACTTGGCCAGTTGCGGCAGGCGATCTTCAAGGCCCATCCGCATCTGCTGCGCGCCGGCGAGATTGCGCCTGGGGATGCAGCCGATCTGACCAAGCTCGCAAGCTTCGGCGGCAATACCGACAAGGCGCCGCTGTTGTCGAGCGTCGATAATTTCTACTTCACCAATCCAATTGCGCGGTGCTCCGCGGTCATGGCGGAGTGCGCCGCGATCGCTTCGGGGCGTCCGGCAATGACGGCGGCGGAGTAGCCCATGACGCCGTTTTTGACCTCCTACGTCTGCTCCGGCGAATTCTGCACGGCCTATCTTTGGCCGCTCGTAATCATTGTTCTGGAGTTGCTGCTGCTCCTTGTCGTCCTGCTGATTTCTGTCGCCTATGTGTTGCTGGCGGACCGCAAGATCTGGGCGGCAGTGCAGCTTCGCCGCGGACCGAACGTGGTCGGGCCCTGGGGGCTGCTGCAATCGTTTGCCGATCTGCTTAAATTCATTCTCAAGGAACCGGTTATTCCTGCCGGCGCCAATAAGGGCGTGTTCCTGCTGGCGCCGCTCGTAACTTGTGTGCTTGCACTTGCCGCCTGGGCGGTAATCCCGGTCGCTTCCGGCTGGGTGATCTCGGATATCAACGTCGGCATCCTCTTCATCTTTGCCATCTCGTCGCTCGGCGTGTACGGCGTCATCATGGCCGGCTGGGCGTCGAACTCGAAATATCCGTTCCTTGCCGCGTTGCGTTCGGCCGCGCAGATGGTGTCCTACGAAGTCTCGATCGGCTTCGTCATCATCACCGTGCTGCTCTGTGTTGGCTCGCTCAATCTCACCGCGATTGTCGAGGCGCAGCAAAATCACGGCCTTGCGACATCGCTTGGAGTTCCTTGGCTCAGCATCCTGAACTGGTACTGGCTGCCGCTTTTCCCGATGTTTGTGATCTTTTTCATCTCGGCGCTGGCAGAGACCAACCGGCCGCCGTTTGATCTCGTCGAAGCCGAATCAGAACTGGTCGCTGGCTTCATGGTCGAATACGGCTCGACGCCGTACATGATGTTCATGCTCGGCGAATACGTTGCGGTCTGCACGATGTGCGCTATGGCGACCATCCTGTTCCTGGGCGGCTGGCTGCCACCGCTGATGGTGCCGCCGTTCACTTGGGTCCCGGGCATCATCTGGTTCGTGCTCAAGTCCTTCTTCGTGTTCTTCATGTTCGCGATGGTGAAGGCATTCGTGCCGCGTTATCGCTATGACCAGTTGATGCGACTCGGCTGGAAAGTGTTTCTGCCGATATCGCTGGCCATGGTTGCGATCGTGGCCGCGGTGTTGCAGATCACCGGATGGGCGCCGCAGTGACGGGAGCAGGGCATGGAATATTCTTTGCCGGCTTGGCTCGGCGGTCTTATTGGGACAGTGGTCGCCGTTGCGATCTACATCCCGGGGATTCGGGTGATCGAGAGGCGGCTGCGCGCGCAGAACGGCCCGCAGACGCTGGAACAGCGCAGTGCGTTCGACGAGAAAATGTCGATTGCGCGCCGCGTGATCCTCGGAATTGACATCGCGCTGCTTGCCACCATCGGCTACATGATCGGCAATGCGATTTTTCCGAGATATTAGGCGGCAGGAGACTTTGACATGAAACTCGACCAAGCCGCTCGCTCGCTGTTCCTGAAAGAGTTTGTGCAGGCCTTCATGTTGTCGATGCGCTACTTCTTCAAGCCGAAGGCGACGTTGAACTATCCATTCGAGAAGGGCGCACTGTCGCCGCGCTTCCGCGGCGAGCATGCGCTGCGCCGCTATCCCAACGGCGAAGAGCGCTGTATCGCCTGCAAGCTCTGTGAGGCAATCTGCCCGGCGCAAGCCATCACTATCGAAGCCGGGCCGCGCCGCAATGACGGCACGCGCCGCACCACCCGTTATGACATCGACATGGTCAAATGCATCTATTGCGGACTGTGCCAGGAGGCATGTCCGGTGGATGCTATTGTCGAAGGGCCGAATTTCGAATTTGCGACCGAAACGCGCGAGGAGCTTTATTACGACAAGGAGCGCCTGCTCGCGAACGGCGACCGTTGGGAGCGCGAGATCGCAATAGGCATCGCGCTCGATGCCCCTTATCGCTGAGCCACGCCTCCGATGATCATCAACGCCATTTTCTTTTATATCTTTGCCGCGGTCTGCGTGGCGTCGGCCGTTATGGTCATCGCCTCGAAGAACCCGGTGCATTCCGTGCTGTTTCTTATTCTTGCTTTCGTCAATGCGGCCGGTTTGTTCGTACTGATGGGCGCCGAGTTCCTGGCGATGATCCTGATCGTTGTCTATGTCGGCGCCGTCGCCGTGCTGTTCCTGTTCGTGGTGATGATGCTCGACGTCGATTTCGCCGAGCTGCGCGAGGGCTTCCTTAATTACCTGCCGGTCGGCGCGCTGGTTGGCGCGGTGCTGCTGGCCGAGCTCCTGATCGTCGTCGGAGCCTGGGTCATTGGGCCCAGCGTTGCTGCCACGGCGCCAATCCCTGCACCGGGTGATATCAGCAACACCCAGGCGCTCGGGCTCGTGCTCTACACGCGCTACGTCTATTACTTCCAGGCCTCGGGCGTCATTCTTCTGGTCGCCATGGTCGGTGCCATCGTGCTGACCCTCCGGCACAAGCCCAACGTTCGCCGGCAGGTGATCGCGGATCAGGTCGCGCGCAACCGCGCCAGCGCGATCGACATCGTTTCGGTCAAGTCGGGGCAGGGGCTGTCATGATTATCGGGCTCGGCCACTACCTCTCGGTTGCGGCGATCCTGTTCACGCTCGGCGTGCTCGGCATCTTCCTCAACCGCAAGAACGTCATTGTCATCCTGATGTCGATCGAGCTCATCCTGCTCGCGGTTAACGTCAATCTGGTCGCGTTCTCGACCTTCCTCGGCGACATCGTCGGTCAGGTTTACGCGCTGCTGGTGCTGACGGTCGCCGCGGCGGAAGCCGCGATCGGCCTTGCGATCCTTGTGGCCTATTACCGCAACCGCGGTTCGATCGCGGTTGAAGACATTAACCTGATGAAGGGCTAGCGGCAGATGTATCAGGCCATCGTTGTCCTGCCGCTGATTGCCGCCCTCGTTGCTGGCGCGATCGCGCTGTTTGGTGCGCGCAGTCGTTTTCCTGGGCAAAATCCGCCGCCGCCGAGCGACGATCATGCGACGCCGCATGTCGATGAATCTCACGCGCACGTGGCGCCCTCGTCAAGCGCGCCGCACGCGGTCGCGCACGAAACCCACCACGAGGACACACCGGCCGAGCCGTCTGCGGCCGGCTCGGGTCTTGCCGAACTGGTGACCTGCACGCTGCTGGTGATCTCCTGCGTGCTGTCCTGGTATGCGTTCTACGATGTGGGTATCGCCGGGCACGAGGCCCGCATAACCCTGTTCACCTTCATCACCTTCGGTGACCTGCACTCCGAATGGGCGCTGCGCATCGACTCGCTCACCGCGGTGATGCTGGTCGTGGTGACGACGGTTTCGTCGCTCGTTCACATCTATTCGATCGGATACATGGAGGAAGAACCGTACAAGCCGCGGTTCTTCGCCTATCTGTCGTTCTTCACCTTCGCCATGCTGATGCTGGTGACGGCCGACAACCTGATCCAGCTGTTCTTCGGCTGGGAGGGTGTCGGTCTCGCAAGCTATCTGCTGATCGGCTTCTGGTACTACAAGCCGGAAGCCAATGCCGCGGCGATCAAGGCCTTCGTCGTCAACCGCGTCGGCGACTTCGGGTTCTCGCTCGGCATTTTCGCGGTGTTCTATCTCACCGGCGCGATCGATTTCGACACCATCTTCGCGCAAGCGCCGAGTCTGGTCGGCAAGAGCTTCCATTTCCTGAGCTGGGATTTGGATGCGCTCACCGTCGTGTGCCTGCTGCTGTTCATGGGCGCGATGGGCAAGTCGGCGCAGTTCCTGCTGCACACCTGGTTGCCGGATGCGATGGAAGGTCCGACACCGGTTTCGGCCTTGATCCACGCCGCGACGATGGTGACCGCGGGCGTGTTCATGGTGGCGCGGCTATCGCCATTGTTCGAACTTGCGCCGGTTGCATCGGCCTTTGTCACTTTTATCGGGGCGACTACGGCGATATTCGCGGCCACCATCGGTCTCGTTCAGAACGACATCAAGCGCATCATCGCTTATTCGACATGCTCGCAGCTTGGCTACATGTTCGTCGCCATGGGTGTGGGCGCTTACTCGGTCGGCATGTTCCACCTGTTCACCCACGCCTTCTTCAAAGCGCTGCTGTTCCTTGGTTCGGGCTCGGTGATCCTCGCGATGCATCACGAGCAGGACATCCGCAACATGGGCGGGCTGTGGCGTAAAATTCCGTTCACCTACAGCGTCATGATCATCGGCACTTTGTCGCTGACCGGCTTTCCTTTGACGGCAGGCTATTTTTCCAAGGACAAGATCATCGAAGCGGCCGCGGTCGGCACCAATCCGATGGCGATCTACGGCTTCATCATGACGGTCGCGGCAGCGGCGCTGACCTCATTCTATTCTTGGCGGCTGATCTTCAAGACTTTCCACGGCACGCCGCATGACCAGCATCACTATGAGGCAGCGCACGAGAGCCCGAAGGTCATGCTGATCCCGCTGGCCGTGCTCGCGTTCGGCTCGTTCGCTGCAGGATGGCCGTTCCTGTCGTTCTTCACCGGCGATGGGGTCGGGACGTTCTTCCGCGAAGCGCTGAAATTTGGCCCGAATAACCATGTGCTCGAAAACATGGAAAGCCTGCCGCTTATGGTTTCGCTGACGCCAACGGTGATGATGGTCTTGGGATTTCTGGTCGCCTATCAGTTCTACATCCGCAGGCCCGACATTCCGGTGCAGTTGGCGCGCGACCAAAAGGTGCTCTACGAGTTCCTGCTCAACAAGTGGTACTTCGACGAAATCTACGATTTCCTGTTCGTTCGCCCGGCGATCTGGCTTGGCCGGCTGTTCTGGAAGGGCGGCGACGGCTTCATCATTGACGGTTTAGGGCCTGACGGTGTTTCGGCGCGTGTGCTCGACGTAACGCGCTACGTCGTCCGGTTGCAGACCGGTTATCTTTATCACTACGCGTTTGCGATGCTGATCGGTGTCGCTGGGTTCATCACCTGGTTTATGTTCTACGGGGGGCCGCACGGATGACGAGCTGGCCGATCCTTTCCGTCATCACGTTTCTGCCGCTTCTCGGCGCGTTATTCATCGCGTTGCAAAACGACGACGAGGCGGGCGTGCGAACCACGCGCTGGGCGGCGCTGTGGACGACGATCATCACATTCGCGATCTCGCTGATCCTGTTGTGGCGCTTCGACCCCGGATCCGCGGACTTCCAGTTCCTGGAAAAGCGGCCGTGGCTCGGCGGCGCCATCAACTATTCGATGGGCGTCGACGGCATTTCGCTGCCGTTCGTGATCCTGACTACGGCGCTGTTGCCGATCTGCATTGTCGCGAGCTGGTCGGCGATCCAGCACCGGGTCCGCGAATATATGATCGCGTTCCTTGTCCTTGAAACGCTGATGGTCGGCACATTCTGCGCGCTCGATCTGGTGCTGTTTTACCTGTTCTTCGAAGGCGGCCTGATCCCGATGTTCCTGATCATCGGCGTCTGGGGTGGGCCGCGCCGGGTCTATGCCAGCTTCAAGTTTTTTCTCTACACGCTGCTTGGCTCGGTGCTGATGCTGCTCGCCATCATGGCGATGTACTGGAATGCCGGCACCACAGATATTCCGATACTCTTGCACCACGCTTTCCCGCGCACGCTCCAAACTTGGGCATGGTTCGCCTTCCTAGCGTCGTTTGCCGTGAAGATGCCGATGTGGCCGGTCCATACCTGGCTTCCCGACGCCCACGTCGAGGCGCCCACCGCCGGCTCGGTGATCCTGGCCGCGATCCTGTTGAAGATGGGCGGCTATGGCTTCCTGCGCTTCTCGTTGCCGATGTTCCCGCAAGCCACGGCCGATCTTGCGCCGCTGATCTATGCGCTGTCGGTGGTCGCTATCGTCTACACCTCGCTGGTCGCGCTGGTGCAGGAGGATGTGAAGAAGCTCATCGCCTATTCGTCGGTTGCCCACATGGGCTTCGTCACCATGGGTATTTTCGCGGTGACGGCGCAGGGCATCGCTGGCGGCATCTTCCAGATGATTTCCCACGGCATCGTCTCGGCCGCGCTGTTCCTCTGTGTCGGCGTGGTCTACGACCGCATGCACACCCGCGAAATCGCGGCCTATGGCGGCCTGGTCAATCGTATGCCGGTCTATGCGTTCGTGTTCATGGTATTCACCCTCGCCAATGTCGGGCTGCCGGGCACGTCGGGTTTTGTCGGCGAGTTCCTGAGCCTGATCGGCACATTCCGCGTCAACAATTGGGTCGCGACGATCGCCACGTTCGGCACCATCCTGTCGGCGTGCTACGCGCTCTGGCTCTACCGCAAGATGATCTTCGGCAAGCTGGAAAAGCCGGCGCTGCTCAATATCCGCGATATCGGCTGGCGTGAGGCGATCATATTCACGCCGCTGGTGATCCTCACCATCCTGTTCGGCATCTATCCGAAGCCGGTGCTCGATCTTTCGGCGGCTTCAGTGACGCAGCTGCTGGACAACTACCAGCACGCACTGGCCCCCGTGCAAGCGGCGATGGCGAGGTAAGGCATGAACGCCGCTCCGAACATCGCTTCGTTCCTGCCGCTGTTGCCAGAGATCGTGCTTGGCATCGGCGCCATGCTGCTGTTGATGCTGGGTGCCTATCGCGATGAGCGCGTGGTGCCGGTAATCGATGCCGGCGCGATCGTGCTTTTGGTTGCCGCGGGCGTGATCCTGCTGTTGCTCCCGGAAGGCAAGCTTGTCAGCTTTAACGGCAGCTTCGTCGTCGACGGATTCGCACGGTTTCTGAAGAATTCTCGCTTTGATCGGTTCTGCGGCAGCGATCCTGTTGTCGATCGATTACGCCAAGCGCGAAGGACAGCAGCGCTTCGAATACTCGGTTCTGATTGTGCTCTCGACGCTCGGCATGCTGATGCTGATCTCGGCGGCGGATCTGATCGCGCTTTATCTCGGCCTCGAGCTGATGAGCCTGCCGCTTTACGTCGTTGCCGCGAGCCATCGCGACAACCTGCGCTCGACCGAAGCGGGCCTGAAGTACTTCGTGCTCGGCGCGCTGTCGTCGGGCATGCTGCTCTACGGCGCGTCCCTGGTTTACGGCTTCACCGGTACGGTCACCTTCACCGGCATTGCGCATGCGGCCGGGCAGGGCGGCATCGGGCTGATCTTTGGCTTGGTGTTTCTGTTCGCCGGCTTCTGCTTCAAGGTTTCGGCGGTGCCGTTCCACATGTGGACGCCCGATGTCTACGAAGGTGCGCCGACGCCGATCACGGCGTTCTTTGCCTCTGCACCCAAAGTTGCCGGCCTCGCGATGTTTATACGCGTGGCGGTCGTTGCCTTCCCTGGCATCACGTTTCAGTGGCAGCAGATCCTGGTCTTCGTTTCGATCGCGTCGATGGCGCTTGGCTCATTCGCCGCGATCGGCCAGCGCAATATCAAACGGCTGATGGCCTACTCGTCGATCGGCCACATGGGCTTTGCGCTGGTTGGGCTCGCCGCCGGAACGCCGGAAGGTGTGCAGGGCGTGCTGATCTATGTCGCCATCTACGTCAGCATGACGCTCGGCACTTTTGCCGTGATCCTGTCGATGCGGCGCTCGACCGGCATGGTGGAGTCGATCGACCAGCTCGCCGGCCTGTCACGCACTAACCCGACCGCGGCGTTTTTCCTCGCTATGCTGTTGTTCTCGATGGCGGGCGTGCCGCCGTTGGCGGGTTTCTTCGCCAAGTTTTACGTCTTTATTGCCGCGATCAAGGCCGGGCTCTACATCCTTGCCGTGATTGGTGTGCTCGCCAGCGTGGTCGGCGCCTATTATTATCTCTCCATCATCAAGACCATGTATTTTGACGATGCCGTCGAGGGCTATTACGCGATGCCGACCGAACTGAAAGTCGTGCTCGCGGTTTGCGGCCTCTTCAACGTGTTGTTTTTTCTCTATCCTGGGCCTCTGGTCGGTGCAGCCAGTGCGGCGGCTCACTCCCTGTTCTGATGCAACTTGACCCTGCTGCGTCGGATTTTCGGCTGTCGGCTCACGACACGTTGTCATCGACCAATAGTGAAGCGTTGACGCGCGCGCGCGTTGGCGAAGGGGGACCGCTCTGGATCACGGCGCAGATGCAAACTGCGGGGCGTGGCCGGCGCGGCAACGCATGGGTTTCGATCCGCGGAAATCTCTACGCGACCCTGCTGTTGCGCGATCCGGCGCTTGCCGACAATGCGCCGGAGCTGTCGTTCGTTGCCGCGCTTGCAGTCCACGATGCGCTCGCCGAGCGGGCGCCAGCGCTTCGCGAGCAGCTTGCGCTGAAGTGGCCGAATGACGTTATCTGTGGCGGGAAGAAGCTTGCCGGTATTCTCATTGAAAGCGAAGCGATTGACGCATCTCTCACGGTTGCGATCGGAATCGGTGTGAACTGCCTGCATCACCCGGTTGGAACGGCGTACCCGGCGACGGATCTGGCCAGTGTGGGTGCAATGGTCTCCACCGAAGACGTCTTCACCGGTTTATCCGGCGCGATGGCGCGTCGCCTGATTCAGTGGCGGCGCGGCGAAGGCTTTGCCGCTATCCGCGCCGAGTGGCTCGCGCGGGCGCATGGTCTCGGCAATGACATTCAAGTGCGGCTTCCGGGGCGCGAACTTGGTGGCCGCTTCGAATCTCTCGACGAGCGAGGCCGCCTGCTGCTCCGGCTCGCCGATGGCACGATGCAGATAATTACCGCTGGCGACGTATTTCCTGTCGCGGCTGCACAAGGCACAACCTGATGGCGCAGAACGAACTGGTATTTGCGCCGCTAGGCGGCATCGGCGAGATCGGGATGAATCTCTCGGTCTACGGTTTCGGCGAAGAGCGGCGCCGGCAATGGCTCATCGTCGATTGCGGCGTGTCGTTTGCCTCCGAAGAGCAGTTGCCCGGCGTCGATCTGATCCTGCCAGACATCCGGTTTCTGATTGAGGAGCGCAAGAACATCCTCGGCCTCGTGATTACGCATGGCCATGAGGATCATATCGGCGCGCTGATCGATCTGTGGCCGCGCCTCAACGTGCCGCTTTACATGACGCCGTTCACTGCGGCGCTGTTCGAAGCCAAGCGGCTTTCCGAGCCAGGCGCACCACAAATTCCGGTGAAAGTCGTGCCGGTGGGCGGACGGCTGACGCTTGGGCCGTTCACGGTCGATTTCATCAACGTCGCGCACTCGATCCCGGAATCCAACGCGCTCGCGATCCGCACGCCGGCTGGTATCGTGCTGCACACCGGCGACTGGAAGATCGATCTGACGCCGGTGATTGGCGCGCCGACCGACCAGGCCAAGCTGACTGCGCTGGGCGACGAGGGCGTGCTGGCGCTGATCGGCGATTCCACCAATGCGGTCCGTGAGGGCCGCTCGCCGTCGGAATCCGACGTCGCCCGCACGCTGGCCAAGCTCATCCGCACCGCGCCCGGCCGGGTCGCGGTCACAACCTTTGCCTCCCACGTCGGCCGTATTCGCGCGGTTGCCGATGCTGCACGCGCCGCCGATCGTGAGGTGGTGATTGTCGGTCGCGCCATGGCGCGGGTCACCCAGGTGGCGCGCGAGACTGGCTATCTCGATGGCGTGCAGGATTTCCGCAGCGCTGAGAGTTACGGCTATCTGCCGCCCGACAAAGTGCTGGCGCTTTGCACCGGCAGTCAGGGTGAGCCGCGCGCGGCGCTGTCGCGCATTGCACAGGATGATCATCCGGAAGTCACGCTCGCCAAAGGCGACCGCGTGATCTTTTCTTCCCGCGCCATTCCCGGCAACGAGAAGGCGGTTGGCAGGGTCATCAACGGCTTGGTGTCACAGGGTGTCGAGGTCATCACCGATCGCACGCATCTGGTCCACGTTTCGGGCCATCCACGCCGCGCCGAACTGCTCGACATGATCGCATGGGTGCGGCCCAAAATTCTGGTCCCGGCCCATGGCGAGGCGCTACATCTCGCCGAGCATGCCGCGCTGGCTCGCGGCGCCGGCGTGCCGAACGTCCTGATCTGCCGCAACGGCGATCTGGTCAGCCTCAGCAATGACGGCGCCCGCATCATCGACGAGGTGCCGTCGGGACAGCTCTACAAGGACGGCTCGCTGCTGGTCGATGCCAAATCCCGCAGCGTCGCGGCGCGTCGGCGGCTGAGCTTTGCTGGCATCGTCACTGTGGCCCTGGCCTGGAACGAGAAGGGGGCGCTGGTCGCCGATCCGGAGATCGAACTGATTGGCGTCCCGGAAACCGATAAGACGGGGGCCTCGATGACTGAAATCGCCCTCGACGCGGTCGAGAAGGCGTTTGACTCCCTGCCGAAATCGCGCCGGCGCGATCCGGAAAGCGTTATCGAAGCGGTCCGCCGTGGCGTGCGGAGTGCCATTGCCGAGCGCTGGAACAAAAGGCCGATCTGCCACGTCCACCTTTTGCAGGTTTAGCGTTCCGGTCTGAGATTCCCGCGACTTTAGGGAGCAAAATCGGGATACTGGCGGCGCGTAGCGGCGATGCTTACCTGCTGTGGCGGTTGATGTTTTCCTGAAATCAGGGATTTAAGCTCCGGTGTTCAAGTGGTTTGCACCGCTTTTGCTGTTGGCCGGTAAGCCGGAACTGCTGCTTCGTATTCTTGTCGCAGCGCTGGCGGCGGCTGTTTTGTTCTTCGGGGTCTGGCTGATTTCCAATATCGCGCTGACCTTCGACACCCTGAAAAATCCCTACATCGTCGCGATCTACGGCGTTGTCCTGTTGTGCCTTTTTACGCTGGTCGGGGTGGTGTCGTGGCTGCGGCTTCGCCGCCTGTCATCGCCCGCTAAAATCAGTCTGCCGGCCGGTGCGCCTGAGATACCGCTGCCAAATGAGATCGTGACCAAACGCGCCGACGAGATTTCGCGGCGCTGGGATCGCGACGATCACCGGCCGGCGCCTGCGGCCAAAGCTCGGGTGATCCCACCGCCGTCAGTTGCACCGCCTTTGGTTCCTAAATCGCCAGCGCGTGCCGTGCTGGCCGTCATGGGTCCGGGGTATGCCGGCAAAACCGCGCTGATCACCGGGCTTGTACAGGCAACAAGCGCAACTCCGACTGACACGAGCGACAATGTGCGCCTCGCCGATGCCGGCGAGGTCGATGCCGACGAACGCCATTTGAACGATGCCGTCGCTGCCGCCGAGACATCCGACGGCGTGTTGTTCGTGGTCGATCAGGATTTGCGTGCGCCGGAAGTGGCTGCGATCAAACGGCTGATGGCAACCGGCAAGCCGATCTACCTTGTTCTCAACAAGTCCGACCAGTTCAATGCATCGGATCGCGACGCGATCCTGGTTTCGATCCGCGCCAAACTTCCCGCTGGATTTTCCGCAGTCAACGTCGTTTCGGTGGCGGCGTCGCCAAGCGCGGTCGAGCGTGAAATCGAGGATGCGCGGGGCAGGGTGCGGACCGAACTGCGGCGACCTGCGGCTGATTTGCGCGCTTTGCTGAATTTGCTGTCGCGGGTTTTTCCATCCTCGCCCGCCCGGCCGCTGCGCTTTGAAGCCGACGTTTGATTGAAGGATTTTCAGGTCAGATGAACGACCAGTCCATTTTGCCCGATACGGTTGAAGCCCTGCGGCGGCTTTCCGCGGACGAGCGGCTGCGTCCGCAGGAGCGCGCGGCGGTCGAGGCGGAAATGCACGACATCGAGGAGTTTACCTCGAAGCTCGAAAACGGCCGGCTGGAGATCACGGCCTTCGGCGAGGTTGGCTCGGGCAAGAGCGCGCTTCTAAACGCGCTTGCCGGCGAAAAAATCTTCACGGTGTCGGCCGAACACGGCTCGACCGACAAGGTCTCGAAGAGCGGCTTTAAGAACACCAAGCTGATTCTGGTCGACACTCCCGGCATCAACGAAGCTGCCGGCGAATTGCGCGGCAAGCTTGCCGAAGAAACCGTCCGCTATACCGATCTCGTGTTGTTCGTCGCCGACGGCGATCTCAACCGGGTCGAGGTTGAGGCGTTCAGGCAGCTCAGCGATCTGCACAAGCCGATGCTGCTCGTCATCAACAAAGCCGATCTGTATGGCCCGACCCAGATCAGGGAAATATCGGAATCGATCCTGCGCAAGGTCGGCAACAGGCTGGGCGCGGCCGATATCGTGTTTGCCGCGGCGGCGCCGAAGGAAGCCGAACGGGAAATTCACAAGGCCGACGGCACGATCGAGGTCGTGACTTTCCAGCCGAAGCCGAAGATCGAGGCGCTGGAAGCGCGGATGCTGGAAATCCTCGACCGCGAGGACAAGGCGATCATCGCGCTCAATGCCAGTCTATTCGCCTCCGACGTCAGCGACCGCATCAAGGAGCTCAAGCAGCACGTGCGCAGCAAGGAGGTCGCGCGCCTGATCAATTACTTCATGCTAGGCAAGGCGCTGGTGGTCGGCGTCACGCCGGTGCCGGTATTCGACATTCTCGGCGGCATGGCGATCGATGCTGTGATGGTTCAGCGCATCGGCGCCATCTATGGCACCGAATTCTCGCTCAAGAACGCCCAAAGCATGGTGCTGGAGATATTGCGAGCCTGGGGGCTGACCGCCGCCGCGGAATACGGCCTGCACGTCGCAGCCGACCTGTTGCGCACGGTGACGTTCGGCACCAGCACCTTGATCACCGCGGTGCCGCAAGGGCTCGCCGCCGCCTGGAGCACTTATGTCGTCGGCCATGCGGCCAATATCTATTTCCGCGACGCCGGCTGGAGCGGGCGTTCGCCCAAGGACATCGTCCAGGAGATCCTGGCCAGTGCGGAAAAGCAGAAGACCAGCATTCTCGGACCGATCCGGGATCAGCTAAAGTCCAAGTTCGGGCGATAAGCATCTTTCACTGCCGGGCAGCAGGAGAGGGTAAGGAATGATCGGCAAGCTCAATCACGTCGCCATCGCGGTAAAGGATCTCGGCAAGGCATCGGCGGTCTACCGCGACACTTTGGGCGCGGTGGTTTCGGCCGCCGTGCCGCAGCCGGACCATGGTGTGACCACAGTTTTCATTACCTTGCCGAACACCAAGATTGAGCTGCTCGAACCGCTTGGCGATGCGTCACCGATCGCCAAGTTCCTCGAGCGCAATCCGGACGGCGGGATGCATCACATCTGCTACGAAGTCGACGATATCCGCGCCGCGCGTGATGCGCTCAAGGCGGCCGGCGCGCGTGTCCTTGGGGACGGTGAGCCGAAGACCGGGGCCCACGGCAAGCCGGTGCTGTTCCTGCACCCCAAGGATTTCTCCGGCACGCTTGTCGAACTGGAGCAGGCCTGATGACAGTTGCGACCGGGGTCGCGATTTTCTTCCTGATCTGGTGGATCACGCTGTTTGCCGTGTTGCCGTTTGGTGTCCACCGCCAGGACGAGGAGGGCAAGGTTGCCCCCGGCACCGATCCGGGTGCGCCGGCGCTGCCGAACGTGGGTCGCAAGCTGGTGTGGACGACGCTGGTTTCGGTGGTGGTCTACGCCGGTTTCTTCGTTGTCTATTCCGAGCGGCTGATCACGCTGGAAGGCCTATTGTCGCCGTTCGGATTGCATATGGTGGATTACAGCGGCGACCAAAAATGAAGCCAATACAATATCTTAAAGGCCGCCATTGAAGTAACGGGCGATATCTTCGCGTAATCGGCTTTTAGACCGTCCGAAAGGGCAAAAGAAAAAGCAGGGCGAACGCCCTGCTTAAAAATCCTCGTCCGAAACCCTGATTAACGCGGGACTCTGTTACGGTCCTCGCTTCTTTCCGCTTTTGCGGAACGTTGCGCGTTCGGGGCATCCTCCCAAGACTTGGACCGCTTTCCCGATCTTCCCGCGATTTATCGCGCGTGGCTTCGAGACTGCGCTGGCATTGTTAGTTGATCGACCCGAGGTTGTCACGAGAATACCGATGCACGGGAGCAAATAAATACCACTTTTAGCTTCTGTATTTGCTGCATTGCAAACAAAACTGGGGTCCAAATCCTGGGCTAAAATCAGGCCAAAAAACCCGGGCCAAAACCCGGGACTTGTGTTTCCAGCAGCCTTGCGGCTTCACTGCGCCGGGCCTGAGCCGAATCCCTAAGAATCCTGAAGAGAATTCATGCGCCTTTCCCAGTTCTTCATGCCCAACCTGCGCGAGACACCCAAGGAAGCTGAAATCGCTTCCCACCGGCTGATGCTGCGCGCCGGAATGATTCGCCAGGAGGCGGCGGGGATTTATGCCTTTCTCCCCCTCGGTCTGCGGGTGCTCCACAAGGTCTGCCAGATTGTGCGGGAAGAACAGAACCGTGCCGGCGCCATCGAGCTTCTGATGCCGACCATCCAGTCGGCCGAGCTTTGGCGCGAAAGCGGCCGCTACGAGGCCTATGGCAAGGAGATGCTTCGCATCAAGGATCGCCATGATCGCGAGATGCTTTACGGCCCGACAAACGAGGAAATGATCACGGCGATCTTCCGCAGCTACGTGCGTTCCTACAAGGATCTGCCGCTTAATCTTTATCACCTCCAGTGGAAGTTCCGGGACGAGGTGCGGCCCCGTTTCGGCCTGATGCGCGGGCGCGAGTTCCTGATGAAGGACGCCTATTCGTTCGACGTCGATTTCGAAGGCGCCAAGCACGCCTACAACCGGATGTTTGTCGCCTATCTGCGGACCTTTGCCCGAATGGGGCTGCGTTCCATCCCGATGGTTGCCGAGAGCGGGCCGATCGGAGGCAATCTGTCCCACGAGTTCATCATTTTGGCCGACACCGGCGAAAGCGAGGTGTTCTGCCACAAGGACTATCTCGACTTCGAAGTTCCCGGCGCGGATGTGGATTTCACCCACGTCGGACGTTTGCAGTCGATCGTCGACAAGTGGACGTCGCTCTATGCGGCGACATCGGAAAAGCACGACGCGGGCGCATTCGGTGCATTGCCGGCGGACAAACAAGTGTCGGCACGCGGCATCGAGGTCGGCCATATCTTCTACTTCGGCACCAAATATTCCGAGCCGATGAAGGCGGTTGTGACGCTCTCCGACGGTACCGAACAGCCGGTCCACATGGGTTCCTACGGAATCGGGCCGAGCCGGCTGGTCGCCGCCATCATTGAGGCCTCCCATGACGACGCCGGCATCAAATGGCCGGAAGCCGTCGCCCCGTTCAAAGCGATGATCCTCAACCTCAAGCAGGGCGGCGCCGATACCGACCCTGCTTGTGAAAAGCTTTATGCGGAACTCGAGGCCAAAGGCGTCGATACGCTCTACCATGACCTTGACGAACGGCCGGGCTCGAAATTCGCTACGGCCGACCTGATTGGCGTTCCCTGGCAGGTTCTTGTCGGCCCTCGTGGGCTCGCCGAGGGCAAAGTCGAGGTCAAGCGCCGTTCCGACGGTTCCCGGGAACTGATGTCGCCCGCCGATGCCGTGGTTCGCCTGACGACGTAAGCCTGTGCGCAACGCGCCCGTTACGACAAGTCTGTGTGCTGCGGTGCAGTGGTGCGACGTTTCTAGGCTTGAAAGCGCCAGAATCGTGTGAAACTCCGAGTGATCGCGGGGACCTGACCTGAATGGCCAATTCGACCGGCACCCATCCGTTTGCACCTTTCGAATGGATGCTATCGCTGCGCTATCTGCGTGCACGGCGCAAAGAAGGATTTATCTCGGTCATCGCCGGGTTCTCCTTCCTTGGCATCATGCTTGGCGTCGCCACCCTGATTATCGTCATGGCGGTGATGAACGGTTTCCGTCAGGAACTGCTGACCAAGATTTTGGGGCTCAATGGCCATCTCCTGATCCAGCCGCTGGAGTCGCCACTGACCGATTGGGAAGCGGTCTCCGATCGCGTTTCCAAGATTCCAGGCGTGCGTCTGGCCGCGCCGATTGTCGAAGGCCAGGCGCTGGCCTCGTCGCCGTTCAATGCGTCGGGGTGCTAGTGCGCGGTATCCGCGCTGCAGATCTCGCCAAGCTGACGTCGATTGCCAAGAACATCAAACAGGGCACGCTTGACGGCTTCGATCAGGCGCAAGGGCTCGCCATCGGCTCGCGGCTTGCGGAGCAGCTTTCGGTACGGGCAGGGGACAATCTGACGCTGGTTGCGCCGCGGGGCGCCGTTACGCCGATGGGCACGACGCCGCGGATCAAGTCCTACAAGATCGCAGCGGTGTTCGAGATCGGCATGTCGGAATATGATGCCGCTTTCGTGTTCATGCCGCTGCCCGAGGCTCAAGCTTATTTCAACCGCAACAACGATGTCACCGCGATCGAGGTCTATACCGACAATCCGGACCACATCGACGATTTCCGCAAGCTCGTCACCGACGCCGCGGCGCGGCCGATCTACATGATCGATTGGCGCCAGCGTAACGCGACGTTCTTCAACGCGCTCGAGGTTGAGCGCAACGTGATGTTCCTGATCCTGACACTGATCGTGTTGGTGGCAGCCCTCAATATCGTTTCCGGTCTGATCATGCTGGTGAAAGACAAGGGCAGCGACATTGCCATCTTGCGCACAATGGGGGCATCGCAAGGCTCCATCATGCGTATCTTTCTCATCACGGGTGCGGCGATCGGTGTGGTCGGTACGCTGGTCGGCTTCCTGCTCGGCATGGTGATCTGCCTCAACATCGAATTGATCCGGCATTTCCTGTCGTGGCTCACCAATACGGAACTGTTCTCGCCAGAACTTTATTTCCTGTCGAAACTGCCGGCCGATATGGATTTCCGTGAAACCACAGCCGTTGTGGTGATGGCGCTCGGTCTCTCGTTGCTGGCGACGCTTTATCCGTCGTGGCGGGCGGCGCGGCTCGATCCTGTCGAAGCGCTTCGCTACGAGTGACCGGCGCGATGGACGAGACCACCACCATAACCGAGGCCACGACGTCCACTCCCGGCGAAGAAGAACATCCGCTGATTTTCCTGCGCAGCATCGGCCGCCATTTTCGTCAGGGTGAATCGACGCTCGATATTCTCAAAGGCGCAGAGCTGGCGGTGTGGGGCGGCGAGTCGGTGGCGCTGGTCGCGCCGTCGGGTACCGGCAAATCAACGCTTCTGCATATCGCCGGCCTGCTCGAACATCCTGACTCCGGTGAGGTCTATATCGATGCGGTGCCGACCTCGAATTTAAGCGATGCCGCACGCACCCGGATCCGCCGCACCGATATTGGTTTCGTCTACCAGGCTCACCATTTGCTGCCGGAATTCTCGGCGCTCGAAAATGTCATGTTGCCGCAAATGGTGCGCGGCCTATCGCGGCGGGAAGCGAGCGTACGCGCCGCCGAATTGCTGAGTTATCTCGGCTTAAAGGATCGGCTGACACACCGGCCGACGGAACTGTCCGGCGGCGAGCAGCAGCGTGTCGCGATTGCGCGCGCGGTCGCCAACGCGCCGCGTATTCTTCTTGCAGACGAGCCGACCGGCAATCTCGACGTGCACACCGCGGGACATGTGTTCGCGGCTCTTCGTCAATTGGTGCGGGCGTCAGGCCTCGCCGCGGTCATAGCTACGCACAATCTCGACATCGCCGCGCAAATGGATCGTCGCGTGACGATCCGTGATGGTGCGGTGGTCGAACTGCCGTAACGCGATTAATAATTCTGCCTGCGCACCGGATGGGGATGCGGGCCAGGCGGCGGCGTATAGGTCGTATTGCGTCGACAGTCGCCGCCATTGCCGCGGGCGCTCTGCATACATTGATCGAAGCTCACGAAACCGCAGTTCGTTCCGCCACCGGCGCTCCCGCCGCCGATATATTCGCACCACGGATAGTTTTGCGCCTGCGCCGGCGCACAGAAGACCGACGTCGCAGTCAGCAATCCCAAAGCGATCAGCAAAGGCTTCATGGCCATCTCCCGGACAAGCGTTACACGGCAAGACTAACGCCGAAACCGGCGCGGTATTCATCGGACGTGAGAACACGTCGTCGTGATAAAGATTGGTCGTGATAAAGCTTGAGGCCGCCCGGAGGCGGCCTCAACTTCATTGAAGACTCATCAGTAACAGGCGCGGCACCAGCAGCGGTACGGGCCGCAAACGCGGGTGAATCCCGGCCCGCAATAGGGGCCAAAGCCACGACAGGCCGCCTGGGTAACGATCGGCGTCGCGTTTTTCAAAGCATGAACGCTGGCCGCGCCTGCGCTCTGTGTCTGCGCATTCGCCGACAGCGCTATCGTTCCCAGCGCCAAAAGGGCTACCGACAATGTCAGTGCAAGCTTTCTCATAAACCCTCCTCCGTGATTGAACTTGGGGCTCATCTGCCCGGCGTCTTATTTTACGGTGAGTCTATGACTTTGGTTCACTAGGCGCTGATTAGAATGAACAATGCCAGCCCGGCCGCACGCTTTGGATTGGCTTGCGGCCTGGATTCTCGGATTTGCGAACATGCCCAACGCGAGGAAAGCCGTCCGCTACAGCCTCGAAATCCTGGCTGTAGCTGCCCCTTTGGCGGCCATGACGTACTTTCTGTTCGACCCGGACGCCTTCAACGCCTTCATGGACTGGCTTATCAGAGTCCTGTAGCGGCTTGGCTACGGTCGATGCGCTGCGCTGCAATAACAAAGGCAGCTCGAGTAACGCAGCGTAGTAAAGGGAACCCGAAGCGCGCATAGTCGTCGCATGGAAACCCTTATGTTGTACGTGATCGTGGCCCTAGTTGGCGTAATGGCCCTTGGTACTGCGGTCGCGGTATGGGTCTGGTGACGGCCGAACCGCTCAACGTACTAATGGGCATGACGGGCTCGGCTTCGTGACCAATCGTGTTTGTTTGCCTCAGTCCTTCTTTGTCTCAATACATTTGGCGAATATTTTGTAGCTATTGCCGGGTGCGCCGCCGCCAAGACTGCCGTCGAACGTAAGCAGAGCGGCTTGGTCGTCGCATGTCAGCTTATCAACGGTGACAGGAATACTGGCGATTGCCGTTGCTGTGCCGCCGGTTCCCGCGGCTAAAAACGAGAATACAACGATAGTCCACATTTCATGCCTTCCCACTAGCCCGCAAAGTTGCAAGGCCCAGGAAACTTTGGACTAGCAGTGATTGAAATACTATTGATTGCACAATCCCCTTTATGCACCTAGTTGATGTGAATTGGCGTCAACTAACCCGGAATAGGGCTTGCGGCTTGGGCCGGACGGAGCATATTCCGCGTCATGGCAAAACCCCGAGTCACCTTCAAAATGCAGCGGATTGCTGAGGACGATTGGCAAATCCTGGCGGAGTATCCGGGAGAAGAACCCAGGTACATTAAAGGGCTTAAGAGCAAAGCCGACGTCGATGAATGGCTGGCGGGATCTCGCCGCATAGACTGGCTGAGATCGCAAGGCTACGCGAAGTGACCAGGCGCCCTTAGGGCGCCACGCGGAATTCACGCCTGCGATGCCGCTAGACGTATCCCGACGCTCCAATAGCAAAGAGGCGGGCCTTGCGACCCGCCTCTACTGCGATCACCAGCGGGGGCGACGATTGCCAGTGATCACCCCGCCTTTGTGAGCGATGGCTGCGAGTCCTACAAATTAATTCGCGTCCATGTTTGGCGTCCGCGTTTGGAATCGGCCTGCTATTCAAACCCGACTTCGTAGGTTTCTTGCCGATCGCAACGGGTGCACGCGAATGTGCACAGGTCCTTATCGGGACGGTGCGATTTGAAGCCCACCAGCCTCGTGGGCGACTTGCAGGCCGTACAAGGCGGCCGTGCCGTGGCCTGTTCTAGGGATAGAGATTTCGGTTGCCGCATTGCGCCATTTCCGGCGCGCCCCCGCTGGCGTAAATTTTGTATAAATATGCAGTGGCGGTAGTCAAGATCAAAACGGGCTAAATTATCCCAAGATCCGCATTAACCTCTCCGCCAAAATTCAAAAGCCCCTATTTTCGCGCGACTTGAGGTAGTGGCCCCTTAGCGCCCACCGATACGGGGAAGCTGTGGAAGACCCCGTGCAATGCCGGCAGGAAACCGGGCCGGTATCAAATTTTTCAGGTACCTGCAAAATGAAAGAGGCCGCCAACTGAGGCGGCCTCAACGTTTAGCTGGAGCAGAACTAATTGCCGACCGTCATCTGCGCGTCGAAGGTTGCAGCCGCCGCAACGTTCGCAGCCGCGGTTGCGGCATCTTGAGCATAGCCCGCGTTCGCCGCGTCCATCGCGCTCTGCTCTTGTTGAGCGGCCCAGTCATTGTTCTCAGCCGCTGTGCTGGCAGCTTCGTCATCGCCGCCGCCGCCTATGGAGATGGTGACACTCGGGCCGCTGTAAGACCGCTGCGCCACCGATCTCGTGGCAGCGCTCGGCGCGTCTTGAACCACCTTTGTGAATTCGAAGCGGTAGCCGCGTGAGAGCATGCACTGCTTGAAAGCAGGGGTGTCGTAAACCGCCATGCGGCTTTCGCCCGACGAACTGTAACAGGCGTTGACGTTCGCATTATAGATAGCTTCGCTACGCGGGTGTCCGTGAGGGCGGATGGTATCGTAATATGTTGACTTACCGTGCGTCGAAGCGCTGGCGCTCGAAACCATTCCTATCGCCAAGATCGCAACCGCAAGGGTCAATTTTGTCGGTGTTTTCATGGGCTTTCTCCTCGAAATGTCTGACCCGTCTCCGTTATCAATCGGGTGTTCGCATATGTGGGTGGGCGCCGACGACAAACCGGTTCGAAAAGCGGGATTACAAGTTGGATAGGAATCCGGGGAGCCCCGGTCCTTGTCCGAGCACAGCAATAGATGGCGGCGATAATTACCGGATACTCAAAAGATGGACTGCCAAAAATCCAACTGCGTTCAAATGAAAGAGGCCGCCAACTGAGGCGGCCTCATTTTTCTCCGGCTTTGATCGGGATTTTTCAGGGAAGCGGTTTCACGGCCCGTTGATGCCTTGCACCGTCTGAGCAATCCCGGCGTTCGTGATATCTGTGGCATCCTGAGATGCTTGTTGAGCCGCCGCTTCAGCAGCCTCGTCAGTGGCTGACGGGCCTTCACCGCCGCTGGCAACACCACCGTCACAAATCGTAGCCCAACCGGTATTGTGGCAGTGGAGGCCCGTATCCGGATCGATGAAGTTGCCCTTCACAGGGATACCGCTTGCCACCCGCTTTGGGACGACACCAACAACTTTGGTGGACCGAACGGTGTTGTGGAACGTGATGTTGCGATGCGGCGGATGGACCGCTTTCAAAGTCGTCGCGTCAGCCTGTGCGCTAACTGCGCCGCAAAACAACAGCACGGCTGTGGCTAATAGAATGCGCCTCATGATCCGTCTCCATTATCAATTGTGTGCTCGCCCATGTGAGTGGCTGGCAGCGACAACGCGGTTCGAAAGGCCGGATTACAAGTTGGATAGGAATCCGGGGCCTGGGCGGGAGCGGTCGGCGGACTGATAGGGGGGGCACGCTTTCGAGGCCAAGCGCAAACGGGCCGACAAACCAGTTTTCGAGGTTATACAGTGGGCAATTGGTGGCGGCTGGTATGTGCGCGCCACGCTCACGGATGGCACCGTAGATCGTATTGAAGGCTTTGCGACGGAAGGCGAAGCTGGGCGGTGGATTAGGAACGAGTTCACTGCATGGCTACACAAACAACGAATGGCATAAAACTGCGCTTAGCTATCTCGGTATTTTGTGGCCTGTTGGTCAGCTTGATTATCGGGATTCCTGTATTCGCTGGAGTGATACGGACTTTCGGTGGTCAGGAGCCTGTCGGCGATCTAGCGTCGCTCATCCTCATTGTCGCCTTACTGGGTGCTGTGCCGATAGGAGCGGGCATAGGGACGTTCGCTGGTTTCTGTCTGTTCGCGTGGCTGGTCCGGACCGATAACCGAATTAACCCTCATCGCCACAATTCAAACTGACCCACTACCCCTACTTGAGGTACTGGCCCCGGCCAGTACCCCACTTGACGAGAGAACAAACAAAGAACTATGTTCCCCTTACGTTCACGAGACAAAGGGGAGATTAGTTATGATGAAGTCCGTCGTTGAAGAGGCTATGGCGCTCGCGTCGATCACGCTCTTTCTGGCTATGGTGGCCGTCTGGACCCAGGTGCTGGGCGTATTGTGAGCGCCTACCCGCCGGTGCGCGGGCCTAAGAGTTCCTTGTGTATGCAAAGTTTCTATGCGCGGCGAGATTCTCTGTGGGAACCTGTGGGCCGCGTACCGCGGTGATGGACAGCGCCGCTCGCTATCGCTCATCCTCACCGCCCAGGATTCGTTACCGCATTGGTTGACCGCGAGCGCTGAGCCCTATGGCAGCAAAACTTGGCCGATCTGAACTCGGCTTCGTTCACTTGCACGTCCACTCGTCCTATTCGCTGCTGGAGGGCGCGCTGACGATTGCGCGCCTTGCGGAACTTGCCAAAAAAGATCGCCAGCCGGCGCTCGCGCTCACCGACACCGACAACATGTTCGGTGCGCTGGAATTCTCTGAAAAGATGGCCGGCTACGGAATACAGCCGATCGTCGGTTGTGCGCTTGGCGTCGATTTTGGCGACCAGGAAGTGCGTCCGGGCGCTATCGCCGATGCTCTGCCGCGCATTGTGCTGCTCGCCTGCCGCGAAGACGGCTACCGCAGCCTCATGCAGCTGTGCTCGCGCGCCTATCTCGAGACAGCGCAGCAGGAGCGGCCGCGCATCAAGCTCGATTGGCTTGCCGGCCAGACTGGCGGTCTGATTGCGCTGACCGGCGGCCTCACCGGACCGCTCGATGTCGCGATCGCCGGCGGGCAGAACGCACTGGCACTATCGCGCTGCGACGAATTGCAAAAACTATTCGGCGACCGGCTCTATATCGAATTACAGCGCCATGGCACTCCGGGCGAGCGCAATGTCGAGCCGGCTTTGATCGAGCTCGGTTACAGCCGCTCAATCCCGCTGGTCGCCACCAACGAGCCGTTCTTTGCAACGCGCGACGATTACGAGGCGCACGATGCGCTGCTTTGCATTGCCGAAGGCCGGTTGATCGCTGACGGCGAGCGGCGCCAGCTCACGCCGGAATACCGGTTCAAGACCCGCGCCGAAATGGCGGAACTGTTTGCCGATTTGCCGGAAGCGCTCACCGCGACGATCGAGATTGCCCAACGCTGCACCTACCGCCCGATGACCAAAGGTCCGATCCTGCCGCGGTTCAGTGTTGGCGAGACCACCGAACCGGTGGACGAGGCCGCCGAATTGCGGCGTCAGGCGCGCGCCGGGCTCGAGCGCCGCATCGCCGTTCACGGCCTCGCTCAAGGGCAGACTGCGGAAGACTACCAGCAGCGGCTCGATTACGAGCTCGGCGTCATCGAACGGATGAAATATCCGGGCTACTTCCTGATCGTCGCCGACTTCATCCAGTGGGCCAAGGCGCAGGGCATTCCGGTCGGGCCGGGCCGCGGCTCCGGCGCCGGTTCGCTGGTGGCTTATGCGCTGACCATCACCGACCTTGATCCGATCCGCTTCGGCCTGATCTTCGAGCGATTTCTCAATCCCGAACGCATTTCGATGCCGGACTTCGACGTCGACTTCTGTCAGGAACGCCGCGACGAGGTGATCCGCTACGTGCAGCAGCGCTACGGTCAGGACCGGGTCGCCCAGATCATCACCTTCGGCACCTTGCAGGCGCGCGGCGTGCTGCGTGACGTCGGCCGCGTGTTGCAGATGCCGTACGGTCAGGTGGACAAGCTCTGCAAGCTGGTGCCGCAGAACCCCGCCGCGCCGATTTCGCTGAAAAATGCGATCGACACCGAGCCGCGTCTGCAGGCCGAGCGCGACCGGGACGTTATTGTCGGACGTGCGTTCGACATTGCGATGCGGCTCGAAGGCCTGAACCGTCACGCGTCAACCCACGCCGCCGGCATCGTGATCGGCGACCGGCCGCTCGCTGAACTCGTGCCGCTCTATCGCGATCCGAAATCGGATATGCCGGTCACTCAGTTCAATATGAAATGGGTCGAGCCGGCGGGTCTGGTGAAATTCGACTTCCTCGGCCTCAAAACCCTGACCGTGCTCGACACCGCGGTGCGGCTGCTACGCCGGCGCGACATCAATATCGATCTGCTGCGCATACCGCTTGATGACGCCAAGACCTACGAGATGCTGGCCCGCGGCGAAACAGTCGGCATCTTCCAGGTGGAAAGTCAGGGCATGCGGCGCGCGCTGGTCGACATGCGGCCCGACCGCTTCGAGGATCTCATCGTGCTGGTCGCGCTGTATCGGCCGGGTCCGATGGCGAACATTCCGACCTATTGCTCCCGCAAGCTCGGCCGCGAGAAGACCGATTATCTGCACCCGAAGCTTGAGCCGATCCTCGCAACCGACCTTCGGCATCATCACCTACCAGGAGCAGGTGATGAAGATTGCGCAGGACCTGGCCGGCTATTCGCTCGGTGAAGCCGATCTGCTGCGCCGCGCCATGGGCAAGAAAGATCCGTTCGGAAATGGAGAAGCAGCGTACGCGCTTCATGTCCGGCGCGACCGAACGCGGCATCAACACCGGTGATGCAGAGGCGATCTTTGAGGCCTGCGCGAAATTCGCCGATTACGGCTTCAACAAATCGCACTCGGCGCCTTATGCGCTGCTCACCTACCAGACCGCATATCTGAAGGCGAATTATCCGGTCGAATTCCTGGCAGCGTCGATGACGCTGGAAATGGGCAATACCGACAAGCTCGCCGAATTCCGCGCTGAAGCCGAGCGGCTTTCAATCAAGGTTGAACCGCCCTCGGTCAACCGCTCCGGCGTCGAGTTCGATGTCGAGGGCAATACGATCTATTACGCGCTCGCGGCGCTGCGCGGTGTCGGGAAGCAAGCCGTCGAAACTGTTATTTCTGCCCGCAGCGACAAACCTTTCACCGATCTCGGCGACTTCGCGCGCCGCATCAATCCGCGTGCCGTCAACAAGCGGGTGCTGGAAAGCCTCGCTGCTTCGGGGGCGTTCGATGCGCTCGAACCGAACCGGGCGCGCGCCTATGCCGCCGTCGATACCGTGATGGGCGCAGCACAGCGTGCGCACGAGAATGAGAGCGTTGGCCAGAATGAGCTGTTCGCAGGCCCGGCCACCAAAGAGCGGTTGATGCTGCCGACGGTTGAGCCGTGGCTGCCGGCCGATCGCCTGCGGAAGGAATACGATGCCATCGGTTTCTTCCTCACCGGCCATCCGCTCGACGATTATGCGGCGGCGCTGAAACGCCTTCGCGTGCTGTCCTGGGTGGAATTTTCCAAGGCGGTGAAAGCAGGCACCGGCGGCGGACGTGTTGCCGGCACCGTGGTGTCGCGCATGGAGCGGCGCACCAAAACCGGCAGCAAGATGGGAATCATCGGCCTGTCCGATCCGAGCGGCCACTACGAGGCTGTTCTGTTCGCCGAGGGTCTCGCGCAATACCGCGACTTGCTGGAGCCCGGCACCGCGGTGCTGATGTTCCTGACCGCCGAAGTTCAAGCCGAAGAGGTGAGGGCGCGCATCCAGTCGGTCGAGCCGCTCGATGACGCGGCGGCAAAAACCCAGAAGGGGTTGCGCGTGTTCTTGCGTGACGAGGTCCCGATTGACGGTCTGGTCCGTCGTCTCGAGCGCGGCGGAGCGGCGCGCAACGGTTCCGATCAGGGTGAGGGCGAAGTCAGCATGGTCCTCCTCCTCGGCAACGGCAGCGAGGTCGAAGTCAAACTGCCGGGGCGCTTCAAAGTCTCGCCGCAGATTGCCGGCGCGATCAAGGCGGTCAGTGGCGTAGTGACGGTGGAAGCGCTTTAGTTCACAATGTGCAGGTGTGAGCCAGTCATCAGCCGAACGTCCGTTGCGCGTCATCATCGTCGGCGCCGGTATCGGCGGTCTCGCGGCCGCTATCGCGCTGAGACAGCGCGGCTTTGAAGTCCGAGATCTTCGAGCGATCCGCCAAACTTGAGGAAGCCGGCGCCGGACTGCAAATCGGTCCGAACGCCGTGAAAGTGCTGCGCGCGCTCGGTCTCGAAGACGAGTTGATGCGCAACGCGTTTGAACCGCTCAGCATCATGTCGGTCACCTGGGACGAAGGCCGGCTGCGGTTCCGCCAACCGCTCAAGACGGTGGCCCGGGAAAAATACGGTGCGCCTTATATGTCGGCGCACCGGATTGACCTGCACAATATGCTGCGCCGGGAGATCGGTGACACGCCGCTCACGCTCGGCGCCAATTGCGTCGGTGCCGATACCGTCAACGGCACGGCGGTGGCACGCTTTGCCGACGGCGCAACGGCGGAAGGCGATGTCGTGATCGGCGCCGACGGCATCCGCTCGGCGATCCGTGCGCAACATTTCGGCGATGGTCATCCGCGCTTTACCGAAATGGTGGCGTGGCGCGCGATCGTGCCAATGGATTGCGTTCCGACGCGGATTGGGCCGGGCGGCGAGGTGGCGGTTCCGCACGGTGAATATTTCGGCTGGATCGGCCCGAACGGTCACGTCATTTGCTATCCGATCGGCGCCAAAGGCGACAAACTCAACATTTTCGGCGGCCACGTCAGCGAACAATGGGTCGAGGAATCGTGGTCGGTGCCGTCGAGCAGTGAAGAACTGATAGCGGCGAAGAGGGGCTGGAACGAGCAGTTGCTGGAAATGTTCCGCCACGTCGAGCACATCTACAAATGGGGCATCTACGATCGCGATCCGCTGCCGCAATGGACGCGGGGACGGGTCACGCTGCTTGGCGACGCCGCGCATCCGACCATGCCGACGCTGGCGCAGGGCGCCAATATGGCGATCGAAGACGGTTATGTGCTGGCGAGGCTCCTTGCGCGCCACGCCGGTGATGTCGAGGCGGCGTTGCTGGCTTACCCGATCGAGCGCAAGCCGCGCACCGACTGGGTGACGCTGAAATCGCGCGAGCAGTTCGACAATAACCGCAAGGATTCGCCGCCGCCGTTCGTCGACCGCACCTGGCTGTTCGTCAACGACGTGGTGCGCGATCAGAGTGCACTACAGCCGGCGTGATGGCCGATCACTCCGGCTTCACGCCGGAGAATTGGATGACCTTCGCCCACTTTTCCGTTTCGCTGGTGATGAACTTGCCGAACGCCGCGGTGTCCAGCGGCATCGGTTCGACGCCGAGTATCGCCAGACGCGACTTGAGTGTGGGATCGGCATCGGACGCCAAAGTCGCTTTGGCCAGTGTTGCGATGATGTCGTTGCTGGTTCCGCGCGGCGCACACAAGCCATACCAGCCCGCCGCTACGTAGCCCGGCACAAACTCGCCGATGGCCGGCACGTCCGGCAATGCGGCGGAGCGCTTGGCGGTCGTCACTGCAAGCGCCCGCAGCTTTCCGGATCTGACAAACTCGATGTTTTCGGCGATCGGCGTGAAGGTCAGTTGGACCTGTCCGCTGATCAGGTCGTTGGCGTAGCTGCCTTTGTAAGGCACGTGGACCAGCGTGATGCCGGTCATCATCTTGAAGAGCTCGCCGGCCACATGCGGCCCGGTGCCGACGCCGTGGGTGGCAAAATTGATCTTGTCGGGGTTGGCTTTGGCGTAGGCGATCAGCTCAGGAACCGTTTTGGCCGGGAAGCTGTTCGTCACCGAAATCAGAAACGGCGTGCTGCAAATGCCAGCGACAGGGACGAGGTCGTGGATGAAATCAAAATTGAGGTTGTTGTAGAGCGTCGCATTTACCGCATTGGTCGAGACCGTCATCAGGAGCGTGTAGCCATCGGGTGTCGCATGCGCGACCAATTCCGAGCCGATGTTGCTCGCTGCGCCGGGCCTGTTGTCGACGATAAATTGCTGGCCCAGCCGGTCCGACAGCGTCTGGCCTATGAGCCGCGCGATGATGTCAGGCGCCGCGCCGGGCGGATAACCGGCAACGATATGGACTGGCCGCGTGGGGTAGGATTCGGCCCACGATTGGCGCGCAAACGCCGGTAAAGCCACGCTGAGAGCCGCCAGATTGAGAAAACCGCGGCGCGCGACCGGCATGGTAGCCTCCCCAAAACACCCGTTTTTATTGCTTTGAGCGTACACAGAGCCGCGGAGTTGCGGAAGTAGCCTCACCCCAAGTTCGGGTTGCCTCAACCCCTCCGATGCCTATATAAGGCGCGCAATATCACACGCGGACCTTGGCCTTACAGCCTTCCGGTGTCCGGCCAATAAGGGTCGGGCTCTCGGTCCGCGGCGGATCAACCGGAGAATACATAATGGCGCTGCCAGACTTCAGCATGCGCCAGCTTTTGGAAGCTGGCGTGCACTTCGGCCATCAGGCCCATCGTTGGAATCCGAAGATGTCCGAGTACATCTTCGGCACCCGTAACAACATCCACATTGTCGATCTGACGCAGTCGGTGCCGATGTTGCATCGCGCGCTGCAAGCGGTCAGCGACACTGTCGCGCAGGGCGGACGCATCCTGTTCGTCGGCACCAAGCGGCAGGCTCAGGACGCCATCGCGGACGCGGCCAAGCGTTGCGCGCAGTATTACGTCAACTCGCGCTGGCTCGGCGGCACGCTGACGAACTGGAAGACCGTTTCCAATTCGATCAAGCGGCTGCGCAAGCTTGAAGAGATGCTCGCCTCGAACGAGGCTCAGGGCTACACCAAGAAAGAACGGCTGACCTTGCAGCGTGAGCGCGACAAGCTCGACCGCGCGCTCGGCGGCATCAAGGACATGGGCGGGTTGCCCGACTTGCTGTTCGTGATCGACACCAACAAGGAAGATATCGCGATCAAGGAAGCGCGCCGGCTTAACGTGCCGGTCGCCGCCGTGGTCGATACTAACTGCGATCCGCAAGGCATCACCTTTGTCGTACCGGGCAACGACGACGCCAGCCGCGCCATCACGCTTTATTGCGACCTGATCGCGAAAGCGGCGCTCGACGGCATCTCGCGGGCGCAGGGCTCGACCGGCGTCGACGTCGGCGCGCATGCCGAGCCGGTGGTCGAGGAATTGCCGCCGGAGAACAAGCTCGGCTTCGAGCAGTTGTCCGGTCCGCGCGGCGTTGCCGACGACCTCAAGAAGCTGACAGGCGTGTCCGGCGCGATCGAAAAGCAACTCAACGATCTCGGCATCTTCCACTATTCGCAGATCGCCCAACTGTCACCGACCGCTGCGCATAATATTGGCGAAGAGGTCGGACTGCCGGGCCGCGTCGATGGCTGGATTGCCAAGGCGAAGGAACTGACGGCGGAAAGCGAATAAGCCCAGCCGTCGTTACGAATCAGCGGGACCGCGCGAAGTCGCGCATCCCGATGACAAGTTCCGCGGAGCAATCCTTGTTTTGCAGGGATTGCTTCGCCATTTCGCCCTTAGGAAAGTATGACAGATAAGGACCGACTGAAATGGCGAACATCAGCGCAAGCATGGTGAAAGAGCTTCGGGACTCCACCGGAGCCGGCATGATGGACTGCAAGGCAGCGCTCAACGAAACCGACGGCAATATCGATGCCGCGGTCGATTGGCTGCGCAAGAAGGGCCTCTCGAAGGCCGCGAAGAAGGCCGGCCGGGTCGCCGCCGATGGTCTTGTCGGCGTTGCGATCCGCGGCACCAAGGGTGTCGTGGTTGAGGTCAATTCCGAGACCGACTTCGTCGCACGTAACGATCTGTTTCAGGGCCTGGTGAAAATGATCGCCGATGTGGCGCTGGATGCCGGCACCAGCGTCGAGAAAATCCTCGCCGCGAAAGCGGGCAGCATCACCGTCGCTGAATCCATTGCCGACACGATCGCCAAGATCGGCGAGAACATGACGCTGCGCCGCGCCGGCGAAGTTTCGGTCAGCAAGGGCGTGGTGGCGAGCTACGTGCACAACTCAGTGGTCGATGGTCTCGGCAAGATCGGCGTGATCGTCGGTCTGGAGTCCACCGGCAATGCCGACGAGTTGAAGGCGTTCGGCCGGATGGTGGCTATGCATATCGCATCGGCTAATCCGCAGTCGGTTGATCCTTCCGGCCTCGATCCGGCGGTCGTTGAACGGGAAAAGGCCGTGCTCGCCGACAAGTTCAAGGCACAGGGCAAGCCGGCGAATATGATTGAGAAGATCGTCGAGTCCGGCCTGAAGACCTTCTACAAGGAGGTTTGTCTGCTTGAGCAGGGCTTTATCTTCGACGACAAGAAGTCGGTCGCTCAGGCCGTCAAAGAGGCCGAAGGCAAGGTCGGTGGCCCGATCAAGGTCACGGGCTATGCCCGTTTCGCGCTTGGCGAAGGCATCGACAAGCCAACCGGTGACTTTGGTGGCGAAGTGGCGGCTCTGGCCAGTACTCACTAAATAGCCGTTCTGCGGTTGGGTTTCGCGCGCAAATGCGATAGCCCTACCGCACCTGCCGCCGGATTTGGCGGCTCATGACGGCGGTTGGGGCAAATCGTTCTTATGGATAAGGCCAGCTACCGGCGCGTTATCGTCAAGCTTTCCGGCGAAGCCCTGAGCGGACCGGAAAAGTTTGGCATTCATCAGCCGACCATCGACAGGTTTGCCGCCGACCTTATCGCCGCCCACAAGCTTGGCATCGCGCTGGGTGTCGTGGTCGGGGGCGGCAACGTGCTCCGAGGTGCCCAGATCTCCGAGCGGGGCCTGTCCCGGCCGACTGCCGACGCCATGGGCATGCTGGCCACCGTTATGAACGCGCTGGTGCTTGAAGCGGCCATCGAGCGGGCCGGCGTCAGCGCCCGCACCATGTCGGCGCTCTCAATGCCGCAGGTCTGCGAGACCTACGAGCGTCAGCGTGCATTACGGCACCTCGACGACAAGCGCATCATTGTGTTCGCCGGCGGCACCGGCAACCCGTACTTCACCACCGATACCACGGCGATCCTGCGCGCCGCCGAGATGGGCTGCGAAGCCGTCCTCAAGGCTACCGATGTCGACGGGGTCTACAGTGCGGACCCGAAGAAAGATCCAAACGCCACCCGATTTGACCGGATCAGTCATCAGGAAGCGCTGGAAAAGAGCCTGAAGATCATGGACGCGACGGCGTTCGCGCTTGCCCGGGAAAACCGTATGCCTATCATCGTGTTCTCGATCCGGGAGCAGGGCGCGATAGAAACCGTGCTGCGCGGAAAGGGTCACTTCACCACCGTCGGCTAGCCTCTCCAGGGCTCGATAAAGCCGAGGGAAAGCAGGCCGGGAAGGCCAATTGGAGGGCGCCATGGCGGCAGCTGCATTCGACGTGAACGATCTCAAGCGCCGCATGCAGGGCGCGATCGCATCACTAAAGCAGGAGCTTTCCGGCTTGCGCACGGGCCGCGCGTCGACCGCGCTGCTCGATCACGTGCAAGTCGAAGCTTACGGCAACAACATGCCGCTCAATCAGCTCAGCACGATCAGCGTGCCGGAGCCTCGGTTGCTTCATGTCCAGGTCTGGGATCGCTCCATGGTACATGCGGTGGAGAAGGCAATCGCTGCGGCCAATCTCGGATTGACGCCGTCGACCGAAGGACAGGTGCTCAAGCTGCGCATTCCGGAGCTCAACGAGGAACGTCGCAAGGAGATCGTCAAGGTCGCGCATAAATACACTGAGGCAGCGAAAGTGGCGGTGCGCCATGTCCGCCGCGACGGCCTCGAGCTTTTGAAAAAGATGGAGAAGGATCACCAGATCAGCGAGGACGATCACACCCGCCAGTCGGGCGAAGTGCAGAAGGCCACCGACGCGACCATCGCAGATGTCGATAAAATGCTGGCCGCGAAGGAAAAGGAGATCATGACGGTTTGAGCGCGAAGGGCGAGGTCAAGCAGACGCTGGACGCCGGGCGGGGCGGCTTCGAGGTTCCGCGCCACGTTGCCATCATCATGGATGGCAATGGGCGCTGGGCGGCTTCGCGCGGCTTGCCGCGGGTCGAAGGCCATCGCCGCGGCGTTGAAGCGTTGCGCAAGACGGTGCGTGCCGCGGGCGAGCTTGGCATTTCGATCCTGACGATCTTTTCCTTCAGCTCGGAAAACTGGTCACGGCCGGCGTCTGAAATTCAGGACCTGTTGTCGCTGTTGCGGCGCTTCATCCGCAACGATCTTGCCGAGCTGCACAAGAGCAACGTCAAGGTTCGCATCATTGGCGAGCGTGGCGATCTTTCTCGCGACATCAGTTCTCTGCTGGAGGAAGCAGAAGATCTGACGCGCAATAACGACGGGCTTTTACTGATCGTCGCGTTCAACTACGGCGCCCGGCAAGAGATCGCGCGCGCTGCACAACGCGCCGCTGAAGAAGTGGCTAGCGGACGGATGAAGGTGCAGGACATTACGCCCGAATTTCTGGCGCAACATCTTGACGCGCCGGACGTGCCCGATCCCGACGTCATCATCCGCACCAGCGGCGAGCAGCGCCTGTCAAATTTTCTGTTGTGGCAATCGGCCTATAGCGAGCTGGTTTTTGTGCCGACTTACTGGCCGGATTTCGATCGAGCGGCACTGGAAGGCGCTTTGGCTGAATACGGCCGGCGCGAACGCCGCTTCGGCGGATTGATCGCCCAGACCGGATCGTGACCACGCCCGACCAACGGACCAGCGCCGGCGCAGGTGGAAAGCCTTCTTGGTTAGGGACCGGGCTGAATAATTTCACGCTGCGTGTCGTGTCAGCGGCGGTGTTGGCGCCGGTGGTGCTGGTGTGCGTCTATTTTGGCGGTTGGTTGTTTTTCATTTTATGCGCGGCGGCCGCAGCTGCCGTGTTGTGGGAATGGAGCGGCCTCGTGACCGGGGGCACTGATGCCAGAGTGCTATGGCCGGGGCTGGCCGCGGTGTTAGCCGCTCTGGTGCTTATCGGATTTAACCAGCCCGGAGCAGCAACCGGAACTGTCGTGATTGGTGGGCTGCTCGCGGGCGGACTGGTGTTGGCTTGGCCGCGGCGCTTCCCGGCGCGCAATCTACCGTTTTGGACTACGGGCGGCGTTATCTATTCGGGCATTATCTTTCTTGCGCCCGCGTTGATCAGGCGCGATCCCAATCTAGGTCTCACGGCGGTTCTATTTATTGTCGCAACTGTTTGGGCCACCGACATTTTCGCTTATATCGCAGGCCGCAGCATCGGCGGTCCGCTGCTTTGGCCGAGTGTCAGTCCGAATAAGACCTGGGCGGGAGCGGTCGGCGGGCTGATAGGGGGGGTTGCCGCCGCAACCATGGTCGCTTATGCGAGCGGCATAACGAAGCTTGCAGCGGTAGGCCTTGTCGCCTTGGTGCTCTCGGTCCTGACGCAAGCCGGCGATCTGCTCGAATCCGCGATAAAGCGCCGGTTCGGCGCCAAGGATACCAGCAGATTGATACCCGGCCACGGAGGACTGATGGACCGTCTCGACGGTTTTGTCGTTGCTGCGCTCGCCGCAGCTCTGATTGGAATCTTGCGGCAGGGGATGGAAGCGCCAGCCCAAGGCTTGCTGGTATGGTAGTGCCGATGAAGCCAGCACAGCAAAAACGGTCGCGAGCTAAAATGCAACTCGCGCCGATGCCGCGATCGGTGACGCTGCTTGGCGCTACCGGATCGATCGGTTCAAGCACTATCGATTTGTTGCGACGCGAACCTGAGCTTTATCGCGTCGAAGCTGTGACTGCGAACCGCAGTGCGGCCGCGCTGGCAAAGCTTGCGCGTGAACTCGGCGCCCGCTTCGCCGCGGTTGGCGATCCGTCGGCCTACGCCGAATTAAAAGCTGAACTGTCGGGCTCTGGCATTGAAGCTGCCGCCGGTCCGCAATCCCTCGTCGAAGCGGCACTGCGGCCCGCGGACTGGGTGATGGCGGCAATTACCGGCGCCGCGAGTTTGAAGCCGACACTCGCCGCGGCCGAACGAGGATCGTCGGTCGCGATCGCCAACAAAGAATGCCTGGTTTGCGCCGGTGCGCTGTTCATGCGCCGCGCAGCTGCTGCCGGCGCCACCGTCCTGCCGGTCGATTCCGAGCATAACGCGGTATTCCAGGCGCTCGCTTCCGGTCGGCGCGAAGAAGTGCGCCGGGTGATCCTGACCGCGTCGGGGGGCCCGTTTCGCACCTCATCGCTCGAACAAATTCGCAAAGTAACCTTGGAGCAGGCGCTAAAGCACCCGACCTGGGACATGGGTCCGAAGGTCACGATCGATTCCGCGACGCTGATGAACAAAGGCCTCGAATTGATCGAAGCCCATCATCTGTTTGCGCTTCGGCCAGACGAACTCGATGTCGTTGTTCATCCGCAGTCGGTGGTGCATGGCCTCGTCGAATTCCGCGACGGTTCGGTGATTGCGCAGCTCGGCTCGCCGGATATGCGCATTCCGATCTCGCATTGTCTTGCATGGCCGACGCGTATGGCGACGCCGGCGCCTCGGCTCGATCTTGCCAAAGTTGGAAGTCTGACGTTCGAGGAACCCGATCCGGTTCGCTTCCCCGCGCTTGCTCTCGCCCGCCGCGCGCTTGCAGCCGGGGGTGGTGCGCCGACCGTTTTGAACGCGGCCAACGAGATCGCCGTGCGCGAATTTGTCGACCGGCGGCTCGGGTTCACCGGTATTCCGGCCCTCGTCGAGGCGACGCTTAATGCCGCAGACCGGCAAGGCGTGATGAAAGAGCCGCAATCCGTCGAGGAGGCGCTCGAAATTGACCATATTTCGAGAAGGATAGCCGCCGACCTGCTACCCGAAATTGCCGCAATGGCTTCCTAGCGTTAATAAACGGTATCGGGCGAGGCAACGGGGACGGCGGCCATCATGGGTTCGTATTTTCTTTCGCATTTGCACGCGCTTGGTGGGGGCCTGATCGGCTACCTGGTGCCATTTATTTTTGTGCTGAGCTTGGTCGTGTTTTTCCACGAGCTTGGACATTTTCTGATCGCTCGATGGTGCGGGGTACGGATTTTGGCGTTTTCGATCGGATTCGGGCCCGAACTCGTCGGATTTAACGACCGGCGCGGTACGCGTTGGAAGATCGCCGCTATTCCACTCGGCGGTTACGTAAAGTTCTTCGGTGACGACAGCGCCGCCAGCACTCCGGACAACGCGCAGATTGCGGCAATGTCGGCAACCGAGAAGTCGGTGAGCTTCGTCGGCCAATCGGTAGCGAAGCGCGCGGCGATCGTCGTGGCTGGCCCGATGGCCAATTTCCTCCTGGCCATCGTCATTTTCGCCGGCGTGTTCATGTTTTATGGCAAGCAAACCATGAGCGCGCGGGTCGACTCCGTTCAACCCGACAGCGCGGCGGCAGCGGCAGGCTTCCAGCCTGGCGACCTGGTGACAGCCATCAACGGCAGCCCGATCACCGATTTTTCCGATATGCAGCGCGTGGTCAGCGAAAGCGCAGGCGAATCGCTACAAATCACGATCAAGCGAGGCGGAACCGATAAAGTCCTTACGGCCACCCCGATTTTGAGCGAGGAAAAGGACATTTTTGGCAATGTCCATCGTATCGGACTATTGGGCATCCGCCGTTCGACCGCGCCGGAAGATCTGAAATACCAGGCCGTTTCGCCGCCGGAAGCGGTGTGGATGGGGGCGCAGGAAACCTGGTTCGTAATCGACCGGACGCTGAGCTACATCGGCGGCGTGGTCGTCGGCCGGGAGGCGGCTAATCAACTCGGCGGTCCGATCCGGATTGCCGAAATATCGGGACAGGTGGCAACACTCGGTTTTGGTGCCTTGATGCATCTTGCCGCGGTTTTGTCGGTCTCGATTGGGCTTATGAACCTGTTCCCGATCCCGCTCTTGGACGGCGGACACCTTTTGTTCTACCTGGTCGAGGCCGTCCGTGGCCGTCCGCTATCGGAGCGCGCCCAGGAGGTAGGGTTTCGGATCGGTCTCGCGGTTGTCTTGATGTTGATGATATTTGCAACATTCAATGACATAGTTCATTTGGCTACGTCCTAGATTGGCCATTTTGCAGTCGCACTTGCTACGTCGGGGAAGAGCAAGGGGTAAAGCGTGCGAGCGTGGGGATTTGGAGAAAATACCAGCAATATCAGCGCCATAGTTCTGTTCGGGGGAGATAAACTCAGCTGCCTGCCATCAGGGGCGGCCATCAGGGGAATGAAGGCGCGTTGCGAATGAGGATGAGTGGGTGGGTAAAACGGGGGCTGGTCATCGCTGGCTTGCTCCTCGGGGTAGGGTGCGTTGGCCTCGATGCCGGCGTGGCGTATGCAGCGCCAGCAGCCGCAAGCAGCGCGGGCTCCGACGCCATCGTCGTTGAAGGCAATCGCCGGATCGAAGCCGATACGGTCCGTTCTTATTTCAAGCTTGAGCCCGGCGAGCATCTCGACGACGCCAAAATCAATGCCGGCTTGAAAGCACTTTACGGTTCGGGGTTGTTCGAGGACGTGCACATCTCGCACGTGGGAGGCCATATCGTCGTCACCGTGGTCGAATCTTCGGTGATCGACAAACTCCAGTTCGAGGGCAATCACCGTCTTAAAGACGACCAGCTCAAGGAAGAAATCCAGTCCAAGGAACGCGACTCGCTATCCAAGGCCAAGGTGCAGGCCGATACGCAGCGCATCATCGAAGTGTACCAGCGTAGCGGACGCTTTGACGTCACGGTAACGCCCCAGATCATTGACCGTCCGAACAATCGCGTCGATCTGATCTTCGTGGTCAATGAGGGCGAGAAAACCGGCGTTAAATCGATCGTTTTTGTCGGCAATAAATCCTATTCGGCATACCGCCTGAAAGAGGTCATCAAGACCTCCGAGTCCAATTTGCTCAGCTTTCTCCAGACCACCGACGTCTATGACCCCGATCGCATCGAAGCCGATCGTGACCTGATCCGGCGGTTCTATCTCAAGCACGGATTTGCCGACGTGCAGGTGGTTTCGGCGACATCGGAGTACGACCCCGCCAAGAAGGGCTTCATCATCACCTTCTCGATCGAGGAAGGCCCGATCTATCATTTCGGCAATGTGGAAGTGCAGTCCAACGTCCGCGCCGTCGACTCGCAATCGCTAAAGCCAATTTTGCTGACCCGGCCGGGCGACGTCTACAATGGCGAAGCGGTCGAAAAGACCGTCGAAGACATCACGGTCGAAGTTTCGCGGCGTGGTTATCCATTTGCCAACGTGCGGCCGCGCGGTGACCGCAATCCGCAAACACGAACGATCGCTCTTTCTTACGTCATTGACGAAGGCACCCGCGCTTACATCGAGCGCATCAATATCCGCGGAAATATCCGAACCCGCGATTACGTGATCCGGCGTGAACTCGATATAGCCGAAGGCGACCCGTACAACCGCGCCTTGATCGACCGCGCCGAGCGACGCATTAAAAACCTCGGCTTCTTCAAGACCGTCAAGATCACAAACGAGCCCGGATCGGCGCCCGATCGCGTGGTGATCAACATTGACCTTGATGAGCAATCGACTGGCGATTTCTCGATCATGGGCGGCTATTCGACCGCGGAAGGCTGGCTGGCGACTGTGTCAGTCTCGGAACGGAACCTGCTCGGAACTGGCCGCTTTGCCAAAGCCTCGGTGACCTATGGTGAGTACACTCGCGGCGTCGAGCTCAACTTTGTCGAACCATATTTTCTGGACCAAAGAATTGGTGCGGGCGTCGATCTTTTTGCCAAGGAGACTTTGGCTAACAGTTACTTGTCCTACGGTACCGAGTCGTTCGGCGGCACATTGAAATTTGGCATTCCAATCCGCGAAGACTTGAGCGTTCAACTGCGCTATTCACTTTACACGCAGAAGATCACCCTGCCGTCTTATCTGGACGACTGTAACAATATAAACCCTGATTTTACCTCGACGTTCGCAACTCCGAATGCAATCGCCGCTGCAGCGGCGGCGGGCTACACTGGTGGTGCGTTGAGCCCCGCGGGCTGGACGAATTTTACTGGCTCCGCTACTGCATTAAACTGTTTTGCCTACGGCCAGGCCTCATTGCCGGTTCGCGTCGAGCTCGCGAATGGTGCGACTTTGACATCCGCCCCAGGCTATGGGCTGACCTACAACACACTCGACAATAACAAGAGCCCGACCAACGGCCTGTTGCTCACCTTCGGACAAGATTTCGCGGGTCTTGGTGGCGATGTCGACTACATCCGCCAGACCGTTGACTTCCATAGTTACTACGAGGTCGTCCCTGACCTGATCGGGATCCTGCACCTTCAGGCGGGTAACATGGAGGGGCTGGACGGCCAGGGCGTAAGGCTGCTCGACGACTTCAAGATGGGTCCGAATCTGGTTCGCGGATTTGCCCCGGCCGGCATTGGACCTCGCGATATCACCTTCGGTGATTCCAATGATGCGCTCGGCGGCACGAATTACTGGGGCGCAAGCCTTGAATTCCAATATCCGTTCTACTTCCTGCCGAAGGATACAGGATTCCGTGGTGCGGTGTTTGTCGATGCGGGTTCGGTTTGGGGATATAAAGGCGAAACCCAGAATGCGGCGACTGGCGAAGTCAACAGCCTACGACATTTACCGGTGCTCTTCCGGAACTGTTATTTGTCAGTGCGGTATGCAGTACGTGGACGACGACGCGGTACGCGCGTCGATTGGCGCCAGTATCATCTGGGATTCTCCGTTCGGCCCGCTCCGCTTCGACTTTGCCTATCCGCTCCTGAAACAGCCGTACGATCGCACTCAGTTCTTCGCCTTCGGCGGCGGAACACACTTTTAATCGCGGTCGGGTTGTTGTCGTCATGGGCGGGCGAAAACCAGGTACGCTCCGCGTTGAGCGCGGATTGACGATCGAGGAGATCGTGGCACTCACCCGTGCCAAACCGCGGTCTGGCGATCCGCTCGACCGGCGGATCGCAAATATTGCACCGCTGGATACGGCGACCGCGGCGGATATCAGCTTCCTCGATAATTCCAAATATGCCGAGGCGATAGCGAAGACGCGTGCCGGCGCCTGCTTTGTATCGCCCAGATTCGAGACGTTGGTGCCGCAGGGAATCGTGTCGCTGGTGATTGACCAGCCTTATCGGGCGTTCGTGACGGTCGCTCGGGCCTTATTTCCGGAAGCACTACGTCCGACGTCGCTATTTGGCGAGCGTGGCCGCAGCGCCGGCGCGTACGTGCATCCGTCGGCTCGGCTCGAAGCGGGTGTCGTCGTTGATCCGCTTGCCGTCATCGGCCCGCATGCCGAGATCGGCGGCGGTACAGTGATCGCCGCAGGTGCGGTCGTCGGACCGGATGTTTGCATCGGACGCAATTGTGCGATTGGCGCCAGCGCAAGCATTCTTCGGTCACTGATCGGCGATCGCGTCATCATTCATCCCGGCGTCCGTATCGGGCAGGACGGATTCGGCTATTTGCCGGGTCCGCAAGGCCATCAAAAAATTCCACAAAATCGCCGGGTCATCATTCAGGATGACGTGGAGATCGGCGCTAACACCACGATCGACCGCGGCTCGACCCGTGACACCATCATCGGCGAGGGCACCAAAATCGACAATCTGGTGCAGATCGGACACAACTGCCTGATCGGTCGGCATTGTCTGATCGTGTCTCAGACCGGCATATCGGGTAGCGTAAAGGTTGGCGACTACGTGGTGCTCGGCGGCCAAGTCGGGATTGCCGATCATGTGACAATCGGTGACGGTGCGATGCTGGCAGCGCGCACCGGAGTCATCTCGGATGTTCCGGCCAAGGCGCGATGGGTTGGCTTTCCGGCGCAGCCGCAACGCGAATGGTGGCGGGGCATAGCGGCGCTGCGGAGGCTCGCTCGCCGCAGTCCCGTCGGCGACCGGGAGACCGAGGAATGAGCAGCGAAAGCATCGAAGCCGCGGATATCCGCGAGATCTTGCGGCTTCTACCGCACAGCTATCCGTTTGTAATGATCGATCGCGTCAAGGACATTCAAGGTGACGAGCAGGGCACTGGCGTCAAAAACGTCACTTTCAATGAGCCGCAGTTTGCGGGCCATTTTCCGGGCAATCCGGTAATGCCTGGAGTGTTGCTGATCGAGGGCATGGCGCAGACCGCGGGCGTGCTGTGTTTGCGCCAGATGGCTGAAGCAGCCCGGGCAAAATCGCTATTCTACTTTATGACCATCGATAAAGCTAAATTTCGCAAGCCCGCGGTGCCGGGCGATACTATCGAATATCACGTCAAAAAGATCGCGCACCGCCGCAACATGTGGTGGTACCGGGCCGAAGCCAAGGTCGGCGGAAATCTGATCGCTGAGGCTGAAGTTGGCGCGGTGATCTCCGAGGCATGAATGGCTATTGATCCGACTGCGCGCATCGCCGACGGCGCACGCATTGGCAACGGCGTGGAGATTGGGCCTTATTGTGTGATCGGTCCGCAGGTTGAACTTAAAGATGGCGCGCGGCTTTTGGCGCATGTCCACATCACCGGGGTGACCACGATCGGCGAAGGCACTGTCATCTATCCGTTCACCTCGCTCGGCACGCCGCCACAATCGGTGCATTATCGCGGCAGTGCGACGAAGCTCATCATCGGCGCAAATTGCCAGTTGCGCGAAAGCGTCACCATGAACACGGGAACCGAGGACGGCGGGGGCGTCACCAGCGTTGGCGATCGTTGCTTCTTCATGGCCGGTTCGCATGTCGGCCACGATTGCCATGTCGGCAGCGATGTCATACTCGCCAACAGCACGGTGCTTGGCGGTCATGTCTCAGTTGGCGATTTCACTTTTCTTGGCGGGCATGTTGCGATCCATCAATACGTGCGGATCGGCGAAGGCGTGATGATGGCGGGGATGTCGGCCGCGCGCGACGATATCATTCCGTTTGGCTTCGCGCTGGGCCAGACCGGAGCGCTGGTCGGGCTGAATGTTGTCGGCTTGACGCGGCGCGGTACAAGCCGCGTCGAATTGCGAACGTTACGCCGCGCCTACCGCTCACTGTTTTTCACTGAAGGACGAATTGCCGAACGCATCGACGCGGTCGAGCGCGAGTTTGCAGGCGATCCTTTGGTAGGCAAGATCATTGCCTTCATTCGCGCGGGCGGCAAACGCTCGCTGATGCGGCCACGAGCCGGGCGCTGGAACGACGGGCGCGGTGAAGGCGCCGCTTGATGAGCTGATACATGGCTGACGCAATCCAGCGCGCAAGCCCGCTCGCAATCATCTGCGGCGGCGGCAGCTTTCCGGGTGCGGTTGCCGAAGCAGTCACGCGGCAGGGCCGGCGGCCTGTTTTATTTGGGCTAAAGGGTTGGGCGGCTGCGGACGTCATTGAGAAATACGCTCACCACTGGATCGTCATCGGTCAAATTGGGAACTTCTTTCGTCTGGCGCGTTCGGAAAGCTGCCGCGACGTCTTGTTTATCGGCTCGGTTGTGAGGCCTCCAATCAGGCAATTAGGTCTGGATTGGCAAACGATCAAACTGATGCCTAGCTTGATCCGCGCTTATCGCGGCGGTGATGATCGGTTGCTTGGAGGACTTGCCAAGATGGCCGAAGATGCCGGGTTTCGCATCGTTGGCCTCGATCAGGTGGCGCCGGAGGTTTTTGTCTCAGACGGAGCACTTGGTCATTTTCGGCCGTCCGCTGGAAACCACGCAGACATCGTTCGGGGCCTTGAAACAATCCGCGCACTCGGGCCGTTCGATATCGGACAGGCCGCGGTTGTTGCCAACAATCAGGTCCTCGCCGTTGAGGCGGCGGAGGGCACCGATAATATGATTGCGCGCGTCGCCGAGTTGCGCCGCCTGGGGCGGGTGGCGCCGCCACCCGGAGTCGGTGTGTTGGTCAAGGCGCCCAAGCCAGGGCAGGACCGGCGTTTTGATTTGCCGTCGATTGGTCCGAGGACCGTCGAGAATGTCGCCAAAGCGGGGCTGGCGGGTATAGCGGTGAGTGCCGGAAGTACCATCATCGCGGAGGCGGCCGTGACGATTGCCGCGGCGGACCGGGCAGGGATCTTCATTGCAGGAGTGTCGGAAGACGGTGGCGCGCGATGACCGCGCCGGCGTTGCCGCCATCCTCCATCTATCTCGTTGCGGGCGAAGAATCCGGTGACGCGCTCGGCGGGGCTTTGATCCGCGCGCTTCGGCAGCGATCCACCAGCGAACTCGATCTAGCCGGTGTCGGCGGACGTGCCATGGCCGCCGCGGGTGTGATAAGTCCGTTCCCCATTGAGGAGCTTTCCATCGTTGGGGTAAGCGCTATTCCGCGTCGCCTGCCGGCAATTCTCCGCAGAATTCGACAGACTGCGGACGCCATCGTCGCCAAGAATCCTGGCGCCCTCGTCATTATCGACAGCCCGGACTTCACTCACCGCGTCGCGCGCCGCGTACGCCGGTATCTGCCGTCAATTCCGATTATCGACTATGTTTCACCATCGGTCTGGGCTTGGAGGTCTGGCCGCGCGCGCGCCATGCGCGCTTATGTTGATCACGTGCTTGCAATCTTGCCCTTTGAGCCGGCAGTACATGAACGCCTGGGCGGGCCTCCATGCACTTATGTTGGTCATCCGTTGATCGAACGCCTCGGCGATTTACGACCTAATCCAGACGAAGCCCAGCGCCGCCGCAACAATCCTCCGCTCGTGCTCGTGCTGCCGGGCAGCCGGACAACCGAGATCCGTCGATTGACCGCCATATTCGGCGCAGCCCTTGGGCGTGTTGCCGACAGAATCGGTCCCATGGAGCTGGTGCTTCCGACGCTGCCTCATCTTTCGGAAGAAATCCGGCGCGCGAGTTCCGGCTGGACCATTAAGCCGCGTATCGTGACGGCGCCAGCCGACAAGTGGGCCGCTTTTCGCGCCGCGCGGGCCGCACTCGCCGCGTCCGGTACGGTCACACTGGAACTGGCGCTCGCCGGGGTGCCGACGGTTGCTGCCTATCGGATTTCTACCTTCGAAGAGATTCTAGCCCGCCTGATCCGCCTCAACGCCCATCTCACCAGCGTCATTCTGGCGAACCTCGTTCTTGGCGAGAATATCGTGCCCGAATTCATCCAGCATCAGTGCACGCCGGATCGGCTGGCGCAGGCGCTTGCGCCACTGTTGTCCGACACGCCGCAGCGCCGCAGCCAAGTCGAGGCCTTCGCGCGGCTCGATGGGATCATGGGAGTAGGGGGCGAAGCACCGAGCGCCAAGGCCGCCGATATCGTGCTGGACTTCGCCCAGCGCGGCCGACGCTAGCCGATGGCCCGATCTGCCCTACCAATACCCCATGCATCCTGCTAATTCGCACCTGACCCGCCCCGGACCGAAGCATTAGCGTGACCAAAACCCGAAAAACGGTTCGAAAGCCTCCGATCCACGCCGCAATCACCGGCGTGTTCGGCTATGTGCCGCCTGACATCCTGAGCAATGCCGAACTGGCGCAGATGGTCGAGACCAGCGACGAATGGATCGTCGAGCGCACCGGCATCAAGGAACGTCGCGTCCTGAGGGGAAAGGGTCTCGGCACCTCGCATCTCGGTGCGGAGGCGGTGCGCGGGCTCCTGAAAAAGACCGGAACCGCGGCAAGCGACGTCGAGCTTCTGATCTGCGCCACCACGACGCCGGATTTTGTCTTTCCGTCGAGCGCCAACCTGATCTGCGACATGGTCGGCATCCGCGGCATCGGCAGCTTCGACGTGCAGGCGGCCTGCTCCGGCTTCGTCTATGCGCTGAGCGTCGCCTCGCAATTTATCGAGACCGGTAAATTCAAAAAGGTCGTGGTGGTTGGTGCCGACAAGATGTCGTCGATCATCGACTATACTGATCGCGCCACCTGCGTGCTGTTCGGCGACGGCGCCGGCGCGGTATTGCTGGAGCCGAGCGACAAGTTCGGTATCGTCGATACAGTCATGCACTCGGACGGCGCCGGCATGCCGCATCTGCACCAGAAAGCCGGCGGCAGCCGCATGCCGGCCACGGCGGAGACAGTCGCCAAGCGGCTGCACTACGTGCATCAGGAAGGCGCCGCGGTTTATAAATTCGCCGTGGCGCGGATGGCGGAAGTTGCGACCGAACTGATGAAACGCAACGATCTGACCGGCGACAAGATCGACTGGCTAGTGCCGCACCAGGCCAACAAGCGCATTATCGAGGCGATGGCCGAGCGCATGAAACTGCCGGCGGCACGGGTGATGATCACCATCCACAAATACGGCAACACCACCGCCGCCACGATCCCGCTGTCGCTGTGGGATTATGAAAGCATGTTGCGCGCCGGCGACCGCATGATCATGGCGGCGTTCGGCGGCGGCTTCACCTGGGCCGGGGCGTATCTGACCTGGGCTTACGATCCAAAAGCCTCTTAAGCAGTTCAGGAGCCAAAAACGACGAAGCAACCCGGCCCGGCAGGGGACGGATTGCTTCGCACGCAATAAGGATTTTGATCCGGACTACTTCCGCTTCGACATCGGCTGATAGTCGCGCCGCGGCGAGCCGGTATAGAGCTGACGCGGGCGGCAGAGCTTCTGCTGCGGGTCCTCGATCATCTCTTTCCACTGGGCGATCCAGCCGACGGTGCGGGCCAGAGCGAACAGCACGGTGAACATCGTGTTCGGGAAGCCCATCGCGCGCAGCGTGATGCCCGAATAGAAGTCGACATTCGGATAGAGCTTCTTCGAAACGAAGTAGTCGTCGTGCAGCGCGATCTTTTCGAGCTCCATGGCGACATCCAGCAGCGGATCCTTCACGCCGAGTTCGTTGAGCACCTCGTAGCAGGTCTTCTGCATGATCTTGGCGCGCGGATCGTAGTTCTTGTAGACGCGGTGGCCGAAGCCCATCAGACGGAATGAATCCTTCGGATCCTTCGAGCGCTTGATGTATTCCGGGATGCGATCGACGCTGCCGATTTCGGCGAGCATCTTCAGCGCCGCCTCGTTAGCGCCACCGTGCGCGGGGCCCCACAGGCAGGCGATGCCGGCTGCGATGCAGGCAAACGGATTGGCGCCGGTGGAGCCCGCCTGCCGCACCGTCGAGGTCGAAGCGTTCTGCTCGTGATCGGCGTGCAGCGTGAAGATGCGATCCATCGCGCGCGCCAGCACCGGGTTTGCCTTGTACGGCTCGCACGGCACTGCGAAGCACATGCGCAGGAAGTTCGAGGCGTAGTCGAGCGAATTGTCCGGATACATGAACGGCTGGCCGATCGAATATTTGTAGGCCATCGCTGCCAGCGTCGGCATTTTCGCGATCATGCGGATCGAAGCGATCATGCGTTGCGTCGGATCGGTGATGTCGGTGAAGTCGTGATAGAACGCCGACAGCGCGCCGACCGAACCCACCATCACCGCCATCGGGTGCGCGTCGCGGCGGAAGCCCTGGAAGAACCGGCTCATCTGCTCGTGGACCATGGTGTGATGGATCACGCGGTCGACGAACTCGGCTTTTTGCTGGGTGGTCGGCAGTTCGCCGTAGAGCAGAAGGTAACAGGTTTCGAGGAAGTCGCCGTGCTCCGCCAGATCGTCGATCGGGTAGCCGCGATAGAGCAGGACGCCCTCGTCGCCGTCGATATAGGTGATCTTGGACTCGCAGCTTCCGGTCGATGTGAAGCCTGGATCGTAAGTGAAGATACCGGCTTCGGCGTAGAGCTTGCTGATGTCGATTACTTCGGGCCCGATGGTCCCGTCGTAGATCGGGAAGTCGTAGCTCTTCTCGCCGATTTTCAGGCTACCGGTCTTGATGTTGGCGCCGGCCTTCGCGTCCATGATCGTGATCCTTGATGTGTGACAGCCAGAACTGCAAGCCGCGAAAGCAACGGCTAGAAAGGGTAACGCGGTAAGCTCGATCCGGCCCTATTTGGGTATCGTAACAGAGTGTGCACTGCAAGATAATAGGCGTGTGACGGCCGTTCGCGAGGCCGCCCGGCGCATGGCCGGAAATCCTTTGGCGCAATGCGCCGTCAACGCGCTACGTCCCGGCCTGGTCGGCAAGCCGCGCCAGGCTTTCGGCTTTACCAAGAACATTGAGCACTTCGAATATGCCCGGTGACGTGGTGCGGCCGGTCAGCGCCGCCCGGAGCGGTTGCGCGACGGCGCCGAGCTTGGCGCCCTTGCGCTCGGCAAAAGTGCGGACCGCCTGCTCTGTCGCCTCAGGCGTCCACGGCTCGACGGCCGTCAAGTTCCGGCCGCCAACTTCGGCCAACAGTCCCTTGGCGTCGGGGGTCAGCATCGCGGCCGCTTTATCGTCCAAGCGGGATCGGCCGGTCCGCAATAAGAAAATGAGCGCCGTCAATGAGATCAAGCAGGGTCTTGGCACGCTCCTTTAGGCTTGGCATGGCCGCCAGCCATTGCTCCCGCAGCTTCGGCGTCAGCTTCGCGGCAAGCGCCGGGCCATCCGGGAGATAAGGCAACAGCTGCTCGATCGCCGCCGATAAGGTCCGCGTCGGCACTCTGCCGGATGTAATGCCCGTTGAGGCTTTCGAGCTTGGCGACATCGAAGCGCGCCGGCGAGCGGCCGATCTGCGGCAGGTCGAAGGCTGCGACCATCTCCTCGGTGGAGAAGATTTCCTGGTCGCCGTGGCTCCATCCAAGCCGCACCAGATAGTTCCGCAGTGCCGCCGGCAGATAGCCTGCGGCGCGATAGGCATCGATGCCAAGCGCACCGTGGCGCTTCGACAACTTCGAGCCGTCCGGTCCATGGATCAGCGGGATGTGCGCCATCACCGGCACGGGCCAGCCGAGCGCCTGATAGATCTGACTTCTGCCGTGCGGCGTTGGTCAGATGATCGTCGCCACGGATGATGTGGGTGACGCCCATGTCGTGATCGTCGACCACGACAGCGAGCATGTAGGTCGGTGTGCCGTCCGAACGCAGCAGCACAAGGTCGTCGAGGTTCTCGTTCTGCCAGACGACGCGGCCCTGCACCTGATCGTCGACCACGGTTTCGCCGCTGAGCGGCGCTTTCAGCCGGATCGTCGGCTTGACGCCGGGCGGCGCCTCGCTCGGATCGCGGTCGCGCCACAGGCCGTTGTAGAGTTTAGCCCGGCCCTCGGCGCGCGCCGCTTCGCGCATTTGCGTGAGTTCTTCGGGCGAGGCGTAGCAATGATAGGCGTGTCCGGACGCCAGCAGTTGCTCGGCAATCTCGCGGTGGCGGGCAGCGCGGGCGAACTGATAGATCGCGTCGCCGTCCCATTCGATGCCGAGCCAGGACAGCCCGTCGAGGATGGCGTCGATCGCGGCTTGGGTCGAACGCTCGCGGTCGGTGTCCTCGATCCGCAGCAGCATCTTGCCGCCGCGGCCGCGGGCATAAAGCCAATTGAACAGCGCGGTGCGCGCGCCGCCGATGTGCAGGAAGCCGGTAGGTGAGGGAGCGAAGCGGGTGACGACCGTCATGTCTTTTCGGAAGCGTGCATGAGTGCCCGTCTAGCACAGAATATTAAGAAAAAAGAACCACGGGCCTGATGAATCATTTCCGTCAACGGCGCCACCCGAGTCACGGTTTGGCTTGAGCCTCGATTGGGGCTCTGGCTTGCGTCGTGGTTTCCCGCATCGTGGGTTCCTTGCCGGCTTCGCGCTTGGCCCGGATATCAGGAAGCTTCGGATTGCGCTTGCCGACCGAATGATGCGCGCGTTGGTGGGCGCCCCAAAGGAATCGCCGGGAGACAATGATAGAAGAGGCCTCTCGGAGGCGAAAGTCGCCCTATAGCTGACCTGCATCTCCAGAAGCGGTTGTGCGACGATTCTTTCTTCGGATTTTGAACATCTTTCCGAATCTTGAACGCGGGACGACGGAGAAACTGCTTTCCTGATTGCGGCCCGAACGAAAGACTGTTGATGGTCGACGTTAATGTCATTCCGTTCGAGATCGAGACGACAACGCGATACGGTGACGTTGTGCGGGCCGATGTGTACTTGCCAAGCAACGCGGCCGGTCCTGTTCCTACTCTGCTTGGTGCCTCTCCCTATCAAAAGGCGCTGAGGCATCTACCAGTCCGGCCGCCGGTGTTTCCGTTTATCGAATACGGGCCGATCCAGCTCTACCTTGATGAAGGCTATGCCTACGTTGCGATGGACACGCCCGGTACCGGGCGCTCCGAAGGCGTCTGGGATCCGGTCAGCCGCGCCGAGGGTGAGGCGATCCACGACATGATCGAACATGTCGCTAACCTCGATTGGTCAACCGGCAAGATCGGCATGATCGGGATGTCGCATTATTGCTGGAGCCAATGGAACGCCGCCCGGACAAAACCGCCTCATCTCGTCACCATCGCCGCGTTCGACGGCGCAACCGACATGTACCGTGACTGGATGTATCAGGGCGGCATTCCGATCCAAGGATTCCTTAATTCCTGGTTGTTCGGCTCTGTGCTGCTGCAACACATGGCCAACGGTCTGCCGATGACCAAAAACGGCCGTGACCGCGTGATCTACGACATGTACGCGCATCCCTTCGATGATGAATGGCAACGGCGGCGTTCGCCGTTCTGGGAGCTCGACCAAGTTGACATCCCGGTCCTGTCGATCGGCGCATGGGGCAAGGCGTCGTTGCATCTGCGGGGGAACTTTGAAGGATACAGGCTGGTCAAGGGTCCCAAGCAACTATTGATCACTGGCGCGCAAACATTCGCCGCGACGCAACTGCTATTCGCGCAGACAGAATTTCATCGAGCAGAGCTGCTGCCCTGGTACGACCATCACCTAAAGGGCGTGGACAATGGCGTGATGGAGCGCCCCAAGGTTCGCTTTTTCGTTCAGGGTGAAAAGAAAGTCAGAAGCGCGCCCGACTGGCCGCCACCCGATGTCGCCATTACCGAGCTGTTTCTAAGTGGCACAAAGAGCGGTCACGAGGATTCGCTCAACGACGGATCGCTTGTCGAACACGCTGAGGAAGAAAATGGCGGCTCGACGAACTGGAGTTATCCCGACCCGAAATGGATGGCAGGCGTAACCACGTTCGACGAGCGAGGGGTGCCACATCACACCGCCCGCGTGGTCACTTACACGTCCTCACCGTTCGAGCGCGACCGTGAGTTCACGGGCCAAGGCGTCCTGCATCTGTTTGCCTCGTCCGATCAAACCGACATGGACATCATCGTAAAGCTTTCGCTTCTCCCCGTGGGTGATGATGCGCCCTCTTTCATTCGTGTGACGCAAGGCTGGCTGCGGGCTTCGCATCGCGCCGAGGATCCAGATCTTACGACCGACATGCGCCCGTTTCTGAGCCATAACCGCGCGGAGCCGATCGAGCCTGCAAAGATCTACGAGCTGCGCATCGAGCTGCTGCCGATGTCGGTCCGTGTCCGCAAGGGCGAACGCCTGCGGCTTGAAATCAGCAATTGGGAATCGTCGATCACAGAGGCGCCGATGACTCACTGGTACGGCCAAAAGGTCGGCACCGATACTTACCATCATGATGCGGCGCGTCCCTCCCGTCTCCGGCTTCACGAACGACCGTGCTCGGGTGAAATCCGGGAAGCGGAGGCATGAACACGGATACCCCGATGGATAGTTACTTCTCCGCGTAAGCGTCAATCCGAAAACTGCGAGGATCCTCAATGACCGCGTCGCCGCATTTTAAGCCAGAGACATGCGCCGTTGTCCTGATCGACCATCAGGTTGGAACGATGCAGCTAATCAGGAATATTACATCCGACACGTCGGTCCGTAACGCCGTCATCCTTGGCAAGACCGCGCTCGCGTTCGGCATGCCGATCGTGATGACCTCAAGCATGGAGGGCCATATGCAGGGCCCTCTGCATACATCCCTGCAGCACGCATTGCCTGACGCTTATGCGGCACGTGTCAAGCGGATGGGTATAGTCAATGCCTGGGATGATCCCAGCTTCAGGAAAGCGGTGGAAGATACCGGCAAGCGCCAGCTCATCATGGCCGCGGTCACGACGGATATCTGCTTGGTCTTTCCGGCGATTAGCGCTGTGGAAGCGGGCTTCGAAGTGCAGGCTGTACTCGACGCGAGCGGGTCGAGCTTTGAGATCGGCGAAGAAACGTCGCGACGACGGATGGAGCGCGCGGGCGTTTGGCTGACTTCGACCAACACGATGGTCGCAGAGCTGGTGCAAGATTGGGCCACGCCGGCGGGCATGAAACTTGTTCCGCTGATTGCCGCCAACCCGCCAATGCTGCCGGTCGACTGAAGATCGATCGATGAACGCCACGCTCTCCGCAGTGACCATTTCCGCGTCGAAGCCCATACGCTGAAAAAACTGTTGCCGCTTTATACCTATTCTGGGGGTGACTGTGCCGGACCATTCAAGGAAACAGAAAATGACGGATACACCGAGCACCACTTCACAGCAAAGTCCGGCGATTCCGGCCGATGACCCTAACCGCAAATTGACGATCGCCGATCCTGACGGTGTTGGAATGCGGCATATCTCCGTCGTGGGCGACACCTACACAGTCCTGGTGTCGGGGGCCCAGACAGCCGGGCGCTACTGCCTCATCGATATGCTGATACCCGACGGCAGCGGCCCTCCGCCGCATCGCCACGATTTTGAGGAGATGTTCACGCTGCTGGAAGGCGAGTTGGAGTTCACCTTCCGCGGTAATACGACGGTCGTGAGGGCCGGCGAGACCGTCAACATCCCGGCAAATGCCCCGCATGTGTTCAAGAATAAGTCTGGGAAAACCGTCCGTACGCTTTGCATGTGTACGCCCGCGGGGCAGGAGGAGTTCTTCATGGAAGTCGGCGAGCTTGTCGCGGCCCGAACGTCCCCGGCCCCCAAGCTCGACAAGATCGCAGAAGCTGCGTTCATAGCGAAAGTTGTAGCACTGGCTCCGAAGTACCGAACGGAGCTTCTTAAGCCATAACGCTCCAGACTTGAATCCGTGAGAGCCAATTCAAATCACATCGCAACTGGCTCTCGATCTGGGCTATCCTGTACCTCGTGATCGTCCCGTTCGCCGCTATCGGCCGCCAAGCGTCCGACTTGTCTGAGTGCGAGCGAGAATATTTGCATCATCGCGCTTCGGCGGTGTTCGATGCACCTGATCCGATCAGAAGGAGGTCCCGTGGGCATATCAGTTGCGAACTCAGCAACGCGGCGGCACCGCAAGACGCGGTAATGAGACGGCCCGCTACACCTCACGGCCAAGTGGACACCTGTAGATTTACCGAACACTTTAAACACATCTGTAGATCTCAGCGGGAATTTAGATCAGCGGGGGCGTTGAGGTTGCTGCGCGCGCCTAACCGTGAGGCCGGCTTCTTTTGCACGCCTCCGGCTCGCGGTGTCTCAATCCGTATGAACCGTTCCCGCAGGAATGGAACCAAGACGGTGGATCAAGGTGACGGACGTTTCAGCGGCCCACTTGACCGGCATTATACCGTCGCGCCTGCGAACCTGGTGTGCACCTGCGAGCTTTCGTCTGAGATCGATTTTCTGGCGGTGGAGTTCTCACCGGAAGCTTTCAAGGAGCATCTCGGTATCCGTGAGGATCTCGGCCAACTTCACACCGGGTACCAGAAGGACGAGTTGGTCATGCAGCTCGTTGAACGCCTGTGGCGAGAAAGCGTCGAAGGGTTGACGAAGCTGGAGGCTGACGCGTTTGGCTCGGCCTTGGTAATCATTCTGGTCCGCGCCTCAAGACTAGGTTCTGGGGAACTGCGACCGTATACCGTGCCCAGTAACCGTCGGCTTGGCCGTTTGTTGGAGTACATCGAGGACCACCTTGCAGATGATATCAACGTGTCCGATTTAAGCCACGCGGCAGGCATTCCGATCACCGAAGTAAATTCAGGTCTTCGGGCTGCCACCGGATTCGCTCCATGGCAATTCGTGCTGCTGCGCCGGGTCGAGCGAGCGAAGAACCTCCTGACGACAAGCCGACGCGCGATAAGCGAAATCGCATTGGAGTGTGGGTTCTCCTCTTCGCAGCACTTCGCGACTGCATTTAAGAAACAGGTTGGAACAACGCCGAGCGTTTATCGACGAGAGTGGATGTCGTAAGCCGCCTCGAATAATTCGCTGGCGGGGAATAACGGGACGTGCGCCGTTCTCACAGACATCCCGCGCCCGGCAATCGGTACTTGACCCCGCACGCCAACTTGTTCAATCCGGGGCCGTCGCTACTTGACCCTTGGAATCAAGGGACGGAACGATCGCGTCATGACTGTTATCGAAACCCCGGCCAAAGAAGCCGGCCAGGACTTCATTCGCGACATCGTGCGCGGGCGTTACCCGCCTTCACCGCGAAAGGTCCCTCCGCGAACGAGGTAAGCGGTCACGCCATAACCAAGCGGCGAACCAGCGTCGCCAGCAACCCTAAATCAGAAGCGTTGCAACCGGACAGGTGCCTGATTGATGGGCGTGGCTGTCCAATCCGGTCGCCAATCCTACAGCGGGTATTTGATCAGATTCTGGAACACGAGTGCTGCCCGCGCCTGGATCAGGCGACCGCCTTCTGCAATCTTGCCGACTTCGATCGGCGCAAAGCCAAGGCTTTCCACCAACTTCGCAACGGTCGCGCTTGCATCCTCATGGTCACTCGAAATGAACACGACCCTTCGACCGACATTGTCGGGCAATGGGCTGGCGAGGACCTTGAATGGAAGTTGATTGAAGGCCTTGACCAGCTTCGCGCCTGGAACACGCTCCGTGTTGACCTCGGATGTGAGCCGCCCGTGGTATTCCGCCTGCTGAACTTCCGGCGGCAGCATGAAGCCGTTCGTCACGTCGATGACAATCTTGCCCGACCAATCCTGCATCAGCGCGCCGACGTCCTTGAACGCGATCGCTCCGACGGCAACGAGGATGATATCGGCTTCGACCGCTTCGCCGACCGTGACCGCCTTGACGCTCGCGCCGAGTTCGGCGGTGAGTTTGCCGAGGGTTTCGGGGCCGCGCGAATTGGCGATGAGGACGGGAATCTTCTTCGCGGCGAAGAAGCGGGCGAGCGTCGCTCCAACTAACCCGGCGCCCATGATGGCGTACGTCATGTTGATCTCCCGATAGGTCGTTGCAGGAAAGTCAGTTCGAGATAGGTCCGCCTGCATCAGGCGTTCAGTGCGGAAGAACGCATAGCGGTGGTGCGAAATCCATCCGGTTGAACTGATGGCCGCCATGGCAGGCGGTGTCCGGCGTTCGTGAGCAGGGGAGTAGAGCAGGCTTTGCAGCTTGCTATCCAAGTACGAGATGCTGTTCGATGGTGCCGGCACGGATTTGGAAGCCGCACCTCGCGGTGCGGGATTGCACCATATGATCGACTGGGATGATGTTCGCTACTTCCTCGCGGTCGCGCGTGGCGGCTCGGTCCGGGCCGCCGCCGAGCGCCTCCGGGTGAACCATTCCACCGTGTTGCGACGTATCGCCCAGCTGGAGGAGCGCCTCGGGGCGCACATGTTCGAGAAGTTGCCTTCGGGCTACCGTCTGACAGATGCGGGGGAGGAGGTCCTCGAGTTCGCGGACCAGATGGAAGCGTCGTCGAACCTGCTGGAGACGCGCGTCTTCGGTCGCGACCAGAGCGTACGCGGGCTCCTGCGGGTGACGTTGGCACCGACGCTTGCGACACACCTGCTCTTGCCCGACTTCGCCGATTTCGCGCGTCTGTACCCCGAAGTCGAGATCGAGATACTGTCGGTCGAGGAGCCGGTGAATCTGACCAACCGAGAGGCCGACGTCGCGATCCGAGTCGTCTACGACCGCAGCGCGCTGCCGCTCAATCTTCATGGCGTAAAGGGACCGGAGCTGTTCGGCGGTGTCTACATGTCCCGCGAGCTCCTTGCCGCGTGGCGCGAGGGAGCGCCTGATCGCATCCGTTGGATCGTCAAGAGTGAGTATGATCCGGACTGGGCGCACGAGGGTGAGATTCGCACCGCAGAGGTTCCGTTTCGGACCACGGACGCCGAGGCACAGATCGTCGCGGTACGGCAGGGACTCGGGATGACAACGCTGCCTTGCTTTATCGGAGATGCCGACCCGTTGCTGGTGAGGGCGCCGGGCACGGGCCTGCGCAGGCACGGAACGCTCTGGCTCCTGACGCAGGGTGAGACGCGCAAGACGAAGCGCGTGCGGCTGTTCACGGAGTTCGTGTCTCGCAGGCTCGCCGCGCATGGGCAGCTTCTCGCGGGACTATCCTACTCCCGCGACTGACGAGGGGCCGGATAACAGGCAACGAAACCCGGGCGTATCGATCTGCCCATAAAAATGCGGGATACCGGCCGGCGGGGATGATATAGGCTGGCAATCCGCGGGGGCGATATCAATTTACGCTCGGTATGATCGGACTGAAGCGATACATCCGCCCCGAACTCGCCGTTTCGGTCATCGCCCATTTAGGGCTCCTGATCGGGGGACTGGTCTTGGTCAGCGCGAACGCATCCCACGCGCCCCCGCCCGATGTACCGCCGCCCGATGCGATGGTGGTCGATGTCGTGACGCCGGAGGAAATGCCGCGGTTCGAAGGCACGCCTTCAGGCTTGCGGTCATCTGGTTCCGAGACACCATCTCCAGCCAACGGCAAAGGTGCCGTTACCCAGGCGCCGCCGCCCCAACCACCCTTACAGCCGCGGCAGGAAACACAACGACGTTGTAAGCGCGCCTGAGGATGTCGATCTTGTTGTCGAGGTGCAGCTCGCCCATGCCCTTGAGGATGGTCTGGCCGGATTCGACATCGGTCCCTACGCCGAAGGAGGGATCGTCGGCCGCGAGCTGGGCCAGCGCGATGGCGAGCTTTTCCCGATCGGCCTTCGACATCGGTTCGATGGCAATCTCAATGAGCTAAGGCTGCTCGTGGATGTCACCCGGCATCAGTCAATCCCCAATCAGGGATGCTCAAGAATTGATGGAACCGGCCGCACATCTTTGAATGCGGCTTTAAGCCGAATTCAACGCTGCTTCGTCCCGGGACTGAATTTCAAACCAAGTGCTGTCGTAGGCAATCACAATGATCCACGGATCGGTTGACGATGCGTTTTCGTAGCCTCTGAATTCGCCGAAGATCGTTTGTCGGACATGACGAGAAATCTTGCGGAGATGCTTCCCGTAGACAGGCCTTCCCGATCCGGCCAGATTGTCAAGTTTGTCTGCCGCATCATCGCCGGTCACCATAAATTCGCCTTCGACTTTGCCGACGCGCCAAGTTGCCCTGTCCGCCTGTGGCCCAAGGGCGCTGAGAATGTCTCGCAAGTCGAAGGCTAGGACGTTGCGTCCCTTAGCCATATCGTGAATTCGAACTGCCTTCATACTCGTCATGTTCTGTTCGGGATCGACGATTTAGCCGGAGGACCGTTCGGTAACCGCAGTTCACTCCTGTGAATGTCAGTTAGATCTCCTCGGGATTCCAAACGGCCAGCTTCGGCGAGTGCGCGGGCACGCGCACACAGAACTAAATCACCGGTTTGCAATACCGAGGTGGTCAAGAAGTCACTAAGAGCCTCTCCAATGACCCGTGCAAACTTTTGCCATTCAGGTGTCGCAGACGACAACAGCAGCGGATCAAAAAATGAAAGCGGGCGGACACGAGTTCACCTTCGCTGAGGATACGCAGCGGCGCGTTCTCGACTTTAAGGCGTCCCCATAATTCCCGATACCGAGCGCGGAGGATCGGGTTCAATATTTCCGGACGGTCGGGCAAATCGTTTTCGAGAATTGTGCGTGGTGGTAACAATCCAAGGCTAATGGCCAAACGTGGCTTGGTTGGTCCATTGCTTTCTGCAACTACGACGTCGGTGAGATCGACAACCTCGATTGGTTCTTCGCCAAGGCGCCATAGCCATTCGAGAAAGCCCGCATACTCCTGGGCGGATCGTCGCGACAGCCATCCGATCTTTCGATTGTTGACTGAAAGCGCCTCAGACCAGAAAGGCGTTTCCTTGCCAACAACGTCTTCCCAACCTCTATACCCCAGCACTTTCTCCACCCACTGTAAGCGCAAGCTGGAGTCGGGTGGGTTGATCGGGCCGAAGCTGAGGCAATCGAAAAGGCTGACAACGCGTTCCTCGCGGCCAGCTTGCCTTAGCGCGTCACGCAGACCAACCGCGGCGGACGGGTTGAATACGACATGACACACGGAGGCGGTCACGGCCGAATCCCTTTCGAACGAGCGTTTGTTGCGAGTCTAGAATAGCGGACGATTGCCTGTGCATGTTGGCACTGTCGATAATTGGTAAAATTAGTGTTTTGGCCGTTAGCGTCCGCTTTACGGTATTCATTAGGAAGGCGCCGTCGCCAATAAACGCCCAGGACCGCGCGCCCGGATAAAACCCGTGGCGATACCTTCACAGCGGAGCGGTGGGCAGCGTATCGATCTGCCCATAAAAATGCGGGATACCGGCCAGCGGGGATGATATAGGCTGGCAATCCGCGGGGGCGATATCAATTTACGCTCGGTATGATCGGACTGAAGCGATACATCCGCCCCGAACTCGTCGTTTCGGTCATCGCCCACTTAGGGCTCCTGATCGGGGGCTGCTCTTGGTCAGCGCGAACGCATCCCATGCGCCCCCGCCCGATGCGCCGCCGCCCGATGCGATGGTGGTCGATGTCGTGACGCCCGACGAAATGCCGCGGTTCGAAGGCACGCCTTCAAGCCTGCGGTCATCTGGTTCCGAGACACCATCTCCAGCCAACGGCAAAGGTGCCGTTACCCAGGCGCCGCCGCCCCAACCACCCTCACAGCCACGGCAGGAAACACAACAGCGTCCAGACCCGCAGCAGGACGCCAAAGAGGTCCCGGCGCCGCGTCCGCCGGCACCGGAAGCGACCCAGGCCGAACTGGTACACGCCGAGAAGACGGAGCCGGAAAAGCAGAATCAATCGTCCGAGCCGCAACCTGCCGCATCATCGCCGGCGAAACAGACACCGGAGCAATCGCCCATCGCCGAAGCAGTTGCAGAATACCTGGCTCTCGGCGGGCCGCTCGGCGGCGGCTTTGCCGCGCCGGCGATCGACACCTACCTGACCGGCGACGACTGGACTGCGGAGTTCCGGGAACGTGTCAGCGCGTGTTCGAAGGTGCCGGAGGAGGTCGGGCAAGACGACAAGGTCACCATCAGGATGCGCCTGTTCCTCAACCGCGACGGCACGGTGGCGTCGCCGCCGCGCTTGCTCGTGCCGGCCCCATCAGCAAAACAGCAGGCGCTGATGGAAAGCGCGGTGGATGCTCTGGAAAGATGCCAACCCTTCACCATGCTGCCGCCGGAAAAATACAAGCAATGGAAGACGATGGTGGTCTACGTCACGCCGTTCGCGCACCGGTGAGGCGTAGCCGTTTGGAGCGAGGCAATCCGGGTTTCTAGTGCTAAACAAGCAGGCCGATGAAACGCAGAAATCCGGGTAGACTATCAATCGTTCCCGGATTTCGCTTTGCTCCATCCGGGCTACGGACCGCACTTCTCGCAACTTGCAGATGCCGGACTTGACCCCGCGAGCCAACTTGTTCAATCCGGGGCCTGTTGCCATCTAACCCTTGGAATCAAGGCACGGAATGATCGCATCATGACAGTTGCAGAGACCCCGACGAAAGAAGCGGGCCAGGACTTCATTCGCGACATTGTGCGCGCCGACCTCGATTCCGGAAAGCACAAGACTGTCGTCACCCGCTTTCCGCCGGAGCCGAACGGCTATCTGCATATCGGTCACGCCAAGTCGATCTGCCTGAATTTCGGCGTGGCCGAGGAATTCCGCGGCCACTGTAATCTGCGCTACGACGACACCAATCCGACCAAGGAGTCGCAGGAATATATCGACGCCATCGAGCGCGATGTGCACTGGCTCGGCTTCGATTGGGGCAAGAACCTTTATCACGCGTCCGATTATTTCGAGCAGATCTACACCTGGGCGGAGGATCTGATCCGTGCCGGCAAGGCCTATGTCGACGATCAGACCCAGGACCAGATGCGGGCGACGCGCGGCACGCTGACCGAGCCGGGCAAGAACAGTCCGTTCCGCGACCGCCCGGTCGAAGAAAACCTCGACCTGTTCCGCCGCATGCGCTCCGGCGAATTTCCGGATCACGCGCGGGTGCTGCGCGCCAAGATCGACATGGCGTCCGGCAACATCAATCTGCGCGATCCAGTGCTCTATCGCATCCTGCACGCCGAGCATCCGCGCACCGGCAAGACCTGGAGCATCTATCCGAGCTACGACTTCGCCCACGGCCAGTCCGACGCCATCGAGGGCATCACGCACTCGATCTGCACGCTCGAATTCGAGGATCACCGGCCGCTCTACGACTGGTTCCTGGCCAATCTGCCGGTGCCGTCACATCCGCATCAGTATGAATTCGCGCGGCTCAATCTCACCTACACGGTGCTGTCGAAGCGCGTGCTCACCGAACTGGTGCGCGGCGGCCATGTCAGCGGCTGGGACGACCCGCGCATGCCGTCGCTCGCCGGCTTGCGCCGCCGCGGCGTACCGCCGGAAGCGATCCGCGATTTCGTCAAACGTATTGGCGTCGCCAAGGCCAACAGCATCGTCGACATGGGCATGCTGGAATTTTCGATCCGCGAACATCTCAACAAGACCGCGCAGCGGCGGATGGCGGTGCTGCGCCCGCTCAAGGTGGTGATCGAGAATTACCCGGAAGGCCAGAGCGAAGAGGTCGAGGCGGTCAATCATCCGGAAGACCCGGAAGCCGGTACACGGCGCATCCGCTTCGGCCGCGAGCTTTACATCGAGCGCGACGACTTCATGGAGAACCCGCCGAAGAAATTCTTCCGGCTGTCGCCGGGCACGGAAGTCCGCCTGCGCTACGCCTATTTCATCACCTGCCGTGAGGTGAAGAAGGACGCGGCCGGCGAAGTGGTGGAACTGCGCTGCACCTACGATCCGGCGACCAAAGGCGGCAACGCGCCCGACGGCCGCAAGGTGAAGGCGACCATGCATTGGGTCTCGGCTGAAGCTTCCGTGCCGGCCGAAGTGCGGCTCTACAATCCGCTATTCGCCAAGCCTGATCCTGATGCGAGCAATTTTGCCGCCGACCTCAATCCGAACTCGCTTGAAGTGATCGCGGATGCGCGCGTTGAACCCTCGCTCGCCGGTGGCAATTCCGGGGCGGCTGTGCAGTTCGAACGGCTCGGCTATTTCTGCCCGGACAAGGATTCCACGCCGGCTCGTCCGGTGTTCAATCGCACCGTCGGGTTGCGGGATAGTTACGCGAAAGTCGCCGCGAACTGAGCTCTTGTTTTGTTCGCAGGTGCTGCCAGATTGAAGCACTCAACCGCGTGTGGGATGAGGCTATCGCTCATCAATGGGTACGACGCGGACCGAGTCATGTCCGCCGGGCCTCATGTGGTGCGCGAAACATTGCTCGCCAAACTTTACGGTCTCGGCACCGTAATTCTCCAGGGCGTATTGCCTGACGGAAGCATAGCCATATTGAGCGACGGCCTGTCTTATCTGCTGGCACTGCGTTGGATTTGGATGATTTCAAGTCTTGAGCGAAGCAGTGGTTTGGCAACAGCAAAATAACGCTTGTTAGAAGCAAGAGCTTCGGCATGTGGTCCCCGCACTGTTACTTCGTTCGCGGAACCAGTGTGCCGTACTCGCGCCGACCGTGATGCTTTTTGTTCTGCCGTATCCACAGTCTTAATCACTTTCGCGTTTTGTGTTTACGAGATTGCTTCGCGAAGGCGTTTTAGCAAGCAACCCCCAGTCGAGGCATCTCCCACTTCTCGCGCTGCTTTTCTCCAAATGGCGCCGATCAGATTGGAATAGTCGTCAGTCCATGGTTGAGCACCTGAATATGCCGCGAGTTTGTGCCAGCTTTCGTGCGCTCAGTTCACCAAAATCTTCTGGACGGCGCGCGAGAGCCAACGACTTCCGCGTTGAACTTGTAATCGAATGGCGTTGCTTCCAGCCGTATCAGCTCCTGCTTGATCAACGGCAACGAGCCCTTCAGCCGCTCCGACAGCCGCGACAGTGTCAGCAAGTTCCATATAACGATTGGAAATGTGCATCAGGATCACGCCACCGTCATTAAGCAGCCCCCGGTAGCCGGCCATAGCTTCGCGCGTCATCAGGTGGACAGGTATTGTGTCCGACGAAAAGGCGTCGAGGATGATCAGATCGTATCGTTGCCTTGATGCCGTCAGCGTGAGCCGGGCATCGCCGATGACGACGGGCGGATCGGGTGCGCAGCTGGAGATGAAAGTAAAATACCGGGGATCGCGGGCTATTTGAGCCACCGCCGCGTCGATTTCGTAAAACGTCCACTGCTCACCAGTTTGCCGGTAGCAGGCCAGCGCTCCGGTTCCCAGCCCCACCACAGCAACATTGCGAAGATCGCCGCGAACAGCACGTACCGCGTCTATCCCATCGGATATCGGCCCGCCCGATAATAATAGCTGAGCGGTTCAGGACGGGCGGCAGTGGTGTCGGCGATACGCTCGGCCCCGTGCAAGGTGGTGCCGTGATACAGCAGGCGATAATTAGCGGTCGGCCGTATTTTCCACAGACCTGGTTCTACGCCGAAAAAGCTGCGAATAACGGCGTCATTTTTAAAGAGAATTGCCGGGATTGCCCACAGGCCGGTAAGGACGAAGCCAAGCGCGATCTAGCGCGGCAAACCGCGCAGGCCGGTTGCGTTGAAAAATATTCAATACCAGGCAACCAGCGCCACAAGCATTCGATATGGAATGGCAATTCGGCCCAGCGGTTGGCAACGCAAATCCGAAGGCAAGCCGAGCTATGACGGCCAGCAATGTAATCACGAGCGCCGGGACGGTTTCCACCACGGTGCCGGCGAGTTGCCAGATCGTGAATACGTTTAGGCAGGACGAGCAGCGCCGCCACAATCAGAATTTGGATATTCGTACACCAGCGGGAAAAGATTTGGAGCGGCGAGCGCGGCGAAACCGCCGCCCTTAAGGCGCCGCCCAACGAAGTCCACAGATAGAATTACGGTGAGATGCTCCGGCGCCGGACGCCGCTTATAGAGTTCACCGTTACAAAGCAGCGAAAGCAGAATTCAAACGCCACCTGGTACAAAACGACCAATGTGAACCAGTAGTCCCTCGGAGCGCCAAGCAGTCCGACCAGAAAGCGGAGCGACGGCGAAAGGCGCCAGTCGCGCGACGGTCGCGGTGGCGAATAATTGGGCGCTCCCGAAAAGTTGCGACGAAGGTGAGCAAATAAATCGCGAGCGGCAGCACCCATTAAAGAAATGGAGCCGACGCCAGATCGGTCGCGATGTCAGAGACATCACCGCGACAACTAGATCCACCGGAATCGCTGAGGACCGCAACCCAAAACAATCTGTGAGGCCAGCTCACCGACGTTGTTGCGGCGTTTGCCACCAACTTATCACCCGGCGCGCAACGACGACGGCGGCGGCCGCAACTAGCAAAGCAAACACGCCGAAACCGGTCGACCACAACTCGGCTTGCGTATGGAGCGTGAGGAATGGCTCGACGATGATCGGATAGGAAAGCATCAGGCAAACTAAACCGAGATTGGAAGCTGCATAGAGAGCGTAGGGATTGCGCGCTTGACTGTGGCCGCTGGCGGCAAACCAGCTTTGCAACAGAGGGGCGCTCGTGGACAGGACGGCAAACGGCAAGCCGATCGACAGTGCCAGGATCCCGATCAACCAAAGGGCGACGTCGTCCGTCGGCGGTGAGCCGAGGCGTTGGGTGACGACAATCGGCAACGTCGCGGCTGCGGTAGCCAGTAGGCCCAGATGTCACGAGTCCGCGCCCGCGCCAAATGGCAATCGGCGGATGATGAAGTGGGCGTAAGCATAGCCGCAGAGTAGCGCGGCCTGGAAAAACACCATGGCCACTGACCACACGGTCGGTGCTCCGCAGAGCAAGGGCAATACCATTTTTGTGAACATCGGCTGCACTGCGAACAGCAGAAAAGCCGAAACAAAAAGCCCAATGGCGTAAAGCGACGGAGCGAAACGGAGTGCGCCGGGCATCGGCTGCGCCAGGCACAGCGCGGCATCGCGACAGCTATCGACATGTAATTTACGCCTAGATAATTTTAATGAATTGCAGTACAACGTTAAGCCACAGTCACCCTTCATTTCTTCCAGTCGATTGCCGGACGGCTGTGCTAATGCTTGGCATCCGTCCTGGTCCTACCGGTTCTACCAAACCGAGCGTTTGTCTTCATCTCCGTCCTGATCGCATCCGTCGTCGGCGCAGCCTTCACCGCGTTCGCGCAGTCATCCCCGGCGCCTAAAGCGGACGGAACCGCACAGACAGCCCAAATCGAGTTTTACCTGGCACACGGCGAACCCGGCGCCTGCGGACCGGACTGCGACGAATGGATCGCCGCGGAGGGCAGAATTAACACCCATGCATTCGACCGGCTGCGGCTACTGCTCGATAAGCTGGGACCGGATCGAAAGCCGCCGATTTTCCTTAACTCGCCAGGTGGGTGGTACGGTGATACCCTCGCGCTCGGTCGCCTGATACGCGAAAAGAAGCTTGAAACCAGTGTCGGGCATACCGTTCCGCTCGGCTGTGACACCGACAAGCCCGATAAGCTGCAAGCTTGCAGCAGCACGCAAAGCGGCTCCAACAAGCCGGTCCAAATTTTTAAAAAAAAAAAAAAAAAAAAAAAAAAAAAAAAAAAAAAAAAAAAAAAAAAAAAAAAAAAAAAAAAAAAAAAAAAAAAAAAAAAAAAAAAAAAAAAAAAAAAAAAAAAAAAAAAAAAAAAAAAAAAAAAAAAAAAAAAAAAAAAAAAAAAAAAAAAAAAAAAAAAAAAAAAAAAAAAAAAAAAAAAAAAAAAAAAAAAAAAAAAAAAAAAAAAAAAAAAAAAAAAAAAAAAAAAAAAAAAAAAAAAAAAAAAAAAAAAAAAAAAAAAAAAAAAAAAAAAAAAAAAAAAAAAAAAAAAAAAAAAAAAAAAAAAAAAAAAAAAAAAAAAAAAAAAAAAAAAAAAAAAAAAAAAAAAAAAAAAAAAAAAAAAAAAAAAAAAAAAAAAAAAAAAAAAAAAAAAAAAAAAAAAAAAAAAAAAAAAAAAAAAAAAAAAAAAAAAAAAAAAAAAAAAAAAAAAAAAAAAAAAAAAAAAAAAAAAAAAAAAAAAAAAAAAAAAAAAAAAAAAAAAAAAAAAAAAAAAAAAAAAAAAAAAAAAAAAAAAAAAAAAAAAAAAAAAAAAAAAAAAAAAAAAAAAAAAAAAAAAAAAAAAAAAAAAAAAAAAAAAAAAAAAAAAAAAAAAAAAAAAAAAAAAAAAAAAAAAAAAAAAAAAAAAAAAAAAAAAAAAAAAAAAAAAAAAAAAAAAAAAAAAAAAAAAAAAAAAAAAAAAAAAAAAAAAAAAAAAAAAAAAAAAAAAAAAAAAAAAAAAAAAAAAAAAAAAAAAAAAAAAAAAAAAAAAAAAAAAAAAAAAAAAAAAAAAAAAAAAAAAAAAAAAAAAAAAAAAAAAAAAAAAAAAAAAAAAAAAAAAAAAAAAAAAAAAAAAAAAAAAAAAAAAAAAAAAAAAAAAAAAAAAAAAAAAAAAAAAAAAAAAAAAAAAAAAAAAAAAAAAAAAAAAAAAAAAAAAAAAAAAAAAAAAAAAAAAAAAAAAAAAAAAAAAAAAAAAAAAAAAAAAAAAAAAAAAAAAAAAAAAAAAAAAAAAAAAAAAAAAAAAAAAAAAAAAAAAAAAAAAAAAAAAAAAAAAAAAAAAAAAAAAAAAAAAAAAAAAAAAAAAAAAAAAAAAAAAAAAAAAAAAAAAAAAAAAAAAAAAAAAAAAAAAAAAAAAAAAAAAAAAAAAAAAAAAAAAAAAAAAAAAAAAAAAAAAAAAAAAAAAAAAAAAAAAAAAAAAAAAAAAAAAAAAAAAAAAAAAAAACGTCTCGCCACGGCGAAACTGCTTCATTAGGGATCAGCGGCGAATTTCCTCTCTTTTTTTTTTTTTTTTTTTTTATTTTTTTTTGGCGGAAAATGACTATCAAAATGCCGCGCGGTGCGATACCGACACCCCGAAGCGAACTCGCCGCATCGGAGCCCTATCGGCCCGAGGCCGGCGCGGAAATCTTCGTTCCAACCGGCGAGTTTCCGACGCCCAATCACGAACTTGCGGCGGCTCAACCCTATAAAGCGGTCGGCGCCGCGCCCGAAAGCTTCATCGTTTGGCCAATAGGGCTCGGCTCTTGGGGGAACGAAAAGGTGAGCAATTCGAGTTGGGCAGAGGAAGCCTTTGCCAAGGCCTGCGCCGAACCCAAGGTGTTCATCCCGACCGACGTGATCCTGTTCACTTCGCGAGAATGCGGTTCGTCGAATTTCGCAGTGTTTATGCAAACGCACGGGTTTCAAATGGACCGCAAGGCCTATTTGAATGGTCCGTTCAATTCGGTCGACGGGACGAACGAGGCGGCTTTGAAGGGCCGCCATCGCCCATGTCGGACCGGTCAAGATCGGCGTCGCCTCGGCGAATCTCGCATCCGGACCTCAGGGCCAAGTCACACCTGCGACGTAGCGGTGGGCCATTTACGGCCTCCCGATGGGCCAGCCTGAAAATCAATGCGCGAGCCTTTGCGGCATATGGGCCCTTGGCGGCGTTGGTCGATCTCTTCGAGCAGCACGGGGTTCATGTCAACTTGCCGTCGGGCATGCCTACGGAACTTTGCTACGCGATGTTCACTTGGGGCTCCGTCGGAATCGTCGACCGACAATCGCTGATGAACATCACTGGCGAAGCATGGATTCGAAATCCGACGACCATCGTCAAGAATCTCTTTTTTTTTTTAAAAAAAAAAAAAAAAAAAAAAAAAAAAAAAAAAAAAAAAAAAAAAAAAAAAAAAAAAAAAAAAAAAAAAAAAAAAAAAAAAAAAAAAAAAAAAAAAAAAAAAAAAAAAAAAAAAAAAAAAAAAAAAAAAAAAAAAAAAAAAAAAAAAAAAAAAAAAAAAAAAAAAAAAAAAAAAAAAAAAAAAAAAAAAAAAAAAAAAAAAAAAAAAAAAAAAAAAAAAAAAAAAAAAAAAAAAAAAAAAAAAAAAAAAAAAAAAAAAAAAAAAAAAAAAAAAAAAAAAAAAAAAAAAAAAAAAAAAAAAAAAAAAAAAAAAAAAAAAAAAAAAAAGAGGGGGAATCTCAGTGGCGCGATGGAGGAGTGACGATCGCCCATTCTCTGTTGGGCTGCCTGTGGGCGAAATTTCACCCCAACAATCGATCGTGAACAGTAGAAGTAAGTCATGGCAGACGATCCGGTCGTTGGTCTTTAACGAAGCCGTTACCGCGCGGCGCGATCCCTTGCGCCACAGTGCGGTGTTTCAGCAGCCGAGCCGTATGCTGCCAGAACTCGTCAGGTCGCGGTCCCTCCAAGCTTCCTGATGTGGCCAATTGAAATGCGCGTAGTGAAATCGTAACGTCTACGGCGACTGCGTTGCCACACTAGGAAGCTTAGCCGATTCTACATTAGCGCGGAGCATTTCATTCCGGAGGCGACGGTGGTTGCTAGTGGGCAACGGTTTAGCGGCTTTCTCGATGGCGCCGCGCTGACCGGCGTCATGCAGGCGATGCAAACGAATGGCTTTCCGCTCAACAATGCCGCCTATGACGACGGTCCCTACGATTCGGTCGATTGGACCGACGCCACGACTTTGCAGAGCGCCATCTCAATCACAGGCGGGTGAAAATGGGTATCGCCGTTTTTTTTACGATGGAAACGCGACCATCCTCGTATAGCGCCGGGTGCAAGCGAGTGGGGCGATGTATAATTACCGAAAAAGCCAACCAGAAGATCTCAGCTATCAGCATTGCGGGTACGGAACCTTGGCGGCGTTGGTCGGTCTGTTCAAGCAGCACAATGTCACCGTCAGTGTGCCACGGGCGGTGTCCGACAGGCCTGTGCTACGCCAATGTACACATGGAATTGGAGTGGGATTATTGATCGCCATAGAAGATCTGAACATGACCTATGTCGAACCTCGGATTAAGGAAATAACGGTGACGCTCGTCGTGAGCCAGCACCAACTTGGCAACAACGCCGCCTTATCAACTCCTTTCGCTGCCGCTTCTCCAACAATCGGGTGTGGTTCCAGGGCACGGACGATAAGCTGTGGAGGTTTCACACTGACGGGACCGATCAGTCGCAGCCGGGAAACAACACCACCCTTCGTCGTCTCCTTTCGTGCTCGGCGACTATGTTTACTTCCGCGGCACGGACAACAAGCTCTGGCGGGATGAGACTCGACGGGCTCGAGCCGGTGCGCCATCAACAACAACACCACGTCTTCGAGCCCTTACGTCTCTTCTGACAATTGGGTGATGGTTCCAGGGCACGGACAACAAGTTGTGGAAAGTCTGCACCGACGGAAGCCAACAGTCGCAGCCGCGCGACAACACCACCTCGTCGGCCCCCTTCGTGGCCGGGGAGTACTGGTTTACTTCCGCGGGACAGACAACAAGCTGTGGCGGATGAAGACTGATGGGTCGAGCCAGAACGTGGTCAACAACAACACGACCTCGTCGACGCCCTTCGTTACGTCCGACGGGTGGGTGTGGTTCCAGGGCACCGACAACAAACTGTGGAAGGTCTACAACGATGGGACCCAGCAGTCGCAGCCGGGCAACAACACCACCTCATCGTCGCCCTTCGTGCTTGGGGAGTATGTTTACTTCCGTGGCACGGACAACAAGCTCTGGCGGATGAAGACTGACGGGACGAGCCAGATCAACCTCAACAACAACACTACTTCGTCGACTCCGTTCGCTACTTCCGACGGATGGGTGCACTTCCGCGGTACGGACAACAAGCTCTGGTGTTGTCTCGTCACCACGGCATAGCCGGCCGCAGCGGCCGTAATAAGTTGCCTGCGGGGTCGCGGCTAAATAGCGTCGTCGACCCTGCCCTTTGACCTCTGCACCCTCGCCACGGCGCTCGGCTGTGGTTAGCATGAAGCTATATTAGCGCGCTGGGGACGCGCCGTGGCGGAAGATGGCAAACTCGAAAATCGCGCTGGCCCCGAGGTAAGCGCCAGGCCTGGACGTGGTCTGGCACATGGTCCGGCGCATGGACCGGGATATGGACCTGGCCGGCCGGGGCCGCGCGTCCGTTTTGGGACGCGGCCTCGCGCGGCGAATTCGCATTCCTCACGCGAGTCAGACAGTGGGCGGCGCAGGAAGCCGCGGCCGGCCGGCTGCTGCCTTGGCTTGTGGTCGCTTATGGCCTCGGCATTGTCATCTACTTCACGGCCGAGCATGAACCGGTCTGGCAGGTCGCCGCCGGCACGGCGGTAGCGTGTTCGTTCGGCGCGGTGATGTTGCGCCGGAATCTGAAGGCATTTGTGCTGGCGCTTTTCGTCGCGGCTATCGCCTGTGGCTTTGCCGCGGCCACGATCAAGACCGCTTCTATCGCGCACCCGATCCTGCGCTACAACGCCTCCGGCGTGACCGTCGCGGGCTTTGTCGAGTTGCGTGAAGAAAGCCAGCATACCGATCGTATCGTGATCCGTGTCGAGCGGATCGAGGGCAACCGCATCGAGGACAAGCCGCAACAAGTCCGTCTTTCGGTCAAACGCGGCATGGCGCCGGCGCCGGGCAGCTTCATCGAAGTCAAAGCGCTGCTCGATCCGCCGCTGCAGCCGCTGATGCCAGGTTCTTACGATTTCGCGCGCGACCTTTACTTCCAGCAGATCGGCGCATCCGGTTTCGTGCGCGGTGCGATCAAGGTCATCACGCCGCCGTCGACCGCCGGGCTGATGCAGCAGGCGGACGCCGCTGTGCAACGGCTGCGCGATACGATCGATGCCCATGTGCGTGCGGTGCTGCCCGGCGACAAAGGCGCGATCGCGGCGATGCTGCTCAACGGCCGGCGCGATGTGATCTCGGAAAATCTTTACAACGCGCTGTTCATTTCCGGCATCGGCCATGTGTTGTCGATTTCGGGTTATCACATGGCGGTCGTTGCCGGCGTGGTGTTCTTCCTGTTCCGCGCATTGCTGGCGCTGATCCCCGGCCTTGCCGACCGTGCGCCGATCAAGAAGTGGGCGGCCGGCGGCGCGTTCGTTGCGACGACGTTTTATCTCGTGCTGTCCGGCGCGGAAGTCGCCACGCAACGCTCTTATCTGATGATTGCGATCGTTTTGATCGGCGTGATGCTCGACCGTCCCGGTATTATGGCGCTTACGCCACAAGCCGACGGTATCCCCTTGCCCTCCCGTCAAGGTTGAAGGATGATCCTCCGGGGTCTGGGGGATTGTTATGCGTATCGGTGTACTTTTGGCGGTGGCCGCTGGCCTCGCCTTGGCGGCTTGCGCCACGATCACCAAAGGCACAACTCAGTTGATCGCTGTTGATACTCCCGGCGTGCCGGGGGCGAACTGTACCCTTTCTCAACTCAGAGCGGCCCGCAGATGGTCGTCACGCCCGGCCAAATATCGCTCGGCAAAGGGTCAAATCCCATCCCCATTTCATGCACAAAACCTTGCTACGTGAATGGGCAGAGCATCATTCCGTCGAACGCTAAATCCATGGCTGCGGGCAACGTTATCTTCGGCGGTCTGATAGGTCTCGGCGTCGATTCTGCGTCGGGCGCGATGTACAAGTATCCTGATATGGTGACGGTCTCGATGACGCCTGACTATCAGTCGCCCGATCCTGCCTGCCGGAACATCGGGCGACCGCCGCCGTACTATCCGCCGGGACCGCCGCCGAAGCGCACCTCGTCGGCGCAATGACCGGCTACGATCAAAGCCCCGACTATGGCGGTCCCGAACCGAACTTGGCGGCTTGGGGCAAGTACTTGCTGATCCTTGTCATCATTGGCGCATTGTTCTTGGCCTACCGATCATCGGCCCATGCGCAGCAAATGACCCCGGCGCAGTACCACGCGCAGATTGGCCCGTGCGCGTGCCCCAATGATCGTATAGACAATGGCAAAGGCAAACGATGCGGGCGCATGAGCGCCTATTGCCGCTGCGACGGCTACGAGCCCATTTGCTATTCGGGCGACGATCAAGGGCAGCGCCACGACAACCGGCTGCGGGAATGTAAACACGCCTGTTCTTGAGTCCGACGCCTTTACGCTTGGGCCCCAGCGCTATTAGGATCAGGCGGCGGTAAGAGGATTGGGGCGGGCGCGGGCTGAGGCTGGGCAGACGCCATCTGTTCGTCGATCAACCGAGTGAGGATGGCGTGCAAACGGACAAGATCGGGGTCCCCGGTCGCAGCGTAAGTTTCGTGCGCATGCTGTAAGGCATCGACATGCTCTTGTCGATTTTGACGGATCAATTCTGGCAGAATTGTTTGTCCGGGCAATAGCCCACCAGACTTAACGCAGAGAACATAATAGCACGCTGCCCGCGCGGTTCGTCCGTTTCCGTTTATGAAGGGATGAATGTTATTAAGCCGCCACAAGACGTATGTCGCTAGGGCAACAGCATCGGTTTGGTCCCAATTCCAATTCACCAGGTTGATGAAGTCATCCATCAAAGCCGGGACGCGATAAAAGTCTGGTGGTGTGTGCTGTCCCACGTGAACCGGGCACGGGCGGTAGTCACCGGCATTAATGTGAAGGCACGTGATCGCCTGAAAATTGAAAGCTTTGACGATGTGTTGCGAGAGGAAGGGACGCCCTATTGCGATGGCGGCCCCCACAATGGAGTGCAAAAAATCGTACTGCCGATTGCCATTGGAGACTTCCGGACGCCTGATACAGACCAGGGTGATCTTCCCGGCCAGTCAGCTCGAAGATAATCATCAGCGGTTGCGGCGGCTTCGCCCCGCTGCTCCGCCAGAAGCTGTTCGACCCTCTCGCGCGTGATCGAACTCTTTGCGTCAAGGCTACCCATGACGAAAGAGATGCGCTGCTTCCGATCTTCTTCGGGAGTGAGCGAACGACGGGCCGCAGCTTCCAACGCCCTGAAGCGTTGATTGTTTCGTCTTTAGTTCTGTCATGTGGCGCTTCCCATGGGACAACCGCATTGGCGATCATCGGGTTCCGGAGGCGTTAGAATCTCTGTGTACAACGAGATTGCGCTGTTTAAACGGCCTTGTCACGTAGGAAATTTAAAATTCCTTAATGCGACGGTCAGATCGTCATATTCTACAGTGCTTTATTGCGATATTGGAGAAAATTATCCCCCGATGCGACGAAACGCGCGGCCCTTATATCTAGTTCTTGATCGACCAGCGCCGGGCATGGGCATGGCCTATCGAGCGAACGGCCTTTCCATCGTAACGGTCCACCGTATTCTTAATCGCGTTCCAAGCATGACGCGCGCTCCGCTGCGTTTGGCTTTATGACGCCTTTCTTAGCCAGCATAGCGACGGCGATTTCCATAGGCCGCATCGGCTCTGCCGCCTGCGCAGAACGTCCAGCGCCAACAGGAATGCCTCGCCTCCTTTGAAAAACGGACTGACTCGATTGGTCCGCTTCGGCTTGATGCTGGCAACGTCGAAGTCCGGGCTAACGATTTTGATAACGGCCCTGACGTGCGCCCAAGTTTTCCTTCTGCTTTTGCAGGTCGCCTTCTAGCCGGCGAGTGCAGCTTGATCAGGCCGTGCATGAGCGGGCTATGCGACATGGCGCTGCCAGTAACCCGTAAAGGCTTCGGACTTGCCGCTCTTGAGCGCGTCGCCGGAAAGCTTCTGCACTTGCTCGCCATTGGGGACGCGGCGGTTATCCTCGCGCCATGACGCTTCCTGCGCGTAGCGGAGCAGGTAGTTTCCGGCGATGTGGTGATGATGCCCAATCTCGGCGCGGCGCATACGGCTGAAAAATTCCTCCGCCCAATTCGTGCAAGCGCCATCCTGTGAATAGGCTTCCTCGTGGTTGATGCGCTTCATTTCGTACTTGGCATGAAGCTCATTCCACGCCCGCCGCGTCATCGGCATTGATCAGCGTTCCCTTCGCGACGTGCGCTGAGATGAAACGCGATGGCTTGGGCTTCGGTCTTGAACACGGCGGGGATCGAATTGCCGTTCCGCTCGCGGACGATAACCACGGCCTTGCGCTTGCCGTTCTGGTTACGGAGCAAGCGGCGGTCGCGGCGATGCTCTTTCAGATTGGCGGGTTTCACGTAGCCGCCGAAATAGCCGCCATCGACCTCGGCCACCTTTCCGTCGCCGCCGACAACGCGGCCCTTCAATTCGACGGCCATCGCTTCGCGCAGCTTGTGCAGCAGGACGAACGCGCACTTGTAGGAGACGTTCAGATCGCGGCTAGAGGGCCAGCGCCGACTTGCCTTTGACCTCGTTCACGAAGATGGCGATTGCCGCCAGATAGCAGCGCAGCGGCAGCTTGTGGCTGGCGAACAGCGTGCCGGACGTGATCGTAAAATCCTTGACGCAAGCCCGGCAGCGGAAGCGGGGCGCACCCTTCAAGCGGCGGCAATCGTAGGCGTCAACGCCGCCGCAGTGCGGGCAAACCGGCTCGCCGTCCGTGTCGGCCCAACGGATACGGCGGAACGTCATTTCCGCGTCCGCGTCCTTCATCGTGAAAATGGTCGCCAGCGAGAGGGTCTTGGCGGCTTTTGAAAGGAGAAAATGTTGGGCCATCGGAATAACCTATCGTTTATGTTAGCTATCATTTATGACAGGTTATTGGCTTGTCAAGCGCAAATCTATCGTATATGACAGGCTGTCGTATATGACAGGATGGCGCTATGGGGATCACTTCGGAAGCGGAATGGGCGGAACGGCCGCCGCTTTCCTAAAGCACAAGCTACAGGAATGCGAGGTGACTTATGCCGAGCTGGCGAAGCGCCTCAAAAAGCATGGGTTCAAGGCCGAAAGCGAAAACTCAATCAACGGCCAAGCTTAAGCGGGGGACGTTCCCGGCGACGTGGTTTCTGGCCGTGCTTGCGGCGCTGGAACAGGACGGCGTGGCATTGGAGGAGATTTAAGTCTAGGCGATGTTATCGTTTGTCGCTCAGCGTTTACGAACGCCAATATTGCCGAGCCATAGAATATAATCAGTAGACAGGCAGCGCAACGGCTGAATCGCCCATATGTCTATCGAACAGAGTATCTTCTGGGCAATGGAAAGTCACTGGTGCGTTACTTGTTCGTGGACCACACACGCGATTGTCGTTTCTCGTCTCTACGAAGCGGCTCTCCTGCGCTACTATCAGCGCCGGCTTGATACGCGCACCAACAGCAGGTCGACGGCAAATTCAAGCCTCGCAAAGCGGCTGTCGAGGCTCTAAAGCAACGCGATCCGCAGCAAATGCAAATCGCTATCACCAATGCCGAGCCAATTGCGGATGACAGTCCAAGAGCAAGCCACACTCTCTGACGCGCCACCCAAGTCGCACTTTACTGGAAGCGAGCTTTTAAGGCGTCGAGAGGCATGGCGCAGATACTTGAATATATCCCGCTTGCGGAATATCTGTCAAAGCGGCCCATCACTGCGGTCGCCAGAGTAAATATGCAGACGATTTCCAGCAGGCGATACGGAAGCCGAATATCTCTCGATCCATTCGCCGATATCTTTGCCGAAGCGAATGGGGAGTCGGATATACGCCAGCAAATGACGGATTGTTGTTGGTGCCTCAATTGTGCCCGAACGCGCTGATAAGCCCCGACGCACAAAGTAGCAACCGACGCGCTCCGAGAAGCATCTAACGTCACCGATTTCGATCTTTCGCAAGCAACTTGCTTATATCGGGAGCGGTCTGATCGCTCCAATAGGTGCCGACGACGTTCTTTAGTCGGTCGCTACCGTCCGCCGCACATAATTTCGCTTCCAACTTCACCCAAGAGGGTGCCAATAACCGATCAAGCGTGGCTCGCATTTCTTCCCTACCGCCGGTAAGATAACGTTGATGGGAACTGCGAAGCCGACTTCGACCCCCACGAAAATAAATATCACTGAAAAAGCGGCCCAAGCCGCACGCCGCCAGCACGGCGCATCTCCTACACGTCAGCCTCCCTTATCGTTGGCCGCCATGTGCCACCCACGCCGTTCTTGTGGCGTTTGCGCCATTACCGGACCGTCCTGCGTTGACGTTGCGCACGCTCACCGCCGCCGCGTTTTCTGGTGCTGATATTCGCGCCGCAGGCGGTGGTGCATCCGAGTTTTCAGATGTCGTTTGCGGCAACGCTGGCGCTGGTCGCTTCTTACGATCGTGGCGTGCCGCGGCTTCGCCCTGGCGCCGACAGCTCGCTCGGCACCCGCGCGGCACTGTGGGGCACCAACGAAATCGTCAGCCTGACCATCGCGTCGCTGGTCGCAGGTTTCGCCACGACACCGTATGCGGCCTACCACTTCCATCGTCTCGCACCGTACGGCGTCATAGCGAACCTGCTCGCGATGCCTGTGGTGTCGGCCTGGGTCATGCCGTGGGGACTGATCGGGCTACTCGCCATTCCGTTCGGCTTCGACGGCGAGTGTTGGCGGCAAATGGGATACGGGCTCGAATGGATGGACAGGGTATCGCTCTGGGTCGCGAACCTGCCGGGCGCCGTCGGACATGTCACAAGCTTTGGTGCCGGTCCGCTGCTGCTGGAAACCGCAGGATTGCTGTTGATCGGGCTTCTCAAGACACCGTTGCGCTGGAGCGGCGCTGCGATGGCACTCGCCGGCGTGATCTGGTCGGCGTACCTGCCGCGCCCCGACGTTTTTGTATCCGACGACGGCCGCGTCTTTGCGATCCGTGGCGCGAGCGGACAGCTCGCCTTCCACCATACCGGCGGCGACACGTTCGCGGTCAAGGAATGGCTCTCCGCCGATGCCGATGCGCGCGACTATCACGACCGCGCGCTGGGCGAGGGGATCGCTTGCGATCCATCGGGCTGCATCGGCAAGCTCGGCGACGGAAGGCTGGTGGCTTACGATCTCACGCCCGATGCTTTCGATGAGGATTGCCGTCGCGCCGTTCTGATCGTGACGCCACGCGATGCGCCGGCCGACTGCGCGGCGCAGGTGATCAGCCGAGGGCTGTGGCGGCAACGCGGCGCCCTGGCCTTACTGCGCGAAGGTGCCGGCTTTGCGATTGAGGGGACGCGCCCGGCGAATTACGACCGGCCTTGGTCGCCACAATGGCCGCGGCCTAAAACGACAACAGAGCTTGTTCGCTCAAACGGCGGCACACCACAAACCGCGCCGCGTGACGCCACACCGAATCCGGAAGATATCGAAGCGGATCAGTGAAACTCGTCATTGCGAGGCAAAAGGACATACGCACGTCTTCGACGGGCAACGGCGACGAAGCAAATCAGGGGCCGCTTGCGTTGAGCGCTGGCTGCTTCGCTATCGCTCGCAATGCGGACTAGTACTTTCTGAACAACCCAACCAGCCGGCCCTGAACCCGCACGCGATTGGGCGGCAGGATGCGCACTTCGTATTGCGGAGTTGGCCGGTTCGAGCGCGATCGAGGCGCCGCGGCGGCGGAAACGCTTCAGTGTGGCTTCTTCGTCGTCGATCAGGGCAACGACAATGTCGCCGGTATCGGCAGCATCGCTGCGCTTGAGCAGCGCGATGTCACCATCGAGGATGCCGGCCTCGATCATGGAGTCGCCGCGGACTTCCAGGGCAAAATGCTCGCCGGCGGTGGTGAGCATTTCCGCCGGCATGTTGATGGTGTGGCTGCGGGTCTGGATCGCTTCGATCGGCGTGCCGGCGGCAATCCGGCCCATCACCGGCACCGCTATCGGGCGGCCGGCTTCATCGTCGGAGTTGCCGCGAACGCGGCCAAGATTGCCCTCGATCACGCTCGGCGTGAAACCGCGGGTGCGGTTAGTTGCGGTACCGTACGCTACCGACTTCCGGCAGCTTGATCACCTCAATGGCGCGTGCCCGGTTCGGCAGGCGGCGGATGAAGCCGCGTTCTTCCAGCGCGGTAATCAGCCGGTGGATGCCCGATTTGGAGCGAAGGTCGAGCGCGTCCTTCATCTCGTCGAAGGAAGGGGGGACGCCGGCTTCCTTGAGGCGCTCGTGAATAAAGCGCAGGAGCTCGGCCTGCTTGCGGGTCAACATCGGCGTTCCTCTCTTCGGTGGCTTAACAGCCGAAACAAAGCATGAACGGACACTATCCGTTCCATATGTGTTCCGCAACCATTTAATTTGAAGTTAAAACATTGAGCGAAGGAAGTGACGGAATATCAATGGATTACGTTCCGTTTGCAGGACGATGCAAAAGCCGGAGCAGCCGGCAGACGAGAACACGATTTTGCGGGCCTTACGAGATTCGCAAGCGGCTGTGAAACGGCTGGCGCTCGTTCCGATTGGTTGAACTCAAGGGACCTCAAGGTTACGTTCGTCGGCGAAGCGCGACCTCAAGATCGCGTGCAGTGATGGGCATGGCGGAAACGTTCGGCTCGAACCGATTCAAATTCGGCGTGTTCGGCATCAATTGCTCCGGCGGCATGACGCCGTCGCGCGCTCCTGAGCGCTGGCGCGCCGACTGGGATGAAATGGTGGCTGTCGCCAAGATGGCGGATGCCGCGGGCGTCGAATTCCTTCTTCCGATCGCAAAGTGGCACGGCCTCGGCGGCGAGGCTGACATGTGGGGGCGCTCGTTCGAGACCTTCACCCAGGCGAGTGCGCTCGGCGCCTTGACCGAGCACACCGGCCTGTTCGTGACTGCCCACGTGTCGCTGATCACGGCCGCGTTCGCGACCAAGGCGATTGCGACCGTCGATCACGTTACCCACGGACGGGCAGGGCTGAACATCGTGTGCGGCTGGAATCCCGACGAGTTCAGTCCGCACGGCGTGTCGCTCGATGGCGAGCACCGCTACGACCGCGGTCTTGAATGGTACGAGGTTTACGCAAAGCTGCTCGCCGGCGGCCCGAAGTTCGACTGGAAGGGCAAATATTTCGATCTCAAAGGCCTGGTGACCGATCCGCTGCCGGTGCAAAAGCCGCGGCCGCCGATTATGTCGGCGGCGCAATCGGGCGACGGCCAGGCTTTCGCGGCACAAGTCGCCGAGATCCTTTTCACCTCGATGCAGGACTACGAACTGACGCGCGAGACGGTCGCGCATCTGCATAAGCTCGCATCAGGCTTTGGCCGCAAGCCCGACGTGTACGTGCAGACCCAATTTGTCTGCAAGCCGACCCGGAAAGAAGCCGAGGACTACGCACACTACTACGCCGTCGAAATGGCCGATCCGGATGCGATTGAATATTTCGCGCGGCAGCGGCGCACCACCATGTCGCGCAGCACTAAGGAAGGCGAGACCACACAGGACCGCACGCTGGCAGCGACGCTCTCTGGCACACGGCCACGAAAATTTCCCGGCATGTTCGCCGGCATGTTTCCGGTCATCGGCACGCCCGACGACGTCGTTGCCGAACTGCAAAAGATCGCGTCGCTGGGCGTTGCCGGATCGACGCTGGTGTTCCTGAATTACCTGCAGGAACTGCCGTACTTTCTGCAGGAAGTTTTCCCGCGCATGGAGCGGGCCGGATTGCGCGAGAAATTCGCGCCGCACTGAGACCCCGACAACGAGCGTTTTTTTGGGGGGCGAAAACGGGGAGGGGGCTTATGGCTGGCTTGTCGCAAATCGATGTCGCCGAGTTTATCGGCGTGCGGCCGATGGGGCGTTACCAGGTCCTGGTGTTTCTGCTGTGTCTGGCAGTGGTCGTGTTCGACGGCTACGACACCCAGGCCATCGGTTATGTCGCGCCCTACATGCTGCACGACCTCAGCCTGACGCGCGCCGATCTCGGACCGATCTTTTCGGCGGCGTTGATCGGCTCGGCACTCGGCTCGCTCGTGAGCGGCCCGATCGCCGACCGTATCGGCCGCAAGCCCGTGCTGATCTGCGCGGTGCTGATCTTCGGCGTGTTCACTTATCTGACGGCGCAATCGTCGAGTGCCCACGAGCTCCTGGCCTATCGCTTTCTGGCCGGCCTCGGACTTGGCGGTGCGATCGCGAACGCCGCCGCGATGGTCGCCGAATTCACCCCGCCGCGGCGTCAGTCGATGGCGGTGGTGTGGCTGTTCCTCGGCTTCTCGCTCGGTTCGATGATCGGCGGATTTTTGTCGTCGTCGATCATTGCCGCATTCACCTGGCGATCGATCTTTTATATCGGTGCGATCGTGCCGATCCTGCTTTGCCCGGTGCTGATGATGGGACTGCCGGAATCGATCCGCTTCCTGACCGTACGCGGAAAGGACAGCAACCGCGTTGCGGATCTGCTCGGCCGGATCGATCCGGCTTCCAGGCCCGCACCTGACTCCGTGTTTGTCCTCAACGAGCCACGCGCCGACGAGTTTCCGGTCAAGGAACTTTTCAAGGGCGGCCGTGCGGCGGGGACGCTGCTGTTGTGGACGGCTTCGTTCATGAGCTTGCTGGCGATCTTCTTTCTGCAGAACTGGCTGCCGACCATCGCCGCCGATGCGGGACTGAACATTCAAACCGCCGTGCTGGCGACGACCTTCATCCAGGTCGGCAGCATCACCTGTTCGCTGTTTCTCGGCTGGCCGATGGGACGCTATGGGCAAGCGCCGACGCTCGCCGCGCTCTACGTGGTCGGCTGGCTTGCCATTACGGCGATTGGCTACACCTTGCTTGAACCGTCATGGCTGGTGCCGGTCTGCTTCGTGGTCGGCTGCTGTATCGCCGCCGGCCAGAACGGCATCAACGCGGTGAGCGCGACGTTCTATCCAACGGCCATGCGCGTGACCGGAACGGGCTGGACGCAAGGCATTGGCCGCATCGGTGCGATTCTGAGTCCGTTCATCGGCAGCTACATGATTGCCGAGAAATGGCCGCACGTTCCGATGTTTGTCACCATCGGGATACCGTCGCTGATCGCCGCGTTCGCGTTCACGGGCCTGGCTTTGCGTTATTCGGCTACGCGGGGCCAGCGTCCGGCGCCGGCGCCGGGATTGGCGCCGAGCCCATCCCCCAGCAACGCGTAACATTGCGATTTTTGCGGCCAATTTCGTAGTGTATGCAAAGCGTTGTGGATTCAGCGCCACTGGTGCGGTTAGGCAACAGTTTTTGACTCGCCGTTGGTTTATAATCAGCGGGCATTGATTTCGACGGGGAGTGTTGGGGACGTAAGCCCGGGACGAAAGTTCCGGGCTTATTCTTGCGGCGGTCACACCATTTTACCTGTGCCGAATGAGCGTTTTGCCGGACGGTGAGGATTTTGGGTGACAGCTATTTCGCCACCGCCGGGTTATATGAATTGGGACGGATTGCAGGAAACTGAGTGGGGACCTCTCAATGAAAAAGCTACTGATCGCTTCCATCGCCTCTTTCGCCCTGACGGCTGGTGCCGCACAGGCGGCTGATATGTCCATGCCTTTGAAGGCGCCAATGGCACCCGCGCCGGTGTGGAGCTGGACCGGCTTCTATTTTGGCGGCGGCTTTGGGTACGGCGTGGCTGATCTTGCCACCACCCCGTTGGGTGTCGCAGGTCCGCTCGTCGGCACGATCGATAATGGTGCCAAAGGCTGGACCGGGCAGGTCAAGGCTGGCTTCGATTATCAGTTCGGGGCTACCCCCTTTGGTAACGTCGTCGCCGGTGTGTTCGCGGATTGGGATCCGTCGAGCATGAAAGGGAACTTTTCGTCCGGCCTGGCCACCGGTTTCAACAATCCGATCGATGGCCAAGAGAAAATCAACTCGTCTTGGGCAGTGGGTGGCCGTATCGGATTTCTTGTTGCGCCGACGGTGCTGACTTACGCCAACGGCGGCTATACCAATGAGCGCTTGGGCGGGATCAACGCGGCCGGCTTTGGTATCCCCGGCGGCCCCGCTGCGACGATTACTTCTGCATCGCGCAATCAGGGCGGTTGGTTCACCGGTGGCGGCTTCGAGGCGCCGGTCACGATTGTCCCGATCAAGGGTCTGTTCTTCTACACCGAGTATCGCTACTCGGTATTTAATACGGCGACGGTCCCGGTGGTCACGACCGGCGGTTTCGGTGGCTTTGCGCCGACAGGAATGAACGTGAAGACGAGCGTGCAGTCGGTGGTCTCCGGACTGGATTACCGCTTCAACTGGAACGGCCACTGAGCTTCGCCGCTAACTGACAAAGCAGCGATCTGATCAATTAAGCCCGGGGCGAAAGTCCCGGGCTTTTTCTTTGTCACGAATGCTTTTCAGCGATAACAAAAAAAATTCGCGGTGCGTACCATCGCTGTTCCATTGGGGCCAGCGATTACAATGGATGGTCGGGGGCATCGTTCCCCCGCCGCTGCCGCGAATTAGACGTAGGCATCGACGACGCAATTTTGCATAATACTTGCGATGCCAGCTTCGAAACCAATCGCGGCATTGCCAACTTGCTTCCGCTCTTTCGAGCGTTGAGGGAGGTGGAATGATTTCGCACGATCACCATTGCATTTTCACGCACGTTCCCAAAACTGCCGGGAAATCCGTGAGATATTTGTTTGGCTTGCCTGAATTCGAGCGGGATTATGAGCCGTGCGGCCGGAATTTTGAACATGCGTTCGGCCATCGGCCTCTGATTGACTTTGTTAATGAAAGCTATTTTTCCGACTATTTCAAATTTGCATTTGTGCGAAACCCATTCGATCGGATCGTCTCAGCTTATTTTTATTTGGAGAATGGGGGCTGTAATGAGGATGACAGGCGTTTTCGTGAGGAACGCCTCGCCCCGTATAAGGGTAGTTTTGCCAATTTTATTGAAGACCTATCAAACACCATCGCCGCGCCGCACTTTAAACCGCAAGCCGCGTTGCTTTGCGACGGTCGTGGAAAACTTCTTACCGATTTTATCGGCAGATACGAGAGCTTGGAGCGGGATGTCTCGTTCATAGAGGCAAAACTCCAATTGCCTACCCGCGAGCTTCCGATGTTGAATTCGTCCCGGCACGACTTCTACCGCTGCTACTATGACGACGCTACGAAACGGCGCGTTGCTCAGGCCTACGGTGAGGATCTTGAGCTGTTTTCTTACAGATTTGAGTGAATGCACGGCTTTCCGAAGACCATCTGGATGCTCTGGCTGCAGGGCTGGGATCGCGCGCCGCGCTTGGTGCAGGCCTGTCGCCGCAGTTGGGAAGTCAACAATCCAGACTGGACCATCCACTGCCTGGATCAAAGGACTGTTGCGGAATTCATCGGTAATTTCGAGGCCCGCAGGGCTCTCGATGATCCTGATCAGCCACCGGAAGCGTGTAGCGACAGGGTTCGTGTAGCGCTTCTTGCACAGCACGGCGGGGTTTGGGCGGATGCCACAACCTATTGTCTGCGGCCGCTGAACGATTGGTTATTCGACGTTTTGGAAAGTGGCTTCTTTGCTTTCGATCGGCCCGGGCCAGATCGATTGTTATCGTCTTGGTTTCTTGCCGCTAAGCCCGGCAACTATATCGTTCAAAGATGGGCGGAAAGAACGCTTGAGTATTGGCAAGGAAGGAAGTTCAGGGATCACTATTTTTGGTTTCATTATATTTTTGGGGCTGAATATGAGAAAAACGCCGACTTTCGTCTCATTTGGGACAATACACCAAAGATATCGGCTGCCGGACCTCACTATTACTTACCGCAAGATCTGACATTATGGGCCCCGCTTACGGAGCGCGATAAGCAACAAGTAACAGGTGTTGATACGCCGCTCTTGAAACTCTCGCATCATCTGCCTCAAGGTGAATATCCAACTGGCTCAGTGGCGGAATACCTGTGCAAACGACTAGGCGTTTGAGGCGACCCAATCTCTTCTTTGATAAACCTTAGGCTTCGATGCAGTTTTGAAATTGCACTTTGGATTGATGTAGCAAGCGTACCCGCGCCATGACCATAATGTCGATAGATGACCGGATCGCGCGTGTTACGTCATCGACGGGTTCTTGCCGAGAGGATCTTTGGGCGCAAATCATTCGAGAGCTGCAAGCGACGGACGTCTTAGAGCTTGGCGTCCTGCGCGGAGCGTTTGCCGAGCGTATGTTGCGGAATTGTCCCGGCATTACGCGCTACTACATGCTCGACCCCTGGGAACATCTCGAAGACTGGAACAAGCCTTCGAATGTCGATCAGTCCACGTTTGACGACTTCCACGCTCAAGCGATGGCCAAGACCGACTTCGCCGCCGAGCGGCGGATTGTCCTGCGCGGCAGGACTACGGAAGTGATAGACGAAATTCCTAATGAGGGTTTGGACGTGGCCTATATCGACGGCGATCATACCCTTCGTGGCATCGCCATCGATCTCATCCGCACCTATCCGAAAGTTCGGCCGGGCGGGATCTTGGGCGGGGATGATTACACGCCGACGATCTGGCAGCACGCCGACAATTTCGAGCCCACCCTGGTCTGCCCGTTTGCTGCCTATTTCGCCGAGAGCCAGGGAGCCCCGATCGTCATTCTCCCGCACAGTCAGTTTGCAATCATCAAACCTTTACAGCCGGGGAACTATTTCCGTGTGATCGATACAACGCAGAAGTACGGCGTGCGGTCGCTGCTCCCGCAGATCACCAAGAGGATCTGATACTCGGCAGGGCACACTAGGCTAGCAATCCAGCCGCACCATGATGCAGCGGTCGCCGGCTTTGGCCGGCGGCGCGAACGGTTCACGGATGACAAGGCAGCCCGATTGCGCAAGCGGCGCCATCATCGAGCTGTCCTGGGTGCGAAACGGCGTTGCCACGGCGCCGTCGGGACCGTCGACCAGTTTCGAGCGCAGGTAATCGGCACGTTCGTCGTTTTCCGGCAAGTCGCAGCCGAGCGTAGCAGTTTCGGACGGCGCCACGAGATCGTCGCGCCCGGTGAGCTTGCGGATCAGCGGCACCAGGAACAGGAACGCGCAGACATAGGACGACACCGGATTGCCCGGCACGCCAAGCACCGCCATCGTTCGACCGTTGGCGCCGATCAGGCCGTGCATCAGCGGGCGGCCGGGCCGCATTGCGATCTTCCAGAACGAAAGATCGACGCCTTCGGCGGCGAGCGCACGGTTGACGAAATCGTAGTCACCGACCGAGGCGCCGCCGGTCGTCAGCAGAATGTCGGCGCCGAGATCGCGGGCGCGCCGTACCGCGGCAATCGTGTCCTCCAGCTTGTCGCGGACCACGCCGAGATCGATCACCTCGGCGCCTTCGCTTCTGATCAGCGCGGCGAGCGCAAAACCATTCGAATAAACGATCTGCCCGGGCCCCGGCTCGGTGCCGGGCGGAACAAGCTCGTCGCCGGTCGCGAACAGCGCGACCTTGGGCTTCCGATACACCGGCACGTTCGGATAGTTCATGCCGGCGACCAATGCGAGATCGCGCGCGCGGAGCCGGTGGCCTCTGGCGAAGAGTGTGTCGCCGGCTTTGAAATCGAGACCCTTCGGACGGACATTGCGGCCAACGACGGTTGATTTTTGAATCTCGACGCTATCGCCATCGCGGGTGGTCTGTTCCTGCACGACGACCACATCGGCGCCATCAGGGACGAACCCGCCGGTAAAGATGCGTGCCGCTTCGCCGGCGCCGACCCTGGCTGCAAAGGGTCTTCCCGCCGGCACTTCGCCGATCACCTTGAGTCGCACGGGGGCGCTTTGAACATCGGCGGTCCGAACCGCATAGCCATCCATGGCCGAGACGTCGGACGGCGGTTGGGTGCGGCGCGATTTGAGATCGCTCGCCAGCACACGGCCATCGGCCTCGATGAGCGGGACGGTTACGGCATCGAGCGGCGCGGCGTGCGCCAGGACGTGTTCAAGCGCTTCGGCAACCGAGATCAACGCCACTTTCATTACTCCGCGCGATAATGACCGCTGCGCCCGCCGCTCTTCTCGACCAGGCGGATATCTTCGATGCGCATGCCGCGATCGACCGCTTTGACCATGTCGTAAATGGTCAGGCAGGCGACTGATACCGCGGTCAGCGCTTCCATCTCGACACCGGTTTTACCGGAGACTTTGACGCGTGCTTTGACATTGACGCCCGGCAATTTGGCATCGGGCGTCAGTTCAACCTCGACCTGAGAAAGGGCGAGGGGATGGCACAGCGGGATCAGTTCGTGGGTCCTTTTAGCCGCCATGATACCGGCAATCCGCGCCGTGCCGAGTACGTCGCCCTTCTTGGCATTGCCCTCAAGTACGAGATCCAGCGTTTTCGCCTGCATGACGACACGGCCTGCGGCGACTGCGACCCGTTCCGTCGCGGGCTTCGCCGAGACATCCACCATATGGGCTTCACCGCGTGCGCCAAGATGCGTGAGCGTCTTGTTGCTTCGCGCCACAGTCTTCACCGCGCCGCTGCCAGCGCGGGCTTTTGCGCCAACAGCGCGCGCGTGGCCGCCGTAACGTCGCGCTCGCGCATCAGGCTTTCGCCGACCAGGAAGGCCGAAATGCCGGCATGGCCGAGCCGCGCCAGATCATCCGGCGTGAATATGCCGCTCTCGCCGACAATAATGCGATCCTTCGGGACGAGGCGCGCCAGTCGCTCGCAGGTCACCAGAGTCGTCTCGAAGGTTTTCAGGTTGCGGTTGTTGATGCCGATCAGCCGCGACTTCAGGCGCAGCGCCCGCGACAGCTCGTCTTCGTCATGAACTTCGATCAGCACATCCATGCCGAGCGCGAACGCGGCGGCTTCGAGGTCCGCCGCGCAGGCATCATCCAGCGCGGCCATGATGATCAGGATGCAATCGCCGCCGCAGGCTCGCGCCTCGGTCACCTGATAGGTGTCGTACATGAAGTCCTTGCGCAGCACCGGGAGCGAGACGGCGGCGCGCGCAGCGCGAAGATGATCGAGATTGCCCTGGAACGACGGCGCGTCGGTCAGCACAGACAGGCACGTCGCGCCGCCTTTCTCATAGGCCGCCGCCAGTACTGGCGGATCGAAATCGTCACGGATCAGTCCGCGGGACGGACTTGCCTTCTTGACCTCGGCAATCAGTGCATAGTCGCCGGCCTTGAGCCGCCGTTCGATGGCGCGCAGGAAGCCGCGCGGGGCGCTCGCCGCCGCGGCGTCGCGTTCGAGCGCGGCGAAGGGGCGTTGACGCTTTGCTGCGGCAATTTCCTCACGCTTGTAATCGGCGATCTTTTGCAGAATGTCAGCCATCGTTTGACACCACGATCAACCGGTCGAGCCGGCCCTCGGCTTCGCCGGAATCGATCGATTGTGCGGCGAGACCCATGCCGGCCTTGATGTCGGCAGCCTTGCCGGAAACCACAAGAGCGGCTGCCGCGTTGAACAGCGCGACGTCGCGGAGCGGTGTCTTCTTGCCCTCGAGCACGTCCTGCACCGCTTTGGCGTTGGTTGCGGCATCGCCGCCGCGCAGCGCTTCCGGCTTGACGCGGGGCAGGCCGACGTCTTCCGGCGAGATTTCAAAACTGCGGACACTGCCCTTTTCGAGCGCGCTGACGCTGGTCGTGCCGGTCGTGGTGATCTCGTCGAGGCCGTCGGAGCCGTGCACCACCCATACGCTTTCGGCACCGAGGTTTTTGAGAACCTGCGCCAGCGGTTCGGTCCATTGCTTGGAGAACACGCCGACCATTTGCCGCTTCACGCCCGCCGGATTCGAAAGCGGCCCGAGCAAATTGAAGATGGTGCGGGTGCCAAGCTCAACCCGGGTCGGATTGACGTTCTTGGTGGCCGGATGGTGCGCGGGCGCAAACATGAAGCCGATGCCGGCTTCGCGAATGCAGAGCCCGATCTTCTCCGGGCTGAGGTCGATATTGACGCCGAGCGCAGCAAGCACGTCGGCGGCGCCTGACTTTGAGGACAGTGCGCGGTTACCGTGCTTGGCGACCGGGACCCCGGCGCCGGCGACAATCAGCGCGGCGCAGGTCGAAATGTTGAAAGAGCCGGAAGCATCGCCACCGGTGCCGACGACGTCGATGGCGTCGGGTGGGGCTATGACGCGCAGCATCTTCGAGCGCATCGCGGTCACCGCGCCGGTAATCTCGTCCACCGTTTCGCCGCGCACGCGCAACGCCATCAGTAGCGCGCCCATCTGCGACGGCGTCGCCTCGCCGGACATCATTTGCTCGAACGCGATCGCTGCCTCGTCACGGCCGAGCGTCGCGCCGGTCGCGACCTTGCCGACAATCCCCTTGAAGTCTGCTGTCACGCCAAAGTCCCTCGCCCGAATCCCTAGTTCACCCGTTCCCGCGTTCGTTGCGGCGTCTTCCGCACCGCTTGCCGCCGCCCGGTCTTTTCGTTCCACGCCGCTGCGATGTCGAGAAAGTTCTTCAGCAATAGATGGCCGTGCTCGGATGCGATGCTCTCGGGATGAAATTGCACGCCATGGACGGGAAGCTCGCTATGGGCGAGACCCATCACCACGCCGTCTTCGGTTTCCGCAGTCACATTGAGTTCGCGCGGCATGCTGGCGCGCTCGACCACCAGCGAGTGGTAGCGCGTCGCCTTGAACGGCGCATTGATGCCGCGAAACACCCCTGAGCCATTGTGGCGGATCTCCGAAAGCTTGCCATGCACCTGGGTGGGGGCACGCACCACCTTGCCCCCGAACGCATCGCCGATCGCCTGATGCCCGAGGCAGACGCCGAGGATCGGGATTGTCGGTGCGGCCTTCGCGATCAGGTCGAGGCAAATGCCTGCTTCCTTCGGCGTGCGGGGGCCAGGCGATAGCACAATCGCATCGGGATCGGCATCGAGCACCGCGCTACTCGCCACCTTGTCGTTGCGGCGTACCTCGACCTCGGCGCCCAGTTCGCCCAGATAATGCACCAGGTTGAAGGTGAAGCTGTCGTAGTTGTCGATGAGATAAATCACCGAAATAACTCATGTTTTGCCGCGCCGTAAGCCGTCCACGACGGCCGGACAAGGATTTACCGCGAATGGGTCTAGCCCGCTAGTGCAGCAGTCTGGCGCGGCAGACCGCCACCGGACAGGAGCGCGGCGATTGCGCTAAACCCTACGAAGCCGCGTCAAAAGCGGTTTGGGGAAACGCGATGATCCGAAAACTTGCTCTCGCCACCGCCGTACTGATCGGCTTTGCCACTTCCGCCGCGACCGCACAGGGCTATCCTGACCGGCCGGTGAAAATCATCGTGCCGACGCCGCCGGGCGGTCCGGTCGATGTCATCGCGCGGCTCACGGCGAACGCGCTTCAGACCTCGCTCGGCAAGGCATTTGTCGTCGAGAACCGCCCCGGGGCCGGTAACACAATCGGCTCCAAGGATGCGGCAGAAGCGGCGCCCGACGGCTATACGCTGCTCTATTCAAGCGCCAGCGGGCTGGTCATCGCGCCGCTGCTGCATCCCGACGCCGGCTACGATCCCCTTAAAAGTTACGCCCCGGTCGCGCTGGTCGGCGAAAGCTCCAACATCCTTGTCGTGAATCCTGCGGTGCCGGCCAACACGGTCCAGGAGCTGGTTGCCTACGCGAAGGCCAACCCGGGTAAGGTGAACTTTTCGTCCGGCGGCATTGGCGTGTTGCCGCATTTGATCGGCGAAATGTTCAAGGCCCGCGCCGGCATCGATATCGTCCACGTGCCCTACAAGGGCGGCGGTCCATCGATCAGCGACGTAGTCGCCGGCAACGTTCAGATGACGTTCGAGGGCACCAGCATTCTGCTGCCGCTGATCAAGGCCGGGCGCCTACGTGCGCTCGCGGTGACCACGCCAAAGCGGATCCCGCAATTGCCGGACGTGCCAACCATGGTCGAAAGCGGCTTTCCGAATTTCGTCTCGACAAGCTGGACCGGACTGCTGGCGCCGGCGCACACGCCCGAACCGGTTATCGCCAAGCTCAATGCAGCCATCAACGAGGGCTTGAAAACGCCGGAGCTTAAGACCGCGCTTGAGCGACTAAGCAACGAGCCGCTCGGCGGCACGCCAGCCGATTTCACCGCCGTTATCAGAGGCGATCTCGACAAATGGTCGCCGATCGTCAATTCGCTCGGCCTGAACAAACAATAGGCCGCGCTGCTAAGGCTCGGCGCTTATCGCGAGGCGATTGCTGCCGGCTTGACGATCGCGCGGTGGTCCATCTGCACGAAGCGGACTTCGCGCGGCTCGGCGAGGCGGTCGCTGGTGTCACGCAAGCAGGCGGCTTCGTAATACGGCCACGCGTGTTGCGAGCAATCCCTGCCGAGCGGCCGGGTGTCGGCGCGGTCGGATTTTCCGCTGGCCGCCGGCGCACCGGCTTCGACTTGCGGGGTGAGACTTGGAGAGAGCACGAGACAGGCCGCAATGACCGCGGCGGCGGCAATCGCATAAAAGGTCTTAAGCATGACACCAGCCCTGTTTGGCAACCTGCGCCGTCTTTTGAGGCAACGCCTCCGGGGCGATTTGGTTGCTGATTTGTTAATGACTGTGTCGCATCAACCAAGATTTGGTTCTTTGATCCCCATCACACTTTGATTGTTTCTTGTAATGGGTTGAAAACGTGGATGAATTGTCAAGAAAAGCGCTCCTTGAAGGCGGCTTCCCCATGGCTGCGGGCAAAAACGGCAAGCTGTCTTGCGGTCCGTTTGAGCGCGGGTTAGACCCCGATCATGCCGCGCACCGCGCTTTTTGCCGGGTCGTTTGATCCGATTACCAATGGCCATCTCGATGTGGTCCGCGCCGCCGTGAACCTGGCCGACCGGCTGGTGCTTGCGGTCGGCGTCCATCCCGGCAAGACGCCGCTGTTCTCGGCTGAAGAGCGGCTCGCGATGCTCGACGAGATATGCACGCCGCTTGGCCGTGCTGCCGGCTGCGCCATTGCCTGTACGACGTTCTCCGATCTGGTCGTCACCGCGGCGCAACGCGAAGGCGCTACCATCCTGGTGCGCGGCGTGCGCGACGCGACCGATTTCGATTACGAGATGCAGATGGCCGGGATGAACGGCACCATGGCGCCCAAAGTGCAGACCGTTTTCCTACCGCCATCGCCTGCCGTCCGCCCGATCACTGCCACGTTGGTGCGCCAGATTGCGGCAATGGGAGGCGACGTTTCGGCTTTCGTGCCGGCGCAGGTCGCCGCGCGTTTGAAGAAGAAATTCGCCAAGGCCTGAAATCCTTTATCCGGGAGATGACATGTTCCGTTCGTTGGTAATTGTGCTCGCGCTTGCGGTTGTGCCGGCGGCCATGACGCCGCCATGACGCCTGCTTTGGGCCAGGCCTTGATGAATCCCTCAGCGCTGACCGAACACGCGCCGCTGGTTTACAAGGTCAAGTTCGATACCAGCAAAGGCCCGTTCGAAGTCGAGGTGCACCGCGACTGGGCCCCGGCTGGCGCCGACCGTTTCTATAACCTGGTCAAGAACGGCTTCTTCGACAACACGCGCTTCTTCCGCGTGGTCTCCGGCTTCATGGTGCAGTTCGGTCTCAATGGCGACCCGAATGTATCGGCGCAATGGCGTCAGGCGCGCATCAACGACGACCCGGTAAAGCAGAGCAACACCCGCGGCATGGTGACCTTTGCGACCGCTGGGCCAAACACCCGCACCACCCAAGTCTTTATCAACTTTGGCGACAATAACCGGCTCGACGGCATGGGCTTTGCGCCGTTCGGCCAAGTAGTCTCCGGTATGAATGTCGTGGATGCCTTGTACAGCGGCTACGGCGAAGGTGCGCCAGGTGGCAATGGCCCTGAACAGGGCCGGGTCCAGCAGGAGGGCAATGCCTACCTGACAAAGGATTTCGCCAAGCTCGATTTCATCAAGAAAGCGACGATCGAACCATAAGGTTTGGTTCGACGTTCCGTATTGGATAGTTTGAGAAAGGATAATTGCGATGGCTTCATCCAAACACGACGATCCGGAAAACACCCTCATCCTCGAAACCACGTCGGGGCCAATCGTCATCAAGCTGCGCACCGACCTCGCGCCCGGCCACGCCGAGCGTTTGAAGAAGCTGGCGCGGGAGAAATTCTACGACGACATTCCGTTCCATCGCGTGATCGACGGCTTCATGGCGCAGACCGGCGACGGCCAGCACCACAACGGCACCGGCGGTTCGAAGCATCCGGACCTGAAAGCCGAATTCTCCAAGGTGCCGTTCGATCGCGGCATCGTCGGCATGGCGCGCAAGGGCCACAGCAACGATTCAGCCAACAGCCAGTTCTTCATCATGTTCGATGAAGGCCACTTCCTGAACAACCAGTACACCGTGATCGGCGAAGTCGTCGAAGGCATGGATGTGGTCGACAAGCTCAAGCGCGGCGAACCGCCGCGCGATCCCGACAAGATCATCAGCGTGCAGGTGGCGGCCGACGCGAGCTGATTTTAAGCGGAGCATGATCTTGCCGGAAAACCGGTTCCTGCTTTTCCGGATCATGCGCTAAGGGGGCGCGGTAAAGGAGCCGGAGTGCGTTATCTCCGTCTTGCAGCTGCGTTTTTTCTCGGAATCCTGCTTGTCGCCGCATTTGCTGCGGTGAATGAAGCGCGGGCGCAGCTGAGCAACCGGCCGTTTCCACGCGCACCGTGCGGCGTGTTGAGCGGACATCCGTGCCTGCCGTTCTTCTGCGGCGCATTTCATGGCGGACCGTGCGCGCCGCAATACCTGCCGCCGATTGGTGAGGATTTGCGGCTGACCATTGTCTCGACCGACAACAACGATCCAGCGAACAAACCCGCGGCGCCCGATGCGACGCCTCCCGATAACGGCGCCGGCAGCCCTGACAACGGCGCTGGCAACGTCGACAACGGCGGTGACGAGCCGAAGCTCAATTCGATCAGCGCTATGTACGCGGCGCTCCGCGCCTGTTGGGTGCCGCCGCCAAAGGACGAAGCGCGGCATGGCATGGAGTATACGATCCGCTTTGCCTTCAAACGCGACGGCGAGATTATAGCGCCGCCGCGCGTAACCTATGCCAGCCACGATGCCCCGAGTGACGTGCGCGACACCTACCGCGACGCCGTCAATGCCGCGCTTGATCGCTGCACGCCGCTGCATTTTACGGAAGGTATGGGCGGAGCCGTCGCTGGACGGCCGATCGCCATCCGTTTCGTCGACAATCGGACGATCGACAAGGCGCAATAGCGCTTAAGGCTTTTTGCGCAGGTCGAGATAGGGCGCGATGCTGTCCAGCACGTCGGTCGGCAAAATGCGTTCCATGCCACCTGGTGACGGTCCGCCCTCGGGAACGAGGGCATGGATGTAATTTGAATACGTCAGCACCGGCGTATTGCCGAACAGGCCAAACAATTCCGTCTGCGAGGCGGCGGCGAGATTAAGCGGCCCGGAATTGTTGCCGACGAAAAGATCGGCAAGACGCAGCAGTGCCACCGACTCGGTCAGCGTGAGGTTGCAAGCATCGATCAGCGCGGCGCGTGGCGTTCGCGCGATGAGATCCTTGGCGCGTGCCTGGTTCTGCGGACCGCCGATCAGGAAGATCGAACCGCTGGTGCGCTTGCGCAACGACGCGGCGAATTCCGCCCAATAGCCTGCCGACCATTCCTTGCCCGGGTGGGATGCGGCGATGCCAAGGACGATCCACGGCCGAGGTTCAGCGGCGAATCTCGCATCCATCGCGAGCAGCGTTTCCTTCGCGACCGGCAGATCAGGTTCACGCGTAGGCAGCGGCACCTTCATCGCGGCCAGCAGCGCGGTGAGCCAGTCGATCGGCTCGTCATGAAAATGGCTGGAATCGATGCCGGGATTGGTGATGAACAGCCGCTGCGGGCCCAGACCAAGGCCAATGCGCTCGGGCACGCCGGCGAGCCACGATGCAAGCGCCGGGCGAAGGGTGCGATCGAGAATCCAGACAGTGCGGAAGTTACTGCGTTTGAGGAGTTGCGATAGCCGCAACAAATTGAGACCACGCCGCAATTCCGAGCCGTGGTGATCGAAATACAGTACTTCGGCGACGCTAGGCTCGGCGTTCAGCAGATCCCGGGCGCTGCTTCGCGGCGGCGCCAGGAACGTCACCAGGCCACCCGGCGAGGCGGCAGCGATGGCGCGGATGAACGGCAGATGCCAGATCACATCGCCAATGCCGGGCTTGACCTGAATAACCGCGGTGGAACTCACGTTGCTTGCCGCCCCAAAGGTTGCGATATGCAGCTTCCTAGCACCCGCGATCCCGGCAATCTAACGCCATGCGAACCGACCTGTTCGACTTTGAACTTCCGGACGACCGCATTGCGCTGCGGCCGGCGTCGCCGCGCGATGCCGCGCGGTTGCTGGTGGTGCGTCCTGATGCGCCGCTAGAAGATCGGACTATTGCGGATCTGCCCGCGCTGCTTCGCCCCGGCGATGCCATCGTGGTCAATGACACCAAGGTGCTGCCGGCAAGCCTGCATGGCCGCCGTATCGGCCGCGGCATCGAGGTCGCGATCGAAGCAAACCTGACCAAGCGGCTCGACGGCGCGCGCTGGCTCGCTTTCGTGCGGCCAGGCAAACGGCTGCAAATCGGCGATGTTGTGCGCTTCGGCAGCGAGGGCCGGGTCTGCTTCCTCGACCAGCTCGACGCCACGGTCGAAGCTAAAGGCGAGGGCGGTGAGGTGACGCTCGCTTTTGCGTTTCATGGCCCGGCGCTTGATCAGGCGCTTGAAGAACGCGGTGATATGCCGTTGCCGCCTTATATTGCCGGCCGCCGCGCTGCCGACGAGCGTGACCGCGCCGATTACCAGACGATGTTTGCGCGTGATGAGGGCTCGGTTGCCGCGCCGACGGCCGGTTTGCATTTCACCGATACGCTGGTCGACGCTTTAAAGGCCCGCCGCATCTCTTTGCATCGCGTCACGCTTCATGTTGGTCCAGGCACGTTCCTGCCGGTGAAGTCCGACGATACGGCGGATCATAAAATGCATGCGGAATGGGGCGTGGTCACCGCCGAGCTCGCGGATACGCTCAACGCCTCGCGTCGCGCCGGCGGCCGTATCGTGGCTGTGGGGTCGACCTCATTGCGGCTTTTGGAGAGCGCCGCTGCCGAAGATGGAACGCTGTCGGCATTCTCCGGCGAGACGTCGTTGTTCATTACGCCGGGTTACCGTTTCCGCGCGGCGGACGCGATGCTGACCAATTTCCACCTGCCGCGCTCGACGTTATTCATGCTGGTGTCGGCGTTCAGCGGCCTCGACACCATGAAGCGCGCCTACGCGCACGCCATCGCAAACGGCTACCGGTTTTATTCTTACGGCGATGCCTGCCTGCTGCTCCGATAGCGCCGGAGTAAGATCAGGCCCCCGCAGAAAGCGGCGCCTTCGCTCCAGTTTTTTCAGTGTATGGCCGGTTTGACAACAGGAGGCTTTGGATGCCTTCGCGTCATGATGCAGCCAATCGGCACAAGCGCGACGATCGCAATGGCGATAAGCAGCAGGGCAAAATTGACCAGGTCCATGGCGTAAGCTCCATTCCACTTGCGTGCCGTGACGCAGGCGAGTGCGGGTTGAACTGCGACTTGGACGCCGGCTCAAAGGGCGGCGGGGGATCGAAAGTTTATGGAGAATGGCAGCCCGCCGGGGGGCAATGTCGCTGCCTTTAATTCGCAGAACGTCGGCACGATCCGCTGGCAGCTCTGAACAGACGCTATAGCAGTTTGCCGCTGCCGGATAGAACAATCAGCGCGCGGCGAATCAGAAAAGCTCACCGGCCATTTGTGCAGGTGAGCTTTTTCTTTTGTCGGAGGCGAAATTTCTAACTTGGCGGCCTATAAGAGCCGCCGATGATGACCGCTCCGTTCTCCTTCCGTCTGATCGCCACCGCGGGCGCCGCGCGCACCGGCGAGATCACAACGTCGCACGGCGTTGTGCGCACGCCGGCTTTCATGCCGGTCGGCACGCAGGCCTCGATCAAGGGCGTCCATCACGACGACGTCAAAGCGTCGGGCGCCGACATCATGCTCGCCAACACCTACCATCTGATGCTGCGGCCCACCGCAGAGCGGGTTGCGGCGCTTGGCGGGCTGCACACCTTCATGCGCTGGCCTTTTCCGATCCTGACCGATTCCGGCGGCTTCCAGGTGATGTCGCTTTCAAGCTTGCGCAAAGTCACCGAGCAGGGCGTCACGTTTCGGTCGCATCTCGATGGCGCCATGGTCGTGCTTTCGCCTGAACGCGCCATGGAAGTGCAGATCCTGCTCGGCTCCGATATTGCCATGCAGCTCGACGAATGCGTCAGGCTGCCGACGGAGCGCGGCGAGATCGAGCGCGCGATGCAGCTTTCGCTGCGATGGGCCGAGCGCTCAAAGCGCGCTTTCGAAAAGGCTGCCCCTGGGAACGCCGTTTTCGGCATTGTGCAAGGCGGCGACGATCCGGCGCTGCGCGTCGAGAGCGCTCGCGCCCTGGTCGATATCGGTTTCGATGGCTACGCGGTCGGCGGTCTCGCGGTCGGCGAGCCACAAGAAGTGATGCTCAAGATGGTTGCCGAGACTGTCCCGGCGCTCCCGGCGGAGCGGCCGCGCTATCTGATGGGCGTCGGCACGCCTGACGACCTGCTGGCGTCGATCGCGCGCGGCATCGACATGTTCGATTGCGTGATGCCGACGCGCAATGGCCGGCATGGGCTGGCGTTCACCCGGTTCGGACCGATCAACATCAAGAACGCGCAGCACGCCGAAGATCCGCGACCGCTCGATGCCGAAAGCCGGTGTCCGGCCGCGCGCGATTTTTCCCGTGCTTATCTGCATCATCTGTTCAGGGCGGGCGAAGCGCTCGGCGGCACGCTGCTGTCGATCATCAACCTGTTTTATTACCAGGAGCTGATGGCCGGCGCTCGCGCTGCCATTGCAGCGGGCCGCTACGACGATTTCTGCGAGCAGACAAAAGCGCAATGGGTGGTAAAGGGCGACCGCCAAGATTCTTGACTGACGTAATGCACTCCTGACGGACGTAATGCCGCAGCAAATGCCGGCAGGAATGAAGCTACACCACGATTCCATCACCTCAAGGGGCGTTGAGATGAAACAATTGCAGTTCCCTGTTACCCGCCGAACAGCCGGTGTTTCTTTGGTTCTCGCCGCCGCAGGGCTGGCGTCGTCGCCAGTGCGCGCGCAAACCAAATATCCCGATCATCCGGTACGGGTCATTCTTCCGTTCGGCGCCGGCGGCGTTGCCGACGTCACGTCGCGGCTTGTCGCCGAGGCCTTGAGCCAAAAGCTCGGGCAGAACTTTCGTCATTGAGAATATGCCGGGTGCTGGCGGCATTACGGCCGCGCGCGCGGCGATCTCGGGCGGTAAAGATGGTTATACCCTGGCGTTGCAGACCAGCGGCAGCGCCATCAGCGCTCAGTTGTTCGAACACCTGCCTTTCGATCCGCTGAAGGACTTCGTACCGATATCGACGATCGGTTATTTCACGTGCGATTTCGCGGTTGCGGACTCGTCGCCCTACAAGACACTCGGCGATTTTCTTAAAAGCGCCCGTGACAAGCCGGCCAAGCTCAATGTCGGCACCATCAATGTCGGCAGCACGCAAAACCTTACCGCCGAATTGTTCAAGTCGATGGCCGGCATCAACGTCGAGATCGTGACCTTTCGCGGCTCCCCCGATGTCGTGGTCGGGCTGCTGCGTGACGACATTCAACTGGCCGTCGATTTCTACGCGGCGCTTAAACCGTCATTCGACAACGGGCAGACGCGGGCGCTGGCGACCAGCGCGCCGCAACGGTCGCCTGAACTCGCGAACGTACCGACGGTACAGGAAGCCGGCGTTGCAGGTTTCGACGTGACAGGCTGGAACGCGCTTTATGCGCCGGCAGGGACGCCGGACGACATCGTTCAGATCTTGAACAAGGCGCTGCACGAGGTGCTGGCCGATCCGGACCTGAAAAAACGCGCGCTCGATCTCGGTATCAATGCCAAAGCTTCAACGCCGGCGGAGCTCGATGCACACATGCGCAACGATATCGACAAGTGGGGAAAAGTGATCGCCAGCGCGCACATTCCCAAACAATGATTGCCCAAACAGTGATTGCCAAAGCTGTAATTGCCAAAGCAGTAATCGCGGCGCCGGCGGCGGATCATCACGCGCCAAAAAATTAGCCCGCCGGTCCATGATACGCAGGACCGGCGGGTCACACACTCTCGCACTTGGTACTAACGCAACAGACCAGCGCGAATTCTAACCCTTCATCATCTGGCCGCGGAGTTCACCACCGGGATTGGCTGCGGTGTGAACGTTCGCGTACCAGAGGCCGCTTTGCAGGTCGGACGCCTGACCGTCCGTCAATGTCGCCGAGCCTTTGAACGGGCTGGTGAACGGCGCGCCTTTTTCTGAAATCCAGACCGCGACGCCGGCATTCTTGCCCGGCTCGGCCGGGCCGTGGAAATGCGCAGCGGTAGCTGCGCCGGTGAGACCGGAGAAGCTGCCTTCCCAAGTCAGCATTTTGGTGCCCGGATCGAACGTGGCGGTCACGGTGCCGGTGCCGGTCGTGGTGTTCGGCGGCACTTCAGTGGCCCCATTCATCGTTGCCTTGTAGGTGACGGTCGCGGCGTTGGCGGGGCGGGGACGACCGAACAGGACGGCGCTTACGGCGCCGCCGAGACCCAAGCCCAACACCGAACGGCGAACGAATGATTGACGCATCGCAATCTCCTTTGTGAACGTTTCCGCGGTATTGGCACAAACACCGCACCGCCCACGATTATTGCCGCTCAGGGCCGGTTTGACCACTCAACAGAACGTGCCCGACAGCAAAACGCATACGCAACAGGGCAGTACGACCTACCGCCGCCACAACCTGATTGAGGTCAGAAACTTGTTGCCGCAATCGTCACAAGACCAGGAATGGTCGATCCGGCCGCCGACGCCGAAACAGGATGCTTCGGCGACGAGCAACATGCTGCCGCATTGCGGACAGTTCGGCCGGCTCAATTTTACGTTCGCAGACGTTAGCGGAATTCGACCTTCGTACGCGGGCTGGACCATCATCGTCGATTCTCCTCGACGCCCTTCACCGCACTCTCAACTGATCAGCAACGTGCAAGTCATCTGTGGCGTTGCCGCGACGCGATCATGAAACTCTTATGGCTGTGGATGAGTGCAATGCAGCGGGAACAAAGGCCTTCTGCTGCACTTGCAGAATGAAGGCCTGCCGAATGAAGGCCTAGTGACCAGACGTGTCGAGCGGCGCGCAATTTGTGCGGCCGGACATCACGCAATCTTCCATCTTGCCGCCGGCATAAAGCTCTCGGGCGAGAAGCCAGCCGACTAGAAAAATCAACACGACCACGCCAAGAGCGATCATCGATCGTCGCTGATTCCCGGTTTCTTTGTTTCGATCTGGCATCTCTGTTCCTTGTTGCTGAAGGCAACTTAACCGGCGTCTTTTGCGAGCACAATCGGACGCAATATCAATGCGTTAGATCAATCGGCGGTATTGTGATGCGGGACACAGTAAACGATCCTTAAACCACGATGATGACCGCGGCTGGGCGTCATGCCGAGGAGGGGCCGATGGGTGGCAAAATTGGTAGCGCTATAAGCAACGGGCAGCTACGGCGCTCAATGGGCGGGACACTCGCTGCCTTATCGGCTTCTGCAGCGCTCATCATGGTGCCGACCAAAGCATCGGCATTCGATATCGGCGGCATGATCGGCACCGCGATGGCGATCCAGATGCAAATGCACGGCTACAGAGGGATTTCGGGCGGTTACGGTCATGCGCGCAATCGCGGGGAATCGCACGGCGATAGCGACTCGGATGGCAGCAGCGGTAGAGGCGGCGGCGAACGCGATGCCAGTGCCCCCGATGCCGTCGATCACTCGACACGATCCGATAACAGGCTGGCCATGCATCGCGAAATAGGAGGCCCATCCAGCACCTCGGGCGGCCTGGCGCAGGCCTCTGAGCGCGATGCGGCGGCCGATCAGGGGCCTGGCTCCGGTAGGGCATTCGACGACCAGCCGGCGTTCAAACCGGCGCGCTGATCGCCAAAGTCTCTCCCAACGTATTGTTGGAACTTGTGGGCTTCGGGCCTCAGGATCTACGATTAGCTGCGATTGAGCTTCCAGCGCGCGCCGAGCAATTGTCCAGCGATCCAGGTTCCGACCGCCCATCCCAGGGCCATGAAAAATCCCCAGAGAAACCAAACCAGGACGACGTAAAGGGTAATTGCTGGAACGATCAATTTTGCCTCCTGGGAGATCTAGCGCCGCGCCGCGCAGGCCGGGTATCGGAAAAAATTGCCAGCCTATCTTTCGAGACACCCGCACCGATTGGCCCGGATGTTGAACTCAGCATTGCACTTGTGACGATACTCGAATGCGCCGCACACCCAACTCCATGGCGCGTTCACTCCATATGGCGCGTCCACATACCGGTGTCCCCACCGGTGATATTGATCGCCGGCAAACGCGGGCGAAGCGAGTGTCAGAACTGCATTGGCGAACAGCAGGATCCTGATGGTGGTCATTGTGTATCTCCGCACTGGATCGTCCCCGAAATTTAGGTGGGCTTGATCTCCTGCAGAAGCCTGTACGGGCGGCGCCAGCGTGAATTGCGCGGCGCTCAATGTTGTCGGGTACAATAGCACGGTTTGGGAACTCGGCATCCCGCCGGCCCATGTCCGCATTTTCACCGGTGACCTACCGGGAGGCGGTGGAGGAAGTGGCAGAAATCCATTCCACGGCCAAGGTGTTCACAATCCGGCCTACGCCGCAGACCGGGTCTTCTTTCTGAAGGACTAGTCCAGCTTTCGAAGGACTACTCAAGCGCCGCTGCGCGCAAGCACGCAGTCGGCAATGTTCAGAGGCGACAGCTTTACCAACTGGGCTAAGGCCGCCTCTCGGGCGAGCGTTGGTGAGTAACCTCTCGCCCGGAAATAACGTCCTTACGTCACATCATTTCAGTCTGAGGTTCACCGCTGAGGATTTTCCGCGGTTGTCCTCAATCTCAAACTCGACCTGCTGCCCTTCATTGAGCGAACTCAGTCCGGCGCGCTCGACGGCCGAGATATGCACGAACACGTCCTTGCTGCCGCCAGTAGGTTGAATGAAGCCGTAGCCCTTTTGCGAGTTGAACCATTTCACAGTGCCGGTCGCCATCGTCGATCTCTCCAATGCTTCCAATTCACGATGGATAGCGCCACCGCGCCCGAAAAGCCAATTAATCCGGGTATTGTCCCCACCCTCGATAGGGGTTTCGAAGCTAAGTTCTTGATTTAATTGGTGAGCGCGGTGGGGCTCGAACCCACGACCCCGTGATTAAAAGTCACGTGCTCTACCAACTGAGCTACGCGCTCGCTGGCAGGGAGATACTGAAATACGCCCGCCATTACCAGCCTTGCGCGCTTTTTTCTGCGGCCTTTGCTAGGCTGGCCGCAACCCAGCCGAACCGGCCATTGAGGAGTTCTGCGATGCCGATCGTCAATCGTATCGCCGACATGCATGGCGAAATCACCGCCTGGCGGCGCGAAATGCACATGCATCCGGAGCTGCTCTATGACGTTCACCAGACCGCGGCCGCCGTCGCCGACAAGCTGAAAAGCTTCGGCTGCGACGACGTCATACCCGGCATCGGCCGCACCGGCGTGGTCGGGGTCATTAAGGGCCGCAAGCCCGGCAACAAGGTCGTCGGCCTGCGCGCTGACATGGATGCGCTGCCGCTCGAGGAAGAAACCGGCCTGCCATACAAATCCAAAGTGCCGGGAAAGATGCACGCCTGCGGCCATGACGGCCACACCGCGATGCTGCTCGGCGCCGCCAAATACCTCGCCGAGACCCGCAACTTTGCCGGCACCGCCGTGGTGATCTTCCAGCCAGCTGAAGAGGGCGGCGCGGGCGGCGAGGCGATGGTGAAGGACGGCCTGATTACCCGTTTCGGCATTCAGGAAGTCTATGGCATGCACAATTTTCCAGGGCCTGCCAGTCGGTCAATTCGCCATCCGCTCCGGACCGATCATGGCGTCCGCCGAACACATCTCCATCGAGCTAGAAGGCAAGGGCGGCCATGCCGCACGGCCGCACACCGCCGTCGACACGATTCTGGTCGGCTGCCAAATCGTCAATGCGCTCCAGTCCATTGTGGCGCGCAATGTCGATCCGCTGGAGGCCGCAGTGGTTTCGGTCTGCATGTTCCAGGCCGGACACACCGACAACGTGATCCCGCAGCATGCGATCCTGCGCGGCACCGCGCGCGCGCTCAAACCCGAGATCGCCGAGCTTTTGCGAAAGCGCATCGACGAGGTCGTTGAAGGCACCGCGCGGCTTTACGGAGCGAAAGCCAAAGTTACCTACAGCAACGGCTATCCCGTGGTCGTAAATCACGAGCGTGAGACCGCGTTCGCGGCAGACGTCGCGCGCGAAATCGTCGGCAAGGACAAAGTCGACACCACCGTGCCGCCGCGCATGGCGGCGGAAGATTTCGCCTTCATGCTCAACGAAAGGCCGGGGGCGTTTATCTGGGTCGGCAACGGCGACAGCGCCGGGTTGCATCACCCGGCTTACGACTTCAACGACGAGGCGATTCCGGTCGGAACGTCGTACTGGGTGCGGCTCGCGGAGACGGCGCTGGCGGGCTAGCGATTGCGCCCAGCGTTTACTGCGCCTCGATCCGATTGTCGGCGGGCACTTTCGGCGGCTCGGCAGCAATCACCTGACTGATAACGCGCCGCTGCGGTAGCGGCAGCAGTTCGCCAACCTTGGCTTCGAGCCCGCGCCAGAAGGCGAACGAGTTGAAGCGGGTGCCTTCGATCAGCGCCAGCGCTACCGCCGAGAGGAACGGCAGGCTCTGCACGATCAGCACGAAAGCAAAGATGTTGATCTCGCGGACCTGCTTGTAATTGGTCATGACCAGCATCGCCGAACCGGTGAGCAAGAGACCTGCGATAATCGCTTCCCAAAACGCCGAGAAGTCCGATCCCTTGCGGGCAACGCCGCCCTTGGCGGTGCGCAGGAATGGAATGTGCTCCTGCACGATGCCCATGCCGACCGCACGCGCCACCGTCCACTGCACCGACATTGCCGCGCAGACCGCGCCCAGCATTTGCAGCGGTGTGGCGCGCACCCGCAGGCGATAGAGGGCGACGAAGTGGGCCACGGCGACCGCCGCCGAGGCAATGATCGGAATGGTGAGGATACGGTCCGGCACTGCGCCGAAACTTGAGAAAGCTTCCGCCAGGCGCGCGAGCCACTCGGCAAACGCGCCGCCGATCTCAGGCGTCAAGCTGCGGAAATACGGGCCAAGGGACGCTGCGACGCCTGCGCTTGCATAGGCGACCACAGGCACCCAGACGATGTTGAGGATCGCTACAACGACGCCAACACTCTCCGCGCCGAGCCAGTTGAGCCAGCCGATGGCGTATTCGCGCTTCTGATCGCGCGACAGACCGGGTGCGCCGGGCAACAGATGCCGCCAGTGCTTTTGTACGAGCTGGAAGCCACCGAAAGCCCAGCGCTGGCGTTGTTTCCTGTAGGCTTCGAAGGTGTCGGGCAGCAGGCCGTGGCCGTAGCGGCGGTTGGTGTAGTGAGCGGTCCAGCCGTTCTCGAGGAGGTGCAGGCCAAGATCGGTGTCTTCGACGATGGTGTCGGTTGGCCAGTTGCCGACCGCTACGAGCGCCTCGCGGCGGATCAGGCACATCGTGCCATGCATGACGATGGCGTTGAATTCGTTTCGCTGCACCATGCCGATATCGAAGAAGCCGGCATATTCCGCGTTCATCGCGGCGTGCATCAGCGAAAGGTTGCCATCGCGATGGTCCTGCGGCGATTGCACGAAGCCGACGCGCTGGATCGGAGAACAGCGGCACGAGATCCTTCAGCCAGTCCGGCTGAACCACATAGTCAGCATCGATGCTGCCGATGATCTCTGCGTCCGGCGCGGTATGTTCGAGCGCAACGCGCAACGCGCCGGCCTTGTAGCCTGAAAGCTTGTCGATGCGGAGGAACTTGAAACGTTCGCCGAGTGCCTGGCAATGCGCCTCGACCGGCTGCCAAAGCGCCGGGTCGGGCGTGTTGTTGATGATGACGATGCACTCGAAATTCGAATATTCGAGCTTGGCGACCGCATCAAGGGTCGCCACCAGCATTTCCGGCAACTCGCGGCAGGCCGGGATGTGGATCGAGACTTTGGGTGCATAGCCTTCCGGCGCGAGCGGCGGCGAAACCGCAAGCCGGCGGGGACCCCGGCCGAAAGCGATCGCCGCGATCTCCTCCAGCCGCGCCATGGCGATCGCGATGAGCGGGATAAGCAGAACGATGCCTAGACCCAGCGATAACGCCGCGCCCCACACGAAGTAATGGCCCTTCCAGAACGCGACGATGGCGGCGAACCAGGCGCCGATAATATTGGCTGACACCGCCAGCAGGAGCGCCTGCGTCGCCGTCGCGCCACCGATGGCGAGGATCGGAAGCGAGAGCAGCACGCCGAGCAGCACGGCGAAGCCGGCACTCTTGATGTAATCCGGATCCGTGATGGGCCCGGTCCAGGAGAACTTCGCTTCGCGTGAAGCGTCCAGCAGCCCCCAATAGGCACCGACGCCGCCTTCCATGGTCTTCCACGGCTGGTCGATCAACTCGATGACGTTGTAGTCGATGCCGTACGCTTCGGCGCGGCTGACAAAATCGCGCAAAACCTCGGCCTGCGCTATCCGGCCTGGATAGGCGCCCTGGAAGTTGTAACCGGCGCTGGGCCACCCGAATTCCGCGATCACAATGCGCTTTCCAGGGTGCATCCGGCGCAGCCGGTCATAAGTCTCGATCGCGCTGTCGGCGGCCTTGCTGGAGTCGATGCCCGACCAGTACGGCAAGATATGCGCGGCAATGAAATCGACAGAGGAGGCGAGCTCGGGATGGTCTAGCCACTCGCTCCAGATTTCACCGGTCGTCACCGGCACCGGGCTCTGCCGTTTCACGCGCTGGATGATCTTGATGAGATCATCGACGTTCATGTCGGTGCGCAGCAATGTTTCGTTGCCGACATAAATCGCGTTGACGTTGCTATTATGCCGCGCGAGTTCGAGGGCGGAACGGATTTCCCGTTCGTTGCGGTCCTGACGTTTATCGAGCCAGATGCCGACCGCTACCTTCAGGCCAAACTCAGCGGCAATGGGCGGAACGAGTTCCGCCCCGCCGGTTGAAGAGTAAAGCCGGATGGCCCGGGTATAGGGCGCGATGGCTTTGAGATCAGCCCGTATCTGCTCGACCGTAGGGCGTTGGCCGGTGTCGGGATGTGAGGAATCCACGAACGGGGAGTAAGAGACGCTGGCCAGCTGACCGGTGAAATTCGGCGCTGTTTCTTGCGTTCGCAAGAGTGCCCACAAGCCCGCATGCACGCACGCTACAAGCGCGAGCACGGCAGCGACGGTGCGCATCGACTTTTAACCACGCGGGGCTGGAATACACTGGCCCGAACCCGTCCCCAAGGTTCGATGATGACCGTAAGCTGATGAGGATATCTTACGAGCGGCGAACAAACAACTAGCGCGCAGCAATGGCAAATTCAAGACAATGAACGCCTTGGCGCACGTTACTTCTTGGCAATCCGCGAAGCTGAATAGCCGTTAAGTTAGCGGGTCGTCGTCGGGCTTGGCGCGGCGGCCGCGGGAGCCGCTGCAGCCGGTTGCGCGGGGGCGGCAGGCGGCAAAGAAGGGTTAACCCAGCAAGCCTGGACTTTGCTGTTAAGGCTATCGCCAGCCTTCGGGTCTATCGAGGCTGAGTGCAGGATGAGGCAGCGGAACGACGCCTGGATATGGGCCGCCGGACAACCGAAGCGATCGTAAAGGTCGAGGTGGCGAAACGCGGTGTCCAAATCGTCACGCCACAGCAAGCTGACAACCCGCCGGCCGAGCCATACGCATTCCGGATTACCCGCCGGGCCGTCTATGGCCTTTTGAGCCTCGGCAAATTCATCAGCCTTCTGTGCCTGCTCCTGGCCGTTGGCGGCCGGCGTCTGATCGGCTGGTTTGGAGTCACTGCTTTGGGCAAAAGCCGCAGAGCCGAGGATCGAAGCCGCAGCACACAATGCGACCGTTACGCTGAGCACACGATGGAACATGGTTCTCTTAAGTTCTTCTGGCCGTTTCTGGTGATGAAACGGGCGTTTCCTGGCTAAAGGGGTTGTTCCCGTTATTGTATTGCCGACTCCCCGCGCAGCCGCCGTCACAACAGCCCAAGTCCGTCGCTTTGTCCAGCGCGCAAGACGGCGCGGGCCAGTGGAGCGGTTTTGAATGTTTGAACCGACCATTAGTTCCGCTTGGCACGGCGTTCCCGCGCGGCTAATGCCAAAGGGTGTCGGATTCAACTCACGAATACGCGGTTATCCAACCGCTGGGATTGTTTGTGCTCACAGCGCTGGCCATCGGCCTTGCGTGGTGGTGGCTCGGCGCGCCGGTTGCATTGCCGCCATCGCCGCTCGCGCAGGGTGAAAAGCTTTACTGCGTGTCCTACGCCCCGTTCCGTGACGGTCAGGATCCGCTGGTCAAGGGCACCCAAGTCACAGCCGCGCAAATCGACGAAGACATGAAGCTGCTGTCCCGTTTCACCGACTGCGTGCGCACCTACTCGGTCGATGACGGCGGCGAGAACGTCCTGATCAGTGCGCGGCGTTACGGCTTGAAAGTGCTTCACGGCATCTGGATATCGAACGAGGCCGAAAGAAATCGCAGGCAGATCACAGCCACGATCGATTTCGCCAAGAGATATTCCGACGTTATTCGCGGCATCGTCGTGGGCAACGAAGTGCTGTTGCGCGGCGAGATGTCGGCGACCGACCTCGAGGCGATCATCCGCGAGGTCAAATCGCAGGTCACTGAGCCGGTCACCTATGCCGACGTATGGGAGTTCTGGCTGCGCAACGCCGACCTGCAAAACGCGGTCGACTTCGTCACCATTCATATCCTGCCGTATTGGGAGGACTTTCCGATCCCGGCCTCGCAAGCCGGAGAGCACCTCGTTGAAATCCGCAGGAAGGTTGCCGCCGCTATTCCAAATAAAGAAATTCTGATCGGCGAAACCGGCTGGCCGAGCGAGGGCCGGATGCGCGAAGGGGCGCTGCCATCGCCGTCAAACCAGGCGCGCGTGATTGAAGACACCTTGACGCTCGCCAAGCGCGATAATTTCCACGTCAACGTCATCGAAGCCTTCGATCAACCGTGGAAGCGTGCGCTGGAAGGATCGGCGGGACGCTATTGGGGCATTTTCGATCGCGCGGCCGATGGGCCGAAATTCACCCTCGGCGGTGCGGTTTCCGATCATCCGCAATGGCCGTGGCTGGCGCTGATGGGAATCATCCTTGCTGCATTGACGTTCAGCGGCGCGTGGTTCACGCGGACGGATAAGCCGGAGGCGGTGCGGCTGTGGCCTCGCGTCGCCGGGCTGGCATTTTTCTCGGCGGTCTTTTTCGGATGGACCATTGAACTCGTGCCAATTCAAAGTTTCAGCGTTGGCAGCTGGATCCGTTCGCTCGCGCTCGCCGCCATCGCGGCGGCCGCGCCCATCGTGTGTGCCGCTGGTTGCGCCGCCGGCCGTTCGGTTCCGGCTTTCAGCTGGCTGCTCGGCAGGCGCGGCGAGACGCGGGACCGGCTCGGCGTAGCGCTCGTTGCGGTTTTCATTGCGCTTACATTGCTTGCGGTCGAGCAGGCGCTTGGCCTTGTGTTCGATCCACGTTATCGCGACTTTGTCTTCGCGCCGCTGAGCGCTGCAATCATTCCGTTCGTGGTGCTGATGGTGTCCACGTCAAGACAGGCGGGAGCGCGCTCTATCGCCGAAACAGCATCTGCGGTCGTACTGGCGCTTTGCGCGATCTACATCCTGCCGGACGAAAGCTTTGCCAACTGGCAGTCGGTCTGGTTCTGTGCCGCGATCCTGGCGCTTGCGCTTATTCTGGAGCGGGTGCGGGACGCGCCAAGCTCAGGATAAGAATGGCGGCGGCGAACGCCGCGAGGTCGGTGTTGTGCAGCACGACGCCAAAACACGCAGCCGCCAGCGCCACCGAAACCAGCACAATCGATGGCCGGATCAGATTGAGCAGCGCGGCGATCAGTGCGACGCCGCCGAATACCTGGAATTTGAACAGCGTCATCGTCAGATGAAACGTGCCGCACAGCCAGGTATTGAGCCCGGCCTGACAGGCGAGCGAGACGTTGGTGTATTCGATCGCCATGTAGCGCAGGTAGAGCGCTTCACCGATCGACAGAAAGCCGACGATGAGCAGCCAGTTGGTCTGGCGGGCAGTAGGCAGGAACAACAATGGACGCATTGCGGTTTCCACGTTGCGTGACCGGCGCCACGCGGCAGCAATTCATAACCACAGAATGCGGGTCAGGGACAGCGCCTATTCCAGCGCGAGATGCTCGCCGCTGAAAATAGTCGGCTCGCAATGGCAGCCGATAAACCGTAAGCGATGCGCAAAGCTCGGTCGCGGCGTCGGCGCTGGACAGCGGCCCAATCACAAGCCGCAGCTCCGGATTATTAAGTCGCGACGTTTCGCGCAGCGTCACCGTAGGCACCAGACCATGGAACAAGTCCCGGTGCGCGGAGCGCATGCCGGCCCAGCGCGCGCGCAACGCCTGGATCGACGACGCGCTGCCGATATCAATGCCGTATTCCATAGGCAGCGGCAAAGCTGGCGCGACGACGGCGGCAATTGACGCAGGCGTCGTCGGAACCGGCGGTCCGTCAGGCCATGGCGCTGGCGGCGGCGCATCCTTGGCAGCTTCAATCTGTTTTTCGATCGAACCGGTGACGTCGGCCACATTCTGCTCGACGCTGGCGAGCCGCGCCTTGGTCTCGCCGTCGTCGGCAACCAGTCGCGCGAGGGCGTCGGAGAATTGTTTGATTTCCGCATCTTGCTCGGGAGAGCGCGTGACCTGAGCCGTTTGCGCCGGGCTATCGGCGCCGTTACGGAGCGTCGAGACGGCAACTTCCGCACGGTGCGAGTTGACGACGCCGCGGCTGGCCAGCACGGCAATCAGCAAAGCCGTGGTCGCGGTGGAACCCCACGTCACCAGCCGCCACAGGGTTTCCATCGTGATGGGAACCCTGACGGCCGTTTTCTTGATGTCCGCCGGCGCTAGCCGTACGTCTCCCGCCATTCCGCCGCTCCGCATCGCCGTTAGGCGAATCAGTGCTAAAAACTAGCAGATTCCGTTGATTCCGGCCTCCACTATGGCGCGCCGTGCTATGGCCATATCCGCGGCCATGTCCGCGCCACAGCAATGAGGTTTGTGCGCGATTTCGATCATTGTGGTCGTCAGATTAAGAGAGCGAACTAGCGATGGAGGCTCGAACGCCCTCCCGAACCTGTCTTGCAATCGTGTTGGCCGCGGGCGAGGGCACGCGGATGCGTTCGGCGCGGCCGAAGGTGCTGCATGCCGTGGCCGGGCGCTCTTTGTTGAGCCACGTGCTGGCTGCTGTTTCCGACGCTGGCATTGCGGCGGCTGCGGTTGTGGTCGGACCGAACCAGGACGCCGTCGCCACCGAAGCTGAACGGATTCTGCCGTCCGCAAAAATATTCGTTCAGCACGAACGCCGCGGCACGGCCCATGCCGTGCTGGCAGCGAAAGCTTCGCTGGAAAAGCGAACTGACGATGTGGTTGTCCTCTACGGCGATACGCCGCTGATCCGTCCGGAAACGCTTGAGCGCTTGCGTGCGCCGCTTGCCGACGGCGTGGCCGTCGTCGTGCTCGCCTTTCGCCCGGCGGACCCCAAGGGCTACGGCCGCCTGATCACGTCAGGCAACGAACTGATCGCGATCCGCGAAGAAGCTGATGCGAGCCCGAGCGAGCGCGCTATCGGACTGTGCAATGGCGGCATCATGGCGCTTGCCGGTAAAACCGCGCTCGAAATTCTAGAGCGCATCGGCAACGACAATCGCAAAAGCGAATTTTATCTCACGGATGCGGTCGAGATCGCACGCGGCATGAAGCTTCGCGCGGTTGCAGTTGAAGTCGAGGAGGATGACGTGCGCGGCATCAACACCAAAGCTCAGCTTGCCGAAGCGGAAGCGGTGGCGCAGCAGCGTCTGCGCCAGGCTGCGCTCGACGCAGGCGTCACGCTGGTTGCGCCGGAGACGGTCTTTCTCTGCGCCGACACCAAGTTCGGCAAGGACGTCACCGTCGAACCCTATGTGGTGTTCGGCGAGAAGGTGAGGGTGGATGACGGCGCCACCATCCGTTCGTTCTCTCATCTCGACCGGCGCTCACGTCGGCAAAGGCGCGATCGTCGGCCCATTCGCCCGGCTGCGGCCCGGCGCGAAGCTTGGCGAAGACGTGCACATCGGCAATTTCGTCGAAGTGAAAGAGTCCGTCGTCGAAGCCGGTGCGAAAGCCAATCACTTAAGCTACATCGGCGACGCCACGATCGGTGCCGGCTCCAACATCGGCGCCGGCACCATCACCTGCAACTACGACGGCGCCGCCAAGCATCGCACCGAAATCGGCAAGAACGTCTTTATCGGTTCCAATTCGGCCCTGGTCGCTCCGGTTAAAATCGGTGACGGTGCCTATGTCGGTTCCGGCTCGGTGATTACCGCCGACGTTCCGGCGGACTCGTTGGCTCTCGGCCGCGGGCGGCAAACGGTTAAGGAAGGCTGGGCGGCGCGGCTGCGGGCGCTGAAATCGCTCGGTAAAAACAAGGCCAAATCGCGCGCTTGAGCCGGTTTCGGCCGCTCTGGCGCATCGATGAAGAAGCATTAAGTCTTCGCATAAGAATTTGTCACGAAGCGAAAGCTTATTTGATTTTTCCCCTTAGAATGGCTGCGCTTTAAGGGTTAACGGGGCCTGCCGCACGGTGGCAGGTGAGGAGAGCGTTTTATCGATGTGCGGCATTATCGGAGTGATCGGCCGTGAGGCGGCTGCGCCGCAATTGATCGACGCGCTCAAGCGCCTCGAATATCGCGGCTACGATTCCGCCGGCGTCGCAACCCTCGAACAGGGCCAGCTCACGCGCCGGCGGGCGCAAGGCAAACTCAAAAATCTTGAGCAGCGACTTGCCGAGCGAACCGTTGCTGGGCACCATCGGCATCGGCCACACCCGCTGGGCGACACACGGCCGCCCAACCGAAAACAATGCGCACCCCCATGCCACGGATCGGCTGGCGGTCGTGCACAACGGCATCATCGAAAATTTCGTCGAGCTGCGACGCGAACTCGAAGCTGACGGCGCGAAATTCAGCACTGAGACCGACACCGAAGTCATCGCGCATCTTGTTTCGTCCGAGATGGCGCGCGGCGCTTCGCCGGTCGATGCGGTCAAGGCGGCGCTGCCGCGGCTACGCGGCGCATTCGCGCTCGCCTTCCTGTTTGCCGGCGAAGACAACCTTCTGATCGGCGCCCGCAAGGGCTCGCCGCTCGCAATCGGTTTCGGCGACGGCGAAATGTTCGTCGGCTCGGACGCGATTGCGCTTGCTCCGTTCACCGACACGGTGAGTTATCTGGAAGACGGCGACTGGGTGATCATCACCCGCGGCGGCGCGGAGATTCACGACAGCACCGGCGACGTCGTGCAGCGTGCGATGTTGAAATCGCAAGCCTCCGTGATGCTGATCGACAAGGGCAACCATCGCCATTTCATGGCGAAGGAAATCCACGAGCAGCCCGAAGTCGTCGGCCATACGCTTGCCAATTCCATCGACATGGCGGCCGAACGTGTCCTGTTGCCGAAGAACCTGCCGTTCGATTTCCGCAATCTGAACCGGATATCGATCGCCGCGTGCGGCACGGCTTATTACGCCGGCATGATTGCGAAATACTGGTTCGAACGCTTCGCGCATCTGCCGGTCGAAGTCGATATCGCTTCCGAGTTCCGCTACCGCTCGGCGCCGCTTGGTGAGGGCGGGCTTTCGATTTTCGTGTCGCAGTCGGGCGAAACCGCCGACACATTGGCGTCGCTCCGCTATGCGCGTGCCCGGAAGCAACACGTGCTGTCGATCGTGAACGTGCCGACCTCGACGATCGCTCGCGAAAGCGACGTGGTGGTGCCAACGCTGGCCGGGCCGGAAATCGGCGTCGCTTCGACCAAGGCGTTCACCTGCCAGCTCGCGGCGCTGGCGACGCTTGCGATTGCGGCAGGCAAAACGCGCGGCGTGCTTTCCGAAGCCGATGAGAAAAAACTCGTCCACGCGCTGATCGAAGTGCCGCGTCACATCTCCGAAGCCCTGGCGCTTGAACCGCAGATCGAGCAACTCGCCCGCGATCTCGCGAAATCCCGCGACGTGCTGTATCTCGGCCGCGGCACCAATTATCCGCTGGCCCTGGAAGGCGCGCTGAAGCTCAAGGAAATCTCTTACATCCACGCCGAAGGCTATGCCGCCGGTGAGCTCAAGCACGGTCCGATCGCGCTGGTCGACGAAACCATGCCGGTGATCGTGATTGCTCCCTATGACCAGATTTTCGAAAAGACCATGTCGAACATGCAGGAAGTGGCGGCGCGGGGCGGACGCCTGATCCTGGTGACCGATGCGGCGGGCGCGCAGGCCGCGGGCGACCTACCGATCGCGACGCTAACGCTGCCGACGATGCCGGCGGCGGTCGCGCCGCTGGTCTATGCGGTTCCGGTGCAATTGATCGCCTATCACACCGCGGTGCAGATGGGCACCGATGTCGATCAGCCGCGCAATCTCGCGAAATCGGTAACGGTGGAATAATCACGCGGCCTTAAACCGCGCCGCCTGCTGTGTGGCGGCCGGCCGTTCCTATATACCTGATGCCGGCAATTCGCGTGGGTGGCGAGCGAACACGATGTTGGATGACAATCAATCGGTCGGCATTACGCCGCCGGGCGCGCCAAAATCGGCGCCCGGCCCGATGAGCCGTATCCGAAATTACTTTCTCACCGGATTAATCGTCGCCGGCCCGGTCGCCATCACGGCGTGGCTGATCTGGTGGTTTGTCACCTGGGTGGACAACCTGGTGCGGCCGCTCATTCCGTCGTCGTATCAGCCGGAAACTTATTTGCCGTTCAACATCCCGGGCCTCGGCCTGATCGTCGCTTTCATCGCGCTGACGTTGCTCGGTTTTATGACTGCGAACTTCGTTGGGCGCCGGATGGTCTTGTTCGGCGAGAGCATCCTCAATCGCATGCCGATCGTGCGGCCGATTTACCGCACCGCGAAGCAGATCTTCCAGACTCTGTTCTCGGGCTCAGGATCGAGCTTCCGTCACGTCGGGCTGGTGGAGTTTCCGTCGCCCGGTATGTGGTCGCTGGTGTTCCTCACCCAGGCGCCGAGCAGTCCGATTTCCTCGCGCTTGCCGGACACCGAACACGTCTCCGCTTTCATGCCGTGCACGCCGAACCCGACTACCGGATTCTTCTTTTATGTTCCGAGCAAGGACATCATCAATCTCGACATCAGCGTCGAACAGGCGATGCAGCTCATCATCTCCGCCGGCGTCATTCAGCCTGGCGTTGACGACCCGCAGAAGAACTTGGCGACGCTCGCTGCAACAGCCCGCGCCGCGCAGGCCGCGCGGAGCGAACCGGCACCAAGTCCGGCTAAATAATCCGGTCATCCAAATAGAGTTCGCCGACATAACTGCGCGTGGGCGGAATCCCTCGTTTTGCCCATCTGATCGTCGCAACAGAGTTGTTTGATGTCGGCGGTGTATTCGGTATAGCCAAGCGCTTGCCGCGGGAGGAAATGGCGATGTTCAAGAGAGAAATCGGTCGACGCAGCGTGTTGGCGGGTGCGAGCGCGGTCAGCGCCGCAGCCTTGATCGGAAGTGCCCAAGCCCAGCCATCAACCGCGGCATCCGCCGCCAGTCTGCCGGCGCGGCGCGAATTCGTGATGCGGAACGCTCACGTGCTGTCGATGGATGAGCAGATCGGCGATCTGCCTCGCGGCGACGTCCATGTCCGCGACGGGGCCATTATCGCGGTAGGGCAAGATCTGGCCGCACCGGGCGCGGAAGTCATCGATTGCAGAGGCATGATCTGCATGCCGGGCTTCGTCGAAACCCACTGGCATCATTGGACCAGCTTTCTACGTCCGGTGCTGCGGGCGGACGATCCGAAGAAGACTTATTTCCCGGTCACCTTCGCCTTCGGCTTCCATTACGCTCCCGAGGACAGCTACCGCGCGGTGCGGCTCGGTTTGGCGGAGGCTTTGAGCGCAGGCGTCACGACGACGCATAACTGGGCGCACAACGTGCGTAGCCCCGCTCACGCCGATGCTGAAGTGCAGGCCATGCGCGATGGCGGCTTGCGCGGGCGCTTCTCCTACGGCACCCCGCTCGGGCTGCCGAACGACCAGATGATGGATATTGCCGATCTGGCGCGGCTCAAGCGCGATCTGGACAAGGACCCGATGCTCGCGCTCGGCGTGTGTTCGCGCAATGTCGATGGCGATCAAGGCGGTTCGCGCGGCGCCATCGATTCGGTGCTGGCGAAGAAGGAATGGGGCGCAGTCCGCGAACTCGGCCTGCCGATCACCTTGCACACCTCTGGCAGTGGCGGTGCGGTGAAGACGTTGAACGACGCCGGTCTGCTCGGCCCCGATTTGCAACTTGTTCATCCGCTGAACATGACGGCCGACGAATGGACCATGCTCGCCAAGAATGGCGTGCATTACTCAACCTCGCCGATCGGTGAGGCCGGGCGCGCCGGCGAGATGCAAGTGCCGGAGATAATGCAGGCCGGCGTGAAGATCGTATCTATTTCGATCGACAACGTTACAGCGGAGCGCTGCGATTGCTTCGCCTGCATGCACATGCTGCAAACCATCATGCGGCATCGCACCGCCGGCAAGTTCGTGCCTACCACCAAAAAGCTCGTGCAGATGGCCACGATCGGCGGCGCGCAGGATCTCGGGCTCGACAAGATCACCGGCTCGCTGACGCCCGGCAAGCGCGCCGACATCATTCTCGTCCGCACCGACGCGCCGCATATGCGGCCGCTCGGCGACCCCTATGACGCGCTGGTTCAGCTTGCGCAGCCGTCCGACGTCGACACCACCATGGTCGACGGACGTGTGCTATTTGACAGTGGAGATTTCACCGCCCTCGATTATGACAAAGTCGAAGCCGACGCGATGCAATCGGTCGCCGCGCTCTCCGTCAAAGCAAAGTGGAGTTAGCACTGCCGCCGAATAGGCCAAGCCGAGCCGATCTGCTATTATTCGGCCGCGAATTAAAAAGGGGGAGACTGAGATGGGTTTCGGCGAAGCGATCAAGTCGTGTTTTTCCAATTACGTGACGTTCGGCGGCCGGGCGACCCGGTCGGAATATTGGTATTGGGTGCTGTTCGTGACCATTGCCAGCATGGTGGCTTTGACCATCGACGCAGGCGTATTGGGATTTAGCCCCAGTGGCTTTTCCCCGATCAGTTCAATCTTCGATCTTGTGACGCTCCTCCCCAGCATCGCGGTTGCGGGCCGGCGGCTGCATGACATGGATCGGACGGCGTGGTGGCTGCTGATCACAATTACCGGCATCGGCGCATTCATTCTGATCATCTGGTTCTGCTTCCGCGGCACCCAGGGGCCGAACCGCTTTGGTCCCGACTTGACGCCAGCCGGCCTGATTTCGACGGATCATTGCCAGCATCGGCGTTGAACCTCGAGCCTCCAACTCTCGACCAAGCGGTGTCGAGAGCTGGAGGCGGTAATGGATTTTCAGCAGGCAGTAAAATCGTGCTTTGCTAAATACGCGACGTTTCCCGGTCGCGCGGCGCGGTCAGAATTCTGGTATTGGCAGCTGTTTCTAACCCTAGCCGGCCTTGCCGTGGCCATTGTCGATGCAGTCATAGGCCTGCACAGCAAGCCGCTCGGCTTGATTTTTTATCTGGTGACGCTTGCGCCGACGCTTGCCGTCGGAGCGCGGCGCCTTCATGACACCGGCCGCAGCGCCTGGTGGCTGCTGCTCTGGCTGGTGCCGCTGATCGGCTGGATCGTGCTTTTGGTCTGGGCCTGCACCAAGGGTTCGAACGGCTATAACGGATACGGCCCCGATCCGTTGCCGCGCGAAAGCACCGACACGCGCCATCGCGTCAAGGCGCAGGACGTGCCGCCGATGAGAGTTTATTCTTAGCCCGCACCGAGCAGCCTGATCGCCTCATCGCGCGCGAACAGATAAAGCAGGTTGCGTAGCGCTTCGCCGCGAGGCGTTTTCAGCTTTGGATCGCGCGACAACATCAGCGCAGCATCGTCCCGCGCCGCCGGCAACAGCTTGCCGTGAAATTCGAGCCGCGCGATGCGGAAGCCCGGCATGCCGCTTTGCCGGCTGCCAAGCACATCGCCTTCGCCGCGCAGCCGTAAGTCTTCCTCGGCGATGCGGAAGCCGTCGTCGGTCTCACGCATGATCGCGAGTCGCGCTTTCGCGGTCGGCCCAAGCGGCGCCTTGTAAAGCAACAGGCAGGTCGATTGCTCGCTGCCGCGGCCGACGCGGCCGCGTAACTGATGGAGCTGTGCCAGGCCGAACCGCTCGGCATGCTCGATCACCATCACGGTTGCTTCCGGTACATCGACGCCGACTTCGATCACCGTCGTGGCGACGAGAAGCCGCGTTTCGCCTTTGCCAAAGCGCTCCATGGCGCGATCCTTGTCGGCGCCGCGCATCTGGCCGTGCACCAGATCGACCACATCGCCGAAGCGCTTTTGCAGCGCCTTGTAGCGTTCCTCCGCGGCGGCCAGATCGGAGGTTTCGGATTCCTCGACCAACGGACAGACCCAATAGACCCGGCGGCCGTCGTCGAGCGCGCGCTGCACGGCGGCAATCACATCGGGCAATCGGTCGAGCGGCACCGCGCGGGTATCGATCTTCTGCCGGCCCGCGGGCTTTTCGCGCAGCTCGGAAATATCCATGTCGCCGAAATAAGTCAGCACCAGCGTGCGCGGGATTGGCGTCGCGGTGAGCACAAGCAGATCGACGGCTTCACCTTTCCGTGTCAGCGCCAGTCGCTGATGCACGCCGAAGCGGTGCTGCTCGTCGACAATGGCGAGGGCGAGATCGCGGAACGCAACATCGTCCTGAAACAGGGCATGGGTGCCGACGATCAGATCGATATCGCCGGCGGCGAGGCCGGCGAGGATTTCCGGCCGTTCCTTGCCGCGCTCGCGGCCGGTGAGGATCGCGATCCGGATGCCGGCGGCCTTGGCGAACTTCTCGATGGTGGCGAAGTGCTGCCGCGCCAGAATCTCGGTCGGCGCCATCAATGCGGCTTGCCGGCCGGCCTCGATCACGGTCGCGGCGGCAAGGAGCGCCACAACGGTTTTGCCGGAGCCGACGTCGCCGTGCAGCAGCCGCAGCATCCGGTTCGGCTGTGCCAGATCGGCGACGATGTCGGTGACAGCGCGCGCCTGCGACGGCGTCAGCGAGTAGGGCAGCGCTTTGATAATGCGCTCGCGCAAGAGGCCTTCCGCCGAGCTGCCGTGGCCGGGGCGCTTGCGCATCTGGGCGCGAAGCAGCGCCAGCGCCAGTTGGCCGGCAAGCAGTTCGTCGTAGGCGAGCCGCGACCATGCCGGTCCGGATGGCTCGAGATCCTCGGGCGCCTGCGGCCGGTGGATGGTGTGCAGCGCTGCGTTGAAACCCGGGAAGTTATTGCGCGCAAGCCAGGCCGCATCCTGCCATTCCGGCAGCGTCGGCAAGCGTTCCAGCGCACTGTCCATCGCCTTTCGCACACCGAGCGGATGCAAGCCTTCGGTCAGCGGATAGACCGGATCGAGCAGCGGCAATTGCGCCAGCCCTTCCGCGGTGACGACGCGGTCGGGATGCACCATCTGCAAATGGCCGTCGTAGAGCGTGGTGATGCCGGAGACGTAGCGGAGTTCGCCCTCGGGGTAGAGCTTTTCGAGGTAATCCTTGCGCGCATTGAAGTAGGTGATGGTCAGGGTGTTGGTGTCGTCGCTGGCGTCGATGTTGTAGGGCGCGCGCGGCCGGTGCGGCGGCGATGGACGGTGGCGCTCGACCGTTACCGCCACGGTAACGACTTCGCCGGGCACGACCTCGGACAGTTTCGGCTGATTGCGCCGGTCGACGAAGCCTGCGGGCAGATGGAACAACAGATCGATGATGTGCGGCGTCTCGCCCTCGCGCGCGATCAGGCGGGCGTAGAGCTTCTCCAGTTTCGGCCCGATGCCGGGCAAAGCCGACACGGAAGCGAACAGGGGGTTGAGAATTTGCGGGCGCATGGAAACCATATTCCGTCACCCTGAGGCGCGAGCAAAGCGAGCCTCGAAGGGCGACGGCCCGGGCCGCGCATCCTTCGAGGGCCGCTTCGCGGCCACCTCAGGATGACGGAAGTTAGGCTGACATTCCAAGAGTTCACCTCTATATACCCCGTGCCCGGCCGCGTCCGGGCTTTTGGCATTTGGATTCACAATGACGGAACGATCGAGCGAAGGGCTGGATGAGCGGCGCAAAAAGCTGCTGTTCCGGGCGTGGCGGCGCGGCGTGCGCGAAACCGACCTGATCGTCGGCCGGTTCGCCGATGTCTATATCGACAGGTTCGATGAGACCGCGCTGGACGATTTCGAGCGGCTGATCGAAGTGCCGAACGGCGAGCTTTACAACTGGGTCAGCGGCGAGGCCGAAGCGCCGGCCGAGCACGACACCGCCGTGTTGCGCGACCTCAAGTCATTTCACAATCGGAGCAGGGAACACCGGTGACGGCGCCAATGCCTGCACAAACTATTTCACAGTCTCTTGCCCAATCGCCGGCGAGGCAGCTCCGGGCTGGCAAACCGCTGACGCTCTCCGGTATTGCCGACGGCGCCGAAGGGCTGGTCATTGCCGATTTAGCCCGCGCCATCGCGGCGGGGGCCTCGCCGCCCGCGATCAGCATGGCGGTGATCTGCCGCGACGGCCCGCGCATGGCGATGCTGTCGCGGGCGCTCGGCTTCTTCGCCCCCGATATCGAGGTGCTGGAATTCCCGGCCTGGGATTGCCTGCCGTACGACCGGGTATCGCCCCATGCCGGCATCGTGGCGCAGCGCATGACCGCGCTGGCAAAGCTCGCCCGCATTACCGGCCGCGATAAGCCTGCGGTACTCCTGACGACCGTAAACGCCGTCTTGCAGCGCGTACCGGCGCGCGTGCTGGTTGCCAACCAGTCCCTTGCCGCCGCGCCTGGCAATGTGTTCCCGATGAGCGGCATTACCCAGTGGCTTGAGCTTAACGGCTTCAATCGTGCCTCGACCGTGCGCGAGGCCGGCGATTACGCGGTGCGCGGCGGCATCATCGATCTATTCGCGCCCGGCATGGGCGAGCCGGTGCGGCTCGATTTGTTCGGCGACCAGGTTGAAATCGATCCGCACCTTCGATCCGGAAAGCCAGCGCACCACCGGCGACCTGCGCGCGCTCAATCTGCTGCCGGTCGCGGAGGCCCTGCTCGACGTCCGACACCATCCCGCGGTTCCGCACGGCTATGTCGCGGCGTTCGGCGCCGCCGCGCCCGATGATCCGCTCTACGCCGCGGTCAGCGAGGGCGGCCGCCACGCCGGCATGGAGCACTGGCTGCCGCTGTTTCACAAACAGATGGAGACCCTGTTCGACTACCTGCCAACGACGCCGCTGACGGCTCGAACAGCTGGCCAAAGCAGCCGGCGACGAGCGGCTCGCCCTGATCGCCGACGACTTCGAGGCCCGCCAGGACGCCCAGGACAAGCGGGCGGCGGCGCGCCCTATAAGCCCTGCCGCCGGACAACCTCTACCTCGCCGAAGCCGAATGGAAGCAGCGGCTCGACAACAAGCCGATCGCGAGGCTCACCCCGTTCGCCGCGCCGGAAGCCGCCAATGTGATCGACATCGGCGCGCAGCCGGCCACAACTTCGCCGCCGAGCGGGCCATGGCGAGCGCCAACCTGTTCGAGGCCGCCACCAATCACGCCCACGGCCTGCAAGCGTCGGGCAAGCGCGTGCTGTTCGCGCTGTGGACCGACGGCTCGCGCGACCGCATGGCGAGCATGCTGGCCGACCACAAGCTGATGAACTTAAAGAACGTCGCGTCATGGCCGGAAGCGCTGGCGTTGCCGCGCCACGAAACCGCGCGCGTGGTGCTTGCGCTCAATTCCGGCTTCGAGACCGCCGATCTGGCGGTGATCTCCGAGACCGACATCCTCGGCGACCGGCTGGTGCGCTCCCGCCGGCGGCGGCGCCCCGAAACTTCCTGGCCGAGGCGACGCCTCGCGGCGGGCGATCTGGTCGTGCACATCGACCACGGCATCGGCCGCTATGTCGGGCTTGAAGACGCTGCGAGGTGCAGGACGCGCCGCACGATTGCCTCGAGATCCACTACGCCGGCGACGCCAAGCTCTATCCTGCCGGTCGAGAACATCGACCTGCTGACCCGCTACGGCTCCGACGGCGAGGGCGTGCAGCTCGACCGGCTGGGCGGCGCGGCCTGGCAGGCGCGCAAGGCGCGGGCCAAGGAGCGGCTGCGCGAGATGGCCGAGGGCCTGATCGCCATCGCCGCCGCCCGGCTGCGCTGAAGCGCCGACGCTGGAGATCGACCCGCCCGGCGGCCTGTTCGACGAATTCTGCGCCCGCTTCCCCTACGAGGAGACCGACGACCAGCTCGCCTCGATCGCCGACGTGCTCGACGACCTCGACTCCGGCCAGCCGATGGACCGGCTGATCTGCGGCGACGTCGGTTTCGGCAAGACCGAGGTCGCGCTGCGCGCCGCCTTCGTGGTGGCGATGAGCGGCCGGCAGGTCGCGGTGGTCTGCCGACGACGCTGCTGGCGCGCCAGCACTTCAAGACCTTCACCGAGCGCTTCCACGGCTGGCCGGTGCGGTATCGCGCGGCTCTCGCGCCTGGTCCCGGCGCAGGAGGCGGCGCAAGACCCGCGAGGTCTCGCCGAAGGGCGAGATCGAGATCGTCGTCGGCACCCACGCGGTGCTTGGCAAGACCAGTCCAGTTCAAGGACCTCGGCCTGGTCATCGTCGACGAGGAGCAGCACTTCGGCGTCAAGCACAAGGAGGCGCTGAAGGCGCTGCGCGCCGAGGTGCACGTGCTGACGCTGACCGCGACGCCGATCCCGCGCACGCTGCAGATGGCGCTCTCCGGCATCCGCGAGATGTCGATCATCGCCACGCCCGCCGGTCGACCGGCTGGCGGTGCGCACCTACATCATCGCCGTTCGATCCGGTGGTGATGCGCGAGGCGCTGCTGCGCGAAAAGTACCGCGGCGGCCAGGCTTCTATGGTCGCGCCGCGCATCGAGGACCTGCGCCGAGACCAGGCGTTCCTGCGCGAGGCACGTGCCGGAGGTGAAGTTCGTCGCCGTCGCCCACGGCCAGATGCCGCCGACCGAGCTCGAAGACGTGATGACCGCCTTCTACGACGGCCGCTACGACGTGCTGCTCTCGACCACCATCGTCGAGTCCGGCCTCGACATCCCGACCGCCAACACCCTGATCGTCCACCGCGCCGACATGTTCGGCCTGGCCCAGCTCTACCAGCTGCGCGGCCGGGTCGGGCGGCCCAAAGCGCGCGCCTATGCCTATCTGACCCCGCCGGCGCGAGCGCAAGATCACGCCGCAGGCCGAGCGGCGGCTCAAGGTGCTGCAGTCGCTGGACAGCCTCGGCGCCGGCTTCCAGCTCGCCAGCCACGACCTCGACATCCGCGGCGGCGGCAATCTGCTCGGCGACGAGCAGTCCGGCCACATCCGCGAGGTCGGCGTCGAGCTCTACCAGCAGATGCTGGAGGACGCGGTCGCCGAGCTCCGCAAGGCCGGCGGCGAGCGCGCCGGTCGCCGACCGGGCTGGTCGCCGCAGATCAACACCGGCGCGGCGGTGCTGATCCCGGAAGACTACGTGCCCGACCTGAACGTGCGGCTCGCGCTCTATCGCCGCCTCTCCGACGCTCGAGAAGACCGCGACAGCGAGGCGCTCGGCGCCGAGCTGATCGACCGCTTCGGCCCGCTGCCGCAGGAGGCCGAGCCAGCTGCTGCAAGTCGTCGCCATCAAGGGGCTCTGCCGCCAGGCCAATGTCGCCAAGATCGACGTCGGCCCGAAGGGCGCGGTGCTGTCAGTTCCGCGACAACAACTTCGCCAACCCCGCCGGCCTGATCCACTACATCGCCAAGCACCCGGTCGGCGCCCGCGTGCGGCCGGATCAGAAAGTCGTGGTGATGGACGATTGGGAAACGCCGGAGGAGCGGCTCAAGGGCGCGATGGAAATTCTGCGCTCGCTGGTGGCGATTGCGGAGAAGGGGAAGAAGGCGGCGTAGACCTTCCCGAGAAATCGGGCCGCACCGATCTCCTCCAGAGATCAAAGAATATCTGTATACCTCTTGAAAACTCTCTAAAGAGTGGACATGTCTTCCTAAAGCTAACCTTTAGGAGAATTCCATGAGTGAAATCGAGGCCTTACAAGCGGTCGACAGCGCGCTGGGCGCCCTTGAACCGGCTGAACGTGCACTTTTAAGCTGGGTACAGCAAAAATATGGCGCTCCGGGCCAAGTTAGCCCTCCGACGCCCCAACAGGCGGCCGCCCCGGCGCAAATGTTTCCGCTCGCGAAAACGCCAGCTGACGGGGCCAAGGCCAAGGCGTCGAAAAAGACCAAGACGATCATTTCTATGGACAAGAACTTCAATCTAAACCTAGCGGTAAGACTTCGGCGATTTAATGTCGCAACCGAGAAATCACCTTCTACGGTGCTCCAGAAGTGTGTCGTCGCGGTCTACTATCTGCGCGACACCATCGAGATGGAGAAAGTCACGGCGCAGGCCGTTTTCACATTCTTCAAAAACCTCAGTTGGCCGGTTCCAACTGACTTGAAGAACACTCTGCAACAGGCCGGTACAGCGGGCTGGCTGGACACCGCCGACGGCGAGGACATCAAACTGACCTCTCTTGGTGAGAATTTGCGTTGAGACACTCTCTGCCCGGCAAGGCGAAGTGACCACCTTTCTAGGGTCGGTACCGCAAGCGCTCGAGGACGAACTATTTGAGAAGTTTCGCGAGATCGAGCGAAACTTCCGCGAACGTAGATGGGAACCCGCCAACTCAACGGTGGCAAGCTTTGCGAAGTCGTCTATTGCGTTTTACGCGGCCATGTCGACGGAAGTTTTCCGGTCAAGTCTTATAAGCCGGCAAATTTTTACGACGCATGTCTGAAGATGGAGAAGGAGCCTGCGTCCTGGGGCCGCTCAGTCCGCATCCAACTGCCACGAATGCTGATTGCGCTCTACGAGATCGCAACAACCGAAATGTGGGTCACGTCGGCGGTGACGTAGATCCAAACCTTATGGATGCGGTCTGCGTGCTGCACATGGCGAAATGGGTCGTCGCGGAACTGGTGCGAATATTCCACGGCGGTTCTCTCGCTGATGCTAGTGCTTTGGTCGAAGTTTTGTCTGAGCGTGAGATTTCCTTGATCTGGGATACTGGAAAAGTTCGCCGCGTATTGGATAACAGCTTGTCGATGCTGGACAAGACGCTCACCCTGCTGTTCGGCTGAACGCAGCCGCTTAGCGAGACGGAACTTCTCAGCAGCCTTGAGCACTCGAATCCTTCAGTGTATCGCCGGACGTGCTTCGCCGTGCGCACGCAGACCGTCTCATCGAATACGATGAGACGACGAAGATGGTGAAATCTCACCGCTCGGCATCGAACGGGTCCAGACCACGATTCTTCCGAAAGCCAAAGTTTAACCTGTTGAGGCGTGCGCATAGGAAGATCACGATGCGCGTCGAAGACGCGCGTAACCGCGCTTTTTGGCGGCTGCGAGGCACGCAACTGAGAAAAGTCGGAAATTATCTCATCAATATTTGTAAGGCACGTTGTTCATTTTTGGACACTTCCTGTGTTCAACTCCCGGTATTGTGAGGCTGGGCTTACGGATGCGGGTGGGGCTATTTGAACCGCGTCCGATCAAGTTTGAAAACCAGAATTCGACGACTGGCGAAAGCCCGGGGTTTTGGGGGAGGGAATTATGGTGGATGAGGAGAAGGGGCCCTCAAGAAGTTTTCTTGGGAGGGGAATCCGGAAATCGTTGTCGGCGTTTTGGTTGCGATTGTCGTCGCCGGACTCGCGGCCGACCATACAAGCGCTCGTCTTTCCTGATGTTATCTCGGGCGATTACGTCTTGCTCGGCCCCGAAGAGAAGCCAGGTCACGGCCTCGAAGTCATCTATTTGCATTTCTACAGTTATGACGGCCGGGTGTGGGGATCGATGTCGCAAAACTCGAAGCGATGGAGTGTGGCCGGCTACCGGAAAAACAGTTACCTCGCCTTCTCCTATCGTTCGAACGGAAACGGCCTCGACAGCGTCGGTATCGGCCAGCAACTTTTCACGCCCGTTAATGCCGGAGAGGACTCCCGTGTTGGTCGGCGATATGCGTGGATATTATTGCCTTGCCGACTGTTCCGATAATTCAGAAGTCAAAAGGCCCGAAATTCTGCAATGTCCGTAATGTACTGATAAAGGCGGACCGGAACGCCTACCGGAAGCGATGAAGAAGTACGCGGCTTTTCTTGGCACGGTGCAGCAATGTTCGCCCGCCGACATCGAGTTCGAAGACCGCCAAAAAATAAGGTTCTGTCCTCGCAAGCTAAGGCGCGCGGAGCGCTTAGACGGACTATTCCGCGACCTGTGCCGTGATGACCTTGAAGCTGGCGAGCGTGCACGGTCCGAACGATGTCGCGATTGCGACATCGGTGGCATCGCGTCCGCGCGCCATCAGGATGCGGCCGATGCGAGGGTGATTGTGACGGGCATCGAACGTGTACCAGTGGTCACCGATATAAGCCTCGAACCAGGCGCTGAAATCCATGGGCGCGGGATCGATCGGTACGCCGATGTCGCCAAGATAGCCGGTACAATAGCGCGCCGGAACGTTCATGCAGCGGCAGAGCGTGACGGCAAGATGCGCGAAATCGCGGCATACGCCGCGTCTCTCCGTATAGGCGTCAAAAGCCGTTTTGGTCGGATTGGCGTGTTGATAACCGAACGTAATGCGATCGTGAACGTAGTCGCAGATCGCCGTCACCAGCGGCCAGCCTTTGCAACTTGCCCAAACACAGACCACGCCATGCTCGAAAGTCGATCTGTCTCGCAATAACGGCTGCCGAGCAGGTAGAGCAGAACCTCTACCGGGAGTTCGTCCAGCTACGCTGTCCAGCCTGCGGAGCAACCGCGTCCGGCTGGCCACCGTCTCGAATTATGAAATCGGCGGACATGGTCACGCGTCCGGCGGGGGCGCGGATGACGTGGCAAAAATTGCCAAAGCTGTCGTGATAGGTGTTTGGTATGATGGCGGGATCGAGTTTCATTCGATCAAAGGTCAGCAGGTCGGCGACGCGCGAGGGATGCACGCTCAGCGTCAGAATCATCGGCGTGGATTGGGGACAATCGTAGGAGATTTCGTAGCCGGCATGGATTTTCATCGGAATCTCATCAAGGACTACCTGGAAGCCGGGCGGATTGTTCCAAGTTGCGATTGCCAGCTGTCTTGGCCAGCAAGATCTGAGCCAGCACGCCTAAGGTCCGCAAAGCGCACCGCCCGATGACAAGTTCCGCGCGGTGTCCACGTTCTGAAATCGGCGGTAAGCGCTTAGTCCCAAATGGACGCTATTTCTCGCAGGAAAGCCGATCGAAATCGTCAAGAACGGCCTGAATTAATGTCTTCCTGCGCGGGTCTTGTCCGCTCAGCGTCGCCGAAAGCACAGAAAGCAGATAACGCGCCTTGTCCGCAGCCTCTTGCCAATTCAGGGCCGGAGCCGCGATCAACTGCGTTTCCAGTTGATCCTGCGTCGCGCGCAACGCCTGTTCATTGGCCTCAACCTCTGCCAGGAGCCGGCGAAGGTCGGTTGCCTTTTGTGCGGCCATTCCGCGATGTTTGTCGAGCTCGACCGCTTTGTCTGTCACGTGCGTCTTATGGGCCTGAGTTGGCGACTTGGCCGGCCACGCGCGCCAATGGATAATCCGCGCTCTCATACAAGCTGCGGATTTCGCTGTGCTGATACCTGACCTCGTCAACTTCGAGGTAAGTGCCAGTCAGGAACTGCGATGGCAGGTCCTCGATTGCAAAACGAATAGCATCCGCAGCATGCGCAAACCGCCTGTACCCGAGCGGCGCACGCCTCGAATTTCTGGGCCTCATAGAGAATAGCTCAGCTTCCGTGCTGTAATCGAACAATTAAATCTCCAAATTGTCGAAGTATGATTTGAATGTCATCACTCACACTACTTCAGCTATCTATGCTCGATTCACAGAATAAACAGTGCTGCGCGCAAGTATATTTCTCACGGGTAATCGTCTTGTTCAGTGACTTAAGACTGTCTGTCGCCGTGGTGTCATCGCCGGGCATGACGGATCGTGACTGCTTTTGCTACGTGACGACGCCATGAACAGCGCGATTCACAGTCGTTCGATTGCTCTCGCCCCGATTGCTCTCGCTCGATGTCTTTTCACGCTCGTTCTTTCCGCATTGCTCGTCCTTCCGGCCCGCGCCGGCGCGGTGCTGGACCGCATCCAGGCCACGGGCGAGCTACGCGTTGGTACGACAGGCGACTACAAGCCGTTCAGCTACCGTGCCGCCGACGGCGACTACGAGGGCGCCGACATCGAGATGGTGCGGCGGCTCGCTGCCAAGCTCGGCGTGAAGGTGGTTTTCGTGCCCACACGGTGGGCCGATCTGAAGCAGGATTTCGCCGCCGACCGTTTCGACATCGCGGTTGGCGGTATCAGCATCTTGCCGGAACGCACCGAACTCGGCCCGTTCGCGCACACACTTGTCGTTGACGGCAAACGGCCGATCGTGCGCTGCGCTGATCGCGCGCGGTTTGACTCGCTCGATGCCATCAATCGGCCGACGGTCCACGTCATCGTCAATCCTGGCGCCTCGAACGAGGCGTTCGCCCGCGCGCAACTGCCTGCGGCGCAGCTCACCGTATTCGCCGACAACGCCACAATATTTGACGAGATCGCGGCCGGCCGTGCCGACGCCATGGTGACCGACGGCATCGAGGTCGAGCAGCAGGCGCGGCTGCACCCGGGCGTGCTGTGTCCGGCTGCGGTCGCAGCGCCATTCACGCATAGTGAAAAGAGCTACTGGCTGCGCCCGGACCCAGAGCTTGTCGCGCTGGTCAATGCGTGGCTCGATGAGGAGATTGCTTCGGGCCGGTGGCAGCAAGCTCTTGAAGCGGCGATGGCGCAAAAGTGAACGTGTGTGGCCTCATAGCCGGTAGCTGGAAACCGCCGCGCGGCCTTCGGTCGCGCTAGCCGAAATCACAAGAACTCCTTATTTCCGGCCCGACGCCGTCTCAAACAGGCGTTTGAATTTCAATCGGGCGTTTCACAAAACGCGGTAAGCGTATGAGGTGCACCATGTTGGGCATGCAGAACCTGTCCCGTCCGGCCGGCAACCCGATCAAGGCCGGTCCGCTTTGCCCGAATTGCGGGCGATCAATGCATCTGGCGCGCATTGCGCCGCGGCCGGAAGGCCTGACAGACATTCACATCTTTCGCTGCGGCGAATGCGGCGTGTCGCTGGCCGAAGCGGCTGAAGACAGGTCGGTGGCGTAATCTCGCGCTGCCGCTGTCCTTCGGAGGGCTGTGCCCGGTCTGTGCCGATTACGGCGGTCGGCCTTACTTCGGAGTCAGCGGAACCATCGCTGGGCCCATGCGCTTAGTCCGCATGGAGTCAGTTATGGCATCAAGCACGGCACCCGAGCCTAAAAAACAAGAACCGGATATCCCGCCGCAAAAGCCGGATATTCAGCCGGAGCCAAGGCCGCAGGAAATTCCTCAAGACAAGGATATGCCGGAGAAAGAATCTCCGCCTATGCAGCTTTAGCCCGGCAAATTAGCGGCTTCAAATTGATGCGTCCCGCCAATCCGCCGATGGAAACTTTCGCTCCCCTGAACGTTGTTACACATCATGGAGAACGCACATGGATCGTGAACACATTAAGGGCGCGGCCGATAAGGCCAAAGGCGCTATCAAAGAGGCCGCCGGCAAATTGACCGGCGATAAAGAGCTTCAATCCGAAGGCAAGATCGATAAGGCCAAGGGTGCCGCACACGATGCCGCAGGCAACGTTAAGGACGCGGTGCGAGATTTGACGAAGTAACGACCCAGCAAAGGTTGTAGAAAAGGCCGCTCTCTTTAGGAGCGGCCTTTTTCTATTTCGGTAGTTCGCGAAAGCGGGGCAGGTGGCCTCTGAGACCGGATCAAGCCCGGTACCTTAAGGTTTACGCAAATTAAGCGTTCATATTCGGTCGCATTTGCTTACGCGAAAGAGATCGAGACTAAAGAAAATTGCAGTGAAAATTTTCATCGGAGGCTGGTCATGCAAGACCGGCGACGTTTTCCGAGGACAAGGTGTTTTAAGGGCGCGAAGATCCTGTCGCACAACCATGCAGCGGTTCCCTGCATCGTGCGCGACATAAGCGCTGAGGGCGCTGGCCTCCAGCTCTCCGGCAGCGTCGCTCTGCCTGCCGAGTTCGACCTCTGCCTGGACACCGGACGTCGGATGCGGCAATGCCGCGTCATGTGGCGCGCGGCCAACGAGGTGGGGGTCTGGTTCGCGCAGGCTTAAAGCTTTTGTCCCGGCGATCCACGTCTTTGGAATCTCAAAACAAGACGTTGATGCCCGCAACACGTGCGGGCATGGCGACAATGAAGCGCCTATTTCAGGATCACGGATTGATATTTCGCAACGCGCGGAACGTCACCGAATAACGAGTTTCTCCACCGCCAAGATGCTGTGCTCCCATTCCTCACGCGAAGGGCCGCGCATCAGATAGATCGAACGCGGCTCTGTATCTTTTTGACACGTCGAAGGTTGGTCCGCGCTTTGCGACGGAGTGGGGGACTGCCATTTCGGCGACCTGACTGTCTCGCTAGGGCACAGCCTGCGTTATTTGGAGTTTACCATGGCGGCAATCGATGTTTCGCCTGGCGCTGCATTCGGCTCTGCGTTCGGTCTTGGCGGCAGGGCGGCACAACTTCGCACGCGGCTCGCCGGCAGGCTCAAACTCGGCCTGCATGCCACACTGACTCGCTACGGTCTGTGCCGCGATCTTGCCGAACCCTTGCAAACGCCGAAGGCCAAGATCCCGATCGCTGTGCGCCGCCTGGAAGAACGCGATTTGGCGCCGCTGTTTACGCTTGCTCCGGACAAGGCAAGCCTTGAAGAACAACTTGAAGTCGCGTGGCGCCGCGCCTTCATCGAAAAGGGCGCGCAGCGCGGCTACGTCGCGATCGACGCCGGCAACGGCAAACCCTGCTACGTGCAGTGGCTGTTTGGCGCCGACGACAACGAATTCGTTGAACACGTCGGCGGCTTTCCGGTGCTGGAGCGGCATCAGGCGTTGCTGGAAAATGCCTACACGCCGCCAGCCTATCGCGGGCTTGGCATCATGTCAGAAGCGATGGCGCTGATTGCCGAACATGCGGCCTGGATCAGCGCTCGCGAGGTACTGACCTTCGTCGACCAGCACAACGTTGCGTCGCTCAAAGGCTGCCAGCGCGCCGGATTCTATCCGCGGCTGCTGCATCACCGCACCCGTTTTGCTTTCGGCATGATGACCCACGACAGTTTTGAGGATTTGCCGGAAGGGGATCCACGTCGAACGGAGCGGTTCTGAAAGCCGCGGCCGATGGGGTAATGGCCGCCCAAGGCGGGATTGGGTGCAAAAAGAACTGCGCTTGCGCAGACAAGTCGCTCCATACACCCTAAATAAGTTGCAGAACCAAGCTTTGAGGCAGAAGTCCGATGCCGGGATATCTCGGGGCGCTGGCCGTCGTCCTCTTGCTCGCCATGGTGCTGAGCCGGGTCTTTCTGCTGAAACGGCAGGGCGTCACGGCGATGAAATTCGGCGAGATCGACAAGACGGATTTTTTGATCCCGCCGTGCGCGCTGTTTTATTTCTATCTGGTGTTCGCCGCTGCATTCGGCTGGCCTTCCGTCAGCACGCAGCACTTCTTCTATTCCGCGGCGGTAGCGTGGATCGGCGTCGCGGCGTGCGCGGCGGGGCTGCTGATGCTGCTATGGAGTTCTGATTTCGTTCAGCCGGAGCTTTCGCATCGGCATCGACACCGAGCATCCCGACAAGCTGGTCACGTCCGGGATTTTCGCTTTTAGCCGAAATCCGCTTTACGTCGCCTTCGCCGGCATCCTGACCGGCGAGTTCATGATTTTTCCGAACTGGATCCTGCTGATCTATCTCGCCGGCTTTTGCGCACTGGTCCATCGCCAGGTGCTGCGCGAAGAAGACTATTTGAAGGGCCATTACGGGCAGGACTATCTGGATTATTGCCAGCGCGTCCGCCGCTATCTTTGAGCCACGAGGTCAGAGGCATGCGGTCAGAGGTTTGAGCACACCGACACGATGCCTGTTCGTGTGCAGTTGAGGCCGTGCCGGTTTTGATAATGCACGGTTCCGGTTGGCGGCACGCAAACCGACCAGCCGCCTTCGTCGTGACAGTTCATCCCGGTATCGGGATCGATGTTCTCACGCGCCGTGCTCTGATACTTCCAATGCTGTTGAAGCATGCAATTCTTGTAGCGCGAGGACGTCACTTCACCATTCTGGACCGCGCCATATCTCTGATCGCAGACTTGGGCTGCGGCCTGGAGGGTTTCGTTCGTCCACTGACCCTTGCCCAGCCAGACATAGGTGGAGGTATCGGCACGCGCGCAAACAACCGAAGCAAGCATCGCGACGCCGATCAGGAGTGTTTTCATCGCAGTTCTCCTTTTCTATTCGTCGCCTGCTTTCGTGTTTGGTTCGAGCATTACGGTAGTTTCATGTGTTGACGTCGTCGTTACCCGGCAGTCGGCACGGCATTGTTGCCGAAGTTTAAGGTCGGGAGTAGAGACGAGCGCAAGGGCAGCTTGAAATCGCGCCGCGAATTCTTCGAAAATCTCCTGCACGAAAACGCGTCTGCGACAGAACCGGGACTGGCCTCCGCCGGAGAATGCATAATGGCGAACATTCGCGAGATGACCGCGGGCGATCTCGACCGGGTCATTGCGCTTCTGCGGCAGACGGCAGGCGTGTCGGTGCGCGACGCGGACTCAAAAGAGGCGCTGAACCGATACTTGAGCAGAAATCCAGGATTCAGCTTTATCGCCGAGGATGCTGGTGAACTGGCTGGATTCTGTCATGTCAGGACATGATGGCCGCAGGGGCTATCTGCACCATCTCATTCTTGCGCCCGCCCACCGCAACAAAGGTCTTGCAACGCGCCTGGTCGATGCGTGTCTGGATAAGCTTGAAACCGAGGGGATTTCTGAAATCGCACATCGACGTATTTACGTCGAACGGCGCGGCGATGGAATTCTGGCAGAAGATCGGCTGGCAGCGCCGCGCCGATATCGTCCGCTATTCCTTCATCCGGGGTGGCGGCGAGAACGCCTAAAGCGGAGTTGTTTTTAGGTCTAGGCCCGCACTCGGGCAGGGCCGGCGACGCGCTCGATTGCGCTGGCGAGATATTCCGGCGACTGCGCGCCGGTGACAATGACGCCGCCGCTGAAGATGAAGCACGGAACGCCGTCGATGCCGGCTTCCTTGGCGCTCTCTGCCTCGTTTTCGATGCGGTCGACGTCGGCGTCGCTGGCGAGCAGGCGGCGCACCAGATCGCCATCCATGCCGCAATCGACCGCGGCCTGGATCAGCACTTTGGGATCGCTGAGGTCGCCGCCCTCGGCGAAATAAAGCTCCATCAGTCTTTGCTTCATCCGGCCGGGATCGGTGGCGCCGCGCGACCACAAAATGAGCCGGTGACAATCGAGCGTGTTCGGCTGACGGTTCATCTTGCCGGGGTCATAAACCAGACCTTCCGCCGCGGCGGCGGCCGCTACCCGTTCGGCGATCGCGCCGTAACGCTCGACCGAACCGAACTTGGTTTCGAGATAGGTCTGGCGATCAATCCCTTCGCGCGGAATCCACGGATTGAGGAAGTAGGGCCGCCAGTTCACCTCGACGTTGATGTCGGGAAGAAGCGCGGCCGCACCCTCGAGCCGGCGCTTGCCGATGTAGCACCACGGGCACACCACGTCAGAAACCACCTCGACGTGGACGGAGGTTGTCTGTTCTTCCGCCATGATGCCGATCCTTCGATTCTGGAATTCGGGCAGCTTATCGTATCGGGGGGCATCGAGGAATTGCGGATAATGCGCGTTAGACGCGCAAATTCGCGTGAAGGTTCAGCGTCCGGTGTCGGCGCCAACCACCCGTGCGATCAGCGAGTCGACGCTGTCGCTGGGTTTCAGGGTGGCAAGCGTTACGTCGGTAGAGATGCCGGTGTGCTGGGTCCCCGGGCGTTGAGGTTCCGGTGCAAGCATCGTGTTCTTCAACACGCTGGCGATCCGCCGCGCGATAACGTGGGCGGAACGCAGATCGGTCTCAGTGAACACTGCGAAGATCGAGTTGTCGGCTTCGCGGCAGGCAAAATCGACCTGTCGCACCAGCCGGGCGACGAGGCGAGCAGCATCGAGACTGGTACGGCGGTCACTGCGCTCGAACGAAAACCGCGCGATCGAGAGACCGACACCGCGCTTTTCCGCTTCGTCGACAGCGCGGTTCAGATCGCGCCAGAAAGCTTCCTGCGCCAAGAGCCCGGTATCCGGGTCGATCATGCCTTTGGCGTCAAGCGAGGCTAGCATGCGGCGGAGCCGTTGCCCGAGCGCGTGCATACGCACGAACGGCAGGAACCGTTCGACCAGCCGCGCCACGCCGTCATTGATGCGTTCGAGGTTGGGCAAATCGAGGCAATACGGTTCGACGATATTGGCATTATTACCAAGCTGGCCGCCGAGCACTGCGACCGGAAGATCGCGAAACCGCACGTCATCAGCCAGCACGGTCAGCAAGGCTTCCACGACCCTCGGATTGAAACCGTCGCCGATCACGATGCCGTCGACGTCACGGGCGTTGAGCGTGCGTGCCGCGCGCTCGGCGCTAAGCGCACCGATCACGCCGATCCGTTCGCCGAGCGCGACGGAGAGTTCGGGAAGCGAGCGGCCGCGGCCGATCAGAAGAACGGTTGCGTCATCGAGCGGATCGACGGGCTTGAGCTCGGGCGGCAGCAGGCCGCGCGACGCAAGCGTATTGGTGCGGCGAAGCACAGTGCCGTGCAGCGCGCGCACGCGGAGCACCGAGGCGAGGCGGCGGATGATGCGTTCAACCGGTGCAGTGCTCGTGATCGCCAGCGCATCCGTGGGTGTCAGCGGATGGTCGTCGCGGCAACGGGCGATGACCGGCGTAAAGGCGCCGCTGCCACGCTTGCGCAGTTCGGTGAGCGCGCGGGAAAAGGCAAAGGCGAGACGCTCGTTGGGGCAGGCATCCGCCAGCACGATCGCTTCGGGCTCGGCCGACGCCAGCGCGTTCGGCGCGTCGGACCAGCCGGACTCGATGATCGGGAACCCGCCGGCCGCGCGCAGGCCAGTGACGATATCCTCCGCCGGGCCATCGGCGATGACGACGAAGGTACCTTGCAGGGGCATGGTGAAACGCAAATCCGGGGGAAACTACTCCCCAAGATAGCCACGGCGCTGTTAACGCCGCGTCAATGCAATGTGAAAGACCCCGCAATGTGAAAAGACCGGTTACTGGCGCTGATGGATGGCGCTCCAGATCCGGTCCGGGGTGTAGGGCATCTCGATCTTGCGCACATTCACGGCCTTGAGCGCATCGAACACGGCGTTGGCCAGAGCCGGGACCGATCCGGTAGCGCCGGCTTCACCGGCGCCTTTGACGCCCAGCGCGTTGGCGGGCGAGGGTACGCCGCAATCGATCAGCCGGGTCGGCACGACATTCATCGCCCGCGGCATGAAGTAGTCCATGAAGCTGCCGGAGATCAGTTGGCCGCTGCTATCGTAGGCGACGTGCTCGCCGATGACCTGGCCGATGCCCTGCATCAGGCCGCCGTGCAATTGGCCTTCAACCAGCGTGTGACTAAAGATATTGCCGCAATCGTCGGCGGCGACGTAGTTGAGGAGCTCAAGTTCGCCGGTATCGGGATCGATCTCGACTTCGGCGACGTGAGCGCCGCTCGGAAAAGCGCTGGCGAGATCGATAGTGGTATTGGTGTCGAGTGGATGCTGCGGCTCCGGCCACTTCTTGTCGATCAGCGCCTGCAAGGTGATTTTCAGATCGGTGCCGACGACGGTGTAAGCGCCGTTGTCGAAGGCGACATCGATTGCGCTGACTTCAAATTCGTTTGCCGCGAGCTTGCGACCCTTCTCGACGATTTCCTTGGCCGCCGCCGAGAATGCGCCGCCGTGGCTGATCAGCGAGCGCGAGCCGAAGGTGCCGGTACCGAGGAATTTCGGATTGTTTGCGTCGTTGACCCGCAGGTCGATCTTGTCGGCGGGATAGCCAAGCACTTGCGCCACAAGCTCAGGGAATACCGTCTCGTGGCCCTGTCCGGACGGGCCGGCATTTGAGTAGAGCGCGAGGTGGCCATCCTTCTGAACGCGGATTTCGACTTGTTCCTTGCCGAGGCCGCCCGACGGCTCAAGGAACAATGCCAACCCGATGCCGCGCAATTTTCCGGCCTTTTTGGATTGCCGCTGGCGTTTTGAAAAGCTTTTCCAGTCAGAGGCTTCGAGCGCGACTTTAAGAAGACGGTCCGGGTCGGCGCTGTCGTAAGTCGAGCCGGTCAGAGTCTTCATCGGAAAGGCGCTCTTGCGCAGGATATTCATCCGCCGAAGTTTTATGGCGTCGATCCCGGTCTTGATTGCCGCTTCTTCGACCAGCCGCTCCCAGAGATAAGCGACGTTCGGACGGCCAGCACCGCGATAAGCGGTGGTCGGCGTCGTGTTGGTGAAAACCAGCCGATGCCGGCCATACAAGGCGCTGACATTGTAAAGGCTGGCCGCGGAACTGGTCGGCGCGGCGATGGTGTTGATGAGCGGTCCGGAATTGGCGCAGAACGCCCCAACATTCACCAGCCATTTCACGCGAAGCCCGATGAAGCGGCCGTCCTTGTCGAGCGCGAGTTCTCCCGACAGGTCCGCGGCGCGCGCGTGATGATCGCCGGACAACGTTTCGCCGCGGGTGCCGCGCCACTTTACGGCGCGTCCGGTCTTCTTCGCGGCCAGTATCACCGCAAGGAATTCCGGATAGACCTCGTTGCGAATGCCGAAGCCGCCGCCGACGTCGTCGGAGTGAATGTGGATGCGATCGAAAGGGACGCCAGTGACCAGCGACAACGCATTGCGCAGGTCGGACGTGCCCTGGGTCGGCGCCCAAAGGTCGAACGTATCGGATGCCGTATCATAATTGGCGGCGCAGGATTTCGGCTCCATCGGATTGCCGGCGATGCGCTGCGCGCGCACCGCGGCGGAAACGACATGGGCCGCACCGGCAAAAACTTCGTCAGCCGCCTGCTGATTGCCGTACTCATATTCGAAGGCGAGGTTGTTCGGCATGCCGTCGTGGAGCGTTTGCGCACCGTCGGCGATTGCATCGCTGGCTTCGACGTAACCGGTCAGATCTTCGTATTCGACCTCGATCAATTCGGCGGCGTCCTGCGCGATATCGACGGTGTCGGCTACGACAATGGCAACCGGCTCGCCGACGAAACGCACGCGCTCATGGGCGAGGCCGGTACGAAACGGCACGACGAGAGAGCTGCCTCCGACCCCCTTGAAGAACGCAGTCGCCGGCAGGCCTTTCCAGCCGGCAGCGATCAGATCAGCGCCGGTCAGGATGTCGATGACGCCCTTGAGTTCGCGCGCCTTTGCGGTGTCGATCCGCACGATCTTCGCATGCGGCCGGTCGCTGCGCAGGAATTGACCCGCGGCTTCGCCTTCGAGATGCGCATCGTCGGTATAGCGGCCACGCCCGGACACCAGACGGGCGTCTTCGCGGCGCCCTTTGAATTGATGTTCAGGCAAATTTGGCTCCAGGGACTTTTGGGAAGGATATCAACCGTAAGGCATCCGGGCCGTAAGGGCCGGTTCGTTGCTGTCATGGAAGGCGGAAACGGCGATCGGGTTGACCCCGACCGCGCCGAGCGCTGCTTGTATCATATGTCGATCGGCGGCAATGCCGGCAAGGCGCTGACCAAGCAACGGATCGGGCACCGCCGCAAGGGATGCGGCGGCATCGATCCGTCCGACCACGTCCTGCAAATCCCCCAACGGCAGACGATAACCGCCAACATTGACGATGCCCGGCGGCGGCGCGGTGACAGTGACGGCTCCGGCATCGCTCACGCAGGCATAGCCGGTATCGATGACCCCGTCGGGGCCGATCGCGAGGTGAGGTAACCCGGCGCGCTCAGCGCCCGGCGGAAAGTTGTGATGCGGCACCATCGGACCGCGCAAGCCGATGGTGCCGTGCTCTGTTGCGTGCAATTCCGCGACCGGCAACGCGCCGGCGACGCCGTAAGGCGCAGTGACCGAACCCAGCGGCAGCAGCGCCGGCTGGCCGCTCTTGCCGCGACGCGCAGCCACCAGGCCGACCTCACCGAAAATCGAGACATCGACAAACCCAGTCTGCTGCCGATGCCAAAGCGAGCTCGCGGAAAGCCGTTCCGGCGAACGCCACGACGCGACAACACAGGCAGGGCTTGTATCGGACAACACGCCGGCCTCAGCGAGGCGAAAGGCGACAGAAGCCGGCAGCATCAGCGCGCCGCAGCGGTCGCCTTCGCGCAATTGCTGACTGAGCGACGGCAGATCGAACGGATGATGCAACAACAATGTGCCGCCGCAGAGCAGCCAGGGCAGCAGTGTCTGGCACAGCCCGGCGAACGACGCCGGCGCCAGGGTCGACAGCACGGTGTCGTCCTGGGCCAGTCTGCTTTCAAGCAGCACGCCCAGGCCGCCGGCGAGGAGCTCAAGGTGATTGCGCGCTACCGGAACGATGCCGCCTGCGCCGACCTCGAAGGTAATGGCCGCGACATGGGCGGCGGGATTGCCCTGTCGTGCGCGATCGAGCGGAGGAATGAGATCAAGCTTCCGGGCGGTGAGCAGATCGTCGAACGACACAATGCCATCGGGCAAATTGTCACCGAAGCCGCAGACGTAGCGGATCGAGAATACTTCCGCGGCCACCCGCATCGCGGACTGGCAGTAATTGAAACCGCCGACCTGGCCGCAGGTGATCAGCGCCTTGCCGCCGGTCTGCGCCAGCGCGGCGATCATATCGGCGCCACGCCACAACAACGGCAGCGGGGCGGGGATCATGCCGGCGCGCATCACGCCGAGGATGGTGAGGATGTTCTCGACCGTATTGGGCAACTGGATGCCGATGATCGAGTTGGCGGACAATCCCATCATGTGCAGACGTCTGGCGATCGCCGTGATCACGCGGTCGACGTCGGCGAAGGTCAGCCTGCGTGCCTCGCCATCGGTGAAAGCCGCGCGGTTCGGCGGATCGGCCAGCGCCAATGCTTCCGGCCGGCGCTGCGCAGCGCTCGAGAAAATCTGATCGAGCGTGACATTTTCGGCAGCTGTGGCGGAAGCGTTTTCACCGGCGACGTCGCCAAGGATCATTGCAGCGTCCCCGACGGAGTGCGCCACCATGTTTCCGGCAAATAGCCGTACAGTGAGGTCTGCGCCGGATGTTGCACATAGTTCCAGCGTGCCACCCATTGCGCCGGCAGATAAAACAGCGGCACCACGTAGCAGCCCGAGATCAGCACGCGGTCGAGCGCGCGCACGGCATCGACAAAATCTTCATGCCCGCGGGCCCGCAACAAGTCGTCGATCATGGCGTCGGCCGCCGCACTGTGGATGCCCATGTAGTTGCGCGTCCCGTCCTCGCCTGCCGCAGCCGATCCCCAGTAGAAACTTTGCTCGTTGCCAGGCGACAGCGATTGCTCCCAGCGATATTCGATCATGTCAAAGTCGAAAGACGAGCGGCGCTCCTGAGCCTGCACGGCATCAACCGTGCGGACGTCGGCCTTGATGCCGGCGCGCGCCAGATTGTTGGAGAACGTGAGCGCCAGCCGTTCCTCATCGCGGTCCGTCACCATGATCTCGAAACTGAATAGGCGGTGCGTGGCCTTGTCGCGCAGCGTTGTGCCGCTCAGCTCGTATCCCGCCGCACGCAGCAATTCGAGCGCTTGCCGAAGCGTATTGCGATCGCGGCCGGACCCGTCACTGACCGGCGGCGACCAGGTGCCGTCGAGCACATCGGGCTCGACCGCGCCAGGATAGGGCGCAAGCAGCGTACGTTCCTCTGCGTCGGCCGGACGGTGGTAAGCGGACAGTTCGGAGTCGTCGAAATAACTCGCGCTCCGCTGGTACAGGTTGAAGAAGAAATTGCGGTTGACCCATTGAAAATCGAACAGCAGCGCAATCGCCTGGCGGACACGGATGTCGGCAAAAATTGGCCGCCGCGTATTGAAGACGAAATCGGAAGCGAACTTCGGCAGGCCGCTGGGGAAAGCTTCCTTGACGATGCGACCATCGTTTACCGCAGGGAAACCGTAGCCGGTTTGCCAGCGCCCGGGATCGGTCTCGGCCCGTACATCGTACAGCCCGGCCTTGAACGCTTCGAAATAGGCGTTGGCGTCACGATAGAAATCAAACCGCAACTCGTCGAAATTCCACAGGCCGCGATTGATCGGCAGCGCGCGGCCCCAGTAAGTCGGATCGCGTTTGAAGGTTACGCTTTTGCCGGCGTCGACACTGCTGACGACATAGGGGCCGCTACCGATCGGCTTCGCCAGCGTGGAATTCTCAAACGTCGCCGGATCGATCGCATGTTTGGGCAGCACCGGCATCAGTCCGAGGATGAGCGGCAATTCGCGGTCGCCGCCATCGATAAAGTCAAAACGCACGGTGTGCACATCCGGCATTTCGGCTTTGGCGACCTTGGAATAGTAGGTGCGATAATTCGGCCGGCCGTGGTCGCGCAGAAGCTGCCAGGAAAACACAACATCTTCCGCCGTCACCGGGGTGCCGTCGGAAAAATGCGCGGCCGGATTGAGCGTAAACGTCACATAGCTGCGGGCGTCGTCGGTCTCGATCGACTGCGCCAGCAATCCATACAGGCTGAAAGGCTCGTCGTAAGAGCGCGCCATCAGGCTTTCGACCACGTAGCCGCGGATCGGCTGTACGGCGAGCCCCTGGACGATCATCGGATTGAGACTGTCGAAAGTGCCAAGCACGCCTTCTACCAGCCGGCCGCCCTTGGGCGCGGCGGGATTGACGTAGGGAAGCGCGGTAAAGTCGTCGGGCATGGCCGGAACGCCGTGCATCGCGATAGCATGAGTCGGCTGTGCGACAACCGGAGCGATCGGGACGATCAGCGCCAGCAAGCAAAATGCGGCGCAGTAAGCTCGATCGGCAAACGCGTTCCGGCGAACTTCCAGGCGAGCTCCCATGCGACTTCCCATGGCGAACCGCGATACCGCCGATTCTGCTCCGGTAACAGGTGAATTTATCATGACGTGACGGCGATGCCCGCCCTTGGCCATTCCCAGACAGGGCCGAACCGTCGATCATGCACGAACGGGCTTTATCTGGCGGTCTAATTGGGCTATCCCGCCGCCCGGAAGGGCCACGCTGTTGCCGTATTCTACGCCGATGGACCGTTCGAGCAGGGGGCAGGCTCGAAACGGTACGGCGACAGTGGTCCCGGTCGAGGTCGAGTAATCAAATTGGGCACGTCTGGCCAGCCAGATCGATGAAAGTCGATTTGCGGGCGGCAGCACGAAAAAGGATAGCACTGATGACTAGTTCGAACGCGTCGACGCCGGCGCTACCGGTTCGCCGCACCCTCGCTGCCATTACCCGGACGACCGCTCTTGCCGCTGCCCTCGCGCTAGGTGCGACGACGGTCGCTCTGGCCCAGCAGCCCGCTCCAGCACCTGCCGCCAAGCCGAAGCCGGCCGTTAAGAAGCCAGCTCCGCAAGCGCCTGTCGCGCAACAACAGCCCGCACCGGCTCCACAGGCCCAACAGCCGGCTCAAGGTGGCGAGCAGCAGCAACAGGTGCAGTTGATTTATTCGCCGTGGACCAAATTTTGCCTGAAGGGGCAGGAAACCGACGCCAAGCAGGTCTGCTTCACCGGCAAGGATGCCCGCATCGAATCCGGCATGCCTGTCGTTGCCGCTGTGCTGATCGAGCCAGAAAACGAGCCGAAGAAAATCCTGCGCGTGACGCTGCCGCTCGGCATGCAGCTTGTCCACGGCACCCGCGTCATCGTCGACCAGAACCAGCCGATGACTGCACCCTATGTGATCTGCTTTACCAACGGCTGCATGGCCGACTACGAAGCCAACGCCGACCTGATCGCCAAGATGAAATCCGGTCAGGGCCTCGTCGTTCAGGCGATTAACTCGACCGGTCAGCCGATCAGCCTGGTACTGCCGCTTGCCGACTTCGCCAAGGCCTATGACGGCCCGCCGACCGATCCGAAGGTGTTTGAAGAGCAGCAAAAGAAACTGCAGGAAGAATTGCAGCGCCGCGCCGACGAAGCCCGCAAGAAGCTGGAAAGCCAGCAGGGTGGAGCGGGTGCAGCGGCGCCTGCGCCGGCACCGCAAGCTGGCAAGTAAGCTCGCTTCAAACGATATTCCCGGCTTGGGCAACCCGCGTTATGCGTTGCCCAGGCCGGGAGTTCTATTTCGGGCATTTGGAAAAATTTTGACGCGCGCGTCGTGGCGCAGCTTCGTGCGAACGGCAGCTTTAGTGCAGATGTGCCTCGCGTTGCCGGTAACCGCCGCGACGGTCTTTGACAAACACTTCGGAAATTTGCGGGTGGCGTAACGGCTCGCCGCTGGTATCAGCGAGCAAATTCTGTTCCGAGACGTAAGCGACGTATTCCGTCTGATCGTTCTCGGCAAACAGATGATAGAACGGCTGGTCCTTGTGCGGTCGCACCTCGGCCGGGATGGACTGATACCATTCGTCAGTATTGTCGAATACCGGATCGATATCGAACACGACGCCGCGGAACGGATAAAGGCGGTGCTTGACCACCTGTCCGATCTGGAACTTTGCACTGCGAATCTTGCTCATGACGGTTCTCGGCGATTCTCAAATTACAGCCCGGATGAAACGGTCACGCAAGGGTGCAATTGTGGCAAGCGGCCCAGCTTTATTCCGACCTCATAGTCCATATCGGGATGCCATATCGGGGTCTTTCGTGGCAACCAGCCGGGCGAGATCGACCAACACCTTAGCCTGTTTCCAGGTTGCGTCGTCCTGCATCTTACCGTCAATCATGACCGCGCCACTGCCGTCCGGCATGGCGTCGATGATCTTCTTGGCAAAAGCGACCTCGGAAGGATCGGGTGAGAACACCCTTTTGGCGATCGGCACCTGATTGGGATGCAATGTCCAGGCGCCGGCGCAGCCCATGAGAAACGCGTTGCGGAATTGCGCTTCGCAAGCCGCGCTGTCGGCGAAATCGCCGAACGGACCGTAAAAGGCCTTGATGCCGGCAGCGGCGCAGGCATCGACCATTTTTGCGGTCGTGTAATGCCAGAGATCTTGTTGATAGGCGGCGCGCTGTGCATCGGGCGCGGCGCCTGATGCTGCGTCGGCAAGGACTTTGTAATCGGGATGGCCGCCGCCGACCCGCGTCGTCTTCATCGCCCGCGAGGCAGCAAGATCCGCCGGACCAAGACTGATGCCATGCATGCGCGGCGAGGCGGCCGCGATATCGGCGACGTTGTTGACGCCTTCGGCGGTTTCCAGAATGGCGTGAATGAGGATCGGCTTCTTGACTGCGTGTTTGGCTTCGAGCTGGGCCAGAAGCTGATCGAGATAGTGAATGTCCCAGGCGCCTTCGACCTTGGGCAGCATCATCACATCGAGCTTGCCGCCGATCGCGGCGACGATCTCGGTAATGTCGTCGAGCACCCAGGGTGAATTCAGTGCATTGATCCGCGTCCACAATCCGGTGTCGCCGAACTCACAACTCTTCGCCATCGCGATGAAGCCGGCGCGGGCCGCTTCCTTGGCGTCCGCAGGAACCGCATCTTCGAGATTGCCGAGCACGACATCGACCTGGTGCACCAGGTCCGGCACCCGCGCGCGGACCTTCTCGTTGTGGGGCGGCACGAAATGAATCATGCGCTCGAGCCGCGGCGGCAATTCTCGCAGCGGTGTTGGTGCGCCGATCGCAAGCGGCTTGAAGAAATTGCGCGGCAGTTTCATAGGCGGGCCCCATCTCTTGTTGCTAACGGTAAGCCGGAGGCCGGCATCGCGCCAAGCTGCTTTTGACGGCAGGACTGCCTAGGAACATGGCGGTCCAGGAAATAGCGCCATTCAGAGCATCTCGCCGCGCATCAGGCGAGGCTGAGAAACACTGGGCGTAGCCCCTTCGCGCATGACTGCGCGGCGCAATGGTCCGATCCGGTCCATCAAAAATAGTGACAGGCCGCGCGCGCCCTGCGCTGGCAGGAAGTCCGTCAACAAGCTGCGGTTCAAAACATCGACGGCGATAGTCCGGCTGGTAATATCGGCGCGGCGTTGCGTGTCGTATTGCCTGATGACGTCAGGGGAACCTACATCGCGATTCTGCCGGCGTGCATCGGCAACAATTTCGGCCACGGTCGCACCATCGCGCAGCCCGAGATTGAGACCCTGCGCACCGATTGGCGGCACGACGTGCGCTGCTTCGCCGACGAGGACGATACGCCCACGCGCAAAGGCGCTCGCCGTTTGCATCGAAAGAGGAAAAACTCCGCGGCCGGGTTCGACGTTGACCTTGCCGAACAGCGAATGGGCGCGGCGTTCGACCTCGACGGACAATTCTTCATCGTTGCGCGTCGCAAGCGAAGCGGCGCTTTCGGGATCGAGCACCCAGACCAGGCTCGAACGCTGGCCGGGCAGGGGAACGAGGGTGAACGGTCCGTTTGCCGTGTGAAATTCGGTGGACGTGTCCTGGTGCGGACGCGCATGAGACAAATTCAGCGTGATTGCCGTTTGAGGATAGGCATGATGCGTCGTAGCGATGCCGGCAGCGGCGCGGCAGAGCGAACGACGACCATCGGCCCCGATCACAAGGCGAACGCGCACTTCGCCATCGGCGTGCGTCACCGCAGCACCCGCATCATCGACTTTCACCGCGAGCGCATCGGCGGCGATGCGGGGCAGATTGAGTGTAGCTGCGTGTGCGTCAAGCGCGGCGAGCAGATGACGGTTCTCGATATTGTAGCCGAACGCCTCCAAACCGATCTCGGCGGCATCGAACACCGTTTCCGGCGCACGGATGAGCCGCTGGGTATCATCGATGAGATGGATTTTGCGGAGCGGGGCCGCCTGCGGACGGCACGCCGACCACACGCCGAGAGTTTCCAGTGCTGTCACCGAACCAGCGAGCAGCGCCGTGGTGCGGTGATCCACCGGCGCCGGCCGGGCAATCAGCAGCGTGTCCACGCCGGCTGCCGCGAGCGCAAGCGCGCTGACGAGACCGGCAGGTCCGCCGCCGATGACGGCCACTTCGGCCGTTAACTTTTTGCCTGCACTAATCAATGATTGGCGTCCCTGTGAGGATCCAGACTCGTTTAATCATGTATGCTCAACAACGCTCAGTCACATCACGCCTGCACACGACGGTCATACAGCCGTATAACCCCCGATAATGGACCCGACCAAGCCCTTTGGCAGCACGACAAGCCCGCGCGCGGCGGCGTTTGCCGTCCATATTTTCACTGCGCTGGGCGCGGCCTGTGCGTTATTGGCGCTGCTCGCCGCTGTACGGACCGACTGGCAAGCGATGTTTGTGTGGCTCGGCATCGCCCTGATCATCGACGGCATCGACGGCACATTTGCCCGCCGCTTGCGCGTGGCCGAACTGTTGCCGCGTTGGTCCGGCGATGCGCTCGATCTGGTGGTTGATATCCTCACTTATGTGTTCGTGCCAGCCTACGCGCTGGTCAACAGCGGACTATTGCCGCCATCGCTTGCGACGGCGCTTGGCGCCGTCATTGTGGTTACAGGCTCGCTCTATTTCGCCGACCGGGAAATGAAGAGCTCGGATTACTACTTCCGGGGATTTCCCGCGGTCTGGAATGTTGCGGCTTTCTATCTCTTCGTCCTGAAGCTGTCGCCGTGGCTTAACGTGCTTGCCATTCTCCTGCTCGCAGTTCTCAGTTTTGCACCATTTTACGTCATCCATCCGATGCGTATTGCGCGTATGCGCGCGGTAACGCTTGTTGCTCTCGCCGTCTGGTCGCTGCTCGCCGCCTTCGCGGTCGAACGCAATCTTGATCCCGCGTTCTGGGTAACGGCGATACTATGCCTGCTTGGTTTCTATTTCCTTGGCGTGGGTTTCCTGCGTCAGACAAAAACGAATGTGTAGGGAGCTGCAACATCATGGCGCGACCCGTTCTCCTTATTGCCGGCGGTAGCCGGGGCATTGGCGCATCGACGGCGCGATTGGCCGGTGAGCTCGGCTATGACGTCGCGATTAATTATATCAGCAACGCCAAAGCCGCAGGCGAAGTCGCCGCTGCGGTGAAGAAGTCCGGTGGTAACAGCGTCACCATCCAGGGCGACATGTCGAAGGAAGCAGACATCATCCGCGTTTTCGATGAAACGACCAAGGCGCTTGGTCCTATTACCCACTTCGTGCATTCGGCAGGCGTCGGCGGCAAGAATTCCCGTCTCGACGCCGCCACCGCAGCCACGATCCGCGAAGTGCTCGACATCAACCTGTTTGGCGCGCTGATCTGTTCGCGCGAGGCCGTCCGCCGGATGTCGACCGCCCACGGCGGCAAGGGCGGCTCGATCGTATTGCTGTCGTCGATTGCGGCAGTGACGGGCGGCGCCACCGAATATGTTTTCTATGCCGCTGCCAAAGGCGGCGTTGATGCGCTGACCAATGGATTGGCGCGGGAAGTCGCGCTGGAGGGCGTGCGCGTCAACGCAATCCGGCCCGGAGTGACCGACACCGAGATCCATGAACCCGGAAGGGTTGCGCGCATTACACCGCTATTGCCGATGAAGCGGCCCGCCCAGCCCGACGAGATTGCGGAAGCAATCCTGTTTCTGCTGTCGGATGCCGCGTCATACGTCGCCGGAGCGGTGTTGAATGTCTCAGGCGGCCGATAGCGCGTCCGCCTTGTGTTCGACACTTCTCTGCCTATGATCTGGTGTGGCGGTTCAGAAGTCCGCATCATTATTTCGGCTAGGCACGTTATGCGGACTTCTGAATCAAAGCCACACCAAGTTTAATACGTTGCTAGTGTCCTTATCGATTCCGAAGTTCGCGACCGAACGTGCCGCATAATCATGCGAACTTCGGAATCGGGACACTAGCCCGAGTTTTCACTGAGAAGCCTTTTTGAAGGAGAGGAAAATGGTTGCGGCAGTACGTGTTCATAAAGTCGGCGGTCCGGAGGTTTTAACCTACGAGCAGGTGGAAGTGCCGGCGCCGGGGCAGGGCCAAATCCGCGTCAAGCAGCATGCCTGCGGCGTCAATTTCATCGATACTTATTTCCGCATGGGCATGTATCCGTCGCCGGTCGGATTGCCGTTTGTCGCCGGGAACGAAGGCGCCGGTGAAGTCGTCGCCGTCGGTCCGGGCGTGACCGACTTCAAGGTCGGCGACCGCGTCGGCTATGTGACCGCGCTCGGCTGCTATGCCGAGGAGCGCGTGATGGCCGCTGACCGAGCCGTGAAAATTCCGGCGAAGATCAACTACGAGCAGGCCGCCGCCATGATGCTCAAGGGCATGACGGTGGAATATCTCGTGCGCCGTACCTTCAAGGTCCAGAAGGGCCAGAATGTATTCGTGCACGCTGCCGCCGGAGGCGTCGGACTGATCCTTTGCCAGTGGGCCAACCATCTCGGCGCCAATGTGATCGGCACTGTCGGCTCGAAAGAAAAGGCCGAACTTGCCAAGGCAAACGGCTGCCACCACACCATTCTCTACCGTGATGAGGATTTCGTCGCGCGCACCAAGGACATTACCAAAGGCGCGATGTGTTCGGTTATCTATGACGGCATCGGCAAGACGACGTTCCCGGCCTCGCTGGACTGTCTTGCACCGCTCGGCATGTTTGTCAGCTTTGGCAGCGCCTCCGGCCAAGTCGAGGCTTTCAACATCAACATCCTGCAAACCAAAGGCTCGTTGTTCGCGACGCGGCCGACGCTCAACACCTACGCCGCGAAACGCGCCGACCTGCTCGACATCGCCAACCACCTGTTCGAGGTTGTCGAGAGCGGGGCGGTGAAGATTCCGGTGAACCAGAAATACGCACTGAAGGACGCCGCCAAGGCGCATCGCGATCTCGAAAGCCGGGGCACCACCGGTTCCTCCATCCTGATCCCGTAAGGTCCGCCGCCCAGGTGAATGACGACACACAGCCCGTAAATCGTTGGGGTTACTGGGCGACCCTGGGCTGGGCCATACTTGCCTACGGTTTGGGCCAGGTCGCAGCGACCGTGTTGGTGATCGCGTGGGAGGGTGGTGACCTTTCCACGTTGATGGCTACCCCATACGACGGTAAGCTTGTCGCGCTCTCGGTGCTGGCCCTCAATCCAATCACCGTCGCCGTGCTGCTGATCGCTGTCCGTTTAGCGAAGGCTAATCCGGTCGACTATCTGGCGCTGGTTGTGCCCCGCGCTCGCCAAGTCATGCCAGCAATTCTTTGCCTCATTGGTCTTATAGCGGCGAGCGATCTGGCGCTTTATCTCTCCGGATCCGGGCTGATAACGCCCTTCCAGTTGCAATCTTATACCACGGCGACTGCCGAAGGCTGGTTGCCGGTGTTATGGATTGCCGCCGTCATCGTGGCGCCCGCCGGCGAGGAATTATTGTTTCGCGGATTTATATTTCGCGGCATTGTGCGTGCCGGGTTGGACGGCTTGGCTCGGCATCGTCGGAACTTCGCTGTGCTGTTTGCTCTCCCTCACGTGCAGTATGATTTGATCGGCATGGCTCAGATTTTTGTTGTCGGTTTGTTTCTCGGCTGGGCGCGCCTGACTTGGGGTTCCGTCCTGATGACTTTTTTGTTGCACGCATTGTTCAATCTCGAAGGGATGATGGAAACCGTGCTGGCGATAAAATTCTTTTCGTAGGATCAAAGGTCAGCGTTTAGGCGAGCTACCGAAAATATCTCCGAGATTTGCCGCGGTTCCGGGCCGCGAGCGAGGCAACGCAATCACTGGCGCGGCAAAACGGCCGATGGTGGCTACGACCTCATCAAGCGGCACAGGAGACCCCGGCGTCTCGCTGACGATGACCGAAAGCACATTCATCTCCCGGATGAACAACGAAGTCGAGTGCAGTCAGTGTGTGGCTGATGCTGCCGAGATAGCTTCCGGTGACCACAATCAAAGGCACACGCAGCGCCATCATGACGTCGAGAATGGTGCGCTCACCGTCGAGCGGCACCATGATGCCGCCGATGCCCTCGATCAGCACGACACCAGGATTATCCGCGATCGCGCTCTGGCAAAAGGCAATCACCTGATCGACGTCGATGCGCTGGCCTTCCATGCTTGCGGCAAGGTCAGGCGACAACGGCGCGCGATAGCGCCACGGCGAAATGAGCCCGATATTGTCCATTGTCACCGGCAATCCCAGCGCATCCAGCAGAATGCCGGGATCGCTTGCGGCGGCCTGGGCCGGATCGAAACCACTGACCACCGGTTTGATGGCGATGACGTCCTTGCCGATTTGCCGCAAATTGCGGATCAGCGACGCAGCGACGAATGTCTTGCCGACCTCGGTGCCGGTGGCGGTGATAAAGATCGCGCTCAAGTGCGGTCACTCAGCAAACGGCTGCGCACGATACCGGCGAGCCGTTCGATTTCGGCGTCGGGATGCTGCGCGTTGAACGCAAAACGCAGCCGCGCTGTGCCGGCGGGCACCGTTGGCGGGCGGATCGGCACCACCAGAAACCCCTCATCCTCCAGCATCTGCGAGGCGGCAAGCGTGGCATCGGTATCGCCGATGATCAGCGGCACGATGGCGCTTTGTGCCTCGGGCAAATTCAGCGCGCGCGTGAACGACCGCGCCTTTTGCAAAGGCCTCTCGACATATTCGGGCTCGTTCACGATCAGATCGAGCGCCGCGATTGCCGCGGCGACCACCGGGGGCGGCAGTCCGGTTGAGTAGATGAATGAGCGCGCGCGTGTTCGCATCAGATCGATCACAGGCTGCGACGCGCACAAATAACCGCCGTAGCCGCCAACGGCCTTCGACAGTGTACCCATCTGCAGCGGCACGTCGGCGGGCCCATTGGCGAACACCGAGCCGCGGCCGCGACCGACGATACCGAGGCCATGAGCATCGTCCGCCAGCAGCCAGGCATCGTAGCGTTGCGCGACAGCCGACAGCTCCGAAAGCGGGGCAAGGTCGCCGTCCATGGAGAACACACCGTCGGTCGCAATCAGCGCGTGGGCGTGGCGGGCGCGGTGCTCGTCAAGCAGCGTCTTTAGCTCTCCGACATCGCAGTGCCGATAGCGGTGCACGGTCGCGCCGCTCAAGGCGGCTCCGCCATTGATGCAGGCGTGTGAAAGCTCATCCACCAGCACCAGATCGCCGGGCCCGGCGAGCGCCGGAATGATTCCGGTATTAGCCAGATAGCCCGAGCCGAACACGCAGGCCGCGTCGGTTCCTTTGAGTCGGGCGAGGCGGCTTTCCAGTTGCTCGTAAAGCGGGTGATTGCCGGTGACGAGGCGCGAGGCGCCGGCGCCAACGCCGTAGCGCTCGGCCGCCTCGACCGCCGCTTTGATGATCGCCGGATGGCCGCTAAGATTGAGGTAGTCGTTGCACGAAAACGAAAGCAGACGGCGGCCGCCACGCTCGACATAGATGCCGTGCCGCGCGGTCGTCACCGGAGAGCGGCGCAGCCGCGCACGCTCCAGCCCCGCAAGCTTGCCGGCCGCAAATTCATCGAGCGAATACATAGCGCGGCATGAAAGCGCCTAATGCCCGGAAATACCAGTGGAAGTAAGGGAAATTCACCGTCAGGTTGGTACTCGTTAGGGCTCAACCATGTCTGGCTGCCCTACGCGCAAATGAAGACGGCGATCCCGCCGTTGGCGGTCATCGGCACGGAAGGCTGTCGCATCAGGCTTGCCGATGGCCGCGAGCTGATCGACGGCATCGCATCGTGGTGGACGGCCTGCCACGGCTATAACCACCCGTACATTCGCGCCGCGGTCGAGGATCAACTGGGGCGGATGCCGCACGTGATGTTCGGCGGCATGGTGCATGAGCCGGCGCTAACGCTGGCGCGGCGCTTGGCCGGCCTGATGGCGCCTGCCGATCTCGACCGGGTGTTTTTCAGCGACTCCGGTTCGGTCGCGGTCGAAGTCGCTTTGAAGATGGCGGTGCAGTACTGGAACAATCGCGGCGCCCGCGGCCGCACCCGCGTTCTAGCGTTCCGCAACGCCTATCATGGCGACACCACCGGCGCGATGGCGGTGTCCGATCCGGAAGGAAACTTTCACGCGGCTTTTCGCGGCTTGCTGCCGGAGCAGATCGTCGTCGATTTGCCAGTCGGCGAAGACAGCACAGCGGCGTTCGAAGCAGCGGTCGCGCGCCACGCGGAAAACCTCGCCGCGATCATTGTCGAGCCGTTGGTGCAAGGGGCCGGCGGCATGCATTTCAACGATGCGGCGGTGCTGCAAACAATCCGCGCTGCCGCCGACCGTCACGATGTCCTGTTGATCTTCGACGAGATATTCACCGGTTTCGGCCGCACCGGCGCATTGTTCGCATTTCAGGAAGCAGGCGTGACGCCCGATATACTCACGCTGTCGAAAGCGCTGACCGGCGGGACGCTGCCGTTGGCTGCTACAATCGCGCGCCGAAAAATCTTCGAGGCGTTCTGGTCCGACGATCCGGCAAAGGCGCTGATGCACGGACCGACCTTCATGGCCAACCCGCTGGCCTGCGCCGCCGCCAATGCCTCGCTGGATCTGTTCGAGCGCGAACCCCGGCTCGACCAAGTTGCGGAAATCTCCCGGGCGCTCGCTGCCGGCCTCGAACCCTGCCGGGCGTTTTCAGGCATCAAAGCTGTACGGGTCAAAGGTGCGATCGGGGTGGTCGAACTCGACCGCATCGATAACCTCAACACATTGCGGGAACGCTTTGTTGCCGAAGGGGTATTTATCCGGCCGTTCGGCAATATCGTCTATCTGACGCCGTCCTTTACGATCCATCCCGACGAGCTCGGCAAGCTGACCGCGGCCATTGTCAAAGTGCTCGGCAGCAGGGTTTGACAAATCCATAACTGTAAAGGGGGATTGCGTAGTTGACACCACAAGCCCCAAAAGGTAGTGTTTTGCCATTGGAGAGACCCGATGGCCAAGAACCAGTTTGCAGCCGCCCATTTCCACGATGAAACCGCCGCCCGCGCGTGGTTTGAAGCTGCCCGCTGGCCGGATGGCCCAGTTTGCCCGAAATGCGGATCGCTGAAGCACCACTACGCGACTAAAAAGGTCGGCGTGTACCGTTGCGGCGAAAAAGAGTGCCGCAAGGATTTCACCGTCATGACTGGCACGGTAATGGAGCGCAGCCACGCAAAACTGACCATGTGGGCGGTTGCGTTCACGATGGCCTCCGCCAGCAAGAAAGGCTTTTCAGCGCACCAGCTCCATCGCCAGCTTGGCTGTGAGTACAATACGGCGTGGTTCATGTTTCACCGTGTCCGTGAGGCTATGCGCCGGGGCGGCTTAGAACCGCCAATGGGCGGCGAAGGCGAGGTTGTCGAGGCCGACGAAACCTATTTCGGCAATATCCCGGAAGCGAACCGGCCCAAGCTCACCACGTCCGGCCAGCCGTTTTCCAAGAGCAAGCACTACTCGATTGGCCGCAAGCGCACGGTTGTCTCGTTAGTGCAGCGCGGCGGCGAGGTTCGGTCGTTTAGCGTGCCGGTTGCGACCGCCGAGACTGTTGCGCGGATCGTTCGCGAAAACATCGTCAAGGAAACGCGCCTGCACACGGACGAAAGCAAGCTTTACCGGATTGTTGGCCGCGATTTTGAGGCGCACGAAACGGTCAATCACAGCAAGAAAGAATATGCGCGCGACGACATAACCACGAACACGGTCGAAGGCTACTTCTCAATTTTCAAACGCGGCATGAAGGGCGTCTATCAGCACTGCAAAGAGCAGCATTTGCACCGCTATCTTGCCTTATGGATTTGGCATAGTCTGCGTGACTTTGCTGAGGAGGATGGACAGTGACCGAAACGCTCTCTGTGGTCGTTGAACGGGAAGTGACTCATCCGCCGGAAAAAATCTGGCGTGCGCTCACGCAACCACACCTGATCGCGGAGTGGCTGATGAAGAACGACTTCAAGCCAGCCGTCGGGCATCGTTTCAGTCTTCGCATGGACCCTCAACCGAATTGGAACGGCGTTATTGACTGTCAGGTTCTCGTCGTCGAGCCGAACAAAACGCTGTCCTATACGTGGGGCGCCCTCGGTCTTGAGAGTGTCGTGACTTTCACACTCACTCCTACCAGCACGGGGACCCATCTGCGCATGGAGCACTCCGGCTTCCGGCCGGATCAGCCGCAGAACTACCAGGGCGCCAAGTATGGGTGGCAGCAGTTCTTCGCCAAGCTGGAGCAGGTCATCGCGCGGACTGATTGAAATCGTCCGCCTGCAAGAACGGCCGTTTCAAAGCTGAGCGCGATCCGCGCTCCCACTCATCTTCAGAGGAGGTCACATTGAACTGGAGTAACTGGATTCGACAGACCCACCGCTGGCTGTCGATCATCTTTACGATGACCGTCGTCGCCAACTTCATTGCCAGGGTGTTCGGGGAACCTCCCTCATGGGTTGTCTATTCGCCGCTGCCCCCGCTGTTCCTGCTATTGTTCACCGGTCTGTACATGTTCGTGCTGCCCTATGCCGCCAGGTGGCGCGGCGAGGTCAGCCAACTGCCTAGTCAGCGAATATGAGCGTGAAGGCGCGGGATGCGCGTCTTTGATCAACGCGCTTCGCCGGAAAATCCCTGCCGGAGCGCCGTTAATCGATCAAGGGCGGCCGCGGGCAGCGCACCTTTGAGAACTGCCGCAAGCGCATCCTCAAATTGCTGCGGTGTCGCCACACCGACAAGGATCATGCCGACGGCCGGCTGCGTGATGGCAAACCGCGTCGCGGCTTCAGTCAGGCTCGCGGCAAATCCTTCCGTCACCAGCGGCATCAGGCGTCGCGCGCGGGCAATATCGGTGTCGTAGTTGAGCGCCGAACCGATTGGATCGGGCGGCGGACTTGCGATCGGGTGACGATCGGCCGAGCCTGACAGCGCGCCGCCTGCGAGCACGCGAATGGCGATGACGCCGGTCCCGGCCGATTTGGTGTGATCGAACAGCCGGCCGTAATCCTGCGCCGGATAATTCGCCGGCAGCGCCAACGCGGCGGACGGGTTGAGCATGTTGTACACCACCTGGGCACTGTCGAACGCGCCGCCGTCGATCACCTGCTGGAGCGCTGAGGTTTCGCCAACGCAGGTCAGCCCGAGAAAGCGAAGCTTGCCTTGTTGCCGCAGCTGCACGAAGGCCGGCACCACCTCATCAAGCACCTGCCGGACGCTGAGCGCTTCACCGCCGCCCGCCGCCGTGACCGCATTGTGCAGATGAAAAATATCGACGCGGTCGCGTCGCAGCCGCGCGAGGCTGGCGTCCAGCGACGCTGTAATGGTTTCGGCGATGCGGGTGAAGGTTGCGCTCGGCAGCCGAACTTTCGTGCCGACAACGGCATTGGGTGGTTTCAGCTCCTGCAGGATGCGGCCGAGGTTCTTTTCGGATTCGCCGTTGCCATAGGCGACCGCGGTGTCGAAGTAGTTCACGCCGGCGTCGAGCGCCCGCGCGATAGCGCGTTGTTGATCGCGCGGATCGCCGCGCACCATCAGCCCGCCGACTGCGCCACAGCCGAAACCGAGCACGGAGACTTGCATACCGGTGCGACCATAGGGACGCATTTCCATGGCGCGCCTCAACCGATCAGTTTGCCGCGAATATCGACCGCCCGCTCGATCTTCAGGAGCACGCCAATCCCGGTATCAGCACCGTCATGGGTCTGCTCGCGCGGCAGGAGCATGGCGAATATCGCATCATGAACCGGCCCGCCGGGATGCAGTTCGACACTGCCGTAGAAACGCAGGAATCCGCTTTCGAGAACCTTGTCACGCTGCGCCTTGAAATTCGCGTACATCACGCAGACGCGCTTGTCGTGTGACAGGTTCTCTAGCGCCGTGCGCCTGGAGCGCTCCCACCATGCCAAATGATTATCGTCAAACACCACCATGCTGCCTTTGACCGAGATATTCGGGCCAGCCGGCCCGTCGGTGGCAACCAGGCAGGGATAGCCGTCATCCCACGCATTGCGGATAAGAGTTTTGATGGTGCCTGAAAGCGGCATGTCCAACCCTGTGTTGCAATGCCGGACCATCCTATCAACGCAGCTGCGATGCAAGCGTATCGGCGCTGACGTCCTAGTAGCCGACCGCTGTTCCGTGCAGGTCGTAGTCGTCGCTGCGCTCGATCTTCACTGTGGCGATTTCGCCGACGCGAAGCGGCCGCCGGCTTGCGACATAGACCGCGCCATCAATCTGCGGCGCATCGGCCTTTGAGCGGCCCTTGGCGACGCTCGGTCCGACCTCGTCGATGATGATGCGCTCGCGGCCGCCGACTTTGCGCTTGAGACGTTTTCGCGAAATCTCCTGCTGGCGCGCCATGAAACGGTTCCAGCGCTCTTCCTTGACTTGATCAGGCACAGCGGCGCCGAGATCGTTCGCGGTGGCGCCGTCAACCGGCTCGTATTTGAAGCAGCCGACGCGATCGAGCTCGGCCTCGCCGAGCCACTCCAGCAGGAACTCGAAATCCGCATCGGTCTCGCCGGGAAAGCCGACGATGAAAGTCGAGCGGATGGTGAGACTCGGACAAATGCCGCGCCAGGCGCGGATGCGATCGAGTGTTTTCACCTGCGCCGCGGGCCGCCGCATGCGTTTGAGCACGTCTGGACTGGCATGCTGGAACGGCACATCGAGATAGGGCAGCACCTTGCCCTCGGCCATCAGTGGGATGACCTCGTCAACGTGCGGGTAGGGGTAGACGTAGTGCAGCCGTACCCAGACATCGAACTCGCCGAGCTCGCGGGCGAGATCGAGAAACTTCGCCCGCACCTCGCGGTCCTTCCAGGTGCTGGTGGCGTATTTGATATCGACGCCATAGGCCGAGGTGTCCTGCGAGATGACCAGCAGTTCCTTGACGCCGGCGGCGACCAGCCGTTCGGCCTCGCGCAGCACATCGGCGGCCGGCCGCGACACCAGATCGCCGCGCAATTTGGGGATGATGCAGAACGTACAACGATTGTTACAACCCTCTGAAATCTTGAGATAAGCGTAGTGCCGAGGGGTAAGCTTTATGCCCTCCGGGGGAATCAGGTCGGTATAGGGATCGTGCTGCGGTGGAACGGCGCGATGCACGGCGTCCAGAACGCTTTCGTACTGTTGCGGCCCGGTGATCGCGAGCACGGAAGGATGCACGGCGGTGATCTTTTCCGGCTCCGCGCCCATGCAGCCGGTGACGATGACCTTGCCGTTCTCGGCCAGCGCCTCGCCGATATTGGACAGCGATTCCTGCTGCGCGCTTTCGAGAAAACCGCAGGTATTGACGATGACGAGATCGGCGCCGGCGTGTTCGCGCGCCAGCTCATACCCTTCCGCGCGCAGCCGCGTGATAATGCGCTCCGAATCCACCAGCGCCTTCGGGCAACCGAGTGAAACGAACGAAATACGAGGCGGTGGCTTGATCTGGCGGTTCATGGTTTGAGGCTTAAGGCGCGGCCTTATCGGCGCGGGTTGATAGCACGGGCTCGCTGCGCATAGCGACACCGGCCAGGCTTCGCTACCTTGTGGTGTCTTCACGCCGCGGATTCAAGCATCCGCCGGCCATAAATAACGCGGGAGGATGGTTATGAAACGCACGGCATTGGCCCTGATTGCGGCGCTGTTTGCCTGTTTGTCGGCGGGCGCGGCGCAGGCCGAGATCAAGACGCAGTGGATCGACTACAAACAGGGTGACGCGTCCTTGCGCGGCTATCTCGCCTATGACGATAGCCTTTCGGGCAAGCGACCGGGCATCCTGCTGATCCACCGCTACGACGGCATGTCGGATCTGACGCTACAAAACGCCGAAATGTATGCGCGGCAGGGTTACGTCGTGCTCGCCGCCGATATCTACGGCCGCGACGTGCATCTCAAAACCATCCCGGAATTTCAGGCCCAGGCATCGATCTACGATAAAGACCGGCCGCTGATGCGGGCGCGTGCGCAAGCGGGCCTCGATACGCTGCGCGCCAATCCGATGGTCGAACCTTCCAAGATCGCCGTCGTCGGCTATTGCTTCGGCGGCACGGTCGCGATCGAGCTTGCCGAGACTGGCGCGCCGGTTGTCGGCACGGTGACGATCCATGGCTCATTCCGCGATTTCACGCCGGGCGCGGCGAAGAACATCACCGGCCGCGTGCTGCTGCTGCATGGCGCGGACGATCCGATCGCGCCGATGACCGAGGTCGAACTCCTGATCAATGAACTGAAGGCCGCCAAAGTGAACTGGGAGCTCAATCTCTATAGCGGCACCGCGCACGGCTTCTCGGCGCCGAAGAATCCCGCCGAGGAACGAGCCAACGAGGAAATCCAAAGCCGCCGCGGCACGGTTCTTCAAGCAAGTGTTCGGGCTGTGAAGTGATTCCCGCTTTGGCGCTGAGCGCATTCAACGCGCCATAAGCTATCCGCGCGCGCCGTACGTCCGCACACCCTGATCGGGCGCCCACACGCCGGACGGCAACTTGCCCGCCTGCCAGAACACATCGATCGGCATGCCGCCGCGCGGATGGAAATAGCCGCCGATGCGCAGCCATTTTGGCTTGAGCAGGCCGACCAGTTTCTTGCCGATCGAGACGGTGCATTCCTCGTGGAACGCGCCGTGATTACGGAAGCTGTTGAGATAAAGCTTCAGCGATTTGGACTCCACGAGCCAGCCGCCGGGCACATAGTCGATCACCAGCGTGGCGAAATCCGGCTGGCCGGTCACCGGGCACATCAACGTGAATTCGGGAAACGTAAAGCGCGCGACGTAATTCGTGCCCGGATGCGGATTGCGCACGCGGTCGAGCACCGCCTGATCCGGTGAGGCGGGGAGCGGGGTCGGACGTCCGAGTTGCAGGGGTTTCTTCGCCATCGCACTTTGAATCTCTATGGAGCTTTGATCATTACGGCGCATCGACTTGTGGCGCTTTGATCCTTCGCAAGCGGCATAACACGGTGCGGAAAGGACGCCAAAACCCTCAAGCCGTCTGTTGTTTTACGTCATATCACTTTGCTCTTTTTGCGTGTAAGCAGGCGATGCCGGATTGCGGACCGCCATGCCAAACGCCACACCTGAGGCCGCGCCACTCTCGCGCCGGGTCGAGATTTATCTCGCGGCGGCGCAATCACCGGATGCCTTCGAGATTTGGCATATGGCGCTGGCCGAGATGTTCGACGTCGCGCTGGCCGGCGACAAGCCGGCGCCGTTCCGCGGCGATGTGGTCGGTTTTCATCTCGGCGATTGCCTGACTTTCAACAATGCTTCGGTCGGCCAGCGCCTGGTACGCACCACAGCACTCACAAAACGCTCGGGCCTCGATCATGTGATGATCCAGTACCAGACCTCCGGTCATCTCCGGGGCGAGTATGACGGCCGCGCAGTCGATCTGCACACCGGCGACATCGGCTTTCTCGATTTCGCCCGCGCGACGGGCAGCAGCGAGAACGATTTCTCCCGCCTCACGCTGATCGTGCCGCGCGAGCGGCTACCGGCGGCCTTCCACGATCGCGATCTGCACGGCGTCGTTCTCCATCGCGACGCGGCGACGACGCGGCTGCTCGGCCGCTATATGCGGGCGTTGTGGCGATCCGCCCCGGCGCTGACCTCGACGCAGGCATCCGCCGCCGTGGATGCGGCCTTCACGCTCGCCGACGGCGCTTGGGGTGCGCGTGGATTCGACGCCGAACACGAGCAAGCCGCAGCCGCAACGCTGCGGCAAATGACGGTGTCCTACATCGACGAACACCTGACCGACCGTGGCTTAACGCCGATCGCCGTGGCGGCGGCATTGCGGCTGTCGCGCACGTCGCTCTACCGGCTGTTCGCGCACGAAGGCGGCGTACACGCGCGCATCCTCGCGCGCCGTCTCGACCGCTGTCTTGTCGCGCTCGTGGACAACCGCGCGCGGTCACAATCGATCGGCTCGGTCGCCTTTGCGCACGGTTTCAACAGCGAAGCCCATTTCAGTCGCGCCTTCCGCTCACGCTTCGGCATCAGCGCCCGCGATCTGCGCGGCATGGCGCAATGGCGCGCAGCGGCGGCGGCTTCGCAATCGGACCCGGCGGCGGTCGCCACGCTGGGCGAATGGATGCGCAGCCTCGGCGTTGAAAGTCCCCTCGCGCGCTGAGTCCCGCCCTGTTGCCGATTAGCATCACACGACGGAATTGCAGCGCCTTCGAACGTTTCGGACGAATTTGGGACGCTCAGTCAAATACGCCCCCACCGGGCCGTTAGGGTCCCTGCTATCGGGCGGGGGAATGACTGCGTGTTTGATCGGGAACGATCTCGCGGCCGCGACCTAGATCGGGTCCGGAACGGAAGCGTTCTGCAAGGCATCGCCGCCGCGAAGTCCGCAGCTCTGGGACTTCTGCTTGGCGTTGCCCTCGCGCGCGCCGCGATGGCGCAATCGATCGATATTCCTCTGCAATTGCAGCAAACGTCCAACGGTCTTTCACTTAACATCAATGTCGGCATCGGCGGTCAAAATCCGCAATCGTACATATTCGATACCGGATCGCCAGTCTTCAACGCGTACTATTCGGCGAGCGCCTTTGGCAGCATCCCTTCGAACATGTCGTCGCCGACCGCTTTATTCCCGAACGGTTTGCCGACGGGCGTACAAATCGACTATGGGGATGGCAGCGCTATATTCGGCAATCTTGTCGGCGTACCGTCGCTGACGTTCTATCCGACGGCCTCGACGCCCGGCGGTTCCTCCACTGGCGTCACATTAAATGCGATCACGCCTTCGGGTGCGCCGTCGGCCTTCATCGTTAACGCGATATACAAGTACCAGATTCCCGGTGGACCCTCCTCCCTCACTCCAATCGGCGCGATACCAGGGCTCTATGGCGGAGCTTACGGAATCTTCGGCGCCGGTAACTTCGCTGATTACTATACCGGCGCTAATCCTGGCGGCGGCGTCACCCCCAACACCACGACAACCGCGGTAGGCGGCGTTCTCGGTCAGGCGGTGGTGCCGGGAACAACTGCCGGCTACGTAGTCGCTGCGAACGGCCAGCCGCTCAGCGCAGTACCGACCGGGCCGGACCCCCAGGATCCCGGCGCGACGACGAACGGACCACAGGTCGGCCAGAGCGTTACCTCCTGCAGCCCCTGCGTGATGCTCGGTCTTACACCCGCGCTACTGGCGCAATTCAAGCCTGTCGACACTCTTACGGCCGCCGCGTCTAGCCCTAACTTTCCGGGGTCAAACGCACCGGGCTCTTTCGAGGGCGGAATTGACCTGACATTTACGGTCAGCGCTCCCGGGCAGACCTCTGTGACAGGGACCGGCCACGCGCTTCTGGATACGGGTACAAACGCCTATTATCTGTACGTTAGCAACCCGTCCGCTTTTTCCGGGTTTGGTTCGTCGGACGGTTCGGGCGGCTACAATCTAAACCCAGGAACAACCCTAACGGTCGCTGGCACCACGAGCGGCGCGACGCCGAGTGCAATCACGGCCTTCAACGAGTCGCTCTATAGCGTCGATGTGCAACAGGGCAATTTTGATAACATCTACGGGCTTGGATTTTTCCTACAGAATTCGGTGATGTACAATCTGGCCGGCGAGGTCATCGGCTATACGCCTAACTTCGTCACCGACACGAACATCACCACGACCCCCGCAGCGCCCCTGGTCATCGACTCCAACTCTGTGCCTTTAGGTCTCGCGGGCATAATTTCCGGGGCCGGCGGGATCTTCGTCAACAGCGGCGGCTCGGCGACCTTGAGCGGCACCAATACCTACATTGGCGCAACCGCGATCAATGGCGGCTATCTCGCGCTTGTGGGGCCGGGGAGTATTTCGAGTTCGAGCGGCGTCGGCATCACGGGAAGCGGGATTTTCGACATTTCCGGCGTGACGAACGGCGCAACAATCACTTCGCTCTCGGGTGACAGTTCCGGCTTCGTCTCGCTCGGTGCGCAGACTTTGAGCTTATCGGCGGCCAATGGAACGTTCGCCGGCACTATCTACGGCAGCGGCGGACTGGCAGTTTCCGGCATGCTGACGCTGTCCGGCAACAACACTTATGCCGGCGGCACCGCGCTGGCCTCCGGCACCATCACCGTCGGCACGTCCTCGGTCGGATTACCAGGTGCGATCACTTCGTCGCCGCTCGGCACCGGCACGCTGGCGATGGCGGCGGGCACCACGCTATCCTTCACCAGCGGCAGCTATACGCTCGCCAACGCGCTCACGCTTTCGGGCGATCCGACCATCATGACCACGCCCGGGTTCACCCAGACCATGCCGGGCGCGATTTCCGATGCGAGCGGCGGTGCGCCGGCCGGAGCGCTCGTCGTCAACGGCGACGGCACGGTCATCTTGTCCGGCGCCAACACCTACAGCGGCGGCACCACGATCTGCGGCACGGTCTGCGGCACCGCCGGTGGCAGCAGCATCGTGGAGGTCGGCGTGGCGACAGTCGGCTCGCCGGGCGCGATCATCTCCTCGGCGATCGGCACCGGCACGCTGACCCTCGACGGCGGCACGCTGCAGTCAGAAATGTCCCACACTTTCACCATCGCCAATGCCGTGCAGATCGACAGCACCGGCGGCACGATCGACGGCAACGGCACTAATCTGACTCTGTCCGGCAACATCACCAACGGCAATGCGACGACTGGCACCCTGACCATCGAGAACACGATTAATGGCGCTCCCGTCCTGTTTTCAGGCGCCAACACCTATTCGGGTCCGACCAACATCATTTCCGGGGGGCTTGGCGCTCTGTCGACGACAGCCTTGTCGCCAAACTCCGCCTTCCAAGTGAATACGGGCACAAACCTCTTCCTGAACGGCTTCAGTAACACTATGGCCTCTCTCGCCGACGGGACTGGCGGCGGCGGCACCGTGCAAAACGGCAGCGCCACGGCTGCGGCGCTGACGATCGCCCCGACGAGCGGCACCACGACTTTCTCGGGCACCATCGAAGATGGGATTGTCGGCGGCGCTGCCCTCTCGATCATAAAATCCGGCGCGGGAACGCAAGTCTTTTCCGGGACATCGAATACCTACACCGGCACCACCACGATCAACGGCGGCATCCTCGAAGTCGATGGCTCGATCGCGACGTCGAGCCTGACCAGCGTCAACAATACCGGCATGCTCGATGGTGTCGGCACGGTCGGCGCGACGCAGGTCAATTCCGGCGGCACGTTGGCGCCGGGCTCGAACGCGCCCGGGACGTTCATGACCGTAGTCGGCAATCTCACCCTGGCGACGGGTGCGTTCTACATGGTGCAGGTCAACCCGGCGACGGCGTCCTATTCCACCGTCACCGGCACGGCAACGCTGAGCGGCGCCACCGTAGATGCCGCCTTCGCGCTCGTCTCCGGCTATGTATCGAAGCAGTACACCATCCTCACCGCGACGGGAGGGCTTACCAACACGACCTTCGCCGGGCTCGCCAACGCCAACCTGCCATCGGGCGCGACCGATAGCCTGAGCTACAGCACCAACGACGACGACGTCTATCTGAACCTCGTCGCTCCCTTCACCAACTACACCGGCCTTAACGGCAATCAGCAAACCGTCGCCAATGCGCTGACCACTGACTACAACACGAACGGCGGCATTCTGGCGAAATTCTTCAACCTCAGCCCCGCCCAGTTGACCCAGATCGATGGCGAAGCCGCGACCGGCGCGGAGCACGGCGCGTTCCAGTTGATGAGCGACTTCCTCAACCTGATGCTCGATCCGGCGGGTGGTGGAGGAGGCGGTAGTGCTGGCGGTGGCGCCACCGGTTTTGCGCCGGAGCAGGACGCATCGCTGCCGCCGGAGATCGCGTTGGCTTACAATTCCATTCTCGCCAAAGCGCCGCCGAAGCCGCAGAACTTCGACCAGCGCTGGAGCGCGTGGGGTTCGGCGTTCGGCGGCACCGCTAATGTCAACGGCGACCCGGCGGTCGGCTCGACCAACGTCACCGCGAACGACTTCGGCTATGCTGGCGGCATGGACTATCACCTGTCCCGCGACAGCCTGGTCGGCTTCGCGCTGGCCGGCGGCGGCACCAACTGGTCATTGGCGCAAAACCTCGGTGGTGGCCGCAGCGATGCATTCCAAGGCGGCCTTTACGCCAAGACGCATTCCGGTCCGTGGTACGCGTCGGCAGCGATTGCGTTTGCCAATCACTGGTTCACCACCGATCGAACGTCGGCGCTCGGCGATCAGCTTCAGGCCAAATTCCAGGGCCAGAGTGTCGGTGGAAGACTTGAGGCCGGTTACCGCTACGGCTTGCCGTCGACCGACTATCTCGTAGGTTTCACGCCGTATGCCGCTGTGCAGGCGCAAAGCTTCCACACCCCGACCTACAGCGAAACCGATCTCACCGCCGGCGGCTTCGGGCTGACCTACAACGCGCATGACGCGACCGATACGCGGAGCGAACTCGGTGCGCGCTTCGACGATCTCATCACGCTCAACAATCTGCCGCTGATTTTGCGCGCACGTCTCGCTTGGGCGCACGACTGGATCAGCAATCCGGCGCTCGGTGCGGTGTTTCAGGCGTTGCCCGGATCGAACTTCATCGTCAACGGCGCAGCACCGCCTCATGACTCAGCGCTCACGACACTCGGCGCGGAATTGCGCATGACCGCCAACTGGTCGCTGCTCGGCAAATTCGACGGCGAATTCGGCACCGGTGCGCAGACTTACGCCGGCACGGGGACGCTACGCTACATTTGGTGAGCGGCGCGCAGGGGTGGGCCGTGCCTTGAATCGCAGAAACCCTTGATTGGCGGGCACAACTTCGCTGTCTGCGAATCTTCGCTCAAACGCGTCGTGCGGCGATTTCAAACATGTCGCGTAACGTCCCGATTTATCTGCACAAATCGAAATGCTTTGACATCGCGTTTCAGATTTGAAAAATGGCCCTCACTCTCGCTCGCGTACAAGGACGCTGGTCAATGACTCTGGCCAGCGGAGTGAGAGTCGGTTCCCGCGGGCGGCGGCTCGTCACTGCCACTCCCGGGCGGCTTTGGGCATCATGCTCGCCGGCATTACGACCGGTGCGTGGGGTGCTGCCACTGGACTGGGACAGGAGACACCGGGTAACGCCCGGGGAAACCACGTCCCAGGAAGCCTGGCCTGAAGCTGAGCCTTGGGGACCGACGTCCCTCTGGCAAGAACCGTGGTGGGACGCCGAGAGGCGAGCGCGCGGCGATCCGCGCGCGCCGCACCCGCAAGGTGCGGAGGTTGGATACGCGTCTGTCGGCGTTCCGCTTCCTTGCTTTCTTCTTTCGTACATCGTGGCTCGAAGCGCAGATCGTGAGGATACCGGCAGCCACCGCCGGCATTCTCTGGCGAAGATCGGTGCGGAGAGCGGAGAAATTCTCGTCGCGTGACGATGACTCGGGTGCGGATCGCATCGCGGGAACGGCTTTCTTCGTCGTACGCGTGGTGACAGCCACGCCGGCGATCCTGTAAAAGCCCGAAATGACTGCTCGCCAAGACATTTAAAGCCTGCCGGAGCCAATATGACCGCTATTGTCGATATCATCGGCCGCGAAATCCTCGATAGCCGGGGCAATCCCACCGTCGAGGTCGATGTCGTGCTGGCCGACGGTTCCCGCGGCCGCGCCGCGGTTCCGTCCGGCGCCTCGACCGGAGCCCACGAGGCGGTCGAACTGCGCGACGGCGACAACAAGCGTTACCTCGGCAAGGGCGTGAAGAACGCGGTCGAAGCGGTCAATGGTGAAATCTTCGACGCGCTGTCCGGCATGGATGCGGAAGCGCAGGTCAAGATCGACGAGATCATGATCGGCCTCGACGGCACGCCGAACAAAGGCCGGCTCGGGGCGAACGCGATCCTCGGCGTCTCGCTTGCGGTCGCCAAGGCCGCGGCGCTCGCCAACAAGCTGCCGCTGTACCGTTATGTCGGCGGCACCTCGGCGCGTCTCTTGCCGGTGCCGATGATGAACATCATCAATGGCGGCGCGCACGCCGACAATCCGATCGACTTCCAGGAATTCATGATCGTGCCGCTCGGCCTGCCGACTTTTCGCGAGGCGTTGCGCGCCGGTTCGGAAATTTTCCATACGCTGCGTGGCGCGCTCAAGGACGCCGGCCACAACACCAATGTCGGCGACGAGGGTGGCTTCGCGCCCAATCTCGCATCGGCGGATGACGCGTTGCAATTCGTCATGAAGTCGATCGAGAAGGCCGGATACAAGCCGGGCCAGGACATTGCGCTCGCGCTCGATCCGGCGTCGACCGAGTTCTTCAAGGACGGCGCTTACGTCTACGAAGGTGAGGGCAACAAAAAGCGCTCGCGCGAGCAGCAGACAAAATATCTCGCCGAACTGGTGGGCCGTTATCCGATCGTTTCGATCGAGGACGGCATGGCCGAAGACGACATTGAAGGCTGGACCATGCTGACGAAAGAAATCGGCGAGAAGTGCCAGCTGGTCGGCGACGATCTGTTTGTCACCAACGTCAAGCGCCTGGCGGACGGTATCGACAAGGGCTACGCCAATTCGGTGCTGGTGAAAGTGAACCAGATCGGCTCGCTCACCGAAACGCTGGCGACGGTCGAGATGGCGCACAAGGCAGGCTACACTGCGGTGATGTCGCACCGCTCCGGCGAGACCGAAGACTCTACGATCGCCGACCTGGCAGTGGCGACGAACTGCGGACAGATCAAGACCGGATCGCTGGCCCGTTCGGACCGCACCGCGAAATACAATCAGCTGCTGCGCATCGAGGAGGAACTCGGCTCGCAGGCCGCCTATGGCGGGCGCACCGTGTTCAAGGCGCTGCGATAGCGAAGTTCGCAACCGATTACGCTGAAACGCAGGTCATTAATTCCGTTTTAAGCTGGATTCTCGCATGGTGACGGGATGGTCACCCGGAGACGGCTGCGTTCGATTCTGACCACGCTCGGCCTTTACGTCATGGCCGCGCTGCTGATCGGCTATTTCGGCGTCAACGCCTTCAGCGGCGCCCGCGGTCTAACGGCCAAGGAAGACATCGACCACCAGATCACCTCGCTGTCGGGCGATCTTGACCGGCTTTCGCACGAACGTATGCAGTGGGAGCGCCGGGTGGCGCTGCTCAAGTCCGACAAGCTCGATCCCGACATGCTCGACGAGCAGGCCCGGGCACTGCTCGATTACACCGACGCCCGCGATCTCACCTTTATGCTGGCCTGGAAACCGACCCTGGCGACCGACGCGGCCAAGCCTTGAAATTCTTGGCCTTGAAGTTCTCAAGGCTATCCACGAAATAAATTTTAACCGGCAATGCGTTGGGTGGTTAAACTCATCGCATTCGGCAAGTTCCCCCGCTTCCGCAACGGGGTGAATTCGGTTAAGCATCGTGGGCTCGCCTGAGGTCCCTTAAGGAAAACAATAATGGCCGTCGTTACAGCCATAGCTACCGCGTCAAGCGCCCCGCCCGAGATCGACTGGGGCATGCATAACGCCCAGGTTCCGGAATTCAGCAAAGACCAGGAATTACAGGCGCTGCGGCAGATGCTCCTCATCCGCCGCTTCGAGGAAAAGGCCGGCCAGATGTACGGCATGGGCCTGATCGGCGGCTTCTGCCACCTCTACATCGGCCAGGAAGCCGTCGTCGTCGGCATGGAACTGGCAAAAAAAGAAGGTGATCAGATGATCACCGGCTATCGCGACCACGGCCACATGCTGGCCTGCGGCATGGACCCCAAGGGCGTGATGGCGGAATTGACCGGACGCCGCGGCGGCTATTCCAAGGGCAAGGGCGGCTCGATGCACATGTTCTCCCGCGACAAGAATTTCTACGGCGGGCACGGCATCGTCGCTGCACAGGTTCCGCTCGGCACCGGGCTCGCCTTCGCCAACAAGTATCGGGGCAACGATTTTGTCTCGATGACCTATTTCGGCGATGGCGCCGCGAACCAGGGCCAAGTCTACGAAAGTTTCAACATGGCGGAGCTGTGGAAGCTCCCGGTGATCTTCATCATCGAGAATAACCGCTACGCCATGGGAACTGCGGTACTGCGGTCCTCGGCGCAGACTGACTTCTCCAAGCGCGGCCTGTCTTTCAACATTCCAGGCACGCAAGTCGACGGGATGGACGTGCGCGCCGTGAAAGCTGCCGGCGAAGCCGCGCTTGCCTGGTGTCGTGCCGGCAAAGGTCCGATGATTTTGGAAATGATGACCTACCGGTATCGTGGCCACTCAATGTCCGATCCGGCCAAATACCGCACCAAAGAAGAGGTCGATAAGGTCCGCACCGAACACGACCCGATCGAACAGGTTCGAAAACGACTTCTCGACAAGAAATGGGCGAGCGAAGACGATTTGAAGAAGATCGACGCGTCCGTCCGTGCGACGATCAACGGAGCGTCCGAGTTCGCCACCCAGGACGCCGAGCCGGATCCTTCCGAGCTTTACACTGACGTATATCGCTAATCGTTTTCCCGCGTTGCGCCACGAAGTGAGCCATTTGAGCGAAGCATGCCGACTCAAGTTTTAATGCCCGCACTGTCGCCGACAATGGAAAAGGGCAACCTTTCCAAATGGCTCAAGAAGGAAGGCGACACCGTCAAATCCGGTGACGTGATCGCCGAGATCGAAACCGACAAAGCCACCATGGAGGTGGAAGCCGTCGACGAAGGCACGCTCGGCAAGATCCTGGTGCCGGAAGGCACCGCCGACGTTGCGGTCAATACGCCGATCGCCACCATCCTTGCCGAAGGTGAGGATGCCGCTTCGCTCAAGGGCGGTAACGGCGCGCAGCCACCGCAGACGGCAAAAGCCGAACAGCCCGCACAGCAGGCGAAAGGCGCGGAGTCAGCGCCGTCAGCAGAAAAACCCGACGCGGCGAAAAAGGCCGATGCACCGGCTCCGGCAAAAATCGGCACCGCAAAGCCGCCGTCCGCCGAAATCATGCCTGAGCCCGAAGTGCCGGAAGGCACCGAACTCGTCACCATGACGATGCGCGAAGCGTTACGCGACGCCATGGCCGAAGAAATGCGCCGCGATCCCGATGTGTTTGTGATGGGCGAGGAGGTCGCCGAATATCAGGGCGCCTATAAGGTCACTCAGGGGCTGCTGGAAGAGTTCGGCGCGCGTCGCGTGATCGATACGCCGATCACGGAGCACGGCTTTGCCGGCCTTGGCGTCGGCACCGCGCTTTCCGGGTTAAAACCGATCGTCGAGTTCATGACCTTCAACTTCGCTATGCAGGCGATGGACCAGATCATCAACTCCGCCGCCAAGACACGATATATGTCGGGCGGCCAGGTGACCGTGTCGATGGTGTTCCGTGGACCGAATGGTCCGGCCTCGCGCGTCGCCGCGCAGCACAGCCAGGACTATTCGGCGTGGTATTCGAGTGTGCCCGGGCTGAAGGTTATCTCGCCATCGACCGCCGCTGATGCCAAGGGTTTGCTCAAGGCCGCCATTCGCGATCCAAACCCGGTGATCTTCCTGGAAAACGAATTGCTGTACGGGCATTCGTCGCCGGTGCCGAAACTCGACGATTACGTGCTGCCGATCGGCCGCGCCCGTGTCGTACGGTCCGGCAGCGACGTCACCATCGTCGCGTGGTCGATGGGCATGACCTATGCGCTCAAGGCCGCGGAAGAACTCGCGAAAGAAAACATCAGCGCCGAGGTCATCGACTTGCGGACCATCAAACCGATGGACACCGATACACTCGTCGAGTCGGTCAAGAAAACCGGCCGCCTCGTGACCGTCGAGGAAGGCTGGAAGCAGTCCGGTGTCGGCGCCGAAATTGCCGCACGGATGATGGAGCAGGCGTTCGATTATCTCGATGCGCCGGTTGCGCGCGTCTGCGGCAAGGATGTGCCCATGCCGTACGCCGCCAATCTTGAAAAGCTTGCACTGCCCTCGGTCGCTGAAGTCGTCGAGGCGGCGAAAGCCGTCTGTTACCGCTAACAGCCGGTACGCTCATGCCCATCAACATTCTCATGCCGGCGCTGTCGCCCACGATGGAAAAGGGCAACCTTGCCAAGTGGCTCAAGAAAGAAGGCGACGCGGTCAAGACCGGCGATGTGATCGCCGAAATCGAGACCGACAAGGCGACGATGGAATATGAAGCCGTCGATGACGGCGTGATGGCCAAGATCGTGGTGCCGGAAGGCACCGCCGACGTGGCGGTCAATCAGCTCATCGCCGTGATGGCCCAGGAAGGCGAAGACGTAAAACAAGCCGCGGCTGACGCAGGGAAGGGTGCTGCTGCGCCGAAAGCGCCCGCGGCTCCGCCGCAACCGGCCGCTGCGCCAGCAGCTGCGTCGGCGCAAGCAAAACCGGCCGCGCCCACGCCACAAGCACAGGCTCCGAAGCCCGCGCCGACGGAACAAAAGCCTGCCGTTAACGGGCACGGCGGAGGTGCGAGCGGCGATCGTGTCTTCTCCTCGCCGTTGGCACGGCGTCTCGCCAAGGATGCGGGCATCGAGCTTGGCCGTATCCAGGGCACCGGCCCGCACGGCCGTGTGATCGCCCGCGACGTTGAAGCCGCAAAGGCTGGCGGCGGTTTGCGCGCTCCGGCGGCGGCACCCGCCAGCGCAAGCGCTCCGGCCAGCGCGCCGTCGATGTCGGATCAGCAGATCCGCGCGCTTTACGAAGAAGGCTCTTACGATTTCATTCCACACGACGGCATGCGCCGCACCATCGCGCAACGGCTCACCGCGTCAACGCAGACCGTCCCGCACTTCTACCTCACCATCGACTGCGATATCGGCAAGCTTCTCGATGCGCGCGAGGAGATCAACGCCTCGGCGCCGAAGGACAAGGACGGCAAGCCGGCCTACAAGCTTTCGGTCAACGATTTCGTCATCAAGGCGCTGGCGCTGGCGCTGCAAAAAGTGCCGGACGCGAATGTGAGCTGGACCGATGCCGGCATGCTTCGGCACAAGCATTCCGATGTCGGCGTCGCGGTGGCGATGCCGAACGGCCTGATCACACCGATCATCCGCAATGCCGAATCGAAATCGCTGTCGACGATCTCGAACGAGATGAAGGATTTTGCGGCCCGCGCCCGCGCCCGCAAACTCAAACCCAACGAATACCAAGGTGGCACCACCTCGGTATCGAACCTCGGCATGTTCGGCATCAAGGATTTCACCGCAGTGATCAATCCGCCGCAATCGACCATCCTTGCGGTCGGCACCGGCGAGGAACGCGCCGTGGTGCGCGACGGCAAGATCGTCGCCGCGCATATCATGAGCGTGACGATGTCGTGCGATCACCGCGCGGTGGACGGCGCGCTCGGCGCGGTGCTGGTCGGCGCGTTCAAATCGCTGATCGAAAATCCGGTGATGATGCTGGTCTAAAAAATGCCTCTGGTCCGGATCGATCTTCGTCGCGGAAAATCAGCCGAATACAAGAAGGCCATTTGCGACGGTGTCTATCAGGCGCTGCGCGAGATCTTCAAGGTGCCGGAGAATGACCGCTTCATGGTGGTCACGGACCGCGACGACGCGGATTTCATTCATAGTCAGACTTATCTTGGCATCGAGCACACGAAGGACTTCGTCATTCTTCAGCTCACCGTCAGCAATACTCGTACTGTCGAGCAGAAGAAGCAGCTCTATGCACGCATCGTCGCGCTGCTTGCCGAAAATCCCGGCATCAAGCCGCAGGATGTTTTCATCAATCTGGTTGAAGTCGATATCTCGGACTGGTCGTTTGGCAACGGCATCGCGCAATACGTCGAGCGCTGAGTGCGCTTAAGGCGTCTCGAGCCCCTTGGCGCGAAATAGAGCGACTGCACCGGGCTCACGCAGCTTTTCGAGCAACGTCTTTGACGGCTCCGGATGCTTCGTTCCGGTCATCAATGCGCCGACGAAGACCGTGATCACATTTAGCTCGGGCGGAAATAGTCCGACAATCTCGGCACCGGCGACGTGCATCAATTCCGGTTTCTGCTGGATGGCGATATCGGCATCGCCGGTCATCAGGAGGTCGGCAGAAAAGCCGCCAGCCGGCGGATGCTTGGCCTTGGCATTGATCTTATCGGCGATGCCAAGGCGCTCAATCAATTGCGCGAAATAGACGCCGCTGGCGCCGCCCGCCGATGGATGCGTGTAGGCGACGCCCTTCGCTTTAAGCAGTGCCTGTACGAAGGCATCGGTCGTCGAAATGTCGGGCTTTGGCGCTCCGGCTTTGACCGCAACGGCGGTAGATGAACTCGCTAGCGTCACCTCGGAGCCGGGCACGACTTTGCCTTTCTGCTTCAGCGTCTCGATTCCGGCTTTGCTGGGGATCAGGACATCCGCGGTTTCCCCGGCCTCGACACGCTGGACCAGCATGGGCGCCGTTCCCCAAACGATATCCAGTTGATGCCCAAGCGAACGTTCAAGGCCGGGCAAAAGCTCGCTGACCGCGCCGCGCACGGCGATCGTGCAGAAGACCTTCAATGTAGCCACGATGCCGCTCCTTCTTCCTTGAGCCCGCATTACACATGCGGATTTAGCTTTGTTCAATCGGTGTGACGCTAGATTTTCAGTTGAAGCATGATCTTTTAGGAAAACCGGAAGTCCACTTTTCCGAATCATGCTTTAGCCCGGCAAGAATGCTGTTCGCCCGGCTGCTGCATCCGAGATCAGTTCGACCGGAGCCTGATACAGCGCTTCGAGCTGCGTACGGTTGAGCACCTCGCCAGTTGCGCCTTCGGCGATGCGCTGGCCGCCGCGCAGCAGGTAGGCGCGGTCGGCGGCGCGCATGGCGTGATTGGGATCGTGAGTGGTGAATAGCACGCCGTGGCCCGACGCTCCGAGCGAGCGAATCTCGCGCATCACTTTTCCCTGATTGCCGAAATCGAGGCTCGCGGTCGGCTCGTCGAGAACGACAAATTGCGGCTCCTGCGCTAGCGCCCGTGCCAGCAGCACAAGTTGCCGCTCGCCGCCGGAAATCATGGTGTAGGGGCGATCCTTCAGGTGAGTGATGCCGAAGCGTTCAAGCATTCGTCCGGCGATGTCGCGATCGACGGCGCCCGGGCGGCTGAACAGATTGCCGTGTGCGGTACGTCCCATCAGCACGACGGTCTCCACCGTGAATGCAAAGGTCACGGCGTGAAATTGCGGTACGTAGGCCAGCAGATGGGCCCGTTCGCGGTTTGAATAGTCGGAGAGGCGGCGGTCACCGAGCCGCACTTCGCCGCCACGAGGTGCGAGTAAGCCGAGCAACGTCTTCAATAATGTGGTCTTGCCGCCGCCGTTCGGGCCAAGCAGGGCGAGCACTTCCCCAGTGTTCAGCGCAACATCAAGGTCGCGGCCGACCACGTGATCGCTGTAGCCGATGGTCAAGCCATGTCCGGACAGGATCACGTCACGCCCATTAAAGTTACGCCCATGTTTTGGAAACGCTGGCGAGTAGCCAGATGAAAAACGGCGTACCGACGACGGCGGTCAGGATGCCAAGCGGAATTTCCGTCGCGGTGACGGTGCGGGCAAGCGTGTCGATCACCAGCAGAAATCCGCCGCCAAGAAGCGCCGAAGCCGGAATAAGCCGCGCGAAATCGGGGCCGACCAAAGTCCGCGCAATATGCGGAACTACAAGGCCGACCCAGCCGATGATGCCCGCGGTCGCAACGCTCGCCGAGGTGACAAGAGTAGCCGCCACCACGATAACGACGCGCAGCAAGCCGGTCGGAACGCCGAGGGCGCGGGCTTCCTCTTCCGGCAGCGACATCGCGTTCATGCGCCAGCGCAACGCGAACAAAACCAGAGTGCCAGCCGCGACCGGGCCAAACAACGGCACGAGATCGGTCACGTTGGTGGCGGCGAGACTGCCGAGCAGCCAGAACGTCATCGCCGGGAGCTGGTTGTACTGGTCGGCGATATATTTCATCAGGCCGACGCCGGCGCCGAGCAAAGCGCCGATCACGACGCCGGTGAGAACCAGCACCAGGATCGGATCGCGCGGGCTCATCGAAGAGCCGATCAGATAAACCGCAGCGACGGCCACGAGGCCGCCAATGAAGGCGAGCGCCTGGATTTCGAGAACACCAAGCGAAAAATAAATGCCGATCACCGCGCCCAAAGCCGCGCCGGAAGAGGCACCGAGCAAATCAGGCGATACCAGCGGATTGCGGAACAAGCCCTGGAAAGCTGTCCCAGCGACCGAGAGCGCGGCACCCACCATGGCAGCGGCCAGGACGCGCGGGCCGCGCACGAGCAGGATTACATTCTGGGCCGCGGCCGGAACGTCGGACGCGCGTCCGCTTAGCTTCGCAACAACAACACTAAAAAGATCGCCGAGGCTGACCGGGTAGCGGCCGACCATAAACGCCAGCAGCAGTCCTGCGATCAAAACGGCGAAAGCAATCAGCAATCCGGGAATTGCGGGACGGCTCATCCGGCACGATATCAAGGCGATCCGGCCAGCACACTGTCCATCTGCGCGTCGGTCGGCGTCAGATGATAGAAGCGCTTGTAGAAATCGAGGGCCAGCGGCCGTAGATCCTCGGGGAATTGCGCGGGATATAGGACCTTGGCGAGCCACCACAGCCCAATCAGTCGGTTCACCGAGGGCGGAAAATCCACCCAGCCGAATGGCAGCCGCGGCGAAAGATGAACGCGGTTGGTCTGCACCGCTTTTACCGGCGCCCATACCGGATCTGTGTGCACGCTCGTGGCGAAGGCCGGTTCGATCGTGACGATGACATCGGGATTCCAGGCCAGCACTTGCTCCATCGACACGGTCGCCATGCCGCCGCGCTGACCGCTGGCGACATTATGCGCACCGAGAAACTCGATGGTCTCGACATTGATCGAACCGCCGAGCCCGGTTTCCAGTCCGCGCGGGCCGCGCGCGTAGTACACGGTTGGCCGCTGTGCGTCGGGAATTTGGTCGATCCGGCCTTTTACAGTTTTGATCGTGTCGTCGGCGTAGCGCGCAAACTCCTCGGCTTGGGCTTCCCGTTGCGTCAACTGACCGAGCTGACGATAGGCTTGAGCCGCCGCATCAAATCGGCCGTCGAGCAGAACATAAGGAATACCGGTTTCGTCCTGCACGCGCTTCGCCAGCGAAATGTACGTGTCGTTGATTGTGCCGACGTCGAGAATGAGGTCAGGCTTCAGCTTGATCAGGACTTCGAGATTCGTCGTGTTGCCGCGACCGGTGAGGCGTCCGACTTCAGGCTTGTCGCAAGCGCCCGATCCAAGCAGGGCGCATTGCGGCGGTTCCGGATTCCGCGTCCACCCGAGCAGTAGATCGGGTGCAAATGTATAGATCAGGAGCGACGCCGGCGGCCCTGCGGGAAAAATATGCTCGACCTTGTCGGGGATCGCGACGGCGCGGCCGGTAGCGTCGGTCAATGCGAATGCCCTGGCGAGGCGGGGCGCCAGGATTGTGGCGGAGAGGCCGGTCAACACCTTGCGGCGGTTGAGATTTGCGCGCGATTTCACGGTCGATCCATTCGGCGTTGTGGGCATCGTTCTTGCTTTAACATTGTCGCGGTTTCATGTAACTGGCGACTGGAACATTTGACGGTTCGATGGAAGATCTGATCGCAGGATATCGCCGCTTCCGCGCCGGCACGTGGCTTGAGGAGCGCAAGCGCTTCGAGGCCTTGAGCCGCCTCGGGCAGCGCCCGCGCGCGCTGGTGATCGCCTGTTCGGACAGCCGCACCGATCCGCAGATGGTATTCAACGCACGGCCTGGAGAGCTATTCGTTGTCCGCAACGTGGCTAATATCGTGCCGCCTTACGGACCCGACGACGAGCCTCACGGCGTGAGTTCCGCGATCGAGTTCGCCGTTCGCTCGTTGCAGGTCCGCGATATCGTGGTGCTGGGGCATGCCCTGTGCGGCGGGGTCAAAGCGCTGCTCGAAGGTGCGCCCGTTGAGGATTCCGATTTCGTCGGCCGCTGGGTTGCGATTGCCGAGCCGGCGCGCCAGCTTGCGATGCAAGCTCCGCCTGAGCAACGGCAAGAGATTTGCGAGCACGAAACGGTGCGCCTGTCGCTCGCAAACCTCATGACATTCCCCTGGATCAGGGATGCCGTCGAAGCTGGCCACACAACGTTGCACGGCTGCTTTTTCGGCATCCATACGGGTGTTCTCGAGCGCCTCGGCGAGGACGGCATTTTCCACCCGATCTCCGATTAGGCCTGCGCCGCTACCCCGCGACAAACACGCATCCACTGGCTACATATACCGGCAGGGGAGCGCACGAGGATTGGAATGGCTGACACCGATTTCGACATCATCATTATCGGCTCGGGACCGGGCGGTTACGTGACCGCGATCCGGGCTGCACAACTCGGATTTAAGACCGCCATTGTCGAGCGCGAATATCTCGGTGGCATCTGCCTCAACTGGGGCTGCATTCCGACCAAAGCGCTGCTGCGCTCGGCGGAGATTTTCCATTACATGCAGCATGCCAAGGATTACGGGCTCAGTGCCGGTGAGGTCACTTACGACCCGGCCGCTGTGGTGAAGCGTTCACGTGGGGTTGCGAAGCGCCTCAATGACGGCGTCGGCTTCCTGATGAAGAAAAACAAGGTGACGGTGATCTGGGGCGAGGCAACGATCGACGCGCCCGGCAAGATCACTGTCAAAGCGGGCCGCAGCGAAGCGCCGAAAGGCGCGCTCGGCGCCGGCAGCTATCAGGCCAAGCACATCATCATCGCAACCGGCGCGCGGCCACGCGTGCTGCCAGGCCTCGAGCCGGACAAGAAACTGGTCTGGACCTATTTCGAAGCCATGGTTCCGGACAAGATGCCGAAGTCGCTGCTTGTTGTCGGCTCGGGCGCCATCGGTATCGAGTTCGCGTCGTTCTACCGCACGATGGGCGCGGAAGTAACGGTCGTCGAAGTGCTGCCGCAGATATTGCCGGTGGAAGATGCGGAGATCGCCGCGTTTGCCCGCAAGAGCTTTGAAAAGCAGGGCATCAAGATTCTCACCGGCGCCAAGGTGACCAAGCTGGACAAGAAGGCCGACAGCGTTACCGCGACCATCGATGACGGAAAGGGTGGTACGCAAACGCTGACCGTCGATCGCGTCATCGCCGCGGTCGGCGTCGTCGGCAATATCGAAAATCTTGGTCTCGAAAAACTTGGCGTGAAGACTGATCGCGGCTCGATCGTGATCGACGGCCTTTGCAAGACCAGCGTGCCGGGCATCTATGCTATCGGCGACGTCGCCGGGCCGCCCTTGCTCGCCCATAAGGCCGAGCATGAAGGCGTTATTTGTGTCGAAGGCATCAAGGGCTTGAATCCGCATCCGATGAACAAGCGGATGATCCCCGGCTGCACCTATTGCACGCCGCAAGTCGCGTCTGTCGGTCTTACCGAACAGGCGGCGAGGGACCAGAAGCTCGAGATTCGCGTCGGGCGGTTCCCCTTCGTCGGCAACGGCAAGGCGATCGCGCTCGGTGAGGATCAGGGCCTGGTCAAGGTGATCTTCGACAAGAAGACCGGGCAACTTCTCGGCGCCCATATGGTCGGTGCGGAAGTGACCGAGCTAATTCAGGGCTACGTGGTCGCGATGAACCTCGAAACCACCGAAGAAGAGCTGATGCACACCATCTTCCCGCATCCGACCCTGTCGGAAATGATGAAGGAAGCGGTGCTGGACGCTTATGGTCGGGTGCTGAACATTTAGCACCTTTGGTACGAGCGTGGTGAAATCAGGCCACCAATCCGGTCATCGGCTTTACGGCATCACTGCCGGGAAACACGTTCTGGGCCAGCACGCGCTCGTCGGCGCGCAAGTGGTCCTTCAACACGCCCTTGAGCACGGCGCGCAAATCCGTTGTCGGTTTAAGGTCTCGCTTCTCGTACAGGTCGGCTTCTTTTAGTCCCGGCCAGTCGGCGATCACGCGGCCGCCTTTAAGCGCGCCGCCGACGAGAAGCGCAACTGTCGCGGTGCCGTGATCGGTGCCGTCGGTACCATTGACGTGCGCCGTCCGGCCGAACTCGGTGACCAGCGCCACCACGGTATCGTTCCAGGCTGGTCCCATATTGGTCTGGATCGCCGCCAGCGCGACGTCGAGCGAGCCAAGCAGATCCGATAGCCTGCCTTTGGCGATGCCTTCGTTGAAATGCGTGTCCCAGCCATCGAGCGCTAAAGCACCGACCCGCGGTCCGTCCGGCTGCGCCAGGAATTTTGCGGCCGTACCGGCGACCTCGGCGAAATAGGCTTTCACCTGAGCCGGATTGGCGACGGCGCCTTTCGAATCCATTTCGCCTGAGTGTTCGATCGCGGTGAGCTTGGCGCTGTCCTCCAGCACGCCAGCGAGTTTCAGATCAGCGTGTTTGTAAAGCTCCAGCAGGCGCTGCGACGTATCGGCGCTCGCCGGCTGCACCCGTTGCGGTGACCACGATAGCACCGGAGCAGGACCGCGCACGATCAGCGGCGTCACCGGACCGACTGCAAAAACCTTGCTGCCTTTCGGATCGACCCGGCCGGCCGGCGCGAGGCCAGCAAGCGCCCGGTTGAGCCACCCGCTTTCGCTGGGTGTGGGCTTCGCCAGACCGCTTTCGAGCAAATCCTGCCCGTCGAAGTGCGAGCGCTCGCGATATGGTGTGGCGCAGGCGTGCACGATGATGGCCTGGTTCGCCGCGTACATGCGGGCGAGATTCGGCATCGCCGGATTGAGCGCAAAATAATCGTTGAGCTTGAGCGCCGGCGTCTTGCCATCAAGCGTCAGCGCATTGTCGCCGCGCAACGACGCCCAATCCGGATCGCCGTAAGGCATGACGGTTGCTAGCCCATCGAGCGCGCCGCGCAGCACGATAGTGAGGAACCGTGGGTCGCGGCCCTCAGCGAGCGCCAGTCTCGGCATGTAAGCCCACGCGAACAGCGTGCCGGAAGCCAGCAGCAATTTACGTCGAGATGGTGCATGGAGACTTGTCATGATCAGCTCCGCAAAAATTCCGGCGCCATAACGAGCAGCGTGAGCGCTTGGGCGCGCGTTTCCGCCCGCGCCACGGTTTGACGCGTGTCATTGGAGGCGAGGGGACCAAGTCCGTCATCGAGCAACGCCATCGGATCGACAGTGGCGGCCACGCGAGCTGCAAATTCGTTGGCGATATTGAGACGGTGCGGAACGCCGTCGATCCAGGCCGCTTCCGTGTCTGAATAGCCGTTCGGCGCCAACGGCCGCCATAGTGACTCGCCGAGTGTGGCTTGTGCGCCGACCACGCGGCCGATCGCGTTCGGCGGGATCGCGGCAGGGGACGCCAGACGAAGCATCGCCACGATCCAGATCGATGGCGTCTTGAGCTTGGTTCGCTGCGGCGCCCATGACTCGTCCGCCGACACCAACGTTTTGCTAATTTCCTTCAGATCGCCGCCGGTATTCTTGAAGGTTTGCTCGATTTTGGCCACCAGCGATGGCGGCGGTTCATCGGCGACGAAATGCGCCGCGAGCTTTTGTGCGATGTGGTGTGCGGTGGCGGGGTGTTTTGCAAAGTCGGCAAGAACCTCGCGGCCCTGTTGAAGCCCGGCATCCGGATAAAGTTTGCCAAGCACGAGCTTGTCGCCGGGTTCATGCAGGATCCTTGCGAAAGCGAACTCGCCGCCGTGGTTAGGTTGAACCGGCGGTATCCAGGTCCAGCCGGTAATGACATTAGCGTAGCTCGTGACGTCTTGTTGGGTATAGCCGCCGTGCACGCCCAGCGTATGAAGCTCCATGGTCTCGCGGGCGAGATTTTCGTTTAGCCCCTTGTCGCGATTGATCCCGGCGATCGAATTCGCGCCCATCGAATTCGACATTGTCGAGATAGACCAGCATGGCCGGGTGGCTCTCGACGGCCTGCAACATGTCGACGAAGCGGCGGCGCACAAACGGGCGGATGGCCTCGCGCTCGTAGGCACCGGTCATCGCGACGACCTTGTCGGCGGAGACGCAAAAGTGGTTCGACCAGAACCACACCATCCGTTCGACAAAGCCGATATTCGAGCTGGTCGCGGCGTCAATGCGCGATTTGGCCTCATTGAGAAAAAGCTGCTGCGGCAGAGGCGGCTGGTTTTCACCCGGTTTCTGTCCAATAGCCAGATCGGCGGTTATTGCCGCAATCGCCCCGGAGCTGACTTGCATCACGCCGCCGGATTCCGGCTTCTGCATGCGCTGGGTCAGTTTCTGCTTGGCTTGCTGGGCAGCCTGGAAATCGAACACGGCGCGTGCGGCTTCGCTGCTGGTCGGCAACGGCCCATCGATACTCCCCGCCAGCGGCCGGTCGAGATCGGCAAGGATTGCGCCGCGCGGATCATCCGCGATCGCGGCAATGTCACCGTGGGCTGGGCCAAAACCAAAACGATGAAGCGCGAGAGCTGCCGCTTCCTTGCCGCGCGCGATCACGGAAATACTCCGCAATGAATCAGTTCACCGAGCAATATATGGCCAGTTTATTGTGGCGAAAGTTACACCCGGAAGCGGCGAAATTTCACTGGAATGCTTACATTTCATTCATCCAGCGTGCCTCCTGGATGAAGCGGCCGCGCCTTGCGGCGCAGCAAGCGGGCTCGTAAGTATTTGATGCGGAAAGGTACGAAGCCGATATGGCCGTCGTGATTGACACAGTTGAAGGCAGGTCCGGTGCCCCGCGCCATCCTGAGAAGGCGCATCGGCCGGACCAGCCGTCGCCGCGCAAGCCGGATTGGATTCGCGTCAAAGCGCCGGTATCGGCAGGTTACCTCGATACCCGGCAGATCGTCCGCGCCAACGGCCTACACACCGTCTGCGAGGAGGCCGGCTGCCCCAATATCGGCGAGTGCTGGGAAAAGAAGCATGCCACCTTCATGATCATGGGCGATACTTGCACGCGCGCCTGTGCGTTCTGCAACGTGAAGACCGGATTGCCCGTCGCGCTCGATTCAAACGAGCCTGAGCATGTCGGCGAAGCCACCGCAAAACTTGGGCTTGCCCACATCGTCATCACCTCGGTCGATCGCGACGATCTCGCCGACGGTGGGGCCGCCCATTTCGCGGCTGTTATCCGCGCGATCCGCGCCCGTTGCCCGAGCACCACGATCGAAGTGCTGACGCCGGATTTTTTGCGGAAAGATGGTGCGGTGGAAACCGTGGTCGCGGCACGGCCCGATGTATTCAACCACAATCTCGAAACAGTGCCGTCCAGATATCTGAGCGTGCGTCCAGGCGCGCGCTATTTCACCTCCATCCGGCTGCTGCAGCAGGTCAAGGAGACCGACCCGCAGATGTTCACCAAATCGGGCATCATGGTCGGGCTCGGCGAGGAACGAAACGAAGTCTTGCAGGTGATGGACGATCTGCGCGCCGCCGATGTCGATTTTCTCACTATCGGCCAATATCTGCAGCCGTCGCTCAAGCATCATCCGGTCATGCGCTTCGTTCCGCCTGAGGAATTCAAGAGTCTTGAAACCATCGCTTATGCCAAAGGCTTTTCGATGGTGTCGGCCAGTCCGCTCACGCGCTCCTCGCATCATGCCGGGGAAGATTTCGCCCGGCTGAAAGTGGCGCGCGCCGCTGGCCATCGCGCCGTCTGATGCCGCAGTTTTCGACCACACGGCGGGTAGCGCATTCCGCGTCCGATATGTTCGACCTTGTCGCCGACGTCGACCATTATCCCGAGTTCGTTCCACTCTGCCGGTCGCTGAAGGTTCGCAGGCGCACCCAGGATGGCGAGGGCAGGGACGTTATCGTCGCCGACATGACGGTAGCCTATAAGATCGTCCGGGAAACATTCACCAGCCGCGTCACGCTCGATCGGCAGAAAAGCGAAATACTCGTTGAATATCTCGAGGGCCCGTTCCAGCGCATGAACAACCGCTGGACCTTCAACCCCGCGGGCGATCGCGCCTGCGATGTGAAATTTTTCATCTCTTACGAATTTCGCAGCCGGACGCTCGGGCTTTTGATGGGTTCGGTTTTCGACGCCGCGTTTCGCCGTTTCGCCTCAGCGTTCGAGAAGCGGGCTAATCAGGTCTACGGCGCACAGCCGGCGTGAGGCACTGTCGCGCCCAGTGATTGCTCACCGCACGCTTCGTGCCAGAGTTTCCAACATTTTGAGCGCCTCGACGACGGATAGTTGCCGCACGCGGCTGCGTCCGACCGGATCGAACAATTTCTTGCGCGCGACGCTCCGGCCGTCGCGCCGCACCGCGGCAAAGTGCACGAGACCGACCGGCTTTTGCTTTGTGCCGCCGCCAGGGCCGGCAATGCCTGTGATTGATACAGCGAGATCGGCGTGGGAGTTCTTCAAAGCGCCCGCCGCCATTGCTTTTGCAGTTTGCGCACTGACGGCGCCGTAACGCTTTAGGGTCGAAAGCGGCACGCCAAGCATCTCCGCTTTGGCCTCGTTGGAATAGGTGACAAAGCCGCGGTCGACGACGTCGGAGGAGCCGGCGATTTCCGTGAGCGCTGCGGCGACCAGACCGCCCGTGCATGATTCCGCCGTGGCTACGCGCCAACCGCGCGCGCGGCAAAGTTCCAGCACATGCTTTGCCGTGGAACGGATCTTGGTCATGTCCTCGTCATGCCGCGCTCCAGGGCAGGCGCACGGTTGCCGTCGCCATCGCAACGATGCCTTCTTCGCGTCCGGTAAAGCCCATCTTCTCGCTGGTCGTCGCCTTCATCGCCACGCGCGTCGGCGAAATGCCGGCTATTGCCGCGATGCGCTCTCGCATGGCATCCCGATGGGGAGAAACCCGCGGCGCTTCGCACACCACGGTGACATCCAAATTCGCAATCATGCCGCCGCGGGCGTGCACCCGTTCGCAAGCGAACGCGAGAAAACGATCGGAAGAGGCACCCTTCCACTGCGGATCGCTCGGCGGAAAGTGCAGGCCGATATCGCCGTCGGAGATAGCACCGAGAATGGCATCGACCAGCGCGTGAAGCGCAACGTCGGCGTCGGAATGTCCGGTAACGCCGCGCGAGTGTGGAATACGCACGCCGCCGAGCATCACATGGTCGCCATCGGCGAAAGCGTGCACGTCGAATCCGTTGCCTGTCCGCACGTCACCAAGCGCTGCATGCCGCGCAATTTCCGCGCGGGTGAAATCGTCGCCGGTTGTCAGCTTTACGTTGCCGGCGTCGCCTTCAAAGACGCTCACCGGGTGACCGGCCCATTCTGCAAGCGCGGCGTCATCGGTGAAGTCCTCGCGGCCTGCGGCCGCCGCACGGCGATGGGCGTCGATAATGAGATCGAAAGTGAAAGCTTGTGGCGTCTGCACCATGCGCAATTGATTGCGATCGAGCGTTTCGATCACGATCGAAGACTGATTGATCTTTTTCACCGTGTCCGCGATCGCCACGGCCGGCACTGCGGCGCCGCTTTGCCTGGCCGCCGTAATGGCGCGCTCGATTAGAGCGCCGGAAACGAATGGCCGTGCGGCATCGTGAATAAGGACGATGCCCGGCCCGCTATCGCTCAGCCTTTCCAATCCGGCGCGCACCGATGCCTGGCGCGTCGCGCCGCCCCAAACCGGAGGCAGTAATTTCTGGAGACCCGCGGTCGCAGCGCGAAACATTGCTTCGTCTTCGCGATGGATAACCGGCTGCACCGCAGCGATCCGTGGATGATCGAGAAACGCCGATAGTGCAGGTCGGATCACCGGCTCACCGGCGAGCTCGCGATATTGCTTGGGGACATCGCCGCCCGCGCGCAGGCCGCGGCCGCCCGCAACGATGACAGCAGCGATCAGGTCAGCCATTTAGTGCTCCGCCTCAAAGTTGGGGCATGAAAGTTGGGGCATGAAAGTTGGAGCATGGCTTTAGCGCATGTCCCCGCAATGTGCGAACCGCAATAAGGCGCTCTAAGCCGCCGACCGCGGTGCTCAAAGACCAGCAAAAGCTGTGCACACGAATTAGGTATATTGCACTGCAGCACTTGCGCCGCACCGGTATTTGGCTAAACTCTATGCAGAGCGCTGGATGCGCCTATTTAGTGTGCAGGAGCGATCTGCTATAGTGAGCGTAGGAAGTTCAGCTAAGTCTATGGTTGTAATTGGTTTTTGCCGAGATGCGCGAATGCTTTCGGCCCAAGGATAGGGCCGCGGAATGAGCATGGCCGAGAACCTTGTGACATCAACACAGGCTGATGTGGTGCTCAATGCGCTGCCACACCCTGTGATTGTCGTGTCATCTGACGGAAAAGTGACGGATGGCAACGCAGCGGCGGAGGCTTTTTTCGAGGTGTCGATTTCGCTGCTGCGGCGGCACCTGCTGCGCGACCTTGTGCCCTTTGGCAGTCCGCTGCTTACCCTGATCGAGCAGGTGCGCTCACGCGGCGCGCCGGTCAACGAATACAAAGTCGACTTGGGCACACCACGCAATCCGGGCGATCGACTCGTCGATCTCTATGTCGCGCCGCTGCCGGAGCAGCCGGACTCCGTTGTGGTGATGCTGCAAGAACGCACCATCGCGGACAAGATGGACCGGCAACTCACGCATCGCGGCGCGGCGCGTTCGGTCATCGCCCTGGCCGCCATGCTTGCGCACGAAATCAAAAACCCACTCTCAGGCATCCGCGGCGCCGCTCAGCTTCTCGAGCAATCGGTCGATGATGATGACCGCACGCTCACCCAGCTGATCTGCGACGAAGCCGATCGCATCGTGAAGCTGGTCGACCGCATGGAAGTGTTCGGCGACGAACGCCCGATCGAGCGGGAGCCGATCAACATCCACGTGGTACTCGATCACGTAAAGCGGCTGGCGCAGTCCGGCGTCGCCCGGCAGATGAAGTTCATCGAAGAATACGATCCGTCGCTACCGCCGGTCCTCGCCAACCGCGACCAGCTTGTTCAGGTGTTCCTGAACCTCATTAAGAACGCGGCTGAATCCATCGGCGAAACACAGGGCGGTGAAATCGTGCTCTCCACGGCGTTTCGCCCCGGTGTGCGGTTATCGCTGCCGGGCGCCAAAGCCCGCATTTCGTTACCGCTCGAAATCTGCATCAAGGACAACGGTCCGGGTGTGCCCGACGAATTGATGCCGCACCTCTTCGATCCATTTGTCACAACCAAGCCTACCGGATCCGGATTGGGGCTCGCGCTGGTTGCCAAGATCGTTGGCGATCACGGCGGCATCATCGAGTGCGAATCGCAGCCGCGCCGCACCGTCTTTCGCGTTCTTATGCCGGTCTACACAGGGGAGAGCACAACGCTGACGGATAGTGCTTTCCGGTCACGGGGGGATCGCTGATGCCCGCGGGCAGTATTCTCGTTGCTGACGATGATTTGGCGATCCGGACAGTGCTGAACCAGGCACTATCCCGCGCCGGATATGAGGTTCGCTCAACCGGCAACGCCGCCACTTTATGGCGCTGGGTCAGTCAGGGCGACGGCGACCTGATCATCACCGACGTGGTGTTACCCGACGAAAGCGCATTCGACCTGCTGCCGCGCATCAAAAAAGCACGGCCGGATTTGCCGGTGCTGGTCATGAGCGCACAGAACACATTCATGACCGCGATACGTGCGTCGGAGCGTGGCGCTTACGAATACCTGCCGAAGCCGTTCGACCTGAAAGAACTAATTGCCATTGTCGGCCGCGCCTTGTCCGAACCGAAGGAGAGGGTGCGCCAGCCCGCCAAGGTGGAGGATTTTGAATCCATCCCATTGGTTGGCCGTTCGCCGGCAATGCAGGAAATCTATCGCGTGCTGGCGCGCTTGATGCAGACCGATCTCACAGTGATGATCGCGGGCGAATCCGGCACCGGAAAAGAGCTGGTTGCCCGCGCGCTGCATGATTATGGCAAGCGCCGCACTGGACCCTTCGTCGCCATCAACATGGCAGCGATCCCCGCGATCTCATTGAATCCGAATTGTTCGGCCATGAGAAGGGCGCCTTCACCGGCGCCAATTCGCGGAGCGCCGGCCGTTTCGAGCAAGCTGAAGGTGGCACGCTGTTTCTCGACGAAATCGGCGACATGCCGATGGAAGCGCAGACGCGATTGCTGCGGGTGTTGCAGCAAGGCGAATACACGACCGTTGGCGGCCGCACGGCGATCAAGTCCGACGTCCGCATTATCGCCGCGACCAACAAGGATCTCCGGCAGCTCAAACAGCACGGCCTGTTCCGCGAGGATCTGTTCTTCCGCTTGAATGTCGTTCCGCTTCGCTTGCCGCCCTTGCGCGAGCGCACCGAGGATATTCCGGACCTGATCCGACATTTCTTCGCGGATGTAGAACGCGAGGGCTTGCCGCCCAAACAGCTCGACCAGGCGGCGCTCGAACGCCTCAAGCGGCACCGTGGCCGGGCAACGTGCGCGAATTGGAGAATCTGGCGCGGCGGCTCGCTGCGCTCTATCCGCAGGAGACCATCACTTCGGCCGTGATGGAAGCCGAGTTGTCGCAACCCGCGCTGATGTCGCCCGGCGAGACCAGCCGGCCTGACGACAATCTTTCAGGCGCGGTAGAACGTTATCTGACCCAATACTTCTCCGGTTTCGATGACGGCCTGCCGCCACCCGGCCTCTATCATCGGATCCTGCGGGAAGTGGAAGGACCGTTGCTATCAGCGGCACTGGCGGCGACCCGCGGCAATCAGATCCGCGCCGCGGATCTTCTCGGCGTGAACCGCAACACGCTACGCAAGAAGATCCGCGACCTCGAAATTCAGGTTTATCGGACGAGTAGCTGATCAAGCCGCTCTGAATATCGCCCGGAAACTAGGCAGCCGCCGCGGCGGCCCGCCTAGGAATTGTCGCAATCCGGCAACATTGTTGTATAAAAGCATCACTCGGGAACGGGTCGGCTTTCCGACGGCGTTTCGATTCACTTAATTCGAGCCTTCACAAGGCATTCGAGAAGCGGGGCAATGACGACAATTGAGCAGGTCGCGCCGGTCGAACCGGCGGCGACCTCTACCAAGCCATTTGCGTCCCGCCTTATCGGCGGTATCGCAGTTGGCGTAGCTTTGCTTTCCGCAACCGCGACCTTCCTGGTTCTCGCGGGCCTCACGCCGATTTCGCCCGTTCACGAGGTGGTCGTCACGCTGCTCTGCGTGAACGCCGCAACCGGCATTCTGCTTATCTCCATTATTGGCCGCGAAGTCTGGGGGGTGGTGCAGGCGCGCCGCCGCGGCCAAGCGGGCTCTCGACTGCATGTCCAGATTGTCGGGTTGTTCGCGGTCATCGCCGCTGTTCCGACCATTCTTGTCGCGGTCGTCGCTTCCACGACGCTCGACCGCGCCCTTGACCGGTTTTTTGCGACCCGCATGCGCGCGATGATCGAGCAATCGGTCACCGTCGCCGACGCTTACGTGAATGAACACGCCCAGGCGATCCGCGGCGACGACATGGCGATGGCGTTCGACGTAGCCCGCGCCAAAACCTTATTCGACCAAGATCGCGATCGCTTCCGTCAATTCCTGACACAGGAGGCGACCGGCCGTGGGCTATCAGCGGCCATCATCATCACAGTGAACGGCGATACCGTCGAACGTGCAAATGTGACGATGGAGCAGAAGATACGTACTGCCATCGAAGGAGTTGCTCACCCAGGTCACCGAAACCGACCCGCAAGTGGCGCTTATTCCCGAGGGCGATCATGTCGCCGCCGTTGTCAAGCTGCGCGACTACGACAACATGTTTCTCTACGTCGCGCGGCTGCTTGATCCGCGCGTCGTGGCACAATTGCGCAATACGCAGGATAGCGTCACTGAATACGCCAATCTGGAAGCGCGGCGGCTCGGCATCCAAGTGGCGTTCGCTCTCATGTTTGCCGTTATCGCGCTGATCGTGCTGCTATCGTCGGCGTGGATCGGACTGGATTTTGCCAACCGGCTGGTTGCGCCGATCCGACGTCTGATCGGCGCTGCAAACGACGTCTCGACCGGCAATTTGCACGTGCAGGTTCCGGTATATGCTTCGGAAGGCGATCTGGCGCGGCTCGGCGAGACCTTCAACAATATGACGCAGGAATTGCGGACGCAGCACGAAGACATCGTGCGCGCACGCGATGTTATCGACAGCCGGCGCCGCTTTACCGAAGCGGTGTTGTCCGGCGCCAGTGCCGGCGTCATCGGCGTCAATGCCGATGGCAGCATCACCATTCTCAACCGTTCGGCTGAGCGCCTGATCGGTCAGACCGAAAGCGATGCTTTGGGACGGTCTTTGACGGAAATAGCGCCGGAGCTTGGCGAGATTTTCCAGACTGCGCGTCTTAGCAATCAGCGTCTTGTTCAGCGCCAAGTCACGCTCAGCCGCGACGGCCAGGAGCGAAATTTCTCCGTTCGGGTCACCAGCGAGCAGACCACCGACGCCGAGCATGGCTACGTCATCACCATCGACGACATTACCGAGCTGGTGCTGGCGCAGCGGTCCTCGGCCTGGGCCGACATCGCGCGCCGTATTGCCCATGAAATCAAAAATCCGCTGACGCCGATTCAACTATCGGCGGAGCGGTTGCGCCGCAAATACGGCAAGGTTATCGCCGATGATGATGGCGTTTTCCAGCAATGCACCGACACCATCGTGCGCCAAGTCGATGACATTAAACGAATGGTCGACGAGTTCTCACGCTTTGCGCGGATGCCGAAGGCGGTTATGGCGGACGAGGATCTGGCCGACACCGTTCGGCAGGTCGTGTTTCTGCTCCGCGTCGCTCATCCCGATATCGATTTCGTCGTTGAGTTGCCGTCCGAAGTTATGCCGACACGGATCGACCGCCGGCTGATCTCTCAGGCGCTGACCAATATCGTCAAGAACGCTACCGAAGCGATTGGCGCTATACCGGAAAGCGAGCTTGGCGGTCGAGGCCGCATCATCGTCAGCGCGCAACGCGACGACAAAGATATCGTCATCGATGTGATCGATAACGGTATCGGCCTGCCGAAGGAAAACCGCGCAAAACTGCTAGAGCCTTACGTTACGACCCGCGAGAAGGGCACCGGACTTGGCCTTGCCATTGTCGGGCGCATTCTCGAGGAGCACGGCGGCAAAATCGAGCTTCGCGATGCTTCGGAGAAGATTCCCGGCGCCCGCGGCGCCTGGATGCAATTACGTTTTGCGGCAGAGGTTTCGGCTCCCGCCGCACAACAAATCGAACCGCACCAAGCGGCAGAATGACCAAGGATAGTAACAGGGCGATGGTAGACCATGGCATCCGATATCCTGATCGTCGATGACGAAGCGGATATCCGCGAACTAGTCGCGGGCATCCTGCAAGACGAGGGCCACGGCGCCCGCACCGCGCGCGACAGCGATGACGCGCTCGCGGCCATCGTGGCGCGGCGACCGAGTCTTGTGTTTCTCGACATCTGGCTGCAAGGCAGCCGGCTCGACGGTTTGCAACTACTCGATGCTCTCAAAATCGAGCACCCTGAGTTGCCGATCGTCATGATTTCAGGGCACGGCAATATCGAAACCGCAGTGTCGGCAATCAAACGAGGCGCCTACGATTTCATCGAGAAGCCGTTTAAGGCTGACCGGCTGCTCCTCGTAGCCGATCGAGCGCTCGAAAACTCGCGATTGAGACGCGAGGTAAAGGAACTCAAGCAGCACGCGCCGCTTGCCGCGACGGTGGTCGGTCATTCTCCGACAGCCAACCAACTGCGTCAGACGATCGAGAAAGTGGCCCCCACCAACAGCCGCATTCTTGTCATTGGGCCGTCTGGTTCCGGCAAAGAGCTCGCTGCCCGCACTATTCACGGCCTTTCCGCCCGTGCCAGCGGCCCGTTCGTGGTGATCAACGCCGCCGCCATTACGCCAGAACATATGGAAGTGGAGCTGTTTGGCGTCGAGGGAGGCACCAACGGCAGCCACGCCCGCAAAGTCGGCGCGCTTGAAGAAGCGCACGGCGGCACGTTGTTCATCGATGAAATCGCCGACATGCCGCGCGAGACGCAAAACAAGATTTTGCGTGTACTGGTCGATCAAACCTTCCAGCGCGTCGGCGGCAGCACCAAAGTAACCGTCGACGTACGCATCGTGTCCTCGACCGGCCGCAACATCGAAGCCGATATCGCGTCAGGAAAATTTCGCGAGGACTTATATCATCGGCTCTCCGTCGTGCCGATCCGCGTCCCGGGATTAGCCGAACGACGCGAGGATATTCCCGAACTGGTCGACTATTTCATGACCCAGATTTCTCAGACCACCGGCCTTCCGAAGCGCACCGTCGGCCCTGATGCGCTCGCGGTGCTGCAGTCCCATGACTGGCCAGGCAATGTCCGGCAACTGCGCAACAACGTCGAACGTTTGATGATCCTTGCCGGCGGCGAGCCGTCCGCAACGATCACTGCCTCGATGTTGCCGCAGGACGTGAGTTCGATGATCCCGAACATGCCGAGCGCGAATGGCGGCGAGCATTTGATGACGCTCGCCTTGCGAGAGGCGCGCGAGGTGTTCGAACGCGAATATCTACTGGCGCAGATTAGCCGGTTCGACGGCAATATTTCGCGCACCGCTGAGTTTGTGGGAATGGAGCGTTCGGCGTTGCACCGCAAGCTCAAGGCGCTCGGTATCGATTAAGGTCATGTCGCGGATTGCCTACGTCAACGGCCGCTACCTGCCGTTTCGTGATGCCAAGGTCCATGTCGAGGATCGAGGCTATCAATTTGCTGATGCAGTTTATGAAGTCTGCGAGGTGAGAGGCGGCCGGCTCGTCGACCAACGGCGACACTTTGAACGCCTGCAACGCTCGCTCGGCGAGCTCCGTATCAAGCTGCCAATGTCTCTCGCGGCACTCGGGATCGTGCTGCACGAGCTCATTGTGCGCAATCGCATCGGTTACGGCCTTGTGTACCTGCAAATCAGCCGCGGCGTCGCCAGACGCGATCTGGCGTTTCCGCAACCCGAAATCACGCCGACAGTGGTCGCAACGGCGCGATCGCTCAATCTCGTGCGCGGCGAAGCGCAGGCCAAAGCCGGCATCGCCGTTGTCAGCGTGCCTGATAACCGCTGGGGCAGGGTCGATATCAAGACGGTGGGACTATTACCCAATGCCTTGGCGCGTCAGTCCGCCATCGACAAGGGCGCCCGCGAAGCCTGGTTGGTCGATAAGGACGGCGCCATTACCGAAGCCGCCTCCGCCAATGCCTGGATCGTTACCAAGGACGGCATGCTCGTTACCCGGCATGCCGACCACGCCATCCTGCGCGGCATTACCCGTGCCGTGACCATGGAGACCGCCAAAGGCCAGGGGCTGTCGTTTGAGGAGCGGGGTTTTAAGCTCGACGAGGCTTATGCGGCTCGTGAGGCCTTCATCACCTCGGCCACTCAGATCGTGATGCCGGTCGTGCGGATCGATGGTCACACCGTCGGCGACGGCAGGCCCGGCCCGGTCGCAACCGCGCTCCGGCGGGAGTTTCATCGCTTTGCCGAGGTCGAATAGCGTAAATGTGCCTAGAAATAGGTCGAAGTTGGGCTTGCATCGCTCCGCAACGGGCCTTCTAATGGAGAGGCTTCGGGCCCTCCCGGTCCCGATTGGAAAAATGGGGCTTTAGGCGCGTCATAAATTGACGAGACACAAGAAAAGACCCGCGGGTTCTGGGGCCCGCGCGACAAGAACGGAACAACGGCCATGGCAGCCGAACGCGCACAAAATCTGCAAGACACCTTCCTCAATCACGTCCGCAAAGCCAAAATTCCGCTCACCATTTTCCTGGTGAACGGCGTGAAGCTTCAGGGTGTGGTGACCTGGTTCGATAATTTCTGCGTGCTGTTGCGACGCGATGGACATTCGCAGCTTGTCTACAAGCACGCGATTTCGACCATCATGCCCGGGCACCCGGTGCAGCTCTTCGAAGGCGCTGAAGAGCCGCTCGGCACGGACAAGATCTGATTGGAGCCGCGTCCTCGCGACACGAGTTCCAACCGGCTGAGTCCTTCGGGCTCGGCGACCGGCCGCGCGCTGGTCGTCGAACCGGTGCTGCGCCGTACAGCGGCGAGCGCCGACCGGACGCCTGAAGCAAAGCTCGATGAAGCCGTCGGGCTTGCCTGTGCTATTGATCTCGAGGTCGAGCAATCGGGTATCGTCACGCTCAACGCGCTTCGTCCGGCGACCTATCTGGGCAAAGGCAAGGTCGACGAGATCGCAGGTCTGGTCAAAACCCACGACGCCGGCATCGTGGTGATGGACTGTGCGCTCACTCCTGTGCAGCAGCGTAACCTGGAACAGGCGTGGGGCGCGAAAGTCATCGACCGCACTGGCTTGATTTTGGAAATTTTCGGTCGCCGCGCGCGGACCCGTGAAGGCGCGCTGCAAGTCGAACACGCGCATCTGACGTATCAAAAAAGCCGGCTGGTACGCTCGTGGACCCACCTTGAGCGCCAGCGCGGCGGCTTTGGTTTCCTCGGCGGTCCCGGCGAGACACAACTCGAAGCGGACCGGCGCATGATCGAGGAGCGCCTCGCCAAAATCGAAGGCGAACTCACCAAGGTCAAACGCACCCGCGAATTGCATCGCGAGAGCCGACGCCGCGTGCCGTATCCAATCGTCGCTCTGGTCGGCTACACCAATGCCGGCAAGTCGACGCTGTTCAATCGCATGACACAGGCGAAAGTGCTTTCCGCCGATATGCTGTTCGCCACTCTCGATCCGACCCTCCGGGCGGTCGATCTGCCGCACGGTTCGCGCATGATCCTGTCGGACACCGTCGGTTTCATCTCAGACCTGCCGACCATGCTCATCGCGGCGTTTCGAGCCACGCTGGAAGAGGTGATCGAAGCTGATGTGATCCTGCATGTGCGCGACGTCACTCACGATGATGCCGATGCGCAACTTCACGACGTCGAAAAAGTCCTGAGCCAGCTCGGCATCGATCCGCAGAACGATCCCGAACATAAGCAGACGCTGATCGAGGTCTGGAACAAAATCGACCGCATTGACGCGGAAGAGCGTGCACGCCTTGCCAACATTGCCGAGCGCCGGCCGGCCGAAGAGCGGCCGGTCCTGGTCTCGGCGGTTACGGGGCAGGGCATCGATGCCCTCAATGCAGCGATCGAGGTGCGGCTTTCCGTTGGCCGTGTGTTGATCGAACTCGATCTTGATCCCAGCGACGGCGCTGGTGTGAGCTGGCTTTACCGCCACACCGAAGTGATCAGCAAATTGGCGGACAACGACAGCGGCCGCATTGCGATGACCGTGCGTGCCGCGCCGGATAAAGCCAACGCGGTACGCGCTCGGTTCGAGCATGCGAAGCATTAGGGAGGTTTGCCATGGCGGCGCGCAGAATGGCGACGCGCAGACAATTCCTGGCCGGCGTAACCGGAACCGCGATGCTCGGCTTTTCGGGGCAAAGCCGCGCACAGGCGCCGATCCAGATACGCATCTCGACCGCGGCGCCGCCGTCCGACTTTCTCAACAAAGCTCTCGAGCAGCTTAAAGCCGACGTTACAGCCGCAAATGTCGGCCTCGATGTCAGCGTGCATCCCGCCTCAACGCTATTCAAACAGGGCACCGAGGTGCCGGCGCTTCAGCGCGGCAATCTCGAGATGAGCTCGATGACGACTTTCGAGGTCGCGCAGCAGATCCCCGAGTTGGGCTATTTCAATCGCGGTTATCTGTTGAGCGACTACGCCCAGCTCCGCCGTGTATTCGACGGACCGATCGGCAGCGATTTCGGCAAAGCCGTCGCCGCCAAGATGGGGATCAATATCCTCGCGACGCACTACCTCGGCACGCGTCAGGTCAGCCTGCGGCAAAAGCGCAACGTCAAAAGCCCAGCCGACATGGCCGGCATCAAGATGCGCATGCCAGCAGGACCGGAATGGCTTCTGCTCGGCCGAACTCTTGGCGTGACTCCTGTGCCTATGGGCATGCCCGAAGTCTATCTCGGGATGAAGACCGGCACCGTGGATGGGCAGGAGAATCCGCTCTCAATTCTCAACGCCGCAAAGTTTTACGAGGTCAGTGAACAGGTCCTTTTGACCTCGCACATGGTGCAGCCGGTATTTTTCGCCATCGCTACACCGGTATGGGACAAGCTGAACGCCAATCAGAAAAAAGCTCTTGGCGACGCATGCCTCAAGACCGCGATATCCGGCAGCGAAGCCCGGCTTGCCGACGAAAAGGCGATCGCACAGGCACTGGCGGAGCGTGGGCTTGCCGTCGATGCGGTCGATCTCGGCCCGTTCCGCGCCTCGGCCGACAAGGTCTATGCCGACTCCGACCTCGCCAAGGCGTGGGACGCAGCGGGCTTGCAGCGTGTCCAAAAGGCCTGACGCGTCATGCCTGATGAAGCGCCATCACCGCGCGCTATCAGCGTGCTTGGATCACGGCTTCGAAAGCTCGCCGACTGGACTGCCTGCGTCATGTTCGCGGCTGTATTCCTGATCTTCAACTACAAGATCTTTACTCGCTACTTCGAGCACGACGAAGCGGTGTGGGCCGATGAAGTGCTTGTGATCCTTTTTGTCTGGATCATCTTCTGGACGAATGCATTTCTGCTGCGCGACAAAGAGCAGATCAGCTTCGATCTGATCTACCGGCTTCTGCCCGACGAAACCAAGCGATATGTCGCAATCGCGCGCGTGGCATTGATCGGCGGCATTTTTGCCTGGGCGTTGCCCGGCTCGCTCGACTACATCGGTTTCCTGTGGCGCGAGCACACGCCGGTGCTCAATCTGCCGTTGGACTGGGTCTATGCGTGCTTTGGCATTTTCCTCGTGGCCGTGATCGCACGCGCTTTCCTGAGCGGTACAAAGCTTCTCGGCTCCGGTTGGCGTAGCGAAATTTAGACGACGAGTGGGGGCAGGGGTGTCGGTGGGACTGTGGGTTCTGCTGGGGGTCTTCACGCTGGCGGCCGTGCTGGGCGCACCGCTCGGTTTATCCATGCTGGCGGCAGGTTTCGTCTATCTGATCGCCACCCATCAGGACGTCGGTCTTGTCGTCGATCAGACGATGAACGGTCTCTACAACAGCTATCTGCTCATCGCCGTGCCGATGTTCATTTTCGTCGCCAATGTGATGAACGTGAGCGGCGTCATCGAACGTCTGCTGCGGTTTGGCGCCGCAATGGTTGGACATCTGCCAGGCGGCCTCGCGCAGGTAAATGTGGTCACCAACCTTATCTTTTCCGGCATGAGCGGCAGCGCCATTGCTGACGCGTCCGGCCCCGGACTGATCGTGGCGCGGATGATGGCCAAGAACGGCCGCTACCCGCCGGGTTTCGCCGCCGCCACGTCGGTCGTATCGGCGACGCTCGGTCCGCTGATGCCGACATCGATTCCAATGATCTTCTACGCGCTGATCGCGAATGCGTCGGTTGGCGCCATGTTCCTGGGCGGGCTTATCCCCGCGGGTATCATGGCGCTGTCGATGATGGTCGTAATCGCGATCGTGGCACGCCGCCGTGCTTTTCCACGCGAACCGAGACTGACTTGGGCGGAAATGCCGGCGGTCTTCGCGCAGGCCTTGCTACCGATGGCGCTGCCGGCGATCCTGCTTGGCCTCATCTATTCTGGCGTCACAACGCCCACGGAAGCCGCTTCAATCGCCGCAAGCTATGCGCTCCTCTTGGCGCTTATTGTTTACCGGTCGTTGCGTCTGCCGCAGCTGGTTGCCGTGATCTCGAACACCGTCCGTGCAACGGCGATGATCGCGCTGATCATGGCCGGAGCTTTCGTCTTCAACTACGCGGTCGCGAACGAGGGTGTGCCGCAGCTTATCCAATCCACTCTCCTGGCCTGGAATTTGTCGCCAACCGAATTTCTTCTTTGCGTCGACGTCCTCATGCTCCTTCTCGCAATAGTGTTGGATGAGGTGACGATCTTGCTGGTCATCGTGCCTCTTCTGGTGCCGATCGCCCAGGGGCTTAATATCGACCTCGTGCATTTCGGCATTGTCGTCGTGCTCAACATGATGGTGGGACTGACGCTGCCGCCCCACGGTTTGCTGCTGTTCGTGATGAGCGGATTGACCGGCACGCCGCTATGGGCAATTTTTCGCGAGATGCCGCCTTTCATCGTGGCGATGCTGGCGATCGTCGTGCTGGTGACGTTCTTTCCGGGTATTGCGTTGTGGTTGCCGCGGACCGCCGGGCTTATCCAACCCTAGACCGTGATCCGATCAAGTTGAATCGGATCACGGTCTAGATTTCCAGTTAGAGCATGATCTTTTCGGAAAACCGGAAGTCCACTTTTCCGGATCATGCTCTAAAACCTTAACGACGCTCCGTCAGGCGCGCTCCTTGGCTTTTGCGTCATCCCATAGCGCATCCATCTCAGCGAGCGTCGCTTGCTTCGGGACCTTGCCTTGAGCGGCTAACGCGGTTTCGATTGAAGCAAAGCGCCGTTCGAATTTCTGATTGGTTTGCCGCAGTACCGCTTCCGGATCGGCGTCGAGATGTCGCGCCAGATTGACGGCAGCGAATAAAAGATCGCCGACCTCGGCTGCCGCACTGGCCTGGTCGCTGTCGAGTACAGCTTCAATCTCGTCGGCTTCCTCCCGGATCTTGCTCAACACGGCGCGCGGATCGTTCCAGTCGAAGCCAACCTTGCCGGCCTTGTCTTGAAGCTTAAGCGCGCGCGTCAGGGCAGGGAGTCCAACCGGCACGCCGGCAAGGGCTCCGGCTTTCTCTGAAACGCCGCGCGCGGCCTTCTCCTCCGACTTGATCCGCTCCCACAGGCCTTTGACGGCCTGAGCGGTGTGGCCCTGCTCGTCAGCGAACACATGCGGATGGCGGCGGATGAGCTTTTGCGTCAACGTCTCGACCACATCTCCAAAATCGAACGACCCTTGCTCCTGCGCCATGCGGGCGTGAAACACGACCTGAAGCAGGAGATCGCCAAGCTCTTCCCTGAGGTCGTCGAGATTGTCACGCTCAATCGCATCGGCGACTTCGTACGCTTCCTCGATCGTGTACGGCGCGATGGTCGCGAAGTTCTGTTCGAGATCCCAAGGGCAGCCGGTTTTTGGCGTCCGCAATGCCGCCATGATGGCGAGTAGACGGTCGATATCGCGGGAGGGGATCATGAGGGGTCTCGCACCGTTTGCAAGAACCGTATCAGACCTCCATGCTGGCGAAGAGCGCGGGCAGCGGAAATCCTGGGTTTTGCACCGGATTGCTTGGCGCATTGATACTGCTCACTTGTCCGCGGCGGCTCTTGTGTTTCAGCGTACTGCGCACAAAGTTTGTTCCGTGATCGATCAGATGCGTCCGAAAACAATGCCGGCCTCGGCCCTTCTGCAGACCATCGCTTTTTTCGCCATTACGGCGGCGGTGTTGTTTGCGTCAGCCGGAACGGTCAAGTTTGTCTCGTTCTGGATTTACCTGGCTCTTCTGGCGGCTGTTTTCGTCGCGTCCATGGTGTGGGTGGACCCCGATCTGGCCCGCGAACGGATGCGTCCGGGCGGCCAGAAGCCCCCATTGGCATTGCGCCTTTTTACGATTGTGCTGATTGCGCACTATATCGTCGCCGGCCTTGATCGCGGCCGATACCACTGGAGCGATGGGGTTCCGGGGTGGCTCCAGGCGTTCGGCCTTATCGCAATGGCCGCCGGCTTCGCGCTGGCGCTTTGGGCGATGGTGGTCAACCGGTTCTTCTCTTCGGTCGTTCGCATCCAATTCGACCGCGGCCAACACGTGATTACGACTGGACCTTACGCCGTGATCCGGCATCCGGGCTATCTTGCGGGCATCGTGTTCGTTGTTGCGAGCGGCATCGCGCTAGGCTCCTGGTACGCGGCGCTGATGCTGACTGTCTGCACCGTGCCATTCCTGTTGTACCGCGTGATCACCGAGGACGGCGTGCTGCACGCCGAGCTTCCGGGCTACACGGATTACGCTGCCCGGGTCCATTGGCGTTTGGTGCCCGGCGTCTGGTGACGGTGAAGTGCGGCCGGGATTGCTTCGCTCCGCTTACTTGGTTCCGAAAAGACGGTCACCTGCATCTCCCAGGCCTGGCAGGATATAGGCGTGGTCATTGAGCGATGCGTCGATCGCCGCTGTGAATATTTCGACCTGCGGATGGGCGGCTTCGACTTGTCTGAGGCCCTCCGGCGCAGCAAGCAAACAGATCAGTTTGATTTGGCGCGCGCCCATCTCGCGCAGTAGGGTCAGGGCCGCAACCGCAGAATTGCCGGTTGCGAGCATTGGATCGGCAACGATCACGCATCTCGCGCCGAGATCGTCCGGCATCTTGCAGAAATACTGGACGGCTTCGAGCGACTTCGGGTCACGGTAAAGCCCAAGGTGTCCAACCCGGGCGGAGGGGACGGCACAAACCATGGAGTCGACGAGCCCGAGCCCCGCGCGCAAGACAGGAACGAGGCAAAGTTTCTTTCCCGCAAGAAAGGGTGCGTCCATCCGCTCGAGCGGTGTCTCGATCTCGCGAAGCGTCACGGGCAGATCGCGTGTCGCTTCGTAAAGCAACATCGGACCAACTTCCCTTACCAACTGACGAAATTCGTTGGTCGACGTTTCCTTCCGGCGGATCAAGCTCAACTTGTGCTGCACCAGGGGGTGGTCGATTACTTTGACCGCCATCGGAAATCTCCTTCGTAATTAATCGCGCAGCGAGCGCGCCCCGACTGTATCGAAAAGCGTCGCGTGAATCATAAGACGCGCGCCGGCACACCAGCGGCGACGAGGTCCACACCCGTGAGAAAATCAAGCAGCGTCTCGTTAAAAGGCCCAGGATCGGTTACCGAGCAGGCATGACCGCCCTCAGGGGTGAGCCAAAGCCTGGCATGTTGAATGCCGCCCGCCAGCGTTTGTGAGCAGGTGTAAGGCACCAGCACATCGTCCCGCGCGGCTATCACCAGTGTCGGCGTTCTGATCTCGCCGAGACTTCCCCCGGCATCGAACGCCAGCAATGCCTCCAGTCGTCTCGTCAGATTGTCCACGCCCTGGAAATTGGCGTTGTTGTGCTCTTCCTCGCGAACGATCGTTGCTTGATGCTGGGACAGCCACGCGGCTGGATAGAGGAAGATTGGCTGCGCGTGGACATAGGCCTCCGGCCCGACGTGATCGAGTAACGCTTTGCGCACCTCAAAGCAGCGCAGGGTGTGAGTATCCACCGTCGACCAGGCATTGACGAGCACCAGGCTCGCCAGTCGCGAGGACATGCGAAGAGCGATATCAAGGCCAACAAGTCCGCCAAGCGCGTGGCCAATGAAATGACAGCGGACGCTGCCGGAATCGTCCAGGATCTCAACAACGTCGTCTGCCATATCGGCGATGGCGTAGCCGTCTGACAGGCTTTCGGCATTCTTCCCGGTGCCGCGATGATCGTAGGTGATCACGCGGAAGCGTTGTCCAAGAGCCTCGAACTGCGGCCGCCAGAAACCACCCAGACCACCGAGTCCAGCCGACAATACGATCGTTGCTGCATCCGCGTCGGCGTTTCCGAAGATGTCGTAGCGCATTACTCTTTGGCCGCTTCGCAAGACACGTTGAACGGCGGGCGCCGGTCGTGCTTCAGGGCTTGTTGATATGAGCAACGCTGGCGATTTCGACCAAGGCGTCCGGCTTCACCAGCCCGCATTGAATGCAGTAGCGAGCGGGCTTCGGACCGGGGAAATATTCTGCATAGACCTTGTTGACCGCGCCGTAGTTGGCCCAATCCGTGATGAAGATTGAATTGAAGGTGACGTCGGCCATGGTGCCGCCCGCGGTCTCGATCACTGACTTGATACTCTCAAGCACGTGCCGGGTCTGCGCGGCAGCGTCTCCGACATGGATGACGTTGTTGTCCTTATCGAAGGCCAGCGTGCCGGAAACATAGACGATGCCGTCAGCAAGAGTGCCGGGTGAATAGGGCGCAAGCGGCACACCACTGCCGGCCGGAATGATAGCGGTTTTGGACATGAGACACCTTTCAGTCGGTGAGGGGAGCAATCTGAGTGATGGCGCCGCAGAAGTCAGCGACCGTCGAAACCCAGCCAAAGAATTTTTCGACGTTATAAAGCGTGGCCTGCTGGATGAAGCTCGGTCCCACATGATGGGTGGCGTCTTCAAGAACGACACTGAAATATTCGAGATGGAATGCGTCCCGGAGCGATGATTCAACACAAACGTTGGTGGCGATGCCGGTGAACACGAGATTGCGGATGCCGCGCGCGCGCAACACGCTGTCGACGTTGGTGTTGAAGAAACCGCTATAACGGGTCTTCGGGATAACAATGTCGCCCGGTTGCGGAGCGAGGCTGTCGACGATGGCGTAATCCCAGGTGCCTTTGGCAAGCAGCGTACCCTCAAGCTCGGGACGCGCACGCATCGTCTTCAAAGCATTGGACTTGTGCCAGTTCGGCGAGCCCGGGCCGCCAGCCTCGATGTAATCTTTGTCCCATCCGTTCTGGAAGTAGATAATAGGGATGCCGCCTGTCCGTGCAGCGTCGAGCACTTTCCTGGTCTGATCGACGGCGGCCGCCGCGCCAGAAATGTCGAACCCGGCGACGTCGATGTATCCGCCCTTCGAGGCGTAGGCGTTTTGCATGTCGACGACGATCACCGCCGTCTCGTTCGCTCTAACCGTCAGAGCCTCGGGCCTGGCAGGTATCGTGACCTCGCCGGTCCTCGTTATCGGGGGTCTGTAACCGGTAGATGCGGCATCCATCAAGCGGCCTCCGGGATCTTTACGTTCTTGCGGCTGACCATGAGCGGTTGAATACGCTCGCCAAAGTTCGTTATGCCTTTGAGAAAATCGTCGAAGGTCAGCAGAACGCCGCCTGTACCGGGGACCATCGCGATTTCGTCGAGCATACGCGCCACGCTGGCATAAGAGCCGACAAGCGTTCCCATGTTAAGATTTACCGCTGATGTTAAATCCGTCAATTGCCGCACATTGGTGTCCGCGCCGGAAGTTTTGTCTGCCGCACCTTGTTGGGCGAGCCAGGCGATCGCCTCATGATCAGCCCCCGACTTGATGTGCTCCCACTTAGCCATGGCCGCATCATCGGTTTCTTCGGCGATAATCATGAACAGAAGATAGGAAGCAACGGAACGCCCGGTTTTATCGGTCGCGGCCTTGAGCCGTTCGTTGACCGGCGCGAAGGCTGTGGGGGTATTGATGCCCTTGCCCAACGCAAAATTGTAATCGGCGTACTTTGCCGTGAAGGCCAGTCCCGCATCGCTTTGACCGGCGCAGATAATTTTCACCGCAGCCTGCGGACGAGGGCTCACCCGGCAATCGTCCATTTTGAAGAATTGTCCTTTGAAGTCAGATCGGCCGGTCGCCCAAAGCTCACGCAAAACCTCGACGTACTCGGATAGATATTGATAGCGTTTGGCGAAGTACTCGTCGCCGGGCCACATGCCCATTTGCGAATATTCCGGGCGCTGCCATCCGGTTATCACGTTCAGCCCGAAACGGCCGTTGCTGATCGAGTTGATCGTCGAAGCCATCCGCGCGACGATGGCAGGCGGCATGACCAACGTCGCCGACGTGGCGAAAAGTCTGATAGTCGATGTAACCGCCGCGAGTCCCGCCATCAGCGTGAAGGACTCTAAATTGTGATCCCAAAACTCCGTCTTGCCGCCAAAGCCGCGCAACTTGATCATCGAAAGTGCGAAGTCCAGCCCGTACTTCTCGGCGGCAAGTACAACTTGCTTGTTTAGCTCGAATGTCGGCCGGTATTGAGGTGCATTCTCCGACAGGAGCCAACCGTTGTTGCCGATGGGGATAAAGACGCCGACTTCCATGAATCCCTCCGGGCTATGTCATCGCCGGCCCCCGCATCGGCAAGCAGGTCCCATGCCATCCGCGAAAAAATATCCCTCTCCCGAGGAGACGATTTTGCACGGACCGACCGGTCTGAAGAGTGCACCTGAGTTGGTTTTACCGCCGCGGCTTGCCACTCACGTCGTTGCTCAATTTGCTCTCAGGGTGTGCAAATATTGGGCGTGGAGCAATCGCTGCGATCCTTTCGGAGCTAAAAATGGTGGTAACTGGCGCTAGCTCCTGAGGTCGGATAGCTCTTGGGCTAGATAGCTCCTGGGAAAGAACACAGCACGGCTTTTGCATCTATGTCCCGGAGTTCCCGGGAATGAGCCAAGCATGCGTGCGCCGGACATCAATCCTTCCATCCTCCCGACCGCAGCGGTCGAAAATCTGGCCGTGCACGCGCAAAACGTCTCGCTGACGTTTGAGACGTCGGACGGTGAAGTTCAGGCACTGTCCGGGGTCGATCTCGACGTCGCCGAGGGCGATTTCGTTTCATTCATTGGCCCGTCGGGTTGCGGCAAGACCACCTTGTTGCGCGTCATCGCCGATCTTGAACAGCCGACATCCGGAACAATCCAGGTCAATGGCGTGTCGCCGGAGATCGCACGCCTGCAGCGCCATTATGGCTATGTCTTTCAAGCGCCGGCGCTCTATCCGTGGCGCACGATCGAACGCAACGTCGCCTTGCCGCTGGAGATCATGGGAGTAGGGGCGGCGGACCGGGCGAAGCGGGTTAAAGATTATCTCGCGCTCGTCAACCTCACAGGTTTCGAGCGAAAATATCCGTGGCAACTTTCCGGTGGTATGCAGCAGCGCGCTTCGATCGCACGCGCGTTGTCGTTCGAGCCGGCGCTTTTGCTGATGGACGAACCGTTCGGCGCGCTCGACGAAATCGTGCGTGACCATCTCAACGAACAGCTTTTGCGGCTTTGGGACCAGACCAGGAAGACGGTTGTCTTCGTCACCCATTCGATTCCTGAAGCGGTGTTTCTCTCCAGCAAGATTGTGGTCATGTCGCCGCGGCCGGGCCGGATCATCGACATCATCGACTGCAATTTTCCGCGCGACCGCACGCTCGAAGTCCGAGAAACGCCAGAGTTTCTGAAGATCGCGCAACGTGTCCGCTCCGGCCTGCGGTCCGGCCATTCCTATGACGAGTAGGGGCCATCAGTCGCCATGAGTATTAGCGCAATCTCATCGGCCCGCCCTGCCGCGATCCGTTGGCATCCGGCGGTGGCCCGGAGTGCGCCGGTCCTTGTGATCGTCGCAGCCATCATCGTCATCTGGTACGTCGCGGCGGTTTTGATGAACCTCGATATCGTTCGCGACGCTTTCGAGCGGGACGGAACGTCCTACACGACCAGCGAGCTGATCGAGAGCACGCTTAATGCGGAACGTCCGCTATTGCCGGCGCCGCACCAGATCGTCGCGACCTTCGCCGACGATGTATTCGGCTGGCCGATTACTTCGCCGCGCAGCCTCGTTTATCACAGCTGGGTAACGCTCTCCGCGACGTTTCTTGGATTTCTGCTCGGCGCGAGCTTCGGCATCATGCTCGCTGTCCTGATCGTCCACATACGGATCTTCCAAAAAAGTTTGCTGCCATGGATCATCTGTTCGCAGATGGTGCCGATACTGGCCGTCGCGCCGATTGTGATCGTTGTTTTAGGATCGATCGGGCTGCGCGGGCTTTTGCCAAAAGCCATCATATCGGCCTATCTCTGTTTCTTTCCGGTCACGATCGGGGTGGTGAAGGGGCTGAACTCTCCTGACCCGATCCAGCGCGATCTGATGCGCACCTGGTCGGCAACGCCTTCGCAGATCTTCTGGAAGCTGCGCTGGCCGTCGTCGGTGCCGTTCCTGTTCACGAGCCTCAAAGTCTCGATCACGATCTCGCTGATCGGTGCGATCGTCGCAGAATTGCCAACCGGTGCGCAGGCCGGCATCGGCGCACGACTGCTGGCTGGCTCTTACTACGGACAGACCGTGCAGATCTGGGCGGCTCTTGTTGCGGCTTCGATGCTGGCTGTTGGGCTGATCGGTTTCGTCAGTCTGGTCGAGAAGTGGGTTGGGCAGGCCATGGGTCAAATCATGGGGCAGGGACAAGCCCATGAGCTGGCAGCGGCTCGGGTTATTTGTTTCTGGCGGCGCTCGGCATGCTGGCCGCCGTGATCGTGCCGATCTCGAACGAGCCAACGGTTGGATTGATTGCACGGCCGGGTCTCCTGATCGCGGCGGTGCTCGCAGCGGCGCTCTACGTCAGCGCGGCATTTTTACCGCTGAGTGCGTCGATTGTCGTGACGTTCGCCGGTGTCTTGCTCGGCTGTTATATGACGCTCGCGCTGTTGAACGACACCAGCGTCGCCGGTTCTGCCGCGTGGGGCTTCTGGCTCGCGGTGCTGGCAAACTGGGGAGGGGCCTGGCTTGCGGTAGCGCGGCTTGCGTCTTTCCGTCCGTACGACAAGGTCGCGTCCCGTGTATTCGATCTGGCGATCCCGCTCCTGTTCGGCGCTTTCATCTTTTACCTCTGGGAAGTCGCCGTGCGCGGCTTTGGCGTACCGCCAGTTCTGTTCCCGCCACCGAGCATGATCGCCGTTCGCTTCTTTGGGTCGCTGTGGACGCTGTGGCAGGATTTCTTCCAGACCTTCATCCTCGGTGTGCTCTCCGGCTACATCATCGGCTGCGGCGCGGGATTCCTCGTTGCAATCATTGCACACCGTTACACCTTCTTGGGCCGCGGCCTGTTGCCGGTCGGCAATTTCGTTTCCGCGCTGCCGATCGTTGGCATCGCGCCGATCATGGTAATGTGGTTCGGGTTCGATTGGCCATCGAAGGCCGCGGTCGTGGTGGTCATCACCTTTTTCCCGATGCTGGTGAATACGCTCGCCGGCCTCAACGCCGCCGGGCACATCGAGCGCGATCTGATGCGCTCCTACGGTGCCGCACCGGGGCAGACGCTGCACAAGCTTTACCTGCCAGCGGCGATGCCTTTCATCTTTAACGCACTCAAGATCAATTCGACGCTCGCCTTTATTGGCGCGATCGTCGCGGAATTCTTCGGCACACCGACAGTGGGGATAGGCTTTCGCATCTCCATCGAGGCCGGCCGTATGGCGCTCGATATGGTGTGGGCGGAGATCGCGCTGGCGGCTATCGCCGGCATGGCTTTCTACGGAATTGTCGCGCTCGCCGAGCGTGCGACGACCTTCTGGCATCCATCCTACCGGACCTGACTCGGCGGTTCGCACCTTGTTGGAGCAACAAATGAGAAACATGACTTTGATAACGGCAGCGTCGGTTCTGGGACTTTCGCTCGGCACGGCGCATGCCGCCGATTCAGTAACGATCCAATTGAAATGGGTGGCCCAAGCGCAGTTCGCCGGTTATTTCGTTGCCAAGGAGAAAGGCTTCTACAAAGACGCCGGCCTCGACGTAACGATCAATCCCGGCGGTCCGGACGTCGCTCCACCGCAAGTGATCGCCGGCGGCGGCGCCGATGTCGTGGTCGATTGGGTGCCGTCAGCATTGGCGTCGCGCGAAAAGGGCGTGCCGCTGGTCAACATTTCGCAGACCTTTAAGCATTCAGGCCTGGAGCTGGTTTGCCGCAAGGACACCGGCATCACCAAGCCTCAAGATTTCCGCGGCAAGAAGATCGGCATCTGGTACGGCGGCAACGAATACCCATTCTTGAACTGGATGTCGAAGCTGGATATCCCGACCACAGGCGGCCCGACCGGCGTGACCGTCATCAAGCAAGGCTTCAACGTCGATCCGATCCTGCAGAAGCAGGCCGACTGCGTCTCGGCGATGACCTACAACGAATATTGGCAGGTGATCGACGGCGGCTATAAGCCGAGCGACCTTGTCGTGTTCAATTACGAGAAAGAAGGCGTCAACACGCTTGAGGATGGCCTCTGGGCCATGGAACCGAAACTGAAGGACCCAGCCTTCGTCGCCAAGATGGCGAAATTCGTCCAAGCCTCGGTCAAGGGCTGGAATTACGCCAAAGTCCATGAGGACGAAGCGGTGAAGATCATTCTTGCGACCGATACCACCGGTTCGAAGACCGAGAAGGATCAGAAACGCATGATGGGCGAAATCGGCAAGCTGCTCGATCCGGGTAACGAAGAGCTGGATCCGAAAGATTTCGATCGCACCGTCTCGATTCTGTTGGGCGGCAAATCAGATCCGGTCATTACCAAAAAGCCGGAAGGCGCCTGGACGCACGCCGTCTATGAGGCGATGAAGTAATATTCGCCCGAAGCGCGATTTCGTCCGCGTAGCATGCCTCGGCAGCTCTGCCAGTCATCGGCCATCACGATGATTGCCGGGCGCCGGGGTAGGCGATTGTCCGATTATTGAATGCAGTTTTGAGGTTCTGCGATAAGGACCGACCTTACCAGCCAGCTAGCTAGCGTCATTCGCATAAGACATATTATGGAATATATTGATGAGGCCTCATATTCATTGGGCTTCCGAGAGCTCGACCGTGATGCCGTCGTAGGCCGGCTCGACGCCGGGCGGCAGCTTGGTCTTGAGCACGTCGAAATCCAGATCGGCGTGAAGATTGGTCAGGATGGCGCGGCGCGGCTTGAGCCGCTCGATCCATCCGAGTGCCTCGTCGAGCGACAGATGGCTCGGATGCGGCCGGTAGCGCAGCGCATCGACAACCCAGATGTCGAGGCCCTGGAGCGCCGCGGCGGTCTCGGGCGGCATGCCTGAGAGATCGCACGAGTAGGCGAAGTTGCCGAAGCGAAACCCGATCGAGTTGATGTCGCCATGCTGCTGCAGGAGCGGCAATGCGGTGATGGCGCCGCCCTTCCCCGTGATCGTAAGCGCCTTGCCAGGCGCCAGCCGATGCTCGGTCAAGATCGGCGGATAGTCGCTGCCGGGCGGCGACTTGAAGCAATAGTCGAAACGCTCGTGCATCGAACGGGCAGTGTGCTCATCAAGGTAGACGTCGATCCGGCGGCGCTGCGCGATGAACAGCGCACGGAGATCGTCAATGCCGTGGGTGTGGTCGGCATGCTCATGGGTATAGAACACGGCATCGAGCCAATCGACCTCGGCGTCCAAAAGCTGTTCGCGCAGGTCGGGCGAGGTATCGACCAGAATGCGAGTGACGCCCGCCGTCGTCGCGCCGCTCGGCCAGCAATGACGTGCGGCGGCGGCGGTTCTTCGGATTATTAGGATTGCAGTCGCCCCAACCAAGCGCGGGACGCGGAATGCCGCCGGATGAGCCGCAGCCGAGGATGGTGAATTTCAAAGTCATTGTCAGGTTTGCGCAGCCTGCAAGAGCGCATCCCCACCTGCAGCAGCGGCGGCAGGCCTCGGGACTTTTGCGAACAATTTGAAGAAATTTTCCGTGGTCTGGCGCGCGACCGCGTCGAACGACAGGCCGCGGGTCTCGGCCAGCATGTTGGCAGTCTCGACTACAAAGGCCGGCTCATTGCGTTTGCCGCGAAACTTTCCGGGCGCAAGATACGGCGCGTCGGTCTCGACCAGAATACGGTCTTCCGGCAGCGACGCCGCGATTTCACGAAGCGTGCCGGAATTCTTGAAGGTCAGGATGCCGGTGAAAGAAATATAGAGCCCGAGTGCAATAGCGCGGCGCGCCAGGTCGGGGCCGCCGGTGAAACAATGCAGCACGGCAGGGAAGGCCCCCTTCCCCATTTCTTCTTCCAGAATTCGCGCCATGTCGTCGTCGGCATCGCGCGAATGAATGACCAGCGGCAGACCGGTTTCCCGTGCAGCGGCGATGTGATTGCGAAATCCGCGTTCCTGCGCTTCGCGCGGCGAGTTGTCGTAGTGATAGTCGAGGCCGGCTTCGCCGATCGCAACCACTTTGGGATTGCGCGTGTGCGCCACCAGATCTGCGGTTCCGATGTCGAGTTCTTCGTGGGCGTAGTGCGGATGGGTGCCGACCGAGCAATAAACGTCGGCAAAACGATCGGCGATCGCCAGTAGCGCGTCCTGTTTGGCGACCCGCGTCGAGATCGTGACCATAAGGGCGATGCCCGCTGCACGCGCGCGGCCGACCACACCGTCGAGCTCGCTCGCAAAATCCGGGAAATCCAGATGACAATGGCTGTCGATCAGCGTTGTCATTCCGCCGCCTTGCCTGCGGGCTCGACATAGCGCGGAAACACCGGCGCAGGCGCGGGAAGCTTCGTGCCGGGCGCGAGACGATGCTTGCCGCCAAGTGCCGCGAAATTGCGTTCCGCTTCGGGCACTGCAAGCAGATCAAGCAGCTTGCCGGCCGAAGCCGGCACGAACGGCTGCGCCAGGATCGCGACCTGCCGGATCACCTCCGCGGTGACATAAAGCACGGTGCCTTGTCGCGCCGGATCGGTCTTGGCCAGCGCCCACGGCTCTTCGCCAGCGAAATAGCGATTAGCGTCGGCCACCACCGACCAAACCGCGGTAAGAACGTGATGAAGCTGCTGTGTCGCCATGGCTTCGCGCGCCTTGCCGATCAGCACGTCGGCGGCGTTCATGATTGCCTGATCGTTATCGCTGAACACGCCGGGTTTCGGCACCTCGCCGCCAAGCTGGCGCGCCACCATGGTCAGTGAACGCTGCGCCAGGTTACCCAGATCGTTAGCGAGGTCGGCGTTAGTGCGATTGACGATGACTTCATGGCTGTAATTGCCATCCTGGCCGAACGGCACTTCGCGCAGCAGGAAGTAGCGCAACTGATCGACGCCATAGGCGTCGGCAAGAGCGAACGGATCGATCACGTTGCCGACCGACTTCGACATTTTTTCGCCGCGGTTAAACAGAAAGCCATGGGAGAAAACGCGGCGCGGCACCGCGACGCCAGCCGACATCAGGAATGCCGGCCAGTACACGGCGTGAAAGCGGACGATGTCCTTGCCGATCACATGCAAATCTGCCGGCCAGTATTTCTTGAATTTCTCGCTGTCGGTGTCCGGATAGCCGACCGCGGTGATGTAGTTGGTCAGCGCGTCGACCCAGACATACATCACGTGCTTCGGATCGCCTGGCACCGGCACGCCCCAGTCGAATGTGGTGCGGGAAATCGACAGGTCCTTCAGGCCACTGCGGACGAAGCTTGCCACCTCGTTCATGCGCTCCTTCGGCAGCACGAAATCGGGATGCTGTTCGTAGAGCTTCAGCAGCGGTTCGGCATATTTCGAGAGCCGGAAGAAATAGCTTTCTTCCTCGACCCATTCGACCGGCGTGCCCTGGGGCCCGAGGCGCTGGCCCTTGTCATCAAGGCGGGTTTCGCTCTCGTCGTAATAGGCTTCGTCGCGGATCGAGTACCAGCCGGAATACTTGTCGAGATAGATGTCGCCGTTGGCCTGCATCTTTTCCCAGATGCCGACCGAGGCGGCGTAGTGGCGCGGCTCAGTGGTGCGAATGTAATCGTCGTTGGAGCAGTTGAATTTCGTCACCATCGCCTGGAAACGCGGCACGTTGCGCGCGACCAGTTCGCGTGGCGTTATTTTTTCCCGCACTGCCGTTTGCAGCATCTTGATGCCATGCTCGTCGGTGCCGGTGAGGAAGAATACGTCGCGGCCGTCGAGCCGTTGAAAGCGGGCTATGGCGTCGGTCGCGATCAGCTCATAGGCGTGGCCGATATGCGGCGCACCGTTCGGATAGGCGATCGCGGTGGTGATGTAATAGGGTTTTCCGGACATGAGGGTAGGTATCAACCGCGGGTGGCCTCGGCAAGCAAGCCGAAAACGCTGAAAACCAGCGGCTTGCGCTCGAGATTGTAGGTTTCCGCCTCACGCACCGCTTCGTTGATCCGTTCGGATGCCTCTGCGAGCCGGTTGAGCCGGGCGATTCCGCCCTGCTCCCGGTCAAGCCGTGCCGACAGCCAGTCGTTGACGGTGTCGAGGAAGGCCGTGAGCGGCGCCGCATCGGTGCCTGCAATGGCTTCGCCCAGCGCGTGGAGCGCTTTGGTATCCGTCGCCGGCAGCCGATCCAGCATCGCCGTCGCGTTCTGGCGCAATCCGAGCGCATCGCCATTGAGCATCGACAGCGCGCGCGCCACGCTGCCGTCGGCGGCAGCCGTAGCCGCGGCGATTTCCGGATCGTCGGCGTCGCGTCCGGTCGCGGCTGCAATGGCAGCCGAAAGATCGGCTTGTTCGAGCGGGCGCAGGGGCAAAATGCGGCACCGCGACCGGATCGTCGGCAGCACCCGCGACGCCGAGTGGCTGATCAGCAGCAGCAACGCGCGTTCCGGCGGCTCTTCCAGCACCTTGAGCAAAGCATTGGCCCCGGAAGCGTTGAGTTCGTCCACCGCATCGACAATCGCGATACGCCAGCCCCCTTCCCGCGCAGTCGAACCGAAGAACGGCACGGTCTCGCGTACATCCTCGACCCGGATCAGCTTGTGCAGCACGCCTTTGTCATTGAGCACACGCTCGATAACCAGCAGATCCGGCTGCCCTTGCGCGGCAATGCGGCGTGCGACCGGATCATTGTCGTCGACGGCGAGTGAAACGGCGTTGCGTACCTCGGGCGCCGCAGGATCCGGATGAGCCATAACAAAGCGCGCCATGCGATAAGCCAAAGTCGCCTTGCCGATGCCTTTCGGCCCGACAATAAGAAAAGCGTGCGGGATGCGACCGCTGCGATAGGCGCCAAACAACGTCGCTTCCGCGGCCGCGTGACCGAACAGCACGGAAGTTTCCCGCGGATGCGGCACTTCGTTGGCTTCGCTTGCCTTCGGGCTCATATGATCACGAGACTTTCAAAGCATCTTCTTGACGGGCCAAAGAGGCCTCGGGACGAAGCCGCTTTTGCACGGCGTCCCATATCTGTTTGGCGACATGTTCGCGCGGCGCGTTGCTGTCGATAACGACGCAGCGCTCGGGCTCCAGGCGCGCCAGGGTGAGGAATGCGTCACGCAGCTTGGTGTGGAATTCGACGCCTTCGCCCTCGAAGCGATCCGCCGCGGCATTGCCGCGACGAAGCGCCATGCGCTCCGTGGTAACATCGACCGGTGCGTCCAGGATCAGAGTCAGATCCGGCATCAATTCGCCGATAGAGACCCGTTCCAAGCCCCTGATCAGCCGTGGATCGACCGATCCCAGGACGCCCTGATAAACGCGCGTTGAATCCGCGAAGCGATCACAGATCACCCATTTGCCGGCGGCAAGCGCTGGCTTGATCGCACAGCGCACATGATCCTCGCGCGCCGCAGCGAACAGCATAGCTTCGGCGTCGGCTCCAAGCGGCTTCGCCGCGCCGGAAAGCAGGATGTGGCGAATAATCTCTGCGCCCGGCGATCCCCCCGGCTCGCGGGTGCGCAATACCTCGAGGCCCATCCCTTCAAACCGAACCGCCAGCAGACCGGCTTGGGTCGATTTTCCGGTACCCTCACCGCCTTCAAAGGTGATGAACTTGCCTCGCATCAAAATCCCGCTCTAGACTTGCAATAATATCAATAGCTTGGACGCGCTAATACACACGCAACTTGAGGCAAATTCGCGCCCTAGGCCAACAATATAGGCCCACCTCCGGCGGGTTGCACCCACGCCCCGACTGCAGCGCGACTGTCAGAGTTTGCCGACGCCGGCCTTGAATAGCCCGATCATCAGTTCTGTGGCCCCATCGACAGCGCGCTGGCGCATATTGCCCTTGCCGACGTCCTCCGACGCTGTCAGCGGCACTTCAAGCGCAAGATCGTCGCCACGCCACACCTTGAGCTCGCCGATCGGCTGCCCCTGGCTCACCGGAGCCGGAACAGGACCGGTGTAGACGACCTTCGCAAGTAGCCGCTCATTGGAATTGCGCGGCAACCTCAATGTGATCGTGCCGGGGCCAACAAGCGGGACATAGCTTTCGTCGCCACCGAACACCTTGGCGGAGCCGATGGTTTGGCCTTCGGCGAACAGCACCTTCGATTTCAAAACCGTTAAAGCCGAAGTCGAGCAGCTTCTTTCCCTCCTCGCCGCGTTCCTTGTCCGACTTGGCGCCGGTGACCACCACAATGAGCTTCAGGTTGTCCTGGGTCGCGGAGCCGACCAGGTTGAATCCCGCCTCCGCCGTTTCACCGGTCTTCATGCCGTCCGCGCCAATCCCCATGCCGAGTAGCGGATTGCGGTTCTGCTGGTGGATATTGTTCCAGGTGAAATCGCGTAACGAGAAATACGGAAAGTAATCGGGGTAATTTTGCATGATATAGCGCGCGAGCTTGGCGAGATCACGGACCGTCACCCGGAGCTTGGGATCCGGGTACCCTTCGGCATTGGTGAAGTTCGAATTTTCGAGGCCGATTTCGCGAGCGCGCTTGGTCAGCATTTGACCAAAGGTAGTTTCATTGCCGGCAATGCCGTCCGCAATGGCGATGCAGGCGTCGTTAGCGGAATCGACGATGATGCCCTGGATCAGGTCCGCCACCTTCACTTGGCTGTGCAGGGCTGCGAACATGGTTGAGCCGTGCGACGGCGCACCGCCTTTGCGCCAGGCGTCTTCGGTAATGACAAAAGTGTCGTCGAGCTTGATGGTGCCTTTCTTGAGTTCATTGAACAGGAACTCAAGCGTCATCAGCTTGGCTAAGCTTGCCGGCGCGACTGGTTCATCACCGTTCTTCTCGTAGAGGACGCTGTTGCTGTCCGGATCGAGCAGCAGTGCCGCGGGAGCGGAGGTCTGAAAGCCTTCGCCCTTTTTCGGCGCCTGTGCAGACGCTGCTTGAGCGCCAAAGAGAGCGGCAACAAGCAAACACGCCGCAGCCGCGACGAATACCCTGCCCCATCCTGCGGCTTGCCTAAAATCGTCGCCCACACAACGTCTCCAGGTACGAAATGACCCCTGATATCTCCACTCTTATACCCGCGCATAATGGGGCGCATGCAAGGCGGGTTATCGCCGTCTCGGGCGAGGATAAGGGCCTCAGTAGAGGCCGCGGCCGTTGAGGATACCTGCGCCGTCGCCACCGTTCGGGGTATCGGAAAACGACATCGCACGTGTGGTCGACACCACGTCGTTCATCGCCGCGCTGCTGTAACTCGGGGTGCGCACTGGTGGCGGTTGCGCCGGCAGCCTGGGTACGATCGATTTGGCTGACGCCAGCCTGACATTGGACGGCGCGGGGGCTGGCTCGTTCTCTCGCAACGTCGAGGCCAGGATACGGTCGTCGGAGCCTTCCATCGGGGCACGGCCGACGTATTCGACCCGCACCTGTGTTGTTCCCTTCTCGTAGAAGCCAAGGAGATGAGCGGCACGAGTCGAGACATCAATGATGCGGTTGCCGACATAGGGCCCGCGATCATTTACCCGCACGATGATCGAGCGGCCGTTGGAGAGGTTGGTCACGCGAACATAGCTCGGCATCGGTAAGGTCGGATGCGCCGCCGTTATGCCGTTGATGTCGAAGATCTCGCCATTTGCGGTATATCGGCCGTGGAAGTCGTCCCCGTACCAGGAGGCCAACCCCTCGGCGTGATAATGCGGGTCTTCCTGGGGATAGTAGGTGCGGCCACCGACGACATAGGGGTTGCCGGTCTTGTACACGCCGCCCCCTTTAGGCGCCGGCTCGCCGGAATCAACCACGCGCGCACTGGGTGTCACGCCCCAGTGCGAATCGACATGGCTCGAGCTGGCGCAATTGGCGAGGAAAAGGCAGGCCATGGCACTAACGCCCAGACCAGCGCCCCTGGGCACAAACCGCCACCCTTCCCTGACACGACCCCGCATCGTCCCCTATCCCCGTGAAAAGGGTATTGAATTTTAGCGTGGTTACATTGTGGCAAAAATGGGTGAAGCCGTTTCCGATAGTGAACGAGACGTTACGAATGCGGCGGCGGGGATTTGCCGCAGCTACTCGTAAATCGGCTTTGCTTGAGCGACGATCGCAGCCGGTACGGCGATCAACTCGTTGACGATTGTCTCGGCCTGATCGCCGGAAACCGGATGTACCGGAAGCTGCTGCTTTTCCATGTCGGCAACGAAGCCCGGATCTTTTACGGTATCGTCGAACGCCTTGCGCATGATGGCAAGATGATCCGGGGGCACATCCTTCGACATGATGAAGGACCGGCCGACCTCGTCACTCCCGCTCAAGAGCCTCAGGAGTTGCTTCTGGTTGTCGGAATTCGCGAACGTGCCGATATAGACAGCGCTTTCCGGCACCTCGCTCGGGCGCTCCCGCGTGAAGCGCACAAAGTTGTGCGCCAAGCCCTTGTCGAGCCATTCCTGCGGAATGCTGCTGAACGATCCGCAATCGCCGTCGAGTTCGCCCCGCTCGATCGCCAGCCGCTGCTCGGCGCTGCCGGGAAAACCCATGATCTGCTTGATCGGCGCGTGAAAAACCTCGCGCAAGGTCGCGCCGTTGATGTAATTGCCCGAGGCTTTGCCGGTCGACCCGAGGATGAATTGCTTGCGCTGCATCATCTCGTCCCAGGTTTTGGGACTGTCCGGTCCATAGCCGTAGCAGACCCGGTTATCCGGCGTGACGATGCCGACCCAGGCGTATTTCCGGAAGTCGACACCGACCCTTTCCGGCTGCACGACCGACTGCGTAACCATAGCTGGATTGAAGATCACCATGACCGTGCCATCCTTTGGCGCGGTCAGGTTGAGATAGCGCACGGCGGTGAGGCTGCCGGCGCTCGGCATGTTCTGGACAATCACAGTCGGGTGGCCGGGGATATGATTGCCGATATAGCGGGCAAGAGTGCGTGCATAGGTGTCGTAGCCGCCGGCCGGCGTGAAGCCGACGACGATGGTGAAAACCTTGCCCTTATAGAAATCGTCGGCCCGCGCTGGCTGCCCCACCAGCATCACGAGTGCCGCTACCAGCCCAATCGACGACGCGAACTGCCGAGCCTTGAACATCCTCATCCCGCAAATTATTGAGGCTCACGTTACAGTATCGCCCATTTTCGGGACTGATGCTGCGGCAAAACGCTGCCAAACAGCATCGACGGCAATACCCCAGTCTTTTCCGGATTTGCTGAAAATTTCAAAAATTCCGATATAACACCGCGCAGATGGAAGGGTGGCCGAGTGGTTTAAGGCACCAGTCTTGAAAACTGGCGTAGGCGCAAGTCTACCGTGGGTTCGAATCCCACCCCTTCCACCACCTTTGGCATGTCGTGGATGACCGCTGGTGTGTACTCCGTTGCTGAGCGTCATTAATTGCGAGTCCAAAGCAACCTCACACAACGTACCGTTTTCCTCAGCAACAAGGCCCATACTGGAGAATAAGCGACAGCGCACCGCGGGGCGGCCGGGCAATTTTCTCATATAGCTGTAAGATTTCCGGAATGAGTTGCGCCGTTAACGAGGCTCGCACTCACTCCTTGGGTAAATCGTGAGATATTTCATCGTGCTCGCCGCATTGATGGTCACCGCCTGCTCGCTGCCAGGCGTACCCGGTATGGGCAGCTTTATGACCGCAGCGCATCCGACGCAGGAATATTGCGCCTCACGCGGTCTGACGCTGGATGCGGCCATCCAACAATGCGTGGTGCCTCCTGCGTCTCAAGGAGCGCAAACGACCGGTTCGTTGCCATCGCAAGCCAGTCTCACGGAGAAGCCGCCCTCGCCCCCGGCGCCCACGCAGCAAACGGTCCAACAACCGCGACCTCAACAACCAATCGCAACAACCGCCAGTCCAACCTGAACAACACCAAGCCCAAGAACAGCGGGCGAGCTTATCGGTACCGATCGAACCGAAGGCCGTGATCAAACCCGATTCTCCGCAAAACTCTGAGATGGCGACCGAGTACGCTCACTTCGTTCGCGCAACCGGTTATCGCTGCGACAGCGTCAGCAGTCTGGCGCCACGCCCGGGCGGAGTCACCCTTGTCTGCAATCAATCTGCCTTTCGATACGCAATCAAGGACAAGGACAAAGATGGCCGATGGATTGTGACGCTCGAGTAGGTCCGTCGCTTGGCGAAATCTTCAAGCGGCGCTTTCGCATTGATCTTGCTTGAATCGCTACCCGGTGTCGCCATGGCGCCTACTCGTTTTTGATATTTGCTGCACGGATAACCTTGCCCCACTTATCGGTCTCATCGGCAATGAGCTGGCCAAATTCGGCAGGCGAACTCGCAAATACGGTGAGACCTAAATCCGCAAACCGCGCCTTAGTCGTGGCGTCGGCCAGCACGGCATTGATCTCGCGATTGAGCCTGTTGACAATCGCCGTGGGCGTATCTTTCGGTGCGCCGATTCCTTGCCAGCCGCTCGCCTCGTAGTCAGGAAGATATTCGCCAATCGTCGGGACATCGGGCAGCGCCTCGCTACGCGTATTGGTCGTCACTCCGAGCGCTCGCAGCTTTCCAGCCTTGATTTGCTCAAGCGGCTCGGGGAGCGGGCTGAAAAAGACCTGCACCTGGTTTCCGAGCAGAGCAGTGATCGCGGGAGCGCCACCGCGGTACGGCACATGGACCATGCTGATCCCCGCCAATTTACCGAACAGCATACCGAAGATATGGGTCGTGATGCCGATGCCGCTCGATGCCATGCTGATCTTGCCCGGATTGGCCTTGGCATAAGCGATAAACTCCGGGATCGTCTTCGCCGGAAATGACGCGTTAACCACCATAGCCAAAGCCGTACGCGAGACACTCGCGACCGGTCGGATGTCCCGGATGAAGTTAAAGCTCAAGTCGGGATATAACGCCGCGTTGGACGCATTGGCCGTCGTCACTTGTAGGAGGGTGTAGCCATCAGGTGGCGCACGAACTACGGCCTCAGCCGCAAGATTGCTCCCCGCCCCGGGTCGCGTATCGATTACAACCGGCTGGTCGAGGCGTTCCGAGAGGGCGTGGCCAATGATCCTCGCGGTAATGTCCGCCCCTCCTCCTGGCGGAAATCCGACAATGATGTGCACTGGCCGGGAAGGGTAAGATTGCGCCCAAGCGAGGCGCGAAGTGACCGGAAGTGCTATCGCACTCGCCGCCGACCGCAGAAAACTTCGGCGTGAAGCGTACATTTCTTCACTTCTCGATGGCTGCACTCGCGACGCAGCAGAGTTGCGCCTTACTCCAAAGAAGCAGCTTTCATCTCTGAACAGACCTCCCTCAGAGCCCTGATCAACAGGAGACACGGCTGCGAGAGAAACGCATTCTTGCGCCACATTACTCCAATTGATCGGATCATGAGCGGTGAGTTGAGAGGAACCTCAGACAAAGTGGCATTTTCCTCTCTGACTAGTCCCATAGCCGCAATAACTCCGAGATGTTCACTTTCAGCCACAATCTTCTTGATGAAATCTGTAGAACCACATTCAATTGTGGGAACAGGATAAGGCAGGCGTTCCGCCTCAAATACGCTTTCGAGGCGGCGGCGATGATAATGGCCAGCAGCCGGTAGTACCCAGCTGGCTTTTGACAAATCGCGCAGGTCTACTCGCTTCCGCCGAACCAACGGATGGCCACGTCGGGCTATGAGCGCGACGCGATCATCAAATATCGGCTCCTGTGCGAGCCAGCTCGGAGGATCACCCGGTGGAAGCAACGCAAGAACTAAGTCGTGCTTTCCCTCAACAAGATCTTCACCGGTGTTGCCAATAGCGGTATGAATATTAATCCGCAGTTTCGGCCGATCTCGCATGAGCCGGAGCACAGCCTTGACCAGAATTTCATTGGTCATGATTGGTCCTGCCGCGACGCGAACCGTACCTTCCGAGCCGGCACGAAGAGCTGCGATGTCACGGAGCGCTTGTTCAATGCCTATCGTTATTCCCTGCGCGTGAGCGCGTAATACGTTCCCATAAAGCGTCGGCCGCATCCCGCGAGCTCCTCGATCGAAAAGTGGCACACCGAGTTGTTCCTCTAGGCGGCGGATGCTCTTTGTCATTGCCGGCTGTGAGATGCGAAGTGCCTCCGCAGCTTTCCCAAGGCTACCTTTCTCGATCACCATTAGTAGGTTTCGAAACTGCAGCGCCATATCCATGAGCCAACAACCTCAGTTCTTCCGATAACCTGCTGACACTGCGGAAAAAATAGCTTTATAGCGGCCTTCCAATTTTGGCCACGGGGGATGCTATATGGTTATGACTTACTGACAAAACGATATTTGACGATTATCCCGCCTAAGCGCATGCCTTCGCCTAACCAAATGTTGCCCACATGCGGGCAAGCGACAAAAAAGAATGCGCGGGAGCGAGTAAAATCATGTCGAAGCTGGCGTCTCGATCCGCAATCTTGCTCATCGTGCTTGAAATGCTGGCGTCCCGAACCGCATTCGCCCAAGCAGATTTCCCCACTCGAACGATCACGATGGTGGTCGCGTTCGAGGCCGGCGGTAGCTCCGACATCGTCGCACGGCTTTTGGCGCAAAAGCTTGGCAAGTACACGGGCGTCAGCGTCATTGTCGAAAACGTGCCGGGAGCCGCGACTATTCTCGGCACCGAGAAGGTCGCGCGTTCGCGGCCTGACGGCTACACGCTCTATTTGGCGAGTTCGACGCCGTTCGCCACCAATCCGAATTTTTACAAGACTCTCGATTACAGTATTGCCGACTTCGAACCGATAACCACCGTCACTCGTCTCCCCTTGATCCTAGATGTGAACCCAAGTTTTCCGGGATCGAGCGTCAAGGATTTTGTGTCCTACGCAAAAACGAAGCTGAACGGCGTCACGATCGCCACGCCAGGCAGAGGCAGCGTCGGTGAAATCGTCAACGGAATGACCCGTGGTCTACTTGGCATTCCCGTCACCAACGTTCCCTATCGCGGCGGTGCCCCTGCTGTAACCGACGTAATGAAAGGAGTGGTCGACGCTTATTTCGACGCAATATCGTCGAGCCTTCCCCTCGTGAAGGGAGGCTCCATCAAAACACTTGCTATTACGGGACACGAACGCTCGCCAGGCGCGCCCAACGTGCCGACGCTAACCGAACTGGGTTACAGCGATTTCGTCTTGGAGAATCTCTATACAGTCCTCGCCCCCAAGGGAACGCCGAAGGCCACGATCAATAAGCTCAATGCGCTGCTGCGTCGTGCGATGGAAGATTCCGACTTTAAAGATGCTTTGTTGAAACAAGGCGTGGTGCCGGAGTCTGATACGCCGGAGGCAGCGATGACTGCTATCCGCGAAGACTATGAATGGAATTCAAAGATGGTGAAACAATTCGACATCGTACCCGTCGATTGAAGAAGTGACCTGACGTTTCCCCAAAAGTAGGTAAATCATGCCTGATGCTCTCGTCCGCGGAGTTCAAATTCATTACGAAATTTTTGGCGATCGCGGTCCATTCATCGCCCTTACACCGGGCAGTCGTCGACCATTCAACGAGCTTGCCAGCCTTTCGCGAGCCCTCGCGGTGTCAGGCTATCAAGTTCTTTTACATGATCGGCGCAACTGCGGTTCGTCCGAGGTGGCATTCGATGGAACAGCCTCCGAGCATGAGGTTTGGTCGGATGACCTCTACGAGCTCGGGAGGCATATCGGGGCAGATAAATTGTATGTCGGTGGCTCGTCGGCAGGTGCGAGGCTGGCGATCTTGTATGCCATGCGTCATCCCGACAGTCTGCGCGGGCTTCTGCTTTGGCGTGTGACCGGCGGGCAGGAAGCGGTAGATCGCCTTTCAGAAAATTATTACGGGCAATACATCAAGCTCGCTCGCACAGGCGGCATGCAAGCCATTTGCGAAAGCGAACATTTTGCCGAATGTATTGCGGCACGTCCCGGCAACCGTGAACGTCTACTTGAGACTCATGCTGACGAGTTTATCGAAGTGATGAGTTTTTGGCGTGAGCGCTTCCTTGCTTCAGCAACACTACCCATCGTCGGCGCCAGCGAAGCAGATCTAAATGCCATTAAGGCTCCCGCATGCGTCGTCTCTGGCAACGACGTAATTCACACGCCGGAAACTGCACGAAAGTTCGCCCGACTTGTTGCCAACAGCGAACTACACGAAGACATTGTATCGAAGCGGGCTGATAACAATCTTCATGCGGAATGGGATCGCAATGAATGGCGCGAAGCCGAGCCGCGCCTTGCGACGATTTTCTCGAAATTTTTAGAGCGGACTGAAAGCCGAGCCTGAACCAAACAAGCCATCTCATATCAGAAAGAATGTACCAATGAGCATCGAGCTCCGACGCGTTGTTACCGGCCACACTGCTGACGGCCGCGCCAAGGTCGAAATTGACGAACTCGCGACCAACGTCATCTCCAATCGACCGGGCGCGTCATCTTGCGTCGTCTGGTCGACGAAGGGCTTTCCCGTCGACAACAATACCTTCTCCGATCCGAGCAAAACTTCATTTAAGACAACGGTCGAAGGCGGTACGGTGTTCAGAGTGGTACGCTACGAACCTGGCGTGACGCCGCGCAATCACCGCACCAATTCAATCGACTACGCCGTGGTGATTTCAGGCCGAATCGAAATGGAGCTTGATGACGGGGTTCTAGTGAAACTCAAAGCAGGTGATGTCTTGGTCCAGCGTGGAACGATCCACAATTGGATTAATCGCAGCGATGAACCCTGCGTAATCGTCTTCGTGCTCATAAGCGCCAAACCTGTATCTGCCAATGGAAGGCAATTGAATGCAGAGGGCTAAGTGCTAGCGGGGTTGGCGGAGCGGAAAATTCGTCGTGATAAGTCGAACCCAACCTAAAGTAATAATAAGGTAGCGATGAGCATTCACACGGATGCGACCGCGCAACACGGTTTGGGGGAACCAATCGTGCTTCGCCGCGAGGACTCCCGTTTCCTCACTGGAGCCGGCACCTACACTAACGATATCGATGTGCCTGGACAGCTACACGGCGCTTTCGTGCGCTCGGATTACGCGCATGGAACATTGCGAAGCATCGATGTCGCAGAGGCGACTGGTATGCCGGGCGTCGTAGCGGTTTTTACTGGCGAGGACCTAAAGCGTGCTGGCGTCGGATTCATCCACAGATTGCCGCTGAAAGGCTTTGATCTCGGCAAAACACTAGACACACCGCGGCCTGGATTAGCTCAGGAGCGTGTACGCTACGTTGGCGAGCCGCTTGCCTTAGTCGTTGCTAACACCGCCAGTCAGGCTTCCGATGCTGCCGTGCAAATTCGTGCGGAAATTGAGCAGCTTCCGTGCGTCACGGATGTTGAAGAGGCTTTCGCGACCGGCGCAGTGACGATTTGGCCTGACGCTCCCAACAACATCGCGATCGACTGGCAAACCGGAAATTCAAATGAGGTGGATGCGGCGTTCGCCGCCGCTGCCCACGTGACCCGCCTAAAGCTTCGCAACACACGCGTGTTTGCTAATCCGATCGAGCCGCGTGCAAGCATCGCCGACTACGATGACGCAAACGATCGGTATGTGTGGATTACGCCCAGCCAAGGGGTTCGTTACATGCTCCGCGTGTTGTGCGACCAAGTCTTCAACGTGCCAGATGATCAGGTGCATGTGCGCACCTACGACGTTGGTGGGGCCTTCGGCTCCAAGGAACAACCATATCCTGAGGACGTCGCCTTGCTGTTTGCCGCGCGCGCTTTGCACCGCCCGGTGAAATGGAATGCCACTCGAACCGAGAACCTGCTCTCCGACAACCACGCGCGCGATGCTGTCATCGACTGCGCGCTAGCCATCGATGAGGATGGTCAATTTATCGCCCTGCAGGCCAATATTTATCAGGCTATGGGCGCCTACTTTGGATGTAACGGCCCAAACGGCTCGATCCGAAATACGCCCTGGGGTTTGCCGCTCGTTTACAAAACTCCAAAGGTACATGTGCGAGTGGTCGCCGTGATGACCAATACTGCGCCCATTGGACCGTATCGAGGCGCGGGTCGGGAACAGGCTGCCTATATTGTTGAACGATTGATTGACGAGGCGGCTCGCGAATTGAAACTCGATCGGATTGAACTGCGCCGTCGAAATTTGATTCCACAGGATTGGATTCCGTATCGAACTCCAAGCGGACGCCTCTATGACAGCGGCGAGTTCGAAGTGATCATGGATAAAGCGCTCAGGCTCGCCGATGTCAGTGGCTTCGAGGCTCGCGCGCGTGCCGACAGAAAACGTGGTTTGTTACGGGGCTTGGGTGTCGCCAACTTCCTGGAATGTGTTGGCGGCTCCTGGCAGGAGAGCTCGCAGATCCGCTTTGGCGATGATGGGCGCGTTCTGCTTTACGTTGCGACCCAATCGCATGGACAAGGCCACGAGACATCTTTCCCTCAGGTCGTCGCTCGGCGTCTAGGCATTCCCTACGATCACATCGAGCTTCGCCAGGGTGACAGCCGGGAACTGCCGACTTTGGGATTTGCCACTGTTGGCTCTCGCTCGATGATCATGGCCGGCTCAGCGCTCTCAAAAACCTGCGACCTAATCGTGGACAAGGCTCGCAGGGCAGCTGCGCACTACCTCGAGGTCGGAGAGAACGATCTCGAATTTTCCAATGGCACCTTCCGTGTGGTTGGTACCGACCGGACAATCGCTTTGCTGGAGCTAGCGCAGTTGGTGCGCGACCAGCCAACAATGTTCCCTCCTGATACAGAATTATTCGATTCAGAAGGAGAATATACCGCGCCTGACATGCACTTTCCCAATGGTTGTCACGTGTGCGAGGTGGTTCTCGATCCGGACACCGGCGAGTCGACGGTCGAGCGCTACGTTGCCGTCGACGATGTGGGCACAGTCATCAATCCTCCAATCGTTCACGGACAAGTCCACGGCGGTGTATGCCAGGGGCTAGGACAAGTGTGTATGGAGTTATGTCAATACGACACCGACGGTCAATTTTTGACGGCGACGTTCATGGATTACGCGATCCCCCGCGCTTCGGATGTCCCCTTTATTCATGCGGAGTTTCATCCAGTGCCGTCGCCGAAGAACCCTTTAGGGGTAAAGGGGTCAGGTGAGTGTGGTGTAACGGGATCGTTGCCGGCAATCACGAACGCTATCGCCGATGCATTAGCCCGCGCGGGAGCACCAACAAAACTCGACATGCCCTATACACCAGAAAAGATTTGGCGCGCGATCAATAACCGGCAGTCAAATCCAGAACCGTCTAAATCTAAAGATTAACTCAGCGAAAATGATAAAACGGAGGAGGAACACTTTGAAATCACTAGCCCGGGCGACAGCCAGTTTCGCTTTTTTCTTGCTTGCGTTGTCGACCACCGCGTCTGCGGATACGTGGCCAAGTCACTACCTAACGCTTGTCGTGCCGTTCGGTGCCGGAAGCGGAACAGACATGATTGCGCGCATCGTTAGCGCTCGCGCATCAGAGATACTTGGCCAACGAATCATCGTTGAAGATGTTGGCGGCGCCGGCGGCACGATTGCCGTTGGTCGTGTCACAAAGGCAACGCCCGATGGCTATGAATTTATTATTGGGGCAGTCGATACGTTTGCCCAAAGCCAATATCTTTTTGAGAATCCGCCAGCCGATACCATGAATGATTTCGAGCCGATCGCTCTCGCTGTCGAAGAGCCGCTTGTTCTGGTGACGCGGACCGCATTGGGCGTCTCCAACTTGAAGGAATTTGTCGCTTATCTGAAAGCCCATCAGACCGAGATGCGATTTGGGTCCGCTGGAATTGGTGCTGCGCCCTACTTGGCCTGCGCCATGATCACGCGTGCTGTCGGGGCGAAAACAACGCACGTACCTTATCGGGCTGCCGCGCCGGCTATTCACGACATGATTGGCGGTGACATTGATTATTATTGCCCGTTGGCCGTCTCTGCCGTGCCCTTCATGAAGGACAGTGGATTAAAGATGTTGGCGGTTCTGACCGCGGACCGATCGCCAATTTTTCCCGATCTTCCTACTGCGCGAGAGCAAGGCGTTGATATGGCCGACGGATACTATTGGAACGCCTTCTTCGCGCCCAAGGGAACGCCGCCGGAGAATATCAATAAGTTGAATGCAGCGATTTCCGCAGCGCTTGATGACAAGAAGGTTCAATCTCAACTGCTGGAGCTCGCTGCCACAGTTGTTCCTGCTGATCAACGAACGCCTGAGTATTTAAGAAACTACCTAAAGGAAGAGATCTCAAAGTGGAGCCATATCATGACGGAGAATAGCGTACCTCGGCAAACTCGATGAATCGCAGTATCGCCCGCCAATCCAAAGTCGGCTCATGCCTGATTGATGCTTGTCCCTGCATCCACTGCGTTATACCGGCGCCGTCATTATGAGGAATGCCTGCTCGATTGTTGATGTTGCAGTCCTTGCCGTTAGATCTGCTGGCGTAGTGTCGGCCAAGACCTGGCCGCGGTGCAGCACAACGACCCGATCGGCATTTGGCACCTCATCGCACAAATGCGTAGCCCACAACACCGCTACCGAGCGCTCCTTGCACATCGTCAGAATGAGCTTGATCAGGTCGCTGCGGCTTGCCGGATCGAGGCCAACCGTCGCCTCGTCCATCAGCAGAACGCGCGGCTCATGCAGCAGGGCGCGAGCCAGCTCAACCCGTCGCCGATTGCCGCCACTCAACTGCGATGCCTTGTCATGAGCGCGTTCGGACAGGTTCAGTCTCGCCAGTTCTTTTTCGATACGCCGCTTTGCTACGTCACGCGCGAGGCCATGCAGACCGGCATGGAAAAGCAGATTGCCGGTCACCGTCAGTTCGAGATCTAAAGTGGGCTGCTGGAACACGATGCCGAGCTTGGCCAAGGCCGGCACCGGGTTATGCCGCATGTCCTGGCCCATGATTTCGATACGGCCGGCATCCGGAACGAACAGTCCAGCAAGGAGCTGGAACAACGTGGTCTTGCCGGCACCATTCGGACCCAACAGCGCGATAAATTCGCCGGGCTGCGCGGCGAAACTTACGCCATCCACAGCCCGGATCGCGCCATAGGTCTTCACCACGCCATTAAGAAATAGCGCCGGCGTACGCTCATCCGCAGCCATCAGTTTCCGGCCTTTGCCTCGCTCACGATCTTTATTAGAACGGAGGCAGGGAGCGATGCAATGAACGGTTATGCCATGCGCAAATGTGCGTTTGCGATTCCTTTCCTCCTCGCTGTCGTGCCGGCTCAAGCGAAGGATACCGGCCTGATCTATGTCAGTAACGAGAAGTCCAACAATATCATTGTCCTTGATCCCAAGACCTACAAAATCGTCAATGACATCAAGGTCTCGCGCCGCCCCCGCGACATGCATTTCAACGCCGATCACACCAAGCTCTATATCGCCTGCGGCGATGCAGATGTGATCGACGTGCTCGATGTCGCCAAGGGCGAGGTCACTAGCAAGATCGCGACCGGCTCGAGCCCCGAGACTTTCGCCATCGACGAGCAGCACCGCCGCCTCTACGTGTCCGACGAGGAGTCTTCGTCGCTTGCCATTATCGATATGGATCAGGATGTGATCCTGACCCAGGTGCCGACCGGCGCCGAGCCTGAAGGCGTGATGGTCAGTAACGACGGCAAGACCGTGTACGTCACATCGGAAGTCGGCAACCTGGTGCATGTGGTCGATGCCGCCGGCGGTTATGTCACCAATGATATCGTGGTCGGCACCCGGCCCCGCCGTTTCGCCGCCACGCCGGACGGCAAGGAGCTCTGGGTTTCGACTGAATTGTCCGGCGAGGTTTACATCATCAATCGGCAAAAACTGGTGGTGACCGGCAAGATCGAGTTCCTTCCGCCGGGGATGCGGAAGTCCGACGTCACGCCGGTCGGACTCACGATGACCAAAGACGGCAAGACCGCCTACGTCACGCTCGGACATGCTAACAATATCGCGGTGGTCGATGTCGCGACCCATGCGGTGCAGGGCTATATTCTAGTCGGCAAACGCGCCTGGGGCGCCACCCTCTCACGGGACGACAAGACACTTTATGTCACCGATGGTCTCGGCGACGATCTCACCGTAGTCGATACAGCAAGCCGCAAGGCGACCATATCTGTGCCGGTCGGTCGCACGCCGTGGGGCGTTGTCGTCGATGAGTAACTTACGCTTCGTGCTCGCGCTGCTGCTGGTTGGAGGTTCGCTCGCGCCGGCTGCAGCCCAGAACGGGCCCTCCCCGCCGCAGCAACCGGCGCCACCGCAGCAACATATCAAGATTGCTTTCGTGCAAATCGACGGCGATCCGCGCTATGACCCGGTGCGCGGCTACACGCGCACGATCCTGAAAACACCGGAGCACCCTTACGCTGGCGCCGAGGTCGGCATCGACGAAGCGGCGCCCCTGACACGGCTCCTCAATACCGATTTTACCCTCGACCGGATCTCGGTGAAATCAGCGGCAGAGGTAGCGCCGGCTGTACTTGCGGCGGCCGATGCTGGTACGCATTTTTTTCTGATCGACGCGCCAGCAGAAGCTTACGCTCCGCTTGCCGCCGCGCTACGCGGTCACGACGTGTTGCTATTCAACGTTTCCACGCCCGATGACGCGCTTCGCCGCGATCTGTGCTCAGCGGAGATGGTTCACGTTTATCCGAGCCGCGCCCAGCTCACGGACGGACTCGTGCAGTACCTGGTGTCGCGCAAATGGAGCAATCTGCTGGTGTTCGAGGGTCCAACACCGGAGGACAGCGCGATGGCCGCCGCGTTCAGCCATTCGGCGCAGAAATTCGGCGCGCATATCGTTGCCGATCAGCATTTTAAGCCTGGCACCGATCCGCGCGACCGTGAGCAGAACGACCCGGCGCTGCTTTCCGCAATCAACCGCGACTTCGACGTTGTGTTCGTTGCCGACAGCGAGTTCGATTTCGTCCGCTCAGTGCCCTACCATCTTGTGCGCCCGCGCCCCGTGGTCGGCAGCATCGATCTCGAACCTGTGGCTTGGCACTGGACCTGGGAGCGCAACGGTGCGCCGCAAGTGAACTCGCGCTTTGAAAAGAAGGCCGGCGGCCGCCACATGGAAGGACCGGATTGGGCAGCGTGGATCGCGGTCAAGATGATCGTGCAATCGGCCCTGCGCACCCACTCGGCGGACTTCGCCAAGCAGCGCGCCTTCATCCTCGGCGACAACGATTTTGATGGTGACAAAGGCCTTGCTGTCAGCGTGCGGCCCTGGGACCATCAGGTGCGTCAAGCAGTCCTGCTGGCCGCCCCCTATGAAGTGGTTGGCAGCGCACCCATCGAGGGCTTCCTGCACCAGACCAACGACCTCGATACCCTCGGCGATGACCAGCCGGAAGCCCGGTGTCACCTGGACAAGTAGGCATTATGCAGTTGCTTCACGTCATGCGGGCGTTGCGCGCCGTCACCACACGGGAAATCCTGAAATTCGTGCAGCAGCGCGGCCGTCTGCTCTCGGCGCTAGTGCGCCCCCTGATGTGGCTCGCGGTATTTGCTGCCGGCTTTTACAACGTGTTCGGCGTGTCGATTGTCCCGCCGTACAAAACCTATATCACGTATCAGGTCTATATCGTGCCGGGATTGCTCGGGATCATTCTCCTGTTTCATGGTATGCAGTCGTCGCTGTCGATGGTCTACGATCGCGAAATGGGCGTGATGCGGCTTTTGCTCACCGCGCCGCTGCCGCGCTGGGTGTTGCTTGCCTGCAAGCTTGTCGCGGGAACGGCGCTCTCGGTGATCACCTGTTACGTCTTTTTGCTTGTCTGCATTCCATTCGACGTAACCTTTGCGCCGATTGCGTGGCTCGAAGTTTTGCCGGCGCTGATCGCTGGCGGGCTGATGCTCGGCGCGTTGTGGCTCTTCATCTCGGTTTATATCCGCCAGGTCGAGAACTTTGCCGGCGCGATGAATTTTGTGATGTTTCCGATGTTCTTCTTCTCGTCCGCGCTCTATCCGTTGTGGAAGCTCCGCGAGGGCGGTTCGGAATTTATCTATCTCGTGTCGCTCGCCAATCCCTTCACCTATACCGTCGAGCTGATCCGCTTTGCGCTTTACGGCATGTTCGAGCCGGTTTCGGCCCTGGTCGTTACCGGCACCACCGTGGCCTTCTTCCTTCTGGCAGCGCTTGGCTATAATCCGCAACGCGGCATGATCCGCCGAACCGCCCAGGCGCAACCGGCTTAAACCGACTGCGCCGCTCGGCACTGCCCCAGTGCCTCGCGAATTGCCGCTATTTCGCCAGCGGTGCGTACACTGCGCGGATTTTGGATCGGCACGTCGCCGACGACCTGTGCGGGCTTGCCAGATAGCAGGAAGACACGATCAGCTAGCCCGATCACTTCGTCGACGTCATGGCTGACAAGCAAAGTTGTTACCGGCTGCCGCGTAACGAGCTCGGCAAGTTCGGCGCGTAAGCGCGTCGCCAATTCCCGGTCCAGTGACACGAAAGGCTCATCGAGGACGAGAAGCTCGGGATTTACCGCGAAGGCGCGCGCCAACGCGACCCGGCGTGCGAGCCCGACCGAAAGCTCGCCAGGATAGTGCCGACGGTGCTGGCCGAGCCCGAGCGTGCCGAATAGGCTATCCAGCACTGCGTCGCTTGCCTGCGGCGCAGCAAGTCGTACGTTTTGTTCGACCGTACGCCACGGCAACAGCCGTGGTTCCTGGAAAACGACCCCCAGCCTGCCATGCGCCGGCAACCGCACGGTGCCCTCGAAATCCGTGTCGAGGCCGACAACGGTACGAAGCAGCGTAGTCTTGCCGCAGCCGGAAGGCCCGATCAGTGCCGCAACTTCGCCACGCGCTACGGAAAACGATATATCGTCGAGCACATCGACGCGGCCGCCCGCGGCATTCCGATAGGATTTGCGCTTGATGCGGACTTCAAGCCGGTCTGGGTCGCCAGCGCGAGACATATCTTTCAAACGGCTGTACCGCGAAAATTTCGATCGCAAGCATGACGGCGACGAAGGCGAGAGCATAGGCCAAGATCTTCGTGACGTCGAACAGTTGGAAAGCAGTACCGATCTCGAAGCCCACACCGTTTGGCCGGCCCAAAAGCTCGACGACCAGCACGATCTTCCAGACCAATGACAGACCGGACCGCGAAGCGGCGGCGAGATACGGCGCAAGCTGCGGCAGAACGACGTGGCGAAAGCGCTTCCAACCGCTCATACGGAACACCGCTGCCATCTCATCGAGATTGCGGTCGAGCGCCCGCGCTCCCTCGCGTACCGTTACGGTAGTCAGCGGCAGCTTGTTGAGAACCACAGCGGCTAGCGCCGCGGTTTCTGTTAGTCCGGCCCAAATGTAGGCGAGGACAATGATGACCAGTGCGGGCAAATTGAGAAGAAGCACCAACCAGGAATTGCCGATGCGATCTGCCATCCGATTGCGGCCCATAGCCAGCCCGAACACCGTGCCAAGCATCATGGCGATCGAAAACGCCACGGCGACGCGAGCGAGCGTCACACCGAGATTGAATGCAAGAGCGCCGGAGCGCGCTTCGGTCACGATGGCGAGGCCGACAGCTTGCGGCGTCGGCAGCAGCCGCGGACCTGCGAGTTGGGCGCCCGCAAACCACAACGCAAGCAGCAGTGCGATGGAGGCAAGCCGCAGCGCCACATTCATTCGGTCGATCCCGCTGTATAGAAGGTGCCCGGATCGAGTGCGCGCGCCGAACCGACAAGACTGGTGCCGCCGATGTCCGCCAGCACGGCGTATAAGGTTCGGGCATCGGCGACTTCAGCACCGATAGAACGCCGCGGGATGCCATCCAGATAGCGCTGCCGGTAAACCTCGAGTCCGGCCGCTCCGCTCGTCGCAATTTGCGGAGCCAGCCGCTGCCACTCCGCCGGCGACTGCGCCAGAATGTCCTTGGCTTGGTGCGTAGCGGCAAAGAAACGGTCCAGCAGCGACCGATTTTGCGTGGCCCATTTAGCGCTGAAGACGTAGCCGACCATGGCCACCGGCCCCGTGGCTCCGAGGCTTTTCACCACATCATCCATCGCCACCGCGCGCCGCATGCCGGCGGCTTCCAACTCGGCGCAGAAATTCCAGAATGTCAGCGTGGCGTCGGTCTCGCCTTGCAGGGCCTTTTGCTGCAGAAGCGGCGGTGCGCCGTACACAACGTCTGCCTGCGCTTTGAGATCGACGCCTGATCGCCGCGCCGACGCTTGAAGGAGCAGCCAGCTTTTATCCAACGGTCCGCCGGCAACCGCGAGCTTCTTGCCAACGAGGCCGCCAATCCCCGCAACCGGTGAATTAATGGGCACCATGACGGCGCCAAGCGCACTGGAATACGGATAGAACACCATATCCCCGCCAAGCGCGCGCTCACGGCTGACCCACAGCCAGTCCGACAGCATCAGATCGACGGAGCCGCTTTCGAGTGCGATTTTGCCGGCCTCCGTGCTGGCAAGCTCGGTGGTTTCGATTGTGATGTTGGCCTGACGGTCAAGGCCGTGCGCCTTGAGGACATCCAGTTCCCAGGCGAAGGTGCCCGTCTTCTGGGCGGCAATGCGAATCCGATCGGCCGCGCACGCGTGCGACACGAACAGCGTCACGCCTGCAAGAATCAAGAAGCAAAAAAACACGCCTGACCGGCGAACGCCATTTCCCTGCACGCTTCACCCTTTTGCGGTGCCCCGCGGTGGGCTGGAGCCCAGCTCAGTCCATTGTTCCTGCAATGGTTGCCGTACGGTGGCATGATTCACCTTGCCGAGAAAGCCTGTGCGGTGTGCGTACCGAGCACAGCGGGCTTGAAGCAGCACTGCCATGCTGTTGTTCGCCCTCATGGCTTGGCTACAATCCCCAACGCGGTATGATCCGCCGAACCGCGCAGGCGCAATCTGCGTGCGTTAAAGGAATATCGGGAGGAAGTAATGACGCGATCTGCGCTTCTTGCTGCCGTGGTGACGGCGGCGCTGACGGCTGTTCCCTTTGCGGCGCTGGCTCAAACCGCCGACGACCTGAAGAACGACGAAAAGACGCCGGACAACGTGCTGGTTTATGGCATGGGCTATTCCGGCCAGCGCTTCAGCCCGCTCACGCAAATCGACAAGAACAACATCGGCAAGCTTGTACCGGTCTGGTCCTATTCGATGGCGGACCTGCAAGGCGGCGAAAACTTCCCGATCATCAGCGACGGCGTGATGTATGTCACATCCCACGATTCCACTGTCGCGGTGAACGCGCTCACGGGCAAACAAATCTGGAAGGTCAAGCACGACTATCCGCCGGAAACGCTGCGTTCGGTCTGCTGCGGCATCGTTAATCGCGGCGCGGCGATCTACGACGGCATGATTATCCGCGCGCTGCTGGATAACCGGATCGTCGCGCTCGACGCCAAGACCGGCAAGCAGATCTGGGAAGCGAAGTCCCCCGATCCCGCCACGTCAGCAAACGGCTACGCCATGACGGGTGCGCCGCTGATCGTCAACGGCGTCGTTATTGTCGGCGTCGCGGGCGCGGAATTCTCCAATCGCGGTTTCATCGAGGGCTACGACGCCAAGACCGGTAACCATCTGTGGCGCACCTATACCATACCGGCCAAAGGCGAGCCCGGCTCGGAGACCTGGCCAGGCGATTCCGCGCTCACGGGCGGCGGCTCGAGCTGGGTAACGGGCACCTACGATCCCGATCTCGATCTCGTGTTCTGGGGTGTCGGCAATCCCTCGCCCTGGAATCCGCGGGGCCGCATGGGCGACAACCTCTATACCGACTCGATCTGGGCCATGAAGCCTGAGACCGGCGAGCGCGTCTGGTACTACCAGGCGACGCAAGACGATCCGTTCGACTACGACGCGGTGCAGACGCCGATCAACACGACCATCAAGGTCAACGGCAATCCGCAGAAAGTCGTAATCCAGGCAAACCGGAACGGCTTCCTCTATGTTCTGGACGCCAAGTCCGGGAAGCTTCTGGCCGCCAATCCTTACGTCGATGTCAGTTGGGCCAGTGGCGTCGACATGAAGACCGGCCGCCCGATTCCGACCGACGTTTATAAGGGCGCGGTTACGGGCGATAAGGTCACGGTGTGGCCATCCACCTCGGGCGGTACCAACTGGCAGCACTTCTCCTATAGCCCGAATACCGGTCTGCTTTACGTTAATACGCTTGACGTCGGCATGACGTATCAAGCACCGGAACCGCCGAAGCTGACACCTGGCGCTCCTTCCGGGACGCCAACCGTCAAGCGCACCACCGTCACCCACGACCCCAATGTGCGCGGCTATCTCAAGGCGATCGATCCGATGACGGGCAAGGCGAAATGGCAGACGCCCTATGCCGCACCCAACTTTTCGTCGACGCTGGTAACCGCGAGCAACCTCGTTTTCACCGGCGTTATGACCGGCGAATTTCAGGCGCTCGATGCCGACACCGGGAAGGTCCTGTGGAGCTTCCAGACGCCATCCGGCATCGTCGGCCAACCGGTGACATGGACCAAGGATGGCAAGCAATACGTGACAGTGATGAGTGGCATCGGCGGTGTCTACGCACAGCGCTCTGGCGATCCCGCACTCGTCAACGTGCCGACCGGCGTTTCGCTTTGGACATTTGCACTGTTCACTAATGAAACCCAGTAAATGGCTCCTTGCCGGAGTGCTTTTGAGCCTTGTGTCTGTCGCCCGGGCCGATGACCCGGGCGACCAGGCCAAGATCGACGCCGGTGAGAACGTCTACGCTTACCATTGCGCAACCTGTCATGGCGACGATCTGATCCATACTGGCGACACTACTTTCGACCTGCGCAGACTGAAAGCAGACGAGCGGCCACGGTTCGATAATTCGGTCCGCAACGGCAAGAACCAGATGCCGCCGTGGAAGGGTGTACTCACCGACGAGGAAATTGATCAGCTTTGGCATTACATTCGCGCCAACGCCTACGAGAAATAGGGAGAGAGCCATGCGCACAACGGGCGTATCCAGTGCAGTTGTCAGCATTCTGTTGTGCGCCGGATTTGCGCAAACGGCAGGCGCGCAAACATTTGTCGAGCAAAGCGCGGAAGTGCGGATGCAGCTCGATCTCGCAGTGTCTCCTCAGGCATTGCAAAAGCTGCTGCCGGCGGGCTGGGAGCCTGCCGTCGCGACAGCCGGTCCAGCGAAGGACTGCAATGTACGAATGATCTTCGTCGATCGTGTTGATATCAACGCCCAGGACGGCGCACCGCGTGGCACCAATAAATTTGTCTACCTCGCCTCACCGATCCAAAAGACCAGCGGGGACGTGGCCGGTCAGATGGTGATCGACGGCATCACTGCCGATCCGAAGGACGCGCCCGGACCGTTCGGCGTTTATCAGGCGGCGAGCGACTTCCGCGTGGACCGTAGCAGCCATTCCGTCCCCGGTGGCCCGATCCAGAACGAGGAAACCTGGAGCTTTACCGCCGCCAACGGCGAACATATGGAGCTGCATCTGACCTATGAGCGCGGCGTCGCCCGTAAGGTGTCAAGCGAAACCAAGTTCTATTCTGCTGCCGCTCCGGACACCTATCAGATCTGGAAGATCGATCAGGGCCTCGACATCATGCGCAATGCCACGGTGCAGGTGCCGGATAAAGTGAAGAGCCTCGATCTCAAGGCGTCGGGCGGCAAAGTCGGCACCTTGTTCGATGGCACCCAGCGCGTTGTCAGTGTCGACGCCCTGCACTGGTACAACCGTGCGGTCTCGTCACCGTAGCCCGTGTGGCGCGCGCAAGTCTGATCGCAGCCACGCTGGCGCTGCTGGTATCGTCGGCGCTGGCCGCCAACGTTGACGGATTTCTTGCCGGTACAAACCGGGATTGCAGCGGCTGCGACCTTTCAGGGCGCGACCTGCATGGGCGCGAACTCAAGCAGTCCATTCTCGACGGTGCCAAGCTCGGGAAGGTGAATCTCATCGACGGTAGCCTGTTTCGCGCCTCGCTTGAGCATACCGACTTTAGCGGCGCGACACTGGTTCGCGCCAATTTCAATCTTGTTGATGCCAAGTGGGCGGATTTTTCCGGCGCCGATCTGACCGACGCACTGCTGTACGAAGCCGACCTGTCGCGTGCCACTCTCGCCAAGGCCAATTTGAGCGGCGCCCGGCTCGGCCGCGCCCGCCTTATTCAAACGAACTTGCAGGATGCGAAGCTCACCAATGCCGATCTGCGCGATGCCCGGCTGGCCGATGTCACGCTGACCGGCGCCGATATGCGCGGCGCTACGCTCAACGGACTGAACCTGCGCGGCCTGGATTTGCACGGCATCGACTTCACCCTGGCAAACATGATCGGGACCGACCTTACCGGCGCCAATCTCAGTGGCGCTATCCTTGCCGGCGTCGATCTGCTCAACGCCAACCTGCACGGCGCCGATCTGCGCGGCACGAGCTTTGAAGGCGCCAACCTCAATAACGCGGTCATGAGCGACGTGCAGAGCGATGGCGCCAAATTCGACGCCGCGATCATGCCGGACGGACGGCGCGCGAAATAGAATTCAAGGTTTGCGGTCGCTGGGATCGAACAACCCGAACCGCGTCCAGCTTTCGTATTGTCCCTGGGTATATTCGTGGGTCTCGGGATCGATGTCGTGCTGTCCGGGCAGGCGCAGAAAATGCGTCTCGACTGTCATCGCCCGTTCCGGAGTGACCTTTTCACAGTGCTGCTTGATGAAAATGCCACCGACCGGCGTCTCGCCCTCCGCCGGTGCCATATCGGTGCAGTTCCAGTTATTCGGACCGTAATGATTCATCACGGCGTCGCGCAGCAAGTGCGCCATGCGGCGCTCGATCGGTGACGCACGCGGATCGCTGATGATCCGAATGCCACGAAGCGTTCCGGCATCGTCAAACAGCGCGGAGAGGATCACCGGGTGTCCCGCTACTCGCGTGCCGACATGCTGCTCGGCATATTGCGGATCGTCGATCGCCCTACCAACAAATTCAGCTTCGTCGTCAAACCGCGCGGCGACTTCGTGCAATCCGCTTGGCTCGGGTCCGCATTTTCCGAAGTCCGACCACGAGCCGAGTTTTTGCCGTGGCGGTCCGCCGTTGCTGCCGCAGGCAAGTTCGCCCCAGCCGTCAAGCGTCATCGCCTGTGCTTTGAGGCCGAGCTTAAGGCCATGGACTTCGCCGGCATGGATTTCGCCGGGATCGCGCGCAGTCTGCGCCGTCACCGATCGCCCCATTGCGGTAATAAGCAGCGCAACAATGCAGATGACGACTGTCGGTCTCATTACGGTTTCATCGAATCGCACTGGCGGGTCTCTGTGCCCCAGAAAGCGACGCAATCATCGTAGGTCGAGGGACCGCGCCCGACGTCGGTGGCAAACAGATATTTCACCACAGCATCGATCTCATCGGAGTTGAGGAACGAGTTCGGCTCTGGCGGTATGTCATTGCCGAGATCGGCGCGTGTCATGCCGTAACAGCGTTTGTCGGTATAGGCGAATTGATCGTGATACGGCATGCCGGTGCCGGGACGGCCGCATTTGATGGTCTCGGCGACCTGCGTCGGGGTCAGCTTGGTGGCCCGCAACGATAGCGCATTGCCGCCGTAGCCTTGATCGCCCGACGCATCCCACTTGTGGCAGAACTGGCACGTCGCCTTGGTCTTGAAGATGTCCTTGCCCTGCGCGATCACCCGCGCCTGCTCGGCAGACGAGGTGTCCTGTGCGTATGCGCGCTCTGCTGCGATCGCCGCCAGCACTGCGACGATCAACAGCAACGCGACTGGATACCTGCGAATACTCAATTCAGTGCGAACACAAAAAGCATCGACGAAGTCGAGGTATATTTCAGCTCAGGATCGTTCTGCATGACGAACGGCGACTGCCGCGATCCGGCCAACACAGCGATATATTGCTTGCCGTTCACCGAATAGCTCACCGCCGGCGCATTGATGCCAGTACCGACATTGTACGTCCAAACCTTGTTGAGTGTCTTTGCGTCATAGGCTGCGAACGTACCGTCCGCCTCGCCGAGGAAGACGAGATTGCCGGCCGTCGCCAAGGCACCAGCATAATTCGGGAAATCGAGCTTCACCGAAGCCTTGGTCTCGCCGTTTGTCGGATCGAGCGCTTTGAGGCTGCCATACAGGCGGCCGGTCAGCTTGAACGAGCCGCCGCTGAAGCGATCGCGCGGCTTCAGCGGACCGCCCTGATCCGTAAAGCTCTTCTCCTCGATCGTCTCAAGGCCATCGCAACCTTCGACAGAGGGCACATAGATCAGGTTGAGCTTGGGGTTATACGCAGTGGGCTCCCAGTTCTTGGCGCCGAAATGCGACGGACAGACTGTCGCCATCGGGTTGCCGCGCATGCCATGGGTGCCGGGCGAATAGACCTGCACGTCGGCCTTGGGATCGTAATTGGCCGGCAGGCCGGTCTCCGGATCGAGGCCAGTCGTCCAGTTCAACTTGTCGACATATTGCTTGCCGCCAACGAAAGCACCGTCAGTGCGGTCAAGTGCGTAGAAAAAGCCGTTACGCGCAGCGTGCACAATGAGCTTGCGATCCTTGCCGTTGATCTTGGTGTCGATCACCGGATGCTCGGATATTTCGTCGAAGTCGTAGGGATCGTTCGGCGTGTACTGGAAGCCCCATTTGATCTTGCCATTGGTCGGATTCATCGCGAGCACGCTTGCCGCCCATTTATTGTCGCCCGGGCGATATTGCGGGTCCCAGTCGGCGCCGGCGTTGCCGATGCCCTGATAGATCGTGTCGCTCTCAGCATCATAGGTAGCGGTTTCCCAGACTGGCGCGCCGCCATGCTGCCAACGATTTTGACCGTCCTTCCAGGTATCGCTGCCGGGTTCACCAGGCGCCGGAATCGTATAAGTCCGCCATGCCTGCTGGCCGGTGTTGAGGTCCGTGGCATCGACGAAGCCGCGGATGCCGAATTCGCCGCCGGCCGGGCCGACGATCGCGAGGTCGCGAATGACCAGCGGCGCCATGGTGATGGTCTCGCCAAGCGCCGGATCGGCGATCTTGCGTTCCCAGATTTTCTCGCCGGTCGCCTTGTTGAGCTCGAACATCCGCCCGTCGAGCGCGATGGAAATGATCTTATCCTTCCAGAGCGCGACGCCGCGATTGTTGACGCCGCAGCAGGCGACGTCGCCGGCCCAGGCCCGATCGATGCCGGGATCGAACTTCCACTTGATCAGCCCACGGGTGCCGCTCGAAACGTCGATGGCGTAAACGCTGCCCCAGCCGTCGGTGACATACATCATGCCGTCTTCGACGATCGGCGTGCCTTCCAGGTTGCCGAATGCGTACCGGCCGCCACTTTGCAGGCCGCCGAGCGCGACGCTGAAGACGGGCTTGAGATTTTTGACGCTGTCGCCGTTGATCTGATCGAGCGCGGAGAACCGGAAGCCCTGGTAATTGCCGTAATAAAGCAGCCAATTCTGCGGTTCCTTACCGGCATTGAGCGCGCGGTCGAAAGTCATGTCCGCCGCGCACACCGGCGTCAGCGCCGAAGCTGCGAGAAATGGAGCAATCAACAGAGCCGCGGGCAACAACCGTCTCATTGCAAATCCTCCCTACGTTTTTTAGAGTCGATTGAAGGTAATCATGCGCCGGCCCGGGACGTCTCGCAAGATGATCGGCGCATGGCAGACCGATCGAAAGATTGCAGCCAGTTTTATCGCGTCGGCAGGTGGGCCGCGCAGTGCTCGCCGGCACCTTGGCCTGAGACCCATAAGGCATACATCCTTTGCAAAGGCAGGAGGTGACGCCCATTACGGAAAGTGGCAGCATTTCCGAAAAGTAAAGGGCGGGGCGTTTATGGTTGGCGCTTGTAGCGTTGCTCGTGGGCGTGTGCCCGCTGTAGTTTTGGTGTTGTGCGGTTTGTTCCTTGGGGTCGCATTGGGACCGCATCCTGCTACGGCGCAAGAAACCACGGTACAAAACGCACTGAGTTCCGCGCTTCCCACTATCACCGTCGTTGGCGTATCGCCGATCAAGCCGCCGCAGCGTAAGTCTAATGCTGCCTCGGGCGATGTAGCGACGAATTCTCGTGGCACAATCGCCGCCCCGGCCAGCAGAGCCGAGAATATCGTGACCCATGCTGAGCCTGGAGTGATCGATCGCGACAAGGTGCCATCCAATATCCAGATCATGGCGGCGCCGGATTTCGACCACACCGTCACGGCAAGTCTGCTCGACGCCATTTCACGCGCCCTGCCCGGCGTCGCATTGAGCGACCAGACTGGCAATCAGTTTCAGCTCGACCTGAACTATCGCGGATTTATCGCTTCCCCGGTGATCGGCACGCCGCAAGGCATCGCGGTCTATCAGAATGGCGTGCGCATCAACGAAGTATTCGGTGACATCGTGAACTGGGATTTCATCCCGGAGAACGCGATTAGCCAGATGACGATGGTGCCGAGCAATCCGGTTTATGGGCTCAACGCTATCGGTGGCGCGATGACGTTCGATATGAAAAACGGTTTCACCTATCAGGGCATCTCCGGCGAAGTCAGCGCTGGCTCCTACGGCCGTGCCACCACATCAGTCGAAGCCGGCGGCCAGAAAGGCAATCTCTCAGCCTATATCACCGCTGACGCCACTGACGATGCCGGTTGGCGCGACGATTCACCGTCGAAGCTGCGTCGCGTCTATGCCGATTTTGGCGCGCGCGGTGACCAGACCGAATTCCATATCACCTTCACCGGTGCCGACAACAATTTCGGCGCCGCCGCCGCAACACCAATCCAGATGCTCAGCCAGGATTGGTCGAGCATCTATACGGTCCCGCAGACGACCCATAACCAACTCGCCTTCCTCACAGGCAGCGGCACCTGGAAACCCACCGATACGCTGACGGTGCAAGGCAATCTTTATTACCGCGGCTTCTGGCAAGCCCACGTCGACGGCAACGGCACCGATGCGCAGAACACGAGTTGCCCACCCCCCGGTACGGAATTGTGTTTTCCTGATCTCTTTGGAACCCTTTCCCCTCTGATAAACACGAACGGCCAGACCGTATTGGCCACCGGAGCGTTGGCCGCGCCCAACGTGCTTGGCGAAATCGACCGGACCTGGACATCCACCAACAGCTTCGGCGGATCAGCGCAGGTGGCATCTTCAGAACGACTGTTCGCCCACGATAATAGTTTTGTCGCTGGTTTTAGCGTCGATCGCGGGTTGGTGCAGTTCACCACGACCAGCGAACTCGGCACCATCAACGCCGACCAGTTTCCGGTGGTACAGGGCGCCGGTATCTATATCGATCAGCCTTCGGGAGATGTCGCCCCAGTAGGACTTGGCGCGCGCACACTTTATACCGGGTTCTATGCCACCGACACGTTCGATGTGACCTCGCGGTTGTCGCTCACCGGCGGCGCACGTTTCAACGATGCGCAAATCGTTCTTACCGACGAACTCGGAAATGCGCCTGCACTCGACGGCAACCACGACTACAATCGCGTCAATCCGATGTTTGGTGCGACTTACAAACTGACGCCAAATGTCACGCTTTACGGCAGCTATGCTGAAGCGAACCGGGCACCGACGCCTCTTGAACTGGGTTGCTCTGATCCGACTCGCCCTTGCCTGATCGACAATGCGCTGGTCGGTGACCCCGACCTCAAGCAGGTCGTTGCGCACACTGTCGAGGGTGGCCTGCGCGGTCATTTCAATATCGCGGGCGGCGCATTTAACTGGAACGCCGGCGTCTACCGCACGCTCAACGTCAACGATATCATCAACGTTGCAAGTCCAATCCCCGGTCGCGAATTCTTCCAGAACGGCGGCAACACATTGCGCCAAGGCGTCGAGGCTGCAGCGTCCTACAAACTCGATCGCTGGAACGTTTATGCAAACCTTACTTATGTCGACGCCACGTTCCAAAATGCCCTGACACTGTCATCGCCCAACAATCCATTTGCCGACGGGAATGGAAATATCTTTGTCACCCCCGGTGACCATCTGACCGGCATTCCCGACTTTCGTTTCAAGGCCGGCGCTGAATATCGGATTACCGATCCGTGGAAGCTCGGCGCAGACATCAATGTCGTTGGCAGTCAGTGGCTGGTCGGCGACGAGGCAAACCAGAATCCGAAAGTGCCGGCCTACTGGACGGTGAATGTGCACTCGTCCTACCAACTCACCAAGAACGTCGAAGTATTCGGGTTGATCCGCAATTTGTTCAACCAACACTATTATGTCTACGGGACGTTCTTCGAGACGGATTCGTTTCCGTATCTCAATCTAACCGACCCGCGCACATTCTTGCCCGGCATGCCATTCGCCGCTTACGCAGGCGCCCGCGCGACGTTCTAGTCTCGCCTCGCGCGCCACATCCGCCGGATCTGCGCGGTTTGATGGAGATTTGTTTCGAATCTGAGAAGAAGCGCAATACTATCGATAACGAGCCTGTAGTGAAGCGGAATTCGCTCATTCGTCGAAGGTGTCTGCCGCCGTAGCTTTGGGATGATGCCTGCAGGTCAAGCTAATCGACAGTCCGTCCTCACCACGACCGACTCGCTGCTCTGCCCCCCGATTTTCGCTTGCCTGAGCGCCAGAAAAATCCTGAAATGCCATGACGAGGAGCGTGTATGTCATTGCCGGATCAAGACGGATCTTTGCGTAGTCGCCGCGAGATGCACAACGCCAATGCGTTGAAGATCGGCTTCTTCGGGATGAATTGCTCCTCGGCACGCACTGCAACACTGGTGCCGGAGCGCTGGCTTGCAAGTTGGCCGGATTGCCTCAAGCTTGCACAGATAGCCGATGAGGCGGGCATCGATTTTCTGTTGCCAATCGGCCGCTGGAAGGGCTACGGCGGCAGCAGCGACTTTCACGGCACCACGCTTGAGACTATCACCTGGGCTTGTGGCCTGCTTTCCGCGACGCAGCGGATCACCGTCTTCGGGACTGTGCATGCGCCGCTGTTTCACCCGGTTATCGCTGCCAAAGAATTCGTCACCGCCGACCACATCGGGCAAGGCCGCTTCGGACTGAACATCGTTGCTGGCTGGAATGAAGATGAATTCGCGATGTTCGGCGTGCAGCAGCGGGAACATGCGAACCGTTATGAATTTGCTCAAGAGTGGATCGATGTAGTCAAGCGGGCCTGGTCGGAGGATGAATTCGATTTCGATGGCAAATTCTTCAAGCTTGCCGGAGTGCGTGCCAAGCCGAAACCATATGCTGGCGCTCGCCCGGTGATCATGAACGCCGGGAGGTCTGGCCCTGGCCAAGCCTTCGCATTACGCAATTGCGATGCCTTCTTCACCTCGACTGGGGCGCTCCGCCTTGCACTTGCCGGTACAGCGGACGATTCGATTGATGTCACCGCATTCGATCGGATCGTACAGCAAGTCCGCGGCATCAAGGAGGAAGCACGCGAATTCGGCCGGGAGATCGAGGTCTATACTCAGGGACAGGTAATCTGTCGGCCCACGCAACGAGAGGCGGAAGACTACCACTACCACGCCAATGTCGAGAGCGCAGACTGGCCCGCCATCGAGCAAATGCTCGCGCTCAAGAACATCACACGGCAAAACACCCCTGCCGACGAATATACTGCCAAACGATCGTTGCAGGCGGATAGTGGGATCGGGGGCTATCCGTTCGTTGGAACGCCAGAACTCGATCGCCGAGGAGTTCGCGGCCATCAGCCGTGCCGGAGTGCGCGGCATCGCGATCTCCTTCGTGAACTACCTCAACGAGGCGCCATATTTCTGTGCCGAGGTGTTACCTCGCTTGGCTCGGATGGGGCTCAGAGCGAACTAGAAGTGCAACTAAAACTGGATAGCGCGTTCGAGGCATGCCTTCGGTTCTATTGCGCCTTGGCTCCAGATACGCGGATCACCCTGCCCCAACGCTCGCGCTCCTGGTGCAGAAACACCGCCATCTCCGCGGGCGTGTCGCCTACTACATCGGCGCTTATGTCGACGAACCGCTTAGCCACATCCGGTTCATGGACCACTTCGGAAACGGCTGTCGAGAGTTTGCCGACAATCTCCGCTGGCACACCCGGCGGAGCGGCCATCCCGAACCAGGTTGACGCCTGGAATCCTGGCAGCACCTCAGCCATTGCCGGTACATCGGGCAGGATCCGGTTGCGACTTTCGCTACCTACGGCGAGGGCACGCAGCTTGCCCGCCTCGATTTGGCTAATCACGGTGCTGAGCTCGATGAACATCATCTGGACTTGGCCACCGAGAAGTTCGGTCAGCGCAGGCGTGCTTCCCTTGTACGGGACGTGAACGATCTCAATCCCCGCCATTGTTTTGAATTGCTCGCCGGCAAGATAGCCCGTCGTGCCGTAGCCCTGCGAGGCATAATTCAGTTGGTTCGGGTGGGTCTTTGCAAAGGTGATCAACTGTTGGACGTTAGATACCGCCAGATTTGGATTGACAACAAGCACAAGCGGGACGGTCGCAACGAGTGAGATCGGAACAAAGCCATCCGGATCATAAGAGAGCTTCGAGTAAAGCGCCTTGTTCACGACCAAGGGTGCCGGATAGGAGAAAAACAGAGTGTAACCATCGGGCGTAGATTTGAATGCTTCTTCGGCTCCGACAATGCCGGCAGCTCCACCGCGATTTTCAACGACAACCGGCTGGCTCCATTTTTCTTGAAGTTTTTCGGCAATAATACGCGCCAACGTATCTGTCGTGGCTCCTCCGGGCGAAGGCACGATAATCTTGATCGGCTTGGCGGGATACGTCTGCGCCCGGCTAGAAACCGGGCTGAATGCGATCGCGGCCATCATAAAAACGCGGACGATCGTTTTCACGGGCGCTCTCCCCTGCTGCTTTTTAAATGTGCCGAACTTTTTATCGCATTCGACAATCAATGTTATCGTCGGCTGAAAAATTGTCTACGCTCGGAAATGCGCCTTTACGGAGCCTATACACGCATTAAGCCCGACGGTGTTGCCCTCGCGTAGCCCATCCCGTGAACCGTTGTTCGATCAGAACGAACAAGACATACGTGGCGATGCCCATTGCCGCGATAACCGCCACCCCAGCAAACATCAACGGCGTGCGGAATTGTGAGGCCGCCTGAACCATCAGGTAGCCGATGCCGTCATTGGAGGCGAGGGTTTCAGAAATGACACTACCGACGAAGGCCAATGTGATGGAGACTTTTAGTGAGGCAAAGAAATAGGGCAGCGAGCGCGGGATACCTACTTTCCGAAGAATGTCGAACCGCGTAGCGCCTAACGAGCGCAGGATGTCTTCCAGTTCCGGCTCGGTCGTCGCCAGGCCCGTCGCAACGTTCACGGCTATGGGAAAGAAAGACAGCATGAATGCTGTAGTGACGGCAGGTGGTTGTCCGATGCCCATCCAGATAACCAAGATCGGCACAACAGCCGCTTTCGGAATCGAATTAATACCAACGAGCAATGGATAGAGTCCGGAATAGCAAAGCCGGGATGAACCGATCAGCACGCCCAGGAAGAGGCCTACGACAATCCCTATACCGAATCCGAGCAGCGTATTGATGAGAGTGTACGTGGCGCTGGCAAAGATTGGTTCGCGATACTGGATCAGCGCAGCGAATACAGCGACCGGCGACGGTAGAATAAACTGGCGAATTGAAAAGCCGTACACAACGGCTTGCCAAAGCGCGATCGAGCCAAGGCCGACCAGCCACGGCATTGCGCGCTCCAAACGGCGATATTGCGTATTAGTCATAGCGAGGCTTGCGCAGGGACCGCGATCCCAATTCCGGTTCGCCGCCGCTCATCGGCGATTTCGCGACGGATTTCATGGACGATCTCGTTGAAGGCTGGATCGAATGTCGTTTCGATGGTTCGCGGTCTCGGCAAATCCACGCGATGACTTGCAACGACATGGCCCGGACGACCGCTCATCACATGAATCACATCGGCCAGAAAGGCAGCCTCGCGAAGATCGTGCGTGACGAGAATGGTGGTAAATCGACGCCGCATCCACAGCTCTTGAAGGATGCCCCACAGCTCTTCACGGGTGAAAGCGTCCAGCGCCGCGAATGGTTCGTCCAGCATCAGCAGATCCGGCGAGTGTATTAACGCGCGACAAAGATTTGCGCGCTGCTGCATGCCTCCCGAAAGCATCCAAGGATGGCTTTTTTCAAAACCCTGAAGCCCGACGCTCCGTAACAAATCGCGGGCCAAGACTTCGAACTCGCCGCGCTTTGTCCTCATCTGGCTGCGGTAAGGTTCAACGATTTCCAGCGGGAGCATAATGTTGTCGATGATATTCCGCCACGGCAGCAAGATTGAATTCTGAAAAGCCATTCCAACAATTTTCAAAGGCCCGTTCACGCGCTTGCCGGCGACTGTGATCGAACCGGCCGTCGGCGGCAGCAATCCGTTGACGAGCTTCATCAACGACGACTTGCCGCAGCCTGACGGACCGACAACTGCGGCGAACTGACCTTTGCCGACGGCCATTTGCAAATCGACTACGGCCGGCGCATCGCCACCGTAACGCAAATCGACATGATCAATTCTTACGAAGCTTGGATCCAATCCAGCTTCGTCTACAGGCCCTTTACTCGCCAAACTACGCAAACGTCCTGTCCTTCAGCGGCGGTAAAAAGCGCCCGTCGTAAATCTCATCAATGGTCGGTGCTCGAGCGAGCTGATAGCCGTCCTTGATGAGCGCAATCGCCTTTTTTGCCGCATCGACGTCAAACGACCCGAGGCCGTTTGTCTTCACGTTCGGCGTCTGGATGTGGTGATCGTAAATCCAGCTTAGCCGTTGTAACTCTACGGCTGGATCGAGAAGCTTTTCTCGCTTTGCAACCTGATCGATCGCTTCCTGTTTGTGGCTAGCGCCATATATCCAGGCTTCCGCGGTTGCCGCGGTTACTCGCCGCACAAGCTCCGGATTTTGGGCAATGACGTCCGGGTGGGCAATCAGCGAATTTCCAAACAATCCGTAGCCCATGCTCGAGAAATAATAGATGACGATATCATCGAGTTTCACGCCATTTCCGACCAAATTGAAAACCGACGTGTAGTCAAATGCAATCACGGCATCGACCCTGCCCGCCAACAGCATGGCATCTCGAAGTTTGACGTCCACCGTCGTGATATCGAGACTTTTGATGTCGATATTGTTGAGGTGCATCAGGACGGGGAAGATCTTTGCACCTGCATCGGCCGTTCCGCTGCCAAGCTTCGCTTTCTTCAATTCATCAAGAGTCCGTACCGGCTTTTGCTTCAAGCTGATAATGCAAGCGGCCAGCCGATCGAAAATGGGCATAATGATCTTCGGCGTAACCGACGGATTGAGCCCGGCGAAGGCAACAAGAGTACTCGCGTCGGCTAGTCCAAACTGATAATTCCCGGCCGCCACGCGCCGAACGCTATCGTCCGATCCAGACGAGCCATCTGACGACAGATCTAATCCGTGCTTCTGAAAGATGTCGCTCAGGAACATCGGAGCATTTCCACCGTAGATGCGGAACTCCAGCGACATCTTGACGCTATCGGCAGCGGAAGCGATGCCAGTTGACGCAAGAACTGTCGTCGCGGCGGCACCGCTCAACAATCGACGCCGTGAAACCCGATTCCCAATCATGTATTCACCATCTTTCAAAGGTTACCGCGTTCCTCGACTCCCAAGAGCGAGTTTCACCGCACTTACGCCTCGCTCAACTCGAATAAATATCAAGCAACCCTCGTGCCAAGGGCGCGACTTGGAGAACTCCAGATTGCAATGGCCACCGAGTTCCCCAATGCTGCTCACTTCACCCACGTTTCAGATAATCGTTTCACATTGCAGCATCTGGTTCAGGGTAAATCGTTTTGCCATTTCGCCATGATGCGCTCGTCGAGCGCCTTGCTCGATCGCGCAACTTTCGGAAATGTTTTCTTGCGGCGAAACGGGATGCAGGCGTCAACAACAACCCTGGAATTGCGGCGGTCGTCCGACGTGTCGTAACACATGGGGTCGAGAGCAGAACTCCATCCGCCGTGAATGATGTCGATCTGATCTCGCGGATCACAGCGCGTACACATTGCCCAGATCACATCGTTAAAGTTAGTGGGGTCGATGTCATCGTCAACGACAATGGTCCAGCGATTGCAATACGCACCGGCGAGGCAATGTGCCGCAACCATGCCAGCTTGCTTGGAGTGGCCACCGTAGAGCGTGTTGATCGAGACAACGAGAAGAAATCGGCTGCCCCCCGCTTCATGGGTCCAAACACCCTTTACGCCGGGGATACCGGCAGCTTCGAGTTGATTCCAGACCGCGCCACAGCGGTAGGCGCCAAAATAGTAGGTGTTATCGTTCGGCGGCACTGCCGGGATCGCGCCCATGAGGATGGGGTTGTCGCGATGCATCAAAGTTTCAATGCGGATAGCGGGCTCCAGATCGCTGCCGCTCGCGTAATAACCGGTCCATTCACCAAGAGGCCCTTCCTTGATCATGTCGTCAGGATGGATAAAGCCCTCGAAAGCGATCTCGCAGTTCGCCGGCACCGGCAAGCCGGTTTTAGGCATATTGATCACCTCGACCGGCTCGCCAAGGATGCCACCTGCGGCCTCAAGTTCGTTCTTGCCGTAAGGGATCTCGATGCCCCCCAGCATCGTCATGGACGGATGCATCCCGGCGATCACCGCAACCGGGCACGGCTGTCCACGCTCATGATATTTCTTCATGATGATCAGCCCGTGTTTTCCGGGGGACATCATGACTGAAGCCACGTTCGGCTCGTGCGATTGCACGCGATAGGTGCCGTAATTTACCCAGCCGGAATCCGGATCTTTCATCACCACCAGACAGGCGGTGCCGATGTAAGGGCCGCCATCGAGCTCGTGCCAGATCGGCGTAGGGATTTTCTGGATATCGACAGCCTCTCCCTCAAAAACATTGTCCAGCAACGGACCACCGTTGACCGCTTTGGTCGGCTGTGTTGGTGCGCCCTTAAAGTAATTGCGCCACCACTGAGTGAGCTCGATCTCGGTGGTTTCCGGCGGCAGGCCAAGCGCAATATTAATACGCGGTACGGAAGTAAGAATGTTGGCGATGACCCGACGCCCTTGAGGAAAGCCCGGCACCTCGTCGAACATCACAGCGGGATTTCCCATCTTCCGCATGTAGATATCGACGATGCCGCCAATCTCCTCCTTTGGCTCGGCGCCCTTGATGATCTTCAATTCACCGATACTCTCGACGGCGGCAATCCAATCACGAAGATCTTTATTGGGCATTCGAAGGACCTTATTTGATAGGTGCAGACATTATCGAGCGGAGACCGCAGCTAGCCTGCTTGCGGCAAGCTTAACTGCATCAAGGATTTCTGGATAAGCCGAGCAGCGACAGAGATTGCCGACCAGATAGTGCTTTACGTCGTCCTCGCTCGGGTTTGGGTTATCTTTGAGCAACTGCTTGACCATCATGATGAAGCCCGGCGTACAGAAGCCGCACTGAAAGGCGCCAGCATCCACAAAGGCCTGTTGCACTGGATCCAGCGTGTCCGCGCTTCCCAGTCCTTCGATCGTGTCGATCCTGGCGCTGTCGGCGCGCACGGCAAGGAAAAGACAGCTCGATACCGGCTTTGAATCGACATAGACGGTGCAGCAGCCGCAGAGACCCTGTCCGCAGCTCTCTCGTGCACCGCGCAAGTCGAAACGATATTCGAGCATTTCAACCAGCGTCTCGTCCGGCCGGACCTCGGCAGAAACTTTTCTGCCATTTAACGTGAAACGAATGTTTAGCCGCTGTGCCATTTCAACCCTTACCCGATGCGGCAGCATTCGCCTCTTGCAAGGCTCGGAAGATTTTCTCCGGTGTGATCGGAAGATCGATCAGACGAACTCCTATGGCATCCGCCAAGGCATTCCCGATCGCCGGCGACAACGCGATCGTTGTGCTTTCGCCGGCCCCTTTGGCACCAAAGGGGCCGTCATCCTGACGCGACCTGACGTGCTCGTTGATGAATTCAACGGGAAGTTCGAGCAATGTCGGGATCTTGTAGTCCGAGAGCGACCCGTTCGTTAGTTGGCCGTCGCGATAGGTCATTTCTTCGGTCGTGGTGAAACCGAGTTGCATGATGCCCGCGCCGGACAGCTGCACCTTGACGAGCTTGGGATTGATAGCAACGCCAACGTCGGCCACGTTTATCAGTTTCAGAATCTTGAAGTCACCGGTTTCAATATCGACTTCGATCTGAGCACCCGATGCGCCAACGCCCCAAAACGGGGTCGCCATGTTGGATTGTCCAGTCTCCGGATCTGGCTTTTTGTAGTTTGGAATGAAGCTTCCGGTGCCAATTATGTTGCCGGCTTGCATACCGTACTTCTGCCGCAACATTTCCGATGGCGGGAGATTTGTACCGATTGGCAGATTCAACTCGCGCGCAAGATCGGCAATCTTGCGCTTGGCGTCTTCCGCGGCGAGCCGCACCGCCGTACCCATGTGAAAAGTCGAGCGTGATCCCAGCGTACCCATGTCGTAGGGCGTGACGTCTGTGTCCGGATGCACGACCAGGATCGAGTTTGCATCCATGTCCAGGACTTCGGCGGCGATCTGCGCCATCGCCGTATCTGAGCCCTGCCCCATGTCCACAGTGCTGATGTAGAGTCCGCAGCTTCCGTCGGCATACAGATTAACAATGGCCACTGAAGTCGTCGGCGTTGTAATGCCCTTGATGCCCACAGCAATGCCGCGGCCGCGACGAAGCCGGCCGCTCCCGCGATCGAAGTTGCCGCCCCAATCCAACCGCTCGGCCACACGATCAAGCACAGCTTCCAGCGCGGCATTTCGCACAATGGTGCCACTTGCGTGCGGACGCCCGTCGCGAAGCAAGTTCTTACGTCTGAACTCGACCTTGTCCAATCCGAGCGCCTCGGCAATCAGATCGGTATGACATTCATAGGCCCAGGCGGTTTGTGGCGCGCCAAAGCCGCGGAGCGCACCGGCCGGTGGCCGATTTGTGTAGACAGCGTAGGAGTTGATCCAAACATTTTCGATGTCATATGGACCGGCTGAGGTGAGACCTGCCTTCTGCGTTACGCGGGGGCCGATATCGGCATACGCGCCGCCGTTCCATATAACGTCGCAGCGACGCGCGATGATCTTGCCGTCCTTGTTGACCCCGCTCTTGATCTTGAACGTGCAGGGATGGCGCGTCACCATGAAGAACTGCTCTTCCATGGTAAGTGCTATCTTCACCGGCCGGCGCACCAATAATGAGAGTGCCGTCGTCAGCGCTTCGAGCTTGATATAGAGCTTGCCGCCAAACCCTCCCCCGACATACGGCACCTTTACGCGAACTCTGTTCTCAGGCCAGCCCAGCAGCCGGGAGATTTCGATTCGTACGAAAGATGGACTTTGCGAGGCCGAATGAATTGTTGCCTTCCGGTCGCCTACGTCCGCGACAGTGACAAACGGCTCCATCGGGGTGTGCATGACTTGCTGGGTCCGAAAGGTGTGCTCGAACACCCGGTCGGCCGCTGCAAATCCAGCCTCCACATCACCACGCCGCAGCTTATAATCCAGTGCGACGTTGGTCCCCTTGCGCCCTTTTAGATGTTGAAGATCGGGAAACGTAGCCGCCGGTTTAAGCTCATCGTGAACAATCACGTCTGAGCTCATCGCATCGACTTCATCATAAACCGCCGGCAGTTCCTCATACTCAGCGGTGATCAGACCGAGCGCCTCTTCGGCAATATGTCTTTCCGATGCCAGCACTACCGCTACTGGTTCGCCGGCAAATCGAACTTTCTCGTCGGCCAGGATCGGCTGATCGTGGAACGCAGGGCCGTAATAGGGATGCGGAATGACTTTCCGGATGTCCGCGACGGTGACGACGTCATAGACGCCTTCGAGAGCGCGTGCAGCCGACGTATCAATGCTCTTGATACGCGCATGCGGCAACGTGCTGCGAAAAATCTTGCCGTGCAGCATTCCAGGCAAACGCAGGTGATGGACGTACTCTACACGCCCCATGACCTTCTCTCGGGCCTCGAGACGCGGTATCGATTGGCCGACATTTCGAGACGGCGCCGTCATCCTAAGTTCTCCGCTGCAATAGCGTCGATGGCTCGCCGAAGATGAACCGCGAGAAGATGCATTTTGTAGTCTGAGGAACCGCGCGAATCCGATTCGATTTCAACTTCGCCGAGACAGGCTTCCACAGCGCGCTTGAGCGACGCGTCATTTATTTGTTCGCCGCGCAAGGCGCCCTCGGCCTGTAAAAGCCTGACCGGCCTGTCTATGGCCGCACTGAGCACAAGCCGCAGATCGCGTACCCGGCTTTCCTCGAAATCCAGCGAAAGCGTCAGGCCTAGCGCCGGCCAGTCGTGCGCTGCCCGTGTCGTCACCTTTACATAGCGCGAAGACCAGCCCGGCCTTATCGGCACTTCGATCTCGGCGACAAGCTCGTCATTCGAGATCGTCGTCTCATAGTAGCCGGCGAAGATCTCTTCGACCGGAACAACGCGCTCCGCACCCGACTTGACGATCAATGCCGTTGCATCGAGCGCGACCCAGATTGGTGGCAGGTCAAGATGCGGGTCGGCGTGGGCAATATTGCCTCCGACCGTAGCGACATTGCGCACACGTACATTGGCCAACGTCTTCATGGCCTGCGAAATGACAGGAAAATGGGTGCGAATCTCGGGCGAATGCTCCAGTTGCGCGAACGTCGTGAGCGCGCCGATCCGAAATGCACTGCCGTCTGCAGTTTGGGCAAAACTGTCAAAGCGATTACCGATCTGGCGTAGACTGACAAGACGGCGCGGTTTATACATCCCCGCCTTCATCATGAGCATCAGCGCCGTTCCGCCCCCGATGGGGCGTACCGCCGGATCGTCAGGATCGAGGAGCGCGAAAACACCCTCCAGAGAATTCGGCTCGATGTATTCCAGATCAGACATAAGGATTGATTCCAACTCTCAAAGAAATGCGATTTCGCTCTTGCGGCCGAAATCGGAACAAGCGATCGGCATGAACTGGGGCTTCGCCTTAGCTGCGGTCATGAAAGCCCATGTCACTTCATTTACCATTTGAAACCGCCGCAGGACGAACGGCAACTAGTCGCACCGTTTCAGTTATCCGCCTTCAGATTTGCTTGTTTTATCACCTTGCCCCACTTGTCAGCTTCAGCAGCGACATAAGACGCGAAATCCTTTGCATTGCCGGGCCGAACCTCAATTGAATTCGCCGTGAGGAATTTTTGCTTAAAACTGGGGTCCGAAAACTCCGTCTGAAGGTCCGAATTGATTTTCTGCACGACCTCCGGCGGGGTGTTTTTTGGCGCAAACAGACCGAACCAGCTCACTGATTCATAACCCGGCGCACCACCTTCCGCGATTGTGGGCAGATCAGGGAATTCCGGGATGCGCTTTGCACTGGTGACGCCCAAGGCACGCAGTGTTCCATTTTTTATGTATTGCTCGACAAGCGCCGTACTCAAAAAGCCCATGGGGATATGGCTACCCAACAAATCGGTCAGGAGCGGGCCGCCGCCATGATAATGAACCGGGGTAAGTTTTACGCCGGTGAGCGTCTCCAAAAGTACCATATTGATATGGCTCGACCCGCCCATTCCGATAGTGCCGTACTGTAATCCGCCATTTTGCTTGCGAGCCTCGCTCAGCACATCCGCAAGGCTCTTGAACGGCGAGGCAGCGGGCACGACCAGAATCTGATTTGAATAGCCGAAGGAACTGACCGGAACGAAGTCCCCGACGGGGTCATAACTTAACTTGGCATAGAGAAACGGACTGATCGCGAACGTCTCCATTCCCGTCACAAGCAGCGTATAGCCGTCGGCTTGGGATTGAGCGACCGCATTTGCGGCAATCTGGGTTGCACCACCACCGCGATTTTCGACAACGACGGGCTCGCCCCATTTCTCGGAGAGCTTTTGCGCGACACCGCGAGCGATAAGGTCTGCAGCTCCGCCGGGAGGGTACGCGACAATCAATTGTACTTGCCGCGAAGGATAGGTTTGCGATTGAGCGGCAAACGCACCAAACAGAAGAATCAGGATGCCGCCCCCCCATGCTATCAAACGCGTCATACTCACCCTCCTGCCCGAGCCCCTGTACTGTTGATCCAAACGAACTAACGAAGCATTTTCAGTTCCGCCAATTCCTGGCCAGCCGCAACAATTGCCTTGATGATATTGGCGTAGCCCGTGCAACGGCAGATTTGACCACTCAGCTCACGTCGAACGAGTTTTGCATCCGGCGTTGGAAAGCGGAGCAGTATGTCGCGCGCGACCGTGAGCATACCCGGCGTACAGAAGCCGCACTGCAGCGCATGCCCGGTATGGAAGTGCTTCCGAACCAACTCCATGACCTGATCGTCGCGAAATCCTTCAAGGGTTTGAACGGAACTGCCATCACACATAATAGCGAGACGTACGCAGGAGCGTGTGATCTTGCCGTCGACCAAAACGGTGCAGGCGCCACACGCTCCGTGCTCGCAGCCCAGATGGGTGGCGGTAAGCCGCCGTCGCTCACGGAGAAAATCGGCCAGAGTCTCACGAGGTTCAATTTCGCAAGAGACTTTATCGCCATTCAGATCGATGGATAGCAGCTTCATCGCGCCCGCATCTCTCGAATAGCGTGCAAAACCGTGGAGATGTGAAGGCGTGTCAGATAGTCGTCTAATTCGAGGTCCAGCGTTCTCAGATCATCCGCAACAGCGCATCGCAGGGTATCGTCCGACGCAGTGTCGCTGACGAGCTGTGCTGTGGTGGGAAGAAGGTAAGGCCGGGATCCGGCAGCGCCGAGCACGACTGATACGGAGCCGCCTCGCCCTTGCTGGGTGACAACGGCAAGGGAATTGGCAAAGGCACCGCTCTTGCGGGCAACTTTGCAGAATCCCCACCGGAGCGGTTCGCCCGGTTTGGGGATATCGAAACCTACAATGACCTCTTCCTTTGCTAGCGATGTCGCGTATTGGCCTCGAATGAAGTCCGAAACCGGTTCTGACCGAATGGTGTTGCCATTGGAGATCTGAGCAACAGCACGGAGTGCGGTCAGACACACCGGCCAATCAGCCGCCGGATCTGCGAGCGCGACGCTGCCGCCCAGGGTGCCGTAATTCCGAATTGCCCGATACGAGATGCCGGACGCGACCTTGCGCATGAGGCCGCCGAAGGCATCCGGAGTTTTTCCATCCTCGACATCCGCATGCGTAATTAATGCGCCGAGACGAATTGCCTCCGAACTTTCGGAGATCTCCTTAAGCTCGGACAGCCCCGATATATTGACGAGAAGGTCCGGCATCGCCACCCGAAGACTCATCATCGGTAAAAGCGATTGGCCACCGGCAACAGCCGCAGTCGTGCCTTCGGAGGACAGGGCTGCAGCCGCGTCGCTTATGCTGCGGGGGGCCGCATAATCGAATGCCGATGACTTCATGGGCGTGAGGCCTTCGCGCTGCGTGCCAGAGCAACGGCCGTTGATACGCGCCGGGGTGTGAGCGGTGTCTCATTGAATGTTGCACCGATATCCCGGAACGCGTCTGCCACGGCATTTGCGATAGCGGCCGGCGGCGCGATAGCGCCGCCCTCGCCCAATCCCTTCACGCCATATTCCGTTGTGAGCGCCGGAGTAATCATATGCTCGATGCGAACGGTCGGCACTTCCGGTGCGCACGGAACCATATAATCGGCGAACGTTGTCGCCAGCGGCTGACCTTGCTCGTCGTACGGTATTTCCTCGTAGAGCGCGGTTCCGATGCCTTGCGCGATACCCCCCTGCACTTGGCCGTCGACAATCATAGGGTTGATCATCGTGCCGCAATCTTCCGAAACTACGTAGTCCAGAATCTCCGTCACACCGCTTTCAGGGTCCACCGCAACGACGACGGCGTGGGTGCCGTAAGCGAACACGCCGCCCGAATCCTCGGGCTCGTAGGTGCCAACCGTTTCCAGGAGCGGATCGGTGCCTTGCGGCAGATTGTCGGGCCGCGCATTGGCGATGAAGGCGATTTCAGCGATGCTGATTTTGCCGCTCGGACCGTGGACCATGCCATCCCCAACCCGGACAGCGCCAATGTCGGCCTGCAGGAGATGCGCACCGATGCGCTTTATCTTCTCTGCAAGAGTGCGAGATGCGCGTCCGACCGCACCGCCTGCAAAGACGATCGATCTCGACGCAAAAGTGCCGAAGCCGTAGGGACCGACCGCAGTATCGCCGTAACGGATGGAAATCTGCGCGGGATCGATGCCCAGTTCATGAGCGGCGATCTGGGCGAACGAGGTCTCATGGCCCTGGCCGTGATTCTGCACCCCTACGTAAATCAGAACGCTGGCATCCGGCAGCATGCGAATATTGGCTGACTTGTAGCCCGGGATGACCCGAAATTTTCGCTTCGCAAACTCGACCGTGCCATGGCCGCTTTGTTCGGTATAGAAAGCAAAGCCGACGCCAATTTTTCTTCCATCCGGCTCACCGGCCATCTGGCGCTTGCGTATGGCGGGTAAATCGACTGTGTCGCGCGCTATATCCAGTGATCGGACATAGTCGCCGGTGTCGAGCTTCATGCCTGCTGCCGTCCGGTACGGCAGCTCGGCCGCGGTGACGATATTTTGCCGACGCAATTCATAAGGCTCGCGGCCGAGTTCGCGCGCCACCTCATCGACCAAACGCTCGATCGCGAAAGTGGCGCCGGGACGCGCGACGCCGCGATAGGGACCCAATGGAGCTTTGTTGGTGGCAACGGTATAGGCGTTGAGCTTCAGATGCCGAATACGATATGGCCCCGTCAGATTACGCGAGGCCATACTGGCCTCTTGAAAGGATCCTGTAGGCCAAAGCGCATAGGCGCCGGCGTCGATGTAGATGTCGCCCTGAACGCCGAGAAGAGTGCCGTCGCTATTGGCGGAAATCGTCAGATCGTAAGTATGATCGCGGGCATGCACCGAAGCGATCAGATGCTCGCGCCTGTCCTCGATCCAGCGTACCGGGTGCCCCACTTTCAGGGCGATAGCGGCTACCGCCAGGTCTTCAGGCATTATTCTGTTTTTGCCGCCAAACCCGCCGCCCACATCCGGGGCGATGACACGAACCTGTCTCTCCGGAAGATTCAGCGTCCGGGCGATGGCCATGCGCTTGAGCTGGCCGCCTTGAGTGGACAGATAGACGACCAGTTCGTCGAGCCGATAGTCCCAGTACGCAAGCGCGCCCCGCCCCTCGAGCGAAACCGTCGCCTGCCGATTCAAACGCAAACGGCGTCGCAGGCGGATCGGAGCTGAAGCCAGGGAGTCGGGATCTCCCTCGACGACCGTGGCGCTGATATACGCGTTACTCGGCCATTCATCGAAAACGCGAGGACTGTCCGGTCGCATTGCTGCGACGACGTCGACGACCGCCGGCAGTTCCTCCAGGTCCACCTCGACCTGATCGGCTATGTCTTCAGCCTGAGATCGCGTTGGTGCGACGCAGGCTGCGATTGCCTGCCCGACATACCGGACTTGATCCGCTGCCAGCGGCGGATAGGGACTGTGCCGGTGAGCGGAAAGTTCGGGGCCCGCCTCAAGGACGTTGATCGGCTCGATATCGGAAAGTGTGAATACGCGGGAATGGGCCGTTGTGGGCTTTATGACGTTTCGAACGCGGGCGTGAGCGCGGGGGCTGCGCACAAAGGCGATATCCTGGACCCCTGGTACCAAAACATCCGCAATGAACATGCCTCGCCCATAGAGGTGGCGAGCGTCTTCCTTTCGCAAAAGGCTTGCGCCGATCCAGCCGTCCGCTTGCACTTTTCCCTCAAAGGATCACGTATACGTATACATGCTATTGTATGCGAAAACGGGCTGTCAATCGGCGGATGGCCGTTAGCCAACACTAATAAACGCCTAGCTCCACAATGAGCACTCGCGCCGCAAAACGCATGATCAGGTTCCTGAAAAAGGTCCGCGGCGACAGGAATTCTCCTGTCCTTCCGAACGATGCAGGATCGTCCTACTGCCATCCAATGAAGACTTCCGGCGAAGCGTTCAACCGGGCGCCGACGTCAGATCAGGGACGCGAACGGACCTTTGATTTTTTTGGCCGTGAAAGGCCTGGTCCAGCGTCAGAAATTCCGCGCGTTTCAGAAAAATGGTCGATAACCTGCAATCCCGCGCCAATCACGTGATTGCGCATACTGGTCGTCGCGCGTTCGACATCCGAATTGATGATCGCGTGCACAACTTCATCATGTTCATGAAATGAATATTCCGTCTGTCCGCGCACAAATTGGAGTGAACGAAAGGGCGCCAAACGTTGCCGAAAGCCTTTTGTCGTCGACGCGATGCTTGCATTGTGCGCGCCAAGATAAATCGAACTCGTGAAATTCGTTGTTTAAACGAACCAAGTCGCCCTGCCCCTTGGCTATTCGGCTTTGGGCACTTTTATTCAGCATTTCCAGGCGTTTCTTCTCCAACGACGTCATCCTGACGGCGCTGAGCCCGGCGCAAAGACCTTCGAATTCTGCAAGCGCCTCGAACATCTCATTGAGTTCAAGGATGTTGATTCGAGCAACCGTCACACCCCGTCGCGGCGTGATCTCGACCAGGCCCGCTCCGTTCAAACGCCGCAAGGCCTCACGAATAGGCGTGCGCGACACGTTGAATTTGCGGCAAATGCTTGGCTCATCAAGCCGAAAACCGGGCTCGATCGCCCCAGAAATTATTTCTTCCACGAGCGCGTTAAATATCTGGTCGGACAACGTCACGGAGCTGCGCAGTCCCAACGTTTGTATGACATTTCGCGAATATACAGACGTTAATTCAGGAAGGCTAGTTTGGCTGACTCGCAGGCGCATTTCCCGGCTACTTTCCCACTCGGAAGCGACCGCGTGCAACAGCAGGATCGCTATATCCATAAGAATATAACGTAGGCATACCGGTCTGGCGAGATTTTAAATCCTCGCGCTCGATTTATAAGGCAATCGGGCTATTATCCCTCACATTACAACGTATACGAGCGGGTATTATCATATTCTTTTGGGGGCATACGCCTGGCTTGGCCGACACGCGCCACTTTTCGGCCTGCGTGCGGTGACCGTTTTGCCAATCCCCTACCAGCAGGCCCTTTGGCTCAGCGCGTGCGAGCGACGAAGCGGCTTGGCAGATCGAGCGGCTCCGCCCATACTTTGCGGTGTGCGTCGCGCATGAAAGGTAGCGCGTGCTTTCGTGATTCGACGATCTTGTCGTAGTCCGCCACGAAGTGGCGCATCAGATCGGCGACCTCACGGCGCAGAGCCTCCTCATCGATAGTCTTGATCTTGCGATCACGGACAACAATGCGACCGTCGACGATAACAGTCTCAACACCGCGGCAGGACTCCGTATAGACGAGCTGACGGGCGGCGCTGTTGTACGGCAGGTAGCTCACGTCGTTGAGGTCAATCAACGCGAGATCGGCTGCATATCCTGCCTTAAGCGCACCAAGCTTTCCGGCGAGCCCCGCCGTTCGGGCGTTGCCCTCCGTGGCCTGGCGGAGCGCTTGATGGGCCAAACCCGGACCTGGTTCAGATTCACTGACTGCCGACAGCAAGCAAAACATCTTCATCGACTGGAACATGCTTTGCACGTCGCTACCGCTGCAATTGTCACAGCCGAGGCCAAGGCGAACTCCCGCCTCACGCAAATCAACCACCGGCGCAATTCCGCTCTTCAGTTTCAAATTGCTCAAATGATTGAGAACTATTCCGGCGTCTGCCGCCGCCATGCGCTCCATTTCTGGACGCGATATCCAGACGCTGTGCACGATATTAAGCCGCGGCCCAAGCAACCCACAACTATCGAGGTAATTGATCAGCGAGCCGCCATGTTGCTTGAACTGATCGCGTGCAATCAGCGCCTGGCCACGGGTCTCATAGACATGGGTGTAAACGCCAAGATCATGCTTATGGGCGAGGTCGGCGCAACCCCGTAACAGTTTCGGCGTGCAACGCTGCGGTGCGAATGGTGCTGCCGCCCAATGCAAGGTGCGGCTGTCCCGACTGCGCGCGAATTGTGCGTCCAGGAATGACAATTGCTCGTCAGCCGGCAGCGCCTGCGTGCCAAGCATGTCTTGCACGTCCGAAGGCAGATCGTCTTTGTACCGCATCATCCCTACGGGCGGGATGTCGGAGACCATCGGCCCAAACACGACGCGAATGCCGATATCCCGATAAGCCTGCAGCACAACGTCGATATAATCTTGATTTAGCGGCACCAGGCCGAGCATATCCTGCACGGTCGTGATACCGGCGTAGAGCGATTCAAGCGCGCCGACTAAAGTCCGAGCCCGCACCTCCTCTTTGCTTCGGTTTGCGCCAAGAGGCAGCGTGTAGAGAAGCCAAATTTCCAGAGGCAATTCTTCAAAAAGGCCGCGGCAAAGCGTGTCGTGCGAATGATAATGCGCGTTGATAAGACCCGGGATGGCGAGGCGGCCGGCGGCGTCGATGATTTCGGTCGATAAGTCCGCGACAAGATTTGGACCAACGGCAGCGATAACGCCTTGTTCGATCAGAATGTCCGCCTTGGCAGGCCGATGGATGTCGCCGTCATGATCGTAAACTTGGGCACCCCTTACGAGCAGCTTCTCGGCACTGCGACTTGAAGGCATTGCTTCCCCTTCCCTGCGACCACATCACGCCGCAACGCGACTTAAGGTTTTTGTACCGGTTGAGCCTGCCCGCTACCGAATTCAGTGCGGTAACGCTGGGCAAATTTGGTGCCGATATAGGCCTGGATTACGCGCGGATCGTTTATCACCGCTTCGGGTGCGCCGTCGCTCAACATCGAGCCGTGGTGCAAGACGACGATTCAATTCACCACGGATAGAATGATCTTCAACAGATGCTCGATGATAATAATCGTGACGCCGCTCGCCGATATCCGCCGAATGAGATCGAGCGCGCCGCCAAGCTCGCTGGTATTGAGACCAGCATTGACCTCGTCCAGGAAAAGGAGCTGCGGCTCCATGGCAAGAATTCTTGGCAAATTCCAGCCGCTTGCGGTTGGCGAGAGACAACTCGGATGCAAGATAAGAAGCATGTCCATTCAAGCCCGTGAAGGCGATACATTCTTCCGCTTTTCTTGTCGCGGCTTTGATATCGCGGTGGCGTTTAGAGAACACCGCGCCTGCCATCACGTTCTCGAGCACCGTCATCTCGGCAAATGGCTGCACAATCTGGAACGTGCGCGCTATGCCTTGCCGCGCGATCAAGTGGGGCGGCGTCTTGGAAATATCACGGCCGCCGAAACGCACCGTGCCTGCTGTTTTTGGTATAAAGCCACTGATGAGATTGACCAGAGTGGTCTTTCCGGCGCCGTTAGGGCCGATCAGACCAACGATCTCTCCTGGTGCAACTGACAGAGTGACGTCATTGACCGCGACGACGCCGCCAAAGCGACGCGTCAAATGATTAAGTTCGAGAAGCGGCTGGGCCATAGCTTCAGGTGACTTTGCCGGAGCCGGGCGCGGGTTTTTTTCCCTGCCAAGAAGCGCTGCATAGCGCCTTTCCAGCTCGCGAATGAGCCCGTGTGGCACAAAGTATATCGCGGCCACGATTAAAATGCCGAGCACAGCCGTGTGATAGTTGATGAACTTCAGCGTCACGAAATCATCGATCAGCATATAAAAGAACGCGCCGACCAAAGGGCCAAGTATCAGACCCGCGCCGCCCAATGTCACAATCACCGGTACGCTGATCGACATTAAAATGTTGAAGGCGTCGTCTGGATCGATGAAGGAGACCATCGAGGCATAAATCGCCCCTACAACAGCCATCAATGCACTTGAGATTATGAAAGCTGCAACTTTCGTCTGAAAGACATCGATACCGACCATCCGCGCGGCCTGCTCATTTTGCTTGATGCAACGGAGCGCGAAACCAAACCGGGAATGCGACAAAAATGCCGTGAGGAGAAAACTCAAACCAGCGGCGCCGCTCATCACGAAGAAATAATACATACCGACTGAACGCGGAGTGCCGTGCATAATCGGCAAGTTTAATCCTGTCGCGCCGCCAGTCACCGCCTCCCAGTTGTTGGCAACCTCCCGCATGACCTCAACAACCGCGATCGTACCAATGGCGAAATAGTGGCCACGCATGCCGAGCAGAATGCCGCCGAGAAGTCCGGCAAAGACTGCAGCACCAACTCCGGCGGCGATCCAGGCGATCGCCGATGGAGCACCAAAACCCTGCGCTATGGCGCCGAGATAGGCACCCAACCCGAAAAAGGCCGCCGTACCGAATGATGGATAGCCCATGTATCCGCCAACAATGTTCCAGGCATAGGCAAGCGCCATGTACATCGCCAGCGAAGTGCCGGCCTGCAGCAGATAGTTATTGACGGTGAGACCAAACACGATGGTCAGCACGGCAAGGACTGCGAAGACTATTGAAAGACTTGCCGCGCTAAGTTTGATCATGGTTACTCGAAACCGGCGCGGCCAACGAGCCCAGCCGGCCTAAAAACGAGAATGACAAGCATCACTGCGAAGCCAACGGTTGCACTCCATTGCGAACCGAAGGCAAGTGCACCAAAGCTTTCAAGGAGCCCAAGCGCAAGACCGCCAACCAATGCGCCTGGCACACTGCCAAGCCCACCAAGAACGCAAATCACGAACGATTTGCCGAGAAAGGTGCCGTCGAGAAGCGGGCTAATCGGGTAAATCATCGCCATAGCTCCGCCGCCGGCTGCGGCCATCAGGGCGCCGACACCGAAAGTCATGGCGTAAATCTGAGGCACTTCAATTCCGAGCAACGTGGCAGCGTGACGATCCATACGAACGGCGATGATCGCGCGCCCGATCGAGGATCGTTTGAGGAGCCAGTAAAGCAACCCGGTCAGCGCCAATGCGAGCCCCATCGCACCAAGCCGCGCGATAGAAATAGTCAAACCGGCGATTTGGAGGCTGCCATAATCCAGTGTCAGCGAGCGTGGTGTCGCACTTACCGTCTGCAACATCAGGTTTTGCAGCAACAGATCAAGTCCAAAGGTAAGCGTGAAGGTGATAAAGATCGGCGCCGCTACGACTTTATTGATGATCTGCCGCTGAATGAAATAGCCCAGCACGAACAACACTGCGCAGGCCAACACCATGACGATCAACGGCGAGACGCCAAAGAAAGGCGCGCCCAATATGACGATATAGGCGCCAATGACGACAAAAGCGCCATGCAGCATATTGATGATGTTCAATACGCCCCAAACCAGCGAGAAGCCGACCGCTAAGCAGGCGTAAACAGAACCAATCAACAGGCCATTGACGATATATTGGGCAAACATCCTACCCGCCTCGCAGACCGAGGTTCATTCAGTCAAAGTTGATCATTGACGCTTTGGCGCGCTCCGGCGGCGCGCCCGTCGCGGTCGTTATTGCACACCAATCGCGAGCGTGCCGTTCTTCACCGCCTCCGGAGCGAGGACCTTGAACTTGCCGTCCTGGATCTGAAGGATCACCGGCGCCGGCACGTCGTTCTGGCCGTCCGCGTTGAACTTTATTGGCCCGTAGAACGTCTCAAAGCGCTTACTCGACATCACTTTGCGGACATCGTCATGCTTTGTGGTCCCGGCGTCTTCGATGGCGGACGCGTAAACCTCACAACTCGCGGTCGCCGCAGCCTCAAGATATGTCGGCTCATCATTGTATTTTTTGGTGAAGTCAGTCGCATACTGCGCGGTGGTGCCAAACAAGAATTTGTCGTTGTAATTGACGCTCGGGTGCCACCAGGCGCTGCTGGTAATGTTATTCGCGGCCGGCCCAACGTTCCGTACGAACTCCGGATAAGCCGCTGCGGCGTTCATGGTTACGACCTTTGCGGTCACACCCATACTAGACATCTGCTTGCGAAGCGCGCCGAGGTCTTGGATAAATCCGCTAGCATAGATCCAGTCTGGGCTTTTGCCTTTGATTTCCGTAAGCGCGCTCGAAAAGTCGAGCGCTCCCGGCGAATAAAGCCCGTTATAGACGACTTCCAGTCCAGATTGCTCGGATTTGTCCTTCACCAAGCCTCCGAGGGCTTTGGGAAACAGCGAGTTCAGCGAAAGAACTGCAACGGTCTTTAGACTCCGGAACGGCGGCCTTGTAAAAATCCACCTCGGCATTGGAGATAATGGCGTTTGGAAAAAGAATCCCATAAAGGTTCTTGAAGTGCTGATCGAATACGGAAGGCGTCGCAGCCGCGCTCGCGATCATAGGTGTGTCGTACCGCTCCGCCGCGACGGCGGCTGTTTTTGTGGCGCCCGAGTTATAGGGCGACATGAGGAAGTCGACATTATCCACGGTCGCCATGCGCTGAATGAGCTGTACCGCCGTATTTGTATCGCTCTGATAGTCGTATTGCACCATTTCGAGCTTGCGCTTCTCTCCGCCAACGCTGAGGCCGCCTTTGGCGTTCACCGCGTCGACACACATTTCATATCCGTGCAGAAGCTTGTGACCTTCGTCGGAGAAGGTGCCCGTTAGCGCAACAGGCGCACCCATTTTCACGGTATCCGCGGCCTGCGCCAGCAGAGGAAACATCGAAGCATTTGCTGTCAGTGCGGCAGCCCCGAGAAGCCAACAATAATTGCGAGTAGGCATAGTCATTCCCCTTATCGACACTTGCAGTTCATCCCGGCGCTGCAGCCGGAAAAGTTATCATCGCCAAGAACCCTGTCAAACCGAGGCTAGGCTGAAGCCCTTAAACCAAGCCGGCGAATTGACGAAAGATAGAGCCCAACGCCTTCTACGTCGCTGGACCGCTGGCGAAGCCGGGTGTTATCGTTTTCAGAAGTTCGTCTGCGGGCAAGAACTGGATTTCTCTACCGATGGCAGAGCCGTTACTTAATGTCTGCGGACTTGAAGGGGGGTACGGCGACGTACAGGTACTTTGGGGTATCGATCTCGCTGTAGACGCTGGATCGATTGTGTCAGTCGTCGGCTCAAACGGCGCCGGCAAGACCACGTTTCTGCTCGCCTTATCAGGCGTGGTGAAAGCAAAACGAGGCTCAATCTCGTTCAGCGGAGAGAATGTCACCGGCTTCTCGCCTCGCGACATGGTTGCGCGCGGCGTTTCACACGTCCCGGAAGGCCGCCGTCTCTTCAAAACTCTCAGTGTGCGAGACAATTTATTGCTCGGAGCTTTTCACCGGACAGACCGCATAGCAGTCATGCGGGACTTGGATTTCGTATTTTCTGTCTTCCCGCGGCTGCAGGAGCGCGCTGCCCAGGACGCAAACACGCTCTCGGGCGGCGAGCAGCAAATGTGCGCTATTGGCCGTGGCATCATGGCGCGTCCCCGCCTGCTCATCATCGACGAATTATCCCTCGGCCTAGCGCCAAGCGCGGTTGAGATGCTGGCGGAGAGTCTCACAAAATTTAAATCCGAGGGGATATCGATTCTTCTGGTAGAGCAGGACGTCGTTACTGCTTTCGAGATTTCCGATTACGGCTATGTGCTGGAATCTGGCCGGGTTGCGGCGCATGGGCGGCCCGCGGACCTCTTGCAAATGAGCAAAATTCGAGACTCGTATTTGGGCATGTAGCGATCTAATGATCTCTGCAGGGAAAAGGCTCGAACCTTATCGCACGCAATGAAATCACCTCATTTCGGTTATCTACGCGCGCAATCCCTTCGCCATGCATGCCAGTTGCTCAGCGCGCACGATGGAGAAGCAATAGCGCTTGCCGGCGGGCAGAGTTTGCTGCCCGGGTTGAACATGCGGCTTTCCTCGCCACGCCTTTTGGTTGATATCGGCGAGTTGCCGGAACTGAAAGGGATGCATTTCGGCGAGCATGAAGTCCGGCTTGGCGCACTGACGAGGCATGTTGAATTGCTTAGCTGCGCGATGTTGCGTGAGCGGGTGCCGCTATTGCCGCAAGCCGCAACCCACGTCGCACACGCTGCGATCCGCAATCGTGGCACCCTCGGCGGCAGCCTTGCTTATGCGGACCCTGCCGCCGAGCTGCCCGCTTGCGCAGTAGCTCTTGACGCAACCATCATCGTTGCCGGCCTGGAAGGCGAACGTGAAATAAAAGCCGAAGATTTTTTTGTCGGCCTTATGGAAACGGCGTTGCAGCCCGGTGAGCTCATTATCGCAGTGCGCTTTCCAACGCGTACGCCAACGACGCGTTATGCTTTTGGCGAATTTGCACGACGGCACGGCGATTTCGCAGTCGCCGGCGTTGCGATCTGCGCCGAGACTGAAGACCAGCGGATCGTCGCGCCTCGCGTAGTCTATTTCGGCTGCGTCGATCGCGCTAAAGTTGCTCCTTCAGTGTCATCGGCCGTTACCGGCCTGCCGCTGGCGCCGACCAATGTGGAGAATATCGTCGATGCCGTCGAGCAAGACCTCGATCCGGACGACATTCCCGGCTGGCGCGCCGATACCAGGATTCGTCTAGCCAAAGAAATTACCCGGCGCGCGATCGGCGATTTACGACAGGCTCCCAAGCTCCATGCATCCTGACATCTCCTCTGATTTGACCAATCACGACTGGGTCGAGATCGAGACGACCATCAATGGGAAACGTCTCAAATGCCGGGTCAAGGCGCGTCAGCATCTGGCCGACTTCCTCCGTCAGGAACTGGAACTGACCGGTACTCATCTTGGCTGTGAGCACGGCGCCTGCGCTGCATGCACGGTTTTGATCGATGGCCGTACAGCGCGCGGCTGCCTCGTTTTGGCCGCTCAAGCCGATGGCAAGACGGTGCAAACAATCGAAGGCTTGACTGAAAGCGGAGCAATCAAGCCATTACAGCAGGCGTTTATCGCCCGTAACGCCGCACAATGCGGTTTTTGTACTTCGGGTATGCTGCTCACCGCTTATGAGCTGATTGAACAGGGCAAGCCCGCAAGCCGAGACGACATCCGCGAATACATCTCCGGCAACGTTTGCCGCTGCACCGGCTATCACGCGATTGTTGATGCTATCGAAACACTGATTGCCAGATGGTCATCATGAGTGGCGATAGCAGCGCGACAACCAAGACTGGGGATCGAACAAATCCGAGCATCGGCACATCCCTGCCGCGACGCGAACTCGCGCGGCTCGTGAGCGGTGACGGCCGCTATATCGACGACATCACGTTGCCGCGCATGCTTCACCTCTGCTTTGTCCGCAGCTCGCACCCGCATGCGCGGATTGTGGCGATCAATATCGCAGCAGCCGCATTGGCGCCGGGCGTCGAAGCCGTACTCACGGGTGCAGACCTCAATCCTTTGTGCAAACCTTTGATCGGCGTGGCTCAGCATCGTCCGGGCCACCGTTCACCGCCGCAACATCCTTTGGCTGCGGATCGCGCGGTCTGGCAGGGCCAGCCGGTTGCAGCCGTGATAGCGGCGAGCCGGGCGGAAGCCGAGGACGCGGCAGCCTTGGTCGAGATTGAATGGGAGCCTCTCGCTTCGGTGAGCGAGCCGGGCGACGCGCTCGATCCGGCCCACGCGGTGGTCCATCCCGAACTCGGCAACAATGTCGCCTTCGAATTTACGATCAATAAAGGCGACGTCGATGCGGCCTTCGCCAAGGCGGAGGTGGTGGTCGGTGACTCGTTTCGCTTTGAGCGACAACTGGGACTGACGCTTGAGACCCGCGGTCTGATCGCCGACTTCAAGCCAAGTGACGGCACCCTCACCGTGACGCATGGCCACCAGTCGCCGTTCCAGATGCAGGACGTTTACTGCCAGCATTTCGGCATAGCCGAGCACAAAGTGCGAGTCATCGCGCCGGATATCGGCGGCGGTTTCGGCATGAAGGTCAATCTTTATGCCGAAGAACTCGCCGTCGTCGCCGCCAGCATCAAACTTGGTCGGCCCATCAAATATTGCGCCGATCGCCTGGAATCATTTCTCTCCGACGCTCATGCGCGCGACCACGCCATCACGGCAAAGATGGCGGTCTCGGCTGAGGGCAATATCCTCGCGATGGAAATGGACGATGTTGGCGCGGTCGGCGCCTTCGGCATGCCGCTACGCTTCAATGTAGCGGAGGGCATGATGGCAATCACCATGACCGGCGCGGCCTACAATTTTTCCGACTATAAGGCGCGGACACGCAGCGTCTACGTCAACAAGAATCTGGTCGGCATGTATCGCGGCGTCGGCATGCCGTTCGCCTGCGTGCTGACTGAGGTATTGGCCGATCGCGCTGCGCGCGCCATAGGTATGGACCCGGTCGAATTCCGCCGCCGGAATTTTCGGCCAAAGGAAGGTTATCCGTGCGTCACGCCGGGCGGACAGCGGCTTGATTTTGTTTCGTTTCATGAATGTCTGGACCGTCTGATCGAGCGCATGGACTATGACGGACTACGCCGCGAGCAGGAGGAAATGCGCGCACGCGGCATTTATCGCGGCATCGGCATTGCCTCTTTCATCGAGCAAACAGCATACGGGCCACCGTATTACGGTCCGTCCGGCGCCCGGATCTCGACCCAAGACGGCTGTAATTTGAGGTTAGAACCGTCAGGCGTGGTGCGCTGCCTTACAAGCATTACCGATCAAGGACAGGGAACACTTACTGGTATTGCTCAAATAGTCGCTGATAGCGTTGGCGTGGCTTACGACGACGTCGGCATCATGGCTGGCGATAGCACAACCGCCCCCTATGGCGGCGGCGCTTGGGCCTCCCGCGGCATGGCGATCGGCGGCGAAGCAGCACTGGGCGCCGGCCGCAAGCTGAAAGCCAATATCCTGAAACTTGCCGCAGCGATTACCCAGACCTCCGCCAACGACCTCGATGTTATCGCGGGTCAAGTGATCAACACCAAAACCGGAATGGGCGTGATCACCTTGGCCGACGTCGCCAAGATCGGGTATTTCCGCCAAGACACATTGCCAGCGGATTTCGACGTGCAGCTTTCGGTGAGCCACAGCTTCGTGTCCAACAGCCAGATGTGCTACCTCGCCAACGGTGCGCAGGGTTGCTACCTCGAAATCGACCGCGCAAGCGGCTTCATCAAATTGCTCGGCCATTGGGCCGTCGATGATTGCGGGCGGGTCATCAATCCGCTCCTTGTCGATGAGCAAGTCCGTGGCGGCATCGTGCAGGGCATTGGCTCAGTACTGTTCGAGGAATGTATGTACAGTGCCGAAGGCTATATGCAGAACGGCAGCATGATCGACTATCTGGTGCCCATGGCTGGGGATGTGCCGGACATCTTTGTTGAACACGTAGAAACGCTCGAGCCAACCACAGAGCTCGGCGCCAGGGGCGTCGGCGAAGCTGGTCTGATCGGCGCGATGGGCGCTGTATGGGTCGCTGCAAACGACGCCCTTTACTCGCTCGGCACGGCGATTACGCATCAACCATTTACGCCCGAGCGAGTACTCGACAGCATCTATCGCAGCAAATCGTAATCGGGCGACACTTTAGTCTAGTCCGTTGAACAGATCATTCGCTGAAGAACGGATCATTCGCTAAAGACGTGGCCCCAAAGCTTGTCCCATGCTTCGCCGGACATATCGGTAACGCGTCCGTCCTGCTCGAAGAATTTATTCGGCACCTGGAACATCGCCAGCGTCAGGCCGCCCTCCGGCGTGCAGGCAGAGTGGCGGCTACCAGCTTCGCGCCATACGAATTCACCAGGGCCGACACTGAGACCCGCCGCTGGGCCTTCCTTGTCCACGAGCTGTCCCTCGAGCACGTAGGTTTGCTCGATCTTGACGTGTTCGTGGTCAGGCAGCACAGCGCCCGGCGCGAAACGCATCAGGGCCGTGACGAGACCGCTCTCTTTATCGATCAGCAGGCCTTTCACCTCGCAGCCGGGAAATCGGGTCTTTTTCCATTCCATCTGTGCGGGGCGCACGACGTGCGAATGGGTATCGAGAGTATCGTGCTTGGATTTCGGGGTGATGGCGTCCATGGCGGTCTCCTTTAAAGTCGCTACAAGCTAAACGGCTGTTTGCACCATAGCGCATTGTGCAGGGGCGCTCTACATCCGCTTTTTGATTCAGGAGCTGAACGCCAGCGCAGAGCCCAAGTAAAAAGACAGCCTCATAGATGTTCTGGTTGTACTCTCGCACGCCAGCAATTTTGACGCCTGCTCAGCCAGATGAGATGCTTGGCTGGCCAAAAGAAACTGCGCGAAATAAGGCCAGTTCGCTCGGAACGATGCAGCACTTTCCCGAAGCGCCATCGTCAACAGACAGCTTAGTCGGCCGGCCGATCGAACGGTTGGACGACCTGCGGCTGCTGCGCGGCAAAGGCAGTTTCGTCGATGACATCCATCGCGACGGCATGTTGCACCTTGCGATACTTCGCAGTCCGATCGCTCACGGCGATATCCTCCGCATCGATTTTACTGCGGCAAGGGCGTTGCCAGGCGTCGTCGCGATTTTCGGACCGGATGATTTTTCCGCGTTGCCACCGATTCAATTGCGGCTGGCACCCATACCGGACGTTGAAAGGTTTCTGCAGCGGCCGATCGCAAGCAAAAAGGTTCGCTTTGTCGGCGAGCCGATTGCTGTTGTTGTCGCCGAAACTCAAGGAATCGCGGAAGATGCACTCGGATTGATCGAGCTCGACATCGCTTCTCTACCGGCTGTAACCGATTGGAATTCAGCGTCAGGGGGCATGACCCTCCTATTCGAAGAGCACGGTACCAACATCGCCGCCCGCTATTCTGTTGACTTGGGCGCTGCCGAGGCCGCCTTTCGCTCGGCTGACTACCGGCGACGAGAGACTTTTCGCTGTCACCGCCAAACTGCGTTACCGATGGAAACCCGTGGCCTCATCGCGGAATGGGACGATGCGCGCCGTCACCTCTCGGTGTGGGGATCGACAAAAGTACTCTGGCATAATCGCAAGGCGACCGCCGAGGCGCTCGGTTTGGCGCTCGAACAGGTCGATCTCATCGGGCTCGATGTTGGTGGTGGGTTTGGCGTCCGTGGCGAACTCTATCCGGAAGATTTTCTTGTTCCGTTCGTCGCGATTGCACTTAAACGGCCTGTGAAATGGATCGAAGATCGCCGCGAGCATTTAATCGCAACGAACCACTCGCGAGATATAGAATGTGAACTCGAAATTGCCTGTATGCACGATGGCCGCATTGTCGGTTTGCGTGGCACAATTTTTGGCGATATGGGCGCCTATACGCGAACAAATGGCGGTGTTGTTCCGGCGAAAGTGGCTCAGTTCCTGCTTGGACCCTACCGTATAGCAAATGTAGCGTTTGAAGTTGCGATCTTTCACACCAACAAGACTCCGCTCGGCACCTATCGTGCACCGGGACGTTTCGAGGCTAACTTTTTTCGCGAACGTCTGATGGATATTGCCGCAGCGGACCTGGGGTTCGATGCAGCGGAATTTCGCCGGATCAATCTCATCCAAGAGCACGAACTGCCGTATTCGATCGGCACTCTCGTGCCATACGAAAAGCCCTCAGTTTATGACACCGGCGATTACATCGCCGGCTTCGAACGTCTCCTCGCGAGCCTGGGCTACGCCTCTTTGGCCGAGCTCAACGGCAAGGAGATTGACGGCCGACGCCGTGGCGTCGGCCTCGCCTGCTTCGTCGAATCTTCCGGCGGCGGTGCAAAGGAGAACGCCCGGTTCATCCTGCAGGCCGATGGTACAATTGCGATCCACGTCGGCACTTCCAGCATGGGCCAAGGTCATGAGACCGTTTTCTCGCAGATCGCGGCTGATGCGCTCGGCGTCGGCCTTCAGTCTCTTCACGTCTTCAATGGGTCGACCGAAAATCTTGCCGAAGGTTTTGGAACTTTCGCGAGCCGCGGCGCGATCAAGGGTGGCAGCGCCGTGGTCGAAGGCGCTCGAAGATTCATCGAAGAGCTGCTCAAATTGGCATCTGAAATCATCGGCGTTGCGGTCAATGATTTGCATTGGCGTAATGGTGCTCTCGTCAGCCATGACGGCACCGTAAAATTCGACTTGGTGACGCTTGCTCGAGAGGCGAGTAAACGGGGACGTGCCGTCGATGTTGTAGGTAGCTTCTCCAACCCCGAACTTACCTACACTTATGGCGCACATGCGGCCTCTGTTGCCGTTGACGTCCGAACGGGCGCGGTTGAAGTGCTCGACTACGTCGCAATCGAGGACGTAGGTCGCGCCCTCAATCCACTCATCTTGCACGGCCAGTTGATTGGAGCCGTGGTGCAGGGCCTCGGCGGGACCTTCCTCGACCATCTCGTCTATGACGAGCAAGGCCAGCTTCTTACCGGCTCTCTGGCAGATTATCTTGTACCCACGGCAACGGATTTTCCGAATGTACGCGGCGAAAGCTTTGCCGAGAAAGTTGCGTTGTCAAATCCTTTGGGCGTCAAGGGCGGCGGCGAAGGTGGCATTGTTTGCGTCGCGGCAGCAATCAGCAATGCAGTGGCAGCGGCATTACGGCCTCTTGGCGTCTCGTTGACGGAGCTGCCATTGTCACCGCCGCGAGTGTGGCGTGCCATTACAGAGGCGCGTATGAGATCAGATAATTGCCGACAAACGTCGAACCAATCTGCCGATTCCGAACGCCCGGACTAAGTTAACAACAGCTGATCGTCGGCAAGGACGGTACCTTCTCTGCGCTGAAACAGCCCGATCAAATTTTCCATCGTCAGCCCTGCCCGTTCGTCGCCACTGACGTCGAGGGTTACATGACCTTGATGCAGCATGATGGTGCGCGTGCCGTAATCGAGCGCCTGACGCATACTGTGCGTCACCATCACGGTGGTTATACCCAATGATCGCACCACACCGGCGGTCAGCTCCATCACCTGCTGCGCGGCCGCAGGATCAAGTGCCGCCGTATGCTCATCGAGGAGCAGCAATTTAGTGGGTCCGAACGTCGCCATGATCAAAGCGAGAGCCTGGCGCTGACCACCTGAGAGCAATGACCACGCGATCGTCGAGGCGCCTTTCCAAACCGAGGCCCAACATAGCGAGGCGCTCAATAGCCGCGCGCCTGATGGTCGCGTTGATTCCAAAGCGAAAGCCGCGCGGAGCTGTGCGCGCCGATGCGATGGCGATATTCTCGATGATTGACATGGTCTCGCAAATACCTGCGCGAGGATCCTGGAACATGCGAGCGATGATGCTGGAGCGGCGATAGACCGGCCAAACCGTTATATCGCGATCGTCGACAAGCACTCGGCCGGTGTCGGGTATCAACTCACCCGCGAGAATATTGAGCAATGTCGACTTTCCGGCGCCGTTCGAGCCGATCACCGTTACGAACTGTCCGGCTGGAATCGTAGAGATTAATATCTTGCAGGGCGCGCATTTCCAGCGCGTTACCGCGATTAAAGGTGATCCCGATGTGCTCAACGTTGATCATCTTGCAGCGCGACCGCGGCTTTTGCGCCAGGAAAACTTGTGGCCCGGCGCGAACAGGGCAATAGCAACAAGGACCGCCGTGACGATATTTACATCCGAAGCAGTCAGCCCAATGCTGCCGGAATTAAGTGCCACCGCTATCGCCAGCCGGTAAAGAACCGAGCCTAGTACGCAGGCTAGCGTGGCAACTGGTACCGAGCGTGACGGGATCAGTGCCGTCCCCCCGATAACGGAAGCGAGCGCTACGACGATCACACCGATCCCCATCGAGACGTCGGCGGCGCCGAGCATTTGCGCAAACATCGCTCCGCTCAACGCGGTCAGCCCGTTGGCGATGGCGAGCCCGACCCAAATCATGCGCTGGACACGGACGCTGTTGGCCTGGGCCATGCGCGGGTTCGCGCCGGCCGCACGCAGCGAAAGGCCAAAGCCCGTTGCCAGGAATAGATCGAGCAAAAGCTTGCAAACGACGACGATGATCGTGAGCAGAACGAGCGGAGCATAAAACGACGGCAAGCCCAGCCGCTCGATCGAGGAATAGACCGTATCGACGCGAAGGAGACCAATGTTCGGCCGGCCCATAATACGCAAATTTATCGAATAAAGCGCGATAGCCGTCAGGATGCCGGCAAGAATATTCAAGATTTTCAGCTTGAGATTGAGGAAAGCGGTGATGCTGCCTGCTATGCAACCGGACAGCATGGCCGCGATCGTCGATGTCCATGGCCCCACACCGGACACCATCAACTGCGCCGCCACAGCGGCGCCAAGCGGAAATGAACCCTCGACGGTGAGATCCGGAAAATCCAGCACACGGAACGTGATGTAAGATCCCAGCGCAACCAGCGCGAAGGCCAGTCCCGTTTCGAGCGAACCGATAAATGCGTATAAGCTCACGAGAGATCAATCATCGTGGAGGGCGCATACCAGAGATCAGAATATGTGCGCAGCCCGATCCAACACCGATTGCGGGATCGTAACGCCCATCTTTTCGGCGGATGCCTTGTTGACATAAAGACTGAGCGCCTTCGGATCATCCTTCAAATAGATCGCATCGATGTCACCGGGTTTCTCGCCCTTTAGAACCTTCTCGACAATACCCGCTGTGATTTTACCCATATCGCCGAAATCGTAGCCTACGGTCGCTATCGCGCCGCGTTCGACGCTACGCCTTTCGGCGGTAAACAGCGGCGTCTTGGTATCCTGCGCGACCTTCACCAACGCTTCGAAGGCCGAATAAACAGTCGTATCGTTTGGGACGAAGATTGCGTCGACCTTGCCGACCAGATTTTGTCCGGCAGTCGGTACGTCGTTGACGCTCATCGCATTGGACTCAACCGTCTTGAAAGCCCTTGCTTGCCGCCAGTTCCTTGATGCTGTCGACGGTCGAACGCGAGTTATCGAGGCTCGGATCAAAAACCAAACCTAAGGTCTTGAGCTGAGGAACGATCTCCTTAATGACGTCGATCTGCCGTTCGGTCGGCACCAGGTCCGAAACGCCGGTGACGTTGCCGCCGGGATGCTTGAAGCTGGTAATGACTTTGGCGCGCAACGGGTCGGTCACGGTGGTAAAGACGATCGGAATTTCGTTAGTGGCCGCGACCACCGCCTGGCTCGCAGGTGTAGTGATCGACACAATGACGGCGGGGTTTTCTCCGACAAACTGTCGGGCGATCTGCTGCGCAAGGCCGAAATTTCCCTGCGCGCTTTTGAAGTCGATCTTTATATTTTTGCCGTCCACATAGCCCCGATCCGCGAGTCCCTTGATAACGCCATCCCTGACCTCACCAAGCTGCGGTGTGTCGTTCATCGAAATGATAGCAACCGTCTGAGCGTTCTGGGCATGAACGGGAATCCCGATCACGGCCGTCATCAGCGCGACCATAGCAAAGGGCATTAAACGCATTGATGAAGCTCCCTGGACGGAATGGAATTTCGGCCCGGCGTAGCCACGAGTTTAGCCTTTGGCTTTCAAATCACAAGCTAACGAAAGATAACGGCCTCTAATCTATTCCATGATCGATCAGCCACGATGACATTGACGATGGCATGGACCAGGATTTGGGTCGGCGCCGTTTGTACCATCCATTACTTTGCTGCAATCGCCTCCACTTCGACCTTGAATTCTGGTCTTGTGAATCCGGAGACAATCATCAGCGTTGAGGCCGGCGGCGGCAAGATGACGTAACGATCGCGCACAGTCATATACGGGCCCATGTGCGCCCGATCGGTAACGTAAGCATTGATGCGGACGATGTCGGCAAACGACATGTTGGCTTCGGCCAGACATGCACCGATGGCCTCAAAACAGAGGACGGCTTGGGCCTCGGCGCTCTCGGGAATCTCGTCATTCGTCGAAATGCCGAGTTGGCCGGAGCACAACAACCAGTTTGCTGAAGCCGGCACAGTAACGGCATGGCTGTAGCGCGCGAACGGCGTGCGTATTTGCTTTGGCAGCAAATGCCCGAGCAGGCTCATGGACGGGCCTGCTCACCGGCATTCATGGCGAGCCGCAGCGCCGCGGATGCCAGCCGGCAACGTTCGTTATAGAGCGGCGAAGTGCGATATTCTTCGTTCCGCGGATAACCGACTTCGATCGGAACATCGGAAACCACCCTGCCCGGCCGGGCACTCATCACAACAATCCGGCTTGAGAGATAAACCAACTCGTAGACGCTGTGGGTGACGAAGATTACCGTCAGCTTGCGGCTTGCGAACAGGTCGAGCAGCTCATCGTTGAGCTTGCCGCGCGTGATCTCGTCAAGCGCGGCAAATGGCTCGTCCATAAGCAATATCTCCGGCACCGTAACCAGCGCCCGCGCAATGGAGACGCGCATCTTCATGCCGCCCGACAATTGGCGCGGATAGCGATCGGCGAATGCTTCGAGACCGACTTGCGCCAACGCCTCGCGGACCCGGTCGCGCGCTTCCTTTTTGCCGACGCCAGCCAGCAGTAGAGGCAGGTGGACGTTATCCGCAGCCGTTCGCCACGGCAGCAGCGTCGGCTCCTGGAACACGAAGCCGAGCGCCGGCTCAGGGCTGCCATCGGCAGTATAGGTCGAACGCGGCCAATCGATGCTGCCCGTCGTCGGAGCGGCAAGCCCGGCGATGATCTTGAGCAATGTCGATTTTCCGCAACCCGACGGACCAAGCAGGCTGATGAAATCGCCGGGGTAGATGGTCAGATCGACATTGGCGAGAGCGGCCGTGCCGCTGGCAAAGGTCTTGGTGATGCCCTCTAACCGTAGCAGTGGACGCCGAGCCGTCGCGGAGACTTCCATCTCAGCCGGAGTGGGCTCCGTGACGATCTTCAGGGGAACTGCCGCAGTCATCCCGCTACTCGCTCCCCCTCGCTCGGAATCGTGGCCAGCTGCAGCACGCTCATGTATTCCAGCTTACTCGGCCGCCACGACCGACGGGGCCGCCATCGGCGTGCCTGCATTGCGCGGCGCGAAGACTTCGACCTCGCCGTTGTCTTCAAACAGCTTCTTCAGCCGGCGTCGCATGATCATGCCTGGACGATCTGACGGCATATGCGCCTCGACCCGCCGCGCCATATCGATCGGCGTATCGGGATCGGTAAATTCGATAATGTCTTTATCCTCGCGGGTGATCTGAAAATCCCAATCGATCAGCTCCTTGGCCGAGCAATCGGCCTCGGTGTCATTGCGGTAGAGCCATTGCACAACCTGGATATGATCGTCGTCAATCGGCGTCGCCGAATTGAAGATGATATGACGGAGCCCCGACGGATATTCGATATCAAGCCGCCGGCAAAACGGCATGTACCACTTGTTGCGCATGTTGCGCTTGGTCGTCGGTTCCGTAGTCCCGGAAATTCGGTACTGAACCGGCGGATTGGCCACAGTGATGAGGGTTTCCGCCTCGAAACCGTAATCGGTCTCTTCGATCTGGTATTTCTCCGGTACCGGTTGGCTAAGCTGGCCGAACGTGCCTTTGTGCACAAAAGAAAAATGCGCGTTGTCGAAGGAGTTTTCCATTAGCCGCAACGCAGACGTGTTCCAGATTTCATAGAACTGCGGAATGCGGCGGAAGGCAAAGTCATTATCCTCGGCGGCGTGAAGGATCGGTGCAAGAGGGTCGTCGAGCGCAACCCATGCGTAGCCGTAGCGCGCTTCGCAGTGATAGGCAGGCGTCCGATAGCTGGTGACGGGCTGATCAATCGGCAGCTGCGGAACAGCGACCACCGTCCCGCTCCGGTCATAGGTCCAGCCGTGATAACCGCAGACAAGCTGGCCGTCCTTGCACCAGCCCTTGGAGAGCTTCGAGGTGCGATGGCAACAGCGATCCCGCAGTGCAGCGGGCTTTCCGCTGCCATCAAGAAACAGCACGATGTCTTCGCCAAGAAGACGAAACGGCTTCGGACCGGAGGCAAGATCATCGAGCGGAATCACTGCGTACCAAAATCGTCGCAATACCTTTTGTTTCGTCGTCAGCATGTCATCCTCCGTAACGGTTCTTTCCGGCGCGCGTTTTCAAGTTTCCCGCTCGATCACGCTGTCGTGCCACGAGCCGAGCGCAAGCTTTGACAGCGCGATTACCGCCAAAAACAACGCGATGCCGGCCAGCGTTATCAGAAACAGCGCTGCGAACATGCGCGGAATATCGAGCTGATAACCGGATTGCAGAATCTCGTAAGCAAGTCCGGTATTGCGGCCACCAGTGCCGGCAACGAATTCAGCCACTACCGCGCCGATCAGGGCGAGACCGCTGGAGATTCGCAGGCCCGCGAAAAAGAACGGCAGCGCGCTCGGAAGCCGGAGATAGGCTAGCTTCTGCCAGCCCGACGCGCGATTGATCGAGAATAGATCCTGATGTCCTCCATCGACGCTATGCAAGCCTACTGTCGTATTCGAGATAATTGGGAAAATTGCGATGATGGTCGCACAGATTATCAAGGCACCCTGCGTGTTCTTGATCAGGATGATGATCAGCGGAGCAATCGCAACGATTGGTGTGACCTGAAGTATTACCGCATAAGGAAAGAAGCTGCGTTCGATGATCGGACTCTGCACGAAAAGAAACGCGATTGTCGAACCGATAACGATCGACAACGCCAGTGCGATAAACGTCACACGCAGCGTAACCATGAGCGAATGCAATAACGCCGGAGCGTCCGCCACGAGGGTCTTTGCGATCAAGCTTGGCGCCGGCACCAAATACGAAGGAATGGCGAAGACGCGGCAGCAGGACTCCCATCCCGCAATGATGAGCACACCCACGATCACTGGCGGCAAAACGTCGGCGATCTTCTTTTTCGTTATCAAAAACGTCATTGCGCCGGCTGCTTGTCGCGATTGTTTATTCCGCCGAGATCTTCAGGTCTTTCACGAACTGCGTCGTGAAAGCCTTGGTCCAATCCGTATCTTTGGGCAACAGGTCTGACTGGACCATAAGGTCATAGGTCGCCTTCCAGCGCTGCTCGGTCATGATACCGATACCCATGGTCTTGGCATCGCCGCCGTCAACAATTTGCAACTCGTTCATCCGCTTGATGCCAAAGGCGATCTGAGCATCGCTCATACTTGGGTTATCCGCCTTGATCAGCGCGTTGCCGGGTGACGGATCGCCCTTGACGTAGCTCTTCCAGCCCTCAAGCGAGGCCTTGACGAAGCGCCGCGCAACGTCGGGATGCTCGGTAATGAATTTGGTGGTCGTCACCATGGTGGTGCCGTACGGCGGATAGCCGTAGTCAGCGAACAGGAAGAAGTTCACCGGCACGTTCTTCTGCATGGCCTGGAAAGGCTCTGATGACGGATACGATTGCTGCGCAACGTTATTGTCGGCGAAGAACGGTTGCAGGTTAAAGGTATAAGCCTGCGTCTGCGCCTCGGTGTAGCCAAACTTCGTCTTGAGCCACGGCCACCAGCTCGTGCGGCCCGACGTAGCGACCAGAATCGTTTTACCCTTCAGATCACCCAGATCCTTGACGTCGGCATGGGTCATCATGCCTTGCAGGTCTTTCTGAAACGACGCGGCGATTGTCGTGATCGGCAGACCCTTCGATACGCCATTCAACACCTGAAAATCGTAGCCGATGATGATATCGGCTTCGCCGCCAAGCAAAAGCTGCATGCCGTTGACCTGTGGACCGCCCATCTTGATCGTGACGTCGAGGTTTGCCTTGTCGTAGAGACCGGTGGCTTTGGCTTGATAAAAGCCGCCATGCTCCGCTTGCGCGTACCAACTGGTGAGGAACGTAACCTTGTCGGCCGCATTCGCGGGTCCGCCGATCAACGGCAACAGCACCGCTACAGCCGTGGCACATGCAATGCGAATTCGGGACATGGATTTTTCCTGTGGCTGCTATCTAGCGCCGTAAAAGCACGAACTGGGCCAGACCCGGCTTGACAGCAATGTGCGTAAAATCGAGGGTACGAAAGCACCAATTTCAGCTCCGACTGATGCCTTAAAGGCATCAATGATGAAGCGTTGTGCAAGTCGATTAAAACACTGGCAGACAGCAATGTTGCACTCGCGGCTCCTGAAGTATCTCGACGAGGTTTCCCGCCTTGGATCGATCCGCAAGGCGGCTTCCAGACTCAACGTGGCGTCATCGGCCATAAACCGGCAAATTCTTGCGCTGGAGAACGACCTCGGCGCGCCGATTTTCGAGCGCATGCCGCGAAGATTGCGTCTGACCTCGACCGGCGAAATCCTGATCGCGCATGTTCGCGAGACCTTGAAAGGTCATCAGCGGGTCGAGGCGCAGATCGAAGCCCTCAAGGGCTTGGCCCGCGGCGAAGTCACCATCGCCACCATGAACGGGCTTGCTGCAGGTCCGCTACCGCGGTTTTTGAACAGCATCCTCGATCGTCACCCACGGGTTCACGTCCGGGTCAGAGTGCTCCCACTCGACCAGATGAGTAACGCAGTCCTCACCGGCGAAGCCGATCTGGCTTTGACCTATAACCCACCGCCCAGTCCGGGTTTGCGCATCGTCGCCAGCCATGACGTCGCGCTCGGCGCTGTGGTGTCGGCAAGGCACGTGCTGGCGAAACGCAAGCCGCTGCGGCTCGCTGACTGTGCCGAATTTCCGCTCGCGATCGCTGATTATTCGATGACGATACGTCCTGTGGTCGATTTGGCCTTTATCCGCGCCAACATTCCTTTGCATCCGACCATCGAGACGAACTCGATCGAATTCATGAAGAAAACGGCGCATAACGGCCAGGCCATCACTTTCCTCAATCCGGTCGATATCGCCGAAGACGTTGAAGCCGGCGCACTCCAGTATTTGCCGATAGAAGAACTCGCTGCACATCCGATTTCGCTGAAATTATTGGTACGGGCGCGCGGCGGACTCGATGCTTTTCCGAGTCTCGTCGTAGAGGAAATGCGGAAAGCGATGCCAAAGCTCGATCCGCTGGACGACCACTGATTGGCATAGCGCTTGCGTTGAAGAAAATAAAAGGAGCCGTGCGTGTCAAAGCGAGCGTTCTACTGGGCGGAGCTCAAGACCACCGATTTCAGGAACCTCAACCCTGAAACCACAATCGCTGTCCTGCCAGTCGCCGCAACCGAACAGCATGGTCCGCATCTACCGGTGATGACCGATACTGCCATTGCCCAGGGAATGCTGGATTTGTTGCAGCAGCACCTGCCGCCGGATTTGAAGGTGCTGGTGCTGCCGATCCAGTCTATCGGCAAGTCGAACGAGCATCTGCTCTCGCCCGGCACGTTGAGCCTGTCCGCCGAAACGCTTCAGCGCGTCCTGGTCGAGACCGGCGAAGGCGTTTACCGCGCAGGACTGCGCAAACTGGTGCTGGCCAACTCCCACGGCGGCAATGCCTCGGTGCTGTCGACAGTCACACGCGAATTGCGGGTGCGGTTCGGCATGTTGGCTGTGGCCACGCATTGGCGCTGGTTCGGCTTGCCTAGCGACATGTACGACGCCGTGGAAGCAAAGCACGGCATCCACGCGGGCGATATCGAGACCTCGCTGATGCTGTCATTCCGGCCTGATCTCGTGTCGATGGAGAACGCAAAGAACTTCGTCTCGTCGGCAATCGCCATGGAGAAGGAGTTCAAGCATCTTGGCCCGACCGGTACGCACGCATTTGGCTGGATTGCGCAGGACCTCAACGTTGATGGCGGCGTCGGGGATGCCAGCAAGGGCACAGCAGAGAAAGGCGAAAAAACCGCCGTACATCAGATTGACGGCTTTGTCGCGTTGCTGCGCGACATGACGGCATTTTCCCTCAACCGCTTGTACACTCCCAATGCCAATTAAATTCGCTGACATTGCCTGGCCGAAATCGCGGCGTTATCGGCTCGCCAACGCGCGCGTCCCCGCATGCCTCTTGAGCGAGGTACCGGCAACGCTCCTGCCCGCCGACGCAGAGGGCGTCGTGAAGGCGGATCTGCTGATCGAGGATGGCAAGCTCGCCGGCATCGACCGGCCTGCCGGATTGCCTGACGGCGTCAGCGATCAGGTCGATCTCGGCGGCCGCCAGGTCTGGCCGACGCTGATCGACATTCACACACATTTGGACAAGGGCCACACGGTCGAGCGCAGCCCGAACGTCGACGGTACTTTCCACAATGCCCGCCTTGCCGCCGCGGCAGACCGTCCATATTGGACGTCGTCGGATCTGCGCCGCCGCATGGAATTTGGATTGCGTTGCGCTTATGCCCACGGCGTCTCGGCGATCCGGACGCATATCGACACCTATCACGAGAGCATCGACACCAGTTGGCAGGTCTTGCGCGAAGTGCGCGACGAATGGAGCGGCAAGGTCGATCTGCAAGGCGTTGCACTGTGTCCGATCGATCTTATGGAGGATGAGTTCGGCGACAGGGTGGCCGCCGCCGTTCAAAAATCCGGCGGCCTGCTAGGCGGAGTGACGCGTGCTTCAATCGGCAATCACGGGGTGCCGCTGAACAATATTGACGTTCTACTTGATCGCGTGTTTTCGCTCGCGACCAGGCATCATCTAAACGTCGACCTTCACGTCGACGAGACACATGACCCGGCCGCCGCCACTCTGCCGTTGGTAGCGCGCGCTGCAATGCGGCACGGCTACAAAGGCCGTGTCGTCTGCGGTCATTGCTGCAGCCTAGCGAACCAGCCCGAAAGCGAAATTGACCGCACGCTCGATCTTGTTGCTGAGGCCGAAATCGCGATCGTTACGCTGCCAACCGTCAATATGTATTTGCAAGACCGCAAGGAAAATCGCACGCCGCGCTGGCGGGGTGTCACTGTCGTCCAGGAAATGCTCCGCCGCGGAATCCGCGTCGCGGCAGCAGGTGACAACAACCGGGACAGCTTTCATGCTTACGGCGATCACGATGTGCTCGATACTTACCGGCAAGCGGTTCGTATTCTCCATCTCGACCATCCGCTAACCGGCTCGCCGGCTCTGGTTGGCACAACTCCGGCGGCATTCAGCGGATTTGAGGGCCACGGAAGAATAACGGCCGGCGCACCGGCGCGGCTCATTGCCTTCAATGCGCGCACTCTCAATGAAATTATTAGCCGGCCGCAGTCCGACCGCGTTGTCATTCTCAACGGCGAAAAAAGCACCGCACGCGCGCCGGATTATTCTGAGCTATGGGAAGATTAATCGCAGCGATTACCAAACCGGCGCTTATTTGAGTTCGGCTGCGATAGCTTCAGAACTTGTAACAAAGCCGAAACACTGGCTGACGTTGTATATCGTTGCAGCCATGCAATAGTCCGGCGACGTTGTCGCCGTACAGTCTTCGATCAGAAAACAGTCATAGCCGAGAAAATTGGCGCTCTGGAGCGTGCACAACACGCACTGATCGGCATTGACGCCGGCAAATAGCAGCGTGGTCACGTTGAGGTTACGCAGGATGCTGTCCAGCATTGTGTCCTGAAAGCCGGACATGCGGTATTTCGCGACGTGAATGTCGCCCTCCTCGACGGCGAGTTCGTCGACGATAGCCGCAGCCCAGCTACCGAATTCAAGGACCCGCGCGCCATTCTTTGGCAACGGATCGCCAAGGCCGACACCAGCGCCGGTCGGATTATAGACGTGCAACAGTGCTGGGCTCAGGTTCAGCCGGTCCGGACGATTGCCCCAGTTGAGCCAGATCACCGGGACGGAGGCCTGGCGCAGGACCGGCAGCAGAAACGCAAGCGGACCTATTGGCTGGCGCGCTGGCGCAACATCGACCCCGATATGCGAGAGCCAGCCGTCCGGATGGCAGAAATCGTTCTGCATATCGACAACGATGATCGCGGTGCGCGACAGATCGAAGGTAATGATCCGGTTGTCGATGGTGACTGTAATCGGGCGAGGCGTTACCGGCGCACGCACCAGATCGGCGTGGGTAGAGCTGACTTGCCACTGGTTTCCGGGAGCGCTGCCGAGCGGGACCTTGGGAGCGTTCAGCTTTTCGTCCATTCGCCGGCCGCTCCCAAAACCCGCAAGTCCTCCGCATCAAGCTCGACCGGCTGACCGCTGCGGATCAGCTCGGCAAAACCTTCGTTCGGGGTCATCACCGTGAGCGTATAAAGTTTTCCCGGGCCGGTATTCTCGATCACGTGCTCACTGCCCGGCCGGAGCAGCAACGCATCGCCGCGCTTGATTGGCATGGTCTTGCCGTCACACTGCGCTCTGCCCTCACCTTCCAACACATAAAAGAACTCGTGCGCATGGGCGTGTTCGTTCGGCGGCGTTGCGCCGCCTTTGGTGAATATCTCGACGACAAAGATATTCTCGATGCCGTCTTTCTCCCGATCGAACAGCAGGGCGAAATAATTCGTATCGTTCGGACCGATGCGGAAAGCCTTCGTTGTCGTCGCATTTTCGAAACTGAATTTCATCATGACCGCTCATCATACCGAGGGCCGCCAAATGAAGGCCCGTTTATCCGCAAAACCGAGCCTAGAATGACCAGCACCCGTTTGTTTGGAAAGCATCAATTTTCAGCAGTTCTTCCCTCGATCGGCCTGGTTCGTACGTATTCACAATGGCTTAGAGACAGCCGGCTCTGGCATAGTCGTTGCTTGATATAACAGCGACATAAACACGATTGCCGAGGAGACCCCAATGTCAACCGCCGCCATGACATCTCCGGTGAGTGCGCCGGCCAAATCGGGTCCTGCATCGATCTTCAAGTCGCTGTTCGTCCAAGTGCTAATCGCATTGCTGCTCGGTATCGCGCTTGGTGTCCTGGTGCCGGATTTTGCCGTTCAGTTGAAAATCCTGAGTGATGCCTTCCTCAAACTGATTTCAATGATCGTGGCCCCGATCGTGTTCTGCGTCGTCGTGCACGGCATTGCCGGCGCCGGCGATCTCAAAAAGGTCGGCCGGGTTGGCGTCAAGGCGCTGGTCTACTTCGAAGTCATGACCACGGTCGCGCTGATCTTCGGTGTCGCACTCGCCTTCTTGTTCGGGCCCGGTCACGGAATGAATATCGATACCTCGGTGCTGGACCCGAAGGCGCTGAGCAGCTACGCGGACAATGCACACAAGATGCAGGGTGCCGGACTCGGCGGCTTCATCCTCAATATCATCCCAACCACCTCGATCGACGCGCTAGCGCGAAACGACGTTCTGCAGGTGCTGTTCTTCGCGGTGCTGTTCGGCGTCGCACTTGCCCTGGTTGGCGGAGAAAAGGGCGAGAAGGTCAACTCCCTGATCGATGCCGTAGCGACGGTACTGTTTCGCGTCATGGGCTTGATTGTTCGCGTCGCGCCCCTCGGCGTGCTGGGCGCAGTAGCCTACACGGTCGGAAAATACGGCGTCGGCTCGCTCAAACAGCTGTTGTCGCTGGTCGCGCTCTATTACGGCGCACTTGCAGCCTTTGTGATTATCGTTCTTGGCCTAGTCATGCGGTTCGCCGGCGTGAGTATCTTCAAATTTCTATCCTACATGCGGGAAGAACTCACCATCGTACTGGCTACCGCATCATCGGACGCGGTATTGCCGCAGATCATGCGCAAGCTTGAACGCATGGGCATCAAGGATTCCGTGGTCGGTCTGGTGATACCGACTGGTTATTCGTTCAATCTCGATGCCTTCTCTATTTACCTCACCCTGGCGGTCGTGTTTATCGCCCAGGCGACCAACACGCCGCTTTCGCTTGGCGATCTGCTGCTGGTGCTCGGGATTTCACTGGTGACGTCGAAAGGCGCACACGGCGTGCCGGGCTCGGCGATCGTCATCTTGGCCGCGACATTGCAAGCCGTACCCACTATCCCAGCCATTGGGTTGGTGCTGGTACTTTCGGTCGATTGGTTCATCGGCATGGCGCGCGCTTTGGGCAATCTGATCGGCAACTGCGTTGCAACCGTCGTGATCGCCGCCTGGGAGGGCGATCTCGACAGGCAGACCGCCGCGCGGGTTCTTGCTGGCAACGAGGCCGTCGATGTTACGGCCGGCTGAGGCGGATGGAGACGATGACTCCATAGGAACTGGCCCAGACCGGCATGCGCATTCTTTATATCTATTGCCATCCGCTGCCGGAAAGCTTCCACGCGGCTATTCGCGCGAAAGCACTCGATGCTCTGGACCGTGCCGGTCACCAGGTCGATCTCCTCGATCTTTATGCCGAGAATTTCAATCCGGTGCTGTCCGAAGACGCCCGGCGGCACTACCACGACACTTCGCGGAACCAGAGCGGATTGGAGGATTATGTCGCACGACTTAAATCCGCCGAAGCAATCGTTCTGCAATTTCCGACGTGGTGTTTCGGATTACCGGCCATGCTGAAAGGCTTTTTCGATCGGATGATCATGCCTGGCGTCGCATTCGATCTAAGCGACCCGGCCCGCGTCAAACCGATGTTGCTCAACATCAAGCGCATCGTCGGTATAGTCACTTACGGCAGGCCTCGTTACATGGCGCTATGGATGTGCGACCCGCCGCGCAATATCGTCAAACGCTATGTGCGCTGGTTCACCGGCCGTAAAGCACGCGTCGATTATCATGCGCTCTACCATCTTAATGTCGCAAGCGACGCGCAACGCGCGGCTTTTATGGATCGGATCCATCAGGCCCTGAGTACGCTGTAACCGGAATGAACGAGCGCCGGCAATTGCTCGATGGTCGTTATGACGTGATCCGGCCTGAGCGCGCGGCAGCGATCGGGCTCGCCGTAGCCATAGGACGCCCAGCACGAAGAAACCCCTGCGGCCTTGGCAAAAAGTATGTCTGTTTCGGTGTCGCCGATGACCAGAATTTGATCCTTCGCCAGCCCCGCATAGCGGGGTAAAACATGGCTGGTCAGAATTTGAGGATCAGGTTTTTTCGGCAGGTTCGGCTCGTCGCCAAACACCATATCGACAAACAAATCCAGATCGCTTTCAGCGAGCGACTTGTGAATTGCGGCGCTGCCCTTGTTGCTGATGACGAGGTTTTTTATCCCGTCCGCGTACAGCCCCTGCAGCGTTTCTGCCACGCCAGGATAGGGCTTCAGGAAGGGTGCTGCTTCCGCAAGATAAATCCTGCGATAAACGCCGACCGTTTTCTCGAGTGTCACTCGATCATCGGCAAGCCGCTGCTCTAAAGCGGTCAAGGTGTCGTGCAACGGAATGCCGGTTCTAACCGTAGCCGCGATGGCATCAACATTCGGCAACGGCCAGCGAGCCTCGGCAAAAGTGCGCTGGATGCAGTGAACAATCGCGGGGCGTGTGTCGAAAAGCGTACCGTCGTAATCGAAGACGACGGCGCGGAAACCACTCATAAGATATATGGGCGCCGGCGAGGCATGGCCACGTCAGTGCCCGGCCATATGCTTGCCGATCGTGGAGCGATCAGTGTCACCGACAGGCGCCTGATAATTGATCGTGCCGCCCGACATCACGGCCACGCTGTCCGCAAGCTCGAGAATCTCGTCCAGATCTTCGGACACCAACAGCACCGCGGCGCCGTGATTACGCTGTTCCATTATTTGCGAACGTATTTCCGCAACCGACGCAAAATCGAGACCGAAGCAGGGATTTGCCACGATCAATACGTCCACATCCCCAGAGAGCTCGCGCGCCAGCACGGCACGTTGCACATTGCCGCCGGAGAGATCGGCAATAGCGGTTTCCGGCGATGGAGTCTTCACACGGTAGCGCGCAATCAATTCGCGAGCCTTTTCGCGCATCGGTCCCGGTGAAAGCCACCAGCCGAGCTTGGCCGAAGGCGGCCGATCAAACGTTCGGAACGCCATGTTTTCCGCAACCGTCATGCGCGGCACAGTGGCGTTTTTGAGCGGCTCTTCGGGTAGCCCGAAGACTTTCAGACGAAAAAAGTTGCCGCGGGTCGGCTCGAACGGGTGTTGTTTGATAATGATACGGCCGTCGGTCAGCGGCCGCTGACCGGCTAAAACCTCGACGAGTTCCGACTGCCCGTTGCCAGAAACCCCGGCAATACCGACGATTTCGCCAGAGTGTATTTTCAGGTTGACCTGATCGAGAGCGCGAAGCCCTTCATCATCGTCGGCGTAGAGTGCCACCAGTTCAAGAGTTGTGTCGCCCGGCGGCGTGGCGCCGCGCACCGCGCGTTCGCGGATCTGGGTGTCGCCGATCATCATGCGCGCCATTTCCTCGGTGGTCATGTCCTTGACCTCTCCGCCGCCGACCTTGCGACCGCGCCGCAGTACCGTCACGCTATCGCAAAAGCTCAACACCTCGCGAAATTTATGCGTAATCATGATCACGGTGATCTCTTTGCGCTGCGTCATGCCGCGCAAGAGACCGAGCATTTCGTCGGCTTCATCGGGGGTCAGCACCGACGTCGGTTCGTCGAGAATAAGCAGTCGCTGATCGAGATACAGAAGCTTCAGGATTTCCAATTTCTGCTTTTCACCCGCAGCCATTGCCGAGACCGGCACGTCGAGCGGCACGCGAAACGGCATGCGGTCGAGAAAGGCATTTAGCGCCGCCATTTCCTTTTTCCAGTCGATCACTGCCGGCGCGTCGGCGCGGCTGATGACAAGGTTTTCGGCCCCCGTGAGCGAGGGTACCAGCGTGAAATGCTGGTAAACCATGCCGATGCCGATCGCCCGCGCATCGCGCGGGTTGCGGATCGGCGCTTCCTTGCCGTCGAGCAGAACCTGACCCTTGTCCGCCGAATAGAAACCCATAATGCATTTGACGAGAGTTGATTTACCGGCGCCGTTTTCGCCGAGCAGCGCATGAACCGTTCCCGGCTCGACTTTGATGGACACATCCTCAAGCGCCGCTAGCGAACCGAAGATTTTCGTCATGCCGATGGTTTCGAGAGATGGCGCCCGCATTGTCGATGCAGCACCGTTGGCCGATCCGACCGCCGGAACAACGCTCATGGCAGATTCCCCACAAAGTCCTTTGAATTCGAAACCGAGCCAAAGACGCCGCCCTGCATCTTGACCATCTTGACCGCGGCGAGATGATTGCCGTGATCGGTCGCGGCGCAGCAATCTTCCAGGAGCACACATTCAAATCCACGGTCGTTAGCCTCGCGCATGGTGGTGTGCACGCAGACATCCGTGGTGATGCCGGTCAGCACGATGTTGCGATAGCCCTTGGTTCGCAGCATCAGCTCGAGGTCGGTTGCGCAGAATGAACCCTTACCCGGCTTGTCGATCACCGGTTCGCCTGGCCGCGGCGCAAGCTCGGGAATGATCTCCCAACCCGGTTCGCCACGAACGAGGATACGTCCGCACGGTCCCGGATCGCCGATGCCGGCGCCCATACGTCGCGAGCGCCAGCGCTTGTTCTCGGGCAGATCGGCTAGATCGCTGCGGTGCCCTTCCCTCGTATGGATCACACCGTAGCCTTTGCTGCGCATGGCATCGAGGACCGCGCTGATGGGTCCGATTGGCGCGCGGGTCAGCGACAAGTCGTAACCCATCTTATCGACATACCCGCCGTTCCCGCAGAAATCGGTCTGCATGTCGATGATGATCAACGTGGTGTTGTCTGGCGTGAGTTTGCCGTCAAAAGGCCATGGGTAGGGATCGCCCGGAATAGTTGTCACGATTTACTCCGCCGCCGTACTTTGCCAACGATTGCCACCGAGCAGTTGCAGCTGGACGAGACCCAAGCATCACGCCATTCGAAGTCTTATTCAGTCCCCCAAGCGCGCTCATGCGGTTGCCCTCACGCTTACTTGGTGATGCTAAGTTCGCCAGGCACATCGCGTGCGGCGCGAGCCGAGCCAGCTGAAGCGATCATGATCAAAAGCGTCAGGATGTAAGGTGCGGCATTGAAAAAATAATAACCTTGCGTGATGCCGACTGATTGGAGTGCCGGGCCGATGGCGCCGGCTGCGCCGAACAGCAGCGCTGCAACTACACAACGCATCGGATGCCAGCGCGCGAAAATAACAAGCGCCACCGCCATCAGGCCCTGTCCTGATGACAGACCCTGGTTCCAGGACCCCGGATAATAGAGCGACAAGAAGGCGCCACCGACACCGGCAAGGAAACCGCCGGCCGTCGTGCAAAGAAAGCGTACCAGATCGACCGAGACGCCCATGGCTCTGGCCGACTGCGCGCTGTCACCGGTCATACGGACGATCAGGCCCCATTTTGTGTTGGCAAAGGCCCAGGCCATGGCGATCCCGACAAGGATGCCGGCGATCAACAAAGGGTTGATCTGCAAGGCTTGCGCGATTTCCTGGTTGCCGGTCCAGGCACCGAGCGAAAACGAGCCGAGCCGCGGTGCCGAAGGCTGGATGTAGGGCTTGCCGAAAAAGAACGCGACGCCGGTACCAAACAGCATCATGGCGATACCGACGGCAATGTCATTTACGCGCGGCAGTTTGCAGATATAGCCGTGCATCGCGCCGAGTACTGAACCGGCGCAACCGGCGGCCAATACGCCGAGCCACGGCGAGCCGGATTGATACGATATCGCATAGCCGGACATGGCGCCGAGAACGAGCGTTCCTTCGAGGCCGAGATTGACGCGGCCTGATTTTTCCGTAAGGCACTCGCCGAGCGCAACGAACATAAAGGGCGTGGAGACACGTAAGGCGCCGCCAATGAGCGCCATCAAGACGATGAAATAAGCGCTATTATTCATGTCCTGTCCGCCGCTCCGCGCACCTGGAAAATCTTGAAGCGGCCGTACAGGGTTTCCGATGTTAGCAGTACGACGAAGGTCAGCCCCTGCAAGACCAGAACGGTCGCGTCAGGCAATCCCATCCGGCGTTCGATCAAACCGCCCGAGGCAACAATGCCGCCGAACAGGATCGCAACCGGCACTATCGCAAGTGGATTGTGACGCGCGAGGAACGCCACCAGAATGCCGGTATAGCCATAACCGGCAGCGAGTGACGCGTTAGCGCGTCCTTGAATGGCGGCAACCTCAAAGAAGCCGGCTAATCCCGCGCACGCGCCCGCAAGCGCGCAGCAGATGACGATGAGCTTACCGACCGGCAATCCCTGCGCCAACGCCGCGCGCGGATTGCCGCCGGCGACGCGAACAGCGAAACCGAATGTTGTGCGTGACAGAAGGATATAGAGCCCGATCGCAAGGACTATCCCTGCCACCAGTCCCCAGTGCACGTCCGTGCCTGGGATATTACCGACCATGTAGGCATCGCCGATCGGCATCGTCGACGGCTTGTTGGGATTGGTCAGATCACGCAGCGATCCTTCGACAAAGAAATTCATGATCGCGATGCCGATATACGTCATCAGCAGCGAAGAGATCGTTTCATTGACGCCGCGCGCATAGCGCAGATAGCCAACGATACCGATCCACAACGCGCCAATCAGCATGCCGACCGACGCCATGATGCATAGCGTCAGTAATGGCGGCACTTTGCCGAGCACCAGCGGTATGGCGATCACTGCGGAAGCAAAGCCACCAAGCACCAAGGCGCCCTCACCGCCGATGATCACGAGGCCGATGCGCGCCGGCAATGCGACGCACAACGCAGTCAGGATCAGCGGCGAAGAGCGTTGCAAAGTATTCTGCAACGAAAATGACGTACCAAAACCACCCTTTTCGACGAGCTCAAAAAATTCGATCGGCGATTTTCCAAGTACGATCAGCAGCAGAGAAAACAGAAATCCTGAGATCGCCAGAGCCAAGAGAGGGATCACAATGTATTCGGCGCCGCGGCGAAGACGGACCGACAGGTCTGCCCAGTGGTTTGAGGCGACCGCGGCCGCCGGCAGCGGTTGGGCGATGTCAACCATGCTTTGCTCTTATGTCCCGGACATCAATGAAAGTAGCGCTGGCGCGTCTGACCACACGCGGCGATCAACGCGCGCCGCGTATGTCAGGCAACTGATCGATCAGGTGGTCGAGCCTTGGACGCCTTCGAGCAGGTAGTCCATCTTGTCCAGGTAGGGATCAAGATTGTCGTAGGTCTTGTCGATAACCACTTTGCCCTTGTTGTCCTTCAGCGGACCGACATAGATCGGCTTTCTTGGCCTTGAGATCGGCAATGGCTTGCGTCGCCGCTTTGCGTGCTGCGTCATCGGCGCCCGCGCCGAACGGTGTGTTCTGCACCATGTCGGCTTCATAGCCGCCGCTGACCATATTAGGCAGCGGTTTGCCTGACTTGAGATCGTCGGCATAGCCTTTGTAGATCGTCAGCCACTTATACTCGGCGCCAGTAATGAAACCCTTCGGCGCGAGCGGCGCCTGCGACGCGTTGTGACCGCAGCTCTTTACGCCGCGCTTCTCGGCGGTCTCGATGACGACTTTCGGACCATCGACGTGGCACGTGATAACGTCATTACCGGCGTCGACCAGAGCGTTAGTCGCCTCGGCCTCACGAACCGGCAACGACCAATCGCCAGTGAAGATCACCTGGACGACAGCATTCGGGTTGGTCTTCTTCGCGCCGAGCATGAACGAGTTGATGTTGCTCAACACCGAGGCAATCGGTTTGGCCGCCACGAAGCCGAGCTTGTTCGACTTGGTGGACAGACCGGCGGCAATGCCATCGACGTAATGCGCCTGATTGAGATAGCCGAAGTAGCTACCCAAATTCATCGGCAGCTTCGGGGTCCATAGCGGTGCAGCATGCCGGAATTGAACCTTTGCATACTTTTTCGACAGGTCGACCATAAAGGGATCAAAGTAGCCGAAAGACGTGCCCAGAATGATATTGGCGTCGTCCAGATTGACCATCGATTCCATGGCCTTGGAGCAAGCATCAGTCTCGGGGACGTTTTCTTCTTCGACCACATTGACGCCCGGAATGCTCTTCAGCGCTTTCGCAGCGACCGCGTGCGCTTGATTCCAGCCGTAGTCATCGCGTGGACCAACGTAAACAATACCAATGGTCACACCAGCAGCTCGAGCCAACCCCGCCATCGACCCGCTCGCTACCACAGACGCCGCACCCGCCTTCAGCAACGTGCGCCGGTTAAACATCAGTCGGGACATCTTCAGATTCTCCACCCTTGGAATTGCCTGTCAGCCGCATGAAAAGGGTGCAAGCAATGTGCCACCCCCTTAGGCAGTAGCCTCAGGTTGGTCCCTGCTTTTTCGGCCACGTCGTGCCGGCAGAAGTTACTTCGCCGAGCCAATTCAATCGCGTTTGCGCCAAATGTCGGCGTGGAGTGCCACGGCCTCGTCCTCGAGTAACGGCCCAACGATCTCCACCTTTCGTTGACCTGCGGCGAACACCGTTCGGCAAGGCAAGTCGAGCGTGGGATTTTCGGGATGATCTCCAGTCAACTGTTTCAACCGGCGCTCCGCTAATCCGTACACGACGCGCCCAATCCCGGCCCAGTAGATCGCACCAGCGCACATCGCGCATGGCTCCGCCGACGTATAAAGCGTCGCATCCGCGAGAACACGTTGCGGTATTTGTTTTGATGACTGCGTTGCGAGAATCCGCTCGGCGTGGCCGGTCATGTCCTTATCCGGGAGATAACCGTTCTCGACTTCAATCAGCACCTCGCCGTCGGCGCTTACAAGAACGGCTCCAAACGGATGATTGCCATGAGCGAGTGCACGACGGGCAACATCAAAGCTGCGGCGCAGAAATTTTTCGTCATCGAGCGGCAGCATAACCTTACGGACCAGTGCTAGATTGCGGTGCCATATTTTTCCGTAATCGCCTTGAAAATGCGATCCGGTTTGAACGGTGTCGCGCAGAAGCGGATACCTGTAGCGTCAAAAAGCGCGTTGCCGATCGCGGCATTGATCGGATTATACGGACTCTCGCTCATGGACTTAGCCCCGAACGGCCCAATGGAGTCGCTGGTGTCGGCGAACAGCACTTCGGTACGCGGCACATCGCCGAATTGTGGCAGGTGGTAATTTCGAAACGTCGGATTGATCACGCGTCCGCTCTTGTCGATGACCATTTCCTCGTAGAGCGCGGCACCGAGCGATTGCGCCACCCCGCCCTCGACCTGTCCCCGGCATTGCATCGGATTGATGACCTTACCTGCATCCGCGGCATGGACGCTGCGCAGGATCTTGATCGCGCCGGTACGCTTGTTCACGGCGAGGCGGAAGGCCTGTACATTGAAGGCGACGGAACGCGGCGTTCCATCGAACTTTCCCATCGCTGTAAAGGCGACATTCCTGGTCTTTGCTGCTGCCGTGAGTTCGCTTAGCGCAATCCTTTGTCCCGCACCTTCTACCGCGCCTGCGGCCAACTTCCACTCTTCGGCTTTGCCGCCGCCATGGTCTGCGGCGAAGCACAAGATCTTTTCACGTAGAGCCTCGCAAGCGAGCTGAGTAGCGCGCCCGGCTACCACTGTCCCGGTGCTACCGTAGGCGCCCGTATCGTGGCCGCCATTGTCCGTATCAGAACTGATGATGCGGACGTGCTCTGTGGCTGCAGCAAGCGCGGTAGCGGCAATCTGCTGATGGACGGTTGTCGTGCCGTTGCCGAACTCGGCGGTGCCAACGACGACGTCGAAACCGCCGTCGTCGCGCAACGTCGCGCGCACTTCTGCCAGATGGCCGAATGGAGGCACGGTATCAATCATCCCGAGCGCGATACCCTGACCGACGAGCCAATCGTCGGATTGCGGCGGCAGCAGTCCGCCGTCGCGACCGAGCGCCTCCTTGACCAGCGTGAGGCACTGATCGAGGCCGTAGCTGCCGTATTCGACATCGTGACCTCCCTCCGCTCCGGTGGAGACCATCGGATCGCCGGGATGCACGATGTTGCGCTCGCGAAACGCAATGGGGTCGATGCCGATCTTGTGCGCCAACTCGTCCATCGCCAATTCCACGGCAAAGTTTGTTTGCGGCAAGCCGTAGCCGCGAAATGCGCCCGCCGGAACGGTGTTGGTGTAGACCACGACGGCATCAATTTTCTTGTTTGCACAATTATAGACGGCGATGCTTTCACTGCAGGCGTGATTGAGCACGGCAAAGCCGTGGTTGCCGTAGGCGCCGGTATTCGACAGGACATCTATTTCAAGCGCAGTCAGCGCGCCGTCACGTCGTGCACCGACCTTGATGCGAACACGCATCGGATGCCGCGTTGTCGCCCCAATAAACTGCTCTTCGCGGGTGAATTCGAGTTTGACCGGCCGACGTGTCTTTAAGGCCGCCAGCGCAACAATGTCCTCAACCAGCATTTCCTGCTTGGCGCCGAAGCCGCCGCCCATTCGTTCGCAAAACACGCGAACCTTCGCGAGATCGAGACCGAATAGTGCGGCGAGCGCACGGCGGGTGAGAAACGGCGTCTGCGAGCTGCTGCGGATATTGAGACGATCCTTTTCGTCGAGCCAACCGATCGCGCAGTGCGTTTCGAGATGCGCGTGCTGAACGCGCTGCGTCACATAGGTCCCTTCGTAGACCACGTCGGCCTGTGCGAAGCCTTCATCGACATTGCCGACATGGCTGTGGATTTCACCGACGATATTGCGTTTGGGGTCGGCAATGCGGGATTCCGGCACCCTTTTCGTGCAGGATCGGCGCACCCGGCCGCATTGCCTTTTCCGGATCGAATACCGGATCCAGTATGTCGTAATCGACGACAAGCCTGCGACACGCGGTTTCCGCAGACGCCTCGCTTTCTGCGACGACCGCAGCGATCCTTTGCCCGACAAAACGGACGACACGATCGAACAGAGCGGTGTCGTCGGGATCGGTTTCCGGCATCTCATGCCGTGCCGACGAATAGAGCTTGGCCGGGACATCCTCATAACATAGTACCGCGACCACCCCAGGCACCGCGAAAGCCAGATCCTTGCGGATAGACGTGATACGTGCGTGCGCGTGAGGCGAGCGTAAAAGCTTGATATGCAGAAGTCCTTCCGGCGAAACATCGAGCGTATAGCGTGCGGTGCCACTAATCACCGCGCGGGTAGCGGGCGCCGGTATGCTGCGGCCACATGCGTCGCCGGCTTCGGCGTGCTCGATCGCGTTGACGCCGCGGATCGCGCTTTCGATCGCGCCATAACCCGTGCAGCGGCAGATGTTGCCCTTCAACGCCCACGCCAGATCTTGACGCTGCGATTGATTTCAGAGTCGCTGCCGTCATGATCATACCCGGCGTGCAGAAGCCACACTGGAATCCTTGCGCCTTTGAGAAAGCTTCCTGCATCGGATGCAGTGACGCCGTTACCTGCGAGGCCTTCGATGGTCGTCACCGTGCGGTTCTCGACACGATGGGCAGGAAAGATACAGGAGTGAACCGGATCGCCATCGACCAACACCGTGCAAGCGCCGCAATCGCCGGCGTCGCACCCCTTCTTGACGCCAAACCATCCGAGCTCACGCAAGAAAGTGCGCAGGCACTGCCCAGGCCACGGGGACGCGTCATGAGTTTTTCCGTTCACTTGAACGCTCATGGCGCGCCTTTGCCGTTGCCAGAAAATTCGTTTCGGATCTCGTCGGCAAATTGCAGGGTCACATGCCGCCGCCAGGCCGGCGCGCCGTGAACGTCGTTATAATAGGCGTCTGCGGGGATCACCATTTCCAAGCGGTCACGCAACGCTTTGCGATCTGGCAAACTCGCGAACTGCAGTTGGATAGGATGGGGCGTTGACGCCGTGACGGTAAGGGCGAAGGCGCCGTCGCTGGGAGACAGTGTCCCGATCAGCAGCACGCCGGAACGTCCGAGCGGGCTCAGCGAAATCTGACGGAATGCGGTGCGTCGCTGCAACGCCGCGATCGGCACGTCTATTCCGCGAAGAAGCTCACCGGGCTTAAGGGTATTCTGTTGCGGTCCTCGAACAAAATCCAGGACTGTGACTTGCCGTTCGCCGCCTTCAGCCGTCCAGATCGAGCAAACACCGTCGAGCGCCGTCGTGAGTGAGATCATCGGTCCGGCCGGCAAAGCCATGCAGAGATTGCCGCCGACCGTCGCCATGTTCCATATCTTGAAAGACGCGAGAAAGGCGCGGCAGCATTGGTTGACAAGCGGCGCTGCGATCCAGTGTGCTGGAAACGCCAGGGTGTCGAGCTCAGCGATCTTGCAGGTCGCGGCGATACGTAGGCCACGCTCGCTCGGCTCCAGGGCGGCCCAGCCGAGATCGGCGATGTCGATCAGACGCGAGACTTTCAGTTGCGGTTCGGAAAAGAGCCAGGTCCCGCCGGCAAGCCAAGCATCGCCGTCGGACCAGTTCGGCAAGTCGCTACGAAGCCGCGGCCGGTTGGTTTCCCTGATCGTATTAAGGTCCATCGGCATGCACTATTGCACAATTCATGCCGCGCAACGGGCCGCCAAGTTTCCGTCGTGAGCCAGCCGTTTCGGTCGTCCCCAGCAGCCCGGCACTCCAAACCGTCTATTCGGCGAGCGCGCGGTCAAACTCGGCAAGAAGTTTGCTTTTATCGGCAGCGTTCATCAACGATGCTTCAATGCCGTTGCGCGCGATCGCCGCGATTTCGTCTTGTTGCAGTAAAAGAGCGTCCGACACCGCCAGATAATTGTCGGTAACGTAGCCGCCAAAGTAGGCTGGATCGTCGGAGTTCACGGTTACGATGAGGCCTTTATCCATCATACGACGGAGAGGATGTTTGGTAAGATCGTCAATCACCCGCAACCGTAAATTGGACAACGGGCAGACTGTCAGCGCCATGCGTTCGTGCGCCAAACGCGCAGTCAATATGTCGTCATCGAGCGAGCGGTTGCCGTGATCGATGCGTCCGACGCCCAACACATCGAGCGCTTCCCAGACATAGCTCGGCGGCCCCTCCTCGCCCGCGTGCGCGGTGAGGAAGAAGCCAGCGTCTCGAGCACGCGTGAAAACACGTTTGAATTTGCTTGGCGGATGTCCGGCCTCTGATGAATCCAGGCCGACGCCGATAATCTTGTCGCGGAAGACGAGCGCCGCGTCCAAGGTCTTTTCGGCATCGGCTTCATCGAGATGGCGAAGAAAGCACATGATCAGGCTGGCGCTGACGCCGAGATTGCACTCGGCGTCGACGATCGCGCGGTGCAGGCCGTCAATCACGGTCCCGAAGGCGATTCCGCGGGCGGTGTGCCCCTGGGGATCGAAGAACATCTCGACATGCCGGACATTGTCTGCTTTCGCGCGCTGCAGATAGGCGTAGGCGAGATCGTAGAAGTCCTGCTCGGTGATCAGCACGGACATTCCTTGATAGTAGATATCGAGGAAGTCCTGCAGATTGCGGAAATGGTACGCCCGCCGCAGCGTATCGACCGACGCATATGGCAGTCGGATGCCGTTGCGCTGCGCTAGCGCGAACATCAGTTCCGGCTCCAGACTGCCTTCAATGTGAATGTGCAATTCACATTTTGGCAGACGCCTGATGAGAGCGTCAATGTCGCGCACGTCCGCTATGTCTCCGTCTTGCCGCCTCGCCAAAACATATAAGCGATCTGGCAGGCGCTTAAAGGACCGGCTGTCCCGCGATATAGGTTTGCTGCACGGCGCGGTCGTCGCCCATGGTCATCAGCACGAAGAGTTCCTCTTCGAGGTCACGGGTTACTTCCATGCGGTGCGCCATCGCCGGCGTAGCGCGGGCGTCCAGCACAACAAGATCGGCGAACGCGCCGGACTGCAGCACGCCGATCTCGTCGTCCAATCCGAGCGCCGCCGCGTTGGCGCGTGTGATCAGATCGAAGGCCGCGAGCGCCGGTAGATTTTGGCCCTGCAACTGCATCACTTTGTAGGCCTCAGCAGCAGTGCGCAGCATCGAATAGGAGGTGCCGCCGCCGACGTCCGTGGCGAGAGCGATACGCACCCCGGCCTCGTTGAGCCGCTGGTAATTGAACAGGCCGCTGCCGATAAAGAGATTCGACGTCGGGCAGAAAACGGCGACTGAGCGTGTATCGCGCATCAACGCGACTTCTGCATCGTCGAGATGAATGCAATGTCCCATGAGCGAGCGCGGGCCAAGCAACCCAAAGCGTTGGTACACAGCAGTGTAGCTCGGCTCCTCGGGGAACAGCGCCTTCACGGCTGCGATCTCATCAAGATTTCTCGTCGAGATGCGTCTGCATGAGCACCGTTGGAAACTCCTGTAGCAGCGCGCCGGCTTCGCCGAGCTGATCGCCGGTCGAAGTGATGGCGAAACGCGGGGTCACCGCATAGCGCTGGCGTCCGGTACCGTGCCAGCGCTTGATAAGCTCTCGGCTTGCCTGGATGGCCTCTCCGGAGGGCTCAAGAAGACCGGGCGGGCCGTTGCGGTTCATGATCGCTGTGCCGGCAATCATGCCGGCATTGCGCCGATGCGCCGACGCGAACAATGCCTCCGCCGATGATGGGTGGGCCGAGCAATAGGCGACCGCTGTTGTCGTGCCATTACGGGCAAGCTCGTCGAGAAAAAACTCGGCATTGCGCGAAGCGTGCTGCGGATCGGCGAATTTCTGCTCTTCGACAAAAGTGTATTTCTCGAGCCATTCGAGAAGTTGCGCGCCGTATGAAGCGATGACCTGGGTCTGCGGATAATGGATATGCGGATCGATGAATCCCGGCATGATCAGCTTGCCGGGATGATGTTCGACCGCGGTGTCCGACGGCAGTTGTGTCATCAATGCGGCCGCCGGCCCAATGGCGGCGATGCGGCCGTCTTTGATGAGGACGATGCCATCGTCGATGTGGCGATAACTTTGCGTGTCGCCTGCGCCGAACGGCGCGTGCAAGAAGGTCAGAAGCCGGCCGCGAACAGCACGCGAGCGATCCTGCGCCATGCTGTTTTACTTCGCTGGCTCGCCGGCCGCGATCCATGACGCCAATGTCAAACGTTCCTGCGGCGTCATTTCGGTGATGTTGCCTGGCGGCATCGCTTGCGACCGGACCGCGAATATTTCGATCAATTTTGCATGGATGCGAATTTGATCGTCGGTGTCGAGCATGATGCCTTTGGGCGCCGCGGGAATGCCGTCCCAAACCGGCTCCGCGGCGTGGCACATACTGCACCGGGAGATCACGATGTTGGATACCTGCTTGAACTTCGGCGTCGGCGGCAGCGCGCCGGTGGTCAGGACGCGCGGGCCGGCCGCTGAAAGCCATGCAATGATCGCCATGCCTGCCGCAGCGACGACCCAGGTCCACCACGGGCTGCCTTTGTGTTCGTGACGGGAGTTAAAGAAGTGACGGATCACTGGCCCGATCAAGAGAATGATCGCGACAATGACGTAATTGTATTTGGTCGCGAACATCAGCGGGTAGTGGTTGCTCAACATCAGAAAGACGACGGGCAGCGTCAGATAGTTGTTGTGAACCGAACGCTGCTTACCAAGCTGTCCCCAAACAGGATCGGGCTCTTTGCCGACGATCATCGCATCGACGATCTTGCGCTGGTTCGGAATGATGATGACGAACACGTTCGCCACCATGATGGTGCCGATCAGTGCACCTATTTGGGTGAATGCGCCAAGCCCGCTAAATACATGGGTGAAACCGTAGGTCAGCGCGACCAGATAGACGTAACCGACCAGAGCCAGCGCGACTTCATGCTTGCCGAGCGGTGAGCGGCACAACGCTTCGTAGACGAGCCACGAAATGACCAGACTGACGAACGCGATTCCGGCTGCCTGGAAAGCCGTGAGATCGAGAACCGATTTATCGATCAGGAAAATGTTGGCGCCCAGATAGTAGACCAGCACCAGCAAGGAAAATCCTGACAGCCATGTCGTATAGGCTTCCCATTTGAACCAGGTCAGGCTGTCCGGCATCTGCGCCGGCGCAACCAGGTATTTCATCATGTGATAAAAGCCGCCGCCGTGGACTTGCCACTCGTCGCCTTTGACGCCAGCCGGCAAGCCGGGTCTTGGCTTCAAACTAAGATCGAGGTGAATGAAGTAAAATGAGCTGCCGATCCAGGCGATGCCAGCGACGACGTGCAGCCAACGAAGAATGGCACTCAACCATTCGGTGAGGACAAGCTCCACGGGGTGGCGATCCTTCTCCTGCTGCCGGCATATTCACAATGCCAGATCGGTTGCGATTTGATCAAGCGCTTGGCTTGGCGAATGTCGCGGTGTGCGAGGTTCGCGACAATCAAAAGCCGTCGCAAAAAAAGAACATGCCCGGCACGAGGCCGGGCATGTCGTCATCTCACCTAAGGTCGGCAGATCAGATCACTTGAAGTGATAGGTCGTGCCCAGATAGACGCTGCTTTCGACCGACGTTCCCGGAGCAATCGCTGCGAACAAAGGCGCGTTGTGGTTCGTGCCGAACTTGTTCTCCCAGTACCGATAGCCAACATACGCATCCCAAATGCCGGGCTTGCCCCAGAATACTTTCGACGCATCGAGCGACAGGCGCGTATCTTCGAATATCTCCGTCTTGGTTTCGTTGTTGGTGAGCGCGGACGAGCCCATAAAGCCAGGAGCGCCGCATGACCCACCGGCGCCGATCGCATTACAATTCGCGGTCGAAATGCCGGTGCCCTTCGGGCCAGTGATGTTCAAGATGTTGACCCAAGTCAGAGGCACCGAGTCCGGCAGGAAAGTCAGCGGCTCGCTGATGAAGCTGAATACCTTCCAGGTCCACTCGTAGCTGCGGTCACCGCTGAAGGGACCGCCAGCTGCGCACGGGATCGCGGCATCGCCCAAACCGCCGGCATCGCAGGCGTCGAATTCATTATGGTTCCACTCTTTCATCGCCGTGATACCGACGTCGACAACGCCGGGCAGGTTCAATGTGAACTGGATACCAGGGGCAACTTGCGCGAGATCAGGAGCGAGGTAGTTGTTCTGGGTGTTGCCCGTCAGGTTCAGCATGAACGAGACGTCTTTGGTGAGAATGGTGCTGAAAGCCTTAGTGTGACCTAGTTCGTTGAAGCCCAGCGTGCCAGTCCAGAACCCGAAGAACTCTCTACTGCCAGTGGCGCCGGGGGTTCCCTCAGTTCGGATCCTTGTCGCCATACAGATCGAGTTCGCCGTGGATCAGGTTGGTGCCGTATTCCCAAACGTCAAAATGATCGAAGCTCATTTGGTTATTGGCGAACGTATTTCTCTGTCCGGCAACGCCTCCTGGCACCGTATTAGACGAACCCGCAACACCCGGATCGGTCCAGGACGGATACCACGTGTAACTGACCGAGGTGTCGTTGACGAAGAAGAACGGTACCTCCTTCACCTTGGGAGCAGCCTTGACCGGTATATCCGCGGCTAACGCCACGCTGCCGGCTGACACCGCAAAGGCGGCGGCGAGTGCGACTTTCTTCAAACTGATAGTCCGGTAGATGCTTGTCATGGTGACACCCCTTAGATCGTCAACGACCAAATCCCCCGGCCGTTAAGCTGTGCGTCCACATTTGTTCAGAGTGGGCCACAATCAAAGCACGTACTTTGAGCAACGATCTGCCGCTTTATTGAGAATTCAGCTTTGGTCTGCGCCGCTTCGGCAAACATCGAGAGACGCGTTATCTTCCGATCGACGATTCAACGACCACTGAAAAATAAGCAAAATATGCGCGTTGCGATGAAGCAAAATCACCCGTTCCAAATAGTCGGAAATAACTTTTACCCGCGCGCCCGGCCGCCTAATTTTTGGCACTCTCCCTTGAATGCGTTTGGGAATTTTCCGTCATGTGACATATTGGAGACACATTTGGGCATGTCCAAGCTTTCCTTGTGAAGAACTTGGCTGGCTTATGATCCAATCAAGCGCCCGACTCTCAACCAAGTGATTTTTTTCGCGCTCGAACGGTTTTCTTGGACTGGTGCGCGCAGCAGCGCTCCAATCAGACAGGTCGAACGGTCAGCACTTTTGCTGATCGACCCAGGGCCGACCTGGATTCAGGCGCGTCCTGCCAACAACTGATGGCTCCTGCTGGCGCTAATCTTGCCTGATGATACCGTGGAAGCTGCTGTAGGCGCGAATGGCGGATCAGGCGGGAACCGTCAGACGACCCACGTTCAGCGGAGATGCGCAGACAACGTAATGAACGACGTTTCGCTAGAAAGCGCGCCTACAGGCGCTGCGACTAAAGCCGAGCCGCTGTTGCGGGCCATCGGTATCACCAAGCAATACGGCACGTTCCTCGCTAACGACGGGATCAATCTCGATCTCTACGCCGCCGAAATTCACGCGCTTCTCGGAGAGAACGGCGCCGGCAAGTCTACCCTGGTCAAGGTGATGTACGGCCTCATTCAGCCGACCGCCGGTGAACTACAGTGGCTCGGGCAGAAGACCGTGCTGGCCGGGCCATCCGAGGCGCGCGCACTTGGCATCGGCATGGTGTTTCAGCACTTCTCGCTATTCGAGAATCTGACCGTCGCCGAAAATGTCGCGCTCGGTCTCGCACCCACAGAGTCCTTTGCCGAGATTTCATCGCGCCTTGAGGAGACCTCGCGGGTCTACGGCCTGCCGCTCGATCCGAAACGGCAAGTTTGGCGACTCTCGGTCGGTGAGCGACAGCGCATCGAGATCGTACGTGCGCTGATGCAGAATCCGAAATTACTAATTCTCGATGAGCCGACAGCGGTGTTGACGCCGCAGGAGGCCGACCAGCTTTTCGTGGTCCTGGGGCGACTCAAAAGCGAGGGCCGTGCGATCCTTTACATCAGCCACAAGCTCGATGAGGTGAAACGGCTCTGCGACACCGCAACGATTCTCCGTGTCGGCAAAAAGGTCGCGACCTGCAATCCAAAGCAAGAAACCGCAGCTTCGCTCGCCCGCATGATGGTCGGAGCCGATATCGGCGAGGTGAAAGCGGCGTCAGGGCGCACGCCTACAGTACCGCGTCTCGTGATTCATCGGCTTTCATTCGAGCCGGACGATCCACACGGCACACACCTGAAAGATATTTCCCTTGAGGTCCGCGGCGGAGAGATCGTCGGCATTGCTGGAGTTGCCGGCAATGGCCAGGACGAATTTTTCTCGGTGCTCTCCGGCGAGCAGCTGGTGTCGAGCGAAGGCGCCATTGTGATCGACGGTCTGGCGGCCGGACTTCTCGGTGTGACCGAGCGCCGCCGCATGGGCGCTGCGTTTGTTCCGGAAGAACGGCTTGGCCACGGTACCGCACCGCGAATGAAGCTATCGGAGAACGCTCTGCTGACCGGGCACGCCGCAAGCGGCATGGTCAAACATGGCTTTGTCAACAAGCCTGCAACGCTCGCTACGGTCGATCGCGCCACGAAAGATTTCGATGTCCGCAAGGCCAAGCGCGATCCGGAAGCTGCAAGCCTGTCCGGCGGCAACTTGCAAAAATTCATCGTCGGCCGCGAGATCCTGCGTGAACCTGGCGTGTTGGTCGTTAGCCAGCCGACATGGGGTGTTGATGCCGGTGCTGCAGCTACTATTCGGCAGGCCTTGATTGATCTTGCCGGGCGCGGCTGGCCGTGCTGGTCGTTAGTCAGGATCTTGATGAGCTTGCCGAGATCGCCGATCGGATAGCCGTGATGTTCCACGGCAAATTGTCCGAGCCGCTCACCGCGGCGGAGACTACGCGTGAAAAATTGGGATTGCTGATGGGCGGCGCCAGCCCCAGCCAGCCAGCCCAGACGGAGGCAAGCGATGCAGCTGGTGCTTGAAAAGCGCGCGGAACGGTCGGCTGCCATTGCCATCGCGTCGCCGCTGATCGCCATCGCGCTCACGCTCCTTACGGTCGGCATTTTGTTCGCCATTATGGGCAAAAACCCGATCGCCGCGCTCGATGTTTATTTCATCGAGCCCCTCATCGATCCGTACTCACTCGCGGAGATCGCCGTGAAAGCGGCACCGCTGGTCATGATCGGCGTTGGCCTGTCGCTCTGCTACATCGCGAATATCTGGAACATCGGCGCGGAAGGTCAATTTCTCGTCGGCGCGATAGCAGGAAGCTGGGTTGCAGTTCGCACGAACGGGACCGACGCCGGCATCTGGGTGCTGCCGGTCATGTTGCTGCTCGGCACTTTGGGCGGCGCGCTCTATGCGATGATCCCGGCAATCTGCAAAGTGAGATTCGGTGCAAGCGAAATTCTTACCAGCCTGATGCTGGTTTATGTCGCTTATTACGGCATGGATTATCTGGTCCGCGGGCCATGGCGTGATCCGCATGGCTTGAACTTTCCGACCACGGCGCCGTTCGATCCGGTTGCGACGATGCCGGCCCTGATAGAGGGTAGCCGCCTTCACGCCGGCACCCTCATCGTGCTGGTCGTGGTGATGATCGTTGCCGTGATGCTCGGCCGCACCATCATGGGTTTTGAAATAAAGCTTATTGGCGCCGCGCCGAAGGCGGCTCGGTTCTCGGGCTTCAACGCCGATCAACTTGTCGTACTAACCTTCGCCGTGTCCGGCGCGCTTGCGGGCCTTGCCGGAATTATCGAAGTGGCAGGACCGATAGGTTATTTGCAACCGGACATATCTCCCGGTTACGGCTTTACGGCGATCATTGTCGCGTTCCTTGGCCGGTTGAATCCGGTCGGCATCCTTATCGCCGGGCTGTTTCTCGCGCTTACTTTCATTGGCGGCGAGAATGCGGAAATCGCAATGAAAGTACCGCTCGATCTTACCAAGGTATTTCAGGGCATTCTGTTGTTCTACGTGCTCGCTTGCGACTCGATGATTGTCTATCGCATCCGCCTCATCGGCGCCGCCAGAAAACCCGCCCATGCTTGATGCGGCAGGCCAAATCCTTCACCTGATCCTGTCGGTCAACTTCATTCTGACGGTGATCACGGCTTCAACGCCATTGCTGCTCGCCGCGTCCGGCGAGCTTGTCGTCGAGCGTGCGGGCGTTCTCAATCTCGGCATCGAAGGCATGATGATCATGGGCGCAGCCTGCGGGTTCGCCGGCGCCTACGCTTCGGGATCGATAATTATCGGCGCGCTGTGCGGCATCGTTGCTGGAATGGCAATGGCCGCGGTGTTCGGATTCTTGACGCTTGGTTTGGCGGTAAACCAGGTCGCCACCGGATTAGCTCTCACAATTCTCGGTACCGGCCTGTCGGGGCTGATTGGCTCGGGCTTTGTTGGCCAGCGGATCGATCCTGCGCCGCAACTCTATCTTCCGGTGCTGACAGATCTCCCGGTGGTCGGACGCATCCTGTTTGGCCAGGACGCTTTCGTTTATTTTTCAATCGCGCTGGTTATCGGCATTTGGATGTTCCTGTATCGGACACGTGCCGGACTGGTGCTGCGTGCTGTCGGCGACAATCACACTTCGGCTCATGCTCTTGGCTATCCGGTACTGAAAATCCGGATGCTGGCGGTGTTGTTCGGCGGCGCGTGTGCTGGGCTTGCCGGAGCGTTTCTACCCCTCGCCTATACGCCTTTCTTTATCCCCGGAATGACGGCGGGCCGCGGCTGGATCGCGCTGGCGCTGGTCGTGTTCGCTTCATGGCGGCCGGGGCGGCTTGTGGCCGGCGCGTATCTGTTCGGCGCCGTAACTTTTCTACAGCTTTCTGTGCAAGGGCTCGGACTCGGCATACCGCCGCAGTTGATGTCGTCCCTGCCGTATCTTGCAACCGTCGTCGTACTGGTATTGATTTCAAGTAAGCGCGGCACCGCCGGGTCTGCCGCGCCAGCATCGCTCGGCTTGGTCTTTGTGCCGGATCGCTGAACTCCAGCCTGCATATGCGCGCGACGGGCGCGTCGTTTGCAGGAACTGAAATACCCGTCTTTCTAACCCGGAGTATACCTATGAAAAATCGGATCGTGATCGCCGCGGCGATCTCAGTGTTTGCGGTGGCCGCCGCAACTATCGCGGCGCCTGCTGCCGGGAAACTTAAGATCGGTTTCATTTACCTCGGACCGGTCGGCGACTTCGGCTGGACCTACCAGCACGAGGTCGGTCGCCAGGGACTGGTGAAGGCGCTCGGCGACAAGATCGACACGACCTATCTGGAAAACGTCAACGAAGGCCCTGACTCCGAGCGTTCGATCGAGCAGCTCGCGCGTACCGGACACCAGCTCATCTTCACCACATCGTTCGGTTACATGGATCCGACGATCAAGGTCGCAAGCCGCTATCCAAAGGTGGATTTCGAGCACGCTACCGGCTTCAAGCGCGCCGCTAACGTCAGCACCTATTCAGGCCGCTTCTATGAAGGCCGCTACATTCAGGGGCAGATCGCCGCCAAGATGTCGAAGACCGGCGTGCTCGGCTACATCGTGTCGTTCCCGATCCCGGAAGTCATCTCCGGCATCAACGCCACGATGCTCGGCGCACAGACGGTCAATCCGAACATCAAGGTCAAGATCATCTGGGCGAGCACATGGTTCGATCCGGGCAAGGAAGCCGACGCCGCAAAAGCGCTCGCCGACCAGGGTGCGGACGTGCTGATGCAGCACACCGACTCGCCCGCCGCTATGCAGATCGCTGCGCAACGTGGCCTACTCGCTTTCGGCCAGGACTCCGACATGATCAAGTTCGGACCGAAGAGTCAGCTCACCGCCATCGTCGACAATTGGGCGCCGTACTACGAGCAGCGTGTCAACGACGTGCTCAACGGCACCTGGAAGTCGACCGATACCTGGGGCGGACTGAAATCAACGCTGGTAGAGATGGCGCCGTACACCAACATGCCTGACGACGTGAAACAGATGGCAATGAGCACGGAGGCCGCCATCAAGGCCGGTACGCTGCATCCGTTCAAATGCCCGATCGTCGATCAGGACGGCCACACCGTGGAGTGCAAGGGTGGGGATCATCTGTCCGATGAGCAAATCCTCAGCATGAACTTCTACGTCAAAGGCGTGGACGACAAGATTCCCGGCAAGTAACGGCCCGGAGAACTTTTCGGCGTTTAAATCGGCGCAATGCTGCTGGTCGGATCGGTTTTCCAATCAGCAGCACCACTAAAAGCTTCTCCGCAACCGGCTAACCTACTTGAGCATCAGTTCCATTACCTGGCTCAGGTTCTTGTCGCCATTCGTCCGGCAATAGTCCCTGACGTTACGCACGGCGTCGCGCACGCGCGCAAAGCTGATATTCGCACCGCGCCGCTTGGCTGCCGCAGCGTACCATCCGCTGTACCAGGACAGGAGCACGTCTGCTTCTTCAGGTGATGCAGCATCGACGTGCGCGCAGGTAAGCCTGCGAACATCAAGTTCGCCATTCGGATCAGCGTATTGTGATAGTTGCACCCGAGGAGCCTGCATGGCCTGCGGTGAACTTGGCGCGACCGCCGCCACGCCCGCCGGCGCGGCACCCGCGTCGGCGTCAGCAGGCTGCGCCTGCACATTGGGACAGGCCTTGTTAAGTCGGGCAACCATGTCCTCGCCGAGAAACAGCTGGTCCGACGTGAAGGTCACTCCTTTGTTAACCCTGATCTTCTGAACCGGGATGTAGACCTTGTCAGCGATGACAGTCCATGAGCCGTCGGCATTTTTGACAAGGGCGTTGCAATCGATCTCGCTTTCCTGGGCATGGGCGGTTACGGCGAGACCAAGCGATTGCAGCACGAAAGCGGCGATGACGAGCACAGATAGACGTCGCATCAGTATCTCCGGAGGACTTTCACACCGATGGAAGAAGCCGAGGCTAGTGTGCCAATTGTAGCACGCGTGCTGCGGCGGAATGGCGGCGTATCAGGCCTGAAATATCGAAGTTGGGAATTTCGCCGTTTTCGACTAGCCAGCGGCCGCCGACCATGACCCGGTCGGCGCGATGGGCGCCGCAGAGAACGAGTGCGGCGAGCGGATCGCCAGCGCCGGAAAAACGTAACTCGTCGAGCTTAAACAGTGCGAAGTCCGCCATCTTGCCAACCGAGATTTCACCAATATCGGTTCGTCCGACGCACGCGGCCGATCCCTCAGTTGCCCAGCGCAGAGCGTCCTTATGGCTGACCTTGCCGACACCATAACGACTACGCTGCAGCAAAAACGCCGCGCGTACCTCCTGCATCAGATTTGAACCGTCGTTGGACGCCGAACCGTCGACGCCGATACCAATGCGCACACCGGCCTCCTCCATCTCGCAAACCGGACAGGTACCTGAGGCCAGCGTCTGGTTGCTGCAGGGACAATGAGAAATTGCCGTTCCCGCCCGTGCGAGCCGCTTCATTTCGCCTGCGTTGAAGTGAATGCCATGGGCAAGCCAGACCCGATCGTTAAGCCAGCCGCAGTCTTCGAGGTAATCGAGCGGCCGACAATTATGCATCTGCTGGCAGAAACGGTTCTCGTCCTCGGTTTCGGCAAGGTGGGTGTGCATCCGCACATCAAGCTTGCTTGCCATTTCAGCCGTGCGGCGCATCAACGACGTCGTTACAGAGAACGGCGAGCAAGGCGCGAGCGCGATCTGCACCATCGCACCTTCACCGGCCTGATGATAACGCTTCACCGTTCGCTCGCTATCGGCAAGGATCGTATCCTCGTCCTGCACCACGCTGTCCGGCGGCAAGCCGCCGTCGCGCTCCGACAGGTTCATCGAGCCACGGGTCAGCAACACCCGAACCCCAAGCCGCTTGGCGGCCGCCACTTCGATGTCGACTGAAGTCTTCGAGACCAGCGGGAAAAACATAGTGGTGATCCGTTGTTGTCGTGCAGCCCGACAACAACAGCTCGGCCATCGCCAAAGACACGCCGAGATCGAGCGACTCCGGCGTAAGCCCCGCCCATATCGGATAGAGCGCTTGCAGCCAGGGAAACAATTCGCGGTCCAGCGCCGCGGGAACCGCCCGCGTCAGGGTCTGATAGAAATGGTGATGGGTATTGATCAGGCCCGGCAATACGACGTGTTCACTGGCGTCGAAGGTTTTTGCGTCGGGCGTCGTCGGGGTATGGCCGGCCGGCACCAGTTCGACGATGCGGCCAGCGTGCAGGACGACACCCCCTTCCGCCCCGTCCGCCAAGATGGCCAGCGGATTTTTGATCCAAAGCGGCGAATTTTCGTCCTGCATGATCGCTATATCAGCTGCCGCGATAGGTGGAGTAACTCCACGGCGTAACAAGAAGTGGAACGTGATAATGGGATTCCGGCTCGGCCACGGCGAAGCGAATCGGAACGATGCCCAGGAACGGTGGGTCTGCAACCGGCGTTCCCTGCTTTGCAAAATACTCGCTGACGCCAAACCGCAATTCATACTGTGCAATCGGAATTGGCTGCTCCGCGATTAACGGCCGATCGGTCCGGCCATCCGCATTGGTGACTGATCGCGAAATCAGATGTGCCCTGCCCGATGATTCAATTTCAAAGAATTCGACCGTAACGCCCGGCGCAGGATGACCGCCATGCGTATCAAGAACGTGGGTCGAGAGGCGGCCATGGACTTTGAGGCGGTCGGACGCCGCGACGCGCTGGTCGAGCCGCAGCGCCGCGATCCGAAAGATTTCATTGAGTGCAGCCTGGCGCTCGGCAGCTTTGTCGTTGCCCAGACGTTGCTCGAACTGGCGCAGGATCGATTCCTTGCCGTGGCGGCGCACACAAACGATGAAGGGAATATCGAACTTTGCGTGATAGGCGTCGTTAAGCTTATGGAACGTGGCGAACTCATGCTCTGTCAGCCGATCCAGGCCTGCACTCGACTGTTCGCGCTTGGAGTTGTCGGTGATGGCGCCTTCGCGCGCCGCCTTGCCCGCAAGATCGGGATGCCCCTTGATCAACGCCATCTGCCGATCGGCGGACGCGTTGCTTACCGCAGCCGTCATCGCATCAAACAGGGCATTGACGCCGGAAAATGGCCGTGCGTCCGCGGCATTCTCGGCAACCCATGGAGCGTGCTCAAACACCTCGCCGAGCGCGACAACGAACGCCGCACGATCCATCCGATTCAGTTCATCGAGCGTAATCTGCGCCATTGACCGCCGACTCTCACGCAATCACCGCAGCATTGGCTGCGAGAGCGATATGCTCGCGATGCCAATGCTGCGCAATTTCCAGACGCGTCGCCGGCCAGACGCGATCGAACTTAGCGATGTGATCCAAAAATCGTACCAATCCCGCGGCGCGGCCCGGCCGGCCAGCCAGCCGGCAGTGCAACCCGACTGACATCATCTTGGGTTTTGTTGCCCCTTCTGCGTAGAGGATATCGAATGTATCACGGAGATAGATGAAGAACTCCTCGGCTTCGCCAAATCCCTGTGGGTTGATAAAGCGCATGTCGTTGGCATCGAGCGAATAGGGAATGATGAGATGCGGGCCTTTTGCCGATTTGATCCAGTAAGGCAGATCGTCCGCGTAGGAGTCCGACGAATAAAGAAAGCCGCCATCTTCGAGCACAAGCTTCAAGGTGTGCTCTGAAGTCCGTCCGGTGTACCAGCCCATCGGCCGGCTTCCGACCGCTTCAGTATGGATACGGATCGCTTCCTGCATGTGCGCCTTTTCATCGGCGGGCGAAAAATCCTTGTAGTCGATCCACTTCAAGCCATGGCTGGCAATGTCCCACTTGGACTCGTTCATGGCAGCAACGATTTGGGGATTACGAGCCAGCGCGGTGGCGACACCAAAAACCGACACTGGGATCTGTCGCGCCGTGAAGATGTGCCATAGCCGCCAGAAACCCGCGCGCGAGCCGTATTCAAACATCGACTCTACGTTCATGTGACGCTGTCCGGGCCATGGCTGCGCGCCTAGCACGTCGGTAAGGAAAGCTTCCGATGCTTTGTCGCCGTGAAGAATGTTGTTCTCGCCGCCCTCTTCGAAATTGACCACGAACTGCACGGCGATGCGGGCGTTTCCCGGCCAACGCGGATCGGGTGGTTCGCGGCCGTAACCGGCAAGGTCGCGCGGATATTCTGAAAAGGGCACGGACGTCATTCGCAGCTACCGGCAATCAACGTCAAAAGATAAAAAATGGAAGGAGGCTGTGAAGCATGCTATCTCGGCCTCAATGCGCAGCCGCCAGACCACACGAACGCACCGGTCCCTATTGAGGCCAACCATTCAGGCAATCCTCAAGTCGTATCAAGCGCGTGCACAATGGCAGATGCACCGCAGCATGTTCAAGCTGTCGGTTCCTCAATCGCAGCCTTATTTCAAGGCATCGGTCGGCCAAAACGCATGTTGAACGGGCAAGATCAGGCCGGCGCAGGCATGACATCTACAGCAGCAGATTTCGGCGCGAAAATACTTGACCTGGCGGGACGGCTCGCCCAGTGGACGGAACTACCCGAAGGGTTGATGTGCACCTTCTACTCGCCCGCGCACAAAGCGGCGGCCGCGCAATTGCGCGATTGGATGGAGGGCGCCGGACTGAGCGCGCGTATCGATGCAGTCGGCAACGTTATCGGCCGGTACCCCAGCGCTGATCCCTCGGCCAGGACTTTGATTGTTGCCTCCCACTACGACACCGTCGCTAACGCCGGCCACTTCGACGGCCGGCTTGGGATTCTGACCGGCCTCGTCGTCGCGGAGCACATCAAAAAAACCGGGCACCGGCTGCCCTTCCACCTCGAATTGATCGGATTCTCTGAGGAAGAAGGCGTGCGATTTTCCGCGCCCTACCTTGGCAGCGGCGCTATTGCCGGCTGCTTCGACGAGCGCGCGCTGGCGCGGCGCGACGTGAGCGACATCAGTCTCGCCACGGTCTTGCGCAACGAAGGCGTCGATCTTGAGACGATCCAGAAACTGGCGCGCCCGCCGGAAACATTGCGTGGCTATCTCGAAGTCCATATCGAGCAAGGACCGGTGTTGCTGCAAAACGATCTCCCGGTCGGAATCGTCACGTCCATCACCGGGTCGACACGCTTTCGCATCGCCATTCAAGGCGTCGCCGGGCATGCCGGCACGGTGCCGATGCCGCTCCGTCAGGACGCTGTCGTGACCGCAGCGGAAATCATTCTCGAAGTCGAGCGGCGTTGCAGTGCGGTCCCCAATCTGGTCGGGACTGTCGGCCAGATCGTGGTACCGAACGGCCTGATCAATGTGATACCGGGATCTTGCGAATTTTCCCTGGATATCCGGTCGGTGGATGATGCCACGCGGGAGGACGCGATTGATGACATCAAGGGTTCTATCGAGGAGATCACCAGGCGGCGCCGTGTAACCGCAAGCATCCGAGAGCTTTCGCGCCACCGCGCGGTGCCGTGCGCGGCGCAAATGCAATCGGCTTTCGCGGACGCTATCGTTAAGAACGGCATCAAACCGTTCTATCTGCCGAGCGGCGCCGGCCATGACGCCGAGATGTTTGCCGGCGTCACTGACATCGGCATGCTGTTCGTCCGCTGCGGCAATGGCGGCATCAGCCACAGCCCGCTCGAAACCGTGACGGCCGCCGATGCAGATTTCGCCGCGCGTACCTTGCTCGATATCTTGATCAATTTAGCTTAAGCGACTGGAGGGGCCGACTATGGAGCGGATTCGTATCAAGGCCGCGCAATTTGAATTCATCGCGCGTTTTGAAAACAAGGACGCGCCTCTGACGTGTGCGAAGTTCAAGAGCATGCTGCCGTACAAGGAACGGATCATCCACGTGCGTTGGAGCGGCGAAGGCTGCTGGATACCGCTTGGCGAAACCGAACTTGGACTGAAATACGAGAACCATACCAGCTATCCGGCGCCGGGGCAGATCATTGTCTATCCTGGCGGGATCAGCGAAACCGAAATCTTGCTCGCCTATGGCAATGTGCATTTTGCCAGCAAAGTAGGCCAGCTCGCCGGCAATCATTTCCTGACGATCGTGGAAGGCCTTGAGCACTTACGTCCCCTCGGCCAGCTTGTGCTTTGGCACGGTGCCCAGGAAATTATGTTCGAGGCGCTTTAGCGGAAGCCGCCTTCCCAATTACACCAAATCTGTCCGCTAACGACGATGAATGTCCCGCGCGGAACCGATCCCAACCATTCAACATCAACAATTATCGCAATCCATGACCCAGAAAATCGAATTCGGCCTAGACACTTTCGGCGACGTGACCGCCGGCCCTGACGGCCAGCCGCAAGCGCATGCCGTCGTCATTCGGGAAGTGATCGAGCAAGCGGCGCTTGCCGACCAGCTCGGTATCGAGGCGTTTGGCGTGGGTGAACACCATCGCGCCGACTTTGCGATCTCAGCGCCTGAGGTGGTGCTTGGCGCGATCGGCGGGCGCACCAAACGCATCCTGCTCGGTTCGGCGGTGACGGTATTGTCGTCAGACGATCCGGTGCGGGTATTCGAACGGTTTTCGACACTTAATGCCGCATCGAGCGGTCGCGCGGAGATTACCGTGGGACGCGGCTCTTTCACGGAGTCCTTTCCACTGTTCGGTTACGATTTGAAACAATACGAGAAATTGTTCGAAGAGAAATTGGATCTGTTCGTCGCGCTGATCCGCAATGAGACCGTGTCATGGAGCGGAACCACGCGTTCGGCCCTGTCTAACCAGCGCGTCTTTCCTCCGCTCGAGAGCGGCGAACTCAAAACCTGGATTGGCGTCGGCGGCAGCCCGGAGTTGGTGGTACGCGCCGCGCGTTACGACCTGCCGTTGATGCTCGCCATTATCGGCGGCGATCCGAAGCGTTTCATGCCCTATGTCGAGCTTTACCAGCGCGCCTATACCCAACTCGGCAAACCGGCAAAACCAATCGGCCTGCACTCGCACGGCTATGTCGCCGACACCGACCAGCAGGCGCGCGAGGAGCTATGGCCGCATCACAAGGCGATGCGCGACCGCATCGGCGCCGAACGCGGCTGGCCGCCGGCGACCCGCGCCCATTTCAATTCCGAGGCAGACGGCGGCTCGCTCTATTGCGGCTCGCCGGAAACCGTGGCGCGCCGGATCGCGGCCACAGCGAAGGCGCTCGGTATTACCCGCTTCGATATGAAATATTCGTCCGGCACGTTGCCGCACGATAAGCTGATGCGAAGCATCGAACTCTACGGCACCAAGGTAATTCCGATGGTGCGTGAGCTTCTTGCTTAAGCGGCGGCTCGCTCGTTACTGCACACCGGTCGCCTAGACCGCCAATTCGAAAGTTACTCGATCCGCGCCGGCATCGGCCGCCGGTGGTGCAGATACCGCGCGCAAACCAGCCCAACGATGACGATCACAACGGCGCCAAACAGCGGCGGAATGTGCAAGCCAAGGTGTCCAAAGGTAAAGCCGTAATAGATCGGGCCGATCGCCTGCCCCGTGAAGAAAAAGCTGGAGTGCATCGACAGCGCCGCCCCGCGCGCGGTCTGCGACAGGTCCGTAACGTGGACCTGGATGTTGTTGTGCAGCATGTAAAATGAAAGGCCGAACAGTACGAACACGACGGCCTGGACGTACCAGGTAAGGCCGAAAGCGATCAGGATGAAACAGATCGCCGCGCCGGCTGCACCGGTCAGCATCAGCTTCCGCTCGGTCATGCGAACGACCAGAAACGGCAGCGACAGCGAAAAGATAATCCCACCGAGGCCAAAGCCGCCGATGACGAGGCCGGCATAGGACGAGTGCGTCAGACCGCTCGCCAACAAAAGTACCGCGACATACGGGAACATGCCGTGGATGATGATGCCCTCGAAAAATACCGAACCGAAACAGATCTTGGCGCGCGGATCAGCGAAGACGCCGCGGAACCCCGCAATGGCCGCAGTGAGGTTGAAAGCCCTCGGCTTGCCGACATTCATCCCGCGAAATGCAAAGAATGCGAGTATCGCAGTGATCAGGCCAAAGCCGCCGATTGAGAAGAAAACGCCGCGCCAGCCGAGCAGATCGCCGATGCCGCCGGAAATCACAGCGCCGAGCAGATTTCCGGTCAATCCCACCGCCAGCAACCGGCCGATCGCCACCTGTCGCGATTCCATGGGAACAAGATCGCCGACAAGCGCCATGCCTATCGGAAAAATGCCTCCCGCAAAAACGCCGGCGATCATGCGCATGATAATCAGCAACTTAAAATTGGTGGCAAAAGCGCAGACCAGCGTCGTGCTCACCACCACAGCGAGGCAGATGTTCATCAGGCGGGTCTTGCCGAAGAAATCCCCGATGGTGCCGAGCGCCGGCTGCATGATGGCGTAGGGGAAGGTGAACGCCGTCGAGAGCAGCGCCGCGGTTTTCACATCGACGCCGATATCGAGGGCAATCTTCGGGATTACCGGATCGACGGCGCGCGAAAACAGCGTCGACGCGAACACCACCAAACTGACAACTCTGAGGACGGGTAAAATGACTTTACTCAGTGTTCTTTGGCGAGCGAATCGAATTGCATCAAACGCTCAAGAAGCGGCGCCAAGCTCTTGAGCGGAATCATGTTTGGCCCGTCGGACGGTGCTTTGTCGGGGTTCTGATGCGTTTCGATGAAAACACCTGCCACACCGACCGCGACGGCGGCCCGCGCCAGCACCGGGACGAACTCGCGTTCGCCGCCGGATGACGTGCCCTTCCCGCCTGGTTGCTGGACCGAATGGGTGGCGTCAAAGATCACAGGCGCGCCGATCTTTGCCAATTCCGGAAGCGCACGCATGTCGGACACCAGAGTATTGTAGCCGAAGGACACGCCACGCTCGGTGACAAGCACGTTGCGATTGCCGGCGCCGGTCACTTTGGCAACAACATTGGCCATGTCCCATGGCGCGAGAAACTGGCCCTTCTTGACGTTGACGACGCAGCCGGTTTTCGCGGCCGCGACCAGAAGGTCGGTCTGCCGGCTCAGGAACGCGGGGATTTGCAGCACGTCGCATACCTCAGCCACCGACGCACACTGATCGGCGTCGTGTACGTCGGTAAGCAACGGCACGTCGAGTTTCTTGCGCAGCTCGGCAAAAATCGACAGCGCCTTGTCGAGACCAAGCCCGCGCGCGCTTTTGGCCGAGGTACGGTTCGCCTTGTCGAACGAGGTCTTGTAGACGAATGCGATACCAAGTTTCGCCGTCAGCTCTTTGAGCGCGCCCGCCATGTCGAACGCGTGCGTGCGACTCTCCAACGCGCACGGTCCGGCAATCAGCGCGAGTGGCAGCTTGTTGCCAAAACGCGCTTTGCCGATGGTGACGACGGAATTGGGCTTTGCGGTCATCAACGTCCTCGCCGGCGACCATGATGCCCGCGACCAGTCCGGTCAACCGGCCTTACTGCATTGCAGAGAACGCCGTCGGGCGCATAAACGAACTGGTGATATTGGCGATGATCGGCCCATCCTTCTCGCTGTCATCGCGGGCCTTATGCCACGCCGGATCGGCCTGAAAAGTATTCCATTTCTTCTCGCGATCGGCGAGCGACTCCCAAGCCAGCATGTAATGCAGATCCTGGCTGCCGTCGCCAACGAGCACGGTCCAGAAGCCGGCCTGTTTGATGCCGTGCTTCTCCCAGATTTTGAGAGTTTGTTCTTGAAACCGCTTGAGCAGCGCGGGCAGACGGCCGGGAATGCAACGATAAATGCGGTACTCGTAAATCATGAGGTCCTCCCGTTGATTTGGTCTTAGTACTCGGAGCCAAGCGCAGACGCGTCAAGGCGGTCGACAAGCTGCGGCTTACACCAACCGGCTCCGCTCCACCGCTGCGCCAATGAAGGACGAGAACAGCGGATGCGGCGCAAACGGCCGCGATTTGAGCTCGGGGTGAAATTGCACACCGATGAACCAGGGATGGTCCTCGAATTCGATAATCTCCGGCAATAATCCGTCCGGCGACATGCCGGAAAAGCGCATGCCGTGCTGCGCCAAGCGGTCTTTGTAAGCCGTATTGACCTCGTAGCGGTGGCGGTGGCGCTCGGAAATTTCGGTCGCCTGATAGATGTCGGAAACCTTGCTGCCCCGCTGCAGCTCCGCGGGATAAGCGCCGAGCCGCATCGTGCCGCCGAGATTGCCGGCAAGGCCACGCTTTTGCAGCTCGTTGCCCTTCATCCACTCGGTCATCAGACCGACCACCGGCTCGCTGGTCGGCACGAATTCGGTGGAGTTGGCCTGCTCGATTCCGCAGAGGTTTCGCGCCGCTTCGATCACCGCCATTTGCATGCCGAAGCAGATGCCGAAATACGGCACCTTGCGTTCGCGGGCGAACTGCGCGGCGAGGATCTTGCCCTCGGCGCCGCGCTGGCCAAAGCCGCCGGGCACCAGGATGCCATTGACGTGTTCGAGGTAAGGCGCGGGGTCTTCTTTCTCGAACACTTCGCTTTCGATCCAGTCGAGTGTGACCTTCACCTTGTTGGAGATGCCGCCGTGCGAAAGCGCCTCGATCAGCGATTTATAGGCGTCCTTCATGCCGGTGTACTTGCCGACGATCGCGATCGTGACATCGCCTTCCGGATTGCGAACGCGCTCGTTGATCAGGTGCCAGGTGGCAAGATCGGGCGGCGGCGGATTTTCGATGTTGAAAGCGGCGAGTACTTCGTCGTCGAGACCGGCGGCATGATAGGCCTCCGGCACCGCGTAGATATTGTCGACGTCGCGCGCTTCGATCACCGCGCTTTCGCGCACATTACAGAACAACGCGAGCTTTTTGCGCTCGCTGAGCGGGATTTCGCGATCCGTGCGGCAAAGCAGGATATCGGGCTGGATGCCGATGGCGCGCAACTCGCGCACTGAGTGCTGGGTTGGCTTGGTTTTCAATTCCCCCGCGCTCGGGATGAATGGCATCAACGTGAGATGGATATAGATCGCATGGCCGCGGGGCAGATCGTTGCCCATCTGTCGAATGGCTTCGAAATACGGCAGGCCCTCGATATCGCCGACCGTGCCGCCGATCTCGCACAGCACGAAATCGAAGCCCTCGTTGCCGTCGCGGATGAAATCCTTGATGGCATTGGTGACGTGAGGAATGACCTGGATCGTCGCGCCGAGGTAATCCCCGCGCCGTTCCTTGGTCAGGATGTCCTGATAGATGCGGCCAGTCGTGATGTTGTCGAACCGCGTCGCCGGCCGGCCGGTGAAACGCTCGTAGTGGCCGAGGTCGAGATCGGTCTCGGCACCGTCATCGGTCACAAACACCTCGCCGTGCTGATACGGCGACATCGTTCCCGGATCGACATTGAGGTAGGGGTCAAGCTTGCGTAGCCGGACCTTGTAGCCCCGCGCCTGCAACAGCGCGCCGAGCGCTGCAGACGCCAAGCCCTTACCGAGTGAGGAGACCACGCCGCCGGTGATGAATATGTACCGCGCCATGGGACCTATCGCTTACTGCGCCTTTCACGATTCGACGAGCGATTTTCCGGAATATCTGCTGCGCACCGTGGATCGGTCCACAGGGACTTTAATTAAACGCAATACAACAAAGGGTTGTGGGAAAGTCCTCAGGCTGCAAGCAAGCACACCGGACGCCCTCCCGCCTACTTCGATTTAGGCACCTGCGGACCACTTGGAGCCGGCGCCGGACCGGGCGTCGCCGGCCGGCCTGGGGAACCTTGCTGCAACTGATTGAGCACGCCGCCCCCTGAACTCAACGGAGCCGTCGGGGCGCTCAGCGGTGCCTCCTGGGTTGCACCGCCGTTGGTATTGATAATGGAGGTCGGCTTGCGGTCGAGCCCAGCCAGCCAGGATAGCGCCAGACTGGTCAAGAAGAAGCCTGCTGCAAGCAGCGCCGTGGTGCGGGTCAGCACGTTTGCGGTACCGCGGCCGGTCATAAAGCCGCTGGTAGAGCTGACGAGCCCGCCGCCTTCGGATTTCTGCAGCATGACCACGCCGATCAAGGCGAGGACCAGCATGAGATGGATGACGATAATAACGCTAATCATTCAGTATTTCCGCCTGGACAGCCTACATATAGGCAGCCGCGGGGCGGTCTCTACATGATCCTAAGGGGATTTTCTATGGCCGTAGCGGTCCGGGCGTAGCTATTTGTAATCCTTGAGATAAGCGACCACGTCGTCGATGTCCGGATCATTGGACAGGCCCCCGAACGGCATATGATTGCCCGGCACCTTGGCCTGCGGGTCCTTGATGTAAGCGTGCAGATTGGCGTCGTCCCAGGTCAGATTGGCGCGCAGCATGGCGTTGGAATAGCGGAAATCCGACAGCGATCCTGACTTTCGGCCGTAAACGCCCTTGAGGCTTGGGCCGATCGCGTCCGGCTTATCGCTATGGCAAGCCGCACATTGCGCGAAGACCTGTTTGCCGTGTGCGGCATCGGCTGCGAATGCCGGCGCTGCGGCCACAACACTCACCAGCGCGGCGGCGATCGCCACGCCTGAATTCACTTTTGGCATCGTTCCTCCCAACCCTATCGCTATGCCCACTCAAGCGTGAACGAGCGGTCCCGGATTTTTTAGATAGCTTTGCGTAATGGCCTTGGCCGACCAGTAAGCCAGCGCGCCTACAGTGCCGGTCGGATTGTAGCCGTGCTGCTGCGGGAACACCGAAGCGCCCTGGACGAAGAGATTATGGGCGTCCCACGATTGCAGGTAGCGGTTCACGACGCTCGATTTTGGGTCGCTTCCCATCATCGTGCCGCCGGTGTTGTGGGTCGATTGATACGGCACCACGGTAAATGTCTTCGGCCGCGGATGCATGTCGTAAGATGTCGGGTTCATCGCCTTGATGACCCCCTCAAGCTTGTTGAGGAGGTAGGCCGACATTTTGAATTCGTTGTCGGGCGGGTTGTAAGTGAGCCGGATCAGCGGACGGCCAAACGCATCCTTGTAGGTCGGGTCGAGGTCCATGAAGTTGTCGCGGTTGGCGTAGACCGATCCCTGCGTGTTGAAACGGGCGGCGTGGTAGTACCACTTCGCGGTGGCGCGCTTCCATTCGGAGCCCCATTCCGGCGTCCCGTGTGGCACGGTGCGCCCAGCCATCGGCGGGGCAGACGCCGAACTCCCCATGATGTAGCCGCCGCCGAAGAAGCCCAGCCCGCCGTGGTCGAAATTCTCGCCGTTGAAGTCATCGATGACGACGCCCATGCCGGCTGAACCCCAATAGGGATTGATCTCCTTGTTTTCGAAGAAGGCACTGGCACCGGCTTCGAACTGGTAGCCGTAGTTCTTGCCGACGACGCCTTTTCCGGTAGCGTGATCGTAGGGTTCGCCAATACCGGCAAGCAGCATGTGCTGGACGTTGGAGAATATGTACGACGACAGCAGCACGATATTAGCAGGCTGCTCGTACTCCTCGCCGTTTCGCATATCGACATACGTCACGCTGACGACGCGCTTTGCGGCTTTGTCATAATTGAGCTTGGTGACAAACGTCCGTGTGCGCATTTCGAACTTTGGATCGAGCCGCAGCACCGGCAAAATGGTGGAATTCGCCGACGCCTTGGCGTTGGTCTCGCAGGCAATGCGGTTGCAGAAGCCGCAATACTCGCAAGCACCAAGCGCCACGTTTTCGGGATTGGTGTAGGCGCTGCTCGCGATCGCAACCGGCGCCGGGAACGGATTATAGCCAAGGCTTTTGGCTGCCTCGCCGAACATCGATCCGGCATTGCTCGATTTGATCGGCGTGTTTGGATATTCGTTCGCACGCGGTCCCTCGAACACGTTGCCGCCCGCGACCTTGTTGCCGCGCAGATTTCCGGCCTTTCCGGAGACGCCGCATATCCTGTCAAACTGATCATAGAACGGCTCCAACTCGTCGTAGCTGACTGGCCAGTCCTGGATCGTCATGCCGTCCGGCAACGCATTCGCGCCGTAACGCTCTGTAAGCGCCGAGCGGATCCGAAAATCGCTCGGCAGGAAGCGCCAATGCAAAGCTCCCCAATGGATGCCGGAGCCGCCGACCCCTTCGCCCGGCAAGAATGCGCCGATGCGGCGAATGGGAAGCCCCTGTTCGTTCGGGAAATTGCGGAAGGTCAGCGTGTCGATTGAATTGTCCCACATCAATTCGAGACGCTGTGACCACCGGAGTTCATCGCGCACGGCAGGAATAGTGAAATCCTGACCGGGAATGCGGTCCTGTCCCTTTTCCAGCGCGACCACATTCAAACCGGCTTTGGTCAGTTCGCGCGCCATGATCGCGGCAGTCCAGCCAAGGCCGACCGTGACGACGTCGACTTCTTTTAATTTGGTCACCATGTCCGCCCCCTTTTAAGAAAAGTCCGCGATCGATTTCGGCTCAGCGACGTAGCGTTTGTCGCTGTACTCATCGATCAGGTTGGCGAACGTCGCAGGCAAGCCCGGATATTGCAGCATCCGCCACGACGCCATGTTGCGGTTGCCGCCGTAAATCGGATCGGAGAAGAAGCCTTCCATTGTCAGCGTGAGCAAGCGGGCGAAGAAGGCCTTGGACCCTACATTGCCAAAGTCCGCTTTGCCTTCCTCCATCGCCTTGAGCGCCTCAATGCGCTTGCCGGGATCGAGCCGATCGAAGTCCATGTTGTAGGTCTTACGCGACCACGCATTGGCAGCGGCGATACCTGCGGTGATGAACTCGGCCGGGGTGAGCGGAAGCTGATAGCCCTGCTCCGGCTTGCCTTTGGTGTAAGGACCGGCGCGATACATTTTGGCGCCGCCGCCCCAGGCGCTGGCGAGTTGGCGATCGATGTAGACATCGCAGCCGCACTGGCTGCCGGAAGGCGAAAGCTCATCCGCCGGAATTATCGTATCGACCGCTGCAACGACGAAGGCGTGCTCGGTTTCATTGAGCAGTAACAGCGGTTCCGGTTGCGGAGGGGCCGCTGGTGCTGGCGACGTAGCCGGCGATTGCGCCTGTGCCTCTCTGCTCAGGCCGGTCGCGGCCGCAGTACCGGCAAGGCCCGCACCAACGAGAAATTTCCGGCGTGGGATTGTTTCGTCGGTCATCTTGCTCCTCCCCTGCCGCCGCTTTATCGATGCAGCGCGCTCTTGGTTGGAACTAGAATAGACCTAATGAGTGTTAACGAGAATGCCCTAAAGGGCCTTCATCTGGTTCAGCCAGAGTAAGTAGCTTTTGCATAGCTGCCCTGTCGCTACGGCGGGCGGGTTCCGCGTTGTTCCGTTGCCTTCGGGAATGGAGCGCAAAATGGAAAATATGGAAAAGCCACACCTTGACTTCGACTATGGTCGCTACGGTCTCGATCAGAAGCTTGAGTTCAAGACCGTCGCCGACGCTACCGGGTACTGGTTTGCAGCCGCCGTACTTTTTGCTTTCGTGGCGGCCGGCGTCATCGTTTATCGCGCAGGCGGTGCTGACGAATTCCGCACGGCGACGAACGACGTGCCGGCAACGACGCAAACCAGCCCGATAGATCCGCCGCCGTTACTTAAAGCGCAATAAGTTCGCGCGGCGGGCCGCGGCGGACCTTCTGCCAATAGGAAAAACCCGGCTTGGCCTGCACCAAACCGGGCTCGTTAGATTGTTTATCTCGGTGGATCAGCGGCCCATATAGCCTGGACCGCCAAAGCTGCTCGGTCCGGTGGCAATGCCATTCGGCGACAGCGGGGCGCCTGACGCAAGGTTGTTAGAATACGCGGCCGGCGTACCCTTGCCGCCAGAAGGCCCAATGTACCCTGGTGAGGAACCACCGAAGCTATCCGGTGCGGCGCCGATGCCATTCGGCGACAGCGGGGCGCCGGATGCGACAGCGTTGGAATACCCAGCCGGCTTACCCTTGCCGGCGGAAGGTCCAATATACCCCGGCGCGGAACCGCCGAAGCTGTCTGGCGCGGCACCAATGCCATTCGGCGACAGCGGGGCGCCGTTGTTAGGACCAACATTAGAATAGGTCGGACTGCTGTTTCTGCTCTGAGCGAAGGCGGGCACCGCCGCGCAGGCCGCGCCGATAACGAGCGCTGCAAGTGTTAATGTGCTCCTGGGACGCATTGTTTGCTCCTGATTTTTGCCGATGCCTTCACGAAGCCGCCCACACGCGAATGTTCGGGACGGACGACCTGTGGTCATCATTTCGCCAGTATGTGGAGCAGTTCCGCGATGTATATTGGCGGTGCCGTAAATACGGCACGCGAATACGTAAAACCTCAGTAGAAATTATTCTAAACTTACGCTCCAGCCGTGAAAACCTAGACGGCGGATAGATTACGTTGAAATTACTTTGAGACAGGCCCGCGGTTACACCAATATTCGTTCAATTTATCCAGCAAAACCGCCGCTTTTTAAGAACTCTTCTTCTGCTGGAGTGCTCGACCGACCCAGCACGTCGTTACGATGGGGGAATCTTCCGAATTTCAAAATGATGTCGCGATGGGTGTTCGCGTACTGCAATGCATTCGTATCGTCATATGATTCATAGAGTTGCAGAGAGCGATCTTGATCCACTAACAGCTCGGAATGCATAAACGGCAAGTAAAAGAATTGCCGCAACTCGTGCTCCGTCATCCTGTCGAATCCGTGCGCCAGAGCGCGACCCGCGAGCGCCCGCGCCGGCGGATCGGTAGCAAAGGCCCGCGCGCTGCCCCGAAACATATTGCGCGGGAACTGATCGAGAAGGATCAGCAACGCGAGTGCACTTTCAGCTTCGGATTCCCAGCCAGCGAGTTCGCCACGCGAAGCGGCTTCATGAGTTGGCAGGAATTGGGATGTTATGGTGTGGTCGAAATCATCATCCTTTTTGAACCAGCGCTGCCGTCCGGCCTCGCGCCAGAACAAAAGGATTTCTGCAGGTGTGGCGACAGCCGTCATTCGAACCACGCTAGAGCATGATCCGGAAAAGTGGAAACCGGTTTTCCGAAAAGATCATGCTCAATCAAAATGCTTAGAGTGACGATCGATTCAATCCAAAACGACTTCGCTCTAGTCGACGGATGCGCCGGAGAACTTCACCACTTTGCCCCACTTGTCCGTCTCGTTGACAATAAGGGTGCCGAAATCCTCGGGCGTGCCCTGTAATGGAGCGCCGCCAAGATCCGCCAGTTTCGCTTTCAGCCCCGGTTCGGCTATTGCGGCGTTGACTTCTTTGTTGAGCCTATCGATGATGTTGCGCGGAATATTTTTCGGCCCGACAAGGCCGTACCATTGGCTCGCCTCGTAGCCCTGAACGAATTCACCAACCGTCGGCAAATCCGGCAACACGTCTGTGCGCGAAGCCGTCGTGACGGCAAGAGCGCGTAGCCGACCCGCCCTGATGTGAGGAAGCGAGCCCGGCGTGGTGTCGAACATAACTTGCGTTTGCCCCGCCAGCAGATCGACCAGCGCCAACCCCGCGCCGTTGTAAGGCACGTCGACCATGTCGATGTCCGTCATCATTCTGAATAGCTCGCCGGCAACTTGCTGGACGCTGCCGTTGCCGGCAGATGCAAGGTTGACCTTGTGCGGATTAGCCTTCGCGTAGGCGATGAATTCAGGAACTGATCTGGCCGGAACCGAAGGATGAACTTCCATAACCTGCGGAACGCGGGCAATCGTCGCAATCGGAGTTGTGTCGCGTATAAAGTTAAAATTGAGTTTTTTATACAGCGTCGCGTTGATCGCATTTGCTCCTGAGACGAGAAGCAGCGTGTAGCCATCGGGTGATGAGTTCACAACAAGCTCGGTTCCGACGTTGCTGCCCGCACCAGGCCTGTTATCGACAAAGAACTGCTGGCCAAGCCGCTCCGTCAACGCTTGCGCGATGATCCGTCCAGCGAAGTCCATGCCGCCGCCGGCAGCGACGCCGACGATAACGCGCACTGGATGTGCCGGATACGATTGCGCGCTCGCTCCACGCAAAAATGCAGGGAGCGCCACGCCACTTAACGCTAGACCTAGAAAATCACGCCGCTTCATGACTTAGTCCGACACTCGCATCGAACCCGCGTTAAATTTACGCGCGGGTATCGCGTCATGCGTGCACCAGCGGGCCAGGATTCTTAAGGTACTGCGTCGTGATCGCGTTCGCCGACCAATAAGCCAATGCGCCGACCAATCCGGTCGGATTGTATGACGCGTTCTGCGGAAATACCGACGCCCCCATCACGAACAGGTTGTCTGCATCCCACGACTGCAGGTAGCGGTTGACGACGCTGGTCTTCGGATCGGTTCCGGACATCGTGCCGCCAGTGTTGTGGGTCGATTGATACGGAACAACGCTGTAGTCGCCGCGCTGAACGCTCGGCGTGCTCATGACGGTCGGATTCATGGCTTTGGCCAAGCGACCCAGGACGCCCGCGACGTAGTCGGCAAGCTTCCGATCGTTGTCGTGGAAATTGTATGACATCCGGATCAGCGGCCGGCCGAGTGCATCGCGATAGCTCGGATCGAGATCCAGGAAGTTCTCGCGGTGGGCGTAATTGCAGCCCGAGGCGCCGATGGTGAAGGCGTGGTTGTACCACTTCGCCGTCGCCTGTTTCCAATCGTGACCCCACCGCGGCGTGCCGGGCGGCACCGGTCGCGTCAGAATCGGCCGGCCATTGCTCGGCCCCGCCTGAATCCACGCTCCGCCGAAGAAGCCAAGGCCCGCATGATCGAAGTTGTCGCCGTTGAAGTCATCGATCAGCACACCATGGGCGCCGGACGCCATGAACGGATTGATCTCTTTGTCTTGAAAGAACACCGACACGGCATTGCCACTGACCTGATAGCAGTAGTTTTTGCCGACGGCGCCCTGCCCGGTTTTGTAATCATAAGGCTGGCCAATGCCGGCCGTGAGCATCAACAGCACGTTGTTGAACACATAGGCACCGAGAATGACGATGCCTGCGGGCTGTTCGTATTCCTCGCCGCTTCGCGTATCGATGTAGCGCACCGCAGTGACCTTGCGCGCTGCTTTGTCGTAGACGAGTTCTTTCACTTGGGCGTTGGTGCGCAGCTCGAACTTTGGGTCGGCAAGTAGCGCCGGCAGGATGCAGACGTTCGGTGAAGCCTTCGCATTGGCCTCACAGCCGAAGCGTTCGCAGTGCCCGCAATACTCGCAGGCGCCAAGCGTCATGCCTTCGAAGTTCGTGTAAGTCTCGCTAGCGTTGCTCGATGGCGCCTGGAACGGGTGATAGCCGAGGCTGCGCGACGCCTCGTCCATGATACTGCCGGCCATGCTCTTGGTAAGCGGCGGATTCGGATACTCGTTCTGGCGCGGACCTTCAAAGATGTTGCCACCATCGACGATCTTGCCGCGCAGATTGCCGGCCTTGCCGGACACGCCGCACAGTTTCTCGAACTTGTCGTAATACGTCTCGAGCTCGTCATACGAAACCGGCAAGTCTTCGATCGTCATCTCTTCGGGAATGGCGTTCTTGCCGTATCGTTCGGTGAGATGGCTGCGCAACTTGTGGTCCGACGGCAGCCACCGCCAAGTCATGCCGTTCCAATGCGCACCAGCGCCGCCGAGATCGGTGCCCGGCAGAAACGAGCCGAGACGCCGGATCGGCAATGCCGCCTCGCCCGGCGAATGCCGCAACGAAACTGTTTCAAGCTGGGTGTCCTGAAACAGTTCCTGGCGCACGGCGTATTTGAGATCGTCGCGCACCGACGGAATGGTGAAGTTCTCGCGCGGCATGCGCTTGTTGCCGCGCTCGAGGCCGACAACGTTGAGGCCGGCTTTTGTCAGTTCACGCGCCAGGATCGAGCCGGTCCAGCCGACGCCGATGACGACGGCGTCCGTTTCCTTGAGTTTGATAGTCATGATCCATCTCCCTCAAGAAAAATCCACAATCGAATGCGGCGGCTTGTCGTACTTCTTGCCGAAGTATTTTTTGATGTCCTCGCGGTAGGTCGCCGGGAGCCCCGGATATCCCACCATCTTCCACGACGCCATGTTGCGATTGCCGCCATAGATCGGGTCGGCAAAATATCCTTCCATGGTGATTTGCAGCAGCGCTTCAAAGAAGCCATGACTCGAAACGCCAGCAAGCTCCGCGGTGCCGCCTTCCATGGCTTTGAGAGCAGTAACGCGGTCGGCATCGGCTAGACGGTCGAAATCCTTGCCGTAGGTCTTGCGCGACCAGTCGTTCGCCGCAGCAATCCCGGCGCGGAAGAATTCGCGCGGATTAAGCGGCAGCTGATAGCCAAACTCCGGCTTTGCCTTGACGAACGGTCCGTCGCGATAAAGCCGCGCGCCGGCGCCGTAGGAACCCGCAAGCTGGCGATCGATGAAGGTGGCCACGCCGCAATCGCTGCCTGACGGCGACAACTCGTCGGCCGGGATCATGGTATCGGCGGCAGCGGCAAAAAACGCATGCTCGGTTGCCGTCAATGTCAGCAACGGCTCCGGCTGATCGCTTGGCGCCGGTGCAGCGGCGGGTGCGGTCTGCGCTTCGCCCGCGACGGGCTGCGCTAAAGACGCAGCCACTGCGGTACCCGCTCCCATCAAGAAATTGCGGCGTCGGATCGGATTAGTCTCGTCCGCCATGGCTCCCTCCCTTTGGTTTATTGCATAATGCAGCCGTTCAGCCCGGCTCCATGCCTTTGCTTTTGATCACCGCCGCGGCCGGTGGGGCCGTCAGGAATTTGATAAGGGCGGCCGCCCCGTCTGCATTTTTTGCGGCAGTGCTGACGCCAATGGCAAATACAGTATTGACCTGAATGTCAGCGGGTAGTGGTCCGACCAACTCGGCACCGGCAACCGGCAAGATCTCACTGACCTGCGTCATGGCGATCTCGACATCGCCTTTAGCAACTGCGTCCGCCGCCTGGATGGTAAGCGGCTTGAGTTTCCCATTAACTTGATCAGCGATGCCGAGCTTGGCGAAAATAGCCTTCAGCGCGGCGCCGGTCGGCGTGTTGTCGACATAGCCAATCGACTTTGCGTTGAGCATGGCCTGCTTGAATGCCTCGACCGTACTGATGTCCGGTTTCGGCGCGCCTTTGCGGATTGCAACGCCAATACCGACATGCGCAATCGGTGCGCGCGGCGAACCGGCGACCTTGCCTTGAGTCGCGAGCTGGTCGAGCAGAGCTTTGGTCAGGATAATGGCGTCGAACGCTTCATTGCTGTCGACCCGGGCTTTAAGTTGCGCACTGGTGCCGATTGTCGCGTTGATCTTGGTACCGGTCGCTTTCTCGAACTGCGGGCCGAGTTCGTCCATCACCGCATTGAGCGCGTTACCCTCAAGCAACTTGAGTTCGGCGGCGTGGGCTTGAGCCGTCGGCAGCGTCAGGACAAATCCAACGATCGCCGCAACAACGCCAAAGCGCGTCATGTCGTCCTCCCACGCCGTTCTTGAATGCCGGCCGTGAAGGTGACTTTAGCGACAAATAGCGGCTATCGCCAGAAACTCTTCCGCATTGAGGCTTGCGCCGCCGACAAGGGCGCCATCGACATTATCGAGGGCGAACAACTCCCCGGCGTTGGAGGCTTTCACCGAGCCGCCATAGAGGATGCGAATCGTGTCGCTGAAGCCGCCGAAGCGCGCAGCAAGTTCGCTCCGAATAAATCCATGCATATCGGCGACATCTTTTGGCGTCGGCGTTAGCCCCGTTCCTATGGCCCAAACCGGTTCGTAGGCGATGAGGAAGTCATCGATATCACTGGGGAGCGAACCAGCGAGTTGCGCGCCTACAACGTTGCAGGCTTTGCCGGCATCGCGCTCGGCCCGGGTCTCGCCGACGCAGACGATGGGCACAAGTCCTGCCCGGCGCGCCGCCGCCGCCTTGGCACGGACCTCGGCATCAGTCTCGTGATGATCCTGCCGACGCTCCGAATGACCGACGATCACGACATTCGCCTGCGCATCGGCCAACATCTCGGCGGCGATATCGCCGGTATGGGCACCGGACGCTTTGGCGTGACAATCCTGGCCGCCGACAGCGACCCGGGTGCCCTGTGCCCGCGCAGCGAAGGCGGCCAGGAGCGTGAACGGCGGGCACACAAGGACGTCGACAGTCGCAGGCAAATTGGCCGCGCCGGCGATGATTTTGTCCAATTGGGTGACCGAGGCGGCAAGCCCGTTCATTTTCCAGTTGCCTGCGATCAGCGGACGGCGCGCCATTATTAGAACCTTATCTCCTGCGACAAACAGCCGTTAGCAGACCGATTGCATCCGGAAAAGACCCGTTTTATCAACAAATCCCAATAGTTGCGGCCCGTAGCGACGCTCCCTATTATGCGCCGCCTTTAGCGCCGCGCTGACTGGCATCACATCAGAGTACTGGACCTATGCTTCGAGGTATCCGTAACGCCTCCACCACTTGGCTAGGCCGCATTGTTATGGGCGCGGTCATGACGTTGCTTGCCGGCGTTTTCGCGCTGTGGGGCATCAACGACATATTTAACGGATTTGGCCACTCCTATCTTGCAATGATCGGCAAGACCGAGATTACCGCCGATCAGTTCCGCCAAAGTTATAATGACAGGTTGGAGGTGATGTCGCGGCAACTCGGCAAAATCGTCACGCCCGAGCAAGCGAATGCCTTTGGCCTGCAGCAGCAGGTCTTGAGCGAGATGGTGGCCCAGGCCGGCCTCGATCAGCGCGCCAAACAAATGGGACTTGGACTGTCCAACGCTGAAATCTCGCGCCGCATCACCGGTAATCCGCAATTCCAGACCCCAGATGGCAAATTCGACGCCGCCAAATTCCAGGATGCGCTGCTTAATGCCAACCTTACCGAGCAGCGCTTCGTCACCGACCAGCGGGCCGACACGCTGCGGCGCCAGATTATCGACTCCGTCTCCGGCAATATCGCAACGCCGCAGACTTGGCTCGATGCAGTCAACCAGTTCCAGAACGAGCAGCGCAGCATCTCCTATGTCGCACTCGGTCCAGCACAGGCCGGAGATGTCGCACCGCCGACCGACGATCAGCTCAGCAAATATTTCGAGCAGCGCAAAATCATGTTCCGCGCGCCGGAATATCGAAAAATCGTCACTGTCACGGTAACGCCGGCGGAACTCGCGAAAACGATGGAAATCTCCGAAGACGATCTGAAAAAGATCTTCGACGACAACCGTAGCCGCTACATCACGCCGGAGAAGCGCCACATCGAGCAGATGGTGTTCCCGACCATGGCCGAAGCGCAGGCCGCAAGCGACAAGATCAAGAGCGGCACGACGTTTGCCGCCCTTGCTACTGAACGCGGCCTCAAGGAACAGGATCTTGATCTTGGCACCGTGACGAAGACGACGATCATCGATCCAGCGGTGGCCGATGCGGCCTTCTTGCTCAAGGACGGCGAGGTCAGTGCGCCGGTTCAGGGACGCTTTGGCGCAGTCATCGTGACCGTCTCCCAGATCATCCCGGAAGAGCAAAAGACATTTGCCGATGTCGAGCCGCAAATTCGCAATGACGTTGCGACGGTGCGCGCGCGTAGCATGGTGCAGGATCTCCACGACAAGATCGAGGACGACCGTGCGGGTGGCACTTCGCTGGAAGACGCCGCGAAAAAATTGAATTTGCCCGCTGCAACCTACAACGCCGTCGATCGCTCCAACCACGATGCGAACGGCAAGACCGCGATTCCGGGATCGACCGCCGACCAGATCGTCAACGCCGCATTCGCATCGGATGTCGGCGTCGACAACGATCCGGTCGAAGCCGATAGCGGCTATATCTGGTACGACGTCGCCGGCATCACGCCTGCACGGGATCGCAATCTCGACGAAGTGAAGAGCGAAGTCGAGCAGCGCTGGCGCGACGACGAAATCGCCGACCGGCTCAAGGCCAAGGCCACCGACATTCTCGACAAGCTCAAAAGCGGCACGCCGCTCGAAATGCTGGCGACCGCAAACGGCGTCACAGTGCAAACCGCGGCCAATCTCAAGCGCGGCCAGCCGGCGCCGGGGATTTCCGCACGTATGATCGAAACGGTCTTTCACACCGCGAAGGACGGCGTGAACAGCGCCGAAGGCGACCAACCTACGAACTGGATCGTGTTCCGCATTACCGGCGACCAGATTCCGCCGCCCGATCCGAATTCCGCCACCGCCAAGCAGATGGACCAGAAAATACAGCGCGATATCAGCGACGACGTGTTCGGGCAGTACATGGCGTCCGTCGAAGACGAGCTCGGCACGAAGGTCAATCAGCAGGCGCTGGCGCAAGCGTTCGGCAACGGGACGCCGGAAACCAACTAAATGTTGGTCGAACCGTCCGCGGAAGAATTCACCGCGCGCTATGACGCCAGCAAGCCGCAGGTCGCATGGACGACGCTCGTCGCCGACCTGGAGACGCCGGTTTCCGCTTTCCTGAAGATTGCCAGCGGCAGGCCGATGAGCTTCCTGCTTGAGTCCGTCGAAGGCGGCGCAGTGCGCGGCCGCTATTCGATCATCGGCCTCGACCCCGATCTCATTGTCCGCGCCGACGGCCGGCGTGCCGAGATTAACCGCAAGGCGTCGAGCGATCCCGAGGGCCTTTACGCCGCTCGCCACGCGGCCGCTCGACGCATTGCGCGACTTCATCACCGAGAGCCGCATTGCCCTCCCCGATGCGCTGCCGCCAATGGCGGCCGGCGTGTTCGGCTATCTCGGTTACGACATGGTGCGGCTGATGGAGGATAGCCTCGCCGCGCCCGGTCCGGACCCAATCGGCATTCCCGACGCGATACTGGTGCGCCCGACCCTCATCGTCGTTTTCGACGCCGTCAAAGACAGCATCACCGTCGTTACGCCTGTGCGGCCGCAGCCGGGCATCGCAGCCAAAACGGCGCTGGCTCATGCGACCGAGCGCCTTTCGGCGGTGATCGATGCCCTCGACAAGCCACTCGACAAGGCAGCGGCCGGCAGCGATTGCGGTCCGCTCGACGTCGCGCCTCGCTCGAACACCGCGCCAGAAGAATTCAAGAGCATGGTTCTCGCCGCCAAGGAATATATCGCCGCCGGCGATATTTTTCAGGTCGTGCTGTCACAGCGTTTCGAAGCGCCGTTCACGCTGCCGCCGTTCGCGCTCTATCGCGCGCTGCGGCGGGTCAATCCGTCGCCGTATCTGTTCTTTCTCGATTTCGGCAGTTTCGCCATCGCCGGGTCAAGCCCGGAGATTTTGGTGAAAGCCACCAACGACACGGTGACGATCCGCCCGATCGCCGGCACCCGGCCGCGCGGCGCCACTCCGCACGAAGACCAGGCGCTGGAAACCGAATTGCTCGCCGATCCTAAAGAACGCGCCGAACATCTGATGTTGCTCGATCTCGGCCGGAACGACGTCGGCCGCGTGGCGGAGATCGGCACGGTCAAAGTCACCGACCGGTTCTTCATCGAGCGCTACAGCCAGGTGATGCACATCGTCTCCAACGTCGAAGGCAAGCTGCGAAACGACAGCGACCGGCTTGATGCGCTCGCCGCAGGCTTTCCCGCCGGCACGGTGTCAGGCGCGCCGAAAGTGCGCGCCATGCAGATCATCGATGAACTGGAAAAGGAAAAGCGTTCGCTCTATGCCGGCTGCGTCGGATACTTTTCAGCAGGCGATGAGATGGACACTTGCATCGCGCTCCGCACCGCTTTGATCAAAGACGGCAAGATGTACGTGCAGGCCGGCGCGGGCATTGTCGCCGACAGCGATCCCGCGTTCGAGCAGCAGGAATGCATCAACAAGGCGAAAGCCCTGTTCCGTGCGGCGGAAGAAGCCAGGCGTTTTGCGTCCACCGCCAGCCGCGGACAGTAAGCGCGCTACGCCACCGCCGGCAACTTATCGATCAGCTTGTCGAGGGTGATCGGGTAATCGCGCACGCGAACGCCGGTGGCGTTGTAGATCGCGTTGGCGACCGCCGCGCCGACGCCGCAGATGCCAAGTTCGCCGACGCCCTTGGCTTTCATCGGCGAGGAGAATCGGATCGGTCTCATCGAGGAAGATCACTTCCTGATGCGGAATGTCGGCATGGACCGGCACTTCGTAACCGGCGAGATCGTGGTTGACGAAGAAGCCGAAGCGCTTGTCGACCACAAGTTCCTCCATCAGCGCCGCGCCAGCGCCCATGGTCATCGCGCCGATCACCTGACTGCGCGCCGACTTCGGATTGAGGATGCGGCCCGCGGCGCACACCGCGAGCATGCGGCGCATGCGGATTTCCGCGGTCGCGATATCGACGCCGACTTCGACGAAAGTGACTGCCGAAAGTCGATTGCTGATAGGTCTTGTCGAGGTCGCCATATTCGATCGCGTCCTCGGCCGACAATCCGCGCCTTCGCCCGCGGCTTCGGCGAGAGGCACGGCGTGATTGCCGGAGCGGACCATGCCGTCGGCGAACGTCACGTCGGATGAGTTAAAGCCGAGCTTCTGCGCCACCGCTTCGCGCAGCTTCACGCATGCGGCATAGACGCCCGCAGTCGAGTTGTTGGCGCCGAACTGACCGCCGGAACCGGACGAGACCGGAAAATCCGAATTGCCCAGGTGCACCACGACCCTGTCGAGCGGCACGCCCATCATCTCGGCAGCCGTCTGCGCGATGATCGTATAGCTGCCGGTGCCGATGTCGGTCATATCGGTTTCGACCGTGATGATCCCGCTCTTGTCGAGCGCAACGCGCGCGCCTGATTTCATCAGCAGGTTATTGCGAAATGCCGCCGCAACGCCGATGCCGACCAGCCAGCGCCCATCGCGCGTTTTGCCCGGCGACGGGTTGCGCTTGGTCCAGCCGAATTTTTCCGCGCCAAGGCGCAGACATTCGGTGAGGTTGCGCTCGGAGAAAGGCCGCGTCGGGATTCTCGGGATCGACCTGCGTATCGTTGATGATACGAAACTCGATGGGATCGAGGCCGAGCTTCTCGGCCATCTCGTCGATGGCGATTTCGAGCGCCATCATGCCCGGCGCCTCGCCCGGGCGCGCGCATGGCGTTGCCTTCGGGCAGATCGAGCACCGCAAGGCGCGACGCCGTCATGCGGTTCGCGCCGGCATAAAGCAAGCGCGTCTGACTGACGGCGGGCTCCCATTGCCCACCTTTGAGATCGCCGGACCAACTTTCGTGGCCGATGCGCGATGATCTTGCCGTCGCGTGTCGGCGCCGATGCGGATGCGCTGGATCGTCGCCGGACGATGCGTGGTGTTGTTGAAAATAAACGGCCGCGGCAGCGCGACCTTCACAGGACGGCCGGTCGCACGCGCGCCAAGCGCCGCGAGCAACGCGTCCGACGCGCAGGAACAATTTTGAGCCAAATCCGCCGCCGATAAACGGCGAGATCAGGTGCACCTTTTCTTTCGGGATGCGAAGCGTTTTGGCCATGTCGCCGGTGCCCCAGGCGATCATCTGGTTCGACGTCCAGAGCGTGAGCTTGTCGCCGTCCCAGCGCGCAGTGGACGCGTGCGGCTCCATCATCGCGTGCGATTGATCGGGCGTGCGTGTAAGTCTCATCGATTTTGACCGGCGCATCCGCAAAAGCGCGCGCGAAATTGCCGACGGCGGTATCCGGCTCCGCCGGCGAAGCCCGGCCCCGGCTTGAGCGCGGTGTCTTTCTCGGCCGAAAGATCGAAATGCGCCCTTGGCGCTTGTGTATTCGACCTTCACAAGCTGCGCTGCAGCGCGCGCCTGCTCGAAAGTCTCGGCAACGACGAGCGCGACGGCCTGGTGATAGTGCTCGATCTCCGGGCCACCCAACAGTTTAGCGGTGTTGAATTCGCCCTTGTCGAGCTTGCCGGCATTCTCCGCCGTGACGATGGCCAGCACGCCCGGGGCCGCCTTGGCTTCCGTCAAGTCCATCGATGCGATGCGGCCTTTGGCAATCGAAGCGCCAACCACATAGCCATAGACCGCGTTCGGCACGGTCTCGTGATGCTCGTAGGCGTATGTTGCAGTACCGGTGGTTTTGAGCGGACCATCGATCCGGTCGGTGGCATGGCCGATGATCTTGAGTTGATCGATCGGATTGGTTTCGGCCGGTGTATCGAACAGCATGGCGTCAGCCTCTCGCCTGATTAAGCACAGCCGCGAGCGTGCGCTCGGCCAGCCGTAGCTTGAATGCGTTTTCACGAGTTGGTTTCGCGCCGGAAAGTAATCGCTCGCTAATGGCTTTGGCGCCGCGTGGCAGTTCTGCCTCGGCGGCCGCAACACGCCACGGTTTGTAGGCGACACCCCCGAGTGCAACGCGCCCGGTCCCGTCGCGTTGCACGATCGCACCGACCGAGACCAGCGCGAAGGCATAGGACGCCCGGTCGCGAACCTTGTGATAGATGTGCGTGCCGCCCACCGGTTTCGGCAGCGTCACTGCTGTGATCAATTCGCCCGGCGTCAATACAGTCTCGCGATGGGGCGTGTCGCCCGGCAGGCGGTAGAAGTCGGCGATGGGAATGCGTCGCGTCGTACCATCGGGACGCACAGTCTCTACGGTCGCGTCGAGCGCCATCATGGCCACCGCCATGTCGCTCGGATGGGTAGCGATGCACGCATCGCTGACGCCGAGCACCGCATGCGAACGGCTGAACCCTTCGATAGCGGCGCAGCCGCTGCCGGGCTTGCGTTTGTTGCACGGCTGGTTGGTGTCGTAGAAGTACGGGCAGCGCGTACGCTGCAGCAGATTGCCAGCCGTGGTCGCCTTATTGCGCAATTGTCCGGACGCGCCGGCGAGCAACGCACGCGACAGCAACCCATAGTCCCGGCGCACACGTTGGTCGGCTGCAAGATCGGTGTTGCGCACCAACGCGCCGATGCGCAAGCCGCCGTCGGGCGTGGCTTCGATCTTGTCGAGCGCAAGTCCGTTGACGTCGATCAGGTGCGCAGGGGTCTCGATCTCGAGTTTCATCAGATCGAGGAGGTTAGTGCCGCCGGCTATGAATTCGCGCCCCGTCGATGCGCACGGCCGCAGCAGCAGCGTCCGCGGGCGAATTCGCGCGTTCGTAAGTGAACGACTTCATGCCTTGCCCCCGGCGACTTCGACGATCGCATCGACGATGTTGGAATAAGCACCGCAACGGCAGATATTGCCGCTCATCCGTTCGCGAAGTTCCGAGACCGTCAGTTGCGGCTGCGCTGTGAGGTCTGCGCTGACGTGGCTCGGGATACCCGCCTTGATCTCGTCGAGCACCGCGACCGCCGAGCAGATTTGGCCCGGCGTGCAATAACCGCACTGATAGCCGTCATGCTTCACAAAGGCCGCCTGCAATGGATGCAGATGCTCTGGCGTGCCGAGCCCTTCGATGGTGGTGATGTCATCGCCCTCGTGCATCACCGCGAGCGTGAGGCAGGAATTGATCCGCCGCCCGTCGACCATCACCGTGCAGGCACCGCATTGGCCATGATCGCAGCCCTTCTTGGTGCCGGTGAGATGTAAATGCTCGCGTAGCGCGTCGAGCAGTGTGGTTCGCGTATCGAGATTGAGTTCGTGGCTTTTCCCATTCACCACGAACGACACCTTATGCATGGAAGGTTCTCCGATAACGGTCGTTTGCGCCTCGGCTTCATGAGGCTCCATTGTGACAGCTAAGGATGCGGCGGTTCCAATCAACAGGTCGCGCCGGTTCAATTTAAGTGTAACGGGGCTTGGCATGGTCAGTTCCGAGAAGGCGTTCCGCTATCGAGCGCTCTGCCCGGCCGGGTGTTGCTGGCTGCCATATTGCTGGTCGCTGACCTGCTCCATCCAATCGACCGGGCTGCCGTTGAGCGCCTCCTGAATGGCGATATGGCTCATCGCGGTCGCGGGCGAGGCGCCGTGCCAATGCTTTTCGCCGGGCGGAAACCACACGACGTCGCCCGGGCGGATTTCCTCGATCGGGCCACCCCAACGCTGCACCCGCCCTGCGCCGGAAGTGACGACCAGCGTTTGTCCAAGCGGATGGGTGTGCCAGGCGGTTCGGGCGCCGGGCTCGAATGTGACAAGCGCGCCGCGAACACGCGCTGGTTCGGGCGCTTCAAACAGCGGATCGACCCGCACCGCGCCGGTAAAATAGTCCGACGGTCCCTTCCCTGATGGCTGCGAACCGCTTCGTTTGATGTCCATGACCGCGCTCCCTGTTGGCTTGCCGCGTGGCTTTGATTTGGGGCGCGCGGTTATTTTAATTAGCCGCTAAAATCAACATGGACTTATGAGTAGGAGCCATAAATGCAGCGTGGAACCCTGGATGACCTTGTGGCATTTGCCGCCATCGGAACCGAGCGCAGTTTCACCAAGGCGGCAGTGAAGCTCGGCGTCTCGCAATCAGCACTGAGCCACACCATCCGCGAACTCGAAGCGCGGCTTGGGGTTCGACTCCTCGCCCGCACCACGCGGAGCGTTGCCCCGACTGAGGCCGGCGAACGCCTGCTCCGCATTGTGGGACCGCGCTTCGACGAGATCGGCGCGGAGATAGCGGCCCTCAGCGAGCTTCGGGAAAAGCCCGCAGGCACGATCAGGATCACTGCTACGGAACACGCTATGAACGACATCGTGCTGCCCAAACTCGCGAAGCTTCTACGTGACTATCCAGACATCAAGGTCGAGATGACGATCGATTATGGGCTGACCGACATCGTCACGGAACGCTTCGACGCAGGCGTTCGGAGCGGCGAACAGGTGGCCAAAGACATGATCGCGGTCCGCATCGGGCCCGACATGCGCATGGCCGTGGTTGGCGCGCCCGCCTATTTCCGCAAACGCTCCGAACCCAAGCGCCCGCAGGATCTGGTCAATCATAACTGCATCAATCTGCGGCTGCCGACGCTCGGCGGGCTTTACGCATGGGAATTCGAAAAAGCCGGCCGCGAACTCAAAGTCCGCGTCGAAGGTCAGCTCACGTTTAATTCCACGGCGCAAATGTTGAATGCGGCGCTCAGCGGATTTGGGCTGACCTACGTACCGGAGGGCCTGGCGCAACCGCATGTGGCGAAGGGTCGCCTCAAGCAGGTGCTCGCGGATTGGTGCCCGCAGTTTTCCGGCTATCACCTTTGGTATCCAAGCCGGCGCCAGCCTTCGGCGGCATTTGCGCTGCTAGTCGAGGCGCTTCGCCATCGAAATTAGAAGGGCGGGACTAGCGATCCGTTGCCCGCAAAGCACACTTATCCCGTTCGTTGGGGTTGCCTGACGAATGACGTAAAAAAGCCACAGCTAGTTTCGCTTTATGGCCGCGTAGGCGACGGCATCAGCTTCCTGATGGAAGCCCGAAACAAATCTACCGGCCAAGTGTCGGATCAACCTGAAAACAGGAGACGTAGAGTGCGTATTCTCAATGGAGCGATGAAGTTCTTTGCGGCCACGGCAGCTGCCGTGGTGCTAATGGCGGCGGCGCCGTCGCAGTCACAGGCCGCCACGGGTACGGTCCGTCTTCACGTCGTCAAGGGCGGCGTCGTCCTCGGCGGCACCAGCGGAGAAGGCGTGCTGTACTTTGGGCACAGGCGGTACCGGATCACGGTGAGCGGCGGTAGCATCGGCACAGTGGGCGTAGCGACGCTCGACCTGGTCGGCACTGTTTCCAACTTACGCCGCCCATCCGATATCGTCGGGTCATATAGCGACGCGGGCGCCGGAGTCTCGATCGGCGCCGGACCGTCGGCCACAACGCTGCAAAACGACCACGGTGTTGTTCTTCAGCTCCAGGGCCCGCAAACCGGCTTGCAGATCTCGTTGAGCCTCGGCGGAATGACGATCGCTATGCGGTAATCCGATATCCGGCGCCGCTTTTACGTAGAGGCGGCGCCGACTATCTTCACACCCCGAAATCCCTTGGATAGACTTTCGCAGCAAGAAATCGCATCCGGTCGCGGGTGAAAAAAACTGACCCAACGGGAGGAAAGGACGAAATGCGTAAATTGGCGATAAAGTTCGTTATGGCTGCACTGGCGGCTCTGGCGATTGTGGCGGCAGCGCCCTCGGCGTCGCAAGCGGCCACCGGTTCGGTCCGTCTTCACATCGTCAAGGTCGGCTTTATTGTCGGCGTGGGTGGCGGCAACGGCCGTCTGTACTTCCATCACCATGTTTATCCGTTGACCCTGGGCGGGATCGGCATTGGATCGCTTGGTGTCGCCGCGGTCGATCTGGTCGGTACCGCATCGAATTTGCACAGCCCCTACGACATCGTCGGGACCTATAGTGTTGCCGGTGCCGGTGCTTCGTTTGTCGGCGGCGCGTCGGCAGCAACTCTGCAAAACGAAAAAGGCGTCGTTCTGCAGGTACGTGGCGTGCAAGCCGGCTTCCAGATTTCGCTGGGCCTTGGCGGCATGACCATCAACATGCGGTAACGGGCTTCCGGCACCACGACGCCTGCACCGTCGATAGCCTCAAGCGTACGTCCAAAGACGCGGGCACGAGCCGATGATTGTGCGGTTACTCCGCGCTCGAGCCGCTAAACTCGAGCCGCTGGCCCGGCAACCTGACATCACGCACCAGTCCGACGATCTCCAGGAAACGGATGGTGAGCCACGCGACGTCAATCTCCCACCACATATGCCCATGGCGCGCTGAACGGGGATCGGCGTGGTGGTTGTTGTGCCATCCTTCACCGTTGCTGAAGAATGCAATGATCGCGTTATTGCGGCTGTCGTCGTCGGTCTCATAGTTCCGATAACCCCACATGTGGGTCACCGAATTAACCGACCATGTGAAGTGCAGATGAAGCACGGTGCGCACGAAGACGCCCCACACCATGACGCTTAAGCCGAATTGCACGGCTTCCGCCACCGGCCACCTCAATATCAGACCGACCGCCGATGCGATCAGAAAAAACAGCGCCGCAGTAACAAGAGGCAGCCACGCCCAGATTTTGTGATCCTCGATCCAGACATAAAAAGGATCGCGCAAAATATCCTTTGCGTAGCCGTGATAATGTCCACCGAGGTCCATTTCTTCATTCTTGACGCAAACCCAGCCGATGTGAGCCCACAGGAAGCTGCGGATCGGACTATGTGGATCGGGCGGATGATCCGCATGCTCGTGGTGCCGCCGGTGGATCGCCACCCACCGTGACGGACTACCCTGAAGGCAACACACGCCCAGCACGGCGAAGGTGCGCTCGAGCCATTTCGGGCAGGCAAAGCCCTTGTGCGTCAGCAGGCGATGATAGCCGATGTTGATACCGAGCACGCCGAACACATAAACGCCGAGGATCGCCAGCACGACGCCGGTCCAGCTAAAAAACCAGGGCAGGAAAGCTAATGTAGCAACGGCATGATAGACGACCAGGCCAAGTATCTGCGTGCGTTCCAATCGGATAGGCCCGGCCGGAGCGCGCGAGATGTCAGCTGCGCCGCTGGCAAATTCGAGAACCGTTTCACTCATAATGATATTATTTCCGGAGTGCCGCCGGCCATTGCGGCATTTGGCACAGGCCAAGCTTCAGGGGCAAGAGACATCGGCTCATTTCCGGAATTGAGGCAAGGAACCGAAGGGCCCATATTACAATAGTTCCAGCTGAACCATGCGCCCGGCCCTCGCCGGGCCGGAAAGTCTGGCGTTGCAGATTCCGCCTAAGCTAAGGCGGGAACCATCCGGAAATTAAGCGTTGTGAACAGGCGGGAACCATGAGGAAGCTCTTTGTCATCGGCATCGGTGCCGGCAATCCCGACTACATCACCGTCCAGGCGATCAACGCGCTTAACGAAGTCGACGTGTTCTTCGTCATGGATAAAGGACAGGAAAAGGAAGACCTCGTTCGCCTGCGAAAAGAAATCTGCGAGCGACACATCAAAGACAAATCATACAGGATGGTCGAGACGGTCGATCCGCCACGAGACCGGACGCCTTCCTCCTACGAGCCCGCAGTCCGTGCCTGGCATGAACAACGAGCCAGCATCTACGAACGGCTGATCGACGAAGAGCTCAGCGAGGACGAATGCGGCGCCTTCCTGGTCTGGGGCGATCCTTCGCTCTATGACAGCACGTTGAGGATCGTCGATCAGATCGTCACGAGAGGAAATGTCGCATTCACGTACGAAGTCGTTCCGGGAATCAGCGCGGTGCAAGCTTTGGCGGCAGGGCACAAGATCGCGCTCAATCGGATCGGACGATCCATTCAGATCACGACCGGCCGCAAGATTGCCGAAGGCCTGCCGGACGGTGCGGACGATGTGATCGTGATGCTCGACGGCGATTGTTCGTTCAAGGCAATCGACGCTTCCGACATCGATATCTATTGGGGCGCCTATCTCGGTTCCGAGGACGAAATTCTCGCGGCGGGCCCGCTTCGCGAACGCGCGCCCGAAATCGAGCAGATGCGGGCCGAGGCCAGGGCGCGGAAGGGATGGATCATGGATACGTACCTTCTAAGAAAGCGCGATGCCGGCTGATATCGGCGCCCTAGTGGAGCGGATTTGACATTCGCTACCCCTATGCCGGCTGCTCGTGAAGCGAATGTCAAATCCAAAGCTCCGCTAGCACTTTAAACTTTCTAGTGGTTCTTTGATTCAAACATTCGCACCAGGTGGTTCCGAATGGGATGCGAATGTTTGAATTGAACCACTAGGTGATCGGCCAATAACGACGCTCCCGCTTCAGCCAGCGGCTTTGTAAGTCGGCTCTAGCCGCGATCTCAGAAAATCCGCACCACTGACGGGCGGATATTTTGCCGGGTGTTTCCCGTCAGTGCAGGTTGGCAGGCAGGCAACCATCGCGTCGGGATCGGGATCGAGGAAGAACGCGATCGAATAACGGTCCTTTCCCGGCGGCGTCACGACCTTGTGCGGCGTCGAGACGTAGACGTCGTTGGTCCAGCGCATCAGGCAATCGCCGATATTGCAAACATAGGCATTCGGTATGACCGGAGCGTCGAGCCAATTGCCATTGCGATCACGCACCGTCAGGCCACCGCTTGAGTCAGTCGCAAGCAGCGTCACGTTGCCGTAGTCGGTATGCTCGCCGGCGCCGAGCTGCCCCGCGTCCAACGGCTTATTGACCGGCGGATAGTGCAGCAGTCGCAGCGTCGCCAGCGGCTTTTTGAATTTGTCGTCGAAATAGGTTGGGTCGATTCCGAGGTCGAGCGCGAATGCGCGATGCAAGGTACGGCCGAGATCCCACAGGTGCGTGAAATAGGCGAGCATCGTTGAGCGAAAGCCCGGCACATCCGGCCACAAATTCAAAGCCCGAAACGGCTTTTTCGCCAGCAGGTCAGGATCGTCGGGAGCGAGATCGAGGCCGATGTTGAAGGCCTCTTTGACATCCGGCGGCTTGCCAGGATCGAGGGTCTCCTCACCGAGCTTGATATAGCCGCGATTGCCGCCGGCGCCGGTAAAGCCGGATTTCAATTTGATCGACGCATCGCTCGTGAAGAACTCGGCAGCCTTGCCGAACACACCGCCCAGTTCATCTGGCGTGACACCGTGACCGGTGACGTAGAAAAACCCGATGCCGCGGCAGGCGTCGCCAATTTGTTTCGCAACAGCACGTTCGCCTTGCGAATCGCGCTTTAACAGCGGGGCAATATCAATAACCGGGATTCGTGCCGGGGTTTCGCTCATCTTTTTCATCCCTGTCGAAACGTGGAAATAATTGAGCGCCACCCGGCATGGCGCTAGGGATAATATCGATTGCTGGCTCTCCGTCAAAAGCAGCAGACAGGTGACGATCGCAATAGCAGCCATGAAGCCAGGATGTCTGCTTCACTGGTGAAAGCAGACATCCGACCACGTCAGATGTAAATGTGACACCGGCGGCGCATAGCCTCGCCGCCGGCCATATTCGTCTCGCTTACTTCGCGCTCTGACCAGCCATCATATTTTTAAGGAGGCCGACAATGGCGCTGAGGACGGCGCCGGCGACGCCGCCGCCAACCGCTTGCCCAACCAAGGCGCCGACATCAACGTTTCCGCCCGCTCCCTGGAGCATAGGCAGGAGAGCCGTGAGAAGTGTTCCACCGCCGGCGCCGCCGATTGCTCCAGCAATGGTGTTACCGAGCGTACCGAGGTCGACGTTTTTCATTGTAGCGCCTACAGCGTTGCCGCCGACGGCACCGGCTATGAGCTGAACGATGAGATTGATAAGCGTAGCTGACATATAGCCCTCCCTGGCCCGAGAGTATCGTACGGCACGCCCGCCCCGGGCTTGCAACCGCACCGGCCCAGCAATCCTATGCCTTTGCCATGGCCCTGTCGCGGTGTCCGCGAGGGGCCGCCCTGAGACGGCACCTTCGGAACAAGCAATGGTAGCCCGCCGACTACGCGCGCGATAATGTCTTTCGTGTTGGGGCTAACAACGAAACAGGTACCGGGCGGCATCGACCGTCCCGGACGGGGAGAAAACCATCATGGACAACATTGAAGCGCGCACGATCCGCAAAGTGTCGTCACGGCTCGTGCCTTATCTGGTGCTCTGTTATTTCATCGCCTATCTCGACCGCGTAAACGTCGGCTTCGCCGCGCTCACCATGAACAAGGCGCTTGGTCTGACGGCGACCATGTTCGGTTTCGGTGCCGGAATCTTTTTCCTCACCTATTTCATTTTCGAGCTGCCCTCGAACCTGTTCCTCGACAAGTTCGGCGCGCGCAAATGGATCGCGCGGATCATGATCAGTTGGGGCCTCCTCTCCGGCTTGATGGCGTTCATCCCGAACCTCGCGAGTTCGACCGGGCTCGGCAACGAGTACACCTTCTATACGGTGCGCGCGCTGCTTGGATTCGCTGAAGCCGGATTCTTTCCCGGCATCATCTTTTATCTGACGCTGTGGTTCCCGTCGGTGTATCGCGGCCGCATCATCGGCGCGTTCATGGCTGCGATCCCGCTATCGTCGGCGATCGGCTCGCCGGTCTCCGGGTTGCTGCTCGGGCTTAATGGCGCTGGCGGGCTGGCCGGCTGGCAATGGCTGTTCATTCTTGAAGCGGCACCGGCGATCGTGCTTGCCTTTGTCACCTACTTCTACCTCACCGACAGACCCGCGGATGCGCAGTGGCTCGAAGCCGACGAGAAAGCATGGCTGACGAGTCGTCTCGACGCCGAGCGCACACAACGCGAGGCCGCACAGCACCTATCGGTCGGCCAGGCGGTGTTCAACCCGCGAGTACTAGCGCTGGCGCTGGTCTATTTTGGCCTGGTCGCTTGCAACTACGGCGTCGGGTTCTGGCTGCCGCAGATCGTCAAAGGCTTCGGCCTGACAAATGCGATGACCGGCTGGGTGACGGCGATCCCCTACGCCATCGGCGCCGCCTTCATGGTCTGGTACGGCAGGCGATCCGACGCCCACGTTGAACGCAAAGCCCACGCCGCTGTCGCGCTTGCGATCGCCGCGGCCGGCATCGCCGCCTCGACCCTGACCGACGATCCAACGCTCAAGATGCTGGCATTCAGCATCGGCGCCTGCGGCGTGTTCGGCGCATTGCCGGTGTTCTGGACGTTGCCGACCGCCGTGCTGTCAGGCACCGCGGCCGCAGCCGGTATTGCCGTCATCAACTCGATCGGCAACCTGTCCGGCTTCTTCGGCCCCTATGCCATGGGCTGGATCAAGGACGCGACAGGAAGCTTCACCGGCGGCCTTCTGCTGATCGCCGGGTTAGCCGTTGTCGCCATGGGAATCGTTCTGGCGCTGGGCCATAACCACGCGCTCGAACGAGCGCCCGCTACCGTGACAGAGCACTAAACAACAGACCGATCGCTGCGCGCACCACCAACGATGCGCGCAGCTTTGTCGGATTGGACCTCACCAGACGCTGTCGCATTCGGAGCCAAAGCCATTGAGAATGGGATGGCAGACCATTCCGTGGTGATTGACCCAGTCACCATCGCGAGTCGTGTTGGTGTAGATCCAACCCTGACCGCGCATACAATTCTTGTATACAGCCGATGTCGGAACACCCAGCGGATCGACGCCGAATTGAGCGTTGCAATATCGCGTGGCGGCGTGAAGCTGAGAATCGCTCTGCGGAGGATGGACCGCCGTCCAATGTGTCGTGTCTGCCTGCGCCACAACGGTGCTACCTAACAACAGTGCAGCGGTGACAAGAAGAAGGCGTCTCATGATCTCCTCCTTTTTCAACGTATGTTTGCGTACATACGTAGCCGGCGGGGAATAGGCCGGTTCAAAAAGCCCGATTACAAGTTGGACAGGAAGAACTGCTTACCATCGGGACACTCGCAATTTATTGATCTAGTGTGATTCAGAACCCGGCATTTCGGACCCGCCGCAGGAATGATGCGGACTTCTGAACTGCCACACTCGCCGCGGTCGTGGCGCGGCTTCAAGACGGAAAGGACGTGCCCGCTGCCGATGACGGCGGGCCAACAACCATGAACGATCAAGCGGCGGCAGCGACACAGGCAGCTTCACAAGACATCCTGTTCGAACTTCACGACGGCATCGGCAAGGTTACTTTTAACCGCCCGCAGGCGCGGAATGCTTTCACCTTCGCGATGTACGAGCGGCTCGTGGAAATCTGCCAGCAGGCCGACAACGACCGTGCGATCAAGGTGCTGGTGTTTCAAGGCGCCGGCGACAAGGCATTCGCGTCGGGCACCGATATCAATCAGTTTCGCGCCTTCAAGACACCGCAGGATGCCCTCGATTATGAAGGCCGCATCGACCGCGTGCTCGGCCAGCTCGAGCAATGCCGGGTGCCAACCATCGCCGCGATCAGCGGCGCCTGCACCGGCGGCGGCGCCGGAATTGCGGCGTGCTGCGACTTGCGCGTCGGAACCAAGACCACGCGAATCGGATTTCCAATCGCGCGCACGCTGGGCAATTGCCTGTCGATGTCGAATTTCAGCCGGCTCACCGCATTGATCGGACCAGCGCGGGTCAAGGACATCATTTTTACCGCACGTCTGGTCGGCGCCGAGGAAGCCGCCAGCATCGGCCTGTTGACGGAGATCGTGGAGGATTTGCCGGCTCTGGAAAAGCGGACAGCTGAACTCGCCGCCCTGATCGCGGGCCACGCGCCGCTCACGCTCAATGCCACCAAACAAGCGCTATCGCGCCTGACGCGGCGCCTCTCCCGGGAGGAGGGCCAGGATCTGATCCTGCAATGCTACATGAGCGCCGATTTTCGCGAGGGCATGGAGGCGTTTCTCAACAAGCGCACGCCGCAGTGGAAAGGCGAATAAAAAAGCCCGGTTCGGGTTTCCCCAAACCGGGCCGTTAGACCGTAAAGTACAGGCGGGCTTAGTTGCCCTGATAGCCAGGTCCGCCGAAAGAGTTGGGCCCTGCGGCAAGCCCGTTCGGCGAAATCGGCGCTCCGCTCGGGCGGATATTTGAATACGCCGCTGGCTTCATCGACGTAGCGTGTCGGTCCGATATAGCTCCGGGCCCGGTCCACCGAATGAATTCGGGCCAGCAGCAAGGCCGTCTGGCGAAATCGGCGCACCATTTTTCTGAACGTTCGAATACGCCATAGGCTTGGCGGGTGCGGTCTTCGGTCCAATATAGCCCGGACCAGGGCCACCGAACGAGTTCGCGCGCGGCGGCAAGGCCGTTCGGCGAAAGCGGCGCACCGCTTTTCTGAGCATTAGAATAGACATAGGTCTGCGCGAAGGCTGGTACCGACAAAACAACAGCACCGAGAGCAATCGTCGCTACGCTTAGCGTGATCCTGGCTCGCATTTTCTGTTCGCTCCTCTACCGGTGCTTTCTGATTTGGTTTCGCGCAGACGACGACAGCACCGCACAATCCCCGAGTCGCTTTACGACTATGTTCTGCGCAGGGGTGCGAGTATAAAAAAGGCGTAAAGAAAACCCAATATAGGCAACGTAAACTTACCATAAAAAGTAAGTTCACCTGCATAATTTTTAGGTAAATATTGAGCTTGAGAAGCGGTTCAGCTGTAAATTTCTAAATAACGAAAGTTCTTACGCGGCGGTTACATGGAAGCGACATGAAGTTACTTAGTCCACCGCGATCAGAGTAGATCGCGGTGTCGCTGTTGTTGCCAAATCAGGAATTGCCAGAGGCAAAGCCTGACGCAGTTTAGTTCGAGCTGTACGCCGGACCGCCAAACGAATTTGGGGCAGCGCCAATTCCGTTGGGCGACAACGGAGCACCCGACTTCGCCATGTTTGAATAGGCAGCCGGCGCACCCTTGCTGCCAGACGGTCCGATGTAACCCGGTCCGCCGAAGGAACTAGGCGCTGAGCCAATGCCGTTCGGGGACAGCGGTGCTCCGTTGCTCGGACCGACGTTGGAGTAGCCTGCGGCCGTCGTCCGTGCACCCTGAGGCCCCATATAGCCGGGGCCGCCGAACGAACTAGGCGCTGATCCAATCCCGTTCGGGGAAAGCGGTGCTCCGTTGCTCGGACCGACGTTGGAATACGTTGGGGCCGAGCGGCTTTGCGCGAAGGCTGGCGCCGAGGCCAGCGCAGTACCGACCGCGAGTGCGGCAATACCGGCAATGATAGTGGAACGCATATTCATTCGCTCCCTCTGATATTTACGGCGCGTTTCGGCCTCTCGCCTGAGCGCACCCACCACGGCAACGAGCGCCGCAGTCTCATGAGGGCAGTATCTGTGGCTATATTGGAAAGTATAGAGATATTGGCATAAAAACGAACCTCCAATACATAAACATAGAATATAGATCGGTCTAAATTTACGCCTCCACTACGTATCCAAGTAGTTCCTCATGAATTTATACAAAAGTTATACTTAAAGATTACGGAAAATTTGTGCGCCCGGCGCGAGCACGCCGAGCGCCACTGACGGCAAAAAAAGCGCTTTAGTTATGTTTCGATGAGGAGCGTTCCCTCTCGAGAAAGATTGGCATCGAACTTAGCGGGCTCGACTTGGCGGCCCGATCAGGCGCCAGCCGCAACGAACTTGTAGCCATCGCCCCAGCGGCGCACGAGACCGGTCGAAGGCGCGGGAAAATGGCTCGCGCAAATGATCGTGCTCTGCTCACAGAATTGATCGAAAATCTTGCGGCGCGTTTTGCCAGCCTCGGCGGAGTCGTAATCGGCGAACATACCGAGCTCGGGATACCGGCCCTGGATTGGCGAATGGATCATGTCGCCGGTGATGAAGGCATCTCGTCCCGGCTCCCCAACCACCACCGCGAAATGATCGATGGTATGGCCCGGCGTTGGGACCAGCCGCACCTGCTCGCTAAACGCGAAATCGCTTTTGACAATCTGCTCGCGCTTCGCGGCAATGATCGGCAGCACCGAATCGGTGATCCACGGAAAGCTGGCCGGGTTTTCCTTTTCGCGTGCGGTCCAGTGCTCGAGCTCGCGGTCAGCCATGATGTATTTGGCCTTTGGAAAAGTGGGGACCCAGCGGCCATTTTCGAGGCGAGTGTTCCAGCCGACGTGATCGCCGTGCAGATGGGTGCACATCACGTAGTCGATGTCGTTCACCGTGAGACCGGTGGCAGCAAGACCTTTCTCGAAGCGGTCGCTGTTCATCAGGTTCCAGACCGGACGCATCGGCCGGTGTTTGTGATTACCGACGCAGGCATCGATCAGGATGTTGTGGTGCGGTGTCTTGATCACAAAGCCCTGGATGCAAAGCAGGACGCCGCCTGCAGTGTCGATGAATTCCGGCACAAGCCATGAGCGGTTTTCCTCGAATAGCTCCTTGCTCAACGTCGGGAAGAACTCGTGGGCCTTGAAGAACGGCCCCTGCTGTTCGACGACCGGATAAATCGTGATGTCTTTGAGCGTGATCGGTGTCGCCATGGGAGCCCTCGTTGTCCGTGGATATGAAATTAGACCACGATCCTTGAGACTCGAAAACCAGGCGAAAAAATAAAGAGGAGGCGACGAAATATCGCCTCCTCCTCTACGTCCCTGCTGCGGTATTCAAAAAGAGCGAATGTCTACCGCTGCTTCACCGAGCCCAGCAGCCATAGCGGTCGTTCCAGGATTGATTGGGCGCCACCGGAAGGCTGCACATAGGATCCTTGTGGGAGGGCTTTGCCACAATCTTCACGATTGGTCCCTTCCAGCAGCCATAGCTGTCGGCCCAGGATTGATTGGCGCCCGACGGAGGAAGGCTGCACATCGGATCTTTGTTGGACGGCTTTGCCGCCGCAACCTTTTCCATCGGTCCCTTCCAGCAGCCGTAGTGGTCACCCCAGGATTGATTGGCGCCCGACGGAGGAAGGCTGCACATCGGATCCTTTGCAGGCGCGGCTTGCGCCTGTCCCGAAATAATCATGCCAGCGACCGCAATAACCGCGGTACCCACTAAAAGCAGCTTCATGCTGATTCCCTTCTGTTTCCTCCCCGCAGCGATCTTCGCGCTTCTGTTTGCGCGTGATCACCAATCCACACGGACCTGTCCGGGACGCAAAGGCCCGAAAGCGGCCATTGTAGCCGCTCTTGGCAGGAATTTTACGCTAATTTTTCTAAAAGAGAAGGGAAAGTTATGGAAAAGTTATACTCAATCGCAAGTTCCGCTACCAGCGGCTGCCCCATCGTCGGCCGCCCCAACCACCTCCGAGCAATCGCAGTAGCAAAAGCAGGACCACGGCGCCGATGAAAGCGTTGATGATCAACTCGACGATGCCGACGCCAAGATGGATGCCGAGCCGTGGTAACAGCCAGTCGCCGATGAAAGCGCCGATCAGGCCGACGACAAGATCGCCAATCAGGCCGAATCCGCCGCCGCGCATCACGCGTCCAGCAAGCCAGCCGGCAACAATGCCGACGAAAAGAATGACCAAAAGACTTTGATTGGAAAGATTCACGGCCGATTTCCCGGTTGAGATGACAGGAAATCAATCCGCTGTCGGATAAAAAGTTCCTCAACCTAAAGCAGTCCAGCCGGATCGCGACTACGCTACTTCTTTACCGCTCCGTCGCGATGGATCGGATCGATCCACAGTACGGTCTCGGGCTTTTCCACCGGCTCAATATCGAGATTGATGGCGATGGCTTCGCCGTCGCTGCGAACGAGGACGCATTCGAGAATCTCGTTCGGACTGGCGTTGATCTCCTGATGCGGCACGTAGGGTGGAATGAAAATGAAATCGCCTGGACTGGCTTCGGCGGTGAATTGCAGATGCTCGCCCCACCGCATCCGGGCCTTGCCTTTCACCACATAGATGATGCTCTCGAGATGCCCATGATGATGCGCTCCGGTTTTGGCATCGGGCTTGATCGTCACCGTGCCGGCCCACAATTTCTGCGCGCCGGCGCGGGCGAAATTGATCGCTGCCTTGCGATCCATGCCGGCTGTCGACGGCACGTTCGGGTCGAGCTGGTTGCCGGGAATGACACGCACGCCATCGTGCTTCCAGCGTTGGTCGTCAGAAGGCTCGTGACTGTGATCGTGATTGCCGCTCATGGTTTCCGGGTATCACAAACCGCCGGCTGCCGCCACAAAGGCCCGGATACCAAACCCGCGCATCAGCGGTGGCCAAATTGCGCGTTGCCAAATCCGGGTTGCCATGTCTGTGTTGCCATGCCTGTTGGCGTGGAAGTAGCTTGCGCCCTCAAAATAAACGCACGGGGAAACCGTTGAGTACTTTCGATTACGTCATTGTCGGCGCCGGCTCCGCCGGTTGCACCCTCGCCTACCGTCTCTCCGAAGACCCCACCATCAAGGTGCTGCTGCTCGAAGCTGGCGGCTGGGACTATGACCCATGGATTCATATCCCGCTGGGCTGGGGCCGCATTTTGCAAAAGCGGCTGCACGACTGGATGTATTTTGCCGAGCCGTCGGAGACCATGGACGGCCGCCGGATCGAATGCGCGCGCGGCAAAGTGGTCGGGGGCTCCTCGGCGATCAATGCGATGGCCTATTACCACGGCCATCGGCAAGACTACGACCGCTGGGCCGCGACCGGACTGCCGGGCTGGGACTATCGGCATGTGCTGCCCTATTTCCGCCGCTCGGAAAGCTGGGAAGGCGGCGCGAATGAATATCGCGGCCGTGGCGGACCGCTCACCACAAACTACACGACATTTCGCGATCCGATCTGCGATGCGTTCATGGCCGCGGGCAACAGCGCAGGTCATCCGAGCACGACGGATTATAATGGCGCCGCGCAGGAAGGTTTTGCGTCGATCCAGACGACGCTGCGCAACGGCCGCCGGTGCAGTACCGCGCTCGCCTATCTCAAGCCGGCGATGAAGCGCAACAATCTCACGGTCGCGCTCAAGGCATTGGCGCGACGCGTCATCATGGACGGCACCGCCGCGACTGGCATCGAATATGTCCAGAACGGCGAAGTCAGACAGGCACAAGCCGGGCGCGAAGTGATCCTCGCCGGCGGCGCGATCAATTCGCCGCAGCTCTTGATGCTTTCCGGCATCGGTCATCCGGACGAGTTACAAAGCTTCGGCATCGCGACGCGGGTGGCGCGAAACGGCGTCGGCAAGAATCTTCTGGATCACACCTCGGCTGCGATTACTTTCCGGCGCAAGGTGCCGGGCCCGTTCCAAAAGGCCTTGCGTCTCGACCACGTCGCCGTTCACCTGGCGAATGCTTACCTGTTCGGCAAAGGTTTTGCCTCCGACCTGCCATTCGGCATCACGGCCTTCCTCAAGACGCGCCCGCAAGAACCGATCCCCGATTTCCAGATGCTGTTCTGGATGGGCGCGACCAACGCGGCATCGCCCTATCTGCCGCCTTTCAAGAAGGCGTTCACCGACAGCGTGTCCTGCCGCGTCATGCCGATGCGGCCGGAAAGCCGCGGCAGGGTCGAACTGGCTTCAACCGATCCGGCGCAACATGTCCGGATCCATCAAAGTTTTCTCGGCACCGAGAGCGAGTGGCGCGTCATGCGTGACGGCCTGCGGATGATCCGCAACCTGGTCCGCGAGCCGGCGCTGGCGCCGTTTATCGGCGACGAGATCGCTCCGGGCGCCGGCAAGACTTCGGACGCCGATCTCGAAAAACATGTGCGTGCGACAATGGGCACGGTGCATCACCCGGTTGGCACCTGCAAAATGGGTCCGCCGTCCGACCCGATGGCGGTGGTCGACGGCGATCTCCGTGTGATCGGCGCCGACAGGCTGCGCGTCGTCGATGGCTCGGTGTTTCCTGACCTGATCGGCGGCGCCACCAACGCACCGATCATCATGATCGCGGAGAAGGCATCGGACGCAATCCTTGGCAAGGCGCCACTCCCTCCTGCCACCGTGTAACACTCACACATAGAGGTTCATCATGACCCGGATTGTGCCGGCTCTCATGTTCGCATTGATACTCGGCACCGGCGTGGTTCACGCCGAGAACTGGCCGTCAAAGCCGGTCCGCGTCATCGTGCCGATCACCCCCGGCAGCGCTATCGACATCGTTGCCCGCGCCACGGCGCAAAAGCTGAGCGAGGCGCTCGGTCAGCCGTTCGTGGTCGAGAACCGTCCCGGCGCCGGCACGACGCTTGGGATCGGCGTCGCCGCGCGCGCTGAACCCGACGGCTACACGATCCTGTTCGCATCGACGGCTCTGACCACGACGCCTTCAACGGTCGCCGACATTCCTTATGATGTCGAGCGCGACCTCATCCCGATCGCCGCGCTCACCAACACACCGCTGGCGATCGTGACCCATCACGACGACTTCAAGACGCTGGCCGACCTCGTTACTGATGCCAAGGCCGGCAAGATTTCCGTCAACTACGGCATTAACGGCTATGGCTCGGCGTCGCATTTCGCCAGTGAGCGTTTCCGCCTTGCGGCCGGCGGCTTCCCGGCTCAGGCCGTCACCTATCGCGGCACGCCTGAAGCGATCAACGAAGTCATGGCCGGCCGCCTGACGTTCTACATGTCGCCGATGACCGCGGCACAGGCGCTGGTCACCGACCACAAGCTGGATGCGCTTGCGGTGACGAGCCGCAAGCGCGCGCTCTCCGTGCCGGACGTCCCGACCATGAGCGAAGCCGGCTATCTGAATTCGGATTTCGATTTCTGGGTGGGCCTGTTCGTGCCGGCAAAGACACCGCCCGACGTCGTCGATCGGCTCTATCGCGCCGCCCGTGCAATTTCGGAATCCGGCGAATTCCGCAAGCAAATGGCGGCAATCGGCGGCGAACCGCTCGAGCCGATGACGCAACCGCAATTCGCGGATTATGTGCAAGGTGAGCTCAAGCGCAACGCCGAGATCGCCAAGGCCGCCGGCCTTAAGCCGCAGTGACCGTCAACGACGGACAAACTCCAGCATCTCGGCGCGAGCAGCCTCGCTGAATTCCTTGAGCGGATCGATTTCCGTCCCGGTCTTCAGAAGCTCGTAACGTTCCGCGATGGTTTTGTTCGGCGACATGAACGTGCCCATCGTCAGCATCATGACATTTTCAGCGCAAGCGATCGTGGCCGAGCTCGACTGCACGCGCATGCGGCTCACCATCGCATAGAGCGCAATCAAATCCTGGATTTGCACTTCACTGCTGACGACGGCGTCGCCGTAGGCTTTCGACGCGGCGATGATAAAGTCCTTATACAGATCGTCCCGCCGCGACATTTCACGGGCGAGATAACCCGCCTTTGCCTGGCTGCGCTGCGTGATCCAGGTGGTCAGGCCCGATGTCAGGCCGCCGACAACCGACCCGGCAAGCGCCGACATCGCCGAGAGATATGCAACGTCCATTGTACGCCCCAAAGAACAGCGCCGAGTATAACCTATTCGCCGCTCTCTTCGGCTTCCTGGCTTTCTTCCGACAACCGCTCAACAGACGCGACTTTCTCGCCTTCGGCGGTCGAGAACACGATGACACCCTGGGTCGAACGGCCGGCAATACGGATGCCGTCGATCGGGCAACGGATCAACTGGCCGCCATTGGTGACCAGCATGATCTGGTCGGATTCATCGATCGGGAACGAGGCCACCAGCCGCCCGTTCTTTTCGGTGATCGCCATGGCGACGATGCCTTTGCCGCCACGACCGGTGGTGCGGTACTCGTAGGATGAGGTTCGCTTACCGAAACCTTTTTCTGAAATTGTCAGCACAAACTGTTCCACGGCCGACAATTCCACGTAACGCTGCTGGCCCAGTTCGATCGCGCCGGTAGCCTCCTCGGCATCGGTCGCGACCTCCTCGGCATCGCCGTTACCGCCGCGCCGTACTGCGTTGGCGCGTTTGAGATAGGCCGCACGCTCCTCGGCCGTTACTTCAACGTGGCGCAGGATCGACAGCGAGATCATCGTGTCGCCCTCGGCCAGATTAATGCCGCGTACGCCCATTGAGGTGCGGCCGGTGAACACGCGGACGTCGCTGACGGCAAAGCGGATGCACTGCCCGGCGGCCGAGGTCAGCAACACGTCGTCGTTCTCGGTGCAGATCTGCACGTCGACGATGGCCTCGCCTTCATCGAGCTTCATGGCGATGATGCCGGAGCGGCGCACGTCGGCGAAGTCGGACAGCTTGTTGCGTCTGACCGTGCCGCGCGTGGTCGCGAACATCACATCGAGCTTGTCCCAGGTGCTCTCATCCTCGGGCAGCGGCATGATGGTGGTGATATTCTCGCCCTGCTCCAGCGGCAGAATATTGATCAGCGCCTTGCCGCGGGCCTGCGGCGCCGCTTGCGGCAACCGCCAGACCTTTTCCTTGTAGACCTGCCCGCGCGACGAGAAGAACAGCACCGGCGTGTGCGTCGAGGCGACGAACAGCCGGGTGACGAAATCCTCCTCGCGGGTCTGCATCCCGGCGCGGCCTTTGCCGCCGCGTTTTTGCGAACGATAGGTCGAGAGCGGCACACGCTTGACGTAGCCGGCATGCGAAACGGTGACGACCATATCCTCGCGCTGGATCAAGTCCTCGTCTTCCATCTCGCCTTCCTGATCGATGATCACGGTACGGCGAGGCGTGGCGAACTTGGCTTTGATCGCGGCGAGTTCTTCCTTGACGATGCCCTGGATGCGCGCGCGCGAGCGCAGGATATCGAGATACTCGGCAATTTCGGCAGCAAGCTTGTCGAGCTCGGCCTTGATCTCGTCGCGGCCGAGCGCGGTCAGCCGTTGCAGCCGCAAATCGAGGATGGCTTTGGCTTGCTCGGCGGAAAGCTTCGTCGTGCCTTCCGGCGACACGCTGTGACGCGGATCGTCGATCAGCGTGACCATCGTGGCGACGTCTTTCGCCGGCCAATCGCGCTCCATCAATTGGTCACGCGCCTCGTTGGCATCCTTGGCGGCGCGGATCAGTCTGATGATTTCGTCGATATTGGCGACCGCGATGGCGAGGCCGACCAGCACGTGGGCGCGATCGCGCGCCTTGTTGAGCAGGTGCTTGGTGCGCCGGTACACTACCTCTTCGCGGAAGGCGATGAAGGATGTCAGCAGGTCCTTCAGGTTCATGACCTGAGGACGACCGCCATCGAGCGCCACCATATTGGCGCCGAACGAGGATTGCAGCGCGGTGAAGCGATAGAGCTGGTTGAGCACGACATCCGGCACCGCATCGCGCCGCAGTTCGACCACCACCCGATAGCCGTCGCGGTCGGACTCGTCGCGCAATGCGCTGATGCCCTCGATCTTCTTGTCCCGCACCAGTTCGCCGATGCGCTCGACGAGCATGGCCTTGTTCATCTGATAGGGAATTTCGGAAACAATGATCGCTTCGCGCTCGCCGCGCAGCGTCTCGAACCCGACCTTGCCGCGCATCACGATCGAACCGCGGCCGAGATGATAGGCGGAGCGGATGCCCTGCCGGCCGAGGATGATGCCACCGGTCGGAAAATCCGGGCCCGGCACAATCGCGATCAAATCCTCGATCGACAGCTCCGGGTTGTCGATCAATGCCACGCAGGCATCGATGACTTCGCCGAGATTATGCGGCGGGATATTGGTCGCCATGCCGACAGCGATACCGCCGGCGCCGTTGACCAGAAGATTGGGAAAGCGCGCCGGCAGCACCAGCGGCTCGTGCTCGGAATTGTCGTAGTTGGCCTGGAAATCGACGGTGTCCTGGTCGATGTCGTGCAACAGCTCCATCGCCGCTGGGTCGAGGCGGCACTCGGTGTATCGATAGGCCGCCGCATTATCGCCGTCGACCGAACCGAAATTGCCCTGGCCGTCGATCAGCGGCAGGCGCATCGAAAAATCCTGCACCATGCGCACCAGTGCGTCATAGATCGACTGGTCGCCGTGCGGATGATATTTGCCCATCACGTCGCCGACGACGTGGGCGCATTTCACGTATTTCTTGTCCGGCGTATGCCCGTTCTCATGCATCGAATAGAGGATGCGCCGGTGCACCGGCTTGAGCCCGTCGCGGACGTCAGGCAACGCGCGCGCCACGATCACGCTCATCGCGTAATCGAGGTAGTTCTTCTTCATTTCCTCGGTGATCGAAACCGGGCGAATGTCGGAAGTGCCGCCGTCTCTCGGCGGAAGAGTGTCGTCGTCTGCCACTTAGAATTCCTGAAACGATTTTTCGGCCCGAATCGGCATTGGATTTAATACCCGATCGGGTCCCATTTAGCCACCTAAATCGGCCCTATTTAGATAGGATTTTCTGTATTCATATCAAGGCTTTATTGCGACAATTTACACGCACTTCCAGCGCGGCGTCGCGTTATCAACAAGACCCGGTCGCAGGATGCTGGCACACTCGCTTTTTTGGTGGGTTTGGAACCGGCCGATGCTTCTTGATTTCGCGATTTCGGCGCTGCTGACCTTATTCGTCGTGGTCGATCCGGTAGCGCTATCGCCGACCTTTTTGGTTGTGACCGATCGCATGCCGCGGAAGTCCCGCCGCGACGTCGCGGTACGGGCAAGCATCATCGCCGGCGCCATTCTGATCGGTGCAGCCCTGATCGGCGATTGGCTGCTCCACACGCTGGCCATTTCGCTGTCTGCGTTTCGCATCGCCGGCGGCCTGTTGTTGTTTTCGATCGCGACCGAGATGGTGTTTGGCCTGCGCAGCCGCCATGAAGGCGAAGCCGCAGAAGAGGCCCTTGAAGAGCGGGTACGCAATGTCGCCGCCTTCCCGCTCGCAATCCCGCTATTGGCCGGTCCCGGCGCCATCACCGCAACCGTGCTGCTCGCCGGCCGCGCCAACGGCGACCTTGTCGAGCTCTCAGTCCTGGTCGCAGCCATTGTCGCAGTCGCCGCAGCGTCGCTGCTGAGTTTTCTTTGTGCCGAATGGATCAGCGGCCTGATCGGCGTCACCGGCAATATCGTGCTGTCGCGCCTGCTCGGCGTTTTGCTCGCGTCACTTGCGGTGCAATACGTGGTTGACGGTATCCGCACCGTGCTTACCGGTTAATCAAGGTTTCACGTCATTACATCGGACACGACCAAGACCGAATACCGGGCTGACATCGACGGTCTGCGAGCAATCGCAGTGCTGCTCGTCGTAGGATTCCACTCGTTTCCGCTTTCCGTTCCGGGAGGCTTTATCGGCGTCGACGTATTTTTTGTCATAAGCGGGTTTTTGATCACCAAACTTATTCTCGATCGCGAAGCGGCCGGTACTTTCACAATTCGAGATTTTTATATTCGCCGCGCACGGAGAATTCTGCCGGCGCTATGCTTGGTCTTGGCCGCCACGTTGGTCATTGGCTGGTTCACGGCTTCTCCCGCTGAATACAAGGCTTTAGGCCTGGATACGATCGCGGGTGCGCTGTTCGTTCCCAATCTCGTATTCTGGAACGACACTGGCTATTTCGGCCTCATCGTAGAACGCACCCCCCTGCTCCACCTTTGGTCGTTGGGAATAGAGGAGCAGTTTTATCTGGTATGGCCGTGTCTTTTGTTGCTGCTGGTGCGCCGCCTGAGAGTACGACCCGCTCCGGTACTCATCGCACTTAGCGCAGTCTCCCTGATCTACAGTTCTGTCGCTGCGTTTCACGATCATGCAGCATCGTTCTACTCGCCATTCTCGCGCATGTGGGAGCTGGGTGCGGGCGGGATTCTCGCGTCGTTGCGTATCAACACGCGGTATCCCGAAACTTTCGCGCTGGCAGGATTCATTGCGATCATGTCGTCCGCGTTCGCGCTATCGGAGACCAGCGTGTTCCCCGGCCTGCTCGCTGTCGTGCCCGTTGCCGGCACCGCCATGATGATCGCCGGCCGCTCGCGAATTCTCGCGAAGCCCCCATTCGTTGCGCTCGGGCTTATCAGCTATCCGCTCTATTTGTGGCACTGGCCACTTCTGGTCTTTATCGCAGCACTCGACTTCCACACCGAACTCGCGAAAGCCATCGCCGTTGGGTTCAGCATTGTTCTCGCATGGCTGACAGCGCGCTATGTCGAATATCCGGTCCGTTTTGGAAGCTGGCGGCAACGTGGTCTGACGATTTCCGCAGCCGCCACCGTCGCGATTTGCAGTGTCGGGTTTATCGTTTTTGAGTTTCGCGGCGTGCCTCAACGCTTTCCCGCCGACATCGTCGCCGTACTCGACGCCGAAAATTTTCAATACCCACCGGGAAATGGACACTGCTGGATTCACAATGAGGCCGATTTCTCGACTTTTGATCCGCAGTGCCGTGATGGGGCAATCCTGATCTGGGGCGATTCATATTCCGGGGCGCTTGCGACCGGTCTTCCCGAACCACATGCCCAATTCAGCCGAAATGCATGTTTGCCCTTGCTTATGGATGCCAATGACGAGTGTGCGACAAGCAACGCCAAGGTTGTCGCGGAGATTTTGCATCTGAAGCCGCGACGCGTTATTCTGTTCGGACGCTGGTTGTATCAAGTGACGAATTGGCAATCCAACCCGAGTCTCGTCGGGCCACTACGGAATACCTTGCACGAGCTGCATAGCGGCGTCGGAGACATCGTGTTGGTCGGACCGGTTCCTCTTTGGCTGCCGTCGGCTCCGAAATTGATTTACCAGTATTGGCGGAGCCGTCGTGTCCTGCCGGACAGGCTCTCTATTCCGACCGGCGATTACAGCGCGAGCGAGCAGGTGATGCGTACCATCGCCGCCTCGGAGGGTATCCACTACGCGTCGATTTTGGATGCGCTGTGTAATTCTGACGGTTGCCTGACGCACTCGCCCGCGTCGAAAACCGATTTATTGATATGGGACAACGGGCATCTCACCACCGATGGCGCGAAATTTGTGGTGGAGAAGCTGGGCCTCGCAAATTTAGATTCTCCAGCCGCTCGCCAATAAGCCGAGCTCCCGATCGGCGGCAAGTAAGCGCACGTTAACCATGAATGTTTATGATTGTTAGGAATTGGAGACTGGGAACGATGGCCATTGCAGGTATTGCCGGAGCGCATTTTCACGCCACGAGCCATCAGTCGGCACAATCGGCAACGCATAAGCAGTCGGCCCGTCCCTCACTCTCCGATATCGATTCGACAGGATCCAGCGTCGCAACACCCCCGAGCGGCACTGGCAAGATCGGCAGCAAGGTCAACGTCACCGCTTAGCGGGCGGCCAACATGCAGCAAAGCCAACCGTTTTCATTTCAAGTGCGGGCGGCGCAGCCGACCGACATACCGGCATTGATGCGGCTCAAGCGGCTGCTCGCCGAAGGCGAAAATTCGCAGCACGCAGTCCGCGCCACCGAAGTGCACTGGCGGCGCGACGGCTTCGGCCCGCACGCGGGCTTTTGCGCTTTTGTCGCCGAGGACGGCGATCGCGTCATCGGCATGGCGACGTGCAGCAAACGCGTCGTCACCGGCTGGGACGGGCCGGTGGTGTTCTTGCAGGATATGTTCGTCGAAGTTGATCGGCGCCAGCGTGGCGTCGCGCGCGCGCTGATGACGCGTGTCGCCGCCTATGCGCGCGAGATCGGCAGTCCGATCGTTGAGTTCACGGTGCGGTCCGATAATCAGGCGGCGAAGGCGTTTTACCGCAATGCCGGTTGCATGCCGCTGCCGGAGTGCCTGACTTATGTTCTCGCGGGATCGTCGCTCAGCGCTCTCGCCGATCAGGACAAAGCCAATCTGGCGCTTGCTGGCTAAATTTTTGGCCGGCTGAAGTCTGGACCGACTGCGGGCTCTGCGCCGCTTCAGTTGAGCCGCGGCTGCCACACCATCAGCAGGAAGATCAAAACCATCCCGGTAAAGATCAGGGCGGCAAGCGCGGCCCAGATGCGAAACAGGAATGAATAACGCTTGTCCAGTTTCGTGCCGCCGAGCGAAGCCTGCCGCGCCATCCTGCGGATCAGAAATTCAAGACGCAGCGCGCCAAGCCACGCCAGCAGCACCACGGCATAGACCACGATCGAGCCGCCGACCCAGAGGTCGTCGGCTCCCGACAAGCCGATGAGGTTGCCGAGTGGAAACCCGCTGACCGGCTGAACGACAAAGGCCGGCGCAACGATAAACAGTTCGATACGCACCGAGAATTGCGCGATCAGCGCAATCACCGATGCATTGCGCGAGCGATGCGCGAACACCATGAAGGCGGCGACGCAAAGCCACGCACCGAACAGCACGGCGGCAAACAGCACGTGCACGAATTTGACGGCAAGAATGGCGTCGATCATCGCCGTTCAACAAACGATCCGCTTATCAGGAACCAAACAGCACGGCATGCATGATACGGCCCGGCCAGAATGTAAACAGACCGGCGATGACCAAAGCGCCGCAGTAAAGCGAAATCATCGCGTTGCGGTGACCGGAGGCATCGTGGCGGTGCGCCCGCCACACCGCAATCGGCAGTGTGGCCAGCGTGAAGATCGCGAGCAGATGGATCGGGCTCCAAAATACGCCCAACCATGGCCCCCATAGCCGGATCGTATGAATGAAAAAGGCGCTGACGCTGATCGTCAGCATCAGCACGACCCAGACCCAGCCGATGGTACGATGCGGCAGCGTCCCTTTGGGCGCGGCAAGTTGCACGGCGCCGAGTACGAACGCCGCCATGGCTGCGAAGGCGTGGATTTGAATTGCCGGGCTCGCCTGCAGGAGCGGAGCGAGGCTCATCGGCGGCCACGCCTGCTTGAATTTAAGCGATCAGAACGGAATCTCGTCGTCCATATCGGCGCCGCCGCGTGCGCCGGCTGTCGCCGGGACTTTGCGCGTCGGTCCGGGCGAGCCGAAATCGCTGCCGGCGTCATCGCCGCCGTAATCGCCACCGCTCGATCCGGCGCCGCTGCCGCGGGAGTTGAGCAGCGTGAGCTCCCCGCGAAACCCTTGCAACACCACCTCGGTGGAATAGCGGTCCTGGCCGGATTGATCCTGCCATTTGCGTGTCTGCAGAGCGCCTTCGATGAAAACCTTCGAACCCTTCTTCAGATATTGCTCGGCGATGCGGCACAGGTTCTCGTTGAAAATAACGACGCGATGCCACTCGGTCTTTTCCTTGCGCTCACCGGTGCTCTTGTCCTTCCAGGACTCCGACGTCGCCAGGCGAAGGTTGGCGATCGGCCGGCCGTCCTGGGTGCGACGGATTTCGGGATCGGCGCCGAGATTACCGATCAGGATCACTTTATTGACGCTGCCTGCCATACTTGCCTCCGCTGACTTGCTTCGCTCTCGTCCGCCGCCAGATGCTTCATCGTGAGCATCACGAACCTAGTGACCGCTCCCGCCGTCGGCCAGCCAAAGGCCGCCGCACTTACCGCTTTACTTGCCGCTTTCCACAACAAGCTTCCGGACCGCCTCGTTAATATAGTCGTTGTTCTCATTTTGTTCCAAGCCGCAATCAAGAAAAAACCCTATTTATGAAGACAACTTGGGGATGTTGGGGGTCTGCCGCTTTTCAGCGATGACAAGTTGCTGGTCCTGACGGGGTCGTCCGCCTGCACGAATGTGTCTGGGTGTTGCATCCGGGGCACACCTTTTTAGAGGCAAATTAGGTAGTTATGCGGTAGGGGACGTGCGGGATTCATCGGGACGATTCGGTAGAGCGTGAGGCCGAACAGGAGAGTGCAATGAAGCGCATATTGATGGCTGGAGCAGTGGTGCTTGCCGCCGCAACACAAGCTTTCGCGGCGGATCTTCCTCCGCCCATGGCCCCGCCGCCGCGTGCGCCGGCCGCCTACATACCGGTATCGCCGGCCTATAACTGGAGCGGCTTTTATATCGGTCTGAACACCGGCTACGGCTTCGGTGACAGCACTTGGAATGCCATCCGGCGCACAGTGGCAACTTCTGCCGTCGATGGCGCGCATGGCCGGCGGGACGCTCGGCTGGAATTATCAGATCGGCCAGCTCGTGCTCGGCATCGAAGGCGATTACGACTGGCAGAACGTCAGCGGATCGCCTCCACCCCATGCGTGACGTGGTGCGGCTTTCTCAGTGCTGCGATACCGCCAGCAACTGGTACGGCACTTTCCGCGGCCGCGTTGGTTACGCCATGGACCGCATCATGATTTACGGCACCGCCGGTGGCGCTGTGAGCGACGTTAAGGTGTCCTCGTCGGCACTGCCCTGGACCAGCAATACCGAGCTGGGTTGGGCGGCCGGCGCCGGCATCGAAGGCGCGATCACCGATAACCTGACCGCCAAGGTCGAGTACCTGTTCACCGACTATGGCAGCACCAACTGCACCGTGGCTTCCTGCGGTTCGGCACCGGCAACGTCAAATTCGACGAGAGCATGGTCCGCGCTGGCCTGAACTATAAGTTCGGCGGCTTCTAAGCCGGGCTGTGAATAACCTCTCCGGTCCGGAGAGGAGCCAAAATCAGGGCTAACTGCAACGCGCCGGTCGATTCCGGCGCGTTGTTGTTTTTTTGCACTATTCAAAGACTTACAGACACAATGTACTAAGCGCCTAACAACGAAGTGCCTGGCTTCCAAAGGTACCGTATGAGGCGTTTTAGTTTGGCTTTCGTCAAAAGCGTTCTGGTCGTCGCTGCCGCGGGCGTGACCGCCTCGGCGGCGCTTGCCGCTGATCTGCCGGCGCCCGCCGCCGCGCCGGCGTACTACCCACCGCCACCCGCGCATTACAACTGGAGCGGCCCCTATATCGGCGGCCATCTCGGCGCTGGCCTGCTTGAAGATCTCGTCACCTACACGACCACGACCGGTGTTGAAACCGCCGGCACCACGACCAAACTCAGCCCCTACGCCCTGGTCGGCGGCCCGCAAGTCGGCTTCAATCTCGAGTTCGCACCGATCGTGGTCGGCATCGAAGCGACGTGGACTTCGTCCGCCATTTCCGGCAACTACGCGATCCCGGCGCTGACCGCAGGCACCCAGGCAGAGTCGCGCTCGGAGCCCACCTGGTTCGCTACCCTGACCGGCAAGCTCGGCTATGCCGCGAACGACCTGTTGTTCTACGCCAAGGGCGGCGCGGCCTACATGCATGTCGATTACACGCAGATCAGCCTCATCGGCGGCGTGTCTAACGGCCAGCAACAGATCATCGACAACCGCGAGGGCTTCACCGTCGGCGGCGGCATCGAATACGCGTTCAACGAAAACCTGTCGGCGAAGCTGGAATACGATTTCCTCGATTTCGGCACCAAGAACTACAACTTCACCGCCATGAACGCCGGCGCCGGCCTGCCGGTCTCGATCAAATCCGACGTCCACCTGCTGACCGCCGGTTTGAATTACCGCTACAACCTCAGTGGAATCTTTCGGTCCGTAGTGAGTACCACCGAGTTGCAGCGGACAGCGCGAGGGCCGGCTAGATGCCGGCCCTTGTCGATTCTACTTCCGCCATTCTGCGTTGCATTCATTCCCGTCATCCTGAGGTGGCCGCGATTAGCGCGTTTACGCGCGTCTTCGACGCACTATGGTGGCCCTCGAAGGACGACGGCCCTGACGCCTCGGCCATCTCCTTCGAGGCTCGCTGACGCTCGCGCCTCAGGATGACGGAAGATCGGGGGAATACGCCCCTCCCGCACTGGCAAACACGGCGCGTTCTTACTACGTTCATGCTACTCGCGACCGCTCGGCCGCGAGTTCCATTTTTGAGCCAGCGTGCGCATGAACGACCTGTTCGACCAGTCCGCGAAGGCCAAAGCGGCCGCCAAAGATCGCCGTGATGACATCCGCCGCGCTGCCGATCGGCGGATCATTTCGATCCGCGGCGCGCGCGAGCACAATCTCAAAGACATCGACGTCGACATTCCGCGCGACCAGCTCGTGGTGTTCACCGGCCTGTCCGGCTCCGGCAAATCGTCGCTCGCGTTCGACACCATCTACGCCGAAGGCCAGCGCCGCTACGTGGAATCGCTGTCCGCCTACGCGCGGCAATTCCTGGAAATGATGCAGAAGCCGGACGTCGATCAGATCGACGGTCTGTCGCCGGCCATTTCCATCGAGCAGAAAACCACCTCGAAGAATCCGCGCTCCACGGTCGGCACCGTCACCGAGATCTACGACTACATGCGGCTGCTGTGGGCGCGCGTCGGCATTCCCTATTCGCCGGCGACCGGCCTGCCGATCGAGAGCCAGACCGTGTCGCAGATGGTCGACCGCATCATGGCGTTGCCGGAAGGCACGCGGCTTTTTCTGCTCGCGCCCGTGGTGCGCGGCCGCAAGGGCGAGTACCGCAAGGAACTCGCCGAGTTCATGAAGAAGGGCTACCAGCGCGTCAAAGTCGACGGCAAGTTCTACGAGATCGGCGACGTGCCGGCGCTCGACAAGAAATTCACCCACGACATCGACGTGGTGGTCGATCGCGTCGTGGTGCGGCCGGATATCGCGACGCGGCTCGCGGACTTGCTGGAGCAGGCGCTCAAGCTCGCCGAAGGGCTGGCGGTCGCGGAGTTTGCTGACTCTTCGTCTCCCCCTGAAGGGGGGAGACAGGCGAGCGAAGCGCGCCAGAAGGGGAAGTCCGACCTCACCCCGGCGCTGCGCGCCGACCCTCCCCCTTCAGGGGAGGGTGAAGAGTCACCGAACGCGCCAAAGCCAACCGGCAACGCAACGAGACCTCCGAGCGGCTGGTATTCTCGGAGAAATTCGCCTGCCCGGTGTCCGGCTTCACCATCCCGGAGATCGAGCCGCGGCTGTTCTCGTTCAACAATCCGTTCGGCGCCTGCCCGAAATGCGGCGGCCTTGGCGTCGAGCAGCACATCGACGCCGATCTCGTCATCTCCGACAAGGAACGCACGCTGCGCAAAGGCGCGATCTCGCCGTGGGCGAAATCAAGCTCGCCGTATTACACGCAGACGCTGACCGCGCTCGGCAAGCATTACAAGTTCACCCTCGACACCAAGTGGAAGGACCTGCCGAAGAAAACCCAGGACGCGATCCTGTACGGCTCCGGCGACACCGAAGTCCGCTTCTCCTACGACGACGGCACGCGCGCCTATGAGACCAAGCGGCCGTTCGAAGGCGTCATCACCAATCTCGAGCGGCGCTACAAGGAAACCGACAGCGACTGGGCCCGCGAGGAGATCGCGCGCTATTTCACCGACGTGCCGTGCGATGCCTGCAAAGGCTTCCGGCTCAAGCCCGAAGCGCTGTGCGTGAAGATCGCCGGCAAGCACGTCGGCGAAATCTCCGATATGTCGGTCAAAGGCGCAGCGGAATGGTTCACTGAGCTACCCCAAAGGCTGACCGACAAGCAGAACGAAATCGCGATCCGGGTTCTCAAGGAAATCCGCGAACGCCTGAAATTCCTGGTCGATGTCGGGCTGGAATATCTCACGCTGGCGCGCGCATCCGGCACGCTGTCCGGCGGCGAGAGCCAGCGCATCCGGCTCGCCTCGCAGATCGGCTCCGGCCTCACCGGCGTGCTCTATGTGCTCGACGAGCCCTCGATCGGCCTGCACCAGCGCGACAACGCGCGCTTGCTCGAAACCCTCAAGCGCCTGCGCGACCTCGGCAACACCGTGATCGTGGTCGAGCATGACGAGGACGCGATCCGCACCGCCGACTATGTGCTCGACATCGGCCCCGGCGCCGGCATCCACGGCGGCAACCTGATCGCACAGGGCCAGGTCGAAGACCTGATCGCCTCGCCGCAAAGCTGGACCGGCAAATATCTCTCCGGCGAGCTTGAGGTCGAGATCCCCGAGCGCCGCGCCAAGAATTCGTCGCGCATGCTCAAGGTCGTCAACGCCCGCGGCAACAACCTGAAAAACGTCACCGCGGAAATTCCGCTCGGCCTGTTCACCGCCATCACCGGCGTGTCCGGCGGCGGCAAGTCGACGCTGTTGATCGACACGCTCTACAAGGCGCTGGCGCGGCGGCTCAACGGCGCCAGCGAAGCCCCTGCCCCGCACGACCGCATCGACGGCGTCGAGCACCTCGACAAGATCATCGACATCGACCAGTCGCCGATCGGCCGCACGCCGCGCTCGAACCCGGCGACCTATACCGGCGCGTTCACGCCGATCCGCGAATGGTTCGCCGGCCTGCCCGAGGCCAAGGCGCGCGGCTACGAGCCCGGCCGCTTCTCGTTCAACGTCAAGGGCGGCCGCTGCGAGGCCTGCCAGGGCGACGGCGTGATCAAGATCGAGATGCACTTCCTGCCCGACGTCTACGTCACCTGCGATGTCTGCAAGGGCAAGCGCTACAACCGCGAAACCCTGGAAGTGCTGTTCAAGGGCAAGTCGATCGCCGACGTGCTCGACATGACGGTCGAGGAAGCGCTGGAGTTCTTCAAGGCGGTGCCGCGGGTGCGCGACATCCTGCAGCTCCTGCACCGCGTCGGCCTCGACTACATCCATGTCGGCCAGCAGGCGACCACGCTGTCCGGCGGCGAAGCCCAGCGCGTCAAACTCGCCAAGGAGCTGTCGAAGCGCGCCACCGGCCGCACGCTCTACATTCTCGATGAGCCGACCACCGGCCTGCACTTCCACGACGTGGCGAAGCTGCTCGAAGTGCTGCACGAGCTGGTCGACACCGGCAACACCGTGGCGGTGATCGAGCACAATCTCGAAGTCATCAAGACCGCCGACTGGATCATCGACCTCGGCCCCGAAGGCGGCGACGGCGGCGGCGAAATCGTCGCGGCGGGCACGCCGGAAGATATCGTGCGCGAGAAGCGGAGTTATACCGGGGCGTTTTTGAAGCCGGTGCTGGCGCGGAGTTCGCCGGCGCGGGGGAAGAAGAAGCGGGTCGAGGCGGCGGAGTGAATGTTCTTCACCCTCCCCTGTAGGGGGAGGGTCGGCGCGAAGCGCCGGGGTGGGGTGAATGCACCACGAGCCGAACGAGAAAGCTTCAGTGTCCGATATTGACCAGACGCTTTTGTCCTTTTGCGATAAGCGGTGGCTGAAAGTCGCGAGAGTGATCGGCAAGACGATGGATGTATTTGAAAAACGCGGACTCGAAATCACTGGTATCGCCGATCGGATCGATGCCCGCATGGCGGCGCTAGTTGCCAGCGGCCGGGTTGAGGCCAAGGGCGATATTCGCAGGTGGCGTTATAGTGAAGTGCGGCTGCGGCAGGGGCTGCACCAATGAACCGCAGGCGGGATGAAGGCGAGCATGTTTGAACGCAAGCGCAAGCTGAAAGAGTTTGTGCGCGAAGGAAAATATGCGGCCGAAGTCGTCGTCGAATTTCATTACGACGAGGAAGGCTGGTCGCCGACGATGTCGCCGGATGACGCAAACAGGTTGGAGACCGTTCGGCTGGCGCTGCGCCGCGGCGATGTTGCGGAAGCCGCCAAGTACGGTGCGGTATTTGAATTAACGCCGGTGGCGGCGGACTAAGGCTGAGCAAACGTAGGGGGCATAGTCGCAACGCGCCGTCCCCGCGCCTTCCTTGATCCACCAAATACGGTACATTTCGCAATAAGCGAGGATCACCGGCAACAGCAGAGAAGAGCGTGGCAAAAAGCAAGTTGCGCCGCCTTAGTCACCAAGAGCCTTCAGACGAAGAGCTCGACGTGGCGCTGAGATTTCTTAAGTCGCCGGACGTTCCGGACATGATAGGAGCCGTCTTGGGCGCTGCCGTCGTCGAATATGCCCTGGAAACATTACTCAAGCTGAGGTTTAAGCATCACGACGATGAAGCATGGCAGCGTGTCATCGACGGTGTCGGCCCGTTGCGAGACTTCCACACTAAGATTGTTACCGGGTTTGCCCTTGGAGTCTTCGACGAGGAAGTACGGGCTAATTTAAACCTCGTTCGCGACATCCGTAATGTGTTTGCACATTCGAGAACTTACCTACGTTTCGATCATCCTATCTTGGAAAATGCCTTAACCTCGGCTCGCCCTATCAGATCGGGCAAGCGTCTGCATGAGTCAGCTACTCTTTCTATCGGTGAAAATAAACGCGCTTATCTAAGTCTTTGTTTTTCGTTGTATTCGTTCTTTCTGCGAAAGCTTCGAGATAGCGTGCGACGATCTGAGCGGCGGCTTCGTGAAGCTCGTCGTGATCAAGAACTCCTCGATAAGTTGCTCGATGCCATCAGAGCCGACCGCGCGGCGAAGCAAAGAAAGCCAAGTTGAGCGTCGCCCTTAGTCCGATATGTGCTCTTTGCTTGATTTATGACTTCCATGAAACGGGCAGAAACTGCACTCATTGCTTTGGAGAGTAGCATGGAAGTGTCATTATTCCGTTCTTCGGCTAAACAGCTACAGGAAATCCACCCTGACCACATAGGTTTTCTCATTGCGTCAAGTCACTGTTGCAATGAACTGATTTCTGTAATGCCATACATAGTTTTTGAACAAGACATCGAACAAGCGAACGAAGTAGAGCGAGCAATTATCAATGTTCGATTTTATACTATTGTGCGGCATCTAATTGCAAAAATATTCGAATATCGAGACTTGTGTGATGCGTACGTAGGCAAAATCCGCAAAACATTCCCTGCGATGGTCGAAACGGTACAACAAGAAGCCAAGTTAGTTTCACGGCAGATAAATGATGCCAAATGGGCCAAGACTATCCGAAATAAAGTTGCCTTTCATTTCGATGCTACGTTCGCGGCTGACATATCGAGCCGCATTCCTCCCGATCAAGAATTGATCTTTATCGCTGGGAAATACCGTGGGCAAACCACCTTTGATTTCGCAGATCGGATAATTGTGTATGCGATGTTTCTGGACGCGGGAGATGGAGATAAAGAGGTTGGTGAAGATGTTGTGAGGAAATGGACAATTGAAATGCAGCGGCAAATCGAACAATTCCATGCCAAGATCGCGCTCCAGATATTCAATCAATATGGTATTTTCCGGAAAGAAGAACTTGGTGAGATACGCGACGCTTGGTGCTCCGTTCCGGGAGAAATTGCGATTCCCCTATCGACACGAGGAAATTCATCTACTTGATACCCATGGAGCTTCGCTACATCCTGCCCCTTACAGCCGCATCAACGGCCGCTTGTCCTTTTCCTCGCGCGGCACTTTCACCAGCGCTTCGTCACCTTGAAGTGCTCGGTTCGTAGCATCGAGCCTCGAAGAAACGGCTGGCCGGGGCGCCGGGGCCGTGCATCCTTAGAGGGTCGCTACGCTCGCACCTCAGGATGACGAACTTGGTGAACCTTCGACCTCTCCCGTGTGAAGGGAACGCCCTAGCCAATTGACTGCCGTCGCGGCGCTAGGAAGCGGCGGAGTGATCGGCGGCCATCCCACCCGACTTAATCCCGCCCTCAGACAGCCCCGGGACAGTCCCGAAGCTGTCACATTGTCATGAGGACATTGGGTGTCGGAGTCGTCGCCCAGCAACGGGCGCACGAAAACAGGGGACTTTTGTCATGAGCATTTCGAAGCAACGCGACTCGGCGGTGACGGAACGGCCGGGCGAAGCCGAGATTGAGGGAAAAATTCACGAGCTGGTGCGGCGCGACGGCCAAGTCATTCGCCGCGCCGATGGCGACAACGAAGTCGCGTCCGGCAATCTGGGCAATCTGGTGCGCCGGGTGTCGGTCAACTCGGCCGGCGAGATCGATAACCTCATCCGCGAATTGCAGCTCTTGCGCGACAAGCTTGTGGCCGACGGTCAACGCGTCGAACGCGAGATCGTCGAGTATGCGGGGCTCAGCCAGTCGGTGATCGATATGACAAGGATCATCAGTGAGAGCATGACGCAGGTGAAAAGACTGCCCACGGCGCCGACACTGACGCCGTAGGATCCGATGTAAGGCGACGCTGACGCAGCTTTCCTTCACCGTCACCACCGGGCTTGACCCGGTGGTCCATAGGGCATCGCGGAAAATCCCACGAGCGTCTTTCCATTCGGCATCTCAATATGGACCACCGGGTCAAGCCCGGTGGTGACGTGTGGATGTGTCGCCGCCCGCAAGATCATCGAGCCGGTCGGCCAGCGCATTGAGCTGCCAGGCGCGCGCCAGCGCCGCGGCCTTGGCCCAGCGCGGCGTCTGGTCGGGCAATCGGGGCAGCGGCGCCTTGCGGTTCATGGTGGCGATGGATTTGTAGAGCCGCAGCTCCGCCACCAGTTTCGGGAATTGCCCGGCCTTCAGTGCCGCCTCAAGGCTGCCGTGCCGGCGGATCAGCGCCGCCGCGCCGGCGGCGCCGACGCCGGGTGCGCCGGGCAATTTGTCGGAGGGGTCGCCGCGCAATGCGATGAAGTCCGGCACCTGCTTCGGCTCGACGCCATAACGCGCCCGCACCTCGTCGGGCCCGATGCGCTCGACGCCGCCGCCGCGCACCGGATAGAGAATGGTAGTGCGCGGCGAGGCAAGCTGGAACGAGTTGCGGTCGCCGGATGCGACCAGCGCCCGCCCTCTCCGCTTCTCCTCGCGCGCCGCCGCGGCAGCGAGAAAATCATCAGCCTCGTACCCGGCACCGCGCGCATTGGCGAAGCCGCACGCCGTAACGAATTCGGGGATGACCGCGAGCTGTTCGATGATGTCGTCGTCGAATTCGCGCCCGCTCTGGTAGGCCGGAAAGGCTTCGTGCCGGTAGGTTTCCTCCTCCAGCGTGTCCCAGGCGACGATGACGGCGCGCGGCTTCTCGTCGCGATAAAGCCGCAGCAGCAGATTGACGAAACCGAGGATAGCGCCGGCGGGCCGGTTGCCCTTTCTGCGGATCGTCTTCGGCAACGCGTGATAGGCGCGGTGGGCAAAGGAATCGCCGTCGATCGCCAGCAGCGGCCGAGACGCAGGCGGTTTCGCGGGTCGGCTTTTTTTCACGCGATCGTCTCGATCTTGCTCAGCACGGCCTGCATCTGCGGCAACACCACGCGGGTTTTCTCGGCGTGGAACGCGTTCACCCTCTCGCTGATCGCCTGCACCTTCGGATCAATCCTTCCCGATCCAACGCACCGAGGGCGGGCTTTCCCGTGGGGTGATCCCATTGCAGGCGCGGCGTGTACCGCAACAGCTCGAAAGTACTGAGGTCTTTCATCCGCGCCGCTTCCGCCGGCTCCGGCACCGGGATGTAGGTCGAGTATTGCGCGTCGTCGCCGTCGTCCCAGTCGACGCGCTCGTAGAACTCGTAAAAATAGAGCTGGCCGCATTCGCAGCATTTCACCAGCGCCCGGTACAAATGACTCTCGTGCGTGTAAGTCTCGACCGTCTCGAACCGGCCGCGCGGCGTGGTCACAAGGTCAGGCTGCTGCCACAGCACGCACCCCGTCGGCATCGGAAGCTGTTTGGGTTCGACGCCTGGCGCTTCGTCGGTCATCGTCGATCCTTCCTTACGTCCCGATCTTGCTCAGCACGTCCTGCATCTTCTCCAACACTTCGCGGGTCTTCTCGGCGTAGAACGCGTTCACCACCTCGCTGATCGCCTGCACCTTCGGGTCGAGCGGGTTGATGCCGGCGGCCACCAGGCGGCCGTGCAGTTCCTTGAGCACTTCGTCTTTCTCGAACATCTCGTCCTCCCCTCAACCGCCCAGCGCCAGCTTGAACAATTTGATCGCATTGGTGCGGCCGATCGCAATGCGCTCCTGGTCCGAGAGCACCGGCGTACGATCGAACCAGCCGGCGCCATCGGCCATCACTTCCATCGGATAATCGACCGCGAACAGCGTCCGCTCGATGCCCAATTCGGCCAGCGCGCAGCGCAGCGCGTTGTCGCTAAAGTTTCCGCTGGTGGTGATGTGAACGTTGCTGCGCATGTAAGCGCTGACCGGCTTCTTCGCGGGATAACCCGCCGGAATGGTGGCGATGCGATGATCGATGCGCCATAGGTCGAAGGGTATGCGTTCGCCAAGGTGGCCGACGACGATTTGCAGCTTCGGACAATCGTCGAACAAGCCTGAGCCGATCAGCCGCAGCAGGTGGATCGCAGTCTCGGCGGCAAAACCCCAGGCCGAGCTGAACAGCCAGGGATGGCCCTCGTAGTGGTGCGCGCGCTCATAGATGCTGGTGCGCGGATGCAGGTAGAACGGCAGGCCAAGCGACTCCACCTGGGCCCAGAACGGCCGATAGTCCGGACCGTCGTAGAACACCACGGAGTCCGAGACATGCCGCTGGGTAAAGCCGTTGACCAGCGCGCCGTGAAAGCCGAGCTCCTTGACGCAGCGGGTGAACTCTTCGGCGGCCGCGTCCGGATCCTGCATGGGCAGTGCGGCAAGCCCGCCGAAGCGATCGGCGCGCCGGGCGATCTGCTGTGCCAGAAAGTCGTTGCTGCGGCGGGCTGCAGCGATGGCTTCTTTCGGGTCGAGGATCATCTGCACGGCCGGCGCATTGAGCGACAGGATGGCGTATTCGATACCGCAAGCGTCCATGTCGTTGAGCCGCAGATCGTGAAAATCGACAAGGCGCCTTGCGGTCTCGGCCCAGGTCGCGTTGCCGGCAAGACGGCTCGACGTATCCTGGTCCGGCGCATCGACGGCGAAATGCTCCTCGAGCGCAATTTTTCCCTGCATGCCGCGTTCCTGCCCTTCCCGGTCCGATACGCAAATCAAAGCCCAAACCCGCGCAGCGGTCCATTCATTCACGGAAGCATTCCATACGCATCGACTTTTGGCCCCCCGATACGCCCATGCCGATGCTCTGGAGCGGGGTGGTGAGCATCTTCTGGAACGACCCATCGGCAACACAGCCGGTGTTGCTGGCGACACTGATGGTAAGCGGGAAGACCGCGCAACTTGACGTTACGGTGACAGGCTCGCAGCCGATTACGCTGACACCAGGCCAGTCGATCGAGGTGCCCTTGCAGCTCGAATACAATTCCCTGGACGCCGCACCCATCAACCTCAGTCTTGGTCCTTCCGAAATATCCGTCTATCCCGAGCCCGCCGGTCTTACGATTCAATCAAAACCTTTCGCCATGCCACCCAGCTATATCTCCGCGCCAGAGCCCAAGGGCTCCAGCTCGACGCGGCGCGGTCGGCGCACACGGGGGCGTAACGCCAACGCTGAACCCGCATCGTATTCTCCCTGGCAGTCTCACGGCCACCGCGTCCAAGACCATTACGCCTGGCAACAATCAGGCAGCCTATATCCAGTTCGGAGATGCATCGCTGCCACAGCAAGTCGGCAGTCCGAGAATCTGCAAGGTCGTTTTCAACATCCCGCCGCTGCCGATTTCCATGTCGGTTCTCGACAATCAGCCGGTCGATGTTGTCAGGGGCCGATCAGTTAACGTCCGGATCGGCATCTCCTACGACGGAAAAGCGACCGCTCTGGTCTTTGAGCAACCGTCGGGGCACCCCGACATCACCCTCACCGCACCAGCGTGTTCGATCGGCCAAGGTGAGACAGACACTACTTCTTCCCGATTTCGATCACCGCCGACGACACCAAGACGACAACCGAGTCCATCACGATCGACATTCCGTGGTCGGCGAACAACGGCTTGTCCAAATCAACCCTGGCGATCGAACTGAGAATTTTGCCGGGGATCAAAACCTTTGCGTCTGGCGATATGTCGACGCCGAGCTACGGGCTGTCGGGCTCGGCCAAGTGGACCTTCCACCAGGATGGCAGATATTCTTTCAGCGGCAGTGTCAATGCTAACCTGCGCGGATGAGACTGGAGGACATCGAAGAAGCCATTCTGAGATTGTCGCCCGGGGAACTGGCCAATCTCCGCCTCTGGTTTGCGGAATTCGAGATCCGGCATGGCGCCGCCGAGCCCGGAAGAAGTGACCGCCGTGAAGCTCGGCCGCATGGCCGGCCGGGCGCTCGCCGAGCTCCGTAAGCTCTCCGGGAGCCATAGGCGAAGAACATAGCCCAAGAACATAACCCCAAGAACACAACCCAAGAGCTTTGGACCCAAGAGCTTTGAACCAATGGCCACACGGCAAGAGCGGCTGGACGCCTTTTCCCATGACGGCGATCCGCCTGTGGATCAGCCGCTTGAACTCTTGTGCGAGGACCACGTTGGCACTTACCTGGTGCCGTTCCTGTGCCGGTGGACGGCCACGGATTGGCACAATATAGAGACCGGCGAGCGCATCGAGGCCACCGTGATCGGCTGGCGGCCACGCCGCTAGGGCCCTCCGGCAGAGAATACAAGCCAAGTCTTTGCCGGCAAGTCTTTGCGGGCAAATCTTTGCGGCAAGTCTTGGCAGGTCTGGGATTTTGACGCCGAATGATCTATTTGAAAGCCGGAGCCCGCCCGCGGATCAAGTCCGCGGGCAAGTTTTTCACAATCATGCGCTGGATAGCGTGTTAACCGGAGCGCGAAGCTCCCACGAGGACGGAGGATATGGGTAAAGCACGGTCCAAAGAGCTGGATTTTGTCGAGCGGCAGACGAATGCGGCCAGCGCCAAGAAGGCGTTGCTGGAACGCTTTAAGGCCAAGGCCGCGGACCCCGGCGCCGCCGAGGCGGCGCAAAAGCGGGCAGCCGAGGCCGCCGAGCGCGCCATCGCCAGACAAGCCCGCGAGGCGGAGAAGGCCGAACGCAAGGCCCGCGAGGCCGCAGAGGCCGCCGTAGCGGCCGCGGCTGCCGCGGCAGAGGCCGCCCGTTTGGCAAAGGAAGAGGCCGAACGCGAGGCCGCCCGCCAGATCGCCGCCAAAGCCGACCGCGACGCCCGCTATGCCCGTCGCAAGGAAAAAGCGAGAAAAAAGGCCAGGGCCTGAGCCGAAGCCTTGTCGCATAAGCTGCCGTCTGGATCTGTCAGCTCTTCCCGATGACTTCCTTTGGTTATTGCCGGACTTGATCCGGCAATCCCAATTCATTCGGTACGGCATAGCCACGCGATCGAGATGCCCGCAACAAGTGCGGGCATGACGGCGTCGGTTTCTCCGCTCATTCCCGCGCAAGCGGGAATCCAGGATTGTTGCGCTGGGTCCCCGCCGGAGTTTACCCTTGACTGCGATCGGAGGCGGGGGCGAGCGGAAACAAGCGCAATCGCGTAAGGCTTTGATCCGTTGAGATAAATCGCGTTTTTGCGAATTTTTATTTCCAAACTTACCAAACAGCAGTTTTAGCGTCAGTCACTTCGGCCATATCTTTCATTGACCAAAGCGTATTGCTCAAACCGGATGCCCTCGCAGGCGAAAGGGTTGTCGCACGACGCGCCAGTCAAGATTTCTGCGGGGGGACGTCGCTTTCCCCAGGAGAGAGACAGCATGTCCGATAGGCCTTTCGTTGTCGGTCTATCCGGCCTTCCCGGCTCCGGCAAAACCACGCTGTTGAAGCTTTTGTCGCGGGACTACCCACGAGCGGAAACCGTCGCTTACGATCGTTTCCATCCAGGCATGGATGAACACCAAATCCAGGATTGGATACGGCGTAACGGGGACCCAAACGAACTCACACTCACCGCATTAATCGCGGAGCTTGATCGACTGACTGCGGCAGGAAACGAAGGCGCGTCCCGCACATTAGTTTTATTCGAGACCGCATTCGGTCGAGTGCATCATGCGACGGGTGCTTTCATTGATCTCTCGATATGGATCGATACGCCGCTCGACGTCGCCCTGGCGCGCGCCAATCTTGTTTTCTTGGACAATGTCGCACGAAGCCCGAAGCTGAGTGCCGCCACCGATTTCATTCCATGGCTAATGCGGTATATGCAAGACTACCCGTTGCTTCGCCGCACGTATCTGACGGTGAGTGAACGCGCAGCGGCGTCGGCCGATCTAGTGATTGACGGTATTCAACCGCCGGCGGCCTCTGCCGCGCGTCTCGTGAAAGAGCTCATCGAACGTGGCATCATTTCCGAGTGAGATAGCATGTTTTTCCCGTCAGCTTCTGTTGCGAGTCAGGGCGAAAACACCGAGCCAGCGTCCTCCACGGCCTGATCGAACGCAGCCCGCGCGATCACGGCATCGCCAACACGAAATAAAGCCACACCTCATGCGACTTTGCGCTCGCTCCGTGACGATGACTTGGGTGCGAACCGCATCGCAAGAACGAGAGGGCTTGTGCAGTCAAGAACTTGTGCACCATGGAGCGGCTCGGTACGCCAAGCCGCACATTGCCCTACGACCGCAGGAGGCCCCGCGTGACCGAACCGAACATACCAGAACCGAACATGGATCTGGCGCATCTCGGCCATGTCGAGATTCTGACGCCGAAGCCCGATGAATCGCTGAAGTTCTTCACCACCGTGTTCGGCATGACCAAGTCCGGCCGCAACGGCGAGAGCGTCTATCTGCGCGGCTGGGACGATTACGAGCGCTCGACGCTCAAGCTCACCGCGTCGAACACCACGGGCCTCGTGCACACCGCGTTCCGCGCCCGCAGCGCCAAGGCGCTGGAGCGGCGCGTCGCCGCGCTGAAAGACTCAACCCATCATGTCGGCTGGATCGACGGCGACATCGGCCACGGCCCTGCCTATCAGTGTCGCGATCCCGACGGCCACCTGATCGAGCTCTATTACGAGACCGAGTGGTATCAGCCGCCTCCCGAGCTAAAACCCGCGCTGAAGAACCAGGCGCAGAAATATCCGGCGCGCGGCATGTCGGTGCGCCGCCTTGATCATCTCAATTTCTTCGCCATCGATATTCCGGGCGCCCGGCGCTTCTTCATGGAGAAGCTCGGCATGCGCATGACCGAGCAGATCGTGTTCGAGACAGGCGAGCAGGCGATCTGGCTCACCTGCACCAACAAGTCCTACGACCTCGCAATCTCGCTCGACCATTCCGGCGTGCCGGGCCGCTTCCATCACGTGACCTTCGCGGTCGACAGCCGCGAGGACGTGCTGCGCGCCGCCGACATCGCGCTCGAGAACGGCGTGTACATCGAGACCGGCCCGCACAAGCACGCCATCCAGCAGACGTTCTTCCTCTACTTATACGAACCCGGCGGCAACCGCGTCGAAGTCGCCAACGCCGGCGCGCGGCTGATCCTCGCACCGGATTGGAAAACCATCGTCTGGAATGAGGCGGAACGGAAGAAGGGCCAGGCCTGGGGGCTCAAGACCATCGAGTCATTCCATAGCCACGGCACACCGCCCGCGCCGCGCGATGACGCGCACTGAGACTGAGCCGCGCTATTACAATCGGACTATCGCCCGTCAGGAGTACGAACGCCCGCCCAAGCATCGCGGACCTGCTGGTAATGCACCATCGGATCGTAGATCGGCACATTGAGACCGAGGTGCTGTATCGACAAGCCGCCGACAGCAGCCAGCAGGGCATAGGACGCAACGACGCGATCGTGTTGCGCGGTGACGAGCGCAACGCGCGCGTTGACCAGCTCCTGTTGCGCGTTGAGCACATCGAGCGTGGTGCGCTGTCCGACACGGGCCTCCCCGCGCACGCCGTTAAGCGCGATCTCGGCCCCGTTGACCTGGACCGCGGTCGCCTCGATCTCCCCCTTCGCGGCAATGAGCTGCGCCCAGTTCTGCACCACCGTGGCGCGCGCCTGATCGCGGTTGACATCGATATTGAGCCGTTGCTGACCGAGCGTCTCCTTCGATTGACGGATGGCCGAATATTCGGCGCCGCCCTGGTAGATCGGAACCGACAAGGAGCCAACGACCGAGGCGTCGGTTTCGCGGTCCGTCTCGAAGGCAGGGTCCGAATCCTTCGACACCGATCCGGCCAGGATCAAGCTCGGATAGAGCGCGCCTTCACTGATTTTGACTGTGAGTTCGGCGACATCGGCGCCGTAAGCCGCCGCCAGCACCGATGGGCTCTGCGCCTGGCCCTGGGTGATCGCCTGGGTCAAATCGTTGGGCGAAAACCGGTCGACCGGCGATCCCGGCGCCAGACGTCCGGCGTCGACACCGATGACGCGCCGATAATTGGCCTGCGACGTCGTGTAATTCGACAATGCGTTGAGCAATGTCGAACGGGCCGCCGCCAACCGCGATGCCGACTGCGCCACGTCGGTCGGTGTGAGCTCACCATCCTTATACCGCCTGCGGGTCTGCATGAGCTGTTCGGAGAGCACCTCGACGTTGCTGCGATTGAGATCGAGGATCGCCTTGTCGCGAAGCAGGTTCATATACGCCGTGGCGGCATCGAGCAGGACTTGCTGCTCGGTGACGCGCAGCGTTTCGCGTGCGGCGTCAACCTGGCTTTCGGCCTGCCGCACATGATTGGCCGTTTGGTAGCCGTTGAACAGCGTATAGCTGGCGGAAGCGCCGTAGCCGCGGGAGACGAACGTCTCTGCAAATGTCGACGATTGGTTCGCCCCCCGCCCGGAGTCGTAGAGGTCTCATTGTTATAGTTATAACCGCCATTGGCGGTAACACTCACCTTGGGGCGATAGCCTGAGAGCGCCTGGGGCACATTTTCGTCGGTCGCCCGCAGCACCGCGCGTTGCGCATTCAGCGATGGATTGTTCTGATAGGCCTGCGCCAAGGCCCAATCGAGCGTATCGGCCTTCGCAGGCAGACACCACAACTGACCGGCAATCGCGGCAGCAGGAATCCCGACAGCGACTGCAATGAATCCCCGCAACTGCCTCATGGCGCACTCTTCTTACGTCACCGGAACGCGCCTGTCAGGACATCGATTCGCCGATGGTATCGCCACGCAAGAGCGCAGATCCCCTACCCACCGGGCCCGCAACACCATAGGAAAAAAAACCATTATGGACTTGACTCCACAAAGCGCAACCGGTAGTATTTCCTCACGTTTTGAGGATTTCAGCCATGTCGAACGCCTTTACCGCCCCCCATTTCCAGTCCCCCGAAAACGCTCGGGAATGGCTCGAAAACCTCCGCTGGCCGGATGGCCCGGTTTGCTCGCACTGCGGAACGATCAACCACGCCTATAAGACCAAAAAGCCGGGCTGGTATCGGTGTGCCGAAAAGGAGTGCCGCAAGGATTTCACGGTTACTACCGGGACTGTCATGGAGCGCAGTCATATCGACCTGAATAAGTGGCTGATGGGCTTCTTTCTGCTCAACGCCAGCAAGAAGGGCATCAGCGCTCATCAGCTTAGCCGCTCGCTTCGCCTCGACTACAAGTCGGCGTGGTTCATGTGCCACCGTATCCGCGAAGCCATGCGCGCTGGCGGGTTGACCCGCTTGGCGGCCCCGGCTCTAGCGGCATCGTTGAAGCCGACGAAACCTATTACGGCCCGACCGAACAGCCGCGCGTTTCGCCAAATCGGCAGGGTCGTCCCTATAAGTACGCCAACAAAGGTCCGCGTAATAAGCGCGCCATCATCCGCTGGTGGAGCGCGGCGGGAGCGTTCGGACCATTCCATGTGCCAGTCGCCGACAAGCTGACCGTGGGCAAAATCGTGCGCGAAAACGTTGCGCGGGAGGCCCGGCTTATGACCGATGAAAGCAATCTGTATATGAACTCCTGGCCGAACGTTTCGAGCCACGAGAGAGTAAAACACAGCGCGGGCGAATATGTTCGCGGTGACGTCTATACGAATACGATTGAGGGCTATTTCTCAATCTTCAAGCGCGGCATGCGCGGCGTTTATCAGCACTGCAAAGAGAAACACCTGCACCGTTACCTTGCCGAGTTCGACCACCGCTACAATCACCGCTCGGGACTTGGTTACAGCGACATTGACCGCACTCTTGCTGCCATCAAAGGCGCAACTGGCAAGCGGTTGATGTACCGGCAACCTGATTAAGCCGGAGCTACGCTACAGGGCTGCCCGCGCGATCCGCCGCTTCAATAAACTGCGCGCCGTTCGCCTCCCTATTCAGCTTGAATTGCCATTTTTAGACGGCGACGGGGAATAACCCCCGCCGCCGCCATCGCTATCCTGGTAGCTGCCAAGCACACTAGGAGCGATCAAATGCCGACATTCTCTACCGAACCCCGGAGGTCGATACACGATCCAGAATGTAATTCGATTTGAACGATTGGATTCAGTAGGTAGTCTCTCGGCAAATCTGGTCTTTCAATTTGACGATGGAAATTCTCTCTGCGATGCATTTGCCACGATCAGATTTAGTGGCCCTGCATTCCGCGCTAGCCGATTGGCTAAAAGAAGAACCAGTCGCAAAAGACGAGCCGCGATCCAAACATTGATCTTCGTCGACATGGGCCTACGCTCGCGGTATAAGGTTTCCGCGCGGCGCAGCGCATTGAGATTATCAGTCGCCTCGGATGGCCGTCCGGGGCGACTTCGTTTTAACGAGCGGTTAGACCTACTCGGTTCGGCCTAGTCGAACGTTGATCTTTCGCCACAGGCCATCCTCAAGTTTGCCTTGCCTGTCGAGGACAAACAACGCTAGCAGCGTTGCATCGCGGTGACCGTCCCCCATTGGGTGGTCCGGGTTGAATGTTAGTTTAGCGTTTGCATTTGTGCCACCGGTTTTGTTGTTGGCCAGACGATAGCCTCAGGCGCCGGCGGCCGGTATCCCAGCGATGAATGCGGACGTACGGTGTTGTAGTGCCGTCGCCAGGCCTCGATCACGATCTTGGCCTCGTTGAGCGTGTAGAAGATCTCCCCGTTGAGCAGTTCGTCGCGCAGTTTTCCGTTGAAGGATTTCGCAGTAGCCATTCTCCCAGGGGCTGCCAGGTTCGATGTAGGCGGTCTTGGCTCCGACGGCCGCAATCCATTCCCGAAGTGCCGTTGCGACGAACTCCGGGCCGTTATCGGAACGGATGTGCGTTGGAATGCCGCGCAGTATGAAGAGGTCGGCGAGAACATCGATGACGTCGGTGCTTTGAGCTTGCGGGCTACCCGGATCGCCAGGCTCTCGCGCGTGAACTCGTCGATCACGCACAGCATTCGGAAGGCTTGCCATCATGGGTGCGATCCGCGACGAAGTCATAGGACCACACATGGTTGGGGCGCTCCGGCCGAAGCCGGATGCATGATCCGTCGTTGAGCCACAGACGGCCCCGTTTGGGCTGTTTGGCCGGGACCTTTAGCCCCTCACACCGCCAGATCCGCTCAACGCGCTTCTTGTTCACCGCCCACCCGGCCTCGCGTAGCAGCGCCGTGATCCGGCGGTAGCCATAGCGGCCGTATTGGCGGGCAAGAGCGATGATGTCGGCCTTCAGTGCGGCCTCATCATCTGGCGTCGTCAGAGCCTTGCGTTGCGTGGATCGATGCTGCCGAAGAACCCGGCAGGCCCGTCGCTCGGAGACACCAAGCTCGGCCTTTACATGATCCACACACGCACGGCGGCGTGCGGGGCTTAGAAGTTTCCCTTGGCGGCCTCTGTCAGGATCAACTTATCCAGCGTCAGATCGGAGACCGCCCGGCGCAGCCGGCCATTCTCGGTTTCCAGCTCCTTCAGCCGCTTGACCTGGTCGCCCTTCAGGCCACCGTACTCATTCCGCCAGCGATAATAGGTCACTTCCGTTACACCAATCGCTCGGATCGCATCCGCCACCGCATGGCCCTGTGCCGTTAGCACATCAACCTGCCGAAGCTTCGAGACAATCTCTTCAGCCGTATGCCTCTTCCTTCCCATCGTCCGTATCCTCCTCTGGTCAAAAACATACATCAGGGAGGACCACTTCAAAGGGGGCAATTTGACGTAGAGACTTTGAAACGTCGCGATGTCTTCCGATGTAAAGTCATCTTTTTCCATGGCAACTCCTATCGCGGGCATGGCCACGCTTGTTGAAAAGCTTCTACGGCTAAGCTCTCGGCTGAATAATGGGTGCTCTCCGGATTGTCGTTCAAGTACTTGAGGAATACGGCGGTAGCTTGTTGGACGGTGACTGCACTAGCAGGGCAAAATCTGCTTTCCGCCTCAAGATGCTCTCCCGCAAACAAAATGGCCGTTATGAATCCAAGACAGTACGACGCGTCTGCCAGATCGGCTCTCCCCGTCCTATCGATGCGCGTCGTGGCTGCACAGGTTTCCCTCATCCCGTTGCCTGAAACATCGCGGGCGGTTGCCTCAACAGGCGCAACGGTAGCGCCTGCCATTAAGGCGCATAACGCAAAGCTAAGGGCTCTCATTTCGACTTCCGAGGTTTCACCACGGCAACGCTAGGCCACCTTCTGTTTTTTTCTTTTTCTTCGATTGTGCCGGCACCCCTTTTGGCACGATACTTTTGAGCGGGGTTGGCTTGGTATTCAGTCCGGCTTTGACAGCGATCATGAAGCGTCGTTGGGCTTCATCATCGCTGTAATTTTCATTATCGCGTTGTGGGTGGCGTGCCATGGCTTCCGATCCAACATACGTCAGAGCCTTCAAGGAGTTCACAAAGACTAGTGGATCTCCAACGTCTGAACAACGGCTAGAAATGGAGAAAGAGTTCTATGGTGAGAGTGATCGCGCTTGCGTAATTTTGCAAGCCAGTTGGACGGAGTTGATGGTTGAAAGGGCCGTGCGATCCAGGTTAAGGGGCACTAGATCAGGCGAACTGTTCGGCAGGAACGGTCCGCTCAGTAACTTTTCAAACAAAATTTCTATGGCTTATTCCATGGGAATTTTCGCCGAAAAGACACGCCACGATCTGACACTGATACGCGAACTTCGTAATGGGTTTGCACATTGCCAGTTGCCACTTCGTTTCAAGATGCCCATCGTCAAAACGATGTGCGACAATATGCAATTACCTGATTTAGACGAACACCGCGCGATACCGAACATACTTGATCGACCAATCGAAGGGGACGGCCAGTGGCATGACCGCGACCATCCGCGAGAGCGCTATATGATTTGTTGCCATACGATTATTACGGGGATGTTCCATACTTATCTTTATCATCCCCTAGAGGCTCTCCCGCGAGGTTCCGATCTTCCATAGCTAGGCGTCTAGCGCGCTCCATCTCCCGATAAATATCAATTACCTGCCATTCCAGATCATCGCCGACATCCCACAAAGATGCGGCCTCGATACCCGCCGCAACCATTCCGGGGGTAATTTCGATATTAGGATTATGGTCCGTAGGATCAGCCATGGCTCATAAATAGGCCGGACTTCCTATAATTTCAATAGAAACCCCAATCCACTCAGTGACTTACGGGGATTCAACCTTGCCAAGGTACTGATAATACTAGGGATTGATCGTGTGGAGTCGAAGTCCATAATTATGAAAAAAAACCTTCGCCCTAGCCCGCAACTTCAGCTTTGTCCTTATCAACGTCGCAAGATGTGCCGCAACCAGTGTTTCTAATTCGATCATGTTTTTTGATTGCGGCGATCGCAGAGTGTCCAAAATAGGACACCGTCACGGATAGCCCCCGTCCCTCAATCCCCAAAGCCGGAATCATCCGGCTTTCTTCAAAGGGGGTTGAAATGAAACGGCCAGAACCGACACTTTCCGACATTCTCGAATATCTCGTTGGCATGTCAGAGACGTTAGTGAAGCTCGCCGCGATACATAATCTGACGTTGCTTGCTCATATTTACGGGCAGGCAGCTTTGGAGGCGAAGCTCGAATTGGACGCCATCAGCGAACCGGAAACGCAGCGTCCACAACCTAAACACGGATAGGTTGTCGCTCTAAAAACAGAAGCCGAATAAATAACGATCAAAATAGCAACTCAGCCCGGCTTCTTTTAGGAGTGGGGCTCTTCTAATGGCAGAAGTCATCATTTCTCGCAGCGATAGACGCTTACGTCGGTATGTGCTGCGATTTTTTCAATGTGCTGAAATCGGCCCGTCTGCCGAAGTGACACCACCAAAGGCTCGTGAAAAAAGGTCATATGATTGCGCCGTATCTCGTCAGTATCACTGTCATAGCCTGAAACGATGAGGACCTGATGCGTTATTACTGAAAGCCTCGCAATCAGTTCGTCGTAAACGTCACGCCTTCCTTGATGAATGAGCACTTCAAAACATAATACGTAGTCTGCCGATAACGAATTTTTCAGATCAGACGGTTCGCAAATCTGGAAGAATTTCCAGTCAGGGCGTTTCTGCCGTGCAATTTCCAGGGCGGTTTCAGATTGATCGACGCCGATATATTCCTCGAGATCGAAGTCCTTCAAAACTTCTAAGTCGCCGCAACCGACATCAAGCACGCTTGCGGCATTTTCAATACCTTGCAGACGCAGCAGCTCGCGCTTGTATTGAAGATTTTGCCCGCGCGAGCCGACGCCTGAGCCACGCTCGGGAAAAAGACTGTACCGCAAATCCCAAAACAGCTGGTTGTCAAATCCAGCCCCGATCTGTGCATTTGCACTCGCGAGGGCCATCCTTTCGGCTTCGCTGGAAACGAATGATGTCTCGATCAGTCCGAGGACGTTAATAGATGAACTGTGATAATGAAGGAGAGCAATCGGTCGAGAGGGGTCAAAGTAAGAATGAGACCCGGCCATGTGAACATAGTAATTCAAATTCGACGGGGCTGTTACGAAAGGGAGGTTAGTCATATGAATGGCGAGCCACATGCTTACCTGATCGACGTGACCCTGCTTGCCTTTCTCCTCCTTAACGGCTCATCATGCTCAATCAGCCACAACGCCCAATGCCGCCACTGCGATGAGAGTTGGTCAATCTGCGATCTTGGAACGGCATAGAAGCCGCCATTGCAGTTGCCCAAAGACGTCAGTTTGTCGATCCCATCCGTCATCACTTCTTGCGGCCGAGACAGGCATGCCCGCCGTTACCGCTATCTCCTTCAGGGCGACAATAGAAGGATTAGCAAAATCGACGATCTTCGCCTGTATCGCGTTCGTCGTCACCATACTTCGGAAGTCGGCGACGACAATCATGTCCGTATCGAGCAAAATTACCTGATCAAACGCGCAAGGTTTGAGGTTTTCGAGTTGTGAAATCTTGTTGCAAAATTTCCCATCGCCGAATTGCTCAATATCGTGCAGATGGCAACCGAGTTCGGAAAAAATGGCTCTTGTCGGTGCGTTGACCGCGGATGTGAAATGCACGTGGATATTGTCGAAGCCGCCGCAATGCTCCACCAAAGACCGCGCTAAATGATAGCCTTCAAAAGCGAACCGAGGTTCGCTATCGACTACGAATGAAAAAATCATTTAAAGCTCCCCTAAGCTCTAGCGAGGGACTAATTAAGCGAGGGTTAAACTCTTGTCCATTCTACGACACAAATGCTGGGGAATTGGATTGGCCCGAACAGGCACGACCACGTTGTGCGATGCTTTTCGCATTTTAGGATATTCCCGCGTATCTCATAACCCGTTATTCGAAGAACTACGGACACTCGATGCTGGCGCCGACAACGGCGTTACCGTATTTTATAAATATCTCGATTATAAATTTCCGGATTCAAAATTTATCCTAACGTTACGAGAAATCACCTCCTGGCTGAGTTCAATGGAGTATATTATACGGAACTATCCTGTTTCTTCGCGTGAGGAAGACATCCCAATTCAGCGGCGCATGTTACTTTATGAAACGACAACATATGATCAGGAGAAACTCCGCAGCGCGTACTACCGTCATTATGATGATGTTCATCGCTACTTCATGAACCGACCCGACGACTTGCTCGAGATGAATATTATCGATGGTGATGGCTGGGAAAGGCTCTCGCCATTTCTGGGGCTGCCAGCGCCGGCCGCGCCATTTCCGCATTTGAACCAGCGCGGTTTAGCGGATCGTCACCCGAAGGGATGACACACACGTTAAAAGCGCTTTCGGAACACGCGTGATGGTCGAATGGTCCTGCGCAGCCTACTTGTAACAGCCCGTGCGTCAACCTTGACCGCTATCGACGTAGGCGTTGAAGGCGAGCGAGCGACGCTCACCCGTGCCCTTGAACGGCTCGGCACCGTGGAGCAACCAACCGGGGAAGACGTAAAAGTCGCCTACGTTCGGCCGGAAGCTGACCAAAGATTTCGAAAAGCGTTGCTTGCCGCCAATCAGAAAATTGATGAAACCAGCCTGTCTGCCTGAAATATAGGTCTTCTGCAGTTCTTCCTCCTCGGCGGCGAGTTCGGGCAATTTCAGGTAGAAGACCCCCGAAATATCGCAGGAGTGGAAATGAACCGGACTTGGCGTGCCAGAGCGCTGGCTGACGATCCAGAACACGTCGATCTTAATTTGGCCGTCCGCCCGTTCATCTATCAGCGGTAAATAGCGCCGAATGAGGTGCTCTGTCTGCCTGATGAGGGACTGCTCGCCGCCGTCGACAACCAGTTCTTTCGGAAGCAGAAATTCAGATGACTTATCGGGATGGATCACACGATCCGCATAACGGTTGATGCGGTCCACCAGAGTTTGAGGCATCGCTGCCCGCGTAATCAACGGCCCAAAAGGCGAAAATAGCGACAGCATCGGATCGCCGCCGTCTTCGAGCGTAGGGTATCGGCGACGCCTCGTATTTCTTCAGCGTCCTGCTTTTAGCTCGCTCCGTTATTGCGTCCATTTCCCGCCCTCCACGATCTGCGCGGCTTTCCGTCCGAACTGCCGAAGCGCTCCGCGCCACGAGGGCTCAGCGGACACAATCATGGCGGACGCCGCAAGTCCCATCGCATACTCGGCCGCGTCCGATGTCGCAGGCTTGGCTCTGTCGTGCTCGACGGTGATTGTGAAGGCTTCCGGCGCCGGCGGCACAAACGCGTCCTCGAGTTCATCAAACAGCCAAACGCGACTCTTCAGTTCAGCACCGCGGGCATCGCCGTCGGCCCGTTTGATCGAGATCTCGCTCGTCTTGATGGCGCGAATGACATCCTGCGGCGATACAATCTCGCGAGCCACTCCTGTCGAAGACGCGGCCTGAGCGCCGGCGGCTCCGGTTGAAACCTCGGCCAGTCTCGCGGCGACTGCCTGCTCTTTGCTCGCCGGAGCGACGACACCCGATCCGATAAAGGCGAGAGGCGCCGGCACATCCGCGTTGTTGTTGCTCTGTTGCGCAACAACGACAGCATTTGCGTCGTGAAGCGGTGCGTTCGACATCAGGTGGGCAGGGATAGACGTTGCGTTGAGCACGCTCGTCGGCGTTTGGCTCGGCGGCGGATCTATCACGTAGGTACCCGTACCGCCGTCACTCAGAGAGGAAGAAGTTCGACGCGGTGAAGCTCGAATAAATCCCGGCCAGCGAGATATGGGCTATGTCATTTGCGGCGTCGGTCACTGTGAGACTGCCGGTGGTCGCAGTGCCGCTGAAGGAACGTGTGGCCGTCAGGTTGGCGACGTCCTCAAGATCGATGATGTCAGACGTTGCCACCACACCGTCACCGGTGAAGCCTTTGATTTGGCCGGTAAACGTCGACGAATGGTCGATAATCAGCTTACCCGTGCCCGCTGCAAAGGTAACCGTCGAAGAATCAGCGGCCTGAAGCTCAAGTGTTGCTCCGGCACCAATCGTCGCCACCCCCGCTGGGCCGCTAAGAAGCTGATTGATAACGAGCGTCGTTCCAGGAGCGGCGTAAATTCCGGTGATCCCGTCGCCATTGAGGTCCTGGCCGAAGGTCAGCTCCATTTGCTCAAGCGCGAGACTCGACCCGGAGACCCCGCCCGCTGCAGCACAACTCCCGTAAAGACACCGCTACTATTAAGCGCCCACACTTGGTAATTGCCGGTGACAGAATTGTGCCACGCCACATCGTAGCCAGTTGGCGTCGCGACGGCTCCAAGCGGCGATCCAGGCCCCACCCCCAACCGTGCCGACCACAACCGGCGATGCCGCTGATCAGCTCCACACCTCTCATCGTGCCTGCTGCAAGCAGATAATAGTTACTGCCTACCTGCGCCAAGCTCGTTGAGCCATCCGTCTGGATCACCGTCACCTGCTGTCCTGGAACCCCGATAGTCCCGTCGCCATTGAGGTCCTGGCCAAAGGTCAGCTCCATTTGCTCAAGCGCGATACTCGACCCGGAGACCCCGCCCGACTGCAACAAAGTCCCGTGAAGACACCGCTACTATTAAGCGCCCACACTTGGTAATTGCCGGTGACAGAATTGTGCCACGCCACATCGTAGCCAGTTGGCGTCGCGACGGCTCCAAGCGGCGACCAGGCCCCAGCCCCAACCGTGCCGACCACAACCGGCGTAGCCGCCGTTGTTCAGCTCCACACCGGTCGTCGTACCCGCTGCAAACAAATAATAGTTATTGTTGACTTGCGCCAAGGTCGTTGAGCCATCCGTCCGGATCGGCGTCACCACCCCAACAAACCCGTCGCCATTGAGGTCCTGGCCGAAGGTCAGCTCCATTTGCTCAAGCGCGAGACTCGACCCGGAGACCCCGCCCGACTGCAACACAATTCCCGTGTAAGACACCGCTACTATTAAGCGCCCACACTTGGTAATTGCCGGTGACAGAATTGTGCCACGCCACATCGTAGCCAGTTGGCGTCGCGACGGCTCCAAGCGGAGTCCAGGCCCCACCCCCAACCGTGCCGACCACAACCGGCGTGCCGCTGATCAGCTCCACACCTCTCATCGTGCCTGCTGCAAGCAGATAATAGTTACTGCCTACCTGCGCCAAGCTCGTTGAGCCATCCGTCTGGATAACCGTCACCTGCTGTCCAGGAACCCCGATCGTCCCATCGCCATTGAGGTCCTGGCCGAAGGTCAGCTCCATTTGCTCAAGCGCGAGACTCGACCCGGAGACCCCGCCCGACTGCAGCACAATTCCCGTGTAAGACACCGCTACTATTAAGCGCCCACACTTGGTAATTGCCGGTGACAGAATTGTGCCACGCCACATCGTAGCCAGTTGGCGTCGCGACCGCTCCAAGCGGAGATCCAGGCCCCAGCCCCAACCGTGCCGACCACAACCGGCGTAGGCCGCTGATCAGCTCCACACCGGTCGTCGTACCCGCTGTGAACAGATAATAGTTGTTGCCCACTTGCACCAAGCTCGTTGAGCCATCCGTCTGGATCAGCGTCTCGAGGCCGTTCATCGACAGATCCAGTCCGACGACCGACTGGAACGCCATCGCCAGAAGCGCACTGCCCGCGCCAGCATTTAGCGAAGACTGGGCGATGTCGGTACCGCTGCCCTGGACATGCGTGTCGGTTGAACGATTGAATTCCAGGTAATTGGTGCCGCCGCCGCCAGAGACCGTATTGACGCCGTAGCCTCCGGAAATCTCATCATTGCCCGCCCCGCCGGTGATGACGTCGTCTCCGAGCTCACCGAAAATGACGTTATTGCCCGCACCGCCCGTGATCGTATCGGCGTCAACTGCGTATTTCGAGGGGCTCGTCGGATCGCTGGCCCATTGCTGCACCGATCCAAAGACACCGAAGCCATACGTATAGGCGAAATTGGAAGTGCCCGTCTGGCCCGGCTCATCAATCGCGTAAGCGTAGAAGCTCGTAATCAAGCCCGGCGACGATCCAAGTGACGGCAACAGGTACGCGGTATCGCCGTAGATGTGGTCGCTACCACTTCCGGCGCTGATGTTGTCGCTACCGATAGTGATATCGGCCTTGGTCGCATCGTTGAGGACGAAGCCGTCATTGCTCGACCAATCCGTCCCGCCCTTGTTGGCGAGCTCGGGCAGGTAACCCCACGATTCCGCATCCGCGGCCGACACCGAGTAGGCGCCGATGAATAGCCGGTCGACGTCCGACACCATCATTGCTTGATAGGTCGAGGCGCCATCCGCGCCATCCATTCCGCTGCCGATGACAGGATCGAGGATAAACGCGTCGTCTCCGATTATGGTGCTGTTGCCGGAGCCGCCCATAATCGTGTCGTTGCCGATGTCCAGGTTGAAGCCGGTTCCGGCTGAAGCCGCCGCACCATCCATCGTTGTGAAAGGATGATCGGTGGCGAATTGGGTCACGAGCGCGGAGTCGAAGTTCGACTCGAGCGTCTGAAGCTGTTGCTGGACCGACGTCAACGTCGCACTCGGGACGTTGGTCGCCCAATTATCGGACGACGGTGCGACGCCAGGCGTCAGAATGATGCCGGTATCACCCACAACGAGATCGTTGCCGCTATTGGCGGTGAGATTGATCGTATCATTCCCGATCTCAAGGAGATGCGCAGCGGGCCCCGTATAGCTGCTAACGATCCGCGAACCCGCCTCATGGGCGACGAACGACATGTCGCCGAAGATCTCCTGCATGTCGAGCAGATAGGTATCGAGGGCGATCGCGTTGCTCGCCAACGTGCCGGAACCTTGGGCAAACGCGACATCGGGGATGAGATATTCGCCGACGTTGGCGAAGATCGTATCGCTTCCCGCACCTGTCACGGTGATCGTGTTGTTCTCAAACGCGATGGTGCCGGCCCCGCCACCGACCGCATCAGCAACCGTCGACAATGAAGACAGCTCGTCAAGCATGTCGAGCATCGTCACCGACAGGCCTTCCAACTGATTGTCGATCTGCGTAATGCCGGTCGTTACCAGCGAACCGATCTGGCCGAGATTGCCAAAGATCGTATCGTTGCCCGACCCGCCATTGATGGTGTTCGAGCCCGGCAGTGCCGGCGAACCGTCGAGAACGCTCGGCACGACCGAAGCAAACACTTGCAGATTTTGCCCACCGGTCAGCGAAAGATTGCCGCTATCGGCAATGCTGCCGAGCGTTCCGAAGCCAGGCGGCGGCATCTGCAGCTGCGGCGTGTTCGTCGTCAGCGCAGCCGGCAGCAGGTTGACCGTCGGCACTACGAGTTCGCTGGTCGTCCCGGTCACACTGGTTGGCAACACGATCGACGTAACCGCTGACGAGATGATGTCGACCGCATTGATGATTGACGGAATGTTCGACGAGACCGGCGCTGTATTCGACGCGCCGTTGCCGAAGATCATGTCGTTACCGCCGTTCGCAGTAATCGTGTTGTTGCCGCCTTGGCCAATAACCACGTCGTTGCCGCTGCCGACGGTGATGGTGTCGTTGCCATCCGGTATCAGGCTCAGCAGCAACGCCTGCGCGTCCCATGCGCCTGACGTCTGGGAAATGGTCTGCGAGCCGTTTGCGTTGAACTCACCGGCCAGCAAGATGAGATTCGCGTCGGCAATCGAAGCCGCTGTCGCTGAAGCCGCATCGCTTGCACTGTCAATCGCGATCGCTCCGGTGATTTCGCCGATCTCTTCGAGGACGACGTCGCGGTGCGAATTGCCGTCGGAATTGAGTTGCACGGCACCGGCCGAGCCGAATGCCTGAACGATCTCGCCGTTGTCGCCAAGGACGATGTCGTCATTGCCGTTGCCTAGCGTAACGGTGTCGTTGCCATCGCCGCCGATGACTGAATTGACGCCATTACCGGCGGTGATATTGTCGTTGCCGCCATAGAACGCGTCAGCGGTCTCAGCGCGGCTAACCACCGCGGCGGCGCTGATGGTGACAAAGTCGACCACGCCGTCGTCGCCAAGGAGGTAGTTGTTGCCGCTGCCGGTGACGATGGTGTCGGCGCCAACCCCGCCAATAACGACGTCGTTGCCGTTGCCGGGTGCGTGGATGGTGTCGTTGCCGCCATCCCCATCCGGGGCGTCGATGCTGAAGACCGTTGTGATGATGCCGTTCGTGTACAGAGCTTCGCCGTCATCGCCGAGGATGACATTGTTGCCGTTGCCATAGACCGTAATGGTGTCGTTACCGGAGCCGCCGAACACGGTGTTGTTGCCGGTTCCGGTGCCATTAGCGGTGCCAAGCACGATCGTGTCGTTGCTCGAGGTACCGGTATCCGTCGTGCCGCCGACCGGAAAGCCGACGAATGTCGAGAAGATCGAGGTGAGGACTCCGGTGGTCGCGTTAAAGTTCGCCGTGCCGCTGTCGCCGAGCACGATGTTGTTGCCGTTGCCGGCGGTAATGGTGTCAGCGCCGAGACCGCCGATGATAACGTTATTGCCGTTGCCTGTGGTGATGGTGTCATCGCCGCCATGGACAAAGCCGCCCGCGCTCGGGTCTGACGTCTGCGTCCCGCTGGCTTTCTGAGCAGTGGTTTCAATATTGGTCAGAGTCCGGCTGTAGGTCGCGTCACTGGCAGCGACCGAACCACTCGCTAGCGCGACGGCGAACGTCGCATTGCCGTTGTCGCCCAGGATGACGCTGCTGCCATTGCCGACCGTTATCGTGTCGGCGCCGGAGCCGCCAAGGATCACATTGTTACCGTCGCCGGTGGTGATGATGTCATCGCCGCCGTCGGTCTGATTGGTCGTCTCGATGTACGTGAGAACGCTGGTCGCGACGGCACTGCTGACCGGCTCGCTGGCGAACGTCGCGTCGCCGTCGTCGCCGACGATGACGTTGCCGGACGATGCACCCTGCACCTTGATCGTGTCGGCACCGGTGCCGCCGAAGATCACGTTGTTGCCGCCGGTGACGGTGATCAGGTCGTTACCGCCGAACGTCGGATCCTGCGTGGTGATCGTCAGCAACTGGCCGGACGTGCCGAATGTCGCTTTGCCGTCGTCGCCGATGACCGTGTTATTGGCGCCGCCGAGCGTGACTGTGTCGGCTCCGATACCGCCGATGACGACGTTATTCCCTGAGCCGCCAGGCGTGCCGCCGGGACCGCTGATGGTGTCGTTGCCGCCGATGCCGAGCGTCCCGTCGGTCGAGAAAATATCGGTCAGGATACCGTTGGTATAGTCAGCCTCGCCGTCGTCGCCGATGATGACATTCTGGCCGGTCGCGCCGACGACAATGGTGTCGGCATCCGCGCCACCGATGACGACGTTATTGCCGTTGCCCAGCGTGATCGTATCGGCGCTCGACACTCCGAGGCTCGTACTGCCGAGTGTCAAATCGAGCTGCGGTGCACCAGAGGCAAATGTAACCGGATCCGAGGCGACTTCGATGAGATTGCCGAACGACGTCGTCGTACCGGTCGATGGATTGAATACCGCAAACCCGCTGTCGCCCAGCACCACATTGCTGCCGGTTCCGGTCGTGATCGTGTCGGCGCCGAGGCCGCCGACAATCACATTGTTGCCGTTACCGACGGTGATGGTGTCGTTGCCGCCGTAGACCACGCCGGAGTTGTTCGACTCGGAGCTCGAGAACACGAAATTACCGAATAGTTCCGCCGGTGCAGTCTCGCCCGTCGTCGCAACCTCCGTGAGCACACCATCGATGTAGCTGGCGGTGCCATTGTCGCCGAAGATCACGTTGTTGCCGTTGCCGTTGACGGCAATGGCGTCGGCGCCGGAGCCGCCGAAGATCACGTTGCCGGAGCCGGTGCCATTGATCGTGATGGTGTCGTTGCCGCCGAGCGTCTGGTCCGTCGTCTCGATGGCAATGCCCAGCGCGTTGTTGTTGCTCAGCAGACCGTCGCCATTGCTGTTGAAGAAGGCCTCGCCATTGTCGCCCAGCACCGTGTTGCCGGAACCGCCGATGGTGATGGCGTCGGCGCCGAAACCGCCGATGATGACGTTATTGCCGCTGCTGACGTTGATGGTGTCGTTGCCCCCGACGCTTGGAACGTCACCGGCAAGCCCGGTGAAGGAAGTCACCTCAGTGACGTCGCCGGTCGTGGCACTGAACGTCGCCACGCCGTTGTCGCCTAGGATCGTATTATCCGGTCCGCCGACCGTGATCGTGTCGGCGCCATAACCGCCGATGATGGCATTGTCGCCGCTTGCGACGTCGATGACGTCATTCCCGCCATCGGTCGGGAAAATCGTCCCGATCGACGTGAGCAAGTCGAAGCCAGTCGCGCTGTAACTGGCCTGGCCATCGTCACCGAGGATGGTGTTGTTCGGTCCGCCGACCGTAATCGTGTCCGCGCCCGCGCCGCCAATGATGGCATTGCCGCCACCGGAGACGTTGATGATGTCATTGCCGCCAAAACCGGCGTCGGTAGAGGCAATCGACGCGATCAGCCCCGTGCTGGTGTAGATCGCCTGGCCGTCATCGCCGAGCACCGTGTTCTTCGTGCCGCCGATATCGATGGTGTCGTCACCGATCCCGCCGATGACGATGTTGTCGCCGGCGCCTGCCGGAGTTCGGACTCGTGACGCCAACCAGCGTGCTTCGATTGACATTGCTGACGATGCTGATCGCGACCGGCGACAGGTTGACCGTCACGCCGGTTTCGGGAGTCGAAACAGTGCCAGCTTTTAGGGTGAGTGTCGCGCCGCTGATCGCGGCGATCGTGTAGTAGGCGTTGACCGCGGTCGGATTGAAGCTCGTACCGTTTTCGTTGGGTCCGTTGCCCTGGATATAGACGCCCTGGCCAACCGTGTAGCCGAGCGCTGCCCAACTGCCGCCGCTCGCCAACGTGATCGTTGCGACGTTGCTGCTGGAGTACCCGAATGCGACCGCGGTCGGCACCGCACTGAGCACACCGGTGAGCGGCGATGAGCTGGTGATCGTGACCGGCGCGAGATTGACGGTCGTGCTTGTCTGCGACGCCGTCAGGGTTTCGCCGGCCTGCAAGGTCAGCGTCGCGCCGCCGTTGCTGATCGCGGCGATGGTGTAGAAATTGTTGCCGGCGAAGGTCGCGCCGTTGCCGTTCGTCCCGGTGCCCTGAATGTAGATGCCTTCGCCGACCGCATAACCAAGGCTCGCCCAGGTGCCGCTGGCAAGCGTGATGGTACCGGCGCCGTTGCTGTCGCCGAATGTCACGGCGGTCGGCAGACCGGTGACCCACTGGCCGCTGATGACGTCGTCGCCGCCATGCGCCGGATCGATCGACTCGATCGAGGTCAGCACGTCAATCTGCGTCGTCGCATTGTAAGTGTAGTCGATCTCGCCGTTGTCGCCGAGAACGATGTTCTGGCCGCCGGAGCCGAGAATGATCCGGTCATCGCCGGCGCCGCCGATGACGATGTCGGTGCTGTTGACGTTGCTGACATTGATGATGTTGTTGCCGCCGAGCCCGGTGTTGACCGACTCGATGGTCTGAATGACCTCAGGCACGCCGAAGGCCTGGAACGGATCGGCGATGCCGAGGGCCTGACCGTCGATCTGCATCGTCGCATAGTCGCCGAACACGACGCTCTGGCCGCTGCCGGTGACGGTGATGACGTTGCTACCTGCCGACGTACCGTTGTTGTCGATGGTCACGATCGGGTCGGTCAGATTCAGGACATAGTACGTCTGGCTATCGAAGGTGACCGACTGCTCTTCGCCGACGATGAAGCTTGAGTCGCCGAAGATGTAATTCTGCGTGCCCGACGCGGTGATGATGTCGCCGCCGCCGTTGCCGGCGATCCAGTTGATGCCATAGCCACCGGTGATGGTGTTGCCGTCCGGGCCGCCGACGATAACCACGGTGCCGGTCGCGCCCGATGCATTGATGGTGTCGTAGCCGTAGCTGTAGCCCTGGGCGATGAAGTTGTAGGCGTCCGGCGTCAGCTCGCTCGGCAGGCCGCTGTATTCGACGCCGCCGCCAGCATCGCTGCCGTTCGGACTGCTGTTGGGACCACTGCTGGAACCGTCACCGGAATCGTTACCGTAAAGCACCAGCGGATCGCTGCTGGCGATGACGTTAATGGTGTTGGCACCGCCGCCGCCCTCGATCACCATCATGGTTTGATGGCCATCGGTCGCGTTAAGCGTCGGCTCTGTCGTGTCGATGTTGATGGTGTCGTTGCCGGTGCCGAGGAACAGCTCGACCGCATCGAGATTAACGAAGCTTATGCCGTCTTCATAGACGGTGCCGAGGTTGCTGGTGATCGACGTAGACGTGATGGTCTCGCCAGTAGGCTGCGTCGCCGGCACCACCAGAAGCGGAATATCGAGCCCGCTAATGTTGTCCCCATAGCCGCTGTAGAAGTTCGGGTCGCCCGTGTTGACAGGCGCTCCGAACAGCGCATCTGGCGGAAAAGTCGTCAGCGAACCGACTTCGTTGCCGTGCGTGCCGTCGTCGAAAATCTCGAGTGAATCGATTCCCGGCTCGCCCGCGCCTTCACCCGGGCCCGTGGGCTCGGGGACCGCGATGTTCTGCGTTTCATAGGGCAGCGCCACTGAAGCGGTCAGCGTTGGCTGTCCCGCTTCTGTGTTGCCGTCGACAATGAGCGGCCCCTGGATGTTGGCGAGCGTATGCGGCTGCGCCGGGAAGCTCATATCCGTTGACGGATTGCTGGCCTGGTTGCCGCCGCTGCCCGGCAGAACGTAATTGGCATTGTTGTGCAGCGTAATCGAAACCGGGACGTTCCAGTTCGCAGCGGTATAGGTGATGGTCGAGACGGCATTGCTGTTGGCATCGGTCGGCGTGTTGATGACCAGAGCGTCACCGTTGGCAAAGCCGAGGTCCGACCAGGTGCCGTTAGCCAGCGTGATCGTGTCAGTGGTGCCATCGACGTTGACGACCTGGTTGGTCCCAGCCGACTGCGGTGTCGTATTATCGGGATCCTGCGTATCGATCGTCGCTGACGCGACATTGAGCATCACGCCGGTCTCGGACGTCAGCGTCTGGCCCTGCGCCAGCGTCATCACGTTCCCGTTGATCGACTGGATCGTATAATACGGATTGGTTGTCGTCGCGTAGGTCTGCCCATCAGACTCCAGCGCAACCTGAACGTAGGCCGAACCGGGATTCGTGCTGTTGTTCACGGGCGCACCCGTCAGCACCATCTGATAGGTGTAGGTCTGCGCCGGCGTGACGGCCGCCGAGCCGGGCGACTCCAACAGCAACACGCCGGGCGTGTTGGTCGCCGCTACCGTCAGGCTGACGTCGCCGCCTTCTTGTGCCGTCGTCGTGTACGGGCCGCTCGCAGTGTTGGCCGAGACCCACTGAACAATGTCGACGTCCTGCTCCGCCTGCGGCGTAGCGTTCGCGGTTGCCGATACAGTAATCGCCAGGGGCGTATCCCAGTCCGACGAGTTCAAAGGTGACGCTGTACGTGCCGTTACCGTTGTTAACAACGCCAGAACCGCTGAGCACGATGTCGCTCGGCAGCGATGTCGTCGGAGTTGACGCACCCGCCGTCTGAGACAAGCCAGCTAGCGTAACTGTGACGGTCTGACCGGCAGCCGGCTGTTGGTTCAGCGACAGATTGTAGGTGTACGTCGTTTGCCCGGCGACAATCGTCGACGCTTGCTGCGCGTAGGTGGTGATCGGGACCTGCTGGCCATCGACCGTTGTGTTCGTCGTCGTCGCTATGCCCTGATCGATGACCAAGGCCGTCGCACTGGTCTCCAGCGTCACCTTGACGACCGGCAGGACGAGAGAATCGAGCGCCGCGTTCTGAGTAGGTGTGCCGCCGACGGCGAAGATCGTGCTCGCGACGACAATGGTTTCGTTCCGGGTATAGCTGAAATTGGTCGTCGGCGCGGCGCGCATCAGCACGGTCTGCGTGCCGGAAATGACGCCGCTATTATCGCTAAACGCAAGCACAGCGCTTGCCGACCAGGTCTGGCCACCGTCGACCGAAACTTGCAGCGAATCCGCGTGCTCCGCCCCCCACTCTGCCGATGGCAGAGTCGGAGTCACGTTGACATAAGCCGTCTGGCCACTGACTAGACCTGTCGGCGCGCTCACCGTGAAGGAGGTGATCGAGCTCGGATCCCCAACATGGACAACCGCCTGCGAGGGTTGGCTGATCACCGCGCCGCCCGAGGTGTTGCCGACCGTGACCTGGAGGCCGGCCGCGAAAATGTTGTTGTACTGGCTATCGTTACTGGTCACCGCATTGTCGGTGACGCTGGACGACCCTTGGGAACTCGACGAGATCACCGCGCCGGTGACGTCGCCGCCAACGATCGTGGTGTCGTCACCGGCGCCGCCGTTGATGGTCGTCACCACATCCTGAGGCGTCGACTCGACATAGATGGTGTCGTTGCCCTCAAGGCCGTCGATCGTGACCGCCTGAATGTTGGTGTAAGTGATATTCAGGCCGCCGCCGAAGATACCGTCCTGCGTGACCACGAACGTGTCGTTGGCAGCAGTTCCGAGCAGCACCAGTGTATTGAATCCGGTGCCCCCTTCGATATCGACCGGCGCGTCGACGTTATATTCGATTGTGTCGTTGCCGCTGCCGCCCTGCACGCCGATGTGGGTGCCTGCGGCAACCAGGAAGGCGCGAACGATAAACGTGTCGTTGCCGCTGCCGCCGATCATCGAGAGATCGGCCTGGTTCGCATAGACTTCGAAGGTGTCGGTGCCGGCGCCGCCATAGAGCACCGTCGAGTAGTCGACGCCGTCGGACAGTTCGGCGTAAGTGGCCGGATCCACGCCAAGCTGGATCTCGGTCAAATTCAGGCCATCGCCTGCAAGGGCGCCAACACCGCCGACGAGAGCGCCCGGCGCGCTATCCAGGATCGGGTTGCCGTTACTGTAATTGAAGTCGGTCGTCGCGTAGACTTGGCCGACTTGGAAGAAGTCGGCGCCGTCGCCGGCATTGATGGTCGTGACCGCCGAGTTGCCGTCGAGATAGAAGAAATTCCCGAACGCGGCATTGGAGACGTTGCCGCCGTTGACCTGCAGCGCACCGGTGATCGTGTTGTTGTAGTTGATGCGCTGGTAGACCGGCGCGCCATTCGACTCGAGAATGGCAACGAAGCTGGTGCGCAGCAGGAATTCCTGCCCTTCGCCCGTGGCCGCACCGTTGATGATCAGATTGTTCTGACCATCCAGGTAATCGGTACCTGAATCGTTGACGTTGATGACGTAGTTGGTCGCATCGGTCGCGTCGATGATGTAGGTGTCCGCGCCGTTGCCACCGTCGAGATTTACAGTGTTTACGAACGTCCCGTCGTTGCTGAGGTAGTTCGCATAGGTCGTCAGATCCGGCATGCCGTAGACGTGAATGACGTCATTGCCGGCGCCGGTATTGACGAAGGTGTTGGCGTCCAGCGCATACGGGCTGAATTCGACCGTGTCGGCGCCGCCGCCGGTGTCGACGTTCAAAGTCGGCGCGGTGAACGATCCAAAGACGTTCACGGTCACATTATTTGACCCGAAGCCGGCAATTGCCGGCAGATAACCGGCCTGCAGCGTGATCGTCGTTGCCGCCGTCAACTGCGCCGCGCCAATCGGCGCCGTGCCTACGCCGTCGATGGTGATGTCGTTCGGCGCCTGGATCGTGATCGACGATGTCGTCGATTGAATGCTGGCACCGGAATTAACCGTAACGCTGTCGAGATCGCTCGCGTTGGTTGGATTGGTGGTAGCGGTGCTGCCGGCGTCGAGCAAAACCGCGGTTTCGGCTGTGAGGCTGGCTCCGGCCGTGGTGATGGTCAGACCGTTGACGACCGGGCCATCGAGCGTGATGTCGTTGCCGGCGTTGACGGTCAGCGTGGTCGTCGTGGCGTCGAGAACCGAACCCGCCTCAAACGTCACGCTGTCCATCGTTCCGTCGGACGCCGCAGTCGTGTTGGGCTGATTGCCGGCGTTGACGGTAATGCTTGCGCCGGTCAGTTGCGCGGCGCCGATGGTGACGTTGTTGGCGGCGTTGATCGCCAGGCTGCCGGTTAGCGCGTTCAGGTTAGCGCCTGCTTGTAGATTGACGTCATTGGTCGTGCCGTCGGTCGCCCCAACCGCCGTATTGATGAGCGTGCTGGTGCTCTCGGCCGGCACATCGACGCCGGTGTAATCGGTTCCCGCATTCAGGGTAATGCCGACACCCTTCACCGTCGCCGCGCCGATCGTGATGTTGTCGGGCGAATTGAAGGTAACGGTCGTTCCTGCGGTCAGGCTCGCCCCCGATTGAACCGTGATGTCGTCGGTGTCGGTTGCCGATGACGTATCGAAATCGCCTGAATCCAGAATGATGGCATCGGCGGCGCTCAGCGTCGCCCCGGCCAAGGCATTTTGTCCGGTGGTCGATCCGTCGAGCGTAATATTGTTGCCTGCGCCGAGCGTAATCGACCCTCCAGTGGAGGTGATCGTGACACCGGATTCGACGGTGAGATTATCGTCATCCTCTGCAGACTGGCCGGCCTGCTTGACGATGTCGTCGGCCGCTTCGACGTCCTCGCTGATGTCGAGCGGGCTCGACGTCCTGATGGTGATGGTGCCGTCCTGTGCGTAAAGCGCGAACGGCGAAGATACGGACGAGACGCCGCCGACGACGAGAGCGCCGATATTCCACAGCCAGATGCTGCCAGCGACCGCTTCGGCTTCAATGTTACCGGTAGTGCTGACAATGAAACCGCTGCCACCGTATTTGTTGGCACCGATGGTACCGTTGTAGCTGGCTTGGCCAACGTTCTGCCCGGCGATCAAATCGGTCATGCCCGACTTGACGATCGCGGTGTCGTCGCTGCGCCCGCTTAGAATGTTGCCGTCAAGAGCGGTAATGAAGGCGATGCCGAAAGTACCGGTGCTCACGGACTCGAGCTGGATGTCGCCGTTGCTCGTCGTCGTCAGCCCAGCTTCGTTCTGGATATTGACTTCGTCGAGGTAGATGTAGCCGGCCGTCGACGTTGCACTGACGCTCGACGACAGCGCCGTAACCTTCCCCGTGTCCGCACCGCTCGAGAACGACGAGACGATGTTGAGCGGGCCTGCCGGCAGGATAGAAGAGAGCACGGCGCCGCCACCGATGCCGCCGACCGCGGTCGTGCCGGGCATGCCAATTCCAGCCTCGACCCAGATATTGTTGCCGTAAATGCTGGCGTTAGCGTCTTGGCCCGTCGTTGAGGAATTGATGTTGGTCGGGTCGGACAGATTGTAGGAGTAGATATTTCCCTGCGCGTCCAGCATGACGTCGCCGGTGACCGAATAGGCGTCGAGCAGATCGAGATCGCCATTGGTCTGGTCGATGTCGATGCTGTCTTTCGCGTAGACACGCAGCGCTCCGCTGTCGCCGCCGGCCCAGGCCGTGCTGCCGGTGTAGACAGTGTCGACATGCAGCGCATCGAGTTGCACGTTATCGATGTCGGCCAGAGTAGCGTCGCCGGTGCCGTATGAAGGGGCAGCAGCCGTCGAGCCACCGATATAGCCTTCCGGCGCGTACAATTCGATCCAGTCAGCCTCGATCTTCGCGTAATCCGACTGAATTGCATCGTAGATCGAGCCATCGTCGGCGATCAAATAGACGCCGCCGTCGGGCGTGTAGATGCCTTCAACCGGAATATCCCCCGTCTTCGCAGTTATGTAGATGTCGTCGAGGGCACGCGCCGTAAGGTTGCCGCCGGTGTCGACCTCGATGGTGACGGGCTGGTCGAGGGTACCGATATAGCCCTGACCACCCTCAAGGACGATGTCGCCGCCCTCAACGTTTACGCCGCTTGGGTCGTCGTTGATGAGATTGCCCTCGGTGCGGACACGAACGTCGTCGCCGCTCGTCGACACGATGGTGGTCAGATCGAGGTCGTTATTGCCGGACGCCAGATAGATAAAGCCAGTGGCAGATGCCGTGATCGGAAGGGCTGGGGTAGTCGTGCCACCGGTCGAGGCCGGCAGAATGCCGATGTCACGGCTCTGCGTGATCAGCACGTATTTGACGTTCGCTGCGCCGCTTTGAATATCGATCGTGACCGGCGCGACGGTGACCTGAACGCCGGCTTGCTGAGCGCCGGATTCCGGCGTCAGGGTCTCGCCCCACTGCAGCGTCAGCACGCTGCCGCTGATTGCTCCGATGGTGTAGTAGCCGCCGGGAGACGCGCTGAACGTCGCGCCGTTGGAGTCCGGATCGCTGTCAGTTGAGCCAACGTAGATACCCTGGCCGACCGTGTATTTCGACGTATCCCACGTACCGTTGACAAGCGTAATCGTGCCGCTGTTGCCGTCGTTGCCGAAGATCACCGACTCCGCTGTGGGGGTAACATTATTGGTGATGCTGCTCTTGTCGGTGCTGGAAAGATTGGTGACGACCGGAGCAACGAGAACCTGCTGGCTCGTCTCCGTATTGAGCGACGTGCCCGCCGCCATCTTGAAAGTAACCGTTGAGCCGCTGACGCTGTCAATTACCAGATAGGCGCCGTTCTCGGTCGCGTTCAGCGTACTACCGCCGACGAACAAAGAAACCGAGTCCGCGGGCGAATTCGCTACCAGCGTGGCTAGACTATAAGTGGTTTCGCTAACGCCGTTAACAACGATCGGAGTACCGCTAAGAGCGACCGCGGGGTTGCTCCAATCCTCGCCGTTGGCGAGCGTCATCGTATCGCCGCTGAAATTGACGGTCGTTGCAACGGGGATTGTCTGCAGGAAGTTCAGATCGGACTCTTCCGCGGATGCGAGCGCGAGCTGTACGGGCGTGCCGTTGATCGAGGTGCCGACAACGTAGCCGATCGTATTTGGCGTGCTGAATTGGGTATACGGATTGACCAGCGAGCCGATATTGCCACTCGAGCCAGTACCCTTGGCGGTAATGTTGACGCTCGACGCAATGATGTTCGCCGTCGTGCTGTTGATTACGTCGGTTTGCGTCGTCGTCGTGGTGTTGAGAAGACCAGCGCTGATCGCCGAGAGCAACTCTGTCGGCGAAAATACCTTGATGCTGCCCGTGATTGCATTCACCTCCGCCTGCGTCATCAGGTAGGTGAAATTCGGATCGTAAACGTACGGATTATAAGCATCGATAGAAACGTTGGTCGGCGTCGACGTGATCGTCACTGGCGCGACCGTCACGTTGACATTCTTTTCCGCCACCAGCGGCGCACTCACAGTGATCGTCGAGCCGCTGATCGCCGTGATTGTATAATATCCATTGGCCGAATTGGCGGTGAAGGACGTGCCGTTCGCGTTCGCGTCGGTGGCTGAACCGACAAAGATGCCATCGCCGACCGTGTATTGTGAAGTGTTCCACGTTCCGCTGGTCAGCGTGATCAAGCCTTCAGTGCCGTCGGTGGTGTTGCTAAAGTTGACGGTCGCGGCAACGGGCGTCGCCCCGTTCAGGCTGCTAGTGACGGTGGTCTGGACGGCTGAGTAGGTTGTGACATTGTGCGAAGTGAGGCTTGGCGTCGTGCCAACCGTTACCGGCGCAACGTTAAGTGTCGTCTGTGCCTTCAGGCTGGCGCTCGAGCTTAAAGTCAACACGTCGCCGTTGATCGCGGTGATCGTGTAGTAGTTTCCGCCAGTGAACGTCCCGCCGTTGCTGTTAGGATCGGACGACGAGCCGACGAAGATTCCGCCGCCAACGCTATAACCGCTGACGCCCCCGGACAGTGTAATGGTGTTCGGCGCGTTTAAGGTGCTTTGCGAAGGAGTTGCCGCAATGGCAACCGGCGCGAGATTGACAGTAGCAGTGGCCTCGGTGGTGAGCTGTCCGCTGACTGTCAGCACGTCACCGTTGATGCCCGTGATAGTGTAGTACGCGTTGGCCGAACTGGCATTGAAGGTCGCGCCATTGCTGTTCACGTCAGTCGAAGAGCCGACGAAGATCCCTTGTCCGACCGTGTAACCAAGCGACTGCCAGCTGCCGCCTTCAGCCAGGGTAATGGTCGACGGCGTTAGCGTGCTTGCCGATGGCGTGGCGCCGATCGTGACAGCCGCGACACTGACCGTCGCGCTGCTTTCCGGTGTCGCGAATGTCTCACCAACCTGCAGCGTCAGCACGTTCCCGTTGATGGCGGCGATCGTGTAGTACGGATTTCCCGATGACGCGTCGAAGCTTGCGCCGTTGGCATTGGTGTCGTCGGTCGAAGAGCCGACGAAGATTCCGCTTCCAACAGTAAAGCCGAGCGATGACCAGCTGCTGCCGTTGGTCAGCGTGATCGTGCCAGCCTTGTTGGGGCTGGTGCCGGTGTTACCGAACGCAACCGACTCCGTCGCGGTGCCGAGGAAGCTGACTTGCGTGGCTTGCGAGCCGCTCTGGAAGGTAGCGGTCGTCTGTGTCGTGGTTCCAGCGGTGCTCTGATTAGGGGTTTGCGAGTTGATCGTGACCGGCGCGATATTGACTGTCGCGCTTTCGTCAACCGTCAAAGACGTCGTCAGCGTCATGACGTTCCCGACGATCGTTCCGATTGTGTAGTATGGATTTGCCGCGTTGGCGCCGAAGGTCGCGCCATTGCTGTTCGGATCGGTCGACGAGTTGATGTAGATGCCCTCGCCGGGCGCGTAACCGAGGCTCGCCCAGCTTCCGCCAACCGCTAGGGTAAGTGTCCCGAGTCCGTTAACGTTGCCGTAGATGATGTCGGCAGCAAGGGTTTCGGCCGAACTGGTCGACGCCGTAACTTGCGAATTCGTGGCCCCGTCGAAGTTGCTGGCGCCGCTGGCCACAGACTGTGCGTAGGTCCCGCCTGGCCCGTAGATTGCGGCGAGGCTGTAATATTGCTGGGTCGCTGCGAGCTCTAGTGTACTGATCGACGTGTTGACGAAGTTGTTGATGTCGGTCGTGTCGGTTGCCGCATACTTGGTCAGCGCCTCAGCCTGATAAACGCTGGTGTAGTAGCTGATGTCGCTGGTCGGCAGAACGACTTCGCCGTTCACCAGTTCGTTCTGGTACGTCCAATAAGTCTCGTACTCGTTCTGCTGGCTGCTTTGGTATTCGGACAGCGCAGACTCGATGCTCGCCTCTCCGCCCGTTCCAGCGGTAAGCTGCAACGACGTCCACACGCCTTGCTCGAGCTCAGCAACCGTTCGCGGGTCTTGCTGAATGTTCGTGTTGACGTTGACGACGCTGCCATTGTCGACGTCGATATTGACCGCACCATCGGTATCAATCTTGAAGATCGGCAGATTGCCCTGCTTCTGCTCGAGATAGACGTCGCCCGTGGCAGTGAGATTGAGCTGATCGGCGGATTCCTGCCCGACGCTAAGTTCGATCGGCGCATCCGCGAGACCAACGGAGCCCCCGGCCGCGGCATCGATAGTGACGTTGCCGCCCCCGATGAAACCGCCGTTGCCGCCCGCCGCCATGATCGACCCGAGCGCCGTCACGCTGACGGCCCTATCGCCGCCGGCGCTGATGGTGCCGACCTGGAGACCTTCGGTCGGCGAATTGATGTAAATCGCGCCGTTGGTCGTGGTCGCGGACACGCTCGATCCGATGCTCACTGGCGTGAAGTCAGCGGTAACGTTGCTCCCAGTGGTACCGAGCAGCTCGGCCAGCGTCAGCGTCGACCCGTTCATCGCGGTGATGGTGTAGTAGGTGCCCGGATCGGCCGCGTTAAAGGCCTCGTTGGTGTTCGCGCCCGACGAGATATAGATGCCCTCGCCGACCTGGTACCCTAGATTGGACCAGTCAGTGCCGTTCGTCAGCGTGATGACGCCATTAGTGCCCGTGTTGCTGAAGTTCACCTGCGCGGCGGCCGGCGTTCCCACCAAACCGCCCTGGATGTCGACAACGACCGGTGCGACGCTATCGTGGACGTTGGATTTGGACGACCCCAGCAACGCCGCGGTCAGAATTAGCTCGTCGCCATTAACGCTTGCAATCTTGTAATATCCGGTCGCACTGCTTGGATTGAACGTCGCGCCATTGGCGTCGGCATCCGTTCCCTGAACGTAAATTCCGCTTCCCGCCGTGTAACCCAAGGATGACCAATTCTGACCGTTGGTCAGAGTGATCGTGCCAACCTGATTATTGTTGACGGTCGTGGTGCCGAAATTGAGCGTCTGAGATGTCGGCAGCGCAGCCAAGCCAGTGGTCGGCGCCAGCACGACATTGATCGGCTGCGAACTGCTGCCGATATTGCCGCCGGCCGACAGCGTGACGTTGACACCTTCGATGTTGGTGTTGGGCGTAGGCAGCGTGATCGTGCCGCCGGCCGTAATCGACGTGGTGCCGGTGACGTTCGACAGGTTGCCCAGGATCTGGACGTTGCTGTAGGGCGAATTGATGGTGATGTCGGCCGCACTGGTGCCGGTGAACTGCACCATCACCGGCATGTCCGCCTTGATCGACGTGTCGGCAATGTTCGTCGTATCGACGGTTTCCTGCGCCTCTTCGTAATAGGTCTTCTTGCCGTACCACGTGCTGGTCGTCCAATTTTTGTACGGCGTATATGTGGGGTCGTTCGTTACCTGGGCTGTGTTGCTGTAGATGTACGCTGAGCTTTCCTCACCCCCGTCTAGAAAGAAGTAGAGGCTCGACGCCAGAACGGTCGGTTGGCCGACGACGACCGGCGTACCTTGTGTGTAGTTTGTCGAGTTGCCGAGGTTGATGGCTCCGAGCCACGCACTGGTCGAATAAGTCCGCGAGTTGACCGTTTGCGTGCCGTATTCAACCGTGAAGTTGTACCGCAGCCCCTGCTGGAGCGTGAACACCGCTGAGTTCGATACGGTGAATGACCCGTTCGTTATCGTCTGCGACGGCGCGGTGCTGATCTGGTAGGTGCCGAGGCCTCCGATTTCTCCGACGCCATCAACCACCTCGCTGCTGGAAATCTGCTTTACGATCGTCGTGCCCGACAGCACGCCAGCGCCGACAAGTATGTCGCCAGCTGTCAGCACATTCGCCGTTACGGCCTTACCGTTGAGTGTAATGCCGGTGATGGTCAGCGTGGTGCCCGATATCGAACCGGTGATGACCAGCTGAGCCGCCGTCGTTACCGTGCCGGCGCCCGCCGCGACGTCAGTGGTCGGATTGACGTAATTGGTCGAGATCGTCATCCCGCCGCCTGCCGTGGAGAGATATTTTGTCTCCAGGACATTGTTGTTACCGTCGGTCTGGTTGAGGTCGGTGATATCGACCAGTCCGCTACCGGCCTGCTGTGCATTGATGCTGTCGACAGTCAGATTGTAGGTAGTGTTGTTGTTGATGGTGACGTCGCCGTAATAGCCGTAGGAGTACAGCGTCGCGGTCGACGTGCTGGCCACGTGACCTTTGATGATGATCGTGCCACCGGCCAGCGATACCGGCTGCACTTCGATGCTGCCGCCGTTCGCCGGATTGTAGAAAACCAGGAAGTCGTTGTTCGGATCTTCGGATGGCGATAATGCCAGCGCCTGCGGCGAAGACGCACCTTCTTTTATGAACTGGGCGATTTCCGAGTCGACGTCGGAAGGATTGAGAGTCAGCGTCTCGTTCGCCTGACCGGCGGTGATGCTGCCGTTAATGTCGACATATTCGGCATCGATCTCAATCGTCTGCGAGACGAGCTGTGCCCCCGTAGTCGGATTGACCGCAACCGCTGGCGAATTTTCGTACGAAAGAATATCAGCTTCACCATTGGGGAGCGCGGTCTCCGCGACCGCAGGACTTCCCAAAATCTGGCCGGAAGGATCACCCGAACCGTAGAATTGCACTTCGTCGATGGTGATGTTGTTGGCGGCCGTGAAATTTTGCGAAAAGACGTCAATCGTGGCGGTATCGGTAACGTCGATGTCGCCAAACGAAGAAATGGTCAACGATGAGAACAGCGCGTCGATTGCACCATCGACGATGATGTCAGGTTGCGTCAGACCTTCGGCAACCTGCGCCGCCGTCAGAGCAACCTCTTTGTTGGTAATGGTGATCGCGGCGAGCGGCGTACCGCCGGGCGAAGGCGGCGCCGGCGGCGGCGATAGCGTAGTGATATTGAAAGCAGCGCCAGAGCCGCTCTGATTGGCGGTATTGACCGCCGCGTTGTCGGCCACCACGGAGCCATCATCAAGGAGAGCGCCGTTGACGTAAACGCCGCCGATATTCTGCGGAACAGTAATGCCTTGGATTTCCAGCGACGCGATTGTGTAATTCGTGATGTTGACGCTGACTTCGTCCGGGGCGTCGAGCGTGCCGGTACCCTGTATCTGATTGCCGAACAGATAGATCTGGCCGGCTTCCGCCGTGAACGGCGCAATAACAAGAGCCTGGACCTGCTTCTGTACAATGATGTCGAAGCCGTCCGCGTCGGTTATTGGGGTTCCATTGCTATTGAGCGCAATGAGGCCTTGGCTCGCGAGCGACGCCTCAAGCGACAGGATCTCGTTATAATCGAAAGAAATCTGCTGTCCGATCGTCTGATCGCCAACCCCGTTGTTGGCGGCCTCGATCTGATTCTGCATGTCGACGTAGCTGTTGTACTGCGACTCGGTGCTCTCGTACGAGGTGACGAGCCCGGAGGACTCCTCCTCCACTTCATTCGTGAAAGCGATGCTCGAGTTATCCGACGCAATGGTCGGTATCGCGCCGGTGTCGAGTTGCCACTGACCGTCGCCGAAGTTCGGTGTCGTACCCGAGGCGGAAAGATTAAGCGTGATCGGGGCCGAGCCGGTGTATTCGTAAGAGGTGCCGACACCATTGACGATCTCTTCAACAACGTCGCCGGGATTGACAATCGTAGTGGCTCCGCCGTCACCGACGACGTCCGCAGTGAAGTCTACCGTGATGTTGCGGTTCAGGCCGGTGTGAATGGCACCATCGACCGTAATCGTGCCCAGCACCGTGGAATTCTGCGGTGCCGTTGAACTGATAAGCCGGATTACCGCCGGTAAGAGAATCGAGACCGCCAGTGACGGCGCTCACCCAGCTTGAAGACTTGGCTTGGGCGAAGGCTTCAGCGGCGACCTGGAAGTTCGTGATAAGGTTGGCGCTACCGCCAAGATTAATCGTTGCGCCTGAGCCGATCGTTATCGCGTTGGTCTGCGTCACATATGCGTTGGCATTGACGTCGCTGAGCGGGACAACCGATCCGGCAAAGGCGTCTTCATATGCGTTGACGGCGTAACTATCCGCGACGAAGGTCGAGCTGTCGCCCGCCATCAAACTCATGTCGAGTTGTGCGGTGATTGAGGTGCTGACCGCCTGCCACTGATTGCCGCTGAAGGTTGTGGTGTTCGACGCGAAATCGACAGTGGCTGGAGTGGTCCCGACGTAACGATAAAGAGTGCCGTTCTTGTCGACGATGTCGCCAGTGTTGACGGTGGTGTTAGCTTGACCGGAGCCGACGACATCGCCAGCGGTCGGCGTCACAGTGCCGACCAGAATGTCGTTGGTCGGTGTGATGTAGATGCTGCTGTCAGTGTCGGCCGCAGTGACCGCACCGTAAGTGTTCGCGTAAATCTCCGTCGTCAGCGAGCCGCCGCCATCCGCCGACATGTTGATCTGGCCGATACTTGACAGCTGCGCACCATCCTCAACGTCGACTTCTGCGACATCGTTTTGAGTTTGGATGGTGATGTCGGCTGCCGCGCCGGACAATGCGCCGCCGGTCTTGAAGGTAATCTGGTCGTATCCGTCAAAGCTGTTGAAGGCCGAGAACGACATTGCACCGGGATTGGTGCTGGTGCCGTCAACCGTCAGGTTAGCATCGGCGCCGATGATGACCAATGTGTCGAAGCTGATATTGACGTTGTCTTCGCCGCCTGCCCCGCTGGCAAGTCCGCCAGTATCGCCGTTGACGTTATCGCTATCGGCGAGCTCGGGCTTATTGAACGTATTGTCGGCGCCGCCGACAATCGAAAGCGCCGTAATCTTGCCGTTGATCAGAGCTGTGACGTTAGACGTGACATTGTCAGTCGAAAGCTCGCCGGCACCGGCGAGAAGTCCTTTCGAGTTGGCAATGACCATCGTGTTGACGGTGGCCGTATGTGCTGCGCCGATATTGAAGGCACTGATATACGAGCCGCCAGTGACGTCGACGACAGCGTCCTGTCCAACGGACGCTGTCGTATTTGCCGTATCGTTCGTCGTCGGCTCGACGGCGTCGCCCGCCACAACGCCACCGCTGCCGGCGATCGTCGAGGCATAGTTATTGTCATTGCCGTTGGCACCGATCTGGACAGTGCCGGCGGTCACATTCGCATAATTCCCAATCGTCGAAGTGGTATTATTTGTTGCGTTGGCTGTCGCTTCCGCGACGCCTCCGGCAACCAAGCCAATCGCAACGTTCAACGCGTTAGAGCTTTGCTCCGTATTGCCGTTAGCGACAATCAGCAGCTCACCGGCAACCGCGAATACCATACCCGCCGCAGAGGCGACGTTGCCCTCCGCACCAAGCCCTGCTGTCACGTTGGCGTTATTAGTCGTCGTAACGTTGGTTGCGACAGCAGCAATGATGCCGCCGCTGGAGCCGGTGGCGTCCCCATATGCCGCAGGGTTGCCATCGGACGGCAAATTCAGATTTCGCGAGGATCGAAAGGCTGCCGACCGTGATGTGCGGCCCCCCGACAGTCGCGCTCACGGTCGGAGTGAGCGTAACGGTCGCAAGCGATGTGCCGATCGCCAGATCACCTGCGCTTACCCCGTAGGCGGTCGCGGACGCCTCCGGCTGCGCCGAAGCTTCAACCGTCACCGCGCTACCGCTTGCCGAGACCGTCGAGGCGTCGATGTAGGCGGAGACATTGTTGGTGATGCTGTCGTTAGCGCTCGAGCCGCCGGCAGCGATGGAGATGATGCCACCCGCGATGCTCGCTGAACCTGTCAGCGCACTCGCCGACGATGTATCGTCGGCATTGATCAGAACTGCACCGCCGTCGTTCACCGTCAGCGAGCTGGATTTCGAGGAAAGCGGACGTATCGGTGTCGATCGTGTTGATCGCTACCGCCGCGCCGGCGCTACCCGAAGAATCCAATGCTTGCAGAGACGCTCGCCGCAGCCGAGAGCGTCGCAATGGAAGCATCCTCGATGGCATCGATCGTAACGGGGCCATTTGCCGTTACCGTCGCGCCGGAGATCGAGCTTTGGACCTCGTTGTCGATCGTGTTTTGCGCGAGCGACTCGCTCATCGACAATGAGTTGCCCAGACTGACCGCGACCGCTATCGAGACCGCGGCAACGGTTGCGTTGATGTTTGAATTGTCGTCGGCGTAGATATCGATCGAGCCGGCTGTGATACCGGATGCCCCGCTTCCTGAAACAGTCGCTTCGGTGTCGACCGAGATAAAATTCTCAGCCGTGGCGCCCGCCCCGGAGAGAGCGTCACCCGCAACACCCGCAACGAGCGCCGCCGAAAGCGCCGCAACGCTGGCATCGATCGACGAAGTATCGGTGGCAGTCTCGTCGAATGCACCGCCCGCGGTGATGCTGGCTCCCGAAGAATAGGCCTCGACGAGATTGGAATCCGCCTCAGGAAAGAGCCCGTCCACCAACTGATAGCCGATATAATTCTCGGCAACGCCGACGCCGATCGACGCGGCCCCCGCAAAGCCACCAATCCCCGCGGCAACCGCGGCAACAAGGATAGCTGCGTCGATCTGCGCGTTCGACTCCGCGCTGGTCGAGACGTTCCCCGTTGCGGTAATCGCACCGTTCTTGAGGTAGGCTTCCGTGTTGTCGTGGATAAAGTTCGTCGCTTCGGCACCGCCGCCTGCGGCCGACACTGCAACAGCGCCGCCACTGATCGCGACCGAGGCAGCCATGGCGTTCGCAGTAATCGTTGCGGCTTCCTGCGCCGACACAGATACCGATGGCGTGACCAGTTTCCACAAACTGGCGTTGGTGTAGTCTTGATTGTTGATGTCGACTGGGTCTGCGGGACCGATATATTGATAGACCGCACCCGCCGTTCCCGCGATTGGTAGCCACTTCGTGGCATCCGCGAAATTCGGCGACGGATCCTGCGAATTTGTATCGGTCAGATTGCCCGTAAGGTCGAAATCCTGCGCGGACGAGCCGACGTAGCGGTAGAGGGTGCTGCCGTCCTGAACAACGTTGCCCGGATTGAGCAACGAAGTTATGGCCCCGCTGCCTTCCACGTAATTCGGCGTGTCGTAGTTCGACGCGAGTTGCACGGTCTGGCCGGGCGTCAGGCTTCGGACGTCGGTCCCGCCGCTCGTCGTCGTGAAATTCACCGTGCTGCTGACGATCGCGTTTTCGATGTAAGCATCGATATTATTGTTAATTTCGTTGGTCGCCTGAGAAACGCCAACCGCAATACTGACACCAACGAAACCGAACGCCGCTGTGATGGCAGTAGAATTGACCTCGGCGGTAATATTCGACGTGTCGTTTGCCGAGACCGCAACACCGCTCGAGGCGGAGATTCCCACCGGCGCCTGGCTGAGACCGTCGGTGTCGCCATTGATGTAGGCGTAGGCGTTGATGCTGATCTCGTTGATCGCGGTAGCGACACCAACGCCAACCGAAACACCGACCAGGCCGCCGCTGAGGGCTGCCGCAACCGAGCCTACCTGGGCGAAAATTCGCTCACTGGTATTGGTTTGAACAGTCAGCACCCCGGAAGCGGTGATGCCGGAGTTGAGAATGTACGCTTCGACCTGACCGGCAGGGCCGCCGATCGTGCCATTGTTGATGTAATTCTGCGCCGCTGAGGCGCCGAAGGCGACACCGACGCCGGCGATACCGGCGCCAATCGCCGCGGATGCGGCGTCGACGATCGCGTTGATCGTCGACGTATCCGAACTTTTGACCGTGACATTGCCAGCGCTGGCGATCGAAGAGTCCTGGATGTAGGCGTTTGCATCGACCTCGATCAGATTTTCCGCGGTCGTCGCCGCGCCAGCAACCGCGACGCCAGCGACGCCGCTGATGCCGGCGGCGAGTGATGCAGCAATCGAACCAGCGTTTATGGTTGCGCCTTCCACCGCTTTGACGGTGATCGCTCCCAAGCCCGCATTCAACGTCTTTACGCCGTTGATATAGGCTTCCTGGTCGTCATTGATCGTATTGCGCGCGATCGAAAGCGAGATCGTGACCGAGACACCGGCCGCACCGGCTAGAGACACGCCAATGGTCGCCGCGGCCACACCCGCGGTTATGTTCGCGGTATCCATCGCCGCGACGCTCACGCCAGTCGACGTGATGCTGTCGGTCGCGATCGTGTCGTTGGTTCCGATACCCTCGTCGATATATGCCTGCGTCGATACAGTGACATCGTTGAAGCCGAACGCGCCGCCGAACGATACGCCGACGCCCGCTGCGCCACCGCCCGTCAGAGCAGCCGAGGCTGCGGCCACCAACGCACTGATCGTCTCCGATGAGGTGGCATGGACCGCTACAATGCCGGTCGCTGTAATCGGGGTGTCGAGTATGTAAGCGAAGACCTGCCCGTCGCCGTTACCAACAGTGTTATGTGCAGTCGATTTACCGATCGAAACACCAACGCCGGCGGCGCCGCCGATGGCAACCGAAGCACGCAACGCCGCGATCAACGCCGCGATCGAGCCGGTCTCCATTGCGGTCACGGTCACCGCACCGACGGAAGTCAGGGTAGAGGCCGAGATGTAGGCTTTTGTCTCGACCGAAATAACGTTGTTCGCGTTCGCGCCGCCGCCGGCGACGCCAACGCCTGCAGCACCGCCCCCGGCAGCGGAGAACGATGCCGTTATAGCTGTCGCGGAAATCGTGTCGTCGTCGGTCGCGGTAACAGACACACTGTTCGTGCCGCTCGAAAGCGAACCAACACCGGTGATGTCGGCGATCACGCTGTTGTCGATGGAGTTGAGTGCGATCGACAGGCCAAGGGCCACTGCAACGCCGGCCGCGCCGCCGAAGCCGCCGGCGATAGATGCCGTACCGACAACCGCGCTGATGCTGGACGTGTCGCTCGCGGCAATGCTGACGCCGCCCGTTACAACGCTGCTGCCACCGCTCAGATAAGCAAGAGTATTGACCGAGATGTAATTGTCATCGGACGCACCTGCAGCCGCGACGCCAACGCCCGCGGCCCCACCGCCGGCGACACCGACGGCGCCGGCCGCGGTAATGGCACTGATGGTCTGAAGCGAGGTCGCATCGATGGTAACGAGGCCGGTCGCATACATCGGCGTATTGAGGACGTAAGCCTCTACCGTACCCGCGCCGCTGAACGTTCCATCCGTGATCTGGTTGAATGCGACCGAAACACCGATCGCGACGCCGACGCCGGCCGCGCCGCCGAAGGCAACCGCCCCAGCGACCGCCGCGACCAAGGCGGTGATCGAGGATGAAATTCGGTCGCTGTGACCGTCACCGCTCCAACTTGATTGCCGGCGCCCGTTCCGAGCGTCGAATTTGAAATATAGGCTTCAGTCTCGGCCTCGATCTTGTTCTCAGCGCTGGCACCACCGCCAGCGACCGCAACACCCGCCGCGCCGCCGATACTGAGCGAAATCGCCGCCGCGACCGATGTCGCTTCGATCGCCGCAGCCTCGTCGGCCGTAACATTGACGGCACCGTTGCCGGTCTTCAGCGGCGAAACATCCGTGATGTAGGCGGTGACTGGATCCTGGATCTGGTTGACCGCAATCGACAGGCCAATGGACACAGCTAAGCCCGCTTCGCCACCGAAGCCACCGGACAGAGCTGCCGCCCCGGCGAACGCGTCAATGGTGGAGGTATCGCTGGCCGAGACCGTGACGGCGCCAGCAGTAATCGCATCGTCGTGGACGCCGCCGTCGATATAGGCAGTAATATCCACGTTGCTCTGGTTATCGACGCCGACCCCGGCACCGGAAACCCCAATGCCGGCTTCACCGCCGCCCGACAGGGCGACCGCTGCAGCAAGCGTCATGGACGAGATCGTCTCGGAAGCACTCGCGTCGACATCGACAAGGCCTGTGGCGTCGATCGGTGACGACGAGATGTAAGCAAGAACCGCTCCGGTCCCGCCAACCGATCCGTTGTTGATGACGTTTTGGGCAAACGATACGCCGATGCCAACGCCAACGCCGGCTTCGCCGCCGAACGACACCGAAGCGGCGACCGCGGCAACCAGCGACTCGATATCGGAGTTGTCAGTCGCGATAACCTCAACGCCGCCGACGCTCGAAAGGTCGGACCCGGAGATGTACGCTTCCGTCTCCGCCGCGACGATGTTCTCGGCGACTGCACCGCCGCCCGCGACCGCAATGCCGGTCTCGCCGCCTGCGGCAAGCGATACCGCAGCGGCCACGGTCGTGGCGTGGATCGTTGCGCTCTCTTGTGCAGAGACATCGACAAGGCCGACCTGCTTCCAGAGGCTGGATGTGGCGTAATTCTGGTTGTTGAGATTCAGCGAATTGTTGTTCTGCGGTCCAATATATTCGTACTCGGTGCTGCCTGAGACCACAGGCGGCGTGAGCTGCCAAAGCGACACGTTGCCGAAGTTCGTTGTCGACAGGTTCACCGAGCCGGCCTGGCCCACGTAAGTGTAGACCGTGCCGCCGGCGTTCTCGACGCGGGTGCCTACTGCCAGCGTTTCCGTGCCCTGCGATGCGTTGTACTGCGCACCGTAGAAATAAGTATTGCTGATGGTGACCGTGTCGCCGACATCCAACGTCTGCTGCTGCGCTACGGTCCCTTGTGCCGCGGTTTCAACGAAGCCGACCTGCTGCCACTCGCTCGTGTTGTTGTAGTTCTGATTGTTCAGATCGAGCGTCGCAGGGTTGCTGCTGCCGATATATTCGTACGTCGCACCCGACGTGCCGCCGATCTGCATCCACTGGCTTGTGTTGCTGAAATTCGGCGAGGGATCACCCGAATAGGTGTCGGAAACCCCGGACAGGTCGAATGTCGCTGCCGACGATCCAACATAACGATAGTAGTTCGACCCGCTCTGGACGACTTGGCCAGGCGTGACCAGGCCACTGGTGGTCGTTCCAACCTGCTGCCAGGTTGTCGTGTCGCTGAAATTCGGCGAGCTGCTATCGGCGGCACCTGAGAGGTCGAACGCCGCCGGACCTAAGTTGCTGACATACTGATAAAAGATCGAACCGTCCTGAACGATATCGTTGCCATGGACTGTCGTTGAGGTGGAGACGGCGCCCACCACATACGTCGCTGTCAGCAGCTGCCACTTGGCGACGTCGGTGAAGTCCGGTGCCGGATGCGACGAATTCGCATCGGCCAATCCGGTAAGATCGTAGGTTCCGGCGGCAACGCCAATATATTGATAGAGATTTCGAAGCCGACTTAACGATGGCGCCTGGGATAACCGTTTGCGACTGCGCGCCGCTGCCATCAGTGTAGGTCGCCGTGACAACACTCCACAACGCCGTGTTGCTGAAATTCGGCGACGGAATTTCAGGATTGCTGCCAGTTTCTCCGGATAAGTTGAAGACGTCCGGCGCCGATCCGACATACTCATACAGTGTCGAACCGTTCTGGACGTATTCCCCGGTCGTAACAGTCGAACCGACCACGTCGGTTGGTGTTGTCGACGGCGAGATTAGCGCCCAGTTGCTGCTGTTAGTGAAGTCCGTGCTTGAAAGAGTGAATGTCGCGGTTGCCGAACCGACGTAGCGATAAAGCGCCGTTCCGCTGGAAACGATTTCACCAGGATCGACCGCAACGGTGCCGCTATTGCCATCGACGAAGTCTGAAGCGGTATAGGAGCTGCTGCCCGAACCGGCCGCGAGTTGCACGGTCTGACCGTCGCCGACAGTCGCGATCTGCGTGCTACCGGAATTGACCAGGTAGGTACTCGGCGCAAGATTCACGCCGCCGGAATTGCCGGTCGTGAGCGACGCCACGTTCTTGATATAGGCCGAGACAGGATCGTTGATGATGTTTGCCGCGATCGACATGCCGACCGCGACCGACACGCCAGCCTCGCCGCCAAAGCTCGCCGCCACCGCCGCAGCGCCAGCGGTTGAAATGATCGTTGCCGCGTCGGTAGCCGCCGCGGTAACCGATCCGGCCGTCTGGATCGCTCCCGTTGCTAATCCTGTCGTAGTGCTGGTGTTGTCGATGTAAGCCGAAACATCAACCTGCACGGTATTGAACACGCCGACACCGGCGCCTGCGACGCCGATACCGGTTTCGCCACCGCCCGAGAGGGCCGCTGCGACCGCCACGGTGAGCGCATTGATCGTGCCGCTCGTATTGGCGACAACCGTGACATCGCCGTTGCTGTAGACCGAACTGTCAGAGAGGTAGGCGCTCACCGTGCCGTTGCTAAAGCCGGTCGCGTTGCCGATTTCGTTGTAGGCAAGCGAGACGCCGATCGCGACGCCGATGCCCGTTTCGCCACCCAAGCCGGCGGTTGCAGCAATAGACGCAATGGTGGCGGAGATCGCCGAGCTGTCGGTCGCTGCGACGGTAACCGAACCGACGAGGCTGCCGCTGCTGTTGCCGAGATTGGTATCGGAGATAAAGGCCTGCGTATCGGCATCGATGAAGTTCGCCGCGAGCGCACCGCCACCAGCGATGGCAATACCACTCTCGCCGCCTACGGCGGCGGAGATCGCCACCGCCGCTGCAATCGCATCGATCGTGCCACCTTCCTCGGCAGTAACCGAAACGGCGCCGCCGTCTGTCAGTAACGAGCTAACATCGGAGATCGAGGCTGTGACCGGATCGGTGATCGAGTTGCGTGCGAACGAGACCCCGATAGAGACATCCGTACTGTCCTCCCCACCGAAGCCCCCAGCGATGGAGCCGGCGAGCACAGTTGCGTCGATGGTCGCGGTGTCGGCCGCCGCAACGGTGACGCCCTGCGAGGAGATGTCGGTGCCGGAAGTGCCATCGCCTGTGATCGTGGCGCTGACGCCAACCGCGATCTCGTTGAAGGCAAAGGCGCCGGCGCCGGCGACGCCGACACTTGATTCACCGCCGCCGGACAGTGCTACCGATGCCGCATCGACCTGTGCCGTGACGCTCTGGCTCGATGTTGCGGCAACGTCGATCGTGCCGCTGGAGATGGATGAATCGCTGATCGACGCGTCGACCTCGCCAGCGCCCGCGTCGGTCCCATCGCCGATCCGGTTGTGCGCGAGAGACGCGCCGATACCGACGCCGGTGCCGTCTTCGCCTCCGATGCTCACACTGCCGCTGAACGCCGCGACCTCAGCGTCGATGTTTGAACTGTCCGTCGCCGTAACGCTCAGTGCGCCAACTGCGCCGGTAGAACCGACGGTGCTGTCCGACAGCGTCGCGGTCGTGTCGGTACCGATCAGGTTATCGGCGAGCGAACCACCACCGGCAACGCTCATGCCGTCTTCACCGCCGGCCGCGATCGAGAGCGAGGCGGCGATCGAGGTGGCATCAATGGTCGAACTGTTTGTCGCCGCGATGTCGACCGGCGCACCCACCGCGTCGATTTGGCCGACGCCGCTGACCGAGGCCTCGACCGAATCCTGAATCGTATTGCGAGCGATGCTGATGCCGATCGAAACCGACTCACCGTCTTCGTCGGAGAAATTGGCCGAAACCGACGCGGCGCCGTCGAACGACATGATTTTTGCCGAGTCGCCGGCCGTAACGCTCAGGCCGTTCTGCGCACCCGAACCCGTAGTGATGGTCGTCGTGCCCGAGATCGTCGCCGACACGGTCGTGGCGATCTTGTTCTCGGTGTAGACGCCGGCCGCGGCAACACTTGCGGTCGAAGGATCGTTGGAAGATCCATTTGTCCCAGTACCTGATCCTGCGTCACCGCTTTCGCCGGACGCTTCCTGGTTGGCGCTAGTCGCGTTGCCAGCCTCGTCTGGATTGTTGGCGCCGTCCGGATCGGTCTCGTCGCCTGCGTCGCCACCCTCGCCTTCATCCGCGCTGGTCGACGGCGGTGTAGTCGAGGAGCCGCCCAGCAGGAAGCCAAGACCGGCGCCAAGGGTCGCGGTGGCAACCCCCTCAGGAACGGAGGATGCGCTGGTGCTGCTGCCGCTCGACGTACCGCCGGTGATATCCGTCCACAGCGCGGCGTTGCTGTAATCCTGATCGTTGAGGTCAAGCTGCGCGTTGGACGGACCGATGTACTCGTAAGTGTCGCCGGCCGTACCGCCTATCTGCGCCCAATTGCTGGCGTTGGTGAAAACCGGCGGAGTGCCGCCCGTTGAAAGATCAGCAGTGATGTCGCCGGTACCGATGTAGCGGTAGAGCGCGCCGCTGTCGTTGATAACCTGACCCGGATCGACTTGCTGCGTGGACGAACCACCTCCAACCGAATACGTCGCGTTGCCGAAACCTGAATCGAGCTGAACCGTCTGACCGGTGCTCAAGGTCTGATTGTCGGTAACCGACGTTGTCGAACTGGTCGTGTAGTTCGGCGTCGCGGAGCCACCGGCTTGCGACGAATTTACGATACCGCCAAGACCAAGCAGCAGACCGCCGCCTTGACCCAAGCCCGAGAGGATCGAGGTAGCGCTACCCTTTTGCGCCGACGCACCGTTGGCGCCGCTGCCTTCCTCCGACGCAGTATTCTCGGATTCACCGGCCGCCGCGCCGCCCTCTTCACCCTCGTTGGTTTCCGAGCCGCCGTCAGTGTCAGTGCCTTCATCGACGGTGTCGCCGTCAGCCTCGCCTTCGTCAGTCGGAGATTCGGATACCGCATTGGAGCGACCGCGCGTTGCAGTTTCGCCTTCCCCTTCTTCGTCCGCCGAGGTCGAACTGCCGCCCTCACCTTCTTCTACGTCGCCGGTGTCACCGCCGCTCTCGGACGAATCCGCCTCGCCGCCCTCGCCTTCCTCGCCGCTATCGTCGTCGCCCGTGAGCGAAATGCCGACGGAGACGCTGGCAGCGGCAGTGGTGGCGCTGATCGTCGCCGACGCGAGCGCTTTGACGGAAACCGCGCCGCCCGCTGTGATCGAGCCACCGGTAACGCTCGCCGTCACCAGCACCGGATCACTGGAATCTTGCGTCTCGTCGGCAACGGTCCCGTTCCAGCCGATGAGGTTGAGTGCAACCGCTGCACCAAGTGCAACCGAACCACCCGCCGCAAGCGCCGCGGCCACGGCCGCAACTTCAGCAACGATCAACCGATTGTCAGTGGCAGAAATCGTTACATTGCCCTCGCCGGTGCCTGCCGCGGTAAGCGCGACGCCATCTGTCTCCGCTTCGACGCTGCCGATAATCGTATTAATGCCGACGGCGCCACCACCGGCGATTCCGCCACTTTGTGCGGGTGAAAAGCCCGCGGCAATCGCAGCAGCAGCCGCAGTCGCATTGATCGACGACGCATTGGTCGCCGTGATGTTGATGTTGCCGTCGTTCGCGGTGAGCGCCAGAGCGTTACCGCTGCTGGGACCGGGATCCGACGCGGACACGGTGCTGTCGATAATATTGCGAGCGATACTGATACCGACCGCGGTCGACCCACCCGGTGTCAGGCTGATGCCAATCTTGATCGACGGCGTGATCACCGTAGAGGCGACAGTCGCGACGTCGTTCGCCTCGATGTCGATATCGCCTTGACCTGCGGTGACATTGATCGACGAGCTAGTACCCGTCTGGCTGACATAAGCTTCAACGTCGGTATCAATCGCATTGTACGCGATCGTCGCACCGATGCTGAGACCGGCTGGCGAAATCGAGCGTCGAATTCGATCCGTTCACAACATCCGGGAAGCCAAGCGACGCATTGCTGACGTCGGCGGTGATGGTCGACGTGTCGTTGGCGGTGATGGCAACCCCGCCGGCTGCATTGATCGGCGTGTTGGTCGCATAAGCCTCAATGAGGTCGGGATCGGCGCCGAGATCGGTGCCGAACAGGGCGTTGACCGTGCCCTCCAGGAAGCCGGCAACCTCGTCGTATCCCATCGCGTTGAAGGCGAGCACGATGCCAATGGTCGACGTATTGGCCTGGGTGGTCGAGTCCATCTCGGCGGAAATCGAGCTCGTCGCCAAGCGCAGTAATATCGACGTTGCCGCAGTCGGAAGTGGTCAGGCTCGTATTGGTTGCCGACGCGATCGTGCTGGCGAGAATATAGTTCGAAGCAATGGTGACGTTGCCGGCTTTCGAGTTGCCCTGACCAGGAGGCGCGAACGGGCTGCCGCCATTGGCGGTGACCGTACTGGTGTTATCTGCATCGATGGTCGCTTCGTTCTGCGCCGAGATCACCAGATCGCCGGCTGCCGACAGCGCGCCGTTGTTCACGGTAGCCGAAACCGTGCTGTTGACATCGTTGAGCACAAACATCGCGCCGACCGCAGTCGCGCTGGAGGGCGTGATATTGACGACCGGCAAGTTCGCCAGGATCGAGTAAGTCAGCGGCTGCCAAGTGCTCGTGTCCGAGTAATTGGTCGTGCCGAGATTGGTCGTCACCCGCGTGAAACTGGATGCGCTGTCGAAGTTCTACGCGCTTAAAGGAGCGGTAGAAGTGAAATTAAGGGCCGTGCTGCCAGTATACTGATAGACGTACCCGTCAGCGCCGAGAACCGTCTGGTTAGGCTGAACTGTCGCGTTGCCCGTACTCGTGGCAGCAACAAGGTCCGGCGTGACACTGTAGATATAGATGTTCGGATCAAACAGATCGGACGTGGAGAGCGATATCGTCGAGAGATTGATCGGGCTGTCGGTAGGAACGTCGTAACGGTAAACCTCACCGTTGCTGCCGATGACAAGATCGCCGACGCTCAGCGTGACCGGCGTCGTGTAGGCGGTCGTATAGTACGCAATCGAGAAGCCGTTTGCCGAGGTGAAAACCGACTGGTTGGCGAGATTAAACGTTCCGCCAGTACCGGTGTACTCATACACGATGCCATTCGGCGCCAGCACGGTTTTTCCGTTCTGCAGCGCCGGGCTTCCGGATTGAGAGGTATAGTCCGGACCGCTAAATCCGTCATAGACCTCATCGCCATTACTCAGACTCTGCGTGCCAGACGACGACGTGTACTGATAGTCGTTGATGGCGTTGCCGAGATACGTGGCGAGCAGTGTTTGCGGCGAGCTGATCGCCGTCGCAATGACAACTTGATCGTTCGACGCCGTGATCGAAGCGTTGTTCTGCGCGACAACCGAAATCCCGCCACCGCCGGCCGTTGCATCGGCCGCGGTCGACGTCGTCGTAATGTACGCGTCGGCGTCGGCGTTGATCATATTGTTGGCGAGTATGGCGCCGATGCCGAGCGAACCGTCCTCGTTGGCAAGGCCGGAATCCACCGATGACGTCGCGTTGCTTGTCGTTGCCGATATCTGCGCCTGTTCGGTCGCTTCCACCGCGATGCTGCCGGCGCTCGCGTCGAGCACGGAGTTTTGCGCGTAAGCACTGACGTCTGCGTTTCCGTCCGTGGCGAAACCCGGAGCGCCCAGCAGCGTATCGAGCGCACTCGCGAGCCAGTTTTGAGACTGATAGCCGAGCGTGTTGAAGGCGAGCACAACGCCGCCGCCTTTGCCGCCACTTCCCGTGTTGGCGCTATTGCTGGCGGTGATCGCCGAGGTATTGCTGGCGTCGATTGAAATCGTTGCCAGGCCGGTCTGGGCCCAATTCGGGTTGCCACCGGTTTCGGAGGCAAAGTTAGGCGGCGTCGCGCCCGCCGCCAGACTGACCCCCGTAAGAGCAGTCGTGCCGACATAACGATAAAGCGCCGGCTGAACGAGCTGCCAATCGGCCGTATTCGTGTAGTCGGTGTTGTTGAGGTCGACACTGCCCGCGGTGCCGACGTACTGGTAAATCGCGCCGGCTGTTCCGCCGATCTGTGCCCAGGTTGTGCTGTCGCTGAAGTTGGGCGCAGCGGTCGCTGTCGGATCGCCAGTTAAATCACAGACCTGCGCGGATGATCCAACGTATCGGTAGAGGGTGGTTCCATCGAGCACCACGTCCCCCGGATTGACTTGCGTGTCCGGTCCGTTGCTGCCGACCGTATCGGTCGCCGCATCGTAATTCGCGCCAAGCTGAACGGTGTCGCCAGTCGCTACAGTCTGCACGTTGGTATCGCCGGACGACGGCGTCGTGGAGAACGTTGCGGCCGCGGACGATGCCGGCTCTTCGACGACGTCGCCGGGATTGATCGTGACGGTACCGCCGCTGCCGAGCACGTAGAGCGCGCTATTGGAAGTCAGCGTGGCGTTGAGCGAATAAGCCTTCGCTGAACTCTGCACCAAGTTGGTCGCGAGGACGCCATTACCGGAGTACTCGCTGCCGGCCGCCAGTGCGCTGCCGCCAGAATTGGTCACCGTGCTGTCGTTGGTCGCCGACAGCGTCGCGTTTTCAACCGCATTGATGGAAATCGTGCCGCCATTGGCGACGATTGTGACGTTACCAACTTTGATCGTGCTGGTGGCGATCTTAACGTTGGTGACGTAAGCCGTCGTCGCCGATTCAACATCGTTCAGCACGAGAATGCCGCCGGCAGCGGTGGCGTTTGAATCGGTAACGTTGAGACCCTGCGGGACGAGGTCCGTCGTCAGCACCGGCTTCCACAGATTCAGATTGGTGTAGTTGGTATTATAAAGATCGGTGTTGACCGGAGACGCAGCCGTACCGGGGCCCATGTATTGATAGACATCACCGGCCGTGCCGCCGATCTGCGCCCACGTATTTGTATCGGTAAAATTCGGTATCGAGTTGGTGGTTGGATTAGTGGTGTCCGCGGTCGGCGACATATTATAATTGCCAGCCGCCGAACCGATGTAACGATATAGGGTTCCATTGTCGTCGACGACGTCGCCGGGGTTGACGGCGGTATTCTCCGTGCCCGCACCGATGGTGTCGGTCACGGTGTCGTAGCCTTGTGCAACGCTTACCGTATCGCCGTTGACGAGGCCGCGAACGTGCGACGTCGGACCGTCGTATGGCGGATTGGCGATAGAGCTTGGGGTGGTCGTATAGGTCGCCGGCGTCGCCGCATCGACAATCGAATTGAGAACGCCCGCACCGCCGTCATTAGTGACCGTCGATGAAGATACCAGCTTCACGTTGGAATAAATGCCGGTGTCGTTGCTGGCGTCGACGTTGAGCGAGCCGCCGATAGTGATCTGATAGCTACCGCTCGATAGATCGGACTCGTCGATATAAGCAATCGCATTACCATCGACGTCATTATTGGCGAGCGAACCGCCAAAGCTATCGCCGTTCGCATCGAACAGCGCCGAAGCAGTTGTTATCGCGGCGTTGCTGTTGGTTGCGTTGACCTGCTCCGAACTTGTCGCCTCGACATCGAGGTCGCCATAGTCCTGCGTGATGTTCGTGTCGTGAATGTACGCGGTTGCATTCGATGGGTCGGGCGTAGCGAAATTCTCGCCCAACAGACTGCTCATCGAATTGAACAGGAAGTTCTGCGCGTCGTATCCCAGCGCATTGAAGGCGAGGACCAGGCCAATAGAAGACTGATCACCGCCGCCGGTCGTCCCCGACGCTACGAGCGCCACAGCATTGAGCTGCGCCGCGTTTGCGGCATTAACTGAAATGCCGCCTGTGCCCGCCGACAGCGTCGGCTCCGCTTGGGCTGCCGTCAAAAGCTTCCACGGCGAGGCGGTGTAATTGATGGTGTAGAGATCGGCGGTCGTAGGAGTCGACGCTTGATACTGATAAACAGCGCCGAGGGTGCCTTGGATCGCCGTAAAAACACCGGGCTCAATCGTAAACAGGGTGGTGAAAGCCGCGGCTGACGACAAGTCGAGCGTCAGCGGAACAAGACCGTTGTATGCATAGAGGGTGGAGCCGTCCAAAACGACGTCACCGGGATTGATAACAGCGCTGGAGCTGCCTGAGCCGACAACCTCACCGGACGTGTTCTCAAGCTGAACCGTGTCTCCGGGATTGATCGCAACGGTCCCCAGGCCTCCCGGCGCTGCAGCGGTGTTGTAAGTCGCCCGATCCACATCCGCCGTCGCGCTCGAGTTCACCAAGTTGGTGACGACAGAGCCGGACAGCGCAAGACTGCCGCTCTTGCCAGCGTCAGCAGTCGCAACCGGCGTGATGCCCGAACTACCGCCTGACGATGTGATGTTGTTCTGGGCGAACGCGTTTATTGCCGCCGATTCGCTAGCCGTGACGCTGATCCCGCCCGAATTGGCAATCGCCGTCGCGCCGACAATGGTGGCATTCGCCGTCGCGCTCACATTATTGAGCACGAAGATGAAGCCGACGCCTTTGGCGTTGGCCGTTGTCAGATTGCCCAGATTGACGCTGTTGACGACGGACGTCAGCGTCGGCTCGCCTTCCGTCTGCAACGTGAAATAGCTCGACGTGGCGAAATTGACGGGGCTTGGATCGGTCGAAACACCACCGAGATCCAGCAGCATGCTGGTCGGTTGGTTAAAGGTGTAAATCAGCGCCGCATGAGTGCTCGGATCGAAGCCGGCGAACACTTCGTCACCGGGATTCACGAGCTGCCATCCCGATTCGTTGGTGTAGGCGTAGCTGGTAGTCAAAAGTTGATCGAGAATCGAAACGAGATCCTGCTCGTTCGACATCGTCACAGCCGAAAGATTCAAGATCGACGTGGCGGTGTCCGACGATTGGTCGGTCGCCGAAACGTTGATCGAGCCGGTTGTTGCCGTGACTGTCGTCGAACCGAGGCCGGTTTGCGCCGCGTTCAGGCCGCTATCGATGTAAGCGTTGGTCGTTGTCGCAACCATGTTGGTGGCGAGAAGTCCACCGGCATTGAGGCTCGACGGTCCACCTTCGAAACTGAACAGCAAATTCGAGCTGTTGGCCGCAGTACTGGAATTGCCAGCATCGACGGTAATCGTCGCACTGTCCGTCGCGGTGACGTTAACGCTGCCACCGGCAGTTACAGTCGAGTTGGTGATGTAAGCCAGCGTGGCATCGGGCGTTTCATTGCCCAGCAGGCTGCTATCGCCAAGCAGCGCATCCACCGTCAAACCGAGGAAGCTGTCGGAGCTGTAACCGATCACGTTGAAGGCGGCGAGCAGCGAAATACTCTTGCCGCCGCTGTTAAGGATCGTTGTTTCGGTGGCGTTGATGAATGCCGTATTGTCGGCTTCAACGTCGACATCGCCGGTCGTGGTCGTGACCGAAGCATCGTCGATATAAGCGAGAGCATCGCCATCGACCTGGTTGGTGGCGATTACACCGCCGAACCCGTCACCGCCGCCATTGTTGGCGCCGATCGTACCTGTCGTGACGACACTTGAATTGTTGGCGGTAATAGACGCCGCGTCCGTCGAATTGACCGAGAGGCTGCCGGTTTGCGTAACGGTGGCGTTCTGGACGTAGCTGGTCGTGGAACTCTGGACGTTGTTGAAGTCCATCAGCGCATAGGCGGCAATCGTATTGCCGAATATGTCGTCGTTGTTCATGATCTCGCCGGCAACGCCGAGAACAACGTCGGCTTCCGCCGCTTGCATGATGTTGTTCTGGGTCAGCGGCTTCCAGTATTCGACATTGCCGAAATTGTAGCCCGACGTACTCGAGGTCGAGAGGGTCGAAAGATTGACGCTCGTGCCCGGAACGGTGTTGCCGCTGGAATCGGTGGTGCCGCCCGGCCCCATAAATTCGTAGATCGTTCCCTGCGACGCGTTACCGATCTCCGTCCAATTTCCGTCGTTGAAATTCGGCGCCGCATCCGTCGTGGGATGCTGCGTATCGGTCTGGCTCGAGAAATTGTAGTTACCGGGCGACGAACCGTCGTATTGCCAAAAGTTGCCTTGGGCATCCTCGACGAGGTCGCCATTGGCGACGGCTGTGTTCTCGGAGCCTTGGCCGACAATACTGAGGATATTGTTGACCGTTACGGCACTCACCCAAACCTTGTCGCCGTAGTTCAGTGTCTGCGTGCCGGACTTGTCGGTGTATTGGTAACTGTCGAGGACGAGATTGGCATAGCTGTTGATCAGACCGCCGCCGCCATCGTTGGTCGGCGTATTGACCGTTGTCTCCTGCGAGGTGGCGTTGACCGACGAATTGTCGGAGGCGCTGACCAACGCCGCTTTAGTCGCCACGATTGTGGCACCCGACGGCCTCCCGCCGGTGCTGTTATCGTTGTCGATATAGGCCGTGACGCCGGCATGGACTTCGTTGCTGCTGACGGAGACGGCAGCCGTGTAACCGCTGGCATTGGCGAACGCCATGGCGTCGGACGTGGTGTTGTTGCCAATCGTCGACGTGATGGCTTCGGTCGAATTTGCCGACACGGTCAAATTGCCGGCTGACGAGATATTTGAGTCCTGGATGTAAGCCGAGGTGACCGCGGGATCCGTGCTGCCGGCAACATTCGCCGCCAGGATCGCATTGACCGCCAGTGACAGAATGTTGTTGACCTCGGCGCCGATCGAATTGAACGCCAGAATGATGCCGACAGCCGTGCCGGTGTTGTTACCGGTCGCGGTAACCGAGCTCTGCGTGTTGGCTGTGATGGTGTCTGAGTTGAGCGCAGTAACCGACACGTCGGGCGACACATCGCCCGCTAAATCCGGCGCCGTATCGGTGGTGGTTACCGAACTATCGGTAATATAAGCGATCGCCGTTCCGATCACCTGGTTCGCTGTGATCGTTGCATTGACCGCAAGCACGGTGCTCGCCCACGGTGAGCCTTCCGTGCCCGAACCAAAGGCGCTGCCGCCGGACGCGGTGGCTGTCACATCGGTGATGGCGGTGATCGCTGCGTTGTCGTTTGCCGCCACCGTGACCGAACCCGCGGAAACATCTGTCGAAAGGATGTACGCGGTGGCGCCGCCATCCACCGAGTTGAGGATGACAATGCCGCCGACACCGATAGCTGAGGCAGCCTTGATGTTGTAACCGGTCGGCAGGAGTTGCGAGTAAGGCTCCTGATACCAGTAGTTCAGGTTCGTATAGTTCGCCGCTTCCATCGTCGCCAAGGCGACGCCCGAAGGGGTGGAGTTGAAGGTCGGAGCCGTCGAGCCGGTATAGGCCAAGCCGGTCGACGTCGTGATGTACGGCGTGCCGGTGCCGAGATTGACCCAGGTGCCGTTGGCACCCATGAACTCGTAGACCGAGCCTGGGTTACCCGAGACAGCGGTCCAGTCATTGCCGTTGAAATCAGTATCTTCGAGGTTAGTCGGGAGCGGGGCCAAACCGGTGTAGACGTAAATGGTGTTGACGGTGCCGAGGTTCGGCGGATAGCCCTTGGAGACCAACACCGTCTGGCCGGTCGTGACGGTGACCGATACCGCGGTATCGAGCGGCGCAAACAGCGAGCGCGACGTCGAATAGGTCGTATTCAGGATGACCTTGGCGCCGTTGTTGAGCTGAACGATCCCGCCGTCGGTGCTGTCGGAAATCACGTAGCCAAGAACTTTGGCGAGCGCCTGTTGCGCAATCTTGATCAGACCCGTGGTTACGGCATCGGCGCTCGTGATCAGCGTCGAATTTGAATTGATGGTTTCGTTGTCTTGCGCGGTGACCGACACCGCGCCGCCGGCAGAAATCGGATTCGACGCGGTCGTCCCGGTGTTATTGATATAGGCCTGCGCCTGACGGCTCAGTTTGTTGGTTGCGACCACGCCACCAGTCGCGCCTGAAGTCGAACCACCCGTTGCGGATCCAGTCGACTGGGAGACGTTGCTGACGGTCGCATTGACCGTGCCATTGGCGAGCGCCATCAAAACGAGTGCGCCGGCCGCAGTAATTTGCGAGCCGGTGATCGTGGCGGTGACATTCGATGGTGTTTCAGTGGTCCAGAAATCGGTACCGAGGAGGCCGTTAATCGTTGCCGACTGCAAGCTCGATGCGCCGGTCCAGCCGATAACGTTGACGGCCACGTTCTCTGAGGCAGTAGCATTGGTGGCGCCGCCGGTGGAGATCGCGCCGGCTTCGGCGTCGGAATCAATTACCGACGTGTCACCCGCCAGCACCTGGACGTCGCCAACATTCGTTGGATTCGCTCCGGTCGCATCTGCGGTCTGGGTCGTGACGGCAGAACCGGCGATCGACGCACTGGTCTGGCCGAGAACCGTATTGGCGGCAAACGTGCCGCCAACCGAGAACCGCGCTTTGTCCAGAATAGTTGTCGTAATGGTGATGGTTTCGGTCTGCGCGTAGGCGACGATGGTGGTGTTGTTGACTGCCTCGACCGTGACCTCGCCGCCCGAAATGGCGATGGAATTAGACAGCGTCGCTTCAACGTTCTTGTCGAAAGTATTGACCGCGCTGGATTTGGTGACGGCGAACTCAATCGTGTCGATGCCCGGAACGCTTTCGGTATCGATATCGAACGACTTGCCGATGGCGGTGAGCGCCGAATTGTCCTGAGCGTCGATTGTCAGCCCGCCGAGGCCAGCACCAATATACGAATAGTCAACGAGCGCCTCGGTCTCTCCGTAGACGGTATTCGAAACGACGTGCGACTGAACGAGGTAGGTCGTCGAGGCTGTCGCCGAAGCGTCAACTCCACCCGCTTCAATATTAACAGCCTGCACTTGAACGAGCGTTGTATCGCCGAGAGAGTTTGGGGAACTACCGACGTTGTTTTCGCCGGTGCCGATAGAATCCGACGTCTCGATGTTCTGGACATCTCCGCCGCTTGTCGCCGTAAGATCGACGTCGCCCACAGCGCTAATGATCGGCGTCGTCGAACTCGTCGCTTCCGTCGTACTTGCGGTGTTGCCGACAGTCACTTCGGTGGTGCGATCGAACGTATTTGCGCTGTCCACCGTCGCGTAGACCAAAACCCCGTTGAAGATCGGGAGATAAGCAGTCTGGATGGTGGATAGTGTTGTCGTTACGGTGGTGTTGTCCGTCGCGCTCAGCGCCACGGCTGCACCGGTCGTACCGATCGTGCCGCTGCCCGTTTGAGTGATTACGGCCCCGGTCGGCACCGTGACTTCGGTCGTATTGGTGATGTCGGTCGTTACCTCGACTTCCGACGAAGTCGCCGACGGCGGCACAAACGTCGACGTTCCCTCGAGAAACGAGTTGGCGAGATTGCCGGCGGCGATCGTGACATTGACGGACGTGTTGGCGGCAAGATCGACGGTGCCGCCGGAGACAGAAGCTGCCGAACTCAGCACCACTTCTGACGTATCAGTGCCGGCAATCGAGATCGCGCTGACGTTCTCGCCGTCCGAAGCCATCACGGTATCGGTCAGATTGACGTTTGTGAGGGCGGAGACGGAGCTGTGGGCGCCGACCGCCTCGACAGTACCGTCAATGGTGATGGTGGCGCTGTTGAAGGTCGTGATTGTCGCGCTGTCGAGCGCCTCGCTCGTGCCGTCTGTTGTTATCGAAGCGATCGTCGCCGACGTTGCCGATAACGCAATCGTATTGGCGCTAATCGTGGCGCCCGAGTTCTCCAGGATAAACGCATAATAAGGCGGCGTCGCTCCCTGCGGTCCCTGCAGCGCCGTCGTAATAGTTGGCGCTCCGCTGTGGCTCGCAATGTAGCTCTCATTATCGGCATAATTGCTGCTGACTGACGCATCGAGGGTAACGCCGTTGGCGCTGCCTGTGCCGCCAGTAATCGACGCATTCGCATCGATCGTTATCGACTGGGCGTCAATTGTGACGCCAGCACTATCGCTGACCGCACCCTTGATCTCGACGTTATTGGCGCCTCCGTCGACGAGAAACGGCGTCGGATTACTTGTGTTGTAACTGGAGAAATCGATCGCACCGTTGGTCGACCCATCGATGATCAGCGAATTTCCACTGCCGACGTAAACCTCGAACTGCGATCCCGCGTCCGGCGTCACGTCCATCGTTTGGGAATTTTCGGACCCGAGTTATAAGAACTCGAAATAAAATTGAATCCGCCGCCGGAATTCGCCGTCCATCGTAATGGTGGCGCCGGTTACCGTCCCGCTCGAGAGTGGAGTTAAACTCCATCTCCGTCGGGTCGCCGATGTTGACGTTTTGAACGTCAGTATAGTTGTAGGCCTGCCCGTCAAGCGTAATGGTGTCGTATTGCGGCCCGATCGATGCTTCGGCGGACTGATGCTCCCACGTATTGAGAAGCAGCGAATTATTTTGTCCCGCACCGCCGTCGAACACGCCGGATAGCGTGCCGCTCTGCTCGACCGTGAGCGTATTGGGGTTGGCGGTGCCGCCGATGTCAGATTCTCGACATTCTGAAACGACGCGGTGACGCCGGCGCCGCTCACCGTGCCGGAATTTTGTCCGGTGAGCTGCCAGTTGGTGGTGTTCGTCGAGTTGTCGAAGACGACGGTGTTCTGCCCGCTGCCGCCATCAATCGAAATCGCCGGCGCCTTCTGGCCGGCGAACGACGTGGCGTCGATGGTGATCGTGTTGTTGCCGTTGCCGGTCTCGATCGAGAGTCGCCGATATCTCGTTCAAGTCGCCGAACGCGAGGATCGCATTGTTGTCGCTCTGATCGACGACCTGGACGCGCTGGACAGTAACCGCTTGATTGTTGACCTGCTCGGTTGCCTGCACCATCTGCACGATGAGGCTGTGATCGACCGGCGCCGCGGCACCCTGCTGCGCGAGATTGACCGTCAGAACATCGGCATTGAGCAGCAGCCGCGGCTCGAGCGGATCGAATACCAGCCGCTCGTAGCCGGCTGCCGACATTCGGCCGAGCCGCTTTCGGCGGGGAGCGCCAAAACCAACGCGGTAGCGCCGCGCCGATGGCGCGGGCGTGGAGAAGACGGTGGGCGCCCGGACGGCCTGCCGAACAGACCGGTCGATTTAAACGGGAAAGCCACTCTGAGCTCCTACAAGCGTAACGTGACATCTTGGGATGAAGATCGCTCGCTTGCTGAGGCCGGAATACTCAAAGCCATTCGCGGCCCATACTGTCAACGCTACTCGGTCACTCGTACTCAGCTGGTGGCAGCCGCCGTTGCCTTCTCCGGCTCGGGCGCCGGCTTGCGGGTTCGAGCAACGGAACCACCCGCTCCGCAGTCGGCGTGAAATTCCGCTGCGAATGAAGGTGCGCGTAGATCAGGTCGAGATCGCCGGTTGCGGCCAGCCGCGCCAGCGCATCGCCCGGCAAGCGCTCGCAGCCGATCGCGGTTCACGGCCATGAACCCGCCGAGCATGATGCGCTGCCCGGACCGCAAGCCGGAACTGCGCCTGCATCGCCTCCAGCAAATTGAGGTCGACCAGCCGCTGACAGAAAGCGCGCGTCGCCTCGAATTGCGCCTGATAGGCCTGAAGGAAACCGAGCACGTTCCGCAGATACTGCGTGCGCTCGCCCTCCGCATCAAACAGACGCTCGCCGATGCCTTTGCGATTGACGCCGAGGAAATCCTCATCGATGCACAAGATTGAAGGTGTTCTTGTCCTGGCTCGAAAACACGAACGGATAGCGGCGCACGAAGGCGGGAATGTACTTGGCATTCCAGGCGCCGTTGTCGTCGACGTAAAGATTTTCCTGGTCGCGAATACCAAGAAGCACCGCCGGCATGACATCCTTGCCCTCGCCGGAAAACACGATCGCATATTCGGCTGGAGCTAAGATCGAACTCGGACGCCAGCAGCGGGACCGAATTTACTTCCTTGGCGAACAGTAATCATTGCCCGCTTTGATCGACACGTCCTTGTGCCGGTTACGGGTGACGGGTACGGCCTTTTCGTAAATCAACAATTGCTTGGGCATACGCCTTCTCTGCCGACCTACACGGTCGCGACTGGTGAATGTTTTCGGAGGCCCCTCACGGCTCTCCGAACGGAGACTAGTTAGCACGCCCATTAAAGAGGCCCAAGCGAATTAATCGCGATAATTCAACTTAATAACTGACGTTATTCGGTGACGTTTCCGCTCGCACGATTGCAAAGTTCTGCCGCTCGAGCGAGCACAAACAACTTCGCGGCTTTATGTGGATTTGCGACGCCGCCCGCGATGCATGGCTACCGGCGCCCAGAAAATAGGCACGCGGCAGTGCGTTACCGGCACCGGGTCCTATTTGGGCTCAATCGGCTAGGGTGACCGATGCACGAACTGAGCCCCCGCACGATGCAGTCCAAGGGCTCAATTGAGATGGGCGTCTGCGGCGCCGGCGAACGAGCGGCAATCGGACGCAGAATCTTCTCCTCGTAACCGTATTTGGCAATGTAGGCGGTGCTGAGGCCCAGACATTCGGTTGAGGCGCAGCGGTCGCGATAGACGCACTGGTAAAAGCCGTTGCGCATGAACTCGGGCCAAAAGGCCGGGTCGATGAACAACTGCGGCTGGGTGTTCATCAGCGCCGCCCCGTCTTCGCCCAAGCAGGCATTGCGGGAAAGTTCTTCACCTCGACGCCGCGGCCCAGCGCGCGCGCGCGGCTGACCGCCTCGCGCAGATAAGGCAGCGATTTCGGCGTTGGACGGCGACCAGATCCTTGTCGTCCGCTTCGCTCATCGGCCAATAGACCCAAAACTCCATCTGAACGAGCCGCCGCAAATGCGCGAGACGATCGACAACCGCCGGCAACAGTTTGAAGCTTCGCTTGGTCACGACCGTGTTGGTCAGCGTGACCGACGCCCGGATCTGCCTCGAGAATCTCAAGACCGCGCAAGGTCTTGTCGAACGAGCCCGGCACTGTCGTGATGGCGTCGTGGGTCTCGGCATCGGGACCGGCGACGCTTACGAAATATTCGTCAACTCCGGCATCGACCAGCGCGTCGCAATATGCCTGCTCGCGCGAGATGCATGCCGTGCGTCTGGATGCGCACGTGCTCGAAGCCCGCCGCGCGCGCGCGGCGCGCCAAGTTCGGCAAGATCGCGACGCAAGGTGATTTCCGAGCCGGTCAGGATCAGGCCCTTCCAACGGCGATGCTCGCGCGTTCTCCGCCAACAGTTTATCGAAACGTGTCGGCCAACTCCGGCGCCAGTCGGTGCATCGTGTCTTCGATCATGCAATGGACGCACCGCAAATTGCAGCGGAACTCCATCGTCATCGAGACGTATTCGCGATGGTCGAAACGCTGCAACGAGTCCTCCTGGAGCCAGTATTCAACGGTCAGACTGACCGCACTTGCGCCGGCATGGCTCCCGGCGGCACCGATCAGGTTGTCGCGCTCTACGCCGCTCACGACTCACAACAGGCCGTAAAAGGCGCTCTTGACGACCTTTACGGCACCGTCTTCCACCACATAATCGATCCCGACATCATATAGCATGTGGTCGAGGCCGTCGCGATACTGCTTGGCAAAGCCGACGAGATCCTCCGGGAACCGCTCGCGTCCAAGAAACCCGATCAAGGGATCGATCTTAATGCGCGAGAAATAGATGCCGTCGTTGAACTTCTTGTTGGCGACGACGATCACCTCGCAATCCAGCAATTCCGGCCGAAGGATCTCCTTCACCGGCGACCCGCGCAGATCGTGATGCGCGGAACAATTCACCTTGGCGACGATGTCGCTCATCTCCGTTCGCGCGTTGAAGAAGAAATAGAAATTCGCCAGCCGCAAACCGGCCTTTGGAAACTCGTAGCAGATGCCCGACGACACGCTGCTGCCGGGATTGCCGATATAGACGTTGATGATGTCGAGCGGCCGGCGCCTGGCCGCGATGTCTTCGTCGAAATCGATCGAAAACATGAAATACGGCCGGCCTTCCGAGTAGTTCAGCGGGCAATCGACGAAGGGCGAAAGAATTTTCGAGGACCTTGGCGATCGACACGTCGCGTTCCAGCCGCTCGTAATCGTAAAAATAAAACTCAAAGCTCAGCCGATCGGCGATCTTCTTGACGCCGAACACGGTGCGGAATGGGCCGAGCTCCTCGCGCAGCGCCATCAGCGCCGTTTTGAGATGCTCGCCACCGCCGGCGGCATCGATCGACTGCCACAGAAGATTGGCGCAGCGAAGCTTTCCCGCGGTCGGCGCGACCGGCTCGTAATCCCACAGGCAATAGTCGGCATAGCGGTCGCGCGGTAACGCACGTTCTAATCGTCCCGACAGCGATATTGGTGACGAGCGCGCTCAATGCGACTTCCACGCCGAAATAAACCGTCACGAATTCCTTGCCGTGCCTGCCAACACCGGCCGACAAGTGGCCGAGCATTTTATCTGTCACGCTTTCGACAGCGCTTTGGACTTCCCGCTTCGGCGGACCGAAAGTCCCGCCGCGGCTTCCTGGATCAAATCAACAACCTGATGAAGGCGCATCTCGGCATCGTACACGTTCAGGTCACACGAGCGCCGCGGATTGCCCGGTTCCTCGACCTCCATCAACGATATCTCTGCGGGATCGGCGAAAGCGCAAACTCTGGAGAGCAGGCTGAAGACGCATTGGTGCGCATTTGGGGCACGATCCTGTGGCACCAAGTCCGCAGTCGATTTTCCAATTCGACGCCGGTCCGACACGGCAACCAAGTATAGCGCGTCACTGCACGACTGTCCGGGTTGCCTGCCGACCATTTATAAGCGAGATGAACAAGGATCGGGGCGGCATTCGCAGCAGCCATAGCGCGGCGCGCGCTGGACGCATACTCACAATATATCTTGTAGATGCTGCGACCGTTCGCTGCCTCGTAACCAAAATGAAAAATGTCCGCGTCACGCACGGACGTTTTCAGCTCTTCCGCAAAAGGCTGCGGGACCCGAAGCGCACGGGCTGCTTCGAGCAGCTTGTCTTGCGGCGGCTCGCCAAAGGCGGCGCGACCGACGCTCAGCAAATATCGTTCCCTATCAACGCCTTCCTGGGTGATCTTAACCGAACGTTCGAGGCCAAACGGCGCGCGGAAATTCTCCACCAGCCTGATGAGATCGGCGGCCGGCATCATAAAGGCCTGTGGTGAAGCTCGGCGAGATAGGCGCCGTGAGCCGGCATGCGCGCCGTGAACTCCCGATTTTGAGCGCGGACGCGATCCAAAACGTGCCAGATCTCGCCCACTGGTGCGAGATCGGCCTCGACGATCGGCCGCCGCGGCAGGCGCCCGCCGCCGGCCAAAATGAAAAAGTAGTTTGGTTCGGAGAAAAGCTGCAGCCGCGGAGTCTGAATGCGGCCGGTCTCATCGTACAGCGCGAGACTTTCGCGCAAGGTTTCCGGCAATGGGACCTCTGCGCGCATCGCGCCAGAAAGCCTCGTCGCGTTGGCTCAGAATGTAATGCAATATGATGAAATCCCTGACCTCATCGTAGATCGCACCCATCGCGTTATTGTAGGCGTGCCGGAGCGCATCGTTGAATTCGAGGTCAGGAAAATAATCGACCAGCAGCCTCACCGCTTTGGTGATCAAATGAATGCCCGTCGATTCAAGCGGCTCGACGAAGCCCGACGACAAACCGATGGATACGCAGTTCCGCACCCAGAAATTCGTGCGTCTGCCGACGCGGATGTTCGAGGAGTCGCGGATCGGCGGTGCGGGGCTTGCGCAAACCCGATTGCGCGATCAACGTCTCGCACGCGGCGTCAGCGGACAGATGCGCGCTCGAATAGACATAGCCGTTGCCGGTGCGGTTGCTGAGTGTGATCCGCCACATCCACCCGGCAGGCAGCGCCTTCGACAACGTGTAGGGCGGAAAGTGCTCGTCGCGCGGCAGGGGCATCGCGACCGCCTTGTCACACAGCATGTAGCGGGACCAGTCGATCCAGGGATCGCCGAGTGCCTGGCCGATCAGGCGACCGCCAAACCCGGTGGCATCGATGAATAGATCGCCTTCAACGCTTCGCTCGCCGGCTATCTCAAGGTGAGCAATAAAGCCGCGCTCGTCCAGAACAACGTCCTGCACCGTTCCAAATAAGTGCTGGACACCTTCCGCAGTCGAAAGTTCGCGCAGGTAATCGCCAAGGGCAGCGGCGTCGAGATGATAGGCGTAACCGGCCATGTCGAAAATCGGCGATGTGCCGCCGTATGGCCACGGTGATTTCTCGGCTTCGGCCAGCGAAACCTGAGGCGAGTAGTCGGCGTAAGCAAACTTGTCGCCAGTCTCAAGACGGCGCTTGTGCCAGAAATGAAACAAATCCAGGTTGTTTACGCGCGGGCAAATGCCGAAAGGATGCCAATACGTGGTGCCCGGCTTGATCCAGTCTTCGAATTTGATGGCAAGCTTTAAACGTCGCCGAACAGCGGCGCATGAACTCCTTTTCGTCGAGGTTCAACAGCCGGATGAAATGCACCAGTGTCGGAATCGTGGCCTCACCGACTCCGATCGTGCCGATTGCCGGCGATTCGACGACAGTCACCTTGCCATTCATCGCCCGAATGAAACGGTTGATGTAAAGTGCCGCCATCCACCCGGCCGTGCCGCCGCCAACGACGACTACGCGTTGAATGCGGTTCTGTTTTGAGGCGGCGTCCGCCATCGCAAGTCCTTATTTCGAACCCGGCCGGTTTACCGCGGCCGCTGCGCCAGAATGAAATGAAATCCGATGTCGAGCTCGATCACCCGATGATCGAGCAGTACGAATCCCAATCGCTCAAGCTTCCTGAGATAGAGTTTAGCGGGCCGCAGAAAATGAAGAAAAACCAGGTCGGCAGCCATGGCATATGGAACGCGCTTGCCGCGCATTGCAATTGGAGCGCGTTCAAAGATTACAAAACGTCCGCCCGGCCGCACAAGACTTGCTGCGCGATCCATCAACAACTCGGCATCCGCATCCGGCCAGTCGTGGAGGACGGACTTAAAGCTGACGAGGTCTGCCGCTTCGGGCAGTACGCCGGTGCGCATGTCGGTAGGAAAGAATGAAACCCGTGCTGCGTCGGACTGGGAGGCGCTGCGGGCAATATGTTCGCGCCCCAGGGCACACACCACCGGCAGATCGACCACGGTCCCACTGATATGCGGATTTCGGCTGCAAATCTGGCGCGCGAATTCTCCGGTATTTCCACCCATGTCGATAAAAGTCTGCGCCGAAGCGATGTCTAGCAGGTCGAGTGCAGGCGCCAATTCATATTTGGTCAGAACAGTTGTAAAACGGGTCCAGCCAGACACGGCCTGAAGATTTTCCGGCGTCACCTCCATACAACGATCGTAGCGAAAGAGATCGAACACCTTCGAGCGTGCCATGAACTGCGGAAGGTCTGTTATTAGCGCCGTGAATAGTGTGTGAATGTCAGGCCAAACGAGATCCGCAAACGCGATGCGGGTCTCAAGGAGATCGCGAAACCGGAGCGCCGCACGGAAACGCTTTGTAAGTGCGACAGAGTCGACGCGGCGAGAAACCACGTCATTTGCCCCGAGCATTTCCAACAATAACGACAGTCCAACCGCGTTGACCTTTAGCGCCGCGCCCAGGGTCGGAATCGGGATTTCGTCACGAGCCTCTAGGTAATCAAGAATCCCAAGTTCCATAGCGCTCTTGATGGCGCGCGCATCCATTTCAGTACTTAAGAATTCGTTTACGCAGTGGACTTCGTGCTCCGGCATGGACGCAGGATATAGTGCAAAGACCGCGATGGAAGCTGGTTTAAACTGTCCAGTGCGGCCGAAATGTCACTATCCAGATGTTTTTGGCGCGCCGATGGACGAGGCTTCGAGCGGTAGATACAGTTTGAAGCGGGGGATTCCTTTGTTAGTGTGCAACAGGCCCTCGACGGCCATCAGGCGGTTCGAAGAGCCTAGCGTTTGGGTGTGGATGTGATTCGGGGGCGGCTTTGGGAGTTGACTGGACTTGCCGCATTTGCGGCTGTTCTTGCGCATCCCGCATTTGCTGCCGATTTGCCAACTCCAAAAGTGGCCCCCCTGCCTCAAACGGTAAATTGGACGGGCTTCTACCTGGGCGGCGATGTCGGAGGCGTTTTCACCGATACCAGCTTCAAGCGGCCGGGGACCGGACTACAGGAAACGACGGTAGGCACTATCGACCCTCGGCCTGTGTGGGGGGGTACTTCGGCTTCAACTATCAGATTGCCCCTTGGGCGGTCGTTGGCATTGAGGCTGACCTTAATCATCTGAGCTCGGCCTATTATCGCGAGCTCGGATTCCAGGCCGACTTCCTGCAAAAAACTAGGTGGGTAGATTCGATCACGGGCCGATTTGGTCTGACGTTGCGCCCTGATACGATGTTCTACATCAAGGGCGGTCCGGCGTGGGTGAATGTGGCGGGTGTTCAGGGTTTTGGCACGCTGTTCCAGCAGACATTGTCCGCTGTCCAAGGCGGCGTCGGGGTCGAGACCCTAGTCACGCCCAACATCGTGATTCGCGCTGAAACTTCATATACTTACGCCTCGAATTTGATGTTGAATACAGGAACGGACGTCTATCGGCCGTCAATCCTGGCGATGCAGATCGGTGCTTCATACAAATTTGACGCGCCCGCTGGATGGGGTAATCCGGCAACAATAACCAGCGGATCGATGCCGCTCAAAGGTCCGCTGCTCACCAAAGCCCCTCCAAAGGCTACCGCACATGATCCCGGGCCTAAATGGACAGGTTTCGAAGTTGGCGGCTTCGTTTCGGCAAATGGCAACCAAATTCGCTATCTCGATACAGTTGCCGGTGAGCTCGGCCCCTACACCGATTTCAAGGTGGGCGGCGGCTGGTTCTTCGGCGGAAACCTTAAGATCGATCGTTTTGTGATCGGTGCAGAAGTCAGCGACAATTACGAAAAAGCCAGCTTTCAAACTGCCGCTGGGTCGGGCGGTCTCGTCAACTACTACCACTTCGCCAACTTAAACAGCGTGATCGCAGTCACCGGCCGCGCCGGTGTGTTGGCAACGCCCGATACGCTAATTTATGTCAAGGGCGGCCCCGCTAATATGCGGATGTCGACAGACCCTCTCTTTTTTAACGCGATTGCACCTAATACGACCGGCCAGTCGATATTTGCCGGGTACGTCGCCGGGGGCGGCATAGAGACTTTCCTGCTGCCCTATCTCAGCGTCCGGGCCGAGGCTTTGTATACGCATTCAGACCGCCGGCTCATACTGAACGGGGCCGTCCCGAACGAAATCTCGCTCCAGCCATCGGTGGTATCGGCGCAGCTAGGGACGGCTTTGCACTTCTAAGTGCTGGCGGCTGCTTTACCTCAATTTTGACTTCCAGTGCTGGCAGCACCAAAACGATCTATAAACCGGTCGTTTATTTCGCTCGTCATGGAGTAATGCTGTCATATGGCTAAATCCCCTGCTGCCGCTTCAGAACCGCAGGCATCCCCTGCCCCGGAAACGCCACGCCCGGCGACCGTGCAGTGGATCGACAAGAACATGGCCACGCATTTTGCCAACGTGGTCAATGTCCAAAGCACCCGCGAGCAAGTCGACCTGTTCTTCGGCACCAATCAGACCTGGAATGTCGGCGGGAGCGGTCAAGTCGCCGTTGACCTGACGAACCGGATTATCCTGACCCCGTTTGCCGCCAAACGGCTTTGGACGGTGCTTGGCGGCGTGTTGCGCGAATACGAGGCGCGGCACGGCCCCCTCGACGTCGAACGGTAATCGACGTGAGCCCGCGGGACCGCAAAGCCAGCCATCCGCTCGACGATCCTGCACGGCCGAGCCGCGCGGGCCGGCGGAATCCGACAAGAGTCGCGGTGATCCCGAGACCGGGCCGACGCTCGTCGACCGCGTCCGTCGCATCGCTCGAACCGGCGCTGTGGAAGCGGCTCACCGACGCCGGGAGCCTGGCCGATGCCGCGCGCGCCTGGCTTGCACTTGCAATGCCAGATGATCGAGGGCGCGACCCGCGGCATCGTGCTGCTTGGCGGGCAGCGAAGCCGAACAGCTTCGACGCCGCCGGCTTCTGGCCGGAAGGCTCGGGAAGATCGCCGGCGCTTGCGCAAGTCGCCGAAGCTGGCGCTTGCGCGAACGGCGCGGCGTTGCCAGCGACGACCGCTCCCGGCAGCCGATCGCCCAACACCGTACACGTCGCCATTCCGATCTTGCTCGATGGGAGCTTGAGGGCGCGGTCGCGGTCACATTCGGTACGCGGAGCCGCGCGCGAAGACAGCCGCCAGCGCTGCGGCAACTGCAATGGGGCATCGGCCTGGATCCGCGAGCGGCTTCGTCAAGCCCGCGGCGCACGAGCAGGACCGCCTGCTCGATCGCTCGCGCGCAGCGCTCGAACTCCTCGGCGGCGCGCTCGATCATGAAGGCTTCGAAGCCGCCGCCATGGCGACCGTCACGGGCCTGGCGCTGCGCGACCAAATGCTCGCGCGTCAGCCTCGGATTCCGCGACAGAAAATCAACCGCCGTCAAGGTCATCTCGCACACGGCGCAATTCGGCCAGCAGATGAACCTGGTCAGCTGTCTCGGCGCCGCCATGGACGAGGCGCTCGATCAGCGCTGCGTCATTCTCTATCCGGGCACGTCGGATCAATTGTTGGCGACGTCGGCGCACGCCGAACTTTCGCGCATGCAGCATGACGGACAGGTTCTCACCGTTGCCGTTGCTGGTCGGCGATCACTTCGTCGGCGCGATCACCTTCGAACGGCCGCCCGACATTCCGTTTGAGCCCGAAACCATCGAACTGCTCGAGCATGTGACGTCCGTCATCGGGCCGGTGCTCGAGGAAAAACGCCAGAACGACCGCTGGATCGGCTTCAAAATCGTCGAAAGCCTGCAACAGCAGCTGACGCGACTGTTCGGACCGGGGCATCTGGTCGCGCAAGCTGATCGTCGCGCGCTATCGTCGATCTGCCGTCCTGCTGCTGACTTTCGTCCACACCACCTATCGCGTTGATGCCGACGCCAAGATCGAAGGCCTGGTGCGCCGCGCGGTCGTCGCGCCTTATGACGGCTTCATCAAAGAAGCCAACGCGCGCGCCGGCGACACGGTGAAAGAAGGACAGGTGCTGGCGACGCTTGAAGACCGCGACTTGCTGCTTGAGCGGCTCAAATGGGTCACCGAGCGGCAGCAGCATATGTTCGAATACGACAAGGCGCTGGCCACCCGCCAGCCGGCCACGATCAACGTCGTCCACGCCCAGATCGATCAGGCCGACGCGCAGATCAAGCTGCTCGATGAGCAGCTCGCCCGCATCAAGCTGCGCTCGTCGATTTCCGGCCTGGTCGATCTCGGGCGATCTCAGTCAGATGATCGGCGCCGCGGTGCAACGCGGACAACTTTTGTTCGAAGTCGCGCCGCTCGATTCCTACCGCGTCATCCTCAACGTCGACGAGCGTGAAATCGGCAGAGTCGAGCCCGGCCAAACCGGCGATCTCGATCGTCTCGGCGCTGCCGAACGAAACGTTGACGCTTCAAGGTCGACAAGATCACGCCGATCGCCGACGCCCAATCCGGCCGCAACGTCTTCCGCGTCGAGGGCCTGCTCACCGACAACCCCGCGCGATCTTGCGGCCCGGCATGGAAGGCGTCGGCAAGATCGAAATCGGCCGGCGAAGTCTCGCCTGGATTTGGTTGCATCCGCTCATCGACTGGCTGCGCATTTGGTCCTGGCACTGGCTGCCTTGAGGTTCGCATGGTTACGTCGCTCTTCAGTAACGCGTGGTATCGCGTCGCCGATCTCAAGCCGCGCTTGCGGGCGCACACGGCCGTCCACCGCCAGGTCTTCCGCGGGCAAGATCTGGTACGTCCTGCAGGATCACCAGACCGGCCGCTTCCACCGGCTGTCGCCGATCGCCAACCTGATGCTGTGCCTGATGGATGGCCGGCGGACGATGCGGGACATCTGGGAGGCCGCCGGACGCAAGTCCAAGGACGATCCGCCGACCCAGGACGAAACGATCCACCTGCTGGCGCAGCTGCACAACGCCGATCTGCTGCAGGGCGAAATTCCGCCTGACTTCGACGAAATGGCGGAACGCTCGGAAAAAGCCGGCCAGCGCCGGTTGATTCAGCGGCTGCGCAGCCCGCTGGCGCTGCGCGTGCCGCTGTTCGATCCCGACCGGATGCTGAACCTGACGCTGCCGCTGGTGCGGCCGATTATTCACGCGTCTTCGGCTTTATCGCCTGGCTCGCACTGGTGCTCACCGGCGTCGTGCTCGCCGTCTTGCATTGGCCGGAACTGACCTCCGACGTCACCGACCGCGTGCTGGCGACCGAGAATGTCGCGCTGATCATGTGCGTCTATCCGATCGTCAAAAGCCTTCACGAACTTGGCCATGCCTACGCGACCAAGGTCTGGGGCGGCGAAGTCCACGAAGTCGGCGTGATGCTGCTCGTCTTCATTCCGGTGCTCTATGTCGACGCGTCGGCTTCCGCCGCGTTTCGTCAAAAGCATCGTCGCATCGTCGTCGGCGCGGCCGGCATCATGGTGGAGATGGCGCTTGCTGCGATCGCTCTGATCGTTTGGATCTACGCCGCGCCGGGGCTGGGACGCACGGTCGCATTCAACGTCATCCTGATCGGCGGCGTTTCGACGTTGTTGTTCAACGGCAATCCGCTGTTGCGCTTCGACGGCTACTACATTTTCTCCGACCTGATCGAAATTCCCAATCTCGCTATCGCGCGGCAATGCCTATCTGTTCTATCTCATCCAGAAACATCTGTTTAAAATCGACAGCTGTCGACAACCCGGTCACCGGCCCGAGCGAAGCGAAGTGGCTCGCCGGTTATGCGGTGCTTTCCTTCATCTACCGCCTGGCCGTCTCGGCTGGGTATCGCGCTGTTTTTGGCGGCCAAGATGTTCGTCATCGGAATCGTGATGGCGTTCTGGGCGATCGGCGTCAATCGCCATCATGCCGATACTCAAGGGCATCAGGTTTCTTGCGACCAGCCCGCGGCTGCGCGGACGCCGGCGACGCGCCTTTGCGGTCGTCGGCGGCACTTGCAGCGGCTGCGCTGGATTTGTCCTGTTTCTTGATTCCGCTGCCCTACTCGACCGTCGCGGAAGGCGTCGTCATCGTTCCCGACCAGGCCGAAGTTCGCGCCAAAACCGAAGGCTTCATTACAAAGTGTCGTGACGACATCCGGGACCGTCGGTCGCTTCGGGTCAGCCGCTGGTCGCGCTCGACGATCCGACGCTTGACGCTCGAGTTGCGGTTATCGAAGCTCAACTCGACGAAACCCAACAGCGGCTTGACGGCGTCAGGCAGATCGATCGGGTCCAAGCCGAGATGTTCCAGGATCAGGTCGCCGCATCTGGCCGACAAGCTTGCCGACTTTCGCGCGCCGGCAACACGACCTCACCGATCGTTGCCGAGCAAGCCGGCCATTTTGTCATGGCCGACGCACAAGACAGGCTCGGGCGATTTGTCAAGCGCGGCGAATTGCTCGGCTACGTGATCTCCGACCGCGATCTGGTCGTTCGCACGGTCGTGTCGCAATCCGACGTCGACTTGATTCATCGCAGAACAACCCGGCGTCGAAGCGCACGTTGTCGAGGATCTCGACCGGCCGATCGCCGCCCGCATTCTTCGCGAAGTGCCGGCCGCACAACAGGACGTGCCCAGCCTTGCGCTGACCACCAGAGGCGGCGGCTCGATCGCGCTTGATCCGTCCAAAACGCAACGTCCGCAGGCGCTATTCAGTCTGTTCCAGCTCGACGTTGAGCTGCTCGATCCCGATGCGAATGCTGACGCAGGGCTCGCGCGTCTATGTGCGCTTCATTCACGGCAATGAGCCTGTCGCGTGGCGGATCCTGCGCGGCATGCGGCAGTTCTTCCTGGGACAGTTCCGTGTCTGATCTCGCCACTCGGCAAAGCCGCAACGAAATACTCGCTGCCGCGCCAGCGCATCTACTGCCGAAAAGCCGGAGCGGCGAGAGAACGCGCTGGATGCGATAGCCACAGCCGCTCAATGCCGAATTCGTCGCTCTCGCATCAGGCGCGCGCGCCCGCGGACTGCATCGCATCCTGCCTCTCGTCGAAAACCACTCCGAGGAGTTTCGCCGGCTGACATCGGCCGAGCTTCAAGGCGTCGCGCGAGAAGTTTCAATTGTGCTGCGGCGATTTGCGGATTTTCCGGATGACGCCGTTGCAAAAGCATTCGCCCTCATTCGCGAACTCTCAGAACGCGTCCTCGGCATGCGCCATTTCGACGTCCAGATCATCGGCGCGTTTGCCATGATCAAAGGCATGCTGGCCGAGATGGCGACCGGTGAAGGCAAAACGCTGACGGCGACGCTCGTCGCAGGCACCGCGGGTCTTGCCGGTCTTCCGGTGCACGTCATAACCGTCAACGATTACCTTGTGCAACGCGACGCCGAATTGATGGGCCCGCTGTATCGGGAACTCGGACTGAGCGTCGGCGTCGTGATCGGCGGCCAAAATCCGCAACAACGGCGCGACGCCTATGCGTGCGACATCACCTATTGCACCAACAAGGAGCTCACATTCGATTATCTCCGCGACCGGATGCTGCTTGGCCAGTCTGCCGGCGAGCTATCACTGAAAATGGAGGCGGTTTCCAACCCGGCCCCGCGGTCGCGAGCAATTGCGCATGCGCGGGCTGCATTTCGCTCTGGTCGACGAAGCCGACAGCGTTCTCATCGACGAAGCGCGCACGCCGCTGATCATTTCCGGCGTGGCCGAATTCGGACATCGACGCCGATGCGGTTGCGCGGGCGCTCGAACTGGCCGACACGCTGGAAGACGGATGTCGATTATTTGATCGCGGCCGAAGAGCGCCGGGTATTTCTCACCGTGCACGGCCAGGAGAAGGTAACCGCCTTCGCCGAAAATCGCGGAAAGCCCTGGAACAGCATCATCACACGCGAAGAACTGGCGCGCGAAGCTTTGGCCGCGATCCATCTGTTCCGGCGCGGCGAGCATTATGTCGTCGTCGACGGCAAGGTACAGATCGTCGACGAATATACCGGCCGCGTCATGCCCGATCGCTTTTGGAGCGACGGCTTGCACCAGATGATCGAACACAAAGAAGGTTGCGAGCAATCGAACCGCCGCACGACGATTGCCCGGATTACCTATCAGAGATTTTTCCGCCGCTACCGCCGCCTGACCGGAATGAGCGGAACGCTGCAGCCGGTGGCGCGCGAACTGTGGCGGGTCTATCGGAAGCCGGTCGTCACGATTCCGACGGCAAAGCCGGTCCACCGCGTCCACCGGCCGGACGTCGTGGTGCACACCGAAGCCGCAAAATGGAAGCTGATCGTCGAGCGCGTCGCCGGCTTGCATGCGCGAGGGATCCCGGTCTTCTCGGCACCCGCTCGGTTATCGCTTCCGAACGCGCCAGCGCCGAACTGCAGGCCGCCGGATTGCCCCACACCGTGCTCAATGCCGAGCAGGACCACCACGAGGCCGAAATCGTCGCCCAGGCCGGCCAGCGCGGACGCATCACCGTCGCGACCAACATGGCCGGACGCGGCACCGATATCCATCTCGGCGACGGCGTAGAAGAATCTCGGCGGCCTCCACGTGATCATGACCGAGCGCCACGATGCACGGCGCATCGATCTTCAGCTGGCCGGACGCGCCGGACGGCAGGGCCAGCGCGGGAGCTTTGAGGCCATTCTCTCGCTTGAAGACGCGTTGCTTGATTTTCCGATAGGGGCAGCTCGCCCACGCCGCGAAGGCTGTCGGCGGAGACGTCGGCGACAGGATCGGCCACTTCGCTTCGCGGTACGCGCAGCGCCGGGCGGAACGTGTCCATGCCCGCATGCGCTTCGACCTTCTGCGATCCGATCAATGGCAGACAAAGACGCTCGCGATCTCCGGCAAGTCGGAATAACAGTCGAGGGGCGACAAACCGGCTCAGCTTCGAAGTGGGACAAAAGGATTTCTTGCAATGGCGGTTCGGCCCTTCGTCTTGGCACTGTCGGGCATCCCCGGCGCCGGCAAAACGACGCTTACCAAAGCCTTCCAGCAGCGCTTCGGTGAAACACCAGTCGTCTATTACGATCATTTTCAAACGATCACGCACATGACGCACGCGCAGGTCAGCGATTGGTTCGCGCGCGGCGCCGATCCAAATGAATTCGATCTCGCCGATCTTGTCAGCGAACTTTCGCGCCAGACGCCAACCGGTCGATGGCGCGCAACGTCGGCCGCTGCTGTTGTTTGAAACGCCGTTCGGCCGCATGCACCGAGCGACCGGCGCGATTCATCGATTTCCTGGTCTGGGTCGATACGCCTCTGGATATGGCGTTAGCCCGAGCGGCGCTGGCTTTTCTGCATATTGCGCAGCGGGACCGATCGCCGGACCGCGGCCGAGGAATTTATCAAATGGCAAACTCAATATATGCAGAACTATCCGGTCATTCGGCCGATGTATGTCGCTCAACGAGAAACCATATCAGCGTCCGCAGACCTGGTGCTCGACGGCCACAAATCACCCGACGAATCGGTGCAGCTCATTCTTGGCGCTATAGCCAAACGCGGCATCGCGATCTAGTTGGAGCATGATCTTTTCGGAGAACCGGAACTCCACTTTCCGGATCGTGCTCTAAGCATTTTATTTTTTGCGGAATGATAGGCACGCGTAGGTCAGATGACCCGCCTCGATGCAGCCACCGCATCACGGTACCCGCCGATAGTCGTGATGATGCCGGTTGTGGGGGTGCTGTTATGCGATAGCTGGGCAAAGTCTCACGGGTCGCATCGAAAAACCGTTCCACTCGAAGACCGGCTGCCGCCGCCGCCGCCACAGCGTCATCGACTGTGAGCCACAGCTGTGGCCAGGGTCCATAATCGGCCCTCATTGTCGTCTCTATCGTCTTGAGAGACCACGGCGCATCTGGGCCTGGCGACCGCAGCAATATGTCCGATACCGTCACACGTCCGCCGTCTCTCAATACTCGGGCGGCGTCCCGCAGAAACGCCGATCTGCTGCGGAAGTGAAACATCGCCTCAACGCAGAACACATGGTCGAAGCTCTCGGCGCGGAGCGGCAGCGCACAGGCATCTGCCGCGATCAGTGATAGTGCCGATGCGCCGCGTTCAATACCGCGGCAGATTTCAAGCTGCCGCTCGTCGAGATTGACGCCGACAAGCTTCATACCCGGCCATTTAGAGAGGGCTTGCAACGTCCCGCCAAAACCGCAACCGACGTCAAGAACGGATTGTCCGGCCCGTGGCTCGCCGAGCGCAACAGCAACCTCAGTCAAGCGCGCCTGGGCGGCTGTGAATTCGCCGGGCGAACATGGTGCCGTAAGCGATGGTGGATCGTCCCAGTAGCCGAGGTGAACATCCCTGCCCGACTGCCCGACCCGGAACCCCTCGATCAGCAGATCAAAATAACGCGGAACCGCTGGCGCCACGCCATCAACCCCAGCAATAGACGCGATCGGCGCCCTTGCTTTCCGCCATGAAGCTGCAGGCGGTCCAGCGTGTCCGTGTGCCCACCACCGGCGTAACGCGATGAAGGTAATGTCCTGAATTGAAGATAATCATGTCGCCCGGTTCCAGGCGGAACGATACGCGCTCGACAGCGTCGAGGTTCGGCTTGGCCGAGCTTCGATCATTTGTCGCGATGCGCTGTCCCTCGCTCTGGGGCTTGAGATCGAAAATCTCCAACGCGCCACCCTCCTCGGCTTGCGAGAACGCGACAACGAATGAGAAAAGCTTCAGTTGAACAAGCTGGAGCAAATGCCGATAGCTTGGCCTGGCGGCCTGCTCGTCATCGAAATGCGCGGGTATGTAGCCGCCGGGAAGATGGGCGCGCAGTGTGGTGAACATGTAATGCGAGCCGGGCTGCGGCCCCGGCGCCGCCTGATAATCGCATCCACCATCGAGCGTAGACATCAAGGCACCGAGGCGTCGTTCCAAATTGAGATCGCCCGGAAATAGTTGCGAGAGGCCTTTATCGAACCGCGGCACCTCCGCGAAATACTCCTTCAAATCTGGATGTGTGAGATTGAGATTGATGCCGTAGAAGAACGCAGCAAACTTTGCCGGAAAGTCCGTCCTGATCAGCCCGTGTTGTCCAGCTTCAAGCGCCGCCGCTACCGCATTGCAGGTGGCGCGATCGTAAACATCCTTGACGAGAACGCCGTTAAGTTCGCGCTGGCGCAGACGAGTCAGGAGTTGTGGCGACCCACTCGCCTCTGCCGCCGTCACAACCGCGGTGCGAAAAAATGACATGACTACTAGGCGCTTAATCGCTGACTGTGCGCAAAGGCAGGCGGCGGAAACACCCAGAAATACTCTCCGGAACGGCCACCTGATCTAACCGCTTCCTTGGTTAAAAATGCAGCTTCTTCGGCGATCGCCTTCGGTGTCCAGCCGAGGCAGGATAGAATTTTGAGTGAGAGCGGATCGTAATCGAGCTTATGCTCCGGCGGCGACCGCACCATCAGCGCGGACGGAAGAACGACGCAATGATAAACGCGCAATGCGCACGGCAGTCGCCGCGCTCGCTCAAAATTTCGGCGGAAACTTTCCGGTGAAGTCACCGGGAAGACCAACGATAATTTCCACGGCAAGGCTCGCGACCTCACCCAGCGCACGCAATATCTCGTCGAAGCGCTTCTCGTCATAGCGGCGCTCGACATTCGCCAGCACTTTGTTGTCAAACGATTGCAAACCGACACCGACGTACGGGTTGCCGACCGCAGCAAGGAAGTCGAGATGCTCCTGCCTGACCTTGGCCGGATAAATCTCGCAGATCAGCCCGCGCCGTGAAAGAAAGCCTGTTTCCTTGGCGGCAAGCGCGAGATTCTGGAAAGCCGCCTGATTAAGATTGAGTCCAGCGTCGGCTAACAGGACACCGCCGAGACCGAGCCGCTCCATTGCCGTGAATTCGACGTTCAGACTGTGAGCGGTCCGGACTCGCTTCGGCGACTCCATCGTTCCCCATTCGCAAAACGAACACGTGAATGGACAGCCGCGGTAGGTTTGAAGAAGTCCCAAACCGCCACCGGGCATAAGCCCCATTTCATAAGGCGACGCCAGTTCGTTGAGGTCGCCGAGAGGCCGCGGCGCCGTCTCATGCCATCTCCCCTGACGCCGAACTGCGATCCCGGAGATATCTTCAAGCGCTTCCGAGCTGCGGTCCGCTCGTTCAACCACTTCGCAAAATGTGTATTCACCCTCGTTGATGACGAGTACGTCGACGGCTGCAGCTTTTTGCCGATAAGGCTCGTGATCGAGCATCACCGGACGGGCGGAGGGACCGCCAAACACCACGACGCGGCGCTCGTCATCGGACTTTACCGCCGTCACGACGTCGAGAAAAAAGCTGAAGGACCAGAGGAAGACCGAGCAGCCGACGATGTCGGGATCGAAATCGATGACCTCGGCCGCCACACGGTCTGCGCTGTTGCCGGTGATATCCCAGACTTTGATCTCTAGCCCCGGCATCGCCGAAGCCCGCAACGCAGCTTCCACCATGTAAAGCCCGAGATTGGGAATGAACTGTGGCATCGCTGGGTCGCGATCGGGATAGCGCGCGAGCAGCGCCACGCGGCGTCCGGACCGGGGTACGAATCCGCGCGCGCCGATAGCTTCAATCGCAGGGCCGCCGCTGCTACCCCGAGAGACCCCGATGCTCATGCTGGCGCCGCCATCGCGCCGAACATTTGCGGGCGCGGAAATGACCACCAGTACCGGCCTAGCTTTCCCCTGCGGCCGCGGGCGCGGCGGTCAAGCTCGGCGCGCATCATCGTAATGTCCTCTTCGCTCCAGCCGAGGCAGGACACCATCGCAAGGTTACGAGGATCGAACCGCAAATCCCAATTGGGTAGTCCCCGGGTCAAGAGCGCATCAGGCAACACCAAGCAATGATAGACCCGTACCGCTGCCGGGAGTGACAGGGCATATTCGAGCGTACGGCGAAAGCCCTCAGGGCTGTCGCCCGGCAGGCCAAAGATGATCTGCAGCTCGATGTCGGTCACTGCCGCAAGATCGCGCACCGCCTGTTCGAAGCGCGGCGAGTCCGAGGGGCGCTGGTGCAGCTTCAGGACCTCCTGGTCCATGGACTGCATACCGACGCCAAGATAGGTCGGACCGATCTCGCGCAGGAAATCGAAGTGCTCATCGCGAATGACGGATGGATAGATTTCCGCCCAGAACAATGTCTTTTTCAGAAATCCCGTTTGCCGGTTGGCTTCCCGCAAATTGCGAAAAGCGCGCATATTGAGGTTGAGACCGGCATCGAGGAGGAATACCGCGGGGGCTGCAAGCTTCTCAAAAGCACGCATCTCACCCGCGATGTAGTCGGCAGAAAAGACCAATTTTGTCTGTTCGGACGTTCCCCACTCGCAAAAGCGGCACGACATCGGACAGCCGCGATAGGTCTCAAGATAAGCAACCGCGCCAGGCTTCATCAGGCCGAGCTGAAAAGGCGACTCCAGTCGATCGAAGTCCGGGGTGGCGCTTCGCTTTGGCGTTCGCTTCCATCCGGCATTTGCCGGCAGCGTCAGCCCTTCAACGCTTTCCAGAGAGGTGCGCGACAGATCGGCAAGAGCGGCTATATCGCGAAAGGCCAATTCGCCATCGCCTTCGACCACGACATCCAAATACGCCGCCGGCTTCTGGTAGTAGTTCAAATCGAACAGCGCCGATCGCGCCGACGGGCCGCCAAACACAATGACGCAATTCGGCCGCCGACGCTTGATCTCGCGGGCCACCGCGACCAGCGTCGGCGTCGACCAAACGTAAATCGAGAAGCCGACAAGATCGGGTTCGAAATCCAGAATAGCGCGGACGTAACCGGGCACGTCCTCACGGCCAAAATCGATGAGCTCGACTTTGTGTCCAGGATTTTGCTGATCCCCGACAACCGCGGCCTGGATTCGCCGGATCCCATAACTTGGCAGATCAAGGTGACCGAGTTCATCGGTGTCTGGCTGCGGCGTCATGCACACCAGCGCTATGCGACGTGCAATCAAAACAGAACCCGCAAAAATGTAAAATGAACCGGATGTCACATTACGACCGCACCATGTCGGAAGCAAGGCGCGAGCGCTAGGGCGTGGCCACCTCAAGTGCTTTGGAACGCTGCCTAATCGGCAATTAACTGTAAGGCTCTCAGCAAGGCTGCTGCGCTAAAATGTCCAGGAAATTGTTTATTTTGGTGACCCGACCGTGGTAGAGACCACCGCGCAGTTCGGCTCTGCCGGCAAGGTAATCTGGGATCCGTACCACGATGCAAAGATTCGTTCGCACGCTAGCTCACGCTTACCGCTTGCAAGCGACCTTTACCTTAACGGGTCTTGCGTACGCCGTCGCGGGAATCTGCACTCCCGCCGCAGCGGCCACATTCGACTGCGTGATGAATCCGGCCCTCACCGTCAAACTCGGCAGCCCCGTGCCAAGCATCATATCGGAGGTTCTCGTTGATCGCGGCGACATGGTGAAAAAGGGCCAGGTGGTCGCACGAATCGAATCGGCGGTCGAAAAAGCTGCGGTCGCGACCAACGAAGCGCGCGCGTCGAGCGATGCCGAAATTGCAGCCAAGCAGGCGATGTACGAGCAAAAGAACGGCGTTTTCAAACGCAAGACAGATTTGCAGATCCACAACATTGCGAGCACACAGGACGTCGAAACGGCGCAGGCCGAATACAACGTCGCCAAACAGGACGTGCTGTTGGCGCAGCTAAACAAAAAAATGGCTGAACTCGAACTCGATCGCTCTCGCGCCTTGCTTGAGCAGCGCACAATTCGGAGTCCGCTCGATGGCGTCGTCGTTGAGCGAAGTCTTGGGCCCGGCGAATATGTCAGACCCGATGCCAATATCATGGCGCTTGCCAGCATTAATCCCTTAAACGTCGAGGCCTATTTGCCAGTCCGTTACTTCGGACAGCTCAAGGTCGGCGATACCGCCATTGTCCATCCCGACGAGCCCGTCGGAGGAGATCATGAAGCCACGGTGAGCATCGTCGATCAGGTTTTTGACGCCGCCAGCGGTACCTTCGGCGTAAGGTCGGCTCTGCCAAATCCCGACTATCTTCTTCCGGGGGGATTGCGTTGCCATATCACTTTCGCTTTCCCGGAGAAGGCGGCGAAATTTGAAGCATCGACGACAACAACCGGCAATCGAGGCACCGCTAACATCGAGCCTCCCCGCCCGGCTGGAGCGGATTGACCGTCCGGCCGGCACATTAGCTTTTCCGTGTTAGGATGAAGCGATCTTAGGGACTTTCCCTCGGTTCGAAAGGCGCCCCGGTGTCCGAGACGGCACAGCAACCGATGACAAACAGTTACAGCTATCGGCAACCTGCTGTCGGCCAGTCGTTTGTTGATCTCATCGAGGGCCATCACGCAAAGTATTTGACGCTCGACAAGTTTGCCGGGCGCTACGTTGTTATTTGCTGTTTTGGATCGCGCCGGATTGGTCCCGGTGAAGCCGCACTTAAATCCGTGGCAGACAACGCGGATCAGTTTGACGATGTAAAGAAAAGCTTCCTCGGTGTCTCGATCGATCCCTCAGATAAGGTCGCAACAAGCAATGGCGTCCATTATTTCCTGGATCGAGAGGGCATTTTAAGCCAGCACTGCGGCGCATCGCCGATCGAGGACGTGTCCGCTTGGCACACAATACCGAGTGACCTGGACGATCCTTGATCCGAGCTCTGCATGTGCTGGCCCATTTTCATACCGGGCCAGACCCCGCCGACTGCGAAAAGGTATTCGCGCTCGTTCGGGGCTTACCGGCTTCGGATGGGTTCGAAGCATGCGAAATTCCAGCTCCGATTCTCGTCCTGCCACGCGTCTTCGATTCGGCCTTTTGCGACCGTCTCGCCGCGCTTTATGACGCGCAACAAGCTCGCGACAGCGGCTTCATGCGCGATAACGTCGAAATATTTGATTATTCCTTCAAACGCCGGCGCGACTATTTCATCGAAGACGACGAGGTGAAAAAGGCGATCTCGAGACGCATTTCCCTTTGCGTGATTCCTGAGATCAGAAAATTGTTTTTTATGAAGGTCACGCGGATGGAGCGGTACCTGATCGGCTGCTACGCCGCCGACGAGCAGGCACATTTCAAACCGCATCGGGACAACGGTCAGCCTGTGACCGCTCATCGGCGCTTCGCACTATCTGTCGCCCTCAATGAGGATTTCAGCGGTGGCGAACTCGTCTTTCCGGAATACAGCCAACGGCCTTACAAAATACCGAAAGGCTGGAGCATCGTCTTCCCGTGCGCAATTCTTCACGCCGTCACGCCGGTGACCAGCGGCCAGCGCTACGTTTTCCTGCCATTCCTTTATGACGAATTAGGCGCACGCATGAAGGACGAACTGACGAAAAATCCGTGAGCATCGCAGTCCTGGACGAGTAATTCTGCCGACCCTGCATTTTGGCTCGCGCGCCTCTATATATGACTGCATGAAAAAGATCGGCTTCCTCTCCTTCGGCCATTGGACTCCGTCGCCGCAATCGCAGGTGCGGACGGCGTCCGACGCGCTGCTGCAATCGATCGACCTCGCTGTCGCCGCCGAAGAACTCGGCGCCGACGGCGCCTATTTCCGCGTCCATCACTATGCCCGCCAGCTCGGCTCGCCCTTCCCGCTCTTGGCCGCCGTCGGCGCGCGCACCAAGCGCATCGAGATCGGCACCGCGGTGATCGACATGCGCTACGAGAACCCGCTGTACATGGCGGAGGACGCCGGCTCGGCCGACATCATCAGCGGCGGCCGCCTGCAACTCGGCATCAGCCGCGGCTCGCCCGAGCAGGTGATCGACGGCTGGCGCTACTTCGGTTATGCGCCGGAGGAAGGCAAGACCGACGCCGACATGGCGCGCCGCCACACCGAGGTGTTTCTCGACGTGCTGCGCGGCCAGGGTTTTGCGAAGCCCAATCCGCGGCCGATGTTTCCGAATCCGCCGGGCCTGTTGCGGCTTGAGCCGTTACGCGGAGGGCTTGCGCGAGCGCATCTGGTGGGGCGCGGGCTCAAGCACCACCGCCGAATGGGGCGCCAAGCTCGGCATGAACCTGCAAAGCTCGACGCTGGTCTATGACGAGACCGGCGAGCCGCTGCATGTCCAGCAGGCCGGGCAGATCAGAAAGTATCGCGAGGCCTGGAAGGCCGCCGGACACACGCCGCGAGCCTCGGGTGTCAGTGAGCCGCAGCATCTTCGCGTTGATGGACGATCGCGACCGCGCCTATTTCGGCGGCGACAGCGAGGCCCAGGACTCGGTCGGCTTCCTCGGCGACAACCGGCGCGCCGTGTTCGGCCGCAGCTACGCCGCCGAGCCGGATGTGCTGGTCGAACAGCTAAAAGCCGACAGGCCATCGCCGAAGCCGACACGCTGCTGCTCACGGTGCCAAACCAGCTCGGCGTCGATTACAACGCCCACGTCATCGAGGCGATCCTCAAGCACGTCGCGCCGGCGATGGGCTGGCGGTGAGCACCGCATCAATGCCGGACATGACAAAAGTAGGACTTAGGGAGACCACCATGCCCCACTCCGACGAAGACCTGATCCGCGAGCTTGAAAACCAGTTCAACACCGCGTGGGACCGGCACGATCCGGAAGCCATGGCGGAATCGCTTACCGACGATGCGCAGTTCATCACCGTCAACGGCGCCTGGACCACGACACGGAACGGCTTTCGCGACCTGATGGCGCGGCTGCACGGCGCGACCGGTCCGTTCCGCACCTCGACGCGCCGGACGCCAGAAATGACGGTGACATTTCTCGCGCCCGACATCGCCATCCTGCATTCGCGGTTCTGGATCGACGGCGAAGTGCTGCACGACGAGCACAGTCAGCCATCGCGCGAAAGTGTCGGCACCCGCGTGGTGCGCAAGATCGACGGGCGCTGGCGCGTCGTGGCGACACAGAACACCGACGTCCGGCCCGGGCGGAGGCATTAAGGTGGGTAAGTCGTGACGGATTGGTCCGGATAGGGTCACTATCGCTGGTCGAAATTCGTCCTGCCATCTTTGCTGCGCTCTGCGAAGTAATCGGCGAACAAGACCGTTAGCTTCAGGTCAGCTCGCGAAGCCGCGACAGCGAGAGCGCATAATCCAGTGCGTCTGCGAGCTAAAACTCACCACATCCGCAAAACACTGGGCGGTGAGGACCTCCACAAAACAGAACGGAGTTTGTGCGTAGAAGTAGCCGATTGCGATAACCGTAAGCCATCGAGCCTGCCGGCCGTGACAGATACAGTGGGTATCCACCACCTCTTCCGATCAATGGTAGTAACACCACCGCATTGGTCGAGCGGCATTCCTAGTTTGGATCTGAGGCAAGTGGCGCACAATGAGCGCACCCTACCTTCGCGCAAAATTGTCGGCACCTAGATCCTGCGCGGCGGGCGCCAGCTGCTTGTTTAATCGATAGACCGAGCCATCAGCCCCAGAGCCTCCAAGGCTTTCAAATCAGTTGGTCCGGTAGCTTTTGGAGCGGCCGCTCAGTCCGCGGCTAAACTATTTCTCAATCTGAGAATTCCGTAATCTAACCCCCGGCCCTCCTCCGCCCTCGGCGTCAATGAACACGACCCCTGCGGTTTCAAGGGTGCGCCGGATCACCTGATCATTGGCGCGGGTGAGCTTGGTCTCGCTCGGCTCAAGTTCAGCCCGGCGGATGGTTGAAACCCCGATCTCCGAAACTTCCGCGAGTTCTTCCGCGCTCCAGCGGATCAACGCTCTCGCTGCGCGAATTTGGGCGCTGGTGAGCGACGGTGGCCTCTTGACGTCTGCATATGACGACATATTTCATCTCATGTAGTAGTAATAATTCTGCACGTGGCACAGTGAGGGGAGACTCATCCGAATGAAAAATACCACATGGAATGAAGAGAGACGAACATACATCGGCGGGTCCGATGCCCGCATCATCATGGGAGACAATGAAAAGGCGCTGCTGCGGCTATGGCAGGAGAAGCGTGGCGAGATCGAGCCGGAGGACCTGTCGGGCAATCTGGTGGTCCAGCTCGGCGTCGTGACCGAGGATCTGAACCGGCACTGGTACGAAGCGTGTTCCAGAGAACAGATCATCGACGTGCAGCGACGGGTTCGTCACCCGGCAGTGCGGTGGCTGGGAGCAACGCTCGATGGCAGGCTGAAGTCATCAGGAGCAGTGTTCGAATCGAAGTTCATGCTGCCCTGGCAGTTCTCGGAAGAGGCAGCGCTGTCGAAATACGCTCCTCAGCTGCAGCACAATATGTGGGTGGTGGCTGCCAAGAGCGCGGTGCTCTCCATTATTACCGGCGGCGGCAAGTGGGTTGAGATCAAGACCACGCCGGACCCGCTCTATCAGCATCTGATTGTGACTGCAGAGCGCAAGTTCTGGCGGTGTGTCGAGAGCGGCGAAGTCCCTCGCCTGTTTGGGGTCGATCCTCCCAAGCCGCGGATCGAGGCAGTGCGGATCGTCGACATGAGCTCGTCCAATGCCTGGGCAGCCTTTGCGGAGTCTTTGCCCGGACCCAAGAGGCTTATCTCGAGCATGAGCAGGCCAAGACTGAACTAAAGAGCCTGGTGCCGGAGGATGCCAAGGAAGCGATCGGGCACGGGTTAAGGGACTGTCAGATTTTCTGTGTGAGGCCGGTTATCCGTCATGAGTTCACGAAGCGCTCGTTGAACATGACGGCGAACTGCGTCTTCGCCTCAGCCCACTCGCGCGGCGGTCGTTTCCATTCCGCAGCGGCGTGGTTCAAGACCAAATATAGCAGCTTCGTCGCGGCGTCGTCAGAAGGAAAATGTCCTCTGGTTCTGACGGCGCGGCGCAGCTTGGAGTTTAGCGCCTCGATGGCATTCGTGGTGTAGATGATCCGTCGCACGCCTTCGGGGAAAGCGAAGAACGGAATCACGAGCTCCCAGTTGCGGCGCCAACTTTGGGGACTGTCAGATTTTCTGTGTGAGGCCGGTTATCCGTCATGAGTTCACGAAGCGCTCGTTGAACATGACGGCGAACTGCGTCTTCGCCTCAGCCCACTCGCGCGGCGGTCGTTTCCATTCCGCAGCGGCGTGGTTCAAGACCAAATATAGCAGCTTCGTCGCGGCGTCGTCAGAAGGAAAATGTCCTCTGGTTCTGACGGCGCGGCGCAGCTTGGAATTTAGCGCCTCGATGGCATTCGTGGTGTAGATGATCCGTCGCACGCCTTCGGGGAAAGCGAAGAACGGAATCACGAGCTCCCAGTTGCGGCGCCAACTTTGCGCGATGGCTGGATATTTTACACCCCACGGACCTTGCGCAAAGGCATCGAGGGCAGCCTGGCCAGCGGCAGCATCGGCCGCGCGGTAGATCGTACGCAGCGCTTGCGCCAGGCTTTTGCGATCCTTCCAGGAGGCAAAATCCATCGAATGACGGATGAGATGGACGACGCAAGTTTGAACGACGGTCTGCGGAAAAACCGCATTGATGGCTTCCGGAAAGCCCTTCAGGCCATCGACCACGGCGATGAGAATGTCCTGGGCGCCGCGGGTCTTCAGCTCGTTGACGACGCGCAACCAGAATTTGGCGCCTTCGGTCTGCTCGATCCAGATGCCGAGAATCTCCTTGGTGCCATCCGGAAGAACGCCGAGTGCGATATAAATCGCTTTGTTGCGCACGAAGCCTTCGTCGCGGACCTTGACCCGGATCGCATCGAAGAACACCAGCGGATAGCAGAGATCCAGCGGCCGGTTCTGCCATTCGGCGACCTCGTCTAGTACCGCATCGGTGACCGCCGAGATCAGGTCCGGCGAAACCTCGATGCCGTAAAGCTCCTCGAGATGGCCCCGGATCTCGCGCACCGTCATGCCGCGCGCATACATCGAGATGATCTTGTCATCGAAATCCGGGAACCGGCGCTGGTACTTGGCGATCAGCTTTGGATCGAACGTCCCGGCCCGATCTCGCGGCACTGACAGCGTCATCTTCGAAGTGCCAGTCAGCACCGACTTCTTCGAATAACCATTGCGGTGATTGGACTTGCCGTTACCGCTGTCGTCGTCCAGATGCTCGTCGATCTCGGTATTCAAGATCCGCTCCGAAAGCGCCTTCTTAAGCTCGTCCACTAACCCATCTTTGTTGAATAGGTCTTTCGGGTCCCGGCCGGCCAGCAGCTGGTCCAGCAACTCCTTGTCGATCGCCATATGATGCTCCTGTTCTCATCATTATGGCCTCACACAAGAATTTCCCGACAGTCCCCAACGGTCCGCAGGTGCCGAACCGATCCTCGACACCGACGCTTCGCGCCCAACTTCGCGATCGGCTGCTCGCTGGGATTGCCACTCTCGCCTGCAGCGACGACGCCGCCGTCTGGGCCCACCGTTCGCTCAAGGACAAAAATCGGCTCTCGGAGCAGGACGCGCTCGACGTCGAGCAAGCGTTCGAAGCAAGGCTCGCAACCCTCTCTCCGGCAAGCGAAGCCGGGCAATCGACCGATCAAGCCGGCAGTGATCCTGCTGCCACAGCGAGCACAATCCAAAAAGCCCCGAACAAGCAACAGCGCAAGCCCCGGCAACGCAGCGGTCGCCACACTATCGACAAGGCCGCACTCTTCCTCCCCGAACCGCGGCGTATCCGCGATCGCGACCACCTCCGTTACGTCGCACAACAACCTTGCCTGATCTGCGGCCGGCAACCCTGCGACGCCCACCATCTGCGCTTCACCCAAAGCCGCGCACTGGGCCGCAAGGTCAGCGACGAGTTCACCGTCCCGCTCTGCCGCGGCCACCATCGCGACGTGCACCATCGCGGCGATGAGGTCGCGTGGTGGAGAAATGCCGGAATTGATCCGACCCGGATTGCGCGAACGCTGTGGCTCACAACCCATCCGTTGCCGCCGACCCCGTCGACGGCACTGCAAGCTCGGGCCAACCCGCAATCGAATAAGGACGGGCCTGCGTGAAGAAAAAGTCGCAAAATCCCGATCAGGCCCATCCGACACCTACGCTGATATTCGCTCGCGCGCGTATTCGAGCCGCTTTTCAGAACAAAGATCGAGGCCAGCTCAAGGCAGCTCAGGTTCTTTACCTCAAAGAGCTGGCCGCCATCTTCAACGGGCAAAGACAACAGCCCGAACAGATGGAATTACCGTTGGATGCTGACCAACCGGACGGCACAGGTTGTATCTAAGAGCTCGTCAACCCAGTTAAGTTCGTCGTATGCGCGTTTTAGTTTGGACCGGCCCGACGTTCGCAGCGCAGGCCAATCAAGGTTCCGGTATAGCTACCTCCAACAGCCTCAAGACAGTCGCAGTATTCAAATGTCTTCATGATCGAACCGATTTTTTCCTTATATATTCAAGCGCGGCTTCAATGCCGCGCCAGCCGGGCGGAGCAAAGTGTAGGAAAGTTCTCGTACAACTGGTACAATTCCTTGCTTTCGGCTGGACTTAGGTGTTCGTATTTCGCTCTGCCCGCCGATAGCATCCAACTCTTCGCCCGAAGCGCTTCAATCAGAGCAGCGCACGACCCTCCGAGGTACCGTTGTAGGCCGTCTCCGAAGACCTAATGCGAGCTACAACATGCGCAAGCTCCGTTTCCTCCGCCATGGTTAGATTTGCTTGGCCGACCAATTCAGACCGTCGCCGCAAATCCCGTTCGTAGAATAGCCTGGCGGACATTGCAGAAGCTCGTCGCGTTCAGCCTGCCGGGCCCGTATTTGGGCAGCCTCTTAATGTAGTTGGCCGACACGGCGCCCAACTGGCCACTCTCCAGCAAACGCAGACGACGCCAATCGTCCCGGATCGCCCTGGCGAGCGGAGCGCTGATTGTAAACCGTATTCATCAGGCGGCGACTTGTCCGGTGCCACCAGCACATGTTTATATCGCGCTGCAAATCGTGCGGCTTTTATGCGCTGCTTCGGCGTGGCGTCAGGATCCTTCATAACTCTCAACAGAAAATTCAGCGGGCTCAAACCGCCCTCGCCCTCGAGAGACCGTTCCGGTAAGTTTGATTCACACGCCATCTTTGACACACCATAGTCTGGAGCAGCTCGAATTGGGCTGGAATCCATCAGATAGTGTGAACACGTCGGGGGCTCGCGGTCGAGAATGAACAAAGGGAGCTGCCGCTAGCGCCATATCAATACGAAGATCTGTTGCTGCGTTTCGGTCCCGCATGACGATCGCAGCAGGAAATCGAGCGGTGCCGTATCATCGGCCGCCGCCGCGTTAATCGCAGCAAGCTTTTAACAGTGTCTTCTTATTCGGTGTGCCAGGTTGTCTGCCACCGCGACGCTCACCTGGTCTGGATCCTCGCGGCATTTGCTACTTTGCTATTTTCGCGCAGGGGGGGGGTTACCAAAACCTTAACGCCCATTTCATCGGCGTAAGGCTGTCCTCGGCTTCCCAATAGCCCTGCTTGAATTGCAAATTGGTTACTAATCTTTGCTTCTTTAAACTTCGCCGGCTTTTGTAGCCGCGAGTTCAGGGGGAGCGGCAACATCGGATGCCTCTCTCACCAGGAGACCTGTCGTCAGCACACTCGAAGACCTGATCCGCGAGCTTGAAAGCCAGTTCAACACCGCGTGGGATCGGCACGATCCGGAAGGCATGGCGGAATCGCTTGCCGACGATGCGCAGTTCATCACCGTCAACGGCGCCTGGACCACGACGCGGAACGGCTTTCGCGATCTGATGGCGCGGCTGCACGGCGCGACCGGTCCGTTCCGCACCTCGACGCGCCGGACGCCGGAAATGTCGGTGACGTTCCTCGCACCCGACATCGCCATCCTGCATTCGCGGTTCTGGATCGACGGCGAAGTGCTGCACGACGATCTGAGCCAGAGTTCTCGCGAAAGCGTCGGCACCCGCGTCGTGCGCAAGATCGACGGCCGCTGGCGCGTGGTCGCCACGCAGAACACCGATGTGAAGCATGGAAGAAGGCATTAGTCGGCGGCGCGGCCGCACTTACTTCGGCTCGATGCCGGCTTTCACCATCACGTCGGTCCAACGCGCGAGATCGGCTGCGAGCATCGCGGTGACTTCCGCCGGCTGGCTGCCGACCGGCTTCATGCCCTGCTTGTCGAACAGCTCGATCACATCGGGTGCGGTAACGGCCTTGGCGATCTCATCGCGCAACTTCTGCACCGTGGCGGGCGGCGTGCCGGGCGTCGCCAGGATCACATAGTAATTCGATACCTCGGAGAAAACCGGAAAGCCGCCTTCAGTAAAGGTGCCGACCTCGGGCAACGCGGTGAGCCGCTCGCGGCCGGTCACCGCGACGCCCCTCACCGTGGCGGACTTCACTTGCGGAATCTCGATCGGCGTTGCGTCGAACATCGCGTCGATGCGACCGCCGAGCAGATCGCTCAACGCCTCAGCGGAGCCCTTGTACGGCACGTTGACGACATTGATGCCGGCGGCAAGCCGTAGCAATTCCACGCTCAACGAGAACGAACCGGTAGCGCCGCCTCCCGAAGCAAACGTGAGCTTGCCAGGATTATTTTTCGCATAACCCACAAGATCGCCAATGGCGTGGAAGCCGAGATCCTTGCGCGCGGTGAGGATGAACGGCCCGCGCCCGACTTCGCTCACCGCCGCGGTCTTGCGGACATCGAACGGAAAGTCCTTGGTCGAAGGCTGCGCGACGACCGAGGCGGTCGAGATGAAAAATAGCGTGTGACCGTCAGGCGCGGCGTTGAAGAGCTCGCGATAGGCCGGCTCGAACGCACCGCCCGGCTTGTTCTCGACATAGACATTGGTGCCGAGGCTTGCGGACAGTCGCTGCGCGATCAACCGCGCGGTGACGTCAGTGCCACCACCTGGCGCGAGTCCGACGATCATGCGAACTGGCTTGCCGGAGAAGTCCTGTGCGGCTACGCCGCCAGAGCCGCCTGTCTGCGCGAACGCGATAAGGGCGGCTACCGCCGCCCAACGGATCTGCATGACGTCCTCCCCCGACCGTATTTTGCCGCGATGGTATCGTGAATTGGCAGCACAATCAGGCCCCAATCCCAGCGCAACTATGTGAATTATTAAAGCGTAGGCCGGCGTTTGCCGGTAGCATCGTAGGCGTGTAACAGAACTACGGGATTCGTGGGAAGCTGGGCACGGGACACAAGATCGCGGCAAAGGAACAGCCCTGAACAAGACCCTGAAAACGGCTGAGCGGCTAAAGGCCTTAGCTGCGACCGGCCTGCTCGATTCGCCTGCTGATGCATCGTTCGACCGCATCACCAGCATGGTCAGCCGCCTGCTGCACGTTCCGGTCGCCCTGGTGTCGCTAGTCGATGCAAATCGGCAATTTTTCAAGAGCAGCTTTGGGCTCCCAGAGCCGTGGGCCAGCCAGCGCGAAACACCGCTGACCCACTCGTTTTGCCAGCATGTGGTGAACAGCGGCGAACCGCTGATCGTGACCGATGCACGTGACAACGCGATCGTCCGCAGCAATTGCGCGGTGATCGATCTCGGCGTCATCGCTTATCTCGGCGTGCCGCTGACGACCGAGGCCGGCCATGTGCTCGGCTCGCTCTGCGCCATCGACATTATTGCGCGCCAGTGGAGCGAAGACGATATCCGCCTGCTTCGCGATATGGCCAACATCGTCATGCGCGAGGTCGCGCTGCATCGCGAGATCGACCAGCGCAAACAGGCGGAAGAGCAGCAGCAACTGCTGATTGCGGAGCTGCACCATCGGGTGAAAAACACCATGATGGTGGTGCAGAGCCTGATCGAGCTGTCGGTGCGCCATGCCAGCGATCTGACCGCGTTCCGCACCAGCATTAGCGGGCGCATCGCGTCGCTGGCGAAATCACATTCTCTGCTGATCGAAGGGCAATGGGCCTCGGCGTCGCTGCGCGCCGTGCTTCTCAGCGAAACGGAAGCTTACGAGCATGACGGCCGCATCAAGCTCGGCGGCGACGACGTCACGCTGCCGGCGCGCGTCGCGGTGGCGATCGGCATGGCGATCCACGAGCTCACGACCAACGCGACGAAATACGGCGCACTGTCGGTGCCCGATGGGCGCGTCGATCTGCGCTGGTCGACGGTGCCGCGGTCCAACCGCCATGAACTGCTGCTCGACTGGTCGGAGCGCAACGGCCCGGCGGTGTCGCCGCCGACCGCGCGCGGTTTCGGCAGCGTGCTGCTGGAGCGCGTGCTGAGCGCCGAACTCGAAGGCAAGATTACCCGCACGTTCGATCCCGCCGGCGTCCACGCCCGCATCGAGGCGATGCTGCCGGCATAAGCAACGCGCGGATGGCCGGAGCCAGTCCGGCCATAACCAGAACTCCAGCCATGGCATAATCAGACCTATTTAAATTCGGCGAGATGAAACCGGAGTCCGGCATGAGTTCCCATCCGTGGCAGCTGCCTGTGTGGCGGCATCCAGTTCGAAATCACCGGTCCGGTGTTTGGCGCGATGAACTGCCACTGCTCGCAGTGCCGCAAACAGCACGCAGCGGCGTTTCGCAGCCGTGTACGTGTCGCTGCCGCTAACTTCCACTGGCTTGCCGGCGAAGAGCTGATCAAGTTCTGGGAAAGCCCGCGCGGCTACATGCGCGGATTCTGCCGCGAATGCGGCTCGCCGATCATCAACAAAGCGGGGCCGAACTGGAAAGTGCCGGCGGCGTTTCCGGTGACCGCACCGCAATACGGTATTCCACTCGCCATCCTCGACAATCCGCCGGTACGGCCTGAGCTGCATTGCTTCGTGGCAAGCAAAGCGCCCTGGTTCGATATTACCGACGATCTGCCGCAATATGCGGAATATCCGCCGGTCTGATCATCGAAAGCGGACGAAAACCTGCTGCGGTGGTGGCGCAATGACACCTCCGTGACGCGGGCTGACTACCCCTCCCGGCGCCCCAATCGCTCCCTACATACGGCGCGCCTTCCCGCCGCTTTCCGGAAAGGTTCCAGAGGGAGAGCCACAATGACGCCGCAAGAATCGCAACTTGTCGAAGACCTGTTCGATCGTTTGGCTAAGCTTGAAACACTGCCGCGCGATCCCGCGGCCGAGCGGCTTATCGCCGACGGAACACAGCGCGCGCCGCACGCGCTTTACGCGCTGGTGCAGACGGCGCTGGTGCAGGACGAAGCGCTCAAGCGCGCCAATGCGCGCATCGAGGAGTTGCAGGCGCAAGCAAGCACGCCCCAAGCACAGCCGGATGAGCGGCAGACCAGTTTTCTCGACAGCGTGCGGGAGGCGTTCGGCGGACATTCACAACAGCCTGCACAACAACAACGCGGCTCGGTGCCGAGCGTGCGCGCCGGCGCAGCCTCAAAAGATAATTATCAGGCGCAGGCGACCTCGCCGAGTTATGGCGCGCAGCCGGGCCAAGCGGCGGAGCCCGGCTATGCACCGCAAATGCCACCGGCCGGTTATGGCGCGCCGCAGTTCGGCGGCGGATCGTTCCTCGGCTCCGCGGCGTCTACCGCCACAGGCATGATCGGCGGTGCACTGCTGCTCGACGGCATCCGCTCGATGTTCGGGCATCGTTCCGGTAGCTCCGGGCAAAGCGCGTTCGGCGCCCTGCCCGAGGGCCGCTCTTCGCCGTGGGACACTAAGAATCCATGGGACACCAAGAATCCTTGGGACGCGAAGAATTCGGACGCCGACAATAGCCACAATACCAGCGGCAGTGCCGCGGACAGCGATCTGGCGCGGCAGGCCGGCATCGATCACATCGGCGACGCGGTGCGCAACGACGGCAATGCCACGGACACAACCGGCGACAATGCCGGCAACAACAACGATGCTTCTACCGACAACGAAGACGACTGGAACAACGCCGACGATAACGACTACAGTGACGACACCAATGGCGATTTTGGCGACGCCAATGGAGACTCGGGCGGTAGCTGCGACGCCTGACGACACATTCGCTGTCGGCACGACAGGAAACTGAAGTAGATGAGCGTGATCGAGTTTTCGCCGAACCACATCTTTACAATGCGCCGCTACGCGCTGATCCGCGACGGCGCGGAGATCGGACAAATCGATTGCGGTGGAGCCGGTGGGACGGCGACGATCAGCATCGGCGGCACGACATCGAAACCGGTGACCGACAGCTTGATCCGTGGAAAATTTCACCTCGAGAAAGACGGAGCCCTGCTCGCCGCTGCGCAGTCGGCGGGCTTTTGGCGCCGCCGCTTCAATATCCAGGCCGGTGCGAAATCCTGCACGTTGATGGCATTATGGTCCGGCCGCCGCTTTGCCTTGATGCAAAACGATACCGAAGTCGGCCGGATCGGCGCCACGACCTTTTTCGGCGGCAAGGGCAACGCGGAGCTTCCCGACGACTTGCCGCTCGAGGTGCAGGCCTTCCTGATCTGGCTGGTGATTGCGACCTGGCGGCGCACCATGGTCACCGCAACGATGGCTGGGACTGCGGCAGGCAGGTAGCCGCACGAACTCTGGACGGGCGTCCCGGTCTTTTGCCGGTCCAGCACCACGGCCCGTCATCCTACCGGCTGTCCGCCCCGCCCCACGGCCGCTTTTCCCGGGAGCTAGGGAGCATTGCGAACAACGCGGGGAAGAAATTACTCCATAGAGTTGCTTCCGTAGAAGCGATCAGTAGTAATGGCTGAATGACAGGGAAACGGCCCGTTGTCGGCGTGATCGGCAGCGCGCATCTGGTTGAAGGCAAGTTTACCGCGCAGCGGGTCGGCGAGCGGCCGCTGCGCGCGGTGGCGGAGACCGCCGGCGCGTTGCCGCTAATCTTTGCCGGCACGCCGGAAATCACCGACATCGGCGCACTGCTCGACACCGTAGACGGCATTCTGCTCACCGGTGCGCGGGCAAACGTCCATCCCAGCCATTTCGGGGTCGAAGAGAGTCCGGCCCATGAGCCTTATGACCGGGGCCGCGACGCCATAGCGCTGGCGGTTATCGAGGCCAGCATCGCGCGTGGCATACCAGTGTTCGGCATTTGCCGCGGCTTGCAGGAGATGAATGTGGCGTACGGCGGCACGCTGCATCCGGAGATCCGCGAACTGCCCGGCCGCATGAACCACCGTATGCCGCGACTCCCGAACGGCGAACTACATCCCGACATCGAGGTGATCTTCGCCGATCGTCACGATGTCCGGCTTACGCCGGGCGGCGTGTTTGCAAAGCTCCTCGGCGCGGAGAGCATCCGGGTCAATTCGCTGCACGGCCAGGGCATCCTCAAGCCCGGTGAGCGCGTCGTGATCGAAGGCATCGCCGAGGATGAAACCATCGAGGCGATTCGCATCGACGGCGCCGCAGGATTTGCGCTCGGCGTGCAATGGCACGCGGAGCACGAGGCTGACAGTAATCCCGTCAACCGCATACTGTTCAAAGCCTTCGGCGCTGCGCTGGCGAAGTACCAAAAGACCCGCGGGTAAATCCCTCCCCGCTTGCCGGAAGAATCCGCGTCAAGCCCTTGCGCACGGCGCGTACGCTTGGCACGCTTGCGGGTAACGGCGCTCCGGTCCCTCGACGAGAGACCAGAAGGGCGCACGGAGGGAGAACCAAATGCCCAAGGGCTTGCTGCTGGCCGTCGCTGGTGTGTCTTTAGCGTTACTTGCCGTCCCCGCCTTCGCCGCCGACGATATCGAGACCAAGGCGCAGGTCTGCGCCGCCTGTCACGGCGAAAACGGCGTGCCGACCGATCCGAAGACCACGCCGATCATCTGGGGCCAGCAGTCCAACTACCTGTTCAAGGAATTGCAGAATTACCATAGTGGCGAGCGCAAAAGCCCGGTCATGCAGCCCGTGGTGCACGATTTCACGTTCGACGAACTGCGCGCGCTGGCGAACTATTTTTCCGCCAAGACGTGGCCGGCCGGGCACCCCGCCAATCCGCCGGGCACGATCCCGGAGAAGGCCGTCATGTGCCGCGCCTGTCACGGCCCGAATTTCGAGGGTGGCGCGCCGGCGCCGCGGCTCGCCGGCCTGAGCGTCGAGTATCTCAACATGGCGATGGCGAGCTTTGCGCACGATCAGCGCACCAATAACGGCGACATGCCGCGCTTCATGAAAGAACTGTCCGATGGCGATCGCGACGCGATCGCCCATTACCTCGCCGGGCTCTGACTAACTTAAGTAACAGTCCGGCTGCTGACTTGGTGGCTAACAAGCAAAGTGAGTCGGGAAAGAAGATGCGCTTAAAAGTAGCGGGGTGGCTTGCGGGCGCGGTCGTCGTCGCGGCGACCGGCTCGCTTTTGGCAACCGTTTGTGCACCGGCTGCCGACGACGCGACGAGCTATCCAAATCGCCCGGTGCGTCTGCTCGCGGCGTCCGCGGCCGGCGGCAACCCTGACATCATTGCGCGCTTGCTCTCCGCCAAATTAGGCGAAGCGTTCAACAATCCTTTCGTCGTCGAAGATGTGCCGGGAGTGGGCGGCGTCATCACCGCCAACGAGACCGTGGCGGCGCCGCCGGACGGTTACACGCTGTCGCTCAACGACACCGGCGCGCTCGCCATCAGTCTCGCGATAAATCCCGACGTCAAATATACGCTGAAGGATTTCACCCCGATCACGGCGCTAGCGACACTCCCCACCGTTCTGGTGATCAAGCCCGCGGTGCCGGCCAACACACTTTCGCAATTCGTTGCGCTGGCAAAATCCAAACCCAATGGACTGACCTTCGGCTCGGCTGGTGTCGGATCGATCCATCAATTCACCATGATCATCTTCGAGCAGCAGGCCGGCATCCAGTTGCTGCACGTGCCCTATCGCGGCGGCACGGGACTTGTGAACGCTCTGCTGACCGGCGAAGTCGATTCCGGCTGGTCGGGACTCTCCAACGTGATCCCGCTGATCCAGGCCGGCAAATTGCGCGCGCTATGTCTCTCTGTGCTCGAGCGCGACGCATCGCTACCCGACGTGCCGACCTGCGCCGAGCTCGGCTATAAGGATTTCAATGTCGCGACCATGCTTGGCCTGCAATCTTCAGCCGGCGTGTCGCCGGTCATTGTCGCCAAGCTGCAAGCGGCGGTCGCCAAAGCCCTGCGCGAGCCCGATATGGCGGAGCGAATGAAGACGCTCGGCATCCACATGGCCGAGAACGGCACCGCGGCCTATGCCAAGTTCATGCAGGACGACCTCAATCGCTACACAAAGATCGTCGACGAATTCCATCTGCAAATAAAATAACAAAGTTTTCTAGAAAACCGCCGCGATCGTGAGCCGAACTGCAAGCGGCTCGATCGGATGCAGCGCGTAGTCCATCACGCCGTTCTGGCAGACTGCGGCGGGCGCGGTCGGCGGTCCATGCGTTGGAAAACACATCGCGAACAGGCTGTCGGTCTTGAGCAAGGAGCCGTAAGCATATTCGGCTTGAGGAGCCTGCGAGTTCAACAGATTGAGGCCGTCCAGACGCACGCTCCAGCCGTTGTCGAAGCGATAGCCGATCTGGGCGTTGAAAATGCTCAGCGGCGGCGACTGGAAGGTGCCATCCTCGGTCAGAGGACGTGAGCTGATATAACGCCAACGCAGATCGCCGAACCAGCCGGTTTTCTCGCCGAGCGTAATGCCCGCCGATGCCACCATCCAGGGCGCGTTGTAGACGTAATTGCCGGGTGCGTTGCCGATCTGCGCCTGCGGGACATGCCCGCGAGGGAGCAAGCGACTGATAGAGTTGCTTCTTGCGCCTCGTCGAAACCGAGAAAGCGCGCGCGAGTCAGTGCCAGATCGGCGTCCATGTGCATCCAGGATGTCGGACGATAGTCATTGGTGAATTCGACGCCGGTGCGTTGGCTGGGTAGTCCCGCCGTGGTCTCGCCGGTGTCTCCATCGAAGAACAGCTCCGAAGCCTGATGCAGGTAGAAAAGGCTCACTGAGCTGTCGAGGCCCGGCACGATTTTAGTGCGAACGCCGACCTCGCCGCCACGCGAACGCACCAGTAAAGGCGAAGCGCCCTCTGGCGTCGATGGATCGCCGGGGACTTCGGTTATGACCGTGCTGCGCGCATCGTTGCTGTGATACCCCATGCCGGCGCCGATGAAGAGTTCAGTGTTGTAGAAGGGACCGATCACCATCCGAAATTTCGGACTGCCGATCGCCATTTCATCTTTGCCCGAATTTGCGGTTTGCAACATCGAGTTTACCGAGGTGTCGAAGTAGTCGCCGCGCCAGCCCAGCGTCGTGCTCAGCCAATTGGTCCAATGCACCGTCGTTTCAGTAAAGATGCCGGCATTCCCCTCGCTGACATGGTCGGCAAGGATGTTCGACAAGAACTGACGCTGGACCGTATTGTTGAGCACGATGCCGATGTCGTCATAGCGTGACTGGAAGCCGAAAACCGTCTCGGTCGGACGGCCGAACAGCGTGCCGTCGATTGTACGGGAGGCTCCGGCACCGCCGTAGACCCGGTTGTCGTGCTGCCGGAATTGGTCGCCGTCGACGGGATTGGTGAGGAACCAGGTGAAATCGTTGTACAGGTCCAGTTCGTATTTGACGAGGTAAGCATTGGCTTTCCACGAACCGTCAGCATCGGACTGCGCCATCCGGGCCGACAGTGAGTAGCGGCTGGTGTCGCCGCCATCCGTCGGGTCGATCTCGCCGTAGAGACCGATTTGCCCGGACGTGATCGCCCGCAATGCGTTTTGTTCGGTGGTGTTCCAGACGTTCGAATAGGCCATCGCCGTGGCCGAGAAACCGTCGGTTGCGGTACCCTGGCTATAGCGCAACAGGCCGCTGAACTTCTGCATGTCGTCGGGCACCGTCCACGGTCCGTTATAGGTATTCGCCTCGGCGGCGTAGAGCAGCGAGCCGTCGCCGGCCTTGGTCGATCCCATGGTGAAAACCTGGTCGTAGCCGAAGCTGCCCACCGTTGCCTCGACGACTTTCTTGTCGACGCTGTCGCGCAGATTGAGGAACAACGAACCGGCGCTGGCGAAATCGCCGACATCGGCGAAGTACGGACCTTTGCGGATATCGAGGCTGCCGATGGTTTCAGGCATCAGCCAATTGAGATCGGTGTAGCCCTGCCCGTGCGCGTGGGTCGGCAGATTGATCGGCATGTCATCGACAAAGACGGCGAAATCGGTGCCGTGATCGAGATTGTAGCCGCGCAGGTAATACTGGTTGGCTTTGCCGCCGTCGGCGTGGGCGACCACGGCTAAACCCGGTGCGGCCTCGAGGATTGCGCCCGGCTGAGTAACTGCGCGTTCGTTGAGGTCTTGTCCCGACACCGTCATCTGGCTTGCGGTGGTCGGCTGGATCGGTGGACCGCCGGCGATATTGCGAGCGCCGGTCGCGGAGGGTGACGGCGGCAGCGACGCAGCGGGTGCAGCGGGTGTGTTGGCCGGCGCAGCACCCTTGGCCTTCGGCTTGCCGTGCACGGTGGTGTGGGTCGCCGTGACTTTAATGGTCGGTAGCCGCGCGCTGTTCGGCGGCAGCGCGGTATTGGTGGTTGTCCCGCCGGTGCCGGTGGACGAATTCGCGGCCGGCGGCGGCGTTTGCGCCCCAGCCCCCATACAGCGCCACGAAAGCAATAGCGCTGCGAGTCCAAATATACGCAACGTCGGGCCAAGCCGTCCCATAACCACCCCCCGGTTTAATGCAGGGGCGGTATGACGTTGTCAATAAATGTGCATACTTAGGGGTGGAGCGGTCCGGGCGGTGATAATACGCGGCCTTCCTGGCACGCTATCGACGCCGCCCGGTCGCTGGGTGCGCGATGGGTTAAGCGACCGCCGCTTTTGGCGCCACTGTTTGACGCACTTCAAAGCCCTCGAATTTCGGATGATCCAAATAAAGCGCGCCGGTGGATTCGCTGCCGGCGCGCGCGTGCGCGGCACGGAACTCCGGTGACTTGGTCCATGCTTCGAAAGTGGCCTTGTTCTGCCACACGGTATGTGAGGCATAGAGCGTATGGTCTTCCGCCTCCGGCCCCTTGAGCAGATGAAACTCGACAAAGCCGGGGACGCGATCGAGATGAGTGTCGCGGCTCAGCCAGACTTTCTCGAAAGCCTCTTCGGAACCTTTCGTTACGCGAAAGCGGTTCATGGCGATGAACATTCTTCGTCTCCTGTTGTAGGTCGTCAGCTTCTCTTGTCCTTGGTCGCAGCTTCGCTATCTTTAATTCCAAAGCGATACGTCAGCGACCCTTTGAAGGTTATGCCGGGGCTTGCCACGACATAGCCTGCCTGCGTGCTGCAGCACATATATCGCGTGTAGTTCTCGTTCAGTAGGTTTTCGACCGAAAAGGCAGTCAACAGCGCCGGCGTTACCTGATAGCTGGCATAAAGACTGACCAGATTGTAGCTATTTGTGGCATCGAACATCGGGACCACAATCGCAGCGCCGGTATCAAAATTGGTTGTTGTCGGAATTTGGCTGAGTGGCTTTGCCGCGACCGCGGTCCATCGCACGGCAAGGTTCAATTTTTTGTCGAGCAAGCGCGCCCCAAGCAGAAGACTGATCTGATCGGGCGGAACGCTTGCAAGCGGTGCACCGGCGCAGCCGACGGAAGTTGGTGCGGTGGCGCAGGTGCCGGCGCCAACCACCGCGGGATCGCTCGTCAGGGTCTTGCCGCTGAGATGCTGACCGGAAAGGCCGGCGAACCACCGACCCGCATCATAATTGGCCTCGAACTCAACGCCTTCGATCCGGGCGTTGCCGATATTCTGATACTGAAGGCAAGGATTACCGAACCCCGCCTGCATGCATAACGGCGACGGCGCACCAACTCCGGAAAAATCCATGACTTGATCGATATAGTCGGTGATGTCGTTTCTGAACGCGTTGATCTTCGCGCAAATCTTGTCACCGGGCGCAAAGACGTTGTCGTATTTGAGATTGATGCCGATTTCTTCGGTCTTGCCGATTTCGGGCCGGAGGTTTGGATTGGGCTCGAAATAAGCGAAACCTCCTGGATGGAATCCGGCGATAAACGCTTCGGTCACAGCCGGGGCACGGTAGCCTTCGGCATAGCTCACATAGGGTTGAAAACCGGGAATTGGCGTGATGCCAATGGTCGTTTTCGGCGACAACCGGTTCCCGGATTCGGAAGACCCGGCGCCGTCGAGAGAAAAGCCATCATAGCGGACGGCATTAATCATCTCGAACCAGGTTGAATAATTGGCTTTCCACTCGACAAAGCCGCCGTAAGTGTTGCGATGACCGCCTGGTGTCAGGCCGATGTTACAGGCCCCGTTGATGAGTTGATCCGATGCGCACTCAGTGCCGGTATTCATGGCATCGTTGTTGAAGTCGAGACCGTAGGTCACCGCGTGACTCCAGGGACCAGTGTCGAAGCGCGACGTGTTGTTGGCATTAAAGCCGGTGGTGTTGAGCATGTAGCTGCTGGTGGTGCCAGGGGGGCCACTGAAATCGACCGGCACCCCCGGCCCGCCACCGTTAGGATCGACGTAAGGGACCACGACGGTTTCATGGACCAGCGTCTGACCCCAGTACACGTTGCTATTGAGATCAACGAGCGGACTTTCCGGACTCTTGAACGTGTATTGCGCGTTGACCGTCTGGTTCTTGACGTTATCGCTAAAAACGCCAATGCCCGGGATCGTGGTCCCCACCCCAGTCGTCTGCCCGAAATTGTAATCACTATTGTAGCTGATCGCAGTGAGCTTGATCTGCTGTCCCTCGCCCGGCCGCACGGTCAGTTTGGCCATGCCGGATTCGGTCTGGTTGCCGGTGTTGGGCACGGTGCTGTCGCCGGGAATCGTGGTGGTCGGCCAACCGCCGCAATTGGAAACGCACTGGAGGGAATTCAGCGTACCGCTTCCCGACGTGTAACTACCGCTGTCGCGATAAACGCCGCCGATGAAAATATCGCCCTCGGCGCCGCGCGCGCCTCCGAAGGTGGAAGCCAGCCACTCGTTACCGTTCGAGCCATACATGGCATGGCTTTGTATCGCGGCGATTTCGCCCGGCAGCAGGATGCTGTCGAGATCCTTGGTCTGGAACGCAGCGACGCCGCCGATTGCACCCGAACCGAAGATGTTGGCGACCGGCCCGCGCGCGATGTCGACACTGTCGACCAGCTCAGGATCGAGATAGAATTGTCCGTTCGCAAAATGACCCGAGCGCTGGAAATCCTGTGGCACACCGTCGACGAGCGTCGCCACGCGGCCGAAATCCTGCATGCCGCGGATATTGATCGACGATCCCGGATCGTCACCGCGCTCCGGAGCCGAAACGCTGGGCAAGCCCGCAAGGACGTCGGATAGCCGTTGCGGCTGCGTCCGTTGGATCTGTTCCGGCCGCAGCACACTGACCGGGGCAAGCGTGTTGATGACGGGTTCTGAAGTCTTGCTTGCCACGCTCGTCGTCGGTTCGTTCGTGGGAGCGGGCTTCGGCTGGCGACGAACCTGACGAGGACCCTGAGTCTGGGTCGGCTTCGAAGCTGCATGACGCTTGCGTGCCGGTGGAGCATCAATTTTTACAGGTGGAAGCGATTGGTTTGTTTGATCTTGCGTGGTCCCTTGATCCATAGGCGCGGTTTGCGCGCGTACGCTCAAGACGCCGCTACCGATTGCGAAAACACCCGCGGCAAGACACGCGAGTAACCAGCTACCAGACCGAGACATTCCAACCCCCAACCCCGATTTGGCCGGGGCTGGCGGGCTGCCGCGAATGATGCGGGGGCTTGCTGGCTGGGCCGGCCCCGGGACACGCAACGCATAGCTGCACGACCAGGGCGAATGTTGATATCGATAAGTAAAGGTATTACTGCTGTCAATACTTTGAAAACGAAGATTAAACCGCTTCTAAACTGACGACAACTGAAGAAATCAAGTTTAAAATCGTTTCAATGTAGCAAGTATCACCATCGAATACATGGTCGATTGCAGGTTTAAATGAGATGAATCAACCGGGCGACAAAGAAGAAGCGGCGAATAAAGGCGAGGAGGTGCCGATAACTCAAGGTCTCCGCCGCCAAATAACAGTCATCGATAATCGTATGGACAGCCGGGAGATTTTCCTGGGCACGCGCGACGTCGTCATTTTGCATGGCCGCGACATCTATCGTCTGCGGCTGACAGCACAGAACAAACTCATCCTCACCAAGTAAGGCAGCGATGCGCATGTACCGTCACATGTACCGGCACCCGGGTCCTGTAACGTTCGCGCCGCTGACGGCGTTGTTGCTTCTTTTGATTGCCCCGGCCCCCGGCCGCAGCGCAGACGCAAGCTCCGGCGCCGCGTCTGGTCCTGCAGCGGCATATGATTCAAGCCGCATCGTCTCCATAGGCGGGTCGGTAACGGAAATCCTCTACGCACTCGGTCTGCAACAGCGCATCGTTGCCGTCGATACGACCAGCCTTTATCCGCCGAACGCGATGAAGGACAAACCGAATGTCGGCTATATGCGCCAGCTCTCCGCGGAGGGCGTACTCGCTTTGTCGCCGACCCTTATTCTCGCCATCGAAGGCTCTGGACCGAAAGAGGCGATTGACGTTCTGCAGCAGGCCAAGGTCCCCTTCGTGACCGTTCCTGACACCTTCAGCGCCAATGGCGTCATCGACAAGATCGGCGTGATCTCTGCGGATGTCGGCGTGCCGCAACGCGGCGCGTGTCTCGCCGAGAAAGTGCGAAACGACATGACAGCCCTGGATGCCGCGCGGGCAAAAAACCGCCGGCGCGCCAAGGTCGCATTCATTCTTTCGCTGGCCAATGGCCACCCGATGATGGCCGGCCGTAAAACCGCAGCTGACGGCATTATCGCGATGGCCGGTGCAACCAATGCGTTCGAAGACTTCGACGGCTACAAGCCGGTCGATGACGAATCCATTGTGGCCGCCAAGCCGGAAGCCGTCCTCGCCATGGATCGTGGCGAACATAGTATGTCCGCTGACGCGGTATTCTCCGAGCCCGGCCTGGCACTAACTCCTGCCGCCGAAAGCAAAACCTTCATCTCGATGGATGGGCTTTATCTGCTTGGGTTTGGCCCGCGTACCGTGCGTGCTGCACGGGATCTTGCCGCGCGCCTTTATCCAGCAATCGCGCTCGACAATCTTCCGTCAGAGCAAGGCTCGAACGCTTCCTCATGCGATCAATGATCGTCGCTTTGCCGGATAACGCCAAAGGCAGTACGACCTCGCGCCGATCGATTTATTCGCTCGTGGTGATGCTCGTCCTCGCGACGCTGCTCGTCGCCGCGGCTGCAATTTCGGCGTCGGTTGGGGCGGCAAACATATCCTTGAGCCGGGTTGTGTCGGCCTTGTTCTCGCATGGCGCCGGCTCGGTGGCGGAAACGCGCGATCAACTCATCTTGCTTTCGATCCGGTTGCCGCGGGTTGTCCTCGCGTCACTTGTTGGGGCGCTGCTGGCCGCAGCCGGCACTGTTATGCAGGGGCTCTTCCGCAACCCGCTCGCAGATCCGGGTCTCGTCGGCGTTTCAGCCGGAGCAGGCCTCGCGGCTGCAAGCATTATCGTGGCCGGCGACAAATTCCTGCCGAATGCAGTGACGAACTCACCCTTCCTGTTACCTGTCGCGGCGTTTCTCGGCGCGCTCGTGACTACTTCTCTACTCTATCGCATCGCGACCTGGCGAAGCCGGACTTCGATCGCCACAATGTTACTGGCCGGCCTGGCGCTGGGAGCACTTGCCAGCGCCGGCACCGGCCTTCTGGTTTTCCTCGCCGACGACCGGCAACTTCGCGACATCACATTCTGGATGCTGGGCTCCATTGCAGGCGCAACTTGGCCGAAGATATTGGCGATCGCGCCCTTTCTTGTTTTTGTTCTGATCTGTTCTGCCTTTATCGGGCGTGGACTCGATCTCCTGGTGCTTGGCGAAGCCGAAGCCTTTCACATGGGAATCGCGGTCGAAAGACTGAAACGGCTTCTGATCGTCATGGTCGCGTGCGCGGCGGGTGCCGCGGTCTCTGTCTCCGGCGTCATCGGCTTCGTCGGCATCATCGTTCCGCATCTGCTCCGCCTCGTCATTGGCCCGGGTCACCGCCTGCTGCTGCCCGCTTCGGCCTGCTGTGGCGCAATCCTCCTGCTCTGCGCTGACACCTTTGCACGGACCATAGCGGCACCTGCGGAGCTGCCGATCGGCATCGTCACTGCGATAATCGGCGCACCATTGTTTCTCGCACTGCTTTTAAGACGGCGTTCGCTGGTCGCGTCATGAGCGCGATGTTCGAGACCGCAGCCGTATCCGTGCGTGCCGGACCCAAGCGTCTTCTCGACGGCGTAAGCTTGTCGTTCGATCCGGGCCAGGCCGTCGCGTTGATCGGACCTAACGGAGCGGGAAAATCGACGTTTATTCGCGTGCTGGCTGGGGAAATCGCACCGCATTCGGGGCACGTTGCCCTCAACGGGCGAAAACTGACCTCTTATTCGCCGCAGCTTCTCGCAACAAATCGCGCGGTGTTGTCGCAACAGACCAGCATGACCTTTCCGTTCACGGTTTCCGAAGTCGTGCACATGGGCGTCAGGCACGGACGCGACCGCGAAATCCGAGCTGTTGGTCGAGTCAGTGCTGGGAGAGCTGGGTCTCCACGATTTGGCGGATCGCGCGATCCCAACGTTGTCCGGCGGCGAGCAACAACGGGCGCATTTTGCGAGAAGTCCTCGTGCAACTCACCGACGGCCAACAGCGCGGTGGCTGTGGCATCCTGCTTCTCGACGAACCGACCGCAAGCCTTGATCTTCATCATCAGCTTGGAATGGTGGAAGCCGTAACGCGTCGCGTAAAGCAGGGCGCGCTCGTTATCGCTATTTTCCATGATTTAAATCTGGCGTCGCTATTTGCACAGCGCGTCGTGGTGCTCAATCGCGGAAAAATCGACTGTGACGGAACCTCCGAGCAAACCATCACCGCATCGATGCTCGAACGCGTATTCGGAATTGAAACGGCGGTAAGTCAAGCACCCGCCTCGGCCGCCCCATTCGTGCTGCCGCAAATCATGACGGCCGCGAAACGGCAGGGCCGCTTAAAGAGCGATGCTGCGTAGCGCCGTCCTTACGATGGATCGCCGACGCTTCAGGCGGCCTCAGCCAGTGCATATCGTCGGCAGTGGTCGAGATAAGCGGCTTCGTGCAAAGCGATCAGCTCGACGACGCTCGACCACAACCAGGATGGGGCTTCGAGGGCCGCCTTATGGTTTTTTGACAGATCGGACAACCATGACCGGCGCACGGCCGATTTCATTTGGCGGCCATGAGCGCGGCCGACAACTCCGGCCAGATATCGCGCGAGGCTCATCGCCTCCTGCCGTGTCAACCGATTGATCTCGATCTTGAGGTCTTGCGGCATCAGCTCCCGGACGACGACTGCTTTTCCCAGTAGCCTTGCGGCTATCATGCGAGATCCGAGATTGGGAGAAAGCGCCTTGGCGCCCGTCACGACGCGGATTGCATTGTCTCTCGGCATTTCCACTTTCGGCGCGCAGGGCGCGGCCGCTGTCACGCCCTCCTTTATGTCGACCAGGCAAAGGCTCGAACCTTTGCCCTTGCCGACGCGCAACAAGGAGGCGTAGCGGAGCCGTCCGAGCGAGCTACACCCTTTCAACCAATAAGCGGCATCCAACACCTCGACGGGATCATCGTTGCCATGACCCCGAAGCGCCGTAAGCGCGGACCGCACGGATTCACCAGTGAACATTTCCTGCAAGGCATTTCGTTCTTGTGCCGTCAGGGCCCAAAATCGTTTGCCGAGCGGAATGGTGGGCTTAACGGTGTCGAGCCGTTCCTCCGCCAGGTGTCGCCACCGCCGCCGCGTCGACCGCTCGAGAAGGAGCTGAATAGCTCTAGGCCGATAGGAGCGATCTTTTTCTGTCTCGAAATTCTCTGACAAGGCCGATTGATAGCCCGTAATCAGCTCTTCAAGAACTCTTGCAGTCGTTACACCGGGTAGATCTGAGCCGCGAGCCGCGCAAGCAAGCGACAGGCCCAACCGGATCAAATCGTGCACTGGATTGCCGATAACCGTCTGATCAAGGTCTCTGATCTGGATCATAACGCGGCCCTTCGCATCAGCCAGCGGACCGAGATTGCCGACATGACAGTCGCCGCAAATCCACACCGGAGGGCCTTCCGGCAATTTGCCGCGACTGTTCTCCAGCCATTCGTAGAATTTGACGGTGCTGCCGCGCACATAGGCGTGCGCGGAATCCGCCATCTTGAAGATTCCGCGTCTGGACAAGAATTTGTTGGCGGTCTTTTGGCTTTATCATTGATCCCGGATTGCAGTTCCAAGACTCTGATCCGATCAAGTTGAATCGGATCAGAGTCTAGATTCAAGTTGGAGCATTAATCCTTTTCGGAAAACCGGAAGTCCACCCTCGGATCAAGTCCGAGGGCAGGCTTTTTCCGGATCATGCTCTGGCGCCCTCAAAGCCTGCCGAGCAGGACGAGGATCAGAATGATCACGATCACAAGGCCGAGCCCGCCGCCGCCGTAATAACCGGTCCCATAGAATGGACCGCCGCCAAAGCCGCTAAAGCCGCCAAGCAGGATGACGACGAGGATGATAAGCAGAATAGTTCCGATCGACATGACTTTTGCCCCAAGATTTGGATTGGATGTTTGATTGCGACCCGAGGGATCAAATGCCGCTCCCTTGAGCCTTTAGTTGTCCAATAATTAGCTTTCAAATAAGAAGCGTCGCTTTTACGACGCTTCCCGTTCGTTAGTGCGAAAACAGCGCCAGAAGGATGATGATCGGGATTGGGACGCCAAGTAACCAAAGAAGAATGCCTCTACCCATGATGTGCTCTCCTTATAGGGTTCGGGGGGTGAGAACGCGGCCGTTCCAAGTGCCGTCGCGTAGCGAGCCGCCTTCAACGGCTGCCAGGCTGGCGGCGAATGCGCCGAACAACATGGCGGCGGTGAGCCAGAACGACAACTTCGCGGCGCCCTTTCGGGCGTTGTCGATGTCGGTCTTGGCCTCGGTCGTCACGGCGTCAACGCGCTTCTCGGCGTCGGCTTCGCTCATGCCGGTGCGCACAGCGACGAGATGCGCCACGTAGGTTTTGTCGGCGCCGCTAAAGCCTTGATTGTCGCGAAAGCCCGTCGCCCACAGGCGCAATACTTCCGACCGCGTCTGGTTGGAATTGGCGTTGCCGGACGGCATGGCGGATGCGTGGCATTTGCGCTAGCGGAGTCGCCTGCAGCCGCCGGCTGCGCCGCGTCGGACCGGAACAGCTTATCGACATAGACGTCCGCGGGATTGACCGAGCGCGTCGCTTGCGCCGCGGCGCCGCCCAATCCGGCCGCCGTACCATTGGCGAGGTAGGACGCGGCGGAACTCAGGGCGCTTGCGCTCAGAAGCGTCGCAAAAGCCCAGGCGAGAAAACCGTGGGCGGTATCGCGAAAGAAAGCTTCATGGGTGTTAACGCCCACCCATTTGGTGCGCAATCGCGCAGCGAGATAGCCGCCGACGGCGGACGACATCACGGCGACGATCACCAAATAAACGCCGGTGCCGTTTTTGAACGTCGCGGCGGAAACTCCGCTATCGCTCCAGGGCGACACGGCTGAAAGGCCAAGTCCCGCACCGAAAGCGATCAGAACAAGCGCGAGTGCCGTTGCCGCTACGGCGCCTGCAGCAACCGCGGCCCAAGACACGGCCGCCTGAGCGTCCACCACAGTGGTGGTCGCTGGATGAAGATCGGTATCCATTAGAAACTCCCGGACGAGACGCAATTGTCACAATCGGAAAGCCTTGGCGCCGCCGAAAAGTTCCGCACTCACTCCTGGGAAATCGCGCTGCGGCTGCCGGAGTTGTTTTCCTGCAAAACAATTCGCGCGGCTGCCAAACCGGTTGCGAGCGCCGCCTCGACGGTACCCATGTCCCGGCCCCGGTAGAGCGCCTCGCCTGAAAACAGAACCGGGCGGCCGTCAGGCTTCGACAGCTTGGACTGTGCCTCGCGGGTTTCGACCGTAGCGTAAGAATAGGCGCCGCGCGCGAAAGGATCCTTAGCCCAGTTTATCGCCCGCGCCGTGACCAGTTTCCCCCTCAACAGTTCGGCATCGAGGCCGAACACGCCGGCGAGCGACGCGATTCCTGCCTCGATCAATTCATGCTCGTCGAGATGAGCAAAAGCTTCCGTCCTCGGACCGCCGAGCCACCCCGTCAGCAGCGGGAAGTCGCTTGGGTGCTGCGTCCACCAGACCCGAACGCGCGCATCGGAAAACAAGAATGTCAGATCGGCAAGCTCCTTCTGCTTTTCGACCCACCAGCGGGTCTCAAAGCGCAGCAGGATCTTGATGACGTTGCCAAAGCCGATCGTCGAAGCCGCTTCGGCTTTTTCCCGTTCCGGCGCCGGAAGCTCGATCTCCTTCAGGAGCGGAATAGGCACCGTAAGGATGACCGCATCGCACGCGTTCGCGTCACCGTTGGCGCAATGGACCACGCCACCTTCGTCGCTTGCTTCGATAGCGGTCACAGCCGAACCGAGCCTGATCACGACACCATTTTTGCGGCATTCCGAGACCAGAAAATCGACGAGGGCATGATAGCCGCCGGCGATGCGGGCTTGCGGGCTCTCTCCCCTATCCATCCACTCGTCGCGCAGCGCCAGGACGCTTGCGCGGTGCGGATCAGCCGCATCGTAACCTTCGACCCTCCCGGCGATAGAAGAGCGCAATTCGGCGTATTGCTGCCCTGCAAAATGTTGCTGCAGGAATTCAGCAACCGTCATATCGGACTGCAATTCCATGAGGACTTTATGAAACTGGTCGGCGTGCGGATCGGACCAGTCGTCGCACGAGAGCACGCCTTTCTCGACGCTCCATCTCGCTCCCTTAATCCGCAGCGTTGATAGTCCAGCCTCGCCGAGCAAGCGCCGCGTCACGGGGGCTTCGCCATGCACGAATTCGGCCCCGCCTTCCGCCGGATACCCGAACTCCGCGGACGGAAGCGGATGAATCCGGCCGCCGCATCTGCTCCCGTGCTTCCAGAATTGTGACCTTCTTGCCCGCTCGCCCAAGTTCGCGCGCCGCGATCAAGCCCGCAGCACCCGCCCCAACGACGATAATGTTTTCCGGTTGCCGTCGCGCCATGAGTCTACCATGAGCCCTTACCGGCCGGACGCTTCAGAGGACGCATTTTCAATCCGGTATCGGAGCCACATTGCACCGCCCGCCAGCACCTCGCTGCTTTCTAGCGTCATCGCCGTGACCGGCGCGCGCTGATCGGCCTCGCGCTCGGTGGAGTCGAACACGCTCGGCGCACCCTTGGCGCCATCGACGGCGGGACAGAGAACGAGGTTTAATTCATCAACAAGTCCGGCGCGTAAAAATGCGCCGTTGCTGCCGCCCCCGCCTTCCAGCAGAAGCCGCTTCACTCCAAGCTCGCGATTGAGAATCTCAAGCGTAACAGCGAGGTCGATTTCGGGATTTTCCAGCGAAGATGTACGACACGCCGTCACCGCGCAGACCCGCCAAATGCGCGTCCGAAACTGCCTCGGAAAGGACCACCACAATTGGATCGCCACCGATATCGGAGCGGCCCCACGCGATTTTGCCGTGCGTGTCGAGTACGACGCCATACGATTTTGCGTCACGACGCGCAAACCAAGGTTCGCGCGGAAACGTCTCCTTGGTCGTGACCGGGTAAGCCTTGCCTTTGGCGAATTCCTGACCGGTGACGCGACCTACAAGCCAGGCGTCCCCGCCAAGCTTGTCGTGCACGGTCTCGAACAACTCGCCGCCCGCTCCTTTGGGACGCCACCGGCTATGAAGCGTTCGGCCGTCGACGCTAGCGGCCATCAGGCAAATCACTTGCGGTTTCATACAAACACCCTCGCAACCACTCTCGTATCTTGAGAATTGTTTGGGCAGATCGCGATAGCCTTGCAGGTCCGATGATCGGGCGCTTCAGAAGAGCGAAATAGCAGGTTTCTAGTGCGTCGCCTCGCTGGCGATGCCTTCGACGTCCTCGATCACCGTATTGCCGAGATGACGCACGGCTTCGGCAAGCAGCACCGCCCATTGGTCCTTCGGCCCGAGCATAATCAGCTCGGCGAGGCTTTCCGCCATCCGCGCGACCATGTCGCCGAGGTCGACGTTCTCCTGCCCCTCGATGCGTTCGCGGACCAATTCATTGATATCGCAGTGCAGGCAATCGCTCATAAGCTTCGCTCCATTCAGGCAAAATGTGGCCCGTAGCGACCGAACGCAAGCGGGAGCCTCACTTTGCGTCCGTTGATCACCGCGGTCGGCTAATATCACTTTTTTATTGACTTTTGTCTCTTTTATAAATAAATAGAGCCCAATCCCGTTCGCTTACAAGGACGCTGGTCAATGACTCTGGCCAGCGGAGCGGGATGCGGTGCCCGCGGGTGGCGGCTCGTCACTGCCACACCCGGGCGGCCTGGGCATCAGCCTGCCGGCACTATGACCGGCGCGCGAGGTGCATCGCTGGAAGTGCCACACCGGCTGGCGGGGAACCCGCCGCGTGAGCTGGTGTGTCACGAAGCCTGGCCCAGGTTGAGCCTTGGGATGAATAGTCCCATTGGCACAGAGCCGTGGTGGAACGCCGAATGGCGAGCGCGCTTTGCAAAGCGCGCGCCGCATCGAGAGATGCGGTTGGTACCGACCCGCGTTGTTCGGCGTTCCGCTTCCTTTTTTTTTCTTCGTACATCGTGGCTTGAAGCACGGATCGTGAGGCTACCGGCCACCACCGCCGGCATTCTCTGGCGAAGATCGGTGCAGAGAGCGGAAAGATTCGTCCTGCTCGCTGAACAACAACTCGGGTGCGGATGCATCGCGAGAATGATCCTGCACGCCGTCATTGCCGGACTTGATCCGGCAATCCATGGGGCCGCGAGGTGAGCACAATGGATGTTTCGCGTTCGGCATCTCAGCATGGACCACCGGGTCAAGCCCGGTGGTGACGAAGAGGGATAGATGCCTCGCCAACGCTCGCAATGACGGAAGAAGTTACGCCTTCACATGCGCGCCGACGAATTTCACCATCTGCTCGAACATGTCGCCGGTCTGCGTCAGATCCGGCGAATGGCCGGCGTGACGCTCCATCTCGATGTAATGCAGGTCGATAGCACCGCCGGCTTTCTTGTAATTGGCGACGAAGCGTTGCGGCTCGTGGCCAGGGAAGCTCGAGTCTTCGTCCTTGTAATCGTGCACGATGTCGCCACGGCCCTGGAACCAGATTGCCGGCGGCAGTTGCACTTTCTCGCCGCGCTCGAGGGCCAGCATCGGATTGCCCTCTTCCATGTTGGCTTCGCTTTTCCAGTACAAGTCATGACGCGGGACGATCGGCTTCGCCCAGTCCTTGCCGGCGGCGACCTGGCGCTTGGCGTGGCGGTAGCGCGACAACGGATTGATCACCGGCCACGACATGACGACACAGCGCACGGTCGCGTCCTGCGCCGGCGTACCGGCCGGCAGCGGGATCGACGCATAGCGCGGATCGTTGGGCCGCATCGCCACCAGCATAGCGAGATGGCCGCCGCTCGACTGGCCGGAAAGGCTGATCAGGTCCGGCCGGGTCTTGAGCTCTTTGGCGTGCGCCTTGGCCCAGCGCACCGCGTAATTGATGTCCTGTACGGAGGCCGGATACGGATCGGTATTGCCGGAACGGAAGTCCAGCGCGATCGAAACGATGCCATGAGACGCCATGTATTCGTGGCGCAGCTTCTCGGTGAAGCGGTCGCTTTGGCACCAGGCACCGCCGTGGCATTCGACCAGCGCCGGAAATGGCCCCGCGCCGTGCGGCTTGTACACCCGCGCCAGCAGCGGCTTGTCGCCGTGTCGGAGATATTCGATTTCTTCGACGTCGTAATTCTTGGCGGCAGCTTCGAGGACGGCGGCTGTACTCATGGCAGAACTCATGGCGCGGTTCCTTCCCTTGTTCGACGCAAGCGTAGCCCGGATGGGGCGGGCCAGCTACATTGGCCAGATGATAGCAAATGCCGTCCACGACAACACCGCCCTCTCCCGCTTCGAGCTCGATGCCAATGGGGTGACCGCCTTCGTCACCTACCGGCTCGGCGACGGCGTGATCACGTTGCAGCACACCGAGACCCCGCCGCAGGCGCGCGGTCAGGGCATCGCGTCAAAGCTGATCGAAGGCACTTTGGACATGGTGCGTGCGCGGGGCCTGAAGGTGATCCCGAATTGCAGCTTCGTGCGGGCATACATCGCCAAGCATCCGGAAGACCGCGACCTCATCGCCTGATCGCGGCCGCACTGCTGGGCTCCGGTTCAGGCTTCGGTGGCCGGGAGGATCACGTTCCGGGTCAGGATGGCTACAGCGGCCGCGCCGATCAGCAACATGATGCCAGCCACCCACAACGCCCAGTCATAGCTGCCAAGGCCGGCGACGATGTAGCCGGTGATGATCGGCGCCAGCAGACCGCAAATGTTGCCGCTGAAGATGCAGAGGCTGATTGCCTTGCCGACGTCGCGGACGCGATGCACCAGGTCGGTAACCAACGTTACCGTAAGCGAGATCGCCGCGTTCATCCCCGACAACGACACCGCGAACAGCACGATGATCAGCGTCGTGTTATCGGTGAACGGCACCAAGGCGCAGGCCGCAGCCATTATGAAGGCGAAAATCACCATGCCGCGTCGGCCCCCGGCAAGCAGGGAATTGCCCTTGAGCAACCGGTCGCTGGTGAGCCCGATCAGGATCGACACCGGCACCGCGACCGCCCACGGGATCGCGGTGTAGAGGCCGGTCTTCATGATGGTGAGGTGCTTGGTATCTTGCAGGTAGCTCGGCATCCAGAACAGCAGCAGGTAAAGCGTGTAGATGCCGGACGCCTGGGCGATCATGATGCCCCACATCGACGGCGACCTGAGCAATTCGAGAAGCACGCCCGGGCTGCCGTGCTGGCCGATCTGGTCGGCCATGCCGGCCGAGCGCTCCGCTACGATCTTGTTACGTTCGTCGGCGGTGAGCCAATTCACTTTCTCCGGCCGGCCGAACCAGATCAGGTTGCAGGCGAGCCAGATAAAGCCAAGCACGGCGAGAACGATGAAAGCCGCACGCCAGCCCCAGCCGCTGGTCAGCGCCGCGACGACAATGGCGCCGATCGCGGGCCCCAGAAAACTCCCCGCGCTCCACACCGCGTTAGCGACGCCGCGCTCCTGAGCAGGCATCCATTCGCGCACGATCCGGCCGCAGGACGGAATCGAGGTCGCTTCGCCCGCGCCCATGACCAGGCGCACGCCGATCAAGCTGGCAAAGCTCCACACTCCAGCGGTTGCCGCCATCGCCAGCGACCACAGCGCGATACCCACGGAATTGATGCTTCGCGTGCTGAAGCGATCCAGCATGATGCCAATCGGAAGTATGCAAACCACGTAGCTCCAGAAGAACGACGAAAACAGATAGCCCATCTCGACCGGCGACAGCTTGAATTCGGCGCGGACCGATTGAGCGACGACGCCAAGCGCCGAACGATCCATGTAATTGATGGTGACCAGCGCCAATGTCAGCGCATAAATCCAGCCGCGACGGAAATGTGTGGCCGGCATCGCAGCAGTCTGCGTCGTCATCTTCCCCACCTCCCCAAAGCCGTCGCCGCTTGTGCCGCAGCGTCCGGTCGTAAGTGTCGTTTAGTTATTAGACGACGGCTCCGCGGTATTTACACCGCGCGGATCGTCGCGGTTCGCCATGCAGTCTTTGACGAATTTCGCCCGCGCCGGACCGGTGAGCTTCTGATTGTCTGCGCCGAACTTGCATGTGGCCATCTTCTGCTGCGGGGTCACCGCAAAGGACGGAGACCCGAGCATCACGGTCAGCAGGCCGGCAGCTATGCCGATACGAATCATGGCAACCACTCCTTGCAGGGCCTCAATGTTAGCATTGAACGCCGCGCCGATGGATGGAAAGTTAGGGACATTGCTCGCATGCATATGGCATCATAATGGCTGAAGCACCGAAGGTTTCCAGCGTCCTCGCCCGCATCACACCGGGTCTCACCGGCTCCCATCAGATACGGGTGGCGCCGGAACATACCGCACCATTCGTCGGTTCCGGCCGGATCGCGGTGCTGGCAACGCCGGTCATGATCAACATCATCGAGGCGGCGTCGCTCGCGGCGGTCGAGCATCTGTTGCCGCTCGGCCATCAGAGCCTCGGCATCAAGCTCGACGTCAGCCACGTTGCGGCGACGCCGATCGGCTTTCGTGTCACCGCGACGGCGGAGGTCATCCACATCGAAGGGCGCACCATCACCTTCCGGGTGGAGGCGCGCGACGACGTCGAGGTGATCGGCAACGGCACACATGAGCGTGTCGTCGTCAGCGTCGAACGCTTCGACGAACGCGTGCAGCGGAAAATGCGAGGAGAAAAGTAGCGCGGTCGCTGATCTTCAGAAAACCGGTATCCACCCTCGGATCAAGTCCAAGGGCATGCTTTTCCGGGTCATGCTTTAGCGGCGGCCGAGAATCCAGCCGATGACGAACAGGACAACGGCGGCCACGGCCGAGGCAATGGCGTGCGTGACGTGGATATGATCGGAGCCGGCGGCGTAGCCAGGCATGAAGGTCGGCAACGAGCCTGCCGGCATCGTGTAATACATTACGGCCGCGATCACGCAGATAATGGCGAGCAAGTAGGCGAGCATTTTCATAGAGATAACCCTGAAGACTTTTGAAAAAGCGACGCGAGGTGCGTTTCGTTAGCACAGGACGCCGTTGGTTGGCGAGAGTACTCGGCTTGTCGTCCACACCGGGCGGAGCAATGATGCCGGAAAAGCATAACAACCGGGAGGGATGGGATGATGCGGCTTTTCGGAGGGATTTTAGCCTTCGCTGTGATGAGCGCTTTGGCAGCGGCGCCAGCGGCACGGGCGCAATCGCTCGACGAGCTTTACGCCAAGGCCAAAACCGAGGGAGCGCTGTCATTTGATGTCGGCGGCCCGACTGCGCCCTGGGAAGAAAGACTGAAAGGGTTTGCGGAGAAATATCCCGGCATCAAAGTCACCGTCGGCGGCGGCTTTTCCAACGTCCTCGACGGTCAGATCGACGCGCAGATCGCAGCGAAAAAGCTGGAAGTCGATGCGGCTCTGCTGCAAACCGCCGCGGACTTCGTGCGCTGGAAGCAGGAAGGACGGCTGATCACTTTCAAGCCGCCCGGCTTCGAAAAGATGGATCCTGCGTTTCGGGACAAGGAAGGCGCTTACTGGGCAACGATGATCAACGTCGTGCCTTACATGTACAACACTGAGAAGGTTGCCGCCGCCGATATCCCGAATTCGGCGCTGGATTTCCTCAAGCCGCAATTCAACGGCAAGGTCGTGACCGCCTACCCGGCCGATGACGACGTGACGCTGTGGGCGTTCTGGCACATCGTTGAGAAATACGGCTGGAGCTACATGGACAAGTACATGGCGACCAAGCCGAACTTCATTCAGGGCCATCTCGGTGAACAGCGCAGCATCGGCTCCGGACAAAACCTGGTGACGTTCGATTCAATTCTCGACATCACCAGCGTGCTTAAACGCCAGGGCCAGCCGGTCGACACTCACATTCCGACCGTCGATCCGCTGCCGATCTGGCCGTTCATCGGCGCAATCTTCAAGGACGCGCCGCATCCGAATGCGGCGAAGCTGTTTATCTCCTGGCTTTTGTCGCCGGAGGTGCAAGCGAAGCTGCCGACTTGGTCGCCACGCAGCGACGTGCCGCCGCCGGCGGGCTATCAGCCGATCCTTTCCTACAAGGTCGCCAACGACTACCGGGACTTCCTCAGCAACCAGAACAAGGTCGCCGAATTGCGCAAGAAATTCGAAAGCTACAGCGGCCCGATCGTCAATTCAGGCGGCGTGCGGTAAGCGCGAGCGATTGCTCGATGCCTTATTGACGACGCACTTAGCGCGATAATTTTCGACTGAGTGCGATTTTTCCGGATCGCAAACATGCAGGAACTCCTCGTACTCATCGGGTTGGAGTAACCGGCGTATAAACGCTCAGGCAAGATCGCAGCATGCGGAATTCGGCAGCGGCCGCATATTCGTATCCCTGTGCGGCGCAGTGTCCTTATTGGCTATCCTGATGCCCGCTTCAAACGCCTCCGTGCGGCCTGATCCCAGTACCGAGATCGAACGCGTTATGGACCGCGGAATTTTACCTTTGACGCCGCCGGGTGCCGCCGGCGGTTTAGCGGTCGCGGTTCGCGCCGCCAGCCATACGCGCTTTTTCAATTACGGTTTCGCCGATCAGGCGGAGAAGCACCCGGTCTCGTCCGACTCGTTGTTCAACGTCGCATCGGTACGCAAGGTGTTCGAGGCCACGCTGTTGGCAGAAGCCATGCTGCGCGGCGAAATCAAGCTTGATGACCCGGTCAACACCTACGTTACCGAGCTGCAGGGCGACTACATCCGCCATGTCACGGTCGGCGAATTGGCCACGCATACGTCGGGGCTGCTTCTCCCCACGGATCATCCGCCGTGGCCGACAGAGCATTACTCGCTCGCTGGTTTTCTCGATGCGCTCAATGACTGGACCCCGCCGAACGGCGAGCGGCCCGGCGCGCAACGCATCTACACGCCATGCCGGTTACGTGCTCCTGCAACTCGTTCTCGAGCGGCGCTTCCACATGCCTATTGCCGAGCTGCTCGAAGAGCGCGTGATCAAGCCGCTTGGCTTAACCTCGACATTTGTTCCCGAACGCGGTGCGGACGACCGCGCCATGCTCGATGCGCAGCTTTTGCGACGTGCCGTACAGGGCTACTCCGGGGAAGGCGCACCGGTTGGCCTGCCGGGCAATCAGCAAGGCTATTTCGACTTCCCGGGCACGGGGCAAATGTTCTCATCGGCCCACGACCTCTCGGTTCTACTTGCCGCGTGCCTTGACGAGACTTCGGCCGATCCGCAATTGCGCAGGGCCATGCTGTTGACACAGCGCGAAGCGTTTCGGGTCAGCCCGCAGTACGGCCAAGCCATGGCATGGGAAACCGATCACACGGACGGCATAACGATCGTCGACAAGCCGGGCGGGCTGAACAACGCCTCAGCCTATATCGGGCTTGTGCCGGAACGAAAGCTCGGGATCGTCCTGCTCGTCAACCGCGGCGACGCTTATCCGTTCGAAATGGCGCGCACGACGATCCTGCCGGAACTGGCGAAATTATTCGCGCCAGAGACGCGCCTGCACAGCAGCGCGCGGTAAACCTCGTCTGGAGCGAAGTCGTTTTAGATTGAATTGGTCGTCGCTCTAGCATTTTGATTGAGCATGATCTTTTCGGAAAACCGGTTCCCACTTTTCCGGATCATGCTCAGTACGGCCGTACGTTGCCGTCGACCGTGGTACGAAACATCAGCCGCCGTTCGGTCGACGGAAAATCGGTGCGCGCGTGCGACGAGCAGCGATTGTCCCAGAGCAGAAGATCGCCGACGCGCCAAACGTGCTCGTAGACAAATTCCGGCTTCTCGGCGTGATCGTAAAGCGCCGCAAGCAGCCGGTCGCTTTCATCTGTCCGGCACATCGAGCACTTTCACCGTCATCAGCCGGTTGACGTAAACCGCTTTTTTGCCGGTATCCTCATGGGTACGGAACACTGGATGGATCTGTTCGGCAAAAGCCTCAACGCCGCGACTATCGCCGCGAACAGTCGAACCGTAATTGTAATGGTGCAGCGCTTTCTTGCCTTCAAGGCGGCTGCGGATCGCCGGATCGAGCGTGTCGTAGGCCGCATAACCGCTGGCGAACAGCGTGTTGCCGCCGCTTCCGGGAATCTCGAGCGAGTACAGCAGCGTTGCTTTGCTCGGCACTTCGGCGTGGATCATGTCGTGATGAAACATCATCTCGCCATCGGGCAGCGCACCGATCGGCTCACCATTTTCCCGAATGTTCGAGATCATCATGATGCCCGGCAGCACCGACGAATAACCCTTCGGAAAATATTTCGGCGGCCGGGAGATTTTGCCGAGCGCGCCGAAAAAGCTGGTCGCGCGGATCAGGTCTTCCTGCGACAGCGTTTGCTCGGGAAAAATCAGAACCAGGTGGTCAAGCCAGGCTTGATAGATCGCCTTCACGGTCTCGTCGTCGGGCTTTTGCCGCAGATCGAGGCCGCGAATTTCCGCACCGATATACTTGGTGAGCGGAACGACCTCGAACGGCGTCTTGCCAACTGATCGCGCGGAGTTCGAAACGAATTCATGCGTAGAAAGCGACATCTGCAACCTCCCCGGAACTTGCTTCGAAGCTTTTACTATTCCGCGGCGACCGGCGGCATCACCGGCGCCGTATGCGCGATCTCGCCACTCGCAAGCGCGGCGAGGACACGATCAACCAGCGCGCGGGCCGACTCCGCACTCAACTCGACCGCGACGCGATCGCGGCCGCCCTCGCCTTCATTGGTGAAATCGATGGCGAGCACATGATCGAGGGTCGAGTGATACGGATGATCGAAGTAGACGTTGGCGGTGTCGATTTTCATCCAGCCTTTACGGCCCTTGGCGCTCCCGACGAGCGCGGCTTTTTCAACAATGTAGGAACACATAGCAGCCTCCTTCGATTTTGGTTCGCGCTATTCTGCCGCGATGTTGCTGGCTGAAGCTGCGAGATGGCGGTTGAAGAAGTTGAATACCTTGCTCCAGCCGTCCATGGCCTGCTCGGGCCGGTAAGCATCGCGCTGCCAGTTGAAGAACGCATGGCCAGCGCCGTTGTAGCGGTGGAATTCGTAATTCTTGCCGAGCTTCTTCAGTAGGGCCTCGGTGCGATTGACCTGATCTGCCGTGGGGTTTTGGTCGTCGTTGCCGAAGATGCCAAGCAGCGGGCAGTTCATCTTCTCAGTGAGGTCAATCGGCGCCACGGGGCGTTTGTCATTCAGATCCTTCGGATTATCGACAACAACATTGCCGCCCCAGCAATCGACCGCGGCGGCGATGCCCGGCACCGTGCAGGCAGCGAGATAGGTGTGACGGCCGCCCGAACAGAAGCCAATCACGCCGATCTTGCCGGTCGCATTCGGCTGAGCGCGCAAATAAGCCATGGCACCCGCGACATCACCCATCACCTGTGCGTCGGAAACACCACCGGCAGCGCGGATGCGCGCGCCAAGATCGTCAGGCGCTTCGCCCGGACTGCCCTCGCGGAAGTAAAGATGCGGTGAGATCGCCGCGTAACCGTGATGCGCGAGTTTACGCACCACTTCAGTGGTCCACTCGCACCAACCCGGGATGTGATGGATGACGACAACGCCGGGGAATTTTCCCGCGCGGGTTGGGCGGGCGTAATAGGCCTCGCCTTGATCGCCGTTGTGGCCGCGAAATGGAACGACTTCCGCAGTCAGTCCCTGATAATAACTCATGATGCGCTCTCCCGTTATCAAGTCTTGTTTCAAGTCTTGGGTGTGTTGCACTATTGATAGCATGGGGCGGCTGCGATGACAGCCGGGCACTGGCCCGAACCTCAGTTCGGGCAGCGATGCAGGATCGCCTTGTAGTTGCCGTCACGGTCCACGAAATCGACGGTTTTGTCCGGCCGCTGCGTGAAACTGACGTCGCCCATGAGCGGCCCAGCCGGGAACTTGCATTCGACGTGCATATTGAAAGTATCGCCGTCACGCTTCATGTCCTGCACCGTACAGGTGCCGACATTCGATACAATTTCCTTGGTGGAAATCTTGACCTGATCGGCGGCTGCATCGGTGCCGTCGCCCTTGCAGGGCACATTCTGCGTATAAGTGCCGGCGAGAGGAAAATCATCGTCGGCAAAGGCGGCGCTCGCGCCAATGATGGCGATCAGCGCAGCGGCTGCGGTGACAATGCTATGCGAAAGGAATCGGAGCAAGGCGAGACACGGGAAAATGAGGCGATTGGCAGACTCTGCTTTCCGACGCCGCGCCCCCAGCGCGTGGTTGGCAACTGACTGTAGCGAATGTCTTTCGCCCGGCCAATCGGAATTTGGAAAATAAGAATTGGGATAGATGCGCTAAACCGCCCGCGTGGCGGAGCTAGCGGTCCCGAAACCCATCGCTGATGACTTTGACGCGGGCGGCTGACCACTGCTTAGGCGAACTGATGCCGCTTTGAGCTTCCGCATTCTGGCAATCGACGTAACCCTTGTCGGTCAAGCGGCCGTTGCGGTTATCGAACAGAATCTGGCGGCAATTGGTGCCCTCATAGGGAAGATAGATGATAGAACCGGTATAAATTCCGTCGTCGTTACCGGGCGCGGAGGCTACCTTAGCGGCTCCCGGCGCTGTCTTCATGAAAGCTTTGATCGTCGTCGGACCGCGCTGCTGCACCACATAATCGCCGGCCGCAAACAGTCCCGCTATCAGCACTGCGCCGATAGTTATGACCACGGCCACATGACGGAGGCCGTCACGCGAGCGCTTCCGCCTTTTCGATCGGTGCAGTGTCGCCATATGCCTTGCCCAAGCCCAACGACAAGACCGCAGCATAGTGCGACCCGACGCGCTTTCACCAAGGTTCGCTGAGATCAGTTAAAACAAAGCTCATGCGATCATTACAAATGAAAAAAGGCGGCGCCCGTAGGCGCCGCCTTCATCGCAATAATGCCGGTTAGTGAGCGGTAAGGCCGGAAGAATCTTCCTCGACCGCCGGATCGGGGACATCGACGGGCTTGGCCCCCGCCTCTTCCCAGGTAATCGGCTCCGGCTTGCGCACCAGCGCCCGCGCCAGCACCTCGTCCATGCGCGAAACCGGGATAATATCGAGCCCGCTCTTGATGCTGTCGTTGATCTCGACAAGATCCTTGGCGTTCTCTTCCGGAATAAGCACGGTCTTGATGCCGCCGCGGTGTGCAGCGAGCAGCTTCTCTTTCAACCCGCCGATCGGCAGTACCCGGCCGCGCAGCGTGATCTCGCCGGTCATGGCGACATCGCGGTGTACCGGAATGCCGGTCATCACCGAAACGATCGCGGTGACCATGCCGACGCCCGCCGACGGTCCATCCTTCGGCGTCGCGCCTTCCGGCACGTGCACGTGGATATCGCGTTTGTCGAACAACGGCGGCTCGATGCCGAAGGCGGTCGAGCGCATGCGGACGTAGGACGCCGCGGCGGAGATCGACTCCTTCATCACATCGCGCAAGTTGCCGGTCACGGTCATCTTGCCCTTGCCAGGCATCATGGCCGCTTCGATGGTTAGCAACTCACCGCCGACATCGGTCCAGGCAAGGCCGGTGACGATGCCAATCTGATCCTCATCCTCGACCTCGCCGTACCGGTATTTGGGCACGCTGAGATAATCGGACAGGTTCTTGTCGGTGACGGCGACAGTTTGCGTCTTCTTGATCGTGAGTTCCTTCACCGCCTTGCGGATCAGGGTCGAGAGCTCGCGCTCCAGATTGCGCACGCCGGCTTCGCGCGTGTAACGGCGAATAAGCGTGAGCAGCGCGGCGTCGTCGATCGACCATTCTTTCAGTTCGAGGCCATGCTTGACGACGGCGTGCGGGATGAGATGCTTGCGGGCAATCTCAACCTTCTCGTCCTCGGTATAGCCAGCGATCCGAATGATCTCCATGCGGTCCATCAGGGGCGGCGGAATATTGAGCGTATTCGCCGTGGTGATGAACATCACGTTGGAGAGATCGTAATCGACCTCGAGGTAGTGATCACTGAAGGTGTGGTTCTGCTCAGGGTCCAGGACTTCAAGCAGCGCCGACGACGGATCGCCGCGGAAATCGGCGCCCATCTTGTCAATCTCGTCCAGCAGAAACAGCGGGTTCGAGGTCTTGGCCTTCCTCATCGATTGGATGATCTTGCCAGGCATCGAGCCGATATAGGTCCGCCGGTGACCGCGGATTTCCGCTTCGTCGCGGACGCCACCAAGCGAGACGCGCACGAATTCGCGTCCGGTGGCCTTCGCGATCGACTTGCCGAGCGAGGTCTTACCCACGCCAGGAGGGCCGACCAGGCACAGGATCGGCCCGGTCAGCTTGTTGGCGCGCTGCTGCACCGCGAGGTACTCCACGATGCGCTCCTTGACCTTGTCGAGGCCGAAGTGATCGCCATCGAGAATTTGCTCAGCGAGCGTCAAATCCTTCTTGATCTTGGACTTCTTGTTCCACGGGATCGACAGCAGCCAATCGAGATAGTTGCGAACGACGGTAGCTTCCGCCGACATCGGCGACATCTGACGCAGCTTCTTGATCTCGTGTTGCGCCTTCTCGCGCGCTTCCTTGGAGAGCTTGGTGCGCTTGATCTTCTCTTCGAGCTCGGCAACTTCGTCTTTGCCGTCTTCGTCGCCCAGTTCCTTCTGGATCGCCTTCATCTGCTCGTTGAGATAGTACTCGCGCTGGGTCTTCTCCATCTGGCGCTTGACGCGCGTGCGGATACGCTTCTCGACCTGCAGCACCGAGATTTCACTTTCCATCAGGCCGAGCACCTTCTCCAGGCGTTCAGTGACGGAAGGCGTCTCAAGGATCAACTGCTTGTCGGGAATCTTGACCGCGAGATGCGAAGCCACGGTATCGGCGAGCTTGGCATAGTCCTCGATCTGCTGGACCACGCCGATCACTTCCGGCGACACCTTCTTGTTGAGCTTCACATAGCCTTCGAACTCGTTGACCACCGAGCGCGCCAAGGCTTCAGCTTCGACCTGATCGGTTGTCGCATCCGCGATCACGACCGCTTCAGCCTCGTAATATTCTTCGCGATCGGTGTATTTGCTGACGCTTGCGCGCGCCGCGCCCTCGACCAGCACCTTCACGGTACCGTCGGGCAGCTTGAGAAGTTGCAGCACACTCGCCAGCGTGCCGACGTTGAAAATCGAATCCGTCGTCGGATCATCGTCGGAGGCGTTCTTCTGCGTCGCAAGCAGAATGTACGTATCCGAGCGCATCACTTCTTCGAGTGCCTTGATCGACTTCTCGCGGCCGACGAACAGCGGCACGATCATATGCGGGAAGACCACGATGTCCCGTAACGGCAACACCGGATAGGCGCGGCTCTCGCCAGCGTTCAGTGAAGGCTTAGGTTTGGTGGCACCTGTCATGGCCCCATTTCCTTGTTGTTGTGCACCTTCGCCATGGCCCGCAGGATGCGCTGTCACAGCGAATTGCTATTGCACCGGCAGGGTCCGCACCCACTGCGACACGAAGCCCAATCCGGCGTAGTTTACGCGATACTCCGCACGATTATGTCGTACGACCACTAACGTGGCGACGCGGCACCAGCGTGTCAAGAAAGCCCGGTTTTCCGGGCAAAACGCCACATCGTGGAAACGATGCAGCCCGCCGCGTGCCGAATCAAAGGCACCGGGCGAGCCCGTCACCGCTTAGGCACTCGCCCCGCCAGCGTCGCTCGCTCGATCCGAGCGGTCGGCGTAGATGTAGAGTGGGCGGGCGCTACCTTCAACGACCTCACGCGATATCACTATTTCCTCGACGCCTTCGAGGCTCGGCAAGTCGAACATGGTGTCGAGCAGGATGCTCTCCATGATCGAACGAAGGCCGCGTGCGCCAGTCTTGCGGTCGATGGCCTTGCGGGCAATCGCGGAAAGCGCTTCGTCGGCCAGTGTGAGATCCACCGTCTCCATTTCGAACATGCGCTGATACTGTTTGACCAGCGCGTTCTTGGGCTCAGTAAGGATGCGCTTGAGCGAAGCTTCGTCGAGATCCTCAAGCGTCGCGACCACGGGAAGGCGCCCGACGAACTCCGGGATCAAACCGTACTTCAGCAAATCTTCCGGTTCGACTTCGCGGAAGATTTCGCCCTGCTTTCGATCCTCGGGCGCCGAGACCCTGGCGCCAAAGCCGATCGACGTGGACCGGCCGCGCGCCGAGATGATCTTCTCGAGGCCGGAGAAAGCGCCGCCGCAAACGAACAGGATATTGGTGGTATCGACCTGGAGGAACTCCTGTTGCGGATGCTTACGGCCGCCTTGCGGAGGCACGCTGGCAACCGTCCCTTCCATGATCTTGAGCAACGCCTGCTGCACACCCTCGCCCGACACGTCGCGGGTGATCGACGGGTTGTCGGACTTGCGCGAAATCTTGTCGATCTCGTCGATGTAAACAATGCCACGTTGCGCCCGTTCGACATTGTAGTCGGCGGATTGCAGAAGCTTCAGGATGATGTTCTCGACGTCCTCGCCGACATAGCCGGCTTCGGTCAGGGTGGTGGCGTCGGCCATCGTGAACGGCACATCGAGGATGCGCGCGAGCGTCTGAGCCAGCAGCGTCTTGCCCGAGCCGGTCGGACCAATCAGCAGGATGTTCGACTTTGCGAGTTCGACATCGCTGTGCTTCGACTGATGATTGAGCCGCTTGTAGTGATTGTGTACGGCGACCGAGAGCACGCGTTTGGCGTGTTGCTGACCGATCACATAGTCGTCGAGGACCTTGCAGATCTCGCGCGGCGTCGGAATGCCGTCGCGAGACTTCACCAGCGAGGACTTATTCTCCTCGCGGATAATATCCATGCAGAGTTCGACGCATTCGTCGCAGATGAACACGGTCGGCCCGGCGATGAGCTTGCGCACCTCATGCTGGCTCTTTCCGCAGAAAGAACAGTAGAGCGTGTTCTTGGAGTCTCCGCCGCCAACCTTGCTCATTCCAGTCTCCGTAGTCGCCTTATGAGGGCAGCACCTCACACAGTACAAACCGCTGCGCTAACATTCCGTAGCGGTAACCGCCTGAATCGCCCGAACCTCAACACAGACAACATCGGGCAAATCAGCACAAGCTGCCATGCTAACGGCGTGCCAACCAAGAATCCATTAACGATAACGCGAGTCCAGCCCGGTGTGCTTTCCCAATCACACCGGAGGTATTGGCACTTGACCTGTCCCTGGAACCGCTTACGAGCCCGAATTGGCCCATTTTGATGGCACCGTGGAACTTATTAGCTCACGCCTTTTAGAACCGGTTCACGTCTTCAGGCTCGGTTCCTCAGGACGTTTCTCAATAACCTTGTCAATCAAGCCGAAATCCCTCGCCATTTCCGCGGTCAGGAACATGTCGCGTTCCAGCGCGTCCTCGATCTTCTTCAACGGCTGACCGGTATGTTTGACGTAAATCTCGTTGAGCCGCTTTTTGAGGTTCAGGATTTCCTGCGCGTGCAGCATGATATCGGTCGCCTGGCCCTGGAAACCACCGGAAGGCTGGTGGACCATGATCCGCGCATTGGGCAGCGCAAAACGCATATCCTTGGCGCCAGCGGCCAGCAGCAGCGATCCCATCGACGCGGCCTGCCCAGTGCAGAGGGTCGAGACCTGCGGACGGATAAACTGCATCGTGTCGTAAATCGCCATGCCGGAGGTCACAACCCCGCCCGGCGAATTGATGTACATTGATACTTCTTTTTTCGGATTGTCGGCCTCAAGGAACAGAAGCTGGGCCACGACCAGCGAGGCCATGCCGTCCTCGATCGGGCCGGTAATGAAGATAATCCGCTCCTTCAGCAGGCGCGAAAAAATGTCGTAAGCACGCTCTCCGCGGTTCGTCTGTTCGACCACCATGGGGACGAGCTGGGCATAGGTCTGAATCGGATCGCGCATAAATCACCTGCTAAAGGGCCAAAAAACGCATTTAGAGCCCGACGTGCGGCTGCACTGTGTCTGAGTTCGGGCTAGTTGTCGAAGCCGGGGTACTTTTCCGGCAGTCCCGTGACTGCAAAATATGCGCAGAATGCGGCGCTACAAGACGGGCAGCGCCCTTACTCCGCGTCTTCCTTGAACAGCTCTTCCCGCGATACTTGCTTGTCGGTGATCGAGGCGAGTTCAAGCAGGAAGTCGACGACCTTTTCCTCGAAGATCGGCGCACGCAAGGACGCCAGCGCCCCCGGATTGTTGCGGTAATATTCCCAAACCTGCTGCTCCTGGCCGGGAAGCTGGCGCGCCCGCTCGACCACCGCCGCCGTCAGCTGATCGTCAGTCACCTTGATGTTGTTCTTCTCGCCTATCTCGGCAATGACGAGGCCAAGCCGCACCCGGCGCTCGGAAATGCCGCGATACTCGGCGCGGGCCTTTTCCTCGGTCGTTCCCTCATCCTCGAACGTTCGATTTTGCGCTTTAAGATCGCCTTCGATCGAGCTCCAGACGTTATTGAATTCCTGTTCGACGAGGCTGGGCGGCGGCTCGAATTTGTGGCGCTCGTCGAGCTGATCGAGCAGCTCACGCTTGAGTTTCTGCCGGGACGTTGCCGTATGCTCGCGCTGCAGGCGATCCTTGACGCCTTCGCGAAGCTTCTCGAGCAACTCCAGGCCCAGCGTCTTGGCGAACTCATCGTCGAGTTTGATCTCGCCCGGCGCCTCAACGGTGCTTGCCGTGACATTAAAGGCGACGTTCTTGCCAGCGAGATTCGGCGCCGGATAAGTGTCCGGGAATTTGAGATCGAAGGTGCGGCTTTCGCCGGCCTTGATGCCGATCAGGTTGTCCTCAAATCCGGGAATGAATTGGCCGGAGCCGAGGAGGATCGGAACACCCTCGCCCGCGCCACCTTCGAACGGCTGGCCGTCCATCGTCCCTTGGAACGAGACCGTCGCCCGGTCGCCCTTCTCGGCGCCCTCGATCTTGCCGACGAATGGCCGGTTCTGTTCACCGATCTTTTGCACAGCCTCGTCGACCTCGGCGTCAGTGACGTCAGCGACCTGGCGTTCCAACTTGATCTGCTTGAAATCCGCAAGCTCGATCGGCGGTACGATCTCGATCTCGACCTTGTAGGCAAGGTCGGATTTGCCTTCGAGGACGCCTTCAACAGCGCCTTCATCCGGCACCACTTTCGGCTCGGTCGCGAGCTTGTAGCCGTTATCGGTGACGATCTTGCTGTTGGCTTCGCGCACCGTGGCCTCAATGACTTCGGCCATCGCCGACTTGCCGTAGATGCGCTTGAGATGCGCCACCGGCACTTTGCCCGGGCGGAAGCCGCGAAGCTGCACGCGGCCCTTCAATTCGTCGAGCTTCTCGCTGACCTTGGCCGCAAGATCGCTGGCGGGAACGACGACGCGATATTCGCGCTTAAGACCGTCGGTTGCGGTTTCGGTAACTTGCATTGGCACTACTCTTCACGGCTCGAGTCCGAGCGAAATCCCGGCCTAAGTTCTGAAAAACCGCCCGGCTGGTGCGGGCGGAGGGGCTCGAACCCCCACGACTTTCGTCACGGGAACCTAAATCCCGCGCGTCTACCAATTCCGCCACGCCCGCGACACGCCAGGCGGCACGGTGGCGGGGCTTATATCACGCGCCACGCGCCGGGCACTAACAAAATAGCCTTCGGTAAAGCCTGGGCAACTGCTCTGGTAAATCTTCGGAAATCAGCCCCGGCCCGAATGCCGAGGCAGCTTCGCCGTGCAGCCAAACTGCCGCCGCAGCCGCCTCAAAGGCCGGCATGCCCTGCGCCAGCAAGCCGGTCACCATACCGGCCAGCACGTCACCCGCGCCGGCGGTTGCGAGATAGGCTGGAGCATTGGCGCTGATGGCTGCGCGGCCGCCGGGGCCAGCAACAACGGTATCCGCCCCCTTCAGGACGATGACTGCTCCGGTAAGCTCTGCGGCCAACCGGGCCTGCTCCAGCTTCGACCCAGCTTTAGTTCTGCCGTCCAAGGCACCGAAATAACGTGAGAACTCGCCTTCGTGAGGCGTCATGACGGTGGAATTTGCGGACCGGGCCTTAAGCGCGCTGGCGAGCCGCTGCGGATTGTCGGCGAAACTGGTCATGGCGTCCGCATCCAGCACCACTGACCGCTCACCCGAGAGCGCTGCGAGCACCAGTTCGCAAGTCTGCGGGCCCACGCCGACGCCGGGACCGATCGCCAACGCGTTGAGGCGCTTGTCGGAGAGGAAGGCTGCCAATTCGGCGGGGCCGTCGACCGGCCGAACCATGATGGCAAGATTGTCCGCCGCATTGACGGGAAGAGCCTCGCGAGGGCTGGCGATGGTCACGAGCCCTGCCCCAGCGCGCAACGCGCCGCGGGCGGCAAGCCGCGCCGCGCCGGTTGACCATGACGGACCCGACACCACCACGGCATGGCCGCGGTCGTATTTGTGGCCATCGAGCTTCGGGATCGGAAACTGATCGCGCCATAACGCATGACCGTTCTCGAAAGTCGCAGGAGTAATGCGCTCCAGAACGGACGCCGGAATGCCGATGTCGGCGACCGATATCGCGCCGCAATGCAGCCGGCCCGGCAACAGCAGGTGACCTGGTTTCTTGCGAAAGAAAGTCACTGTCTCCGTCGACCTGACGCGCGATACCCATTACTGCGCCGGTCGCACCGTTGATCCCGCTCGGCAGGTCGACTGCGACAATCGGCGTCGCCAGCGCATTCATCGTTTCGATCAACGTCAGCACCGCACCTTCGATCGGTCGATCAAGCCCGGCGCCAAATAGCGCATCGATCAGCACGTCAGCGGTAGCGAGATATCCGGAATCGGCGGTGACCTCGCCTCGCCATTTTTTGGCGGCAAGCGCCGCATCGCCTTTTAGCCGCGCCGGATCGCCGACCAGCATCACCGTGACGCGGTAGCCGTGCTCCGCCAGAAGCCGCGCGGCGACAAACCCGTCACCGCCGTTATTGCCGGGACCGGCAACGACAGTGACCCGCTTGCCGCTCGGGAAACGGCCGATAACGGTATCGGCCACGGCGCGGCCTGCCCGCTCCATGAGCGCAAGGCCCGCAGTGCCGCCGGCGATCGTCAGCCGATCAGCTTCCGCCATTTCCGAAGGCGTCAAAAGCTCATTCATGACGCGTCCAGGATAACGAAAGCGGCAGACTGCGAATATGCAGTGCCATTACCCACATTTCGGCCAACCCGCCATTGACGGATTAATAGGCAATCTGCTCATTCTATCGGCGGAGGCCCTTGCACGGTCTTCACTGCCCGGTCGGCTTTGGGCGCAGCCCTCTGATTCAACAACGCTTTTAAGCCCAACAGCCCCTTGGCACGGGACCTGCTAAACGAAGACGCGGTTCCAAAGCGTGTCCGCGCGCCTGGAACTGGGGAGATGAAACGCGATGAAAAAAATCGAGGCGATCATCAAGCCATTCAAACTCGATGAGGTTAAGGAGGCACTTCAGGAAGTGGGGCTCCAGGGCATCACTGTCACCGAGGCCAAAGGCTTCGGCCGGCAGAAGGGGCATACCGAACTTTATCGCGGCGCAGAGTACGTGGTCGATTTTCTCCCCAAGGTGAAGATCGAGATTGTACTCGGCGACGACATGGTCGAAAAAGCGATCGAAGCGATCCGCCGCGCTGCCCAGACCGGGCGGATTGGCGACGGAAAAATCTTCGTTTCGACTATCGAGGAAGCCATTCGGATCAGGACGGGCGAATCCGGAATAGACGCAATCTAATTGCTATCGAGTCCGCTTCGGGCAAAGCGAGGCTAGCGGGTCTCGACCAGCACCATCAGTCATTAACGGCCACCATCACGCACTACCACCATCACGAAAGGGTACGCATTCCATGACGACGCCAAAGAATGTCATGAAAATGATCAAGGATAACGACGTTAAATACGCCGATTTCCGATTTACCGATCCGCGCGGCAAGTGGCAGCACGTCACCTTCGACATCGGCATGATCGAAGAAGAAACGTTTGCCGAAGGCCAGATGTTCGATGGCTCGTCGATCGCCGGCTGGAAAGCCATTAATGAATTCGACATGTGTCTGATGCCGGATCCGGCGTCGGCTTGCATCGATCCGTTTTTTGCCGAAACGACCGTGGTGCTGGTTTGCGACGTTCTCGAGCCGACCACCGGCGAGCCCTATAACCGCGATCCGCGCGGTATCGCCAAGAAAGCCGAAGGCATGGTCAAATCCATGGGCGTCGGCGACACAATCTTTTTCGGCCCCGAGGCCGAGTTCTTTGTGTTCGACGACGTGCGCTACAGCGCAACGCCATACAACACCGGTTACAAGGTCGATTCTACCGAACTGCCGTCGAATGCCGATACCGAATATGAAGGCGGCAACCTCGGCCATCGCGTGTGGACCAAGAAAGGCTATTTCCCGGTTCCGCCGCAGGACTCGGTGCAGGACATGCGCTCGGAGATGCTCGCCGCGATGGCGCGCATGGGCGTGAAAGTCGAGAAGCATCACCACGAAGTGGCGTCGGCTCAACACGAGCTCGGCATGAAGTTCTCGCCGCTCACGGTGATGGCCGACCAGATGCAGATCTACAAATACTGCATCCAGCAGGTCGCGCAGGTTTACGGCAAGTCCGCGACCTTCATGCCGAAGCCGGTTTATGGCGATAACGGCTCGGGCATGCATTGCCACCAGTCGATCTGGAAGAGCGGCAAGCCGGTATTCGCCGGTAACAAGTATGCCGACCTGTCGGAGACCTGTCTGTCCTACATCGCCGGCATCATCAAGCACGCCAAGGCGATCAATGCTTTCACCAACCCGACGACAAACTCCTACAAGCGGTTGGTGCCAGGCTTTGAGGCACCGGTGCTGCTCGCCTATTCGGCACGCAATCGTTCAGCATCTTGCCGCATTCCGTGGACCAGCAACCCGAAAGCCAAGCGCGTCGAGGTTCGCTTTCCCGACCCGCTCGCCAATCCGTATCTCGCGTTCGCCGCGATGCTGATGGCCGGGCTCGATGGCATCAAGAACAAGCTCCATCCCGGCGAGGCTATGGACAAGGACCTCTACGACTTGCCGGCCAAGGAGCTCAAGAAGATCCCGACCGTCTGCGGTTCGCTGCGCCAGGCGCTCGACGAACTGAACAAGGATCGCGACTTCCTCAAAGCCGGCGGCGTGTTCGATGACGACTTCATCGACTCTTACATCGATCTGAAGATGACCGAAGTGATCCGCTTCGAGCACACCCCGCATCCGATCGAATACGAAATGTACTACTCGGCGTAAGCATCCTCCCTGCATTGGACCGAGCAATGCTAACTTTAAGGGCGCCATTCAACGGCGCCCTTTTTCTTTCCAAAGCTGGTGGATGGATTCACGTCGTGACACGTACGGCGCGGAGCGAACTGACTAACGGGCCGGCGAGTGTCTCTGCATCTTACTCGGCTTTTGCTGCGGCGCGCCTGCAATCGCGGGCGCTCCCGCGACGGCTTCTTCCGCCGCCTCGACGCGGTTGCGGCCGTTGGCCTTGGCTTTGTAGAGCGCTGTGTCGGCACAGGCGATCAAGTCGTCGATCTTGGCCGATGGCGATCCGCTGGCGATACCGATGCTCACGGTCGCCGTCGTATGGCCGCCCGGTAGCGCACTTGCCTTCTCGAAGGCCTTGCGCACGCGCTCCGCGGCAATGCCTGCCTCCGCAAGACCGGCCGGCAATAACGCCAGGAATTCCTCACCGCCGAGGCGGCCAATAGCGTCGCCGGCGCGAAGCGTTTTCTTTGCGACAGATGCAAATAAATGGAGCGTCGCATCGCCGGTTTGGTGTCCGTAGGTATCGTTGATCTTTTTGAAATGGTCGAGGTCGAACGCCAGCACGCTGACCGGCTCCTTATTCCGGCGACGGTTGCCCATGATCTCGACGCAGGCTTCGAAGAAGCCTCGCCGATTGAGCACGTCGGTCAAGGAATTGGTTGCCGCCACCATTTTGTAGTGACGGACGGTGCGGTCCTTTGCCAGCACAAGCACGACAAACGCCGCGCCGACGACATACAGCACGACTTCGATCGCATAGACCGCGACCCAGCCGGTACCGAGATTGAGCATCCCGCTGCCTTGCGACAACGCCGCAAGCCCCACCGGAAACAGGAACACCATCCCGTGCAGGATCGGCACGAAGATTGCCGGCCATTGCTGTCGGACCGCTTTGCGCCGCTCTCGCCAGAGCTCGGTAGCGGTGAGGAATGTATAGCCGGCTACGATCATCGAACTCACGACCAGACGTGACGCCGCCAACTCGATGAAGGCGGGAGACCAATACGCAGCGAGCCACACGATCGCACCAAGGCACATCGAGCCCCATAGCACAGGCCGGCCATGAAAGACTCGTGCCGCGCTCCAGATCATGCCGACAGCAATGAAGAGGAGAATATTGGGGACGTACGCCGGCAGCGGCGGTGAAATTGCGTCGCCGAGACGCCAGATCAGGCCCGAGAGGCCGCCCACAAGATAGGCCACGCCCCACCATGCCAGTGCGTGAACGCGATCCTGCATCCAGGCGAACAACAGGAAGAGTCCGAGCAGCGACGTGACACAGATAGCGATCACGAGCAGCGTGCCGATATCGAGCGACATCGACGCTGCGGCCAAGCGCGCGAACATAACCGTAGCCTCCTACACACCTCAGTCGGCAAGACGCGTAGCAGCTTCCTTGGATGCAGGCGCGTATGTTCGCGATTCACGCTTTGCTGAATTCTGTGCCCGAACAATACGGTTTACCGGAAATAAGAATTGAAAATTGCAGGTGTTTAATTTCGGAAGATAAATTTTGCTAAACGATACGCCATTTGCGAGAGGCGCAAATTAAGCCGGTGCGGTAGAACATTTGCACCGATGAATCCTGATAAACAATAAATAACGGCCATTTACAGCCGCAAAAACCGAATTTTCCCTCCCTTCACCTCAACGCCGAGTGTGCTTAGATTTAACGAAAGCCAGGGAGTGCTCCATGAGCCAGACCGCCGAACTCGACGTTGCCCCGGACACAATCGAAGCCACGCTTAACTACATCGTGGATGACGGCAGCAAAGTATTTACCATCGTCGCCAGCCCCGGCGGCAGCGATGCGCGCTCCGGCGGCACGCCAGATCCACGCCGCATCAAAATTCACAACGGTCGTCCGCACGTGAAAGAATTCGATTTAGAGACGAACGGCTTTCGCTTTGTCCCGCACGACACCAAAGTTAGTGACTTTTACGACGAGGACGAGATCAAGCGCGTTTACTATCCGGAGATGGTGGAGCTGATCAAAGCCGAGAGCGGCGCCAAGCGGGTGGTCGTATTCGACCATACGCTTCGCACCGCGGACGACGAGCTGCGCGAGTCAAAGCAAATCCGCGAGGTCGTGCGCCGCGTCCACAACGATTACACGGAGTGGTCGGCGCCGCAACGCGTGCGCGATATCCTGCCCGACGAGGCAGAGGATTTACTCAAACGCCGTTTCGCCATCATCCAGGCATGGCGGCCGATCCGTTATCCTGTCGAGACTTATCCACTCGCCATGGCCGACGCGAAAACGTTGTCACCGGATGACATGATCGTTTCGGAGCGGCGCGCAGCCGGCCGCATCGGCCAGACCTACGCGATCAAATACAATCCGAACCACAAATGGTTCTGGTTCCCGCGCATGCGGCGCGAGGAGGCCTATGTCTTCAAAGTATTTGATTCCCTGAAAGACGGCCGCGCGCGCTGGACCGCACACACCGCATTCGATGATCCCACCACGCCGCCGCATGCACGTCCGCGCGAAAGCATCGAAATCCGGACGATGGCGTTTTTCTGATCGCCGCGCAGCGGCCTGAAAGCAAAACGGGAGCCCAAGCTGCTTGCCGGGCTCCCGTTTTCTTTTGTGGTTGCTGAAAAGCTTTAGCGCTTCGAGAACTGGAAGCTGCGGCGGGCTTTGGCCTTGCCGTACTTCTTGCGCTCGACCACACGCGAGTCACGGGTCAGGAAGCCGCCGCGCTTGAGCACGCTGCGCAGATCCGGTTCGTGACCCATGATCGCTTTCGACAGACCGTGGCGGACCGCGCCGGCCTGACCCGAAAGGCCACCGCCTGACACTGTGCATACGACGTCGAATTGACCCTGGCGGTTCGCCGCCACCAGCGGCTGCTGGATCATCATGCGCAGCACCGGACGAGCGAAATAGGTTTCCACCGGGCGATCGTTGATGACGACCTTGCCGCTGCCCAATTTGACCCACACGCGAGCGACAGCATTCTTGCGCTTGCCGGTAGCGTAGGCACGGCCCTGCTTGTCAAGCTTCTGCACATAAGTAGGCGCCTGTGGCGCGGCGGCGGGCTTAAGCGTCGAAAGCTCATCGAGCGACTGGATGGTCTCGGCCATTTACTTGACCCTCGTGTTCTTGCGGTTCATCGCCGCGACGTCGATTTTTTCAGGCTGCTGCGCCTCGTGCGGATGCTCGGCATGCGGATAGACGCGAAGATTGCCGAGCTGGACGCGACCGAGTGGCCCGCGCGGCAGCATGCGCTCCACCGCTTTTTCGACAATGCGCTCGGGGAAGCGGCCAGCGAGAATGGACTTCGCGGTGCGCTCCTTGATGCCGCCGATATAACCGGTGTGCTTGTAGTAGATTTTCTGTTCGACCTTGCGGCCCGTCAGCACCGCCTTGGCGGCATTGACGATGATGACATTGTCGCCGCAATCGACATGGGGCGTGAACGACGGCTTGTGCTTGCCGCGCAACCGAAGCGCCACGATCGAGGCGAGACGGCCGACGACGAGACCGTCAGCATCGATCATTACCCATTTCTTTTCGACCTCGGCTGGCTTTGCCGAAAACGTTTTCATATCCGCTTCCAATCCGGGAGAAGCCGCCAACATAGCGGCGCGTGCAGCTTCTAACCGGAGCTCCAGCCGCCGGTCAATCCCCAACCTAATATAAAGTGCATTCAATAGGTTAGTATGGAGGTATTTTATTACCGTTTAACTCTGCGGCGGCACCGAATAGGTCGAGGTCACATGAGCGACGAGGTCTTCTTCGCCGTCGGAACGTATCGTCACCTCCCCGACCACAAGCCGTTTGCCAAGTTTGATCAACCGCGCTTCGGCGAGGAGGTCGCGCGCGGCGGGTTTCTTGAGAAAGTTGATATTGAGATTGGTGGTCACGGCGAGTGGAACCCAACCGACCGCCGAGAGCACCGCGACATACATCGTGAAATCGGCAACAGCCATCATCACCGGGCCCGAAATCGTGCCCCCCGGCCGCAAGGCATCTTGGTGAAACGGCCGCCGGACCCGGCAGCCGCCAAGCCAGACTTCCTCGATCTCATAGGCGCCGAGGGCATGTGACGCTTCCGGGAATTCCGCAGTCAAAAGATCGATCAGCTCCTTGCGCGTCAATTTCGGCGCTGCCATCTCCGCCATGCCCCACTCCCGCCCTCCGGTCCGGATCGGCTATAATAGACGATCGTGCAAACAGCAGACTGTAGATGAACGCTCAAACCGCTACTGCAGCCACCGCCGCTTCCTCGCCTTCGCTGATCCTTCTACGCGAGGACATAAGCGGTGTCGCCATCCTGACCCTGAACCGGCCGCAGGCGCGCAACAGCCTTTCGGAGGCGTTGCTGCAGGCACTTGAAGACGCGCTCAACACGATCGCGCGCGAACGCTTGGTTCAGGTGGTCGTGCTGACGGCGAACGGCCCTGCATTTTCGGCAGGTCACGATCTGAAAGAGCTGAACGCTCGTCGCGGCGACGCAGATCGTGGCCGCGCCTACTTCAAACACGTCATGGATCTATGCAGCAGCGTGATGCAGCAGATCGTGACGTTGCCGCAACCAGTCATCGCTGCCGTACAGGCAACGGCGACCGCCGCCGGCTGCCAGCTGGTTGCGAGCTGCGATCTTGCGGTTGCTTCGCAAAGCGCGAAATTCGCGACGCCCGGCGTCAATATCGGACTGTTCTGCTCGACACCGATGGTCGCGCTGTCGCGCAACATCACGCGTAAGGCTGCGATGGAAATGTTGCTGACCGGCGAGATGATCTCGGCGGAAGACGCGGCACGTATCGGGCTCGTCAATCACGTCGTCGCCCCGGGAACGGAGCGCGAGGAAGCGCTGAAACTTGCCAAAAAAATCACAGCCAAGTCGCCACTGACGGTGAAGATCGGCAAGGAAGCTTTCTACCGGCAGATCGAAATGCCACTTACCGAAGCCTATCGTTACACGTCCGAAGTCATGGTCGAGAACATGCTGGCGCGCGACGCCGAAGAGGGCATTACCGCTTTCATCGAAAAGCGCGATCCGAAATGGGAAGGCCGATAGCGGCCCGATTCAAGCAACGCGATGAACCACGACAATTACGACGACACCACTATTCGCGGCATTCTCAATACCGTGAAAACCATCGCCATGGTCGGAGCGTCGGAAAAAGAAAACCGTCCGAGCTACTTCGCGTTCAAATACTTGCTTGAGCACGGCTATACGATGATACCGGTCAATCCGGGCCATGCCGGCCACGACATATTGGGCCAGCGCATCTACGGCAAACTTGCCGACATTCCGGTGCCGATTGACATGGTCGATATCTTTCGCGGCTCGCAATACGCGCTCGCGATCGTACAGGGAGCGATCGCGCTCAAGCCACGGCCGGCCGTGATCTGGATGCAGCTCGGCGTACGCAACGATAAAGCCGCAGCGCTCGCCGAAGCCAGTGGTATGAAAGTAGTGATGAACCGCTGCCCGAAAATCGAATATGGCAGACTGTCATCGGAAATCGCCTGGATGGGCGTCAATACGCGCACCATCTCATCGCGCAAAGCAACTATCGGTGGCATCCAGCGCATGACACTGAATCGCACCAGCGCGCAGGGCGGCTCGACACAGGCGGCTGATCGTGCTCAACGAGAAGACGCCGGCACCAAAACGGCTGACAAAGGGGGCTCAGAATGAGCATTCGTATTCTACTGGCACTCGGTTTGTTTGCCGTCGCAATCGCACCCGTTACCGTGATGGCGGATGAGATGCAGGACCAGCAAGCTTGCATGCAGGATGCGCAGACGGTTTGCGGACAATTCATCCCCGACCGTGAGCGGGTCGCGCACTGCTTGATGGTCAATAGCCGAAAGATTTCGCCCGCGTGCCGCGCGGCGCTACGACACTTCAAATAAACGCGGCCGTCGAAACCCCGAACCAAAGAAAAAGCTTCTCTCGCCGCCTCCTCCGGCGGCGGGAAGATTGCGTTTTAACGCAAAGCTTTGCCACGCCTTGACGGCCTTGGCCGGTCCTATAAACCGGGCTCACGCCCTGCCCTTTTCGAGGATCGGACGATGACCGAACGCATTCCAGGATTTGCTACGCTCGCCATTCACGCCGGCGCGCAACCCGATCCGACCACAGGCGCGCGCGCGACGCCGATTTATCAGACCACCTCTTACGTATTCGAAAGCGTCGATCACGCTGCATCGCTATTTGGCCTGCAAACGTTCGGCAACATCTACACCCGGATCGGCAACCCGACGACTGCGGTACTGGAAGAGCGGGTCGCAGCGCTCGAAGGCGGCACCGCGGGCCTCGCCACGGCGTCCGGTCACGCGGCACAAGTGTTGGCGTTCCATTGTTTGATGCAGCCCGGCGACGAGTTCGTCGCATCAAAAAAGCTCTACGGCGGCTCGATCAATCAATTCAATCACGCATTCAAGAATTTCGGCTGGAATGTTGTATGGGCAGATCCTGACGACATCGCGTCGTTCGAGCGCGCAGTTAGTCCAAAGACCAAGGCGATCTTCACCGAGTTTATCGCCAATCCTGGCGGCGTCATCACCGATATGGCGGCGGTGGCGCAAATCGCACGCCGTGCGGGCGTGCCCTATATCGTCGATAATACGCTTGCCACGCCTTACCTTTGCAAGCCGTTCGAGCATGGCGCCGATATCGTCATTCATTCGCTGACGAAATTTCTCGGCGGGCACGGCAATTCAATCGGCGGCATGATCGTCGACGGCGGCACCTTCAACTGGTCGCGCGAGCGCCGCTATCCGATGCTGTGCGAACCGCGACCGGAATATCACGGCATCGTGCTGCACGAGACCTTCGGCAATTTCGCGTTTGCCATCGCCGCGCGCGTGCTGGCGCTCCGCGACATTGGCGCGGCGCTGTCGCCGTTCAACGCTTTCTTGATCCTCACCGGCATCGAAACACTGCCGCTGCGGATGCAGAAGCATTGCGACAACGCCAAAGTCGTGGCCGAATGGATCTCCAATCACCCTAAAGTGGCGTGGGTGAGCTATCCGGGACTGCCGGGCGACCGCTACCACAACCTTGCCAACAAATATTGCCCGAGCGGCGCCGGCGCAGTGTTCACGTTCGGCCTGAAGGGCGGCTACGACGCCGGCGTGAAACTGGTGTCGAACGTGAAGCTGTTCTCGCACCTTGCCAATATCGGCGACACCCGTTCGCTCATTATCCATCCGGCGTCGACCACCCATCGCCAGCTCAGCGACGCGCAGAAGGTGCAGGCCGGCGCAGGTCCCGACGTGGTACGGCTCTCGATCGGCATTGAGGACAAAGACGACATCATCGCCGATCTCGAGCAGGCGCTGGCCGACTGACGATCCCAGATCAGATTCGCAACGACGCGGCGTAGGTACGCGGAGCGCGCTGCGCGACCAGCGCGGCGTGCGTTGTCGCCACTGTGAGCAGCAGCATCGCCATCGCCTGATGCATCAAAGCGAGCGTGATCGGTACACGATCAAGCAAGGTCCAGATGCCGAGCGACGCCTGCACCGCCACCGCAAGCGCAAGCACTGTGGCGCTTGAAACCACCCAACTGCTTCTTGCCGAACGCGCCACGTCAAAGGCGTGCAGCAGTGCGCAGATGAAGATTGTATAGGCAACCATACGGTGATCGAACTGCACAGTCAGCGTGTTCTCGAAAAAATTGCGCCAGGCCGGCGTGTTGAGGAACAGCCGCGCGCGGTCCGGGATCAGCGCGCCATCGATCAGCGGCCAGGTGTTGTACACATAACCGGCGCGCAGCCCTGCAACCAATGCACCGAGGTAGATTTGCAATAGCACGAGGAGCAGCAGCACCATCGCGCTCAGGCGTATCCGCGGCGGCACCGGCATTGCAGGGCGTTCGCCCAGCCGCTGGGCGGTCCAGATGATCGCAACATATATCGCGCAGGCGAGCACAAGGTGCGTCGCGAGCCGGTATTGCGAAACCTCGATCCGGTCAGCAAGACCGGAAGCGACCATCCACCAGCCGACCGCACCCTGCAAAGCGCCAAGCCCGAAAATGAACCACAGCCGTCCGCGCAAGCCCGGACCGATCCAGCCGCGCCAGAGGAACCACAACAGCGGCAGCAGGAAGACGAATCCAATCACACGCCCAATCAGCCGGTGCGTCCATTCCCACCAATAGATCGATTTGAATGCATCAAAACTCATGCCCTGGTTGAGCGCGTGATATTGCGGGATCGCCTGATATTTTTCGAACTCCGTCTGCCATTGCGCGTCGCTCAGCGGCGGCAATGCGCCCATCACCGGCTGCCATTCGGTGATCGAAAGGCCGGACTCGGTGAGCCGCGTCGCGCCGCCGACCAGCACCATGGCGAGCACGAGCGCCGCGACGGCATAAAGCCAAAGCCGGATCGCACCCAGATGAATGTCGCTTGGAGTCCGCGCGAGCATGGCCTCAGTCACAGGAAGGTTGTCGGAGCAGCGCGGACCATATAGTGCTGGCCCCTACCCTCGCAACTGAGACAAATGTTCCATGCCGATCCGGCTGCGCAAGTTCATCGGTACGATTGCATTGATCTTACTGGTTGTGGTGTGGGCGCTGGTTGCGATGGCGGTCGCGCAGGCGCCCTTCATCTTCGACAACATGATCGCCTCGATTGCGTATTACGTGATCGCAGGCATCGGCTGGGTGCTGCCCGCCATGCCGATCGTGTCCTGGATGTCGCGGCCGAGCCGGGTTTAGTTGGGCAGAATCTTTTCCGAAAACCGGCTTCCACCCTCGGATCAAGTCCGAGGGCAGGCTTTTTCGGGATCATGCCCTAAGCCGCATCGAGGCGGCGGAAACCGCTCCACATCGCTGTCGCCGAGCCGGACAGCAAAACCCGGACATAGCGCAAGCGCTGATATTCGCCGTTGAGTGAAATCCGCGGCAATGCGGTGAGGTGCTTGGCGTGCTCGGCGAACAGAACACCGGGCCGGGTCGTCACCGCGGTCTTGAAACCAAGCTCGGCGGCGATGTCGAATTCGCGCGGTCCCGCCGAGGTGCGATCCCCGACCGGATAGGACAAATGCGCGGTACGGATGCCGAGAGCGGCTTCGATGATCGAACGGCTCAGATCCATTTCCGAGCGCACCGCCTTTTGCGGCAGTTTCGCCAGCATCGGATGATTGACGGTATGGGCGCCGATCGTGACCAGCGGATCGGCGGCCAGTTCCGCAAGCTCCGGCCAACCCATGCAAAGCTCTTTGCAGAAGGCCGCAATATCAACGTGGTAACAAGCGGCTAGATTTTGGACGACGCCGCGCAATTCGGCTTCGGATGGCAGACTACGCAACCACCAATAAATTTCGTCATAGAGTGCGCGCTTGGCGGCGACAGTCTCGCAGTCAAAGGTGCGGTTGCGGCCGGCGACCTGCAGCCCGATGTGATCGTTGCGTGCGATCACTGCTTCGAGCGCAAGCCACCACAACTCACCAATCCGGTCCGGGAAACTTGTGGGCACATAGACCGCGAACGGTACGTCTGCGTCTTTCAGGATCGGATAGGCCCATTGCAGCGTATCGCGATAGCCGTCGTCGAAAGTCAGGCAGACGAAGCGGCGCGAGAAATCGCGTTCGATCAAACGCCGGTGCATCTCGTCAAGGCTAACGAGGTCAAGCCGGGAGCGTCGCAAATACCGCACAACCCGCGTAAGAAAGCGTGGCGTGATCTCAAGAAGGCGATTGGGCTGAAAACGATCAGGCCGCGGCGGACGCACATGATGCAACGTCAGGATCGCGCCGACGCCCGCGACAAAGGGTTTCAGCGCCACATGCGCACCGCTGAAATAAAGCCCTTCCAGTCCGCCGCGGATGATCTTTTGCCTGAACCCGGCCACGGAAGATCCTTTGAAGGTTCATTATTCGAAGGCGCCGTCGGCAATCCTTTGCCAACATGATGACGCGGTCAACGCAGCCTCCAGCAACAATGCCTAAGCTGCGGCCGCTGTCGGCTCAAACCCGGCGGCCTTGCCTTCGGCAACGACCGTGACGTCCTCGAAACCCGCATCAAGCAGCCGTTCGCGCGCCTGGGCGATGCCGGCGCTGGTCAACGTGCCGGCGACCAGCACCGCTTGCGGTGCAATGGCGGCAATTGCTTCGAGATCCGGACCGACGATCTCGCCAGCGGCAACGACGACGAAATCGTAGCTGCGCGACAGCGCTTCGAAGCTCGGCTCCACGACGGGCTCGGCCAGGATTTCACCGCGGTCAGCTGGCGCTCGCCCGGAAGAAATCAGATGGACGGAGGTCTTACGGTCTTTTGTGATGATGTCGCGGAAAGACGCTTCGCCTGAAGCAAGGTCGGCAAGCCCGGCGGCGTGCGCATCAAACGACGCTGCCCTGATTGCGGCGTCGGCCGAACCGATGCCAACAAGGATCGTCCGGTCACTTTCTGCCAACATGCGGGCAAACTTGAGTGCCGTCCAGCTCGCGTCCAGTCCCTGCGCGGAACCGAATATCGCGACTGGTCCTCCGGCCGAACCGTTATGCCGCAGATCATCCGCGACATCGCCGATAGCGCTAACCGGATAGACTGGCTCCGACGACGGGCGCGGCTTTTTGCGGAGCACGTTCAACGCGGAGGCCATGCGCGACGGCGCTATTTCCTCGCTGTCCCTGGCAGCTGGCGCCACGCGGGCGCGCGCCCGGGGCGCGACCACCGGAACCTCCGGCGCAGCAAGCAGCTCCTTAGTCAGCACAAAGCCTGAAGTTATGATCAGCGTCGTCAGCATGGCAATCAGCACGGTCGGCAGCTTCTTCGGATAAGCCGGGACGTTCGAAACCGTTGCACGCGAGATCACGCGGGCGTCGGGCGGCGATGCATTGACGGCATCACGGGCGGAGGCCTCGCGATATTTGGCAAGATAGGATTCGAGCAGATCGCGCTGCGATTTGGCATCGCGCTCGAGCTCGCGCAACTGTACGTCGTCTTCGTTGTTCGTTGCGGCCTGGGTCTTGAGCTGATCGAGGCTTGCCTGCAGGGCATCGACACGACTGCCGGCAACTTTGGCATCGTTATCAAGAGAACGCGCGACCGTCGCTGCTTCGTTGTCGATCTGACGATCGAGATCGGCAATCTGCGCTTTCAGTTCCTTGATGCGCGGATGATTGTCGAGCAGCGTCGACGACTGCTCGGCGAGTTGCGCGCGCAAGGTCACGCGTTGTTCCGACAACCTTCGGATCAACTCGGAGTTGAGGATGTCCGAGGATTCGATCGGCTGGCCGGACTTCAACATGCCACGGATCAGCGTGGCCTTGGACTCGGCATCGGCCTTCTGTGCGCGCGCAGCAGACAATTGAGAGGTCATGTCACCAAGCTGTTGCGCCGAAAGCGTGGTGTTGTTGTTGCCGACGAGAAGATTCGATCGCGCGCGATAAGCCTCGACTTTGCCTTCGGCCTCGACAACCTTTTTGCGCAAGGTCTCGACCTGCCCGGCCAGCACCTGGGTCGCGCTCTGTGCCTGATCCTGTTTGACCTTTTGCAGCAGCTGCAAATAGCCGTCCGCAATGGCGTTGGTGACCTGCGCCGCGAGCTCAGGGTCCTCCGACGAGAAGTCGATGACGATAACGCGGGATTTATCGACCGGATAAACCGTCAGACGGTCATAGTAGGCTTCGAGCACACGCTCTTCCGGCGTCATGCTCATCGGATTTCGCACCAGCCCGACCATCGCGAGCAGCGAACGTACCGGCGAAGCCGGGCCAAGCGCCGGATCGAATTCGGGGCGCTGATTAAGCTTGAGCTTGTTGATGACCTCGTTCGCGAGGTCGCGCGACAAGATAAGTTGTGCCTGGCTTGTCACCGCCTCCGGATCGACGGTGCGGTCCATCGTGTCTTTGTCGGCATCCGGACGAAGATAGACGTTGTCGCGCCCTTCAACGATCACGCGCGCTTCGGATTGATATCGAGGTGTGATGACCTGAACGACGATCAGTGTCAGTAGTCCAATCAAAATCGTCGGACCTAGAATGAGCCACTTTTTGCGCCAGAGGGCAGAACCAAGCCCGGAAAGGTCAAGCTCGGAGTCGGTATATTGACCGCCGCTCCGCGCCCCCTGCGACGCAAAACTCATCTCACTACTCCTCGCAACCACACTGCCAAGCAACCCAAACGCTGCGGCGATTACAAACTATTAAGGTTGCTATCCGGTTAAGGTCAGCTCTCGCGTGCAATCCAGTGCGACGTGAGACTTTATTAACCGCGAAGAGTCTTCATCAGCTTAATCATTTGTCGCGATCTTTAGGGAAGCCAGTCATGGCCGTTGCGCGCGCTGTCCAATGGGCCATCAATTCCAGCGCGGCGAACGCCACCGCTTCAAGTCCGACGAATCTGAAGATCGTTCACGTCCTGCGAGCACCTCTCGGCGGCTTGTTTCGCCACGTCATCGACCTGGTGCAAGGTCAGGCCGCACGCGGACATCACGTCGGCCTGATCCTCGACAGTACGACAGGCGGCGCGCGAGCCGAAGCCGTGTTGCGCGAGCTCACGCCGTGTCTGGCGCTTGGTTACGAGCGGGTCGCCATACCGCGCGAGCTCGGCCTGCGCGATCTCCCTGCCTTGCGTAGCGTCATGCGGCGCATCGGCGAGCTCGCACCCGATGTCCTTCACGGGCATGGCGCGAAAGGCGCGGCACTCGTACGGCTAGCGCCAAACGTCACCGGCAAGGTCCGGGCTTATACGCCCCATGGCGGCTCGCTAGTCTACAGCCCCGGCACCGTTAGTGGAGGATTTTATCGCACCCTGGAGCGTTTGCTTAATTTCCGCACTGACCTGTTCCTGTTTGAAAGCACATACGCGGCCGACTTGTTTCGGGACAAGATCGATAGTCCGCGCGGCATGGTGCGGGTCGTGCGCAACGGCGTAAGTTCCGCGGAATTCGATCCCGTCGTCGTTCAGTCCGATGCTACGGATTTTGTCTGCGTCGGCGAGCTGCGGCCGGTCAAGGCCATCGACATTTTGATCGAGGCGATTGCAATCCTCAAGCAATCGGGACATCCGGTGACTGCCACGGTCGTCGGTGAAGGACCGGACGAAGCAAAACTAAAAACCCAGGTGCGTGAACGCGGACTTGTCGACGAGGTGAGGTTCGTCGGCTTTCAGCCGGCTCGCGTCGCCTTCTCGATGGGGCGGATGCTGGTTATCCCGTCGCGCGCCGAATCCCTGCCCTATGTTGTGCTGGAAGCTACCGCCGCAGGCTTGCCTGTCATTGGCACCAAAGTTGGCGGCGTACCGGAAATTTTCGGGCCCGACTCCAACAACCTTGTGCCTCCGGACGATATTCCCGCGCTCGTCGCCGCTATGCGCGCGGCGACGATCGATCCGACCGCAGCGAACAGCGTCGCTCAGCACATCAGAGCGCGGGTCCGCGCCGAGTTTTCGGTCGATCGAATGGTCGACGGCGGTTTGGCCGCTTATCGTGAGGCGCTGGCACTGCGAAAGCTTGCTCAATTCACATAACCAATTTTTGAAGATTGTTCACTATGTTGCGGCCCGGTTCCGTGATCCGGTGCGCAACGCCCCGGAAGCCCGGGCGCTAAAAATGTGTTAACCATGACCAGTCCGGAGCAAGGCTCGATCTTCGATGCTGACTTGGTATCGTCGGCCGTCAAGGCGATGCCACGCGTAGAGCCTTCGGCACCGCGCCAACTTTCTCCGACCGCGCTGCTTGTTGCAGCGCAGGATTTCAAGCCAGCCTATTCACCCATCGTTGTTGCAGGCACCGTACGATTGATCGAGGCCGCGCTGATCATCGCGGTCGGCCTTGCGATCTATTTACCGTACGTTGTACGGCGTTTTGGCTTTGAGTGGCATTACCTGGCAGCCGTCATCGGCATCGCCGGACTTTCAATGTTGGCGTTCCAGACCGCCGACATCTACCAGGTGCAAGCTTTCCGCGGTCATGAAAAACAGTACATGCGGCTGGCCTCGGCATGGTCGGTGGTTTTTCTGATCGTGATCGGAATATCGTTCTTCGCCAAGGCCGGTGATCAGTTTTCACGGGTGTGGCTCGGCACTTTCTACGTGCTCGGGCTGATCACTCTTATCGCTTTTCGCCGCGCTTTGTTTCTGGTCGTGCGACACTGGACGCGCCAGGGCCGTCTCGACCGTCGCACCGTCGTGGTCGGTTCCGACAAAAACGGCGAAGCGTTGCTGCAGTCGCTTTCCGCGCAGCGCGATTCCGATTTGAACGTCATTGGCGTGTTCGACGACCGCAACGACGGCAGAAGCTTGCCGGTTTGCAACGGCGTACCCAATCTCGGTGTCATCGACGACATTGTGGAGTTCGCCCGCAAAACCCGGGTCGATCTCGTGATCTTCTCGCTGCCGATTATCGCCGAAGGCCGCATCCTCCACATGCTCAAGAAACTTTGGGTGCTTCCGGTCGATATCCGTTTGTCGGCGCACGCCAACAAGCTCCGCTTCCGGCCGCGCTCCTATTCCTATATCGGCAATGTGCCGGTGATCGACGTTTACGACCGCCCGATCGCGGATTGGGACGTCGTGATGAAATGGCTATTCGACAAGATCGTCGGCACGCTCGCGCTCATCTGTTTGTCGCCGCTCATGCTGCTCATCGCCCTAGCCGTCAAACTCGACAGCAAAGGCCCGATTCTCTTCAAGCAGCGGCGCTACGGATTCAACAACGAGCTCATCGAGGTCTACAAATTCCGCTCGATCTATAATGAGCACGCGGATGCGAGTGCTGCGAGGCAAGTCAGCAAGAACGACCCGCGCGTAACCCGTGTCGGTCGCTTCATCCGCAAAACCAGCCTCGACGAACTGCCGCAGCTATTCAACGTGGTGTTCTTCGGTAACTTGTCGCTGGTCGGACCGCGGCCACATGCGGTCAACGCCAAGGCTGCGGAGCATCTCTACGACGAAGCGGTCGACGGCTACTTCGCACGCCATCGCGTCAAACCCGGCATCACAGGCTGGGCGCAAATCCACGGCTGGCGCGGCGAAACCGACAGCCAGGAAAAGATCCTGCGCCGCGTCGAGCACGACCTCTTCTACATCGAGAACTGGTCGCTGCTGCTCGACATCACGATACTGTTGCGCACCCCCCTCGCCGTCTTCCACATGAGCAACGCCTACTAATGGCGATGTCCGTCGCACAGAGGGCTGGCCGCAATTCTGTTGTAGCGCAACGGCTGCTCAATCTGATCCTGTTTCTTGCAGCTTTGACCAGTTCGATCGCGTTTATCGAGCCGTCACCGCACGATGCCCTAATGATCGTGCTGATGGTTGCCTGCGTCGCCGCACGTGTCAGTTTCGACCAGAAGCTGCTTCCGCTGATGTTTTTGCTGGCGGTATGGCTGATCGGCGGCTTTTTCTCGCTCATACAGGTCGGCGATAACGCCAAGGACATCCAATACGCCGGGACATCGCTCTACCTCGGCATTGCAGCTATCACGTTCGCCTGCCTGTTTTCCGACGGCAATATGCAGCGGTTATCGCTCTTGCGCCGCGGATACATTCTCGCGGCGCTGATCGCCACCGCGGCAGGCTATCTCGGCTTTTTTCACCTGGTGCCGTATTCCGACATTTTCCTCGACTATGATCGCGTCAGCGCCACGTTCAAGGACCCGAACGTGTACGGACCGTTCCTGATGTTTCCTATCGTATGGCTGATGATCAGGATTTTGACCCGCGGTATCCGGCTGCTCGACGTCGGCTTGTTGATGATTTTGACGGGAGGATTGCTGTTGAGCTTCTCACGCGGCGCCTGGGCTCATTTTGCCATCTCGGCGACCGTCGGAGTATTGACGACTTTCCTGGTCACGCCCGATCCGCGCATGCGCAGACGTATCGTTGTCGTCGGCGTGCTGACAATCTTGTTTGCCGCTCTCGTGGTCGGAGCGCTGCTGTCCATCGGCTCCGTGCACGACATGCTCTTGGAGCGCGCCAAGGCGATCCAACCCTACGACGTCGGACCCGGCGGCCGCTTCTGGCTGCAAGAACAGGCGCTCGGCACCATTCTGCAAAACGCGAACGGCCTGGGACCCTTTGAATTCGACCGCATCTTCGGTTTGCAGCAGCACAACGTCTATATGCAGGGCTTCCTGGTTTATGGCTGGTTGGGCGGCGCGGCTTACCTGGCGCTTGTCGCCGCCACGCTGATGCTCGGGCTGATCACGATGCCAATCGAGGCGCCGTGGCAGCACTATCTGATTACGGCTTATGCCGTGTTCGTCGGTGAAATGGTCGAAGGCATGATCGTGGACACCGACCACTGGCGGCACTTTTTTCTGATGCTCGGATTGGTCTGGGGTTTGAGCACCGCAAGCATCAACGCCCGCCGCCGACGGGTCTGGAATGATGATTACGCCGACGCCTCTATGGCGAGCGCTTGATTCCACCTAACGGATTGTCGTCAATCGCTTACTTGCGGCACATCAGGATCGGCTGATGTTGCTCGCCGCCAGGCATGTGCACGATCTCGGACGAGGAAAATCCGATCTGTCGGCAGAGGTCGAACAGAAAGCCGGTATTGTAGGCGACTGCGGCTTCGGGCTGCTCTTCGGACTCGATATGCGCGTTGCCGAGGCGATGACTGAAGGTGTGTCGCTTGCCATAGCTCGCCGGCAGATGCTCCATATTGAAGTGGGAATGCATCATTGTGCCGCCGGTTCGCAGCAGCCGATAGGTTTCGCGCAGATAGTTGCCGAGTTCCGCCTCAAGCAGATGCGTCAGCAGCGAGTTTGAAAAGATGAGGTCGAATGTGTCGTCCGCTTCGGGAATTTTGTAAGACGCCCGCACCTCTCCTGCCTGATTGTAGGAGACGCTGGCATCGGTTGAATGATGAAATCGGAAGCGTTTCTCGTCATAATTCTTGCGGCACCAACTAATCGCTTCACCGTCGATATCCACGCCGGCATAGACACCGCTAAAACGCCGGCCGCGGAAATTATAGTCGCGCATCCAATGCGCCCAACGGCCGCAGCCAACACCGATATCGAGGATATTGGAATCGAGTTTCACGATGCCTTCGCCGAGCGCGAACATCCAGAAGTCGCGAGCGTGGACGAGAAAATGAGTCTGGTTGTTGAGGATGCGATTACCGACACCGACGCGAATACGCAGATGATTGGGCGGTAATGAGCGAAATTCCGGATATATCAGCATTGGAACGAGATCGCTGATATTGGCGAGCGTCCGAAATACCGGATTGAATGTAAGCTTGGAAGTCGACGGAAAAAGTTTGCGAAGCGCCCTGTCGACGCTGAACCCGAAATCGAGAGGGAGCCGCTTCCGACGTATACGCCATAAACTTGTCCGCCTGAAATCCGATGCAATGACTTCACGATTTGGTTAGGGCCCTCGACTTAAAATCACGTTAGCGGTTTGGCCGCTGTTTAGTTTGTTTCCGCAAAATTAACCAAGCCGTTCGGCGGGTGCATGCACGCCAATATTGGATCGCTTTCGGCCAAGGCGTCTCCCGCTACCACGCCGCCGTCTCGCCTGATCTCAATCCCCTTTCTGTTACTTCGCCTGTCAACGGCTGCAGGCGCTTTCGCCACCGGTTTTGTCCAGACCCTGGTGTTCGCCCGGGTGCTGCCGCCCGAGCGCTTCTCGCTATTCATCGTCGTCGGAGCCGTCGGCTACTCGCTGTGGCTATGCGACCTCGGCCTTGCCAAAATTCTGTTCGTGCAATTGCGCAATGCGCATCTGGCTGGCCGAAATGACGAAAGGGTCGCAGGCCAAGCCACCGCCGTCATCCTTTTCTACGTCCTGATCGCGATCGCCGCGGCCTTTGTGTGCGCCATGGCCATGTATATGCGGCCCAACCAGTCGATGCTCGACGCCGCGGATTTCGGACTGTTCTTTCTCTACATCGGACTGAACCTGGCGTGGGTCTGCTTGCGCAGCATCAGCATCGCGGTTGATGAATTCGTCTTTTACGAAGCGCTGGAACTGGTGCGCCGCATTGGCAATATGACGACAATCCTTGCCATGCTGGTTGGGCTGCCGTTTACGGCATTTCTGGTCGGCTCAAACGCGCTGTGGGCGCTGCTCGTCGGCTTGGCTGTGGCTAAACTCGTCCAGCGTGGCGCCATAGCGCCGCGGTTTCGCGGCTTCACACGCGCGCTTGTCGAATTTTTTCGCGAGCACATGAAGTCGATCAGGCGCAGCGGGACTTTCGCCCTCAGCGATATCTTTGTTTACACGTTTCCCTACTACGTCGTGCCGTGGGCCTTCGGTCTTGGCGCGCCGACCATCATTCTCGAAGCGACATTCCGCATCTTCCGCGGCGCGAGCGTCATTTATACCGCGGCCTGCGACCTCGCCATTCCAGGTCAAACCCGGGCGCTGGCCGCGCGCAATGCTCCACGGCTCATTCGAACAACCCTGCTCGCAGCAGCGCTATGCTGCGTGCCTGCTGCTTTCGTCTGCCTGTTGCTGATATTCGGGTCAAAACAACTATTCGTCTTCCTGCTCGGATCCGCAGCAACCGTCCCGCAAGCGGTCTCGCCCATACTTATCGTGATGGTACTGGCGAACCTGGTGCAGATGGTCGCGCAATCGCTACTTCTGCACGCCGGATTTTTCCGCGAGATTTCCCGCATCGGCGCCGGCGTGGCAGTTGCAATGATCGCGGCAACCGCGGTCGCAGTCATCGCCAAATTGGATATTGTCGGGTTTCTTGCTGTCTACACCGCTGTCTATACCGTGGGCGCGCTTTATCTGGCGATCGCCGCTTATCGCGGTCCGATCCGCGCTGCCTCGTCGCACCAAGCGCCAGACTGGAAATCACCCGCGCAGACCGCGGCCGCGGGCTAGCCGGCAGCGCTTAGAGCCATCCGATCCGGGTCGCGAGGGCGGCGAGCCAAACCAGACCGGTCAGACACAATCCACAAAATACCGCGGAAGAACCGAAATCCTTGATCCTGCCGATATCGTAATGGTGTTCCGGCGTGACATGATCGGAGAGCTTCTCGATCGCCGTATTTAAGAACTCGATGGCCAGCACAACGAGCAGCACGCTGATCATTGCGATGTACCAAGGCGGATTTGGCGCGATGAAGAAGCCGGCCGGTATGGCTATCGCGAGAACAACGGCCTCCTCGCGCACTGCTGCCTCGGTCGTCACGCCATCGACGATTCCGCGCCACGAATTCTTGGTGGCACTATAAATTCGCTTCACGGCGCGTTACCGCTTAGCCAGGCGCCGGCGCGGAGCCGGCGCGAGTTGCGGTACTGATTTGCGCTGACTATAGTGTGATCATTCGGAGCGTGGCTCAGCCCGGTTAGAGCACTAGTCTGGGGGACTAGGGGTCGTGGGTTCAAATCCCGCCGCTCCGACCAATCATAACAATAACTTAGACCCATCATTTCATCCCAGATATTCCCAAATTCCGCCATCGGAATGCACGTGGGAAACTTCAATGTAGCGCTAGCTACGCTCCCTGAATCACGCGGTACCATAAGCCGAAAATCCTGCAGCATCGAGAGGTGCCGGGTGAGCGCCCTAACGCGCCTTTATTTCGGCCTTCAGTTGCACTGAAATGTGGTGCCGAACGCAGTCATTCTGACGAAAGTCATTAAGACCCATCGATTATGAATTGTTAATCGTTGCGGGTGACCATGGGACGTCCGCTATGTCCCAAATTAGCGGCGTCGGGGCGGATATCTATCGAACAAAGGCCGAAAATTGATGCGCACGCTGAGTGCCTGCACGATTGTGCTTGCAATTACGCTTCTCGCTACCTCGTCGCAAGCCGACGAAGTTTCTCCGGTATGTGCGGCCAACCAGAACACGCTCGGCGTGTCGCGTGTTGTTGAAATAGACACTACGGGCGGACCCGGCTTTGGGTCGGAGCAATTCAAGACCTACGATTTTCTGCAGCCCGGCGAAATCGTACTAACTTTCGATGACGGTCCTTGGCCGGGCAACACGCCGGCGGTTCTCAAGGCGCTCCGTGATCAATGTACCAAGGCGCTATTCTTTCCGATCGGCGAACATACGCTGTGGCACCCGGCACTGCTTCGCGAGGTCGCCGCGGCGGGGCATACCATCGGGTCTCATACGTGGTCCCATGCCAATTTGGGAAAGCTTGACGCTGCGCAAGCGAAAGACGAGATCGAAAAGGGATTCAGCGCGGTGCACGCAGCGCTACAAGAACCTCCGGCCCCGTTCTTTCGATTTCCAGCTTTGCGATACACGCCGGAAGAACTTTCGTACCTGGCGGGGCGCAATATCGCGACCTTTTCCGCCGACCTGGATTCTAACGACTATAAAATACATGACCCTGCAAAGGTCATAACATCGGTGATGCAAAAACTGCAGAAGAATGGCAAAGGCATCATTCTTATGCACGATTTCCAGCGCGCGACATCGATCGCTTTGCCTGATCTGCTCGCGCAATTAAAAGCCGGCGGCTACAAAGTCGTGCAGATTAAAGCCAAAGCGCCCGTGACGACTCTCGCTGACTATGACCTTGAGGCGCAGAAGGAGTTCGGCGGCGGCGCCGTCAATCAGGCTCAACTATCCAGTGTCGTACGCACGATCGACGAAGCCAGCTTCAGCGACCGGTTTTCTTTGGTGCATTAGAGCATGATCCGGAAAACCGGTTTTCGCGGATTCAAATCTCGCCGCTTCGACCAGTCTGCTCCGCCGGATCGGCATCCGACATCGCAGCATCGATCAGTTGCCGGCACGCGATCAACTCATTGAGCGCATCGCGAAGCTTGGCCTCAGCTGTACCACTCAGTCGTCCGGCAAGCGCGGGCGCAGCTAATATCGGCTCACGCCGCTCCGCAGGCGGCTCCAGATCGGGCGCACGCGCGACAGCAGCTGACGGCGAGACGGTCAGCGAAGAGAGATCCGGCTCGGACCGGCCTTCGCCGGGTGCCTCTGCGAAATCCTCGTCCGCAAGATCGTCCTCGGCGAGATCGTCTGTGGATTGGGCAGGCGGCGTAGCGGCACCGGCGCGCCAGACGTCCTGAACGAAAGCTGCGCCCTCGTCGCGAAGGATGCGCTGCACGCCGCGGATGGTATAGCCCTCACCGTAAAGCAAATGACGGATACCCCGCAGCAGGTCGATATCATCCGGACGATAATACCTCCGGCCACCACCGCGTTTCATCGGCTTTATCTGCGTGAAACGGCTCTCCCAGAACCGCAGCACATGCTGCGGGACGTCAATTTCATCGGCGACTTCGCTGATGGTGCGGAATGCGTCCGGCGCCTTGTCCAATTCCCTAAACCCCTACTGAAAGCGGTTATTGACCGCCATCAGGCTCGGAATTGATCCGCTGCTTGAGGATGGCGGAAGGCTTGAACACCATGACACGGCGCGGCGATATCGGAACTTCCTTGCCGGTCTTGGGATTACGGCCGATACGCTGGCCTTTCTTGCGCACGACAAATGAACCGAACGACGACAGTTTCACCGTCTCGCCACGCTCCAGGCAGTCGGTGATTTCCTTCAAGACAAGTTCAACGAGTGTAGAGGATTCGGTGCGCGACAGGCCAACCTTTTGGTAGACCGCCTCGCACAGATCGGCACGCGTTACCGTCTTTCCCGTCATCGCCAGCCCCGAGCACCCGCCATCGATCTCTGTCGATCAATATATCGTGCTGAATTATCTACGATATTAGCTTGGCGTGACGAGTGTCAACGGGGCTTCGGCGAAGGTTTTCCGACAGTGGCTTTGTCGCTACATACGATGAAAACGCAGGATTGATCGGCCGGAAAGCCTTACGCGCGCCAGTTGACCAAAAACACGTAATCGCGCCCGATCGGGAACTGCGCGCGGATCGACAAATCCTCACCAGCGGACCAAAGCCGCACCCCAGGTGAAGCCGCCGCCCATAGCTTCCAGCAACAACAGATCCCCACGCTTGATCCTGCGGTCGGCAACAGCATCGGAGAGGGCAAGCGGGATGGATGCGGCGGACGTATTGCCGTGCCGATCGACGCTGACGACGATTTTTGCCGGCGCGATGCCGAGCTTGTGCGCCGATCCGTCGATGATGCGCTTGTTAGCCTGGTGTGGAATGAACCAATCGACATCGTCGGCGCAGTAACCTGTCGCCTCGAAAGCGTCTTCCACCACGTCGGTGATCATCGCCACGGCGTGTTTGAAAACTTCGCGGCCTTCCATGCGCAGGTGGCCCACGGTGCCGGTGGAGGATGGTCCTCCATCGACATAGAGCTTGTCTTTGTGGCGGCCGTCCGAGCGCAGATGGATCGTCAGGAGGCCCCGGTCGTCCCGGGTGCCCGGTTGCTCCTGGGCGTCGAGCACCACGGCGCCGGCGCCATCTCCGAACAGGACGCAAGTGGTGCGGTCGGTCCAGTCGAGCAGACGGGAAAACGTCTCCGCACCGATCACCAGCGCCCGCGAAAACGCCCCGGACTTCAGCAGGCCATCGGCGGTCGCAAGGGCGAAGACGAAGCCTGAGCAAACCGCCTGCAAATCGAACGCGGCGCCGTGGGTAATGCCGAGCTGCGCCTGCACGGTGACCGCGGAGGCTGGGAACGTATTATCCGGCGTCGAGGTCGCCAGCACGATCAGGTCGATCGATTGTGCGTCGACCCGGGCGTGCGCCAGCGCGGCACGCGCCGCATGCACCGCGAGATCGGAGGTGAGCTCACCGGGCGCGGCAATGCGGCGCTCGTGGATGCCGGTGCGCTGGACGATCCATTCGTCCGAGGTGTCCACCTTCTGCGCGAGATCGCTGTTGGTGAGCACCTGGCTCGGCAAGTAACCGCCGCAGCCGAGAATGACCGAGCGCCGTACAGTCACGAGGCAGCTCCGCCGACCGCTTGCAATACGGTCTTGCCGTGGCGGCCGAGCGCCTCTGTAATCTTGACCAAAAGCTCATCGCGGACCACGCCGTGGCCGAGCTCGATCGCGGCGGCAAAACCCTCGGCATCGGCGCCGCCATGGCTCTTGATGACAATGCCGTTGAGGCCGAGAAACACGCCGCCATTGGCGCGCCGCGGATCCATCTTTTCCCGCAGTTGCCGAAACGCCGATCGGGCGAACAAATAACCGATCTTGGCACGCCATGAACGGCTCATCGCGCCGCGCAGATATTCGCCGATCTGCCGCGCCGTCCCTTCGGCGGTCTTGAGCGCGATATTGCCGGCAAATCCTTCGGTCACCACCACGTCGACGGTGCCTTTGCCGATGTCGTCGCCTTCGACGAAGCCAAAATAATTGAGGCCCGGCAATTTCTCCTCGCGCAGCATCTGGCCGGCTTCCCGCACCTGCTCGAGGCCTTTGGCTTCCTCGACGCCGATATTGAGCAGCCCGACGCTCGGCTGTTCGATGCCGAACAGGATGCGCGCGGTCGCCGCCCCCATCACCGCGAGATGGACCAGATGTTCGGCGTCCGCTCCGATTGAAGCGCCAACGTCGAGCACAATGGATTCGCCGCGCAATGTCGGCCACAGCGCCGCGATCGCCGGGCGCTCGATGCCCGGCAGCGTCTTGAGATGGAATTTCGACATCGCCATCAGCGCGCCGGTATTGCCGGCCGACACCACCATGTCGGAATCGCCTTTCTTGACGGCATCGATGGCGAGCCACATCGAGGACTTCCAGCGCCCATAGCGCAACGCTTGACTGGGCTTGTCCTCCATCTTCACCGCGACGTCGGTGTGGATGATCGCCGAAGCGGCTTTCAGCGCCGGGCGCGCATCGACCAGCGGCGCGATCTGCGCGGAATTGCCGAAGAAGCGGAATTCGGTCCCAGGGTGCTGGGTGAGCGCCAGATCGGCACCGGCCACGACAACGGCGGGGCCGCGGTCGCCCCCCATCGCATCAAGCGCAATCCGGACCTTGTCTGACATTGAGTGACCTTGCGGTCCTGGTCCTATGTCCGGGGGGAACAATTATGTAACCGCGGCGGAGAATAGCGGTTCGGCCCCCTTAAACAACTCCGATCAGTGGTCATTGCGATCCTTCCGATCCTTGGCGGTGAGGCCGGCCAGAACCGCAAACGGACCGGGATCAGGCTTGCCATCCTGCGGCAGCTCAAATTTCGCGTCAGGCTTACGGGGATAGGGATCGATCCCGAGGATCAGGAACTCGGTCGCCAGCGCGCCGAGATCGACGGAATCGCCGAGCAACGGCTCCGGCCCATCGAGGTTCCGCTTCGACCGGCCGGAGCGTTCGCCCGACTCGTCGTCCTCATCGGGTTCCGACTCGAACTCGGGCGACGACGGCCCGAACACGAGGTGGATCGTCTCGTGGATCTCATTTGAAACCGGTTCGAGCGTCACAACGCAATTCTGGCCGACGGTGGCCGTGACCTGACCGACGACACGCAAACCGTCTTCGCCGTGCCGCGTGACATCGAATGTGGCGGCAAGCCGCGGCAGCTCCCGGATGTCAGCGATCCGGGCAATCGCGGCGCGGGCGTCCGCATCAGCGGTCAGCTCGAAATGGCGGCCGGTTTCTTCCGAAACGTCGGTAACCGCGACCGGCACACTCCAGGGCGCCGGCAGCTTCTTCTCTGTCTTATTGTCCGTGTTGCGCTCGGGCATCTACGCTTGTTCTCGTGCAAAGGCTTTAGGACTCACGAAGGTGACGTCGCCGCGGTTTAGCGCATCGTCGCGCTGCGCATCGAGGTCGGCCACTACGGCTCGGGCATACTGTGCAAGCCGTGCCGCATCGTCGCCTTCGCTGCCCTGATAGATATTGCGCGCCAGCGCCTTCTCAAAGTCCCCCCGACCCGCAGCGGCAAGCGCTTCGCCATAGACCGATTGCCGGCCGTAAAAGGCTTCGGCGAAACGCTGCATCCGCTTCGGCACGGCAAGGTCGCCGACGCCCATTTCGCGCAGATTGGCGTCGAGATCGCGGCAAAACTCGTCGAACAGGTCTTGGCCAAGACTCTGGCCCAAACTCTGGCCCAGGCTGTTCCCTGGGTCTGCTTCCTGGCCCAGCCGGCGCAGCAGCAGCACCAGATGGAGCACTATCAGGTCAAACCGGCCCTCGACCGTATCGGGCACGCCGTAGTCGGCATAGAATACGGGAGAGCGCGCCTGCGCCACGACCGCGCCATAAAGCGCGGCAATGATACGGGCTTGGGAGCGGCGTCGAAACCCCGGCAAGATCATAGGGATAGACCAGTTCCTTCGCGTGCGCTGGGGCGGGTTGATTGCTAATCTCGTGCTTTCGGCGTACGGCACGCGGCGTTTCGAGGCAAGATGGGCTGTTCGAAAGTGCGGGGCATTCACTGGCTTAAAGGTTACAGACGGCCTGCGGTCGCTTGCGCGGCTGCGGTGTCGCTGTCGCTGATGCTCGGCGGCTGCTTCGGCGTCGGCGAGACCTTCCAGCGCGGCTACGTGCTGCCCGAAGGCGCACTGGAGCAGATCCCGCTCGGCGCCTCGCAGGAACAAGTGCTGCTCGTGCTCGGCACCCCCTCGACCGTCGCAACGGTGAGCGGTGAAGCGTTCTATTACATCTCGCAGCGCGCCGATCGCCCGATCTCCTTCATGAACACCAGCATCACCGACCAACGCGTGGTCGCGGTTTATTTCGACAGAAACCGCCGCGTTCAGCGCCTTGCCGAATACGGCATGAAAGACGGCAAGATTTTCGACTTCATCAGCAACACCACGCCGACCAGCGGCAACGAAAACACGGTGTTGAGCTACATCTTCCGCACGATCAAAGGCGAAGGCTCTTAAGCGGCGGCGGATTTTCCGCTCATTCCCGCGAAAGCGGGAATCCAGCTTCGCTAAAACGATAGCGCACAAACAGAAGAACACGTGCAACCCCCCCGCTGGGTCCCCGCTTTCGCGGGGACGAGCGGAGTGTTTGTTCGAGCGCCAGCGCTTAATCAGTGCGCCAGCATCGCCAGCAGCAGCAGCGCCACGATGTTGGTGATCTTGATCATCGGGTTGACCGCGGGACCCGCCGTATCCTTGTAGGGATCGCCGACGGTGTCGCCGGTGACCGCGGCCTTGTGGGCGTCGGAGCCCTTGCCGCCGTAAGTGGCCGTCCTCGATGTACTTCTTGGCGTTGTCCCAGGCGCCGCCGCCTGAGGTCATCGAGATCGCGACGAACAGGCCGGTGACGATCACGCCGAGCAGCATCGCGCCGACCGCCGAGAACGCCGCCGACTTGCCGGCCGCGCCGCCGCCGGCAATCGAAGTAGATGACGAAGTACACCACGATCGGCGACAGCACCGGCAGCAGCGACGGGATGATCATTTCCTTGATCGCCGCCTTGGTCAGCATGTCGACCGCCTTGCCGTAGTCCGGCTTGTCGGTGCCCTGCATGATGCCGGGCTTTTCGCGGAACTGCCGCCGCACTTCTTCGACGATCGCGCTCGCCGCACGGCCGACCGCGGTCATGCCCATCGCGCCGAACAGATACGGCAGCAGGCCGCCGAACAGCAGGCCGACCACGACATAGGGATTGGTCAGCGAGAAGTCCGGATCGACGCCCTGGAAGTACGGATGCTGCGCGGCATCCGCGATGAAGAACTTGAGGTCCTGGTTGTAGGCCGCGAACAGCACCAGCGCGCCGAGACCGGCCGAGCCGATCGCGTAGCCCTTGGTGACCGCCTTGGTGGTGTTGCCGACCGCGTCGAGCGCGTCGGTCGCCTTGCGCACTTCCTTGGGCAGGCCGGCCATTTCGGCGATGCCGCCGGCATTGTCGGTGACCGGACCGAAGGCGTCGAGCGCCACGATCATGCCGGCCAGCGCCAGCATGGTGGTGGTGGCGATCGCGATGCCGAACAGGCCGGCAAGGCTGTAGGTGACGAGAATGCCGGCGATGATCACCAGCGCCGGGCAGCGCGGTCGATTCCATCGAGATCGCGAGGCCCTGGATCACGTTGGTGCCGTGACCGGTGACCGAGGACGCCGCGATCGACTTCACCGGGCGAAGTCGGTGCCGGTGTAGTATTCGGTGATCCAGATGATCAGCCCGGTGACGACCAGGCCGGCGATGCCGCATTCGAACAGCGCCATGCCGGTGTACGTCGACGCCGGCGAGCGGACCGAAGCCGATCAGCCAGTGGATCACGCCGGCGACGCCGATCAGCGACAGGATCGCCGGTGGCGATCAGGCCCTTGTAGAGCGCGCCCATGATCGACTGGCTGTCGCCGAGCTTGACGAAGAAGGTGCCGATGATCGAGGTGATGATGCAGATGCCGCCGATGGCGAGCGGCAGCGTCATCATGTTGATCAGCAGGCGGGCCCGACGGTGGCAAAGAAGATCGCCGCCAGCACCATGGTGGCAACCGCGGTCACCGCATAGGTCTCGAACAGGTCGGCCGCCATGCCGGCGCAGTCGCCGACGTTGTCGCCGACGTTGTCGGCGATGGTGGCCGGGTTGCGCGGATCGTCTTCGGGAATGCCGGCTTCGACCTTGCCGACGAGATCGCCGCCGACGTCGGCGCCCTTGGTGAAGATGCCGCCGCCGAGACGGGCGAAGATCGAGATCAGCGAGGCGCCGAAGCCGAGCGCGACCAGCGCGTCGACCACGGTCGCGGCTGTTCGGCGCCATGATGCAGCGTGCGGTGAGGAAGGCGAAGTAGATGCGTGACGCCGAGCAGCGCGAGGCCCGCCACCAGCATGCCGGTGATGGCGCCGGCCTTGAAGGCGAGTTCAAGGCCGCCGGCCAGCGACTTGGTCGCCGCCTGCGCGGTGCGCACGTTGGCGCGCACCGAAACGTTCATGCCGATGAAGCCGGCCGCGCCCGACAGCACCGCGCCGATCAGGAAGCCGACGGCGACCAGCGCAGCCGAGGAAATAGGCCGAGCATGCACGAAGATCACGATGCCGACCATGGCGATCGTGGTGTACTGGCGCTTGAGATAGGCCTGCGCGCCTTCGCGCACCGCCGCGGCGATCTCCTGCATCTTTTCGTTGCCGGCATCGGCCTTCAGCACCGAGCGCGTCGCCCAGATGGCGTAGACGATGGAAAGCGCCGCACAGAACGATAAGCCAAAGAGTTTCCATCGTATCGACCCCGGTTGTCGTTTAAGGGGCCAAACAGGAACGCCGGCCCGTAAGAATAGTGTGCCCGGCACGAACAAGCGTGCATCCGGCCCAATTCGGCGCGGACATCGCATAAAACGCCCCGCCGCGCAACGCGTTAAGGCGCTTTATCCCCCTCCCCGGACCGGCCGGTTTGGATGATTTCCCAAAGGCCTGCGTCCGAATCCGCTTTATCCGCACGAACCGGGCCGGAAGCCGGACGGCGGCCCGAACCCCCGGAGGCCCGGCCGGATGCCGCCTTAGCGGAACGCTGCGCCGCGGGCGTCGCTTGCTGCGGCGGGCTACTCCAAGGTGGCCGTGCATCCACTTTGGCCAATTCGACCAGTCTCGAAAGCCGGGACAGCTCCCGCCATAATGTCTTGGGCTTCGGTTTCGTGAGATGCCAGAACCGCCGCGCGCAGTCCTCCGCATCGGCGCCGCAACAAATGCGATGCCGCTTGCATTGTTTGCGCGCACACAACCGATGACAGCCGAACCGTTCGCATTCGGCCCGGCGCTTGAGATCAAGCCGGCGCAGATAGGGAAGCTCAAGCCACTCGTCGAGAAGTCAATCGCCCCGGAAAGCTGCGGTTGGTTCCTCGTCTGGTTTTCATTTTTGAGTCTCGTTCTTGTTCTCCGTCATCCTGAGGTGGCCGCCACTATGGCGGCCCTCGAAGGACGACGGCCACGACACCTCGGCCCGCATCCTTCGAGGCTCGCTGCGCTCGCACCTCAGGATGACGGGAAGCGAGCAATTCCATTCTCGCGATGCATCTGCATCCGAAGTCTTGTTCACGCGATAAGAAAAGGTGCCTCAAACAGACGGGAGGCAATGTTTCAACCTCCCTGAACAAGGGAGGCGGAGCGCCGAACGGCGCACCACGGTAGCTGCACCCGGTAAGCAGGCACAGCCGCGGCCCTATGCGAGCCGCTCGCCCTTCGGCGCTCCTCCGCGGTTATGCGCCGGGATTATTCATCCCAACTCGGTTTGGGCCGCGCTTCCTGGAATCACCGGGTCAAAGGGGGTCCCCTCGCCGATGCCAGTGCAGTGAGCACCTCACAGTCCGATCACGCGCCGGACGGGTCGATGCCCAAACCGCCTGCGAGCCAAGAGTGACGAAACTCCGCCCGCAGGAACCGCTCCCGCTCCGTCAGTCCGCGTCACCGGCGACGTCCCTCACGAAGAGCGGGATAGGGACAATGTATCTGTTACAAAGACAAAAGTCAAGTAATTAGTTACAATATCACAGGGCCGTGGGGCCAGTGGTATTTGCCGATCATGCCGATGCACGACCTTACCGGCGCGACTCATGCCGGTGAATTTAAAGACTAGATTGATGAGCGGGCTCCAGAACGCATTGCAGCGGTTGCTGATGCTCGCGAGCAAAATCAAGGACCTCTCTCACCTTCGCGTCCGCGGCATCGTATGGATAAATTCCGCACGTGCCGGTGCCGCCGTTGTGGATCTCAAGCATGATCCGCGTGGCAGTCTCGCGGTCCTTATCGAACACACGCTCCAACACGTGAACGACAAACTCCATGGGCGGCGGTCATCATCGGTTTGATGGCTGCAAGCTTGGTCGGCCTTCGCGCCACGCATCCCCAGATTATCAGACAACGGCCCTACAATATTTTACGCGGCCGGGAATACGCCATGCATCGCCGCGCAAGAAGACACAATTGTTCTCGGTGTTGGAGGAGATAATCGCCATGCCTCCGCAGGCTCATTCTTCGAATCCCCCCGTGAAATTTAATATTAGCTGTATTGACATGAAATTGAATTGGAGTTAGTCATGTTAATATGAAAAAGGCAAAACGCTCCTATGACATGACAGCCCGCGCGGCCAAGGCCCAAGCCACCAAAGCACGGATCCGCGCCTGCGCTGTCGAACTGTTTTGCAACCGGCCGGCCGAGGAGTTCACGCTCGATGAGATCGCCGGCCGGGCCGAAACAACGGTGCAGACGGTGCTGCGCATCTTCGGCAGTAAAGACGAGCTGATTTATGAAGCCCTCGAAGATATGGCCGCAGGCGGCGTGTTTCTTAGACCCACCGCCCCTGGCGACATCAGTGCCGCCGTCGGTTCTTTCTTCGACATTTACGAGACAGTCGGCGATCTCGTCATCGACCGGCTGGGCGAGGAACGCCGGCGGCCTGCCCTGAAAGCTACACTGAACCAGGGCCGTGAAAATCACCGCGACGGCGTCAAAACCGTTTTTGCGCCGCAGCTCGAACGCGTGCACGGCGCGGAGCGCGCGAAGCTGCTCACGACGCTGATCGTGATGACTGACGTTTATGTGTGGAAGCTGCTTCGGCGCGACATGAAGATGAACCGGTCCGCCGCGGAAGCAATCGTCGCCAGGATGATCCGAAGCGTTCTTGAACAGGGAGAGACCAATGGCAAGAATTTTATGGCTGAACTGGTCGGGCGGCGGGAACCTGCCGCCTAGCCTCGGGGTCGCGCGCGTTCTCACCCAACGCGGCCATCAAATTGCGTTTGCAGGTCGCCCGGAAATGGTGCCGCGCGTGAAGACCGCGGGCTTCCGGGCCATCGAGATCACCGACGCTTACAAGCAAGTTGATCTCTATCCTCAAGGCCACTTCATGACGCGCGCGGCGTGCTATCTCACCTCTCCTGCCGTTGAAGCGCAGGTCGGCACGATCGTCAAAAGCGAGACCCCGGATATCGTGCTCATCGACGCGATGTTCCCCGCTGCGCTCACCCAGGCCCTGTCGTTCAAACAGCCGAAGGCCGTGTTCGTGCACACCTTCGTGTTTCGGCAGCTCGATATGTGGCGAAGGATGATCGCCTTGTTCGATGGCATGCGGCAGCAAGCAGGCTTCGCCGGATTGCCCGATATCGATACTCTCTGGCGCGCGAACGACCGCATCATTTCAACCAGCCTTGCCGCATTTGACGCCCCTGCCCTCGCCGGTTGGAAGATGGTGCGGCATGCGGGACCGGTACTGGAGGATGAGAAGTTCGCAGTTCCAACGCCTCTGCCCTGGCCCGAAACCGACACGACACCGCTGGTACTGGTCAGCTTCTCGACCGGCTTTGAGCAACGCAATGTCGACAAGATGCAACGCGCACTCGATGCGCTTGCCGAACTCCCGGTACACGTCATCGCGACAACAGGCGGCATCGTCGCGCCGAATGAACTGGCCTGTCCGGCCAACGCCGTCGTGCTCAACTACGCGGCGCACGACCCGATCATCCGCCGCGCCGCGCTGGTCATGACCCACGGCGGCCATGGCACCGCGATGCGCTCGCTGCTTCATGGCGTGCCGATGGTCGTCATTCCGGGACTTGCCGGCGACCAACCCTTCGTCGCGGCCGCTGTTGCGGAGTTCGGCGCCGGCATCGCATTGCCGGGCGATGCCGGCTCTGCGGCGATGCGAGAGGCAGCGCAAAAAGTTCTCGGCACGCCATCCTTCGCCGACCAGGCGAAGCGCCGCTCGGTCATGCTTGCCGGCGTCGACGGCGCAGCAAACGCCGCCGACGAAGTGGAAGCACTAATCCGGGGAAATATCTCCGCCGGCGCTCCGCTCACCGGCAATCCCGACCTACAATGCCGAAATGTCGCGTGATACACGCGGCCTGAACCGGAGCGGAGACCATGAGAGCGTCCAAGCTGTGCTTCCTGACCGCGGTTCTCGCAGCCATCGCCGGCATGCTGTGGGGCCTCGATATGGCGATCTCTGAAAATCACGCGGCGATGCCCGCTCACGCGCACTTGAATTTGCTGGGATGGGTCTCGCTATTCCTGTTCGGCATTTTCTACCGTCTGCATCCGTCGCTCGACGCCACGAAGGTCGCTCTGGCGCAGGTATGGGTGTGGATCGTCGGCACCATCGTGATGGCCGTGGGCATTGGCCTGGTATCGACCGGCACCACGAGTGCGGAGCCGATTGCGGCGGTAGGATCATTGATCGTGCTGGCGGATATGCTGTTGTTCGCCTGGCTCGTCTATCGGGCTGAAAGCACAGCGGCGAGCACTTAGCCGGCGGGGTTCAATACTTCCGTGAACTGACGCTCGAACGGCGCAATCGCGGGAGCCCTACTTGATCATATCCATCGCCTGCTTGAGGCTTTCGCGCATGCGGTTGAAAGCCACCGAGAGCGCTGAAATCTCGTCTTTGCCCGGCTTGATGTAGAACGCGGTGTTTTCCTCGCCGAGACTGACGGCTTCCGCGGCGGCGGACACCTGCTTGACCGGCACGATCACGACGTAGTGCAGCAGCAGATTGAGGATCACAAAGATGATCGCGAATATGCCGATCAGCGTGCCGAGAAAGGCGATATAGGCGTCGTGCGCCGCCTTCAGCGGCACCGCCATCGGCACCGACACGAACTGTGCCCCGACCGTTTCATTGAGCTTCCAGCCGAAGCCATTGGCGCCGCCGTAAGTCTGGATCAGCGCAGCCGGCGCGGCCGCCGCGGTATCGTGGCAAATCAGGCAGGCCGGATCGGTGATCGTCACCGGCCGCGCCAGATTGAGCGTCGGTCCGAGCGGCGTGTCGCGCTCGACCACCATCTCGGTGTTGGAAGCGTCTTCGCGGAAGCCGCGTATGATGTCGGCTTCCCAGTCCTGGGCGCGGTCGTTGAGATTGGTCGGATTGAGCGCCGGTTCCCGATAGGTGTAACCGGCAAACGCCGCCTGCACGTCCTTGAAGTTGGTCTGTGCGGCGAACGCCGGCACCGTCTCCGCCACGAACTTGCCGTTGGCCTGCATCGGCAACAGCGGCACCAGATCGTCCGCGGTGTATTTGCGGATGGCGTTCGCCGCCGTCATCATGATGCGGGCGTTTTGCATCACCACATCGCGGGCGTCGTCGATGAACATCCGATGCAGCACCACCGCGGCGATGGCAAAGCCGATGCCGAACGCCACCAGGATGGCGATATTGAATTTGGCCCGAAGTCCCATCGCTTTCAGTTCCGTTACGGCTTTGCGGAAATTGCCCTGCCCCGATGGCAGTCTTATATCACGGGTATTACGGCGATGCGGCGGCCAGTTCACCTCCGGTCAAAAGCCACGAAAAGGCTGTGGGTAGAATAACTTGCCAGTAGCCGCGCAAGGCGGCTAACGTCGCCGTAACATTGCGCGCAATGTGGCACAACAGAGAACGCCTTGGCCGCCTCCCACATTTTTGTTTGCTTTTCCTCGAAGGATGAGGAGACCGCGCGCGAGGTCGTCGCTTTCCTTGAAAGCAAGGGCATCAAGTGTTGGATATCGCTGCGCGATGTCCTGCCGGGGCACAATTACCAGGAAGCCATCGTCGAGGCGATCGAGGCCGCCAGCGGCATCGTGTTCCTGTTCTCGGAGTGGTCAAGCAAATCCGGTGAGATCAGGAAGGAGCTGTCGATTGGCGGCAGCATCAATGCGCCGGTGTTTCCACTGCGGCTTTCGCCGATCGCGCCAACCGGCGCGCTGCGTTACGAACTCGCGACCCGGCAATACATCGACATTTTTCCTAATCGCAAGGCTGCCCTCGCCAAGCTCGCGTCCACGATCAAGAAGGTGATCGATAATCCGCAGGCGGAAGAAGGCGCCGCCGCGCCGATCGTGACGGCACCGGACCTCGCAGCCGAAGAGCCGCGTGAGCCCATCGTCGCACCGGGCAGCAAACAGTTCGAAGCGATCCGGTCCCTGCTCGCCCGCCACATCGGCCCGATCGCCAAGGTTCTGGTCGAACGGGCCGCAAAGGAAGCGAGCACGCCGGAAGAATTCTGCGAGCGGCTCGGCGCGCATGTCAGCGCGCCGCCCGAGCGGGCAAAATTCGTCCAGGCGGTGCAGGCGCAGCTTGCGGAAAAAGCCTGACGCCCCGAATTGCGCAGTGCCTCTCGCGAGATGCGTCCTAGTCTTCAAATTTCAGGTTCGCCGCCTTCACGACGTCCTGGTACCTTACGATGTCGCTCTGAATGATTTTGGAGAATTGTTCCGGCGTTACGTCGCCTGGAATCACAGCGAGCGCCTTGAGCTTCTGGCCTACGCCTGGGTCCGAGATCGCTTCGCTAAACGCCTTTTGCAGTTTAGCGACGATAGCCGGGGGCGTTTTCACAGATGCAAATATCCCGCTCCAAAGCTCGACACTGACGTCCGGGTAACCGGCTTCAGCCATGGTCGGCACATCCGGCAACAGTTCCGACCGTGTTTTTCCAGTCACCGCAACGGCCTTCACCTTGCCAGCCTGCACTTGGGGAATGGTCGGCGGTCCGTCGGCAATCGCCATCGCCGCCTGATCTTCAATGACCGCGAGGTTCATCTCGTTGCTGCTCTTGTACGGGATCATCGTGCCGGGCATGCCGGACTTGAGCTTCAGAAGCTCCGACACGATGGTGAAGGACGGCGACGTACTCGCATAGTTTGCCTTGTCGGGATGCTGTTTCATCCACTCGACGAATTCCTTGAGATTCTTCGACGGATTGTCGGCGCCGATGACCATGATCAGGGGAAAGTGGGCGATCATGGCAATCGGCACGTAATCTTTGGTCGGCGAATATTTCAGGTCGGGATAGATCGCTGCGGCGATAGAAATCGCCCCGCTTGGCCCCACGACGAGGCTGTAACCGTCGGCCGGCTGTTGCAGGGTGTATTCAGGCGCAAGGCGTCCGCCACCGCCGGGCTTGTTCTCGACCACGACAGTTTGACCGAGGATTTGCGACGCCTTGTCGGCGACGATACGCGCGAAAATGTCATTGCCGCCGCCGGCCGCGAACCCAACGTACAAATGGATCGGCCGGGTGGGATAATCGCTCTGCGCGTGGGCCGGCGCGATCGCCGAGGCAGCCAGCAAACCCGAGAGTAACAGCCCAAACCCAAACCCGCGCGACCCAAACGCGCGCGCAAGATCGCTAAATTTCATTTTTTTCTCCGTCCCTAGACAATTCACAGTTAGCACAGTCCGCATACGCTGCCCTGCGGCAATTATTCTAGCCGCCCACGAGGACATTGGATTGGGTTGAGCCGTTCAACCGGACGATGAAGAGAGCCGGGAGGCTCAATTCCGAGTGTGACGTTCTGCTGACGTGATCTCGAGGAAAAGTGAAGCAATCCGATTAACTTACTGCAATGCAACCGGCCAATTTCCATTGACTTTCAGGGGTTCGTCCCTATGTTTCGGGGCAACTGAGGCAGAATTCGGCCGCCCTGCGCCTTCCCTCAAGTTCCTAGTGCAAACATCGCGGGTGGCCTTGAGGGTTCATGTCGTTTTCCCATCTCGGCTTGTCCGATAAAGTTCTCGCTGCTGTTGCCACGTCTGGTTACAAAACACCCACCCCCATTCAAGATCAGGCAATTCCGCACGTTCTCGCCCGGCGCGACGTGCTCGGTATAGCGCAGACTGGCACCGGCAAGACCGCGGCCTTTACGCTACCGATGCTGACCATGCTGGAGCAAGGCCGTGCGCGGGCGCGCATGCCGCGGACGCTCATTCTCGAACCGACGCGCGAGCTTGCCGCGCAGGTCGAGGAAAGCTTCGTCAAATACGGTGCCAATCACAAACTCAATGTCGCGCTGATCATCGGCGGTGTTTCGTTCGACGATCAGGACAACAAGCTGATGCGCGGCGTCGACGTTCTGATCGCAACACCGGGCCGGCTGCTCGACCATTTCGAACGCGGGCGTCTGCTGCTGACCGGTGTCGAGCTGCTGGTCATCGACGAAGCCGACCGCATGCTCGACATGGGTTTCATTCCCGACATCGAGCGCATCTGCAAGCTGGTCCCGTTCACGCGGCAGACGCTGTTCTTCACCGCAACCATGCCGCCGGAAATCCGGCGCATCACCGAACAGTTCCTGCACAATCCGGTAAAGGTCGAGGTGTCACGGCCTGCGACCACTGTTGCCACGATCACACAGCTTCTGGCGAAAGCCAGCCGCGAGCCATTCGAGAAGCGCGATACGCTCCGCCGCCTGATCCGCTCGGCGGAGGGCATGAAGAACGCGATCATCTTCTGCAATCGCAAGCGCGATGTTGCGACGCTGTTTCGCTCGCTGCTGCGCCATGGTTTTTCGGTGCAGGCGCTGCACGGCGACATGGATCAATCGGCGCGCACGGCTGCGCTCGATCAGTTCCGCAAGGGTGAAGTCACCCTGCTGGTCGCTTCCGACGTCGCCGCACGTGGTCTCGATATTCCCGACGTCAGCCACATCTACAATTTCGACGTTCCGGTTCATGCCGACGACTACGTCCACCGCATCGGCCGTACCGGCCGCGCCGGACGCAGTGGTCAGGCTGTCACCCTTGTCGCCGGATCGAACGACCTCAAAGCGGTGGCTGCAATCGAGAAACTGATCGGGCAGACAATCCCTTACATGAGCGGCGCGCCTGCCGCCGCCGAACCGTCACAGGATGCAGCGCCGCAACCGCGGCAGCCCAGACGTGAAGATAAGCGCGAACAGAAGCGTGAGCCAGAATCGTGGGCGCCAAGAACAACGTCGCGATGAACAACGTCGCGGTCCGCAACGTCCGGCTCCCGTTGCACGCATCGACGAGGCGCGCTCGCGGCGCGCCGCGCAACAGCCCGCACACAACGATGAAGGCGACGCCTCGCATTTACCGGCGTTCCTGCTGCGCCCGGTGACGCTGAAGGCCTGAGCGACAAATAAATCGTCGCGTAAATCCCCGCGCAGTCCTGTCAGGATTTTCCGGACACGGCATCTAAGTCTGTCATCTGGACGCGGCATTTACCGGTCTTTCACCCCCATCACATAGCCTTCGTTAGTCAATTACGGCGGGGACGGCCGCCAAAATCTTTTAAGACCCATCCAAAGGGCGATTGGAGCGGATCAATGGACGTGCCTCGCGACGAGCACGAACGAACGATTGCGTTTGCCGAGATAGCGTTGGGCCAGATCCGGGCCCTTTCCCAAGCGGCTTCGCCGCGCAATTACGAAATCTGGTTCAACTACGCGACCGGCTACAATCCGCCGCTCAATCAGTTCATCAACCAGACGCTCAAGGAAAAAGGCACGCTTGCCGAGCCCGATCTCGAACACATTTTCTCGTCCTATATCGCCAGTACCCGGATGAGCGATCGCATTGATGCGGTCAATGGAAGTCTGGTCAACGAGATCAAACAACTGCTGGAAACGGTCGGCGCTGCCGGAAACTCGGCATCGACCTATACGGAGAGCCTCGCCGACGCCGCGGAAAAGCTTTCCGGCGCACAGGACCACGAAACGCTCAGCGCCATCATCGAGCGACTGCTGTTCGGCGCCAGGGAAACGCAAGCAAACAACAAAATGCTCGAAGCAAGCCTGTCGGCGTCACAGCAGGAAATCGAGCAGCTTCAGGAAAGCCTGCAGGCGGTGCGGGCCGAGAGCATGACGGATCCGCTCACCACGCTCTCGAACCGCAAATTTTTCGATCAGGGACTGTCGCGCGCCATCGCGAATCAAAACAGAAGAACGAGCCGCTCTCGCTTCTGATGTGCGACATCGATCATTTCAAGAAATTCAACGACAGCTATGGGCACCTCACCGGCGATCAGGTGCTGCGCCTCGTCGCCATATCGGTCAAACAGAACGTCAAGGGACAGGACATCGCCGCGCGCTATGGCGGCGAGGAGTTCGTTATCGCGCTGCCGAACACGTCGCTGCAGTCCGCAAACACCGTTGCGGAACACATTCGCCGCGCCGTAATGACCAAGGAACTGGTGAAACGTTCAACCGGCGAAAATCTCGGCCGGGTAACGCTCTCGCTCGGCGCCGCCGTCCTGCATGCACAGGACACGGTGCAGACGCTGATCGAACGTGCCGATAAATGCCTCTATGCCGCCAAGCGAAGCGGCCGCAACCGCGTGATCTGCGAGACCGATCCCGAAGCCGACGACGCGCATCGGCCAGCCCGCGTGGCGTAAAGCCTATCCGATTGCCGCTCGATTGCCCCTCCCTTGGCCTTGGCGTAAAAACGCCGGGGTAATGGTTTCCCCGCGTCCCGTTATCATCGCCGGCGGCGGCCCGGTCGGCGTCATTGCCGCGCTGGCGCTGGCGCGCCAGGGCATCCCGGTGCAGGTTTTTGAGGCCGAGGCGCGCGTCAACGATAATCCGCGCGCTGCGACGACCCACGCCGCGACGCTGGAAATCCTCGACAATCTCGGGCTGGTCGACGAGGTGACCCGGCGCGGGCTGATCGAGCCCAAGTTCCGAACGTGGAATCGCGAGCCCCGCCAATTGATCGTCGAATTCGATTTCGGCGTGCTCAAGAACGATACGCGCTTTCCTTATGTCGTGCAGTGCGAGCAGCACAAGCTCGCCACCATGACGATCGAGCGGTTGCGGCAGTTTCCGCATGCTTCAATCGCGTTCAATGCGCGCGTCGCCAGCCTCGCGCAGTTCGAGGATCGCGTTGACGTTGAAGTGGAGACCGCAGCCGGCTTCCACACGATTTCCGGCTCATACCTGATCGGCTGCGACGGCGGCCGCTCGACGGTGCGAAAGGCGCTCGGCATCGAGTTCGAGGGCTACACCCACCCGGAACGTTTCCTGGTGCTGACGACGACCTTTTCGTTCGACACCACTTACGGTGAGTGCTCGCGGAATTACTTCGCCGACGCCAATGAATGGTGTGCGCTGTTCAAGGTAACCGGCGACGACGGCAACGGCCTGTGGCGAGTTCTATTCCCGACCCGCAGCGGCGAAACCGATGCGCAGGCGCTGGACGAAACAGCCGTGCAGCAACGCCTGCAGAATTTCTTTCCCAAGGCCGGTGACTATCCAGTGGTCCACCGTAACATCTACAATGTGCATCAGCGGGTTGCGGCGGCGTTTCGCAAAGGCCGCGCCTTCCTTGCCGGCGACTCCGCCCACGTCAACAATCCGCTCGGCGGCCTTGGACTGAATTTCGGCATTCATGATGCGGTCGAGCTCGCCGATCTCCTCGGCAAGGTGATGCGCGGCGAAGCGCCGGCGGAGACGCTCGATAGCTACGATCTGCGGCGCCGGCCGCTCAACGTCGAATACGTGCAGCAGCAGACCATCGCCAATAAAAAGCGGCTTGAGGAAAAAGACCACGCCGTGCGCGAGCGCAATAACGCGGCGCTCAAGGCCACCGCGGCGGATCCCGCCGCACACCGCGCTTATCTCTTGAGAGCGTCGCTGATCGATAGCGTGCGCAAGGCGAAACCTGCGTAGAGCCCAGAGCATGATCCGGAAAAGTGGAATCCGGTTTTCCGAAAAGATCATGCTCAATCAAAATGCTAGAGCGACGATCGATTTAATCAAAAACGACTTCGCTCTAGTGCTCGGTCGCCGGCTCGATCTGCACCGATTCACCGCAGCCGCAGGCCGCGGTCTGGTTCGGATTGTTGAAGGTGAATTGTGCCGAAAGCTTCTGGACCTTGTAGTCCATCTCGGTGCCAAGCAGGAACAGTACCGCCTTCGGATCGACCAGGATACGGACGCCTTTGTCTTCGACCACTTCGTCGTGCGGATTAGCGGCGTCGGCATATTCCATGAAATAGCTCATGCCGGCGCAGCCGCCGTTCTTCACGCCGACGCGGACGCCCGCGATCGGATGGTCGGCATTCGCCATGACCGCCTTGATACGGTCGGCTGCGGCTTCGGTCAGCCGCATCACCTGAGGTCTCGGCCGTGCAGTGGCCATCGGTTCTATCTCCTGCCGTCGCTTTCGACTTTTAATAAGTCGAAATCTACTAACGACCTCACTCACACCATGTAATGCCGCGCACAGGTGCGCGCAACGCTCCGCGTTCGGTCACCACATATTCAACACAGTGCGGGCTTCGTCCGACATCCGGCTCGGATCCCACGGCGGATCCCACACGATATTGACCTTGGCCTCTCGCACGCCGGAAACGCCGGCGACGGCATTCTCGACTTGCCCCGGCAATTCGCCCGCAGCCGGGCAATTCGGTGTGGTCAGCGTCATGTCGATACGGACCATGCGGTCGTCATCGACATCGACCTTGTAGATCAGGCCAAGCTCGTAGATGTCGGCCGGAATTTCCGGATCAAAGACGGTCTTCAGCGCGCTGACGATCTCGTCCGTCAGCCGCGTCATTTCTTCGGGCGGAATGTTGGACGGCCGCTCCGCGGTATCGGCGGGCGCCGCCGTCGCCGTATCGGTTTTGAGTTCATCGCTCATGAGAAGAAACCCTGCGCCTTGATCAGCGCTTCCGCAAGGCAGTCGATTTCCTCGCGGGTGTTGTACATTGCGAACGAGGCCCGGCAGGTCGCCGACACGCCAAAGCGCGCCAACAGTGGCATCACGCAATGGGTTCCGGCCCGCACCGCCACGCCCGAGCGGTCGATAATGGTCGCGATATCGTGCGGATGCGCGCCTTTTATCTCGAACGACACAATCGGGCCTTTATTCTTGGCCGTGCCGATGATGCGCAGCGAATTGATCTCGCCCAGCCGCTCATGGGCATAACGCATCAACCCCGCTTCGTGTTCGCGGATCTGCGCTTTGCCGACCGAAGCGACATAATCGATGGCCGCACCAAGCCCAATCGCCTGCACGATCGGCGGCGTGCCGGCCTCGAATTTATGCGGCGGCTCGCCATAGGTGACACGATCTTCTGACACTTCGCGGATCATTTCGCCGCCGCCATTGAACGGCGGCATGGCGTCGAGATGCTCGTATTTGCCGTACAGCACGCCGATACCGGTCGGCCCATAGATCTTGTGGCCGGTGCAGGCGTAAAAATCGCAATCGATATCCTGCACGTCGATGTCGAGATGCACCGCGCCCTGCGCACCGTCGATCAGCACTGGAATGCCGCGGGCATGGGCACGCCGCACCACTTCTTTCACGGGGACCAGCGTGCCGAGCACGTTCGACATGTGGGTCATCGCCACCATCTTGGTGCGCGGTGTCAGAAGCTTCTCGAACTCGTCGATCAGGAAATTGCCCTGGTCGTCGACTGGCGCCCACTTGATGACGGCGCCTTGCCGCTCGCGGAGGAAATGCCACGGCACGATATTGGAGTGATGCTCCATGATCGAAACCACGATCTCGTCGCCGGGCTTGATGCGTTCGTGGCCGAACGTATAGGCGACAAGATTGATCGCTTCCGTGGCGTTGCGCGTGAAGATGATCTCTTCCTTGCGCTTGGCGTTGAGAAACGCCGCCACCTTCTCGCGCGCGCCTTCGTAGGCATCCGTCGCCTCGTTGGCGAGATAATGCAGGCCGCGATGCACATTGGCGTACTGCGTTGTGTAAGCCTGATACAGGCGATCGAGCACCGCTTGCGGCTTTTGCGCTGAAGCGGCGTTATCGAGATAGACCAGCGGCTTGCCGTAAACCTCCGTCGCCAGGATCGGGAAATCCTTGCGGATGCGGGCGACGTCGTAAGCGCCGTTCGTCTTTGCACTGGCTATATTTGTCTGGGCCATATTTGTCTGGGCCATATCAGCCTCGCCTCTTCAGCCAGGCCACCACGCTGTCCATGAGCGCCTCACGCAAACCGGCGTGCTCGATGCCGTCGATCGCTTCGCCGAGAAATGCGCGGATCAGCAGCGCTTCGGCTTCCGCCGCCGGGATGCCGCGCGCCATCAGATAGAACTTCAAGTCGCCGTCGAGCGCGCCGGCCGTGGCGCCATGGCCGCACTGCACGTCGTCGGCAAAGATTTCCAGCTCCGGCTTATGGTCCATCTCCGCGCGCTCGGAGAGCAGCAAGCCCCGCGTCATCATCTTGGCGTCGGTCTTCTGCGCGCCCTGCTGCACGATAATGCGGCCCTGGAACACGCCATGGGCTTCGTCGTCGAGCACCGCCTTGAACATTTCCCGGCTCTGGCAGCCGCGCGCGACGTGGTTGGCCACCAGCGTCGTATCGGCGTGCTGCTTGCCCTTCAGCAGCGTCGCGCCGCGAATTCCGGCAACCGTTTCCTCGCCGTCGAATTTCAGGAACAGCTGGTTGCGCACCACCGCGCCGCCCGCGGTAAAGCTGAAGGTATTGAACCGCGCATGGGCTCCGATCGCCGCCGCGAGCGTCGAGACATGCAGCGCATCCGGACCCTCGCTGATCAGCTTGACGTGATCGACATGGGCTTCGTCACCGACAAATACTTCGACTGCGGCATTAACCTGATAGTCCGTGCCTTCCGGTCCCTCGTGACTTTCGATCAGCATGGCGCGAGCGGCCTTCTCCACCACGAGCAGCGAGCGGGTGAAAGTCGCGGCAGGTTTCTCGGACGCGACGAAAAGAAGGTGTATCGGTCGTTTAGTCGTCGCGCCTGCCGCTACGCGGATTACAGCGCCGTCGCCCATCAGCGCGGTATTGAGCGCGACCGCGACATCGCTTGCCGGCGCAAGCTTGCCGAGATGGGTCGCGAGCAACGAATCGCCACCGGTCATAGCTTCCGCCAGCGAACTGATCGACAGACCCGGCTCGAGCGCCGCAACGTCGGAAAGCTCCGGCACAAAGGCACCATCGACAAAGACCAGACGGCGGGTTTCAACGTCGCCGACCAACGCGCCGGCGGTTTTCGCAATCGCTTTTGATCTCGCATCGGGAGGCGCCGCGAGCGGCTTGGCGTCGCGCATCAGGGCGCGGAGATCGGTGTATTTCCAGTCTTCGACGCGACGATGCGGCAGACCTTCCCTGGCGAACACGTCGAACGCCGCGGCGCGCTGCGCCGCGAACGCCTTGCCGCCCGGCAGCCGCGCATGCGCCTGCGCAAATTCTTGCGCCAGCGTTGTTTCCGCTGCGGTCTTTATCGTGGTGACTTCGGCGTTCACGCCGGAACCTCTTCCTGGTACTCGGCATAACCGCGGGCTTCGAGCTCCAGTGCGAGCTCCTTGCCGCCGGTCTTGACGATGCGCCCCTTCGACAGCACGTGCACGATATCCGGCACGATGTACTCCAGCAGCCGCTGGTAGTGCGTGATGACGACGAAAGCGTTGTTCGGCGACTTCAGCCGGTTGACGCCCTCGGAGACAATCTTCAGGGCATCGATGTCGAGACCTGAATCGGTCTCGTCGAGCACGGCAAGGCGCGGCTCGAGCAGCGCCATTTGCAGCACCTCGTTGCGCTTCTTCTCGCCGCCGGAGAAACCGACATTCACCGCGCGCCGCAGCATTTCCGGGTCGATCCCCAGCTTGCCGGCCTGATCGCGAACCTTTTTGAGGAACTCCGGCGTCGAGAACTCGGCCTCGCCGCGCTTCTTGCGCTGCGCATTGAGCGCGGTGCGCAGGAAAGTCATGGTCGCGACACCGGGAATCTCCAGCGGATACTGGAATGCCAGGAACAGACCCGCCGCAGCGCGTTCGTCCGGCTGCATCGCGAAGATATTCTTGCCATTGAACCGCACTTCGCCACTGGTAACGGTGTAATCGTCCTTGCCCGCGAGCACATAGGCCAGCGTCGATTTACCGGAACCGTTCGGACCCATGATGGCGTGCACCTCACCGGCGTTCACCGTCAGGTCGAGCCCTTTGAGAATCGGCTTACCGTCGATCTCGACGTGTAAATCCTTTATTTCAAGCAACGCCATCAATCTGCCTTTCCGAAATTCTCGCCTCAGCGGCCATCAGCCGCGAGCGCGGTGCTCACGCACGAAATATTCATTGGGAAGAACATCGCCAGTGAAACCTTCCTGTACGGCGCGCGCCTTAGCCGCGCGCATCTGCGCCGGCGAGCAGCGATAACCGCAAATCTTCCAGGCCAGTTCGCCTGTGCGCTTCTCCAAAAACTCGATCTGGGCATTGTGCATATACAGGACTCGGTATTCCTCTTCATGGATGCTCACGTTGTAGTAAGCGCCATGATGATTACGGAACGTGACGACCGGCGGTTGGCCCTCGTGCACGACCTCACGCTCCAGCACCGCAACAATCGCTCCCACGCATTCACGGAGCAGTACAAGTGAGGGCGGCATGTCATCTGTTGCCTGCACCCGCGCTTCCAATTCCGGCACTTCGAGCCAATGCGCCATATCCGCTGCCCCAACGCCACCGCCTATGACAGAGCGCTCAGCGTTATCCGACGCTCCCTTCCAGCGAAACCGAGATCAACTTCTGCGCCTCGACCGCGAACTCCATGGGAAGCTGCTGCAACACGTCCTTGACGAAGCCGTTGACCACCAGCGCGGTCGCCTCCTCTGCGGAGAGCCCGCGCTGCCGGCAGTAGAACAGCATGTCGTCGGAAATCTTCGAGGTGGTCGCCTCATGTTCGAATACGGTCGAGGAGTTTTTCGCCTCGATGTAGGGCACGGTGTGAGCGCCGCAGCGATCGCCAATCAACAGCGAGTCGCAATTGGTGAAATTGCGCGCTCCCGACGCACGGCGATGCGCGGTGACGAGGCCGCGATAGGTATTGTTGGAACGGCCGGCGGCGATGCCCTTGGAAATGATGCGGCTGGTCGTGTTCTTGCCGAGGTGCAACATCTTGGTGCCGCTGTCGACCTGCTGATAGCCGTTTGAAATCGCGATCGAGTAGAACTCGCCGCGCGAATTGTCGCCACGCAGGATACAGCTCGGATATTTCCAGGTGATGGCAGAACCGGTCTCCACCTGCGTCCAGGAAATCTTGGCGTTCTTGCCGCGGCAATCGCCGCGCTTGGTGACGAAATTATAGATGCCGCCTCGTCCCGCGGCGTCGCCCGGATACCAGTTCTGAATCGTCGAATATTTGATTTCAGCATCGTCGAGCGCCACCAGTTCGACCACGGCGGCGTGAAGCTGGTTCTCGTCGCGCATCGGCGCGGTGCAGCCTTCGAGATAGCTCACATAGGAGCCCTTGTCGGCAATGATCAAAGTTCGCTCGAATTGGCCGGTATTCTTTTCATTGATGCGAAAATAGGTCGACAGCTCCATTGGGCAGCGCACACCCGGCGGCACGTAGACGAACGAGCCGTCGGAAAACACCGCCGAATTCAGTGTCGCGAAGAAATTGTCGCTCACCGGAACCACGGAGCCGAGATACTTCTTCACCAGTTCGGGGTGCTCATGCACGGCTTCCGAAATCGGCATGAACAGCACGCCGGCCTTGGCCAGCTCCGCCTTGAACGTAGTCGCAACCGAAACGGAATCGAACACGGCGTCAACGGCAACGCGTCTACCGGGCTCGGCCGCCTCGCCTTCGCCGGTGTCTGGCCGCTGAATGCCGAGCAGCGCCTCGCGCTCACGCAACGGAATGCCGAGCTTCTCGTAGGTCTTGAGAATCTCCGGATCGATCTCGTCAAGCGACTTCGGACCGTCCTTTTTCTTGGGCGCCGAATAGTAATAGAGGTCCTGATAGTCGATCGGACCGTATTCGACCTTGGCCCATTTCGGCTCACGCATGGTGAGCCAGCGCTTATAGGCATCGAGCCGCCACGCCAGCATCCATTCCGGCTCGCTCTTCTTGGCCGAGATGAAGCGGATCGTGTCTTCGGACAGGCCCTTCGGGGCCTTGTCCGATTCAATCACCGTCTCAAAGCCGTACTTGTATTGGTCAACGTCAATGCGTCTGACCTGATCGACGGTCTCTTGCACTGCCGGCATTCGTCCCTCCGCTCACGGTTTCAAGGACCGCGGGTTGGATTAAGTCGGTATGGTCAGGCGGGCCTACGTTTCGGATCACCCAGGTTAGGAGTGCTTGAACGATTCAAAACACTCCGGAAACAATCGGTTCTACAGCCAGTTAGGCTGCGATGCCGGATTGACCCTTAGATAATGCAGTTGCGAGCTTTCTCCAAGCGCTCAGGAACCTTTCGACGTCGGTTTCTGTCGTGGTCCAGCCGAGGCTCACCCGTACCGCCCCGCGTAGCAATGCCGGAGAAACCCCCATGGCTGCAAGGACATGGGAGGGTTGGACCTTCCCCGACGAGCAGGCCGCACCGGACGACACCGCAATCCCCTCCAAATCAAAAGCGATAACCGCGGTCTCGGCCTTTAACCCTTCGGCCGCAAAAAGAGTGGTGTTCGGCAGCCGATCGGCGCCAGAACCGAAGATCACGGCCCCTGGCGAAATCGCCTTTAGCCCGGCCTCAAGCCCGTCCCGCAGCCCCCGCATACGCTCCGCTTCCGAAGCGAAGCTCTCGCACGCCGCCGCCGCAGCAGCACCGAAAGCCGCGATACCGGCCACGTTTTCCGTGCCGGCGCGCATCCCTCGCTCCTGACCGCCGCCACGAATGAGCGGATCGGCGATGTGCAGAGCGTCACCCCGGCGCACCAGAGCGCCGACCCCTTTGGGCCCGCCAATCTTGTGCGCCGAGAGCGTCAGCAAATCGGCATCGAGCGCGCCGATATCGACCGGAATCCGTCCGACGGCCTGGATCGCATCGACATGCAAGAAACCGCCCGCCGCATGAACAATAGGTGCGGCCTCGGCGACCGGCTGGACAACACCGGTTTCGTTGTTGGCCAGCATGATCGACACCAAGGCCCGCGAAGTGCCACTTAAGGCGTGCTTTAGCGCTTCAAGATTGATGCGGCCTTCTGGATCAACTGGCAGATCGGCAATGGCTTCGTGAGGAAATCGGCCGCCGGCACGCACCGACGAATGTTCGATCGCCGAGATCAGGAGCTTGTCGCGTGGTTGTCTCTCGTTGCGCGTTTCGATTGCCGGCGTTAGCGCCAGCATATTGGCTTCGGTGCCGCTCGAGGTGAAAAACACGTCGGGCGGCTGCGCGCCGACCACCGCCGCCACCTGTTGGCGGGCCAGCTCCATGACGCGCCGCGCCGCACGGCCTTCGGCGTGGACCGAAGACGGATTGCCGTTGGCCGCCAGCGCCGCCGCCAAGGCTTCCTGCGCCTGAGGCCGCAGCGGCGTCGTTGCGTTCCAGTCGAAATAACTGCGGTCCGGCATGTATCAGTTATATTGGTGGCGGTGCTGGTAATGCTTGCTTTTTGTCCCCCGGCCTGTGGTAGAAGTCGCCACCCGATATTGGGGCCGCCAATCGCACCTTGCCGGTTCCAAAAAACGAAATAGTTATAGAGGCTTACGAAGGTGCCCCGGCTGCGTCAAGCACGCGCGATTCCGCCGGATTGCCCCAAACGCCAGCGATCGAGGTTTTAAAGAACATGCCCGAGGTCATCTTCACGGGTCCCGGCGGCCGCATCGAAGGCCGTTACCATCCCGCGCGGCAAAAGAATGCGCCGATCGGCATTGTGCTGCATCCGCATCCGCAGTTCGGCGGCACGATGAACCACCCGATCGTATACCAGATCTACTATGCCTTCGTGCATCGTGGCTTCTCGGCGCTGCGTTTCAATTTCCGCGGCGTCGGACGGAGCCAGGGCGGCTTCGATCACGGTATCGGCGAACTGTCGGATGCCGCGGCTGCGCTCGATTGGGCGCAGACGGTCAATCCCGAAGCGCGCGCTTGCTGGATTGCCGGCTTCTCGTTCGGCGCCTGGATCGGCATGCAGCTTCTGATGCGCCGCCCGGAGATCGAAGGCTTTATCTCGATCGCGCCGCCGGCCAATCTCTACGACTTTTCGTTCCTCGCGCCCTGCCCGTCGTCCGGCCTGATCATTCATGGCGACAAGGATGCCGTGGTGCCGCCGCGCGACGTGACCACGCTGGTCGAGAAGCTGAAAACCCAAAAAGGCATCATCATCGAACAAAAGGTAGTGCCGGGCGCCAATCACTTCTTCGACGGCAAAGTCGAGCCGCTGATGGAGTCTATCGGACAGTACCTGGACAAGCGCCTCGGCAAGAACGGACGTCCGGCGACCGCGGCGTAAACGCGCTTGGCCGCTCCGAAGCGGCTCAAAATTGCGCACCACAACTAACGTCTAAAGCCGTGCGACCGTAGAACGCTTGCAATAACCCCTCCCCGGTCGTTCAATGCCGGCAAGTAATTGTGGGGGGAAGTTCATGCGTCGCAATAGCATCGCCGTGATTGGTTTTGCCTTCACGGCTATTGCGATCACCGCCGGCACCGCCGCTGCGCAAGACACCGTCAAGATCGGGCTGGTGATGCCGATGACCGGCACGCTTGGGCCGGCCGGCCAGGAAGCTGTGGCTGGGGCCAAGCTCTACATGGCGCAGCACGGCGACACCGTCGCCGGCAAAAAAATCGAACTGATTGTCCGTGACGACGGCACCGTCCCGGATGTCGGCAAGCGGCTCGCCCAAGAACTCGTCGTCAACGACAAGGTGCAGTTTCTCGGCGCCGGCTCGACGCCGACGGCGCTGTCGATGGCGCCGATTGTCACCCAAGGCAAGGTGCCTAGCGTCATCATGATCTCCGGCGCGTCAGTCGCGACCGAACGCTCACCCTATTACGTACGCACGAGCTTTACGCTCGGTCAGCAGGCCGGGATCGTTGCCAACTGGGCAACCAAAAACGGCAGCAAAAAAGCGGTGATGGTGTTGACCGACTGGACGCCGAGCGCCGAGGCCGCCCAGGTCTTTGAACAGGCTTTTACAAAAAACGGCGGCCAGGTTCTGGATTATTTGAAAGTGCCACTTGCTGCCCCCGACTTTGCACCGTTTCTGCAGCACGCCCGCGATCTGCAACCCGACACACTGTTCGTGTTCGTACCGGCGAGTCAGGCGGGAGCCTTTGCACGGCAATTTGCCGAACGCGGTCTCGACAAATCCGGCATCAAGCTGATCGGCACCGGCGATGTCGTAGACGACAATGACCTGCCGATGAGCGGTGACGCCATGCTCGGCGTGGTCACCGCCGGTTTCTATTCCGCCGCGCATCCATCAGCGATAAACAAAAAGTATGTCGCCGATTACGCTGCGGCGACGGGCGGCAAGCGCGCCAACTTCATTTCGGTCGGTGGCTGGGACGGCATGCATCTCATCTACGAGACGCTCAAGAAAACCAACGGCAACACCGATCCCGATACTGTTATGGCCGCGATGAAAGGCATGAGCTGGGAAAGCCCGCGCGGGCCGGTCTCGATCGATCCGGAAACCCGCGATATTGTCCAGGACATCTATATGCGCAAGGTTGAGAAAAAGGACGGCGAGCCTTATTCGATTGAATTCGACACCTTCCCTGCGGTCAAAGACCCGCTTCATAAAACAACGAACTGAGGAAACGAGGGACGCTCAATGAATCACAAATATCTGGTCGCCGGCTGCCTGGCGGTTGCAGCGACCGCGCTGGGCATGACCGGCGCGTCAGCGCAAGACGTCGTGAAAATCGGCATCGTGACACCGATGACCGGAACCTCCGGCGCGGTCGGCCGCGAGATTTCCGCCGCCGCAAACCTCTATATGGCGCAACACGGCAACATGGTCGCCGGCAAGAAAATCGAACTCATCATCCGCGATGACGCCAGCGTTCCCGACAACGCCAAGCGCATCGCCCAGGAAATGGTCGTCAACGATCACGTCTCATTTCTCGGCGCCAGCCTGACGCCGAGCGCGATGTCGATGGCGCCAATCTCCGCCGAAGGCAAAATACCTACCGTCGTCATGGTATCGGGAACGTCGGTCGTGACCGAGCGCTCGCCGTACTATGTGCGCACGTCATTCACCCTCGGCCAGCAGTCCGGCATCATTGCCGACTGGGCGATCAAGGACGGCGCCAAAAAGGCAGTCTCGATCCTGTCCGACTGGGCGCCGGGCGCCGAAGCCGGCAAGGTGTTCGAGGCGAATTTCACCAAAGGCGGCGGGCAGATTCTCGAGACGCTCAAAGTGCCGCTTTCCAATGCAGATTTCGCACCGTTCCTGCAGCGCGCCGCCGACCTGCATCCGGACACGCTGTTCGTTTTCGTACCCGCTGGGCAGGCGGGCACTTTCGCGCGGCAATTCGCCGAACGCGGTTTGGACAAGTCCGGCATCAGGCTGGTTGGCCCGGGCGACATCACCGACGACGACGATCTGCCGACCACCGGCGACACGCTTCTTGGCGTCGTCACCGCCGGTATCTATTCAGCCGCGCATCCGTCCGCTTTGAACCAGGAATATGTCGCGGCCTATCAGAAAGCCACCGGCCATCGCGCCAACTTCATTTCAGTGGGCGCCTATGACGGCATGCACCTGATTTACGAGGCGCTGAAGAAGACCGACGGCAAGACCGATCCCGACGCGGTGCTCGCGGCGATGAAGGGCATGAGCTGGGAAAGCCCGCGCGGGCCGATCTCGATCGATCCCGAGACCCGCGACATCATCCAGAACGTCTATATCCGCAAGGTGGAAAAGAAAGCGGATGGCCTGCCCTGGGCCGTCGAGTTCGCGACATTCGAGGCAGTCAAGGATCCGCTGAAGCAAGCGGCGGCGAAGTAAGCCGTCCGACCGTTCCGTGCCCTACATTGAAAGCCGCCGTCGCATGCGATGGCGGCTTTTTTCATGATAGGAACGCCCATACCCACGACGGCGTCCGCGGTTGAATCACGCCCCGGACCTGTTACACCAGCGGCGCCGCGAACCGCGGTTCGGTCCGATGAATTGTAATGAGCGCCTACAAGTCCGATTTCCTTAACGTTCTCGCCACCCGGGGCTTCATTCACCAGGTCTCGGAGCCCGAGGCATTGGACGCGCTCGCGCGCAAGTCGACGGTCACGGCCTATATCGGCTTCGACTGCACCGCCCCTTCCCTTCATGTCGGCTCGCTGTTGCCGATCATGATGCTGCATTGGATGCAGCAGACCGGCCATCGTCCGATCGCGCTGATGGGCGGCGGCACCACCCGTGTCGGCGACCCCTCCGGCAAGGATGAGAGCCGGCGGCTGCTCACCGACGATATCATCAACGGCAACCTGAAAAGCATTCGCGAAATCTTCTCGCGCTTCTTGCGGTTCGGCGACGGCAAGAATGATGCGATGATGGCGAACAATGCCGACTGGCTGAACACGCTCAATTACATCGACTTCCTGCGCGACGTCGGCCGGCATTTCTCGGTGAACCGGATGCTGGCGTTCGAACTCAGTGAAGCTTCGGCTCGAGCGTCAGCAGGAGCTCTCGTTCCTCGAATTCAACTATATGATCCTGCAGGCCTACGATTTCGTCGAACTGAACAAACGTCACGGCTGCGTGCTGCAGATGGGCGGCTCCGATCAGTGGGGCAATATCGTCAACGGCATCGATCTCGGCCGCCGTTTGAACAACGCGCAACTGTTTGCGCTGACTTCGCCGCTGATCACGACCTCGTCCGGCGCCAAGATGGGCAAGACCGCGGCCGGCGCGGTGTGGCTCGATGCAGCGCAAGTCAGTCCGTACGATTACTGGCAGTACTGGCGGAACACCGAGGACGGCGACGTCGTGCGCTTCCTCAAACTTTTTACCACCCTGCCGCTCGATGAGATCGAGCGCCTGGCTGCACTCAAAGGCGCCGAGATCAACGAAGCCAAGAAGGTGCTCGCAACCGAAGCGACAGCACTGGTTCACGGCAAGGCGGCTGCCGAAGAAGCAGCCGGCACCGCACGCACGACGTTCGAGGAAGGCGGCCTTGGCGCGAGTCTCCCGAGCATCGACGTTTCGCGCGACGAGATCAAAGCAGGCCTTGGTGTGCTCAGCGCCTTCGTCAAAGCCGGACTGGCGGCGTCAAACGGCGAGGTCCGTCGCGCCATCGCGAACAACGCGATCATGGTCAACGATGTGCGGGTGACCAGCGACAAGGCAGCGATCGGTGAAGCGGACGTTACCGCCGAGGGAGTCGTGAAGCTGTCGCTCGGCAGGAAGCGTCACGTCCTGCTAAGGCCAGTCTGACCAAGGCCAGTCTGAGATTTACCAATCTGAGATTAGAGCGATCGAGATTTATTGATTATCGTTGCTATCGTCGGTCGCGGACGGAGACTGGCCGCTCATAGGATACTCGAACACCTTGCGCAGCAGCCCCGGCGCCAGCGCTGAAACCGGATTGATGTGCAGAATCGGATTGCCCGGCCGGCCCACCACTTCGTAGGTGATGCCGATCAGGCCTTCCTTCTCGCCGCCAAGAAACAATCCGACGATCGGCAACTGTCCGAGCAGATTGTTGGGTCCGTAAAGCGGCACCAGCGTGCCGCGCATGTGCATTTCGTCCCGTGAGTAGTCGACCAGCCCGTCAATAGTGGCGCCCAGGAAAGGTCCACGCACCACACCGTCGCGCAAAACGACTTTTCCCGGCGATTTATCGAAATCGATCTTCATGCTCGAGAACGCTATGTCGTTGCGTTGGGCCGGAGAGGCGCCCTGATTGTTGACGGCCTGCTGCAGCTGCATTTCGTCGTGCACGGAGAAATCGCGGACGGTAATGGCGCCGTGTTGCATCGGATTTTGGGCCGACGGTGCATCCATTGCCAATACCAGTTGGCCGCCGCTCATTCGCGAATAGACGTCGGCAAAACGGAACAGCGCGCCGCCATCTCCGGTAGTCAGAACGACCGCCTGTCGTCCACCTGCGCGGCCGCCGCGCAAATCGCCGGTCAGCCCGGCGTCGCGGCCGATCTTGGCCGAAAGTCCCAGAACTCCTGATTTCACCGGCGCGGCGCGACATTTTCAGATCGAGGTTGCGAACGGCTTCGCCGTTGAAGCCCACCACCGCCCCCAGCTTCATGTCGAGATCGATATCGGGGGTCTGCTTTTTGCCGGGCGGCTGATTTGCCGGACCGCCCGATACGTTTTTGATGAAATTGCGGCCGTCGTAGACGTCACCGCGCATAACAACCTTGAGCGCACCGTCCGGAGCGCGATCGACCTTCAAGCTGGCACGGTCACCGTCAGAAAAACCGTAGGACGGGAAATTCGCCGATTGCAGATCTCCCGCGCTATCGAGATCGACCGTGCCTTTGACGCCGCCGCCGGCGCCCTCGATCAGCAGATCGTCGATACGGATCGATTGCGGCTTGCTGGTCAGCGTAAAGGTAGCGCGCGCAGGTTTACCCGACTGCTTCACCCAGCCTGGAAGAAAGCCGTCGATTTGCGCCGGCGTCAGATCGGCTTCGACAGCGAACCGGCCATCGCGATCGGGGCCGGTGCTCATTTTGCCGGTAAGCCTGATCGGAATGGAGCCGCTGATTGCGTTCAGGGGATCGATGCCGAGGTTGTTTCGCGCATTCTCGTCGAGCATGCCCGTGAGGCTGACATCGGCTGGATCGTCGTTGTGCGCCTTGCGGTATTCGAGAGTTGCAGGCGTGCCACCGATCTTGACGTCGCCCTTGAGAGCAAAGCCCTGGTTGTTGGCGACGATCTTGAGTATCGCCGCATCGACCCTCTGCCCCATGATCAGGCGGTCGGCGGAAAAATTTGTCGCATCGACCGCGATTGCATATTGCGTCGACCCCGGCGGCAAATCGGCCTTCATCGGCATGCTGAGCTGAACTTGCGCGCTCATCGTGCCGCGCGTCGTCGCCGGATCGAACGGCACGCCCGAAGCGTCGCGGAGACGGTCCGTCGCCAATAGTTCGGCAGCGGCGGGTACCGGGCCATCAAGCTTGAAATGAACGCGCGCCGGCGGTTCATGCGGCGCCGTATCCGGCACTTCGAACACGCCGGACGACAGGACGAGTTTGCGGCCCGACGACATATCCGCGACCGCCCTGTTCACCGATATCACCGCGTCGCGGCCGACAATGTGAACGCTGAGATCGGCGTCGTGGAGGTCCGGCAGCCCCACCACCGGCTGCAATACACAATTGGTGGCTTGAGCGTCGATCGAAAGCCCATCGTCAGGTACCGGGGGACCGTCGGCTTTAAGCGTCTCGAATGGCGCGTTGATCGCGATCACAACGCGCTCGACGGTTCCGCTCTTAAGGTGTTCGAGGAACCATTCGCGCACTTTAGGCACGACAACAACCGGCCAAAGACGCTTCAACGAGTTCGACCGGCATGCGCGTGGCGGCAATACCTGCCGCTATATGAATATCTCCGTTTGCGGGCTCCGCCTTGCCGGAGATCGCGACACCGACATCGCTGTTGCCGATGTCGCCGTTATCGATCGCGAAAATATGTTTGGACGCATCGTAATGACCGATCACGGCGATACGGTTGAGGATCAGCGCGTCGCCGGCATTCGCCGACGAATTGAGCACGACCGAACCACCACCGACCCTATACTGCCAGGTGCCGCCGACTTGATCGGGCGCGCGCACTTCGCCCAGCAGCGTCATGTGATTATGGCCGGAAATAACTTGTATCGGCATCGACAGCACGCGATTTCCCGCGTCCCAATCGAGCTTGATTTCGGCGCGGTCCAGATCGATACGGCCGTCGTCCCCGCTGCTGAAGAAACCCGCATCGGCAACGATACGGCCGGTCAAGCTCTGCGGTACGCCATCAGCGCCGATCTCCCCGCGCAAGCTTGCCGATAGCGGCAAGTTGGTCTCGATGGTGCCGTCACCGATGCGTCCGGCGAGAATGAGATCGCTGGCTGCAACGTGACGGGCTTCGAGTGCGATGCTGTGGGCGCCATCGCGCATCGGCTTGATCGAGGCCGTGAGCCCCCATGGGTGCTCCGCGTTGTCGGAACCCAGCGTCACCACAACGCCACCGCCGCGCGGCCGCTCGAGGCTGAGCGTTATGTCCTTAAAGCTCCACTGCTTGCCGGTGCGCTCGTCGTCAACTGTAAGGTTGCCGTTCTTCAGTCCAACCTCGCGCAACTCGTGGCCGTCGAGCCCGCTCTCGCCGATACCGTCGATCCAGTTCAGCAACGCGGCGAAGACATCGTTGCTTGCGCGCGGCGGCAGCGCGGTCGAGCGTGACGGCAGCCCGCCGGCCGTAGGCGACGCTGGCGCACCGATCGCCGAAGCGGCGGCAATCGGCGCCGCTCCTGGCGCCGTCGCGAACGGGGTTTTGTTGGCGCCGGCAAAGACCGTCACATCGCCGCTGTGCTCGATGCGCACAGCCATTTCGGCGCCGACCAGGTTGAGACTTTCGGCGCGCATGTGCCCGCTCAAAAGGCTCATGCCGGAAACGCGGACTTCAGCCTTTGGTGCGCTCGCGACCACCGTACCGTCGAGATCGCGCACCACAATGTCGCGGATACGAACGGCCGCGCCGCCGCCAGAGGTACGCTCGATCTGCGTGCCGCCGACCTCAACCTTGTGCTGGTTGCCGAAATTCTCTTCGATCGCCGCCGTGAGCCATGGCGTCGCGACATCGAGCTGGATCGGCCCGCTTGAAAGCCGCCACAGCAGCCCGACCACAGCCACCAAAATGACGGCAGCAATAACAGCGCTAGCGATACCGACACGACGGATGAGCAGGCGATGCCTACTCAACAGCCTGCGATAGGCGGCGGCGTAGGGATTACCGTCGGCGTATTGCATGCGAGGATCCACAGAGCGCGCCTTGGTCCGACGCGTATGTGCGCCGGACTCCCATCTCGGATGAGCCGCGGTCTGCCTGTCCTGGTTAGTCATCCCCCTCGGGCGTCCCATCGACCGTGGTGCAGTCAGAACGAAAGCGCAGCAGGTGCCGTACGCTCCGGCGAATCCTTCTAGTCTGACAGAATCGACCACCCCACCCCAAGCGCGTATTCTGGCTTCGCAGAATGCCACTTGGAAAGCGTCGAAAGGAAGGCATATGGCCCGTAAAGCTCGCCCCGTGAAACCAACCGCCGGCAAGAAACCGGCGAAAAAACCGGCGCCCGACAAGGCGTCATCGGGCAAACTGGGACCGGGCGCAAAAGCTCCGAACTTCAGCCTGCCGCGCGACGGTGGCGCGAGTGTTTCATTGGCCGACTTCGCTGGGCAGAATCTGGTGCTCTATTTCTACCCCCGCGCCGACACGCCCGGTTGCACCAAAGAAGCCATCGACTTTTCCCGGTTGCGCGCCGCCTTCGCCAAAGCCAACACGCAGATCGTGGGAGTCTCGGCGGACCCGGTTCCGGCGCAGGACAAATTCAAGGCCAAACATAAGCTTTCGATCGCGCTGGCCTCCGACGAGAAGCATCGGATGATCGACGACTACGGCGTCTGGCAGGAGAAGTCGCTTTACGGCAGGAAATTCATGGGCATCGTGCGCGCGACCTTCTTGATCGGACCGGACCAGCGCATCGCAAAAGCGTGGCCAAAAGTCTCGGTCGACGGTCACGCCGAAGAGGTCCTCGCCGCCGCCAAAGAACTATAGCAAGGAATTGTAAGCCAACGCCTTGTGATCGTTGCGGAAGTATTTACCGAAGACGACAAAATCGTCCGCTCTATTTGCCGAATATTAACCATAGCGAGGCAACTTTCCTGCCCGGGCAATCGCCTTTCTGACAGGCGGTGCGGGTGGGAGCGTTAATGTCGCAATCGTCGGCATCTTCGTCGCAACGGATAACGCGTGAACACCATCATCCTCGCGAGGATGTTCGCGTCGCGCGGCCCCGCCAGCAGGTTGCCAAACAACAGCCTTCACAAAGCCGGCCTTGCAAAGCGCTAGCGCCGGCTACACCATCGCCCACCGTGGACGGCAAATCAGATTTGGGCCGGTGGCTTTCTGGATTGTCGTTGGCACCGTCGTGATCATGGCCGGGTGGTCGATCACGACCGCAACGTATTTCGCGTTCAGCAACGACGTGATCAAAGGCGTCATGGCGCGGCAGACGGAACAACAATACGCCTACGAAGACCGCATCGCCGAACTCCGCGCACGGATCGATCGCACCACCAGCCGCCAGCTCCTTGATCAGGAGCAGTTCAACCAGAAACTCGAGGAATTGCTGCGTCGTCAAGCGACGCTTAAATCGCACGCCGGAGCGCTCAGCGGCATAACCGATCCATCGACCACCGGATCGCTCAAATCCAACATGTCCGATTCCGGCCAAAAGCCGTCGCCGATTGGCGACGCCTTGTTGCGCCCGCAGCCGCTCGATCGCGGCAGCTCTCTGGAACCGTCGCGCATGCCCGGCGGCCACGGCAATCTCAAGGACGCCGATATCAGTACGAAACTCGGTCGCGTCGAAGCTTCGCTCGATCGAAATCGATCATCGGCAGGCTGCGGTGCTCGCTCAACTTCAGGATCGCTATGAGAGCAAGGCGCGCAAGATGCGAAGCGTTCTCGCCGATCTAGGGTTGAAGCTAGATGCCGCGCCGACCGGCGCGGTCGGCGGTCCCTTCGTACCCGTCAAATTGCCCGCGGCCGGACAGAGCTTCGAGCGCGCAGTGAACGCTGTAAGCATCACCCGCGCCTATGACGATAAGCTGGGTGCCGCATTGGTCAACGTGCCGCTGCACGCGCCCGTAACCGGCGAAATCGACGAAACTTCACCATTCGGCGTACGTGTCGACCCGTTTCAGCATGTGGCTGCGATGCACACAGGAATAGATTTCCGCGGCGAAATGGGCGAACCAATTCACGCAACCGCGGCTGGAACCGTGACCATTGCCGGCTGGAGCGGCGGCTATGGCAACATGGTCGAGGTCAACCACGGCAACGGGCTGGCAACTCGCTACGGCCATCTTTCCAAAATCGACGTCACAGTGGGCCAGAGCATTCGCCTCGGCCAGGTCATCGGCCGGCTCGGCTCGACAGGCCGCTCGACCGGACCGCATGTCCACTACGAGACCCGCGTCAACGGTGAAGCCGTCAATCCTGCGAAGTTTCTCGACGCCGGCAACAAGCTGTTTAGCGGGTCGTAAGCACCGCGACGCTAGTTGGCCCGAAATATGACTTGGCTCGATGTCTCGTCGCCAGAAATCATCTAACCTGAACTCGGAGATGCCTTTTCACGCTCACTCAAATAAGGATGCTCCAAATCGAGTCCGCAGTTTGGGCAGGATGACGGAACGAAAATAGCCCCTCTCGGCATTGGCTTTTCAAAAAAAATATTCCATCCACAGCGCGGACATAGTACCGAATTTTTTTTAAGGCCGATCCATAAACCCGTGCCAAGAATCCAACACACCCAAATCACTATGAAAAATGCTTCGGTGATTTTATACTTAAACAGATCCAACCAATAGGAACCGAGGACTACTGCAGCAAAAGCGAGTGTGGAGATGAATACTCCCAACCATTTTTGGCGACGCATTCGCCGCGCTTTTTGAGCTGGCGCCTCGCCCATTATCATTTTCTTTCGCGCCTTCCGATGTCAAACCGCGAGAAAATTTTACTAATTAATCAGATTTCAGATCTCAACGAGAAATCAATCTCGCCAGAAATTATTATTAGGTATTCATATCAAAGATTAGGCGGGAGGGCGAGTATGGTGTTCGTACGGGAAAAGCTTACACCGAACGGAAATACAGTGGGGCCGCGCGTATAACCGAGTGTAAAGCCCCAATTGCCGTTTTGACCCACCGTATAACTGCCACCAAACCCGAATATAGAAAAATTGAAGTTCCAAGCGCTCCCTGCGAAATCCGACCAACTGCCCGTGAAGAACCCGAAACCGCCACCAGCTCCTATGTCCAGACCCACTGCACAACCCGGCGAAACGAAACTGTTCCATGTCGCCGGATGAAAAATTATATCCAGTCCCTATTGCGAATGTTCCACCAACGTCCACTATGCCCGCGGCAGTGCCAAATCCGAAGACGGTAAAGGTACCATTTGGGTCGATGTATACCGTTGGCGCGGACGAAGCATATGAGTACAAATTTACCGCGCCTGATGGATCAAAAGCGCCACCGAAATTCGAACGAGCTGCGCCAAGAACGTTCAGTACGTTGGTAACGGCCGAAAAGCCTCGCGGCGTTGCAAGCTGGTTTAACTCTCCGATCGGATCGCGAGACAGCCAGCGCCCGGATATGGCATCGTATGCACGGTATTGGGTCAGATAGAGCCCGCTGTCGGCATTGTAAAACATTCCGGCATAGTTGAAGTCAGTAAGTGGTGCAGTGGCTTGTAGCGCGTTGAATTACGGTGACAGTGCATTTAATTGACGACGCGCTCGGTCTACGGCATGATCGCGTATGGCCCGTCTCGCCCGCGTCATCGTTCCCGGCCTGCCGCATCACGTCACCCAACGCGGCAACGGTCGCGCGCGCACGTTCTTCGGCGACACCGATTACAAGCTCTACCGCGAGCTGCTTGCTCAGCATTGCCGGGCGGCAGGCGTACAAGTGTGGGCGTGGTGTTTAATGCCCAACCACGTCCATCTCAACCTGGTGGACCGCATTACAAGCTCTACCGCGCGCTGCTTGCTCAGCATTGCCGGGCGGCAGGCGTACAAGTGTGGGCGTGGTGTTTAATGCCCAACCACGTCCATCTCATCCTGGTGCCATCCGATGCCGATGGCCTGCGGCGGGCGCTCGCCGCGGTCCATCGCCGCTATGCGGGCGTCATCCACGCGCGGCGCAAGCGTACCGGCCACTTCTGGCAGGGGCGCTTCGGCGCCGTGGTCATGGACGAAGCGCATCTTGCCGCCGCGCTGCGCTACGTGTCGCTTAACCCGGTGCGGGCGCGGCTGGTGGATCGGGCGCGGGACTGGCGCTGGTCGAGTACACGCGCGCATCTGTCCGGGAAGAATGACGGGATCACCGCGCTGGCGCCGATCCGCGACCACTTTCCCCGTTTCGCCGATCTGCTCGATGACGAGCCGGAAGCGGACGAGTTCGATCGTCTGCGCGGCGCCGAAAGTGTCGGCCGGCCGCTCGGCGACGAGCGCTTTCTCGCCCGCATCGAGCGGCTGACCGCGCGGACGTTGCGAGCGCGCAAGCGTGGGCCGAAGCCGGCCGCTGACGAAAGCAAGGCAAACTATTGAATGCACTGTCACCGTAATCAAAGGCAAACTATTGAATGCACTGTCACCGTAATCAAATTCAATCATTCCAATTAGTATAGAACGCCGAGACAAGTGCGCCAATGATCGACAATGCGCGTACAACCACTATCAATCCTAAGGGGCGGTTATTCGTCACGCACCACTTCAAAAATAGGCTATCTAGATATCCCGGAGTACCCGCGAATACGAAAGGTACTTTCACTCCCCGATTTACGAGGAACCGCCACATTACGGTCTGGCTGATAAGTAATACCAAAACCGAAAGGACGAAGATAAAGGTTAGCATGTGATCTCCGTGGAATAACTTAATGGGCGTAAGAATAGTTAGTGATTGCTTCCCCGAGGCCAACTGGTGTTCCCGCTGACCATCCTATCGAGCCGCCCCTCCAATCACCTGTTCCCTGAGGGGAATAAAACGCAGAGGCTGCGACAGGCCCGTAGTTTCCCACGATATTGTTGAACGGGCCCGTCCAACTGCCGTTGCCTAAGGCGAAATTCGCAGACGCACTGAGCCCGATATTAAAGCCGACCGGATTGCAATCTTTCGGCGTTGCAAACTTATAGAGGTGCCATCCCGCATCCGATGTATATTCAAAATTATACCCAAATAGGCCTGGGCCGCCACCCGACGTTGGAAAAATTGCTGACAATTCTACTGAAAAGCCAGCTGCAAACAGTCCCGTAGGATCCTGTCGATTTAGCGGATTGCTCGTGACATAGGTATAAAGATTTTCTGGAGGATCGCCGCCCTCTCCTGCGGGATCCCGCGATAGCCAACGTCCAGATAGCGGATCGTACGCACGATATTGGGTCAGATAAAGTCCGCTGTCTGCGTTGAAGAACATGCCGGCGTAGTTGAAGTCGGTCAACGGCGTTGTCGGTTGTAACGCGTTACCGTACGGGTCGTAGCCGTAAGCCGTTGCGCTGCTGGTGCTGGCGAACACGCGGCGCACCGAGCCGATCTGGTCCGGGCCGTAATAGTATGTCTGTGATGGACTACCCGGAAGGAATTCGCCTTCGGCAAAATATTCGCGCGTGATCGCATTGCTAGCATTGTGCGCCTGACAGAGGCGCGCGCCGCACCAGAGGTACGAGGTGGTGACCGTACTGCCGCCGCCCGTGGGCGTGCTGGCGATGGCGGTGCGGCGGCTGAGGCCGTCGTAGCTGAACGCCGTCGCCTTGCCCGATTGCCCCGGATAGGTGATGCCGACGAGCCGGTTCTCAGCGTCCCAGGTGTAGTTGCGCAGCCCGTCCGATGTGACGTTGCCGTCGGCGTCGAAGGTCAGCGCCTGGCCGGACAGGTTGGTGAGCTGGTTGAGATTGTTGTAAGTCGCGGTCTGCGTCGCGGCCGCGGGATAGACGGTCGCCGCATCGCTCGATTCGGTGATCGCGCTGATGAGATTTTCCGGCGTCGTGGTGAAGCCGTAATTCGAATACTGGCCGGTCGACAGCCCGACATTGCCGATCGAGGCCAGCCGCCGGTCGCCGGAGTTCGGCAGATAGCTCCATGTCGTCGCCAGGTTGGACGTGACCGGCAGGAGCTGGCGCCCGGTGATCTGGGAAGTCTGACCAAGATAGCCGAGCGAAAATGATCCGAGATCGCATGCCAGTCGCGCGAGCGACATTTAGCTTCGTCGCATGCTCGCCACGTGAGTGTGCTCTCAGCTAGCTACTCGACATCCTCGATATTCTGCGGCGCGGTGCCGAACGCTTTTTGCGCCAACGCGGCCTGGGTGAATTGATCCAGATCACCGTCAAGCACGCCGGCGGTATCCGAAGTCGAGACGCCGGTGCGCAGATCCTTCACCATCTGATAGGGCTGCAACACGTAGGATCGAATCTGGTGGCCCCATCCGATGTCGGTCTTGGCCGCTTGATCGGCGGCGGCTTTTTCTTCGCGCCGCTTCAGCTCACGCTCATAAAGTTTGGCGCGCAGCATCTGCCAGGCGCGGGCGCGGTTGCGATGCTGCGAGCGGTCTTCCTGACAGACCACGGCGATATTCGTCGGAATGTGAGTCAGCCGGATCGCCGATTCCGTCTTGTTGACGTGCTGGCCGCCGGCGCCGCCGGAGCGCATCGTGTCCGTACGCACGTCGAACTCGTTGATGTCGATTTTGATCGTATCGTCGACCACCGGATAGACGTTGACGCTGGCGAACGAGGTGTGGCGGCGAGCATTGGAATCGAACGGCGAAATTCGCACCAGCCGATGGACACCGTTTTCGGTCTTGAGCCAGCCATAGGCATTGCGGCCCTTGATTTCGATCGTCGCCGATTTGATCCCGGCTTCTTCACCCCGGGTCTCTTCGATGAAGTCGACCTTGAAACCATGATGCTCGGCCCAGCGCGCGTACATGCGCAGCAGCATCGACGCCCAGTCCTGGCTCTCGGTGCCGCCCGCCCCGGCATGCACTTCGAGGTAGGTATTGTTGTTGTCGGCTTCGCCCGAGAGCAACGCTTCGAGCTCCCGCCGCGCGACATCGGCCTTCAGGTTGCGTAATGCTTCCTCGGCGTCGCCGATGACACTCTGATCTTTCTCGGCTTCACCAAGTTCGATCAGTGTGACCTGATCGTCGAGTTCCTGACTGATCCGCGTCAGTGCGCTCAGGTTGTCATCGAGCGAGGTGCGCTCCTGCATGACGCGGCTGGCGCGCTGCGGATCGTTCCAGAGATCGGGGTCTTCGGCCAGCCGGTTCAGTTCGGCGAGCCGCACACGCGCCTTGTCGACGTCAAAGATGCCTCCTCAGCAGTCCCGCGGACTGCTTGATATCGTCGACGATGGCGGAAATCTCGGCGCGCATAAAAATTCTCCAGCCGGCGATTTAATCGCTTGCCGCCTTAAGTGCAATGCGAGGTCAGGTCAGTAAAGGCCGCCGGTGCTCGAGCGCACGGCGCCAGCCGCCGCGTCGGGAGAGACCTGGACCGACGTGTCGATCGGCTTGCCGTTCGCGGTTTCCGCGCCCATCAAGGAATAATTGTCGGGCGGCGCGGTACCGGGTTTGAACGCTTCGAGGATGACATTGGTGTCGCCCGGCGCAGCCCGCATGCCGGTCTTGGCGTTGACGCGGATCAGCTTGATGCCGGGTGGCACGCGGAACGGGATCGGCGGCTTGTCGGCAAGCGCCACTTTCAGGAAATCGCGCACCACCGGTGCGGCCATACTGCCGCCAGTCGCGCGGGCGCCGATATGGCGCGGCTTGTCGTAGCCCATATAGACGCCGCAAACGATGTCCGGTGAGAACCCGACGAACCACACGTCCTTTGAGTCGTTGGTCGTGCCGGTTTTTCCCGCGATCGGCTTGCCAACCGCCCGCAATGCGGAGCCGGTACCACGTTGCACCACGCCTTCCATCAGTGAGGTGATCTGGTAGGCCGTCATTGGGTCGATCACTTGCTCGCGATGATCGATCAGTGTTGGCTCAGGCTGATTGTGCCAGCTGTCCGCATCGCACCCGATACATTCACGAGTGTCGTGTTTGTAGATCGTGTGGCCGTAGCGGTCCTGGATGCGGTCGATCAAGGTCGGAATGACGCGGCGTCCGCCGTTATCGAACATCGAATAGGCGGTGACCATGCGCATCACGGTCGTCTCGCCGGCGCCCAATGCGTAAGACAGATAAGGCGGCAGTTCGTCGTAGACGCCGAAGCGCTTGGCGTATTCAGCAATCAGCGGCATGCCGATGTCCTGCGCCAGCCGCACCGTCATCACGTTACGCGATTCCTGGAGACCGAAACGGAGCGTCGAGGGACCGTAGAATTTGCCACCGTAGTTTTCCGGCTTCCAGACTCCGCCACCGCCGGCGCCGGTATCAACCTCGATCGGCGCGTCCATCACGATCGTGGACGGCGTATAGCCATTATCCAGCGCGGCTGCATAAACGATCGGTTTGAACGACGAGCCCGGCTGGCGCAGCGCCTGGGTCGCGCGGTTGAATTGGCTCTGGTCGAAGGAGAAGCCGCCGACCATCGCAAGCACACGGCCGGTGTGCGGATCCATCACCACCATGGCGCCGGAGAGTTCCGGAATCTGGCGCAGCCGATATTTGCCGTCTTGGTCGGGGATCGGATCGACATAGATCACGTCGCCCGGCTGCAACACCTGCGCGACATTCTGGATCGGCTTCGATGGACCGCTGGCCGGCTTGGCCCATTTCACGCCTTCAAGCGGAATGATTCCGGTTGTGCGGTCCTTGAGCACGTTGCCGCCGGGATCGCGCCCGGGCTGCAAACCGACCCGCGCCGATTGGTCGGATACTTCGAGCACGACCGCCATGCGCCACGGATCGATGTCGGCGAGCGATTTAATGTCGGCGAGCTTGACGCCCCAGTCGCCGGAAATATCGATCTTGGAGACGGGGCCGCGATAGCCCTGGGTCTCGTCGAAATTGATCAGGCCATTGACCATCGCCTGCCGCGCCGCGGCCTGGATCTTGGGATCGAGCGTGGTGCGCACGGAGAGGCCGCCCTCATAGAGCTTTTTCTCTCCGTAATTATCGAAGATGTAGCGCCGCACTTCTTCGGTGAAATATTCGGCAGCGAATACGTGAGCGCCGGTCGGCCGTACTGTGATTTCGAGCGGCTGCTTCTTGGCCTGCTCGGCAGCATCTGCGGTGATGTAGCCGTCCTCGGCCATGCGATCGATCACGTAATTGCGGCGTGCGATCGCCTCTTCCTTGCGGCGGAACGGATTGTAGTTGTTTGGCCCCTTCGGCAGCGCGGCGAGATAGGCCGCTTGCGCGATCGTCAGCTCATGCACCGACTTGTCGAAGTAGAGCAGCGACGCCGCAGCAACGCCGTAGGCGCCGAAGCCCAGATAAATCTCGTTCAGGTAGAGTTCGAGAATCTTGTCTTTTGAATAGGTGCGTTCGATGCGTAGCGCCAGCAGCGCTTCCTTGATCTTGCGCTCGAACGACACCTCGTTGGTCAGCAGGAAGTTCTTGGCAACCTGCTGGGTGATGGTCGAAGCGCCTTGCGGGTGGCGGCCACTGCCGTAGTTCTCGACATACAGCAGCGCGGCACGGGCGATGCCGGAAAAATCGATGCCGGGATGCTGGTAAAAATTCTTGTCCTCGGCCGCGACGAAGGCGTTGGTAACGAGTTTCGGGATCGCCTGGATCGGCAGATAGAGGCGACGCTGATTGGCGTATTCGGCGAGTAGTGAACCGTCGCCGGCGTGAACCCGCGTCATCACCGGAGGTTCGTAATCCTGAAGCTGAGAATAGTCCGGCAAGTCCTTGGAGTAGTGCCACAATAGCGCAGAAATCCCGGCAATGCCGACGATGAACACCACCGTACCGGCCGCAAACAGGAAGCCCAGAAGTCGCAACACGAATTTCATTGGCAACATTCCGCCGTGGCCCGGCCGGCGCTTTCGCCTGGCCGATTCACCCTATGCCGCGTGCAGTTTGGCAGCTTTAGCGCCCGACCGCCACAAGACCCTCTCGACATGCGTGTCGTCGCCCCGTTTTTTGTTCAAACTGAGGCCACGGCACGACTGGCGATCGCACGGGTAGCGGCGGCACGGTGTGAGCGTCAATTCGCCCTACTAATTCGCTCCGGCGCGGATGCCAGCGACGTGGGTGACGAAATAACCATCAATCGCGTGAGCCACAGCGTCCGCGGTATGGTCGCGCCAGCTATCGGACAACAGTGACGCCAGATCCTGTTTGTTCGACACGTAGCCTAATTCCACCAGCACTGACGGCACGTCGGGATCCTTCAGAACGCGGAACCCGGCCGATTTCAACGGGCTTTTGTACAGCCGCGTGACACCCTTCAAGTCATCCACCAACTTGTGCGCGAATTGCACCGAAAAAGTCTTGGTTTCGCGCTGGGCTAGATCGAGAAGGATACCGGCGACATCGTCGGGCTCATCCTTGAGATCGACGCCGGCAATGACGTCAGCCTTGTTTTCCTGCTCGGCGAGCCGCTCGGCTTCCGGGTCGGTCGCCTTGTCCGAGAGCGTATAGATCGTCGCGCCCTGCGCATTGCCTTCCTTCTTCGGCAAGGAATCCGCGTGAATTGAGACGAACAGGGAGGCACCGGCGCCGCGCGCGATTCGCACGCGATCGGGCAACGGCACGAACGTGTCGTCGGCGCGCGTCATCAGGACGCGGTACTTGCCGGCCTTTTCGATCCGGTCGCGGAGCCGATGCGCAAAATCGAGCACGATGTCTTTCTCAAGTTCCCCACCTGGTCCCTTGGTGCCGGTGTCGACACCTCCATGGCCGGGATCGAGCACCACCAGCGGCCGGGAGTCATTGGGATTGGAAACCACCGCAGGGGGCGCCGCAGCCGTGGGAGCCGCTTTGCTCTCCAGTGCTATTTTCTTGAGGAAGCTCTCGCGATCGGTCGGCGCGAGATCGAGCACCATGCCGGGCTGGCGCGCTATCGGTCGCATCGACGACGTAGGCATTGTCGATACGCACCGGCTTGGCGACATCGAAGACCAGGCGTGAGCCGCCCGGCATCATCAGGCCGTAGCGAAACGCCTTGATCAGGCCGCGCCCGCTATCCCCAGCCTTGGACGGCAGCTGGAATGTCACCTCAGGGATGTCGACGACGACGCGATACGGATCCGCGAGCGTAAAGGCATGCACGTCGATCTTGCGACTCAAATCCATCACGAAGCGGGTCTGCGACTCGTCGCCGGCGAGCCGCACGTCGGTCGCCACTGGATAGGAATCGCCCGAAGGAACCGTCGTGGGGCGTTCCGCGGCACCCACCGCCCCGGCGAAGACCGCCACCCCGAATAAAGCCCAGCCTACAGCCCGGACAGACATCGGATTCGACCCCATTGGCGCCCGTTCTTACTCCCTTAGGCAGGTCCGGTTAACCGAATCTTAAGGCTGCGGACGGGGCCCAGCCCCTGGAAAATGCCCCGAAACAGGGCCATTTTATATCCGCTTGCCAATTCACCGTTCTGGGCTTTATGAAGAATGCACTGACGGTGACAGGTTCCGGTTGTGTCGCGTTAGGGCATCCGGCAGACGCTTGCTGAAAGCAGCCGCCGAATTGGCTCCCAAAAAAGGTACGGGATCCAGGGTGGACTTAAAGCTTTCGACCCCTTCGGCGCCGAAACGCGCAGACGAAGGTTCAAGCAGGCGAAGTCGATACCCTTAAGGATAAGGACAGCCGAAACCTCGCGCGCGGTGCGTGTGCCAGCAGGGACAAACTGCCGGAAGCGCTTTGCGGCGATACCGTGAGCATTGAGAGAAATTGCGATGGCGTCACGCGCCGTCGCCTTCATCGCGGTTTGGAGTTTATGTTCGAGGCGCAACTCTTCCTGACGCAGATCTTTGCAAAGGAAGTCCAGGTTTGGTCGGTTTGGCACGGCATGTTTGCCGGCGCTGTGACGCGCACCGCCCATTGCGCCCGTAGTATCCGATCCGTCCCCTTCACCGACAATTGGGCTGGCGCCCGTTCCCTGTCGCCGACACGGCGCGGAGCGGACGGTACGCCGCCCTTCATGAGATTATCCAATGGCGAACAAAATGCTCATCGACGCGACCCATCCCGAGGAGACCCGGGTGGTCGTATTGCGCGGCAATCGCGTCGAGGAATTCGACTTCGAGTCCGCGCAGCGTAAGCAACTTCGAGGCAACATCTATCTGGCCAAGGTGACGCGCGTGGAGCCGTCACTGCAGGCGGCATTCGTCGATTACGGCGGCAACCGTCACGGCTTCCTGGCCTTCTCCGAAATTCATCCGGACTATTATCAAATTCCGGTCGCCGATCGGCAGGCGCTGATCGAAGAAGACGAGCGTGCGCAACGCGCCGCCGATGACGAGGTCGATCGGCGGTCCCGCCGTCATCGGCATCGCGGCCGCCCTGCCCGCCGCAACGACGAAGCAGTGCGTGGTGACGCAGCCGAGACCACGACGGGCGAATCCGCCGGTCCGGATCAGGTCACCCAAAGCCTGGAGGACGCCGAGGCGACGTCCGGCGAGTCCACGGAAATCACTGCGGTCGAAACTCCGGAGTCGCAACACGGCGACATTGCGCTGGAAACTTCGGCCGAGCCACGGGAAGGCGCAGACGATGACGTTTCCCATGAAGCGGGACACGAAGCGGAAGGCGACGAATCCGAACCGGGCACGATCGAGCTAACCGCGGTCGAGGCTTCCGTTTCAGGCCACGCTGAGGGTGAAGCCGCATCCGAGGCGCACGGCGAAAACGACGCTGACGCAGACCACGAGGTCGACGACCACGACGACACAGAACATCACGACGCAGACGATCATGGCGCGGACGATCACGGCACCGCAGGTGAACACGGCGGTTCCGACGACCACGGCACCGTCGAGGAGATCAATGGCGCCGGCAACGGCCAAGAAAACGGTCACGAGAATGGCCACGAAGAAGAAATCGTTGAATCAGTCGGCGGTGCCGACGCCATGGAGGAAGTTCCGGACCGGGCGCCGCGTTATCGCCGCCAGTACAAGATCCAGGAAGTCATCAAGCGCCGGCAGGTGATGCTGGTCCAGGTCGTCAAGGAAGAACGCGGCACCAAAGGCGCGGCACTGACGACCTATCTGTCGCTTGCCGGCCGTTACTCGGTGCTGATGCCGAACACAGCGCGCGGCGGCGGCATCAGCCGCAAGATCACCAATTCCGAAGACCGCGCCCGGCTGAAAGAAGCAGCCGCCGATCTCGAAGTGCCGGAGGGCATGGGCGTCATCCTGCGCACCGCCGGCGCAAGCCGCGCCAAAATCGAGATCAAGCGCGACTTCGAATACCTGTTGCGGATGTGGGAGACCGTGCGTGATCTCACGCTGAAGTCCACTGCACCCAAGCTCGTTTACGAGGAAGGCTCGCTGATCAAGCGTTCGATCCGCGATCTTTACGGCAAGGAAATCGACGAGGTCATCGTCGCCGGTGACGACGCCTATCATGAAGCCAAAGACTTCATGCGCATGCTCATGCCGAGCCACGCCAAGAGCGTGAAATCTTACAGCGACACCCAGCCGCTGTTGTCACATTACGGCGTCGAGAACCAACTCGACGCGATGTTCTCTCCGGTCGTGCAATTACGCTCTGGCGGATACATCGTGATCAACCAGGCTGAAGCGCTGGTTGCGATCGACGTTAATTCCGGCCGTGCCACGCGCGAGCATCACATCGAAGACACCGCGCTCAAGACCAATCTTGAAGCGTCGGATGAAATCGCCCGCCAGCTCCGGCTGCGCGACCTCGCGGGCCTCATCGTGATCGACTACATCGACATGGATGAGAACCGTAACAATCGCTCAGTCGAGCGACGCCTCAAGGAATGCCTCAAGCACGACCGCGCCCGCATCCAGGTCGGCCGTATCTCGCATTTCGGCCTTCTGGAAATGTCGCGTCAGCGCATCCGCACCAGCGTGCTGGAAAGCTCGACCGAGAAGTGCCCGTATTGCGGCGGCTCCGGCCACGTCCGCTCGGTGTCGTCGCTGGCGCTGCAGGTGCTCCGCGCACTTGAAGAGCAGTTGATGAAGGGCGCGACCCATAACCTCACCGCCCGTACCCGCCTCGACGTTGCGGCCTATGTGCTCAACCAGAAGCGCGCCCATCTGCGTGCGCTCGAAGAGCGCTTCGCCATCACCATCATGGTGATCGCCGACGAGACAGTCGCCGCGCCGCAAGCCTTTATCGTCGATCGCGGCGAGCAGGTGCATTCGCCCGAACAGGCTCATGCGATTGCCGAACAGCATCAGGCCGAGGCGGCAGCCGCTCCTCTGGAGGAAGAGGACGAACTTGAAGACGAAAGCATCGTCGACGAGGTCGAGGAAGAACAAACCGCGGAAGCGGAAGGTGAAGCGGAAGCATCCCTATCTCCCGCCGAGAACGGCGACGACGAGCCACGCCGGCGTCGCCGCCGGCGGCGCGGACGCGGCGGTCGCAACGGCCGCGAAAACGGCGAGGCTCGCCGTGAGCAGATTCCGATCAATGAAGACGGCAGCGAGCAGCCGGCGGGTGAGCATTTTGCCTCCCACGACGACGACGCTGTAACGGACGACACGGCTGAATCGCATGGTGAGCCGGACCACGGCGAGCGCGAAGAGCGGTCGGAAAACCAGGGCGGACGCCAAGACCATGACGCCGAAGGCCAAGAGCAGGACGGCGCTCGACGTCGGCGCCGACGTGGACGCCGCGGCGGCCGGCGCACTCGCGAGGAGGGGCGTCAAGAAACCCGCCCGGAACGCAATGGCAATGGTGGCTACGCTCGTGACGAGCAGCAGCAACCGCACCATGACTTTGCGCCGGAGGGAGAACATTCGACTCCAGCCGCGAGCGAGCCGGTAAGCCACGACGCTATTGCCGACTTCGGTACCGCGTCGTCGGCACCCATGCCTGCTCCGGTAACGCCGGTACCATCCATGCCGGAGCCCGAAGCACCACCGCGCCGGCGTTCGACGGTTCGCGAACCGGCGCCGGTCTCAAGCGGCGAGAGCTTTACGCCGGCGGCTCCGCCCACGCCCGTCATAACACCTGCGCCGGAACCGGCTGCGGAGGCGGTTGCCCCCGAAGACGCCGGTAAGCCGCGCAAGACCGGATGGTGGTCCAAACGGTTCGGCTGATCGAGCACGCGATCAGGGTCTGGATTTCCAGTTGGAGCATGATCTTTTCGGAAAACCGGAAACCACCACCGGATCAAGTCCGGGGGCAAGCTTTTCCGGATCGTGCTCCAGAGGCGCGCTATGAAAAGCGGATGGGTCGAACGCGACGCTGAAACAATCGCGGCCCAGGCGGCGAAGGCCGGCATCAGTCGCGACTTCGCGTTGCGGATCTATACGACGCGGCTGCTTGGCCGGGACCCCAAGCTTGTGCTGCATGGCGGCGGCAACACTTCGCTGAAAGAAACCATCCAGGACCACTTCGGCGAGCAAGCCGAGGTCTTACGCATTAAGGCAACGGGCGCCGACATGGCAGCGATCGACGTTGCCGGAATGCCGGCGGTGCGGCTCGCGTCGTTGCGCAAACTTCGGTCGCTCGGCGAAGTCGACGACGACGAACTCGTCGGCGTCGAGCGGGCGAGCCTGATCGAACCGATGGCGGCCAATCCGTCGGTCGAAGTGATGCTGCACGCTTTCCTGCCTCACAAATTCGTCGACCATACCCACGCCAGCGCCGTGCTCAGCGTGATCGATCAACCCGATGGCGAGAAAAAATGCGCCGAAGCGTTCGCCGGACGCCTGGCGTACGTGCCTTATGTGATGCCGGGTTTCGGCCTGGCCAAGAAAGCAATCGAGGTTTTTGAACGGACCAAGCCGAGCGACGGGCTCATTCTTGGCAAGCACGGCATCGTCACGTTCGGCGCGAGTGCGCGCGAAGCCTACGAGCGCATGATCGAGATGGCGACGCTCGCAGAAAACTTCATCGCATCGCACCGCAAATCTGTCGCCATGGCATACGCCGCGCGCAAACACGCCGAACTTGCCGAGGTGGCGCCGATCGTTCGCGGCGCCTGCACCGAGAAGGACAAGAACATTGAGGGCGCCTGGCGCCGGCTCATTCTCGAATTTCGCGCCACCGATACCGTGCTCAATTTCATCGCTCGCGGTGATCTGGCACGTGTAAGCCAGCTCGGCGTGGTGACACCGGACCACACCATCCGCACCAAGAACTGGCCACTGCTGCTGCCAGCGGCGGAAGCCGGCAAGCTTGCCGACTTTTCCCGGGCGTCGCGCGAAGCCGCCGGGCACTTCATCGCCCGCTATCACCATTACTTCGAGGAGCACAACAAGCGCGCCGGCCATACCAAGCGCGAGCTCGATCCCCTGCCCCGCGTCGTTCTCATTCCGGGTCTCGGCTTGTTCGGGCTCGGCCGTAGCAAGCGCGACGCGGAGATTGCTGCCGACATTGCCGAAGCCTGGATCGAGGCTGTTAGTAACGCCGAAGCGATCGGCCGTTTCGAGTCGATCTCCGAGGCCGACATGTTCGACTGCGAATACTGGCCGCTCGAGCAGGCCAAGCTCGGCGCGCGCAAGGAGCCGCCGCTCGCCGGACAGATCGCTGTCATCACTGGCGCTGCGGGTGCAATCGGCACCGCCACCGCCAAGGCGTTCGCGGCGGCTGGAGCGGAAGTGGCACTCCTCGACGTCAATTTCGCCGCAGCGAGCGAAGCGGCCAAAACGATCGGGCCCTCCGCGCTTCCCGTCGTCTGCGACGTGACCAACGCAACGTCGGTTCGTGCGGCATTCGGCGCGGTCGCCGCGGCCTTCGGCGGTGTCGATATCGTGGTGTCGAACGCCGGCGCTGCCTGGCAGGGCCGCATTGGCGATGTCGATGAAGACACCATGCGCAAGAGCTTTGAGCTGAATTTCTACGGCCATCAGCGCGTCGCGCAGGCCGCGGTGAAGATCATGCTCGCGCAAGGCACCGGAGGCTGTCTGCTTTTCAATGTCTCCAAGCAGGCGGTCAATCCGGGGCCGAATTTTGGGCCTTACGGAATTCCGAAGGCAGCCGAGCTTGCGCTGATGCGGCAATACGCACTCGATTACGGCGCCGACGGCATCCGCGCCAATGCTGTCAATGCTGACCGTATCCGCTCCGGCCTCCTCACCAGCGACATGATTGCGTCGCGTTCAAAAGCGCGCGGCTTGAGCGAGAAGGATTACATGAGCGGCAACCTGCTCGGCCGCGAAGTCACGGCTGAAGACGTCGCACAGGCGTTTGTGCATCAGGCGCTCGCGCTCAAAACCACGGCCGACGTCACCACCGTCGATGGCGGCAATATCGCCGCGGCGATGCGCTGACCATGACACAGGAAAAACGAAGCGCCGCCGCCCTGCGCGCCAGGATCGACGTCCGTCGTCCGGCGATTGCCATGGCGGCCCACAATCCGCTGGCAGCGAAACTAGCTGCCAATGCCGGTTTCGATGCGATCTGGGGCAGCGGCTTCGAGCTGTCGGCATCCTTCGCGGTGCCTGACGCCAGCATTCTTTCGATGAACACCCATCTCGACATGATGCGTGCCATCGCCGCGGTTCAGGATGCGCCGGTCATTGCCGACCTCGATACCGGTTTCGGCAATGCCGTGAATGTCGCTTACGTCGTACCGCAATACGCCGCCGCCGGCGTCACCGCGGTGGTCATTGAGGACAAGACTTTCCCCAAGGACTCGAGCCTGCGCGCCAGCGGCCGGCAGGAGCTGGTGCCGGTCGAGGAGTTTCAGGGCAAGATCGCCGCGGCCAAGGCGACCGATAGTGTGCTCGTTATTGCGCGCACCGAGGCGCTTATTGCCGGCGCCGGCGAGGGCGAAGCGCTGCGCCGGGGCGCTGCCTACGCGGAAGCCGGCGCCGATGCCATCCTCATTCACAGCAAGCAGAAAACGCCCGACGAGATCGTGGCATTCTGCAAAGCATGGCCGGGACACGCGCCCCTTGTGCTGGTCCCGACCGCTTATCCGCAGCTTTCATTCGCCGACATCGCCGCGCTCGGCAAAGTCGGCTTGGTGATCTGCGGCAATCACGCGATCCGGGCGGCCGTAGCCGCGATGCAGAACACCTTCCGCCGCATTCTGGCGGAAGGCGGCATCGCCGGCGTGGAAAAGGAGATCGCCACCGTCGCGGAAGTGTTCGCGCTGCAAGGCGATGCCCGCATGCGCGAGATCGAGAAGAAGTTCTTGCGTTAACGTTTACTTGTCGATCGGGCCGCCGCTATCGGCCCAATCCTTGAATCCGCCCATGTTGAAGACCTTCTCGTAGCCAAGGTCCTTGAGCAGCTTGCCGGCCAGCGCCGCACGGCCGCCAGAGCCGCAATAAAGAACGATGTTCTTATCCTTGGTGAAATTCTTGTCGTGGGTCGGGGCTTCCGGATCGGCCTTGAACTCGAGCAATCCGCGCGAGATATGGACCGCGCCCGCGACCTTGCCGCTGGCGGCGACCTCGGTGCCGTCGCGTACATCGACCACCAGCGTATCGCCTTTGGCGATCATCTCTTTCGCCTGTGCCGGCGTGACTTTCGGTACCGCGGCGTTGGCGGCTTCCATCATTTGCTTGACGCTTGTGGTCATGTCGCTTTCATCCTCGGTTCCTGCCTGAGGCTGAGACTATCCTGTTTTGTGGGCGGGGAAAACGCGAGCAGGCTCTCGGCTCAATCGCTCGACAGGATCACATTCTTCAAGATCGGATAGATCTGGTTTTCCCAGCGCTTGCCGGAGAACACGCCGTAGTGGCCGACACCCGGCTGCATGTGATGGCGCCGCAGATAAGGCCGGAGCTTGCTGCACATGTCATGTGCCGCCACCGTCTGTCCGACGGCGCAGATATCGTCGCGCTCACCTTCCACCGTCAGCAGCATGGTGCGGCGGATCGCACTCGGATCGACCTTGTTGCCGTGCCATTCGAGCTTGCCGAGCGGCAAGGCATATTCCTGGAAAATAATGCGCACTGTTTCGAGATAGAACTCGGCGGTCAGATCAAGCACCGCGAAATATTCGTCGTAGAACGCCTTGGTCACCGCCGCCTTTTCGAGTTCGCCGTTGGCCAGGTTCTCGTAAAGCTCGCGATGCGCTTTAACATGGCGGTCGACGTTCATGCTCATGAAGGCGGCGAGCTGGACGAAACCCGGATAGACGCGCCGGAACGCGCCCGGATAGCGAGGCGGCACCGAAGCCGTCAGCGTGCGCTCGAACCAGTCGATGGTCTTCTTGCGCGCAAGGTCGTCGACCATGGTCGGATTGACCCGCACGTCGATCGGCCCCGCCATTAAAGTCATGCTGCGTGGCTGCGCCGGGTTGCCGGCCTGCGCCATGACCGCGGTGGCGGCGAGCGCCGCGACGCAGGGCTGACATACCGCCAGCATATGCGTGCCCGGCCCCAGCACTTCGAGAAACTTGATCAGGTGGTCGATGTACTCGTCGAAACCGAACCGGCCGGCGGTCAGCGGCACGTCCCGCGCATTGTGCCAATCGGTGATGTAGACGTCGTGGTCCGGCAGCATGGTGCGCACCGTGGCACGCAGCAGGGTCGAGAAATGCCCCGATAGTGGGGCAACCATCATGACCCGCGGCTGCGCCACGGCGACATCTTTCTTAAAATGCAGCAGCGTGCCGAACGGCGTCTGCGCCGCCACTTCCTCGTGCACTTCGACTTCGCGATTGCCGACAGTGACGCTGTCGATGGCGAACGGCGGACGGGTGTGGGTCAGCCCTGCCCGCGCAATGAGCTCATAAGCCGCCGTGAGATTGCGCATCGCCGGATGGTCGGAGAGCAAGGGCGCGCCGCCGGCATTGATCGCCATGCTCGCCCAGGTCCGGACGGGCGTCATAAAGTCAGACTGCAACTGATAAGCGAGGTACAGCATTCCGTATCCAACGGGCCGCTGCGACCGCCCGACGGCGGACCCCTCGACCCCCAACGCAGGAAAGCTAGTGCATTTTTTGTTGCACTGCGACAAGAATATGAACAATCTACGCTGTGGGGTCGAGGCGAGCGGCGATCGGCCGGCCTGAGACGCGCGACTGCTTGGTTTAATCAGAGCGGTTGTCTTTCAAAGGCCGGTTTATTGGGCTGTGTTATTGCCTCCAAAGCGAGGGCGGGATGTCGAAGGCCACTCTTACGATTGCCAGCAAGAATTATGGCTCCTGGTCATTGCGCGGTTGGTTGCTGTGCAAACTGGCGAACCTCGACTTCGAGGAGAAACCGGTCGGCAGCGACGATCCGTCGACCCGCGCCGAACTGCTGCTGCTGTCGCCCTCTTTCCTCGTGCCCTGTCTCATCCATGACGGCAAGAAAATCTGGGATACGCTTGCGATCGCTGAGTATCTTCATGAGTTGAACCCCGAGGCAGGCTTGCTGCCTGCCGATCAGGGGCAACGCGCGCACTGCCGCTCCATCTGCGGCGAGATGCATTCGGGCTTCAGCAATTTGCGTTCCGCACTGCCGATGAACCTGAAGGCGCATTTCCCGGGCTTCAAATCATGGGCTGGCGCACGCGCCGATATCGATCGCGTCGTTGCGATCTGGAAGGATTGCTTCAGCCAATATAAAGGCCCCTACCTGTTCGGCGACAAGCCGTGTGCCGCGGACGCGATGTATGCGCCGGTATGCACGCGCTTCCTCACCTACGACGTGGTGCTGGATTCTGCATCAGCGCAATACTGCAAGACCGTCATGGCGCTGCCGTACATGCACGAGTGGATCGAAGCCGCAAAGGTTGAGCCCGACGAACTGGAAGAACTCGACGTCGAGTTCTGAGCCGTCTCAATCCCACTTCATGCGGCCGGAATAGGCCCAATCGACGAGCCGGCCATCGCGGCTGCCGAGCTTGGCGATCTCGTTCATCTCCTCATCGCTTAACGTGAAATCGAAAATCGCTGCGTTCTCCGAAAGCCTCTCGACCTTGCTGGTGCGCGGGATCACGACGATGTCCTGCTGCACCAGAAACCGCAGGCAAACCTGTGTCGCAGTCTTCTTGTGGGGGGCACCGATGCGCTTGAGTACATCGTTCTTGCGCGCATCGCCGCGCGCAATGGGGCTGTAGGCCACTACCGCCAGACCGTGCTTGCGGCAGGCCGCAATCAGTTTCGACTGGTCGAGAAACGGGTGACATTCGAACTGGTCGCAGACCAGCGGCTCACTGCTCACCTGCAACGCCTCCTCGATCAGCGCCACGGTAAAATTGGAAATGCCGATATGGCGAGCCAATCCCTCGCGTTTGACCTTTGCGAGAGCACCGAGCGTCTCGGCGAGCGGAATTTGCGGATTGGGCCAATGCAACAACAACAGATCGACCTCGCTGAGCCGAAGCTGCGCCAGCCGCTCGCGCGCTGAGCGCTCAAGCTCAAGCGGAGCAAAATGGCTAGGCCAGATTTTCGTGGTGACGAATACATCGTCGCGCCTGACACCGGAGGCACGCAGCCCCTCACCGACCTCGCGCTCGTTCTCGTACATCTGGGCGGTATCGATGTGCCGATAGCCGAGGCGTAACGCCTGTTCGACCACGCGCGCGCAGACCCGCCCACGTAGATCCCAGGTGCCCAGGCCCAGCAGTGGAATTTTTGCGCCCTTGGCCTCGACGACAGGTGCTGGTTCGATCTTATCCACGCCCAACCTCAATCGAGTTTCTATCATTGCCGCGATTGCGAAACGCGAGGATCGGCTATCCGGCGGCGCAATTCCACCCCAATGCCCACGATTGAGGAGAGGTTCCGCTGCACTTTGGCGTGTCCTTTGCCCGTGCTAGCAACGTCAAAATAGAACCGAGATCAACGTGATGGCTCTCCCTGAAAAGCGAAAATGCCCATGAGCCGGGATGCGAGCAAGGCGCTTGTATTGTTCTCGGGAGGTCAGGACTCCTCGACGTGTCTCGTGTGGGCTTTGGACCGCTTCGATCACGTCGAGACGGTAGGATTCGATTACGGTCAGAGACACCGGGTAGAATTGGATCGTCGTCCTGGAATCCGTGATTGGCTACGGAAGCAATTCAAATGGTCGGCGCGCCTCGGTGAAGATCACACGCTCGATCTTGGCACCTTCGGTGCCATCTCCGATACCGCCCTCACCCGGGACGTCGAGATTGAACTCGGCGCAAACGGCTTGCCGACGACCTTTGTACCAGGGCGCAACCTTGTCTTTCTGACCTTCGCCGCCGCGCTCGCTTACCGGCGTGGCATCTCGCACATCATCGGCGGTATGTGCGAGACGGACTACTCGGGCTATCCGGATTGCCGTGACGACACCATCAAGGCGATGCAGGTGGCGCTTAACCTCGGCATGGAACGCCGGTTCGTACTGCATATGCCTCTGATGTGGATCGACAAAGCCGCGACCTGGCAGATGGCTTTCGATCTCGGCGGTCAGGCCTTGGTCGATATGCTTATGGAGGAAACGCACACCTGCTATCGCGGGGAGCGTGGGCTACGCCACGCGTGGGGCTACGGTTGCGGCACCTGTCCAGCCTGCATGCTGCGTGCCGAAGGTTTCCGCAAATTTGTTGGCGGAAGCCAGTCCGGCAGTTTTCGCGCTGAGGACTAACGCGCTTTCGCGAGCACTGCGAAAGCGGCCTCCGGCGCCTCTTCAAGTACCTTGAGCAGCGCCCGTGCGGGACCGCGCGGTGAGCGCTTGCCCTGCTCCCAATTGCGCACCGTCTCGACCGGCACGCCGATGCGCGCGGCAAATACGGTCTGGGTCAATCCGGTCCGGCTGCGGACGTTGCGGGCATAGGCGGCATCGTCGAGGCGGCCGGCGGCGGCCCGAGCCGCATTATGCGCTGCCGTCGCGATCGACCGCGGATCCGAAGCAATCTCACGCTCACTACCGTCTGGCAGTATTTCGACCAAACGGCCGTCGGCTTTCAATCGCACCCGCAGCATGGCGCTTTCCCGCGTGACCGGCTGCGCCATCATAGCTGATTCGTCGTTGATTCAATGAGTTAGACTTGGTCGGCAAGCGCACTAAAGTCGACTGAAAAACCCGAGAAGCATAGCTCGCCGAGCGGTCTCACGGGTAACACAGGCGGCCTGCATCATAATCGCCATCGAGCCGCGAATTTTGTCGTAGTAGAACTGGCACGTGCTGTCGCGATACGCGATCCAATCACGCTGCATGATGCGCGCCTTGGCTGCTTGCTCGCTATCGAGCGTAGCAAGCAGGGTTTTGTAGTTTTCGTTGAGCAGATCGTCCCAGATCGCCTCTTCGACATAGTAGCAATCGGCCGTCGTCGCATCGCCGGCCGCCCCGAGCTTGCCGATGCACGGATCTCCAACGAGCTTGAACAGACAGTCTTGCTCACCTTTGTCAAAATCGTCCTGATTTTTTACGGCACAAACGTGGATCGCCGCGCTCTCGACGGCGGTCGGTTTGCGGCGTTGCGCAAATGCGCTGGTCGCCGGCAAGCTGGCGAACAGCAGCGCGAACGCGGCTAATGCGATCCGGCATATCATTGTCTTCTCCAGTCGCGCTTTCGGGCCGCTTGGTTCAAACGGCAATTCCGTAGATTATGTCGCTTGGTGGAGGCTTGGCGTTGCAAAATCTGCAAATTAATCCCCAGCGGCTTTGGGACACGCTGATGCAGACGGCGCAAATCGGCGGCACGCCGAAGGGCGGCATCTGCCGGCTGACGCTGACTGACCTCGATCGCCAGGTCCGCGATTGGTTCAAGGCGCAATGCGAGGTGCTCGGCTGCACCGTCACGGTCGACGAAGTCGGCAACATGTTCGCGCGGCGGCCGGGACGGAACGACAGTCTGCCGCCAATCGCGATGGGGTCGCATCTCGACACCCAACCGACCGGCGGCAAGTTCGACGGCACGCTCGGCGTACTCGGCGCGCTCGAGGCCATGCGGACGCTCCACGAGACCGGCTATGAGACCAACGCGCCGGTAGAGATCGTCAACTGGACCAACGAGGAAGGCTCGCGTTTCGCGCCGGCGATGCTGGCCTCTGGCGTCTTCGCCGGCGTGTTTACACCGGACTACGCCTACGCGCGCACCGATCGCGACGGCAAGACTTTCGGCGAAGAGCTTTACCGCATCGGCTACAAAGGCAGCGGAAAGGCCGGCGCGCACAAGTTCGGCGCCATGTTTGAACTGCACATCGAGCAGGGCCCGATCCTCGAAGACGAAAGTCGCACGATTGGCGTCGTTCAGGGCGTGCAAGGCATGCGCTGGTACGAAGTGACCGTCACCGGGCAGGAAGCGCACACCGGCTCAACTCCAATGGGGCGGCGCAAGAACGCACTCCTCGGCGCGGCCCGCATGATCGAGCGCATCGACGCGATCGCCCGCGAATATGCCCCGGACGCCGTCGGCGCCGTCGGCCTGATCGAGAATAAGCCGAACAGCCGCAACGTCGTGCCCGGCGAAGTGTTCTTCACCGTTGATTTCCGCCACCCGGACGAAAAGGTTCTGGATGAGATGGAGAGCGAAATTCCGCGCCTCACTACGCGCGATCATGGAACCGTTGAAGCTCGGTTTCAGCGAGACGCGAATCTGGCATTCGCCGGCAATCGAATTCGCCCCGGAATTGATCGAATGCGTGCGCGCCGGCGCCGCCAAAGCCGGCCTCACATCGCGCGACATGATCTCGGGCGCCGGGCACGACGCCGCCTACATCGCCCGTGTTGCGCCGACCACGATGATCTTCGTGCCCTGCGCAGGCGGCATTTCGCACAACGAAGCGGAGTCGACCAGTTTCGATGAATGCGCCGCCGGTGCGCAGGTGCTGCTCAACGCGGTGTTGGAATACGACCGGCGGCTGGGCTGAGCCCTACCGCGTCTTCTCAAAAAGCTCCCGCCCGATCAGCATACGGCGGATTTCGCTGGTGCCGGCGCCGATCTCGTAGAGCTTGGCATCGCGCAACAGCCGCCCCGCCGGGAAATCGTTGATATAGCCGTTGCCGCCGAGGCACTGGATCGTCTCCAGCGCCATCCAGGTGGCGCGCTCTGCCGCATAAAGAATGGCACCGGCGGCATCCTCGCGGGTGGTCTCGCCGCGGTCGCAGGCGCGCGCCACCGCGTAAACGTAGGACTTCGACGCGTTCAGCGTCACATACATGTCGGCGAGCTTGGCCTGGATCAGCTGAAACTTTCCGATCGGCTGACCGAACTGCGAGCGCTGATGCACATAAGGCAGAACGAGGTCGAGGCAGGCCTGCATCACACCCAGCGGTCCAGCGGCGAGCACCGCGCGCTCGTAATCGAGGCCTGACATCAAAATGTTGACCCCGTTGCCGACGACGCCGAGGACGTTCTCGGCCGGCACTTCGCAATCCTGAAATACGATCTCGCTGGTATCGGAGCCGCGCATGCCGAGTTTGTCGAGCTTTTGCCCGGCGGAAAATCCCTTGAAGGTTTTCTCAATAATAAATGCCGTGATGCCGCGTGCGCCCGCGGTACGATCGGTCTTGGCATAAACCACAAGCGTATCGGCGACCGGGCCGTTGGTGATCCACATCTTCGAGCCGTTGAGAACGAAGTGGTCGCCCTTACGGTCTGCGCGCGTGCGCATGGAGACCACATCGGAACCCGCTTCCGGCTCCGACATCGCCAGCGCGCCGACGTGCTCGCCGGAGATCAGCTTCGGCAAATAGCGCTTTCGCTGCTCGTCGCTCCCGTTGCGCCTGATCTGGTTGACGCACAAGTTGGAGTGCGCGCCGTAGGACAGGCCAACCGCCGCCGACGCGCGCGAAATCTCCTCCATCGCCACGCAATGGGCGAGATAGCCGAGCCCTGCCCCGCCGAGTTCTTCCTCAACCGTAACGCCGAGAAGGCCGAGCTCGCCGAGAAGTGGCCACAACTCACGGGGAAATTTATTGGCGCGATCGATCTCGTCGGCGTGCGGGGCGATCTTGTTCTGGGCAAACGCGCGCACCGTGTCGCGCAACATATCGATGTCACTGCCGAGGCCGAAATTGAGGCCGGGAAAGCTGTTCTGCACCATGACGCGCTCCCACGCCGACGGCATGGAGGCCGCAGGCCCTGACCACTAAATGGTCTTCGCTCATAAATAGTCCTTGGTAACGGTCGTGTCAGCGTGCCAATCGGCGTACCCGCGGGACTTCAGGAGCCGCCAGTCTTGCCACCGCCTTGTCGACGACTTCCGCGGCCCGCGGCTTGCCAAACAGGTAGCCCTGCATCTCATCACAACCGGCGAGCCGCAATAGCACGCGTTGTTCATCGGTCTCGATGCCTTCAGCCAATACTTTCATGCCGAGTGCATGCCCGAGCGTGACGATCGACTGAATGACGGCGCCGGCGGTGGCCGTCGAGCCGAGAGAAGCAACAAATGCACGGTCAATCTTGATCTGGCTGAACGGAAACTTCTGCAGATAGCTCAAGCTGGAATAGCCGGTGCCAAAATCGTCGAGCGCGAGCCCTACGCCAAGAGCGCGCAGCGCCTCGAGCCGCTGCTGCGTGGCTTGCGGGTCCTCGATCAAAACGCTTTCGGTGATTTCGAGGATGACGCGGGACGGCGCAATTCCGCTCTCACGGGCGATCCCGGCGATCAGGTCCAAAAGCTTTGGATCGCGGATTTGCAGCGGCGAAAGATTCACCGCAACGGTCAGGTTCGGCCAACGCGCCCCGTCTGTCAAAGCGCGGCGCAGGACGAATTCGCCAAGTGCAGGCATCAGACCGCTCTGCTCGGCGAGCGGAATAAAAACCGACGGTGCGATCGCGCCGCGTACCGGATGATGCCAGCGGCACAGCGCTTCAACGCCAATCATGCCGGCGCCTGCGGCGGCTACGACCGGCTGATAATGGACTTCAAGCGAGCACGCCGCGATGGCGGCTTCAAGCTCGCGCCGGATGAAACTCTTCTCGGCATTGTCCATCTCGATAACAGGTTCGAAAGTTTGAACCGTGCCGCGGCCTTTGCGCTTGGCCGCGCGCAACGCAAGATCGGCGCGGCGGCTCAGTTCCTCGGCGGTGTTGCCGTCGGCCGGCGCTTGCGCAATGCCGATACCCGCCGTGACCTGCCAGTTTTGCTCCATGAAAATCGGCCGCGACAGTGAACCGCGCAGCGATTCCGCAAGCATCGCTGCATCGTCACCGTTATTGCTTTCCATGATGGCGGCAAATTCGTCGTCTTCGAATCGTCCGAACTGCACGTTTGGCGGCAACGACGCCTGCAAGCGTTCGGCGACTTGTCTCATCAACGCGTCGCCACCGGACCGCCCTTGGCTATCGTTGACGTCGCGAAACCCGTCGAGATCGATCAGCGCCAGCACGACGTTACCGGACTGACGTTTCTCAAGCGCCTGCGTTCAGCTTTTCCAGCATCACCCGATGATTGGGCAATCCGGTTAGCGGATCCTCGCTGGTGAGTTTGCGGATCGTACGCCGATTGGCGACGAGCGTGCGCGCAAGCCGCAGGATCAATCCGCCAGCCAGCAACGCGCACGTGCCGAGCGCGATGCCGAGAGCACCCATGATGCCCCAAAGCCAGATCAAGGCAACGGATCAGCGTCCGGTCAGGCGCCCAGCTGAACCAGCCAAGGATGCGGCCTTGCTCGTCGTGCAGCGATTGCACCTCGCGGCCGACAACCGCTCCATCATCTGTGTCAAAGCGCAGATCGTTCAGACCGGTACGGCGCGCCATGGCCTCAAGCAGGCTACGGTCGAAGTGGCCGGCTTGCGCCGGTACGGCCCTTGCAGTTCGTCAAGAACGAGTTGCAACGCGGCATGCCGCTCCGCAGCAAGCCGGCTGTCTTCATGCATCGTCACCACGAGCCCGACGATGGCGCCAAGCCAGCATCGCCACCGCTAAACCGATCAGCACATAAGACGATATCTGCGAGGCCGCGTTGAGCGCTAATTCACGTTCCGAAGCGTGGGAATGCCGCCGGAGTGCCGCCCACCAGGTTCGGGCTGCCGCAGCGGCCTTCATACGCAAACGCCCCGTCTTGCAATTCCCCGGTGCGCAGCATAGGAAACCGTATGTTAACGGTGAGGAAAAGCCCGTACAGCGTTGACTTATCAACAGCGCATTGGGCGCCCCGTTAATGTGCCGTTAATCTATGAAGCTGGGTAAGGTGCGCTCGGGCGCGGTTTTCAGATATCGGGAACCAAGGTTCCGAGTGGAAATGCGTTTCGCCGGGTTTTCCTGTTTCACTGCGGTTTTGCCGCGCGGTGGTCTGGCCGTCACGATCGGCGCCGCAACACCGTCTTTGCCGCGGACTGCCCGGACCATCCCGACGCCATCGGCACCAGCCGCGTGATCGACCATCGACCCGAGCCGACTATCAGCGCCTCGGCATCGCTAATTATGCGCAATCGCTGCCGCTGCCGCTTGAAGACCATGAGGTCGTCCTGACCTTCGATGACGGCCCGCTGCCGCCGTAGACCACCCGTGTGCTCGATATCCTCGCGTCGCAATGCGTCAAGGCGACTTCTTCCTGGTCGGCGAAATGGCGCGCCTTTCCCGACGGTGGTGAAACGCATTTATGAGACGGCCACACCTCGGCACGCACAGCCAGGATCATCCGCTGCGTTTCGGCATATCGGACGAGAAGATTCGATGGGAGATCGATGGCGGCATTGCCGATGTGGACACGGCGCTCGGCGATCCGACGAGGTCGCGCCGTTCTTTCGCTTTCCCGGCTTTCGCGCGCTCCGACGCCGCGGAGGCGGAGCTTGCCGATCGATAGATGGCCGTGTTCTAGTACCGATACCGTCGAAGACGACTGGCACCGCCACATCTCGGCGAAGCAGATCGTTTCACTGGCGCTGAGCCGGCTCGAAAAGGCGGCAAGCGGCATCTTGTTGCTCCACGATATCCATCCGTGGACTGTCAACAGCGTTGCCGGACATATTGAAGGAGCTGAAGGACAACGGCTTCCGCCTGGTGCAGATCGTGCCGACTCCGGCTTCGGTGGCCGCAGCGGTCGCCGCCGCAAGCGAAACGGACAGTCGCCTGGACGTTGGCGCAGCAGATCTCATCGATAACGCGGCGATGCACCGATCTGGCCGAGATCATCCTGTCCCCGTACCGAAACGGCGGACTTACCGGCGCCCGACGAGGGCGCATTCGATCCGCATTACGCGCTCAGTCGCGTGGCGAGCACGGCGGACATCGAAGTCGATATGCCGTCAATCGAAGCCGGCACCGCAACCTCGCCGTGGCCCTATCAGGCTCTGGTCGCGATGCCCTCCTCCGCCGCGCAGCTGCCGGCGCCGAGCCTGCTCGATATCGGTTGGCCGGTGCAGGAACGGGAGATTGCCGACGCGGCGCTCGAGCCGCCGCCGAGCGCGGCAGCAAATGACTCGAGCGAGCAGAGCGAGCCGCGCCACGGCCGCACGCAGCACGCCCGTCTCATCATCGTCCATCGTCACGCCCGCGCTCGCCCGGGCGCCGGACAACACGCCGAGCTTCTCTCGCCGATGGCCGCCATGGCGACGCCGGCGCACTGAGCTGTGGCGAGCACGCCGCGTCGTCAGTCCCTTTTCTTCTTTTGGCTTGCCGAGCCGAAGCTCGCAGACTGGTGCGGCCGAGAGGACTCGAACCTCCACGGGTTGCCCCGCTAGCACCTCAAGCTAGTGCGTCTACCAATTCCGCCACGGCCGCATGTGGGTGGAATGCGCGCCCGGCTGGCGCGACGGCGCGGATGTAACAGGTCGGTTCTAGGCGGACAAGGGCTGCGGCCGTGTAGCCCGGCGATGCGCTAGGTTCGCCTCGGGCGAGCGCGGCAACAGCTCCTTGACCTCGACGGCGATCTTGTTGCCGCTGACGATCACGGTGCCCTTGGCCACCGGCATGTTGTTGGCGAGGATGCGGACCTCGTCTTCCTCGGAGGAGTCGAGCTCGATGATGGCGCCGCGGCCGAGACGGAGCACCTGATGGATCGGCATGGAGGTCGTGCCGAGCACCACCGCGATATCGATCGAGACATTGTCGAGTGTCGGCAAGGGGCCCCCGCGCAGGTTTTGTCGCTTGGCTTTCGCTGCGATATTCTATCGCCACGCCATGGTTATCGGGTGGTTAACACGCGCGGCGACCTGACGATTGGGCTTTTGCCGCCAGCCGGCGTCGCCCCCGGTCGAATGGCGCGTGAGCGACGGCCTGGTCGATTACGACAGCTGCGCTTGCGGCCATGACCGCGCGCGCCGAAGCGATCGCGCGCGGCGAAGCGCGCGAGCTGGTCTGGCTCATCGAGCATCCGCCGCTCTACACCGCCGGCACGTCGTCGCAGCCGCAGGAACTGATCGACGCGCGGTTTCCGGTCCACACCGCCGGGCGCGGCGGGCAATTCACCTATCACGGCCCCGGCCAGCGCGTCGGCTATGTCATGCTCGATCTCAAGCGCCGCGCGCCGGACGTGCGCCGCTTCGTCGCCACCATCGAGGAATGGATCATCCGGCACGCTCGGCCGCCTTCAATGTGCGCGGCGAGCGGCGCGACGACCGCATCGGCGTATGGGTGCGCCGGCCGGATAAGGGCGACGGCTTCGAGGACAAGATCGCGGCCATCGGCATTCGCGTGCCGCGCTGGGTGACGCTGCACGGCTTTGCGCTCAACGTCGAGCCGGAGCTTTCGCATTTTTCCGGCATCGTGCCGTGCGGCGTTTCCGAGCCGCGCTACGGCGTCACCTCGCTTGCCGATCTTGGCGTGACGGTTTCGATGCCGGAAGTCGACATGGCGTTGCGCGCGCGCGTTCGAGCCGCTGTTCGGCGCAACGCGTCGACAATCAGGCCGTCGGCAGCACCGAGAACAATTCGCCGCGCCGGCGCAGCGCGAGCTCCTCAGCCGTGCCGTCGCGCTGATCGATGCCATCGACGCGCGAACCGCGCGGACCTTCGTTGCAAGCCGCGATCATCGCGGCGACAACGTCCGGCGACCCGACAAACAGCGCTTCGACCGCGCCGTCGCGGCGATTGCGCACCCAGCCTTGCAGGCCGCGCTCGAGCGCGGTGTATTCGGTCCAGGCGCGATAGCCGACGCCCTGCACCCGGCCGCGGATCACGACGTGCCGGATCACGTCCACTCGATGTCTCCGAGCTTGCGCGTGCCCGCAGCCGCGGGACCCGCCGGCAGCCAGTGCTGCAGGCGCAGGATATAAGCCGTCCGGCAATTTCCATTGCGCGCGCCGCCGCGACCACGAGCTCCATATAACCGGCCTTCGGGCGCCCCTCGCGCGCGGCCGCGCAACATAGACCAGCGCCCGGTGCAGCCGGCCGCCGTGACGCACCGGCATCGTCTCGGCGCGGTAAAGCTTGCCGGCGACATTCTCCCAGCCGTCGAGCGTGACGCGGTCGCGCGGCGTGATCCGCCACAACACGCCGTGGACCGTTTGCGCGAGCGCACGCTCGACCGAGGCATAGCCGTCGGCGGTGATGACGAAGCGATGATCGGCAAGCTCGGCGACGCCGAGCGGTTCCGCGGCCGGCGCATGCCGCCGCATGACGGCGCGGTGCATGTTCGAGCCGTAGGCGAAGTGCAGCATCACCGGTTTTGTCTCAACGGCGCTCGGCCGCGTCGCCGCCCACAGCGTCACGGCGACCGCGACGATCAAGGCAGAAACGCCAGCACCATCAGACGGTGACGATAGCCAGCCGAGATCGTGAGCTCGCGATCTGCGCCAGGGCCGCGATCGACCATGACAAACAGAATGAGGTTGAGCGCGTCCAGTCGGCATTCGGATCGATCGTCCTGCGGCGAGTGCTCGAAGTAACCCGTCGCCACGATCAGCAGCAGCACGACTCGACAGCGCGTAAAGCAGCGCCGCACCGGCAGCGAGACCGGTCGAGCGGCCGGCATCGCGCAGCCGCTTGGCGTGAAGCGCGAACCAGACCCAGATCAGCACGCGCTTGCGCCAGCAGCGAACGGCCAGAAGCCGGCTGCGCGCAGAATATCCGGCACCGTGAGCCATTGCGCCGCCGCGCCGGCGGCATAAACGGCGATCAGCGGCGATAACGAAGGCTTGCGGCCCAAGCCGTCCGGACGGCGAGAACAGAAAGCGTAGCGCCTGCATGTGATCGGTCCGGCGAAGCCGCATGATGCCAGATTCGGCGACCGGTCTTCAGGCGAATTCCATGATCACCGCGTCGACCGCGACGCTGTCGCCCGGCTTGACGCGGATTTTCTTGATGGTGCCGTCGCGCTCGGCGCGCAGGATGTTTTCCATCTTCATGGCCTCGACCACGGCCAGCGTCTCGCCGGCCTTGACCTCCTGCCCTTCGGTGACGGCGATCGAGACCACCAGGCCCGGCATCGGGCAGCGCACCGCTTTGCCGCTGTCGGACAGCGTCTTCACCGGCATCAGCCGCGCGTAACGGGCTTCGCGCTCGGTATAGACGAAGGCCTTGGTCTCGACGCCGCGATAGGCAAGCTCAAAGCCGTTCGGGATCATGCGGACGTGCACGGCGACCGGCTCACCGTCGACCGTGCCCGACCACAGCGGCATGCCCGGCAACCAGTTGGAGCCAAAGCGGCTGAGTCGTGCCGTCGTCGAAATGCACCACGATGGCGCCGCCGTCGCGCTCGACATCGACCAGGATTTCCTCGCCGCCGAGCGAACACGGCGCGATGGCGCTCGCGCATCAGCGCCGTGTTCAATTGCCCCGAAATCTGCCGCTTGCGCTCGCCGAGCACATAGATCGATCGCGGCAGCGACACCGGCGATGGTGCGCGCCATGGCTCCCGTCGGCGGCGTGCGCTCAAAGCCTTTCGGAAATTCCTCGGCGATGAAGCCGGTCGAGAGCTTGCCGGCGCGCCAGCGCGGATGCTGCATGATCGCCGACAGAAACGGGATGTTGTGGCGGATGCCCTCGATGGTGAAGGCGTCGAGCGCGTCGGCCTGTGCGTCGATCGCCGCGTTCGCGCGTCGGGGCGTGGGTGACGAGCTTGGCGATCATCGGATCGTAATAGAGCGAAATCTCGCCGCCTTCGGTGACGCCGGTATCGTTGCGCACCGTGACGCCGTCATGCGTCGCCTTCGGCCGGCGGCCGATAGCGCACCAGCCGGCCGATCGACGGCGCAAAATTGCGGTAAGGATCCTCGGCATAGATGCGGCTCTCGACCGCCCAGCCGTTGAGCTTGACGTCGCTCTGCTTGAGCGTAAGCGGCTCGCCGGCCGCGACGCGGATCATCTGCTCGACCAGATCGATGCCGGTGACCAGCTCGGTCACCGGATGCTCGACCTGCAGGCGCGTGTTCATCTCCAGGAAGTAGAAGCTGCGGTCCTGGCCGGCGACGAACTCGACGGTGCCGGCGCTGTCGTAGCCGACGGCCTTGGCCAGCGCGACCGCCTGCTCGCCCATCGTCTTGCGCGTCGCTTCGTCGAGCAGCGGGCTCGGCGATTCCTCGATGACCTTCTGGTTGCGGCGCTGGATCGAGCATTCGCGCTCGCCGAGATAGATGACGTTGCCGTGCTTGTCGCCCAGCACCTGGATTTCGATGTGGCGCGGATCGGTGATGAATTTCTCGATGAAGACGCGGTCGTCGCCGAAGCTCGACTTCGCCTCGGAGCGGGCGCGGGCAAAGCCCTCGGCGACTTCGTCGCGGCTGTGGGCGATGCGCATGCCCTTGCCGCCGCCGCCGGCCGAGGCCTTGATCATCACCGGATAGCCGATCTCGTCGGCGATCTGCGCGGCCTGCTGCGTCGTCCTCGATCACGCCGAGATAGCCCGGCACGGTGGAGACGTTGGCGGCGGCCGCGGCCTTCTTGCTTTCGATCTTGTCGCCCATGGCGCCGATCGCCTTCGGGTTCGGCCCGATGAAGACGATGCCGGCTTTGGCCAGCGCTTCGGCGAAGGCCTGGCGCTCGGAGAGAAAGCCGTAGCCCGGATGCACCGCTTCGGCGCCGCTCGATTTGCAGGCGGCGACGATCTTGTCGATGACCAGATAGCTCTGCGCCGCGGGCGGCGGGCCGATCAGGACGGCGTCATCGGCCATCTCGACATGGAGCGCGTCGCGGTCGGCTTCGGAATAGACCGCGACGGTGGCAATCCCCATCCGGCGGGCGGTCTTGATGATGCGGCAGGCGATCTCGCCGCGATTGGCAATCAGAATTCGCTTGAACATTGCACTGATCCCGCGAACCGGCCCTTTCGCTTTGCGGTGGCGTAGCTGACAAATGTCAATCGACGTGGACGTCGGCCTTCTGGATCACGACGCCGTAGACGGCGGCCTCGCGCTTGATACGTGCCGTGAGTTCGGCAGCACGTCGACGGAATGGTGGAGACGCCGCCGGCGGCGAAGCGCTCCTTCACGTCCGGCATATCGAGGATTTTCACCACCTGCGGCATTGAGCTTGTCGAGGATCGGCTGCGGCGTACCGGCCGGCGCGAGCAACGCGGTCCAGTTCGACGCATTGATGTCGCCGGCACGCCCTCTTCCTGCATGGTCGGCCATTCCGGATTGAGCGGCGAGCGTTTAGTCGATGGTCACCGCGAGCACGCGGATATTGCCGCTCGGCACCATGTGGCGCGACCGATGAACTTGCCAGCACACCAAGCGGAATGTCGCCGGCGACCAAGCGCCTGCGCCGCCGGCGCGCCGCCCTTATACGGCACGTGGACGAACTTGGTGCCGGTATCAAGCGCCATCGACTCCAGCACGAGCTGATTGATGCTGCCGTAACCGGGCGTGCCGACATCGAGGGTGCCCGGCTGCGCCTTGGCGGCGGCAATGACATCGGCAACGCGCTTGTAGGAAGAGCCGCCATTGGTCGCGAGCACCATCGGCGCGTCGCTCACCGCGGCGACCGGCGCGAAGTCGCGATCGACATTGTAAGGCATGTCCTTGAACAGCGCCGGATTGATCGCGATATCGCCGACCGTGCACATCACCAGCGTATAGCCGTCAGGCGTCGCGTGGGCGGTCGCTTCCATCGCAATGAAGCCGTTGCCGCCGGGCCGGTTCTCCACCGCGACCTGCTGGCCCCAGAGCTTCGCTGAGTTTGGCGCCGACGATGCGCGCGGCGATATCGGCAATGCCACCCGGCGCGTAAGGCACCAGGATGCGGATCGGCCGCGGTCGGGTAATCCTCCGCCTGCGCGGGCGCAGACGCAGAGCGCAACAGAACAGCGAACAGCAGAGCCAGAGCATCCGGCGCATTCTGATCTTCCTTGCGCTTTAGTGACCCCAGTGTAGCCACCACGACGCCACGCAGTGCGACCGCCAGCAAGCACGGCAGATACGCCCTGCCAGAATCGCACGGCGATCGCTCGTATAAATGTCAGTGGCCGCCGCGCGCTGAGCGGCATGCGCTCCGGCCCACGCTCCATCTCGACGGCGAACTCATTCATGTCGCGAAACCGCTCGGCAGGATCGGGCGCGATGGCGCGACCCAGCGCGGCCTGAAGCCAGGCCGGAAGATCCGGCCGCAGGTCAGACAAGCGGCGTCGGCCGGGTTTTTGCGCGGCGGATTGACCGCGTCGAGATTGCCGTAGGGAAATTCGCCGGCGAAAGCGCGGAACATAGTGACGCCGAGCGCGTACATATCGGTCGCCTCGTTGCCCGGTTCGCCCGCTAGCATTTCCGGCGCCATGTAACCGACCGTACCGGGGATATCCTCTGGCGGAAAATCCTCGAGGCCGGGCACGCGCACCACGCCGAGATCGATCAGCTTGAGCGAACCGCCGCCCTCGAGAATGATGTTATCCGGCTTGATGTCGCGGTGAATGATGCCGGCGCGATGCAGCGCCGCGACGCCGCGGGCAAGCTTGATCGCGATATTACGCCCTTCTTCGAGACCGACCGATGGACGCCGCGCGATGCGGCCCGACAACAACTCGCCCTGATAAAGCGGCATCACGGTGTAGAGGCAGGTTTGCCGCCCGGGCGGCAATTCAATGATGCGGCCGATCCACGGACTGCTGACGCGCGCACCGACCCAAGCCTCGCGAACGAAAGCGGCATGATACGTTGCGACGGCTGCGACCTGCGGCTTCGGAAACTTCAGCACCACCTCGCCGCCTTCGACTTCATCGATCGCGCCGAACAAGCGGCTATAGCGGCCGTCGGATACCAGCACCTTGAGCAGAAAACCGTCGACCGCTTCGCCGACAACCGGCACCGGGATCAACGGCAGTTGCATGATGTTGCTGCCGACCTCAGTGGCAGACTCCGCGGTCGGCAGTTCGACCACATCCATCACCAGCGCGGTGCAATTGTCGCTGGAGCCCGCGTCGAGAGCCGCGCGCACCAGCTCACGCGCCGTGTCGTCGGCGGCCGAGCGCGCGCGCATGACTTCGCTCATCGCCTCTGGCGTCAGAATAAGCGTGTACGCCGTCGCTGCACAGCAGAAACCTGTCGTGCAACGCCATAGGCTGGGTCGCGTAGTCGAGCCGCACTTCGGTCTCGACGCCAAGCGCTCGCGTCAGAATATTGGAGCGGCCGCCGCCGGGCGGCGCATCGCGCACATGGTCGGTGGTCAGCAGCGTCAAGCGATTGCCGGCGAACCGGTAGGCCCGTGAGTCACCGACGTGCAGAATGTGCGCAATACGGCCACGCAACACTATCGACGTGAAAGTGCTGCCCATGCCGGCAAGTTCCGGATCGCGCTTGCCTTGTCCGAAGATCCAGCCATTGAGCGAACTGATAACGGTCGCCGCGGCGCGCCGCACTTCCATCGTTTCAGGAAGATCGCAAAAGCCGTCAAGGAAGCCACGGACCGCGGTCTCGGAGGCAATGCGCCCACCCTTCGCGCCGCCGATGCCATCGGCGACCGCCGCTATGACGTCATGGCGCGGCGGCGTCAGCTCCCAACCAAATACGGCGCCGCCGAAATCTTCATTAGCTTTGCGCGGACCGGTCTCCGAAGCGAAACCTACGCTCGCTTTTACGCCGGAAACCCGCTCGGCCATCGCCCCGTGTCCTTAAATTTGCGGGCACTGGTCTGCCCAGAAATATGACGCGGAAAGTGCAACGCCGCGCTCGTGAGTTCAATTATCGATCAGGCAACGATGAAAATACGTGTTGCCTCCCATGGAGGATGCAAAAACGACGGCAAGCTCGCCGGTCTTCAGGTCCAGCGTATAGCGCCAGCCATCTTTGCGGTCGCGCCACGCGATTTCATTTTTGCTGATGCTTGCCGGATTGGCGTCGACCGTATGCTGGTCGTAATCGACCTCGATCTGCCACTTCGTCCCGCTCGACGTGTTCATGCATGTGATCGCGCGCTGGCCGTGCTCGGCCGCGAGACTAATCGCTGGAGTGGCAACGCCATAGGCCATTGCAAGAACTATTACGGCCATTGGCCTAGTCGTCCAAAATTCAACCATTGCTACTGCCTACTTTTTAGCCACTCTGTAGAGTTTTTGGCCAGACACGCGATGAATGTTGATCAAGCCATTGAAAACCTTGACCGATTAACTGGCATAGAAATTGTATCCGATCAATCCGTTCCGGCCCGTGTGCCCTGTGCACAAGGGGCATTATTGGGGGAAGGCACACCACAATGGCACTCGTTCCGTCACCACAATGGCTAGATACCGGCGACAATGCTTGGCAGTTGGCAGCTGCCACGTTCGTCGGACTGCAAAGCATTCCTGGCCTCGTCGTCCTCTACGGCGGCATCGTCAAAAAGAAGTGGGCGATCAACTCCGCCTTTATGGCGATGTACGCGTTCGCTTCGGTTCTCGTCGTCTGGGTCTTGTTTGACTACAACATGGCGTTCGGCCCGCAATGGTTCCCCTTCTTGGGAATGCCTGGCTTGGCTACCTCAGCTTCGTTCACTCTCGGGCAGGCGACAATTCCTGCGGCTGCCTCCGGCATGCCCGCGCTCGCCTTTCCGATGGCGACGCTGGTCTACTTCCAGTTCGTGTTCGCCGCGATTACCGTCATCATTCTTGCCGGCTCAGTACTTGGCCGCATGAACTTCACCGCCTGGATGATCTTCTGTCCAGTATGGATGACGCTGGTTTACACCGTGGGCGCATTCAGCATCTGGGGTGGCGGTTGGCTCGCCGGCTTGGGCGTCGCTGACTTCTCGGGCGGATACGTGATCCATCTCGCCGCTGCCTCCTCAGGATTTATCGCTGCCTGGGTCGTCGGCCCGCGACTGCAAGCTGACCGCGATAACTTCCCGCCGAACAGCCTGCTGGTGACGCTCGTCGGCGCCGGCATCCTGTGGATCGGTTGGAACGGCTTCAACGGCGGCGACCCGTACTTCGCCAATGCTGACGCCGGCGCCGCGGTTCTCAACACCAACACTGCTACCGCGGTTGCCCTGCTGGTCTGGACCGTCCTCGACAAAATGGCCTACGGCAAACCGTCCGTGATCGGTGCGGTCAACGGCATGATTGCCGGTCTGGTCGCCATCACTCCGGGTGCTGGTTATGTTGATGGCTGGGGCGCCATCGCCATCGGCGTGGTCGCGGGCATCGTTCCGTGGCTCAGCATGAACAAGCTCCAGAAGACTTCGTTCATGATGAAGGTCGACGACACGCTCAGCGTATTCTCGACCCATGGCGTCGCCGGCCTGTTCGGCGGCTTGCTGGTTGGCGTGTTCGCCAATCCGGACATGCTGCAGTACATCGGCACCGACAAAGAGGCTCCCGGCGTGAGCGTGACCGGCTGGCTCTACGGCAATGCGTCGCAGCTTCTGCTCCAGGCGGAAGGCGCGGCGTTCATCATCGTGTACAACGTGATCGCGACCTTCATCATCCTCAAGGTGATTGGCTTCATTGTGCCGCTGCGCATGGACGAAGCGACCCTGAAGGTTGGTGACGACGCGGTGCACGGCGAGACCGCTTACGCCATCGGCACCGAAGGCGAATAAGTCTCCCCGCCGGTGGATCTTCACGGTCCACCGGCAACTTTACTTTGCGAGCATGATGGCCGCTCGCAAGTTTCGGTCCGGGCCTGTTTCCTCGTTGCACGGACCTTTGGCGGCTCCCCGCGCTGGGTGGCCGCCTTTTTTATTTTCCTGCTCGATTGGACTGTTTCGACTATCGTAACACTCCGTGGTTGGGGCCGTCACACAGCCGTCATATGTTGTGGCGAGAACCGCCGTGATCCCTTTCCCCGATCCGGAGATGTCCGATGCGCGTGCTTCCCATTCTGGGCATAGCAATGCTTTCGTTCCTGACGACAGCGTCATTCGCGCAGGCCCCGGCAAATCGGCCGCACAACGTCGTGCTCTTTGTCGCCGACGGACTGCGGTACCGCATGGTCGATGACAACACTGCGCCCACCATGGCTGCGATCGCGCGTGATGGCGTAAACCTGCGCAACAGCCACTCGCTGTTCCCCACTTTCACGACAGCGAACGCATCGGGCATGGCTACCGGCCATATGCTTGGCGATACCGGCGATTTTTCCAACACGATTTATGCCGGGTTCCAGGTACCGGGAGCCGGCAATTCGCTGACGCCGTTTCTTGAAAGCGATGCGGTGCTCGGCGACGTCGACGAGCATTTCGACGGCAACTACCTCGACGAAGCCACCATACTGAAACTCGCCCGCGACAAGGGCTACAGCACGGCCTCGATCGGAAAAATCGGCCCGGCGCTGATCTTCGACCCGACCGAGCGGAGCGGCAATCAAACAATTCTCGTTGACGACGCTACTGGAACGCCAAAAGGCATTCCGCTCTCGACTGAAATGACCGCGCGCCTGCAAACCGCAAATCTGCCGCTTGCGGCGCCATCGCGCGGCGAAAACGGCAAAGCCGGAAACGTCTCGACGCCAGGCACATTGGTTGCCAACGTAGTCCAGCAGAACTATTTCGCCTCAGTCACCTCTCGGGTGGTGCTGCCGCTGTTCAAGGAGCGCAACAAGCCGTTCGCCCTGGTATTCTGGTCGCGCGATCCGGACGGCTCACAACATAACCAAGGCGACAGTCTCAACAGCCTGGTGCCTGGCATCAACGGTCCGACTTCGCTCGCCGCGATCCACAATGCCGACGACGATCTCGCGCAAATCCGCTCGGCACTCGACCAGCTGGGGCTACTCGACACAACCGACATTATTACGACCGCTGACCATGGCTTTACGACCATCTCGAAGGAGAGCAAGACCAGCTCGACGGTGAAGACATCTTTCGCCGACACCTTGCCGAACCATCTGCCACTCGGCTTCGTCGCGCTCGATCTTTCCCATGCGCTGAACTTGCCGCTGATGGATCCGGACGACGGTTACAAGGTCATTGGCGATGGGTCGCACACCAAGAACGGCAATGGCTTGATCGGCGGCGATCGTAACAACCCGAAAGTGGTTGTTGCCGCCAACGGTGGTTCGGATTTGATCTACCTGCCGGACGGCGACAAGGAGCTGGCAAAGCAGGTGATCGACTATTTGATGACTCAAGATTACGTCAGCGGACTATTTGTCAATTCCAAGCTCGGCAAATTCCCCGGCACTCTTTCGCTCGACGACATAGCGCTTGAGGGCTCCGCCATTACTCCGCACCCGGCGATAGCAGTCAATTTCCGCTCCTTCGATACGGTGTGTGGCGAGCCGGTACGCTGCACCGTCGAGATCGCCGACACGATCTTGCAACAGGGTCAAGGAATGCACGGCTCATTCAGCCGCGCCGAGACCTGGAATTTCATGGCGATGCAGGGGCCCGATTTCAAATCGAAGTTTGTCGATCCGGCTCCGGCCAGCAATGCCGATCTCGGCCGCACCATCGCCCAGATCATGCATCTCGACACGGCAGACAAAGGCAAACTAGTCGGCCGAGTCCTCAGCGAAGCGTTGCCAGACGGGACTGTTCCTGAAGTGGCCAGCCGTGTCGTCACCTCGGATCCGGGGCCGAACGGCCTCGTCACCGTGCTCGACATGCAGACGGTCGGATCGACCCGCTATTTCGATGCCGCTGGATTTCCGGGCCGAACCGTAGGGCTTTCGGCCACGCCGCTGCAGCCGACAAGTACCCAGTAAAGGTCAATTTGCGGAGTAGCTGACGCGCCGGCTGCGCTGTCCTTCAGCGACGATCCAGCGCAGCACCGCAACATCGATCTGATCGTAGCCGGCGGGAAGCCGCTCCGCAGCGGCAGCAACAACGATATCTGAGCGCTCGATCACCGAGGTGATCGTCGCAATATCGAGGTTGTATGCCGCATCAAGGTGCATCTGTTTTACCAAGGTCGCCTGCTCGAGCGTTGGTCGCTCGAACTCGATGATATCGTTCAAGACTTCAATGCCAGGGTGGCCACCCAAAGGCGCCACTAGGGCAAACTCGCGGCAATTCGGCTCGTTCCACTCACCGGTGTGTGATCGTTTGACACAGCGGATCGTAGATCGGGAGCCGCCAGAGGCCAGCCATTCCGTGGCGGCGGACTGCGCAGGAATCTTCCCTAATTCGCTGCAGAAACGACCGATTTATCGTCGTCGCCCGTTCAACAAAAGCTGATAATGCCTGGAGACTGGACTGGTATTGCGGCACTCTGAGCCGTACATAAACTGCTGAAACGCATTTCCTACGACCGCATCGCACAAAATATCGGCAACACCACGGAGGATTTCATGGCGCTGGCTATTGGCGATACCGCCCCGGATTTCGAGGCCGAAACGACCGAAGGTAAAATCAGCTTCCACGACTGGATCGGTGACCACTGGGTCGTGCTGTTCTCGCACCCGAAGGATTTCACGCCGGTCTGCACCACCGAACTCGGCACCATGGCGCGGCTGAAGCCGGAATTCGACAAGCGCAATGTGAAGATCATCGGCCTGTCGGTCGACCCGGTCGACAATCACAAGAAATGGGCCGCCGACATCAAGGATGTTGTGGGCTTCGCCCCGAACTATCCGATGATCGGCGACACCGACCTCAAGATTTCCAAGCTCTACGGCATGCTTCCGGCAAGCACGAGCGGCACCTCGGAAGGCCGTACACCGAACGACAACCAGACCGTGCGCAATGTCTTCGTTATCGGCCCGGACAAGAAGGTCAAACTGATCCTGGTCTATCCGATGAGCACCGGACGTAATTTCGATGAGGTCCTGCGCGTGATCGATTCCCTGCAGCTCACCGCGAAACACCGCGTCTCCACACCGGCCAACTGGAAACCGGGCGAAGACGTCATCCTCGGCGGAGCCATCAGCGACGAGGAGGCCAAAAAACTCTATCCGGGCGGCTGGAAGACACCGAAGCCTTATATTCGCATCGTACCGCAACCGCGGTAGCCAGTTCTTCCAGTCTCTGCTTTGATGACAAGAGCGCGGCCTCGGCCGCGCTCTTTGCGTTAGAGCATGACGCTCTGCGGACCGGGAGAATTCAATGCTGACGCTGTATCACGCCCCCCACTCTACGTGCAGTCAGAAGGTTCGCATGGTGCTCCACGAGAAGGGTGTACCGTTCGACGAGGTACGGATCGATCTGGGCAAGAAGGAACAACTCAAACCGGAATACCTCGCGATCAATCCAAACGGCGTGGTCCCTACCCTGGTCGATGACGGCACGCCGATCGTGGAGTCGAGCGTGATCTGCGAGTATCTCGACGAGAAGTACCCGCAGAATTCGCTGGTGCCTTCCGACCTCATCGAGCGGGCACGGATGCGCGCCTGGACGCATTACATCGAGGAAGTCGCCGTCGGCGCGATACGGGTGCCCTCGTTCAATCGCGCCTTCCTTTATCGCTTCGAAGGCCAGGACCAGCAGCAATTCGAGAAAAACGAGATCGGCCCTCGCCCGGTGCGCCGCGAACTGTTTCAGCGTATGGGCTCGCCGAAAGGTTTCTCGAAGGAAGAAATCGACCGTTCGCTCGAACAGCTCACTGAAACATGCCGTCGCATGGATGCGGCGGTCGCCAAGCAAGGGACCGTGGCTGATGGGCGAGCAGTTCACCCTCGCCGATGTGCTGGTGATGCCGAGCATCGACCGTATGGCGGACCTTGGGCTATCGAGCGTCTGGGAGAGCAAATATCCGGGCGTCAGCGCCTGGTACAGCCATCTACAGGCGCGACCGGCATTCAAGGCGACCTATTTCCCGGGGACCCGCGTGTCGGATTTTCTGCCGTTACGGTCGCTCTATGCGGCCGGTCGGGACTGAAATTCAGGAGATACCATATGGACATTCGCGATCCCAACCAGCAACCGCCGTTTGGCCGACTTCATGGGCATGAAAATCACGCACTTGTCGAAGGACAAGGTTGAAGCCGAGATGCCGATGCGCGAGGAGCTCAACAACCGCTTCGGTATGATGCATGGCGGCGCCATCATGGCGCTGGCCGACAATCTCGGCGGCACGGCAACCTTCGCCAACCTGAAAGAAGGCGAGCGTACCGCGACCATCGAAAGCAAGACCAATTTCTTCGCCCCGATCCCGGTCGGCGACGTTGCGCGCGCTGAATGCACGCCGTTACACCGCGGCAGAACCACGATGGTCTGGCAAACCAAGATCACCCGCAACGACGGCAGGCTGTGCGCACTGGTGACGCAGACCCAGATCGTCATTCCGAAAGGAAGCTCTTCATAACCAATGGCGGCCAAGCGACCGGCGCAAAATAAGACCTCCAACATCGCCGTGAAACGGGCCTACGAACCCGCCGGCGCTGACGATGGTTTGCGCGTGCTGGTGGACCGGTTATGGCCGCGCGGCGTCACCAAGGCGAAAGCGCGGATCGATCTTTGGCCGAAAGACATGGCGCCGAGCGACAAGCTGCGCCGCATGGTGCATGGCAATCCGGGAACATGGCGAGAATTCGTCAAAGCCTACGCCGCTGAGCTCAAGCAAGAGCCGGCCAAAAGTGCGTTTGCCGACCTACGTGCCCGAGCCGGAAAAGAGCACATCACGCTGATCTACGCGGCGCGCGACGAAACCCACAATCATGCCGTGCTGCTTAGACGCTGGCTTGAAGACGCAAAAGCTGACCTGCGCTTCTCAAGCCACCCCGGCGAAGCGGATGAGCAGATAGCTGATAACGCCGAGCACAATCAGTGACGCTGTAACCGCAAGCGTCACTCGCACACCGCTTCGCGCCACGACGCGCACGTCGACCCCCAAGCCGAGCGCCGCCATCGAGATTGTCGTCAGCGTCGCGGCGATGAAAGTCACCGGCGGCAGAATGGCTTGGGGAATGAGACCCAGCGAACGGATCAGCAGCAAAACCAGAAAACCCGTGATGAACCACGGCACAAGTTCGTGCCAATCCGGACGGCGGCGGTTCGGCCGATCGTGGTCAGCGCGCAAATCGGTGGCGAGCAGTGAGAGGCCGAGCACGACCGGCCCAAGCATCAAGACCCGCACCAGCTTGATGATGGTTCCGACCTGGTTGCTCAAAGCGCCGATCGGCAACGTCGCCGCCATCACCTGGGGTACGGCATAGACGGTCAATCCGGCCAAGACGCCATATTGCGTCAGCGACAGTTTCAGATATCGGCATCAGCAGTGGCAGCGCCAGCACGACGATGACACCTAGCACCGCGGTAAACGAAATCGAGGAAGCGATGTCGTCGCCGTCGGCACCGATCACCGGCGCCACGGCCGCGATCGCCGAATTGCCACAGATCGAGTTGCCGCAGGCAATGAGGATCGACATGCGAACCGGCAGCGCAACATGCGGCAAATAACGAAGCTCGCACCCAGCGCAATCGCCACCACCGACGCAATGCCAAATAACAGGATCGGTCCGAGCGCCCAAACGGTAGCGGCGCTCACCGAAGCGCCGAGCAGCACAACTGCAAATTCGAGCAGAAATTTCCCGCTGAATGCAATTCCCGGAACGAGGCGCGGCGGCGGCGTCCAGGCGGTACGAATGGCGACGCCAAGCAGGATCGCAAGCACTAACGCCTCGAGATAGGCTTGGCCGATGAGGCGCACCTCGACCACCTGCAAGGCGATTGCAACGATCGTCACGGCAATACACAGGACGATACCCGGTAGCAGGCGGTTCACGCGGTCAATCAAGTCACAGCACCTTGTAAAAGCGTAAGTGGACGTCAGCCGGCTCGCGCTCGGCGGTACACACAATAATGTGCCTGGCGAGCCATGCGTAGGGCGTTGCGTCGGTCTCGAACGAGGTCACGCCGCGAAAATAATAGCTGCCTGCGGCCACCGGACGCCCGGCCAACAGCGCCTCCATCACCTCGGGAGGGCCGTGGCGCATCGCGCGGTTGTGCACATGGATCTCGGCCCCGTCTTTGGTGCGCAAGCGTGTAGCGCGCATCGAGCTCTGCAACGCCATCGTGCCGGATGAGTTGCCAGTCCGCCCCGCCCGACAGCACCACGCCCTCCAGCCCCGGTCCGGAAAAGTCTCCGCCGGTGATCGGCACCACGCGGCGGTGGCCTTTATTGAAAGCGCCGAGATCCTGCGGCGGATCAACCGTGACGCGCGCGCTGAAGATGAACTCAAGCTCGGGCGCGACCGCTTCCGGCGTTTGCCATTCATTGCCTCCTGGTGCCATCGTCCGCCCAACGATCCAGCCTTTGCGGACAATTGCAATGCCTATCGACGTTCGCGCCGCTGTCGCCTTTGGCCCCGGCAAACCACTCGAAGTCACGACCGTCCAGCTCGAAGGCCCGCGCGCCGGTGAAGTGCTAATTGAGATCAAGGCAACCGGCATCTGCCACACCGACGAATTCACTCGCTCAGGCGCCGATCCTGAGGGCTTGTTTCCCGCCATCCTCGGCCACGAGGGCGCGGGCGTCGTGGTTGACGTGGGGGCCGGCGTGACGTCGGTGAAAAAAGGCGATCACGTCATTCCGCTCTACACGCCCGAATGCCGCCAGTGCCCGTCGTGCCTGTCACGGAAGACCAATCTCTGCACCGCGATCCGCGCGACCCAAGGCCAGGGCGTCATGCCGGACGGCACGTCGCGGTTTTCGATCGGTGGCGAGAAGATCCATCACTATATGGGCTGCTCGACCTTCGCTAATTTCACAGTGCTGCCGGAAATCGCGGTGGCGAAAATCCGCGAAGACGCGCCGTTCGACAAAGCCTGCTATATCGGCTGCGGCGTTACAACCGGCGTCGGCGCGGTCCTTAACACGGCCAAAGTAGAACCCGGCGCCAAGGCTATCGTGTTCGGTCTCGGCGGCATCGGGCTCAATGTCATTCAGGGCCTGCGACTTGCCGGCGCCGACATGATTATCGGCGTCGACCTCAACCCGGAGAGAAAAGCCTGGGGCGAGCGCTTCGGCATGACCCATTTCGTCAATCCGAAGGAAATCGAGGGCGACCTCGTGGCGCACCTCGTCAACATGACCAAGCGCGGTGCGGACCAGATCGGCGGCGCCGATTACACGTTCGAGTGTGTTGGCAACGTGCATCTGATGCGCATGGCGCTGGAAAGCTGCCATCGCGGCTGGGGCCAAAGCATTATCATTGGCGTCGCTGGCTCCGGTCAGGAAATCGCAACACGGCCGTTCCAGCTTGTTACCGGGCGGGTCTGGAACGGCTCAGCCTTCGGCGGCGCGCGCGGACGCACCGACGTGCCCAGGATCGTCGACTGGTACATGGAAAAGAAAATCGAGATCGATCCGATGATCACGCACACCATGCCGCTTGCCGACATCAACAAGGCTTTCGACCTCATGCATGAGGGCAAAAGCATCCGCAGCGTCGTGGTGTTTTAGGCGTCAGCCGGAAAATCAAAAAACGAGCGCGATTGCCACTGCGATCACGATGCCGGCTGCAATGATCATTATCTCAACACTGTCGAAAACAAGAATGTTAGAACGGCGATGGGCTTGCGGAAGCATGGCTATGCCACCCTCTCCTACGCAACAGATAAAATCTGGACTAATGGACTTCGCGCGGTCCACCGCTCAGCGCGGTCGGCTGTCCGGCCTTCACCAGTTGCGCGGTGCCGAGATCGAGGTCTCTGACATGCGCGAAGGTGCCTACGGCCGCGACGACGACGGCGCATAGCAGGCCGACAACAATGATCTTCAAATGCGTGCGGCGATCAGCGCCGTAAATGGAATGGTTCATTGGACGACTCCCGTTTTTTACATAAAACACCTGTTATTCGGCATGGGATGTGACCGGGAACACACATCAGCGCATTTGTTTAAGGCCATGAAACAGCTTATGTTTTTCCGATAAATCGGCCTCTGAATCAGGGTCGAACGGAGCTTATCTGGGAGGAATTATGAAAATCACCCGAGTCGAACCGATCTTCATCGCGGTGCCTTACGAGCACGGCGGTCCCAAACAGATGCGCCCGCTGGGACCCTGGACGTTGATGGAGACACTTTTCGTCCGCATCGATACCGACGCCGGCATCACCGGCTGGGGCGAGGCCTTTGGTTTCGCCGTTTCCGCGCTGACGCGTGAGGCCATCGTGCGCGCCGTCGCACCGCTGTGCATCGGCCGCGAGTTTACCGATGTCCCCTCTTTCATGACCGACTTGCAACGCAAACTGCACGCGATGGGTCGGCACGGCCCGGTCAGCTACGCGCTGTCCGGTATCGATATCGCGCTATGGGATATTTTGGGAAAAGCTCAGGGCGTTCCCGTGCACCGCCTGCTCGGCGGCGCGACGCGCGATCGGATCCCGACTTACGCCAGCTTGATGCGTTACGGAAAACCCGATCTGGTCGCCAAACACACCAAAGAAGCCATCCAGCGCGGCTACACCTCGATTAAGCTCCATGAACATCTTGTCGAGACCGTAGCGCCGGGGCGAGAAGCTGCCGGTCCCGATATCGCGATCATGGTCGATACCAATTGCGCCTGGCCGCCCGATGAAGCGCTGGAGATGGCGCGCAAGCTCAAAGCCTATGATCTCGCCTGGCTTGAAGAGCCGGTCGATCCAGTGGACGACTACGCCACCATGGCGCGCATCCGCCGCGAAACCGGCGTCACCATCGCAGCCGGTGAAAATATCGGCCACGCCACTGAGGCACGACAGGCGATGGAAATGGGCGCACTGGATGTTTTCCAGCCGAGCCTGGCCAAGATTGGCGGCATCGTTGCCATGCAAAAAGCCATCGCAGTTGCGCAGCAGCATGGCGTTCGCGTGATGCCGCACTCGCCCTATTTCGGACCGGGATTGATCGCAACGTTACACGTCATTGCCGCCTGCCTGCCGGAGTCCATGTGCGAACGGTTTTATTGCGAGCTCGAGGCCACACCGCTCGGCGATGCCGATCGAGGCCCGTGACGGCCACATGAAAGTGCCGCAGGGCCCCGGCCTCGGCATTGAGATCGACGAAAGCGTAATCGCCCGGTATCGGGTGGCTTAGGCCGCCTACGCAGCCGCAGGGTCGCGGAGCAGAGCGTCCGGAAACTCGAACACAAGTTCTGACGCCGGCACCGGCCGGCTCAACAGATAGCCCTGCGCATATTGGCAGCCGGCGGCGCGCAGGAACGTCAACTGATCGACTGTCTCGGCCCCCTCCGCCGTCGTCGCCATATCGAGGCTTCGGCCAAGCCCGGCTATCGCACAGACGATCGCCGCCCCGGAGTGGCCCGCCATCGTTTGCGTGAACGATTGATCGATCTTGATTCCGTCGAATGGGAACGTCTGAAGGTAAGTCATGGACGAATAGCCAATGCCAAAATCGTCAAGCACGATCGAGATTCCGAGCTGCTTCAGTTCATGTAACAGCGCAAGATTAGCTTCGTTGTTTTCGAGCAACACGGTTTCGGTGATTTCCAATGCAAGCCGTTCCGCCGGCAAGCCCGTCTCCGCCAACGCCGACTTGATGACATTCAGCAAATCGTCTTCGTTCCGGAACTGAACCGGCGACAGGTTCACACAAACCTTGAATTGCGGCGGCCATTTCACCGCATCGGCGCATGCCTGGTGCAGGATCCAGCGGCCCAGCGGCACGATCAAGCTGCTCTCCTCCGCAAACGGAATGAATTGATCCGGATGGATAAGTCCGCGCTCCGGATCGCGCCAGCGGACGAGCGCCTCCACCGCAGCACAGCGATAATTTTCCAGATCGAAAATGGTCTGGTAATGCAGCTCGAACTCTTGCCTGTCTATTGCCCGGCGTAAATCATCCTCAAGCTCCCGGCATTCGCGGGCGTGCGCTTCCATCTCCAGCTCGAAGAAGCAAAAGCGATCGCGGCCTTCCGCCTTGGCCTGGTAAAGCGCCAGATCTGCATGCTTGATCAGGGCGTCGGCGTCGTCGCCGTGCTGCGACGCGATTGCGATGCCGATGCTGGTTCCGACATTGAGCGTGCGCCCGTCGAGATCAAAAGGCTGCCTGATCTCGTGCAGGATGCGATTGGACAGCGCAACCGCACCTTGCCGCTGATCCGGCTCGGCAGCTTGAAGCACCGCAAATTCATCGCCGCCCAGCCTGGCCACGCAGTCGATCTCGCGCGTCGCTTTCTTCAACCGTCGCGCAACTTCCTTGAGCAGGCTGTCGCCAGCCGGATGGCCCAGCAAGTCGTTAACGGTCTTGAACCGGTCAAGATCAAGCATGAGCAACGAGAACTCCTCGCCGTTCCGGCACGACCGTCCTAGTGCTTCGGAAATTTTCTCAATCAGCAGCGCGCGGTTGGCAAGGCCGGTCAGTCCATCATAGCTGGCCATCCGCGCAAGCTGCGCTTCGATACGCTTTTGTTCGGTAATGTCCTGGTGAATAGAGACCCATCCCCCGGTATCCATCATCTGCCGTATGACGCTGACAGTGCGTCCATCGTGCAATGTAAGGATAGTGCGGGACGAGCCCGTCTGAAGCGCTTTCTTGAAGCTTCTTACGAAAAGCGTTGGCGCCTTTTCAGGAGCAGTGCCGGCGGCGATGCGCGCCTGAATAATATTGGCTAGCGATGTCCCAGGTTTGAGCTGCTCGGCAGTCAGACCCGATATCTTCTGGAATTCGGAATTACTGACGATAAGATGGCCCTGAGCATCATACATGGTCAGGCCCTGGGACATATTGTTCAGAGCGGCGTCGAGCTGTTGCGACTTTTCCGCAAGCGATACCTGGGAACTGCCGAGCGAACCGACTTGCCGCGTGATCGCCCCAAGAAGATACAATGACAAGATGAGCAATACCGAGCTGCCGGCGACCATGGTCGCGGCTCGCCGCTGCCATGTGTCGAGCACGGTGCTTTCGGTCAGAGAGACATCGACGATGAGCGGATAATGCGGCACCCGGCGGATCGACACATAACGGACAGTGTCGTCGGCTTTGCCGCGAAGACGAAGGACCGGACCGCCCTTCGCCAGGGCTTCAGACCACTGTGCCTTGTTTGACAACTCAAGCCCGGCGGAGTCGCCGTCATCGGGGTGCCGAAACAGGATGACGCCATCGGGATTCAGTAGCGTGAACAGCAAGCTGTGCACCGACTGAATCGCGCTGTAGATATTTTCGAAGTATTTGGCATCGACGCTCGCGAAGACAATTCCAGCGAACGTCCCTTTGGGATCGTCAAGCCGCCGCGCAAACACAACCGTTCGCGTACCGGTAACCCGGTTGGCGGCCGGTATTGAAACACTGACCTCGCCGTCGGCGCGATCTCGGGCTTCGCGGAAATAGTCGCGATCCGAAACATAGAAATTCGAGCTGATTCCGCTCAACGTCGAGACGATAACCCGTCCGTCCTTGTCCGCAATCGCCAGACTGAAAACCTGTTGCGTGCGGGAAAGGCTACGCTTCAGATACTGCATAAACTCGACGCGATCGAATTCGCGGCTGAAATTGGCGGACGGGCCGTTGCTATCGGCCTCCGCCGCCTGTTTGATTTCAAGGAGCGCAACGTCGATTGACTGAACAGAACGGGACAGCTGGCTGGCAAGAACACTTGCGATACTGCCTGATTCCGAAACGGCTGCACGGATGGCATCTTCGCGGAGCTGAAAAATCGTCAACGCCACAGCGCTGGCTGATACTCCGAGCAACAAAATAGCAGCCCACCACAGATGTCGCAGTGATAACGAGTGAGGCGCACCTACGGGTACGTCCGCCGGCGATGGCGAGCGGCTGTGAAAATTGAATACCTTGCGAATTTTGCCAATCATCGGACAAAGGTCAGCGTTCCGCCCTGCTTCTCAGGCGCACTCTGTCTCAGACATGGCCAATGTTGAATTAAAGTGTTGCGTCAATCATCGACAAAAGATGATTATTGTTTTTAGTTTGTTGCTCCGACTGAATACGGACAACATTACATAATCCACATTAACAAGGTGACTTACCAATCGCGATATCGAACGCCATCGCGAGTTCTAGCCTCGCGGCATTTAGAGAGACAGGCTTTCTGTTTCAGGGGTGTCGGATTCATCGTCATCACGGCGGTTGCGGTCGCTGCGACCGCATTGATCGCGCTATTCATCGCCGAGACAAAACCTTCCGATTATCGTAATTGATCTTACTTGAAGCGCACCTATTCCACCTTGATGTGCGCCTCTTCGATAATCGGTCCCCATAATTTGGCGTCGCCGGCGTTTTTCGCCGCAAGCTCTTCCGGAGTCGAGCTTTGCGCGAGGACGCCAAGCGGTTCGAATTTCTGCTTGATGGCCGGGTCGGCGAGCATCGCGACCATGTCGGCATTTATTTTCTTGATGATGTCGGCCGGCGTTTTTGCCGGCGCATAAAGCGCGTACCACGAAGAAACGTCATAACCGGGAACGCCGGATTCCACGACCGTCGGCAATTCGGGAGCGCCTGGAAAGCGCTTCGCCGTCGTTACCGCAAGACCGCGCAGCTGCTTCGACTTGACCGGCTGCAGCAGCGAGCCGGTTGTATTGAACATCAGATCAACCCGGCCGGTCATCAGATCGGTCATCAGCCCGTCGGTCATGCCACGGTACGGCACGTGGGTCATTTCAATGCCGGTCATGTGCTTGAACAGCTCGCCGGCCAAATGCGGCACCGTACCGACGCCGGGCGACGCCCAGCTCACTTTGCCTGGATTGGCCTTGGCGTAAGCGATGAAATCGTCGAGCTTTTGGAACTGTGAGTTGTTCGCGACCGCGATGATATTGGGATACGTGCCGATCAGGGAAATCGGCGCGAGATCGGCCACCGGATCGAAGGTCAGAGTCGAAAACAGGAAGCGGTTAACCTCGGGCGAGCCAGGCGCGACGAGAAGCGTATAACCGTCAGGCGCCGCCTTGGTTGCCGCATCCATGGCAAGCCTGGCACCGGCGCCCGGCTTGTTTTCAACGATGGCCTGCTGCTTCCATTTGTCCGACAAGCCCTCCGATACGACGCGGGTCGCAAGATCGGCACCGCCGCCTGGCGGAAAGCCGACCAAAAGACGCACGACGTGATCCGGATAGCCCTGCGCAAAAGCCGCCGGCGTGTAAGCCCCGACCGCGGCGGCACCGGCGAATTGCAATATGTGACGACGCGAAACTTCCATCCCCATCCCCTTCAGCGAACGGCCAGCCGGCCATTCTGTGGTTTGCGCCGGATTCAGACAGCCGCCGGCGATACGGCACTGCACCCGTGGCGCATCGTTGGCGCCAACGTTGAGGTTATCTGAACTGTCTGATGGCGTGGAAGGGGCACCTGTAGCGTGCCGTTGTCGCAGCGCGCTATTGCGGCTCTATTTTTGCGGCCTTGACCGCTTCAGCGTAGCGCGCCGCCTCGGCATGAAGAAAAACTCGCGAACTCTTCCGGCGACATGTCGGTCGGCTGGTAGCCGGCCTTCATCGATGGCATCGCGGAAGGACGGCTCTTTCAATCCGGAACGTATCGCCGCGTTGAGCCGCGCAATGATCGCCGGCGGAGTCTTTGCCGGCGCGAGCCAGCCTTCCCAGGAGCCTTCAATATCGAAGCTCGGCACGGTCTCCCGGATCGACGGCACATCCGGCAATTCCGCAAGCGGCTGTTTTCCGGTGACGCCCATCGCCCTCAATTGGCCGCTGGTCACGTAGTTCGATAACGAGGGCGACATAAAACCCAGATCGATCGTGCCGGACAGCAGCGCCGTTATCATCGGAGCCGACCCCGTGAACGGCACATGCTCCATCTCGATGCCGGCCTTTGCGCAGAACAGAGCGGCGGCGAGATGCAATGTGTTGCCAATACCGGCTGAACCGTAAAGCAGGCGATGGGTCTTGGCATAATCGATCAGCTCAGCCACCGAATTCACCGGCAGACCGGACCGCACCATCAGGATATAGCCGGCGCTGATGCCGCATTCGCGACCGGCGCGAAATCGCGAAAAATATCGAATGGCAGTGTTTTCTTGACGCTCGGATTGATGACGAAAGCAGGCGGCGTATCGAGCAACGTGTAGCCGTCGGGTTCGGCCGTCGCAACTGCTGCATGCCGATTATGCCGTTGGCGCCGGGGCGATTTTCGACGATCACGGATTGGCCGAGCGGCTTGCTGAATGGCAGCGGCGACAATTCGCGTCGCCGTATCCGGCGCGCCGCCTGGCTCGAACGGCACGATGACGCGGATCGGCCGCGACGGATAATCCTCCGCCGCCGCCATAGACATTGCGGCGCCAAGCGCCAGCAACACAGCCGCGACTTGCCACCTCACCTTCAGTACAGACACTAAGCAATCTCCTATCGATGACGTCGCATCGCGGTCGCCGCTCGGCTTTGCTAGCATGGGCCGGCAATCCTGGGAGGATCGCCATGGGCAAGCGTGTCATGCGGACAAGATGCCCTTTCCCAATCGCGTGTCTAGTCTCGGCGCTCGTCGCCGGGAGCGCCATGCGCAATCGGCCGCAGCACAATCGCCGGGCGCATTCGCCGGCAAAACCGTCACCATGTATATCGGCTTTGGGCCAGGCGGCGGATATGACATGTGGGCGCGTGTTGTCGCCGCGCATCTCGGCAAGCACCTGCCCGGCAATCCGACGGTCACGCCGGAAAATCTGCAGGGCGGCGGCAGCTATCGCGCCGCGGGCTTCATCTACAATGTGGCGCCGAAGGACGGCACCGCGATTGCGCTGATCGCGCGCGACGCGGCGCTGGGGCCGCTGACCGGCGAGCCGGGCGCGCAATTCGACGCCACCAAACTTTCCTATCTCGGCACGCCGGCGATCGAGACCAATGTCTGCATCGCCTCCAATACGGCGAGTGTGAAGACCGCGCATGACCTCTTCGAGAAGGAGCTGATCGTCGGCGATAACGGGCCCGGCACCGGCACGCACTCCTACCCGTTGGCGCTCAACAACATCCTCGGCATGAAATTCAAGCTGGTCGGCGGCTATCCCTCTTCCGCCACCGTCTTTCTCGCCATGGAGCGCGGCGAGGTGCAGGGCATTTGCGAAAGCCTCGACAGCGTCAACGTCCGCCAGCCGGACTGGATTTCGAGCGGCAAGGTATCGGTGCTGTTTCAGGGCGGCATCAAACCCAATCCAGCGCTTAAAAACGTGCCGTTTGTCGTCGATCTTGCGCAAAATCCCGAAGACAAGCAGGCGATCGAATTCCTCTACGCCGGCCAGGGCATCGGCCGGCCGTTCATCGCACCGCCAGGACTTGCGCCTGATCGGCTGAAGATGCTGCGCGACGCTTTCGATGCGACCATGAAGGATCCCGAATTCATCGCCGAAGCAAATTTGCGCAAGCTCACACTCGATCCCGAGAGCGGCGAACAGCTCGAAGCGCTGATCAAAAAGACCTATGCGACGCCGCGGCCGATCATCGACCGGATCGCGAAATTGATTCAGTAGATTGAACGTTTAGCCGGGCCGAATGCCCTCCGACTTGATCCCCGCAAAGGGTGGACTCCGGTTTCCCGCTTCGAGAATGGCAGAAGATTTAAGTCAGCTTCTCGCGGGCAAGGTCCGGATTAGTGCTTCGTCTGACACCTGACCGATCTAGCGCGTTGCGCGCCGTTGCAGCCGTGCCTCGCGCAGGAACAGGAATAGCCCGGTCGCGACGACAATCGCCGAGCCGACCAGAAGGCTCACCGTCGGCACGTCGCCCCAGACCAGAAATCCGATCGCCGATCGACCACACCAGCATCAGATAATAGAACGGCGTCACCGCCGCAGCCGGCGCCAGATGCAGCGATCTTGGTCCAGAACCATTGCCCGATCGCATTGGTAAAGCCGGTGCCGAACATCAGCGCGGCGTGAAGCGGCGTCGGCCAGCGCCAGCCGAAAAGCAGCAGAAAGCTGTGGAAGAAGGCCAGCACCGAAAGCTGCCAGATCACCAGCGTATTGGCCGACTCCGTCCTCGTCATGCCGCGAACCGCAATCGTGACGGTGCCGTACATCACCGCGTTGATCAGCGCGAACACGCGCGCCGATCGTCAACGAATTCGCGCCCGGATCGGTGACGATCAAGAACGCCGACAAAACCGATCAGCAAGGCGCTGCCACGCACCCAGCCGGCGCGCTCTCCGAGCCAAAAGATCGAGACCAACGCAGCAAACAGCGGCGCCGCAAAACTGATCGCGATGGCGCCCGGCAAGCGGCATCAGGCTGAAGGCGACCAGAAGACAGAGCTGCGAGATCGTCTGCGACATCCCGCGCAGGATGTGATCGCGCGGCCGCTTGGTCGCGTAAACCGAAAGCCCGCTCACTGGCAAGATGATTGCTGCGGCCGTTATCAAAGAAGACAGCGAGCGCATGAACATCGTCTCGCCGATCGGATAAATGTCGACCAGCCACTTGCTCGCCGCCGACGCGCTGGCGAACAGGAAAGTCGCAACGATCATCATGAGAATGCCGCGCGGGACATTCTCAGGCCGACCCAAAGCCGGCTTGCCATCATCCAGCGTAGCGGCCGGTTCGACAGCAACGGCGCCCCGCCTATCGTCGACAAAATCGTTCATGCCTGCCCCCGCGCCATCGGTTTTGCGCGGCCGGCAGCACGTCCTATTTGATCAGATCGAATGTCCCGGCGATTACTTGTGGTGCTGCCGCAAATATTCGTGCAGCGATGCACAGCCGGTTTCGTGCAACAGGTTCTTGAGCATCATGTCCTTACGCCGCCCCTTCGCGAAGTGAGGACCGTATTCTTTGCGCAACGCCGCGACGCGGGTGTTGCCGTGCTTCTTATCAATCCGCCCGCTCTTGTCGCGATGGCGACCGTCGAGGCCTCGTTTGGACTTTGCCATGCTTCCCTCCCGCAGCGATGTGCTGACCAAATGCATTTCATAATCTGGCGCGCTCGGAGCGCCTCAGGTCAATTATCAAAACAGCATCAATGTAGCTAATTTCCAGCTCTTTCTCAAGAAGTTATCATCAGACATTGCCTGCTCGCGCGAACCCAAGATGCGCATTTGTTGGACGTTTCTAACGCACGTTCCGCGTCATCGCTTGTGACAAAAATCTTACCAGTGAATTCATCGGTCATGACCAACTGGCGCGAAACCCGGCGATCGAGAAGGCTCAAGCTACGTTGTTATCCTGCTTCCTAAATCAGGTTGCGGTCACGTCAGCCGTCAACCATAGTCTCGTGATCCAGCGCTGTGTAAATACCCAAACATGAGTGAGCTAGAAGCAGAAGCACAACATGAGGTTTCCGAGGGCGCGCCCAGCGCGCCAGACCAGCCTCCACGTCAGAGGCCGCCTCGTGGCAAGAGGCCTGGCTCCCCTCGGGGCACTCTAATCGGAATTGCTGGCGGGCTCGTGATCGCCGCAATAGCCGCCGCGGTCGTATTGCCCAGCGTCCGCGGCGATAAACCCGCCCCTGTTGGTGAGGAATCCACTCTGGGAGTGCTTCTACCAGCCGACATCAATGCGGCGCTTCCGACCCTCGATCCGGGAACATCGAAAGCGGCGGTGGATGCTGCGAAGAATTGCAAGGTGCCACTGGCTTGGGTGACATTGACGCAACGCCCCGGTGGAAATGGCGGAATGGTGCGCATCCGTTCGGGGTTATATCTGTCCCCGCCGATCAAGCTCACCCCCACACCTCAGCGCGTAGCTGTTCCCTATCCCGCGCCTTATCCTGCGGGGCGTGGAGTTCTTACATTGATCGGCGAGGCTGACCGCGTGGGGCTCTACCTGACGCCCGGGGGCGTGCACGACGTGAACGGTACGTATTCCGTCAACGTTAGGTGGCAGGTTCGCAACCCGTGCCCGTAAACCCTTGCCCCGTAAACCCTTGCCATGACTTCCTGCCCATCAATGTGCAAATGGGTGAACACGACGCCTCGATCGGGAATGGCCTGCAATGAAAAACTTTTTCCGCAACAATCCGATGGTCGCCATGTGCGCTGCCATGATTGTGGCCGCGGTCACCACTAACTGGATCCTTAATCCGAGATCTGGTCCATTAAGCGCATTGACATGGGCGAACTCGCTCACGGTCGGCGCCGTGCTTCTGATCATGGTGGCCGGCGTCGCACTGACTTACGTGGCGATGCGGCTCGGCAACGACCCCACCGGATTCGGATTGGTCCCTCTCGGAGAGGGTTATACAGTTGGCCGTCGGCTGAACGTGGATTTCTCAGGCGCTGTCTGTCCGCAGCGCCGACGAGGTGCTTGACGAACTCGACCAGATGATTGGTCTCAGCTCCGTCAAGGAGGAAGTTAACAAGCTGCTGGCCGGCATCGAAGTCGAGCGCATGCGCCGCGCACAGGGCTTGCCTGTGGCGAAGGTGGGCCGGCACATGGTGTTCACCGGGCCGCCTGGCGTCGGCAAGACTGAAATCGCGCGCGCCCTGGGGGAAATCTACCGTTCGCTCAAGGTGCTGCGCAAAGGACATGTGGTGGAGGTGCAACGCGCTGATTTGGTCGCTGGTTATATCGGACAGACGGCCATGAAGACGCAGGATAAGTGCAAGGAGGCGCTCGACGGGATCCTCTTCGTCGATGAAGCCTACTCGCTCGCGGGCGAAGGCAAGGATTTCGGCCAAGAGGCAATCACTACCTTGATCAAGTTCATGGAGGACAACCGCGACCGCATCATGGTGATTGCCGCCGGATACCCGAATGAGATGCGGCGTTTCATCGCCACAAATCCTGGCCTGGCGAGCCGCTTCAACAGGACCATCGAATTCCCGGCCTATGAGCCGAAAGAGCTTGCCGCGATCTTGCGATTGATGGCCAAGCGACAACGCGCGGAGTTGCCCGACGTGCTCGAGCAAAGCCTGGTCCCCTGGATCGAAACCCAGCGGAGAAGCGAGGGCTGGGGCAACGCTCGCGAGATGCGCAACCTTCTTGATAAGGCGTGTGAAGCCCAGTCCTTGCGCATCGCCGCCGACCCGACCGCTGACATAAGCAAGGTCGAGATGGTTGATTTCGAAAGCGTAGGCGTGCCTTTGGTACGAACGTACTCCCCGCCGCCGGCGCCTCCACCCCCGCCCTTATCAACTCCGGCTCCGGTCGTGGTTCAGCACCCGTTGGTGCCTTCTTCTCCTGACCAATCGGCGCCACGCGCCGCCGGGCGCAGGCTGAAGGTGGAGGCCACCATCCGCCCTGAACGCACGCTCGATCAGGCGCTGGATCACCTCGAAGAGATGGTCGGGTTGGCGCCGGTCAAGGACGAGGTGAACAAGCTCATATCGGCGCTTGAAGTCGAGCGATTGCGCCGCGAGCAAGGATTCAGCATCGCGCCCATCAGCCGGCACATGGTATTTACTGGCCCGTCGGGCGTGGGAAAGACCGAGGTCGCGCGCGCACTCGGCGAGATCTATCGCTCGCTTCACGTGCTGCGAAAAGGTCACTTGGTCGAAACCGACCGCTCGGGTCTTGTCGCGGGCTATATCGGTCAGACCGCTCCCAAGACGCTCGAAAAATGCAGAGAAGCCCTTGATGGCATCTTGTTCATCGATGAGGCCTATACGCTTGCTCGGCCGGGTCACGATTTCGGCCAGGAGGCAATCGATACGTTGCTCAAATTCATGGAGGATAACCGCGACCGCATCGTCGTCATTGTCGCGGGTTATCCGAATGAGATGCAGCGCTTCATCGGCAGCAATCCCGGCCTCTCCAGCCGCTTTACCAAGACGATCGAGTTTCCGCCCTATACCGCGGACGAGCTTGCCGCCATCCTGCGGGTGATGGCAAAACAACAAAACTTCGTATTGCCGGATGATCTCGAGGCAAGCCTCGGTCCGTGGATCAAGCTGGGCACGCGCAACAAATCCTGGGGTCAGGCGCGCGAGATGCGAACGCTGCTTGAGCGCGCGCGCGAGGCCCAGGCCATGCGCATTACGCGCGACCCCTCAGGAGACGTGCGTCAGCTTGCCATCGCGGATATCGACGCGGCCATCCGGATTTCCGGATATCGCGAGGCCGAGGCGGAGAAGATCAGCGATACCCTCGTCAAGATTCCCGCACTTCCTAGTTCTGTCACCCCACTGTCAGAGGGGACATCCGCGCTACAGGCCGCCGTTGTGACTATAAAACTAGAAGGTGGTGCTCACGGCAGCGGCTTTTTCATCTCCAAGGACGGATATCTTTTGACCAACCACCACGTGGTACAAGACAACAAATTTGTAACAGTCAAACTGACAACTGGCCGTCAGATGCCGGGCGAGGTGTTGCGGTCTCACCGGGCGCGAGATGTCGCCCTGGTCAAGGTGAACGAGTCGGCCATGGAGGCCCTGCCGTTACGTCTCGAACCGCCGGATGTTGCCGCCGAGGTCTACGCCGTAGGTACGCCAAAAGATGAGAAATATTCGACGACCATAACCAAAGGCATCGTCAGCGCCTATCGCACGGAAAACGATCTCAAACTCATACAGAGTGACGCCGCTATTCATGGTGGCAGTAGCGGAGGTGCAATGGTGGATCGGTTCGGCAATGTCGTCGCCGTCAGTGTTTCCGGAATGACCGTTACGGCTGACAAGACGGGCACAAGCATCAATTTCTTCATTCCCATCGCGGATGCGCTCAAGTTCCTCGCCGTTGAGGTCGTCAAGCAGGACGTGGCGTAGCTGCAAACGAAGCAATCGGCCCCGGGATGGATTGGAACAGAAGTATGACAGCGATGGGCCGAGCCGCGGCCTTGCATTTCGCCTTCTGGCAATACGATCGGTGGTACCGCCGCGCGTGGTTTGTCTGGCCGCAGGTGACGGCAATCCTGCTCGCGAGCTGGCTTCTTGTCGGCGGTCCTGACGCAACAATTTCAGTGGGTAACTGGGCAAAGCCCGCCGACTGTTCCAATGCATTGACCCCGAGCTGTGCCGCAACCCGGCGCGCTGTGTTGTTCTGGGACGATGAAGTTGGCAGACCCACAATCGCCAACCAGATCACGGTCAATGTCGACCGGTCGACCTTTCAAAATTCTGCCACGGACGACCAGCCGAAACTCGCGGCGGCGCTCGGCGCCTATTATCGTTATGATTTGGTGAGGACGCTCGATATCCTGAAATCGGCCACCACAAGCGACCCTAACGTTCAGTTCATCACGGCGCTTGCCCTGCTGATACCAAATTCGACCGACCAGGCGCGCACCGCGGAAACATTGCTGCGCGAGGCCGCTGCTGGTGGAGTTAGCCAGGCTAGCAGCGTGCTTGGCCGCATCACCTTTGTCGGCGTGAGCGGCTTGCCAAAGGATGAGGCGGCGGGACGGAAGCTGATCGAAGACGCGGCAGCGGCTGGCGACCCGTACGCGATGCGGCTCGCTGCCGCCGGATATGTCAGCGGCGAATTTGGCGGCGCGTACGATACCGTCAAGGCGGTCGATCTCTTGCACCGGGCGGCGGATAGGGGCGAACTCATCGCCATGGCGCAACTTGCATTCTGCTTCAATACCGGGCGAGGCGGGCTGGCCCGCGACAACGCGAAGGCGATCGACTATTTGCAGCGCGCGGCGGATACAGGGTTTGATGACGCACAGCTCACGCTCGCGCGGTGGTTTAGAGACCTGTATCTCAATCGAGAAAGCGGCGATTTGTCGGAATCAATCAAGTGGTACGAGCGGGCCTATCGCCAGGGGCACTCGATCTTTGCTCTCGGGGAGCTTGCCGTTGTTCACAGAGTCGCGCGGGAAGCGCCATGGTTCGACACCAAGCGCTCGTTTGAATTGCTTCAGCTTTGCGCGCCTTACAGACACGCCTTTTGCCAATTTTGGCTCGCTCGCGCTTATCAGGACGGTGCCGGAACACCGCGTGACTACGCCAAGGCCTACGCTCACTACACGATTGCGAAAGAGCTCGGGTGGCCAGATGCAGCCCCCAATCTTCAGAGACTCGACGCTTTTCTCCAGCCTGACATCAAGGCTAGCGCTGCGGATTTGGCCAAGAGCATTTCGGCGGCCCTCAAACCGATACCACGCCCGATCCAATTGGAAACGGCGGAGACTGAGACCGCAGGCCCATCTCCGTGGCTGGAGACCACCCAGCAACCGTCATCACCTTGATCATAGCGAATAGTCTTTTTGGCTCGCAGCCATCCAGGCCCATGCGAGGCATGGGATGAGTCTCTAGTCCATCGACCGGTAGCTGAGTGCACGTAGCTTGATGCGTCGCACCAAAGTTTTGTAATGACAAAGTTTTGTAATGAAATGGCGCGCTCGGAGAGATTCGAACTCCCGACCCTCAAATTCGAAGTCTGATGCTCTATCCAGCTGAGCTACGAGCGCTTACCCAAGCGGACAATATTCGCTTTGCGTCACCGCGCAAGCCGAAGTCGAAGCGAGCCTGATTGCCGCGCTTGGGGACAAGTTGCGGCAGGCATTAGGGCAGATGAAACATGATCAGTTGGTCAGTCGTGTTGCCGCCGCCTGGATCAAGGTTGCCGCCGACGAAATAGGCATCATCGCCGATTGCGCCGCCGCCAAAGCCGTGGCGGCCGTGGGGCATTGGCGCCAGCGCCGTCCAGCGGTCGGTCTTCGGATCGTACCCTTCGTTTTCCGGGAAGGTATGATCGGGCGGCAGTTCACCACCGAGAACCAAAATCATACCGTGATAGTAAGCGCCTGCTACGCCGCTGCGCGGCGTCGGCAACGGAGCGGCGGAAAACCATTTATCGCTCGCCGGATCGTACACCTCGTGCAAACCGGTGCGTTCAATCGGCGATTTGAAGCGCCCGCCGATGGCATGGATTTTTCCATCCGCCGCGACAACGGCCAGATGATCGCGCGGCGTCGGCAGCGGCGCCGCGTCGCTCCATGTTCCGCTCTGGGGATCGTACACTTCGTGAGTTTGCACCACGATACCGTCCAGGCCACGGCCACCGATGACATGGATTTTGCCATCTATCGTTGCCGCGCCTGCCGAACCCCGCGGCCCCTTCATCGGCGGCAGTGTGCGCCATGTGTCGGTGGCGGGATCGTATTCGAACGCATCGGTCCCGGCACCTTTATGAACTGCACCGGTAAAGCCACCAAAGGCATAAATCTTGCCGCCTGCGACAGCCACAGCGAGATGATCGCGCCCTTCGGGTAGTGGTGCGCGGGGTCGCCAGGTATCGGTCGCAGGATCGTATTCGTCGTGATACGGCCCGGCGACACCGTTTACCGAACCGCCCAATGCATGCAGCTTGCCGTCAAACGCCACCGCGGCGACTTCCGCGCGCGGCGCCGGCAGCGGCGTTTTCATCGTCCATGTTCCGGACGAGGATTGACCGCTCACCGGGGTCAGATTCAGCACGCAAGCCATGGCAGCAAATAAACCTGCTGCTGTGATCGCGCGCTGCATTGCAAAAAAACCTCTGCTGCTCACGACATTTTCCTCCCCAGCCATTTTCGGAAAGCACAACTGCTTTTGAAAGCGTCCTAATTTGTCTCAAACCGGTCCGAAAACAAGGGAACCCTGAGAGTTCCCGTCATGATGCAAAAGCCTAGGTGCCATTTCTTGAAAAGAATCAGGAACCACGAGCCTCCACCGCCGGTTATTGATCTCGAAAATAATCGTTGAAGGAGGCACTCCTATGTCTGACTTTAGAAATTACGATTATAGAGATCCGAACGATCCGTTGCGGCGGGATCCGCCTCTCGATCCTGATGCGCGCGCCATGAATGCCACATGGGGGTGGATCGCCGCGGCAGTGTTTCTTGTCGTCGTGCTTGCGGTCGCCTTCGGCATCGGTCATCAGCCAAACCAGGTTACGGCTTCTAATGACGTAGCGCCGCCAGCAGTAACGCATATGGCGCCTCCGACCATGGCGCCGGCTCCGGGTCCAGCGACGACGACCGCACGGCCTCCGATTACACCGGCACCCGCGGCACCCGCTCCGAACGGTAACAGCCAGTAGCGTGTAGCGTTCGAAGTGCGTGTAAAGAAGTGCGTACAAGAAGCGGCCTCGGCGTCTGCGCCGGGGCCGTTTTATTTATTCCGTCGGTTCCCGCGCGATGTCGAGAGGGGTGCGCGTGACCATGACGCCGCTTGTTTCACTGAGCCGCACAAGATTGATGGTTCCGGAATTCTCCGGAGAACCGGAATAGTACGCCGGCACCTTGCCATTACCCACCTGTACCGCCCGGTTCCAATGGCCGAGCGCGACATAATCCGCGCCGGTCGCGGCAATTTCATCGTCACTGATGAGCCATGATGGCTGCGGTCCGACTCCCCGATCAGGCTTGGGCTCATAATGCCCGTGCCCGATCGCGATGAGCCAACGCATGCGGCGCACAGGCACGGATTCAAACGGGATCATGTCGGTATAATCGTGATGAGCGCGGCCCCAGATCTCAAGCGACAGATCCGGAAAATCGACGGCTTCATCGTGAGTAATACCGATCACGTGCAGGTTTTTCACGGTCGCAAGTGCACTGCCGCGATAGACCGCGTCAGCAATTGCGGGATCGTGGTTGCCCGGCAGAAGGACGATCGGAAGCCCCGCTACCGACATCACCGCGGCGGCGCGTTCGATCAGTGGCTGCGGCACGCGATGATGGTCGAATGTGTCGCCCGCCAAAATGACCACATCGGCGGAGTTCTGCCGCGCCGCGTCAAGCACGCAGGCAAGGCCAGCCGTGCCGTCGCCGCCATGCAGGCGTGCCGTATATTCATGATCGACGTGGAGATCGGAGCTGTGAACGACAATAATGTCGCGGGCGGGCGGATTTGGCATTTACGGAAAGCTAAGCTCCAACGAGCTCTAGCTTTACTGCACGCACTACGATGCTGACAACAGCGCCCTACCCGGCGGTCTGATTGCCGTTACGGCGGACGTTACCCAGGAATTTTGCGCCGATCTCGTAGCCGAGCCGCCAGACAACCTTGTAGGCGCGTTCTCCTGACTTTAAGTCGTCGCCGTCAAGTAACAGGACAAACTCGTCGGGCACGTCGAAGCCCTCTGCATGCAGCCGCACCCCGCCATCGGAAATGTCGGTGATCAGACAATCGCGCGGCAGTCCGCCGGTGCCGACTTGGATTTTCGCCACCCGGTTGAGGGCGCGGCGCCGCGAGGAGCGCCGGTCATCGTGCGGCAATGATGCGGCGGTTCGTTTCCGCGAAAGCATGATGTACGGCCTTTTGTTGAGGCCATGCCAAGACTTCGTCTCAAGACATCGTCTGGCAGCCAGCCCAGCGACAACCCTCTAAAGGGACACATAGCCGCCGGTTATTGCGGTGCGCCTAAGCATGGCGCGTGCATTTTGCACGTATTTTCGGTAAATTTGGCATAGCTGGGTCGCTAGCGGAACCCGTTCCACGGCCTGAGAATTGATTCAAAACAAACGAGAAAACGCCCCTCGCGGATGTCGCAGGAGAGAGCCTCATGTCTGAACAAGACAAGATCAACACCGCACGCCAGCGCGACCCAGAACTCGCCCCCCTGAACCTTGAACGCCATCAGCCCGACCCGACGCTCGACATGAGCGGACGCCGCATGGGCGGCGGCGGGTTCTCTCTCGTCGCCCTCGGCATCGTTGTGATCCTTGCCATCGTGTTCTTCGGACTCAACGGCAGAAGCACCGAGACCGCCACGCCGATGCAAATGCTTCCGCTGGCATCCAAATAGCGAAGACTCAGGTCTGGTCAGTTTATTTATTGAACGCCGGGTCGATCGGCACGCGATAGCCATTGGCAAGCCGGTTGGTTTCGTTCGCCATGCCGACGACAGCCATCAGTTCGCCGAACATCGCTTCCGTCATGCCGGCCTTGCGGGCAGCCGCACCATGGCTCGCGATGCAATAGCCACAGCCATTGGTTACACTCACGGCGAGATAGACCATTTCCTTGGTCAAAACGTCGAGCGTGCCCGGCGCCATGATCTCTTTGACGCTCTCCCAGGTGCGCTTGAGCGACGCCGGATCGTGCGCCAGATACTTCCAGAAATTGTTGACATCGTCGACCTGCCGCGTGCGCTTGATGTCGTCGAATACGGCGCGAACTTCCGGCGCGGCGTCCCGGTATTCGATCGGTGCAGTCATTTCAGTCCTCCAATCAGAAAGAAAATTGGGTACGTCACCGTTATCCAGCGGCACCACCGGTGCGCCAATTCACCAGAAATACCCCGGCGACGCAGATCGCCATACCGAGAAGCCCCAATAGCGCAAGCCGTTCGCCGAACAACAACCATGCCATCAACGCCGTGACCGGCGGCGTCAGATAAAGAAAACTGACGACGCGGGTCGCCGCTGAACGGCGGATCAGGAAATACAGCAACCAGACCGCACCAAACGACAGCACCAGCACCAGCCATGCCAGCGCGAACATGAACTGCGGCGTCCAGTGCACGACGCGGGTTTCAAAGATGAAGGCCGCGATGATGAAGAGCGTTCCCGCGGTCGCATACTGCACGCAAAGCGCCGGGCGCCAATCGATGCCGCCGCCGAAGCGTTTCTGGTAAAGCGTACCGACGGTGATGCCGGCGAGCGCCGTGGCCGCGAAAACCCAGGCGATCGGCCTGATCTCGCCCGCTTCGACATTTTCCTGGACGATCAGATAAACACCGGCAATGCCGAGCAGCAGCCCAAGCCATTGCCGCGGCAACACCCGCTCGCCGAGCCAGCGATTGGCCATCGTCGAGGTCAGCACCGGCTGAAGGCTCACGATCAGCGCGATCAACCCGGCGGATATGCCGTTCTCAATCGAGGCGAAGACGCCGCCGAAATAAAGCCCGTGCACCAGCGTGCCGGTCATCACGCTGTGAAACAGCCCGGTGCGGTCAGGCCATTTCGGCCGCGTCAGCAGGATGACCACAACCAAAAGCGCCACGGCGGCGATCATCCGCAGCGACAGAAACGTCATCGGCTCCGCATAGGGTAAGCCGAATTTGGCGCCGACGAATCCGGAAGCCCACAGCACCACAAAAACGGCGGGCGCCGAAAAGACGGCGAAATCTTCGAGCGAACGCGGCATTTCCCGGCTGCTGTGATTTGAGTCGAATTTGCTGAGAACCAATCACCATCTGGCAAGCAGGATTGCAAGTGCGGCGGAACCGGACGTTCCCACCATGTATTCTTGATCGAAATCGCGCGTAAGCACGCGACGGCGGAATGCCCGCTGAAGTGCTTGAGAGGGCGCATGCAACGTCCCATTACGATGCTCGTCGCCGACGATTCCCACGCCACGCAACAGATCCTGACCGAGGCCGCCCGCGCGTCGAAACTGCCGCTGCGGATGAGCACGACGGATAACGGGCGCGATTGCCTGACGCTGCTCAATGGCTCCAACGTCGACCTCGCCTTCGTCGATGTACAGATGCCTGAGCTGCTGGGAACGGAAGCGGTCTGGTCGGCGCGCAAGCTCGGCATCCAGACTTTCATAACGTTGATGTCGTCGCCGCCGGCCGCGGAAGCCGTCAATATGGCGATTAAATTGCGCGCCTACGAATTCCTGTTCAAACCGTTCCACGTCGAAGACGTCGCGTCGATAATCAAGACCTATGCACGCATTTCGTCGCCGACCAAGGTTCTGATCGTGGATGACTCGACGACCGTACGCCAGATCGTGCAAAAAATAATTCAGGCCAGCATCTTCAATTGCGAGATCACTGAAGCCAGCGACGGTGAAAGCGCACTGGAGCTGTGCCGCACCGGCCATTTCGACGTTGTCTTCCTCGACTGCAACATGCCCGGCCTGAGCGGCATTGCCACCATGAAGCGGCTCGCGGTCATCCAACACTCGCTTAAGGTCGTGATGATCTCCGGTGATCGCAATGCGACCAACGAAGAAGAAGCGCTCGACTGCGGCGCCTGCGCCTTTCTGCACAAGCCGTTCAATACGCAAGACGTCGACCAGGTTCTGCACGAGGCCTTCGGGCTGCGCTCGCCGAACCTGAAAGTGAATAGCAGCGCGCCCAATTTCGACGTCGCGATCGAAGGCAGCACGATCCGCCTCGCCCACCGGCTCAGCGGTCATATCTTCGAATATCTCTGGTGCGAAAAGCCGCCCTATCTGCGTAACGGCGTGGTGCGGCCGTCCGTGGCCGGCGTGATGGCACCGAGCAATTTCGCACAAGTCGCAGAGAACACGGCACTCCAGCAATTGCGCTCGGCAAAACTCCTGGCCGCCGCCTAGCCAACCTCGATTGCGGCGGCGCACACTCCAGCCCAATCAGCATTGGGACGGAAATCGCCATGCCGAAAACACCCGATTATTTCGCCGGCAAGACCATCATCATCACCGGCGCCGCAAGCGGCATCGGACGCGCCACGGCGCTGATTTTCGCCCGCGAGCACGCCAACGTGGTCTGCGCCGACGTCAACGAAGCCGGAGCGCGCGAAACCGCGGCGCTGGTCAACGGCAAAGGCAGCCAGGCGCTGGCCATCAAGGTCGACGTCACCCGCCGCGATCAGATCAACAACATGGTCGATCGCACCATCGCTGCATTCGGCGGCGTGCAGTTTCTGTTCAACTCCGCGGGCGCCGCAATCCGCCGCTCGAAATTTCTCGATATCGACGACGACCTGATGAAGAAGACATTCGATCTCAACGTCAACGGCACGTTCTACCCCATGCAAGCAGTGCTGCCGCACATGCTGAAAAACAAGCTCGGCGTCATCGTCAACATGGCAAGCATGGCGCACCGCCGCGGCGGGCCTGGTTCGTCGGTGCATTACGCCGCCGCGAAAGGCGCAGTGGTGTCGATGACGCATGGGCGTAGCGCGCGAATTCGCCACCCAGGGCATCCGCGCACTGTCGATCTCGCCGGGTCCGATCCAGACCCCATTTCAGGACGCCGCACAGTCGTCGCCGGAACTGGTCGCACGCTTCCTCGACGACGTGCCGATGAAGCGCTTCGGCGAGCCGGAGGAGATCGGCGAACTGGTGCTGTTTATGTGCTCCGACGCCTGCTCGTTCATGACCGCGGACACGGTGTATGTTAACGGCGGTGGCGGCTGGCGATAAATTTTCATTCCGCTCGTCCCCGCGAAACCGGGGACCCAGACCGGATTCCGGCTTGCGCAAGAATGAGCGGTTTAGCAGCTCACGCCTCCCGTTCCTCGGCCAGCACGAGCGTGTCGCGGCTACGGGTGACACCTGACGGCCAATCCTTGTCGAAATCGGCGATCAGAGGTTTGAGCACGTTATCCTTCATCGCCGCATCGAGCTTCGCCTGATCGGCAAACTGATAGACCGCGTAATGCACGCCGGCATCCAGCGTGCTCCAGAAGCGCCAGGCTTTTTCGGCCTTGAAATCGTTGAGCGCCATCGGCAGATGATGGGCCGAATACCAGTGGTCGAATTTTTGCCGCAGCGGCTGCTCGACGACCGCCCGCACCATGAAAAATGCTTTCGGCATCGGCTCCCTCCTCTCAGCACTTACGCTCAGCACTTGCCAGTAACGGTTTCGCGGCCGTCGGTCTCGACCTGGATGCGCAGGGCCTTGGTCAGCAGGCCGTTGGCGTAGTAGCTGCCGATCGTATAAGTCAGCTCGACGATCTGCTGCGGATTGAAATTCTTTTGCAGCGCCGCGAAGGTCGGATCGTCAACATCGCCGCCGTGCGTCATCTGCTCGACATAACCGAGCACCGAGCGCTCCTTGTCGTCGAACAGAGTAGAGGCCTGCCACGCCGGCAGCGCCGCGATCTGCGCGTCGCTATAGCCGCACATCTTGCTCAGCGGGATGTGCTGGTTGATCTCGTAGGTCGAGCCAACGATCTGCGCGGTGCGCATGATGGTGAGCTCGATCAGCTTGCGCGGCACGGTGGCGTCAAAGCGGATGGTGAAGGCCATGCCGGACGCCGCGCGGGCAAATTTCGGCGCGTGGCCGGTGGTGATCTGCAGATTGATGATGGCGCCGCCCTGGGCGCGGCGCTTGTCGAACATGTCTTTGAGGATCGGATCGAGCGGTTGCGGCAGCGGCGGCAGCCGCGAGACTTTCTGCTCCTCGACCGGAACGTTTTGTTGTGCCTTTACGGACCCAGCCAGCGCAAGCGCCGCCATGACAGCCGACATGGCGGCGGCAATGAAAAAACCTCGACGCATCCCTTCACTCTCCCCTGATTCCTGACGCCTTGATGATCGGCCACCACTTGTCCATTTCCGCCTTCTGGAATTTCGCAAGACCCTCCGGCGTCTGCTGCTCGCGCGCTACGATATCGATGCCAAGTTCGGCAAAGCGCCGGCGCACGTCCGGTTCGGCCAGCGCCTGAACCATCGCGGTGTTGAGCCGCGTCACGATCTCCGGCGGCGTGCCTTTCGGCGCATACATGCCGAACCAGCCCGACAGATAATAACCTGCAACGCCGCCTTCGTCGGAAGTCGGAATCTCCGGCAGCGAGGCCGAGCGCGTCGGCGACAGGTCAGCGAGTGGCTTTATTGCGCCGGCCTGGATCTGCGGCATGGCTACCGCGGCTTGCAGCACGGCAAGATCGACCGTGCCCGACATCAAGTCGGTCATCGCCGGGCCGGCGCCGCGATAGGGGATGAATCAGGACTTGGTATTGGTGAGCTTCTCAAGCAGCAGTGCGCCGAGCTGACCGGACGCATTCTGATTGACGAACTTGGCGTCGCCTGGATGCGCCTTCAGCCACGTCACCAGCGTCTTTCAGGCTGTCGACGGGAAAAGCCTTGCGCGCGATCAGAAGCTGCGGATTGATCGTCATCAACCCGATCGGCGCGAAGTCTTTCTCCAGATCGAAGTTGATGTTGTAGATGATGAGGCCGACATGGGTGTCCCATTGGCCGATGTCGATGGTGTAGCCGTCCGGCGCAGCACGGGCCAGACGGCCTACCGCGATTGAACCGCCGGCGCCGCCGACGTCTTCCACGATCACCGGCTGGCCGAGCGACGCGCCCATCTTGTCGGCCATGATCCGTGCGACGACATCGGTCGATCCGCCCGGCGGGAACGGCACGATCAGCGTGATGGTGCGCGACGGAAAAGTGTCGGCGCGGACTGGCGCCGCGGCCAATAAGACCAGCGCCGCCGCGACGACGAAGAGTTTTCTCATAGGCGTGGCCCCTCCCGTTGTTTTTTATCGAGGCATCATAGGCGCTGGATATGACGGTTCACAGGCCAGGCCGTCGTGTCGAGACGCTTTAATTCTCGATTTTGATGTCCCCTGCTCTGGCGACCGCGCGCCACTTTTCCAGGTCTTTGACGATGAAATCCCGATAGTCGTCGCCGATCAATGGCCGCACTTCGTAGCCCAGCGAAAACAGGTGATCGGTGAAAGCCGCATCGTTCATCATGTCGCTCAGGACGCGTCGTAAGCGGGCAACGGTCTGCACGTCGGTCTTTGCCGGCGCCAACAGGCCATAGCTGATAATCGCGCTGCCATTCACCCCGACTTCCTTCAGCGTCGGCACGTCGGGCAGGATGCGCGACCGTGTCTCACCGGTCAGCGCCAGCGCGCGGATGCTGCCGGCATCGATAAGCTGCTTGCCCTGAACCGGAGTCACCAAACCGGCATCAACCTGCCCGGCCACCAGCGCGTTCGTCGCGGGACCAAGCCCAGCGAAAGGAACGTGGACCATCTGGATGCCGGCCTCGGCGGCAATCATGGCGATCGTCAAATGCGGCGCGCTGCCCGGTCCCGCCGTGCCGTAATTCAAACGTCCAGGATGGCTTTTGGCGTATGCGACGAAATCTGCAAAGGTCTTAAAATCCCATCGCGACGAAACCGAGAACGTATAAGGCTGCTGCGCGATGCTGCCGATGAACGCAAAATCTTCGGGCACCTTGTAGGGCAACGACAGCTTGACGGCCGGCAGGACCGACAGGCCGTCCGATACCGTCCACAACAGGGTGTATCCGTCCGGCTCGGCCTTGGCGACGAAATCGGTACCGAGTTGCGCCGCAGCGCCCGGCTTATTTTCGACGATGAACTGTTGGCCGAGACGCTTGCCGAGTTCATCGGCGACGATGCGACCGGACAGATCGGTACCAGCGCCGGCCGCAAACGGAATAATCAGTTTCACCGGCCGCGCCGGATAGTCTCCGGCCCTGGCGCTCCCGGCCGCAAGCCCGATCATGGCGATTAACGCGATGGCAAAGCTTCGCATGCGCCCCCCGGTTCGCATCCCTGCTTGTGCGACCTCAATGCCCAAACCTCAGTGCCAATGCGCGAAGCAAAGGCCCACGCCCGTGAGCGCGTGAGATCTGTAGCCCGGCACGTAGGCGATCCAGTCCAGGTTCAGGTGCTGCACCGCGCCTGCCGTCGCGATCCAGTTTCTGATCTCGGATGAACCACTGACCAGCTTGTTGAGCGGAAGCCCCTTGAGCGCCGGGTAGTCCTTGTTCTGCAACGCTTTCACCACGTCGCGGTCGAGCGCCTCGTTGACAAGGAAGTGGCTCAGTCCGCCCGAGGCGAGAATGCCGACGCGAATGTTCTCGGGGTATGCCTCAATCAGCTCGCGGATCGCGACGCCGAGGTCGAAGCAACGCTGCGGGCTCGGCTGATTGGGCGGGTAGTAGGTATTGAGGATCACCGGCACGATCGGGATCGGCCCCTTGGACATGAAACGCCGGTGGATGAACGAATAGGCGTGGCCCTCGAACTGGCCGCCTTCGAGCGACTTCATCGCCGTGATGTCGAAACTGCGCGCGGTAAGGCCCTGGATGATCGCGGTCGCGAGACCGGCATGGCAGGGATACTGCCGATCCTCCTTCTCCTCCATCCGCTTGCGCTGGTCTTGCAGGTACCAGTCCGCCGCCGGCTCCTGCGGGGCGGCCGCATTGCGGATGGTGTCGCCGTAATAGATGGCAATCGCCGGGCGAAGCGCATCCTTGAACACTTCGCGCTGATCGTCGCCGATGATCACCAGCACGTCGATATTCGAAGCGGCAATGTCGCGCTCGAGCCGGTCCATGGCGTCCATGGTCGCGCGATGCCGTTCCGCCTGCGCATCCTTGGCGATTTTTGCCGCCGCGTCCGGCGGCAGATTTTGCAGCAACTCGTCAAAGGTGCGGGGCGCGCCGTCGAAGTCGTTGATCGGCGCACGGCGATCGACACGATCGAACATCTCCTGCCAGTGCTCCACCGAAGAGACCAGCATGGTGCTGTGCGAACTACCGAACGCGGCCACGATCTGCGCCATTGGATTTTTCACTCCCTGCTTTTCACCGATGGTAGGGGTCCGGTGTGAACAGCGTCAACGGGCGTGCCAACTCCCCTCCTTTCGTCACCACCGGGCTTGACCCGGTGGTCCATGCTGACATGCCCCATGGATTGCCGGGTCATAGGCGAGCGAAGCGACGCCGTTCTTCGAACGGCTATGCCCGGCGATGACGCGTCATGGTCGTTCTCGCGATGCGATCCGCACCCGAGTCATCGTCACGCGACGAGAATTTCTTCGGCTCTCCGCACCGATCTTCGCCAGAGAATGCCGGCGGTGGATACCGGTATCCTCACGATCTGCGCTTCGAGCCACGAAATGTAAGAAAAGAAAGCAAGGAAGCGGAACGCCGACAGACGCGTATCCAACCTCCGCACCTTTCGGGTGCGGCGCGCGCAGAGCGCTGCGCGCTCGCCTCTCGGCGTCCCACCACGGCTCTGTGCCAATGGGACTATTCATCCCAAGGCTCAACCTGGGCCAGGCTTCGTGACACACCGCTCACGCGGCGGGTTCCCCGCCAGCCGGTGTGGCACTTCCAGCGATGCACCTCGCGCGCCGGTCCTAGTGCCGGCAGGCTGATGCCCAGGCCGCCCGGGAGTGGCAGTGACGAGCCGCCGCCCGCGGGCACCGTCTCTCGCTCCGCTGGCCAGAGTCATTGACCAGCGTCCTTGTACGCGAGCGAGATTGGGATTCCTTTTTCAAATCTGAAACGCGATGTCAAAGCGTTTCGATTTGTGCAGTTAGATCGGGAGCTTATGCGCGTGATCTAAAACTGCGGTTTGGTGATTTTGGAAACAAGATTTCGCATGAACGCAATTTATCACAGCGGATCAAAGTCTTATGCGCTTTGCGCTTGTTTCCGGGAATGAGCGGATAAGTCAGACGCCAGTTTCGCTAATCCTAAGTCGCGCTGCGTTTTTGATCGCCCTTGGCTTTCTCCAGCGCCTCCTCGCCTTTGTCCTCGATGCCGACGCGGCTGTTATGCGCCTTGTCCAAGGCGAGGATGATCTCATCCAGCTTCACATGAAGGGCTAGCGTGTCCCGGTTCTGCGTATTCTGAATGAGGAACACCATGAGAAAGGTGATGATCGTGGTGCCGGTATTGATCACCAGTTGCCAGGTGTCGCTGTAGTGAAAAATCGGACCGGTAATCCCCCAGACGACGATCGCGAGCGTCGCCAGCAGGAAGGTCACCGGCCGGCCAGTGAGCCGTGCCGCCGCCGCGGAAAATCTCGAGAACCAGCCGCCTTTCGGCAGGGAGCCGCCTGAAATATGGCTGACAGGCAATCCTGCCCGCATTGTCGCCTCCATGGATTCGCTACGGACCATGATCGGCCAAATTGGCGGGAATGGTATTGTTATTTGACCGGTTGAGGACGCAGAAGGCCAACGAACGCAAGCCGCGACGGAATGCGAAAACCGGCTATTTAATCTTAACGTGCGGTACGACGGGGTGGACGGTGACGTGAACAGGAGGGGTAGGCGTCGCAAGTTTTTGCGTAACGCTGCCTTTGATGGCCCCTGATTTCTGGCCATTCATATGGGCATAGGAATTCATCGCTGCCTTCGACGGCGTCGCGCCGACGGTCATCAAAGCGCACGCAAGACAAAAGAATAACGCCGGTCGTTTCACGTGAGCAAAGCCGAGCATTGGCGATCCTCCCAAAGAACACCTGAAGTAAACTTACCTCTCCCGCATGCTTCAGTACAGATTCGAAGAACGGTAATGCCATACTGACCGTCATTGCCGGACCTGATCCGGCAATCCATGCGGCAGCTCAGTATTACCGGGTGGACTGAGTGGAAGCGAAGCCCACTCGGTTTTGTATCTCGGCAGACGCGTAGGCATGCCGCCTTCGCGCCTTTGCCCACCGTACACTTGCTTGACTATGATCGGCTGGCTGCAAGCTTTGCGGCCCGCTCGGGTGTAATCCAAGCTCACAGGAACCGCGATGCCCCTCATTCTTTTTGGCGGCTTACGGCCCTTCAACCGCAAAATGGCGGTGCGCGACGTTTTCGCGGGTGTGACCCTTGCGGCGATGGATATCCCGCAGGTGCTGGGTTATGCGCGCATCGCCGGCACGCCGCTCGTGGCGGGGCTTTACACCGTGCTGCTGCCGCTGGTCGCGTTCGCGGTGTTCGGTTCTTCCCGCCATCTCATCGTGGCTGCGGATTCGGCGACGGCTGTCATCTTTTCGAGTCCGCTGTCCAAGATGGCTGCGCCCGCCAGCGAGCAGTACATGGCGCTGGTCGGCATGGTGGCGCTGCTGACCGCAGGCTTTCTGCTGTTGGCGCGAATCTTCAAGCTGGGATTCCTCGCCGACTTCCTCTCGCGCACGGTGCTGGTCGGTTTTCTCACCGGAGTCGGATTTCAGGTCGGCGTCGCGATGCTGGGCGACATGTTCGCTGTCACGGCGGGCTCGCGCCACACGCTCGTTCAGGCCTGGGAAATCCTGCAAGGCTTGCCACAGTCGAGTCTTCCGACATTTGCGTTATCTGCCCTCGTGGCAGGCAGCATCCTGCTCGGCAAACGCTTGGCCCCGTCGGTGCCGCTGTCATTCCTGGCGGTGGTTGGCGCAATCGCGGCCAGCGCGGCATTCCATTTCGCCGATAAAGGTATCGCGGTTATCGGTCCGGTGCCCGGCGGGCTTCCACCGTTGGGCCTGCCCGACGTGAGCTGGAGCGACGCGCTCGCGCTGCTGCCGGTCGCCGCTTCATGCTTTGTCATGATCATCGCGCAGAGCGCCGCAACATCGCGCGTGTTCGCGCTGCGTTATCATGAAAACGTCGACGAGAACGCCGATATCCTCGGACTGTCGGCCGCCAATGCCGCCGCCGCATTGAGCGGCGCGTTTGTGGTCAACGGCAGCCCGACCCAGACCGCCATGGCGGATCGCGCGGGCGCGCACAGCCAGGTTGCGCAACTGGTGTTCGCGGCTGTCGTGCTGCTGGTGCTGCTGTTCCTCACCGGCCCGCTCCAGTATCTGCCGCGCTGCGTGTTGGCCAGCATCGTGTTCACGATCGCGGTCGGGATGATCGACGTTTCCGGTCTGCGCGCCATTCGGCGCGAAAGCCCGGGCGAGTTTTATCTCGCCGTCACCACCGCGGCGGCCGTTGTCGCGATCGGCGTCGAGCAAGGCATCCTGCTGGCGATCGCGCTGTCGCTGTTCCGGCACGTGCGCCACAGTTATAGCCCGCACACCATGATGCTTGCGCCGAACGCAACCGGCCAATGGGTCGCGATGCCCGCGACACCGGGCAAGGACACCGAACCGGGGCTTATCATCTATCGGTTCGGTTCTGATTTGTTTTATGCAAACGCGCACCGCTTCGCCGACGAAGTACGCGCCCTCGTGGAGCACGCGCCGACACCGGTTCGCTGGTTCGTCGTCGATGCCGGACCGATCGAAGATATCGACTTCTCCGCAGCGCAAACCGTGCGCGACTTGCTCGCCGACCTGGCGCGCCAAAATGTCAGCGTCGTTTTCGCCCGTGTCAGCTCCTATCTGCGATCCGACATGGACCGCCACTGCATCACGCCGGTTATCGGCGAGGCGCGGATTTTCACGACACTCCACGAAGCCCTGGCGGCAGTACACAGCGGCGTGCTTCGGGAGAAGGTCGAGTTGTGAGAAATACGTGATTTTGTAGGGTGGGCTGAGCGAAAGCGAAGCCCACCCGGCTTTTGAATTACGGCAGACGCGTGGGCACGGCGCGTTGCGCCTTTGCCCACCCTACGCTCGCTGGACTAACTCGTTTCAAGTCCAATATGTTGGCGCAACACCCCGGCAAACGACGCAGATAATTGTTCCGACCGGGGGCGTAGCAGGGAGAAAACATGCAGGCGAGAACCGCCGTCATCCCAGCTGCATTTGCAATTGCGTTTGGTTTGTTTTCGCCTTCGCTTGCGCAAGATGAAGCGTACCCGAGCCGGCCAATCCGCTTGCTGGTTTCCTCAGCCCCAGGCGGTAATCCCGACATCCTTGGGCGGCTGCTCGCCGAACGAATGACTAAAGATTTCGGCAAAGCCGTCGTGGTCGAAAACGTTCAGGGTGCGGGAACCGCTCTTGTCGCGCTCACCGAGGCGAAGGCGACGCCCGATGGCTACACCTTGATGCTCGGCGACACCGGCAACATGGCGATCATCCCCGCGCTCAATCCGAGCATTGGCTACGATCCGGTCAAGGATTTTACGCCGATCACGGCGCTCGCCGCAGTGCCGACCATCCTTGTCGCCAATCCGCAGCTAAAAGCGGCCACGCTTTCCGATTTTATTGCGCTCGCCAAACAGGAGCCGGGCAAAATCACCTATGGTTCGGGGGGCGTCGGATCGATCCATCATCTGACCATGGCGATTTTCGCCGATCAGACCGGTATCGATGTTCTTCATGTGCCGTATCGCGCCGGCACGGCGATGGTCAACGGCCTGCTCACCGGCGAAATCCAGGTCGCATGGTCCGGCATTCCAAACGTCCTCTCCGGGATCGCTAGCGGCCAACTGCGCAGCTATTGCATCAGCGTCCTGCAGCGATCGCCATCGGCACCCGCAATCCCGACTTGCGACGAGCTCGGCATCAAAGGCTTCGACGCGGCGGCTGTGTTGGGGCTTTACGCGCCGGCGGGAGCGCCGCCGCAAGTGGTCACGCGTCTTGCGGCCGAGGCGGCAAAGATAATGCGCGAACCGGCAATGACAGCGCGCATGAACCAGCTCGGGATGATCATGCGCGAGAATGGCACCGCAAGTTATATCGAATTCAGAAAGCAGGACGCCGAGCGTTACGCCAACATCGTTCGCAAGCTCAACCTGCACATCAACTGAAAGGATCACGATCCAATGCCGCTGGAAAATACGCTCGAAGACTTGAACCTTCTTCGTGTCGACCAAGTCGGAAGTCTCGTGGTACCGGCTGACCTGGCAGCGGCGTCGGACCACCGGCTCCGCGGCGAGATTTCCGAAGGCGAATTACGCGAAACCGAGGACGAGGCCATCCGCTTGGTCATGCGCAAGCAGGAACAGGTCGGACTGCCGATCCTGACCGACGGCGAATTCCGCCGGCGCAATTTTCAGGACAGTTTCGGCAATGCTGTTTCGGGATACGACACGCCCTCGCTCGCGGGCACCGACCCGCAGACGTGGCGCGACCCGAACAAACCGGGCAGCCGTACCGAACCGAATTACGAGGCCGCAGGCCCCGCGATTGCCACGCGGCGCCCCACCGTCGAGCGGCTGAAACTGAAAAAGAACGTCGTGCTGGATGAATACAAGGCGGCCGCCGCGATGACGCGGCGTCCGGTCAAGGTGTCGCTGATCGGGCCGGACCGGATCGCGCAGCGTTTCGCCTGGGAGAAATCAAAGGCGGTCTATAGCGGTCTCGACGAATTCATCGCCGACGTGGTCGCGATCCAGCGCCAGATGATCCGGGAGCTGGTGGACGCGGGCTGCCGCTATGTGCACATGGACGCGCCGGGTTTCACCGCCTACGTCGACAAGGTCTCGCTCGAACGCATGAAGGCCCGCGGCGAGGACCCGGAACAGAATCTCGATCGGGCGATCCGGGCCGAAAATGCGGTGATCGAGGGTTTTCCCGGCGTTACGTTCGGCCTGCATATCTGCCGCGGCAATCCGCGCGGCGTCGACTCAAGCGGCAAGGTGCAGGCGCAATGGCACCGCGAGGGCCACTACGACAGCATCGCGGAAAAGCTGTTCGGCCGGTTGAAGCACCAGCGGCTGCTTCTGGAATACGACAGCGAACGCGCCGGAAGCTTCGATGTGCTGCGCTTTGTCCGCAAGGGCACCGTCGCGGTGCTGGGCGTGGTGACGACCAAAACCGAAGAGGTCGAGACAGGTCGACGCCATGAAACGCCGCGTTGAGATGGCGGCGAAGTTTCTGCCGGTCGAACAACTCGCGGTGAGCCCGCAATGCGGCTTCAGCAGCGGCATCGGTGTTCCGCAACTGTCCGAAGACGCCGAGTGGCGGAAATTCGAGACGCTGATCAAGACGGCCGAAGCCATCTGGGGGCATGTGTAATTGGTCATGCCTACCCTACTCGTCATTGCCGGACTTGATCCGGCAATCCATTCGGCGTCTCAGCATGGACCACCGGGTCATAGGCGAGCGAAAGCGACGCCGTTCTTCAAACGGCTATGCCCGGTGGTGACGATTGAGGAAGCGTTTGGGTGCGACCACCCTAAAATCAAAATAGTGAGGCACCCAGCCAAAACGATTATTCGGACGCCGATTTGTACCCAGTACTGGATCGGCGAGGTGTCCCGATCAACGACCGACTCCCGCCAGGACGTGAGACTGGGCTTGATCCACCTGATCTTTCTCTCGGCCAGGCCACGCCGCAGTTCGCGGATGGTATCTACGAACAAATAGAGCGCCACGATACGAGCGACGATTTCATAGAAAAAGAATTGCATTGTCTTTAGTCGTCTAAGGCGGTCATTTGGTTCTAGCCGTCCCCTGTCATCGTCCGCCACCGCCGCCGGTAATTTTATTGTGATGCCCACAAGTAATGGATGCCTCACCCATAAGGTGAGCGAAGCGACGCCGTTCTTCCGAACGGCGACGACGGGGCCGCGACAACCGGATTCGTCATTGCCGGACTTGATCCGGCAATCCATTCGGCAGTTCAGCATGGACCACCGGGTCAAGCCCGGTAGTGACAAGAGGCAAAATAAGGGCGTCGTGCCGGGCAACCACGTCTCGTTTCGCTACGCGCCATGCCTACCCTTCGCTTGCTCTCATGAAGAAAATCAAAGAAAACAATTTCGCCAACTAACGAACACCAATGGTAGACCGACGTTTTCTGACTTCCGAGCTCGTTGACGCCGCGCAACCTCCCGATCGAGGCGAGCGTTGGATTGCGGATACGAAGCTTCGCGGTTTTGGCCTCCGCCTATGGCGAACGCACCGAGGAGAAGGAAAGGCTTTCGCGATCCGAACGAGAGACAAGAAAAACAGAAATCTTCGTCGAACCTATGATGCTGAAGCTCGCAACGAATACTTCCTACCCAATCATGGGAGAAGAAGTCTAGGAGCGGTACTCGACAGAGCAAGAGAGTGGGCTCAAGACGAAATTTGTCGCGCTAAAGGACGGCAAACGCTTCGCGAAGAAAAAGATGCCAACCGAGATAGGTTTGGAAAACGACTTAGAAAGCTCACCCTCGACGATCTAGTACAATCTCGATTTCGCGGCATGCGAACTCGCGGGCTTACCGAGCAGTATATTCTTACGCTCATGTCCATTTATGAGCGCAATGTCTCCCTGAAAGTTCGAAGGACGAGAGTTTCAAACATCAGGCCAAGGGACTTAGCTCGAATTTCACGTTCGTTGAACCAGAAGCCCGGACTGGCTAGGACACTGCGCTCGTTTCTGGGACAAATAATAAAAGATGTAGGCATGCATTCCATGCCGCTCTACCGCGCATTCTATTTTGCACAGCGAAATGAGTGGTTTTCGGATGAACGGCATGACAACGCGAGTGCGCGACAATTTTCAAAAGAGAATTTCAATAGAGTCTTTGAAGTTTTAGACCGCGTTCAGGAGGATTGGCTTCAGGCAATATTCATCCGGTTGCTTTTTGCATTCAATGCGCCGGCCGATCGTCTGATGAAGGCAGAGTGGCGTCATATCACGGAAGACCGCTGGTATCCGTGGTTAAAGGGCGAAAAGGGAGCTCTGGTGGTGTTATGCCCGGAAAATCAATCATGAAACCAAACTACTACTCCAAACTCTTCATGATCGTGCACGTAACGAATTTGGAGATAACCACTTATTCTTCCCATCAAAATTGAGCTCAACCGGTCATATCACCGCATTTCAAAGAGTGGAGATCGGTCGCGAGAGAATGCAATTTTGACCGTAGGGATTTGACGTCGCTCATTCGCGCGTATCATCGACTGAACGGTCCGTGGTTCAACGGAAATCCCCAAAAGTATGGCAAAATTGTCCAAAATATCGCATTGCGGCCAGAGTAGTGCAGCTATTTCAATGCGTTAATCTTTGTCGCGCTAACAACACACAATTTAAATCATTGAAGGCGTAGACGCCTTTGCACATTCTCCGCTGCGGAAGGCCTTCCTAATCCACAGCCCGGCCGGGCCCAATCTCAATGAGGAAGGCAAATGACCACGCTACGGGAACTCACAGCCGAGGATGTATCGATTATCAAAGCTCGCATCATTCGCGGTGACAAGTATTCTGAAATCGCCTCTGACTACAGGCTTAACCAAGGGCGTATAGCGGACATCAAGTTTGGTAGAGCGTATCCTGAAATAAAACCCGCTGATCTAAAGCTATAGTGGGCGACCGGCGGAGTAGAGATACTTCGCCGGCTCGCACCGGCAAATTATCGTGCTTCCGCGGCGGCATTTCCATGGTCTCGGTCTGACGAATGCGGTCTACGCCCTGCGATAATCCGCAAGCTGCGCATCATCGATGTCCGGCAAATTGATCACAATGTTGTCCGGCGAACGGCAGGCCAGCCACCAAAGTTCGTCGGTCGTGCTCATATTGGCTTCAAGATGCGGAAGCAATGGCGGCACAAACATAAAATCTCCGGCTACAAGATCGACGTACTCCTGGAAGTCCTTGCCAAAATAGACGCGGGCGCGACCGGACAGCACATATGCGCCGGTCTCGGCCTCGCCGTGGTGATGCGGCAGTGAACGGAAACCCGGCGGATTGCTTGCCTTGCCGAACCATATTTTGGTCGCCGGCGTGTGCTGCCGCCCGACACCTGAAATCATCCGCAAGCCGCCGGATTGGCCGGTGTCGGAGTTCTCCTTGCCGGTTTGGGTGACGACGATGCGGTCATTAGCCATGAGTTGCCCTACAGTTTGTACTGCTCGATGTGAGGCTAAACCGGCAAATTATCATGCTTCCGCGGCGGCATTTCCACCGTCTTGCCGCGCAGCATCGCCAGCGCCCGCGCGATGCGCGGCCGCGTCGCGTGCGGCATGATCACGTCGTCGATATAGCCGCGCTCGGCGGCGATGAACGGCGACAGGAACCGCTCCTCGTATTCCTTGGTGCGCGCGGCGATCTTGTCGGGGTCGCCGATATCGGCGCGGAAGATGATCTCGACCGCGCCCTTGGCGCCCATCACCGCGATCTGCGCGGTCGGCCAGGCGTAATTGACGTCGCCGCCGATGTGCTTTGACGCCATCACGTCGTAGGCGCCGCCGAAGGCCTTGCGGGTGATCACGGTGACCAGCGGCACGGTGGCCTGCGAATAGGCGAACAGCAATTTCGCGCCGTGCTTGATCAGGCCGCCATATTCCTGCGCGGTGCCCGGCAAAAATCCCGGCACGTCGACGAAGGTGACGATCGGGATGTTGAAGGCGTCGCAGAAGCGCACGAAGCGCGCCGCCTTGCGGCTGGCGTCACTGTCGAGCACGCCGGCCAGCACCATCGGCTGGTTGGCGACGAAGCCCGTGGTCTTGCCGGCGATGCGGCCGAGCCCGATCACCATGTTGCGGGCGAACGCTTCCGACAGTTCGAAGAAATCGCCCTCGTCCACGACTTTGAGGATCAGTTCCTTGATGTCGTAGGGCTTGTTCGGATTGTCCGGCACCAGCGTATCGAGCGACATGTCGGTGCGCTCGGCGTCGTCGAAGCTCGGCCATTCCGGCGCGCCGGCGGCATAGTTCGCCGGCAGGAAGTCGAGCAGCCGGCGCATCTGCAACAGGCACTCGACGTCGTTGTCGTAGGCGCCGTCGGCGATCGAGCTTTTGGTGGCGTGCACCGAGGCGCCGCCGAGCTCTTCGGCGGTGACGATCTCGTTGGTCACGGTCTTCACCACGTCCGGCCCGGTGACGAACATGTAGCTGGTGTCGCGGATCATGAAGATGAAATCGGTCATCGCCGGCGAATAGACGTCGCCGCCGGCGCACGGCCCCATGATCACGGAAATCTGCGGGATCACGCCGGACGCGAGCACGTTGCGCTTGAACACTTCGCCGTAACCGCCGAGCGCCGCCACGCCTTCCTGGATGCGGGCGCCGCCGGCATCGAACAGGCCGACGATCGGCGCGCGCGCCTTCATCGCCATGTCCTGGATCTTGATGATCTTCTGCGCGTGCGTCTCCGACAGCGAGCCGCCGAACACGGTGAAGTCCTTGGAGAACACGAACACGGTGCGGCCGTTCACGGTGCCGAAGCCGATGACCACGCCGTCGCCGGCGATGTGCGACTTCTCCATGCCGAAATCGACCGAGCGGTGCTCGACGAACATGTCGAGTTCCTGGAACGAATCGCGATCCATCAAAAGCTCGACCCGCTCGCGGGCGGTGAGCTTGCCGCGCTTGTGCTGCGCCTCGATGCGGCGGGTGCCGCCGCCGGCGCGGGCGCTGTCGCGGCGCTCTTCGAGCTTGTCGAGAATGTCTTTCATGATCCGCTCCGGTTCGCTTTTTGCCGGCCCGGCAGCCGGATTTGCTTGCATCAAGGCTTAGCAAGAGTCTTGCCGAACGTCATGGTTCGGCTTGCTTTTCCCGCCGGGCGAACGGTCAGGGCGATGAGCCGCCGGCAGCCCGACTTCATTTCCTTCCGACGTGTTGCAGAAATACCATACCTAAAAGGCCGAGTTCGTTGTTGTACCCCCATCGACCAACACGGGTGGACCAAAATGAAGAAACTAATGATCGGCTGTGCTGCTGTTGCGGCGCTGTTTTCCCTCGATACCGCTTATGCCGCAGACTTGGCTCGGCCTGTTCCCCAATACTACAAGGCGCCGGTATCGGTGCCGCCGCCCTTCTCATGGACCGGTTTCTACCTCGGACTTGAGGGCGGCTACGGCTGGGGTCGCGAGAGCTACACCGACAACGTACTCGGCCCCGTCAGCTACAGTCCGCAAGGCGGCATTCTCGGCGGTGTGCTGGGGTACCGCTACCAGATCGGCCAGATCGTCCTGGGCGCCGAGGGTTCGGCGGCATGGGCCGACCTCAACGACTCCGTATCCACCGGCGGCATTAATGAGACGCTGAAAACACGAGCGCTGTACACCGCAACCGGACAAATCGGCTATGCGATCGGCCAAGCGCTGCTCTATGCCAAGGGCGGTTGGGCCAGCGCGTACGTTCATAACGACCTGAACGCACCGGGTGTTCTAGTCGCCAGCAATTCCCAGAACGCCAACGGCTGGACGGTCGGAGCCGGCGTCGACTACGCCGTCTGGCAGAACGTCGTTCTCGGCGTCGAGTACGATCACATGGATCTGGGCTACAACGGCTTCGCGACGCCGGCCTGGGTGGTAGCGAGCCCGAGCCGTTACACGATCGATCAGGTGGTCGGACGCCTGACCTACAAGTTCAACCTGTTCTGAGCTGATTGCCGGCCTCACGAAGGCTGACCGAAAACCCCGGCCCCTCAAGGCCGGGGTTTTTGCTTGCGCTGGCGACGAACTCCCTTTCCCATGAGAAGACGTGAGAGACGTGGGAAGATGTGAATGAAGATGACTCGTTCGAACGCCACAGGATGCCGACGATGAGCAGCCCGGATATTGCCGTCGAGCCGAAACCGATCCCGCCGGAAATCGACCGCTGGAATTGGGGTGCATTTTTTCTCAGCTGGATCTGGGGCATCGGCAACGCCACACCGATAGCGCTGCTGGCGCTCGTTCCACTCGTCGGCTTCGTGATGCTGTTCGTGCTCGGCGCGAGAGGAAGCCGCTGGGCCTGGCGCAACAAGCGATGGGACAGCGTCGAGCACTTCAAACGGGTGCAGCGCAAGTGGGCGATATCGGGCCTGGTCATCTGGATCGCCGGATTCGGATTCTGGGCGGCGATTTTCTTCGGCACGTTTTCGATTCTGCGGCACTCGGAAGCCTACCAGATGGGCGTCGCAAAGCTTCAAACGAGCCCGGTGGCAGCCAACGCGCTCGGCACGCCGATCGCGGCTGGCAAACCGTCCGGCTCGGTCTCGACCGCCAGCGACACCGGAAAAGCGTCGCTGACCTTTCCCGTAAGCGGACCGAAAGCATCAGGCACGGCGTTTGTCGAGGCGATCAAGAAGGACGGCGTCTGGACCATCACCCGGCTCGCGTTCAAGCTCGATGGCAGCGACAACGTGATCGACATCATCGGCGGCGCGCACTCAAGCTCGACGTGAGCCGTGCCGTCACGCCCCATTGAGAACAGAGCGGGCGCAAACGGACATCATGGAACACCGAAGTCCGGATAGCCCGCGGGTCACGCGCAGAAGAGTTTCCAGACTCACGGTCGCGAAACCACCGGAGTTTGAATTTCCAGCGCCACTCCCGGACACTGAACGAAGTAGTCCAAATCATCGTTAGCAAAATCGGCCCAAAAGGTATTGCCCGCCTGGCCTTCGTCATTTCCGCTTTCGTCGAAAAAATTCCAGGCAAACTGCGGCGACACTCTTACGAAGATTCCGCTTTGCGGCGGCACCACCGTGTAAATCGTATCAGAGCTGAGGTTCAGGGTTTCGTATTGAAGAGAAAGCTCCCGCTGTTTATCCGAAAAGCGGGCCGTCAGTTGAAAGTTCTCCGCCAACAAATAATCCGCGATGAAGTATGAGCTGTCACCCGAATAATACAGATACATGTACGCGTTGTTGTTGAACCCGAATCCCTCGTAATTAAGCAAAAATGACGGGAACGGCGCGCTTACGTAGGCAAAGACCCGTCCGTTACAGACTGTTTGCGATGACACGCCTTTTACAATGACCTGCAGCGAGCTGTCGTTGAACCAGAAAAACCAAAAATCACAATTGATCGTAGCTCCATTCTCTGTGCTGGGTACGTAGAATTTCATGCGGCTATCGTACGGAGCGATACTGGTACTTTGGAGGAAAGACGAACTGCTGTTCGGCGACGCCCAGATAAAGAACGGTTCCGGCACATAGACCATTCGCGTGCTGACCGTCGTCGGGATCGGGCCATACGATGCGAGCGCTTCACGACGCCGCTCCATGTTGGCCTGGAAGGCCGCTTTATGCGACGCCAGGGTCTTGAGTTGTGGCTCTTGCAAGCTATTTGGCGTCGCACGGACGGAGTGGCCGCTTTCTCCCCACGTCTTTCGCAAAGCGTTGAGATCGATGCCGGCTTTCACAAGTGACTGGGCCGCAAATTGTTCGGCTGATTGCTGCTGTTTCCGCAGTCGCGATTTCACTTCCGGGCTTTGCAGCGACGGCATGGCGGCGGCTGCCGTTAACCGCAGAGCCTCGCGCTTAAGCGTATCCAAGTCAGGCTTTGACATTTGCGTCTCCTGTGGTGGAAGTCTTCGGCTACCCGGAAAGGTTGGCGGCTGGTGCGATTCTTTCGCGGGCACAGTTGCTCGCAACGAGAGCAGCAACATAGCCAGTGGCATCGGGGGCACTGTGCTTCGCAGCACAGCCAAGACATGCGCCCGCGTCATTTCAAATATGCGGAGCGCTTTGACTTAAGGAAAGCTTATCGCCTTCCTAGCTTCGATCCTGCGGCGGCAGGGAAGCGGAGGAAGCAGCCACTTCCTTCACCGCGGCGACAATGCCGGCGTAGCCGGTGCAGCGGCACAGATGCCCGCTTAAGACTTCGCGGATCTCGGCTTCGGTCGGGTGCGGATTGCGGCCGAGGAAATCGGTGAACGACATCAATATCCCCGGCGTGCAGAAGCCGCATTGCAGGCCGTGATTGGCGCGCATCGCCTGCTGCAGCGGATTAAGCGTGCCGTCGGCCGCGGCGAGCAACTCCACGGTGCGCACTTCCCTGCCCTCGACCTGCACCGCAAGCGTCAGACACGAACGCTGGGCGACGCCGTCGATCAATACGGTGCAGGAGCCGCAAATGCCGTGCTCGCAGCCGACATGAGTGCCGGTCAAGCCAATGCCGTGGCGGAGAAAATCGGACAGCAGCAGGCGCGGCTCGGCATCGGCCGAGAGTTTGCGGCCGTTGAGCGTGAGCGTGACGCGCACGCGCTGGTCCTTGTTCACGCGGCGCATTTTTTGATCGCCTCCTCGATCACCAGAGGAGCAAGGTTGCGGAACAGATCGCGCCGCATCGCTGCCGATGCGTGCAAATCCTCATAGCCTTCGAGCTGTTCCGCCCATGCGGTGACGGCGGCCGGATCGCTCGATCGCGCGGACCAGCGGACGGCCGGCCATGCCGCCGACCCCGAGCATCGCTGAGCCGCGGCTGTCGGCAATCGCCGCGACCGCGATCATGGCAAAGTCGCCGTGGCGGCGCGCCACTTCGCGGAACCCAACGCCCTGGCCTTCCATCACCGGAAACCGCACCGCCGCGATCAATTCGTCGGGCTCGCGCGCCGTGGTCAGCATGTCCTGCTGAAACGCCTCCGCGGCCAGCACTCGTTCGCCGCGTTTGGAACGCAGCACCACCGAACCGCCGAGCACCGCGAGCGCCAGCGGAATTTCCGAGCTTGGATCGGCGTGCGCGATCGAGCCACAGACCGTGCCCCTGTTGCGGGTCTGAAAATGGCCGACGAACGGCAGCGCCGCCGCAACCAGCGGCAGCTTTTGCGCAAGCTCGGGCCAGTCCATCAACTTGTTCTGTGTCACGGCGGCGCCGATCTCGATGGTGTCGCCGCGATCCTTGATGGCGCCAAGTTCGGCGATCCGCGCGATGTCGATCAGCACCGCCGGCTCGATCAGCCGCAGATTGAGCATCGGCAAGAGCGACTGGCCGCCGGCGAGAATGCGCGCGTCGTCGCCGTACTCGGCGAGCAGCGCCAGCACCTCATCGACCGTATCCGGCTGCACGTAGTCGAAGGGGCGTGGCTTCATGCTTTGCCGCCTTCGAGCATGGCGTGGATGCGCCGCGGCGTTGCCGGCAGTTCGACCTCATCGACGCCGAGCGCATCCGCGATCGCATTGGCGATGCAGACCGGCGTCGACATGCAATTGCCTTCGGCCAGCCCCTTGGCGCCGAGCGGCGTCAGCGGCGACGGCAACTCGATGTGCAGAATTTCCACCTCGGGAATTTCGCTTACCGTCGGCACCAGATAATCGGCGAAGGTGCCGTTCAGGAACGCACCCTCCTCGTTATAGATGAACTCCTCGTAGAGCGCGGCGGCCACCCCTTGCGCGAACGCGCCGCGGATCTGCCCGGTGGCGATCATCGGATGCAGAATTCGGCCGGCATCGTGCATGGTGACGTAGCGGTCGATCCGCACCGAATAAGTCACCGGATCGATCTCGACGCCGCACATGTCGAACACAAAGCCGTAGGTCAGCGAGGTGTTGATCTTGTCGTCGTGCGACGGCGGTTCGAGCTCTGGCGGCGACCAAATACCGGTCTCGCTCAGCGCCGGCGCCATGTCTTCCGGCAGCATCACCGGCGACCAGTGCGAGGTGGCGGCGACGCGGCCGAACGGCAGCGCGTTATCGGGATTGCTGCGACTCCTGATCTTGCCGCTCGCCAGCTCGACGTCGTCCGGCAACACGTTGAGCTGCTTGGCGCCGATGTCTTTGAGCTTCTCGCGCATCTGCGCCGCGGCCATCTGCGCTGCGACTGCTGTGCCCGAGGCGAAGCGGCTGGAATAAGTGCCGGCGGCGATCGACCACTGATCCTTCGCGGTATCGAGTTCCAGCACCACTTCGATGTCGTCGGGCGTCAGTCCCAGCTCGTCGGCGACGATCTGCGACAGCACCGTCTCGTGGCTCTGGCCCTGCACCGTGACGTCGGCGGTGACCGATACCGCGCCGAGCGGATCGATATTCACCGTCGCCATCGATACCGCACCGTTCTTGGGCCCCGCCCTGTCGCGCGCCTGCGGCGTGAGCAGCGTCGAGAGATAGCCCATGTTCGACATCGCAGGCTCAACCACGGCGGCGAAGCCGATGCCGTATTTCTTGCCGGCAGCGCGCGCCGCGTCACGGCGGCGGCGCAACTCATCGAGCCGGCCATCGCCGAGCGCGGTTTCGACCGCGCGCGGATAATCGCCGAAATCGTAGAGCGCGCCGGCCGCGGCGCGGTACGGAAACTTCGCCGCCGGAACAAGATTGCGCCGGATCACGTCGATCGGATCGAGTTTCAGTTCGATCGCGATGCGCTGCATCAGCCGCTCCAGCGCCAGATAAAGCTGCGGGCCGCCGAAGCCGCGAATGAGGCTCGCCGGCATTTTGTTGGTGAGCACGACGCGGTTTTTCACGTCGACATTCGGGATGTCGTAGGCACCAGTCACCGCGCCGTGCATGCGATAGAGCGGGCCCGGCATCGGTGCGCGCAGGAACGCGCCATAGTCCTCAAGCTGATCGAGCCTGAGCGCGAGGATGCGGCCGTCCTTGGTGACCGCGGCCTCAGCGGCGGTGACGCGGTTGGGACCTGAGCTTGCCGAGATCAGATGCTCGACGCGATCCTCGGTCCATTTCACCGGCCGGCCGGTGATCTTCGCCGCGAGCGCCATCAGCACGACATAGGGAAATACCGATAGCTTGATGCCGAAGCTGCCGCCGGAATCCGGCGGTATCCGCAGCCGCAATTTCGGCCCCGATACACGCAGCGCCCGCGCCATCACCGGATGGATCGAGAACGGACCCTGGAAATTCGCCAGCACATCGTAGCTGCCCTTCGCCGGATTGTGCTGCGCGACCACGACGTAACATTCGATCGGCGTAAACGACAGCCGCGGAAACGTCGTCGTCATCGCGATGCGGAGATCGGCGCGGGCGAAGGCTTCCTCGGTGTTGCCATAAGAGAAGTCGCGCACCGAGACTTCGTTGGTCTTCGCTTCCGGATGCAGAAGCAGCGCGGCGCTGCCGCATGCCGCGACCGGATCGAGCACCGCTTCGAGCGGCTCGTAATCGATCTCGACCAGTTCGGCGGCGTCCTCGGCGATATAGCGGCTATCCGCCACCACCAGCGCCACCGGCTCGCCGACATAGCGCACCCGCTCGACGGCGAGCGACCATTGGTGCACCGGCGTCTTCACCGCGGCGAGGAATGGATCGGAGAGCTTGCGCACCTCCTCCCCGGTGATCACCGCCCAGACGCCGGGATGATCAATGGCTTTCGCCGCGTCGATACTTTTGATGTCGGCATGGGCGTGGGGCGACCGGATCACATGCGCATGCAGCGTGCCGACCGGCACCGGCAGATCGTCGGCATAGCGCCCGCGCCCGGACAGCAGCGCAGGATCTTCCTTGCGGAGGCTCGATTTAGCGCCGTGGGCTTCGGCCATCGCTAAAGCCCCTGGACCGGCGCGGTTGGAATCGGCTGATCCAGCACCACCAACGCGTTCCTTCCCCAAAGTCATACTTGCCTATACATTCTCCACTATCTACACATTCCGCTAAAGTAAGGATAGGACGCCGATAGCGGCCCGGCAACCACGGAGAGACGCGCATGGGACAGCTTGTCGACGGCCAGTGGCGCTCCGAGAACATCCTCATCAACCACGACGACAAGGGTCTCTACTTCAAGCGGCCGTCGATCTTCCGCGACCGTATCAGCAGCGAGCCCGGCGCCGCGTTTCCCGCAGAGCCCGGCCGCTATCATCTTTACTGCGCCGTCGCCTGCCCGTGGGCACACCGCGCGACACTGATGCGCACGCTCAAGAAGCTTGAGCCGTTCGTGACGCTGACCAACACCTTTCAGGAGGTCAACGGCCAGGGCTGGTCGTTCGGCGAAGCAGGCCACATCGTGCCCGGCACCGACCGACGCGTGCGCTGGCTGCACGAGCTTTATACGATTGCCGAACCCGGCTGCACCACGCGCGTGACCGTGCCGACGCTGTGGGATGCCAAGACCCGGCGCGTCGTCAACAACGAGTCCTCCGAGATCATCCGCATCTTCAACACCGCATTTGCCGGCATCGCCGAGCCAACGCCGGACTACTACCCCGAACCGCTGCATTCCGAGATCGACGCGACCAACGCACTGGTGCTCAAAGGCGTGAACAACGCCGTCAATGGTTGCGGATACTCGATCTCACAGGAAGCTTACGACGGTTCCGTCACGGTTTTGTTCGAGACGCTGGACGGGATTGAAGAGCGGCTTTCGCAACAGCGTTATCTGTGCGGCGACACGGAGACCGAAGCCGACTGGCGGCTGTTTCCAAGTCTGGTGCGCTTCGATCCTTGCTACTACGTCGGCTACAAATGCAACCTGCGCCGTCTCAGCGAATACCATAACCTGTCGAATTATCTCCGCGAACTCTATCAGACGCCCGGCATTGCGGAGGTCTGCGACATCACCGGCATGAAGCGCGGCGTGTTCGGCAAGGCCGGCCCGGTCCACGCCAACGGGATTATCCCGATCGGCCCCACCATCGACTACCACAAGCCCCACGATCGCGACCGCCTCGTGCGGGCCAACTGAGTTCCTGTGGTAAGAAGCAGCGACAGAAAAAGCAGCATTCCGTAAAGCCGGAACACGTCATTCTAGAAACGCTCGTTGTGTGCGCCTCGGATCTGACGAGCACGATTTCCGGCTGCTACACCAACGGGACCCAAGGTCTTGATGCGAGGTTCCCTAGCGGACGGGTGAGCTTCAGTCGTTGCGCCCATTAAAACTTGGATTTCCCGTATTATTATTCTTACTGCTAGCGCAATTAGGGCAACCGCCGAAGCGAAGAGCACGAGGACCGCGGTGCAACTTAAGACTGAATACAAAAGGTATACAGCGACTTCGGCTATTGGAGAGGCTGACATAACGAAGCTTACTCAAACAATTCCCATGACGACAACCCCCATGACGACACCCCCCATGACGACAACCGATTTTTCCGACCGCGGACACGACAGCCGCCGATCGGTTGCTCTCCTCTAAAGCCAGCCAGCAAGCGGCGTCACCTCGTCACGCTGGGCATAGTACTCTTCGATGTCGTCGCGGAGTTCCGAGCTAGTCCATCGGACGATCACGTAGTCGCCTTCGAGCCGCGTCACCACGCCGATCCGGTCCCGATTGCTGCGCCTGACCGATACTTTCATGCCGAGCTCGAATCTGACCTTCTGTTTGCTGCCAGTCATGACACTAACCGAACCATTTTGAACCAAGGTAGCACAACGCGGCAACGGCCGCGGAAGCCGGCAAGGTGATTATCCACGCGATCACGATGTTACCCGCGATATTCCAGCGTACAGCTGACACTTTCCTTGCCGCTCCGACGCCGATGATCGAACCAGTGACAGTATGGGTCGTCGATACTGGAATGCCAAGAAAGGTCGCAACGAAAAGCATGATCGCGCCGCCGGCAGAAGCGCAGCAGCCCTGCACCGGCGTCATCCGCGTAATCTTCGAGCCGACCGTCTTTACGATGCGCCAGCCGCCGATCAGGGTGCCGAGACCCATGGCGGCCTGGCAACTGATGACCACCCAGAACGGCACGTAGAAATCGCCGCTGAGATAGCCTTGCGAGAACAGCAGCACGGCAATGATGCCCATCGTCTTCTGCGCATCGTTGCCGCCATGACCGAGCGAGATCAGCGACGCGGCGCCAAATTGCAACCACTGGAAGGTCGGTTCGACAGCGCGCGGATTGGCGCGAACGAACAACCACGACACGATCAGGACCAGCAGCAGCGCCAGCAAAAATCCGAGCAGCGGCGACAACACGATAAAAGCGCCAGTGGTCAGCAGGCCGGGCCAGACGATCGATGCGAGGCCTGCCTTCATGACACCGGCACCGACCAGTCCGCCGATCAGCGCGTGTGAACTGCTTGACGGAATTCCACCCCACCAGGTGATGACGTTCCAGACAATGGCGCCAACCAGCGCACCGAAGATCACATGCGCGTCCATGACCTGCGGCGCGATGATACCGACGCCGATAGTCCGGGCGACGTGAACGCCGAAAATGAGGAAAGCAATAAAATTGAAAAACGCGGCCCAGATCACTGCATAGCGCGGCCGCAGCATCCGCGTCGAAACCAGCGTCGCTATCGAGTTGGCGGTATCGTGTAGCCCGTTGAGGAAGTCGAACACAAACGCCACGATGACGAGGCCGACAAGGAGAGGCAGAGCGAGGACATCGGTCATGGCTTGATTGAATGCGTTCGGCGGCTTTAGAGTTGATCGACCACGATGGAATTGATCTCGTTGGCGACGTCCTCCAAGCGATCGACCACCTTTTCCAAATGATCGTAGAGTTCCGAGCCGATCACGAATTTCATGGCGCTACCCTGACTGCCATCGGCACGGCTGGCAAGAAACAGCTCCTTGATGCCACGATCGCAAATATTGTCGGCCTTATCCTCGATCTGGATAATTTGTGTGGTGAGCGAACCAAGGCGATTGGCATTGCTGCCGATCGAACTCAGAAGCGGAACGGCTTCCAGCACCAGCTTGGCCGACTGCACGATGGCATCGCTCATGTCGCGCATCGGCGGCTCGAATGTGTTGACTTCAAACAAAGCGATGGTTTTGGCCGTCTTGTTCATCTGGTCGATGGCGTCGTCCATCGAGGAAATCAGATCCTGAATATCGGTGCGGTCGAATGGCGTAATAAAGGTACGCCGCACCGCCAGCAGCACTTCCTTGGCTATTTCGTCGGCCTCCGCCTCACGCTGGAAAACCTGCTTGCAGTAACTCTCGACGCCATCGCCGCCCTGCAACAAACCCTTGAGGGCTTCGGCGCCGGCCAGAACCACTTTGGCGTGCTTCTCGAAGAGCGTGAAAAACCGCTCCTCCTTCGGCATTAGTGCTTGAAACCAACCCAACATCTTACATGCTCAAATGGAATTCGACAGAGTCACAATCCACCCTATCATGCCGCTACGTAGAAGATACTTCTCATCCGGGATAAGCTGTGGAGCTTCAGGATTTTCTTGACGTCGCTGTTGGATGCCTCTGGCAAATCGACGAACAATTCGTCGCAAGCTTGGCTCTTGCACCAGGTTCACGGCCTCGCCGGGCTCGTATCAAAGCGCACGCCGTTGATTTTTCCAGGGCCATCTCTGGCCTTGTAGCTTTATATAAAGATTAGTCAGGTTATCAGCATGCAAATGCATCGCTGACGGTCTGGATCATGAGATTGCTCATACGCCTATTGCGCCGCGTATCGGTTCTAGGGCTGGGCATGTTCACTGTCTGGCTGATCGTTTTTGTCTTTAGGGTCACAGATCAAAGGCTGCCGACGGTGTTGGCTCTGGCCATCACTTATGGAGCAGCGGCCTACATTGTCCTGCCACGTATCGTTCGCATGGGCCTTAAAATTCTCCTGCGCAAACGTGTGCCTCGCTTTACAATTACCGGGGACGGATTGCCCGGCGACCCGGTCAATCTTGTGCTGACAGGCACGCTGCAACAGCTTCACGCCGCCTTTAAGCTTGCCGGCTGGGCGGAGGCCGACCGCCTTGGTCTGGCAAGCTCCTGGCAAATGGTTCGCGCATTCCTGTTCAAATCTCCTTATCCGACGGCCCCCTTCAGCACTCTCTATCTTTTTGGGCGCAGTCAGGACGTCGGCTTTCAGAAAGCGATCGATAACAGCCCGCGCAAACGCCATCACATTCGATTCTGGGCTTTGAGCCTCGACCATGCCGAGGCCAACCTGGGAGAAACGAGTTTCTGGCTGAACACCGACCGTCCGCCCGACGCCGCATGCGTCCACTGGGTCGGAGCAGGCACCAAAGATACCGGCATCTCTTTAACGTGGCTCACGTTCCAGATCACACACGCCACGGATTCGAATACCGACGCGGAGCGCGATTACATCATTGATGAGCTGAGAAAGAGCGGAACTGTCGCGGAGATCAATTTATATAAAGCCGGCCAACAGCTAGGCAGCAAACGCGTCAATCACTACGTCACCGACGGCGAAGTTACGGCTGCAAACCTGGTCGTGGACGACTGAACTCGGACGTCGGACCACTTGTCTTGGCGGTGTTGGAGCCGCAAGCGTTAATCAATCTTGATCTTGGCAGCGGACACCATCGCGCCCCATTGCCTGGCCTCTTCAGGCATGAATTTTACCAAGTCTTGCTGGGATCGAATTCTCGGCTCAGTTCCGAGCTTGGCCAACTGCGCCTGGATGTCAGGCGATTTCAATCCGTCGTTGATCGCCGCGTTGAGCTTGTTGATCACCGCCGCTGGCGTTTTGGCCGGAGCGAGCACCAGGAACCATTGATAAGCTGGAAAATTGCTAAAGCCGCTCTCCTGCATCGTTGGAACGTCTGGAAGTTCTGGCCACCGTTCGTCGCTGGTCACTGCCAGCGGCCTCAGCTTACCGGCCAGGATGTGAGGCAGGAAAAATGATTTGGCACCGAACGTCATCTGAATCTGGCCGCTCAGCAAATCGGGAAGGAGTGCCGGGCCGCCTTTATAGGGTACGAACACCATGTTGGTATCGGTCACGACCTTGAAATATTCGACCATGACATGCGGTGCGATGCCGAGAACTGCGCCACAGGCCAGCTTGCCGGGGTTGCCTTTCAGATAGGCGATAAACTCTTGAAGAGTTTTGACGGGCAGCGATGGCGAAATCACAAGGGCGGAAGAATCGGCGGCGATGGCTGCAATCGGCGTGAAATCTCCAATCGGATCATAGTTGAGATTCTTGTAGATTGCCGCGTTGATCGCATTCGTATTGGTACCTCCTAGCAGCAATGTGTAGCCGTCGGGAATGGCGTGAGCGACGTCCTGCGACCCTATCGTCCCGCCCGCGCCTGGCCGATTCTCGACCACGACATTCTGACCGAGCGCCGACGATACCAGTTGTCCGGCGACGCGTGCCATAATATCGGTCGGCCCACCCGCGGGAAACGGCACGATAAGTTTGATGACTCTGTCGGGATAAGATTGTGCTTGCGCGAAATTGATGGGAAGCCCGGCAGCGATCGTGAGCGCGGACCTCGAGAGAACGTACCGCCTGGTGATCATGCGCTACTCCTGTTTGGCAAGGGCTGCGTTTGGAATCCTGGTAGAAGACGAACCGTCTTTGCTGCGATGCAATTGTTTGGCGCGGCGTTTGCGCCGGCCGGCACCCGGGCGGGCTAATGCCGTGTTCTGCCGAATGACGCGAATGAGCATGTCGAACAGAAGCTCACGCTCCTTCGCCGTAAGCGGATCAAGAACACGGTCGTTGGCGAGGCCGTTCTTTTTGCGAAGCCGATCAAATGTGCTTTCGCCATTTGCCGTGAGCCGTAAAATCCGGGCACGGCGGTCGGCGCTGTTCACCCGCCGCTCTACCAGCCCCCTCTTGCCAAGCTCTTCGACAAGCAGACTGACATGCGAACGTTCAATGCCGAGTCGAGCGGCAAGCGCGTTTTGATCTATGCCAGGTTGTCCATCTCTCTTGTTGAGATAAGCCAAAACCGCAAATTGCAGCGGCGTCAGGTCCGCATCGGCGACCGAGTCTGCGCTGAGTGTCACACATATCTGATTGAAACGCCGCGCTAGCGCAGCCGCGATCCGGCGTACCGGCGGGATGCCTGGGCCGAGGTCAACCACAAGAGACTTGCCGACCTGCCGGGGAACTCTACGAGGGAAGCGCGCCATCCAGTAATCCATATAGTTATAATTTCAATAGTTGAATATTCAATCATATGGAGTCAAGGACCGGCCTGAACCGCCTATTGCGCGGCGGTCAATTCGAATGGCCGCTTTGGATCATTTTCGACCAATTCGGCGTGGCGTCGGATGTCGGTTATGCCCCGCGGGAAGCGGACATTGGGACCACTGGCGTCTATTATGAGTGCACGCCCTAAACTCGAAGCGGTTCCCCGGCCAACCCGCCGCTACGAAGCGCGGCCGCTTCGCCGGGCTAATTAGTTCCGGCGGCAAGGATTAGCGGTGGATACTGCCAATAGGTTCGTCGCCGTTACATCGCATCATTTATGGTTTTCTCGGGCGCGACTTCCACCTGTGAAGCGTTGCCGTCGGAGGAGTTGTTGGGAATCCTGGCGATGAGATGAACCACGCCATGGTCATCAAACTCGACCTGAATGCGATCCCTATCGGGCGCGGCATAACGATACTCCCAGGTCTCGTCCGCCTGGTCGTCCATCGCCATGCCACAGTCGTTGAATTGAACAATTCGCCATGGAGCGCCGAATAAGTTCGTGACATCGGACTTGGTAGAGCGACCAGGGATTATGTTTTGAAAATTATGCAAGTTAGTTCCTGCATTGTTTGGTCCGTCGGCGGCCATACCCGGCGGCGTCCACACCAGCGTTGTGACGAAGGCTGCGAAGATAACGGCTGCAATCCGCATGAGCGTCATTGGCTTGCTCCATTAGGGAGTCTGCTTGGCCGGCGCGGCAACAACTTTCAATGCGTCACCCGCCAATGAGAGGATCGTCACACCGGATCCGGCACGATCGGCTGCGTAGATATAACCGCGATCATCGAACTCGACGTAGTCGTTCATTGTCCCCTTCAGACAGGTCGACTTGCCGTTGATCGTCGAGCAGGAAGCGGTCGTGTTCTCGTTTGGCGCCTGAATGTAATAGGCAATCGGCTTCGGATTGCGCGGATCGCGAATGTCCCACAGACGCGCGCCGCCGTTGAACCATGATACTGCGATGATCTTGCCGTAGTATGGCGGATAGATCGCCTCGGCAACCGCGTGAGCGCCAAAACGCGCTCCCCTCTCGCAGAAATCGCCGGGCTCCGGCAGGCACGTTGAGCGTTGCCATCGGCCATGGCGCTGCTTCGTCGGTAATATCCAGAATCCAGGCCTCGTGCGGCTGTTGGCCGAAGCAATTATTGGCGGTGTCTTCCGAGCTGACGATCAGCAAGTTCTTCGATTGAGGTGTGCCGTCGGCGAAGTGAGCTTGCTGTTCGGACATGGGAACGTTCAGCACAGGCATCGCGCTGTGTCCCCCATTTTCGGAGTTCATCGCGATGACGCCCACCTGCGGGTACAGCAAGTCCGCCTGTGTCGGCCGCTCCGCGCATTGCGCCGATGCCGTTGGTATGGTGCATCCTGCTAGAAGCTTTTGCCGATCGAGTATCTGAATCACGCCATTAGCGCCGACCCCGTAAGGCATGTAGACCCGATTAACGGCAGTTCCCATGGAAATGGGACCGTGCACGCCGCTCGGCGGGTTCTTGTTGCCCTCGTAACAATTTGGACCTGGAGCGGCCGTGCAGCTTTTTGCTGTCGCGACATCTGCGTCCGGCTGTTGGCCGACAAGACCAAAATCGCGAATGTATTTAGGATGGCGGGGATCGCTTAGATCGTAGATTTTAAGATGCTGCGCCGACCCGCTCTGATGCCAACCGTCTGCTTTGCTGCCAGCCACCAGGTACGCAATTCCGGTGTCGCATTCCCACCAGCTTTTATGCGTGTTGCTCAAACCGCTGACGACAGTGGTGACGAACACTGGCTGAGCCGGGTCAGTGACGTCCCAGATTTGATGCGCTTCGTCAGGGCCGACATTGCCGTAGGCGCGAAGCAGATACCATTTGCCCTTCTCACCATGCGGAAGAACATCGCCCGAGCAGACCCGCGCCATCTGTGCGCCGGCGCTACCGACGTTTCCAGGTGGTCCGGGGATGTGAAAAAGAAACTTGGTATGATGGACGTCGGTCACATCGATGATCGACGTGCCATTCGCTTCAACTTGTTTCGTGAGCGGGTTGACAATACTTCCGGCTAGATTGCCCAGATAAAGAATCTCGCGGCCATTTTGATTCACGACGAGGGGCTGATAGATCGGCCGGCCTTGATTGTCGTTAAACCCCTCAACCTTCATGTTCCATCTGGATTCCTTATCCGAGGCATTGGGAGGGGGCGGGTTTGGCAAGTCCTGGCCAAATGCACCCGCCGCATCTTCGCTCCCGGCTACAGAAGGAATATTGGGACCGTCGGGCGGATAGCCTTGTGCGTGCGCGGCAATTGCAAGCGTCCAGGTTATAAAGCAACAAGCGATGCAAGATCGGATCACAGCCATGGTCTTGTCCGAAGCGCCGGCCCTTGAACAAAACCTACCGGGTAAATCTCGTTCCACCGGGCAAAGGGTCCGAAGGACCACGCGGACGCCGCTGCCCGCTGCGCATCCCGATTAGAGCTCTATACGTGCCTGATCTGAATCGCAGGGACAAGGCCTTGCGAGATGCGTTCGGACGTCGGTCATACGCAAGAAGCGGACATCAAGGGCACTGGCGTTTATGACGACACGCCCTAAACTCGAAGCAGCTTCTCGGCCTACCTACACTATTAGTTTGGAAGAAATTTGATGGATCAGCCCGCAACCGGCTCCGGTATCGGCCAGCCCGTAAGGCGGCGCGAGGATTTGCGGCTGGTGCGCGGCAATGGCCGCTACACGGCGGACGAAAACCTGCCGGGCCAGGTCTATGCGGTGATGGTGCGCTCGCCGCACGCGCACGCGCACATCCGCTCGATCGCGACAGACAAGGCCAAAGCCGTCTCCGGCGTGATCGGGATTTTCACCGGCGCCGACTGTCTTGCCGACGGCCTCAAGCCAATTCCGCACATACCGTGGTCGCCGCACCAGGCTGAAGTCATGCCGCGGCTGAAGAATGGCGAGACGCCGTTCGAGGCGCCGCACCATGCGCTGCCAACCGACAAGGCGCGCTTCGTTGGCGAAGCGGTCGCGATGGTTGTCGCCGATACCGTCTATGCGGCGAAGAACGGCGCCGAAGCGGTAGAGATCGACTACGAAATCCTTCCCGCCGTGGTCGACACTGTACCGGCAGCGCGGCAAGACGCGCCGCGCGTGCACGACAGCGCCCGCTCCAACGTGTGCTTTGACAGTGACCTCGGCGATTTCGATGCGACCGAGGCCGCGTTTGCCCGCGCCGCTCACGTAACCCGGTTCGAGACCTGGGTGCAGCGTATCACCGGCGTGCCGATGGAGCCGCGCGCCGCGCTCGCCGAGTTCGACAAGGCGACCAATCGGTACACCGTCTATGCAGGCAACGGCGGCGCATTTCGGCTGAAGGGCGATCTCGCCAAGATGCTGGACGTGCCGCCCGAGCAAGTTCGTGTGCTGATGCAAGACGTCGGCGGCAATTTCGGCACCCGCGGCATGATCTACGCGGAGTTCGGGTTGATTGCCTGGGCGGCAAAACAGATTGGCCGCCCGGTGAAATGGATCATCGAACGCCACGAAGCTCTTCTCTCCGACTATCAGGCCCGTGACCTCGCGGTCGAAGCCGAGCTCGCGCTCGACGACAAAGGCCGCTTCATCGCGATGCGCGGCTCCAATCTCGGCAATCTCGGCGCCCACACCACGAATTTCGCAATGGTGCAAAAGGGCGTGCAGATGATGTCGGGCATCTATCGCGTGCCCGCGGCGTATTTCCGCGCCCGCGCCACCCTGAGCCACACTTCGCCGACGCGGCCCTATCGCAGCGCCGGCCGCCCCGAAGTCATCTATGTGATGGAGCGGCTGATCGATCTCGCCGCGCGCGAATGTGGCTACGATCGCGTCACGCTCCGCCGCAAGAATCTCGTGACCGAGAAAGAGCTGCCTTACAAGAATCCGTTCGGCGCCGAATACGACAACGGTGATTATATCGGCGCTATGGACCTCGCTCTCAAGCTTGGCGACTGGAAGGGCTTCAACGTCCGCGCCAAGGAAGCGAAGAAGCGCGGCAGGCGCCGCGGCATCGGCGTCGCCACCTATGTCGACATTTCCACCGGCGTACCGCGCGAGAAAGCCGAGATCACGGTGGCACCGGACGGTTTCGTCGAGTTAATCATCGGCGTCACCTCACAAGGCCAGGGCCACGAGACCAGTTTTGCCCAGCTTGTGACCGAGTGGCTCGGCGTGCCGATCGATTGCGTCCGTTTCGTCACCGGCGATACCGACCGTGTCACCTTCGGCGGCGGCGCTCATTCCGGCCGCGGCATGCGGCTTGGCTCGATCGTGATCAAGAAATCGACCGACGCGATCATCGAGAAAGGCACCCGCATTGCCGAACTGCTGCTCGAGACCGCCGCGGCCGATATCGAGTTCAAGAACGGCAAATTCGCCGTAAAAGGAACCAATCACGCCGTCGGCATTTTTGAAGTCGCACGGGCTGCTGCCGAACGAAAGGATTTGCCGAAGGACTTGCAAGGTCCGCTTTATGGCGCCTGCGACGAGACCGTGAAGGAAGCGAGCTATCCGTACGGCGCCCATGTCTGCGAGGTCGAGGTCGATCCCGACACCGGCAAGACACGCTCATTACTTATGTCGCGGTGGACGATGTCGGTGTCGCGGTGAACCCGCTGATTGTTCATGGCCAGGTTCACGGCGGCATCGCGCAAGGCGTCGGCCAGGCGCTCCTCGAACACGCGTACTACGATTCCGAAAGCGGCCAGATGCTGGCGGGATCGCTGATGGATTATGCGATGCCGCGCGCCTCCGACATGGTGAACTACATTACCGAGCTGAGCGAAGTGCCCGCCTCCTCCCACCCGCTCGGTATTCGCCCGGCCGGCGAAGGCGGCACGGTGCCGGCGCTTGGCGTGGTCATCAACGCCGTCGTTGACGCGCTCACGGAGTTCGGAGTCCGGCACGTCGAAATGCCGGCGACGCCGGAGCGCGTCTGGCGCGCTATTCAGGATGCCCGCGCCGCCAGCTAAGCGCCTCTCCTGCGGAGCAGCGCATCGATCGCGCAGCGGCCTGAGCCGGTGACGAACAGCAGGATCATGCCGCCGGTCATCGCCACGTTCTTCCAGAAATTGTTGAACTGTCCGGCGTATTGCGCCGGCGCTGCTTCCCAGTAGCGATGCGAGCTGAACGACGCGATAGTGATGAAGACCATGAGAATGAGCGAAATATAACGGGTAGCGAGTCCAGCTATCAGCAGGACGCCGCCGCCGAATTCGACAAAAGGTGCGACGTAACCGAGAAATTCCGGCACGCCCCGGTTTACCGCGGATGTGACAAAGGCCGGCATGTCCATGAGCTTTTCCCAACCGCTCATGACAAAGATTGCGCCCATAAGAATACGCGCAAGAAATATAAGCAGGTCTCGTGCGCGCGCCGCGATTCCGTCCGTTAAGCCCAACCAGGACCGCGGCGCTTCTTTTTCATAAATTGTCATTGCAGCATCCTATCGTCCGAATTAGCAGACAGATGGGCCGCCCCAGAGTGGAAATCAATCCGTTCCGGACACCAATTTGGACGGAGCCATGCGTAGTGCTATTCGTTCACCCGCAAGGAGCCCTGCTGAGCGTGCAAGCCGCCGACCTCAAAAGCCGCGACTTCAAGAAGATCCTGCTGATCAAGTTGTCGGCGATCGGCGATGTCGTCCACACCATCCCAACGCTGAACAAACTGCGGCAGCGCTATCCGGACGCGCGGATCGACTGGCTGGTCACGCCCGCGATTGGCGAACTGCTGCGGCACAATCCGGCGATCAGCAATGTCGTCGAATTTTCCCGTTCCGAATGGTCGGCGCCCTGGTCGCCGGCGCCCTATGTCAGCGCGGCACGGCTGATCGCGACATTGCGTGCCGCCGAGTACGACCTGGTGATCGACCTGCAAGGCCAATTACGCAGCGCCGTTTTTGCCTTCACCAGCGGCGCGCCGGTGCGGATCGGCTTCGACAAGCCAAGCCCCGACGTATGGAAGACGCTGTCACGAAAAATTCCGGACGAAGCCAAGAAACACGCCTGGCGCGGCGCTCGCGAAGGCTCCTGGCTCGCCTATACCCACTCCATCGATTTACCGACACTCGATATGCATCCGGTCGACCGCTACCTCCGCATCGGCCCGATGCTGGGTCTCGACAACGGCGATGCCGATTTTTCATTTTCAATTCCCCAGGAAGCGATCGTTCGGATTGACGGCCTGCTCGATTACTACGACCTCGGCAAAGCAAAATTCGCCGTGATCGCACCCGGCACCAATTGGGAAACCAAGCGGTGGCGACCGGACGGCTTTGCCGAAGTGGCGCGGCGCTCGATGCAGGCCGGCTTTGCCATCGTGCTCATCGGATCGGATCGCGAGCGAGAACTATGCGCCGAAGTTGCCGGGCTTGCGCCGGGCGCGATTAATCTTGCCGGTGAAACCTCTTTGAGCGAACTCGCCGCGCTGATTTCACGAGCGGCGCTTTGCGTGAGCAACAATTCCGGCCCGATGCACCTTGCCGTTGCACTCAACCGGCCGGTCGTCAGCGTGTTCGGCCCGACCGATCCGGTCTGGGCCGGACCTTACCGGCACATGGACTCGGTCCTCCGCGCTGACCTGCCCTGCTCACCCTGTTACCTCCGCCGCTTGAGCCAATGCCCGAACCACCACGCTTGCATGGAACTGGTCGGCGCCAGTGATGTCATCAAGCGGGCGCAAAGTGTTGTTGAAACACACACTGCCAAGCCGGGGGCGAAAAAAAGCAGATTTTAGCGAGTGGAGAAACTCATGACCGCCGAACACATTAATACGGACCGTCTGCCGGCCGATACGGCCCGGAGGTTCGTCTGGTTTGCTGTTCTTGAAGCCAGCGCGGCCGGCTTTGTTTGGGGACTAGTGTTTTTCACATTGCTTTATGACAATTGGCCGAAGGCCATCCTATTGGCGCTTTGTGCAACCGGCTTGTCGCTCGCTGCTTACTTTCTGGCCGGGAAAGTTGTGCGCTCGATCGTCTGATCGTCGCGAGCAGGCACGATCAAGATCTAACGCTACGCGGCGAGGCGGTGGATGGCAGCATCGTCACGCGCGCCGCGTATGACCTGAACCGACTTCTCGACCGCGTTCCAGAGCCGGCTGATTTCGTCGGCCGCCTGAGAGCCAGCGTCATATTCCTCCGCGCATTGCCCGGTGGCGAGCGAAAGCGAGAAATCCGCCCGATAGGTGATCTGGCCGCCCCAAACCGGGACATCCATCCGGGACAGACAATCGCGCGTATAGGCGACCGCGGCCGCTTCGCTGCCTTCGCGCCGCGACGGCGCACCGTTGATGACCACGGCGTAGGGCGTGCGCATGCGCCGCGCGAAAGCAATCGTCTCTTGCACCGCGACCAGATCGAACACGCCGGGGCGGCACGGAATGATAACGAGCGTTGCCGAGGAAACCGCATCCATAACGGAAACGGACATGTTGGCCGGCGTATCGAGGAATACCCACTCGGCGCCCTTGCGTTCCGCCTTTTTGAGCGTACGCGATAACGTGCGTTTGATTGGCTTGAGCGGCAATGCGTCGTCGCCGCGCAATGAATTCCAGAACGTCAGCGAACTTTGGGGATCGTCGTCGATCAGCAGGCACGAAGCCGACAGCCGATGCACATGCGCTGCGAGATGAGCGGCCAGCGTGCTCTTACCGGTGCCGCCTTTGCGCGAAGCAAAGGTGAGTACGTTCATAGCCGCATTTCCGATTAGCGCAGTGGCGTAGCGAATGAAAATAACGATCAGTCATTACTGAAGAAATAACCGTGCCGTGATCTTTCTGTCAGAAAACTGTCACATAAGGCCCTGCGGCTGTGGCGTGAGGGGCCAGAGCATGATCCGGAAAAGTGGAAGCCGGTTTTCCGAAAAGATCATGCTCAATCAAAATGCTAGAGCGACAATCAATCTAAAAACGATTTCGCTCTAGTGCAGAACCTGATAAGCAGCGACCGCCAGCTCGACCGCGATCAAAACAACGATGACGATCTCAAGGCGCAAGGATCGCCTGGTATCGATGATGTCAGTCAGAATCTCGGCGGTGTTTGAAATGACCGAGAGCTTGCGGGAAACAGCCTCGGCGCGTTCCTTCAGTTCGTATTCGTCTTCCAGCCGCCCGTAGAGCCTGTCCAGATCGGGACGATCCCAGACCACGTCGGGTTTCTCGGTTACGGCCACGCGGCCAGACAGCCGTTGCTGCACAAGAAGAGCGTTGCCGATGTGTTTCAGAACGACCCGGCGTCCGACGCCGATCCACCCTTTCTCGGCAAGCTGACGGGCGAATGGTTCCACGGTATCGAACACCTTTGCCATTTCCCGTTCGTCTCGCGCGAGCACGACGCTTTTGGAAAGGGCATCGGCGATAACGACCAATTGTTCGGGCTTGAGGGCCCGCAACATCAAAGGCCCGCCCGGCAAAACCTGTTCGTCCTTGTCGGCCGTGACCTCGATCAGCAGAGTCTCCTCCTCGGGCGGCCTGATTGGTCGGATGAGCCGCGGCCGGAGCGATTGCAGAACCTGATCTTCCGCCTCAGGCGAGAGACAGGAAGTCACCACCACGCCGTAGCGGAATAGCGTCACAAAACCGCCTTCGCCGAATTTGTAGGTCAGAGGTGCGGTCGATACGACGCCGTCATACTCGAGATTGGACGTATCAATGCGATCGCTCAATAAGAACGCGCGAACGCGCTTGGGCTTTGGGGTTTCGGCTGCACTCATAAATACGATCTATGTATCGCAACCGGCCGCGCTACAGGCTAACCGCCGCCGCCGCGCAGAAAATTTCCCGTTTCACCTGACGATTTTCGCCAAAACGTCACGAAACTTCGCCGATATCTTCGATCGCAGTTCGTCGCTGATCTGGGCGATCGGATACGCACGCTTGCGCCACTCGTAGGGCCAGCAGGCATCGATCATTGCTTTCGATGTATAAAATGCAGTCGAATGATGATCCTGCTCCTTGAGATCCGGCGACACCGCTGGATCGGCGGAGCTGCTGCGGGTCCAGCGGATAACCTCGATCGCACGGTCAGGATTTGTCCGGGTCGAGATCGCCCAGATTACATCGCCGAGATTTCGACGGATCGATATCCTCATCGACGACGACCGTGTATCGGCCGATATAGGCGCCCGACCGGCATTGCGAGGCGATCATTGCTGCCTGGCGCGAGTGGCCGGCAAACTGCTGCTTGATAGAGATAACGTTGAACAGCCTCGCGCCGCCGACCTCGTGACACCACACGCCCTGGATGCCGGTGACGCCGGCCTTTTCCATTTCGTCCCACATCGTCGCGGACCGAAAGGTGGCTTCCGAGAAGGAGGAGTCGTTCTTCGGCCGCGCCGGATGAGCGCAGGTCAGGATCGGCTGATTGCGATGCAGGATGCTGGTAACGCGGACGACGTTTTCAGGAACCTGGAGCAGACCGCGGTTCGCATAGTAGCCCGCCCACTCCCCGAACGGACCTTCCGGTTCGAGATCGTCGGGATAGCATAGGCCTTCGATGACGATCTCGGCCCGCGCCGGGATTGGAAGCCCGGTCTTCGGCCCGCGCATTACCTCAATCGCCTGCTGTTTGAGACCGCCCGCGTAATCGTACTCCGACACGCCGTACGGCACCTCGCCATTACTGGCCAACCACAGCGCCGGATCGACGCCGATCGCGAGGACGATAGGCATCGGCTGTTTGCGCGCAAAATATTTACTGCGCATGATGCCGCCATGCCGTCCCGGGCTCATATGCAGGCCGTATTTATCGGGACCCAGCACCATACAGCGGTAGGTACCGAGGTTGACCCAGCCGTCGTCGGGGTCCTGCGTGATCACGCAATTGGCGGTACCGATATAGCGCCCGCCGTCGAGCTCATGATGCCGCGGCGAAGGAAATTTCAGCAGGTCGATGTCCGAGCCTTCAAGAAAATTCTCGGCGACCGGTCCGGTATCGACCATCGTCGGTGGAACGACATTGATCGTGGCGAGCTTTTTGCGGCACGCCGCAACCATCTTTTGCTTGCCGGCGATGTCCTCGCCGGAGAGTCCAAGCGTCAATCCGAGGCGCGCCGGCGACGAGAACAGCGCGCCGAGCACACGCCAGTCTGCCGGATAACCCGGAATGTCGCTAAACAGCAACGCGGGAGGAAAACTCTCGCTATCCCGGCAAGCCATTTCGATCAGGGCGCCGATTTCCAGATCCGCGCTTGCGTTTCGGATTTCGGCAATCTCGTCCTGCTTGCGCAGGATATCGATCCAGTCACGCAAATCCCTGTAAACGCCCATCCTTAAAGCTCCCGAAATCCGCGAAGCACCGCACGGCATGCCAGCGCAACCCTGCGATGACAAGCGTAACTCAGAGCATTAATTCGAAATCATGCCCGCTTCTTTCGCGGTCCTGCTGAAACTGGCAACCTCATCGGCAATCAGCTTGTCGAAACCGGCGGCGGTCGTCGGGCTCGCGGTGAGGCCCATCGCAGCGAGCCCTTTTTCAACGTCTGGCTTTTTGAGCGCCTCTGCGACGGCTTGATTGAGTTTATCGATGATCGGCTGCGGCGTGTGAGACGGAGCGACCAGTCCGGTCCATGTCTCGAGCACAAAGTCCGGAAAGCCGGATTCAATCATCGTGGGAATGTTCGGAAAATCCGGCAATCGTTCCTTTCCGGTCACAGCGAGCGCAACGGCCTTATCAGCACGAACAAATGGGGCGGCGGCGCCGAGCGGTGACATGTAGTACTGAACCTCGCCGGCAATCAGTGCGTTCAACGCCTCGGGTGGTCCTTTGTAGGGCACGTGCTGCGCCGCAATTCCGGTCGCACGATTGAAAAGTTCTGCGCTGAACTGGGAATAACTGCCGACACCGGCCGACGAATAGTTCAGCTGGCCGGGCTTCGCTTTCGCAAGCGCGATAAAATCAGCGAGCGTCTTGATACCGAGCGCAGGCGAAACCAGAACCCAGGTCGGTGCGGCCGCTGTAAGCGTAACGCCCTTGAAATCCTTCAGCGTGTCATAGCTGAGATTTCTTGTTGATCGCCGGCGCGACGACATACGCGCTGTTGGCACCAAACAATGTATAGCCGTCCGCCGCCGCATTGGCCACGTATTGCGCAGCAACGACGCCACCTGCGCCGGTACGGTTCTCCACCACGACCGGCTGACCCCATGCGATCGACAATTCCTTGGCGATAAGGCGCGCGACAATGTCGGGCGCGCCGCCGGGCGAGAAACCGACGATGATGCGGATCGTCCGATTAGGGTAGCTGCTCGCCTCATCCTGCGCCGCGCTGATCCGCGGCATGCCGACAACGAAACCTAATGGGGCCATCTCAAGAAGATGGCGGCGACTTAAATTCATCTAAAACCCCGGTATGCTAGTTTCGAAGAGCGGTGAGTGTGCGGGAGCAAACGGTGGACCGCAAGCGGCGATAGACAGGGTTGCGCCGCTGCGCAAAGACAGTGTTACTCGCGCTGCCGAAGGACTGAAAAGAATGCTGATTGTCGACTCACAAGTGCACATCTGGGGCGCAGACACGACAGACCGACCTTGGCCAGCGCCGGCCCACGGACGTCCTGTCGTTCACCGCGAACAGCCCATCACCGCTCAAACTCTGCTGGCCGATATGAAGGCGGCTGGCGTCGACCGCGCAATCGTCGTGCCGCCGTCATGGGAAGGCGACCGCAATGATCTGGTCGCGCAAGCCGTCGCCGACCATCCTGATAGCTTCAGATATGTCGCGCGTTACAGCCTTGCGGATCCGACATTGCCGCAATGGATCGGGAATTGGCAGAACAACCCCGGCATGTTGGCGCTGCAATTGACGTTTCAAACGCCGCTATTTCAGAAGCCGCTGATAGAAGGCGAGATCGAATGGCTCTGGACCGCCGCCGAGCGCGCTGGGTTGCCGCTTACGATCTATGCGCCCAATGCGCTGATGCCGCTGCTCGATCAGGTCGCGCGCGAGCATCCTGCACTAAGTATCGTGATCAATCACTTTGGACTGACCGGTGCTGACCGCGACGATGAAGCGTTTTCCGACTTCGACAATCTGCTGGCCTTGAGCGCACGGCCCAATGTGGCGCTGAAGGCAAGCTGTCTGCCGTTCTACTCGACGCAAGCCTATCCCTTCCCCAACCTGCATCGGCACATCAGAAGCGCCTTCGATGCATTCGGTCAACGCCGGCTGTTCTGGGGCACGGACCTGTCGCGCCTGCCCTGCTCCTACCGCGAAGGCGTCACGCTATTCACCGAGCAGCTGCCATGGTTGCAGGGTGAGGATCGCGACTGGGTCATGGGGCGCGGTATTTGCGAATGGCTGGGTTGGGACCGCCGCCGCCCTTGAGAGACGCGGCCGCCGCGCCGCAATCGCGAGCCAGCGTCATCCCTGTTTCGGGTTCTTGGGGATCGAGTCGATGTCGGTCACCCACGGACGCGCCGAGCTATACCAGTTCTGCCGCCGCGGAATGAGCTGGTCGCGCTGCCGCAAGAGACCAACCCGCACGGTATAGGACGGCTGCACGCCATCGCCAGGCGTCGTCGAATAGATCGGCGACCCGCATGTTGGACAAAACGCCTGCGCCCGCGGTTTTCCGCTATCTGCCGTCATCTTGAGGAATGTCGTCGGCGTGCCGGTCATCTTGAAAGTTGTGCCGGGAACCGGAATGGAGACGCGGAACGCAGTGCCGGTGCCGGACTGACAATCGGTACAATGGCACATTTGCGTCCTTTCCGGATCAGCTTCACCTTCGATCCGGATGGCGCCGCAGGCGCATGAACCATCGATTTTCATTGCATCGTTCCTTTCGTTCGTATCCTTGACGGTGGCACGCCAACACTCGTATTCCCAAAAACACTCATACTCACAAAAGACGCCGCGATAAATCGGCCTTAATGAGGAACGCCATGCTGAAAGTCATAACCGCCCTGCTCGTTGTCTTCGCAACCTCCGGCGTGGCGGGCGCGCAGACCGCGCCGCCCGACGTGATCAAGGAGCTGGCGCCGACCGGCAAGCTGCGAGCTGCGATGAATTTCGGCAATCCGGTGCTGGTGCAGAAAGGCGCAAACGGCGAGCCGGTCGGCGTCACGCCTGAGCTGGCCACGGCGCTCGCCAAGCGGCTCGGCGTGCCGGTTGAATTCGTGATCTATCCATCAGCCGGCAAGACGTTCGACGGCGCCAAGGAAAACGCCTGGGATATCGGCTTCATTGCCATCGAGCCGGCACGGGCCACGGAGGTGGATTTCACTCCGCCCTACCTGCTCATTCAAGGCACTTACCTTGTCGCTAAGGATGCGCCGTTCAAGAATGTCGCCGACGTCGATACGCCGGGCCGCAAGATCGGCGTCGGGCTCGGCTCGGTCTACGATCTATATCTGACGCGCACGCTGAAAAACGCGGTGCTGGTCCGCAATCCGAAAGGCGGCGCCGCGGGCGGTATCGAACCTTTCCTTGATCAGCATCTTGACGCCGCCGCCGGCGTCCGCGAACCGCTTGATGCCTATGCCAAGGATCATTCCGATACGCGCGTCATGCCGGATGCCTTCGAGGAAATCCAGCAGGCGATCGGTACGCCTAAAGGCAGGGCAGCGGCCGGCCTTGCCTATCTGCGGCAATTTGTTGAAGAGATGAAAGCCAACGGCTTCGTTGCCGATGCCTTGAAGCGTTCCGGCCAGACCGCGCCGGTCGCGCCGCCGGCCAACTGACAAACGATAAAAAGACCAGGGAGAGAAAAATGGACTTCACACGGCGATCCGTCGTGGCCGGCGCGATTGCGTCGCCACTGGTGCCGGCATTGACGAAGTTCGCGCATGCGCAGTCAACGTCTTGGCCGTCCGGGATCATCAAGATCATCGTGCCGTTTCCGCCCGGCGGCAGCGTCGACCCGATTGCGCGCATGGCGCAGGGCGGCATGCAGCAGAAGCTCGGTGCCTCGATCGTCATCGAAAACCGGCCCGGCTCGTCCGGAGCGCTCGGCACCGAGATCGCCGCGAAATCACCGCCGGACGGTAACACTTGGGTATTCGTGTTCGACTCGCACGCGGTGAACCCATTCCTGTTCGATCTTAACTTCGACACGGTGAAGGATCTCGAACCGGTCATGCTGATCGGCACCGCGCCGAACGTGCTGGCGACCCATCCGTCGCGTCCCTACAAAACCTTCGCCGATGTGGTCGCGGCGGCGAAGCAAAAGCCCGACACCATCACTTATGCGACCATCGGCAGCGGCAGCGTCGGTCACCTGACCATGACGCTGCTGAGCGAGCGTGCCGGCTGCAAACTCGTTCATGTCCCCTATCGCGGCGGCGGCCCGGCGATGAATGACGCCATCGCCGGTCACGTCGATCTCATCATCGGCAGTGCCGCGCTGGTCATGCCGCAGGCCAATTCAAAGACCATCGTGCCGATATTGCAGACCGGCAAAACCCGAATGCCCAATCTGCCCGACGTCCAAACCGCAATCGAAGCCGGTTTTGCCGGCTTCGAATCTTACGCCTGGTGGGGCGTATTCGCCCCGGCTGGAACGCCGAAGCCGATTGTGGAGCGTTTTGCCGCGGCGCTTGGCGATAGCCTGCGCGATCCGGTTGTGAGTAAAACGCTGACCGATAGCCTTCAGGTCTCGCTTATTCTCGGCGATGCCCAGGTAGAAGCGAAGTTTCTCGCAGCTCAGATGGCGCAGTGGGGACCTGTAGTGAAAGAGAACAACATCAAGTCCGACTAAATCGGCCGGACCAGAGAATATTCGGGGGAGACACCAATGATGATTTCACGCCGCTTGTTTGTTGGCAGCCTCGCCGCTGCATCCGCCGGCACGCTGGCCCCGCAACGGTTGTTTGCGGCCGATTACCCGGCGCGGCCGATCCAGCTCGTGGTGCCATTCGCGGCGGGCGGCAACGCCGACATTGTCGGCCGCATCGCCGGTGACCTGATAGGCAGAGGGCTTAATGGGACCGTTGTGGTCGAAAACCGCGGCGGTGCCGGCGGCGGCATCGGCGCTGAATTTGTCGCCAAGGCCACGCCCGACGGCTACACGCTGCTGGTCGGCTCGAACGGTCCGCTGACGGTCAACCCGTTCATTCATCTCAAGCTTGGCTACGATCCGCTGACGGATTTTGCTCCGATCGCGCTCACGAGCTACGTGCCGCACGCGCTGATCTTGAGCAACGACGTCGAAGCCAAGACCGTTTCTGATTTTGTCGCTGCAAGCAAGAAAACGCCGATGACGATCGCGACCAGCGGCGTCGGCAGCGCAACGCACATGACGCTGGAACGCTTCAAGGCCGCGACCGGCGCGAACATCACCCATGTGCCCTATCGCGGCGGCGGCGCGCTGACGCCGGACCTGCTCGGCGGCAGCATCAGTGGCGCGATGACAGAATTCTCGACCGCGCTGCCGATGCACAATGACAAGAAAGCGCACATCGTTGCCATCGCGGCGCTGCATCGCTCGAAGCTCGCGCCCGACATCCCGACTTTCGACGAGAGCGGTGTCAAAGGATTCACCGCGCAGAGCTTCATCGGCATCCTGGCTCCGGCAAAAACTCCGGATGCCATCGTCGCCCAGATTCAAGCCGCTGTAGAGAAGGGCCTCGCCAGCGGTTCTCCGGCCGCCGAAAAGCTGGTTGCACTCGGCTCCGAAGTCGCCACGCCCGAACAAATGACGGCAAAAGGCTTCGCCGCCTTCATCAAAACCGACTATGACCAGATGCGCGACGCCGCTAAACTCGCCGGCATTCAGCCGACCTAGCCAGCGCCAACTTCCCCTATTTCGAACGCCACGCCTGATGTCAGGAGTAACCGATGCAAATCACGCTTTATTATTCGCCGATAACCTGTGCGCTCGCGCCTTATGTGAACCTGACCGAAGCCGGCGCCGACTTTACGGTTCGCAACGTCAACCTGCGCAAAGACGAGCAAAACACGCCGGACTATTTGAAGCTCAATCCCAAACACAAAGTTCCGGTGCTGATCGTCGATGGGAAAATCCTGACTGAGAATGTCGCGATCAACATGTGGATCGCACGCAACTTTCCGCAGGCAAATCTTCTGCCGAAGGATCCATGGGCCGAGCTCAACGCCATCTCGATCATGTCATGGTGCGCGTCCGGAATTCATCCTTTCCTGGCAAGGACCAACTCCCCGCCCCGGGTCTGTGACGTGCCCGGCGCCGACGACAGCGTGCGACGGCTCGCCGCCGAGCAGCTTTATGCAAACTACAAGATTGCCGATGAAATGCTCGCCAGCCGCGACTATTTCTTCGATCACTTTACCGCAGCCGACGCCCATTTCTTCTGGACCTTCCGCCGCGGCACGCAGTTCGAGCTGGATCTCGCCAAGTATCCCAACTGTCAGGCGCATTATGCCCGTATGCAGCAGCGTCCCAGCGTCCAGAAATGCCTGGCCCACGAAAAAGCGGTGCAGGCGGAGTTCGCCAAGGCGGCGTGATAACTCCGGCGGTTGAATAATGAAGGGCGCGGCTCACAATGGCCGCGCCCTTTACATTTTCTCTAGCGTTGCGGTTCTACAGCACCGGCAAAATTGGTATTTCCGCGAAACGATAGCCGTCGCCTTCCTTGACGATATGGCCGATGCCCGGCCACGGCATGTGATAGACTAGCGACGGAATCTTGTCCGCCGAGAGCATGTCGAGGGTTTTGATCCGGGTCGCGACCCCTAGTTGGGAGTCCGTGTCAAAGGTGACCGCAACTTTCGGATTCCGCAGCATGATGTCATGCAGCACGACGTCGCCGGTGTAACAAAGCGACTTGCCGGCCGACGTTATCATGAACGATGAATGGCCGACGGTATGACCGGGCGTAGAGATCGCCACAATGCCCGGAAAGATCTCTTGGCCATCCTTGTACATCACCAGCCGGTCCTTGTTGGGCAACAAATTCTTTATCGCCGTGCGCGCTGAAAACTCCGCTGGCGTGCCCAAGAGTTGCTCGTTCGTCCAGAACTTGAAGTCTGCCTCGGTAGTGTAGATTTGAGCGTTCGGGAACAAGCGCGTTTGCCCGTCCGCACTCATGATGCCGGCAGCATGATCGATGTGCGGATGTGACAATATGATCGCATCGACGTCTTTAGGATCGAAGCCAGCCTGTGCCAGGCTTTCGAGAATGCGTCCCGAAGGCGCGTTCGCTGCCTTCATGGAAAGCATTCCGGTATCGATCATCAACAGCTTCTCGCCGGTATTGAGCATCAGGATGTTCTGCTCCATCCGCACGGCTTCGGGCTGCACGAAGTCATCCGCCAAAAGCTGCTTGATCTGATCGTCCGGCGCGCCGCGGAAAATCTTGCTGTTGAAGCTCAACGGCCCGTCGGAAATCACCGTCGCTTGAATATTGCCGATATCGAAGCGGTAGAACGCGGGTGCCCGCGTCTGAAGCAGCGGTGCCTTCGCAAAAGCCGGTTGCGCGGCCGCACCGACCAATCCACCGGCAGCCAGCGAAGATGCGCCCGCAAGCATGCCGCGGCGCGTTATCGAATAGGGGTTGCGTGTGAGCATCCGGATCATCTCCCTCGCTTCGACAGGACTTTTATTTTTGATGCCGGACCGCCAGTGCCTGCGTACATGGCCATTTTGCGCGCGACCGACGCGCATAGGCGGCATTTAGGCCGCGATCAGTCGGGACTCAAGGAAATAATAATTTACGCCCGTACGGCCGATCGCTTGAAGATTGCGCGCAACTCACGAGCTCGCGCTGTCTTAATACGTCATTGCCACCGCTTTGTGTGAGTAGTGAATAAGATCGACTTCGCCCGTCGGACGCATTACCGGTCAACATCGGTGTGATAACATCGAGCGCAGTTGGACTAACCCTGCCCTCCGCAGGGTTGTTATCGGGCATGCCGGCGCAAGGCCGGCATACCGCTGGGGGCAATAAAACAGAAGGGAACGGGCCATGGCTCAGGCTGAAGCAAAATTACTCCATCCGGGACTTGCCGGGTTTTATCAGAAGATGTTGCCGATCGCGGAGACGTTCGTGCGCATCCTTATCGGCATCATGTTTTTGATGCACGTGTCGGGCAAGTTCAAAGCCGGTGCCGACGCCATTGCAACAAACATCTTCGCCAAGAACGGTCTCGAGCCGGCATTGACCTGGGCCTATGTCACCATGGGCCTGGAGCTGGTCGGCGGCATCTGCCTGATCGTCGGATTATTCACGCGCTTTTTCGCGGCCGCACTCGCCATTGAAATGCTGATTGCCCTGTTGGCGGTACACTTCGCAAAGGGTTATGCGGCCGGCGGCGGCGGATACGAATATGTGCTGCTTATCGGCGCAGTCTGCTTCCTGTTCGCAATCCGCGGTGGCGGTCCCTACTCGATCGACCGCTTCCTGGGGAAAGAACTCTAGCAGCAAATCACTGAGCTCGCGGGGCGCGATCAGCGCGCCGCCGCGAGCGCACCTGTCAGATCAGCATAAAGTTCGTCGATGTCTTCAAGCCCGACCGAAAAGCGCAACAGGTCGGCAGGACATGGCGAGTCCGCACCCTCGATGGAGGCGCGATGCTCGATCAGGCTTTCGATGCCGCCGAACGACGTCGCCCGCTTCCAGAGGTTCACCGCTGCGGCCACCGCGATCGCGGCTTTCTCGCCTTTTCTGATGCGGACTGAGAACATCCCACCAAAGCCGCCGTTCATTTGCCGTAACGCAGTATCGTGACCCGGATGTTCCGGCAATCCGGGATACAACACTTGCGCAATCGCCGGATGGCCAACCAGGCGCGCCGCAATCATCGCCGCCGAGCGCGCTTGATTGCGCACGCGGACATCGAGCGTGCGCATACCGCGGATCAACAGCCAGGCGTCAAAGGCGCTCAAGGCATTGCCGAGATGGTCGCGTACCTTGCAGATCTGCGACCACAACGGTCCGTCGCTCGCCGTTGCCAGCGCACCGGCCACGATGTCGGAATGGCCGTTGAGGTATTTGGTTGCCGAATGCATCACGATATCCGCGCCGAGCGATAGCGGCCGCGTGAATACCGGCGTTGCTACTGTCGAATTGACACAGACCAGCGCGTCGGCGGCGTGGGCGATTTCGGCGATCGCGGCGATATCGCTGATGGTCCAAAGCGGGTTGCTTGGCGTCTCAATCCAGAACAATCCGGTCGAGCCAGGCCTCACAGCCGCGCGCACGGCATCGAGATCGGACGTCTCCACGAAAGATACGCTGTGCCCATACCGGGCGATCTCCCGCAGCCATGAGCGAAATCCCCAATACATGACCTGCGAAGCGATGATGTGGGTTGGGCGCTCAAGCGCGAGAAAGACGCTGCTCGCCGCCGCCATGCCGGAGCCGAACAGCAGCGCTTCGTCCGCTCCTTCCATTGCTGCGATCAGTGCTTCGCCCTGCTGCATCGAAACATTGTCGCTGCGCCCGTAGACGTGGCTCGTCGGATATCGGTTATCCGGGTCGCGAAGATAGGTCGCCGACATGTGGATGGGCTGCGTTACCGCGCCGGTGATGAGTTCGTCAGCACCAGGAGGCTGCGCAGCCAGGGTTTTCAGGCTTAACTCAGGCTTAGTCCGATCATCCATCGGCGTTCCAAAAGTGCTAAATTCACAGCGAAATAAACAAAAGAATGTACGGCAAGAACCTTGGCGCCTGCCCGCCACACCATTTACCGGAGAATAACCTGCCACTTGATCGCAGGTTCCTGGCACGATTCCGCTAGCAACCTTAGCAAGCCGGATGCTCGAAAGTGGCAACACTTTCGCGTTACGGCCCAGCTGCCTTGCGCTCGACCATTTGTGACAACAGCGGCAACGCCATTCCGGCCTGGTGGCTTGGCCAAATAGCCGGTGTTTGAACGCAGCCCCCGGTATCAACGCACCGGGAGCGCTTGCGAACCTAATGCCAATGCGGCGGATAGCCTGAGGTCTTCTCGGTCGCCGCCAGCAGCCGCAGCATCGCCGGCCATTCCAGCACGCCATAAGGCCGCCGCGTGCCGGGCTGATAAAGATGCGCGGTGTGCGCGAGCACATTCTCGCCCGGCATCGTCAGTTCGGTGCGCGCCGCCATGGCATCGACCTGTGAGCGGCAGGACAGCTCGAGCTGATACATCGTATTGAACGCTTGCTGGATAGTGGCGCCGCAGGTGAGCAGGCCGTGATTGCGCATCACCAGCGCATCGTGCGGCCCGAGATCGTCGACGATCCGCTCGCGCTCCTCGGTGTCGATCGCAGGCCCCTCGTAGTCGTGATAGCCGATATGGCCGACGAAACGGATCGAGGTTTGCGACAGCGGCAACAGCCCGCACTGCATCGCCGACACCGCCATGCCGGCCCGGGTATGGGTGTGCAGTATGCAGGCGACGTCCTCGCGCGCCTTGTGGATCGCGCCATGGATCACATAGCCGGAGACGTTGATGGCGTAATCGGTCTCCGGCTTCCAGATAATGTTGCCCTCGACGTCGATCTTCACCAGGCTCGACGCGGTGATCTCCTTGTAAAGCAGACCATAGAGATTGATCAGCAGATGATCGGTGCCGGGAATGCGCGCGGTGATGTGATTGTAGATCAGGTCCGACATCGCATACTGATCGACAAGGCGATAGCAGGCGGCGAGATCGACCCTCGCCTGCCACTCTTGCGCCGACACGTCATTGCGGATTGACTTGAAATCGGTCGAATAATTCACGGCGTTTCTCCCATACCTCAAGAATAGCTTTTAGAGCGGATCATGTCAGCCACAGAGTCGGTCAGGATCGGCGACGTCCTGCGCAATCACGTGAAGGAAAAGCTCGCCCGCGACGAGGTGGTCGCCTCGATGACGGTGCGGCTCGTGCACGGTGTCGAGATCGCGCGAATCGCCAAAACCGCCGGCTTCGACAGCCTCTATGTCGATATGGAGCATTCGAGTTTCTCGCTCGAAAGCATGAGCCAGGTCTGCATCGCCGCGCTCGAAGTCGGCATCACGCCGTTCGTGCGGGTGCCCAGCGTCGGCGACGTGCAGCGCATCCTCGATGCCGGTGCTCTCGGCATCATTGCTCCGCATGTGCAGTCGGCCGAAGAGGCGCGCGAATACGTGAAGGCCGCGAAATATCCGCCGCTTGGCGACCGCTCCAACGCCGGCAACCTGCCCCACCTGCAATACCGCTCGTTCCCGGCTGCCGAGGCTTATGCCGCGATCGACGCTGCGACCATGGTGATCGTGCAGTTTGAAAGCGCCAAGGCCGTCGAGAACGCCGATGAAATCGTGGCGGTCGAGGGTGTCGACATGGTGCTCATCGGCACCAACGATCTCCTGGCCGACTATGGCCTGCCCGGCCAGTATGACCATCCCAAAGTGCACGAGGCCTACACAAAGACGCTCGCGGCTTGCAAAAAGTACGGCAAGCATCTCGCCGTCGGCGGTTTTGCCACCCGCGCCGACCTCGCCGCCAAATACGTAAGAATGGGCGCGCGCTACGTCTCGACCGGCACCGATCTTGGTTTCCTGCTCGCGGCCTGCACGGCCAAGGCCAAGGAAGTCCAGCGACATGGCGCGACAATGACGGACCGCGTCGAACTAGTATAACAAGCAAAACAACGAAATCGGGGAGACCGTCATGGCGAGTTATCGTGCGGCGCAAATCATCGTGCCTGTGGCTTGCGCTGATCGCGAGCGCAGCGCCTGCGGCGGCCGCTGACGATTACCCGAACCACGCGATCCGGATGATCATTCCGTTCGCGCCGGGCGGCAGCAATGATGTGGTCGGCCGCATCATCGCCAATCAGCTCGGCGAGAAGCTCGGCAAACAGGTGTTCGTCGACAATCGTCCGCGGCGCCGGCGGCGTGGTCGGCTCCGACCTCGCGGCAAAAGCCGATCCCGACGGCTACACGCTATTGATTATCTCGATCGCGCATGCGGTCGATCCATGGCTGTACAAAACGCCGTTCGACCCGGTGAAGGATTTTGCCCCGGTCAGCATCATCGCCACCGGCACCAATGTGCTCAGCGTCAATCCGAGCGTGCCGGTACATTCGGTCAAGGAACTGCTCGATCTCGCCAAGGCGAAGCCCGGCGTGCTGAACTATGCCTCCGCCGGTATCGGCAGCTTCCAGCATTTGAGCGGCGAACTGTTCAAGCTGATGGCCGGCGTGAACATCCAGCATGTGCCTTACAAAGGCGGCGGGCCGGCCATGCTCGCGGTGATCGCCGGCGAAGACCAGGTGATGTTCTCGTCCATCGTGCAGACGGTGCCGAACATCCAGAACGGCCAGTTGCGCGCGCTGGCGACCGGCGGCGAAAAGCGCAGCCCGATCCTGCCCGACCTGCCGACCATCGCCGAAGCCGGCGTGCCGGGCTATGTGGCAACGAACTGGTGGGGCATCGTCGCGCCGGCCGGCACCCCGCAACCGATCGTCGACAAGCTGCACGACACCATCGCGGGATTGCTGGATTCCGCGGCCACCAAAAAATTCCTCGACAACGAAGGCGCAGCGCCGATGCACATGAGTTCCGCGGAATTCGGCAAATTCATCGAGGCGGAGATCGCCAAATGGGGACCGGTCGTCAAACAAGCCGGCATGAAGGCGGAATGAATTGCCCGCGATGAACAACTTTACCTATCAACTCCGACCCCATCCGCATCCGCTTCGGCGCAGGCGCAGCCGCCACCCTCGGTGAGGAAGCCGACTTCCACAAGATGTCACGGCTGGTCGTGCTGTGCTCGAAATCGCGCGTAGACTTTGCCCGGCGTGCGACCGCCGCCATTGCCGATCGCGTCGTCGATTTTTGCGACGCCTCGGCGCCGAACATGCCGCGCGAAGCCTTCGATCGTGTGCTCGGCGCGCTGAAGCAGCATAAGGTCGATGGCTTTGTCGTGGTCGGCGGCGGCTCGCCGATCGGCTTGGCCAAAGCCGCCGCGGTGGCAACGAAAATACCCTACATCGCCATGGTCACGACCTATTCCGGCTCGGAGATGGCGGCGCGCTGGCGCATCGGGATCGCTGCCGACGCCGTGTCGGGCGAAGGTCCTGACGCCCTGCCCGCCACCGCGATCTACGACCCCGAACTGACGCTCGATCTGCCGCTGCGCACCTCGATGGCGAGCGGCATGAATGCCGTCGCTCATGCCGTTGAGAGCCTCTACGGCATCGACACCAATCCGGTCGTGCAAGCGATGGCCGAGGAAGGGATCCGTCAACTCGGCGCCAACCTGCCGCGCATGCTGCAAAGCCCGCGCGACATCGAGGCGCGCGGCAACGTCATGTACGGCGCGTGGCTGGCGGCGAATTTCCGTTCCGAGGTCGGGCTGGAGCACGCGATAGCGCAACGGGTACGGCAATGGTTCAATCTCGACCATGCGCATACCCATGCCATCGCCACGCCCTATGCGATCGGCTTCAACGCCTCGGCTGCGCCCGAAGCGATGACGCGGATCAAGCGTGCGCTCGGCGTGGCTGACGCCGCACGCGGCCTTTACGATCTCAACGTCCGGCTTGACCTGCCGACGGGGCTGAAGGGACTCGGCATGCGCGAAGAGGATATTCCGAAGGCGATCGAGGTGGTCAGCAAGGTCCAGATCACCCACCCGCGGACGGTGTCAAAAGCCGAGCTTACCGAGGTGATCCGCCAGGCCTATTTCGGCGAGCCGCCGCGGTTCTGATACAGTCGCGGGCATGTCTGAGGAAACCGCCGGTTCGGGACTGAAATGGGTCGGCCGCGCCATCCGGCGGCTTGAAGACCCGGCCCTGGTTACCGGACGCGGGCGTTTCACGGCCGATCTGCCGGCGCAACATTACGTGCGCTTCGTGCGCAGCGCCGTGGCGTCCGGCCGGATTGTCAACATCTCCGCTCCCGAAGGTGCCCGCGTCATCCGCGTGGCCGATCTCGACGACGCGCGGCCGATCCGTCCGATGCTGCACAAATTCAACTACCAGCCGGTCGAGCAGCCGATCCTGGCAAAAGACGTTGTGCGCTTCGTCGGCGAACCGATCGCCGCCGTGATTGCGCCGAGCAACGCGGCGGCTGAAGACCTCGCCGACGCGGTGGAAGTCGAGATCGAAGAACTGCCGGCGGTGATTGACGCCCGCGAAGCACTCAAGCACGGTGCGCCGCTGGTCCACGGCAACGTGCCGTCGAACACGGTAGTCGAAGGCCGCTTCAAGACCGAGAATTTCGACGCGACGTTTGCCAAGGCACACAAGATCGTCCGCGCCACACTTCGATCGAACCGCCAGAACGCGACTCCGCTTGAAGCGCGCGCCGCACACGCTGCTTTCGACCTCCACTCCGGCCGCGTGACACTGACCTGTACCACGCAGATGCCGCATCTCGTGCGCACCGCAATCGCCGACGTGTTGAAGTTTCCCGAATCCGACATCCGCGTTATCGCGCCCGATGTCGGCGGCGGCTTCGGCCAGAAGATGTCGCTGCCGGGCGAATATGTCGTACTGGTCTGGCTGGCGCGGCAAACCCGCAGCGCCGTGGCCTGGAGCGAGGACCGGCGGGAAAACCTCATTGCGGCCTTTCATAGCCGCGACCAGCACGTCGAGATCGAAGGCGCGTTCGACGAGCATGGCAAGTTGATCGCGCTGTCGTCGGATATCGCCGCCAATATCGGTGCGTATTCCTGTTTTCCGACCACCTGCGGCGTTGAGCCGTTGATGGCAATGGCCGAGCTGCCGGGGCCTTATGACTTTCGCGCCTATTCCTGCGTGGCGCGTGGCGTCGCCACGCACACCTGCACCATGGCGCCCTATCGCGGCGTGTCACGACCGGTGATCACGCTTGCCATCGAGCGGCTAATGGACAAAGCGGCAGCCGCGTTCGGCCTCGACACCGACGAAATCCGCCGGCGCAATCTCATCAAGACATTTCCTTACACCTCGGCCATGGGACTCGTGTTCGACGAAGGCACCTATGTTGAAACGCTGGATCAGGCGGTCGCCCACATCGGTCTGAAAGCATTCCGCGCGGCGCAGCGCGAAGCCCGTTCGCGCGGCCGCTATCTCGGCATCGGCTTTACGACATTCTCCGAGCGCACCGGTTACGGCAGTCCCGCCTTCGCCGCCCGCGGCATGGAGATCACGCCGGGCTGGGAAACCGTCTCGATCACCATGGACCCGTCAGGCCTGGTCGAAGCACGCATTGGCGCGAGTCCTCACGGCCAGGGGTTGCGCACCACGCTTGCGCAAATCATCGCCGATCAAGTCGGCGTCGCACCGCAGAATGTACGCGTCATCCATGGCGATACTGACCGCACGCCGTATGGCTGGGGCACGTTCGCCAGCCGGTCGCTGGTCATCTCCGGCGGCGCCTCGCTGCTGGCGGCGCTGAAGATCCGCAAGAAGCTCCTCACCATCGCGAGCCATGTGCTGGAAGCTGCCCCTGACGACATCGTGCTGGAAGACGGCAATGCCAGGGTATCCGGCACCGACCGCACGGTGACGATCGCCTCCCTCGCCCGCGCTGCTTATCACCAGACCCATCAGTTCAAGGGTGAAATTACGCCGGGGCTGAACGAAAGCGCCGACTACGATCCGCCGGGCACGTTCTCCAACGCCTGTCACGTCGCCATTGTCGAGGTCGATATCGAGACCGGCCGCGTCACGATGCAGAAATTCCTCGCGGTCGAAGATGCCGGGCGCATCATCAATCCGCGCATTGCCGATGGCCAGGTGCACGGCGGCATCGCGCAAGGCATCGGCAACGCGCTGCTCGAAGAAATTATCTACGACGCGCTCGGCAATGTGCAGACCGCAACGCTCGCCGACTACATGCCGCCGACGGCCCATGAGATTCCGCCGATCGAGCTGCATCACATTGAGTCACCGGCAGCATCTTCGATTACCGGCGCCAAGGGGATCGGCGAAGGCGGCGCTATCGGTGCGCCGGCTGCGGTACTCAACGCGATCAACGATGCGCTCACGCCGTTCGGCGTCGAGATCGACGAAATGCCGGCAACACCGCAGCGCATCCGCACGGCCTTGCGTAATGCTCGAAAGGCCTGACCGCGCTCGAATGATCAAAGCGCCAGATAGCTGCGCTGAATTTCTTCGTCAGCCGTCACTTCAGCCATGGTGCCGGCCCAGCGGATTTGGCCCTTTTCCAGCATATACGCGCGATCCGAGACCGCCTGCGCGAAGCCGACATTTTGCTCGGACAACAAAATCGAAAGACCGCGCTTCTTCAATTCGATGATGGTATTCGCGATCTCGTCTACAATCACCGGCGCGATGCCCTCCGACGGCTCGTCCAGCAGCACGATCAGCGGATTGCCCATCAGCGTGCGCGCAATCGCCAACATCTGCTGCTCGCCGCCGCTCATGCGGCCACCGAGGCGATGGCGCATTTCGGCGAGGTTCGGAAACAGCCGGAACAGAGCCTCCGTTGTCCACGCCGGCGCCATGCTGCCGTCGTCGAAGGTCCGCGGCGGCTGCAGGCCGATGTCGAGATTCTCCATCACCGTGAGGCCGGCGAAGATGCGGCGATCTTCGGGCGTAAAGCCGATGCCGAGCCGCGCAATCTCGAATGGCTTGAGCCCGGAAATATCGCGGCCATGATGGCGCACGGTTCCGCTGCGGCGCGCCATCATCCCCATGATCGCCTTCATGGTGGTGGATTTTCCGGCGCCGTTGCGGCCCATCAATGCCACCACCTCGCCCCGCCTTATTTCGAGATTCACGTCATAGAGAATCTGTCCAGCGCCATACCACGCGCAAAGTTTCTCAACCGCCAGCGCAGGCGCGGTCATGCCTTGAATTCCGAAAGTTTGAAGGATTTGCCGCTGCCGAAATAAACCTGCTGAACCAGCGGATCGTTGCGCACTGTTTTGGCATCGCCGTCGGCGATCAGCCGTCCGCGCGCCATGACGATGATGCGGTCGGCGAAAGCAAAAACCACATCCATCGAGTGTTCGGTAAACAGAACCGAGATACCGCGTTCGACCACAAGCTTCTTGACCAGCGCGATCATTTCGTTGCGCTCGCGCGGCGCCATGCCAGCGGTCGGCTCGTCCATAAGCAGGAGCCGCGGCTCGCTGGCGAGCGCCAGGGCAAGCTCGACGCGCTTCACGTCGCCATAAGCCAATTCGCGGCAGGCCCGGTCGGCGGCGTCGCGCATGCCGACCTGATGCAACAACTCCAGCGCTCGCTCGCGATGACGCGATGCCGCCGGCCGCCACAGGCGGTAGATTTCGCCGTGGTGCGCAATGAGCGCCATCTGGACATTTTCGGCGACCGTCATGGAGCCGAACGTCGCCGCAATCTGGAAAGTCCGGGCAATGCCGCGGCGGCAGATTTCGCGCGGCGGCAGTTTAACAAGATCGCGGTCGTCGAAGCGCACCGCGCCGGCATCGGGTGGCAGCTGGCCGTTGATGATGTTGAAGCAGGTCGATTTGCCGGCGCCGTTCGGACCGATCAGCGCCAGAAACTCACCACCGGCAACGGAGAAGCTCACATCGTCTACGGCGCGCACCGCGCCAAAGCTTTTCCGCAGTGAGACGACCGAAAGCCCGCTCATGACCGGCGCAGCAGACGGGCAATCCGCGATGACGCGCCCACGAGCCCCATCGGGAAAGCCAGCACGAGCACCAGGATGATGCCGCCAAGGAGCGCGTGCCAGTATTCGGTTTCCCGCATCACCGTATCTTGCAGGACTGAGAACACGGTCGCACCGACGATCGGCCCTGCCAGCGTCTGGATGCCGCCAAGGAGCACCATCACCAGACCGTCGATCGAATGGTTGATGCTGATGGTTTCTGGCGAGATCGAGCCCTTGGCGAAGGCGAATATGCCGCCGGAAACGCCGCACACGCTGCCGGCAAGGGCAAAGGCCAGCCACTGCACCCTTTTCACATCGATGCCGATTGCCTCCGCGCGCAGCGGTGAATCGCGCCCGCAACGCATGGCGTACCCGAACGGCGCGAACAAAACCCGCCGTAACAGCAGCACGCCGCAGGCGACCAGGACGACCGCCAGCAGGAAGAACATCGGCAACCGGTCGAACGGCGCATCCGGCCAGATGCCGAGAACGCCATTGGAGCCGCCGGTGACGTCTTCCCACTGAAACACGATCGACCACACGATCTGGGCGAAGGCCAGCGTCAGCATTGCGAGATAAACGCCGGAAAGCCGGACGGAGAACCAGCCGAACAGCAGCGCACCACCACACGCAGCGAGTGCCGCAGCAGGAAGCGCCAGTCCCATCGGCGCGGCAAACCACTTCACCGCCAGCGCGGCGCCGTAAGCACCAAGACCAAAATATGCGGCGTGCCCGAATGAATGCATGCCGCCCGGCCCCATGATGAAATGCAGGCTGGCGGCGAACAGAACCGCAATCAACACATCGACGCCGAGCACGAGCGTGTACGGCGATGAGCGCGCTAGCACCGGGAGGGCAGCCACGATCAACAGCACGATGAAGGACAATACCCGCACCATCGGCGAAGCCGGGCGAATTGGCGCGTCTGGTTCGGCCGTACCACGCACCGCCATTTGTGCCTTTCCCAGCAAGCCCTGCGGCCGCACGATAAGTACCACCGCCATCACCAAAAACTCGGCGACGAGCGTCAGCTTGGAAAAGTTCACCGCATAGGCGCCGAAATGCACGAGCCCGACACCGATGCACAGGGCTTTGACTTCCGCGATCAACACCGCCGCAACATAAGAGCCGGCGATCGAGCCCATACCCCCCACCACGACCACGACAAACGCGTCGCCGAGAGCCGTGAGATCCATGCCTAAATTCGCCGGCTCCCGCGCGGTCTGCAAAGCGCCGCCCAAGCCGGCGAGCAGCGAGCCGAGCGCGAACACCGCGGTGAACAGCACGGCCTGATTGACGCCGAGCGCGCCGACCATTTCGCGATCCTCGGTCGCGGCTCGCACCAAGCGGCCGAACCGGGTGCGCGTAAAAACGGCGTGCAGAATCCAGAGAATGGCTGGCGCAACAACAATCAGAAACGCGTCGTAGGTCGGCAAGCGGCGGCCGAGGATTTCAATGGCGCCGCGCAATCCCGGCGCGCGCGGGCCGAACTGATCCTGTGCTCCCCAGATCCACAACGTCGCGTCGTTGATAACCAGAACGAGCGCGAAAGTGCCGAGAAGCTGGAACAGTTCGGGCGCTTGATAGATGCGCCGCAGCAGTACGATCTCAATCACCGCGCCGATCAGTCCGACGATGATCGCGCTCGCGACGATGCCACCCCAAAAGCCCAACGCGCCGCCGACCGTTGTCGCCAGCGTGACCGCGATATAGGTGCCGAGCATATAGAGCGAGCCATGCGCCATATTGATGGTGCGCGTGACTCCGAAGATCAGCGAAAGACCGGCGGCAACGAAGAACAAACCGGATGCGGAGGCAAGCCCATTGATCGCCTGAAACGCGAGGCCTTCCAGATTCATCCGCGTGCGCCTTCAAAGACGCGGCGACGCCACAGCATCGCTGCCTCCCCTACGCGCTGCCGCATCATTCAATTTGCAGGCCGCAGCTTCTTCACCTCTTCATCAGACGGCTGCACCGAAGCGCCGTCGATGTATTTGTAGTTTGCCATAATGCCGTGGCCGTCCTGCAACGCGATCGTGCCGACATAGCCGCCGAGCGTCGACTGGTGGTCGATAGCGCGATATTGGAACGGCCCGAATGCGCCAGTTAATTGCAAACCCTCGAAAGCATCCACGAGTTTTTCAGTATCGGTCGAGCCGGCTTTGGCAATACCGGCGGCGAGCGACTTGATCGTCAAATAGCCGACGATCGAACCCAGCACCGGCACCTCGTGGTAACGCTTCTGGTAAGCCGCAACGAACTCGGGGTTTTGCGGCGGGAGGCTGGCGCTCGCCGGATAACCGGTGACGATCCAGCCGACGGGTGCGTCATCCTTGAGCGGTTGGAGATATTCCGGCTCGCCGGCAAGCAGCGCCACAACGGAGCGATCCTTGAACACGCCGCGGGTATTGCCCTCACGCACGAATTGAGCGAGATCGGGCCCGAACTCAGCGCTGAAGATAGCGTCGGGCTTGGCATCGTCGATAGCCTGCGCGACAGCGCCGGCGTCGATCTTGCCCAGCGGCGTAGCCTGCTCGGTGACGAACTCGACGTCAGGCTGCTTGGCCTTGATCATTTGCTTGAAAGCGGCGGCAGACGCCTGTCCGAATTCGAAGTTCGGATAAACCAGCGCCCAGCGTTTCTTGTTGGCGGCCAGCGCAGACGGCATCAGCATCGCCACCTGCATATAAGTCGAGGCGCGCAGGCGGAATGTGTAGCGATTGCCGTTCTGCCAGACCATTTTGTCGGTCAGCGCTTCAGCGCCGAGGAAGAACACTTTCTTCTTGCCGGCGAACTCGGTCACCGCGAGACCCACGTTCGAAAGAAAAGTGCCGCAGAGGATGTTCACGCCTTCGCCGGTCACCAATTCATCGGCGGCGCGCACGGCATCGCCCGGATTGGCGCCGTCATCGCGCGAGATCACTTCAATTTTTTTACCCAACACTCCGCCGGCTGCGTTGACCTCCTCCACGGCCATTTGCCAGCCCTTCTTGTAAGGCTCAAGAAAAGCAGGTTGGCTTTTATAGGAGTTCATTTCGCCGATTTTGATCGTGTCTTGCGCGGCCGCCGGCAGAACGGTTGCGAAAGAAACGGCAGCGGCTAGGACGGCAAACAATCCGATAGGCCGCACCGCGGCGAAACGCACCCGCATGTCAGTCTCCTGCTTGGTTTTTTCTCAAAACCTCGCGCTCTTCGCCGGCACCGCGGCGCGAGATGGAACTAACAAATAGTCTTTGTACGCCGATGTATTGTCAAGCTTCGCTGCCGACGCAGTCGATGTCACCGCGGCGAGCAGGAAGCTTTAAGTCAGGCCGGCCGCTCGCGCGCCGACATAATGGCGAGCCACAAATAGATGGCGAGCAGCGTCATCTCGACGAACACGATTCCGATGCTGGCGCCGAAGACGTTGGGGAAAAACATCACAACCACCGCCATCGACACCACGGAGCCGAGCCACACCACCGCTCCCCAGGCGGCGGCGAGCCAAAGCCCGACGGCGGCGACGAGATCGAGGACCGCGAAGAATACGGTCGCGGACTGCCAGGCCACGGTGTGAGTCTCGAAACCTTCATCAGCGCTTACGCCGATGCCGCAGACCTGACCCCAATGATAAAGCCCTTTAACCAGCGACACCGCCGCCATCAGGCGCAGAAACAGCACGAGGTATTCGGTCCAGGTGCCCGCATCGCCGAGCGTTTTGTTGACGCGCACCGGCTCGAGCATGTCACTCGGCCGGGTCGGCTGCTTTGGCGCTTTAGCGCCAATGTTGGCGCTCTTGTCGCCGCTGATATTGCCGGTCATGGGTCAGCAGCGATAGAGATGCACCGAAAGGGCGTCAACGCTCGCATCTAACTGACCGTAAACGCTGCCAAAAACGTCTGTGGCGTAACAGTGGCGGTTCAAGTCCGGACCGGGTAAAACGGAATCCTGACAGGAGCACCTCGATGGCAGTCAAATTCGGCCGGCCGCTGGAGCGCAGTCGCCTTACTCCGGTCGAAACGGAAAAGCCGGCGGAAAAACTCGATCTTTCGATCCGGCCCCGCCGCAGTCGCCGCGCCGACTGGGCCCGTCGCATGGTACGCGAGCACGTGCTCACCACCGATGACCTGATCTGGCCGTTGTTCCTGGTTGACGGAACCGGGATACGCGCACCAGTCGACTCGATGCCCGACGTCGAGCGCTTGTCGGTTGATGAAGCGGTTCGCGCGGCCGAACGCGCGGCCAAACTGTCGATCCCCTGTATCGCACTGTTCCCCTACACCCAACCGGACCGCCGCGATCACGACGGCACCGAAGCGCTCAATCCGGACAATCTGGTTTGCAAGGCGATCCGCGCCATCAAGAAGGAAGTTCCGGAGATCGGCGTGCTCTGCGACGTCGCGCTCGATCCCTATACCAGCCACGGCCATGATGGCTTGCTGCGCGACGGCATCATCCTCAACGACGAAACCGTCGCCGTGCTGGTGAAGCAGGCGCTGGTCGAAGCTGAAGCCGGGTGCGACATCATCGCTCCCTCCGACATGATGGACGGTCGCGTTGGCGCTATCCGCGCGGGCCTCGATGCCGCGGGCTTCGGCGATGTCCAGATCATGGCCTACGCCGCCAAATATGCCTCGGCCTTTTACGGCCCGTTCCGCGACGCGGTTGGTTCCAGCGCAACGCTTGCCGGCGACAAGCGCACCTATCAGATGGATCCTGCCAATTCGGATGAGGCGTTGCGCGAAGTGGAACTCGATATCGCCGAAGGCGCCGACATGGTCATGGTCAAGCCTGGCCTGCCCTATCTCGATATTCTTTACCGGGTCAAAGCCGCGTTCGGGATGCCGACATTCGCCTACCAAGTCTCCGGTGAGTATGCGATGATCATGGCCGCCGTGGGGAATGGCTGGCTCGACGGGGACAAAGCGATGATGGAAAGCCTTATCGCCTTCAAACGGGCCGGCGCTGATGGGGTGTTGACCTACTTCGCGGCGCGGATCGCCGAGAAGCTCAAGAAGAGCGGCTCATAATAAGCGTCTCCGCCGGGGGGTGGTGGGTAGCGAGGCGGGTGTCATGCGTTTTGACGACGATCATTCTCAATCGTTCGGGCCAGTGCTGCGCCGGATTGCGATCCTGGCGGTCATCATCACTGCGGTTCCGGTGATGTTGTGGAGCATCACCGCCTTCATGCGCACCTTTGTCGCGCAGCCTGTGATCCCTTCACCACGACCACTCGCAGCCGCCGATACGGCAAATGCCGCGCCAGCAGCAGCGAGTAGCGTGTCGACCCCGACGAACGCGCCTGTTGTCGAAGCGAGAGCAACCGCGACCGACGCGCGCGGCGCGGACGCCAATCAGTTGAGTGACAGTGCCACGCCCGCCCCCACGACGACGGCTTCCTTGGCGCCGGCTCCTGCCGCGCCCACCCGGAATGCACCGGCAGCTCCTCAAACTGCGGATCAGGCAGCGGCAAATTCAGCAAATTCACCTTGGCCCGATCCGGCCCAGGCGATTGGCGGCCAGCAATCGCAAAGCGCAGCATCGAATGACGGCTCCTCCGACACCCCGGCCGCTTCAGCGCCGCTCACCGGCCCAATCCCGCTGCCGCCGCATCGGCCGAAGGTCCTCGCCATGGCGGATGGGGCTATCCCGCTGCCGCGCAGGCGGCCGGCTGACGCTGAGGCGACGGCCGACCCGCCGCCCGATAGCGGCAACTTCCTCACCCACCTGTTCGGGCAAACTCACTAACAGTTTACGGTTTGCCACGGCATGCCGTCGTCCCGTTGCCGCAGCGGGATTTTGCTATGCTTGAGTGAACGCGCGCCGGGATCAATCGCGGCGCTGACCAAGAGGAACGCATGTCCTCAGATTGCAGGATAGCCATCGTCGGCGGCGGGCTCGCCGGAGTAGCGACCGCAAATGCTTTGCAAACCTTCGGCCTGAAGGCTCAAGTTTTCGAAGCAGCGCCAGCTCTAGGGGAAATCGGAGCAGCCGTTAATGTCAGCCCACAGGCCGTGAAGGCGCTGCGCGCCATCGGCCGCGGCGAACAGGTCGCCGCAATCGGCTACTCCTCGCCGGGAATTTACACGCGCAACATGCTGACCGGGGAATTCCTCGAATTCAACGATCGCCTCAAGACCGGAGCGCAGTACGGCGCGCCCTACTACACTTTCCATCGCGCCGACCTGCTGAACGCGCTCGCAAGCGGACTTGATTCAAGCGATGTCCACCTTGGACATCGCCTCACTGCCATAGAAGAAAGAACCGACTCGTCGATTCTGAAATTCGACAATGGCGCCCAGGTCGAAGCCGAGTACGTGATCGCAGCCGACGGCGTGCGCTCCGTGATCCGGCGGGCGCTCTACGGCGACGACAACCCGACCTATACGGGCCAGATGGTCTGGCGCGCGCTGCTCGACGGCAACGATGTCCCGGCTGAAATCCTAGAACCGACCGGCCACGTCCAGTGGGTTGGGCCCGGCCGGCATCTCATCAGCTATTACATCCGCGACAAGAAGCTCGTGAACATCGTTACCCAGCAGGACACCGATGAATGGGTCGACGAAGGCTGGTCGACCCGTGGCGACCCGGACGAGATGCGGGCAAGCTTCCCCAATTCCGAGCCGCGTCTGGAAAAGCTCTTGAGCCTTGTCACCCAATGCTCGAAATGGGGCCTGTTCACGCGGCCGCTGACGCAGAATTGGGGTCGTGGCCGTATCCAGCTGATCGGCGATGCCGCGCACGCGATGCTGCCGAATGCGGGGCAAGGCGCCTGTCAGGCTTTCGAGGACTCCTACATCCTCGGGCGCTGGCTGGCGGCTTGCGCCGATCCGGCGGAGGCTTTTGCCGGTTTCCGGCGCGTGCGTATTCCGCGCGTGCACGGGGTGCAGCGGTTGTCTTTCTCAAACGCACGCTTCAAGCACATGCGCGACGCGACCGCGCAGAAGGAATCCATTGCCTCCGGCAAGAGCAGCGTTCACGGCAGCTCCGACTGGGTTTGGGGATATGACCCCGTGACCGAATGGAACAAAGAACCATCCGTTCCGACAACTTACGCCGCTTGAAATTGAACGCGCCCTCGGCGATCCGCGATCCCTTCATCCTTCACGTTCTATCCGTTTTCGACATTTGTATCTTCAACTTTCGAAATAACGCGGCCGGTCTAGGTCTGGTATCAGCCCGGGCTCGTTTGGCAGCCAACCCAGCCGCTCCTGCGTTTGCGCGCTCGAAGCTGGACAATCGATCGCGGCAAAATGCGCGAGCCAGCCAAAGTGTTCGGCTGCCTCCTCGGGGGCCTTGCTGATGACCGGTAGGTTCAGCCGACGGCCGATTACATCGGCGATGTCACGGAACGGTACGCCCTCGTCGGCGACCCCATGGTACCGGGCTCCCGCGGAACCCTTCTCAAGCACAAGCCTGTAGAGCCTCGCGGAATCGAGCCGGTGCACCGCGGACCAGCGGTTGAGACCTTCGCCCACATATGCCGAAGCGCCCTTTTCGCGTGCGATTGCGATGAGGCGCGGAACAAAGCCGTGATCGCCGTCGCCATGAACCGATGGCGAAAGCCGCACCGCCGCCGCGCGAACTCCACGCGACGCCAGCGAATCCGCCACGTGCTCTGAGGCGCGAGGAAACCCGGCGGGGGTGAAAGCAGGCACGATATCCTCGGTCGCGAGGCGACCCGGCGAAACGAGCGCGGTCCCGGAGGTGACGATCAAGGGACGATCGGAGCCGGCGAGAGCATCGCCGATCGCCTCGATCGCGCGCTTATCTATCTCGCAGTTCTCCTTGAATTTCGAGAAGTCGTGGATGAAGGCGGTGTGGATCACGCCGTCGGCAGCGGTAGCACCTCTGCGCAGACTGTCGAGATCGTCGAGCGAGCCGCGATGGACCTCGGCACCTGCTGTGGCGAGCGACGCGGCGGCAGCATCGGACCGGGCAAGCCCGAGCACCTTGTGTCCCGCATCGATCAGTTCCTTGACGACGGCAGAGCCGACGAATCCGGTCGCACCGGTAACGAAGACGCGCATGAAGAAGTCCTCCTGGTGTTGCTGGAGGCTATATCGTCGTGCGCATTATCGTGGTAAAGTAGTGACATTATACGGGTATAATGACTAACTGGATCGCTATGTCTTTGACCAGCGAAAACTCGCTTGGAAACTATTTGAAGAGCCGCCGCGCCAAGCTCGATCCCGCGGCCTTTGGTCTTCCATCGAAACGTCGTCGGACACCCGGACTGCGGCGAGAGGAAGTAGCGCAACGCGCGAACGTCAGCGCCACCTGGTACACATGGCTTGAACAGGGCCGTGGCGGTGCGCCGTCCGCCGATGTGCTCGACCGCATTTCCCGCGCCATGATGCTCACGGATGTGGAGCGCGAACACATCTTCCTGCTCGCCTTGGGCCGCCCGCCGGAGGTTCGTTATCATGCGCCCGAAGGCGTCACGCCGCGGCTCCAGCGCGTGCTCGACGCGCTGGAGCTCAGTCCCGCTTTCGTGAAGACCCCCACATGGGACGTCGTTGCGTGGAACCGCGCAGCCGCCGTGGTGCTGACCGACTATGCAACGCTTGAGGCGTCGCAACGCAATATCCTGCGCCTTGTATTCTCCAACGCGCGTGTGCGCTCCGCACAGTCAGATTGGGAAAGCGTCGCGCGCTTCGTGGTCGCGGCGTTCCGCGCCGATGCCGCGCGTGCAGGCGCCACGCGGGAAATCCAATCGCTCGTGGATGAGCTGTGCCGTACGAGTCCGGAATTCGAAGCGATGTGGCGCGACAATGACGTCCGCAAATATGGCGATGGCGCAAAAATCCTGCACCATCCGGTCGCCGGTGCCCTCACGATGGAATATTCGGCCTTTGCCGTCGACGGCCGGCCTGACCTTGGCATGGTGATCTACAATCCGGCAACACCTGTCGATGCGACAAGATCAGAGCGCTCATCAAATCGCAAACTTCCAAGGCCAAATGATCTAAGTGTAGCTCCGTCCGCGCCGGTCAGCGATCGCCTTCAACTTTCACGTCGGCGTCCTGCGCGATCTGTTTCCAGCGCGGAATTTCCTTGCGCAGAAAAGCCGCAAACTCCTCGGGCGTACTGCCGATCGGATCGATGCCGATGGCGGAAATCTTGGCAGCGAATTCCGGATCCTTCAGCGCGCGCCCGATTTCACCATTGAGCTTTTGCACGATATCGCCGGGCGTGTTCTTAGGGGCGACAATGCCGATCCACGCCGCGATATCGAAACCCGGCAATCCCGACTGGTCCAGCGTCGGGATATCGGGAGCAATACGCGCGCGGCGAAGACCGGTCTGAGCGAGCGCTTTCAATCGATTATCGCGGATCTGCGGAATGGCCGGCACAATATCGCTGAACACCAGTTGCACCTCGCCGGAGACGGCTGCCAACAGGCTCGGAACGCCACCGCGATACGGCACATGAGTGATCGAAACACCCGCCTCCTTGTTGAAGGTGGCAAGCGACAAATGTCCCGTCGAGCCGTTCCCCGACGTGCCGGCATTGAGCTTGCCGGGCTCGCTCTTTGCAAGCGCAATCAGTTCTTTCACGTCCGTGACCGGCAGTTTCGGGTTTGCCGAAAGGATGAGCGGATTTTCGCCGGCAAGAATGACCGTCTCGAAATCGCGCAGCGGGTCGTAGCCGAGCGACGGATAAAGCGCCAAATTCGTCGTTAGCGGCGAGTTGGTCGATATGTAGAGCGTGTAGCCGTCGGGCGCGGCTTTCGCCACGAACTCGGCGCCGACGCTGCCGCCAGCGCCCGGGCGATTAAGGATCACGACCGGCTGTCCCCAGGCTGCCGTCAGTCTCGGAGCCAATGCCCGAGCGAGAAGATCGACAGTGCCGCCCGGCGTATAGGGAACCACGATTTCAATCGTGCGGTCAGGATAGTCCGCGCGCGCAACCGTCGGCCCGGCAACCAGAAGCGCCGCGACTGCGATTCCGAGATGGCGCATGTCTTCTTTGCCTTTGCTGCGGTTAGGGGTACGGCAACGGCGTCGCAGCCCGCTTACACGGTCCAGTAAACGCTACCCCGATAGGCCTTTGTCAAACAGACGTTGCACGACCCACCGACAAATGCGGAGAAGCCCGTCCGACGTGTTTTGCCGGCAACCTATTGCAATCCCGCGACGCGCTGAAGTTGCGGCAGATCGATAATTCTCAGTGACCGATCGCTGATTTCGATGAGCCCGGACTTCTGGAACTCGCCGAGCACTTTACTGACGTGGACCGGCGTGAGGCCGGACGCATCCGCGATATGACGCTGACGCAGCGGAAAGTCGGCGGCTTGATCTTCAACCATGCCCCGCTTCGAAAGCTGGTCAAACAGCGAAAGCAGCAGTCCTGCGAGACGTTCATCCGCGGTACGCCGCCCCAGATCCACAGCGAGCCGATCGGCCTGCTTTTTTTCACCAATCCAGGCCCTGAAAACCTTTTCGGTCAAATCACCATCCGCGAGGATGAGTTCCTTTAGGCCATCGCGCCGGAAATTCCGGTATGTCACCTCCGTGATCAACTCAATGAGCCGGCCCCACGTTGGGTCGAATAGCGCCGCCAGGGAGACGATATCGCCAGGCAGATGGAACGCTAAAATCTGACGGCGACCATCCGGTAAAACCGTCGACGAGCAAGCCCAACCGCTGCAGATAACGGAAACAAACTCCGGCGACTCTTTTTGGTGATATATCGTGCGTCGAGCGGCAATGGTCCGAAGCGAAGAAACACAATCCGACGCCGCTTCCGTCTTTCGCGGCTAGTTCCGCCTTTTCCCGTATCGCGGCACAGAGCCCTGCTTCATGGAAGCGACAGTTCCCGCAAGCATCGTAGCTTGCTTTCAAATCGCCGGGTGCAATCGGCCAGTCCGGGTTCCTGAGTTCCTTTAGCGCAGCCGACAAAGCTTTAGCCTTCGCTTATCCGTGTTCGATAAAAACACGTACTGCTAACGCGCCAATCCGCCGCTCAGACACACAGGCACAAAAAATAACAGTCGAATCGAAAACTGTAAGAACTTTACGCAGTCGAGTTATCGAATACAGAAGAATTCAATAGATGAACAAATAAAACTTGGAACTCGGCGCGCGACATCAATTAAAGTTACGAGATCATAGATTGTGAAAGATCATTTTTTCGATGGCATATAAAAAACTTTAGCAGTCAACAATCATGAAACGACGTTTCATTGGGTGCACCAGCCTTGCGCGCGTACATTTTAGGACTGCGGTGAGTGGCGGCGATCCGGTCGCCAAGACTAGCTATGCGGACGATGAATGGTAATTGCGCGCGCGCATTGCGGTAGGAACCGTTTGACGTGCGGCATGAATTGCGTCGTCAGAGCGCTTATCGCGGCGTCCCGGATCCGATCTGCGATTTCCTGCCCCTGCTCCTTCAACGATACGATGTTGATCGTTCTCTGAAATGGTTTTCCTGGAAACGGCAGTGCACGGATAGTGTCGCCGCGCACCAATGGCTTGATGACAGCGAGTGGCGGCAGGATCGTCCACCCCGAGCCGACGGCAACCATCGCGAGCACGGCCTCGGTGGTGTCGAGATGATAGCGGTGTTGCGCGATCAATCCCCGCTGCGCCAGCACGCGGTCGAGACGGGTATGCAAGACCGGATCGCGCCCGAAACGGATGAGATCGAGATCTTTGCTCAGGCTTTGAAGCGATACGTGTCCCGCATTGTATGATGCCGGGACAATCAACAAAAACGGTTCGCTCAGGATCGGCACGATCTTGACGCCGTCCGGCACCGGAGCTTGTCCGCCGTGATGGCAAAATCAAAGTCGCGGTCGGCGACGGTGCGAAACCGCGTCGCCTGAAAACCTGAATCTATCGCCCATGCCGCCGCGATGTTGCGCAACTCTTTGAATACGTAGGGACCAACGGTGGTCGCGAAGCTGTTGAGCACGCCGATACGGAGCAGCGGAAGCTGCGCGGCGCCGCCGAGGCGAACGGTATTGCGGAACTGGCTTACCGATTCCGTGATCGTGATCGCGTGGCGCAGCAAAGCCGTTCCCTGAAGCGTCAGAACAGGCGGACGGACCCCCCGGTCGAACAGCAATACGCCAAGTGACTGTTCGAGGCTCGCTATCATTTGCGATATGGCTGGCTGGCTCAATTTGAGCCGCTCGGCGGCGGCAACCATGGTCCCGGCCTGGGCAACGACGACGAAAACCTCAAGCGAGCGAATTGTCAGCCCCGTCCCCAGGGAGGCTTTCGCAGTCGATCCTTTCGTGCGACGCGATGGCGCCTTCTCCCTTCCCCTCGCTTTCTTTTGCATATCGCCTCGCAATGGCAACACGACACGGTTGCCCGCTTACAGTATTTCGATTATACTTAGTATAAGCACTTAAGATTGCTAACAGCCGGCCAGCCACAATGGCGGCAACAATAAGAATGGGGGGACAAACGGGGAATGAAGATAGCGCGCAAACCCCTGGCGATTGCCGCATTCGCCGCTTTGACCATGACCGGCACCGCCCATGCCCAGCAGGACGGCGGTGGCTGGCGTCCGCAGGGCAACGTGGAGTTTTTCGTCGGCGCGGGCCCGGGCGGCGAAAACGACCGTATCGCCCGCGCGATTCAGCGCGTGCTGGTTAAGGAGCACCTCGTCGAATCGATGTCGGTCCTGAACAAGCCCGGTGCGGCGCAAATCATCGCCATGACCGATCTGTCGCGCAAGGAAGGCGACCCGAACGAGATCGGGCTCGCTTCGGGAAGTTTCATCAACGCTATCGCGCGCAAGGGCTCCGAGTTGAACAAACAGCTCACCCCGCTGATGAAGCTGTTTGACGCCTATCAATGCTATTTCACGGCCGCCGACTTGCCGATCAAGAACATGACCGAGGTGCGCGACCGGCTCAAAGCTAACCCGGCCTCTGTGACGTTCGCCTTCCCGGTCGGTCTCGGCAGCCCGCTGCACGTCTCGGTCGTCAACGTCGGCAAGACCGCGGGCGCGCCCGCCAACAAGCTGGTGACGGTGGTTTTCAACTCCGGGTCGGACGTCGCCGCGCAGGCCGCCGGCGGTCATATTGATGTCGGCGAAACCAGCATCGGCAGCCCAATGCCGCTCATCCAAGCCGGGAAACTCCGCATGCTTGGCATTGCATCGCCAGGGCGGCTGCCCGGCGATTTGGCGAAGTACCCGAACCTGCGCGAACAGGGCCTCGATGTCGTTACGGCAAATTCCTACACCGTACTGCTGCCGAACGGTCTCAAGCCCGAGCAGATCGCGTTCTGGCTAGACGCGATGAACAAAGTCATCGTTGATCCGGACTTCAAGCGCGACCTCAAGCTCAATTTCTGGACCCTGCAGCCCATTCGCTATCCTGAGGCGGCGAAATGGATGCAGTCGGACTACGACGAGAACCGCAGAGTGCTCGGCGAACTTGGGATGCTGGAATGAACAATCCCCTCACACTGTTTGAAAAAATATGGTCGGAACATGAGATCGTCGTCTCGCCGCAGGGCGAGACGCTGCTCTATGTCGACTTCAATCTGATCAACGAAGGCCAATCCTTCCTCGCTTTCGACCAGCTGCGCCTCGAGGGACGGCAATCGCGCCGTCCGGAACAGCATCTGGCGGTAACCGATCATTATTTGCCGACCATCAATCGCGGTCTCGGCACCGCCGGCATGCCCAACCCGGAGATACGCCGCGTCGTCGAAATGCTGGACGAAAATTCCCGCGATTTCAGGCTGCCCCATGTCGGCTGGTACGACACCGATCAGGGCATCGCCCATGTCATCGCTCCGGAGTTGGGCTTCGCGCAGCCCGGCATGCTGATCACTTGCAATGACTCCCATACCGCGACCAACGGCGCCTGCGGCGCGCTTGCAGTGCCGAGTCGGCGGCGGCAATCAGCTTCGGCACGTCATCGCGACGCAGACCGTCTGGCTCAAGAAGCCGAAGACGCATGCGCATTTCCATCGACGGCACATTGCCCGACGCAGTCACGGCCAAGGATGTGATCCTTTCGATCATCCACGAGATCGGTGTTGGCGGCGCGACGGGCTACGCGGTCGAATATGCCGGCTCGGCAATTCGGGCGATGTCGATTGAAGGGCGCCTGACCGTCTGCAACATGTCAATCGAGGCCGGCGCCCGGATCGGCATGGTCGGGCCAGACGACACGACCTACCAGTTTCTCTCAGGTCGACGGCACGCCCCGGCGGGCGAACAATGGGAGACGGCCCTCGCTTACTGGAAGCAGCTGCCGTCCGATGACGCCGCCAAATTCGACCGCGAACTCCAGATTCGACGCGACGCGCCTTGCGCCGATGGTGACGTGGGGAACAAGCCCTGAAGATTCCTCGCCGGTCGACGGGCGCGTTCCCGATCCCTCCCGCGTTGGCGATCACGATCGCCGCCGCCACGTCGAGCGCGCGCTCGAATACATGAAGCTTGCTCCCGCAACTCCGCTTGAGCAAATCAAGATCGACCGCGTCTTCATCGGCTCATGCACCAACAGCCGCATCGAAGACCTTCGCGCCGCCGCACATGTGCTGCGGAACAGGCCGGCGCGTTGCCGTTCCGGGCATGGTCTCGCCAGGCTCAAGCGCAGTAAAGCGCCAGGCCGAGGCCGAAGGGCTCGACCGCATCTTTGTCGCCGCGGGCCTCGAGTGGCGCGATTCCGGATGCTCGATGTGCAACGGCTCGAACGGCGAACTGGTCAGTCCCGGCGAGCGGTGCGCTCGACGACGAACCGCAATTATGAAGGCCGTCAGGGCCGCGGAGCACTGACCCATATCATGAGCCCGGCGATGGTGGCCGCCGCCGCTGTCGCGGGCCATCTCGCCGACGTGCGCCGGCTGAAGTGAGGACATCATGCAGCCGTTCACCGTTCTGACCGCGGTCGCTGTCCCGCTCGAATTTCCGAACATCGACACCGGCATGATTTTGCCGGGGCGCTACATGCGCAGGCACCGGCGCCCCGGACAGGATTACGGCGAGGCGTTTCTTTATGATCTGCGCTTCGACGAAGCAGGAAAGCCGCGTGCGGATTTCGTCCTGAACGATCCTCGGCTACCGGAACGCGAAAATACTCGTAACCGATCGCGATTTCGGCTGCGGCTCTTCGCGTGAAGGCGCCGCCTTCGCGGTGCTCGACTATGGTCTTCGCGCGCTGGTCGGGCCGAAGCTTCGGCGAAATCTTTCAGGTCAACTGCATTCAGAACGGCGTCCTTGCGATCACGCTCGACGAAAGCTCGTCCATGACCTTTGGCGGCAATTGCGAGCGTATCCAGGCGCCGAGATCACGATCGATCTGCCTGACCAGGCGGTGATCGCGCCCGACGGCAAAGGGCATGCCTTCGATATCAGCCCTTTGCGCAAGGAGCGCCTGTTCCGCGGCGTCGACGATATCGACGTCACCCTCGAACATCTGGAAAAAATCGAGCGCTTTGAAGCGGCCCGCCGGGCAAAACAGCCGTGGCTGCCCACCGCCGTGCGCAAGTAGCAACAAATTTTCAAAACCGATCGAGAGACATCATGAACGGCGCGGAAGCCCTGGTTCGCACACTTTTGGCGTCGAACGTCAATACATGCTTTGCAAATCCCGGAACGAGCGAAATGCATTTTGTCGCTGCGCTCGACCGCTTCCCTGGCATACGCTGCGTTCTGTGCCTGTTCGAAGGCGTTGCGACCGGCGCGGCCGACGGTTACGGCCGGATGGCGGAGCGGCCAGCCGCTACCCTGTTGCATGGTGCACCCGGCTTGGCCAACGGCCTCGCCAATTTGCATAACGCACGGCGCGGCCGTTCGCCCATCGTCAACATCGTCGGCGATCAGGCAAGCTACCATCGTCCGCTCGATCCGCCTTTGACCGGCGACACGGAGGGTTGGGCGCGCGGCGTCTCCGCCTGGACGCGCGTGGTCAGCTCGGTGGCGACGATGGGAGAGGATGCCGCAGCCGCAGTTCAGGCTGCGCGCACTGGCACAGGCGCGATCGCGACCCTGATCGCACCAGCCGATACCAGCTGGGACGACGGCGCAAGCGTGGGCGCGCCACGACCGCCCGTGCCAGCGGGTAAGGTCGCGCCACATGTCATCAAGGCCGTTGCCGAGGTTCTCCGCGGCAAAGAGCAATGCACATTCATGCTGGGCGGTCACCGATCCGCGATTCAATGATCGCCGATGCTGCACGGATCGCCACCACGACCGGCGCGAAACTCCTGGCCGCGCAATTCAATGCCCGCGTCGAACGCGGCCGTGGCCGGTATCCTATTGCGCGGCTGGCTTACGCTTATGATCAGTCGGTTGCTGCTCTATCCGGAACGAAAAATCTCATTCTTGCGGGAACAACGCCGCCGGTTGCGCCATTCGCCTATCCCGGTAAGCCGGGCCATCTGTTCCCGAAGGATTGCGCCATTCACGTCCTGGCCCGGCCGGATCAGGATATCGCAGATGCGTTGGCGCGGCTTGCCGATGAATTGTCGACACCGGCCCTGACCGTACCGGCCGCCAAACCGGCCGACCCCGATTTGCACGCAGCGGTAACGCCGGAATCGATCACGCACATCCTCGCTGCGATGCTGCCCGATAATGCCATTGTGGTGGACGAGAGCGTGAGTTTCGGCCGGTCGCTCTTCAACGGCCTTGCATCCGCCGTATCGCATGATTGGCTGCAAATCACCGGCGCCTCGATCGGGAGCGGATTGCCGATGGCGACGGGCGCAGCACTCGCCTGCCCCGGCCGCCGCGTGGTCGCGCTCCAGGCGGATGGTTCCGCCATGTACACGCTACAGGCATTGTGGACCCAAGCCCGTGAAAAGCTCCCTGTCACGACCGTGCTGCTGTCGAATCGAAAGTACGCAATCCTGCTCAACGAACTGGTGAACGTCGGCGCGAATCCGGGACGCGTCGCGCTCGACATGATGGACCTGGGCAACCCGGACCTTGGATGGGTCAAGCTTGCGAATGGCATGGGTGTCGAAGCCGCACAGGCATCGTCGACGCGCGAATTCGCCGATTTGTTTGCCCGCGCCAACGCGGGCAACGGGCCCTTCTTGATCGAGTTGGATACGTAAGAAGCAGCTTTGCGATTTTCATTCCAGCGCGGCGCCGCTTTCCAGCCGAACCGGACGATATCCGTCTTCTTTCAGGGTACGGAATATCTGCTCGGCATGAGCGCCGTCGCGCGCCTCCATCGTCACATCAAGCTTGGCGCCTTTGGCGGGCACGTCAAGAAACAGCCGATGATGATCGACGGCAAGAATGTTGGCGCCGAGTTCTCCAAGCCTCGTCGCGATCTGGCCGAGAACGCCGGGGCGATCCGGAATAGTCAGCCGGAATGACACAATACGGTTGGCACGTTCCAGCTCGCGCACCATGACGGAGGCCAGAATCCGGGGATCGATATTGCCACCGCACAGGATCAACCCGACTTTGCGCCCGGCAAACCGTTCCGGCACCGCGAGCATCGCGGCAAGCCCCGCGGCACCCGCGCCCTCCGCCATCGCCTTTTGCAGCGTGACGAAAGCGTTGACCGCGCGTTCCAGCAGCGGCTCCTCAACGAGAATGATCTCACTGACCAGTTCGCGCACCACCGGCAGCGCTAGTGCGCCGACGTTTCTGACCGCAATGCCTTCGGCAAGCGTTGCACCGCCGTACGGCAAGTTACCGTTGTGGATGGCATTCCACATCGCCGGATAAAGCGCGCACTCGACGCCAACGATTTCAATCGACGGCTTCTTTGCCCGCGCCGCGATGGCATTTCCCGCGATCAGTCCGCCGCCGCCGATCGGGATCACCAGTGTGTCGAGATCGGGCGCGTCCTCCAGCATTTCGAGCGCAATGGTCCCTTGTCCGGCAATGATTTGCGGATCGTCATAGGGATGAACCCAGACCAGATTGCGCTCGGCCGCGATAGCTTCGGCGCGCGCCTGTGCCTCCACGAGTGTTTCGCCGTCAAGCACGACATTGGCGCCGAGCGTTTCGGTCGATTTAACTTTCACGAAGGGCGTCGTCACCGGCATCACGATCGTCGCCGGAATGCCGAGGCGGCGCGCATGGTAGGCCACCGCCTGCGCGTGATTGCCGGCCGACATTGCAATGACACCGCGGCCGCGCTCTTCTGCAGTCAGCGCCGCAAGCTTCACGCACGCGCCGCGCTCCTTGAAGGAATTGGTGACCTGCAAGTTCTCGTATTTCACGAACACGTCGGCGCCGGTGAGTGCCGATAGCGGCGGCGCCGCCAATAGCGGGGTGCGCAGCACGTGGCCCTCGATGGTCCGTCGGGCCGCCTCGATATCGGCCAGCGTCACCATGCCGAGCGCCCCTTGCATCCGCCACAAAGTTCCTCCATTTGCCGTTCCGTTGCAGACCGAGAGTTGACCATGACGAATTCCGGCCCTTCCCAAATCGGCGTTTCGTTTGATGCCAAGCCACATGCGTACGATCCGGTCGCAAATCCGGAATTGTTCGACGGCGTGCTGACGCGCCGCGTCGTGGCTTTCGCGATCGATTTCATCGTCATCGCCATCCCTCCGATCCTGTTGTCGTTGCTCATTTTCGTGTTCGGCCTCCTGACTTTGGGTCTCGGCTGGGCGCTCTACTTTTTCATAACGCCGGGTTGGGTGATTTGGGCGCTATTCTACTACGGACTGACGCTGGGCAGCCCAGCCTCTGCAACCCTCGGCATGCGCGCCATGGGGATCGAAATGCGGACCTGGTACGGCGGGCCGCTCTATTTCGTACTCGGCGCCGTCCATGCCGTCGTGTTTTGGGTCAGTGTCAGTGTGCTCACCCCGTTCATTCTGATCGTAGGCCTGTTCAATGGCCGCAAGCGCCTGTTTCATGACATGCTCGTGGGTACCGTCCTGATCAACAACCCGGCCCGGTCCGCCGCGCTGCGGCCACGCCGGGTGCGCTGATTTGGGCTTTGACGCGCGGGCGGCCCCGGGCGATCCTTTGCCGGGGGCCCGCTATGCCGTACAAACCTGGATCGTTCAAAAAGTGGCTGATCTGTTTGCTCGCAGCCGCAGCATTCGCGGCCCCTGCGCACGCTGATACGTTCCCAAGCAAAACGATCCGGATCATCGTGCCGTACGCTCCCGGCGGGAGCATCGATCTCACCGCGCGCGTGATCGCCAAAAACTTACAGCAAAGCCTCGGTCAGGCCGTCATCGTCGAAAACAAGCCGGGCGCAAATGGCGTACTCGGCATCGACGATCTGATGCAAAGCGATCCGGATGGCCACACGCTGATTATCCTTTCGAACAGCCCGGTAACCGTCAATCCGCATCTGACGAAGGTCAATTATGATCCGCTTACGGACCTCGCACCGATCGGCAGAGTGGTCGACAGTCCCATTATCCTGGCTGCCAATCCGAAGGCAGGCATCGCCTCGATTGCCGATCTTGTTGCCGCTGCAAAAGTGAAGCCGCTGAACTACGCGGTGTCCTATATTGGCTCGTTTGCCTATCTCTCCGCCGAGCTGCTCAAGCATGACTTGGGAGTGGCGATGCAAGCCGTACCCTATCGCGGTGGCGCTCCGGTGGCGGCCGCGATTGCCTCCGGTGAGGTGCCTCTTGGCATGCTCGACACCGCCGCCATCATGCCGATGATCGCCAATGGCCAGGTGATCCCGATCGGCATAACCGAGCCTGAGCGCGTACGCTCGATGCCAAATATTCCGACTTTGCGCGAGGCCGGCGTGCCCAATTTCAGCACGAGTTCATGGCTGGCGATGTTCGCGCCGCGCGGCACACCGGATGATCGTATCGCCAAGCTCAATGCCGAGATTACGAAGATTGTAGCGATGCCGGATGCCAGGGAGGTCCTGCTGGCGGCAGGCCTCGAGCCTGCACCTGGCGGCCCGGACGAGATGCACCGCATTATCGCGGCCGAGTACGCCATGTGGGGGCAGCTGATTGCCGCCACGGGCCTCAAGGCGGAATAATCCCCCGCTCTATGCGCTCATTTTGGGCTTTGACGCGCGGGCCGTCTCGGGCGATCCTAGGCGCCGGCTGGAGTTCGCACGCCAGCCGCGACGCAGTCCGAGAACCAGTGACCCATCACTCCCGCGATACGCCGCAGTTCTACCTGACCGCCCCCTCGCCCTGCCCTTATCTCGGCGGCAAGGAGGAGCGCAAGGTTTTCACACATCTGGTCGGCGAACGTGCGGGCGAACTCAACAATATCCTGACGCACGGCGGCTTTCGCCGCAGCCAGTCGATTGCTTACCGGCCGGCCTGTGAAGGCTGCCGCTCCTGTGTCTCCGTGCGCGTCGTCGTCGATGACTTCCACCCGACCCGCGGCATGCGCCGCATCGCCAAGCGCAATGCCGATATCGCCGGCGAGATGCGGGTCGCGGTCCCAACGTCGGAGCAATATTCGATTTTTCGAGCTTACCTCGACTCGCGTCACCGCGACGGCGGGATGGCCGATATGACCGTGCTCGACTACGCCATGATGGTCGAAGACAGCCACATCGAAACCCGCATCATCGAATACCGACGGCGCGAAGCCGGGGGCAATGGCGTCAAACGCAGCGCCGGCGATCTGGTCGCTGTCGCTCTGACCGACGTGTTGAGCGACGGATTGTCGATGGTCTATTCGTTTTTTGAACCGGACGAAGCGGCGCGTTCGCTCGGTACCTTGATGGTGCTCGATCACATCGCGCGGGCGCAGCGCATGGGACTAGCTTACGTCTACCTCGGCTATTGGGTGCGCGGCTCGCGCAAGATGGATTACAAAAGCCGCTTTTTGCCGCAAGAGCGCCTTATGCCGGAAGGCTGGGCACGGGTGGAATAACAGCATCTTTTAGCGCCAGTTTCTAACTCATTTTTCCAAGATTTGGCACCGTCTGTGACAGCATGCGCTTTACACATTGCTGCAATGACAACGTGTGACGTGGTTCCAGCGCGCTTAGTCCCTAAGCTGCCTCAGTGGCAATGTCAAAAGGCGTGCCGTCCGGGGGAGGATTCAAATTCATCGCCAATCAGCGTGGGAGATAACGCTTGGATCGTTTTACCGGGATGGCCGTGTTCGCCAAGGTTGTGGAGGCGGCAAGCTTCGCAGCGGCAGCGCGACACTTCGATATGTCGCCGGCCATGGTGAGCAAACACATTCAAACTCTTGAGGCGCGGCTTGGCGCCAGATTGCTCAATCGCACGACGCGCCGTGTCAGCCCAACCGAAGTCGGGCAGGACTATTACGAGCGCTGTTTGCGTATTCTTACCGACCTGGAAGAGGCGGAACTCGCTGCCGGCGATCTGCAATCCGCGCCGCGGGGACTGTTGCGGGTGACGGCGCCGGTGTCGTTTGGTGCCCACGTTGTTGCTCCGCTGATCGCTGATTACCTGAAGACCTATCCCGAGGTCTCGATCGACTTGAGCTTGGACGATCCCTATGTCGATCTGATTGAAAAGCGTTTCGATCTGGCAATTCGGATTGGAGACTTGGCTGACTTCAAGTCTGATCGCACGAAAGCTCGGATCGCTCAGCGTGGTCGCGTGCGCATCACCCGCGTATCTGCAAAGCAAGGGCACGCCGCAGACTCCGCACGACCTGATCGAGCACAATTGTCTCGTCTATAACTTCGGGTCAGCCCACGGCGCTTGGCATTTTTTGGACAAAGACGGCAAAGAGGATGTCGTCCGGGTATCCGGCCGCTTTATGGCCAGCAGTCCCGATGCGCTTCGCACTCTCGCCTTGAAAGATGTCGGTATCGTGCTGGCTCCTGACCGCCTGGTGGAAAATGACCTGGCAGCCCGCCGCCTCGTCCATCTGCTGCCCGATTACCGGACCCAGGAGACATCGGTGCAAGCGGTCTATCCGCACAGCCAGTGTCTGTCGGCGAAAACCAGAACGTTTATTGATTTCCTCACTACCCACTTCACCACCGCGCCACGCAAGCATAACGGCGTCGATGGGAGTACGCACTTGCACCCCCTCCCCGCGCCCGCGCTACGTGCGGTCTCGGATGCGGCCTGATTCTATTTTGCCTGAAGGGTCGAGGAAAAAAGAAAAACAGGGGGGCCAATGCCCGCCCTGTTTTTTTGTCACCAAGTTTTTGTCGCTAAGTTTTAATGGCCGCTGTTTTGACGGCCCGTAGTCGACCACTCGGCGTCGTTGGCCCAGTTGCTGTAGCTCTGGTTTCCGTAGCTCGAACTGTCGTTGCTGGGGACCGTCGCCGAATCGTAGAGCGCACGGCTGCGCACCACAGTCTGGTGGCTCCGCGGACCAGTCACAGCGCGGGGCGCAACTCCGAAACCTGGAGCCTCGCTCGGCAGCGAATACTGCGGAATGACAGGGAAGCCGTCGGCCAACGCCGGCGTCGCAATGCCGACCGCCGCGATCGCGGCAATGAGGGCAATCTTAATCTTGCTAACCATGGTCTTTCTCCCGGTTGCCGACGGCCAGGCCTTATGCCTGTCGCCGTAGACCAGAAGATAATTCTGTTGGCGCAACCGATAACGTGCATGCCGTTGAACAATCTATCTCCGTAGTGCGAACAATCGTGGCACGCAACGCAGCCTTGTTTCACAAGCCTATTTTTTATGCCTGCCCGTTATCTGCGCAGCGGTGCGATGTTAAATTTGTAACGATCTAAAGGGCCGCATGAAGATCTAAAAAAGATCGTATTTTATTTATCGCCGTTTGCGCCGGTGCGCGCAGACAAATCACCGAACTTGTTGTTCTTCGGAAAGCCCTTTGGCGCCAGGCGGCCCGCATCGCCGCGATTACCGCGCCAGTCCGAAAGCTCTTTCAAAGTGAGGACGAAGGTACGACTCGCGGAATCGACCCAGCTCAGGCCCTTTTCCACCTCGAAAGTCTTGATATCCGATAGCCCGCCATCCTTGTGACGTTGCAAGCGCACACCGCGCCCGCGCGTCATCTCAGGCACCTGATCGATCGCAAAGATCACCATCTTGCGGTTCTCGCCGATCGCGGCCACGAGTTCGCCCTCAATCGGCGTCACGGCACGGGCTTCGTCAGGCGGTTTGACATTGAGCACCTGCTTGCCCTTTCGGGTATTGCCGAGGCACTCGTCCTCCGGCACCGCAAAGCCCCTGCCGCTCTTGCTTGCAACCAGAAGCTTGCGGCCGCCCTGATACCGGAATACCGACACGATGCCGGCTTGTTCGAGATCGGCGAACAACGTGATTGGCTCGCCGTGACCCCGGCCGCCCGGAAGCTTCGCGGCATCGATCGTGTAGAAGCGCCCGTTGGTCGCGAAAATCAGAAGCTTCGATGTCGTCTCGGCAAAAAACGCAAGCTTGAAACCGTCGTCGGTCTTGAAAGCAAGACTTGCGAGATCGGACACCTGACCGCGCAGCGCGCGGATCCAGCCCTTTTCCGAAACCACGATCGTAACCGGCTCGCGCTCGACCAGCGCCTCCTCGATCGCAGCCTCGTCATGCTGGGGCGCGTCAGCAAAAGTGGTTCGGCGCTTGCCTAACGGCGTCTTCGGCCCGAACGTATCGCGCACTTCACGGACCTGCTCCGAAACCTTCTTCCATTGCTGCTTCTCGGAGCCAAGCAACTCCTCGATCGATTTCTTCTCGACGCGAAGATCCTTTTCCTCCTGACGGATCTCCATTTCCTCGAGCTTGCGCAAATTGCGCAGCCGCATGTTGAGAATAGCCTCAGCCTGGATCTCAGACAGTTTGAAGGTCTTCATCAATACCGGCTTCGGCTCATCCTCGTTTCGGATGATTTTGATGACCTTGTCGAGGTTCAGATAGGCGATGAGGTAACCGCCCAGAAGTTCGAGCCGGTGCTCGATCTGCGCCAGGCGATACCGGGAGCGGCGTTGCAGAACTTCGCGGCGATGCGTCAGCCACTCGGTGAGCGCCTCTGCAAGCCCCACCACTTTCGGGATACGGCCGCGGATCAGCACGTTCATGTTCAGCGGAATGCGGTTTTCCAGCTCGGTGAGCTTGAACAGGCTCTCCATGAGCAAAGCCGGATCGACCGAGCGCGAGCGCGGCTCGAACACGATGCGCACATCCTCTGCCGATTCATCGCGCATGTCGGCAAGGAGCGGCAGTTTCTTTTCGTTCATCAATTCGGCGATGCGCTCGATCAGCCGCATCTTCTGAACTTGATACGGAATCTCGGTAACGACGATCAGGTACGTGCCGCGGCCGGCATCCTCGGTCTTCCAGCGCGCACGCACACGAAAGGAGCCGCGCCCGGTGGTATAGGCTTCAGCTATCGTCTCTGCCGAATCGATGACAACGCCGCCGGTCGGAAAGTCAGGGCCCTGCACATACTTCAACAGAGTGCGGCTGCGTGCATTCGGTTGCTCGATGAGATAAAGCGCGGCGTCGCACAGTTCCGCAATGTTGTGCGGCGGAACTGCCGTCGCCATGCCGACAGCAATGCCCTGCGAGCCGTTGGCGAGCAGGTTCGGGAACGCCGCCGGCAGCACAGCGGGTTCCTGCATGACGCCGTCATAGCTTGGCCTGAAATCGACTGCGTCTTCGTCGATACCGTCGATCAGAAGACGTGCGGCTTCAGTCAGCCTTGCTTCGGTGTAGCGATAGGCTGCCGGATTATCGCCATCGACATTGCCGAAATTACCCTGGCCATCGACCAGCGGGTAACGCGACGCGAAATCCTGCGCCAAACGCACGAGCGCGTCATAGATCGCCTGATCGCCATGGGGGTGGAAATTACCCATGACATCGCCGACGATCTTTGCCGACTTCTTGAAAGCGCCGCCCGGATCGAGCCGCAATAGCCTCATGCCATAGAGGATGCGGCGATGCACTGGCTTGAGCCCGTCACGCGCGTCCGGCAGCGCGCGGTGCATGATGGTCGACAGCGCATAGGCGAGATAGCGCTCTTCGAGCGCCTCGCGCAACGCAATCTCCTGCACCCCGTCAGGGTTTGGGGAATCACTTTCTTGTTCATATCCGGGTAGCGCTAGCGCGGTTGCCGCCGTTGAACAAGCGGTGAATAAGGCCGCCAGCGCTGGTTTTTTTCATCTTTTCGCGATCAGCATTTGCGATAAGGTGACAGCAGCAAATGCAGGGCTTTCATGCGTTATCCCCATGGGCGCCACGGGTAACACGATGCAGCTTGAGTTCCCGACCATAGCGTTCGCCGCGCTTGCAATTACGTTGGCCGTTACGCCGCTCGCGGCAGCGCCCGGTGCGCAGGCACCGCCAAACGCGACGCCGCTGGTGCGTGTACAGGGCAATTACTACGGCAATTACGGATATGGTCTCGGCTTAGGTTATGGCTATGACTACAAGCCCGCCTGCCCGACGAACTATCACTACGACTGCTGGAACGACCCTTACGGCTACCGACACTGCGGCTGCTTGCTCAACCGCTGGTGACCGGTTCCGAACTGCCAAGCACCCGGCCAATCGCCATAACGAAATAAGAGCGAGCCTCGGGCATCGGCAGGCCGCGCGGCGCGTAGGCGTGACGATCAAGAAAAAATCCGGTCAGCGCGAACGCATCGGCAAGCGCCGCGCCGGATACTGTTTCTGTCTCGTCGTGCAGGAACGCCGGCAGCGCCAAAAGCTTTTCCCGATAGGCCTCGCCGGCAGCCCGCGACACTGCGCGTCCTGAGCGGGGCGACACATAGATAAGGTCTTCCGTTGCCCCGGTCGCAACGCAGGACGAAAGGTCGAGGCCAAAACCGAGCTCGGAAAGAAAATCGACCTCGAAGCGCGCGATAAGCGGCGCAACAATGCGTGGATCGTCGAGGCTGTCGAGAATGGAGTTCAGCTCGGCATAGATACCGGCGTGCGGTTCACGCTCGGCAAGCAGCCGGCAGAGCCCCGCCAGGTGAGTTCACGCCATGCACCGCATAAGCCGTCGGGAGAAAGCTCGCGGCGCGCAGGTTCAGGCCTTCGACCGAATAGAGGCCAAGATGCTCATCAAGCCGCGCCCGCCATGTGGCGCGCAACGAATTGCCGGGCTGCAGCACACCACGCAGCCGCGTGCCGGCCCCGCCCCGCACCAGGCCCAGATGCCGGCCACGCTCCGCTGTCATCAATTCGAGAATGACACTGGTCTCGCCGTGGCGTTTGACGCCGAGCACAATGCCTTCGTCAGTCCATTGCATAGGCAATATCTAATACGGCTGCGATCATCCGCGAAGGCGGTTGTTCATTCCTTGGGAAATTGCAGCCCCATTTCCCGGTAACGTTCAGGATCGTCGCCCCAGCCTTCCCGCACCTTGACGAACAGGAACAGGTGCACCGGCTGCTCGATTTCCTCTGCGATCTCCTTGCGCGCGGCGGCGCCGATAGCCTTGATCGTCTGGCCGCCTTTACCCAGCACGATTTTGCGCTGGCTTTCGCGCTCAACATAGATCGTCTGCTCAATGCGAACGGCTCCGTCCTTAAGCTCTTTCCAGACTTCGGTTTCGACGGTGGACTGATACGGCAGCTCCTGATGCAGCCGCAGATAGAGCTTTTCCCGGGTGATCTCGGCCGCTAATTGGCGAAGTGGTGCATCGGAGATTTGATCCTCGGGATAGAGCCACGGTCCCACCGGGACTTTCGCGGCAAGAAACTCTTTCAAGTCCGCAACGCCGCTACCGGATAGAGCCGATATCATGAACGTTCCGGCGAATTTAACGCGTTCGTTGAGCTTCTCCGCCAACGTCAACAGCGTTGGCTTGTCGGCGGCATCGACCTTGTTGAGTACCAGCACCTTAAGCGGCCGAACCTCATCGAGCGCTTTCAGCACAGCTTCATCGTCATCGCCGAGCCCTTTATGGGCATCGGTCAGGAATGCGACCACGTCGGCGTCATGCGCACTGCCCCAGGCCGTCCCGACCATCGCCCGGTCGAGCCGTCGCCGCGGCGTGAAAATACCGGGCGTATCGACAAGAATGAGCTGTGCCGCACCGACGATAGCTATGCCCCGGATCAGGGCCCGCGTGGTCTGCACTTTCGGCGTCACGATCGACACCTTCGAACCGACCAGCGCATTGGTCAGGGTCGATTTGCCGACGTTGGGCGCACCAATCAGCGCGACAAAGCCGCAACGTTGCTCAGCCGGTTCAACCATTGCGCCAATCACCTGTGCTTGGGCTTTACGTTTTCGCGCGTCAGCATGGTGGCGGCGGCCTCCTGCTCGGCAGCACGCTTGGAACGGCCGGTGCCCTCCGCCGGCGCAAACTTCGGCAGTTGCACCGCGACGCGAAACACCGGGTTATGATCCGGCCCGGTGCGCGCCACTTCCTGATAGATCGGTGTCGGCAAACCGCGCCCCTGCGCCCACTCTTGCAGTACGGTCTTGGGATCGCGCTGTGGCGGCGCGGTTCCCTGGGTCCGAATCTCCCACAGCTTCTGGATCAGCGTCTCCGCCGCCGGATAGCCGCCATCGATATACACGGCGCCGATCAATGCTTCGCATACATCGGCGAGGATGGCCGGACGCTTGCGTCCGCCCGCATTGGCTTCGGAGGCGCCGAGATGAATAGCCGAACCGAGCTCGATCGACACCGCGATCTCGGCACAGGTTTCCTTGCGCACCAGATCGGCAAGCCGCCGTGACAGTTCACCTTCATCGGCTTTCGGAAAGCTGCGATAGAGCAAGTCGGAGATCACGAGGCCGAGCACGTGATCGCCGAGAAACTCCAGCCGCTGGTAGGACGCCCCGCGATTGCGCGCGCCCTTGAGCGCCGAAATGTGGGTAAGCGCGCTATCGCGCAGCGCCAGATCCTTGAAGCGATAACCGATACGCTCTTCAAGAGCGCTGCCGCGCCGGCGCGGCCGGCGCTCCTTGCCGTCGGCCGATGCGGCGGGCTGCTTTTCGGGAGCGGCTTCGGCCTCTCCGGGTGAAGGTTCCCGGCGTTGCGTTGTGGCTTTGCCGCGAGGGCTCATCTGACCAAAGTGAACAACCGGCTCCAGCGCACATCCCACGGCCAACGCCAGATTTCCCAGGCGTGGGTGCCGTCCTTGATCGAGAAGAATATGATCTGCGCTCTGCCGATGATGTTTTCGTAGGGAACGTAACCGACTTGGCTCAGTACGCGGCTGTCGGTCGAGTTGTCGCGGTTGTCGCCCATCATGAAATAATGGTCAGGCGGCACGTTATAGACTGGTGTGTTGTCGTAGAAGCCGTTGTCGGTGAGATCGAGGGTGTTGTAGCTGACGCCGTTCGACATCGTCTCGCGGAACTGCTTCACGCGTTGCACGACGCCGTCATCGTCGGTGACGAAATCGTCGATGCGCTCGCGCTTGACCGGTTCGCCGTTGATGTTGAGCACACCGTCGATCATCTGAATCTTGTCGCCAGGAAGCCCGACCACACGCTTGATGTAATCGATGGTGTCATCCTTCGGCAGACGGAACACGACGACGTCGCCGCGCCGGAGATCGGAGCCAAGGATACGGCCGGAAAAGATCGGCGGCGAGAACGGGAACGAATAGTGCGTGAAGCCGTACGAATACTTCGACACGAAAAGGTAGTCGCCGACCAGCAGGGTCGGGATCATCGAGCCGGACGGAATGTTGAACGGCTGGAACAGGAAGGTACGGATAACCAGCGCGATGATGAGGGCGTGGAATACGACGCGGACTGTCTCCGCCCAGCCGCTCTCTTTCTTTTTGGTTCCGGTCTGCACGCTCATTGGCCTCGTCCCGCGGATCGCGCCCCCGCGCCGCTCGACGTTGTAGCCGCTGCAACCCCCACAAGCAATTGCGCTGGGATTTCGCCGCGGTTTGGGAGACTCGACGTTTTAGGTAGAGATTACAAGCCTTTGTGCATAGCCGGTGGCGAACATGACGAATTTTTCATCGCAGCCATCTGGCACCGTCATCCGCCGCCGACCGCGACCGCCGAGATGATCACAAAGGCATGCGCCATCGGCCCTTCGTCAGTGATGGTCAGGTCGATTCGCGCCTCATGGCCTGGCGGGGTGATCTTCTCCAGGCGACGCTTTGCCCCGCCGGTCAGTTCCAGGGTTGGACGGCCGGACGGCAGATTGACCACGCCCATATCGCGCCACCAGACCCCGGCACGGAGTCCGGTGCCAAGCGCTTTGGCGCAGGCTTCCTTGGCGGCAAAACGCTTGGCGTAAGTTTCGACCCGGTTGCGCCGCCGGTCGGCCAGTGTCCGCTCGATCGGCGTAAAGATCCGGTGCGTGAAACGGTCGCCATGGTGCTCGATAACATTGGCGATGCGGCGCGCGTCGCAGATGTCCGAGCCGATACCAAGAATCATTTGCTTGTTTCCGTCCGCCGCCGGCCGTGATCCATCGCGCTTCGCATCCTGCGCACCGTGGCGGCGAGCCCGTCGAAGATCGCCTCGCCGATTAGGAAGTGCCCGATATTGAGTTCAGCGATCTCGGGCAGCGCGGCGATCCGCTCCGCAGTGATGAAGTCGAGGCCATGGCCAGCGTGAACCTCCAGCCCTGCCCGCCTGGCAAAGTTTGCGCCGCGAACGATGCGCGCGAATTCACCTTCAGCCGCCGCGGCATTGCCGGCCGCAAGCGCATCGCACCATGCTCCGGTATGAATCTCGATCACCGGCGCGCCCACCGCGGCGGCGGCCTCAATCTGCTCGGGCTCGGCGGCGATGAACAGCGAGACACGGATACCCGCTTCGGCGAGCTGACTGACAACGCCGCGCAGGCTGTCCCGCTGACCGGCTGCATCGAGCCCGCCTTCAGTTGTCCGCTCCTGCCGCCGCTCCGGCACGATACAAGCGGCATGCGGACGAACCTTGCGCGCGATCGCTACCATTTCTGCCGTCGCCGCCATTTCAAGATTGAGCGGCTTGGTGATGCGCTCCTTAAGCCTAGTGATATCGTCATCAATGATGTGCCGGCGATCCTCGCGCAAATGCGCGGTGATACCGTCAGCGCCCGCGGCAATGGCAATCTCGGCGGCTTTCAAAGGATCGGGATGCCGCCCGCCGCGCGCGTTACGCACGGTTGCAACGTGATCGATGTTGACGCCGAGACGAATGAGTGAGTTCGCAGCCATGAGATTTCTTACCGTTTTCGCGCGAACGGCCTAGCCGCTCACGCGTTCGGCGCTGGCGACAACCTTCTTCGCGCGCAACTGCGAAATGATCGACGTTAGGTGTTTGAGATTATAGACCGCGAGATCGATGGTTAGGTCGGTAAAGTCCGGCGACTGCCGCACCATGTTGATGTTGTCGATATTGCCGTCGTGCTCGGCAATCACCCGCGTGATCTCTGCGAGCGTGCCGGGCTCGTTAACCGACTGCACTGCGAGCTGCGCCGGAAAACGCTGCGGCACCTTGTCGTCGACATCCCAGCGTACGTCGAGCCAGCGCTCGGGCTCGTCTTCGAAATGCTTCAAGGCTTCAGACTGGATCGGATAAATCGTGATCCCTTCGCCGGGCGTCATGATGCCGACAATCCGATCACCAGGTACCGCACCGCCGTTTGGCGCAAACTGCACCGGCAGGTCGGTATTGATACCGCGGATCGGAATCGCTGCTCCGTCCTCGCTGCCGTCGGGAACCTTGAACTTGACCGCCTTACCCCATTTGAGGCCGAACCAGCCGCTTTCCTCCTTGGGCGCAGCCAGCGTTACACGTTCATCCTTGTAGTCGGGATACATCGCCCGCACGACGTCGGCGGCGCGCATCTCGCTACGTCCCACTGCGGAGAAAACATCATCTATGGAAGCGCGCGCCAGCCGCGGCAGCGCCCCTTCAAGCTTCTCGTCGGAATATTCGAACTTAGCGCGCTGGCACAACCGCTCGACAATACGCCGGCCGAACGCCGAATACTGGCTACGCACCGATTTACGCGTGGCACGTCGAATGGCAGCCCGCGCCTTGCCGGTGACCACGATGGATTCCCAAGCGACCGGGGGCGCGGTCTGCGCCTTTGAGGTCAGAATCTGCACCTCGTCGCCGTTTTGCAGCGACGAACTCAGCGGGCCGATCTTGCCGTTGATCTTGGCGCCGATCGCCATATTGCCGACGCCGGTATGCACCGCGTAGGCAAAATCGATCGGTGTCGCGCCGCGTGGCAGTGCGATCAGCTTGCCTTTCGGCGTGAAAGCAAAAACCTGATCATGGAACAGTTCGAGCTTGGTGTGCTCCAAAAACTCTTCCGGATTGGAGCCCTCGGCCAGAAGCTCAATGGTGCGGCGCAGCCAAGCATAGGCGTTTGACTCGCGCGACAGCATTTCCGTGGGCGAGCCGGCGTTGTCTTTATAAAGCGCGTGGGCGGCAATGCCGTATTCGGCGATCTGCTCCATATCGCGAGTGCGGATCTGCAACTCAACACGCTGCTTGCCTGGCCCAATTACCGTGGTGTGGATCGAGCGGTAGTCGTTCTGTTTCGGCGTCGAGATGTAGTCCTTGAAGCGCCCGGGAACGACCGGCCAGGACGTGTGGGCGACACCGACCGCCTGATAGCACTCGGGAATGTTTCTTACGACGACGCGGAAACCAAAAATGTCGGAAAGCTGTTCAAAGCCGACTGCCTTCCGTTCCATCTTGCGCCAGATCGAATAGGTGCGCTTACGACGGCCGGATACTTTCGCCGTGATGCCGCGGTCACCGAGCTTCCGCGCCAGTTGTTCCTCAATTTCACTGATCCAGGTACTGGACCGCTCCGCCAGCGCTTCGAGCCGCTCCGTGATCACCTTGTGCGCATCTGGATTGAGCTCACGGAACGCCAGATCCTCGAGTTCCTCGCGCATCTCGTGCATGCCCATCCGCGCGGCGAGCGGGGCATAGATGTCCAGCGTCTCCTCAGCTGTGCGCCGACGGGCCTCCGGCGGCCGAAACGCCAACGTGCGCATATTATGCAGCCGGTCGGCGAGCTTGATGAGCAGCACACGGACATCGGCGGCAATCGCCAGCAAGAGCTTGCGCAGGTTTTCGGCCTGCTTGGCTTCTCTTGAGACCAGCTCGAGCTTTTTTAGCTTGGTCAGACCGTCAACCAGCCGGCCAATGTCCGGACCGAACACGCGATCGATTTCAGCGCGGGTCGCGTCGGTGTCCTCGATCGTATCGTGGAGCAGCGCCGCGGCGATGGTGGCGTCATCGAGCTTGAGCCCGGTCAGGATCGCCGCGACCTCGAGTGGATGGGAGAAATAGGGATCGCCGGAGTTGCGCTGCTGCTCGCCGTGCGCTTTCATAGCGTAGACGTAGGCGCGATTGAGCAGATCCTCGTTAGCGGCCGGATTGTACTGTTTGACCCTGTCAACCAGCTCGTATTGCCGCATCATCCGCGGTTTATGCGGCTGTGGCGGCGTAGTTGCGGTGGGCTTCGGAACGAGATTTGGAGCACGCGCCAACGGCACCCGGGGTCTGGGCTGATTCTGCATCCGCGGCAGATCAATCGGCGAACGCGCCATCGGTGGTGTCTCTTGGCAATCCTCGGCCCGCGCTCCTTTCCTCTGAGTCAGGAAACGCTAATAACAAGGATATTATGGCGTTTCGCCCGCACCACAAGACGCGCTAGGCGACAAACACCGGCCATCGGCGGCGTTTGCAACGCAACCGTGGCCGTCCAATGCCAAATTTTCGTTAAATGCCCGGCTAAGACCGGCCGGAAGCTTATTCTTCTTCGTCACCGATGTCGGGCTCGGGCTGGGCTTCCGGAGGCGTCAGGCCTTCGAGACCCTTAAGCAGCTCTTCCTCGCTCATCCGGTCGGGGATGACATCGGTATCGTCGACATCGGCGCCGGTACCGGGCGCACCGATCAGCGGCACCGCGTCGGGCTCAGGCTCATCCACCTCGACGTATTTCTGGAGCGAATGGACCAGTTCTTCCTTAAGATCCTCAGGTGAAACCGCCAGTTCTGCGATCTCGCGCAGCGCGACAACCGGGTTCTTGTCGTTGTCTCGGTCTACGGTGATCTGACTGCCCGACGAAATGGTGCGGGCGCGATGACTTGCCAGCAAAACCAGGTCAAATCTGTTTTCGACCTTGTCGATGCAATCTTCGACGGTGACACGGGCCATAGGCAAAAGCTCCTGAAAGGTTCCGGATCAGCTCCCCCGCGCGCGCAGGGGGAAGTCCATTCAAATCTGACGATTACGTACAGTCCCGGACCTTGAAGTTCAAGTGTAAATTGTGCCGATGATTTAAGCGTTAATTGCGCTGTTGCCTGCGTCCTGGAAGGACTTTACGGCCCATACCTCACTCGCAAAGCAGGGAGCTTCTTCAAGCAGAGTTCCAGAAGATATTTTGCTTTTACCGCGACGGCGTGCCGCAGTATTTTCGCCACGGTCTTCGCGCAAGTCTACGATACCTGTAATATCCGTTCGATTGTCTTTCGACCTTTGAACGCTCCTATGGGCGGCCAACCGATTTAAAACGTCCGGACCGTCGAACATATTTGCGGCAGATCCGGCTTTCATCAAAAGACGCAGTCACGAGAGAAATCATGCCGGCACAACTTGAAAAAATCGCGCTCTTTATCGACGGCGCCAACCTCTATGCCACTGCCAAATCGCTGGGCTTCGACATTGATTACAAGCGCCTGCTGCGTGAATTTCAGTCGCGCGGCTATCTCGTGCGTGCGTTCTATTACACCGCGGTGATCGAGGATCAGGAATATTCCTCGATCCGCCCGCTGATCGATTGGCTCGACTACAACGGCTATACGGTCGTCACCAAGGCGACCAAGGAATTCGTCGACCAGACCGGCCGGCGTAAGGTCAAAGGCAACATGGATATCGAGCTCGCGGTCGACGCCATGGAGCTCGCACCGCATATCGATCAGATGGTGCTGTTCTCCGGCGACGGCGATTTCCGCTCGCTTGTCGAGGCGGTGCAGCGGCGCGGCGTGCGCGTCATTGTCGTCTCCACCATCACGACGCAACCCCCAATGGTCGCCGACGAACTGCGCCGCCAGTGCGATCAGTTTGTCGACATCGTCGAGTTGCAGTCCAAGGTTGGCCGTGACCCTTCCGAACGCCCCATGCGGGAACCTCGGGAGCCGCGCGAAGGGCGCGAGCCGCGGCAGCATACCCCCCAGTTCCTCCAACGCGCCGCTACCGCCCCTCGGCTTGATGCAGAAGTAGAAGACGAATTCGAAGACGATTGAGTTTCCTGAAAGATTTTCTCTTAAGGATTTCCCCATGACGCGTCCGAGCGGGATGCCCGGCCGCGATTGTCCGCGCTGCCCCCGTCTTGTTGCGTTTCGCGAAGAATGGCGTGCTCGCGAACCCGCCTGGTTTAATGCCCCAGTGGAGTTTTTCGGCTCTGCCGACGCCCCGCTTTTGATCGTCGGGCTGGCGCCGGGATTGCGCGGCGCCAACCGGACCGGCCGGCCCTTTACCGGCGACTATGCCGGCGACCTGCTCTACGCCACGCTGATCGAGTACGGGTTCGCCAAAGGCAAATACGAGGCGCGGCCTGACGACGGACTCGAACTGGTCGACTGCCGGATCACCAACGCGGTGCGTTGCGTGCCGCCTGAGAACAAGCCGACACCCAAAGAGATCACCACCTGTCGCGAATTCCTGACGGTGACGCTTGCGGAAATGACCGGACTTCGCGCTGTCGTCGCGCTCGGCCGGATCGCTCACGAGTCATTTGTCTCGGTTCGCGCCAAGCGGCGCGCGGACTTTCCGTTCGGTCACGGCCGCGCGCATCCGATGGAAACATTCACGCTGTTCGATAGCTATCATTGCTCGCGCTATAACACCAACACTCGCGTGCTGACGCCGGAGATGTTCCACGCGGTGTTTGCGCAAGTGCGCAAACACCTTGATGCTACGGCCTGACGGCCGGCCATTAGTTGTAAATTGAGGCTTCGTAGTTGCCCGAGCCCATCTCGCTGCGCGGGAAGATACCGTGCTGCTCGATCCACTCGAACGACTCGTCGAAGGTCTGCTTGGAGTACGGCTCAAACACCAGCCGCTCACCGGGCCCCCAACGGCGCGTATCCATCTGGTCGTGGAAGCGCTTCGGAAACTCCTTCTTGTAGTAGTGCGTAAAGAGTTCCGGCCGCAGATCGATATCGCGCTGGGCGCGACGGAGCGCACTGAAGTATTTGCGCACGTCTTCCGGATCCGGCGTGCCGGTGACCATGGACGCCATCATGAAGGTCGTGTCGATGACTTTGCGGAACCCGAGTTGCTCGAGGAAGTAATACGGGCCGCTGAACAGTGACGCCGCCGGTACCTTGCGGTCGACCAGCATCTCCATGCGGCTGAACAGCAATCCGTCGTTGAACGAGAGATTGATCTGGGCCGGCTTGAGGTATTGCTCCAGGCCTTGAATGGTCGCGTAGTGGCTGCCGGACTGGTAACCGACCGAAATCGGCACGCCAGCGAGATCGGCGGGGGTTTTCACCGGAGAATCTGCCGGCACAAAGACGCCGCACGGCGATACCGAATAAGCGTCGGCATAGAGTTTGCCGTGCCCCTTGGAAGCCGCGACGTTCATGGTCCAGTGGCAGGCGCCGCTGACATTGCAGGTGCGGCCGGCTTCGAGCGTCTGATACGCGCCGACCTTGTTGCCGATGTGGTGGCCGGTACCGCTACTGGAATCCATAGTCTCGCGGAATTCGTAGTCGAGCCCCTCGGCGGCGAAATAGCCCTTTTCCTCGGCGACCCATTCGTGCAGCCGGAAATGCGGCGCAACGACAAATTTCGACATGGCTTCCTCCTCGTTTTTGGTTCGGACCGGTCCACCAATACTGCCGTGCACTGAATTGATCATCCGCGCCAACCGAAATAGATTGTCTACATTAAGTTGACAATCTCGAGGCGCGCAATGGATCGCTTTGAAAATGCAAGAGTTTTTACGACCGTCATCGAGGCGGGCAGCTTTACCGCAGCCGCCGAGCGGCTTGGCCTGTCGCGCGCCGCCACCAGCAAACACGTCCAGCAACTCGAAGAACGGCTCGGTGCGCGGCTTCTTGAACGTACGACGCGACGTGTCAGCGTGACCGACGCAGGACGCAGATTTTACGAGCAATGCCGGCGCATTCTTGCCGAACTCGACGAAGCCGAACGCGCGGCGGGCGAATTACACAACGAGCCGCGCGGGGAATTACGGGTGATCGCACCGACCAATTTCGGCCTCACCGATATCGGCAACGCGATTGCCGATCTGATCGCAGAATATCCCCGTCTTCGCATCAATCTTTCGATGAACGATCATGTCACCGATCCGATCGAAGCGGGTTACGACATCGCGATCAGCGTCGGCATGCCGCGCGGCACCTCGTCAAGCCTGGTTGTCCGCAAGCTCAATACATCGCGCCGCGTTCTTTGCGCTGCGCCCGACTATCTCAAACGGCGTGGCACGCCGCTCAAGCCCGAAGACCTCTCGGAGCACGATTGCCTGAGCTATAGCTACGTCGATGTGCCTGACGAGTGGCATCTCATCGGAACCGACGGCGAACGCGTGGTGAAAGTCAGCAGCCGGATCGTAACGAGCCACCGGCACGTTCTACGAACGGCCGCGGTACGCGGGTTCGGTATTGCTTACGGGCCGGTCGATTTTTTTCGCGACGATCTTGATACCGGCGCTCTCAAGCAGGTGCTGCTGAAACACCAGCTTCCAGAAGCGACGATCTATGCGGTCTATCCCGCCGGCCAGCAGCATTCCGCCAAAGTGAAAGTCTTCAACGACTTCATGGCCCGGCATTTTGCTGCCAGCACGGTATTCAGATGAAGGCTTTTGGTAGGCGCATGATCGCATCCGAAAACCGGTATCCACTTTTCGGGATCATGCGCGATTAGTGCGAAGCCACGACACAACCTCCTCCGCGTTCTTGTCCGGAGGAAACACGGGATAGAATACCTTCTTGATCGTGCCGTCCTCGATGACCATCGCCATCCGCGCCAGTAACGTCATGCCCGCCGCCAGGAACATCGGCAGATGCAGGGTGGTGGAGAAATCGAGGTCTTCATCCGACAGGATCGGAAACGGCAAATGCAACCGTTCCGCAGCTTCGCGTTGATAGTCGGTATCTTGCGTCGACAAGCCGAATACGTGCGCGACACCGAGCGCTTTCAAATCGGCAAAATGATCGCGAAAGCCGCATGACTGCGGTGTGCAGCCCCGCGCGCCCGGGATGTCGTCCCAGCCCGGCGGGGCATCGACGCCCGGGACGCCAGTGCGCGGATAGATATAGAGCACCGCGCAGCCCTTAAGCTTCGACAGATTGACCCGTGAATTGTCGGTCGCAACAAGCGCTACATCAGGTAGCTTGATACCGGCCAAATGCCGGGCGCGACCGTCGTCTGTCGGGACCGGAATATCCGGCGGCAGGAAGGTCGGATCGTGTGCGCCGGATGCCTCTCTCGCGCTCATGGTTGGTCTCCAGTTTTGGCGGATGATTGCCCGAAGAGCGTTCGGGATCACGCACCGTAGGACATGAACTCCATCAACGAACCATCAGGATCGCGGAAATAGACGCTGGTTCCTGGCCCCTTGGCCCCAAAACGCTGCATTGGCCCGGCTTCGATTGGCACCTCACAGCGCTTAAGATGAGCCACGGCATCGGCAATCGGCCCCATCCACTCGAAGCACAGGTCGCTATTGCCGGGCGCGACTGGCAGACGCGCCACTTCGGCGGGCTTGACGCCGGGCCCATGCACGTTGAGCTGCTTGTCACCGAAGCGATAAGCGAAACCGGCTGGCCGTGTGATCAGTTCCGCGCCCAGCACCCGAGTATAAAATGCGTTCGACCGCTCCCAGTCAGTGACGTGGATGACGCAGTGATCGAGCTGGGTCGGAACCATGACGACCTACCCTTTTTGCCGCAACAACCGCCCGCGCTCGCGCTCCCATGAACGCTTCTTGTCGGTATCGCGCTTGTCGTAGAGCTTCTTGCCGCGCGCCAGCGCCAGTTCGACCTTGGCGCGGCCCCGCTCGTTGAAATAAAGCTTAAGTGGTACCAGCGTCATGCCTTGCCGCTCCACGGCGCCAATCAGCTTGCTGATCTGCCGCTTGTGCAACAGCAGCTTTCGCGGCCGCTTTGGCGTGTGGTTGAAGCGGTTGGCCTGAAGATATTCGGGGATGTTGGAATTGATCAGCCAGATCTCGCCCTCGCGCGAGTCGGCATAAGATTCCGCGATTGTCGCCTTGCCTAGGCGCAGCGACTTCACTTCCGTGCCGGTCAACGCGACACCGGCCTCCATGGTCTCGTCGATGAAGTAGTTGAACCGTGCCTTGCGGTTATCGGCGACCACGCGATTTTTTTGTTCCGGCTTTGCCGCCATGCGATAATCCTAGTGGAGCAAATTTGAAAGCTCCACTAGCCACTTATACTTGCCAGCGAACGCTCTGATCGAACAGTTAGGCTTGGCGAGCCTTGAGCAGGTCGCGGATTTCGGTGAGCAATTGCTCTTCTTTTGACGGAGCGGGAGGCGCAGCCGGCGGCTCGGACTTCTTCAGGCTACTGATGCCCTTGACCGCCAGAAACAGCGCAAACGCGATGATGATGAAGTTGATGACCAGGGTCAGAAAATTACCCCAAGCCAGCACAGCGCCTTGTTTTTTGGCGTCTGCAAGCGCGCTGGCCGTTACCTTCGCCGACAGCGGGGTGAAGTAGTTCGAGAAATCGAGACCGCCGGTAACCGAACCGATAATCGGCATGATGATGTCGCCAACGAGTGAGTTGACGATGGCGCCGAAAGCCGCGCCAATAATAACCGCGACGGCAAGGTCAACCACGTTGCCACGCATCGCAAATTTTTTGAATTCCTCAAGCATCGTTTCCTCCCCTCGCTCCAGGCGACACCCGCCCGCAGCCGAAAATGAAGCCTTAGACTGGCTCCTAAAAGACGATCACCTTAATTCATCAAACCGGCATGCACCATCGCCTCGCGAACGGCGATCTGCGCCTTCTCGCTCGCCGGCACCATCGGCAGGCGGACGGTAGTGGAGCATTTGCCGAGCAGGGAGAGCGCATACTTGACCGGCGCCGGACTGGTTTCGACGAACAGGTTCATGTGAAGGGGCGCAAGCTTGTCCTGCAACTTCAACGCTGCGGCAAAATCACCTTTCAGGCACGCCGCCTGAAATTCCGCGCACAACCGCGGCGCCACATTCGACGTCACGGAAATGCAGCCATGTCCGCCATGCGCCATGAACCCAAGCGCGGTGATATCTTCGCCCGACAACTGGTTGAAGTCATCGCCCATCGCTGCACGTTGCTGCGTCACCCGCGTCATGTTCGCGGTGGCGTCCTTCACTCCGGCGATGTTCTTAAGCTCGTAGAGCCGCTTCATGGTGTCGACCGACATGTCGATTACCGAACGCGGCGGGATATTATAGATCAGTATCGGAATTCCGATCGCGTCGTTGATCGCCTTGAAGTGCTGATAAAGCCCTTCCTGCGTCGGCTTGTTGTAATAGGGCGTGACCACGAGCACGGCATCGGCGCCGGCGTTTTCCGCGTGCTGGGCAAGCTCGACTGCTTCCTTGGTGGAGTTTGAGCCCGCGCCGGCCACGATCGGCACGCGGCCACGCGCCTGATTGACGCACCATTCAACGACATCGCGATGCTCCTGATGCGACAAAGTCGGGCTCTCACCGGTGGTGCCCACCGGAACCAGCCCTTTGGTGCCCTCGGCAATCTGCCACTCCACCAGGTCGCGAAACGCTTTCTCGTCGACCGAACCGTTCTTGAAAGGGGTGACGAGCGCGGTGAACGAGCCTCGAAACTTGGTCTTGGCGGTCATGACACGATCCCTGGCGCGGATGTCCTGGCGGCTAAACGCCTCCGGCATCGGACCCGGCCGAACGGCATAAATACCGGTTCACACGAGGTGTTGAAAGGCCTCTGACGGCGAGATGCCCCGCTTTCGCCGTGAAAATCGGGAATTATAGTGGCGTATCCAGAGGTTTAGGGATTCGTCAATCTTACCGGCCGAAGAGGTTCTTCGGAGCGCAGGCAGGGGATGCTGCGGCAGGGAGGGTCGAGCCGGTGAAGGCACTTCGCCTGATATTTGTATTGTCCGCCCTTGCCCTCTCCGGGGGCGATATCTATGCGGCGTCAGGCGATGCAGTTCCTGTGCCGGTCGCCAAGCCCGATACATCGACAAGCGGCAAGCCGGCCGGGCCAAAATCTCACGAACCCAAAGCTTCTGAAAGCAGGGCTTCTGGAAACAAGGCATCTGAAAACAAATCGTCCGAGAAAAAGCCCGCCGAGAATAAAGCTTCCGAGAAGAAGTCCGCCGACAAGAAGCCAGTCGAAAAAACAGCTGACAAAAAGGCCGCGGATAGCAAATCCGCCAATAAGACCTCCGCCGAACATAAGCCTGAGCAAAAATCAGCCGCCAAGAAGAACGCGTTCGCTCCATTGGCGTTGCGGCCTTCGCTCTCATCGCCGTCGATTGCCGCAAACCCGAGTGTTCCTATCCGCGTCAACGCCACAACCGGCGTGCCGGCTAGTCGGGCCGCACTACTGCCATCGTTGAAGCCGGCGCCAGCCTTTGCAATGGCAGCAAGTTCAACCACCTCGCCGCTCGATATCGCCGCCGTCAAACAGGCGATGGATCTCGCCCATCATGGCCGAACCGACGACGCGACCAGCACCGAAGGCACGATCTCCGATCCGGTGGCGCGCAAGCTCGTCGAATGGGTGATCCTGCGCGCGGACGAAACCGACGCCGATTTTTCCCGCTATTCCGCCTTCATAACCGCCAATCCAAGCTGGCCGGGCATTATCGCGCTGCGCCGAAAAGCCGAGTCGGTCTTGTGGCAGGACCGCACTGACCCAGCGGCCGTCATCGCCTTTTTCCGCACAGAACCACCACGAACCGCCAAGGGAAAATTCGCGCTCGCCCGCGCGATGATGTCCCAGGGCAATTCAGCGGGCGCGCAGCGAACTCGTCAGCGAGATCCTGGCGCGACGACAGTTTCTCTTCAGATATTGAGGATCAGGCTCGCAGCACATTCGCCGGCTTGGTCTCCCAGGACGACGACAAAGTCCGCATGGACATGCGCGGCTTTATGCCGAGCGACGATGACGCGGGCCTTCGGGCAGCTCAACATCTCAACTCTACTCAGGTAGCTATCGCCAAGGCGCGTGCCGCGGTCATCGAATAAGGAAAGCAACGCCAAGTCGTTGCTCGAAGCCGTCCCGACGTCGGCGCAGCGCCAGGACGCCGGCTATATGTTCAGCCGCATCCAATTGCTGCGCCATAACGATGCTATCGACGAGGCCGCTCACCTGATGGCGGCTGCCCCGCGCGATCCGGCCATTTTACTCGACGTCGACCAATGGTGGATCGAGCGACGGCTGTTGGCCCGCAAGCTGCTTGACCAGGGCGATGTCAAATTGGCCTACACGATCGCGGACGACGCGGCGACGCCGGTCAACGAAAATTATCGCGCCGAGCAACAATTCACTGCCGGTTGGATCGCGCTTCGCTTCCTGCGCGAGCCAACCATGGCGTTCGCTCATTTTGCCAAGATCGCCGAGGGAGTTTCCAATCCGATCACGCTCGCCCGCTCGTTTTATTGGCAAGGCCGCGCCACGGAAGCCGCCGGACGCGAGCAGGAAGCGCGCACCTATTACGAGACCGCGGCCCGTTATCCGACGGCCTATTATGGCCAGCTGGCACGGGCACGGCTCGGCCTCGATGACGTAGCGCTTAGGCCACCGCCGGCGCCGCCGGTCGATCTCCATAATCTCGAGCTCGCTCGCGTGTTCGATATCCTTTACGCCGTCGATGCCCGTGACCTCATCGCCTCAATGGCAGCCGACCTCGCCGACAAAGCCAACGACGAAGCAGCCCTGGCAACACTCGCCGAAATAACAACCCGTCACGACGATGCGCGCGCGACGCTCTTGATTGGCAAAATCGCGCTTGGCCGCGGATTGCCGCTCGAACACTATGCATTCCCTGACTTCGGCGTGCCGAATTTCCAGCAAGTCGGCCCACAGGTCGAACGTTGCGTAATCTATTCGATCGTACGGCAGGAAAGCGCCTTTAATCCCAAGGTCGTCTCCAGCGCCAACGCGCTGGGCCTGATGCAGGTGACCCCTGCCGCAGGCCGGGACACCGCAAAACGCTTTAATGTCACCTTCGATCAACGCCGCCTGTTGTCGGACGTGGCGTACAACGCCCAGCTTGGCAGCGCCGAACTCGGCAACGACATTGCCAGCTGGCGTGGCTCCTACATCCTCGCGTTTGTCGCCTACAATGCGGGCCCACGCCGGGCCAAGGAATGGATCGACCAATACGGCGATCCGCGCGACGAAAAAGTCGATCCGGTAGACTGGATCGAGCGCATACCGCTGTCGGAGACACGCAATTACGTCCAGCGCATCATGGAAAATATCCAGGTTTATCGCGCGCGCCTCGACAACAGCCCTCGCCTGATGATCGAGGCCGACCTGCGCCGCGGCGGTTAGGCCGGAAGCTCTCGACGAAGCCTAAGCGCTCCGTCGCCGTCAATTGTTATCCGCAACAACGGCCTGAAGCGCCGCTGCGACGGAATGACGGTGTCGAGAGCTTTCATAAATCAAGGTACCTTGGCTTTTTCAAAGAACCCCCAGACATCGACAACGGGCTTTCCCTTAAGATCAGCTTTCTTATAACAGAGGTGCGGAGTGCAGAGGATCAACACATCGCTCCGTGAAATCACCTCATCGATCGGCAGTAAGGAAGGATCGATTGTTACGAACGGGTCTGTCGTCAGCACTTCTTTTGCAAGTGGGACGAGCATTTTCTTAAACTTATAGCTCAAGGAGGCCCGGATATCATCGATTTCCGCCTTGAAGGCCATGCCAAGCAGACCGACCGTGCTCGCCTCGAGATTTCGCGACCGCCGAAGCTCGTCGACGACGTGTATCACTAGGCCTTCGTTGACCATCATGGCGGCGTTACCAAGGCTGAACTGGTTTTGTGCGAACGCCGCAAGCTGCATCGTATCCTTCATAAGGCAAGGACCGGCCGAGTAGCCGGGCCGCGGCACGTGTTGTGCGCGCGGATAGTTGTGCTTCATCGCTCTGAGCACATTCTGATAATCCAGGCCAGCGGCCTTGGCGATGAGATAAAACTGGTTGGTGGTTGCAAACTCGATGTAGCGATAGGCGTTGGAGAAGAGCTTCGCGAACTCCGCCTCCATCGGCGTCACTATCACAAGCTCTTTGACCAGCGGCCCGAACAAAGCGGAAGCCTCCTCGACCGCTTCGGGCGTCGTGCCGCTGATGATTTGCGGCATGTCGCGGAGTTCCTGGATCCCATAACCCTGAACCACGCGCTCAGGACAAAACGCAACCTTTACGCTGCGACCACAGCGATTGAGGTAGGCGTGGACCCAATCGGTGGTGCCCGGAAATATCGTTGAGCGCAGCACGATCAGGCGCCCGTCCTCGATGTGCGGCAACAGCGCGTCGATGCAATCCTGAATGACTTGACGGACAGGATTAAAAAATTCGTCGATCGGCGTGCCTATCGTGACGATGACCGGGCCGTTGGTTGAAATCTCATCCGGTGCGCTGGTGAAAATAAGCTTGTTTCCGGCGAGCGCCTTGGTGAGGAGAGATGCTGCGCCGTATTCAATAAACGGGAGGCGGCCCGCCTTAAGAACGTCTAGGGCTTGTTTGTTGAGATCATTGACGTTGACGCAAAGCCCGCTTTCCGCCAGCGACAGCACCAACGGTATACCCACGTGTCCGGCACCGCCGACCACCGTCACATCCCCATTTGCGACGGAACCGTTCCTTCTCTGACTGTTTGTCGGCACTTTTAGTTCGTTCATAGCTTGGATCCGCAACTCACAACAAAAGCTCGAAGTAGCTCCATCATCGATAGTCTCATACAGCTTGGATCAAACGTCACGAAGCGGCCACCGGGCCGTGACCGCGCGGAATATTTTCGGCAACACAACGGCGCAGATCGGGAAGGTGGTGCGCGAGGCAGCTTAACAAGACGCCGCCTAGTGAGACAGCTTCAAACGGCAGCGCCTCGACTTTCTGATTGTCCTGGCTAGGAGCGGCGGCGGTGGTCATACCCGATCAAAGACTCCGCGGGACGGGCAACGGCGTGATTAACTCGCCCTTATAACCTTTCTTACGCACGACAGACGCCAATTCATCGGCGATATGCCACGAAAAAATAATAGCGCAGTCTGGATTCTCGGCAAACAGCTTCGCTTCCTCGACCACCGGAATCATCGTTCCGGGCATATACTTACCAATTTTGAGCGACCCGGCGATTTCGCAGACGTAGTCAATCATCGCCTCGTCAAGGCCCGCATAATTAATTAGAGTGCTCGCACGTGACGGCGCGCTGATACCGCAAATGCTTGCACCCTTTTCCTTCATATCGCGAATCAGCGCGAGCAGTCTCAGCTTCGATAACATGACGTCGTGGCGAAATGCGGCGAGCCGCTCGCGCATAGCATTGCCGCGAGGTTCACTGGCGAGCATTTGACCAACGCTGGGCTGTACCTCCCGTGCACCTTTGCGCGCTGCATAGACACGGATCGACCCGCCATGGGTCGGTATCGGCCTTGCATGAAAAATTTCGAGACCGTGCATCGCCAACAAATATTGCAGACTTGTCAGCGAGTAATAACGCAGATGCTCATGATAAATAGTGTCGTATTGCAGCCGGTCTAGCAACCCGATCAAATAGTGCGATTCTGAAATGAACACGCCGTCAGGGGTCAGCAATTCAACGATACCCTCGATGATTGCGTGCACATCTTCCATGTGGGCGAAGCAATTCGCCGCAGTAATAATCCGTGCGGCGCCAAATTGGCGCTTTGCTTCGCTAGCCACTTCAGGGCTAAAATAACGCTGTATTGTTGCGATACCGCGGCTCGCTGCGATGCGACCCACGTCCGTTGGCTCAATACCGAGTACTTTATGGCCGGCCTTTTGGAAATTGGATAACAAGGTTCCGTCGTTGGAACCGACATCAACGACGAGATCGTCCGCCGACAAGTTCAACATGCCGGCGCTTTCGGTATAAAGATCAGCGAAGTTCTCGCGCAGAATTCTCGTGGTGCCGCTTGTATACGGATATTCGGGAGGAAAAATTATAACTGGATCGACGGCAATCCCAAGCTGCACCAGTTCGCAGTTCGGACAATAAAAAAGGTTGGTCGGAAACCATGGCTGTTGCCGCGGTATTGCGCCGATCGACACCATCTGATTCACGGGCGGCATATAACCGAGAGAAAGAACATTCTCCAGCGGCGCGTGGCCGCACACTTGGCAAAGCTCTACCGGAACGCTGGCGCCAGTCCCGCTCGCTCGAAGAGCGCGCACCTGATCCAAGGTCATTCCCCCTATCCCTAGGTTGGCTAGATCCGTGCTTGCAATTGACCGGCCAACTGCTCGTTCTCGCAATACCAGCGCACAGTAGGCGGCAAACCCTCGTTAAGCCGAACACGTGGCTGATAACCAAGGCCTACCAGTTTGCTGATATCCGGACAACGTCGTGGCGTGCTCCCAGCGAGCGTCGACGTGGAAATAAGCTCAATTTCGAGACTCATCGTCCCGGCAATACGATGGGCCAGATCGCCAATGGCGACCTCCTCTGAAGTACCAATATGGTAGATGCCAAGATGCTCGCCGCGCGACCTCATAACCATCACACCCTGCACCAGGTCGCTGATATGGCAGAAGCTGCGGGTCTCGCGCCCGCTGCCCTGTATCTGGAACCTCACAACTCCGTTGCCTTGTTGCCGAGCTTCTTTTTTCAGGCGAAGCGTAAATTGGGGGATGACGTGCTCGAAGCCCATGTCGGGCCCATAAATATTGTGAGGGCGGAAGATCAGTACTCGATCAAAGTATTTGCGACCATAATTGATTGCCATGAGTTCGCTGATGATTTTACCGCCGCCGTATGAGTAACGCGGATTGTGCGGATCAGGAACGATCAACGGTACACTTTCATCCGTCGGTACCCGCGAAGCCGTTTGATAGACTTCTGCACTCGACGCAAGCACGAGATTGCGGATGTTGTTCTGGCGGCAAGCATCAATAACGTTGACAATGCCCTTCACACCAACATCGAGCACGAGATCGGGCGCGCTGTAGAAGAACTCAGTGCCATTGACGAATGCGAGGTGATGCACCTCGTCCATGCCGCGCGTCGCTGCGGCAACTGCGGCGGCGTCGCGGATATCGCCTGCGACGAACTCCACGTCGTCACTGAGCGCGGCAAGGCGGCGAGATGCACCGCGCGAATTATCGTCGAGCACGCGGACTTTGGCGCCGACCCTGACCAATTCCGTAACCAGCGCAGCTCCTATGAAACCGCTGCCGCCGGTGACTAATATCTTCGCATTCACGTTACCAGCCATTATTGCTCGGCCCCCTCTGCGATCATCGTCGATGAGTACCATTGGGACCGGCCCGTGCCTATGCCGACGGCCCGCGAGGAATCCACACCACGGCTACAAATCCACCATCAACGCTTTGATAAGAAACATGATATGTTCCGGGCGACGAGCCCGAAGCACGATCGTGGCGCGGCCGCTGCCCGAATGGCCGGGTTTTTGATAAACCAGCATTTCCGGGCTATGCCGAACTGAGCGACAGCGATGTCGCGCAAGTCGTTAATTCTGTTACGGAAGGGTGGAGCGGCGTGGACAACATCTTTTTCGATCCGCGCACCCTGAAATACCTCGGCGAGGGCGCCATCGTCGGCAAGACGGTACGCATCAGGCATCCGCAGCATTGCATCATCGGCGACGGCGCCATCATCGACGACTTCGCCTATATCTCGGCACACGTCGAAATTGGCCGACACTGTCATATCGGTTCGCACGCGGCGATCTCCGGCGGCGAGCGACGCTTCGTTCTCGGCGAGTACAGCACGATGTCAAGCCATTGCAGCGTGCATTGCGCGTCATCGGAGTACACGGCCGTCTCGCTGGATTTGCCATCCGCGCCGCCCGCCGAAAAGTTCGGCGGCGAGATCGGCGAGGTCATCATCGGCCGTTACGTCACGATCGGCGCACATTCTTGCATCTTACCTGGCGCCAGGCTTCCCGACGGCAGCGCTTTCGGCGCCTACTCGCTGATCAAGGCGGACGACTATCAATCGCTCGGCCTTTACGCCGGCATTCCCGTCACGTTTCGGGGTTGGCGCACCGTGCCCGATCACGCGCCGCAATTCCTGCAACAGTTGAGCAAAGTCATCCGGAAGGACGCATGATGAAACTCGGTGTTGCCAACAGCGTGCGCCGTTGCACGTGACGGCCCGGCGCGTCGCCGTGCTTGGCGGAACCGGCTTCGTTGGCCATCATGTGCTGGCCGCACTCGAACAGCGTGTTCATGCTTGCGTCCCGGCGAGTCGCCGGAGATTGGTCCGTAAAACCGGCGGAGCTTCACGATCTCGGCCTAGACCGTCAGACCTTAGCCTGAAGCCTGAAGTACGGGAAAAACACAGGCTGTCCCTAACGGCTTTATGCGAGTACTTTGAAGGACTTGACGGGACACTATGCTGCCGCTCCACTAGACATGCCGACTGCAGCGGACGGCGAAGAGGGCGGGATGAGCGAGATCATAATTCCATGGTTCGGCCCCGAACTTGGAACCCCGGAGCGAGATCGGGTCGCGGCCGTCATTGCATCGAATTACATCAACGACGGAAGTGTCACTCGGGAATTTGAACAGCATATAGCGGAGCTTGTCGGCTGCCGTTATTGCGTAGCTGTGACGAGCGGCACCGTCGCCATCTCGCTCGCGCTGCTCGCGCTCGGGATCGGCCCCGGAGACGAAGTATTGGTCCCCGACCTGACATTCGTGGCCACCGCAAACGCCGCGCGAATGATTGGCGCGAAAGTGAAGCTCGTCGATGTCGAGCCACGGCGCTTTACGATCGATGTTGACAAAGCTGCCGCCGCCATTGGCCCTGATACCCGAGCGATCATACCCGTCGATGTCAACGGTCGGGGCGCCGATTACGACGCGCTTTGCGCACTTGCGCAGGCAAAACACTTAAAGATCGTGTGCGACGCCGCGGAAGGTCTTGGCTCGAAATATCGCGGTCGCGCCATCGGGAGCTTTGGCGATGCGGCGTGCTTTTCCTTTTCAGCCAGCAAGACCGTCACCTCTGGCCAAGGCGGCATCGTGGCGACAAACTCTGAGAGCGTTTATTTCAAACTCCGGGAATTAAAGGACCAGGGCCGTCGTCACGGCGGTAGCGGCGGCGACGATCTGCACCCCATGATGGGTTTTAATTTCAAATATACAAATATCCAGGCAGCGATCGGATTGGCGCAGCTTGACCGAATTCGAGCAACGAATTGCCCATTTTGCGGAGCGTGACTCCTGGTACCGCGAGCTATTGTCCGACTGTCCAGGAATTACCTTTCCGCCCCAGCCAAACTGGGAAGGCGAAGTCCTGCAATGGACCGACGTTATGTGTTCTGACCGCCCCCTCGTCCAGCGCGCGTTGCGAGAGGCGGGCATCGATGCGCGTGCCTTCTGGTTCCCGGTTCATCGCCAGGAGCCGTATAAAGCGGAGGATTCCGAGTTTCCGAATTCAATCGAAATTTCCCAACGTGGGCTTTGGTTACCCTCTTCCTTTTCGCTGCACTCGCTCCGAGGCGGAGCGTGTCAGCCAAGTTGTGCGCCGCACGCTTGAGACCGGCTAATGCGACAGTGCATAGTGATCGACGAGCCGGCTATGCTTCGAGTTGCACATCATCGGGCGCCAGGCCTTCTTGATAGCGTCGGTAAATAGCCTCGTAAGCACCTTCCACACGCCGAGTGAACAATGCCGTATTAAACAGGGGCATCGTTGGCCGATTTCGTGCCAGTTTCTCCTTGATTGCCTCCAGCTTGGCCGGGTCAGTTGCCAATTCAATAGCGATCTTCTCGTACTCTTCCTCCGTCTCGACGATCATTTCGGGAAGACCGATCGCTTGCAACAAGCTTGCGCCCACACGAGCCGGCAGCGTTTCACCAACTTGAGTCAGAACCGGCAACCCCGCCCATAATGCGTCGCCAGCCGTCGTGTGGGCATTGAACGGCAATGTGTCCAGGAACAGGTCAGCCGCCCGATGTCGTCCGAGGTGTTCCTCCATCGACGGCATTCTTGGCGCAAACACCAGGCGCTCCCCGGCAATTCCCCTCGCCTCGGCCTCTCTCCTAAGATTCGCAGAGGCGGCTGGCTTGTCCTCACGAAGCCATAGTACGCTCCCTTCGACTTGCTTGAGGATCCGCATCCACGCATCGAAACTGCGCGGAACGATTTTGTAGCTGTTGTTGAAGCAGCAGAACACAAAACCTTTTTCAGGCAGCCCCAACTCCGTGCGCGAATGCACCTTGTCCGAAAGGACCCGCCTATCATCAACCGGAAGAAAGCTGCCCGGCAGATAAATGATCTTCTCGGCGTAATATGGCCGCTGTACCGGCGTCACGATCGTCCGGTCGGCGATCAGATAATCGATATAGGGGGCGCCCCTTGTGCCGCCGAGATAGCCGACCTGAAGCGGCGAGGCACGATGCGCGAAGATGCCCATGCGCGCGCCTGCCGTATACCCATTGAGATCGATGAGAATATCAATTTCCATTTCCCGGATGCGCGCCGCGATTTCCTCATCGCTTAACGTCTGACAATCGACGAAATGTTCGAAGGCGCGCTGCAGACGTTGCCGCATTTCGGACCCGTCATCCGGTCCGATCGAAATGGCAGTGACTTCGAATTTCGATTTGTCGTGGTCCTCGAGCATTCCCGCCAGGATCGACGCCACCGCGTGTTGACGAAAGTCCGTGGACACGTAAGCGACGCGAATCCTGTCGTGGTTATATTTCTCGCCGCGCCAAAGTGATCGAGCAGCCGACGGATATCTCGTGCTGAACACGCGCGCGCAGCGCAATTCGTAGTCGGGCGACGACGAGAACGCCAGAATAGAAAAAGGATATACGGGAGCTCCTCGTTTGATGCTCGAAATGACGGCGGAGCAATCGCTCTTGAAATTGCTCCAGTCACACAGATGCATCTTCGCATACAGACGCATGCTCTGCGCTTCACTATCGTCCGCATGAAGTCCCAATGCCAGGTTGTAGGCTTCCAGGGCCTCTTCGTAATTTCCACGGTTGAAATAAGTGTTGCCGGCGTTGTTGTAGGCGTCGGCGAAATTCGGGCTGAGCGCAATCGCCTTTTTGTAGCTGTCGAGGGCATCGTCGGTACGGTGCAACGCCGCCAGCACGTTGCCGCGATTGACGAGAGCTTCCGGAAAGTTCGGTTTCAGCGCAATCGCCTTGTCGAAGTCGATCAACGCTTCGGAAAATCGCTTCAGGCTTTGCTGCAACGTGCCGCGATTGGCGAAGGCGTCGGCAAAATTCGGGTTTGCCGCGATCAGCTCCTCGTATTGCTGCAGCGCCTCCGTAATGCGATTGAGTTGAAACAGCGTGGTCGCGTAATTGAGCCGCGCGCCCGCGTTGTGCGGATTTGCTTCCAGGAAACGGTGGTAGATCGGCACGGCATCGGCATGCCGTCCGGTCATGTTCAGCGCGACGGCGAGATTATATTGGAGGTCCCAGGCATCGGGCCGTAGTTTCGCCGCGCGCTCGAACGCCTTGACTGCCCCATTGAGATTGTCCTGCTGTGCGTAGAGCATGCCCCGCAAATAGAGGCAGTCGAAACTGTCCGGTACCTCGCGCAACAGCCGATCACAGATCGCGGCCGCTTTGGCAATCCGTCCGGCGCGCTGATGGTGCGCCGCTGCCCGTATTTTCTGCACTTGGTCGTTGCTGAGCATGGGCGTTTTTACGACGCAAAACCTGGGCCTGGCAATTGCAGCGCCCGCCCCGGGCGACTATCGTGGCGGCGGACGCGAAATCGACTTTCGGAGCGCCCGACATGGCAGCCGACAACGCGCGCGATATCTTCATCACCGCGGCTGACGGGCTCCGCCTGCACGTGCGCCAATATGGATCGCACTCCGATCCCGGTTTGCCTGTTGTCTGCTTGCCGGGCTTGACCCGTACGACGGCGGATTTCGACGCACTCGCACCGGCACTTGCGGACGCAGCCGGGCTCAAACGGCAGGTCGTCGCTATCGATTCCCGCGGCCGCGGCCTGTCCGAATACGACAACAATCCTGAAAACTACAACGTTGTCGTCGAACTTGCAGACGTTGTGACCGTTCTCACAACCCTCACGATTGGACCCGCGATATTTATCGGCAGTTCCCGTGGCGGCATTCTCACAATGCTGATGGGCGCGACGCGGCCGGAAGCGATTGCCGGCGTTGTCCTGCACGACATTGGCCCTGTCATCGAACCGGCCGGGCTTACGCGAATCAAAAGCTACGTCGGCAAGATTTCGCAGCCGCGTACATTCGAGGACGGCGCTGCAATACTTCAGGATTTATTTGCTGTGCAATTTCCCAAAATCACCAGGGAACAATGGCTTGCCGCGGCTCACCGCGCCTGGCGGGACGAACGCGGCGAACTGAGACCCACGTATGACACGCGGCTGGCGCTGTCGCTACGGGATGTCGATACGGAAAAGCCGCTACCGGCTTTGTGGAAAGAATTCGATTTGCTTGGCAAGCTGCCGATGCTGGTTATCCGCGGCGAGAATTCCAACATCCTGTCGGCTGCAACGGTGACAGCTATGGCTGCGCACCATCCCGGAATGCAGTCGATCGTGGTGCCAGGCGAGGGTCACGTGCCCTTCCTTGCCGGAGAGCTCGTCGCCGAAATTTCGCGGTTCGTCGCTTGTTGTGACGCGCCCCGGCAAAAACCTCTCGCCTGATCACACATCGGCGAGCGAAGCGACGCCGTTCTTCGAATGGCTAAAGCCTGATCGCAAAAGAAAACCCCCGGCGGTTTTACCGCCGGGGGTTCCGATTTTCACGCCTCGATCAGATGATCAGGGCAGGAAGTCGCGATGGGCGCGAACCGTGAACACCCAGTCGCTCGCCCGTCCCTGGTTCAATTGGGGGCCAGTGGCAGTGTTGGCTCCGGTGAATGAATAGCCACCGGCGCCTGCTCCGCCGGTTGTCGCACCATTCACAGTCGTGTAGAGCGCCTCGACGCCGAGGTAGAACGACTTGGTCACGTCCCACTGCAATCGGCTGCCGACCTCCCAGTAGTTCCAGTTGTTGTTACAACCGGCACCCGCTACGGCCGTCGAACCAAATGCCCGCACCGCTGAACCCAGCGATATTACACAGCATGGCGTTGGCTTGGGCATTGTAGTCGATGGCCATATAGGAGCCAAAGAACGACTCATGCACAGTCGGCGTCCAGAAGTGCTCATACGACGCCGAGATGTCCCAACCTGTCGTCAGGTTGCAGCCGGTCGTACAGCTGCGCCGGCAACGGCAGCCGCCGAACACGCAATCGGACATGACGCCGACCGTGGTCCCTTGGCCATTCTCCATGGCGTAGTTGGTGTCATTGCCGTTGTTGAGGTACTTGGTTGCACCTTGCGAATAGTTGGCCTGCGCCTGGAAATAATCGCCCTGACTGATCATCGGCGCATTGAGCTTCAGACCAGCACCGACGACGAAGCCCCATGGTCGCCCGGATGACCCGTTCCCGTCGTGGCGCCATAGTACAGAGGATTGATCTCATGGGCCGCACCCATGATCTGCGCGCCGCCCCAGGCTTGATCGACCCGGAGGTTGGCAACGTAGTCCATGTTCTGCATGCCGCCATAGCCGACGCCCGCGCCGGAACCTGCGGAGCCAGCCAACCAGCTATGCTGCCGACATTGGCCACGCCCACAGCACTGTTCTGAATGATCTGCGACATACGGCGCTGTTCGGCAGAAAGAGTGGCCGAGAAGCCACCGCCCAGCTGTGCGGTATACGCCCACACAAACCAGCCAGCATCGCCAGTATCAGAGTTGCCGAGGTAACCGGCGCGATAGGATACAGCCGGGCCGCTGAAGAAGTCATAGAACGACTGCGACAGACCGGCGGTCAGGCCCGCCCACTGTACGAAGGCGCGGTTGGCGCTGAAGGTGTTGCTGCCTTCCGAGGCCCCCGTCGCCGTATCGTTCGAGCTGATGCCCTCGGCGATGTACGCACGGATCGTGCCGTATTCAGTCTGGTTACGGATATCCGTGGTAATATAGGCGCGTTCGCGGGTCGTGAGATTGTTGGTGCGCGCGACTGTTGGTGTTCGCGTTGTACGCACCCCAAGCCAAGCTGCCGTTGCCGCCTTCTGTGATTTCAGCGCGCGCCCAGCCGCCAACTTTGATGCACAGGTCAGTACCCGGCATATAGTAGAAACCAGCCCCATAAAGGCTGCAGATCTTCACGTACTCGACCGGCTTGGCCTTGACGGGAAGATCAGCCGCTTGCCCCGCAGTAATCGCGACTAAACCAGCCGCCGATCCCAGGAGGAGGCTTTTCACCATCTTCATATCGAACCTCCGATTGTTTTGCCGTTGGAGGGTTCCGTCTTGGCCGGGTGCTTGCACCCCCTTGAAGGTCCCCTAGTCCCCAATTCCTGCTTCGGTATTCTCAGCTCTCCCCAAAAACACCGAAGCAGCTCGACTTGGGGTTGCCCCCTCGTTCGCATCGCCACAGTAACGAATGAGTTCCGATGCGCAATCAAGAACAGCCAGGTTCGCATGCTGTCCCTGTCGTTTTCGGCAAGGTGTTGCGTAAAAAACACGCAAATGCCATCGGCCGGTCTCTTTTACGGAATCAAACCATTTCACAAAAAATTATTATTTATCAATAGCTTATGGGCGCGATCGCAATCAGGACGGAAACACTACGGAATTCAATCGATTGAGTATTGCCTAGTCACACGTTGCGTATCGTTGCTCGAAACCCGTTCAAAATGCTCTCAAAAACGGACGAAAATCACAACAGAACTCGCCAGAAAGCGCCGTTGCTCGACCATCAGCAGCGATCGCGAGCCGCATTTAGCGATCAACCCCAGGAGAATCACAACGCCGGTCGTAGTGCAGGCGCCATGAACAGTTTTCCTGCGAACCGCGGCGCGCATTGAGGGCTTGCAATGCACGATTCCTCGATTCTGAAATTTGAACCTGGAATTCAGTTCGCAGAACCGGCTCTTCGCACCAACACGCTGTGCAGCAGGGCAAAATGAATTGGCGGAGAGGATGGGATTCGAACCCATGATACGGCTTTAGACCGTATAACGGTTTAGCAAACCGCCGCCTTCAGCCACTCGGCCACCTCTCCGGCTGCCCGCTAGGTATGCCTCTCAAACTTCGCCGTCAAACCCAAGGCGTCGCCCCTATTACAAGGCGTTGACCCCTATTAATGGCTTCGTTAGCACCATCGGTGCGTTCATTAGGACATGACGAGCAGCCATGAACCGGGAAGAGCGGCGAGCATCGCGCGCCCGCGGCGCGACAACATCAGGAACTATATCAGTTCGCATGGATCAGTTCGCCATGGCGGTGGCGCAACACCGCGCCGGCGCATTCGCCGAGGCTGAGCGCAGCTATCGCACCGTCCTTTCGATAGATCCCAATCACGCCGACAGCCTGCACAATCTCGGCTTGATCGCCTTGCAAGCGGAAAATGCGACCCTATCCGTCGAACTCATCGGCAAGGCCATCGCCGTCAACGATCGGGTCGCCGAATATCACTACAACATTGCCCTTGCCTACCGTTCGCTCGCCGAAATGCAAAAGGTCGCGGCACATCTTGAGCGCGCGATTGCATTGCGTCCCGATCACGCTCTAGCGCACCTCAATCTTGGCAATGTTCGTCGTGAGCAAGGCCTTATTGCCGAAGCGGACGCGTGTTATCAGCGAGCAATCGCGCTCGCTCCAAATTTGGCCCAGGCGCATTTCAATCTCGCAAATGTGCTCTTGGAACAAGGACGCCTCGAAGAGGCAATCCGCGCCTATCAACGGGCTTTGGCAGCCGAGCCGCAGCACGCGGAAGCACACGCCGGATTGGGCGCCGCTCTAATCCTGCAGGGTCAGCCCCGTGATGCTGCGCGCCATTATGAGCAAGCGCTCGCGGCGCGGCCTGACCTTCCGGGCGTACATGACAAGCTTTGTGCGGCCTACCTGGCAACCGGAGATTTTGCCGGTGCCGTGCAAACCGCTCAACGCGCTTTATCACTCAATGAAACGGCCGAGACCCGGCTGCAGTTTACCAATTGCGTCAAGCACGTCCGTTTCACGTCCAAAAACGAAGCCCTTCGCGGGCTTCTCTTGCGCGCGTTGCGCGAGGACTGGGGGCGCCCGCGTGATCTGACCAATGTTTGCATTACGATTATCAAGCTCGATAGCGCGGTGAAAGATCTGATATCACGCGTCAATTCGGCGTGGCCGGAACGCCTGTCGCGCGACGAGATTTTCGGTGAAGTCGGGGGCCGTCGTTTTGGCGCGCGACCCGCTGCTGCGCGAACTGCTCAAGTCCGGTCCGTTACCGGACCTCGATCTCGAACGCGTCTTTACCAATTTGCGTTACGGCATGCTGGCAAGCGCCGAGGCCGGCGAACCCGATGAGAAGCTGCTCACTTTCTATTGCGCCGTGGCGCGACAGTGCTTCAACAACCAGTACATTTTCCCAACCACCGCGACCGAAGCGGAGCAGGCTCGCGAGCTTGGCGAGGCACTGGAGACCGCCTTAACACGCGGGCTACCGTTTCCCGCGATTTGGCCCGTCATCGTCAGCGCATATTTCCCTCTTCACAGACTGGCAAACAGTACCGCACTGCTTGATCGTTCATTGCCTGAAGCGGCGCGTGAATTGACCATTCTTCAGGTCAGCGATTACGCCGAGGAGCGCCGGCTTGCAGCGACCATGCCGGTGCTAACGCCAATCGGCGACGGCGTGTCCTCGGCCGTGCGCGAACAATATGAAGAGAACCCCTATCCGCGGTGGCTCAGACCGGGGCCATTGGGTGAAACCGCCGTTTCAACCTATTCAGGGCCGCCATTGACTGGCGATGTGCTGATTGCCGGCTGCGGCACCGGCCTCTCCGCCATCGACCTCGCGCCGTGCATCCCGGGAATCCAAATCCTCGCCGTCGATCTGAGCCTCGCGAGCCTCAGTTACGCGAAACGCATGGCGCAGAAGTTCGGCATCAGCAACGTCGAGTTCGCGCAGGCAGACATCACGCAGATCGAAGGACTCGGCCGTTCGTTCGATTTCATCGACGTATCCGGTGTCCTGCATCATCTTGCTGATCCGTGGCACGGCTGGCGTCTGTTGCTGGGCTTGCTGCGCCCGGGAGGCCTCATGCAAGTGGGGCTTTACAGCGCACTGGCACGCCAGCACATCGTCGCAGCTCGCGCTCTGATCGCGGCTCGAGGCTATCGGTCAACGCCGGACGATATTCGCCGTTTCCGGCAAGATCTCATCGCCAATGACGATCCGTTGGCCCAATCTCTTTCGAAGTTGAGTGACTTTTATTCGATGGACGAATGCCGTGACTTGCTGTTTCACGTGCAGGAGCATCGCGTCAGCTTGCCGGAAATCAAGGCGTTTCTTGCGGCGAACAATCTGCAGTTCGCCGGATTCCTGTTGGGCAATCCCGCGACACTGCAACGCTTCACGACGCGCTTTCCGCATCCCTCCGCGCCGCTCGATCTCGATTGCTGGCTTGGCTTTGAGACCGAGGAGCCCAATACATTCGTCGGAATGTATCAATTCCGGGTGCGCAAGCTCGCGGCGTGACTCCTACGACGCGAGCCAAATGAGCCCTTACGTGATTGGCTCAAGCCGCCATCGCACAAACCGGCGCAGGCATATCGAGATTGCCGCGTAGCCAATCGCGCGCCGCGCGTTGCGCGACGGCAATCTCGGCATCCGACATCTGATCTGCCACCTCGCGGCGCAGCCGGATCGCTTCGGTGCTGCCCCTCACCGCCGCAAGATTGAACCATTTGTGCGCGGAGATGAGATCGACCGGCGTATCGCGGCCGACCGAATACATCATCCCGATCTCAAACAACATGTCGGCGGACATCGGCCCCGCTCCGAGTGGCGCCGCATTGCTGTCGAGAATTTCAAACCGTGCCATAATTTATTCCCCTATCCACGCCCCGTTGCGCGATTGTGTTCGCTTCGTCCCCGGCCTTGCCTCAGCCGATACGCGGATAATCATCGGCAAATTTGAATGGCAGTTTAAGCAATGCGATGAATCGATTCTGAACTGCCGCGGGCGATGACGTCACCTGCCATTAATCAACAGCGCGGCGAAGGCGGGTCGGGTTGCCGAGAAACCCCCGCAACTAGGCAATTCCGATGCGGTCGACTATCTTCGGCCGCACGTCCCATCGAATGGTCGAGGCCCGGTATGACAACGTTTCGTTTAGCAGTAGTAGCGCTTTGCCTTTCGGCGAACCATCGATCAGTGCCTGCGGTCGCCGCCGATCCGGCTGGCACCTGGTACACGGGCGACAGGGAAAGCCAGGTCCGCATAACCAATTGCGGCGGCGCGCTGTGCGGTTCGCTGGTCTGGCTCAAGGAGCCGAACGATCCGGCCACCGGCAGGCCGAAGACCGACAAGAACAATCCCGATGCCGGCGAAGCAGAGCCGGCCGCTGCTCGGCGTGCCGATCGTGCTCGGCATGAAGCCGAGCGGCACGCCGGATCAATGGTCCGGCGAGGTCTACAACGCCTACGACGGCAAGACCTATATCGGCTCCTTCACCATGACCGGGCCGAACACCGCGGAGCTCAAGGGCTGCGTGATGAGCATTATCTGCAAGACGCAGACCTGGACGCGGGCGAACTGACCACTGCGCTTCTATCGCGCGCGTTGGCCGAACAACACCGCGCGCACCTTCGGATCGTTGGTGTCGACCGCGGACGCCGCCTCGACGCGGATGGCAAAAGCGCGCTTGACGGCGGGCCGCGCGCGGATCGTTTCGAACCAGCGCTTGAGATGCGGAAACTGCGCGAGGTCCTGCCCTGCCGCTCGGCAAGACGAACCCAGCCGACGCAGGCAATGTCGGCAATCGAATAACGGCCGGCCAGGAATTCGCGCTCCGCAAGTCGTGTGTTCATGACGCCGTAGAGCCGGTTGACCTCGTCGGTGTAGCGCGCGAGCGCGTACGGGATCGGCTCCGGCGCGTAACGGCGGAAATGGATGGCCTGCCCCGCCATCGGACCGAGCCCGCCCATCTGCCAGAACAGCCACTCGTCGACCGCGACGCGCGCGCGCTCGTCGCGCGGATAGAACTTTCCGGTCTTGCGGCCGAGATATTGCAGGATGGCGCCGGACTCGAACACCGAGATCGGCCGGCCGCCGGGACCGTCGGGATCGACGATGGCCGGCATGCGATTGTTCGGCGAGATCTTCAGAAATTGCGGCGCGAACTGTTCGCCCTTGGAGATGTCGACCGGCCGGACGACGTAAGGCAGCCCGCACTCCTCGAGCATGATGGAGATCTTCCAGCCGTTCGGCGTCGGCCAGTAATAAAGTTCGATCGGCTTCTGCTGCGCCGCCGCGCGTTCGCTGCCGTTGCGCTTCGCCGCAGCACGCTTCGCCTCTAGCGGATTTGTCGTGCCGTCGTCATCGCGACTCATGCAACGACGCCGCGCAAAAAAACGGCGCCGTGGATTGCTCCACGGCGCCGATAAAGTTTGGAAGGACACCGCTACAAACCGAGGGCGTCGGCGAGATGCCAGAGGATCAAGTCCGCTGGCTGTTCGCCAGGATGAGGTCCGGTTACCCGTCCCTCGCCTCGCCACTCGTCGCCTGTTCAGCAACGATCGTGAGGCTTGACCCTCCGTCCCGCCGACGCCCTCCGTCGGCCACCTGAGCCGGCGCGTCTTGGCAGATCATTGATCCACCGTCGACGTCAGCCGGCCCGTGTGACGCGATCTTCGACAATGATGAAGTCGAAGACCGATCGCGGCGTAGACTACTTCTTCTTCCGACGCTTCGCTTTTTCGCCGTTTCTTCGCCGCTGCTTTCGTTTTTCTCTTCTTCGCCATTGCTGCCCTCCTAAGCTTGAGTGGGTGGCGATAACAGTACAGTGCCGTCGCAAATCGACGCTGCACTACACTCCGATTACTACACACGGAAAAAAATAACAGTCATTCCAGCTAAATTTTGTGTGTAACTGCCGCGCGCTTCGTTGTCTGTCGACGCAAACAATGATCGCCGTCGAAGCACACAGCGAAAATACCTTTCGTTGCTCGACGATTTTTTTCTCAAAACTCCACGCATCTCAGAAATGCCGATGAAATGGGCATTTATCTGCTGTCGATGTTTCAGCGGCATTCGTTCGCGCGCACACAAAAAGACGCAACTCGATTTGGTTTTTGCGCATCGCTTTTCTCAAGCGAAGCTGACACTTTCGCAGTGCAAAAAAATTTGTGCACCGAGCGCCCATTTTGGCGCGTCAAACGCTCCATCGAGGCGAAAAACGCGCAAATCACTGCACACCAATTCGCATTGGCGACCGCCTCGCGCGACCGTTGGCGACACGCAACGGAGCATGCAGCGATACTTTTTCGGTTCCAGTTTGTGTGGGAGGAGCGACCGCGCACGGCAATCGTCGCGCGCAAAAAACTGCGAGCGGGATGCGTCGCTCAGAGTCCGATCCGCTTCTTTAAGAGATCGTTGACGGCTTGCGGGTTGGCCTTGCCACCGGACGCCTTCATCACCTGACCGACAAACCAGCCGATGGCTTTCGGGTTGGTCTTGGCGTCCGCGACCTTGTCGGGGTTCTTAGCGACGATGTCGTCGACGATCTTCTCGATCGCCGAAAGATCGGTGACCTGCTTCAACCCGCGCTGTTCGACAATCGTCCGCGGATCGCCGCCTTCGCTCCAGACGATCTCGAACACATCCTTGGCGATCTTGCCGGAGATCGTGCCGTCGGCCATCAGGTCGAGAATTGCGCCAAGCTGGGCCTCGTTCACCGGCGATGCAGCAATGTCTTTGCCTTCCTTGTTCAACCGGCCGGTCAGTTCGTTGATCACCCAGTTGGCGGCAATCTTGGCGTCACCGGCCTTGCCATGAGCCTTGCCATGACGCTTGGCGACTGTCTCGAAATACGCGGCGGTCTCGCGCTCGGCGGTCAGCACGTCGGCGTCGTAGGCGGACAACGCGTAATCGCCGACAAACCGAAGCTTCTTCTCGTCCGGCAATTCCGGCAGGTCTTTGCGCAAGTCATCGACCAGAGACGGCGCGATTTCGAGGGGCAGCAGGTCGGGATCGGGGAAATAGCGATAGTCGTGCGCCTCCTCCTTGGACCGCATCGATCGCGTCTCGCCTTTATCCGGATCGAACAGCCGTGTTTCCTGCTCGATCGAGCCGCCGTCCTCGATGATCTCGATTTGGCGGCGGGCTTCATGCTCGATGGCCTGCCCGATGAAGCGGATCGAATTGACGTTCTTGATCTCGCAACGCGTATTGAGCGGAGCACCGGGCTTGCGCACCGAAACATTGACGTCGGCGCGCAGACTGCCCTTCTCCATGTCGCCGTCACAGGTGCCGAGGTACCGCAGGATGGCGCGAACCTTCGCGACATAGGCCTTTGCCTCGTCAGCGGTACGCAGATCGGGCTTGGACACTATTTCCATCAACGCTACGCCGGCGCGGTTGAGATCGACCAGCGACATCGCCGGGTTCTGGTCGTGGATCGACTTGCCGGCGTCCTGTTCGAGATGCAGCCGCTCGATGCCGACCCGCACCGCTTCCCCGTCCGGCATATCGACGACGACTTCGCCCTCGCCGACGATCGGCGACTTGTATTGGCTGATCTGGTAGCCGGGCGGCAGGTCCGGATAAAAATAGTTTTTCCGGTCGAAAACCGATTTCAGATTGATCTGTGCTTTCAGCCCAAGTCCCGTGCGCACCGCCTGACGCACGCACTCTTCATTGATGACCGGCAGCATGCCAGGCATCGCCGCGTCCACCAGCGAGACGTGCGAGTTGGCTTCGCCTCCGAACGCGGTCGCGGCGCCGGAAAACAGCTTGGCCTGCGACGTCACCTGGGCATGAACCTCCAGGCCGATGACCACTTCCCAGTCGCCGGTCGCGCCTTTGATCAGTTTTGACTTCTTGTTCGGTGCATTCATCGCCGGTTACGCCACGTTTAACGTGCTTTCCGCACGCAGCCCTTGCAATATATATTGAAGAAAAACCGTCAAGGGAGGACTGAATGAAGCGCCTGCTCGCCCTCGTTTTCGCCCTGTTCAGCGCATCCGCTGCCGCTCAGCAGCAGACCGCACCGCAGATCCCCTACGACTCGGTGCCGAATTTTCTCAAGCTGCCGCCGGACTTGTATATGGGCGAGGCGTCAGGCGTCGCCGTCAATTCCAAGGGCCACGTCTTCGTCTTCCACCGCGGCGGATCCAGCCAAGGCCCGGCTTTCGCTAACACCGCCGCGCAGTTGTGGGAATTCGACTCCGAAGGGCGGTTCCTGCGCGAGATCGGCAAGAACCTGTATGCTTGGTCGTTCGCCCACTATGTGCGGATCGACAAGGACGACAATATCTGGGCCGTCGACAAGGGCTCGGACATGATCATCCGGTTCAATCCCGAGGGCCGCGTGACCATGGTGATCGGCCGCAAGCAGGAAGCGTCCGACGCCGACACCAAAGCCTGGGGACACGTTAATCCACCACTGCCGGCGCAGGACGGCCGGTTCCGCCAACCGACCGACGTTACCTGGGATCCAGCCGGCGATATCTTCATCAGTGACGGTTACATCAATTCGCGCGTCGCCAAGCTGAGCAAGGACGGCGACTGGATCAAATCGTTTGGCGGGCCCGGCAAGGGCCAAGCGCAGTTCAATACCGTCCACAGTATTGCCGCCGATGCTAAAGGCACCCTCTACGTCGCCGACCGCGGTAATCGGCGCATCCAGGTGTTCGACAGCGACGGAAATTTCCAGCGCATCATAACGATCGACATTCCGCCTGCCCCGGACGCACAGCCGGCGATCGGCGACAAGCCGGACCTCACTAACTACCTGCAGAACGGCGGCACCATGAGTCCGGGCGCACCCTGGTCACTTTGCATCACGCCGCCGCCGAACCAGGTGCTCTATGTCTCCGATGCTCTCCCGGGCCGCATCTACAAGCTCTCCCTCGATGGCAAGATTTTGGGAATGCTCGGCCGCTCCGGCAAGCAGCTCAAACAGTTCGGCTGGATCCATGAAATGGCCTGCCCGAGCGAGAACACGCTGTACGTCGCAGAAATCCTTAACTGGCGTGTCCAGAAACTGATCCTACACCCGGATCAAATGCAGAAAGCAAACCCATAGGAAGCGCGACTCCAATGAGAGATGCGCCGATGAAAACGTTGCCGCTTCTTGCCGTCGCCGTGGTCGCCCTGATGGCGGCGGCAACCGATCGCTTGCAGGCGCAGGATTGGCCGTCGCATCCGGTAAAGATCATTGTCGGCTTCTCGCCGGGCGGCAGCGCCGATCAATTCGGGCGCCTGATCGCGCAAGAGCTCTCGGATACGTTCGGACAGCAGTTCTTCATCGAATACCATCCGGGCAGCAGTGGAACGATTGCCGCCGGGCTGACCGCGCGCGCCACGCCTGATGGCTATACGCTCATGGTTGGCGGTTCGGGACCGCACATCACCAGTCCCGCCATCAATCCGAACATCGGCTACGACCCGCTTAAGGATTTCAGCCATATTGCAATGATCGGCGCCGACGGTTTTGTGGCGATCGGAAGTCCCGCGCTCAGCGCTAAAAATCTCGCCGATGTCGTTAGAGCCGCCAAATCGAAACAGGAACCGCTGACTTTCTCGTCGCCCGGACCGGGCTCGCTGGGCGAATTGTTGATGCTGCAATTTGGCCGGAAGGCAGGCATCGAATTGACCCATGTGCCGGCAGAAAATTCTGGCGTCATGGACGTCCTTGGCAGCCACATCGACATGTCAATGACGGGCCTTCTGACATCCGGCGAGCAGATCAGGGCCGGAAAAGTCGCGGCCCTTGGCGTCACCTCAGCCGAACGCAATCCGGCCTACAGCCACATTCCGACCTTCATCGAACAGGGCTACCCCGACGTTCACGGCGATACGTGGTTCTGGCTGACGGGCCCAAAAGGCCTGCCGCCGGACATTGTCGAGAAGCTCAACCAGCAAGTCCGATTAGCCTTGAAGAAGCCAAATGTCCGGGCGTATTTCGAGCAGCACGCTTCGCTGGTCATGGATGCAGACGTCGCCGCCCTCAACAAGTTCCTGGCCAACGAAGTGGCCTATTGGGGCGCCTTGGCCAAAGCCAATGGATTGACGGTACAATAGTGCAAACAAGGAGCGCGATCATGGACGCCATCACAGAAAAGAAAAGCGCGGCGGCAATCACAGCGCCCCGTGCGCGCATCGGCCTAATCATCCCCTCGGTCAATCGCATGACCGAGCCGCAGTTCAACCATTACGCACCGGAGAGGCTCGGTATCTACGTCGCACGCGGGCGGGTTGCCGGCGAATTCAGCAAGCCAGTCGATGAACTCGCGGGCGAGATCGCTCACGCCGCAGAGACGCTGGCCGACGCCGGGCCCGACCTGATTGTCTTTCATTGCACCCATACGTCGATGAAAGAAGGTGCCGACGGCGAAGCCCGCATCATCCGTCTCATCGAGAAGACTACCGGCATCAAAGCGCTTTCCACGTCGAGTCTCGTCAACGAAGCCTTGAAGCTGCTCGGGCTGAAAAAGCTTGTGTTGCTGACACCCTATATGTCGAACAAGGAGATCATCGATTATCTTGGCGCTGCCGGAATTACGGTCGTTAAGGATGTAGCGCTCAAGTGCAAGACCGCCGCAGATTTCGAAGCGGTGACACCGCAGCAATGGCTTGAGTTGGCCCGCGAGAACGATACGCCCGAGGCTGACGGCGTATTCCTGAGCTGCACCAACACCACCCAGATCGAGGCAGTCACAGCAATCGAACAGGCGCTCGGCAAGCCGGTCGTCAACAGCAATCAGGCGGTGCTGTGGGGCTGTCTCAAAAAACTCAAGGACAAGCTCGGCGACAACACGGAGACTCCGGAACTTGGCCGGCTGATGAGAGATCTTGATGCATGAGCTGATCGCCATTGCTCAGCGTTCGATTGTCACCTCGGCGGCGCTGCTCGCGCTGACGCTCTGCTTTATCGCACCTGTCCGGGCGCAGGACGACGACGATTACCCGAGACGTCCGATCCACATCGTCGTGCCATTTCCGGCAGGCGGCCCGACCGACATCCTCTCCCGCATCGTCGGCCATGAGATGGCGGCGTCTTGGGGTAAGCCGGTAGTGATCGAGAACCGCCCGGGCGCCGACACAGCGGTGGGCGCGCAGTACGTGGCAAGGGCCGATCCCGATGGCTACACCCTGCTAGCAGCTATGGATTCGACCATGGTCCTCAATCCATTGATCAAGAAAGACCTGCCGTACGATCCCTTGAGAGATTTTCAGCCGATCTCGCTCGGCGCCAAGAACATGTCGGTACTGGAAGTTCGCGACAACTCCGGCGCCGAGAACGTGGAAGACCTGCTCAACCTGCTCAGAGCCAAACCGGGAAAGCTCAACTTTGGCGCCGGCACCACCAACGGCCGCCTCGCCGCGTTGCTGTTTGCCAAGCTGACAGGCACGTCGTTCGCCATCATTCCCTACAAAGGCAGTGCCGACACGGTGGAAGGCCTGCTGACGGGAAGCGTCGACTTCGCCATTGATGGAATGGCGTCGAGTTATCCGCTCGTTAAACAAGGCAGGTTTCGCGCGCTCGCCAAACTGAGCGAACGGCCCCTGCCCCTGTTGCCGGATTTGCCACCGCTCGCCGAAGCCGCCGGTGTGCCCGGGCTTGGCGACATCTCCACCTGGATCGCGTTTTACGCGCCGGCCGGCACATCGAGTGAGATTGTCGGCAAGATCCAGCACTTCATCGCCACGATCTATGCCGATCCAAGCGTAGCGCAAAAACTCGAAGAGGCCGGCATCATTCCAGTCTCGAGCACGCCCGGCGAACTCAATGACTACGTCCGCAGCGAAACCACACGTTGGGGCAAAGTCCTGCGCGAGAGCAATTTCGCGGTCGAGTGACCTCCCCGCAAAGGTTGACTCAATAAGCGGCCGAAAGCAGCGCGCGAACGTCGTCTGCCGACACCGGTCGTGGCGCGGTGATTTTTCCGGCAGCGACCTCGTTAGCGACAAAATCAGCCTTGCCGCGGTCGAAGCCGATTTCCCGCAGCCGCTCCGGGATCGGAAATCTGTTCAACATGCCGGAAAGCGCGCCAGCGGGATCGGCGGTCACCAGCGCCTCTTCCAGACGCACCCTGGCCTCGGGTGCGGCTTCAAGGTCAAATCGCGTGACGTGCGGCAAGATGATCGCGTGAGCTTCGGCATGGGGAAGCCCAAGCCCACCGAGCACGTGAGCAAGCTTATGTTGAAGCGCGGTACCTGAATTAAGGACGGTGCCAGCGAGCCATGCCGCGATCAGGCAGTCGGCACGCGCCGAAACGTTAGCGCCGTCGGAGACCACGGCCGGCAGGCTTTGTCCGAACCGCCGCATTGCCTCTGTCGCAAGACCGACGGTGACCGGCGTGCGGCTGTCCACCCACAACGCTTCGACGCAATGGGCGATAGCGTTCATGCCGCTTGCGGCGCTCACCGCGGCCGGCAAGCCGAGCGTCAAATCCGGATCGTAGAGAATGGTTCGCGGCACGACCTTGGCGTCGCGTACGGTGATTTTACGCTCACCGTCGGTCATGCCGATGATCGGTGTTGCCTCCGAGCCTGAATAGGTCGTCGGCACCGCGAGTATCGGCAGACCGGTCTGCAACGCGATAGCCTTGGCAAGCCCGATAGCGGAACCGCCGCCGACGGCGATAACGCCATCGGCGTTCACGTCATGGGCAGCTTTAAGTCCACCATCCGCAACCGCCTTCGGTACGTGGATAACGGCCTCGGCATGAAGCACGGCTGCGCGCGCCCCGAGGAGATCAATAACCTTCTTGCCAAGCCGTTCGCCGCTGCCGGGCGTCGCGACGACGATTGCACGGCTGATCTTCAGTCGGTCAACCTCGTCTGCGACACGGGCGAGCGCGCCTGAGGCGAAAACGACACGTTGTAATGGAACGTCGTGGGTAAAGGCGTAGTCCGCCTTCACTGACCCTCGCGCCAGATGCCGAGCGCTTCCTGGGCCGGCCGGTCGGAGATCGAGAACAGCACCAACTCCTTCTCGGCGTGGTGCTGATACTGCTTCCACGACGGCACGACGAACACGTCCTGCGGCCCCCATTCGAGGACCTTACCGTCAACGGTGGTGGTGCCCTTGCCCTCGGCGCAGACGAAGATCATGCCGTCGGTCGAGCGATAGGGCTCGCCCTTAAAGCCTTTCGGCAGCATCGCCAGGTAGGCACCCATGGTCGGCAGCACCGAACCGCCGGTCGCCGGGTTGGCATAGCGCACCCGGGCACCGTGCCGCTTGTCGATCTCGCCGGCCTGCATCATCCGCTCGACGATCGGACGGGTGCGCTTGTAGGTGTAGTTGATCACTGGCGTACGGGCCATCGTCTTGGTGCCGTCCGGCAGCACGCCCGAACCATAGAAATTCAGTAAGTCGCCGTCCTGCCGCTTGGTCTCCTGCGTGGCGTCGTCGAAGTGCTCGGCAAACGAAGCCTCATAGAAATTGACCGCAGGGAAATCGAGCACGTCGAGCCACAGCATCGGGTCTTTCGAGGTATTGCCGTGATCGTGCGGCGCCCAGTTCGCGGTGATCACGAAATCACCCGGCGACATGAAAGCCTTTTCGCCTTCGACCGCGGTATAGGCGCCCTCGCCGTCCAGCACGAACCGAATGGCCGAGGAGACGTGACGATGGGCCGGGGCGACTTCGCCCGGCAGGATCATTTGCACGCCGGCGAACAACGTATTGGTCGCCTTCAACTCGCCATGCAGAGTGGGGTTCTCAAGAATGAGGACGCGGCGCTCGGCCTCCTCGGCGGAGATAAGCCCACCCGACTCCATGACCAGCTTCTTGACGTCGTCGTAGCGCCAGACATGAGGCGAGCAGCGGGTCACCGGCTCATTGGTGACGACCGACTTCATGACCTTCCAGAGCGGCGCCATGTCCTTCTCGGCGATACGGTCATAGAAGGCCTCCCGCATGGCTTCGATATTGTGTTTGGGGTCGTGTTTACCGTTCTCGGTCTTTGTCGCAGTGGCAACCGCCATGGCATCCTCCGTGAAGCGTGTGAGCCGGTTATTTGAACGGAATATAGTCAAAGCCGCGGCTTACGGAAATAGCGCGTTAACGAGCCAAAAGCGGGCCTGCCATGCGGGCGCGCCGCCCCACCGCTTGTCCCGGCGTCAGTTATTGGTGGCGCCGCCGTCAACCGCGATGGTCTGGCCCGTGACAAAATCGCTGTCGGCAGACGACAGAAACAGCAGCGCTCCCAGCAAATCCTCAGGGTATTGATCACGCTTGAGAGCCCGGCGCGCAATTGACGGCGCCTGCGAATGCTCGAGGTGCTGCGGGTTTTCCTCGATCACGCTGTCGCTGAGCGTGAAGCCCGGCGCCAGATTGTTGACGCAGATATTGTACTCGCCGAGCTCACGCGACACCGAGCGGGTGAAGGCCGTCACAGCCCCCTTCGATGTAACGTAATGCGCAAAGTTGGGGATGCCGCGCGCCACCGTACCCGAGCTGATATTGATGATCTTGCCGTACTTCTGCGCGATCATGTGCGGCGCGACGTGCTTGGTCATCAGGAACACCCCGCGGATATTGATCGACATCACCTTGTCCCAAAGGCCGACGTCGATCTCGGTGACCTTTTGCTCCTGCAATGGTGCAAACAGCGCAGCATTGTTGACCAGGATGTCGATTTTGCCGAAGCGCTCCATGGTTTTTGCCACAAGCGACTTCACCGCGCCCTCGTCACTGACATCGGCGACGGCGCTCGCCACCGAGTTGGCGCCGTGCTCTTGCGCGAGCTCTTCGGCGAGATCCGCACCGTCGGCAATGTCGGAGATCATCAAGCGGGCGCCCTCACTTGCCAGCCGCTGCGCGTAATAGCGGCCGATCCCCTTGGCGCCGCCGGTGAGGATCGCAACGCGGCCATCAAGGCGCGCCATGGTCAGTGCTTCCCGCTCAGTCGGCGGACATATTTCTCGAAGCCGGCGAGTTGCTGTTTGACGATATCGACGGTCGGCTGGTCGGTCAGCTCGAGCGTCTTCTCATCGAACTTCTTCATCGCGAACGTGACAAGGATTTCCGGCTTGCCGAATAGATGGGCGTCGATCGAAGTGAGGCACTGCCGCAAGTGATATTGCATGCGGCCACCACCGAGCTGGCCACCGGCGCAGGACTGGATTGCGACGGGCTTGTCCCTGAACGGCACGTCCTTCATCCGCGACACCCAATCGATTGCATTCTTCAGGCCGCCGGGGATGCTCCAGTTATATTCCGGTGAAACGATAATCACGCCGTCGGCGCCGCGAATGGCGGCGGCCCATGTCTCGGCGTCCGCAGGAAAGCCGGTGCTGGCCTGAATGTCATGATTATAGATCGGCATCTTGTCCCAGGCCGGCGCAGGCTTGATCGACATCCCGGGGGGCGCAAAACCCGGAAGCTGGCTCGCCAGCGCAGCGTTGAAGGAGCCCTTACGCAGGCTGCCGCAGATCGTGATGACATTGATTGCTTCGGCCATAATTTTTCCTGTTCAGCGCAATGAAATGAAGTCTAAGAAGGCGGGGATCAAGCTCACAAGCATATGCCGGCGGCATGGAGCCGCCGGCATATTGATCGTCGAATTCAAATTCAGTCGTTCAGGATTGGATGATCCTTCGCCGAACCAGCTCCAGGCAGAGTTTCCACGAACGCGTAGATATCGGCGATGTCCTGGTCCGAAAGCACGGCAGGGGGAAACGCCGGCATGTCATCTGCCGGATTGCGGATCTGTCCTTTGAAACCGTCGAACGGCAGCATGGTATGCGCAAGGATCGGCGCCGGACCGTTATAGGCGCCGCCCTGGCCTGATCGGCCGTGACAGGTGAAGCAACCGATCGTGAGGAAAATCTTCTTGCCCTTTGCGGCGTCGCCGGACGGCGAGGCGTCCTGTGCCTGTGCCGCAGCGAACGCACCCGCACACAGTGCGGCAACGCCAAACACAGCCGCCGCGATACGCTTATTCCTGATCATTGCAATGCTCCTCAGCGCGGATCGGTGACAACGTCGACCACAGCGGTCTCGCCCGATTTGACCACCTGAACGGCGCGTTGCAGCGCCGGCCCAAGGTCTTTCGGATCGGTGATCGGACCTTCGCCATGCACGCCCATGCCGCGCGCGATAGTGGCGTAATCGATGTTCGGATCCTTGATCGTGGTGCCGATATCCATCTTCTCGACGCCGCGGCCATGCCGCGCAGCCATCGCCACGAGATACATGTACTCCTGGTGATAGGCGCGATTGTTATGGACGATGTAGAGCATCGGAATCTTGTGATGCGCGGCCGTCCACAATGTGCCCGGATTAAACATGAAGTCGCCGTCGCCGCCGAAGGCAACCGTGAAGCGGCCCTCCTTCTTGTTGGCGAGCGCCGCACCGAGCGAGGCCGGCAAATTGTAACCAATTCCAGCACCGCCCGAACCACCATTCCATTGATAGGGCTTATTGAAGTCCCACAGCCGATGCATCCAGTTCAGACGGATCGCGGTCCCGACCACCGACCAATCCTCGTTCTTGATCGCGTCGTACACTTCCGCGCACATCCGAGCGGTCGTGATTGGGCTCGAATCCCAGCCGATCGTTGCATCGGTCTTCGATTGCTCGACCATCGCAAGATGGGCCTTGGCGAGTTTCTGGCCGCGATCGGCAAAGGCAGCCTTGCGGCCGTCGTCGGTCAGGCGCTTCACCGCCTCGGTCAAGGCCGGAAGCGAGGCTTCTGCGTCACCGGCAATGTCGAGATCGACATCCTGCCAGCGGCCGAAATCCTGGTAGTTGGATTTCTGGAACAGGTCGCGGGTGCCAAGCGTGACGATCTTGGTGTCTTTCTTGTAAGCGGGCTTTGACCGGCGCTCGATGCGATCGCTGAAATGGGTGAGCGTGCCCCAGAGATCGTTCATCTCCATTGCGAGGATGACATCGGCCTGACCGATCAAGCCGCGGCGGAAGCTCTGATTGAGCGGATGCCGCGACGGGAAGTTCATGCGCCCTGCATTGTCGATGACGCCGCATTGCAGCGCTTCTGCCAGCGCCACGAGGTTCGCCATGCCGGCCGGCGTGCGCGCCACGCGATCGCAGACGATGAGCGGATTCTGCGCATTGACCAGCATCTTCGCCGCTTCGGCGATGGCCGCGGGATCACCTTGCGGCGGAATGACCGGCGCGAATTTTGGAATTTGCAGGCTCGCACCCTCCGGGATCGGGTTTTCCTGCAACTCGGCATCGAGCGCGATGAAAACCGGCCCCATCGGCGATGTGGTCGCGATCTTGTAGGCGCGGGCGGTTGACTCGGCGAAATGCTGCAACGAGGCCGGCTGATCGTCCCACTTGGTGAACTCACGAACGATCTGGCCGATGTCGACGCCGGAGTGGAGCCATTCGGCGCCCGGAGCGCGCTTGTCGGCCTCCATGATGTTACCGCCGAACACCAGGACAGGCACCCGATCGCACCAAGCGTTATACATCGCCATGGTTGCGTGTTGCAGACCGACGACGCCGTGGCAGGCCATGGCGGCCGGCTTGCCTGCCATTTTAGCGTAACCCTGCGCCATATGCACTGCGATGTCCTCGTGCACGCAGGTGATGATTTCGGGCTTGTTGTTGCCGTGATTGATGATGGCTTCGTGCAGGCCGCGATAGCTCGATGCGCAATTAATGAACATGTACTCGACGCCGAGCGAATTGATGACGTCGGTCATGAAGTCGCCGCCGCTCGACGTCTGGTTGACCGGGTCGCCGGATGGCGGAAGGCTCTCGGCTGCAACCTGGAGCGGCCCTGGCAGGCCGATTTTGGACTTTTCAAGCTGTGCGGCGGGCATCGCATTGGCGGCGACCGGTGCAGCAACCGCAGCGGCTGCGCCGACAAGACCTGCACCTTTGAGGAAATTACGACGATTTGCGGCCGCAGATGGACTGCGCTTCGACATCGGAAACCTCCCAGAAATGGCCCATAATCCGATTAATTGTGAGCTTTGTTGACTCGGATTCTCGCCTCATGCCGCAGTTGCGTCAAGCGCGGTTCCGGAATGGGCTGCCATGCGGGCTAACTGCGCGGCCAGTTCATCATCGAGGGCGCAACGATATACCGCCAGCTTCGCGGCGCCTCTTTGAGCTCGCCCTGCTGGACCATGAAATCCGAATAAGCCTTCACGCCGTAAATTCCGGCGCTGAACTCGTCCTTGATCTCGCGCAATACCGTTTCAATAACCGACTCGTTGAGCGCCCCTGATGGCTCATGCGTCAGATAAATCTCCGCCGCCCGGCGCGGATCGTCGTGAATGATGTGCGAGGCTTCGTCGATCGCTTTGTCGATTACGTCGGGGATCGCGGGGTGTCCATCGATGAAAGCGCGCGTTGCGCCCATCATTAAAAATGAGGCCTTGCCGCCGAATACATCGGCGGAATTGAGAACCGGATGAATCTTGCCGTCGCGGAGCGCAAGCTCAGTGTAAGGGGGCGAGGCAAAATAGGCCGTTACCATCCCTTCCCCATTGATCAGTGCGGACAGCGCATCCGCTGGCGGCAATGCCATGACTTGACCGTCAAAGTGATCGGACTTGTTGAAGTTTTTTCCCGCCTGCATCTGCAGCACGAACATCTGCGGCGCGGTCAGAGACGGCATTGCGATCCGGTCTGTCGGGCCAAGGTCGGAAATCGAGGCGACATTCGGCCGGTCGCTCACCAGCGTCAGCGGCATCGTGGTGATGCCGGACACGATGACGATCTGTTGCGGCGAGTCTTTCTGCTGCTGCCAGGCGGCAAGGAAAGGCGCGGTGCCGAACGGCCCCATGTCGATCGCACCGGAACCGATTGCGTCCTGCACCGGGCCTGAACCGAGAAAGCGCGTATAACTGGCCTTGATATCGAGATGACCGGCCTTGGCGTATTTCTCGACGAGTTTCAGATCCTCGCAAATGTAGAACGGTAAAAACGCGAGACCGTAGCCAATGCCGATTTTGACCTGCTCCGGTGCAGGCGCGCATTGTGCGTTTGCGGAAAACGCGATCAGCACCGCGAGACCAAACGACAACCGACGCATCCGCTAATCTCTCAAAAGACCGGGACAGCAGAACTATAGGGCTTTGGCCAAAACGAGGCGACCCTTGCTGGACCCCAAAATGCGCCTTGAGCCGCTTGTATGCGGCGGCCTTGATGTGCGTGAAGAACTAAAAGCCAACGGACCGGCGTCGCAGAACGGCGCGGTTGCTCAATCGTCTTTCTTTAATCCGTCGAAAGACAACGCATGGACGCTGAAAAACCCGTCGGTCCAAACCTTGCGCGGAGTCCAGCCGCTACCGCGCGCCAAAGCCTGAAATGATTCGATCGTGTATTTGTAGCTGTTCTCGGTGTGGATGGTTTCGCCGGCGCGAAAATCGATCGTGGTGCCGTTCACCTTCACCTTCTGCCGGCGCAGGCTCGCTAAATGCATTTCAATCCGGTTCTGCTCGCTGTTGTAGAAGGCGTGGTGCTCAAAGGCGCCGAGGTTGAAGTTAGCGCCGAGTTCGCGATTGATCCGTACCAGCAGATTGAAATTGAATTTAGCGGTCACGCCTTCGGCGTCATTGTAAGCGCGAAAAAGAACGTCCTTGTCCTTGATCAGATCGACGCCGATTACCAGGATGCCATCCTTGCCCAACAGTCCGCCGACGTGGCGCATGAACCTGCATGCTTCGTGCGGCTCGAAATTTCCGATAGTCGAGCCCGGAAAAAAACCGACACGCGGCAAGTTTGCGATCGCCGGTGGAAACTCGAGCTGTTGCGCGAAATCACTGACCAACGGAACGACAGTCAGGCGCGGAAAATCGCGGCGTAGCTGCGCGGCGTCCTGCTCGATGAAATCGCCGGATATGTCGACCGGAACATAGGCCTCCACCGTCGCCGCGGCGCCGAGCAGAATGCGCGCCTTACGGCTCGAGCCAGCGCCGAACTCGACCAACGCGCAATTCGGCGGGAACAGCGACGCGATCGCCGGCGCATTAGCCTTGAGAATTCCGAGTTCGCTGCGCGTCGGATAATATTCCGGCAAATGCGTAATGCGCTCGAACAGCGCCGAGCCGGCGAGATCGTAAAAATACTTCGGTGGCAGCCGTTTCGGCTTCGCGGTCAGACCCGCAACGACGTCGGCCGCAAAAGCGCTCGTTGATATTGTCGATCCCGCGCCGCGCGCGGTTTGGACGGCTCGAGCCATGATGGTCTCAGTTTTCGTAGGCGGCCAGGCGCAGGCCGCTGAACTGCCAGCGCGCCGCCGGATAGAAGAAATTGCGGTAGGTCGGGCGGGTGTGCCCGGTGGGCGTCGCGAGCGACGAGCCGCGCAGTACCATCTGATTGACCATGAACTTGCCGTTATATTCGCCCAACGCCCCGGGCGCCGGCTTGTACCCGGGATATGGGGTGTAGGCGCTGCGAGTCCACTGCCAGACGACGTCGTATGGGTCAACCAGCACTCCGCTTCTGGCGGCGGCCTCCCATTCGGCTTCCGTGGGCAGATCCTTGCCTGCCCATCGCGCGAACGCATCTGCTTCGTAATAGCTGATATGACAAACTGGCAGAGCCGGATCGATCGGGCGCAGACCGCCAAGCGTCATCGAATGCCAGACGCCGTCGATGCTGGTCCAGTAGCCTGGCGCGTCCCAGCGTTGCGTTTCCACCGTGTTCCAACCGTCCGAAAGCCAGAGTGCCGGTGCCGCATAGCCGCCTTCGGCCATGAACTCGAGCCACTCGCCGTTGGTCACGAGCGAAGCGGAAAGCCGCACCGGGTGCAGCAGCACGTCGTGGACCGGCTGCTCATTGTCGAAACAGAAGCTGCTATCGGCGTGACCTATCTTGTGAACACCATCGATCACTGTACCTGCCGGCGCCGCCTCGTCGTTTCTTGTTTGCGGCCATTGCCAATCCGGATCGTAAGCCGGGTACGTCTCGTTGAAAGAGAATGCGTGAAGTATATCGGTGAGAAGCAGCTCCTGGTGTTGCTGCTCGTGATGCAGGCCGATCTCGATAATCGGAACAATCTCGTCCAGATTTTCAGCAGTTTCGATCAATTCGCAAACAGCGGCGTCGACATGAGCGCGATAAGCGCCGACTTCCGCTGCCGTCGGACGCGTAATCATGCCGCGTTGCGGACGAGCCTTACGGGGACCTGCGGCCACGTAGTAGGAATTGAACAAATAAGCGAAACGCTCATCGAAGACGCGATAGCTTGGCGCAAACGGCCGCAGCAGAAATTGCTCGAAAAACCAGGTGACGTGGGCGCGGTGCCATTTGGTCGGACTCGCGTCCGGCATCGACTGGATGACCTGGTCTTCAGCTGACAGCGGCGCGGCACGCCGCTCGGTTTCCGCCCGCACCGTGCGAAATGCGGTCAGCCAACAGTTGCGAGAATCTTGCCGCCCAATGGTAGCAGTCGCGCGAACAGTGGCCGCAACAACGGGCTGAATACGGTTGGAAACGGCGGAGCGTGTCATTGGGGAGTCCGCAAATGGCGGGATTATCGTGCAATCACAATGGCTAGGACTTTAATCGGTCGCCCGGGCATTGGTTCCATACATGCTCTACTCGCCGCAAACTACAAGCGATCTCGTCGCCCTCTAACAAGGATTTGATTGGCTGGGTCCAAGGCACTGCCGCGGCAGATTTGCCGTAAGTGAATGTGCAACATAGGGTTTGCGCCCCGGCCTAGGGACAGGGGGACGCATGAAAAGACGCATCGCGAAAAAACGCCGCGGACCGCTGCTGCCGCGTGAGCGTACGCCGTTCTCCGCGATCGTCGACCGTGCGCCGCTCAAGCTTCCCGACAACAAGCGGCTGGTGTTCTGGAGCATCGTCAACCTCGAGGTTTGGGACATCGGCCAGCCGATGGCGCGGCAGGTGCTCGCGCCGCCCACCGGACAGACGCTGCTTCCCGACGTGCCGAACTGGAGCTGGCACGAATACGGCATGCGAGTCGGCGTCTGGCGTTTCTTCGATTTGTTCAAACGCCTGCAAATCAAACCGACGCTCGCGATTAACGCCCGGGTTTGCGAGGACTATGCGCGCGTCGCGCAAGAAGCCAAAATCGACGCGTGGGAATTCATGGGCCATTCCTATCAGCAGGGACCGATCCACCATGAGCCGGATCAGAAGAAAATGATCGCGCGCTCGCTCGACGTGATTGAGCGGTTCACCGGCAAGCGGCCTGTCGGCTGGCTCGGACCCGGCCTGACCGAGACTTTGGAAACACCTGATCTGCTGACGCAAGCCGGCATCAAATATATCGGCGACTGGGTCTATGATGACGAACCGACAACGATCAACACGACCCACGGTCCGCTGGTGACGCTGCCCTACACGATGGAGCTCAACGACATTCCGATGATGGCGGTGCAACACCACGAGTCCGATTATTTGTTCAAGCGCACCATCGATCAGTTTGACCGCCTTTACGCGGAGAGCGAGCACCGCGCGAAAATCCTTGCACTCGCCATTCATCCCTATCTCAGCGGTCAGCCACACCGGATCAAATATCTCGAAGCGATCTATGACTATGTGCGCAAGTTCGACGGCGTTGAATTCTGGACCGGTGAGCAAATTTTGCAGTGGTACCTTAAAACGCAATGATTGCTTCAGGGCGGTAAGCGTAGATGCGTTCCCTTCTCATCCTGATGGCCCTCGCAGGGCTGGTCGCGCCGGCGTCCGCGCAAAAGATCACGATCGCGGTGGTGCCAAGCGTGCCCGGCGGCGCGACCTACGTCGCGCTCGATAAAGGCTATTTCCGCGACGCCGGCCTCGACGTCGATATCGAGCGCATCGATTCGCTCGGCAAGGCTGTCGCGTTCCTTGCCACCAATCAGGTGCAGGTCGCGCAAGGCGGCATCAATGCCGGCTTCTACAATTCGGTGGCGCAGGGGCTGCCGGTCGCGCTGGCACTCGAAAGCGGCTCGTCGCCGACCTATCACCAGATCATCGTCCGCAGCGACCTGAAAGATCGGATACGCACGCCTGCCGACCTTAAAGGCCGCACCGTCGGGCTAAGCTCACCCGGCTCGACCTCGATGTATGAAGTCGCTGCCGTGCTCGCCTCGGCCAAGCTCGGACTGAAAGATATCGACGCCAAGAACCTCGCGTTTTCGCAAATGGCCGCGGCAATGGCGAACGGCGCGCTTGACGCCGCGATGGAAGTCGCGCCGTTCACCGAGCGGATGGTCGAACAGAAGATCGGCGTGCCATGGGCCGATCCTGACGACTATATCCACCCGCTGCCGATGAGCAGCGTCGGCTACGTCGTCAATACCGATTGGGCACGGAAGAACCGCGACATCGCGAGGAAATTATTCGTGGCGCTGGCGCGCGCCGGCCGCGATTATTGCCAAGCCTATCATCACGGGCCGAATCGCGCCGAGATCGTCGACATCTTCCTGAAGAACCGCATCGGCACCGATCGCGACCTGCTCGACCGCATGGCGTGGCAATCGCGGACGCCGAACGGCGACTTCAATGTTGCGAGCATTCTCGACATGCAGGCGTTCTTTCAACGCGAAGGCACGATCGAAAAAATTTCACCGGCCGACAAACTGGTCGATACAAGCTATGCGGCCGACGTCGCGAAAGAGCTTGGTCCGTTCGAACTCATCAGCACGGCAAGCCCGCTCAAAGGCTGCCGCTAACGAGGAAACAACAATGGCGAAATCCTTCCGCCGCGTCGTGACCGGCCACGATATTGATGGCCGCTCGACCTTCATCGTCGACGCGCCGACGCCTCATGTATTCAGCCGCACTAAGGGCAGTGCCATCGTTCACGAGCTTTGGGAGACGACCAGTACGCCCGCGGACAATCATGGCAGCAAAGACGCCATTGACCGCTCGCACCGTCTGCTGCCGCCGAAGAACGGATCGGTATTTCGCGTCATCGAATATCCGCCGGACAGCGAACGGCTCGCCGCCATTGCTCACGAGGAAAGGCTGCCCGACGACGGCTCCGGTCGCGCTGCAGCGACCGATCGCGGCAATCCGCGCCATGCCGGCTTCCACAAAACCAATAGCATCGATTACGCCATCGTACTGTCAGGCGAGATCTACGCCATGATGGATGATGGTGAAGTGCTGCTGACTGCTGGCGACGCCTTGGTCCAGCGCGGCACCAACCACGCCTGGAGCAACCGCACCAATGAGCCGGCGGTGGTCGCCTTCGTGCTAATTGACGCCGAGCCGGTTTAGGCTACCGCCGTTCGTCGAGCTCCGGCACCTTGAAATCTTCCCAGCCCGGAACATCGGCAACGTCGTAGAAATGTTCGCCGAATGGCCGCGTAGCGTCGATGCCGATCTGCGACGCGGTTCGCATGGTGCGATCGCGGCTCAAATCGACCGAGGGGTCGGACGGTCCTGCCGGCATGCTGCCGACCGTAATGACATCGCGCTCCGGCTGTACGCGGAAAGCAAGCGCCCATTCGACATCCGTCGATGAATGCACGTCGATATCGGGATCGACAATGATCGTCCATTTCGGCCGGATGTTGCTCGACATCGCGTTGAGAATCACCTGGCGCGCCTCGCCGGCAAAACGCGGTTCCATCGAGATCACGACATAGAAAGACACGCCGGCCGACGCGCGCACCGATATCTGCTTGATGGTCGGGAATTGCCCCTTAAGCTGCCGCAGGAATGAGGCCTCGAACGGAATCTGCTTGAGGATATGGTTCTCGGTCACCGGCTTGCCGGTGAGCAACCCCTGGAAGATCGGCTTCTTGCGGTGTGTGATAGCGGTAATACGCGCCACCGGCTTCTGCGACGGCCGCGTGTAATAGCCGGTGTATTCGCCGAGCGGTCCTTCGAGCACGGTGGTGTTAAGATCGACCTCGAATTCGATTACCACCTCCGCGGTTGCCGGCACCTTCACGTCGCACGTCTTGCATTTGACGAGTTCGATTGGCGCTCCGCGCAAACCGCCGGCCAGCGCCCAGTCGTCGGTGGTGTCGGGCACCTGCACTTGACAGGTGTAAGCGATGATTGGATCAACTCCAATGATCAGCGCCGCTTTCGGCACGATGCCGAGCTTCTTGCACTTGGCGAGATTTTTGCCAAAGCGATGAAACGGCTGTGCGGAGTAGGACATCGTGTCCTTGCCAAGAATAAGGAAACGATAGTGGCCAACATCCGGGATCCCGGTTTCCGGATCCTCCGACACGACGATGCCAGGTGTAATGTAGGGGCCGCCATCCTTTGGACTGTATTGCGGCACCGGAAAGTTGCGGATGTCGATGGCATCGCCTTCGATGATTTCCTCCTGACAGGGTGCGGCGCCTTTCGCCATCACCGACGGGATCGGATTATCGAGGCCGTGCAGGACCTTGTCCTGGATTGAATCTTCGTCGGCTTCAAACGCCAGCAGCGCCTTCTCGCGGTTCGAGTAGACACCGGCGACCATCGGATACTCAGTGCCGTTGTTATTGAACATGATCGCCGGGCCGTTACGGACATAGCTCTGCTTCATCGCCTTGCCGACATCGTTCAGGGCGATCGGACGATTGATGTCGATCAGTTCGCCATGCTGACGAAGCACGTCAAGAAACTGACGGAAATCCTGAAACGGCATTTGTTTTTCCTCACTTCATGTCGGCGCAGAAGAGAAAGCCAGCGAGTCAATCTTCTGCACCTCTTGCACACCGACGTTCGGACCACGTCGGAGCGCAGCGCGCAAGCCGTCTTCACGGATGCCGCACTTTATCGAATGCACAGCTGCACCCCCGCCACGCGCAGAATAGTTGCACCGCAAATGTTACAATGTTACATTTCGCGGGGATGCCGTAACTGCCGGACACTGGGGCCGCATGGGTTGGTTTAGATCCAGGAACAAATTGGGCAGCCACCTGGCGCTATTTGCCTTGGCGGTGCAGTTCGTTCTTGCTTTCGGACACATTCATCCGGCCGATATCTACGGCTCGCTGAATGATCCGTTCCCGACACAAGCGATCTCTCTGGCAACGGACGGTCAGGCCCAGTTCCTCAGCTCCGATCAAGCCACCACCGGTGTCGACGACTTCTGTGCAATCTGCGCAACTGTCTCGCTCCTGAGCAGTTCTGTCGCGGCTGATGCGCCAAAACTCACACTACCCGAACCGCAAGCCGCCGAGGGCACAACCCGCACGCTTGCCTTTGTTGTCATACCGCCCCGGCGGCCATTTCAATCGCGCGCCCCACCTTCCGCTTGAGCTCCGGTCGTTGCCGGGCTTGGCGTCGCGCGGATCTCAAGCACTCGTGACATTCCAGGCTTGAACGCTGCACTCAATCCGTCTTCGCGATAATTCAGTTCGCGACCTGCAGCAGCAGCACGACCGCCACTGGCCGTTGGATCGGCCATTGCCTCCAGCATTTTGGATGAGGGTGTGATGTCTGTTCGGAGCTATCGAGTTTATCGCGTTGTCCTTGCTTTCTTTCTGGCGTTCATCGCGTTGTTGGGCTTCTACAAGTTGGCCTCAGCGCAGGATGCAAATCCGGTCACGCCACCAGCGGCCCCTCCTCCAGCCGCAACTCCGCCACCTGACGCTCCTCAACCCGCGCCTGCGACGGCCGCCACTCCGGGGGGCGCGTCTCCCCAGGTCGCCCTGCCCCAGTTGACCGTCACCGGACGGAAGGAAAGCCCAAAACCGCGACGTGTGACGACGACGCGCACAGCGACGGCGCCTGCCGCCGCCGCCCCAGCACAAACCCCGGAGCAGCAGACGGCGGCGAAAACCCAAGCCTTCGATGAAAGCCGCAGCCATCTCTACACGACGATGGGCACCGCCTCCGACACCATCAGCCACGACACCATCGAGGCACTGCCGCAAGGCACCAATACAACGGTCGAGAAAGCCTTGTTGCAGGCGCCCGGTGTTTCACAGGATTCCGCCGCCAGCGGCTCGCTGCATATCCGCAACGATCATGCCAATGTGCAGTACCGCATCAACGGCGTCATGCTGCCCGACGGCGTCACTGGGTTCGGTAGCATCTTCGACACCGATTTTATCGGCAACATGTCGCTGGTCACCGGCGCGCTGCCGGCCGAGTTCGGCATGCGCACGGTGGGCCTCATCGACATCACCACCCGCGCCGATGCCTTCAACAATTCCGGCAGTGTCAGCATGTATGGCGGGAGCCGGGGGACCTTCGAGCCGAGCTTCGACTATGGCGGCACAATCGCCAGCACTTGCCCCAGCAAAGATACAATCCTCACCAAGGCGCCATCGTCGGCCGCATGGTGGTGGTCGAACTGTTCACCACCGGTGCAATATTTCTTCAGCGGCCGCTATATGCAGACCACCGAGGGTATCGAAAATCCGCTGCCGACGCTCAACGCCATCCATGATTTCTCGCAGCAGGAAAGAGGCTTCGGCTATATGTCGACGTTCGTCGACCCGGATACGCGCCTGAGCCTGATCACCGGAACTTCCTACAACACTTTCCAGATTCCGAACGTGCCCGGCTCTCCGGCGCCTGCGGTACCGACCCCTCCCGTTCCCGCATTCAACTCAGCAATGCTCAACGAGAACCAAACTGAGTTCACCCAATACAGCGTGCTAGCTTTGCAGCGCTCTGCCCCCGGCTTCGACGGGCAACTGTCGTACTTTACCCGTTACGACAATCTGCATTTCACTCCCGATCCGGTCGGCGACCTGTTCATCAATGGCATCGCCTCCGACATCAGCCGGCAAGCTTACACCAATGGTCTCCAGGGCGACGGCTCGTATCTGGTTGATGCCCAGCACACTATTCGCGCGGGCTTCACGGTGAGCGCCGAGAATACCTGGGTCGACAACACGTCGCTGGTCGAGTCCACTGCCGCACCTCCCCCCATCGGCACGGCGGAATCTATCACCGACGACGTCTCAAAGCTTGGCTGGCTCGCCGGCGTCTATGCCCAGGACGAGTGGAAGCTCACCGACCAACTCACCATGAACGCCGGGCTGCGCTTCGACCAGATGTGGGAATACACTGACGCTAATCAGCTAAGCCCGCGCCTAAGCTTCACCTACAAGCCTTTCAAATACACGACGTTCCATGCCGGCTATGCGCGGTATTTCACGCCTCCGGTACTGGTCGAGGCCGCACCGGCCAATATCGCGCTGTTCAACAACACGACGGGCGCGCCCGCCAGCGGCGGCACCAACCCTGTGTTACCGGAACGATCGCACTATTTCGATGCCGGCGTCGATCAGACGATTCCCTTCAAATGCACGACAGAACCGGCGAAAGATTGCCCCTCGCTCGATCTTGGCATCGACGCCTATTACAAGATAGCGACGGACCTCATCGACAATGGCAATTTCGGTCAAGCGCTGGTCTTGAGCGCATTCAATTACGCCAAGGGCGTAGTCGAAGGCATCGAGTTCAGCGGCAAATACCATGCGGGCAATTTCCAGGCCTACGCCAATCTCGCGGTCAGCCAGGAGAAGGCGACGAATGTCGTGTCGAACCAGTATCTGTTCGACAATGTCACGCCACAGGCCGACCTGGGTGGCTTGACCGAGCTGCAATACATCGACTCGCACTGGATCTACACCGATCACACCCAGCTCGTGACCGGTTCGGCCGGTGCCTCATATAAATTTTGCGGACGGCCATCCTATGCCCGCGAGACGTGGTGGGACACGCTGTGTGGGACGTCCGTCAGCGCCGATATGATCTACGGTTCGGGCTTGCGCACCGGCGACGCCAATATCGGCACTGAGTCGCCGTACGCGCAGTTCAACACCGGCATCTCTCACGAATTCGACATGCCCGACGGCAAGCCGCTGACGGTGCGCTTCGACGTCGTGAACCTGTTCGACACCGTCTATCAAATCAGAAGCGGCACCGGCATCGGCGTGTTCGCCCCGCAATACGGACCGCGGCGCGGCTTCTACGTCGGCATTTCGAAGAAGATATGAGGTCTGTCATGTCATTGAGCGCAAAAATACTCGTTGCCGCTATCGCCCTTGTAGCCGTCGCGAACGCTGCGTGCGGCGCCGACTTATCGCCGCCGCCTCTCGCGCCGGCGCCTTTTAGTTGGACAGGCCTCTACGTCGGTCTGAATGCCGGCTACGCGGGCGCAAATTTGACCGAGACAGTCTCCGGCGGCGGCGGCTCCGGTAGCGCGAACATCCCCGGGGGAATTGGCGGCGCTCAGATTGGCTACAACTACCAGACCGGCGCCGCCGTGTTGGGCGTCGAAGCCGATTTCGACGGCACCATGGAGACTAAGTCGATTACAGCCGGAATTGCTTCGGGCACAGCGCAAATCCCGTGGATCGGATCGTTACGCGGCCGGATCGGAATCGCGTTTGACCGATTGTTGCTCTACGCGACAGCGGGCGGCGCAGCGACCCAGCTTGTTTCTACAGTGAACGTTGGCGCCATTGGCTCGTCTAGTACGACATTCACACACGGAGCATGGACGGCTGGTGCAGGTCTGGAAGCTGCCATAACCGACAGTCTCAGCGCCCGCATCGAATACCTTTATGTCGACACCGGCAATTTCGATGTGGCGCAGGTCGGGCCGCCGTTCGCTTCGGTCACCGGGCGGCTGCAAGATAATCTCGTAAGGGCCGGTGTGAACTATCGGCTGCCAGTTGCCTGGTAGAGCGCCTCATTTGCCGGCCGCGCCAAGCCGTTCGTACCGTCTGCAAGATCAGAAGAGGGGCCCGGCATGTGATGCGACAACTATTCGGTGCGCGCCACGACCGCAAACAAAACCTTGCCATGAACGAACTCTAGGAAAGCGCAGAATGCAGACCGAAACGGCCGTTACACATTTGCCGGGACTTCCAGTGCACCGCTTGACCGTGCTTGAGCAATCGGCTGAAGATATTGAAAAGCCATCAGTTTCTCATTGTTCTAAAGAAAATGTGGAGCATTCGTGGCCGCGACGGAAGGCAGAAATGACCATCAAGACCAAGAACACTGCTTGGGCACGGCGAGCCGCGCCATCGACCCCTACCCGGCAAGCGCGAAGCGTTGGCTTGCTTCTTCTTGCAATACTGGCAGCCAGCGCGCTTTTCGCCGCGGTACCCGCCGCATACGCGCAAAACACGCCTCCGGTTTCCCAGCCGACAGCAACCGCGCCGAGCGTGCCGGCTCCTGCCGCTGCTCAACCAAACGCTGAGGCAGCCGCTCCAGCTGTAACCCAGCCAACTGCCACAGCACCGGACGCTGCTGGGACCGCTGCAGCCCCATCCGCTCAGCCGAACGCGGCCACGCCCGTTCCGGAGGCGCAACCCGGCCAGACATCGATCGGCCGGGCGCTACTGCCGCAGGACCTCTCCCCGTGGGGAATGTTCCTCCACGCTGACATCGTCGTGAAGCTGGTCATGATGGGGCTTGCCTTTGCCTCGCTTGTTACTTGGACGGTCTACGTCGCAAAGGCTTTTGAACTTGCTGCCGCGCGCCGTCAGATTTATCGCGGGCTTCGTATACTCAACGGTGCTGCGACCCTGGCGCAGGCGCACGAACAGCTCCGTGAAAAAGACGGCACGGCTGCCCAGCTCATGCAAGCCGCAGCTCAGGAAATTCGTTTGTCGGCGAACGCGCGCGGCGACGGCCTGAAGGAGCGTATCGCCTGGCAGCTCGAGCGAATGGAGATGGCGGCCAGCCGAAAGATCTCACGCGGAACCGGCATTCTTGCGACGATCGGCTCGACCGCGCCGTTCGTCGGATTGTTCGGTACCGTCTGGGGCATCATGAACAGCTTTATCGGCATTTCGAATGCTCACACCACAAACCTTGCCGTGGTGGCGCCGGGCATCGCGGAAGCCTTGCTCGCAACCGCTTTCGGCCTCGTGGCTGCCATTCCGGCGGTCATGATCTACAACGTATTGGCGCGTTCGACAGCGCATTATCGCGCCTTGCTTGGTGATGCTTCCTCGCTGGTGATGCGTTTGGTCAGCCGCGACCTCGACCGCGCCAAACTGCCGCTCGCACAAGCCGCGGAGTAAGCCGGTGGCCATTCGTCTCGATCACGGCTCCGATGAACTGAACGAGGTGCATGACATCAACGTCACGCCGTTCATCGACGTGATACTGGTGCTCCTGATCATCTTCATGGTGGCGGCACCGCTTGCGACCGTCGATGTGCCGGTCGACCTGCCCTCCTCCAATACCGCGCGGCAGCAACGACCTGACAAACCGGTGTTTCTCACGGTCAAAACCGATCTTACTCTCGCCATCGGCGACGACACGGTGACGCCGGCAGCGTTGCCGGCAGCGCTCGACGCCGCGACCGGATCGAACAAAGACGAACGCATCTTCCTGCGCGCTGACCGCGCCGTTCCCTACGGCGATGTCATGCAGGTCATGAACGTTTTGCGCGGTGCGGGGTACCTGAAAGTAGCTTTGGTTGGCCTTGAGTCGCGGGATACGCCATGAACACGCGCACGCTGCCGTGGTTTGAGGACCAAAATCCGCGCGATCTTATGCGCTGGTCCGTCGCCGCGGCATTCGTCGTGCTGGTCCATGTCGCGGCAGTCGGCGGTTACATGTTCTGGCACGCACCGGACACCGAAATCGGCGACGACACGCCGATCGTATCAGTCGAACTGACCGCGCCGGAGATCGATCAGCAGGAGCAGGCGAAGGTCGATACGCCGACACCGCCGCAGGAGACATCTACCGACGCGGTGCTGCCAGAAGAGAAACCGCCAGAGAAAGTTCAGGAGACGAGCCCGGCGCCGCGCACCACTGTGCGCACCGAAGCCAGCTCGCCAAAAATCGATCCATCATGGCAGAGTTTGCTGCTGAAACATCTGCAACAGTTCAAGAGCTATCCAAGCGGAGCGCGGGAACACAATGAACAAGGCGTGGTGCTGCTCGACTTCGTCATGGACCGTGACGGTCACGTCCTATCGCGTCGCATCGTCACCGGTTCAGGCTTTGCCGATCTCGACGCCGAGGTTCTTACGCTGATCCAGCGCGCACAACCGCTACCAGCGTTCCCCGCCAGCATGTCGGAAGACCAGCTTCATCTTACCGTCCCGATCCGCTTTTCATTGCGCTGACATTTCCTGCCCTTATACGCGCCGGCAGTTTATGATGGCCAAATCAATTTGGAGGAACCATGCGTACGAAACATTGCCTGACTGCGGCCGACGTCAAGAAGATGCTCGCCGCCTGCGAAGCTGAAGCCGCCAAAAATAAATGGCCAGTCTCGATCTCGATTGTGGATGACGGCGGTTTTCTGCTGGCTGCGCTGCGCATGGATGGCGCTTCCGCCATCACCGCGGAAGTGTCCCTTGGCAAGGCCAAGACCTCGGCGATGACTAAGCGCCCGAGCAAGTTCTTCGAAGATCGTCTGAAGGAACGTCCGGCATTTGCCGGCTTCCCGGCCGGAATTCTGATTCAGGGCGCCGTGCCAGTGATGCACGAGAATGAATGCGTCGGCGCGATTGGCGTGTCCGGCGTGCAATCGCATGAGGACGAACAGGTGGCCCAGGCGGGTGCAAGCGCACTCGCCTGAGCTTATCTGGCGCGGTTCTTATTCCGCCGGCACGCCGGCGAGTTCCGGATGCCGCACCGGGCTCTTGAGCGTGAGCCCGAACGTCGATACCGCCGCCAGCAGGGCGAAGCCAGCGAGCACATAGAGCCCGCTGGCAAAGCTGCCGGTGTGCTCCTTGGCCCATCCAACCACCGACGGGCCGATAAAGCCGCCGAGATTGCCGATGCAATTGATCCAGGCGATGCCGGATGCCGCGGCACTGCCGGTCAGGATCATCGACGGGAAGGTCCAGAACGGGCCTTTCGATCCATAGAGGCCGATCGCCGCGATCGACATGCCGACGACGGCCCACGGCGTGCCGATGGTCTGTCCCGCGACGATAAGGCCGATGGCAGCAACCACGCAGGCGATAAACAGATTCCACCGCCGTTCATTGATGCGGTCCGAGTACCAGCCCCAGATTATCATGCTGATGGCGCCACAGAGATAAGGGATCAATGCGACCCATCCGACCTGCATATTGGTCAGTCCGAGCTGCTTGATCATTTGCGGCAAGAACAGCAGCAGGCCGAGACTCGCGGTGACGATGCCGAAATAGTTCAGCGTCATGATCAGAACTTTGGGATTCCAGAACGATTCCCAAAAGCTCACCTTGTGTCTTGATTCGATGAGACGTCTCTCATCCTCAAGTGTGTTGATAAGCCAGGTCCGCTGCTCGTCGCTGAGCCAATGAGCCTGAGCGGGTCGGTCAGTGACATATATCAGGAAGAAGATACCCATCAGCACTGTCGGTATTGCCTCGGCAATAAACATCCACTTCCAGCCTGCGAGACCCAACACGCCATTAAGCCCGAGCAGCGCCGTCGATGTCGGCGATCCAACTGCGACCGCAAGCGGCAACGCGATGGTGAAACCGGCGACGATGCGGGCGCGATGCCAATCGGGGAACCAGTAGGTGAAGAACAACAGCATGCCGGGATAAAGCCCGGCTTCGGCCACGCCGAGCAGGAAGCGCATGATCGTGAAGCTCCACGGACCGACGCAGAAGGCTGTGGCGCCCGAGAGCAATCCCCAGGTGATCATGATGCGCGCGATCCAGATGCGCGCGCCGACCTTTTCCAGGATCATGTTGCTTGGAACTTCAAACAGGAAGTAACCCCAATAAAACGCACCGGCGGCCAAACCGAAGACCGCGGCATCGAGCCCCAAATCCTTGTTCATCGTCAGCGCGGCGAAGCCGACATTGATGCGGTCGAGATAGCAAAGCAGATAGGTGAGGATGCTGAGCGGCAATAGCCGCCAATAGACCTTGCGCGTCGTCGTCGACGCGACTGTGTCGGCCATGACTCCCTCCCAGGATATGATTTCGGCTCTTGCGGCCTTTGGGAGCATGATAGGACGACTGCAGGTACAATCAACGGCGCAGCGCAGATCGGCAGGCTAAAATGACGCGTGTCGAACCGCCAACCGTAGTGTTACGTGGGAACTCGATGATCAGAATATCCACATTGTTTTGTATCGTATTTGGCGCAGCAGCGATGGCCTTTGTTGCAGCGCACTCCGCAGAACCCGTGACCGTTACGGTCGGCGCGACCAGCACGACCAGCGACGCTCCGATCTATATCGCCGACAAGTTGGGTTATTTCAGCGATGAAGGTCTCAACGTCACTGTCAGCAACTTTCGCTCCGCCTCCGACATGGTGGCTCCGCTTGGCACTGGCGAACTCGACGCCGGCGCTGGATCCCCTTCAGCCGGCCTCTACAATGCGGTACTGCGCGGCGTGCGCATCAAGATTGTCGCCGACAAGGCATCTTCTCCGCCGGGTTACGGCGCCACCAAGATATTGGTGCGCAAGGATCTGGTCGACAGCGGCCGTTACAAGCAGCTAAGCGACCTCAAGGGCATGAAGTTCGCCATGAACGCGCCCGGGGTCAGCAACACCGCGACGCTCAATGCACTGCTCAAAATGGCCGGGCTGCACTATTCCGACGTCGATACCGTCAATCTCCCGTTTCCCGACCATGTCGCCGCCTTGAAGAACAAGAGCGTCGATGCGTCGGCATCAGTCGAGCCGGGACCGGCGATCGCCATCAAAAATGGCTTTGCCGAGCTGATTAAATCAGACGATCAGATTATTCCCTATCACCAGATCGCGGTGCTGCTTTATTCAGAAAAGTTCGCGCAGCAGCCCGATATTTCCCGCCGCTTCATGCGCGCCTATCTCCGCGCCGTGCGCTTCTACAACGGCGCGCTGAAGGATAGCCACTTGGCCGGACCGAATGCGGATCGGGTCATTTCGATTCTGGCCGAAACCACTAAAGTCACCGATCCCACGATCTATCGCGACATCACACCAACCGGCATGAATCCGGACGGTCGGGTCAACGTGCAGAGTCTTGCCGACGACCTGCACTTCTATCGGGAGCAGGGACTGATCAAAGGCGATATAAAGCTCGACGAACTGGTCGACCATTCCTTCGTCGATGCGATCGTCAAAGAGCTCGGTCCCTATCGGCAGTAGATGGTGTAATATCGGTCAAAGTTCGAAATGAGGGAGTAGAACGTCGTGCTGGCGCGTAGCCCATCCATGCAGAACCGCGTTGCGATGTACAATGACAACGCACTCAAGATTGGCCTGTTCGGCGCCAATTGCTCGTCTGGCCGCGCAGCAACCACGGTGCCGGAGCGCTGGTCGGCGAGCTGGGAGGACTGCCTTGCGGTCACAAAGATAGCCGATGAGGCCGGACTTGATTTCATGCTGCCGATCGCGCGCTGGAAAGGCTACGGCGGCGCTACCGACTTTCACGGCGCAACGCTGGAAACCGTCACATGGGCTGTCGGCCTTTTATGCGCAACCAAGCGCATGACGGTGTTCGGCACCGTACACGCGCCGTTGTTTCATCCATTGATCGCCGCCAAGGAATTCGTCACCGCAGATCACATCGGTCAGGGCCGCATCGGCGTCAATATCGTCGTTGGCTGGAACGAAGGCGAGTTCGACATGTTCGGCGTTCAACAGCGCGAACACGACCTGCGCTACGAGTACGCGCAAGAATGGGTCGACATCATCAAACAGGCCTGGGAGCGCGACGATACATTCGATTTCAACGGTGAGTACTTGAACCTGAAGGCCGCGCGCGCTTTTCCCAAGCCCTACGGTGGAAGCCGGCCGCTGATGATGAATGCCGGCTCTTCTGCCGTCGGCCAGGCTTTTGCCCTGCGCAATTGCGATGCCTTTTTCGTCGCCAGCGCCGGCACTCGCCAATCGCTCGCCGGCAATGCAACCAAAGTGAAGGAAGTAAAAGCCGCCGCTAACGCCATCGGCCGCGATATCGAGCTTTTCACCGTGGGCCAAGTGGTTTGCCGCCCGACGCAAAAAGAGGCGGAAGAGTATTTTCGCCACGTCACCATTGATAACGCGGACTGGGGCGCCATCGACGGCATGCTCGCGAACAAGAGCATGACGCCGCAAACCATGGGCGAAAAGGAATACGAGGAAAAGCGCCGCTACTTCGCCGCGACCGCGGTGGGCGGCTACCCCTACGTCGGCACGCCGGACAAGGTCGCCGACGAGCTTGCAGTCATCAGCGAGGCTGGCATGCACGGCATCGGGCTATCCTTCGTCAATTTCCTCGACGAAGTGCCCTACTTCTGCGACGAGGTTCTACCGCGGCTCGAACGCAAGGGCGTACGCACCAAGCGCTGAACCCTTGCGCAGCGTTCACCGAAACATGTTTGCGACTTCCTGCTCGCTCGGAAGCCGATTGTCCGGCGTCATCTCGTTGACCACCGCCGGGAGATGCTGACTAAGCGCGGAAAGAACCTGGTCTTGCGACAGGCCTGTATGTGCGATCAGCGTCTTGATCTGATCGGAGTCTCAGGACCTTCGCAAGATCGTCCGCTGAAATGGCCTTGTTGGGTCCGTTGCCCACCCAGGTATTGGCGGCGCCACCCTGGCCGGCTTGTTGAAATTGCTTAAGCAGGTCACCGAGGCCACCGCTCAGTACGCCCCCAGCTGCTCCGCCCGCAAGAAGACCGCCCAGACCACCCTTGAGAAGGTCACCAAGGCCGCCGCCAGGATTGGCATTTGGCGCGGGCGGCACGCTCTGACCCGCCCCGGCTGGAGCGCTACTCGGCTGGCTGGTGAAGCTTTTCAACGCCTTGTAAGCGAGCAGTCCAATGACGGCCATTGTAGCGGGCGACATCCCGCTGCTGTTGGCGTTGCCGCGCGGACCATTTTGCATGCCGTTGAGTACATCCATCAAACCCATCTGCGACTCCTTTGGTTGACGGCTGAATTGTGACAGCTATCTCATTGCAGTCCGATGGCTGAAGTGTGTCAAAATGCTCAATAGTGCGTGTACGGTTGGAGATTTCAGACATTAAAATTCTTCGAATAATCGTCCCAAACCATAAATCTTGTCGGTGATGCCGTTAGCGCGCAGCGCATGCCAATAGGTCGCGGTATTGATGGCGATCACCGGCTTGCCGAGCCATAGCTCAGCTTCGGCGGCGAGTTTCACCATGCTGAGATTGGTGCCAACCTGAATGATCGCATCGGTATCTTTGCCGTTGCCATTCAGCGCAATCAATTTCTCGCGCAGCACTTCTGGTGGCACTTCGGCAATACCGGTCCAGCTTTTGCACTCAAGGCAGATGTCGCGGACCACCTCAAAGCCGGACTCCGTAAAGTAACGCCGTACCTCGGCGTTAGCGACCGGATAGTATGGCGAAAGGAACGCAATCCGCTTGACGCCGCCATAGGCCTTGAGTGCGGCCGCGCTGGAATGGGATCCGACACTGATACGGACGCCGGCTTCCTTCTCGACTGTTTCGACGAATTTGTCTGCGCCGGCGGTGCCGCCATTGAACGTCACCGACGACATGCCCATGACCAGATAGTCCGGCTCGCAGGTCATAACACCGCGCACCGCGTCGAGCACGTTGTTACCGATGACGTTGATGCCGGCCATGAACGACTCGTTGCTGACGGCCTTGGCGTTCGGCGTGAAAATCCGGCTGTAGTGATTGGTTACGCCCGGCGGCCGCATCATCTCGAAATCGGGCTGCACGATCGTGTTGGTTGAGGGTCCGATGACACCAAATTTGCGCCGCCAGCCGAGAACGTCCCGCATTGTCAGTTTGCTCCGGAAGTCTGCCAAGCATAGATATTACGTCACTGCGGCGCCGGCGAAATAGCCAGCAGCAATGGTCCCCTCGCCGCATCCGCAACTTTGGGTTAGCCTGCATAAAAAGCTGCCGCGTTGTCTGCATTGGGTCAAATGGGGAGGAACCACATGCAAGGGTCAAATCACCGACGCTTTGGCGCCATGCTTATGGCTACGATTGTGTTTGTATTTACCGGCTCGGCCGCGCGGCCGCAAAGCGGCGAGACGATACGGCTGATCCTGCCGTTTCCGCCCGGCGGCCCCGCCGATGTCATGACGCGTGTGGTTGCCGAGCAGATCGGCGCCGCCGGCGGTCCATCTATGGTGATCGAGAGCCACCCGGGGGCCGCAACGGAGATCGGCACCGAATACGTCTATCGCTCGGAGCCCGATGGCAACACGCTCGGTATTATTTCAAACTCATTCGTTACGTTGCCGCATCTGCGCAAGCTCAAATACAATCCGTTCACCGACTTTGCACCGATCTGTGATCTCGCTGATTTTCCGCCGCTCATTGCCGTCAACAGTACGTCGCCCTACCACAAGCTTGCTGACCTGATAGACGCCGCCCGCGCCCAGCCCGGCAAATTGACACTCGGCAGCATCGGTCCTGGCTCTTCCTCGCAAATGGCATTCGAAATGCTCAAGCGCGAAGCTAAAGCAAACATGACATTCGTTCCGTTTACGGGCTACACACCGGCGATACAGGCTCTGCTCGGCAACCAGATAACGTCGGTCATTGCCGACCTTGCTTCACTGCAAGGACAGCTCCAGAGCGGCCAGTTGCGGGCACTCGCGACAACGACAGCCAAGCGGATCGAAACCTTGCCGAATCTGCCAACGGTCAGCGAGTCCGGTTACGATGTTCAACAGCAATTTTTCGGCGGCGTGGTCGCACCGGCGCGAACACCGAAGGAGAAGGTCGCAAACCTCATAAAGTTTTTTTCCGCGGCGCTGCAAACCAAGGAGATTAGAACCAAATTTGTCAGCTACGGCTACTTTCCTGCCGGCGCATGCGGCGCCGACTACACTGCAATCCTCCGCAAGGATTACGATGATTACGGCAAGATCATCCAGGAAACCGGGATGAAGATGGAATGAGCCCGATGCCCGCTCCTGACGCCAAGAGCGCGCTTACCGGGCTCCTGCATGCCGCCGGCCTCGACGATACATTACTGAACGACGTCACCCTGACCGGCCGCGAGCCGGCATTGCCCTCCTCCTTTGCAGTCGGAACAGCCGCACAGACGACTATTGCGGCCTCCGCCGTCGCCGCTGCGGAACTATGGCGGCAGCGTACGGGCAGGCGTCAACATGTCGGCGTGGACCTGCGCCACGCTGCGATTGAGTTTCGTAGCGAGCGCTATCTGCGTATCGACGGCAAGCCGCATCGGGAATATCACGACGATCTCGCCGGTCTTTATCGTTGTGGTGATGGCCGCTGGGCACGGCTGCACACCAACCTGCCCCATCATTGCAACGGGTTGCTTGAGCTTCTGAACTGTCCTCACGACCACACCGCCGTGCAGCGCGCGCTCGAAGGCTGGTCTGCGGAAAAGCTGGAAACGGCGGCAGCGGAAGCGGGGCTTGCCGTCACTGCGTGCCGTACTTTCGCGGAGTGGGACAGCCATCCGCAGGCGCAGGCAATCGCAACGCTTCCGGTGTTCACCATCGAACAAATCGGCGCCGCGCCGCCTAAGCGGCTTGACGCAGCCCAGCGCCCATTGAGCGGGATCAAGGTACTGGACCTGACCCGCATCATCGCCGGACCGGTTTGCGGCCGCACGCTTGCCGCCCACGGCGCAGACGTGCTGCTGATAACCGCGCCGCATTTGCCGTCGCTGTTTCCGCTCGTGGTCGATACCGGCCGCGGCAAGCTGTCGGCGTCGTTAGATTTGCGCAATCCTGATGCGCGCGAAACACTTGGTGCCCTTATTCGCGATGCCGATGTTTTCGTGCAGGGCTACCGGCCCGGCGGCATCGCCCAATTTGGATTTGGCCCGGAGGATGTCGCACGGCTGCGGCCAGGCATCGTCTACGTTTCGCTCTGCGCGTTCAGCCACGTCGGACCCTGGGCCGCACGGCACGGCTTTGACTCGCTGGTGCAGACCGCAAGCGGCTTTAATATCGCGGAAGCGGAAGCTTTTGGCGAAAGCGAACCGCGCGCGCTGCCGTGCCAGGAGCTCGATCACGCGACAGGTTACCTGCTGGCTTTCGCAACCATGGCAGCGTTGGCGCGCCGCGCCGAACAGGGCGGCTCGTGGCACGTGCGGTGCTCGCTGGCACAGACCGGACGATGGTTCCGAGGCCTCGGACGCATCGACGGCATCGACTGCCCAGACCCGCGGTTCAAAGATATCGGCGACTATCTGGAAGAGTCACCGTCCGGATTTGGCCGCCTCACCGCGGTTCGTCATTCAGCTACAATGAGCGAGACAACACCGCGCTGGGACCGGCCGACCGTTCCGCTCGGCACCAATGCACCGCTCTGGCCGCAGTAAGTCCTAGAAAGCGTAGGCTTTCAGATTGCGCTCGATGCGCGGCAGCACCGGCGTCGCGCCATATTGAAACATTTCGTCCGCGATCTCTTCGTACATCTGAATGTACCGGCGCGACAGCTCCTGCACGAGATCCTCCGGCGCGTCGGGCAATTTCGCATCGGCATAGGGGGCGGAATTCTTGATGAACCACAGCCGCAGGAACTCTTTGTCAAAATACTCCGGCTCCTCCCCGACGTTGAAGCGTGTCGCATAAGAGCCGAGCCGCCAATAACGCGACGAGTTTGGTGTATGAATCTCGTCGATCAGCACCAGGCCGCCGTTTTCGTCGGTACCAAACTCGTATTTGGTATCGACCAGGATCAGGCCACGGCGCGCGGCAATATCCTGGCCGCGGGCAAATAGCGCCATCGCCGTTTTCTTGATGCGATCGAACAGGTCTTGCGTCACAAAGCCTTCGGCGATCATTTGTTCGGGCGTAAGCACGCGATCGTGCACCGCTTCCTTGGTGGTCGGATCGAACAACGGATGCGGCAACTTCTGGTTCTTTTTCATGCCCTCGGGAAGCGCGATTCCGCCGATGTCACGCTGTCCTTTGCCGTAGCGCGTCCAGATCGCGGTATCGGTAACGCCGGTAAGATAACCGCGCACCACGGCTTCGATCGGAACCAACTTGCACTTGCGGGCGACGGTCACGTTGGGATCAGGCGTCGCCAGCACGTGGTTCGGCACGATGTCTTTGGTGTATTCGAACCAGCGCGCGCTGATCTGATTAAGCACCTGCCCCTTCCATGGAATGTGGGCGATGATCCGGTCGAACGACGAATGCCGGTCGGTCGTGATCAAAATGAGCTTGTCGCCACGGTCGTAAATGTCCCGCACTTTGCCGGCGATTTTAGGCCCGAGAAAACTGAAGTTGGTCTCTTTCAAAATATCCATGTCAGATGGGTTTCTTCAGTGCGCCGCCGTCATGCCGAGCACTTTGGCGATGGCAGCGAGCCGGTCCCGTTGGGCCTGAACACTCGCCGAAAATTGCTTCGGTCCCTGAATGTCCATGATCGTGCCAATATCGGCAATGCGCTGCGCAACCACAGGATCGGCGGAAACATCCCGAACATCAGCCGCGATCTTCTCGCGCACCTCGTCGGAAATCCCACGCGGGCCAAAAATCCCGCCGACGCTTTCGAACGTTAGATCCGGGTACCCGGCTTCGGCTGCGGTTGGGACATCCGGAGCAATCGGCGCACGCTGCTTGCTGGTGATGGCTAGCACCTTGATTTTCCCGGCCTTCATCAGCGGCTGCACGACCGCAAACGAGGTACAGAGAACCTGGATACGTTCTTCGGCGAGATCATTCGGCGCCTGCATGATGTCGCGATAAGGCACTCGGACGATCTGCAGATTTCGATCCTTGATCCAGCCGAACAGCAGGAAATCCGAAATGCCCTGAGCGGCAGCGGCATTGAGCTTTCCTGGCTGTGCTTTCGCGAGCGCAATGAGTTGGTCGATCGAATTGATATTCATCGAGGTTGGAACCGAGATTGCCAGCACGACGTCGGAGACGCTGGTCACCGGCACAAGGCCGTTCTGGAAATCGAATGGCAAAGTGTCGTGATCGTACGGCAGCACGGTGAAAGTGCCGGCAGGCCCAAACCACAGCGTGTGATCGTCGTTTGCCGTGTTAAACGCCTGGAGCGAAACGAGGCCGTCTCCGCCAGGCCTGTTCTCGACCACGACGGGCTTGCCCCAGCGGGCCGACAGCCGGTCGGCCAACATCCGCGCCGTAATATCGCTCGCACTGGCTGGATTGAATGGCAGGATGAACCGGACGGACCGCGTCGGATAAACCTGCTGCGCTGCCGCGCTGCCGGAGAGTTGTAAGGCAATCGAAATTGCCAAGCCGGCGAGTATTAAAATGCGTGCCATGTTAGCCTCCCCCAACTCCGGGCTGCACAATAGGGAACGGCCCGGCGTGAGAGCAAGCCAATGAAACTTCTACGCCGTCACTTTTTACGTTTGGCCGCTGCGAGCGCGACCCTCCCGGCCATGCCGTCGATCCTGCGCGCAGACACTTACCCGTCGCGCACGATTACCGCGATCGTGCCATTCGCCGCGGGCGGCCCTGCCGACATATTCGCCCGGCTGATCGCTGGTTCAATACAGCCCATACTCGGACAATCGGTCGTGATTGAGAATGTGGGTGGTGCGGCAGGATCGACCGGTGCGGGACGCGTCGCGCGGGCCGAGGGCGATGGCTACACCCTCCTCATTACGCCCGGCTTCAGCACGCACGTCATCAACCCGGTGATCTACAAGCTCGACTATGATGTCGTGGCGGACTTCGAGCCGGTCGGACTTCTGGTCTTTTTGCCCAACATGATGGTTTCGAGAGCCGATATTCCGGCCCAGGACCTCAAGGGTCTGATCGGCTGGCTCAAGGACAATCCCGACAAGGCGCTGCAAGGAACATCGGGCGTTGGCAGCGTCGGCCACCTTGCGGGCCTGCTATTCCAAAAACAGACAGGGACGCGATACCAGTTCGTTCCGTATCGCGGGCTGGGACCAGCGCTGCAGGATCTTGTGGCCGGACGTGTCGACCTGATGATCGACGTGCCGCTCAATTCATTGCCGTATGTCCGCGACGGAAAGCTCAGGGCCTACGCCGTCCTGGCCCAGCATCGCTTGGCGCTTGCGCCGGACATTCCGACTTCCGCGGAAGCCGGAGTATCCGGTGCGGAAGTGCCGAATTGGTATTGCATGTTTGCGCCCAAAGGCACGCCGAAGGAGATTATCGGCAAGCTCAACACAGCGTGCGTCCAGGCACTCGCGACCCCCGAGCTACAGAACCGGATCACCAATCTTGGCCTTGATCCCGTTCCTCGCGATCAACTGACTCCCGAGGCCCTCGGCGCACGACAGCGCGCCGACGTGGCGAAGTGGACTCCGATCATCAAGGAAGCAGGCATCAAGCCCGAGTAAGCGGAGGAAATCCGAACAGCTCGGCGGGATTGTCAACGAAGATCAACTGCCGCGCTTTCTCATCCGGCACCCAATCCAGCACCATGTCGAGCAGCGCGGTATCGTTAGGCATTGGCTTGAAATATTGCGGATGCGGCCAATCCGAGCCCCACAACAGGCGAGTCGGCGCACGCCTGACGAGTTCGTGGACCAGCGCATCGGTGTCCGAAAACGGGAAATTATCCTGATTTGAAATCCGCGGTGACAACTTGACCCAGCAACGGCCGGTATCGAGACAGCTAAGCACGAACTTGAATCCCTCACTATCGATCCCCTTGGCCGGATCGACACCGCCCATATGCTCGAGCACGAAATTGCCGGGGGAATTGAGGATCGGCGCAAGCCAGTCCTTCTGAGTTTCCGGCTTGACCAGGTAATGCATCGCCCAGCCGTGCTCGTGTGTTCGCGCGACCATGCGACGATCGATGTTTTTCTCGAGACGATGCGTGATGCGATAGCCGACCACGCCGGCCTTGGTAAGAATTTCGAGTTCTCCGTCGGTAATGCCCGGCCACGGAATAACGACAGCGCGAAGTCGGTCGGGAAACCGGCATTGCCCGTGAAGCACGATCTCGTAGCCGCCTTCGTACATCATGGACTGCACATGCAAGCCGCGGGAAAGTCCCAGCGCTTCCTGCATTTTCAGCCAATCCTCGATCGGCGTGTCTTCAAATTCGAGATGGGAGAAGACGTGGTTGGGCTTTAGCGGAAACTGCTTCTGCGGACCGATGAAATGAAAGTGGGTATCGCAAGCGCCCGGAGGCAGCTTCAGTTTCGGCTTCGGATAGTTGCGATCGATTTTCGGCGAAAACGGACGTGTCACGCGTCTAGCTCCTTGAAGTAACGATAGATGCCCCATTGGCTGAACGGAATCCGCCGCTTCGAGGCGAGGTAGGCCTTGATGCGCGGGCGTTGCGCCACCCTGTCGTGCAGCGCGATCAAGCCCGGAACTTTCTTCTCGAATCGCTTCATCCGCTTCGGGAATGCATAGCGCAACCCTTCCACGATCTCGAATATCGACAGATCGACATAACTGAGCCGCCGGCCGACCATGTAGACGCCGCCGTTGTGCTTCAGCGCGCGCTCGAAATAGCCGAGGAATTTCGGCACGCGATAACGCCAGAAATCCTGCGTCCGGCGCTTCGCCGCCGGCTTTTGCTCTTCGTAGTAAAGCCAGCCGGAAATCGGATGGTGAGTATCGTGGATGTGGGTGACCATATCGGCAATAGTCAGCTGGAGTTGGTGCGCCCAAAGTCGGCCCGCTTCGTCACGCGGCGCGAGATTGAGCCGTGGCCCAAGGTAGAACAGGATCAGCGCAGTCTGCGCGATGACCTGTTTGCCAGCCTTGAGAAATGGCGGCGCGTAAGGCGGCCGAGCGCCACGCTTATCTTCGAGCACTTTCATCATCGCCGGCACGCCGCGTTTGCCAGGCCGGCGCGCGATATCGATGTAATCCGCGCCGGCCTCCTCAAGCGCGAGCCGGACGAATTCGCCGCGACCCTGAATGCTCGGCCAATAATAGAACTCGTAGCGCATGGCCCGCCCTCACCTCATCCCGCGGTCTTGTATTGCTCGTCGGTCACCGGCTCCATCCATTCGACGTGCTTGCCGTCGAGTGCCTCCTGCATGGCGACATGGACCATGACGGTATTCGGGCCTGCGCCGTGCCAGTGCTTTTCGCCGGGCGGAATCCAGACCACGTCGCCGGGACGAATTTCACGAGCTTTGTCGCCCCACACCTGAACGCGGCCGAAACCGGAAATCACTGCGAGCGTCTGGCCAAGCGGATGGGTGTGCCAATGGGTGCGTGCGCCGGGTTCGAAGCGCACCATACCTGAGCGTATTCGCGCCGGCGCGGGCGCTTCAATGATCGGATCCTGCCAAACCGTGCCGGTAAACGAGTCCGCCGGTCCCCGGCGCGACGGCCTGGAGCCGCAGGCATGAATATCCATGGTACTTTCCTCCAAAGAGCGACTGTTCACTGAGCGTCTAGGTTTTCGGTCGCAGGCCGGTAAGATAGTGGAAATCCGGTCGCGATACTCTTGGTATCGCCGTATTTAAACCGGCATAGCAGGATCGCGCGCCGCGAGGAGGCGCGATATTATGGGGGTAGCGTGAGAGGGGTTACGGCAATGCGACTGAGCAGTATTCCGTTGCGGCTGCTGATCCTGCTCGGATTTGGCCTGATGCTTGGCGCTTGCTCCAAATGCGATATTCCCACCCCTTGGGAGCACAGCATTCATCAGCCCGGCTCCTGCCACGCCGGTCCGGAACCACAATAAGCCGATTCAGCCCGCGTTGCGGGTAGCGGATCGCTCAGCCTTGTTCATGGCGAGCGGGTTCAGCGGCATCGTTTCCTATAGAAGGTCCGTCGCCGCTCGCCGAGATCAACTCGCTCGGTGGCAGTTCGTGACGCGTCCGCAGATACGGATCGGCGAGCTGTCGCGGCGATAGGCCAGTGAACGCGTGCTGGTTGCGGCCGCTCCACCACGTCCAGATCACGCGACACAGCAATACCACCAGTGCAAGCTGAAACATCAAACCGAAAAACGCGGCAGTACTGTTGAGGCCACTAAACATGCCGTGTCCGAAGAATACGCCAAGCAATCCAGCGCCGAGAAAACCCGCGGCGAATCCGCCGACCAATCCCGGCCGGTTGTACAGAACGCCGAGCGAACCGCTTTGCGTGCCGGGCGATGGATGATCGAGAGCAGCAACGACGACGTAAGGCGAAACCGGAGGCGATAGTACAAAACTCGGCACCGGGCTCCTGACAAAGCTGCTCAAGCCCTTGAGATTGGCATCGACGTTATCGGTCCAGAGCGTCAACGCAGCCGCGAACACGGCGAAAGCAGCGAGCTGCCGCAACCACCGGACGGGCAAGATCGTTTCCGCAGTTCGATCCACTACCAACACTCCATCGTGCGCCTGCCGGCCGCGCGATTACTGGTACGCGATAGAGGCCAATTCGGACCTGTCGCAAAGCGTCGCACGCACGTCGAAGTCGAAACGCGAAATGTCTAATATTGGACACAAGTTTCGGAAAATTTTGCGCGAGCACGGCAGCGCAGAATATTGTGCTAGTTAAGCGGCTCAAGCCGCAAAATTTCCGCACCGTGGTTGTTGCCAGCCCAGAACGTCACCGGGGTTGTCGAATTATCCACGAACACACGGCGGATATTGGTCGAGCGCGGCAGCAGGTATTCCACCGGGTTCCCGGTTAGTGGATCGAAACGCAGCACCCGATCACTGGCCATGCCGCCGCTCCATAACTCGCCGTTTTTGTCGATAAAAACATCGTACGGATAAGTGTGTGCGGTCGGCACATTCCATTCCTTGAATGACTCCGCCTTGATGTCGAACATCGCTAGCTTGTTTGCGGCAAATTCCGTGAACCAAAGCCGGCCCCGGTCGTCGAGCATGGTGCGCCGCGGGCGTGATTTCGGCGTCGGCGTTGGATAGATGGTCGCCTCGCCGGTCTTGGCGTCGATGCGGCCGACATTCTCATCGCCAAAATCCATGAAATAGAGATTGTTCTGTACGTCAGCGGCCATGCCGTAGGGCGCGTGAAAATGCCCGGACAAAAACTTGAACGGATCGATCAGTTCATACTTTCCGGTCGCAAGATCGAGCCGCATGATCGACTGTTTCGCCACGTCATTGGTCCAAACCTTGCCGTCGACACCTGAAGATCGCGGCATCACCATCGACTGTTGCGTAGCGTCGTTGTTAAGCGCAGCCTGAACCGGAAACATCTGGAAAGTCTTGGTCGCCATGTCGAACTTGGCGAGCCCGGTCTGAAACATCATCGCAAGCCACAGATTGCCGTCAGCGTCGGCTTCGAGATCGAGCGTTCCGGTCGGCGAATTGGGCTTGAGTACGGGAATAGGATAATCGCGGTTTTCGCCGGTCTTGGGATCGAGCTCGCCGAGATAATTCTCGACAAAATTCGAATACCAGACATTGCCCTGCGCATCTGTTCGCACGTCGTGGGGCGCGATCGTTTTACGCGGCAGGGCGTATTCCGTGATGATAACATGCGTGGCGCGGCCTTTCGGTCGCGGCAGCGTTTGCAGCTCATAAGGCCACGTCGGTCCGCTGCTGAGATTCACGGTCGCCAGGTATGCGGCCAGCTTGCGCACCAGATCGTCATTCACCTCGCGCTCGACGACGCGGGATTGAATCCGCGCCTGCGTCGTGTTGTTGGCGTATTCCGCCATGCGCTTAAGCACCGGGAAGAAAGTCTCGGCGCTGTAGGTCGAGCGCACGATGCGTTCGAAGGTATGGCAGCTCATGCATTCGATCAGCGGCCGCTTTTGTTCGGCCGTGCCCGGCATGCTCATGAACCACTCGGTATTGGTCAGTTGCGCCGCAAGATCGGCGGTGCGCCGCAGTCTGATCGCGAGATCGGCGGAAGTGTTGCCAAGATCCACGGTTTGCGGACCATCGAGATCGTAGCCGACCGCCCGGATGCGCAGCGCATAGTGCCCTGGTGTCAGTCTTCCCTCCGGGAAATCAAAATGCCCCCGCTCATCGCTCACGACGGTGACGGTAATTGGCGAGCCCACCTTTTGCGCGCTGACCAACACGCCTTCCATCGCACCTTCGTCGGCAGAGCTCACCGAGCCGGATAGTGTCTGCGCTGAAACCGGCAGAACCCAGATGCAACAAATGACCGCCACCCCGGCCGCGACGAGCCGGCTCGTGCGGAGACAACACCGCAGTGCGAATTCAATCACTGTTTTTGCAGATAACACTCGATCTCAACCGGATCTTTGGGGTCGCTGCCGGGACGGCGCTCCACGCTGGTTTCCTTGTAGCCCTCTTTGGCGCAGGAAATCGTTATATCCTTCGGATCGACGTCCTTGCCGAAGCCTGGAATTTTGTAAACGCCCATGATGTCAGTGCGTGTCACGAGCGCACCGCGATCCTTCAAGGCCGCCGTGACCTTAGCGTCCGCGATGCCAGGACCATCAACTTCGCGAACGAAGCCGAAATAGGACGGACCATTATCGTCGTCAGAATCGTCTTCGCCGAAGCCGGAGCCGCCGGCGAGCGAAAGAGTTGGAAGAACCAGAATAAACGTGAGGGTCAAAGCGACACGCAGCCAGAAACGATCGAGCGTCATGCGGTCTCTTCCCAGACAAGCCCTGCCCCGGCGCTGCGCCTAAAACCGGCGCAGACGCATACGTCCGGCAACCTATCCCGGCAGGCCAGCACTGAGAAGAGCGCCAATTATAGCGCTCAAGTCTCCGATCAAACCATCAGTGGACGCCGGCGGCGAGATTCCACCAATACATCAGCGAATAGACCACGTAGGGGATCGAAAGGATCGGCACTATCCATAAGAGCGACAGCGGGATCTTATCGACGACGCGTGCTGGCAAAAACATGGCGATGATGCCGAGCACGGTCGCTATGATCAGCGCATTCAACGTCCAGCCATACCAAAGCATGTTGGGTCCTTGGCCGGCTAGACCGGTTTCCAAACCCCACACCAGCCGATCGGTTGCCGGCCAAAACGTTACCAGCGGCTTGTTCAGATATTGGATCACGCAATAGGCAATCGGTCCCGCAATCGAGAACACAATAGCGAATGCCTTGAACTTGCTCGAACGCGCCAGTGAAGAGGAAGACTGCGCCGTTGTGCTCATGATCCAAATCCGCGAGTGTTGTTGAGGACGTGACCGACGATAAACAGGAACCAGCACATCAGCGCGAGGACGATCGTCACGCCTTTGCGCGCATTATCGTATTGCGGGTTCTGTGCGTTCTTCCACAGATACCAGTAGGCCGGCAGCAGAACCAAGCCGATCGAAGAGACGTGTTCCTTGAAATCGAAGAAACCACCGGTCTTGTAATAATGACCTGCTTCGATCGGGATGCGGATGTAGATGCGGTACTTCGTATAAATGAATGCGCCGACAAAATAGGTAAGCACCCACAACACACACACCGCGGTCGTGTATCCGGCGGCGGGAACCGCGCGAAACCGCGTCACGATTCCAGTCGACGGTTGACGGACAGGAAAAGCGACGGCCATCGCCTGATGAGTCAGCGCGCCAATAAGGCCAAGCGCCAGTATCAGATGGACGAAAAGCCAGATCGTCCAAAACGCATTGGTAGAAATGATGTCATTCATTGCCCGAATCCCTCCCCACATACTTCTTTTGGCGAAGCTTAGCGCATGCAGAACGTAGGCGCGCGTGCGCTTGCCCTGCAATCGTGCATAAGTGCGGTGTGCGGGCGGCGTATGATTTTAGAAATGCTCTAAGCAAGCGCGATCAAGCCTGCCTTCCGAAAAAGCGATCAGTGCTGCGATTTGACCTGGAAGATAACCGGCAGCGTGAAGGTCAGTCCCTGATCGGCAACCAGCGGCGGTGGCGGAGGCACTGGATCGGCGCGCTGCAACATCGCGACAGCAGCAGCGTCGAACGAGTGATCACCGGAACCCGTCACGACTTGCGACGACACGATATGGCCGACACGGTCCAGGACGAAGCTGACCATGACTTGGGCGCTTTGCGTGGTGCGGTCGGCAGGATAGCGCTTGAACTTATTGAAATGCGCAACCAGCTCCTTTTCCCAGGTCACACGCTCACGAACGGCGCTCTCCCCGGTTCCGGGCGAAGGAGCGACCGAGCGCGGTGATTCCGTCGCATTGTTGACGCTCGGCATTGCCGTCGCCTCAGTGGAAAGCGACTCCTCCGAGGGACTGGTCTGGGGCGTCACTGTCTTCGGAGTTTCGGTGACTTTCTTGGAATTGGTCGGAGAAACCAGCCGATCGGGATCGTCCGTATCTGTCGCCGGCGCCTTCGGCAGGTTGTTGGGGTCCAGGCTCTCCTTCTGCTCGACGACCTCCGGCGAAGGCGCCGAGGCATCGGTATCAGGCCCGACCGGCAAATTGGCCGGATCGAGTTTCGGCGACATCAGTTCAACGCCGATCTCAATAGCCGGCGCACCGAGATCGTCGTCCGCCTCGGGCTGCGCAAAGCCAAATGCCAGGGCCGCGCAGGCGACGTGGATAGCCACAGCGCCGAGCGCCGCCGCGATCCACACGCCCCGGGAAAACTGCCACGGACTTTCCTGTTCCATACTCGTAACGCGGTCACCCGCTTTAATGCGGCTGGGCACTTGCCGGGTTCTCTTGTCCTGCGTCGTCAGGAACGCCTTCAAGCGCTACCAGCGCGACCTTGTGGTATCCGCCGACACGAAGACGCTCGAGCACGTCCATCAGTTCGCCATATGGCACCGAACGATCGGCCCGCAGGAAAATACGGCGATCCTTGCCGCCGTTGGCGTCTGCATCCAATGACCGGACCAGATCGACACGCTTCACCGGCGTCTCGCCGACGGCGACAGCGAGGTCGGACTTGATCGTCACGTAAGTCGGCTTGTCCGGCCTTTTCTCCGCCGTCGCAGCCGAGATCGGCAGATTGACCGGCAGATCCACCGTCGACAGCGGGGCTGCGACCATAAAGATGATGAGCAGCACCAGCATGACGTCGATGAACGGCGTCACGTTGATATCGTGCGCCTCATCAAAATCGTCGTCGTCACTGTCCAGATCGCCGAGTACGACAGCCATCGCTTACTCCGCGGCACGCGAGACCATTCGGCCGTGGAAGCGGTCGAGATCACGCGACAACAACCGCCCGATCGCACCGGAGCCGCGTCCGACCAGTTCCAGATAGCTTTTCGTCACACGCGAAAAGTGGTTGTAAATAATGACCGCCGGGATGGCCGCAACGAGGCCAATGGCCGTCGCCAGCAAGGCCTCGGCGATGCCCGGCGCCACGACTGCAAGGTTGGTCGTGTGCGCGTTCGAAATGCCGATGAAGCTGTCCATGATGCCCCATACGGTGCCGAACAGCCCGACGAACGGCGCCGTCGCCCCGATCGTTGCAATGATGGCCATGCCGTAGCGCACCGCGCGCGCTTCCGTGCGAACGATCTCGCTGAACCGCGACGCCGCGCGCTCCCTGATGCTTCCTTCCACGCCGCTATCGGCCGACATCCGGATTTCTTGACTCGCAGCCGTCAACAGCGCTGTCAGGACGTTCGATTTCGAGCCCAATGCTACTTGCGCCTCGTTCAGCGACCGCGTGTCAGCTATTCGCGCTAAAGCATTCTTCACCAGCCGTTGTGCCCGTGAGAGCTGAATGGTCTTGGCGATGAAGATTGTCCACGTGACAAGAGAAGCAAAGACCAGGCCCAGCATGACCGCCTTGACCACTGCATTCGCGGACAGAAACATCGTCCAGGGTGAGAACTCGCGCTGAACCGCGGGGCCGGACTTTCCAGCTTCATCCGCGTCAGACAACTCGGTCGTCGCCGGTTGCGGTTGCGCAACCGCGGGACTCACAGCCGACGACGCAGGAGGAGCAGCCTGTATTGCGGGAGCCCGTTGCGGTCCCGCCGCTCCCGCGGGTTGCTGCGCCCGCAACGAAGGCGCCCCCAGCGACAGAAGCGCAAGCGCCACGGCGGCGCCGCATAGTGCTAGCGACAATGTTTTCATAAGTCGGCCCAGTAACGGATGAGGTTATGATAAATTCCGGTCAGTCTCACGACTTCGGCGTCGCCGTTTCCGAGCCGCTTTCCCAATCCCTGAATTGCGTTGTCGAGATCGAATATCAGGCTGCGGGCATGGCCATCACGGATCATGCTCTGCAACCAGAAGAACGAAGCAACGCGCGCCCCACGCGTGATAGGCGTCACCGTGTGCAGGCTCGTAGCTGGATAGAGCACCAGATCGCCCGCCGGCAACTTGACCTCATGCGATCCGTAATAGTCTTCGACGACCAATTCGCCGCCATCGTATTCGTCGGGCTCGGAGAGAAAGAGCGTCACCGACAGGTCGGTGCGAATCCGTAGACCGGTCAGATGATCGCCGCGCACAGCATTATCGACGTGCACGCCAAAGCGTTTGCCGGTCGCATAGCGGTTGAATAGCGGCGGAAAGATGTGGCGCGGTATAGCCGCTGAGATGAAAAGCGGACTCGCCGTGAGCGCCCTTATGACGCGAGTGCCGAGCTTTCTGGATACATCTCCGTCTGGCGGCAACTGCTCGTTGTCTTTGACAAGCGCAGACTGTCCGCCGGCTGTGGCGCGGCCATCCTCCCACATGGCTTCGTCCATAACGCCGCGGAACTCCGCCACTTCGGCTTTGCTGAGTACATTCGGCACACAGACGAGCATTCACTTCCTTCTTTAGAAATATACTAATTCGAATTTGATACTGACGACGCGCCGACCAGCGCAAAACACGAAGCGAACTCCACTTTGATAAGAAGCATCGCAGTAGAGTTTGTCAAAGATGTTGTCAGTGAAGACATCCGTCTTGGGATATTGGAGACGCGCTATCAGCATCCACCGTCAATACCGCGCCGAAAGCACGAAGTACCCAACGCGACCAGGCGCCTCCAGCGTGAACGGCGTGCTGCTTTGATACAAAGCGTCGTAATATAGCTTGTTGAAGATGTTGTTGACGAAGACCTTCGCCGTCCAATGCTTGTCGATCTTGTATTCGGCAAAGGTGTCGAACCGCCAGTAAGCCGGAATCGAGGTGCCCTCATTCGCGGCCAACAGCGTGCCTCCATAAATTTTTGATTTGTAGGTCGCCTGTCCACCGAGCTCCAACTTGTCGGTCACTTGATACTTGGTGAGCAAGTTGAAGGATTGATGCGCAATGTTGGCGAGCGGCAATCCCACATCGGTCGAGTACAACAAGGGCTGCGGCATGTTTATGGTTGGCACATTAGACTTAGTGACCTTTGACTGCATTAGCGTCAGGCCGCCGAACACACTCCACTTATCGGTGATTTTTCCGGTCGCACCGAGATCAATGCCTCGGACGTAGTAGGCGGCGCCTGCGGTGATGCAGGAAATACTGCCCGTCGTTCCTGCCGGGTAGGGACAATTGGCATTCGCATTTGCGGCACTGGTGACATTGTAGGCTTCGCGCGCGTTGTCTTTCGTGGTCTCGAATAACGCGCCCGTTACCAAAAGACGCCGGTCGAACAATTCCCACTTGGTACCGAGTTCAGCTGCCTTGTTCTTCTCAGGCCCGAAGATCTGGTCCGGGTTACCGTTCAACACTGCGGCAAGGCCACCATAGGCAGTACTGGTGCCATCAAACTCGGAGCCGACGGGGTCGGACGACGTCGCATAAGCCACATATACGCTGCCGTTCGGTAACGGTTTATACGTCAGGCCCAAGTTAAAGTTCGGCAACCCAAATTCTGCAGCCTGTGAGCCAAATGTGCTGGTACCGTTGACGGTTCCGTAGCCAGACGTGTTGATCCGATAATCGTCATACCGAATGCCGCCATTGAGGATCACGACGTTGTTGTAATTGACGGTATCAAGCGCATAGACGGCCGTAGTATCAATTGCGAGTTTGGTCGGCATGCCCAAAAGGGACGACGACCCGAACGGTAGAAAGGTCGCTTCAGGGGTGAAAACATTCACGCCCGCCAATGATCCGCTGCTGGTGAAAGCACCGCCCGCGCCTTCGGATGTAAGGCCGGCATATTTATCGATCGATGCCGTTTCCCGGTCGAGTTCGACGCCGGTCAGGAGCGTATGTTTGAATCCGCCGGTATCGAATTTATAGGTTACCTCGGTTTGATTTGCGACTACGTCGGTGACCTGATAGCGGCTCTGCGGATTGGCGGTCAGGGTCCAGTTCGCCGGATTAGGGTCGGTGGTGATCGGCGATTCCGGTAGGGTTCCGATGTAATTGTTGACCGATTGTGAGGCACGCGCCTTGTTGGTGAGCGTGAGATCGGGCGCGATCTGGAACTCCGCGTTAATCGTTCCGAGGTCCTGCTGAACTTTGAAGAAATCGCGATTCACGAACCCGTAGAAGTTGTTGCGATTGACTCCGAAATCAGGAAAAGGACCGCCTGCCGTAGTGGTGAACTGTTGGGAACTGCTACCCGTTGACCCCGGCCTGTAGTACGGCACGCCGAAATCGGGAATGCCATCGAGATAGCTGTGAACATAATCGGTGGTGACTTTGACGGTATCCGTTGGCTTCCACGTAGTTGCAACGAAGGCGCCATCCCGATCATCGGTCGTGTATGCGCGGCCGGCTACACCGGCGTCCTGGAACATACCGCCTGCACGAACCGCAAATGCCGGGTTCACGACCTGATTGACGTCAAGCACGATGCGCTTGGTAGCGTCGGTGCCCAATGTCGAATCCATATCGTAGAAGCTTTTATCCGTATTGGCCTGTTTGGTTACAATGTTGATCGCGCCGCCCGTGGTACCGCGGCCGGCGAAGGACGACGCCGGACCGCGCAGAATTTCGACTTGGTCGGTGAAGAAGTTCTCCCGGACGCTGACGCCGGAATCGCGGACACCGTCGATAAAAACGTCGTTCCGCGCATCGAAGCCGCGAATGAAAAAGCGGTCGCCAAAGGCGCTCCCGCCCTCGCCGGTGCCGAGCGTCACGCCTGCGGTGCTGAGGATGCCCCCTTTCAATGTCGTCGCATTTTTATCCTCAAGCAATTCCTTGCTGAGCACCGTGATCGTCTTTGGCGTGTTGAGAATTGGCTCCGGAAACTTTCCCGAAGCTTGCAAATGGTCCACTTTGTAGGGCGCGGCCGGATCGGCGTAGGGATCGCCGTCGGCCGGCGGCTTGCTCGCATCTGCCGCTGCTGGCTTAGCTTGCGCAGCTTGCTTTGCGCGGACCGCACGTAGCGCCGCGCGCGCGCTCAATTGCTCGGCGGTCGGCTTGGTTACGGCAGGCTTCTTGCGCACGACCGGCGCATCCACCGTCACCGGCGGCAATGGTGACTGTTGCGCCTCTGCGCCGGAAATGGACGCAACCGCGATAAGGCAACCGACAGTGACCTTACGTCCGGTTTTGCCGTCGAAGACTTCATTAAATAGAACGCCATTGTCGAAAGTGCGCAGCGTGCGCGGCGCCTTCATCCCCGTCATTTTCGCCCCCGAACTTTAGAAACGCTAAAAAGTCCAAGCCCCGCATGGACTTAAGTACCCATAACGGTTGCTTATCGGGGGTGAGATTGCGGTGTCAAATATTCGCCAAGTATTTTCTCTGATCTATTCTTTTAATTACTCTAATGAACGTCTGAGCTTCTTTTTAATTCCTCCAATTACATAATAGAGCCCATAGATAAGAGTTATTCAAAGCAAGCTGCTGAGTACCTGAATGCGCAGCAAAATTCGCTCTACCTTGCGTGCGCAAATCGGCAGAGCGCACGACCGTTTCGAGAATTGCGGGAAAAGAAACGGAGCACCACCGCTGCACGTGCCCGTTACGAACATGACGGATCGCCGCAAACTGCATGACCCAAGGAAGGAATAAACAAAAAATGCGCCGTTCGGCTCAATCAGCGCGAGAACATCTCACATACTCAATCGATGTTCGGCGGTTTCATCAAAGAAAAAAGCTCGTCGACGGTGCTGATAGCGATTTGACGCACGCGATCGTTATCGAGTGATCCTGCGATCCGAACCTGGTTTACCACGGCGTGGATCTCGTCGCGAAAATCGGAAAGAAACCGCAGAGGGTTTTTAGAATTGTTCGCAACTCGTGCAATCAATCCTGTGATCAAAATCTGGCAAGCAATCATTCGCCCGTTTAATTCTTCCATCGCACTCTCCATCGCCAACGAAGATGCGACAGCTATCATAAAAATGATTTGTTCTGAAAAGTGCCAAATGTTTTTTGTAAAGCCGTAATAGCGATCAAAGAGGCAAGAAAAACGACCGCACGGCGCGGTCCTTACGCCGCCATTGTCTCTTTTACGGCATTGACGAGTTGCTTGAGCGTGAACGGCTTCGGCAGGAATGCAAATTGCCCGTCGGCCGGCAGATGTTTCTGGAAAGCATCTTCGGCGTAACCCGAAACGAAAATGATCTTAAGTTCAGGATTCCGGACTCGGAGCTCGCGTAGCAACGTTGGGCCGTCCATTTCCGGCATAACGACGTCGGATACGACGAGATCGATCTGCCGATCGGAACTTTCCAACACCTCCATCGCTTCAACGCCATTGCCCGCTTCCAGAACGGTATAGCCGCGCGATGCGAGACCGCGGGCATTGAGTTGGCGCAACCCCTCCTCGTCTTCGACCAGAAGGATCGTTCCGACGCCGGTGAGATCGGCCTTTGCCGCGACTTTCGCCTCTTCCGGCGCGGCCGCAGCAGCATCCGGACGCGATATCGCCTCAAGCTCGCCCAGGAGTTCCGGCACATCGGCGTGAGTATCAATGACGACGTGACGCGGCAGGAAGATGCGGAAAGCCGTGCCTTTGCCTTCCGTCGAGTTGACATACACGAAGCCGCCGGTTTGCTTGATGATGCCGTACACGGTGGAAAGGCCAAGCCCGGTTCCCTTGCCAACCTCTTTGGTCGAGAAGAACGGCTCGAAGATCTTGCCGAGGATAGCGGGCGGAATCCCGGTTCCGTTGTCGGTAACTTCGACCAGAACATAATCCGCTGTTGGCATGCCCTTGGCGTGATATCGCTCGCAGTCCTTCGCTCCGACATTGGTGGTGCGCACCGTCAGCCGCCCGCCTCCCGGCATGGCGTCCCGTGCATTGACGGCAAGATTTACGATCACCTGTTCAAATTGCGAGATGTCGACTTTCACCGGCCACAGATCGCGGCCGTGCACGACATCGAGATTGACATTCTCGCCGATCAGCCGCTTCAGCAGCATGTTGAGATCGGACAGCACCTCGCCGAGATCGAGAACTTGCGGACGCATCGTCTGCTTTCGCGAGAAAGCCAGCAGATGCCGCACCAGGCTCGCGGCCCGGTTGGCATTCTGCTTGATCTGCATGATGTCCTGAAACGACGGATCGGTAGGTCGATGCGCGTTGAGCAGGAAATCGGTCGCCATCATGATGGCGGACAACACATTGTTGAAATCGTGCGCAATGCCACCGGCCAGCTGACCGACCAGCTCCATCTTTTGTTGCTGGGTAACCTTGTTCTCAAGCTCGCGCTGCGCCGTGGTTTCGAGCGCATAGACAATAGCTGCTTCCTGATCGCGCTCGGCTTCTTCGACGGCCGTCACGTAGAAGCGCCCGAAACGCTCATCCCTTCCCGCCAAGGTCGCATCGACCGGCGTGATGTCGCCCTTGCCTTGAGCCGCCTGCCGAATAGCGGCTTCGAGTGCCGGCCGATCCCGCTCGGCGACGACGCGCCCGACGGAGCGATCGGTATCCTCGCCGTCGATCCCGCGTGCACCGTGAAACAACCGGGCAAACAGTGGATTGGTACGAACGACACCGCCTTGCCTGTCGACGGTCGCGATCGCCATCGGGGTATGATGGAAGAAACGCATGAAGCGTATTTCCGCCACCCGTTGTGGGTCGGTGCCGTTATCGCGTGCGCGATTGATGACCAGCGTTCGCGACGCGCCGGGCTCGCCATCGGCACCAAAGGCAAGCTTGTGAAACAACCGCACCGGCAGCGTGCGTCCGCTCCTGGTACGCAGATCGAGATCGAGCACCTCGGTCTTTACCGCGCCTGGCGCGGCTTGCAGTGTCGTCAGCAATGCTGCGCCGTCGCCTGCGATGAGATCGGCGAGCTTCAGGCCCCCCGAGCCAACTTGGGCTAAATCCTGGTCGAGCCAGCCAGCCAGCGTGGCGTTGAGATAGACGACGTCGCCCTTGGCATCGACCGAAAAGAAGCCCGCCGGCGCATGGTCGAGATAGTCGATGGCGTGCTGCAAGTTAAGAAAGGCGTTTTCCTGCCCTTCGCGCTCGCGTGTAATGTCGCTCAGCGACCAGACTGTAAGGCGGCTGTCGCGCTTGCCTTGGCCGAGCGGCCGGATACGAAACCGCAGCCACCGCGGCGCGCTGCCTTTGATACCTGCGACGCGCACTTCTTCCTGCAGACGCTTGCCTTCACGGGCCGCTTTGAGCAGCCGGTAGATCGCTTCGGAAGCATCTGCGTCGCCAATGAATACGCGCTCAACCGGACGCATATCGTTGCCATCCGATGCGTTGATCAGATCGAGATAAGCTTTATTGGCGTAAACCACGCGACCGCCGTTGTCGGTGACGACCACGCCGTCGAAGGCGCCGTCCACAATCGACTTGATCAACGGGCTGACGGTGGTTGCGGCTGAAAGACGCAATATGCCGCAGGCGAGCGCGAATAACGAAAACACGCCGACTGTCGCCAGAATGGCAAGAAAACTGAGAATGTAAGGTTCGGTTCTAGCCTGGCCGAAAATGACGATGCCGGTTGCAGCTCCAACCAGCATGGCGGCGACGACGAGCACCATGAGGACACTGCCTCCGCGCTCGGATGCAGCACTGCGATCAAGCGCACTTCGCGCCAGCGCGGCGTCAATCGCATCTTCGCCTTGAGTTGCGGTATCCTGAATTGTCATCGCCCTGCTACCGCACCTTGCTGGCCCGTCTTAAGTGCCTCGGTCGACTGAATCGCGCAAGAGATTTTGCCTGATTCGAGCCATGATTACCTACCTCGCCACCAGGCGACGCAGCCGCATCAGGTAGCCAATGATCTCCGCAACCGCGCGGTAGTGCTCGGGCGGAATCTCCTGATCGATGTCCACAGTCGCGTGCAAGGCACGGGCCAACGGAGGGTTCTCGACGACCGGAATACCGTGCGTCTCGGCGATTTCGCGAATCTTCCGTGCGATCAGATCGACACCCTTCGCGACGCAGACCGGAGCGTTCATGCCACGCTCGTATTGCAGTGCAATCGCATAGTGCGTCGGGTTGGTGATGATGATCGAGGCCTTCGGAACTGCGGCCATCATGCGCTTCCTTGCACGCGCCTGACGCAGTTGCCTGAGCTTGCCCTTGATCATCGGATCGCCTTCGGTCTGACGGAACTCCTCCTTCATCTCCTGCACGGTCATACGTTGGCGGTCGTACCACTGGCGGTATTGAAAAAAGTAATCCGCCGCCGCCACAACAGCGAGGACCGCGACCACGGCGCCCAGCATCTTCATGGTCAGCGACTGGGTGAACGGCAGGATTTCCGCTGGATCGACAGAAATCAGGCCCCGTATCTTTTGCTGTTGCGGCCAGAGCAGCGCGAAGATTACGGCGCCGAACACCCCGAGCTTGACCAGCCCCTTGGCGAAATTGGCGAATGCCTCCTTCGAAAACAGGCGACCAAACCCGGCTGCCGGCGAGATCTTCGACAAACGCGGAGTGATCGGCTCGATTGTGAACAGGATGCGATGCTGGACCATGCTGCCGCACAGCGCCGCGAGCACCAGCAACAGGAATGGGATGCCCAGCGCCGCAATCACCCTGAATGCCATGCCCCGGGCGAAATGGCCTAGCGCCGCCGGATCGGTCGGCACCTGATAGGAGTTAGCCAGAATCCCGCGAAACGACGTCGCCAGAGACTGCGCCGTCGGGCCGCCGAAAATCATAAGCACAAGCGCGCCGCCCGCGAGCATGAACCAGGTATTGACCTCGATGCTGCGCGCGACGTCGCCACGATTGATCGCTTCATCAAGCCGTTTCTGTGTCGGGTCTTGTGTATGTTCAGCGTCGTTATCTTCGGCCATTTCGAACCTTTAAATGGCAAGCCTTTATGCGTGCGGCGCCAGGTCGTGCAGGACCGAACCTGCATAATCGAGGAACAGGCCCATCATCGAGCCGAGAACGAGCAGCAAAAACAGCAGACCGATCAGGATCGAAGCAGGCAACGCAACGAAAAAGACCTGCATCTGCGGCATCAGCCGCGATAACACGCCGAGCCCGATATTGAACAACAGCCCGAACGCCAAAAATGGCGCCGAAAGCTGAATGCCAATACGGAAAGCGCCGGATACGATTTTTGTCACCAGCGCCGCCGCGTCGCCGACCGCTGGCACCTCGCCCGGCTCAAACAGCGTGTAGCTGTCACTGAGCGCCGCAATGACCAGATGATGCATGTCGGTCGCAAAGAACAGTGTCACGCCGAGCATGGTCAGGAAGTTGCCGACCAGCGCGCCCTGCTCGTTCTGGGTCGGGTCCACGGCCGTGACAAAGCCAAGGCCCAGTTGCTGGGCAATCACCGAACCCGCCACTTCGAGCGAGGAGATCGTCAGCCGCGCCGAAAGGCCCAGTACCGCGCCGATGACTATCTCTTCAACCAGCAACACCATCACCGGCCCGAGCGCGCTGGTGTCGATCTGGTAGGCCGAGCGGTGCAATGGCAACAAAACCGCAGCCAGCACTATGGCGATCGTGAGCCGAATCCGCGCCGAAATGTTCTGCTCGCCGAGTCCCGGCAGAAGCATCAGCATGGTGCCAGTGCGGGCAAAAACGAGAAGAAAGGCCGCGCCCGTCGCCGGAAGGAACGAGACATCGATATTCACGGCGACGCCCCGCTTAACCGCTGGTGATATGCGCCGTGATCCGGAGGAAATTTGCGTGCAGCGCGTCGGCCATAAACGGCAACGCGATCAGCATCGCGATAAAGATCGCAAGAATCTTCGGCACGAAGACCAGGGTCGAACTCCTGAATCTGAGTGAGCGCCTGCAACAGCGAGATCACGACGCCGACCACAAGGCCGACCATCATCAATGGCGCCGACACAATCAGCAGCGTCTCAATCGAATCGCGCGCAACGTCCAGCACTTCCGGTCCGGTCATGTTCCCCTGCCTTTAACGCCCCAATTCCTTACGCTTAACGCCTCACTCAATCCCGCAATGTGATTCCATTGTCCGATGTGATTTGTTCAGATCGGCATCTTCAAGATGTCTTCGTAGGCCGCGATCACCTTGTCGCGCACCGAAACCAGTGCCTGCACGGCGGTTTCGCTCTCGGCAACCGCCGTAACGACATCCACCATATTGGCTTTGCCGGCGACGACCGACTGTGTCGCGACGTCCGACTTTTGCGCGGCCTGGCTAACGGCGCCAAGCGCATCTTTTAAAATGCCGCTGAAGCTCGGGGCAGAACTGTCAGGCGGCGTGACGCCGCCTATCTTCGAGACCTGCTCGCCCATTTTGGCAAGAGATGCATAGGCATTTGCGGCTGCGGCGCTCGGAATAGCCATGGCTCACCTAGCTCTTGAGGATATCGATGGTGCGCTGAAGCATTTTGCGCGTTGCGGTAATGATGTTGAGGTTGGCCTCATAAGAACGCTGCGCGTCCCGCATGTCGGTCAACTCAACGAGCGAATTCACGTTCGGGTACTTGACGTTGCCGTTCTTGTCGGCAGCCGGATTGTCAGGCTCGTGCTTGATCTGAAAATCCGACATGTCGGCGTCGACATGCCCAAGCTTCACGACGTTGGCATCGAGCGAACGATCGAGTTCGGATGTGAACGTCACGATCTTGCGCCGGTACGGATCGCCGCCGGGCGTTTGGGCGGTCGAGTCGGCGTTCGCCATATTCTCGGAAATGATCTGCATGCGGCCGATCTGAGCATGCAGACCCGAAGCGGCTATCGCCATCGCTTTCATGAAATCCATGACGCACCCCTTACGATTTGCCGACCGCAAGCTTGATGAGCGCGAGACTTCGCGAGTAGAGGTCTGACACCGCGTCGAAATCCATCTGGTTCGAAGCGACCTTCATCATTTCGTCTTCGTGGGTCACCGAATTGCCGCGGGGGCGCACCTCGTAGCGCGCGCTGGTATCGAGCGCGAACTGCGGACCGCCGCTGCCGGCCGCGATATGGCCGGGCTCGGTTGTGGCGAGCGAGACCGAAGCAGCCGAAAGTTCCCGGCTGAAATCAGGCGGGGCAAGGTCTTTGGCTTGATAGTTGGAGGTGTCGGCGTTGGCGACGTTTTCGGCCAGAACGCGTTGGCGCTCCTGATGCCATTCCATCCGCTCGCGCAGCATCGAGAGAATCGGGATATCAGAGATAGGCATTGGTCGGCCCTAGCCTTGAGTTCCACTGGGCAGACTTTGCCGATTGTATGGTTAATAACTGGTAAAGACGACTTTCAGGGCGTTTCGCCATTAATTCGCCGTTTACCATGCGAATGCTTGGCTAGTCGGCTTCGGGGATGAAATCGGCTATTAGTTTTAAGACTTTGTTAGTAATCACGGCGGCAAAAGTTTCCGGCGCTGTTAACCTTTGGGGGATTCCCTTGAGGCCGCCGGAACGACGCGGGGAGTAGTCGCATGTTTGAGACTTTGTTCGGTTCAGAACTGCCGCTGCCCGTGCGGTTCTTTCTGGCATTCCTCGTCGTTCTCGGCCTGATCGGAGCGGCCGCCTGGGCCGTTCGCCGCTTTGGCACCGGCCGTCTCGGCGGCGCGAACGCGCGCGGCCGGCAGCCACGACTTGGCGTGATCGACTATGCGAGCGTCGACGCCCGCCGTCGCCTCATCCTTGTGCGCCGCGACAATGTCGAACATTTGCTGATGATCGGCGGCCCGACTGATGTGGTCGTCGAAGCCAATATCGTGCGCGCTGTTGCCGCCAATCCGCGGGACGTAACGGTCGCCCGGTCGCCGGCGATGGACAGCCTGCCCCGCGCAATTCCACTCCCGGAAAACGGCAACGGCTCATGGCCATTGCAGCCTGAGCCGATGACGCCCCCTGCACCGCGGGCGGCGCCGAAATTCGAGCCGGCACCAAAATTCGAACCGCTACCAGAGGAGCCGGCTGCCTTTCCGCTGCAGCCTGCCGCAGAAACTTCGGTGCGGCCGCAGCGCGATACGCTTGCTGCGCTCGCCGATGAGCTATCGACAAAACCGGCGCCGGCACCCGTTGTGCCATCTGCCCCTCCGGCGCGGCCGCGCAGCCCGCTACCATCACGCGCGTCTCAAACCGACTCGCGAAGCGAGCCGCGTGTTGAGCCGCGCGCAGAATCACGCCGAAGAATCGCGACCAGAGCCGCGTTTGGCGCCTGCCGCGCCCTCCGCTGCCGCTCCAGTCGAAACTGCTGCTGCCGATCAGAGCCTCGCCGAAATGGCCCATCGTCTCGAAGCGGCGCTCCGCAAGCCCGGCCCTCCGGCGCCTGCCGCCCCGGCGATCGCCATGACTGCGCCGGAAGCGGCACCGCCTGTACAGACACCCCGTAGCGCGCGGTCCGCCGAACCGAAGGCAGCCGCTCCGCGCGCTGACGTAAAGCCGAACAAGTCCACCACGCTCTATGAAAACCTCGAGCAGGAGATGGCTAGTTTGTTGGGTCGCCCGACAAACAAGAACTGAATGATCAAAATTTGTGGCTGCCGCGTCCGGTTCAATACGGTGGCGGCCTCAGTAGCGGCACTTCTTGTATCGGCGACGCCGCTCGCCGCTCAGGATATCAGCATCAACTTCGGTCAGGGCGCCGCCGGTGGCGGCGGCCTCAACGAGCGCATCATCCAACTGATCGCGCTCTTGACGGTACTTTCGCTTGCGCCGTCGATCCTGGTGATGATGACTTCGTTCACGCGGATCGTGGTGGTGCTGTCGCTGCTGCGCACCGCGCTTGGCACCGGGACGGCGCCACCCAATTCGGTCGTCATCTCGCTCGCGCTGTTCCTTACTGCTTTCGTCATGGGTCCGGTGCTGACCAACGTCTATGACGCTGGTATCAAGCCGCTGGTCGCCAATCAGATCACTGTCAACGAGGCGTTCGATCGCGCAAGCGTCCCGCTTCGCGGTTTCATGGAGAAGAATGTCCGCGAGAAGGATCTGCAACTGTTCCAGGACATGTCCGGCGAGCCACAGCCTAAGACCCCGGCCGATATATCCATGCGCGTGCTGGTTCCGGCCTTCATGATCTCGGAACTCAAGCGCGCCTTCGAGATCGGCTTCCTGTTGTTCCTGCCCTTCCTCATCATCGACCTGGTGGTCGCATCGGTCTTGATGTCGATGGGCATGATGATGCTGCCACCGGTCGTGGTGTCGCTGCCGTTCAAGCTTATCTTTTTCGTGCTGGTGGACGGCTGGACACTGGTCGCCGGTTCGTTGATCCAGAGCTACGGCAACTAGTTCCACACCTGCCGCGCCGTCTCGACCACAACTTCGAGCTTGCGCTTTTGATCATCAGCGCTGAGCAAGTTGCCGACGACGTCGGAGGCAAAGCCGCATTGCGGCGAGATCGCCAGTTGGTCGAGTGGAATAAATTTGCTCGCCTCGCCGATGCGCCGTTTGAGTGCCTCGACTGTTTCGAGGTCCGACACCTTGGTGCTGACCAGCCCGAGCACGACGACCTTGTCCTTGGGGACGAACCGTAACGGCTCGAACGACCCGGCACGCGGCGTATCGTATTCGAGCAGGAAACGGTGATGCGGCAATTCGTTGAATAAGCGCTCGGCAATCGCATCGTAACTGCCCTCGCGATGCCACATGCTGCGCTGATTGCCGCGACAGAGATGAATTCCGAAGGTCACACCCGGGTAATTTGCCGTTACCGCGGCCTCCGCCTTCAACGAGTTGGCGAAATTCCGCATTGGATCTTCGCCCCGCGCGCGCATCTGCGCCATGGTCGGTTCATCGACATAGGCGGTGAAGCCCGGCGCATCGATGTGCACGTAGCGACAGCCTGCTTCGACCAGGCTAGTGACGATCTGCCGCTCTATCGCAACCACGTCGGCAAGGAACGCGTCCACGTCGCGATAGACCGCGGTCGAACTTTCATGTTCGAAGCGCTGCGATATCCGATCCGGCCCGATCAAGGAAACCTTTGCCGGCTTCTTCGTAATCGTGCTGACGAATTGGTACTCCTCGAGCGGAATGTTGCGAACCATCGTGAGCCGCGCTTTGGCAGGCCGGCGATGCGACACCGCAGTTCCGGCGTGATGAATCGTTGGAATATCCCAACGCTGCCCCGGAGCTGAACCGGCGACGCGCTGCTCGTAGACCTTCAGCGCGGATGGCGCGGCGTCGTAGCCCTCGACCGCTGCGCCAAAGCTGTCTTGAAAATTGAGCCGCCGCATTTCACCGTCAGTCACAACGTCAAGTCCTACGGCCTCTTGCAGCCGGACCGCCTCACGCACCGCATCGTCCTCAATTTCCTGCAATGCCGCGGCGGTCGTCTTGCCCTCGTCGAGCGCGATACGCTCTTCCCGCACAGCCATTGGCCGCAACAGACTACCAACGACATCGGTGCAAATCTTGGCGAGCAAAGGGGTGTTTTGCGAATTCATCTGCTGCTCCACATTGGCGTGGAGTGTGCACGCCGGAAGCGTCGAAGCAAGCTAGCGTGAAGCGGTGTGGCCGGCGGCACGCGCGGGCGGAACCGGGCTCTGTGCGCCGGTTAATGGCGCCGCCTTGTCAGGTTCACCGCTGGACGCCGAAGGCGCGGGATCCGCCGGGGCTGGAGCCGCACCGTTCGAATCCGGATAACGCGCCCGCATGTCGTGCAGGAAACTGTCAAGCGTATCGACTGCAGCCGCGGCGTGGGCGACGGCGGTGAACTCCGTGCTGCCAGCGCCGAGCGGCGCGGACGCGATCTGAAAAGCATGCGCATCGGGCGTCTCCGCCATCTTGGCCGCGTATTTGTCACGGAAACGGCCCATGCCCAGAGCGTCTTCGCCGATCGCATAGCCGATCTCGGCGCGCAAAATATCGGATTGTTCGACCTCATTGAGCGGTCGCCAGTCTTTCCAGCGCTCGCCGTACATCAGCTCGATTTGTTCGGCGGATTCGCGCCAGCGTTTCGCCGCCCAGTAAATGTCGGAGCGAAGGCGAATGGCCTCTCGGCCATCGACATTGCCGATGACTTCAAGTGCAAGATCATACCGGCCCATGTCGGCGATGGCGCGCGCCTCCAAAAGCAGGCGCTGGTTGCGAAGGTCGTCGGAAAGATCCGCGGTGCGCGTCGCCCGCAGCGCCGCCAACGCCCGGTCGGCTTTGTGATTCATCAGGTAGACGACAGCGAGCCGCGTCGCGACTTGCGCCTTTGCAGCACCCTCCAGCCGGTTGTCGACCTGATATTGCAACAGATCGGCGGCCTGATCGAGCAGATCGACCGATACCAGCCGGTCGGCGAGCCTGCGGATCATCTCGTCACCGCGGCGGCCGATCGGCGTAAGCTCGCGGAAATCGTAGAACAGCGCCAGTGCATCGATCGCCGGCAGTGTATCGCCCTTCCCGGCCAGGAACAGCGCATCGAATGTCTTGGCCGCTTCCTGCTGGATGCGCCGTGTCATGTCCGAATTGGGATGCGACGCGAGCGCACTGCGCATGACGTAGAACGAGTTGCGATAACGGCCTTCTTCGGTATAAAGCCGCGCCAGCATTTGCAGCGCCTCGATTTCGGTATCGTCGCCGCGCCAGACCGTCGTCAGCGTTTCCAGCCGTGAAACCACATCCTCGCGCTTGAGATCGCCCAGCGAATAGCGGAGCAAGGTTTCGCGCAACTCGCCTTGTGCGGCGGCGCGCCGATCCCATGAATCGGCCGCGGCCTGATAGGCCGTGAGTGCGTCGTCAGGGTGCCCCAACCCTTCCGCCAACCGGCCCATCAGAACCGACATCGCAGGCTGTAGGTCGTGCGGAACGCCTATAGTCTTGAAGTCATTAAGCTGGCTGGACGCGCTGCTGTAATCGCCGACCTCGATGGCGGAGCGCATCTCTTCCTTCAGTGTGACCCGCTGCAGGTCGATCGGCAGCGTGGCGACGGACGAATCCGATCGCTTGAAACCGTCGCGTGCCTGCCCCCATTTGCCCTGACGCGCATAAGCAAGCGCCCGCCACAGCGGCGCATCGTGCTGATCGCCCACCGAGGGATCGGACAAATCCTTCAGCGCATCGTCTGGCCGATCCATCATAATCTCGGTGACGGCACGCAACACGACTGCCGAAACACCTCCGGATGCCGGGTGATCTCCGCCGAGCGCGACGTCGAGCACACCTTTGGCCTCTGGATACATGTCGCGGGCCATGTAGAACCGCGCGAGATCAATTCGCGGGGCAAACCGCTTGCCATCCGGCGCATCGGCTGCTGCGGCAAGCAGCTTGGTTTGCCTCTCGGTATACGAAGCCTCGCGGTCTTCCCCCCAGAGCTGCGAGTTGAACGTTTCGGCCCGAAATCCACTGCCATGCAACAAAGTTTGTACCGACGTCGACAAAGCCAGACCAACTGGCCGGCCGATCGTGATGCGGTCAGGCTTCAATTCAACCCTGACGTCGTCGGCAAGCGGCTCGATCACAACGCCTTGCACTGATGCGAGCGCGCGGAACTCGACAAAATCCTTGCCGCCGACAAAACCCCGCGCCGGTGCGTAGCCGGTGACTATGATGAGTTTATCACGAGCCTCAGGATCCTCGACGTGATGCACCAAATGCGGCGCGTCGAACGGAATCACCGCGCTCAAACGGTTCATTCCGGCCGATTCATGGGTAATATCGAGTGCGCCGGTCGGATCAATCGCGCTATCGCCGATCTGTACTGTCCATACCGGCCCCTCGATACCCACGCTGGAAAGATGCGGACGATCAAGCTTGATGCGGACGATGTCGGCATCGGCAGTATGGGTCAGCGTAGCACCGCGGATCGTGTGGCTTAAGTCGCTATCCAGCGCGCTCAAATCAATGTCGGCGTTGGTATCGAACACAATCCATAATGTATCGGCGCGATGGAAAATCGCCGCTGCCGTCGTGTTCAAAAAGGGAAATGACAGTTTCAGGTTGTCACCCTGGCGAACCATCCCGACCGCAACCTTGCCCTCTTCGCGGGCTGCCGAAGGCGCAGGCACCGCTGCCGATACCGCAGCGGCTTTTGGCGATGCGGACGGCGGCTGAGACGAAGGCGGCGCAGATGCCGGAGGTGCAGCGGCCTGCATATCGGCCTTGATCTCAGTCTTGTCTGGTGCTGACGGCGCCGGCGTTGAAGGAGCAACCGTCTGTGCTTCGGTCTGCGGCAGCGCATTTGGCACATCGGTTTTCGCGGAAGCCTGAGGCGTTTTCTCCGCGGGCGGCGTCGAGGCAGGCGCGACGACGTCAGCCTGAGCTATCTCCGGCTTTGCAGAGGATTGAGCTAAGGGCGCCGGCGCTGCGTCTTTTGCAGCGGCTGCCGGTGTTGCTGCGTCCTTCGAAGCCGCAGGCGCAGCCGCTGCATCCTTCGGAGTTCGCAGATTTTGCTTCCGGCGCAGCAATAGTCGCAGGCGCAGTAACGCTCGGCTTGTCCGCCCCGGCAACAGCCACAGCGCCGGCGCCTTCGAGGGCGCCTTGCTTGGGCGGCGCTACCGGCTGCGGAGCCATGTCGAGCGCTTTGCCGCTTTTCGGAGACGGCAAGATTGCGCTCGGTTGCTCCGCCGCACCGTCACCATTGACGATATCGACGACATACGACTTGTCATCGCGGAACGTGCGCACATCGGCCTTGGCTGTGAAGGCGAAGCTGACCACCGAAGACGTATCCTTGACCGCGGTGTCGATCGTGCCGACCACTTTGGGTAATTCGACCAACGCATCGCCGAGGTCAAACTTGAGCGGCTCGTCGAAACTAAGCGTCAGCTTGTCCTTCTGGCGGTCGGCATCCACCGACGCGTCGTCGGGAATATTGAAGATGTAGCGCGTAAAGGTCGGCTGCTTCGAGACATGGACGCGGATCGGATCGAGCTTGGCTTGCTCCTTCGCCGCTTCCTGTTCCTTGTGCTCGAGCTTGTCGGCCAGCCGCGCGCGGCGGGCGAGATCCTCGATCACGTCCTGCGGCAGGCCGGGCGGCGGTCCGCTCCAGGGCAGCGGCATCAAATCGACGAACAGTTTGTCTCCGGCGGCAGTGGTATTGACCTGAACATCCTTGGCGAGCGCCATGCGCACGCCCCGCCCGTCAGGATCGCGCCGCGCCGCACCGACATACTCCGGAATTTGCGAAGCGATACGTTCGACCTCGACATCGATCGGACGTTTGAAGCTCATGACGAGCACATGGTTGGCGATTCGGGCGTGAACGTCGTCGTACTCGCTCAACGAGAAGATCATCCGTGCATAGGCGAAGTCGCCGTCGTTTGCTTTGGCCTGCACCGTGGCTCTGATCGGATGCGAATCTGGCGTCTGCGCGAAACCAGGTGCGGAGAGCGCGGCGGCGAAAAGCCCGAACGCGCCGAGCGCCGGCGCGCAATGCCGCGCAAGCACAGCAACCCGAGCACAAAAATGCGGAACGGTGCGACCGTACGCCATCACTCAACTCGACTACGCCACCGTTACAGCCGCGGCCAATACGTAGTTTCCACCGACACCGGCCTCTGGTTAATTTAGGACTAAGCGTTTAACGTCGACTTAACACCAATGATTCCAGCAGGTTATGGCGGGCTTTCGACGATGATGATCCGATGCTAATCGCCTATCCTCCCGATCCTTCCGGTAACACCAAGCTCGCCGACAGCACCTGGGTCGACTTGATCGATCCGACGGCGGTCGAGCGCGCGGCCTTCGAGGATAAGTTCGGGCTGCGCGTCCCGGCGCAGGATGAGCTTGGCGAGATCGAGGCGACCAGTCGCCTGCAGTTCGAAAACGGCGCGCTCTACATGACCGCGCCGCTGATTGTTGCCTCCGCTAACGAAGCATGGCTTCCGGTGCCGACCGGCTTCGTGCTGTCGAAACAAGTCCTTATGACGCTTCGCTCCGGCAAGTCGGCAGCTTTCGACTGCGCCGCAAAGGAGCTTTGGAATCAAAAGTTCGAGCCAAGCAACGCCTTCGCGACCGTTCTTGAGGAACTGGTTGATCATCTCGCCGATCTTCTCGAGGCCGCCGGACGCGATCTCGATGAAACCTCGCACGTGATTTTCAGTCAGGACCAAGCGAAGAACCTGTCGCACGAAACCGCGATGCTGCGCCAGCTCATGCTCCGCACCGGCCGCACCAGCGAGCGAATGTCGCGCATCCATTACACGCTGGTCTGTCTCGACCGCATGGCGAAATACACCTGCGAGCGGGCGCGCGAGTGGCTGCCGCCTGAGATCGCCCAGCGGCTGCAATCGGTCAGTTCCGATATCGCGTCGCTGGTCCAGTTTTCCGAAGGTCTCGTCAGCCGCGTACAGCTTTTGCAGGACGCCGCGACCGGCATCATCAATATCGACCAGAACGACGTCATGAAGGTGCTGACCATCGCCTCCGTCGTCGGCATTCCGCCGGTGCTGGTGGTCGGCATCTATGGCATGAACTTCAAGAACATGCCGGAATTGGACTGGAGCTGGGGCTATCAATACGCTTGGGCGCTGATCATCATCACCGCGCTGATCCCGTTGCTCTGGTTCAAGTGGAAGGACTGGATTTAATCCAACCTTCGTTGCGTTCATTCCGCGGCCTCAAGCACCCGCGGATCGTGCTCTGCGGCCCTGAGATATTGAATAGCCTTGCGCGAACTGCCGACCAGCGCGGCGACCGCTGCACCGAGTGCGGCAAAAGCTTTGGCATCGAGCGCCCCAAAGAACAGATCGTTGATGGCGCGGATTTCGTCGCCGATCTTTCGGATTCCGATCCGGCCGGCCGGCGCAATGCTGAGAAGAATGCCGCGCCGATCGTCTGGATTGGTGCGTTTGTGAACGAAGCCGCGCTGCGCGAGCTTGCCAGTTTCGGAAGCGATAAATGCATTCGATACGTGCAGCGCTTTCGCAAGCGTGCCCACACTGACACCCTGCCCGCCTTGCAAATGCGCGATCGCGATCAGCACGCTGTATTGCGGGCCGCTCACACCCATTTGCGCACCAAGATGAGCGCGCACCGTTTCCATCCGCGACGACACCGTGAGCAGGTCATGCACCAGCGCACGGAAATCATGGTCGGAGCCAGCCTTAAGCAGCGCCCGGCGCGATGTCGTTGGCGGCAGCGCTGAAGGCGCAGCCACCCGCTTTGGCTGCGGCTTGCGCTGCCCACGCATTTTCCGAATCATGCCCTAGAGATTGACATATCCGGTGTCGCGCAGCAGTTCGGACTCGACCGGAATATGCAAACTGTCGTGCACCGCATTGTAGAATTTCCAAAAGCCGACCACGCAGGCGAGCTCGACGATCTGCGGCGGGGTCAGATGCTTCTTGAGGTCTTGCAGCAATTCATCCGGCACGGCGGTCGGATCTTCGGAAGCAACACGCACGTACTCGAAACACACCCGCTCCAGATCGTCCTTCGGCTGATAGGTGCCGGTAATAATGTCCTGCAATTCCTGTTCGCTGATGCTCCAGCCTTCGAAGTCGGAGTCCTTCGGCTTTTTCAGCATCGAGCAGCTATGGGCCGTGCAATAGGCGCAGCCGTTGGTGGCGCACGCCACTGCCGCAAGCTTGCGCTTGAGCAGTTGATCGAGCGTCGAGGTCGGATCGCGCATGATATTGCTGTTGAGCTTCCACAACGTCTCGGCGATTTCCGGCCGATGCGCGTAAAGCTTCAGCGCATTCGGCAAAAAGCCCATGCGCTTTTTGTACGGGTCGACCACCGGGCGCAGCCGCGGATCGAACTCGTCATCCTTGACGTATGGAATGAACGGCTCGCCTTCGACCAGCACTTTCGGTTTAGGCGGTGTGATTGCATCCATGGTTTGGCTCCTCTTGCTATTTCGTTATTGCGAGGAGCGAAGCGACGAAGCTCGCAATGACGAAGGTGGATAGACGGTTTTGTTCACAAATAATCCTCAAGCTTTACCTTGCCCCAATTCTTCGGCCAGGCGCGCTCGAAATCCGCCGGGTCGTGCCGCGATTTGGCGGTGGCATCGATCCCCATTTTGCCGACGGTGCGCCACGGCGCGTGACCATCGAGCGGCTTCGCCGACGGGTCGTAAGGCGAGCCCCGCGTGTGCGGCACGATAATAATGTCGCGCGCCGGATCGCAGCGCGTCGCGATCGCGTGATAGACCTCGCGCGCGTCGTCGATGTCGGTGTCGGGGCTGACCGCGACCACCATTTTGGTGTTCAGCCACGGCGCGCCCATCGCCGTCATCAACGCATCGTTGACGAAACCTTCGCGCGGATAATTGAATTGCAGGATGCAGGACAGCGCCGCGCCCCAGGTCGGGAAGCGCACGTCTTTCACGTCAAGTCCGATCTCGGTGAGGCGATTGTACAGCACCGCTTCGTGACACAGCCGCGGCAGCGGCTGATGATCGGTATCCGGACAGGTCTGGTGGTTGCGGTAGATTGGCCGATCGCCGCGCATGGTTATCGCGGTGATCTCGACTTCCGGCAGATCTTCGGAGTGCGGCAGATGATACATGCTCGGCGACGTCACCTCGCCGACTTTGAACCTGCCATCAAGCTTCACCCTGCCCTCGACCACGATCTCCGCTTCCGCCGGCACTGTCAGATCGAGCGTCTCACACGGCACCATCTCGATATCGCGATCCATGATGGTGCCGACCATTTCCATCTCACCCCACGCATCCATGTGCAGGCCGGAAAAGTTCGCCATGATCTCGTAGGCCGGCGGCACGCCGAACACGAAGGCGATCGGCATGTATTCGTCACCGCGGTCGCGATACTTGCGCATGATGGCGTGCGAGTGCGGCGTGACGAAACTGATCAATCCACGTTTAGGTCCGATCGCGTGCGTGCCGGCGTGACATGAATTGTAGAAGCCGGTTTCCGGATCCCGAATGATGTTCATCGCCGTGACGTAGGGCGTCATATCCTTGTCCTTGTGCATCGGGATCGGCAGCGCCGTCCAATCGACGTCGTTGCCGAGCTTTTTTATTTCTTTGACAGGACCGGATTTGACGTTCTTCAGACCGCGCGGCGGCTGGCGCAGCCGGAACGCCAAAGTTTTCAAAAACTCGGACGGTTCGACACCGAGCGCACGCGCCTGCGAACGGCGGTTCTTCACCAGGATATCGCACAGCCGGTAGCCCGGCTTCTCAACGATGTTCTCGAACAAGATCGGCTGATCGCTCTGCGCCGACAGTGCGCCGACGTTGTCGATGCTGACCGGCTTGGTGATATGCGTAACGATATCGGCGTTGGTCTCGAGATAGCCGCGCAGCGAGCCGTCGAGGCCTTGATTGCTGATCTTGCGATCCTTCATGGGTGCGTCCATGGGCACGCTCCAGGATTAGTTAAGTTACTTTACTATCTTCCGACCCCGGCGCAAGCGGGTCCGATCAATTCGCGCCTGCATCAGCCAAGTCTGTCTTTTGACGCATACGCTGTGCTGACGGCGTCCTGTATCGGGCCGAACGCGTCACCGCGAAATATCGAAATGGACAAGTTCTTCCGGAACATGTTGCGCGGCGGGGAATTACAGTTCGCAACCAAGACTACAGAGGCCAGCAGGCCACTCACCAACCGGGAGATCACCGTGAAAGCTGTATTAGGATTAGCTACCGTCGCTCTGATTGCCAGTTCAGCCGCCTACTCTGCTGAAATGATGTCCAGCGTACCTTCGTCAAGCAAGACCGTATCCGATTGGTACAAGCAGGATGTCTACGATCCTTCGAACAGCAAGATTGGCAAGGTCGACGATGTGCTGGTTTCGAGCGCCGGGCAGGTCGATGCGCTTGTCATCGGCGTTGGTGGTTTCCTTGGGGCGGGTGAAAAGGATGTGGCGGTGCCGTTCACCGCGATCAAATGGACCTCAAAGGACAACAAGAATTACCTGACGATGAACGCCACGAAAGACGACTTGAAGTCGGCGCAGGGTCTCAAATACGACAGTGCTAAAACCGCATGGGTTGCCGATACGGCGAAATGAAGTCAGGCGAATAAGACAAAGAGAGAGGCTTCGATTCTATCGAAGCCTCTCAAGTCGTAGCGACAGTCACCCCCGTGCCAGAACCTACTTCCCTCAGTAGTCGTAAAGCGGCCTGTTGCGCCCCTCACACTTCCGGCGGCGGCGATTTCTTGTCCGGCGACACCGGGCTCATCAAGCCCACGGCAATGCCGTCGGGATCTTCGATGATCGCGTAACGCGCGCCCCAAAATGCGTCGTGCGGTTCCCGCAAGCTGCGATAGCCGGCGCCGGTCATGTCGCGGTGCAGATCGTCGACATCGATGCGTGCGGCAACGCGAAAGCCGAGAACAAAGCGGCCGGCCAGGTCAGTGCGTCCCTTCCAGCCAGGGTTCCACTTTTGAGCGAAGGCGGTGGAGTCGAGATCGAAACCAATGGCTTTATCGGCCGACTCATCCGCGGCGCTGATATGATGCGCGCCTGTCGCTGTGCTCCAGATCCGATCGTCCGGAATCTCCACACCAAGCCTGCGATAGAACGCAACCGACGCGGCGGTGTCGCCGCAAACGAGATTTATCTGGTCGAGGATCGGTTTGCTCATGGACATTCCTTCAAGCTAGCATCCACAGGACGATGACCGCGCCAGGCGGTGTACTTATAATATCCAGACCGAATGCGGGATTCGCCTCGAAGGCGTCCTTACTGCTGCCCGGCAGCGCAATAAACGCGAAGCGCCGAGAGCAAAAGTCGTACCTCGCACGCGAAGCGGCTTAATTTGGGTTGTTGTTTTCGCCAAAGGCAAGAATGTATCCCTCGGGGTCCTCCAAATAGAAATCACTAGTACCCCACGCCGTTTCAGCGAGAGGCTTCAAGATTGTTGCGCCTTTGGCTTTGCACTCGTCATACAACGCGCGAACGCCAATAACGCCGGCATAGATGTCCAGATGCTCGTGTTGCCGCCGATGCGCACGATCCTCAATCGTTTTGGGTGCGCACTTCAGATGAACCGTAAAGCCATCTCTTTCGCCAATAGCATAAAACCCGCGCCACACCGGGCCGAAAGAGAAGCCGAGAAGTTCGTGATAAAATTTCATCGCTCGCTCAAGGTCATCCACCAACAGCTGCGGAGCGAAAGATGTAATGTGCGGGGTAATACCTGTCATAACGCATTCCTGGGTAGAATGTAAGGAACCATCTTGGACACGTGAGATTACAGACCTTCGGGGGCGCATTCAAATTGCGCATGAATCGATTCCCAGTCGAGCGGACCGGGAAACTCCTATCCCAAGCGCGTGCCGCGGGCCCAGACGATGTCTCCCGGCGCATTCCCGACGAAGTTCGTGATACGATGCCCCGGCGAATACGTAAAACAAAACACCCCGGGAGACGCCGATGGATGGACAATCACGTCCCGACCAGCTCCGCGATGCCAGGAATCCGTTGTTCAACGAACGCAAGCTGAAGCTCGGGACATTTTCCAGCAATCTCAGCCACGGCTGCGCCATCTCCAAGATCGACGGCACGTTGAAGGCCGATTGGCCGAGCACGTCGGCGCTCGCGGAAATGTCCGACGCGATGGATTTCGAGGCGCTGGTTCCGGTCGGCCGCTGGAAAGGTTTTGGCGGCGAGACCAATTTCAACGGCGCCGGTTTCGAATCGTACACCTGGGCCGCCGGCATCGGCGCCTTGACCAAGAAGGCCGGCGTGTTCGCGACCTCGCATGTGCCGACCGTGCATCCGATCCTGGCCGCCAAGCAGGGCATGACGATCGACCACATCACCGGCGGGCGTTTCAGCCTGAATGTCGTCACCGGCTGGTTCCAGCCGGAGATGGAAATGTTCGGCGAGCCTCAGATGGAGCACGATCGGCGCTACGAGCGCGCCGCCGAATGGCTGGAGATCATCAAGCTCCTGTGGACGAGAGACGAGGAGTTCGATTACGAGGGCCAGTTCTATCGGATCAAGGCCGGCTGGCTGCAACCCAAGCCGGTGCAGCGGCCGTATCCGGTGGTTATGAACGCCGGCGGTTCCGCCAAGGGCCGTGAGTTCGTCGCGAAGTATTGCGACGTGTCATTCACGGCATTGACCTCGCATGAGCCGGACGCCATGGCGGCGCAAGTCGCGGCCTACAAGCGCGCGGCACGCGAGGAGCGCGGTTACGATCTTCCGGTCTGGACCAACGCCTACATCGTGCAGGGCGAAACCGAGAAGGAGGCTCGGGATTTCTTCAATTACTACGTCTACGAGCAGGGCGATTGGGAGGCAGCCGACAACCTGGTGCGGCAATTGGGCATCAACGCCGAGACATTTCCGCCGGACGCGCTGAAGAATTTGAAGATGCATTTCATCGGCGGCTGGGCCGGCTATCAGTTACTCGGCACCCGGGAGCAGATCGTCGACGGTCTGGGCACGCTGAAGAAGGCCGGCTTCGACGGCGTGATCCTGTCGTGGGCGCGCTACATCGAGGGTATGCAGGAATTTCAGGACAAAACCTATCCGCTCTTGGTGCAGGCCGGCTGGCGCTGACCCGCAACAAAGTACGACCAATAAAGTCACGGCTTATTACCTGGCATGCACTTATTACCTGGCAAGTAATTGAGCGAAGCCCTGTCCCGACTATTTTCCTGATCGGCCGCCAGCCAAAGCACTCAACAAAAGCGCATGGCGGCACGAAGCACCGCGTAAGCAGTGGCTAAATTCAGGAGAGAAATATGCAAACCGTATTCACCAAGAAGGACCCACCCCAGTGGCTTCTCGACATGTGGAAAGAGATTGACGACAAAACCTTCGGCAGAGGTTTCGATTGCTTCACCGAGGATGCTGTCTGCAACCTTGGCGTGGCAGATTGGAAAGGCCGCGAAGCCATCCGCGCCAATCTGAAGGCCTTCATCGATACCGGGTTCACCGCCTTGCATCACGTCACCGAATACTGGGATGCCGGCTTCTTGAAAGTATTCCGCGGCATCGTGGATATGACACCCGATGACCGGTCGAAGCCGACTGTGCATCCCACGATGACCCACTTCTTTTACATGGATGAAAAGGACGACACCAAGGTGCGTCGCTGGGTGGGTGCCGTAGGACCGGTTGCTTTCGGTTAATCCTTCCGCTCGTCGGGCGCAGCGGTGGCTTTGTCATGAAGCGCCTTCGTCATGAAGTGCCTTGGATCAAGCAATGAAGTCTTGATCCAAGGCACGCCATCCAAGGCACGCCTCTGTTTGGTCTGGATCGGCCGGAACCGGGCAACGAGCGTTGAAGCTGCATATATCGATGAAATCAAACGAAGGATCGCTCGACAATGAAGGCGACGGCCCGCGACGATATCAAAACAATTTCCAATTCCGCTGGCCTTCTTCTGCGTCAGTGGCGGGATATTCGTGGCAAGACACAGCTGGATCTGTCTTTTGATGCAGGGGTTTCGCAAAAGCATATAAGTTTTGTCGAAAGCGGTCGCAGCGTCCCGAGCCGGCAGATGGTGGTCGACCTTGCCCAGGCCCTCGATGTACCGCTCCGTGAAAGAAACGAACTGCTGATGGCCGCCGGCTACGCGCCATTATATTCCGATCAAGCTCTCGATGCGCCCGTCATGAACAGCATCAGCAAAGCCCTGCAACGTATGTTGCGTCAGCACGAGCCTTTTCCGGCAATCGTCATGGACCGGCACTGGAACGTGTTGATGACCAATGACGCAGCACCGCGGCTATTCAACTGTTTCATCGATATAGGCGCGCGGCCGAGCCCGCGAAACCTGCTGCACCTGATGTTCGATCCGGCAGGCATGCGCCCATTCATCGCCAACTGGCCGCAGACAGCGCGCGGATTGCTCGCGCGCGTCCATCGGGAAGCGCTCGGGCACGTCCTCGATCAAAGGATGAAGACGCTGCTTGCGGAGTTGTCGGAATATCCCGGTGTAAAACCGGAATGGCGCGTGCCATTCCCCGGCGACGTCATGCCAATGATCCCGCTCGCCTTCTTCAAAGACGGCGTGACGTTGAACTACTTCTCGATGATCACCACTGTCGGAACGCCGCAGACGGTCACCGCCGAGGAGCTGCGGCTCGAATGTATGTTCCCCGCCGACGATTCAACCGAAACCAAGCACGGCCCGTTCGTTAAAGCGAATTCCACCCCTCGTTCGGCACACCATTGACCGGGCCAACTCCCGCGACGCGGCAGAGTTGGCACGCCGCACGATGATGTCCGCACGGCAACCGGGAAGCCGCGACTACGGCATATCTTTCGCATGAACTAGGGCTATATTCTCAACGGGTTATTATATTCGGATACAGCGATTGCTGAATTAACGGAACCGTGATTGGCTTGCTCAATTGATTTAGGGAGATTATCTCCCCAAGCATAATGAAGCCGTCGTACCCGTAAGGTCCGGCTTCCAACCGAAGAGAGCCGCATGATCACGCTCACGGTGAATGGAACGCAGCATAGCGTCGATCTGGAACCCGATACCCCCCTGCTCTGGGCGCTGCGCGACGCGGTCGGGCTGACCGGCACGAAATTTGGTTGCGGGATTGCGCAGTGCGGCGCCTGCACCGTCCATATCAATGGCAGGGCGATGCGCTCCTGCTCGGTCCCCATCGGCACGCTGTCCAACGCCAGCATCACCACCATCGAGGGGCTTTCGCCCGATGGCAAACACCCGGTGCAGCAGGCATGGCTGGCCGAGGACGTGCCGCAATGCGGCTACTGCCAATCCGGGCAGATCATGGCGACTGTGGCTTTCCTCCAGCAACATCCCGACCCGACCGACGCCGATATCGACGCGAACATCACCAACATTTGCCGGTGCGGGACTTACGAGCGGCTGCGCCGCGCGATCCATCGCGCCGCTGACTTGTTGAAAGCGTGAGGGAGGCAGCGATGAACATCAATCTCTCCCGCCGCACCTTCATCCTCACCGCAACCAGCGCTGCCGGCGGTCTCATGATCGGCATTGGCGCGGGCCCCGACATTGCGGAGGCCGCGACTGTCACCGCGCAGCCGTGGAACGACGACAACGGCTATGCTCCGAATGAAATCGACGCCTGGATCGCCATTGATCCGGACGATTCCATATTGATCCGCTATCAGCGATCGGAGATGGGACAAGGCAGCATGACGGCGCTGCCGATGATCGTCAACGAGGAGCTGCAAGCCGACTGGTCGAAGGTGCGTGTCGAATACGCATCCGCGAACCGTAATCTCCGTGAGAAGAAGGTCTACGGGGATATGTTCTCGCACGGCAGCGTGTCGGTGCGGCAATCGCAGAAGAAGATGCAGCAGGTGGGCGCGAGCGCCCGCGAGCGCCTGATTGCCGCTGCCGCGGCGCGCTGGAACGTGCCGGCATCGGAGTGCTCCGCCGCACTGGGCGTGGTGAGCCATAAGCCGTCGGGCCAAAGCCTGCGCTACGGCGAGCTCGCCGCGGACGCAGCGAAGGTTTCGCTTGCCGCGGAGCCGGCGATCAAAACGCCCGATCAATTCACTTTTATTCCGAGGCCCATGCCGCGCATCGACGTGGTCCATAAGACCGACGGGTCGGCCAAATTCGGCATGGATGCGCAAGTGCCGGGCATGGTGTTCGCTGCCATCCAGGCGTGCCCCGTTCCCGGCGGCAAACTCAAAAGCGTCGACGACTCGGTGCTCGCCGGCGCACCCGGCGTCATCAAAATGGTCAAGCTCGAGAACGCCGTCGCAGTCGTCGCCGAAGGCAGTTTCTGGCGCGCCAAGCAGGCGCTGGCCCGGTTGCAGCCTGAGTGGGACACTGGTGCAGCCGGCTCGGTCGATAGCGACAAGCTCTCGCAGGAGTATCGTGCGGCGCTCAGCGAGCCCATGCTGACCGCGCGCAACGACGGCAATGTCGATCAGGCTCTATCAGGCGCGACAAAGACATTCGAAGCCATCTACGAGACGCCCTATCTGTCGCATTCACCGATGGAGCCGATGAACGCGACGGTGAATTTGCAGCCCGACCGGCTCGATATCTGGGTCGGAACGCAAGACGCCGGTGAAGCGACCGAAGCCGCGGCGAAGGCTTCCGGCCTCAAGGAGGAGCAGGTTTACGTCCACAACGGCTTCATCGGCGGCGGCTTCGGCCGCCGCGATGCCAATGATGAAGTCAAGCAAGCTATTGCCATCGCCAAGGTCGTGCAGCGGCCGGTGAAGCTTGTTTGGACGCGTGAAGAAGATACTCGTCAGGACAAGTTCCGCCCGCACGCGGCGGTTGCCTTCAAGGCGGCTACCGGGGCCGACGGACTGCCGACCGCATGGTCGATGCGCGTGGTCACCTCGTCGATCTTCAACTCAGTCGGCGTCAAGTTCCCGCCCAACAAGGTCGAGCCGATGAGCGTCGCCGGACTCGCCGATAATGGCTATAGCGTGCCGAACATGCGGGTGGAGTCGCTGCTCAAGAACACCCATTTGCCGGTGTGGTTCTGGCGCGCGCCCGGGATCAATCAGCACAACTTCGCCATCGAGGGTTTCCTCGACGAAATGGCGGTTGCGAACGGAATTGATCCCTATCAGATGCGGCGCAAACTGCTCGAAGGTAAGCCCGATTGGCTCAAGGTGCTCGATACCGCCGCGGAAAAGAGCGATTGGGGCAAGCCGTTGCCGAAAGGCAGCGGCCGCGGCATCGCCATCTGCACGGATTGCGACAGTCTCTGTGCGGAGGTCGCCGAGGTCACCGTTAAGCCGAACGGCCAGGTGAAGGTCGATCGCGTCACTGTCGCGCTCGACACCCGCTATATGGTCAATCCGTTGACTATCGCCGAACAGGCCGAAGGCAGCGTGATCTACAATTTGACCGCCGCGCTTTTCGGCAAGATCACGATCAAGAACGGCGCAGCGGTGCAGGGCAATTTCGATACCTACCGTATGGTGCGTCTTGCGGAGGCGCCGAAGATCGACGTTCATCTGTTGCCGAGCGGCGGCAAAGTCTGGGGGGGAGCGGGCGAGCCCGCAACCGGGCCGATCGCAGCCGCAGTAGCGAATGCGATTTTCGCGGCAACCGGCAAGCGCATCCGCAGCTTGCCGATCATTGATCACGATTTGTCTTATAGCGCGGTGTGATTCTTCACCGCGCTGGCCAACGTGGACCGCGTCACGATCCACTGTCCTGAGCTGGGCGCCGCGAGCGCTCAGTCGCCAAATGTCCGGGGGGACACCATGAGCCGCCTTAAATTTCTTGCCGTTACCGTGTTGCTGTCGTGCGTAAGCGCCGCGTCGCAAGCGCAACAGACACCAACAAATAAAGGCGAGTATCTCGCGCGCGCCGGCGATTGTGTCGCCTGTCATTCCGTAAAAGGCGGCAAGGCCTTTGCCGGCGGCCTGGCGATGGGCACCCCGATGGGGACGATCTATTCGACCAACATCACGCCGGACCCGGAGACCGGCATCGGCAATTATTCGCTGGAAGATTTCGATCGCGCGGTGCGCTCCGGCGTCGCCAAGGACGGCCACCACCTTTATCCGGCGATGCCCTACCCGTCCTACGCCAAGATCACCGACGACGATCTCAAAGAACTCTACACTTTCTTCATGAAAGACGTGCCGGCGGTAAAACAGCCGAACAAGCCAAACGAAATTCCCTGGTATTTGAGCCCGCGCTGGCCACTGGCGTTCTGGAACATCGTCTTTGCGCCGAAGGTCGGCTACGCGCCTCGTCAAGATCACGACGCTACCTGGAATCGCGGCGCATACCTGATCGAGGGCCTCGAACATTGCGGCGCATGCCATACGCCACGTGGGCTCGCAATTCAGGAAAAAGCGTTGGACGCCAGCGAGCCTGCTTATTTGCAGGGCGCGAATCTCGATGCCTGGTCCGCGCCGAACCTCCGCAGCGATTTGCGTACCGGCCTCGGCGCATGGTCGGTCGAGGACGTCCAGGCATTCCTCAAAAGCGGCCACAACGATAGAGGTGTCGCGTTCGGCTCGATGCTCGATGTCGTGAACAACAGCACGCCGTATCTGACCGACGACGACACCAAGGCGATGGCTGTGTTCCTCAAATCACTGCCGGCGACGGCTGAACAAACCGCCTTCACTTACGATGATGAAACAGCGACAGCGCTGCAAAGCAAACCGGGTTCAAGCAGCTACTTCGGCGCGTGCGCCGCGTGCCATGGCGCCGACGGCAAGGGTCAGCCCCCGTTCATGCCGCCGCTCGCTGGAAACCCGGCCGTGCTCGACTCCGACCCTTCGTCGCTCATCAATCTCGTTTTGAATGGCGCCGAGCCGCTGGTCGTAAAGGGCGTGCCGGACGCCTACCGCATGCCGCAGTTCCGAATTCAGATGAACGATGAAACGATTGCCCAGGTACTGACCTTTGTGCGCAGCGCCTGGGGAAATAACGCCGCGGCCGTATCGACCGACGAGGTCAAGAAGTTGCGGCCGATCACCGATCCAACCAGCGATCAGGTCATTGTCCTGAAAATGCGCTGAGGCTCTGGCGTATGGATTCCGCTTTGGAATTCAGGGGCCTCATGCCGTAACCGGTTGCTGTCGATGCTCGCGTGTCAGCGTCCGCAGCAGAAACACACTGAAGATCGCGCAACACAGCGGCCCGATCGCGGTGACGTAGAAATATGTCGAAGTCGGCATTTCCATCCGCGCTAGCAAGCTGCCGAGCAAAGGCCCGGCAACCGAACCAACCCGCCCGACACCGAGCGCGTAGCCAACACCGTTGGCCCGAAGCGACGTCGGGTAGATCAGACCGGCGCTGGCGTTGAGCGCGTTCTGCATGCCCGTGACCACGCAACCGGACAGGAACGCCATGACGAGAAGCAGCATGTCGGAAAGTCCCGGGGTTCCGGTGAAGGCGACAACCGGGACGGCAATCACAAACATGACGGCGAGCACTTTCAGCCCGAGCCGATCAATGAAGATGCCGATCAGGAGACCGCCGAATGAGCCGCCTAGCTGATACAGCGTCCCGGCGTAAGCGCCCTGCGCGGCACTGTGGCCGCCAGTCTGCACGATCATCGGCAGCCAGGCGTTGAGCAGATTGTTGGCCATCAGATTGAGGACAAAGATCAGCCACACAAGAACCGTCACCACGGCCCATCCGCCACGGAACAGTCCGGTCATCGATCCGCGCGTTTTCGCGCTGCCTTCGCCGGGATCGAGTACAAACGACGAACCAGGTGCGACAGCAAGACTTGGATCGATCCGGTGTACCAGCCGCCGTACCGCTTCATCGCGACCGCCGCGCAGCACCAGAAACTTGATGGATTCCGGAACGGCGAAAATCATCAGCAAGCCAACGGCAAGCGGCACAATTCCGCCGACGATGAAGATTACCGGCCAGCCGTAGGTCGGCATCAGCGTCACACCGACAATGCCGGGAATCGAGCCACCGAGCGAAATTCCCATCGAGATCACGACCAGGAACGTGGCGCGCAATTTTTTCGGCGCAAACTCCGAATTGAGCGCGATCACATTCGGTATCACCCCGCCAAGGCCGACGCCGCTGAGAAAGCGCAGCCACAGCAGCTCTTGCAGGTTTGCCGCGAAAGCGCAGACAAAGGTCGACAGGCCGAGAAACAGCAGACTGATAATGATCGTCCACTTGCGGCCAAAACGGTCGCCCAGATAACCGAACAACGGCGCGCCAAAAAAGAACCCGACCAGGCTGGCACTGAAAACCGGGCCGAGCGCGGCGCGGCTGATATTCCATTCCTTGATCAGCGCCGGGCCGGCAATGCTGGCATTCAGCAGGTCAAACCCGTCGGCCATCATCGCCAGCAGGCACCAGAATGTGAGCCAAAAATGGAACGGACGGAGCTTGCTGGTATCGACCAGACGGCTGACGTTGATTTGATCCATTTTTGGCTTCCTCCCCGGAAAGGCCCGTTTCGCCTTTGGCGGAACGGCTTTAATAACGTTCGGCGCATCCGGCCATTTTTAACAAAGTTTTAATAGAACAAGTCCGAAATGGAAGCGTTACCTCGCAAACACCCATGGTGGACTTCATGCTTGAGGTCACGCGCTACGAACACCCGCTGCTTTTTGTCACCCGGCGCCAGACCGGCGAAACCTATCGATTTCTGGTCAATAAGGACGGCGCTCTTGCCGGCGACGCAAACGCGTTCGATTGCGCGGAAGCGCGGTTTGCCGCACTGAAGTTCCTGGCTCAGCGCCCGCAAGCGACTAAAGCCGCGTAGCTTCGCGCGCTATGCTCGCACGCGCCCGCGGCATAAGCTCGCCTGCTGGCGCGATTTCGAATTGCGTCCGCGGGAGATTAATCCGCTGCCAGCTTCCGCGCATCGCGGAATGAAATCAGCCGCTCGCGGTTTTCATCCCACAAAACCAACCGCACGCAGCGGAAGCTCTGAAGCAGCGTCAGCCGATTGATATTACGCAGATCGGGATTATCACGAAGCGTTTTCGGCAAGCGGTAATAGGGTATGCGGCTACACAGATGGTGCACGTGATGGATACCGATGTTTGCCGTAAACCAGCGCAGGATTGCCGGCAGATCGTAATGAGAGCTGCCGTGAAGCGACGCCTCGTGAAAACTCCACGCCTGCCCTTGCGCCCAGAACGTATCCTCGAACTGATGCTGAACGTAGAACAGCCAAATCCCAATCGCGCCCGCGAACAGCGCTATGGGAATATGCACGAGCAGAAATGGACCGATTCCGATAAGCCAGATCAGCACGGTACATATCAGTGCGATCGCTGAGTTGGTCACCATCGAGCTAGTCCAGTTGCTCCAGCCGCGTGTCGAGCCGAGCGGGAACCTATGACGCAGGACGAACTGATAAACGGATCCAAGGCCGAACATGACGAACGGATGCCGGTACAGACGATAGCGAATCCGCCCCCAAGCGGAGAGCGCGCGAAATTCACGCACGGTCAGCGTGTTGATGTCACCAATTCCCCGGCGCTCAAGATGACCGGTATTTGCATGGTGAACGGCGTGTGCCCGCCGCCAATCGTCGTAAGGAGTCAGAGTCAAGACGCCGATAAACCGGCCGACCCAGTCGTTCGCCGGACGATTGCGGAAGAAAGAGCCATGCCCGCAATCGTGCTGGATCATGAATAATCGAACAAGAAAGCCGGCAGCAGGCACTCCCAGCAAAATAGACAATTCCCAGTGGCCGAAATAAACCGCCGCCCAGGCCAACGCCCAAAGCGCGACATACGGAACAAGCGTGATCGCGATCTCAAAGATGCTGCGGTAATGGCCGGGCTCGCGATATCGCGCCAGCGCCAGGATCACCCGCCGCTCAACATCGGCTGCCGGTGAAGCGGTCACTATGTATTCTCTGCCATAAAGCTCATTACCGCTGCGGTGCAAAGCTCCGGTGACAATGCGCGAACGTAAAACTCGGCGTTCAAACCGTGGCACGCAACATTGTGCACGCCATTCTTAGTGAGCGACGAATCGCGGAGCCGAATTACTAAAGTCCGCCAAGAAGGCGATTTAATGTCGCGCGCTGCTAATGGGTTGCGTTGTCAGAAACGCGGCGAACGCGGCGGTCCACCTTCCGCTCCCCGATTCCGGTCCTGCGGCTTCCCATCAAGGGTTTTCTTCTTGCGCGGGTCGGCCAGCAGGCCTTCGCGCTGTAATTTCTTTCGGGCGAGCTTGCGTGCACGACGGACCGCCTCGGACTTTTCGCGAACCTTACGCTCTGACGGCTTCTCATACGACCTGCGCTGCTTCATCTCACGGAAGATGCCTTCGCGTTGCATCTTCTTCTTCAGGACACGCAGCGCCTGATCGATGTTGTTGTCGCGTACCAGAACTTGCATGAAACCTCTGATTTCCCGAGCCCAACCCGGTTGCGAAAAACCCCGCGGCTGGCGTGCCAGACGCGGGGCTTATCTAGTCGCCCTGCCAGTACATCCGTGGTCAGGGCTTCTTTAACGGTGCGGATCAGGCGCTTCGCAGATTGTCCGCCGAGGACTTTCCGGTCCGGCGGTCGGCGACGACGTCGTAGGTGACCTTCTGGCCTTCGTTGAGGTTCGACATACCAGCGCGCTCAACGGCGCTGATGTGAACGAACACATCCTTGCCGCCGTCGTCCGGCTGAATGAAACCAAAGCCTTTTTGTCCGTTAAACCACTTCACGGTTCCCGAAGACATGGGAGCCCTTTCTTTAGGTATGGGTTGATGTATAGCCGCGCATACTTGGCCGCTAGTCGAGATTGGATGAATATCGTCAGTCAGGCGCGCTGTTCGCGGCGAGGCCAAGTCGTTCGGCCGAAACTCGATTTGCCGTATTTACAGGATATGCAGGCGTTCCGCAAGGCTGGCCGGCTGCCCGTTGTGCGTGGTAAGAAATACGACGCAAAATCCGTTTGTGTCGATCTGGCCGGATCCTGAGTTGCTCGCGCCGTCAGAAGACGGGCCGCACAGCCTCTTTCCAAGTCGAAAACCGGCATAAAGCCGGATCCGCTTGCGCCTTCATGTTCCGCTTGCGCCTTCATGGCATGCCCGACTGTCCGATTGAAGGAGTTCCGCCATGCGCCTGTTCATGTTCAAGTCAGAGGGAAATCGGGGACTTCAGGCGTTCGCGCCCGATCCCGGCGGTGAGAAATTGCCAACCCGGCACGGCCCCTGGACCGCGGTAGGCGTTGTCCGCGAGGACAAGGACCCGCCCAACAGGATGAGCCGGGAAACCATCGAGAAGAGCATTTCCGATCAGGGATTTCAGCTCTATCGAATGAAACAGTCGGAAGACTGAGCTAACGAAAGCGCCGCCAGCCCAGATGGCCGTCGCATAGCCACGACAACAAAACCGGAACAAACCAGCGACTTTCACCATATCCGGTAACCTTTTCGGAGCGTTCGTTGACTCCGGCAGCTTTGCGGGCAGATTTGGCCGGCTGTCATCGGAGTAATGCGTCATGGCACCCGGCCGTCCGTACTGGAAAGGCTATCTCAAGCTCGCGCTCGTCTCTTGTCCGATCGCGCTTTACACCGGCACGTCGTCGACCGAGCGTGTGTCGTTCCGCCAGATCAACAAGAAGACCGGCAACCGGCTGCGTCAGCAGCTCGTTGACGAGGTGACGCGCGAGCCGGTGGAAGGCAGCGACAAGGGCCGCGGCTACGAATACGCCAAGGGCTCTTACATCCAGATCGAAGATGACGAACTCGACGCCGTCGCGATCGAGAGCAATCACACCGTTGACATCGACACGTTCGTGCCGCGCGACGAGATCGACGAGCGCTATCTCGATAGCACCTACTACATCATTCCCGATGATCAGGTTGGACAGGAAGCGTTCGCCGTTATCCGCGAAGCGATGCGCCACAAGAACATGGTCGCATTGGCGCGGATCGTGCTCGCCAAGCGCGAACGCGTCATCATGCTGCAGCCTTGGGACAAGGGCGTGATGGCAACGACGCTGCACTATTCCTACGAAGTGCGCGACGCCAACGAATATTTCGACGATCTGCCGACCATCAAGATCGCGCCCGACATGCTCAAGCTCGCCGAGCACATCGTCGAAAGCAAGGAAGGCGAGTTCGATCCCTCACAATTTGTCGATCACTACGAAGAAGCCGTGGTTGAAATGCTCAAGGAGAAACAGACCGGCATCAAGCCGCCCAAGGGCAAGCCCGCCGAGCAGCCGCGCAACGTGATCAATCTGTTCGATGCGCTCAAACGCAGTGTCAGCGCCGACAAAGGCAGCTCGGCGGCCGGCAAAGCGGCGCGACCCAAGCGCAGCAAGAAGCGCGTCGAAGGCCAGCGCGAAATGCTGCTGCCGATCGCGGGCAAGAAGGGCAAGGAAGCCGCGGCCTCAACCAAGGCGCCGGCGCGCAGTCACGGTCGGCAGAGGAAAGCGGGATAGGTCGCGTGCGGACGGCCTAGAGCATGATCCGGAAAAGTGGACACCGGTTTTCCGAAAAGATCATGCTCCTTCAAAATGCTAGAGCGCCAGATCGATTCAACTTGAAACGATTGCGCTCTAGCGCTTCGGCACCCCTGCCCCCGGCAGGCATGGCTCGTCGCGCGAGCTCCACTGCACCTTGGCAATCGTCGCTGCGACTTTCTCCGGCGCAAACAGCACCGCTGTTGCCGCAGCGCTATCCGTAGCCACGTGCTGAGAGGCTGGCTTCTCGTTTCTTTTGGTCGTCGATTTTTTATCCACTGAGTGTCCTCCAAAAGCGCTGCGGTTCTACCGCAATTGCGCCTCCTGCTCTAGGTGTTCCGCCCTTCCGCGCGCAGCGCCGGAAGCCCGATGCCGGTGGCTTCAAAGCCGCCATCGACGGCGAGCGTCTGTCCGGTGATATAGCTCGCCCGGTCGCTGCATAAAAAGAAGATCGCTTCGGCGAGTTCCTTCTCGAGGCCATAGCGATTGAGCGGAATGGCGTCGTGATAGGCGGCACGGATCTCCGGCGTGTGCACCGCCTTTGCCATCGCAGTATCGACCGGCCCCGGCGCGACCGCGTTGACCCGGATGTTGAGCGCGGCGAGCTCGATGGCCTGCTGCTGGGTAAGATGCGCGAGGCCGGCTTTGCTGGTGCCGTAGGCGGTGCGCAATGTCGACGCGCGCAATCCCGATATCGATGTGATGTTGACTACGGCGCCGCCGCCGCTGTCGCGCATCAGCGGAACCGCGGCCTGCGTGCACAGAAACGGTCCGCTGAGATTGACCGCCAGCACGCGCGACCAGTCTTCAAAGCTGAGATTGAGGATTGGCTTGAAGATCGCGATGCCGGCGTTGTTGACCAGCGCATCAAGCCGGCCGAATTTCTGCGTCACCGCCGAGATCGCATTGGCAACGCCTGCCGGATCGGCAACGTCGCAACAGATCGGCAGGATCTCGGAGTCCGCCAGCGCGGTGGCGGTACCACTCAGCGTCTGCTTATCAATATCGAGCAGCACGACACGCCAACCGTCGGCGAGAAAGCGCTTCGCCGTTGCCAGCCCGATGCCGCGCGCGGCGCCGGTTACCAGAGCAACCTTTTCCGTCGATGAACTCATCGCCTTTTCCCGGGCTGCCGTCAGCGCGAACTCTTGTCGAGGAAAGCCGTGACCGAGTCCCGATGTTCCGAGGTGGTATAGCAGACCGCTTGCGCCTCGCGGCCGAGCGCGAATACCTGCTCTTCCGCCGACTCGAAGGTACGGTCGAGGATCGCCTTCGAGAACGCAATCGACGCTTGCGAACCCTGGCTTAATTCCCGCGCCCACGCCGCCGCGTCAGCGACGAGACGATCGGCCGTCGCCACGCGATCGGCGAGACCGATGACGAGCGCTTCTTTAGCATCGACGGTGCGGCCGGTGAAAACCATCTCCTTCGCCTTCGGCAACCCGATCCGGCGCGGCAGGAAATACATACCGCCGCCATCGGACACGAGGCCACGCTTGATAAAGCTCATGGTGAAGGCGGCCTGCTCGGATGCGACGATGAAGTCGCAAGCTAGCGCCATGTCGCAGCCAAGCCCGGCGGCGGCGCCGTTGACGGCGGCGATAGTGATCTTCGGCAAGCCGTGCAGCAGCGCTACGCTCTTGTGCGTCTGCCCCTGCCGACGCCAACCATTGAAAGCGACCTGCCCGGTTGGCGCGCTCAGCCGCTCTTTCATGCCGGAAATATCGCCGCCGGCGCAGAACCCCTTGCCGCGGCCGGTCAGCACCATCGCGCGGATCGACGCGTCGGCGGCAACCTTTTCCAATGTGGACACGAACTCTGTCCGCAGCGCATCGTTGATAGCATTGCGGACTTCCGGCCGGTTGAGCGTGACGATCGCGACCTTGTCTTCGACGGTGAGTTCGACGAGCCCTGTCATCACGCTTCCCTTTTGATCTTATTGGATCGTTCTTACGCGGTTCCGTCCGCACCGTGCAACCGGTCAGGCGAGAGGGAAGCTGGTACTACGAGCCGGTGCCGATTCTGCATCGTCTTCAGCCAGTTGCCGACTGAAGTACGCTTAGTGAGCGTCCCGCTCGTCGGTATACCAGGACGGCTTTTCCGGATAGTGCGGACCATCATAGATCTCGATCACGATGGTCTCTTCATGCGCAACAGCCGGACCGTGAACATTGCCCTTCGGATTGCAATAAAAACTGCCGGCAGTCAGCGTGACGCCGCTCGGCGTGTATTCATATTTCCCCTGCAGGCAGAACATGAACTGGTTCGCGGCATGAAAGTGGGGCTGCGGAATCCCGGAGCCCTTGGCGAACCTGATCAGCGCAATCGACGCGCCGGTTGCCTCGTCCCGCCACAGCATTTTTTCGGAAATGCCCTTCAGCGACTTCTCGCGCCACGGAACTGATTCTCGACTGGATGAGAAGTTCTTCGAGCTTCGGCGCGTCTTTCGGCAGCATGGGTTTACTCCTAGATCAAGCTTTGACTTCGGTGGTCCATCGGATGTGTTTCAATTCGATGAGACGGGACAGATACGGAATTTTCGAGCGGTTTGTCAGGCGATGAACGGCGCGCATCTCGTTGATGAAAACCGTCGAGCCAAGCTCTTCCACGGTTTTAATGCGGTCACCGAAGATCGTCTCGATTTCATTTTCGCCGCCGCCAAGCGAGATGACGATATAGGGGTGATAGTGAATATGAAAATCGATCGACGCGCCCGGATCGAGATTGAGCTCCCAAATCCGAACGTGATCATTTTCGAGCACGATGCGCTGGCCGATTTCGCCAAGCTTGATGCCGCGTTTGGCAGCTTCTGCTATTCCAAATTTATCGGACATATCGCCAGGCTCCCCGCTTACTTCGGCAACACAGCGATGGCGTTGATTTCGATCAGATAATCAGGCGACGTCATTTTATTGATCTCGACCATGGTCGATGCCGGCAACGGCGGCTTGAAGTACTGGGCCCGCACTTTGTGAATGGCCTCGAAGTGCTCCATGTTGCGGACGTAGACGTCGACGCGGCAGATATCGTCCATCGTGCCGCCGGCGGCTTCCACAGCGGCTTTGACGTTTTCGCAAACTTGCCGGGTCTGCTCGGTGATGTCGCCGATGCCGGCGATGGTGCCGTCCGGACGGCGAGCGGTCATTCCGGAAATGAAAACAAACCGACCGGTGGCCTCAATGGCGGTGGCATGTGAGAAGACGCCGTTCGGCTGCCGCAGCTTCGGGCTGGATATCTGAACCTTGGGCATGATGTGCCTTTCCTATTGCTAACTGGCATCAAAGGGAGTTGAGGCAACGCCGAGACGTTCAGCGTAGCGTCGCAACATTGCGACCACAGCAGGGTCCAGGACAACCTGGCCGCCGGAGCGATCACGCCGCTGCCATTCCGGTTCACCGGGCGTAAACAACTGGCTGACGCCAGGGGCACGTTTGCCATGGCGAATGCCTTCCGCGGCGCTCGCTGCCTGCGCTCGAAACCAGTCGGGATCGCAGAAGTGCCCGACGTCGATCGCAATGAACAGATGTGAGCAATCGTACGGCACGCTGAAATCGCCGTAGAGCGGCCGCACTTGCGCGCCGCTCGCACCTTGCGACAACAACCCGCACAACAGATCGATCAGAAATGACAGGCCAAAGCCCTTGGGCCCCCCCGAAGGCAACAGCATCCCGGCGATCGCCTCGGTCGGACTTATCGTCGGCAATCCTTGTGCTGTTACGGCCCAGGTTGGCGGGATCGGCTCTTTCGCTTTTTCGGCCATCCGAATCTTGCCCATCGCCGCTTCGCTCGTCGCCATGTCGAGCACGATAGGAATTTCACCCTGCGTCGGAACCGCAATCGCAAGCGGATTATTGCCGACGACGCGCTCGGCTCCGCCGGGTGCGGGCATCAACGGACGTGTGTTGCACATGACAATGCCGATACAGCCAGCGTCGGCGGCCTGCCGGGCGTAACGGCCGGCCGTGCCGAAATGAAATCCGTGACGAACAGACACAATGCCCGCCGCAAATTGTCTGGCCTTGTCGATCGCAAGGCTCATCGCCTGATTGCCGGTGAGCTGGCCAAGGGCGTTGCCGGCATCGAGCACAACAGCGCCCTGGCGTTCGGAGACGACGGCAGCCGCCGTCTGTTTGGACACCGACCCGCCCTGCAACCTCTCGATATACATATCGGCCAGCATCACGCCGTGCGAAGCGAGCCCTTCGAGATCGGCTTCAACCAGGCCATTCGCGACGCGTCTCCGCCGCCGTTGCGGAAAGTCCCGTGGCGGCAAACAGCTTCGCCACGAACGCCGCAAGTGCGGCGGCCGGTACTTTCGCCGGTCCGGCCTGCACCGCCGCATTCATCTGGCCGACTTTCTCTTAAGCGCGCCTGCTCCGCTATCGGCGCTGCGGCTGGCCGCAAGGGACACAGCGACTTTGTCGAGGGTGCGGCTGATATGCAGGCGATTGAGTTCGATCGTCTTGTCCACCTCGCGATTGAGCGCTGCCCGCATCAGTTGCTTGTGTTCGCCAACGTCATCGCGCAACGGCGCATTGGACATGATCGAAAGCGAAACATAGCGCTCGGCTTGCTCGAACAAACGCTCGCGGATCGACATCAGCGTCTGCGAACCGCTCGCCGACACCAGCGCGGCATGAAACGCGGCGTGCTCGCGGCTCCATGCTTCACTGATGGTTTCCGGATTGTTCGGATCAATCTTGGTCTGGCGCGAAAGCCGATGATAAGCGCCGAGCAGATTGGCCTCCCACTCGACGCCGCCCTTTTCCAGCGACCAGCGCAGCGCGATCGTTTCAATCTCGATACGGGTCTGCATCAGATCGAACAGATTTTCGCGCGACACCTCGGAAACGCGAAAACCCTTGTTCTGCTCAAGCTCGACCAGCCCTTCGGCTTCAAGACGCATCAAGGCTTCGCGCAGCGGGCTGACACCCATGCCGTAGCGTTCGCGAAGCGCCTCAAAGCGCAGACGCTCGTTGGGCATCAGGCGGCAGGCAATGATGTCCGAACGAAGCTGGCTCAACGCCGAGGCATTCAAAGTCTGATCGGCGAGGCGTTTGGCAATTGCGGGCATTCGCGCTCCAAGGCTTGGGCAGCCGACGTAGATAATCGCATATACGAGCATTATTCGACAATCAATGGATTTTCGAAAATCTATTGACTGCGCGAAACTATCGGTGGCACGATCAGCGCGGAAGGCCGGGCCATCTCTTCGCGGGAGAATACAATGCGTATTTTTTCAGGCGCCATCGCTGCAGCGCTTGCGGTCGGCTTGCTCGCTGTCATGGGCGTCCAAGAAGCGTCAGCTCAGGGCGCACTGACCAAAGTCGTGTTCTCGCTCGACTTCATCCCGCTCGGCCGACACGCGCCCTGGTATGCCGCGATCGCGGAAGGCTTTTTCAAAGACGAAGGCCTCGACGTCAGCATCATCCCATCACAGGGCGGCGCTCAGGTTATCCAAAACGTGGCTTCCGGCACCGCCAACCTCGGTTTCATGGGCGTCCCGGAAGTCGCCATCGCCCGCTCGACCGGCGCACCGATAAAGATGGTCGCTGTCGATTATCAGAAGCAGCCGATCGCCGTTTTCAGCTTGCAAAGCGGCGCGAACGTCACGACGCCCAAGCAGCTTGAAGGGCTCACGCTCGGCAGCGGATCGGGTAGCTTCACGCCCAAAATCTTGCAAGGTTTCATGGCGGGGAAGGGTCTGGATCCGACCACGCTTCACGTCACGGATATCGCACCCCCAGCGCGTCCAAGCGCGCTCCTGACCAAACAAGTCCCCTCTATCGAAACCTTCATCATGGGCAAGCCCGGCCTCACGGCGGCGGCTGAGGGAGTCCATGAAAAACTTCAGACCTTCATTCCCGCCGATAACGGTTTGCAGCTCTATTCAAACGGCATCGGTGTGACCGAGCAGTATCTTTCGCAGAACCCGCAAGTGGTCAGGGGTTTCGTCCGCGCGGCCATGAAGGGATGGAAATTCGCGTTGGATAATCCGGCCAAAGCAGCGCAGGACGAGCTCCAGTACGTTCCGAGCCTCAAGCCTGAAGGGATTGCGAGCGAACTCAATATCGTGCGCGATCTGGTGGTCACGCCCGACACGCAACAGCATGGCTTCGGCTGGTTCGATCCCGCTCAGATCAAGGCGAATGTTGACTTCGTTACCAAATACATCGGGATTACCGGAACGCCTCCGGCCCCCGCCGACATGTATGCCGCCGGATTTTTGCCTGATCCACCGATAAAGCCGTGATTGATTTAACGGTCCCGCGGGACCTTGCGCAGCCAAGACCTGACGGCGCGGCGAATTTTGCAGCGGATTCGTCGCAACGCCCTTTCGGCCATTTTGAAAATGTCCACAAACTGTTCAAACGTCCCGGTCAAACGCCGCTTGTCGCCATCGATACGGTCTCGTTCGATCTCCATGCCGGACAACTGATCAGCCTGTTGGGGCCCAGCGGGTGCGGCAAGACCACTTTTCTCCGCATCGCCGCGGGGTTGATTGCCAAGACTAGTGGCATTGTCGAAATCAATGGTGCTGAAGTCGAACGGCCGCAGCCGGACTTCGGCATGGTCTTTCAGCAACCCAATCTGATGCCCTGGCGCACGGTGCTCAAAAACGTACTCTTCCCGATCGAGATTCAGGGCGACGCCCAGGGTGCAGCGAGCGAGCGCGCAATGGAATTGCTGTCGCTTGTCGGCCTATCGGGATTTGAACACGCCTATCCCGCGCAACTTTCCGGCGGCATGCAGCAACGTGTTGCGCTATGCCGCGCCCTCGTTAACCAGCCAAAACTGCTTTTAATGGACGAGCCGTTCGGCGCGCTCGACGAACTGACGCGGATGGAGATGCAGGATCTGCTGCTCGATATCCGCGCCAAGACTTCCGCGACAGTCATGCTGGTCACACACAGCATGAGCGAGGCGGTCTATCTCTCCGACAAGGTCGCCGTCTTCAGTCCCCGCCCCGCAAAGATTGCCGATTTCATCGCCGTCGATCTGCCTTATCCCCGGCGGCCGGAAACGCGGTACGTGCCTGAATTTACCGCGCTTGAACATCGGGCCGGGCGGGCACTCGGAATCACACGATGAACTCAGAAAATCTCGGACGCTTGATCTATCCGTTGCTCGGGATCGCCGTAATCGTGGCGATATGGCAGCTTTACACATCGTGGTCCGGAATCAGCCCGCTGGTCCTGCCCAGCCCGCTCGAAATCGCCTCGGTTTCTGTCAAGCGCTACGACCTGCTGCTGCAACAGACCTGGCCGACCCTGATCGAGACGGTCCTGGGATTCGGGCTGGCGTTGCTGATTGGCATTCCGCTCGCGGTATTCGTCGCCAACTCCCGCCTGTGCAACCTTGTGCTTTATCCAATCCTGGTCGCCACGCAGTCGATTCCGAAAGTCGCGATCGCACCGATCATTCTGGTGTGGTTTGGCCTCGGCATCAGCTCGAAGCTGGCCTTGGCTTTTCTGGTGGCGTTCTTCCCGATCGTTGTCGACACGGCGACCGGCCTGAAAGCCACGCCAACCGGACTGCTGGACCTTGCGCACGCACTCTGCGCGTCGCCGCGGCAGGTGTTCTTCAAGGTTCAGATACCGGCAGCGCTGCCGTTCATATTCGCCGGGTCGAAAGTTGCCATAACGCTCGCGGTGATCGGCGCCGTCATCGGTGAATTTGTCGGTTCGGTCACCGGTCTCGGCAATCTCGTTTTGTCGGCCAACTCGCAACTCGACGGACCGTTGGCCTGGGCCGCCCTTGTCTGGCTCAGTGTTCTTGGAATCCTGCTGTTTGCCGCCGTTGCTCTCGCCGAAAGACTGATGATGCCGTGGGAACATGCAGGCCAGAACTGATTTCTTCCGCTCCGTAAAATGAAGAAACACCAGAAAAAAGGCGCAATACGACGTGACCCACGGTCCACTGATCGATACCCACCAGCATCCCATCCCGGACTACTACAAAAAAGCGCTCGTGAACGTCGGCATTCACGGCAGCGGCGAAAATCCGTGGGCCGATTGGAGCGTCTCCGCGCAGCTTGAATTGATGGATCAAACGGGCATCGCCGCCGCGGTCAATTCAATTGCATCTCCCGGCGTCTATTTCGGCGATCTTGCTTTTGCCGTGCGTCTTGCGCGCGAATGCAATGAAGACTCCGCTCGCATGGTCTCCGACCATCCAGATCGTTTTGGTGCATTTGCAATTCTGCCGCTGCCCGATGTTGCAGCGGCGATCCGCGAGGCCGAGTACGCCCTCGATACGCTCAAGCTCGAAGGGGTCTGCCTGCTGACGCATGTCGATGGACGGCACCTCGGCCAGCCCGAGGAAGATGAGCTGTACGCTGAACTCGATCGCCGCAAGGCAGTGGTGTTCATTCATCCGCTGCGTAATCAGGCCAAGAACATGCCGGCTTATAATTATCCGTCCGGCATGACCGAGCTCGTGCTGGATACGACCCGCGCGATCCACAATCTGCTGTGGAACGGCACGTTCGGAAAATACCCGAACATCCGCTGGATCATGCCGCATGGCGGCGGCACAGTTCCGTTCCTGCTCTATCGCATGAGCGCGATGAACAATCATCCGCGCGTTGCCGAAAAATTAGCGGGCGGGACCGTCGCCGATACTTTGCGGCGACTCTACTACGATGTAGCGGAGATCTGCGCGCCGGCGCCGCTGAAGTGCCTCATGGAAATCACCGAGCCCTCCCACATCCTGTTTGGCAGCGACTTTCCATTTTCGCGGCATCGCACCCCGGCGAAGGATGTGGAGTCGATGATCACCGCTTTCGAAGCCTTCGGCGATTGGGATGCCTCGACGCGGCGGGGCATCGAAAGCGGCAACGCTTTGAAATTATTTCCGAGGCTGGCGAAGCGGTTCGGGACCGTACCATAGCGGCCATTCGGCGCGACGGATGGCGAACCAGTTAGGCGTGATGGAATGAGGACTTTGCGAATGAGACTCCCTCGCTTTCAAAGATTGTTCGCCGGCGTCCCGCTTGGATGCGTAGCCGTCGCGCTTTCCCTGATCGCCTCGTCAGCTGCGCGCGCCGGCGACTTTCCCTCACATGTTGTCACCATCGTTTCGCCTTATCAGGCCGGCGGCACGAGCGACATCATTGCGCGTCTCGTCGCCCAGAAGCTGGCCGAACGCTGGGCTCAAAGCGTCATCGTCGAGAACAAGCCCGGCGCGAATGGCGGGTTAGGCGTCGGCGACGTTGCGCGGGCAGAACCTGACGGACACACCTTGCTCGCGGTCGCATCGAGCGCGCTGACGATTAACCCGCTGTTCTATCGCAGCCTGCCTTATGACGTTGATCGCGATCTGGCCCCTATTACCGGCACCGGACGGGTCGCCAACGTTCTGGTCGTCAATCCTTCCGTGCCGGCAACGACGGTGCAGCAACTCATTGATCTGGCCCGCGCCAAGCCCGGTCAACTGAGTTATGCGTCGCAAGGCGTCGGCTCGAATGGGCACCTCAATGGCGAACTGTTCAAGCAGCGCGCCGCAGTCGACATCGTGCACGTACCCTACAAGGGTAGCGCGCCGGCCGTGCAGGATCTTGTTGGCGGCCAGGTGCAATTGATGTTCGACAACATGCCAACGGTGCTGCCGATGATCCGAGCCGGCAAGCTTCGTGCGCTTGCCGTCACGACGATCGGGCGCAGTTCCGAATTGCCGGATGTCCCTACTCTCGACCAATCTGGTCTCAGCGGATTTGATACCAGCGCCTGGTTTGCTCTACTGACCGCCAAGGCGGTCCCGGAGGGCGTTCGAAACCAAATCGAACGTGACACTGTGGACGCCTTGAACAAACCCGATGTCCGCGATCGGCTCAAGGATGCCGGAATTGACGTGACGGCAACTGGTTCTCTGGCGCTTGCGCAGCAAATCGCCGAAGAAACAAAAATGTGGCATGACGTGGTGAGCAAGGCCGGCATAAAGCCGGAATAACACGGGCAGCCTACTCCGCCGCAGCTACGCCGACTCGGTTTGTCTCCTGCTCTTCGTCTTGTAACCGGGACAGAATCCGCCGCGCGGCGATGGCGCCGGCATCGGCAGCGATATCGAATTGCGGTGCATCGGGCATGATCTCCATGGTGCGCTGCTGCGCGGAAAACACCGCTACGTCTTCGAAGAATGCGGTCTGCACCTGATCGAAAATACGGTTGGTCAGATCGGTGTTTTTCACGTCGAAATCGTGGGCCTGACCCCAGAAATAATGCGATGTCGTCTCAGTCTCGGGCGTAATGGCATTGAGATTGCGCATGCCGATGCCGCCAACCCGCTTGCCCTCCGGCGCGCCGGTGCCGGTCGATGTCGCGCCGACATCGAGCCGCAGAAACGCCGGCGGCACGAAGTCGATGATCTGCCAGCGGTCGACATGACCTTTGAAGTTGCCGACCTTCTGGAAGGTCGGCGGCGGATCCTTGTCGATAATCCAGCGCGTCATTACGACATTATTCGGTGCGCGATCGACTTTGACCGTGGCGTGCTCGGCAAGCGCAAGGTTGCCGATGGTGGTGTCATGTACGAAGGCGAGATGCGTCAGGTCGAGCAGGTTGTCGACCACAAGCTGCCAGTTCGCCTCGACGTGCAGATAAGCGCTCTTGGCGCCCCAGTTCGGATCGTCGAACCAATGAAAGTCGGTGATCTTCGATGGGTCGGCCAGAGCCGGATCGCCCATCCAGATCCAGAGCCAGTGATAGCGCTCGGCGACCGGATAGGTTTTCACCTTGGCCGAGTGCGGAATGTGGTCCTGCCCCGGAATGCGCACGCAGCGGCCGTCGGTCGCAAAGCGTAAGCCGTGATAATGGCACTGCAGGTCGTCGCCGATGAGCTTGCCCATCGACAGCGGCAGGTGCCGATGCGCACATCGATCTTCCAACGCGACCGGAACGCCCTGCTCGGTACGATAGAACACGACCGGCTCGCCGAGGATCATGCGGCCGAGCGGCTTACGCCCAACTTCGGTATCGCTCGCGGCGACGTACCAATAATTGCGCAGGAACATGGCGGCCTCCCAGTTATTCCGTGAGCCACGGGCGCGCCGTTCAGCGCTATCCGCGCCCTACGTTATAATGTGTGCACTATAGTAGGGGCTCTATCCCGGTGTCATCCCGCCCGATGTCATCCGTCACAATGTCATCCGGCGTCGCGCAACGCCGCCGCCTGCTCAACCCGCGTCGTCTCGAGTTCCCGCCTGAGCACTTCCGCAAACACCGTCGTCGCGATGGGAAGATTGCGGCCGCGCAGGTGACCAAACACCAGATTGGCACTGGCCACGTCACGGCCGTCAATCCGCCGGGCAATGATGCCGAGCTTGTTACTCGTGGGGGGCGTGCCAATGGCGATCTGAAACGACAGCAGGCCACCGTGGACGACAAGCCCGCGCAGCATCTCGAACGAGTTCGAACTCGGCGGCCACCTTGAAAGTAAGCCCGGTGCGCGCGGAAAATTCGTCCAGTAACTGCCGGCCGCCGATCGAACGATCGGGCATCGCGACCGGATGTTGCGCACAATCACTGAGACGAAGCTTTTTCTTCGCGGCAAGCGGATGATTTTTGGCCATGACCGCGACGATCTGCTGCTCGACCGTCATCAGCGGCCGGAAGTTGGCCATGTATGATGGCCGGAACACCAGCACGAGATCGACCTCGTAAGCGGCGAGTGCGGCCATAGCCCATTGGTGGTCGACGACTTTGACCTCAAAGGAAACCAGTGGATGCTTTTTGCGGAAAGTGGCAATCTGGCGCGGCAGAAAGTCGAGCGCCAGCGCCTGACTGCAGGCGATCCGCACTGTGCCGCGGCGCAGCCCCTTGAGGTCCTCGATATGGGACTTCATGCGCTCGACTTCGCCCTGATTGCCGCGCAGGTAATGGACGAAGACTTCGCCGGCAGCGGTGAGCTGCACGCCGCGTGGCCGCCGGTCGAACAGTAGCGCGCCGAGCTCGTCTTCAAGGTCGGCAATCCGGCGATTGACCGCGGACGCAGTGACGTTCAGCCGCTCGGCGGCCTTTCGTATCGACCCGGTGCGCGCCACTTCGTCGACATAACTCAATATCCGCAAATGCTTCATCGCTTAGGGTGCTTCATTGGTTGTGTGGCTCAGCGGTGCCTTTTCGGCATCAGTGTAGCAACCATTCGGCGGTAGATGGCAACACCGGCCTGCGCTAACGTTCAGGTCACCTATGCGGGCGTCGCCGGCCGTGCCGTATAGCCGATCTGGAGCAGACTTATGATCTCCATCACTCGCCGGTCCGCGATCGCGCTTGCCGCGGCGCGCGCCTTAGGCGGTCCGTTCGCCACCACAACTTCCGCCGCTGCACAAGGGACGACGCCAATCCGGTTCACGCTGGACTGGAAGTATCAGGGCATCCACGCCTTCGTGTTCTGGGCCAAGGAAAAGGGCTATTTCGACGCTGAAGGGCTAAACGTCACCATCGATCAAGGCGAAGGCTCCGCCGCCACCGTCACCCGCATTGTCTCCGGCGCCTACGACGCCGGCATCGGCGACATGAACGCCGCTATATCGCTGGCCGGCAAGCAGCCAGGCACACAGCCGCTGATGGTTTACACCATCTACGACAGCGCGCCGTTTGCGCTCATCACTAAAGCTTCGGGTCCGGTCAAAACATTGAAGGACATGGAGGGCCGAACGCTCGGCTATCCGGCAGGAGGGTCCGCGGGCGCCTTGTTTCCGGCGCTGGCTAAACTGAATGGCGTCGACGCCAGCAAGGTGAAAATCACCAATATGTCCCCGCCGTTGCAGGAACAAATGATGCTGCGCGGCGACGTCGACGCGTCCGCGGTATTCACTGTGACGAGCTACATCAACCTGATCGGACAGAAGGTCGATCCGGACAAGGATATCCGGTGGCTTTTCTATTCGAGCCTCGGCGTCAATCCGTACTCCAATGGCATTCTGGTCTCGCGGAAACTCGCGAACGACAACCCGAAAGCCGTAGCGGGTCTGGTCCGCGCTCTCAATCGCGCCTTCATTGAGGTTGCGGCCAATCCGGATGCCGGAAATGCGCTGGTGATCAAACAGGAGCCGTTATTGAATCCGGCTCTGGAGAAGCAGCGTCTCATCTACATGTACAAGACCCATGTCATCACGGCGGACACCGAGAAATCCGGCGTTGGCGACGTAATCGATCAACGCTTGGCCGAGACCATCAAGTTGAATGTGGACACGTTCAATCTTCCCAATACGCCGGCGATGACCGACATGTTCAGTCGCTCGTTCCTGCCGCCAAAACCAGACCGCATGATCAAGCTGGTGACGTAAGCGCCCGCCACAGTCATGAGTTCGACAGTCATCAACGCGTCCTGGTTGCTGGCGAATGCCACCGACCCGGCAGTCCGCGATGTTGCTATCACGATCAGCGACGGCCGCGTCGCCACGATTGATCCTGCTACCGGCAAAGGCGACGGGCTGGCGCTGCCGGCACTCGCCAATGCCCACGACCACGCCCGGTTTACGCGGCTAAGCCAAATCGGCAGCTTCGATATACCGCTGGAAGCGTGGTTGCCCTTTCTGACGCTCATCCCGTCGGTCGATCCATGGCTGTGTTCGGCGGTGTCGTTCGGCCGTTCGGTCCGCGGCGGCGTCGGCGCCGCCATGGTGCATTACACTCGCGTCCAGGGTCTGACCGATTTTCCGACCGAAGCCAAAGCCGTGGCGAAGGCGGCGCGCGACGTCGGCCTGCGCATCGCGCTCGCGGTTCATTGCCGCGACCGCAACCCGATCGTTTACAGTTCACACGACAAGCTGCTGCAAGACCTGTCTCCGGCGGCCTGTGCGTGCGTCACGCGTCGCTTCCTGCGTCCAGCGGTGCCCGCCCGAGAGCAGATTGCCATGGTCGAAGCGGTCGCCGCCGAGATCGAAGGCCGGGGTGTGACCGTGCAGTACGGCCCGGCCGGTGTGCAGTGGTGCACCGACGAGATGCTCGAAGGCATCGCGGAGGCATCGTCGCGCACCGGCCGCCGCGTGCACATGCACCTTCTGGAAACGCGTTATCAAAGAGCGTGGGCGGATCGTACCTATCCGGACGGCGTCGTCCGCCACCTCGATCGCATCGGGCTGGTCAACGAACGGGTCTCGTTCGCGCACTGCATCTGGCTGCGTCCCGACGAGATGGACCTCATCGCCGCGCGCGGCGCGACGATCGTCAGCAATACCAGCTCCAATCTTATTGTCAGTTCAGGCATCGCGCCGGTCGCGGAAATGCTGCGGCGCGGCTGCAAGGTCGCGATGGGTCTCGATGGTCTCGCCTTCGACGAGGACGAGGACGCCTTGCGCGAGATGCGGCTTGGCTACGTGTTGCACAAGGGGATCGGTTTCGACGTGCGGATGAGCCGCGCCTGAACTGTTGCAGTTTGCTTTCGGTCACGGCCGCTTTGCCGTGACCGGCGAACGCGACGGCGGTGTGATCGCGCCCGGCGCACCTGCGGACATTATGGTGCTTGATTGGGACCGGCTCACCGGCGATCTCGTCGAACCCGAGGTCCCTGCCCTCGATCTGCTGCTCGGGCGCGCTCGCAACGAGCACATTAAAGATGTGTTCGTCGCCGGACGCCACATCGTCGCCGACGGCCGTGTCACGGGCCTAGATCTGCCTTACCTCGAAAGGCAATTGCTGGACGCGCTTCGCGCCGCGGCGGGTTCGACCGCGGACATCCGCGCGGTGATGCCCGAACTCCAGGCCGCCATCAAAACGCACTATGGCGAACCTGTTTTACTGCGTATAGGGCATTCTTACGGTCGCCACATCCAGAGCCCGCGGAGCAAATCCTGAGCGATGCCTTTTCGGCACCGCTCAAGTAATAAATCGGCAATAGTTGGCAACGCTCGCTTCTGTTACATCCTACAGTGATGACCGTGGCGCCGGATCCGGGACCGACGCGCAACAGGAGCCAGAGCCATGACGTCAATCACGCGCCGCCGCGCGCTCGCGGCTGCGGCCGTACTCGCGCTTATTTCTCCGATCGCTGCTTTCGTCGCCAGAGCCCCAGCGGCGGAGGTCACCAAACTGAAAATGGTGCTGAACTGGAAGTACCAGGGCCCGCAAGGCTGGTTCTTCCTCGCCGATGACCGAGGCTACTTCAAGGCCGCCGGCCTCGATGTCACGATGGACCAGGGCAACGGATCAGGGGCGCCGATCCCGTTGGTCGCAAGCGGCACCTATAACGTCGGCTTCGGCGACGTCAACGCGCTGATCGAGTTTGCCGCCAAGAAGCCCGAAGAAGCGCCGATCGCCGTCTACATGATGTACAACCGGCCGCCGTTCACAATCGCTGTTCGTGCCGACAGCCCGATCAAGACGCCGAAAGATCTCGAGGGCAAAACGCTCGGCGGTGCCGCGGGCGACGGCGCGCTCAAGCTGTTCCCGGCTTTCTGCAAGATCACCAAGATCGACTGCTCCACGATCAAAATCACCAATATGCAGCCGAGCCTGCGTGAGCAGATGCTGATGCAGGGTCAGGTGGACGGCGTGTTCGGTTACGTCAACACGATCCGCTTTTCCGCCAAGCTGATGGGCGTCGATCCAGAGAAGCAGATTCGGTGGATCAACTATGGCGATTACGGCATGGACCTTTATTCCAACGCCATCATCGTCCCGAAGAAGTTGACCAAGGACAATCCAGCGGCGGTGCGCGGCCTGATCGCTGCGATCAACCATGGGCTCGAGGATACGCTGAAGGATCCCGACGCTGCGGTCGCGGCGGTCGCCAAACGCGAGCCGCTGATCAACACCAAAGTCGAGCGCGAACGGCTTGACGCCACGCTCAAGGACGAGATGAACCATCCGGAGATCGCCAAGATCGGTCTCGGCAATGTCGACACGGACCGCCTGAAGCGCTCGATCGACATTCTGGTGGAGGCCGACAGTCTGCCGCGCACGCCGACGGTCGACGAAATCTTCACGCCGGCGTTCCTGCCGCCGGTCGCCGATCTGCCGAAAAAGCTGTTCTGATCGGGTCAAGACGAATTTAGCGGGGAGTTGACCATGGACCTCCAGCTAAAAGGCCGCGTGGCGATGATCACCGGACCGGCCAAGGGCATGGGCGCCGCCATTACGGAGGCGTTCGCCGCCGAAGGGGCAAAGCTCGCGCTCGTTCGGCCGCGACGTCGACGCCATCGATCCGGTCGCGCAGGAAGCAAGGTCGGCGGGCGCTGAAGCCATCATCCTGCGCTGCGATCTCACCGACCCGCAAGCAATGCGACGATGCGGCCGAACAGACCAAAAGCGCGTTGGCGGCCGCATCGACATTCTGGTCAATGTCGCGGGCGGCTCAGGGCCGATCGGCAAAACTGGCGTCGACACCACGCCGGAAGAGTTCGACTCCATCGTCACGCTCAACATGAACGGCTCGTTCCACACCATGCGCTCGGTGTTGCCGGCCATGATCGCGCAGCGTTACGGCAAGATCGTCAATGTCGGCGGCACCTTCGGCATGCGCGGCCGCGCCGGCCGCATGGCCTATTCGGCCTCCAAGTGGGGCTTGCGCGGCATCACCAAGAGCTTTGCTCTCGAAGTCGGCCAGTACAACATCAACGTCAATTGCGTCGCACCGGGCATGGTCGACGGCCCTCGGTTTCGCGAAAAGGTCTGTGCCGACATGGCGCAGCGTCTCGGCATCACCGTGGACGAAGCCACCAAACGTCACGCCGCGGAATACGCCCTCAAGCGGGTGACGTTCGACAGCGACGTCGCCAACGCCTGCCTGTTTCTTTCCAGCGACGTTTCTCGCCAGATCACCGGCGTCGATCTGCCAGTCGATGGCGGCTGGGCCATGTTGTGAGGAGCAATCATGTCAACGCCGCGATCGCCGATCTCATCATTCGCAACGGCAAAGTCGTTTCGCACGACGCTGTGTTTCCAGCGAGCGTCGCCATCAAGGACGGCCGCATCCTCGCGGTCGGCGCCGACGACGCGATGCCGCCGGCAATGGAATCGTTCGACGCCACCGGACTGCATGTCCTGCCCGGCGCCATCGATGTCCATGTGCATTTCCGCGATCCCGGCTATCCGGACAAAGAAGACTTCGCCAGCGGCACCGCGGCGGCCGCGTTCGGCGGCGTCACGACAGTGTTCGACATGCCGAACACGATTCCGCCGACCGGCACCGCCGAGATCCTGGCCGCCAAGCAAGCCATGGCGGCCGAGAAAGCCCATGTCGATTTCGGACTTCTACGGACTGCTCGGCGAGGACACGATCGAGCATGTCCCTGATCTCGTGAAGGGCGGCGTGATCGGCTTCAAGCTTTATATGGGCAATACGTTCGGCAAGATCCCCTCGCCTTCCACCGGCGCCATGCTGGAGGCGTTCGAGGTCGTCGCCGCAACGGGCAAACGCATTTCGCTGCACGCCGAAACCAATTCCATCATGGAGCGGCGGCAGGAGCGCCTGACATCCGCCGGCCGGCGCGACCCGCTTGCACATATCGCTTCGCGCCCCGCCGTGGTCGCCGTCGAAGCGGTCAGCCGCGCGGCGATCCTCGCCGAATGGACCGGCGCGCGGATTCATATCCTGCACATTTCCTCGGCCGAGGAACTACGGCCGCTGCGCGAAGCCAAGGCGCGCGGCGTCGACATCACCGGCGAAACTTGTCCGCACTACCTGCTGCTCTCGACCGACGACTATCACACCATGGCCGGCATCATCCGCGTCAATCCGCCGGTACGCGAAAAGCGCAATCAGGAGCCGCTCTGGAATGCGCTCACTGACGGCACCATCGATCTTGATCGCCACCGATCACGCGCCGCACACGCCGGAAGAAAAAACCCGCAACGACATCTGGGCCGTGGACTGCGGCTTCCCAGGTGTCGAGACGCAGATGCCGCTGATGCTCAACGCGGTCAACAACGGACGCATGTCGATTTCCGACTACGTCCGCAAGAGCGCGTTCAACCCCGCCAGGATTTTCGGACTTTATCCGCACAAAGGCGCGATCGCGCCCGGCTCGGATGCCGATATCGCCCTCGTCGATCTCGCCCGCGACCACATCATCAACGACGCTGACGTTGCAATCGCGCTCGAAAATCTCGCCGTGGAACGGCCGTCGCATCAAGGGGCTGCCGGTTCATACGCTGGTGCGCGGCCGCTTCGTGATGAAGAACCGCACATTGATGGAAGGCGCCCGCGGCTGGGGCCGCTCGGTCCATACCATTCAGAACATGCCTGCGCCGCGCGTTCAAAACGCCGATTCGACGATGCAGGCCATCGTCCGTGCCGGGTCCGATCAACGACTGGAGAATACGGCATGACCGCTCCGCGGCATTCTGACTATTTCGTCGAGCTTGAAGGTGTGACGCTGACCTACGGGCGCGACGACAAAAAGGTGAATGCGCTCGGTCTCACCAATCTCCGTTTGAAACAAGGCGACTTTGTCGCGCTGGTCGGCCCGTCCGGCTGCGGCAAGTCCACCATCCTCAAACTGGTGACCGGTCTCATCAAGGCGACGACGGGCTATGTCTATGTCGCCAGCCGCGAGGTCGGCGCCGAACCGGTGCGTGTCGGCATGGCGTTTCAAAACCCGACCATGCTGCCGTGGCTGACGGTACGCGACAACGTCATGATTCCGCTGAAAATCGTGCCGCCGTTTCGCGAACAGTACCGGTCCAAGCGTAAAACCGAATTTCGCGACCGCGCCGAAGCCCTGCTCAAGGAAGTCGGCCTCGCCAATTTCGGCGACAAGCATCCGTGGCAACTCTCCGGCGGCATGTTGCAGCGCGCTTCGCTGTGCCGCGCCCTGGTGCATGAGCCGCAGCTCCTGATGCTCGACGAGCCGTTCGGCGCGCTCGACCAATTCACCCGCGAGGAGCTGTGGTCGATCATGCAGGACTTGTGGATGAAGATGCGCCCGACCGTGCTGCTGGTGACTCACGATCTTAAGGAAGCGGGCTATCTGGCCAACCGCATCTGCGTCATGCGCGCCCGGCCGGGACAGATCATCGACGATGCCGAGGTCGCATTCCCGCGGCCGCGCACGATCGAAATGTCTTACACCCCGGACTTCGTCGCGATGACGCAGCGGCTGCGCGAACTCATCGTATCCGCCAAGCCGTCACAGGAGGCCGCGTGATGGATCCGCAGCTTCGCCGGCGCATCGACTCTACCCTGTTCATTGTCGGCTTCTTTGTGCTGTGGGAGCTGTTGTGCTGGGTATTCCATGTCAGCGACATCGTGCTTCCGAAACCCAGCCAGATCATTGTCACACTGGTTGAGCGCTGGCCGGCGCTATGGCCGCATACCGTGCAGACGCTTTACACGACGCTTGTCGGATTCGCTTTCGGCATCGTCATCGGCGTATTGCTCGGCATGCTGGTTGGCTCCTCACGGCTGGCCTACGATGTGGCGTATCCGCTGCTCATCGGTTTCGCCACGATACCGAAAGTCGCTGTCGTGCCGATCTTCGTGCTCTGGTTCGGCGCCGGCACGGTGCCGGCGGTGCTGACCGCCATGATCATGAGCATCTTCCCGATCGTCGTGAACGTCGCCACCGGCCTCGCCACCACCGAACCGGAACTTGAGGACGTGATGAAGGCGTTGCACGCCAGCAAGCTCGATATTCTCTGGAATGTCGGCCTGCCGCGCACCATGCCTTACTTTTTCGCCTCGCTGAAAGTCGCCGTGACGCTCGCCTTCGTCGGCACCGTCATTTCGGAAACCGTCGCATCGAATCGCGGCATCGGCAACGTCATGATGATCGCAAGTTCAAATTTTGAAGTGCCGCTGGTTTTTGCCGGTCTTCTGATTCTGGCCATCATGGGCGTGGCGCTCTACGCGATCTTCTCGCTGATCGAAGGCCGCATCACCGGATGGGCGCATCGCAAGGACGATTTCGCGATGGGCTGATCGCGCATTCACTTCGCGATCAGCCGGCTCTGAATTCTTCGGCAGATCGTTCGGATTATCGTTAACCTGTTTGGCGCTCGCCTTCGATATGCCTTAATGCTATTTCGCCGACGTAAACGTTTCCCGCCAAGCAGTGCATTTGATCTTGGCTAAAGTTTCGCGGCGTTTACATCATCTCAAACTCGTACTTGCTCAAAGCGGCGGCTCACGACTGCCGTCAACGGATATTTTTTCTTGCAAGAGCGAACCCGTTCCCTATGTAGGGCTCGCTACTTCAACCACTGGAGAAGAAGACGTGAAAAATATCGTAACTGGAACTCTTACTGCGCTTTTGATCGCGGCAACAACTTCACTCGCGATGGCGCAGGATCAGGCAAGGCAGTACTACAACTCTGCAAACGGCAGCGGCTACGGCGCGTCTCAGCAATACAACACGAGCCCGGGCTCGTCCGACGCGGGCATCGCGCAAGAGCGCTAATCACATCTAATTTACCGCGCGAAATGTGCCCGCTGGAGCAATCCGGCGGGCATTCGTTTTTCTTTCTCGCATAAAATCCGTATCAACAAGACTTTCGGCTTCCGCCGAAGTGAGCAAATTCGTGGCGCCACATTGACGGCACTATGGGCGCATGACCCATTCACTGCCCGGTCGGCTGGCCCTGGATCTTCGGCAGATCGTTTGGATTGTTGCCGGCCTGTTTGACGTCCTGCGCCCTGCTTGCGAGTTCGACGGTCAGCCGTTGCGCAATATCGGGGGACATCTGCGCCATAATGTCGGCCATCTGCTGCGGCTTGATCTTCGAAGAAATCTCGATCAACACGCCGATATCCAGACGGTCGAATATCTTGGCGGCGTCACGCGGCTTCATGTTCTCGTACATGGTGACGAGACCCTTGAAGCGGGCAGCCTCCGCATCGTCCCTCTGGTCAGTAGCGACCTTGATACGCTGCTCGGTCTCCTTAAGCTCGGTGAGCTGTCCCGCCATCCGCGTCTCGGCGGCCTGAATCAGGCTTTCCCGAATATCGAGTTCACGGGCCCGGGTGTCGAGTTCCTGGCGGCGCTCCTGAAGCCGCTCAAGGATCGCGCGTTCAGCACCGGATGGACCGTCGAGGGGAATGGCCGTTCCCACCGGCTTGGTCTCCGGGGCCTTCGCGGCCGGCGCTTTTGTATCCCCAGCCTTCGCATCCGCAGACTTGCCATCCGCCGCTTTGGAATCGCCTTTGGCCGCCTTATCCGGCGTCTCGGAAACCGAGCCGGTGATATCCGTTCTGTCAGCCGGCGGTGATGCAACAGCGGATGACTGCGACGGGGATGCGCCGCTGCCATCGGGGAAATTGAACATCTGCGACGCCCACGACGTCATTGAGGATGATGGCCGCGCAGCATCGGGGGTGGTGCGAACGACCGAAGGATCGGCGTCCGCGACAGTGTTGCCGCCGGCGGACGAGTCGTCGTCGAGCAAAAAGTCGGCGGCAATCAGCGTCAAAAGACAGGCGCAGGCAACCATCGCAATCGGAAGCAGCCGCAATTCACGCAGATAACGGATCATGCAGCGATTCCGTGCACCTTTGTGCGCAGCCGTTCGGCAAAGGCCTGGGCGGCAACCGCGACTGATTTGGCCTCATTGGTCGGCGCCACGGGCTCCTGCAATGGCCGCGCCGCGATCGCAATCTGCGACAGCCGGTTCAGCACATCCTTGCCGGTGGTGAGGCGCCGATCGATCTCGCCGGTCATGGTCTCGGCGCGCCGCAGTTGCTCGCCCAGACCGAGGTCGCATTCGCGCACCGTAACCTTGAGGCCCGCAATAGCGCGCTCGGCAATCTCGGTCGCGGTGATCAGCTCCGAAATTGTCGCGCGAAGCGACATCTCGTCGGCCTTCAAGAGCTTCAGCCGCCGATTAAGCAACATGCAATAACCGACGGTCAGCATTAAAAGAATTGCGACCAGACTTTCGATAATCATGCCAAAGCCGTTGCTCACGGTGTCTCCATCCGGTTGCTGCTGCCGCCCGACATCTCAAACATAGCGAGCGTGGTGTTTGGTCTGCGTAGAGTCTTGCCAACACGCACCGCAACCCGATCGCCAATACGGCCCATGCGCCCTTCGGTAAGCGTGACGCTGCCGCAGCGCACGATCACCGCCGCGTCGGATTTCAGTTCGAGCATCAGCGTATCGCCGACTTCGAGCTTCATGATCTGACGCAACGGCAACTGCGCCTCGTAAAGCACTGCATCGACAGCGATTTGCGCTTGGCCAATTTCGGTGGCGAGGTGGCCTTCCCAGGTGGCGTCACGGCCGAACTTCTCGCCCATGAACATCTGCAACAGAACGTCGCGGATGGGTTCGATGGTCGCGTAAGGCAGCAGCAGCTCGATTGTGCCGCCGCGATCTTCCATGTCGATTCGCAGACGCACAAGGATCGCGGCGTTCGCCGGACGTGAGATCGCGGCAAAACGCGGATTGGTTTCGAGCCGGTCGATATTGAACTTGACCGGCGACAACGGCCGGAATGCAAGCTCGGTGTCCGCCAGCACCACCTCGATCATGCGCTTGATGAGATTGGTCTCGATCGTGGTATAGGGCCGCCCTTCGATGCGGATCGGGGTCTGGCCGCGCCGGCCGCCCAGCAGCACGTCGATGATCGAGTAGATCAGGCTTGAATTGACCGTCAGCAAACCGAAATTGTCCCACTCCTCGGCTTTGAATACGCCGAGGATTGCGGGCAGCGGGATGGAGTTGAGGTAATCGCCGAAGCGCACCGAGGTGATACGGTCGAGCGAAACTTCGACGTTGTCTGACGTGAAATTGCGCAGGCTCGTTGTCAACAACCGGACCAGCCGGTCGAAGATAATCTCGAGCATCGGCAAGCGCTCGTAGGAGACCATCGCCGAGTTGATGATCGCGCGAATGCCGGAATTGTCGTTCAGGTTGACGTCGGCGAGTGAGAAGCCGAGCAGTGAATCGATTTCATCTTGCGTGAGAACGCGTTCGGCGCCGCCCTTCGCGGCCTGGATGAACTCACCGTCATCCACCATGGTCGCCCATTGCTCCGCCATGTTGCCGCCTTCGCCTTCAGCCTGCTCGGTAGCGGGCGCGGCCTGCGACGGTTGCGGCTCAGCGTTGAGCGCGGCGCCCTGCTCCGCGTTGAGCGCAACGCCCCACTCGGCGGCGAGTGCGTCTTGATCGATCTGATCCTTCTGGGCCATCACTTCACGGTCGGGTTAAAGGCTTGTCGCAGGAAAGGCTCGACGCACAAAAAACTCGACACACAAGAGGCTTGCCGCACGAACTTGCCGCGCTTACTGAACGACAATTTCCTTGAACAGCACCGCGTTGATCTTGCTCGGCGAAATCGCGGCATCGACCCGGCGCGTCAGCTCCTCCTTGAGCCGATACAAACCCGCTGAGCCATCGAGATCGGTCGGTCGAAGCTCCCGCAAATAAGTCTGGAAGGTATCGAGCAGCCGCGGCATCATCGGCGTGATTTGCGCCTGCACCTGCTCGTCCGGCAGTTCGAGCGCAATCTTCACTTTAAGGTATTGGGTGCGCTCGCTGCCGCTGGACGACAAATTCACCAGCACGTCCGGCATATCGACAAAGATCGGCGCTTTCGACTTGCGCCGCCGCTGCGGCGCTGGCCTCAGCGCCATGATGGCCCATGAAGAAATACCCGCCGCCGCCAAGCGCGCCGAGACCGACAACGCCACCAACAATCATGATGATGAGTTTACGCGACTTCCCGCCGGCTTTTGCGGCCGGTGCAGCGTCGCCTTCTGTCTCGGATTTTGCGTCTTTTTTGTCTGCCATCACCGTCCCCGCTTGCGTGAGTGCGCACGCAGTCGGCACGACAAAACCAACCAACGATGCCGGAAGCGCGACTCCGCGCCACTTAAGTGGCGCGCAAAAGCCACGCTAGGCAGGAATGGTTAATGGAAACTTGCAATGGGTCGTCAGGCAGGAAATTTTTGCCGGTTGCGCACCCTTCTGTGACCTTTTCTGCCCGGCAGGCGGCCAGCATAAAACGCCCAAGCTATTGAATTATATAGATTTACTATCTTGGCACGGCTTCTGCATTTTTCCCTGTGCTGCGGCTTGGGAGAGCTGCGGTCGTCGGCGAAGCAGTCTCTGGAGAAGACCGCTTCGCTGCTCAAAAGGGGAGAGTACCGATGGAGAATGCACTTCTCGTCGGCCTGTCACGGCAGATGGCGCTCGGTCACGAGCTGGACATCATCGCCAACAACATCGCCAATATCGACACCACCGGCTTCAAGAGCGACAACGCGTCGTTCAGCGAGTTTCTGATGCCGCACGCCAGCGACGGCGATTTCAGCGGCGGCGACAAACGCGTCAGCTTTGTACAGGACCGCGCCAGCTGGATCGATCTCAGCCCCGGCGCGATCGAGCGCACCGGCGACCCGCTCAACGTCGCTATCGACGGTCCGGGCTATCTCGTGGTGCAGACGGCGAACGGACCGCGTTACACCCGTAACGGCGCGCTGTCGCTCAATGGTACCGGGCAACTCGTCACCAGCGACGGCAATCCTGTGCTGGGCGGCAGCGGACCGATCACCTTCCAGCAAGGCGATCACGACGTCTCTATCAGCCCAAGCGGCATTATCACGGTACGCGAAGGCACCAGCACCGCCGATTCGCCGCGCGGACAATTGCAACTCGTCAGCTTCGATCAGCCGAGCCGGCTGCAAAAAGACGGCGGCTCAACGTTCACGGCGCCGAACGGCGTCACCCCCAATGCGGCGCCGGCGAACACGCACTTCGTCGAGGGTGCCATCGAGAAATCCAACGTCAACGCCGTCGGCGAAATGGCGCGCATGATCGAGATCACGCGCAACTACAGCGACATAGCCGCACTCCTGCAGCAGCAGGGCGATCAGCGCCGCAACGCGTTGCAACAGCTCTCACAGACACCGACGAGCTCATAAGGTTCAGGAGACGGTAACATGCGTGCACTCGATACCGCAGCGACAGGCATGGCGGCCATGGACCTTCAGGTCCAGGTCATCGCCGGCAATATCGCCAACATGAGCACGACCGGCTTCAAGAGCCAGCGCGCCGAATTCCAGGATCTGATCTACGAACATGTTCAGCGCATCGGCGCGCAAGCGTCCGACCAGGGCAACATCCTGCCGGTCGGTATCGAGCTTGGTTCCGGCGTGAAGACCGTCGGCACGCCGCGCCTAATGACGCAGGGCACACTGGCGCAGACCGGAAACACGCTCGACGTCGCCATCCAGGGCAACGGCTGGTTCAAGATCCAGATGCCGGACGGCACCTACAACTACACCCGCGACGGCTCGTTTCAGATGGACGCCACGGGCCGCATCGTCACGGCGGAAGGCAATGTCGTTCAGCCGACCATCACCATCCCGGTCAACTCGACCGGGCTGACCATCAACCAGCAAGGCCAAGTATCGGTGACGCTGCCGAACTCGACCACATCGAGCATTCTCGGCCAGTTCACCATCTCGACTTTCGCCAACGATGCCGGCATGCAGGCGAACGGCAACAACTTGTTCAGCGCCACCCCCGCATCGGGCACGCCGCAGGACGGCCTCGCCGGCACCAACAGCGCCGGCACGTTGCTTCAAGGCAGCCTTGAACAATCGAACGTCGAGGCGGTGACCGAGATCTCCAATCTGATCGCGGCACAGCGGGCCTACGAGATGAACTCCAAGGTCATCACCGCGGCCGACGAAATGCTGCAAACGACCTCGCAACTGATGAAGTGAGAAAGGTTTTGACGATGATCCGCCGCGGCATCCGAATTTCTGCCTTCCTGTTCGCGCTAGCGGCATTGTCGCCGATTTCGGCTATGGCGCAGATCGCGGCCTTGAACGCAGCCCCAGCTTTGAGGGCAGATGTCACCGTCGCCGGCGACGTCGTAACCATCGGCGATTTGGTTGAAAATGCCGGTGCAGCCGCCAACGTCCCGATCTTCCGCTCGCCGGATCTCGGAACCCGAGGCACCGTGTCGACCGCGAAGATCGTCGAAGCCATCCGTCCGCACCAGCTTATCGACATCGACACCCGCGGACTCGCCGAAGTGGTCGTGACGCATGCAAGCCGGTCAATCTCAGCGCAGGAAATCAGCGCAACCATCGCCCAAGCCCTCTCCGCGCAATACGGCCTTGGCGATCCGCGCGACATTTCCGTCACCTTCGATCGCGACGTTCGCACGCTGCAAGTCGAACCGACGGCGACCGGCGATTTGCAGGTGGTCTCCCTCACCTACGATTCCCACACCACCCGCTTTGACGTGACGCTCGATCTCGCTGCGAGCGCCGCGATGCATCATCAGCCGGCTCGCTTCTTCGGTACCGCCATTGAGACGATTCCTGCAGTTGCAGTCGCGCACCCGATCGAGCGCGGCGAGATACTGAAGCAATCCGACCTCACTATCCTGCGCCGGCCGAAGTCCGAAAGTGGCGCGATCTCAAACGTCGCGGCCGTCATCGGACTTGCAGCCCGCCAGCAATTACGCCCCGACCAGCCGCTACACACCGCGGACCTGACAAAACCGGATGTCGTCCAGCGCAACGACACCGTGACCATTGTCTTTCAGGCGCCGGGCGTCGTGCTGACGCTGCGCGGCGTCGCGCAGGAAGCGGGCGCGGTCGGCGAGATGATCGGGGTGCTCAATGCCGACTCGAAGCGCACCGTCCAGGCCCAGGTAATAGCTCCGGGCCGCGTCATCGTAGGCGCGATGACGACCCGTGTTGTCGACAATTCGATATCGATGGTTGTTTCCCCGGCCGCGTCGGCCGAGCAGCCTGAGTGATTAAGAGCTTAGCGTGAGAGGTTAGTTCGATGTCGCATCGAGTTTGGTTATTGCGTTGCGCCCTGCTCTCCACAGTGGCGGCTGTTACTTCGGGGTGTGCTGCACTCGATCAACTCAAGACGATCGGGCAAGGGCCGCCGCCCCTTTCGCCGGTAAACAACCCGACGACCCAGCCTGGCTACAAGCCGGTACAGATGCCGATGCCAACGCCGCAGCCGGTGACCTACAATCCGAATTCGCTGTGGCGCAACGGGTCGCGCGCCTTCTTCAAGGATCAGCGCGCTCACCAGGTCGGCGATATTTTGACGGTCAAGGTCAACATCAACGACACCGCGCAATTCCAGGATCAGACCCAGGTGCAACGCACCTCGACCGAGGATTCCGGCATCACCAACTTCCTGGGCGCCAATACAATCAAAACTCCGGCCACCGCCGTGCTGCCCGGCAGCATCATCACCGCGGACACCAATTCGCAAAGCAATGCCACCGGCTCCATCAATCGGCAGGACCAGTTGGCGACCAACGTCGCGGCCGTGGTCACTCAGCTTTTGCCGAATGGCAATATGGTGATCGAGGGCAAACAGGAAGTCCGGCTTAACTCGGAGATGCGTGAGCTTCTCGTCGCCGGTGTGGTGCGACCCGAAGATATCGACAGCGACAACACCATCGACCTGCCCAAGATCGCTGAAGCCCGCCTCGCCTACGGCGGCAAGGGCACGGTTTCAAATATCCAGCAACCGCCGTGGGGCCAGCAGGCTCTCGATGTGCTGTTGCCGTTTTAGCCAAGAGCTAATGCAGCGGGAGACAATCTGAACCTGATCGCGAATTCTCAGCTCCCCGGGATCGTTTGGCGCGCGAAAACGATCCCGTAACGGCGCGGCCTCCGGCAGCTCCCCGCCGGAGGCCGCAAACCTATTCCGGGCCCGATATCGAAATTCTCGATCGGGCCCGTTTCACATCAACTGTGATGCTCTGCGTGCTTCTTTGAAGCATGACCGTGATGATCGTGGGCGTAGAGTGCGTGACCGTGCGCTGCATGAGAGTGATGCGCGGACTTCTCGTGGTCACCGGCTTTGGCATGTTTGGCAGCTTCGCGATGGTGTTTTGCGGCGTGCTCGTGATGTTCCGCTGCCTTCTCGTGGTGTTGGTAGATTTCGTGCTCGCTCATTGGAGACTCCCGAGTGATTTGGAATGCCCCAAACTTATCCGCGTCGATGAATTCCATGCGACAGTTTTCCGACTTTGCGGACGTCGTTTAAGCCGATAATTTACGCTCTACCGACGGGATTTTGTTCCGCATCAAGTCCTGTCGCAGCGCCGCGACAGCATTGTTCCAATCGCCGAACGCCGGCTGCCGATAGAGCCGCGCGGTCGGATACCACGGCGTATCTTGCCGTTCGCGCAGCCAACGGAAATCGGCAGCGAATGGCAAAAGCAGAAAAACCGGCTTGCCCATCGCTCCGGCCAAATGCGCAACGGCGGTATCGACCGCGATAACGGCGTCGAGCGACGCAATCACAGCGGCGGTGTCGGCGAAGTCGCGGAACTTCTGCTCGAACTGGAACACGCCGTTTTGCGCGTTGAGGAATGTAACATCCTCTTCACGCACATCGTGCTGCAGGCTGACGAATGAAATATCGGGCAACTCCAGCAGGGGTGCGAAAGCCGACAAGCGAATGGACCGGTTGGCATCGTTGTCATGAACGCGCCCGCCGGACCAAACCAGGCCGACCAGCGGCCGCTGCCGCGGCATTCGTGCGCGCCAGCGCGCAACATCGTCCGTCATCGCCGCAATATAAGGAACATCGGCCGGAATCGTTGTCAGGTCGGTGCCGAAAGCGGCCGGCAGGCTGAGCAACGGACAATGCATATCGAATGGCGGCAAGGATTCGCCGCGCGCGACGACAGCGGCGACACCGGGAAGCGCCAACAAGAGCCGCTTCAGCTCGGGTTGCACTTCAAGAATGACGCTCGCTCCTCGCCCGGCAAGCAGCGGCGCGTAGCGAATAAATTGCAGCGTATCGCCCGATCCCTGCTCGGCGTGCAGCAAGATGGTCTTTCCATTGAGCGGCGCATCACCGCGCCAAAGCGGCGCCGTGAAATTGCGGCGTTGCGATGCGAGCAGTCCTACCGACCAACGCGCCTCATAGTCGCGCCACGCGCCAAAGTCGCCTAACGTCAATCGTGCGACACTTTCGACGAACCGCGCTTCCGCGAAATCAGACTTGCACCTCAACGCTTGCCGCGCGCTCATCACTGCTTCATGCGGACGATCGAGGCGGCGTAGCGCCACGGCGCGATTGGTCAAAAGCTGCACATTCTCAGGCGATTGCCTGAGCGCAAGATCATAAACCGCGAGCGCTTCCGCCACCCGGCTCAGCTTGAGCAACGCATTGCCCCGATTGGCCAGAGCGTCAAAAAGACCCGGCTGCATTTCCAGCACGTGATCGAAGTCTTCCAGCGCCTGCTGTGGCTGTCCCAACTCCAGCCGCGCAACCCCGCGCCTGTTCAGTAACTCAAGATGACGTGGCTCGATGCGAAGCCCGGCATCATAACTGACCAGGGCGCGCTCGAATTGCCGGAGCAGATGGAAACAGAGCCCGAGACTTGAGAAGCCATCGGCGCGCTCAGGATTCGATTTCAGCGACGACTGGAATAGCGCTAGCGCCATCTCGAGCCGGCCGCTCTGCAAATGGATTTGGCCGAGGCCGTGTAATGCGTCGAAATTGCCAGGATCGTTTGCCAGCAGCGCAGCATAACTCTGCGCCGCCTTGTCGGGTTCGCCGCGCTCATGGGCACGCCGCGCACGGCGCAACAGCCGGCGCGGATCCGCTTCGACGTGTTGCGAGGTGCCGCTCATTCGTTAACGAGCGGTAACCAAAGATGGTGAATAAAGGTTTAAAGCTTCGCTAGTCACCCTTCCCTTGGGCCGGCCACCCGAAGCTACGCGCTTATTTTGGCCGATTGTTGCACGCTCATAAAGCGAAGCGTCCGCTGTGCTGTGGCCAGGGACAAATTCATGTAATCGCGTCGTGCCAGACTGATGATCTGGTCGAGCCCTGGCTGTCCGGTCAATCGGTCGTGCAAAATGAACTCTACCGTCGGCCAGCTCAAACCAGCCGCCTTGCATGGAACGAGGACGGCGTCATTGCGCTGACCGTTCAAGAGCTGCGCGGTAATGCCCAGCGGAGCCGAACATAGGCGTGCTACCGCGACGACCAATTCGTCTTTTTGTCGTCTTTTGACAAAGTCCACCAAGGCGCCTTCGTTGAGTTTCCCCGATTTGACAAGCGCAGCGATGGTGGCTTCCGCGACACTATAATCGTGTTCGCTGGTCTTGCTGAACCGTTTCCCGATCTTGGCGACTATGCGCTCTATTTCTTCGCGTCTTTCCGGCGGCAGGGCGGCTAGAAGTCTTTGCAGGACGGCGCCTGTCGCGCGTCGCAGCAAATCCTGCAGATAATTCGGCGGCAGATCTTTCCTTATGCCGACGATCTCTGTCAGTGCGTCGTTGCCTTCAGCTCTTTGAACCAGCCTGCCGAATCCGGCTTCGGAGAAATTTGCTCCCGCGTTCTTGGCCAGGCTCGAAACAACCTGGTCGTCACCGCGGACAAGCAAAATATCGGTCAACTTTGTTTCCAGGGTGGTGCGTTCGGAAATGGCCAGCAAGTGAGCCTGGCTCTTGGTCTGGGCGATCTCGATGAGTTCGGCCGTAGAAAGCCGCTTTGAGCCCGACAAGACAGGCGCCGCAATGAGGATTTCTTCGTCACGAGCGAGCCGTCTGACGAGCTTGATTGGGGCGGTTTCAACGGGCGCGAACTGCTTGCTCAGCTCGGCAAGAGCGGTGCTTTCGATCTTTTCCACCAGCAAACACAGGACATCGTCAAAGAGGCCTATCTGCTCTTCATTAAGACGATCGGCATCTTGCAAAAATAGATTACTGATCTGCCGCAGCGTATCGGTTCGGCTCTCTGGCGAGCCTTGCCTGATGGCGGTTTCCAGATCAGAGATTAACGAATTTGATTGCACGAACGGCGACCTACCGGCGACCTACCCCGGAAATTGCATGACAATATTGTGCAATCATCATCTTAAGAGTTCCTCAACAGGTCATGCGAGTTATCCGGATCCCCGACGTAGCTGATTGAATCATCGGAACTGTTTTGCCAAGAGGGTGAAACCCTGACGGACGTAATAGGCCAATGGATGTGCCGCGTCGTTCTGTTTCCACTTGTCCAGGGCCAGACGCAGCGTCCCCATCGCCACCATCGCGACCAGCCGCAGCCCGTCCCGTCTTCCCGGCGACGGCCAAAGCTCGCACATCGCTTCCAACAGGATCTGCTCCGTCTCGACGAAAACCGCTTCCTTCCGGGCCCGGAGCGCTTCGGTCGATTGCATCAGGCGGTCGAAGACGATGGACTCCTTCGTCTCGTAGCGTGAAGCGAGCTTGATCAGGCACTTTTCGACGGCATCGAGAGGGGCCTGATCGGGAGGCTCGTCGAGCATCGCGGGCCTTAGCGCTTCCCGGAAGCCGCTATCGTGCGCGGCCAGCAGAACATCCTCCTTGGACTTAAAATAGTAGAAGAAGGTCCGACGCGAGATGCCGGCTGCCTCCGCGATCGCGTCGAGTGTCGTAGCTTCGTAGCCGTTCTTCACGAACAGCTTCAAACCCTTTTCGATTATCCGCTCGAACGTCTCACGCCGCTTGCGTTCCCGCAGGCCCTGCGGCTTTTCCGGCGCGCTTTCCATGTAGATTTTCTCCGCGAGCCCCTTGCAAAATTACACTGCGTGCAATAATAAATTTACACTGGGTGCGATTTTATAGTCGGATCGCTGACGTGCCTCAAGAGAAAGTTCGGTCTTTGATCTATGATGTTGTAATTGCCGGCGCCGGCCCTGTAGGCCTGTTTCTCGCCTGTGAGCTGCGCCTCGCAAATCTCTCGGTGTTGGTGCTGGAGCAAGCCGAAGACCCGCGCTCGCCCTTGAAGCGGCTTCCGTTCGGGATGCGCGGCCTTTCGGCACCCACAATCGAAGCCTTCGATCGTCGCGGGTTGTTGAACGACATCGCCGCGCCGCAATCGGCCATCAGCAGCGCTCCAGCTGCCGCGCACTTTATGCAACAGCAGCGCCGCCCAGCAGGCCATTTCGCTGGCATCCAGTTCTTCCACGACAGCATCGACACATCGAGTTGGCCGTATCGCCTGCCAAGCCCGGTCGACCCGAGTTTATTAGTCGATATGGAGCACCTCGAAACCGTCCTGGCCGCGCGCGCAAGCGCGATGGGGGTCGAGATCAGGCGTGGCCTCGGCGTCGAGGACCTCAATCAGACGGACGAAGACGTGACCATTCGCGCCGGTGGTGAGACTTTTCGCGGACGCTGGCTCGTCGGATGTGATGGTGGCCGCAGCACGGTGCGCAAGGCTGGCGGCTTTGAGTTCGTCGGCACCGATCCCGAATTCACCGGCTATTCCGTCGAAGTCGAGATGGCCGATCCGGAGAAACTCCGCCCGGGCCGCCACTATACGCCGACCGGCATGTACACCTACGCACGGCCCGGGACCATCGCGATGGTCGACTTCGACGGGGGCGCTTTCCATCGAATCCAGCCGATCACCCTTGCGCACGTGCAAGAGGTATTGCGCCGTGTCTCCGGCACCGACGTCACTCTGACAGCGCTCGAACTTGCCACGACGTGGACGGATCGCGCCTATCACGCGACGACTTATCGCAAAGGACGGGTGCTCCTCGCGGGCGATGCCGCGCATATCCATTCGCCTTTGGGCGGCCAAGGTCTCAACCTTGGGCTTGGCGACGCGATGAACCTTGGATGGAAGCTTGCCGCCACCATCCGTGGTGATGCGCCAATCGGTCTGCTCGACAGCTATTCGAGCGAACGACACCCTGTGGGAGAAAAGGTACTTGACTGGTCGCGCGCCCAGGTCGCGCTCATGCGGCCAAGCCCGAGTTCACGCGCACTCGAAGCGATCATCCGCGATCTCATCGACACGCGCGATGGCGCGACATACTTCGCCGAGCGCGTGTGGGGTATTTCTCTCCGCTATGATCTTGGCGGTGGCCACCCGCTGGTGGGCCGCAGCGCTCCCAACTTCGAGTTGGCCGACGGGACAAAGCTCGGCGAGCTTCTCCGGAAGGGGAAAGGCCTGTTCCTGGACTTTGACGCTCGGTCAGCGCTTCGGGCGTTTGCAAGCCGCTGGAACGGTCGGATCCCGTATGTCGCAAGCGACGTCAAGGACCGGCTTGGCTTAAGCGCTGTGCTCTTGCGCCCCGACGGCTTCGTCGCCTGGGCCGGTGAAGCTGCCTTCAACCAAGAGGAAGCATTTCAGGCCGCGTCGCGATGGTTCGGCGAACCCGAGGCGGTGCATCAACCTACCTGACAATAGTGCCCACGGGCCGCCCCTATCCAACGGCTTCATATACGGCCGGAGGCGAGTTCCCGGAAATCGGAAAAGCTCAGTCGTCGCGGTACACGCGCTCACGGCGCTCGTGCCGTTCTTGCGCTTCGATCGACAGCGTCGCGATCGGCCGCGCTTCGAGCCGCTTCAGCGAAATCGGCTCGCCGGTTTCCTCGCAATAGCCATAAGTGCCGTCTTCGATACGCGCCAACGCGGCGTCGATCTTGCTAATCAGCTTGCGCTGACGGTCACGGGCTCGGAGTTCGATCGCCCGATCGGTCTCCGAGGATGCACGGTCGGCGATATCCGGGTGATTCTGGTTCTCATCCTGAAGATGCTGAAGGGTTTCCTTCGCTTCCTTAAGGATGTCGTCACGCCAGTCGAGCAGTTTGACACGAAAGTATTCCCGCTGGCGTTCGCTCATAAACGGCTCTTTATCGGTGGGCCGATAGAGCCGCTCCAATGACTGCATGCCCTTGGCTTTGCCGTTGGCACTACCGTTGCTGTGGCCGTTTTTGAGCGGCTTTTCTTCAGCCTTGCCGTTCTTGCTCTTCACTAACTGCATGTTCCCTCAACTCCGTACACATCACAGGTGCCGGGGTCCTCCCGAGAAGCTGGCCTATATATCGACGGTCAATGACAGAGACAATAACGATGATGACGCCCGGCCCGGCAAAATTTGGCTCTGCCCAAGGCGTGTGCAGCCGCGCCAGCCTGATCAGATTTAACGAGATAAATCAGTAGATTGGCGCTAACTTATGCCAGCTTTGGCGAGCTCGACGGCAACCCGGAGATCGATTTCAGCGAGAACCCCGTCAAGCCTGTCGTCGCCCGAGCTGTCCTTGAGGTCTCCGGCTACCGACTTAAGCCGCAGCAAAGTGCCCTGATCGATTCCGCCCGACAGCAGCCCGATCTTCAGTTCATCAAGAGCATCAAGCGCTCGGCGTCCATGCTTCACCGCACGGCGTCGCCGCTCCGCCGGCTCCTCGATTCCCTGGAGCGCGATCAGGGCATCAATCCCGCCTAGCGTGCGTAAGGCCACCGTTGCACTCTGTGCTTGCGGCGCCTCGGAATCCGAGACAGCAAAGCCGCCGCCGCTCGAGCGGCGCGCAGCCGGGGTCGCCATTGCCACCGCAATCCCGTTGGGTCCGTAAACACGCATACTAATAAGGTGTCCGGTTATGGTTAATGGCCCGTAAAGGGAACCGGCAATTCTTGCCGGAAACCCGGCAAACGATGCTTGGCCCGCCCTTCGGCCTGCTCCACGCCACAGAAATTATACTTTTATTTCAATAGCTTGATCGTGCCGATGCGATGGCACGCTACTCGCATTGGTGATCCCGTCCAGCCTCTTGGGGAGCAAGATGAGAGGGACCTTCAAGACCGCGCTCGTCGCGGCAATACTGTTTTGCTGTGCCGCTACAGCGGCGATGGCAACGTCGCGCATTAAAGACCTCGCCAATATCGAGGGTGTGCGACAGAACCAATTGCTGGGCTACGGCCTGGTCGTCGGCCTCAATGGCACCGGCGATACGCTCAATAATTCGCCTTTCACCAAGCAATCCCTGCAAGCGATGCTGGAACGCCTCGGCGTCAACATTCGCGGCCAGCAGATCCGCACCGGCAACGTCGCCGCCGTCATGATCACCGCGGACCTGCCACCCTTCGCGACCCAGGGCACTCGGATCGACGTCACCGCGTCAGCAATGGGCGACGCCAAAAGCCTGCAAGGCGGCACTCTGCTGGTCACCCCCCTGCTCGGCGCCGACGGCAACGTCTATGCCGTCGCACAAGGCTCCCTCACCATCGGCGGTTTCCAGGCCGAAGGCGAAGCCGCCAAAATCACGCGGGGTGTTCCGACTGTCGGACGGCTGCCGAACGGCGCCATTATCGAACGTGAAATCGAATTCAACCTCGAAACGCTCGGCCGGTTGCGGCTGGCGCTGCGCAACCCCGATTTCACCACGGCGAAACGCATCGCCATTGCGGTGAACGATTATATCGGCGCGCCGGTTGCCGAACCGCTCGATCCATCCACGGTGCAACTGACGCTGCCGAAGAAATTTCCGGAGAACGTGGTCTCGATGCTGACCGAGATCGAGCAGCTGCAGGTCGAGCCGGACGAAGCCGCTAAAATCGTCATCGACGAACGATCCGGCGTAATCGTGATCGGCCGCGATGTGCGCGTGTCCACCGTCGCGGTGGCGCAGGGCAATCTCACCGTGACGATATCCGAAGCGCCACAAGTGAAGTCAGCCCGGACCCTTGTCGCGAGGGCGCACGGTCGTCGTGCCCCGCTCCTCGGTCGGCGTGCAGGAAGAAGGTAAGGGGCTCGCCGTGGTGCAGGCAGGTGTCTCACTCCAGCAAATTGTCGACGGGCTCAATGCGCTTGGCATTGGGCCGCGCGACCTGATCGTGATCTTGCAGGCGATAAAAGCCGCCGGCGCCATCCAGGCCGATATCGAGGTGATGTGATGACGAGCCCGGTAGATTTTTCCGCATCGCTCGCCTCGATCGGCGACGCGCAGAGCACGCAGGCGCAGTCCGCGCTTAAGATCAAAGCCAAGGCCAAGGCGGGTGCAGAGCAGTTCGAGGCCACGTTCCTCAACTCGATGTTTCAGCAGATGTTCACCGGCGTCGATGGCGACGGACCGTTCGGTGGCAGCGGCTCGCTGAAAATCTGGCGCTCTTTCATGACGGACCAATATTCCAAGTCCTTTGCCAAGGCGGGCGGCATCGGCATTGCCTCCCACGTCTATAATGAGTTGCTCAAACATCAGGGCCTGAGCGCCTCATGAGCCCAATCGCCACCACTGCCGAAGCCGAACAGGCCATCGAAAACCTTGCACTGCTGATCCAGAAATTGTCAGGCGTGGTGGAGCAGGAAACGGCGCTGGTCCGGGCCGGCCACGTGCGCAAGGCGACGGCTCTCAATCAGGAAAAATCGCTGCTCGCGGGCGAGCTCTATAGCTGCGGCGAACGGCTAAAAGCCAACGCCAAGTTCATCCGGAAAGTTGCGCCTGCACGCTGCGTAGCGCTTGCACGTATTCAGGAAGCATTTCGCGCTATCCTGCAAAAGAACCTGGTCGTGCTCGCGACGGCACATGCGGTTTCCGAGGGCATCGTGCGCCGGCTATCAGGCGACCTCGGCAAGAAATCGACGCCGCAGGTTTACGGCGCATCGGGGCGCACAGCAGCAGCGTACGCGAGGCATGGTCAACCCATCGCGGTTAGCCGGAAGCTTTAACTGTGCGATCATTGGCCGAAAGCCGCACATGAGTCGCGTTGTGCGAGTTATTCAGTCCGTGATTAGATCACCATGAAGACAAAATCCCTTCTTCAAAGCGGACAGCCGGCACAAGCTTCGGCGGCGCTATCGCCGTGGCTCGCATCATTATTTGGACAAGGCTTGGCGCTTCATCAAAGCGGTAAATTGAAAGACGCCGAAAAAATCTACCATCAGATCCTTGGCACCCGGCCCGATCATTTCGATAGCCGCCATCTGCTCGGCGTGGTCTATCTGCAAAGCGGGAATTTCGCCGAAGCTGTCCGGCAAATCGACCTGGCGCTGAAAAGAAACCGGAACAACGTTCACGCTCTCAGCAATCGCGGCGCGGCGCTCAAGGAGCTCGGGCGGCTCGATGAGGCGATGGCAAGCTACGACCGCTTGCTGAAGACCGCGCCCGACTATGCGGAAGGACATTCAAATCGCGGCGTCGTTCTTCATGCGCTGCGGCGATATGAGGAAGCGCTGGCAAGTTACGACCGCGCGCTGACGCTGCGCCCTGATTATGCCGATGCTCTTTGCAGTCGCGCCGCAACCCTGCATGAGCTCGGACGATATGAAGAAGCGGTGGCAAGCTGCGATCTCGCGTTAGCGCTGCAAGCCAACGCGGCGGAGGCTCATTCTAATCGCGCCAACAGCCTGCATGCGCTTGGACGATATGAAGAAGCGCTGGCAAGTGGGGACCGCGCGCTGGCGCTCCGCCCGGACTACGCCGAAGCGCACTCCAATCGGGGCAACGCGCTGCGCGAATTGCATCGCTCCGAGGAATCGCTGGAGGCCTACGAGCGCGCCATCGCCTTGCAGCCTCAGTTTGCCGAAGCCTGGTCCAACCGCGGCAACGCACTGCAGGAACTACGGCGTCATGACGAGGCGCTGGCGAGTTACGACCAATCGCTTGCGCTGCGGCCAGGCTACGCAGAAACACACTCTAACCGTGGTAACGCGCTCAAGGAACTGTGCCGTTTCGACGAGGCGCTGGCGAGCTTCGATCGCGCCGTGACTCTGCGGCCGGATCTCGCCGATGGCCATTTCAACGCAGCGATTTGCCGGCTCATGCTCGGCGATTTCGAGCATGGCTGGCAGCAACACGAATGGCGTTGGGACACCGCGCAGCTGCGCGCCGTGAAACGCAACTTCCCGCAACCGCAGTGGCGCGGCTCGGATGACCTCACCGGCAAGACCATTTTGCTCCACGCCGAGCAAGGTTTCGGCGACACGCTGCAGTTTTGCCGTTACGTGCCAAAGGTCGTCGAGCGCGCGGGCAGCGTCGTTCTCGAAGTACCGAAGGCATTACAGACACTGATGCAGTCCCTGCCCGGCCCGATCCAGGTTATCGCCAGAGGCGATCCGTTGCCGGACTTCGATGTGCACTCCCCGCTGCTTAGTCTGCCGCTGGCATTTGCAACCCGGCTCGAAACCATCCCATCGCAAACACCTTATCTCTCCGCGCCCGCGAACAAGATCAATGCCTGGCGTGAGCGCCTCGGCGCACACCACTCACTGCGGGTTGGGTTGGTATGGGCCGGCGATCCGCGAAAACAAACGCCGGGTGCGCACCGGATCGATCGACAGCGGAGCTTGACGTTCGATCAACTGGCGCCGATTTTTGCTGTGCGGGACTGTGCGTTCTACAGCCTGCAAAAAGGCGGCGACGCCGTTGCGCAACTGCACGATAGCGCGCTTCGGGATCGGGTCATCGACTGGAGCGAAGACTTTCACGATTTTTCAGATACGGCGGCGTTGATCGACAATCTCGATCTGGTGATTGCGGTGGATACATCGGTCCTCCATGTCGCCGGCGCGCTCGGAAAGCCGCTGTGGCTGATCAACCGCTACAACACCTGCTGGCGCTGGCTGCTCGATCGCGACGACAGTCCCTGGTATCCCAGCCTGCGCCAATTTCGCCAGGAACTCGACAAGGCAATGGGATCTGGTGATTGCGCGCATTGCCACGGCGCTACAGGATCACGCGAGCGCATTCCGCGCCTGAACGTCCGGCGCGCGCTTCGCAATTCAATGTGAAAATAATTTTGTTCTAGGCGTCGGGCTTCTGCTGGCTCAAACGCGCGATGCGCCGTTCGGCAGCATCGCAAAGCTCGTCGCGCAATCGCGCGGCCAGTTCACGCCAGTCACCCGGCGCAGCCTGGCGGAATATCCGTATACTCGGATACCACGGGCTGTCGGCTCTATTGAGCAGCCACCGCCAGTCCGGCGAGAACGGCACGAGCAGCGCGGTGGCCTTGCCCATTGCGCCGGCCAGATGCGCCACCGAGGTATCGACGACAACGACGAGATCAAGCAACGCAATAACAGCAGCGGTGTCGGCAAAGCTGGTGAATTGCCCGCCAAGGTGAAGTACGCCGTGATTGCGCAGGATCGCCGCATCTTGCTCGTTCACGTCTCGCTGAATGCTGACGAAGTCGATGTTGGGAAGTGACAGCACGTTTGTTAGATGCGTCAGCGCTATCGAGCGATTGCGATCGTTCACATGACTTGGATTTCCGGCCCAGCATAACCCGACGCGAAGCCGTCCCGTTTCAGACGGCAAGCGCGGCGACCACGTCTCGAGCCGTTCGCGGCTCGGCCACAGATACGGAACCTCCGCCGGTACGTTCGCAAGCTCGGTTCCGAATGCCAGAGGCAAGCTCATCAGTGGGCAGTGCAGATCGAAGTCGGGCGTGTCGTCGCCATCGGTCAGCACCCGCGCAACGCCCGACACTGAGCACATGAGTTCGCGAAGCGCCGGCGGCACGGCGAGCAATACCCGGGCGCCGAGCTTCGCCAGCATCGGCACATAGCGGACGAATTGAAGGCTGTCGCCGAAGCCCTGTTCGGGATGCACGAAAATTGTCTTGCCTTGAAGATTTTCCTCGCCGCGCCACATCGGCTGGGAATATTCTCGAGGCTTCAGCTTTTCCTTTTGCCAGCGATATTCATATTGCTTCCAGCCGGCGCCGTAATCGCCAAGACACAAACGAGAGATGGCTGCGTTGAAGTTCGCGTCAGCATTGTCGGGCTCAAGCGCCAGCGCTCTATTATAATCGGCGAGCGCTTCTTCCACGCGATTGTACTTGAGCATCGCGTTTCCGCGATTGACATAGCCGGCAACGATATGCGGCTCAATACGAAGTGCCTGATCGTGGCACGCAATCGCCTCTTCAAATCGGCCCATTTCTACAAGCGCGACGCCACGTCCAATTAGCGCGCTGGTCCGGTCCGGGCGGATCGCCTGCACCTTGTCGAAGCTGTCCAGCGCATCGTCAAAGCGCTTATTTTTGACGTAGGCATTGCCGCGGTTGATCAGTGCGCCAACATTTTCCGGCTCTCGCGCGACCGCCGAGTCGAAGCTGACCAGAGCCTCGTCGACGCGATCGAGATCAACTAGCGTCACGCCCCGATTGACCATGACGTCCGCGCGTTCCGGCTCAACGGCAAGCGCGGCGTCATAGCTCGCCAGCGCTTCCTCGTACCGGCGCAGCTTGCTGAGAACGACGCCGCGGCTGTTCAGCGCATTAGCGTGCACCGGATCCAGCGCGAGGATCCTGTCGCACATCGAGAGAGCTTCGTCGAAGCGATCGAGCTCGAGAAGCGCGTTGGCGCGATTGTGAATGGCCCGCAGGTGTTCCGGATGCCGCGCCAGCACACGGTCGTAAACCGCGAGCGCCTCGGAAGCTTCACCCAGTCCAATCAGCGAGAGGCCGAGATTATTAAGCGCTTCGGCACGGTCGGGCTCGCGCTCAAGCGACGCGGCGAAACTGGAGCGCGCCTCGGCGAAGCGTCCAAGCGCAAGCAAAGCGTTGCCGCGATTGTAGAGCGCATCGGCGTAATCCGGCTTTTCGGCGAGCGCACGTTCCGCGCTTTCAAGTGCATCGAGGGGGCGTCCAAGATCTGCGAGCACCGAACTGCGATTATTCAGGGCTTCGGCGTGACGCGGCTCGATGGCCAGTGCATCGTCATAGGCGCCGAGCGCCGCTTCCGGCCGCTTCAGCGCGTTTAGCGCGTTGCCACGCCCCTGCAATGTCCCAACGTGGCCCGGCCGCGACGCCAGCGACGCCTCGTAAGCGGCAAGCGCATCCTCGTGGCGGCCAAGCGCGGTAAGCACGTTACCTCGGACATAGTGAGCGCCGGCGTCGTTGCTGCGTAGGCGCAAGACTTCATCGAGATTTGCCAGCGCCTCCTCGTGACGCTTGAGTGCATCGAGTATGATGCCGTGGTTCGTTAGCGCATCTGCCGACTGCGGCTGCGCCCTTAACGCCGCGGCAACCCGGTGCAAAGCTTCCGCCGACTGACCTTGCTGGTGGCGCAGCACGCCCGACAGATGCAGGGCGTCAAAATTCTCGGGATCTTCGGCGAGGACTGTTTCGTAGAGCCGTTCCGCTTCCGGCCACTTGCCGTGCCGGTGCATCGTGAGCGCTAACTGGATCGTCGCGGTCGGTGAGGGCTGCGTGTTTGCCGGCGTCGCCATATGTGATTCACCGCGGAGTCCGCGATCGGGACATTACGGCAAGGTCCGTCAACTTGGTTAACCACGGGTAAATTTCGTCGAGGCGGATACCGTCCATTAACCCGGCATCGGCATAAAGGGATCGGGTGACGCTTAAATCCTGAAGTCGTGACATTGCATGAGTATCGGCGGTATCGGCAGCACGCCTTCGTTCTATTCGCAAGACCAAAGCTACTGGTCGAACGCACAGGCCCAGGATGCGGCGCAATCGGCCGCCAGTTCGCTGATCAGCGTGATGGGCAACGCAGAGGTCACCAAAGCCAAAGGCCTTGCCAGTATCGCCAATCAAACGGCGCTTGATCGAACCAATACGCAACTGAGCGCCCTGATCCAGCAAGTGCTGAATGGCGGAACGAGCAGTTCAACCTCATCATCGTCGGGCAGCTCCTCTTCATCGTCGTCAACCGGATCCAGCGCTTCCACCAAGGTGCAGCCGGCAAGTGGCACCGGCACCATCCCGGTCACGACGACCACGACTTTGTCGAGCCTTGGAATATTGCCCGGGGGGACGCTTACTTTCGGCGATGGCAGCAGCAATACGACCGTCTATACTTCGACGGGGGACGATACGATCGGCAGTCTGATCACTGCCATCAACAACGGCCCTGCTTTCCTGAGCGCCTCAATCAGCAACGGCAAGCTCACCGTCACCGCAAGGAATACCACCGCGTCAGTAGTCATCAGCGGCAGCGGTACCGATGCGACAGCGATAGGTTTCGGCAACAAGAACAACACTTTTCAGCCTGTCCAACCTACCAAATCCGCGACGTCGACGTCTGCGAGCGCTGCAAGCTCTTCAACCTCGTCAACGTCATCGTCGACAAGCTCCAGTACGTCTTCATCGAGCAGCAGCAAATCTTCGGCCGCAGTGCCATCTGCTTTTGAAGAATCGGCGAGCAGCGCCGCCTCGATCCTGAGCGCCAGCGGTATCAGCGGCTCGCTGGTGGATATGCTGGCCTAGTGGTCCGATTCAAACACTCGCATCCCATTCGGTACGCACCTTGTGCGAATGTTTGAATCAAAAAACCACTAGCTATCTATAAATTGCCAGTGAAGCTTCGGATTTGACATTCGTTTCTCGAGCAAGCGGCAAGGTGGGCAGCGAATGTCAAATCCGCTTCACCAGTACAGCCAGCCCCTGCCCTAAACACCAGCGAACTGGGACGACAGGTCGCCACGAAACGTGATCGGCCCGACATGGCTGAGCGCGCTGTTGCGATCGGCCCAGATTTCCCCACCCATATCGGACCAGCGCTTGCAGAAAGCGAAATCCTCGCTGAGGTAGGTGCCGTCGTCCGCGATCATGCAGTCGAACAAGGCGAACCGGTTTTCGCTCGCAGTTCCTGCATCGAGCGAGTGATCGCGGCGGTATTTCAGGTGCGGATAATGCGCGCACATCCGCTCCAGGACTTCACGCCGGATCATAAGGAAGCCGGTGCCGGCATAGCGCACCTTGACGAAGCCGCCCTGGCAGATCACCGCGTCCGGATTATCGACCTCAAGAACGTATTTCAGCGCCGCGGCAGCGGGATTTGGCCGCCCGGCCGCGATCGTGGAACTGATCCTGTCCCAATCGATCCGCTTGATCGGATAGACCGCAGCGCTCATGCCCGCGCCGCACTGGATCAGGCGCAGCACCTGCTCCGGCTCGAAACCGATATCGGCATCGATGAACAACAGGTGCGTGGCAGAAGGATCGTCAAGAAACTGCGCGACAAGGCTCGCGCGTGCCCTGGTGATGAGGGCATCGCCGTCCTTGAACAGAACCTTGAGCGACAGGCCGCTATAGGCGCGGACCGCCTTTTCCAGCCTTAACAGCGAAGCGGTGTAGTTCACCGACACTTGGCCGCCAAAGCACGGCGTCGCGATAACAAGATTGACGACGGGGGCAGCCGGCGCGGTCGGGGGCGACAACATGGGAGCAATCCCGTCATTCATCGTGGCGCCGGCTCGCCGACCCGCGGTTTCATGTTCGTTGCGCAGTTCAAGGACGACTTTGCAATTATGGTTAACCAATAGGAAACGCGAATGGTTAAGGGCGCCTTAAAAGACGGGGCGGATTTTCGCGAACGCCGTAAATGCTTGTGGTAATGGCGTGGCGCAGGCTGTGACGCTGACTTCACACCAGAGTATGGACGAAGGGTAAAAACCCTACGGTTACGTAGATTTACGCGTCTTTAAGCGGATTAAGGCAAAGCTTTGGCCAGCCGATCGTGATGATCGGGAACGAACACTCGCGTTCAGCAAGTGTGAGCCAGTACGGCCTGTAACCAGAAGGGTAGACCATGTCTGATATCACCTTAACCTCGGGCATTCGGCAGAACTTGCTGTCCTTGCAGCAAACGTCTTCCGATTTGACCACCACGCAGGAAGCTCTCTCGACCGGCAAGGCGGTGAACTCCGCCGCCGACAATCCGAGCGCCTATTTCACCTCGCAGAACCTGACGAACTCCGCCAACTCGCTGTCGGCGTTGCTCGACCAGATCGGCCAGGGCCAGCAGACGATCAATGAGGCAACCAACGGTCTGTCCAGCATCACCAGCCTGCTCCAGCAGGCTCTGTCGACGGTGCAGCAGGCCCAGCAGGCTTCCCAGACCGCCGGTTCGACCACGGGCACGGTGGACCTCTCCAGCGGCGTCGCGAGCACCGGCGCCGGCACCCTCTCGATCAGTGTTGGTTCGTCGGTCTACACCGTTGCAGTCACGGCCGGTGAAGCTCTGTCATCGGTCGTCGCCGCCATCAACGGCACGACCGGCCTCGGCAGCAGCGGCGCGATCACTGCAAGCGCCAGCTCTGGTAACGACCTCGTGCTGACGGCGAACTCAGGTTCGACCAGCTTCACCGTCACCGACAACGCGGCCTCCGAAGGGCTCGGCCTCACCGCCTCTGCCACCGGCGACGCCTCGACCTACGGCACGAGCTCGACCCGTACGACACTGCAGACCAACTACAACGGCCTGCTGTCGCAGATCAACCAGATCGCTTCGGACTCTGGCTACAACGGCGTCAACCTGCTCAACGGCAATAACCTGACCATCGACTTCAACTCGACCGGCTCAAGCTCGCTGACGATCCAGGGCGTTAGCTTCAACGCCGCGGGCCTGTCGCTGTCGTCGATCGCTGGTTCCACTGCCGGTTCGTTCCAGGACAACTCCGCTCTGACCAGTGCATCGACCGCGATCAATGACGCGATCACCACGGTGCAAACCCAGACGGAAACGTTCGGCACCAACTCAGGCGTGATCGGCACTCGTCAGACTTTCACGACGAACACGATCAACACCCTGCAGACCGGCGCCAGCAATCTCGTTGTTGCCGACCAGAACCAGGAAAGCGCCGACTTGCTGACCGAACAAACTCAGCAGCAGCTTGAAATCTCCGCACTGTCCATCGCCAACCAGGCGAACCAGTCGGTGCTCAAGTTGTTCGGCTAAAGTCTACTGGTACAGGCCTATCGTAGGGCGGCGGGGTGGAAACACCCCGCCGTTTTCTTTTTGAGATTGCGGTGGCGGAGCTGTCCCCAAACGTCCGGTGCTCATTACCCAATAGCGGCTAACATACTTCGGATCGCCGTTATCAATAATCGAATTTTAATAGGCCGAACGCTAAAAATAACGGAAGTGGAACTCTGTATCTTCGTAGAGGAATGCCCGCAAATGCGGCACGCCGCCAACGCCTACGCAAAAGTTTTCACCGAGACGGCAAACCCGCGCGCTTTGGAGGCAAGCCTGCTGCTAAAAGCAGCTGCAAAACTTCAGAGCGTCCATGATGAATGGAACGACCAGAAAAAGCCCACGGCGCTCGACGAGGCCGTTCTATTCAACAGGCGCCTTTGGACTGTCTTGTTGGACTCCGTCACCCAGGACGAGAATAAGCTGCCCCAGCCGGTCCGCGACAACCTGACCCGGCTTGGCGTGTACATCATGGCTGAGACCTTCTCGCTGATGACCAAGCCGACGCCGGCTCATCTTAAAAAGATCATCAAGGTCAATCGCAGCCTTGCCGCCGGATTACGCGGCGGCGCGTGAGCCCCGCGATCCCGCGATGACAACTCTCCCGGCCGATCTGATTGCGGGAGACGCGCTGAAGGCCGCCGCTCTCGAATATGTCGGCGAAATGCGCGACAAAGTCGCGCGGGAGCAAAACGGGCTCCACAGCATCTTCGATAGCTGGTTTATCCGCGTTCTTACCCGCCTGATCCGGTTCGATCCAGCAAGGGCGTGGGAAGACAGCGTACGCGACCTCGCACCGTCGTCTGCCGGACCGGACGGTAGCTTGCCGTGGGATCTGCATCGGCTGCGTCAGTTTCTCGACCGCAAGCAGCAGGGGCGCTTCGTCGAATATTCGCGGCGGGAGCAATCAGGCGTCCACTATCAGCCACGATTTGGCACCGAGTTCGGCCCCGACGTATTGCTGACCTGCCAGGGCGCCCCGTCACTGATGCGTTGGCGCGGCATGCCGCTGATGAAGAATGTCTTCGATTTCGCGATGTATCCGGCCCTGATTGCGGAAATCCAGCCAAAAACGATATTCGAGATCGGGTCTGGCCTCGGCGCCAGCGCGGTATGGTTCGCCGACAATCTTTCCACGTGCGGCGTCGAAGGCCACGTGCACTCTGTCGACAAGGTCCGGGTCGAACGAGATTATCCTGCAGTGAGCTTCTATCAGGGCGATTGCTCGGCGCCGGCAAGTATCTTTGATCTCCGCTTGCTGCGCGAAGAGCCGCATCCGTGGCTCGTCGTGGAAGACGCCCACCACAACGTCGGACAGGTACTGGAACACGTTTGCGCGTTCATGCAGCCCGGCGACTATCTGGTCGTCGAAGACAGTGACGTGAAGCGCGAGACGCTGCGCGCGTTCACCGGGCGGCACCCGGGCGAGTATCTGGTAGACACCCGTTTCACGGACTATTTCGGTAGAAACGCCACCTGCGCCGCGGACTCGATTTTTGTTCGAACGAAGGCTCGCCCTGACCTGACGGCCCGGCCGGTACCAAAACAACATTAGCCCGACGACGTCGACAGATAATTCACAAGGCTCATCTGCGACAGCCGGGCCGTGACCGAGAGGGACGCAGACAGGCTGTTCTGCAATGTCAGGAGCTGCTCGCCGACCTGAGTCTGGTTTACGCCGTCGATGTTTTGCAGCATGTCCTGCAACGTCGTTTGCGTTTGCGTATTCAGGCTATTGGCGTTTGTAATCTCGTTCTGCGCGTTGGCGAGATTAGCCTCGATGTCGTCGATCGATTGTGTGCCCGACGGCGAACTCAAATTTGTTGCCACCTTGCTGCTCAGTGCCTGATAACTGGCCTGCGCGTTAGTGTTGCTCGCCGAATAGGTCGTTGCCGCAAGCACCGCAACATTGGCGATCAGGGAGCTGATGCCCGGCTCGTTGGCCTGTATGCCGTACGCGATGGTGGTCGACGGGCCGATCTGTGCCGTCGTTGTCTGTAGCGGCGTGCTGCTGTTGCCGCCGGTGTACCAGAAAACGGTGTTCGCGGACGTGCCGGCCACAAGCGACGTCGAAGTGGCTGGCGTCCCGCTGACCCGGAGTGGCGGATCGTTATTGAAAAAATCATTGGCGGCGGCCACCGCCGAAGCGGCCGGCAACTGCGTCTGTGCCAGCGTGGTTATGGCGCCGGTCAGCGCGGTCTGAAGATTAGTCGCTGTCGCACTCGCATTGGCTCCGATGGTGAACTGGCCGGTACCCGGCGGGGACGTCGTGGTGGCTTGCAGGCTGACGGTCTGGCTTGAGCCGTCGGGCAGCGTCAGGTTGAACTGGATGGTATCGCCGGCATTCGGATTCGAGCCGAGCGCTACAGAGATTGTCGGCGGCGAGCCGGAAGGACCGCTCGTGGTCGCGCCAGTCAACGTTGAGTTCACACTCGACAACTGAAAGCCGAAAGGCGAGCCATCCTGGCTCAACGTGACATTTGCGCCGGTGCCGCCGACGCTCAGCCGGCCCATATCAGTGGTGCCCTCGTCCGCTTGTTCGCGTTCGCTGATGACCTGCGTCAGTCCGGCCTGCGCACCATTTCCGTTGAGAATGTCGTTGGTGCTGGCGACGGAAGGCTGGTTCACCGCGTTGCCCGAGAAAAGGTAATTGCCGCCGACTTGGGTGTTGAGCACGGACAAAATCTGATCGAGTTCGGTCATGGCGGAGGCTTGCGTGGACGTTTGCCCGTTGTTGTCGAGCGAGAACGCGCCTTGATTGCCAATAGATTGCTGGACCGCGGTGCTGCTGTCGCCGAGCTGCGTCAGGACCGATTGCGCGAGGCTCAGCGTCGTGCTGGCGGTAGTCGCGGCACTGGTGTAGCCGGTGATCGCCGAAAGCTGCGCATTCAAAGACAGCGCGACACCAGCCTGCGAGCCGAGACCGGAATAGGTCTGCGCGGCTTCGCCGGTAGATAGTTCCTGGCTCAATTGGTTGAGCTGGTTGTTCATGTTGGTCACCGCGGCAATATTCATCGCCGTGACTGATCCGGGGCCGGTAATACTCATTACGTTCCTACCTGCAGCAGCGTGGTCATCATCTGTTGGATCGTCGACATTACCCGCGCGTTGGCGCCGTAAGCGTTTTGCAACGCGATGAGATTCGACAGCTCGGTGTCGATGCTGACGCCGGACTGATTATTGAAGCTTTGCTGCAGGGCGCTCACCACGGTATCCTGGCCTTCCTGCAGGTTCGTCGCCGCATTCGCCGCCTGGCTTTGCTGGTTGATAACCGCGCTCAAATAATTGCCCAACGTCCCGCTATAGGGCTGTTGCGCGCTGCCGATGCCGGTCGTCGACGAATAGGTCAACGAGGCAGTGGTCATCTGGCTGAGAAGGAAATTGGGCCGCGTCGCATCCCCGACCGCGGTATTTGAGGCGTAAGCGACAAGGCTCGATGGCGAGGACGCCAGCGCCGAATTGACGGTAATACGCCCGGCGAGGCCGGTAATTTGTGAACCCGTGCTGGTCAACGCGCCGGTGATTGCCGTCGAGCCATCAAGAAACAGCGGAAGCTGCACGCTGCCGCTCGTCAGCGACGTCGCGGTCGAGGTTGCCGTCAGCGAGTTGACCGTATTGCTCGTACTGGCGGCATTGACGACTTGCAGCGTAGTTCCGGAGGCGGAGAACTGGAGGGTCGAACCAAACGCCGAATTAAGCGCGGAAACCACGCCGCTCATACCACCGGCGAAGTTTACCCCAATGATCTGGTTGTTCGGATCGGACGGATCGGTTTGTACCGGCAACGAACCGCCGGAGCCCAGCGCTTCGATCGTGATCGAATGCTGCACATTGCTCGAGTCGGTATAGGTAACCTGCAGCGAGTTACCCGCGAGCAATGAACTCGTGTCGACGCTGTAACCGCTCTGACTGCCGGATGTTACCGCGGTGCCGCTCGTTGTCTGGTTCGACAACGCCTGCGACATCTGGTTCGCCATCTCGTCGAGCTGATTCTGCGCTTGCGGCAGGATGGTGTCCCGCATTTGCAGGTAGGCGCCGATCTGGCCCGATTGAATGGCGCCGTCCGCGATAAGATCCGTTGACGTACCGCCCGGGTTGGTCAGCGTGATCGTACCTGCCGTGTCCTGGCTCGGATTAGCACTATACAAATCGGTTGCACTTAGCGTTCCGACATCGCCGAAACTCAATGTTGATGCTTGCGTGCCGCCGACCAGTTGCTGCCCCGTGCTGGTGAACAGCGATATCTGGTTGTTCGACCCCTGCACGACGTTGACGTTCATAAGCTGCGAAAGCTGCGTGACATCCTGGTCGCGCTGGTCTTCGAGCGTTGCCGTCGCAGCGTCCGCCGGCGCGCCCTCGAGCTGCTGGTTGATCTGGGCGATCTGCTGCAATGCCGTATTGGCGGACTGGACGCCGGTTGCGATGCCGGCCTCCGCCGAAGTGCGCAATTGCTGAACACTGTTCGTCATCGAGTTAAGATTTTGCGCCAGCGATTGCGCGGCGCTGATGACGGCGGATTGGGCTGAATACGAACTCGGGCTGGTCGAAAGCCCCTGTAAAGCGCTGGTGAAATTGTTGAAGATCGCGTCGAACGAGGTTGACGAGCCGGGCGTGCCGTAAACTTGCTGAAGCTGCTGATAGAGGCTGGCGGCTGTGTCGGCATAGGAGCCGCCCGAGGTTTCGGTCCAGAGCTGGCTCTGCAACAACGTGTTCAGGTTGCGATTGATCGTGCCAACATCGACGCTGGTGCCGCCGCCGTCGCCGTTCGTGGCCGTTTCTACCGGAGTAGCAGTCTCTTCGACATAGCCTGTGGTGTTGGCATTCGCGACGTTGCCGGCAATGACCGACATACCCTGCTGGGTAACGGAAATGCCGGCCAATGCTGCGGATAGTGCCTGGGATAGGCTCATTGCCGATACCGTTCGGGCGGCTTACGCCGGATCAGCGAAGAGCCGGGACTCCTCACCGCGAAACTCCTTACTGAATGACCGTAAGCAGGCTCTGGATCATCTGATCGGCGGTGGTCATCACTTTAGCGTTGGCCGAGTAGGCCTGCTGCGCCACGATCAATTGGCTGAACTGTGTGGCGATATCGACATTGGAAGATTCCAGTTCGCTACCCACGACTTTTCCGGTCGCCGAATAAAGCGGACTTCCGGATTCCGGTGTCGCCGCGAAAGCCTCGCCGTCGAGCGGTTGCAGCGAATCCTCACCGTTGAATGTGGCAAGCGTAACGTCAGCAAGGGCGACAGTCTGGCCGTTTGAAAACGACCCCTCGATCTGGCCTTGGGTATCAACCGAGAGCGACTCCAATTGGCCCGCCGCAAAGCCGTTTTGCGAAATGCCAGTGACCTGGGCGTCGCCGCTCGAGTTGGCATATTGCGTGAGGCCGCTTGTGCCGCTGCTTGGGCCGTAATTCAAAGTCACATTGCCAAGATTGCTGCCGTTCACGGTGAGGTTGGGGACCGTAATCGATGTTGTCGATGGCGATGTCAGAGCGCCGCTCGAATTGAAAACAAAAGGCGTTCCGACGCTTTGCCATTCGGCCGTTGCGCCGGTCGCCGAGCTGTCGGTCTGGTAAAACAAGTCGTAAGTTGAGGGGGATGTAGCGGTTTGCGCCCAGCGAAACTGCACATTGACCGCGTTACCTTCGGAATCGTAGGCGGTGACGGAACCGCCATCGAGCGATTGAGACGTGAACGTGGTCTCATCCTCAGCCGAGACGGTGCCCGTGGTAGCCGGATCGCTTCCGGTATAATCAGTCGGGTCGAGCGTGCCGGATGATGGTGAACTGGGCAAATTGGCCTGATAATTGATCGACGTCGTTGCCTGTGCCGGCAGAAAGTCACTATTGAATTGCAAAACGGTTGGTGTGCTGGTTGTGGCCGCGCCCGTTGCCGGATTGAGCGGAGTGCCCATCAGGTAATAACCGGCGCCGTTGACGAGATAACCGTTGCTGTTGAGCGTGAAGTCGCCACGGCGGGTATAGTCTTGGACACCGGTGAAGGTTGTCGCCGCGCCTGAGGCATTGTCAGCCTGTGTGACAACGAAGTAGCCGTCGCCATCAACCGCCATGTCGGTCGGCGACGAGGCGGCGGTGAGCGTTCCTTGCACCGTGTTGCTTGATGAGGAACTGGCAAAAACGCCGCCCGCAGTCTCCTGATTAAGCGCCGCGTTGTCGACCAGATCCTGAAACTGCGTGTCGGTTTCCTTGTAGCCGACCGTTTGCGAATTCGCGATGTTTCCTGAAATGTTTTGCAGCGCGAACGACTGCGCCTGCAGACCCGATACCGCCGTGGTCAGCGCATCAAAGATACCCATGACTTTACCTCTCAAACTCGAGCCGTGAACTGCAGAGCTACAGATCCAAACTGCGGCCCTAGCGCCTCGCACTTCTCAGCAATCGCCGTGCCATCGAAATACTTGTTTCCGTACAACGCTTTAGACAAAAGACCGCGGGTCGGATGCAGTACGGAAGTGCCGACCTCCCGGCAGATATTGCCGGGCCGTGCGGGGTGTCTTGTCGCGTAACCGCGGGCATTGAGCGGCGTGACCGCTCCTTGTTAGCGGCGAGCCCGGCGTGCTTAAGTTCGCATCGCAGCACATAAGGAATGTCATGCGCTTTGAAGGCACCAGCGCTTACGTCGCCACCGAAGACTTAAAAGTCGCCGTCAATGCCGCGATCGCATTGGAGCGTCCATTACTGGTCAAAGGCGAACCCGGCACCGGCAAAACGGTGCTGGCGATTGAAATAGCGAAAGCGCTTTCGGCGCCGCTGATCGAGTGGCACATCAAATCGACGACCAAGGCGATGCAGGGCCTTTATGAATACGACGCGGTGACCCGGCTGCGCGACAGCCAGCTCGGCGATACCCGCGTCAAGGACATCCGCAATTACATCAAACGCGGTAAATTATGGGAGGCGTTTGTCGCCGACGAGCGGCCAGTCCTCTTAATCGACGAGATCGACAAAGCCGACATCGAATTTCCGAACGACCTGCTGCAAGAGCTCGATCGCATGGAATTCTTCGTCTACGAGACCGGCGAAACAATTCAAGCGCGCCGCCGCCCGATCGTGGTCATTACCTCGAATAACGAGAAGGAACTGCCCGACGCATTTCTGCGCCGCTGTTTCTTCCACTACATCCGCTTTCCCGACTCCGACACCATGCGTGCGATCATCGACGTACACTTCCCTGGCATCAAACAGCGCCTGGTCGCCGAGGCGCTGAAGCTGTTTTATGAAATCCGCGACGTGCCGGGCATGAAGAAGAAGCCGTCGACGTCAGAGTTGCTCGATTGGCTCAAGCTTTTGATGGTGGAAGATATCTCGCCGGAGACGCTGCGCGAGCGCGATCCAAAAAGACTGATCCCGCCATTGCACGGCGCGCTGATCAAGAACGAACAGGACGTGCATCTGTTCGAACGCCTGGCGTTTATGGCAAGGCGCGAGGGACGTTAAAAATGTAGCCGCGTGGACGGAAGCGAAATACGGGAATAATGGCGGGTTTCAACGCCAATCCCGGTACATCGAGGAGGGGACGCCATGACCAAACTCACGCGCCGTGCTGTCGTTGGCGGCCTTGCTGGCCTTGCTGCCGGAAAAGCTCATGCCGAGCCGGATTGGCCGGCGCGCACGATCACCATCATCCATGGCTTCGCGGCAGGCGGTCCATCCGACGTGGTCGCCCGCCTCGTCGCCGACGGACTATCCCGCGCGCTCGGCCAGTCGGTGATTGTCGAGCCGCGACCGGGCGCATCGGGGACGACGGCAGCGGCTCAGATCGCTCGCGCCATGCCCGACGGCTACACGCTCGGTGTCATACCGTCCGGCCATGCCAGCGCTGCAGCGACCTTCGCCCATTTGCCGTTCCGGCCGATCGACGATTTCACCATGATCACGATCTGCTCGGACTACCCGTATCTAATGGCGACGAACGCCGACAGCGGCATCAAGAGTGTCGCCGAACTGATCAAAGCGGCAAAGACACGATTGAATCCAATGCTCTACGGCACGCCCGGCGTCGGCTCCGGCCCGCAGCTTGCGATCGAACTGTTTGCGCTGAAGACAAAACTGAAATTTCAGCACATTCCGTTCAAAGGCAGCGAGCCGGCGGCGACCGAACTGGTCGCCGGGCGGCTCGACTTCATGATGGATCCGCCGTCAAGCCTGATCGGCTTTGTCCGCAGCGGCAAGCTCAACGCGCTCGCCGTCTCCAGCGCCAAGCCCTATTTCGCCCTGCCGCAAACCCCGTCGGTCGCGGAAACCGTACCCGGATTTAACGTGAGCGCCTGGCAAGGGCTGATTGCACCGGCGGGACTTCCCGATCCGATCCTGCGCCGGCTCAACACCGAAACCATACGCATCCTAAAAGATCCCGAGACCAAGGAGCGGATGCACGCATTCGGCAACGAGCCCTACCCGACCACGCCGGAAGAATTTCGCAAACGGCTCGCCGACGATATCGCATTATGGACGGACGTTGCCGAGCAGATTCACTTCGAGAAGATCTAGCGCAGCCTGGCTAGTCCATTTTTATCCCGAGCTGAGTGGCAATCTTTTGCCAGCGGGCACGCTCTCGCTTCAGTAAGGCCGCCATCTCTTCCGGCGACGATCCGACTGGCGTAATGGCAAGATCGTGGAAACGTTGGGCGACGTCCGGGAGACGCACTGTTTCGCTGATGCCTTCAGACAGCTTGGCGACGATCGCACTCGGCGTCTTTGGTGGCGCCGCGAACGCAAAGAATTCGGTGAAAACAAAATCAGGATACAACTCCGCGATAGCCGGCACACCTGGCAGGTCGGCGATCGGCGCCGAGCTTGTCACGCCAAGAGCCCTGAACTTGCCTTCCTTGATGTATTGAAACACGTTGCCGAGCGGATCGATCATCATGTCCACATGACCAGCCAGAAGATCGGCCTCGGCGGGGGCGATGCCCTTATACGGAACATGGACGATGTCGAGGTTGGCATTGGCAGCAAGCATTGCGGTTTCCATCTGCAATGAGCTGCCGACCCCCGGGGACGCGTAATTGATTTTTCCCGGATTGGCTTTGGCGTAAGCGATCATCTCCGGTAGCGTCGAAAAAGGTGCAGCAGTACTCGCGACGAGAACCGTGGGTTGCGAGGCAAAGGTCGATACCGGCACAAGAGCTTCCGGATCAAAACCAAGCTTGGTGTAGATGTATTGGCTTATGACCAAGGGTCCCGGCGGGGACGCCAGGATTGTGTAGCCATCCGGCTCCGATCGCGCGACGGCCTCCGTTCCCAGATTTTGCGCCGCACCCGGCATGTTTTCGATGATGACCGGGACGTTCCAGCGCTGGCTGAGGCGATTAGCAATCAGTCGGGGAAAGGTGTCGAGACTCGCACCCGGCGGCGTCGGAACGACGATCTTGATCGTGTGATTTGGAAAGTCCGATTGTGCCAGGGCGACAGATGCCCACATCAAAGCGCCTAATACGGCGACTCCGCTCCCAATCAATCTGCTCCGCATATCAGTCTCCCCCTTTTGAGTAATCGTTGCGCCCAGTCCGCAAGCCGCGATCAGTCTGAAGTAATCTCGCTTCTGCGGCGATCCGGCTGTGGACGCTCGCGCCGCCTTCGATTTTTCGATCTGCGCTTCGGCGATCCGGTTCGGACTGGCGCCGCCGGTTCGGGTATCACCTCGGCCGGCGTGATCAGTCCGCTGTCCCGGGCTTCAGCCGCGACGGCAGATGGCTGTTCAAGCTCATTCGCCGGCTCGCTTTGTGGCGATTGTTCAAAGTCGGCTGGCGGCTCGCTTTGTAACGGCGTTTCGCTTGCGGCAGTGGCCGCAAGCCGTTCAGCCTCCTCTGCCTCGGCAGCTCTGCGGGCTTCTTGCTCTGCCTCGGCAGCGCGCCGAGCCGCCTCTTCCGCTTGCGCAGCCCTGCGCGCTTCTTCCTCCGCGGCCTGCCACTCCGCTTCCGCAGCAGCACGCCGCTCCGCCTCCTCGGCCTCGGCAATGGCGGCAAGCCGCGCCGCTTCTTCCGCCTCGGCAGCGCGGCGTACGGCATCAGCCGCTTCTGCTTCCCGCCGTGCAGCCTCCTGCGCCTGTCGCACCTTTTCCGCTTCGCGCGCGCGAATGTGCGCAAGCTCGTGCGCCTTGGCGCGACGTTCCGCTGCGCGATCGGCGTAACGCCTGACCCAGTTGCGTATCTGCACGCCGGCGCGGGCGAGCGATCCCCCGGCCCAGACCAATTCGAACGGCGAGAACTCCCGCCAAGCCTGATCGCCCGCAACGATGCCGCGGGCAATCAGATTGCCTGCCATCGCAGTTGTGTTGAGCCCATGGCCGCCGAAACCGGAAGCAAGCCACACGCCCGGACCCAATTCGCCGATCTGCGGCATCCGATGCACGGTATTTCCGAGCGTGCCGTTCCAGCTGTAATCGACGCTAATATCGTGGAGCTGCGGATAAACTCTTTTAATGTCCGCAGTTAGCGTGCGGACATAGCGGCGCGGGTTACGCGCCCAGGTCGTCGTACGGCCCGACAGCATCAGGCGATCGCCGCCGACGATACGGTAATGATTGTCTGCTCTCTCGGTATCACTCACCGCGCCGGGGTAGCCTATGACTTCTCCGAGCTGCGGCCCGAGCGGCGCCGTAGTGATCATGTAAGTCGTGATGGGCAAGAGGGTCGCGGCTATGCGCGGCATCAGGCCACCGATCTGCACATTCCCGGCGAGCACGACGTGATTAGCCCGAAGCTTGGCTGCAGGCGTTACGATGCGTTTGCGCACGCCCTGGGGATCGATCGAAAGCGCCGGCGTGTTCTCGAAAATCCGCGCGCCGTCGTGCTCCGCGGCGGCCGCAAGGCACAGCGCATAGTTGAGCGGGTTGATCGTGACGGCTTTCAGATAATTAACGGCGTGAAAGTAACGCTCGCTGTGCAACACCGCGCGTACGCGATCGGTCGGCCAGCCTTCGATTTCGCAGCCGAGTTCGTTGAGCAGCCGTACGTAACGGACAATCTCGTCGCCATTATCGACCTTGGAGACGTAGAGCCAACCTTCCGCTGAATCGATGCCCGCCATTCCATCGGATTGGATGGCATTGCGAACATAGTCGAGTCCGGCTTGCGCCAGCGCCCATAGCGATTTGGCGCGGTCGAAGCCGACGCGGCCGACAACCTTGTCGGCGTCCGCGGCAAAACCCGGCAGCACGAAACCGGTATTGCGGCCCGAAGCGCCCGAAGCGATGCGGCCGGCCTCAAGCACGACCACCGACCAGCCGGATCTGGCGATCTCACGCGCGGTCGTGAGTCCGGCAAGGCCGCCGCCAATCACGCAAACATCGACATCGAGATCGACTGCAAGCCGCGACCGCCGCGGCTCATCCACCATGGTGGCGGCATACCAGCTATTGCCGTAGGCCTTGATATCGGCGTCGTTCATTCCCGGTTCTTTCGGACTTTTAGCGCGGCAGAGCCGTTACTGACCGACATTGCCGCAGCACAGTAGGAACTTCAAATCCCCCGCGATAGACTCCGTGAAACGGTTCCAAAGGCGATATTTCCATCATGCGCCGATTGATGCTGTTGCGTCATGCCAAGACCGAGCAAGCCGAACCCGGCCAGCGCGACCGCGACCGCAGGCTGATCAAGCGCGGCCGGAACGACGCTGAAATCATCGCGCATTATATGGCCCGTCATGACCTGATACCGGATCTTGCGCTGGTGTCGCCGGCACGGCGTACCCAGGAAACCTGGGAACTCATCGCAAGTGGCCTGGAAAAAGCGCCGCGACACATAGACGATGATCGTATCTACGGTGCCGCGCCCGATGGATTAATAAGGCTGATCGGCGAGACGCGCGCGGCGCGCTCGCTTCTTGTCATCGGTCATAATCCCGGGCTCCACGAAGTTGCACTGCAATTGATTGCTTCGGGCGATGTCGCGATGCGCGGACAACTTTCGGAGAAGCTGCCAACCTCGGGCCTCGTCGTGATCGACTTTGCCTTCGATGCCTGGACAAAACTACATCCGCAGTCAGGCCGGATCGAACGCTTCGTTACGCCGCGAATACTCGACGTTGCCGATTAGCTGCTCTTTTTGCTTTTGCCAGCTTTGGCTTTCGCAGCCGCAGGCGCCTTCTTCGTCTTTCTGGCCTGATTGTAATCGGCGGCGGCGCGGACGAGGGTTTTCAAGGCACGTTCATTGATCTTCTCGCCCTCGCGGAAGTCGATCGCGCGCCGCATGTTGCCTTCAAGGCTGGAGTTGAACAAGCCTGACGGATCCTCCAGCGAGGCGCCGTGGGCAAAGGTCAGCTTCACGACGGCCTTGTACGTCTCGCCGGTGCAGATGATCCCGGCGTGCTCCCACACCGGAACCCCTCGCCACTTCCACTCCTCAGTAACGTCGGGCACCGCCTGTTTGATCAGAGCGCGGGCATGGGCGAGCGTCTCGCCGCGCCAGTCACCAAGCTCCTTGATCCTGCCGTCAATCAGCCGTGAGGGAGTGTCTCCGCTTTTCCCTTCCTTCGCACTGCCCGTCGTCTTCTTCATGGCCTCTGTCGCTTTCTGCACTCGCCCATCTATTGTTAATGCTTAGGCTGATCTTTTCGAAACAAGCCGCCGTACGAGATGGTCTTTCCACATCCACAATCCCGAAAGAAGCATGACAGGAAAGAAGACAAACCGCGTCGGCGGCGCGTAGTCCGGAAGGTGTTCAAACGGACTATAAATATAACCGATGATCGGAATGCTGCAGACGATATGAATCCAGCGAACGATCAAACGTTGCGTGGCTTCTTTCATCTCACTGATCCATCCTTTTCAGTAGATCTTCGAGATCGTCGAACCTGCCTTGCCAGAAGCCGGCCATTTGACTCGTCCAGTCGATCAATGGAGCCAAGGCGCTGAGTTGCGCGCTGTAATGGGTCTGGCGGCCTTCGTGGCGGTCGCGCACCAGCCCGGCTTGCTTTAGCACTCCGAGATGCTTCGAGACGGCTGGTTGCGAGACGCCGGCCCGCGCCGTCAGCGCCGCAACCGTCTTTTCTCCTTCGCGGCACAATCGTTCGAAGATGGTCCGCCGCGTCGGATCGGCGAGCGTTCGAAACAGCACATCGTGAGTGTTCGGCATGGGATCAATAACCCGTAAGTTATTGATTGAGATATAACCGCCGAGATATGTATTCGTCAACGACGAATTACGCGCGCCGTCGTCTTACTCGGCCTGAATATTGGCGTCCTTGACCATCTTCGACCAGGTGGCGAGCTGGACCTTGATGAAGGCGCCAAACTCTTCCGGCGTGCTGGAGAAGGCGTCGAAACCGACATTCTTGAACTTCGCCTGGGCATCCGGATTGCTTATGACTTTGCGCAACGCGCCATTGAGCTTTGCGATGAGGTCCGGCGGCGTGTTGGCGGGCGCGACCAGCCCAGCCCATGCATCGAGCTCAAAGCCTTTAACGCCGGCCTCGTCCATGGTCGGCAAGTCCGGATAAAGCGTACTGCGCTTTAATCGCGTCATCGCCAGCGCCCGCACCTGCCCGGCCGCGACATGCGGCATGCCGACGGTGAAGTCGACGATCATCATCGACACTCTTCCAGCAATCACATCCTCGAGCGCCTGCGGTGAGCTTTTGTACGGCACATGCAAAATGTCGATGCCGGCGTCGTGAGCCAGCGTTTTGGCGCCAACTATCCCGGCGGTATTGCCGCTTGCGATAGAAAGCTTGCCGGGATTGGCTTTGGCGTAGGCGATGAGTTCCTTGATCGAGTGCACCGGCAGGCCCGGATTCACCACCAGCATCAGCGTGAAACTGCCGACCCGTGTTACCGGCGCAAAATCCTTGATCGGATCGTAGCTAACGTCCTTGAGCAGGAACGGATCAGCCGAAAGCGGCGAATTGGTCGCCATCAGAAGGTTGTAACCGTCCGGCGTCGCGTGAGCGACGTACTGCGCCGCCACTGCGCCGTCGGCGCCCGGGCGATCCTCAACGACAATCGGTTGTTTGAGCGTCGCACCAAGCTGGTCGCCGATGATGCGGCAGAGTGTGTCGCTGGCGCTGCCGGGTCCGAACGGATTGTTGAAGGTGATCGACCGTGACGGAAAGTCTTCAGCGCGGAGCGCCTGACTGAACAGTGTAGCGATGACGGCTACGACAACAGGGATGATTTTTTTCATGTGATCCTCCCTCCCCACTACCGAGGATAGCAGAATTCACACGCTATAGTGGTGCGTTCAGACGAATTTCGCCGGACGGCTCCGGCTGTAGCCTCTTCAGTCCGCCAGCGCTGCCAGGATCCGCGCCCAGGAGCGGATGCCTTTGTGAAAGCACTTGAGGTCGAATTTTTCGTTCGGCGAGTGCACCCGGTCGTCGTCGAGCGCGAAGCCGACCATCAGGGTATCCATGCCGAGCACAGTCTTGAAATCGCCGACGATCGGGATCGAGCCGCCGGCGCCGATGGTAACGGCCTTCTTGCCCCACTCCTCGGCCAGCGCCGCACGCGCTTTGCCGAGCGCCGGATTATCGAACGCGACTTCGAAGGCTGGATTGCAGCCGAAATTACCGAACTCGACCGAGCAATCGGCAGGTACGCGAGCACGGACGAATTCGCGGAACGAGTTGCGGATTTTCTCCGGGTCTTGCGATCCGACCAGACGGAACGAAACCTTGGCGCTGGCCTTGCCGGGGATCACGGTCTTGGCCCCCTCGCCGGTATAGCCGCCGATGATGCCATTCACCTCAGCGGTCGGCCGGGTCGAGATTTGCTCGAGCAGCAATCGGCCTTTTTCGCCGGCCGGAATCTTCAACCCGATCGGGCCGAGAAATTTTTCCGCGGTCAGCCCAAGCCCTTGGAGGTCGGATTTGATGTCCGGCGGCAAGTCGTGAACGCCGTCATAGAAACCCGGAATGGTGACGCCGCCATCAGCGTTGTGCATCGCGGAGAGAATATCGGCGAGCACATGGATCGGATTGCGCGCCGCGCCGCCGAACAGGCCGGAATGCAAATCGCGATCGGCACAAGTAAGCCTGATCTCCTCATAAACTAGTCCGCGCAGCGAGGTGGTAATGGAGGGCGTCTGCGCGTCCCACATACCGGTATCGCAGACCAGCGCCAGGTCCCGGCTCAGTTCGGGGGCATTGTCACGAACGAACCCGAACAGATGCTTCGACCCACACTCCTCCTCGCCTTCGATCATCATCGTAATGTCGAGCGGAAGCTTGCCGGTGACCGCCTTGAAGGCTCGGCAGGCCTCAATGAAGGTCATCGCCTGGCCTTTGTCATCGCAAGCACCCCGGGCAACGATGATCTTGCGGCCGCCATCAAGCGTCTCGATCCGAGGTTCGAACGGCGGCGTCTGCCACAAGTCGAGCGGATCGACCGGCTGCACGTCATAATGGCCGTAGAACAGGACACGGGGCGCTTTGCCGTTACTGTCGGATGCGCCGTTGCCGCTTTTGCCGATGACGACCGGATGGCCTTCGGTCGGGCGCACGCTGGTATCGAAACCGAGCGTCCGCAGGTCGGTTGCGACATATTCGGCCGCAGTGCGGCAGTGCGGCGCATAAGCCGGATCGGTCGAGATCGATTGAATCCGCAGCAGGTCGAATAACCGGCCAAGACTGGCGTCAAGGTCGTGGTCAACGCGCTCGAGAACCTTCGGCAGAACTTCTGATGCCGTCATGGCGTTACCTTCCATCACACCGCCCCGCTCCCCGCGGATATGCCCTGAAACCTTATAATCGGCATCTCATGATTTCTACTGCCGCTCTGCGCGACGAAAATGTTGCAGCTTTGCAACGCTCGCCAACACTTCGTGCCAAGTCGCGCGTCAAAAGGGCCCGTTTGACCGCCAGTGCCTTGTCACAATACGACCGACTGTCCAATATCGAAACAACCCGCCGTCAGTGCGGGAGCGGCGAAGTGGCAATGGGCGTTCTGATTGGACAAGTCCCGGCCGGTTTCGGGTTTGGCTGCAGGGCAGCCGGGTTGGCGTTGGGGTACTGGGGAATTCCTGTTCAAAAGTGGACAGTCCAACAGGGCGCGTCCGGTAAATTGGGTTTGAGGCAGTCGCGACGCGTCAGCGCGTTGCGCTGAAGGGGGAACTGCGATGGCTTATCCGATCACCGACATTCGGGGGATCGGACCGGATACGGTCGATGTCCTCAAGTCGGAGGGGATCAGAACCACAATCGGTCTGTTGCGTTCCGCCAAGACGCCCAAGCAGCGCCTAAAGCTCGCGGAGAAAGTCGGGACTAATAAGGAGCGCTTGCTCGATTGGGTTACCGCGGCCGACCGCATGCGAGTTAAAGGCGTCGGCTGGGAATATGCCGAGCTCCTGCGCGCCGCCGGCGTACGAACCGTCAACGAGCTCAAATTCCGCAATCCGGAACATCTGGTCGAGCAGATGAAGGAAGCCAATAAGCGGAAACAAGTCCGGTTGATGCCCAAGGAGCAGACCGTGCAACGCTGGATCGAGAGCGCCAAAAAACTGCCACTCATTATCAAGTATTGATAGCTGCTGGACACCGGCTTTCCCGCCACCACTCCAGCTTGACTAGCCGAGGAGGAGCACGCAAAGCCTCGGTTCAAGAAATCAGGCTTTTGAACACCTGAAGCGACGGGCAGTTGAAGCAATGGCTAAGGAATCCGCCATAAGCCGTTACCCCCGCGCCGCTACTTTCCCTAATTCTTCCCCTGCAACCAGAGTGTTGCACGACTTGCTTCAGGTGAAGCGTCCATTGGTCATGGGCGTATTGAACGTCACCCCGGACTCCTTTTCCGACGGCGGTAAATTCCTGGAGCCGCCGCAGGCCATCGCGCATGCGCAGCGCCTTGCCGGCGAGGGCGCCGACATCATCGATATCGGTGCAGAGTTCGACCCGGCCATACGGCGGCGCTCAACCGGTCTCTCCGGAAGAGGAAAGCCGCCGGCTTGAGCCTATCCTGCCAGCCGTTGTCGCAACCGGCACTCCTATTTCAATCGACACCATGAAGGCTGCGGTGGCCGCCAGGGCACTCGAGGCCGGAGCATCGATGATCAACGATGTGTGGGGCTTGCAGCGCGACCGCGACATGGCGCGCGTGGTCGCCGAGCGTGGAGTGCCCATTATCATCATGCATAACCGCGAGACCGCCGATCCCTCGATTGATATCATCGCCGATGTGACGAATTTTTTCTCCCGATCACTCGAGATCGCCTGGGAGGCCGGCATTTCGCACCACCAGATCGTGCTCGATCCCGGCATTGGTTTCGGCAAGACATCCGAGCAAAGCCTCGCCTGTCTGGCGCATCTCCGCGTCTGGAAAGGCTTCGATCTGCCGCTCCTGGTCGGAGCATCACGCAAGCGGTTTATCAATACCATCAAACCTACCGAGCCCGCGGAGCGGTTGCCGGGCTCGCTGGCTGCGCATCTGCTCGCGGTCGAGAACGGCGCCGCCATCATCCGCACCCACGACGTTGCGGCGACGGTACAGGCCTTCGCCGTGGCCAATGCCATTCGGCGGGCCAAATGAGCGACGCAATCTTCGTCAACGGATTGGCGCTGCACGCCTATCATGGCGTGATGCAGCACGAGGCCAAGGTCGGCCAAACCTTTAATCTCGACCTCTGGCTCGACATCGATCTCGAGGAAGCTTCACGCACCGACAAGCTCAAAAACACCGTCTCCTATGATACGGTCGTGAAGATAGCGAGCGAGGCGTTCTGCAGCCGCCGCTACAAGCTGGTCGAAGCCGCCGCCGGCGCGGTCGCCAGCGCCGTGCTGGATGGCTTTCCGCAGGTTCGCCGCATCCGCGTCACCGTGCACAAGCCGCACGCGCCGATCGCAGCCACTTTCGACGACGTCGGCGTGGTCATCGAGCGCAGCCGCATCAAACAAGACCGCAAAAATGGCTGAGGCCTTCGTCGCCCTCGGCGGCAATGTCGGCGACGTACGGGAGACCTTCGGGCGTGCGATCGCAATGCTGTGCAGCGACCAAAAGGTAAGCCTCATTGCTCGCTCCTCAGATTATCGAACCGCGCCGTGGGGCGTTACCGACCAGCCGTCTTTTATCAACGCAGTGATCGAGGTTGCGACCAAACTCGAACCGCACGCCTTGCTGTCGCGCACGCAAGATAGCGAACGCGCGCTCGGCCGCGACCGCGCCAAACAACGGCACTGGGGCCCACGGACGATCGACCTCGACATGCTGCTTTACGACGATCGCGTCATCAACGACGAGAGACTGACCCTGCCCCACCCGCGCATGCTAGAGCGTGCCTTTGTGCTGGTGCCGCTGGCCGAAATTGCCCCGGACCGGTTCATCGGAGGAATAAGAGTGCGCGACGCACTGGCCCGCATCGACGCCGAAGGCGTCGAAAAGCTGCTTCCACGCTAGTCGGCGCGGCATGCGGCTTGCACGGGTTAAGCGGTTGGCCCGGATAGTCCGGCATGGCATTTTGCGACAATGACCAGCCCCGAAGACTTGCCCTCTGCCGCCGATTTCACCCCGGCGACAAGCGATGCCTGGCGCAAGCTGGTCGACGGCGTGCTCAAGGGCGCGCCATTCTCACGGCTTGAAAGCCGCACGTACGACGGCCTGCCGATCGAACCGCTCTACCCGGCCGCCGCCGGCGCCCACACCATCGCCGGACGCGCACCTGGCGCGGCGTGGACCATCATGCAGCGCGCCGACCACCCCGATCCGATCGCCGCCCATGCGCAGGCGCTGGACGATCTGGAAAACGGGGCGACTGGATTGATCCTCATCTTCTCAGGTTCGATCAGCGCCAATGGCTTCGGCCTCGACCCCGCGCCGGAGACGCTTGCCCGCGTATTGGACGGCGTCTATCTCGACGCCGTCCCCATCGATCTCAATCTGGGTCCGACCTCACGCCATATCGTCCGCGCGTTTCCAGCTTACATAAAACAACGCGGCGTCGTTCCGGAAGCGGTCGACGTGCGGTTCTCGATCAACCCGATCGGCGGCTTTGCTGCCGCGGGCGAGAGCGCGCAAAGCTGGAAAGATCTTGCGCATGCTTTCACCAGCATGATCGGCGAACTGACTGCAGCGGGATTTCGCGGTCCCTTCGCGGTCGCCGACGGACGGGTCATCCATAACGCCGGCGGCTCGGAAGCGCAGGAACTCGCCTTCGCGCTCGCCAGCGCCGTTGCCTACCTTCGCGTATTGGAGGCTGACGGCATCGCGATCGAGCAAGCACGCGATGCAATCTACTTCCGGCTGTCCGCTGACGCCGAGCAGTTTCTCACCATGGCGAAATTCCGCGCCATTCGAAAACTGTGGGCACGCATCGAGGCGGCCTGCGGGTTGCAATCGAAGCCGGCGCTGCTGACGGCAGAAACCGCGTGGCGCATGCTGACAAAACACGATGCTTACGTAAACATGCTGCGCAATGCGATTGCGGTCACTGCCGCCGGCCTCGGCGGCGCTGACGCCATCACCATGTTGCCGCACACTGCGCCGCTCGGTTTACCCGATGCCTTCGCGCGCCGCGTCGTGCGCAATACGCAGCTTGTCCTTCTTGAAGAGTCGAGCCTCGCCCGCGTTGCCGATCCCGCCGCCGGCTCCGGCGCGATCGAAGCAATGACCGAGGAGCTGTGCACAGCCGCATGGTCGCAGTTTCAGGAGATCGAAAAAGCCGGAGGCGCGTGGGCTGCACTTGAGTCCGGGCAGGTGCAGAAAAATGTGGCCGCGGTCCGCGCCGCACACGAAAAAGCGGTCGCACGCGGCAAGGACATTTTGACCGGCACCAATGCCTATCCCGACATCCGCGAAACCATGCCCGCCGTTCTCGATATCGTACCTGCAGCGAAAAACGAGCCGGTAAGCGGTTCAGCACTGCCGCGCATCCGCCTTGGCGAGCCCTTTGAAAGGTTGCGCGACGTGTCCGACAAAATCCTGGCCCGCACCGGCGGGCGGCCAAAGATTTTTCTGGCGGTGCTAGGCAAGCCAGCCGACTTCAGTACGCGCGCCAACTTCGCCAAGAATTTCTTCGAGGCCGGCGGCATCGAGACCGTCGAGGGCTTGCCTGAGTCGCTTGCCGCCTCGTTCAAGACCTCCGGTGCGTTGCTCGTCTGTCTCTGCGGTGCAGACAAAACCTATGAAAGCGGAGCGGCAAGCGCGGCGGAAACCCTGAAAGCCGCAGGCGCCCGACACATCTATCTTGCCGGCCGACCGGGCGAGCTTGAGACAACGTTGAAAGCGGCTGGCGTGCAAAGCTTTATTTATGCCGGCTGCGACGCCCTGGCGACACTGAGCGCCGCTTACGATATTCTCGACAAGAACGGATGATCCGATGAGCCAGATTCCGGATTTTACCAAAGTCGATTTTGGCGACGTCGCGCCGATCGGCGCGCCAACCGTCGCGCCCTGGAAAACGCCTGAAGGCATCGACGTCAAAGGTGCCTACGACGCGAGCGATGCCGCCGGTCTGCCCTACGTTGACGGCTATCCCGGCATTGCGCCCTATCTGCGCGGCCCCTATCCGACCATGTACGTCACCCAGCCGTGGACCATCCGGCAGTATGCCGGCTTCTCCACTGCCGAAGATTCCAATGCGTTCTACAGGCGCAATCTTTCCGCGGGTCAGAAAGGCCTTTCCATCGCCTTCGATCTGGCCACGCACCGCGGCTACGACAGCGATCATCCGCGGGTCTCCGGCGATGTCGGCATGGCGGGCGTCGCGATCGACTCGATCTACGACATGCGCACCCTGTTCGACGGCATCCCGCTCGACCAGATGTCGGTGTCGATGACGATGAACGGCGCGGTGCTGCCGATACTGGCGCTCTATATCGTCGCCGCCGAAGAGCAAGGCGTGCCGCACGAGAAGCTGTCCGGCACCATCCAGAACGACATCCTCAAAGAATTCATGGTGCGCAACACCTATATCTATCCGCCCAAGCCGTCGCTGCGCATCATCTCGGACATTTTCTCCTACACTTCGGCGCACATGCCGAAGTTCAATTCGATCTCGATCTCCGGCTATCACATCCAAGAGGCCGGAGCGACTGCCGACCTTGAGCTCGCCTATACGCTTGCCGATGGCGTCGAATATGTGCGCGCCGGTTTAGGCGCGGGCCTCGCGGTCGACCGCTTTGCGCCGCGGCTGTCGTTCTTCTTCGGCATCGGCATGAATTACTTCATGGAGATCGCCAAGCTCCGGGCCGCGCGCGTGATGTGGGCGACGCTGATGAAGCAGTTCAATCCGCAGGATGCCCGTTCGCTGTCGCTGCGTACCCATTGCCAAACGTCGGGCTGGTCGCTCGCAGCACAGGATGTGTTCAACAACGTGACCCGCACCTGCATCGAGGCGATGGCGGCAGTGCAAGGCCAGACCCAGTCGCTGCACACCAATGCACTCGATGAGGCACTGGCGCTGCCGACCGATTTCTCCGCACGCATCGCCCGCAACACCCAGATCGTGCTGCAACAGGAGAGCGGCACAACGCGCGCGATCGATCCGTGGGGCGGCTCGTTCTATATCGAACGCCTCACCCACGAGCTCGCTGAAAAGGCGATGGGTCATATCAGTGAAGTCGAACAGCTCGGCGGCATGACGCGCGCCATCGAGGCCGGCTTGCCCAAACTTCGCATCGAGGAAGCGGCGGCGCGGACACAAGCGCGGATCGATAACGGCACGCAGGCGGTGATCGGCGTCAACAAATATCGCCCGGTAAACGAAGCCCCGATCGATGTGCTCAAGATCGACAATGCCGCGGTGCGGCAGATGCAGATCGACAAGCTCACCCGGCTCAAGCGGGAACGCGATCCGAAAGCGGTGGCCGATGCACTGGCGTCACTGACGCGCGGCGCCTCAGGCGGAAACGCTAATCTGCTGGCGCTCGCCATCGACGCGGCCCGCGCCAAGGCCACGGTCGGCGAAATCTCACTGGCGCTCGAAAATGTGTACGGTCGTCACCGGGCGGAGATCAAGGCCATCTCCGGCGTCTACAAGCGGGAGGTCGGCATGACGGATGCCGTTGCACGGGTGCAAAAACTCGTCGCCGAATTCGAGGACAACGAAGGCCGCCGTCCGCGTATCCTGGTCGCCAAGATCGGCCAGGACGGCCACGACCGCGGCCAGAAGGTGATCGCCACGGCGTTTGCCGATCTCGGCTTCGACGTCGATATCGGCGCGCTGTTCGCAACGCCCGGCGAAGCCGCGCGGCAAGCGGTGGAGAACGACGTGCATATTCTCGGCATATCGTCGCTCGCCGCCGCACATCTAACGCTTGTGCCAGAGCTTAAGGCCGAGCTGACCAAACAAGGCCGCGACGACATCATGATCGTGGTCGGCGGCGTCGTGCCGCCACAGGATTACGACGCACTAAAAAAAGCCGGCGCGGAAGCGATCTTCCCGCCCGGCACCGTAATTTCCGAAGCTGCCGAAGGCCTGTTGCACGCCCTCAACAAGCAGCTTGGGCACGAGAAGGCGGCAGCGGAGTAATTAGCCCGCCACACTCCCCCACGTCTTCGCCAACTGCTCCGCGCCGCGCAGCGATACCGCAAAGATCGTGTAGGTCGGATTCGACGCGCCTTCGGTCGGGAAGATGCACGGCCCGGCCATCCACAAATTCGCGATCTCGTGGGTTTGACCGTAGCTGTTGGTTACCGAGTTCGACGCGTCGGTGCCCATGATCGCGCCGCCATGAAGGTGGCTAGTCGGCACCACCGGCCCTTTGCCCGGCCACGACTCTTTCGCGTTCGTAGCCTTGGCGACCTTCATGCCCATATCGAAGTTCGCATTCCAAAGCGCGATGCCGTCGTCACTGAAGCCGTGCGTAAGCTTGACGAGTGGCATGCCGAATTCGTCCTTGTCGCTGACAACCTCGATGCGATTTTCCATCTGCGGCAGACCTTCGCCGAAGAAAGTGATGCGGGTAAGGCCTTTTGCCGCGCGCTTCATGAACGCCGCAAGATCTTTGCCGAATAGGTCGCCGCGTGACTGCGCGAAGTCATTGGTCTTCATCGCCGCGCCGGCGACGATGAAGGCGCTGCCGAACGCGCCGGCATTGCTGGTCTTGTCGTAGTGGTCGTACGACATGAACTGCGCGCCGATCGTGCCCATGTACGGCGTGATGTCCTCGTCGAACAGCGCCCAGGTGCCGGCGACGCTGTGCGTCATCATGAACTTACCGACGAGCTGGTTCTTGTTGGCCAGTCCATTTGGATGCTTGTCGGTCGACGAGTTGAGCAGGATGCGCGGATTTTGCCCTGACCAGGCGGCGAGAATGACGACGCTCGCCTCCTGCACCTGTTTGTTCTTTTGCGCGTCGTAATATTCGACGCCGGTGACTTTGGTGCCGTCCTGATTGGTCAGCACGCGCGTCACGGTGGAGAGCGCACGCACTTCTGCACCGGCCTTCCGTGCCTCGCCGAGATACGTCACCACCGGATTGGCAAGCGCACCGATCGGACAGCCGACATGACACCAGCCGTCATAGATACAGGCGTCGCGGCCCTTGAACTCCGTCGATGACATGCCGACCGCGCCGGGCACGAAATGGATGCCGTTTGCTTCGGCAGCCTTGAGCCACACTTCGCCGCTCGGGAAGGTTTTCATCGGCGGCATCGGATAGGGCTTGCCCGCAGGGCGCCAGCGCTCCTCCGCTTTGGCGTCGCCGGAAACGCCAACGTCGGCCGCGACCTTGTCGTAGTAAGGTGCGACGTCTTCGTAAGCGATCGGCCAATCGTGCCCGCGATTGTGCTCGCTCTTCATTTTGTAATCGGTCGGCAGATAGCGCGGGAAGTTCGCGAAGTAATGCAGCGCCGCGCCGCCGACGCCCCAACCGGCCTGGGCGACATAACCGAACGGGTTTTTGCCATCGAGCAGCACCGGCGGTCCGGCCGGCTTGATGCGCCGGCCCCAGATATCGGAGCTGATCAGATCGGTGAGCTGCCAGTCCGGGCCGTTGTCGAACAGCACGACCTTCTTGCCGGCCTTGGTGAGCACATTGGCATAGACCGAGCCGGAAGCACCGGCGCCGACAATAACGACATCGACTTTTTCATTGGCCATTGTGCATCGATCACCACTTCTTGGACGGTGCGATGTGGGGCATGTAGGGCACGCCGAGCATGGCGTAGCCGTCCATGGTGGCGTAGACGACGTCGACTGCGTCACCGCGCAGCACGTTGAAGACAAACGGCGACGGCGGCCCCTGCCAGCCGTCGATCTTGTTCTGCCGCATCAGGTTGATGAAGTCGTGCTGCTCGTCGGGCGTAAGCTCGGCGAACTTCTTGCCCTTGCTGGCGGTGCTGGCGTTATCGATCGCGCCGAGCGCCGCGCGATAAAAATTGGCGTAAGGCGGCCGCATGCTTAAGATTCGCGCCTGCAGCAGCGATTGCTCCGCTGGCACCGAAATCTGCTGATCGACGAAATTGGTGACGCCGGCAGCCTTGGCGCCCGGCACCAGCGTCTCGCCGACGGCATCGAGCGTTGCGCCCTGTTCGGGAGTGAGCGTGCGGAGCGGAATATTTTGCGCGTGCGCCTCTCGCGGCGTCAGCATCACTTCGACGCCGCCGACCGTAAAGGTCAACGCACCGAGTGCCGCGCCTTGCATAAAGGCGCGCCGTTGAATCTCGTTCATGGCGTATCCTCCCGACGTTCCTCCGGCGTTAGCGCGCCGGTTAGAACCGTTCGAAATTCAACGCTGAAACGCAGACACAATCAAGCGGGTTAGACGTAAGGAGCTCGGCCCTAGTCTGCCTGCGCCTGGTGCGGCTCGATAACCGGCATCGCCACCGGTTTGCCGTGGGGCGGCGCGTGCGACAGCGAGCCGAGGAAGTCCCGGAATGTCGGATTGACTTTCAACGCATCGCGCCCGGCGGAGATCAACTCTTCGACCTGATCGGGCGGTAACTTGAGCGCGGTCTGCACATTGTTAAGCGCCGCCGCGCGCTCCGGCCCCAATTGATCGAAAGCGATACGGCCGACAAAGAATTTCACGTCCTTGCAATTCCAGCCGGGCGTCGCGCCGTATTGGCGGCGCTGCGCCTCGGTAAGATGGCAACGCCACTTCACGAGATCGTCTTGCCAGTCGTCCATCGCGTTGGAGAAAGCGGAATAAGTGCCGACCGCGCCGGACTGCGTCGCGGTGTCGGACGCTGCCGTGATCAGATCGACCCCCGACGGTCCAGGTATGGTCTGCGCCCAGGCGCCCGAAGGCGCACGGCCAGAGTCCACGACAAGGAACAGGAAGCGCCGCAGCTTGACGGCCTCCTCCGGCTCGAGCGGTCCGTAGGGTGTGTTCGAAGCAAGACGGCGCACGGTAATGGCGGCGAGGCCGTAATTATCGACGATACCACCGTCGAGCAGTTTGACGTATTTGACGTCGCCGCTGTGATAGCGCTCCAGCGCATCGGCGTAGGTCTTGATCAGCGGCGCGGCGTCGGGATCGCTGCGCACCCGCTCGACCCAGTCCGGCAGCGGCGTCGGGCAGCCGCCAGGAAAGTTCTGGATCACGACCGGCGCAAAGATCACCGGCACGGCGGCGGACGCCGCAACCGCTTGCGAGATCGGATAATCCGCCAGGTTACTGCACAGCGCGCTGAACGTGCCGCTATCGAACACGAACGGCGTCCGGCTGTAGATATCGGAAGCGTTGATCCACACCGTCGGCCGGCGCTCGAACAAGAGGCTCTTGAATGTCGCACCGCCGTAGAGATTGGCATCGAGCCATTTCGGGAATGCAGTCGGATCGTTGACGCCGCCGTTGAGGCCCTTCGAGATGTTGAAAAAATTCAGATCCATTTGCAGGTTCGCTTGCGCGTTCTGCAGCAGGAATTTCTCCTTGAAGTCGGCCATCGCGGCACGCTTTTTCAGGCCGTAATAGGCGGCGAGGACCGAGCCGCCGGAGACGCCGGAGACAAAGTCGATATGGTCGAGCAGCGAGATCGTGCTGGCCGCGGTCTGCACCCGCGTTTCGTCAAAACCTTGCAGCACGCCATAGGAAAAAGCCGCCGCGCGGGTGCCGCCGCCGGAGAATGACAGCGCTACGACCATGTCGTCGAAATAGGTTTGGATGTCGCGCCCCGCCGGCGCATCGCCGGCCTTGGCGTCGGTAAGCGGCAGATTGATAGGATTATTGTTGCCGACTTGAGTACAGCCGGCGATCAGGGCGGCACACGCAGCAATACGCCCCACGCGAACAAAACGCTGGAACTTACACCCTAACATCAAGAGGTTATCGACGTGCCCCCGCTCACCCGTCAAGCAAAGGTCACCTCAAACGGGAAGTAAGGCTTTGTTAGGGTTAACGTTGGAACCGCCAAAGACTTGCCAGAGAAACCACGATTGAACCGGGTCCTCCACAATTTTCCGACGCAGACGATTGTCAAATCGAGTCGTCGCGGCGTTGAGCGCGGTGCGCAAATCCGACACCGGCGAGTCTCCATGTCAATTCAATATCTTAGAGCCCCTCGCCAACGAGCAAATAAAAGAAACCCCGATGATCCGGGCAACTCTCATACGGAATCGCGCGGAAAGCCCCGCCGCTGTGGGATTTCTGTGACAGGTCCGTGACTGTGGCGTTGGTAATGCGCTCACCAAGCCGACCAAATTACCGCTCCCCGCACCTCCTCACCCCGGCCGAAATTAAGCGCGTTAGCCCCGATTTTCACACCCTGGGGCCACATCCCGGCAGAGCGCCCTTCCAGATTCTCCCGGAATCTCCGATACTTGGACATCCCCTTTCGATTCGTCCCCGCTATCCCCACATCTTGGGGGTATATTTACGTTTTCATACTAGAGCTTGACGGGCGCGATCGGCTTGGCCTAGTTTTGTCGAGTTCGGCGCGCGAGTTTTTAGTCCGCCGGGCTCTCCCCAAAGGGATTGCAGGTCAGCTCGCGCCGCCAATGGCGCGAACGTGGGATCGTCTGCCCTTTTTGGACGCCCGGTCGTGCCAGAAGCGTACCCGGCTTAAGCCGGTTGGGGTTGGTGGCAAACAGAGATCAGGGGTGAGGCACGACGCCTCCCGGAGTTCGCTCCGGAGCGTCGCGGGGAACCTGTCGGCGGCTTATATTAAGCGGACTTCCGCACGGCCTCCGGCGTTGACAAAATTGAGAATTGAAAGGGGCAGAAAATGCGGATCGAGCGGCGCTACACCAAAGAGGGACAATCACCGTATGCGGACATCGCATTCCGTCTGACGACGAGCGAAATCCGTAATCCGGACGGCTCCGTTGTTTTCCACGCCGACAACGTCGAAGTCCCGGAGCAATGGTCGCAGGTCGCCTCCGACGTTCTGGCGCAGAAGTATTTCCGCAAGGCCGGCGTCCCTGCCCGCATCAAAAAGGTCGAGGAAGAGACCGTCCCGTCCTGGCTGTGGCGCGGCGTAGCCGATGAAGCGGCGCTCGAGGATCTGCCCGAGAAAGAGCGCATCGTCGGCGAGCAAAGCTGCAAGCAGGTTTTCGATCGTCTCGCCGGCACCTGGACCTATTGGGGCTGGAAGGGCGGCTACTTCTCGTCGGAAGTGGACGCGCAGGCGTTCTTCGACGAGCACCGCTACATGCTGGCGATGCAGATGGTGGCGCCGAATTCGCCGCAATGGTTCAACACCGGCCTGCACTGGGCCTACGGCATCGACGGCCCGAGCCAGGGCCATTACTACGTCGACTACAGGACCGGCAAACTCACGCAGTCAGCGACCGCTTACGAGCATCCGCAGCCGCACGCCTGCTTCATCCAGTCGATCGCCGACGACCTCGTCAACGAGGGCGGCATCATGGATCTGTGGGTGCGCGAGGCGCGCCTGTTCAAATACGGCTCCGGCACCGGCTCCAACTTCTCGCGGCTGCGCGGCGAAGGCGAACGGCTCTCCGGCGGCGGCAAGTCGTCGGGCCTGATGAGCTTCCTGAAGATCGGCGACCGCGCCGCGGGCGCGATCAAGTCGGGCGGCACCACGCGCCGCGCCGCCAAGATGGTGATCCTCGACGCCGATCATCCGGATATCGAGCACTTCATCGACTGGAAGGTGAAGGAAGAGCAGAAGGTCGCCACCCTCGTCACCGGCTCCAAGATCAACCAGCGCCACCTGCGCGCGATGCTGAAAGCCTGCGTCAACTGCGAAGGCTCGGGCGACGATTGCTTCACACCCGAAAAGAACCCGGTGCTCCGCCGCGAGGTCAAGGCGGCGCGCAAGAACCACGTGCCGGACAATTACATTCGCCGCGTCATCCAGTTCGCCAAGCAGGGCTACACCGACATCGACTTCCCGATCTACGACACCGATTGGGATTCGGAAGCCTACCTGACCGTCTCCGGCCAGAACTCCAACAATACCGTGCGCGTCACCGACGACTTCCTCAAAGCCGTGGAAGACGACAGCGACTGGAATCTTTACTGGCGCACCAAGGGCGGCAAGGTCGCGAAGACCCTCAAGGCGCGCGACCTGTGGGAGAAGATCGGCCATGCCGCCTGGGCCTCGGCCGATCCGGGCCTGCAATTCCACACCAGCATCAATGACTGGCACACCTGCGCGGCGTCGGGCCCGATCGTCGCGTCGAACCCGTGCTCGGAATACATGTTCCTCGACGACACGGCGTGCAATCTGGCGTCGCTCAATCTGCTCGCCTTCCACACCCCGACCAATCCGTCGCTCACCAGCGGCCAGGGCCTGAAGAGCCAGATTTACGACGTCGAAGGCTACGAGCACGCGGTGCGGCTCTGGACCATCGTGCTCGAAGTCTCGGTGCTGATGGCGCAATTCCCGTCGAAGGAAATCGCGCAACGCTCCTACGAGTTCCGCACGCTGGGCCTCGGCTATGCCAACGTCGGCGGCCTCCTGATGTCGTCGGGCATTCCGTACGACAGCGAAGCCGGCCGCGCGCTCTGCGGCTCGCTCTCCGCCATCATGACCGGCGTGTCGTATGCGACGTCCGCTGAAATGGCGGCCGAGCTCGGGCCGTTCCCGCGCTATGAAGAAAACCGCGAGCACATGCTGCGGGTGATGCGCAATCACCGCCGCGCCGCTTACGGCGACCGCACCGGCTATGAGCAGATGACGACCCCGCCGGTGCCGCTCGACCACAAGGCCAATCCCGACCAGAACCTCGCGGCGCACGCCAAGCAGCGCCTGGGACCGCGCGCTCGCTGCTCGGCGAGGCGCACGGCTATCGCAATGCGCAGGCCTCCGTGGTGGCGCCGACCGGCACCATCGGCCTGGTGATGGATTGCGACACCACCGGCATCGAGCCCGACTTCGCGCTGGTGAAGTTCAAGAAGCTCGCCGGTGGCGGCTACTTCAAGATCATCAACCGCGCCGTGCCGGAAGCACTGCGCGTGCTCGGCTACAGCGAAGCGCAGATCGCCGAGATCGAGGTTTATGCTGTCGGCCACGGCTCGCTCGGCCAGGCGCCGGCGGTCAATCACACCACGCTGAAGGCCAAGGGCTTTAGCGACGAAGCGATCGCGAAAGTCGAAAAGGCGCTGCCGACCGCGTTCGACATCAAGTTCGCCTTCAACAAGTGGACGCTCGGCGCCGACTTCCTGCGCGACGAGCTCGGCGTCAGCGCCGAAGACCTCGCCGCGCCGATCGTTCGACCTGCTCTCGCACATCGGCTTCACCAAGCGCGAGATCGAAGCCGCCAACATCCACGTCTGCGGCGCGATGACGGTCGAAGGCGCGCCGCACCTAAAGCCCGAGCACTACGCCGTGTTCGACTGCGCCAATCCGTGCGGCCGTACCGGCAAGCGCTACCTCTCGGTCGACAGCCACATCCGCATGCTGTCGGCGGCGCAGCCGTTCATCTCCGGCGCCATCTCCAAGACCATCAACATGCCGAACGAGGCGACGGTCGAGGACTGCAAGTCGGCCTACATTCTGTCCTGGAAGCTCGGCCTTAAGGCAAACGCGCTCTATCGCGACGGCTCAAAGCTCTCGCAGCCGCTGCAATCGCAGCTCATTTCCGAAGAGGATGAGGACGAGGACGCCATCGAGGCTTTCATCGAGAAGCCGGCAGCGGCGCGCGCCGCGGCGTTGTCGGAAAAGATCGTCGAGAAAGTCGTCGAACGCATTGTGGTGATGCGCGAGCGCGAGCGCATGCCCGACCGCCGCAAGGGTTATACCCAGAAGGCGGTGGTCGGCGGCCACAAGATCTATCTGCGCACCGGCGAATACGACGACGGCAAGCTCGGTGAGATCTTCATCGACATGCACAAGGAAGGCGCGGCGCTCCGCTCGCTGCTCAACAACTTCGCCATCGCGGTGTCGCTCGGCCTGCAATACGGCGTGCCGCTTGACGAATATGTCGACGCCTTCACCTTCACCCGCTTCGAGCCGTCCGGCCCGGTGCAGGGCAACGACTCGATCAAGTTCGCGACCTCGATCCTCGACTACGTGTTCCGCGAGCTCGCGGTCTCCTACATGGAGCGCTTCGATCTCGCCCACGTCGATCCGACCGGCGAAGGCTTCGACACCCTCGGCAAGGGCGTCGACGAAGGCCGCTCGCCGCCGCCGGAAGGCCGTTACGTGTCGAAGGGCCTGACCCGTTCGCGCACCGACAAGCTGAAGGTGATGCAGGGCGGCGTCAGCGACAGCGACGAAGGCACTCCAACGTCACCGCGCTTTCGTCGGCGCCGCACGCCGCCGGCGCCACAGCGCTCAAAGTCGAGCCCGAGCAGAAACTCTCGCCCGCGCAGGCGCTCGAGCAGATGCAATGGTCAAAGCCGCGCCAAAATCTTGCCGAAGGCCGAACGGACGCCAAAGCCGTCGCCGCCGAACGCCGCGCCGAAGCCAAGGCCAAAGGCTACGAAGGTGAAATGTGCTCGGAGTGCATGAACTTCACGCTGGTGCGGAATGGCACTTGTTTGAAGTGTGATACGTGCGGTTCAACAACGGGGTGTTCGTAACACACTAAACTCGTCATGCCCGGGCTTGTCCCGCCATCTACGACTAAAAAGGGCGGCCTCTAGGCCGCCCTTTCGCTTTTAGATCTACTCTTTACCCGACTTATTATGAGCCGGACGGTGCATCCGATACGTTTCGCCCGGACGATCCGTTGGAGGAAGGATTTTACCCTTCACACCAGTCACTTCTTTGCCCGTGTCCCCGCCTCGTAGGCCGATGACTTCGTATTCACCCGACCGCGCCCGGCGCAATGGCGCTGACGCGGATGCCCGTCCGCCGAGTTCCAGCGCCAGCGTCTTGGTGAACCCGATCACGCCCTACTTGGTGGCGGCATAGGGCCCGCGGTTCGGAGCCGAAGCGGCCCGCTCCGCCTTCGCGGAGCATGACAGGACGGGCGCCGAGAATCGCCCCAGAATTCGTAAACGAGATATGAATCCGGCGAAAAACAAACTTTGAGACTCCTTGACCCAAGTTCTCATTCATGCTTTGCAGGCAATTCTTTTTGAGGCGGCAAATTCGGGCGAATCACGGTCCGGCGATTTTGGAGCCCGCGATGATCAAAATGCTGGTGGCCGTTCTGATGACCGCTTGTGTGGTCAACGTGGCTTGCCTGTTGGGCCATCTCAGTAGCGTGGCCGGATAGCGCGATATTCCGTCATTACGAGCGCTTCGTCGCTACCGCTCCTCGCAATGACACGAAGGCAATTCGCCGATACGCCCGCCGATGCTGGAACATCGAGGCCGCAGGGATTACCTTGTTGCCATGTCCGCCGCCAAACCAATCCCCCGACTCACCGAGCGGGAGTTCGCGCGCATCGCCCGTGCGCTGGCCGAACCGCGGCGCTATGAGTTGCTCAAAGAGATCGGCGCCTGCGCGGGACCCGCGGCATGCAGCGCACTGCACGAGAAACACAAGGTAAGCCCGGCGACGCTGTCCCACCATCTCAAGGAGCTCGAGACCGCGGGCCTGATCGAGATCGTCCGCGAGGGCAAGTTCGCCAATCTCATTCTCAACCGCGGCGTGCTGCGCGCCTATCTCGACCGCTTGGCCAAGATCTGACTGGCTAAGCTCTAATTGGGCAAGATCTGACCGGCCAAATCTGACTGGCGAAAATCCAACCCTCCCCTCTTGCAGACCAACGGTCAGCACCATAGTTCGACAATCATCGAACTATCGAAGCGACCTCTGGCGCGCGCATCTGCGCGCCGCGCCATGGCGCGCACCAACTGACCAGGAGCAACAGATGAGCAATCTTTCCGGCAAAGTGGCGATCGTGACCGGGGCCTCGAAAGGCATCGGCGCCGGCATTGCCAAGAGCCTCGCCGCGGCCGGCGCTGCCGTCGCGGTGAATTATTCGTCGAGCCGCGATGGCGCCGAGCGCGTCGTCGCCGACATCAAGGCCAAGGGCGGTAAAGCGGTCGCCGTGAAAGGCGACGTCGCCAAGGCCACCGACGTCAGCCGCATGTTCGAAGAGACCAAAAAAGCCTTCGGCCGCATCGACGTGGTGGTGAACAACGCCGGCGTTTATCTTTTCCAACCGCTCGACGACATCACCGAGGATGAATTCCACCGGCAGTTCAACACCAACGTGCTCGGTACTATCCTCGCCGCCAAGGAAGCGGCCAGACATTTCGGCCCGGAGGGCGGCAGCATCATCAACATCTCCTCGGTGGCAAGCGAGCAGGCGGTGCCGACCGCGGCGGTGTATTCGGCCACCAAAGGCGCGGTCGACACCGTAACGCGCGTGCTCGCCGCCGAACTCGGCCCGCGCAAAATCCGCGTCAACGCCATTGCGCCGGGCGGAGTGGAAACCGAGGGCACCCACGCCGCCGGCGTCATCGGCAGCGATTTCGAGAAGCAAATGGTAGCGCGCACCGCGCTCGGCCGGCTCGGACAGCCCGACGATATCGCCCGCATCGCCGTGTTCCTCGCCTCCGACGACGCCGCTTGGGTCACCGGCGAACGGCTCACCGCATCGGGCGGCTATAACTAAACAAGAGCTCGGCGCGAAGCGATCTTTGTAGGGTGGGCTAAGGCGCACCGCGCCGAGCCCACGCCTTCATTGACGAACGGCAATTCGTGGGCACGCTGCGCTTTGCCCACCCTACTCCCGGCTGGTTTCGTCACCGCGCACGCCGCGCTATACTGCGGCCATGGACAACTTCCAGATCGTCCCGCCGCTCGTCATCAAGGACGAGCCCAAGCCACGCCACCTCAAGACGCTCAAAGAGGCGCGCGACTATGTCGACGAGGCGATGCGCATCGGCCATCCGGAGCCGTGGCGCGAGGTGTGGCACCGGCTGCGCGCGGTCGCCACCGAGGAAGACGCCATTGAGGCGATCGGCGACCTTCGCGAGCTGCTGAACGAAGAAGATCTGCTGCTGCCGTCCGACCGGGCCTGAACGCTTTAGAGCATGATCCGGAAAAGTGGAAACCGGTTTTCCGAAAAGATCATGCTCTCTCAAAATGCTAGAGCGACGATCAATTCAATCTAAAACGACTTCGCTCTAGTCGCCGGCATTTCGCCTGGCGGTCATCCTTTTGTTAACCCGCTGACATCACTTCCGAAATCGGACCCCAATTCGTTCCACCGTGAACGCCGCCGGAACATCCGGATCGCCCCAATCGGGAAAATTCATCGCCGCAACGACATCTGGTAGTACGGCGCGCGACCACCACCCCAGCCTTCGTCGTCTTGACGTGTTCTCCAAATGTTCTCATTCTGGGTTTCAACCAAGCGACTGGGGCGGGGCCGGCATGAGCATTATCTTCGATATCAACCGCGATTTTCCGTTTCAGGTGGCGCTGACCTTCGACGAAATCGCCATGGACATGCTCGACTGGCTCGACGGCTGCGCGTTCACCTGGGACATCTATGTCGACCTTCCGGCGAACACCGTGCGCTATTGCTTTCGCACCTTTGCGGACGCCGCCATTTTCCGGCGGCAGTTCGGGCACGAAATGGAAAAGCGCGCGGCCGCGGGATAAGCGGCGTTACCTCCGGGGTGTGCCCCTGCTCGCCATAACGCAACAGCGAACGGTCGCGTGTGATCAATGTCGCGCCGAGTTCGCGTGCGGTCGCGACGAAAATGCGGTCGGTCGGATCGTTCGGCGGCTTGCCGGGCGGAAAGGACGAGGCGATCAGGATATTTGGCGACAGGTCGGCGAGCTGGACGCCAGGCACTTCAAACAGATTGGCAACATACCCGCCACTGAAACGGATAACCGGCGAGCGCAGCGCCGGCACCGAATGCGCGCTTACTCGAACGCGAATGTCTGATCGGAAAAATTCAGCTTCACATTGATGCGGCCTTCGTTGAGCGACCATGAGTAAAGCTCGTACTGCCGCGCGCCGGACGAATGCATCGGATCGGCATCAGCGATGCGACGCGCCTCAGCTTCGTCTTTGGCGCGGATGATGATGAGGCCGAACGCTGCCGCGGTCTCTCCAGGCCTGGTTGCCGGACCGGCGCCGTACATAATGCCGGCTTTTTCGAGCCCGATCTGATGTTCAAGATGGGCTTTGAGATGGCGCTTCAGCTCCGCCGGCGGCGCAACGGCGCGCGTGATCACCACCCAAAGCGGCTTCTTCAGCATGCGAGCGTGCAACTCTTCAACGCTCAACTCTGGCTGGCCGGTCATGTCGTTTCCTCCACAGGATTGCCGCCGCAGCATGGATTGCCGGATCAAGCGCGGCAATGACGAAATGAGCAGGCTCAGAAGGCCGCTTTACTGAAACGGATATCCCGTCATCCCGGCGCCGGCGCGAAGGTAACCCGAGCCGATCGCGCTCAACATGCCGACGATCTTGTCGGCGGTCTTGTCGAGCAGGCTCGGTGGCGCGCCGGCGTGGATCTGCTGCTTCAGTTCGAGCAACGCTGAATTGGCGCCGACGACGCGCTGTGCCAACACCGACGCAACAAACAAAAGCGCCTCCGGATCGCCCAGCAATTGCGCCGCGTCGGCGACATGAAATTGCGACGGCTCCAGCGCATGCACATCGGCGGTGTGCGGCAAGTCGAGCAACGCCGAGAGCTCGCCGAGCACGGCGCCCGGCGCGGCCACGCGCGCGATTTCCGTCCCGCTTTTACTGATGCTCACCGTGCCGCTTTTAAGAACCAGAAGCCGGCCGGTCTTGGTGCCTTCGGCGAACACTGTGTCGCCGGCATTGAAGCTTTCGAGCGGTAGCGCTGCCACCCGTTCCCGCCATGAAGAATCTGAAACGACCGCCATTGCCTCACCTCACGCACCGCATTGTCCGCCGCAACGGCCGACATCTGTGTGACGGAGTATCACCAGCAAAAGCCGGGCGGCAAATCAGCTTTCATCGGCCGGCGACGGAATGCGCATTTCGTGAAAGCCCTGTTCGATCATTGCATAGGCTTCGCGCACCAGAATGTGGGTCGCGACTTCGTTCTCGGTCCGGCCGAGCTTTCCGAGTGACGCCAGAAGAGCGAGATAATTGAAGGTCTCGATCGGCAGGGTCAGACTCAGCGCCCTCGCCTCCGAACGGTTTTCCGGTCGCGCCATAGGACTCAATACCTCAGGATTATAACTAGGTTACAATATAGTTAAAACCCTTGGCAGGCGAATCGAATCATGCAACTTTGCCCTCCGGCGAAGGTTTTCGCTTGAACATGCTTAAACCCGTTTCGGCGGCAGGCAAACGTGTTGCCGCTGCTGAAACAGCTACAAAGCAACGAGCTGGCAATGCCTTAGGCGCAATGCGGCTCGGTGAAGGATGGCGCTCGCCCGCCATCTTTCGCCGAAACGGCGCCTCATGTCTGGTTGGCTCGCAGAACAAGCGAACGCGGCCTTCGCCCTGCTGGCGGCCCAGGACGGCCGTTCGAAAACGGGGCTTTATCATGACTGTTGCTACCTGGACCGCGGAGCGCATCGAGCAGCTTCGCCATTGCGTCGTCACCGGGCTGACTTGCAGCGAGATCGCCGCCGAGATCGGCGTCAGCCGTAACGCCGTCATCGGCAAAATCCATCGGCTGGGGCTGTCGTCGGGGCGTCCCGCGGGTGCGCAGGCGCGGGATTGCCCTCCACGTGCCCGCCGCCCGCGGGTTTCGACCCAGCGCCGGATGCTCCAGCTGGCCTATGCGCAAATGCCGGAAGGCGGCGAACCGATCGTGTTCGATGCCACTGTAGCCAGCGCGCAGCCCTGTTCGCTTGTGGAACTCGCGGAGCGCAAATGCCGCTGGCCGCTGGGCGATCCAGTAAAGTCGGACTTTGCCTTTTGCGGCAACGAGGCGGTTGGCGGCTTCGCTTACTGCATCGGCCACGCGCGCATGGCCTATCGGTCCTCAGAACGCCGCCGCGCCTGAGCGTACTGCGATCTTTTCGCGTCACCAAGCCTGCGGCGGCGGTTTCGCCAGTTTCTCCCGCCGCTCCTGCTCCCTGATCTGGAGCATCAGCACGAACAACTCATGCGAGAGCCTTTGCGGCGCCTCGTAGCGCTCCTTGAGGCCATCGCCGATCATGCGCTGCATGACCCGGTGCAATGTTACCGGATCATCGGTCTCTATTATTTTTGCGGCGTGTGCTGCCATGGAATAATGCCCAACCGGGTAACGACCCTCACGTTGGATTAATCGGCGAATCGGCAAGTCGTTCCAACACCACGATTTTCGCAGTGGGACGCTGTGGATTACTCGCCTTCTTGGATGCCGGCGCACCCGTGATACGGAACTAGGACGGCCGCCCCCGAGGGGCGCCGAAACTTACCCGCAGTCCCGCGCGTTGAAACGTGGGGCGCTGTAAAGCGTTGCGTGTGTGGAATGCCGACTGTCGAGTCTACCGCTATTCAACGTGTCGAATACGACGAGTTTCTGCGCCAACTTGTGATCACATTCACCGGTGGCAACACCTACACTTACTATGACGTGCCTCGAGCTGTTTATGCCGGGCTACTTCGCGCCTCGTCGAAGGGCGCCTATTTCAACGCTTGCGTCAAAGACCATTACCGTTTCACGCCATTGCCGCGCGAACGGCACCGGTGACTGATCGGCTTGCGGCGGTAGCTTACGCCTATCGGCTGGGATAGGGTCCGGCGCGAAATTGTTCAGGGAGACCCCATGCGCGCGTTCACGCGTCGAGAAACTTTAACCGCGGTGGCTGCAACAGCCGCCGCTTTCGTTGCTGCTTCACCCCTTCACGCTCAAACAGCCGGGAACGTCACCACCATGCCTGATGGATTGAAAATCATCGACGTCAAAGTCGGCACCGGCGCTACGCCGAAGACCGGCCAGACGTGCGTTATGCACTACACCGGCTGGCTCTACGAGAATGGCACGAAGGGCAAAAAATTCAACTCCTCGGTGGATCGCAACGAACCGTTCGAATTCGCGATCGGCACCGGCAACGTGATCAAAGGCTGGGACGAAGGCGTCATTACGATGAAGGTCGGCGGCAAGCGCACGCTGATCATTCCGCCGGCACTCGGCTATGGCGCGCGCGGCGCCGGCGGCGTCATTCCGCCAAATGCAACGCTGATGTTCGACGTCGAACTGCTCTCGGTTAAATAGTCATTTCCAGATTCAGAATTTTGAATCCGGTTTGTCGAAGTCGACAATACCACTGATCGGTTGTGGAGGCTCGGCGGTCACCTGATCGCCGACCTCGATTGTCATCCGGTCCTGCCCCATCACCAGCGGTCCAGCATAGCCCGCATTGCGGGTGCGTTCGATAATGACGTTATCGCCGGCATCGCCGGGCAATTCTTTTTTGACGATGTGAGAGAACACGGCGAGCCGCGGCCGCGTCTTTAGGAAGATCGCGGCAGCCTGCTCCGGCGTCGTGAGCTTGTTTATCACCGGCCTGAGCGTGCCCGCTTTTTCCATGGCGTCGCTGAACGCGACCACGTTACTCACGAGCAGATCGGCGTTCATGCCGTTTTGGACGACGTGGTCGCTGTAGGTTGTGTCGCCGGAGAGCAGGATGACGCGGCCGGCCGCATCGATGCGATACCCGAACGCCGGATTGCCGTCATCGTGTTCGACCTGAAATGCCGTCACTTTGACGCCGCCCGCGTCGTACACCACGCCAGGGCTGATCTCGTGCACGGTGATGTCGAGGTATTCGCGCTTGAAGACCGGATTGGCGCGATGTTCGACATCGTGGCCGTACATCAGGCGCATACCGTCCACCATCTGCTGGGTACCGGGAGGTCCCCAGATTTCAAGACCTGGTTTCCGTCCAAACATGAACCATGGCGTCATCCAGATTGCGGGCAGACCTTCGATGTGATCGCTGTGCAGATGCGTGAGGAATACTTTGGTCGCACTGCGTGGATCGATGCGGGACAAATAAATGTTCTGAAGCGCACCGCGGCCGACATCGAACAGCAATGTTTGTCCGCTCGCCTCAATTAAAGTGCACATGCCTTCGCGAGTCGGCGTCAACTCCGGTCCGCCGGTGCCGATCAGGTGGACTTTGGCAGTCTCACCGGCGCGCGCAGCCCATGGCAAAGCGACGCTGAGAGTCACGGCAAGGCACAGCCCCGCGCGCCAAAACGCTCGGCTCATCGTTCGATCCTTCAAGTCCCGGAGAGTGACGAAAGAAACGGTATCAGGCAGCCGCCCGAACACCAAGTGCCGCAGCGCGGCGCCGCCGATCAGACACTACTGGTTCTTGCTGGCGTCCGGCTCGCTCTTCTGCGGGCGGAAACCGTTGACGCCGCACCGGCCGTTGTGCGCCTTTTGCGCTCCGGCGCGGTGCAGCTCGCACTCATTGCCATAGGTTTTGCCGCCGCAGGCGCATACTGGCGAGTAGACCATCGTGCAGACCTTCGGCGCGTGGACACACTTGCCTTCGGCAACAGCGTTGCCACACCCGCCTGAATCCAGCTGACAATAAAGTCCGGCGTCGCACGCATTGCCGTCAGCGCCGCCACACGCCTCACCGATCGCCGCCGCCCCCGCCCGCTCCACGGCGAATGCGAGCGAGAACAGTGCCAACACAACAACAAGCAATCGCATGACGCCCCCTTCCGCAGCATACGCCCGGCAACCACACGTAACGCTCCGACCTTCCGCCAATAACACCGGTTCTATTATCGCCTCAACTGACTAATTGTGCCAATTGTCGTTGCGACTGTAGCCGAAGAAATTATTCCAGCTGTCTGCCGTGCTCGCGTCTATGCTTGCGGTCACGGCAGGCGCTGCATTCGCCGGCGTCGCTGCCTGCGTTCCGACAGGCGTCGCGGGCTGGGGCTGCAACGGCGCAAGCGGCGGGACGGCGGCTGCCGGTGTCACGGCGGGCACTGGCGGAACGACAGTAGCCTGCGGCGCTGCCAATGGGGTCGGCACAGGCTGCGCCACATCCGGTGCTGAACGCACCACCACGTGCGATTGCCCATCAAACACTGCGGATCCGGCTGCTGCGTCATGAGACGGCGGTTCCATCACGGCAAGCGCGACGCCGAGAACACTCGCACCGCCAACGACAATACCGCCGACCGTTGCCGCACAGACAACGGCAAGATTCCGGGCAGATGAATGGGTGAACGGCATAGCGATGCTTCCTTCGCCAATGCCCCGCCCTCTCTCTAACGCTTCTTGGTGGCGAGCGTTCCTTATTTGGCTGTTGAACAACGAGATCGAGAGGCAGGTTCCATGCGCGGATTCGCGCGTTATCGGCTAGAACGGGGAACATACTAACCAGGGGATTCGCAGTCGTGGCACGCAGCAATCTGTTTTATCTGATTATCGGCGCGCTGGTGGTCGTGGTCGCCGTGCTGGGCTACCAGCTTTATCAGGATCGTCACCAGCCCGAGGGCCTGAACATCAATGTTGGTCCGGGCGGCCTCTCAATTCAGGGCAAATAGTTTCGCGCGCTTTCCGCTTAGTTGCGCTTGCGCCATTCTGATATTCGAATGGAATAATCGAAGCAAAACAAAACGGCCCGCGATGCGGGCCGTTTTCCTAATGCGCACTCGTTAAACCGACGCTTAGTGGAAGTGATAGTTTACGCCGGCCCGCACGATATTGTCAGTGACATGGGTAGAAAGCGCGAACGGCGTAAGAAGCGGCCCGACCGTGAAGGAATTCGTGAACGACCCGAAATCCAGATACAGATATTCGAGCTTGGCTGTCCAATTGCCGCTCACGACGCCTTCAACACCGCCGCCGGCAGTCCATCCAGCCCGTGTCGTAGTGAAATTATTGACGACCGCCGCGCCGCCGGTTGGCGTGAAGCTTGTGTCACTGTCGATTTGACCGTAGGCGAGGCCGCCCGAGACAAACAGCAGGACAGTCGGGCTCACAAGAGTGCCAAGCCGTCCCCGTACGGTGCCGAACCATGGCAGCTTTTCTCTGTCGTTGAAGGACCCGGCAGTGCCGCAAGGTGCAAGCGCGCAGCCAACGGCCGGAATAATCAGGGGATCGGAAACCGAGCTGCGCTCGCTGCTGCCTTGGATATCTGCCTCAAGCCCGAACAGCGTGTTGCCTGAAAGCCAATTATAGCCAATCTGGCCACCGCCGATCACACCGTCGAGATGCGCGGACGTAGAACTCGACGCAGGCACGCCGCCCGCAACGTTGAGCGTATCCCTTGCTTCGCCGAAGCTGCCGCCGACGTTGAGTCCCGCGTACCAGCCGGTCCAGTTAAACACCGGAGCAACGACCGGCGGCGCCTTCAGCGCCATGTCCGCCGCGAACGCAGGCACAGCGAGCGCGCCGAGCGCCGCCAGCACAGCAATAGCGAGCTTCTTCATGAGACCACCCCCCAGTAATAAAAAAACCAAACAAAAAAAAGCAACGCAGCTTGGAGAAACTATACAGCGAAATCGTCGAAAACCAATTTTGGCTGTCACTATAGAAGCGGCGTCAAAGGTTATCTCACACTGCCGCTAACCAGTTGGAAAAATAGCTGAATCCGCCTCTCTCGACACCGGCTACGGTGCGCACTTTTGGACACAGGGATACATAAAATCAGCGAAACTAACGCCATAGTTCGCTTTCTGTAGAGCTGTGCTGATTTGGCAACAGCCGCCGACTATGACGGAAACGAATCCATTGCGCTCCAGACCAAGTCGCGGACCTTTAGGCCCTACTCTTCCGGCTCCGTCGTGAAGAACAGCGGATAGCCTTTGCTCTTGCCAAGCTCAGTCGCTTCTTTTGCCTTGGTCTCGGCAACATCGCGTGTGTAAACCGCAATGACACAGGCCCCGCGCTGGTGGGCGGTCATCATCACGCGATGGGCCTGACTCTCGTTCATGCGGAATACCGCCTTGAGCACCTGCACGACGAATTCACGCGGCGTGTAATCGTCGTTGAGCAGGATGACTTTATAGAGCGGCGGCCGCTTGGTCTGCGGCTTTACCTTGGTGCTCGGCTTTTCGACGGTCTTTGTCGTCATCGCAGGCCTATTGAACCAGCCCAGCAATAAGGATGCCGTATCATACGGCAATGCTTACCCCTGTCCCAGCCCGCCGCTTTACGCGATAATGCCGTCACATATTTGGGATTGGTTACGTTTCTTCACGCAGCGTTACTTCGGCAAAGCAGGAATGAGGTACGCCATGGGCTTCATCTGGACCATCATCATCGGATTTGTTGCCGGTCTCATCGCGCGCTGGCTGGTGCCCGGACCGAACAATCCGTCGGGGTTTATTCTGACGGCCATCCTCGGCATCGTCGGCGCCTTCCTCGCCACCTTCATCGGGCAAGCGATCGGCCACTATGGCCCGGATCAAGGCGCCGGGCTCATCACCTCGGTCGTCGGCGCGGTGGTGGTACTTTTCATCTGGAACCGCCTGGTCGCAGCGGGAATTATTCCCGATCCCAGCAGGCGAGCCTAAGCGTCGCCGCCCGCTGAGATTCCAGGAAACTTCAGCGGCTGATTGTACCGGTTGTACCGGTGCGCAGCGGACGCCGCGTAATGCGGCGTTCGACGACGACGGCGCGCGGTGCGCCGACCCGGCCGACAATAGTCAGGCGGCTGGTGACATCCTTGCGCTGCCCCATGCGCAGCACGGCGCCCCTCGCTTCGTCGGTCGACACCTCCATCAACGAAGCGACGATCTCAATCTGCTCGGCAAGCTCTTCGCTCAGACCTTGTGCGGCGAGCACCGCCTCTTCGAGCGTCGGTGGATCTTGGCGGACCCGGCGGCGGCCATCCTTTGTGTCCCAAACGTCGCTCATTCTTAAGTCCTTGTTCTCTATTGTCGGGGCGCGCTAACTCAACCCAATTATCCCGGATTTATCGCAATGCAGCAAGAAATTTGTGCGTTGCATTAACGGCTATTTCTGTGGATATTTCCGTGGCTTGGCCGGCCACGGCCAAACGACAAAGGCCGCCATGCGCAATTGCATGGCGGCCTTTAGGTCTCTGAATTGAGTGCTTTGAGCGGCCTTACTGGCGTGCCGGCATCTCGCTGAACAGCACCCCACCCTTGCCTTTAGAATTCTTGGGGGTTTCGACCAGCGACACCGTGACCTGTTCGGGCGTGGTGTTCGCATTCTTTACCACCGCAGCAGTGATGTCCTTCACTAACCCGCGCTTCTGCTCGAGGGTACGGCCTTCGAGAATATAGACAACAACTTCCGGCATCAGTGTCTCCTTATGTTTTGTTCAGGCCCGGCCAAGTTGCGGCCAAATGGCAGCGAACCAGACGGGCCGTCCGACGTTTATTCAGGCCGGTACTATCCAAAAGTTCCTGGGCGGGCACAACAGGGAGCGGACGATGAAACGTTTTGCATTGGCAATCGGTGTTGTGACCCTCGGCCTCGCAGCGACCACGCCGGCATGGGCCGACTTCGCCCTGGTCAGGTGGGACGATGGCGATTGCCGGATCTGGTGGGAAGCAAGCGCAACGCCTTGGGGCGCTGGTTGGGAAAAGATAGCCACCGCTCCCGACTACTCGACGGCCTCTGCAGTCTTAAACCAGGCCGAGCAAACAGGGACCTGTCGATAGTATCCACTGAGCAAACACTCAGACAGGACCTGCAGACAGAACCTGCGCCGCTTCCTTGAACCGTCGTCCGGCTGCACGACACCAAGTCACGTGCGTCCTTAATAGGCTTGTCCCAGACGAGGACGCGGATTATTGGATAATGGCCCTTTCAGGGGCGTAAGAGGGAGCTGTCAAATGAAGCGTTTCGTGTTTGCAATGAGCGTATTGGCACTCGGTTTTGCCGCGACTGGCCCGGCGCGTGCGGACTTTGCTGTGGTCAAGTTCAAGGACACCGGCTATTGCCGCGCCTACTACGACCACACCGCGAAGCCTTGGGGAGCGAGCCAGGTGCTTTGGGTGAAGGTCAACAGCTGGGATGCATCCCAGAGCAAGGGCACCTATGCGATGGCACACAAGTGGTGCAAAGGCTGGTATAATTAAGCCAACGGCCACTTGTTGATCAGATCGCCGCCCGCCCTCACCGGCGGGCGGTTTTGTTTGGAGGATGATCTGGGGAAAGTGTGCCCTTGGGTTTGGCCGGGCTGAAACCAGTCTTCCGGGAAGATCAGCTCAAGGCAAATAATGACTAAGTGTTGCCAGCGCGCGCGGTGAACAGATGGCGCAGCAATGGGCCCAGCCCCTGCTCTTCGGTCTTCTTCTTCGCAGACACAGCCGTCGTTGGCTGAACATGCGCTGCCGGTAGCGCGGTCTGGGCTACGGGAGATTGCGACGTTGGCGCCGCGGCGAATGGCTTGCCGCCGAGTTTAGCCGCGCCGGTCTGGTCCGGCGTAAACAAGGCCTGGCTGGTTGACGACGCTGGCGACACGTCGGTCACTGGCGGCATTTCGGCAAGCGCCGCCACACTCGCCGGCACCGCCGACGTGGAAGCCGCACGCGACTCGCTCGATGCCGGCCCCGAAACCTGCGCGGCGGGCGGCGGCGGCGTGAGACTGCCGCTTTGGGGCCGCGCACTTGCCAGCGAAGGTTGCCCAGTCGCTTCTATCGGTTGCGGCGTTACGACGGGCGTAGCGACCGGAGCGGCGGAGGCGACTGGCGCAACACGCGGCTCCGTTGTCGCGGTGGCCGCTTCGGCTGGCTGCACCAACGAACGCACAACGACGAGAGATTTCCCGGTATCGGCCTGGAGGCCGGGATTGTTGCCAGAGCCGGCAAGCGTCAGTACCACGCCGGCACCAGCGGTGGCGCCGATTGCGGTAGCGACGACGACAATGCGAGCCGTGCGCATAAAGCTCGGCGCTGGGGCAAGATAGCCCCATTCGGGATGGAAATTCCCGCCAGACCGCATTCAAACCCTCCAAGGCGACGTGACTGCTACTTGCACTTGATTGAAATGGACGTGCACACAACCAAACGTAGTGACCAGCGCAAGGGTTCCCCCGCAGCAGCACAGCACTGGATTAGCTACGAATCTTACACCCGGCAAGCCGCAACGCACAGGAAATGCCCAACCTGTTGCCCTTATGCATCAATGACTTGTCATAGAGTGAACAACTCGTAGTTTTCCGTACGGCGGGCATCCACGACCGCCAATATGGCGGTTTCGGCGTGCGCCCAACCGGACCTTTCCAGCATCCGGAGACCATTCATTGTAGGCGCGAAAATCGGTAGATTTGCCCGCTATTGAAACAAAGGGTGCGCCATGTCCGTTTCGATGTTCAAAATCTCGGTGCCGATCTTCGTGCAATTCCTGACCGCGCTTTCCACCGTTCTCGAAAAAGCAGCCGCCCATTGCGAGGCGAAAAAGATCGAGCCAGCGGCGCTGCTTGACGCGCGGCTGTCTCCCGACATGTTTCCGCTGGTGCGTCAGGTACGCGCCGCAACCGATCACGCGGTCAATGCGGCGGCGAGATTGGCCGGTGCCGAGCCATTGAAGTTCGACAACAACGAAGCGAGCTTCACCGAATTGCGCGAGCGGATTGGCAAGGCCGTGGACTTCGTGAAGAGTTTCAAGGCCGCTCAGATCGACGGCACCGAGGACAAGGCAATCAAGATCACCTTTCCGAGCGGCGCGACCCGGGACTTCACCGGGCAGTCGCTCCTGTTGGGAAATTCGCTGCCGAATTTCTATTTCCACTGCACCACCGCTTACGACATCCTGCGCCACTGCGGCGTCGAAGTAGGCAAGCGCGATTTCATGGGCACGCCTGTTTCACTCTAGAGCCATGCTCTGGCGACTCAGGATGTGAACGACTGCCCGCCCGAACTCGGCGCTGTGTTCGTGTCACCACCGCGGTCGCGCATCGAGGCGATCCACGACGGCAGGCTGCCGATCGCAGTTACGGCGGTCCAGGCTGCGTGGCTTGTCACCGCAACGACGTGATCCTTGATGTCGAGCGTCTTGGCCAGCAGCGACTTAGGCTGTTGCACCGGCGCCGGAGCGGCGTCCGGTATCACTTGCGCAACCATCAGCGGCTGCGTCGGCGCTGCCGCGGCTACCGTGACAACCTTGCGAGAAGCCGCAGCCTTGGCGGTGACAACGACCGTAGGCATAGCCTTGGCGGACGTCGCGGCCAGCACTTCCGCGGCCAGCTTGTCCGCCGCCGCCTTGTCGGACGCTAACTTGGCGTCGGCGACGGCCCGGGCATCGGCCGCGTCAGCCGATGAATTGCGCGCTTTCTCGGCGGCGGTTTGCGCCTTGAGGTAATTCATGATCGCGCCGTGCTCGTCGTTGACCAGCTTGACCATTTCCGCCGAAGCGGGGGCGGCTTGTTCGGCCACAGGATGCAGCACCGCCGAATGGCTGAACTGGTATTGGGTAACCAGGAAACCGCCGATTACGCTGGTTAAAACGGCCGGCAGGACGTCGATCACCAGCTTGTGGAGGAAGCGCCGGTGCAAAGGTGGGGGAAAGGGCGAAACGTATGGCGCAACCTCGGCTTTGACCAATCCGTTATGCTCCATAACCATGCTCCATGAGCCCGATTCATTTTTCAAACGCGCGATTGAATTTCAAACATGTGTTCTGGGCGGCCACTAGCCGACAAAAAGGAATTTTTGGGGCAACGGCCGGTTTTCCATGTCCCTAGGCGCCAAGCCCCCCTGGGCGCCCCCTAAGCGCCAAGACCGCTGACAGTCCAGGCACTGATCATCCGCGCCAGCCATTCAGCCGAGTCGGCATCAAGCGACAGGCTGATCGGCGGCCCTGCCAGTTGCTCGCGATTGCGGACGAAAACGCTGCATTGGCCAAGCAGCCAGACCGCGGCCACCATGAGGGTACGCTGGTCGGCCTCTGGCAGGAACCGGCGGACCAGATCCACCGCAAGGCCCATGAACGGGGACGCTTCCTCGCTCATCAACTTGCGGAACACCGGGGTCGGCCGCACCGTTTCCCAGTTGAAGATGCGCAAATGCCGGCTCAGTTCATCGCGCGCGGTGAGCGGCCGTAACTGCCGGCGAACAAATGCGGCAAGCGCATCCTCCCGCGACATGGCCTTCATCTCGTCACCGTGGGTGAGCTGATCTTCGGTCATGGCCCGGAACGCCGCCCGGAGCACTTCGCGATAGAGACCATCCTTGCCTTCGAAGTGATAATTGATGGCTGCCTGGTTCACCCTCGCCTTGGAGACGATGGCGCGGATGCTGGTACCGTCGTAGCCGCGGTCGGCGAACAGCCGCTCAGCGGCCTTCAAGATCCGCTCGCGGGTAATATCGGAAGGCCGCGTCATGATTGGAGCATTCCCGGTTCCATTTTCAAACCTGCGTTTGAATTTTTTAATAGGCGGAATAGACGCAGAATTCAATTTGTTATTGAGGGCCTGCGGCAACGCACACGCATCTATACGGCAATCGTCCGCCCCACTATTCTGGCCGCCGAAGGTGGGGCAAACCCATCGGGAGGAGAACCCATGAATATCCGGCAAATTCCATCTGACGTTATCGGCTTGTCGAAAGTAATGCCGCCGCTTTCGCGGCGTGGCTTTATGTCCAGTTCCGCCGCAGCGGCAGCCGGCTACACGCTCGCTGCCGGCCCGGTCCGCGCCGACGCCATTCAAACCGATACCAAGGGCCTCAATGCCGGCATGGCCAATGTCGCCGTCACCGGCGGCAACATGCCGGTTTATTTCGCGCGCCCTGAAAACGCGAAGAACCCACCGGTCATTCTCGTCTGCATGGAGATTTTCGGCTTGCACGAGTGGGTCAAGGACATCACCCGCCGCGTCGGCCATCTCGGCGCCCTTGCCGTCGCGCCGAATTATTATTTCCGCGCCGAAACCAATGGCGTCGACCTGACCAAGATCGAAGACATGAAGCAGCTTATGCCGATCGTGAACGCCAAAACCGACACCGAACTGTTCGCCGACCTCGATGCGACGGTAGCCTGGGCGAAATCACAGGGCGGCGACACCAGCCGGCTCGGCATCATGGGCTTCTGCCGCGGCGGCCGGACCGTTTGGCACTACTCGACGCACAATCCGAACCTGAAGGCCGGCGTCGCGTTTTACGGCACCCTGATCGACAAGAACGACGCAGCGCCGAAGAGCTCGATCGAGCTTGCCCCGGAAGTGAAAGAGCCTGTGCTCGGCCTCTATGGCGAAGCAGACACCGGCATCACACCGGATCAGGTCAAGCAGATGGAAGACGCGCTCAAGGCCGCCGGCAAGACCGCCGAATTCCATGAATATCCGGGCGCCCCACATGGCTTCGTCGCCGACTATCGTCCGAGCTATCGCAAGGAAGCGGCCGAAGACGGCTGGGCCAAGATGACGGCCTGGTTCAAGAAGTACGGCGTACTAAGCTAACGCCTCTCATCAAGCGCGGCGCTTTTCAGCGCCGCGCTTTTCGTGTCTGCTGTCATCGATGCCAGCCTTCATCTGCAATACCTGCGGCACGCAATTCGCCGCCATCCGACACAGCGCCGCAGCGCTGTCCGATCTGCGACGAAGAACGCCAGTTCGTGCCGCCATCGGGCCAGACCTGGACCACTCACGACGCGCTTGGCGCGGCGATATAGCAATACCTTTCGCCAGGAAGAACCGGGCCTGATCGGTATCGGCACGCGTGCCGGCCTTCGCCATCGGCCAGCGCGCACTGCTGCTGAAGACCGACAAGGGCAATGTGCTGTGGGATTGCATCTCGCTGCTTGACGACGCGACCGATCGAAATCGTCAAAGGTCTTGGCGGGCTCGTTGGCATCGCCATTTCGCATCCGCACTACTACTCATCGATGGTGGAATGGGCGCACGCCTTCAATGCGCCGATTCATCTGCATGCCGGCGACCAGCAATGGGTGATGCGGCCCGATCCGGCGATCAAATTCTGGGACGGCGATACGCTGCACGCTAGCGACCGGCGTCACCTTGATCCGCTGCGGCGGTCATTTCGCCGGCGGCACCGTGCTGCACTGGGCGCAAGGCGGCGGAAGCCGCGGCTCGCTGCTGTCCGGCGACATCGTGCAGGTGATCCCCGACCGCAAATTTGTGACCTTCATGCGCAGCTATCCGAACATGATTCCGCTGTCCGCGCCGGCGGTCGAGCGGATCGGCGCGCTGCTTGAGCCGTACGATTACGACGTCATCCACGGCGCCTGGTTCGACCGCACCATTCCGCGCGGCGGCAAGGACGTCGTGAAACGTTCGATCGCGCGTTACGTCGCCGCAGTGCGCGGCGACGGCTCGGCTGAATTGAAATAAGAGGAAAATCCAAAGGAACCCGATGGCCCGCATTGAAGAAGTAACGCGAGAAAAACTCTCGCCGCGACAACAAGAGCTTCACGACGATTTTCTGAAATCCCGGCCGCACAACACGCTCAGCGGACCGTTTTCGGTGCTGATCCATACGCCGGATATCGCCGAACCTGCCGACGAGCTGGTCAACTACTACCGGCACAAGGCCAAGCTCGGCCGGCGACTCGATCGAGCTGATCATCTTTCTGGTCGTGCGCAGCGCCACGGCGCAATACGCATGGTCGGTGCACGAGTCCGCACGGGCTAATGAGGCATTTCGGCCAGGACGTGACCGACGCCATTCGCGACGCGCAAGCGGCCGGACTTCAAACGCGATGACGAGCGACTGATCTACGAATTTCGTCACCGAGCTTCTCGCCAACAAGACCGTCAGCGCCGCGATGTTCGAGCGTGCCAAAGCCGCCTTCGGCGCTCGACGGCGTTATCGAGCCGTCACCTGTGCCGGCCTCTACGGATGATCGGCTTGGTGCTTAACGTCTTCGATATTCCGCCGCAGCCCGGGCGTGCGCCGCTGACGTAAGGCGCCAATCCACCACGCACTTGCTCAAAGTGTTTCGGCTCTTGATTTTTCGAGGAGCCGCGCGCCCTGCGATGTCAGAGCGATTGTACGGTTGCCGTTGTTTTCGGTGCGAACCAGACCGTTTACGATCGCGTCTTCCCACACTGAGATGTGCGGACAACTGTGCCAGGCTTCGACCGCCTGTTCGCGCGTGCGCGGGCGGTCGGCAACCCAAGCCAAGAATTGCAGCATGATCAGGCTTGCGGGTTCGTTCATTGCCGCCTCCTCCTGGCGCCGCAGTATAAGCCCAGCGCGTTCCGGGAATCATGTCCGCTACTTTACATCCCAACACCGCCAGCACCTGACGCGTCGGCGCGCGGTAACGTTCGCCTGCATGATGGCCATTTTCATGGCCGCTGTCGAAGCGACGATCGTGGCGACCGCGATGCCGACGATTGTCGGCCAGCTCGGCGGCTTCCATCTCTTCAGCTGGGTGTTCGCCGCGTACCTGCTGGCGCAGGCGGTCTCGACGCCGGTCTATGGACGGCTTGCCGACCTCTACGGCCGCAAGCGGATGTTTGTCAGCGGCGCCACGTTGTTCCTGCTCGCCTCGACGGCGTGCGGTTTCACCTGGGCGCTTAGCAGGGCTGGGGCATGGCGTCGCTTGTCGCTGTTCCGCACCATTCAAGGGCTAGGCGCGGGCTCGCTGCAATCGATGGCAACAACGATTGTCGGCGACATCTATCCACCCGCCGATCGCGCAAAGGTCCAGGGCTGGCTTTCCAGCGTCTGGGGACTGGCGGCCATTGCCGGGCCGGTGCTCGGCGCGTTCATCGTGCAGCACCTGCACTGGGCATTCGTGTTCTGGATCAATCTGCCGATCGGCATCGTCGCGATCCTGATCATGGCGCGTTCGCTCCACGAGCGGATCGAACTGCGGCCGCACCAGGTCGATGTGCTCGGCTCGATGCTTGCTGATGATCGGCGTCGGCGGCGTCCTGATGACGGTCGTGCAGGCGCAGAATCTGAGCGTGCCGGTGGCCGCGGCGCTGCTTGGCGTCGGCGTCGCTCGCGTTGGTGTTGCTGTTGTGCAGGAACGCCGCGCGCAAAGAACCGATTGTGCCGTTCCGGCTCTGGCGCCGACGCATCATGGCGGAGTGCAATTTTGGCGGCCTTACCATCGGCGTGCTGCTGATGTGCGTCGTCGCTTTCCTGCCGACTTATCGTCCAAGCCGGGATGGGGCGCAGCGTGACCGTTCGCCGGCACCGCCATCGCCATTCAATCGGTATCGTGGAGCATCAGCGCGGTGATTGCCGCGCGCTTTATGGGCCATCACGTCGTACAGGACTGTCGGCATCGCCGGACTCGATCTTACTGATCGGCGGCACCGCGCTTCTGATCTCGCTCGATCAAGACAGCTCTTTCCTGCGGCTCGGCGCGGCGACACTGCTGGTCGGCCTCGGCATGGGCTTTTGCAACCAAACATTCCTGCTGTCGATGCAGGGCAGTGTCGACTGGAATGAGCGCGGCGTCGCCACGGCGTCGTTTCTATTTGCGCGCACGATCGGCCAAATCGCTCGGCGCAGCCATCGGCGGCGCCATGCTCAATTTCGGCGTGGCGCGGCAAGTGCCCGGCGCTGGCGATGCGCTGGAGCGACTGCTCGACCCGCGAACGGCGCGGCGAGCTTGCCGCCGACACGATTGCGCACCTTGGCAGCGCAATCGCCGGCGCGTTGCACGAGGTCTATATCATCGCCGGCGTGCTGGCGGTGCTAACCCTCGCCGTCGTCGCTGCTGCTTCCCGCGCAAGTTGAGCCATACACAGCAAGCGCCCGATCAATCGGGAACGAAACCTGGCAAATGAGCGTTGTTCGCTGCGCGGCCTTTTAACGGTCAACGGCGCTGTGCCAAGCTGGACGACAAATGTCTAGATTTCTCACATTCCATTTGCAGAGGAGGACTTCATGGGCATTCTTATCAGCGCATTGATCACCTTCCTCGTCGTCATCCTCGTCCTTTATCTCGTCAACATGCTGCCGATCGACGGCCGCGCCAAGCAGATCGTGCGCATGATCGTGATCATTATCGGCATTCTCTCGCTGTTGCGTTATCTCGCGGTATTCTAGGAGCGCGGTCGTCGCTTTGCTCCGCATCGAAGGCTACGTCATCGTTTCCGCCGACGGCATGATCGCCGATGCCAACGGCGTCATGCCAGACTTCGATCCGCAACGATGCCGACCAGACATTTCTTTCAAGCCGGGCTCGACCACGCCGCCGTCGCTCGTGCACGGCCGCCATTCGCACGAAGGCGGCCCGCGCGCGGCGCGGCGCAAACGTTTGGTGGTCTCACGCGCCAGATCGCGGCCATCGCGCCCGATCCGATCTCACCCTAATGCGCTGCTCTGGAATCCGACCGGCGCGACGCTCGAGCAGGCGCTCGCGGAACTCGGCGTTGGCGACGGCATTGTCGCCATCATCGGCGGCACCGACGTGTTCAGCATGTTCCTGCCGCGTTACGACGCGTTTCATCTGTCGCGCGCGGCGAATGCGAAAATCCCGGGCGGCCGCCCGGTTTTCACCGCCGTCGGGCCGAATGCGACGCCGGAGGACGTGCTGATGCGGCATGGACTGAAAGCCGGCCCGCGGCGCGACCTCGATGCCGCCGCCGGCGTCAGCGTAGTGACGTGGGCGCGTTAAACCGAACATCGCGCCGCACGAAAAGATCAGGCTACTTCTGAATCTGGATCAATTCCTTGAGCTGATCCGGCGTCAGCGGCGCGGACAGGAATTTTTGCGTCACCGCGTCGGCCATGATGCTCGTCGATGCCTTTGACCTCGTCGGTCTGCAGCGCCTCTTTCGGCATCAGCTTGATGACGCGCTGCACGATGTTGTCCGGCAGTCCGGAATATTCGCCGTAGATCTTGAGCGCTTCCGGACTGGAATACATCCAGTCGACAGTTTCCTTGTAGGCCTGCATGAAGCGCACGAGCACGTCGTGTCGGTTCTGCAACGTGTCGGCGCCGGTCAGATTGACGCGCACCGCGCGCGTGCGCAGCGCCGACGACGTCGTTGCCGGTGGCGATGATGCGCGCCTTGCCGCTTTCGACCAGATCGAGACCGAACGGCGCGGCGCCGAAACCGACGTCCACCTGCTTGGTCATGGTCTGCGTGATCGTCGAAGCGATATTGCCGGTCGCCGTCGGCTTGGCGGTCAGGTGATATTGCGCGATCAGCGCCAGCAGCGAGCCGTGGCTGGACGACCCGACCGCGGAAAACGCCACCGTCTTGTCGTTCATATCTTGGATGGTGTGGATCGGCGAATCCGCCGGCACGAACCAGTAAAGATCCGGCGCGCCGGTCATCTCGCTGGAGATAATGCGGATCGGCGCGCCCTTGGCGAAAGTGCCAATTGCCGCCGATATGCCGGAAGCCACCGAAATGTCGATCTGAACCGGCGATCATGGCCTGGATCGATTCCGGACCGGCCGCCGTATAGAGGATATCGAGATTGAGACCATGCTTTTTGAAAATGCCGCCGCGCTGGCCGAGTCTCGGCAATGCCGGCGTCCCAGGCGCCTTTCTGCGGGACGGCCACTTTGAGCGTGTCCTCGGCGGCAGCGCGTGCGGATCGCGCCCGCCAGCGCAAAAATCGACAAGACGGCAACAACAAGTCTTCGCATGATTCCCTCCACCCAGCGATGACGGCTGCCGAATTTGCCTATTATCGTGTTGCCATGACTTTACGCCCGCCCGTCGCCCAGTTCAAGTTCGCGAATGGCGCGCACGGCGGCGCTCGATTACGAGATCGCGCAGGAGCAGGTCGTCGCGTTCGGCCGGCTTGGCCGCGCGCTCGAAGCGGCGCTGGCAGCGCTTGGCCGAATACGACCGCAACCACGGCGCGCGGGATGCGACACGGGCTCGGCTGGTCGCCGGAGCGAGCCACGCGCTGTGGTGCTTCATCGTCCAGCGCGAAGCGATCGGCATGCGCGATCCGCGGCCGGTGCTCCGCGACTATCGCGTCCCCGCCGAAGTGCACAACCGGATGGGTGCCTTCCCGGCCCGGTGAGCGAGTATTTTGCCGGATTGCGGCGCAGCGTGCCCCGGAGCGAATGCCGCCAAGGCTTCGTTCGCAGACGCCATTTATGCTTCTCATTAACCATGAGCGGCGCTGTCAAAGCAGCCGCTCACAACGGTTTGTTCACCGCTTCCACGGCATTCTCGACGCAAATTCAATGGCGTGCGTGCGCGGCATGATGCACTCCGTTCCCCTCCTTGAAGAACTCGAAACCGCGCTGTCTTCAGGCACATTCGACCGCCGCAACGAAATCCTGACCAGCGTCACCGATCTCTTCATCAACGGCGCCCCGCGCTTTTCCGAAGACCAGGTCAGCGTGTTCGACGACGTGATGGCGCGCCTCGTGAGCACGATCGAGGCCAAAGCGCGCGCCAAGCTGGCAGACCGGCTGGCGCCGATCGCCAACGCGCCGCTCAACATTGTTCATCTTCTGGCGTTTGACGACGACATCGAGGTCGCCCGCCCCATCCTGATCCGGTCCGAGCGGCTCAACGAAGACACTCTGCTCGCCACCGCAAATTCAAAGAGCCAGGAGCACCTTCATGCTATCGCGCAGCGCGGGTCACTAAGCGAGGCGATGACCGATATCCTGGTCGAGCGCGGTGACCGCGACGTAGTGCATTCGGTGGTCAAGAACCGGGGCGCGCGTTTCTCCGACGCCGGCTTCCGCATTTTGGTCAACCGCTCGTCCGGAGACGATACGCTGGCGAGCGAAGTCGGCATGCGCGACGACATCCCCCGCCCGCATTTTCTGATGCTGCTCGACAAGGCCTCGAGCGCGGTGCGCGCGCGCCTGGTCGCCGAGAACCCGCAGGCCTCTACCGATATCGAAGGCGTCGTCGCCGAAGTTGTCGGCAGTATTCGCAGCGAAATCCGCAACGCATCGCCGGCCTTTGCCGCGGCGGAAGCGGCGGTGGAGCGGCAGAACCGGATCCACCGCATCGGCGAGGCCGAAATCTATCAATACGCCAAGGACCGCAAATTCGAGGAATCAGCGATCGCGCTGTCGATCCTGTGCCGACACGCCGATCGACGTCGTTGAGCGCGCGCTGCTCGATCCCGGCGCGGAGATCATTCTGATCCTTTGCAAGGTCGCCGGCCTGTCACCGACCACGACCAAAGCCGTCCTGCTGCTGCGCGCCTCCGATCGCGGCATGTCGGCGGAGGATCTCGAACAGTCGCTCATCAGCTTCAACAAGCTGCAGTCGGAAACCGCGAAACGCGTGCTCAGCTTCTTCCGGACCCGTACCCGGAAGCCGGCGCAGCCGAAGCCCGCGCCGGCCGTCAAGGCTATCAACGCGCTGATACTCAGTAGCCGCAATAATTCAGCCCGACCTGGACCCAGGCGCCGTTGGGATAACGGTAATAGCAGCCGCTGTGCCACCAGTAGTAACCGCCGTTGCGGCGTTCGGCTTCGCTGGCGATGATAGCACCCGTCGCCGCGCCAATCGCCGCTCCAGCGATCACACCGCCTGCGCCGCGGCCGACCGCGCCGCCGATAATGCCGCCCAGCGCACCGCCGACAATCGCGCCGCCGACCGGATCCTGAGCGGCCGCCTGCTGCACCGGCATCAGCGCCGCGAGCGCCAAAAGGACCCCTGCCCCCAAAGTGCGCATCATGTCTTTGTTCTCCGTTCCCTGCCGCTGTAGCGGCCCGTGGCTGTTTAGTCGCCGGAACGCTTCATTCGGTTCGGGCCAAATCGAGGCCATCATCGATAGAGTATTTGCCGACGAAATCGTCACCCGTTCATCGACTCTCCGGACCGCTCTGAGGCCACTTAGCCAGCAAGGCCGCGGCATCAGACGCAGAGCCGTCTCGCGATTGATCGATGCACGTTCGGCATCGCTGAACGGATAGTCATTGAGGCCGTCCACCGCCTCGATCGCCTCGCGGTATGGATAGTCCGATCCGAACATGATTTGCGACACCGGGACGAGCTTCAGCAGCGCCGCAAACTGACCCGGCAGATTGCCCTGCGCGATTTCGTAATAGAATTTCTGCACGACGGGCAGCGGGCCATCGGGCATGCGCGGGTCCTTCTTGACCATGGTCTGGCGGATAAAGCGGCCGATCAGGAATGGCAGGGTGCCGCCACTGTGCGACCAGATGAACCGGATATCGGGGCATTTGAATGCCGTGCCACCGTCGCCGAAAATCAGGCTTGCGATGGTGCGCGTCGTATCGGTCGCGTATTCGATGCTGGCGTCCGGCACGCCAGCAATGAGATTGCTGCAACAGGCCGGTGAAACCGGATGCGTATAAACCACCGCTTTGCGCCGGTTCAGCTCCTCGAACACCGGCACGAAGGCGGAATCGCCGAGATATTTGCCGGCATAGCTGGTGTAGAGGGCGATACCGTCGGACTTAAGCACGTCGAGGGCATATTCGATCTCGCGCAGGCTGCCTTCGGTATCGGGTAGCGGGATGGCCGCAAACAAGCCGAAACGGCCCGGATAATCCTTGCGAAGCTGCGCACCGTAGTCATTGCATTCGCGGGCGAGCTTGCGCGCGGCTTCGACATCGCCGAGCCACACACCCGGCTGCACCAGCGACAGCACCGCCTTCTGGACTCCTGCTTTGTCCATGTCATCGAGCGACATTTGCGGCGACCACTTGGGCGCGCCGACATGGTTGTCGGAAAATGCCTTGGCTTGCGCGGGCGGCAAATAGTGATGATGGACGTCGATACGCACTTTGGCCGGCGCGGGCTGAGCGGCGGCACGCGTTGTCGCCGAAGCACCCAAACCCAGCGCCGCTATTCCGCCGGCCAGAAAATTTCGGCGCGCCTTGCTTGGCGGATCGAGCGACGATGCGCAGCAGGCACAGGTGCGAAAACCTCCATGCCATAGGGGTTTCTGCAACGTCGATTGCGTTCTTATGATGTCGGCGCTCATCCCCATTCTCGTTTTTTGAGTCTCTAACGGTGGAACGCGAGCTTAGCGGCCCCGCACAAAGATCGCCATGTACTTGGGACGCGCTGCCAGAAATATCGGATCGATGGAACGCGACTGAAGTCTTAAAGGTTTTCTTGCAAAATCCGCTTGACTCCCTGCCGATTGCATTTATGTGGGGACTGGGCCGCTGTTGGTCAGTTTGTGTTGAACTGATCGGGCGGCTTTCGTATTCCGCGGCGCCGGTTCGCCGGCATCTCGGGTTCTTATTCTGGTTGGAGAGGACGCATGGCACAAAATGCCCTCTTACGATCGGCGAAGGGCTTGGATGTCCCAGGTACCGCCCGAACGGAAGTCAAAAAGACGAAGCTCAAAGTTGCAGCCGACGCCGGCGAACGAGCGCCACGATCATTTCGCGGTTCGTAACGGCGTCCGCTGCGCCGGCACGCATCTGATCATCGATCTGCACGGCGCGAAGCGGCTCAACGATATCGATCATATCGAGGCGACGCTGCGGCGCTGCGTGGACGCATCCCGCGCGACCCTGCTGCACATCCACCTGCATCACTTCCAGCCGAGCGGCGTGTCCGGGGTGGCGGTGCTGGCGGAAAGCCACATCTCGATCCACACTTGGCCGGAAGCCGGCTACGCCGCGCTCGATGTCTTCATGTGCGGCTCGGCCGATCCGGACAAATGCGTGCCGGTGCTCAAAGAGGCGTTTTCGGCGGAACGCGTTGGCGTCAATGAGCTGCTACGCGGTCAAGACGTCTGAACGAGCCGCCAATTTGATCTGATTGCGCGGCCGGGCTTATCCGGCCGTTTTCGTTTCGGCCTTGTTTCTCCGAATTCGGGAATTGCCATGGCGAACAAGAAGCTGGCGGATAAGAAGCTGGCAGACAAGAAACGCTGGATAGCCGAGACGCTGTTTGACGACCTCGGCTTCCGCATGACCTTCCAGGTCGACAAGGTGCTCTATGAGCTCCAGACCGAGCATCAGCATCTCGTGCTTTTCGAGCAGCCGTATTTCGGCAAGATGCTGATGCTCGACGGCGCCACCCAGATCTCCAAGCGCGATGAATTTATCTATCAGGAGATGATGTCGCACGTTCCGCTATTTGCTCACGGCAATGCCCGTGACGTGCTGATCGTCGGCGGCGGCGACTGTGGCATTGCCGAAGAAGTGCTCAAGCATAAGACAGTCAGGCGCCTGACCCAGGTCGAGATTGATCCGAAGGTGGTCGAATTCGCCAAGGAGCATTTTCCGGAGTTCACCAAGCCGGTATTCGCCGACAAGCGATTTGAAAGCATCATCGACGACGGCGCCAAATACGTCGCTAAAACGGACCGGCAGTTCGATGTCATCATTATCGATTCCACCGATCCGATGGGACCGGGCAAAGTCCTGTTCAGCCAGAAGTTTTACGCTGCCTGCAGGCGCTGCATGACCAAAGGCGGCGTCCTGGTGACGCAGAGCGGCGTTCCGTTCTTCCAAAAGAAAGAACTGACCGCGAGCATGAGCAGGCTTCGCCGGCTGTTCGCCGATGTGAGCTGTTACGTCGCCGCAATCCCGGTTTATATCGGCGGCCACATGGCGATGGGTTACGCGACCGACAACAGGCGACTCCGAACACTGCCGGTAAAAACCATCGCGCAGCGTTATCGCAAGGCCGGTGCTTTCAAGACCAAGTACTGGACGCCCGAGGTCCACGTCGCGGCCTTCGCGCTGCCGCGTTTCATCGCCGAGCTCGTGAAGCGGATTTGACGTTCGCTACCCATCCTGCCGCTAATCCAAGAACGTAACCGATTGCTCTTGACCCCTTTGCGTAAGCTTGCCGCAACACAGGGCGAGGATGAGTTGTTACCCAGAGGTCGACATGTTTTTGCGCATGAGGATGCGGCCTCCGAATATCGTGTTCGCCAAGATGACAATTACGACCGCAAACGCATGGACGGCCAAATCGGTTGCCGCTGCATCGTAGGGGTGAACGAAGTTGAGGAGCGTAGCCGCAGCGGAAGCGCAGGCGAGCCCGCCAATGATTGCGGTGAGATTTGGCCGCAATGAGAAGCCTCGTCGCAGCATGACGATAAGAAGCAGCGACAGCGGCACGGAAAAGCCGAGAATAAAGATCAGGCAGTGCTCAGGCTGATCCGGCGGCATCGGATAGGCTTGCGCAACAGACCAAGATCTCAAGCAGCCCATACCGCTGGCGCCTATCCAAAGCAAAACTGCCGGCAACGGGAGGAGCGCCCAGACAGCCTTTCGATCGGGAAGACTGATCTGGAACGCGGCCGTGGCGGCGAGCACAGCGGTCAGCGTAGAGCCTATCGCCGCAAGCCACATGTCGGGTGCCGCCAGGAGACGGCTAATCATCGCTCCGACGTCAGACACCATCGTAAGCGCGAGCGCGACGGCGCCGACAATCGCCAACCATGTCAGCACGCGCAGACCCGGTGACGCCAAGCGACGAACCGGCGTGAGATCGGCAGTCAGCACCTGAACCAATCGGTCGTTTAAATCGGAGCGGATCATGATCTCAGTCCTTTCCATCGAGTTTGGCGCGCAAGGTCTTGAGAGCGCGATGCCAATCTACCCGAAGAGATCCGGTCGACCGTCCGGTGGCTGTTGCAGCCTGCGCAATCGATTGGGACTGGAGTGCGAGATGCTCCACCGCCTCGCGCTGCCCGGCTGAGAGTTTGCCGATGGCCAAATCGCGAACCTCGGTATGGTTGATTTGCAATGCTGCTTCTTCGGGATCGTCACTTGGATCAGAACGGTTTTCATAAGCGAGTGGCGCATAAATTTCGCGAGTGCTCGTCCGGCCAGCGCGGCGCAGTCCATCGATCACACGCCGCTGCGCAATAGTTCTGAGCCAAGCCGTGAATGAGCGGTTCGGATCGTAGGTCTGCCGTGCCTGGTGAACAGTGAGCAGCGTTTCCTGCACAACATCGTCTATGAAATCGGGTCGCATTCCCTGGCCACGCGCCACCCGCTTGATGAAAGGTATGCAGTCGCGCAGCAAGCTTTCATAGGCGGCTCGATCTCCGGCCTGGGCAGCGACCATCCAGTCCGCCCTCCGACGATCAATTTCATCCAGTTGACTGGACGCTTCAGAATTCACTGTCATCGTTCCGGGCGTCGTCGGCGCTGGCGCAAGTGGACGAACTTGCCCGCCCGAACCATACAGCGATCGTATGGTCACGTCCGATTCATAGAAAAGTGACATGTCCGTCATCAGCGGCGCACCAATTGAAACGATGGCGGGTTTCTTCGTGAGAAATTGTCGTACCAGATGCCCAGCCGATGCGAGACCTCAAGACCAAAATTACCGTACTGCCCCCACCAAACAAGGCGAGCCGAGGCTCGCCTTGTTTTTCTTCATGACTTCAACGGCTACTTCCCCGGGCCGCCGCGGAGGGCCAAGCCATCCGGTCGCTCGGGACCATGTCGTAGGCGTGAAGCCCATCCTGACGAACAGCGATCCGGCTATTCTGACGAACAGCAATCTGCTTGTTCTGAGCAGTCTGTGCATTATTGAACGCCACGATGTTGCCGCTTCCGACCTCGGGAGTGAACGACTGTGCGAACGCCGGCCCGGCGCCGGCAGTTGCTAGGGCAGCGAGTGCAAGTGCGACTGGAAGGTATTTCATGTCACATCTCCTTTTGAAGATTATCGCCCCGAGTTCGGGGCCCAAATGCGCCGCAGCTCTTGCTGCGCCACTGATCAGCATTTCGCGGGAGAGCGCAGGTTTGTTACGATTAGAAACGTCACGACTTCGTGAACGGATTGCCGGCTGTGCACGCAGCTCTCGATGAAGCAATCAGGCTCGCCCGTCGTATGGTCGCCTCCGATTCAGAGAAAAGTGACACGTCTGCCATCAGCGTCGCCCGTTTAAACGACGGCAAGCCGTGCGTTAGCCAAGAATTGGAGAGTTACAGTGAAAATGTCCGGCGCCGATCCAAATCGAAGTCCGAACATATCACTGCACTGCGCTAACCAACTCGAAGCGCTACTAACGTTGTGACTGAATGCCGAACCGGTCCGGAGCCTCAAACAGCAGCGAAACGTCGCGAGAAGCATTGTAGTCTGAGACCGGGCGAAGGATGGTTGCGGGGGCTTGCGCGTAGGCGCTTTTCCCACTGTCGTTAATCGACCGCGCATGCGCGGATTGCCGAACACTCTGATTTTCAGCGTACCATCCCGGTGCCTGCCCGCCGTCAGCGAGATAATGCGATGGTAGAACGGACCCGTATTTAGAGGCGGATTGAGCAAACGCCGGCGCCGTACCAGCCGCAGCGAACCCGGCCAGAGCAAGCGCGACCGGAAGATATTTCTTGGCGGTAAAAAGCTTTTTCATGTCACATCTCCTTTGACGACTATCGCCCCTAGTCTGAGGGCCAAGCGGACCGCAGCTTTCTGCTACGCCACTGATCAGCATTTCGCGCGAGAGCGCGGGTTTGTTACGATAGGTGGGTCACGATTTTGTGCGCGGTCTGGCGGATGCCGTGACTATGCAGCGTGACACGCGATGAATTGGCGGGCACGCCTTCCAGGCTCTCAGCAAACTTAGCTTCTTGGCTGGCGCCGAATTTTGAAAAAGATCACAAAACTTCTCGCCCACATAAGATAGAGTATTTGGCGTAATCCGTTGGAGGGCATCTTTATGATGGCGCGCGCGATGTCAGCGGCGATGATAATGATGATGAGCACGTCGTCTGCGTCCGCCGCTGTCAGAATTTATGACGATCTTGGCGGGCAGATCGGGGAGTATCTATCCAAGTATCAAGCGCTTCGGGTGTCCGGCCAACAAGTGATAATTGATGGCACCTGCGCGTCGGCATGCACGATGATATTGGGCGCCGTTCCGCGGGACCGGATTTGTGTCACACCGCGGGCAACCCTTGTATTTCACGCCGCATGGGATCCCGCGCCCGGAGGTAATGTGGTCAGCAGCGCGGGCAACCAAATACTCTGGTCGAGCTATCCTTCCAACGTGCGCAGATGGATCAGCAGACACGGCGGATTGCAATCGCAGATGATCTACTTGCACGGGCCAGAATTGTTCGCGATGTATCCGATCTGTCGTTGATTGGCCGAGAGCAACCGTCAGGCGAAAGCAAAAACCGCCCCGATAAACAGCTCCCACGGGGCACATGCTCTCGCTGGTTTCACCTCTGACAGCCGTCATCGACTTCCGCTAAGCTAACCTCGACTATGTAAAAAAGCGGCTGAGCCGGCTTGATTGTAACCGAGCTATTCTACTGCCTGTTCACGCAATCTGAACTCACGGCCGTGAGGAGACGAACATGAGCTTTTTCCCTGCCAAGGACCCCGTTCCCGGCGACGCGGGCGCAAGCGACATCATCCAGCAAGTCATCGTTCCACGTTCGGTCGATCTCGGCGGCTTTCAGGTGCATCGCGCGCTGCCGTCGGCGCGCTCGCGCATGGTTGGACCGTTCATTTTTTTCGATCACTTCGGTCCAGCGGTGTTCAAGGCCGGCGACGGCGTCGACGTACGTCCGCATCCGCATATCGGCCTTGCCACCGTCACTTATCTGTTCGACGGCGAGATCGTCCATCGCGACAGTCTTGGCACCGCGATGCCGATCCGACCCGGCGCAGTGAACTGGATGACGGCGGGGCGCGGTATCGTTCATTCCGAGCGCACCGCCGCCGACCGGCGCGATGGCGGTGAGCCGCTGCATGGCTTGCAGCTTTGGGTGGCGCTGCCGATGAAAGACGAGGAAACGGCACCCGCTTTCGCGCACACCGCGGCAGCGGACATCCCCACGCTTACCGAAGCCGATATGACGCTTCGCGTCGTCGCGGGCTCGCTCCACGGCTTGCGTTCGCCGGTTACCACCTCATGGGAGACGATGTTTGCCGACGTGCGGCTCAAAGCCGGCGCGACCATGCCGCTTGACGCCGAGCACGAAGAACGCGCCGTCTATGTCATCACAGGCGAGATCGAGATCGGCGGCGATCGCCACGGACCGGAACGGCTGCTGGTGCTCAAGCCGGGCGATCACATCGCCATCCGCGCGACAAGCGACGCGCACTTTATCCTGGTCGGCGGCGCTCCGATGGATGGTCCGCGCCATATCTGGTGGAATTTTGTGTCCTCAAGCAAAGAGCGCATCGAGTCCGCCAAGGCCGACTGGAAGGCCGGACGCTTCGATATCGTGCCCGGCGACACGACGGAATTCATTCCGCTGCCGGATTAACGGGAGGAGAGAATGCAGATCTATCGCCGCGCCGCTGTCCTCTTCGGGGCGCTGGGTGCGCTGACAATGCTGGCGGCGCCGGCTCAAGCCCAATCTGATCTCGCGCGCGCCTATCGCATCATCGCGTCCAAGACCTTCGTTGACCTGACCCACAGTTTCGGTCCGGAGACGCCGGTCTGGGCCGGTTTCGGTCAGGCAAAATTCTCGCCGGCGGCCGATCCCAAGACCCACGAGCCTTACACCATTCCGAAGGATGGCTTCCGTGCCACTTATTACGAGATGGTCGGCCAATACGGCACGCACGTCGATCCGCCCGCGCACTTCGACGAGAGCGGTATCACCATGGATCAGATTCCGCTCAAGCAGATGATCCTGCCGCTCGTCGTGCTCGACGATACGCCTTATCTCGGCCAAGGATCCGAACCACGCCTTTTCCGTTGCCGACCTGAAAGCATGGGAAGCGCGGCATGGCCGCGTGCCGAAAGGCAGCTTCGCGGCACTGAGGACCGACATGTACAAGGATTGGGACACCAATCCGGAGCGATTCAAGCGTCAGCCATTTCCGGCCTGGGCCTTCGAGACGATCAAATATCTTTACGAGCAACGCGATGTGACGGCGACCGGGCACGAAGCCATGGATACCGACACCACCGACAAGATGGATTCCGAAACCTACATCCTCAAGCACGGCCATTATCAGATCGAGGTGATGGCAAACCTCGATAAGGTTCCGGAAACTGGTTCTGTCATCGTGGTGAGCTGGCCCAAGGTGGAAAAAGGCCTCGGCTTCCCGGCCCGCGCCTTTGCGATTTTGCCTTAATACAGCGCGGCCCCCAGAACGTGAACGGTCGGGTGAAAGCCCGACCATAACGGGTCACGCCGCATTTCACGCGGCTTGGCGCTGCGAACGCAGCCACGCACCAACTTCACGCTCCGCTTCCGATTGTGCGAAGCCATAGCGCTCTTGCAAACGGGCGACGAGTTCGCCGCGCCGGCCGCCGATCCTAGTGATGTCTTCGTCGGTCAGCTTGACCCAGTTATGCTTCAGCTTGCCTTTGAAGTGCAGCCAATTCCCCTCGATCTGATCCCAGTGCATTCTTGTCTCCCGTGCCATTTTAAACATGCAACGTTAGTTGCCCGCTTATCGCGGCCTGATGTCAACGACGGGATGCGGCTGGAGTTCGGCAATACCGGGGTCATTCCAAGATCAATGGTGGCGCGCCGCTGGCAATCCGAGGCTGTCAATTCAGGAAGCCACTGTTCCCAGACGACGCAATTTTCTTCTGATTGGCGTGGTTGCGAATACCTAAATTGCGATCGCGAAATAGAGGGCCAAAACGTTGACCTAAAACCTCAACCGGCGTGTAGGATAAGTCGCTCCTCGCGATGAGAACAAATGGCCTCCTCTGCTGCATCCATTGATGTCGAACGCCTCGCTCAAGGTATTCGCGACGGCGACCGGACTTTGCTGTCGCGCGCGATCACGCTGATCGAGAGCAAACGCACCGATCATCGTGCCGCGGCCGCGTCACTAACTCAGGCGCTCTTGCAATCGACTGGCAATGCGGTTCGCGTCGGCATCACCGGGTCGCCGGGGGTCGGCAAATCAACCACCATCGATTCGCTCGGCTCGATGCTGACGCGGAAAGGCCACAAGGTCGCGGTGCTGGCGGTCGATCCGTCATCGCGGCGTACCGGCGGTTCGATCCTGGCCGATAAGACGCGGATGGCGCGGCTTGCCATCGATTCCGACGCCTTCATCCGCCCCTCGCCTTCCTCCGGAACACTTGGCGGCGTCGCGGCAAAAACACGCGAGACCATGCTGCTCTGCGAGGCCGCAGGTTACGACGCCATCCTCGTGGAGACCGTCGGTGTCGGCCAATCCGAGATCGCCGTTTCCGACATGACCGACTTTTTCCTGGTACTGGTGCTGCCCGGTGGCGGCGACGAACTGCAAGGCCTGAAAAAAGGCGTCGTTGAGCTCGCCGACATGATCGCGATCAACAAGGCCGACGGCGACAATCTTTCGCGCGCCAGGATCACCGCGGCGGAGTATAGCGCGGCGCTCCATATCCTGGCGCCGGCGTCCGCCAACTGGTCGCCACCCGTCGTCACCTATTCGGCACTCAAGGACGACGGCGTCGAGGCGTTGTGGAATCACGTCCTCGATCACCGCAAACGGCTTACCGCTTCCGGCGAGCTGGAGGCACGGCGCGGCGCGCAACAAGTGAAATGGATGTGGTCGATGTTGGAAGAACGTCTTTACGCACCGCTGCAATCCGACCGCGCCGTCAAAGCTGCATTGCCGAAAATCGAGTCGGAAGTTGCGGCCGGCCGCCTGGCGCCTGCGTCGGCGGTCGAGAAGATTGCCGAAATGCTCGGACTCTGAACGTGCGCGTACTGATCACCGGCTTCGGTCCGTTTCCCGGCGCGCCCTTCAATCCGAGCGCTGCTCTTGCCAAAGCACTGGCACGTCGGCGCCGGCCGGCTTTCGCCGCACTTGATCGTACCGTCCACATCTTCGCCACGGCTTACGGTTCGGTCGATCGCGAATTGCCGAAGCTCCTCGCGCAGAAGCCCGACATCGTTCTGATGTTTGGCGTCGCTGGGCGCCGGCGCCAGCTTTGCGTCGAAACTCGCGCCCGAAATGCTCTCTCGGTGTTGTTTCCAGATGCCAGCGGCCACCGCCCGCAACAAGGCATTATCAAGCTTAAGGGACCCACAGCGCTGAGAGGCAACGCGCCATTTGCACGGCTTCTTGGTGCGGCGCGAACGAGGACGAGGCTCTCACGGGCGTCACGCGATGCCGGACGCTATCTCTGCAATTACCTGTACTGGCGTGCACTGGAACATTTGCGGCAAAATGGACCCCTTACTCAATTCATTCACATTCCGCCGGTCAGTAGCAAAGCGCGCAGGCGCAATCACAAAAAACGCGCCGGGCTTTCGCTTGCGCAACTCGTTAACGGGGCCGAAGCCATCCTGGTCGCGCTCGTCACCGCAAGCCGCAATTAACCGTTAACGCGAATTCGGTGCATCGGCTGCGGCGAAACGGTCTAGTGAGCCTTTCTATCATAATGCGCATTCACGCGTTACGAGGATCGCGATGAGGCTTGATCGCCGGCGCCTGTTTGCCGCTCTCGCCGGCGCCGCCAGCGCAGGCGCTACGACCAGGGCATTGGCACGCGGCGAAACCGACAGCGCTCCGCGCTCCGGGATCGATGCCGCCGCTTTCGGCCTTCGGCCCAACGCCACCGACGACCAATCCAAAGCCTTGCAGCGCGCGATCAATCGCGCGGCCGCCGATGGCACGGTCCTGCAATTGCGCGCCGGTACCTATCTCGCCGGCGGCCTGCAATTGCCGCCGAACGCCGCGATCGCGGGCGTCGCTGGCGCAACGCGCATCATCATGCTGGGCGGCCCGTCGATGTTGATGTCCACCGGCAGCGATCATGTCTCGCTTAGTGGATTAACGTTCGATGGCGCCAATATTCCGCTGCCCGAGCGCCGTGGTCTGCTGCACCTGACGCAGGGACGCGCGCTGCGAATCTCGAACTGCGAAGTGATCAACGCTGGCCGCAATGGTATTGCGCTCGAAGCGATGGACGGCGAAGTGGCTGCAAACACCGTCAGCGCCGCCGATATCGCGATCTTTTCGATCGATGCCCGCGGCCTGCGCATCACCGGCAACACCGTTCGCGGCGCCGGCAACGGTGGCATCCTGGTCTGGCGCAACACGCCGGGGGACGACGGAACGCTCGTCACCGATAATCGGATCGACAGTATTGCCAACAAACTTGGCGGCTCGGGCCAATGGGGTAACGCGGTCAACGTATTTCGCGCCAACAATGTCATTGTACGGGGCAATCGCATCAGCAATGCCGCTTTCTCGGCAGTACGCGGCAACTCGGCATCCAACCTGCAGATCGTCGGCAATACGTGTTCCGCGATTGGCGAAGTGGCGCTTTATGCCGAATTCGCATTTGAAGGCGCAATGATCGCCAACAACATCGTCGACGGCGCGTGCGTCGGTGTTTCAGTGACGAATTTCAATAATGGCGGACGGCTCGCCGTCGTGCAGGGCAACCTGATCCGCAATCTCACCACCCGCCGTCCAGCCGGCACCGATCCGAACGACGAAGCCGGCGTCGGCATCGGTATCGAGGCCGAGACCACCGTAACAGGCAACGTAATCGAGAACGCGCCGAAAATCGGCATTGCTGCCGGCTATGGGCCCTATCTCCGCAACGTCAGCATCAACGCCAACGTCGTGCGTAGCGCCGACTACGGCGTCGCGGTCTCGGTCGCGCCCGGCGCTGGAACGGCCGTGATCGCCAACAATATGATTTCGGATGCGCGGCTTGCAGCCATCGTCGGCATGGAATGGAAGAAGCCGGTGACCGGCGACCTCAGTATTGGAGGTGCGGAGCACTACGCGCAACTTTCGGTCGCAGGCAATCAAGTGCGTTAGGCGCTCATCGCCTGCTGCGCCGAATTGCAACAGCTGGCGAACAGATCTTTCGAACATATTTTCCGCAGGCGCGTACGTCTGGCCGGAAATTTGCTACGTCGGCCGAGGCAACTTGAGGCATTTCCGTATGAAATTTTCCCGTCGTCGGCTTCTCCAGGCCGGTACAAGCGGTCTCTTCCTCGCAGGCGCTGCGCGCGCTTCGTTGGCAGATACCTATCCCAGCCATCCGGTTCGGGTGATCGTTCCGTTCGCCCCAGGCGGCCCAGGGGACGTGATCGGTCGCCTGATAGCCCAGCAATTGTCAGATCACTTCAACCAACAGTTCTTCGTCGAAAATCTTGCAGGCGCGGGCGGCAATATTGGCACCGAAAAAGCCGCAAAAGCGGAGCCGGATGGCTACACTTTGCTCATCACGGCCAACAACCACGTCATCAATCCGCTGCTTTACGAGACGGTTCACTACGACCCGTTTAAGGATTTTGCTCCGGTTTCGCTCGCAGTCGGTTTTCCAACCGCGCTCTCCGTGAACAACGCGGTTGCCGCGCACGATGTGAAAGAGCTGATCGCGCTGATCCATGCAACGCCCGGAAAATTCAGCTTCGCATCAGCCGGCGTCGGCACGCCATCTCATCTTCTAGGGGAACAGTTCAAGCAGAAACTCGATCTTGACATGGTACACGTGCCTTACAACGGCAGTGGCCCGGCGACGCAGGCCGTCTTGGCGGGCGACACGCAGGTATGTTTCGCATCGCTTACCGCTGCGGCTCCGCTCGCCAAGAGCGGTTTGCTGCGCGTGCTCGTGATAATGAGCAAAAGCCGTTCAACCGCGCTTCCCGACGTACCGACCATCGCCGAAGCCGGCTACCCTAATCTGACAGGCGAAGGCTGGACTGGCATTTTTGTTCCGGCAGGGACGCCGCAGCCGATCATCACGCAATTGAGCGATCAGACCCGCGCCGCTCTTGCCCTGCCGAACGTTGCGGAGCGGATCGCGACGCTTGGCTTTACTTCGGTTGGCTCGACCGCGGAGGATTTTACCAAGGAGCTCGCCACCGAAAGTCAGACGTGGGCAACTGTGATCGCCGCTGCGAACCTGAAGAAGCTGTAGCCTCCGACCCCTATCACACTCTGGCGGACGCTATCCGCCGCGGCTCAGCCGAGCTATCGGCTCGAAGGAGCATCGGCCGCAGTCGGCAGGTTCTGCAGAATCACCGTCGTTTGCGACGGTCGCGCGATTTCGATTCCCAGTTCCTGGAAACGCTTTTTCATGCGGCGATAGAATTCGCGCTGCACCGGCCAGCGTCCGGTATCCGTGCACTCGATCTGGCCCACGACAGTCGCCATCGACGCATTCACCCGGTCAACGCCCCACAGATCGAGATCGCCGCGGATCATGCCTTTGAATTGAGGCTCCGATCGCATCTTGGTTGCAATCTCTTTCAGCACCTCGCCGACGCGGTCGGTGTCCTCCTTGTAGGCGACGTCAACGCTGATCGCCGCATTGCCGATACCGCGGTTGGTGTTGGTGACGCTTGTGACCGAGCTGAACGGTACGATGTGAATGGAGCCATCGCCCGCGCGCAAGCGGATGGTGCGAATGGAGAGAGCTTCCACGACCCCCGTCAGTCCTGACACCGTGACGGTGTCGCCGACCTGCATCGCGTTTTCGAGAAGCAGAAACAGGCCGGTAACGAGATCCTGAACGAGTTTTTGCGAACCGAACCCGATGGCGATCCCGATAATCCCCGCGCCGGCCAGAAGCGGCGCAATGTTGACGCCGAGCTCGCTCAAGGCGGTAAGAGTGACGACCGTGATGATGATTGCGAGCAAGGTGGTGCGCAACATCGGCAAAAAGGTTCGCAGGCGTGTTGCGCGGGCAAACCTGCCCTCGCGCGAGAGCCGCAAGAGGTGCTGTTCGATCGCGGCATTGCTCGCTTCCCAAACGGCGAGCGCCACCACACCGGCAAGACCGATGGTGATCACCGCGGAAGCCAGACGGCCGCCGACCTGACTGCTGGAGAACCACGCGGTCGCGTCGATGCCCCATATTTCCAGCAGGGCAACGATCGTGACGATCGCCACCAGGCTGGAGATTGCCGCACGGAGCAACGGAAAATAGCGATTTGCCCGCTCCTCAAGACCCGGAAATTGCTGCAAGAACTCCGGATTGATCCGAAAAATCCGATCCAGCGTCATCAACAGCGCGACCGAAACGAGACGGGCAATGACGAGTACCGCAACGGTCGTGAGCGAGTATTTCAACAGCAGGACGTAACCGTTCTGTACCCGCAGTGCCCAGACTGACCAGAGACTCAGATCGAGGATGATGGCGGGGATGTACCAGATATCAGCCAGGCGATTGCGAAGCGCGACAAACGTCCCGTGTGCGGGATCGCGCGCCCGGATGAAGCCGGCGACGCTACGGCGGCATTGCAGGATCACGATGACGACGAAAAGATGCACCAGCAGCATCACAAGCCTGACCGTGGCGAAATAAGCCGATCGATAAAGGCCAACAAAAGAGCAATGTTGGCAAAGGCCACGCCAAAAACCGTGACGACCACAATACGCGCCCACCAGACATCGAGATACGCGGCGGTCTCGTCGCGAATAACAAAAAGGCTTGGCTGGCTTGACGGCGGCGAAATGAGCGCCGCTGTGACACACAAGATACTGCGGCAAATAACGTAAGCGTTAACGATCGCAAGGATCACAACGCGCGGTGTTGCCTCACCGCCGATATCCGTGGCCAGAAGCAGATTACCAACCGTAGCGAAGCAGACGACCGGCAACAGATCCAGGCACAGCCGTGCGAGAGCGAACGGAAATCGCAAAATCAGTTGCCAAGTTCGGTCCAGGATCGAATGCCATCGGCGCACCTCATGCGCGTCAGCCACCAAAGAGACTTCGTTCTCGGCCGCCGGATGATCGGCGACTCGGCGCGCGCGGGTCGGGACGTAGCGATTGACCGTACGCAGCGGCTTGCGAACCGCAAACCGCATGACCCATTCGACTGCGAAGGCAAGCGCTATGACCAGCGCCAGCTTCCACGCCGTGTCCAGCAGCAGCGCGCGCGCCGCAGGATCCCTCGCCTGTTGGACCAGCCAGCGCCACGTCTTGGGGAAATCCGATACGGAACGCGCGGCATGTGCAAGTTCGCCCGACACATCGCCGAACCAGTTGGAAACTTCCGCCAACAGTTGAACGCCGAGATTGTCGCCGGAACCGGCGGGCGGAGCTGCTGACGTGCTCAACGCAGCGGGGGCCGGCGACGCCTTCGCAATCGTCTGCAGCGTCTGGATCAGTTGGTTTCGCTTGTTGTCATCCTGGAGAATATCGACCGCTTGCCGTGCCTGATCGGAGGTTATCGTGGCATTAGCCGGCGGCACAGCGTTCTGATCCTGCGACCACGCAGGCTGAGAGAACGAAACAAAGACAGAGAGAACGAAGAAAATTATCGCGCGTGCTTTAGCCATGGGCCCATCATGAGCTTTCCAACTGAAACGCCGGAAAACCAGCTGTGGTTACAATTTGGCGTTCGTGACAGAAAGTTCCGAGTTCTGCCGCGAACAAGAGCCTGACGGCATCGAACGAAATTGTGACGAGTTGTAGACAAAGGCGGGGCATCGCGAACAAAACGCCAACCATGCGAGTCGGATGGCAACAACTCTTGAGCGATTCTATTACGGCTACGCGCGCCCGTCAGATCGCTTCTGTCGCTCTAAGCGCACCGACCTCAAAACCATTCCAGTTTCGCAACGTTGGCCGCAGGAAGAGGTCGAGCGACGCGCGCTCGGTTTGTCGATAAGCGGCAGAAAACGCGCGATTAGCGCGGCCATGATTGCCTGCGCGGCGCGGCCGGCACCATCGTCGCATTTGATGGAGATGCCGAGCCCGAGTTCCGGGAGCGCACCGCAATACACACCCTCGGCGCCGGTCTTGACGAACACGCGCGAGCCGAAAAGCTGCATGATCTCGGTGCAGAACCGGCCGGTGCCGGCGACGTGCCAGGGCTTGCTTCGTGCAGGCGTCGCGCAATCGCGCGGCGGCCCGGGCACGCTCGGGCGCCATCTTGTGGCCGGTTGCGAACTTGGCGAAGGCCATGCGCGAGCTTTGCAGCGGGATCGCCCAGGTCGGCACCGAGCAACCGTCGATGGCGCGGCAGTCTTCGCCCAGCACTTCGCCGCGTCAAATCTTCCAGTATCCGCAGCACGTGCCGCTGCACCGGATGGTCGGGCTTCCAATAGCTCGTGTGGTCGATCCCCATGAGCGCAGGCGGCGCAGATAAAGCCCGCGTGCTTGCCCGAGCAATTGTTATGCAGTGCCGAGGCTCGCCGCTTCGCGCCAAGTGCTACATCGCCGGCTCCGACAGCGGCCAATGTGCGCCGCAAGCGAGCGCCGAGGCGTCGAGACCGGCTTTCGCCAGCATTCGCGTGACGCCGAACGACATGTCCCGGCTCGCCGTGAGTGGGAGGAGCAAGCCAACGCCAGTTCCTCGTCGCCGAAGCCGAATTGCTCCGCCGCGCCAGTCTCGACCAATACCATCGCCTGCAGCGCCTTGACGGCGGAGCGCGGAAAAACCGGCGCCTTCGACATCGCCCAGCGCAACACCATCTTGCCATCGGCGTCGACCACAGCCACAGCGCCGCGGTGGCGGCTTTCGACCCGCGCTCCGCGCAAGACTTCGACCAGAACCGGATCGCTCATCGTCATTACTTCGGCATTATTGCCTGCGCATTCGTCACAACCCTGTAGCATCTTCGGCATCAATGCGGCGACTGACCATCGTCATTCCGGTCCTCAACGAGGCGGCAATCATTGCAGGCGCGCTGCAGGCACTTGCGCCGCTGCGCGCCCGCGGCGCCGAGGTCATCGTCGCCGACGGCGGCAGCCGTGACGGCACGGCGCAACTGGCGCAACCCTTGGCCGACCGCGTCATCACCGCTCCGCGCGGCCGCGGCGCGCCGCTGAACGCAGGCGCTGCGCTCGGCACCGGAGACGCGCTGCTGTTTCTGCACGCCGATACTACGCTTCCTGACAGATGCCGACTTGCCTGATCGCCGCCGCGCTGCACCGCCGCGCCTGGGGCCGCTTCGATCTGCGCATTGCCGGGCGCCATCCGCTTCTTGCGGTCATCGCCCGCATGATCAATTGGCGTTCGCGACTGACCGGCATCGCCACCGGCGATCAGGCGATTTTCGTCACGCCGCGAGGCATTCCTGGCGGTCGGCGGATTTCCCGACCTGCCGCTGATGGAAGACATCGCGATCTCGCAGCGGCTCAAACGGCTATGCCGGCCGTTCTGCATCGCCACGCCGGTTGTCACATCCGGCCGGCGCTGGGAGCAAAACGGCGTCTTGCGCACCATCCTGCTGATGTGGCGGCTGCGGCTCGCCTACTATCTCGGCGTCGAGCCGGCGCTCGCTCGCGCGCGCGCTACGGCGCCGTCACCTCACCCGCGCAAAGCCGCGCCGGGCCATAGCTTCGGCGCCGTGCGCGCGTATTGCGGCGGCCGCGCCACCTCGGCGCCGAGTGTCTGCGCGGCGTGCCAGCCCCAATGCGGATCGTCGAGGAAAGGCGCGCGCCATCGCGACCATGTCGGCCTTGCCCTGCGCGACGATGTCCTCGGCCTGCTTGGCGTCGGCGATCATGCCGACCGCGCGCGTCGCAATCCCGGCTTCTCGCGGCGCACCCGCTCGGCGATCGGCACGTTGAAGCCGGGTTCGCTCGGCCAGCGGCTGTCCGGCGTGATGTTGGCCGACGAGACATCGATATAGTCGAGGCCGGCGGCTTTCAGCGCCTTGGCGGTCGCAACGCCGTCGTCGGCGGTCAGGCCGCCGTCCACCCAATCGGTGCCGGTGATGCGGGCGCCGAGCGGCATCTCGCGCGGCACCACGGCGCGGACCGAGCGCACCACCTCGAGCGGAAAGCGCATGCGGCCTTCGAACGAGCCGCCATAGGCGTCGTTGCGCTTGTTCGACAGCGGCGAGACGAAGCTATGCAGCAGATAACCGTGGGCGAAATGCAGCTCGATGGCGTCGAAGCCGACGCGCAGCGAGCGCTTGGCGGCGTCGGTGAACGCCGTAGTGACGCGCGCCATGTCGTCCTCGTTCATGGCGCGCGGCGTATGCCAGCCGGGCCCGAACGGAAGCGCCGAAGGCGCGATGGTCGGCCACGGATCCTCCGTCGGCCGAGCGCCTTGGCGCCTTCCCAGGGCCGCTGCGAGGACGCCTTGCGACCGGCATGCGCAAGCTGGATGGCGATCTTCGCCGTGCCGATGTGGTGGCAGTGATAGACGATCCGCTCCAAGCGCCGCCTCGCAGGCGTCGGAATAGAGGCCCAGACAGCCATGGGTGATGCGGCCGCGGCGCTCGACATGGGTGGCCTCGATCACCAGCATCCCGGCGCCGGAATTCGACAGCATGCCGAGATGGGTCATGTGCCAGTCGTTACCGACGCCGTCATCGGCGCTGTACTGGCACATCGGCGCAACGACGATGCGGTTTGGCAGTTCGAGACCGGCAAGCCGGATCGGCGAAAACAAAGCACTCGTCATGGCTGATCACGCATTGAGGTTTGAGGCAGCGGCGAGGTTGCGGATAGTCCACTCGGCGCAATCTGCGCGCGGAGCAAGCCTGTGGATAAGCGCCGAGCAGCGCGGCAAAAGCGATGCCCCAGCGCGGCGCGGCGAGTCAAGCCCACGAAATAAAGGCCCAAACAGTATGGCTTAGGCAGCATGCGCCGCGAAGCGACGGACGGCTCTTCCGCCGCCTCCTCGAACTCGATCGGCACGCCGGCAATGCCGGCCCACTGATCCCGCAGCATCGCGGCCTTGCGCATTTCGAGGTCGAACTCGGCGCCGTGTGAAATAGTGCCGCCAGCGGCCGGTATCCGACAAGTTCGATGAAATGCGCGTACCGACGCTCCGCCAAGGCGAGCCATTTGCGCGCGACACTGTCGTACGGTACTGTTTGCCGTTCCGACATGAAAAGAGCCAGAAGCGCCGCGTTAAATCGACGCTTCCGCATATTCATTGTGTGTGTTTGATTCGAGCAACGAAATAGATTTGGTGTTTGTTAGGACGTTTTTGTTGACTTCCAGTTTGGGGATAACTCCGTGCAAATCCGATTCGGCGCGTATCAGCGCTTTCACCGCGACGATGCCCTCGATCTCGACCGAAATCTGGTTCGGCAGCATGACGTTGCCGACGGCCGAGCGGGCGTGGCGGCCGGCCTCGCCGAATACCTCGACAAACAAGTCGGAGCAGCCGTTGATGACCTTCGGGGAGTCGTTGAACTCCGGCGTGGCGTTGACCATGCCAAGAAGCTTGACGATGTAGTCGACGCGGTCGAGCGAGCCGAACGCGTCGCGCATGGCAGGCGAGCAGGCCCAGCCCGACAAGCGGGCGCGCCGGTAGCCCTCCTCGATGCTGATCTCGGCGCCGACCTTGCCGGTCAGCTGCTTGCCGCTTTCGTCGCGCGGCCCCTGCCCCGCCAGATACAGAATATTTCCGGCCAGCCGGTACGGCAAATAATTGGCGACCGGCTTCGGCACCGACGGCAGCACGATGCCCAGTTCCTTCAAACGCGCTTCCGCACTCATGACGATCCTCCTCTTGATGTTGATCGCGATAATCCGGCTCGCGCTCACAGCTTGATGCGCAGCGACGTTGCCCAATCTCGCCGACGATGCCGCGCCGGAACAGCAGCACGCAGACCACGAAGATCACGCCCTGGATGACCAGCACCCATTGGCCGAACGCCGAGAAATAGTTCTCCATCGCGACGATGGCAAAGGCGCCGACCACGGGGCCGAATACCGTGCCAAGGCCGCCGACGAGCGTCATCAGCACCACCTCGCCAGACATGTTCCAGTGCACGTCGGTGAGCGAAGCGAGCTGAAACACCAGCGCCTTGAGCGAGCCGGCAAGCCGGCCAGCGTCGCCGACAGCATGAAAGACGACGAGCTTGTAGCGGTCGGTCTTGTAGCCGAGCGAGATGGCGCGCTGCTCGTTCTCGCGGATCGCCTTGAGCACTTCGCCGAACGGCGAATTGATGATGCGGTAGATCATGAGGAAGGCGGCCAGCACGACGACAAGGACGAAGACATACATCGTCATTTCGTTGCCGAGATCGAACATGACCGAACAGGCGGCCGCGCGGCACAGCCTGGATGCCGTCTTCGCCGCCGGTCATCTTCACGCGCAGCGCCACGAGATACATCATCTGCGCCAGCGCCAGCGTGATCATGGCGAAGTAGATGCCCTGACGGCGGATGGCGACGCTTCCGGCGATCACGCCGAGCACCGCGGCGGCCGCGGTGCCGATCAGCACCGCGAACTCCGGCTGCAAGCCCCACGACTTGGCGGCATAGGCGGCGAAATAGCTGGCCCAGCCGAAATACAGCGCGTGGCCGAACGACACCAGGCCGACATAACCGATCAGGAGGTTGAAGGCGCAGGCGAACAGCGCGAAGCACAACACCTCCATCAGAAAGACCGGATAGATGACGAACGGCGCGATCGCGAAAGAACACCAGCATCACGGCGAAAGCGGCGACGAAGCTCCAGGCATCGTCTCGCGGCGCGGCTGCACTAGCCTGCGGATCGGCGACGGCTCCGTCATGCGGCGCCGCCCGAACAGCCCGGCCGGGCCGCACCAGCAGCACGATGATCATGATGGCGAAGATCACGGTGTTGGAGGCTTCCGGGAAAAACACTTTGGTCAGGCCCTCGACGATGCCGAGGACGAAGCCGGTAATGATCGCGCCCATGATCGAGCCCATGCCGCCGATCACCACGACGGCGAACACCACGATGATGAGGTCGGAGCCCATCTGCGGCGAAACATTGTAGATCGGCGCCGCCATGACGCCGGCGAGCGCCGCGAGCCCGACGCCGAAGCCGTAGGTCAGCGTGATCATGCGCGGCACGTTGATGCCGAAGGCGCGCACCATGGTCGGATTTTCGGTCGCGGCGCGGAGATAGGAGCCAAGCCGCGTGCGCTCGATGCCGAACCAGGTCGCGAAGCAGACCACGAGCGAGAACGGCGATCACCCAGGCGCGATAGTTCGGCAAGAAACATGAAGCCAAGATTGTGCCCGCCTTGCAGCGCATCCGGCACCGCATAGGGCTGGCCGGACGAGCCATAAGTATTGCGGAACAGGCCTTCGATGATCAGCGCCAGACCGAAAGTCAGGATCAGGCCGTAGAGATGATCGAGCTTGCGCATGTGCTGCAGGAACAGCCGCTCGATCACGATACCGAGTGCGCCGATCACGATCGGCACGATGACCAGCGCCGCCCAATAATTGATGCCGAGATATTGCAGCAGCAGATAGGCGGTGAACGCGCCCATCATGTACAGCGCGCCGTGGGCGAAATTGATGATGTTGAGCATGCCGAAGATGACGGCGAGCCCGAGACTCAGCAGCGCATAGAACGAGCCGTTGATCAGGCCGAGCAACAATTGCCCGAACAGCGCCTGGGACGGAACACCGAAAATCTCGAACATCATGAGCTGCCGTAAGATACGCCTCTCCCTGCGAATGCGGGGAGAGGCTGACACGACGTTCAGTTGGTGACCAGCGGGCAATTGTCGTCTTTCATCGGACGGAACGCTTCCTCCGCCGGAATGGTGGCTGCGCAGCTTGTAGATCGTCGCCCGGATATTTCGACTCCTCGGGCGACTTCACCTCGAACAGATAGGCCGGGTGGATCTTGCGGCCGTCGGCGCGGATATAGCCTTTGCCGAACAGCGGATCGTCGGTCGGCATCTCCTTCATCTTGGCGACGACGGCCTTGCCGTCATCTTTGGACTTCAGCGCTGCGACCGCCTTCAGATAATGCAAGATCGCCGCGTAGATCGCCCGCCTGGTTCATGGTCGGGAATTTGCCCGGCATCTCAGCCTGCCAGCGCTTGGTCCAGGCGCGGGTGCCATCGTTCATGTCCCAATAGAAGGTCTCGGTGAGAACGAGGCCTTGGGCGATCTTCAGACCGAGCGCCTGCACGTCGCCGATGATAGAACAGCAGCGCGGCGAAGTGCTGGCCGCCCGCCGTGATGCCGAACTCGGAGCCTTGCTTGATCGCATTGATGGTGTCGCCGCCGGCATTGGCAAGACCGATGATCTTGGCTTTCGAGGCCTGCGCCTGCAGCAGGAACGACGAGAAGTCCTGGCTGTTGAGCGGATGGCTGACTTCGCCGAGCACCTTGCCGCCGTTGGCGGCGACGACCGCCGCCGTGTCACGCTCCAGCGCATGACCGAAGGCATAGTCGGCGGTCAGGAAGAACCAGGTATCGCCGCCGGTTTTCACCATGGATTTGCCGGTTGCGTTGGCCAGCATCCAGGTGTCGTAGGTCCAGTGCATGGTGTTCGGCGAGCACTTCGGGCCCGTCAAATCCGAGATCGCCGCGCCGGAGACGAGGAATACCTTGTTCTTCTCGCGCGCGACTTCGTTGACCGCGAGCGCCACGCTCGAATTCGGCACGTCGACGATCATATCGACGCCGGAGTCGTACCATTGCCGCGCGATGTTGGCGCCGACATCCGGCTTGTTCTGGTGATCGGCGCTGATGACCTCGACATTCATGCCGTGAGCGGCCGGATTGAAATCCTTCACCGCCATCTTGGCTGCGACAACCGAACCCTGACCGTTGTCGTCGGCGTAAAGGCTCGACATATCGGTAAGCACGCCGATCTTGACGTTGAGCTGGGCCTGCGCCGTGCCGGCAAAACACGCCAGCACGGCACCGGCAATTGCCAGTTTACCCGCAAGTCTCATTGCCAATCCTCCCTGCTAGCGGGCCTTTGGCCCTTTTATCGTTGCGATCAGTTGCTGATCATCGGACAGTTATCGTCCTTCATCGGCCGGAACGCTTCTTCCGCCGGAATGGTGGCGCGCAGCGTGTAATAGTCGCCTGGGTACTTGGACTCTTCCGGCTTCTTCACTTCAAACAAATAGGCCGGATGAATCTTGCGGCCGTCGGCGCGGATCGAGCCCTTGCCGAACAGCGGATCGTCGGTCGGCATCTCTTTCATCTTTGCGATAACGGCCTTGCCGTCCGAACTGCTCTTCAGTGCCGCAACCGCCTTAAGGTAATGAAGCGTGGCCGAATAAACGCCGGCCTGCACCATTGTCGGGAACTTGCCGGAATGTTCCGCCTGCCAGCGCTTGGTCCATGCGCGATTGGCGTCGGTCATGTCCCAATACCACGTCGCCGTCAGAACAAGCCCCTGAGCGGTCTTCAGTCCAAGCGAATTCACGTCGCTGATGAACACGAGCAGGCCGGCGAAATGCTGACCTCCGGCAGTGATGCCGAATTCGGAGCCCTGCTTGATGGAATTGATGGTATCGCCGCCGGCGTTGGCGAGACCGATGATCTTCGCCTTGGAGGTCTGAGCCTGAAGGAGATACGAGGAGAAGTCGCTGGTGTTGAGCGGCACGTTCACGCTGCCGAGCACTTTGCCGCCATTGGCCTGCACGACCGCCGTGGTGTCGCGCTCGAGGGCGTGGCCGAATGCATAGTCCGCAGTGATGAAGAACCAGCTGTCGCCACCGGTTTTGACGAGTGCCTTCCCGGTGCCGTTGGCCAGCATCCAGGTGTCGTAGGTCCAGTGAATCGTGTCGGGAGAGCATTTTGGCCCGGTAAGATCGGAGCTTGCAGGACCGGAGAGGAGAAGCGCCTTGTTCTTCTCGCGCGCGACTTCGTTGACAGCGAGCGCCACGCCGGAGTTCGGCACGTCGACGATCATGTCGACGCCGAAGTCGTACCATTGCCGGGCCAGATTGGCGCCGACATCCGGCTTGTTCAGCATGTCGCCGGTGACCATCTCGACTTTCATCCCGTGCGCTGCGGGATTGAAATCCTCGATTGCCAGTTTTGCGGCAGTGACGGAGCCTGGGCCGCCCAGGTCGGCGTAAAGCCCGGACATGTCGCTCATCACGCCGATTTTGACGGAGAGGTCTTCCGCATGCGCCGCCGTACCCAGCAACGCTCCAAGCACCAGTGCAACTTTCCCTGCGAGTTTCATACTCAATCTCCCTCTGTTCATCTTTTTCGTTCGCTCAAGCTATCAAACTCCAAGGTAGTCGTGGAGCTTTCCCATATTGGCTTTTAGTTCAGGGGTCGAAAATTGATCGACGATCCGGCCGTGCTCCATGACGTAGTAGCGATCGGCAACCGTGGCGGCGAAATTGAAGTTTTGCTCAACCAGAAGAATGGTGAAGCCTTGCGCCTTGAGCATGCCGATGGTTTGACCGATCTGCTGGATGATGACGGGCGCCAGCCCCTCGGTCGGCTCGTCCAGCAGTAACAGTCGCGCGCCGGTGCGCAGGATACGGGCAATTGCCAGCATCTGCTGCTCACCGCCGGAAAGCTTGGTGCCCTGACTCCTCAGCCGTTCGCGCAAATTTGGAAACAGCACGAAGATGCGATCGAGGTCGAGGCCGCCGGGCCGCACCAGCGGCGGCAGCAACAGGTTTTCCTTCACGTCGAGGCTGGAGAAGATCGCGCGCTCCTCCGGGCAAAAAGCAATGCCGGTGCGCGCAATTGCATTTGACGGCAGCTTGATGAGTTCGCGATCCCCGAGACGCACCGAGCCTGTGCGCTTCTCGACGATACCCATGATAGCTTTGAGCGTCGTGGTTTTGCCGACGCCGTTGCGGCCGAGCAACGTGACGACTTCGCCCGGCTGCACATCGAAAGTAACGCCGTGAAGAATATGGGACTCGCCATACCACGCCTCGAGACTGTCGACGGCAAGCATGGGGCGCGTGTCAGGCATGACCCGTCCCCAGATAGGCCTCACGCACCGCCGGATCCGCCGACACGGTCTTGTAGTCGCCCTCGGCGAGCACGTGGCCGCGCGTCAGCACGGTGATGCGATCGCATAGATTGGCGACTACGCTGAGATTATGTTCGACCATCAGCACCGTGCGCTTTTCCGCAAGCGATTTGATCAGTGCGCTGATGCGGGCGATATCTTCATTGCCCATTCCCGCCATCGGCTCGTCGAGCAGCAGCATTTCGGGATCGAGCGCGAGCGTGGTCGCGATTTCCAGAACGCGCTTGCGGCCATACGGCAATTCGACCGCCAGCACGTCGGCGTAAGGCGCGAGCCCGACGTCGGTGATCAGCGCCATGGCACGATCGTCGAGCGCGTGCAGCACCCGTTTGGAGCGCCAGAAATCGAATGAGCCGCCGCGCTTGCGCTGCAACGCGATGCGAACATTCTCGAGCACGGTCAGGTGCGGGAACACCGCCGAAATCTGGAACGAGCGCACCAGTCCAAGCCGCGCGACGTCGGCCGGCTCAAGCGCGGTGACGTCGCGGCCGTCAAAAACAATCCGGCCGCGGGTCGGACTGCAGGAACTTGCTCAGCAGATTGAAGACTGTGGTCTTGCCGGCACCGTTCGGGCCGATCAGGGCGTGAATACCGCCGCGCGCGACGCGCAGGTTGACCGAACGCACCGCAACAAAGCCGGCAAATTCCTTGGTCAGGTCCTCTGTCTCGAGGACAGTTTCGGAACCCACAACGTTTCCCCCACAGCGGCCATTGTCTGCATGTTTCGGGGAAAGCGTAAAGGCCAAACGCAAGCGGCGCGACAACATTGCTAACGGCCGCCACGCACCACGGGTGCCTGAAAAAAGGGCTTAAAAATGAAGACCCGCCCGGTGGGGACGAGTCCGGGCGGGTCCAGGAAATATCGGCGCCGGCGTCGGGGGATGCGGGCCGATGGCGGCTTTAATGCCGCCACTCGTTGGTCACTGCTCACACCGGAAAGGTTCAAGCCCCAACCCGGGCTATTCGCTGGGCTCGACTGGCTCGGCGGAGGCCACAACCCGGTCTTCCCGCATACGCGAGACGATGCGGGAAAACTCGCCCTTGGCGAGTTTTGTCACGGCGATACGAACTCGATAAACCCCGCCAGGCCGCGGTCCATCGACCAGGGTCGCCTGGTTGTTCTCCAGGAACCGGGTGATCTCGGCTGCGCTCGCCTCCCTAGCGAAACGGACCATGGCGAAGGTGCCGTGACCATGAATGGTGTCGCCAGCTGCGACGTTCTGTTCGGCGGCAGGCTTGGTCAGCATGCTGACCAGCACCGAAGCCTGCAAAGCGATAGCAAGGCAGGCGACCGAAGCCGCAATCGCGAGTGTGCGCGGCGAGAACCCTGCAATAAAGGTCGCAAACCGGCCCGCAACCACGCGCGGCGAGGCAGGTTTGCGCGCGGCCCGCGTCTCCTCGTCGATCCCCGCCATCAGACGGTCCATCGCACGCGCGGTCGGCACACCGAGCGACTCATTGAGTGAAATCGTTTCGGCCAGCTCTTCACGCGCAAGCTCGGCTTGCCGCGCAAGGCCTGGATCGTTGCGCAGCGCGGCTTCGACCCGCTGCCGGTCGCGACGCCGCAACGTTCCTGCGGCGTACCATGGCAACAGCGCCTCGATTTCAGTCGGCGCGATATCTTGCTCGTTCGTCATTATGGCCACCCTCGGTCAATTCCCGCCGCCTTGCACAGCTCCCCAAGCTTTTTGCGTGCATAGAACATGCGGGTCTTCACCGTGTTCTCCGGAATGCCAACGATCCGAGCTACCTCCTCCACGGATTTCTCGTGGTAGTAGACCAGATCGATCACCTCCCGGTGTTCCGGCGACAGCGCCGAGAGGCACTGTCGCAATTTGTCCCCTTTATCCCGCTTCTCGGTGGCAAGCCCCGGATTGTCCGACGGTTCCTCAATCTGTTCCGCCATCGCGTCATCAAGGCCCTCCTCACGCCGCTTGCGCAGCATCGATAAAGCCTTGAAACGCGCGATGGCGATCAGCCACGTCGAAACCGCGCTTCTGCCTTCAAAACGGCTGGCCTGACGCCAGACGTCCAGAAAAACTTCACTGATCACATCCTCCGCCGCCATCTCGTCACGCATGAGGCGAAGGATGAAACGATAAATCCGCACATGATGCCGTGCGAACAGCACCTGCATCGCGAGCTTGTCACCGCGCGCGATACGGCCGATCAGAATCTCGTCTGACGGTGCCTGCATCACTCTAGGTCAGCTCATTCCTTGGTCGCGAACTTGCGGTGGTCAGGTTCAAATGGCCGTGATGGTTTTCGCAAGCCGGCGGATTCCGCCGGCAATTGCGCTGAAATACATTTATTTTCAGTATCTTGACCATGCCCCTCGGCGGCACTCACCCGTTATGGAATGCCGCATCGCCGCCCTAATTGCGCGTAAGGCGGCACAAAGGCAAGCGGCCCGGCAAAACCGTTATGGCTGCGGCTCCGGCATGGTCGCGGAGAGCGGCTTTTCCTCGATCACCAGCATCGCGATGAAGGCGATCGTCATGGTGCACGACGACGCCAAGGAAAACGTGCGAGAAAGTCGTGACCGAGGTTGCCGCCAGAGCATGCACTTCGGCGGCATCGGTCGAGCCCGCGACGGGAGCATTCGCCAGGACAATCGCGCCGAATACCGCGACGAGAATCGTGCTCATCAGTGTGCGCACGAAATTCATCGTGCCAATCGCAGAGCCGAGATGATGCAGCGCCACGGTGTTCTGCAGCATCGACCTGGGTCAGCGGAGCGGTCGGACCAAAACCGATGCCGATCAGAAAGAGAATGATTTCCAAACGCAGCGGCGTCATCGAATTTGCAAAGTATGCGAGCGCCATCATGGCGCCGATACCCACGCACCATAAAAACATTCGGCAACAGCTTGTAATGCTTGACCCGCGCAACGAGCTGGCTCGACAGCCCGGCTGTGGCGTTGAGCGTCACCATCAGAATCATCACGCTCGCGCCCGACTCTGTTGCCGACCAGCCGAGCGCGCTCTGCAAATACATCGGCAGAAAAATATTCAGGCACATGATCGAACCCCAGCCGAACGAGTGCCCGATCATGGCAAGGCGCGCGCTCGAATCGGCCAGCACCGCGATCGGAATGAGCGGCTCACGCGCGGTTCGCATGCGCACGACGAAACCGGCGCCGACAAAGAGCGCGCAGCCCAGCAGAGCAATGACCGGCGAAGAAACCCACGGATAGCGGACGCCGCCGACATTAAGGGCCAACATGAAGGAGCAGCTTGCCGCCATGATCAACACCGCACCGATGAAATCCAGTCGATGCGGACGCCCGTGAAACGGCAGCCGGCGCAACATCGTCAAAGCCAAAATGCCCGCCATGATGCATATTGGGAATCTTCCAAATAAAGATCATCCACCATGAGAGATGATCGCAAATCCAGCCGCCCAGCGCCGGTCCACATCCGCCGGCGGTCGTGAAGGCAATCGAAAAATAGATGTAATATTTGGCGCGATCTTTTGGCGACGCGATATCCCCGAGCACCATCTGAGCCGTCGCGGTCAACCCGCCGCCACCGGCCCCTTGCACGACACGGCCCAAAATCAGCATCAGCAGGCTCTGGGATGAGGCCGAAATAACCGCGCCCGACATGTAGATACTGAGTGCGATCAGTAACGTGGCTCGTCGCCCGTAAATGTCGGCAAACTTGCCGTAGAGGGGCGTCAACGCCGTCGCTGCAATCAGATACGACGTAACGACCCACGGCAGGTCGTGCATGTTGTTGAATACGCGGCCAATGGTCGGCAGCGCCGTAGCCATAATCGATTGGTCGACGGAGCCGAGAAAGACCGGCAGCATCATGCTGAGAGCGATGATGCGTTTTTCGCGATGGCTAAGGGCATCACGCGCCGCGAGCGGTGCGGCCGACATAGCTGTCACGTGCGGCGGCTGAAAGCCTTCGCTAACCTGGGCGTCCATCAAGCCTCCCGGCGGAGCTTGATCCGTCAATACCGGCAAAATGTAGCGAAGTCATTGAGGGCCTGGCGCATGGCAGACTTGCCGGGCGCCTGGCCCTCTGTGCAGTGCCCTTAGACCTTGAGCTTCAGGAGAGCATCGGCGTTGCCGTGGCAAAGCTTCTCCATATCCGAGGGCGCGAGCCAGATCTTGTTCAGGAACTCGCGGCCGCTCATGTGCGTCGAATACGGATAATCCACCGAGAACATGATGCGGTCGATGCCGAACGTCGTCAGCGCCACATACAAAGGCGGCTCGTTGAAGATGCCACTGGTCGTAATCCATACCTGATCGAGGATCGTCTGCGGCACTGTCCGTTTCAGATGCCCGATGTCGCCCGAGAAAACCTGGCTGGCGCGATCAAGCATCATCGGCAGCATTTCGCCCATGTGGCCGATGATGAGCTTGAGCTTGCGATGCTTGTCGAGCGTTCCCGCGACGACCATGCGCATCACGTGAACCGCGACTTCCGAGTGCCAGCCCCAGCCGGCGGTTTCCAGAACACGCCCCGCTCCTTCCGGCAGGCCGGAGAAGTAAGCCTCGCGCACCGCAGCCGGCGGAATGTGCGGATGAATGTAGACCGGAACGTCGAGCTCCACCGCGGCAGCCAGGATCGGATCATAGCTTGGATGATCGAGGAACCGCCCGTCGGTCGTGCCGTTCACCATCGCACCGACAAAGCCGTGCTCTTTCACCGTGCGATGAAGCTCCTTTGCCGCATCGTCAGGGCTCAGCATCGGCAGCGAGGCAAAGCCTGCAAAGCGATCGGGATGTTTCGCGCAAGCGGCGGCCAGATAATCGTTAACCTGGCGGGCCATGGCGATGCCATCCGGGCCCGGCACCAGATCAGGTCCGGGGCCGCTGTTCGACAGCACTTCGACATCAATGCCGGCCTCATCCATCAACTTCAAACGCTGCTCGCCGAGCTCAGGCAACAGCGCGAGTGGATTGGGTACGTCCGGACGCGGCGCTCGCGGCTTGTAACCACGCTTCGCCATGGTTTCCTTGTCGACGCGGCTCGCCGCGGCAGGAACCGAAAAGTGTTCTTCAAGTATGACGGTACGCATCAGACGTCTCTCTCCGTTCGCGCGTGATCCGGAAAAGCGCGTCCCGATTGCCGGGCAGGATCACGCAGGTCAATAGGCGGGCGGCTGGTTGTTGCATCGTTATTGCCATCCATCAAGCAGGTAGATTACGGTCCTTAGCAGCCGGTAACGCGCCGTAAGCGCTCGAACCGTCTAGACCATTCACACGCTCGCGCGGGATAGCTGCGCGGCACCTTATTTGAAGGGACCCATCATGAGAATCAGCGCGCGCAATCAACTCAAAGGCAAGATCGTCGACGTAAAAAAGGGCGCGACCACCTCCCATGTCCGGCTTGAGATTGCACCGGGCCAGGTTGTGACCGCTTCCATCACGAATGAATCCGTGGACGAACTCGGCCTGAAGGCCGGCCAAAACGCGGTAGCCATTATCAAAGCCACCAGCGTCATGATCGCGGTCGATTAGGATACTCGCCGTAAAAATAGTCCTTGTTCTTACCGCATGTGCGGTTGCCCGGCCCCTGCTTCGCCCAGGAACCAGTCGGCTGCGTCAATTTCAAATGGCCATCAAAGCCGGACAATTGATCCGGCTCCCGCTTCACTATTTGCCAGATAAGCCTCACGCTTACCAATACCTTAATACAGTAAGACGGATTTTCTGGGCCGCTCGGGCAGAGCGTCAACGAGAGATTGTTATTACGGCCGCCGGGGATGAACTCTCGGGGAATTGCCTTGCCGCCCCAATTTGCAGCACGTCAGCAAAGATACGCCAAAGCGCTTATTGCTCTCGGCCTGACAATCACCCTTGGATTTTCGGCCATCCTGGCATTCGTCCTGTGGGAAAGCCGCAATCAAGAGCGCGACAAGGCGATGCAGGCCGCATCAAACGTAATCGCCGCGATGAGTTCGGAGATCGGGAGAAATCTGGAACTGTACGATCTCTCATTGCAGGCCGTCGTAGAGGGGATGAAACTTCCAGAGGTATCAAAATTGAATCCGGAGCTGCGGCAGCTTGTTCTATTCGACCGCGCTGCTACAGCGAAAGACATGGGATCGATTTTTGTGCTCGACAAGAATGGAACCGTCGTCACCAATTCACGAACACTCACGCCGCGCGCCGACAACTACGCGGAAAGTGATTTTTTCCAAGTCCAGAGATATAAAATTGGCGCGGACTCCTATTTGAGTCGTCCGTGGGTCGCCGCCGACGGCGAGAGCCTCATAGCAATCAGCAGACGGCTGACAAACACAGACGGCTCGTTTCTGGGCGTGGTTGTTGGCACTTTGCGTCTCAGTTATTTCCAAAAAATATTCGAGAAAGTTAAGCGGGGAGATCGAGACGCATTAACTCTTGTGCGTGACGACGGATCGCTGGTTATGCGCTCGCCGTTTTCGACCGAAATGATAGGCCGCAACTTCGCGTCTTCGCGGATCTTCCGACAAACTACCGGATACGAATCCGGCTCGTTCGAGGATGTCGCCGGAATCGATGGCGTGGATCGGCTATACGTGTTTCAGCACATTGCCGGACAGCCATTGATGTTAAGCTACGGCATCTCGCTCGACACAATTTTTTCCACTTGGCGGCAGAAGGCGCTGCTCATCGGTTCGATCATGCTGGTGATGTGCGCGATCAATGTCGCATTGATCATATTTCTTACTTACGCACTTAAGCGGCGAAGCGAGGCTGAGTTTCAGCTTTCTATTGCGGCAACGACCGACGGCCTTACCAATCTGTGCAACCGGCGGCGCCTCGACGAAGTATTTGATATCGAATGGCGCCGTGCCCAGCGCGCTCAAAGCTCATTTGCAATGCTGATGATCGATGCGGACAAATTCAAGGAATATAACGACCAGTTCGGTCATCAGGCAGGCGATGCTGCGCTCCTGTCGATCGCGCATTGCATTGAATCCAGCGCCCGACGCGCAGGCGATTTATGCGCTCGCTATGGCGGTGAAGAATTTGTGGTTCTGCTCCCTGATACTTCAATTGCTGACGCAGCATCCCTTGCAGAAAGGATTCGCGAAAGCATTCTAGCTCTACGCGCGGACCAACAAGGTCGCCCGGATAGCACACCGACAGTGAGCATCGGCGTAGCTTCAATGATTCCACGGCAAGGATTGCAACCGCGGGACCTGATAAAGGCGGCAGACACCGCCCTTTACCAAGCCAAATGCAAGGGGCGTAACTGCGTCGAGATCGCTCATCAAGCTGTAGATACCGCCCGTGGCCGTGCGGCAGCTTAAGTCGGAACTATGAACACCCGCGCTAATGCTTCTTCAGCGTATTGGCGACTTTGTAGCTCGCCTGGGTATTCTTCTTGATGTCGTCGAGCGACACGTCGGGCGCAAGCTCGACAAGCGTCAAACCGCCGCCGCCGTCGCGATCGACGGTAAATACGCCGAGATCCGTGATCACCATATCGATAACGCCAGCGCCGGTAAGCGGAAGATTGCAGCGATGCAACAACTTCGAACTCGCCTTTGGCAGAGTGCTCCATGACCACGACGACTTTCTTGACGCCGCCGACAAGGTCCATGGCGCCGCCCATGCCCTTCACCAGCTTGCCCGGGATCATCCAGTTGGCAATGTCGCCGTTCTCAGCAACCTGCATGGCGCCGAGGATCGCGATGTTAATATGCCCGCCGCGGATCATCCCGAACGAGTCCGCGGAGTTGAAATAGCTTGTGGTCGGCAGTTCGGTGACGGTCTGCTTGCCGGCATTGATGAGATCGGGATCTTCATCGCCCTCATACGGAAATGGGCCGGTGCCGAGCATGCCGTTCTCCGACTGCAACTGCACCGACATTCCTTTCGGAATGTAGTTCGACACCAGCGTCGGAATGCCGATGCCGAGATTGACGTAAAAGCCGTCCTGTAATTCCTGCGCGGCGCGTTCCGCCATCTGATCGCGGGTCCAAGGCATGTTAATTCCTCTCAAGCTCGCTTGCGCACGGTGCGCTGTTCAATGTGCTTGACTGCGTTCGGCACGCTGACGATGCGCTGAACGAAGATTCCCGGCGTCATGATATGGTCCGGATCGATCTGGCCCGGCTCCACGATCTTTTCCACTTCGGCGATGGTTACTTTGCCCGCGGTCGCCATCGGCGGGTTAAAGTTGCGCGCCGTCTTGCGGTAAACGAGGTTGCCCTCGGTATCGCCGAGCCAGGCGTGCACGATCGACAAATCCGCTACCAGGCCACGCTCCATCACATAGCGCTCGCCCTCGAATTCCTGCACCGGCTTGCCCTCGGCAATCAGGGTGCCGACGCCGGTCTTGGTGAAGAACGCTGGAATGCCGGCGCCGCCGGCACGGATGCGCTCCGCCAAGGTGCCTTGCGGATTGAACTCGATCTCGAGCTCTCCCGCGAGGTACTGGTTCATGAAGGTCTTGTTCTCGCCGACGTACGACGAGATCATTTTCTTGATCTGCCGGGTGTCGAGGAGAAGGCCGAGCCCCTTGCCGTCCGTTCCGCAATTATTGGAAACCACGGTCAGGTTTTTGACCCCGGACTCCCGGATTGCAGAAATCAAAGTTTCCGGAATGCCGCACAGGCCGAAACCGCCTGCCATGATGGTCATGCCATCCTTAAGCAACCCGGCCAGTGCGGATGTGGCATCCGCATAGACCTTGTTCATCGCGTCCCCATTTCTCCCGGCAGATAGAGTTTACGCATAACGGGACCGTTAAAAAGGTCAACCCGCAGGCGGCTGCGCCGGCCCGTTCCGGCCTACTTCGCGCTGATGGGCATCGAATTCAGCGGCGACGGCAGATTGTCGTGCGGGTAATAGGTCCAGAATACGAATCCGGCCGCGAACAGGACGGCGGCAAGGATCGCGGCAGCGAACTTGTTGCGAAATGAAATCAGGCTTCCAAGCAGCGCAGCTATAAAGACCAACAGCGACAATATCGCGACGTAAAGCCAATTCACCGCGGAAAGATCGATGGGCATCGTGTGCTCCTGAAAGGACTGAGGCCGAACAAAGCCAGTCTAGCTCAGGTCGCCTAGCCGCGCGACGCCTACTTGAGCGAGGCCGTGTTGCGCGCGACCCGTTGCGCCAAAACTTGGCGGCGTCTGTCACAAATGTATATAACGCCTTCCTGCGACGCGGCCACATTAACACCTCAAGGCGCATGACAAATCTGCTGATCCTTCTGACGCTGACGCCGGAACTCAATAATCAATACCGCGACCGCCTGAAGGCGAAATTCCCGGAGCTGAACGTCAATCTGGTGGATCACCACACCAAGGTCGGTCCCTACATCGCCGATGCAGATATTCTCGTCACCTTCGCGCCGCGGCTGTCCGATGACGTGCTACGCGCCGGCGCCAACCTGAAATGGGTTCAAGCGCTGGGCACCGGCGTCGACAATCTGATCGACCGGCCGGTGCTGCGCAAAGATATCATCGTCACCAACATTCACGGCATTCACGGAGCGCCGGTGTCGGAAGCGGCGATCGGCTCGATGCTGGCGCTGGCCCGCGATATCCCGCGCGCCGTGCGAGCCCAGGACGCTCGCGAATGGGCGCGCTTTCCGGCCCGGCTTCTGCACAACAAGACGGTCGGGGTTTTTGGCATCGGCGCCATCGCTGAAGAGCTCGCGCCGAAGTGCAAGGCGTTTGGCATGCGCACCGTCGGGGTCAGTTCGTCGCCGCGCCAGGTCGCAGGATTCGACCAAATGCATTCAAGCACGGAGCTTGCCGCGATCGCCGGCGAGTTCGATTTCTTCGTCCTGCTGACGCCGCTCACTGAAAAGACCCGCAATAGTATTGACGCCAAAGTATTCGGCGCGATGAAGCCGACGAGCTTTCTGGTAAACCTTGCGCGCGGCGGCGTAGTCGACGAAACCGCACTGATCGAAGCGCTCCAGTCCGGCAAGATCGCCGGCGCAGCGCTCGATGTTTTCAATGAAGAACCCCTGCCTCGCGATCATCCGTTCTGGGCCATGAAAAACGTCATTATCACCACCCACCAGGGCGGTTTTTGCGACGTCTACATCGATTACGCACTGCCGACCGTCGAAGCCAACATGCGATGCTTCCTTTCCGGCAACATTGGCGGCATGATCAATGTCATGCCGCACTGAGCTTTCCATGACCGGATTCCCGGTCACGCTCGAATGAACCAAGAAACGACTGGGAGACCGAAGTTGGAACAACTGTCCGAACGCCTGCAGACGCCGATCTCGACGGCGGAATTGGAACGCCGCTGGAAGGCCGTGCGCGCCGCCATGGAACGCGACAAGATCGACGTGCTGTTGATGCAGAACAACAGCGACCAGATGGGCGGCTACGTCAAATATTTCACCGACCTGCCGGCCACCAACGGCTATCCGCTGACCGTCGTGTTTCCGCGCGATGACCTGATGACCCTGGTCAACCAGGGCCCCTTCGGTGGCGTCAACGAACTCAACGGCAAGAGCGATGGCACCCGGCGCGGTGTGAAGACCTGGTACACGACCCCAAGCTACTCGTCCTGCTATTACACCGCGCCGTATGACGCCGAACTCGCAGCGAAAGCGCTTGAGCCCTACGCTGGCGGCACCATCGGTCTGGTCGGCACCTATCAGATGTCGTTCGCGATGGTCGACTACATGCAGAAGGGCCGCTTCTCGAACACGAAATTCGTCGACGCCTCCGATCTCGTCGACCGCATCAAGGTCATCAAGAGCCCTGAAGAACAGGAACTGGTGAAGCGGGCCGCCGCAATGCAGGACGGCGCGATGCGCGCGGCATTTGCCGCAGTCGAGCCCGGTATGCGCGATCGCGACATCGCCGCGATTGCCCAATGCTACAGCCAACGTCACGGCAGCGAGCACGGCATTTATCTTTGCGCCTCGATGCCGATGGGCAAGCCCGCTCAATTCTCGGCGCGGCATTATCAGAACCGCGTCATCCAGGAAGGCGACGCCGTTGCGCTGCTGGTCGAAGATGCGGGCCCCGGCGGCATGTACACCGAGCTCGGCCGCACCTGTGTGGTCGGCAAGGCTTCGCAAGAGATGAAAGACGAATACGCGTTCGCGCTCGAAGCGCGCAAATATAATTTGGGCCTGCTCAAGCCCGGCGCGGCCTGCAAGGACGTGTTCGAGGCCTACAACGCGTTCATGCGCAAGAACGGCCGGCCGGAAGAGAAACGGCTGCACTGCCACGGCCAGGGCTACGACCTCGTCGAGCGGCCGCTCATTCGCAATGACGAGCCGATGAACATCGAGGTCGACATGAACATCGTCGTGCATCCGACCTACATCAAGGGCGGCATGCTGTCGTGGTTCTGCGACAACTGGCTGATCGGGCCGAACGGGCCTGGCGAGCGGCTACACCACTTCCCGGAAGAGATCACCGAGCTCGGCTAGCCTTTCTCCCAAGCTGCGGCATTGCGTCGAACCGTCAAGTTGACGTTTTGATGACAGCAAGGCAGCACAGCGGCAACGGAGGAAATGCCCATGAGAACGATATCTGCCGCGGCGCTCGCCGCGATGCTGATTGCTGTCTGCGCACCGGCGCGAGCCGAAGATTTCCCAAACCATCCGATGACGATGGTCATTCCGTTCGCCGCTGGCGGGCCAACCGACATTCTCGGCCGTTTGATCGCCGGGCGCATGAGCGAAATCCTCGGCCAGACAGTGATCGTTGAGAATGTCAACGGCGCCGGTGGCATGACGGGCTCGGCCCGCGTCGCCAATGCCGCTCCCGATGGCTATCAGTTCGTGCTCGGCACCGTCGGCACCCACGCCCAAGGCCAGACGCTCTACAAGGATCCGCTCTACAATGCGGTGACTGATTTCACTCCAGTGGCGCTGATCGCCAACGTGCCGCTGGTGCTGGAAACGCGCAAAGACCTGCCGGTCAGCAATCTCAAAGAATTCGTCGCCTACGCCAAGCAGAACCAGTCCAAGATGCAGTTTGCCTCGGCCGGTACCGGTTCGGCGGTTCATCTCGGCTGCGTACTGCTGAACTATGTGATCGGGGTTAATGTCACGCACGTGCCTTATCGTGGTTCAGCACCGGCGCTGCAGGACCTCGAAGCCGGCCGCGTCGATTACATGTGCGACATCATGACGACGGCGAAACCGCCGATCGATTCCGGCTCGGTCAAAGGCATTGCGGTGCTCGACACCAAACGCTCACCGGCGCTGCCGAACCTGCCGACCGCTGCCGAGCAAGGCACGTCCGGTCTCGTCGCCTATACCTGGAACGCGATCTTCCTGCCGAAGAATACTCCCGCCGCTATCGTGAAGAAGCTGCACGACGCCACGCTCGAGGCGATGCATACGCCGGCCGTGCGCGATCGGCTCACCGGGCTCGGCGCAGAAATCGTCACCGATCAAGAGGCAACGCCGCAATATCTCGGCGATCTGGTCAAAAGCGAGATCGCCAAGTGGGCGGTTCCGATCAAGGCCAGCGGCATAACCGTCGAATAGCGCGGTTATGCGTCTTTTCGCCTTCTGGCGCGGAAGCGGCAGCGTAAATTACCGCCGCTTTTTGTCCCTGCTTTGCGCGAAAAAATCCGCATTCGGGTCACTTTAAGGTCACGCCGCGTGTGCCGTATGGCCTCTGTGTAATAAGCACGGAGGACATCATGGTGACCTTTCGCATCGTGGCTGCCGGCGCAATTTTGTTTGCGATGGCAGGCGCCGCATCTGCGCAAAGCGATACGAGCCAAGCACCGAGCCAGGAGCCGGGTAAACCGGTTTCGCTGCTGCAAATGCTGTTCACGCCCAGAACTGCGGCAGCATCGAACATCGCCGAAGCACCCAGCGCGACAGTAGCACCGGCACCGGTCGCGATAGAAACGACGGCGCCTACCAGGATCGTGCATCGGCATTGGCACCATCGCCGGTCTGCGAGCAAAAAATCTCATGCCGCCCCAGACGAAGCAGCGGCCACAACACCGGCGCCGCAAAACGATAACGCACAGACAACCGTGACACCGCCAGCAGCCGATACGAACAGCGCCCCAGCCGCCGCGACATTTGATGCGGCGGCAGTGCCCGGCGCGCAAGCGACCGCGTCCGCTCCTTCGGAGCCGAGCGCGATGGTCGTCGACGGCCATACCGTGCAAATCACGTCGCAGGACGAGATCAATGCGCTCGATCTTGCCGCCAGTAGCGCCGCCGCCGATACACCACCTCAACCGGCTGCCGTGCAAGCTCAACCTGCTGCCGTGCAAGCCGATACCACCGCCGACGCCTCGGCTACTGCCGACAGCCCTCCGGCTACTGCCGACACTATGGCCGCAGCCGACAGCAAGCCTGCGGATACGCCGGTTATTGCGTTCGCCGAACGCGAAGACACCGGTAACAGCCGCGATGTTTGGTACGAGGATTTACTGGCGACACTCGGCAGCGTGCTCGCTGCGGCATCAGCCGCATGGTTCCTGCTCGGCTCCGCGCCGCCGCGGCGCGATGGCAGCGAACCGATGCTGACGTACGAGACCGAACGCATGCGCCGCTAGCGCATGATCCGGAAAAGCCTGCCCTCGGACTTGATCCGAGGGTGGAACTGGTTTTCCGAAAAGATCATGCTCCATCAAAATGCTAGAGCGACCATCGATTTAATCTAAAACGATTTCGCTCTAAAGCACGCAATCAGGCAAACAAAAACGGCGGGCTGCATTTGCGGCTCGCCGTTTTGTTTTGTCGAAACGTCTATTCCGCCGCTTCGACGACTGCGCTGTTCTTCGCTTTCAAGGTCTTGAACAGGTCGAAAGCGTCCTTCGGCTTCATGTTCTTGTGCACGACGGCGCCGACGGCTGCGATCATCGCTTGCGGCGCGTCGGACTGGAAAATGTTGCGGCCCATGTCGACGCCGGCCGCGCCCTGCTGCACGGCGTTATAAGCCATGGTCAGCGCCTCGAGCTCCGGCAGCTTCTTGCCGCCGGCCATCACGATCGGCACCGGGCATGACGCGGTGATGGTCTCGAAGTCTTCTTCGACGTAATAGGTCTTGACATATTGCGCGCCGAGCTCGGCGATGATGCGGCAGGCGAGCCGAAAATATTTGGCGTCGCGCACCATGTTCTTGCCGACCGCGGTGATGCCCATCACCGGGATGCCCACGCGCAGGCCGGCATCGACCAGCTTGGTCATGTTGTGCACCGAGCGGGTCTCGTGCTCGCCGCCGATGAAGACCTGGATGCCGACGCCGGCGGCGTTGAGCCGCATTGCGTCGTCCATATCCATGGCGATCTGCTCGTCGGACAATTCTTCGCGCAGGATGCTCGGGCCGCCGCTGGCGCGCAGCACCATCGGCTTCTGGCACTCCGCCGGAATGACGCTGCGCAGAATGCCGCGGGTGCAGAACAGCGCATCGCAATTCGGCAACAGCGGCACGATGGAAAGATCGATGCGTTCAAGCCCGGTGGTCGGGCCCTGGAAATAGCCGTGGTCGACGGCCAGCATCACGGTGCGGCCGGAAATCGGATCGAACACCCGCGCCATGCGGTTCTTCATGCCCCAATCGAGTTGATGGGTGCCTTTGAGAAAAAAGCCCGGCGTCAGCTGCGGCTGGTCGATCGAGTAGCGTTCACCTTCCTTGTCAGCTTCCGGCATGGCGCACCTCTTTTCGCAATTGGCCCAGACGTATGCGTCATCGCGCTCGCGCAAAGCAAGGCGAGTGAGCCAAACCCGTTAATCCGACGACTTTTCATTGAGCCCAAGCTGGGAGTTCAAATTACGTCCTTCCGTAAAGGTGACCGGAACAACTCCGCCCCCTTTATGGTCTCTTGGCAATGTTCCTATTTTGTTCTAATCTCCTAAGATTAGAACATACACAGAATATGTACAGCGTTGTACACCGCCAAGAGACGGCTAAATGCTTCAGGAACCTGCCTTTTCCTGCCGGGATCATCGCGCCGTCGTCATCGACGAGCTGCGCCGATTATTGCCCCGGATTGAGGGCTCCCATAAAAGCCTGCCCCTTGGCCTGGCGGCGCTCGATTTCCACCTGCCGGAAGGCGGCCTGACCTGCGGCGCACTCCACGAAATCGTGCCTGAGGCGGAAAGCGCGGCCGCAGCCGCCTTCGGCTTCATCGCAGCCGTTCTTGGCCGCTTGCCAAAGCCTCGCCCGCTGGTCTGTGTCACGCCTGCCTATGGCCGCCCGCAGGGGCGACTGCATGGTCATCTTCATGGTCATGGGCTGAACGCGCTCGGCCTCGATCCGTCCCGCCTGATCCTGGTCGAGACCGCGAACCGCAAGGAAACGCTTTGGGCGATCGAGGAAGCGCTGCATTCGAGCGCGGCCGCCGCCGTGATCGGTGCGATCGACAAGCTCGATCTGCGAACCAGCCAGCGATTGCAGCTTGCCGCCGGCGATACCGGCCTGCCGCTCTTTTTGCTGCGGCCGGCATCGACGCTGGAAATCGAGCGCGGCGGCTACCCGCTGGCGCATCGGCACCGCGAAAGCGGCGCGTGATCGCTTCGGGCTCATCGTAGGCCCGCGCTGGCGTCTGCATCTCGAACGCTGTCGCAACGGACGGCCTGGTCAATGGGTAGTGGAGTACGATCATGTCGCGCATCGTTTCAGTTTTCCTGCCGCGGTGGCCGATCCTTCGCATGTGTGCTGCGCAAGCGAAGAGCCGTTGCGAGAAGCCCATTGCGCCTGACGAACCATTCGTTCTGATCGTTGCTTCAAGCGGCGGTCCGCGCATCTCCGCCTTGAACGAAACGGCGGAAGACCTCGGCCTTACCATCGGCGAACCGCTTGCCGATGCGCGCGCTAAAGCGGGATTCCTGCACGTGCGCGCTGCCGAACCCGCGGCCGACGACACTGCTCTGCGAAAGCTGGCTTTATGGGCGACGCGCTACACGCCGACCGCCTCACCTTGGGGCGATGACAATGGCGCCGACGGATTTTTCCTCGACATCGAAGGCGCCAGTCATCTGTTCGGCGGCGAGGAAAAGCTGATTGCCGACCTCGCCGCGCGGCTTCGAAAAAATTTTGGCCTCGCCGCGCGGATCGCCGTTGCCAGCACGGCCGGCGCGGCCTGGGCGCTGTCGCATTTTCATTCCGCGTCCTTGTTTGTTTTGCCGCCGGGCCAGGAAGCTGCGGCGCTGGCGCCGCTTCCGATCGCCGCGCTGCGGCTCGCACCGGACACCCGCGCCAAGCTACGCAGACTTGGTTTCAAAACCGTGAGCTCGCTGCTCGACAAGCCACGTGCGCCCTTTGCCGCGCGCTTTCCCAATGCATTGCTGCGCCGTCTCGATCAGGCGCTCGGCGGTATCGACGAGCCGCTCAAGCCCGTGATTGCGCCGCCGGTCTATCACGCGCTGCGTTATCTGATCGAACCGGTCTTCACCCAGCAGGCCATCGTCGCTTACGCCAGGCGGCTGATGGGGACGCTGACCCACGTGCTGACCCGCGACGACGTCGGCGCGCGGCAGTTGCGGTTGTGTCTCTATAATGTCGATGGCGCGGTCGAGAGCATCGACATCGCGCTGACCTTGCCGACACGCAGCGTCGATCATGTCGTGCGCCTCATCGGCCTGAAGCTTGAGGCGCTGGCCGCGATGCAGGAAGCCGGCTTCGGCTTCGAGACGATCGGTCTTGCCGTCACCCAGGCCGATCCAATGCCGGCGCGGCAGACGGAATTCACTCCGGCCAGCGAAGATGGCGATCGCATCGAACGCTGCGCAGCGCTGATCGACGCGTTGCGCCAGCGGCTTGGTCCGCAAAGCGTGCGGCGCTTCGAACCGGTCGAGAGCCATTTTCCCGAGCGCGCTGAAATTCTGCCGCCGATTGAACGGCGAACCATTACCGGCAACCCCATGGCCCGCAATGGAGCAGCGCGCCCCCTCCTGGTGCTGCCGCGCGCCGAGTTGGCCAAGGTGACGGCGCTGGTGCCCGATGGTCCGCCGCGGCGCTTTTACTGGCGCGGCGAAACCCATGACGTCACCGGCTCGGAAGGGCCGGAACGCATCGCCGGCGAATGGTGGCGACACCGCATGTATGAGCCGACGCGTGATTACTACGTGGTCGAGGATACGGAGGGGCAGCGGTTTTGGCTTTACCGCGAAGGCATCTATGGCCGCGAAACAGCCGACGCACGCTGGTTCGTCCAAGGTTTATTTGCATGAAAAAGCCCCTGTTCGCGTGAGCAACGCCGTGGCCGCCTATGCCGAGCTTGCCGTCACCACCAATTTTTCATTCCTGCGCGGCGCATCGCACCCGCATGAGATGGTCAAAACCGCCATTGCACTCGGCCTGACGGGCATCGGCATCACTGACCGCAACTCTTTCGCCGGCGTGGTGCGCGCCTATGCCGAAGCTAAAGATCGCAACATCAAATTCCTTGTCGGCACGCGGCTTGTCACCATCGACGGCTTTGAGGTGCTGACTTATCCGAAAAACCGCGAAGCTTATGGCCGCCTTTGCCGCCTGCTCACCGACAGCAACCGCAAGGTCACCAAGTTTGGCAAAGGCGAATGTCATCTGACTTTCGACGACATTATTTCCGCAAGCGAAGGGCAGATTTTTATCGTCCTGCCACCACGCAATTTATTCGCCCGTCTCCGCGAAAGCGGGGATCCAACGTCAGATTCCCGCTTGCGCGGGAATGAGCGGTTTAATGACCGCCTCTCCGCTCTCGTCCGCGCCGCGCCCAGCCGCACCTTTCTTGCCGGCGTGCACGACCATCGCGGCGACGAGCCGCGACGGCTTGCGTTGTTGAATGAGCTCGGTGAACAGCTTGGCGCGCCGCTCGTTGCCATTAACGATGTGCTCTATCACGCGCCCGAGCGCCGAATCCTTGCCGACGTCGTCACCTGCATCCGCGAGAAGTGCACCATCGCCGAGGCCGGATACCGGCTTAACGTCAATGCCGAGCGGCATATCAAGCCACCGGAGGAAATGGCGCGTCTGTTCAGAAAATTCCCCGACGCCGTCGCTCGCACGATCGAAATAACCAAAGCCTGTCACTTCTCACTTGGCCAACTTGAATACACGTATCCCGACGAGCCAGTGCCGCCCGGCAAGACTGCGCAGCAACATCTTGAAGATCTGACCTGGACTGGCGCCGTCGAGCGTTATCCGAAAGATCGGTTTCCGAACGGTATTCCAGAGGATGTAACCAAACGGCTGAAAGGGGAATTGGCGGTCATCGCCTCACTCGACTACGCCCGCTACTTCCTTACCGTTCACGATGTTGTCGCGCACGCCCGCAAAGAACTGAAGATTCTTTGCCAGGGCCGCGGATCGGCCGCGAACAGCGCGGTTTGCTATTGCCTCGGCATTACCGAAGTCAATCCAAACGAAAGCAAGCTTCTGTTTGCCCGTTTTATTTCCGCAAACCGCAACGAACCGCCCGACATCGACGTCGATTTCGAGCACGAGCGCCGCGAAGAAGTGATCCAGTATATTTATAAGCGTTACGGCCACCATCGCGCGGCAATTTGCGCCACTGTCATCCATTACCGCTCCCGCCGCGCCATCCGTGAAGTCGGCAAAGCGATGGGGCTAACGGAAGACGTCACAGCCGCGCTGGCCAGGACGATCTGGGGTCATGGCGACGAATTGCCAGACGACTACATCCGACAGGCCGGGCTCGATCCCGCCAACCCGGCAATCCAGCAGGCCGCAGCGCTTGCCAACGCGTTGACCGGTTTCCCGCGCCATCTATCCCAGCATGTCGGCGGCTTCGTGCTGACGCGCGATCGGCTCGACGAAACGGTGCCGATCGGCCACGCCGCGATGGACAAACGAACCTTCATTGAGTGGGACAAGGATGACATCGATACCCTCCACCTCATGAAGGTCGATGTGCTTGCGCTCGGCATGCTGAGCTGCCTGCGGCGCGGGTTCGATCTTCTGAAGAGCCACTACGGCAAGGATTATTCGCTGGCGAGCATTCCCAAAGATGGGACTGATGATGCACCTCCGGTTTACGAGATGCTGTCACGCGCCAATTCAATCGGCGTGTTCCAGGTCGAAAGCCGCGCGCAGATGTCGATGCTGCCGCGGCTCAAACCGCGATGTTTCTATGATCTCGTCATTGAAGTCGCGATCGTGCGGCCCGGACCGATCCAGGGCGACATGGTGCATCCCTATCTGCGCCGGCGTGATGGCATTGAGAAGGAACACTATCCCTCCCCTGCGCCTGAGTACGGCCCACCTGATGAATTAAAAGAGGTTCTCAAACGAACGCTTGGCGTACCCCTGTTTCAGGAACAAGCGATGGAGATCGCCATCGAAGCAGCAAAATTCAGTCCGGACGAAGCCGACGGTCTCCGCCGTGCCATGGCAACATTTCGGCACAACGGTACGGTGCATAATTTTCGCGATCAGTTCATCGACGGCATGGTCAGCCGCGGCTATGAGCGCATATTCGCCGAGCATTGCTTCAGCCAGATCGAAGGCTTCGGCGAATACGGTTTTCCTGAAAGCCACGCCGCGAGCTTCGCGCTTCTGGTCTACGCCTCGGCGTGGATCAAGTGCCACTATCCGGAAGTGTTTTGCGCTGCCATCCTCAACAGCCAGCCGATGGGCTTTTACCAGCCGGCGCAGCTCGTGCGCGATGCGCGCGCACATGGCGTCGAAGTTCGGCCCGCCGATGTGAACTACAGCGGCTGGGATTGCACGCTTGAGGCCGTCGAAAACGGCAAACACGCGGTGCGGCTCGGCTTTCGCCTGATCGGCGGCCTTGCCGAAAAAGAACTGAAAAAACTGATCGCCACGCGTGGCAATGGTTTTGCCTCGATCGAGCGCCTCGCCGCGATTGCCAATGTGTCGCGCTTCACCATCGAACGGCTTGCCGAGGCCGATGCTTTCCGTTCCCTGAACTTCGACCGCCGCGCCGCGTTGTGGGCCGCGCGCCGGCTCGACGTAATCGGGATCAGCACCGTGCGGCGCACCGCCAATGTCGAGATCGAAACGCCGCTGCCGTTACTGGCACCGCATCTCGGCGACGAACTGTTTGCGGAAGAACCCGTTGCCCTGCCCGAGATGCCGCTCAGCGAACACGTGGTCGAGGATTATGTCGCGACCGGACTGTCGCTCAAAGAACACCCGATACGCTTTTTCCGCGATCGTCTCGGCGCGCTAGGCGCTATCCGCAATGCCGAACTGAGCTGCGAGGCGCTTACACAGGACTCTTTCGTCACCGTTGCCGGCCTGGTGCTGATACGGCAACGCCCGGGCACGGCCAAAGGCGTCGTATTTCTGACCATCGAAGATGAAACCGGCCCCGCCAACATCATTGTCTGGCCAAAAGCCTTTGCTGCAAATCGCCGCACCGTGATGACAGCGCGCTTTCTCGCCGTGCACGGCCGCCTGCAACGGGTCGGCCTTGTCATCCATGTGGTCGCAGAGAGCTTTGTCGATCTTTCCGCCCATCTGCCATGGCTGCGTGAAGGCGGCGACCTGTTCTCGCCGAAACTCTCCGGCGGTCCGCTACCAACCGGCGACAGCGCGCTGCCCGTCAAAAGCCGGGATTTTCACTGAGCGAGGTTTTTACTGAGTTTTTACTGAGAGTGAATTGACTATTCACATCTATTGGCCATTGGGACCGGCGAAATCGTATCGAGCAAGCCCTGGAACTCAAGCCAACTCATGCTCGCGCCCCCTAGAACACAAGGCTTTTCGCTGATTCTCCGTGCGCCGATGATTAGCGGGCCTTATCCCAAACTTTCGCGCCGACACAACCGTAAGCAGAGCATTCGATAGCTATGCTATTGGACATGGTAGTTGCGCGTAAAGCCGCCCCCATATATCGTTCGGCGCCTGTCGGACGCAGGCTCTCCCGGCGCGATGACCGCGCGTGTATAATGGGGGCGAAGAGAAGCCGCGACACCGCGTCGCTGCGGGAATTTTCGGCTTTAATGTAGTTCCTCGTTCCCAGAAACTGGGGCGAGCAGCAAATGGCCCCGACGAAGGCCGGGAGGAATTCTTTGCCATCTTCCGTCAGCCCTATCCGCGATATCGTGCGAAGGCGCGACTTCTACGCGGGCGGCCTAATGGTTTTGCTAGGGCTCGGCATCACGCTCAAAGGCGCGACGTACCGAGCTGGCACCCTGATGCACATGGGCCCGGGCTTCCTGCCCACAGCGCTCGGTGTGATTCTGGTTCTGATTGGCATTGCCATCGCCGCGGTGGCTCTGGCGCCGGCCGCAAACGACGAAGACCAGCGCATCCTGCCGGAGAGCCCGCAATGGTGGGCTTGGCTCTGCATCCTGCTCAGCCCGGTATTCTTCATCTTCTTCGGGCGATACTTCGGGATGATCCCCGGAACTTTCATGTGCGTCTTTATCGCCGCCCTTGGTGACAAAGGCGCGACCTGGAAAAGCTCGATTATTCTGTCGGCGATCGTGACCGTCTTCGGCGTAGCGCTGTTCTCCTATTTCTTGCAGGTTCCAATGCCTATTCTGACCTGGAAAGGTGGCATGTGATTACGACCGCACTCACCGATCTCTGGTATGGCTTCGGCGTCGCGCTCGAGCCGCACAATTTGCTGTGGTGCTTCGTTGGCGTGCTGGTCGGCAACATGGTCGGCGTGCTGCCGGGCATGGGACCGCTCGCCACGATCTCGATCCTGTTGCCGCTGACCTTCGGCATGAAGCCCGTTGCCGCCATCCTGATGCTGGGCGGCGTCATGTACGGTGCACAGTACGGCGGCGCGATCTGCTCGATCCTGCTCAACCTGCCCTGTCATCCACCACACGCCGTAACCTGTCTCGACGGCTTCCCGATGACCAAGCAAGGGCGCGGCGGCGTCGCGCTCGGCCTCACTGTTTTTGCGTCATTCGTCGGCGCATCGTGGGGCATTACCGAAATGGTCTTCCTGTCGCCGTTGCTGGTGAGAGCGGCGCTGCAATTCGGTCCCGCCGAAGTCTGTTCGCTAATGCTGCTGGGCTTGCTTGCAGGCTCGACGCTCGCACGCGGCTCACCGCTCAAGGGCGTGGCGATGACCGTACTGGGCCTGTTCCTCGGCTCGGTCGGCACCGACCTCGAAACTGGCTCGGAACGCTTTACCCTCGGCATGACCGAACTCGACGACGGCATCGAGCTGATCGCGCTGGCGCTCGGCCTGTTCGGCCTCGCGGAGTTCATGGCGAGCGTCAATCAGGTCGCGCCGATCAATACCAAATATACTCACGTTACTTTCAAAGACATGCGGCCGACCAAGGCGGACTTCAAGCGGGCCTTTTTCCCGATGTGGCGTGGCACCATCATCGGCAGCCTGTGCTCGCTCATTCCCGGTACCGGACCAACGATCGCATCTTTCGTCGCCTACGCGACTGAAAAGAAGATTTCGAAACACCCGGAGCTGTTCGGCACTGGTCTGATCGAAGGCGTGGTCTGCCCCGAAGCCGCGACCCACTCGTCGGTGCAGGGCGACTTCATCCCGACCATGAGCCTCGGCATTCCTGGCGACGCCGTGATGGCGCTGTTGCTCGGCGCGCTGATGATCCAGGGCATCGTGCCCGGTCCACAGCTCATCTCCCAGCATCCCGACATCTTCTGGGGCCTGGTCGCGAGCTTCTGGATCGGCAACATCATGCTGGTGCTGCTCAACGTCCCGTTGATCGGCATCTGGGTGAAGATGCTGGCGATCCCGTACAAGTATCTGTACCCGAGCGCGATGTTCTTCGTTTGCATCGGCGTTTATGCCGCCAACAACGACTTCTTCCAGGTTGGCGAAGTCGTCGTCATCGGTCTGCTGGGCTACGTCCTGCTACGGCTCGGCTTCCATCCGGCGCCGATCCTGCTCGGCTTCGTGCTCGGCCCGCGGTTCGAGGAAAACTTCCGGCGCGCCATGCTGATTTCGCGCGGCGACATCACGGTGTTTGTGCAACGCCCGATCAGCGCGGTGTTCGTTGCGATGTGCGTGATCCTGATCGGCTCGCAGATCTACTTCCGGCTGAAGGGATCGAAGCCGCCGATCGAGCCGTCGCTCGACCATACGGCGACGCCGGGCAATGCGTCGCTTACGGCGCAAACACCGGCCGAATAATTACCGCGATTATGAGAATGGAACGGGCGCCCTCAGGCGCCCGTTTTCTTTAGGCCTCGCTCCAGCACACGCCCAAGCCGGCCGGCAAACAGCTTTGCATCCGCTGGACGCTCACCGTCGAGCACCCTCGCCTCATCGAACAGCAAGTGCACGGCATCCTGCTTGAATTCCTGCTCGCCGTCGCCAAGCGCGGCGAGCGCCGCGACCGTCTCATGACGCGGATTGATCTCCAGGATCGGCTTTGAAGCGGAGCCCAGCCGTCCTGAACCGGCGAGAATACGTTCGAGCGCCCGATCAGGCCCGGAGTCGGGCGCAACCAGACACACCGCACTGTCCGTAAGCCGGTCGGAAGCGCGAACATCGGCCACCGCATCACCCAGCGTCGTTTTGACGAAAGCGAGGAAGCCTTTGACATCCTCCGCAACCTCGGGCGCGGCCTCCTCCTTGGCATCGGTGCGGGCAATGAGCGCGAGATCGGCGGCGCCCTGGGTTACCGATTTGAACGGCTTGCCGTCGAAGCCGATGCCCGACGTCACCCAGAAGCTGTCGACTGGATCCGGCAGCAGCAGCACTTCGACCCCGCGGGCGCGAAAACCCTCAAGTTGTGGCGAGTTTTCCAGCCGCGTCATGTCGTCCCCGGCCAGATAATAGATCGCGGTCTGGTTGGCCTTCATCGCGCCGATGTAATCTTTGGGCGTACGCCACGAGCCGCCTGAGGCCGTGGTCTTGAAGCGCGCCAGCGCCAGCAAGGCGTCACGGCGCTCAAAGTCCTCGTAAATGCCCTCCTTGAGCACCGCGCCGAACATGTCCCAGACTTTCGAGAAACTCTCCGGCTCCTTGTCGGCGAGCCGCTCGAGTTCCGAGAGCACGCGGCCAGTCACACCCTTTCTGATCGCGGCTAAAATCGGGCTTTCCTGTATCTTCTCGCGCGACACATTGAGCGGCAGATCGGCACTGTCGACCAGACCGCGAACGAAACGCAGGTAGCGCGGCAAAATCTCGACTTCGTCGGTGATGAAGACGCGCTTGACGTAAAGCTTGATGCGGCCTTTGCGGTCCGGATCGAACAGATCGAACGGCCGCGAACCGGGGATGAATAGCAGCGTGGTGTAATCCTGCCGCCCCTCGGCGCGATAATGGATCGTCGCAACCGGCTCATCGAACTGACCACTGATGCCGCGATAAAAGTCGGTGTAGTCAGCGGTGCTGATCTCGGACTTCGGCTTGGTCCAGAGCGCGGCGCCGTCGGTGATCTCGGCCGGCGGTTCGCCCGCCTTCTCGATAAGGGCGATCGGGACCGGCACATGGCCGGATTGCGCCTTGACCAGCCGCTCGATCGTCGAGCGCTCTGCGTAGGACTTCGCATCGTCCAGCAAGTGCAGGACGACCCGTGTGCCACGCGCAGGTGCTTCCGAAAGCGCAATCGGAGAAATCGCGTAGGTTCCCTTCCCGTCCGACGACCACAGCCAGGCAGTCTCCGATCCGGCCCGGCGCGAGATAACCTCGACCTTGTCGGCCACCATAAATGCCGAATAGAAGCCGACGCCGAACCGTCCGATCAGCGCCGACTGCTCTTCGCCTTGCTTGTCGCCTTGCTTGTCGCCTTGCTTGTCGCCTTGCTTGGCCTCAATGCGATCGAGAAAGGCCTTGGTGCCGGAGCGTGCGATGGTGCCAAGCGACTCCGCCAGCTCCTCGCGGCTCATGCCGATGCCGTTGTCCTCGACGGTCAGGCGTTTGGCCTCCGCGTCGGGCGTCAGCGTGATGTGCGGCTTGAAATCGTCGCCGAGCAGCTTTGGATCGGTAATTCCCTCGTAGCGCAGCCGCTCGCAGGCATCCGCCGCATTGGCGATCAGTTCACGCAGGAATACCGATTTATCGGCATAAACCGAGTGCACCATCAAGTGCAGGAGCTTCGCGACATCAGCCTGGAAAGGTTGGGCCTCGAATGCCCGGCTCTCGGTTACCTTGTCATCGGCAGTGGTCATGGTTCTCCCCGGCGTTATCGCGCCGGAGATAAGAGACAATGATCGCCCAATTCAAGAGCGAAAACCGCCCAATGACGGCCTAGACGACGGCAGCCGGCTGCTGCTTCAGCACCTTGAGGACATCCAAAGGATCGGCTCGATCACGGTAATCCGGATCGGTATAGGCGTAGATGATCATGCCATCCCGGTCGATCACATAGGTCGCCGAGATCGGCAGCGCCCATTCGTCAGCGCCGTTCTTGGCCGGGATGTCGAGGCCGAAGCCATCGTAGGCGGATCTCAGTTCGTCGCCAAATTGATAGACCAACCCGAAGGCGCGGCCGACTTTCTGGCCGACGTCGCTGAGGACCTCGAAGCTTAGCGAATTCTTTTGCGCGGTCGTCAGCGTGTCGTCCGGTTTTTCGGGACTGATTGCCACCAGCGAAGCGCCCGCGGCCTTGATATCGGGAAGGATCTGCTGAAACGCCTTGAGTTCGAGATTGCAATAGGGGCACCAGCCACCGCGGTAGAACGTGACGACGACGGGCCCGTTCTTCAACTGTGCAGCAACATCGACGGTCTTGCCGTGGACATTGCCGAGCACGATTGCCGGCGCGCGGTCGCCGGTTTTCAGCGCCTTTTTGGCGAGACCGTCACGAAGCTGTGCGATGTGCCGCTCCATGATCGCTTGCCGGTCCGCAGGCACACGCTTGAACCAGCCGGCGCGATATTCGGCGAGTTGATCTTTCAATGGCATCGGAAACTCCTGTGTCCGGGTGTGGAAAGATTATTCAGACGTCATAGGCTGGCGTGGCGCGCGCCAGACCGTCGAAACGGTCGAGCAGACGGTCGCGCCACAGTCGTACCGGATCGCCCTCTTCCAGCAGCGCGAAAGGGCTGATGCAGCGCGCCCACTGGAACGGGCCGAACACGGCGTAGTCGGCGTAGAGCGGCTGATCGCCGCCAAAAAACAGCTGCGATTTCAGCGTCAGGCGCAAAGGAGCAAGACTGGCGCGAAACGCCGGCAGCTTGCTGTCGCGGTCGGCGACGAACGCTTCGAGCGTCGTCCCGACGCGCTTCTCGCGCGTTTCACGGAAATAGCCGCGATCCTGCCCGGCGACGTGGTGCAGAATGTCGAGCGCGATGAACGGGAACATCGCGCCGACCAGACTGTCGGCTATACTTGAGTAATGCCGGGTCAGGCGGCGCGCAACGTCGCCGCCGAACAGCGACGGTGCATTCGGATATCTGTCCTCCAGATAGTTGGCGATGGTCCAGGAATTGCTGATCCAGCGGTCGCCGTCGACCAGGACGGGCACGAATATCTGGTTCGACGCGGCAATCTTGTCCTTTTCAGTGAAACGCCACGGGATCGTCTCGACCGGCAGATTTTATGGGCGAGCGCAAGACGGATACGCCAGCAGTACGGGCTGAAGCGGCGGTCCGGCTCGGCGCCCGCAAGGTCATACATTCGCAGTGTCATGCGCGTTTACACATTTTCGGCGTCGCCAAAATCGCGTCGTTGAGAGATCTGATTTGTTGACCGATCATCGCCGCCGCTTCCTGGCGCGCTGCGGCCGATCGAGCAGCGAGAGAGCGGGCCGCGCGACGCCCTCAAGCATCGCACGGGTCGCGCCGGTCCGAGCCAGCACGCGAATGCCCAGCAATGCGGCGAGCAGGAGGCGCGCGGCATCTGCGGCATCGACGCCTGAGGACGCCGTCCCGTCGACCGTGGCCGCACGCACGCAGCGGCTGAAAAAGGCCTCGATCTCGCTGAATTGCGTGGCGATCACGGCGCGACAGTCGGCGTCGTGAGGCGCGACATCGAGCGCCGAATTCACCAGAAAGCAGCCCTTGCGCTGGCGATCCTTGACCGAGCGATCGATGATCTCGTCGAAGAAATGGCGCAGAGCGTCCCGCGGCGCGAGTGTCGCCTCCAGCCGATGCAGCCGGTCGCGCGTGGTGCGATCGAGATAGCGGTCGAGAGCGCGCGCGAATAACGCGTGCTTGTCGCCGAAGGCGTTGTAAAGACTTGGCGCGGTCAAGCCCATCGATGAAGTGAGATCGCGCAACGAGGTCGCTTCGTAGCCCCGGCGCCAGAAACACTCTATGGCCGCGTCGAGCGCAACCGCTTCATCGAATTCCCTTGGGCGCGGCATGGCGGTGCAGCCTGATTGCAGCTTGATGGAACAACACAACGTCGCCGGGTGCGACGGGGCGGCTTCGCGTTGACATTATATATCGATTGATACAAAATAAAAGGCGAAACTGATGTTCAAAAAACTGCATCAGGAAAACACGGCCGATCACGGGATGGTGCCATCATGGGAGTCGTTATCGACGGCAAATGGACTGATGGCGACCTGCCGCAGGAGGTCGGTCAGACCGGCCAGTTCAATCGCGCCGAAAGCAGCTTTCGCAACCGCATCACCGCGGATGGCTCGTCCGGCTTCAAGGCCGAACCGGGGCGTTATCACCTTTATGTGGCGCACGCCTGCCCTTGGGCGCACCGCACGCTGATCTATCGCGCGCTGAAGAAACTCGACGGTATCATTTCCGTCGCTTACGCGGTGCCCGGCGTCAGGCCAAACGGCTGGGCCTTCGAGAACGATCCGCGCTATCCCGACTGCACGCCCGATGATGTCAACGGCTTCCACTATCTCTACGAAGCCTACGTCGCCAGCAACCCGAACTATACCGGAAAGGTGACGGTGCCGACGCTGTGGGACAAAAAGACCAAAAAGATCGTCAACAACGAGTTGTCCGAAATCATCCGGATGCTCAATTCGGAATTCAACGCTATCACCGGTGACCGGAGCGACTTCTATCCGCCTGCTTTGCGCGGCGAGATCGACGCGCTTAACGAGCGCATTTATCACAACCTCAATAACGGCGTGTACCGCGCCGGCTTCGCCAAGACGCAGGCCGCTTATGAGGACGCCTATGACGGCGTATTTGCGACGCTCGACTGGCTGGAGGCGCGGCTGTCGAAGCAACGCTACCTTGCAGGCCACCAGATCACCGAAGCCGACTGGCGACTGCTGCCAACGCTGCTGCGCTTCGATGTCGCCTATTTTTCCATCTTCAAGTGCAACCGCCAACGCATCGCCGATTATCCGAACCTCTCGAACTATATGCGCGAGCTTTACCAGACGCCCGGCGTCGCCGAGACCGTGAAGCCTCGCTACTACGTCATCAATTATTATTCGATCCCGCGCGTGAACCCGACCCTGATCATTCCAAAAGGCACGCCGCTCGATTTGGGCCAACCGCACGACCGCGAACGGCTGGCGGCCTAACCGGCAGGATATCGCCCACAGGACAACGCCCAGGAGAGTTCGCATGATGTCAAAATTGCCTTCAACACGGCTTTTGGCCTGGGTCATCGCTTTGGTTCTAATTGCAGTGCCAGTTGCCGTCACCGCATTTGCCGATGACCTTGGCCCGCCGGTCGGCACCAAGGCGCCGGATATCGGGACACCTCTCGACCAGACCGGGCACCCGCGCACACTCGCCGACCTCACGGGTAGCAACGGTCTCGTCCTGTTTTTCTTTCGTTCGGCTGATTGGTGCCCGTTTTGCAAGGCGCAGTTGATCGACATCAACGGCGGCGTCGCGGAGATCAAGAAGCGGGGTTACACCGTTGCCGGCCTCTCCTACGACAGCCCGGAAATTCTCGCGGCTTTTACCGCCAAGCGGGATATCGCCTATACGCTGTTGTCCGATCCGAAGTCCGAGGTGATCGACCGCTACAAGCTGCGCGATCCGCAATATCCCGCGGGCAGCCGCGCCTATGGGGTTCCGAGACCCATCATTTTCATTCTCGATACCAACGGCACCATCAAAGCCAAGCTGTATGAGGAGAGTTACAAGGACCGGCCGCCGGTCACGTTGGTTATCTCCAAGCTGGACGAACTCGGCGGCCACAGCTGACATGGCCGCGGTCGTCAAGTCGATTTCGAGCGTTGTTATCGCGACTGTCTGGGTTGCGATAGCGAGCGGCGGCGTTTCGGCGCAGACGAGCCCGCCGGATAGTCGTCACATCACGGCAAGTCTGGTAGCCGAAACGCTAAGCTTGGTTCCCGGCCAGCCGCTGAATCTAGGACTCGCAACTGAAAATCCCGCCGGGTTGGCATACCTACTGGTCGAACCCCGGGACTCGGGCCTGCCAACGACGATCGATTGGACTTTGCCACGGGATTTCAAGGCAGGGCCTATCATGTGGCCGACGCCGCAGCGTTTCGCCTACGGCACCGTGGTGGACTATGGCTACGAGCATGACGTTCTTCTCCCGGTGACGATCGACACGCCGGCCGACCTGAAGCCCGGCGCCAACGTCACGCTTTCGGCTCACGCAAGCTGGCTCGCCTGCTCGGACACCTGCGTTCCAGAGGATGCGGAGCTGAGCATTGCCATTCCGGTGGGCGTCGCGACCGGACCCGATCCGCGTTGGGCGGAGTCCTTTGCCTCGACTCGCGCGCGGATGCCGGTATCGAACCCTTTTCCGACGAAGATTTCGGTCGCCGACAACAAGATTGCGGTGCATGTCGCGACCGGCGATGCAAGCCAGCTTCGCGACGTAATGTTTTTCCCTTCAGATACGGATGTCGTCGACGACGACGCCCCCCAAGTGGTGACGGCGGATTCCGAAGGGCTTGTGATTACGCTGGTCCAAGACACGTCGAAGCCGCCGCCCGCAATGCTGAACGGGGTTCTTGTCTTTCATGATCGCGCCGCGCAGTCCGGGGACCGTCGGAGGCGATCATGGTTTCGGCGCCGCTCGCAACGGTGTCGCTCCCCACACGGGCCAGCCTCGCGCTCTTCGGTGCGCTGCTGCTGGCATTCGCCGGGGGTCTGATCCTCAACCTGATGCCGTGCGTCCTTCCCGTCCTCGCCATCAAGGCCTTCGGCTTGATGCAGCACGCCGGGTCGACGCCGCGCCAGGTTCGGCTTCAAGGTCTCGTTTACGCGGCTGGGGTGCAAGTCAGTTTTGCCCTGATCGCCGGGGTGCTGATCGGGCTGCGTGCCGCGGGCGCCGAGATTGGCTGGGGATTTCAGCTGCAATCGCCAATTTTCGTTGCAGCGATGATCTACGTTTTATTCGCGGTTGGCCTTCATCTCTCGGGCGTATTCACATTTGGCGTTGGGATGACGCGTACCGGCGGCAATCTTGCGTCGCTCGATGGCTATGCAGGATCGTTCTTTTCCGGCGCGCTGGCGACACTTGTTGCGACGCCATGCACTGCGCCCTTCATGGCGGCCGCGCTGGGCTACGCGATAACGCAGCCTTGGTATACATCGCTCGCGGTCTTTGCAGTTCTCGGATTAGGGCTGGCCTTTCCATACCTGATGATCTCATTCAGCCCCGCCGCGCGCCGGGTCCTGCCCAAGCCGGGTGCCTGGATGCTCCGCTTGGAGCAAATTCTGGCGTTTCCGGTCTACGGCACCGCTGTGTGGCTGATGTTCGTGTTGTCGCTTGAAACGGGGCCGATAGAGACGACTGCGGTGTTGGCCGGACTGGTGCTGATCGCGTTCGCAGCGTGGCTTTACGAAGCCGTCCGGTGGAGCGAAAGCAACTGGCGCGGTTGGAGCATCGGCCTGGTGGCTGCGTCTGCGGTTGGCGCATCAGCGCTGCTCTTTACCATCGGCGACAATGGCTCGCCGCGTGCGGCGGGGTCAGGAGAGCAAGCGGAGCTTGGTTGGCAAAGCTTCAGCCAAGGTAAAATCGACGAACTCCGAACCCTGGGCAAGCCGATTTTTGTCGACGTGACGGCGGCATGGTGCATCACCTGCAAGATCAACGAGCGAATAGCGCTGACCGACCCTGCAGTTCGCAAGGCATTCCTGGACGGCGATGTAGTGGCTGTCAGAGCCGACTGGACCCGTGAAAATGCCGGCATTACGCGGCTGTTGGAAGCTAACGGGCGCGCCGGCGTACCGCTGTATTTGTTTTATCCGAAGGCCCGGAAAGCAGGAGAAAGACGACCACCCATTGTCTTGCCGCAGATTCTGACGGCGGAGACCATGTTGAACACAATCCGCGCCGAATGATCTCGATCGGCTTCGGTGCGGACCCGCTTCGATTGTTTGCGATCGACCGGCATCGCGCTTACGCCGCGACCGAAAATGAAAGGGAGAAAGCAATGTTGGAACTCTACCACAACACCAATTCCGTTTGCGCACAGAAGGTCCGGATCGCGCTTGCGGAAAAAGGCACGAAATTCACCGAGCATCTGCTCGCGCTCAACGGGGATCAGAACGATCCGGCCTACATGAAGCTCAATCCAAACGGCGTCGTCCCAACGCTGGTGCACGACGGCAACGTCATCTGCGAATCCTCGCTGATCCTCTATTACATCGACGAAGCCTTCCCTAACCCGCCGCTGATGCCAACGACTCCAGTCGCCCGTCACCGGGTCCGGCTCTACAACAAGCTGATCGACGAATACATGCACAATGCTTGCACGATCATGACTTTCGCCACGGCTTTCCGTCCTCGCTTTCTGAAGATGACGAAGGACGCATGGCTTGCCGAGATCAACAAGGCGCCGCTCAAGCGTCGCGTCGAATACAAGCGCAGCGTGATCGAGCACGGTCTCGAGTCGGAGTTCGTCATCGACGCGCTCCATCAGCACCAGAAAATGATCTCGTGGATGGCCGAGGATCTGAATAAGGGCCCCTATCTCGCCGGCGACGCTTTCAGCAATGCCGACTGTGCCGTGATCCCCTATATCCTGCGGCTCGAACTCCTGAAGCTTGGCGGGATGTGGCAGAAAGAACCCAAGATCGTAGATTGGTGGGCACGGGTGCGCGAGCGGCCGTCAGTGAAATCCACGATCTTCGACCGGATGCAGGAATCCGATTGGGCGCCGTTCAAGAATCTGGCGCCCGATCCGTGGCCAAAAGTCCAGGAGCTGCTGAAAGCAGCGTGACCATAATCTTCGTTTAGCGATCGCGCGCTGACCGACGCCGCAACCCCACGGTTGCACCGCAGCTGAACGCTCGGCCCGGTACACAATCCGCTCAAACGACACCGGCTTGAATTGAGCAGCCACTGCGCATTTGCCAATGCAAAATTTTGTTTCTGCTGCTTATAAAGAGATGGCAGACCGCAGATGATCAACATTCGATCCCTGTAGCGCGATCATAGTGCGCCCCTGCGCAGGGAATTGTGGAACCGCACCCGCACCGCATTGCGGAACAACCGAGTCTTCGGCAGGCTCGGTGTGTGAGCTCGATCATTGCTTAAGGGTCGCGCATGCTGGGAACTTTCAGGCTAAGTACAACCATCGCGGTTCTTGCTTCATTCGCCACCATCTGTGCGAGCGTTAAAGCGGCCGATTATCCCGATCATGCCATCCAATTGATCGTGCCTTATGCGCCAGGCGGCGTGACCGATCAGATCGCGCGAATCCTGTCTCCCGGCATCGAGAGCAAGCTTGGCCAATCGGTGGAGGTCATCAATCGCGCCGGCGACAGCACCCTGATCGGCACTGAAACGGTCGCGCGCGCCAGTCCCGACGGCTACACAATCGAAATGGTCAGCATGCCGTTCGTCAGCAACGTGACGTTGTCGAAGCACCTGCCGTACAGCCAAAGTGATTTCGCGCCCATCGGCACGATTGCCAATAGTTCGAATGTGCTCGTGGTGAATTCATCGTTGCCTGTGAACTCACTGAAAGAGTTGATTGCCTACGTCAAAGCACATCCCGGCAAGATCACTTACGCGACATCCGGCATCGGCAGCAGCGCACATCTCGCTGCGCTGCAATTCGAGCGGCTGATCGGCCAGAAACTGCAAGCCGTCCATTACCGCGGCGGCGCACCGGCTTCCGTCGGCGTCATGAACGGTGAGGTACAATTCGAATTTAGCGGACCGCTGGCGGTTGCAGGTGGCATTTCGGCAGGCAAGCTCAAACCTCTGGCAGTCACATCGCGAAAGCGTTTGAGCATTTATCCGAAGGTGCCAACCTTCCTTGAAAGCGGCTTCAATTACACGCAGGGCACGTGGTTCGGCCTGGTCGCGCCAGCCCACACCCCGGACCCAATCATCCAGAAACTCGCCGCCGCTGCCAAATACACAATGGAGGATACCGATGCCCGTTGAACTCTTGTCGATTCGGGGGCGGAGGTGTTCGTCAAATCGCCGCAAGAGTTCGCAAAGTTCATCGCCGACCAGACAAAGTATTGGGGCGAGATACTTCAGGGCGTCTCTGTCGAAAAGGAATAAGCGGCCGCTTTTGTCGACGAAACCAAGCTCTGGCACGGCGTTCTTGATGGCATGACCGTCGAAGAAATGTACCGCACTTAGGGAGTGCGTTGATCCGTCATCTGCGCGCGAAGTCTTTCAATCCGAGCCTGAAGTTCGCGCGGACCGTCGCCCTCGTAGCCGAGCGCGTCTGAATAACCCCAGCGGTCGCCGGGAGCCGGTGTTTTAAGCGTCTTCCAAACGCCGTGGCCGAGGAGGAGGAAAAATACGGCGCTAAACAATACGACGCCGGGGGGTACGGAACCCGGATGCTTCCAAATTCCCTGCCCGAGTGCGAGCAGGAACATCGCCATCATCACCGGCAATAATAGCCGTTTCATGGTGAAGGATCGCGGCGCCTTCTCGAGCAGACGATCGCGAATGCCCTCAAGCCTGCGGATTTCCGCACGGCGCTCCTCGTCATTTTCTGGTTCCGGGCTATGCCACCACATGCCCGGAATAACGGCGGTAGCGCGAGGTTGTTCTGTTCGGCTAGCCTGGCTTGAGACCGGCGGCTTTCACCACCTTGGCCCACTTATCCGTTTCCGCGGTAAGGAACGCCTTGTAATCCAGCGATGAGCCGATCATCGGCGCGCCGCCCAATTGGGCAAATCGCGCTTTGGTCGCAGGATCGCCCAGGATAGCGTCGATCTCGCCATTGAGCTTCATGACAACTTCATCCGGTGTCTTCCCCGGTACGCCGATGCCATTGACGTTGCTCGCCTCGTAGCCCGAAACGAACTCGCCGATCGACGGCACATTCGGCAGCGCATCGACACGCGCCGCGGTCGTCACGCCCAGCGCGTGCAGCCGGCCGGCGCGGACGTGCTCGATCGACGATGCTGCGTTGTCGAACATCACCTGAACCTGGCCGCCAAGCATGTCGACCAGCGCCGGCCCCGCGCCGCGATACGGCACATGCGTCAGTTCGATGCCGGTCATCATGGCGAACAATTCGCCGGCCATATGGGAAATCGTGCCGACGCCGGCCGATGCCATATTGAGCTGCCGTGGATGGGACTTGGCATAAGCGATAAAATCCGGAATCGTCTGCGCCGGGAATGACGGATTGACCTCCATGATATGCGGCGCGCGAAACACGCTCGCGACCGGCGTTATATCGCGCAGATAGACGAAATTGAGATCAGGATAGAGCGTAGCGTTGACCGCATTGGCGGAGCCATCGAGCAAAAGCGTGTAACCGTCCGGCTGCGAATGAACCACAAAATCGGTCCCGACATTGCTGCCCGCACCGCCGCGATCCTCGATCACGAGGGGCTGGCCGAGCCGCTCCGACAGCGATTGCCCGATCTGGCGCGCAATGATGTCGCTGACGCCGCCAGCCGGAAATGGCACAACAAACCGTATCGGCCGCTCCGGAAAGGTTTCGGCTTTCGCTGGCTTCGAAACGAAAGTCGCAGCGGCGAGACCCACTGTCGAAAGCAAAAAGCTTCGGCGGGAGAAAGTGACTCGGCGCGAGAAAGACACTCGATGTGAGAAGACCATGGCGATGCTCCGTGAGCCCGGGCATCTCCTCCAAATCACACGAGCTAATGCTCGCGTTCCGCCGCCTTTGCCTTGTGGCATGCCAATCGTTGGCAGCGATCGAAGGACGCTACACCAACGGTTCCGGCGGGTCGAGAACCGTAAATGTCGCGTAGCGCGTGCGGCTGTTGACGGCCAATCAAGGGACCGGCAAAGGTCGCCTGATGAATGCACCTTTGCTGCTGACGCCGATCACATTACGCGGGCTGACCGCGCGAAACCGCATCGTGGTTTCGCCAATGTCGCAATACGCGGCGGTGGACGGCGCACCGACCGATTGGCACCTGGTCCACCTCGGGAAGTTCGCGATGGGCGGCGCCGGCATCGTCTTCGTGGAAGAGACAACGGTCGAAGAACGCGCGCGCAAGACCTATCATTGCCCCGGGATTTACACCGACGCCCAGGTCAAGGCGTGGCGGCGCATTACCGACTTCCTGCGCAGTCAGGGCGCACTGAGCGCGATCCAGCTCGGCCATGCCGGCCGCAAGGTCGCGACCAAGGCGCCGTGGGAAGGTTTTGCGCCGTTGAGCGAAGAGGACGCCAAACATGGCGAGCCGCCGTGGCAGGGCATCGCGCCAAGCCCGATTCCGTTCAAAGCCGGCGCCATGGTGCCGCGCGAGATGGATCGCGACGACATCAAACAGGTGATCACCAGCCATGTCGATGCTGCCAGGCACTCGCTCGATGCCGGATTCGACATCTGCGAGATTCACGGCGCGCATGGTTACATTATCCAGCAATTCCTTTCGCCGATTACCAACAAGCGACAGGACAGTTACGGCGGCGACCTGCAAGGACGGATGCGTTTTGCGCTTGAGCTGATGGAAGCCGTGCGCGAAAGCTGGCCGAACGACCGGCCGCTGTTTTTCCGCGCCTCCTGCGTCGACGGCAAAGGCGGCGCCTGGGAGCTCGATGATACAATCGCGCTTGCCAAGGAGCTCAAGCAGCGCGGCGTGGACGTCATCGATTGCTCCTCGGGCGGCATCGAAGGGCCGCTGACGCTGTCGGTTGTGCCACGTGTGCCCGGCTATCATGTGCCGTTCGCAGAACGCATCCGCCGCGAAGCCGACATTCCGACCATGGCGGTCGGACTGATCACCGATCCGAAGCAGGCGGAAGGCTATCTGCAAGAGGGCCGTTGTGACCTGATCGCGCTGGCGCGCGAAATGATGTGGGATCCGAATTGGCCGGTGCATGCCGCGCAAACGCTCGGTGGCGCCGATCCGCTGACCTTGCTGCCGCAATCCTACGCATGGTGGCTGCGGCGGCGCGATGAGGTCCGAAAGCTATCGCCGGCCAGCGGCCAGCAATCCTAATTCCTGCTGAACGGCAAGCGCTCGATGTCGAGTTCGGCTGCCATGATCTTGCGATGGGCTTGATCGAGCCAGGGCTGTAGCTTGGCAACCCGTTGCGAAATCGTCGTGAAATCGCGCCGGAAGCCCGGCATCACGGCTTTCACGGCGTCGTAGATCGTCGCCTCGCTGACTGTCGTGAGTGCCCGGTCGCGCACCACGACCCTGCCGTCGACGATGACGTGGCGCACGCCGCGACCGGCTTCGATGTGCACGAGCTGGCGCGCAGCGCTGTTCATCGGCGAGAAAGTCGGATCGCGGGTATCGATCAGCGTCAGGTCGGCTTTGAAGCCCGGCGCGATCCGCCCGATTGTGTTGCCGAGCCGCGCCCCCTCCGCCCCCATTTCGGTCGCCGATTTCAACGCCGCCACGGCCTGCGGCGGTCCCGGAATCGGATCGCTGACCGCGGCGAGCAGCGCAAACAGCTTCATCGCCACGAACATGTTCTGCGCATCGGAACAACTGCAATTATCGCAGCCGAGCCCGATCCGCACGCCGGCCTTTTGCAAGGTACGGATCGGCGCGATGCCGCATTTCATTTTCAGATTGCCCTGGGGATTGAGCACGACGCCCGCGCCATGCTCGCCCAGCAGATCGATTTCCTCCGCCGAAAGCCAGACGCTGTGGGCAAAATTGAGCCGCGGATCGAGCACGCCCTCCTCTGCAAGCCGCTTGATCAACAGACCGCTATATTCCGGCAGCGTCAGCCGCGCCTGCAGCGCCATGCCGCGCGATTCATAGATGTGCGTGTAGACCGGAATGTCGTAACGGCGTGCAAGCTCGATGGTCCGCTGCATCAGCGCCTCGGAGCACCGCTCCGGCGCGGATGGACCGAGCGCCCAGGATACGCGTGGCGGCGCAGGCTGCTTCAGCCGCGTCGATTCAAAATGGCCGATCAGATCGAGCTTTCGTTCCGGCTCAGCCGCGGTCGAGAGCAGCGGATGAAGCTCGGCGGGAAAGGTGTCCTTCCAGAACGGAATGGTCTCGATGCCTTTGCGGTCGGCGTATTGCAGAGCAAAGATCACGCGGATGCCGACCTCGTCGTAGGCCTTCATCACCGCTTCCATGTGACGATCCTCGTATGGATAGAGCGTCAGCATGTCCTGAATGGTCGTCATCCCTGAGCGTAGGCATTCCAGCGCGCCAAGCAGCGTGCGCGCATAGACCTCTTCGGTGGAGCGCGGCGGATATTGCGGCGGCAGGGCGTAGAGTCGCCACGACTCCAGCGGCACTTCTTCGAGCGTACCTTTGGCCAGCACGTCATGGGAGTGATAGTGGGCGTTGACGAAGCCCGGCAGCACCAGGTGATCGCGCGCATCGATCGTCTGGATGCTTTGGCCTTCGGCGCGGTAGTCTGAAGAAACCCCGACGATCTTGTCGCCGGCAACGGCAATATCCGCCTGCGGCGGATCGTGCCAATCGGACTCGGGTGTGAAAACGCGGCCGCCTTTCAGCAGCAACGTCGTGCCGGACGGAAGGACTTCATCTGCCATTTGCTAGACTGGTATCCGCACCGCCGCGCGTAGTCCACCCGTCGGGCTGGCACCAAGCGTGATTTCGCCGCCATGCGAACGCGCGATGTCGCGGGCGATGGCCAGACCCAATCCGGTGCCGCCCTCGTCCTGATTGCGAGCGTCGTCGAGCCGCAGGAACGGCTTGAACACGTCCTCGCGCAACTGCTGCGGAATGCCCGGGCCATCGTCATCGACCGTGACGGTAAGCCAGCGGTGATCCCGATGGCCGGTGATGGCGATTTTTTTCGCGAACCGCCCGGCGTTTGAGACAAGATTATAGATGCAGCGTTTGAACGCCGCCGGACGCACCGTGACTTCAGGCGGACCGTGGAATGCTACCGTCGCGGGATGACCGTGGCGCTCGGCATCGAGCCGCAGATCCTCCAGCAGCGCTTCGATATCGGTCGGCTCCGATTGCTCTCCTGTATCGCCGCGCGCAAAGGCGAGGTAGGCCTCGAGCATCGCCGCCATCTCGTCGACGTCTTTCTTGATCGCGTCGACTTCAGCACCGTCGCCAAAGAAGGCGAGTTCAAGCTTGAAACGGGTAAGCACGGTGCGAAGGTCGTGAGAAACGCCGGCCAGCATCGTGGTGCGCTGTTCCATGGCGCGTTCGATACGAACTTTCATTTCAAGGAAGGCGGCAGCGGCGCGCCGCACCTCGCGTGCACCGCGCGGGCGGAAATTAGCCACATCGCGGCCCTTGCCGAACGCTTCCGCGGCATCGGCGAGCCGGACGATCGGCTTGATCTGGTTGCGCAGGAACAGGATCGCGACGGTCAACACGACCAGCGAGGTCAGGACCATCCAGACCAGGAACACCAGCGAATTTGAATTGTAGGCGGCGGCGCGCGGCGCAAAAACCCGCATCACGGCATCGTCAAGCTTGATGCGAATTTCGACGATAGAGGAACGGCCGACGGTATCGATCCAGAATGGCAAGCCGATCTGCTTGCGGATTTCGTCGGACAATTTCTGGTCGAGCTGCGAAAAAAACGGCTTCGGTCCGGGCGGCGGCAGTTCGGCGCCCGGCAAGAAGTCGACCACGAGACCGAGGCGTTCCTGGGCGACGCGGCGCAGTTGTGCGTGATTGCCGCTTTCCGGAAAAGTCTTGTAGAGGTCGACCAGCGCCGCGATCTCCTGCGTTACCGTCGACGACAGATAATAGTTCACCACGCTTGATTGCCGCTCGATGTACAAAAGAGCGACGATCGATTGCAGCACGACCATCGGGATGATGACGATCAGAAGTGCGCGGGCATAAAGTCCGGTCGGCATCACCGACCGCAGCCAGCGCGTGAAACGATCCCACGGCCCGGTGACGTAGCTTGCTGCGCCCGCGGCCGAATTCGCGGCGCTCACAAGATGGCTGGCCGCGATCCGCAGACGCCCGATGCTGTCGTCGAGATTCACCATGACGGCGTTTGCGCTTCCGCGTTCGGGCACGATCTCATCGGCTGATCGCCTTCCCCTTTCGGGATCATACGCTAGAGGCTGGCACCAGCCGATAACCGATACCGCGAACGGTTTGCACGATGAGCGGATTGCCCGGATCGCGCTCGATCTTGCGCCGAAGCCGATTGACCTGCACGTCGACCGTGCGCTCGCCGACCGCTTCGCCGTTTCCGGCAAGCGCCTGGCGCGGCACCGTCTCGCCGACATTGGAGGTCAATATCCGCAGCATGTCGCGTTCGCGGTCGGTCAGCCGGATCGCTTCGTCGCCGCGGCGCAGTTCGCCGCTGGCAAGATGGAACACGAACGGTCCGAACCGTATCAACTCGGCGGGCGCCGCGGCCGGCGGTTTGGCGCGCTTGAGAATATTCGCCACGCGCAGCGACAGTTCGCGGGGCTCGAACGGCTTGGCCAGATAATCGTCGGCGCCGATTTCGAGACCCATGATCCGGTTCTCCTTCTCGTCGCGCGCAGTCAGCATCAGGATCGGCACGGTCGAGGTCGAGCGGATCGCACGCGCGAGATCGAAACCGTTCTCGCCCGGCATCATGACGTCGAGGATCAGCAGATCGAATTTCAACCCTTCAAGCTGGGCGCGTGCCTCGCGCGCGCTTTCCGCGGTCGAGACGCGGTAGCCTTCACCGACCAGGAACCGCAGCAGCAGCGCGCGAATGCGGCGGTCGTCATCGACCACGAGCAGATGCGGCGCGTCATCTGACGGCGTTGCAGCCGACGCGGTCATGAGCCGTTCTCACGGCCGCCCGGCGGGGAATGATCGGCGCTATGGATCTGGCGCAGCACATGATCGGGATCGTCGGTCATGCCGGCAAGAAAACGGCGCGCCGCATCGCGAGCGCCTGGGCCAAGTTTGCCAAGCACCCGCGAGATGCGCTCGGTTTGCAGGCCGGCGAGCTGCAACGCCAGCGCCTCGCCCGCCTCACTCGCATACAAAAGCCGCTGGCGGCGATCGTGAGGGCCAGCGCGCTGCGCGACATAGCCTTCGTCGATGAGCTGTTTGAGGACGCGGCCGAGCGACTGTTTGGTAATTTTCAGGATATCGAGGAGGTCGGCGACCTTGATGCCGGGATTGCGATTGACGAAGTGCAGCACGCGATGATGCGCGCGGCCGAAACCAAGCTTCGCCAGTACTTCATCCGGATCGCCGACGAAATCGCGATAAGCAAAGAACAGAAGCTCGATCAGATCCCAATAGGGCTCCTGGCCGCCGTCCGATTTTTTGATCGGTTCGGCAGCACCGGCGGGACGCTCGGCAGAGGTGATAATGACATCGGCCATTTAGGTCAGTAATATTGACATATTTTGCCGGACTTGTTAAGCCATGGAGCAGGGTCGCATCGCGACTGCGCCTGCCTGACTTTTTGTTATACGGGGTCGGAAAGGGCGCTTTCTTAGAGCGTTGTGACCATACTTGGAGTCCCGCTCCGACGCAAAAGCCGAAGGCGTTCGCCAGGCTATAGTGTTCGCGGTCGGGATGAGAACAAATGCAAGGGAGGCAATGCAATGGCAGTGCCCTTCGACGAAAGATCGGACCTGATCTGGTTCGACGGAAAACTCATCCCTACTGCTGAGTCAAAGATCAGCGTACTGACCCACGGCCTGCACTATGCAAGCTGCGTGTTCGAGGGCGAACGCGCCTATGGCGGCGTGATCTTCGAAGGCACCAAGCACTCCGAGCGCCTGAAGCGGTCGGCGCAGATCCTCGACTTTGAGATCCCCTACTCCGTCGCCGAGATCGATGCCGCAAAGCAGCTTGTTCTGGAAAAGAACAATCAGAAGGAAGCTTATGTCCGCCCAGTCGCATGGCGCGGCTCCGAACAGCTCGGCGTTTCGGCGCAGAACAACAAAATCCATCTTGCGATCGCGACTTGGGAATGGCCGAGTTATTTCGATCCGGCGCAGCGCCTGAAAGGCATCCGGCTGGATCTTGCCGAATACCGCCGGCCCGATCCGAAGACCGCGCCCTGTCTCGCCAAAGCGGCCGGCCTCTACATGATCTGCACCATCTCCAAGCACCGCGCCGAGAAGCGCGGCTATGCCGACGCGATGATGCTCGATTGGCAAGGCCGTGTTGCTGAATGCACCGGCGCCAACATCTTTTTCGTCCAGGACGGCAAGATCCACACGCCGACCGCCGATTGCTTCCTCGCCGGTATCACGCGGGCGACCGCGATGAACCTGGCCAAGCAGGCCGGCATCGAAGTGATCGAACGCCGTATCATGCCGGAAGAGCTTTCAAGCTTCTCCGAGTGCTTCATCACCGGCACCGCCGCCGAGGTCACCGCGGTTTCGGAAATCGCCAACTGGACCTTCACCCCAAGCCGCATCACCGCACAATTGATGCGCGACTACACCGACACCGTGCAGCCCAAGGGCAAAGCTGCCGCGGCGTGAGGATTTACTCTTTGGAATAAGGAAGGGCCGCGACAGATTTTGTCGCGGCCCTTTTTTCTTATCGGCCGGTCACTTCGCCGCTTGGCTCGGCCGGACTAAGCCACCGATAGAGCAGCCCGCCGGCCGCGCCGCCGACGAGCGGCGCAACCCAGAACAGCCAAAGCTGCGACAACGCCCAGCCGCCAACGAAAAGCGCCGGGCCCGTGCTACGCGCCGGATTGACCGACGTGTTCGTCACCGGAATGCTGATCAGATGAATGAGCGTCAGTGCGAGACCGATCGCAAGCGGAGCAAAGCCTGCCGGCGCCTTGCCGTGAGTAGCGCCCATGATGACGAATAGAAACGCCATGGTCAGAACCACTTCGGAAATCAGGCAGGAAGTCAGATCATATTTTCCTGGCGAATGATCGCCATAACCATTGGCTGCAAATCCGCCGGCGAGACTGAAGTCCGGCGAACCACTGACGATGGCATAGAGGACCGCCGAGCCAGCGATCGCTCCGATGACTTGCGCGACGATGTACGGCAGTACATCGGCCGGTGGAAACCGGCCGCCGCACATCAAGCCGACCGTCACCGCAGGATTGAGATGACAACCGGAAACGTGACCGATCGCGTAGGCCATCGTCACCACGGTAAGCCCGAACGCCAGCGCGACACCGAGCAAACCGATGCCGACATGAGGGAAGCCGGCGGCAATTACGGCGCTGCCACAACCACCAAACGTCAGCCAGAACGTTCCGATCGCTTCAGCCGCGAGCTTTTTCGCATTCATGTCGTTCCTCCCTGTTTGACGCATCAAGCTAATTTGCCGTGTACTTGATCAGGGTGAACTTATCGTTCTTTTCAGGATTTCAATCTGCGGACGCACCGCATGCCTGCAATGCATCCTTGCGCGGATTTTTGCCGGAACCGGCGCGATGCGATTATCGCCGGTCCGTTACATCACGACGCGGAATTCGATGCGCCGATTCTTGGCGCGGCCCTCTTCGGTCGCGTTCGAGGCGACCGGCTTGGTGCCACCATAGCCGGCGGACGTAATGCGCGACTGCGCCACGCCGTGCGCGATGAGATAGTCCACCACGGTCTTGGCCCGCGCTTGCGACAGCGTCTGATTGGCCGCGGTACCTCCGGTACTGTCGGTGTGCCCGCTGACCTCGACTTTCACCGAGGGGCAGCGATTGGCAATGTCGGCGACGCTGTTGAGCAACGGGTCGCTTGCCGCATCGAGCTCAGAGCTCCCGGTCTTGAAATAGATCGCGCCGGTGGTCGAGATCACGTTGAAGCGGGTCTCGCATTCCTGCGTCGTGATTTGTCGCGACTCCTCTTGAGCCTTTTGCGCGGCGGCCTGCTGCTGCGCCTGCTCAACCACCGGTATCCGGTCGCCAGTCTCGAAGACCAGGTCAAAGGTGAAGCTTGCCGCGCTCACGATTGGCGTGCCGTTGATCGCATCCATGAGCTTGGCCAGCCCTGCTGTGAGGCCAAAATCATCGGTCTTCACCACGATCGGTTTTGCGGTCGCGACCGACACCGATTTGTCGCTCAGCCGCGTAACGTAAACGGCGGCATCGAAGTCTTTGGTCAGCCCGTGCATCGCCACGGTGAGATGCAACGGATAGCTGTCGCGGATCTCCGACGTCAGATTTTGCAGCTTCGTCAGATCGATCTTCGCGGTCACTTCCGCGTTTGGAAACTTGTAGGTTTCGAACAGCAGGAAGCGCATCCTCACATCGCGCACGTCGATGCCCGATGCAATTGACGTCAGGTCGATTTTAACGTCGGCATTGCCCTTGCCGTCGACAGTTCCAGTCAAACCGGTGAACTGCTGGATTTCCGTGATCGAATTTGCCTTCGACGTCTGCATATAGAAATGCGACGCGCTGCCATTGAGCACCCATTGCTGCTGGGCATGCGCGCTGCCGAGCGCACCAAACAATAGCGCAAAGATCAGGCAAAGACCGCTCGTCGCGCGACGCATGGTCAACTCCTATTGTTTCTTCACTCTGTAGCCGGCTTATTTGCAGCCACCTTGTTACTTGCAACCGCCTTGGGCCCACTTCATCATCGCGACCTTTTCCGGGCCGCCAAAGGGATGCTGGATGCGCAACATCATCTTCGGATCGTTGACGTAGAGCTTGGCTTGCACGCACAGCGATTGCTGATTCCATTGATGGCAATTGTTGCAGGTCTTTTTCCAGACATCCTCCGGCAGCCCCTCGATCGGCGGAAAATCCGGTACGCTTTTGATCAATTGTGCGAGCGAGGAACCATTTATCGGCGTCGGGCCTTCCGTGATGATCCCATTGAAGGTCACGGCATCCTGACCGGATGGGGCAGCGGCAGGAGCCGATGACGGGGATGTCGGCGCAGGCGCGGCAGGAGTCTTCGGAGCCAGCGTCGCGGCAGGCGGCGGACTTTGGGCGGCAACGGGCGGCGGAGCACTCAGTACCGCGACATCGCTTGCGCTCGCGGGCTGCAGTGCGCTCTTGATCGCCCAGCCGTCCATCGCAGTTCGCTTATTGGGAGCGACGATCTTCGCGGCGACATGACTCCAGGTCCGGTCCCCTGTCACATCCTGCTCGCCGATGACGCAGACGAAATCGTTCTTGGCGAGCGTGCCGACAAAACTCGCGTCGCCATTCGGCTTGGCGAATACATTCAGGCTTGACGCGGCCACTTGATAATACTGGCAGGCCGGTTGCTGCTGCGCCGACGCCGGGTTCACGACCGCAGCCAATGTGCAGCAGAGGGCGGCAACGACGACAACGGAACGTACGATCATGAGACACCTGACGCCCCGCCCGACTTTAGCAGATCGTACGCGTTTTTCACGCGGGCCATTATGACGCTGGCAAAGTCGTCTCCTGCCCGAACAGCTCCCCATCGAATTATTGGACTTGCCGAAACCGCTCGATCCGCTCAAGCCACCCTCCATACGCTCAATGTAGTTGCTGGCCGGAGGCGTCGGGCGGCGAACTATGCCCCGTCATATTCATCGGGCCATCGGCTTTGACGCCACTGCCCTCGACCACCACTGCGGGTGCGCCGGAAATTTCGGGGCCAGTAACGACGACTTCGCCAATCATGAACGGATGCGGCGTACAGCTGAAAACATAATTCCCAGGCTTATTGAACGTTACGCTGGCGCTCTCGCCATTATTGAGCAAGCCAATATCCCAGCCACCGGCATCCGCACCCGCCGCATTGTGAGGCTGCTGCCCGGCATTGGTGAAAGTGACCTTGGTCCCCGCAGTTACCTGAATACGGGTCGGTTCGTATTCGTAATCGATCATCTTGATCGAATCCGTCTCGCGAACGCGCATCGCACGGAGCCGGGTGTTTGCTTCGAAACCCAGTTCAGTCGGTGGCGGCGGCGGTGCGGGCTGTTGTGCGATCTTTGGATCGCCATTCAGTTTGAACGCCCAGATCATGTCACCATTGGAGGACTGGGTCTGGATGGCCTGCCCGCCCGCGGCGATCACGACGTACTGTTCGCCGCCGATCTCATAAGTGATTGCCGGAGCATCAGCGCCTGCACCGGTTTGCCAATGCCACAGCAAATCGCCGGTTTTGGCATCGTAAGCCTGGATGTTTCCGTCCGGCTCGCCGTGAAACAAAAGACCGCCCGCCGTGGACAGCGAACCGCTGCCCTGCCCGATCGAATACGGCATCTGGTGCTGCCACACGATGCGATTGGTACGCGAGTCCATCGCGGTCAGCGTGCCGGAATATTTGGCTCCGATCGGCGGCGGCGAATTCTTGCCGCTGCCGGCGCCGATGCGGGACGCCGGGCGGATTGCGGCCGTCACGTAGAAGTAACCGGTTTGCGGATCGTAGGACATCGGCGACCAATTCGGACCGCCGTTGCCGCCCGGCATCATCAGCGTTGGCACATCCCACACTGCGCCGAAGATACACTTGGTCGGCCACGAACCCAGCGGCTCGGGGCATTGCGGCATTACCGCGTCGCCAACCGGTATCGGCTGCGAGATCGAGGTAATGGCGCGATAATCCTGTTCGACCGGAGTTTCATTGATGCCGATCAGCGGCTGGCCGTTGGTGCGATCAAGCATGTAAATCCAGCCGGTCTTGCAGACTTCGGCGATGCCCTTGCGGAGCTTCCCGCCGTACTTCTGATCAAACAAAACCACCGGGCTCGGACAGTCGAAATCCCAGAGATCGTGGTGCACCTGCTGGAAGTGCCACGCATAGGTTCCGTCGAGATGCAACGCGACGATCGACGAACTGAACAGATTGTCGCCAGGACGGTTGGCGCCGATGCCGAGGCCTTCCGGGCCCGGCTGTCCGGTGGAGAAATAGATCAGGCCGAGATCGGGATCGACGGCCGGCGTCTGCCAGATGTTGGCGCCGCCTTTCTTGTAAGCATTGGCACGGATCGGACTCGGATCATCCGGCGCAGGCCAGGTGTCGGAGCCGATGTCGCCAGGCTCCGGCACCGTCCAGAAATGCCAGAGCTCCTTGCCGGTTTTGGCGTCGAGCGCCGTGAGCTTGCCGCGCGCGCCGCGATCGCCGCCGGAAATTCCAGTGTAGACAGCGCCTTTATAGTAAAGCGGCGCCGAGGTGATGGTGTAACCTTCCTGCCAACGGCCAACGACGGTCTGCCACAATAGCTTGCCGGTCACAGCGTCGAGCGCGACCAGCGTGCCGTCGAGCTGGCCGACAAAAACCTTGCCCTCGCCGACGGCAACGCCGCGATTGTCCCAGCCGCAGCACACCGTGCTGATGTCCTGATCGATCCCTGAATAGTGCTCCCACAGGCGCTCGCCGGTTTTGGCATCGAGCGCGAACACATCGTCGTTGCCGGTGGCGAAATACATCACCCCGTTCTGGACGATCGGCGTTCCTTCCAGGGAATATTTGCGGCCAAGACCGGAGCCGAGATGCACCACCCACGCCGCCTTGAGATTCTTCACATTGGCGGTGGTGATCTGCTTGAGCGTCGAAAACCGGGTGTTGTGCCAATCGCCGCCAATCGTCGGCCATTCCTGGCCCGGCGGATTGCGCAAGTCAGCCTGGGCTAACGCAACCTGGGCCAACGCAACGGCCGGCATCATGACGAACGCAAAAGCGGCGACATGACGCCAAATCTGGCGCATCAAATTCCTCACGCAAGCCAAAGTGAAAAAGCGGCGGCAATACAAGCCGCCGTCTTATTCAGCAACGCCCCAAACAGCGTCCGCGTTATCCGTGACGATTTTGTCCACGGCCGCCTTGTCCGCCACGCCGCCCCATCAGATGGAGCTGTGGCAACAACAGCCGTGTCATCACCCTGAAGCGGGCCTTCTGCGCGTCGGTCAGGCTCTGATAAAGCGGCTCGCCTGCGTCGGCCACTTTCTTGAGCACCGGACTTGACGCCGTCATGGCATCCGCCCGCCGCGACAACCGCGCGAACGGATCGCCACCGCCGCGATGGGCCGGCGGATTGCTCGCTTGCCCGGTTGGTGCCGCTTGGCCGGTTTGTCCGGCCTGGTCAGTTTGCCCGGCTTGGCCTGCCTGACGCGCCTGCATGCGTTGCACCCGGTACTGGATCAAATCCTCCAGCGACTGCTGATACGGACCCCACTTCGCCAACTGATCCGGGGTCAGTTCGAGGCCCGCCTTGATCGCCGCGATACGTGAATTGGCGACCCTGGCAAAGCGGTCAGGGTTGAAATGCCGATGGCCGCGGCCTTGCTGCTGCTGTGCGTAAACCAAAGTCGAGCCGACCAGGGCGAGAGCTGCTGTCGCAGCGATTACGGGTTTCCACATGTCATCCTCCAAAGATCATTGAGTTTAGCTGGTGAATTAGTCGCTGCTACTTCCACTGCCGCTGCCGCCGCTTCCGCTGCTGCTTCCGCCACTGCTGCCGCCGCTGCCACTACTGCTTCCGCCGGAGCTGCCGCTTGAACTGCCGCCACTGCTGGAGCTGCCACCACTGCTGGAACTGCTGCTCCCGTTCGAGCTCGAACTACTGCTCGAATTATTGCTGCTGCTACTTGAACTGCTCGAATTGTTGCTGGAGCTGCTGCTTGAACTACTACTGGAACTGGCAGCAGCAGCGGCTGCAGCCGATGCTGCTGCCGCCGCAGCAGCACTGCTGGTCGCGGTCGCCTTACTGTTGCTCCCGCCCTTGCTGCCACTCTTGTCCTTAGCGCTGCCACCTTTTTCTTTCTCGCCGCCGCTTTTTGCAGATTTTTCCTTCGCGGCTTTTTCCTTTTCCGCCTCGGCTGCCGCAGCCGCGGAGGCATTAATCGAGTAAGTACGATTGTTAGTTTTGCTCGGTATATTGTACGGAGTCAGCTTCGAGCTGACAGTCGGCTTGCCGGCGTTGTTTGCCGTGGACACGATAGCCGCGCCCGTTGTGTCGTACGGGATCACGCCCGCCGAATCGGAATGCACGCCCAGATTCCAGCCCGCCTCAACCGGTACGGGGGATGCGGTTGTATAGGTCTGCGCACCCGTAGCTGCGGGAGTGATGGTTGGGCTGACCCACTCCACCGTATTGTTTTTGTCGACCAGGACAAATTCAAATGGTTTTTTGCTCTCGGCGTAATACTGGAAGATGCTGACAAATCCATTCGCGCTCACCGGATGATTGGTATCGATCACGGTGAAGTTCGAATACGAGTCAACCGCCTTGCGGTCGGTTGCCGGATTGCCCACGACGAGAGCGACTGCGTTAGAGGCAGCCGCTTTCTTCTTCTTTGCCGCCAGAGACGGCCCTGAGCTTACTGCCAGGACCACAGCGGCTACCGCCGCAATCGATAGTGAAACTTGCCTCATAGTTGTCCCCCTCATCGCGACCTTAACCGCATGGTCCGCCAGTCAATTTTTTCTAGGTGATGTCGCGACGTTCTCTTTGATCTCTTCTTTTTCATTGTCGTCGTGATGACCGTTGTCGCGGCGCAGGGTCGCCACAGTCGGCACCGGCTCGCGATACAAATCGAATTTTCTTCCGGCAGCCCCATCGGCCTTTAAAAAAATATGCAATGGCAGATAGCGTGTAGCAAGTGACACTTTGGTCACATCAACCATGACAGCATTACAAATGTATAATGCGTGCGTTCGACAACAATATTTACCCCAGATCAGCGGACTAGCAACGGAACTTTTGCCAACGATCGGACAATCAAGGTCTTCACGCGTGAGGGCAATGTGAAATCGGCAAGTCAAACTTGCCGAAGAGAAAACGTCAGCCTGACGCCTTGAGCGCCAGATTGTAGCAGAGATCGTGCCCGCTCATCGAAGCGGCGACGAGACTGTCAAAAGCTTGCAACAGCGGAGGCATAAGCTCGACAAACTGGCCGCTTCCCTTAGTTAACCGGACAAGTTCCATCTCCTCCGCTTCCGACAGAAGGTTTCGCACGTGGGTACGCGACACCCCGAAACGGTGGCCCAGGTCGGAATAAGACACCTTGAGTGGACCGCCGCCGCCCTGCCCTCCGGCCATCTGAATCATTTTGATGAGGATCATCACGCCAGCGTCGCGGCCCTGGAACAGCATCATGATCGGATTGCCGGCCAATATCTGAGCGCCGAGCGCGAATAGATCTCGCGACACCAGACGCTGCTTCAATTGAAAGACGGGATCGCGCGTCATAATCCGCGCGTAGCCGGGATCCGGAAACATGATATCCAGCGGCAAATAGTGCGACACCAGAAAATCCTGATCCTGTGCGATCATTTTTTCGGTGGGTGTGAGGATGTGAACCCGGCGATCCATTGGCGCCGGGCGCCGTTCGAGATAGCCGGCCCTGACGAGCCGTGAGACGAGATCCTGGACACGGCTTGCGCTGGCGAGCCGGTGCTCTGCCATCGAGTCGGCAACCAGGCGCAACGTCGGCCAAGTGGCACGCTCGGCCTCGTCGTAGCGCGCGTGGAGACACATGATCACCACAACGAGAACGGTCCGGCTTGCTTCGAGCAGCAGCCGGTTGAGAACGGGCTTGTGTTCGTAAAGGTCGAGGATCGCCTTCACGAACTCGTCACGTGCGATCGGAAAACGCTGATGAGCGAGGATTTCTTCCGCAGAATGGAAAGCGGGCAGCTTTGTGAAATCGATGTCGGCCATGAAAACTCACATGAAGACGCAATTCGGCATCAAACCGGCAAGCCCGGTCAATGATAGGTGCCGGCGGTGGCGCAACAGCACTTGCCGTTCTTCGGATTGCAAACCCTCACCAACGACGAATCGCACTGAAGCTCTTGGCCGCCACATTTATAGTGTCTGGCGATCAATGTCGCATTCGGATGCGACACCGGCGTATTGACGCCGGGCATCTGTTGTATCGCGGCGTGTACCGACGCGGTTGTGGCGGCGAACGCGAGCACGATTGCCAACGTCACCCGAAATCGTCGCATGGGTCGCTCCCCGTTATTTCCAGCGCTCCGTACGGCAGCGTTTGCTTGCTTTCCCGACATGGCGCACGATCTTGTTTCGGTCATTCCGGCACATGATTTGCAGGAAATACAGCATAAGCCACAGGGGCGGCCCAGTGAACACCGACAACACGCGTTATTGGCGCCAATTCCTCCTGCTTGGCATTGGCATGATTGGTTACACAATCTGCCGCGCCGGCTTTCCCGTAGGCCTTGCCGCGATGGGAAAGCAGTTTCAGTGGACGGCTTTCGAAGTCGGGATCCTCAGCACTATCTTTCTCCTCGGCCAAGCCATCATCGACATTCCCGCGGGATATTGGGCCGACACTTGGGATCGCAAGCGCGTGATCTTCATCGGCCTGTTCGGGCTCGGCCTGTTCACCGCGCTGGTGACGCTCGCCACCGGGTTTTGGTCTGCGTTCGTCCTCCGGGTGCTTTTCGGCGTGATGGAGGGAATTTACAACATTGCGCAATTCGCGGTGGCCGGATCGATCCTTCCGGGACAGCGCGCTCTCGTAAACGGCATGACGCAGGTCTTCTACGGCATCGGGAATTTCGGAGGACAGACCTTCGTCGGCTCGCTCCTGCATCTGCATCCCGGCTTTTGGCAGTTGCCGCTGTGGTGCCTGGGTGGCGTTACAATGGTCTACGCCCTCGTCTCGATGTTCCTGTTTGATCGAAAGTATCTGTACCGCAACGCGTCGCAAACCACCCAGGCAAAGCTCGGCTTTTGGCCGACTTTAAAGATCGTCGTCACGAATATCCGGGTTTGGAAAGCGCTGACCATTCATGCCTGCAACATGATCCCGAACTGGGCCATCCTTGGCCTGGGTAATTACCTCTTCATCCAGTATCGCCATTACGACCCCGCGTTTTCGTCCCTGGTATTCGGCGCGGGCGCCGGCGCCGGCGGTTTGTTTGTGCCGTTCGGAACGATGTGGGCGGATCGCGTCGGCCGGCGCCCGGTGGTGTGCTTCTTCGGCGCCTGGATGTGCGTCGCCTCGTTCCTATTGTTCTATGTTGCGCCCCCCAACTGGACGATGATCATTCTCGGCGGCTGCGTCGGCTTCGGTCTCAACGCGCTTTACACGCTGGGCTATACCATTACGCAAGATGCCGTCGCTTCCGTGTCGGGAAGCGGCATAGGCGTCGCCACGGGCATGGCGGGAGGATTCGGTTATTTGTTCGCGGTTTTGTCGGGACCACTCATCGGCTCACTCATCCCGCTTATTGGACCGGTCTGGTCGATTAATATCGTCGTCATTGGCTGCGAATTTCTGGTTATCGTCTTCGGCTTCCTGTTTCTGAAGGACGAAAAGCCGGCAGTCGCCGTGGCCGCACGATAAGACCTAACGTTCGTTGCGGCCTGCCTACACCCTCAGGAACGTTCCAAATATCGATTGTGGGGCAGCGGCTGCGACAGCACCCTCGCCTGCAATTCGGCAAAATAACCCTTAAGGACGAGCGCATCTCCGCGCAGCTTGTCGAGCTGTTTGGTCACCCCAGGCATGACGGCAGCCATTTCTTCCACCAGCCTGGTTTCGTCGACCCGTGTGGTGGCTCCGTTCGCCACGACGTGGCGACCGTCGACCCAGACGTGCCGGACGGCGCGGCCGGTCTCGCTGTAGACGACCTGCCTTGCGACGCTGTTCAAAGGTCTGAAAGCCGGATCGTTCAAGTCGAGCGCGATGATATCGGCACGCATGCCGGGTTCGATCGCGCCGATCTTCTTGGCGACACCGGCACGCGCCGCGCCGCCAAGCGTCGCTAACCGGATCGCCTCAACGGCGGTTGGCGGCGGTGCGTCCGGCTCGATGATTCCGCCGAGCAGACAGTAAGCCTTCATCACCGGAAACAGACTGTGAATGTCGGAACAACTGCAATTGTCGCTGCCAAGCGCAAGCGGTACCCCAAGCCTGCGGTAAGCCGCGATCGGCGCAACCCCGTTGCGCAGCCGCAGATTGCTCAGCATGTTGAGCACCACACCCGTGCCGGTGGCGCTGATGAGCTCGATCTCTTCCGCATCGGGCCAGACACCGTGCGCGATAGTCACATGCGGCCCGAGCAGACCAGCCTGCTCCATGTATCGCAAAAGCGAGCCGCGAAACTCGGCGTACTGCTCGCGCGCGAGCAAAGCTTGCGAGCGGGATTCATAAACATGCGTGTAGATCGGCAAATTGCGCCGACTTGCCAGATCGGCAACACCCCTCAAAAGCGCCGTCGAGCAGCGTTGGGGAGCAGATGGGCTCAAGCACCAAATGACCCGGCCATCGCGATCACCAACGCGGTCAAGCTGACGTTCGATGAATTCGAGCTGCGCCGCGGCATCGCCGGCGGTATCTCCAACGAGCGGCCACAAGTCTTTCGGCACGACCTCGCGCGCAGCGTAGATGGAATTGAGCTGGGATCGATCGCGCACCGTGATCGAATAGGCGACCCGGATGCCAGCCTCTTCATAGGCATTCAATATAGTGTCGACGATCTCGTCGGAGAGCGGAAGAAACGAACTGAAATCCTGAACGGTCGTTATGCCGTTTCGCAGGGCCTCGACCGCACCGAGAAGGGTGCGGATACGGATCTCGGCGAGACTGCGATGATTGCCGAGCGGCCCCGCGACGAGACCCCACTGTTCGAGCGGCAGCGAATCGAAGCTGCCTTTCGCCAGAACATCGTGAGAGTGATAGTGCGAATTGACGAAACCCGGGAACAGGACATACCCCGATAGATCCATCCTTTCACGCGATGCTTGGCGCGCGGCGTCCGGACCGATGGCCTTGATGCATCCGTCCGAAATGAGGACGTCTTCAACGGCGGGAAGATCGGGATCGCCGTCATGGCGATAAACACGCGCGCCGGTTAGCAGCATGTCGCGTTCCGCCTCATCTTCCGCCGATTATTTCCAGCGATCGGCCGCGGCGTCATCGGCCGCTTTGGCCTCGACCCAGATCTTGCCCGACGGCTTCTCGACCTGCTTCCAGAACGGCGCGCGGGTCTTCAGGTAATCCATCAAAAACGAAGCCGCGGCAAAAGCCGCTTCGCGATGGCTCGACGTGGCAACGACCAGAACAATGTCCTCGCCCGGCGCGATTCGACCATGGCGATGAATCACGGTGACGCCAAGCAGCGGCCAGCGTTTGTTGGCTTCCTCGACATGACGCGCGATTTCTGTTTCCGCCATGTCGGGATAATGCTCGAGCGTCAGCGCGGAAATCTTTTCGCCGTTTTCATCGGCCCGGCAAATGCCGGTAAACGTGACCACGGCGCCGACATCGGTGCGGCCGCTGGTCAGCTTCGCCACCTCAACGGCGGTATCGAAGGCTTCACGTTGCAGACGGATCGTCGTTGTCATCGGAGTTGGTGTTATCCGCCGGTCATCGGCGGGAAAAAGGCGATCTCGCCGGCGCCGGCAATTCTCGTTTCGGCGCGCACGTGGGTCTTGTCGATCGCAGCGCGGATCACTTTCGGGTTTTCGAAAGCATAAGCGTAACCTTCGCCGCGTCCGGTCAGCCAGGCGACCAAATCGCTCACCGTGGCAACGTTCGGCGGAGGCTCGATGTCCTCTTCCGCCTTGCCGACGCGCTCGCGCACCCAGGCAAAATAGCGGACCTTCACGCGTCTTCCCGCGTAAGATGTTGCACGCCGGCCTGCAAATAATCCCAGCCGGTGTAGAGCGTGAGCAGTGCGGAGAGCCACAGCAGCGTGACGCCCAATCGCGTCACCACCGGCACGACCGCGTCGCCGGCTTCGCCGCAGATCAAAAAGCCGACCGCGATCAGTTGCAACGTCGTCTTCCATTTGGCAAGCCGCGTTACCGGCACGCTGACGCGAAGCTCGGCCAGATACTCGCGCAAGCCCGACACCAGGATCTCACGGCACAGGATGACGACAGCGGCGAACAGCGCCCAGCCGTGAATGGTGCTTTCGGCCGCCAGCATCAGCAGGCACGACGCCACCAGAAGCTTATCGGCGATCGGATCGAGCATGCGGCCGAGCGAGGATTGCTGGCCCCACATCCGCGCAAGGTAGCCATCGAGGAAATCGCGACACGCCGGCTGCGATGAATATCGCGAGCGCCACCCACCGCAGCCACAATCCGCCGTGCAGGATGTTCTGCCAGAACATGCAACCCACCACGACCGGCACCGCGGCGATACGGCCGTAAGTCAGGATGTTCGGTAGCGCCAGCGGGCGAGCGGGCGGGCGCGTAGGCGTTGTCGTAACCGTGGAATTCATGGCACCACCATACCGCCGCTGCGTGACGGCGGCGAGACCCTGGCCGCGCATGCCAGCGCCGCCTCAAGTACCGGTCCTGTTACCATTGTCGCCTTCCGCAAGGTTTATGCCGCCCCCTCGTGGAAAAATTCGTATATCCGCCGCGCCGTTTCGGCACTGACGCCGTCGACCTTCATCAGGTCGGTGACCGAGGCCCGCTCGATCGCCTTGAGCGTGCCGAAGTGGTGCAGCAAAGCCCGTTTGCGCATCGGCCCGATGCCGGCGATCTCCTGCAAACCGGCCTCGCGCATGTCCTTGGTACGGCGGGTCCGGTGGGAACCGATGGCGAAGCGATGGGCCTCATCGCGCAGCCGCTGGACGAAGTAGAGCACCGGATCACGCGGCGGCAGCTTGAACGAGTTGCGGCCCGGAAGGAAGAAAGTTTCGCGCCCGGCATCGCGGTCCGGGCCCTTGGCGATGCCCACCAGCGGAACCTCGGCGCCAAGCCCTGCAAGCACCTCGCGCGCAGCATTGAGCTGGCCGAGGCCGCCATCGATCAGTACCAGATCAGGCCACGGCGATTCAGGTCCTTCGCCCTCGGCTTGCAGGATCGCGGTCTCTTCCGGCGGCATTTCGATCTGCGCCATTCCTATCTGCGGCATGGCGCATATCGGGCGCGGCGGCGCCACAAGCGCGGCCTCGGCGGCCGAGGCCGCGCGGCGCCTCCGCCATCAGCCGTTTGAACCGCCGCTCCAGGACTTCGCGCATCATGCCGAAATCGTCGCCGGGCGTGATATCGGCCGAGCGGATATTGAATTTGCGATAGTCCTTTTTACGAAAGCCCTCGGGCCCGGCGACGATCATGGCGCCGACTGCGTTGGTGCCCTGGATGTGACTGTTGTCGTAAACCTCGATCCGTCGCGGCGGACGCGGCAGCCCGAAAGTCGTGGCAAGATCGCGCAGCAGCTTTTGCTGCGATGAGGTTTCGGCAAGCTTGCGGCCGAGCGCCTCGCGCGCATTGGCGAGCGCATGCTCGATCAGGTCTTTCTTCTCGCCGCGCTGCGGCACCGACACCTCGATCTTGTGCCCGCTCTTGGTGCAAAGCGCGTCCTCAAGCAGCGCGCGATCGTCGATCGCGTGCGAGATCAGGATCAGCCGTGGCGCCGGCTTGTCGTCATAGAATTGCGCGAGGAACGCCGAGAGAATTTCGCCCGGACCGAGCGAACGATCGGCGTGCGGAAAATAGGCGCGATTGCCCCAGTTCTGTCCGGTGCGGAAGAAGAACACCTCGACGCAGGAGAAGCCGCCCTGCTGATGCATGGCAAAAACATCGGCCTCTTCGAAGCCGCGCGGATTGATGCCCTGATGCGATTGAATGGCAGAAAGCGCGGCGAGCCGGTCGCGATAGATCGCGGCGCTTTCGAAATCGAGCTGTCGCGGATGCCTTTTCCATTTCGGCGGCAAGTTCATCCTTCACTGCCTTGGAGCGGCCGGACAAAAATGCATTGGCCTCACGCACCAGCTCCCGCATAATCGGGAAAGTCGATTTCCTTGGTGCACGGCCCCGAGCAGCGCTTGATCTGATAGAGCAGGCACGGCCGGCTGCGGCTCTCGAAGAACGGATCGCTGCATGAGCGCAGCAGGAACGCGCGCTGCAATGCATTGATGGTGCGGTTGACCGCCCACACCGACGCGAATGGGCCATAATAATGTCCGGGCCGCGAGCGCGCGCCGCGATGCTTGAGGATCTGCGGCGCCCAGTGGTCGGATGTGATCACGATATAGGGAAACGATTTGTCGTCGCGCAGCGTGACGTTGAAGCGCGGCCGCAGCCGCTTGATCAGGTTGGCTTCGAGCAGCAGCGCTTCGGTTTCGGTGCGGGTAACGACGAATTCCAGCCGGCGGGTCGCCGCCACCATGCGCTCGATGCGGGTATCAAGTCCGGTCGGCCGCGCATAAGCGGTGACGCGTTTCTTGATATTCTTCGCCTTGCCGACATAGAGCACGTCGCCGCGCGCATCGAGCATCCGGTAAACCCCGGGGCGCTGCGGAGCGCCTTTCAGGAAATGCAGGATGGCATCGCGGCCGACCGCGAGCGAATTTTCGACCTCATCGAGATGCAGTTCGACCGGACCGCTCTCCTCGGGAAGCGGCAGCGACTGCTCTTCATCCTCGTCGAGCTCGATTTCCGGCTCAATGTCCTTTTTCGGTACGTTCATCGATTAGTCCGGCCGTCCCAATATAGAATCTCTTAACGATACCATCCGGCAAATGGTTAGCGGTTTAGAACCGCTTAACTTCAAAATCGCGATAACTCGTTGAGGCCGCGATGCCGGCCGCCTTGCTTCGATCTTCATATGGGCATTCCGGGCGTTGTGCGCCGTAGCGCGCCACCGCCCGATGCTTTCGGAGGGGTCACAATGAGAACCGTTCTTGGCTCAGTTCTTGGCGCTGCTTTCTCGATCGCGATGGCTGGAACTGCGCTTGCCGCAGACATGCCAGTGCGCAACAACTACTACACCGCTCCCCCCTCATATTCCGCCTCAAGCTGGGCAGGCCCCTATCTCGGCGCCCAGCTTGGCTACGAATGGGGAACGGTGAGCAATAATCCGACCAGACCTGATGGTTTCCAGGGCGGCGTTGAAGCCGGTTACAATTGGCAGTTCGGCCAGTTTGTTGTCGGCGGTGAAACCGACCTCAATATATCCGGCGCGCAGGACACGTCCGCGCCGTTCCAGTTCTCAAACCCGTGGTATGGCACCCTTCGCGGCCGCGCCGGTATCGCCTTCAGCAATGTTCTGCTGTACGGAACCGCCGGTCTCGGTTACGGCGCGCTGAACGGACAATCCACCGGTTTTTTAAGCGCAAGCAGGACCAGCGCCGGCTTTGTCGGCGGCGCCGGTGTCGAATATGGCTTTGCGTCACACTGGTCGGCCAAAGCAGAGTGGCTCTATCTCGATCTTGCCGACCGCAACTTTCCCGCGACCGGCACCAGCAATGGCCTCGCAGCAAATCTCGTTCGCCTGGGCTTGAATTACCACTTCTAAGCCTCGATAAGTCCGTTTTTCAAAGCTAAACAGGCGCGCGATAAAATACATCGCGCGCCTGTTCAATATTATACGGTCGATACTAAGTTCCGTTTAATACTTTTTTTACCACAATCGCGCCGATGTTAAGACAAAGTTTGCTTTAATCGTGGCTCTACACGTTCTCTTCTCGCCACAATATTGTCCATATAGACAAACCCACTGTGTCTTTACTGCACTAGACGCAGGACGCGCCGCGAATACTATCCCGCCACCTGTTACATGGAGGTCGGGACTATGAAGCGTATGTTTTTTGTGTTGGCGAGCCTCGCGGCTTTGACTGGATCTGCCGCGGCAGCCGATTTGGCGCGGCCTGCGCCGCAGCAGTACTACAAAGCTCCGGTGCCCCGCTGGTCTATAGCTGGACCGGCTTCTACCTCGGTATCAACGGCGGCGGCGGTTTCGGCCGTTCGGCTTGGGATACGACGGGTGGCTTTGACATCTCCGGCGGCGTCGTCGGTGGCACTCTGGGTTACAACTATCAGGTTGGCCAAGCCGTGTTCGGCGTCGAAGGCGACATCGACTGGGCCGACATCAGCGGCACCACCAATAACGGCTGCGCCTTTGGCTGTAAGACCAGCGACGATTGGCTGTCGACGGTGCGTGGCCGCCTCGGTTATGCGGCTGACCGCTTCATGCCGTTCATCACCGGTGGTGGCGCGTTCGGTGACATCAAGGCTACCACGCCTGGCTTCTCCGGCGAACGACGATCGCGCCGGCTGGACCATCGGTGGCGGCCTCGAATTCGCCCTCGCCCAGAACTGGACCGCCAAGGCCGAATATCTCTACGTCGATCTCGGCAAGTTCAATTGCGCTCTTGCGGCGCTGCCGACAACCGAGAACGTGTCGTTCACGACGAACCTCGTCCGCGCTGGCGTGAACTACCACTTCTAATCGCTACCGCGATCTGCGGCACAATCTGCGAAATGGAAAACCCCGGAGCGCAAGCTCCGGGGTTTTTGTTTGTTTGGAATAGTTATTCCCGCAGACCGGCCGTCACGTGCGTGAGCCAAGCTTCATCTGGGTTCAATGATTGTAGCTCATGCATCGCTTCCACCTTGGTTTGCGTCACTTGAGACACAATCAGCGGTTCGTCCTCTCCGGTGTTTGGCTGGCAGCTGAATTCAAGACGAATATCGTTCGGATCGAACACGTAGATCGAAAAAATCCCTGGAAGAATTTCAAGCGGGCCGTCATACGCGATCTTGTGCTCATTGAGCCGGGCACAAATCCGGGCCTGACCAGCCGGGGACACCGCGAAGGACACATGTTGCATCGCGCCTAAGGCGTCGCGGTCGCCCTTTTGCTTCGCGCCTTTCGGCATTTCAAAAAATGCCAGCAGCCCATCGCGTCCCATATCAAAGAAATAGTGGCGGATTTCCTCGAACGGGGGATTGCCTCGATTGGCGGGGCCGGTGCCGAGTCCGGCCGGAACCTTCATCGCGTGGACGAGCCGCATTTCAAGAACGCCGACATAAAAGTCGACAGTCGTTTTCATGTCGTCGGTATTCAACGCTAAATGGTGCACGCCAAAGTATTTGACGTTGCTCTCTAATGCCATTTCTTTGCGCTTCGCCAACAGAACGTCTGCCATGGGTCTTATCCTCCACGCTGATAACACCTATTCAAGCCGCTATAAGCGATGCGAAAGTTAGGTCGTTGCGGCTTCTGCTGCAATGAGGGTCTGGTCGACAGGACTGGATATCTTGGCGCGTAGCGCTGACCAGCTTGATCGACCATACTTCCAACGTCGAGGGAGAGATTGCCGATGAAATTTGGATTGTTCTACTTGCCGACTTATCTGCCGACGCTGCGAGACGCGCAAACGCATTACCGCGGCATCATCGAACAGGTCGAGTTCGCGGATCAGATCGGCGACTTCGGATCGTTGCCGCAGGAGGAAATTATGCGCTCACTTAAAGTGTTTGCGGATAAAGTGCTGCCGCACGTCCGGGATTGTTAATGCAGATTTATAAGTACATGCCCTAATCAATCCGGCTTGGTCGCGGCAAAGGCCGGCACGCGCGCCGCAAAATCGTCGAGCCAGGCGACGAGTTTCGGATGCGCAGCGCGCCAGCTACCGTTGAAACGAAAGTCGCGATAGCCGAGCGCGCAGGCCAGCGTGATGTGCCCGATATGGGCCATGCCGGTGACAGGCGGCGGCGATGCTTCAAGCGTCGCCAGCGCCCGCGACACCTTGCCGGCCTGATGTTCAAGCCATTTCGGTTCATGGGTTTCCGACTTGCGCCAGCGCGCCTCGTAAACCGTCAGGATCGACGCATCGAGCAAGCCATCGCACAGCGCCTGCAAGCGAAGCGCGCCGAGCCGTGCCACAGCGTCGCGCGGCACGATCTTGTAGCCGCCAGCACGATGATCGAGATATTCGAGGATGACGCCGGAGTCGTAATAAGCGTTACCGTCCTCGACCAGCAGCACCGGAATCTTGCCGAGCGGATTTTGCAGCCGCACGCTGTCGCTAACGTCGCCGGTATCGGCCGGCTCGACTTTCACATCCTTGTCGAAACCAAGCAAAGCAATCGCGATCCGTACTTTGCGTCCAAACGGCGAAGCCGGGGACGAACGGAGTATCATCATTGAGGCACCATCATTGGAATTTCAGGGAGGTTGCGTCGCATCTGCAACGCAATAGAGAATAGCAAACCGCTCGGCCGAGTGCCGCACGGTTTGCTTTTAGTCAGACGCCGCGCTCCCACACGGCGCCGTTACGCCAGTCCTAGGCGGTAATAACGAGATTGACCGCTTTTGGACCTTTGCCCTTTTTGTCAGGTTCGACATCGAAGCTGATATGTTGACCCTCGGTCAACGATTTCAGCCCCGCACGCTCAACAGCGGTGATGTGCACGAACACATCGCGGCCACCGTCATCGGGCTTGATGAATCCGTAGCCGCGTTCGCCATTGAAGAACTTGACAGTCCCACCCATTGCCATCGGGCAACTCCTTCCCCGTGGTTGCTCCGCCATCGCGCCCCCTCGGCACGACAGCTAGCTGGACATCCACACAAGCAAAGAGCTTAAGCCGCTGACGGCCCCAACCACTCCGCCGGCCCCCCACAGGAGGCGGAACGTCTAAGCCAGCAAACGAAAGCTAGACCAATTTTTGTTGATCGAAAAGTGGTCGCGAGCCTTCTCAAGCCTGTTCTCGCGCCAACCAGTCGAGCTGGCTGGCTGCCCGGGAGCTGAAAATCCGAGCGAGTTCGGGAAGGTGTGCGCGCAGTTCGGCATCGAGTTTGTACGGCGGATTGACCAGGATCAGGCCCGATCCGATGAGGCCTCCGTCCGAAGTCGACGGACCGAGCATCAGTTCGGAACGCAGAACGGCAGGCACCGCAAGCTTGCGCAACCGGCGGGCCAAAGCATCGGGCGCATCGCGGTCTTTGATCGGGTACCAAAGCAGAAAAATCCCGGTCGGCCATTTGCGGTGCGTTGCCGCTAATTCGTTGGACAAGCGGGTAAAATCGTCTGTTTGCTCGAACGGCGGATCGACCAGAACGAGGCCGCGGCGCTCCTTCGGCGGCACATAAGCGCCGAGCGCGGTCCAGCCATCGATCGAAAGCGCCTTGGCGCGATGGTCGCCGTGCAATGTGTGCTTGAGGGCGTTGGCCGCGCGCGGCTCAAGCTCGCAGGCAATCAACCGATCCTGCCTCCGGAGCAAGCTTTGCACGATGGCGGGGGAACCTGGATACGTGCGCAAGCGCCTGCCGGGATTGAGCGCCGAAACCGCCTCCAGATAAGGCAACAAAAAATCTTTCAAAGCCGGGCCAGGAGACCCATCCCAGAGGCGTTTGATGCCATTTTGCCACTCGCCACCACGTGTCGCCTCAGACGAACGCAGGTCATAACGGCCCACACCGGCATGGGTGTCGATGACCCGGAAAGCGGCCGGCTTGATACGCAGATGAACAAGGATGCGCGCAAGGACGACGTGCTTGTGCACATCGGCAAAATTGCCGGCGTGAAAGGCGTGCTGATAGTTCACGAATTTATCGGCTGCATGATCTTATCTGTTCGGGATCATGCAGCATTTAACTGGTGCATGACCTCATCCGAGACCGGAGCCATCCACGGATCAAGCCCGAGGTTTTAGATCAGCGCCCTACCCGCCTCGCACCGGCGGCATGACGACCTGGTCGCGCCGGCAGGCGCGCTTGGTAACTTCGGGACAGTCGTGAAATTTAAGATCCTTTGACAAACAGATACGGATTTCGGTCAGCCGCTTTCTGTCGCAGTCGATGGCTATGCTGTTTGCCGTCAGACCGGAATTCGCCTTGATGAAAGCATCCTGCACTGCGCCTGGGGCGACGGTGAGCGGCTGTTGCAACGACACGTAATCAGGCGGGATCGTTATCGCTGCGCGCGCTTTGCGGATGGCGTCGAAGTAAGCCTTCGGTGACAGGCCGGAACAGGTGCCGTGCTTGTCCCATTCGTTATAAATGAGATGCGGCGCCGGCATCAGGTCGAGCATCGACGAGACGATGCCGCGATAGAGCCGCGGCGACGGCTGCTCGCAATATTCCGGAAAGCCTTTTTCATATTGCGGCCACAGCCCGTGTACGACGAACGAGTACGGACGCGGACCGCACTGCATTCCCGATGCCTGACCGCCGTGTCGCTCCGCGGTCTCGGCGCAAAACGACGGCGACCACGACAGCGACAAGACATAGAAGTCGAATTGACCGGGCGTGCCGTGGTCCTGCGCGAATGTGGGCAGCAAAGCCGCGAGAAGAAATAAGGCGGCCACGGCCGCTCTTGTCACAATTCGACTCATATTTGGCTCCGCCATTGTCACAGCACAATGGAACAATAGCATCTCGAACGTAGGGCGAACAGATTGAGGGGAAATGTCGTATCGCCGGTAACCGTCTGCGTACCTATTTGAGGCTTTGAGTTTGACGGACTAACCCCTACCCGAGATCGTCCCTGCCCGATGAGATCGTCGCGTCGCTAACGCGACAAGGTGAGAGGCACCGCACATGACAGTTTATCACCTCTACAGGAGTCGGGCTTTTGAGCCCGAAGCAATCTCGGTGATGACCAGCGCCTATGCCGAAGTTTGCCGCACGCTCGGCGTCAGTGAGCGCGATGATCCCGGCGCAGACAAAGTGGCAAAAGCCGTGATCGAATACGCGCAACGCGGCGTCAGCGATCCGGGCCGGCTGCGCGACCGCGTATTGCAGGCCTTACGCCCGTAACCGGCGTTCAGACTCAGCAACACTTTATAAACCGCGTGGCAAACTGCGCATTGATGCCCCAAAGAACTTTGCTTTCGGGCGGAAGATTGCCGGATTTTTTGGCTTTGCTCAGTGCATTCGGGATTTGCACGGGGTCAGACCATGAAAGCGATAAGTAGGGGCGTATTTGGCGCAAGTCTGCTTCTTGCGCTCGTGATGTCGGGCGCGACCGCCCAGGCGGCGGGCGGGCACAAGGGCAAACAGGAAAGCGCCGACAAGACCGATACTTCCAAGCCGAAGGCTGACGAAAAAGCCTACGCGCAAGCTCTCAGCTCAGTGCCGAACAAGACCCACGATCCTTGGAATGGCGTGCGCTGACGCGCATTGGAATGGGGTGCGCTAACGCGCGTTGCCCCCACGGTTTGGCCTCACGGTCTGGCGGCGCGGCATTCGGGCCGGTAGGCCCAGTTGCGATCAAGATCGGCGACACAGAAATTTACGCCCCAACCCATGCCGATCATGCCGGTATCTTCGGCGATCGAATAGGCGATCAGATGCTTGGTGCCGTCGCTGATAACGGCGGTGCCGCTGCAAAACCGGCGCGGGATCGACTGCGCCGCCCACGGCATGTCGGCAGTCTCATGGATATTTTCGATGCCGACGATACGGAGCTCCGAGTTCCAGAAGCGGTATTCCTTGGTGTGGAAGTTGGTGATGATGCGGTTCAGCGCCTGGGAATAGTCGCAGGCCGGCACGTCGCGGTCATAGCGCGGCCCGGACAGCCAGAAGTTTTTCTCAAACAAATTGGCCGCGCGCGGCTGTGAAACCGCCGTCAGGCTAAGCGCCAAAGTCAGTGCCGCCAACGCAAAACGACCCGAAAACCGGCCAGACATGGCCTTCTCCCACCACTCGAAGCCCTTAATAACCGTGCCGCGACGGTGGCTGCGGGTCAAGGGCGCAAACCGTAGCCAGGCAACTGTCGCGACCGACGTGGCAAAGCCGCAACGGTTTTAGCCGGCATCCCGCGTCCACAGATTCTTGCGCACCGCAATCGGTTTCTCATCTTCTTGTCACAAAAGCACGCGCGGCAAAATCTGCGGCTCTATGATACCAGTTGTCAGATCGCGTATCTGATTCGAGATGTGACCGGGGTGTAAGGCGTAACGAGCCGCGACCCGGCTCCGCGTTTTTCTCCCCTGTAACTTTCACCCTCTGCCGCTTCCTCGAGGCGTGGCATCGGGCCGTCTGTAAAGCGTTCGCCGGCTGCTGCCGGCGATGGCGTTGAGGGGTTCGTGATGAACCATCAAAGACAGCAGGTCGGCTCTGGGGGAGATTGGCGATGGGTGAAGTTCACAGGCTTTTGACACCAGAGCCGTCGTTCGGCTTGCAGGCGGCTGGCCGTCTGATGATCGAGGTTCTGCCGGCTTGGGTGCAGGATTTGGCTCTCTTGGTGGAGTGCGTTGAGGCCGCGCGGCCGACCGGCGCGCCGCCGGACTGGCAACCAGGTGCCGTCGTGCGAATGCCGTTCAACAAGAAGATATGCAGCGACGGCAAAACGATATGCAGTCAGGCGCTGATGGCGCTGGCCGATACGTCCATGGTGATCGCCTGCTCGGCTGCATGGAACGGCTACCGGCCGATGAACACCATCGATCAGACGACGCATTTCCTGCGGCCGGTCAGCTACGATGTCGTCGCCGATGCCCGCGTCGTGCGTATCGGCCGCAATACCAGTTTCGGCCGCGTCATGCTGCTTGGCGCACACGATAAACGGCCGGTCGGCATGGTGGCGACCGCCTATTCGATGTCATAGCCACATCTATGTCTTGGCCGCGCTTATCCCGCGCACCGCTTCCCATCGTTGCCGTGAGGCTTTAAGCTTTCGGCAGTTCTCGAGCATGATCCGGAAAAGTGGATACCGGTTTTCCGAAAAGATCATGCTCCAAGATGGTCTGGCGGCTGGAGGCAGGGGTTATGAGTCGGAAGCTGTTGATTGCGCTAGGTGTTATTTTGGCGAGCAGCACCGCGGTTTTTGCCATCGGCGGCACCTTCACGGGGCCCGGGCCGGGGATCACCGGCAACGATACCGGCGGCATCTTTCCGTACTCGCCGGCCGTCGAGCAGACTTATAAGCAGATGGCGGCGGACTGGTGTGCGCGCTGGCGCCGGCTGTCCCATGTGACGAGCGTGCATCGCGTCTATGGCGACTACGTCAGCTTCGTCTGCATCGATAAGCCGTGGATAATCCACTAGTGTCACCGCTACCTTGAGATACTTGGCGACGTGAGCGTTGCGCGGCGCCATATCGGCGAGCAGCGCGGTTTCCGCGTCTGCTTGCGTGATCCGCATTCACGGCTCTATTTTGGCTGATCCGAATACGGTTGCGCCATTCGCCAGTATTATGTTGGCCTTGATTGCGTCCGCAGCACCGGTATGGCCGTAGCCAATCGTCACCGTACCGAGCGGTTTCTCACCCTTCCACTCGGCCACTGCAGCCTGCGGTCGATAGTTCCCCGGAGGGGGCATTAATGCCGACGCCGTACCCGATCAACCCACCCTTCAACTTCAATGCTGCCAACGTATCCAGGTTTTCACCGGAGGTGACCGGGCGCATCATGCTCAAGAGCATGTGCGAGCGGCTTGGCTGGCCGGCTCTCGCTGGCAAGCATTTGCTTGATCTTGGATGCGGTGTCCGGTTTGCGCAGACGATCATTAACCTCGAAATCGAGATCGGCCTCTATGTCGGCGTCGAGATGAACCGCGAGTTCTACTGAATGGCTACAACAAAACATCGCCGATCCGCGTCTTCGTTTTCATCACTTCGATATGAGGCATCCGCTGTACAACCCGAAAGGGAGCCTTTTCGATGCCGATGCGCTGTCCGAGCTCGTACCCGACCGTTTCGATGCCGCTTGCATGTTCTCGGTCATTACCCACCAGGCGCCAGACGAAGCCCGGATGGTTTTTTCGATGTTGCGCCGCTGCTCGATCGAGCGGCTTTATTTTACGGCCTTCATCGACGATGCCGTTGATGGCTACATCGAGAAGGACGAAAACACCCCGCGGACGCTCTCTTATTATGCGACGGACACGATGAAAACGCTCGTGACCCGCGAAGGCTGGCGCGTCGAAGCGGCCTATCCGCCGTCGCCGTCACTGTTTCAGCAAGCGGTGTTCGTCTGCCATGCCGCTTAAGAGGAGCGCTTCATGAGCGGCGAGGCCCTCGTGCAGCTCGGTGATGTAGAGCGTCGCCTCTTCGGTTCTCTCTCAGCCCCAATCCCCGATCACAGCCTGAACGATCGTCAGCGCCGCGACTGCGGCGGTGTCGGCGCGCAAGATGCGTGGACCCAGACAAACGCGCACCACGTTCGGCGATTTAAGCAGCGCCGTGCGCTCGTCGTCCGCGAAGCCGCCTTCCGGTCCGATCAGCACGCCGAGCGGTGCGTGCTCGCGGCACCACCGCAAGCGCCGCAATCGGATTGGTCACCTCGGCATCTTCATCGCAGAAGATCAGCCAGCGCGCCGGATCGCGGGCCGCGAGCAGCGCCTGAAAGGTCACCGGCTCGCCAACCACCGGCACGGCCAGCACACCGCACTGCTCCGCCGCCTCGACCGCATTGGCCCGCATCCGCTCGGTATTGACGCGCGCCGTTTGGGTGTGGCGGGTCAGCACCGGCTGCAATCGCGCGGCGCCCATCTCGACCGCCTTCTGCACCATGTAATCAAGCCGCGCAGCCTTGAGCGGCGCGAACAGATAATGCAAATCGGCGGCAACGGTCTGGGCGCGGACAGGCTCGCCGATACGGAGCGAAGCGCCGCGCCGTTGCACCTCGATCGTCGCGCTCCATTCCCCATCGCGGCCATTGAATACCAGCACCGGCGCGCCTGATTTAAGCCGCAGCACCGTCGTGAGATAATGAGCCTGCGCGCTTTCGAGCGCGACGATGCCGGCCGCCACCAGCGGGGCCTCGACGTAAAGCCGGGGACTGCGGAAATCGTAGCCTGGCATGACTTAGGCCGTATCTTGGAACATGTCTTTGAACGTGCTTTTCGCTTTACCGCCGTTGCGAGATGTGCGCCAGAGTCGCACCCGTGCGCCTTTGCGGCATTCTGCCCCCAAGTCGCCGAATTCAACCCGTCATTAATGCGGCATAGCTATGGAATTGCCTCGGGGAATTAGGGAACTGACCCGTATGAATCGGAGCCTTGCCGCCGCGTTCGCTGTCGCGGTGACGGTCATGTTGCCGGCCGCCGCCCTCGCGCAAGGCGTATTTCCGCCTCCGCCGCCCACAGGCGCCCAGGGCGTGTTTCCGCCCCCGCCGCCCATGGGCAACCAAGGCGGGGGCAACCAAGGCGGGTTTCCGGCGCCGCCCCCTACCGGCTCGCAAGGCGTGTTCCCGGCGCCAGGGGGTGGAGCTCCGAGTCAGGCTTCCGCGCCAGGCGGTTTTGGTCCCCCGCAAGGCGGCGGCTTCGGTGGTCCACCGCAAGGGCCGGCCGCCATCTGCGCCAGCTTCCCGAAGCTGAAGGATGAAGCCGAAGTCAGAGGGCACGCAATTCAGGAGGCGGCCAAATCGCACGACCGCAAGGTCATGTGCGGCGCCGTCACGCACTTCGTTGAACAAGAAACCAAGGTGGTGAAGTTTCTGGTCGATAACCAGGCGGCGTGCGGCGTTCCCCCACAGGCTGTCGCAAATGCGAAGGCCAGCCACCAAAAGACCGTTGAATTCCGCGACAAGGTTTGCGCGGAAGCTCCGGCACCGAAGCCGCCGTCACTCAGCGACGCGCTCGGTACGCCGACACTCGATACGGCTAAGAACACCAAGACCGGCAAGGGCACGCTGGATTTGCTGACCGGCAATCCGCTGGCCCGATGAGCGCAGGGCCCGGTTCGGTCGCCGACGCGACCGGTAATTGGGTTGATACGTTCGCACCGGCCTGGTCACGTCCCTATCTCCGCCTCGCCCGCCTCGACCGGCCGATCGGATCGTGGCTGCTGCTGCTGCCGTGCTGGTGGTCGGCGGCGCTGGCCGCTGTCGCCGCGCACGCACGCGCGCCGAGCCTCCTTCACATCGCGCTGTTCTTCATCGGCGCGTTCGCCATGCGCGGCGCCGGCTGCACCTGGAACGATATTGTCGACCGCGACCTCGACGGCAGCGTGGAGCGCACGCGGTCGCGGCCCATCCCGTCGGGCCAGGTCAGCGTGCTGCAAGCTTTCGTCTTTCTCGCCCTGCAAGCGCTGATCGGGCTTGCGGTACTGCTCAGCTTCAACGGCTTCACCATTGCGCTCGGCATCGCCTCGTTACTGATCGTCGTGATCTATCCGTTCATGAAGCGCATCACCTATTGGCCGCAAATCGTGCTCGGGCTTGCCTTTTCCTGGGGCGCGCTGATGGGCTGGGCGGGCGCGTTCGGCCGGCTCGATGTTGCCCCGCTCCTGCTTTACGCCGGGTCGATCTCCTGGGTGATCGGCTATGACACCATCTACGCCCATCAGGATCGCGAGGACGATGCACTGATCGGCATCAAATCGACGGCGTTGCTGTTTGGCGAGCGCACCAAGCCGATGCTGGTGTTGTTTTACGCCATCGCAGTTGTCCTGATCGGCGCCGCTGGCGCGCTTGCGGGCGGCGGTCTCTGGTTTTGGCTCGGGCTGCTCGCCTTCGCGGCACATCTTGGCTGGCAGGTCGTCCGCCTCGATACCGCCGATCCCGACAACTGCCTCCGGGTCTTCAAATCCGACCGTGACGCCGGCCTGATCCTGTTCGCGGGACTGTTGCTCGACGCCGCTTTACGTGGCGTCGTCTAAACCCGATCATTGCAAGGCACCACCGGAATTGCGCTTGATCCGCACCGGACAGCTTTGACGGCTCCATTCATTGAAGGAAGTTCACGGAAGGAAATTCACGGATGCTAAAAGTTTGCAGAATTGGCCACGCCACTTTCGAAACGTCCGATCTGGACAAGGCGATCGAACATTATACCCAGGCGGTCGGCCTCATTCTCAGCAGCCGGACCAGTGAAGGCGCTTATTTTGCAAGCCGCCTCGGCATGTTGTCGCTGGAACTGCAAAAGGGCCAGCATCAGCGATGCAAACGCCTGTCGTTCGAGGTGGCAGCGGGTTCTGACCTGGCGGCGATCCAGCGCTGGCTGAAAAGCGAAGGCATCGAGAGCACCCGCCGCACCGATGCAACGCCCGGCCATCCGGAGATGCTGACCTTTCAGGACCCGAAAGGAACCTATATCGACCTCTTCGCGCAATGGAGTTTCCTCGACAATGGCACTGACCTGATTGCCGGACCGCTGAAATTCGGACACTTGGCTTTCGTCGTTCCGGATCCCGCTGCGATGGCGGATTTTTATCAGCGCATCATGGGCTTCCGGATTTCCGACTGGATCGAAGATTTCTTCGTCTTTATGCGCTGCAACGCCGATCACCACGTCGTCAATTTCATTCGCGGCCAAACGGTGCGCATGCATCATATGGCCTTCGAGCTGAAAGACTTCGCTCAACTGCAGAATTCCTCCGAGCTGCTTTCGCGTATTCGCATCCCGATCGTGTGGGGACCGGTGCGTCTCGGCCCGGGCCACAACGTCGCGATCTTTCACCGCACCGCCGACGATCAGGTTTTGGAGCTCTACGCCGAACTCGATCAGATGAAGAATGAAGAACTCGGCTATTGGGACCCGCGGCCCTGGCATCGGGACCGTCCGCAGCGTCCGAAGGTCTGGAAGAAAGAAGATCGCAGCATCTGGGGTCCTCCCGCACTGCCGGAGTTCGAGCACGGCAAGTTCGGCAATCTCGACTAAGAGCGAAACGCCGGGCCTTTGACCGAAGCGGCACTTGAGCGCGCGATGTCGCGCTCTTTTTTCGCTCAGTCCCGCGACAGCGGGAATCCAGGCTGGGTCTCTGCCTTGGCAGGGATGAGCGGCAGATAACTGCCGAGGCCCTTGTCGACTCCCTGCGACAAGCGCAAGATAGCGACAAACCGCCTCACCAATAAGCGGCCGGATTCCTAGGGAGCGAATGATGAAATCCATCGCGATGCTTGGCATGACGACGGCGCTGGCGCTGATTTTTGCGCAGGTGCCACCATCGGCGGTGCGCGCCGACAATCCGCCATCCGTACAGTCCTCCGCTCTTGCCGGCCAGGTCTCCTCCGAAGCCGAAGGCAACATGGAGGGCGTGGTTGTTACCGCGCACAAGGACGGTTCGATCGTCCAGACCAGCGTCATCACCGACGCCAAAGGCCATTACGCCTTCCCGGAAAACCGCCTGGAGCCCGGCCATTACTCCATCGCGATCCGCGCGGTCGGTTATGACCTCTCCACGCCGGCCGCAACCGATGTGGTTGGCGAGAAGACAGCCAACGTCGACCTGAAACTGGTCAAGACCAAATACCTGCCCGACCAGATGACCAATGCCGAATGGATGAAGAGCATCCCCGGCACCGAAGAGCAGAAGGCGATGCTGCTCAACTGCACGAGCTGCCATACCATGGAGCGTATTGTCCGCTCGACGCACAATTCCGATGAGTGGACGCAGGTGATCTCGCGGATGATGGGCTATGGCGCGGTGAGCCAGCCGATCAAGCCGCAGCCGATGCTCGATCGCTCACGCGCCGGCACGCCGGAGCAGTACCGCAACATGGCGAACTATCTCGCCTCGATTAACCTGTCCGCGGTCGACAACTGGCAGTACCCACTGCAGACCTTGCCGCGTCCGACCGGCCGCGAAACCCACGTCATCACCACCGAATACGATATGGGCCTCGAGACCACCGAGCCGCATGACATCCTGGTCGATAAGGAAGGCAACGTCTGGTATTCGGACTTCGGCCAGATGTTCATCGGCAAGTTCAATCCGAAGACGCTTCAGCTCACCCAATACCCGATCAAGACGTTCAAGCCGAACGCGCCGACCGGTCTGCTCAGCATCGAGTTCGACCATCTGGGCAAGATCTGGTTCGACACCATGTACCAAGGCTCGCTCGGTTGTCTCGATCCGAAGACCGGCGAGATCAAATACTATCCGCTCGACGCCAAGTGGAACGACGACCGCGTGCAGCTCAACTTCACCGGCCTGCACTATGAGGTCGACAACAAGGTGTGGACCAAGAGCGTCGGCACCCAGGAAATCTTCCGGGTCGATCTCGGCACCGGGGCCTGGGAGAAATTCACCCCGCTCGACAAGCTGCCTGGCGTAGCGCACGCCGGCATCTATCAGGTGATGGCCAACTCCAAGAACAATCTCTGGATGGCGGAGTTCACCGAAGGCCATCTTGGCAAGATCGACGCCAAGACCGGCGAAGTGACGTGGTACGCAACACCGACGGCCCATTCGCGCGACCGCCGCATGGAGATCGACAGTCAGGACCGCGTGCTGGTGACCGAATATCGCACCAGCAAGGTCGCGCTGTTCGACCCCAAGACCGAGCAGTTCACCGAATACACTCTGCCGGAATACACCTACCCCTACCGGGCGAATTTCGACAAGAACGGCGAGATCTGGGCTTCCACCATGTCGACCGACCGCGTCGTGCGCATGGACCCGAAGACCGGTCAGACCCTGCAGTATCTGATGCCGTCCGATACCAACATGCGCACGGTGTTCATCGACAACACGACGACGCCGGTGACGTTCTGGGTCGGCTCCAATCACGATCATCGCATCGTGAAGGTCGAGCCGCTGGACTAAGTGGAGCATGATCTTTTCGGAAAACCGGTATCCACTTTTCCGGATCATGCTCTAGTAATCTACGACGAGAAGACCGAAAGCTCTCCCTCCCCTGACCGGGAGGGGGAGTTTTTCTTTTTGCGGCGGGGGTGTAGCGCAGCGAAATCCGGGTCAACTTCGCCGCTCGCCGAAGCCTGCGTCGCCACTCCCGACGTCGCCGGCCCAGTCCTGTGGCAGTAATCCCTGCCGCACGTAGCGGTGAAACGACGAGTACGGCCAGTCCGTCACGCGCGAGACCAGACCATGTTTGAGCGGATTGATGTGGATGTAATCGATATGACGGGCGAGGTCGCCGTCATCGCGGATGGTGTGCTCCCAGAACCGGCGCTGCCACAACGCATATTCGCCTTTACGCTTGCCGGGATGCGCCGCTCCCGTGGCGGCAACCGATCGGGTGAACAGGCTCTTGATACGCCGCCAGCGGCCAGAGAAATCCGCATCGTCTAGCGGCAGCGTGAAGACCGCATGCAAGTGCTCGGGCAGAATGACAATGGCATCGATCGTGAACGGCCTTTCGCGGCGGGTGGTGCGAAACGCAGCTCGCAGCGCACCGACATGCTCCACAAGCGTCCGCGCGCGCCGGTCCGCGAGCGTGACCGTGAAGAAATAAGTTCCGCCCGGAACGAAGTTGCGGCGATAGCGTACCATGCGCCAAGTTTATTCCGCACCCACAGCCAGCCGGTAGCCCGGATCAAGCAAATAATTCGTACGCAGTACGCAGTGTAGCAATAATCGACGCAGTACGCAGTGTAGCCCGGATGGAGCGCAGCGAAATCCGGGAAGCAGTTGCGTCAAGAAACCCGCATTGCGCTTTGCTCCATGCGGGCTACGCTTCTTTCAGTCACAACGACTACGCCGCCTTGCTGGTCGCAACGCCATCCAGCTCTTTCAGCACATCATCAGGCAGATCGAGCGCCGCCGCGGCGAGATTTTCCCGCAAATGTTCGAGCGATGACGTACCGGGAATGAGCAGGATGTTGGGCGCCCGGCGCAGCAGCCAGGCCAGCGCCACCTGCATCGGCGTTGCACCAAGACGCGCTGCAACGTTGGACAGGATCGAGGATTGCAGCGGCGTGAAACCGCCGAGCGGAAAGAACGGCACATAAGCGGTGCCCTGCCGCTCGAGGTTGTCGATCAGCGTGTCATCGCTGCGATGCGCAAGATTGTACTGGTTTTGCACGCAGACGATCTCGGTGATGCGGCGTCCATCCGCAACCTGCTTCGCTGTCGCGTTGCTCAAACCGATGTGCCGCACCAGGCCCTTGCGCTTGAGCTCGGCGAGCACCGTGAGCGGCGCCTCGATCGGCCCTTCGGCCGGCCCATGGTGACTGAACATGAAGCGGAGATTGACGACGTCGAGCGCGTCGACCTTCAGATTGCGCAGGTTGTCATGCACCGCCTGTGTGAGATCTTCGGCAGAGAACGCCGGGTTCCAGGATTTATCCTCGCCGCGCGTTGCGCCGATTTTGGTGACGATGACGAGATCATCCGGATATGGATGCAGCGCCTCGCGGATCAGATGATTGACCACATGGGGACCGTAGAAATCGCTGGTATCGATGTGATCGACGCCGCTCGCCACTGCTTCGCGCAGCACGGCAATCGCCGTGTTGCGATCTTTCGGCGGACCATAAACGCCGGGACCGGCAAGCTGCATGGCGCCGTAGCCGAGCCGCTTCACGGTGCGGCCGCCGAGCTTGAATGTGCCGGATTTGTCGATGCTGGAAGTGGGAAAGCTGGGCATGGGGACTCCTTTTCAAAGACAATGCCAAGCTAGGCCCTGCCGTTGCATCCGATAATCCGATATAATCGGCACATACTGTGCGGGTTTGCGAACAATGGCGACAGATTTGGCCGACTTGAACGCCTTCGTCGCGGTGGCGCGGGCGAAAGGTTTCCGCGATGCAGCGCGCGGCAGCGGCTCAAGCGCATCGGCCTTAAGCGAAGCCGTGCGGCGGCTCGAAGCGCAGCTTGGCGTCCGGCTGCTCAACCGCACCACGCGGAGCGTAGCGCCTACCGAGGCCGGCGCGCGGCTTCTCGACCAGCTCGAACCTGCGCTCGCCGAAGTCGACGCTGCACTCGACGTGGTGAACCGCTTTCGCGACAAGCCGGCGGGAACGCTCAAACTCAACGTGCCGATCAGCGCCGTGCGGCTCGTCCTTCCCGCCATCGTGCCGGCGTTCCTGGCCGCTTATCCGGAAATCCGGCTCGAAATCCTGGCCGACGACAGTTTTGTCGATGTGCTGGCGGCGGGCTGCGACGCCGGCATCCGCTATGGCGAACGGCTGGAGCAGGACATGATCGCGGTACCGATCGGGCCGCGCGTGCAGTCGCTTCGCAACGGCGGCGGCGCCGGGCTATCTCGATCGCCGGGGCAGACCCAAACATCCGCGCGACCTGCTCGCCCACGATTGTCTCAATAGCCGCTTCACCAGCAGGGCCGTGCCGCCATGGGAGTTCGAGCGCAACGGCGAAATCGTACGCGTCGAACCCAAGGGACCGCTGCTGGTGAGCGCCGGCGGCGCGACCGATCTCGCTGTCGACGCCGCCATTGCCGGCACCGGCATTATCAGTCTGTTCGAAGACTGGCTGCGTCCGCACCTCGACAGCGGCGCGCTCGAACCCGTGCTCAAACCGTGGTGGCAGAGTTTTCCCGGACCGTTTCTCTATTATCCGGGACGCCGCCTGGTGCCGGCGCCGCTGCGCGCCTTCATCGATTTCATCAAGACGCGGCGGGTGTGACATAGCCGGAAGGAAACGCATTGCGAGCGACAGATGAGTACGCGGTCAGCGGCTTCCACGAATTCGAGCGATGTCATCGACAGGAAAGAGCTAAGACCGCCGCAACTTGGCCTCACGCGTGCGCGTCAGCGAATTCGATCAAAGTGTCCGCAAAGCGCCGGATGAGACGCGCGAGGGCTGCTCCGTCGGCTTCACTCCAATTCGCAAGGGCTCCGGATAGCAGACGACGCCGAGCAAGCGTAATCGCCCGCACGATTTCTTTTCCATCACCGGTCAATCGGGCGGCACTCCGGCGCCGATCTGTCGGGCTCTCGTGTCTCTCGATGAGATCGAGGCTTTCCAGCTTGGCGAGCTGGCGGCTGACCGTGGTGTGGTCACGGCCGACCTGGTCGGCAAGCTCAGCGACGCTCAGCGTGCCATGTTTTCCAAGTCTCACAAGCAGTGGAAACAGCGCGCGATCGATGTTGACCTTCGCTTCGTCAAGAAGGGCATCATCGCGCTGAGGGCTGCTCAGGAAGCTGATGAGATCGACGACGGAGGAACCGAGCATTTCCAAATTGCGTGTATTTTGCACCTTTACAGCCTCTCCACCTGCCGCTATATTCCGTGTATGATACACACATATCAAACTCTTGTCATCGTCGGTAGCGTTCGGCCGCGGCGGATCTGTCCGCAGATCGCCGCGTGGGTAGCGCAGGTCGGCCGCGAAACCATCCCCGGATCGGTCGAAGTCGTCGACCTCAAGGATTGGCCGCTGCCTATGGATGACGAACCCAATGTGCCGGCGCAGGATGCGTATGTCTTTGAACATACGCAGGCCTGGAGCCGGAAGGTTTCCAAGGCTGACGCTTTTGTTTTTGTAACTCCCCAGTACAACTGGGGTTATCCCGCTGCGTTAAAAAATGCGCTCGATCACCTTTACAAGGAGTGGTCAGGAAAACCCGCAGTGATCGTCAGCTATGGCGGACATGGCGGCGACAAATGCGCAAGCCAACTCCGGCAGGTACTGACGGGTCTCCATATGAACTTGGTCGCAACGATGCCGGCTTTCACATTGGCGCGCGAACACATCGTGGCGAACGCGGGCACCATCGAACCGGCCCAAGAGTTCGCAGAGCATCTTTGGTCACTGCAGCAGGCGTTTGCCGAGTTGACCGCCGCGCTTGTGCAAATTCATCGGGATCAGGAAATCCCAGAAGTCAGCCATTGACGGGCATAACTTCGCTTTTCGCGAAATCTTTATTCGAGTGAAGTGCGTTTGTGGGCCTGTGAGCAAAAAACCGCCCTGCGCAACGTCCGGATTTATTTGAACAAATAGAAACGCTTTGACATCGCGTTTCAGTTTTGAGAAATGACGGTCAATCTCGCTCGCTTACAAGGACGCTGGTCAATGACTCCGGCTAGCGGAGCGGGATGCGGTGCCCGCGGGTGGCGGCTCGTCACTGCCACTCCCGGGCGGCCTGGGCATCAGCCTGCCGGCACTATGACCGGCGCGCGAGGTGCATCGCTGGAAGTGCCACATCGGCTGGCGGGGAACTCCTGCCGCGTTGGCCTTTGTGTCACGAAGCCTGGCCCAGGTTGAGCCTTGGGATGAATAGTCCCAGTGGCAGAGAGCCGTGGTGGGACGCCGAGAGGCGAGCGCGCAGCGCTCTGCGCGCGCCGCACCCGAAAGGTGCGGAGGTTGGATACGCGTCTGTCGGCGTTCCGCTTCCTTGCTTTTTTCCGTTCTTACATTCGTGGCTCGAAGCGCGGATCGTGAGGATACCGGTGTCCACCGCCGGGGTTCTCTGGCGAAGATCGGTGCGGAGAGCGGAGAAATTCTTGCCGCGTGACGATAACTCGGGTGCGGATCGCATCGCGAGAACGGGGAAGCTCGTCATTCCGGGTCGCGCTTTAAGCGCGGGCCGCGATCCATCAAGGAGCGAAAGTCCGATGAGAAAACTAATTCCGCGCGATGATCTCACGCTCGCTGTGTACGACCGGGACCGCCGGCAGCTTTCCGGGACGGCGGCGCATCAGGCGCGACGGGCGGCGGCGCGCAATCGCCGAACGGCGGCGGCGGCGCCAGGTCGGCTTTTCGACGCGGACCGCGCCGAGCCGGGCAAACGGTTCACGCAGCGAGCCGTCATTCTCGGCGACCAGGAGCGGCAGACCGAGCACCCGGCCCCACGACTGCCATTCGGCGACGATCTCGTCGCGTTCGGCGGATGCAAACAGCGGCAGCGACAACGCCGGATCGGCATGTTCGAGCACGACCGCGATCGAGGCCGGCTGACGGTTGGTTTCGCCGTGCAGCCGGATCGCGACGCCGCGATACGATTTCACCGGCATGGTGAGCGCCATGCGGATGCCGCGCACGGAGCGGCGCACCACCACGCGCTCGCGGTGCAGATCGACGATGCGCAGGCGCTCGTCTGCCGCTTCGTCGGCGGCTTCGAATCGCACAGGCAAGGAGAAGGGGTCGAGCCGCAGCGAGGCCCCCATCGCGTCTGTGCGATGGGGGACCCCGGCTTGGCTCGGCCCGGCAGCAAGTCTGCCGGCTTCCATTTGACGCCTCGAAAACTCCCACCGGACTGTTGCCGCCCGGTTGCCGTCACCTTGCCAAATGGCGGTCGCAATCCGCTTAAGGAGAACGGTTAAAAGCTTATGTTTGCAGCCCTTGTGATCCGCATGATTGACGAGTCGTTTCACGCCGGCGGTGAATTGCCGGAGGATGGCTTGAAACCCGCGTGTTTAGGGCACATCTTGCGTTCACCCGCATATTGCCTTGACCCGCTTGGCCCCATAAACCAAACAACAACCCTGACCAAAAGCTGACAATGACTTCACTCCTCGATCAAACCGCACTGTCCGATCTCGCCGAGCGCCTCGTCAGCGCGGCCAAGCGCGCCGGCGCCGATGCGGCCGACGCCATTGCCGTGCGCGGCGCCTCCCTCTCGGTCGACGTGCGCGATGGCGCGGTCGAAGAATCGCAACGCTCCGAAGGCGATGACCTCGGCCTGCGCGTGCTGGTCGGCAAGAAGCAGGCGGTGGTTTCGAGCAACGATCTCGACAGCTCGCGCTTCGACGAGCTGGCCGAGCGCGCGGTCGCCATGGCGCGCGCGGCGCCGGAGGACAAGTTCGCAGGCCTCGCCGATCCGTCGTTGCTGGCGCACGATTTCCCGGCGCTCGACCTGCTCGATCCTGACATGCCGGACGTCGCGACGCTGGAGCGGCGCGCCAGGGAAGCCGAGGCCGCGGGGCTCGCGGTCAAGGGTGTCAGCAAATCAGGCGGCGCATCCGCGTCCGCCGGCATCGGCGGCATGGTGCTGGTGACCAGCCACGGCTTTCATGGCGCCAGCATCGGTTCGCGGCACTCGATCGCGATGTCGGCGATCGCCGGTGAAGGCACCGGCATGGAAACCGATTACGACTACACCTCGACCCTGCACGCTTCCGACCTCGAAAACGCCGCAGAAATCGGCCGCAGCGCCGGCGAGCGTGCGGTGCAGCGGCTTAATCCCCGCAAGGTCACGACCCGAAAAGTGCCGGTGATATTCGATCAACGAATCTCGGGTTCGCTGGTCAGCCATGTCGCGAGCGCCGCCAACGGCGCTTCGGTGGCGCGCAAGACCAGTTTCCTGCGCGAAAAACTCGGCGAGCAGATTTTCGGCAAAAACATCGAGATCATCGACGATCCGCTGCGGGTACGCGGCCAGCGTTCGCGGCCGTTCGATGCCGAAGGCGTCGCCGGCAAGGTGCGCAAGCTGATCGACGGCGGCGTTCTGAAAACCTGGTTCCTCGACAGCGCCACGGCGCGCGAACTCGGCCTGCAAACGACGGGACACGCCAACCGCGGGGTATCGTCCACCCCCTCCCCCGGCCCAACCAACCTGCATCTCGCCGCCGGAACAAAAACGCCGGAAGAATTGATCGCGGAGATCGAGGACGGTTTTTACATCACCAGCCTGATCGGCATGGGCGTCAACCTCGTCACCGGCGATTACAGCCGCGGCGCCTCGGGCTTCTGGATCGAGAATGGCAAGACGACCTTCCCGGTGAGCGAGGTGACCATCGCCGGGCATCTCTCCGAGATCTTCAAGAGCCTCGTGCCGGCCAACGATCTCGTGTTCCGTTACGGCACCAACGCGCCGACCGTCCGCATAGAGGGCCTGACTGTTGCCGGCCAATGAGGTCGATCTGCAACGGCAAGCCGCACGGCTCCAGGCGAGCGTGCGCGAAGCGGGCGCGCTGGCGCTCTCGATGTTCAAGACGCCGCTGAAGAACTGGACCAAAGGCGAGGCGCAGTCACCGGTATCCGACGCCGACATCGCGGTCGATAATTTGCTGCGCGAACGGCTCGCCGACGACAACATCGCGCTGGCTGTCGGAGGAAAGCGTCGACGACCCGGTACGGCTTGAGGCGCGTTATGTTTGGATTGTCGATCCGATCGACGGTACGCGGGCCTATATCGCCGGCCTGCCGGACTGGTCGGTATCGGCGGCACTGACCGAGAACGGGCGGCCAGTGGCGGCGTGCCTGTTCGCGCCGGTGAGCGAGGAATTCTTTGTCGCCGTCGCGGGCGCGGGCGCCACGCGCAATGGAGCCACCATCGCCGTCAGCCAAGGCAGCGATCTGGCGCAGGCGCGCGTCGCCGGGCCGCGAAAGCTGCTCGACCGCCTGCAAGCAGTGTCGCCGCCGTTCACGGTGATGCCGCGCACGCATTCGCTGGCGCTGCGTATCGCGCGCGTCGCCGACGGAACTTTCGAGGCGGCATTCGCCGGCGGCAACAGCCATGACTGGGACCTTGCAGCAGCCGATCTTTTGGTGCACGAAGCGGGCGGCGCGCTGACGCCTTTCGGGGGCGGCACTGTGACCTATAATTGCCCTGTGCCGCGGCACGGAATGCTCGTCGCGGCTGGCAAGGATCGCCACGCGGCGCTCCTCGAAATCATCAGGGATGAACGCCTCGTATCAACCTAGATCGCGAACCCGAACGCACGGATTTGGCAGATTTAAGTGTCATGGCGGATACCCAGCAGCAACCCAAACAATTGCTCCATCTCGTTATCGGCGGCGAACTGTCGAGCGTGGCGGATGTGCAGTTCAAGGATCTGAGCAAGGTCGACATGGTTGGCGTGTATCCGAACTACGCGTCCGCTTACGCAGTCTGGAGGGCAAAAGCACAAGGCAGCGTCGACAACGCCGAGATGCGCTATTTCATCGTGCACCTGCATCGGCTGCTCGATCCCGAAGCCACGCTACCGGGCTGAGCACGGCATGAATCTATGGCGGCGCATCGGCCAGCAGCGTTGGGCCCAGGTCACACTTGGTGTCATCGCTGCCGAGTACGTCCGCTTTGTCGGCAAAACGACGAGGCTGACAATCGAGCCGCCCGACGCCTTCGAGCGCGCCGAGCCCGACCTGCCGGTCATCGTCGCGTTCTGGCATGGCCAGCACCTGCTCGCGACCAACGCGCGCAAACCGGAGCATCGGGTGAAGATGCTGGTGTCGCGCCATCGCGACGGCGAGGTCAACGCAATCGCCGCGCAACGGCTTGGCGTCGGCACCATCCGCGGTTCGGGCAATCACGTCGGCGGTTTCGTGCACAAAGGCGGCGTTGCCGCTTTTCAGGGCATGCTGGATGCGCTGCGTGAGGGTTACTCAGTCGCGCTCTCGGCCGATGTACCGAAAGTGTCCCGCAAGGTGGGGCTTGGGATCATCAAGCTCGCGCAGATGTCCGGCCGGCCGATTTATCGGCATTGCGATCGCCACGCACCACCGCATTGTGCTCAACAACTGGGATCGCTCGACGATCAACCTGCCGTTCAGCCGCGGCGCCGGCGTACGCACGGAACCGCTGCGCGTCGCCGCAGACGCCGACAACGCGGCGCTCGAAGCCGCACGTATGGAACTCGAATTGCGCCTCAACACGGCCACGCAACGGGCCTATGATATGGTTGATCGGCCGTAAGCCAAGTCTCGCTAGAAAGCGTCACCAGAAAGCGTCCCCAAGGAGAGAGTGCGCGTGCCTGACCGGTTGCCGCTGACGTTGCGCCTTTATCAGTTTGCATCGTCGGCCGTAACGCCGATGGCCGCACCGCGGCTGCTGGCGCGCAGGCTCGATCGCGGCAAGGAACATCCGGAGCGCCTCGCCGAACGCCGCGGCGAAGCCAGCGAGCTGCGTCCGGCCGGACCGCTGATCTGGCTCCATGGTGCAAGCGTCGGCGAGATGCTTTCCGTCGTGCCGCTGATCGAGCGAATCCGCGACCTCGGCTTCGGCGCGTTGGTGACCTCGGGCACGGTGACGTCGGCTGCGCTCGCCGAACAGCGGTTACCCCCTGGTACGTTGCATCAGTTCATTCCGCTCGATGCGCCGCGCTATGTCCGGCGCTTTCTCAATCACTGGAAACCGGATCTGGCGCTGTTCGTCGAATCGGACCTCTGGCCCAATCTGATCCTGGCTGCGGCGCAACGCCGTGTTCCGATGATCCTGGTCAACGGCCGGCTGTCGGAGCGCTCGTTTCGGCGCTGGCGGATGGTGCCGAGCGTAATCGGCGCGCTGCTCTCACGGTTCGATATGTGCCTTGCCCAATCGGCCGCCGACGCCGAGCGCTACGGCGAGCTTGGCGCGCCGCGCGTCCGTTCGACCGGCAACCTGAAGCTCGATGCGCCGCCGCCGCCGGTTGACGAGGACAAGCTGCGCAAGGTCCGGGCCGCGATTGGCATACGCCCGGTGATCGTAGCCGCCTCGACGCATCCCGGCGAAGAAACGACCGTCATCGCCGCGCATCGGCGGCTGCGGGCGAAAAATCCGTCGCTATTGACGATCATCGCCCCGCGGCATCCGGAGCGCGGCGAAAGCATCGCCGAGATCGCAAAGGTGGCCGATCTCAAAGTCGGGCTGCGTTCGCGCGGCGAAATGCCGAATAACGATATGGACGTCTATGTTGCCGACACGATGGGCGAGCTCGGGCTGATCTATCGGCTGGCGCCGATCGTGTTTATGGGCGGCTCGCTCGCGAGCCACGGCGGGCAGAATCCAATCGAGGCGATCCGGCTCGACGCTGCTGTAGTGCACGGACCGAACGTCTGGAATTTTGCCGAAATCTACAGCACCCTCGACGAGGCCAAAGGCGCCAGGCTTGTGACCGACGAGGAGACACTGCTGTCGGAACTCAGCGGCTGGCTGCAAAACCCCGTATCGCGCCGGGCCGTTGCAGATGCCGGCAACAACGCAGTCAAGCAACTCGGCGGCGCGCTCGAGCGCACGCTGGCGGCGCTTGATCCATATTTCATGCAGCTTCGCCTGGAGCAGCAGCGTGCATCCTAGCGGTCCGGTTCAAACGTTCGCATCCCGACTCCGGCGCGCGCTTTCCCCTATCGGGATCGCGCGCTGATGCGAGCACCGGCCTTCTGGTGGCGACCAAAGACCGGCGCCCTGCTCGCACCGCTTGGCGCGATCTACGGTGCGGTGGCCGCGCAACGGATGGAAACGCCGGGCGCGAGCGCCGGTGTTCCGGTGATCTGCGTCGGCAATCTCACCGTCGGCGGCGCTGGTAAGACCCCCACCGCGCTGGCGGTCGCACACCTGCTTCTGCAAGCTCGCGAGCGGCCATTTTTTCTCAGCCGCGGCTATGGCGGCCGCCTTTCCGGGCCGGTGCGCGTCGATACTTCGCTTCATCACGCCGCCGACGTCGGCGACGAACCGCTGCTGCTGGCGCGGCTCGCGCCAACCGTCGTCGCGCGCGACCGCGTCGCGGGTGCCCGCATGGCGCGGAAGATTGGCGCCAGTGTCATCGTCATGGACGACGGCTTTCAAAACCCGTCGCTCAAAAAGGACCTGTCGATCATCGTGGTTGACGGCGCCCGTAGCATCGGCAACGGGCGGATCATTCCGGCCGGCCCGCTTCGCGCGCCTGTCGAAGTTCAGATCAAACAGGCCGGCGCCATCATCGTGATTGGTTCCAAGGACGGCGCCGCGGAATTAAAAGATGTAGCGCGGCGCTACGGCGTTGCCCTTCTCCACGGTCGCCTGGTGCCGGATCGAAGCAGCGTTGCCGCGCTTGAAGGGCGAAAGGTGCTGGCCTTCGCCGGCATCGGCAATCCCGAGAAGTTTTTCATGACGCTTGAAGAAGCCGGTGTGACCGTCGCCGAGCGCAAAAGCTTTGACGACCACCACCGCTACACCCCCGCTGAAGTCGAGACGCTGATTTCCCGCGCCGACGCAGCAGGCCTTGTACTGATGACGACGGAAAAGGATCACGTTCGTCTCGGGGGAGATGCCCTTGCCAAACTTGCAGCACGCGCTTCGGTATTGCCGGTACGCCTTGTCGTCGACGAGCAGGATCAATTCCAGAAATTAGTACTGGGCGCAGTGGGGCGAACTTGAGCTTTCAGGACTTGTTGCTGCTGTAGCCGGGCACTTGCCGCTGCATCACAGCTTCCGGCGTCGCATAGGCTTCTTGCAGGTCGACGCTCCAGTAGCGCAGCTCTTCGAGCGGGATTTGCACACCGGTCACCGCGCAGCGAACGAACGCGCCGGGCCGCACCACGCGAAAATCGCCGTCAAGATATTTGACGTCGGCTTCGCCGGGAGTCGGGCTTGAGCGGTCGGTACGATTGAGCAACTACACCTCCTGGCAAACCTTACGGAATCATTGGACCGGCAGCGATTTTCTCAAACATAGTCATTCCACGGCCGGGACGAAACCCTCCCCACTTGTGATTGCCGACATGCTGCGCCGGCGGCCCGCTTCGTGCTACCTTGAATGCGGGGGCGTCGGGTCATAAGCGGCACATTCACCTTGGCAGGCATGGTATCGCGAGTGGGTTTGCGAGAGGGCTTTCGAAGCACCCTCCTCGCGCTGGCTGCCGCCGGTTATTGCCTGACAGCGCAGGCCGCACCGGCGCCGGTCGATATCCCGGCCGATGGCATTACGCTTCATGCCACATTATACCGGCCCGACGGCGACGGACCGTTCCCGGCCGTCGTCGCCCTCCACGATTGCGACGGATTGAGCGACCGCACCGCGGCAGAGCCGCAGCTCTATACAGAGTGGGCCAGTCTCCTGGTCGCCAAAGGCTTTGTCGTGCTGTTTCCGGATTCGTTCAGTTCTCGCGGCGTCGGCTCGCAGTGCCGTGAGAGCGAGCGAAAGGTCCATGCCCGCCGCGAGCGCGTTGCCGACGCCAATGCCGCCCGGCGCTGGCTACAAACCCAAGGCTATGTGAAGACCGACCATATTTCGCTGCTCGGCTGGTCAAATGGCGGCTCCGCGGCGCTATGGACAATTCGGCCGACGACAAAACCGAAAGACTCCGGCAGCGATTTCCGTTCCGCAGTCGCGCTCTATCCAAGTTGCCGGCGACTGCGCGAAACCGCCTGGAGCGCGCGGGTTCCGACCCTGATCCTGATCGGCAGCGCCGACGATTGGACGCCGGCCTCGACGTGTCAGCAAATGGTTGCCGGCGCTCGCGGCCGCACGGCGCGCGCCGAGATCATTGTCTATCCCGGCGCCTACCACGAATTCGATCGGGCCAACTTTCCGGTCCGTGTCCGTACCGGCCTGGTCAACACCGCCGATCCCGCGGGTAAGGTCCATGGCGGCACAAATCCGGTCGCCCGCAACGATGCGATCAAGCGCGTACCGGAGTGGCTGGCGCGTTAATCCGCATTTCCCGCCTTAAGGCGGCGCGCGAGCGACATGAATAGCAGCGGCGACAGATAGGCCGGAAACTGCGCCAGTGCGAAGTAAAGCCAGGTCAACGCGGGCAGCGCGCCGCCGGTCGCGGCCAACATCAAACCCATATTCCGCTGTGACGCCATCAAGCCCAGCACCAAGGCTGCTTCGCGGCCGGCTTTGATGAATACGATGGCGGTCACGGCGAGGATGGCAAAGGTCAGGACAAAGGCCAGCACGGTGAGTTCTATCATCATCGCCGGTTGCGCCACGAAGCGCGCAGCGACGTCTTCCATGACGGCAGCGACGAATACAAAAACCAGAATGATATTCACCCCGTTGATCTGCTCGTTATAGCGAACAAGTGTCGAGAGCCTCACGAACCAGCGAACGATAACAGCGAGCAACAGCGATCCGGCCAGGATCGCGAACAATTTGATGCCGAGCGTCAACGGTGAAATTGTCAATTCCGGCCCGATGAAAATGTAACAAAACATCGGCGCGGTCAGCGGCAACAGCGCTGTGCTGGCGACCAGCGTAGTCAGAACAAGCGTGGTATCGAGCCCCATGACAGCGGCGAAGGCTGGCGATGCCATCATCGGCGAGGCAATCGCCTGCAGCATCAGGCCGATGAATAAGTCCGGCGCCCGCGTGTTTGCCTTAAGCGCGAGACACGCGACGCCGATCAGCGCCGGAACCACCAGCGACGTCCACAATGTCGCGGCGATCAGAAGGCCGGGCTTGCGAAGCTGGCGCCGCAAATCCGCGGTTTCCACGCGAACGAACGCCACGAATAACAGCACAAAGATCGCTTCCGGAACGTACGGTTTGAGGAGAGCGTCGAATGGCGGCACCACAATCGCGATGAACACGACCGCCGCTATTGCGCGCGCGCCCTGTCTTCCGAGCCAGGCTAACGCCGCCGAGAGCACGGCAAGGACAGGCATTCCGGCAAACTCCGCAAACGGCTTTAAAGATAGCCGGTTCCCATCTCGGCCGCGAACTTTGCCGGTTCGCCTTCCCAGACAATCCGCGCATGTTCGAGCACATAGACGCGGTCGGCGTGCGGCAAAGCGAACGTGACGTTCTGCTCTCCGAGCAGCACGGTGATCGGGGTTGTCTGGCGCAGGCGCTCGAGCGCCTTTGAAATCTGTTCGAGGATGACCGGCGCCAGCCCAAGCGTCGGCTCATCGAGTATCAACAGTTTTGGCTTCATCATCAGCGCCCGCGCAATCGTCAGCATCTGCTGTTCGCCGCCTGAAAGCGTTCCGGCCGCCTGGCCTTGCCGTGCTTTCAAAATCGGAAACAGGTCGAACAGCCACGCGATCTGCGTGGCATGTTCCGATGGCGTCAGACGCTGGCCGCCGAGATCGAGATTTTCCCGTACCGACATATCGACAAACAGTTCGCGGCCTTCCGGCGATTGCACAATACCGTTCCTGGCGATCGTTGCCGCGCTCTTCCCGCGCAGCGCCGCGCCTTCGCGCTTGATTTCACCGGAATACGGCAACAGCCCGGAGATGGTGTTGAACAGCGTGGTTTTGCCAGCGCCATTGAGGCCGACGATCGAAACAAACTCGCCGGCATGAACGTGGAGCGAGACGTTCTCCAGCGCCTGAGCCTTGCCGTAATGAACGTTGACGTCTTTCACTTCGAGGAACGGCACCGCGCCATCGCGGAATGACGATTCCGGCCGCGCCGCGATTTCGATGTTGCCGCCGAGATAGACGCGCCGCACCGTCTCGTTGCGCATCACTTCGTCTGCGGTACCTTCGGCAATGTGCTCGCCGACATACATCGCAATCACCCGGTCGACCAGACGCGAGACGCTTTTCACGTTGTGGTCGACTAGCAGGATGGCGTGACCGGAGTCGCGCAGTTCGCAAATCAAATCGGAGAAGGCGCCGGTCTCTTTGGAGGTCAGTCCGGCGAACGGCTCGTCAATCAGCACTACTTTCGGATTGCGGGCAATCGCCTTGGCGATCTCGATCTTGCGCAGATCGGCAAACGGCAAAGTCCCCGGCCGACGGTCGAGCACACTCTCGAGGCCAACGCGCTTGGCGATAACACGTGCGTGGTCGTCGATCACCGGATCTGCGAACAGCCGGGTCAGCTTGTCGGGCAACAGGGCAAGCTTGATGTTTTCCAGCACGGTTTGCCGGTGCAGCGGACGTGAATGCTGGAACACCATACCGGCGCCAAGCCGCGCGATACGGTGCGACGGCCAGCCGGCGACTTCGACGCCGCCGATCATCACCGAACCGGCGTCGGGCCGCTCGACACCCATGATCAGCTTCATGACGGTGGATTTGCCGGAGCCATTCGGGCCGATCAGGCCGAGTATTTTTCCGCCCTCGACGCGGAGCGCCATATCTTTCACGGCGACGAGACCGCCGAAGCGCTTGGTAAGGCCGGAAACTTCGAGGTGTGCGGGCTCCGCCATGATCAGCCGCCCTCTTTAGTGCGGGTCAGCAGGCCGAAGAAGCCGCTCGGAAACAGCAGCACCACCACGAGCGCCATCGCGAATACGACGAAGTTCGCAAGGTCGCCGATCGGCCGCAGTGCTTCGGCCATGGCGATAATAAAAATAGCGCCGAGCGCCGCGCCGAGAATGGTGCGCCGGCCACCCAGCACCGCGGCAATGATGACCTGAACGCCAACCGTGATGTCGACGAAGGTGCCGACCGAGGCCGAGCCGAGATAGAACACCATCAGCGCGCCGGCGAGACCGGAGAAGAACGCGCTGATGACGAAAGCGGCAAGCTTGTGCTTGGTGACGTTGAAGCCAAGCGCGGCGGCCTGCACCGCATCCTGCCCACTCGCCTGCAAGATCAATCCGACCGGAGAGCGCGACAGCGAGAACAATATCGCGGCGCTGATCGCCATGAACCACAATGCGATCTCGTAATTCGCAGCATCGCTGACAGTGATGACGTCCGGTACCGTCAGCCCGATTTCACCGCCGGTGAGGCTCGCATCGACGACCACATAATTCTGCAACATCAACACCGCGACCAGGGTGGTCAGGCCGAAATAAGGACCACGTACGCGCAGCGCCGGTAACGCCAGTACGACGCCGCCGACGACGGCTGCAATGGTGCCCGCGACGACGCAGATCCAGATCGGCGGCTGATAGAGATTGTCGAGAATTCCGGCGGTATAGGCGCCCGTCCCGATCAGGAACGTCGGGCCGAAATTCACCTCGCCGGCAAAGCCGAACAGCAGATCCCAAGCCATCGCGAACACACCGAAATAGAAGGCAACGGTGAGGAGGCCCAGTACATAGCCGGAGACGCCGAGCGGCAGGAAAGATGCTGCCGCAACGACGACAAGGACGACGAGAAGCGTGCGTATGGTGGACGACAGCGGCATCTAGCGCCGTCCCAACAGGCCGCGTGGCCGCACGTACATGACGAGTATCAAGAGCAGAAGCGCTGGAATGGTGCGGTAAGCCGGCGAGATCAGATATGCGGTGATGGTCTCGAGATAGCCAACGACATAAGCCGCAATCAGCGCGCCCGAGACGCTACCCAAGCCACCGAGCACAACAATGGAGAACGCGCTCGCCGTCAGCGGACCGACACTGTAGGACGAGACGCCGAGAAACATGCCGAGCAGTACACCGGCGACGCCAACCAGCAAGCCATAGATCGCCCAGATCGTAATGTAGATCTGCGACAGCTCGATACCCAACAGGGTCACACCGCGCGGATTCATCGACGCCGCCAGCACCGCCTTGCCGGCACGGGTGCGGTTCACCAGAAGCCACAAGCCGCCGATCACCAGCCAGCAGACAATCGCCGTGAAAAGCTCGTTCTTCGGCGTACGTACGCCGACGATTGACATGACGCCTTCGACGATCGGCGCCACGGTCTTGGCGTTATTCGTATAGAGATAGGCGATAAGTTCCTGAATCATGATGCCCCACAGCAGCGTCGCCGTGAGGATGAAGATTTCCTTCTCCTCTTCACGGATTTTACGCGTGCGCTGCAGCGGGCTGACGATGATGAAATAGGTTACCAGGGTCACGATAAACCCGACGAAAATCCCGATCACCGCCCCTGTGTAGGGTCCGACGTGGAGTTGGTCGCCAGCCGCCCAGGCCGCGACGACCGCCGCAACCATCAGCGCGCCGTGGGAAAGATTAAGGACGCCGGAAACACCGAAGATCAGTGCAAAGCCCATCGCGCCGAGCGCGTAGAGCGAACTAATAGCAAAGCCGTCGACCAGGATCTGCCAGAACACCACGCTCAAGGAAGCGATCCCCAATCAAGAATTCTCCCCGCTCGCGGGTGCGGCGGGGAGAATGAAACACGTACCGATCGTTCCCAGCTTAGTTGGACGAGCCGACTTTGATGAATTTTGGGAACTTCAGCTTGCCGTTGGCAACGTTCGCCGGCCACAGATTGGTTTGCTTGCCGTCCTGCCACTGCAGCATCAGGCCGGTGATGGTATCCGGGCCGACTTTAAGCGCGTGCGGATTTGGCGTGTCCTTCCCCTTGAACTGTATGCGGCCGATGGTGCCGACGTAATCGGTGGCTTCGAGCGCCGTGACGAGTTTGTCAGAGTCGGTCGAGCCTGCGCGCTTGAACGCATCGGCGAGGTAGTAAACCTCGTCGTAGGAAGTGTAGCCGGCGTAGGACGGGAAGTTGCCGAACTTCGCCTTGAATGCCTTGACGAACGGTAGCGTCTTCGGCGTCACGGCAACGTCAGGACCCGATACCGCCTGATAAAGCACGCCTTCAGTGGCGCCATTGGTGTCGTTCCAGAAGCTGGAATTCGTCGCCTGCGAAGCGACGCCCAGCATCGGGATCGGTACTTCCTGTTGCTTCCACTGCACGGTCGGTTGCACACCGACGTGGGAGATGCCGGTAATCATCACGTCGGGCTTTTCACCCTCGATCTTGTTGAAGATTGGCGTGAAGTCGGTGGTATCCGGCGAGAAGCGGATGTGATCGAGGACATTGAGCCCGGCATCCGGCAGACATTTCAGATATTCGGCGTCAAGCGGCGTCGTCCATGCGGCGTCCTCGCTCATGACAACGGCGCTCTTCATGTGGAGCTGGCCGACCAAAAGGTCCTTCGCCGCGGCGCAGGTCGAATCCGCAAGGCTGGTCGAGGTCAGATAGCCGTGAAAGGTGTATTTGAGGTTGTTGTAATCCTTGGCGATGTTCTGCGTGATGACATCAGAGGCGGCCCCTGGCGTGATCATTACGGTCTTGAGCCGTCCGCTCCAAGGCTCAAGCGCCAGCACGACTTCGCTGATGTAGCTTGCGATCACCGCGTTGACGTGATCCTCGTTCACGGCGCGCTGAAACGCGCGGATCGATTCAGCCGCCGACGAGTGATTGTCGTAAGTGACGATCTCAATCTTCTTACCACCGACGCCGCCCGCGGCGTTGATCTCATCGGCGGCGAGTTGCGCCGCCTGCGGGATCGACGAACCAGCGACCGCCTGCACTTCGGCAATGACGCCGATTTTGAAAGTGTTACTGTCCTGCGCGTAACCCGGCGTTGCCAACGCAAGCGCCACGGCACTCGCGCCGAGCGCAGCAAACAGCGCACGCTTTTCAAGCTTAACCATTGATAATCCTCCCTAAATCCGTCCGATCGCATTCTGATGGCGACCGCTTACGGGCACTCTATCGCAACGCTTTAGTCCGACAAGGGCGATTTTGTCGCGCAATTCTAATCCTTTAGGCCATGATGAACGCCGCACCGTTGCACAAAAAAGCGCCGCATGAGCGGTGCTACTGGCATGACCGGCCAATCGCGATATTCTTGCGGCAGGGAGTAAACGACCATGGCCAGCAGCAATTCCGAGCATTTCGATTACATTATCGTCGGCGCGGGGTCGGCGGGCTGCGTACTTGCCAATCGCCTGACCGCGTCGGGACAGCATCGCGTCCTGCTGCTGGAAGCTGGCGGACATGACCGCCATTTCTGGATTCATGTTCCGCTCGGCTTCGCCAAGCTCTTCAACAATTCGACCGTGAACTGGCTCTACAAGTCCGAACCGGAACCGGAATTGAATAACCGGCAGATCATCCAGCCGCGCGGCAAGGTGGTGGGCGGATCGAGCTCGATCAACGGGCTGCTCTATATCCGCGGCCAGCACGAAGATTACGATCACTGGCGGCAACTCGGGAACGCCGGTTGGTCATTCCAGGACGTACTGCCCTATTTCAAGCGCGCCGAAGATCAGGAGCGCGGCGCCGACGATCTGCATGGCGTCGGTGGCCCGCTTTCCGTTTCCAACGTCGGGGAGCCGCATCCGCTTTGCGAAGCCTTCCTCGAAGCGGCCGAACAATCCGGCATCCCGCGCACCGACGATTTCAACGGGCCCAAACAGGAGGGCGCCGGATATTTTCAGCTTACGGCGAAGAAAGGCCGCCGCTGGTCAACGGCAGCCGGCTATCTCAAGCAGGCTCGGCATCGTCACAATCTTAAAGTCGAGCTCAACGCGCTGGCGACCCGGATCTTATTTTCCGGACGCCGCGCCATCGGCATTGAGTACCGCCAAGGTGAAAACCTGCGAACCGCCTATGCCGACGGCGAAGTCATTCTTTCCGGCGGCGCATTCAATTCGCCCCAGCTGATGCAACTCTCCGGCATCGGACCTGCGGATTTGCTTCGCTCACACGGCATCGACGTGATTGCCGATTTGCCGGGCGTTGGCTCCGACCTGCAGGACCATCTGCAGGTCCGCATGCAATTTCGCGCCAGCCAGCCAATCACCGCGAACGATGTCCTCAACAACTGGCGTCATCGGTATGCCGCCGGTCTCCGTTATATGCTCACGGGCAAGGGGCTGCTGGGCGTTGGAGCGGGCTATGGCGGCGCGTTCTTCAAGACCCGTCCCGATCTAGCGACGCCGGACGTGCAGATTCACTTCCTGATCTTTTCAACCGAATCCGCTGGCGCCAACGTGCACCCGTTTTCCGGCTTCATGGCATCGGTATGCCAGTTGCGGCCCGACAGCCGCGGCTATGTCCGGATCAAGTCTGCCGATCCCGCAACGCCGCCGGCGATCCAGCCGCGCTATCTCACAGCACGCAACGACGTTGACACCATCATCGCCGGGCTGAAACAACTCCGCCAGGTGATGAACCAGCCGGTGATGCGCGAGTTGATCGCCGAAGAACGTGCGCCGGGAGAGAAGATCGTCAATGACGCTGACCTCCTGGAATACGCGCGCAACACCGGCACTACCGTTTATCACCCGACATCGACCTGCCGCATGGGCGCCGATCCGTCGGCCGTGGTCGATGAGCGGCTGCGGGTGCGCGGTTTCGAACGGCTGCGCGTCATTGACGCCTCGATCATGCCATCGCTGGTATCCGGCAATACCAACGCCGCCGCCGTCATGATCGGGGAAAAAGGCTCGGACATGGTGTTGCAGGATGCCAAGGCGAGCGCACCGGTCGCGCTATCGGCCTGAGCAAGGCTTAAGACGATCTGATCCGCGCCGTCTCTTTGATGTCGACATTGCCGTCGGCATCAAGCGCGACACCGTAATCGCGGCGCGCTTCGTCGGCGCTGATCAAGCCATCGATCACGTCGTCCTGCACGCTTTGCGGGTCACGGGTGTGCGGATCGCCGAGACCCCCGCCGCCCGGCAGATGCAACTGAATGGCATCGCGTGGCGGCACGGTCTGGCGGCCTTTGGGACGGATCGGCCGACCCGAGCGCAACGCCACGGTGCCGGCCGCGCCGTTGCCGCCGCCATCACGGCCGCGCGCTGGGTTCTTCACCCGCTCAAAATTGCAAAGCATAGCTACGGGGTTTTCACCGGCACCGCCGATCTCGATGATCTGGCCAAGCCCGCCCCGTCGTTTGCCGGCGCCACCCGAGCCCTCACGAAATTCGCGGCGATAGAACACCACGGGCACGACGCTTTCGGTCGCTTCCACCGGAATGGTGCGCACGCCCGACGGAAACGAAGTCGCGCTCAAGCCGTCTTTATCCGGCCGCGCGCCGGCGCCGCCACAGTGGAAGATCACCGAGGAGAATTCCGGCAGGCTGCCGGCGTCAGTGCCTTCGGCGACCTCATCAACCAAAGATCCGCCGCCGAAAATCTGCGGATTCCACAGCGCGGATGCGCCTTCGGCCGGAACGCCGCCGGGGATTACATCGTGCAGGCAACCAAACACGACGTCAGGCAGCATCTGGCCGACAGTATGCCGCGCAGCCACCGGCCATGGCCGCTTCACGTTGAGCACGCAGCCCTCGGGCGCACTGACCGTGATCGGCTCGAGCGAGCCGGCATTGTTCGGCACGTCCGGCGCCACCAGACATTTCACTCCAAATGCAGTGTAGGCGAGGCAGTAATTGTAGACGACATTGATGCCGTAGGATGATGCCGACGAAGTGCCATCGAAATCGACGTGAATGCCGTCGTCGGACACGGTGAGCGCCGCATTCAGTTTGAGCGGCTTCTCGTAGCCGTCAATCATCATGCTGTTGTGGTAAGTACCCTTGGGCAGGGCGCGGATACGCGCCAGTGTCGCCTCGCGCGAAGCTTCGAGGATCGTGTCGCCGAGCCGGTCGAGATTGGCGATCTCGAATTCGGTCATCATCTCGGTCAGGCGGCGGCTGCCCTCATCGTTGCACGCCGCGCAAGCATAGATGTCACCTTCCACTTGCAGCGGTTCGCGCACATTGGCGCGCACCAGTCCCAGCAAATCTTCGTTCATGCGGCCCTCGCGAGCGAGCTTCATGATCGGAATGGCGACGCCTTCCTCGAAGACCTGCCGGCCGTCAGGCCCCATGCCGAGCCCGCCGATATCGACGACATGCACGGTGTTGGCGAACAGCCCAACCGCCTCGCCGCGATAAAAGCTCGGCGTGACAACGGTGATGTCATGGAGATGACCGGCGGTCAGCCACGGATCGTTGGTGATGTAATGATCGCCGGGTTTCATCGTCTCGATCGGAAACACAGCGAGAAAATGCTTCACACCGTTCGCCATCGAATTGACGTGGCCGGGCGTGCCGGTCACCGCCTGGGCAAGCATCCGACCCTGGCGGTCGAATACGCCCGCGGAAAGGTCGCCGGCCTCGCGCACCGAGGTCGAAAACGCGGTGCGGATCATGGTCTGTGCCTGTTCCTCCACCACCGCGATCAGGCGATTCCACATGATCTGGCTATGGATCTGGGCAAGCGCAGTATTGGCTCGGGCGACCATGCAGGAACCCTATTCGTTCGATTCTAAGGTTCGCAAGTCCGGCAACTTGAACGGACTAAAAACATTCTTGCACCTTGTTACAGGAAAGCCCACCCAGCATCACTGCGGCTTGATGCTGGCGAACTTGATGACCTTGCTGAATTTTTCGGTTTCGACGGCAATCATCTGCGCAAAATCCGGCGGAGTCATGGGAATAGGCACAGCGCCGAGATCAGCGAACCGCTGCTTGATCTTTTGATCAGCGAGCGCCGCATTTATTTGCCTGTTCAAGAGATCAATAATTTCCGCCGGTGTACCTTTAGGCGCGCCAACACCCTGCCAGGCGCTGGCTTCGTAGCCCGGAACAGCTTCCGCTACCGTAGGAATACCGGGCAAGACATCAAGCGGGCTTGTCGTCGTGACCCCAAGCGGGCGCAATTTCCCGGCACGAATGAACTCAATCGACGCGGGGACGGTATCGAAAATCACCTGCACCTGCCCGGCCAAAAGATCGACCAAAGCCGGCGTGGTGCTGCGATACGGCACATGCAGCACATCGATCCCGGCCATCATCGTGAACAATTCAGCGGCGATGTGCTGAGGCGTGCCGTTGCCGGAGGTCGCCATGTTGATCTTGCCGGGATTTGCTTTTGCGTAAGCGATGAATTCCGGCACGGTTTTTACCGGCAGCGACGGATTGACCTCCATGACCAACGGCGTCCGTACCAGCGCAGCCACCGGCGCGATATCGCGGATGAAATTGAAGTTCATGTTGTCGTAGAGCGTCGCGTTGATCGCATTCGCAACCGTAATCAGGAGCAGTGTGTAACCATCGGGAGCCGACCGTACGACCATTTCGGTCCCGAGGTTGGTGCCAGCGCCCGGCTTGTTCTGGACGATGAAGGGCTGGCCGAGCTTTTCCTGCAGCCACTGCCCAATCAGTCGCGCATCAATATCCGGTGTTCCGGCAGGAGCTGTACCGACGATCAGGTTCACGGGACGTGACGGATAAGCTTCCGCTTGGGCTTTTCGATCCAACGATGGAAGCAGCGCAGCACTCGCCGCGCCTGCCAGAAACTCTCGCCGAAAAACCTTCACGAGCGTTACTCCCGGATTTTACCGCTAATCCGCCTGGCGGCGGATCAGTTCGATATAGCCGAATTTATCGATCTGCGCGTCGAACACCGGACTTACCACGGTCGAGGTGTCGTTCTCGGCGATGACCGCAGGGCCCGCAATGCGCGCGCCCGGAGCAAGCTCCGGCCGCCAATAAATCGGCACGTCGAGAAATTCGCCACTTGCCGGATCGAATACCCGACGCCGCGATTTCGGTGCCGGCACCGATGCTTTTATTTCCGAAGCAACAGCGAGTTCGCCCTCGGCCGGCGCGCCGACTGCAATCACCCAGCTCAGGATTTCGATTTCAACGCCGGGGATCGGCCGGCTATAGAGCCGCCGGTACGCCTCCTCGAACAGACCCTTGATTGCGGCGCCGTCGGCCGAGGTGAAATCGCGCACTGGAAGCGGGACCGCGATCTCATGTCCCTGGCCGCGATAGCGCATGAACACCGAGCGTTGCTCTGTAAGATCGGCAACCGGCGCGCCTTGACGGACGATGGCCTCTGCCTCGGCGCGCATTTCCGCGAGCAGCCCATTGGCCGCAACAGGATCGAAGGTCGACAACCGCATTAGCCGTCCGCGCACAATTTCGTAAGCGACTGGCGCACGCAACAGCCCGACCGCCGAACCGACACTGGCATTGGTCGGAATCAGCACCCGGCTCACGCCGATTTTTTCCGCGACGCGGGCAGCGTGAAGCGGCGCCGCACCGCCGAAGGCGATTAAGGTTCGCGGCCGCAAATCCTTGCCGCTTTCGATGCCGTGCACGCGGGCAGCACTTGCCATGTTCTCATCGACGACTTCGCTGATGCCGAGCGCCGCATGCTCGGCGGCAAGATTGAGCTTGTCGCCGACCCGCGTTTTGATCGCGCGTTCGGCGCCGGCCTTGTCGAGAGCAATCCGGCCGCCCGAAAATGTCACGGGATCGATGCGGCCGAGCGCGACATCGGCATCGGTCACCGTCGGTTCGCTGCCGCCACGGCGATAGCAGACCGGGCCGGGCTCGGAGCCGGCGCTATGCGGCCCAACCGCGATGCGGCCGAGCGTATCGACACTCGCAATCGATCCACCGCCAGCGCCGATCTCTACCATCTCGATTACCGGAATACGCAGCGGCAGGCCGGAGCCTTTTACGAAGCGGTACATGCGTGCGACTTCGAACATGCGCGCGGACTGGGGACGCGCCTCGTCGATAAAACAGATCTTTGCCGTGGTGCCGCCCATATCGAACGAGACCACCTGATTGAGGCCGTGCTGGCGCGCGATGCACGCCGCGAAGATCGCGCCGCCTGCCGGCCCGGATTCGACCAGCCGCACCGGAAAGCGAGTCGCGGTATCGGTCGTCGTGATGCCACCGCCGGAGGTCATCAACAGCATCGGGCAGCGGAACCCGGCACGATGAAGCTCGCTTTCGAGCTTGGTGATATAGCTTCCCATCAGCGGTTGCAGGTAAGCGTTGGCGCAGGCGGTCGTGAACCGCTCGTACTCGCGCATCTCGGGCGACACGTCCGACGACAGAGTCACCGCAACGTTCGGCATACGCTTGGAGATAGCCTCGCCAACCTGTCGCTCGTGATCCGGATTGGTGAAGCTGTGCAACAGCGCGACCGCGACCGCCTCGATCTTCTGCTCGATAAGCGTGTCGATGGCGCGGCTGACGCTCTCGGCCTCGAGCGCCACCAGCACGTTGCCCTGAGCGTCGGTCCGCTCCCGGATCGGCAACCGCAAGCGCCGCGGCACCAGGGGCGGCGGCAGGTCGATATTGATGTCATATTGCTCGAAGCGATTTTCGTGACGGATTTCAATCACGTCGCGAAACCCTTCCGTGGTGAGCAAAGCAATCCTGGCGCCCTTGCGCTCAATCAACGCATTGGTCGCAAGCGTGGTGCCGTGGATGATCAGTTGCACGTCGCCGGGCTGAATGCCGGCTTCCGCGGCGATCGTCCGCAAGATCGATAGAACACCCTCTTCAGGCGCGCGTGGCGTCGTCAGTCCCTTCGCAGTGTAGCGCTTATCGCCGACTTCGAGCGCTACGTCGGTGAAGGTGCCGCCGATATCGACACCAAGCCGGATTGAAGGAGAAGACACCACGTTAAAATGCTTGCTCGTTTACGCTGCGAGATTGCCGAACCGCTGAAGGTTTTCTTTTTGTTTCGAGTTGCGCGGCGGCAACTTGAAAAGACGCGCCGCTGTGCCACCGAGAATATTGTGCTTGGCCTTTTCGGAAACGAACGGCAAGTCCCATACCGTCGACGGCAGATCGAAATCCCAGTGCGGATAATCCGACGCATACATGAGCTGGGTTTCCGCATTGATCATGCGGAAAGTACAGGCCAGCGCCTCCATGTCGACGCGCTCCATCGGCTGCGACGCATAATACATGTCGCGCATATAGTCCGATGGCAGCTTCTTCAAAAGCGGAAATTCCGAAGCACGCAGCATGTATTCGTGATCAAGCCGCTGCATGAGGAATGGCACCCACGCCAGACCGCCTTCGATCCAGATCACCGGTAGCTTGGGGAAACGCTCGCCGAGGCCGTTTACGACCCAATTGGTCACATGCAGGATGTTGTAGAACGGAAAGCCAAGGGCGTGGACGGCGGCAAAGCGATTCAGGCCCTTGAACACCGGCTCGCCGATATTGATCGCTGAATGGAATGCAAGCGACAGTCCGCGCTCCTCGATGGCGCGGAATACCTTCATGTTGCTGTTGTGATGGATCGGCGCCGTTCGCGCCGAGGTCACCAGGAATCCAGTAACGTTCTTGCAATGCCCGAACTTCTCGACTTGGCGCAGCGCTTCATCTGGGTCTGAAATAGGCAGCGACAGCATCGAGTAGAGCCGGCCGTCGGCTTCTGGCAGCACGTGCTCGGTGAGCCAGCGGTTATAAGAAAAGCACAGCTCGATCTCCATCTCGGTCGACGGATGCAGCCCGATCGAAAGCATCAGTGTCGGAAACAGGCAGGAATAATCGACGCTCATCGCGTCCATCCACCGTAACCCGAGCTGGACATCGCGTAGCTTACCGGCTGCGGTCTTTTCCGAAGAGCGGAGCGGATAGCGGGTAACGCGGCCGCCCATGTCCTGGAAACTGACTTGGGTCGGAAGCAACGCCTGCCGGCCTTTAGCGCGCCCAGAAAGCACGAGCTGGCGCAGCACGTCGTTTTCGATGAACGGCAGGAATTCATCGAAGCATTCATTCTCGTAGTGGTGTGAATCGACGTCGGCAATCAGAACATCGTCGAGGGCGCGCTCGTGCGCCTGTTTGCGGGCGTGGGCCAACAGCCGGCTGGTATCCAGTTCTTCGACAGAAACGCGGCGGCCGTGATCGGCGAGAAGGTCCATGGCGTCATTCCCGGTCGTATGGGATTATCAAAATGCAATCACCACGCCGAGTATCGTCGGCGTGCATCACATTGCCGCGTGTTTGGCGAAAAAGCCACACCACCCGAGCGGGAACTGCAAGGCAGCGATGAATCGAGCAACGAAGGGAAGAAGCAGAAGTGAGTAATTCTCACGGTCGTTTCCTCTGGTACGAGTTGGCCACGACGGATACGGCGGCAGCCAAAGCTTTCTACACGGAGGTCGTAGGCTGGGTCGCGCGGGAAGCGATGCCGGGTATGAGCTATTCCCTGTTTACGGCCGGAGAACTCCCGGTCAGCGGCCTGACAGACCTCCCGACGGAGGCAATGGGCGTTGCGCCGCACTGGATTGGATATGTGGGCGTCGACGACGTGGACGCTGCGACCGACAGAACGAGGCGCCTCGGCGGAGCCGTGCACGTCCCGCCAACTGACGTCCCCAGCGTCAGCCGTTTTTCGGTCGTCGCTGACCCCCAAATGGCGACCTTCGCATTGTTCAAGTGGCAGAATCCCCGCCAAGACCCTGAGCTGGCCACAACCGGTGCCGTGGGTTGGCACGAGCTGTTTGCCGCCGATTGGGAGAAGGCTTTCGCGTTCTACCGCGAACTCTTTGGCTGGCAGAAGGCGAATGCTGAGGTCGACCCAATGGGCACGTATCAGTTGTTTTCCGCGGCTGGACAGATGATTGGCGGCATGTTCACGAAACCTGCCATAGTGCCCGTACCGTTCTGGCTTTTCTACTTCAACACCAGCGACGTCGATGCCGCCGCGGAGCGCGTGCGGGCGGCTGGGGGACAAGTCCTCGAGGGCCCGGTTGAAATGGCAGGCGGCAGACGGGTCGTCCGCTGCACGGACCCTCAGGGCGCCATGTTCGCGTTGACAGGAACGCAAAGCAACAAACAAATCGGATATTTCGAACCCGCCACATCGCGCGATCCATCAGCCTTTCGCCTTTTTGTAGGCAGGTAGACTGCACCGGCCGCCGTGAGAAATAATCAGCCGCCCGACTCCGCGGGACGCCCCAGCGCAAATTGGCCGACCGGGCCCTCAACGTGGAATTCGAGCCCCGTCATTTTTGCGAACAGATCGATATTGGTGGTCCCGATCGCACACCCGCCGAGCCCCATGTCCGCCACCATCACATAGAACGTCTGTATCAGGACGCCGACATCCTTGAGGATGAGCGCATAGGCGATCGAGCTGTATTTCCACGAAACCCTGCCGAAACGTGCGGCAATCGTCATTACAACCTGCGGCATGTCAGCCGCTCCCATCGCGAATTGCGCCGCCTTCAACTGCGCATCGAGTTTTTGCCCAGGAATGTCGATCGGCACCAGCGTGTGTCCGCCCGCGTCGTAGTGATAAAATCCTCGCGGCAGGCCTTCGCATCTGTCGACGGCCAGATAAAGCTCAAGCTCGTAACTGCCGCCGCCCGAAGGGTACGGCCGCACCGTGTAGGTGAGCATCGGACCACTGCCGTCGAGGTCGAGCGGAGCCTCTACGGTCGATTGAACTCGCGCGCTGCAGTCGAGAAACTGCGAAAGCTCAGCAAGCGTGATCGGTAGACGATTATCGAAATCGCGGACGGAATGGCGTTCCCGCAGCAGCCTTGCAACCGGCGACAGCGCCGGCGAAGGCGCCGCGAATTTGCGCAGATCGATTCTCTTTCCGGCCCAGAGCGGCCGCACCGCCGGGGGCAGCGGCATGACGCCGACGTATGGGTAGAGTCCACCGAGCGGATTGGCATGGCGGCCTTCAGTGCTGCGCGTATGGAACACAAGATCGTGAAAGTCCCAAAGCACCAGACTGTCGTCGCCTTCGTCCGGGCGCAGGCCACAGTCCCCGACAGCATCAATCTTGAAAAGGATCTGGCAGTCGACAAGCAGTGCAAGAAGCTCCGTCACCGGGAAACCGGCCGCGCGACGCAGCCGTTTGACCGGTTGCGGGGAGACCAATATCGCCAAAACGCTAGCGATCGCCGGATCGCAAATTTTGAACAATGCGCTGGCACGCGGCGATTCAAGGACCATTTCGTTGGCGCGCCGCCTCAAATACGCGAACCGCGACAGGACCAGAACGTCTGCAGCACCGAGTTGCGGCAAGCGTGGCCAATAATCGGGCAGCTGGGGTTCGATGATGACTTGGTCATCGCCGGTTCGCGAACGCCCGAGGCGGTACTCCAATAGACCGCGTTTCGCCAGTCGTTGGACCAAGAGATGAATTTCTTTGCCGACACCGCTGCCGTCGAAAGCTAACGCTTTGAGCGACAGGCCGGTGCGCAGGGCCTGCGCATCGGCCCCCGCTTCCGTGCTGAACTTTCCCAAGTCGACCGAGTTCTCACCGAAGCAGGCAACGATTTCTCCGTCCGCCCGAGCTTCGAGGGTGATGTGGCCGCCAAGCCGGGCGTAAAGATTTGCCGGTGCAGCCGGACGTCCTTTCTTTTTTCCGCGCGTTGGCAAACCGGGACGGCCTCAGGTATGCGGATGGACCGGGTTGAGATCGCTTTCCAAAATCGGCCGGTCTCGCCATCCGAGCTTTACTGGGACATCGTAAAGCCTTCCGGGCGCGAAGCGTCGATAGAAGTGCCGCAATCCCGGCACGATCACCCGCACGACCGGGACCTCAATGTCGGGACGTGTCTGATTGAGCACAAGGAAATCGGCACCGTGCCGCTCGGCTAAACTCACACAAGCCAGCACCTGCTCGCGCGTATCAGCGTGGCCGAACTTCGAGCTGAAGTCCGGCCGGATCGGAGGATCGCCGCTCGGGGTGAGATAGGGATGATCCTGCAGGCGAAGCGGAGTAGCGCCATCATTTCGGCCCGCGACGAGACCGAGAGACAAAAATTGGTTCAGTTCGGTGAGCGACCGGAGCGCCGCGATGCGCGCATCGAAGTGCGAGCCGGAACCGAATTCGATGATGTCCTGCGAGTTTTCCGTCGCATGCGAAAGCGCCACATAACTTGGAATCCCAAGATCGTTGGTGACGTCGAGCAGCCAAACCCGGCGCCCGGTCTCAGCAAACTGGATTTGCAGGTCGCGGATGTAGGAATCGTCGAACTGACGCAGGTCCACTTGCGGCCGCTGCAAACGATTGTACCACCAGATCGCGTAAGAATCCCGTTCCACCAGCTCCAAAAAGCCCTGGACGATCGCTTCCTCGATCGTGTTGCCGGCAGCGCAGCCGTTGGAGTCCGCGTGGAAGTGGTTGATGCCAGAGCCCCCTGCGTAGAAAAAATACATCAGGCTGGTCGGTAGATATTTGAAGCGCCCGTCACGCAGCGACCAAGCCGGCGACCATTCGATCTCCGCCGAGCGATCGAATCGAACCGCTGGCGGCGTCATGTCATCGGACTCGGTCAACGGATTTTCAGCTTGCCGGTATTGCGCGTCGCTGAACAAGAGGACTTCATTGGGAAGAATGGCGTCGCCCGGCGCGAAATCCGTGAACCGGCAAGTCACTCTGATTTCGTTGCCCTGAAAAATTCCGGAATAACGCTCGATCGCCTCCATAAGCGCGCTGGCTTCTCCCTGCTCGGCCGTGCTGCCCTTGCCGTAGCTGCCGCCACCCAGCCCGGCTCGCAATTGGTCCACACTCTCGGCCGGCCCGGAGAAATTATGAGCGGCGTAGTAGTTCGTGTTCAGCGGCAGATCGGCTTCCAGACGCTCGAGACGCGAAACCACACCACTGAGGGGGCTGACGTGCTTGCGAAAGCGGGCAACCGTGGCCCGCGACGAAACCGACCGATAACCCCCGCTTGTCATGATCAGCCTGGCGCCGGAAGCAAGCTCGATCGGCACCGGGGCGCGGCGCGGATCGCGCAGTTTCTTACGGCCGCAACTTTGACATTGCGGGCGGGCCGCCACGTAATGCTTCGCGATGCTCGAACCCAGCATGTCGAGGCTGATGATGTGATCGCGCAAATCCGTACGAAAGTCGGTGGCGATCGCTTTGGCGATCTCGATAGCTGCAAGCCCAACGGCACTCTGACCCAAGGTATCGCGAGCGAGAGGTGAAACGACGACGCAGCGCGCCTGATTGCGGTCGAGTAGCGCCTTGACCTCTCGGTTTCTTTGCATCCGGTCGGCAAGACAAGCCCAGCACGCGCCGTTGCCTGGGCTGAATACCGGCCCCACCAGCGGAAAAATGCCAGAAGGTTGAACCAGCAGCCAGGGCGTACGATCCAACAAATGCCGCCGATTGATTTCAGCTAATTGTTCATCAAGGTAATCATTGACCAGCGTGACCGTCAGGTCGGCTGAGCCTTTAACCACGCGGACTCCCAGCTTGCTTAGGGCTGCACTTAACTCCTTTGCACCTTTCACACCGATCGCGCGAATGCACACGCGGCATTTCTGAAAATTTTCCTCCACCGTTGCTGGCGGCAGGCCGAGGCTCGCCCAATATGAACCGGCGACGGCAGAGAAACGGCTCGATTTCATAACGATATAGCGGCGCTCGAGCAGCCGCTTCAGCGCTTGGTAGATTGCGTCTGTCGGATATTTCTTTCCAAGCTCCCGAACGATCTGCCCAACACTGGCTCCCGCTCCTATGGCGGTTGCAAGCGCACAATAGAGCTCACCGTGGAGAAAGAACTTCCGATCTTCGGAATAAAGGCAGACGGAATCGGACGAAACTATGTAAACAGAGAAATTCTGCGCAAACTGAAGAACATCTTTTTTACTGAATGGCGTGAGGCTGTTTGTAGGATCAGCTGCAACGACACGCGGACGCGCGGCGCTACTTTTATTGCCACCAGTGTGGATCACCATTGGAAGGCTAATACTGATTAGGTTGCGGGAGCGCCGTCATCCAGATCATGCGCCATGCTTATCGATGTCAATGATCAATTCTGTCACTTGAACACTGCCTCACTTTAGCGGCGCACAGCCGTGGCATAAAAGAGGGCCGGGTCAAGCAAGACCCGGCCTTGACCGTTTGCATCTGTCAACTGGTCAGAGGGCTGGCTCGCCTAGCAGTAGTGGCAGCCTCCCCGGGATGCGCACCAAGGAGCATAGCAGCCGCCGCAACCTCGGCAGCCTCTCCAGCCGCATCCACGGCCGCCGCAGCCTCTACCGCAGCCTCTACAACCACCGCAGCCCCAGGCAACTTTTTCGCCGAGTTGAGACTTTGCGGCACCCTCCTTGTCGAAGACATAGAACGTCGACAAGCTGACGTCGGAGATTTCCTCCTCACCGAGAAAAATTTCGTGACGCGGTGAGGCATTTTGTGACTGCGTGTCGACCGCTGTTACAGGGGTTGCTGCGGACGCTACGCCAGCAATCGCGAAGGACACGCCAGCAACACCGAAAGCGGGTAGGGCTTTTTTTACACGACCTCGCTTCGAAGTCTTCTTCGTGCGCGACATTTTAGACTTCTCCCATACTCCGAGCCCACGTCCGACGAGTGGACGCAACGAGGTTAGCACTAAACTGAAGATCAAGATAGCGATCGGAGGACTTCGGACCAATCACAAATTCAAAGGCTGAGGCGAAACTGTGGCAACACAATACCATCTGCTGACCACTGTTTCGTTTATAAGCAATGTGAACAACCGGTCAGATTCGAGCAATCAACCTAGGCCGAACAGCGTCATTGCGTTGGTGCGGCCGATCTTGAGGCGATCCGATTCTGAGATTTCCGCGACATCGAACCAAGCACACGCTTGCATGTGGTCTTCAAACGGATAATCGACCGCAAACAGCACACGATCAGCCCCAATCGTCAGTATCGCGTGAACCAGCGACTGCGTGCAGAAATTCCCACTGGTGCTGATGTAGAAATTGTTGCGGAAGTAGTCCGCCATGCTTCGCTTGGCCGGACGGTTCGGCACCTTGCTCAACCGATGATCGAGCCGCCACAGATCGTAGGGAATGCGCTCGCCAAGATGCCCAATCACGATCTGCAATTTCGGATGTTCGTCGAACAGGCCGCAACCCATAAGCCGAAGTGCATGGATCGCAGTTTCATCGGCAAAGCCCCACGGTGAGCCGACCAACCAGGGGTGACCTTCGTAAGCCTGGCGCCTGCTTGGTAGCTGATCGCGCGGATGCAGATAGAACGGCACGCCGAGCTTCTCGACCTCTGCCCAGAACGGCCGGTATTGCGGCGCATCATAATAAACCGCGGTGTCGACCGAACCGACCTGTGAGAAGCCATTGACCAGAGCGCCCTTGAATTTCAGGTCTCGCACGCACCGCTTGAGTTCGGCGCTTGCCGCTTCCGGATCCTGCATCGGCAGCGCCGCCAGCGCCGCGAAGCGATCGGGCCGTTTCGCCACCGCTTCCGCCAACGCATCGTTGGCGCGGCCTGCAACTTCGATCGCCTTTTTGCTGTCGAAAATCCCCTGGACGGCATTGGAATTGAGCGAGACGACCTCGATTTCGATGCCGGTCTTGTCCATTTCGGCAAGACGCGCGCCGTGAATATCGAGAAGTTTGGCCGGGATCGCCGACCAGTAGCTGCCGGGATATCGGGTTTCGCTGCCGCTCGTCTCCTCGATCTTGAAATGCTCCTCGACTGCGATCTTGCCTTGCATCGCCGCTTCGCTTTCTGGATCAGAAAAGATTGCCCTGTCCCGGGTCTCTGTCGCGACGTGACCGTGGCCTGGGCGGAGCGGTGAACGGCCTAACAGCCGAAGCTCGGCCGTCGGCGTGTGCCCCGACACGGCCGTCAATGAACTCGATTTCCATAGCTGTGCCAGCAACAACGGCAGCCGCAGTGCGCAACGGTTGCCCCGCGGCGTCGCGCACCAGCGTGAAGCCACGTGCCAGCACGCCACGATACGAAAACGCCGCCAGCAATTGTCCGTCGCGCTCACAGCGTGCCAGCCGCGCAGCCACAAGGCCGCGAACAGCGCGTTCCGCACGTCCTGCAAGGACTGCGATACGCTCTTTCTGCCGGGCAATCCGGGTTTGCGACGCTGCAATGCTCGCGGTGAGGCTTGCGCGTAGGCGATGGGCGACACCGGTATAGCGCTCACGGCGTCGCTCTACGGTGCTGCGCAGAAGATGCGGATTCAATCGTCCGGCGGTCCGCAAAAACCAGAACTCGATAAATCTGCGCATTCGCCCGTAAACCTCTCGCCAGTCCCGCCGCGGCATGATCGAGCCGCTGCCGCGGCAGCGCCAGCACCTCGTCGGCATCGGGCAACGCCCGCGCTGCCGCTCGCAATTCGTTGCGCCGTGCATTCTGATTGCGCTGCCAGGAGGCGATCCCCCGGCCGCGCCAGCGAATTGACATCGACCATCAATTCGGCGCGCACCGGCACTGCCATTTCAGCTGCCGCCGTCGGCGTCGGCGCGCGGCGGTCGGCGGCGAAATCGATCAAGGTTACATCGGTTTCGTGGCCCACCGCGGAGATCAGCGGGATCATGCTCGCTGCGGCGGCACGAACCACGACTTCCTCGTTGAAGGACCACAAATCTTCCAGCGAGCCACCGCCCCGCGCCACGATGATAAGGTTGGGCCGCGGCAGGCGCCCTCCCTCCTCCAACGCGTTGAAACCTTCGATCGCGGCGGCGACTTCGGCGGCCGATCCCTCACCCTGCACTTTCACCGGCCAGAGCAGGACGTGGCGAGGAAAGCGATCGGCAAGACGATGCAAGATATCGCGGATCACCGCGCCGGTGGGCGACGTGATGACGCCAATCACTTCAGGCAGATACGGCAGAAGCTGCTTGCGCGCTTCATCAAACAAGCCTTCGGCGATGAATTTCTTGCGCCGCTCTTCAAGCAGCGCCATCAGCGCGCCGAGCCCCGCAGGCTCGATCGTTTCGACGATGAGCTGATATTGGGAGCGGCCTGGATAGGTCGTGAGCCGGCCCGTAGTCACCACCTCAAGGCCCGCCTCGAGCTTGATCTTGATGCCCGTCGCGCTCGACCGCCAGATCACGCCGGCGATGGAGGAACGGTCATCCTTCAGATCGAAATAGACATGGCCGTTCGAGTGATAGCTGACCTTGCCGAGTTCACCGCGCACGCGGACATAACCATAGGCATCCTCAATCGTGCGTTTGAGCGCGACCGAAAGTTCCGAGACTGTCAGTTCAGGCAGGTTGAGCCGCGGTTCGTTCAACGCTGTCGCCCCGTCATTGTCCGGCGACGCTTTGCAGCGTCGGGCATTCGCGCTTGTCGCTCGGCTGATCGAATGGCGCGTCGTTGGTCTTATCGATCACAACCGGCTTGAGCATGATCTCGTTTGGGACCGACTCCTTACGGATTGTCAGTACCGCCATTTCGACGCCGATGCAGCCTTGCACGAAAGTATCATAATCGCCGCTGCCGATAACGTCGCCGGAGTTGATCAAATCCATAACTTCACGGCTGGCATTGATGCCGACAACCGTGGCCTTTCGCCCCGCGGCCTTTAATGCATCGACGGCACCGATCGCCATGGGATCGTTAGCGGCGAGGATTCCATTAAGCTGCGGAAAGCTGCTCAGGAAGCTACCTGTAACCTGCTTGGCCAGCGCGCGAGTGTAATTGGCCGGTTTGGCGCCAAGGAGTTTTACGTCAGGAAATGCCGCGAGCGCATCGCGGAAGCCCTGTGCGCGGCCTTGCGCAGTGAGATTACCGTCCGGACCATCCAGGATCACGACGTTACCTTTGCCGCCTATGGCCTTGAGCAGATAATCGCCCGTCTCTTTTCCAAGAGTAACGTCATCGGTGCCGACATAGCCCACGACCGTACCGCCGGAGAGCTTTTCGTTAGCATTGATCAGCGGGATGTTCGCGGCATTGATCTTACCGACCGCACCTGCCGCCTTGGTGTAATCGACCGGCACGAACACGATGGCGTCAGGCTTGTCCTTGATCGCGTCTTCGACAAGCTGGTTTTGCTCCGCGACGCTATCGGCGGTGGACGGCACATAATTGATCACCTGCACGCCGAGGTTTTTCCCTGCGACTCCGGCCCCAGCGCGGAAAGCTGAAAAGATCGGGCTGTTCTGGTTCTTGGTGAACACCGCGACGGTTTGCGCCCGCGACTGTGTTCCGCCACACAGCAGCATCGCAAGCGCGGCGGCAAAACCGGCCAAGAACCGGATCGTGAACCGCATCGTGACTCGGGCAGTGGATGGCGTTGCTCGTTCCATAGGCTTTTCCGGCCGACCCGATTAGTGTTGTGTGTGGCGGGTCCAGGTCAAGACCCGCCGCCAAAGATCCCGCCAAGGCATTCCGACTCATGAACATTCTGCTCCTGGGCTCCGGCGGACGCGAGCATGCGCTGGCCTGGAAAATGGCCTCGAGCACCCTGCTCGAGCGGCTTTATTGTGCGCCGGGCAATGCCGGCATCGCCCAGGAAGCCGAGTGTGTCTCGCTCGACGTCGCCGACCACGCCGCCGTTATCGCATTCTGCCGCAGTAACAATATCGAGCTCGTCGTCGTCGGCCCGGAGGCGCCGCTCTGTGCCGGCATCGTCGACGACCTCGCAACCGCTGGCATTAAGGCGTTCGGTCCGAGCAAATCCGCGGCCCGGCTGGAAGGCTCCAAAGGCTTCACCAAGGATCTGTGCCGCGCCAACAACATTCCGACCGCCGCTTATGAGCGATTCCGCGATGCAGCAACGGCAAAAGGCTACATCCGTGCACAGGGCGCGCCGATCGTGGTCAAAGCCGACGGGCTCGCCGCCGGCAAAGGTGTTGTGGTCGCGCAAAGCATCGCCGAAGCGGAGGCCGCCGTCGATATGATGTTTGGCGGCGGCCTTGGCGAAGCGGGCGGCGAAGTCGTGATCGAGGAATTCCTTGACGGCGAGGAAGCGTCATTCTTCGCGCTGTGTGACGGTACCACCGCGATTCCTCTCACCACCGCGCAGGACCACAAGCGCGTCTTCGATGGCGATAAGGGGCCGAACACCGGCGGGATGGGCGCCTACTCTCCTGCGCCGAATGTCGACGATGCGATGAGCGCGCGCGTGATGGACGAAATCATCGAACCGACGATGAGCGCCATGAAAGCGATGGGCGCGCCCTACAAGGGCGTGCTCTACGCCGGGCTGATGATCACGCGCGATGGTCCGAAGCTGATCGAGTACAACGCCCGCTTCGGCGATCCGGAAACCCAGGTACTGATGTTGCGACTGATGTCCGACCTGGTGCCGGCGCTACTTGCCAGTGTCGACGGCCAGCTCAAATCCTTCGACTTGCGCTGGTACCCGGATCCCGCGCTGACCGTGGTGATGGCGGCAAAAGGCTATCCCGGCGATTATAAACGCGGCTCGGTGATTGAAGGCCTGGACGAAGCGGCAAAGGTCGAGGGCGTGCAAATCTTCCATGCCGGTACCAAAGCGGAAGGCGGCAAGATCCTCGCCAACGGCGGCCGCGTACTCAACGTCTCCGCGATCGGCAAGACCGTGAAAGAGGCGCACGCTCGCGCCTACGAGGCGATTTCCCGCATCCGTTGGCCGGAAGGGTTTTGCCGCAGCGATATCGGCTGGCGCGCTATCGAGCGCGAAGCGCATTGACGGACGATTTTTGTCGTCCAAGGCAATGTTATCCAAGACATGTCATCCAAGGCATGGGTTCCCCGGGCATTGCCGGAATTCTTGCGCGCGCTAAAGTCGCGTCATGAGTATCGTCGATCGCCAGAGCGCGTTCTCCGGCACGCGCGAGGTTACCGAGCGGCTGCGGTTCGATGTCAGCCAGCTCGAAGACTACATGCGGCAGCACGTCCCCGGCTTTGCTGGGCCAGTTATGGTCAGCCAGTTCAAGGGCGGCCAATCCAATCCGACCTATTTCGTTGAAACGCCGCTGCGGCGCTACGTGCTGCGGCGGAAGCCGCCAGGCAAGCTGTTGCCCTCCGCGCATGCGGTCGATCGCGAGCACCGCGTCATCAGCGCACTCTATGCGCAAAACTTCCCAGTGCCTGAACCGGTGCTGTACTGCGCCGACGAGCGCGTGACCGGCACCGCGTTCTTCGTCATGGCCTATGTCGAAGGCCGCGTGTTCTGGGAGCCGCAGATGCCGGCGTCGAGCCCACAGGAACGCGCGCGGGTCTACGATGCCATGAACACGACAATCGCGCGGCTGCACAGCTTCGATCCGGTCGCGATCGGGCTTGGCGATTACGGCCGTGGCGAGAACTACGTAGCGCGGCAGGTCGACCGCTGGTCCAAACAATACCGTGCCTCGGAAACCCAAAAGATCGAGGAAATGGAGCACCTAATCGCGTGGCTGCCGGCGCATTTACCGCCGCCGCAGCCACCCCGCGTGGTGCACGGCGATTACCGGCTCGACAACATGATCCTTGCGACGGACGAGGCCAAAGTCTCCGCCGTGCTGGACTGGGAGTTGTCCACGCTCGGCGATCCGCTGGCGGACTTCTCTTACCACCTGATGACGTGGCACATGCCGCCGTCCGATGCCGGAACCGGTTCGCTGCTCGGCTTCGACCTCACCGCGCTCGGCATTCCGGCGCTTGAACCTTACGTCAACCAATATGTCGCGCGCACCGGCCTCGACCCGCGGCCACATCTGCCGGTCTATTTCGCCTACAATTTCTTTCGTCTCGCCGCGATCCTGCAGGGCATCGCCGGACGTGTGCGCGACGGCACGGCGACCAGCGCCTACGCCGCCGCCAAGGGCGCACAGGTCCGGCCGCTCGCCGCCCGCGCCTGGGAATTCGCGGTCAAGGCCGGAGCATGAAGACCTTCGCCCTTGCATTGGGCGGCGGCGGCGCGCGCGGACTGGCGCACATCCCGGTCATGGAAGCGCTCGAAGAGCTGGAGGTGAAGCCGGTCGCTATCGCCGGCACATCGATTGGCGCGCTCGTGGGCTCGGCCTACGCGGCCGGCATGTCGGCCAAAGAGATGCGCCGCTATATGCTTTCGATCGCGCACAGCCCGGCGGAAACCCGGCGCCGCCTTCTTGCCGCCCGCGCGGGCACACTCAGCGATCTGCTTTCCGGCGCCTTTAGCCTGGCGACACAGATGGACGCAGAAAAGTTCTGCGCACAATTCCTGCCCGAGGCGATCCCGGAGGATTTTGCCACGCTGGCGATCCCGACCACCGTGATGACAACGGACTTACACCGTCGTCAACAAGCGCCGCTGTCGTCGGGGCTACTCCGGCCCGCGCTGGCCGCGGCCATAGCGATACCTGGCATTTTTCGACCGGTCGCGGTGGATGGACGCGTTCTCATCGACGGCGGTACGACGAACCCATTGCCGTTCGATCTGTTACGCGGGCTCGCCGACGTCATTGTCGCCGTCGATGTCCTCACCGCGCCGCCGCTTGAGCGCTCCGATGTGCCCGGCACATGGGAAGCGCTCTACGTCACGATCAACATCATGGGCAGCGCCATCATTGCGTCGAAGCTCGAACACACTACGCCCGATCTCCTGATCCGGCCGAATGTCGCTGCCTTTCGCACGCTCGACTTCTATCAGGCGACGTCGATCCTGCGGACCGCCGAGCCGATCAAAACCGAAGTGATAGAGAAGCTGGGCGCGCTGCTGTCAGATTGAAGTGTTCCTGTCCCGTCAATTCGCGGCGGCCCATTGCGCCGCATCGTCCCGCTGACCGATCACAGCCAGGCCGTTAGCGATCGACAACAACTCGTTGCCACTTTCGATGCGTTCTTCCCCGAACCTGCGTTCAAACATCCGCCGTACCGACGGCACGAATGAGGTGCCTCCTGTCAAAAACACCTTGTCGATATCATCAACGCTAATACGAGCCTGTTTCAGAGTATTATCGAGCGCCGTATCCATGCGGCGCAGATCGTCCGCGATCCATCTCTCAAAATCACTGCGCTCGATACGCACGCGGAAACCGAGCGGCGGAAAAGCCAGGTCCGTGCTCTCGTTCGATGAGAGCCGCGCTTTCGCCTCCGAAATTGCCTTGTACAGGGGGTAGCCTTGATCGTCTTCGACAAGATCGATCAATCGCGTGACCTTCTCCGGTTCCGTGCACCACCGCACCAGCTGTTTCAGATCGCGAAATTCGCTGGACGTTTTCAGCGTGGACAACAAATTCCAGCGCGCAAAACTTCCGAATGGACTAAGTGGCAATTCAAGCGTTTTGCCCATATGCCGATAATGGCTACCCTTGCCGAGCCGTGGGAGGACCACGTTATCGATGATGCGAAAGTCGAAATGGTCGCCCGCGATTCCAATGCCGCCGTGTCCGAGTGGACGTGCGCTGAGGCCATCGTGGGAGACATCAAAGCGCATGATCGAATAATCCGTCGTGCCACCGCCAAAGTCAGCGACCAGAACTGTTGCCGATTGGTTCAAATTGCGCGCAAAGAAGAACGCAGCAGCGACCGGCTCGTAAACGTAGATGATTTCCTCCAAACCGAATCGGCGCAACGCGGCGTCGTACCGGCGTAACGCAAGTTCGGCATCGGGCTCTGATCCGGCGAAAGTGACCGGACGGCCGACGACAAGACGCCGAGGCATTGTCGCAAGCTTCGCACCCGCATAGACGCGAATGCGCTCGAAAAACGATTCCAGCAAATTCTCGAATTGATAGCGTTTGCCGTAGATATAGGTGCCCTGAAAATGGTGGCTGGCAGCGAATGTCTTGAACGATTGGATGAAGCGGCATTCTCCGGGATGTTCGATGAACTGCCGGATGGCATAAGGGCCGGCCTCGACATTTAGATTGTCGGATCGGCCATTTGACTTTTGCCAGTAACAGAGCGCCGTACGCATCGTGTCGACGTCTTCATCGTCGATCCGAAAGGCAATCGGGCTTGCATTCCCGTCCAACTCGACCCCAGCCAAAACCGTATTCGTTGTACCGAAATCTAGGCCGAGCGCGTTAAACATCATGTCCTGTCGTATTGAAGCGACGCTCTTTAGCTGATTCGCGCTCCGGCTCAGCGCCGTTCGCCGAAGAACCGCGTCAGCATCGCTCCCGCCTCGGCCTCGGCCATGCCGCCGTAGACCTCAGGCCGGTGATGGCAGGTCGGCGAGGCGAAAAACTTCACGCCATTATCGACTGCCCCGCCCTTAGGATCGGCGGCGCCGTAATAGAGCCTGCGAATACGGGCGAAAGCGACAGCGCCGGCACACATCGCACAAGGCTCAAGGGTGACGTAGAGATCGCAGCCTTCAAGACGCTCGGAATCGAGCGTGGCCGCGCCCTGGCGAATAGCCAGTAGCTCGGCATGGGCCGTTGGATCGCGGTCGGCGATGGTGCGGTTGCCGGCGCGGGCAATAACCTCGCCGTCGCGCACCAGCACGCAGCCGACCGGCACCTCACCCCGCTCGCCCGCGGCCCGCGCCTCGCCCAGCGCCATATCCATAAAAGATGCCATGGTCCGATGCGGCCTGCTCTGCTATCAGCCACAGACTATGGACGACAACGAAACAGGGCACAAAGGCGGCGAACGCATCGCCAAAGTGATCGCCCGCGCCGGGCTTGCCTCGCGCCGCGAGGCGGAAGCGTGGATCGCCGCCGGGCGCGTTGCGGTCAACGGCGCTCCGGTCGCATCGCCCGCGCTTAATGTCACCGATCGCGACCGCGTCACGGTGGACGGCGAGCCGTTGCCGACGCGCGAGCGGACGCGGCTGTTCCTCTATCACAAGCCGCGCGGGCTGATTACGACGCACGCGGATCCGCAAGGCCGCCCGACGATCTTCCAGCGCCTGCCGAAGGAGCTCCCGCGCCTGATCAGTGTAGGCCGGCTCGACTTCAATACCGAAGGACTGCTGCTCCTGACCAACGACGGCGCCCTCGCCCGTGTGCTTGAACTGCCCACGACCGGTTGGCTGCGGCGCTATCGCGTGCGCGCCCACGGCGCCGTGACGCAGACCCAGCTGGAGGATTTGCGCAAAGGTGTCACGATCTCCGGAATCCACTACGGCGCGATCGACGCCTCGATAGAACGCGTACAGGGCTCGAACCTCTGGGTCAGCTTCGGTATCCGCGAAGGCAAGAACCGCGAAGTGCGCACAGTACTCGGCCACCTTGGCCTTGAGGTGACGCGGCTCATTCGTGTCTCGTTCGGCCCGTTCCAGCTTGCCGAACTTGCCGAAGGCCAGGTCGATGAAGTCAAGACACGGGTGCTACGCGAGCAGCTCGGCACCAAACTCGTCGCGCTGTCCGGCGCGGACTTTTCGGCGCCGCCCAGACCGCCGCGCCCTGCCTCGGCCAAACGCGACAAGCCGCAAGCCCCGCAGCAAAAGCCGGTGCATCACGCGTGGCGACCGCGCGAAGAAGAACGCCCCGGAAAGAAACTGCGACGCCAATATCATGGCTCAAGCGCTGCTGCCGAAATACGGCGACAGCCGCCTCCCGGCAAAGCGCGCAAGGAAGCGCTCACCGATCGCAAAGGCCGGATGGTTTCAGTAGAACGCCACGGCGAAGCGAAGCGAGATACCGAGACACGACGAGGTCGTGAGGCGCCGCGCCGCGAAGAAGCACGAAAGCCGTTCGAGAAGCGCGGCCGTGGCGGAAACAACAGACAGCAGCGCCATGGCTCGGCCGCCGCCGCCGAAATATGGCGGAAACCGCCTGCTGGCGAAGCGCGCAAGGAAGCGCGCACCGATCGCAAAGGCCGGATGGTTTCAGTAGAGCGCCACGGCGAAGCGAAGCGAGATACCGAGACACGACGAGGTCGTGAGGCGCCGCGCCGCGAGGAAGCACGAAAGCCGTTCGAGAAGCGCGGCCGTGGCGGAAACAACAGACAGCAGCGCCACCGTTCGCCGGATCGCTCCGCAGGGCCGCGTCCGCGCAATCCCCGGAGCCGTTAATGCGCGTGGTCGGTGGTAGCCTGCGCGGCCGCACCATCGCTGCGCCGAAGTCACAAGCGATCCGGCCGACCGCCGACCGCCTTCGCGAGTCGCTGTTCAATGTGCTCATCCACGCTTACGGCGATCCGATAGGCGATGCCCGAGTGCTGGATCTGTTTGCCGGCACAGGCGCGCTCGGTATCGAAGCGCTGTCGCACGGAGCGGCGTTTACGCTCTTTGTCGATGACGGCGCCGAAGCGCGCGCGCTGTTGCGCGAGAATGTCGCCTCGCTGGGGCTTGGCGGGACCTCCAAGGTTTACCGCCGCGACGCCACCAAGCTCGGACCGGCTTATCCTGTAGAGCCGTTTTCGTTGGCCTTCCTCGACCCGCCCTATGGACAAAAGCTTGCCGAGGAAGCGCTCGCTTCGGCGCGCACCGGCGCGTGGTTCACGCTCGATGCGTTGATCGTTGTCGAGGAAGCGGTGAAATCCGCTTTCGCCGCGCCAGAAGGTTTTACCGAGCTCGAGCGGAGGCACTACGACGATACCGAGTTCGTCGTGCTACGGTTCGTCACTCCGCCGTGATGCCGGCGACTTTGGCGGCATCGCCCCAGGTTTTGATTTCGCTTTCAACCAGGCTCTGAAGATATTCCGGCGTCCGATGATCCGGAGACGGCAACGAGGCGCCAAGCTCTCGAACACGCTGTTGCACCGAGGGCGTCGCCATCGCTTTCAGCGCCGCGGCGTTGAGTTTGGCCACAATGGCCGGCAGCGTTCCCTTCGGGGCAAAGATCGCATTCCAGCTATTGGCGGCAAAGCCCTTGAGGCCCTGCTCTTCTGCAGTCGGAATGTCCGGGAAAACTTGCGAGCGCCCACTGCCGATCACGGCCGGCGCCTGCACCACATGGGCCGCAAGCTGCGCCATCGCGGTCGTGATTGTCGGACACATATAGTCGATGCGGCCCGCGATCAGATCCTGCATGGCCGGCGCCAGTCCACGATACGGGACATGCGTAATGTTGACGCCGATGGCGACGTTAAAGAGAGCGCAGGCCAGGTGCGAACCGGTGCCCGTGCCGGGCGAGCCATATTGCATCTTGGCCTGGTTCGCCTTGGCGTAGGCGATGAAGTCCGCAAGGTTGCCGGCCGGGATGCCAGGACGCGCGGTGAGGATCAGCGGCTGCTGGGCGATCAGCGCAATCGGCGCAAAGTCTTTGGCGGCATCGTAGGCAGGTTCCTTGTGCAGAAGCTGCACCTGCGCGTTGGGCGATTCCCCGCCCAGCAGGAGCTGATAACCGTCGGGGTCGGCGCGGGCGACACGCGCCGCACCGGTCATGCTGCCAGCACCGGGCACGTTCTCGACGACGACAGGAGTAGCAAGAATGTCGGCGAGAGCTGCCGCATAGACGCGCCCCATCGTGTCGTAAACGCCACCGGGCGCGAACGGCACGACCATGGTGATCGTGTGCGCTGGCCAGTCTTCGGCATGGGCGGAAAAACTGACCAGTACAAACGCCGCTGCCGCCAAACACGCCTTCATGCTCATGAACCACTCCCGGGAATTGTTCAGCGCCGTCCGAACAGCCGCTCGATATCGGTGAGCTTTAGTTCGACATAGGTCGGGCGGCCATGATTGCATTGGCCTGAGTTTGGCGTCACTTCCATCTCGCGAAGCAATGCATTCATCTCTTCCGGCTTCAAACGCCGTCCGGCACGCACCGAACCATGACAGGCCATGGAAGACGCCACCTGCATCAGCCGGCGCTCAAGCGGCAGGCTCTCGTCCCATTCACTCATGTGTTCGGCGAGATCGCGCACCAGACCGCCACCGTCGATTTCACCGAGCAGCGACGGCGTTTCGCGAAGCGCCACCGCACCGGGACCGAAGGCTTCGAGCACAAGGCCGAAGCGGGCCAACTCCTCGGCGCGCGCACCAAGCCGGGCGACGTCGGCCTCGTCGAGTTCGACGATTTCCGGGATCAGCAGAATCTGGCGGGCCACCCCACTCCGGCCGAGCGCAGCCTTGAGCCTTTCGTACACAATACGCTCATGCGCGGCATGCTGATCGACGATGACCAAACCGTCACGGGTCTGCGACACGATATAGTTCTCGTGAACCTGCGCGCGTGCGGCGCCAAGCGGACGATCGATCAGTTCAGCGGCCGTTTCCACTTCCGCGACGCGCAAATCGGCGGCCGGCGTGCCGACATCGAACGCCGCTTGCGTCGCTTCAGCGAAACCGCCGCCGGCCGCTGCATAGGCTCGCGACGGCTCGTTCGGCCGCGACGGTGACCGACGCCAGTCCCAGCCGCGCGTCGGCACTGAAAACGCCGGCCGGAATGCCGCGATGGTGGCAGAACCGCCGGTAGTTGCCGCGCGGGTGCCGTCACGAGTCAGCGCCGTTTTCAGCGCCGAGACAATCAGCGCGCGGACGAGGCCGCCGTTGCGGAAGCGTACCTCCGCCTTGGCCGGATGCACGTTGACGTCGACTTCGCGCGCATCGAGGGTCACGAACAACGCCAGCAGCGGGTGCCGGTCGCGCGGCAAATAGTCGGCATAGGCGCCGCGCACCGCGCCAAGCAAAAGCTTGTCGCGCACCGGGCGGCCGTTGACAAACAGATATTGGCCAAGCGCATTGGCGCGCGTCAGTGTCGGCAGCGCGGCAAAGCCTTCGACCGCAACGTCTTCGCGATCGGCGGCGACCTCGACCGCATTGGCGCGAAAATCGGCGCCGAGAATATCGCCAAGCCGGGTCAGGCGACCGGTAGCGCCGGGCAGTGCAGCCGCATAACTCGCCGGCGCGCGCTCCTCTCCTGCCAGCGTGAAGGCGACATCAGGCCGGCTCATCGCCAGCCGGCGCACCACATCCCGCACCGCTTCAGCTTCGGTGCGGTCGAGCTTAAGAAATTTCAACCGCGCCGGCGTTGCATAAAACAGATCGCGTACTTCAACCCGCGTACCGCCGCCAAGCGCCGCCGGCTTGATCGGGGATTTGACGCCGCCATCGACGGCGATCTCCCAGGCGTGCGGCTCACCGGCGTGCCGCGTCGTGATCGACAGCCGCGCGACGGAGCCGATCGATGGCAGCGCTTCACCGCGGAAACCCAGCGTCCGGATCGAAACCAGATCGTCGTCGGCAAGCTTCGACGTCGCATGCCGCTCAATGGCGAGCGCCAGGTCCGCGCGGGTCATGCCCTCGCCGTCGTCGCTGACGCGGATCAGGCGGCGCCCACCACCATCGGTCAACACGTCGATACGCGTCGCACCGGCATCGAGCGCGTTTTCGACCAGCTCTTTCACCACGCTCGCGGGACGCTCGACCACCTCGCCGGCAGCGATACGGTTGACGACGGCTTCGGAAAGCTGGCGAACAGGCATAGGCAACTCGGCGGCGAACTCGGGCTCCCGGTCACCGTAGCATGGCCCGGATTTCAGTCGAACGAGGGCCTGGACCGGCGCAAATTCTTGATGCCGCCGCGCCGCTTCTTGCCCTCGATCCGGCGCTCGCGGGATGCTTTGGTCGGTCTGGTCGGCCGCCGCTTGACCGGCCGCACCGCCGCCTGCCGGATCAGCTCCACGAGACGGTCGAGCGCATCCTCGCGGTTGCGTCCCTGGGTGCGATGGCGCTGCGCGATAATGACGATGACGCCGTCATTGGTCATTCTCGACCCGGCGAGACGTGTCAGCCGGTCTCGTACGTCGCCGGGCAGCGACGGCGAGTTCCGCACATCGAAACGAAGCTGCACCGCAGTCGAAAGCTTGTTGACGTTTTGGCCGCCCGGCCCGGAAGCGCGAACGAAACTTTCGTCAATCTCGCGTTCCTCGATCGAGATATGCGGCGTAATCGGGATCATAGTCGCGACCGTATATCCGCGCTCACTCCCGCGAAAGCGGGAATCGAGCTACAGTCGCCACAAGACAGGTCCCCGCTTCCGCGAGGACGAGCGCTCGGTATCTAGTTCGCGGTCGTTCCGCTTGAGGCAACGCCTTCGGGCTTGCCGACCACAGTCACCAGCAAGCCGCCATCGAGCAGGCGCTTGGCGACGCGCCTGGCGTCATCGAGCGATACTGCATCAATCATTGCGGTCCGCCGCGAAATGTAATCCACGCCAAGGTCGTCGAGCTGCAACTGGATCAGCAATCCAGCGACCTTGCTCGACGTATCGAGATTGAGCACAAACGCGCTGTTGAGATAGGACTTGGCTTTGGCGAGTTCGTCCGCGGTCGGGCCGTTCTCGGCAAGACGATGGATCTCGCTCTGGATCAGATCCAGCGTTTCACCGGTCCGGTCGTCACGCGTCGCAGTGGTGCCGAGAAACATTGCGGAATGATCGAGCCACATCAGGCTGTCGGAGACCGAATAGGCCAGGCCACGCTTCTCCCGGACTTCCTGATAGAGCCGCGACGAAAAGGTACCGCCGCCGAGGATATGATTGACGATATAGGCCGCCATGAAATCAGGATCTTTGCGGGCAATCCCGGCGCCGCCGAATTCAACGACCGACTGCGGCACGTCGAGATTGACGACGATGCGGCGGCCAAGTCCCTGCGGCGATACGGTCTCGACCGGCACAAGATCGGCCTTTGCCGGAAGGCCGCCGAATACGTGATCAAGCATGGCCCGCGCGGCATCAGGATCGATGTCGCCGACGATCGCGACCTTGAGATTGCTGCGCGCCAAAACGCGGTGCGCATAAGCCCTGAGGTCATCGACCGTGACAGTGGGTACGGATTCCAGCGAGCCGTTGACCGGGCGGCCGTAGGGATGCCCGGCAAATGCGGTCTCCCACCAGCGCCGATTGGCGATATCGCCGGGGCTGCTTGTCGCGCGCCGCAAGGCTGCAAGAACTTGAGCGCGGTTAAGTTCGATATCGGATGCGTCGAAGCGCGGAGCATTCAGTGACAGGCGCAAATCTTCAAACGCCTCGTCGCTGTTTTCCTTCAGCGTCCGCATCGAGCCGCGAAGAGTTTCACGGTCAACGCTGAAATTCATCTCGATGGCTTTGCGCTCCAGCCGGTCATGAAAGGTATTGGAATCGTAATCGCCGACGCCATCATCGAGCATCGAGGAGACGAGTTCCGCGGTGCCGCCTTTCCCGGGCGGATCCTGAACCGCGCCACCGGCAAAAGCGAAATCGACGACGACAAGCGGAACCGCAGGCTCGCGCACCAGCCACGCTTCAATGCCGCCGGGCGAGACGATCCGCTCAATGGTCGTTGCTGAGGCTGGCGCTGCAATCGTCAGAACCGCCAGACCGATTGCCAATGTGGCGCACAGTTTCACTGTCACGAATGCTTCTCCTCGGACTGCAGGCTCTTGACCAAATAGCCGGTGACCGAATGGCGCCGGTCCAGCCACTGTTTGGCCGCCGCCTGCACGGCGTCGGCAGTGACAGCTCTGATCTGGTCGGGCCACGCCTTCACCATTGCCACCGTCTGCCCGCATGCAATTGCTGCGCCATACCAGCGTGCCAGCGTCGCCTGATTGTCCTGCGCGTAAACCGCGTCGGCGATCAATCGCGTCTTGGCGCGATCGAGTTCCTCATCGGTAATGCCGTGAGCAATCACGTCACCGAGAATGCCGTCGATGCCGTCTTCGACTTCATGCAGTGTGTTGCCTGGCTTCGGCGAGCCGTAAACGCCGAACTTGCCGTAATCGAGCGCCGTGCCGGAATAGTATGCGCCGGCGTCGAGCGCGATGCCCTTGTCTACGACCAGCGTGCGGTACATCCGGCTGTTGGTGCCACTGCCGATCACATGGGCGAGCACATCGAGCGCTTCGCCTTCGCCGGGTTTTGCCGTCGCATCCGAAGGCACCAGATAGTCGCGCGTCACACTGGGCTGTTCGACCCTGGAGTCAGCCAGCGTGACCGTGCGCGGCGCTTCCTGCACCGGCTCTTTTGGCCGGTTACGGGGCGCGATCTGGGTCCGTATGGCGACCTTGCCGTAGGTCGCTTCGGCATCGGCTTTCACTTCGTCAGCGGTAACATCACCGGCGATAACAACGACGGCATTATTCGGGGTGTAAAAGCGCCGATAAAAGGCCAGTGCGTCGTCGCGGGTGAGAGTTTCTCAATCTCCTGCCGCCATCCAATCACCGGCCGGCCGTAGGGATGATTGAGGTAGAGTGCGGCATCGATCTGCTCGCCCAGCCGGGCCGCCGGATTATTGGCGACGCGCATGTTCTGTTCTTCGAGAACGACATTGAGTTCGGGCCGCACCACATCGTCCGTCAGGACCAGACCGGTCATTCGGTCGGCTTCGAGCGCCATCATCTCTTTCAGATGCTCGCGCGGAACCCGTTGATAGAACCCGGTGTAGTCGCTACCGGTAAAGGCATTCTCCTGGCCGCCGATCTCGGCAACATCTTGCGAGAACGAGTCACCAGGATTTTTCTCGGTGCCTTTGAACATTAAATGCTCAAGGAAATGCGCAAGACCGGACCGACCCGCGATCTCGTCAGCGCCACCCACCTTATACCAGATCATATGGGTGACGACCGGCGTGCGATGATCGGGGATCACCACGACTTCAAGCCCGTTAGCAAGGGTGAAGTCGGCAACGTCCGGTTCGGCACTGGCAGGGCATGAGATCAACGTCGCCGCCAGCGCGATTGCCAGCAGCGGCAGTTTCAGCGAGGGGATATTGGACAACGGTTTTCGCTCCGCGGGTTCGATCGCGCGACCCACTCTGTTTTCGCCCCCGGCAGAACACTCTGCCACTTATACTTAGTCGGAAACCAGCCCGGGCATCACGCTGCCCCGAACGTCACCTTAACGCGGCGCTTCCATCCGATCGGCAAGCGTCGGTACCTTGTATTTCGACTCAGCGGGCCCCATCCCATAAGGCTGATCGGGCGACGGCGTCATATATCCCGCCGGCGGTTCGGTCAGTGTTTCACGCGTCGGCTCGCCGGTGAAGGTCGTATACTGTGGGTCCTTCTTGAATAAGCCGCTAAACAAGCTCTTCTTGGTGCTGTGATCGTTCGGATCCGTCATCATCGAATTCGCGGTTGAATCCCCATCGCCCCCGGCGCTGGCCCTGGAAGCACCCGGCTTATCAAGCTCGTCCGGTCTCAACACACGAGCGTCGTTCATCACGAAGTCGCCGACCTGGTAGCGCGGCTTGTCATCCACCTTGGCCTTCTTCTTTCGCGCGACGTCCATATCCTTCGGCCAATTCGCAACCGGCGGCGCCGCGTTGCTGACCGGCGGCGGCAGATCCCGGGTCGGCGGCACGACAAGCGGCGAGCGCTCGTTATAGTCAATGCCAGCATAGGTATCGCCTGGGGCCTTAAAGCCCAGCGTGTGCATAATCGAACTGATTACCGAAGGTCCGCCGCCATCGTCATCGCCTGCCCAGGCGGCAGTCCCGCCGAAAATCATCGTGGCGGCCAAAGCCCCGCACAAGGCCGTCCGCGTCAACAGGTGGCGGCCAACCTCGCGGTCGCTGATACGATCCTGCGGCATACCCTTACCCACCCAAGGAGCCCGATACGTGGCTCTGCGGTCGCCCGAAAGGGCTCACCCGACCCCGTAAAACTTTTTATATACGAGATCAGGGCGCTTTTGCGGCGTTGCCGGTTCGTAGCGATTCATACAAAGTCCAAAAACCCCTGCAACGATAGCGACATCGGCAAGGTTGAAGACGTACCAGCGGAAGCTCCAAGTCACCGTCTCGATGTGAAAAAGCACGAAATCGAGCACTCCCGGCCAATGCAGCCGGTCGATAGCGTTGCCGACCGCTCCACCGATAATGAGGCCCAGGGCAACGGCAGTGAGCCGCGATGCCGCACGGGTCAGCCAAACCCATAGGAATGCGACCGCCGCGACCTTGAAGGCCAGCAACGCCCATTGGCCGAGCGGACCCTGCTGCGGGAACAGCCCGTAGCTGATCCCGGTGTTCCAGGTCAGCAGCAGTTCGATAAAGGGCGTCAGCGCGATACGAGACCGGCTTGGCAGGTCGAGCCCATAGAGCAGCCAGAATTTCGCGGCCTGATCGACGAGGCAGGCCAGCACGCCAACAGCCAGCCCAAGGCCGCTCAACGGTCCCCAAGCGTAACCATGCGCGGTCTGTTCCTTGGGAACGTCCACCACCGCGGCTAACCTGCCGCCTTGCGCATTGCGTCCCATTCGCGGAGCGCCTGCGCATCGCGCGGCGTCACGTCCGGATATTGCGGATCGTTGCCGACCGCGGCCGAGATTTTCCACGAACGCGCGCACTTTTTGCCTTCCGCCAAACGCGGCTCGACCGAAACCGAGCGCACATCGTCGAGCCGGAATGCGGAGTTAGGCCCCTCGCCTTCAACCAGCGTCGCCGCCGAGGTGATGCAAAGTTCGGCAAGATCGGTGTCGACGGCGGCGGCAAACAGATCGGCATCGTCGACATAGATTATGGGCGCCGCTTCGAGCGAGGAGCCGATGCGCTTTGCAGCGCGTTCAAGCTCAAGCGCGCCGGTAACGACCCTGCGGATATTGCGAAGCTTGCGCCACTTCTCGGCGAGCCCATCGTTGCGCCAGGATTGGGGTATCGCCGGAAACTGCTCGAGATGGACCGACACCGCCGACGGATCGCGCGCGAGCCACGCTTCCTCTGCAGTGAAACAGAGCATCGGCGCCAGCCACGTCACCGTCGCGCGAAACAGATGATCGAGCACGGTGAGGCAGGATTTGCGCGTCAGCGAGGAATACGGATCGCAATAAAGCGCGTCTTTGCGGATATCGAAGTAAAACGCGGACAGATCGACTGTCATAAACGCGCTAAGCGCCGCGAAGATGCGTTTGTAATCGAAATCGGCATAGGCCGCGCGGATTTGCGGATCGAGTTCCGCAAGCCGGTGCAGCATCAACCGCTCAAGCTCCGGCATTTTCTCAGGTGCGATGCGATCGGACGGCTGAAAGTGCCCCAGACTGCCAAGCATCCAGCGCAACGTGTTGCGCAGCTTGCGGTAGGTCTCAATAGTGGTTTTCAGGATTTCCGGACCGATACGGAGATCGTCGGCATAGTCGGCCGCGCATACCCACATCCGCAAAATGTCGGCTCCGGAGTCTTTGATGACATTCTGCGGCGCGGTGACATTGCCGAGCGACTTCGACATTTTGTGCCCGCTCTCGTCGAGCACGAAGCCATGGGTGAGCACGGTGTCGAACGGCGCTCGGCCACGCGTACCGCAACTCTCCAGCAGTGAAGACTGAAACCAGCCACGATGCTGATCGGAGCCTTCCAGATACATGACTGTATCGTTGCCGCCGTCGACCTTGCGCTTGATACCGGCAAGGCCGGGAAAATGTTTCGGATCTTCCAGAACGAAAGCATGGGTTGAGCCGGAATCGAACCAGACGTCGAGAATGTCGTCGACCTTTCGCCAGCTGTCATTGGCAAGCTTGCCGAGAAAGCGCTCACGTGCACCGGCTGCGTACCACGCGTCGGCGCCTTCAGCTTCGAAGGCCTCGACGATCCGGACATTGACGTCGGGATCATCAAGGATCTCCACCGAGCCGTCCGGCTGCTCCTTGATGAATACCGTAATCGGCACACCCCAGGCGCGCTGGCGCGAAATCACCCAATCGGGGCGGCCTTCGACCATACCGTTGATACGGTTCTCGCCCTGCGCCGGCACCCAGCGTGTCGTCTCGATCGCAGTCAGGGCGCGATGCCTCAGCGTATCGCCATGCTTGGCAATGTCCTTGTCCATCGCGATGAACCACTGCGGCGTATTACGGTAGATGATCGGCTTCTTCGAGCGCCACGAATGGGGATATTGGTGCTTGAGGCGGCTGCGCGCGACCAGCATGCCAGCGTCGATCAGCGCCTTGATCACCGCCTCGTTGGCATCGCCCTTTTCGCCCTTGTCGTTGAGCACGCGTTTGCCGGTGAACCCCGGCGCCTGTTCGGTAAAGCGGCCATCTGCATCGACGGTGTAAGGAATATTGATATTGATGCCCTGAGCAGCGAGCTTCGGCGCATTCGCCATCCAGACATCGAAGTCCTCACGGCCGTGGCCGGGCGCGGTGTGCACAAAGCCGGTGCCGGTGTCGTCGGTGACGTGATCGCCAGGCAGCAAGGGGACAGTGAAATCGTAATTGCCTGCGAACCCCTTCAGCGGATGCGAACATACCAGTCCGGCCAGTGACTCGCTGATGTCCTGGACTTTCTTGTAAGCCGTGACCCGCGCCTGGCGAAAAACGTCAATCGCCAACTTATCCGACAGGATGAAAAGATCGCCGGGCTTCGCCCAATTGTCGGCAGGCGCATCAACAACCCTGTAAAGCCCGTACTCGACCTTCGGCGAATAGCTGATCGCGCGATTGCCAGGAATCGTCCAAGGCGTGGTGGTCCAGATCACGACGGAAGCGCCGGTCAGCGCGTGGCCCTTACCGGAGATCACGGGAAACTTCACCCACACCGTATCGGACGTGTAGTCTTCGTACTCGACCTCGGCTTCGGCGAGCGCAGTCTTCTCCACCACCGACCACATCACCGGCTTCGAGCCGCGATAGAGCGTGCCGTTCGCCGCGAACTTCATGATCTCGCGCGCGATCTGCGCTTCAGCGGGAAAGCTCATCGTGGTGTAGGGATGCGCCCAGTCGCCGATCACGCCGAGCCGTTGAAACTCCTGACGCTGCACATTGATCCAGTGCTCGGCAAATTGCCGGCATTCTTTCCGAAACGCGACGAGTGCAGCGGCATCGGAGAAATCCGGCTTGGCTTTGCCCTTGCTGCGGTAATTGTCTTCCTCGATCTTCCACTCGATCGGCAGGCCGTGACAGTCCCAGCCCGGTACGTAATTTGAGTCGAAGCCGAGCATCTGCTGGCTGCGTGTCACCACGTCCTTGAGAATCTTGTTGAGCGCGTGGCCGATATGGATGTTGCCGTTGGCGTAGGGCGGACCATCGTGCAGCACGAAGCGTGGCCGGCCTTTGCTGTCGGCCCGCAGGCGCTCGTAAAGCCCAAGGTCCCGCCAGCGCTCAAGAATGCCGGGCTCCTTTTGCGGCAGCCCAGCGCGCATCGGAAACTCGGTCTTGGGCAGAAACAGCGTTTCGCTGTAATCGCGCGCTTTTGAAGCCGATTCGGTCATTTTATCCCTGCAAAACCTGGGCCTTCTAACAGGCCCGCGGCAGAGCGGAAAGAGCGTGTTGCAACGCACCGGGAATGGCTCTTCGGAACCCCTCGCTCCTGCGGCGCGTTAGCGCTCGAATTGGATTGGGTTGGGCCAATAGAGGCCGTTGGGCCTTGGAGGGATTTGTGGAATATCTCCGCGCGTCGCGCGAGGCGCGTCACGCGCTGATTATCAACGATCCGAAACCGGTCGATAGCCTTGAGAAGATGTGGCTCTCGGCCGGCTCAGCCGCGACGATTGGCATCTTTCTACTGCTGTTCGGCGGCTTCCTTTACATCGGCAAGGCGATCTTGCTGCCGGTGGTCGCGGCGGCGGTGGTCGCGCTGACGCTCGCCCCATTCATCAAAGCAGCGCAGAAGCGCGGCATCTCACCCTGGATCACCGCGACACTCCTGGTCCTGGTATGTGCGGGTGCGCTTGCGGTCGCAGCAACGGCGCTGGCAGGACCGGTAACCGAATGGATCGGCCGCGCACCAGAGATCGGCGCCAGCATCCGCACTAAACTTTCGGTGTTCGACGAGCCGCTCGCGGCGTTACATCAGCTCGAAGGCACGCTGTTTGGCAGCAATGGCCTGCTGCCAGCGCCGTCGGAACCACCCAATGTCGTTCTGCCGGTTGTCGCGTTTGTCACGCCCGCAGCGGGCGAGATCGTTCTGTTCTTCTTCACGCTGATGTTTTTTCTGGTCGGCCAGATCAATCTGCGAAACCAGATCGTCTCGATGTTCAGCAACCGGGACACCAAACTTCGTTTCCTGAAAATCATGCGGGATATCGAGGGTAATCTCGCGGCCTACCTGACCATGGTCACCGCCATCAACATATCGGTCGGTATTGTCGTCGGCGTTGGCGCGTGGCTGATCGGCTTGCCGAACCCGGCGATCTTCGGGTTACTCGCTGCACTCTTCAACTACGTGCCTTATGTCGGCCCAGCAGTGATGGTGGTGGTGCTGTTTAGCGTCGGCCTCGTCACCTTTCCCTCGCTTGGTCATGCCCTGATTGCACCGCTTGGGCTGATCGTGGTTACGACGACCGAGGGTCACTTTGTTACCCCGACGGTGATTGGACGGCGGCTGACGCTTAATCCGCTGCTGGTTTTCCTCGCTTTGGCGTTCTGGACGTGGATGTGGGGTCCAATCGGCTCGTTTCTCGCGGTGCCTCTATCCATCGTCGCGCTGGTTGTCTTCAACCATTTGTTTCCGACCGATGATGTCCAGCTACCCGATTGATGGAACTTTCTTGCGCTGGGGTACTTAACCGGGCAAATTCAACTGCTTTAAAGCACGGAGAATAATAATGAATACCGCATCCACTGCGTCACAAAATGTGCGCGAAACCGCCAAGGATGCCCGTGAAGGTCTGCGCGAGGTTAACAATGCTGCCAGAGAAGCATCCGGCGATATTCAGGCCGACCTTGCGGCCTTGCGCGAGGATTTCGCGCGGCTCGCCGACCAAGTCGGTGAGATCCTGAGCGACAAAGGCAACGCAGCGTGGCAGCGCGCACGATCCAGCGTCGACGAGGCGCTTGCGAACGCGCAAGACAAAGGCCGCGAAGCAGCCGGCGCTGTGCGCGACGTCTCCGACAACTTTGTCGGAGCCATCGACGAGTCACTTGCGAAACGTCCTTATACGACGCTCGCGATCGTTGCCGCGATCGGCTTCTTTTTTGGCGCAACGTGGCGGCGCTGAAGGTCTGAAGGCCGAATCTAAGCAAAGGTCCGGCACGAGAGCGCGATGTTTAAAAACCTCATGCACGACATGATGCTCTCGGTTCAATCGCGAACCGGGATCACGACATCTTTCATTATTTGTCTTTGTATTATTGCAATAGCGGGCGTTACCGGCTTCGCTTTCCTGTGCGTCGCCGGTTACGATTGGATCGCGATCCACGTTGGCAGCGTCTATGCCGGGCTGATCATGGCCGGCGTATTTTTCCTGATCGCCGTGATCGGCCTCGTCGTCTGTGCCCTGGGCCGCCGGCGTGCCCGCGAGCGCGCCATCCTTGAGCGCGCGGCACGCGCACACGCGCCATCATGGTTGCTCGATCCGCGGGTTCTCGCTACCGCGGTGCAAATCGGGCGCGAATTCGGCTGGCAGCGCATCATTCCGGTGGCGCTGGTCGGCTTCATGGCGGCGCAATGGGCGCGCGATCGTCGCCAGCAAGGTCAAGACGCCGGCGAGTAGCGCGGATTTATCTTGTTGGAAAACCGGCGTCCGCCCTCGGATCAAGTCCGAGGGCGTGCTTTTCCTGATCATGCCCGCTAAATCGGCGGAAAGGCATTGCCGGATTTTCCAAGCGCCTCACGCGCCAACCGGCTGTCTTCCTTCATCTGGTCGATGAGTGCTGCCGTGCCATCGAACATACGTTCTTCCCGGATCCACTCGATGAAGGCAACATCGATTTCGCTGCCGTAAAGGTCCCCGGAAAAATCGAACAGAAAAACTTCAAGCAACACGGCGCCGGTGTCGAACATCGGCCGGCGGCCGAAATTGGCGACAGCGTCGTAATGACGACCGCCGACGCTGACACGCACGGCGTAGATGCCATGGCGCAACCCGCACGCGGACTCGAGCCGGATATTGGCAGTGGGAAAGCCGAGTTCACGGCCGCGCTTATCGCCATGGATCACGACGCCGGTGATGAACCACGGGTAACCGAGAAACTCCTCGGCCAAACGGACTTTTCCGGCCGCCAGCGCGTCACGGATCGGCCCGGACGACACTGGGCGGCCGTTGTCCTCAAACCGTGGCACCACGTCGACGGCAAAACCGTACTTTTTGCCCTGCGCCATCAGGAAGTCCGGAGAACCGGCGCGGTTCATACCGAAATGAAAATTAAAGCCGATGACCGCCCCGCTGACTGCGAAACGTTCGACCAGTATTTGCGAGACGAATTCGTCGGCGGTGAGCTTCGCCAGCGCGGCATCGAACGTCAAAACAACGGCGCCATCTAGCCCGGTCGAAGCAAGCAGCCGAAGCTTGGCAGCCTCGTCGGTGAGACGGAACAGCGGCTCGTCCGGTTTGAAGAACGCTCGCGGGTGCGGCTCGAAGGTCATCACCGCCGCAGGCCGCCCAAGCTCCTTGGCGCGCTTCATCGCGGCGCTGATCACGGCCCGATGACCGCGATGAACGCCGTCGAAATTGCCGATGGCGACTACCGCACCGCACAAGCCGCCGGCCGGCTCACCGTCGCGCACGACGAGAAAGCTTTTTGCCGCCATGTGCCTTCAATGGTTAAGAAATCCTGCGGGGCTAGGTGCCGTGGCCGTGCCGCCGGAGTCAAGCGCGGCGGATCGTTAATGCTGTTTTGGCCGAATCTCGCGGATTAACGCGATATCAAGCAGCAAAGTTTAGTTTTCGCCCGTCCGGAACGGGAATGCTGTCAAGCTGACCCGGTCCGATTTTTCGCGCTGGTAGCGCACGAGGAGCTCCGCAGAGCCATGGCTGTCGATCTGTCAATGCCAGTGCTGGTCGTCGATGATTACAGCACTATGGTTCGCATCATCCGCAATTTATTGGGCCAACTTGGCTTCGCCGATATCGACGACGCCAGAGACGGTGCGAGCGCGCTCGAGAAAATGCGTGCCAAAAAGTATGGCCTCGTGATTTCCGATTGGAACATGGAGCCGATGACGGGCTATGACCTGCTGAAAGAGGTTCGCGCCGACCCTGGTCTGGGCACGGTTCCTTTCATCATGGTCACGGCGGAATCAAAGACCGAAAATGTGATCGCGGCACGGAAGGCTGGCGTAAACACTTACATCGTCAAGCCGTTCAATGCGCAGACGCTGAAATCCAAGATTAAGTCGGTATTCACCGTCTGAAGCTCGGTCGCTTCTCTCGTCTCTACCACTTCAATCCGCGCATCGCCGCTTTGGGCATTACGCCGCCGGCGTCGAAAATCGTGTTGAGCGCGCCGAGGTCAGGTGTGTCGCGGCCACCGTATTCTTCGGCGTGAATACCGGAGGTAATGAACAAACTGTCGATGCCGAAAGCATCGGCGCCTTTCAGATCGGTCCGTACCGAGTCGCCAACGGCAAGAATGCGATTGGGCGCGACCGCCGCCCCGCCGCGCGCCTTCTGCGCCGTCGCCAGCGCTACCTGATAGATCGGCGCGTGCGGTTTTCCGCAATACAGCACTTCACCGCCGAGCGTGGCATAGGCATCCGCGAGCGCACCGGCGCAATAGACCAATGTGTCACCGCGCTCGACGACAATGTCGGGATTGGCGCAGAGCATGAACAACGAGCGCGCACGCATAAATGCCAGCATGTCGCGATAGCTGTCGGGCGTCTCGACGGTATCGTCGAACAGTCCTGAGCACACGACGTAGTTGGCGGACTCCAGAGGGGCAAACTTCACATTAAGATCCGTGAAGATCGAGTGATCGCGCTCCGGACCGAGATGAAAGACATTCTCAGTGAGCCGGCTCTCGACGATGCCGCGGGTCACGTCGCCCGAGCTTGTGATCGCGTCAAAAACACTCTCCGGCACAGCCAGACGGTCGAGAATGAGCTTCACCGCGATCCCGGGTCGCGGCGCATTCGTAATCAGAACAACGGTACCGCCGCCGGCGCGAAAGCGCGTCAGCGCCGTGCACGCGTCCTGGTAGGCGGCGATGCCGTTATGCACGACGCCCCAGACATCGCAAAACAGAACGTCGTAATCGCGCGCCAACGGCTCGAAATGTTCGATGAATTTAGGCAAGAGAGCTACACCTCGGCGCGCTTCAGGCGCGTGAGGTGCTTAGATTATTCGCGGGCTAGCTTCAACCAGCGAGCTCGGCGGCGTGGGTGTGCGCCGCAAGCAGGGACGGCAGCCGGGCCGGGTCGCCGCGCGCCATGCCGCACTCGGTGCCGATACCGTCAACGCGTGTATACCGGCGGGCCGCGTTAAGCCGGGTTTTGTCACCCTCGGCGTCGTTGTGATGGATCAGGCCGAGATAGAGCGCAGTCCCCTGCCGCAGTTTGAGCTTTTCCAGCGGCGCGAAATAAGCATCGTCGGTACGGCCTTTCGGAACCGGCAGATGGAAGAACTGGATAGACCGGCGTACCCGCGCGACGATAGCGTTGACCATTTCCACCATAAGGCCGGCGTCCTTCGGCTGCACCATGTGCTCGTCTGCGGGGCTGCCGTAACAAAGGTGATAGCCGAGGTCGATTTTGCTCGGCACCGCGTCTCCGATCTGACCCAGAACCTCGATACACTCGGTGCGGAAATCGACGGGCCCCGGCTCGTAATAGCCTTCCCAGGCCAGGACTTCCTGACAAACATCCCACTGGATCGCGATACGATCGTTCGGCAGCGCCGCGGCGATGGTGTGGACCTCGCCAATGAAATGCTGTGTCAGCGCCGGCAAAAGCTTCGGCCGATCAGATGGCGTCATATTGTTATAGGTCGGAGCAATCGGCGTCGGGATGCTGATCTGAAACTTCACTCCGTTCGGAATGACGCCGTCCTTTTGCATGCGGTCAAATACGTCGAACGACGCAATGGCCATATCGGCATAGCCGGTCTTGAAGTCTTTGCGATTAGGCATCATGCCCGGCTTGATGCGAAGGCGCGGAATTTCGCGCACGACCTTCCCGTCCCATTGCTTGAATTGAAACGGCGGCAGATCATGTGCAATCTCGATCGCAGGACTTTCCGCGAGCACATCTTGCAGAAACTTGATCCATGACTTGCGGATACCGGTCTCGCCATCCGGCAAGCGCAGCACATGGCCGCCGCAGGCGCCAGAAAGCGTACGGAATACAGTTTCCGAATCTGGCAGTGGAATACTGCCCACGAAATGTACGACAGGAGACTTGTTCGCTTCGGTATTCATGATCTCTTTCCTCCCGGTGGTACCGGCTGTTTGATAAAACCATAGCCGCCTGCGCAGCCGATGTAACCCTGCAAGTTGATCGCTCCGGTTGGGACATGTATGTCAATTTGTCCGTTCCAAAAAAGACCGAGGCCATGCAATGCCGACCAGCTTCCGCCAGATCATCAATAAAACGGTCAAAGACAAGCAGTTTCTGGTCGTGCCCGGCGCCCATGATGCACTTTCGGCGCGGCTGATCGAAAAAATCGGCTTTGAGACTTACTTCATCGGCGGATTTCCCGCGGTCGGCGCGCGTTATGGCGTGCCGGATGTCGGATTGAAAGGCTTTGGTGAAATCTCCGCCGCCGTGCGTGACATTATGTCAGCCTGCGATCTGCCGGTTTTTGTCGACGGCGATGACGGCTATGGCGACGTCAAGAATGTCGTGCACACGGTGCAAACCTATGAGCGCATGGGCGTGAGCGCGATCCTGATCGAGGACCAGCAGTGGCCGAAGCGTTGTGGTCACATGGTCGGCAAGAAGGTGGTTCCGATCGAGCTGGCCGAAGCAAAAATCAAAGCAGCGTGCGCCGAGCGCATCAATCCGGAAACCTGGATCCTCGGGCGCACCGACGCGCGTGCAGTCTACGATCTCGACGAGGCCATGCGCCGCGCCGAGCGTTTCATCCGCGCTGGCGCCGACGGCATTTTCATCGAAGCGCCGCGTAGCGTGAAAGAGCTGGAACAAATCGGCAAAGCTTTCGACGTGCCGCAAATCTGCAATCCGCTGATGGGCGGCCACACTCCGATCCTGTCGATGGAAGAATTGCGCGAGCTCGGCTTCCACTGCGCCGTGCTCGGTCTCGACACCATCATGCACGCCGCCAAGGCAATCGAAGCCGTGCTGGTCGATATGAAGTCAGGCAAATTTGCGCACCGCAACGACGGCATGGCATTCGAGGACTACAAGAAGCTCGTCGGCTATGACAAATGGGAAAGCATCGACGAGCGCTTCGCGCCGAAGCAGTAACGTCAACCGGCGCTGATGCCGGCGAACTTGATGACCTTGCCCCATTTTTCCGTTTCGTCGGCAATCAGCTTGCCGAAGTCGTCCGGCGAACCGCCGAGCGTCAATGCACCCATCGCAGCAAACCGCTTTTGTATGGTGGGATCGGCAAGGGCAGCGTTGGTTTCGGCGTTGAGTTTTTTGACGATATCGCCGGACGTGCCGTGGGGCGCACCAATGCCCCACCAGGAGCTGGCATAGAATCCGGGGACGGTGTCCGAGATTGGCGGCACTTCGGGCAGTAATGGCGAACGCTGAGGCGTCGCCACACCGATGACCTTGACGGTACCGGCTTTCACTTGCTCACCAGCAGTCAGCGTGTCGGCGAACATCGCCTGGACTTGACCGGACACTACAGCCAGGATTGCAGGCGCGCCGCCATTGAACGGCACATGCACCATGTCAACGCCGGTCATCATCTTGAACATCTCAGCGGAGATGTGATTGGCGCTCCCGGAACCGGCCGATGCGAAATTGACCTTACCGGGGTTGGCTTTGGCGTAGGCGATGAACTCTGCCAACGTGTTGGCCGGGAATGACGGCGTAACGAACAAGAGGTGCGGCGCCTGGATGATGCCGCACATCGGCTCAATGTCGCGGATGAAGTTAAAGTTGAGATGCTGGTACAGCGTGGCGTTGATGGCGTTGCCGGTATTGATCAGCAGCAATGTATAGCCGTCGGGGGCAGCCGTTACGACGACTTCGGTGCCGAGATTGGTACCGGCGCCGGGCTTGTTCTCGATGACGTATGCTTGGCCGAGATGATCCGACAGCCATTGCGCAATCAGGCGGCCGGTAATATCGGCACCGCCACCCGGCGGGAATGGGACGACGACGCGGGCCGCGCGCGTTGGATAGTCAGCCGCAAAGGCGCCGCGCGGCAGCGCGCTCGCGATGATCGAAGCTCCTGCGTAGCGCAACAATTGACGGCGCAGCGGCATTCCTGATCCCCATACATAATGTTTTTTGGCAAGCTACAGCAGCGACAACGCCGCCGCCAACGGCGGCAACTAGCCTATCCGAATCTTGCAGTAAAACTCAGCCTGCGCCGGATCAGGCCAATGCGGGCTCGCGCTTTGCCGGCTGCGCTTTTGCAGGATCGCGCAAGTTCAGGATACGCCGCGCATTATCGTAGAACAGCTTCTGCTTGTCGGCGTCGGACAGGCCGATCTCATCGATCAGCTTGAGACAGGGCGCCGGATCCCAGCACGGATAATCGGTGCCGTACATGACGTGATCGATGCCGTAATAGTCGATGGCAAATTCGATGCCGGCGGCGTGCGGCGACACCGTGTCGGTGAACATCCGCTTCATGTAGTCCTGCACCGGCCGCGGCAGCTTCGCGGCCTTGGAATTCTTGTCCATGCGCCCGGCCTGGTAAGGCAGCGAGCCTCCGGTATGCGACATCACGACTTTCAAATTCGGATGGCGTTCCATCGTGCCGGAAAGGATCAGCCGCATCGCCGCGACGCTAACCTCGATGACCCGGCCGAGGCTCAAATGCAGCGCGCCGTCGTAGCCGTCCGACAGCATGTCCTGAAAAATGACGTCGGTTGGGTGCAGGAACAGCGGCAAGCCGAGCTTTTCAACATGGGCGTAGAACGGCTCAAGCCGCTCGGCGTCGATCCGTGCATCGTCGCCGACACTGCCCGGCAGATTAACGCCCATTAGCCCCAGGCGATTGACCGCATCGTCGACCACTTCGATCGCCGCGCGCGTGTCTTGCAACGGCACGGCAGCGCTCGCCCACAATCGGCCCGGATGTTTCTTTTGCGCGCCGGCCATCTCCTCGTTCCACATCAGCGCGTAGTCGCGCCCCTCGGACAGCGGCATGTCAGAGAATGACACCGAGAACGGACCGATCGAGCAGACGACGTCCACCTGATGGCCAAGGCTGTCCATGTACTCGAACTGCTTGTCGAGATCGAACCATTCGGCCCAGCTATTCAGATGCTGGCCGCTCGTGTCGCGGCGCATGTAGTCGTAGCCGCCACGCTTGTTGACGCGGGCTTTCGGGAAAGCCTCACGCTCGCACAGCTTGTCGAAAATCGACCGCGGCCACCAATGAAAATGCGAATCGATGATGTGCATGAGCGTCTCCCGCCAAACGGCTTAAGGATATAGCGATTCTAGTGAGCGCGGCGGTCCCGGTCAACGCACGCCAGGGCACTTGTCGTCTGGCAACACCTGACGGTTTCTGCAATGCTTTGAAGTAGAATGCGCTTAACCAAACGCGCCTAGGGAGGATATCGATGAGACTAGAGACCCGCGCCTGTAAAGGTGCTTAGGCTCATGGCAAATCAGAACAAACACCCGCCGGTTTTGTCTTTGGCGGAGCGCGATCGGCGCTGGGCCAATGTGCGAAAGCTGATGCGCGAGCGTGGTCTCGAGGGTTTGCTCGTTGCCGGCTTTCGTTCGCGAGAGATGTACGAGACCTATATCAGCGACGATTACAACGAAGGCTGCGTGATCTTTCCGCTCGAAGGCGATCCGGTGGTCATCACCTGGGCGTATTTGCGGGTGATGCGCGCACGCTGGTCGGCGGAGCGCGGTAACAGACTTTGGGTTGACGATTATCGCGTTTCAACAAGCGGCACCGGCGTCGCCGAGGTGTTGCGGGAAAAGAAGCTCGATGAAGCGAGCCTCGGCGTGGTTGGCCTGGCTTCGCAGGCGCCGACTGAAATCTACGGCGCGATCCCGGCAAACTTCTGGAACGAACTCACCACTGCCCTGCCGAAGGCGCGGTGGACCGACATTTCCGAAGAGTTCAGCCACCTGATGCTGGTCAAAAGCGACGAGGAGCTCAAGCAGGTGCGCTATGCCGCACAGGCGGCTGAAGCTGCCTGCAAGGTAATCGCCGAAGTTGCGGCGCCCGGCGTTGGTGAAGAGGTGGTGTTCGCCGAAGCCACCGCGGAAATGCTGCGCCAGGGTATCGGCGTGCGCTATCCGGTGATCGTGATGAATTCCGGCCCACACACATTATCGTGGGGACCGCCCCGCTGGACCACCAGCGGTGAAGCGCCCCGCGTGCTGCAACGTGGCGATCTCCTGCAAATGGAGTTGATGCCGCTATGCGGCAACCAGGAAATCCAGGTGCAGATGACGGTTGCGCTCGACCCGCTCGACGAGACCAACAAGAAATGCGAGCAGGTTGCGCTCGAGTCCTACGCCGCCGCGATCAAGGCGATTAAACCCGGCGTCGCTTTTGCCGATATGCTCGCCGTGATGGAAGAGCCGCACCGGAAGGCCGGATGCTGGGGCTATACGCCGCTGCTGCATTCCGTCGGACCGCACTTCCTTGCCGGCCGCACTCAGGTCAACATGGATTCAGTCAAACTCGACGTGCGCTACGTCGGCGCCAATACGGCAAAGGTGCGCAAGGCCGTGTTGGAACCCGGCATGGTGTTTGCGCTCGAACCGAATGCCTGCATCGGCGACCACCGGGTCAATATCGGCGGCACCGTTATCGTCACGGCGACCGGATGTGAAGAGCTCAATCACATCCCGACCACCGTAACGCATAAACAATAGTCGCTGCCGTGTAGCGACTGGCGTCTGCGAGGAAGACTTGGGGAGGAAGGACTTGGGGAGGAAGGACTTGGGGAGGAAGGAAATGAGGCGACGATTTCCTACAAGCGCGATAGCGCGTCTGGCGAGCACCGCCTTCGTCGCGCTGGCGATGCTGTCGTCCGCACATGCCAATGAAAAGCTGCGCGTCGCCAAAGTGGTGCCGTTCGCCTGGGCCTTCACGCCGCTCGATATCGGCATCCAGGCCGGCATCTTCGCCAAACACGGCCTCGATATCGAAGAGTCGGCCTCGGCCGGCGACGCCAAGCTGCAGCAGCTTCTCACCTCCGGCAGCATCGATATCGGCATCGGGTCCGGCCCCGGCATGGCTTTCATCGTCAAGGGCGTGCCGGCAAAAGCCGTCGCCGAAATGTATGGCGTGCCCCGCAACATGGCGGTGATGGTTGGCTATGACTCTCCGGTCAAAACGGTGGCGGATCTCAAAGGTAGAAAGCTTGGTTGCACGACCGTCGGTTCGCTGACCGAATGGATTGGGCTGCGCATCAACGAGAAGGAAGGCTGGGGCAGCAACGGCATCACGACGGTGGCTATCGGCGGCATGCCGCCGGCGCGCGCGGCGATCAAGACCAATCAGATCGACGGCTATATCGGCGCTTTGGAAACCGGCTATTCACTCGAGGAAGCCAAGGAATGGCGCGTCATCACTGCGGCAACACCGTTCGTCGATCATTTCATCACCCATGTGCTCTATGCCACCAACGATCAGATAGAGAAGCACCCGGATCAGGTGCGGGCCTTTCTGCAGGGATGGTTTGAAACCATCGCCTACATGAAGACCCACAAGGCAGAGTCTGTCGCTATCTCGGCCAAAGTGATCAACGTAAGTGAAGCGGTGGCGTCGCGGGTTTACGATGAGCAGATAGGTGGTTTCTCGACCGACGGCACGTTCGATCCGGAGGGTGTCGCGGTGTTGAAAAAGTCATTTATCGACATGGGCCTGCTTAAGGAGATCCCAAACGACAAGGATATGTTCACCACGCAGTTCCTGCCGGTGAAAGTCGACGCGCAGTAGCTTTCTAGTGGAGCATGATCTTTTCGGAAAACCGGAAGTCGACTTTCCGGCTCATGCTCATCCGGAACGTCCGGCGGCACGGGCAATCTGCGCCAGAACGCGGCCGGCGCCGCCGGCTTTTGGCTTGACGCCGTCGAGTTCGTTCTTGTCCGCATCGAATTTAGCCGGTTCGACACCCTGCAACGCCTCGGCGCGAACCGGACGCGGCGGCGAGAACAGGAAGCCCTGGCCGAACCGCACATCGTAATCGAGCAGATCGACCACGGCGCCTTCGGCTTCGATCTTCTCGGCAATCAGGTCGATGCCAAAGCGGCCCAGCAAGTCGGACATGTCGGCGGGGTGGATGTCGGTCGAAGCAGCCCCGACCCGGTTGAGCAACAGCGTGGCAGGCGCCTTGATGAAGCGGAAGCCGCGTTGCGTCAGTTCGCGCGGCTCGATGCGCAGATCTGAAAGATTGTCCATCGAGAACCGGAAGCCGCGCTCGGCCATCGCGGCTAATGCCTCATGCTCCATCGGACCCATGGCACGCACGGCACTCTGGGTGAATTCGAATACCAGCGCCGGCGCGATGGCGCGGTTCGCCTCGACGAATTCCAGTAGCTGCGGGAAGCCGCTATCGGTCAGGGTTGCAGTGGAAAGATTGCAGAACAACCCGATGTCGCGGTTCTTGAGCAGAAGCCGGCGCACCACCTGCACGCAGCGCAGCACCGAAAGCTTGTCGAGCTTCGGCATCAAGCCGCCGGCTTCGGCGAATTTGATGAAATCGCCGGCGGCAACCAGTTCACCATCATCAGTCTTGAGCCGCGACAGCGCCTCGTAATAGCGCACCTTGCGCTGCGGCAGTGTCACGATCGGTTGCAGGTAAAGATCGACAGTATTGCGGTCGATGGCTTTTTCGATCACAGCGCCGGCGCCCGCCGCGTCGAGCCCGGCGAAAGCCGGGATCATGCCTTCGGCCGATGCAGCAGACACTGCTTCGCCCGCGGCAGAAACAGGCGCCACAGCGGGAGCCCCAGGCGTCGCGGCTGGAATCGGTTGCGGCACGATACCTTGGACGACTTGATCGGCATGCCCGGCCTGGCTGCGCTGACCCGTTTGCCCGGCCTGCCCGCCATATTGGCCGGCGTAACCGCTCAATGCCGTCTCATGAGCCGCGACCTGATCGGCCAACCGTTTGACCAGTGTGGAGAGTTCCTCGATCTCGGCAGCAAGCGGCTGCGCGGTCGCCAGTGCCTTATCGAGCACGGCGTCGACTTTGCCCTCCATCGTCGACAGTTTAACGCCGAACTCCGCAAGCTGGTGCGCGAGGTCCGCCGAGCCCCGCGATAGCGAGGCCATCTGACTGCTGACTTCGGAGCGGTCGCGGCCCCTTCCTGCAATAGCGTTGTAAACCGCCAATGCGGTGAGCACGCCAAGTCCAATCAGAAATGACTCCGCGCCGCTGAGGCCAAAGCGAATATAGACCACGAAGCCGACCGAGGCTGCGATCAGCATCATGCAGACAGCGATGAAGACGGCGCTGATGCGCACCAATGCTCTGACCCCGCAATGCCTCACGCCGAACGATGCAGACCCACCGGCCCATTTAGAGGGCCAACTTACGGCCCGTCCACGATAATTCGCGCCCAGAACGTAACAATGTCCACAAGGCTAGCGGCGCTGCAAGGGCGCTCGCCAAGGTGGCTAAGCTTTTGACGGGCTTTTATAACGGCTGCCATGTCTACTCCCCCATCGGCGCCCGGACCTGTTGCGGTAAAGGTTGGCCAGGCACCCACAAGTCCCGACCTGATCGGCTGGATTGAGAGCCGGCCCCAGGCAGCCTTCGCTGCATTCCTGGCCCTGCACTTTGCGGTATGGACCGCTTTGCCGACGCTGCTCTACGCCAACCTGCCGCTCGACCTGATCGAGGCGCTAACCTACGGCCGGGAATGGCAACTCGGTTACGACAAGCTGCCGCCACTGCCATGGTGGCTGGTCGAAATCATGCACCGCATCTTCGACGCCGACGCCGCCTATTACGCGCTGGCGCAAATCGCCGTGATTGTTGCCTTCGTCGCGGTCTGGGCGACGGCACGCAAGCTGGTCGGCGTGACCGGCGCGCTGGTCTCCGTGCTGATCATCGATGGCATGCACTATTTCCAGTACACGGCGGTGAAATTCAACCACGACGTCATCCAACTCCCATTCTGGGCTCTGGCTGGGTACGCGTTTCACGCGGCCCTCAAGCGCGGACGCCTTGGACACTGGCTGCTGCTCGGTTTTTCGTTTGGCGCAGCCTTATGGGCCAAATATTTCGTCGTCGTGCTGGCGGCGCCCTACGTGCTGTTTCTGCTACTCGATCGCGATGCACGGCGGGCCCTGGCGACGCCCGGACCGTGGCTCGCGGTGGTCGTTGCCTTAGCCGTCGCCGCGCCGCATGTCGTCTGGCTGATCCAGAACGACTTTCTTCCGCTTGCTTACGCGGAACATCGCGCCACGGTAGTTCGTGGCTGGTTCGACCATATTCTGCATCCCGCGGTATTCGCCGGCAGTCAGATATTCTTCCTGTTGCCTACATTCTTCATCGCTTCAGCGCTGTTTTGGCCGCGGCGAACCGCGCGCGCACAGGACGCTGCCGACGCTCTCGACCGCCGCATCGTGACGCTGCTCGCATTCGGGCCCGGCGTCGTCATGATCCTGCTCACCGCCTTGAGCGGTCGCGGCGCCATTGCGATGTGGGGTTACCCGCTATGGCTTTATGTCGGGCTGTGGCTCGTGCTGACCGCCCGGACATTCCTCGACCATAACCGGCTCACCCGGCTGGTCGCAGCATGGGCGGCAGTTTTCGCGATCTTCGTCATTGTCTTTGCCGTCAATTACACAGTGCTGCCGCTGATCGATCACCGTTACCGCGCGGTATTTTTTCCCGGCAACTCACTTGCTGCCGCACTGACGCAACGTTTCCACGATGCGACAGGAGAAAAACTGGACTACGTCGTCGGTTCGATGTGGGACGGCGGCAATCTTGCCCATTACTCGCCGGACCAGCCACAGGTGCTGATCGACGGCCTGCCGCAGCGGACGCCCTGGATCGATCTCAACGACCTGCACAAGAAGGGCGGGGTTGTGGTGTGGATCGGTGGCGACACCGCGCATTTGCCCGCTGCCTTTGCGCCGGTTGCAGGCGGTGCCGAGATCGGCGCGCCGTTCGATCTGCCGATGCGGCGCGGCTCAGGCGCGGTCCATGTCGGATGGGCAATTCTGAAACCGCAGTGATTAACCCACAGCCTTGATCGCCTTCCCCACCTTTTCAAAGATTTCGTCGATCTGCGCTTCAGTCACGATCAGCGGCGGCGACAGCGCCAATGTTTCACCGGAGACGCGAACCATGACGCCAATCTCATGGAAGGCATGGTCCATCACCTCATAGGCCCGCTCGCCGTAAGCATCCGGACGCGACGCGAGATCGATGCCTGCGGCAAGCCCCACGGTGCGGATATCGAGAACGCCCGGTAGCGACTTCAATGTCATCGCGGCTTCGGCAAAATGCGGCTCCAGCGCCTTCGCCCGTTCGAACAGTTTTTCTTCGCGATAAAGGTCGAGTGTCGCGAGCCCGGCGGCGCAGGCCAGCGGATGGGCCGAATAGGTGTAGCCATGAAACAGCTCGATGACGTGCTCGGGGCCGCGCATAAACGCGTCGTAAATTCCCTCCCGGACAATGACACCGCCCATCGGTACGCTGCCCGAGGTTATGCCTTTGGCGAATACGATCATGTCCGGCGTAACCCCGTAACGCTCGGCGGCGAAGGCATAACCAAGCCGGCCAAAGCCGGTAATCACCTCATCAAAAATCAACAAAATCCCGTGCCGATCGCAAATTGCACGCAGCTTTTGTAGATATCCCTTCGGCGGCGGCAGCACGCCGGTCGAACCCGCCATCGGCTCGACGATGACGGCGGCGATGGTCGACGCATCGTGAAGCGCAACGATCCGTTCCAGATCGTCGGCGAGATGTGCGCCCCACTCGGGTTCCCCCTTGGTGAAGGCCTGGTGCTCGCGGCTATAGGTAGCCGGCAGATGGTCGACGCCGGCGAGCAGCGCACCGAAGTGCTTTCGATTATTGACGATGCCGCCGACCGAAATGCCGCCGAAGCCAACGCCGTGGTAGCCACGCTCGCGGCCGATCAGCCGGGTACGCGCCGCTTCGCCGCGCACATTATGATAAGCCAATGCGATTTTGAGTGCTGTATCAACGGCTTCCGAGCCTGAATTACAGAAGAATACCCGATCCAGATCGGCCGGCGCCAAGGCGGCAATACGGCTGGCGAGCTCAAAAGACTTTGAGTGCGCGAACTGAAAGGCCGGTGCGTAATCCAGCGTTTCGGCTTGCTGCTTGATCGCGGCGACAATCGGATCGCGGTTATGCCCGGCGTTCGTGCACCACAACCCGGCCGTTCCGTCGAGCACCGGACGATCCTGCGGCGTGTAGTAGTGCATCTCCTTGGCGCGTGCGATCAGCCGCGGCGCGCGTTTGAACGCGCGGTTGGGTGTAAACGGCACCCAAAACAACTCCAGGTCGTTGGGAATACCGAATGAATGTGCGGTGTTTTGTCCTTGCTGGCCTGATGGCATGGCGAATTGCCCCTGGAGGCTGAATCATGGGCGGCACCTTTGGGTCAGCCGTCGGTGCACGCGGACATCGTCTGTTATCTGCTTATAACGTGGATGGGCTGGAATTCGACTGCAAGTGTGAGTTGAGCTAAGATTGTAAGAAGTCGGTCGTTCGTCGCGCGAACTCGATCGGAATCCTTGTCAATGATGCCGAAGCCACACGGATCGGGTCCGAGGACACAAAATGCGACGGCCCGATCGCTTCGCGCTACGGCAAATTTGCGATCATCCATCAGCGATGTTGCGGCCGGACAAGTTGTGTTCATGCAGGGCGACGCATGCGACGATGTCTTTTATATCCACGCCGGCATCGCCAAGGTTTACGTCATCTCAAAGTCCGGACGCGAAGCCGTTATCATTACATTAGGCGCCGGCGATTTCTTTGGTGAAGGCGCCCTCCTGGAATCGGCACGGCGCGTTGCGACCGTCAGCACGATTACCCCATGTACGATCGAGCGCATTGAGATTGCCGAGGCCTGGCATCGTATCCGTACCGATCAGGACTTTGCAAAAAGGTTCATGGACTTTCTGGTAACGAGAAATCGCCGCTATTTCACCGATCTCAGTGACCATCATTTCCATTCCACCGAACAGCGTTTGGCGCGAACGCTACTGCGGCTGGCCGGTATTCCCGGCGAAAAGCGAGAGGCCATGTCGCCACGGATCAGCCAGGAAACGCTCGCGGAAATGATCGGCACGACGCGATCGCGTGTAAACTTTTTTATGAACAAATTCCGGCGGCTCGGCATGATCGAATATCGCGGCGGAGCCAGAAGCAATTTCGTGGTGCACCATTCGCTTGCCGATGTGCTGACGACCGAGCGATGAAGCAGCCCTTGTTTCCGCTGTTCGACCGTTGACTTGCCCGCTCTGGAAACGGCTGCTACCACCGCGCCATTGCAACTGAAAACGGCGCGAAGCGCGCAAAAATGGCCGAGAAACCTGACAAATCGAACAAGCTGAAGGCGCGATTGCCGCGCGGTCTCGCCGATCGCGCGCCTGCGGAGATCGCTTCGACTCGCGAGATGATCGAGAAGATCCGCGCGGTGTATGAACTCTACGGCTTCGAGCCGGTGGAAACGCCGGCCATCGAATATACCGACGCGCTCGGCAAATTCCTGCCGGATCAGGACCGGCCGAACGAAGGCGTGTTCTCTTTTCTCGACGACGACGAGCAATGGCTGTCGTTGCGATACGACCTTACCGCCCCCCTCGCCCGCTATGTGGCGGAGAATTTCGACACGCTGCCGAAACCGTATCGCTCGTATCGCTACGGCTATGTCTATCGTAACGAAAAACCGGGCCCTGGCCGCTTCCGGCAATTCATGCAGTTCGACGCCGACACCGTCGGCTCCTCATCGCCTGCTGCCGATGCCGAGATGTGCATGATGGCGGCGGATACCATCGAAGCGCTCGGTATTCCGCGCGGCAGTTATGTGGTGAAGGTCAACAACCGCAAAGTGCTTGATGGTGTGATGGAAGCCATCGGGCTGAGCGGCGAAGCGAATGCAGGAAAAAGACTGACGGTTTTGCGTGCGATCGACAAATACGATCGTCTGGGACGGCATGGCGTTGCAGCTTTGTTAGGCCCCGGCCGAAAAGACGAAAGCGGCGACTTCACCAAAGGGGCGGGATTAGATAACGAGCAGGCCGAAAAGGTCCTCAACTACATCGAATTTCAGCTCGATGAGAAAGCCGGCGATCTGGAAAGCACATTGAAAGATTGGGAACGTGAAATCGGCTCCAGTGCTGCCGGAGCGGAAGGCATTAGCGAATTGACCCACATCGGAAATCTCGTCCGCGCAGCGAAATATGGTCCGGATCGCATCAGCATCGAATCGAGCGTTGTCCGCGGCCTCGAATATTATACTGGCCCGGTTTTTGAAGTTGAACTGCTGTTCTCGACCGACAGCGCCGCCGGTTCACCGCGGTTCGGCTCGGTCGGCGGCGGCGGCCGCTATGACGGGCTGGTGTCGCGCTTTCGCGGCGAGCCGGTTCCAGCGACCGGATTTTCCATCGGCGTGTCTCGCCTCCTCGCCGCGCTTGCCTATCTCGGCAAGGTAGAGACCAAAACCGAGTCCGGGCCGGTGGTGGTCACCGTGTTCGATCGCGACCGCGTCACGGATTATCAGGGCATGGTCGCGCAGTTGCGCAACGCTGGTATCCGGGCCGAGCTTTATCTCGGCTCCGGCAAATTCGGCCCGCAGATGAAATATGCCGACAAGCGCAACGCGCCTTGTGTCGTCATTCAAGGCTCCGACGAAAAAGCCAAAGGCGAAGTTACGATCAAGGACCTGATCGTCGGCGCCGAGCTTGCGAAGCTGGAGAAAGGCCGCGAGGAGCACTTGCAGAAGCAAGCCGAGGCGCAGGTCTCGGTGCCGGAAAGCGAACTCGTCGCCGCCGTGCGCAAGGTGCTGGCAAAGCACGGACTGGCAAAAGCCTGATTTTCTCAAGGCTAGCATTTGATTTTGTCCGTCTAGCCTTGGAATTTTTTTACGCCTAGACTGTTCTCTGTTCTGGCGCGTATTCGCGGCGAGAAGAGAACAGTGCGCGGACTTTTCACTGAGCGGACATTCCAGCGGCGCGCAATCGCGCTCGTTGCCGCCTATGCGATCGCGCTCGCAAGCTTGCTTGCGACCTACACGTCTGCCCGTGCCACCGGCGACATCGGGACGAACCCGGTCGGCGTTATCTGCCATACCGATCTCGCCGGGCAGCCCGGTTCGTCGGGAGGACAGGACGGCGGACAAGGCTGCGCCAACAATTGCTGCATCGGTTGCCTGATGTTGATGGCGGCGCTGCCGCCTCCTCCCGTTACCGTCACCGGCGCGCCGCAGGCGACCGGTGTTTTGCTGTCCCTGCCCGCGGCCGATGCTGTTGCTGCCGGTTTCGAAACCAAATCCTACCGCTCCCGAGCACCTCCGCTGACGGCGTGATGTCGCGTGGCCTCGACGGCCGCACCATCATTCACGCCGACTATGGAGGTTTGCCATGCCCGCCAAGTTAAGGGCTTCTCGCGTATTCGCGCTCGCACTGCTGTTTGCCGCCCTCTCCTATTCGGAAGCGTTCGCCCATTGCTTCGTCGGCGCGCGCTTCTTTCCCGCAACGCTTGCCATCGACGATCCCTGCGTCGCCGACGAACTGTCGTTGCCGACGATCCAATGGTCGAAGACCGCCGATACACCGCCCGCCACCGAATGGGACGTTTCGGCAGAAATCTCGAAACGCATCACCGAGGATTTCGGGATTTCGATCGGCGATACCTGGTCGCAGATCAATCAACCTGGCGGTCCGAAAATGGCCGGTTTCGCCGACCTCGAAACCACGCTGCAATATCAGTTGCTCAAAGACGGTGATCACGAATTTGCCGAGCTGCTCGGGCTGATCGTCGATTGGGGTGGTACCGGCGCCAGCGATTCCGGCATCGGCACGCCGTACACGCTGCTGACACCGACATATTATTTCGGCAAGGGTTTTGGCGACCTGCCCGACCAAGCAGGCTGGCTGCGCGCCTTCGCGGTAACCGGCCAGGTCGGTTATCAAATTCCGACCCGCTCCTTCGATGTGGTGCAGCAAGCCTTCATCCCGCAAGCGGTGCCATGGGGCATGTCGATCCAGTACAGCATGCCGTACCTGAAATCTGAGATTCAGGATCTTCAGTTGCCCGACTTCATCAACCATCTGATCTTGATCACCGAGGCGCAAATGACGACGCCGGCCGCCAATAATTTCGGCAATAGCTGGGTGACGACGGGCACGATCAATCCCGGTGTCATCTATATCGGCGGCACTTACCAGATCGGACTTGAGGCTCAGGTGCCGGTCAACCGCGAGAGTGGCCACGGCATCGGCGTGCTTGGCCAGTTGCACTTTTATCTCGACGACATGTTCCCGCAGACCATCGGGCAGCCCTTGCTCGGCCCCAAGACGGCAGCGGCACAAAAACCCAACTTCTGAGGTGATCCCATGCGAAATCCTATGCGAACTCTCCTTGTTGTTACGTCGCTCGTTCTCGCACTTGGCGCGTCCGCGGCGCGAGCGCACGCCTTCCTTGACCACGCCAGCCCGCTGGTCGGCTCGACGGTGGCATCCGCTCCGCACGAAGTTGTCCTGACTTTTACGCAGAACCTTGAACCTGCGTTCAGCACCGTCGAGGTCACTGACGGGAATGGCGCCCGCGTCGATCAAGGCAAGGCGTCGGTCAGCGGCAACACCATGCGCATCGGCCTGAAAGCCGGCGGTCCCGGCAGCTATAAGGTAAACTGGCATGCGCTTTCGGTGGATACGCACACCACTCAGGGCAGTTTCTCCTTCCACGTCGGCAATCAATGATTGCCGGCCCCGTTCCGGGAGCAGCGCGTGCATGATCTGTTGATCTATGTCCGCACGGTTCACTTCGCCTCGACGATCCTGATCGTAGGCATCGTGTTCTTTACGGTAACGGTACTCAATCCAGCGGTCCGGATCGCAGGCGGCGAAGCGCGCTTCGCCGCGAACGTAAAAGCCTGGAACCGGCTGCTGGCCTGGAGCGCCTTGGTGCTGGCCGTTATCTCCGGCGCCGGCTGGCTGTTCCTGACCGCGGCGGCCATGAGCGGTGACAATCTGGTCGACGTCTTGCCGAGTGGCGTGCTCGGGACTGTTCTTACAGAAACTACTTTTGGGCGCGCGTGGCTGATCCGCACTGTTTTGGCCGCCGGCCTGGCTGCGATGTTTGTTCCTTTCTTTTCGCTCCGCAGCAGCCGCAACCCTATGTGGCTCGATAGCGCCGCCATCGTCGCCGCGGCGGCGTTCGTCGGCGGATTGGCCTGGGCCGGACATGCGGCGGGCGGCCTCGGCACCGAAGCCATCGTGCATCCGGCGGCCGATGTCCTTCACCTCATTGCCGCTTCGGCCTGGGTCGGCGCGCTGTTGCCGCTCGCCATTCTTCTCGCGTCTGCCAGCGCGACCGACGGACTTGAGGTAGCGCGCATCGCGACAGTGCGCTTTTCCATGCTCGGCATGGCCGCGGTCGCGACGCTGCTGGCAACCGGGATCGTCAATTCCTGGTATCTCGTCGGCAGCACGGAGGCGGTGTTCGGCACTTATTACGGCAAGCTGCTGCTTTTCAAGCTCGGGCTTTTTCTGGCAATGGTCGGCATTGCCGCCTTCAACTGGTCGCGATTGACGCCGGCGCTGGTGCAACCCGATAGCCTTGCGGCGGCACAAATTGCGCGGCGCCGATTGTGCCGCAGCGCGACGCTCGAAGTTGTCGCCGGCGCAATCATCATCGCGATCGTTGCCGTACTCGGAACGGAGCCGCCGGCAAACCATGCCGGTCATCACTCCACGTCCGGGGCAGTTCCGCCCGATGCCGCTTTTCAGCACATCCATTCCGAAGAAGGCATGGCCGACGTCATGATCGAACCTGGCCGCATCGGCACAGCGCGCGCAACGATCCGGCTCTGGAATGACGACCTTGAAACGCTTCCCGCCCGGTCGCTGACATTGACGCTGACGGCGCCGGAAACGGGAAGCAAACCGCAAACACAAAGCGCCGTACAGCAGCCCGATGCGGCGTGGATCGTCGACGGCATTCAATTGCCGCAGGCCGGCAACTGGAATGTCGAAGTCGATGCCATGCTCGGCACCGGCAAGCCGCTGAAGCTCGTCGCACCCATTGTCATCGACGCCAAATAAGCGACGCCGAATAACCGACACCTAATACTGCCAGTGAAACCGGCCGGAGAACACGTTGGCCGGACCGCGATCGGTGTTGTAGCCGGGATTGGCGATGAATTGATAATCGGCAGTCAGCTTCGTTTCGGGCGTCAGCGTGTAACTGTAATAAGCTTCGATGATTTGCTCGGGTCCGGGCCGCGGCAGCATCCCGTCACCGACCAGAATGCCGAGGCCGCCGGCATTCAGGAAGGCCTGATGTTCGCTGGAAATGCCGTTGACGACGCCGGCAATGCCGATGGTGTCGTCGGGCCGGTTCCATCGTTTGCCCGTTAGTGACAATCCGGCCGCGACGGTCCGGTCCACATCGGTAAACTCGTAAGGCTCGATGTCACCGTTGGCGATGCCGGCCCGGGCGAAAACCCCAAGATCGTCGGTGATCTGCTGTTCGAGGTTGAGACTGACACCGCCGCGGCCGTTGTACTTGCGCACAGCGGCAATATTGGCGGGCGTGCCTGTCGCCATGGCCAGCGCGATAGCATCGGAAAAACTGCCCATGCGCCCGCGCGTCAGGAATCCGGTCACGGCGAGCTTGCCGGGCTGGCCCCACAATTCATAACGCCGCTCGATTTCCCCGACCCACTGAAACTGATCGAACGTCGGATCCAGATCGGAGCTGTTCGGAACATTCGAAAGATCAAACAGACCGCCGCGCACTGTCCAGTCGCCCTGGTACCACTCCGCCGCCGCGCCATAGGTGTAGCCCCAGGCGTCCGCCGCATAGTCGAAGGTGGCGGTATCGACCAGCGCCCAGTTCATGAAATCGTTGCGCGGATCGTGAGCGTATTTGTTGTTGTCGAACACATCGGTCACGCCGAACTTGCCGAGCGTGAGTACGATGCGGTTGGCGGTTTGCTTGTCACTGAACTGGTTGATACCGGCATCGACACTCTGGCTGTCGCCGCCGAGATCGATGGTCTGCCGAACGAAGGCGCGTGGCAATCGCGCGTAGGGATAGGAGCTCCCCGACCTTGTAGGCCTCACCACTCGGGAAGCCGGCAACGCCAAGCGTGTTGCCGAGTCCGAAACCCTGATCGATCTCCGGGTTGATCCAAAGTTCGGCGCCTTGCCACAGCCGCACGCCGACGTAGAGCGTCGCGTCTGAAGTCTCCCGGCCCTCGCCGCTCGCTGGCAAGCTATTGGCTCCGGAATAGGGCGAACGGATCGCCGGATAACCTTGCCAGACCACCGTGGTTTGGGCGTGGAAGTTCACCTCATCGGGATCCACGCCGGCCGACTTCTCCGCTGCCGATTGATCGGCGCCGAAATGATAATTCACACCGGCGCGCAATTCCTGCATCGGAAAGTTGGACGTGAAGCGCTGACCGTTATTTGCAAACAGCACACTCTCATTGCCGTAATCGGTGTACAAATATTCGAGGCGCGCGGTCCAATGGGGCGCGATCGGCGTCTCGACACCGGCGCCCGCCGCCCAGCCCAGCCGCCACAAGAATGGCGAATCCGTCGCGCCAGTGGCTGCATTTGTCAGCGTGAGCCGGTCGTAGCTCCAGGCGAGGCCTCCGGTGGCGTAGAACAACCAATGTCCCGGCGCGTAGCCGATGCGGCCGCGCATGGTGCCAGAGGACAGCACCGTCTCGCTGTAGTTCTCCAAACCGAAAGGCGACGCAAATGTTGAGGTGCCGCCAACCGACACGCCTCCAACACTTGGAAGGCTTGGAAATGATGCATCGGCCTCGCCGCCGATCACGATGCGATTCGGCAGCACGTAGTTGTAGCCGGCTTGCACGCCCTCGGAGAAACTTCCGGTATCCTTGAAGGCGTCAAATGGCTGAAACAGGCCGAACGAACCCGTTATGCCAGCACCGGGATCGCTAAACCCGGAGTTGCCCCACGCGTAACCGAGATGGCCGCCGAGATAGAAACCGCTCCAGTCATAATTGGACGACACCGGTTGCGGCGGCGCCTTCACCGCCATGTCGGCAGCGCGGGCAACATCCACCAATGCAGCAAGGACCAAACCGGTCAGCCATACGCCGCGCATCTCAACCCCGATACGACATGCTTGTTGCCACCAGAGAGATGACAAGCCAGTGACAACATCCCGCAACTGGCATGCCCGAAAGTTCGCGCACCGTCACTCCTGAACATTGTTACTAAACCACCTGAAACTGAGTTTACACCCTTGGCTACACTTTACAACATTTACTACATTTCGGGCCGCCGAGCAGTCCGGCCATGACGGCATGCGCGATTATTCTCGCGATGCGATCCGCACCCGAGTCATCGTCACGCGACGAGAATTTCTCCGCTCTCCGCACCGATCTTCGCCAGAGAATGCCGGCGGTGGGGGCCGGTAGTCTCACGATCTGTGCTTTGAGCCACGATGTACGAAGAAAGAAAAAAGGAAGCGGAACGCCGAACAACGCGGGTCGGTACCAACCGCATCTCGCGATGCGGCGCGCGCTTTGCAAAGCGCGCTCGCCATTCGGCGTTCCACCACGGCTCTGTGCCAATGGGACTATTCATCCCAAGGCTCAACCTGGGCCAGGCTTCGTGACACACCCGCTCACGCGGCGGGTTCCCCGCCAGCCGGTGTGGCACTTCCAGCGATGCACCTCGCGCGCCGGTCATAGTGCCGGCAGGCTGATGCCCAGGCCGCCCGGGTGTGACGGTGACGAGCCGCCACCCGCGGGCACCGCATCCCGTTCCGCTGGCCAGAGTCATTGACCAGCGTCCTTGTAAGTGAACGAGATTGAGACTTACGTAACTTATTATAGGACAATTGTCAAGACATTTATCCATCAAAAGAGACATGAGAGGGACGCGCGAGTCACAAGGGGCGAAATGAAACGATCCCTCGCCTTCTCTCCCTCAAACCACTGCGCCACACGCTGCAACAAGCTGAGAAGAGATTCCCCCACTATGGAGACGACGCCGCGGAATCGTGCGAGATGACTTAATCGCCTTTGGATTACGGCTCAGAATCCCGTCAGGCGTGTATCTCCCGCGTTCACCGTCTTTAAATTGACACGCACAGAGCCGCCTGATTTTCTGATAAGCAGCGGTTGCGAATTGGTAATCCGTGAAATCGAGCCCTGCCGGGACATGCGCTGGTTAAGGACGCACATTAAGCTTGGTTCTCGCCTGGCGCTGTTTGCGCTGGCGCTTCAGCTTGCGCTGACCTTCGGTCACGTTCACGGCATTTCCGCAGGCGCAGCCGAGACGGCATTCTCGGCTTTAACGCATCACAAAGTTACGCAGACGTCCGACGAGCGCGGCCAAAAATCCGGTGACCCGTCCGATCTTGATTGTCCGATCTGCGCATTAATACAGCTAGCCAGCACGTCGGCGGCATCCGTACCGCCGGTGTTACCGATCCCTGCAAAATATATTGTCCTCAAGCTTCAGACGCTTGAACTGCCGGAATGGGCGGCATCGCCCTATTTTACATTTCAGGCTCGCGGCCCGCCCTCTCTGTGAGACGGTCGCTTGCGGCCTCTGCGCCGCATGATGCGACCCTGCACTGGAGCATTCAGGTCGGCGCCCAACGGACTGCGCCAACGCCGGCTCGCTCTTGAGAATTCATTCGGTCGTTCCGCGCCGCGTAGCCGAGACACATAAAGGCTGACCCTTGCCGCCACAGGATGAGGGCGATCGAGGCCAACCCGAGCCGCTGCTCGGCACCTCGCCGTACGCCAAACTCGTAACGTCAGCGCTACTCGTATGCGCGGTAGGCGCAATCGCGTACTGGCTGGTTGCAGGCCCAAGCCGTCACTATCGGGCCGGCGAGGTTGTCGAAAAAACGGAACCGGTCATCCGCTCGGGAAACATCGTCACGGTGCCCGACGGCTCACCGGTGCGCGGCAAGCTTGCCATCGAGACGGTTGCTGCGAAGGAAATAAAGCGCGACTTGGTGCTGCCGGCGGTCGTCGAAGCCGATCCCGCCCATCTCATCAAGGTTTCGCCGCCGCTTTCGGGCCTGGTCACGCAGCTCAGCGTCGAACTCGGCGCGCGGGTGAAGGCCGGCCAGCAGCTGGTCGTGATCGACTCACCCGATCTCGGCTCCGCTTATTCCGACTACGACCGGGCCAAGGTGCTGCTTGCGCTCGCGCTCAAGAGCCGCGACCGCGAGCGCGGTCTTGAGAAGGTCGGCGGTGCCGCGCTGAAAGACCTTCAACAGGCCGAGACCGATTACGTCACTGCGGAGGTCGAGTACCAGCGCGCAACGGCGCACCTGAAGCAGATTGGCGTTGCCGATCCCGATGCTGCCGATAAATCGCAAAAGGTGACGGTGACCTCGCCGATGGACGGCAGCGTGATCGACCTCGCCGTCGCTGCCGGCGAATACTGGAACGACCCGACGGTCTCGCTCATGACCATCGCCGACCTCAACACCATCTGGGTGACCGCAAGCGTACCGGAGAAAGACACGTCGCTGGTTTCGAAAGGCCAGGCGGTCGACGTGACATTCCCCGCCTACCCCGGCGAAGTGTTCAAGGGCCAAGTCCTGTTCGTGAGCGATGTGCTTGACCCCGATACGCGGCGCACCAAGGTGCGTATCGCGTTCCAGAATCCCGGGCACACGGCTGCGGCCGGGCATGTTCGCCAATGTGAGCTTTTACGCGCCGGTACAAAGCTCACCGGTCGTGCCGGCCAGCGCGCTGGTGCTCAAAGACGACGAAAATCAGGTCTTCGTCGAGACCGCGCCATGGAAATTCGAAGCGCGGAACGTGGATATCAGCTTTCAGCAGGGCGATCAGGTCGTGCTCGCCAATGGCGTCAAGCCCGGTGAGCGCGTCGTGGTCCGGGGCGGAGTGCTGCTCGGTGATTGATTGGATCGTCAGCTTCGCGCTCCGCAAACGCACGGTCGTTTCGATGATCTGCGTGTTCGCGGCGGTCTACGGCTATTATTCGTGGACCCAGCTCGCGGTCGAAGCCTATCCCGATATCGCCGATACGGAATCCCAGGTCGTCACCACGGCACCGGGACTGGCCGCCGAGGAAGTCGAGCAGCAGGTCACCATTCCGCTTGAGCGCGAGCTCAACGGTACGCCCGGCATAACAATGATGCGGTCGCGCTCGACCTTCGGCCTGTCGCTGATCACGCTGCAATTTCGCGACGGAATTGAGGACTACTGGTCGCGCCAGCGGATTCTCGAGCGCATCCAGAATGCGACGCTACCGCCAAATCTGACGCCGGGGCTCGACCCGCTGTCTTCGCCGACCGGCCAGATCCTCTACTACATCCTGGAATCCAGCACGAAAAATCTGCGCGAACTCTCTGAACTCGAAACCTGGACGGTAATCCCGACCTTAAAGCAGGTGCCGGGAGTCGCCGACGTTTCCAATTTCGGAGGGCTCACGACGCAATATGAGCTCGAGCTCGATCCGCAGCAGCTCATGCGTTTCAACATTTCCCTGTCCACCATCACCAATGCGATCAGCGCCAACAATGCCAATGCCGGTGGCAGCGTGCTTAATCGCGGCGAACTCGGTTACGTGATCCGCGGCATCGGTCTGGTGCAGACGCTGGACGATCTGGGCAACATCGTCGTTACCCAACACAACGGCACACCGATCCTGGTGCGCGACCTCGGCAAATTGAAGCTCAGCAATCAGGAGCGCCACGGTATCGTCGGCAAGGACGGCATCAACGACGTTGTCGAAGGAACCGTGCTGTTGCTGCGGCACGAAAATCCGTCGGAGGTTCTGGCCGGTGTCCATGCCAAGATCGCCGAGCTCAATGCCCGGCTAAAGGACCAGAACGTCCAGATCGTGCCCTATCTCGATCGCACCGATCTCGTCGATGCGACGATCGACAAGGTCGGACATACCGTGTTCGAAGGCATCGGACTGGTGCTGATCGTTTTGATACTTTTCCTCGGCAGCCCGCGCAGCGCGCTGATCGTCGGCATCACCGTTCCGTTCGCAATGGTGGTTGCTTTCATCATGATGTATCACGCCAACATCTCCGCGAACCTGCTCTCGCTCGGCGCGATCGACTTCGGCATCATTGTCGACGGCGCGATCGTGATGACGGAAGCGATCTTGCGCCGCCGCGAAGCGAAGCCGGATGAGCCGCTCACCGAAGCGGATGTGCAGGACGCCGCGCGGCAGGTCGCCCGGCCGATCTTTTTCGCCACCGTCATCATCATCACCACATACCTGCCGCTGCTCGCGTTCCAGAGGATCGAGGCGAAGCTGTTCTACCCGATGGTCTATGCCGTCGGCTTCGCGCAGCTTGGCGCCTTGGTCTTTGCTTTGCTGGTCATTCCAGGCCTTGCCTATGTCGCGTATCGCAAGCCGCGCCGCATCTTTCATAATCCGGTGCTCGGCTGGCTCGACACCGAATACCGCAAGACACTGGCGTCATCGTTGCAGCGGCCGCGCATTGCTTATCTGCTCAGCGCCTGCGCGGCGGTCCTGATGATCGCGCTCGGCGTCACGGTCTGGCGTGAATTTCTGCCCGATCTCGACGAAGGCTCGATCTGGCTGCACGCTGAAATGCCGCCGGGCATTTCGCTGCAAAAGGCGACCGACATGGTCGCGGAGTTGCGTCAGGCTCTGGACGAGTTCCCGGAAGTATCGACCGTGGTCAGCCATATTGGCCGCAACGACGACGGCACCGATCCGTGGACGCCGTCGCACATGGAAGCGGCCGTCATGCTGACGCCGTACAGCACCTGGCCCGGCGGCGAAACCAAGGATGATTTGCAGCAGCGCATATCCGCGCGGCTCGACAAGCTGCCGGGCTTCGAGATTGCATTCAGTCAGCCCATCATGGACAGCGTGCTCGACTACGTGTTCGATCCGCACAGTTCGCTCGCCGTCAAGATTTTCGGCGACGACTTCAATGAGCTGCGGCGCATCGGCAATGCCATCGTCGGCGTGCTGGGTACGGTCCCCGGCGTCAGCGATGCGGCGATCGATCAGTACACGCCGCTGCCGCAGATCTCGATCAAGGTCGATCGCGCTGCGACCGCCCGCTACGGCATCAACGTTGCCGATGTCGCCAATCTCATAAGCACGGGGATTGGCGGAGCGGCCGTAAGCCAGCTCTTTATCGGCGACCGCAATTACAACATCACGGTCCGCTTTCCGGCCAAGGATCGCGGCAGCCCCGAGGCGATCAAAGATCTGCTTCTGACATCGAGCGACGGCGCGCTGATCCCGTTGTCGGCGGTTGCGGAGGTCAAGCTGCAAACCGGCGAAAGCATGATCAATCGCGAGATGAATCACCGCTACCTGCTGGTGAAGCTGAACTACCACGATCGCGACCCGCTTTCGGTGGTCGCGGATGTCAATCGCGCCATCGACCAGAAAGTCTCGTTCGACCGTTCGAAATATCGCATCGAGTGGGGCGGCCAGCTCGAGGGGCAGCAACGGGCGGAGGCTCGCTTTCGCCTGATCTTCGGTCTCGCGCTCGCCGCCATGATGGTGCTGCTCTATGCCGAGTTTGGCGTGTTACGGCAGGTCTTTCTGATCATCAGCGTCGTTCCGCTGGCGGCGCTTGGCGGGCTGATCGCGCTTCACGCCACCGGCACGACGCTCAATGTGGCTTCGGGCGTTGGTTTCATCGCACTGTTCGGCGTCGCCGTGCTCAACGGCGTTATCATGGTGGCCAATCTCAACCGCGTTCGTGAGCAGGGATTGCCGCTGTTCGACGCTGTCCTGGCCGGCGCCGGGGAGCGGTTACGGCCTGTACTGATGACCGCGGCTGTGGCCACCGTTGGCATGTTGCCGGCAGCGCTCGCAACCGGCGTCGGCAGCGACGTGCAGCGCAATCTGGCGACGGTTGTTGCGGGCGGGCTTATTCCGGCTACGCTGCTCACCCTGTTCATCGTTCCGACATTCTACTTTGCGCTGGAGCAATGGGCAGAGCGGCGAGCGCGGGAATTCGGCGGTTGTCGGGACCGCTGAAGGGGGGCGTCGAGCGTAAGTGGGGCGTGGGGTGGTAACGTAATGATGAGGCGGGTGTTGCAGGGGGCCGCCGTTGCACTGATTTCCGGTGCACTGCTGACGCAGTGCGCGGTCGGTCCCGATTTCGCGACGCCGGACGCGCCGAACGTCACCCGCTACACGCCGGAACCGCTCGCCAAGGACACGGCATCGGCAGCCACCGCGGGCGGCGCGGCACAACGCTTTGTCGGGGATCTCGATCTGCCGGGCCAATGGTGGACGCTGTTCCACTCGAAGGATCTCAACAGCCTGGTCGCGAAGGCGCTTGCGGCCAATCAGGATCTGAAAGCGGCCCAGGCGGCGCTGACGATTGCGAAACAGGATGTCTATGCGCAGCGCGGCATGCTGTTCCCGACGGTAGATGCCAACTACAATGCGATCCGCGAGCTGGAGCCAAACAGCGAACCGTCGGATTTCGTCCCCGGATCGCCGACCTACAACCTCTTCACCGCGCAATTGAACGTCTCCTACACGCCCGATGTCTTTGGCGGCGTGCGGCGCTCGATCGAGTCGTTGCAGGCGCAGGCGGATTCGCAGCGCTTCGCGCTTGAAGCCACCTATCTGACGTTGACCTCCAATCTTGCCGGCGCGGCCGTGCAGGAGGCATCCCTGCGCGGCCAGATCGAGGCGACCAAGAGCATCATCAAGATCGAGACCGACGTGCTCGGCGTGATGCGGCACCAGCGCGAGCTCGGCGATCTCGCCGAAGGCGACGTGGTGGCCCAGGAAGCGGCCCTGGCACAGGTCGAGCAGATGTTACCGCCGCTGGAAAAGCAATTGGCGCAACAGCGCGATCTTATCGCAGCGTTGAGCGGTGGCTTTCCCAGCGACATCATGACCGAGCGCTTCTATCTTGCCGCGCTGCGCCTGCCGCGCGACTTGCCGGTCAGTCTGCCGAGCAAATTGATCGAGCAACGGCCCGACGTGCGGGCGGCGGAAGCCAATCTGCAGTCGGCCAGCGCCCAGATCGGCGTCGCGATTGCAAACCGGCTGCCCAACATCACCCTGAGCGGAAACCCCGGCAGCACTGCGCTGGCGATGAACCAGCTGTTTACGCCGGGCACCGAGTTCTGGGTTATTACCGGCAGCATTACCCAGCCGATCTTTGATGGCGGCACGCTGTTCTTCCGCGAGCAGGCAGCAAAGGCTGCGTTCAAGCAGGCGCAAGCACAATACCGCAGCACGGTGATTGTCGCGTTTCAGAACGTCGCCAACTCGCTGCGCGCCATTCAATCCGACGCTGTCGCTTTGCAAAAAGCGGTCGCGTCCGAGCGCGCGGCCGGAAAAAGCCTCGAGATCACCCGCCAACGCATGCAGCTTGGCGACATCAACTATCTCGGCTTGCTCAATGCGCAGCAGACCTATCAAACGGCGCTGCTCAGTCTCGCGCAGGCCAAAGCCGCCCGTTTTGCCGACACCGTGGCTCTGTTCCAGGCGCTCGGCGGCGGCTGGTGGAACCGGCAGGATGTTGAACCGGAAGCTCCGGTGACGATCAGCGACGTGTTTCACTGAACTCCCGGCCGACATGAGATTCCAGCGGCCTTCCCGGCCGCTCAACCGCATTCCGCAGTCTCGGGTAGTTTCATCGTAAACATTTGATTTAACAGCGATAAACTCGGCGTTTCTGGGCCGCAGGAATGCCGGCGCCAGCCCAAGCCGCCTATCGCCGTTAACGGCCCACCGCGATCTTCGTCGAATTGTAGGGTTTACCGTGCTAAAGCCCCGGCCCAACAAAGCAGGGATTTTGCGCTTTGCCGGAGCTGAACCGGCGGCCGAACAGCGTCATGTCGAGCACGACCGATAATGCACCGGACACGCGAGCGCAGGCGCTCGTCGGATCCTATGTGCGCGCCGGCTACGCGCAGGTCGATCCGCCGGTGCTGCAGCCGGCCGAGCCGTTCCTCGATCTTTCCGGCGAAGACATCCGCCGCCGCATGTTCCTCACCTCCGATCCGGACGGAAGCGAGCTGTGCCTGCGGCCTGACCTCACTATTCCGGTATCGCGCGACTATCTCGCCTCGGCGAACGCCGGTAAGCCGGCCGGCTTCTGCTATCTCGGCCCGGTATTTCGTCACCGCGACAATGCGAGTTCGGAATTCGTCCAGGCCGGCATCGAATTTTTCGGCCGCGCCGACACGGCGGCAGCCGACGCCGAGATGGTTGAGCTAGGTCTCGAGGCGACGACGCTTTACGGGCTGCAAGCGCCGGAAATCCGCATGGGCGACGTGGGCCTGTTCTCGGCCTTCATCGCAGCGCTCGACCTTGCGCCGGCGTGGAAGCGCCGCCTGACCAAGGATTTCAATCGCAAGTCCTCGCTGAAACACGACCTCGACCAGCTCACCATCGCAACCGCCAACGGCTCGCAGGAATATCAGGGCGTGCTCACGGCGCTTGCCAACTCCGATCCAAAGGGCGCCCACCACCTCGTCACCGATCTGCTCTCGATTGCGGGCATTGCCGCCGTCGGCGGCCGTTCCGTTGCCGAGATCGCCGACCGTTTCCTCGAACAGGCGGCGTTGAACGCACCGACCCGTCTGCCGCGCGAGACCCGTGCGCTGATCGAGCGGTTCCTGTCGATCGCCGGCGATCCTGACGAAGCCGCGGGCGACTTGCGCACGCTCGCCGCCGACGCGCAGATTTCGCTGGATGCCGCACTCACGCTGCTCGAGACCCGCACCGGCTTTCTCGCCGCGCGCGGCGTCAACGTCCGCGCCATCAAATTCGGAACGAGCTTCGGACGCGGTTTCGATTATTACACCGGCGTGGTCTACGAGTTGCACGATCCGCGCGGCAAAGCAGCCCTGGTCGCCGGCGGCCGCTACGACGGCCTGCTGACGCGGCTTGGCGCGCCCTCGCCTATTCCGGCGGTCGGCTTCGCCGCCTCGATCGAAGAACTCGCCGCCTGCGGAGGCGCGTCATGAGCAACGCCCCGCTGATCCTCGCCGTCCCATCAAAGGGCCGGCTGCAACAGAACGCCGAAGCGTTCTTCGCACGCGCCGGACTTTCGCTCGTCAAACCGCGCGGCGCGCGCGACTATCGCGGCGCCATCGCCGGCCTCGACGGCGTCGAGATCGCTTATCTTTCCGCCTCCGAGATCACCCAGCAGCTCGCCCAAGGCATGGTGCACCTCGGCATCACCGGCGAGGACCTGGTGCGCGAAATGATACCGCGCTCCGAGCAACGCATCGTCATGGTGACCGGTCTGGGCTTCGGCTTCGCCAACGTCGTGGTCGCGGTCCCGCAGGCCTGGATCGACGTGCGCAACATGGCCGATCTCGACGACGTCGCCACGGCGTTCCGCCTCAAGCACGAACGCAAGATGCGGCTCGCGACCAAATACGCCAATCTGACCCGCGGCTTCTTCACCGAACACGGCGTGGTCGATTATCGCATCGTCGAATTGAGCGGCGCCACCGAAGGTGCGCCGGCCGCCGGCACCGCGGAAATGATTGTCGACATCACCACGACAGGCACTACGCTTGCCGCCAACGGACTGAAGGTGATCGACGACGGTATCATTTTGCGCTCGCAGGCTAATCTGGTCGCGGCGCGGGCCGCCGCCTGGGGCACGGCGCAACGCGACATTGCCCGTGTCATCTTCGATCGGATCGCCGCGCAAAAACGCGCGTCGTCGTTCGCCGAAGTTCGCACCCGTTTTGCCGGACTGAACGAGACAATGCTTTCCGCCGCGAAAGAAAAATTCGGCGTCGTCTCGCCGTTTGGCGGCCCGACCTCGTCGGGAATGCTCACCCTGCATTGCCCGCCGGCGAATGTGCATGCGCTGGCAGGCTTCCTTCGCGACAATGGCGCGGAAGCGGTGTCGGTCGGTGCGCTCGATTACGTCTATACCCGCGACAATGAGCTGTATGCCAAGCTGGCCGCAGAACTCGACGCTCCTCAATAGCCGTTATGACGTCATTGCGAGGATCGGCGAGGACCGGCCTGACCTAGCACTCTAGCGGCTGGTCACGGACGGGGCTCTTCCGTCCACGCGCAACGACGACAAAGGATTGCAGGATGGGCAAGGACCGTCTCACCGCGTTCAGCGACGGCGTCATCGCCATTATCATCACGATCATGGTGCTGGAGCTGAAGATCCCGGAAGGCGACGACTGGGCCGCTCTCGCGCAGGTCGGACCGGTTTTCAGCGCCTATGTGCTGAGCTTTATCTATCTCGCGATTTACTGGAACAATCATCACCATTTGCTGCACACGGTCACCCATGTAGATGGACTCATCCTGTGGGCCAACTCGCATCTGTTGTTCTGGCTGTCGCTGGTCCCGGCATCGACGTGGTGGCTGGGCGAGCATTTCCCCGCGCCGCTACCGGCCGCGATCTACGGGGTAACCCTGCTGATGCCGGCAATCGCCTATTATTTGCTGGAGATGGCGATCGTTCGCCGCCAAGGACCACAATCCGTGCTGGCGAGCGCACTGGGCAGCGACTTCAAGGGCAAGATTTCCATCGTGCTTTATGTCGCAGGTATTGCGTTGGCCTTTATCGTTCCCTGGGCTTCGATCGCACTGTACGTTTTGGTCGCAGCGATGTGGTTCATTCCCGATCGGCGGATCGAGAACATGCTGCGCGAAAGCTAAAGGGATTTCGCCGTGCCATTCCGAAGCCTGGTCGGTACGCTCGCGGCCCTCGCCACGGCCGTCATGTTTACCGCGGGCGTTGCCGACGCGCAGACCTACCCGGCCAGCAAGATTACGATCGTCGTCGCGTTCGCTCCCGGCGGCGTCGCCGACACGCTGGCGCGCCTGATTGGACAAGGCTTGGGCGATCGGCTGCATCAGCCCGTTGTGGTCGAAAACCGTGGCGGCGCCGGTGGCAATATCGCCGCGAGTTACGTCGCGCGCGCCGCACCGGACGGCTACACGCTGCTTGCCACGACAACCGCGATCGCCGTCAATGAGACGCTGTTCGTGAACAAGGATTTCTCGGCGAACGACTTCAAGACGGTGTCCCTCGCAGCGTCGAGTCCGGAAGCCCTGGTGACCAGTGCGAGCAATCCCGCCGGCAATCTGGTCGACTTTTTCAAGGCGACAAATGGCCGGACAATCAATCTCGCGATTCCCGGCGTCGGTACCGGATCGGATATCGAGGCGGAATATTTCCTGAAATTCCTGGCCCACGTGCCGGCGCAAGTCATCCCGTTTCAAGGTGGCGCGCCGGCCATCAATGCGACGATTGGCAATCAGGTCGATCTGATGGCGACAACGCTGGGCGGCGGAGCCGCGGCCCAAATCTCCGGCGGCAAGCTTAAAGGCCTCGGTATTGCCGCCGACCATCGCGCAGCGGTCACGCCCCAGGTTCCGACTTATGCCGAGCAGGGCTTCCCGGGTTTCACCGCGGCTTCATGGGTGGGCTTTTTTGTCCCCGCCAAAACCGATCAACGGATCGTCGCGGCACTCAACGAGACGATCAATGCGATCGTGCAGACGCCCGACGTGAAAAAGAAGCTCGATGACATGGGCTTCGATCCGCTCGTCGGCTCGCCGGAACAGGCCAACACCATGTTTCACGCCGAAGTCGAGAAGTGGGGCAAAATGGTGTCGGCGCTCGGTCTATCGATCAAATAACGCGGTTGCGCAAACCAAGCCGGGAAATATGCAGCGCGGAACATTCCCGGCCGCTCGGCGTTGAATTTGACTTAAATGCCCTACAATCCATGACGGAGGACAGCCGTGCGCGTGTTGCTTGGCATCATTCTCGGCGTGATCCTGACCATCGCCGGGACTTACACCTACGATTCATCGACTGGACGTGCAGCGAACGGGCTCACCACGACCGCTGCCGGCGGCCAGGCGCCAATGGTGAATTGGGACGTTGTCAGCGCGAATTGGAACCTGTTCAAGACCAACGTGCGCGAGAGCGCCGACAATCTGGAACGCAACATCAAGCATCATACTGGCTAGAGCATGATCCGGAAAAGTGGACACCGGTTTTCCGAAAAGATCATGCTCCATTAAACTAAACGGCCGGAGTCTCGCCGCGCAAAACCTGTGTGAACAGCGGCATATCGACATTGCCGCCGGAAAGAATGAGGCCCGCGCGCTTGCCGGCGTAGCGGGCCTTTTCTTTCAGCAACGCCGCAAGCGGCGCAGCGCCCGCGCCTTCGGCCAGATTATGGGTCGTCGCGTAATAGACCCGCATCGCCTCGGCGATCTCGTCTTCGCTCACGGTGACGATACCCGCCGCGCCTTGTTTGATGATGTCGAAGGCTTCGCCGTTCGGGTCACGGCACGCCATTCCATCGGCAAAGGTGCGGGCCGAATTGGTCGGCACAAGCTGACCGGCCTTGAATGAAAGCGCATAGGCCGGCGCATTCTCGGCAACGACGCCGACGACTTCGGTTTTCAGCCCCAGCAGATCGCGCACGGTGATAATGCCGCAAATACCGGAGCCCATGCCGATCGGCACGAAGACCACGTCGAGGTCGGCAAAGCTTTGAAAACAGCTCGTACGCGTAAGTCGCGACGCCACGAACCAGATCGCGGTGAAACGCCGGCACGTAATGGTAGCCGCGCCGCTTCTGGATTTCCGCGGCAATGACGCGGCTCTCGTCAAAATCCTTGCCGGCCGTCACCAGCTCAGCGCCGAATGCTTCCATCGCCGCGTTCTTCTCGCGCGAATTGCCTTCGGGGACGACGATCACCACCGGGACTTTATGGCGCGCTGCCGCCAGCGCGATGGACTGGCCGTGGTTTCCGCGTGTCGCAGTGACGAGGCCCTTGAGATCGGGTTCAGCGCGGCACAGGGCATTCACGTAGACCAGTCCGCCGCGCACTTTGAAAGCGCCGATCGGCGTGTGGTTCTCGTGTTTGACGACGACGGTGGCGCCGACGCGCTTCGCCAGCAGCGGCCATGCGTAGGCAGGCGTCGGAGGAACGACCGCGCGAATGCTCGCAGCCGCGTCGTGAAGCTCATCAAGCGTAAAGAGCGGCATGATCCTTACTCAGCGCCGCTGCCGGAATACCACGAAATGCGACAGCGAGAAGTTGACGATGAAACTTGTCAGAATTGCGACCGCCTTGGCGAGCCAAACCGGCAGCAGCAGGATCTCCGCGGCAAACAATAACGTCGCGGTATTGGTCAGCAGTCCCGCGATGCCGGAGACGACGAACGTCAGATAAGCACGCCAGCTCAGCTTGCGGCCCGAACTCGGCGGCAAACGTGATCGACGAGTTCATGACATAGGAGCCGGTGACCGCGACGCGACCACGAGATGATATTGGCGACGACAAGCGTCGTCGTTGTGGCGTTGCCGCACTGGCAGAAATCCGACAGCGAGCCGATCGCCGCGATCCCGGCCGCCGACCCGCTCAACACCGCCCGCGCCAGCAGAAATACGCCGTAATCGACCAGCGTATTAACGACCCCGACCATGGCAAAGCTGACGGCTTTGAAGCTCACCCCGCGATTGCGCCAGGCGCGCACCAGCCGACCGCGCGTCGAATTGGAGTGGGATGTCCCGTTCATTGCGGTATCCGCATACACAAGAGAACCCGATTGCGCTATAGAACCAGCGGCATAGGAACGACGCATGAGCCCCGCTGGCGACCAGATAATGACACGTGCGAAGAGCGGCGGCCCACCCGCGGCGGCGCGGGCTTGTCGATCGTGGTGCCGCTCTTCAACGAAGCGGCCTCGCTTCCGCGCCTGCACGCATCGCCTGACCGAAATCGCGCAAAAACTCGCCGCGGCGCGGGCGCTCGCCTGCGAAGTCGTCTATGTCGATGACGGCAGCGCCGACGACACGCTGGCCATTGCGCGCGCGCTGCCGGCCACCGCGCTCGACGTTCAGGTGGTGTCGCTGTCGCGCAATTTCGGCAAAGAGGCGGCCCTGCTTGCCGGTCTCGATCACGCTCGCCGCGGCGCCGTGCTGTTCATGGACGGCGACGGCCAGCATCCGCCGGCGCTGATCGAAACGCTGGTCGGCCACTGGCTCGATGACGATTACGACGTGATCTATACCGCGAAGGCGAACCGCGACGACGAATCGTTCGCCCGGCGCGCCGCGATCAAGATGTTCTACGCGCTGCTCAATTCCGACAGCCGCGTACAAATTCCGGAGAATGCCGGCGACTTCCGGCTGTTGTCGCCGCGCGCCGCCAGCGCGCTGCGCCAACTGCCGGAGCGCAATCGCTTCTTCAAGGGGCTGGCGAGCTGGATCGGCTTTCGCCAAAAGCGCATCGACTATGAGCCGGAGCAACGCGCCGAAGGCAGCAGCCACCTGGAGACTGCGCTCGCTGATCGGGCTGTCGCTCAACGGCCTGACCGGCTTCTCGGTGGCGCCGCTGCGCATGGCCACCGTGCTCGGTCTTGATCCTTGCGCTGATCGCGCTGATCTATGGCGGCAAGATCATCTACGAGACGCTGGTCCATGGCGCCAGCGTGCCCGGCTATCCGTCGGTGTTCGTCGGCGTCATGGTGCTGGGCGCCGTGCAACTCGTCATGCTTGGCGTCGTCGGCGAATATATCGGCAAGATCCTCTACGAGATCAAAGCGCGCCCGGTCTATTTCGTCGCCGAGCACGACGTGAAGCTGCGCGACGACGCAAGCGAAGCCCAGCACCGACGACCCGCACCGCCGCCGAATGAGCGAACGCCGGATTATCCTCTGTGCCGACGATTACGGCATCTCGCCTGCGGTCAGCGCCGCAATCCGCGATCTTATTGGGCGCAGGCGCATCAATGCCACGTCGGTGATGGTCGTGGCGCCGAGCTTCAATCAGAGCGAAGCGGATGTCGCTGCTCGAAGCCGCGGGACGCATGCGCGATCGGACTGCATGTGACGTTGACGGCGCCGTTTGCACCCGCTCTCTCCGGGTTTGAGCCGCTGCGCGACGGCGCATTCCTGTCGCTTTCGACAGTGCTGTTACGCCGCGCACTTGCGCGTCACTGCAGCCCAAGCTGCTGAGCAGCCGAGATCGCAAGTCAGTTCGATGGCGTTCAACGCGTGCCTTCGGCCGGCCGCCGGATTTTGTCGACGGCCACCAGCACGTGCATCTGTTTCCGCAAATGCGCGACGCCTTCCTGCGCGTCGATAAAGAGACGGCGCCGAATGCCTGGGTGCGGCAATGCGGCCGGCCCCGAGCGCAGCGGCCGCCTCGCCGATCTTAAGGCGCTGGTGCTCGACCGTCTCAGCCGCCGCTTCCGCAAGCTCGCCGGCGCGCCATGGCGTGCGCACCAATCCGGCCTTTGCCGGGACCTATGCGTTTCGTTCCGGGCGCCGATTACGCCGCGCTGTTTCCGACATTCCTCGATGGCATGCCCGATGGCGGCTTGATCATGTGCCATCCGGGCAAGGTCGATGCCGAACTCGCGCGGCTCGATCCGGTGACCGATCTGCGCGAGCGCGAATACGCTTATTTCAGCGGCGATGCATTTCCGCGCCTGCTCGACCGAGCGCGACGTTACAGATCGTCGATCACATCACCACGACTTTGGCGCCGACCTGCACGCGACCGTACAGATCGATGACGTCGGCGTTGCGCAGGCGAATACAGCCGGACGACACGTCGCCGCCGATGGTCCAGGGCTCGTTGGAGCCGTGGATGCGATAGAGCGTCGAGCCGAGATACATCGCGCGCGCGCCGAGCGGATTTTCCGGACCGCCGGCCATATAGCGCGGCAGGTCGGGCCGGCGCTGTATCATCTCGGGCGGCGGATACCAATCCGGCCACTCTTTCTTCGCGGTGATCGTCTTGACGCCGCGCCAGGTGAAGCCGGGCTTGCCGACGCCGATGCCGTAGCGCATCGCCTTGCCGTCTTCCTGCACCAGATAAAGGAAGTGGTGCGGCGTATCGATGATGATGGTGCCCGGCTTTTCCGGGCTGCTGTAGTCGACGACCTGGCGATTGAACTTCGGGTCGACCGGCGGATGCGCCATGTCGCCGTCGCTCGACGGCGCAAAAGCCGGCGCCGACGCAACCGGCGGGTCTTCTTTCACCGGCGGCAGCGGTTCGTAGCCCGACGCTCGGCATCGGAATGATGTTCACGTAATCGGAATCCGGCGCGGCCTGACGGCGTGGCTGCGGGACCGAAGCAGCAGCGTCTTGATAAGCCACTTGCCGCGAGGTCCGCGGCGCCTGTTGCCGGGTTTGCCGCTGACGGCTCGCCTGCCGCGATACCGGCAATTGATTGGCTGCCTGCGCTTCCGGCGCAGCCTGGTCGTTCACTTGCGATTGCGAGTTCGTTGGCGCCGCCGTCGCCACCTGGTTTGCAGGCTGCGGAGCAACCACAGTTTGCGAAGCAGTTTCCGCGGAAGCGGTTTGATAACCCGGCTGCGGTGGCGCCGACATGTTGGCCTGAGGATAAGTCGGATATTCCGGCTCGGGCTGGTAAGGCCGTGGCACTGTCGGTTCGCGCGCCACACCGGCGAAAATCATCTCGATGAAACCGCCGCCACCGCCGGCGGAATTGGCCTGTTGCGCGAAAGCCGGCGCATTTTCGCCGGCCGCGAGGAATGCGCCCATCATGAGCGCGGACATGCAGATACGCCGCATTGCTTTACCCGATACGCTGACACAACAAATGACGCGCGGCGATGAGAGCCCGCGCCGGTATGATGAATTGAAGCTTAAACTTCGACTGTTTGGTAAATTTCACGCGCTTTGGCGGCGGCGCCGATGCTCTTTGTAGATCGTTCATCAAGTTACAGTTTATTTCGGGTCAATAACGATGGTTAACGGAACGCGCGCGTGCGCTGCGTGAACGCGGTATTAAGTCGAAGGCTTCTAGTGTTTCCGGCGAAACCGGTTCCAGACAGCAATGCCCGCGCCGCGCAAGATCTTCCGTATTGAACAGACAGCCGCGGTGCGGCCGGCCGCCGCCGAAATCGCGGAGCCGCACGTGCCGTCGCGCCACACCGAGCTGATGAACGAGCTCGCGGCACTGCGCGCCATGATCACGGCGGCGGCGATACAGTCTCCGATAAAGGTGGAAACATCAGCCGCACCGCAGACCGAACGCCTCACGTCGGAGCTTAACCTGATCGTCGGCGCGATCAGCGGAAGCATGGTCAAAACCAACGGCGCCGATTTGCCGGGCGATGCACCGCCGATGACGCGCATTGCTTATGAGCTGACGAAGTCGTCTCCAGCACCGAGCAAGCAACACAAAAAATCCTCGGCGCAGCGGAAGAGATCGATCAAGCAACGAAGAACCTATCCGCCGCGCTTACCGGCAAATCGAGCAAGACCTCGTCCAGGATATCCAGGATCATCGTCATCAGCATTTTTGAAGCCTGCAATTTCCAGGATCTCGCCGGCCAGCGCATCACCAAGGTTCTGTCGATCCTGAATTTCGTCGAGGATCATGTCGCCCGCGTACTCGAAGATATCGCACGAGAATCCGCGTCGGCCGCCGCGATGGCGAGCAATTTCTGCATGGGCCGCGGCTCAATAACGATTCCGGCCACGTTTCCCAGGCCGAGATCGACGCGATGTTCGGTACCTAGACGATCCAATCGAGTCGAATTCGGATCATGGTCTGGATGTTTTAGTGAAGCCTGATCTTTTGGAAACCGGTATACCTGGTAGTCCAGGGCGGCTTTCGGATCATGTCCAACTAGTGGCAGGCTTTTGGCCGGATCCCTTCCGGATCATGCTTTAACGGCGGCTCTGTCACTGCGGCCGCATCGGCTTGCCGCCCGCAGAGCGCGGTCCGGACCTTCCGCCGCGCAGCGCACGTAAACACCGACGCCGTAACGGCCGGCAACTTCCGGATCCATCCAGCGCAGCACCATGGTGCGGCCGTCGAACGACACGATCTCGCGGTCCTGCGGGCCGCCGGCATCGCCGGGCGGGCCGATATAGTTCTTGCCGCTCGGGCCGACCTTTGAGCACCAGTTCCTGCAACTCGGCGCTATCGGCGAGATACATCATCACGCCGCCGCTGGGCCGCGATTGATGACCACCGGCTGGCCGCATTGCGCGCGCGCCGCCGACGTGGTGCGGGCAAGATCGGAGTCGTTGTGATAGGCGCCGTAACCCCAGCGGCCGATCAGTTCTTCCGGCCGATATTGTGACGGCATCGAGGGAACGGCCGCCGGCGTGGCGCGCCTGCGTTTCGATCGGAGGGGAATTATTGGTGCTGCAACCGGCGAGCATAATCCCCGCCACACCCACCACGCTCGCAAGCAGCCGCGGATCACGGAGCGACGCGCTCATGAAGGGCTCCCCTCAAAAAATTCGACGTCCCAGCCGGACCAAATGCCTTCAGCACCGGCCCCGCCAATTGCCCCGTTTTTACGCCTCGGTTCTTTCCACTTAGTTGCAAAACGTCTCCCTCCACGCTTAACCCTTAAGGCCCGGGTTTGGCGATATGGAGGCCATTTCGCCGCTTTGAGCCGTTACGCCCCGTCCGCCCCGGTGCAGCTTTGGCTGCGGACGGCTTACGGGGATCCTTGAGCGGCTCCGACTTGTGGATACTCAACGCCCGCATCATGTCCGGATCGTCGAAGAAATCGGAATCCGCACATAAACCGACGGCATGAATACCCTCGATTGCGCAGATATCGTCCATCTCGTTGGCATCGCCGGTGACGCCAATCGCCGCGATCACCTCGCCATCGCGATCGCGAATGAGCTGGCCTCCGCCTTCGAGAAACAGCGGGTAATCGGCCAGATTCTCGATCGACCGCATGAACAGCGGCTTCTCGTTCGCCTTCTGCAGAACGAGTTTCGAGGGCCTGCCCAGCGCCAGCGAGGCATAAGCTTTACCGTAGCAGACCTCGAAGCGAAGCATCGAGGCATTGTCCTGTTTCTGGAACGCTTTAACCCGGCCACCGGCGTCGAGAATGATCGCGGTCATCGGCCGGCAGCGCTCTTTCTTTGCCTTTGCAAAAGTCGCCGCGATGATGGTGTTGGCCTGTTCGAGGCTTAGCGCGCGCATTCTTTTCGATCCTCTCCGGTCCCCGGCACCTGGCCGGCACAATGGAGCTTACGTCGTATTGCGCGCGCCGCCAATAGCGTCTGCGCTGTAAAGCATTCCGCGCCAGCCCGCTTGACAGCGCAAGGCTAGAACCCTATTTCCGCGACGGGCTTTGGCACTCAATTCTTAAGAGTGCTAAGATGCTGAAAGAAATAATCTTTTTGTGAAACGCCAATGCCGCCCGGGTGCGGCGATGAGGAATAATCATGGCGAAAACCAAGTTCCGTCCACTGCATGACCGCGTGGTCGTCAAACGCATCGACGCCGAGGAGAAGTCCAAGGGCGGCATCATCATTCCCGATTCCGCGAAGGAAAAGCCCTCTGAAGGCGAGGTCGTAGCCGTCGGTCCCGGCGGTCGCGACGAGGCGGGCAAGCTCATTCCGATCGAATTGAAGTCAGGCGACCGCGTGTTGTTCGGCAAGTGGTCCGGCACCGAGGTCAAACTCGATGGCGAAGAGCTCCTGATCATGAAGGAGTCCGACATCATGGGCGTGATCGCCTAGCACTGAACGAAACACCAGGAGAAATCAGAAATGTCTGCGAAAGACGTAAAATTTTCCGGCGACGCCCGCGACCGCATGCTGCGCGGCGTGGAGACGCTGGCCAATGCGGTGAAGGTCACCCTCGGTCCGAAAGGCCGTAACGTCATACTCGACAAGAGCTTCGGCGCACCGCGTATCACCAAGGACGGCGTCACTGTCGCCAAGGAAATCGAGCTCGAGGACAAGTTCGAGAACATGGGCGCGCAGATGGTGCGCGAAGTTGCGTCGAAGACCAACGACGTGGCCGGCGACGGCACCACAACCGCGACCGTGCTCGCCGCTGCAATCGTGAAGGAAGGCGCCAAGTCGGTTGCCGCCGGCATGAACCCGATGGATCTCAAGCGCGGTATCGACCTCGCGGTCGCCGCCGTGATCGAAGACATCAAGAAGCGCGCTAAGAAGGTTGCGTCATCATCGGAAGTAGCCCAGGTCGGCACGATCTCCGCGAACGGCGACTCCGCAGTCGGCAAGATGATCGCGGCAGCGATGCAGAAGGTCGGCAACGAAGGCGTCATCACGGTTGAGGAAACCAAGTCGCTCGACACTGAAGTCGATATCGTCGAAGGCATGCAGTTCGACCGCGGCTATCTCTCGCCCTACTTCATCACCAACGCCGAGAAGATGGTGGCGGAGCTCGAAGACGCTTACATTCTGCTGCACGAAAAGAAGCTGACCGGCCTGCAGGCTATGCTGCCGGTGCTCGAGGCGGTGGTGCAGTCGGGCAAGCCGCTGCTGATCATCGCAGAAGACATCGAAGGCGAAGCGCTGGCGACCCTCGTCGTCAACAAGCTCCGCGGTGGCCTTAAGGTCGCGGCGGTGAAGGCGCCGGGCTTCGGCGATCGCCGGAAGGCCATGCTCGAAGACATCGCCATCCTCACCGGCGGCCAGCTTATTGCCGAAGACCTCGGCATCAAGCTTGAGAGCGTGACCACCGCAATGCTCGGCCGCGCCAAGAAGATCGTGATCGAGAAGGAAAAGACCACGATCGTCGACGGCGCCGGCAAGAAGAAGGACATCGAGGCCCGCGTCGGCCAGATCAAGGCCCAGATCGAGGAAACCACCTCGGACTACGACCGTGAGAAACTCCAGGAACGTCTGGCGAAGCTCGCCGGCGGCGTGGCGGTGATCAAGGTTGGCGGCGCCACCGAAATCGAGGTCAAGGAGAAGAAGGACCGCGTCGAGGATGCGCTTAACGCAACCCGCGCCGCGGTCGAGGAAGGCATCGTGCCTGGCGGCGGCATTGCGCTGCTGCGCGCCAAGAAGGCGATCGGCAAGCTGACCCACAGCAACCCGGACGTCCAGACCGGCATCAACATCGTGCTGAAGGCTGTCGAAGCGCCGGTGCGCCAGATCGCCGAGAACGCCGGTGTCGAAGGCTCGATCGTGGTCAACAAGGTGCTCGAGAACAAGTCCGAGACGTTCGGCTTCGACGCGCAGAACGAGGAATACGTCGACATGCTCGAAAAAGGCATCGTCGATCCGGCCAAGGTTGTACGCGCCGCGCTGCAGGATGCAGCTTCGATAGCGGGCCTGCTGGTCACCACGGAAGCCATGATCGCTGAACTGCCGAAGGATGCGCCGGCGATGCCGGCAATGCCGGGCGGCGGAATGGGTGGCATGGGCGGAATGGGTGGCATGGGCGGCTTCTAAGCCATACATCTTCCACGGATACGGCAAAGGGCGCGGAGCAATCCGCGCCCTTTGTTTTTATTGCAGCTGTCGACAATGACCTTTTGTCGGCGAAGCCATCGCCGGAAAACGGCGTCGCGATCAGAACGCCTTGCCTTCCCATTCGCTGAATTCGATCACGTTCATGTCCGGGTCGTGGATATAGAACTGCCGGCCTGGAAAAGTGCCGGTTGACCGGTTCTCTTCATCGAAAATCTCCACGCCCTTGCTTTGCAGGAATTCCTTCGCTGCATCGTAGGCGCTGGGTTCGACAGCAAAAGCGTGATGCACGGTTCGCTTGCCTTCCGAGTTCGGCTTTATCGGCTCGTCGGTCTTGCACAAAAGCACATAATCCTTGCCCGCCATCAGAAACATGATCTGGTAGGCTGGAGAAAAGCGCAGGAAACTGAGACCGAGCAGCTCGGTGTAGAATTTCTTGCTGGCCTCAAGATCGCTCACTGGGATTCCAAAGTGAACGACGCCGCGCGGTTTGATCGCGGATTGTTGCAAGATCTTCTCCCTTGTGTCGCTTCGCGGACCCGCATCATACACCGATCCGCCTGCGAGAAAAGTCAGGGCTCCTGACGATTTTTGGATGACAGCGCCGCCGCCTCCGGGTTAAGAGATATTACAGAGCTTCTAAGCGGAGACCGGACGTGAACGACATGTCGCCTTTGCCGCCGCAGGATTATCTTGCGCGCGTTTCCGCCATTGCGCCGATCATTGCCGCCGAAGCCGGCAATATCGAACGCACGCGGCGGCTGACGCCTCCGACCGTGCAAGCCCTGATTGACGGCGGCTTCTACCGGATGTTGCAGCCTCGCTGGCTTGGCGGCGCGGAGTTGTCTCCTGCTGCGTTTTCGGATGTCATCGAGGCGCTCGCAAAAATCGACGCCAGCACGGCTTGGTGTCTTGCACAGTGTTCGGCTTGCGCCATGGCGGCGGCCTATCTGGACAAGGCGACGGCAGCCGAAATCTTCAAACCGTCGGATGGCATCATTGCCTGGGGCCCACCGGCGCCCTCAAAGGCTATCAAAGTCGATGGCGGCTACCGTGTCACCGGCGCCTGGAATTTTGCCAGCGGCGGCCACCAAGCGAGCTGGATCGGCGGACAAAGCTATCTCTTCGACTCGGCCGGCCAACAAATAACAACGGCTGAGGGCGCACCGATCATCCGGATGATGGTGTTCCCGCGCAGCGACCTGAAGATCGTCGACGTCTGGGATGTGATGGGAATGTGCGGAACGGGCAGCGATAGCTACCGCGCCGACGATGTGTTCGTACCGGAGAGATTTTCATTTGCGCGCGACGATGCAGCCGAGCGCAAGGATTCCGGCATGCTGTTCAAGTTGAGTACCAGCAATATTTATTCTTTCGGTTTCGGTTCTGTCGCCTTGGGCATTGCGCGGCAGATGCTCGACGATGCCATTGCGCTCGCCAGCGAAAAAACGCCCGGTGGATCGAAACGCGCGCTACGCGATAATAACGTCATCCAATCCCAGATCGGCCGTTGCGAAGCGGCGTGGCGATCGGCCCGCTCCTACCTGCACAGTACGGCGCGCGACCTGTGGCAGTCGCTGGCCACCGAGACTGCGCCGACGCTCGAACAGAAAATTGAAATCCGCCTTGCTTCGACCTGGACCATTCATCGCTCAGCGGAAATAGTCGACACCGTCTACCACATGCTCGGATCGACGGCGGTGTTCCGGAAGAACACATTCGAGCGCCGTTTTCGCGACATGCACACTGTCACCCAGCAAATTCAGGGGCGTCAGTCCAATTACGAAAATGTCGGGCAGGTCATGCTGGGACTCGAGCCCGATGCGGCCCTTTTCACGACGTGAGACGATGATTGCACAATCAGAGATGCCGCTGCCGCCCGCTTTGGGGGTGTCCCGCGCCCTGCCCGGCAGCCTCATGGTCCGTCCGGCAATACGCCGTCAGCCCGTCACGGAGCGACTTAACCGCCTTGGTACCGATGCGAGCGGCCAGTTCCTTTTCGGTCGTGGCGACCGCCGCCTGGATCGTCGCCAAAAGCTTTCGCCCTTCCCGCGTAAACTTCACGATTTTCGCCCGCTTGTCGTCTGCATCGGCGGCGCGCGTGAGATACTTCATACCGTCAAGCTGATCGATCATTTCGCCCATCGACTGCTTGGTGACTCCCGCACGCGCGGCGACATCGGCGATGCGGGTGCCCGTCACGTCAATATGACGCGTTACCGCAAGATGCGGAATCCGGATATCAGGAAACCCCTTGCCGTTCACAAGCTGCAACACTCGTTCTTGAAATCGTCTTGTTGAATTCGAACAACAATCGTCCGGTGTTGTCGTGTCGCCAATCAGGACGCGACGTCATGCAAAGCCTCGCAAGGAAGAAAAATGTAATCCGGGTTTTGCACGAGGTAGCAAATTTGTCGAGCCGCAAGCCAAAAAGCGGCACTGCATCAGGAAGGAAGCGCGAATGAAAAAGTCTATATTGAGCGTGATCGTTGCCGCGATGGTTGCGGCGGCGGGTCCGATCCATGCGCAGGACTTTCCATCGCGGCCACTTACACTGCTTCACGGTTTTGGCGCGGGCGGCAACGCCGATACGATGGCGCGCATTCTTGGTCAGGCCATAGGCGAGCGGCTGGGACAGCCGGTCATCGTCGAGCCGAAGCCCGGCGCAAGCGGCATTGTCGCTTCCGAGGCGATGACGCGCGCGACGCCCGATGGCTATACCCTGCTGTTGCTGACGGCCGCGCACGCAACGACGGCGAACCTCTACAAGAACCTGAAATACGATCCGGTCGGCGATTTCGCGATGCTGACCACCGTCGCGTTCTTTCCTTACATGATATCCGTCAGAAAGGATTATCCCGCCAGGAACCTCGCTGAACTGCTGGAGGCGGCGAAAAAATCGCCAGGCAAGATCAGCTATACGTCGGTCGGCGTCGGCAGCGTGCCGCATCTGACCGGGGAACTGCTCGCGGCGGACGCCGGCGTCAAACTGATCCACGTGCCTTATCGGGGCGGTACGGCTCCGATGACTGACGTTCTGGGTGGACAAGTCGATGTCCTAATCGACACACCGACTGTCAGCATGCCTCAGATTAATGCGGGCCAGGCTCGTGGCCTGGCCGTGACCAGCAAGGAACCGTGGCCGGGAACTCCCGGCATTCCGACAGTGGCCGAAACCATTCCCGGTTTCGAGGTTGAGACATGGGTCGGATTGGCAACGGTCAAAGGCACACCGGCCGATATTCAGAACCGGCTGCACGCCGCAGCGGTCGACGCCCTTGCATCACCCGACGTGATCGAAAAACTGAAAGCTCTTGGCGCAGCGGTACGGTCAAGCTCACCAGAGGCGATGCACGATCTGGTTCAGTCGGAGATTGCACGCTGGGGAAAGGTCATCAAAGCAGCAGGACTGGAAGCTAACTGAACAACTTACGTTGGCGCGGCCGCGTGGTGAACGATGAGTTTAACAAAGGCGCATAATTGCAGGCTGTACCGTAAGTCTGCGCTTATGATGAAGCTAACTACGGCGATTCCTCTCAGGCTTCCGTAACATACAAGGCGCATGCTCGCCCGACTTGACGATGGTCTTCCGCAGGAGGAGCCGGGCCATGCAAGATCCGATCAGGCAGAATTCGGACTCGCAACAGCAAACGATGCAGGAGCGCCGCAAAGCAACGCGGACGCGCTCCTTGCGTCACGGCCGGATTCTTTTCAACGATCGACGGTCGGTCATCGATTGTGTAATCCGCAATCTTTCAAATTTGGGTGCGTGCCTCGAAGTTGCGAACGTCGTCGGCGTTCCGCCGGCCTTCGATCTGCAAATCGACCACGAAGCCGCAAGCCGCCAATGCGCCGCGATCTGGTACGGGGAAAACCGTATCGGTGTCGAATTCCGGCCGCAACGCACAGACCTCGTTGACCTGGACCAGGATCAGGCTCCGGCCACGGCGCCTGGACTTGAAACGCCCTCAGAACCCGCCCACACCGGCCACCCGGAGATCGTGCGCGGCGAGTTACTGGCACTGCGCGCTGCACTTTTCGAGGTACCGTTCGGCGTCGTTCTACTGGACTCCGAATTGCGCGCACAGTTCATCAACCGCGCCTTCCGGAAGATGTGGCGCCTGCCGGACAACAAGGCCGACGCCAAACCGGCCTTTGTTTCGTTGATGTATCACGGCTGCGAAACACGCGCCTACGATGTGCCGGAGCAAGACCTCAAGGCCTATGTCGCCCAGCGCGTCGCGCATGTGAAGACGGGCAACACGAAGCCGGTCGATTTGCGGCTAACGAGCGGAGAAGTCATCCGCTTTCAAGGCACGCCGCTGCCGAACGGCGGCCGGATGTTGAGCTATACCTACGTCACCGACATCGTCAAACAAGCCGACGAGTTGCAGGTTTTCAAGACAGCCCTCAATCACGTCAAAGAGGGTGTTTCACTGCTGGATTTGCATCTGCGCGTTCAATTCATGAACAGCGCGGCGCGTAAAATGTGGAAAGTCTCCGACGAGATAGCCGAACGCAGGATGACTTACGCGGAGCTCGTGAACACCACGCGGCTGACAAACGCCAGCGGCGTTTCCGAGGACCAACTCGATACGTATATTGCCGATCGCATTACCGCCGTGCGCAACGGCGACCCTACTCCCGCGGATGTCATCTTGTCCGACGGCAGGACAGTGCGCCTGCAATGCGCCGTGCTGCCTATTGGCGGCCGGATGATGACCTACACCGACGTAACAGACCTGGTGCGGGACGCGGCCGAACAGCACCATTTCGCGACGACAGATGGACTAACCGAGCTCTACAACCGGCGTCATTTCCTGATGCTTGCTGAAGCCGAATGGCAACGCTTCCAGCGTTATCAACGGCCGCTGTCGCTCCTGATTTTCGATATCGACCACTTCAAGTTCATCAACGACAAACTCGGTCATGATGCAGGCGATCGCGCCATCGTGCATGTCGCCGAACTGGCGCGTGAGGACAAGCGACCAACCGATATTCTGGCCCGCATCGGCGGCGACGAATTCGTCATGCTGCTGCCCGAGACTGACATCCAGCAAGCGGGCGCGGTCGCGGAGCGGCTGCGGGCAAAAGTCGAGCGGACCCCGCTCGGCGAGCCCGGCGCAACGATGAAAATGACAGTCAGCATTGGCACGGCAACGGCGACTGCAAGCATGGCAGACGCAACCGTGCTGCTCAAGCAAGCCGACGAAGCGCTCTACCAGGCCAAATTCATGGGCCGCAACCGCGTGAACACGGCTAACCAGCCGCCGATCGCCAGTCACCGCTGGGCCGCCGAATAGGCTTCACGGCTGTCACGCAGCCCCAGACCGGCCGGCTTGCCAGAACAGATCAATTCGTCATCAGACGAAAGCGCAGCGTAGTAGCGCCCGATAACTCGATAAGATCGCCGTTACGCCTCCAGCCGGTGGCCTGCGAGAGCGCCGTGATCAGATCCTGATCGATGGTTTCGCGTTCCGGCGTACATTCTGTCGGCTTTGACGCGCCGGGAACGATCGTGATGGTTCCATCCGCGCCGACCGTCGATTGAGCCTGCACGCTGGTGCACCACAGATCGATCGACGTTGCGCCGTCGTCGTCGATTTCAAGTATCGGCATGCGCTTGGTGCCTTGCATCGGCGCCGCCTCCATCATCATTTCGCTGCCAAATGGAAACGGCTCACTTGCGGAAGCGGGCCAGATTGCGATGGCAAGAAGGAACAGCGCGATGCGTATCGATGTAATCGAGAATTTCATGGCAATAGCGAGTAGCGAATAGCGAATGGAGGAACAACCCCCCTGTTCGCTACTCGCTATTTCGCTATGCGCGGAGTTCCCGTTACGGCTTCGGCAGTTGCGCAATACCCGGGAAGAACAGGTAACAGGCGACGCCGATCAGTACGAGGTAGGCCAGCAGCACGAGGGTCCAGCCGAAATTGTGACGGATCACCTCACCCTCATTGCGAACGAACTCGCTGGTCGAAACCCCGACGCTCGCGGTCTGCGGCGCAATCGGCTTACCGATTTCCGCGCCGACCGAGTTAAGCGTCGGCAACAGCATCAGCGGGAAGCCGAGCAGCTGGCCGACCAAGGCCTGGAATTTGCCGAACATCGCATTGGTCGAGGTGTTCGATCCCGACAGTGCGACACCGATAAAGCCAAGCAGCGGCGCAACCACGATGAAGGCCGGACCGATCTTGGAGAAGGCGCTGGCGAGCGAACCGGCCATGCCCGAATAGTTGAAGACATAAGCCAGGCCGAAGATGAAGAAGCCAACCAGGCAGGCGCCCCACATCTGCGACCAGGTCTTCTTGAAGATTTCGGCAAGTTGCGCGCCGGTGACCCGCAGCAGCAAGGCAACGATGATCCACGACGCCAAAATCGCCGTGCCGCCGACGAACGGTTTGAAGTCGAATCCCGCCACGATGGTTGCGTTCGCAGTCAACGAAGACTTGGCGGCGACTTGCAGATGCAGCCAGTTGATTGCGGGAAGCGGCGACCACGGGCCGGTCCACAGCACAACGACCACAACCAGAACGATGATCGGCAGCCAGCCCTGGAACACATCGCCGGCCGACATGCCATGGCTCTCGGTTTGCGCCGCCTGAGCCGCGGTTAAAGGTACGCCGCCATAGCCGAGCGTCTGTGCCGGTTGCCACACCTTGAGCAAGAGGAGCAGGCAAACAAAACACACGATCGCGCCGATCACGTCTGGCAGGTACGGCCCGAGATAAATGGCAGTCGGCAATTGTCCGGCGATGTACCCAAGCGATCCGACCACAGCGAGCGGCCACGCGCCCTTGAGGCCGCCTTTGCCGCTGACGAGATAGAGTAGAATCCACGGCGGCAACAGCGCCAGGATTGCCACGATTTTGCCGACCGAGGCCGATAGCGCCAACAGCGGCATTCCTGTCACCGCAGCAAGCGCGATGATCGGAGCGCCGAGCGCGCCGTAGGAAACCGGCGCATTATTGGCGATCGCCGCGACGCGGATCGCATCGAGCGCCGGGATGCCGAGCGTAATCAGGATCGGTGCGACAAAGGCCCACGGATAGCCGAAACCGACCAGCCCCTCGAGAAGCGCACCAAAGGCCCAGGCAAACAGGATGGTCTGCACCCGGACATCGCGGGTTCCCTGCTGCACCAGCCAGCGGCGAAGCTTCTCGAACGCACCGGTCGTCAACCAGCGTGTTGAAGAGCATCACTCCCCAAAACGTGATCCAGTCGACGTTCCATACACCTGTTGCGGCACCGTAAAGATAGGCATTGATTCCGTCGCCAAGCGGCATTTGCCAGACCCAAAGGCCAAGCAAGAACGTGACGATCGAGCCGATGATTACCGCTAGCCACGCCGACATGCGCAAGCCCGCTAACAGCACCAGCAACAAAACGACCGGAACAAGTGCCACCAACCAAGTCAGAAACAGGTTTCCGGTCGGATCGAGAATTTGAGTGAACATCGACAACTCCTCCCCAGCGCAGGACTTGCGAATGGTTGTTATTTTTCCGCCGTCCGTTGGCCGGACGTGCGGGCGGCAGAATGCCTCTACCGACACGAAGAAAGCAAGATTCACTGCCAATTCTTTAGGCGAATTGAGCAACCTATGCCCAGTTCAATGGTCGCATTAAGCGCGCACGCCACCTGCAGGTCCGGATGAGTTTATGATATTGCAACGCACCATCGCGGTTTTGGCGATCGCATTACTTCAAAGTCCTGCCCTTCAAAGTCCTGCCAATGCGTTTTGATCGTTTCGCATTGCACCGCACTCATCTCATCGGAGGTCATTCGTGAAGCGCCTTGCCTCGTCCCTCTCCGTCATCTGGCGGTTGGCTATTCCCTATTTCCGCTCTGAAGATCGTTGGTACGGAAGAGTCCTGCTTGCCGCGGTGATCGTGATCGAACTCGCCATTGTTGCGATCAATGTGATCCTGAACACTTGGTACAATTTTTTCTACAATACGCTGCAGGACCACGACTCGAAGGGCTTTGTTCGCGCGATCCTCTATTTTTGCATCATCGCCTCAGTTTTCACGCTGCTCGCGGTCTATCAGACCTATCTCAATCTTTGGCTGCAAATCCGCTGGCGGCGCTGGATGACGCAAACCTATTTGCGGCAGTGGCTCAATACCGCGAACCACTATCGTATGCAGCTCATCGGCGATGTCGCGGACAACCCGGACCAACGCATCGCCGAAGACCTGCAATCGTTCACCCAGAGCACGCTTTCGATCGGGCTCGGGCTACTCAATTCCTGCGTTACGCTCGGCTCGTTCGTTGTGATTCTATGGCGGCTGTCCGTGGATGCACCGCTCGAACTGTTCGGTATCAGCATCCCCGGCTATCTGGTCTGGGCGGCATTGATCTACGCCGTGATCGGCACCTGGCTGACGCACCTGCTCGGTTGGCCGCTCGTGGCACTGAACTTCCAACAGCAGCGCTTTGAAGCCGATTTCCGTTTCAACCTGGTACGGTCGCGCGAAAACGCCGAGCAAATCGCGTCTTTGCAGGGCGAGGCCGCAGAGCGCGAGCGTCACCAGAACCGCTTCAACATGGTGGTTACGAACTGGATCGCCATCATGAAGCGGCAGAAGAAACTGATGTGGTTTACCCAGAGCTACAGCCAAGCCGCGGTGCTGTTTCCGTACATCATGGTGGCGCCGGTGTATTTCGCGGGCAAAATGCAACTCGGCGGGATGATGCAAACCGGATCCGCTTTCGCCAGCGTGCAGGGCGCACTGTCTTACTTCGTAACGTCGTATCGCTCGATCGCCGAATATCTGGCGGTGGTCGAGCGCTTGGAAGGCTTCGAGAGCGCTATCGAGGCCGGCAGGGCGGCCGCACTGACGCCGCCCGCCATCGAGGTGCTGCCACAAGCGGGCGGCCACGCACTCGACGTTGATCATCTGGAGATACGGTTGCCCAAGGGCGAGCCGCTGCTCAGCGCCGAGCATTTATCGTTCCCCTCCGGTGACCAGACCCTCATCACCGGACCTTCCGGCGCCGGCAAGTCGACTCTGTTCCGCGCTATCGCCGGTATCTGGCCGTTCGGCGCCGGCCAAATCACTGTGCCAACGGACGCCAAGGTCATGCTGGTGCCGCAACGCCCGTATTTCCCGGTTGCGACGCTGGCCGACGCCATCACTTACCCGGCTCGGGCGGGTACATTCGATGATGCCCATCTCTCCGACGTGCTCACTGCGGTCGGGTTGCCCCAACTCTTGGGCAGGCTGAACGAAGAGGGGCATTGGAACCGGATGCTGTCGCTTGGAGAACAGCAACGCCTCGCCGTGGCGCGCGCCCTGCTCTACGCGCCGGATTATCTTTTGCTCGACGAAGCGACGGCCTCACTGGACGAGCCGGCCGAAGCGCAGCTCTATCGTTTGCTGCAGGAGCGGCTCAAAGGCACGGCCATCATTTCCATCGGCCATCGCTCAACGCTAGCCGCCTTCCATCGCCGCCGTGTCGAGGTATCGACCGATCAGGCGGTGCACCAGGCTCGAGAGGTGCCGCTCGCTTCGGCGGCGGAATAAAAGGCCCTTAGAAAAGAAAAAGGCCGGTGGCGATCTGCCACCGGCCTTAGCGTTTTAAAGGCTCAGTCGTCGCTTACTTCAGGTTCGAAGCGAAGTCGATCGAAGCCGAGAGTTTTGCCACGAAAGCCGCGCTGCACCAGTTGGAGCCGAGACCGTTCGGGTTCTGCGCGGTGATGTTGCCGGGCGAGAACGTTCCATTCTGCGCACTGGTAAAGGCGTTACATTCAGACTTGCTGAGGTTGGTGTCGATGTAGCGCAGATCGAGTGTCAGCACCTTGTAGGTGAAACCGACGCCGGCATCCCAAGTGGCGTAGCTCGTGTACTTGGTAACTCCGTAGAACGCGTCGCTGGTGCCGAGATCCCAGTATCCGAGGTCACCAGAGATATACATGCCGAGACCGTTCGGCAGCAAAGTGCCCGGGGCGGTCCAGGTGACGTTACCGGCGGAGAACCAGCCACGCGCGCCCGTATTGACGACACTCGGCGAATACCATTCCTGAACGCCAGCAGCCCACTGATCGTTGAACGTGTAAGTGGCCTTGCCGTAGATTTCGTAGAAGCTGTCGTTCGCCTTGGAAACGTTACCGCCCAACGCGTTGAGCTGCGTAGGGGGAGTTCCGGTGACACCGCTCCAATTGCTGTCACAGAGTGCGGCTGCCGCTGCGTAGCAGTTGCCACCCGGGTAGTAGTAGTACCAAGCGCCGAAATCGAGGGCGAGCTTGTCGAAGGTCGGGCGGACACCGGCGTAAAAGTCGATTTCAGCAGCCGCGTTATTCGGGAAATCGATGCTCTCGCCAGAGACACCGCCGTACCATTGCAGGGTCGGCAGCGAATTGTAGCGGAGTTCATAGCCAGCTTGTGTCGAGGGCTTATGATCCGACTGGCTGATACCGCGGAAATTATAGTCGTTCATCAACGCAGCGGTGATGACGAAGTCCCACGGCGATGCAGGAGCTGCCGCAGCCGGCGGCGCCTTCACGGCCATATCGGCCGCCATCGCGGAGGTCGAAATCAACCCGGCCGCCAGAACCAAAGAATAAGCTACTGTTTTCATCGTTAGCCCCTTTTTTCCCCTGTTCGTGGCCACCAACCGCCGGGCCGCTTACAGCATCAAAACTGTGTGTGACCAGAACACCTGAACACGAGGGCCATTTTTAAAAGCGGCCATGAGATAGCCAAGGTTAAAACATAGTCATCTGATGCCTTTTTAATCTTTTGGGCCCTTTTAGCATTAGTTTAACAATCACTGTGGCTTGGGAGATACACTTTTGGGCCTTTGGCCGGCCTTTCCGAGCCACCGCGTGACCTGGGCTGTGGATTACTTCCTGGCAGTAAAGGCTGCGCATCTAGCGCTTCAATCCAGCTTGCGCGGCTTCGATTCCGGTCCCAGCTATAGTCTTGCAAGTACAGCGGAGGACTGGCGATGAAAGCGGTCGTCGACAACAAGGTCGTTGCCGAGAGCAACGAAGTCATTGATTGCAAGGGGTATCAGTACTTTCCGCCGGGAGCGGTCCGGATGGACTGGCTGGAAAAGACTGAAAAGACCACCGAGGATCTGAAGTGCCCCCATGGCGTGCAGTTTTACGATGTCGTCGTGGCCGGCAACCGGCATCCCCGGGCTGCGTGGTCGTATGAATCGCCCAAGCCCGAAATGAAGGCTGTCAAAGACCGATTCGGATTCTGGCAGGACGTCGAAGTCGTCTAGCGGAGCAGAGCACAATCGGAAACGCGCATTCTCGGACTTGGTCCGAAGGTAACGCCAGTGCTCCGAAAAGATAATGCCACACTAGATACTTAGGCTGCTGCTTTCTTGCGGTTAGCCTCAAGCCGGGCATCGACCAGCGCCACTTGGGCGTCGATTGCCGGATTGCTCAGGCCCTTCTGCCTGGCGATGAGTTGCACCAGCTTGTCGGCCCGCTCGATGTTCGGCGCGCCGTTTTGCAACGCTCGGGCCGCCGAAGCCGGCCGGGTCAGCGATTGCGCGGCAGCGGCGTATTTTTCGAACGGCACGAGGTCTGCCGGGTTGGCGCCCAGCTTGACGCAAAGGTCGAACACGAAGTTGTAGACCGAACGCGCTTCTTCGATATTGGAATGCACGGCTTCCTGGGCGGTGCGCATACCATCCTTGGTGATGCAGCGATAATTGCCGGCAAGCAGCATCGACCACTTGGCGAGCGGCACCCAGATCGAGTCGTAGGCCTTCAGTTTCACCGGCAGCTCGATCTTGCCTTCCGGCGTATCGAAGCGCGCAGCGTCGACGTCCTTTTCAAGGTTGCGGATGATCTGCGTATCCTTGTCCTCGTCGAACTTCGCACATTTGAAATTAGTCGGCAGCGTGACCAACAATTCATTGGCCTTGCCGTCCGGCGGGCGAATCGCTTGCGGGTCGGGACTGTTAAGCGTGATCTTCTTGGGATCGACAAAATCCCAAACACGCGCATCGGTATAAGCCGGCTCCAGCGCCTTGTAGTCGAGGCCGGGAATACGCTTGACGTAAGGCAGCGGCGGCATGTTCATGATCGACATGCAGGGCACACGTGATTTTCCAACCGCATCGAGCAGTTCGCGCACGCCCGGCGAACGATATTGCGGCTCCTGCATGCACAGGCCGATGAGGTCATATTGCTTGGGATCGACGCCGGTTGCCGGACCGGCGGTCACCTTGCCGGGCAATTTTTTCGAACTCCAGGAGTACCGGCTCTTTGCGCCCCCGCACCGGAAGCTGAACCTTGAAGCCTTCGGCATTTATCAGATCGGCCTCAGCGGGCAGGCAGACGAGATGAATTGAATGGCCGCCGAACAAAAGTTTCGACGCCAGGAGCGATCCATACGATGCGCCCATCAGCAGGATGTTATAGGTCGGCATAGCGTACCTCCCAGGAAGCAAAATGGCCGGCTAAAGCCGGCATTGGAACGGCGACGCCTCGCCGTCCATCTTCATGTATCGCCAATGGTATTGGCCTCGCCGAACCGATGCAATGCACCTGGGAGGCAAGGAGTTCCGGCGCATCTTGACGCGGCGGCGAGTGTCCGACGCCGCGTCCGTTCAAAGTCGAGACCCGTTAGCTGGAACTAGCGTCCGAGCTCGGCGGCGGAGCCGGAGCAGCCGCTGGCTCAGGAGCCGGCGCTGGAGCGGGCATCATCGGCGCGGGCTTCGGCGCCGCACGCTTCTTGGCTGGCGCTTTGTGAACCGCTGGCTCAGGAGCCGCCATCATCGGCGCGGGCTTCGGTGCCGCGCGCTTCTTCGCCGGTGCCTTGCTAGCTACTGCCTTGCGCTTAGGTGCAGCCTTCTTGGCTTTCTTCTTCGGGGCTGCCTTCTTCGCCGCTTTCAATACCTTTTTCTTGCGCGCCGGCGCGGCCTTTTTCTTCTTCGCTGATTTCTTTTTCGACTTCGCTTTCTTCGCCATGATCGACCTCCCGATCCTACCGGATTGAAATGGAGTCCCCTCTGGCCGCACCCCGAACAAGCGACCGCAGTACGGACGGACATGGACCGCCGGTGGCCCAATCGATCAACTCGATCGTATGGACGATTGGAAGTTCCGTGCCCGCTGCGATCTGCGTGATGCAACCGATATTGCCGGCAGCAATCACATCAGGCCGCAAGCTTTCGATAGAATCGACTTTACGCTTGCGCAGTCGCGTTGCAATGGCGGACTGAAGAATGTTGTAGATTCCTGCGGAGCCGCAGCAGAGATGACCCTCCGGGACATCCTTCACAACGAAGCCAAGCGTCGCGAGCAGCTCCTTCGGCTGGCTCCTAATTTTTTGTCCGTGCTGCAATGAGCATGCGGCGTGATAGGCGACGGCCAATGCCGGAACACCCACTGCCGGCTGCAACGACACGCCGCCGATAAACTCGGCTATGTCTTTGGCAAGATTGGAAATTCTTTTGGCGCGCTCGGCGTAGGCAGCATCAGTCCGAAACATGAAACCATAGTCTTTGACAGTGGTGCCGCAGCCCGAGGTGGTGACGACAATGGCGTCGAGATTTTCGAGAACGCTCCAGGCATCGATGTTGGCGCGCGCTTGCGCCAACGCTTCATCATCGCGGCCCATGTGATGAACCAACGAACCGCAACAGCCGGCGCCTTTTGCCAGCACCACATCGAAACCGTGCCGCGTCAGCACGCGAATCGCCAACTCATTGATCTGCGGCGCCAGGAGGTCGTTGATGCAGCCGGCAAGCAACGCGACGCGGCCCTTGCGTTGTCCAACGGCGGGAATGGTTTGCGCGGTACGCATTGAATGCGGCGGATGTGACGGCGTGAGGCGGAGCATCGCTCCGAGCCGCTCGAGACCCAAGGCTTCCACGAGCGGCGTGAACGGCTTGGCGACCAGTGCGGCCAGTAACGCGAGCCGAAAGCGCTGCGGATACGGCATCAGCCACGCCAGCATCGCGCGCAACAGGCGATCGGCGAGCGGTCGGCGATAGGTTTTCTCGATATGAACCCGGGCGTGATCGACCAGGTGCATGTAGTGCACGCCCGATGGGCACGTCGTCATACAGGCGAGGCAGGACAGGCAACGATCGACGTGCGTGGTGACCTCGGCGGTCGCAGGCCGATCGTGTTCCAGCATCTCCTTGATCAGGTAGATGCGCCCGCGCGGCGAATCGAGCTCGTTGCCGTCAAGCACGTAGGTCGGACAGGTCGCGGTGCAGAAGCCGCAATGCACGCACGCGCGCAGGATTTTTTCCGATTCCGCGGTGTCAGGATCGGCCAATTGGGCGAGGGTAAACGATGTCTGCATTGATTACACGCCCGCCCACATGCGCCCGGCGTTGAGCACGCCCTGCGGATCAAAACTTCGCCGCACCCGCGCCGTGAGCGCGGCAAGCGGAGCGGGTTCAGGCGAAAAAACCTCGACCGCCGCCCGCACAGCCGCCGGCGCGCGGATCAGCGTGGCGTGGCCGCCAGCTTCTGAGACAGCGGCACGCACTTGCCGGGCGTGAGCATCGTTCGATGCCGGCAGCGCGGCCCAGACGAGTCCACCCGCCCAATCGTACAGTAACTCCGCATCGCACTGTTCAAGCGTTCGACCGAGGCTCGGCGCTTGCGTCGGCGCGGTCGAAATCCGCCAGAGGTCGCGCCCGCCGGAGGGGCCGCTAGCCGCGAAGGGTGTGACGTCACGCACAGCCCGCCATAACGCGCGGGATGCAGTTTCATCGAGTGCCCCCAGCGTGCCGAACGGCGCCAGCGTCTTTTCCAGGACGCCTTTGCGGTCGGCAACCGATGGCGCCACGCCCTCAAGCCGGAATGCCGTTACCGCGGCCCGACCCACCGCCGTTTCCGGGATGCGCCCCGCAACGGTCGCCGGCAGATGAGCAGCAGCCGAGACATCGGCGAACGATCCGGTGGCAGCGGACATCGCCTTTCGGGCGGCTCCATCATCGAGGTTCAGGACCAGCACCGTGGCCTCGGTCTCGGCGCGCGGCAAAGTCTTGATCGTGACGTCGGTCATGGCAGCCAGCGTGCCCCACGATCCGGCAAGCAGCTTGCAAATGTCATAGCCGGTCACGTTTTTGACCACGCGGCCGCCGGACTTGAAGGTCTCGCCACGCCCCGACACTGCGTTGACGCCGAGGAAATGATCGCGCGCGGCGCCGGCTTTGATCCGGCGCGGGCCGGAGAGGTTCACCGCCAGCACGCCGCCGATGCTGGCTGAGCCGGGATCGCTCCCCAGCACCGCCGCATAGTCCATCGGCTCGAAGGCAAGCTCCTGTTTGCTCGCAGCGACCAAAGCTTCGATTTCGGCAAGCGGCGTGCCGGCCTTGGCCGACAACACCAATTCCTCCGGCTCATAAAGCGTGACGCCCGACAGCTCGGAAAGGTCGAGCGTTGCGTCCCACTGCGCCGCACGGCCGATAGCCTGCTTGCTGCCACGGCCGACCACTTCCAGTGTCTTGCCATCGGCGAGCGCGGAGCGAATCGCCTGCTCCACTTCTGCGCCATCGCGCGGTTTCAGATGACTTCCCATCGAATGGTCCCGGCAACTCCATGCATCTCGCGGGCTTTGGATCTGAAGTTCCTCTCAAAGCCAGCCACGACAATAAGAGGAACTTCAACTCCGCCACACTCGTAATTATTCGGCCGCATCCGCCGCAGGCGCAGATCGGGCAAACACTGGCATGATTTCATGGGCAAAGCGGCGCAGTTGCCCAGCGCCGCCGGCGATGGTGAGCAGCACATAAGCGACGCCTTGCTCCTGCAAGGCCTGGAGCATCGTGCAGATTTCGTCAGGCGTGCCGTAAAGCGCATTCTCTTCGGTGCCGCCCGCTTTGTCGGCGTAAGCAAGGACGTGTGAGCCGCCTTTGCGCTCGGGCGCGCGCGATACATCCACCGTCCGCTTGGTGTAGGCGGCTTGGCGCGCGATCGCGGCCTGTTTATCGGCCTCATCCTTGGCGACGTAGAGCTGGCGCGCCACCGCCACCTGCATTGGATCGAATTCGAGGCCGTGCGCCTTGCGCTCCGCTTTGTAGATACCGATGCGCTGGCCGATTGCCGCGGCGCTGGCGTATTGATCGAGGATCAAATTGAAGCCGCGCGCAGCCGCCCGGCGGATCGAGGGCTCGCTGGCAGCGGCGATCCATAGCGGCGGATGTGGCCGTTGCGCCGGCGGCGGCTCGACTACGATGTCCTCGAAGTGCCAGAACCTGCCACGGTGGGAGAAACGCTCCCGCGTGGTCCAGGCCCGCGTCATCACCTCGACGGCTTCCTCAAACCGCGCCTCGGATTCTTCCTGCGCGATCTGAAAACCCTTGAACTCGCTGTGCCGATAGCCCTTGCCGATGCCGAAATCGAACCGGCCGCCGGACATCAGGTCGAGTGTCGCTGCCTGCTCCGCCAGCAACACCGGATTGTGCCACGGCAACACGATGACCGCAGTGCCGAGCCGCAGCGTTTTGGTGCGCATCGCCAAGGCCATCAGGAGCATCAGCGTCGCCGACACCTGGTTCCAGCCGGTGAAATGATGCTCGACGGAAAAGCTCGACCGATAGCCGAGCGCTTCGGCCTCGATATTGTATTCGAGATAGTCGCGAAAGCCCTGTCCGGTTTCCGGACCGAGATCGTGGCTGCTGGCCTGCGCCGAACTGAAAAGACCGAATTTCATTTCAGACAACTAAAACCGAGGAATGTCGGGGAACGCCGTGCGTCCGGCGTGGACGTGCATGCGGCCGAGCTCGGCGCAGCGGTGCAAGGTCGGGAATACCTTGCCGGGGTTGAGCAGGCTCTTGTCGTCGAACGCGCACTTGATGCGCTGCTGCTGATTGAGATCGATCTCCGAAAACATCACCGGCATAAGATCGCGCTTCTCGACGCCGACGCCATGCTCGCCGGTGAGCACGCCGCCCACTTCGACGCAGAGCCGCAGGATGTCGGCGCCGAATTGCTCGGCGCGCTCAAGCTCACCGGGATTGTTGGCGTCATAAAGGATCAGCGGATGCAGGTTGCCATCGCCGGCGTGAAACACATTGGCGACGCGCAAGCTGTACTTGGCCGACATTTCCTGCATGCGCATCAGAACCAGCGGCAGCTTGGCGCGCGGAATGGTGCCGTCCATGCACAAGTAGTCAGGCGAAATGCGGCCGACCGCAGGGAATGCCGCCTTGCGCCCAGCCCAGAACAACAGCCGCTCGTCTTCCGAGTTCGACACCCGGCACGTCACTGCGCGGCATTGTTGCGCGATCTCCTGGACGCGTTCGAGCAGATGATCGACCTCGGCGCGCGGACCATCAAGCTCGACGATCAGCAGCGCTTCGACGTCAAGCGGATAGCCGGCATGGACGAATTCCTCGACCGCATGGATCGCCGGCCGGTCCATCATCTCCATGCCGCCCGGAATGATGCCGGAGCCGATGATGCGCGCAACGCACTCACCGCCGTCCTCGGATTTGAGGAAACCGATCAGGGCCGCACGCGCGGTCTGCGGGCGTTTGAGAATACGCACGGTGATTTCCGTGACGACGCCGAGCAAACCTTCGGAGCCGGTCACAACGCCGAGCAGATCATAACCACCTGAAGTCCAGGTGACGGCCGCCGAGCTGGATGATTTCGCCCGTGATCAGGACCAATTCGCAGCCGAGCAGGTTATTCGCGGTCATGCCATATTTGAGGCAATGCACGCCGCCGGAGTTTTCCGCGACATTGCCGCCAATGGTGCAGGCGATCTGCGATGACGGATCGGGCGCGTAATAGAAACCGGCATGCTCGACCGCCTGAGAGACCGCCAGATTGGTCACTCCGGGCTCGACCACGGCGACACGGTTGTCGTAGTCGATGTCGCGGATACGATTGAATTTGGCCATGCCGAGCAGCACGCCGTCGCCGAGCGGCAGCGCGCCACCCGATAACGATGTCCCGGCGCCACGCGGCACAACCTTGATGCCCTCGCCATGACAGTACTTGAGGATTTCGGAGACCTGCGCGGTGGTTTCCGGCAGCACGACGACCATCGGAAGCTGCCGATAGGCCGTAAGGCCGTCGCTCTCGTAGGGCCGCATCGCCTCTTCGGAGGCAATCACGCCCTCGCCCGGCACGATTCGCTTGAGCGCCGCCACGATCTCGGCGCGGCGCTTTAGCACCGCGTCATCGAAAAGCGGCATCAGAACCGGCATCGAACTTCTCGCACTTCCGTTCGTTATTATGCCGTCATTATAGCGGGAAAATACTCATGTGGCTGCACGGCCCGTGGCTGATGATCGATTTTGGCCGTTGACACATTCCATCCGGGCCGCTTGAACGGCTAAGGTTCGTGGGCAAGGCTAAGGCGTGGATACGCCAAGGAATCAAGGGAGACCATTACCAATGAAGTCGCTGATTATTGCCGCTGGCTTGATCGTCGCCTCCGCGAGCGCCGGGTGGGCTCAGGACGCCGCCAAGGGCGAGATTTCATTCCATAAGTGCTTGCCTTGCCATTCCATCGGCGAGGACGCCGAGAACAAGATCGGCCCGGAACTGAATGGGCTTGATGGCCGCCATTCCGGCAGCGTCGATGGCTTCGAATATTCCGATGCCAACAAGAACTCGGGCATCGTCTGGAACGAGGCGAAGTTCAAGGAATACATCCAGGATCCGCGCGGTGTGGTGCCTGGAACCAAAATGATCTTCGCCGGCATCAAGAATCAGCAGGAGGTCAACGACCTCTGGGCCTATGTCAGCCAGTTCAAGGCGGACGGCACCAAGAAGTAACAAGCGCGCAAAAGTCCGCGCCGCCCGGGAGCGGTCATGATCAAGGATATCGTTGTTAATTTAAGTCTCGGCGACAATGGCGGCGTGGTCGCAAACTATGCGGTATCGGTCGCCGAGGCATTCAATGCCCACCTTGCGGGCGTCGCATTTGTCTTTGATCCGATCATTCCGGTGTCGGGCACCGGCTATGTTCCGGCTGAAGTGATCGATACACAGGTGGCGGACAACCAGTCGGCTTCGAAAGACGCGATCGACCGGTTTAGCGCCGCGGCGTCCCGCGCCGGCGTATCCGCCGAGCCGGTCGCGCTTAACGCGAGCGCTGCCGGATCGGGCGACAAATTTGGCCGTATGGCGCGGCGGTTCGATCTTGCCATTGTCGGTCAGTGCGATCCCGAAGCAAATTCGATCGAAGAAATCATCGCCGAAAATACGCTGTTTGAATCCGGCCGTCCGATGATCGTGGTGCCGTATATCCAGAAGGGGCCGCTCAAGCTCGACCTCATCATGGTGTGCTGGGACGGCAGCCGGCCGGCAGCGCGCGCCATCGCCGATGCCATGCCGTTTCTGGAAAAGGCCAAGCGCGTCGAGGTCGTTATTGTAAGCAACGATAGCGGCAAGAAAGACGAGATCGAAGGCGCCGATATGGGCCAACACCTCGCCCGCCACGGACTGAATGTTGAGATCAAACGCATCGATAGCGCTGGTATCGACGTCGCCGATGCCCTGTTGTCCCATGCCGCCGACAACGGCGCGGACTTCATCGTCATGGGCGGTTACGGGCACTCGCGACTGCGGGAATTCATCCTCGGCGGCGTGACCCAGAGCATGCTGCGTTCGCTGACCGTACCGGCGCTGCTCTCGCACTAACCTGCAATAACGGTCTGCACGACCAGTCCACGGGCCCGCGCGTCGGCAACGCCAAGCGCTCGCAAGGCAATAAGAGCAATCGATTGCACCACCGTGCGTTCGCGGCCGGCGGCGTCCGGAGCCAACGGTCCGACGAGCCCTTCGATCAGCAGGCCGACCAGGCCCGCGGCTGAAAGCCCCGCATCCTGGTCAGGAAGATGGCCGCCCTTCATCGCCGCCGTGATGCGCCGCGCAAACTCCGCTGCCAGCGACTGCCGATATAAAAGCCGCACCTCGTCGAGCTCGGCATCGATCGGCTCGGCGATTGCCGCGTAGGCAAGACGGCGCTCACGCAACGCGCGTGTTGCAAACGTCATGATCGAGGCGGCCAGTGCGGAGAGCGGACCGGGCGCGCCATCGGCAGCACGATGCAACGCACCGATCTCGGCTTCGGAAATCTCACCGAGCAGCGCGGCAACGAGATCAATCTTGGCCGGGAAATAACGATAGACCGTACCGGCCGCGATGCCGGCGCGCTGCGCCACCGGCACGATCTGCACTGCCGCCATGCCGCCTTCGCTGGCGATATCGCGAGCCGCCACGACGATGGCGTCATGCCGCGCCGCGAGCCGGCGCTCGACATTTTCGGTGCGGCGATACGGCATTGGCAATTAGCCGATCAGAATCGCTAGAACATCAGCAAATAACTGAACCACGATTCAATTTGTCCGGCAACGCACCCGGTATATCTTGTTCCGCAGGGAGAACGCTCATGATCGGCAAGTCAATCTTCGCCGCGGCGATTGCCGCCGGCGTCGCCATCGCATCGCCAGCGCGCGCGGACGACTATCCGTCACGCCCCATCACCATGATCATTCCATTGGCGGTCGGAGGCTCGACCGATGTGCTTGGCCGCATCATCGCGAAAGGTATGAGCGAGGCGCTGGGCCAGACCGTCGTTGTCGAAAATGTATCCGGCGCGGCTGGCGTCATCGGCGTGACCAAGGCGGAACGCTCGGAGCCCGATGGCTACACCATCCAATGGGGCATGTGGGGAACCAACATGGCCAACGGGGCGATCTATAACCTCGGCTTCGACCTGTTGAACGATCTTGATCCGGTGGCGCTGGTCGCGACGCAGCCGTTTTTCATCAACGGGCGCAAAACGCTCGCTGCAAACAACCTGAAAGAACTGGTCGCCTGGCTCAAACAAAACGGCGACAAGACGACGATGGGCACTTCCGGCGTCGGTTCGCCAAGCCACGTCGCCGGCATTCTGATGGAGAATATGCTCGGCCTGAAATGGCAGATGGTGTCGTACCGCAGCGCCGGGCTGGCCAACCAGGACCTGCTCGCCGGCACCATCGACATTCTGCTCGACACGCCAGCGGTGTCGCTACCGCACGTCAAATCCGGCGACGTAAAGGGTTACGCCGTAACTTCTCAAAATCGTCTATCAATTGCGCCCGAGATTCCGACCGCAGATGAAGCCGGCATGCCCGGTTATTTCTTCAACTTCTGGCACGCGCTGTGGGCGCCAAAAGGCACGCCCAAGCCGATCATCGACAAGCTCAACGCCGCTGTTCAGAAGACGTTGGCCGATCCTGAGATACGGCAACGCCTGACTGACCTCGCGCAGGTTATCTATCCGCCTGAAATGCGAACCCCGGAAGGACTCCACGCGTTTCAGAAGTCGGAGGTCGAGAAGTGGTACCCGATCATCAAAGCGGCCGGAATCAAGCCAGAGTAGAACCGCCGGTCACTGCGGCTTCGGGCTCGTCGAAGAGTCCGTGGGCTGTGGGCTAGCCGCCGGTGTTGAAGGCTGGGTGCCGGCGCCAGGCGTCTGCGATTGCTGCTCCCGTTCCATCTCGTGCTTTTTCGCCAGACGGCGGCCCATGACGCAGCCCGTCACGGCGCCGACGACAGCGTGATGACCGGCGAAGTGGCCGGCAACACCGCCAACGACTGCTCCCTTGATGCAGCCTTTCGCGTCAGCCTGTGTGGTGACGAGCGCAAGCGCGAAAGTTGCAGCCGCGAAGATCGAAAATGTTCTCATGTGAGTTCAGGCTCCTGTTAACGCGCCTTGTCGGCGAGCGACTTGGCGCGGATTTTTGCGATCGTCATGGTCGGAGTGATCGCTTCGGGATCGACAGCAAGCCGAATGATCGCCGGCTTGCCGGAAGCCACTGCTTGCTTGAACGCCGCCGGGAAATCTTCGGTCCGTTCGATCGAAGTTCCGAAGCCGCCGAAAGCGCGGGCGTAAGCGGCAAAGTCCGGATTATGCAATTCGGTTGCGGAAATGCGGCCCGGATATTCGCGCTCCTGATGCATGCGGATGGTGCCGTACATGCCGTTGTCGACGATGATGATGATGACCGGCGCGCCATATTGTACGGCAGTTGCAAATTCCTGGCCATTCATCAGGAAGTCGCCGTCGCCGGCGAGGCAAATGACCGGACGGTCGGGATGAAGCCGCTTCATCGCCACCGCTGCCGGCACGCCGTATCCCATCGAACCCGACGCCGGTGCAACATGGCTGGCGTACTGGCGGAAATGGAAGAAGCGATGCACCCACGAAGCGTAGTTGCCCGCGCCGTTGCAGAGGATGGCGTTGGGCGGCAGATATTCGCGCAGCCAGACCATCACCGCACCGAAATTGACGCCGCCCGGCTGATCGGTCGGCTTATCCGTCCACTCCAGGAAGCTTGCGTGCGCGGCCTGGGCATCGCTGCCTTTCGCCTCTTTCAGCTCGATATGATCGAGGGCTGCGGCAAATGCGGTTGGCGTCGCGTTGATGGCAAGATGCGGGCTGTAAACGCGGCCAAGTTCCTCGGCCCCCGGATGAACATGGATGAACGGCATCTGCGGACGCGGAATATCGAACAGCGTGTAGCTCTGCGACGGCAGCTCGCCAAGGCGTCCCCCGACCATGATGACGAGATCGGCAGACTTGATGCGTTCGAGCAGTTTGGGATTGGGGCCGATGCCAAGGTCGCCGGCGTAGCAAGGGTGCAACTGATCGAACAGCGAGCCGCGCCGGAATGTGGTCGCGACCGGCAGCGAATATTTCTCGGCAAAGCGGCCGATGCCGTCGGATGCGGCCTGCGACCACCGGCTGCCGCCAAGCAGCATGATCGGCGCCTGCGCTGCCGACAGCATCTGCGCGAACTTCGCCATCTCGGTTTGTCCGGGCGAGGTCTCGACCAGCGCAAACGGCGGCGCATCCGGCACCGCGACACGCTCGACCAGCATGTCCTCCGGAATAGCGACGACCACCGGCCCCGGACGACCGTTCGCCGCGGTGTAGAACGCCCGCGACACGATCTCCGGCACGCGGGCCGGATCGTCGATCTCGGTCGCCCATTTGGCCATCGAGCCAAACACGGCGCGATAGTCGAGTTCCTGGAATGCCTCACGCTCGCGCATGTCGCGCCCGACCTGGCCGACGAACATCACGAGCGGCGTCGAATCCTGCTTGGCGATATGGATGCCGGCGGAGGCATTGGTGGCGCCGGGGCCGCGCGTGACAAAACAAACGCCGGGCCTGCCCGTCACCTTGCCGACGGCTTCCGCCATCATGCAGGCGCCGCCCTCCTGGCGGCAGACCGTGACAGCAAGATCGCGGTCGTGAAACGCATCGAGCACCGCAAGATAGCTCTCGCCGGGCACACAGAACGCATGCTGCACGCCATGAATAAGCAGTTGGTCGACCAGAACCTCAGCGGCGGTCCGCATGTTGTCTTTGGCGCGCATTGAGGACTCCTGGCGTGTGAACTTCCCTGCCCCGCCGTACTCAGCGGAGTTGGGCACGGCATCGATAGACGCATTATCTAAGCAAAAGCAAACGTCCGCCAGCAGGTCGCATAACGCATGAGTAACGAGGCAAAAAGCCAGGACGAAGTGCTCGCGTTTCTTGCAGACCCCGCGACCTATGGCGCGACCCATGGCGCCGGGAACGTAAATGGCGGCGGCAACGTAAAGCGCATCGACACGCACGCCGCCTCGGTATTCCTCACCGGGGACCGCGTGCTCAAGGTCAAGCGGGCGGTGAAGTTTCCGTTCCTCGACTATTCGACCCTCGAAAAGCGCAAAGGCGCGTGCGAAGCCGAACTCAAGGTCAACGCACCCTATGCGCCCGAAATATACCGCGGCGTCGTCGCCATCACCCGCGACAGCAGCGGCAAACTCGCGATGGACGGCAACGGCAAGCCGGTCGAATGGGCGGTCGACATGCACCGCTTCGACGAGAGCCGCACGCTCGATCATATCGCGGGCGAGATTGACGAAGGCCTGGCTGACGCGCTTGGCCGCGCCGTCGCCGACGCTCACGCAAGGATCAAACCGGTCGAGGCCGAGCCGTGGATCGAAGCCATCGGCGAATATATCGACGAACACTTTGAAGCGTTCGGCGAACGACCAGAGATTTTTCCGAAGGCCGATAACCAAGCCTTAGCCAAAGCGAGCCGCGGCGCCTACGAGCGCATTGTCCCGCTGCTGCGCGAACGCGGCCGTGCCGGGCTGATCCGCCACATCCACGGCGACCTGCACCTCGGCAATATCGTTTTGATCGAAGACCGGCCGGTGCTGTTCGACGCCATCGAGTTCAGCGACCTCATCGCGTCCGGCGACGTTCTGTACGATCTGGCATTCCTGCTGATGGATTTGCTGGAGCGCGGCCTCCGAAAGCCGGCCAATATCGTGCTCAACCGCTATCTTGCGCAGACGCACCGCGCGGAAGATCTCGATGCGCTCGCGGCGCTGCCGTTCTTTCTGGCCTTGCGCGCCGCGATCCGCGCCAAAGTTACGGTGGCGCGGATGGAGCGAGCAAAGCCCGCCGAGCAGCAAGACATCGCGAAATCGGCGCGGGCCTATTTCGATTTCGCGCGGCGCGCGATCACTCCCGAGCCACCGAAATTCATCGCCGTCGGCGGCCTGTCCGGCACCGGCAAATCGCGGCTGGCGCGCGATCTCGCGCCGGACGTCGCGCCGATGCCGGGAGCCGTGATCGTACGCTCCGACGTCGAGCGCAAAACGCTGTTCGGCGTCGGCGAGACCGAAAAGCTTGGTGAGGACGCCTACACGCCGGCAGTAACGGAGCGCGTTTACGCCACCGTTGCCGACAAGGCACGTCGCATCGTTGCCGCCGGGCATTCGGCGATTGTCGACGCGGTGTTTGCGAAACCCGAGGAACGCGAAGCTGTCGCCAGGACCGCGCAAGCCGCCAATCAACCGCTCAAGGGATTGTTTCTCACCGCGAAACTCGAGACCCGAATCGCCCGCGTCGGCGGCCGCGCCAAGGACGCCTCCGACGCCGAGCCGTCGGTTGCCCGGGCGCAGGAAAGTTACGACCTCGGTCAGCTCGAATGGGCGGAAATCGACGCTTCCGGGACACTTGTGGACACACTGAAACGGGCCAAAATAGCGCTATCGTCATAATTGGGATGACGATAATTGCTTGATTGACGAAACCCCGGCCTCTCCACCATAAAGGCGCGGGCGCGCCGCGTTCCGGGCAAGGCGCGACCGTGGACCTGACGCAGAGTTGCCAAAAGACTTTCAATACAAGGACGTGACCATGGCGAGCAGTGCATCGACCGCAACCGGCATCGAACATCCGGAAGAGCCGTCCCGCCGCGACTTCCTTTACATCGCGACCGGCGCGGTGGCCGCGGTCGGCGCCGCGGCGGCGCTGGTCCCCTTGATCGACCAGATGAACCCGGACGCCTCGACGCATTGCCGCCGGCGGCCCGGTCGATGTCGATGTCAGCAAGATTGCCGAAGGCGCACAGATCGTCATCTACTGGCGGCAACGGCCGATCTTCGTGTTCCATCGCTCCAAGCAGACGCTGGATGCGCTGCAGAGCAGCCAGGACGTCGTCGCTGCTGTCCGATCCGAACTCCAGCGTCGATCAGCAGCCGCCCTACGCCACCAACTGGCACCGCTCGGTGAAGCCGGAATACAGCGTGCTGGTCGGCATCTGCACCCATCTCGGCTGCATTCCGCTGTTCTATCCGAACGCCAGCGCGACTCAGCCGGTGGCGAGCTGGCCGGGCGGCTATTTCTGCCCCTGCCACGGTTCGAAATACGATGCCGCGGGCCGCGTCTTCTCCGGCGTGCCGGCGCCCTACAATCTGCCGGTGCCGTCCTATCACTTCCTCAACGACACCACGCTCCGGGTCGGCGAAAATCCGGCCGACTCGACCTGGGATTTTGACTCGATCAAGCAGCTCTAAATCCGCTCGACGCGTTAGTCGTGGCATGAAACTCAGAGCTGCCGCCGCGGCTCGGCCTCGTCCGGTTGTCGCTGCTTGCCGTTGTCATCGGGATCGTTACCGGTTTCGGCGCGGTCCTGTTCCGCGCCCTGATCGGCCTTATCCATAACGTCGCCTTCCTCGGCTCGTTTCGCCTCAATTACGACGCCAGCGTGTTCACGCCGCCAAGCCCGTGGGGCGCGCTGGTGATCCTCGTGCCCGTCATCGGCGGCATCGGCGTGACCTTCCTGGTCACGAACTTCGCGCCGGAAGCGCGCGGACACGGCGTGCCGGAAGTCATGGACGCGATCTACTACAAGGACGGCGTGATCCGGCCGGTGGTCGCTGTGGTCAAATCGCTGGCTTCAGCGCTATCGATCGGCACCGGCGCCGCCGTCGGCCGCGAAGGCCCGATCATCCAGATCGGCGCCGCGATCGGCTCCACGCTCGGGCAAATCATCCACATGGCGCCGTGGCAGCGCATCACGCTGGTGGCGGCCGGCGCCGGCGCCGGCATCGCCGCGACCTTCAATACGCCGATCGGCGGCGTGATGTTCGCCATCGAGCTGATGATGCCGGAATTGAGCGCGCGCACCTTCCTGCCGGTCGCGCTCGCAACCGGCACCGCAACTTTCATCGGCCGCATCTTCTTTGGCATCCATCCGGCCTTCGCGATCCCGGTCGGCGCTCTTGACGCTCGCAGGCAGCCGGCAACGCTGACCGCACTTCTGCTGTTTGCGCTGCTCGGTGCGCTGATCGGGCTCGCCGCGACCGGATTCATCCGCGGCTTGAGCTTCGCCGAGGATATATTCGAACGCATCCATAATCCGTATTTGCGTCATGCCATCGGCATGGCTGTGCTCGGCACGCTGATTTACACGCTGATGCGCACGGCCGGGCACTATTACGTCGAAGGCGTCGGCTACTCGACCATCCAGGCGATTCTGACTGGCGATCTCGGCTTGCCCGGACTGCTTGCACTGCTGTTCGCCGCCAAGCTGTTCGCCACTTCGACCAGCCTCGGCTCCGGCGCCTCCGGCGGAATTTTCTCGCCGTCGCTGTTCATGGGCGCGACGCTCGGCGGCGCGTTCGGCTCGCTTGTCACCGCCATTCACCCGACGGACGGCATCGCCGCGACGACCTGCGCCATCATCGGCATGGCCGCCATGGTCGGCGGCGGCACCGGCGCCGCCATGACCGCCGTCACCATGATCTTCGAAATGACGCGCGATTATGATCTGGTGATGCCGAGCATCGTCGCGGTCGCGCTCGCGATCGGCGTCCGGCGCCTGCTGTCGCAGGAAAACATCTACACGATCAAGCTCGTCGGCCGCGGACATTTCGTGCCGAAGGCACTGCACGCCAATATGTTCCTGGTCCGGCGTGCCGGCGACGTCATGGAGCGCGACATCCTTGTCGTTGCCGGCGGAAGCCGACTTCGATGAGTTCCTGCGCACAGCACGGCACCGCAGGCGGTCTCAAGCATGTCGTGGTGACCCGCGGTCGAGCACATCGCCGGTGTCGTCCGCGTCAATGCCGGTTTCCGGCGCGGCCTCGAGGCCGCCTATAAAGGCGTGACCATGGGCGACGTGGCGCAGCGCAATTTCACGCTGGCGCGCGAGAACGACATCGCGTTCGACATCGTGCAACGCATGGCGCGGCACGACGCCAGCATGGCGGTCGTGACGAAAACCGGCGGCAAATGGCGGCCGGATGAAATCGTCGGCGTCATCTCAAAGGAACATGTGGCCGATTCTGTCGTCGAAAGCATTCGCCCGTTCGACGGGTGAGGTCTTACTCCGGCTTGGCGCCGGAGAGCTTCACCACCTCCGCCCACTTCTCGGTTTCGGCAGCGATGAATGTCGTCAGGTCGGCGACAGTCATCGGCGCCGGCACGCCGCCAAGCTTGCTCAGGAGCGCGACAAATTGCGGATCGGCGAGCGCCAGCCCGACTTCATTGTTGAGTTTTTCGACGATCTCGGGCGGCGTGCCCTTTGGCGCGCCGAGGCCAGTCCAGCCGCTGCCATCGTAACCTGGCACGAATTCGCCGATCGCCGGAACATCCGGCAACGCCGCGGCCCGCGTCGCTGCCGTGACGCCAAGCGCGCGAAGTTTTCCGGTCCTGACGTAATCGATCGACGAGATAATGCCCTCGAATATCACGTGGTCCGGCCAGCGATAAGATCGATCAGCGCCGCGCCGGCGCCGCGATAGGAGACGGGCACCAGATCGACGCCGGTCAGCATCATGAAAAGTTCGCCCAGCATATGCGGCGGACTGCCGTTGCCGGATGTCGCCATATTGATTTTTTTCGGATTGGCTTTGGCGTAAGCGATGAATTCGGGATCGTCTTGGCCGGGAATGACGGATTGACCAGCATCACGTTGGTCAAGCGCATGGTGCAGGCGACCGGCGCGATGTCGCGAATAAAATTATAGCTCAGATCATCGTAGAGCGTGGCGTTCACCGCATTCGGCGATCCGATCAGAAGCAGCGTGTAACCGTCCGGCTTCGCATTGACCACCATCTCGGTCGCGAGATTGCTGGCCCCGCCCGGCCGGTTTTCGACAATGAAGGGCTGGCCAAGCCGTTGCGCCAGCGCGTCGGCAATCATCCGCGCCGCAATATCCGCGGGACCGGCAGCGGCAAAACCGACAAGCAAATGGACCGGGCGCGACGGATAGGTATCGGCAAAAGCAAAACGCGAAACCGTGTTCAGCGCCGCAGCGCCGGCCGCCGATCGAAGCAGTTCACGACGGGCAAGTTTCACCACTTCGCCCTCCCCCGCCGGCTCTTTACTCCGGCTTGATGCCAGCCGCCTTGACGACCGGCCACCACTTCTCAATCTCGGCCTTCTGGTAAGTACCCAGCAAATCCGGGGTCTGCTCCTCGCGCGATGGGATGATGCAGCCTTGCGCTTCGAGTTTCTGGCGAACCGCGGGATCCGCCAGAGTCTTCACGGCGGCGGCATTGAGTTTTTCCACAATCGCTTTCGGCGTGCCGCGGGGCGCAAACAGCGCCGACCAGAGCGCAAAGTAGAAGCCGTGCAGTCCCGCTTCATCCATGGTCGGGATTTCCGGCGCGATGGCGATGCGCTTCTGCCACGTCATGCCCAGCGCTTTTACCGTCCCGGCTGTCACTTGCGACTGCGCGGCGGCGATGGTGATGAACACCGCATCGATATGCCCGGCAACCACGTCCTGCATCGCGGGCGCGGCGCCGCGATAGGCAACCAGAGCAAACTGGGTGTTGGTTTGCGAACGAAGCAGCCGGGCAAGAAGATCGGGCGGACTACCCGGACCCGCAGTGCCGAACGTTGCCTTGTCCGGATTGGCTTTCAGCCAGGCGATGAATTCGGTGAGATTATTGGCCGGCGTCGTTTTCTTGACCAACAACACCATCGGCGCCGCCGGCGCCAGGATGACCGGCTCGAAATCTTTCACCACATCGTAGTCGAGCGGATAGATCGCAGCGTTGGTGACCTGCGTGTTCCAGTTGCCAAGGAGAACCGTATAGCCGTCGGGCGTCGCATGAGCGACCAGGCCCGCGGCGATCGTGCCGTCAGCCCCGGTCGTGTTTTGCACCACGAGCGGCTGGCCGAGAACCGACTGCATGCCTTCCGCCATGACGCGCCCGGTGATGTCGGTAAGCGCGCCGGCGGCAAACGGCACAATCATGGTGATGCGACGCGACGGATAATCATCCGCCAGCGCGATACGCGACAAAGCCGGCGCCGCGATAACGCCCGCACCAAGACGCAGCAATTCCCGACGCGGAAGTTTCATGGCACAGCCCCGGCAGGTTTGAGTGCCTTCCAGCGCTTATTGTGACTGGTGACAGGGAAGTTTCAAGCCAGGAGTACGGCAAGCTCGGCGACGTTCGGCCGCGTCTCCAGCGCGTTTATGAAATCGCGCGCGCGTTCCGCACGTTCGCGTCCGATCACCGGCAACGCGTTTGCCAGGAATTTCGCTTCGATGGCGGTATCGCTCATCGGATTGTCGGCGGTACCGCTGGCATGCCCGATATGGACTTCGTAACGCTTGCCTGCCGCGACGATCGCCGCATAGGCCTCATCCTTGCGCACCGTGTCGTCGGCTACGGCTTTCACCTTGCGGCGCAGTGCCGCGACCAGCGGATCGGCGGCTTTGGCATCGGAATATTGCGCGACACCGGCCGCGCCGTCGATCAACGCCACGGCCGCGGAGTGAACGGTGCTGAATTTGGATTGCAGCCCGGTCGAGGGTTCGACCACGCCGGTAATCGACAGGACCAGCGGATTTACCCGCAGACTGATTTCACTGACGCCCACTGGATCGATCGCGTCGCGGTTGCGGATAGCGATCACGGCGTCGATCAGCGGATGCAGCACCACGCCGCAGGCATAAGGCTTGTGACCATTGGTTTCGATCAGCCACTCATCGCCGAGTCCGGCAATAAGCTGATCGGGTTCGGCGACATCGCTGTAGATGCGGGAAAAGCCGCGCTTGCCCTCGATGATTTCCTGGGTCGAAGTCAAAGCCGCGCTCCGCCAGCAACGCCGCAAGCACACCGTTTGATGCGGCCTTTCCCGCATGAAAGGACTTGCCCATGGTGCCGCGGTTCTGCTGCATGCCGGCGGCCTGTGTCGCGGCGATGCCCACGGCGTAGGTCAGCCTTTGCCGGTCTAGCTTGAGCAGCCTGCCGCAGGCCGCGCCCGCTGCAATGGTGCCGAGCGTACCGGTGAGATGCCACCCGCCCTTGTGATGGCCCGGCGCAGTGCGGCCAGAACGCACCCCGGCCTCGAAGCCGACCGCATAGGCGAGCATGAAATCGGCGCCACTGACGGGGCTTCGTTCGGCCAGCGCAAACAGCGCCGCAAGCACCGGCGAACTGGTGTGCAGCACCACGCCGCCCATGTGCGTATCGTCGTAGTCCAGCACATGACCCATCTGGCCGTTGGCGAGCGGCGCATCGAGTAGTCCGAGCCGCAAGCCGCGGCCGAAAACGGTTGCCTGCGGCTTTCCGGAAATCTCCTGCAACACCGACAGCAGTGTCGTAATCGTCTTGTGCCCGCTGCCGGCAAGAGCGCAGCCGATCCAGTCGAGCACACCGCGCCGCGCCTCGCTGACGGCCTTTGCTGAAAGATCGCCGAATTGTGCGGCAGCCAGATGGCCGCACAGTGTCTTGGTCAGCGTCTCCGCATCGGTTTTGAGATTTTGATCCATTCGAGGCTTTCGATCTATCGACTATTGCGGCTCGATCCCGGCGTCGTGAATGATTTTAGTCCAGCGCACGACGTCGGATTTGATCCGCGCGGTCGCCTCCTCCGGCGTACCCCCGATGGTCTCGTAGCCAAGCTTGCGCACTTCCGCGTTGAAGTCCGATTGCTGCAACACCCGATTTGTCTCGGCGTTAAGCCTGACGACGATCTGTTTTGGTGTTTTCGCCGGAGCGGCGAGCCCGTACCAGCCGACCACTTCAAAACCCGGCAACGTTTCCGCCATCGGCGGCAGTTCCGGCGCCAGCGATGAACGCTTTGCCGACGTGACCGCAAGGGCGCGGATCTTGCCGGCCGCGGCGAGCGGCAGAATGGTAACGGAAGGACCGAACATCATCTGGATCCGGCCACCGATCATATCGGTTGCGGCTTCCGCCGGCCCCTTGTACGGCACATGCACAATGTCGATGCCGGCGTCGTGTTTGAGAAACTCGCCAGCCAGATGCAGCGACGATCCGACACCGGCCGAGCCATATGAGAGCTTGCCAGGATTGGCTTTGGCGTAGGCGATCAGCTCGGCGACCGAATGCACCGGCAGATCGACGTTCACTGCCAGTACGTAGATGCCGGACACCGCAACAATGATGCCATCGAAATCCTTCGCCGGATCGAACGGCGGGCTGCGATAGAAGCCGGGCACGTAGGTCAACCCGCTGTGATCCAGCAGCAACGTGTAACCATCAGGCGGCGCTTTCGCGACTTCATCCATCCCGATGCTGCCGCCTGCCCCGCCACGGTTATAGACCACTACCGGCTGGCCGAGCCGCTCCGCCAGCGGATTGGCGATGACGCCGCGCCAGACTGTCGACGGCGCCGCCCGGCGCGAACGGCACGACAAGGCGGATGGCATGGGATGGATAATCGTCGGCGGCAGCGCCGGCGAGACTAGCGCCCAGCGCCACGCAGAGAAAAAGCAGACATCGCATCGTTTCATCCCGGGCTTCCGACCGAAACTCTATCGCCGGCCGAAGGGTTTTACATCCAGGCTGGGCCGCCTATCCTCCGCCGACCGTTCGTATGGAACGTCGTAAATCGAAGAAGCCAGGTGTGGCGATGGGCGAATTTGCAATCGGACAATCGGTGCTTGCGGCGCGAGGACCCGCGCCTGTTGCGCGGGCGTGGACGCTATTTCGACGATCTGAAACTCGCCGACCAGCTTTACGCCGCCATCGTGCGCTCGCCGCATGCGCATGCCGATATCCGCGGCATCGACACGCGCGCGGCCGCGCAGATGCCGGGCGTGCACGCAGTGCTCACTGGCGAAGATTATCGCGCCGATGCGCTCGGCTCGCTGCCCTCGATGGCGCCGTACAAGAAGCGCGACGGCAGCCCGATGTATCTGCCGCCGCGGCCGGCGATCGCGATCGGCCGCGTGATGCACGTCGGCTATCCGGTCGCGGTGGTGGTCGCCGACACGCTCGATCTGGCCCGCGACGCGGCCGAGCAAGTCGCGGTCGATTATGCGCCGCGGCCGGCCGTGGTGTCGGCGCGGGAAGCTGCGGAAAAAAACGCGCCGCAGCTTTACGACGATTGCCCGGGCAACGAGGCCTATTTTTATCAGGCCGGCGACAAGGCCAAGACCGATGCCGGCTTTTGCCGCCGCCGCGCATGTGGTCGAGCAGCGCCTCGTCATCAATCGCGTCACCGCCAATCCGATCGAGCCGCGTGGCGTCACTCGGTATCTACGACGCCGGTACCGGCCGCTACACGTTGCATTGCGGCTTCCAGCGGCCGTGGCTGTTCCGCAACGACATCGCCCGCACCACGCTGAAAATTCCCGAGGCCGAGCTTGCGCCTGGTCACCGGCGACATCGGCGGCTCCTACGGGCTGCGCGGCTCGATCTATCCCGAGATCATTCTTGATGCTGTGGGCGGCGCGGCGCGTCGGGCGGCCGGTGAAATGGACGCAGACCCGCAACGAGGCGCATATCAGCGACGACGATGCGCGCGACAACATCGTCGATGCTGCGCTGGCGCTCGACAACAACGGCAAATTCCTCGGCGTGCGCATCCGCAGCTACGGCAATCTCGGCGCCTTCGTGTCGTTTCGCGGCGCCATGCCGCCGGTGGTCAATATCGGCACCGTGGTCGGCACCTACACGACGCCGGCGCTGCATGTCGCGATCTCCGGCATGCTGACCAACACGCATTGCACCTCGCCCTATCGCGGCGCCGGCCGGCCCGAGGCGTCCTACATGATCGAGCGGCTGATCGACATCGCCGCCGACCGAGATGAAGCATCGATCCCGCGGAACTGCGGCGGCGCAACACCATCCCGCCGGACAAGATGCCCTACAAGACGCCGCTGATCTTCACCTATGACAGCGGGCACTTCGAGGAAAATCTCGACCGCACCATGAAGCTCGCCGATTGGCAGGGCTTCGAGGCGCGGCGCAAAGAAGCGGCGAAGCGCGGCATGCTGCGCGGCATCGGCATTTCCAACACCATCGAGCAGGCCGCCGATCCGACCTACGAGACTGCCGAAATTCGCTTCGATCCGCTGGGCGGCATGACCTTCGTCACCGGCTCGATCTCGCACGGCCAGGGCCACGCCACGATCCAGACCCAGATGCTGGTCGATCGCTTCGGCGTCGATCCCGAGCGCGTGAAATTCATCCAAGGCGATACCGACGCGGTCGCGTTCGGCATGGGCACCGGCGGCTCGCGCTCGACCACCATGAGCGGCGGCGCGATCGTCGCTGGTCAGCGAGAAAGTCGTCGCCAAGGGCAAGAAGCTCGCCGCGCACCTTCATGGAAGCATGCCGAGGGCGACATCGAATTCAAGGACGGCCGCTTCACCATCGCCGGCACCGATCGCGCGCATCGGCATCCACGAAGTGGCAAAGTCGGCCTTCCAGACTGGATAAGTTGCCGCCCGGCATGGAGCCCGGCCTCTACGAGACCGCGACCTATCGCGCCCGCAGCGGCAATTTCCCCAATGGCTGCCACGTCTGCGAAGTCGAGATCGATCCGGAAACCGGCGCCACGCAAATCGTCGGCTATTGGGTGGTCGACGACGTCGGCACCGTCATCAATCCGATGCTGGTCAAGGGCCAGATCATGGGCGGCATCGCCCAGGGCATGGGCCAGGTACTGATGGAGGACAAGGCCTACGACGAGGCCGGCCAGGTGCTGTCCGGCTCGTTCATGGATTACGCCATGCCGCGGGCGGAAGATTTCTGCCCCGTGGTGATCGAGGACAATCCGGTACCGACGCCGACCAATCCGCTCGGCGTGAAAGGCGCGGGCGAAGCCGGCACCGTCGGATCGCTGTCCGCCGGCGTCAACGCCATCGTCGATGCGCTGTCGGTGCTCGGCATCAAGCACATCGACACGCCATGCACGCCGTATCGGGTGTGGCAGGCGATCGCGAATGCGCGCGGCACGAAATCAAGCGCCGCAATTTAGCGTGCAATGACCAGCGGACTAGGCCCGTGCCTTGTGTCGGGCGATGAGCTGCTCGGCAACGTCGTTGAGGTCGTTGCCGACAACGTGCGGCTGCGGGCCGACGCCAAGAACATCGTTGCCGACCCGCTTGATCAGCGCCGCTTCCCAGCCCGCCGCGACAGCGCCGAGCGTGTCCCAGGTGTGGCAGGCGATCATGCAGAATTGCGAGGGCTTGGCCCCTAGCTCCTTCTCGACATAACCGTAAGCCTGCGGCGACGGTTTGTGGTGCTTCACGCCGTCCGCGCTGAAGCGCCGTTCGAACAGATCGACGATGCCGCCATGCTCAAGCTGACGGGTTTGCACTTCGAGCAGATTGTCGGTGAGGCAGAACAGCCGGAAACCCGCATTGCGAAGCTTGCGCAGCGCCCCCGGAACCTCGGGGTAAGGCGGCATGGTCGAGAACTTGTCCGTCAGCTCCTTCTTGTCGTCGTCACTGATCTTGATGCCGCGCGTGTCCGCCAGCATTTTCATGACCGCCGAACCGATATCGGTGAACGGGACATAAACCCCAGCCACGGTCAGCGCGGCGGAATACAGGATCAAATCGGCGAACCACAAGCGCATGGCGCTCTTGTCGTTGAAGATGCGCTGGAACGTCGGTTCCATCGTTCCAAGATCGAGAAGCGTTTCGTTGACGTCGAAGACAATCAACGGAAGATCGGCCATGGTGGACTCCTTTTCCCTGTTGCCCCCAATTCGTTGCCAGTCAGCGTCTGTTGTTAAGCCGGTTGCGATGCGCAGCCTGTTTGGCACGATTGCCGCAGCTCGCCATGCTGCACCATCGTCTCGCCTGCGCTCGCGTGTGGTCGGCGAACACCAGCGTGCAGTTCTGCCCTTCGCACGCTTTCACCCTGGCGAAATCTTCCTCACACACAAACTTCGCCAGCGCTTCGGCAATCGGCAGCAATAAAGATTTGGGAGATCGCCAGCGCCGCACAATTTGCAGTTCGAAGCCGTCTTCATCGCGTTCACGATGACGCGATATCTGGCTGAATGTTTCGTCGTTTTGGAGAAGCCTGTTCAAAGGCCCCAGTTCCCGGAGCGCCTTGGGCGGCAGCGGCCGGCCCATATACTTGCAGACAAATCCCCTGAACCATTCGCGCAAAGAGCGCGCTTGCTCCGCAACCCTATCCAACTCACCCGGCATGGCGCGCGACTTCAACTCATCCAATGCGTCTGCCGGCACCAGCCTGGCTTGAGCCAACCAACTCAAGAGCCCATCGCTACTATCGAGCCAGTCAATTGGAGCATCGACCGGCGTCGCGACGGAGTTCAGGAAATCAAGGCCTAGCGAGTCGGCAATGAAAATTGCTGGCGGTCTGCGCTGCACGATCGGCCCCCTTTACAGGTTCCAATCGACTAACCAGTCAGGCCGTCATTGACAAGTTATGAGCCGTCTCGACATAACCTGTCAATTGGCTTTTAAGAGGTTACTTCCTCGCAAGTTCCTGGCAGGAGCACTTCGACAATGGAGCGAACATCGCGAGGATCCAAAACACCGACCAAAGCAGTCCGCGCGCAGAACACGGCCAAGACGCCATCGGTCAAATCCGCGAAACAGAGCCAAGGCGGAGACTTGGAAAAAACGCTCGCCCTGATCAGGAGGCGCCCGGGAATACGGCCTTCCGAAATCAATCGGCTTTTGAACCGCAAAGAGTTGGACGGACTGCGCGCGATGCTGATTAGACGAGGACTTATACGGAAGGAAAAAGGCGGCTCGGCGACACGCTATTATCCCGTTTGACCGTAACTTGGCCGCAGCCGGTTGTGTCGTTCCTATTTGACGAGTCGCCGGCAAAGAGCGGGCATTCAGCCATGCTCCCCACCGCGCTCCTGAGGATGCTTTCGCGGCTCGCCTCGATCATAATGCCGTATGTCTCGTGATCTACGGCCATTCGCGATCGCCACGGCCGGGTTTTGCGCCTTCCTCAATCTCTATTCGCCGCAGGCGCTGCTGCCTGAGCTGGCGAATGAGTTTCATGTCGGCCCGAGCGCAATCTCGACACTGATGACGGCGGGCACGCTCGCGATCGCGCTCACCGCGCCGTTCACCGGCGCGCTGGCCGACATCGTGGGGCGCAAGCGCTTGATCACGGCCGCCATGTTCGCAACCTGCATTCCGACGCTCCTGACCATCTTCGTCTCCAGCGTACCGCAGATGGTGGCGCTCCGTTTCCTCCAGGGTGTCCTGCTGCCGCCGATCTTCACCGTCGCGGTAGCCTATATCGGCGACGAATGGCCCGCGGCCGACGTGGCACGCATCGCCGGCCTCTACGTTACCGGCACCAGCATCGGAGGCTTTTTTGGACGCTTCATTCCCGGCGCTCTCGCGGACCTGATCGGCTGGCGAGCGGCCTATGGCGTCATGACGGTGCTGACGCTGATAACCGCGATCGTCGTTACGTTAACGCTGACGCGCGAGAAGCGCTTCGTGCCGTCGGGCGGCCTCGCCAATTCACTGCGCTACATGCTCAAGCATTTGCGCGATCCACGGCTACTCGCGACTTATGCCGTCGGCTTCGGCGTGCTGTTCAATTTTATCGCGACCTTCACCTACATCAGTTTCCACCTCGCCGCCCCGCCCTATCTGTTCACACCTACGCTGCTCGGCGCGCTGTTCCTGACCTATCTCGCCGCGAGTCCGCTGGTGCCGTGGGTGGGACGCGGCATCGCGCTATTTGGCCGCCGGCCGTTCGTCCTTGGCATCATCGTCATATGGATCGTGGGCGTGCTCATGATGCTGGCAGCCTCGCTCACGATGATTTTGACCGGACTTACGCTATGCGCGGTGTGCGGCATGCTGTGCCAGGCGGTTTCCACTGGCTACGTCACGATGACGGCCAAGGAAGGCCGCTCGTCGGCCGTCGGTCTTTATGCGACAACGTTCTATATCGGCGGCAGCGCCGGCGCGTTCCTCGGCGGCATTGCCTGGACGGTCGCCGGCTGGAGCGGCTGCGTTGTCATGATCCTTGCCATGCAGTTGATCATTGCAGCGATCGTTGCCATAGCGTGGAAATAGAAACGCCTATCTGGAAAGATTCACACGGGGAAACATCATGGTAACTGAGAGCCAGTTCGCATTCTTGCGGTCGATCGACACTCCAACCGTCTGCAATTTGATGGAGATCGTTGCCCCCGAGCGCCGCGGCTCGTTTTACACTGTGAAGCACCTGCACTGCCCGTTTCCCGATCTGCCGCCGATGGTGGGCTTCGCCAAGACGGTGACCATGCGCGCCCGCGACAAGGTCGGCGGCGCAAGCTACATGGCGAAACGCATGGACTATCTCGACTACGTCGCGGCAGCGCCGCAGCCGTGCATTGCCGTGATCGAGGATCTGGACGATCCGGCCGGCTACGGCGCGTTCTGGGGCGAAGTCCAGTCGAACGTGCACAAAGCGCTCGGCTGCCTCGGCACCATCACCAACGGCTCGATCCGCGACATTCCGCAAATCGCCGAAGGCTTTCAGATGCTCGCGGGCTCGCTCAGTCCGTCGCACGCCTATGTGCACGTCGCAGAGTTCGGCATGCCGGTCACCATTCACGGCATGGTGGTAAAGAGCGGCGACCTGATCCACGCCGATCGTCATGGGGCTATCGTCGTTCCGGTCGACACCATCGACGGCATGAAGGACGCCGCTGACAAACTTGCGGCGACCGAGGCCAAGATCATCGCTGTGGCAAAATCCGGCAAGGGCGTCGAAGCGATCAAGGCCGCGATGCAGGGCGGCTAGCGCATGACCCGGGATCTTTCGGCGCTCGGATGCCAGCGCGGGCGATAACCGGCTCCGAGCACGGCGAGAATTGAAGGCGGCGTCAGCACGTCTGCCGTGATGCCGCGCGGTCGTTGCTTTCGCACAGTGTACCCCTCAGGGTTCCAGCGCAGAAGGTTCGCGCCATGAATGGCGTAAGGATCGCCGTCGAGCGCAACGAACGCGCCATCGGGCAACATGTCGATGCTGCGCCCATGCGTGCGCTTGGCCCGGCCATCCAATCGTTCCCGGTGCAATACCTCGTCCATCTCGTCGGCATAGGGTCGCGCCGGAAGCTTGCGCGCAATCCGCCACGCCTCGGCAAAGGCTTGCGCGTCCTTGCGCCGGCATTCGAAACAAGGCCGATGACCGGCGGCCAGCGCGGTCGGTTCGTCGAGAAAGAACAATTCAGTGTAATAGCGGCCCCATACGTCGCGCTGCCGGCCTTTGAAATCGAGCACACAGCAAATCCATTGCCGCGAGGCCCAGCGACGTTTTGTCAGTGTTTTGGCGTCGGTATGGAAACGTCCGCCGCGGTTGCCGAACAACAGGCCGCGCGCCGGCACTGCGATCAATTCGCCCAATGGGTCGACGCGGTTTTGCAGTGGCATTGCCGGCTCCTGCCTTCGCCGGTCGTCGAACCGCCGAGCTATCTCTGAAAGATCAGACACGTCTCCGTACCATGGACAAGCAGACGCCCCTGACTGTCGGTGATCCGGCCTTCGGCGGTGCCGATCCTGCGTCCGCGGCTTAAGACAACGCCTTCCGCCTTGATCAATCCGGTTTCCGGTGTGATCGGACGCATCAGCGAAATCTTGAACTCGACGGTGGTCTGACCCATCCCTTTTTCCAAAGTCGTGTGAACGGCAAGTCCCATGCAGCTATCGAGCAGCGTTGCGGCGAAGCCACCGTGGACAGTGCCCGCAGGGTTGAGATGCGTGCCGTTCGGTTCGGCCGCGATGACCACACGCCCCTCTGCCGCTTCGACGACATCGTAACCAAGGGTCCGAGCGATCGTGTTGAGCGGCAGCGAGCCATCGGCAAGTCCTTGCACGAATTCAAGACCCGTGAGCTGCTTTTGTCGCTCGGGGCTGACGGTCCCGTAGGCCTTGCTAGTGCTCGGGTTTGGCATGATTACCTTCCACCAGCCTATCTAAGCTGCGGGCGCCGCCGCGCATACCCGATATCTGCTACCGAGACTTCGGTGCGCGCCGAACCATCCGAGCGCGTTTTAAAAGCGGACGAGGGATATTCGGCTCGTTGGCCTTCCGGTTAAGATGCTGGCGGCGAAGCGAGAAGGCGACAGTGAAAAGGCGACATGGACAAGATTGCAGCGGCACGGCAACGGCCTGAGATTTCCGAGCTTCTGTCGCGGGCGCGCGAGATCGCCGGGCTCGCCCGCGAGCGGGCGCGCGAGACCGAAGCCGCACGGCGGGTCAGCGCTGACATGGTCGCGCGGATGCGGCAAGCCGACCTGTTCCGCGTCCTGCAGCCGAAAGCCTACGGTGGCTTCGAATACGGCTTTGAGGTCTTCGCGCAGATCGAAGCGATCCTGGCCAGCGGCTGCGGTTCGACCGGCTGGGTGTACGGGCTGCTCGCCTCGCATCAATGGCTGATCGGCTGCTTTTCGGAAACTGCGCAGGACGAAGTCTGGAGCGACCCCGCGGCGGTTGCGGCCGGCACTTATGCGCCGGTATTGCGGGCTGTGGCGGTGGACGGCGGCTATCGCGTCACCGGCACCGGCACTTTTTGCAGCGGCTGCGATAACGCGCAGTGGCAACTCCTCGGCGGCTTGATCCCGCAAGCGGACGGTTCGTCGCAACCGGGACTCTTCCTGTTCCGCACCACCGACATCACCATCGATGACACCTGGCACACCATGGGCCTCTGCGGCACCGGCAGCAAAAGCATTGTCGCTAATGACGCTTTCGTGCCGCACCACCGGGTCGTACCGTTCGCCGAACTCGCCAATGCGGCGGCGCCGGGCATGACGGCAAACTCAAACCCGCTGTTCAAGCAACCATTCCTTTCCGTGCTGCCGGTCACCATCGTGGCGCCGGTGCTTGGCATGGCGGAAGGCGCGCTTGCCGCGTTTCTCGACATGGCGAAGGTGCGCACCACGCGCGGCGCGGTCGCCGGCGGCAATCGCAGGATGGCGGAACTGACGACGATCCAGCTCCGCGTTGCCGAAGCGGTCGCCAACATCGATGCCGCCAAGCTGATGATGTTTCGCGATCTCGACGAGGCTTTCGCTATGGCGTCTCGCGGCGAAGCGGTCAGCGTCGACGTACGGCTGCGTAACCGCCGCGATCAGGCGTTCTGCGCCAAACTGCTGACTGCAGCGATCGATGCCCTGTTCCTCGCCGCCGGCGGACACGGTCTTTATCTCGATCACCCGATCCAGCGGTTCTGGCGCGACGCTCACGCCGCAGGCTCCCACATCAGCCTCAACTGGGACTCCAGCGGCAGCATGTACGGTCAATACATGCTTGGCCTCGAGCCCAAGGGGCAATATTGATCGTCGGCAGAAGAAATTGGGAGGAAACGATGGGCAAAAAAATCGCCTTTGTCGGCTGCGGCGCGGTCGGCGGCTATACCGGCGCTCACATGGTGCAAGCCGGCGAGGACGTGACCTTCATCGATCCGTGGCCGGAGCATGTCGAGCACATGCGAAAGCACGGCTTGCGCGTGACACATGCGATGAAGGAACCGGAATTCACCGTTCCGGTGCGTGCCCTCCACGTCACCGATGCGCAGCAGCTCGCCAAGGAGAAGCCGGTCGATATCGCCTTCGTCTGCATGAAGTCCTACGACACCGCCTGGGCTGCGATGCTGATCAAGCAATACCTGGCGCCGGACGGTTATGCCGTCTCGCTGCAGAACTGCATGAACGAGGAAACAATCGCCAGCGTCGTCGGCTGGGGCAAGACGCTCGGCTGCATTGCCTCAAGCATCACCGTGAACCTGCCCGAGCCCGGCCACGTCCACCGCGGCGCCGCCAAGCACGGCGCGGCGCATACGGTTTTTCGCGCCGGCGAAGTCCACGGCCGCATGACGCCGCGCGCGGAAGAAATCTGCCGCCTGGTTGCCTATTCCGACAGCGCCAAGGTCACCAACAATCTCTGGGGTGAGCGCTGGTCGAAACTTGTCGCCAACGCCATGGCCAATGGTCTCTCTGCCTGCACCGGTCTCGGCGGCGGCGACATGCTCAAGAGCGACGCGATCCGCCGGTTCTCGACACGGCTCGGCAGCGAAGCAATCCGCGTCGGCCAGGCACACGGCTATCAGCTCGAGGAAGTCCTGCACCTCGAGCCCGAAACGATCGCGCGCGCCGGCGAAGGCGACACGGCCGCGGAAAAGGTCTGCGACGAGCAGCGTTTCAAGGACTCCGGCCGCACCGCCGCCGGTCAAAAGCCATCGATGGGCCAGGATATGCAGAAGGGCCGGCGGACCGAGATCGAGTTCCTCAACGGCCTGATCGTGCGCGAGGGTGAAAAAGTCGGCATCAACGCCCGCGCCAATGCGGTACTGGTCGATATCGTCAAACGCGTCGAGAACGGCGAATTGAAAGCCGACCCGAAACACATCACCGAGTTAAGGCTGAACTAGAGTGACCGTGACCCTCCCATGCTCGACGCACGACGTCTAAGAATTTTCTGTGTTGTCGCAGAGGAAGGCTCCTTTACTGCGGCCGGCGCCAAGCTTTTTCTCACTCAATCCGCGGTTTCCCAGCAGGTCGCGTTGCTTGAACGCGAGATAGGCGCGCCGCTCGTAGAACGCGTTGCGCGCGGTATCCGGCTGACGGAAGTGGGAGCGCTTTTGGCGGAACGAGCCAAAACTGTCCTGCAGGACATGACAAGTCTCGAACAGGAGATCAAACGTCTGGTGACGTCGCCGACGATTGTGCGGCTTGGCGTCTTCTCGACTGCCGGCGCCAGCCTCGTTCCCATTGTCGTGAAGCGCTATCGCCAGCAATTCAGCGAGACGCGTCTCGTTCTGCACGCATCGCAGCCGGAAAACCTCGAAAACGAACTCAAAGAGGGCGTGATCGATGTTGGACTGACGTGGGATTACGACTTTCTGGCTCGGCCAATCGGCGCTCTGCATCGCCAGCATTTACTCGACGATCCGCTGTGTTTGCTCCTTCCTTTGGGACATCCGCTCGCGAGCGAGCAGAGCCCTGTTCGGTTGCTCGATGCCGCGGATGAGCCCTGGGTGGTGCGCAATCATCAGCCTCCTTACCACGACGCTTTCGGCGTGATGTGCCGTGCGGCCGGCTTCGAGCCTAATGTCGTATTTCGAGCCGACGACTATCAATCGCTTCAAGGACTTGTTGCCGCCAATGTCGGACTGGCCGTAGCGCCGCGGCTGTCCATCATTGCGCAACGGCCGGACATCATGATCCGTCCAATACACCAACCGGCCTTCATACGGCGGATTGACGCCGTCGTTCTTCCGGAAGGCCGCAGCAATCCGCTGACGCGGCAGCTTCTCGAAATGCTCAGCGCGGTCTGGCCCGAAGACGCGAAGCCGGTCCCGCCTCAACTTTAATTGAATTCCTCGGCCGGGCTTTGTCGAATAATCCGGAACGTTCGTTGTATATCGTCGAATATTTCGTGGCCGAGCGAGAGGGAAAATGACGCTGTTGATACTGGCCTATCTGGGCGGCGTTCTGACAATTATCAGTCCCTGTATCCTGCCGGTCTTGCCGTTCGTATTCGCTCGCGCCAACTCGTCCTTCGCGACCTCCAAGCTACCGATGCTGGTGGGAATGGCGATCACGTTTGCCGTGGTCGCCACCCTTGCCGCGGTAGCCGGAGGCTGGGCCGTCGACGCCAATGAGTTTGGCCGGGACGCAGCGCTGGTGCTTTTGGCGCTGTTCGGGCTGACGCTGATATTTCCCAATCTGGCAGACCGCGTGATGCAGCCGTTGGTGCGGATCGGCGACTCTCTTTCGCGCTCCGCCAGCGATGCCGGCGCGTCAAAGGGCGCGACGATCGTTTCGTCATTCTTGCTTGGTGTCGCAACCGGCTTTTTATGGGCGCCATGTGCCGGGCCGGTGCTCGGCCTGATCCTGACGGGCGCGGCCCTCAACGGCGCCAACGTCGGCACGACGTTCTTGCTGCTTGCCTATGCAGCAGGCGCCGCAACATCCCTCGCGCTGGCTCTCGCTGTCGGTGGACGCGTATTTGCTTTAATGAAGCGTTCTCTCGGAGCCGGCGAGTGGGTCAGACGGATCCTCGGCGTGGCAGTTCTTGCCGCAGTCCTCGTCATTTTCTTTGGCGTGGATACAGGCTTTCTCGCTCAAGTATCGCTTTCGAGCACAAATACGCTTGAACAAGGCCTGATCGACCGGCTGAAGCCGCAAACGGCCGCCAGCAAATCGCCTTCCGGCGGGCCAAGCATGACGGCAACAGGTCAAGCGGCAGCTTCTGCGCCCAATCTTTCGGTCGAAGGAGGATTCCCGTCACTGTCAGGAGCGACCACCTGGTTGAATTCGCCGCCGCTGACGCCAGAAAGCCTGCGGGGCAAGGTCGTCGTGATCGACTTCTGGACCTACTCCTGCATCAATTGCTTGCGCACGATTCCCTACGTCAAGGCATGGGCTGAAAAGTACAAGGATCACGGCCTCGTTGTGATCGGCGTTCACACGCCTGAGTTCGCTTTCGAGCGCAATGTCGACAACATCAAGCGGGCCATCGCAAACTTGAAGATCGGATATCCGGTCGCGGTCGACAGCGACTACAAGATCTGGCGGGAATTCGACAATGAATATTGGCCAGCGCACTACTTTATCGATGCACAAGGCCACACGCGTTATCATCACTTCGGTGAAGGTAACTATGACGAATCGGAACGCGTTATTCAGAAGCTTCTGGCCGAGGCGGGCAACAGCGGCGTGCCCCAAGGCCTTGTGACTGCGAATGGGTCAGGCGCCGAGGCGGCGCCGAACGATGCCGAGGACAAATCCCCGGAGACCTACATCGGCTACAATCGGGCGGACAATTTCGCATCGCCTGGCGGCATAACCGAAGACGAAGATCATGCTTATGATCCGGCCAATCTCTCGCTCAACCAATGGAGCCTGTCCGGTCATTGGCTGGTCGGCCCGGAGAGTGCGACGCTCGATGCCAACAACGGCAAGATCGATTACCGGTTTCATGCCCGCGACCTTCATCTTGTTTTAGGTCCGGGAACCGACGGCAAACCAATTCATTTCCGCGTCATGATCGATGGCAAGCCCCCGGGCGACAATCACGGGGCGGATACCGACGCCGACGGCAATGGTGTCGTCGAAGGCCAGCGGCTCTATCAATTAATCCGGCAGAACGGGACTATCGGCGACCGCACTTTCGAGATCCAGTTTCTGGATACCGGCGTCCATGCCTATGCATTTACATTTGGCTGAGAGTTCGTCCTTCTCGCTTGTTCCCGCGCCGTCCGGTTAAGATTTCCTCAAGGCAACCCGCCTAGCTTCGCTTCGAGCGCAAGCAAGGCTCGACCCTTCCATGGCGACCTACGAAATCTCCCCCGCGAATGGCGCCGGCGCCAAGCTGCCGCGGCCGGTCGAGCTCGTCTGCTTCGCTCTGCTGGTCATGAACGTCGTTTATCTCGGCGCCGCCTGGGCGCAAGGCTCATGGGCGATCGGCACGGACGGCAGCAAGATCTTCAACGACTTCGTCACCATCTGGGCCGCGGGCAAAATGGCGCTCGCCGGTCACGCCGCGCAAGCTTACGACTGGTCGCAACTCAAGCCGGTCGACGAAAGCGTTGTCGGTCCGGTCAGTGGTTATCTGGTGTGGCCTTACCCGCCGACTTTCCTGCTGGTCGCCGCCTCACTCGCGCTCTTGCCGTATGTGACTGCGTTCTTCGTCTGGGTATTCGGCACATTCATCGCCTACCTCGCCATCATCCGCGCCATCATCGGCGACCGTGTCGGCTATTTTCTGGCCGCCGGGTTTCCCGCAGTGATCGCGAATGCCCTCGTCGGGCAGACCGCATTTCTGTCCGCCGCGCTGATCGGCGGCGCGCTGGTATGGATGGACACGCAGCCGATCTTGGCCGGCATCCTGCTCGGTCTCCTCACCTACAAGCCACATCTCGGCCTGCTGTTTCCGATCGCGCTCGCGGTGAGTGGCCGCTGGCGCGTGTTCGTCACAGCGGGAATGACCGCCGCGCTCCTGGCGGCCGTGTCATGCACCGTGTTCGGCAGCGGAAGCTGGCTCGCCTTTGCATCCGGTATCGGCCACTCGCTCGTCACCGATGGAGCGGCGGACTGGGGCAAGATGCAAACTGCTTCCGGCCTGGTCCGCTCCCTTGGCGGCGGCGATACCCTGGCCTGGAGCGCGCAGATCGGTATCGCCGTCCTTGCCGCGGCCGCAGTGGCTGTAATTTGGCGAGGCAACGTCGCTTACGAGATCAAGGCGGCTGCGCTCGGCGTCGCCGCGCTGCTGGCGGCGCCGCATCTCCTGACCTACGATCTTGTCATCCTCGCAGTGCCGCTCGCGTTTCTATTCCGGCTCGGACGCGCGCACCAGTTCTTGCCGTATGAAACGGCAGGCATGGGTTTGGCATGCCTGCTCATTTTCATTTTTCCGTTCGTTGAAGCACCGGTCGGCCTGGCCGCCGTCGTAGTGACGGCGGCCCTGGTCGCTAACCGCGCGCTACGCGCCGCGTAACGCTAACGGCGTTACTTCGCGTATTTGCCGCCGGTCTGCTTGGTGTGCGGGCCTTCGCCGCCGCTCTCCTTATGCTTGAGGCGGGTGATGCGCGCCCAGGTCCGCTTCACGGGATCGCGTACCGTGATGTGCAGCGTGCCGCAGCCTTCGGTGGTCAGCTCGATCTTGTCGCCATCCATGAACGGGTTGAGACCGCGATGGTTGGTGCCGGTGGCGAGGATGTCGCCCGGCAGCAGGGTGTGGATCGACGTCACCCATTCGATACAGCGCGGAATCTTGTGCGCCATGTCGTCGGTGTTGAAGTTCTGATAGACGACGCCGTTGTTGGTCAGCGTGATCTGCAATTTCTGCGGGTTCTTGATCTCGTCCTTGGTGACGATATACGGCCCGATCGGCGCAAACGTGTCGCGCGACTTCATCTGATAAAACACGTTGGTCGGCGGCACCACGCCGCGCGCCGAACCGTCGATGAAGTTGGTGTAGCCGAACACATATCGCATCGCGTCCTTGGCCTTGACGTTGGATGCCTTTCTGCCGATGACGATCGCGATTTCCGCCTCGCCTTCGAAAATCGTCGCCGCCATGTCCGGCAGCACCATGACTCCGCCGTCGCCGATGACGGCGCTGGGCGATTTCATGAAGGCGTTGATCGGGGCCGGCTCCGGCAGCGTCCCGTCTTCCATGTAGTTGACGGCCATGCAGATGATATTTTCCGGCTTCGGCAGCGGCGGGCGCAGCTTGGCCTTGGCGAGCGGCTTGGCTTTGCCCTTCTTGGCAGCCTTCGCAAGCTTATCCTTATAAGTGCTCCACTGCTCGATCACGCCGCGGATCACGTCCTGCGGGCCGAGCGCCTTGATGCCTTTGGTTGCGGACGAGACGTCGATGATCTTGTCGCCGACCACAACGCCCAGTTTGTAATCATCGAAAAACGCAAGCTTCATTAGTTTCCTCCAAGGACAACTTAGTTGGTGATATTGGATGGCGCATTAGTATCGCGTGCGCGCGCGTCCGTCGACAGGCTCGCGGCAGGTTTTAAGTCTTCAAGCCCGCCGCGTGTGCGACTTCGGTCCACTGGGCGATTTCCTTGCGCAACCGGGCGCCGAACTGGTCCGGACTGACATTGAGCGGTTCATAGCCCTGTTTGCGCAGAGCATCGGCCGCCTCCGTCGTACTCACGCCCTTGCCGGCGGCAGCCGCCAGCGCGTCGATCACCGGGCGCGCGGTGCCGGGCGGCGCCAGCAGGCCAAGCCAGAGCGTGACATCGAAGTCCGGAATGCCGGACTCCATCATGGTCGGCACATTGGGCAGCAAGCTCGACCGCTTCCCGGACGATGCCGCCAGAGCCTGGAGTTGCCCGGCATTGATCTGTCCGAGTACCGAAGAGCCGACGATGAACGACATGCTGATGCGCCCGGCCACCAGATCGGTGACCGTTTCCGGGCTGCCGGGATAAGGCACGTGCACCATTTTGATGCCGGCGCGTTGCTCCAGCAGCACGCCGCAAAGGTGCGGCAGGCTGCCGGCCCCTACCGAACCATAGGTCAGTTCGCCGGGCTTTGCCTTGGCCATCGCCACGAAATCGGCGACGTTTTTCACGCCGAGCGACGGATTGACCATCATGTAATACGGACCTTCGGCAATCAGTGTGACCGGCGCGAAGTCCTTGCTCATGTCGAGCGGCGGCGAGGACGGGTTAATGATCTCGTTGGTCAGGCTCGATAGCGCAGGGAGAAACAGGGTGTAACCGTCATTCGGCGCGCGCGATACATATTGCGCGGCAATGCTCGATCCGGCGCCGGGCTTGTTTTCAACGACGATTTGCTGGCCAAGAAGCGGTGACGCGGCCTTGGCGAAAATTCGCGCCACCACATCGGACGCAGCACCTGCCGTAAAGCCGACAATGAGGCGGACTGGATGCGAGGGATATGTATCCGCGCTGGCGATACCAGACAGTGCCGGCAGCACGACGGCTCCTGCACCCACAGTAAGGAATTGTCTCCGGCCAATGGTCATCGATCCAACAGCTTTGGAGTCAACCGTCATCGCATTCCTCCCAGGATTTATTTTCTTTATATAACGCGTACCCGATCGCCGTCGGGCTTTAACGTCGCACCGAGCTTTGCGCTGCGCGTTGTGAGATCGGCAAGCGCCTCGGTCTCGTCGGCGGCCTTGCTGAGATAGGACTCGTCCTTCTCATTACTGCGCACAAAACGGAAGCTGCAATCGGTGACTGAACCCTTGTCGTAAATCAATTCCACCAGCATTCCGATCCAGCCCGCGTGCTTGCGGCCGAGATGTCCGGTGGCGAAGGTGAGATTGCTGAGGCCGTAGAAGATCGGCTTTCCTTTATAGAGTTCGACCGGCAGCGAATAATGCGGTCCGTGCCCCATGACCACATCGGCGCCGGCGTCGATGGCAGCATGGGCGATGTCGGTCATGTATTGCAGTGGCTCGCGCCCCAGCCCCCAATGGCACGAAGCGACGACAATGTTCACTTGCGGCCGCAGCGCCTCGATGTCCTTGCCAAACGCGGCGAGATAAGCCGGATCCGCCCAGGTCACAATCAGCGGCGGCACGCCCGGCCGGTTCGCAGGCGGTATGCCGGGCGCCAGCCGGCCCAAAGGCACGTGATAGGCGGTGTGGCCGCGAAGCACGGCGATGCCGGGCGCATCATCGAACGCCTCGTGATCCGTCGGCCAATAAACCGAGCTGCGCTGCACCACGCCGACGCGCAAGCCGTTGCGGGCGATGATCACTGGCGCACGCGCCGCCGCAAGATTGGGTCCGGCGCCGGTATGCGCCATGGCGATCTCATCGAGCCTGGCAATCGAATTGGTGATGTTGTCGTTGCCGTAATTGACGTTGTTGGCAATGCCGACGCCGTGAATACCTGAAGTTTGCAACGCCTTTTTTGCCACCTCCGGATCAGCAAAGAAGCCTTCGGTGGCGTGCGAGCGCCGCGACGGCAGATGCAGGCAACATTCGAGATTGGAGAAGACGGCGTCCGCAGCGTGCAATTCCGCAGCGACGTGCCGGAACGGCACCTGCGGATCGGTCACGTTCATCAGATTGACGTCACCGGTCAGAAGCAGTCTCGCCATTTCCCATCCCCGTTACGCGCCGCTTTTTTAGTCGGCCTTTATATTAGCGTCCCGAATGATCCGGCCATAGCGCCGATACTCATCGCGGACGTAAGATGCGAAATCACCACCGCATTGTGCGCTCGGAGCCACGCCCTGATCGGCAAGTTTAGCAACGGTCTGCGGCGCGTGAACGGCCTTATCGAACCACCCAGCGAGCGGCAACGTCACGCTGGCCGGCGTATTGGCCGGCGCAAACATGCCGTACCAAAGCTCAAGTTCATAACCCTTGAAACCGGACTCGGCCATGGTGGGTACATCCGGCAAAAAGCTGGCGCGCTGCGCCGAGCCAACCGCAAGCGCCCGGATTTTTTGCGCCTGGATTTGCCCCGCCGCGACCGGATAGTCCAGCAACGCGGCGTCGATCTGGCCAGCAAGGATCGCCGTGACTTCAGGGAGCGTCCCGTTATACGGCACAAAGGTCAGATGCATGCCCGCGGCACGCTGAAACATCTCAAAGCCGATTTGCATTACGGCGCCCGCCACCGCACCGAAGGTCAAGGCGCCGGGTTTCGCGCGCGCCGCTGCGATCAAGTCGCCCAGCGTACGGTAAGGTGAATTGGCGTTGACGATGATGACGGTCGGCGTCGTGGCAATCTTGCAGACGGCCGTCAGGGACAGCGGGTCGTAGTCGACCTTGCGGAATTGCGGCGCGATGGCGAAGGAGTTGTTGTTGAACAACAACGTTCCGCCGTCCGGCGCAGCACGTAAAACGTCCTCGGTGGCGAGAACGGTGCCGCCACCCGGGCGGTTTTCGACGACCATCACGGGCCCGGCGAGTTCGCCGATTTGCTGGGCAACAATGCGGGCAACGACGTCAATTCCGCCGCCCGGGGCGAACGGCACCATGATCTTGGTAACGTGAGTAGACTGTGGAAACGCCTCGGTCGCGCAAAGCAACAAGGCTGCTGTTAGAACGGATAGCGAGAGCCCGGGCGGCGGCCGCATTTGCTTGACTTAGCGGGTGTCGATGGAGACCCGTTTGAACGACGCCACAGGCGCCGGCTGCACGAAGCCGCCATCGTTGACCGCCTGCGCCAGCGCATTGCGATCAAGTGAATTGTCGTGTTTGTAGACGTCATCGCGGAACTCGACGGTGCCGTCTCGCCGCACCCAGCCGGTGAGATAGACCCATGCCACCGGGATTTTGTGCGGCAGGCTGATGATGTGGGTCTGACCGGCAGCGATGCCGGCATTGATCGCGGCGCGATCCCAGCCGGCCGGACCATCCTGCAGGAGCCAGACGCCAAGGTCGCGCACATTATCGACGCGTGTGCAGCCATGAGAGTCGAAACGATAATCGTCCGCGAACGCCCGTCGCGAATTTGTATCGTGCATATAAACCGAATAGGGGTTCGGCATGTCGATCTTCAGGTTGCCAAGCGCGTTCCAGTTGCCCGCATCCTGCCGCACCGTGAAATTATACGAGCGATCACCTGACCAATCGACGGACGACGGATTGATCTCTTCGTCATGCGCGCCGAGGAGCCGCATGTGCATGCGCTCGAGATAGCTCGGGTCCTTGCGCATGTGAGCGGCGATCTCGGTCTTGGTGATCGAGAGCGGCACCGTCCAGGTCGGATTGAGATTGACCGAGGTGATGAAGGCCGTGAGCGTGGGCGACGGCTTGTCGATCTTGCCGACGACAACCCGGTAGCGGCGCTCGACCTTGCCGTTCTTTACCGCCTCGACAAAGGCTGCTGGAATATTGACCACGACGTAGCGCTCGGCGAACTGGAAATCCATGCCGAGCAAACGGTCGAGCGACGCTTCGAGCTGCTTGATGCGCTCGCCAATCGGAACGTTGAGCGCCTTTAAGGTTTGCGCATTGACGGTGCCGGTCGCATCGAGGCCGTGGCGAAGCTGGAAGTGCTTCACGCCTTCGGCGACAGCCGCGTCATAGCTATCGCCGGTTGCTTCCTTCGCTGGCAGGTCATCGGAAACAACCAGCCGCTGGCGCAGCGTCGCGACATCGGGGCCACTCGCGCCGGGCGCGAGCTTGGCGTCGGGCGGCAAGGCCGGCCAGCCGCCGCGAACCTGAAGATCGGAATAGTCCAGCAACGCATCCTTGATGCGCTTGAAGGTATCTTCGTCGAACACCGGCTCTGACGAGAGCGCCAGCTCCGCCGCCGAGCGCGCCTCCGGCGTCGCGACATTGATCGACGGTTTGGCGGCGGCAGCAACCGGCGGCTTCTTCGCGGCCGGAGGTTTGACCATGGCAGGCGGCCTCGACGGCGCCACCTGCGGTGACGTCAGAGTCGGTTGGCCGGCGACGCCCTGCGCGAACGCGGAGCTTGCTGACAACGACAGCAGCAAGCCTGATATAAAAATGTTGCGCATGAACCCCTCGCCGAGCGCCCACATAGTTTTGAACTTGTCGCGCCAGTGCCGCCAGAATTGTAACACGTTTGCAGCGAGTAGCCTGCCGCCGAATCCCGCCGTTCTCTCCAAAGTATAGGCCAATTATGACCAAATTCTCGCGTCGGCTCGCGGCGCCATGTTCACAACGCACAGCCCGTACAATGCGGTAGAGAATTACCGCGCTGACGCGGACAGCCCGTAAAGAGATGGAGAACCTCGCTGCCGCGCTCCGGCAGCCGCGAGGTAACTACGCTTACGACTGCGGCTGAGGTTCCAGTGGGCCAGCTTCCGGACGGGGACGATTGCGGCCCGCACCGGCTGTCGGAACAGTCGGCGTGCGCGGCGCGGACGCCTCGACCATCGACTCGCGGTTCGGTTTCTTGCCCATCAGCAAGTCTTTGATCTCATCGCCGGAGAGCGTCTCGAATTCGAGCAAGCCCCTGGCCAGCGTCTCAAGATCGGCCCGCTTGTCAGTGAGAATTCGGTTTGCTTCCTGATAGCCGGCTTCGACCAGACGCCGGATCTCGGTATCGATCTTCTTTGCGGTCTCTTCGGAAATGTTCTGCTGCCGCGCCACGGAATAACCGAGGAACACTTCTTCCTGGTTCTCGCCGTACGCGACAGTACCGAGCGTTTCGGACAGACCCCAACGGGTGACCATCATGCGTGCAAGCTTGGTGGCCTGTTCGATGTCGGAGGCGGCACCCGATGTGACGCGTTCGCGGCCGAACACCAGTTCTTCGGCGACGCGGCCGCCCATCATGATCGCGAGACGCGACGTCATCTGCTCGAGCGACATCGACAGTTTGTCCCGCTCCGGCAGCTGCATGACCATGCCGAGCGCACGGCCGCGCGGAATAATCGTCGCCTTGTGCACCGGATCGGTCGCCTTGACGTTGAGCGCAACGATGGCGTGGCCGCCTTCGTGATAGGCGGTAAGGAGCTTCTCCTCCTCCGTCATCACCAGCGACTTGCGCTCGGCGCCCATCATCACCTTGTCCTTGGCGTCTTCGAACTCGGTCTGGGTGACCATGCGCTTGTTGCGCCGGGCCGCCATCAGGGCCGCTTCGTTGACAAGGTTCATCAGGTCGGCACCGGAGAAACCCGGGTGTGCCGCGCGCGACGGTTTTCAGGTTCACGTCGGGCGCCAGCGGCACCTTGCGGACGTGGACTTTCAAAATCTGCTCGCGGCCGACGATGTCCGGGTTCGGCACAACGACCTGGCGATCGAACCGGCCCGGACGCAGCAGCGCCGGATCGAGCACGTCAGGCCGGTTGGTAGCCGCAATCAGGATGATGCCTTCGTTGGCTTCAAAGCCATCCATCTCGACCAGCAATTGGTTCAGCGTCTGCTCACGCTCGTCATTACCGCCGCCGAGCCCGGCGCCGCGATGACGGCCAACCGCGTCGATTTCGTCGATGAAGATGATGCACGGCGCATTCTTCTTCGCCTGCTCGAACATGTCGCGGACACGGCTCGCGCCGACGCCGACGAACATTTCGACGAAGTCAGAACCGGAAATGGTGAAGAACGGCACATTGGCTTCGCCGGCGACGGCACGAGCGATCAGCGTCTTGCCGGTGCCGGGAGGGCCGACCAGCAGCACGCCGCGCGGAATGCGGCCACCGAGGCGCTGGAATTTTCCGGGATCGCGGAGGAATTCGACGATCTCCTGAAGATCCTGCTTCGCTTCATCGACGCCAGCGACATCCTCGAAGGTGACACGACCATGGGCTTCAGTGAGAAGCTTCGCGCGCGACTTGCCGAAACCGAGCGCCTTGCCGCCCGCCCCCTGCATCTGCCGCGAAAGGAATATCCAGACGCCGATCAGCGCCACAAACGGCAGCCAGGAGATCAGCAGCGAGACGAACCAGGGCACGTTCTCGGTGAGCGGCCGCGCCGTGATTGAGACACTCTTGTTGATGAGGTGCGGCACCAGCGTCGGATCGTTCGGCGCATAGGTTTGGAAGGTACGGCCATCGGTAAAGGTACCGTGGATTTCCGGACCCTGGATCAAGACGTCGCGAACGCGGTTCTGATCGACCTCATTGACGAACTGGGAGAACGAAATGTCTTGGGAGGTCGTGTGCTGCCCCGGGTTCTGGAACAGCGTGAACAGCGCCAGCAGCAGCAGGACAATAATGACCCACAGGGCGAAATTGCGCAGATTGGCGTTCATCTTAATTCCTTGGACCGCGAATCCGCGCGGCGCCCGAGAGCCTGTTACCTGCTCGCAAATCGTGGCGGCTTCACGTTCCCCGATTCACTTGACAAATGTAGGGGTGGCCCTGCGCCCTGCCAAGAACCCGAGAAGAGGTAATCGGCCGATTATAGGCCTATTTCGTAAAGCGGCTCTTGCGGCTCTTCTGCATGGCTAATGCGCGGCGAAGAGGGGCGCGTTCAACCGTAAGACTGTCGCCGGAAAGGGTAATTAGCGCCCCTGCAAGGGTTCGGCGCAGCCGCGACGGGGCCTGTCGCAGGGCTCTCGTAGAGATCTTCGAGCTTGGCAAGCTCGACCAGCCCTTCGTTGCCGGTATGGGTGACGGCCTCGCCGAGAAGCCGCAAGCCGACTTCAGCGGGCAACCGCGCAAAGCGTGCCGTATCGAAAACAACAGGCCCGTTTTGACGCCACGGCGGCGGCGCGAGCGCCGCCCGCGCCGCATCGACAGCGACCGCGATGGTCGCTTCCGCACGGCGAAGCCGCAGCGCGAGACGCGCCAAACCGCGCGCGTCGAGCCCTTCACGCGCCAGCGCCGGCATCAAAGCGCGCCACCGGACCCGGGTAAAACGTGGATCGTGATTGCTGGGATCTTCGCTGTAGCCGATCTTTGCCGCTTTTAGCGTCGCAATCAGCCGTGCCTTGGAAACGTGCAGCAGCGGCCGGATCAGGAATATCTCCTGCTCGGTCCGCACCGGCAGCGGCGCGACACGAGCCATGCCGGTGAGCCCGAGTAATCCGCTACCGCGTGCCATCCGAAACAGCATGGTCTCGGCTTGGTCGTCGAGCGTGTGGGCGGTAGCGATGTGCGCGACGCCCTCGCGGCGCGCAGCCTGCGCGAGCAATTCATAGCGGGCGTTGCGCGCTGCTTCCTGCAATCCGTTACGCGGTTTTTCCCCGCGCCAGCGCAGCGTGCGATGCGGCAGGCCCAGCCGGCCGGCGATTTTCTTAACGGCCGCCGCCTCGCGCGCGGCTTCGGGCCGCAAGCCGTGATCGACGGTCAACGCGATCAGCTTCGGCGCGCGCTTGAGTTGTTTCGCCCAACGGGCGGCGAGGACAAGAAGCGCGGTCGAGTTCAGGCCCGCCGGAAACCGCCAGCACGAGGCCGGGCAAATCTTCAAGTCCGCGGAATAGCCCGCTCGCTTCTCGATCGGAAACGGCTTGCTCAGCAGCCGACACGCTTCTGTTCCCGGTCAACGCTTTGCTTCACGTTGAGCGAGGCTCGCGGATATTTCCGCAACACTTCACCGAGCGAGGCGCAGGCTGCTTCCTTTTCGTTGAGTGCCGCGAGCGACATGCCGAGCTTGAGCAGCGCGTCGGGCGCCTTCGCCGTCGTGTCGTACTTGGTCGAGAGGGTAAGAAATGCTTCGGCGGCGTCGCGGTACTGCTGGCTCTGGAACAGGCTCTCGCCAAGCCAGTATTGCGCTTCCGGCGTCATCCGGTCGCTCGGATATTGCTTTAGGAATGTCCGAAACCCCTCGGCCGCATGAGGGTAGTCTTTGTGCTGAAGATAACTGTACGCGAGGTCGTACTGATCTTTCGGCGTCTCGGGGGGCGGTAACGACGCCTGCATGGCACCGGTCGCATTCGGATTGACCGGAGGCGGCGGCGGCACACCCTGCGGCACGGCTGCAGCGTTTGACGACATCGTCGAGAGATCGAGTGGCGCACCCGGCTGACGCGGGCCGCCGCCGTGGTCGTCGGACACCGGCGGCGGCGGTTCAGTCGCCGTCGTGCTGGTGCCGAGCGGCCGGGGCGCGCCCGGCGCCCCCGGACTAAGCGCTGGATTGAACGCATCGCCACGCCGGCCGCCTGGCGCCTGATCGACCGGCGCTGACCCGGCAGGCTCCGGCGCCATGATCGGAGCTGGTTGCTGATAAGGAGCACTCTGAGGCTGCGGATAAGGCGCAGCCTGCTGCTGGTATGGCGCACTCGGTCGTTGCGCCGGCGGCGGGGGAGCCGAAGCGGCAGGCGCCCCACCCGGGATTTGCGCCTGCAAACGCTGCACCTGCTGTTCAAGCTGCTGATTGCGATACTGCAACTGCTCGATATTGCCGGTGAGGTCGCGGATCGCGCCCTCAAGGCGGTCCAGCCGCGTCACAACATCGGAATCCGAGTCTTGCGCACTGGCGGGACAGATCGAAAGCGCAAGGGAAAACGCAGCAGCAAGGAAAACAGGGCGGAGCATCGCCGACATCGTGTTTGGTGAATAGGCAAGGCCTAACATAGCGAATCCTGCGTCCAAATTGTGACTGTTCTGCTTATTCCGCGGGCTGGATGCGCGGGTGCTTGCGCGCCGCGCGCCACTCCTCGAAGCGCTGGATCACCACGAAGAGTGACGGCACGAACAAGACCGCAAGGCAGGTCGAGGCGATCATGCCGCTAAATACGGTGATGCCGATCGATTTTCTCGCGCTGGCGCCCGCGCCGGTCGCGATCACCAGCGGCGCGACGCCAAGAATAAAAGCAAACGAGGTCATCAGGATCGGGCGGAACCGGGCGCGTGCGGCATCCACCGCAGCATCGACGATGCTCCTGCCGTCACGCACGCGGTGCTCGCGCGCCACCTCGACGATAAGAATGGCGTTCTTGGCCGACAGCGCGATCAAGAGGATCAAGCCGATCTGGGTGTAGAGATTGTTGTCAATGTGCAGTCCTTCCAGCACCGCAACCGGCCCGACCAGCGCCAGCGGCACCGAGAGGATGACCGCAAGCGGCGTGTACCAGCTTTCGTATTGTCCGGCGAGCACCAGATAGACCAGCAGCATCGCCATGGCGAAAACGAAATACATCTGATTGCCGACGATCTTCTCCTGGAACGACATCGCGGTCCATTCGGTGTCGGCGCCGGGCGGCAGCGTCTTCGCCGCATTCTCCTCCATCAGATGGATGGCTTCGCCGGAACTGAATCCGGCAGCAGGCAGTCCGATGATGCTCGACGACGGATAGAGATTGTAAAGGCTGATCAGTGGCGTACCGACAGCCGGCGTCACCGAAGCAACCGTGCCGAGCGGAACCATGTTGCCCTGGTTATTTCGCACCGAAAGATTCTCGATATCGCGCGGCCGCAGCCGGAATTGCGAATCCGCCTGGGCGTAGACCTGAAACACCCGGCCGAACTTGTTGAATTGCACCACGTAGGTCGAGCCGAAATAGGTCGCAAGCGTCGAGAACACCTGATCGATGGTAACGCCCAGCGTTTGTGCTTTGGTGCGATCGACCTCGACCCGCAATTGCGGCGCGGTGGCGCGGAACGATGTCGAAACGCGCTGCAACGCGCTCTGCGACTGCGCGTTGACGACCATCGTGTTGGTGACGCTTTGCAGCTTTTCAAAATCCGAACTGCCGTCACGCAGTTCGACCTGCATGGTGAAGCCGCCAGCATTGCCGATGCCCTGAATCGGCGGCGGCGGCAACACGATCACACGCGCATCGACGGCCGCCAGCGCCTGCGACAGACGCGGAAAGACCGTACGGAGATCGGGCCGCTCGCTCCAATCCTTGAGCACGATATAGGCGACGCCGGCATTGGCGAGGGTGGCGTTATTGTCGAGCGCCGAAACGCCGGCGATGGTCAAGACCTGATCGACGCTGGAATCCTTCTGCGCAATAGCGGAGACCTGATCGAGCGCCGCCTGGGTGCGGGAAATCGCGGCGCCATCCGGCAGTTGCACCGCGGCGAGCAAATAGCCCTGGTCTTCGATCGGCAGAAAGCCCGTCGGCACCCGTGACAAGCCGAAGAACGCCAGTCCTATGATGATGAAGGCGATGATCGTCATCACGCCCGCATGGGCGACCATATGGCCGATCAGCCCTGCATAGCGGCGCTCGAATCGGTCGTAGACCGAATTGAAGCCGCGATAAAAGAAGTTCTTCTTCTCGTTCGGCACCGGCGGGCGCAACCACATCGCGCACTGGGTCGGCTTCAACGTCGCGGCATTGATGGCGGAGAGCATCGCGGTCGCAGCGATCACCAGCGCGAACTGCGCATACATCCGGCCGGTAAGACCCGGCAGGAACGCCGCCGGCAGGAACACCGACATCAGCACCAGGGTGATGCCGATAATGGGACCCAAAAGCTCGTTCATGGCGCTGATCGCAGCGTCATGGCCGCTCATGCCCTTTTCGACATTATGGGCCGCGCCTTCGACCACGACGATCGCGTCATCGACCACGATGCCGATCGACAGCACGATGGCGAACAGTGTCGAAAAATTCACGGTGAACTCAAGCGCGTACATCGCGGCGAAAGCGCCGATAATCGTCACCGGCACGGTCGTCGCCGGCACCAGCATCGCGCTCCAGTCCTGGAGGAAGACCAGGATCACGATCAGCACCAGCACCCCCGCTTCAATCAGGGTCTTGTAGACTTCATGGATCGAGGCGTTGACGAAGACCGTGGTGTCAAACGGCACAGAGGAAGTCAGGCCTTGCGGAAATTGCTTCGCCAGCTGCGCCATTTTATCTTTGACGACGTGTTCGACGTCGAGCGCATTGGCGCCGGGCGACTGGTAGATGCCGATGCCCGCCGCCTGCTTGCCGTCGAGCGTGAACACTTGCCCGTAGGTCTGCGCGCCAAGCTCGACACGCCCGACGTCCTGCAGCCGCGTGATCTGGCCGTCGCTCCCGGTCTTGACGATGACGTTCTCGAACTGCTCGACGTCGGAGAGCCGGCCGGAAAGATCGATGGTGTACTGGAAATCGACGCCGGACGGCGCCGGCGGCATACCCACCTGCCCTGCCGTCACCTGCTGGCTCTGCTGCTGCAACGCAGCGACCACGTCCTGCGCGTTGAGGCTGCGCGCTTTCAGCTTGTCCGGATCAAGCCAGATCCGCATCGAGTATTGACCGGCGCCGAACACGTTGACGTTGCCGACGCCCGGCAGGCGCGACAACTCGTCCTTCAGATTAATGGTGGCGTAGTTGGCGAGATAAAGGCTGTCGAAGCGGCCGTCGGGCGAGGTCAAGGTGACGAACAGCAGGATCGACGTTGAGCGCTTCTGCACGGTCACGCCCTGCGCCTGCACGGCTTGCGGCAGTTGCGATAGCGCGCTCGCGACGCGGTTCTGCACCAGGATCTGCGCGTTATCGAGATTGGTGCCGATATTGAACGTGACCGTGAGCGTGTAAGTGCCGTCGCTGGCGCTGGTCGATTGCATGTAAATCATGTTCTCGACGCCGTTGACCTGCTGCTCGATCGGCAGCGCAACGGTATCCATCAGCGTCCTGGCGCTGGCGCCCGGATAACGCGTGGTCACTTGCACGGTCGGCGGGACAACGTCGGGATATTGCGCGACAGGCAAGCCGTAGAGCGCTACGGCGCCGATCAAAACCATCAGGATCGCGAGGACATTCGCGAGAACCGGCCGCTCGATGAAAAACTTGGAGATCATGATGCGACCCCCGCCCTATTTCGCTGCCGCGGGCGTACTCGTCTCGGCATCGACCTTTTGTCCCGGGATCGCGCGCATGATACCGCCGACCACGACACGGTCGTCCTTGGTCAGTCCGCTCAAGATCACGCGAAGATCGCCGACGAGTTGCCCGGCTTCGATCTTGTGTTGCTCGACCACGTTGTCCTGGTTGACCACGAGCACATAGCGGCCCGCCTGATCGCTGCCAAGCGCGACATCGGGCACCAGCAAGGCCGGCGCCGGCTTCGACGGAATGCGCACGCGGACAAAGTAACCGGGCAGCAAGACGCGGTCGGCGTTCGACAGGCTCACCCGTGCGGCAAGCGTGCCGGTCGATGGATCGACATCCGGCGCGATGTAATCGAGCTTGCCTTGATGCGGATAGCCGGTCTCGGTTTGCAACCCGACTTCCGCCGGCAGGCCGAGCAGGTCGGCCGTGGTGCGGCCGGTCTTTGCCAGGTCGGCGCGTATCTGGAGAACGTCGCGCTCGCTGGCATTGAAATTCACCCAGATCGGATCGAGTTGCACGATCGTTGCAAGCACGGTCGGCGAACTCGCGCCGACCAGTTCGCCGACGGAAACCTGGCGTGCGGTGACCACACCGTCGAATGGGGCGGTCACGTCGGTGTAGCCGAGGTTGATCTCGGCTTGCTGTTCATTCGCCTGCGCGGATTGCAAGTCGGCCTGCGCTGAATCGCGCTGCGCCAGCGCCTTGTCATAATTGGCTTGAGTAGACACTTGTTTCTGAATCAGATCGGCCTGGCGCTGGTACTCCGCCTGATTTTGCGTGAGTGTCGCCTGCGCGCTGGTCACGGAAGCTTTCGCGGATTCCACTTTGAGCTTGTACGGCTCCGGCTCGATAGTGAAGAGCGAGGCGCCTTTCTTCACGAACTGGCCGTCGGTGTAACTGATAGCCTGGACAAAGCCCTGCACGCGCGCGACGAGTTGGACCGAATTCACCGACGCCGCATTGCCGGTCGCCTCAAAATAGCGCGTGACGTCCTGTTGCACCGGCAGCACCACCGTAACTTTCGGCGGCGGCGGTGCTGCGTATTGATTACCCTGGCCACAAGCGGCCAAGGCGACCGCGGTCATGCCAAAGCCAAGCGTTGCGCGAACGAATCCGGCAGCCTTCATGAGCAAATCTCACAAATATTTCTGCAAATGCCGAGCGAGTCGCAATCAAAACGACGACAGGACGCTACGATCCGATTTCACGGACGAGTTGGCAAGGCAGATTTTTGGCCAGAGCATGATCCGGAAAAGTGGAAGCCGGTTTTCCGAAAAGATCATGCTCAATCAAAATGCTAGAGCGACGATCAATTCAATCTAAAACGACTCCGCTCTAGGATAAAGCACCGCTAAAACGCGACCGGCGCCCATAAGGCGCCGGTCAAGACAGACAGCCGATAAGTTTAACGGCTAGGAGCTCTGATCGAGCACCGTCACAGCACGACGGTTTTGCGACCAGCAGGAAATATCATCGCATACCGCAACCGGCCGCTCCTTGCCGTAGGAGATGGTGCGCATGCGCGCACCGGAGATGCCGCGCGAAACGAGATATTCGCGCACCGTCTGCGCCCGGCGAGCGCCGAGCGCGATGTTGTACTCGCGGGTACCGCGCTCGTCGGCGTGCCCCTCGATGGTAAAATTGTAACGGTTGTAGTTGTTGAGCCACTGCGCCTGCTTGTCGAGCGTAGCGCGTGCCTGCTCCGTAAGTTCGGTCGAGTTAGTCTCGAAGAACACGCGATCGCCGACATTGACGACGAAGTCCTGCTGACTCCCCGGCGTGGCCGCACCACCCATCGCCGCCGTCTGGTCGGCCTGGTTCTTGGCGCAGCCCGCAATCATAAGACCCGCAGCGATCACAACTGCAAACTTGGCGCAGCGGACGATACCCATCATGCTCATTCCGGTGGCCTCCATTGCTTCCGTCTTACCCAGACGTTTGGTGCCGGATGTTTCGTGCCGAATGTTTCGTGTTCATGGGTCTAGCAGCGCCTTCGTTAAGCGAAGGTTTTGTCAACCTTGATCCGGCGTTGCAAAGAAGCCTCAACCCCGAGAAATCCGCGTAAAGCTTTTGCAATGGTTAATGAGGCCTCAATGCGGCGGGCGTATGATAAGGCCCATGATTTCCAGCGATTTATGACAAAAGCGGCGACCAGGCAGGGTCGGAGGCATAGCTCGGGGTCGGAACCCGCTGTTGATTGCGCCCGGCAATGTCGATTGTGAACAACGACGGGCCCGGACTGCCGATATTGTCGCTGAAATACATAATGACACGGCCGTTCGGCGCGAAAGTCGGTCCTTCGTTGTGGAACCCTTCGGTCAGGATGCGCTCACCGGAGCCATCCGGTTTCATCACGCCGATCGCGAACGTGGAACTGCCCTGCTTGGTGAAGGCGATGTAATCGCCTTTCGGCGACCAGACCGGGGTCGAATAGGTGCCGTCGCCGAAACTGATCCGCTGCGCCGCTCCGCCCGTTGCCGGCATGACATAAATCTGCGGATGACCGCCGCGGTCGGACTCAAAGCAGATTTGCTGGCCATCCGGCGAATAAGACGGCGCGGTATCGATTGCCGGGGTGTTGGTCAGGCGCGTCGTCGCCTTCGAGCGCAGATCCATGACAAATATGTTGGCGTTCGAACCTTCCTGCAGGCTCATGATGACGCTCTGGCCGTCGGGCGAGAACCGCGGCGCAAAGCTCATGCCGGGAAAATTACCGACAATTTCACGCTGCCCGGTTTCGATGTTGAGGAGGTACACGCGAGGATCGCCCTGGCCGTAGGCCATATAGGTGACCTCCTGCGTCGAGGGCGAAAAGCGCGGCGTCAGCACGAGTTCGTCCCCGCGGGTCAGGTAGCGCACATTGGCGCCGTCCTGATCCATGATGGTGAGCCGTTTGATGCGCCGTTCCTTCGGCCCGGTTTCATCGACAAAGACGATGCGGGTGTCGAAATAACCTTTTTCACCGGTGAGCCGCTCGTAGATCGCATCCGAAATGATGTGCGCGATGCGCCGCCAGTTGTCCGGCGTCGTGAAATATTGCTTGCCGTCGAGTTGTTGACCCGCCAGCACGTCCCAAAGCCGGAACTCCGCTCTCAACCGTCCGTCGGGCTGGCGCGCGACACGGCCGGAGACCAGGAATTGCGCGTTGATCGTGCGCCAATCCTGAAAGTGCGGAACGGTATCCACGCTGGCCAGATGCTCGATGAAAGCCGCCGGATCAATCGGCGCAAACAAACCGCAGCCTTTGAGGTTAGCGGTGATGATCTGTGTCACTCCCGCGGCGGTGTCGTTGTCGCTGTCCGCGCCTCCGAAGAAACCCGGAATGGCGATCGGCATCGGCTGGAAGTTGCCTTGATTGATGTCGAGCTGCGTGACAGCGCCGGCATAAGATGCCGACATCATCACGCCGCCCGTCGCGGCGCCTAGCGCAAGCGTTTGCCGGCGTGTCAAAAGATGATTGCGCACTTGAAGAATAGCCATGAGGTTTGAATTCGCCTGATTAGCCGCCGAGCAATTCTTGCGGATCGAACTTGAGCTGAATGTCTTTCCACTGATCGTAATGCTCGGGCCTCAGCATGGTGAACGGCTGACACAGAAGCAGCGCCCGTTTCGCGCTCTCGGCAAGAGCGGGACCGAGCGAGGATGCGGAGCCTTCAACGACCAACGGTTCGTGCGCCATACTGGCATCCGGCCTGAACTGGACATCGAGTACGATATAGACCTTGGATTTCGCATCGACGCCTGGAGGCGGACTCCAGCAGCTAGAAATGCGCGCGCGCAAGGCGTCGATTTCACTCTGCGACAATTGTGCCGCCGCCCCGGTCGCCGATCCCGCACTCGGGGTCTGATTGACGGCATCAGCGGATGCCATCTGGCGCTGCGGTTCGCGATGATCGAGCAAAGAGGCAACCTGATTGGCATCGAACTTGGGTGCGTCCTTGGTCGCCTTGTCCGGCACCGGTTTGTCTGGCGGCTTCGGCTGCTGCTTGCTCGAATCTTTTTTCAGAAGTTGGGAGATCTGATCCGGCTTGAAATCGTCTGGCGGCTTAGGCTTCGCCTGCTTCTCTGCCGGCTTAGGGTCGGGCTGCGGCTGCTGTTTGGGCGGCGCAGTCTCGGTTGTGATTTCCTGCTTGCCGACTTTATCGGCAGTCTGATCGACCGGCTTGGGCATGTCGATCTTGTCGGCCAGAGGCTTGGGCTGTTCGACCTTGGGCTTGGGCGCATTTTTCACGCCCTGGGTCATCTGGCTGAAGTCCTTGTCGGAAATGAACGAGACCGGCAACGAGTTGACGGGCGGCGACTCCATCGGCGCAGCCGAAATCGCAATCAGGCCGAAGCCCAACGCGACGGCATGCGCAACGACCGATATGGTCAGACCGCGTCTCATCCGCCGCCTTGCTCGACCGTCGTGACCAGCGCGACCTTGTGATAGCCGGCCGCCGACAAGCGGCCCATCACGCGCATCATGGTACCGTAATCGACTTTCTTGTCGCCACGGACGTAGATCTGATCGTTCAAGGTGCCGTTGCGGGCTTCGATAATCGCCTTGAGCTTCGGCACCAGATCGTCGATCTGAATTTCCTTGTCCTGCAGGAAAACCTTGCCGTCGACGCTCACCGAGACCGTGAGCGGCTCGTTGTCCTGGGTGAGCGCTTTGGCCTGGCTTTGCGGCAGGTCGATCGGCACACCGACGGTGAGAAGCGGCGCCGAGACCATGAACACGATCAGCAACACCAGCATGACGTCCACGAACGGCGTCACGTTGATGTCGCTCATGACAGCGCTGCGCCGCCGGCTATGCCTGCCGCCCCTCGAGGCTGCCTGTCCGACCCCCGCGCCCATTTTGTCCCCTTACCCGCGCTCGTCGATCTGCCGCGACAGGATCGCCGAAAACTCGTCGGCAAAGCCCTCCAACCGCTGGGCCTGCCGGTTCACCTCGGAGATGAACTTATTATAGAAAATAGTCGCCGGAATGGCGGCAACGAGGCCAATCGCGGTCGCAAACAGTGATTCCGCGATGCCGGGGGCGACCACGGCGAGCGAGGTGTTCTGCGAGGCGGCGATCGACTGGAAGCTTGTCATAATGCCGACCACGGTGCCGAACAGGCCGATGAACGGGCCCGCGGAACCGACTGTCGCCAGCACCAAAAGCCGGCGTTCCATGTGCTCGATTTCCCGGGCAATGGCGACGTCCATCACCTTCTCGATCCGCATCTGCAAACCGGCGAAGGACTTCGCGTGCCCCTCAAGGCTTCGCTTCCATTCGCGCATGGCTGCGACAAAAAGCGCTCCGGTCGAGTGCTCGGGCTTGGCCGCCAGCGACCGGTAGAGTTCCTCCAGCGACTGGCCGGACCAAAACGCCTGCTCAAATTGCTCGCCGGCCTTGCGAATGCGCGAAAACAGAAAGGTCTTGTCGATGGCGATCGCCCACACCCAGACCGAGCAAATAAGCAGCCCGAGCATCACCGTCTCCACGATCCAGTGGGCGTGCAAGAATAGATGGAACAGCGACAGATTTGCGGATGTCAGCGGTGCCACCGACTGTGCAACGTCGGCAGGATTCATGGGGACGTCCTCTTAGCGGTCCAGCCGGCAGCAGCCGATAAACGGGCCAAGCCGGCATCATGACCGGGGCAGCGCACAGGCGTGGACCATAGGGCAAAAGGCAGCCGCTCTTAGCGCGCCGACCAACCCGTAATTTCGCGAGGACCTACGCCGGACCCGTCACCGGCCCGACCGAAATCATCGTGAAACGTGTCCAAACTAGGGCGCAACACCGGTCGTTCGGCTTTAACGAAGCCCTAGCTTGCTTAATGGGAGGTTAAGACTGGAAGGCAGTTTCCAATGTACCCATTCATAAAGAAGCAGGCCGCCCGCTGGGGAGCGGACGGCCGGGACTCTCAACCGCACTGCTTTCGGGGATCAGCTTTGCGGCTGGGGGCCGTTGTCGGGCACGCGGTTGCGGCGCTCCGCCATGAATTGATCGAACTCGGTCTTGTCTTTGGCGAAGCGCAGGCGGTCGAGGAAATCGCGGAATTCGCGCTGCTCGTCCTCAAGCCGCTTGAGCGTCTCGGTGCGATAATCGTCGAACGCCCGGTTGCCGCTCGAGGGCGGGCCGCCGCCCCAACCGAAGCCGCCGCGCATACCCATACCTTCCACCTTGCTCCGCACGCGATCCATCTTGTCCTGCATGCGCTGCATCTTATTTTCCCAACGGCCCATGCCGTGATGATTCCAACAGCTCATTTTCTGACTCCAGATGATGAAGGCGAGGAAGGCGATACCGAGCGGCCACCACAGCCAGCCGCCGATCATGAAGGCGAGCGCCAGCAAGCCGAGTGGCCACCACACCCAAAAGCCAAGGACCATGAGAATCGCTAAGGGCACGACACACCTCCATGTGTGAATGTAAATAACATTTACATTTGACCTTCTAATATGTCAAGAAGTGAAGCGCTTAAAATTTAAAAGCTGATATTCTGCAACGAGTTACGCCGGTGTTTCAGTGGGTGACGCCGAGCCCGCGCAGATAAACCAGCACCCCTGCTTCCAGAAGTTCTTCCGCCGACATCGGCAACGTGCGCCGCGCCGCATCGCCCCGGCCAAACAGGGATGCGATGCCGTGCGACAACGACCAGATATGCAGCGCCAGCATCAAAGCAGGAGGCCTGTCTTTCTGCGGCATTTGCGCACAAACTTTCTCGGCAGCCTCACGCAAAACGGCAAATGCGCGATCCCCCGCGGCGCGCAGTTCGGGAATGGTGTCGGCTGGAATGCCGGACTCAAACATCGCCGAATAATACGCCGGCTCCTTGTGCGCGAAGGCGAGATAAGCCTTGCCCATACGGTCAAGCGCCGTTAGCGGATCCGGCCGTCCCTCGTCCCAGGCTTGCGCAAGAACGGTGGCGAATTGCTCGAAGCCACGCAGCGCCACGTTCGCCAGAAGATCGTCGCGGTCGCGGAAATGACGATACGGCGCGGCCGGACTAACGCCAGCCCATCGCGCGGCATCGGCAAAAGTGAATCCGGCCGAACCCTTCTGGGCGATCAATTCCAGAGCGGCGCGAATAAGCGCCTCGCGCAGGTTGCCGTGGTGATAGCCCCGCGGCTCTTTATCGTCCTTCGACCAGCTCATGTTAAGAGCTTTAACATGCGCCCCGATGGAGGCCTAACCTTTATTGTACTCCGCCAGGCGCTCTTAGGTCGGTGGCCTGCGCATTCACTGACGCGTCTGCATCATCCTCGCCAACGCATACGTATATGTGAGAATCAGCCCGCCGATCATGCCTCGCAAAAACCAGGCCCACTGCGGATCAGCAATAAGAAATGAGATAGCGCCCAGCGCCACCGCGCCGAGGAGAGAAAAGTAGGTAAGCTCGATGATATGCGCCCGGAGAAATCTGCCCGTTTCAACGCGATGCTCTCGCTCGCGCACCTCGTCGGGCCTGACATGCGGCCGTTCTGTCATGTGACGTTTCCCCGGAAGGCGCAGAAGAGACAATCCAATAACTATAGGCGTTGCAGCGTCATTTAGTTCGGCGCCCGCGAAAGAAGCCCTTGTTTGTCGTGTTTTGTTTGATGTTAGCCGTCTCGCCTTTTTCTTCGGCATTGTCGTGGTGCTCATGCTTCCCCGCCATGTCGTCAGGAGTTTTTGTTTTGGGCTCGCCGGCCGGACCTTTGGGGCTTCGGTTGGCCGGAGGGATGGGTGGCATGCGGGACATGTTTCGGCTCCTGCTGGGATGAGGTGCGCAACTCGAATTATAGAGCACGCGGCGACAATCGGCGATTAAACTTCAGGTCAGTTCCGCCAGCTTCTCAACCGCCGCCGTCGGCAACCGAAGGGCGGCTTTGCCGATCTCCAATTCAAACGTGAGATTCGCAATAACAAGAAGCGAGGTGGCGTCGCGTCACCCCGTTAGATCGACACAAATATAACGACTATTTTTACAAAGAGGCTTGCAGTGCAGGCGCACAACTTTCGCGCGCCGTCCAAAAGACAGACGAGCAGTTGTCGCCGCCAAAACCTACCTTACGACGGTAGCAACAAACACTTCTCTTCACTGTGCAAAATGAGACATCACGTGCTTGTCATAGGTTGTGCGCCATAACTAGGGATAATGTAGTGCGAGTACAGGCGACGAATTTAGCTTAAATAGACAATCTTTGCGGCAATAGCCTGGTTTCAAATTTGAAAGACATTCGGCGCGGCAGACTTTGAGGCTGAACTCGTTTCGTGCGAGGAGCCCGTGGGCGATAGCGCAGTCGTTATGTCGGAGCGGTCACCGGAGCAATCGGCGCCGGCGAACATGATTTTAATTCCAGGCGGCACGTTCCGCATGGGCTCGGATAAGCATTATCCGGAAGAGGCTCCGGTTCATCGTGTCAGCGTCGATGAGTTCTGGATTGATCGTACGCCGGTCACCAATCGCCAGTTCAAACAGTTCGTCCGTAAGACCGGACACGTCACATTCGCCGAGCTTCCGCCCAATCCGAAAGATTATCCCGGCGCGTTGCCGCACATGCTCTATGCCGGCTCGCTGGTCTTTACGCCTCCCGATCATCCGGTCGATCTGAAAAACTGGGGCGAGTGGTGGGCATTTCTCAAAGGCGCGGATTGGCGGCATCCTTACGGCCCGAAGAGCAACATCAACGCGCGCGATAATCATCCTGTCGTGCACGTGACGTTCGGCGATGCGCTCGCCTACGCCAAATGGGCGGGCAAGGAGCTGCCGAGCGAAGCCGAGTGGGAGTACGCCGCACGCGGCGGGCTCGACGGCGCCGAATTCTCATGGGGCGACGACCTCACCCCCGGCGGCAAGCATCGCGCCAATACCTGGCAGGGCAACTTCCCGCACGAAAATCTCTGCGACGATGGCTTCGAACGCACCTCGCCGGTGCTGTCGTTCCCGGCAAATGGCTACGGCGTCTACGACATGATCGGCAACGTGTGGGAGTGGACGGCCGATTGGTGGTCGAGCAAGCACGGAGCGGACGCGCCGAAAGCGTGTTGCGTTCCTGAGAATCCGCGCGGCGGTCGTGAAGACGCGAGCTACGACGCTTGTCAGCCGCAGATCAAAATTCCCCGCAAGGTTCTTAAAGGCGGCTCGCATCTATGCGCGCCGAATTACTGCCGCCGCTACCGCCCGGCTGCGCGCCACGCGGAAGCGATTGATACGTCCACAAGCCACGTCGGATTTCGGTGCGTCATCAGAAAAGGGAGCGACCAATGGCCAACAAAAACGACGGAGACGAAACTAGCCTAAAGAAGAAATCACTTAACCGCCGCAACATTCTGCTCGGCGGCACCACGCTTGCCGCCGCGACCGCGATCGCAACAGGAGAATCTGTACGCATCGCACAGGCACAGCAGCCGGCATCGCAGGCAAGTGGCAATAAACCGAACATCATCGTCATTATGGGCGACGACATTGGCATGTGGAATATCGGCGCCTATCACCGCGGCCTGATGGCCGGGCGGACGCCGAACCTCGATAAGCTCGCCGCCGAGGGCACGATCTTCACGGACTACTATGCCGAGGCGAGTTGCACGGCCGGCCGGGCCAACTTCATCACCGGCGAACTCCCGATCCGCACTGGCATGACCACGGTCGGCCAAGCGGGTTCACCGATCGGCATTCCTGCGCAGGCGGTGACGATCGCGGCAGTGCTGAAGTCCATGGGATACGCCACCGGACAGTTCGGCAAGAACCACCTCGGCGATCTCAATGAATTCCTGCCGACCGTGCATGGGTTCGACGAATTCTTTGGCTACCTTTACCACCTCGACGCGATGGAAGACCCCGCGCATCCGGGCTATCCGCAGGAGTTGTTGAACACGGTCGGCCCGCGCAACATGGTGCACAGCTGGGCCACCGACACCGACGATCAGACGGCGATGCCGCGTTGGGGCAAGGTCGGCAAGCAGAAGATCGAGGACGCCGGCACGCTCTATCCCAAGCGGATGGAAACCGTGGACGACGAAATCCGCGATCTGTCCTTCAAGTTCATGGACAAAGCAAAGGCCGACGGCAAACCCTTCTTCGTATGGCTCAACCCGACGCGCATGCACATCGTGACGCACCTCTCGCCGAAGTACGAAGCGATGCGCAATTCGAAGAACGGCTGGACCATTCATGAAGCCGGCATGGCGCAACTCGACGACGACGTTGGCCTGGTGATGCAGAAGCTCAAGGATCTGGGCGTCGACGACAACACCATCGTCGTATTCACGACCGATAACGGCACCGAAGTCTTTACCTGGCCAGATGGCGGGCAGACGCCGTTTGCACAGAGCAAGGGCACAGTCCTGGAAGGCGGCTTCCGAGTGCCTGCGATCATCCGCTGGCCGGGCAAAGTGCCGGCCGGCAAGGTCGAGAACGGCATCATCTCCGGGCTCGACTGGTTCCCGACCTTTGTGGCTGCCGCCGGTAACCCGAACATCGCCGCGGAGCTCAAACAGGGCAAGCAGATCGGCGACACGACATACAAGGTTTATCTGGATGGCTACAACCAGATGGACATGATCACCGGCAAGGGACCGTCGAGCCGGCACGAGGTCTGGTACTTCGGCGAAAGCGAACTTGGCGCCGTGCGGATCGACGATTTCAAGTATCGCTTCATCGATCAACCTGGCGGCTGGCTCGGCGAGAAGACCAAGCCCGACGTGCCTTATCTGATTAACCTACGGCTCGATCCATTTGAGCGCACGGGTTGGCCCGATGACGGAACCAAATACGGAGCGCAGCAATACTTCGATTGGTTCAAGTATGAATTCTGGCGCTTTGTGTTCGTCCAGCAGCAGGTCGAGAAACTGGCCATGACTGCAGTCGAGTTTCCGCCGATGCAAAAGGGCGCAAGCTTCAACCTCGACGCCGTGAAGGCAAAAATCACAGAGGCCCAAAACTCAATCGCCAAGTAGGCGATGCGGCCCCGAAAATCGCAACGACACCGCCCGAACGGCTCGCCGTGCGGGCCGGCGACCCGCTAAGCGCCGAAGCTACCGAATATGAAACTTCAACTCGCGCCCTTGAAAGGAAAAAGGCCATGAGTAACGACTCGAAAGAAAGCAAACCCTCCGATGCGCTGCGTGAAAGAAATAGCTTGAAACGCCGCGATCTGCTTCTAGCTGGTACGTCGCTTGCGGCCGCATCGGCTATCGCGGCGACCGGCCTCACGGCGCAGGCACAGATACAGCAGCCTGTTGCAGCGCCGGCAAGTGGAAAGAAGCCGAATATTCTCGTTCTGATGGGTGACGACATCGGAATTGCGAATGTCAGTATCTATTCGCACGGCTTGATGGGCTATCAGACGCCGAACATCGACCGCATCGCGCGCGAAGGCATTATGTTCATGGACTACTACGCCGAGCAGAGCTGCACGGCGGGGCGATCGGCCTTCATCACAGGTCAGGCGACGCTGCGCACCGGGCTGTCAAAGGTCGGCATCCCCGGCGTCAAAGTCGGATTGCAGGCGCGCGACGCGACAATTGCCGAACTCCTGAAGCCGCAGGGTTACGCCACCGGCCAGTTCGGCAAGAACCATCTCGGCGACCGTAACGAATTCCTGCCGACGGTTCACGGCTTCGATGAGTTCTTCGGCAACCTCTATCATCTCAATGCCGAGGAAGAGCCGGAGAATTTCAACTATCCCACCGATCCCGCATTTCGGGCGACATTCGGTCCGCGCGGCGTCATGAAATGCAAGGCGACCGACGTTGACGATCCCACAGAAGATCCGCGCTTCGGCCGTGTCGGCAAACAGACCATCGCGGATACCGGTCCGTTGACCAAAAAACGCATGGAGACGATCGACGACGAGACGTCCAGCGCGGCCATGGACTTCATGGATCGCCAGACCAAAGCGGGAAAGCCGTTCTTCTGCTGGTTCAACTCAACACGCATGCATCTACGGACCCATGTGCGCGCCGAGCATCGCGACAAGCCAGGTCTCACGGCACGCACTGAATATGCCGACGGCATGATCGAGCACGACAACACCATCGGCTCGATCTTGAAGAAACTGGACGATCTCGGCATCGCCGACAATACGATCGTGATCTACACGACCGATAACGGTCCGCACATGAACTCATGGCCGGATGGCGCCATGACGTGGTTCCGCAGCGAAAAGAACACCAACTGGGAAGGCGCCTTTCGCGTCCCGGCGATGATCCGCTGGCCGGGACACATCAAGCCGGGCCAGATTTCCCACGAGATCGTCGCCGCGCTCGATTGGTGCCCGACTTTGGTCGCCGCCGCCGGAAACCCGGACGTCAAGCAGCAACTGCTGACTGGCTATCAGGCCGCCGGCAAGACCTTCAAGGTACACCTCGACGGTTACAATCAGCTGCCTTACCTGACCGGCCAACAGGAAAAATCGGCGCGCGACAACTTCGTCTACTTCAACGACGATGGCGATCTGGTCGCTTACAGGTATGACAACTGGAAGCTCGGGTTCGAAGAGCAACGGGCGCAGGGAACGCTGCTGGTCTGGGCCGAGCCGTTCACCAAATTAAGGCTCGCAAAGTTCTACGACCTGCACGCCGATCCGTTCGAACGCGCCGATATCACCTCGAACACCTATTGGGATTGGCTTATCGACCACGCCTATGTCCAATACGGCGCGGTCGCCCAAATCGCGAAGTATCTCGACACCTACAAGGACTATCCGCCCAGCCAGCACCCCGCGAGCTTCTCGGTCGACGGACTGGTCGAGGATATGCATCGGGTCGTCGATCCGATGATCCCGCACTGAGACGTTAATTGCATCGGCCGGCTAGACGGCCGGCCGATGTCGCATTTCCTCTTTTGTTGGAATAGAGACCCCGTGCCGTGCGGTTTGATTTAGATCGGCGAAGCGCTTTGACCGCGATGCTCGGCGCAGCAGGAGCGTTCTGCTGGGTCGGTGAATCACGCGCGCAATCGATTGCTACCGCTGCTCCCCTATCCGATCCGCTACCGGCCTGGAACGATGGCGCGGTGAAGAAATCGATCGCCGATTTCGTTGCGCGCGTCACCGCGCAAGGCACGCCGGACTTTGTGCCGGCCGAGCAGCGGATCGCTACGTTCGACAACGACGGCACGCTATGGACCGAGCAGCCGGTTTATTTTCAGGTCGCGTTTGCGTTCGATGAAATCAAACGGCTGGCGCCGCAGCATCCGGAGTGGAAGACGAAGCAGCCGTTTAAGGCCGTGCTGGATAAGGACATGCAGGCGCTCGGAGCGTCCGGCCAAAAAGGCCTGTTGGAAATCATGGCGGCGACGCATGCCGGCATGACGACCGAAGAGTTTTCCAAGAGCGTTCTCGACTGGATAAGCACAGCGCGGCACCCGCGCTTCAAGCGGCCCTATATCGAACTCGTCTACCAGCCGATGATCGAGTTGCTCGGCTATCTGCGCGGCAATGGGTTCAAAACCTACATCGTCTCCGGCGGCGGCATCGAATTCATGCGGCCATGGACCGAAAAGATCTACGGGATTCCGCCCGAGCAGGTCGTCGGCTCGTCCGGCGTGGTCAAGTTCGAGATGGGCGCGGACGGCAAGCCGGTGTTGAGGAAGCTGCCACAGATCGAGTTCGTCGACGACGGTCCCGGTAAGCCGGTCGGCATCAACCGCTTCATCGGCCGCCGGCCGATCTTTGCGTTCGGAAACTCCGACGGCGATCAACAGATGCTGGAATGGACAGCGGCCGGCGACGGTCCGCGCTTCATGGGCCTTGTGCATCACACCGATGCCGAACGCGAATACGCCTATGACCGGGAATCCAAGGTCGGCAAGCTCGACAAGGCGCTCGACGAAGGCACCGCGAAGGGCTGGACCGTCGTCGATATGAAGCAGGACTGGAAGACGATCTTTCCGTTCCAGAAGTGAGTGATTTGAAGGCCGTATAATGCCGGAGTTTGACGGCCTGTTCTGACGTTCCTGGTTTTGCGCAACGGCATTCCGCGCAGGCGCAGAACTCGAATTACGTCCGACGGAGGCGCGGGCCATCGCGAAAGAAGCCACGATCTACGGCTTCCCGCTCGTGGACAGCTACCGCATCCAGTATTCGTATTTTGTGGATCACAGCAGTCCGGAATTTAAGGCGCCGTGGAACACGCTTCTCAACAATGCGCGGGTTTACACGCCCGACGACAAGGCGATCCAGACTCCCAATTCGGATACGCCGTATTCGTTTGTTGGCGTTGATTTGCGCGCAGAGCCGCAGGTGTTCACGGTGCCGGCCGTAGAGAAAGGCCGTTATTACTCGCTGCAATTCATCGACATGTACACCTTCAACTTCGCCTATGTCGGCAGCCGCGCGACCGGCAGCGACGCGGGGAATTATCTGCTGGCCGGGCCGGACTGGAAGGGCGAAACGCCGAAGGGCATCAAAGAGGTCATTCGTTCCGAGACGCAATTCGCCTTTGTACTCTTTCGGACCCAGCTCTTCAGTCCCGGCGACATCGATAACGTCAAGAAAATTCAGGCGCGGTTACAAAGTCCAGCCACTCTCGCAATTTCTCGGAACGCCGGCGCCCGCGGCTTTTCCTGCCGTGGATTTCATAAAGCCGCTTACGCCCGAGCAGGAGCGCAGTTCGCTCCAGTTCTTCAACGTCCTCAATTTTATTCTGCAGTTTTGTCCGACCGACCCTTCGGAGAACGCACTGATGACGCGTTTTGCGAAGCTTGACATCGGCGCAGGGAAAACGCTCGATATGACTCGCTCTCCCTGAAATCCGGAAAGCTGCCGAAGACGGAATGGCCGACGCATGGAAGGCTTTCGCCGAACATAAGGCAACGCAGGTCGATACAGGGAAGGAGTTCGAGCGCGGACAGCTTCGGAACGCGCGCTTTCCTGAATGGCAACTACATGGCGCGCATGTCAGGCGCCATCCTCGGCATTTACGGCAATTCGAAAGACGAGGCGATGTATCCGGCTTATTTCGTCGATGCCGGGAAAAGACCGCTCGCCGGAAGTAATCGATACACGCTGCGTTTCGCTGCCGGCGAATTGCCGCCGGTGAACGCGTTTTGGTCGCTCACGATGTATGAATTACCGGCAAGCCTGCTCTACGCCAATTCGATCAACCGCTATCTGATCAATTCGACCGATGCTGCCGGACTTAAAGCGCGATGCGGACGGCGGGATCACGCTCTATGTCCAGAACGAATCGCCGGGGAAAGACAAGGAAAGTCGAATTGGCTTCCAGCGCCCAAGGGCCAGTTCTTCGCGGTCTTGCGCCTTTATTGGCCGAAAGCGGAAGCCGTAAGCGGTCAGTGGAAAGCACCGCCTTTGCAACAAGCGAACTAATTTCGGGAGAAAGAAATGACAACCAGATTTGCTGCAGTTGTTCTCGTACTCGCGACCGCGGGCGCCGCACAGGCGCAAACCGCCATTCCAGTCACCGTCGATAATTTCATTCGCGCCGAGTCCGACCTGTATTTTGCCGGGATACTCAAGGACAGCGGCGCCACCGGAAAGTTTCTGCATCGCCGTGAGCCGGCGCGGATCGACAATCAAACCGTGATCCGTCTCAACCGCGATACGCTCTATTCTTCCGCTGTCTTTGATCTTGATGCGGGTCCGGTCACGATCACGCTGCCCGACGCAGGCAGCCGCTTCATGTCGATGCAGGTCATCAATGAAGACCACTATGTGCCCGAGGTCGTCTACGGCAAAGGCAACTACACCTTGACGAAGGACCAGGTCGGCACACGCTACGTCGCCGTCGCGATCCGGACTCTGGTCGACCCGGCCGATCCGAAAGATATCGAACAGGTCCATGCCTTGCAGGACGCGATCAAAGTCAGCCAGAAAAGTGTCGGCACGTTCGAGGCGCCTAATTGGGACCAGGCCAGCCAAAAGAAAGTGCGTGATGCGCTGCTCGTCCTTGCTACCACGCTCCCGGACTTCAAAAAGGCCTTCGGCACCAAAGCCCAGGTCGACCCGGTACGACATCTCATTGGAACCGCGGCGGCTTGGGGCGGCAATCCCGACAAGGACGCGACATACCTCAACATTACGCCTGCCAAGAATGATGGTTCGACCGTCTACAAGCTCAATGTAGGCAAAGTACCGGTCGATGCATTCTGGTCCGTCAGCGTTTACAACGCCGACGGCTACTTCGAGAAAAATCCTTACGACGCTTATTCGCTCAACAGCATCACAGCGAAAAAGAACGCCGACGGCTCGATCGCCATCCAGTTCGGCGGCTGCGACGGCAAAATCCCGAACTGCATCCCGATCGTGAAAGGCTGGAACTACACCGTGCGGCTCTATCGCCCGCGGCCGGAAATCCTGAACGGCACATGGAAATTTCCGGAGCCACAGCCGGTGAGCTGAGCGGCCAACGAACAGAGAGCGTCCGATGCTCGACATCTTCGCCTGGATCGTTCTGATCGTCATGCTCGCCAGCACGGCCGCGGTGATCTGCGTCGCCGGGTGGTTGCCCGGCCACATCGCGAAATCACGCAATCATCCGTGGGCACAAGCTGTGACTGTCGCCGGCTGGATATTTCTGTTCCTCGGCTTTGCCCTGTGGCCGGTCGTTCTGATCTGGGCCTATGTCGATGTGCCCGCCCGCAAGCAGGAAGCGGCGCGATGATCGTCTTCCTGCTTAACATCTATCTCGCCCTCCTTTTTCTTCTGGTTTGGCTCAAGATCATTCCGCTCAATCTGTTCTGGAAGTGCTCGCCGTTTGTCGTGCTGCTGCTCTTGCTGGTCGGCCTGTTCGTCCCGATGGGATGGGGCGCACCGACCGGAACCGCGATCGTCATCCGGCAGTCCGTTCCCATCGTGCCGAATGTAGCGGGTGAAGTGGTCGACGTGCCGGTGCAACCCAACACCCCGCTCAAGGCCGGCGATGTGTTGTTCAGAATCGACCCGACGCCGTTCCAGGCCCAGGTCGACGCGCTTACCGCCCAGCTCAAATTCGAAAAGCTTCGGCTGTCGCAAATGAACCAGCTCCAGAGTACCGGAACGGGCCGCTCGTTCGATGTCGAGGAACGCCAAGCCTCGGTCGATCAGCTGCAGGGCCAAGTCAACGGCGCGCAATACAATCTCGATCAGACCGTGGTACGCGCACCGGCGGACGGCTACGTGACCAATCTTGCGCTTCGCAAAGGCGCGCGTGTCGCGTCGCTGCCGCTGTCGCCGGTCATGGCTTTTATCGACACGTCGGACACGACCGTGGGCGTGGAAGTCCAGCAGATCGACGCCCGCTACATCCGGCCGGGCCAGGATGCCGAAGTCACGTTCAAATTCATTCCCGGCCACGTCTACACGGGAAAAGTCGTCGCGGTCCTGCAAGCGATCGCAACCGGCCAGGTGCAGGCGTCCGGTCTCGCCGTAACACCAAAAGCAATCGAGTCCGCGCCGTTTGGCGTGCGCATTGCGCTCGACGACGCCGATGTAGCGCGCCGGCTGCCGGCTGGCAGCACTGGGCAGGCCGCGATCTACACCGACCATGTCAAGGCAAGCCATGTGATCCGCCAGGTGCTGCTGCGGCAGATCGCGATACTCAACTACGTCAATCCGTTCTAGACTTGCGGCAAGCACGAGTCCCGCTGGCGATAGTCAAGGGAGGCGACGATGCTGGGAAACGCTTCAATAACAGTCACGGCCGGCAGGTCAGGGTTGCGGTTCGCCGCAGCGATCGCGATGGCTGGCGTTATGGCGGCGATGCCGGACGGCGCGCGCGCCGACGAAGGCGGAGTCAGTTTCTGGCTACCCGGACAGTTCGGCAGTCTCGCCGCAGCGCCCGGCGTGCCCGGCTGGGCGGTCGGTATCGTCAACTACTACACGTCGGTTAGCGGCAGCGGCGCTGTCGCCGCTTCGCGCGAAGTGACGCTCGGCAAGTTCACCGGCAACGTCGCTGTCAATCTCAACGCCACCATAAAGGCCACGCCCGATCTCGTTTTTGTCGCGCCGTCGTACACCTTCGCAACTCCAGTCTTCGGCGGCCAATTGGCCCTCGGCGTTACCGAGGCCGTCGGGCGAAGCGTCGTTGGGCTGGACGGCACGCTGACCGTTACCGGGCCGGGCGGTGGCGTCTTAAACCGGCAAGGCGGTATCGATGACGGCCGCGATGGATTCAGCGATCTCTACCCACTGGCGACGCTGAAGTGGCACGACGGCGTCAATAACTGGATGGTCTATGCGACCGGCGACATCCCCATCGGAACGTACAACAGCAGCAACCTCGCCAATATCGGTATCGGCCACGGCGCCGTCGATAGCGGTGTCGGCTACACTTATTTCAATCCGAAAACCGGCAACGAGTTTTCAGCCGTCACTGGACTGACCTACAACCTCGTCAATCCCAGCACGGGTTATCAGAATGGCATCGATTGGCATCTCGATTGGGGTGCATCGCACTTCCTGACCAAGACGACTGTTCGTCGGCGCGGTCGGGTATGTCTACGACCAGTTCACGTCCGATAGCGGCTGCCTGCCCTCGTTGTGTCCGTTCGAGTCGCGCGTTGCGGCCGCCGGACCGCAGCTCGGTCTTATCTTCCCGGGCGCGTCTTTCCAGACCTATCTTAACTTCAAGAGCTATTGGGAATTCGACGCCGTCAACCGTCCCTCCGGCTTTAACGCATGGGTGACGCTCGCGTTCTCGCCGAGCCCGCCGGCGGCAGAGAGCACACCGCCGTCCATGGTGACAAAGGCACCGCCGCGATAACGATCGCGGGGCTAGCTGCTTCGGCGACGCTGCGCGACCAGCGGCAGCCGGTCGAACAGCATCGGCTCTTCTTCAAGCTGAACGCCTTCGATCGAGAGAAGCTTGAGCTTGGTCTGCACGCCGCCCGGCGCGGAGAAACCGCCAGTCTTCCGCCCTGCCGCCATCACGCGATGACACGGCACGATGATCGGTACTGGATTTTGCCCAAGCGCCTGGGCGACATCGCGCGCCAGATTGCGATCGCCGAGACGCTCGGCCACTTCGCCATAAGACAGCGTCTTGCCCGGCGGTATCGCTCGCGCCACGTCATAGACCCGGCGATTGAAGTCAGGCGCATCGCCCAGATCGATTGCGACGTGGCTGAGGTCACGCGGCTCGCCATTGAGCAAGGCCACAATGTCGTCGATCACCCGCCGGATTGTCTCCGGCGGCGCGGCGTCCGCCGCCGCTGGAAAACGCCGAATGATGCGGTCGCGGACCGCGTTCTCGTCTCGCTCCGGAAAACGCACGGCAACGACGCCGCGCTCGCTCCACACGATGCCGCAGCGGCCGATCGCCGTCTCGAATAATGTAAACTGCAATCCGCTCATGATCGGCATTAATATAATGTGCGGACTGCCGACAGCCACCCGATTCCTATCCAGGTTGCGCAGTATCCTGGTCGGCTTTCATGGCGATACGCAACGGTTTCGGAATCGGCCGCGCCCTGCCCCCGCTGACAAAGGCCACACGCACGTCCGCTTCGATCAACACCTCGTCGCCACGCATGACACGCTGGTACAGGATCGAAGATGCGCCCTTCACCTCCTCCGGCTCGGTGACGACATGAAGGATGTCGTCCATGCGCGCCGGTTTCAGAAATTCGATCTTCATCGATCGCACGACGAACGCAAAACCCGGAGCTTCCTTCTCAGTCGCCTCGAACAGCGCGCGATGATTGGCGCCGATGAGGCGCAGATAATTGGTCCGCCCGCGCTCCATGAAACGCAGATAGTTGGCGTGATAGACGATGCCGGTGAAATCGGTATCCTCGTAATAGACGCGCACCACCTGCACGTGGCGTCCGTCCTTAATCTCTCCGTCTAGCGGGATATTCACCGCGTTATCTCCACGGCACCCGGCCGGCCATGGACTGTTCCCAGTGTTGACCGTCGAACGGCTTGATATCGAGCGCCTCGATATCGACGCCATCGAGGCAGCGCACATTAACGTCGATCTTGTCGGGATCGGAGCGCGGCACATAGAACGAATGAATGCCGCATGTGGCACAAAATGTGTGCTGCGCCGCCCCGGTGTTGAAGCGATAGGTCGTCAGCGCATCCTTGCCGCTGACAAGCTCGAAGCGCTCCGGCGGTACGATGAGATGCAGAAAGCCTTTCTTCGCACACATCGAACAGTTGCAGTAGGTGACGCGCGAAAGATTGGCGGTGACGCGAAAGCGTACGTGTCCGCAATGACAGCCGCCCTCGTAAGTCCGATCCACGGTTTCAGTCATCGCTCTCCGCCGCAAACAACCCGAACTGACCGGGATCGCGCGTCGGTTCGGCCAAGCCGAGATGCTTGAAACCTTTGCCGGTCATCAGCCGGCCGCGCGGCGTGCGCTGCAAAAAACCGCACTGGATCAGGTATGGCTCGATAATGTCCTCGATGGCATCGCGCGGCTCGGACAAGGCGGCGGCAAGCGTCTCGACACCGACCGGACCGCCGCCGTAATTCATCGCAATGGTTGAGAGATAACGGCGGTCCATGGCGTCGAGGCCTGCGCTGTCAACTTCGAGTGCACCGAGCGCCTTGTCCGCCACCGCACGGTCGATCGCGGGCGCACCGGCAACGGACGCAAAATCGCGCACACGGCGAAGCAGCCGTCCGGCGATGCGTGGCGTTCCCCGCGCCCGCCGCGCGATTTCGTTCGAGCCGTCGGGGGTGATGCCAATCTTGAGAACGCGTGCGCCGCGATTGACGATCAGTTCGAGCTCGGCCTCCGAATAGAAGTTGAGCCGCACCGGAATGCCGAAACGGTCGCGCAGCGGATTGGTCAGGAGCCCGGCGCGGGTCGTCGCGCCGACCAGGGTGAACTTGGCAAGATCGATCTTCACCGAGCGCGCCGCCGGTCCCTCGCCGATGATGAGGTCGAGCTGAAAATCCTCCATCGCCGGATAAAGGATTTCCTCGACCGCCGGATTCAACCGATGGATCTCATCGATGAACAGCACATCGCGTTCTTCGAGATTGGTCAGAAGCGCGGCGAGATCGCCGGCCTTGGCAATCACCGGACCGGAGGTAGAACGAAAACCGACGCCAAGCTCGCGCGCGAGGATTTGCGCAAGCGTGGTCTTGCCGAGGCCGGGGGGGCCGACAAACAACACGTGATCGAGCGCCTCGTGACGCGCACCGGCCGCCTCAATGAACACGCTGAGATTTTTGCGTGCCTGTTCTTGGCCGATAAATTCCGACAGCTTCAGCGGGCGCAGCGAGCTTTCTGCCGCGTCTTCTTCGCGACGCTCGGGCGCAACCAGCTTCTGCGGGATCGAGCTCACCGCTCCGTTCCCCGGCTATATTTGTTCGGCAACAGGTCGGCGATCGGCACGACACCCGGGGTTTTGCCATTCGGCACGATCACCAGCGCTTTCGGATCGTAATCGAAGATCAATTCGCGGCACGCGCCGCACGGCGACACCACCTTTATGGCCTGATCCTTCTCGTAGGGCGGCGGATGGCGGACCGCGACGATCCGTTCGATGCCGTCATCGCCGAGATCGACAAAAGCGCGCCCGAGTGCGATCGCTTCGGCGCACACCGCCATGCGGCCGAGATACGCATCGAGATTGATGCCGGTGAAAACTTTTCCCGAGCGCGTGCGCAATGCCGCGCCGACCTCCTGCCAGTCGTCGCGATAGCGTTGTTTGATCGCAGCGGTCGCCGCTTCGATCAATTCCTTATCCACCTTGCTCAAAGCCTTCGGCTTCTTCACTTCGACAATTCCTTCAGGCCGAGGCGAATGAGTGTTCTCACCTCGGCGCCTTCGCCGGCATTACGAGACGCCGCGGCAATGGCGGCGGCGGCCTGCGGCTGTCCGTAACCCAGATTGACCAGCGCGGAGACGGCGTCCGCCACCGGCCGTGGCGCACGTTTCTCGTCGAGCGCGCCGGAGAGCTGCACCAGCGCTGGATCTATATTGGCATAGGCCGGCGCCTTGTCCTTAAGCTCGGTGACGATGCGCTCGGCGACTTTCGGACCGACACCTGGCGTACGCGCCACCATGACTTTGTCGCGGGTAGCGATCGCCGAAGCGAGGTCGGCGGGTTTCAGCGTGCCGAGCACGTTGAGTGCCACCCTGGCGCCGACGCCCTGGACTGTTTGCAGCAGCCGGAACCATTCGCGTTCAATGTCGCCCTGGAAACCGAACAGCCGGATCTGATCCTCACGCACATGGGTTTCGATCGAGAGCGTTGCCGACTCGCCGGCGCGCGGCAGTTCCTGCAATGTGCGGGTCGAGCAATGCACCTGATAGCCGACGCCGTGGACATCGATAATGACGAAGTCCTCGCCGTAGCTGTCGATGATGCCCTTGAGCTTGCCGATCATGGCGGCCTATTTCGTGGCTACCGCAACGGCAGCGCCGGCCATCAGTGCGCCGCCAGTGCGATTGAGGAGGCGTACCGCCCGCGCGCTACGAAGCAGCGTTCGGGTCCGCGCTGCGATAAGTGCATACGTGCCGAACACCACGGTCAGAATCAGCACGCATAGGCTGGCGAGCTCGGCATAGCCGAGGACGCCGATCCGACCGAGATCGATCAAGTTCGGCAGCAGCGCTAGATAGAAGCCAACCACTTTTGGATTGCCCAGCGCTACCGACAAGCCGGCGAGGAACAAGCCGGCAGTTCCGCGCTGTTGCGGCTCGGCAGCGACGGCATGCACCTCGGCCGGTGCGGTCCACATCCTGAAGGCAAGATATAGAAGATAAGCTGCGCCGACGAATTTCATCAGCACGAAGACCTGATGAAAGGTCTGCGCCAGCACAGCGAGACCAAGCACCGCAGCCGCGAGCCAGACCAGATCGCCGAGGATCAGGCCGACGATGAACGGCGTAACGCTGGCTGGGCCGCCACCGATAACCCGTGCGACCAGGGCCACGACGCCGGGTCCCGGAGAGACAGCGCCGACCAGCAAGGCGCCGGCAAAGATCAAAAGAGCCGTGATATCCATCAAATCACCCCGAATACCGCGACCGTAACGTAGTCATTCGGTGAGCGCGAGCGCGGGTCATCGCGCCGCGACCTGCAACGACACACGAAAAGCTGCACTCTGCCGGTGATGTGCATGTGTCACCGCGATCGCGAGCGCATCGGCGGCGTCGTCAGATCCCGGATCGGCCTTGGGCAACAGCACGCCGATCATCATGCGGACCTGCGTCTTGTCACCGTGACCGGCGCCGACGATGCTTTTCTTGACCAGGTTGGGCGCATATTCCGCCACCGTCACGCCGACTCTTGCCGGTACCACCATGGCAATGCCACGCGCCTGGCCGAGCTTGAGCGTCGCAGTGGCGTTCTTATTGACGAAGGTCTGCTCGACAGCAGCCTCGTCCGGCCGGAACTCCTCGAGAATCCGCATCAAGCCGTCATGGATTGTAAGCAGGCGCGCGGAAAGTGCGTCCTTGTCATTCGTCGTTACCGAACCGCAGCCGAGAAAACCAAGCCGATTGCCGACAATCTCGATCACTCCCCAACCCGTGCGCCGGAGACCGGGATCGATGCCAATAATGCGAATCGCGCGTGTCATCTGAGCGTCCGTGATAGCGCCCGCGGGCGTGCCCGCATAGCCACAACCAATAGTTGTTTCTATTTATAAATTTGTGCCATAGGGTTGTGCTGAGACCCGCCCAAGGCAGTCATGCCAAGGTAGCCATGCCAAGGTAGTTATGGCTTTTCCTGAATACTCCCTGTTCGCGGCCGCTATCGCCGACAATCGCTTCTGGATCGCACTCGGCATCGCCGTGCTTGCCGGAGCCGTGCGCGGCTTTTCGGGATTTGGGTCGGCACAAATCTATGTGCCGCTCATCGCCTCGGTTTACAGCCCGCGCTTTGCCGCGGTGACACTGCTCCTGATCGATACGTTCGGTACTGCGCCTTTCGCGGTGCGTGCTTTCAGCCATTGCACGTGGCGCGAAGTTGCCCCGATGTCGATCGCCGCAGCGATCTCGGTACCGTTCGGCGCGCTGGCGCTGCGCATCATCGATCCGATCACGCTGCGATGGTGCATCGCGACCCTGGTCTTCGCGTTGGTGGCTACCTTGATGTCGGGCTGGCGCTATCACGGCCGGCCGAAGCTGTGGATCACGATCGGCGTCGGCCTGTTCTCCGGATTTAGCGCCGGCGCGGTGCAGATCGCGGGACCGCCCGTGCTGATCTACTGGCTCGGCACAACCACGGCTGTTGCCATCTTGCGCGCCAACTTCCTGGCGTTCTTCATCTTCCTCAACGCGATATCGATCGTCATCTATTTCTGGCAGGGATTTTTCACGCCGGAACTGCTGGTGATGGCGCTGCTGCTGGCCATTCCATTCTTCCTTGCGACGACAATTGGCGCGACGGTTTTTCACGGCTCGTCGGAAGCAAACTACCGCCGCGTGGCCTACCTGATCATAGCCACAGCGGCCCTCATCAGCTTGCCGGTGTTCGATCACTGGCTGCGTTAAGACAACACCTGCGGCCCAAGATTAAGTCACGGCGGCGCAAAAGCGGCCGCGATTGCGTCGATCGCGGCCGGAACGTGCAGCATGTCCATATGGCCCAAGGCAGGCAGAATTTTAACATCGATGGCAGGCTGGATGCCGCGCACGAGGTCCACATATCCCTGCGGCACCATCAATTCGTCCGCACCGCCCGCGATGATCGTAGTGCGAACTTTAAGCCGGTGAAATGCGGCGTCGAGGCGGCGTGGCGGCGAAAAGTTCGACAGCAGCCGGAAAGAATATTGCGGCGTTACATATTTTCGAGCGTCCGGTGCGACCGCATAAGCGATAACCGGCAAAGCTTCGCAGCAACTAAGGCCGACGCGGTGCAGAACAAACAACGCGATGATTTGCGAAATGTCGACGGTCGTCCATGGCGCCGACGCTCCGGATTGGCGCGTGGAATTCGGCATCGGGACCGAGAAAGGGCGACAGCAGAACAAGACGATCGAAATCGTCGCGAAATTTGCCGGCCGCGAGCCGTAGCGCGTAACCCCCGCCAAGCGAAAATCCAAGCAGCGAAAAACGGGCCTGCGGATACTGCCGCCGTAAATTCGCCAGCAGGTCTGCGAAATCGTCGTCGAGTTCACCGTAATAGGCGATATCGCCCCGTGTTCCCGACGCGCCATGGCCGCGAATATCGGGTGCAACGACCGTGAAATTTTCCGCAGCCAGGCGCTTGGCGATTTGATTCATGCCAACGGAGTTGCCTGCCGAGCCATGAATGACGATGGCAATATTCTTTGTGTCACCGGCGGAAGGATAAAGCCTGTACGCCAGCGAAGTACCATCGCGGGCCAGGAATGATGACAGGGCCGGCAGTCCCGATTGATCGATCGCCAAGGCTCCGGTGCGGATCGATTCCAATGCCGGTGGCTGGGTAAGCGGCACGGCGATCATCGCACCGATGACCGCGGCGGCCAAACCGATAACGGCAAAAATCAGAGTGAGCGCGCGCAAAACCCTTGTCGACCAACCCTTCACACTACCTCCCGAACAAGTTGCGCGGTAACTCCGAGATCGGCTCACGACGGTCCTGTCTACGCACAGTCCGCAGCGATTCTAAACCTTCTTCGGCGCCCAGCGATAGGCTTTGGCCGTTGCCCCGCTCATCAGCATTGCGCGCTCGCCGCTGCTCAGGCGGTCGGTTTTCAGGAACGGCTCGACGGCCTGCTCGTAGTTGACGACGGCGAACGCACGGGTCCAGTCGGTGCCCCACAGACAGCGGTCGAAACCCCACGCATCGAATACGCGGGCCAGCGGATCCCAGATGTCCGGGTATGGATATTGTTCTTTGGAGAGCGTGCAGGCGCCGCTCACCTTGAGCACCGCGTTCTTGCGCTTGGCAAGGTCCAGCACCTTCGGCAGATCGGCCCATGGTTCCGGCGGAGCCGGCGGCGTACGCGGCTGCAAAATCCCAAGGTGATCGACAATGAAGCGCGTATCGGGATGGCGGTCGATCAGCGTCGTGCCGGCATCGATATTGCCCCAGCACAGTAAGTTGACCGGAAGGTCGTGCTTTACGGCGGAGCGTGCGATCCGATCGAAGCCCGGATCGGTCGGATCGCGGTCACGCCCCGGCTCCTTCGTCATCATGATGCGAATGCCAACCGCGCCCGGCGTGCGTTTCCATTCGGCGACGACCTCATCCACCGCCGGATCGTCCGGGTCGACCGGCTTGACGATCGCGAACCGGCCCGGATGCGCCCGCTGCACGTCCACCGCGTAGCTTGCGTCATAGCGATACATCGAAAATGATGAGATGAAGATCGCGCCATCGACGCCGACCTTGTCCATCGCCGCCACCATTTCGTCGCCGGTCACGTGCGGCGGCCAGTTCGGCACCGTGCTCCACGGCCGCTTCGGCGTGTTGGCTTCGTAGGCGTGCACCTGGGAATTGATGATCGTCATCGCGGCAGCTCCTCGATCGTGTCCGTACGACCAAGGCGATTATAGCCGCGAAGCGGCAAGCACCTCTACGCCAGTGTTTCTGATGGCCTCGAACCCGCGCGAGGAGGTTATCGTGCGGCGACTGCGGCGCCGGGAATCGGCCCGAGATAGCGCGATTGCGGGCGGATGAGGCGTCCGGTCCGATCTTGTTCCAGGACATGCGCCGTCCAACCGGCCATGCGGCCTGCGGCGAAGACGTTGGTGAAACTTTCACGCGGAAAGCCGACAGCCTCCAGAACCAGCGCCGTGTAAAATTCGACATTGGTTTGCAGCGGACGAAGCGGCTTCTTCTCGGCCAGCAGCGCCAGCGCCGCTTTCTCGACCGCCTCTGCGAAGCGAATTCGTTCGCCGTTGTGCCGCAGTTCTGCGACAGCCCCTTTAAGCACATCGGCACGCGGATCGCGCACCCGGTAGATGCGATGACCGAACCCCATCAAGCGCTCTCCGCGCGACAGCGCATCGGCGAGCCAGGGGTGGATGTTGCTTTCTTTCCCGATGGCATCGAGCATGTCGAGTATCGGCCCTGGTGCGCCACCGTGCAGCGGACCTTTTAGTGCGCAGAGCCCCCCGATCACCGAAGAGAACAAGCCGGCTTTGGTCGAGGCAATGACGCGCGCCGTGAAGGTGGAAGCGTTGAGGCCGTGATCGGCGACCGTCAAAAGATAGGTGTCGAGCGCGTTCACCTTCTCCGGCGCCGCCATCGCACCGTTCAGCATTTGCAGGAAGTCCGCAGCAAGGCCGAGCGATGCAACGGGAGCGACCGGCGGCTGCCCCGCGCGACGGCGTGCGATGGCGGCCGTAAAGACCGGCACAGCGGCAACCGCGAGCACATGGTGCGGCTCGTTTTCTTCATCGGCGAGGGAGGAGAGCAGCAGCCGGAGAGCCTCGACCTGCGAAAGATGATCGGTCGCAGGAAGCAGCGGTCCGATCAGTTTTGCGGCGCGGACGCGCGCACGGCCAAGGGCGGCGCGGATTTCTTCCTCTTCCATTTGTTCCGGCGTGAGATCCCGCCAAAGCAGCGCCAGCACTTTTTCGAAGTGCCAATCGGCAAGACTTTCGAGATCGTAGCCGCGCACAATGAGCCGTCCCGCCAGGCCGTCCACATGGCTGAGCACGGTCTGGGCAGCGACAACATTCTCGAGACCGGGCGCCGCGTCTGCAATGGCGACTTCGGGAACGGCTCTAGGAACGATGGCTTCGGGAACGACGGCTTTGGCTTGAAAGGTCATGGCGATCCTCAACGGTTGACAATGATGAGGATGGCGACTGAAGATATATAGTCAATCTTTGATAATCAATGTAAGCCATTCTAAGTAAAACCTGCCCAAACAACAACAGTTCCTTGATGCAGAAGCGGCCGCTGCGGCGCTGGGCGTAAACCGCGCGACCCTCTACGCCTATGTCAGCCGGGGTCTTGTCCGTACGATCGAGGGCGCCGACGATCCGCGCCGCCGCCGCTATAGCGTCCACGACATCGCGCAACTGAAGAAACGAAAGACCGTCGGCAGGCGGCCAGGAGAAGTCGCAGCCACGACGCTCGACTGGGGCCTTCCCGTTTTGACATCCGGGATCACATTGATCGAGGACGGACGTCTGTTCTTTCGCGGCCACGATGCACAGCGATGGACGGAAAGCGCGACGCTGGAAAAGACTGCGCGACTGCTATGGGCGTGCGGAGACGACGATCCGTTCGAGAGCTCGACCGAACTCGCTTCGCCATGGGGCGACGACGTCTTGAAGCTGGTGACAGCCCTGCCACTGACCGAACGCTGTCAGGTTCTGCTGCCGTTGGTGCCATCGGGCCGCGCCGTCACATGGCAGCGTGACATTCGGCGGCTCTGGCCCGGTGCGGCCACGCTGCTGCGCGCTATCGCCGCCGCCGCAAGCGCAACGCAACCAACCGCGCTGCCGGTCCACGCGCACCTCGCGCGGAGCTGGAAGCTCAACAAGGCGGGTGCTGACCTCGTGCGGCGCGCATTGGTGCTTTTGGCTGACCACGAGCTGAACGCGTCAGCTTTCGCCGTACGTGTCGTCGCCTCAACAGGCGCCTCGCTCGGCGCTTGCCTCAATGCCGGTCTTTCTGCGCTGAGTGGCCCTTTGCACGGCGGCACCACGAGCCTGGTCGAATCTCTGCTCGACGAAGTCGACGAGTTCGGCAATGCGGCCAGGGTCGTGGAAAAACGGTTGCGGCGTGGCGATGGCGTGCCCGGCTTCGACCATCCGCTTTATCCCGATGGCGATCCGAGAGCAGCCGCGCTCATTCCTCTTCTGCCGAAAGACGCAAATCGGACCGCGCTGCTGGATGTCATGATGGACACAGCGGGAAAACTTCCGAACATTGACTTCGCGCTGGTGTCGATCCGGCGCGCCCTCAAGCTGCCGGCAGAGTCCGCGCTCGCTTTATTTGCTATCGGCCGCGCCGTGGGCTGGATCGCGCACGCCCTGGAACAGCGCAGCGAAGAAAAGCTGATCCGTCCGCGCGCCCGATATACCGGGCCACCAGCGATATTGAATGACCAGGCTAAGGCTTAAGCACTCATCTTGGCGACGAGCGCATCCGACACTTCAAAATTGCCGTAGACATTCTGCACGTCGTCCTGATCGTTGAGATTGTCGATCAGCTTGATGAGCTTTTCGCCCTGCTCATCGTCGACCGCGACGGTGTTCTGCGGACGCCAGGTCATCGCCGCCTTGCGCGGTTCGCCGAACTTGGCTTCCAGCGCCTTCGCCACAGTGCCGAAGTTGCTCTGCGAGGCGTAAATCTCGTGGCCGTTTTCGTTCGAGACGACATCGTCGGCGCCGGCCTCAAGTGCGGCTTCAAACATTGCTTCGCCGCTGGCAACACCGGCGGCATATTCGATGACACCGACATGATCGAACATGAAAGAGACCGCGCCGGTCTCGGCAAGATTGCCACCGCTCTTGGTAAAGCTTGCACGCACTTCGCCGGCGGTGCGGTTGCGGTTGTCGGTCAACACCTCGACGATCACGGCGACGCCGCCGGGACCGTAGCCCTCGTAACGAATTTGCTCGAAGTTCTCACCGTCACTGCCAGCGGCCTTCTTGATCGCGCGCTCGATATTGTCCTTCGGCATGTTTTCGGCACGCGCCGCAATGATCGCCGCGCGCAGCCGCGGGTTCATGTCGGGATCAGGGGTGCCGAGCTTGGCCGAAACCGTGATTTCACGCGCCAGCTTGCCGAACAGCTTGGATTTTTGCGCATCCTGCCGCCCCTTGCGGTGCATGATGTTCTTGTATTGTGAGTGGCCGGCCATCGCTAAACCCGCATTCCATGCTCGAAATTGAGGTTGAGGTAGCGAGATATAAAACGCGCCGCCGCCAAAATCCAGCAGCCCCACTGAGGCTCAAATGACTGATACGGCAACGGCTATCGCCGTGCCGTAGCGGCTCAACACTTATGGAAGAACTGATAGGTATCGGGCGCCCGCATCCAGATGAACTCGGCCTTGAGTCCGCCGTGCTGATTGATCCACGCCTGGATGTTGGAAGAATAGGAACTCCATAAAGTCGCGGTCGACTGGGCGGTCTTCGCCAAGTGAAATCCGAATGATGCCGCCGGCGTGACGCAAATGCGGTCGTGCGGAATGTGGCCGAGCAATACCGTGCAGGCCGACTGGCATGGACCGACAATCCGGACGTTGACGCCCTGCGCCGCAAGGCTCGCCCACTTCGCATTGTATTCGGCGACGAGGCCACCGTGATTGTCGGATACGTCGATGGTCTCCGCGTGCGCGGATACGACAAACAACAAGGCAACGACTGGAAGTATGGTGCGCAACATCGGTACCTCCCTTCGGTTCAAGACCAGAATTGCGGCTTGGCTTCCTCGAGACGGCCGCCGAGCCGCACCGGGCTGACGCGTGTCGCGAGCCCGGTCGCCGGATCGGTTTCGACCGCCACACCGCAGAGTGTAGCCGCTCCCGAAGCCGGTTCGAAGCGCGATGTGGAGATGCGTCGCACGAACCGTTGCAACGGTTCGTCCTTGTTCATGCCAATGACGGAGTCATAGTCGCCGGTCATACCCGCATCGCTCATAAAGGCCGTGCCAGCGGGGAGGATGCGCAGGTCCGCCGTCGGCGTATGGGTGTGCGTACCGACAACAAGGCTGGTGCGGCCGTCGCAGAAATAACCCATTGCCTGCTTCTCGCTGGTCGCCTCACCGTGAAAATCGAGGAGGATCGCGTCGGCGCCGCTGCCGAGGGCGCAGGCGGAAAGCTCACGCTCGATAGTCGCAAACGGGTCCTCGAGCGGATCCATGAAGACGCGGCCCATGGCGTTGATGACCAGCGCCCGCGCGCCGTTCTTGGCTTCGATCAGCGCCGCGCCGCGGCCCGGTGTACCGGCGGGATAATTGGCCGGGCGGATCAGCTTTGGCGCACGCTCGATGAAAACCAGCGCCTCTTTTTGATCCCAGGCGTGGTTGCCGAGCGTGACCGCATCGGCGCCGGCATCGATCAGTTCACGATAGATGTTCTCGGTAATGCCGAAACCGCCAGCCGCGTTCTCGCCGTTGACCACGACCAGATCGAGTTTCCATTTTTTGACCAAGCCCGGCAGTCGCTCAAGGACAACGGTGCGCCCGCTGCGCCCGACGACGTCGCCGATGAACAGAATGCGCATGCTCAAACGACTCGCAGATCGATAACCTCTTTCTCGGTTAGCACGAGATCGAGGCGCGCGTCGCGGGGTGTCGCCGGAACCGCGGCAATCTCCTGTGCGGCGAAGGCGATGCCGATGGCAATCACTGACTTTTTTGCACGAAGTCCGGCGATGGTCATATCGTAATAACCGGCGCCATAGCCGATCCGATGGCCGGTGCGATCAAACGCCAGCAGCGGCACCAATAAAATGTCGGGGTCGACCTGCAGCGCGTCAGGCTTCGGCTCGCGAATGCCCCAGACGCCGGAGGCGAGCGGTTCGCCCCACAGCCATTGCCGCATAATGAGCGGCTTGCCGCGGCCGGCGACCACAGGGAGCGCGAGCCGAGCGCCCTCTTCCGCAAGCTTCTGCATCAACGGCAGCGGATTGATTTCGCTTTTCAGCGGCATGAAGCCGGAGACTGTCAAACCCGAAACAGGTAGCGGAAACCCGCAGGCGGCGATCGTATCCGCCGCCGCCTTGCGCATCTCCGCCGGCAAGGCATCGCGGCGCGCGATGGCTTCCTGGCGAAACTTGTCTTTGTCAGATTGAGGCATATCGAACACACAACCGCGTCATGCCCGGCGTTCACGACTTTCTTCGCCGGGACAAGCCCGGCCATGACAATTGAAAATAAACGGAAAGGCAAAGTGCGGAGCCGCATTGGCCGTTGGAGCAACGATCCCGGGTTCCCTACACATGTAGGTGGGCACCGTGTGACCGAACCCACGAGCTCGGCCAGGGACAGCTCCCTTAGAGATCGATAAGGCCCCGAGAATTAGGCTCCTGACGCACCAGGCAGCCCCGCATCACCTATGTAGTCCTTATGAGGCGGGCGCGCCATCACCCCATCGCAACGCCAGTGCCGCCAACGGTCTGATTGAGTTTTTTGGTGAGGATTTCGATCCGCTCGGCGGCAGCCGACAGCGCGGCCGCGACAGCAACCTGGGTATTCTTGTTGTGCTCGGTGAAATTGGCTCGCGCCGCCTGCAGGGCCGCAACCTCCTCTTCGAGCTTTTTGATGCGCCCGTCGGTTTCGGAAAGTGCGTCGGCGAGTGTCAGCGCCGCCATCACCGTGAGCCTGGTATCGCCGATCTCGCCGAACTTTTTGCGCAGTCCATCGATGCGCTCATCAAGATCGCGGGCGAGGTCCATGAGGTGACCTTCCTGGCCGTCCTCACAGGCCATGCGGAACTGCCGGCCATTGATGGTGACGCTGAGTTGCGACATCGCTAGCTCCCGAACCTTATTCGCCGCTGCCGAGCACGCTGCGGATGGTTTCAATGGCCTGGTCGAGCCGTTGGGCGATCTCGCGATTGGCGGTTTCGAGCTTGCGCGACTGGGCTGCGGCGTGATCGAGCTCACCCGCCAACCGCGCCCGGTCCGTACCGAGCGCCTGGATCTGATTGGCAAGCGCGTCCTCGCCGCGATCGGCCTCGCGCCGGCGTTCCACCGCCGCGTCCAATGCGTCAAGCGCCAGCGCCAAACGCCGGCTGGCGGCTTCAACAGATTCGGCTTCGCTCATGCGCCTTTCCAAGGGCCGCACAGGGCGCGAATATTGTGCGACCGCAATGTGTTACGAAGAGAACCTTACGTCGCGTCGAACTCTATCGTCAACGCTTAACGCTCAGCCGCTGCTCGAGCCTGTGTATGACGCCCGCGGCCAGCAGCCGCGCAATTGACACATCTAGCTATGGTGCCTAACTCTGCCCGCTCTATCGATTAGACGTGGGTTTCTGACGGCTGTTTTTGCAACCGCACCACGTCTCGTGCGTTTCATGACCATGCCGGATCGTTCAACGGCGGCCGCCGCCATCTCCCAACCCTCCATTCCTCCCGCATCGCGCGCGGAACATGACCGCATGGCCAACGCCATCCGCGCGCTGGCGATGGACGCGGTGGAAAAAGCAAATTCCGGACATCCGGGCCTGCCGATGGGCGAGGCCGATGTCGCGACTGTCCTGTTCACACGGTTCCTGAAATTCGATCCGGCCGATCCGGCCTGGCCCGACCGCGACCGTTTCGTGCTCTCGGCCGGTCACGGCTCGATGCTGCTCTATTCGCTGTTCTATCTGCTCGGCTACCCGAAGATGACGATCGACGAGATCAAGCGCTTCCGGCAGCTCGGCTCGCTCACACCCGGCCATCCCGAGTACGGCCACACGCCGGGCGTCGAAACCACCACCGGGCCGCTCGGTCAGGGCATCGCCAACGCCGTCGGCATGGCAATCGCTGAGCGCCACCTCGCGGCGATTTACGGCAGCGACATCGTCGACCATCGCACGTACGCGCTGGTCTCCGATGGCGATCTGATGGAAGGCATCAGTCAGGAAGCGATTGCGCTTGCGGGCCATCTTGGTCTGAAAAAGCTGACCGTCCTCTACGATGACAACGGCATTTCCATTGACGGCCCGACATCGCTGTCGGACGCGGTCGATCAGGTGAAGCGTTTTGAATCCGCCGGCTGGCTGGCGACGCGGATCGACGGTCACGATCCGGTGGCGATCACCGCTGCGATCGAGGTTGCTCGGAATTCCGACCGGCCCACGATGATCGCGTGCCGCACCACGATCGGCTACGGCGCGCCGAATAAAGGCGGGACCGCCAAAGCCCACGGCTCGGCACTCGGCAAGGAAGAAGTCGCTGCGGCGCGCGTAAAACTCGGCTGGCCGTACCCACCGTTCGAGATTCCGGCGCCTATCCTGGAGCAGTGGCGCACGGCTGGCGCGCGCAGCAAGCCATTGCACCAGGCGTGGCAGGACCGTTTCGCCAAACTTGATGCCGGCAAGCGCGCCGAATTCGAGCGCCGCAACAGCGGCAAGCTCAACGACAAGTTTGTTGCCGCCGTGCGCGAACTCAAACAACAACTGGCCGCCGCGCCTAAAGATATCGCAAGCCGCTCCTCGTCCGAACTCGCGCTCGACGCGCTGACCGTAGCGCTGCCGGAAATGATCGGCGGCTCAGCCGACCTCACTCCCTCGAACAACACCTTCGCCAAGGGCATGAAAGTGCTCGATGCGTCGGACTATTCCGGCACCTATATCCATTATGGCGTGCGCGAGCACGGCATGATGGCGGCGATGAACGGCATGGCGCTGCATGGCGGCGTCATCCCCTACTCCGGCACGTTCCTGGTTTTCTCCGACTATTGCCGGCCGGCGATCCGGCTGGCCGCCTTGATGGGTGCGCGCGTCGTCCTGGTCGGGACCCATGACTCAATCGGGCTTGGCGAGGACGGGCCGACCCATCAGCCGGTCGAGCATCTCGCAGCATTGCGCGCCATTCCAAACCTGAAAGTGCTCCGGCCGTGCGATGCCGTCGAAACCGTCGAATGCTGGCAGATCGCGCTTGAGTCGAAAAACGGCCCGAGCGTGCTGGCGCTGAGCCGGCAAAACCTGCCGCAGCTTCGCCTCGGCTTTGACGAGATGAACCGCTGCGCGCTCGGCGCTTATGAACTGATCGCGGCGGACGATGACTCCGCCGTGGTATCGATTTTTGCCTCCGGATCGGAGGTCTCGATCGCGGCGGAAGCGAAAAAGCTCCTGGCCGCCCGGAAAATATCGGCACGCGTCGTCTCGGTGCCCTGCTTCGAACTGCTGCTCGCCGCACCGGAAGCCAAACGCGCCAGCGTCATCGGCAACGCGCGGGTCAATGTCGCCGTTGAGGCCGGCGTACGCCAAGGTTGGGACGCGATTATCGGCTCGCACGGGGCTTTTGTCGGCATGACGTCATTCGGGGCCAGCGGCCCCTATAAAGAACTTTACCAACACTTTGGAATCACCGCCGAAAAGGTGGTCGAAGCGGCATTGGTTCGGTTAGAAAAGCCGTAGACAGATAACTATATAAAGGGTGCCGCCCGCCGGCCGCTGTCGGAAGTGGCATGAGGGGAGACTGAGAAAAGATGTCAGTTCGCGTTGCCATTAACGGATTTGGCCGCATCGGCCGCAATGTTCTGCGCGCCATCGTCGAGGCGGAACGCGACGACATTGAAGTCGTCGCCATTAACGACCTCGCCCCGATCGAAACCAATGCGCATTTGCTCCGCTACGACACCGTGCACGGCCGGTTCCCCGCCAAAGTGACGGTCAAAGGCGACACGATCAGCGTCGGCAACGGCGCGATCAAGGTTACCGCGATCAAGGATCCCACGACGCTGCCGTGGAAAGAGCTCGGCGTCGATATCGCGCTCGAGTGTACCGGCATCTTCACCTCGAAAGAAAAAGCCTCGGCGCACCTGAAGGCAGGTGCGAAGCGTGTGCTGGTATCCGCGCCGGCAGACGGCGCCGATCTCACCGTTGTTTACGGCGTGAACCACGACAAGCTGACCAAGGACCACATGGTGGTCTCCAACGCGTCGTGCACGACCAATTGCCTGGCGCCGGTCGCCAAGGTGCTCAATGACGCCGTCGGCATCGATAAAGGCTTCATGACCACCATTCACTCGTACACCAACGATCAGCCTTCGCTCGATCAGGTGCACAAGGATCTTTACCGGGCGCGCGCCGCGGCCAGCAACATGATCCCGACCTCGACGGGTGCTGCGAAAGCGGTGGGCCTGGTGCTGCCGGAACTCGCCGGCAGGCTCGACGGCGTATCGATCCGCGTGCCGACACCGAACGTGTCGGTGATCGACTTCAAGTTCGTCGCCAAGCGCGCGACTGACAAGGATGAGATTAACGGCGCTGTGAAGCGCGCTGCCGAACAGCAGCTCAAAGGTGTGCTCGGCTACACCGACGAGCCGAACGTCTCCAGCGACTTCAATCACGATCCGCACTCCTCGATCTTCCACATGGATCAGACCAAGGTGTTGGACGGCACGCTGGTGCGCGTCATGTCGTGGTACGACAACGAGTGGGGCTTCTCCAATCGGATGGTCGACACGGCGGTCGCGATGGGCAAGCTTATCTAGCCGTGCACGCCCCCCTAGCCACTGCTGGCGCTTCGATGCCGACTTTTCGCAGCCTCGACGACGCCGACGTTAAAGGAAAGCGCGTGCTGTTGCGCGTGGACCTCAACGTGCCGATGCAAGACGGCAAGGTCACCGACGCAACCCGCATCGACGAAATCGCGCCGACCATCAACGAGACTCGCCGGCAAGGGCGGCAAAGTGATCCTGCTGTCGCATTTCGGCCGGCCCAAGGGCGGACCGGATCCGAAATATTCGCTGCGGCCGGTGGTTCCCGAGGTCGCGAGGATCATCGGCCGTCCGGTGGCTTTCGCCGAAGATTCCGTCGGGCCGGTCGCGGAGGCCGCGATTGCCAAAATGAACAATGGCGACGTCCTCTGTCTCGAGAACACGCGCTTTCATCCCGGCGAAGAAAAGAACGACAAGGAACTGGCGAAGAAGTTTGCCGCACTCGGCGATATCTTCGTCGACGATGCGTTCTCCGCGGCACATCGCGAACATGCCGCCAACACCGCTATCGTGACGGTCTCCAATCTGCCCGCCTATCCGGGCCGCGCGATGAGGGCCGAGCTCGATGCGCTACAGCGCGCCTTTGAGATGCCGGAGCATCCGGTTGCAGCCATCGTCGGGGGCGCCAAAATCTCGACCAAGCTCGATCTGCTCGGGCACCTTTTGTCGAAAGTTGAAGTGCTGATTATCGGCGGCGGCATGGCGAACACGTTCCTTGCCGCGCAAGGCAAGCCGATCGGCAAATCGCTCTGCGAAAACGACCTGATCCCGAATGCCCGCGATATCCTGGCCAAGGCCAAGTCGCTTGGCCGCGAGATCGTGCTGCCGGTCGACGCGGTCGTTGCGCAAAAATTCGCCGAGCAGGTTCCGACGCGGGTGGTGTCCGTCGATCAGATCGGCCCAACCGATATGATTCTCGATTTCGGCCCAGCCAGCGTCAAACACGTGATTTCTGTGCTGTCCCGAACCAAGACGCTGGTCTGGAACGGCCCGTTCGGCGCGTTCGAAGTCAAACCATTCGACACCGGCACGGTCGAGGTCGCCAAGGCGGTGGCGGAACTGACCAAGGCCGGAAAGCTTGTTAGTTTTGCCGGGGGTGGCGATACGGTTGCCGCCCTCAACGTGGCGGGCGTCGTGGGCGCACTCACCCACGTATCGACCGCCGGAGGCGCCTTCCTGGAATCGCTGGAAGGCAAGACGCTGCCGGGCGTCAAAGTGCTGTTGGTATCTTAGACTTTCGCCGTCACAGGCGAATACAAAGACACGCGAATAAAATAGAGCAACCTTAAGATCGAACTGCCGAATCTGCGGCGCCAAACGTTCAGGAGAGCCTGATGAATCTCGATGAATTGAACAAGGTCGCGGAAGCGATGGTTGCGCCCGGCCGCGGCATTCTGGCCGCCGACGAATCCAACGGCACGATCAAGAAGCGCTTCGACACGCTCGGCGTGGAATTGACCGAAGATAACCGGCGCGATTATCGCGAGATGCTGTTCCGCACCAAGGATGCGATGTCGAAATACATTTCCGGCGTCATCCTGTACGACGAAACCATCCGTCAGAAAGCCAAGGACGGCACGCCGCTGGTGCAGATCATCACCCAGGCTGGCGCGCTGCCGGGTATCAAGGTCGACAAGGGCACCAAGCCGTTGCCGAACTGTCCGGGCGAAGTCGTCACCGAGGGCCTCGATGGCTTGCGCGAACGGCTCGCGGAATATCGCGGCCTTGGCGCAAAATTCGCCAAGTGGCGCGCAGTAATCGACATCGCGGCAGGGCCGGTGCCGAGCTACACCTGCATCCGCACCAACGTTCACGCGCTGGCGCGATACGCCGCACTCTGTCAGGACGAAGGCATCGTGCCGATCGTCGAGCCGGAAGTGCTGATGGACGGCGATCACGATATCGATCGCTGCTATCAGGTGACGGAGATGGTACTCAAGCTCCAGTTCGAGGAGCTCTATTTTCAGCGCGTCGCACTTGAAGGCATGGTGCTCAAGCCGAACATGGTGGTACCGGGCAAGAAGTCGGGCAAGAAGGCGTCAGTCGAAGAGGTTGCGGAGAAGACGGTGCGCGTGCTCAAAGCCTGCGTGCCGGCCTCGGTCCCCGGCATCGCCTTCCTTTCCGGCGGTCAATCCGACGAGGACGCGACTGCGCATCTCGACGCCATCAACCGAATGGGCGACCTGCCCTGGAACGTCACATTCTCCTATGGCCGCGCGTTGCAAGCCGCGCCGCAGAAAACGTGGTCGGGAAAATCCGAGAACGTGGCTGCGGCACAGCGCGCATTCAATCACCGCGCCGCGATGAACGGCCTCGCCGCGCAGGGCGAATGGAAAGCCGATCTTGAACGGAAAGCGGCGTAGACCATGAGTTATGTATCCCGGATGCGGTGCAGCACGAAGTGGTGCGCCGCTGTTCCGGGATCTTCGCAGACTCCGCGTAACCTGCGATCCCGGATCTGCGTCGCATCACTCCGCTGCGCTCCGTGCTGCACCGCGCCCGGGAAACAGCCGTGACCAAAACACCTCCTCGCCCCCGCCTCTATCTCGTCACGCCGGCGCTTGAAGACCCAAAGACGTTTCTCCCGGACCTCGAAGCGGCGCTGGGCGCCGGCGATGTTGCGGCCGTGCTGCTGCGGCTTGCCGACGCCGACGAGCGCAGCCTGGTCAATTGCGCCAAAGCAGTGGCGGCCGCCGTCCATCGTCGCGACATCGCGCTGTTGCTCGATAACCGCCCCGACATCGTCGGGCGCGCCGATGCCGACGGCGCTCATGTGGCCGGAATTGAGGCCTTCGCCGCGGCGCTGGCGTCGCTGAAACCCGATCGCATTGCCGGCGCGGGCGGCTTGCACAGCCGTCATGAAGCCATGCTCGCGGGCGAAACCGGCGCCGACTACGTCATGTTCGGGGATCCCGACCGGCGCGGCCATCGGCCACCGTTCGAGATAATCGAAGAACGGATAGTGTGGTGGGCGGAACTCGTCGAGATTCCGTGCATCGGGTATGCAGCGCAAGCAGACGAGGTCCGGCCGATGGCGCGCGCCGGCGCCGACTTCGTCGCTCTTGGTGATTGGATATGGACGCATCCGGAAGGAGCAGCCGCTGCGGTGGCTTCGGCGGCGGCAAGTCTCGCCGAACCGGTGTCTTGAGCGCGCCGTCCGTTTCCCGATTGATCCTCGCCGTTTTGCTTGCCGCCGCGATGCCGCTCACATCCGCCGCGCAGAACGCGCCGGCGTCGAAACCGCAAGCCGCCAAGCCAAAACCCGCCCCGATTAAACCGGCGCCAACAATGCCTACACCCGTATCGCCCGGCTCCTCGTCGGGCGGCGGACAAGGCGATCTGGCGTTCGGCGCTTTTCAGCGCGGCTACTACCTCACGGCATTCGCGCTTGCGACGACGCGCGTCAATGAGCAAAGCGATCCGAAATCGATGACCTTGCTCGGCGAGCTCTATGCCAACGGGCTCGGCGTTGCGCAGGACGATAAGAAGGCGGCCGATTGGTACAAGCTTGCCGCCGACCGCGGCGACCGCGAGGCCATGTTCGCGCTTGCGATGTTCAACCTCGCCGGACGCGCCGGCCCGCGCGACCGGCAGGCCAGCGCCAAATGGCTCGCCGCTGCTGCCAAGCTCGGCCAGCCGTTGGCTGCCTACGATCTCGCGCTGCTCTACATGGAGGGCCAACTCTTTCCGCAGGATTTCAACCGCGCCGCCGAATTGATGCGTGCCGCGGCGCAAGCCGGCAATGCGGACGCTCAATACGCGCTCGGCACCCTCTACAAGGAAGGCCGCGGCGTACCGCAGGACAAAAAGGAAGCGGTGCGGCTGTTCGGGCTGGCGGCGATCGGCGACAACACCGAGGCGAAGGTCGAATATGCGATCGCGCTCTATAACGGCGATGGCGTGCAGCGCGACCAGGCGGCTGCCGTCACGCTGTTTCATCAGGCCGCGCTGAAGAACAATCCCATCGCGCAAGATCGCCTTGCGCATATTCTCGCTGCCGGCGTGGCGGCGCCGGCCGATCCGGTCGCGGCGACCAAGTGGTGGCTGATTTCCAAGGCTACAGGCGAGACCGATCTCGCGCTCGACGACTTCGTCGACAAGCTCGCCCCGGATAAGCGGGCAGAAGGCGAGAAACAAGCGCAGAAATGGCTCGATGCGCTGAAGAAACCGACGCTGCCCTAATCAAGACCTGTTGCGTCGCTCGGATGGAGTTTGCTTAAGTCTTGCGGTCGACGCCCCCGGGTGCGGGCGGCCCGGTCTGGATGCCCGCGACAAACGCGCCCATGACCCATCGTTGCGCTTTGCCGCCGACGCGGTTAGCTTTGCTGAAAGTGGGGGAGCGATCATATTGCGGTTCAGGGCGGCGTTGCGCTTTGGCGTGATCGCACTGCTGGTGGGCGGGCTCGCAATTTCTTCTGCCAACGTAACGCGCGCCGACCATCAACCACGGCAGAGCTGCAGTTACATCACGGACGCGATATCCAGCGGCACCTGCTTCGGCCGCGGCGCGACAGCCTACTTCGCCAAAAGGGATTGCGAAGCGCGCGGCTGCGGCTGCCAAACACCGAATGGCGGCTGCACCAAAGCGCCGGCGGATCCCGATTTCGACGCGTGTTTCAAACAGTCCGGCGACACCGCCATCGCTGCCTGCACCCGCGTTATCGCCTCGGGCCATTACGAGGGCGCCAATCTTGCCGCGCTCTACGACAACCGCGGCATCGAATACAACACCAAGGGCGACTATGACCGCGCCATCGCCGATTACGATCAGGCCATAGCGCTCGATTCAAAAAGCGCGCTAGCTCATAATAATCGCGGCCAGGCTTACGCCGCCAAGGGCGACTACGACCGCGCCATCGCCGACTATAGCGCGGCGATCCGGATCGACCCCCTGCCCGAGAGCGGCGTTCACATCAATGTCTACGACAATCGCGGCCAGGCCTACGCTGCCAAAGGCGATCTCGATCGCGCTATCGCCGACTATAGCGAGGCGATCCAGATCGATCCGCGAAATGCGCTCACACACAATAACCGCGGCATCGCCTACCGGGCCAAAGGCGACTTCGAGCACGCCATCGCCGACTATAGCGAGGCGATCCGGATCGATCCGCAAAATGCACTCGCCCTCAACAATCGCGGCGAAGCCTATGCCGCGCGGGGCGACTACGATCACGCCATCGCCGATTACAGCCAGGCGATCCGGATCGATCCGCTGCCCAGGAGCGTTACGCACATCAATATCTACAACAGCCGCGGCCAAGCCTACGCCGCCAGCGGCGACTACGATCACGCGATCGCCGACTACAACCACGCGATCGAAATCGACCCGAAATTCGGGTTCGCGTACAAAAGTCGCGGCGACGCGTTCGCAGCCACGGGCGACTACGAGCGCGCTACGGCCGATTACGATCAAGCGATCCAGATCGATCCGAACAACGGCGGCGCTTATTTCTTTCGCGGGCTGGCCGAGCTTTATGGCGGCGCGTTGCCGAAGGCGCTGGCCGATCTCGACCAGATAAGCGCGCGCGCCCCCAACGATGCTTATGTGGCGCTGTGGCGCGACATCGCCGACAAGCACAGTAAACAGCCGAGCCGCCTTGCTGCGGCAGTTTCACAGCTCGACATGACGAAGTGGCCGGCGCCGGTTATTCGGCTCTATCTCGGCGAGACCACGCCGGAAGCCGTGCTGGCCGCAGCGGACGATCCGGCGCCCGCGATTAAGAAAGGCCAGCTCTGCGAGGCCAAGTTCTTCACCGGCGAAATGGCATTGCAACACGGCGACAAAGACGAAGCCGTCCGGTTGTTCCGGTTCGCGGCGTCGAATTGCCCGAAAGACTACGTCCAGTCCGACGCGGCGATAGCCGAACTCAAGGCTCTTGGCGTCAGCCCGTAATTTCCCGACAATCCTTCCGACTTCCTCAACAGCCTTGAGCTGGATCATTCATGAAACGCAGTACCGACCGGATTCTCACGACACACACCGGCAGCTTGCCGCGCACCGCCAAGGTCGTCGAACTTTTGCTCGCAAGACAAACACAGCCCGGCACCCGTCAGGCCGAGTTCACCGCCGCCGTGCGCGAAGCGATCGCACACATCGTGCAGAAACAGCTTGAGTGCGGCATCGACATCATCAATGACGGCGAGCAAAGCCGCACCGACTACACGGTGCATGTGCTTGACCGGCTCACCGGCTTTGAGGGTGAAAGCGCCCCGCCGCGCGGCACCGGCGAGCCGGAATTTCCGGAGCTTGCCCAGCTTCTCAAACACTTCGCTTCGCCGTTCCAGAACCGGCCGTCGTGCACAGGCGACGTGACCTGGAAGGATTGGCCCGCGGCGCAGGCCGACATTGATCTCTCAAAGGCCGCGCTCAAGGACGCGGGCGCTGCGGAATTCTTCATAACGTCGCCATCGCCCGGCCAGATCGCGCGCTATCTCCCCAATAAACATTACAAGACTGAAGAAGCTTACGTGTACGCGCTGGCCGACGTGATGAAGCGCGAATACCGGGCGATCGCCGACGCCGGCCTCATTCTGCAGCTCGACTGCCCGGACCTGGCGATGCTGCGGCATACGGTTTATCTCGACAAAAGCCTCGCCGATTTTCGCAAGATCATCGAGGTCAACGTCGCAGCGCTCAATCACGCCGTCGCCGATATTCCGGCCGATCGGATGCGCATGCACCTGTGCTGGGGCTCGACCGTCGCCCCCCACCACACCGACATTCCGCTGCGCGATATCATCGACATCGTGCTCAAGGCCAAGCCCATGGCAGTGTCATTTCCTGCCGCCAACGCCCGGCACGAACATGAGTGGAAAATCTGGCGCGACGTGAAGCTTCCCCCCGGCAAGATCGTCATTCCGGGCGTGATCGATTCCACGGTGAACATCGTCGAGCATCCCGAAGTCGTCGCCGATCGCATCCTGAATTTCGCCGGCGCGGTCGGCCGCCACAACGTCATCGCCGGCGTCGATTGCGGCTTCGGCACCTTTGCCGGCCGCGTTCAGGTCGACACCAAGATTGTCTGGATGAAATTGCAGTCGCTCAGCGAAGGCGCTCGCCTCGCGTCGGCGCAGTTGTGGAGCAAAGCGGCCTGACGGTCACGCCCGGCCGCGAAGTCGGGCGTGACAAACATGGTTTAGGGCTTGGACTTATAAATTGAAGCCGAAGGGACACAGGTGGTCTATGTCCGTCATATCCCCGAAAGGGGCCGCGATAGTCGCCGACCGGAGCGGCAGCTACGGGCCGACAATCGCCTCACGCACTGCAACATCGTGCAGCGCGGTTTCATAAGACATGGCCAATTTCCACTATACGTTCACTTAAATCCATAACGCAGCAGGATCGATCTGACGCAGGAAAACCACGACCCTTGCCGCGCGCGTCGACAATCGGCGCAAAAAACCTTCACCATGCCGATTTTGTGATCAACACGCGATTAGAATTTGTAGCTGAGCCCACCGCGAGCAATGCTGCGTGAAGACTGTCCCGATCCCTGCGCCGACGCCAGCACCGAAGGGACCATGTCGCTCGATACGCCCGAGTTCATTTGTCGCTTCCTCATCCACGTACTACCAAAGGGCTACCATCGCGTTCACTATTACGGCCTGCTCGCCAGCGCCAACCGTGCCGCCAATATCGCGCACGCCCGCAACCTGCTCGCCGTGCGCACGCCGCACCGCAACCGCATAACCGACCGCGATTTCCTGCCTTGGCGCTTTTCAAACGACGGGCACCAGCGCATGTCGATGGTCTTCGCATGCCGGCGTTCGAAAACCTGCACAGCAGCGGACATCGTGACAGTTAGACTCACGAATCACCACCGTGCCCAAAATCGACGACAATGCTTCCGGCCGGCGGCTGGGGCGGATTAGTATATGGACCAGCGTCACTGAAAGAGAATTCGCAATTATTCACATAGCCTGGCATGAGGTCGTCCCAATACGTCTCCAACTGAGAGCAATTTTTCGGTGGCGGGTATGGGGGACCAAATTGCCAGTTGCTCACAAAAATACCGTTGAAAGTAATCGCATAACTTCTTCCTGTGCTATCCGTCACGACCCACAATACGGTCACCCATAAGCCGTCAGGTTCAGTTACGGTCTCATTGCGATTCATCGCTCCGCTCAGCGTAATGTTGCCGTTGCTTTGCAAGATCAATTGCAACGATCCTGTCGCCGAGTGTCCGGGTGGGATATTTTGGCTGATCTGTATAATGTCGGTGTACGGCAGCAAGGTTACTTCGAAGGAAAACTCGCTCTTATATAGACCGTTGTAAGCCGTGTAGGGCACGGTCACTTTTAGCGATTGATCGATTTTTGTGTTCGCGGTTACCTTCGCGTTGGTGGATACAGATTGGTTTTGGCCCCCGAAAGCGTAGGGATTCGACCAGGCTATATTAATGGCGGCGGTATTTGGCGGACCGAAAATCAGCTGACCTGCGGCACCGTCAGACGCAATGATCAATTCGAGTGTCGCTGAGGCGTTGGTCCTGAATCTAAGCGATGGGGCAGTCACCGTGACTGGCCTTGGCAAGATGGCGAACTTGATTTCGTAATTACCTGTGTCGAGCTGCGGGAAATTTGGAGAGGTAACATTAAAATAGGCACTCGCGTTGCCGGGCTGCGCGCTCTTGGCAACTGAGACCGGCAGACTTACGTTTGTGAACCTTTCCGGATCGAGCGTTTTCGGGAGCGGGATAATGGGCTGCGTCGGTTCGGTAATGGGCTGCTTCGGTTCGGTTTCGGTTATGTAGAATGGTGATAATTGCGCCGACTGCGGCGAACCGATCGTTAGGCCCTGTGTCGGGGCCGAAGGGTCATCGGCAATGGCAACGTTTACTTGCAAAACTGCCGGATCGTATGATGCGTACGCGATGTCAATCGGGATGTTGCTTTGGTCGCCCGCCTCAATCTGAATGGGTTGCTGCACAGTGACCGATGGGGTGATTTGGGAGACATATAACAAAAGGCCAATGGATGCCGATCCGCCATTCCATCCAACATTCAATACGCCCTGAAATTGGGCCGGCGCAGTTTGCCCTGCCGTCGCGACACTAACGGCGATAGATAGTTGGGATGACGGCAAAATCGGCGAACTATATTCTCCAACTTCGCTTCCGTCGGTGGTTGCTACCACGGTTAGGATTGTCTCCGAGGCGCCGCTCCTGCTGTGGCCGCCGGAAATTGCTGAAATAAGATTAGCGGTGAATATTCCGGTCGGTGCACCGGAAATTTCGATTGTCAGAGGAGATTCTACGGGTTCATTGACCGTCACGGGTACTTGGCCCGTAGAGTTTGCTTGACCTGACGGGGTTACTAAATCCGGTGGAAATGTGACTCCAGATTTGACGTCAAATTGAAGTGGGCCTGGGGGCAGCACGATAGCTGGCATGGCGTCCTCCCTAGTCGTTGCCGGACAGGTGTTACGATATACGGGTCGAATTCACGTTTTTGCGTGACGTTTTCACGACGAGACGCCAAGCAATCCTCTTGATCCTGGGCGCCACGCGACTTCCCTGGGACGGTCCGGCCGTGCTCGTGCCCCGCCGGCGATTCCAGGCACGATCCGGTACCAATATTCGGTTCGCGCGGGCCGACCCGAAAAATAAACTTAATTTCGCAAGTCCGATCTGATCGGCTCGAGAAAGTTCATGGCATCGCACTCGCCACTCTGGGCTCCCTTTAGCCAATCAAGCCTGAGAATAGCCGAAGGTGACTTCTTTGTAGAATTGGCCGAATAGCGGCAAGGACATCGTGACTTCGGCATTGCCGTCGTACGCCACACCGCCTTTCGTCGTTCCAGCAGTTTTATAGTTGCCCCAGGGGTTGCGAAGGATGATCTGATTGGCTTGCCGGTTACAGGCCATAACGGTCCACTCGTGCCCCGACACAAGTGCGCCCTCGTCGTTGTTGGCGCAAAAGGCAATGACCGGCTGGCCGTTGTCTAAAGCGTGAGCAATTCTGTCTCCAATCTTTGATGATGCGGCGAGATCCTTGGACGCGACATTCCCAGTAAGCAGGTGCAGCGCATATTGGGCTGGCGTCGGTCGGGAGCCATCCGAGGCGCCTGTTGCATTGGATGGGGGATGCGAGCCGTTGGCGAAATTTGGATTCGAGGTGATCAAAGCTGCCTCTAGAATGTCCGCCCAAGTTGCCCTGTCGTGAACACCCGCAGTTTTCAGATCGACTTGTGTGATCTTGACAGGGCTTTGTCGCGCTCCGGGGAACGTGACTGTATAGTTGCCATCCGAGTTCTGCACGATCATCTGCGAAATCGCCACTTGGCCCTTCGCGGTCATCGCGACACCAGCCATCGCCGCTTCGAAGACGCAATCGTTATGCTTGCCCTGATCGACTCCGCCGGCGCCCGATAGACCGGAGTTGGCAATATCCTGAGGGGAAAACGGATGCGTATTCGATTGAATATTCGATTGTGTGCTCGACTGCATGTTCGACCAGTTCGAGCCGTCAAATAATGCGTACGAGAGCCCAACGTCGGCGTCCGAACTCTTCCATACGGCGTAAAGCTTGGCGTTGAACACCGAAAGCGCGGGACCGCTGCTGCTCGCTGCGCCAGGGATTTTCGCTTGTGTCGACCATTTCGAACCGTCGAATGAGGCGTACCAAATACGCTGATCGGCATTACTACCTTTCCACGCAGCGTAGAGTTTGTTGCCGAAAGCCGCCAGCGCCGGTCCGGCGCTACTTGCGACATGGGGTATCCGCGCCTGGGCTGACCAATTTGAGCCGTCGAATGATGCGTACCAAAGACCCTGGTCGCTCCCAGAGCCTCTCCACACGGCGTAGAGTTTGCCGTCGAGCTCGGAAATCGCGGGATTGTTGCCATTCGCCGCGTCGGGGACTTGCGCCTGTGCCGCTGCGGTCGCTTCCGCAATCAAGCTGGCGGCGAGGCCCGCACCTACAACCTTTAGCACATCGCGTCGCATCATGGTTGGGCACTTCCGGATACCGCTTAGACGCTACCACATCGCTAACGAGGAACTGTGTTGTGCATCACATAAAACAAGCCGCCGTTCGTCCGCTTTGGGTCATGAGCTGACGCGACGCAGTGAAATTCTGATGTCTGCTTCTCTCCCGAAAGCGGACGCCTCCCTGTGCGTTTATGAGTACACGTCCCAGCCAATACACCGCGCGCTAAAAGCTCGAGCAGATCGAGACGCCGCCGGTACGCGTGCAATTAAGGCCGTGTTTATCGGTGTAGTGGATGGTCATGGTGTCAGGCGGGTTTTCACAAAACGCAGCCCAGCCGCCGTGGGTGCACAGCAAGCCTGTATCGGGATCGATGAATTGGTTCGCGCCGAGTTTTGTGGGTGCGGCGCTTTTGCTCGGCGGATTTGGCACGACCCTGGTGCTGGCAAGGGTGTAACCGCCCTTGCTCATGCAATCCTTGAAGGCTGGCGTGACATCCGAGTCGCGCGCAAGCCCGGTCTGGGCGTAGCAACCGTTGAGGGTGCCGTTAAATACCGTATCGCTCCGTGGCTTGCCGTTCGGCCGAATATTGTCGTGCCATGTGAATTCGTAGTGCGACGCGGCCAGCGCCGGCGATAAAGAGCCCAATACCACTGCGACAGCGATGATGACCTTTTTGGCGGATATTGTCTTCATGGGAGTTCTCCTTGCTCCCATGGGTCGCCTACTGCCGCGGCGAAGTTCTGCGGATTACCGAAGCTTCATTTTCGATCGCGCAATGTGATCACCAACACACGTTTACGCGTGCAATCCAGGCATCGTGCCGTTAATCATGAAAATTAGACGGCTAGACCAACAGCGCGCTTGAGCACCTGCGCAGCTTCGGCCTTTTCGCCGGACCATTTCTCTACAGTCCATGCAACATATTGATCGGGCCGCACCAGAATGAGCGACGCCTGATATTTTTCCCGTCCGCCCGCCGCGGAGTCTTTTATGATCTTGAGAGGCATTTGCAGCTCGGCAGCAGCCGCCGTGAAAGCCGATCCGGCGCCGCTCGTTCCGAGATCGATCAGCGTAAAACCTTCCCCGAGCTCTTCATAAATATTCTTGCCTGAGGACAACGGCTGCGGCGTGAGGTGAAAGCCGGCAAGCGCTGTGTACTGATGCGAGCCGACCGAACTGCTGACGGCGCCGGGCGGCCCGAACACCATGGGCGATCCGGCATAATTCGGATTGAACGAATTGACCTCGTCGGAAGCGCCGGATTGCCGCTCGCGCCAGGCCTCCTCGAAATCGGCGCGATCGCGGGCCGGATCGTGTGCGTGCAGAAAGTCGCGATCGATGAAGATCGCCTTCTCGATGAAATCGCGCGCTGTCGAAGCGAACACCGGCCGCCGTTCCGCGCTATAGCTGTCGAGCAGGCCCGTCCCGCCCCAGCCTTGCAGTATCGCTGCAAGTTTCCACGACAGATTGACGGAGTCCTCAAGGCCGCTGTTGACGCCGTAGCCGCCGTAGGGCGGATGGCTATGGGCGGCATCGCCGGCGATGAACACGCGCCCGGCGCGGTAGCTATCGGCCACTGCGAAGCGCAGGTCCCAAAAGCCAATGTGCTGAAACTCGACGTCGAAATCTTCGCCGGCCGCCTCATGCATGAAGCTGCGAAAATCGAAATTGTCGCGGTTGGTGTCGGGCGGCACCGGCGCATGGAAGAACCACGTGGTGCCGAGATCGACGCGACCGAAAAACTTCCAGTACCCCTCCAGCTCCGGATGCAGCACGCAGTAAAACGACTTGCCGGGATAACGCTCAAGCAGCTTGTGCAGCTTCAGGGAACGGAACACGACCAGCACCATGAGCCGGTCGTGGTCAGACAGTGTCTGGGTAATACCGGCCTGCTGCCGGACCATCGAGTGGCTACCGTCACAGCCCACGACATAATCGGCGCGCAACGTGCGTTTGTTACCGGCGCGATCGGCGACGTCGACATAAGCGGCGTCGTCATCCTGGCGGACATTTTCACAGGTCCAGCCATACATCGTCGTGATCGCTGGAATTTGCGCCGCCCTTTGCCGCAATACCGTTTCGGTAGCGTACTGCGGCAATCGCTCGTTGCCGGTGAAATAATAGGAGCGCACCAGTTCACGCTGGAGCCAGTCATAGTAGTAGCCGCTCAGAAGCGTGCCATGGCTGGTCATGCCGCCCATGCCATAGTCCGTCGGAATAGTGCGCGCTGCGCGTAATTCCTTCTCAGCACCCCAGAAGTGGAAGTGCTCCATGGTCCGCTGGGTCAGGTTCTGCCCTTTGGGGATCGGCTGCGGATTCTCGTGGCGCTCGACCAGGATCGAACGAATGCCGCGCAGGCCGAGATCGATCGCAAGCCCGACCCCGACCGGCCCGCCTCCGACGATCACAACCGGGGCATCGTTTTGCGGCCGATCAATCATCCCAACGTTCCCCTCGCGATTGCTGCGTCCGGATGTTCATGAGCCCCCGTCGCATGTCGGCGGATTTCGTAGCGCGCGGCACGCGGCACGCGCAAGCGGCGCATCTGCATAGCCGCCCCGGCCGGTGACGATCAGAGTTAATCCACCTTGATATTGTCAGCGCGGATCAGCTTGCCCCACTTATCGGTTTCCGCCGTAAGAAACTTTTCGAAGTCGGCGGGCGTCATGGGCATCGGAACGGCGCCGACATTGGCCAGTTGCGTCTTCATGGCGGGATCGGTGAGTGCCGCGCTGATTTCGCGGTGGAGCGTATCGATGATTTCGCTGGAGGTTTCCCGGGGGGCGCCGAGCCCATACCAGCCGCTGGCCTCGTAGCCCGGCACAAATTCGCCCACGGCCGGGGTGTCTGGCAGCACCTCCTGTCGCGATGCCGTGGTGACCGCCAGCGCGCGCAGTTTGCCGTCCCGGATGTACGAGATCACCTGAGACACCGGGGCGAACACCACCTGCACTTGTCCCGCAAGCAGGTCGGGCAGGAAACTGGTGCGATACGGAACGTGCACCATGTCGATACCGGCCATCGTCATGAACAGCGCACCACACATGTGACTCAGGCTGCCGTTGCCCGACGATGCCATGTTGATCTTGCCAGGATTAGCCTTGGCATAGGCGATGAACTCAGGAACCGTTTTCGCCGGCACTGCCGGATTGATCACCATCAAATAAGGCGCACGCGCGATGCCCGCTACCGGCGCGATATCGTGGAGGAAATTGAAAGTGAGGTTGCCGTAGAGCGTGCCGTTCGTCGTGGTCGAGGGACTGGCAAGCAGCAGCGTATAGCCGTCCGCCGCCGCCCTCACGACGAATTCGGTGCCGATATTGCCGCCGGCGCCCGGCCGATTGTCGACGATGAATTGCTGCCCGAGCCGCTCGGACAGTGCCTGGGCGCCAAGGCGGCCGACGATGTCGGATGCATTGCCCGCCGGAAAACCAGCGACGATACGCACCGGCCGCGTTGGATAATTCTCCGCCAACGCGATACGCTGCATCGCCGGCGACGCGGCAACGCCCGCGGCCAGATACAGAAACTCTCGGCGAGGAAGTTTCAAGATGTTGCCCGCGAGGATTTGTTTGGTTTCATTTTCAGCTTGATAACACGAGCCGACATGTCGGGATCAAGCCGTACTCTGTAGGCGGCATTCTGACAGCTCAGGAACCAGACCGCCGAGTCTCGCCTGGAAAGCCTGACATCCCGACGAGCGGCGACCGGCCAGTCACATGGGTAGCCTTGCCGACGAACTTGCGCCGCCACATCGTCCGCGGGCGTCTGGGCCCTGGATATATTCGCCATTCCGACAAGTGACCCAACGACAACCAGGCATGCCGCACCGAGATAGGCCGGGCTAAAGTACCAGACGCGTGACTGCCGATTGCCGCTCATGCCCTCAGCCTTTCGATCTCGTTAAGTGCTCCGATGACTTCGGAATCCCATCGCATCACGGTGTCCGGTGGTAGCGCCCACCGCGGCGATCGCGCAAGCGCGGGATCGCAATACCAGCCCATTCCGTGACCCCCGGCAAGCGCCGTCTTTTGCCATCTGGTTTTAGGCATCCGGCATCGTATCTATCACCTGCGCGGCAGCGGCGCGCGTCGTGTCAACTCACGCGGAGATTAAGGGATGAAGTGGCTTCTTATCGCGGGCCTGCTGGCCATTGGGTCTGTTGCGCCGGCGCATGCCGCAGACCTCGACTGCGTCAGCACGACGTTCAACCTGCTGTCGCCCAATGACAAGGTGTGCGTGAGCGCCTTTGAAGATCCGCAAGTGCCGGGCGTCGTCTGCCACATCTCGCAAGCCCGCAAAGGCGGCTGGGGTCAGCCCCTGGGGTTGAATGAAGACCCGTCCAATTTTTCGATCTCATGCCGGCAGGATGGTCCGATCGACGTCGATCTCTCAAAGCTGGGAGCCAACGACGAGGTGTTCAGTCAGAAGACCAGTATCTTCTTCAAGACCACCCGTATTTATCGTCTGCCGGACAAACCGCATAACGTGCTGGTCTATCTCGCGATCAGCACCAAGATCGTCAACGGCTCGCCGGCGAACTCGATCAGCACCGTTCCGATCATGGCTTGGCCTCACTGAGAGACTGGCCGCGCTGAGAAACTGGCCTCACTGAGAAACTGGCCGCGCTGAGGCCGCTACACGCCTGTCTTCAATCTGGCATCTAATATGCTTCGTAGCGGGTGCCGATTCGCCGGTTGGCGGCGGCCACCGGGGGAAGACTGTTCTGATGCCTGATTATGACATGATCGTTATCGGCAGCGGGCCCGCGGGGCGGCGCGCTGCGATCCAGGCGGCCAAGATCAACAAGTCCGTCCTGGTGGTGGAGAAGGGCCGCCGGGTCGGCGGCGTCTCGGTTCATACCGGCACAATCCCATCGAAGACGCTGCGCGAAACCGTGCTCAACCTTTCGGGCTGGCGCGAGCGGGGATTTTACGGACGGTCCTATCGCGTCAAGCAGCATATCGATGCCAACGATATAATGGCGCGGCTGCGCAAGACCCTCGATCACGAGGTCGAGGTTCTGGAGCATCAGTTCACCCGCAATTCGGTCGAGACGGTGCACGGCGACGGCCGCTTCGTCTCGCCGCACGAGGTCGAAGTCACCACGGACACCGGCGACAAGCATGTCTATGCCGCCGCCAACATTCTGATCGCCTGCGGCACCCGGCCGTTCCGGCCCGACTACGTGCCGTTCAACGGCACCAACGTGTTCGACAGCTGACGACATCGTCGAACTGCCGCGGCTGCCGAAGCAGCCTCGCCGTCATCGGCGCCGGCGTGATCGGCGTCGAATACGCGACGATCTTCAATGCGCTCGATGTCGCGGTGACGCTGATCGACACGCGTCCGACCTTTCTCGATTTCGTCGATCACGAACTGATCGAAGAGTTCTCGCATGATCTGCGCGATCGCAATCTGGCGCTCCGCCTCGGCTCCGAGGTGACGGGGATCGAGGTCAGCGAAGCCGGCCGCGTCACCACCAAGCTTGCCAGCGGCCGCACCATCTCCACCGAAATGCTGCTGTTCGCCGCCGGCCGTGTCGGCGCCACCGCCGAGCTCAATCTCGGCGCCGCCGGTCTCGATGCCGACAATCGCGGCCGCATCGTCGTCGAGCCGAAGACGATGCAGACCGCAGTGCCGCACATCTACGCCGCGGGCGACGTCATCGGCTTTCCCAGTCTCGCCTCGACGTCGATGGAACAGGGCCGCGTCGCCGCCTGCCATGCCTTCGGCATGGCGCCGCATCCGCCGCCGGAATTCTTCCCTTACGGCATCTATTCGGTGCCGGAAATCTCCACCGTCGGCATGAGCGAGGAGGAAGTGCGCAAGCGCGAGATCCCTTACGAGTGCGGCATCGCGCGGTTTCGCGAAACCTCGCGCGGCCACATCATGGGACTGTCCAACGGCATGATGAAAATGCTGTTCTCGACCAAGACGCGCCGCCTGCTCGGCGTTCACATCGTCGGCGAAGGCGCGACCGAACTGATCCATATCGGCCAGGCGGTACTCAATCTCAAAGGCACCATCGATTATTTCATCGAGAATACGTTCAACTATCCGACGCTGGCGGAAGCCTACAAGATCGCGGGGCTCGATGCGTGGAACCGGATGCCGGTCGTGTAAGGATCGCGGTGGCAAGTCGCCGCCATAACGGCCGCCCTTACCCAATAACTACGTTCAGGTGGGCGGCCCTTTTTCGCCCGTGATTAGATCACTACAGGCCGCCGGGTACGACCTGTTTCTCTCGTAAACATGAAGACACGAGCAAATATCAGGAGAGAATCCCAAGCCGCTTTCAGCCCCGCGGTAATTCAGCAAGCGATCTCAGGCGTGTCTAATAGCGAACTCGTCGGTCCATGCCACCAATGCTGCATCGCGCGCTTCTATCCACTTGGCGAAAGCTTCGCGCCAATCGTCGCCCTTTGCCCCCGCGTAACGTTGCCACGCATCTTTTTCGGACAATTCGGCTCTAGCGAGCTTTGACGGAATTACTTCAGACATGGGGCAACTCCTAAATGAGACATGGCGCAACTCCTAAATGATTGCTGGCGTTTGGGTGTCGGCGAGCCCATATTATCAGCTGTGAGCATTCCCTAATCCTAAATAATAGTTTTGACGAGACGATCTTCTCCGTCGCCGTCAAATCCGAGGCCCGCACCTAAAGCCGACGCGCAACCTTTAGATGCCCCCGTGAGAGTGAATCGGGGCCAAGTTGGGCAGAGAATGAACAACCAGGAGGATTTCATGTCGAAGGGCAACGATAAAAAAGCGAAAGCCAACAAGAATAAACCTAAAGCATCCGAGTCGGCCTATAAACAGGCTCAAGGCAAGACTGGCGCGGGACCGATCCCGTTCGCCAAGCGGATCGGCGCTAAATAAGCCAACAGAGTCGCAACTCTTCCAGCCAGGCAGGAACTCTTCGGAACAACGACGAAGTCCTGGACTGAGTTGAAACAGCCGCAAGCTGGCTGGCTTCTGACGAGGGAATTATAAATGCCGCTGCAACAAGGCGTGGTGGAAAGCTACGACTCCGATCGAATGATCGTTCACTTCACGATGCTCGATCAGGACAAGGTCATTCTCTGCGCCGTTACCACAGGGGCCATGGACGAGATTGAAGGCAGCCGTAACGTGGGGGCATCCCAGCGCATCGATCAGTTCATGAGGCTGCGTGCGAAAATTGAAGCGCGAGCCGCAAGTAGATTTGAGGAGCAAGGCGAGATCAACAAGCAGATTATGTTGCGATCGAACGATTTTTTCAAATAGCCGTGCCATCAAGATGGCTGCATAACAGTCCTTGAGGCCGCTTTTTCCGGACGCAAGAACACGTCTTCAAGACCACGCCATCACGATTCGTCCAGAGTGTTGGGAACATCGCCAAACGATTTCAGGATCGAAGGCTCTCCGAAATCACCGCTATTCGGATTGCCAGTGCGCCGAAACGCGAGAGCGCCCGCATTAACAGGATCTCGCGACATCAGCTCTGCACGCCGGATCGCCGCTGACGCACTCGGCATTTCCTGGGCCTGTCCGGCAGCGGCACCGTCCTCGGTTTTGAGAAACGGCAACGCCACATAGTAGGTTACGGACATAAAGATGCCTCCGCCATAATATCCGTTTGGCGTGGCGAGCACCCGCTCCGATCTTCATCATTGCGGGCTGAGATGCTCTTCATCTGGCTTTTTTGATCGGACCGGTGAGTTCTCCGATTTTACGGAGGCATTCCGCCTCGGTGGCGTGCGGGCCCGTAACAAATGTTCCACTGACTTTCGTTCCGTACCAGCCAGATTCAACGCCAAGGCTGGTCGCTTCGTCGGGTGCGACCCGTCGGTGAATGAGCTCTTGCATTGTCGATCCCTTTGATTTTTCGTTGAATTATTCAGCGACGCTATTGCTACGCGCTGTCGTTCGAATAACGCCTCTTATGTCGCCTCCGGGTCCGATCGCATCGACCGAAAATAGTGTTCGGCATGTTGGTAATAATTCTCTGCGCCGACTGTGTTGCCGAGCTGGGCTTCGGCGCGGGCGAGCGCCAAGTACCGCTCATAGTCTTTCTGCGCGTTCTGGGAATGCTGTGAACCGGAGCGATTGCGATTCTGCGACCACCGATTCGAGCGTCCAGCGGCCGACGCCGCGGGCCTAGCTCGGTGTTCGTTCATGGTTGTCCTTGTAAGCGATGCGCTGGCGGCGCCCCCGCGCCCGCCGAATCGCCGGCAACGCAAAACGGCCGGCGCGAACGATCATTGATTAGCGCGATTTAATCGGAGTTACCAGAAGTCAATTAATGGCTATTGAGATGAATTATCTGAGAATGGCCTCTCGGGAGGCTGGCGTTATCGCCCGCCTCCCGATGGGGGGCTTTATTTCTGCTGCTCGCTTTTGGTGCTCGCGGTCTTTGAATGCTCGTTCGCATTCTGCGCGTGCTGCTGGGCTTGGGTAGCGTGTTCTTTGCCCTTGGCATGATCGTTCTTGCCATGAGACTCAGCGGCCGCACGATGCGACTTTGCAGCGGATTCGTGATGTTCCGCTGCCTTGTTGTGCGCGTCCTTCATTTTATTTTCTCATGTTGGCCGACAGATTGCGGCTATCCCCAGAGGCGACTTCAATAGTGGCCGAATGAAGCGGTAATGTTGTTGATCTCGCGAGTGCGTTGACTGCGCTGCAATTTAAATTTTCGATCCGTCCTTGTGCTTTGGTCCCGGTTCCCCAAATACACATGGACGGCGAGTAGTGGCTTGCCCGAAAGCTGTTCATAAAACGGCGACATGCCGAAATCGCCGTTTCCCGACAGACGGCGTTAGTGTCATCGGCTGACAATTCCAATCTAAAAGTTGATTTCTGTATGCTTTGCAGATGCCGTCGGCATCTGCGCAGAGCTACGCACGCGACACCGGTCGCAGGCGCGAGAGAAAGCTTTCACAGCGTCATGGGCGCGCTCGTGGAAGCCGAACGCACATGCTTCGCGAGAACGCTTACCCAGTTTTGGGCTCTGCAATCATCTCCAAGACGAATCTCTCAAAGACGAATATCTCCACGATCATCCGAAGGGAATAAATCTTATGTCTGCCAAGGAAGTCAGATTTTCTGTCGACGCACGCGACAGGATGCTGCGCGGCATCGATACGCTCGCTCACGCGGTCCGTGTCACGCTCGGGCCCAAAGGCCGCAATGTCCTGCTCGACAAGTCCTATGGCGCTCCGCGCATCACCAAGGACGGCGTAACGGTTGCCAAAGAGATCGAGCTTGAGGACAAGTTCGAGAACATGGGCGCGCAAATGGTGCGCGAAGTAGCCTCGAAAGCTTCCGACGTCGCCGGCGACGGCACCACCACGGCCACCGTGCTCGCTCACGCCATCGTCAGGGAAGGCGCCAAGGCCGTCGCTGCCGGCATGAATCCGATGGACATCAAGCGCGGCATCGATCTTGCGGTCGAGGCGGTCGTGCTGGAACTGCAGAAGAATTCCAAAAAGGTCACCTCGAATGAGGAGATCGCTCAGGTCGGCACTGTTTCAGCGAACGGGGATGCCGAAATCGGACGTTTTCTCGCGGATGCGATGAAGAAGGTCGGCAACGAGGGTGTGATCACGATCGAAGAAGCCAAGTCGATGGAAACCGAGTTGGAGGTCGTCGAAGGCATGCAATTCGATCGCGGCTACATTTCACCCTACTTCGTCACTAACGCCGAGAAGATGCGGGTGGAAATGGATGACCCGTACATCCTCATTTACGAGAAGAAGCTGTCCGGACTGCAGGAATTCCTGCCTCTTCTGGAAGCCGTGATGCAGACCGCGAAGCCTCTGGTCATCATTGCCGAGGAGGTCGAGGGTGAAGCCCTCGCCACGCTCGTGGTCAACAAGCTGCGCGGCGGGCTGAAGGTCGCGGCCGTCAAGGCGCCGGGCTTCGGCGACCGCCGCAAGGCCATGCTGCAGGACATCGCCATCCTCACAGGCGGCCAGGCGATCAGCGAAGATCTTGGCATCAAGCTCGAGAGCGTGACGCTGGCGATGCTCGGCCGCGCCAAGAAGGTGACGATCGAAAAGGAAACGACGACAATCGTCAGCGGCGCCGGCAAGAAGGCCGACATCGAGGCGCGCATTCATCAGATCAAAGCGGAAATCGAGGAGACCACCTCCGACTACGACGGCGAGAAACTCCAGGAGCGGCTGGCAAAGCTCGCCGGTGGAGTTGCGGTGCTCCGGGTCGGTGGCGCCACCGAAATTGAGGTCAGGGAGCGCAAGGATCGCGTCGATGACGCGATGCACGCGACCCGCGCAGCAGTCGAGGAAGGCATCCTGCCCGGCGGCGGCGTCGCGCTGTTACGCGCCGGCGAAATACTGAAGAAGGTGCGCACGGACAACGACGATCAGAAGACCGGCGTCGCGATCGTGCGCAAGGCGCTGTCCTGGCCGGCACGCCAGATCGCGCTCAACGCGGGAGAAGACGGTTCCGTGATCGTCGGCAAAATCCTGGAAAAGGATACTTATGCCTACGGCTTTGACGCGCAGTCCGGCGAGTACGGCAACATGCTGACGAAGGGAATTCTCGACCCGACCAAAGTGGTTCGCGCGGCGTTGCAAGGCGCGGCATCTGTTGCCGGTTTGCTGATCACCGCCGAAGCGATGGTGGCTGAGCTCCCGCAAGAGGGCCATTCACAACCCTCGATGCCTGGTGGCGGCGGCGGGATGGGCTTCTGACCGTCCGGCCCGATACCGCACGGAGAAGATTTGAGTCCAGATTTGAATGCCATGGCAGCGCGGACAAGCAGCAAAACCCTGACCTTCGCTCATCCGTTCTTGCTGAAGGGGGTCGACCGGATACTTGCGGCTGGTGATTACCGCGTCGTCACGGACGAAGAGTTGATCGAGGAATTGTCATTCCCGGTCTATCGCCGCGTCGCCACCATGATCTTCGTGCCGGGGGAATCCGGCCACGCGTCCTCGGTCGAGATGATCAGCATCGATCCTCATGACTTGCGGGAGGCGCAGGACCGTGATGCGGAAGACCCACCAACGCCGTCTATGGTGCAAATCGGGATGAACCGCGAGAAAAATTGACCGGGATGTTCGGGCACAATCGGCGCCCGAACAACGCACGCGCCGGCTTAGATCAGAATTCTGGAGTATGTTTCCAACATGGCACCAAAACCCTCAACACCTCAGTTTGCCGCACACGAGTACAAGGACGGTCGCGGTTGGTATGTCGAGGCGACCGGCGACGGCGGCACTGCGGAAAACGTCGGCGATTTTGCCTCAGCTTCCGAAGCCCAGGATTGGATTGTTCGAAAATCGACGGCTTATTTCAAAGCCCGCCAGAAATGACGCGGCAAAATCAGCCGCAGACTTTGCGCCCTGTCCCTAACGGAGGAAAATCAAATGGGGATTTTTGACGACGCGGAAGCGAAAGTTGTCCAGGACGCCGGACCCGCAGCGTTGGCTCAACGTGTCTCAGCAGACCTGAATGCCGCAGTTAGAACAAACAACATCGCGTCGGAGACCTCGCGGCAACAAGATCAAACTCATGGGTCAGTCCAGAGGCAGGCTTGAGATAACGTGCGAAGCCACCAATACCTTTCGCCTGAATGAGGACTTAAGCCACCCGTTGCGCGATCGCCTGACAGAAATTGAGACTCCGCCAAGATGGAGTTCGGCCGGGCCTCCCTGCACGCAAAGCGAAATGGTAACGAGAGTTAAAACCTGGCTGCACGAACAGCGCAGCTAGCAATTTCTCGCCGCAACACCGGGCCACGCCCGAAACTTTGTCTATAGGAGCGGTGTTGTATTCGGCTGCCGGGGTGACAACCGGCCTTAGCAGGGACGGCGGACGCAGCTAATTTTTCCGGTTTCTAGCTGCGGCACCAACGTATCGGCACGCGCTGACGCCTAACCTGCTCCCCGCAGCAGTTACTTGATCCTCCTCAGATTGTCGCCGCCGCAGATCAGCCCGACGCAGCCCTCAATCCGGATCGTTCTTGCATCGATTTCAATGAGATTTCCGAAATAGATTTTCCCATCGTCGGTATTGTAGAGGTGACCCGACCATTTATCGCTGCTGGTCGGCCGCATATTGATGAGGACTTCAACGCCGGCCAGGGGACGGCTGCGCAATGCGGGATCGATGTTATGCTTGTCCGTCCACGGCGCGCCGGTCTCGGGATCCGTAGGAGACTTCGTGCTCGCCAGCACTGCGCACAACGCGTCACCACACGAGGTGACACTGACGTGAGCACCGTCCTTTGCCAGCCAAAGCCCCGTTGGATCGGCGAGCGCGTAGGCGCAGCACACAAACTGGAATCCAGCGACGACGAGCACGCCACGTAACGCCGCCATAAATTTTTTTCGTGTCATGCCATTACCTCGAGGGAAAACGTCGCTCTGCGGAAATAACAAGCGCCAACAACTCCAAAGGCAAGCACAAAGTTCCAGCTTCCAAAGCGTAGAAACCGATCAGCGCTGCGATTGGATTTTTTCGCATCCGCTTCTTCCTTGAAGCAGAACACGTTCCAGCATTGACCGCCGTGAGTGACCCTACCCGGCCCCGCTCATGAAGCGCATTCCGAAGCTGCCAAAGTGAAAATAATTGTCTCTTTTATATTGACATTTGGTCGCTGAATGCGATATGGACGTCAATCTCGTTCGCGTACAAGGACGCTGGTCAATGACTCTGGCCAGCGGAACGGGATGCGGTGCCCGCGGGTGGCGGCTCGTCACCGTCACTCCCGGGCGGCCTGGGCATCAGCCTGCCGGCACTATGACCGGCGCGCGAGGTGCATCGCTGGAAGTGCCACACCGGCTGGCGGGGAACCCGCCGCGTGAGCTGGTGTGTCACGAAGCCTGGCCCAGGTTGAGCCTTGGGATGAATAGTCCCATTGGCACAGAGCCGTGGTGGAACGCCGAATGGCGAGCGCGCTTTGCAAAGCGCGCGCCGCATCGAGAGATGCGGTTGGTACCGACCCGCGTTGTTCGGCGTTCCGCTTCCTTTTTCTTTCTTCGTACATCGTGGCTCGAAGCACAGATCGTGAGACTACCGGCCACCACCGCCGGTATTCTCTGGCGAAGATCGGTGCAGAGAGCGGAGAAATTCTCGTCGCGTGACAATGACTCGGGTGCGGATCACATCGCGAGAACGATCACACTTGTCATCGCCGGACTTGATCCGGCGATCTCGATAACCGTGGCAGGGCTTTGGAGGGGACTGTGGCTGTTTTGAGCGCTGTTACGCCCCTCCCCGCCGGTATCGCCGGCGGCAGGCTTGACGGCCCTAGCCGCGCCCCGTACGCGAACGCCATGCAGCACTCCGCCGTCATCAACGTCATGATCAAAGCGGCCCGGCGCGCCGGGCGCAGCCTCAAGCGCGATCTCGGCGAGATCGAGCATTTGCAGGTTTCGCTGAAGGGGCCGCGCAATTTCGTCACCGCTGCGGACCGCCGCGCCGAGGGGATGCTGCGCGACGACCTCCAAAAGGCGCGCCCCGGCTATGGCTTCCTCGGCGAGGAAGGCGGCATGCATGAAGGCGCGGACAAGTCGCACCGCTGGATCGTCGATCCGCTCGACGGCACCACCAATTTCCTGCACAGCATCCCGCACTTTGCCGTCTCGATCGCGCTCGAACGCGAAGGCACCATCGTCGCCGGCCTGATTTACAACCCGGCGAACGAAGACCTGTTCATCGCCGAGCGCGGCAAGGGCGCGTTCCACAACGACCGCCGCCTGCGCGTCGCGGCGCGAACCAAGCTTGATGAAGCGGTGGTCGCCTGCGGCCTGCCGCACTATGGCCGCGGCGACCTCGTGCTCGGACGCCGGGAAATTGCCGCGGCGCAGGAGCACTTTGCCGGGCTGCGCCGCTACGGCGCCGCGACCCTCGATCTCGCCTGGATCGCCGCAGGGCGGCTCGACGCCTATTGGGAACGCGACCTGTCGCCCTGGGATATCGCCGCTGGCATTATCCTGGTGCGCGAGGCCGGCGGCTTCGTCAGCGATATCGATGGCAAGGAAGCCATGCTGACCAAGGGCAGCGTCGTCGCCGGCAACGACACCATGCATCGCGAGCTGCTGCGCCTGCTCAAGGCGGCCAAAGAGCCGGCGGCGACATGACGGCCGGGGCGGAGCGATGCGCGCCGCCCTTACGCCGCCGCAAATGCGGCAGAAGGACGCCTGATGCGACAGCCAAGCAGGCTTTTTACTGTCACAGGCATTGTGCCATTATGTGCCGATTCCGCGCGGTAAAATGAACCGATGGCGAGCGATCCCGATCCGCTGAAACTGACATCGCCCCGCATCTTCCTGATCCGGATGCTGGTGTTCCTGATCCTGTGCGGGCTGATCGCTTTCGTCCTGCAAAAGCAGATCGCCAACGCCTTCTTCGCCAATCCGTGGCTGAACGGGCTGATCGTCGGCGTGCTGCTGATCGGCATCATCCTGTCGTTCCATCAGGTGATCCGGTTGTTCCCGGAAGTCTCCTGGGTCAACGGCTTCCGCCGCGCCGACCCGAAACTGGCGTCAAGGGAGCCGAAACTCCTGGCGCCGATGGCGGCGATGCTGGGCAGCGAGCCGTCGGGCCGGGTCGCGATGTCGACGCAAACCATGCGGGCGTTTCTGGATTCGCTGGCGACACGGCTCGACGAAGCGCGCGACATTTCCCGCTATCTCACCGGCCTGCTGGTGTTCCTCGGCCTCCTCGGCACCTTCTGGGGCCTGATCGAAACCGTCGGATCGGTCGGCACCGTCATCAACAGCCTGAAACCCGGCGGCGACGCAGATTCGGTTTTCGATGCGCTGAAAGAAGGCCTGGCGGCGCCGCTCGGCGGCATGGGCATTTCGTTTTCGTCGTCGCTGTTTGGTCTGGCGGGATCGCTGATCCTCGGCTTCCTCGACCTGCAAACCAGCCAGGCGCAGAACCGCTTCTATACCAACCTCGAAGACTGGCTGGCGACCACGGTGCAGGACCTCGGCCCCGGCGCGCTGCCGCCGGGCGTTGCCGCGGCGTTCGCGCAACTGCAACAGAACGTCGGCGATGGCACCTCGAACAGGGCGACGGCAGCGGCGATGGCCAATCTCGCCGAAGCGATCCAGGGTCTCGTGCAGCATATGCGCGATGAGCAGCAGATGATCCGCAACTGGGCGGACGAACAGGCCAAGCTGAACAAGGATTTGCGGCGCTTCATGGAACGGACGACGCGCGAACCCGCCGAGCGATGAGCATGATCGGTCGCCGGCTTTCGGAAAAAAGTTTGCGATAAAGAGAACTGACTGATGGCCCTCTCCCGCGTCCGTCGCGACAGCGGCATGAATTACTGGCCGGGCTTCGTCGATGCGCTTTCGACGCTGGTCCTGTCGGTTATCTTCCTGCTCACCGTCTTCATGGTGGCGCAGTTCTTCCTGTCGCAAGATCTCGCCGGCAAGGACACGGCGCTGCAACGGCTCAACGCGCAAATCTCGCGCCTGAGCCAGCTGCTGTCGCTCGAACAGACCGGCAAAAGCAATCTTGAAGACGAAGTCTCGCAACTGCGCTCCTCGTTGAGCGCCGCGGAGGGTGAACGCGACCGGCTGCGCGATGCAGCGGGCGCGGCAACGCCCGCACCGGACGCGGGCACAGGCCAGGGCCAAGTCGACAGCCTGAATTCGCAGATCGACGTGCAGAAAGAAGCGACCGCGCGGGCGCTGGCGCAGATCGAAAATCTCGACCAACAGATCCGGGCGCTGCGCAATCAGATCGCCGCGCTGCAAGAGGCGCTCGGCACATCCGACCAGAAGGGCAAGGATGCGCAGCTTCAGATCGCCGATCTCGGCCAGCGCCTGAACGTGGCGCTGGCGCAGCGGGTGCAGGAACTGTCGCGCTACCGCTCCGACTTCTTCGGCAAGCTGCGCGAAATTCTCGGCACTCGTCCCGATATCCGGGTGGTCGGCGACCGTTTCGTGTTCCAGTCCGAAGTGTTCTTCGATAGCGGCAACGCCACGCTGCGGCCCGAAGGCACGGCGGAGCTCGACAAGATCGCCAGCGCCCTGCTCGACCTGCAAAAGCAGATACCGCCGGAGATCAACTGGGTGTTGCGCGTCGACGGTCACACCGATACCCGGCCGGTCGGCGCAAACTCGCAGTTCAAGACGAATTGGGAACTCAGCGCGGAGCGCGCCATCTCCGTCGTGCAATACCTGATCAGCAAAGGCGTGCCGCCGCAGCGGCTGGTCGCCGCCGGCTTCGGCGAATTCCAGCCGATCGATCCCGGCACTACCGATGAAGCGTTCAGTCATAACCGGCGTATCGAGCTCAAGCTGACCGAGCGCTAGATAATGATACCAGCGGACGTCACGCTTCGTCGTTATCGGCAAAGCGACGAAGACGCAGCCGTGACGCTTTGGCTGCGGAGCTGGCAAGCCGCTTACCCGCAACTTGATTTTATCGCCCGCCTCGACTGGTGGCGGCAGCGCTGGCGCGATGAGCTATTGCGAACCGCCGATGTCGTAATCGCCGAGGACGCCGGCATCATGATCGGCTTCGTGACAATCGATCCGCAGACGCTTTATCTCGACCAGATCGTCGTAGCGCCGGAGCACTGGCGATCGGGTATCGGGGCTGTGCTTCTGGAAGAAGCGCGGCGCATTTCGCCGCGCGGCCTCGATCTCGACGTCAACGTCGACAACGCGCGCGCCATCGCCTTTTACAAAAAGCACGGCTTCACGATTGCCGGGCCGGGGAAAAATCCGATTTCCGGAAAGCCCGTGCACCGCATGAGCTGGCGGCCGCGATGAAAAAATCAGGCGCCCTGGAATTGCAGCTTTGCCAGCCGCGCATAGAGACCGCCGGCAGCGACCAGCGTCTGATGCGTGCCTTCCTCGACGATACGGCCTGCGTCCATCACCATGATGCGGTCGCACGACAGCACGGTCGCAAGCCGGTGCGCGATCACGATCGTGGTTCGCGTGCGCATCAGATCGGCCAGTGCCGCGGCAACCTGGGTCTCGCTTTCGGCGTCAAGCGAGGACGTCGCTTCGTCAAGCAGCAACAACGGCGCATCGCGCAGGATCGCCCGCGCGATGGCGATGCGTTGGCGCTGGCCTCCGGACAATGTAATGCCGCGCTCGCCGGCCGGCGTATCGAAACCTTTGGGCAGCGCAGCGATGAAACTTCCAGCGTGAGCGAGATCGGCCGCGCGCGCCACCTCCGCATCGGAAGCCTCCGGCCGGCCGAAGCGGATATTGTCCCGCACCGAAGCGGCAAACATCACGCTGTCCTGCGGCACCAGCGCGATGCTTCGGCGCAAATCCTCGAAATCGAGATCGGTCAAACGCACGCCGTCGAGCGCGATCGTTCCCGCAGACGGATCGTAGAACCGCAACAGCAGATGAAAGATCGTGCTTTTGCCGGCGCCGGACGGACCGACGATCGCGACTTTTTCGCCCTGACGGACATGAAACGACACGCCGTTGAGGGCGGATACGCTTTGCCGGGTCGGATAAGAGAACCGGACGTCATCGAACGTCACCTCGCCGCGCGGCGGCGACGGCAGCGGCGTTGGGTTTGCCGGCCGAGCGATAGCCGGCGGCACCGCGAGGATTTCGAACAGCCGCTCGGCGGCGCCGGAGGCTTGCGCGATCTCACCGCCGATTTCCGACAGCGATCCCAAAGCGCCTGCGGCAAATACGGCATACAGCACGAACTGGCTAAGACGGCCCGGCGTGATCCGGCCGGCCAGCACATCCTGCGCGCCGATCCAGAGCACGATCACGACGCTGGCGGAAACGAGAAAGATGGCGATCGCGGTAAGGATCGCGCGCGCGCGGATCGAATCCCGCGCCGCGGCGAAGGCGCGCTCGACCGCGTTGCCGAAGCGCGCGATGCCGAGCCGTTCGTTGGTGAAAGCCTGCAAGATGCGTATCGCGCCGATCAGTTCGGTGGCGTAGGCCGAAGCGTCGCCGAGCGTATCCTGAGCGAAACGCGAGCGCCGGCGCACGGCGCGGCCGAACGCATAGAGCGGCAACACGATCAGTGGAATCGCGCCGAGCACAAACGCCGACAGCCGCGGGCTGGTCACGACCATCATGACGCTGGCGCCAATAAACAGCACGAGGTTGCGCAGCGCGACGGAAACCGAGGCTCCGACTGCGGCCTTGATCTGCGTGGTGTCGGCGGTGAGCCGCGAGATCACCTCGCCGGTCCGGGCTTCATCGAAGAATGCGGCGGAGAGCGCGGTCAGATGCGCGAACACGTCGCCGCGCAGGTCGGCGACGATGCGTTCGCCGAGCGTCATCACGAGGTAGTAACGCATGGCGCTGGCGAACGCGAGCAACGCCGCGACGCCGATCATGACAAGGAAGTAGCTGTCAATCAGCGCCAGGCCGCGGCCGGTGAAGCCGAAATCGATCATCCGGCGCACTGCGATGGGCACGACCAGCGTCGTCAGCGCCGCAAGGGTGAGCGCCGCGAGCCCCGAGATCGCCCGCCAGCGGTAGCGTCCGACATAGGGCAACAGCGACGTAAGCGGCCGCAATTTGACCTTGGGCTTTTCTGCCGGCGGCTCCGGTTCCGGCGCTGCCGCGGGCGGCATTGGGGCAGCGGCCGACGGCAATGGCGCCGCACTGGCCTCAGTTCCTGCCTCGATTGCCGCATTCTTTCCGGCATTGAAGTTCATGCGCCGTCACACCTTTTCGCCGCCAGGCGGCGGCCGGACAATGCCCCGGTAAGGCTTTTCTGGCAACGTGGACGGATACCGCAGCGCCGGCTTGTCTCGACACCGCCGGCAGGGTATAGAACCGCCAAATTTCCAAGGAACTCAAGCAGGAAACCGGGCGCCGCAGGCGCCGTTAAGTTTTGAAGGTTGCGCCATGAAATCCGACATCCATCCCGACTACCACACCATCAAAGTCGTCATGACCGACGGCACGGAATTCACCACACGGACAACTTGGGGCAATCCCGGCGACACGCTGAACCTCGACATCGATCCGAAGTCGCATCCGGCCTGGACCGGGGGCACGCAGCAGTTGCTCGACCGTGGCGGCCGCCTGTCGCGCTTCAACAAGAAGTTCGAAGGCTTCCTCAAGAAATAGCCAGTCGGGTCCGCAACGCCGATGTCGGTTTTCAAGGTCGGCAAGGCGATACTCACCCGGATCGAAGAAACCTACCTCGCGGTTTATCCGTTCAGGGATATTTTTCCCGAGTTGACCGATGCTCTGTTCAAGGAGCATGGGCATTGGCTTGCGCCCGATCACTACGATCCCGAAACGGACAAGATCAAACTCAGCGTCCATAGCTGGCTGCTCCAGCTCGACGGCCGCAAGATCTTGATCGACGGTTGTTGCGGCAATCAAAAATCGCGGCCACAACGCCCGTTCTGGAACATGCTCGATACGCCGTGGCTGGATCGGCTCGCTGCGGCGGGCGCGCGGCCGGACGAAATCGACCTCGTGATGTGCACGCACCTGCACCACGATCATGTCGGCTGGAACACGCAATTGCGGGACGGCAAATGGGTGCCGACCTTCCCTAACGCCCGTTACATCTTCTCCAAGCTCGATTTCGATTACTTCCACAAGCTCGACAGTGATCCCGCGAACAAGCCGGCCGAATTCGGCTCATTCCGCGAATGTGTCATGCCGGTCGTCGAAGCCGGCCGCGCGGACCTTGTAACCGGACCGCATCGTCTCAACGAATTCATCGAAATCCTGCCGGCCGGCGGTCATTCGCCCGGGCATTTCTACTTCCGGCTCAACGTCGGCGGCAGCCTCGGTATGATCACGGGTGATGTGTTTCATCACCTGCTGCAGATTTACTACCCCGACTGGAATTTTCCGAAGAATTCGGACGCGCAGGAAGCACGCGTGAGCCGCCGCCGTGTGTTCGACGAAGCCGCAGCATCCGACGCCATGGTCTTTCCGGGACACGTCGGCGCACCATTTGCGGGCCACATCGAAAAAACCGCAACGTCCTACAGGCCGCGGTTTTAGGCGGTTACCCGCGCGGCAACGGACGCGACCCGGTCCGCCGCAGATTTGCTGAAAACAATGTCATCGACGGCAAGCCGGCCACGATCGCGCGCCAGCGCACGATAGAATTCACCCTTCGACACCGGCGGCACTTCAGCGACGATCGTCCAGTGCTCGCCATCATCAACGCTTTCAAACACGAGGCCGTCCGTGTCCGCAGCGTAAAGCGCTGAACCGCCGTTCCACACCTCGATCGTCAACGCGCTGTAGCCGGCGCGTTGACCGTTCGGCAACCCACCAAGCAAACGTTGCCAAGTGTTGCCACCGTCCCGGCTGCGGACGATTTTGCCGCGCGCTTTGCCAATCTCATACCATTGCGACGGCCAGCCGACGCTAGCGGTTAGAAACACCGTATCCGGTTGGTCGGGATGAAGCACAATCGCATCGGGATAATCGGCGTGGGGCGGCATCGGATTTTTGCGCCACGTCACGCCGCCATCCTCACTCGACATCAACCCGACAATTCCGTTGGCGACGATGAAGCGGTTCGGCCGGGCCGGATGAACCAGCACGCGATGAATATCGCATTCGACCACTTGGGGATCGACGTGCAGGTCGGTGAAGCTTTCGCCAAAATCCTTCGACACAAGAAGCGCACCGATTTCGATGCCAACCAGCAAGCGGTCGCCGTCAAACACGATGTCCTTCACATGGCCGATACGCGGCGGCGGCGGAAAACTCCACTTCGCTGCGCTCGGCACATCGCGGAGCGCTTTGAGCTCGCTCCATGACTTGCCCCGGTTCTCGCTGATGTAGAGGTGCGCCGGCAGCGAACCGACGGCAACCACATCACGCCCCATCAGTTTGCCGGCGCGTGCCGACCACAGATCCATGTGGTCGAGACCCTCGAGCACCCACGTCCAGGAATAACCGCCGTCCTCGCTGCGTGCGACGCCAAAGCCATGGGTCGCGGCAAACAACATGCCGTCATCGGACGCGGTTACCGCGCTTACGGAACAGCCGCCGAGCGCGCGATGCTTGACCGTCCAGAATTGCGGACCGCGTTCCAAGAGAACGATACCGTCGACAGTGCCAATCACCATCGTGTTCGATCGCGCCTCGTTTCGGTGCGAATTCGTTCCGCCATTGGAGAGCAGAATCATCGTTCCAATCCTTCGTCCCAAACCCTTGGGTCCCGTGTTGCCGAGGGACTCTAGCGCAGTCTATGCTCGGCACAATCACCTTCAGAACCAAAGGGATTTGCATGCCACGCATGAAGGGCGCCGACCTTATTACCGAATACCTGATTGCGAACGGCATTCCCTATGTGTTCGGGATTTGCGGCCATGGCAATGTCGGCATGCTCGATCCGCTCTATGAGGCACGCGATAAGATCAAGCTGGTCTCGCCGCGGCACGAGCAGGTCGCGGCGCACATGGCTGACGCCTATTTCAGGGTGAAACATAAGCCGGTCGCGACCCTGACGTCGTGCGGTCCGGGCTCCGCCAACATCGTGATGCCGCTCGCCTGCGCGCTGACCAACTCTTCGGCTGTCTTCGCCATAACCGCGAACGTGCCAACATCGCAGTTCAATCGAAGTCCTTTTCAGGAAATCAACCGGCATTATCAGGCCGATTTCGTCAATGTGCTGCGCCCGGTAGTAAAGCGGAGCTTCCAGCCAACCCGTGTCGACATGCTGCCACTCGCGCTGCGCCAGGGCATGACCACGATGCTGTCGGGACGACCCGGCCCGGTGAATATCGACGTCCCTTTCAACGTCTTTCAGGAAGAGGACGACGTCGAAATGCCGCCGCCGGCGCCGCCGTTCAACACGCAGCGCAGCGGTGCGTCGCCTGAGGAGATCAATATCGCGGTCGACATGATCCTTGCTGCACAGCGGCCGGTGATTTTCATCGGTCACGGCGTCACGCTATCCGAAGCAAGCGGCGAACTGACCGAATTCGCCAAAAAGCTTGGCATCCCGGTCATCTCATCGCCCAACGGCATGGGATGCATCGATATGACCGATCCACTGTCGGTCGGCTTCATCGGACGCAACGGTGCGTTTCCTGCCAACGAAGCCGGCCGCCACTCCGATGTTGTCATCGCGATTGGTGCGCGCTTCGACGACCGCTCCGCATCGTCGTGGATGCCCGGCTATTCGTGGAATTTCCCGAGCACAAAGCTCATTCACGTCGATGTCGATCCGGCGGAGCTCGGCCGCAATTATCCGCCCGATCTCGGCCTCCTCGCGGATGCGCGCACGTTCCTGCGTCAACTTCTGGCGGAGCTCGAGCGTCGCGGGGTGAAAGCCGGTTCTACCAGAGAGTGGCTCGCCGACATCGCAAAGTGGCGCGCCGAATGGGAAGAATTCGTGCGGCCGAATTTCGAACTGCACACGTCGCCGATGCGGCCGGAACGTGTGGTCGCCGATTGTCAGGCGGTGCTGCCGCCGGACGCCATTATCTGCTGTGACGTTGGCGTCTCGCACAACTGGTACATGCAGTTCTGGAACGCGCGGAAGCCGCAGGGGATGCTCAATTCCTGGGGCTTTTCCGGTATGGGCTTCGGCGCTGCTGGCGCCCTCGGCGCAAAGCTCGCGGCGCCCGATCGTCCTGTGGTCGCAATCACCGGCGACGGCTGTTTCACCATGGTACCGCACGTGCTTTGCACCGCGGTCGAATACAACATCCCAGTCGTTTGGGTGATCTGGAATAATTTTGGCTGGGTTTCGATCCGCGACATCCAGCTCGGCATGTTCGGTGGCCGGGAATACGGCACCATGTTCCATCAAGGCGACAACAAGAAGCCGTTCAATCCCGATTTCGCTGCCTGGGCCAGGGCAACCGGCGTCGAGGCAATCACTGTTACTAAATCGGAAGATTTCCGCGGCGCGCTCGAGCACGCGGTAAAATCAAACAAACCGTTCCTGCTCGATGTGCATGTCGATGCGGAAGTGCGGCCACCTTCGACCGGCGCCTGGGAGTTGCCGCCAACGCCTTACAAGGAGCCGGTATTCGGCCAACGCTTCATTCCTGGCGCCGCGCCGGTGAAATAACCGCGATTAAACGGCGTCTTGCTCGAATGCGGCGCGAAGCAGGCCCAGTTGGCGTTCGACCGGATTGCCGACTGCGATCATCACGGGTGCCGGCGCATGCATGGTGGCGTCGAGGCGCCGCACCTCGGCCTGAAGCTTGGTCGAGCGCTTGATCAATTCCTGGAGCTTGGCCGGCAACTGACCGAGCGATTTCGCATCGCCCGGTTCACAGGAAGCAAGCCGGACCTTGCTTTTTTCCTTGCTGGCCTGGGCCAGTGTCATCTCGCCTTCCTTGACTGCGCGATGCAGCAGCAGCCAGGAGGCAAGCTGCATCAGGCGGGTGGTCAGCCGCATGCTTTCGGTGGCGTAGATTAAGGCAGGGCCCCGTTCGAGTTTTTTGAATTCTTGGCGGCCCGCACCGTCCAGATAAGTGGCGGTTTCCTCGACCAGACCCATCCCGTCGCGAAACAGGGTTGCGAACACCTGGGAATTCGCCAGCCGTTCGCTGAAAGAGACCGCACTGGTCTCTATCGAACGCTTCTCGGACATTTTTTTACGCCTACGCCTTACACCCGTCGCGCAGCATCGCTCGCTCAGGCTGTTAAGTCCAGCGGGCGCTAATTAAAAGCTTCCGACATAGTTGCCAGCGGAAAAGTGCGTGACGCCACAAAGGGTAAAAAAAGAGCCGCCGTCTCCGGCGGCTCAAAGTTGATAACAGGGAGGCGTCAAACAGAGTGGACAGGAGCCACTCGATGTCCAGAAGATGGACAGCCTCTGTAATGAACGAGAAAGCTTAATGAAAGGTTAAGGAATAACAAAGAGTTGCAAAATTATCTTGCAGCTTTAGGCGAGACCTGTGGCAGGCCTCCGCTAAGTCACAGAAAAACCTGCTATTTCTTGAAAAAAGTGGCCGCAGCCGACAGCGTCGCGCGTTTTCTGTTCATCTCAGCCTCAATCCGCGCAATCTCTTTCTTAAGCAGTTCCACCCGCTCGGTCAGTTCGCCAACCGAGAGCAGCGAGAGCTCCTGTCCGATCTCGTGAAGGATTTTCTTTTTCGGCAGATCGTCCGGATCGATGGCGGGCATGACGACGCTCCTTGAGCCGAAATCCTACTGAGACCGCCTGCGCTTGTCACACCCTCCAGTGCGCGCCGATGCGTTCACCAAATGGCGCTGACCCTTTGAAAAGAAACGGAGAAATTCTTGCCCTGCCATGCCGCAACGGCTACTAAAGGCGGTTATGGCGCAGGGGCCTTGGCCGAAAGTGCAACACAGCGCGCCGATGGCCGCGAATTCGGCACAAAGCCGGGTAGCTATTCTTTCGGGGGACGTGTGATCGTCGTGGCGCGACTGGCGCTTGCCGCCGGCCTTGGAGGTCGACTCTTGGCATTTTTGCGCGCCGTATTTGCCGTCGCGATGGCTTTCCTTGCCGGTATTTCAGCCGCCCATGCGGTCGAAGCCGTCAATGTGCAGACCGATACTGCCGCGATCGACCTGACTGACGCTGTCGAGTACCAGCATACTGACGGCGATCGCATTCAAGTTTCGACCGCGCCGGGCGCTGACGCCATCGTGCGCCGCATCGAGGTGCGCGCGCGCGAAGCCGGAAAAAACTGGGCGGTCTTTGCGCTCGCCAATAACGGCGATGAGCAGATCGACCGCCTGATCGTCGCCCCCCACTACCGTATGGTCGGTTCCGGCCTGATCTGGCCGGATCTTGGCCAATCCCGCATCGTCTACATCACGCCGTCATCGGGCGATCCACCGGAGCGGCAGGATAATCCGAGTGCCGACGTTTTTCGCATCACGCTCGATCCCGGTACGGTCATCACCTTTGTTGCCGAAATCCGTACGCCGCGTTTGCCGCAGCTCTATCTTTGGGAACCGGACGCCTACAAGGACAAGGTCAATTCGCTCACGCTCTATCAGGGCATCGTTATCGGCATCGCCGGACTGCTGGCGCTGTTCCTGACCATCCTGTTCGTCGTGAAGGGCAGCGTGATGTTCCCCGCCGCCGCTGCGCTCGGCTGGGCGGTGTTGGTCTATATCGGCATCGACTTCGGCTTCTGGGGCAAGGTTTTCGACATGTCGTCGGGCGCCGAACGCATTTGGCGTGCCTCGGGCGAAGCGATACTCGCCGCTACGCTACTGGTTTTCTTATTCGCCTATCTCAATCTCAATCGATGGCATGTGCGGTACTCGCACATTACGGTCGGCTGGCTCGCCTTCCTTGCCGCCCTGGTGGGCATCGCCGTCTTCTCGCCTGACATCGCATCGGGCATCGCACGCGTGTCGCTGTTCTTTGTTGCGCTGCTCGGTTTCGGCCTGGTCGTTTATCTCTCCACTCACGGCTACGACCGGGCGGTGATGCTGATTCCGACCTGGCTTTTGCTGGTCGTGTGGGTATTCGGCGCGGCATTGACCGTGCTGGGCTATGTCACCAATGACATCGTTGGCCCTGCGCTTCTCGGCGGCCTGGTGCTGATCGTCATGCTGATCGGCTTTACAGTCATGCAACACGCCTTTGCCGGCGGCGGTATCACGCAAGGCATCGTCTCCGACGTCGAGCGGCGAGCACTGGCGCTGACCGGCGCTGGCGACATGATCTGGGACTGGGATGTTCCGGCCGACAAAGTCTACACCAGCCCTGAGACCGAAGCGGCGCTTGGGTTGAAAACCGGAGCGCTTGAAGGTGCCGCGGCGAAATGGCTTGAGGTCCTGCACCCGCTCGACCGCGATCGGTTCCGCGCCACGCTCGACAACGTGGTCGAGCAGCGGCGCGGCCGCGTCTCACAGGATTTCCGTCTGCGCACGGCTGATGGACACTATGTGTGGTTTGCCATGCGCGCCCGGCCTGTCGTCGGCTCCGACGGCGAAGTTGTCAGGCTGGTCGGCACGCTGACTGACGTTACCGAGTTCAAAACCGCTGAAGAGCGCCTGCTGCACGACGCAGTGCACGACAATCTCACCGGCCTGCCGAACCGAGAGCTGTTCATTGACCGGCTGAAATCCGTGCTTGCCTTTGCCAAGAATGACAAGGCGATACGGCCCACGGTGATGGTGATCGATCTCGACCGCTTCAAAACCGTCAACGATTCAGTCGGCATGGCGGTCGGCGATTCAATCCTGCTGACGCTTGCGCGCCGGCTTGGCCGCGTGATCAAATCGCAAGACACATTAGCGCGCTTGGCCGGCGATCAATTCGGACTCATTCTTCTTTCGGAGACTGATGCCGCGCGCGTCACATCCGTCGCACAGACCATCCGGCGAACGCTACGCGCGCCGATTACCTTCAACGACCGCGAAATTTTTGTCACCGGCTCGATCGGCATGACGCTTGGCGACACTGAGCCGCAAGGTGGCGAGGAAATACTCAAGGACGCCGAGCTTGCGATGTATCACGCCAAGCGTGGCGGCGGCGATCGGATCGAAGTCTTCAAACCCGCGATGCGCGCGCGCAAAACCGACCGGCTGACGCTGGAGTCCGATCTACGCCGTGCCATCGAACGCGAAGAAATCTCGATTCTCTATCAGCCGATCGTCCGGCTCGACGATCGTTCGGTAGCAGGCTTTGAGGCGCTTGCGCGCTGGAACCATCCAAAGCTCGGACGGATGTCACCGGCCGAGTTCATCAATATCGCCGAAGAGACCGGCCTAATCGTCGAGCTCGGCCTTTTCATGCTTGAGCAAACCGCGAAGCAGCTCAGCACCTGGCAACGCACAGTCCGCCATCGCAATCCGCTATTCGCCAGCGTTAACGTGTCGTCCCGCCAGTTGCTGCGTCACGACCTGATTTAGGACTTGCGATCGGTGCTGTCGCGATCGGTCGTGGAACGGGGCTCGCTCAAGCTCGAACTGACCGAGTCCGTCGTGATGGAGAATCCGGAGCACGCCACGCAAATGCTGCAAAGGATCCGCGAGCTTGGCGCTGGCCTGGCGCTCGACGATTTCGGCACCGGGTATTCGTCGCTGTCTTACCTGCAGCGTTTCCCGTTCGATACCATCAAAATCGATCAGTCCTTCGTTCGTACCACGGCCAAAGGGACCCGCCCGGTGATCCTGCGCTCGATCGTAGCGCTCGCACACGATCTCGGCATGGATGTGGTTGCGGAGGGTGCCGAAACCGATTCAGACGCGGTGGAGTTGTCGCAACTCGGTTGCGAATATGCCCAAGGCTTCGTCTTCGGCGCACCGATGACCGCGCAGAAGGCCCGCGAGATGTTACAGCCCGACCGTCAAGTGGAAGTGGCTACGCGCTGATTACTGGAACACGGTCTTTCGGAAAACCGGAACCTCGGTTCCGGTTTGTGTTCAAGCGTGCCCGGCCTCGCTCGAGAGCATGCCGAGGTCGATTCCGATTTTCTTCATCGCCATCTTGTATTTGCCGTCGATGTCGGCACCGAAAATCAATTCCGGATCTGCGGCGCAATGCAGCCATCCGTTGCCCTGAATCTCGTCTTCAAGCTGACCCGGCGCCCAGCCGGCATAGCCAAGCGCCAGTATCGCGCTGGCAGGCCCATCGCCCCGGGCGATTGCCTTGAGAATATCGATCGTCGCGGTGAGACAAATATCTTTGGCAATCGGCAGCGTGGAGTTTTCGATAAAAAAATCGGCGCTGTGCAACACAAAGCCGCGCTCCGTCTCCACAGGTCCGCCGCGCATGACTTTCACACCTTCGGCGCGCGTAGGTAATTGGATGCGCTCGGCCTTCGGCACCACCTCAAGCTTCACCAGGAGATCGGAGAAACTGATGTTGGCCGCCGGATGATTGACGACGATACCCATCGCGCCGTCGGACGAATGCGCACAGATATATATCAACGAGCGCACAAAGCGTTCGTCCAGCATCGACGGCATGGCGATCAGCATCTGGCCGTCAAGATAGCCACGTTTTCCCGACTTGCCGCGCGGCAATTTCATACCTGAAAGGTTAGCCTATCGATTTGGCTTTGCAAACGAATAGAACCGGAAAGGTTCACGATATCACCCCGACTTTCTGGCTAGAGCACGGCGGCTCCATGGCAATTCGTCGGCGGTAACAATCATGTCAGTGGCGCCGGCGCATGTGTTCTCCTAGACAACAGACCATGCTCACCACGTCGAGTTTCCGATCTGCGATTATGGCTGCGACTCTTTGTGCCGTCGGCGCACCCATGGCGCATGCGCAGGACGCCTCTGCGTGGGACAAGGAGCCTCATGCCGAAGCGCGTTTGATTGCCGGCTCGACGATCAAGACACCGGACGCGAGCTTCTTGCGCGCCGGAGTAGAAATCAAACTCGATCCAGGCTGGAAAACCTATTGGCGACAGCCGGGCGATTCCGGCGTGCCACCAACGCTCGATTTTAGCGGCTCGCAGAACGTCAATTCGGTAAAAGTGCTCTGGCCCGCACCGGAGCGTTTTCCCGACGGCGCCGGCGGCAACTCCATCGGCTATGTCGGCCAGTTCGTCCTGCCGCTTCGCGTTTCGCCGAAAGATACAGCTAAGCCCTCGACGGTTCACTTAAAGCTCGACTACGCGATTTGCGGAAATCTATGCGTGCCGGCTGAAGCGACACTCGAGTTGGCGCTAAACGGCGATGGCGCCGAGGAAGCCGCGATAGAAAAAGCCGATCTGCGCGTACCACGTCCGGTCGCATTGGGCGCCGGTCAGGATTTGTCCATTCGCTCCGTCCATCGCGAGCCTGGCGGAGAACACGACCGCGTTGTCGTCGAGGTGTCAGCGGCAAAAGACGCCGAAGTCGGACTGTTTGTCGAGGGCCCGACGGCGGACTGGGCATTACCCCTTCCCGAACCGAGCGGCGTCGACGGGGAGTTGCACCGCTTCACCTTCGATCTCGATGGCATGCCCACGGGCGCGCAGGCGCAAGGTGCGACGCTCACTTTCACGGCGGTTAGCGGCGACGACGCGATCGAGGTTCCCGTCCATCTCGACTAATTCGTCCGACGCGCTACCTTAAGGGTGCCGGACGCATGAGCGGACCAGCGTTTCGAATTCATTCCAGTACCTGAGAGGACACCATTATGGCTATTAAGGTCGGCGACCGCGTACCCAGCGGCTCTTTTACGGTGATGACGGCCGAAGGGCCGAAGCCGATGACCACCGACGAATTATTCAAGGGCAAGAAAGTCGTACTGTTCGCAGTGCCCGGCGCCTTCACGCCAACCTGCCACAAGAACCACCTGCCGGGCTTTGTGAAGAATGCTTCGGAGATCAAGGCTAAAGGCGTCAACACCATCGCGGTGACCGGCGTCAACGACGTGTTCGTCATGGACGCCTGGAAGAAGGCGTCCGGCGGCGACGCCATCGAGTTTCTTGCCGATGGCAGCGGCAACTGGGCGAAGGCGCTTGGCCTGTCGGTCGACCTGACCGAGCGCGGTCTCGGCGTGCGTTCACAACGTTACGCAATGTTGGTCGATGACGGCGTCGTCAAGACACTCAATGTCGAAGATACACCCGGCAAGGCCGATATTTCCGGCGCCGACAATCTGCTGAAGGGCCTCTAGGTTATTGCCGTATTGCGATCCTCCTCTCGCGCTTCGCGGGAGGAGGATTTATTTAGACCTCGATTTGACTTCCGCGATCGCTTCGCCAACCAGGCGGTCGGCACGTTCGTTAAACTCGTGGCCGGCATGTCCTTTGACCCAATGCCACCGCACCTGATGATGCGCAACCGCGGCGTCGAGCCGTTGCCATAGTTCTCCATTTTTGACTGGCTTCTTATCGGCGGTTTTCCAACCGTTGCGTTTCCAGTTGTGAATCCACTGCGAAATGCCTTGTTGGACATATTTGCTGTCGGTGTGCAGATCGACGCGACACGGCCGCTTCAATGCTTCGAGTGCAGAGATCGCTGCCATCAACTCCATGCGATTATTGGTGGTGTCCGGTTCCCCGCCTTTCAGCTCCTTGTCGCGGTCGCCAAAGCTCAGAATCGCCGCCCAGCCGCCAGCACCGGGATTGGGCGCAGCACCACCGTCCGTATGGATCACGACATGGGACAGTGCATCACTCACGGCACCGTCACTCCGTAATCGCTGGCGCTTTTGATCTTCTGATGGAAGCGAAGTTTGCGCGCGTACTCGAGAGGATCCTTTGGCTTAACCAGCGCACCGGGCGGGACATCGAGCCAATCGACCAGCCGGGTCAGCAAAAAGCGCAAGGCCGCTCCGCGAGCGAGCAACGGCAACTTGTCCCATTCCTCGCCGGAGAGCGCCCGTATCTTCGTGTAGTTCGACAGTAACGCGCGCCCCTTGGTGACGTTGTAGGCATGATCGGGTTCGAAGCACCACGCGTTGAGGCAGATGGCAATGTCATAGGCGAGCGTGTCGGTGCAGGCGAAATAGAAATCGATCAGCCCCGACAGCCTATCGGCCAGAAAGAACACATTGTCCGGGAACAGATCGGCGTGGATTACGCCTTGCGGTAGACCTTTCGGCCACTCGCGCTCGAGCATATCGAGCTCGGCCGCGACGAGCGTCTCGAGGTTGCGCTCCACTTTGTGCGCGCGCTCGCGGCAGCCCTCGTAGAGCTTGCGCCAGCCGGCAACCGAAAGCGCATTGTCGCGGCGCATATTGAAATCGGCTCCCGCGACATGAAGCTTCGCCAGCGCCTCGCCTAAAGCCGCACAATGCGCGGCGGTCGGACGCCGAATCCATAGGCCATCGAGAAAGTTCACCATGGCCGCCGGCCGGCCGGCGAGCTTGCCGAGCGTCTTGCCGGCCTTGTTCTTCACCGGCTGCGGACAGGTGATGCCGCGCTTTGCCAGATGCTCCATCAATGACAGGAAAAACGGCAGGTCGCGCTCGGCGACGCGCCGCTCATAGAGCGTCAGGATGAAATTACCGCTGCCGGTGTGGACCAGGAAATTCGAGTTCTCGACGCCTTCGGCAATGCCCTTATAGGCCAGCAACTCGCCGACGTCGTAATCGTCGAGGAAGCGGGCAAGGTCCTCCGCTGCGACATCGGTGTAAACCGCCATCAATCTCTCCAGATCCCCCCGCGGCTAACGCGCCGGCCGCATGGCGGTCAAGAGGATTTGCCGTCAAGCCACTCGGAAAAGCGTGCATAGAGGTCCGTCGTCTCCTGCTCGCGGTCGCGATAGATCACCGAAGCCAGCGACCTGCCCGGGGCGTGGGCGAGACGGAAAGCCATGTACCGGTAATGCTCCGGATATTGTGACGTATTCGCCGTCTTGAATAATTCGTCGAAAACGAGCGACGGCTCTACCGGATCAAGCCGGTCGCGTTCGTAAATGGCCGCACGCTCGACGATCAGCCAGCCGCTGGAATGGCGCTCGATCCGGTCGAGAAAGCGCGAACACGATGTCAGGTCGACCGCGATGCCGTTGAACGGCTGGCGCACGCGGATGATGACGTTGGTTTCCCCGATCGCGCGATCGCCATTGAGCTTGATGGTCGGCGGAAACAAATGGTGCCGCGACCAGCTATTGGGGACGCTGAAACTTGCCCGGCATCGCTCGACGAATTGCTCGAACGCACCGCGAAACCACGACACGGAGATGTGGCCGTCAGGCGTGAAGGTCCCCCGTAGCTCCTTCCATCGGCCTTGGTCGCGATAGACGCCCCAGGCTTGGATTAATTCCGCGCAGGCGATCTTGTCTGCGAGTTCTCTGCCAGGCGCATCCATGATGTTCACTCCGTCATTCTACGCGGTCTTCCGATGCCGGCTTCAATCGTGTCATATTGGCCGCGAATTACACCCTTGGCCGCGAATTGACACCCTCCACTAACCTTCAGAAACAATCAGCAGGAAAACGCAAGGATGAAGGCCGTCGTCATCCACGAATACGGTCCGCCCGAGGTTCTTCGGTACGAAGACGTACCCGATCCGCAACCGCGGCCGGGCGAAATCCGTATCAGAGTCCATGCGGCGACCGTCAATCGCGTTCTCGACGTAAGCCTGCGCGCCGGCAAGGAGCAATATCGGGGACCCGTGCTGCCGCTTATTCCGGGCGTCGATTGCGCCGGCATTGTCGACGCGGTCGGGTCGAAGGTCACGCGATGGCGTCCCGGCGATCGCGTCGCCGCAGCCGGCATCATGCCGCTCGACGACTGCGCGGAAAACGACAACGACTACAAAGGCCCGAAAGGCATGATGGGCATCAAGCGGCCCGGCGGCTTCGCCGAGCTCGTCACGGTGCCCGCCGCCGCTGGCGTCTCGATTCCGCAGCATCTCGATTTTCATCGCGCCGCGGTCGTGCTGCGCCATGTCCCGACAGCCTGGAATTTGCTGTTTCACGTCGCCGCGCTGAAACGCGGCGAAACCGTGCTGATTATGGGCGCCGGTGGCAATCTCGGCACTGTCGGCATCCAGATCGCCAAGAACGTGATCGGCGCGAATGTCATCGCGGCAGCCGGCTCCGACGATCGTGTGCGGCTCGGACTAAAGCTCGGCGCCGATCACGCCATCAACTACAACACCCACAATATTCGCGACGAGATACTGAGAATTACCGGCGGCAAGGGCGTCGATGTGCTTTACGACAACATCGCCAATCCGAAAGTGTTGCCAACTGCCTTCGAGGCTATCGGCATGGATGGACGGCTGGTGACGGCGGGCGCACATGCCGGACCGCATGTCTCAATCAACTTCTCGCATCTCTATCACAAACGCATCACGATCAAGGGCCGGCCAGGCTATACGCCGTCGGACTTGCCGGCCTGCCTGGAAGCTGCGGCGCAGAACAAAGTGATTCCGCAGATCGAACGGGTGATGCCGTTATCGCGCGCCGCTGACGCTCATCGCATGGTCGAGCAACATGAGGGCCAGGGCAAAATCGTGCTCGATCCGACGCTGGGGTGAATGCTCAACCGCGCATGATCAGTTAGTCAGGCGCGTCTCAGGAATCATCGACCGGCTCGGTTGCCTCCACCGATGGACGGGCTGCAAACGTTGCGTGCCAGTGCGCCAGACGCTGACGGCCCTCGCGCCAATCCTCGTCGGCGTAGCGGAAGTCCAGATAACTGAGAGCGCAGCCAATCGCGATATGGCCGATGCCGAATTGGATTACGGCGAGTTCCGGCGCTTCGAGCTCGAGGCTATCCAGGATCGCCTTTTTGCGCAGGGCGGCGCTGACCAGGTGCGCTTCCGAGGGATTTGCGCGCAGGCGCTCGTCCCGCAGCAGCACCAAAAGATCGAGAAAGCCGTCGCCGAGCGCTTGCCGGCGCAAGGCCGTCAGGCGCGCTTTCGGCGCCGACGGAAAAAGCTTTGACGTTTCCTCGTCGCCGATCGAGTTGAAATATTCACAGATGACCGGCAAGTCGTAGATCACGGTGCCGTCATCAAGTACCAGGGTCGGGATTTTCGACAGCGGATTGTCGATCATCAGCTCGGCGTGGGGTTTCGATGTCGCGGCAATCGTGCGCACACAATTCAACCGGCCGGCTACGCCGCGCTCATGCGCGACAACCATCACTTTGCGGACAAAGGGCGAGCGCGGCGACCAATGCAGTTTCATGCGATCCCCGGTCAGGGCATGCCTTGCGGCGAACGCCCGATGGCGCTTTAAGGAGCATTCTGTCCCATTGAGCACGTCCCGCCAAGCTCTACCGAACAAGCCTCGTCCAAAATGGATATTTGAAAATGGACTACGATCCGCGTAGCGAGCCGCACAATCTTTCCCACGATCCCACGACGTCGCTCGTGGTGCCGCGCCCGATCGGCTGGATCTCAACGCTGAGCCCGGCGGGTGTGGTCAATCTCGCGCCCTATAGCTACTTCAACCTCTGCGCGACCCAGCCGCCCATGGTGATGTTCTCGTCGAACACACGCAAACACTCGCAAAACTATGCGGAGAGCGGCGGCGAGTTCGTATTCAATCTCGCCACCTATGAATTGCGCGCCGAAATGAATATTTCCGGAGGCGATTATCCTGACGGCATCAGCGAACCTACGCTCGCAAAGCTTGAGATGGCGCCCTCGCGCAAGGTCAAGCCACCGCGCGTGGCGAAATCACCGATCGCCCTTGAATGCGTCTACGTGCAAACGGTCGATCTAAAAACCGCCGACGGTAAGAAGCACCATTATCAAATGATTATCGGGCAAGTGGTCAATGTTCATATTGAGGACAGCGTAATCGTCAACGGCATGATCGACATGTCCCGCCTCCGCGCCATCGCGCGGCTCGGCTATCGCGGCGACTATTCCGTCGTCGACAATATTTTCGATATGCCTCGGGTTACGGCGCCGTACTGAATTCCGACAGCATCGGCACCGCATCTTCCAAACTTTTGACGATACGGCAGCCCACGGCAGCAAGAGCTGCAAGCTTTGCCTCGGCGCCCTCGCGCGCGCTGCCGATCAGCGCGCCGGCATGGCCCATCTGCTTTTGCGCCGGCGCGTGACGCCCGACGATCATGGCATAGACAGGTTTGGGAAAGTCTCGCGCCGCCTCGGCGAAGGCATATTCCTTGTCGCCGCCGATTTCACCGCAATAAAACACCGCGGCAGTGGCATCATCGGCCGCGAGTGCTTGCAGGTACTCGTGCGGATTGCGCCCGATTACGGTATCGCCACCAACATGGGCGATAATACGCTGGCCGATGCCGGCAAGCGTCAGTTGGCGGGATACGGCCAGAGCCAATGTGCCGCTGCGGATAATCACCGCAAGCCGCCCCGGCTTGCAAAAGCTCGGCGCGATCGAGCCAAGAAGCCCCCTGCCCGATACGTAAATCCCCAACGTGTTCGGGCCGATCAGCCAGCTTCCGGCGACGCGCGCCTGTGCAGCAGCTGCAAGGGCGTCATGTACCGGCACGTACTCGGCGACTGCCATGATCGTCGGGATTTGCGCCGCTGCACATTCAGCAATGGCGTCGCGAACGCCCTCGGCCGGCGTATAGACGAGCGCGATGTTCGGCTTTTGCGGGAAATCGCCGATGCGATCATAGAGCGGCAGGCCGTCCATCGCGGTTCCGCCCCGACCAAGCGCAACACCGCCGACGAGCGGCGTGCCGGCCTCTAGCATTCCCGCAACCTGATTACGCGCGTAACGTCCGGTCGGGGCGACCACCGCGACGCGCCACGGATCGGAACCGAGAAACGGCAGGCCCAGCGGACCCGACATGCGATAAACTCCGGGAAAGTGATGCGCCGGTTGGCGCGACGGAAGGACAGTATGCGACTAGCCGAATACGACGGAAAAGTCTTGCTGCGCCGCCACGGGCTTGCCGTCCCGCGCGGCCTTCTCGTGCAGACCGGCGAGAACTTCCCTGATGCAGCGGCAGAATGGCCGGGCTTTGTGCTCAAGGCTCAGGTTCTCGAAGGCGGCCGTGGCAAACGTGGCCTGGTGCGCCGGTTTAACAAGCCCGAGGAATTCCGCGACGCGCGCCGGCTCATCCTGCCCGGACTTGAGGATGCCGACACGCCGCTTCTGCTTGAGGAAGCTGTCCCGATCACGCGGGAGATTTTTGCCGCCGTCCGCATCGACGGCAGCGCCCAACGGCTTGAATTGTTGCTGGCGCCAGAGGGCGGCGAGAACGTCGAATCCATAGCTAAACTCGTCCGCATTCCGATCGAGACAGACGCGCCAATCACGCCGGAGCGGCTCTTTGCATCGCTCGGCAAGGAGTTCCCAGGCGACCTTGGCGCGCGCATCGCGCGCTATGCGGCGCGACTGCCCGAGATCGTACGGCAAGAAGACCTGGAGCTGCTTGAAATCAACCCATTGGCCTTGACCGAAAAAGGCGCCTTGATCGCATGCGACGCCAAGATCATTCGCGATTGGCCGCCGATTTCCGTCACGACTTTTCCGAATTTGCCTTGAGCCAGAAGCTCGCCGGCAAGGCGATGACAAAACTGGAACGCGAGGCAGCAGCTCTCGGCTTTCAACTCGTCGAAACCGAAGGTGACATCGTCCTTGTCACGTCGGGCGCAGGCCTCGGCATGATGATGATGGATTTGATCGGCGATCACGGCCTACGTGCCGCGAGCTTCATGGACAATCTGCGCGGCGCGCCTGACGAAACCATGACCGAACGGCTCAAAATCGCGCGCGCCATGGCAATGCGTCCGAATATCAAGGCGATCGTCTTTCAAACCACGCTGGCGTCGCGCTCGCTTGCCGAGCGCGTCGATGCCCTGACCGATTGGCTGGCGGCCGAGCCTCTGCCGAAGCCGTTGTTCGTCGGCATCGCTGCCGGCCACGCCGCAACCCGCAAGATGACCCCCGAGCAGGCGATCGCGAAGCTGCAAGCCCACGGCGTATCGGCGTTCACCGATCCGGTCGCGCTGGTGAAAGCGGCCGCAAAAGCCGTCGGCTGATTGCTCGGCGGACGTCAGCCGGCCGGCGAAAGCGCGGCAAACAGCCGGCGCCATGCGTAGACAAATCGCTGAAAGGTTGTGCCTCGCGGCCCTGAAACCAGATCAAACCGATAACCGCAATCGTCGCCGGTGCAGGTGAAAAAGCGCGAGCCGCGCAGCTTGTCAGCGAAATCCGTATGCTCCTGACCGCAATCGGGACAGATCAAAAGAATCCGGGTGCGAGCGGCCGACACAAGCTGCCGAATGTTGGAAATATCCGCCACGACGATTCCCCCGACGATGGCGAGCAAATTCTTTGCGCCGAATCGGCATGAGCTTATCAGGCCGCCGAAACGGACGCGAACGCGCGGGCCTTATCCAGACAATTATCTGCGAGTGTCCGGCTAGCGCTTGTCCGGCCCGATCTCCGACATCCCCGCACGCCAGGCACCTTGAGCAATGTTCTCTTCCATAGCCGCGCGTTCGAGGGCGAGTCCGCCCCGCAGGTCGAGCGCCGTGCCTTGGTCGATGCAGCGTTTACCCAGCCGCAACGCCGTTTGCGGTGCAGCAACAATGGCCTTGGCGACATCGGCAATGGCGCTTTCAAGGGCCACGGTCTCGACGATGCGCGTGACCAACCCGGCAACCTGCGCTTCGCCGGCCACGAGCCTTCGACCGGTGAACATCATGTCCTTGGCAAGCTGTTTGCCGATAATCCGCGGCAAACGCTGCGTCACGCCGAGCGTTCCGCGCGAAGCCTCAGGCGTGGCAAAGGTCGCCTGCGGCGTTGCGACGACAAAATCGCAGCAACAGGCAATCTCAACCCCAGAGCCGATCGCAGGGCCATGAACCACGGCGATTACCGGCATTGGCAGGCTTTCAAGAGCCTCGTATGCGGCAAATGCCGCAAGGCGGCGAGCGTGCGCCTCCTCATCGTTCATACCCTGCCGTTCCTTGAGGTCGGCGCCTGCGCAAAATACCGGGCCATTGCCGCGGATCAGCAACAGCCTAACCTCACCATCGTCCCGCGCCGCCGTCGCGGCTGTGACAAGGTCCTCGCACATGGCGCGATTGAGCGCGTTCCGGCTCTCCGGGCGATCGAGCATCACTGTCGCGACGCCGCTTTCGACGCTGTAGCGCAAAGTCGTCAGATCCATGAGCCGGCTACTTGTCCTTGCCGAACGAGCGCATACGCTGGTTGATCTCGCGGCCGGCTTCAAGCGCTTCATCGAACGGCAAGTCGGCGGCGCGATAGAACAAGCTTTTGGTCGCCGCCATCGCTTGCGGCGCGACCGCAGCCATGGCCTGGGCGAACTGCAACGCCGTTTCCATCAGCTTGTCCGGCGCTACCACGCGGTTGACCAGGCCAAGCGCCAAAGCCCGCGTGGCATCGATAGCCTGACCGGTGCCGACTAACTCGAAGGCCGCCTTGCGCCCGGCCTGGCGCACCAGGTTCGCCATCACGACCGCAGCGACAATGCCGTGCTTCACCTCGGGATAACCGATGCGGGCCGTTTCAGACATAACGGCGATGTCGCCAGCCAGCGCGAGACCTGCGCCGCCTCCCATGGCCGCTCCGTTGATTGCGGTTACCACTGGTTTGGTCAGCTTCGCAAAGGCGCCATGCAGCTCCATCGTCAACTCGGAGCGGCGCTCGACCAGCGCCTCTTTGTTGGATTGAAGCTCGGCGAACTCCGACAAATCGGCGCCGGCGCAGAATCCCGGACCCGCACCGGTCAGAACGATCGCGCGAACGCCCGCATCGCGATCGGCCTGCCGCAAGCCGTCCAGTAACGCTTCGCTCAGAGGCATATTGAGAGCGTTGCGTTTTTCCGGGCGATTCAACGTCAGGACTCGAACCGCGCCATCGTTGTCGGTTAACAGATCGGGCATTGAACTTCCTTGCTTATTACTGCTCGAGCTTCACGCCGGTCTTGCGGATGATCGGCTCCCACTTGGCCTGCTCGGACAGGATGAAGTCGTGGAATTGCTGCGGCGTTGTTGGAAACGGCGTGGCGTTGAACGTCGCGTATTGTTTTTTGAGATCATCGCTGTTGAGTGCAACGATGGCGGCGTGGCGCAGACGGTCCAGTATATCCGCAGGAACACCAGCAGGCGCGATCAGACCGTACCAATTATCGGAGACGACGCGCGGATAGCCCATCTCCGCGGTGGTCGGCACGTCGGGCAGCGCGGAAATGCGTGTTCCCGATGTGATGGCCAGCGCCTTGATCGCGCCAGACTTGATCTGCGGCAGCAGGACAGGAACGTCGGCCACCAGCATCTGTATTTGTCCGCCCAGCAGATCGGTCATTGCCGGGGCCACACCGCGATAGGGCACATGGATAATATTGATTTTCGCCTCATCCTTGAGCAGTTCCGCGCCGAGATGAGTAATTGTGCCGGCGCCGGCCGATCCAAAGTTGATCTTGCCGGGGTGCGCACGAGCATATTCGACAAAGGCCGGAAGCGTGTCGACACCCAGCGAGGACGAAATCACAATGGCTTCTGGCACGCGCACCGCGGGCGTCAGCAGCGACAGATCTTGCTGCCAGTCGTACGGCATCTTGTCGACCATGAAGGGAATTGTGGTCAGCGAGGCGGCGCCGGCAAAACAGATCGTGTAACCGTCCGGGGTGCTCTTCGCCGTAAAGTCGACCCCGGTCATGCCGCCTGCGCCGGCATGCACCTCAACAAAGACCTGCTGCCCCAAGTCCTGGCTCATATCGTTGGCCAATACCCGGGTGAACATGTCGGCGGGCCCTCCTGCCGCGAAGGTCATGACCAATTTCACCGGACGGGTGGGGAAAGACTGCGGCATGGCGGCCGTCGTCCACAACACGAGGCCGAATGCCGCAAGCAGGGCGCAACGCCGCATAACGCTTCTCCCAGTCGTTTCCTCGATGTTTTGTGTCCGGACGGGTTGTTCCCGTCACCAAGTCTGATAGCAGGTGCTTGTCGGGAATCCCGCTACACGGCAGTATGAGTGTAAGGCTGAGGGGCCGACAAGGGGACAGCCGCCAACCGGTTCTGGGGCCGGAGGCAAGTGGGGCGTGCACATGAAAACCATTCTCGTACCCACCGAACACAACACGTCGATGGCGTCGGCGCTGGATACAGCGCTGCTGCTTGCGCAGAAATTCGGCTCCTGCATCGAGGGCTTTCCACTGCGGCCGGCGGTCGCCGACCTCGTTGCCATGGACCCGGACAGCGGCCTGACGATGGTGGCGGTGAAGGAAAACGACGCCGAGATGGTGCGGCTGGCGGAGGATATGTTCCGCTCTTTCATGACGCAGCACCAGATTGCGCAGAGCACCGGCGTGGCACAGGAAAAGCCAACCTTTTCGTGGCTCGACACTGCGCCGAGCGGCCACGATTTCGTCGGCAGCTACGGCCGGGTCTTCGACTGCATCGTGTTGGCGCGGCCAGGTGACGAGTGGCAGAGCCCTTCGATGGTCACCCTGGAGTCCGCCTTATTCGAGAGCGGCCGGCCGGTGCTGATCGCGCCGCCGATCTCACCGAAGTCGCTCGCCACTAATGTATTGATCGCGTGGAATTGCAGCACCGAGCAGGCGCGCACCACCGCGGACGCAATGCCGCTGCTTCGCCTCGCGCAGCGCGTCACCATCGCTACCGTTGAAGGCGCGACCGTCGCTGGGCCGACTGGCGAGCAAATGGCGCGCTCGTTGAAATTCAATGGCGTCAACGCCGAGCCGATCACCTTGAAAAAGGCCAAGAGCAACGCCGGCGAAGTGCTGCTCGCCAAGGCCGACGAGCTCGGTTGCGACCTGATCATCAAGGGTGCGTATACCCAAAGCCGCCTGCGACAGATGATCTTCGGCGGCACAACGCGGTACATTCTCGCCAACGCCAAGCTGCCCGTGCTGATGGCGCATTGAGTACCGCGCTGTTGCATCATGATTGAAATACCGCTGATCTTTCCGCAACTGGCACCGCTCTATAAAGCGCTGGCGCCGATCACGGAAACGCTGTTACGCGTGGTTGTCGGATTATGGATGGTGCCGCATGGCTTGCGGATGTCGTTCGGCTTCTTTCCGACCACGGGGTTGCCTCAGCGCAGCGTGCAAATGCTGGCGGTCGACCTCGACAAATGGGGTTATCGCCCAGGCTGGCTGTGGGCGCCGCTGATCTCGGCGACCGAACTGATCGCAGGCCCGATGCTGGCGCTTGGTCTGTTCACACGCGCTGCCTGCGTGCCGCTGGTGCTGTTCCTGATCATCACTAATTTCGAGCGGTACCGCGTCGGCCGCTACTTTTGGAACAAACTCGGGCTCGAATATACGATGATGTGGTTGGTCGCGACGATCTACTTCCTCATCCACGGCGGCGGTCCTTATTCGCTCGACCGCTTGATCGGTTGGCAATTCTAAGGAGACAAGTGTGCCATTTGTCGACGCCAATGGCGTAAGTCTGCATTACGAGCTCTCCGGCACGCGGGGAGCATCCGTCGTGCTGCTGCACGAACTCGGTGGCACCCTCAATTCATGGGACAAGGTTGCGCCCCGTCTGGCGCAGCGCTACCGCGTGCTTCGCTACGACCAGCGGGGCGCGGGCGCCTCCGAAAAAGTCCGCAACGATTTCACCAACGACACATTGGTGGAGGATTTCGAGGCGCTTGCCAGAGCCGCTCACCTCGATCCGCCGTATCATTTCGTCACCGTTGCCGCAGCGGCAACCCAGGCGCTTCGTTTTCTGGAGAAGCACCCCGATCAAGTCGGCTCACTGGTCCTGTGCAATCCGGCACCGGGCGTCGATCCGAGCCGGGCTGCAGCGCTCGACGAGCGCGCTGCATTTGCCATGCGCGAAGGCATGCGCGCCGGCCTGCCGACCACGCTCGACATCTCCTACCCGAGGACGCTCGGCGAGCCAGCCGACTACGAAGCTTATCGCGGCCGCTATCTTGGCAATGATCCGGTCGGTTTTGGGCTTGGCTTCCGCACGCTTGCCCGCACCAATATGCTGCACATGTTGCCGCAGGTCCGCTGTCCGGTCATGGTCGTGGCGGGCAAACACGATACCGTGCGCCCGCACGCCGGAACCGCTGAGCTCGCCAAGAGGATTCCCGGCGCGCGCTTCGAGCTGATAGAGGATGCCGGCCACTTCATGCCAAGTCAGGGCCCCGCACAGCTCGCCGCCTTGCTGGAAAGTTTTCTTCCGAAATAACCCGAGTGAGAGTCATGAAAATCAAAGCGAACGGTATCACCATCAATTATCAGGTCGACGGGCCGGACGGCGCACCGTGGATCGTGTTTTCAAATTCGCTCGCGACCTCGACCGCGATGTGGGACGACCAGGCGGCCAGCCTGAAGGATTCATTCCGCGTGCTGCGCTACGATCAGCGCGGACATGGCAGCACCGATGTGCCTGAGGGCCGCTATACCTACGACACGCTGCTCAATGACGCGGTCCGGCTGATGGACGCCTTGTCGATCAAGAAAGCGCACTTTGCCGGCCTGTCGATGGGCGGTGCGACTGCACTCGGCCTCGCCGAACATTTTCCCGACCGTGTGGACCGTATCATCGTTTGCGACTCGCCCTGCCAATCGACGCCGCAGTCGAGCCAGCAATGGGAAGAACGGATCGCGGTGGCTCAGAAGCAGGGCCTCGAAGCGCTGGTCGAGCCGACCATTGCGCGCTGGGTCCCTCCGGAAATCGTGGCGAAGAATCCGCCGCATGTCGACAAGATCCGCGCCATGATCCGCGCCACGCCGGTTAACGGCTTCATCGGCTGTGCGGCGGCACTGGCCGATCATAACTACGCCTCCGCAGTCGCCAGCGTGAAGCACAAGGTGTTGTTCCTGACCGGCGGCAAAGACGCGGCGGCCGGGCCGATGCGAAAGCTTAATGAGAAGCTTCCCGGCTCACGCTACGTCGAGCTTGCGGGAGCCGGCCATATCTCGAACATGGACAGTCCCGCGGAGTTCACCAAGGCGATACGCGACTTCATCGCCGGTTAATTGATCCGCCGCTGGCTATGCCTTTTCGGCGGGGTACGCCTCGCGCGACGCAATCCCCGCGCCTTTGCAAACAAATGGCCGAAACACTATACCTCCTTGTAAAGGGACGAGATCAGCCCGTCTAATAGGAGAAACGCCATGTCCACGGTGACGATGAAGGCCCCTGCCCCGGCCGGGCTTTCCAATAAAGCCCGTGAGTTGATGGAAGCCATCAATACCGACGCCGGAAAGCACAACGTCTGGGTCCGTACCCAGGCCAATGCGCCGGCGCAGAAATCCTGGTTCAGCGAAACCAGCGGCGAAGGTTCCGGCCAGCTTGCGACCGGCCGCGTCGCTGTCGCCCAGATGAAAACCTCACCCTATATGTGGAAATGGAAAGAGTACTCCGGGTACCTCAACCAGATTTCCCAGATCGCCAGCAAGGCGGACGTTTCCCCGATCGAATTTGCCGACCGCCAGAGCATCCTGCTGCTCAATCCGGGCTTGAACGGCCGCTTGCAGGTCACCAATACCATCCGCTGCGCGATTTCGATCTACAACCCGGGCGACGTCGCGCCGGTACATCTGCACTCGCCGAATGCCAGCCGCACCATTCTTTCCGACCAGGGCGGCTACACGGTGGTGGAAGGCGAACGTGTCACAGCACAACGCGGCGACCTGATCCTTACACCGAATGGCACCTGGCACGATCACGGCAACAACTCCACCGAACCGTGCGTCTGGATCGACACTCTCGACTGGCCGCTGATGGAATTCCTCGATGCTGCTTGGGTCGATCACAACATGCCGGGAGCGCAGGGCAATACCAACGTTCAGGCGGTCTCGGTCACCGAAGGCTATTCCCGCAACCTCTATAGCCACGGCGGCCTCAAACCGACTTTCGTCAATCACCAGCGCGGCGTCGGCCGCGATCCAGCCCCGCTGTTTCACTTCCGCGGCTCGGATGTGAAGGATATGTTCCACAGCCTGCGCAAGGAAAAGGGCGATCCGTACGAAGGCATCAAGATCGACTTCGTCAATCCCGTTACCGGCGAGGCAGTTTTCAAGACACTCAACTACTCGGCACAACTTCTGCGGCCGGGTGAAGAGACCGAACTCAAGCGCGAAACCGCCGGCACCTATTATGTGTGCATCGAAGGCACCGGCGTGACCGAGGTCGGCGGCAAGCGCTTCGACTGGAGCCACAATGATTTGTTTGTGGTGCCGAACTTCATGTGGCGCAAGCACATCAATACCGGCAAAACGGACGCGATCATCTATTCGGTTTCCGATGCGGCGTTGATGCAGAACATCGGCCAGTATTATGCGCAAGGTCGCGACAAGCACGGCAAGGTAACCGAGTTGGTGGTTCACTGACGCCGACGGTTATCCAAAGAACAAATAAAAGAGCCGGCACAATGTGCCGGCTCTTTCATTTACGAAAACCGTTCTGACAAAGACTCAGGACGGAGCTTTGCCGCCGTTCTTCTTGCAAGCTGAACGGAATTTCTTCCGTGCCTTGCCTTTCAGACCCTTCGCAGTGGCCTGATCGCTGCACTCCTTGGAGACCGCCTTTTTGTCCGTCGCAGCGCCGGTGGCCGGCGCGGTAGCGGGCGCAGCGGGTTGAGCCGCCGGCGCCGGGGTGCTTGTGGAAGGAGTGGTGGTCTGTGCGAACACGCTTCCCGCACCAAGCGCCAGTGACAGCAACGCAACGCTTATCGCAATCTTCATGTCAACTTTCCTTGTTTTAGAGGCCGCCCCGCTTACGCACCCTTCAGTTTGGCGTTGCACTGGCTGTAATAGCCCCCGCCCTTCTGAATCCACTTCAAACCGCCGTTGCCGTTCGCGGCCTTGTTGGCCCTGTATTGATCAAGGCAGGTCTCCATCCGCGCTTTGCCTGCCGATTCACTGGAGTATTTGGAGTTCACGGCACCCGGGAAAACTGCATTGCCGGAGAAAGTCGGAGCCGGTGCCGGTGCGGCAGCCGGCTTCGCGGCGGGTGCTGGCGCAGCAGCAGGAGCCGGAGCAGGTGCTGCAGCGGTGGTTGCGGCCGGCTCGGCCGCATCGGAGCCGCATTGCGCCTTGCGGAAGTCCTTCCACTTCATGCCGTTGAGTGAGTTGTCGGCTTTCGCCGCTTTATATTTGGCGCTGCACTCCGCCATTGTGAGCGCCTGAGCCGACGTGCCTTGCAGGGCGATAGCCGCAAGCACCGCACCTGCGCAAATAGCAACATAACGCATGGTCATGGCTGGTTTCCTCGTGTTTGACGTCTGACTTTCAAAGGTCGAACGGCCGGGCTGAATCGGCCGGATATTCCAATAGGCGCATTTAGCCACAGGAATGCGTCACCGTCACCCCTTGTGCGTGTGATCGTGTGAATGGTCCGACATCTTGCCGATCCGATCGCCGCAGCCGGCGCGGTTGGCCCAGTACTCCCAGGCGCGCCAGGTTTCCGGCGAACCTGGCGTGTAGGAGCGGCCGCCACTTCGGGCAGCGATCTCTCCCTTGGACAGCGGCTTCGGCTTCCCGCCCATGCGCATGGCGTTCATCTGCACCCGCGCATTACGCGGCAAATACACTGACAGCCGCACCACATCGATGATGGAACGTGACGCCGACGCGAAGCCATGGCCGCGCATCAGTGCGACGTGGCCTTTGCCCATTGTTTTGGCAAGATCGCGTCCCTGCGCCATGTTTCGCACCAGAAGATCGGTATCGCCGAATTTCTTCCGGATATCCCATACCGGGACTTTACCGCCGATAAAGCTGCCGGAATGGATCACCGGCTCCAACGGCTTCGAAATCAGACCGAAAGGGAGGGTGTCCTCGGCGTGGGCATGAACCACCGCCGTGACGTCGGGCCGCGCCTCGAAGATTGCTGCGTGGATGAAGCGTTCCAGATAGGGCTGGCGCTTGTCACTAACCGGTTCGCCCATCTGATCGAACTCGATCAGATCGTTATGCTCGACCAACTCTGGCGCCAACGAGCGCGACATAAAGAAATGCTTCGGATTATCGGGATGGCGCACGCTGATATGGCCGTAGGCGTCGACCACGTCTTCGTTGGAGAGGATGCGATTGGCGACGACGAGGTCGCGGAGGATATCGTCGAGTTGGCTCATGGCGTTCTTTCCCTATTGTGAAGCTTGATTAAATCGGCGCTATTCAGCCGTAGGTCGGTACGAACAGATCGTCGGCCTTCACGGGCTTGTTCGTGAGGCCGAGCGTCTGCTGGTAGGTGATAAGCGCCTCGACGGTGCGGCGATTAGGTTCGAGGCCATAAGGCCACGGATCGCCGTTGAACACTTCCCAAATGTCGTCGATTTCGCGCATCAGGAATGGCGTCATGTAACGAACGGCGCGCAGATTAAATAACTTTTGCAGCGCGATCTCTTTCGATTTGACGAAAGCGTCGTAGAGGCTCGTCGCCACGAACGGATATCGCTCGTAGACACTCTTCCTGATGGCAACGGTATGCATGATCGGATAGATACCCTTACGCTTGTAGAGGTCCTTGTCGACCTCGACGAAGTTCGGGAACAGCCGCACGATATCGGGATTGGTGCGGATTTCATCCGGCAAGCTGGTACCGAGCGTGGCGTCGATTTCGCCCGCCGCAAGCATCTGTCCGAGCGTCTTGTGGGTCTTGTTGTTCTCAATGGTCATGTTTTTCAAGAGCGGCAACACCGTCGGGCTGCCGTGCGATCCCGACTCGTTCATCGCGCTCTGTATCCAGTGGACCTTGGTCAGGTCGACACCGAATTCGTGATGCAGGATGCCGTTGATGAAGATCGCGGCCGTCATGGTGTAGAGCGGCACGCCGATCCGCTTGCCTTCGAGATCCTTGGGCGTCTTGATCCCGGATTTCTTGTTGATGGCAATAAAGCCCATGCGGAAGGCAATCGACGGGAATACCGGGATGGCAACAAACGGGCACTCGTTACGGGTGAACCGCTGGGTAAATTCGGAAAGCGAATATTCCGCGACGTCGAACTCCTGCCCGCCGGACATGCGGTCGAAAATCGGCCGCGGCTGATCGATGGCGATGAAATTAAGATCGATGCCGTCCGGCTTGACCTCGCCGGTATAGAGCGGCTGCATCCGGTCGTAGAGGCCGCACGCGAATGAAAGTTGCAGCTTGGCCATCGGTTCAGCGTCCTCCCGTTTCTGATTGTAGCCCCACGGTTAGCACGCCGCAAAAGGTGCAGGAAGACAGGCAGCCGCTGATACTTGCATGCCCCTAATGCAGTTCTTTGCGTAAAATTTTTCCAATGTTGCTCTTCGGCAGTGACTGCGGAAATTCGACAATGTGCGGCACTTTGTAGTTCACCAGCCGGGTGCGCAGGAACGCGATCAGATCCGCTTCGGTCAACGCCGGATCGCGCCGGACGACAAACAGCTTGACCGCCTGGCCGGTGCGCGGGTCAGGCACGCCGATTACCGCCGCCTCAAGAACATCGGGATGCTGCATCGCGACGTCCTCAACTTCATTCGGAAACACCTTAAAGCCGGAGACGATGACCATGTCCTTCTTGCGGTCGAGCAGCTTCAGAAAGCCGTCCGCATCGAAAGTGCCGATATCGCCAGTGCGGAGCCAGCCGTCGGTCGTGATCACAGCCTGGGTTTCGGCTGGACGCCCCCAATAACCCTGCATGACTTGCGGACCTCGAATCCACACCTCGCCTTCCCCGCCCTGGCCAAGAACCGTGCCGTCGTCGTCCCGGATAGTCACCTCAGTCGAAGGCACCGGAAGACCGACCGTGCCGAGCCGCGGGCTGGGGATTGGATTGATGCACACCACGGGCGAGGCTTCCGTCAGCCCATAACCCTCGACCACATGAGTAGCGGTAATCTCATGCCAGCGATGCGCCACTTCGCTTTGAATTGCAGCACCGCCGCCAATCGCCATCCGCAACGTACTGAAATCCAGAGCGGCGAATTCAGGCTTGTGCACCAGCGCGTTGAATAGGGTGTTGACACCCGACATCACGGTGATGTGGGCACCATGAATGGTCCGAATGAGTCGATCGAGATTGCGCGGATCGATAATGAGGACATTAAGCGCGCCGACCACAGCGAAGGACAGCAGGTTCGCCGTCAACGAGAAGATATGGTAGAGCGGCAGCGGCGTCAGCACGTGCTCGTTCTCACGTTCGTTCGCCGCGCCTGTCCACGCCAGACATTGCAGCGTGTTGGCAACCAGGTTGCGGTGCGTGAGCATCGCGCCCTTCGGAACGCCGGTTGTGCCGCCGGTATATTGCAGGAGCGCCACCGCGGACGATTGCGTCTTGGCATCCGAGTAACGTCCGCTCGGCTCGCGCGTGCAGGCATCCTGCATCATAGTGAAAGTATCAAAGCGCCAAGCCGGCACCGCGTGTTCGATGTAAGAATTGGCGAAGTTGAACGCCCAGCGTTTCAGCGTCGGTACAAGGTCGCCGAGCCGCGCCACCACGACATGGCGGATCCCGGTCTCGGCGATCACCGTTTCCAGCTTGTGCGCGAAATTCTCCATGATGACGATGACTTCCGCACCGGAATCGTGAAGCTGTTCCTTCAGCTCGCGCGGCGTGTAGAGCGGATTGACGTTGACCGCGATCAAGCCGGCGCGAAGCGTGCCGAGAAACGCCACCGGATAAGCCAGCATATTCGGCAGCATGATCGCGACGCGATCGCCGGGACGACACTTTATCTCCTCGAGAAGGAAGGCCGCGAAGGCCCGGCTGTCGCGCTCCCATTCGGCATAGCTCATCTGGGCCCGCAAGCACTCGAAAGCCGGACGCGCGGCATGCTGGTCGCACGACTCGAGCAGCATGGCGTGAAGTGAAGGGAATCGGTCCGGATCGATGGTTCGCGGAACGCCGGCCGGATAGGACGCAAACCAAACCGGGTCCGCCGTGCTCGCCGCGGCTGGAAGCGGGGCGCCCTCTGTCGTGAGTGTCATAGCTGATGACCCTCGGCCTGATGCGCTCAGCTCGCCGCGACGAATTTTTCCAGCGTCATCGGAGCGCGTCCACCCGCCGGATCTTTCGGCTCGACGCCGACAAAAGGACTTGCCTCGTTGAACCACATTGCCCGCGCCGGCAATTGCCATCGCCGCTTACTGGCGACGGAGGCATCCCATCGCACCGGCTCGTCCTCGATGTCCATGCACTGATAGTGCGTATTGAACAATTCGATGCGATGACCGTCAGGGTCGCGCATATAGACGAACAACGCGAGACCCGGCCCGTGTCTGCCGGGGCCATATTCGATGTTATCGGCGAACCCCATCTCGGAAGCGAGGTCGCAGACGTAGAAGAAGTGATATGACTCCGGAATGCTGAACGCGGCATGATGCAACCGCGGCCCTTTGCCGGGCGCGAACACGATGTCATGCGGATTGCCCTTGCGCTGCAGGAACACAAACATCGGATCTTCGCTACCGTCCGGCGCGATGTATTCCGACAAGCGAAAGCCGAGCCCCATATAAAACTCGAGATGTTTGCGTACGTCGGGAACCAAAATCTGAAAATGATCGATTCGTTGCGGCACGGCGCCGCGATGGTGGCTGAAATCCAGCAGCAGGCGCGGCTTGGTCGTCATGGTCGCGCAGAGTTCAAGCGGCAAACCACCCGGGTCGCTCGCACGCAACGTTTTGCCCTGATAAGGTCGTTCGACCCATTGCGCCGGCAGGCCGGCTTTCTCGAAATACGACTTGGCTTTCTCGAGATCCTCTTCGGTGAAGCAACGCATACCGACACACTCGGATTTCGGCGTATCCGCACGCTTGAGCACCAGACTGTGATGGCAGGCTTCGGCAATGCCGCGCAAATAAATCGTATCCTTGTCCTCGTCGCTCACGATCAAGCCGATCAAATCGACGTAAAATGCCCGGCTCTTCACCAGGTCTTTCACGTGCAGCACGGAATGGCTGGCTCGCGTGATATTGAAAGGCGGATTGTAATTCGGCTTCGGCAGCGGCACGGCTTACTCCAGGTCGGTTGGATCGAATGCGCCAAGCTTGGCACGTCCCGACGCTCCATTCCACTTCTCACGATCCGCAGAAAAAGCCCCCACGCATGCCCCTTGTTTCACCAATAAAAAGCGGCGGATGGCCTGAGCCATCCGCCGCTGTCATCACTCGTCGCTGAAATTTATTCCTGGTTTTGCGCGGTCTGTGGAAACAGGTCCTTACCTAGAGTATTGAAGCGCGCCTTCTGACTGTCGCTCAGCGAGTCATAGAAGTCGTGCAACGCCGGGCGGACCGTATCCACGGCCTGCAACATGGCCTGCAGGTGCTTGCCCGCTGCCGCCAGTCGCGCCGGAGGCGTCGATGGCACGTCGGTCGGGCACGCAGCCTTGATCGTGTCCGCAGCACTGGTAGCGGCTGATTGTAAGGCCTGGAGCTTGGCACGCTGCGCGTCGTTCGGCTGCACCGCTTGGTTGATCTGGTCGGTCGGCCACGCCATCACCGATGCACCACACTGCGCTTGCAGCGTCGGCGCATTGCCCGGCGCTCCCTGTGGCGCGGCGTTTGAGGCCTCAGGCTTCGTGCCCGGCGCGTTGGCGCCCGGTGCGTTGGCCCCAATATCATTGAAGCGCGCTTTCTGCTCGTCGCTCAGCGAGTCGTAGAACTTGCCAAGCGGCTGGCCGACGATGTCGACCGCCTGCACCATGCCTTGCAGACGTTGCTGCATGTCATCGAGACGACCGGTCGGCGTGAACGACACAGTTGTTGGGCAATGCGATCTGATCACATCGCTCGCCTTGACGATCGCATTGCCGAGGTCGTCAAGCAGCGCGGTCTGGTCCTGGTTGGGCTGTAGGGCGGCCTGGATCTGGTCGATTGGCCATCCAGTGACTTCGGCAGCTTCCTCGTCACAGCTCTGAGTCATGTTTTGGGTCAGCGTTGCCATGCGTTGCGGCGCGCCGGAGCCCTGAACGTAGCTGTCATAAAGATTTGGCGAGAAAATCCCTTCGTAGATATCGCCGTAGCCATAGACCCAGAACGGATCGGAGTAGCCATAATCGTCCGGCCACAGCGAGGAGTAGAAGAGATTGCCGTAGGCGTAGGGCCAGAATAGCGGACCGAGCCAGCCGACGTGATGGAACGGATGCCATCCTGGATGCCAGCCAGCGTGCCAGAACGGATGGAATGCGGCGTTGGCAGCAAAGTTGCGCCGGGCCGCGAAGGCGTGCGGATTTACAGCGACGTGACCGACGCGAGCGTTGTTCGCGAACGAATGGGCGCCGGGCGCTCCGTGATCAAAAGCCGGATGATTGGCTAAATCATTGTGCGCTGCCAGTCCGGCCGGACCGTGAACTGCAGCATGGGAAGCGGGCCCGGCGTGGGCCGTGCCGTGTGACACGCGCGCAGAGAAATGAGGGCCACCTCCTCCACCAACGTGGGGCGCAGCATGAGCGCTGAAGTGAGGCGCGGCACGAGCGGTAAAGTGTGGACCACCTCCTCCGCCATGAGGTGCCGCAAAATGTGCGCCACCGCCGCCAGGATGCACGCCGCCTCCCGGGTGTCCGCCGCCTCCTCCAGGATGACCGCCTCCTCTCGGGGCGGCGGCAGCCGCACCAATCATGCACACTGAAAGACCGACGGAAGCCAAGGCTATTGTAATCTTAGACATGCTGAAATCTCCAACCACCGGCGCCATAACGAACCAGCGCACGTTACGTTCCTCCGGGCTCGATGCTTGCTGCAGCGCAGCGTCTCCGCCACATACACTCCCGTCGGATATGTGCCGGAGTTCAGAGCCCTGCCAGTGCTTCACCGGGTTACATTTTGGTCACCTGTTACAACGGCGATTAAAGGTGCTGGCGCGCAAGTGCGATTCAGAAAACCTGAATATTGCGCCATCGCGTTTTTCAAAACCCGTGACTCGCATGGCCGCTGAAAGAGGTTTCGGGTTTCGACCGCGCAACTGTCGCCCGAATGTCACACGTCCCGGCAGATCGTTTCGGCCGTGCACAGCCGTCCTGCCGCGCAGTTGATATTCACCCCCCCGGCAGGGCATGGTCGTGGTTAACGTGATCGCTGGGGGCCGATCGTACCGAAAATAACGTGACCGCCATGCCAGCCCGTCATCGGCGCGGTGTATGGCGTATTTTTCGGTATTTCCTTGGCGTGTTTCGGGGGCGTTTCAGCAACGGTGCGCGCGTTGACCGAGACAGCTGTGCTTCGAGAAAGTTGGGGGCGGCGCGCTCTGTCTGCGCGCATGCGAGCCGGCGTGGCCGGATTCGCCCTCGTTTCGTTGCTGGCCGCATGTGCCGTAGGCCCGAATTACTCCCCTGCCGCCGCGCCTGCTGCGACTGAATTCAAAGAACTAAAGGGCTATAAGTACGCGACACCGCGTGACAACGTCGATCGCGGCGACTGGTGGGGGCCCTATCACGACCCACGACTTTCCGAACTGCTTCGCCAGGTCGAGATTTCCAATCAGACGGTTGCAGAGTCGGCGGCGTCTTACGAGGAAGCTCGCGCCGTCATCAGGGAGGCGCAGTCACAACTGCTCCCTACAGCGACTGCCGGCTACAATGTCACCCGCACCCGTACCGGAGCACTCGCCGGCACGACTGGCGGCAGCGCGGTCGGAACGAATATTGGTACTCGATATACGACACAATACAGCGCACCGATCGGCACGACCGCCGGCTGGGATCTCGACGTCTGGGGTAAAATACGACGGCAGATCGAGAGCGATACCTCGGCGGCTCAGGCGAGCGCCGCCGATCTGGACAACGCCAAACTGTCCGCGCAAGCGACGCTTGTCACCGCATACTTCAACCTGCACGCGACCAACTCCCTGCGCGACCTGTTTACACGCACGATTGCGCTCGACAAGAAGACGCTCGACATCGTGCAGAACCAGTTCAAGGCCGGCTATTCCGTGACTGCGGGGGATGTTGCCACTGCGCAAGCCCAGCTTTTAAACGCTCAAGCCCAACTTCTCGATGCCGACGTCCAACGCGCCCAATATGAGCACGCGATTGCCATGTTGATCGGCCGGCCGCCGGCGGAACTGTCGATCGGACCGCGGCTGCTCGGAGGTAATATTCCAAGAACCCCAGTTGTAATCCCTTCGGCTTTGCTGGAACGGCGCCCCGACATCGCCGGCGCTGAGCGCACAATGGAACAGCAGAATGCTTTGATCGGCGTCGCCGAGGCCGGGTATTTTCCAGACGTCTCTCTGTCGGCGACGATCCAGTTCGTCGGGCCGATTCCACTGCCGTACAGCGCCGCACGCGCGATCGAGTCCATTAGCGCGGGCGCAACGCAAACACTGTTCGACGGCGGCCTGACTGCGGCGCAAATCGATGCGGCGAAGGCGACCTATTGGGAGAGCGTCGCCTCCTATCGGCAAACGGTGCTCGTCGCATTTCAACAGGTCGAGGATGAACTCGCGGCGATCCATCACTATAGCGAGGCGCTCGCCGTCCAGCAGCGAGCGGTGGCAGAGGAGCGCAAAGCTGTCGATGTCTATCTCAATCAATTCCAGCAAGGCCTGGTCGCATTCACCACTGTCGTGACCGCCGAATTGACCCTGCTGACTGACGAGGAAAGCGAACTGACGAACCGGCAAAACCTCTTTCTCGCCAGCGTGAGCCTGATTGAGGCGCTCGGCGGTGGTTGGGACACCACCCTGCTACCAACGGCGAAGAAGCTGACGGACGGCTTCTCGCTGCTGCCGAAGCTCGAATCGACACAGCCGCCGATAGGAACGACAGTGGTTCCTTTAGCCGGACAGCCTGCAGACACCTCACAACAAACAAAATAGGGTTCCGCAACCTCCAGTTTTGACCCGTAGTGCCGCGGTTCCGCTTCGTGAAGATGCCAAGATTTTGATTAGACTAAGATTTCTTGGATGAAGCATCATGAAATGCAGCGGTTTTGCAGCCTTCGTTAAGCTTGGTCGTACTGCGGTGTCCGACGAGTTCGCAAATAGCTAACTCATTAGCGAATTTTCATTAGGTGGGTCATGTTGCCACGCACTATTATGCGGGAAATGTTGGGATTCTAATCGCCATCATGGATGAGCGCACGCGAACAACGGATGACGAACTGGCGCCCAACCTTCGCCGGCCGACGCCAGAGCCTGGCGTGAAGAGCCCCGTGCTTTCGCGATCCCGGATTATTACCGGTGTGATCGTTATCCTCCTCCTCGTCGCCGGATACGAGACCGTGCATCTCACGCGAACGCCGCAGGCACCGGGTGGACGCTTTCAAAATGCCGGCGCCCAATCGGTCGGCGCAGCGACTGTCGGCACCGGCAACATCAGAGTGATCGTCAATGCACTCGGAACCGTAACGCCGATCGCCACCGTGACGGTGCAATCGCAAATCAGCGGTTACCTGACCGAGGTTCCGTTCATCGAAGGCCAGATGGTGAATAAGGGCGATTTGATAGCGCAGATCGACGACCGTCAGTACCAGATCTTGAAAGCGCAATACGAAGGCCAGCTCGCCCATGACCAAGCCGTGCTCAGCCAGGCGCAAATGGATCTCAAGCGCTACCAGACGCTGGCAGCGCAGAATTCGATCGCCAAGCAGCAGGCAGACGACCAAGTCTTCATCGTGCAGCAAGACGAGGGCACCGTGAAACAAGATCAGGGGCTCATCGACGCGCAAGCCCTCGACATCGCCTATTGCCGCATCGTTTCTCCGGTAACCGGCCGCATCGGCCTGCGTTTGGTCGATCCGGGAAACTACGTGCAGTCCGCCAGCACGACCGGAATTGCCGTCGTCACCGAGCTGCAGCCGATTACGGTCATCTTCGCGATTCCCGAGGACGATCTGCCGCAAATCATGCCGCAGATTTACACTGGTACCAAACTTCAAGTCACGGCGTTCGATCGCGCAAATGTCAAACAACTCGCCGTGGGCAGCGTCTTTGCAGTAGATAGTCAGATTAACACCACCACCGGTACCGTGAATGTGCGAGCGCAGTTCGACAACACGAACAACGCGATGTTCCCAAACCAATTTGTCAATGCACAACTGCTGGTCAGCACGTTGCAGAACGTCGTTACCGTACCGAGCGCGGCGATTCAGCTTGGCGCTGCCGTCAATGGCGGCGCGGGCGGCGGCACATCGGATAGTGGCAACCCCGGCAGCACGAGCTTCGCCGCCAACGCAAGTGCCGTAGCGCCCAGTTACTACGTCTACGTCGTCAATGCCAATAACACTGTCTCGGTGCGGCAGATCACGATCGGCCCGACCGACGGCAGCATGACTGAGGTCAATTCCGGCCTCGTCGCCGGCGACAAGGTCGTTACCGATGGCACCGACCGATTGCGCGATGGTCTGCCAGTCAGTGTTTCGACTTTGGACGGCAAGCCGGTGGACGGCGCGGAGGGCGGAGCTAGCACAGCCGGCCGCCGTGCGGGCGGCGGCCAAGGTGGAGGCAACCGGGGCAGCGGCGCTGCACACAATGGCGGCGAGCCGTCGCAAAATTCCAACCGCTCGCAAACTCAAGGCTCTACCAACGGCGGCCAGTAGCAGCTCCGAAACGGCGGCGAACGTACGTCACGGTCGCGCGCGCAACGGTGAAACGGTGCGATGAACGTCTCGGAACCTTTTATTCTCCGTCCGGTCGGAACGACGCTGCTGATGGCAGCGATCATGCTGTCTGGGCTGGTCGCCTACACTTTCCTGCCGCTGTCGACGCTACCCGAGGTCGACTACCCCACCATTCAGGTTCAAACGCTCTACCCCGGCGCCAGCCCCGAGGTGATGACGTCGTCGGTGACGTCGCCGCTTGAGCGGCAGTTCGGCCAGATGCCGGGTTTGAACGAGATGACGTCGGCAAGTTCGGCCGGCGCTTCAGTTATCACCCTGCAATTCAGCCTCGACCTGAGCCTCGATATTGGCGAGCAGGAAGTGCAGGCGGCCATCAACGCTGCCGGCAACCTCTTGCCGGCCGATCTGCCCGCGCCACCGATCTACGCCAAGGTCAATCCAGCGGACGCGCCGATCCTTTCACTTGCGGTGACATCCAAAACTCTGCCGCTTACTGCGCTTGAGGATCTTTGCGAGACCAGTCTGGCGCAGAAAATCTCGCAGCTTACTGGCGTCGGCCTGGTGAGCATCAGCGGCGGACAGCGTCCCTCGGTACGGCTTCAGCTCAACCCCCAGGCGCTTGCCGCCTATGGCCTCAATATCGACGACGTACGCACCACGATCGGCAACCTCAACGTCAATACGCCAAAGGGAAATTTCGACGGCCCGGCACAGGCGACCACCATCAATGCCAACGACCAGCTCGCCAGTACCGATCAGTACCGCAATCTGATTGTCGCCTATCGCGACGGCGGACCGGTCCGGCTTTCCGACGTCGCAAAAATCGTCAGCGGCCCGGAAAACACCAAACTCGGCGCCTGGGCCAATACCACACCGGCAATCATCCTCAACGTCCAACGCCAGCCGGGCGCCAACATCATTCAGGTCGTCGACCGGATTCAAAGCCTGCTGCCGCAAATGTTGCAGTCCCTGCCGTCCGCCGTCGAGGTCAAGGTTCTCAGCGACCGAACCGTTACGATCCGGGCGTCGGTCGCCGACGTCGAATTCGAACTGGGCCTTGCCATCGTGCTGGTGGTGATCGTGATCTTCGTGTTCCTGCGTACCCTGCCCGGCACGATCATCCCGAGCCTCTCAGTGCCGCTGTCGCTCGTCGGCACGTTCGGCGCGATGTATCTGCTCGGCTTCAGCCTCGACAACCTGTCGCTGATGGCGCTGACCATCGCTACCGGTTTCGTGGTCGACGACGCCATCGTCATGATCGAGAACATCGCCCGCCTTGTCGAAGGCGGCATGGAACCGCTGGAGGCCGCATTGCGCGGCTCCGAGCAAATCGGCTTCACCATCATCTCACTCACGATCTCGCTGCTCGCAGTACTCATACCGCTGCTATTCATGGGCGACGTAGTCGGCCGGCTTTTTCCACGAGTTCGCCATCACGCTCGCCGTCACCATCGTCATATCCGCCATCGTGTCGCTGACGCTGGTGCCGATGATGTGCGCGAAGCTGATTTGGCATCGGCCGGATCACGAACGCTCCGCATTCGATCTGAGAGCCGAGCGTGCATTCACCGCAACCATCGATCAATACGGCCGCGCTCTTAACTGGATCCTGGACCACCAGCCGCTCACCTTGCTGGTCGCGATTTTGACGGTGGCCGTAACCGTGCTGCTCTACCTAGCGATCCCCAAGGGATTCTTCCCGGTCCAGGACACCGGATCGATCCAGGCCATTACCGAGGCGTCGCAGAGCGTTTCCTATTCGGAGATGGCGCGGCTGCAAAATGAACTGGCCGAAGCCATTCTGAAAGACCCGGACGTCGTCAACTTGAGTTCGGTCGTTGGCGTCGACGGCACCAATGAAACGCTGAACAGCGGCCGCTTTCTGATTGCGCTAACCGCCCACGACGATCGCAAACTGACGGCCAGCCAGATCATCAAACGGATTCAAAGCGAGGTGGCCGGAGTTGTCGGTATCACGCTGTACATGCAGCCGGTGCAGGACCTGACTATCGACTCCACGGTCAACCGCGCCCCGTACAATTTCATCCTCGAAGATGCGAACGCCACGGAGTTCAACAGCTGGGTGCCGAAGCTAGTCCAGCAACTCGGCCAACTTCCCCAACTGACCGGTGTTGCGAGCGACCTGCAACAACAAGGCTTGTCGGTCTATCTGGTCATCGACCGCGCGACAGCCAGCAGGTTCGGCATCACTCCGGCAACTGTCGATAACGTGCTCTATGATGCGTTTGGGCAGCGCATCGTCTCGACCATTTACACTCAGTCGAACCAATATCGGGTGATCCTCGAACTCGATCCTTCATTGCAACAGTCGCTCGACGGCCTGTCCGCGCTCTACCTGCCGTCGTCGTCTTCGACGACCAACGGGCAAGTGCCTCTCTCGGCCATTTCGCACATCGAAAAGCGGAACGGACCGCTGGTCGTTACGCATTTCGGCCAATTCCCCGCAACGACGATCTCCTTCAATACCGCCCCAGGCTATTCCCTTGGCGAAGCGGTCGACGCTATCGTGCAGGCGGAAGCCAAATCCGGCTTGCCCAACAGCTTCATCACCTCATTCCAGGGCACCGCCGCCGCGTTCCAATCGTCGCTGACCAATGAAATCTTCCTGATCATCGCGGCTGTCGTGGCGATGTATATTGTACTCGGCGTTCTCTACGAGAGCTTCGTCCATCCGATCACGATCTTGTCGACGCTGCCGTCCGCGGGCGTCGGTGCTCTCTTGTCGCTGATCACGCTGCGCTACGACCTCGACGTGATCTCTATCATCGGTGTGATCCTGCTGATCGGCATCGTCAAGAAGAACGGCATCATGATGGTGGACTTCGCGCTCGAGGCCGAGCGTGTGGAAGGCCTGCCGCCACGTGAGGCGATTTATCAAGCCTGTCTGCTTCGCTTCCGTCCGATTCTGATGACGACGATGGCAGCGATTCTCGGCGCGCTGCCGCTCATGCTCGGCAGCGGGACCGGCTCGGAATTGCGCCAGCCCCTTGGCGTCACTCTTGTAGGCGGATTGATCGTCAGCCAGATGCTGACCTTGTTCACGACGCCGGTCATCTATCTCTACTTCGACCGGCTCGCTATTCGCCTGAGCGGGGGACGCGGTCCTGCCAATCCGGTTCCCCACGGCGAGCCGGCCGAATGAACATTTCCCAGCCGTTCATTTCCCGGCCGGTAGCAACGACGCTTCTCACGTTCGGCATCGCACTTTCCGGCATTCTTGCGTTCTCGAAATTGCCGGTTTCGCCGCTGCCGCAGGTCGATTATCCGACCATTTCGGTCAGCGCGTCACTTCCAGGCGCCAGTCCGGAAACGGTAGCAACAAGCGTTGCGGAACCGCTCGAGCGTCACCTCGGCCAGATCGCAGACGTCAGCGAGATGACGTCGAACAGCGGCATCGGCCAGACCCGCATCACACTGCAATTCGATCTCAATCGCGACATCGACGGCGCAGCGCGCGACGTACAGGCAGCGATTGTCGCCGCCCGCCAGGATTTGCCAGCGAGCCTGAAAAGCAACCCGACCTATCGCAAGGTCAATCCAGCCGATGCGCCGATCCTCATTCTGGCGATGACCTCGAAGACGCTGACGCAGGGGCAGATGTATGATGCCGCCAGCAATGTCTTCCAGCAGCAACTTTCGCAGATTACCGGCATCGGGCAGGTCATTATCGGCGGATCGGCGCTCCCCGCAGTCCGCGTCGAGCTCAATCCGCAGGCGCTTTATAAGTACGGCATCGGCCTCGAGGACATTCGCGCCGCGCTTGCATCCGCCAATGCCAACAGCCCCAAAGGCACGATCGACGAGGGCGACCGGCGTTATCAGGTCTACACCAACGACCAGGCGACCGAGGCCAACGACTATAAACCGCTCGTTGTCGCTTATCGCAACGGTGCTGCCGTCACGCTGACCGACGTCGCGGCGGTGAGTAATTCGGTCGAGGATTTGCGTAATCTCGGCCTGGCTAACGGCAATCCTTCCGTCCTTATCATCATCTTCCGTCAGCCCGGCGCGAATATCATCGACGTCATCGACCAGGTGAAAGCGGAGCTGCCGCACCTGCAGGCGGCTATGCCGGCCGACGTCAACGTGTCGATTGCGATCGATCGCAGCACCACGATCCGCCAGTCTCTGCACGACACCGAAATGACGCTGGTGATCGCGATTTTCCTGGTCATCCTCGTCGTGTTTTTCTTCCTTGGCAGCTTTCGCGCGACCATCATCCCCGGCGTAGCCGTGCCAATCTCGATTCTTGGCACATTCAGCGGCATGTACCTGCTCGGTTACAGCCTCGACATTCTGTCGTTGATGGCGCTGACCATCGCCACCGGTTTCGTCGTCGATGACGCAATCGTCGTCCTCGAGAATATTTCCCGCCACCTCGAAGAGGGCGTACCGCGGATGCGCGCGGCGCTCCTTGGCGCCCAGGAGGTTGGCTTCACCGTTCTGTCGATCAGTCTCTCGCTGATAGCGGTCTTTGTCCCGATTCTGTTGATGGGTGGCATTCTCGGAAGATTGTTCCGGGAGTTCACCGTCACGCTTTCCCTCGCCATCCTGATCTCGCTTGCGATCTCGCTCAGCACGACACCGATGATGTGCGCGCTTTTCCTGCGCCCCCGCGCCACCGATGCGGCGTCAGAGAGGCCACAGCGAAAGACGATCTTCGATCGCATTCTGCGGGGTTATGAGCACACGCTTCGGGCTGGGCACTGGACCATACCGGCATTGTCATTTTTATCTTTCTCGGCGCCATCGGGCTGAACGTGGTGTTGTTCGTGATTATCCCGAAGGGTTTCTTCCCCACCGAAGATACCGGCCGGCTGGTCGGCGCGCTGCAAGCCGACCAAAGCGTCTCTTTCCAATCGATGTCCAAGAAATTGCGGCAGATGATGGCGATCGTGCAGGCCGATCCCGCCGTTCAAACCGTAGTCGGCTATACCGGCACCGGCGGCGGCGGGTTTGGCACGATTAACACTGGCTCGGTATTCGTGTCGTTGGTTCCAATCTCACAGCGGCCGTCGATTGACGCCGTCATCGCGCGGTTACGCCCGAAGCTTGCCCAGGTTCCCGGTGGACGGCTGTTCCTCAATGCAGTGCAGGACATCCGCGCCGGCGGACGGCAGAGCAATGCCTCGTACCAATATACGCTGCAATCCGACAGCGCCGACGACCTTTTCACCTGGGCGCCGAAACTCGTACTGGCGCTCGAACACAGTTCGACCATGAGCGATATCAACTCTGACCAGCAGCAGAAGGGGCTGGAGACCGATCTTGTGATAGACCGCGACACGGCCTCGCGCCTCGGCGTAACACCTGCGCAAATCGACAACACGCTGTACGACGCTTTCGGCCAGCGCCAGGTATCGACGATCTATAGCGCCATCAATCAGTATCACGTCGTGATGGAGATTGATCCGCGTTACACGCAATATCCAGCTTCGCTCAACGACGTTTATATCTCGTCATCGGGCGGGGGCGCGTCCGGAACGGCAACATCCAACCTGCCGGGGGGAACCGTAGTAGCTTCCTCCGCATCATCGACCGAAGCTTCAAGCGCCAGCGCCGCAGCTGCGGCCAACAGTAAATCCGCGCGCAACGCGGCGATCAACTCGCTCGCCACCGGCGGCAAAAGCAATACGTCGTCCGGCGCCGCGGTCAGCACGTCGGTAGAGACGATGGTCCCGCTGTCTGCGGTCAGCCACTATAAGCCAGGCAACACGCCGCTTGCCGTCAATCACCAGGGCCTGTTTGTCGCCGCCACCATCTCTTTCAATTTGCAGGAAGGCGCCTCGCTCGGCGAAGCCTCCGCGGAAATCAATCAGGCGGTCAATGCGATCCATATGCCGGTCTCGATTCACGGCAGCCTCGCAGGCACCGCGCAGGTCTTCCAGCAGTCGCTCGACAACGAGCCGGTGCTGATCGCTGCCGCAATCGCGGCCGTCTATATCCTGCTCGGCGTGCTCTATGAGAGCTACATTCACCCGATCACAATTCTCTCGACGCTGCCCTCCGCCGGTGTCGGCGCCTTGCTGGCGCTGATGGTGTTCCACACCGAATTCGACATCATCGGCATGATCGGCGTGATTCTGTTGATAGGTATTGTCAAGAAGAACGCGATCATGATGATCGACTTCGCCATCGAAGCGCGGCGCAGGGAAAACTTGACGCCGCATGACGCTATTTTCAAAGCCTGTCTGCTGCGCTTTCGCCCCATCATGATGACGACATCGGCTGCGATCCTCGGCGCGGTTCCGCTTGCGTTGAGCTTCGGCAACGGCAGTGAGATCCGCCGGCCGCTCGGCATTTCAATCATGGGCGGGCTGGTCATCAGTCAACTATTGACGCTCTACACCACGCCGGTGCTGTACCTTTATATGGATCGCCTCGGAGAATGGTCGGCGCGCCAGCGCGCGCGGCTGCTACCGGGCCTCTACGGTGCGACACCCGCGGAATAACGCGGCTAGCGAATGCGGATCGGCTTTCGCGAATAGCAGCAAGGGGTCGGCCAATTCCATTGTGGCGGCCCAAGCGTCGCCCGCAACGCGTGTATCTCGGCGCGGGCTGCCGTGATCTGCGGCCCCTTGATCGCCTCGTCCACGTCCGGATTGGCTTCGAGCAGTGAGATCAGCTTGGTACGGTGGTAGATCGCATCGCGGGTGCACCAGTAGGTCGTGTCGCCGCATGCGCCGAAGTCACCTGCGCTAGCCGGTAACGCCATCCCCGTCATCGCCAGCAATGCACCCAGCGCCAGCACCCGTGCGATAGCCATGCTCGTGCTCCGATCCCTGCGTGTTATAGTCGCGAGAATTTCATTGATCGCATGACAAAACAAGCATGGGAGACTGACGCACATGAATGGGGCCGAAGTTATTGCCGAGATTCTCAAGCGCGAAGGCACCGAGTTTCTCTCATGCTATCCACGCAACCAGGTGATCGAGCCATGCGCCGCGCTCGACATCCGCCCGATCTTGTGCCGGCAGGAACGTGTCGGTGTCGGCATTGCCGACGGCTATAGCCGCATCAAGCGCGGCAAGCGCAATGGTGTGTTTGCGGCCCAAGCCGGACCCGGCATCGAGAACGCCTTTCCTGGCATTGCGCAGGCCTACGCCGAGAATGTGCCGCTGCTTGTGGTTTCCGGCGGCCTGCCGCTGGCAAAGCAATATGTCCGCCCGACATTCCGGGCTGCCGAAGTCTACCGTGCCGTAACCAAATGGTCGGCGCTGGCGCACAACGTTCAGGAACTCCCCGACCTGATGCGCCGTGCCTATCAGGCGATGCGATCCGGGAAGGCCGGACCGGTGCTCATTGAAGTTCCAGACGAGATTGCCGAGGCCGAATTCAAGGGCCCGTTGAATTACCAGCCGGTGCCCGTGTTACGCGCCGCGCCCGATCCAGCCGCGATCAAGAAAGCAGTCGAGATGCTGCTGGCAGCGAAGAATCCGCTGCTATGGGCTGGCCAGGGCGTGCACTACGCCGAAGCTGGTGACCAGCTTGCCGCACTCGCTGAGTTGCTGCCGGCACCGGTGGTCGCGACCAATCCCGGCAAGAGCGCGATTCCCGATAGCCATCCGTTAGCGCTCGGCGGTGCGACCCGATCGCGCTCCAAACCGTTCGCCGACTTCCTGAAGAAGTCCGACGTCATCATGGCGATCGGTTCGAGCCTGACCGTGACGAATTTCGGCCCGGGCGTGCCGGCGGGCAAAAGGATCATCCATTCCACCAACGATGCCGGCGACATCAATAAGGAATATAGCGCCGAACACGCCGTGCTCGGCGACGCTAGTCTCGTGATCGAAGCACTGATCGCCGAAGTCGCCAAACAGAAAGGCCCGGGCGGCGGAAATGCATTAAACTCGCTCAAGGAGGAGGTCGCAGTCAGCAAGAAGGCCTGGCTGGAAGAGTGGGCGAAATTTCTTAACTCCGACGAGACGCCGCTCAACCAGTATCGTGTCATTCGCGACATGTTGCGTACGCTCGACCGCGACAATGTGATCATGACCCACGACTCCGGAAGCCCGCGCGAGCAGATGATCCCATTCTGGGAGACCACCAAAGCCGGCTCCTACATGGGCTGGGGCAAATCAACCCAACTTGGTTATGGGCTGGGCATCACCCTTGGCGCCAAGCTCGCCGAGCCGAAGAAAATCTGCATCAACGTAATGGGCGATGCATCATTCGGCATGACCGGTATGGATATCGAGACAGCAGCGCGCAACAAGATCGCCATCCTCACTGTCGTCTTCAACAACGGCGTGATGGGCGCCGAGCGCGACGTGCTAAAGATTTCGGACGAGAAATACGGCGCCATGACTGTCGGCGGCAATTACAAGAAAGTTGCCGAGGGACTGAACGTCGCCGCCACGCGCGTGGAAAAGCCCGGCGACATCGTTGGCGCGATCAAGGAAGGCGTCAGCGTTACCGAAAAAGGCTCGCCTTTCTTGCTCGAATTCATGGTCAAGGAAGGCCGCGATTTCTCTCGCTACGCATAAACTCGAATTAACCGGAGGACCCCATGGCAAACATCAAGATCTTCAATCCCGCCGGCTTGGCAAAACCCGCCGGAACTTACAGTCAAATTGCGCAGGCGAAGAGCAACGAAATCGTCTTCATCGCGGGGCAAGTGCCAACCGACGCATCCGGCAATATCGTAGGCAAAGGCGACTTTGAAGCTCAGTGTACTCAAACCTACGCCAATATTCATACCGCGCTTCGCGCCGTCGGTGCTGACTGGGCCAACGTCGTGCAGTTCACGACATTTCTGGTACGGCAGGAGGATGCACCGGTACTTCGCGCCTATCGTGGCCGGGAATTTCCCAAGATGTTTCCTGGAGGTTCACCGCCCAACACACTGCTGATCATCAACCGCTTGGCGGATCCGGATTATATGCTCGAGGTGCAGACGATAGCGGCGCTGTGAGCGTTACGCCGACAATTCACGGGAAGCGACGTCTTCCAGCAACACACGGAGCGCTTTCGCGCGGCGGACACCAAACTCTCGCTCAAAATCCGCCTGTGCTTTGGTCCATACCTTCTGAGCCACTTCAAAGCGCGCCGAACCAACCGGCGTGAGCCGCAATTCTTTCTTGCGGCGATCGGTGTCTCCCGGGGTCATCGCGACCAAACCATCGCGTTGAAGGGGACGGATATTGCGGCCGAGCGTGGTCCGATCCATCACCAACTCCGCGGCCAACGCATTGATCGTCATCGGCCCCTTGCGATTGAGCCTCGCAAGTATCGAATACTGGGTCGCGCGCACGCCGACCGGGGTCAAACATTGATCGTAAAATTGCGTGACGTGCCGCGTCGCCTGACGTAGCGCCAGGCAATTGCAAGCGGCGGGATTGGTGGAAATAGCTCTCATGGCTGTCTTCATGGCTTGATATAGGCGTATATACTCCTATATTCTCCATTATTCAATCCCGGGGAGCGCCGGCAATGTCTTCTGTAGGTCTCACCTCCTCCGCACCGGAGGCCGCTGCGGCGCCGGCTGAAAACAAAGCCAAAGTGTACGACCCACGCACCCGGGCATTGATCGAAGGTCCCATTGCCAAGACCCTCATCAGGCTCGGCGCGCCGAATGTGTTGGTAATGCTGGCGCAGTCGTCGGTCGGCCTTGTTGAGACCTATTTCGTCGGCAAGCTCGGCACCGATCCGCTCGCCGGCGTGGCCCTGGTTTTTCCCGTCGTCATGTTGATGCAGATGATGTCGGCTGGTGCCATGGGCGGCGGGATATCGTCGGCGATCGCGCGTGCACTTGGCGGCGGCCGGCGCGATGACGCCAACGCACTGGCGCTTCACGCGACAGTTATCGCTCTCGTCTTCGGTCTCGCCTTCACATTCGCGCTACTGCCCGCCGGGCGGTCGCTTTACACGGCCATGGGCGGCAGCGGCGCCTCACTGGATGCCGCCCTGACCTATTCCGGCGTAGTATTCTCCGGCGCGGTCCTCGTCTGGTTGTTCAATTCCCTCGCCAACGTGATCCGCGGCAGCGGCAACATGGCGGTGCCGGCCATCGTTACCTGCGCCGGCGTCGTCGTGCTGATCCCGCTATCGCCGTGTCTGATCTTCGGTCTGGGCCCCCTGCCCCGGCTTGGCGTCGCCGGCGGCGCCGTGGCGGTGCTGATCTACTACGCATTGGGAAGCGTGGCGCTGCTCGCCTATCTGCGCTCCGATAGCAGCGTCGTGCGCTTTACCGTAGCCGGCATCCGTCTGCGCTGGGCGCTATTTGTCGACATTCTCCGTGTCGGACTTGTCGCTGCTCTGGTGACGGTAGCGACTAATCTCACGATCGCCATTGCCACAGGTCTGGTCGGCTCCTTCGGACCCGCAGCCATTGCTGGATACGGCACCGCGTCCCGCCTTGAATATCTATTGATCCCGCTGGTGTTCGGGCTCGGCGGCCCGCTCGTCGCCATGGTCGGCACCAATATCGGCGCCAAGCGACCCGAGCGCGCCTTGCGCGTCGCGTGGATCGGCGCGGCGATCGCGGCCGGGCTCTGCGAACTGATCGGCGTAACCGCCGCAATCTTTCCTTACGCCTGGCTTTCGCTGTTCGACACTGCACCGGCCATGATCGATGCCGGCTCGCGTTACCTGCATGTCGTCGGTCCTGCCTATGGATTGTTTGGTCTCGGCATGGCGCTCTATTTCGCCTCACAGGGTGCAGGCCGCGTGCTGTGGCCGTTGCTTGCCAACATCGCGCGCCTGATCATCGCGGCGGGCGGCGGCTGGCTCGCGCTGCGATGGACCGGCAACCTGACCGAAGTCTTCATTGCACTGGCCGTGGCACTCGCTACGTTCGGCTTGATCAACGCCGCAGCCGTCGCCAGCGGGGTTTGGTTTAAAGAGCAGCCGGCATCGCGATGAAAGAGCAATATTTCGAGGATTACGCCGCCGGCCAGACTTTTCTCTCCGGCAAGCACCAGATCGACAAAGACCAGATCATCGCGTTTGCAAAACAATTCGATCCGCAATTTTACCACCTCGACGAAGAGGCGGCAAAAAATTCTCCGTTCAAGGGATTGGCAGCCAGCGGCTGGCACACGGCCGCAATCACAATGCGGCTCATGGTCGGCGGCGAATTCAAGCCGGCTGGCGGCATTATAGGCGTCGGCTTCGATGAGCTTAGTTGGTCGCGACCGGTCCGCCCCGGAGACGAGCTTTATGTCAAAAGCGAAATCCTGGAAGTCCGTCCGTCAAAATCGAGAAATGATCGCGGCACCATCCGGGTGCGCAACACGACGTTCAATCAGAACGATGAGGCCGTGCAGACATTCATTGGCAACCTTTTGGTGCCGCGGCGAACGCCTGCGAGCTAACGATCCAGAATACGTTTGATCCGGAACATAGCGCCCATGCGATACGTGACGAGACTCGCATCTGTGAATTCCGGGCGAAGTTGCCTATCCTTTTGATTGCAGCCACCCTCGGCCTTCAGGACGCATCATGTCGGCAAGTTTGGTCCCCTCCCCTTTGATCAGCCATCCTTACAAACTAAGGCGATGAAAATGCGTGTTCTTGTTGTCGGTGCAGGTGCGATGGGCGGCTATTTTGGCGGACGGCTGCTGGAAGCCGGTCGCGACGTGACCTTCCTGGTGCGGCCTCGCCGCGCCGCACAACTCGCCAAGACCGGTCTCGTCATCCGCAGCAAATTCGGTGACGTCTCGCTGCCGGCACCGCCGACAATGGCAGCGGAAGCCTTACACGAGCCGTATGATCTTATTCTTCTGAGTTGCAAAGCCTACGACCTCAAATCGGCCGCCAACTCATTTGCGCCGGCGGTCGGCAACAACACGGCGATATTGCCGTTCCTCAACGGCATGGCCCACATCGATTATCTCGTCGAGCGCTTCGGCAGCGCCGCGGTACTCGGCGGTCAGTGCGTGATCTCGACCACGCTCGATGCCGAAGGCCGCATCTTGCATCTCAACGACATGCACTTGCTGTCGTTCGGCGAACGCGACGGCTCCGCATCGGAACGCGCACAGGCGATTGCCAAGGAGTTTTCTGGCGTCAAATTCGAAGCCCGCTTGAGCAACGCCATCCTGCACGAGATGTGGGAGAAGTGGGTTTTCATCGCCACCGCCGCGTCGATCAACTGCGCCATGCGTGCAATGGTCGGCGATATCATGGCGGCGGGCGGCAAAGACCTCACACTCGCCCTGCTCGCCGAGTGCGACGGCGTTGCCAAGGCCCACGGTTTCCCGTCAACTGAAGCGAACACAAAGCGCGCCGTGTCGATTTTGACCACGCCCGGCTCGCCGTTTGCCGCTTCCATGTTGCGCGACATCGAGAACCACGCGCCGATCGAGGCCGATCATGTCGTCGGCGATTTGATCGCTCGGGCCCACGCAAAAAACTGCAAGACCCCACTGCTCCAGATCGCCTATACCCATTTGAAGGCTTATGAGGCCCGCCGGGCGCGCGAAGCGATGACTGCAAAGGCAGCATAAGTCGGAACATCTACTGTTCTGACCCATTACTGAAACGTAGAATGTAATTGCAACAGTCACGAGGGCGGAAATGGTCAAAGTCACCTACGAAATCGTCGAGCACGATGGCGGTTGGGCCTATCGCGTAAACGGTGTTTTCTCCGAAGCATTCCCCAGCCATGATGCGGCACGACGCGCCGCAGAACGCGCGTCACGCGAGCAACATATCCCCGGAAATACCACGGCTATATCCTGGGAGGACAAAGACGGCCGCTGGCACGAGGAGCTTTCGAAGGGCGACGACAGGCCTGAGACTGACGTCAAAGGCTGATGCAGACTTCTTTCTCGATTGAGGGAGGAATAACCAATGGCCATTGCAGCGCTTTCAGGCTGGACGAGCGAACAAAAGCACGTCGTCGCCGCGACCTTTCTGGGTTGGACACTCGACGCCTTCGATTTCTTCCTCCTGGTGTTTGTGCTCAAGGACATCGCCACCGAGTTCAATACCCAGATTACCGAGGTCACTTTTGCAATCTTGCTGACTTTGGCAATGCGGCCGATCGGGGCGTACATCTTCGGCCGCGCCGCAGACCGCTGGGGCCGCCGTCCGACCTTGATGGTTGACGTACTGCTCTACTCGTTCATTGAGCTTGCGTCCGGTTTCTCTCCAAACCTCACGACGCTGTTGGTGTTGCGCGCCATATTCGGCATCGCCATGGGTGGCGAATGGGGCGTCGGCGCCTCCCTCACCATGGAATTGATTCCGCCGCATGCGCGCGGCTTTGTCTCCGGCCTGCTGCAATCCGGCTACCCGGCCGGCTACTTCCTCGCCTCGATCGTGTACGGATTGCTGTTTCAGTACATCGGCTGGCGCGGCATGTTCATGATCGGCGTCATTCCGGCGCTTCTGGTGTTTTACATCCGGCGCAAAGTGCCGGAGTCACCGAGCTGGAAACCGGCAACGTCGAAGAGCAACACGCTCGCTATCGTGAAATCGCACTGGCGGCTCGGCATCTACGCCGTGCTGCTGATGACGGCGTTTAATTTCTTCAGCCACGGCACGCAGGATCTCTATCCCACCTTCCTTCAGGTCCAACACAAGATGATGCCGCATGAAGTCGGCCTGATCGCAGTGATCTACAATATCGGCGCGATCATCGGCGGCATATCGTTTGGCTCGATGTCGGAAGTGTTCGGCCGGCGGCGGATCATCATTATCGCGTCGCTGCTCTCACTCGCCGTGATGCCGCTATGGGCGTTTTCGACCAGCGCGGTCTGGCTCGCCGTCGGCGCATTCCTGATGCAGGTGATGGTGCAAGGCGCTTGGGGCGTGATCCCGGTCCACCTCAACGAGCTGTCACCGGACGATGCCCGCGGCACATTCCCCGGCTTCGTCTATCAGCTTGGCAACCTGATCGCTTCGGTCAACGCAACCTTGCAAGCCGGCATTGCCGCCCATTACGGCGGCGACTACGGCATTGCGCTAGCCGCGGTCGCGGGCACAGTCGCCGTTGCTATCGTCGTCCTCACCGCGCTTGGAACCGAAGCCAAAGGCATCGCCTTTGGCAGGGGTGCCGATCCGGCCCTTGGCACGGCTGCGGTCAGCCCCGCCGTGTAAAAGGATTGCCATATCCTTGTGATCCACATCTGTGTCGGCAGGAGGCCGCGATGTCCAAGACGGTGGCGGAAGTACTGGTCGACACACTGGAGCAGGTCGGGGTCAGGCATATCTTTGGATTGATCGGAGACTCGCTCAATCCGCTTGCCGATGCTGTTCGCCACAGCAAGATCGAATGGATTGGCGTCCGCCACGAGGAAGGCGGCGCACTCGCCGCCGCCGGGCAGGCCAAACTGACAGGCCGGCTCGGCGTCTGCTGCGGCACCACCGGTCCGGGGAGCACCCATCTCGTCGCAGGGCTTTACGAAGCGTCCCGCGACCACGCCCCTGTGCTGGCGATCTCCGGCGACATGGCGCGCAAGATGCACGGCACCGACTTCATCCAGACCACCGAACCAGACTTATTGTTCCGCGACGTCTCGCTCTACACCGAGACCATTGCCTCCCCGGCTCAGGCGCCGGCCGTCATTCATCAGGCGATCGCAGCGGCCTATGCCGGGCGCGGCGTCGCCCACCTGACCGTCCCGCAAGACGTATTCCAGTCAAAGGCCGAAGGTGCGGTCTCAAGCATTAGCACCTTAAGGCCGCGGCCTGAAATCGTCCCCAATAGCCAGGACCTCGCCGAGATCGTCCGCCGCATCGACGCTGCCGGTAGCGTCGTCATCATGTGCGGCGCCGGCAGCCACGGTGCCGTCGACGAACTGCGCGCCCTTTCGGACCGACTCAAAGCGCCGCTGATGCACTCCGTCCGGGGCAAGGATCTCATGCCGTTCGACGATCCACGCTGGATGGGCGGCATCGGCATGATCGGCACCAAGGCCGTCTACAACGCCGTCATGCATTGCGACCTGTTTCTGATGCTCGGCACCGATTATCCCTATTCGGAATTCTTGCCGAGCAAAGGCACCGTCATCCAGGTCGATGAAAGAGCGGCCGTGCTCGGTCGACGCGCGCCGACGGTACTTGGCGTCGTCGGCTCGGTACTGCCGACCGTGAAGCTGATCCTCGAGAAGGTCGCGGCAAAGAACGACACCAAATTCTTCGATCGCGTCACCAAAGAGCGCAAGGCCTGGGATGAGAAGCTCGACAAGCAATCAGACCTGGCGCGCAGCAAGGACCTTATTCATCCGCAGGCGGTGGCGCGGATGGCGAGCGACCTTGCCAAGCGCGACGCAGTCTTTGTTTTCGATACCGGCCTGAACACGCTGTGGTCAGCAAACTGGATCCGGCAAAGCGGATCGCAGCGGATCATCGGTTCCTTCAACAACGCCGCGGTCGGTACGGCGCTCGGACAGGCTAATGGTATCCAGGCGCTCGATCGATCCCGCCAGGTCATCGCGCTGTGCGGCGATGGCGGCTTCAATATGCTGATGTGCGAATTTCTGACCGCGACCCATCACAAGCTGCCGGTCAAAGCCATCGTCTATAATAACTCGTCGTTTGGCCTGATCCCGCTCGAAGCCGAATCGGTCGGCCTGCCGGCATTCCGCAAAGGGACGGACTTTCCCAATCCGGACTTTGTCGGCTTGGCTCGCGCCTGCGGCGGCCACGGCTTTCGCGCCGCCAAGCCGGCCGAGCTACACGATGCAATCGAGCAAGCCCTCGCCGTTGATGGCCCCGCCATTGTCGATTGCGTCGTCGCCGCCGACGAGTTACCGAATTTCCCGCATCTCGAGTTCGAAAAGATCGAGAACTTTGCCATCGCAAAAATAAAGGAAGCGGTGCTGGCCTTCACCGGACAGTGATTGTAACGCTATAAGCGATGGCGGTACCCGCACCAGCGAAATCAAAGGATGAGGGGGAAGAATTGCCCACGGTCGAGACCGCGCTAAGCGGCTATGAGCTTCTCAATGACCCTCTGCTCAATAAAGGTACCGCGTTCACAGAAGCCGAGCGCGATGAGTTCGAGCTCCACGGTCTGTTGCCGCCGCACGTCGCCGAACTCAATTACCAGGTCATGCGCCGCTATGATGCTTTCCTCGCGCAAGGCACCGACATCGAACGGTATACATTCCTGCGCGGTTTGCAGGACTCCAATGAGACGCTGTTCTACGCGCTGCTGACCCGTAACATCGAAGAGATGATGCCGGTCGTCTATACGCCGACCGTCGGCCTGGGCTGCCAGCGCTTCAGCCATATTTTCCGCAAACCTCGCGGCCTGTTCCTGAGCTATCCGCACAAGGATGACATCCGCCGCATCCTCGCCAACCGCCGGTTCGATAACGTCGAAGCCATCGTCGTCAGCGACGGCGAACGCATCCTCGGTCTCGGCGACCAGGGCGCAGGCGGTATGGGCATTCCGATCGGCAAGCTCTCGCTCTACACCGCCTGCGCCGGATTGCATCCCTCGACGACGCTGCCGATCATTCTCGATGTCGGCACGGATAACCGCGAGCATCTCGACGATCCGCTTTATATCGGCTGGCAAAACGAGCGCGTGCGCGGCGATGACTATGACGACTTCATCGAGACCTTCGTTAGCGCGGTAAGTGAGCGCTGGCCGCATGTCCTGCTGCATTGGGAAGATTTCGCCATCGGCAACGCCAACCGGCTGCTGACGAAATACCGCGACCGCCTTTGCACTTTTAACGATGACATTCAGGGCACCGCAGCGATCGCAGTCGGCACGCTGCTCAGCGCCATCAATGTCACGGGCACACCGCTAACCGAGCAGCGCATCGCCGTGCTCGGCGCCGGCTCGGCGGGCACCGGAATTTGCTCGCTTTTGCTTCGCGCCATGACCGAAGCTGGTTTGACGGAAGCGCAGGCGCGTACCCGCTTCTATCTGGTCGACCGTGACGGTTTATTGCTCGAGGGCATGAACGGGCTTCAACCGTTTCAGATACCGTTCGCCCAGAAGCGTGCCCCTCTGGCCAACTGGACGTTGGCGACGTCCGAACGGATCGGTCTTGGCGACGTCATCGTCAATGCCCACCCGACGGTGCTCATCGGGACGTCCGGCCAGCCGCACGCCTTCCACGAAGCGGCGGTGCGTGCCATGAGCGATCGGGTGCGCCGGCCGGTGATCTTCCCGCTGTCGAATCCAACCGAGCGGGCCGAGGCAACACCCCACGACATCCTGGAATGGACCGAGGGCCGCGCGGTGATCGGGACCGGCAGTCCATTCCCGGCAATCGAGCGCGACGGTCACATGTTCCGCATTGACCAGACCAACAACGCCTATGTCTATCCCGGCATCGGGCTTGGTGCGATTGTCGCCCGGGCAGCACGCATTTCCGACGGCATGTTTCTGGAAGCGGCCCGCGTCATCGCAGCCATGTCTCCCGCTAAACACGATCCGCAAGCCAACCTGCTCCCGCCCCTGACCGATATCCGCGAACTGTCTTTCCACGTCGCTGTTGCCGTCGCCAAACGGGCGCAGGCCGACGGCCTTGCCGAGCCGACGTCGGATGAAGAACTCACGAGCGCTATTCGCGAGAAAATGTGGGAGCCGGTCTACGCAAAGTACCGTCGCATGCGAGCCTGAGCGCGCGACGCGCCGAACAACTTGAAGTAAATCTTGTGCTTCTGCGTTGTTTCGGACTGATTTCAACCGGCGATCGAGATTATCAGTTTTGAATTAGTCTAATTATTGTTTGCGTGACAGAACTCTATTTTTCTTGTCAGCACACTCCGGACCCCGATACAAAAAATGACTGAGTTATCAGTCGTTTTTCATGGTTCTAAAGTAGGGTCTGGTGGCAATGAAGTCGGTGTTCGGGTGTCGGTTGCAGCATCGGCTTCTCGGCGAGGTTGCAGTCACAGCACTGGCTGTTGTTTTTGGCCTCGGCTCGACGGCGAAGCTGCACGCTCAGCAACCCGACGCGCCCGCAACTTCCAACCAAACCAAAATGCCCGAGATCGTTGTTACTGCGCCGAAGAGCAAACCAAAACCGAAGAGAGTGGCGCGCCCGGCGCCGCAAGGCGGCACGGTCAACGCCGCTGCTGCAACCAACGGCCCGACAGCCGCGCAACAGGCTCTGGACGCCAAGATGAGCAGCTTCGATCAGTCACGCAATAATCTGCTGACGACGATCGGCGCCTCGACCTACGGCATCACCCGCGAAACCATCGAAAATCTTCCGCAGGGCGACTATACGCCGATCGACAAGGTCATTTTGCAACTGCCCGGCGTCTCCTACGATTCGGCCGTCTCCAATCCCAGCTTCCACGTCAGAAACGAGTACGGCAACGTCCAGATCAGGATCAACGGCGTTGTGCTCCCTGAAGGGGTTTCGGGTCTCGGACCATTCCTCGACAGCAACTTCATCGGCGGCCTGTCATTACTTACGGGTGCGCTGCCCGCTGAATACGGCCTGCGTACCGCTGGCGTGCTCGATATTACGAGCCGGGCGTTCTCAGCCCCGGGCGGCGATATAAGTATCTATGGCGGTAGCCGTCAGACCATCTCACCGAGCTTCGATTACGGCGGCAGCGTCGGCAACAGCCAGTATTTCGTCGCCGGGCGGGGCAATTTCAACGACCTTGGCGTCGAAAATCCTACGCCAGGCCTCAACGCCATCCACGATGAGACGCAGCAAGGAAAATTCTTCGGTTATGCCTCGACACTGCTCGATGAATTCGACCCGGCTGAGCTTTATCTCAGCTGCGTCCTACAGCGCGTTTCAGATCCCGAACAATCCCGGTCAGACCGCGCTTGGAGATTTTCGGGTCGCCAACTGCCAATTCTGCAAACCTCAACGAGAACGAATACGACACTTACATCGCCGATATCGCGACGCTGCAAAAGCACGGCACTGACGGCGATGCGCAGCTTTCATTCTTTACGCGTTATGCCAACGTTCACTTCGTTCCCGATATCGTCGGCGACCTCGAATTCAACGATGTTGCGTCGGATGTGATCCGCCAGAGCACCCTCTCCGGGACGCAATTCGACACGTCATACATCGTCAACGGTCAACATACCCTGCGCGGCGGCTTCGCGGTGTGCTGGCGAGCAAACCAATGTCACCAACACTTCGACCGTACTAACCCGATTCCTGGTGGCGGCGCAGTTCGCCGGGCTCGACGCCTTTCACCCTATACCGATCAGAACTCGCTGCTCGGTTGGAATATCGGCACCTACATCCAGGACGAATGGAGACTAACCGACCAGCTCACGTTAAACATGGGGTTGCGTTTCGACCAATTGTACCAGTTCGTCGATGCCAACCAGCTCAGCCCGCGCTTCGCTCTAGTCTATAAGCCGTTCCGAGATACCACTTTACACGCCGGCTATGCACGCTACTTCACGCCTCCTTACCAAGCGCAAGCCACCCAATCCAATTTCGCGCTTTTTGCCAACACGACCAACGCTCCAGATACTGGCATGAATTTTGGCGACCCCGTTAAACCCGAGCGCTCCCACTATTTCGACGTTGGCGTAGATCAGACAGTATTGCCGGGCCTCGATATGGGGGTCGACGCCTATTACAAGATGGCTAAAGACATGCTTGATGACGGACAATTCGGCGCTGCCGTGGTCCTTACCCAGTTCAACTACGCGCGCGGTTACAGCGAAGGCGGCGAGTTCAAGATCAAGTATCACAGCGGCGGCTTCACCGCTTACGGGAGCTTCTCCTACAATATCACTCGGGCCATAGACGTTGAAACGAACCAGTATCTTTTCGACGCAGGCGACCTATCAGTACCTGCTCAACAATTATCACTACACCGACGATATGCAGCGCATGACCGGTTCTGCCGGCGTATCGTATCTCTTCGCGGACACGACGAAAGTAACGGCAGACATGATCTACGGCAGCGGCCTGCGCGCCGGCGATCTGTCGGATGGCGTTGTACCGAACTCCCTGCACACAACACCGTACGCCGTTATCAACACCGGCATATCGCACGACTTTCAGTGGTCGACCGACCGCAAGCCACTGACCGTACGATTCGATGTCGTCAATCTGTTCGATCAGATTTACGAGCTACGCGACGGATCCGGCATCGGCGTGTTTGCGCCGCAGTACGGCGCGCGGCGTGGCTACTACGCCGGGTTGTCGCAGAAATTATAATCGCCGCCGCAGAATATCTTCGCGCGGTGACGGCCCGGCCGACTGGATATCATCGCCGGACAAAGGGCTCAGGCCGTCGCGGCGCTCTTCTGGATCGAGCGCTCGACGATCATCTGGCGTACAGCCGCAAAGACGCTGTCGAAGGCCGGCCGGCGATAGTCCCATTTTGGATCTGCGGATAACGGAGCCATGACCATCGTTGCATTGGCTTCGAAGAACAGCACTTTTCCCGCCGCATTCACCGCAAAATCGATCCCGGCATAATCGAGATCAAGCGTCGCGCAGATGCGGTTCAGCGCGGCGACGGCAGGAGAGCCGATTGCGCGCTCCATATCGCTGAGGAATTCGCCATCTACCAGCCGGTTCTTCGGCGAATTCCGCCATATCCGCCTTGAAATAATGCACCTTCCAGTCTTTCGAGATGGCGAGGTGCAGCGGATAAAGCCGGCCGTCGATCATCATGACACGGAGCTTGCGGTACATGCCGTTGACGTCCCGCGCGTCGAGCTGCTCGATCAGCCAGACATCATCTCCGGGAATCCGTTCAACCGCCGAGACGAGCTCCCGCAAATCCCCGACGCGGAAGAAATGCTGGCCGGTATGGAACCCGGGCGCGCGAAGCAGAAGCGGAAATGTGAACCCGCCGCTGGCAACGAATGCCGAGGCGCTCGGCCCCGTGAGCATCCTGCGCTTGAACGCCGCCATTTGCGGCACGACGACATTCGGCACGCTGCACACTCGCATCACATTCGATAACCGGCCGGTCTTGAGCACGGCGAGCGGATGATTGATGACCGGCCGCTGAGTACGCCTGACCACCATGCACGCTGCTTCAAGACCCTCGCGGCAGATATCCGCATCGCCAACGCTGTTGAAGACCACGTCATGCGGGGGCAGCGGTACTTTCGGGTCGTAATATTCGGTGACCAGAACGTGTGTCTCGAAAAACTGATCGTCCAGAAAAGACGTCATCGGCGTATTGCCGCCGACCGCAGATACCAGGAGCAAAACGCGCACCGGCATTTTGTCCCCTCGATAGGGCAGCGTGGTCAGAAAGCGGGTTCGAAATCCCTTGTCGCGATGCCAGCGCGCACCAACCTTGTCACCGGCCGCCGCCAAAAGGTTGCACATGCCACGGTGGGCATGCACGTGGTCCGGATCAAGATGTAATACCGCCTCAAGTTGCTGGCGCGCCTGTTCCTGTTCGTCCATCAAGAACAGCATATTCGCGAGATTGACGCGACCCATCGGATTTTCGGGATGGTGCCGCACCGCCTCGTTGAAAAGCGTGAGTGCGGCGTCTTTAAATCCGGCCTTCAGTGCGAGCGTACCGAAGTCGTTCAGTACGCCAAAGTCAGTCGGCCGCCTCCGGACCAATTCGAGATAATCCTGCTTCGCCTCGTCGAACCGGCCTTGCTCGCGCAACAAACCGGCCCGCTCAAAGCGCAGATCGAACGCATCGGCGTCGCGCAGCAAAGCCCGATCGAGTTGCTCGATCCGTTGTTTGGCGGAGATTGGCTTCAGCCTGCGCATCGCGGCGAAATAAGCCCGTATTCCAAGAACGCGGTTCACAGAGCGAATCAACAGTGCTTGTGGATCATAGCACGCCACCGGCAGATCAGGGCGGCAGGCGGTTAGAACAAAATTTACCATAGCGGACCACCATCGCCGAGCTATGGCGAGAGGCTGGCGATGACAAGCGATAATGGGCGAAACCATAAAATCGTCCTTGGAGATCCGGTACCGTGGTTCGGCGCCCCGCTGATCACTGACGGCTCTTTCAGTTTGCAAGTCGCCGCCGGCCGCTGGATCGTTTTGAGCTTCCTGGGCTCGCCGCAGAACCATCGCCAACAGACTGAACTCGCCGAACTGCTGCGCGACAGCCAACTGTTCGACCCGGACCGGCTGGTGTTTTACGGCGTGCTGACGGCGCCCCCTGCGGATTTGGCACTCTATCGCAGCCTTTGCACACCGGCGGTTTCCTTCATCGCCGATTATGACAGCGAGATCAGCCGTTCGTTTGGCGCTGGCGGAAAGCCTCGCACGGTTGTGCTGGATCCGATGCTGCGCGCAATCGCAGACATTCCGTGGGACCACGCGGCGGGTCACGCATCGGCGGTACGCGAGGTGCTACGAAGCCTGCCGCCGGTCGACGATTCCGCCGGCGTGCCGTTGACCGCCCCGGTTCTTATCGTGCCGCGGGTGCTCGATTTTCCGCTTTGCGAGTTCCTGACGCAGTTTTACGACAACCTCGGCGGCAAGGATTTCGGATTTTTGCTCGACACCGAAGGCAAGACCTCGACAGTGGTCGACTACCGGCTCAAACGCCGCAACGACTTGCACCTTGTCGCTCCGGAACTGCGCGAACTCATTCGCGACCAGATCGTCCGTCGACTGTTGCCGCCGATCGAACGCTTCTTCCAGTTTCAGGCGACGCGAATGGATCGCTACATCGTATCCTGTTACGACAGCGCCACCGGCGGTCACTTCTATCGGCATCGTGACAACGTCAATGCCGGGGCACAACACCGCCGCTTCGCCGTCACGATCAACCTGAATAAGGACTATGACGGCGGCGATCTGGTTTTTCCGGAATTCGGCCGCCGCGTTTATCGGGCCCCCCATGGCGGCGCCGCTGTATTTTCCTGTGGCGCGCTGCATCAAGTGACGCCCATGACCCGCGGCCGGCGCTACGCCTTCCTCGCCTTTCTGTACGGCGAAGCCGACGCGGCGCTTCGCGAGCACAACAACGAAAAGCTGCATCAGACCGAACACCGCTATACCGGCGTGTCTGACCGGCTCTTTCCCGAGCCCGAAACCCCGCGTGAACAGCGCGAGCTGACGGCGGTCGTCTGATCTTGCCACTGCCGATTTCGCCGGTAGTATCCTGTCCGTCTTGGGGATGGGGTCCCCCAGTGTAACCGCCGATGAGGCTGATGACTCCTGCCGAGCGCTTGACGCCGGTGGGATTTTTTATGCCCCGCTGCCGCAAGCTTTGTAACCACACGGAACGCGGATGCGCACCGCGGCCGAATTGAATGGAGATTAAGCGTGCGATTCATCTGGGGATTTGTGGTCGTGTTTCTCGGCGGCGGCTTTGGCGCCGCGCTCCGCCACGGCATCAACCTCGCGGCGGTCCAACTCGTGGGGCGGTCATTTCCGTACGGGACGATGTTCATCAACGTCACCGGCTCGCTGGTCATGGGTCTGATTGCCGAATACTTTGCACTCAAGGCAAATTTGCCGCGAACCTGGCTGCTGTTTCTGACCACCGGCATTCTCGGCGGTTACACGACCTTTTCGGCGTTTTCGCTGGAAGCCGCGTTGCTTTATGAACGTGGCGCGGTATGGGCGGCCGGCCTCTATGTCCTTGGGTCGGTCGTTCTCGCGATCACCGGGCTGTTCGTGGGCCTCGCCATCGTTCGCGCTGTTGTCTGAGCCGGCGTTCCGGCGAGCCTTGTCCGGCGTGGCTATCCCGATAATCCTGGACAATAATGCCGGCAATCCCGATTGCGGCCGATGCCGCGCAGGCTAAGGAGATGCTGCGATGGATTTGAAGATGAAGGGCAAGACTGCGCTTGTCACCGGCGCGAGTGAAGGTATCGGCAAGGCGATTACGCTCGCCCTCGCCCGCGAGGGCGTGGACGTAGCGGTCTGCGCCCGGCGCAAGGAGCCGCTGGAGCAGACCGCTGCCGAGATCGCCAAGGAAACCGGGCGCAAGATCATCCCGATCCCCGCCGATCTCACCAACCCGGCGGACGCCGAGAACTTCGTGAAAAAGGCGCATGCCGCGCTCGGGCGTATCGACATTCTTGTCAATAACGCCGGTTCGTCGCCCGGCGGCGTGATTGAACATCTGACCGAGGAAGACTGGGCGCAGTCGCTACAACTGAAATTCATGGGCTACGTGCGCTGCATGAAGCATGTGCTACCGATCATGCGGCAGCAAAAGAAGGGCCGCGTCGTCAATCTGATCGGCAATGACGGCGTCAAGGTTTCGTATTGGGAGATTGCGCCGGGTGCCGCCAACGCCGCGGGACAAAACCTGACGGTTTCGCTTGCGAGCCAGTACGGCAAGGACAACATCAGCTTCGTCGCGATTAATCCGGGACCGGTGCGCACCGAACGCTGGGCTGGCCTGGTCCAAGCAATGTCCCGCGACATGAACCTGAGCTACGAGGAAGCCGACAAGCTAGCACCGTCGAGCATTCCGCTCGGGCGTATTGCCGAGGTTGAGGAAGTCGCCAACCTGGCCACTTACCTGGCTTCCGATCTCGCGTTCTTCGTCAACGGCACAATGATCGAAATCGACGGCGGTCAGGACAAAGTGCTGATGGACAAGCTGCGGGATCGTTGATCGGACCATGATCGAAGCGCAAAGGACATTCGTACTGGTTCACGGCGCGTGGCACGGCGGCTGGTGTTGGCGCCGTGTCGCCGATCTCCTGGAACAACGTGGGCATAGGGTTTTCACGCCGACGCTGACCGGGCTCGGCGAGCGCTCGCATCTGATGAGTGCGGACATCAATCTGGATACTCACATTGCCGACGTGGTGAATGTGCTGAAATGGGAAGATCTGAAAGACGTCGTTCTGGTTGCGCATTCCTATGGCGGCTGGCCGGTATCGGGCGCGATCGAGCAAACGCTCGATCGTATCGCATCGGTGGTTTATCTTGATGCATTCGTCCCGGAAGACGGACAAAAGTCGCTCGACACCGCTTCCGATTTCTCGCGAAAGGCCTTCCTGGACGCAATCGCCAAGGGAGAAGTATCGCGCGCCGGACCGCCAGCGACGACCTTCCACGTCATCAGCGAAAAGGATCAGGCTTGGGTCGACGGCAAAACAACGCCGCAACCGATTGGCGTAAGCCTGCAGCCGATCAAGCTCACGGGTGCGCGCGAACAGGTGCGGAAAAAGACCTATATCCGCGCGCCGAAATACCCCCAGCCGTTTTTCGATTCCTATTATCAGGCGAAGCGGAACGATCCGTCGTGGCTAACTTACGAAGTTTCCTGCGGCCATGATGTCATGGTCGACATGCCGGCGCGGCTGACGGAGATTTTGCTGGAAGTCGCGTAATTCCCGGCAAGCAACTGTAGTATTTAAGCTAACAACTTGAGATTTCTTACGAATTCCCCGGGACTTTGATCGCACAGCGTGGCGATCAAGGTTGAAAACTGCCGCATATTCAGTAATGTCGGGTAAACGGGCGCGGGCGCTCAACTTGCCGTCCACGGGCACTTTTACCTCGAGATACAGCCGCGGCATCACGGCGTACTCGATGCGTCGCCGAACGAGGCGCGGGGGATAATTTTATGACTGAATCCGGTGCACGGATCGTAATCCGTCATCTCAGCGGGTCAAAAGCTAACCAGATCGACCAGTTCGATCTCGATGGCCTTAAGGAAATCACATTGGGCCGCGACCCGGCATCGACGGTTGCCTATGACATGCAACGGGACGACGAGGTCAGCCGCAAGCATGCGGTGATCCGCATACACAACGAGAAGGGCCAGTATTACTTCCGCCTCGCCGATCTCAACAGCAGCAACGGCACCAAGCTCAACGACGAGCAGATCGGCGGCGAGTGCGAATTGCTGCCCGAAGACGTCGTCGCACTCGGTACCGGCGGCCCAAAATTCAGTTTCGACATGCAGCCGCGTCCGAGCTACCTACCGGCACGCACGCGAACCATGGCTGCGATAGATCCGGCGGCGACCCGCCTTGTGACTATCGGTGGCAACGAGGTCGAAGCCGGCGCTACCGCGGAACACGCGGCGGTCGAGGAAACCCAGCAACGCGTGGCCCCGGCCGCGCTGTCTGGCGTGACCATTTCCAAAGGCCCGGTGGGACGTAACACCATTCTGCGCATGCTGTCCGATGAGCGGCGCAACACGCGGCAAATTTGGATCGCCGCTCTGGCGGCCGTCTTCGTTATCGCGCTGCTGGCCGGCGGCGGTCTCTATTGGCGCGAACAATCGGTCGCAGCTCAGTTACAGGAGCAAGTGAATGCGGAGGCGCTCCGCGCCGAAGCAATCAGGAACGAAGCGGCCCAGGCTCTCGCCAAGCAAGCCGGCCTTACACCGGATGACATCAAGAAATTCGGCGAGGCAACGGTGTACATCCACAATCTCTGGCAGCTCTACGATCGCGAAACCAATCGCCCGATCTACCAGAAGATGACCAACGTCAATGGCGAGATGCTGCCGGCCTATGTCAGAATGTATGACGGCAAACTGGTGCGCTGGTTGACGCTCGAAAACGATAAAGACAGCGGTTACAAGCCCGTTGGCAAGGACCACAGCGGCTCGGGCTTTGTGATCGGCGAGAATGGCTTCATTCTGACCAACAAACACGTCGCCGCCGGTTGGTCCTCTGCCTACGAAGATTTCCCCTACTACAACTGGACGCGCGGCTCGGTTTACGGCGTCGGCCAGTCGGATCGGCACGACACCGAGCGCAACGTCAATCTCGTTCACTCACTGACCGACTGGGTGCCGGAAAGCGGCGGCTATATCTTCGAGTTGGGACGGCCCTATACGATTTCGACCGGCCAACGCGAGTTTTACGGCCGCAACGATCTGCTGACAGTCCAATTTCCCGGCACCCGGATAGACGTCAACGCCACGCTGCTCCGCACGTCGATCGACGCCGACGTCGCCGAGATCAAGATCGAATCCACCCAGGGGTTGAGCAAGCTTGAGCTCGCGGCCGACAACAGCGTCAAAGCCGGCGAAAAGATCATTCTGCTCGGCTATCCCGGCGTCTCGCAGGAAACAATTGCCCTGCAAAAATCGAGCGAAGGCGGCCAGATCCGCGAGCGCGCCATCTATATTCCGGAGCCGACGGTTACCGAAGGCATCGTCGCAAAGATGCCGACCAAGCAGCATAAGGATTTGGACGACGTAGCGACCTTCGGCACCACTGGCGATACCTATCAACTCGACATTTTCGCAGGTCCCGGTCACAGCGGTGGTCCGGTGCTGAATTCCGATGGAAAGGTGATCGCCTTGTTGTCGCTGGTGAGTACAACTGCGCAGCACGTTTCGTTCGCAGTGCCGGTGTCGTATGTACGAGAATTGTTACAGCCTCAGCGCAACGCCTCGCCATAACACAAGTCTGATTTCAGTGCCGATCTTTCACGGCCGACGTTACTGATAGTCAACGGTCGAAATATGGTTCAAGCGTCAGCCGGTATGAAAATTATCGGCGCCATGCGCACCGATATCGGAAAGGTGCGCACCACAAACGAGGATTCAGTCGCCTGGGTGACGCCGCATGACGACGATGTCACCCACAGCCGCGGCAGCCTGGCCCTGGTTGCCGATGGGATGGGTGGCCACGCTGCCGGCGAAGTGGCCAGCGCTCTCGCCGCCGACACGATCCGGCGGCTGTACTACGATCTCGATGGATCAATTCCGCAGGTCTTCTCGAAGGCTTTCGAGGAAGCGCACCGGATCATTATTGATTATGCGGAGAAGCATCCGCAGTGCAAAGGCATGGGTACGACCTGCACGGTACTGGCGTTCCGTGACAGCCAGGCATGGCTCGCGCATATCGGCGACAGTCGCGCCTACTTGCTGCGCGGACGCACGCTGACCCAGCTCAGCGAGGACCAGACCCTGGTAGCCAAGCTGCTGAGCGAGGGAACGCTGACGCAGGAAGAAGCCGACCACAGCCCGATGCACAATGTTATTCTGCAGGCACTCGGCGCGACGCCGCACATCAAGCCGATGATCGGGGCGCACGGCGTGGAATTGCAGCCGGGCGATATCTGGATTTTTGTTCTGACGGCGTCTACAACATGGTGTCCGACGCCAATATGGCCGAGATCGCTTCGCGACTGCCGCCGCAGGAAGCTTGTGATGCATTGATCGGAACCGCGCTTGAAGCGGGCGGTCACGACAATGCGTCGCTCGGCATCTTCAGCGTGACAGCCGCACAAGACGTTCATCGCGCGGCGGATCCCAAGACACGGCGCATCAAGATCCCGATGCCAGGCCCCTCATCATGAGCCAGATGATCGGCCAGTACGAAATACGCGCGCTGCTCGGTGAAGGCGGCATCGGCCAGGTCCACGCCGCTTTCGATACGATCCTGCAGCGCGAAGTAGCGATGAAGTCGCTGCGGCCGGAGCTTTTGAGTGACTCCAATTTTGTCGAGCGGTTCCGCGCTGAAGCGACCAGCCTTGCAAGGCTCAATCACCCCAACATCACCACGCTCTATTCGCTGTTTCCTGATGGCCGCAACCTTTACATGGTGATGGAACTGGTCCGCGGCACCACGCTTGATACCATTCTGGAAAAGCGGAAGACAGCGCTCGACGTCCGTGAATGCCTTGCCATCATCGCGCAGGCTGCCGACGGTCTCGATTACGCACACACCATGGGCGTGATCCACCGCGACATCAAACCATCGAACCTGATCATCTCGGAAAACGGTACCCTTAAGATCATGGACTTCGGCATTGCGCGCGTTCGTGGCTCGCAGCGCCTGACCCGAAGTGGCAGCATCGTCGGCACTCTCGCTTACATGGCACCCGAGCAGTTGCGCGGCGAGGAAGGCGACGATTCCTGCGATCTCTACAGTCTCGCCATCGTGCTTTACGAAATGCTGTCGGGTTCGCCGCCGTTCAACGCGGCCAGCGAATACGATCTGATGCAAGCGCAGATCAACCAGAAGCCCGAACGGCTAACCCCGAAGGTCCCAGGCCTCGACCCGAAGATCGAAAGTGCCCTGCTTAAGGCGCTGTCGAAAAAGCCCGACCAACGGTATCCATCGACGCGCGCGTTCAGCGACGCTCTTGGAGCATCGACACTTCGCATGGATGCGCCGAAAATCTTGCACAACGACACAAGGTTGATCCAGGCTGCCGATATCCCGGCTCTAAGAGCACCAGCGGCCAGCGTCAGTAGTCGGTTCGGCTTGGGATTCTTGAGCAGTATGTCGTCGGATCTGCGCGCCGCGGTTTACGGCGGCGGTGCGGCTCTGGTCGTTGCACTCGGCATTCTTGGGTTCTTATTTTTCCCGTCATCAAAAAAAACGGCGCCGTTGCCACCTCCTGCGGCTCCCGCAGTTGCGGTAACACCGCCTGCTGCAACAAAACCTGCCAACGTCGCCGTACAGACGCCGCCGGCGCCCCCCTCCGTACCCGCTCTGCAACCAACACCAACTCCGGGCCCTGCCCCAGCTCCGGTTGTTGCGGCGCCGGTCGATACCAGTCCGCCTCTCGACCCGTCGACGCTTCCCCCCGACCTGGCCGATATCGTCAACGCGGCGAACCGCGGCGACCCCGCGGCGCAGAATCAGTTGGGCGTGAAATATGCTCAGGGCGAAAGCCCGATCCCGCGTGACGACGTCAAGGCGGTTTCGCTGTACCGGCAGGCCGCGAATCAGGGCTTTGCCAAAGCCGAGACCAATCTCGGCGATATGTATCTCTTTGGCCGAGGCGGATTACGGCAAAGCTATAGCGACGCCATCTCGTGGTATCTCAAGGCCGCCCAGCAAGATTGGCCAGACGCGCAATATAGGCTTGGCTACCTGTACGAGAACGGCCTTGGCACCGACAAAGACCCGGCTCATGCCGTGCAGCTTTATCAAAGCGCTGCCGATCACGGTTACGCCGAGGCACAAAATCTGCTTGGCATTCTCTATGCAACGGGCGGCGATGGCCTGAAGGAAGACGATAAGCAGGCGATCGCCTGGTACCAAAAGGCGGCCGACCAAGGATTTGCCAAAGGGCAGAAGAATCTCGGCGACATCTATTTTTTCGGTCACGGCGTCGACAAAGACTACAAACAAGCCATGACCTGGTACCAGAAAGCGGCGGACCAGGGTTTTGCTGAGGCGCAATTCCGGCTTGGCTACATGTACGAAAAGGGCCTTGGCACGAAGGCCAGCCCCGACGATGCTATCGCCCAGTACAAAAAAGCTGCGAGCAACGGAAATGTCGATGCACAACGCGCGCTCGACCGCCTAGCTACCAGCAACAAACAATAACTTAGAATCTCGATCAGCGCGACGGAGCGAAAGCCGGCGCGTCATTGGCGGTGCGGTTCGCCGACGATGAAGCTGGTGCTGACGACGAAGAAGATGACGGCGGGGTAGCTTCGGAGGTCTGCGACCGCGTCGTGCTCGGCGAACCGGACTGATGCGAGCTGTCGTTGGACGAGGCACCCTCTTGCGTGGCGTCTTTTTCGGGCCCCGACGAAAACTCGTGGTTACTAGAGCTCGATGAGGATTCGTGGCTGCTCGAACTCGAATGATGGCTCGGTGCCGGCGTCCGATCCCGATAGTGATAACCGCCACCACCGCCGCCGAAATGGGGACCGCCAATAAACGGCAGCGGTATGTTGATTGACTGCGCCATGGCCGCAGCTGGCGCCAAAATCAGGAAGCCGCCGATGAGCGCAAGCCCCAATGTCAGCGAAGATTTGCCAGTTCCACGCATCGATATCTCCAAACGCGGAACCGGATGGGGTCCCGACTTGTGTGCAAAGTGTGCCCGATCAATCGCTTTTAAGCAATCAATCCACGCGGGCGCTGGCTGCGTCATGCCAAGGCATTGACAGAAAAAGCAATCAGCCGGAAATTTCCGACCGCGCCAGTATCAAGCGCCGTTACGGATAAAGGCTGATTCGGGCGAACGGGAGGCAAGTGTCCCAATCTGGGCCGGAAAAATGGCAGTCACGAGCCTCCAATACTTGTGCGCGATGGGCGCTTGGCGGCAGGAAGTGCTATAGGCTCGATGGGACCGCTACGTTGCATGGCTGGGGTGACGTCAAACCGCCAGGTGAAGTCTTGAGGGTCGGAATGTTTCAGTTCCGCCGACGCTATTTCTGATGCCGAAGATCACCATTTCCTATCGTCGCGCCGACTCCGAGGCGATGACAGGCCGTATCTTCGACCGGCTGATCGCTCATTACGGCAAGGAAGCGATCTTCCGCGATATCGACGATATTCCTGTCGGCATCGACTTCCGCGTGCACATCAACGAAGTGCTGCGCTCAACCCACATCCTGCTTTCGATCATCGGACCGGCCTGGCTCGGCGCCATACCCGGCGCCAACGAACGAATCCAGGAAGAAGCCGATCCCGTTCGCGTCGAGGTTGAAACTGCACTGCGGCGCCGCGTCCCGGTCATCCCGGTGCTGATCGGCAATACGCGGATGCCGAGTTCAGAACAGTTGCCGCCGAGCCTGAAGGATTTTGCGTTCCGCAATGCAGTAAAACTCGATACCGGTCAGGACTTCGACTACCACATGGATCGCCTGATCAAGGCGATGGATGGCATCCTCGCCCAAGCGCCAAAATCGCCGCCCAGCCGTGAGACCAAGGCGCCGTCGTCCAGGCCTCCCACCGCGGAGCGTCAAGCCGCAAGTTCCGGCGATGCGCCACGCCGCAACAGCACCGCGGTCCAGCCAGCCGCCTCGCAGGAATCACCCGGCGCCAACAAATCCTTCTCGTTTGCCTCAGCGATCCCAACCGACTGGCGCGACCAGTTATGGCCGGACAACCGACAGGCCAGAGTGACGCGACTGTCGATCGCGGGCGCCATCGCGGCCGTCCTGTTGATCGGAATTGTTATTGCCTTCTCCGGCGGCTCTGGTGGCTCTGGCGCAAAGCTGCTGACGCTTAGCGGACATTCCGGTCCGGTCACCGCTGTCGCATTCGCTCCGAATGGACGCACGCTAGTATCGGGCAGCGTCGATCGGACGCTGAAGATCTGGGACGCAACGTCCGGACAGGTGCTCAAGACATTAAGCGGCGACACCGAACCTATCTCGTCGGTCGCATACTTGCCGAACAGCAAGCGAATCGTATCCGGCAGCTTCGACCGCAGTGTGGTGATCTGGGATGCTGATACTGGAGAGGCGATCCGGACATTGCGCTCCGAACAAACCTATTCGTGGGAAGTACCGCCCGCAGTCTGGTCGATCGCGGTATCGCCGGACGGCACCCGTATCGTTTCGGGTAGTGCGGATTCCAACATCAAGGTGTGGAGCGCCGCGACCGGAGAGCTGTTGCGCGTGCTGCGCGGACACTCCGATGTTGTCACATCGGTCGCCTATTTTCCGGACGGCAAGATGCTCGTCACCGGCAGCAAAGACGGCACCGTCCGAATCTGGGATGCCGACACTTGGCAGAATTTGCAGATGTTCACGAATCAGGGCGGCCAGGTCCTTTCCGTTGCGGTCGCGCCCGACGGCAAACGCATCGCTGCAAGTGGTAACGGCAACTCCTGTCGCAATCTGGAACGTAACGACCGGACAGCTGGCTCGCACGCTGGTCTCGGAATCCAGCAATCTCAATGCCGTGCAATTCTCGGCCGACGGCAAATACATTTACGCCGCGGGCAGCAACAACAATGTCATGACATGGGATGCCCAGGGCGGGCAGTTCCTACACGCGCTGACCGGCCATTCCGCCGCCGTACGCTCACTCGCGGTTGCGCCGGAAGGCCACCGTCTTGCTTCGGGCAGCGACGACAAGACCGTCGATCTCTGGTCGGCAAACTAGCTCGCGATTGCGCGGCTTGCCTGGGCCGGGAAAATTTTCTGCAGCATCTGACGCTCGATCGGCTTCTGCAAAACCGGCACCTCCTGGAAGCGACTGTCAACGCTGCCGGAATCGTAGCCGGTAACAAATATGAACGGCACACCGCGCGCTGAAAGGATTTCCGCGACCCGGTACACCGAGCCGTCTCCGAGATTGATATCGAGGATCGCCGCGTCGAAGTGACCGTCCTTCGCGGCAGACAAGGCTTCTGAAGCGGTGCAGACCGGACCGGTGATCTGGAAACCAAACTCGGTCAGGCACTCCTGGATCATGATGCCGACCAACGCCTCGTCCTCAACCAGCAGTACGCGCGGCCGGCCAGACTTACTGAAGGTAATTGGCGTCCCGTTCTTTCTGTCCTCGTCATGTGCTCCGTCACGCTTGAACGACTTAAGCCGCTCGGCAAGCGGTATTGATAACGTGCAGCGCAAACCCTCCGGAGCCCAGTCGAACGTCGTCTCGCCGCCGAGTTGCTGCTCAATGCTGGCGCGGATGACCTTTAGCCCGAAACTGCGGGTCGTCGGCGGTTTGATCCTCGGACCGCCGTCCTCAACCCAGTTCAGTACCAAAGTATCGGACTGCATCTGCCACGCCAAACTGATGTTGCCCTTCAGTGACGACAGTGCGCCATGCTTCGCAGCGTTGGTAGCAAGCTCGTGCAGCGCCAGCGCGATGCCCTGCGCCGTCGCCGGCAACAATGCGATATTGGGGCCCTTGATCTCGACTTTGTCGTTTGTTCGATAAGGCGCCACTTCCTCGGCGACCAATGTGCCGAGATCAGCGCCGCGCCAGCGCGAGTCCGAAAGCAACGTATGCGCCCGCGCCAGCGCTTTGATGCGGCCCTCCACGGTCTGCACATAATCGTCGACATTCTTCGCCCGCGTCAGGCGGATGATCGACTGGATTACGGCAAGCGCATTGCGCGCGCGATGGTCGACTTCACGCGCCAACAGACCCTGACGCTCCTCTGCTTCCTTCCGATCGGTGATGTCGATCGTGACCCCGCTGATGCGCAGCACGCGGCCGCTCGGGTCAATCGATGCCGCCGCCGTACCGGTGCACCAGCGTATTTCGCCAGTGGGCCGCCTCGCTCGGAAATCGCTGTGCTGGGCCGGTTCGCCTTTAGACATGCGCTGGACCAACTCGCGCAGCGGCTGGATGTCGTCAGGATGAATGAGTTCCGGCTACATTTTCGGCGTTGACCTGAAAACTATCACGATCCACGCCGAAGATACGGTACTGGCCCTCGTCCCAGCGCCATTCGCCGGTTGTAAGGTCCCAATCCCAGGAACCCATTTGGCCCACAGCAAGTGCGAGACTTCCTGCCTTGTTCGCTTTGCAAAAGTCGGGCGTTCGAAGCTTCGAGTTCCTTCGTGCGCTCGGCAACGCGACGCTCAAGCTTCAGGTTCATCTGCTCGAGTTCGCGGGTCTTACGATGCAACTCGACGAAAATCTTCACCTTTGCGCGCAATACATCCGGAATCACCGGAACCGGAACATAGTCAACCGCACCCATCGCATAGCCACGAATACGGTCCACGTCGGTAAGATGGATCGCGGAAATGAAGATGATCGCGGTCTCCTTGAACCGCGGATGCTCGCGCAGCATCGCTGCCAGTTGGAAGCCGTCGAGTTCCGGCATACAGACGTCAATCAGCACGACCCCAACATCGTTCTTCAGAAGAAACTGCAAGGCTTCGCGTGCCGACGCCGCCTTGACCAGGTTCTCGTTGAGTTCACCCAGGATGACCTCATAGGCGAGCAGCTTGTCGGGCTGATCGTCAACGAGCAGGACGTTAACTTTCTCGTTCATGAGCATTCCCCGCCTAGCGATGCAGCCACATCCGCAGGGCGGACAATAGCTGTTCGGTGTTGACGGGCTTGGCGAGATAATCGGACGCGCCAGCCTCGAGGCACTTCTCGCGGTCGCCTTTCATCGCTTTGGCAGTGAGCGCAATGATCGGCAGACGGCGATAGGCCTTGTTCTCGCGGATCTTTTCAATCGTCTGATAGCCATCCATTTCCGGCATCATGATGTCCATCAGAACGATCGCAAGTTCCGGAGTTTCCTCAACCAGGGCGATCGCCTCGTTGCCGGTCGTCGCGGTCAGGACCTTCATGCCGCGACGCTCAAGCACGCTCGACAACGCGAAGATATTGCGCGAAGTCGTCGTCGACCAGAAGCGCGGTGCGTCCCACGAGATCTTCATCGGAGCTATTGAGCTTCTCCAGCATGTTCTGCTTTTCGGCCGGCAGATCGCCGATAACACGATGCAGGAACAACGCCGTCTCATCGAGCAACCGCTCGGGAAATTCGACACCCTTGACCACGATGCTGCGCGCCATGGTGTGAAGTCGGGCATCTTCCTCGGCCGACAACTCACGGCCGGTGAAGACAACAACCGGCACGTCCGCCAGCGCACTTTCTCCGCGCATTTTCTCCAGTACCTCGAACCCCGACATGTCGGGCAGTCTGAGATCAAGCACAACGCAATCACAGGGCTGCTCGCGCATCGTCGCCAGGGCTTCGTCGCCCGTACTGGCGTTGACGATTTCGATATCGTCGTGACCGAGCAGCTCGCGAATGCTCATCTGCTCGGCTTTATTGTCCTCGACTACCAGCAGCCGCCGTTGCCGCGGCTGTGAAAATTCCTTGATCTTCGATATGGCCTCGGAGATGCCTTCACGAGTTGTCGGCTTGGTGACGAACGAGAAGGCGCCGCGCGCCAGGCCGTGCTGACGATCCTCATCGAGCGTGACGATCTGCACCGGAATATGTCGAGTGAGCGAGCTCTGCTTGAGCTGGCTGAGCACGTTCCAGCCGAGCATGTCGGGCAGAAATACGTCGAGCGAGACTGCCGTCGGCTGATACTGCTTGGCGAGATTGAGTGCGTCGTCACCGCGTTGAGCTAACAAAGCCTTGAAGCCCTTATCGCGCGCGAGATCGATCAGGGTACGCGCGTAATGCGGGTCGTCCTCGACGATCAGCAGGATGTGATCGCCCGGGTTCAGATCCATCCGGTCGTCCGGGATCGGTTCGACCGAACGCTCGGCCGCAATGTGCAGCCCGGCAAGCTGCGCCGGCGCCACCGTCGGGGCGATGGCAAAATGCGGCGCAATGGTCGGCCCGACATATTTGACCGGCAGATAGAGGGTAAAGCTCGAACCTGAATCGGGCGAACTGCTCAGGTGAATTTCGCCACCGAGCAAGCTCGCCAGTTCGCGGCTGATGGCGAGACCAAGCCCGGTACCGCCGTATTTGCGGCTGGTCGAGGCGTCGGCCTGCTGGAAGGCCTCGAAGATAATCTTCTGTTTCTCCTGCGGAATGCCGATACCGGTGTCGGCGACTTCGAAAGCCACGACCGCCGGCGCCTGACTCAGCACCGGATGATCGACGCCCCACCCGCCGAGCGCCGCAGTGACGTTGAGCCGTACGCCGCCCTGCGCTGTAAACTTGAATGCGTTCGACAGCAAATTCTTGAGCACCTGCTGCAAGCGTTTGGTATCGGTTGTGATCGTACGCCCAAGCGCCGGATCGACATGAACCTCGAACGAGAGTTGCCGCGTATCTGCTTCGTGGCGGAACGGCCGGGCAACTGCGTCAACGAGATTAGAGAAAAACACCTCCTGGGCATCGACGGTGACGGTGCCGGACTCGATCTTCGACAGATCGAGAATATCGCTGATGAGGTTGAGCAGATCGGTGCCGGCGCCGTGAATCGTGCGGGCAAACTCGACTTGTTTTCCCGTCAAGTTGCCTTCGGGGTTGTCGGTCAGCTGTTGGCCGAGGATCAGGATCGAGTTGAGCGGCGTACGCAGCTCATGCGACATGTTCGCCAGGAATTCCGACTTATACTTCGAGGTTAGTGCGAGTTCGGTCGCCTTTTCCTCCAGCGCGCGGCGCGCCTGCTCGATTTCTTGATTCTTGCGCTCGACCTCGACGTTTCGCTCAGCGAGCTGTTGCGCCTTCTGTTCGAGTTGCTCGTTGGTCTGCTGCAGCTCCCTTTGCTGCGCCTGCAATTCGCCGGCGAGCTGTTGCGACTGCTTGAGCAGGCCTTCGGTCTGCATGGTGGCTTCGATCGAATTGAGCACGATACCGATCGAAGTCGTGAGCTGTTCAAGGAACATGGTTTGCAGCGCGGTGAATTCGTTGATCGAAGCAAGCTCGATCACCGCCTTAGCCTGATTCTCGAACAGCACCGGTAGCACGATGACGTTCTTCGGTGGCGCCTTGAACAGCGCCGACGCGATCGGCACCGCATTGGCGGGCATTTCGGAGATCAGCATGCGCCGCTTGTCCACCGCGCACTGCCCGATCAGTCCCTCGCCCAGACGCAGCGATGCAGGGTGGCCGTTGGCGCCGTCATCGGCGTAAGCAGCAAGCAGATTGAGGTCGGGGCCTTCCTCACCTTCCATCTGGTAGATCACGCCCTGGTGGGCGTTGACGAGCGGTGTCAGCTCGGAGAGCAACAGCCGGCCCACAGTCGTGAGGTCGCGCTGGCCTTGCAGCATATTGGTGAACTTGGCGAGATTGGTCTTCAGCCAATCCTGCTCGGTGTTGCGGTCGGTGGTGAGCCGCAAATTGTCGATCATCGTGTTGATGTTGTCTTTCAGCTCCGCGACTTCGCCGCGTGCTTCCACCTGAATCGACCGCGTCAGGTCGCCTTTGGTGACGGCGGTTGCCACTTCGGCGATGGCGCGTACCTGCGTGGTCAGGTTGGCGGCAAGAAGGTTGACGTTTCCGGTCAGATCCTTCCAAGTGCCGGAGGCGCCGGGCACATTGGCCTGACCGCCAAGTCGGCCTTCAACGCCGACTTCGCGCGCCACTGTCGTCACCTGATCGGCGAATGTCGCAAGCGTATCGGTCATGTTGTTGATGGTTTCGGCGAGCGCCGCCACTTCGCCCTTCGATTTCACCGCAAGGTTTTGCTTGAGGTCGCCGTTGGCGACCGCCGTCACCACCTTCACGATGCCGCGCACCTGCTCGGTGAGGTTGGCGGCCATCACGTTCACGGTATCGGTCAGATCCTTCCAGGTACCGGCAACGCCGGGCACCGCCGCCTGACCGCCAAGCAGACCCTCGGTGCCGACTTCGCGCGCGACACGCGTCACTTCCGAAGCAAAGCCGTTGAGCTGGTCGACCATCGTATTGATGGTATTTTTCAGTTCGGCGATTTCACCGCGCACATCCACCGTGATCTTGCGCGACAAGTCGCCGCGCGCCACGGCCGTCGTCACTTCGGCGATGTTACGCACCTGAGTGGTGAGGTTCGCCGCCAGCAAGTTGACGTTGTCGGTCAGGTCCTTCCATGTGCCGGCAACGCCGGGCACGACAGCTTGTCCGCCCAGCCGGCCGTCGGTGCCCACCTCGCGCGCGACGCGCGTCACTTCGGCGGCAAACGAGCGCAACTGCTCGACCATGGTGTTGAGTGTGTCTTTGAGCAGCAGCATTTCGCCGCGCACGTCGACCGTGATCTTCTTCGACAGATCGCCGCCGGCGATAGCCGTTGCCACCTCGGCGATATTGCGCACCTGTGCGGTCAGGTTTGACGCCATGAAGTTGACGTTGTCGGTCAGGTCCTTCCAGGTGCCGGCAACGCCCGGCACACCGGCCTGACCGCCGAGCTTGCCCTCCGTGCCGACCTCGCGCGCGACACGTGTCACTTCGGAGGCGAACGCATTGAGCTGGTCAACCATCGTGTTGATGGTGTTTTTCAGCTCAAGAATTTCGCCCTTCACGTCCACCGTGATCTTGCGGCCGAGGTCGCCGCGGGCCACGGCAGTGGTCACTTCGGCGATATTGCGCACCTGGGCCGTAAGATTGCCTGCCATCGAGTTCACGCTATCGGTCAGGTCTTTCCAGGTGCCGGCGACGCCCGGCACGTTGGCCTGACCGCCAAGGCGGCCTTCGGTGCCGACCTCGCGAGCAACACGCGTCACCTCGCCGGCGAAGCGGTTGAGCTGGTCCACCATTGTATTGAGCGTTTCCTTCAACTGAAAAATTTCACCACGCACGTCGACCGTGATCTTGCGGCTTAAGTCGCCGCCGGCGATGGCCGTCGCGACTTCGGCGATGTTACGCACCTGACCGGTGAGGTTCGACGCCATGGAGTTGACCGAGTCGGTCAAATCCTTCCACGTGCCGCCGACGCCCGGCACGTTAGCCTGACCGCCGAGCTTACCTTCCGTGCCCACTTCACGCGCGACGCGCGTCACTTCGGCGGCGAACGCGTTGAGCTGGTCCACCATCGTGTTGAGCGTATCTTTCAGCTCGAGAATTTCGCCGCGCACGTCCACCGTGATCTTGCGGCTCAAGTCGCCGCGCGCCACAGCGGTCGCCACCTCGGCGATATTGCGGACCTGCCCGGTGAGGTTCGACGCCATCGAGTTGACTGAGTCGGTCAAATCCTTCCACGTTCCGGCGACACCGCGCACCGTGGCCTGACCGCCGAGCTTGCCTTCGGTACCGACCTCACGCGCCACGCGCGTCACCTCGCCGGCGAACGCATTGAGCTGATCCACCATCGTGTTGATGGTGTCCTTCAGTTCGGCGATTTCACCGCGCACATCGACCGTAATTTTCTTGGATAGGTCACCGGAAGCGATAGCCGTCGAGACCTCGGCGATATTGCGCACCTGCGAGGTAAGGTTCGAGGCCATCGAGTTGACTGAATCGGTCAGGTCCTTCCAGGTGCCGGCAACGCCGAGCACGTTGGCCTGACCGCCAAGCCGGCCGTCGGTTCCGACCTCGCGCGCGACGCGCGTCACTTCGCCGGCAAAGGCGTTGAGCTGGTCCACCATCGTATTGATGGTTTCCTTCAGCTGCAGAATTTCGCCGGAGACGTTCACGGTGATTTTTTTCGACAAGTCGCCGCCGGCGATTGCCGTTGCGACGTCGGCAATGTTGCGGACCTGAGCCGTGAGGTTGCCGGCCATGAAGTTCACGCTGTCGGTCAAATCCTTCCAAGTGCCGGCAACACCTGGCACTTGCGCCTGGCCGCCGAGCTTGCCTTCGGTGCCGACTTCGCGGGCGACACGCGTCACTTCCGACGCGAACGAGTTGAGCTGATCCACCATCGTATTGATGGTGTCTTTCAATTCGAGAATTTCGCCGCGCACATCGACCGTAATCTTGCGGCTCAAGTCGCCGCGCGCCACGGCGGTGGTCACGTGGGCAATGTTACGCACCTGGTCGGTGAGGTTGCCGCACATGGCGTTCACCGAATCGGTCAAGTCTTTCCATGTCCCGGCGACGCCGGGCACGATGGCCTGTCCGCCAAGCTTGCCGTCGGTGCCGACTTCGCGCGCAACGCGCGTCACCTCCGAGGCGAACGAGCGAAGCTGATCCACCATCGTGTTGATGGCTTCCTTGAGCTGCAGGATTTCGCCACGGACGTCGACGGTAATCTTCTTCGACAGGTCGCCGTTGGCGACCGCGATCGTCACCTCGGCGATGTTACGGACCTGCGCAGTAAGGTTCGACGCCATCGAGTTCACGCTCTCGGTGAGGTCTTTCCACACGCCAGTCACTTCACGCACTTGCGCCTGGCCGCCCAGCTTGCCCTCCGTGCCGACTTCGCGGGCGACACGCGTCACCTCGGACGTGAACACATTGAGCTGCTTGATCATCGTGTTGACGATTTCTGCGGACCGCAGAAATTCGCCCTTGAGCGGACGGCCGTCGACGTCAAGCGCAACGGTCCGAAGTAGGTCGCCCTGCGCCACCGCTGCGATGGCGCGGGTCACTTCTGTGGTCGGCCAGAGCAGGTCGTCGATCAGCGAGTTGACCGAGGTTTCCATCTCACCCCAGGCGCCATCAGTTTGGCCAAAGCGCACGCGCTGGCGGGTCTTGCCCTCGCGGCCGACAACCTGACCTACCCGCTCGAGCTGGCTTGCCATCCGCTCGTTGGTGGCAACGATCTCGTTAAAGGTGTCGGCGATCTTGCCCATGATTCCGAGCCGGTCGCCGGGCATCCGAACCGAGAAGTCACCGACCCGCATCGCTTGCAGCGCGTGCAGCAGCTCGGCGAGTCCCTGACCGTCGGCGATGGCATCGCCGTTCTGGCCATGTTCGGCAGTCGTAACGACCTTCTCCGGATGAGCGGAACCATTGGCGGGAGCCGGGTTAATGAGTTCAGACGTGTCCATAAGGCTCTCCGGAGCCCGCGCCGGCGCGGGGATAGCACAACGATGAGGTGGGAGCGGCAGCAGAGAGATCCGGGAGAAAGGCAGGGCGCAGCGCGATCAGCCAAACTGAACGCTTGCCATCAGACGGGCTCTGGTCCCGCCATAAGCCATTAATCCGACGTAGAATCCCCCGCACGCGCGGCTCTCACCTTCCTTGCCCTGACCCCAAACGCAGCAAAAAGGCAGAGGTTCCTGCGGAAAATGCTTTTAGGTTGAAAAAATCTTATGAGGGCGGCGAGGCTAGCGTGCCTTGCGGTTGTGACGCCTGTTGGAGGAGTTCCTGCACGACTTTGGCGACCTCAGATTCCTTGGCGTCCTTGGGAGGAACTGGTTCCGGCGCAGGCTCGGCGTGTGGCTCTGTGGCCGGGAGCCCGTGGCCGTGGACAAGGTCATGGATGGCACCAAGCTTCTTGATGACTGTCGGCGACAGGATGAACGGATAAAGGTCCGGCTGCCCCATGGTGCGGTTAAGCTCATTCAATGCATTGCTCAGCGGAAGCCAAGTATCGACCAAGGTGGCGATGTCAGGCGCCCGATACGGCTGAAAATCGACTGCGGCTTCGAGCTCGCCGCTGCGCGCAAGCGGCGGATTGACGTAGATGCCAAAGGCACGAGCCATCTCCAGCGTATCGACAATATGCAGGTAGTGCGCCCAGGTTTCGGCGAAATCCTCCCACGGATGGGTGGTCGCATAGGCGCTGACAAAGCTGTCTTGCCAGTTCGGCGGCGCACCCTCGGCGTAGTGCTTTTGCAGAGCCTGAGCGTAATCCTCACGTTCATCGCCGAAAATGCGGCGGCAGCCCTCAAGCTGGTTGGCGTCGCGCACCAGAATGTCCCAATAATAATGACCGACCTCGTGGCGGAAGTGGCCGAGCAATGTCCGATACGGCTCGTGCATCGTCGCGCGCCGTTTTTCACGCTCAGCGTCGTCAGCTTCATCAAGCGCCACAGTGATCAGACCGTGCTCATGGCCGGTCATGACCTTCGTCGTTGCCTCATCGACCGGCGTCCCCAAGAAATCGAACGCAAGCCGCTCACGGTCGTCGTTGAAGCCGCAATCGAGCGGCAGCCTCAACTTCATCAGCGTGTAGAACAGCCGATGCTTGGCGATTTCGATCTTTTGCCAAGCGACAAGATTTTCGGAAATTGACGCATCCGGCACGGTGTGGTTGTGCCGACAAGCCGCGCAGAACGTGTCCGGCGAGTCCGCCTCGATCAGCCAGTTGCATGCGTCGTATTGTGCGTTGGAGCAAAACCGGTAGAGCTTGTTCTTGAACGCGAGCGCACGCCAATTGTCGCCTTCCGGATCAAGCGCGGAGAGTGTCTCCGCTTCAGCGATATAACCGAGGCGATGACCGCACTTCTCGCAGGTGTGGTTCTCAAAATAGAGAAGCTGCGCGCAGTGCTGACATCTGAATAGCTTCACGGTCGCCCCATCAATCTATTTGAAATGATTTCGAATACCTCGGAATTGAGATAACAACGCCGCAATTATAAAAAAGTCCCCCGGCTAGTATAACCAGAGGACCTTTCGATTCAAATTGTCAGAAGACTTGTTTATTTGTTCTGCTGTCCGCCGTGCTGGCCACCTTGGCCGCCCTGATCACCTTGGCCACCCTGACCACCACCGCCGCCTTGCTGGCCACCCTGTTGGCCCTGACGCCCGGGCTGCTGATTCTGCTGGCCGGGTTTCTGCTGACCGCCCTGCTGGCCCGGATTTTGGTTCTGATTGCTCATGAGGCTACTCCTATTTGCGGGATAGTCCCGCGTGAGGCAAACAAAGCGGCGCGGCATTGGTTCCTGAAGGCGGAGAGACCGATTAAATCTGCTGCGTTTATCAGTGACTGACCAAAACCAGCGAAATTGCGGGGATATAAGTAATAATAAGAAGCGCGATGAAATTAACGACAAGAAATGGCAATACGCCGAGATAGATGCGGCTTAGCGGCGCATTAAAGATCGCTTGCGACGAGAACAGATTGAGTCCGAACGGCGGCGTATACATGCCGACGCTAAGGTTGACCGCCACGATGATGCCAAAGTGAATCGGATTGACGCCGACTGCGCGCACAATCGGCAATAGCAAGGGTGTCAGGATCAGGATCGCGGCTGGCGGTTCCAGAAAACTTCCAGCCAGCAACAGCCCGATATTGAGAATCAGCAGCAGCTCCCAGCGCGCGAGATGCAAGCCTTCGATCGACGATACGATCTGTTGCGGGATGCCGCTTGTGGTCAGCAGCCACGAATAAATTCCAGCCGAGGTCACGATCAGCAGAATCTGCGAGATCAAAAACGCCGACGACATCACGATGCGCCACAGGCTGGCGAGATTGACCTCGCGATAGATAAACATCGTGACGAAGAGCGAGTACACCACCGCGACACCTGCGGCTTCGGTCGGCGTGAATACGCCGCCATAAATGCCGCCGAAGATCACGACCAGCGAGCCGACCGACCAGCTCGCTTCCTTGCCGGTCTTCCAGATCGCCGCCCAGTGCGCGCGGTCACCGAGCGGCACACCCTTCACACGCGCATAGCCCATGACATAGATGGCATCGATGACGCCGATCAGAAGGCTAGGCAGGATGCCCGCGGTAAACAGCATCACCGCCGACTGCTCGGCGGAGATCGCGTAAAGAATCATCGCGATCGACGGCGGAATGACCACAGCGATCGCGCCCGAGGACGCGATCAGCCCGACAGCGAAACGCTCGTTGTAGCCGCCTTCAAGCAGCGAGGGATAAATCATCCGTCCCATCGCAACCACCGTGCCGACGGCGGTATGCGACATTGCGCCAAACAATTCCGATGCTGCAACGGTAGTGACGGCGAGCGAACCGCGCACACCGCCGACCATCGCCATTACCATGGCGATAACGCGCCGCGCGATGCCGCCTTGCGCCATGATCTCACCGGCAAGCACGAAAAATGGCACCGCGAGCAGCGGGAAATTGTCGAGGCTGCCGAACATATAAGTCTGGATCGCTTCGGTCGGCACATCGGCCACCGTCAGCACCGCAACGATCGAGGTGACCAGTAGAATGAGGAAAATCGGAAAACCGATCACCAGCAGGATCAGCGGCAAAACGAAATAGATGAAATACGCCATCGTCGCCCGCCCTAATGCCGCGACGTATCTGGGCCGGCGTCCGCGCCTTGCGAACGGCGCGACGACATCAGACGTACGGCAACCAGCACAGCCATCAGCGTATAACCGATCGGTACCATCGCCTGCGGAATGACCAGCGGGAAATTCGCCGCCTGGCTGCGTTCATCGAATTGCGCAAGCTGAACGATGACCGGATAAGCGAATGCGGTCACGGCCGCCGCAGTGGCGATCAGCACAAGTTCCGAAAACAGTGCAAGCAGTGTGCGTATCTTCGCCGGCAACATACCAACCACGACGTCCATACGGATCTGCTTGCCTTCCCAGGCCACGCTGCAGCAGCCGGTGAACACGCACCCCACCATGAGGAAGAGCATGATCTCTTCCGCCCACGGGATCGATACGCTGAAGAAATAACGCCCGATGATATTGACGAAGTTGATAGCGACGCTGCCAAGCAGGCAGACACCTGCGATAGTGCGGGTGACCGCCAACAGCCACCTTACGCCTGTAACAAGAATTTCCATGATTGTCGGACCTGCCCCCTCGCGCGCTTTCAGATCACTGGCTCGGCGCCACGCGCGTTCGCTTCGCGGCTGCAGTGACAATCTCGTAAGCCTCACGGACGCCCGGCTTGGCTTTGGAGATGTCGTCGCCGACGCTCGAGAGCGTTTGCATCATTTGCGCCTGCTCATCCTGCGGCAGGCTGATCAATTCGCCGCCACTGTCGGTCCAGGACTTGCGCGCCTTGTTGAACAAGTCGATTGCGATGGGATTGATCGTTACAGTCTCTTCGGCCGCCGCCTTATCGACGGCTTGCTGCAAATCGGCCGGCAACGAGTCGTACCATTTACGGCTGATCTCAACCATCAGGAAAATCTGCGGCTGATTGGTCTCGGTCACGTACTTTGCCGCATCCTGATAGTGGAAAGCGTTGAAGACCGTGATGCCGGCAACGCCGCCGTCGATCGCGCCCTGCTGAATCGCCGGCAGCACATCGCCAAGCGTCATCGCGACCGGCGTCGCACCGAGACGTCTGAGAGCTTCGGATTGGAAGTCGGACGCGAAGATACGGATCTTCTTGCCCTGGAAGTCCGCCAGGTGGCGCACCGGCGTCCGAAATACGATGCTGTCCGGCTGCGCCTCGAACATCCCGGCGCCATGCAGGCCCTTATCGGCTCCAAGGCTCAACATCAGCTTGAGCACTTGTGGATCGCGGGCGAGCCGCTGGCCATGCTCCAGAGAATTCGACCAGTCCTGGCGCGGCCATCACCTCGAAGCGCTCGTCAACGCCGACGAAAAACTCAGGCGGAATGACCGCCGCCTGGATCGCGCCGAATTGTACGCCTTCGATCTGCCGCGGGATCGAGCCGAGTTGGCTCGCCGGATAAATCTCAGCCTTGATGCGCCCGCCCGACAGCCGCTCAACCGCGGCGCCGAAATTCTTGGAAAGTTGATGCGGCGCATCGTTAAGCGTTGGAGTTGTGACTTTCATCACATAGGTCTTGTCCTGCGCCTGCGCGGTCGCATGCGTTAGCGGCAAGACAAACACTGCGCCGGCGGCCAGCACTGCCGACATTGCTTTACACAGGCCGGTTTTGCGTTCCCCAAGACGCATATTTCCCCTCCCTGTCTGGCGCCGCTTCCTACCCAAGGAAGGCAGCAGCCAAGCCTGAATTCTCCTGACTGTGTCGTATTCGTATTGCGAACGGTTGCGGCCTAAGACCGCACCCCTGCCGTTGCCGAGCCATAAGGCTAGATGATCCCTTTTCCGCCGACAACGAAAATCTCCCCATCACTGCGCGCGTTGTGCCGCGTCGGTGACTATTTTATAGGCCGCAAGCAAAGCCGGCTTTGTGTTTGCCACCTCGTCGCCGGCGCTGCCGATAATTTTGAGAAGCGACGATTGCTCGTCGCTCGGCAGGCTGATCAATTCGCCGCCGGTGTCCACCCAGGTATTGCGCGCCTGATCGTCGATCGCGATCGCCTGACGTTCCATCGCCAAAGCTTCCGAAGCGGCGTCCTTGTCGAGGATTTGCCGCAAGTCGCCGGGCAAGGTGTCGTACCATTTCTTGCTGATCTCGACGATGCCGAAGATCACCGGCTGACCGATCTCGGTGATGTATTTCGCCGCGCTCACGTAGTGCATGGTGTTGTCGTTGCTGACGCTGGCGACGGCGCCATCGATGGAATTGTCCTGCAAGGCCGGCAGCACTTCAGCCAATGTCATCCGTTTCGGTATAGCGCCCAAACGCTGCATCGCGACGTTCTCGAATTGCGACGCGAAGATCCGGATTTTCTTGCCCTTGAAGTCGGCGAGGCGGCGGATCGGCTTGGTGGCGATGATGGATGATGGCGACGCCATGAAAAGCCCGGCGCCATGCAGGCCCTTATCGGCGCCGAGACCGAGCATCAGGCCTTGCACCGCCGGATCGGCCGCGAGGTGTTGTCCGGCCTGCCACGAGGTGACGAGACCGGGAGCCGCCAGCACTTCGAAGCGCTCGTCGATGCCGACCAGAAATTCCGGCGCCACCACCTGACACTGGATAGCGCCGAATTGCACGGCTTCGGCCTGTCGCTCGGTCGAGCCCAATTGGCTCGCTGGAAAGATTTCGGGCTTGATACGGCCTTTGGAATCCCGCTCGACCGCTTCGGCGTAGTTGCGCGCGTAGAGATGCAAGGCATCATCGAGCGTAACCAGCGATATTTTCATCGCGATCGGCTTGTCGTCGGCTTGGGCTGCCGTCGTCAGCGCCACCGACACCAGCAAAGCGCCGGCCATTGATATCCCGCGCATCCATGTACGCGCTGCCTTCATCATCACGCCCCCCCTGCAGGTTCGGTCGGTTCGACCGAACCATTCCCATTCAACGCGTACGCTGCGCCGCCGCGGTCACCACCTTGTAAGCGTCATAAAGCTGCGGTTTGGTCTTGGCGATATCCTCGCCGACGCCGGTGAGCGCCTTCATCATGGAAGCCTGGTCATCGGCCGGCAAGCTGATCAGCTCACCTCCGCTGTCGACCCAGGATTTGCGTGCTTTCTGCCACAGCGCTACGGCAAATGGATTGATCGCCACCAATTCTTCGGCACCAGCCCGATCGATGATGTCCTGCAAATCCTTCGGTAGCGCGTCGAACCAACGCTTGCTGACCTCGATGATGAGAAAGATCGGCGGTTGATTGATTTCGGTGACGTATTTCGCCGCATCCTGAAAATGCATGGCGTTGAAAACCGTAATACCGGAAATCGCACCGTCGATCGCACCCTGTTGCAGCGCCGGCAAAACGTCGCCTGTGCTCATCGCTATCGGAGTGGCGCCGAGCCGCTCGAAGGCTGCGGTTTGAAACTTTGAAGCGAACACCCGGACCTTCTTGCCTTTAAGGTCGGCGAGCGTCCGGATCGGACTTCGCGACGAGAGGACGGAAGGCAACGCCATGTATAGGCCGATACCGTGCAGGCCCTTATCGGCGCCAAGGCCCAGCATCATCTTCATCACTTCCGGCTGAGCGAGAAGGCGCTGTCCGTGTTGGAGCGAATCCAGCATGCCCGGCGCTGCCAGTACTTCAAAGCGCTCATCGATGCCGACATAGAACTCAGGCGGGAAAATACCGCACTCGATCGAGCCGAACTGCAGCCCTTCAATTTCGCGCGGAATCGAACCCAATTTGCTGGCGGAATAAATCTCGACCTTGAGGCGGCCGCCGAATTCCTTCTCGACGATCTGGGAAAAGCCGCGGGTGAATTCTTCCGGCGTATCATTCACCGTCGGTGTACCGACCTTCATCACATAGGTCTTGTCGTCGGCGTGCACGGCCGACATCGTCGCCGGCAAGATCAGTGCGCTACACGCGACCGCATAAGCCGCAATTGCGCTTCTGCAACGCATTGTCGTCCTCCCCCTCTGGCGCGCCGTTGACCCGCTCTTCTTGAACCGGCGGCACGAACGGCTTTCCGGCTGCGTTATTTAATTTTGCCGTCAGCCGGACGACTAAAAGCTAGATGAAAGCGCTGCGCGACACAACGACGACAGCGCGACAAATACGCCCGCACATACGACAACCGGCGCGTCCCACTATCGATCCAGGACGGAGCGGACCTTGGCCGCAAGCTGATCGAGCGTGAACGGCTTGGAAATAAGATCCACGCCGGTATCGAGCACGCCGCCATGCACGACCGCATTCGCCGTGTAGCCGGTCGTGAACAGAACTTTTAGACCAGGATGCCGGCGCACTGCTTCATCGGCGAGTTTCTTGCCGTTGGTATCCGGCATCACGACGTCGGTGAACAGCAGCTTGACGTTGGGCTCACGGTCGAGGATGGCAAGTGCTTCCAACGCATTCTCGCTGTTGAACACCGTATAGCCGAGCTCCTGCAAGGTCTCGCTGGTCAGCCGCCGCATCAACGGATCGTCCTCGACCACCAGAATGATCTCGCCGCGATCGCCGGTGCGCACAGGAGCTATCGCAACCGGCTTCGCTTCCGTGCCGACGCCGGCCTGCCGCGGCAAATAGATTTTCACCGTGGTGCCAGCGCTGAACTCCGAATAAATCTTGATATGCCCGTGCGACTGTTTGACGAAGCCGTAAACCTGGCTCAGGCCGAGGCCGGTGCCCTTTCCCGTCGGCTTGGTCGTGAAAAACGGATCGAACACACGGGCGACTGTCTCCGGTGACATACCGGTGCCGGTGTCCGTGATAGCAATCAGCACGAATTGACCATGCTCGACTTCCGGATTCTGCCGCGCATAGGCTTCGTCGAGATAAGCGTTCGCCGTTTCGATCGTGAGCTTGCCGCCATCCGGCATCGCATCGCGGGCATTGATCGAGATATTCAGGATCGCGCTCTCGAGCTGCTGTGCGTCGGCACTGGTCTGCCACAAACCACCCGCGGTAACCGTCTCGATCTGGATCAATTCGCCGAGCGTCGAATGCAGCAGGTCCGACATGCCGGCAATCATTTTGTTGGCGTCGATTGTCTGCGGCGCCAACGGTTGCTGCCGCGCGAAGGCCAGAAGCCGCTGGGTGAGGACTGCGGCGCGTTGGGCCGCGTTGGCTGCGGCTTCGACGAAGCGCTCAATGCCGAAATCGCCCTTGCGAATGCGCCGCAGGATGAGATCGTGCGCGCCGATGATCACGCCCAGCATATTGTTGAAATCGTGAGCGATGCCGCCGGTCAATTGGCCGAGCGCCTGCATCTTCTGCGACTGCCGAAGCTGGTTCTCGGCTTCCTCGCGGCGGCTGATCTGCTCGATCAATTGCTCATTGGCGAGCGCAAGCCGATCGCGTGCTGTCGCGACCGCGTCGAATGACCGGCGCGTAAATCGCGAAATCAGCACGCCGAGAATTACGATCAGCAGAAATGCGCAGGCAACGCCAATCTGCAGCAAAAGGGTCGAGCGTGCGGCGCTGGCTTGCCGGCTCGTCAGCAGCGCATTCTCCTCATCCTGCATCGCCAGGATCTTTTGGCGGATCTCTCTCATCAGCCGATAGCCGGTGTCGTTGTTCACGATCGCCAGCGCGGCCGCGTGATTGCCGACTTTTTCCTGGTCGACGGTCGAGCGCAGCTCGTCGAGCTTCTGCTGAACCAGTTGGCGTAGCGAGGCGATGTTGTCCGCTTGCCTGGGATTGTCGCTAAGCAACTCCGCAAGACGGTCGGTGCTGGCCGGCAACTGGTCGAGCGCCATCACGTAGGGACTGAGATAATCCTCGCGACGGGTCAGCAGATAACCGCGTTGGCCGGTTTCGGCGCTCTGCACCAGGCTCAATACGCGAATGAGCTGATCCCGGACCGATAGCGAATGAACCACCCACGCGTCGTCCGCGCTATTGCGGCCGGAGAGCCAAAATATTGCCGTCAGCATAAGCGCCGCCAGCACGGCCGTGACGAACAGGCTCCGATTGAGCTGCGTAAGCGGCCTGGATTCGATTAGCGGAGGAGTCACGGCTGAAGCAGCCTTGCCGACACACGCGCGCCGACGCGTTGACCCGCACCACCTCAGTAAACGACATGACCGAACTCAAGTGAAAATAGCGCCCACAGCCCGCTGGAAAAGCTATCCTACACCGCCGCCTCCTTACTCTGTCAAAAGATGTAATAACCTGATTGTGGAAATGGAACTTTCCTGCCGGGCTCGCCCGCGACTTATTCGGCCGAAACGACGGCATATCTCCGGGCAAACGTATTCTAAGTCACTCAACTGGGCACTTTCCGGCAGCAGCACTTTTTTCCCAAACCATGAGACGAATTACGTCGGTTCAATAATGCCGTCGTTCTATTATTGAGAGGATTTTTTGCATGCAGGTACCCTGTCAGGAATGTGCGTTGCGCGCCTGCGGGTTGTTCAGGCCGATCAGCGATAACGAACTGGGCGTCATCGCCGAGATGAAGCGGGATCATCTGGAGCTGCCCGCCGGCAGTCAGATCATCCGGGCCGGCGACGACTGCCCCAACCTTTATACGTTGTATTCCGGCTGGGCCTTTCGCTTCAAAACGCTGCCCGATGGGCGGCGGCAAATTCTGAACTTCCTGCTGCCCGGCGATCTTCTGGGCTTGCAGGCGGCGATGTTCGAAGCTGCGCGCCACGGCATCGAAGCTCTCACCGACGTCGAACTTTGCCTGCTGCCGCGGCGGGATGTCTGGGGGCTGTTCGGCCAGATGCCCGAACTTGCCTTCGACGTGGCGTGGCTTGGATCGCGCGAGGAGAGCTACGTCGATGAAAACCTTACCAGCGCCGGACGCCGCAGCGCCGCCGAGCGTATCGCCGCCTTGATCGTCGCGCTCTACAAGCGCGCGAAACTGCTCGGGCTCGTCACTGACGACACATTCGACTTCCCGCTCACCCAGGAGCACATCGCCGACGCCCTCGGATTGTCGCTGGTCCATACCAACAAGACGCTGGCGAAACTCCGCCGCATGGAGATGTTCAAGCTCGCCGGCGGCAAGCTGACCATGATCAATCCCCGCGCGCTGGCACGCGTCGGCCAGTATTTCGACGAGGAGCTTCCGCAACGACCGCTGATCTAGCGGCTGCGCGACCGCCCGCCGTCTGATCCACTTCACAATGTCAAACAGCGACAATGTCATGACGTGAAGAAGCGTTCTCGCGATGCGATCCGCACCCGAAGTCATCGTCACGCGACGAGAATTCTCTACCTTTCGCTCTCCGCACCGATCTTCGCCAGAGAATGCCGGCGGTGGATACCGGTATCCTCACGATCTGCGCTTCGAGCCACGAAATGTAAGAACGGAAGAAAAGCAAGGAAGCGGAACGCCGACAGACGCGTATCCAACCTCCGCACCTTTCGGGTGCGGCGCGCGCAGAGCGCTGCGCGCTCGCCTCTCGGCGTCCCACCACGGCTCTCTGCCAATGGGACTATTCATCCCAAGGCTCAACCTGGGCCAGGCTTCGTGACACACCAGCTCACGCGGCGGGTTCCCCGCCAGCCGGTGTGGCACTTCCAGCGATGCACCTCGCGCGCCGGTCATAGTGCCGGCAGGCTGATGCCCAGGCCGCCCGGGAGTGGCAGTGACGAGCCGCCACCCGCGGGCACCGCCTCCCGCTCCGTCCTGCGGGGTCACCGCATAACGTCCTTGTACGCGAGCGAGATTGACGGCCATTTCTCAAAACCAAACCGCGATGTCAAAGCGTTTCGATTTGTTCAGATAAATCGCGGTGTTGCGTGATGTCAGTTTTCACCCGCCGCCGCGGAATCCGATTTCACTCAAAGAAAGATTCGCAACAATCGAGATTGTTCAAACAAACTAAGACCTTACGCCCCACTAGGCTCTTCGCGATTTTGCGCGGTCGCTCATTTTCGTCACACGCGGCGAGAGTTTGAAGCGGGCATTGCGCAAGCGAGCCAATATCGTGCAGTTATGGCGCACAAAAGCTGGAGGAAACGCGGGATGAACAAGCTGAAATTGACGATCGCGACGACGGATTACGATCACTTTCGCGACTTCCGGATGGGCCTGGTCAACGCCGAGGGCATTGACCACACCTGGCTGACGCTCGGCCATCACGAGGTCTTCGCGCGCTTCACCTTCAATCGGGAATGGGACGTCAGCGAGCTCTCATTCGCCAAGTTCATGGCGCAGGTCACGCGCAACGACAGCGATATTATCGGCCTCCCGGTCGTTTGCTCGCGGTTGTTCCGCTTCTCGTCGTTCTACGTGAACAAGAAAAGCAAGATCCGCTCGGCCAAGGATCTGAAAGGCAAGACCATCGGCTCGCCCGAATGGGCCCACACCGCGGCGGTCTATATGCGCGGCTGGCTCAACGATGAACATGGCGTGGGCCTCAAGGATGTTCATTGGTATCAGGCCGGCGCCAACGAGGCGGGACGGATCGAAAAGGTCGAGCTCGATCTGCCGAAAGACGTGAAGCTCACGCGTGTGTCGGACAAATCGCTCAGCACGATGCTCGCAAACGGCGAGATCGATTGCGCGCTGATCGCGCGGCCGCCGGATTGTTTCCGAGAGCGCCATCCCGATGTCGAACGGCTGTTTCCCGACTATCAGGAGATGGAACAGGAATACTACAAGCGCACCAAGGTCTGGCCGATCATGCACATCATGACAGTGCAGAAGCACGTACTGGACGAGAACCCATGGGTCGCGCGCAACCTGTTTAACGCCTTCGTTGAATCCAAACGCCGCAGCCTGGAGCGCCTTCTCGACCCTGCCGTATCGCGCTATCCGCTGCCGTGGTTGCCGGTCTACGCACGCAAGATGCAGGACATGTTCGATGGCGACACATTCCCTTACGGGATCGAAGAGAACCGGCCGACGCTCGAGCAATTCATGCGTTACACCTACGAGCAGGGAATAGCCAAGCGCCACGTCAAACCGGAAGAGATCTTCCCGAAGGGCATCATGACGCTCGTACGGGTTTGAACTCCGCACTTCGGGGCGATGTGCGCCGGCGCCTCACCCGTCTCAATCTGCAGCAGCTTTCAATACGTTCAGGGCGTGCGTACCGCACGTGCGCGCGTGATTAGCTCTTCGACCTGCGGCAGGATTCGCTCGACGATAACGTTGACGCCTGCCGCGTTGGGGTGCTCGCCGTCTAACTGAATAAGGCTGGAATTACCCGCCACGCCATCGAGGATGTCCGGATACCAGACATACGAATAGGTCGAGGCCAGCGAAGGATAGATCGCAGCGAAAGCGCGCACATAAGCCGGCCCCTTGCTCGGTGGCGCGCGAAAGCCGGCCAACAGCACCTGGATATGACGCTCCTGAAGCCGTTGCAGGATTGAACCGAGTGCCGCTTCGGTCAGGCTCGGGTTTATCCCGCGCTCGGCATCATTGGCGCCAAGCTCGATGATTACTGCGTCGCTATCCTCGGGAACAGACCGGTCAAGCCGCCGTAGCCCGTCCGAAACTGTGTCGCCGGAGACGCCCGCATTCACGACGGTAACGGCGATGCCTTTATCCCTTAAAGCGCGCTCTAACCTTTCCGGGAAGGCAGCCTCCCAGAGCAGACCAAAACCCGCGCTCAGTGAATCGCCAAGCACCACAATCTTGATCGGCCGTTCCCCATTGACCGGCACCGGCTTGAGTGAACAGCAGCAAAAAGAAAACGCGATCAACACCAGCACCGCCAGCCGCCCTGCCAGGCCGCCGGTTGTCCAGTGTGAGCCTAAGCTTGAGTGTCTGCGTCTCGTGAACACTCCAAGGACCGCGATAATTAGTCCGGCAGCCGCCTTATTCCGTTTGACCGCGCCGGCGCGAGATTGTCGGACTCATCTCTAAAGGATCGCTTGCCGAAAGCCTGACTCATCAGCAAGGCGACGGTACAAAAAGACAGCCACGCCGTAAGATCGTCGCTGCTGCCAATTTCAAAACTGAACTTGGGCTCGACAAAGAAAAACGCCGCGCAAAAACTGCTCGCCACCGCCACGCTCAACGCCGGAATTCTGCCAAATCTGGCCGCAACGAAGCCTATCGGCAGAATGTAAGCAAACATCAGATCCGGAACGCCGAAATATTGATCGATCTCCAATAATGCCAGAGTCGAGAGGACCACGGCGCAACCTGACGCAATCAGTTTACCCCAGTTCGTCTCGAATAATGCCGGCCGGTTCCCGACGGCAGGTGACGTTTTCGCACTTAACGCCCCGAGTACAGAAGTAATAGCACGCTTGCACAACGAAAATGCACCGCGAACCGATGCAATCCAGGGATTTTGTCTGCTGCCAGCCGGTGCCCAAAGCTCGTGGTAATTGTCGAACATCTTAAGTGTTTTGTCGTGGCGGGTCGGTTCGAGCCACGGAAGGATTCGGCGCAAGATCGAATTGCAGACCGCCGAAGTATGCCGCACGTACAGATCGATGGGGTCAAGCCGGTATCGCAAGTGGAATTTCGGATCGTAATTCAAGGCGCTGCTGTGAAACCATTTGTAACCGCCTGCAATCCCCCAACTGATCAAGTCGCGGAAAGTGCTGTGGTACAGGTGCAGATCGATCGCGACTGTATAATCAAGTCCGAGATACTCCGCATGGATCATGTCGCCTTGAAGCAGGCAGCAACCGAACGCAATGATTTTTCCGTTCTGGCGCCAGATGAAGAAACGGTTCTTGTCGCCGAGCCGGGTGCCGAGGCCGCAGAAATAATCTTTGGTGAGCTTTTCGAAATGCAGAGTCGACCTTTGGTAGACCTGCAGATAAAGCGGGTAGACGTCATCGATCATCGGGGCGATGTCGTCGACGACACTCATCTCGATTGGCGGCGCTTGTTCGGTGGCCCGCAGTTTCAGTCGCAATTTCCTGCGCGCGCCGCTGCTGAGCGCGCGCTTCATGTATTCCTCGAAGCTCGGATAATCGATATTCAGCATGACATTGGGCATGCTGGGAATCCTGGTGAAATTCTTATCGACAAAGCATTCCAGGATCTGGCGATATTTGGCCGGGAATTCCTTCAGCACGATCAACCGGGCTTTTAGATTGCGAGCCTCTTTCACGAGCGCGGACGCCAGCAGCCGTGCCGACGAGCGCTTGGCGTGATCATCCTTGCCGTCCAGATGCCCCTCTCCGGCAGCGCAACCCACCATCAGCGTGCGCGCAACCATGAATCTTGGCCACAGGCGGCGAATGAGGTCTGTCAGCCAGCCGAATTGAGGACTGACGCCGACCAACAAATCTTGATCGAGAATAAAGAAAGGCTGGATCGCGCAAACTTCGCCGGTCTCATCGCGGACAATGAAATACCTGTAATCGAATTCGTCGTGGATCGTATCCTCGACCAGTTCGTAATATCGGCGATCCTTGGCCTGCGAGCCGAGAGCATGAGCCCAGCGTTCGCATTCTTTCGCCTTGCTTCGCGAGGCGACCTCCACGCTCGGCAAGGTGACAGCATTTTGTTCAAGAAAATTGGTAACTTAATTCATTTTCAGCGCCGCCCCCGCTTGCGCGTCATTACAGAACCATAGCGCCTGCGTCCGCGATCGATGTCAAACGCTGAGCGCGATCTTGATCAATGAGGGGCGTGACATGCGGTCGCAGAATAGGTGCATTACGCTGGCAAAAATTGGGAATGCTGCTTTCTTTCGTAATTGACATTCCTCGCCGCAGCCCATCTGAACAAACGTTCAGTCATTTCCAGAGGAAGCCATGAAGCGGCGCAGCAACTTCAGCATCTGTGCGATTGCGGTGCCGGTACTGGCCGGGGCATGTGCGGACTCAATGCGTAAAAGCAAGTTTGTGGTTCATGCGTGGCTCGTCAGGCAGCGTTACGCGTCGTTCGCATTAATCCTGGTTATGGCGCTGCTCCTGGGCAGCAGCCTGGCCTCGCCAGCGGAGGCCCAAGCGGACCCTTGGCCGAACCGGCCGGTCATGCTCATCGTGCCTTACGCCGCCGGCGGCAACGTCGACATTGCCGCGCGTATCTTCGCGCGCGTGCTATCGGACAAGATCGGCCAGCCCGTCGTCGTCGAGAATAAGTCGGGAGCGGGCGGGATCGTCGGGACTGTTGCCGTCGCCAAGGCCGCGCCGGATGGCTACACGCTGCTGCTCACGGCAGGCGGTCCGGCAGCGCTGAACGCTTTGCTCTACAGCTCGATCCCGTACAGCGACTCCGATTTCACCCCCGTCGTAATCACCAACGACGTGCCGCAAGTCTTGATCTCCAGTCCCAAGCTTCCCGTCGCGAGCCTCAAGGACCTAGTCGCCTACGCCAAGGAGAAGAAGTCGATCAATATCGGCCATGCCGGGCCGGGCACGGTCGGGCAGCTGGCCGCCCTCTTGCTTGAGTCGCAGACCGGGATCGACGCGGCGCTGGTCTCCTACCGGGGTGCCGGTGAGATCATCAAGGACGTGCTCGGCGGTCAGATCGAGGCTGGCTTTCCCGCTTATGTGCCGCAGGTCGCAACCGTCAAGGTGCTGGGCGTCGCGACCGCCGAGCGGGTCGCTTTTATCCCGGATGCTCCGACCATCCGCGAGAGCGGCATTGCCGACGTCACAGCCTCCACATGGAACGCGCTGATGGGCCCCGCCGGAATGCCGCGTGCCATCGTCATGAAGTTGAATGCAGCGATCAACGAATACCTGAAGACCGACCAGGCAAAGCAGGAGCTGGCAAAGATCGGCGCGCGTGCTCTGGGCGGCACGCCGGAGGACGTCGCAAAGACGATTGCAGACGATCGGAAGCGGTGGGGTCCGATCATCCGCACCGCCAACATCAAGCTCGACCCGTAAAATGCAAACCGCGCGAAGGGTCGCCTAAGCCGAAAGCGTGAGGCCGCTGCTATTCGTTACTGTGTCTGCAGCCGCCCGAAGATCGAAAAGATACGCTCCCAGTCCCGGTTCGCCGCGCGCTTGTCGTAGATGTCCCGGTCCGGCAACGAGTAGCCGTGAATGGTTCCGGCGTGGACCAGATAATCGTATTTGAGGTTGGCGAGCGGCCCGAGCGTGTCGGCGAGCGTTCTGATCGTTTCCGGCGGCGCAAGCGGATCGTGCTCCGCGAAACCGCAATACATCGCGCCGCGAAATTTGTCGGCAAGGCGATGCACCGAATTCGGCGCATCCAGCACCAGGCGCGTGCCGTGAAGACTGACGGTGGCGGTGAAATGCTCCGGGTAATGACCGGCCACCGCGAGGGCATGACGTCCTCCCATGCAGTAGCCAAGAACGCCCTTTGGGCCCTCGCTTGCGGGCTCCGAAGACTGGAATTTCAAAAGGGACTGCACGTCTTTGAGGAGCATTTCGTCCTTAAGATCCCGCATGTGGTCACAGAATCTGCTCGCGCACGCTTTCGGGAAGCGTCTCAAGCGAGCGCATCTCGCCCTTCTCATTCCGGAATTCGAAGCGGACCTTGCCCTGGCGATAATAGGTATTGGGCAGCGTGCAATGATAACCAGCGGCGGCGATGCGCCGCGCCACGTCGAACAACTCCTCACGCAGGCCCCAGATGTCCATGTAAATGACGACAGCCGGATAGCGGCCGCCGAGCTCCGGATACACGACAAAAGCGTCCATCGCCCCATCCGGGGTAGGGATATCGACAAACCTCTCGATCATCGGCAGCTCCGAATCTCACCAATGCATATCGCACCCGAGCACGATGGACACGGTTTGCATCCTAAGCAACACCGAATGATATGAGCGGGATTAGCTAAACCGGAAGAGTATTCGCAAAAGGCATTTGTAAAGCGTCCGGCCTATTTCAGCCGTCGATCAGCTCTGCTATTTTTTTAAGGAGCAATTCCGCAGATACCGGCTTTTTATAATGGACGGCGTCCGGGCATTGATGCCGCAAGTCTGACGGAAGATGGACGCCGCTCTGGAAGATCATAGGGACGCCGAGCTTGCTGAGAGCCAATGCTACCGGCGTCACGTCACCATCGCTCAGTTGAACATCGAGGATCGCGGCTGCAACGACTTCTTTCTCCAGCAACTCAAGGGCAGCCTTCGCGCTTCCAACCGGGCCGATGACCTTACCGCCGGCGGCCTCGACGGATACCTGGAGCTCGAGCGCGATGACCGGCTCGTCTTCGACGATGAGGATAGAAACACGCCCAAGCAATGTAAAAAATCCATAATCAGAGTCTCGAAGCCAAGTATTTCAATGGCTCAATCGTTCCATCGGGAGGACGAGATCCACCGAGAGACCCTTCGGATACCATTGGTGGGATAACGTCCCGCCGAACTGCGCTCGGACACTGTGATTGGAAATTACGGTCCCGAAGCCTTCCGATTTAGGCGGCCCGTTAACCGCCGGACCACCACTTTCCTCCCATTTCAAAATCAGTATTTCGTCCGTGCACTCCCACGTCACGCGTAGATGTCCTTGTTCAACTGACAAGGCGCCATATTTCGCGGCATTGGTCGCCAGTTCATGCAGGATGAGAGCGAAGGTTGTCACGGCGCGCGCGCCTAGCGGCACAGCTGGGCCGTCCAGGGAAAGGCGTGCATCCGAACGATCGGACGATGCATTGACGTAGGGAGATAAAATTCTTCGCAACAACGTCTCCAGGCCCGTGGGGTCGGCAACGCTACCGGCGTCGCCGCCGACGCCTGGAAGTATCAAGTCATGTGCGACGGCGAGAGCGTTAAGTCTTCCACGAATATTATCTGCGTATTCCTTGGGGGTGGTCGCGGAACGCGCGCTCAGCGCGATCATTCCGCCGGTGATTGCAAACAGATTTTTGATCCGATGATTGAGCTCTCGGACCAATAGAGCCTGCTGCTCGCGTGCGACTTTTCGCTCCGTGATATCTTGTGCAACACCGATCACATGGTGCCGCGTTCCATCCGCATTTCGCGTCAGCGATACGGTGACGCTAACCCAGACCTCGGACCCGTCCGGGCGCAAGTAGCGCTTCTCGACAAGGAAGGGAACACCGTCAGCAACAAGGCGCTGGCGCAGCGCGACATCTGTTTCCCGATCGTCGGGATGAGTTATGTCGGGCACTCGCAGGGCCAAAAGCTCATCCGCCGTACGGCCGACGATCTCGCAATACCGCTTGTTGACGAGGAGGAAGCGACCGTCCAATTCGCATTGAACGACGCCGACCGCGGTCTGCTCGAAGATGCGGGCGAACCGCTCCTCGCTGGAGCGAAGCGCTTCCTCCGTCCGAACTCTGCCCGTGGTCTCGACAACTGTAACCAGCACACCGCCAATACCGGTTAGAGATTTTTCGTCGGGTACCGGGCTGTAGCTGAGGGTGAAGCGGCCGTCTTCCCAATCGGAAGTGCCGCGCCTCTGGACCTTGATGAGAAGGTCTTCGGCAAAGAACGCGCCACTCGTCCCGTTCAGAATTGCCTCATGCAGGGGTCTCAGCTGAGGCTGCACTTCAGGCCACGCCTCATGAAAGGGAAGACCGAAAGCGAACGGATGTTTGTCGCCGAGGATCGAGCGGTAGCCATCGTTATAAATCATTACAAATTCAGGACCCCACCGGACGCACATGGGGAAACCCGAAGCGAGCATGACCTGGACAATCAGCGTCAGACTGGGCGGCCAATTTTCGGCAGCCCCGAGCGGGGTTTTCGACCAGTCCTTGGAACGGACTCGCTCTGCCATTTCCGGCGGATCGGGAATACCACCCTCCAAATGGCGAGACATTGTCGTTTTCAAAAAGTCCTCTTGGCCACGAAATGGGCCCTGCCAAGATATCTGTATATCTCAAAGCTGGATCGTCGCCACGATCCAATCCCTGGCATGACATGTGAAAAGACATGAATGCTGAACGTCCGCACACGTTCGGCTGGATTTCGGGAGGACGCAGCCTAATCCAATGGAATCCTGATGCCGGTTTCCCGCTCGTGCATGTCCATCCACTTATGCTCTAGATCGCGGTTGAGCATGTAAACCTGACGGTTGGTCTTATCGCCGTAACGCGCGCAGAGCTCGTCCAGTCCCGGCATGCGCCGATAGTCATCGCGGTAGATCTGTTCGCGCGCGGCAAAAATGTCCTCGCAGCTCATGCGCTCGAGCTCATCGATGTTGCCTTCGTTGACGTCGAGCTTCATCGCGGTCTTGCGGGCCTCATGTGCCGTCTCCATCATCACCGGAATCCATTCCCGTTCGGACCGCCACTCGTGAAATCGCCCGCGGCGCAGCTTTGCGACACGATCCGGAAGATTGTCGCGCTCATCTTCGGTCATGCGCTCGTCCTCATAGCGTCGTGCCAAACCGGCGTAGAAAAACGGCGTAACGAACCGGTTGCGGACTTCGCCCGGGATGCTTTCCATGGTGTCGAGCAAGCGGTCGAACACCGGCAGGGTATTTTTGGCGAGGAACAGCCGCTCCTGCCGTACCATGCCGCGCTCGCCAGCCATCCGCAGCAGCAGCGTCTGATACGCAAAATCGCCGCGGCGGCCATTCCAGCGATCATGCGTGGCGTCGCAGCCGGCCAATGAGGTGTGAAAGCCGACAATGCCGGCGGCACGGCGTTCGTCGATCCAGATGCCGAGCGCCTCGGCATCGCGCACGCGCACGCCGCCGAGATTGAGGATTTCAAACGGCAGGTTTTTGCGCGCGCGCAGCCGGGCGACGCCCTTGAGCGTATCGATGTCGTAATCCAGCGATGGCCCGACAAAGGTGCGGATATCGAAATCGTTGCCGCTCGAGGCCTTCCAGTCGAAGAAACGATGAACCAGCCGCTCGAAGCGCGAGAACGGCAACGCGCTGCCTTTGCGCGTTTCCGAAACCAGGCAATAACGGCAGATGTGAGCGCACGGCGCGTGGCGCAGGCCCAGGATCAATCCTCTGGCCACTATTTCTCTGGGCATCGCGGTTCTCGTTACCGGCTACTGCGCGGAAGCGAGACGGCGCCGAACGCTCGAAACCGCCTGCGCTTACGCGTGCTTCTTGCCTGAAGGCAGCGCAAGATTGATGTTGATGTTCTTTTCCTGAGTGAAAGAAAGCAATTCCTCGAGGCACTCCTCGCGCCCGATACCGGACTGTTTGTAGCCGCCGAATGGCGTGCCGAGAAAATGTTTGCTGGTATCGTTGATCCAGACAAAGCCGGCTTCGACGGCCATCGCCGCACGATGCGCGGTCGTGATGTCGTTGCTCCAGATCGAAGCGGTCAATCCGTATTCGACGGAATTGACCTGCTCGATCATCGAAGCTTCGTCGTTCCATTTGACGACACCGACAACCGGACCGAAAATCTCCTCGCGGAAGATGCGCATCGATGACGTCACGTCGGCAAACACCGTGGGCTCGATGTACAGGCCCTTGGCAAGCGCCGGATTATCCGGCCGGCCGCCGCCGGTGAGCAGACGCGCGCCTTCTTTCTTCGCGGAATCGATGTAGCCCATGACCCGATCGAACTGAGCCTTGGAGATGATCGCACCCATCGTGGTTGCGGGGTCGGTCGGGATTCCCGGCTTCCAGTATTTGACGCGCTCTTTCACGCGCTCAAGCACGGCGTCGTAGATCTTTTCGTGAATGAAAGCCCGGCTGGTCGAACCGCAGCTCTGGCCGCACCAGGTGAAATTCATTCCGCCAACAAGGCCGGCAGCGACAGCGTCCGGATCGGCATCGGGATAGGCAATCAGCGCATTCTTGCCGCCAAGCTCGAACAGAACTTTCTTGAGCGTGTCTGACGCTGCACGCATCACGGCGCGCCCGGTCGGCACGCTGCCGATCAGCGAAATTTTTGCCACGTCCGGATGACTCGCCAGCGCCGCACCGGCCTCCCTGCCGCCCGGCACAAGATTGAACACACCGGGAGGCAGCACCCCTTCGATCAACTCGGCCAGCCGCAGCGACGACAGCGGCGCCTGCTCCGGCGGCTTCATGACGATCGTATTGCCGGCGGCGAGCGGCGCCGCTGACTTGCCGGCGATGAACATGAAGGGATGGTTGAACGGCACGATCCGGCCAACGACGCCCAGCGGCTCGCGCACGGAAAAATTCAGGCGATCTGGCCCCATCGGAATCGAGGTGCCCTTCATTTCAGTGACAAGGCCGGCAAAAAACTCGATCTGCGCCGCCGCCATCCCGGCGTCGCCCATCATTTCCGTCAGCGGGTTGCCGCAATCGGCAGCGTCGATCATCGCCAGTTCACCGGCATTGTCGCGCAGCAGGCGGGCGATTTCCTTGAGCATCTTCGCGCGCTCAAGCGGCAGAACGCGGCGCCATTCCTTGAAGGCGGCCTTGGCCGCCTGCACCGCCGCATCGATGTCGTCGGCGCCGCAATCGGCGGCATGGCCAAGCAACTCGCCGGTCCCGGGGCTGATGCGATCGACAGTCTTGCCGCCTTTGGGCTCGTGCCACTTGCCGCCGTAGAAGGCCCCACGTCGGGTCGGCAGATTGAGCTTGATCGACGCGAGCGATTGCGGCGCGACTGGCGTGTTCATGGCAATGTCCTCGGCAACGTCCTTGGGGTGTTTCTGTTTTGAGCAATGGCGACCGCGTATGCTGCGATTGCTACGGCTATTTTCGCCGTATCCTCCCGAATATATCGGCGGTCACTATCGCAGACAACAACGGCGCCGTGGAACCAGGCTTCGTTTCGGCATGACACCTCCCCGCTTACCGCCAGCGGATCAGGCCGCCGATGAGGAAATCTGTTCCGAATGACGTTGCGGCTGGAGCACGCCGCAACTCTCCACCAGCGCGCGCACCCGGTCAGCCATCGCGGTCATAGCGCCCGGCTCGGCCATTGCCGAGGCGGCGATATAGCGATCGGGCCGCACGAGGATGACGCGGTCGCCGTTCGACGTTCGAAAATCGCGAAAAGCATTGTTCACGTCGCGCACGACAATACCGGCCGGCTTCACGTTCGGATCGGGATTGTAATCGGACGGCACGATGGCGACCTTGCGCAGACCGGCAATTCCGAAATCGCAGGAGTCGGCCAGAGCCAAGGTGGCTTGCGCGCCCGGACCATAAGCCAGCAGCGCAAAATCCTGACCGAGAAGTTCATCGAGCAAAAAAGGCTTTTGGCCGGTCGCCTCGACGATCGGTTGCGGCAGCATCCGGCCAATAATCTGCAAATCGGAATCGTCGTGGACTAAGAAGCCCGATTTGTAGAACGGTTTGGGTTTGTATTTCATCTCAGCAAAATACGACTTCAGCTTTGGCGCAAAGTTCATCAGACGAAATGCAGCCTGAGTGAGCCACGCGTGCAACGGCGACGCCGGCATCATGACATGGCCGATATTGATCGAGAGTTGCACCAGGGCTTTGGCGTGCGGCGAGCGCTCCATCTGATAAGTATCGAGCAATCCGGGCCCGATAGCGCCACGGATCACCAACGCCAGCTTCCAACCCAGATTTTGCGCGTCCCGCACGCCGCTGTTCATGCCTTGCCCGGCGAACGGCGGCGACAGGTGCGCAGCGTCGCCGGCAAGGAATACCGGGCCTGACCTCCACTTGTCGACGATGCGGGCGTGAAACGTGTAAACTTGACGGCGTTCGATCGGCTCGTCGGCGTCGGGGCCGCTTTCCGCAAGCAGCTTTCGCACGAAGTCGGGAGCCGTCGCGATCTCGTCGGTCTCATTATCGTGCAGCATGAATTCGTAGCGCCGAAGTCCCGCCGGACCGGGCAACGCCAAATAGGGACGTCTGGGATTACAGGCGACGCGAGTCTGGCGCAGACGCTCTTTAGTGGAAGCGAGATCGATGATCAGCCAGCGCTTGTCGTAGGTCGATCCGCCGAGATTACTTCCGATCTGCCTGCAAATCGTGGATCGCGCGCCATCACATCCCACCAAATAGCGCGTGCGGATACTCGCGGGCTTGCCTTGTGCGTCGGTCAGGCTAACGTCGACCCAACCGTCACGCTCGGCGAACTCGTTATACGTGGTCTCAAACAGGCAGGTGACGTGGGCAAACCGCGCCAAACCCTGCCGTAGCGCGGCTTCGAGCTTCGGCTGCCGGAAAGCGCTGCGCCGGGGAAAACCATATTCCCGCGTGACCGGCGTCACGGCTGCGAACTGGTGGCCGCCCGGTGTGAAGTAGAGCGAGCCGTAGTCCAGAGCGACATCCCGCAGGACCTCGTCGATAAGTCCCGTGGCCTGCATGGTGCGCAGCAATTCATCGTCGATCGAAACCGCCCGCGGCTCGCGCACCGTTTCCAGATTGCGCTCAATCAGAACTGTCCGGATGCCGTTCAGGCCGAGCAGGTTGGCCAGTGTCAATCCGGTCGGTCCGGAACCGACAATGACCACGTCGCATGTACTGCTCATGTACGGAGCTTCACTCGTTATATGTTATCAGATATAGCGGACGCATAATCTTCGAGCGCATATTATCAAATTTGCGTCATACGTCGCCATTTCATCAATCCGCTGGGTTTGCCGAGCTAAGCTAGCACGACGGGCCGGAAAATAACCTCGCCAGACCTCCGAAGAAAAATCCCAAAATACAAACCACCCAAGGAACTATCCACGCAACCATCCGAACGACAAAACACACCAAGGGAGCGCATCATGATCAACGCCGGGATCGGAAAATCTCTCACAGCAGGACGCGGAATTCGCGCAGCTGCTTTTGCGTCGGTTTCGCTTATTGCGATTGCAGCGGCGACCGCGCCAGCGCTGCATGCCCAATCCAATTCGAGCGCGGCCGCAGCGAGTACATGCTCCGGTGATAACGGCGGCCTCACCCTGTCTCCCGGCTTCTGCGCCACCGTATTCGCCGACAACATCGGTCACGTCCGCCATATGGCTGTCGCTGCCAACGGCGTGCTTTACGTCAACACCTGGAGCGGCCGTTATTTCCATAACGTCCCGCCACCGGCCGGCGGATTGCTGGTCGCGCTGAAGGACAGCACAGGAAATGGCAAAGCCGATGTGATCGAGCGCTTCGGCCCGACACTTCAGGAGGGTTCGGCAGGCGGTTCCGGCATCGCCGTCTACAACGGCGCGGTCTACGCCGAACAGAACGACAAGATCGTCCGCTTTACGCTGCCGACCGGGTCCAGCGAGATTGCACCGAAGGGCGAGCAACAGATCGTGCTCTCCGGCATGCCGCTGACCGGCGATCATCCCATGCATCCTTTCGTGATCGACAAGGACGGTCATATCTTTGTCGATATCGGCTCGCCGTCTAACGCCTGCCAGGAAGACAACCGCGTGAAGGGCTCGCCGGGGCATCAGCCTTGCGCCGAGCTTGAGACGCGCGCCGGCACGTGGCGCTACGACGCCACCAAGACCGACCAGCATTTCTCCGCGGCCGAACAATTCGTCACCGGGCTGCGCAACGGCGAGGGTTTCTCGTTCGACGCCTCCGGGCAATTGTTCGCCACCCAGCACGGCCGCGACCAGCTTTGGCAAAACTGGCCGAAGCTCTACACCCCGCAGCAAAGCGCGGAGTTACCGGCCGAGGAACTCGTCGCCGAAACGCAAGGCGCGGATTTCGGCTGGCCGGAATGTTATTTCGACCAATTCCAGAAGAAACTGGTGCTCGCGCCTGAATACGGCGGTGACGGCGGCAAGGCTGTCGGCGTCTGCGCGGAGAAAAAAGCTCCGGTCGCGTTCTTCCCCGGCCATTGGGCGCCGAATGATCTGCTGATCTACACCGGCAAGGCATTTCCGGTGTCCTATCAGGGCGGCGCTTTCATTGCATTCCACGGCTCATGGAATCGCGCGCCGCTTCCGCAAGGCGGCTACGACGTCGTGTTCCAGCCGCTGAAGGATGGCAAAGCCGCGGGCGATTACATCACTTTCGCCGACGGATTTGCTGGCGCGACGAAAGAGCCAGGCCGCGCGGCGTTCCGGCCGACCGGTCTTGCGATGGCGCCGGACGGCGCGATGTTTATTGCCGACGATGTGCATGGACGCATCTGGCGCGTCGCCTATCATGGTGCGGCCGATGCACAGGTTGCCGCGGCGCCAGCCCCGAAAGTCGCGTCCTCAAGCTCCGGCGATGCCGGTCCGCCCGAGGGCATGCATGCCGATGCGGGCCGGGCCGACAGCGGTTCGCTGCCGGTACCGACCGGCGCGACCAAAGATGAAGTCTCGCTGGGTGACCGCATCTTCCACGGTGAGGTTGCAGACGGCACCTGCGCGGGCTGTCACGGTTCGGATGCCAAGGGCAGCCCGCAGGCTCCCTCGCTCGTCAACGGCAACTGGAATTTCGGTGACGGCAGCCTGAAAGCCATCACGCAGACGATCGCGAACGGCGTGCCGAAGCCGCACAATTATTCGGATCCGATGCCGCCGCGCGGCGGCGCTCCGTTATCGGATGCCGACGTCAACGCCGTTGCCGCCTATGTCTGGGCGATCAGCCACCGGCAGGCGAGCAACTAAACAAAAAGGGCGAGTAGCTTTCGCTGCTCGCCCTTCGTTCGAAAACTTAGCGCGTGCCGCGATCAGGCGACCTGATAGCCAAGCATCGCTTTCACCTCGAGATACTCCTCGAAGCCGAACACGCCGTGCTCGCGGCCGTTGCCGGACTGCTTGTAGCCGCCAAACGGAACGTGGCTGTTGGCCGCAGCGCCGTTGAGGTAGATGCGGCCGGCGCGAATCTTCTTACCGACCTCGCGCGCCTCGTCGATCGTGCCGGCCTGAACATAGCCGGCCAGGCCGTACGACGTGTTGTTGGCGATCTCCACGGCTTCGGCTTCGGTCTCGTAGGTCATCACCGACAATACCGGTCCGAAGATTTCATCTTTTCCGACCGTCATATCCATCGTTACGTCAGCGAATACCGTAGGACGAACGAAGTAGCCGCGGTTGAAGCCTTGCGGCCGGCCGGGGCCGCCGGTAACCAGCGTGGCCCCTTCCTGGATGCCCTTCTCGATCAGCCCCTGCACCTTGTCGTATTGCATCTTGCTGACCAGCGGGCCCATCTGCGACTTCGCATCCTGCGGATCGCCGACCTTCACGCTTTCCGCCGTGCGCTTTGCCAGATCGAGAACAGCGTCGCGCTGCGAACTGTGAACCAGCATGCGCGTCGGCGCCTGACAGGACTGGCCGGTGTTGGTGTAGCAGCGCAGCACGCCGGCCGGCACGACCTTCTCAAGGTCCGCACCTTTGAGAATGATGTTGGGCGACTTGCCGCCCAATTCCTGCGTCACCCGCTTCACCGACTTTGCCGCCGCCTTGGCGACCAATATTCCAGCGCGCGTTGAACCGGTGAAGGACACCATATCGATACCGGGATGAGCCGATATCGCCTCTCCGACAGTCGGGCCGTCACCGTTGACGAGATTGACGACACCCTTCGGCACTCCTGCTTCGTGCAATATTTCCACCAGCAGGATGGTACTCAACGGCGCGATTTCGCTCGGCTTGAGAACAACGGTGCAGCCGGCGGCGAGCGCCGGCGCCAGTTTCGAGGTCACCTGGTTGAGCGGCCAATTCCACGGCGTGATCAGGCCGCAGACGCCGATCGGTTCGCGGCGAATGAGCGTGCCGCCCATGAACTTCTCGAACTCATACGACTGCAGTACCGAAACCATTTCCTTGAAATGGGCGAGCGCATTCACGGTCTGCACTTCGTTGGAGAACGTGATCGGCGAGCCCATCTCGTTGGTCATCGCCTGCGCGAGTTCCGCGTTTCGCGCTTCATACAGCGCGATGATCTTTCGCAGCAGTTCGAGCCGCTGTTCCCGGCTCGTTGCCGAAAATTTCGGAAACGCCTTGCGCGCCGCGGCGACCGCACGATTGACGTCGCGCTTGCCGCCCATGCTGATCTGGCCTGCAACCTCTTCGGTTGCCGGATTGACCACGTCAAAAAGCTTCGGAACAACGGGATCAACCCAGGCTCCGCCGATATAAAACTTCGTGTTGTTCTCACTCATAGGTGTTCCTTCCTGCCGCGTCATTGAATTGCGACCAAAATGCGTCGCTATGCATGTTTGGATATAGCCATCTTAGACACGCCGCGCCGCCGTTATCAATTGTGCGGCGGGGCATGGCAGGGGTAAGCGACGCGCGCATGTCACGTTGCAGCAACAACTTGGCACTTTGCGGGCAGCAACGAGCTTGACACGTTGCGACAACAAACCGCAAAGCCTTCCGGATTTCGGCCGCAGCTCGCGGAAAGTCGCCTGCTGCCGATCCTCCATGCGGCCGGATTTTGGCCGCGCAGAACCATTGACGCGACCTGCCGGGCACGGTTTTCTGTCACTCCGCAACGCCGTAAGCCAACGCCGTAGCCATGGTCGCCAGCCGATGAACGGGACGCGCCTCAGTATTCGTATCGATCTCGAAAACGGCGACCGGATCGGGCCAGGCAAGATCACCCTTCTGGAAGCCATTCGCGACACCGGCTCGATCTCCGCCGGAGCGCGCAAAATAGGAATGTCTTACCGTCGGGCATGGCTCCTGGTTGAACAGATCAACACTGCGTTCGAAGGACCGAGCGTCGCCGCGGCCATGGGCGGGCCGAACGGCGGCGGCGCCGTCCTTACCCCGGTCGGCGAACGCGTTATCGACATTTACCGCTCCATCGAAAAGGCCGCGCGCAAATCGGCCAGCGATGAATTCCGAGCGGTCGAAAAAATCATCCGCAAGACCAAGCGCAAGGCGAAATGAGCTTCGGCAAGAGATCGCATTCGGAGCCTAATTGAGTTTTGCTTTTTCGCCGGACAGCATGCCGTCGCGCTCCAGTGCGGCGGGGCGGCCGTGCTGGCTCAACGACCAGCCGATCGCCTTGCATACTTCGCGCGGGATGGCGAACGAAACCTGAAAACCGTCGTTGGTCATCATGTTGGCAACGAGGAAATCCGCCCCGCTGCTTTCAAGCGACCATCGCGTCAACGGGAACACATAGCGCGCCTGCTTGTTGTGGGTGCGCAGTTGCAAGGCCGTCGAGAGCATTTGCGGAAGCGTCATGACAATCGATTCCGCCTGATCGAACGGAAAGACCACCGAGGATGATTTTCCGTCGTGGTCCACGAAGCCGAGCCGGACCGCCTTGCCATTCTCGACAACCTGGCAAGTCGTCAGGCGGCGGCTTGTTATCGTTTCCGTACCCTCGCCGTCTTCCGATGCGCCGTCGAAGGTTTCATTGCCGATTGCCACTTTTCATGCCTCACGTTTAAGCCGCGGTTGCGCTACAACCTGCCTGCCCCGGCGCGATTGCCCGACGGCATCGTCGTTATATACCATTGGATATAGCCAAAACAATCGCGCTGCGGCGTATTGATATCGGCCCGCAAACCGAGCACCTGTAAGCAAGCACCTGTAAGACTGAAACATCGCGAAAATTAGAGATCTGGAAGGCAGTCAAAATGTCGAATGATTCAAACGTTCCGACCCGTCCGCTGGGCTCATCCGGCATGCAGGCCACCGCGATCGGCCTCGGTTGCATGTCGCTGTCGGGCACCTACGGCACCAGCAACGACGAGGAGGGATTGGCCGTCATCCGCGAAGCGCTGGATCGCGGCATTACGCTGCTCGACACTTCGGATGCTTATGGCAATGGCCACAACGAGGAGTTGGTCGGCAAGGCGATCAAGGGGCGGCGCGCGGAGGTCATTCTGGCGACCAAGTTCGGCAATCTCGGCGGGCGCGGCGGCAAGGTCGCCGACGGCCGGCCGGAATATGTCGCGACCGCCTGCGACGCCAGCCTGAAGCGTTTGGGCGTCGACGTGATCGATCTTTATTATCAGCACCGCATCGATCCGGAAGTGCCGGTCGAGGACACGGTCGGCGCCATGGCGAAGCTTGTCGAACAGGGCAAGGTCCGCGCACTGGGCTTGAGCGAAGCCCGGCCGGAAACCATTCGCAAAGCGCACGCCGTTCATCCGATCGCCGTGGTGCAAAACGAGTTCTCGCTGCTCTATCGCGCCGAAGCGGAAGAGACCTTGAAAACGACGCGGCAACTCAAGATCGGCTTTGTCGCCTATTCGCCGCTCGGGCGCGGGCTGATGACCGGCGTCGTCGACGACCCCAAAGGCCTTGTCGACAGCGATGCCCGCAAACGGCATCCGCGCTTCGCCGCCGAGAACGTCAAACACAATTTGTCGCTGGTCCGCGGCATTGAAGAAATCGCGCACGATCATCACTGCACGCTAGGCCAGCTCGCGCTCGCCTGGCTGCTGGCGCAAGGCAACGACATCTTCGCGATTCCCGGGACCAAACGGAAAGAACGGCTTGTTGAAAACATCGGCGCGCTTTCGGTAAAGCTCAGCCAGGACGATCTCGCGCAAATCGCCGATTCGATTCCGGTCGGCGCCGCCGCGGGCCTGCGCTATCCGGAAGGCCAGATGAAGAGCGTGTATCTGTAACGCATCATACTGGGACTGAAATGATGAAGCGGATTTTCGCGGCGTTGTTTGCGTTCGCGGTGCTGTCGGGCAGCGCGCAAGCGGACACCGTGCAAGTCATGGCTGCATTTACGCTGAAGAGCGCGCTCGATGCGGTCATACAGGCTTACAAGGCCGACGGCGGCACCGACGTCACGCCGCAATACGGGATGACGCCGATGCTGGCAAAGCAGGTCGAAAACCTGGCGCCAGCCGATATCTTCGTGTCGGCGGACGCAGACTGGATGAACTACCTTCAGGACCACGGCCTCATCCGCAATGACACCCGCATCGATCTGATGACGGCCGACCTTGTGCTGGCGACGCGCAGTGACAACACGGCAGCGCCAAGCGATGCGCCGGTCGGCCGCGATTTCCCGCTCCTCAAGATTATCGGCACCGGCAGGATGGCGATGTGCAATCCCGCCGATCATCCCGCCGGCAAGCTCGGCCGTGCCGGACTGGAAAGTCTCGGCCTGTGGCAGCCTGTCGAAGACAAAGTCGCCATCGCGGAAAGTCCACCGGCGGCCGTTACGCTCGTTGCCCGCGGCGAGGCGCCGGTCGCCCTGGTATTTTCAACGGACGCCAAGGGCGTTGCGGGCATCAAGGTATCGGGCGTGTTTCCGGCGGACTCGCATCCGCCGATCGTTTTTCCCGCCGCGATATTGCGCGACAGTCACTCCCCGGACGCGGCGCGATTTCTGGCCTTCCTCGCGTCACCGAAAGCAGCGGCGGTATTCGAGCGGTACGGATATCGCCCCCTCGCCGAGTCTCACTAACGCATCGCTGTTTGCAACGAAATCACCCACCGCTCATTCCCGCGCAAGCGGGAAACCAGCTTGGGCCATGTACTTATAAATCGGGCTCGACGTCCGGCTTCGCTCCGAAAGCGACCTAAATGCTGCATGGCTGCGAAATGACGCGATGGGCCAGCAACAGACGGAACGTTCGCACGGCGGAGCAGCCTATGCGGTCATGCCGCCGTCACCTGACGGCGGCACTCTTGTTCCGCGCCGCGACCGCATCGACCGAGAAGCCTGTTGGTTTATTAGCTGCATGAGAAGGCGTGGGATTATTTTATGATGCCACGTAAGTGCGAGCGCGCGCCGCTCCGGTAGTCAAGCTATAGCCTTTGAAAGAGCGCCTTTCGGCGGTCTTTCAAAGGTGACGTCGCGCTTGCAATCCCAGCAGCGGGGTTAGAGGCGATAGAGGCGGCGCCACCGTCCTGGGCTGTGACCCTCGCTCTTGGAGAAAACCCGCGTGAAGTGGCTTTGGTCAACAAAACCACAGAGCTGGGCAATATCAGCGAGCTCACGCCACGGATCCTGTAAAAGCTCTTTGGCGCGCACGACGCGTTGGTTGGTTAGCCAGCGGAATGGTGGGACACCCGTCGTCTGCTTGAAAGCCCGGGCGAAGTAGCTGCTCGATAGTCTGCACTCATTCGCGACCTCGGCCATCGAAGGATCACCTCCCAGATTGGCGATGATGAAGTCGCAGGCGCGCCGCAGCTGCCACGGCGCAAGGCAGCCACGGATGTTTCGCCCACCGGCCGACACTCCGCCGTAAGCGCGCACGACGTGAGCGAAGAAAGCTAGCGCGATACAGTCGGAAAACATGGCGGTGCCATCGCCGGGCTGCTCCATCGCGCCAGCGAGCGTTTGCGCCAGGCCGAACATGACCAGATCGCGGCCACCAAAATTCGGCGCACATAGTCCCCCCACTCGGCGAATTCCGGCTTCGTTGGCCATCTCATCGAGGGCAGTTTGAGGGATATAAAAGCGAAGCGAATTGAAAGGAATGTCCAGACTGACGGTCGGATTGTCGCGCAGATCGATCAGCTGTGCATCGCCAAGACGCCAGTCGGGTACTTCTCTGCGCTTCCCGCCGTCCACAAGTTCGAGAAAAACGGCACGGCCAGCGGAACATGGAACGCAAAAGCCTCTTCCGGTGGTGCGGCCAGCGAACGGCTACGCATCGGACGACTACTCTGCATGCGCGAAAAACCGATACGTGCTTTTGACGACTTTCGCGCCAAGAGTGTCGGTGCACGATCTATCCGGAAGCGTTTAGCGAGGTCGTCCTCGATCGCATCCACACTCATCATTGCTCTCCGGGCTCCTTACTGAGCAACAAACGTCGCTGTTTCCACGCGAGCAGCCGCCGTCCCGGGCAGAAAAAGTACAACGGCTGATGCCCGAAAAAAAGGGGCAAGTCGTCAGCGGCGTTGTCTGTCGCGGCGATTTCGGGCGAATCTTACAAGACGGGATAACCTCGTACAATTTTGCGGGCCCTTTGAACGAATAAGGTGGCCGCAAGGAGGGCGCCGAAAAGGGTTCAGGCGTTCGCGATTGAAAATCAAAATGGTCCGTGTGGACCTTTATTGCAGAGGAGATTGGTCATGGCGCAGCAAATTAAGAACGTGGTCCTGGTGCACGGAGCTTTCGCCGACGGCTCCGGCTGGGAGCCGGTCGCTCAGATCCTCATGAATGACGGATACAAGGTGTCGGTGGTACAACACCCGGAGACATCGTACGCCGACGACCAGAAGTACACCAAGGCGGCCATCGACGCGATGGGCGGCCCAGTGGTTCTGGTAGGTCACAGTTATGGCGGGTCCGTCATCACCGAGGCAGGCAATCATCCAAACGTAAAGGCGCTTGTCTATATCGCCGCATTCGCTTTGGACGCCGGGGAAAGCTGCGCCTCGATTGAGGCGGCTGTGCCGCAAGCCTCCAAGGCGTTCAAGCCGGACAACAACGGCAACTGGTGGATAGAACAGGAGCATTTTGCGGCCGACTTCGCGGCGGATCTTCCAAAGGATCAGGCGCAGTTCATGGCTATTTCGCAGGTGCCGATCTCCACCGATGCATTCACCCACAAAGTCACGAACCCCGCCTGGAAGACAAAACCCACTTGGTACATGGTGGCCACCGAAGACCGATCGATCAATCCGGAGCAGGAGCGCATGATGGCGAAGCGCGCCCACGCTACGACGGTCGAAGTGAAGGCCAGCCATGTGGCCTACATGTCCCATCCGAAAGAATCGGCCAAGCTCATCGAGGAAGCAGCCGCCTCCGTGTCGGCCAATCAGTGAAGCGACGCTTTCCCGCTAGCTAAAAAGCCTCTTGGGAGGCGTGAAGCTTCCCAATGTTTGTCACGCGGCTCGTCAGGAGAGCGCTGTGGAAAATCAAATCGTCATCGAGTCTGCGGATGGGACATTCCGCGGCTACATCGCGCGGCCGGCCAAGTTACCCGCACCGGCGGTAGTTGTTCTCCAGGAGTTGTTCGGCGTTAACGCCGACATCCGGGCGACATGCGATGAACTGGCGACCCAGGGCTTCATCGCGGTCGCGCCGGACCTGTTCTGGCGGCAAGAACCTGGCGTCGATCTTGATGTCAGGTCTGACGCAGACTGGCAGCACGGTCTGCGGCTTTACGGGGCGTATGATCGCGACGCCGGCGCTAAAGATATCAGGGAAACGGTCCGCACCGCTGCTGAGCTGCCGGAGTCGACTGGCAAGGTTGCCCTGCAGGGGTACTGCCTCGGTGCGTTGATGGCCTTTATCACGGCCGCCCGCTATGAGGTCGACGCCGCCGTTGCTTATCATGGCGGCGACACGGAAAAATATCTCGGCGAGGTTGGCGGGTTGGAAGCCCCGTTGCTGATGCACCTCGGCGAGGAGGACGAATTCATCTCGAAGGCGGCGCAAGCTGAGATCAAAGCAGCGCTCGCAAAAAAGCCGAACGCGACCGTTTACAGCTATCCGGGTCAGCGTCACGCCTTCTCCCGGCACAATGGGCTGCACTACAATGCCGCGGCGGCAACGCTCGCCAACAGGCGAACAAGCGAATTTCTAAATCAACAACTGCGGTGAGCTTCGGTCGCACGTAGCGCGATGGCCGCCTAAGTTACCGGGTCAGAGAATGGGAATGGCAGTGCGACATGACCCAAGCCACCGCGCAAAATTCCGTCACGTCACAGACGATTGCAGTTGAGCACATCAGGATCTCGTCAGGACGATCGTTCGCAGAGGTCGCCGGAAGCTTGAGGGCACGGTTCCTAAGCTCGATTCCGGTATCGCCGAGGCGCTGCGGAGCGGCGATCAGAAACGCGCGAAGGATTACGAAGAGAACGGACCAAAGCTGTCGATCTTCGGCGAGCGCGATCATGGCACCTTGTTGCAGATTGTGGGCAACAGACGCAACGCGGTGCAATATGAGATCGGCAATCCGCTTACCGCCTCAAAGATGACCCGCCATCAGCTCCCCGCCGCTCTCTACGCGCCGCTGCGGGTGGTCCTGTTCGAAGACGAGCAAGGCCGGGGATTCTTTGAGTATGACAGGCCATCGTCTTTCTTTAGCCAGTATGGCGATGAGCGCGTGACGGAGGTGGGGCGGTATCTCGACGCCACTCTAGAAGCTGCTTTGCGTAACGCTGCCGACTAACGGTGGCGAGTTGCGCGCGCCTCCGGCTCCGCGGCCGCAATCGGACCGCGCAGTGGGATATTCCTAAATCGTGGATAAATCCGCTGATGGGCAACGCAACAAATTGACGACCGAATGGCAGAGATGGGTCATTCGCGTCGTTTGGAGCACGTGCCGGCACGGTCCGGTATTGCTCCGATCGCCACCGAATTGCTGCGTGAGGGCAACGGACGAAAAGGGCCAATTTCAGACATGGACGGAGGCTGCCAACTTGACTCGATCTTCGAAAGAAACCCTCCCGGCTAGTCCGCTTGTTAGCGGAACCAAGCTGGATGCTGACCAAGATCATTGCGACGCTGACGAGAAAGAGCAGCACGCAGATGATGTTCGCTTGCAAGGATAGGTAGTCGGCCTTGTAATGTGGTGCTTAGTCATGGGCACGCCTCCCTATATCCACCCTTTTAACGGCCTCACATCATTATGGTGTGCTTTAAACTCGGGCGGCTCGTTTTTTTCCCCGGCCTCACCCATACACGCCCTTGTGAGCGCTTGGCAGGCCAGCGTTCTCATAGTCACGTCTTGTCCGGCGGAGTAATCTAACGACCATCGGGTGTTGGGCACTGGAGGGTGCCCATGCAGTTTATTAAACGCTTTGAGGCCGCCGAAATTCTGATGCTGACCGCCGGGGTCCTATTTGTTGTTGCGATCGCGTTTATGTTCTGACGCTCGCGCGTCTTGGCGTTTACGCCGCAGCCATCTCTGCTTTCATCCGCTGCACAGTCGTCGCTGAGGCCACGCTGCACCGCAACGCGCATCTGCCACCGAAACGACGCGGGTACGAGCCGCGGTACGACTTCGTCCTCGCTCCATACCCGAAAGCCGCGCAAAATAACTTTCAGAAAATCGATCGGTCCCATCATCAATCGGAAAGTTCGGCGAGCACGCGCACCAAGTTTTATAATCATCCGTCGAGGACGGAGGGAGTGTCAGTACAGAAGCGGAGATTGCGAAGTAATCTCAATCGACTACGAAACCGCTTTGTTTGGCACCCGCAAATTTACCCACGAAGATTTGCCGGATTGCAGCGATCAATGCGGATGTCAGCGGCTTTAGCGCTGAGTGTCTTCTGGGCATCGGCGCTGTTAGGTGGCAATGAGCAATTCTCGCCAAAGGCTTACATAAAGCGTGATCAACATGTCGTCCACCGAGAACCGGCTACCGCTGCGATGCGGTTATTGAATATTTTTCAAGAGTACGAGTCGCATCTTACACATTCCGCGCCTTTGCCAGCACTGAAAATCGCGAGCCGCGGCCGACCGCGGAGCTGACTTCTACGCGATGACCGAGCAACTCGACGGCACGCTTGACGACGAATAGGCCAAGGCCCAGGCCGCTCGATCTGGTTGTATCTAGCCGCTGGAATGCTTCGAATGCTCGGGGAAGTTGATCTGCCGAGATGCCAATCCCCGTATCATAGATGTCGATACGCATGTCGGTTCCGCGCAGGCAGCGGACAGCAGGACGCGCCCTGAATTGGTATATTTGATCGCGTTGCGCACCAGATTTCGGACAATGCCGTCCAGTATCATGGCGTTGCTCACAACGATTGCGCGGGTCGGGCGGATACGCAACTCGATCCCTTTTTGCCGGGCGAACTCAACATTTTCGGCTCCCACGCTGTCGAATAGTGGTGCCAGAGGGACCGGCAATAGCTCCTCGTCGTCGTGTGTTGGTAAAGGCGCAACGCAGCGGCAAGCTGATCGAGTTGCTCGGCGAGTTTGGCGGCCGCGCGCTCGCCTCGCCGCAGCCGCATCCTATCGACCTCGGCATCGAACCTGCCGCTCAGCCATTCGTACGTGCTCTGGATCACCTGCAGTGGCTGGCGCAAATCGTGTGCCGCCATGCCCAGCAGAACCGCGTGAAAGTCGCTGACGCGCTGCAGGTCTAGTTCACGTTCACTGAACGGCCTCGCCGATGACTGGTACCCGTCCATTGTGTTTCTCCTCGAGGCGGTGAGCTTTGCTAAGCTGATCGAAACGTCTTGCAAAACTCCCATTCGCACGCGCCAGATCATTCTGAGGGAAATGCCGTCCCGAACATTGGCAGACCACTGACAGATGTCTCGCGCGTGGCCTCGTCTTCGATGACGTCCCAGTGTTCGGCCAAGCAGGCCGTTCTCCAGACGCACGATATCCACCACAATCCAGTTCGCCGGCAGGCCGAGGCCGGAGAAACGGCCGTGCAGCATCAGCATATTTCCTTCGGCCAAGATCGTTCCGTTCTCATATCGCATCGTCTCGGGGAGAAGCCTTGACCAATCCAAACAGACCATGGCGGCCCGGCGGGATGTGCTTGCTATGTTGGATGTAGGTCGGCGACCAGAAGCGTTCGGCAGCGGCGTAGTCCCGCTTGTTGAAAAGCGTATCGAACGCTTCGAGCACTAATGCCTTGTTCGACTGTTCGGTTGTTGTTGCCATTTGTGCACTCCCGTTTTTGTCCGGTTGTTTCGGACACCCTTCGGCTTAGCGTTTATCGACCACGGCCGTCGGCAGCGTAGCGGCGGTCGCCACGGTCTTGGCGAGCATCCTGGCCATCAGCCGGCGCGCCATGGCGGCCGGAATGACTGCGTTCATGATCCGGTTGACCCGGCCAGGGATGATGACGGGCCGGTTTTGGGTCAGGGCTCGCAATCCCTCATAGACGCAGCGGTCAACGGACATTGGCTTCATCGGCATGGTCGCAGGGTCGAAACCGAATTTCTCCAACACAGGCGTGTCGATCGACGCGGGCGGGAGCACCGTCACGTGAATTCCGTGAGACTTGAACTCCTCATGCAGCGACAGGGACAGACTCCGCACGTACGCCTTAGCGCCGGCTTCGTTCGCCATGAAGGGAATCCCCTTGTCCGCGCCCATGGCGCCCACGAACATCAGCCCGCCCGAGCCGCGCCGCACGAGCCGTTCGCCGAAGTGGTGAGCAATATCGAGGTGCGCCGCCGTGTTTAGCCGCAGCAACTGCATGAGTTCCTCGCGGCTCTTGTCGAGAAATCGTCCAGGACTGCCGGTTCCCGCATTTGACACGACAAGGCCGACGTCGAGATCACGCGTGGCGTCTGCAAGCACCGGAAGGAAGTCAGGTTCGGAAAGGTCGAGAGGGATGATACGGTGCTGGACACCAGACGCCTGGGTGCATTCAGCGCCGACCGTCTGCAGCAAAGCCTCTCGCCGGGCGACCAGAGCGACATGAACTCCTGACGCCGCTATCTGGTGCGCGAACTCCTTGCCGATGCCGGATGACGCACCAGTAATGATGGCCCATGGACCGAACCTTCGCTTGTCAATTTGCGCTCGCATATCGGTCTCCCATTGAAAGCCTGATCTTGGCCATCACTTTGTTCCTGCTTGCGGGCCTCAGAGCTTCGAGCCGCCGTCGACGTGGATGGTGTCGCCGGTGATCCAGCGCGCGTCGTCGGAGGCGAGGAACGCGACGACGCCGCCGATGTCGTCGGGCTGAGCGAGGCGCTTGAGCGCCTGCATGCCCAGCGTGAAGTCGCGGCCAGCGTCGGTCTTGGCGAAGTTCGACATGTCGGTTTCGACGACGCCGGGCGCGACCGCGTTGACGCGGATGCCGCGCGCGCCGAGCAGCGAGGCGAAATGCTTCACCAGCGTATCGATGGCGCCCTTGGTCGCCGCATAAGCCGGAGATCGTTCCGACGGACGGCGCGCGCCGCGAGCGACGAGAGCAAGCACGACGCTGCTCCCTTCGCCCAGCACCGGCAGCAATTGCTGCACGAGGAAGAACGGCGCGCGGACGTTGACGGCGAACAGATTGTCGAAGTCCTCGACGGTCGTTTCCTCGATCGTCGCGGCCTTCGAGATGCCGGCGTTGGCGACGAGGATGTCGAGCCGATCGCCGACGATGCGCGGGCACGCGCTTCGCGAGTTTGTGCGGCCCGTCGGGCGCCGCGCAGATCGGCGGCGACCTTGTCGGCGCGGCCGCCGGCCTCGCGGATCGCGGCAACGACTGCATCGTCGGCTTCCGTCGCGCCGCTGCCGTAGTGGACCAGCACGTGCGCGCCGGCTTTGGCGAGCGCGAGCGCGTGGCGCGGCCGATGCCGCGCGAGGCGCCTGTGACGAGAGCGGTCTTTCCGGTGAGGTTGGTCATGATGAAATTCCGTTTGATGTCGAGTGAGAGGGCGTTACGCTTGAGGCGCGGTCCGCTTCCGACAGGAACTCGTCGACGTGCGCCACGAAGCAGCTCGCGGATACTGGTACATGCGATCCGTGATGGCGTCCGGATAGAGGATCAGCTGCGCGTTGGGGATGTGCTGCTGCAAGATGCAACGAGTTGATCGTGTAGATGATCACGTCGTTGCCGCCGTTGACGACGAGCGTCGGCTGCCGGATGCGCTTTCAGGTAGTCGTAGGGGCTCTCGCGCGGCACGCCCCATTTCGCGATCGCCGCGCGTTGCGCCGGCGCGACCTTGTCGTTCACTTCGGGATCGCGATCCTTCGCGCGCAGGCGGAAGCGTTCGAGAAAGCGCGTCCCGCCGCCTGGCTCGCTTCCGACGGCGTGAAGATGACGCGCAGCCACAGGTCATCGGGCGGCTCATAGGTCGCGCCGAAGATCTGCTGCGCTTCCGGCGTGCGCCCCGCCATGCCCTCGCCGCTGCGCGGCCCCGTGCCCACGAGAATCAGGCGGCGCACGAGCTCGGGGCCTGCGAGTGCGATTTCCTGCGCGACCAAGCCGCCGATCGAAAAGCCGAGCACGTCGACCTTGGTTCAGTCCGAGTGCCTCGATGAAGGCGACGGCGTTGGCGCCCATCTCCTCGAACGCTCGTCGGGACCTCGCCCGGAGCTGCTCGAGACGCCGGCGTTGTTGAACAGGATCACTTCGCGGCTCTTGGCGAGGCCATCGGTCACCGCCGGGTCCCAATGATCCATCGTGCCGGTGAAGTGCTGGTTGAAGACGAGGGGCACGCCGTTCGGCTTGCCGAAGCGGCGATAGGCGAAGCGGATGCCGTTGGCCTCGACGAACTGGGTCGGCGCGGTCTGGTGAGTATGAATCATTATGGTCGCGCCCTTATTACTCAGTCGGCGCCGCATCGGGTACGAGCGCTAGGGCTGCTTTCGCGCAATCGACGTCGTTCTGCACCGTGGGCGCCCCGCTCAGCCCGATCGCCCCGACAACTTCTCCGTTCACCTTAATGGGAAACCCTCCGCCCCACGCCGCCACACGCGCAAGCGTGGGGATGCCGGCCAAAAGCGACGGGTCGCCTTGGATAAAGTTGAAAAAGTCCTGCGTGGAGACGCCGAACAGAGCTGTGTACGCCTTATTCTGCGCCATCTCGATGCAAAGGATCGGGGCCCCATCCATCCGGCTAAAGGCCTTGAGATTGCCGCCGTCATCGAGAATCGCTACGTTCTCGGTAACGCCAAGTTCTCTGGCTTTCGCCACCGCTTCATCCACCATTTTCTGTGCTAGCTCAGAAGAGATGCTGTGTTTCTTCACCACGTTAGCCATTGGACTTCCTCCTTCACTTGATATGTATTGCGCGTTGATCGGGCGTAGGTCGTAATAGTCGGCTCCCTTGCGCAATCCCGGTCGCGCTGAACGAAGGTCAGTTGGCGGCTGTGCCGCCGTCGACGTTGAGGATGTGGCCGGTGATGAACCTGGCTTCGTCCGACGCGATGAAGACGATGCCGTCGGCGACCTCCTCGGAGAGGCCGAGACGACCCAGCGGAACCTGCGTCACCAGAGCCGCCTTGTTCTCCGCCGTGCCGGTGAAGCGGGTCAGCATGCCGGTGTCCGTGGGACCGGGCGCGACGGCGTTCACGCGAATTCCCGACTTGGCGACCTCGAGCGCCACCGACTTGGTGATGCCTTCGACGGCGTGCTTGGCGCCGACATAGATCGAGGCGCACGCCGCGCCCTCGTGCCCGTAGGTCGAGGAGATGTTGATGATGCTGCCGCTGCCCTGGGCCTGCATGGCGCGCACTTCGTGCTTCATGCTCAGGACCACGCCGAGAACGTTGGTGTCGAACGTCGCGGCAAAGCTTTCCGCGGTCTGGTCCGTGATCGGGCCGACCTGCCCTTCGGTGGCGGCGTTGTTCACCGCGACATCGAGACGGCCAAACCGCGCGACGGTCTTGTCGACCATGGCGCGGACGTCATCCTCCTTGCGGACGTCGGCGTTGATGAACTCGGCCTCCGAACCGAAAGAGCGCAGCTCCTTGACGAGCGCCTTGCCGGCCTCATCACGCCGACCGGCGACGACCACCTTCGCGCCCTTCTTGGCGAAGGCGACGGCGGCGGCGCGCCCGATGCCGGTCAGGCCGCCGGTGATCAAGACGACTGGGTTGCTCATCTGTCCGATTCCTCATGATTTGCTTGCCCTACCGGCAGAGCATGGATCGGACCGCTGGCAGCGGCTGAGAAGCCCGCAGACTGTCTCGCCGCGTGCTCTTGCGTGATCGGGCACATATAGGACGCCCCTGGCGCCCTCGAAAAAGACTTTGTAAGCTGAGGGGCATGCCTGGCAGATATGGAAGGCGCTATGGAGCTACGGCACCTTCGCTATTTCGTCGCGGTCGCCGAGGAGGGAAGCCTGACGCTCGCGGCCGAAAAACGGCTGCACACGGCGCAGCCTTCGCTGAGCCGCCAAATCCGCGATCTCGAATACGAGGTCGGCGTTCCGCTGATGAACCGCAGCGTGCACGGCATCGAATTGACCGCCGCCGGGCGCGCCTTTCTCGACCATGCGCGGCTGGCGCTTACTCAGGCGGAGGCAGCCGCGGAGGCGGCGCGGCGCGCGGCGCAACCGGCCAAACCGACTTTTGCCATCGGCTTCCTCACCGGGCAGGAAATGGATTGGCTGCCGCGCGCCATCCGCGTCCTGTCAGGACGAGTTGCCCAATATCGAAATCAGGGTTTCGAGCGACCACTCGACAACGCTGGCCGACGACCTCGAGCGTGGCAAGCTTGATATCGCTTTCCTCCGCCGGCAACAGAAATCCTGATCTCGAATACAAATTGGTGGCAACGGAGCCGCTTCTCGTATTTCTGCCGAGCGATCATCCGCTCGCCGAGCGCGAGGCCATCGATCCACACGATCTCGTTGGTGAAACATTTATCGGCATATCAGAAATCCCGCGCGTGCTGCGCGCTGTTGTCAGTGATTATCTGAAGCGAACCGGAATCGAGCTCACGCCGCATCTCGAAATCGATAACTTTGCAATGGCTCTTTCTGCGGTCGCATCGACGCGCGGCGTGGCTCTGCTGCCGGCCACGGCAGCGAATTTCTTAACTTGGTCTGTCGTCAGCCGTCCCTTAAAAGGCGAGCCGCCGACCATCGATTTGGTCATCGGATATCAC
>CAVXHG010000007.1:0-277082 GCA_963761525.1 uncultured Alphaproteobacteria bacterium | reverse complement strand
CCGCTAGCTCTAACCATTGAGCTACGGGCCCGCGCCGGTGCGGGCGGCAACGCGCGCGACATTATATGATGAGTGTCCGCTCCAGAAGTGTCAGTCCCGCCGGCTGAGCAGGAATACCGCCTGCTCGCCGAACAGGTTCCAGAACCACCACGGCATTTTCAGCCGCATCCGGCTGCCCCAGGCGTTGAGTGCTACCGCCTGCTCAATCCGAGCGCCGGCCGCGCGACAGAGTTCGCGGAAGTCCTTGATGCTGCAAAAGTGGATGTTCGGCGTTTCCCACCACGCATATGGCAGGTTGTCGGTACGCGGCATGTGGCCGCCGAAGAATAGCTGCAACCGTATCTTCCAATGACCGAAATTCGGAAACGACACGATGCCGTGGCTCCCGATGCGCAGCATATGCTCGAGCACGACACGCGGCTGCCGGGTCGCCTGCAGCGTCTGCGACAGGATAACGAAGTCGAAGGCATCGTTCGGATAATTGGCAAGGTCGGTGTCGGCGTCACCCTGCACCACCGCGAGTCCCTTGGCGACGCATTCGTTGACACCTTCGCGCGACAGTTCGATGCCGCGACCGTCGACGCCGCGGGTTTCCAGAAGCCGCAACAGTTCGCCATCGCCGCAACCGACGTCGAGCACGCGCGCGCCGCGCTCGACCATATCGGCAACCACCAGCAAGTCGACGCGCGAACCGCCCGGCCCGCGCGCTGCCTCCGCCATGGTGAGATCGTATTTAAGCCGTGACAGCATCGTTACAGGCCTCGCGCCTTACCCGCACCTTCGAGGAAACCGCGGGTAATCGCGAACAGTTCCGGCTCGTCGAGCAGGAACGCATCATGGCCCTTGTCCGTGGTGATCTCGGCAAAGGAAACACGGGCGCCGGCTGCATTGAGCGCGTGAACGATAGCGCGCGATTCGGCTGTCGGGAACAACCAGTCGCTGGTGAAAGAGACGACGCAGAACCGCGTCGGCGTGTTGCGAAAGCCGTTCGCCACCACGCCACCGTAATCGCCGGCAAGGTCGAAGTAATCCATTGCGCGGGTCAGATAGAGATAGGAATTGGCGTCGAACCGCTCCACGAACGTAATCCCTTGATGCCGGAGATAGGATTTCGACCTGAAAGTCGGCATCAAAGGAAAAAGTCGGGTTATCACGATCCTGAAAGCGCCGGCCGAATTTACGATGCAGCGCCGCGTCCGAGAGATAAGTGATGTGCGCGCTCATGCGCGCTACAGCGAGCCCGCGCCGTGGATTGGTCCCCTTCGCAAAATAACGCCCGCCGTGCCATTCCGGATCGGCCATGACTGCCTGGCGGCCGACTTCATTAAACGCGATGTTCTGCGCCGAATGCCGCGTTGCAGCCGCGATCGGTAGCGCCGCGAACACCCGCTCTGGATAACTCGCCGCCCATTGCAATACCTGCATGCCGCCCATCGAGCCGCCCGCGACCGCGAACAGCGAGTTGATGCCGAGGTGGTCGAGCAGCATGGCCTGCGCCCGAACCATGTCGCGCACGGTGATGACCGGAAAATCCAGCCCCCACGGCATTCCGGTCGCTGCATTGGTCGAGGCCGGCCCGGAACTGCCCATGCAGCCGCCGACCACATTCGGGCAGATCACGAAATAACGTTCGGTGTCGATCGGCATGCCGGGGCCGATCATGGTTTCCCACCAGCCCGGCTTGCCGGTGACCGGATGGGTATTGAGAACGTGCTGGTCGCCGGTCAGCGCATGGCAGACCAGCACCGCATTGGTGCGCGCTGCATTGAGCGTGCCGTAGGTCTGATAAGCGATCTGAAGCGGACTGAAATCGACGCCGGCGTCGAGCCGCAACGGCTTGTTCGCTGGAAAGCGCACCACCAGCGAGTGCGGCTGATCCGCTTCGCGCGTGCGGTCGGCAAGGTCGAGCGTGGCAGTGGCCTCGGCCATAAGTATCCCTGAAAGCGACGTTTCCCCGCGTCGGTCGCCCGCGGCCGGGCGCTCAAAGGGGCGTAAATAGGCCGCTTCCGGTGGGAGTCAACGTTTTCTTTGATTTCGGCCTTAACGACACCTATCAAAGGGCCCAATTTGCCGGACAGATCATGACGAAACCGCCCCGCCAAAAGGAAATATCGCTCACCGATTTGCGGCAAAACATCGATCGTATCGATGCCGCGATGCACGAACTACTGCTGGAACGCGGCGAGATCATCGACACCCTAATCGCAGTCAAAAAGACCGAGGAAAGCGGCTCGGCATTCCGCCCCGCCCGCGAGGCGGAAATGATGCGGCGGCTGGTGCAGCGCCATCGCGGCAACCTGCCGCTCGACACGGTCGAAAGCATCTGGCGCGTCATCATCTCGACCTTCACGTATGTGCAGGCGCCGTTTTCGGTGCACGCCGACCTTTCCGCGGGCGATGCGCTGATGCGCGACTCCGCGCGCTTCCATTTCGGCTTCACGGTGCCGTTCGTTCCTCACGCCGGCGCGGCAAGTGTGGTGGCGGCGGTCTCGGCATCGAAAGGCGATCTCGGCCTGGTGCCGGCCTTCGCCACCGCGGGCGCCGGCCCGTGGTGGACGGCGCTCGAATTCGATGCCGCGCCAAAGATCATTGCCCGGCTGCCGTTCGTCGAGCGCGCCAACCACCCCGCGGCCATGCCGGTATTTGCGCTTTCGCGTGCCGCGCCTGACGCCATGGTCACCGAGACCGAAGTCTGGAGCCTCAGGGTATCCGGCTGGAGTGCGGCTGCGGTCGACAGTATTGCCGCCTTTGCCGACGTCATTGCCGTACCCGACCGTGCCTTCGATGGCGCCGCCTTGCTGGTGTCCGTCGAGCGGGGCGGTATCGATGCGGTGCCGAAGGCGCTCATCAAGACTGGCGCTTCGATCCGTTCCACGGCTCTCGTCGGCAGTCACGCGACCCGCTATACGGTGCCGGAAAAAAGGTGAATCCCGCCCAGCCGAATGTCCGGCGGATCAAACAAGAGATGAAGTGATAATGACTGCGATGCGTCCCCAGCCGCGCCCCGGCGTGCTCAAGATCGAGGCCTATGTCCCCGGCAAGAGCAGCGCCCCCGGCGTCGCCAAAGTGATCAAGCTCTCGTCCAACGAGACGCCGCTCGGGCCGAGCCTGAAGGCGCTCGCCGCCTACAAGGCTGCCGCCGAGCACCTTGAGGATTATCCGGACGGCTCGGCAAGCGATTTGCGCGAAGCCATCGGCGGTGTTTTCGGCCTCGATCCCGAGCGCATCGTTTGCGGCTCCGGCTCCGACGACCTGCTGCACTTGCTGGCGAACGCTTATCTCGTCGATGGCGACGAAGCGATCTACACGACCCACGGCTTTCTGATCTATCCGATCGTAACCCTCGGCACCGGCGCCAAGCCGGTGGTCGCGCCGGAGAAAAATTTCACGGCGGATGTCGATGCTATTCTCGCCGCCGTCACCAATAAGACCCGGATCGTCTTTCTGGCCAACCCGAATAATCCGACCGGTACCTGCCTGCCGTTCGACGAAGTGAAGCGCCTGCATCGTGATCTGCCGTCGAATGTGATCCTAGTGCTCGACGCCGCTTACGCCGAATACGTCCAGCGCAACGACTACGAAGCCGGGATCGAACTCGTTGCGACGTCGGAAAACGTCGTGATGACGAGAACCTTCTCCAAGATCCACGGTTTAGCGTCGTTACGCCTCGGTTGGATGTTCGCGCCCGAGCACATCGTTGACGCGGTGAACCGCATTCGTGGTCCGTTCAACCTCACCGGCCCGGCGATTGCGGCGGGCGCTGCTGCGATCCAGGATCTTGAGCACCAGGAGCGCTCGCGCGAGCACAACAGCAAGTGGCTTGACTGGCTGATGAAAGAGATCGGCAAGCTTGGACTTAAGGTAACGCCGAGCGTCGCCAACTTTGTGCTGATACATTTCCCGGACACCAAAGGCCGGACCGCGAAAGATGCCGACGCCTTCCTCACCGCACGCGGCCTGATTCTGCGGCAGACCACCGCCTACAAGCTGCCGAACGCGCTGCGTATGACCGTCGGCACCGAAGAGGCCAACCGCGCCGTTGTCGCGGCCCTTAAGGATTTTCTGGGCAAGGACTTTCCGGGCAAGTCATGATCTCAAGCTTCACCATTCACCTGCCTCCGGCGGAGAGAGATCGAAGAGGCCTGGTGTGACTGCGCCCACGCCCAACGCCACACTCATGTTCAATCGCGTCGCGTTGATCGGGGTCGGCCTGATCGGCGGCTCAATCGCACGGGCAGCGCGCGGCCTTGGCTTGGTGCAAACGATCACGGCAACGTCCCGCTCGGAAACGACGCGGCAGCGTATCCGCGAGCTTGGCCTCGCCGATGATGTGACGGACACCGCTGCAGCGGCAGTGAACGATGCGGACCTCGTTATCGTCTGTGTTCCGATCGGTGCCTGCGGCGCGGTGGCGAAAGAAATTGGTCCCCATCTGAAACCCGGCGCCATCGTGTCCGACGTTGGATCAGTGAAAGCGGCAGTGGTGCGCGATATGGCGCCGCACTTGCCGGCTGGCGTTCATTTCATCCCTGGTCATCCAGTCGCGGGCACCGAAGATTCAGGACCTGATGCCGGCTTCGCCGAACTGTTCATCAATCGCTGGTGCATTCTCACGCCGGCCAAAGACGCCGATTCATCGGCGGTGGATCGGCTGGCGCAATTCTGGAAAGCTTTCGGCGCCAGCGTCGAAATCATGTCGCCGGAACACCATGATCTGGTGCTTGCCGTCACCAGTCATGTGCCACATTTGATAGCCTACAATATTGTCGGCACCGCATTCGACCTTCGTCACGTCACCGAGTCCGAGATCCTGAAATACTCGGCCGGCGGGTTTCGCGATTTCACTCGCATCGCGGCGTCCGATCCGACGATGTGGCGCGACATCTTCCTGCATAACCGCGACGCGGTCCTCGAAGTCCTCGGCCGTTTCAACGAAGACCTCTCGACGCTGACCCGCGCGGTGCGGAATGGCGATGCCGATACCTTATTCAATATCTTCGCCGAGCGTCGCGCCATCCGCCGCGGCATGATCCAGTTCAACCTGGATTCACCGGCGCCGGACTTCCAAAGCGCGGACTCCAAACCGAAAGCCGATCCGATCCCACGGCCCTACGCGGCATCGAACGACGACTGAGAGTGGACTTCAGACGCGTGCTTGAGCAGCGGCAAGCGCGCCATTCACCGCGGTTCGCAACGTCGCCAGTGTGAACGGTTTGGCTATCACGTCGTGGATCAGCGCTTCGAGATTGTGCGCGCGTTCGCGCTGGTCGGCATAACCAGTCATCATCAATATCGTGAGCGCCGGAAAGTCGCGCGCGACGGAGAGCGCGAGCGCGATGCCGTCCACGATCGGCATGCGCACGTCGGTGAGCAGAAGGTCGAAGCGTCCCTGCTCGCGAGCCAGTATTTCCAATGCTTCGCTGCCATCGCAAGCGCTCAAGACCTCGTGGCCGTCGGTCGCGAGACCGCGCGCACAGAGAGCACGCAGCGCCTCCTCGTCTTCGGCAATAAGAATGCGTGCCATGGGATCAATGAGCTCCGGAAATAATGTCCTGGCGGGTTATGAAGCGCACCAGGACGTCATGTGCTTCCGCCGGTGGCGAGGCAAGCCGGCCGTGGAACGCAATACTTTCACCGGGCGGCAACGAAGCCCGCGGTGCAGCGGCGGTCCAGGAATAGACCTCCTGGCCTGACGCGTTGCGGACTGCGAACTTCAGACGTGGCACATCGGCAACTTTACGGCTGTCGTTGACGATGTCGCCCTCGACCACAAGGGTCGGCACGCCCTCATGCTGCTCGGTCGAAGTGCTCACGTCGTCAAATGCAAGGCCGCGCAGGTTCACGCCCAGGCCGAGCATCGAATAGAACGACGCCGTCTGCGGCATGATACGAACGAATTCATCGCGCCATCCCACCAGCACAGCGTCGATAATCAGCAACGCCAGAACGCCGCTTTGCAACGCCGATAGCGGCCAGCGCCAGGGGCCTTTGCCGGCGGGACTGTGCCGCGCCGCGTAGGTCTCGATATCCTCGGGCAGCTCGGCCGATTGATCGGCCTCAATGTCGATGGCTGGCGCGCCGTCGTCGAGATCGACCGGCGAGATCGGCGGGGCATCGACTTCAATTTCCGGGGGCATTTCCACCCCTTCGTCCGGGGATGCGTCCGCCGGAACCGGGATGGCCTCACCTTCGATCGTCTCTCCGGTCATTTCGTCAGCCGCGCCGATGGATTGTACCGGGTCGACGGCAAACGCTTCGGGGGCGCCCCCCATTTCCTCGCCGGGCGAGATTAATTCGGCGGCAGCCATGAGCTTTTCGGCATGGCTCAGCCGGGCACGCCAGACATGACGGCAGCGCACGCAGCGAACCCGGCGCCCATCAGGTTGCAGGCTTGCCAGTTCGATATCGTAAGATGTAGCGCAGGACGGGCAAACGATCAGCATTGGCGAATCAGTGGTCGCGGAACGTCGTGAGAAAACCTATCGTCCATCCGTTAACGGATTGGAAACCAAGCCAGCCCGCAAACCGCTGCATTCGGGCCGATGCTAGGTTCGCTGGCGGACGAATCAGGCCGCCGGGCCATCGCAGCCCGGCTACGCGTGGGTATGGCGGAGGAACTGCGTGATCCGATTCGAGAATGTCGGCTTGCGCTACGGGCTTGGCCCGGAGGTTCTGCGCGACCTCAACTTCCGCATTGATACCAAATCGTTCCAGTTCCTCACCGGACCGTCCGGCGCCGGCAAGACCTCACTGCTGCGGATGCTGTTTCTGGCGCTGCGTCCGACGCGAGGCCTCGTCACCATGTTCGACCAGGATACGGCGACCCTGAGCAAAGATGGCCGCGCGACGATGCGGCGCCGGATCGGCCTGGTATTCCAAGATTTTCGGCTACTCGATCACCTGACGACTTATGAGAACGTCGCGTTGCCGCTCCGGGTCCTCGGCAAGGAAGAGGCGGAATATCGATCAGAGGTGGTGGAATTGTTGCACTGGGTCGGCCTCGGCGATCGTGTAGGCGCGCTACCGCCCATTCTGTCGGGCGGCGAAAAGCAGCGCGCTGCGATCGCGCGTGCCGTGATAGCGCGGCCGCAACTTCTGCTGGCCGACGAGCCGACCGGCAACGTCGATCCCAATCTCGGTCAACGTCTCTTGCGCCTGTTCATTGAGCTCAACAAATCGGGCACTTCCGTCGTGATCGCCACCCACGATATTGCCTTGATGGACGAGTTCGATGCGCGCCGTCTCGTTCTCCACGAAGGACGACTGCATGTCTACGAGTGAGCCGTCCACGATTGCTCCCACTATCCCCATGGCCGAGCCATGGGATGACATGGAGGCGGTGCCGCCGCTGGCGCGCGCACCGCGCGGTTCCACATCGATCGTACCTAAGAGTTCGATCGCGGTGCGCTCGCTTGCCGCGGTTGTCGCCATCATGACGTTCCTGGCATCGCTGACGACCGGCGCGGCACTGCTGGTGGTGAGCGCGGCAAGTAACTGGCAATCGGAAGTCGGTCGTGAGGTAACGCTCCAGGTTCGTCCAGCGCCCGGCCGCGACATCGAAGCAGATGTACGTACCGCAACCGGCCTCGCTCGCGTCGCTCCGGGCGTCGCCGAGGTCGAGCCCTATTCCCGGGAACAGTCTGAGCAGCTCATTCAGCCGTGGCTTGGCACCGGCCTCAAGCTCGACGATCTGCCGATCCCGCGGCTGATCGTAATCAAGCTGATGCCCGGTGACACACCGGACTTCACCGCGCTGCGTGGCAAACTCGCCGCTCAACTACCGACCGCCTCACTCGACGATCATCGCGGCTGGATCGAGCGCATGCGCACCATGGCCAGCACCGCGGTCATCGCCGGACTTGCAGTACTCGGTCTGGTGTTAGCGGTGACCGTACTATCGGTGACGTTCGCGACGCGCGGCGCCATGGCCATCAATCGCCCGATCGTCGAGGTGCTGCACTATGTCGGCGCAACCGACAGTTTTGTCGCCGGGCAGTTTCAGCACCATTTTCTCATGCTCGGCTTCAAGGGCGGAGCGACCGGTGGCGGTGCGGCGATGCTACTGTTCGGCTGCATTGAAGCGGCGCGAGCCTGGCTGACAGGAACGCCGGGCGGGGATGAAGCCGCCGCGCTGTTCGGCAGTCTGTCCATCGGCGTCGATGGTTATCTGGCCATTCTCGGTCAGATTGTCGTAATGGCTGTAGTGACCGCGCTGGTTTCCCGTTACACGGTAAGCCGGACGCTTGCCGCCATCGATTAGAATTCAATAGGGCGCGGGGGACGCGCGCGACCATGCAAAACCTGAAGACCGCGGTGAGAGCACGACGCATGCGGTCGCTCATGCTCAAGCTCGCGATCCTGGGCATTGTCGCGCTTATCGTAGGTTTCGGCGCCTTCGTCTGGTTCCTGCCGGAAGAGCAGGTTCCGCTCACTCAAAACGCCGACGGCATCGTGGTGCTCACCGGCGGCGACTCGCGCATCACCGACGCGCTCGAATTGCTTGCATCCAGCCGCGGCAAGCGGCTACTTATCACCGGCGTCAATCCGGGCACTACGACCGCCGATATCGCGCACCAAACCGGCAACTATGATCGCCTGCTGGCGTGCTGCGTCGATCTCGATTATTCCGCGCTTAACACGCTGGGCAATGCCGTGCAGTCGCGGATCTGGGCCAACAATCACAATTTTCATTCGCTCATCGTCGTAACGTCAGCCTATCACATGCCCCGCGCGCTCGCCGAACTGGCCCACCAGCTTCCCGACGATACGCTCATCCCCTACCCTGTCGTCTCCGACCGTTTGCGCGTCGAGCCGTGGTGGTCGAATAGCGACACCACCAAGCTGGTGCTCTCCGAATATCTGAAATACCTTTTTGCCAATATGCGTATGCGGTTTGACTCGGTCAGCATAGACGATGGCCGCCGCCGCATGGCGAACGCGAGCAACTCATAATTTCAGCAACAGGTTTGCCTTGTTCCGATCAACGATCATCATTGCCCGATCGCTCCTGTTCAATGTCCTGTTCTATCTGAACCTGATCGTGCACATGATCGTCGCGTTGCCCACGCTTTTGTTGCCTTATCCGATCCTTCGCGAATTCATCCGCTCCTATGGCGTGACCAGTCTTTGGCTGCTCCGCGTAATCAGCGGCATCAAAGTCGAATGGCGCGGCCTCGAGAATATTCCCAAGAGCTCCTGCATTATCGCCTGCAAGCATCAGTCGTCGTGGGAGACCTTTGCGCTCTACGCTGTGCTTCGCGATCCGATCTACATCCTCAAGCGCGAGCTGATGCTGATACCACTGTTCGGCTGGTACACTTGGAAAGCACGGTTGATCCCGGTCGACCGCAGCGCCGGCTTATCGGCGCTGACGAAAATGACGGCGCGCGCGCGTCACGAACTCGAGCGCGGCTGCCAGCTTGTCATTTTTCCGGAAGGAACACGCCGCCCGCCCGGAGCAGAACCGATCTACAAACCCGGCATTGCATTTCTCTACAGTCAGACCGGAGTGCCGTGCGTGCCGATGGCGCTTAATTCGGGGTTATTCTGGCCGCGCCGTTCACTGCGCCGCCGCCCGGGCACAATTCTCGTCGAAGTCCTTCCACCCATTCCACCAGGTCTCGACCGCAAAGTATTTTTCGCACGCCTGCAAAGCGTGCTCGAAGAAGCTACGGCAAAGCTGATTCAAGAATCAGGGCAGGAGTCAGGAACCGGTAGCCACTGACGGCTCGGCTTCGTGCGCGCCCTTGAGCCGCTCGGCAATCAGGTGAAGTTCGGTCTCGCGATAGCCAAGCGCTTCAAGCGCACGGATGGTTTCGACGACATAGTCACGATTGTTGCCGGAGCGGCCGTGGCCTTGCCGGACGTAGTGAACGCTTTCGTCCACTGAGAGCCGGCCAGCATATTGCACGTGACCACGGTCGACCGTGTAACACAGGGCCCGCACTTGCCGCCGCGCTTCATCCTCAAGCACGATCCGCCGCATTGTCTCCAGATAGACGCTGGTCACCTGCTCGCGCTCACGCAGGTAGGCGATGGTCTCCTGACGTTTCGCTGCGGCGACACGATAAGCGATACCCCGGCACATGCCGCCGCGATCGAGGCCCATGACCAGGCCCGGTTTTTCCGGAGTGCCGCGATGGACGAACGAATACACGCAGAGCGCGCGGTGCATGCCGATCAGTTTCGCCGGCACCCGTTCGAGCACATCGAAACCCGGCCGCCACATCAAAGACCCGTAGCCGAACACCCAAAGATCGCCGTGTTCATGCACGCCGGCTGCTTCCATTGTCCGCGTTGACTCCTGCTTGCAGTTCCGCTCGCCTAACAGGAGGAAGGAGGCGGCACAATGGCCGGGGTGACGGCGTCATTCGGTCGTTGAAACGCCGCAGTCGAAGGGCGACAAGGGATTATGGCAGGCAAATCCCCCCTCAATATGATGCGCCAGCCGCAGGCTCGGCCGCGGCAGCGTCAAGGCGCGCCGGCACCACGCCGCCGTCGCATTTGGCCGATTGTGCTGTTCGTATGCGTAATTGTGGTGCTAGCGGGCGGCTGGTCCTGGCTTTGGTACTATGCGGCTTCGGAAGCCGACCGGACACTGTCCGGGTGGGTGCAGCACGAAGCCGCCGCCGGCCGGGTCTACAGCTGCGGCTCGCAGGACATCACCGGCTTCCCCTTCCGCATCCAGGCCCATTGCGTCGAAGCCGGCGCCCAAATCAACAGCAATCAACCGCCGTTTGCCGTAAACGCCAAGGACATCACTTTCGCGGCGCAGGTCTATCGCCCGACGCGGCTGGTCGCCAACGTTACCGGACCGCTGACACTGTCGATACCGGGACAGCCACCAAGCTACACCGCCAACTGGACACGCGCGCAGATGACTGTCACCGGCGTTCCGCCTGCGCCGGAAAGCGTGACCGTCTCGGTCGACGATCCGAAGGTCGATCAATCCATTAACGCGAGCGCAACAACGATATTCACCGCCGACTCCGCGGAAGTGCAAAGCAGAATCGTCAGCGGTTCGGCCGCCGACAATCCGGTGATCGATACACTGGTCCGCTTTGCTTCGGCGACGGCGCCGACGGTGCATCCGCTGCTCGCCGATCCGGCACAAGGCGACATCGACGTGGTGTTCAAGGGCTTCAAGGATCTCGCGCCCAAACCCTGGGCCCAGCATTTTCGCGAAATGCAGGCCGCTGGCGGCAGCATCGAGATCAAGCGCCTGCGTCTTGAACGCAAAGACTCCATTATCGTTGGTGAAGGTGAGTTGACCCTCAATGCCGACGGCAAGGTTGAAGGCCTGATCCGCGTTGCTATTTCCGGTGTCGAAAATATCGTCCCGCAACTCGGCATCGATCGCGCCATCAACCGAACTATCGGCCGGCTGTCCGGGGACAAGGGCACATCGCAGGGCCTTAACATGCTCGATCAGTTGATGCCTGGGCTTGGCGGCGTAGTCCGCAGCACGGCAACCGCGAGTGTAATTGATAGCTTGAACAAAATGGGCCAGCCAACCGAGATCGACCAAAAGCCGGCCATCATGCTGCCGCTGCGCTTTTCCGACGGGTCGGCTTATCTCGGTATGATACCGCTTGGCGACGTGCCGCCGTTGTTTTGATTACTTTCGATCGGCGTGCCAGCCCACACGCGCGTCGGGAACGGCATCGGTCGATGCAAAGTACGGCTTGATGTCGAGCAACGGCGTGCCGTCAAGACAGTCGAGCCCGACAACTGAAAGCTTGGTGTCGTCGATACCGACAAGCTTCACGACTGAAGCTGCTATCGGATTGGGCCGCACCGGCGAACGCAACGCAAAAGTGCCGCGCTCCTCCGCGTAGTGACGGGGCGCCTGAACGACCAGATCGCGCCGCGCCTTGTCCATCCAATACAGCACCAGCACATGGCTGACGGTTTCGAGGCCCTTGAGTCCTCCCGCCCAGCGGGGATCGAGTTCGATGGTGCAGACTGCATCTGACTCCCGGCCGTTCTTTGGACAGGCGCCGCGGCTATGCCAGGGCGTACGGATGCGGCCGATAAAATAAAGCGAAGCATCGAAGTGATCAGGCAGATCGACCGCGACTTCCCCTTTCCGCAATCCGAATTGGTTGTCGGGCGCTTCGGCATTCGAGACGGTCTTGGTCATGGGCGGAGGTTCGCACAGGCCCAAGCGCGGCCGCTAGCCTTAAGGCTTGATGCTTGCTCAAGCCTCGCCCATCGGGGTTTGGGATATGGCCCACCTCATCTTGCCAAAACCGGATTAATCGTATAAAGATATCTTTATATCTAATCCGAGCGTAGGTTTGCCAGCCCGTGGACACCGACACACTTTCGTTTTCAGATCTCACCGCGATGCTGAAAGCCGCCGGCGAATCGACCCGGCTCCGCATCCTGGCGCTGCTGATCGAGGCCGAACTCACCGTCACCGACCTGACGGAGATTTTGCGCCAGTCGCAGCCTCGCTTGTCCCGCCACCTTCGGCTTCTGGCCGAAGCCGGTCTGGTCGAGCGCTTCCGCGAAGGCTCCTGGGCCTATTTCCGCATGGTCGAGAGCGGAAGCCAGGCCGACGTCGCCCGCGCCATGATCAGCCGGCTCGACTCCACCGATCCGGTCGTTGCCCGCGACCGCGAGCGGCTTGCGGCGGTCCGCACCGCCCGCACCACGACGGCGCAGAATTATTTCCGGCGCCATGCCGGCGAGTGGGACCGCATCCGCAAGCTGCATGTCGCGGACACCGCGGTTGAAGAGGCAATCCGCACCGCGCTCGCCGACAAGCCGATCCGATCGCTTCTGGACCTCGGCACCGGCACCGGAAGTATGCTCGAACTGTTTGCAGCCGATATCGAGCGCGGCCTAGGCCTCGATCTGTCGCTGGACATGCTGGCGATCGCGCGTGAGCGGCTCGACCACGCGGGCCTGAAGAATTGCAGCGTACGCCAGGGCGACATCTACGACCTCGCCTTGCCGCGGGATTCCTTCGACGTGGTCATCATCCATCAGGTGTTACACTTCCTCGAGGATGGACCGCGCGCGATCCGCGAAGCCGTGCGCGTGCTGCGGCCCGGCGGTCGCCTCATGGTCATCGATTTCGCGCCGCACGATCTGGAGTTCCTCCGCGACGAGCACGAGCACCGCCGCCTGGGTTTCGCGCCCGAGACTGTTGCCCAATGGCTGGAAGCAGCCGGTCTCGATGTCGTGCAGCAACAAACGCTGCCGCCGGGACCGCAAGGCAAAATCGCGGTGTCGCTCTGGCTCGCCCGCGATCTGCGCATCGTGCTGGCGGCACCGAAGGCGCGCGAGGTGGCATGATGAGTTCGCGTATCTGCGCTTCGTTCGAATTCTTTCCGCCGAAGACAGCGGAGATGGAGCAGACGCTGTGGGAGGCGATCAATCGCCTTGCACCGTTGCAGCCGAATTTTGTCTCAGTGACCTACGGTGCCGGCGGCTCGACCCGCGAGCGCACCCATTCGACCGTCAAGCGCATTCTCGCTGACACCATGCTGACACCGGCGGCACATCTGACCTGCGTCGGCGCGACACGCGAAGACGTCGATGCGGTAATCGGAGCGTATGCCCAAGCCGGCGTGCGCCACATCGTGGCGTTGCGCGGCGATCCGCCGGACGGCGCCGGCCAGCGTTATGCACCGCACCCCGGCGGCTATCGTAATGCAGCCGATCTCGTTGCGGCCATCAAGCGCACTGCCGATATCGAGGTCTCGGTCTCCGCTTATCCGGAAAAACATCCGGACAGCGCATCGGTTGCGGCCGACATCGAGATGCTCAAGGCCAAGGTCGATGCCGGCGCAACGCGCGCGATCACCCAATTCTTCTTCGAGAACGATCTTTATTTCCGCTATCTCGATCGCGTGCGCGCTGCCGGTATCGATATTCCGATCGTGCCGGGAATTCTGCCGGTTCAGAACTTCAAGACCACGCAGACCTTTGCCGCGCGCTGCGGCACGTCCGTTCCGGAGTGGCTTGCCGATCGCTTCGATGGCCTCGACGCCGACGCTGCGACCCGCAAGCTGATCGCCGCTGCCGTCGCGGCCGAACAGGTGCTGGATCTCGTCGATCACGGCGTGACCGACTTCCACTTCTACACCATGAACCGCGCCGATCTGGTTTACGCGATCTGCCATCTGCTCGGACTTCGGCCGGGCAAGGATCCCGGCACCCGCGCGCCGTTGCAGCCTGAAACGGAGCGCGCGTAGCCCGATGCCCAAGTCTGCGTCCCAAACCAAGTCCGCGTCCCAAAACGAAACGACGCTGCGGCAGCTCGCGGCCGAGCGCATTTTAGTGCTCGATGGTGCAATGGGCACCATGATCCAGGCGCTCCGCCTCGATGAGCAGGATTTCCGTGGCGCGCGCTTCGACGCCTGGAATCGCGAGGTGCGCGGCAATAACGATCTACTGGTGCTGACCCGGCCCAATTCCATCCGCGCCATCCATCTCGCCTACTTCCGCGCCGGCGCCGATATCGTCTCGACCAATACTTTTTCCTCGACACGGATCGCGCAGGCTGATTACGGCATGGCGGAGATCGCCTATGAACTGAACTTCGAAGGCGCGAAGCTGGCCAAAGAAGCGGCCAAGCTGGCCGAAGCCGAGGATGGCAAGCCGCGCTTCGTCACCGGCGCGATCGGTCCGACCAATCGCACAGCGTCGATTTCGCCGGACGTCCTCAATCCAAGCTTCCGTTCCGTCACGTTTGACGAACTACGCGTCGCCTATACCGAGCAGGTGCGCGGCCTGCTCGACGGCGGCGTCGATGCCTTGCTGATCGAGACCATCTTCGACACGCTCAACGCCAAGGCGGCGATCTTTGCCATCGCCGAAGAGCTCGACGCTCGTGGCATCGACCTGCCGATAATGATTTCCGGCACAATCACCGACCGCTCAGGGCGTATCCTGTCCGGGCAGACGCCCGAAGCGTTCTGGAACTCGGTCGCGCACGCCACGCCGGTCTCGGTCGGATTGAACTGCGCGCTCGGCGCCAAGGAGATGCGCGCGCACATCGCCGAGCTCGGCCGCGTCGCCGATACGCTGATCTGCGCCTATCCGAACGCTGGCCTGCCCAACGAGTTCGGCTATTACGACGAAAGCCCGGAAGACATGGCCGCGCTGATCGGCGAATTCGCCGAGTCCGGCCTCGTCAACATCGCCGGCGGCTGCTGCGGCACCACGCCTGATCACATCCGCGCCATCGCAAAAGCGGTGGCCGGCAAGACGCCTCGCGCAATTCCCGAAATCACGCCGCGGCTGCGCCTCTCCGGCCTCGAAGCTTTTACGCTGACGCCGGAAATCCCATTCGTTAATATCGGCGAGCGCACCAACGTCACCGGCTCGGCACGCTTTCGCAAGCTGATCACCGCCGGCGATTACGGCGCCGCGCTTGCGGTGGCGCGCGATCAGGTCGAGAACGGCGCGCAAATCATCGACGTCAACATGGACGAGGGCTTGCTCGATTCAGAGAAGGCGATGACCACGTTCCTCAATCTGATCGCAGCGGAACCGGATATCGCCCGGGTGCCGATCATGATCAACTCGTCGAAGTTCTCCGTCATCGAAGCCGGCCTGAAATGCGCGCAGGGCAAGTGCGTCGTGAACTCGATCTCGCTCAAGGAAGGCGAACAGTCCTTTATCGAGCACGCCAAGCTGGTGCGCCGCTACGGAGCCGCCGTCGTCGTCATGGCCTTCGACGAAACCGGCCAAGCCGACACCCTTGCCCGCAAGACCAGCATCGCTGCGCGCGCCTATGACATCCTGGTCAACCGGGTCGGCTTCCCGCCACAGGACATCATTATCGATCCGAACGTCTTTGCCGTCGCCACCGGCATGGAAGAGCACAACGGCTACGGCGTAGCCTTCATCGAGTCGGCCAAGTGGATCAGGGAAAACCTGCCCTTCACCCATATCTCCGGCGGGGTATCCAATCTCTCGTTCTCGTTCCGCGGCAACGAGCGGGTGCGCGAAGCGATGCACTCGGTATTCCTCTTTCACGCCATCAAAGCCGGCATGGACATGGGCATCGTCAATGCCGGCCAGATGATGGTGTACGACGATCTTGATCCCGAGCTGCGTGAAGCATGCGAGGACGTGGTGCTCAATCGCCGGGACGACGCACCCGAGCGGCTGCTCGCGCTGGCTGAGCGCTACCGCGGTCATGGCAAAGAAAAGAAGGAAGCCGATCTGGCCTGGCGCGAAATGCCGGTCGAGAAGCGGCTATCCCACGCTTTGGTCCACGGCATCACCGATTTCATCGAAGCCGATGTCGAGGAAGCGCGCCTTAGGGCGCCGCGTCCGCTCGCGGTGATCGAAGGACCGCTGATGGATGGCATGAACGTGGTCGGCGACTTGTTTGGCTCGGGCCGCATGTTCCTGCCGCAAGTCGTGAAGTCGGCGCGGGTGATGAAGCAGGCCGTCGCTCATCTCATGCCCTACATGGAGCAGGATAAGGATGGCCGCGCGCATTCATCGTCGAATGGCAAGATCGTGCTCGCCACCGTCAAGGGCGACGTCCACGATATCGGCAAGAATATCGTCGGTGTTGTACTTCAGTGCAACAATTACGACGTCGTCGATCTCGGCGTCATGGCGCCGGTTGAGAAGATCCTCAAAGCGGCGATTGAGGAACAGGCCGACATCATCGGGCTCTCGGGCCTGATCACGCCGTCGCTCGACGAGATGTGCCACGTCGCTGCCGAGATGGAGCGGCAAGGCTTCGATGTACCGCTGCTGATCGGCGGCGCAACAACGAGCCGCGTGCATACCGCGGTGAAGATCCATCCCCATTACCGGCGCGGTCAGACCGTCTATGTCAACGACGCCAGCCGCGCTGTCGGTGTCGTGTCCTCGCTGCTGTCGCGCGACAAACGCGAACGCTACATCAATGAAACACGCGCCGAATATGCGCGTATCGCGAGCGCCCACGCGCGCAGCGAAGACGCCAAGCATCGGCTGCCGCTTGCCGATGCGCGCGTCAACGCACTGAAGCTCAATTGGTCCGGCGATTATCGGCCGCCAGTGCCGCCGCGCTCTGGAACTTTCAAGCTGGCCAATATTCCGATCCCTGAACTGATCGAGATGATCGACTGGACGCCGTTCTTCGCGACCTGGGAACTCACCGGAAAATATCCGGCGATTCTGAACGATGCGACCGTCGGCGCGGCAGCACGCAGCCTGTTCGAGGACGCACAGGCGATGCTCAAACAGATCGTGGTGGAAGGCTGGTTCCGCGCCAACGCCGTGGTCGGGCTGTGGCCGGCGAACAGCGAGGGCGACGACATTCTGGTTTTTGCCGATGAAGCGCGGGTAAAGCCGATCGCAAAGCTGCATACGTTGCGCCAGCAGCTTGCCCGCCGCGAAGGCCGCGCCAATGTGGCGCTCGCCGATTTCATCGCGCCGCGCGCGAGCGGGCTTGCCGATTATATCGGCGCGTTCGCCGTCACCGCCGGCATCGGCGAGCAGACCGTGGTTGATCGCTTTAAGCTCGCCAACGACGACTATTCCGCGATTCTTGCCAAGGCGCTGGCCGACCGCCTCGCCGAAGCGGCGGCCGAATGGCTGCACCGGCATGTGCGCAGGGAATTCTGGAGTTATGCCGCCGACGAAACCTTGAGCAACAGCGACATGCTCGCCGAAAAATATCGCGGCATCCGTCCGGCGCCAGGTTACCCGGCACAGCCCGACCACACCGAGAAGGGCACGCTGTTTGCCCTACTCGATGGCGAGAAAAATATTGGCGTGAAGCTTACCGAGAGCTTCGCCATGTGGCCGGGCGCTTCGGTGAGCGGGCTCTATTTCAGCCACCCCGAAAGCTATTACTTCGGCGTCGGCAAGATCGAGCGCGATCAGGTCGAGGACTATGCGCGGCGCAAAGGCATGACTTTGGTCGAGATGGAGCGCTGGCTGGCGCCGGTCCTCAATTACGATCCGCTGGCTGCGGCGCGTACCGCGGCGGAGTAGAACTCCTTACCGCCCATATCCACGAAGGCTGCATAACCGGACTGTGTGGAACCGTGCTAACTTCTCCGCCGTTGGCAGGACAGGAGGATACGACATGGCTCGGCTTTTGGTGATGTACAAAACGCCCCGTGATGCAGCGGCTTTCGACAAACATTATGCCGAGCGGCATGTACCGCTTGCTAAAAAAATTCCTGGCGTGCGGAAATTCGAAATGAGCAGAGGCGCGGTTGCCACGCCCGGCGGGCCGTCGGGCTATCATCTGGTCGCGATCCTGCATTTCGACGACATGGCGGCGATCCAGAAGGCCTTTGCCAGCCCGGAAGGACAAGCGGCCGCAGCCGACGCTCAGGCGCTTGCCACCGGCGGCGTCGACTTCTTCATGTTCGACCGCCAGGACGCCTGATCTTAAACATCGGTCCTGCGCGCGATCGCCCGCTCGACAAACAGCGCCGCTTCAAGTGCGGCGCGGTCGCGGCCGAAGCGGCCGACAATCTGGATGCCAAGCGGCAGTTCGCCGTCACTCATGCCGGGAACGTTGACGCAAGGCGCTCCCATCAACGTCCAGAGCCGGTTGAACATCGGATTGCCGGTCGTGGCAAACCCTTCAGGCGCTGCGCCAGGCGCTGAAGGGGTCAGGATCACGTCATAATCGGCCATCGTATCGGCCAGCACGCGCCTGCCCCGGCTCGAGGTACGGCGCGCGGCGTCATAGTCATCCGCGGAAATTCTTAAACCGTTCTCCAAAGCCTCGCGTAGTCTTGAATCGATCTTCTCGCGATGGCGATCGTATTCGAACGCGAGCGAACGCGCGGTCTCGTAGTCCTGGATCACGAATTGCGCGGCGTACGCCTCCTCCAGCATCGGCGGCAATATCACATCGGATATCTTCCCCCCTGCCGCCTCCGCAGCCCGTGCTGCGGTTTCGACCGCATTGTGCATCGCCGGACTGGCTTCACTCCAAAGGTGGGTACGGACGAGCGCGATGCGCGGTGGCACCGGCGTGTTGCCATCGACACGCAGGTCTCGCCCGGTGACGGCAGCGGCTGCGAATGCCACGTCGGCAATACTCGCGCCGAACACGCCTGCGGTATCGAGATGCCAGGACACATCTTTGACGCCGACCAGCGGGATCAGCCGATATGATGGTTTGAATCCGGCAACGCCGCAGAATGCCGCCGGCCTGATCACCGAGCCCGCCGTCTGGGTGCCGAAAGCGATCGGCACCATTCCGGCCGCGACTGCCGCGCATGAGCCGGACGACGAGCCGCCCGGCGTGTGTCCGAGACGATGCGGGTTGCACGTCACCGACGGCACCATCGAGGCAAATTCGGTGGTTACGGTCTTGCCGATGCCGATGCCACCGGCGTGTCGCGCCATCACTACCGCGGTAGCGTCGGCAATTGGCCGATGGCCGGCATAGATCGGCGAGCCATACTGGGTCGGAAAGTCGACGGTGTCGTAGATATCCTTGAACGCCAACGGCAAGCCGCGCAGCGGCAGCGCAATCAGATTTTTGTTTTCCGCCGCGCGCCGCGCTGCATCGAGATCAAGCGCAGTAAACGCGCGAACATCCTTTTCGTGCGTCGCAATCGCGTCGGCACACATCTCAATGACGGCGCGCGGTGTCAATTCACCAGCTTCGACACGGCGAGCCAGATCGAGCGCCGACAGCATCACATTCGCCCGATTGGCTTTCACCGCATGAAATCCCTTGACCGCACGCGATGTGGCCCGAAAGGTAGCTAGGGATCAAGAGGTATGGTTAACACACTCCTTATTTTGCGGTGCTTTCGCCGTTACGTGAGGTTAAGCTTGAACAGTCCTTAAAGGAATTTCTCGCATCCTTCGCGCATGACGCGTGGAGTGCGCTGGTCTCTTCTCAGCTCCGTTATCCTCGTCGCGCTGATCGCTCTCGCCGGTTGCAGTCATTACATGATGGCCGACCGCGAGCCGTGGCGCCGCGATGCTGAAATCGGCCTGTCTGAATGCGGGTGCGGTGAAGAAATCGCCGACGCGGGTGCGGATTTCATCAATCGACGGTCCCGGCGCCTGCGGCATCTCATACCCACTCAAAGTGTCGTCGCTCGGCGACAGCGGACCTCTGGGCTACGACGATGAATCGCTGACGCCGCCTGGCTCGATCCCGAACGCTGGACCGTCGAATTCGTCGATGCCGCAGCACTGGCCGATCGCGCAACCGAATAGCGTGCAGTCGAATTCGCTGCCGCCATTGCAATCGCCGCAATCGCCTTACAGCCCCCCGCCGGCGCAGTCCTACAATGCGCGGCCGTCCTATCAGCCGCCGCAACCCTATTCAGCGCAGCAAACCTATTCGCCGCCGCAACAGACTTACGCGCGGTCTCCGGCATCGCAGCCTCAATACGGTCAGCCGCAATATGGCGCGCCGCAGCCGGGGGCGCCGCTTTCAATACAGGCACCGGGAATTCCAGAACCGGTCGAGGAGGACGCCGAAAGCCCCGGCGCGCCCTCTTATCCGCCGAATTATTCCACGCGTCCGCCGACCGATCCGATTCCACCGCTGGGTCCGGCGCGCGATCCCGCGTTTGCCTCGGGCGGTCCGGTGGAGCTCAAGCCGGCGGCGACGCTGGCCTGCCCGATCGTTTCCGCGCTTGATCAATGGATCAACAACGCGGTGCAGCCCGCCGCCCAGCGCTGGTTTCATCAGCCAGTCGTGGAGATCAAACAAATCTCGGCTTACTCCTGCCGGGGCATGAATGGCGATCCGAACGCGCACATCTCCGAGCATGCTTTCGGCAACGCGCTCGATGTCGCCGAGTTCACGCTCGCCGACGGTCACAAGGTCTCAGTGCAATATGGCTGGCATGGTACGCCGGAGGAGCAGGCTTTCCTGCACGACGTACAATCGGCGGCCTGCGAGCAATTCACCACCGTGCTGGCGCCGGGCGCCAACGTCTATCACTACAATCACATTCACGTCGATCTGATGCGGCATTATAACAGCCGTCACATCTGCGAGCCGTCGGCAATCTCGGGTGAAGTCGCCTTCGAACGCGCCCGATCTCAGTATGCCGCAAAGCATGGCGACCCCGGCATCACCGGCGCGCTCGGCAAGAGGATCAGTCACATTCTCGGCTATTCCGACGATGACAAGCGGCCAGACGCGACGCCCGGCAACGACTAGTACAGCTTGGCTTGCCGGCTCTCGCAGCCTCCAGAGCAGCTTCCGTCAATTCTTGCCGGCAGCCTCCATATGACCGAGCACCGCGGCGGTCGGCCAGCAATCGACCTTCATGCCATTGCGCTTCTGATAGGCGCCAAGCGCGGCGCGCGTCAGCATTCCAGCCTTGCCGTCGATCTTGTCGTGGTAATAGCCGCGATCGGTCAGAATTTCCTGCATGCGGTCGAGATCGCCAGTCGGCAGTTGGGCGACCTTGCTCCACGGCGTCTCGAACGGACGCGGATCAAGCATGCGGTCGCTCAAGTGACCGACAAACAGCACGTAGAGGTCGGAGAAATTGTATTGCTTAAGTGCAAAATAATTGTCGGTCGCCAGAAACGATGGGCCGTACAGCCCGGCAGGCTGCACCAGCGAAGCCTCTTCCGAGAGCGCATCGGCGGAAATCTTCCGGCCATAGGCCGGCACAAAGCCGCGCTTGAGCCACTCACCGACCTGGAGCTTGTTGTCGGGAATGCCGATCGTGCAGTCGACATTTGCCGGCGGATGAACCTCGTAAGCCCAGGGGATACCGCGCTGCCAGCCTTCGCCGACCAGTTGCTTTGCCGTTGAGGCAAGCGCATCAGGTACCGAATTCCAGATATCGGCACGACCGTCGCCATCGAAATCGACGGCATATTTGAAATAATCGGACGGCAGGAATTGGGTCAGCCCCATCGCACCGGCCCACGAGCTTTTCATCTCGGCAGCTGTGATCTTGCCGTCATTGACGATTTTCAGCGCCAGCAGAAATTCGTTGAGAAACTTGTCCTTGCGCTTGCCAAGATAGGCTTGCGTCGCCAGCACGCGAATGGCGCTGCGCTTATCCACCGCCCGGCCGAAATCGGTCTCGCGGCCGAAAATTGCCAGGACGATGGTGGGCGGCACGCCAAACTCGCGCTCGATGCCGGCAAGCGGCTCTTTGTATTGCGCGAGCAGCTTGCGGCCTTGCGCGGCAAGCTGCTCGATCGCCGGCTCCTTCAGATAATCCGCCGGGGTCTGCACGAATTCCGGCTGGCCCGCGGATGGCCGCTCAGGCCTGCCCGGCAAGACCAGATCGGGCAGCGAAAGATCGGGCTCAAGACCGCGGGTCGCGCTGTCGAATGTCGCGCGTGAAATGCCGAGCGGCTCAGCCTGCGGCCAAAGCGACTGCAGCCAGGACTGGAAGGCTGCGTCCTCGGCGCGGGCAGCGTTGCCGCAGACCGCAATCGCAAGAAAGCCCGCAAGCAGCGCCGCGAGAAATCTCATCGTACCGCCACAATGAACAGGCGCGGAAAGCGCAGCAGCACTTTGCCGTCAAAGCGCGGCTTATAGGCGCCGACGATTTTCTTGGTGTAAGCGGCCAAAAATTGCTCGCGCGCCTTGGCGTCGAGCGGCGACAGGAACGGTTGCAACGACGAGCCCTTGAACCACTCCGTAATTGCTTCCGGACTTGCCATCACGTGATTGTAAACGGTGTGCCAGATGTCGATGTGGCTGCAGGTCGACTTGAGCAGGTCGTAATAGGCTTCCGGCGTCGGCAGATCGTCGCGCGCCGCAGCCTTGATCTCCGGATCGTCAGCCCATGGCCCTTCTTCGCCGACTTCGCGCTGAAACCGTAACGCCGGCTCACGGGTATTGTCCGGCATTTGCACCGCCAGCACTCCGCCTTTTGGCAGCAACTCAACCAGCCGCCGCATCACGCCGGTATGATCAGGCAGCCATTGCATGACGGCGTTGGAGAACAACAGATCGGTGCCGGGCTCGGGCACCCAGGTCGTAATATCGTCTTGAAAGAACTTGTACTTGGGCAGCCGCTCGCGCGCCTTCTTCAGCATGTCGGGCGAGGAATCCGATCCCGACGACCTCGGAATCCGGGTACCGGGCCACCAAAAGCTCGGTCGAATTGCCCGGCCCGCAGCCGAGATCCACCACGCGCTTTGGCTTTAACAGGGGCACTTGGGCCAAAAGATCGCGCGGCGGCCGGGTCCGATCGTCTTCGAATTTCAGATATTGCTGTGCGCTCCAGTCTTCCATCGCCGCTCATGCCTCGGATTCGGTTCGGATAACCGATCCATAGCATTGCGGAAAAGCCGCGTCTTGGCACGCTCAAGACCGCGTTTTCCCTGCGACCTGAGTGCGCAGCGCCCCAAAAATGACGGCGGCAGATTGCAGGGATTACTTCAGCGCAGACGAGACCGAGGTGAAGGTGATGTTGAGCTTGGAACCAAGACCCTTCGTTACGGTAATAATGGCGACCGCGATACCCGCAGCGATCAGTCCGTACTCGATGGCCGTCGCCCCCGATTCGTCATGCAGAAATTTCAGCAGGCGATGTTTCACGACAAGTTCCCGCGCATTTCGAGGAACTCCTTTCTAGCGGTCACCACGCTTCCAGCTTCTTAACGTGACCGCATACAACGCCTCTCGCGACGGAATAACGCACCGACGCCATCAACAGAGTCAGCAAAAAGTTTCGAAGGGAACTTTGCCACTCGAAGGGAACTTTGCCACGAAAAAAATGCTATTTGATTTCGCGTAACATGCAAGCTGATCCAACTAAAACGTGCATAATGCGCGCAACAAAGAACACACGTGCGCCACGCCACCGCAGCGTGTGGATGCGAAAACAAATCAAATAAACAAAATTCTACGCGGCGCCGTGCGGCGCCGGAACTGCCACATCGGCATCAGCCGATGTGGTCGCATGATGGTCAGCCGCGAAAATAATATAAACCGCCGGCACGACGAACAGCGTGAACAGCGTTCCGATCGAAAGCCCGGAGGCGATGACGACGCCCATCTGGAATCGCGACACCGCGCCGGCGCCGGTGGCGACGATCAGCGGCACGACGCCAAGCACCATGGCGGCGGTGGTCATCAGGATCGGGCGCAGCCGGATGCCGGCGGCCTGTTCGATCGCTTCGCGCTTGCTGAGACCCTGTTCCTGCTGCAGGTGGTTGGCGAACTGCACGATCAGGATGCCGTGCTTACTGATTAGTCCGATGAGGGTAACCAACCCGACCTTGGTATAGATGTTCAGCGACATGCCGCCGAACCCGAGGGCGACGAAAATCAGCGCGCCGGCGATCGACATCGGCACCGACACCAGGATGATGCAGGGATCGCGGAAGCTTTCGAACAAAGCGGCCAGCACCAGGAAAATCATGATCACCGCAAAGGAGATCGTGATGATGAAGCCGCCGCTTTCCTGAATGTATTGCCGGCTCAAGCCTGCATAATCGATCGAGTAGCCTTCGGGCAGCGAATGTGCCGCAAGGTCCTGCAGATATTGCAACGCGGTGCCCTGCGCCACGCCGGGCATGGTGACGCCTTGGATCGTCGCGCTGTTGAGCTGCTGGAAGTGATTGAGCGCTTCCGGCACGGTCTTGGTTGCGATGCTGGCAACGGTGGAGAGCGGCACCAGTGAGCCGTCGGATGCCTTGATGTAATAGTCGAGCAGTTGCTGCGAATTGAGCCGGAAGCGCTGCTGTACCTGCGGAATTACCTTGTAGGAGCGGCCGCTCAAGCTGAAGTAATTGACGTAGCCGCCGCTGAGCAGGGCCGCCAGCGAGCTGCCGACATCGCTCATCCTCAAACCGAGTTGGGCGGTCTTGTCGCGATCGATGGTAATGACTGATTGCGGATTGTCGAATTTCAGATCGCAGTCGAGAAAGATGAACATGCCGCTCTGCTGCGCTTCCTGCAAGAAAGGCCTGCGACACTGTATTGAGCCGTTCGTACGGATCGGTGGTAACCAGCACGAACTGCACCGGCAACCCGAAGGCGCCGGGTAGCGCCGGCGGCTGAAACGCCGCGACCCGAATGCCCGCGATCTTTGCTGTCTCCTGCTGCACTACCGGCTGCAGCTCATTGGTCGTCTTGCTGCGCTTGTCCCATGGCTTGAATACCATGCCGCCGAGCAATCTGGCCGGGGACGTCGAGCTGGAAGACATGCTCCGTCTCCGGATGCGACGCGAAGACATCGTAAATCTGCCTCGAATAAAGCTGGCGCTGCTGCAGCGTCGAGTTCGGCGCCGCATTCGATGATGTGATGATGACGCCCTGGTCTTCGGTCGGCGCAAGCTCGACCGTAGCGCTGTTGTAGAGAAAATAATTACTGACCAGCACGATAGCGGCGAACACCAGCGTCACAGGAAGTGTATTCAAGCTGCCGTGCAGCCAGCGCTCATAACCGCTGCGCAGTCGATGAAATTGGCGGTCGATGAAGCCGGTGAATCGCGCTTCCCAGCCGCCATGATCGAGATCGGGCAGCTTAAGCAGCCGCGAGCACAGCATCGGCGACAGCGTCAGAGCGACGATGCCGGATACGGTAACCGCTCCGATCAGCGCAAAGGCGAACTCCGAAAACAGCGCGCCGGTCAAGCCGCCCTGGAAACCGATCGGAATGTAAACTGCCGCCAGCACCACCGTCATGGCGATGATCGGGCTGCCGAGTTCGCGCGCAGCGGCAATCGCGGCAGGGACCGGAGCCATCCCTTCTTCCAGATGACGGTTGACGTTCTCGACCACGATGATGGCGTCGTCGACGACGAGGCCGATCCCAAGCACCAGCGCCAGCAGCGTCAGCAGGTTGATCGAAAAGCCGAGTGCCAGCAGCACGATCAACGTGCCGACCAAGGACAGCGGAATGGCGACGGTCGGAATGAGCGCCGAGCGGATCGAACCGAGGAACAGGAACACCACGACGGTCACGATCACCAAGGCTTCGGCGAGGCTGCGAATCACCTCGTAGATGGCACTATGTACGAATTCCGTGGAGTCGTAGACGATCTCGCCGTTGAGCCCGTGCGGCAGTAACGCCTGGATCTCAGGGAAGACTTTGTTCACGCCGGCGACGGCGTCGAGCAGATTGGCCGACGGCGCCACCGCGATGCCGATATAGACTGCCTGCTTGCCGTCGAAACCGACCTCGGATTCGTAATCCTCGGCTCCGAGCGTGACATTGGCGATGTCTCTCAAGCGCACGATGGCGCCGCCGCTTTGTTTGATCACCAGATTACGGAATTCTTCGGCGGAGTGAAGGCTGGTCGATGCGGTCAGATTAATCTGCACCATCTGACCTTTGGTATTGCCGATCCCCGAAATGTAGTCGTTCGCGGTCAGCGCTGCGCTGACGTCAGCCGCAGTCAGGCCGAAGGCCGCGAGTTTTTGCGGATCGAGCCAGGCGCGCAGCGCGAATACTTTTTGGCCGAGCAATTCGGCGGTCTGCACGCCTTGCACTGCCTGAAGCTTCGGCTGTACCACGCGGGTCAGGTAATCGGTGATCTGGTTCGGCGCCAGCGTGTCACTGTTGAAGCCGATATACATGGCGTCGAAGGTCTGGCCGATCTTCACGACCAGCGTGGCTGCAACGTGCCGGTCGGCAGCTGGTTGAGCACCGACGCGATTTTGGTGTTGATCTCGGTCAGCGCCTTGTCGGCATCGTAGTTGAGCCGCAATGTCACGGTGATAGTGCTCGTCCCGCTCTGGCTCACCGAGTTCATGTAGTCGATGCCGTTGGCCTGGGCGATGGCGTTTTCCAGCGGCGTCGTGATGAAGCCCGCGACCACGTCCGGATCAGCGCCGTAATAGATCGTGGTGACGGTAACGACAGCGTTCTCGGTGCGCGGATATTGCAGGATCGGCAGCACGAAATAGGCGCGCACACCGAGCACCAGGATCAGCAGGCTGACGACCGATGCAAGCACCGGCCGGCGGATGAAGATGTCGGTAAATTGCATGACGGAGCCTAGCGGTCGAGCGGAACGTTCGGCGATGCATCCGCCGTCGGCTGAACCGAATTGTCGATCAATACTGGCGACCCGTTGTGCAGTTTGATCTGGCCGGACGTGACGACGTTCTCGCCTTCGTTGACGCCTTTCAGGATCGCGACCTGGTCGCCGCGCGTTGCGCCCGTCGTCACGAAGTTTTGTCGCGCGACCAGCTGCGACTTCCGCCCGCGTCCTTGCCCTTCTCATCGACGATGTAAACAGTATCGCCGTACGGGCTGTATGTGATCGCTGTTTGCGGCAGCGTGACGTAGTTCTGCGGAGCGCCGGTGGAAATATCGATCGTCGCATACATGCCGGGAATGAGCTTGTGATCGGGGTTTTTCAACGTCGCGCGCACCTGCACGTTGCGGGTCGTGGAGTCCACTTTCGGATTGATTGCCGAAATCTCGCCGGGAAAGGTCTGACCCTTGAATGCATCGATCTTCACCGCGACCGGTCTGACCGAGCTTGAGCTGATCGATCGACTGCTGCGGTACGAAGAAATCGACGAAGATCGGATCGAGCGCCTGCAGCGTCACGATCACGGTGCCGGCGGCGAGATATTGGCCGAGATCCACCGCGCGAATGCCCAAGTGCCCGGTAAACGGCGCTTTCAAGGTTTTCTTGTCGAGAATCGCCTGCTGCTGCGCCGCCTGCGCCTGGGCGTTCTTCAAATTCGCGGCATCGGTATCGATGGTCGCCTGGCTGACCGCCTGAAGCTTGAACTGCTTCTGGTCGCGATCGTAGGTGATCTGGTTCAGGTCGGCGGTCGCCTGCAGCGATTGAAGCTTGGCCTGGTCGTCATCGGACCGCAGCTTCAACAGCAGCGTGCCCTCGTTGACGTCATCGCCGGAATTGAACGAGATCGATATCGACCACGCCGGACACTTCCAGCGACAAGTCCGCGCCCTTCACGGCGCGCAGACTGCCGACTGCTTCGATGTTTCGGCTGCCATTGGCTGTTGCTCGGCCTTCAACGCAGTTACCGTCTGCGGCGGCTGCGCCATCGAGCTCATGAATTTCTTGATCATCATCGCCTTGAACGCCTGGAATCCGAAGATTCCGCCGAACACGACGGCGACAGCGATCAGCATGATCACCATGCGCTTCTTCATTGTGGAACTTCCTGTGCTGCCCGCGTACCCGGTACGGTTTCCGGCGCGGCGACGTGATCGTCAGAATCGTCTTTGCTATATGGATTGGGTGCAACGTCGATGCGGTTCCACCAGCCACCGCCAAGCGCCTGGAACAACGCGGCGGTGTCGGCATAACGCGCCGCTTGCGCTTGCACGACGGCGAGCCGCGCCTGCGCATAGCTACGCTGTGCATTGAGCAGAATCACATAGGTAATGGCACCGAGCTTGTACTGGCCGCGCGAGAGATCGAGCGTATCGGATGCGGCAGCCAATGCCGCGCGTTGTGCTCGCAGCGTGGCGGCGTCGAGTTGCAGCGCGCGCAATGCATCGGCGACATTCTGGAACGCCGACAGCACGGTGCTCTTGTATTGCGCAAACGCCATGTCGTAACCGGCTTCGGCGGCGCGTTGCAGGTGCAGGAGCTGGAAGCCGTGGAAGATCGGCTGCGTGCCGCTTGCCGCAGCGCTCCAGACAATAGTGGCCGGTGTGAATAATGTGGCTGTGTTCAAGGCCGTGCTGCCGTAATCACCGGTCAGGTTGAATTGCGGTAGCCGATTAGCCTCGGCAACGCCGACTGCAGCGCTCGCTTGATGCAGTTGTGCTTCCGAGGCGCGGACATCTGGCCGCTGCTCGATAAGCTGCGACGGCAAGCTCACCGGCAGCCGCGTCGGTAATTGCAACGCCGCCAAAGTGAGACGATCGCGCGTCGCCTGGTTAGGGAAACGCCCGATCAGCGCCAGCAGCACGTGATGCTGTTCTTCAAGCTGCTTTTGCAGCGGTGGCAAGGTCGCCTGCGCAGTCGCGACTTCCGACTGTTGCGTCAGCACGTCGGTCTTGGCAGCAGCACCGACGGTGAACTGGTTGCGCACGACGTCGAGCTGATCGGTCTCAGCCTTGATGATGTCGACCGTCGCATCGATCTGGCCGTGCAGCGATGCTTCTGCAATCACCGCGGTCGCCACGTTCGACGTTAGCGTGAGATAAGTCGCTTCAAGTTCGAAGCGCTGATACTCGGCCTGCGCTTGCGTCGATTCGATCTGACGGCGCTGGCCGCCGAATACGTCCGGCGCGTAGGAGATGTTCACTGTCGCCTGGAACAGATTGAAAATTGACGGCGCACCGGCGCTGCCGAATTCCGCCGGTGATAATTGCTGGCGCGTCGCCGACGCGTTGGCGTCGATCGACGGCAACAGCTTGCCGCGCTGCGCGTAAAGGTTTTCCTTCGCCTGCCACAACGCCGCCTGCGCCGCCTGAAGACTCGGATTAGCTTGCAAGGCTTCGGCCATCAGACCGTCGAGTTCCTTCGAGTGAAACACCTTCCACCACTCGCCGGGAATATCGCGGCCCATGTCGAATTTCTGCGCCGCACCACCGGCCATATCGGTCGATGCGGTTGCTCCCGGTTGGCCCTCAGGCGTGTAGCCAGCACCCTGCGGCGCTTGTGGCGCAACAAAATCCGGCCCGACCGCGCAGGCCGCAAGCGTCAACAGCGATAGCGCCGCTAAAACAGCCCTCGGCCGCAAAGAGCCAAAGCCCTTGTCAACCGAACCGGCAAACCACCTCAACCGACCAGATACGAACACTGGACCACCCCCTGAAGGTGGGAAGGTAGTTATTTACTATCCGGTTAGTCAATAACTTGACTTTTTTGAGCTGTTGATGGCTAGGTGGCTGAATGACGGAAGTGTTGGAAACGCGCCCGGAAGTGCGGCGCCGCCGTAAAGCGGAGCGGCCGCAGGAAATCCTGGAGGCCGCTTTCGTCGAATTTTCCCGCAACGGCTATGCCTCGACTACACTCGACCAGATCGCCGAGCGCGCCGGCGTTACCAAGGGTACGATCTACGTCTACTTCGAGAATAAAGAGCACCTCTTTATCTCGATGGTGCGCGAGATCACCAAGACCAAGTTCGATATCATTCACGGGATGCTGGAGACGCACGAAGGTTCGACAGCAGACCTGCTGCGCACGCAGTTCAGCTATATGTATCAGCATATCCTCGAGGATGATCGCCGCCGTGAAGTGGTGCGCATGCTGATCGCAGAGGCGCCGCGATTTCCCGAACTGGCCGATCGCTACCACGAAGAAATCCTGAGGCCGTGCCTCGACATGCTGCGGCAGGCAATCCAGCGTGGGGTCGATAGCGGCGAATTCCGCAATTCTTCGATCCTCAACGCACCGCAAATCGTGATCGCACCGATTGCACTGGTCGATCTCTGGATCATGATGTTCGACAAGCGAAAGCCGCTTGATATGAAGGCTTATTTCGAGGCCCATCTGGACCTCGTGCTCAACGGCTTGTTGGCGAAGTCTTAGGCCGGAACCGTGGCTGACGAAGAACCCGACATTCGCGCCCTTTTGGCGCGGTTGTACGATGCCTGGGCGCGTGCCGACGCGGAAGCCTATGCGGCATGTTTTACCCAACAGTCAGATTATATTACGTTTAACGGCATCCACCTTCGCGGCCGCAGCGAAAATACCGAGCTGCATAGTTCGCTCTTTCGCGGCGTCCTCAAAGGCACCAAGCTGTCGGCTGAAATAGAAAGCCTTGAACTGCTTTCGAATGATGTCGCGCTTGTTCATACCGTCGGCAGCGGACGCAAGGTCTCCTACCAAACCTACGTGATAGTTCGAACTGACGATGGCTGGCTTATTCGCTCGTTTCAGAACACCCGAGTACAGAAATTTAGTGTCTGGCTGACACGTTGGATGCAAGCTCGCGCCACGAAATCTTAGCTTCGCCAGCCCTGATGGAGCGTTGCATCGCCGTCTGGGCGGATGCATCATTGGTCAAATTAATTAATCAAGGCGCTATCTATCTCCGCCATCAGGGAGTGGCTCCATGCACGACATCGTCATTCGCCGCGGTACAATTATCGATGGCACCGGCAAAGCAGCATTTGCGGGCGACATTGCGATTTCGGGTGGCCGCATCGCTGCAATTGGCGGCAAGCAAGGTCCCGGCAAACGTGAGATCGACGCCAACGGGCTGACGGTCACGCCGGGCTGGGTCGACGTGCACACGCACTATGACGGTCAGGCGATGTGGGATCCCCTGCTCGCGCCATCATCCTGGCACGGCGTTACCACGGCGCTGTTCGGTAATTGCGGCGTTGGCTTCGCGCCAGTGAAAAAAGAGCACCGCGGCGCTCTGATGGATCTGATGGAGGGCGTCGAGGAGATTCCCAATCCGGTTCTCGCCGCCGGACTGAACTGGGAATGGGAAAGCTTCCCGCAATTTATGGATGAACTCGAGCGCCGGCCCCGCGCTATCGATATCGGTGCGCAGATCGCTCACCTGCCCGTGCGCGTCAATGTGATGGGCGACCGCGCTATCCGCCGCGAGCCGGCAACGCCGGACGATATCGCCAAGATGCGCGACATCACTGTCGAAGCGTTGCGCTCGGGCGCGTTCGGCTTCACGACATCGCGCACCGACTCGCACAAGACACCGGACGGCGAACTGGTGCCATCGCGCGATGCAGACGACCACGAACTGCTCGGCATCGGACAGGCGCTGGGCATTACCGGCACCGGCGCATTCGGCATGAATTCGGATTTCGACGACGAGGAATTCGAACTGCGCTGGATCCGCAAGCAGGCGCAAAGCACCGGCCGCCCGGTCTGGTACCTGCTCACCGACCGCTACGCCGATCCGGAGCGCTGGCGGCGCCTGATCAAGGCCACGCACGAAATGCGCGCGCAGGGCCTGCCCGTTACGGCACAGATGGCGGGCCGGCCGATCGGTGTGATGATGGGCATCGGTACCGCACTCAATCCGTTCACGGTGCGGCCGAGCTACAAGAAGCTGCAAAGCCTGCCGCTCGAAGAACAGCGCCGCCGCCTGCGCGATCCCGAGGTCCGGCGCGAAATCCTGGCCGACGTGCCTTCCGACGCGGAAATCGAAAAACTTGCGCAATTCCGCCAGGTTGTCGCGAAGAAATTCGACAAGTTCTTTGTCATGGGCAATCCGCCGGACTACGAGCCGGGCCCGGAAAAGAGCGTTGCCGCAATCGCGCAGCGCGAAGGCCGCACTCCTGAGGAAGTCGCCTACGATTACATTCTGGAAGACGGCCAGTATCTCTACTTCCCGGTGGTAAATTACGTCACCGGCGATCATGAGCCGATCTACCAGATGCTCAACGATCCGGCCTGTCTGCTTGGTTTGAGCGATGGCGGCGCCCATTGCACGTCGATTGTCGACGCCGGCGTGCCGACATTCATGCTTACGCACTGGAGCCGCGACCGCAGCCGCGGGCCAAAACTGCCAGTCGAAATGCTGGTCAAACGTCAAACCAGCGAGACCGCCGATTTCTTTGGCCTGTCCGATCGCGGCCGGCTTACGCCGGGACTGCGCGCCGATATCAACATTATCGATTATGACAGGCTGCAGGTGCAGAAGCCGGAATTGGTCCACGATATGCCGGCGCAGGGGCGGCGATTCGTGCAGAAAGTCGATGGCTACGAAGCAACCTTCGTCGCCGGCACGCAGATTTTCGAGCGTGGCAAGCATACCGGCGCGCTGCCCGGCAAGCTGGTACGTGACGGCCACGTCGGTGAAGGGCTCCGCGCCGCGGAATAAAGATCAGTGCAGCGCAGCGATTCAAAAATACTGACGACACACGTCGGCAGCCTTCCATTCCTGTCAGCGGACAGAGGCCTCGCGACCGGCGACGACTCGCGTCTTGCGGATGACGTTGCCGCCATCGTCGCACAGCAACGCGAGACCGGCATCGACGTCATCAACGAAGGTGAGTTCGCCAAAGGCGGCGACTGGCTGCGCTATATGCAGTCCCGGTTCGGTGGCTTCACTGAGATTGACGAACCGGAAGGCAAGCCACTGATCGAGCAGGGCAAGGACCGCGAAGACTTCGCTGCGTTCTACAAATATGCCAACGAGCGCGGCACGCTGTTCTATACACCCGGCGCGCAAATGGGAAAGAAGCGCCCGGTTCAAGCCTGCACCGGACCAGTCAGTTATATCGGGCAAGCGGCGCTGAAGAAGGAAATCGACCTTACGGTCGCGGCTGCGGGGACAAACAATGTGTTCCTCACCTCCACCGCTCCAGCCAGTCTCGAAGTCTATCGCCCCAACCGGTACTACAAGAACGACGAGGAATATGTTTTCGCGCTCTCCGAAGCGATGCGCGTCGAGTACGAGGCCATCGCTGCCGCCGGGCTGATCTTGCAGGTCGATGACGCCTGGCTGCCGGCGCTGTGGGATCGCATCGGCCTCGGCATGGGACTTGAAGCGTTTCGCGCACGAAGCGAAATGCGGATCGAAGCGCTCAACCACGCGCTACGCAACATTCCGGAAGATCGCGTCCGCTATCATCTATGCTGGGGCAGTTGGCACGGACCCCATGCTTACGATCTCGAACTGGATCGCATCGTCGATCTCGTGCTCAAAGTGAAAGCACAGGCCTATCTGATCGAAGGCGCCAATGCGCGCCACGAGCACGAATTTGCGGTGTGGGAGAAGGTCAAGCTGCCGCCAGGCAAAATCCTTATCCCCGGTGTCGTTACGCACTCGACTGACGTGGTTGAACACCCCGAACTGGTTTCGCAGCGGCTGCAGCGTTATGCGCGCTTGGTCGGCGCACAAAATGTCGTCGCCGGCACCGACTGCGGCTTCGGCGGCCGATCGCACCCGCAGATCGCCTGGGCCAAATTGCGCTCGCTGGTCGAGGGTGCTGCACTCGCAACCAAGACTTTAGGCTTGGCGCGCGGATAATTGCCGCACTTGCCGTGCGAGGCGCGCACGCCGTATGCGAATAAAGAAGCAACAGACGCCCCTTTCAATCGGGCGCGCAAATGAGGGGACACGCGCATGGCGCCCAATCGGGTTGACGTCATCGATCTCATCGACCGGCATCCGGTCACCGGCTTTCAAATCGGCATTCTCGTGCTGTGCATGCTGGTCGCGGCACTGGACGGCTTCGACACCCAGGCGATCGGCTACACCGCGCCGGCAATTGCAGCGGCAATCCATCTGCCAATGCCGCAGTTCGGACAGGTCGGCTCTGCCGGCCTGCTCGGCGCGGCGTTCGGCGCGCTGTCATTCGGGCCGCTCGCCGACCTGTTCGGCCGCAAGTGGTTCATGATCGTCGCCATCCTCGTTTTTGCGGTTTTCAGTTACCTGACAGCGCAATCGTCTACGCTCAACGAGTTGCTCAGCTACCGCTTTCTCGCCGGTCTGGGGCTTGGCGGCGTAACGCCGGCTTTCCTCGCGATGGGTGCGGAACTCGCACCGAAGCGGTTGCGCGATGTGTTCGTGACCGTACTGTTCGCGTCCTTCCCCGGCGGTGGATTGATTGGATCGCTGACGAGCGCCTGGGTCATTCCGACATTCGGCTGGCAATCGGTGTTCTATATCGGCGCGGTAGCGCCGGTCGTCATCGCGATCATCCTCACGATTTGGATGCCGGAATCGATCCGGTTTCTGCTGGCCCGCGGTATCCGCCAGGACGCTGTCCGTCAGACCCTGGAGCGCATCATGCCCGGCGCAGTCCCGGCCGGTGCCGAACTGGTGGCGCCGCCGGATCCCACACGCAAGGGCGCGCCGGTACGGCACCTGTTCACCGAGGGACGCGCGCTTCCGACGGTGCTGCTCTGGGTGCCGTTCTTCATGGTTTTCATGGTGCTGGTGACGGTGACGTTCTGGACACCGATGGTGCTCAACTCGGTCGGCTTCTCGCTATCGGCTGCGGCTCTCATCATCGGCCTAAACAATCTTGGCAGTGTCATTGCCAGCGCCACGTCGGGCTGGGCCGTGCATCGCGCCGGCGCATTCCGCGTGCTGATCCCGGGCTTCATCCTCGGCGGCATCTGCCTCGCCTGGTTCGGACAAGCCACATCCTCGGTCGGTGCGCTGAGCGTCGCTTCGTTCCTCGCCGGCTTTTTTGTGGGCGGCACTGGAACCGGCCTCATCGCCGTGGCGGCCGGAATGTATCCGACCGCGATCCGTTCAACCGGTATCGGTTGGGCGATGGGAATGGGCCGTGTCGGCCAGGTATTCGGGCCGATCCTCGCCGGCGTCATTTTCGGTTTGGGCTACAAGGTCGGCGGCCTTTTCTACGCTGCCGCGCTTCCTTGCCTGATCGGGGCGCTGTTCTTGATCTTTCTGTACTACGCACGCCCGGTTATGGAAGCCGACAACACCGCAGCAAACGTCGCGCCGGCGGAATAACCGTCAGCGCGAGAACCGCGGCAGGTAACGCAGCGGCGGCCTTAGCGCCGCCACTGCTGATTACGCTGCTGCTGCGGCCGGGGCGCTCCGCCGGTGTCTTTGTGCCGGAAGACTAATCGGCCCTTTTCCAGATCGTAAGGCGACACCTCGACAATAACGCGGTCGCCGGCCAGCGTCTTGATGCGGTTTTTCTTCATGCGGCCGGCTGTGTAAGCGACGAGCTCATGGCCGTTGTCGAGCTGTACCCGAAACCGCGCATCGGGGAGGGCCTCGAGTACGAGGCCCTCAAATTCCATCAATTCCTCTTTCGGCAAGCTATTGTCCTTTCGATTGCCCGGCCCAACGCGGCTGCCGTTGACCATTGCCGCGCCGCGGAGCCGCCTGACCTTTCAAAAAGGCGACGTTATCGATGCCGCCCGCACTCTCACCCGATTGCGGCTGGCGGTGATCGCGTTTTGGACGACTCCCTCGACGCCACTGCCGCCGCTTATCATTATTAGCATGCGGACGGCTAGCAGGGCGATCCTCCGGAGTCATCTCAGTCTTATGGGGATTTGAACGGCGATCCGTGACCGGAATCGCTATCCGGATCAGCTTTTCGATATCGCGCAGGAAGGCCATCTCCTCGCCGTCGCATAGCGAGATCGCAATGCCTTCAGCGCCGGCCCGCGCCGTGCGGCCAATGCGGTGCACATAGGTTTCCGGCACGTTCGGCACATCGAAATTCACCACATGGCTGATGCCGTCGACGTCGATGCCACGGGCGGCAATGTCAGTCGCCACCAGCGTTTTCACTGCGCCGCTGCGAAATGCACCCAGCACGCGCTCACGCTGGCCCTGTGATTTATTGCCATGGATCGCTTCGGCGGCAATGCCGGCGCGAACGAGACCTTGAACGACTTTATCCGCGCCGTGCTTGGTCCGGGTAAAGATCAGCGCGCGATCGATTGTCTCTTGCCGCAACACGTCGATGAGCGTGGCGAGCTTGGCCGCGCGATCAACGCGGATGACGCGTTGGTCAACTTTTTCGGCGGTGGTCGCGACCGGCGTTACCGCCGCGCGCGCGGGATCGCGTAGCATCCGCGATGCGAGATCCTCAATGGCCCGCGGCATGGTCGCGGAGAACATCAGGGTCTGCCGCTGCGCCGGAAGCTTTGCCACGATTTTCTGGATGTCCCGGATGAAGCCCATGTCGAGCATGCGGTCAGCTTCGTCGAGCACGAAAAACTCCACCTCATTGAGGCGGACTGCGTTGCTGACGACGAGGTCGAGCAGCCGACCGGGCGTGGCAACCAGAATGTCGACGCCGTTGAGCATCGAGCGAACCTGCTTGCCCATCGAGACGCCGCCAATGGCAAGCGCCGAGCGAAGGCGCAGGTGACGGCCGTAAGTGCGGAAACTGTCGAGGATTTGTCCGGACAATTCGCGGGTCGGGCTGAGCACCAGAACACGGCAACCCTTGCGGGCTGTTTGCCGCGGTTCGGCGGCCAGCCGATGCAGAATCGGCAGTGCAAAGGCAGCGGTCTTGCCGGTGCCGGTCTGAGCAATTCCAACGACGTCCCGCCCCGACATAACGGTCGGAATGGTTTGCGCCTGGATTGGCGTCGGAGTCAGATATTTCTCTTCAACGAGGGCACGCGAAATGGCTTCGTTGAGATTGAAGTCTTGGAAGGTAGTCAATTTAGTTTCTTTCTGTTGTACGCGGTCGCGCGACCGTGGCGTTTCACGCCACAGCCCGCGGTGCGGGGTAAAAGACATCCCGCGCGCTCTGGGCTGTCAAAATATGAGGGGGTAAAGGGCGAGCCAGAAACCTTTTAACGGGTATTAACCGTAGGTATCCCGTACACGCGGCTCGCAGCGGGCCAGAAGGCTAATCGAACGACAGCCCGCGAATCGCTTATGCACCGATGGTGTGTTCGTTTCAAGGCGCGGCGCAAACTTAACGTTACGGAGCTTTCTTACGGGGCTTTTTCACCGTTTCCTTGATGGTCTCCTTGGCAACAACCTGAGCCTGATCAGCCGCTTGCTTGGCGAGCCGGAGGGCTTTCAGTTTAGCCATGTTTTCCCGGACTTCCTTGCTACTGGCCTGGTATTCGCTCATGGCCTGAGCGCCTTCCCTGGCGCGCTCTTCTTTCTTGAAATTTGCCTCGGCCCGCGCCCGCACCGCATTCGGCTCGGCATTATCAGTTCGCGTTGGCAAAAACGTCTCCTGGGTTGCAAAAGTTGTTATCCGCACCGGCGGACCTAAACACGTTGCTATATATGTCCTGATTTCAGGAATTAAAGCCCACTACCGCGTGAACTTCTTGTACTTGATTCGCTGCGGGATGATCGAATCCGTCCCAAGCCGGCGCATCTTGTCGTTCTCGTAGTCCTGAAAGTTGCCCTCAAACCACTCGACATGGCTTTCCCCTTCGAAAGCCAGGATATGGGTCGCGATACGGTCGAGGAACCAGCGATCATGGCTGATGATGACGGCACAGCCGGCGAAATCCTCTAGCGCTTCTTCCAAGGCGCGCAGCGTATCGACGTCGAGGTCGTTCGTGGGCTCGTCGAGCAGCAACACATTGGCGCCGGATTTGAGCATTTTGGCGAGATGCACGCGGTTGCGCTCACCGCCGGAAAGCTGCCCGACTTTCTTCTGCTGATCTGCGCCTTTGAAATTGAACGCCGAGCAATAGGCGCGTGAATTCATCTCGCGTTTGCCGAGCAGGATAACGTCCTGGCCGTTAGAGATTTCCTCCCACACGTTCTTCTTGCCATCGAGCGAATCGCGCGACTGGTCGACGTAGCCGAGCTGCACCAACTCGCCGATCTTGATCGTGCCGCCATCCGGCTTCTCCTGTCCGGTGATCATGCGGAACAGCGTGGTCTTGCCGGCACCGTTCGGGCCGATGACGCCGACGATGCCGCCCGGCGGCAGCCGGAACGACAGATCGTCGATGAGAAGGTTGTTGCCAAAACCCTTTCCAAGGTGATCGAAGTCGACAACGTTTTGACCAAGCCGTTCCGCCACGGGAATCGTGATCTGCGCGACGCTGTTGGTCTTGGCGTTAGCGACCTTGAGCAATTCCTCATAGCGCTCGTAACGCGCCTTCGACTTGGCTTGCCTCGCCTTCGGGGAGGACGAAATCCACTCCTCCTCGCGTTCCAGTGTGCGCCGCCGCGCCTCGTCCTCTCGACCTTCCTGCTCAAGCCGCTTCTGCTTTTGCCGCAGCCATGACGAATAATTTCCTTCGTAAGGAATGCCGCGCCCGTGATCGAGTTCCAGAATCCAGCTGGTGACGTTGTCGAGGAAGTAACGGTCGTGGGTGACGATCAGGATCGCGCCCGGATAGTTGCGCAGATGCCCCTCGAGCCATGATACCGACTCGGCGTCGAGATGGTTGGTCGGTTCGTCGAGCAGCAACAGTTCGGGCTGCTCCAGCAGCAGCTGACACAGCGCGACCCTGCGGCGCTCACCGCCTGAGAGTTTCTCGACCACGGCATCGTCGGCCGGGCAGCGCAGCGCGTCCATCGCCTGATCGACCTTGGAATCGAGATCCCACAGCCCCTGGGCTTCGATCTCGTCCTGAAGCTTGGTCATTTCGTCGGCGGTTTCGTCAGAGTAGTTGATCGCCAATTCGTTATAGCGATCGAGGATCGCCTTCTGCTTGGCGACCCCCTCCATGACGTTTTCGCGGACGGACTTGGCCGGATCGAGCTGCGGCTCTTGCGCCAGATAACCGACGCGGGCGCCTTCGGCGACCCAAGCCTCGCCGTTATAGTCGGTATCGATCCCCGCCATGATCCGCAGCAGTGTCGATTTGCCGGAACCGTTGACGCCGAGCACGCCGATCTTGGCGTCCGGATAGAACTGCAGATTGACGTTCTCCAGAACCTTCCGGTTGCCCGGATAGGTCTTGGTCAAATCCTGCATATGATAGACGAATTGACGGGCCATGGTCTGGCTACGGGCTTGGCGCCCTGCCCCTATGCTCGGCGCCGCCGAAAAGGCGCTCATTTCGGGAAATATGGTGGTGATGTAGCGAGGCAGGCCGCGGTCGGCAAGCGCCCGCCGCCGGCCGGTTCCAATTTTATTGACCTTGTTAAACCTTCGTAAGCCTCAATCACATTGTAAACTTGAACCTGCCGAAATCGCACCAAATTTTAATGGTTATTCGCTGAAAATCCGGTCAAACGGGCGTTTGAAAACGGAACGCCCATTGGAATTTTCGGGAGCGTGCGATGTGGCGTGATTTGTCCAAGGCGGTTGCCGAACTCTGGCGCGCTTCGGGTGAACCCAGCAGCGCCTACCGGCCTGACCTGCACTATATGCGCGGTCCTGGCCCGAAGTGGCACGCCAAGTACGACAACCTTCACCAGAAGACCGCCCCAAGCGCGGCGGCCAAGGCGCCAGCCCTGCGCGAAGCCGCTGAGCAGCACGCTTAAGCTTCTTCTTTTCGCCCTCCGCATGCTTTAGAACCGCTCCGGGTTTCAAAAACCGGGGTGGATGACGTCATGGCGGTGCGGTGCGCTATTCTCGACGACTATCAAAATGTTGCGCTCGAGGTTGCTGACTTTTCCAAGGTCAAAGGCGACGTTGAATTCAAGGCCTTCAATGAGCATCTGGACGGCCCGGACAAGGTTATTGCCGCCCTGCAAGGCTTCCAGATTGTCGTTGCCATGCGCGAGCGTACCGGCTTCCCGAAAGCCGTGATCGACGCCCTGCCCGACCTGAAGCTCCTTATCACCACCGGAATGCGCAACGCCTCGATCGATACCGAGGCGGCGAAGGCCCGCGGCGTCACCGTCTGCGGCACCGGCTCCTTTGGCAGCCCAACGTCCGGCATCGCCATCGGGCTTGATGCTCGAACTGACCCGCCACATCGGCTACGAGAATGCCCGGCTGCATGCCGGCGCCACCTGGCAGAGCACAATCGGTCCTGACCTCGACGGCATGACGCTCGGCGTCCTCGGCCTCGGCAAGCTCGGCATCCGCACCGCCAATATCGCCAAGGCCTTCGGCATGAAGGTGATTGCCTGGAGCCAGAACCTGACGGCGGAAAAAGCCAGCGAGGCTGGCGCCACTTACGTCAGCAAGGACGACCTGTTCCGGCAGGCCGACTTCGTCAGTATCCATGTCGTGCTGTCGCCGCGCTCGCGCGGCCTCGTCGGCGCCAAGGAAATCGGCCTGATGAAGCCGACTGCCTACATCATCAATACGTCGCGCGGACCGATCATCGACGAAGCGGCGCTGCTTGCCGCACTGCGCGACAAGAAAATCGCTGGCGCGGGGCTCGATGTGTTCGACGTCGAGCCGCTGCCGGTCGATCATCCGCTGCGCAAGATGGACAATGCCGTCATCACGCCGCACCTCGGCTACGTCTCCGAGCAGAACTACAAGAACTATTTCGCCGGCGTCGCCGAAGACATCCGCGGCTTCCTCGACGGCAAGCCAGCGCGGGTGATGACCTGACGCCCATTGATTTGACGGGGCGCGGCACCAGCGCTTCGTCAAATTATTCGTCCGCCTTCAGGCCGGCGGTCGCGATCGTCTTTTTCCAGAACGCGAACTGATCCGACACAAACTGTTGGAATTCTGCGGGCGCGCTCTGCTGGACGAAAATGTCTGACGCCGCCAGGCGGTCCGCGACAGCCTTGCTCTGCAATGCCTTATTCAACGCCGCATTGAGCTTGGCGACAATGGCGTCAGGCGTCCCTGCTGGTGCGGCAATGCCATACCACGTTCCTTGCTCAAAGCCCGGCAAGGTCAGGCCGGCCTCGGCGAAAGCCGGCACATCGGGCGCTTCCGAAAGCCGCTGCTGCCCCATCACCGCCAGCATTTTGACCTTGCCATCCCGTGCGAGACTGATGCCTCCGCTTGGCGCGGTGAACAATCCGGTAATGCGGTTGCTCATCAGATCAGTCGTCGCGGGCGCCATGCCCTGATAAGGCACCAGTAGCGGCTTGATGTGGGCGGCCTGAGAGAATGACAGCGCGCCGAGATAGGGCGTGCTGCCAATTCCCGGATGCGCAAGCGTCACCGCGTTCGGATCGCGCCGCGCCATTGCGAGAAAGTCGGCGATGTTCGATGCAGGCGTTGACGGCGCAACGAGGAAAGCCAGCGTAGAGCGCGTGGTCATGCCGACCATGCGGAAGTCCTTGATCGGATCGTAGCTCGCCTGCGCCTGCACCAGCGGCACTGTCACCAAGGAAATGTCGACTGCGGCCAGCGTGTAACCATCCGGCGCCGAATGCGCGACCGCCACAAATCCTACGCCGCCGCCCGCGCCAGGACGATCCTCGACGACAACCGGTTTGCCGAGTACGTCGCCGAGTGCCTCGCCTACGACCCGCGCAATCAGATCGGTCGGCCCGCCGGCCGCAAAGGGATTGATCAAGGTGATCTGCCGCGACGGAAAATCCGCAGCATCTTCCGCCGCACGCGCTCCGTTGAGGGAGAATGCGATCGCCAAAGCCGCGACACATCCAGCCTGGCAGGCGAGACGCGCCAGCCTTCTTACGCGCAGCCGATCTCTCATAAATCAATCTCCTCGATTGCAGCGCACACTGTAAAAAACGGGCTTGAGCGAACCAAGCTGAAGTTTTTGCCAATACCTGCTTCATCGCGCGGCACTCGCCGCAAAGGCGCGGTACAGATGGCGCGCAACCGGTCGTGGCCCGCTCGCAAAGCTCGGCGCTTACGCTATGATCGCAACAAAAGGGAGCAACGCCTTGAGTGACGCGATCATCGACCTTTACTGCCATCTTTCGCCGGCCAATTTCCTTGATGAAATGAATAAAGTCGCGCCGAAGCTCGGCAATATCGCCGCGCGGCTGCGTGGCGTGCAGAAGATCCACGATCTCGACGCGCGCTTTAAGGAGATGGACCAGTTCGGCGATTACCGGCAGGTGATTTCGCTGCCCAACCCGCCGATCGAGGATTTTGCAACGCCGGCCCAGGGTCTCCCATTGGCGCGCATCGCCAATGACACCATGGCCGAGCTTTGCCGCGAGCATCCGGATCGTTTCGCCGGCTTTGTTGCCGCGCTTTGCCTGACCGACGTGATGAGCTCGGTCGAAGAAGCCAAACGCGCCATCAACCAGCTCGGCGCCGTCGGCGTGCAGATTTTCACGCCGCTCGCCGGCCGCCCGCTCGACGAACCGGTCTTCGAGCCGCTGTTTGCCGCGATGGCGCAACTTGACCGGCCGATCTGGCTGCATCCGGCGCGCACCGCGACCATGACCGACTACCCCGCCGAGCAGAAATCGCGCTTCGAAATGTGGTGGTGCTTTGGCTGGCCCTATGACACCTCGGTGGCCATGGCGCGCATGGTGTTCAGCGGCCTGTTCGATCGCTACCCGAACCTGCACATCATCACCCATCATCTCGGCGGCATGATCCCGTTTTTTGATGGCCGTGTCGGTCCCGGCCTCGATGTGCTCGGGCAGCGCACGCTGGACGAGGACTATTCGAAGATCTTGCCGTCGCTGAAGCGGCCGCATCTCGAGTATTTCAAGGAATTCTATGCCGATACCGCGATGTTCGGCGGCGGGGCGCACGCGTTGCGCTGCGGCTACGAGTTTTTCGGCGCCGACAAAGTGGTGTTCGCGACCGACACGCCGCTCGGCCCGATCAAGCCGGCGATCGACGCGCTCAATCAGCTCGACCTTTCGGTTGAGGACAGGCGCAAGCTGTTTTCCGGCAACGCAAAAAGGCTGCTGAAAATAAATTGAACGGCCCGCAAGCATAGACAACGCGGGCGCTGAGTTCATTCAGCCATCGCCGGTGGCTCAAACGCCCGCAGCGGCGGCAGCGGTTCTTTCCACAATTCGATCTCGACCATATTGGTGCCGGTGCTTGGCCCCTGGCTGAGCTTCGAGGTGCCGCGATCGTGGGTGAGGATATTGGCGTTGCCGTGCGCACAGAGCGCGCCCTCATCGCCATCGACCGGATCGTACCAGGCGCCGCACGACAGCTTCACTACGCCGGGCGATAATGCGTCGCTCAACGCCACACCGGCGAGACACGCACCGCGCGTGTTGTGCAGGCGTACGATATCGCCGTCCTTGACGCCGCGCGCCTGCGCGTCGTGAGGATGCATCGCAACCACTTCGCGGCCATCGATCTTGCCGCGCGCGCTGACCTCTTCTGAAATCCATCTGGCTGTGCAGCTTGTAGCGCGGCTGGCTGGACACGAGATGCAGCGGATAGGCTTTAGCCCCTGCCCCGCCGTGCCATTCCGACGGCTCGATCCAGGTCGGGTGCGGCGGACAATTGTCGTAACCGAAGCTCGCGATTTTTTCCGAATAAAGCTCGATGCGGCCCGACGGCGTCGTCAGCTTGTGCGCATCCGGATCGGCGCGGAATTTGTCGAACATGACATATTCGTCGGCGCCTTTCGGAATCTCCAGGTAGCCGTCGGCCCAGAACCGGTCGAAATCAGGTATCGACGCAGCGTTGGTACGCAGACTGTCGCGCCAGCTGTTATAGAGATGCCGCAGCCACGCCATCTCGTCGCGTCCTTGGGTGAACGCGTCCTCGCAACCAAGGCGCTCCGACAACGCGGTGAAGATCGAATAATCATTGCGCGCCTCACCGATCGGTTCGATCGCCTGCTCCATGGCGATGACGAACGGATCCCGCTGCGCTGCGCCGATGTCATTTCTTTCCAGCGTCGTCGTCACCGGCAGCACGATGTCGGCGTGCCGCGCCGTCGCGGTCCACCACGGCTCATGCACGATGATCGTTTCCGGCCGGCGGAACGCCGCGCGGAGCTGATTGGTGTCCTGGTGATGATGAAACGGATTGCCGCCGGCCCAATAGACCAGCCTGATATCTGGATAATTGCTTCTCTTTCCATTGAAATCGTAAGGCTCGCCGGGATGCAGCAGACATTGCGATATCCGCGCCGCGGGAATCGAGCGGTTGAGCGGGTTTGGTGCTGCCTCCATGCCGGGCGTCCGAAACGCCGGCGGCGGTTCGGCGATGCCGGACGCCGAGCCATAGCCGAAACCAAAGCCTCCGCCCGGAAGACCGATCTGGCCGAGACACGACGCCAGCAACAGCACCGCCCAATACGGCTGCTCGCCATGATCGGCGCGTTGCAGCGACCATGACGCGCTGATCATGGTGCGGTTCGCCGCCATCCGCCGCGCCAGGGTGCGAATGGTCTCCGCCGAAACCCCGGTGATCGCCGCCGCCCAATCCGCGTCTTTCGGCTGGCCGTCGGCTTCACCCATCACATAGGACTGCACGCGCTCGAAACCGGTGCAGTAGCGGGCGAGAAACTCCTGATCGTGCCGGCCTTCCGTGATCAGCGTATGGGTCAGCGCCAGCAGCATCGCAGTGTCGGTGCCGGGCCGGATCGAAATCCACTCTGGCGCCACCGCATCGGGGCCGTCGTCGCGGATCGGGCTGATGTTGACGACCTCGACGCCGCCGCGCGCCAGCTCGGCGAGCGAATGGCCGATGGCATGAACGCCCATGCCGCCTTTGGTCACCTGCATGTTCTTCGGATTGGCGCCGCCGAACATCACCATCAGCCTCCCGTGACGCGCGATCGAGGACCACGACGTCAGCGGACCGGTGCAGCACTGCGCATTGCCGACGACGTGGGGCAGAAACACCAGCGCCGTGCCAAAACTGTAATTGGAGACCTGATCGACATAGCCGCCGAAGATCCCCATGAAGCGGCGCAATTGCGGGCGCGGCTCGTGAAAGAATTCCGGCCGAACCCCAGCCTTGCGAACCGGCCATGATGGCGGCGTGGCCGTGATCGCGCTTCACCCGCGACAGCTCGCCGGCGATAAGATCGAGCGCGCGATCCCACGACACCGGCACGAACGGCTCGCGGCCGCGGCCTTCACGGCTGGCCGGTCCATTCTTGAGCCAGCCTTCGCGGACGACAGGCTGCGCCACCCGGGTCTTCGAGTGCACCGCGGCGGGTATCGCTTCGATCAGCGGCGATGGATCTGGATCGCGCTCGAACGGCCGGACACCGACAACACGGCCGTTTTCGACCTCGGCGAAGAACGAGCCCCAGTGCGAGTGATTGCGAACGAGCCTTGTCATGATCCCTCGATCAGAAACATTCTATCACGCCGGTGACGCGTGTGGAATTTCGGCCGCGACAAAAACTCGACGCGTTATCGACAATGCCATGTCATCGGCAACACTATACATTGAAGCTCTCCGCTGCCAGCACTCCGCTGTCATGGCGGGAGACCAGTCGCAATCCAATCCAAGGGGGAACAGATGAAAGTCGGGGTTGTCGCTGCATGCTTGATGTTGTCGGTGGTGCAAGCACGAGCGGACAGTATGATATGGCACATCCAGAACAATACGACCCACCACCTTCAGGTCCAGTTCGACTCGCAAACCCGCGCCTATTTTTGGCCTACTCAAAATACGGCCTGGAATCTGAACAAAAAGAAGCTGGGCACTTACAGCATCGCCTGCAATGCCGGCGAATACATCTGTTATGCGGCCTGGTCGAGCCCTGGCAACAAGGTGAGCTGGGGCAAAGGTTCTACCGGCAAAAACGCCTGCACAAATTGCTGCTACACTTGCGGACCCAATCCAAACACCCAGGTCGTGACCCTGCACGATTAGCCGGAGCAACGGCAAAACGGGATGGCCGCGCCTGCCGGTTGCCGCATTGCTGCGCCATACGATCACTATTATTAAAGAAGGCGCAGCAGGCGGCTTGGAAGAGAATTTGCAATGACAACACGCGAGCAGAACGACTTTCTCACCCTCACCGGCCCGGGCACTCCGATGGGCGCGGTGATGCGGCGCTATTGGATCCCGGCGCTGCTGGCGTCGGAAATCCCGGAACCGGATTGTCCCCCGGTACGGCTGAAGCTTTTGAACGAGCGGCTGATCGCGTTTCGCGATACGGAAGGCCGCGTCGGCGTGATGGATGAATTTTGCGCCCACCGCGGCGTCTCGCTGTGGTTCGGCCGCAACGAGGAAAGCGGCCTGCGCTGCCCCTATCACGGCTGGAAGTACGATGTGACCGGCCAGTGCATCGAGGTTCCGTCGGAACCGGTCGAGAGCGGTTTCTGCAAGAAGATCAAGCTGACATCTTATTCGTGCGCCGAGATAGGCGACGTGATCTGGGTCTATATGGGCCCGCCCGAGCTCAAGCCGCCGCTGCCAAATTTCGAATGGGCCACCGTCCGCAAATCGCAGCGCTTCGTCTCCAAGCGCACCCAGGAATGTAACTGGCTGCAGGCGCTGGAAGGCGGCATCGATTCGGTCCACGTCTCGTTTCTGCATCGCCACGATCTGCGCAGCGACCCGCTCCATGGCGGCCAGGGCGCCGAGTTCACCCGCGAGACCGATGCCCGCTTCGAAGTGATCGAGAACAAGGGCGGCATGGTGATCGGCGTGCGCCGGCCGGCAACACCAGGCAACCTTTATTGGCGCGTCACGCAATGGGTGATGCCGTTCCACACCATGATCCCGCCCTATGGCGACAACGCTCTTAACGGTCACGCCTTTGTGCCGGTCGACGACGAGAACTGCATGTCGTGGTGCTTTACCCACCATCCGGCGCGCGATCTCTCGGCGCACGAGCTTGAAGTGATGAGCAGCGGCGGCGGCATCCACGTCAATCTCATTCCGGGATCGTTCCGGCCGGTCGTCAACAAAGACAACGACTACATGATCGATCGCGCAGCGCAGAAGCACCACAAGTCCTATTGCGGCGTCAAAGGCATCGCCATGCAGGACGCGGCGATTCAGGAATCGACCGGCCCGATCCAGGATCGCAGCAAGGAAAACCTGGTCTCGACCGACAACGGCGTGATCATGGCGCGGCAACGGCTGACCAAGGCGGCGCGCATGGTCGCCGACGGCAAGACGCCGGACGGCATCGATCCGGCAACCCACGCCGTGCGCTCGGCATCGATCGTGCTGCCGGAAGACAAAAGTTTCTACGAAGCCGCCGGCGATGCGCTTTTCGCCAAATCCGGCATCGCCCACGCTTCGGTGTGAGGCCATTCCTTTCATCCCGCCCCACGATAGTGGGGAGGGGGGACCGCACGAAGTGCGGTGGGCGGGGCGCTTGCATCGACGCTTGTTCTGACGCATGAGAAATTTCCTCACCGCAAACGCCCCCTCCACCATCCTTCGCGCTTTGCGCTACGGATGGTCCCCTCCCCCGCTATCGCGGGGGCGGATGCAAGCGAACTCGTTCTCGCGATGCGATCCGCACCCGAGTTGTTTGCAAGCAACAAAAGCCACAAAACTTTTTGCTCTCCGCACCGACCTTCGCCAGAGAATGCCGGCGGTGGCTGCCGGTATCCTCACGATCTGCGCTTCAAGCCACGTTTCACGAATGGAAAAAAGCAAGGAAGCGGAACGCCGACAGACGCGTATCCAACCTCCGCACCTTTCGGGTGCGGCGCGCGCAGAGCGCTGCGCGCTCGCCTCTCGGCGTCCCACCACGGCTCTTGCCAGCGGGACGTCGGTCCCCAAGGCTCAGCTTCAGGCCAGGCTTCCTGGGACGTGGTTTCCCCGGGCGTTACCCGGTGTCTCCTGTCCCAGTCCAGTGGCAGCACCCCACGCACCGGTCGTGATGCCGGCGAGCATGATGCCCAAAGCCGCCCGGGAGTGGCAGTGACGAGCCGCCACGCGCGGGAACCGACTCTCGCTCCGCTGGTCAGAGTCATTGACCAGCGTCCTTGTACGCGAGCAAGAGTGAGGTTCCTTTTCCAAATCTGAAACACGAAGTCAAAGCGTTTCGATTTGTTCTGTTAGATCGGGACGTTACGCGACGTGTTCTTAGTCGCCCCATGACGCGTTTTGAGCGAAAATTCGCAAACAGCGAAGTTGTGCCTGTCAATCAAGGGCTTCTGGGGTTTTGACAGACTTGCAGTATTGCTTATTTCGGGCAATCGCGCGCTTAAGAGCGAATAAAAGCTCGTTTGTGACTATTGCTTTTGCGACAGAAGCACTTATCTGGATTCAAACGTTCGTTTGAAAATAGTCCAGCCTGTGTCTGATCCCGTGCCGAAGACGGAACGCTTAACTTAAGCATCGGTCGCATGCGAAGCGCGGAGATCGGCACCGCGCAAGTTCCTAGCCGCAAACCCTCAATAAATTTTCCGGTGCAACCGCATGTCCGATGAGCGTCAAAAGCTGTTCCTTGAAGGACCCATCGGTACCGCGCTGCGTCGGCTCGCCGTTCCGATCGTTCTCGGCAATTTGTTGCAGACCGGCTATCAGCTGACCGATGCGTTCTGGGTCGGACGGCTGGGCGGAACGGCGGTCGCCGCCGTTGCCGTCAGCTTTCCCGTGACGTTCCTCGCGATCGCGCTGGGCGCCGGTTTGGCAATCGCCGGTGCGACTTTGTCCGCTCAGTACATGGGCGCCGGGCGGCAGGATATGGTCAATCACGTCGCCGCCCAGACCATGTTGATGGTGGCGATCACGTCAGCCGTCATGGGTGCGGCGGGATACGTGCTCGCGCCCTATCTGCTCGAACTGATCGGCGTCGCGCCGGACGTCTATCACGGCGCACTCGGCTTCATGCGCGTTTCCTTCATCGGAATTATCTTTGTTTTCCTCTACGGCATGTTCCAGGCTTTGATGCGCGGCGTCGGCGAAACAAAAGTGCCGCTCATCATCGTGCTCGGCACCGTGATCCTTAATTTCGTTCTGGACCCACTTTTCATTTTTGGACTTGGCTGGCTGCCCGCTCAGGGCGTCATGGGCGCCGCGCTCGCCACGCTGGCCACCCAGGGACTGGCCGCGGTGCTCGGCATTGTCATCTTCTTGAGAGGGCAACACGGCATCCAGCTTCAATGGCGGGATTTCCGTCCCGATCCGCAATATATCCGCCGCGCATTTTTCCTAGGCCTTCCGGGTTCTGTCGAACTTTCGACCCGCGGATTGGGGCCGATGCTGATGACATTCCTCGTCACCGGCTTTGGAACGGTCAACCTTGCCGCCTACGGTATCGGATCGAACATCCTGCAATTTATCACCATACCGGCGATGGGACTGTCGATGGCTGTTTCAACGTTGGTCAGCCAAAACATCGGCGCCGGCAATGTCCAGCGCGCGGCGCATGTGACCCTGCTCGGGACAGTGTGGGGCTTTGCCATTCTCACGGCGGCGGGCTTGATCGCCTACGTCTTGGCACCTGTTCTGGTCGGCTTCTTCGTTGCCGGCGATTCCGCGGTTATTGCCGAGGGCTCACATTTCATCCGCGTGATGTGCCTGGCCTGGGGCGCCATGGGCGTGCAGCTTTGCATCGTCTCGGCGTTTCGCGCCTCCGGCAACCTGCTGGTCGCCATGGTGATCGCGCATCGTTTCGCAGTTCATGTTCCAGTTTCCGCTCGCCTACGTCTTGTCAAAGCACACCGAACTTCAGGCCGCCGGCATATGGTGGTCCTTTCCCATCGCGAATGTTGCCGCGGCATTGGTGTCGGCGTGCTGGTTCGCCCAAGGCGGCTGGAAAAGAACCAGGCTGACCGAAGAAGACAGGCAAGCGGCGCAGGTGGCCGAGGAAACCGTCGCTGAAGAGGGCATCCGGTAGAGCGTCACTGCGTGTGGCTTCAGAGTCGATGAGCGATCCACCAAACGCCGCTCGGCACGAGGATCACAAGCGGCCAGACAGGGCATCCCCATCTTCAAAAGTTACGGGAGATTTTGTCCCGGTCCGATGGCGAACTGCATGATGAGCGCGGTAGCCGCCAGCCAGATAATGCCCGCAAGGGCTATGACAGCCTGCCAACTCATAGGCGCATGATAGCTGATTTCGACGGGCGAGATCAGAACCGTCATTACACTTGTCCACCAAACCGCACGAAATCCGCGTGGATGTTCGTCTGCGTCCAAACTTATCCAGCCCCTTCCGGAATCCCGGTTTAAGCCGCTACGATGCCACCGAACCCGGGAATACGGCCAGGAATACGGAATGAGACGGCGCTCCAGAGCGGTCGGCAAACCACACCATTCGCGTGACGACATACCTCGACGTCTGGTCGTCCAACTCGTGCTGTCCAGTGCAGCGGGCGGTTTGGCGTTCGGGACTTTGTCGAAGGCGCTTGCGTCCGATAAAATGACGCGAGAGCAAGCCGAATATCAGGATACCCCGAAGGGTATCAGCATGTGTGCGACCTGCACGCTGTTCGAGCCGCCCAAATCCTGCAAGGTGGTCGAGGGCGACGTCAGCCCCGACGGATGGTGCAAGGCCTTCGCGCTGGCGGATTGATCGTCGATCGACAGGCCGCCGGATACTCGACGCGAGTGCCCGGCGGCCTGTTGTGTTCTACGCAAACACCGAGTGATCGATCGGCGCCGTTCGGCACCACGTAGCCGTAGCGCGTGTTTGACGGCTCCGGGCCCGCCTTCTCGTATTCCGCCTTCATCATGGCAAAGCGGTCGCCCTTGAGGTCGAGCATCGCGCGCTTGGGCTCGATGTTGTAGAGCCGCGCATTGTTGTCGCCGAAGATCGCGGTCTTGACCGGGCCTCGGCGGCGCCGAGCGGGGCGTAGCCGAATTTCTTCTGCATCGCTTCGGGAATTTCGAGCCGGCGCAGGCCCTCGATCTGCCATTGCGGCGCGCCGGTCCACAGCGCATCGGTGCCCCAGCAGACATGATCGACGCCGAGGCCCTTGATCAGCGTGCCCATCAGCGCCGCGCAGACATTCGGCTCGGCGACCAGCGTGGTCGCGAACAACTGGCCGACGTCGCCATAGACATTGTTGACGCCATATTGCGCCGGAATGTCGGCGAGATCGCTGGTCCAGGAAATCCGGCCGGTGCGTTCGAACTCGGCCAGCGCCACCTTCGGATCGCCGCCGACATGGCGGTAGGCCGAGTGATAGATCACGAAGTTGAGCTGCGGCCAGTCCTTGGCCGCCTGGCCGACGTCGGCGACATCGGCAAAGCCGCGCAAATTCGGAAACTGCTTCTCGACGCCGGGCGGAAACAGTCCCTTGTGAACGCAGACATTCTTGATGCCGGCCTTCACCATCTTCTCGTAGCCCTTGTAGGTGACCTTCTCGTCGTCCATCCGCCACGGATAATGGCTGATCTCCTTGTGGGTGTTGTCGCCGATGGTGTAGCCCTTGCAGGATTCCGGCTTGAGTGCGAGGCCGGCGTCGAGCTTCTCGAGCCAGCCGGGCTGTCCCGGCGTGAAGATCATGTGGCAGAACAGCCGCCGCGAACCGGCCTCGTCGTTGACCTTCTTGCGCGCGTCGGCCATCTGCTCGTTGGTCAGGAACCAGTCCTGCTCGATGTCGGACGGCGCCGACGAGATCAGCGCGATCTTGGTGTCGCTGTCGAGAAACATCTCCTTTTTGTAGTTGTTGAACTTCAGATCCTCGATGGTCTGCTCGTGGTCGTTCAGTTCCTTGTTCCAGCCGGCCTTGCCGACCGCCTTGCGCATGTCGACGAAGGTCGTGATGCGGGTGTCGTCGCGCAGGAAGTGGGTATGCATGTCCATGATGAACTGGTCCTTGAGCGCGTCGGCGCGCTCCTGGGCCATCGCGGGCGTCGCGGCTTCCGCCGGCGTGACGTCGAACAGCGGCCCATAGACCTCGTTCATCGCGACAAAGGACGCGGCCATGCCGGCCGCGGTCTGGAAGAATTGGCGGCGGTCGAGGCCCTGCTTGCCGCCGAGATCGTCGGCCATCGCCAGCAGCCGCGCCTCGACTTCGCGTTGCCGCTCGTTCTGCGGATCGGGATAGAATTCGTCGCTGGCCACGATCTGGGTCGGGATCGGGCGTCTGGTACGGGCACAATTCGGACGGCATCAACGCGGCGAGTTCTTCTTCGGTCAGTTGGCTGCTCATGATTCCTCCGTTTTATCCGCCCTCTTGCAGCTTCGGACGTCTGTTAGGCAGATTGATGTCTAGCCTAGCAGAGCGATAGGCTTCGTGGAATCCGATGCCGCGCTCCCAGAAACCCGATTTATAAATAAGATACGCTTTGGTTACGGCAGGTACACAACAAGAGCATGCCACACGGAGCTTCACCGGCGTTAGCAACGCGGCGCCTCACACGCCCCAGCATCGTCAGCCTCGACAAAGCGCCTGAAATTCGGAAGCCACCAGCCGGTCATAGGCAACCGGTTCGGAAACGAGGCCATTGGCCAGCGCGAATTTATTCAGGCCATCGACCGCCTCAGGTGAAATGGCCGCATCGTAAAATGGCGCATCGCGGGCGATCAATTCCGCGATCAGCGGCACCTCATCTTCCGGGAACAGACGCTCCGCGATCGGCGTGGCAAGCGAAGGATCCGCCCGCAACGCTTTTTGGGCGCGCACCACCGCACGCACCGCGCCGGCCGCGACGTCAGGATATTGTTCGATGAAGCTGTCGGCCACCGTGAGCGCCGCGAAATTATACCAGCGCGCTCCCGGCGGCCCGTCACCGCGGCGAAGGTCGAGATGCAGCTTGGCGACGCCAAGCTTTTCGCCGAGCGCGACCCGCATGCCGTTGCCCCAATAGGCGTCGGCGAGGCCTTGTCTGATCGCTTCAATGCCGGCGTGCCCTTTGAAGTGCGCCGGAAGGTTCGAAGGCGGCGGCACGATGCTGACCTTGTCACGCACGAGATCGATGCCCGCTTCCGCCAGCATGTAGCGCAGACCCATCTCCGGCCACGGCGTCGACGCCGAAATACGCAGCCCTTTGAGTGCGCCGATATCCCCGCGTGTCACATCGAGATCGGCGCGAACCGCCAGAAACCAATAGGAATACTGCGACAGCGCACAGAGCAGCTTGACGCCTTGCCAACCCGGGAAAGTCCGGCTTGCGAGATAGGCGGGGCCGCCGAGGAAGTGCATCGTGCCTTCCTTCATCAAGACCGGCCCTTTGTCCGCGCCGTAGTCGCGAACCAGCTCGACCTCGATCCCCTCCTCTTTGAAACAACCGAGCTCAACGGCGGCCAGCGCGACGAAATACGACGGTGAGTCCAGGTCAGCGACCAATAAGCGAAACATTCCCGGAGTTCTCCATAGACTGCGAGGTATGGGTTGCTACGGTCTCTGCGCCGGGAGATCATCGCAGTCAACGCGCTCCGGGAATGGCCTGCCCCGTCGCCGCCATCCGCGAAGCTACTTCGGTTTGCGGCCATCCGGTCAGATCGACCAGATTGTCCGCTTCCTTCTTGAAGCGAGCCGGAAGCGACGCGCGGTAGTCGACGCCGGCCTTGCAGGTCCCCGACACAGCGGCCGGGTGTTGCAGGATGTAGCGGCCCTGGAAATTCTCGCGGTCACCGGTCTCGATGAAATTCAGATCTTCGGGAAATGTCTTGGCATCGTAGCGCACATGGAGTCGCGTCACGAAGGCATTGTTGGCGCCGGTTGATGGCTGGCCCACCACGCTGTCGCCGTTTCCAATCCAGCCAGCGCCGAGGGTCTTCAGTTCCTGGGCAGACATCGGCTCCGCGGCGCAAGGATCGCACCACGCCATGTCCCAGGCGTATTCGACGAACACGCCGCTCATGTTCTGCTTCGCAACCGCCTGGTCAAAAGTCGCCTTGTAAAAACGCGCAAAGTCGTCTTTGACGTACAGCGGCACCTCGACGTCCGATGGCACCTTCATGGTGCGGTAATTGGAGGCTTCGACGCGCCCGTGCGTCGTTAGCGCGTAGACAATCAGGTCTTGTGGGCCGTTCGCATTCACCGTGCCAAGCCGCAACGGCAGCATGAATTTCGCGGTTTCGTAGCGCACCTGAAGCGGCTGCAGATAGCCGTGACCGATCTGCTGCATGCGTTCGATGTTCACCTTGGCGACGAAGAAATGCATCTTTTGCTTGATGTAGCTGCCGATCACCGGCTCAGCCCCTTGCGGAATCTTGTAGCCGTTGTCGGTCAGCCAGTGGATCAGGCCGTCGCTTTGATCGGCTGACAGAATTGAAACGTCGTATTCGGCGACGTCGTACTGTGCCTCGACCTTGACCCCCACATAGCGAGGCGGCGCCGGAAGTGCCCGGGACATTGGTGCCCCAGCCATGAATGACGACGCCGTTTGCGCAACAACACGCGGCGCGCACGGATCCTCGTCAAAATACTCGACCAGCCGCGGCGCGGTGTAAGCGTCGAGATGATCGATGGTCTTGGGATCGACGACACTGATCTGGTCTTTCTTGATGAAAGACGGCACCGGGACAACGACCGCGAACTCCTTCGGCTCGCCCTCGTAATCGCTCGCCATCGTGATCGCAGTCTGATCGCCGTTGCGGGCAAGCACGACCTTCGACGATTTGTTGAACAGCTTGGAATTGGCCTTGGCGACATAGAAGCCGCAGAAAGCGTTGGCTGGCGTCATCGCAAGCTGGGCTGCGATAGCGGCAAGCGCAACGCCGGTCTTGAAACGGGACAATACGAGCTTGGTCATTGCAACGCTCCTTGTGAACCGGAAAACCATCGGAATTGCTTTGAGGAGATCAGCCGGTCGAGCAGCGGCGTGACCGGAGCAAGCGCAATCAGCGCCACGTAAAGCGCCGGCCGCATTTGCAGGAAAAACGCGAGATAGTGGGCAAGAAGCGCCACCGACAGCGCGAACACAAAGCGGCCCAATCGCGAGTCGGGCGCGGTGCGCGGATCGGAGATCATGAAGAACGCGAAGATCAACAGCGACCCGCTCTGCATCTGATGCAGCGGGATCGCAAGCGGATCGCCGAGCCAGACGGCGCGGGCCAGCAGCAAAGCCGCGTGCGCGCCGAGGAAGAACAGCGCGATGTCGGCACGTTGCGCGGCCTGCAGCACCATAACGGCGAGAAACACCACCAGCGTCGCCAGCCAGATGCTGCTGCCCCACTGCCCCGGCGATATCCAGACACCGTTCGCCGTGAACAGCAGCACGACAATGGCGAAGCCGGCGGGATTCCAGATATGTTTGCCGTCCAGCCGAAAGACAAATTTCGAGGCAACAGCGATCACGCCGGCAGCTGCCACCAGCCACGGCTCATTGCTGCGCAGCAAAAGGCTTAGCGACAGGCCGGTGATAAGGGGCGAGCGCAAATCGATGTTCGGCAAGCCCAACAGCCGCGCACAAACAACCTGCGTCGCGAGCGAACTTGCGATGGCAAGAACGGCGTAAAACGGCTTGGCGCCGAAATCGATCCAGAAAAAATTGATCGCCAACAAAGACGACAGCGCCACGATCTGAAAGTGACGTGCGTCGGACCACCAGCGTCGCATGATCGAATCCCCGTCGCGGACCCGCTCTCGCTGATGCTGTGGAACCGGGACGCCGCCGTGGCCAACCCGTGGCCGGATTCAGGCAACGGGATTACATCTTTGCCATGATGGCGGCGCTCGCCTTACGGCGATTTAATCATGCAGCGTTTTAATCGTGGCGATGTGACAGCGCCTGCTTGCGCCAGAGCGCCCACGGCCGCGCCGAAGCGCGAAGCATGGCGTCATTAGCCGTCAAGGCTTCCGCTTTGGACATGAAATTGATCGGGCCGCCGATGGTGATCGCGGCCAGCTGCTGACGGGCATTGATCTCGGTGTAGTAGGCGCGAAACACGGCATTGGGCAGCGACGGACCGACCACGCTGTCGCCGTGCCCGCGCATCAGGATCACCGCGGCATCCTTGCCGAGTTGCTTCGCCAGATCCTTGCCGAGGCTGGGGGTGAGGATCATGAGGTCGGTGCCGTCGCCGACGCTTTTGCGGATCTCGAACAGCGGGACGCCGAGCCCAAGAAAGCCGGCGTTGTGCAGCAGTGGCTGCAGTTTTGCGCGTGTCACCGTGAACGGCACAACGGTCGGCGAATGGCTGTGCACCACCGCGTTGACGTCCGGCCTTGCCTTGTAAATCTCGCCGTGGATGAAGCGCTCGCGGTACAAAAGCTTGCCTTCATCCTTCGCGTCCACGGTCTGGCTGTCGAGATCGAGCACCAGAATGTCGGCGTTGCTCACCGATTCCGGCGCGATCGAGCGCGAGATCACATAGCGATGCGGATTGCGCGGATCGCGCACACTGACATGCCCGAACGCATCGAGCACGCCGAGCCGCGCCAGCGTGCGGTTGGCGGCAACAAGATCTTCGATGAAGGAACGATCGAGCGGACGCTCGCGACGGCGGGAAACCATGCCGGAACCATAGCGGCTTTTACCGCGTCCCGAAAGTCGAGCTTCAGCCGTGCCGGATCTTGAGCGCCAGAATGACTCGCCGTGATGGCGAAGGTTATGACGCTCGAACCGATCAGCGGGCCGTCGACGATCGCGACCCCATAAATCAGCCAAAACAGCACGCCGATGACGCACAGCATCGTGCCGGGGAGCGAAATCGCGCGGGTGTCGCGGTCGCGGATGATCTTTACCGCCTGCGGAACCCAACACACTGTCGTGAGCACGGCGCCGGATGCACCAACCGCATCGACAAGCGGGGAAGCCATAGTCGTTTTCTCCTCGCGAATTGGCCCGATATTGGCAACGACTTGATGTGAACTTGATGACGGCATTTCACCTCCGGCACGCACCAGTGCCGAGGTTGCCGCGATGCATCGCGAACATCGAAAACGAGCACTAGTGTCATCCGACCGTCACGGCTGAATCGTAGAATCATCAAGACGTTGCACAAATGCGTCGGGGGTCGCGGCCGTAGCATGATCAACGTGTCCGACCATACAGCAAGAGTCTTCGACAGTGACCTGATCAAGGTCACTCAATTGGTCGCCGAGATGGGCGGCCTTGCACAAAAGCAGGTGACCGACGCCATCGATGCGCTGGCGCGCCAGGACCCTACTCTGGCGCGGCGGATCATCGAACTGGATTCGTCGATCGACCGTTTGCAACGCCAGATCGAGGAGAAAGCGGTCGAGACCATCGCGCTCCGTCAACCGTTGGCCATCGATCTACGGGCACTGGTCGCCATGCTGCGAATTGCCAACGACCTCGAACGGATCGGCGACCTCGCCAAGAATATTGGCAAACGTGTCATCGCCGTGAGCGACGAGAATTCGCAGCGCACGCTGATCCGCGGGCTTCGCCACATGGCAGGTTTGGTCAGCACCCAGCTCGCGGTCGTGCTCGACAGCTTCGTCGACCGCAATCCACTTAAAGCGTTGCGGGTCTGGCAGGGCGACAAGGAAGTCGACGCCCTTTATGTCTCGCTGTTCCGGGAACTCATCACCTACACGATGGAAGATCCGGGAACCATTTCGCTCTGCATCCACTACCTGTTCTGCGCCAAGAACATCGAACGCATCGGCGACCACGCCACCAATATCGCCGAGGCCGTTCACTACATGGTCGAAGGCCGCGCTATCGCCGGCGAACGGCCAAAGGGCGACAACGCCACCATCATCAACGAACCCTGGATCGGCGTGGAAACTGTTCCCGCCTAGCGCATGATCCGGAAAAGTGGACTTCCGGTTTTCCGAAAAGATCATGCGCCAACGAGAAATCTAGACCTTTCCCGCGTTAACGGCTCGTTAGGGTTAACGGTCTATTGCTGGCCAACCCTGCGGCTAACCTCGCGGCGAATAGGATGCATTCGACCCGGTCCCGCTTACACGCGTCTTCTCGCTTCGGTTTCGCTTGTTGCCGCAATCGCCGCGGCAACGGCGGGTTGCCAGACCACGCAGACAGCGACATCAACCGACACAACGGGCTCATTGCCGGTCGCGGCGCCTGCAAACCGCAGTGACGCAAGCTGGCGGAGCGACCTCGACACCTACGGTGCGCAATACCACGCCGACCCTTCGAGAATCGACGTTGCTTTGCATTATGCCCAGGCGCTCCGCGCCACCGGCCAACGCGCGCAAGCGGTCGCCGTGCTTGAACGGCTGTCGATGGAACACCCGAACGACAAGACCGTGCTGGGAGAATATGGACGAGCCCTGGCGGAAGCCGGCTCCTATGAGCAGGCGCTTGAGGTGCTCGGCCGCGCCCACTCCCCCGATCAACCGGACTGGCGCATCCTCTCCGCGCAAGGCGCGGTGCTCGACCAGATGGGCCGCCACGAAGAAGCGCAACGCTATTATCAGACTGCGCTCAAGATCGTTCCCGACGAGCCTTCGGTGCTGTCCAATCTCGGCCTCTCTTATGCACTGTCCCGGGACCTGCCGAACGCGGAAGCGACGCTGCGCCGCGCCGAAGACCCATGGTCCGGTCGATCCACGCGTGCGACAAAATCTGGCGCTGGTCGTCGGCTTGCAGGGCAGGTTCGCCGAAGCCGAGCAGATCGCATCCGCCGATTTGCCACCGGACGAGGCAGCCGCCAACGTCGCCTATTTGCGGCAAATGCTGGCGCGCCGGGTCGATGCCCCCACTCCCAAGTCGAAGACGTCGGCGCGCGCGTCTACCGGATCGAGCTGATTTCCGGAACGCCGCAGCTCGGCCCGCTCGGCGATAACAGCATCAGACTTACTGTATCGACATCACCTTGATCGCCGCCGGTCCCAAAATCACGACAAACAGCACCGGCAGGAAGAATACAATCATCGGCACGGTGAGCTTCGGCGGTAAGCCGGCGGCTTTCTTTTCGGCTTCCGACATGCGCATGTCGCGATTTTCCTGGGCCAGCACACGGAGCGTCGTCCCGAGCGGCGTGCCGTAACGCTCCGCCTGCTGCAAGGCGATGCCGACCGCCTTAACGCCTTCGAGACCCGTTCGTTGCACCAGGTTTTCGTAAGCCTGGCGGCGGTCGGGCAGATAAGACAATTCCGCCGTGGTCAGCGTGAATTCCTCGGCGAGCGCAACCGACTGGCGTACCGATTTCCTCGCTGACCTTGCGGAACGCCGTTTCGATCGACATGCCGGATTCGACGCAGATCAGCAGCAAGTCGAGTGCATCGGGAAACGCCCGCTTGATCGATAACTGCCGCCGCTGAATCTTGTTCTTCAGGAACAGGTTCGGGCTGTACATGCCGAAATACGCGCAGCCGATACACATCGCGAATTTCATCATCGGCGGATAATCGAGGTCGATCACGACGAAAATGTAGAACAGCGAGCCGAAGAACATGATGATCGGCATCGCCATCCGAAAGAACAGGTACGTGACGTACGGCGCCTGACCACGAAAGCCGGCCTGCATCAACATCGAGCGCGCTTTGTCCTGCCCGACCCATTTGCCGAGGTTGAAGTTCTCAACGATCGTCTTCATGTACTGCTTCGGCGACTGGCGCAGCGATCCTTTGCTGCTTAGCTGCGTCATCCGCTCGCGCTCGCGCTGGCGGATCTTTTCGCGCTCGAGGGCCACCGCTTTCATCCGCTTGTCGAGCGTATCGGTCGACAAAAGCGGCATTGCCAGCGTAGAGCACAGTCGCGCCCGCCGCAACCGCAGCAAAAAACATGAAGAGGATTCTCGGGTCGGTCGCCTGCGAAAGGAGAAATTCCATCATGACGCGTTCTCAGAAATCGAAGTTGATCATCTTCTTCATCACGAAGACGCCGATCGACATCCAGGCCGCGCTGCAGGCAAGCATGACGCGGCCGGTCGACGAGGTCCAAAGCAGATCGATGTAGGCCGGACTAGTGAGCCAGACCAACGTCATCACGGAAGGCGGCAGGCAGCCGATGATCGCGGCCGAGGCCTTCGCTTCCATCGACATCGCCTGGATCTTGGCCTTCATCTTCTTGCGCTCGCGAAGCACCTTGGAAAGGTTTCCGAGAGTCTCGGACAAATTGCCGCCGGCGCGCTGCTGAATTGAAATAACGATGCCGAAGAAGTTCGCCTCGGCGACTGGCATATGATCATAGAGCTTCTGACAGGCGTCACCGAGCGGAATGCCGATCGCCTGGGTCTCGATGATACCGCGGAACTCGCTACGGATGGGCTCTTCGGACTCGTTTGCAATCAGCTTGAGGCTGTCAAGCAGTGGCAAGCCGGCCTTGATGCCACGCACGATGACATCGACTGCATCGGGAAAATTTTTGAGGAAATTGGATTCGCGCCGCTTTTTGAGGAACGACAGCAGCCAGCGCGGTATCCCGAAAGCTCCCGCAAAGGCAAAACCCAGGCTGGGCAACAAGCCCAGGCCGAGGAAAAGCGGCAGCACAAAAGCGACAAGTCCAAGGGCGCCGGAGATGACGAAGAACTTCTGCTTCGACCAGGTCAGGCCCGCCTGCTCGATGCGGACGTTCAACGCGACGCGTTTTTTCTGCTTTTGCCGTTCTTCGATTTCTTTGAGCGTTCCCTCGATGTCGCGGCGCGCTTTCGGCGCCGCGGCGCGTGTTTGCCGCTTCATCGGGTCGGTGCGCGCGACACTCGCGACGCGACGCTCGGTTTTTCGTTCGCCCGAGAGCAACGGATAGACAAAAACCCAGAGCACGCCGCCAATCGCAAGCGCCACCAGGAAAAATAATCCATAATTCATCGTACTAACCTTCGATCGCGGCGGCGGCATCAAGGGCCGCAGCGAGGCGCTTTTCCTCACCGTAGTAGCGGGCCCGATCCCAGAATTTCGGACGGCCTATGCCGGTCGACTTGTGCTTGCCGATAAGATTGCCGTTGGCGTCTTCGCCCATGATGTCGTAAGTGAAAATGTCCTGGGTGATGATGACGTCGCCTTCCATGCCCATCACTTCGGTGATGTGGGTGATACGGCGGGAGCCGTCGCGCAAACGGGCCGCCTGGACGACAACGTCGACCGCGGCGCAAATCATTTCGCGGATGGTGCGCGAAGGCAGCGCGTAGCCGCCCATCGTAATCATGGCTTCCAGACGCGAAAGCGCCTCGCGTGGCGTATTGGCGTGCAGCGTCCCCATCGAGCCGTCGTGGCCGGTGTTCATCGCCTGCAACAGGTCGAATGCCTCCTGGCCGCGCACCTCGCCGACGATGATGCGTTCAGGCCGCATACGAAGGCAGTTGCGCACCAGGTCACGCATCGTAATCTGCCCCTCGCCTTCGAGGTTCGGCGGCCGGGTTTCGAGCCGCACCACGTGCGGTTGCTGCAATTGCAGTTCGGCTGCGTCTTCGCAGGTAATGATGCGCTCGTCGTCGTCGATGTAGCGGGTAAGGCAATTCAGCAGCGTGGTCTTTCCCGAACCGGTACCGCCGGAGATCAGCGTGTTGATGCGGCAGCGGCCGATCACCTGGAGGATGTCGGAGCCTTGGGGCGTAATCGAGCCGAACCGGACGAGCTGCTCGAGAGTGAGCTTGTCCTTCTTGAATTTGCGGATGGTGAGCGCAGGTCCGTCGATGGCCAGCGGCGCCACGATGGCGTTGACGCGCGAGCCATCGGGCAAGCGCGCGTCGCAGATCGGTGACGATTCATCGACGCGGCGGCCGACCTGGCTGACGATGCGCTGGCAGATGTTCAAGAGCTGCTGGTTATCGCGGAAACGAATTCCGGTCTTTTGAATCTTGCCGCTGACTTCGATGTAGACCGTGCCGGACCCGTTCACCATGATATCCGCGATGTCGTCGCGGGCGAGCAAAGGTTCGAGCGGACCGTAGCCGAGCACGTCATTACAGATGTCGTCGAGCAGGTCTTCCTGCTCGGAGATCGACATCACGATATTCTTTATGGCGATGATTTCGTTGACGATGTCGCGGATTTCCTCGCGCGCTGAATCAGCGTCGAGCTTGGCCAATTGCGCAAGGTCGATCGCCTCGATCAGCGCACCGAACACCGTACCCTTGGTCTCGTAATAGGATTCCGAGCGGCGCGAATCGACCGCAGTCGGCACCACCGGCGGCGGTTTGGGCGGGCCACCGACATTCGGCTTGCCGGTCGGCGCTCCTATGATCGGCGCGCCGAGGCCCGCGGAGGGAAACGGCGTAAGCCCGACACCGCTTTGCTTGGCTGTTGGCTGCGGCACCAGTGACGGCGAAGCCGCCGCGGGCGGCATAGGCGCCGGTGCGGCGGGTGCAGCAGCCGAGGGCCGCTCTTGTACTATCGCGCCGGCATTTTCACCGGTGGGACGCTTGCCAAACACTTTACTCTACTCCGACACTCTTTACGCTTGTCGTCGCAACCTATCGAGCAGTGGCGAAAACAAACTGGAACGCTGCTTTTTGGTCTCGTTACGGCCAACCAATTGATAAGCCAGCCGCCTGAAGGTTTCGGCAGCGCGATGACTCGATGAAATCTCGGCGATCATCTGGCCGTTATTTGCGGCGGCGCCGAAAGTCTGCGGTTCGAAGGGAATGATCGCGACCGGCTCCTCTTCAAGAGCCTTGGCGAAGTCGGCGGCTTTGATTTCCGGACGCTTCGGCACTCCGACCTTATTGAGACAGTAACGCGGCAGATGATCATTGGGCCGCGACGCTTTCAGGAAATCGTACAGATTCTTTGCGTTGCGAAGGTTCGCAAGATCCGGCTCGGCGACGATGAGGATTTCGTCCGCAGCGACCAGCGCTTGCTTGCTCCAGCCGGTCCACTGGTGCGGTACGTCGAGCACGAGGCATGGCACGGTGGCGCGAAGCGAATCGAAGATGGAATCGAAAGCGTCGGCACCGAAATCATAGACGCGGTCGAGCGTCGCCGGCGCTGCCAGCAAACTCAGATGGTCGGTGCACTTCGCCAGCAAGCGGTCGACAAAAGCGGTATCGACACGATCCGGAGAAAAGACCGCTTCGGCGATGCCCTGCGGAGGGTCCTGATTGAAATCCAGGCCAGCGGTGCCGAACGCCAGATCGAGATCGGCCACGACCGAGTCGAGCGTGAGATCGTGTGAAATGGCAAAGGCGATGTTGTGGGCGAGCGTGGACGCGCCGACGCCGCCTTTCGCACCCGCCACGGCGATGATCCGCCCCACGGGCTTGGCATCGGGCGCGGAGAACAGGCCGCACACCGCGCGAACGATCTGCAATGTGTCGACTGGCGCGATCAGGTAGTCGCTGACGCCCCGTTTCACCAGTCCGCGGTAAAGCAAAACGTCGTTCATCCGGCCAATCACAATGACTCGCGTGCCGGGATCGCAATAATTGGCAAGCTGATCGAGCCCGTCGAGGATCTCGTCGTCGCCATGCTCGGATTCCAGAATGATGACGTTCGGCGTTGGTGAGCTTTGATAGGCTTCGACTGCGGCGGTCAGGCCGCCCATCTGAATTCGCAAATGCGCCTTGGCCATGCGCCGGTCTTCGCCGGCCGCCTGAATCGACGCCGCGGTTTCGACCGTCTCGCAAAATGCCTGAACGGAAACGCGCGGCGCCGGCGCGATGTGATCATCGCGGCCGCTGTCATCCGCTGCTGCGTAACTTTCGCTCATACCCTATTAGCTTTCATTACCGCCGATGTTACTGCCCGAAATCGCTAATCTTTCCTGAATTGGTGTTGGTGTAGGTTGTCGCGGTGGGTTGACCCTCGCGGTATTTCTCGACGACCTGGGTCCGCCGCATTGTGTACACCGGCGTTTCACTGCGCGGTTGCACCAGATCCGCCGGATTGTCGACCATCGCGGCCAGATTGTGCTGTGCCGAGCAGCCGAAGTTCCAATATTGCTTGTTTTCGTAGTATTCCGAATCCACGCTCGCTCCGATGTCCTTTGGCCACATTCCGCACGGGCCAGCTTGTGCCGTGACTTTCGGATAGGTGATGCGAACCGTCGCGAAGGTGCGCGGACCGGCCTGATACGTGCGCACCATGACACTTTGCGGCGGCACGCCGGTTGCGCCGAGAATCGACCGGATTTCGCGCAACGCGCCCGCCGACGACTGCTCGTTGACCGTCCCGGTGGGCAGATCAACCAGAACACCGCCGGTCGCTTCAGTCTTCCAGGATTGTCCAAACGCCAGCACTTCCGCGCGCTGCATCGGTGTCAGCGACGCGCGATTGGCGCCGATGAAAAGCTGTAAAGTGTGATCCGCCTCGGTCACCGTGATCGGATGCCGATCTCGATAATCGAATGGAGTTTCCGGCACACCGGGGATCTGCTGCTGATCGGTCTGACAGGCGCAAACCAGAAGGCCGTATCCGACAACGATTGCGGCGCGCAACGCCACCGCCGCGCCGCCGCGGCGGGAGTTGATCAGGCTACGAATGGATTGCATCGATCGTCTCCCTGGCGCCATCTAATCGAGAATAAAGCCGAGCTTGCCGTTGTAGCTGTCCGGCGGCGGCGTAGCCGGCCCGCCGGGGCCGTAGATGCGATTGAGCTTGCCGAGCAGGACTTGCGACGGATCGCTCGGATCGGCGAAACCGTCGTCAGGCCGCGCCAAGTCCTTGGGCGCCACTGGATGCACCACATAGGGCGTCACCAAGATCATCAGTTCGCTGCGCTGATTGACGTAGTCGTTGCTCTTGAACAACGGCCCCAGAACGGGAAGCTCCGCCAATCCGGGCAGACCGTTGATGCTGTGCTTGGTCTGATCCTGGATCATGCCCGCCATCGCCAGCGAGCCCCCGGACGGAATTTCAACCGTGGTATCGGCGCGGCGGGTGCGGATCGACGGGACCACCGCCGAGTTGGTCGTGCCGGGCACCGCGATCGTCAATGAATTTTCAGTCGAGAGGTCCGACACCTCGGTCACGACCTTCAGGCTGATACGCCCTTCACTGAGCACGACCGGCGTGAAGTTCAGGCTAACGCCAAACTTCTTGAAATCGATCGAGGGCTGGCAGGTCGAGGGACCGCCTCCCGTCACTGTCGAACAAGAGAAACCGTTGAGCACCGGAAATTCGCCGCCCGCCATGAATGTAGCGGTCTCGCCGGAAATCGCCGTCAAACTCGGCTCGGCAAGCGTACGAATGACGCCGGCCTGCTCCATCGCCTGCAACGTCGCGGTGACGGACTTGACCGAGCCAGTGATGCTCGAGCCGGTCAGTGACTGGCCGTACGAGGAGAACGGATTGGTGTTGTTGAAACTAACGACATTCGAGCCGTAACCGAGCGAGCCGGAAAAGTTGATGCCGAGCTGCTTGACCACGTCGCGTTCGACCTCGGCGACGGTGACCTTGAGCATAATCTGGTCGCGGCCGCGGACGATAATATCATTGACAATCTTGTCGTTTTCGCCAGAGCCGCCGCCGCCACCGACTGAACCACCTGTATTCGCCGACGTTTCCACAAGCCGCGTGGCGATATCATAAGCTTGCTGCGCTTCGGACTGGTTCGCGACCGTACCGGATAGAATGACGCCGTCGCCGATACCTTCAACGCGGATGTCGGCATCCGGCAGCACCTGCTTGAGGGCGGTGCGAATGCCGTTGAGATTGCGCGTTACCGCAAGGTCAAACCCGGCCAACTGTTTGCCTTGAGCATCAAAAAAGAAAATATTGGTCTGGCCCGGCGATGCGCCGATGACGTAGGCGCGCCGCGCCGAGCGCACAACGGCGTTTGCGATCTTTGGATCGGAGACTAGAACGTCTTTGATGTCGCGCGGGAAATCCACCACCATGGATTTGCTGACGCCAAGCGTCATCGTGCGCGTACCAATTTCGGTCGAGGTGATCTGAACCGTCTGCAACGACGGTTCTCCGGATGAGCCATCTCCAGCCATGCTGGCCTGCCGCGGGATCAACAATGCCGCGACCATCACGCCCACAAGCATAGTTGCGCGGATCGGTGTCGTTATTGTCATTTTTAGATTACCTCCGTGCATCACCGCGACGACGCTGACACCGAACTCACGCCGTAACGCACCGTATTGATGGGTGCAGGCTTTTTGTTCGCTTGATCGTCCCCGCCCTCCGGCGTTTCGGATCCAGAATCGACGAGGCTTCGTAGCGCGAGTGTCAATGTGCCCTGCTGTTTTGACACTTGCAGCGTCTCGGCTTGATCAGGAGTTAACTCGAGCGTCGCGGTTTTTCCGATTACGACTTTCTGTCCAGCCTTTTCATCGATGGTCTGATCGATCGCCAGCACCCGCACATTGCGCAGGATCGACTCGCTGACGATCTTGTCGATGGCTCCTCCGGCCGTTTGCGCCTTGTCGTGTCGCGTCAACACGACGTCGACATGGTCATCCGGAAGAATAAAACCGCCAGCGGCAGTTTCCGCTGACACTTCCATCGAAACCGCGCGCATGCCCTTGGGCAGGATCGCGGCCATAAAACCGGAGCCCTTTGCGAAGACGACAGACAGATCGCTGATCGGCTGGCCACCCACCGAAGATTCACGAACGATCGCGCCAATAAATTGATGAACGGCGTCCGGCCGATCGGTGCGCTTGATGAAGTTCGCATTGGCCGACGCGGCGGGCCACGTTTGCCAATCGACATCGCCTTCGGCGATCACCTGTCCGCGCGACAGATCGTTCTTCGCGACAAGTATATCGACTGTTGCAAGCGGCGGTGGCGGCGGCGCAACAGGCGGTGGCGCCTCGTGATGGCCGCCCGCAAGCAATGCCGCACCCGCCGCAGCGGCGAGGGCGACACCAAGAATGACAAGACGAGCGGCTTTCATTACGCGTCACTTCCCACATGACGACACGGCAGGGCGCGCCGTCATCGCGGGATTTGACCAGCTAAACGTCAAGGCATGGTTAATGAGGCGTATCTAAACCGAGTTAATCCAGTGTTGCTTTGGGCTTGCCGCGGCGCAAAAACTAGCTGCTCAGAGCGGTCATCCACTCGGTTTGCGGATAGACGACAAGGGCTGCGACCGCGAGCGCGATGCCGTACGGAACACCGGCATCCTGGCGGTGCAGACGCTCCGCCCATTCCCGTCCCATCAGCATCTGCGGCATCGGCATTGTCCGAAAATGGATCAGCGCCATTGTCAGCGCCCCACCGAGCAGTGAAGCATAGATCAGATAATCGGCGATATGGCCGACGCCGAGCCAGAGTACGGCAGCGGCAGCGAGCTTGGCGTCACCGCCGCCGATCCAGCCTTGGGTAAAGCAGATGAAAGCGACAATCAGCACCGCAGCACCCGCGCCGGCGTGACTGAGCATGTCGTGTGTGCTCATTCCGGTGACCAACGCCAGGCCAAAGAAACCGCCAACCAGGATCAATGATACCCGGTTCGCGATCGTCATCGTAAACAGATCGCTAAAGGCGGCGAACGCCAGCATAACCGGAAATAATGTCAGCCTGATCGTTTCTATCAACATGACGTGCCGATTTAGGCGTGTCCTGGTTGAGAGCAGGTTTACAACCGCACCAACGCGCAAAAAAAGAAAAGGCTCCGGTCGCAGACCGGAGCCTTCTTGTAGCAAAAGGAAAACGAAGCTTACTTGAGGGCGCTGGAAACGCTGGTGAACGTGACGTTCAACTTGCTGCCGAGGCCCTGAACGACGGCGATAATCGCAACCGAGATGCCGGCAGCGATGAGACCGTATTCAATGGCGGTAGCGCCCAACTCATCCTTCACAAAACGCGCAAAAATGGTCTTCATAGTTGGCTCCTAAGGTCCACGTGGCTGTCTGAGCGTGATACAACGACCGTTTTGCGCCGGTCGTTTGGATCGTCGCGAAGCTATCAAGCAGAAATTGCAATGCAGTTAAGCCGACCAAAGAAACACTAGAGAAATAGTCTGTTCCGTTATTTGGTTAATGGCAAGTTTCAAGCACGCGATGTGCAAAGTAAGTCGGCTTACGAGATCTCCAGAACCGCGCTTTCAAAATCTCTGCCCACGGTCGTAGCCGTTGATAACATCAAAGCGTTGTAACGGCGTAATTCAGAATCGTTCAAGTTATCTCAAATCTCGACTCATTGCCGATATGCAGATTTCGCGGCACCTCAGTTGCCAACCTTCACGGCCCCTTAATTGGATAGCCGATAACACTGAGTGAGATCATCGTCGCAAGCGAAGACAATCATGAATGAGACCTTCCTCGCCTTTTTTCAGGACGTCGGTCACAGTTTGATTAAAGGCGTGCCGATCACGATCGCGGTGGCGGCTGTTTTCACGATCCTGACCTGGTTCTGGGCGTGCAATCCCGGACAGGCCTGGTGGCAAAAGCGCGACCTCGTTACCGACCTCTGCTACTGGTTCTTCATTCCGGTTATCACCCGCTTTTTGCGCATCGGCATGCTGATTGTCGGCGCTGCGTTGCTATTTCGCATCACCACGGCGGACGGCTTGGTGGCGTTCTATGAAAACGGCCATGGGCCCTTGGCGGCACTGCCACTTGTCGCCCAGATGCTGGTATTCCTCGTCGGCGAGGACATCATCCTGTACTGGACCCACCGCCTGTTCCACGGCGAAAAGATGTGGAAGTACCACGCAGTGCACCATTCATCCGAAGAGCTGGAATGGATTTCCGCCGCCCGCTTTCACCCGATTAATCTGTTTCTCGGCACGGTATTCGCCGACGTTGTGCTGCTGGTTGCCGGCGTTTCGCCAAACGTGTTCCTGGTGCTCGGCCCCCTCACCATCGCGCATTCCGCGTTCGTCCACGCCAATCTCGACTGGACGCTCGGTCCGTTCAAATACGTCATCGCGGGGCCGGTTTTTCACCGCTGGCACCACACCGCGGCAGACCGGGGCGGTGAGAAGAACTTCGCCGCTACTTTCCCGGTCCTCGACCTCATTTTCGGCACCTTTTACATGCCGGAGGGCGAACTGCCCGATAACTACGGTATCGCCGATCGGACCTTTCCGACGAGCTTTACCGGACAGCTCGCCCATCCGTTCACCTCATAAACCGCCTGTGCCGCTGATAGAATTACTTTCGGCGGTCATCGTCAGGCGATGGCCACCGTGTTACCGCCGCTTTCCGACTACCGCGATTTGCACTTCATTCATCAATTTGCAGTCAATTGGACGGGTGTGAAGTGCGGCTTCCTTTGTCGTCGAATCCGCGTAGCGTTTCGGAGAGTATCGATGACGGCGTTGTATGTCCGAGGCCTGGTGTGGCTTCGCCCGCTTTACTGGCTCGCGATGGTCCTTTCCGTCGCCGCCTTCGCCTCGCGTGCAAGCGCTGACCCCCTAATTTTCATCGAGTTTGATCAAGCGAAGGTCATCAAGATTCCGGACCGCACTGCGACCATTGTCCTTGGAGATCCCTTTATCGCCGACGTTTCGATCCAGCCTGGCGGCATTGCCGTCATCACGGGCAAGTCCTTCGGCGATACCAATATGCTGGTTTTGGACAAGAGCGGCGCGGTGCTCAACGAACAGAATATCCGGGTGCGTGGCCCCGTCGAACCCACTGTTGTCGTTTACCGCGGCATCAATCGAGAAACTTACAGTTGCTCACCCGGTTGCCAGCCGCATGCCATACCCGGCGATGAGCAAAGCTTCTTCAGTAACAGCATGAGCGAGCTTACCGGACATAATAGCCAGGCGCTGGGAGCTGGCGGTCAGGGAAAATAAATGCCGACGTTGCAAGGTTGACCAGGCCTTAAAGCCATCCCCCGGTTCCAGACGATCTTAACAATACATCGCCAACGGCTGCTGGCTAATACTTCACACCGGCTTCGCGCCGCATTGCGGCCTTTCGATGGGTGAGGTTGGGCATGTCCGATCAACAAAGATCGGCGCTCTTGCGCCGTTTCATTCGTAACCGTCGAGCGACGACCAGCGTCGAATTCGGACTGCTCGCGGCGCCGTTCCTGGCGTTGTCGTTTGCGATACTGCAAACCGCAGTCATGTTTTTCGCAGGGCAAGCTCTTGAAACCGCTGCCGCAACGTCGGCTCGCTTGATTCTGACCGGACAGGCGCAGACTCAAGGCTGGAACGCGGCGCAGTTCAAGCAACAAGTCTGCGCCACCATTACCGGGCTCTTCAACTGTCAGAGCGGCGTTTACATCGATGTCGAGAATTATGCGACGTTCGCCGACGCCAATCTTAGTCCGCCGGTAACGAACGGAAACCTCAACACCTCTGCCATGAATTACAACCCTGGCGGAGCGGGCAATGTTGTCATGGTACGGCTGTATTACCCGTATCCAGTTTTTATGAATTTGCTGAGTAATCTCAGCGGCGGCTTTAATCTTCTGGCCGCCACCGCAATCTTCAAGAACGAACCCTACGCATCGTCCTGAGGAGACGCGCCATGAAACGCGCAATGAACGGTCTCGCTCGCAAGCTTTCCGGCTGTCTGAAATTGTTCGCGAAAGAGCAGCGCGGAGTGGCTGCGCTCGAATTCGCCATGCTGTTACCGATGATGATGACGCTCTTTGTCGGCAGTGTAGAGATGTCGACCGGCGTCGCCATCGATCGTAAAGTAACGATTGCCGCTCACACGATCGCGGATCTCGCCAGCCAGTTCACGACGATCGCCAACTCCGACATGACGAACATCCTCAATGCCTCGACCGACGTCATCTATCCTTACCCGTCCGCCAATCTTCAAGCGGTCGTATCCGAGCTTTCGATCAGCGCGCAGGGTGTGGCTACTGTGGTTTGGAGCGATACCCTCAACGGCACCGCGCGCACGGTTGGATCGACTGTGACGATTCCGACCAATCTCGCGGTCCCGAGCACTTACCTGTTACTTGGCGAGACTGCTTACAACTACAAGCCGACCTACGGATACGTAGTGACCGGCACGATGGCGTTGAGCGACCAGATCTATGTGCGGCCGCGCCAGTCGAATTCGGTGACGCGCAATTGAGACGCCGTCAGGGCGCCGCGGGAATTGGCAGCGACGTCGTCGACTTGATCTTCTCCATCGCGAACCGCGACGTGACGTTTTTCAACGGTACTCCCGAGATCAGCTTTTTGTAGAACGTGTCATAGCCGGCAATATCGGTGACGACGACGCGCAGCATGTAGTCGACATCGCCGGCCATGCGATAGAATTCCATCACCTCCGGCATGGCGCCGACCGTCTTGGCAAAGTGGTCGAGCCAGTCCTGGGAATGGTCGCCCGTCTCGATCGAAACAAATACGGTCACGCCGAGCCCAATGCGATCTTGATCGACCAGCGCTACGCGCCGCTGGATCACGCCGTCGGCCTCGAGCCGCTGAATACGTTTCCAGCACGGCGTTGACGACAGGCCCACCCGCGAGCCGATTTCCGCAACTGACAAGGCGGCGTCCTCTTGCAAAACGGCAAGGATTTTTCGGTCTATGGCATCCATAGGAATATTCTTCCGTATACATATAGAACGCCTATCTATATAGAGAATAATATTCTAAATCAAGAGCAGAGTTAGCCGGTAACCGGCAGCCGCTCAGTCAGAAAAGCCTCGACTTCGGCCCGCGTTGGCGAGCCGGCGGGTCCGCCCAGCCGGGTACACTTGATCGCCGCAATAGCCGCGCCAAAACGCATGGCCTCGACCACGTCGCGTCCCTCCGCAAGAGCGAGCGCAATGCCACCGTGAAAGGCGTCGCCGGCGCCGAGCGTATCAACGGCCTTGATCGAGAACACCGGCAGCAGGCGAACGACGCCATCCTCCAGAAAAACGATGTCGTCTGGGCCATTGCTGACGGCGAGAAACGCCTTGGTCTGCTGGGCCATGCGCTTGAGCCCGTCGGCGAGATTGCTGACACCGGTCGTGGCGCGCAGACACTCCGAGGAAAAAATCACGTGCGTCGCGATGCGGAACAGCGGATCGTCCTCGGTCGTCGGCCGGTCGCCGTCGAGCACGACGGGAATATTGCGTTGCCGCGCCGCCTCGCAAATCGGCTGCACAAAATCCGGATAGCGGTTATCCGCGAGCACCGCGTCCACGGCAGCCACCGCCGCAGCGGGATCGGATGGCGTGGCCGCCGCGATACGCTCATCGCGATAGGTGACGATGGTGCGCTCGCCGCGAGCATTCATGAAAATCGCCGAGAGCGCCGTCGCCAGGCCCGGTATGCGGCGACAAAAGCCGCAGTCGATATTTTCACGCGCAAGGGCCGCCAAAACCCGATCACCGTTGGAGTCCTCGCCCGCCGGACCGCCCATCGGGCTGGCGAGCGACGCGTGAGCGCCAAGCCGCGCGATCGCAACGGCAGCGTTGGCGGCACAACCACCATTAACGACGAAAAATCCGGTTGCCTGAACCTTGCCATCCGCCGGCGGAAACTCGGCAACGCGAAACACCTCGTCGAGCACCAGGATCCCGGTACAGAGAATCCGGACCGCGGGCTTAGTGGAAGACATCGCTTCCATTCTCGACGTAGTCGCGAATGATATGGTGCGCGATCGCAATTGGCGGCGGCGTGGTCAATCCGGCGGGATGGCGTTGCGCCAGCATCTGCGCCAGCTCCTCACGTCCGAACCAGCGCGCGTCCTCGATCTCGCTCCGATCGATCACGATCTTGTCGGATTTTGCTTCGACGTGACAACCGATCATCAGCGACATCGGAAACGGCCAAGGCTGCGATGCAAAGTAGTGTACGCGACCCGTGGCGATGCCGACTTCCTCCAGCACTTCGCGCCGCACCGCTTCCTCGATGGTCTCACCCGGTTCGCAAAATCCGGCGAGGCAAGACCACATGGTCGCGGCAAAGCGGGGTGACCGGCCCAGCACGCAACGCTCGCCGGCAATGACCAGCATGATCACCACCGGATCGGTGCGGGGAAAATGCTCGACGTGACAGGACGGACAATCGCGCCGCCAGCCGGCCTGGACTGTTCGCGTCGGCGCACCGCAATTCGGGCAAAAGCGGTGTTTCGCGTGCCAACCGATCATCGCCTTGGCTTCAGCGAGCGGCGGCAGATGCGCGGCATCGACCAGCCCCTGAACGGCAATTGAGCGCAAATCCGTGATTTTCAGATCGGTACGCGATTTCAATGGCTCGATTGCCGCAGCATCGAGCCCGAAGCCGAAGCGCGGCGCTTCATTGATCAGGCCCAGAAAGATTTTTTCACGCGCAACGCCAAACCCATTCGCGTCGGCAATAGAAAACAACGGATCGGCGCTCGCGCCGCGCTGTCTCATCACCACCATTTCGCCGCCGATGACATAAGCGCCGGCGCGTGGATCTTTTTCAAACTTCGCCAGCAGAGCGTCATCAGTACGGCGATCGGCGGCGCGATCGATCAAGCTCGCCGTGTAGCCGAGATGCGGATGCGGGCCGAGTTCGGGATGATCGGACACGTCAATTCGCGCCGCGATTACTCCGCATCGCCGGAATAGCGCAAAATCAATCGCGCAACGACGAGACGGAAAATCATGATTGGCTCCTGTCGCCCTTATTAGCAGGGGATTGAAGCGGGGGCAGTAAACGAGGTCAAGGCAAACAAGACTGCATCCTCCGCCGTTTTCAGCGGAGGATGCAGTAACTCAAATCGAAGACAAGTGACCCAGAGGTCTACTCGTAGAAAACGCCCGGGACGACCTGGATGACATTGCCGGTAGAGACATCGACCAGCAACAGATCAGGCCCGTAGCGCACCCATTGCGTGCCGGGCGCAGGCGGATCGAGACCAAGCGTCGCCCAATCCGAGTAATAGTATTGCGGAGCCAGGAATATTGGCGGCAGTAGTGCGCCGACAGCCCAACTCCGGTACCCGAAGCCTGGCGGATACATGAAGGGCGAAACATGGACCGGGTTGAAGAAGCGCCCGTGGTAGCCGAACTGCGGATGCGGGCCCATAGGTCCTGGACGTCCCATCATAGGTCCGGGATGCGGCCCCATCGGCCCGGGATGCGGTCCCACCATCGGTCTGGCCATCGGTCCGGGATGCGGACCTACCGGCCCATGGACCGGTCCACGTGGAGCGAAAGAACGGGCTGGCGGTCCCGCAGGGTGCCCCCCTGGAGGACCACCCCGCGCAGCGGGATGACCATGCTCATCATGTTGCTGGGCCATCGCCAAAGTCGGCAACCCCAAAGCCAATATCGCGGAAACAATTATCGCGCGTAGCATCCGGCACCTTTCTTCTTTTGTGAACTGGACTCGCATGCAGGTTATCAAATCGGCGGCACTGTGTAAGGTCCCATTGGCGCTCGTTTCCGCGGTGCATTTGCCCGTGTAAATACGTGTCAGCCGAATGAAATAGCTGGGGGAGGATCATCATGCCACGCAGGCCTCGCATCGCCATCATCGGCGGCGGCATTGGCGGGCTTGCCGCGGCGCTGGCGCTCGAGCGGCGCGGCGCCGAGACGACGGTCTGCGAGCAATCGGACGCTTTGAGCGAAATCGGCGCCGGGCTCAATCTCACGCCGAATGCCGTAAAAGCACTGCGGGCGCTTGGCCTCGAGAAGGAAACCCTAGCGATCGCCGCGGAGACGAACTTCCTGAATATTCGTAGCTGGAAGAGCGGCCGATATATCTCGCGCACCAAGCGCGGCGATTTCCGTCAGAAGTTCGGCGCACCCAATCTTTCGGTGCATCGCGCCGACCTGCTCGATGTTCTGGCTACAGCGCTGAAAACAACCCAAATCCGCTTCGGCGCCCGTTGCACCGAGGTCGAAAGTAACGACAGCTCAGCCGTTGCGCGCTTTGCCGACGGCAGTTCAATCGAAGCTGACATTATCGTCGGCGCCGACGGCATCCATTCCGTCGTGCGTAGCGCGCTATTCGGCGCGGACACGCCGCATTTCACCGGCTGCATTTGCTGGCGCGGGATGGCGCCCGTCGAGGCGGTGCCGAGCGACATCAACACTGAAGACGGCACGATGTGGATGGGGCCGCATGGCCATGTCGTGCACTATCCCGTGCGCCGCGGCGAACTTCTCAACATCGTCGCCCATATCGATAGTGACGCCTGGACCGAGGAGTCGTGGACCCGGCAGTGCGACGTATCTGAAGTGATGACGGCCTACGAGGAGTGGAATTCCGCGTTGACGCGCGTCTATCCATCGAGCGAGCGATGGTACAAGTGGGCGCTCTACGATCGCGATCCACTGGAGCACTGGACCAAAGGCCGCGCCACGCTGCTTGGCGACAGCGCGCACGCAATGCTGCCTTATCTCGGCACCGGCGCCGGCATGGCGATTGAAGACGCCGTCGTGCTCGGCGCCGCGGTGGCGGCGTGAGAGCAACGACCTCAGCGCAGCCCTCGTCGCTTACGAACAATTGCGTGTGCCGCGCACCAAAGCCGCCGTGCTCGGCGCACGGGCGCGCGCAAAAGAGAACCATCTCGCCTCGCCGTGGGCGCGGCTGCGACGCGATATCGGGTTTGCGCTCCGGGAACATTTCGGCGGCAAGGACAACACCGCGTTTCAAGTCGGATGGCTTTACGACTACGATGTCGGGCGCGAGCTACAGTGACAGTTGTCCGCGAACCCGATTCCGGATCGCGCTGACAAAACGGTCCATGGCGGCCGCTTCGAGCGTGCGCCGCGGCGCAATACCCCAGATCGGCTTTGGCCAAAGCGGATCGTCCTTGCGGCGCGCTACGACGTGGATGTGAAGTTGCGGCACCACGTTACCGATCGCGGCGACATTGAGCTTGTCGCACCGCGTTTCGTCCTTGAGCACGCGAGAGATCAGCGCGAGCTCTTCCATCAAGATCGCCTGCTCATCGCCGAGATCGATGATGTCGCTCACGCCGGTCCGCCGCGGCACCAGAATGAGCCACGGGAACTCCGCATCGTTCATCGCCAGAACACGCGACAGTGCGAGATCGCAGGCCGTCACCGTGTCTTTGGCTAGTTGAGGGTGCAGCGACCACCCGGTTTCGGACATTTCTTGCCTCTCGTGGCGACGGGGCGAGAGTTATCACGGCGGCGGCCGCCTTGGCTTGCTTTCTCCCCTCCCCCGGCCGATATAAAGGCCGGGAGGTTGGCGGTGGACAAGTCACTCGCCAACCGGGTCAGATCCGGAAGGAAGCAGCCCTAACGAGCGCGGTTCGGGTCGCTCGTCAGCCTCCCACCTCAAATAAAGCAGCGATGAGCGACGCCACCACAACATCCGGCTCCTATCGCGTGCTGGCGCGCAAATACAGGCCGTCGACTTTCGACGACCTGATCGGCCAGGACGCCATGGTTCGTACCGTCTCGAACGCGTTCGAGGCCGGCCGGATTCCGCAGGCCTGGATCCTCACCGGCGTTCGCGGCGTCGGCAAAACCACCACCGCACGCATTCTCGCCCGCGCGCTCAATTACGAGTTGCCGGACGGGTCGATCACCGGCCCGACCGTCAAAATGCCGATCCTGGGCGTGCACGACCAGGCGATCATGGAAAGCCGCCATCTCGACGTTATCGAGATGGACGCGGCATCGCACAATGGCGTGGATGACGTACGGCAGATCAATGACGCAGTGCGCTACGCGCCGGTGTCGGCCCGCTACAAGGTCTATATCCTCGACGAAGTGCACATGCTGTCCGGCGCTGCCTTCAACGCGCTGCTCAAGACGCTGGAAGAACCGCCGGCGCACGCCAAGTTCATTTTTGCCACCACCGAAATCCGCAAAGTGCCGATCACGGTGCTGTCGCGCTGCCAACGTTTCGATCTGCGCCGGGTCGAAGGCGCGGTGCTGGTCAAGCATCTGCAAAACATCGCAGCCAAAGAGTCGATTAGCGTCGAACCGGAGGCGCTGGCGCTGATTGCCCGCGCGGCCGAAGGCTCGGTGCGAGACTCGCTTTCGCTGTTCGATCAGGCGATTGCCCACGCCGGCGGAGCCGGCAACTCGACAATGTCGGCTGGCCCGGTACGGGCTGAAGATATTCGCGGCATGCTCGGCCTCGCCGATCGGACGAGAATAATCGATCTTTTCGAAGCGTTGATGCGCGCCGATATTGCGCGCGCCTTGCAGGAGCTGCGCGATCAATATGACACCGGCGCTGATCCGGCGATGGTGCTTGGCGATCTTGCCGAATTCACCCATTTCGTAACACGGGTGAAGATCGTCCCGGCTGTCGCCGATGATGTGTCACTGACAGAAGCCGAGCGTACCCGCGGGCGCGCGTTTGCCGCGAAACTTTCAATGCGTGTTCTGGCCCGCACCTGGCAGATGCTGCTCAAGGGTCTCGCTGAAGTGGCAGCCGCCGGGCGTCCGATCGCTGCGGCTGAAATGGTTCTGGTCCGTATCGCCTATGCAGCAGACCTGCCCACGCCCGATGAGGTGGTGCGTTCGCTTGGCGATGGCACCCGAGGCAATGGCTCAGGCGCCGCAACCGCGGCGTCGGCACCGCGCGCGGAAATGCCGGCGCGCTCGGAGCTGCCGCGCGGTAGCGCACCGCGTGGTTCGCTCGCTTCAGCCGCGCCGAAAAGTGAACCTATCGCGCGCAGCGTCGAGGCGACGACAGCGCCGGTGCGGGCGCTCAAGACTTTTCCGGACCTGGTCGCGCTCGCCGGCGAAAAGCGCGACATGTTGATGAAAAGCGCGCTGGAGCGCGATGTGCGGCTCGTCCACTTCGAAGACGGCATGCTCGAAATTGCGCTCGAGCCAGGCGCGGTAAAATCCCTGGTCAATGACCTGTCGAAAAAACTTGCCGACTGGACCGGCCGGCGCTGGATGGTCGCGGTATCGACCGAGGCCGGCGCACCGCCATTGCGCGCGCAGGCTGAAGCCCGCAAAGCCGAACTGAAGAACGACGTGCGCAGCGACCCACTGGTGCAGGCCGTTTTAACCCGTTTCCCCGGCGCCGAGATCGTCGAGGTACGTCCGCCGCCTAGCGCCCCTGTTCCCGACCCGGACGATTTATCGCCAGATAACGAGAGTGATTTCGATGCCTGATTTTCTCGGCCTGATGAAACAGGCTGCCGAGCTCAAATCCAAGATGGAAACCATGCAGTCGGAGCTCGACCGCATAGAGGTCGAGGGCACTGCGGGCGGCGGCATGCTTACAGTCACGCTGTCCGGCAAAGGCGATCTGCGCCACGTCAAGGTCGACGAGTCCCTGCTCAAGCCGGACCAGAAGGAGATCATCGAAGACCTGATGGTCGCCGCTCACGCCGATGCACGGCGCAAGCTTGAGGGCATGCTGCAAGACAAGATGCAGGCGATGACCGGCGGCCTGCCGCTACCGCCCGGGCTGAAACTGTTCTGATGCCTGCGATTTCTGCTGGTCCCGAAATCGAACGCCTGATCCAGCTGCTCGCCCGCCTGCCGGGACTTGGGCCACGTTCCGCGCGCCGTGCGGCGCTGTTCCTGATCAAGAAGCGCGAGCTGGTGATGGCGCCGCTCACGACGGCCTTGCAGTCGGCGATGGAGAAAATCGAAATCTGCCGGACCTGCGGCAATATCGATACCCAGAACCCGTGCGCGGTTTGTACCGATCCGCGGCGAGACCCGTCCGCGATCGTGGTGGTAGGCGATGTCGCCGACCTCTGGGCGCTGGAGCGCGCCCGCGCCATTAACGCCTGCTACCACATCCTTGGCGGCACACTTTCACCGCTCGATGGTATCGGACCCGACGACCTGACAATCGACGCCCTGGTCAAACGAGCCCACGATCCGGCCGTGAAGGAAATTATTTTGGCGCTCAACGCCACTGTCGATGGCCAGAGCACCGCTCACTACATCACCGATCTTCTCGGTGAGGCCGGGGTCAAGGTCACGCGGCTGGCTCACGGCGTCCCCGTAGGCGGCGAGCTCGATTATCTCGACGAAGGCACAATTGCTGCTGCTATCCGCAGCCGTACCCCCTTTTAAACCCGGCATTGCCTGCGATTTAGTCAGCGGCCGCCCGCTCTGCGACCAGATCGTGCTTCAGGGCGCAATGCCTCGGCAAAATGGCCGCGATTCCACGATTTCCCAGCTATCCGGACTTGGCCCACCACTTGCATAGCTGTGTGTGCGATCTCGGTCTCACTCGTCGTGTTGAATGAGGTTGCTGGAGCCCCGGAGATCCCGGCACCGGGGCTCCATTATTTTTTGGGGAAACCTTCCCGCTTTCCGCGCTATTCCACTCGCTTGCGCAGCCCTTGGCTGCCGTGCACATCATTGCTGCGCGTTAGAGCAGGTAATGGTGGCCGGTGCCGTATGAGTAACGACGTTCCATTCGACAAGACTTTCGATCTGACACCTGACCAGCCGAAGGAAGTTGCGCCTCTTGTGCGCGCTGTGGCGGCCAATAACCCGAGCCCGTTCACCTTCAAGGGCACGGTCAGCTACATCATCGGCCACGGCAAGGTCGCAATCCTCGATCCCGGGCCCGATGACGATGCTCATGTCGCCGCATTGCTTGACGCCGTGCGCGGCGAGACGGTGACCCACATCTTCGTCACCCATACCCATCGCGATCACTCGCCTGCGGTGCCCAAAGTGAAAGCAGCGACCGGCGCCACGGTTTACGCGCAAGGTCCCCATCGCCTGGCTCGCCCGATCCACGTCGGCGATACCCGGCGGCTCGACGCCTCGGCCGATATGGATTTTCGCCCGGACGTCGCCTTGCCTGACGGCGAAACGGTGCGAGGCAACGGCTGGAGCATGGAAGCTGTCTTCACGCCCGGCCATACCGGCAATCACATGGCCTTTGCGCTGCCGGAATCGAACCTGCTGTTCTCCGGCGATCATGTCATGGGCTGGTCGACCACGATCGTGGCGCCGCCTGACGGCGCCATGAGCGACTACATGGCGTCGCTGCACAAGCTCGCGAAGCGGAGCGAGCCGCTCTACCTGCCCGGTCACGGCAACCCGGTGCGCAACGCACCGCGCTTCGTGCAGCACCTGATCGAACACCGGCTGGGCCGCGAGGCATCGATCCTGCATCGGCTCGCCAAAGGCGCGGCCGATATCCCGACCCTCGTCAAAGCGGTCTATATCGGTCTCGACCCGCGCCTGACTGGCGCCGCCGGGCTGTCGACGCTCGCGCATCTCGAAGAGCTGGTTGCACGCGGCACCGTGCTGACCGAAGGTCAGCCGTCGATCGACGGAACTTACCGCTTGGCTTGAGGCCCTTTGGAACCCGGCAGCGGTTTCGCAGGAGCGGGAGCCGGTGCGGGCTTCTGGGGTAATGCCAGCACGTCGTCGATGTCGCTGATAAGGTTGAGCACCCGCGATGCATTGGCGCCGAAATCATGGCGGCCGTAGCGCGATGCCGAACGCACGTCGATCCGCGCTCCGTCGCTGGTCGCGCGGATCCGCACCACAATGTCGTCGCGGAACCCCATGATCGGCGTGCGCGCGATCGCTTCGACGATGCCGTCGCGTATCGTCGGCTGCGGCGCGTGCGGATTGGCGACAGGCTGGCCGCCTTGGGGCGGACGGGCATCGACAATCCGCCACTTGCGCTTGGTGATGACTCTTCATCGCCGCGTCGTAGGATTCCTGAGCCGTGGAATTGGTCAGGTCAGGCTCGATATCCGGATAAGCGGCGTGTTGCTGCTCTGCCGCATAGAGGCCTTCATAGGTGATCGGGTTGGCGTCGCGCGGGCGCAAACGTGCAATGGCGTCGAAACGCGGCGGATCGATTGGATCGGTCGTGATGTCGTAGATAGCCGGCAGCCGCCAAGCCTTGATGCCGAGATAAGCCGGATAAGCAATCAACGCGAGGCCGATGAACAGCGCGGCAATCGCCTGCTTGGCGCCGGCGACACCCTCAAACCAGATGACGACGAGTGCGCACAGCGCAAGCAGTATCGCGACCGCCGCCAGCATCAGGGCGCCGGCAAAGGTCGACAGCGCCGGCACGATTTCGAGCGCCCCCGAGCGCACGACGATGACGGAAATCACGGTCGCGGCGAGCGAGAAAAGTGCAATACGTCGGGCCCAGACGGCGAGCCGCGAAATCGGTTCGTCAACGAGTTGATGCCGCGCCATCGCTGTTTGTTTCCGCCCCGCCTTTGCCACGATCCCGCACGATCAATGGACCGCTTTGGGCCCCTGCTTTAGCGCGCCCAAGTCCGCCTCGTCGAGGGAAGATATTTGCGATTGCCAGGCAGTACCGTACACTCTTTCTGTTGCTTCAACTTGCCACAGGGCGCGTTATCCTTGGAAGATAATCGCAGCCCGTTGTTGGGCCCAAGGTTGAGCCCAAGCCACGCCATAAAATAAAATTATTGATCGCCGCGGAGGATCCCGGTGTCGCTCGAATTTCCGATTCCGCGCCGTACTTTGCTGAAAGCCGGCGTCTCGCTCGGCGCCAGCCAGGTTATCGGTGCGCCGTTTATCATCAAGGCGCTCGGCGACGAGCCGGTGAAGATTGGCATCGTCAATCCGTTGACCGGCATGCTTTCAGCGCTGGCGCAAAGCGAAGTCGACGGCGCCAAATTTGCCGAAGCGGAAATCAACAAAGGTGGCGGCATTCTCGGACGCCCGGTCCAGCTCCTCATTGAGGACTCGGCAAACGATATCGTCAACGGCGTTCAAAAGACCCGCAAGCTCATCGAGCGCGATCAGGTTGCCGTCATGATTGGCAACACCAACTCGGGCATAGCCTACGCGATGTCACAAGTTACCAACGACAAAAAAATGCTCCACATCGTGCCCGGCGGTCATACCGACCCGCTCACCGGTACCGACTGCAAATGGAATGTGTTTCGCGTCTGCGCGAGCAACGCGATGGACGTCAACGCCGTAACGCCGGAACTGGTCAAACGGTCCGGCAAAAAATGGTTTTTCATTACGCCCGACCTTCCCTTCGGGCACACTTTGCAAGACACTTTCAACAAGGCGCTGACCAGGCTCGGTGGCACTTACGACGGCGAGTTTGTGTCCTTTAGCAGCAGTGACTTTTCCGCCACTCTGGCCAAAGCCAAGGCCTTCAGGCCGGATGTGTTGCTCAACAATATGAGCGGGCTGGCACAGATAAACTGCATCAAGCAGTTCAGCCAATCCGGCATGGCAAAAGATACCTCGCTCGGCGGAACACTGTTTGAGCTGGAGAGCATCAGGGACGCGACAGCCGATGCACAAATCGGCTGGTGGACTATGGAGTGGTGGTGGAGCCAGCCCAATGCGCCCCGGGTCGCAAAATTTGTTTCCAATTATCGTTCGGCGACTGGAAAGACACCCTCGGCCCGCGACTGGTTCGGCTATGTAGCCATGCACTCCGTGCGCCTGGCGGCTGCCAAAGCAAAATCGCTCGATGGACCCGCGCTTGCGAAAGCCATGCAAGACATGGAATTACCTCCTGACGTCGCCCTGCAACCCGGAGCGGTCCGCTATCGTGCAGGCGATCACCAGCTGATGGCCAATATTTTTGTCGGCGAAGTGCATCCGGCAAAAGCGGGCGCCGATGACGTATTTACGACCGCTGCTTTAGTTTCCGGCGAGCAGGCTGCCGGTTCGGTCGCAGAGACCGGATGCAAGATGGAATCGCCGGCCTAGAGCGAAGTCGTTTAAGATTGTATCGATTGTCGCTCTAGCATTTTGATTGAGCATGATCTTTTCGGAAAACCGGTACCCACTTTTCCGGATCATGCTGACCAAACGTCAGGCGTCGGCAACTTCAGCGTGGATGCGCAGCAACTCCGGAATAGTCTTCGGATCGCGGCGCCCGAAACCGCACTCGGTGCCGATGCCGAAATCCTGCACGTACTTTTCCGCCGTCGCGATGCGCTGTCGCGTCCCTTCGACACCGTCGGTGTAGTGAACCAGGCCGAGGCAAAGCCGCGTGCCAGGATCGAGTTTCAAACGCGATAACGGCTTGAAATAAGCGTCGTCGGCACGGTTGCGCGGTACCGGCATGTGGATTTGCGTGATCGGCCGCTTGAGCTGCGCCGCAAGCCGGTTGGCATAGTCCACCATGTCGCCCATGTCAGTCGGCTCGACGACATGCCGGTGGCCGGCGTCGCCGTAACAGAAGTGGAACAGCAGATCGACGTCGGCGGGCACCCGCTCCGCCAGCCGGACCACGATGGCGGAGAAATTCTCCTGCATTTCTTCTTTCGTTGCGCCGTACGGCCCCGGCTCGTTGCGTTCGAGCCGCGCGAAAACCGCCGAGGCGATATCGAACTGGATGGCGAGTTCGCTCGGACGGAATGGATGCGACGATCTTGTCGATCTCGCGCAACACCGCATCGTTGTAGATGGGATCGACCGCGCTTTGCAGATTTTCCCGGACGAACAGCCAGATCACCGAGTGCGCCGGCACCAGATCGACCTGGAATTTGACGTGCGCAGGTATTTTGCCTTGCCGTTTCAATTCGGCAAATGTCGCGAAGGAACGCCGGGCGATGTCGGCATAAAACAGATTATCGAATGTCACGTCGCCGAGTGCGATGCCGGGCTTAAGGCCATAACGCCGCCTGCCGGGAACACCGGCATGAAGCTGGAAAACCTCGTCGCTCAATACGAGCGAGGCACTTTCGGCAAATACCGGTTCGAGCCAGGTAATCCAATCCAGCCGCTCTCCAGTCTCGCCGTCCGGCAGCGTCAGCAGGTGCGGTCCAAGCGCAGCGCTGACAGTCTCAAAAACTTCCTTCTCGCTTGCGAGCGGTACACTGCCGACGAGATAGACGTTCCGCGGCATCCGCCCTCCTCAGCCGGCCAATACATCGGCGTGGATCTTGAGAAGCTTACGCACCGTATCGACCGACCGGGCCCGCGCCATGCCGCACTCGGTGGCAATGCCGAATTTCGGCGCATGTCGCCGTGCTGCGGCGATGCGCGCTTTCGCACCCTCGACACCGTCAGCCGCATGCACGACGCCGAGATAAAGCTCGGTGCCATCTTTTAGCTTGAGATTTTGCAGCGGGCGATGGAAAGCATCGTCGTTGCGGGCGAGCGGCACCGGCAAATGGATGTAAGCCAGCGGATGCGCAACGGCCTCGCTCAGCGCATTGGCGAATTCAACGAGCGCTGTCGCATCCTTCGGCTCGACGAAATGCTTGGCACCAAAATCACCATAACAAAGATGCACGCCAAGCTCGACATCCGGCGGCACAGCCGCGCAGAGCCGCACCATTCGTGCCAGGATCTTATCCCGCGGCTCATCACCGTGGGGGACAGCATCCGTCTGCTGGCCGTCCCAGATGCACATCTCGTTACAGATGTCCCACTGAATGCAAAGATCGCGATGCGGAATATGGCGGCAAAGCGCCGCTACTTCCGCAATCATGGCGCGCTCATAGGCCGCTTCGATGACCGGCAAATCCTCGTTGTGAACGACCGAACCCACCACCGCAAACGGCGTCGGCAGACAGACCTGAAAACGCGTACCTTTCGGCAGTTCGCCCTTATCGCGCGCCGCGACAAAATCGAGGTAGGACGCCCTCGCCTCCCGTGCATAGCCAAGCTCGCCGAAGCGAATGTCCGAAGGCTTGGCGCCTTCAGCGAGAACGAGCAACGGAAAGCGATTGGTGGAGCGGACTGCACCCGACGGGTCGGGACGCAAAAATGCATTCGAGCGCAGCAGCGCGTATTGCCAGCTGATCCAAAGCCGCCGGCCACCGACCTCGCCGTCGGGCACCCGGCGCAGATGGGAGCCAAGCAATTCGCCGACTGTCGAGAACACCTCTTCCACCGTATCGAGGCCGATACTGCCGACGAGATGCGCGCCCGCGAGACCCGTGTCACTCATGTCCTCAACTCCTACAAGCCCAACAGCCGTTTCGCATTGCCGCCGGCGAGTGCAGCAACGGTGGACGCATCGAACGTCTCGACACCGGCGATATGCCCGACCGGATCGAAATCGGCCATGTCGTATGGATAATCCGTACCCATGACCACGTGATCGACGCCGAACACGTTTACCAGCTCCGCAAGCTGATTGGGCGTGAACACGACGGTATCGACATAGACACGCTTCAGATAAGTCGTCGGCGCCTGCGGCAACGCGCCGTGGCTGTCCGAGCGCGCGCCCCAGGCATGATCGATGCGCCCGGAATACGCGCCCAGATAGCCGCCGCCGTGCACGGCGAGGATCTTCAGCTTCGGATGCCGCTCCAGAACACCGTCGAAGATCAGGTAATGCAGTGCGATCGTCGTCTCCAGCGGATTTCCGATGACGTTATTGAAATAGAACCGCTCGAAGCGTTTCGCATCCGTGAAGCCGTTGGGATGGAGCATCACCAGAATGCCGAGTTCTTCGGCTTTCTTCCAAAATGGAGCAAAGGCGGGATCCGACAATTCCTTGCCGGCCACGTTGGTGATGACCTGCACGCCGGTGAAGCCAAGCTGTTTGACGCAACGCTCGAGCTCTTTTGCCGCCTCATGACCGTCCGGCATTGGTACCGTGCCGAAACCCTTGAAACGGTCCGGGCTCTTGGCGCAGAACGCGGCAATGCCGTCGTTGACCATGTGCGCAGCCTTGACCGCAATATCGAGCGGCACGGTGTAATAACACTGCGGTGGCGGCGGCGCGATCATCTGCATGTCGACACCCATGGCGTCGAGATCGGCGAGCCGCTGATCGACGCCCGCATTGGCGCGAATATCGGCTTCCTGCTTCTGGTTAAGCGCCCTGGTTTCCGCGTTGGAAAAATGCGCAAGCGGAATGGTCTTTAGATCGAGATGCGGCTCGACGAACTTCGCCGCCTCCGGCACCGCGACGTGAGAATGAATATCGACGGTGACGCTCTTGGGCCGGACTTCCCGACCCGGCTTGCCGTGTTTGCGGGCTGCTGTCGGGCCGTACTTATTCCATTGCTCGGGCATTTTATTTCCTTGGAACGCAGTTTCCCCCTAAGGCGGGGCAGACTACCGCATTCCCGGAAAACTCAAACCTCGATTTCACGCGTGATCTGCACGAAGTTTTGCGCCGGAATATTGAAGCGATCGGCGAGATGGATCGAGTTGCGATAGAGGAACGAGAAAAGCAAGCGCTGCCACGCCGGCATCCGCGGCTTGCGGCTGCGCTGCACCACATAATCGCGCTCACTGAAATAGATCGCGTTATCCAGGTCCACCGGGCAGTGAACCTTGTCCGAATGGAGCGCCCTCGCAACATCCGGCACCTCGATGAAGCCGAAGCGGACAACGACGTGCCAAAATCCTTCGCCAAGCCGCTCGAACTTGATCCGGTTATCGGGGTTGACGCGCGGCTTGCCGTCGAAATTCACCGTCAGCGCAATGGCATGCTCGTAGAGCGATCCCATTTGCCGCACATGTTCGGCAATCAGCGGCGGAATATCGCCGCGCAGCCGGGTGATAAAGATCGCGGTGCCCGGCGTGCGCGGAACTTTGTGCTCCTGAAGCTGTCGAGCGAATTGCGCGATCGTCAGCGTGTCACGCTCCTGCGCGCGATGCATCGCCTCAAGGCCGCTGTGCCAGGTCGTCATGACGGTAAAAATTGCCGCGCCGATGAGCATCGGAATCCAGCCGCCTTGCGCGATCTTCAGAAGGTTGGCGCCGAAGAAAATGATATCGACCGTCAGGAACAGCGAAAAAATCGCCAGCGCGAATGCGGCTCGCCAGCGCCATATCGCGTCCATGACGCGATAGAGGATCGCGGTTGTCATCAGCATGGTGGTTGATACGGCAGCGCCATAGGCACCGGCGAGGCGGTCGGAATGCATGAAACCGACGGTCAGCGCCAGCGTGCCCAGCATCATCAGCCAGTTCACGAAAGGCACGTAAATCTGACCATACGCCTCGGACGAAGTCTGGGTGATGTGCACCCCCGGCAGCCAGCCGAGCTGCATCGCCTGCCGGGTCATCGAAAATGCGCCGGTGATGATGGCTTGGCTGGCGATCACGGTCGCGACGACTGAAAGCACGACGGCCGGATAAAGCATCCAGCCCGAGATGAGCGCAAAGAACGGCTTATCGATGCCACCGTGTTGCAGCACGACGGCGGTCTGCCCGGCGTAATTCAGCAGCACGGCCGGCAGCACAATGACCGCCCAGGCGATGCGGATCGGCTCGCGGCCAAGATGCCCCATATCGGCGTACATCGCTTCCGCACCCGTCACGCAAAGGAAAACTGCACCGAGAATGCCGAAGCTCGTAAACCCGTTATGAAACAGAAACCCGATTGCAAAGCGCGGATCGACCGCCTCGATGACGCGCGGCTCGCTGACGATGCCGACGATACCGACAACGGCGATGAAAACGAACCACACCAGCATCACCGGACCAAACGATCTGCCGACCGCCGAGGTGCCGTATCGCTGCACCATAAACAGCAACAGCAAAATCACCGCGGCAATCGGCATCGTGTAGGGCGCGAAATCGCGGCTTGCGACTTCGAGGCCTTCGGCAGCGCTCAAGACCGAGATCGCCGGCGTGATCATGCCATCGCCATAAAGCAGCGCCGCTCCCACCAATCCGCACACGATCAGATAGCGATTGCGTCCGCGCCATCTCGCCCGCGTCAGCGACATCAGCGCCAGAATGCCACCTTCGCCGCGGTTATCGGCCCGCATGACAATCAATGAGTATTTGATCGACACGATAATGATCAGCGTCCAGAAAATCAGCGACAGGCTGCCGAGCGCAGCACGTTCGCCGAAATGGCCGCCCAGAGCCGTCGAGATTGCCGGGTAAACGTAAAGTGGGCTGGTGCCGATATCGCCGTAGACAATGCCGAGCGCGGTCAGGATCGCCAGCGGCTTGAACGGGGTCGCTGTTTCCGATTTTGCCTGTCTTTTGATCGCACCCTGCTCCGCTTCAGCCGCCGCGCTCAATGAAAGTCTCCGTTATGCAATAGCGCTTCGGCGGCAACGACAAGCACCACCCCAGAGAGAACGCCGGACAGCCGGACAGGTTCAACCGGCAAGCTTGGCCCTGTGCGCCATCATAAACGGCACGAGCGCGACACAAACCCCGCAAACCGCGCAGATTGCCGTCACCTCGGTCAGCGGAACGACAGTGCCATCGGCAAATACGCCGTAAAACTGCGCAAATGCCGCGCCGAGGAAATTCTGCACGAACACCCCTATTCCGGCGGCTGTGCCGGCAAGCTTGGGATTGGTCTCCATGGCGCCGGCCTGCGCGTACGACAGCGACAGCCCCTGCGACATGGTGATGAAGAACCCCGGCACGAACAACGTCAGCGGCGTTACATGGCCGCTGAGCAAGACTGCCGATTGCGCTGCAACAGTTACGATTAAGCCCAGCGATCCAGCGAGTACCATGGTCTCATTGGCGACCCGGCTACCGATGCGGCTGGTGATGAAATTGCCAAACAGATAGCCCAATGGAAACGTTAGAAAATAAATGCCAAACTCCGTCGAGGGCCGCTGCAGCATGTCCTTCATCAGAGTAGACGCCGCAGTGGCGGTAACCAGGAACGCCCCGGTCGAGAATCCGCTTTGCAGGACGAACGCGGTGAAGCGCGCGTGGCTGAACAGCTCCGCATAGTTGCCCAGCAGGTTTACGTGAACGCGTTTATCCGGCGGTGGCGGCGGGTGAGATTCGAATACCGCGACGTAAGCACAGACAGCGATGACTGCGCCAATTGCAAGCGCAAAGCCAAACACGCTGCGCCAGCCGAACGCATCGATCAAAATGCCACCAACTATCGGCGAGATCATCGGCCCGATGGAATAGGCCATCGTCAGGTAAGCAATCGCCTTGACCAGGCGTTCCGGGCCATAGACGTCTTGCGCGATAGCACGGCCGAGCGTGATGCCGCACCCGGCTCCAATCGCCTGCACGAGCCGGCCGAGAACCAGCGTGCTCACCGAAACCGCAAATGCGGAAATCGCGCTGCCGATCAGAAACAGCGCGAGACCGGAAAGCAGCACCGGACGCCGCCCATAGCGGTCCGACAACGAACCATAGAACAGCGTCGAGAACGCCATGCCGAACAAGGCGATACTGAAGGTCAGTTGAGCCAGCGATGCCGACAGATGAAGCGCCGACCTGACCGCAGGTATCACCGGCATGAACAAGTGCACTGCGAGCGGCCCGACAAACGAAATGGCGGCGAGCGCAAATGCGAACAGCAATCCCGGCTTTGCGGTCATGAAAGCTCTTGCACCGCACGATAAGCCTGATCGATTGCGGAGTCGGTATAAGCAGCGGCGCCAGAGTCCGAATTGGCGATAGTGATGCGTCCAAACGGAGTGCGCCCGAGTTGATCGCGGATGTTGTGCCCATACATCGCCGATTTTAGCGCTGCGGGCCGGACAGGATGAGATCGCGCTCGGCACTGAACACGTTGGCGTAAAGGCTCGCGATCCACTGCCGCCCGCTTGACGTGACGTTGAGATAGCGGATTGCGGTCTGGATGTGCGGCGAGATGCTCTTCCAATAGAATTGCGGATACAGGTCCGTCACATCGGCCGGCGAGGTGTAGCCCAACTGCCGGTTCAGCCCGATTTCCTCGAATTCCTGGTACAGCGCATTGGCCTTGCGGAGATAATGCGGGTCGCCAAGCTGGCCGATCAGATCGGCCGCGCGCAGCAACAAACCCTCTTCGCTCGGCGGATCTTCCGGCTCGTGCGTGGCCGGAAATCGCGTGTATTCGATGGCGCGGGCGATCCTGCTGGCGTCGAGCAGTTCCATCTGCGAGACGCGCTCCATCACGAACAGTTTCGACCGATCTACGTGGTAGGCCGTCAACGCCGCGTCCGAAGAACCGCGCGGCAGCTTGGTCTTGCCGCCCTTGTCGTCGATCACATAGCCGTCGGCATTGTCGCCATCGAGGATGCCGCGCACGTAACCAATATCGTGCATCAGGCAGGCAACGACGAGATGCGCGAAGTCGCTCGGCCGGGTCGGCGTAAGAAGTGCGCGGCCCTTCATGATGTCGTAGCCGACGAGCGTCACCAGCATCGTATGCTCGACATTGTGGTAAAGCGCGTCGCTGTTACCGATGCATTCCAGCGCCAGCCGCGCTACCGATGGAATAAGCTCACTCAACTCCGCGTTGGTCGCGCCGAATCTCCGGCTCATATGCTCGGCAAGAAAATTACCTAGAGCTTCCGATGCTAATTCCGGTACGGTAATCACGTACTGCCCCTCTGAAATCGCTCTTTTAAATCGCTCTCGGCGCAATGGTACGTTGCCGCATCCCGAAAATCGAGCCGACAGCACAAATAATTGCGTCATGCGAAGGGCCGGCAATATTGTTGCCGCCGCATTGTGGCGTCTGGATAAAACACCTCGACGAAGCTTCAGTAAGCTATGAATTAAAAAATGCCGAGATGCTGACGCAGATCGACGCCGCTCTGCTTCAGCTCCGCGGCTGTCGAAACGACGGCAACCCGACCACTGTTGAGAATCACGACATCGTCGGCAATGTCGATCGCCAATTTCGGGCTTTGCTCGACCAACACGATGGAAAGTCCACCTTCTTTCAGCTTCCGGATTGTCGTCATCACCTCGGCGACGATCTGCGGCGCCAGCCCTTCCGACGGTTCATCCATCAACAGTACGCGCGGATTGGACATCAGCGCCCGGCCTATCGCGAGCATTTGCTGTTCGCCGCCGGAAAGGTAACCCGCAATCTGACCGTGCCGCTCGGCAAGCCGCGGGAACATGGCGAACACGGTCTGTATCGTCCACGGCGCATGGCGGCGGCCGGCATGTTTGGTCCGCGCGGCGACCATCAGATTTTCGCGAACCGTCAGGCTCTTAAAGATACGCCGCCCCTGCGGCACCAGAGCGACGCCGCGCGCCGCGATCATTTCCGGCGGCAGCCGGGTTACCGGCGTGCCGAATACTTCGACATTGCCGGCGCGCGGCGACAATAATCCGACGCTGACATTCATGCAGGTCGATTTGCCGGCGCCGTTGCGTCCCAGCAGCCCAAGCAGACGGCCCTCGCCGAGCGCAAAGGAAACCTGCTGCAGCACATGGCTATCGCCATAGTAGGCGTCGATGCCCGTGAGACTAAGCGCGCTATTCGCCAAGATAGACCTCGCGCGTTCGCGGATTGGCGACGACCTCGGCGCGGGTGCCCTCGACAATCACTTCGCCGAAATGCAGCAACGAAATGCGGTCGGCGAGGTCGAGAGCGGTATCCATGTCGTGCTCGATCATCACGATCGTGACATCGCGCGGTATCGCCGCGAGAAGCCGGCTCACGTCGCGGCGCTCGTCGATCGACAGGCCGGCAAACGGCTCATCCAGCAACAGCACCTTCGGATTTTGCGCCAGCGCCATCGCAATTTCGACCCGGCGCTTCTCGCCGTAGGATGTTTCCGCAAGCGGCCGATCGGCGATGCGATCAAGACCAACTCGTCGGAGTGCCGTGCGGGCTCGCTCCAGCAAGTCTTGCTGACGATGCAGCGGCCGCCACGCATTCCAGCGCATCGGGGAAAGCCCGAGCAGCGCCAGCATCGCGTTGCGCAGGATGGTATCGCGCGGAAACAGGGTGATGATCTGGTAGGTGCGCGCCATGCCGAGATGGGCGCGCTTTCGGCTCGCGATTCTTGTGACGTCCTGACCGAACAACTGGATCGAACCGGAGTCGGGCCGCAGCTCGCCGGTAATGAGGTTGAAAAGCGTCGTTTTGCCAGCGCCGTTCGGCCCGATGATCAACCGGCGCTCGCCCGGCTCGACAGCAAGGTTGAGACTGGCGGTCACGCGCAGACCGCCAAACGATTTGCTCAAATTCCGTACGGCGAGCGCAGTCATGATGTCCGTTCCACGACCGGTGCCGGCTTGCTGCGGCTCATCATCCGCATCGCCGACCGGAACAGGCGCGCTGCGCCCGGCACCAGGCCTTCGGGCATAAAAATCACGATGGCAACGAAGATCGCGCCGAGCATGAAATTCCAGCGCACCACATAGGCACTGACGACGTTTTTAATAATCACCACGAGCGCCGCGCCAACGATCGGTCCGAGCAACGTTCCGGCACCGCCCGAGATCACCATCAGCAACGCTTCCGCCGAAGCTGGCAGCGCAAGCGTCTGTGGGCTGATGAACTCGTTGTAGTAGGTGAACAGGATACCTGCGACCGAAGTCAGCAACCCTGAAAACATGAAAGCGCCAAAACGGATCATCCAGACATGGTAGCCGAGCGCATTCATCCGCCGCGGCTGGTCGCGCGTGCCGCAGAGCGTCGCGCCGAATGGCGAATGGATGAAGATCGCCACTCCCGCCACCGCGACAAGAAAAATGACAAGCGTCGCATCGTAAAACGCGTTCGCCGATGTCAGGGCGATACCAAACGGCTTTGGGCGGCCCGATACATTGATGCCGTTGTCACCATTGGTCACGCTGATCCAGCGATACGCCAGGCCCCACAGAATCTCGCCGAGCGCGAGCGTGATCATGATGAAGCTGATGCCGGTCGCCCGCAGCGCCAGTGCCGCAAAGCCCGCAGTGAAGGTGAGACCGATCACAAGCGCGGCCGCGATCGCGAACGTGTGCCCGAAGCCGGCCGCAAGCAACGACGCAACGGCGTAACTCGCCACACCGAACAGCCCGGCATGGCCGAGTGAAACCAGGCCGGCGTAACCCACCAGTATGTTCAGCCCGAGCGCGAAGATCGCGTAGAGCAGGATCTGGCTCGCAACGTTGACGTAATACGGTTCCTGGATCGCATAAGGCACCGCGACGAGCGCAATAACCGCAGCGGCGATGGCGAGGTTGCGGCCGATCACAGTACCTGCCCCCCGAACAATCCCTGCGGCCGCAACGCCAGCACCAGCACCATCGGCAGGAACAAGATGAAATAGGCGAGTTCCGGCAACAGGGCCTGGCCAAAATTATAGATGAAGCCGACGATAATGCTGCCGACGAATGAACCGAGCAAGCTTCCGGTCCCGCCCAAAATCACGACGACCAGCGCCAGCGGCAGCATGTCTTGATCGAGCCCTGGATAGACCGAAAGGATCGGACTGCCGATCACGCCGGCGAAACCGGCCAGCGCCGCACCCAGTCCGAACACGACAGTGAAAAGCTGCGAGACGCGGATACCGACCACGCGCGCCATTTGCGGATCATCCACCCCGGCACGGATCATGGCGCCGAGCCGGGTGCGCTCCAGCATGAGCCACAGCGCAACGGCGAAGATCACTGCGATGACGATAATGGCGAGGCGATAGAGCGGCGCCGCCGCGGCGCCGACCCGCACGAAGCCGCCGAAGCCCGCGGGCGTCGCAACCGAAATCGGGTCGCCACCCCACCCCATCAGACAGAGGTCGGCGACCATGAAAGAAACGCCAAGCGTAACCAGCACCTGCGCCAGTTGCTGGCCGGCAAGGCGGCGCAGCAGCAGCCGCTCCATCAGCGCGCCCAGAACCGCAACTTCGAGCCCGGCGAGGATGGCTCCAACCCAGAAATTGACCGTGAAGCCGAGAGCGCCGGAAAAGAACGTCGTGCCGAGATAGGCGCCGAGCATGAACATCGAGCCATGCGTCAAATTCGGAATACGCATCAGCCCAAAGATCAGGGAAAACCCGGCGGACAGCAGGAACAACAGGCCGCCGAACGTCACGCTATTGACGGTCAGCAGAACCCAGAAGGTCATAGGCGGCGTCCCTGCACTTCCCGGACGAAGGTGTTGCAGACGCTCCGCGAGCGCATGCTGCTTGTTAGCTCAGCATTTGGTCACCGGCGGATAATCGCGTGAATAAACCGGATGCGCGAGGAATTCCTGTTCGGGCCAGGTCCAGAACTGACTGACGTTCTCGTAAGTCTTGATGGTCTTGTTCCAGAGCTTGAGCCCGTATTTGGCTCCCTCGGTGCCGATGCGCCGGATATAGAAAGTGCCGACCACGTTGCCGAAGTGATCGAACTTAAGCGGACCGCGCGGTGTTTCGGTCAGGCTCACGCCGCGCAAAGCGGTCATCAGCTTTTCCTTGTCGCTGGCATCGCCATTGAGCGTCTTGAGCGCGGCATCGACAACCTGACAATTAACGTAGAGCAACGCCGCGTATTGACCCGGCACGGTATCGTAATTCTTCAACATGGCATCGACGAACCGCTGATTGGCATCGATCGGCAGGTCGAGCGTATAGGGGCAGCAACTGACCAGGCCGAGTGCCTCTTCGCCATAGCTCTTAAGCAACGCGTCATCGCCGCCGGTTTCCCCGGTCACCACGGGATATTTCAGGCCAGCGGAGGAATATTGCTTCATGAAACGAATCGGATTTGAACCGGCAAATCCCTGGCAAACGCCATCGCAGTCGGCGAGTTGCGCGATGTAGGGCGTGTAATCCGGCGTCACCAGCGGCGGCCACAGCTTGCTGACGACGCAGCCGCCGTCCTTCTGGAAGGCGGCTTGAAACCCGCCCATCTGCTCATAACCGAAGGCGAAGTCCTCGGAGATGCAGGCAATGCGCTTGAGCTTCAACTCGGTCGCCGCATAGTGCCCCATCGGATGCATCGCCTGCGACGAAGTCGCTGACGCGCGCAGCAGGAACGGATTTGGCTGGCGCTGGGTGAGATTGTCCGCCGCCGCGAGACTGAGCGTCGGCATTTTCTGCTCTTTGACGTAGTCGCTGATGGCATAGAGCTCGAAGGCAGCGAGCGGCCCGAGGATCACATCGACCTTGTCGCGCTCAACAAGCTCCTGCGCTTTGGTCTTGGTGCCCGCCGGATTGCCGCCGGTATCAGCAGAGATGAAATCGACCTTGCGGCCGCCCATCGTGTAGTTGCGTTCCTTCAGGAACGTCAGCACGCCTTGTTCCATCTGGATGCCGCCCTGCGCCAGCGGGCCGGTCTTCACAGTAAGCAAGCCAAGCTTGAACGGCTCCGCCTGCGCAATAGCGGGCGACGGAAACCGGGTGAGCGCGGCTGCGGCGGCAGTACCGGCCAAAACCGTACGGCGGCTGACTTTACGAGACATCGTGTCCTCCCCTCGGCGCCTTGTTTTGCGGCGCAATCGTTTACCGGCACGCCCCTCCGCGCCGGAATTCGACCGGGACTTTGGCTTACACTGTCACATCCTGTAAAGGCGGGTATTGTCGCGGACCCGCTATTTTTGCGGGAATTACAGGCAACGAGCCGGGATAGATCGCCGAGATTGCAGGGGCCGTTCCGTCATCGGGCTTTTGATTTGCCGCGTTTAACGCCAGCCATTTTCTCAAGCACGGCGCAAACAGCCGCGGTGTCGTGATCGTCGTGACCGCTTTTACGCGCTTTTGTGTAGATGCCGCTTGAGGCGTCAAACATCGGCGTCGGCACACCGATTTCACGGGCGAAGCCCCCGATCACGTCCATGTCCTTTTGCCAGACCGACATCTTCATGGTGGCTTGGTCGTAATTGTTCTTGACCATCATCGGTGCACGCAGCTCGAAGACCCGGGAATTGCCCGCGCCGGTTTTGATCAGATCGAAAATGAGCTGCGGCGGCAAACCGGACTTCATGCCGAGCACCATGGCTTCGGCACTCGCCACGTTGTGGATGGCGACAAGAAGATTGGCGACGTACTTCATCCGGCTGCCGTTGCCGAATTCACCAACGTCGTGCACGGCGCGCGTAAAGCCCGCGAACAGCGGCTTGAGTTTCTTGATCTCGGCGGAGCCGCCGGAAGCATAGACCACCAGATCCTTGACCTTGGCCTGAGCGCCGGTACCGCTCATCGGGCAATCGAGCATCACGTGACCGGCCTTGCGCAACGCGGATTCCGCGCGAGACTTGTCCTCGATCGTGAAAGTCGACGCCTCGACGACGACGCGGCGAGGCACCTTGGCCTTGACGATGGTCGCAACCGTCGCAGCAAGCGCTTTCGGACTGGGCAGACTGGTGATGATGGTCTTGGCCTTGTGCGCAACGTCGGCGGCATCAGCGGCGATCTCGACGCCGGCGCGGGCCATGGCTCGCCGCCGTTCCGGCGCAATGTCGTAACCGACCACGCGCCAGCCGGCCGCAACGAGGTTCGCCGCAAATGAACCTCCCATGATGCCGAGACCGATGACACCAACGACGCCCTTTTTTCCAGAAGCCATATTCTAGTATCCTGCGTTTCCTCGTTATGACTGTATTGGGCCGCGACGCTATGGCATCGGCCAGCTTGCGCGCAAGCGGCTTTCTCGCGTCACGCTGATCGCATAGTCTGCACGCGAAGCATTGAAGGCCACGCTGGATCGTTTTTTTAATCGGGCAACATTGGAGCAAGCATGTCGGTCACACTTGAGCAAGCGTCAACAATCCTGGATGTCGCGCTAAAGAAAGCCCGCGACAACAAACTCGCCCCGCTAACCGTCGCGGTGCTCGACCCGGGCGGCCATCTCGTCGCATTCAAACGCGAAGACAAGTCGGGAATCCTGCGCTTCGACATTGCTTACGGCAAAGCCTGGGGCGCGCTCGGCATGGGCTTTGGCTCGCGCACGCTGGCGAGCCGCGCGGCGAAAACCCCGCAATTTTTCACCATGCTGGCCGCTGCAAGCGAGGGGCGCATGGTGACCAATCCTGGCGGCGTGTTGATCAAGGATGCCGGCGGCAACATCGTCGGCGCCTGTGGCATTTCCGGCGACACGTCGGACAAGGACGAGATGTGCGCCATCGCCGGCATCGAAGCGGCTGGCCTCAAGGCCGATCCAGGCACCGATTAGGAGAGTGTCGATGAAGCTGTTTTCGTTCTGGCGCTCGCTTGCGACTTATCGCGTTCGCATCGCGCTCAATCTCAAAGGTATCGCACCCGACGAGATCGTCGACGTCAACCTGATCAAGGGCGCGCAGCGCGAGGCGGCGTATCACGCCGTCAATCCGATGATGGCGCTGCCCGCGCTTATCGACGGCGAAGGACCGGCTTTGTTCGAATCGCTGGCGATCATCGAATATCTCGATGAGACTCACCCGAACCCGCCGTTGCTGCCGCGCGATCCCAAAGGCCGCGCACGGGTGCGTGGCCTCGCACAGATCGTCGCCTGCGATTCCCATCCGCTGATCGTGCCGCGGGTGCGCGAATATCTGGAGCATGAGCTGAAGATCGACGAGCCGACGCGCAACAAATGGTGCCAGCATTGGCATCTTGCGGCGCTCACCGGGCTCGAAGCTAACCTGAAGGACAAGGCTACCGGCCTCTACAGCCACGGCGACACCATCACGCTCGCCGATATCTGCGTCGCAAGCCAGGCGGCCGGCGCCAAGTTCTTCAACGTCGACACCGCGCAATTTCCAACGTTCACGCGGATCGCAACCGCGCTGTCACAGATCGATGCTTTCGCGCGCGCTCACCCACTGAAGCAGCCAGGAGCTCCGGCAGCGGCCTGAATGCAGATACCTTGATGGAGCATGATCTTTTCGGAAAAACCGGGAGTCCACCCTCGGATCAAGTCCGAGGGCATGCTTTTCCGGATCATGCTCTATGGCTTGGTATTAAGCGATACCGACGAGTACAGCGTCGCCGTGCTCTTCGTGATCATGCTTTTTGTCGTCGACAAAAACGTCTTGTAACGATCGGTCGCCATTTCCGCATCGTGCGCCGCAGCGTTATCATAAACTTCAAAAAACAGGACGTGATTGGGGGCGCCAGTCGAGGTAGCGACATTGAATTCGCGAACCCCGGGATCATTCACCGCTCCATTGGCCTCGACCTTCGCCGCAACCACGAAGTTATTGTACTGACCGGAAGGCAGATCGAATTCCTCGACATTGACGTAAAGCGGGCCACTCGTTGGCGGCGCACCACTCGAATTCATCGCCAGGGACGAGAACGGCCGGATATTATAATTCTTGATCATCATCATCGTCAGACCGACGAACTTTACGTAGGTTGTGGTCTTTTGGTGCGAGTCCCAAACGGCGGAATTGTTGTAGACCTCGAAAATAAAAACGTGGTCGGGGTCTTTCTGACCGACATTGCTGTCGATTTCGCGAACGCCCGCTTCAGCCAGCGTCCCTTTAACGTCGTCGGCAAGATCAGGCATGAACTTCGCCATCGACGACGGACTGATTTCAAGCTCGACGATGTTGACAAAATGCGGCGTAGCGTCGCTCACCGACGTTGGCGCGGCAGGAGCTGCTACTGGCGCGGGCGAAGCGGCAGCGGGAGGAGGCGCAGCAGCAGCCGGAGCTGGCGGCGGTGAGGTTTGCGCCGAGGCAACGGCAGCGAATGCGATAACCGCCGCCGTTCCAAGCATTAACTTCCGCATTGCGTCTTCTCCTCACCACTCAATAGGCAAATAGGTACCGGCTTTTTGTGAAACTCGAAAGTCTGGTCGGTTAACACCTGTCAGGAAAGTGATTAAGCGGGCCGTGGCCGGACCCAACTTTCAGTCGGTCCGCGGCCGCGATAGCAGCGCTGACGTAAGCCTTGGCCTGGCGCATCGCCTCCGCAAGCGGATGGCCTTTGGCGAGACCGGCTGCGATCGCTGAAGCAAAGGTACATCCTGTTCCGTGCGTATTCTTGGTCGCCTGACGCGGCGCAGCAAATCGCGAACATCCGCCAGGCTCGACCAGCACATCCACGCTCTCCGAACCCCCGCCATGGCCGCCCTTGATTACGACCGCACCGGCACCGAGCGCGAGCAGCGCCAGACCTTGAGCCTGCATCTCGTTCTCGTCACGCGCGAGCGTGACATCGAGCAGCGCCGCGGCTTCAAACAGATTAGGCGTGACCAAACTCGCGCAACCAATAAGCCGCTTCAGCGCGTCCATCGCGTCGGCACGCAGGAGATCGGCGCCCGTGCTTGCCACCAGTACCGGATCAAGCACGATGTTACGCGCCTTGTGACGCTCCAGTCCTGCGATCACGGCTGCGGTGATCGCAGCATTACCAAGCATGCCGATTTTCACCGCCGCAACGTCGAGATCGGAGAATACGGCGTCCATTTGAGCGCCGACAAAATCCGGCGGCACTTCGTGGATGCCGGCAACACCTCTCGTATTCTGCGCCGTAACGGCCGTGACGACGGATGCACCGTAAACACCAAGCGCGGCAAAAGTCTTCAAATCGGCCTGGATGCCCGCACCGCCGCCCGAATCTGAACCGGCAATGGTGAGTGCGATAGGAACCGTCATCACGATCCCCTTGTCGCCAGCGTTTCGTCAACGACCTTACGCAAGGCACGTGACGCGGCGGCGGGATCCGGCGACAGCGACAATGCAGAGATCACGGCCACGCCATCGGCACCCGCGGCGATGACGGCCGCTGCATTGCCGGCATCGATACCGGCGATTCCGCACACCGGCAGTTTCGGCGCTCGGCGATGCAGCGCCCCAATCACACGGGCAAGCCCTTCGGGTCCGATTGGCGTGCTTTTTTGCTGCTTCGACAGCGTGACGTAAACGCCGCCGGAGCCGACATAATCAAGCAAGTCAACCGGCGCAGCTTCAGCCTCCGCAACCGTCTTGATCGACAAACCGATGATCGCGTCGGGCCCCAAAAGCTTGCGGGCATCCTCGACCACCATATCGTCCTGCCCGACATGGACACCATCGGCGCTGGATGCGAGCGCAACATCGATCCGGTCATTGACGACAAACGGCACCCGGAAAGGTGCTAAAGCCTGTTTGATCGCGCGTGCGGTCGCGACCATGGCACGCGTGCCGCTCAGCTTGTCGCGCAATTGCACCAGCGTCGCGCCCCCTTCCGCGCAAAGCCGGGCCAGATCGGCAAGATCGCGACCGCCGGACCGCTCCGGATCGACGATGGCGTTAAGGCGAAGATCAACCTGCATCATGACACCCTGGCGTGCGCACGAAGCGTTGCGCGATCGAGACTATAAAGCGCGTCGATGATCCAGCTCGCGAAGCGGCCCGGCGCCGGCGCACTTTTCGCCGCCACCTCGCCGGCAACACCAAACGCGATCAATGCGGCATTGGTGGCAAGCCACGGATCGGGTTCGACCGCAAGCGCAGCAGCCACCAGCGCCGAGCCTGCACAACCCATCGCGGTGACGACGCTCATGAGTGGATCGCCATTGCTGACCGTGACCGATCGCCTGCCGTCGGTCACCAGATCGGTCCCGCCGGTTACGGCAATAACGGTCTTGTGTGTCAGGGCGAAACCTTGAGCGGTTTCGGCGGCGGCGCCGGTGAGCGCCGCGAATTCACGATGGTTGAGCCGAACCACCGTGGGCCGGTGAGCAACAAGTTTGCCAGCAAATGCCGCACGCGCCGCCGAGCGCTCGATGAAGACAGGATCGAGCACCCATGGTTTTTGTACCGACGGCTTCTGCACCGATGGCTTTTGACCCTGCCCCGCCGCCTCCAGGGCCGCTTCGATCGCGGTACGCCGTTCGGCGTCAAAGGTTCCCAAATTGACCAGGAGCGCGTCCGCGGAAGCGACAAAGGCCGCGATCTCCTCGGACGAGATTGTCATCGACGGAATTGCGCCCGCCGCGAGCAAGACATTCGCCGTGTAATTCTGGGCCACCGAGTTGGTGATGCAATGCACTTTTGGCGCGCGGCTCTTGATGCGCGCCATCACGTCGGCGGCGATATCGGCAAGCTCTACCGGTGCATGCATTCGTCGGTCCATCCGAACTGGGAAGGTACTATGTCCCCAGGTGCCCTTGCAGGCTCGTCATATATGCTATTCTGCGGGCTGGAGACGCCCATGATCCCTTTTTTCGTGCAGATCAAATGCCAGCTCGGCAAGTCCTATCAAGTCGCCAACAAGCTTGCCGACGCCGAAATTGCCTCGGAAATCTATTCGACCGCCGGTAATTTCGATCTTCTGGTCAAATTTTACGTCGATCCGTCAACGGATATCGGCCATTTCATCGCCGAGAAGGTGCAGACGATCCCCGGCGTCGCCGATACCCACACCATTATCACCTTCAAGGCGTTTGGAGCCTCGTAGGCGTCGCCCCCGGCGGCGCGCTGGCGCCAGATTGCGAACAGACCGGTGATCTGCCGGCGGTCTGAATAAGATCACGCGAATTATTTCTTCGGCGGCGGGGTCGGGCCCTGAACCGGCGGCAACGAAGCGATGTAATTGGCTATGGCAGCGCGGTCATCCTTGCTTAGCAAAGAAGTGTTCTGGATGACATCGGCCATCGAGCCGCCGGCGTAATCGCCGGATGGGTTCATGCCGTCGCTGAGGAAGCCTGCGATATCTTTTTCCGACCAGGCGATCTTGTCGCTGCCCCAATGGCCGAGGCCATTCGGCGTGATGTTGGGGACCCAGCTTTTGCCATCCGGGGCCGGACCGCCCGCAAAGCGCTCGCTCTCGATGATGGCACCCATGAAGTTTCGCGGCGAGTGACATTCGGCGCAGTGCCCCGGACCGTTCACCAGATAAGCGCCTCTGTTCCATTGCGGGGATTTCGCGGGATCTGGCACGTACGGACCGCCGGTGAGGTAAAGCAGTTTCCAGCCGCCGAGCAGGCGGCGAATGTTGAACGGAAAAGCCAGATCGCTTCCCGCCGGTTTGCCTTTCACCGGCGGCAAGGTTTTCAGGTAGGCAAACAGATCACGCACATCGTTCAGTTCGATGTGACGATAGGAGGTATAAGGAAACGCCGGATAAAGGTGTGTACCGCCCGGCGCGGTACCATCCCACAACGCGGTGACGAAATCCGCTTCGCTCCAATTGCCGATACCGTCGGCGGGATCGGGCGAAATATTCGGCACGACGAAGGTGCCGAACGGACATGGCAGTTCCAGACCGCCGCCAAGGTGCAGGCGGTCGATTTTCTGCGGATCCTTGTCGGGAACCGCATGGCATGAACTACAACCGCCGACGTTGAAAATGGTTTTTCCGTTGTCGAGGTTCGGCGCGTATTGCGGGAGGGCCGAAGCCGGCACCGTGGCCGGAATGGTCACAAGCCAGAACACGGCAAAGCCAATCACGGCAGCGGCGACGACGGCCGCCGCGAGCTTGCGCAGCGTCAGATGCCTGCTCATGTCCGCGCCTTCGCAACCGAATCGCGATCAGAAAATAAAGGGCGGGACATCCAAACGGACACCCGCCCCCGTCACGTTTTTCGAAGCTCGTGATCAGCCCTTTTTGACGCGGTAGGTTTCGTGGCAGCTGCCGCAATCGTTTTTGCCGATATTCCCCATTGCAGCCTTCAGGCTATCCAGGTCCTTCACGCTCGAAGCGGCCGCCTTGGCGTCATCACCGAATTTGACGAAGCGGGCCTTGAAATCAGCCATGTTATCCCAAACTTTTGGGCTGGCGTTGAAATCGTCGGACGGATCGCCGCCCTTAGAGCTGTCTGGATAAAGGTCCGGCATTTTCGATGCCGCGTTCTGGAAGTTTGCAAACGCCTTTTGCGCCGCCGCAAGATCGAACGGCGTATCGCCCTTGACCATGTCACCGAGGACTTTGGCCTGTTGGCCGTTGGTCTTCATCAGCGCCTTGCGCGCCTTGATAGGGTCTTCCTGGGCGATAGCGGCGGTTACCCCTAGTCCGATGACAATCGCAAGCATGGTACGGATCATAAATATCTCCCTTGGAATAGGTGCAGCACCACTTGAATAGTATTGGGCTGTGACGCGACCAACACCGTCAGTATGGCATTATTCCAGTACCAGTATGAAGGGCACGCACCGGCAACAGGTACCCCCATGGAGACACTGATCTTCAGAGGCCGCCCCGACGAGCGCAACGAATGCGATCAGTGGACGCTGGAGCGGCATCAAGACGACGAGCAAGAGTTTGTCGTGCAGGAGCACGTCAAGCTCGACGCCCTGATGGCCGGCAAACCGCATCTCCGCCTGGTGCGGCGCATGACCGTTCCGGAATTCCTCAAGACCGACCAGCCGCCTGCCGTGCAGCGCAGATTACGGGCGCTCCTCGATACGCACCGCGCCGTCGCTTCCTGATGGCTGGCGTCGGAGGAGCGTTGACCCTCCCCCTTGTCCTGACTTGAACCCCCTACCCATATAACAAGCCGGCCGGCGCATTCGCCGGTCCCCAGCGGATGCTGGGCTAACGGCTTCATAACCCATGAAAATCGTACCCTTGCACGATGCCGTCCTGGACGGCAGCGGCGCTGCCGCAAACCTGACTGCAGAAGCCCCGATCGAGGACCAAGAGCTCCTCGACGCCTATTCGCGTGCCGTCATCGACGTGGTCGATCGCGTCGGCCCGGCCGTGGTCGGCCTCACTGTTCATGCTGGCGAGGTCAACGGCCGCCCGCGAGGCGGCACCGGCTCCGGCGTCATTGTCGCGCCCGACGGGCTCATCCTGACCAATAGCCACGTTGCCGGCGCTGGCGGTACCGCCGCCGCTTCGCGTATCGAAGTGACCACGCCGGAAGGACAGCACCTCACGGCCCGGCTGGTCGGCGACGACCCCGATACCGATCTTGCCCTGATCCGCATTGTCGAGCCGGTGACGTTACCGGCGGCACCGCTCGGCGATTCCAAGAAGCTCAAGCGTGGTCAGCTCGTTATCGCGATCGGCAATCCGCTCGGCTTTGAGTCGACGGTGACATCGGGCGTGGTCTCGGCACTGGGGCGTTCGCTGCGCTCGCGCAACGGCCGACTGATCGACGACGTGATCCAGACCGACGCCGCCTTGAACCCGGGCAACTCGGGTGGCCCGTTGGTATCGTCGCGCGGCGAAGTGGTCGGCGTGAACACCGCTGTGATCATGGGCGCGCAAGGCATCTGCTTTGCTGTCGCCGCAAATACCGCGAGCTTCGTGCTCGGCGAACTGGTGCGGCACGGCCGCGTGCGGCGCGGCTATATCGGCATCGCCGCGCAGCACGCCGCAATTTCACGGCGCCGGCGTTACTTCTCCGGCCTGGAGCAGGACAGCGCGGTGATGGTCGCCACCATTGAGCCCGCTTCGCCCGCTGCCCATGCCGGTGTGAAGGTCGGCGACATCCTGCTCAGCCTGGATGGCACGCCCATTACCGGCGCCGACGATCTGGTGCGCACGCTCACCGGCGACACCATCAACCGTGAGGTCGCGTTTGATTTGTTGCGGGGTGGCGAACGCCTCACCGTCAAGCTCACGCCGCAGGAGCGCAAGCGTCCGGCCTAAAGACGCAGGATGGGTTGTTCCCATCCTGCACGCCCAGTTCAGGTATGCATCGCGTGCGCCTTGCGGCCGCCGCGCTCAATCGCGGCCGGCGCTTCGTCGCGAGAAATCAGATGTGTCGCGAGGTCCAGACAGCGCTTGCTCAGCATGGCGGCGCCTTCGGCCAGCTCTTTGGAGGCGCGCACGATCTCGACATTGCATTCCATATCTTCGTGCGACCAGCCGCGCGAATGGGCGATGTATGGGAATTGCGGGAAGATGAAGCCGAGCTCGGCGAAGAAGCCGAGCATCTGGCCGGCAACCGCCTGGATATTGTCCTGGCCGCCGACAATGATAAATCCGGCTACTTTGTTGCGGATGAGAACGCGATTGCGAATGGTTACTGCGTTCTGCACGCAATTCAGCCGTTCCGCCATTTTGAAATAGAGCGATGAAGCGGCGCCCCATCGGATTGGCGATGAAATGACGATCACGTCGGCCCAATGCACCAATGCCTCGTAGACCTGATCCATCTGGTCGCCGGAATCCATCTGGGTGATCGAGCACGGCCAGGTGCACGCCAGCGCGGATTTCGAATAGTATCCTTCGCAGGCACGAAACTTGAGATCGTTCAGTTTGATAAGACGCGTCTGGGCGCCGAGATCCTCCGCAGCTTTCAAGGCATGACCGAGCAGATGATCCGAACCGGAAAAGCGCGGATTGGCACCGTCCATTGCCGTCGTTGAAATGCCGGCAAAGCGCAGCGGCCCTGGTGCGCGTTCGACGTCGCGCGCCAGCGGATGAGGTGCGTGCGGCTTTCTTTGACGCTTGCTGGCGGCCTCAAGGTTTACGAAAACGCGGCCATCTTCGACCTTGACCGGATATGCCGGAACGCAATCCTCTTCGAAACCGGGTTCGCCAGCGCCGCTGCGACGGTGAAATTTCCAATTGTGCCAAGGGCAAATGATGTAATCGCCATCAAGACGGCCCTCACCGAGCGGACCGCCTACGTGGTTGCATACGTTCGATACCGCTCCAAATTCTCCATTTTTAAAAGAGACCGCGATGTCGTGATTGAGTACCGTGACGCGCTTGAGCGTCGCCTCGGAAAACTCCGCCGTGTGGCCGATGTCGATCCAGTTTTCGTCGTTCTGCATGACCGTCACGGCCCGGATTGTTTTAGCCGGCACGCAAGCCTAATTTGGCCGGTATTGCTTTCCTCCGGCACCAGACCACCAACACCGCAACCGTGCAAGCTTGCCGCAGGTTCTAGCGGCAGCAATAGCGAGCGGCGCGAAGAACAGAATGGCCATGGATCACATCGCATGGAAGGCGTTGCGCGAGGTCGAGACGCACCGGCTGAGTGAGGGCCGTCTGCAAGCCCACTACGCGGTACAGTGGCTCGCCCGGTCGGCACGCGCCTACATCCCGCCGCAGCCGGATGACAGCCACACCAGCCTGCGCTGGGATCACGATCTTGACGGTTTCACGACGCGCGCTTTGCCCGATCACACCCGTCTATGCTTGCAACTGACGAATCTCACGTTGATGCTGCACGGCGGAAATAGCTCCGCAGGCGAACAATCGCTTGCGCTGGACGGCCGCACCGACCTGGAGGTCCGGCAATGGTTGGGCATGCATATCGGCATGCTTGGCCACGACATGCAGGCTCTGGATACGCCATCGCCGTATGAAATGCCTGCGCACGCGATAGCGCGGGGAGCACGCTACGATGCAGCCCATTCTGCGAACGCGCTGGCAATGATCGCAGCTTGTTTCGGCAATGCCGAAATTTTGCTGAATGACGTCCAACGGCAAATGATTGAACGAAAGCTGCCGGCGTCCCAGGTGTGCTGCTGGCCGCATCATTTTGACCTTGCCACGTTGGCCATGGTCCCTATCCAGGCACCCGGTATGGACGGCTTTGTCGGCGCGGGCCTGTCGCCCGGCGACGAATATTACGACGAGCCCTACTTCTACGTGTCGGTAGATCCCGCGCCTCAACCGGAGGCGCTGCCGGCATTGCCATCTTCGGCACATTGGCACACCCACGAATTTACGGCCGCGATATTGCCGGCACATCGAATTCTTGCAGCTATCGACCAGGCGGCTGTCACCGGCGATTTTCTTCAGCGCGCCGTAGCGATTGCGCTCAAAATTCTGGCCTAAACCCAATCCACCATCTTGCTTTGGCGACGGCTGCTTCTATCTCAGGGTCTTCTCTGGCTATCTGAGGCGGCACGCATTAAGAAGCGGCTCCTTTTAGCCACTTCCTCCTTCAATCACACCTGATGCTGCAGATAGAGAACCTCACTTTCGACGCTTGGGGACGCCGGTTTTTCAACCGGGCCAATGTCATGATTCCGGCCGGCACCAAAGTCGGTCTGGTCGGACGCAACGGCGTCGGCAAATCGACGCTGTTCAAGCTGATTACCGGCGATCTCGCTCCGCAGGAGGGCGACATCGTGTTGCCGAAGACCGCCCGCATCGGTTCGGTCGATCAGGAGCATCCCGCGACGCCGGTCACGCTCCTCAATACGGTGCTTGCGGCTGACACGGTGCGCGAAAAGCTTAATGCACAGCTGGAAACCGCTGAACCTGAAGAGCTGGCCGAGATCTATGAGCGCCTAAACGCGATCGACGCCGATCAAGCACCGGCGCGCGCGGCCGAAATCTTGAGCGGGCTTGGCTTCTCCAATAGCGATCTCGATCGTCCGATGGCGGAATTCTCCGGCGGCTGGCGCATGCGTGTGGCGCTGGCGGCTGCGTTGTTCGCGGAGCCCGATCTTTTGCTGCTCGACGAGCCGACCAACTATCTCGATCTCGAAGGCGCGCTGTGGCTCGAAGCCCGGCTCAAGGTCTATCCGCAGACCGCGCTCATTATCAGCCACGATCGCGAGCTTCTGAACAATTCGGTCGGTGCCATCCTGCATCTGAGCGAGGGCGGGCTCGACCTTTATACCGGCGGTTACGACGATTTCGAACGGCGGCGGGCCGAGAAGAGCCGGCTGCAAGCGGCGACCCGCGTGAAGCAGGAAGCCGAGCGCGCTCATCTGCAAAAATTCATCGACCGGTTCCGCGCCAAGGCCAGCAAGGCGTCCCAGGCGCAATCGCGTATCAAGCGGCTGGCGAAACTCGAGCCGATCGCCGAGGTGGTCGAGGAACGGGTGGCGCCATTCACGCTGCCGTCGCCAAAGCGGCCGCTCGCGCCACCACTGCTTCAGCTCGACGGCGCCACCGTTGGTTACGATCAGAATATAGTGCTGCGCAATCTCAATTTGCGGCTCGATGTCGATGACCGCATCGGGCTCCTTGGCGTCAACGGCGCGGGAAAATCGACCTTCGCCAAGCTCCTTGCCGGAGCATTGCCGCTTCTGAGCGGCAGCATGAATCGTGAAAGCCGCATCAAGGTCGGCTGGTTTCATCAGCACCAGATCGAGGCGCTCGACCCGGAAGATACGCCGCTCGATATCATCCGGCGTGAGCTGCCGGACGACAGTGAATCATCGCGGCGCTCGCGGCTGGCGCAATTCGGCCTGTCATTCGACAAGCAGGACACCACGATCGCCAACCTGTCAGGCGGCGAGCGCGCGCGCCTCCTGCTCAACCTCATCGCCATGGGCGCGCCTCACCTCCTCATCCTCGACGAGCCGACCAACCATCTCGATATCGACAGCCGCCGCGCATTGCTCGATGCGCTCAACGACTATGAAGGTGCGGTCATCCTCATCACCCACGACCGGTCGTTGATCGATCTGGTCGCCGACCGGCTATGGCTCACGGCCGATGGCCACATCGAGGCTTTCAAAGGCGATATGGACGATTACGCGCGGTTCGTGCTCGATCGCGCTAGGGCGGGAACGGTGGCGCCATCGCAAGATGTTGGTGGCAACGGCGCGGCTTCCAATGGGGGCGATACGGCGCAAAAGCAGGCTGAGCGCGACGCCGCCCGCAAGGCGGCCAAGAAAAGACGCCGCCGCGGCCTATAGACTAGGATCATCGCCGAGCTCGCTTCATCCCCGAAGCCGTTAATGAGAGTGCCTTCATGAATACCCTGCGCTTGAGTTTTGCCTGCGGTCCCTATGATCGCACACTGGCCCTTCGCGACGGCTCGGTCCGTGTCGATGGCGTCGACCTGAATTACCTGAATATGCAGCCCGCAGAGATCTTCTGGCGGCAGTTGCAGTTTCAGGAGTTCGACGCATCCGAAATGTCGTTGTCGAATTACGCTTCGCTGGTCTCCACGGGGAAGTCGCCGTTTATCGCAATCCCTGTGTTCCCGTCTCGCGTGTTCCGTCATGGCTACTTCTTCATCAACACCACGAAGGGCATCAAGACCGGCGCTGACCTCAAAGGTAAGCGCGGCGGCGTGCCGGAATACTCGATGACCGCCGCGGTCTACATGCGCGGCTTGATGGAGCACGAGTTCGGTGTGAAGCCGGCCGATGTCGAATGGGTGCAGGGCCGCTACGACCGCCTTGGCCGCAAGTTGCCGTCCGAGATCAAGCTGACTCAAGCGCCCGCCGGCGTCGAATTGGGCGATATGCTGGAGCGGGGCGAGATCGATTTCATGATGACGGCGAACAATCCGCTCTCATTCCGGCGCGGCGCCAAGAACGTTGCGCGCTTATTCCCGAACTACGCGGAGATGGAGAAGGATTACTACAAGCGCACCAAGATCTATCCCATCATGCACACGGTCGTCATAAAGCGGGAAATTTACGAGCGAGACCCGTGGGTGGCGGTGAACCTCTATCAAGCTCTCTGCAAAGCCAAGGAGCGCTGCTACCAGCTTCTTCTCGAGACAGGCGCACCCAAAGCGTCATTTGCCTGGCTCCAGCCGCTGATCGAGGAAGAAAAGCGCGTCATCGGCGAGGACTGGTACCCCTACGGCATTGCGCAGAACCGCGAGACGATCGAGGCGCTGTTGCAATACACTCACGAGCATGGCCTGACTGACCGCCGCGTGAAGCTCGAAGAACTGTTCGCCCCGGCCACTATGCGCGACATACCGCTGAGTGAAGGGCAACAACTATAAATTACGCCGTCGAGCGGCGGCGTGGCAGTTAGGATCACGATAACTCATCAAATTGTGAGGCCGTGTTGCGCCGTCTAATCAATGGGCCGGCGCGTCGTCGATAAATCTTACGCCGCAGCCTTTACTGTGCTGCTGGCAATATTTAAGGGCGTCGTCTCGCGCGGTCTCCGGTGTCCTTTCACCGGAGACCCAACCGAACGATCCGTCACGCGCAACAGCGAATGCTTTATGAGGCGGACTGGTCAAATACGACCGATAAGCCGTAACGCCATTCTTGCCCAATTCCGAAGGGGCATGAAGATCGGGCGGTGCAGGCGGCGGTAGCAGCGCGGTGCGCAGAACGAGATTGTGCTCTTTCAAGAAAGCATCGACGTAGCCGCCCCACACCGGAATGCCGCCCTGCGAGAACAGAAAGTGTCCTTCGTCCCGGAACGCAGGTGCGCGGATGAACTCGACATTGCCGCCAGCTACCGGTGAAGGCCTGGCGCAATTGCTGTGCAAGTTGCGGACCGAAAAAATGGTCGTTCTCGGCATAGACCCACAGCATCGGGACGCGTGACGTTTTACCCATGGCGCGATAGGCATCGACCAGGCGGTCGGCACGGCAATCCTGATCGGCTTCCAGCGAGCCACGGCCGCCGGCAAAGCTGATAGCTGCGATCAGGCCCGGTGGCGGATCGGCGGTGAGCGCGACGGTTGCAAATCCGCCCGCCGAAACGCCGACGCTGATGATGCGCGAACCATCGATGTCCCGCCGCTTCACCAGATATATCGGTTGCGGTTTTCAGATCGAAGGCGGCGGCCTTTGCCGCGGCAAGATAATCCGGATTATTGCAACTGCCGTAGCTTTCCGCCCAACTGCCGCCGGAGCCACCGTAGCCGCGCCGCATGACAACGACGGCTGCCCAGCCGCGCCGCGCGAATTCCATAGCCTCCGGCAACATTGAAAGCGGGGTCATATTCGGCCGGTCCGCAGCCGAACGCGGCGAGCCGTGGTTGATCAGTGCCAGCGGATACTGGCCCGGCTCATCCGGCCGAACCAGCAGAGCCTCATAGCTGCCCGAGCCGGACGCAAACGGAATACGGAATTCTTCCTGGTGAAATTCGGCGGCAACACACGGAAACGCAGAGCTAAGGAAAATAACGGCAGGTAAAGAGCAGACGGCGTACCGCCGATATCCCGTTCATCGCTGGACCTGTCCGCTCCCGTCATCCGATAATGGACGACGAATACGAGCCATAGCGGTGTGCGCAAAGCCGCGGCAAGGGGAAAACGCGTGACGTCCTATGTGCTCGCCATCGACCAAGGCACGACCTCGACGCGCGCCATTTTATTTCGCGCCGATACGTCGATTGCCGCCGTCGCCCAGCAGGAATTCCAACAATATTTCCCGGCCGACGGCCAAGTCGAGCACGAACCGGAAGACCTTTGGACGACGACCATCGCCACCTGTCGCGATGCGCATGCGAACCGCCGGTGCTTCGGCACGCGACATTTCAGCCATCGGCATCACCAATCAGCGCGAGACCACGCTGCTCTGGGACCGCGCGACCGGCCTGCCCGTGCATCGCGCCATCGTCTGGCAAGATCGCCGCACTGCCGATCATTGCGCGCGGCTGAAGTCCGACGGACACGAAGCCACATTTGCGGCAAAGACCGGACTTCTGCTCGATCCATATTTCTCCGGCACCAAGCTCGCATGGCTGCTCAACAGCGCGCCGGATATCGCCAAGCGCGCAGCGCGCGGCGATCTCGCCTTCGGTACGGTTGACACGTACCTGCTCTGGCGTCTCACGGGCGGCAAAGTACACGCCACTGACGCAACCAATGCCTCACGGACACTGCTGTTCGACATTCACAATGGCTGCTGGGATGACGAGTTGCTGGCGCTGCTTGAGGTGCCAAAGGCGGTGCTGCCGGCAAGTCATGGATTGCTCCGCCGCGTTCGGCACGACCGATCCAGACCTGTTTGGCGGCGCAGATCCCGATCAGAGGTATCGCCGGCGATCAGCAGGCGGCACTGATCGGCCAAGCCTGCTTTGCACCGGGCATGGTCAAATCGACCTATGGCACCGGGTGCTTTGCGCTTCTTCATACCGGCAACACCCCGGTTGCCTCCAGGAACAAGCTTCTTACGACCGTCGCTTATCAACTCGCCGGCAAACGCGCTTATGCGCTGGAAGGCTCGATCTTTGTCGCCGGCGCGGCGGTGCAATGGCTTCGCGACGGCTTGCATGTCGTGCCAAGCGCGGAAGCCACCGGCGCGCTCGCCGAAGCCGCCGATCCGACCCAGGACGTGATCCTCGTGCCGGCTTTCGTCGGCCTCGGCGCGCCGCATTGGCGGCCTGATGCGCGCGGCGCGCTGTTTGGACTGACGCGCGCCACCGGCCCCCGCGAACTGGCGCAAGCCGCGCTGGAGAGCGTTTGCTTCCAGACCCATGATCTGCTCGCCTCGATGAAAGCGGACTGGCCCGATGGCGAAAACGCACTCAAGGTGCTGCGGGTCGATGGCGGCATGGTGAATTCCGACTGGACCATGCAGCGTCTTGCCGACCTGCTCGGCTGCACTGTCGATCGCCCGCAAATCCGCGAAACGACCGCCCTTGGCGCCGCATATCTCGCGGGGCTGCATACCGGATTTTATCCGGAGCCGGATCGCTTTGCCGAACGCTGGCAGTTGGAGCGCCGCTTCACACCGCGCATGGAAGAGGCGTTGCGCGACCGCAAGCTTGCAGCGTGGGATTCAGCCGTGAAGAGGCTATTAAGCTGAACGATCGGCGCGAACAACCGCATCGATCTGTTGCGGCGTGATCGGCGTCCGATTGAACTCGGCCTTGAAACCGCGCAGCGCATCGGAAACGGCGTTTGCAATCACGGCAGGCGGCGCAATCGGACCGCCCTCGCCGACACCCTTGACGCCGAACGGATTGCGCGGCGACGGCGAGTGTTGATGGATCAGTGTCATCGGCGGCAGGTCGCAGGCATTCGGCAACATGTAATCGGCGAGCGTTGTATTCTGCGGCTGACCGCTCGCGTCATAGGTGATGCTCTCGTACATCGCGCCGCCAATTCCCTGCACCGCGCCGCCGACGATCTGGCCTTCAACCAGCATCGGATTGACCACCACGCCGCAATCATGGGCGATGGCGTAGTTCTCGATAATCACCCGGCCGACTTCGACATCCACTTCCACAATCGCGGCATGCGCGGCGTAAGACCATGTCACCGTCGGCGGCTCGAAATAGAATGTCTCCTCGAGCCCGGCATCGACGCCGGGCGGCCGGCCGCTGTCCCAGCCCGGACGCGCTGCATGTGCGATTTTGCCGAGCGATATCTCCGGCGCCAGGCACGCCGACGATGCCGACATGGCCGTTGCGCAATTCGAGATCGGTCGCCGAACATTCCAGCATATTCGCGGCGATCGAAAACACTTTTCCCCGCAGCTTCTCGGTCGCGCCGTGGATCGCCGCCGATAGCGTGACCGTGGTGCGGCTCGCAAGCGTGCCGAAGCCGACGGCAATTGCCGCGGTGTCGGCCAACGTGATGACCACATCATCCGGCTTCACGTTCCAGGCGTCGGCCGTTACCTGCGCGAAGATCGTCTCCATGCCCTGCCCTTGCGGGCAGCCGCCGCCGGCCACAAAAATCTTTCCGGACGGCTCGATGCGCAACAGCGCACTCTCGAACGGACCGACGCCGGTACCCTCGACGTAGCAGCCGAGACCAAGACCGAGATAACGGCCTTGTTCTCGCGCCTCGCGTTGTCGCACGCGAAAGGCGTCGACACCGCCGATCGCCTTCACGGCCTTTTGCAGCGCCGACGGATAATCGCCGCCGTCATAGACGACGGGCTGACCATCGCGGTACGGGATACCCATCGCATAGGGCATTTCGTCGGCCCGGATCATGTTGCGCAGCCGCACCTCGGATGGTTCGAGGCCGAGTTCGGCAGCAACGATATCCACGGTGCGCTCCATGGCGAACGCCGCTTCCGGCCGCCCGGCGCCGCGATAGGGCGCGTTTGGTACTTTGTTGGTTGCCGCGATCCGCGCCTCGAAAGCCATGGCGTCGATCTTGTACGGGCCCGGCACATGGACAGCGGTGTTGTAGACCACGCCGGCGCCGATCGGATTCCATGCGCCGCAATCGACGATGAAACGATCGCGCAGCGCCAGGAGGCGGCCTTCGCCGTCGAAGCCAACCTCGACGTCGTGGATCTGATCGCGGGAATGGCATGAACAGATCAGATGTTCACGGCGATCCTCGATCCATTTGACCGGCCGGCCGAGTTGCCGCGCCAGATACGGGATCAGCAAATCTTCCGGATAGACGTGGCCTTTGACACCAAAGCCGCCGCCGACGTCGAGCGCCACGCAGCGAATGCGCGCCTCCGGCAATTGCAGCACCGTCGACGCTTCACGCCGCACCCAATGAACAACCTGGGTCGAGGACCAGATCGTCACCGCATCGTTGCGCTGCTCGTACAGGGCGACGACACCGCGGCACTCCATCGGCATGGCGGCGTAACGGTGATGATGAAAGCGCCGCTGCAAGCGGTGCGGGGCGTCGGCCAGCGCCCGGTCGATATTGCCTTTGCCGACCGCGAAGCCACCGATCAGGTTGGTCGAAAATTTGTCGTGCACGATCATCGCGCCGGCAGTCAGCGCCTGCTCCGGATCAAGCACCGCCGGCAACGGCTCAAGATCGAGTCCGACGAGCTGTGCGGCATCCTCGGCGGCATAATGGCTGTCGGCGACGATAACGGCGACAGCTTCTCCGACATGACGGACTTTGTCGAAAGCCAGTAACGGCTGCTGCGGATTGATGAACTTATGCTGCACCAGCGCAGTCCATTTGCTTGGCAGCGCAAGCTGGGTATCCGGCACGGGGGGCAGCACTTTGGCAAGCTCGGGGCCGGTCAATGTATAGACGACACCCGGCGCTGCGGCCGCACGCGAAACATCGACGTTTTTGATCCAGCCATGCGCGGCCGGGCTGCGCACAAAAACGGCGTGCAGCATGTGCGGCAGCTCAAAATCAGCGATATATTGGCCGCGGCCGGTCAACAGCCGCTGATCTTCCCGCCGTGTGATCGAGCGGCCAATATAGGGCTTTTGCGAAAGCTCGCTCATGCTACGGCGCAGTGTGGAATGAGCGCCGTAGGGAAATCAATCCACCCCGGCCCGGCCGATCCCGATATAGCGGAATTTCGCCCGTTTCATCTCGTCAGTCCGATAGATATTCCGCAAGTCGACGATAACGGCCTGTGCCATTGCCCCCTTCAATCGCGCCAGATCCAGCGCACGGAATTGCTCCCATTCGGTGGCAATGACCACCGCATGCGCGCCTTCGGCGGCTGCGTAGGCACTGTCGGAATAGTGAATATCCGGAAGATACGGTTTGGCCTGCTCCATGCCGGCTGGGTCATACGCACGCACAGTCGCCCCGAGGTCCTTTAGCGCCGTGATCAAAGGGATTGCCGGCGAGTTGCGCGTATCGTCCGTGTTCGGCTTGAAGGTAAGGCCGAGCACAGCCACGGTCTTGCCGCGCACCGAGCCGTCGAGCGCAGCGACCACCTTGCGCGCCATGCCGCGCTTGCGCTGGTCATTGACCGCTGCAACGGTCTCGACGATGCGCATGGCTACCCCGAAGTCCTGAGCCGTCTTTAGCAACGCGGTTGTATCCTTCGGAAAGCACGATCCGCCAAAGCCCGGCCCGGCATGAAGGAACTTGCCGCCAATGCGGTTATCAAGCCCGATGCCCCGCGCCACCTCGTTGACGTCGGCACCGACCTGTTCGCAAAGATCGGCGACTTCATTGATGAAGGTAATCTTGGTCGCGAGAAAAGCGTTGGCGGCATATTTGATCAGTTCCGCAGTGCGCCGGCTGACATAGATGATCGGGAGCACGTTCAGATAAAGCGGCCGGTAAATCTCGGCCAGCACAACGCGCGCTGCGGCATCGTCGGTGCCAACCACGATACGGTCGGGATGCTTGAAGTCCTGGATCGCCGCGCCTTCGCGCAGAAATTCCGGATTGGACACGACCTGGATTTCGGCATCGTGGCGCTGCTCGCGCAGGATGCGCTCGATCTCGTCGCCGGTGCCGACCGGCACGGTCGATTTGGTGATCACGACAGCCGAGGGAGACAACAGAGGCGCGATCTCGCGAACCGCCTCGTACACAAAGCTCAGGTCGGCGTGACCGTCGCCGCGGCGTGACGGCGTGCCGACCGCGATAAATACGGCGTCCGACTCTGCGCACCGCAGCAGTATCGGTCGCGAAGTGAAGCCGTTCCTGCCGGACATTGGCCTGGACCAGATCGTCGAGACCCGGCTCGAAGATCGGAATTTCACCGTTGTTGAGCGCGGCGACTTTTTTGGCATCCTTGTCGATGCAGGTGACGTGATGGCCGAAATCGGCAAAGCAGGCTCCGGAGACGAGCCCGACATACCCTGCTCCAATCATCGTCACGCGCATCAAAAACCCCGATCAAATCTCGTCCGGTCCGGCAGCCGGAGCTGACGTGCCTTCAAAGGCGGCAAGCGGCTCTCCTGGCGCGCTTTGCGCCCGGTTACGCATTGAAGAAAGCCAGCGCCGCCCGAACAACCCGGCAATCAGCGCGCCGTAAACCGCGCCGCCGAGAATCGCCAGCACCAGCAACTCCGACTCGGCGCGGAACGTGGACAACGACGATAACAGATATGTGACGACGGGAGACGCGATCAAAAGGAAGATCAAAAACACGACGCCGGCGATCCCAAGTTTGATCAGCGACGACTTCAGCGTGGCATCCGACACAATGAGACCTGCGCGCCCTGCGAGCCAAAGCACCATGATGAAATTGATCCACGCCCCAATCGACGTAGCAAGCGCCAACCCGACCTGGGACAGCGATCCCATCAGCGCCACTTTAAAGGCGATATTGACAGCCGTCCCGGTCAGAGCTGCCTTGACCGGCGTAAGCGTGTCGCCGCGCGCCAGAAAAGGCGCAACCACGCTGCGGATAAGCACAAAGGGCACAAGCCCGATCGTATAGGCGACCAGCGTCATGGCCGAGGCGTGTGCATCCTCAGCAGTGAATGCACCGCGCATGAACAAGGCCCGCATAATAAGGTCGGGCACAACCAGGAAGGCGATCACGCAGGGCAGAGCTAAAATCAGGGCGAACTCGATGGCGCGATTTTGCGCCGAGCGCGCGCCCTCGTGATCGCCGGATGACACCCGCCGCGTCATCTCAGGCACAAGTACCGTACCGACCGCGATACCAATGACGCCGATCGGCAACTGATCGATACGATCTGCGTAGTACAAGGCCGACAGCGCGCCGGCGGTCAGGAAGCTCGCAATGATGGTGTCGGCGAAAAGCGCGAGTTGAGTTCCCGCCGAGCCGACGGTCGCCGGCACCAGCGCCTTGAAGAAACGGCGGACATCTTCATCCCATGACAGCGCACGGAACGACGTCATCAGGCCGGCGCGCCAGATAGCGGCGCCAACCAGCGCCGCTTGCAGGACGCCCGAGATCAAGACGCCCCACGCTGCGGCATGACCGGCGCTTGGAAAGAATGCCGCCAGCGCGAGGGTCGCCATCATCGCGATGTTGAGCAGGATCGGCGCCGCCGCCGCGGCTGCGAAGCGATTAAGTGCGTTGAGGATGCCGCTCCACAGCGTCACCAGCGTAATCAACAGCAGATAGGGAAACGTGATCCGGGTCAGGCTCACGGCAAGCGTGAACTGCGCCGGCTCTCGTGAAAATCCCGGCGCCAGCAGATCGATTGCCTGTGGTGTGAAGATCAACGCCAGCGCGAGCATGACGATTTGCGTCGCCAGCAGCAAAGTAAAGATCCGGTCGCCGAACAGCTTGGCGGCCTCCGGCCCGCCCTGGGTCCGGACGCGCGCATAGGCGGGAATGAAGGCGGCGTTGAACGCGCCTTCGGCAAATATGGCGCGGAAATGGTTGGGCAGCCGGAAGGCGACAAAGAAGGCGTCGGCAACCGGCCCGGCGCCAATGATCGCGGCCAGCATGACATCGCGGAGAAAGCCGGTCAGACGCGAGACAAGCGTATAGCCGCCGACGGTGAGAATCCGACCGATCATTGCTGCCTGTAGCCGCGCCCGTGCGCTGCGCCGATATTACGCGAGTTGCGTCAGCGTGTGAGCGCCCGCCGAACCGCTGCAATGACGCGGTCTTGCACCGGCTCCTCCAGATAGGCGTGCATCGGCAGGCTGATGACCTCTTCCGCAAGCCGATCGCAGACCGGAAGCCCGCCATCCACCACCGGAAAATCGCGGTATGCCGCCTGGCGGTGCAGCGGCTTGGCGTAATAGATCGCGGTCGGAATGCCCTCGGCTTTCAACGCCGCGCCAAATGCATCGCGGCGCCCGGCTCGAGGCGGATGGTGTATTGCGCCCAAACCGAGGTCGATTCGTTGCCGGTGCGCGGGGTGATCGCGACGCCGGCGAGGCCTTCCGCGTAACGCTCGGCCACCGCCTGCCGCGCGACGATCTCTTCCGGGAAGATTTTCAGCTTCTCGATCAGCACCGCGGCCTGAATGGTATCGAGCCGGCCGGTCACACCAATGCGCTGCGCATCGTATTTATCGGTCGGGCTCTCGCCATGGACGCGGAGGCTTTTCACGCGCGCGGCCAGTTCATCATCGTCGGTGAATACCGCGCCGCCGTCGCCATAACAGCCAAGCGGCTTGGCCGGAAAGAAGCTGGTCGCCGTTGCCGTCGCCAGCTTGCCAAGCTTGCGGCCGCGATAGAGCGCGCCGAACGACTGCGCGGCGTCATCGAGCACCAAGAGGCCGTGCCGTTCGGCAATCGAAGCAATAGCGTCGTGATCGGCCGGCAGGCCGAACAGATCGACCGGGATGACCGCACGCGGTTTCAGCCCTCGCGCCTTTGCGGTCGCAACCGCGCGTTCCAGGCTTGCCGGATCGATGTTGAAGGTGTCCGCCTCGACGTCGGCGAAAACCGGCGTCGCACCGAGCAGCGCGACTTGCTCCGCCGTCGCATGGAATGTGAAGGCCGGGCAGATCACGGCATCGCCGGGGCCGATCTCCCACGCCAGCAACACCAGCAGCAGGGCGTCCGTGCCACTGGCGCATCCGATGACGTGCTTGGCGCCGCAGAATGCCGCAAGGTCGGCTTCGAGAGCGCGAACTTCCGGGCCCTGAATGAACTGGCAATGCGCGAGCACGCGGCCGACAGCGTCGTCGATCGCACTGCCCAGACGGCGGCGCTGAGCGGGAATATCGATAAACGGAATGGGCTTGTCGTCGACGCGCACGTGCTGATTCATTTCTTGCTTCACACCTTAAGGCGCCTAACCGACAACGCGCCGCGGACCCTTGCGCTCGGCAGCGCTTGATTGGCGCAGTGCGCGAGCTAAGGCAGCGGATGGCGATTTCAAGACTGGCGACACCTTCTTCGCCGGTGACGGCGGGCGGGTCGCCTGAACGCACCGCACTGATGAAGGCGGCGAGTTCGGCACGCAGCGGCTCGGCATAGCCGACCGACAGATGGCGCATCGAATAGGCACCGTCCGGCTGAAAGCCAAAGCACTCGGTAACCTGAAGCGTCAGCAAATCGGCTATCAGATACTTGTTACGCGTGGCGATGTGGATGTTGCGGGCCTTGAACGGCGTCAGCCAGTTGGTGTTGATGTGGGCCAGCACGCCCGAGGCGGTGCGGAACTGCAACAACGCGATGTCCTCGCGTTCCGCTACGGCGCTCGATGTCTGCGGCTGGATCTCGACGATCTCGGAATCGGTGAACCAGCGGATCAAGTCGATATCGTGGACCGCAAGATCGATCACGACTCCGACGTTCGACATACGCGGCGGAAAAGGTCCAACGCGGGTAATCGCGATCGAAAGAATATTCTCGTCCTTGATCGCCTTCTTGAGCGACTGCACCGCCGGATTGAAGCGTTCGACATGGCCGGCCATCAGCGTAATGCCGGCGCGGCGAGCAGCCGCAACGATGGCATGGCCTTCCTCGATGGTCGAAGCGACCGGCTTTTCGACCAGCATGTGGATGCCGCGCTTGGCGCATTCGATCGCAATCTCGCGATGAAGATGGGTCGGCGACGCGATCGTCACTGCGTCAACGCCTTGACCGATGAGGCCCTCAAGATCGGCGAAGGCCGCGCAGCCAAGAGTGTTCGCTACCCGCTCGCGTTGCTTGCTGTCGGGATCGACCACCCCGACCAGTTTGACGCCGGGAAGTTCCGACAACACGCGCGCATGGTTCGAGCCCATGACGCCAACGCCAATAACGCCGATGCGCAAGTTGCCGTCTGCGGCCAATTTGACTGCCTCACCCATAATCCGAGGGCCCCCAACGCTACAACCACGCCCCAAATTCACGCTACAAGTTCACGCCTCACGTCCCAACTAGCATGGTCCAGGCCACGTGGCGACCCGCGGCATGGCAAAATTATGAACACGTTTGGAATCAATTCGTTGCAGACATTGAGCCCAGACACTCAGATGGCCGGTCATCGCTGCGTTCGGCCGGAAACGACAATAAAGAGAGTGCCTAGAGTTTCAGCAGCGCGGGTTCCGAAAGCGAGCGCCCTAACCGCGACTTGGTGAGGAACTCAAATCCCGGATCTTGGTCGCCGAAATCGATTCGGTTTCTTCGTCCAGCATGATGCGCTCGACGGTATAACCGACATCGCGGCCGTAAAAGACGTTGGTGATATTGGGTAGCGGCACGACGACAAACCGTCCGGCATGAGCCGACAGCGCCGTTTCGATGCGTTGTTTCACGGCAAAGAACGGCAGCGGATTTTTTGCATCGATCCCGTGAGTGTTGCGTACTGCGATGCAGACCTGACCGACCCGGCGCAACCCTTCTTCGATCAGCTTTTGGTGGCCGCCATGGAACGGCTGATAACGGCCGATGAAGAGTGCCGTCGGCTGTTGCGGATCGAATGGCGGACGCAACAGCGCCAGCGCTTGTTCTGCCCAATACTGCGGCGAACCTTCCGCCTTGACGCGCAGATCGCAAAGCTCCGGCGGAATGAACATCCTGTTGGTGTCTTCGAAGCGGCCCGTCTCGATGCGATCGATCCAGATCGTGAATGCAGGTCCGAATGCGGCGCGGGTTTCCTCGGTAGGACAAATAAAGTCCGCAATCACCGTACCGCCGGCATCGACCACCCGATCGCACATCCAGCCGATGCGCCGGGCGTGTTCAATGCGATCCTCATGGGTGAATCCGAGATCGCGGGAAATGTTGGCACGCACCGCGTCGGCGTTGAAAACGACGGCGTTCAACAGCGGGGCAAGGGCATTGGCGAGGGTTGTTTTGCCGGCGCCCGGCAATCCCATAACGAGAATTCGTCGCTGCACGTCTCTGGCTCCGATTGAATATGCTCTTAGCGGCACGGATACCCCGGCGCAATGAGCAGCCTCCGATCAATGCCCCCGGTAACAATACATGTTTTAGTCCCGCACGCGTGACGCGATTTGCGCGCGCTTTCTCCAATTCACAATGTCAAACAGCAACGCTATCTTCATCCCTCGCCCCGCGATAGCGGGGAGAGCTGGTCTCGCGGTGAGGGGGCGTTCGTCCGCCACCGGCCGCAGATTTGACCCGGCTCAGCTCCATGGCTCACTCACGCCGCACTTCGCGTTCGCTCGGGTCCACCTCTCCCCGCGCAATCGGGAGACGGTGACATGCAAATCCGTTCTCGCGATGCGATCCGCACCCGAGTCATCGTCACGCGACAAGAATTTCTCCGCTCTCCGCACCGATCTTCGCCAGAGAATGCCGGCGGTGGATACCGGTATCCTCACGATCCGCGCTTCGAGCCACGAATGTAAGAACGGAAAAAAGCAAGGAAGCGGAACGCCGACAGACGCGTATCCAACCTCCGCACCTTTCCGGGTGCGGCGCGCGCAGAGCGCTGCGCGCTCGCCTCTCGGCGTCCCACCACGGCTCTGTGCCAATGGGACTATTCATCCCAAGGCTCAACCTGGGCCAGGCTTCGTGACACACCAGCTCACGCGGCGGGTTCCCCGCCAGCCGGTGTGGCACTTCCAGCGATGCACCTCGCGCGCCGGTCATAGTGCCGGCAGGCTGATGCCCAGGCCGCCCGGGAGTGACAGTGACGAGCCGCCACGCGCGGGCACCGCCTCCCGCTCCGTCCTGCGGGGTCACCGCATGACGTCCTTGTACGTGAGCGAGATTGACGGCCATTTCTCAAAACCACACCGCGAAGTCAAAGCGTTTCTATTTGTTCAAATAAATCGGGACGTTGCGCGGAGTGATTTCAGAACACGCGTGACGGTTTCGCGCAAAATTTCCAATAAAGATTTGCATAAATCGAAATTGTGACTATCAATCAATGGCTTCCATGCAGTCCTACCGCATCGTGGACGGCAAGCTTGCGGAGACATGGCTTGCGCTCCAACCACCGGGCTCGGCATGGTCCGATGCCGTTGCGCAAGAGCATTGGACGAGTCCACCGCCAACCAAGTAAGCCTCCGAGATCGCTAAGCTCAATGTCAAAGCGCATCGATAAGTCGTGGCTGGTTTTTATCAGTGTAGAGAATTTTGAACACAACAGGTGCGTTGACCTATTTTCACGCCCGGACGAAAGCTGTGGCTTCGAGGAATTCAGGCGTGATGTAGAAGACCGCGGCGACTGGACGCCAGTCCAGTACTATTCGGGTCTTGTTTATGCGTCGCGGGAGGCAGCGCTTGCGGCGGCAATGCAAACCGTCGCGTGGTTGCCGGACGCGATCCGCCAAAGTCCGTCCGCACAAAAATTGCTGCGCGGTCATCGCGGCTAATCCGACATTAACGCGATGCCGCCTCATGGCCCATCGCGTCGTTTTGCCGTCAGCAACAATGTTGTCGTTTTCGGAGATAATCGGACATCAAACCGATTTAGGAATACGCACTCTGGATCGAGAGCGCCGGGACAAGCCCCGGCGATAACGAAAAACGTCATTGCGAAAAGCTATGGCGGTGAAGCAATTCAGGAGCGGCTAGTACTATGGGTTGGATTGCTTTCGCATCGCTCGCAACAACGGGGTGTGTTCACTCGCCCCGCGCGCCGGTGCCGTTCGGTTTGTTGAATCCCGGGCTGTAGTAGAACGGCGCGAAGCGATAAAGACCGAGCGCGATATCTCGCTGATATCCGAAAACGTCGACTCCGCGGCTCGCTTCGACTTCTGTTGTCGGGGGAAGCTGTCGCTCACTTGAAGGCGCCCTTTTTGTCGAGCGCCGCCCATTTGGCGATGTCGGTCTTCAGGTAAGCGGCGAGTTGCTCGGGTGAGCCGCCGATATAGCGGTAGCCCAGCTGCAACTCGCGCGCGCGCATGTCCGGCATATCGATGACGGTCTGAAGGTCCTTGTTGATCTTGTCGATGATCGGTTTCGGGGTGCCCTTCGGTCCGAAGAATCCATACCAGCTCGACTCCTGTCCCATCTTGATGCCGACCTCTTCCAGCGTCGGGACGCCGGGCAACAACTTGGCGCGCGCAGGGCCGTTGATCGCGAGCGCTCGCATTTTGCCGTTCTGAATGTACGGCAGCGAACTCCCCATCGGGCCGAAATTGATCTCCGTGCGGCCCGAGATGAGATCGCTCATTCCCTGCGACATCTGGCTATAGGACACGTGCTGCATCTTGGTGCCGGTCACGTCCATGAACAGCACGGTCGAAAGATGCGACGTCGAGCCAATGCCGACGGAGTAATAATTCAGCTTGCCTGGATTGGCCTTGGCGTAGTCGATCACCTCCTGGACCGACTTGTATGGCGTCGCCGCCGAGACCTGAAACACCTCGACCGAAGTTCCCACCAGCATGATCGGTTCGAAACTGTTGACGGGGTCGAACGCATCGGTGGGCGCCAGCGTGACGTTGGTCGCCAGCGTCTGCGCGCCGAAATGCAGCGTATAGCCATCGGGCGGCGCCTCGGCGGCCGCAGCCGCGCCAATGTTGCCGCTGCCGCCCGGACGGTTTAGCACGACGACACTTTGCCCCCACATCACGCTGAGCTTATCGGCGATGAACCGGCCAAGAATGTCGATCGCTCCCGACGGCGAAAAGGCGATGATGATCTTTACCGGGCGGTTGGGATAATCGTCGGCCCAAGCGCGAGCATTGAAGCCAAGCAGCAAACCCGCGGCAACGGCAAGCATGGCCAGCAGCTTCAGTCTCATGCAATCCTCCCGAGCGCTTATTTGCCTTTGGGGCTTGCGACGGAGCATGAGGACGGCATCGGGCGAAATCAACGAAATTCCAGGTGGAAGAAGACCCTTTGTCTGACCATTACCGATTACTACCGAGTGGCTCTGCCTGTCCGATGAGAAGTCCTTCGGGGCCGCGGATGTAGCAGAGTTGATACGAGTCCTCGTACTGAACCACTTCGCCGACGAGCTGCGCACCGTGCGCGATCAGGACGCAGCAAGGGCATGCCGGTCGCCCCGATGGGCAGCCAAACTTGCAGGGGCGATCTTCGAGAGTCGCATTGCAGCAAGCCCGTTGCTCATCGTGGTTCGTGGTGCGTAGCCTAAATCCGCCCGGACCTTGTCGTCGCGGATCGTGAAAGGTTTGCCGATCAGTTGCAGCATCTGGCGAGTGATAGGCGGCTGGCCCTTGAGGCGCAGCAGACGCCACGCCGTACCCATGAGACCGGCCATCATCCAGGCCACTCCGAACGGGACCGCCTTGTCGGACACACTCACGCCGCGCGTGGCGAGCAGAGCCGAGATGAGGCCCTTGAGCGTGCTTTTTTCATCGTCGGCGACGAAATAAGCCTGACCGCCCCGGCCATGGTCTGCGGCGAGGATTAGTGCATCGCAAAGGTTGTCGACATGGCAAGTCGAGAACGCCTGCTTACCGCCATCAACCCATTGCCAGCCGCCGGCGTGTACGGCCTCGACCATCTCGTCGAGGGTCGGCATCCCAGCCCCCCAAATGAACGGCGGGCGAAGCGCGACCGTCTCGAAGTCAGGCCGGACGTGGTTGGCGTCCAGCAGCACGCGCTCTCCTTCGGCTTTTGAAGAGCTGTAGGGCGCGAAGGCGCGGACCTGCAGAGGAAAGGTCTCGTCGACATCGACCATCGGCTTGGGATCGCCCATCACCACAGCCGCGGCGCTGACAGCTACCACCCGGCGCACGCTTCCGGTGGCCGCGGCTGCGTTCACGACATTGCGCGTTCCGTCGACGTTGACCTGGTCGAAAAGCGCCTGCTTGCCCCAGAGCTTGAAGTGCGCGGCAACGTGGAACACGACCTCGCAGCCTGCCATGCCCTCTCGAAGCGACCGCTCTTTATTGAGACTGCCTTTGACCGATGTAGCGCCCAATGCCCGGACTAGGGCCTCACTCTGGGGGCTTCGGGCGAGTGCGCGGACGTTCCATCCACGATCCAGGAGATGTGCGATAAGGCGGCCGCCGACGAAGCCAGAGCCCCCTGTTACAAATGCGGTTTTCATGCTGTTATCTCTCTATAGCGATGATATATTCGCCATATAGCGATGCTATAGAGATTGGCAAGCCCCTTTTTGAGAGTTGTGATGACCACCGAAGAACAGATATTGACGGCTGCTGCCGGTCTCCTGGAAAAAGGCGGCGTCGAGGCTGTTACAACGCGCGCTGTGTGCGAGGCGGCGGGGGTCACCGCGCCGACGCTCTATCATCACTTCGGTGATAAGGATGGTTTGCTACGCGCCGTTGTTGCTCGGGGCATCAACACGTTCATGGCTCAAAAGCGGGCCAACCGTCAGACGGCCGATGCCTTGGCCGACCTGAGGCGCGGTTGGGACGGCTGGATCGCTTTCGCGCTCGAACGCCCCAAGCTATTCCGCCTGATGATTGAAAGCACCCGATCGGACCCGAGTCCGAGCCAAGAGGCTTTCATCACTACGCAGGCGATTGTCGAACGCCTAGCGACCGAGGGGCGTTTGAAGACCGACGTCGACACAACGGCACGAACGATCTGGGCGGCCTCCAACGGCATTCTAGCCCTGTTCATGCAAGGCACGCCTGTTGCTGAAATCAAATCCACAAGCAAAATATTGTTCGACGCGCTTATCACAAAATTGGTGCGACCAAAATAATTGGCTATCTGGAGATCTTGGCGCTTAAAGCGCACAGGGTGAGCCACGATTTGCGACGACTGCATGTGGCCCGTCGCGTCGTTTTGCCGTCCCGCAACAACGTTGTCGGTTTCGGAGATAATCGGACATCAAACCGGATTCAGGAATACGCACTCCAGATCGAGAGCGCCGGGACAAGCCCGGCGATAACAAAAAAACGTCATTGCGAAAAGCTATGGCGGTGAAGCAATTCAGGAGTGGCTTGGGCTTGTACTCATAAATACGGTTTTGTAGGTGCGGCTCAGTGAATGTCCGCTCACACCACAAGCGACCGAATTGCTGCGTCACCGCGAAATCAAGTTATGGGCCAACAACCGACATTGGCTGAGATATGCTTTCCCTATTTTGAACGCTCGAAGCGCTGGCCGTCCATTTTCAGCTTGCGAAATCAGTTCTAGCCGGACTGTGACCTAAACGGCACGGCAGCGGTTATTTGGTGGATTTCACTTTGGTCCTATAGGCCGGGAATTCCCGCGGGCGTAATGTGATTAGTCGGGGTATGGGGGCAACCAATGAAGATCACGATTCCCGCCGCTGTCGCTGCGTTGCTGATACTGCCGGGATCGGCGGCATTCGCACAGGTCGTGTCATCCACCGGCGCAGGTTCGGGGAGCTCAAGCAGTTGGCTCGCTGGCGTTCATGCAGGCCATAACTGGCAGAGCGGTTCGGTCGTCTACGGGATCGAGACGGATTTCTCGGGCACGGCGCTCAAGACCGATTTCAATACGGTACTCCAGGGGGCGATCGTTCCTGCGCCGGTCGCCAACACCGACGCCAACATCGAATATTTCGGCACGTTGCGCGGCCGTCTTGGCTGGGCGGCAGGACCCGTCCTGTTCTATGGCACCGGCGGTCTCGCCTACGGCAATGTCGATACCAGCAGCACCATAACCTCACCTTGAGTCACGTTCAGCGCGCAGACCAACGACTCGCGCATCGGCTGGGCCGGCGGCGGCGGTATCGAATACAAGTATTCGCCGAACGTGATCTTCAGCCTGAACTATCTGTATGTCGATCTCGGAAACGTCGGCTTCTCGACGCCGACGCTCGGTTTTGGCCCTGCGGTCACCAGCGGGAACGTCCACGCGCAACTGCAGGCGGTGACATTCGGCGTGAGCTGGCTGTTTGCGCCGGACGATAAAGGGCCGCACGCCCCGTGGGAAGGCAACTACATCGGCGGTCAGGCCGGCGGCGATTGGGGCAACAAGACCAGCGCCAGTTATTTGGCGCAGCCGACCGTTATTTCCGACATTCGGCTCAAGCACGACATCATGCGGATCGGCCAACTCGACGACGGCCTCACGCTGTACCGCTATCGCTACCTGTGGAGCGACACGGTCTATGTCGGCGTGATGGCGCAGGAGGTAGCGGAGAAAGCCCCGAATGCCGTCGTGATGGGAGAGGACGGTTATCTTCGCGTCGACTACCGGACCCTCGGCTTGCAGCTGCGCACCCAGGCGGAATGGGACGCGCTGACGTATGGTATTCGGCTCGACTAATCGCGACGGTCGATGCGCGCGACAATCGGCTTACAGGCAGACTTCTATCTCGAGTTCCACGCCCTCGTATTAAGGGTTCGCTCGCAACAACGGGGGTGTTCACCCTCCCCGCGCTTCCAGCATCGCCTGCGTCGAAATCCGCGACCAGGCTGCGACCTTGTCCCGAAATGCCATGTAGGAGTTGTGGACTTTTTGTGCCCCGGGGCTCTTGCCGGCAAGATCGTTCAGCACGTCGTTCGCGGTGGTGCGGGCTGCGTTGACGAGGTCTGCAGGAAAAGTGCGGAGCTGTACGTTGTTGCGCGATTTCATGATCGCGAGCGCCTCGATATTGAGGCGTTCCATTTCCGCAAGCGCAAAGGACGCCTCCGCCGCGCAGGCATGGGTGACGATCGCTTTCATCTCGTCGTCGAGCGATTGCCAGGCCTTCAGCGCGACAATGCATTCGCCGGTGCCGTTCGGCTTGTTGAATCCCGGGCTGTAATAGAACGGCGCAAAGCGATAAAGCCCGAGCGCGATATCGGAGCCCGGGCCGACGAATTCGGCGCCGTCGATCACGCCGGATTGCAGCGCGACCAGAATTTCGCCGGGCGACGTGGTCTGCGGAATGGCGCCGAGCCGGCGATAGACCTCGCCGCCGAGACCGAGCGAGCGGATTTTCAGGCCCTTCACGTCGTCGTTGCTTTTGATCTCGCGGCGGAACCAGCCGCCCATGCAGACGCCGGTGTTGCCGCCCATGAACGGCTTCACCCCGAACGGCGCATAAAGCTCGTCCCACAACGCCTGCCCGCCGCCGGCATCGACCCAGGCGACGTGCTCGTTCGGCAGCAATCCGAACGGCACCGTCGTGAAGAACGCCGCCGCCGGCTCTTTGCCCTGCCAATAGAACGCCGCGGTATGCCCCATCTCGGCGACGCCCGAGCCGACCGCGTCGAGCACCTCGAACGCCGGGACGATTTCGCCCGCCGCCGACACCGTTATTTCAAGCCGGCCGCCGGACAGCGAGGCAATCCGTTCGGCGATCCGTTCCGCCGACATGCCGGGACCCGGCAGGCGTTTCGGCCACGACGTCACCATCCGCCAGCGGAGCTTGTCGCTTTGCGCCAGCGCCGGCGCGGCAACCGAGCCCGCGAGTGCGGCGACGGTGCCGGAGGCCAGACGGCGGCGTGTGATGTTGCTCATTGCGAGTTGCCCGGCGCAGCCGCTGATCAGTTTTCAACCTGGCTCACGTCGCGCACGGCGCCGCGGGCAGCGTTCGTCGTCATCGCGGCATAGGCCCGCAGCGCCGGAGTCACATTTCGTTTTCGGATTTCCGCGGGCTTCCAGCCTTTGGCATCCATCGCCGCGCGGCGTTCGGCCAGCATCGCATCGCTCACCTGCAGCGTGATCTCCCGGTTCGGGATATCGATCAGGATCTCATCGCCGGTTTCCACCAGTCCGATCATGCCGCCTTCCGCCGCTTCCGGCGAGACATGGCCGATCGAGAGACCCGAGGTACCGCCGGAGAAACGGCCATCGGTGATCAACGCGCAGGCTTTCCCCAGCCCTTTCGATTTCAGATAGCTGGTCGGGTACAGCATCTCCTGCATCCCCGGCCCGCCCTTCGGCCCCTCGTAGCGGATGACGACAATCTCGCCTGCCTTGACCTCGCCGCTCAGGATTCCGGAAACGGAGGAATCCTGACTCTCATACACACGCGCAATGCCGCGAAAGGTGAGGATGCTCTCATCGACGCCGGCGGTTTTCACGATGCAGCCTTCCGGCGCCAGATTGCCGAACAGCACCGCCAAGCCACCATCCTTGGAGAACGGATGCGCCGCGTCACGGATCACGCCGCTCTGGCGATCGGTATCAAGCTCCTCCCAGCGCGCGGACTGGCTGAACGCCACCTGGGTCGGCACGCCGCCGGGCGCGGCGCGATAGAAGGTTTTCACCGCGTCGCTTTTGGTGCGCATGATATCCCAGCGGTTCAGCGCCTCACCCAGTGTTGCGGTGTGCACGGTGGGGAGCGACGTATCGATCAGTCCGGCGCGATCCATCTCGCCCAGGATCGCCATGATGCCGCCGGCACGGTGCACGTCTTCCACGTGCACATCGCTCTTCACCGGCGCGACCTTGCAAAGACACGGCACCCGGCGGGACAGCCGGTCGATATCGGCCATGGTGAAATCCACCTGCCCTTCCTGGGCGGCGGCCAGCAGGTGCAGCACCGTGTTAGTGGAGCCGCCCATGGCGATATCCAGGCTCATCGCATTCTCGAACGCCTTGAAGCTCGCGATGCCGCGCGGCAGGGCGGTGGCATCGTCCTGCTCGTACCAGCGGCGGGCGAGATCGACGATCAGATGTCCGGCCTCGCGGAACAATTTCTCACGATCCGCGTGGGTGGCCAGCACCGAACCATTGCCTGGCAGCGAAAGGCCCAGCGCCTCGGTGAGGCAATTCATGGAATTGGCCGTGAACATGCCGGAGCATGAGCCGCAGGTCGGGCAAGCCGAACGCTCGTAGGTCTTCACCTCTTCGTCGGTGTAGCTGTCGTCGGCGGCGACGACCATGGCGTCGATCAGGTCCACGGCCCGCTCCACGCCCTTCACCACCACCTTGCCGGCCTCCATCGGTCCGCCGGAGACGAACACACTGGGGATGTTGAGACGCATGCTGGCCATCAGCATGCCGGGGGTGATCTTGTCGCAATTGGAAATGCAGACCAGCGCATCCGCGCAATGGGCGTTGACCATGTATTCAACGCTGTCGGCGATCAGTTCGCGCGACGGCAGCGAATAGAGCATTCCGTCATGGCCCATGGCGATGCCGTCATCCACCGCAATGGTGTTGAACTCCTTGGCGACGCCGCCTGCGGCCTCGATCTCGCGCGCCACCATCTGGCCGAGATCTTTCAGATGGACGTGGCCGGGCACGAACTGGGTAAAGCTGTTGGCGATGGCGATGATCGGCTTGCCGAAATCGGCGTCCTTCATGCCCGTGGCGCGCCACAGCCCGCGTGCGCCGGCCATGTTGCGGCCATGGGTGGTGGTTCGGGAACGATAGGCGGGCATGACTTTTAAACTCCAAGAATCACAGCTTTGAATCGCAACTTCGGATCGCAGCTTTAAATCGCCGCTTTCGAATTCGACGAGGGCTCAATAGGCCCGTCGCAGGAAAGATAGAATATATAGTCTCTTAGGCATTAAGTCGCAGCACATTTGCCGGCGGCGGTTGAGGGCCGCAGGCGGACCGCTATCCGGCACCCGCTAGCGTGACGAGGCGCGCCGCCGCCTGACCGGATAGACCGCCGGCGGAATGGTTTGCGCCCAGACTTCCTGTATCCGCGCAATCTCGGCCTCGAAGATTTGCAGGAACAGCTCGGCCTGAGTTCGAGAGCATTTTTCGCGCCGGCGAAATCACCACGAATTCGGCGATCAGGGGCGGATCCTCGATCGGCGAGGTGACGCGCCCCATGTCGCGCCCGATGTCGGCATAACAAATCAGGCCTGACAGGATCGCCACCCAATCGGTGAGACGCACGAACTGCATGGTGCCGATCATCGCGTCCATTTCGATGATGGCCTCGACCTCGATGCCGTGGGTTTCGAAATACACCTCTATATTGCGGCGGCGGACGTTGGTACGGCCGGGCAGCAGAATTTTCAGCGGCCCGCAATCCTTCAGGCGGATGGGCTCAAACGGCTTGAGCCCGCGCGAGACATTCGACACCAGCATCTCGCGATCGCGCGCAATCAGCCGGGTCTTCAAACCGATACGGCCTTCGGTCGCCGGAACCACGGCAAAGTCGAGATCGCCGTTCTGAACCATCTCGGTGAGCGTCGCGCTATAGCCCTCGACAACGTGCATGCGGACATCGGGATAAAGCCGCACGAACGTATCCAGCGCGGGCGTCAACACCGCGCGCGTCAGCGTCGGTATCAGGCCAACGCGCAGATCGCCGCTGACGCGGGCGGCAAAGGCGCGCACTTCGTCGTTGGCGCTCGCAATCTGGCTGACCGCATCGAGGCAGCGCTTGTAGTAGCGCCAGCCTGCCGGCGTCGGCTTAACGCCCGAGACCGAGCGTTCAAACAGTTTGACGCCGAGGCTGCGTTCTACCGTAGCGACGTGCTGGGAAATACCCGACTGCGTCGAGTTCTCGCGCACGGCGGCGCGGGTGAACGAGCCCTCCTCGCACACCGCGATCACCGCCCTGATTTGCCGAAGCGCAATTTCAGTCATTAGAAATCCTGATGACTTGACCCACAATATATTAATTCGGCTGAGAAGGCGATGGTTGGTAAACCCGCGCGGGGCCGGTGATTCGTCACGGGGACACAATGAAGCTCGGCTTCTTCACGATGCCGATCCATCCGCTGAACAAGGATTGGCGGCAATCGCTGCGTGAAGACCGCGAAGCCTTCCTGCTCGCCGACAAGCTTGGCTACGTCGAAGCCTATGTCGGTGAACACGCCACCGACCGCGCCGAGAACATCACCTCCTGCGCGGTATTCATCGCAAGCCTGATCGACGCCACCAAAACCATCAAGCTCGGCACCGGCACCATCAATATGCCGAATGCGCATCCGGCCGCGACCGCGTCCCAGATCGCGATGCTCGATCACATGCTCGACGGCCGCTTCATCTTCGGCATCAGCCCCGGCGGCCTGCTGTCGGACGCGGAAGCCTTCGGCAACCTCGATGCCGACCGCAACGCCATGTTCCTCGAGGCGATCAATGCGGTGCTGAAAATCTGGCAGAGCGATCCGCCTTACAACATCGAAGGCAAGTACTGGAACATCAAGATCGAACAGCAGGCGATGCTGGACATCGGCCAGGGCTTCCTGCCAAAGCCGCTGCAAAAGCCGCATCCGCCGATCGTTGTGACGGCCGTGGCGCCGTTCTCGAAGGGCGTGACGGAAGCCGCCGCGCGCGGCTGGGATCCAATTTCCGCGAACTTCCTGATGCCGCAATGGGTCAAGAGCCATTGGCCCAAATATGTGGAAGGCTGCGAGCGCGCTGGCCGCAACGCCGATCCGGCAAACTGGCGCGTGGCGAAAAGCATCTTCGTCGCCGACGACGATAAAACCGCGAAAGCTTACGTGACCGACTCCAACAGCCCCTACCGCTACTACTACAGCCAGCTCTACGCCAAGCTGAAACGCGGCCGCCTCGAACTGTTCAAGACGCGGCGCGACCAGCCCGATAGCGAAATAACGCTCGACGGCATCTGCGACCGGCTCATCATCCATGGCTCGCCGGACAAGGTCGCCGACGAAATTCTGAAATTCCGCGACGAGGTCGGCGACTTCGGTACGCTGCTTTATGCCGGCAAGGATTGGCGCGATCCGGCGCTCGGCAAACGCTCGATGACGCTGCTTGCTGAAAAAGTACTGCCGAAGGTCAACGCGGCTATAAAGGCGAAATGAACCAGCAAGCAGGTCGTCCACGCGTCTTCGTCACCCAGCCCATCGCCGAAAGCGCTCTGGCGCGGCTGCGCATTGTTGCCGACGTCACTGTCAATCCGGATTCAAGCCGCGTGCTCGACAAGGCGGCGCTGATCGAAGCCGTCAAGCAATGCGACATCCTGATTGTGCTGTTGCACGACACGGTCGATGCCGAGGTGTTCGCCGCCAATCCGGACCTCAAGGCGGTGTCGTCGATGAACATCACCGCCGACCGCATCGATCTTGCCGAAGCGACGCGACGCGGCATTCCGGTCACCAACATCCCGGCGATCGTCACCGATGCCACCGCCGACCTCGGTTTCGGACTGATGCTCGCCGTCGCTCGCAACATCGTTCATGGCGACAAGCTGTTTCGCAGTGGCGTCTATCCCGGTTCGCAATCCAATCACCTCGCCGGCGGCGGCGTGCACGGCCGGACCCTTGGCCTGGTCGGCTTCGGCCGTATCGGTCAGGCGATGGCGCGGCGCGCGCACGGCTTCGACATGAAAATCATCTACACCGATCCGAACCGCTTGCCGGTGCAGCTGGAGCGCAATTTCGAGGCGCGGTATTGCAGCTTTGATCAGCTCCTGCACGATGCCGATTTTGTCTCGTTGCATCCGCAGCTCACGCCGGAAACGCGTCATCTGATGAGCGATCGGGAGTTTGCGCTGATGAAGCCCTCGGCCTTCATCATCAATACCTCGCGCGGACCGGTGATCGACGAGGCGGCACTGGTTCGCGCGCTCAAGGACAAGAAGATCGCCGGCGCCGGCCTCGACGTTTATGAGGCCGAGCCGAAAGTTTCGCCCGAGCTTGTCGAAATGCCGAACGTGGTGCTGACGCCGCACCTCGGCAGCGCGGTCACGTCGCTGCGCGAAGGCATGGCCAAGGTGGTGGTCGACAACGTCCTTGCGCTGATCGAGGACCGAAAGCCGACAAGCTGCCTCAACCCGCAGGTTCTCAAGAAGCTGTTTTAGAACCTACGTGCAGCTTGAGCGGACGATGAACGTGTCCGCCCAAGCCGAAGTGGCGACACTCGCCGGTTACGCCGGCCAGTGCCCGAGGACGTGCTCGACGGCGCGCAACGCGATCGCGTGTGTCGTGAACGTCGGGTTGACCCCGGCTGAGGTCGGAAACAGCGTGTTACCGGCGATCATGACGTTCGGGACCTCGTGGGTGATGCCGTAACTGTCGGTCACCGACGTGTTGGCATCGTTGCCCATGATCGTACCGCCCATGAAGTGCTGATTGACGAGCGGGCTCGCCCACACTTCGGTTGCCGCAGCGGCATTAAGGATCGACTTGCCGACCCCCGAAGCGTGATTGTAGAGCGCGCGCTCGTTATCGGTGAAGCCGATCGTCAGCTTCGAGATCGGCAGGCCGAATTCGTCCTTGTCGCTCGAGATATCGATCCGGTTCTCCGGCCGCGCGATCATCTCGCCGACCATCTGGATGAAGGTGAAGTGCTTCGCCGCCCGCTTCATCCACGGATCGAGCGCCGCGCCGTGGATGTCGGGCCGCGATCCCGCGAAGCCGTTCAGCCCATTGGGCTTCGCCACAGGCGCCAGCAGCCATTGATAGCTCGCGAGATAGCCCTTCTTGGGATCTTTCTCGTAATCGTCTTGCGAGACCATCAGGCCGATGCTCACGCCCTGGTAAGGATCGGTCTCGTCCTCGAACAGGCCGTACACGTTGAGCGTCGGGTGGACGAGGATGTATTTGCCGACCATCCCGTTGCGGTTCGACAGCCCGTTCGGATGCGCGCTTGTCAACGAATTGAACATGATGCGCGGCGTCTGCGTGAGCGCGGCGAGCACCACGAGATCGGCGTTCTGCACGTGCTTGTTGCCGGCGGGGTCGACGTACTCGACGCCCGTCGCGCGCTTGCCGTCCGGCGTCGTCAGGACGCGCGTCACCCGCGCATCATTCAACAGCGTCGCACCGTGCGCGAAGGCTTCGCGCAGATAAATCGTCTGCGGGTTTGCCAGCGCTCCGATCGGGCAGCCCGCGTCGCACCAGCCGTCGTACAGACACGACGCGCGCCCCTTGTACTCTTGCGTATTGAGCGCGACCGGGAGCGGCGCCGTCCGCAAGCCGAGCTTGTCGAAACCGCGCTTGAGCACCTGAGCCGACTGAAACATCGGCAGCCCCGGCATCGGATAGGGCGCGCCCTCCGGGCGCCAGACTTCGGCCTTGGCGTCGCCGGATATGCCGACTTCCTCCTGGATGCGGTCGTAGTACGGACGCAGGTCCGCATAACCGATCGGCCAGTCATTGCCCTGACCGAACGTGGACTTCATGTGGAAGTCCTCGTCGTGCAGGCGGAACCACGCAGCGTAATGATGCGCCGCCGTTCCTCCGGTCTGCGACCCGGACGAGAAGTAGGTGCGGATCGTCACCGGCGAGGCCACCTCAAGCTCCGCCATGCCGCCGCCCCAGTGCAGCGACCGCGAATAGATGTCGGCGCTGATCATATCCTCGGGCTTCACCGAGCGTCCGCTCTCAAGGATGACAACTTTCTTGCCCTTCGCCGCCAGCTTCGCCGCGACGAGCGCGCCTGCAGCGCCGGAGCCGACCACGACCGCATCGACGTGCGTATCGGCGGGAGTTTTCCTTGAAAGCAGACGCTTTGAATGAATGTTCTTTGCAGGTGCCATGGAAGTCACCACGTCGCTTTCGGCATGATGTGGGGCATGTACGGGATGTCGAGCTTCTTGAAGCCTTCGACGGAGCCGTACACGACATCAACGCCGTCATTACGCATCATGCCGTAGAACACCGGCGCGATGATGCCGCCGCTCACGTCCCACGGCTTGATCGTGCCGGTGCGCAGCGCCTCGATGACGGTGTGCTGTGCATCGGGCGAGAGCGACGCGAATGCGCCGTTGCCCTGCGCCGTCATCGACGCCGCAAACGCGGCGAACGCGCCGTGATAGTACGGCGCCATCGGGCCCCGCAGTTGGGCGAAGCGAAGCATCAGCCGGGGCGAAGAGCTCGCAAGCTCATGATCGATATAGTGCGAGACACCGGCGTCGCGCGCGCCCGGGACCAGCGCATCCGAGACCGCCTCGACCGTCGTGACCTCGCCGGGCGAAAGAACTTTGAACGGCATGCCCTGCGCCCGCGCCTCGCGCGGATTGAACAGCGCGAGCGGCGTCGCAGCGGCCATCGCCAACGACGCACCGCCGGCTTGCAACAAGTGCCTGCGATCCATGATTGCTATCCTCCCGAGCGCCGTGACGGACTGCCGATGCAGCCCGCCTTGGCGAGCCTTGCTTGGCTAGCCTAGGTTCGATTAATTCTAGCCTAGCCCCTCGTCGCCGGTAACCACCGATGTTCAGCCGTAACGGCGGCGTAAACTTCGCCTCAATCCGCAAGTGCTCAAGAAGCTGCTCTGGAATATTCGCTGGGGGCGGTCGACGGCGGCCTACCAGGCGAAGCGCAACCCACCGCTACCGGCCTGGGTCACCGTACGATCGGACAATTCGCCACCGAGCTTCGCCCTTAGCGATAAGCCGCTGGCGAGACGGCATTCCCCGCCGCCAGTGAGCAACGCCAGATTGTAAGCCAGTGAAACAAGCCGCCAGTATTGAACTTGAGACGATGTCGCTGCGACTACATTCGGCGGAGCCAACACAATGGATCGAATAATTTTTAGCACCAACGCTTTTCCGGAGCACAAGCGATTTTCCGCGTATCGCGACGAACTCGCCAAGGTATCGTGCGGCCTCGATTTGCTGGTGAAAGATGAGTCCCGCTTCCACGCCGATCTTGAATTCCGGCGAGTTCGGCAACATTGACATCATGATCAACACTTCGACGCCGATTGAAACCGCACGCACTCCGCTGCTGGTTCGGGACGGCGATGATTTACTTTTGGTGATGATGCTGTTGAGCGGCAGTGCCCATCAGACGCAATGCGGCAACGACTGCAAATTGAATGCCGGCGACGCCATTATTTGCGACTCTGGATATCCGGGCGAATTCAATCTCGTTGCGGCCTCCGAGCTTCTGATCCTGAAGATTCCGCGCATGAAGCTCGGTGTTATGTTTCCTCAGGTCTCGCGGTTTGCGGGAGCAATGCTTGACAGAGATCCGGTAGCGCTCCGCCTGCTGTCCGGTTATATCGCGGGAACGCTCAATGTCGATTTTTGCGGCGGCAACACTCAGGCGGCCCGGCTGCACGAGGACCATATCGTTGATCTCGCGGCGCTGGCGCTTGGTACAGAAGGCGATACGCGTCGGTTCGCGGAGCAACGCAGCGCCCAAGCGGTGCGTCGGGCCGCGCTCATTCGGGAAATCGAAGCATCTTCCTCCGATCAGTCTTTTGATGTCTCGACTGTCGCTCTTCGACTTGGAATTACGGTCCGCTATGTTCACCACTTGCTGGTGCCAACCGGCCGGACATTTTCCGAACATGTGCTCAACAATCGGCTGGCGCGGGGCGTCGCGCTGCTGCGCGACCCGCGACAGCCATCACGCAAAATCGCCGACATCGCATGCGATGCCGGCTTCACGGACCTATCCTATTTCAACCGGACGTTTCGCCGAAGATACGGCGTCACGCCGACGGATATGCGCCACGCCGTCCGACCGGAGCGCTTCTCCGGCACTGAAGAAATATAACGGTCCGGGCGAGGTTTTGTGTTTCCTCGGTTCGCCGCCGATCCGGCCGGCGTGATTTCGAATACAAATCAGTTTGCCAGCGGCGTCGGATCGTTAGCCGGCGGATCGATCTTGAACGTACCGGCGGTGATGCAGGTCATCGAAAAACTCCCGGTGGTCGCGACCAGCGCGACGAGGCTTTCCAGTCCCATGGTCTTTTCCGCAGCGGCGTAGGTCGCGTCGCTGAGACCCTTGTTCGCCAATATCTCGCTCGCCACCGTGAAGCAGGTCTTCTCGCGCGCATCCGGCAGGTTCGGCGTTTTGCGGGCGTTGATTTCGTCGATCACCGACTGTTCGAGACCGACCTTGAGCGATGCCGCGACCTGGGCGTGCCACGGATAGCGCGCGTTCCAGTACCGCGCGACGGTGATGTTCACGATCTGCTGCTCGCGGCGCGACAGCGGGCCCGAACCCATGGTGGCGCGCATGTTCTGCGCCGCCTCGAACACTTTCGGCAGCCGGATATAGGCGTAATACGGACCACCGACGGGGCCGCCGGATTGTTTGGCGGCGTCATAAACTCGCCCCTGGTCGGCATTCATGTCCTTGCGATCGAGAAGCGGTATCCGGGCCATAGTTTCTCTCCCTCGTTATTTGCTGTCACCAAGCCACTTGGCGCGGATTTTGGCAAGCGTGCCGTCGAGCTCGATCTGATCGATCCAGATATCGAGATAATTGAGCAGCGTCTGGTCTCCGCGGTGAAGCAGAATCGCGACGTAAACGGGATTGAACACGTTACCCGGATCCATCGCGACGATGCGCCCATCCTGTCGCGCCATATAGATCGCCGCTGTCGAGTTCGGCGACCTGGGCATCGACCTTTCCGGCAAGGAGATCCGCGGTCGCGAGCGCGTTTGAGTCGAACGCGGTTGGCACAGCCTGCTTGAACTCGGTCTTGGCGAAGGTCTCGTTCAGGCCGCCTTTGTTGTAAGCGATCTTGATGCCGGACCGATCGAGGTCGGCGAGCGATTTGAAGCGGTCCTTGTCGGCGCTGCGGGTCATCAGCAGCTTGCCATAACGCATATAGGGCTTGGAGAACGTTGCGGTCCGCGCGCGATCAAAAGTCCGACCCATGCCCGACATCGCCATATCGAACTTGTCGGCGGCCAGATCGCCCATCATCGAGCCGAATGTCATCTTCACGTAGTCGATCTTGACGCCGAGCGCGGGCGCAAGCGTCGCCAGCGCATCAATATCGAATCCTTCGAGCATTCCGTCGGCGCGGCGCATGCTGAACACCGGCGTGTCCATGGTTGTGCCGACACGCAGCGTGCCGCTGTCGAGGATACGCTGGAGTCGGTCCGGCGACGGATTCTGCGCCGCAGCCGGCAGGATAAACAGAGCAGAGGCCAGCAGCCCGGCAAGCAGCGAATGAATCTTCGTTAGCGCCATCAAGCCATCTCCCGCTGCCACACGACGATCACACGCACCGTCTTGTCGCTGATATTCGGATGCGGCATCGGCGGGCTTTCGATGTAAAGGCGGTCGTCTTCGAAACGGATGTTGCGCACCTGTTCGCCGCCGACCCAGCCCTCGTTCCACGCCGCCTCGACCTTGGTGATGACCTGGCCGTTCTCGACCCGGTAACGACCAGTATAGGCGATCATGGATGTGAGCGCTTGCGCGCGCTCGGCGTCGGTCTTCGGAACGGCGCGGCCCTCGCCTGTCATCAGCGCCAGCCAGCGCCCGTGCGCTGTTGCAATCTGGATACCTTTGGGATGCTCGCCGTAGATCGGCGTGCGTTCCTTGCTCGCGACGTCTTCGTAATTGACTGACACCAGTTTCCAGGTGCCGACGATCTGCCGCCGCAGTTCCGCGTCATCCATCGGCATCATTCCGCGGTCCAGCCGCCGTCAAGCTTGAGCGCCGAACCGGTCATCAATGCAGAGGCATCGGAAGCGAGAAACACGATGGCGCCGGTCAGGTCTTCGAGCTGACCGAGCCGGCCGAGCTTTATCTTCGACAGCACCTCGTCACGAAACGCCTTGTTCTCGAAGAACGGTTTGGTCATCGGCGTCTCGAGGAATGTCGGGCCGATGCTGTTGACCCGGATGTTATGCGGCGCGAGCTCGATCGCCATCGCCTTGGTGAATCCCTCCATGGCGTGCTTCGAGGCGCAATAGACGCTGCGGCGCGCGGCGCCGACATGCCCCATCTGCGACGACATATTGATGATCGAGCCCGGCAGCTTTGCCTCCAGCAGTCTCCGAGCGACCGCTTGCGCCATGAAGAACGCGGCGCGCACATTGAGCGAGAAGATCGCGTCGAAATCTTCGGGCGCAACGTCCTGCAGCAGCGCCGGACGATTCATGCCGGCATTGTTGAGCAAAATCTGAAACGGCGCGGCGGCGGCGACCGCTTTCCGCACCGCCTCAACGTCGGTGACGTCGAGCACCAGCGCATCGGCCCGCTCGCCGCGCTTGGCAAATCGCATCCGCGCCTTGTTCGATTTCGCTCCTGGTGCGTGCGGCAAGCGTGACGTGCGCGCCAGCCTCGGCCAGCGCCGACGCAGCGGCAAGCCCGATGCCGCGCCCGGCGCCGGTCACCAGCGCGCGCCTGCCGTCGAGGCGGAAGGAAGGGGTGGAAGTAAGGTCAGTCGTTCATTGCGTTCATCGCTCGTTCTCCCTCTCCCCCGCGGGGAGGGGCTCGCGCGAGGGGGCGTTGACGGGCGCTCGAAGGATGCGGCGCTCAGAGTCGCGGAGAGGCCCCGTCGCCCTCCTTCGGCTTCGCTCAGCTCGCACCTCTCCCCGCGCGGCGGGGAGAGCATGTATCACTCCGCCGCCTCCGCATAAGGCACATTGCGTCCGCCGTAACGGCGCACGCGCACATTGGCCTGCTCGGCATGGGCGACAAAACCTTCGAGCATGCAGAGCCGCGAGCAGACTTCGCCGATCTGGGCGCTCGCCTGATCGGTGGTGACCTTCTGGTAGGTGCAGGTCTTGAGAAACTTGCCGACCCACAGCCCGCCGGTGTAACGCGCCGCTTTCTTGGTCGGCAGCGTGTGATTGGTGCCGATCACCTTGTCGCCATAGGCGACGTTGGTGCGCGGGCCAAGAAACAGCGAGCCGTAGTTCTTCATGTTCTTGCGGAAATAATCCGGATCGCGCGTCATCACCTGCACGTGCTCCGAGGCGATGCGATCGGCCTCCCGTACCATCTCGGCCTCGTCGTCGCAGACGATGACCTCGCCAAGATCGGCCCAGGCTTTGCTCGCGGTCTCAGCCGTCGGCAAGATCTTAAGAAGCCGCTCGATTTCCTGCATGGTGTCGCGGGCGAGCTTTTCCGAATTGGTGATCAGGATCGCGGGCGAGGTCGGGCCATGCTCCGCCTGACCGAGCAGATCGGTGGCGCAGATCTCACCGTCGACACTGTCGTCGGCGATCACCAGCGTCTCGGTCGGTCCGGCGAGCAGATCGATGCCGACCCGGCCGAACAGCTGCCGCTTGGCTTCCGCGACATAGGCGTTGCCCGGCCCGACGATCATGTCGACCGGCGCGATCGTCTCGGTGCCGAGCGCCATGGCGGCGACGGCCTGCACGCCGCCGAGCACGAAGATCTCGTCGGCGCCGCCGAAATGCATGGCCGCGACGATCGCCGGATGTGGACCGCCCTTGAACGGCGGCGCGCAGGCGACGATGTGCTTTACGCCCGCAACACGGGCGGTAACGATCGACATGTGCGCCGAAGCCACCATCGGATAACGCCCGCCCGGCACGTAGCAGCCGACAGAGTTGACCGGAATGTGGGTGTGGCCAAGCACCACACCGGGCAGCGTCTCGACTTCGAGATCGCGCATCGTCTCTTTTTGCTTCTGCGCGAAGTTGCGGACCTGAGCCTGCGCGAACTTGATGTCATCGATATCGCGCTTGCGCACCTGCCCGATAGCGCGCTCGATTTCGGCCGGCGTCAGCTTGAATGACGGCGGCGACCAGTTGTCGAACTTCTGCGACAGCTCGCGAACGGCGGCATCCTTGCGCGCGTCGATCTCGGCCAGAATGCTCTCGACCGTCTCGCGCACCTTGGCATCGGCCGCTTTGATCGCGCTCGCATCCATTCCGCGTTTGAGATAGCGGGGCATTATTATTCCTTTCATACCCTCCCCTGAAGGGGGAGGGTCGGCGCGAAGCGCCGGGGTGGGGGACTTGCAGCGTCGCACAGCCCCACCCGGCTTCGCTACGCTCGCCACCCTCCCCCTTCAGGGGAGGGTAAACTCATTTGATCGCCTGCGGATTGATCGGCGAACCGGTGCCGCCGGTGATGATGAGCGGCGGACCGCAGAAGAAGAATTCGTAGACGCCGTCCTCCTCGCAATCCTCCGCGAGCTCCTTGAGATAGAAAATCTCGCCCATGCAAAGGCCCATCGCCGGGATCACCACCCAATGCCATGGCTGGTTGGCCTCGGTGGTTTCGTTCGGCCGCACCTCGACACCCCAGGTGTCGGTGCAGATCGCGGCGACTTCCTTTTCCTGGCACCAGTAGCAATTCTCGAATTTCACGCCCGGCGCATCGCCGCCGGCATAACCGCCCCACTGCTTCTCGCTCATGCACCGTTCCATCTGCCCGGTGCGGATCATCACGAAATCGCCGCGTCCGATCGTAACGTTCTGGTCCTTGGCGCACTTGTCGAGTTCGTCGTTGGAAATGCTTTCGCCGTCGGCCATCCACTTCACGCCGCGAAAGCGCGCGATATCGAGCAGCACGCCGCGGCCGACCATTTTGTTTTTTGAGTGCTCGATGCCCAGGACGTTGAGGCCCCTGGAATCGATCAGCTTGGCGTCGTGGCCGTTATAGGCCTTGTCTTCGTAGAACACGTGACCCAGCGCGTCCCAGTGGGTCGCTCCCTGCACGCACAGCATGAGCGTGTCATCGGCATAGCGGATCTTGTTCCAATCCTGCCGTTCGGCGACCGCGTCGGTGCCGGTCGCGAGCATCTGGTGAATCGGATTGAAGCGGCCGCCGAACAGCCCGTTCTGCGGACCGCTGGAATTGAGCGGAATGCCGAGCGCAAACACCTTGCCGGTGCGGATCAGGCTCGCCGCCTTCACGATGTCCTGCGGCTTGACCTGATTGAGCGTGCCGACTGTGATCGTCCTTGCCCCACCGGCCCCAGTTCTTGAGCTTTTCCGTCGCATCGGCGATCGCCTTGAGGCCGACCTTGATATCCATTGGCGCGCTCCCGTCCCCTGCTGTGACTTTAAATCCCCTGGCGGTCAGGGGACCGCCAAAGGGTTGCCTTGGCAGTTTGGCGCGTTCGCTTGGGACGTTGCAAGGCGTGGCGCGCTATAACACAGCCGTAGGAATTTCGCGTGATGAAGCGGCAGCCACCATGACGGAGATCGCCTCTACAAGCTTGCACGCAAAGCACGGAAATCGAAAGGGAGGTTAAAAAAAAAGACGATGAAGGGACGCGCATTCGCAGCAGCCGCAGGCGTGCTGCTCACAGCACTGGTATCACTCCTCACTCTGCCGGCCGCGCAGGCGCAAAACATCGTCGACCAATGGACGAGCGTGAAGGTGCCGCCGGCGCCCGTGCTGAAGGCGGTGACAGTCGACCCGAAGACCACCGCGCTTCTGGTGCTCGGCTTCACCACCAAAAATTGCGGCAGGCGGCCACACTGCATTGCCACTATTCCAGCGGTGAAAACGCTCCTCGACGAAGCCCGCGCCGCCAAAGCCACGGTTGTCTACAGCATCGTCACCGGCACCACCGCGGCTGACGTCGTCAAGGATCTGGCGCCAATGCAGGACGAACCTTCGGTAATTTCCGGTCCGGATAAATTTATCAACACCGATTTGGGCAAAATCCTCGCCGACAAAGGTATCAAGACGGTGATCGCAACCGGCACGGCGTCCAACGGCTCCGTGCTTTTTACCGGCGCCGGCGCGGTGATGCGCGGGATGAGTGTGATCGTGCCGATCGACACGATTTCAGGCGAAAACGACTTCGACGATCTCACGACCGTGTACACATTTGCCTACGGACCCGTCATCGCGGAGAAATCAACGCTGACCAAGGTCGACATGATCAAGTTTTGATGCCTACCCTGCCATGTCTCAATTTCAGATCGGTCCGGCAACATGAAACTTCTGAGTTTTGTCCACGACGGTAAAGACTATTTCGGCGCGGTGAGCGGTGACGGCATCGTTACGCTCAACGACAAGACCGGTCAGCCAACGCTGCGTGCCGCACTTGCCGCCGGCGCCATGGACGCGATGCACAAGGCCGCGAAGGACTCCAGTCCCGACCGCAAGCTCGCCGACGTCAAGTTCCTGCCGGTCATTCCAGACCCAAGCAAGATCCTCTGCGCCGGGGTGAATTACCGCGCTCATGCCGCGGAAGTCGGGCGCGAATTACCGAAGCAGCCGAGCATGTTCGTACGCTTCACCGACACCTTGATCGGCCACGGCGGCGAGATGATCCGGCCGAACGTGTCCGATAATTTCGATTTTGAAGGTGAGCTCACGCTGGTGATCGGCAAAGGCGGCCGTCACATTAACGCCGAGCACGCGCTCGACCACGTCGCCGGCTATACCTGCTTCGTCGACGGCAGCGTGCGCGATTACCAGAAGTTTTCCGTCACGTCCGGAAAAAACTTTCCCGGCACCGGCCCGCTCGGACCCTGGTTGGTTACCACCGACGAGATACCCGATCCGAGCACTCTGACGCTCACGACGCGGCTCAACGGCCAGCAGGTGCAGCACGCCAACACCGATCAGCTGATCTATTCGATTCCGCAGATCATCGCCTTCTGCTCGGATTTCACCACCTTGTCGCCGGGCGATGTGATCGCCACCGGCACGCCCGAAGGCGTCGGCCACAGCCGCAAGCCGCCATTGTGGATGAAGCCGGGGGATACGCTGGAAGTCGAGATCAGCAAGATCGGCATTTTACGGACACGTATTGCCAATGAGTAGTTTCGTAGGGCGGGCTGAACCTAGCGAAGCCCGCCTACACTTCTGCGCTGTACTAGAACGACACCTTTAAGCGGGAACTCTCATCGAACAAGTGGAGTGTCCTCTGCATGGGATTTCCGTTTTCGGTTACAGGAGTTATTTCTTGGTCAAGGGCTCCGAACGACATGCGCACTGTCGAGGATGTCTGTGCCCAGATTGAGGAAATGCTGAAGGCGATAAAGTCGAAAACCATGACGCGCCGGGGAGAAACGATAAGCTATACTCCCGGGCTTTTTCCCACAGGGACGAACTGGAACCTACCCAAAGGCATCGACCGTGGGGAGTTTACTGTCGAGGATGCAGGGATTGAATGGCGCGTAAGATATTTTGGCAGCATGATTCGCCAAACGATCTTTATAACGTTGTTAGTTCTCATTTTCATTGCCGTGCTATTTTACAACGCTCCCCAAAGGAGCGAAGGCTGGCCTGCGCACCCAATTGCTGTGCCCGTGCTTTCTTGGCTTTGGATCTGTGGTGGAAATTATGCGTATACGGCAGTTTGCTTTGTACGGTGGCTAAAGCGAGGAGTGCAACCGACCAAATAACTCACTGGTCCCTTTCGAAATCGAGAGGTGGTCCTTTTTGGCGTCGCCACCAATTTACGCCATAGCCCGCAATCGCGATGACGATACCCAGAGGAATTGACCAGAAAGAGAAAAAGGCGACCCATGGGAGAGGATATCGAAGGCCCCACCGATCACCCATAAAGAAAAGCGAGACCGCGCCAATAAGCGACGGAATTGCGAGTAAAACTCCTATTCCGCAAAGTCTCCATCCGAACTTAGTCAATGTCATTTTCTGTCTCTTAAGGCCGCCTCAAGGCTCTTTCCATTCCTTCCGGTCCCTTTTGAATTTGAGGGTGGGTTCCTTTGAACCACTGCGTGCACTGACAGCGAGTGCAACCCGATCGAAGCTATTGCGCGTAAAGTGCAAGGGAGGAAGTGCGCGAGGGAGGCGGTCATGAAAGCTATTTCGATTTTGGCTGCACTGGCCATTACTGCCATCGTACAGTTGCTTACAATTGTTCCAGCAGGTGCCCGCGCCCGGGATCATATCAACTACGGCTATTGCCACGGGACATTGCGGCTGATGAATGACGTTTCACGTTGTCGCAAACCGGCACCAGACAGCGGTCAATGCCCGGCCGGCCAAATAGCGAGGGGTGGTCTGACTTGGGCCTATCACGTTCGATGCTGCCACGATCCGAATAAACCGTCCGCTTGCAGAAGTTCGAGCCGCTTCAGTTAGCGGCCGCTTTTATAACGGCTTGCCAGCATCGTAGGGTGGGCTGAGCGAAGCGAAGCCCACGTGCACCTCAGACGGACACGTGGGCACGGCGCTTGCCGCGCCTTTGCCTACCCTACGTTATTTGTTCACGCCGCCACCGATCACGATCGCTCCTGCCGCGCTCATCAGCAGCACAGCTGAGATCAGCAGCGCCGCGCGCGTGCCGAACAGGAACGCATCGCCCTGCCCGCCGATCAGCGCCCCGAACAAGGCAACGCCGAGCACACTGCCGGTCTGCCGGGTGGAATTGAGCACGCCCGCCGCCACGCCGGATCGCGACTTCTCCACACTGCCGAGCAGCGCCGCGGTCATCGGCGGTACCAGCAGACCCAATCCGCCGCCCATGGCCACGAGCGGCGCACAGATCGCCCAATAGCTCGTTCCTTGTTCGATGCCGAGCAAGGCGAGGCAGCCGGCAGCGGCGATCAGCGCACCGATGGCGATGGTGACCGGCGCACCGAGCCGTTCTGCCACGCGCGCCGCGATCAAATTCACCGGCAGCACCGCGCCCATCATCGGCACGAAAGCCAGACCGGTCTCGAACGGCGTCCAGTGATTGATCTGCTGGAAGTACAGACTGAACAGGAAGATCAAGCCGTAGAAGGCGATGTTGACGAGAAGGCCGACCAGCGAGGTGAGCGCGAACATGCGATGCGAGAACAGCGACAGCGGCAGCATTGGGTGCGCGGTGCGGCGTTCCTGGACGACGAACAGCGCGCCGACAATGACGAAGGCAGCGAAGCCGCCAAGCACGAAAGGATCGTTCCAGCCGACGCGCCCGCCTTCGATGATGGCCGCGGCGAGCAGGCCGAGTGCGGCAATCGCCGCGACCTGGCCGGGAAGATCGAGGTCGTGGGTGTTGCGCGTCGTATCGGTGGCGTAGCGCCAGGCCAGCCAGAGACCGGTAAGACCGATCGGCAGGTTGACCAGGAAGATGCTGCGCCAGCCGACCAGCGCGATCAGCGCGCCGCCAAGGAACGGCCCCGCCGTCAACGCAACACTTGCACCCGCGGCCCAGATACCGACCGCACGGCCGCGTTCGGTCTGCTCCGGGTAGGCGTGATTGAGGAGCGCCAGCGAGTTCGGCACCAGGATCGCCGCAGCCAACCCCTGCACGGCGCGCGATGCAATGAGAACGCTCGATGTCGGCGCTAACGCGCAGGCCAGCGACGCCAGCGTGAACAACCCGAACCCCGCGATAAAAACCCGCTTCGCTCCAAGGCGATCGCCTAATGCGCCGGCGGTGAGGATCAGCGCCGCGAACGCGATCGTGTACGTGCTGACCACCCATTGCAGTTCGGACACCCCGCCGCCGAGCGACGAACCGATGCTGTTGAGCGCCGTGTTGACGATGGTGACGTCAAGCTGGACCACGCCGTAGCCGAGACTCATCGCGGCGAGCGTGAGCGGCTTGGCAAATCTCGATGGCACAGCTTCTTTCATCGCGTCAGTCACCGGCTTGGCGTCGACGAAATCGTGAAGCTTTGGCGAAAGGTTCCGCATGGCTGCAAACAGGCCTCTGTCATTCTGGAGACCTTGATATGGGCAGGAACGGGCGGCACACCGACCCGTTTCCTGCATCAATGCTACGGCGCAGGCCGAAGTTTCAATGGAACTAATCGCGGATCAGCGCCGGCGATTACCGCTCAGGCAGACGGCGTAAGGCCGAATAATTTCTCGGCGTTGCGGAAGCAGATTTTCTCCCGCTCCACCGTCGACAGCGGAATCGAATTCAGCACCGCAATCGTGTCGCGGATATAGCCCGGACCTTTTTCTTTATCGAACGGGCAGTCGGAAGCGAACACCACATGATCGGCGCCGAAGAATTCGAGCCCGCACACCGTCGCTGCGCGCGCGCCTTCGACAGCGGTATCGCCGTAGAAATCCTTGAAATAGTCGTACGGCCGCTTCTTGAGCGATTTGCGCAAGCCCTCGTAATCTTCGTCGGACGTCCGCGCGCCCATCTGATCGAACGAATGCGCGACGCGCCCTTCGAGATAGGGAATGACGCCGCCGAGATGGTGCGCGATGACTTTCAGATCGGGGTGGCGGTCCATGATCTTGGAGAAGATCAGCCGCGAAAGCGTTACGCCGGTTTCGTAGGGCCAGCCGAGCACGCTGCAAATCTCGTACTTCGAGACCTTCTCGGTCGGATAATCCGGCATTTCCCGCGTGCGCGACGGATGCAGCAGGATCGGCTTGCCGGCGGCAGCGATGACGTCAAAGATCGGCAGAAACTGCGGCTCGTCGAGCGGATGGCCGTTGGCATTGGTCGCAAGCTGCACGGCATTGGCGCCGTTCTTGAGCGCGCGCTCGGCCTCCTTCGCCGCGGCCTCCGGCGCGTTCATCGGCAGCAACGCCGACCAGCCGACGAAGTGCTTGGGATGTTTGGCGACGACTTCGGCAAGACCGTCGTTGGCGATCACCGCCATTTCCGGCGACTTGTCCGGACCCCACAATCGCTCCATTGGCGGCAAGCCATGGGACAAAAGTTGCGAATAATCGTCGAACATTTCGACGACCTTCAGCCTGACGTCGATGTCCGAGAGAGCGGGAATGCCGCGCACGCGCTTGCCCAGATCCTTCGAGCCCGCCGGCGTTTCCAGAAGCGCGTCGTAGTAGCGCTTCGGAAAGAAGTGATTGAAGGCATCGATGTAGCGCATGCGTTTCTCTCCACTTTTATCTCCCTCCCCTTGTGGGGAGGGAGTCGAACGCCGCCAGCCTGACTATTCTTCTTCACGATCAATCGGCGCGTTCATCTCGACGTCGCTGCGGCGCTGGTTACCCGTTTCGCGGCCGAGCGAAAAATAGTCGCTGGCGGTCGCCATGCGCGCCTGGCGCGCAAGCTCGGCCGGCCAATGCCCGAGATCATAACCGTGCCACGGGCTTTCCGGCTTCAGCGGCGGCAGGCCGAGCTTCTCCCAGATCGCCTTCGCCTCTTCCATGAACTCGCGCGCCGGCAACGCGACCGGCGCGAAAGTGCTCTTGAGCGTGGCGTTGATCAGCACGGAAGCGGACTCGCCATCGTCGTGCGGCCCCCGCGGGCCGTGCCCCGGATGCTTGTGCGGCACCACCAGCAAATCATGCTGCGGCTGACAGCGGTATGACATCGCCCAGAACAGCGCATCGGCGTTGTGCGGATCGATGTCCTCGTCGACCGCGACGATCCACTTGCCGACGAAGCGATGCAGCGTCGATGCGCCATCGAGCGCGCGCCAGATTTCCGATCTCCGGCGTACCGCGCGCGAACTGGATACCGACCACCGCGTAAAGGCTGGTCAAAGGCTCGTGCATCGCGACGCCCTTGACCGATTTGATGGCAAGCGTGGTGCGCAGATGATCGAGCAGCACCGGCTCCATGGCGACGCGGCGGATGACGCTCGATTCGCTCGGCGTCACCTGGCTGATGAAGGAGGTCAGGATCGCATTGCGCCGCCGCGTGATCGCGGTGACGTTCATGAAGGCATTGTATTCCTGCAAATTGACATAACCGTGCGACTCGCCGAACGGCGCTTCCGGCTCGAGAAATTCGGTATCGATCAGGCCTTCGATGACGATTTCGGCTTCCGCCGGCACCAGGAGATCGACGGTTTTGGCGCGCACCACATTGATCGGCGATCCGGCGATGGCGCCGGCCACCCAGACCTCGTCGAGCGTCTCCGGCATTTTCTGCACCGCTGCGTACGAGATCACCGGCGGACAGCCGACCACGACCGCGCAGGGCATCGGCTCCTTGCGCGCCTTGTATTTGAGCCAATGGCTGTAAATGCCGGCGCGCAATTCGACCGATGGATTCATGCCGAGCCGGCGCGGCGCTTTGAGCTGGCCGCGATAATTGCCGACGTTCTGCAAGCCGGTGTCGGGATCTTTGGTGATGTAATGACCGGCCGAGAGATACGGCGCGTTGTCGAAGCCCGGAGTCGAGATCGGCACCGGCAGACCGTCGAGCCCGTTGCCCGGCTTGTCGAGCGCATCGCCGAGAATGCAGATTTCCTGACACGCTGCGTCAGTGACAACGCGCGGCTCGACCGGCGCAGCCAGCGCCTTCACCCAGGCGGCCCCGATCTCGTTCAACGGGCGGCCGAAACCGATACGGTAGACCTCGGGATTGGCGGCCAACCCGGCCACCAGCACGGCGATGTCGTAATGCGCGCCTTTGCCGTCGGTCGCCTTGGTGAACAGAAACGCCTTGCGCTCACTTTCCGCGATGCCGCCGCGATATTGCCAGCGCACCAGCGGATGCATGTGGGTATCTTTGTTGATCGGCTCGTCAACGACCACAAGGCGGCCGGCGCGATAAAGCGCCAGCACATGATCGTGCAAATCCGGATAGCCGCGTTCTGGATGCGGTTCGTCGCGGAAACGGGCGAGCGCGTCGGGGAGTTGATCGGCGCGCTCGTTCATCGCGGTGTCAGCGCGACTGCATCAGCCAGGACGCGACGGCAAACGCATCGGCATCACGATCGAAATAGCCGATCACCTGAAGGCCGAGCGGCATGCCGTCGAGCTCGAACAGCGGCAGCGACAGAGCCGGCACACCGAGCAATGACGACGGCACGCCGAATTCGGGATTGCCGGTCGAGCCCAGGCCTTCCGGCGCGGCGCCCGGCGCCGCGAGCGTAATGCAGGCGTCGCCTACCGAGGCGAGCTCGGCATAGACGGCGCGAATGCGCAGGCGTTCCTTCAAATCCGCGCGATGGCGTGCGAGCGTCACATCTTCGTATTTGTCGACCCGCTCGCGGGTGATCGGCCCCATTTTGTTGACGTCGCGGTCGCGCATGCAGCGGAAGAACCAGCGCCCTTCCCAGCCGTTGATCCGGTGCGACAACTCCGTGACGCCAGGCAGCTCCGCTTCGAGCGCTGCAACCTTCTTGTCGTTATGGCGGGTGCGGATATCGATGCCTGCGGATTTCAGCCGCGCCACGCAATCTTCAAGGCGCCGTTTGGCTTCAGGCTCCCCGCTTTCCCAGCCGGCGGTTTCCAGCATGACGATTGATTGAGGCTTCCTGGCCGCAGGCAGCTTGTCCGGACCTTGCAGGCCCGGCGTGCCGGCATCGCCGCCGACTTGCGAGACGATCTCGTATGCCACCTGCCAGACATCTTCGAGCGACGCGCCGAGAATGCCGGTGCAGCTCTGGCTCTGGTAATCGTGACAACCTTCGCGGTTGAGGGCGTTGAGGCTCGGCTTGAAACCAACCACACCGCAAAAACTTGCCGGCCGCACCACCGAACTGATCACCTGGGTGCCGAGCGCTGCGGTGGCAATGCCGGCAGCGACCGACGCCGCCGAGCCGCTCGATGAACCGCCCGGCGTATGAGCGAGATTCCACGGATTGCGCGTGCCTCTCGGCTGCGATGCCGCAAACTCGGTCGTTACTGTCTTGCCGATGATCACGGCGCCGGAATCGCGGAGCGCCCGGACGTTCGCCGCATCTTTCTGCGAGCGCCACCCGGTAAACAGCGCCGACCCCATTTCGGTCGGCATATCGACGGTTTCGATGATGTCCTTGATGCCAACCGGCATGCCGTCGATCGGCGACAGCGGCTTGCCGGCTTTCCAGCGCGCCGTGGAGCGGTCGGCCGCCGCGCGCGCATCCGGCAGATTGGTGCACACAAAGGCGCCGATGCGAGGCTCCCAGCTATCGAACAGTGCGAGCGATTGTTCGAGGAACTCTCGCGGCGTCTGCGCCCCGGATGCGAAATTTTTTGCGGCCGCAAGGTAGGACCGCGCGACGGGCTTCTGTTCGGGTGCCGGCATGATCGTTATTTCTTGCTCTCGTCGTAATAGTGAATCTCGTAGAGCATGCAGCCGTGTTCGGATTTGAACGGGCCGTGGTACGCGCCCGGCGGGCGGCATGCGTAAGTCGGTGCGTCAAACGGCTCTCCGCCTTTACCTTTATCGTCATTGCCGACAATCAGATCGCCGGACAGCAGATAAACCTCTTCCCAGTGATCGTGCACGAACGGCGCCGTGGTGTAGACGCCGGGCAGAAAGCGCAGCAGCCGTGTGCGGCTGCCCATTTTCTTGTTCTCGTCGAGATCGCTCGCCAGGATTTTCTGCTGGATGCCGGATGGATAGCCGGGCGGGCTTGCCCAGCCCGTGCTCATATCGACCTTCTGGAATTCAAGATGCGGTTTATTCATTGGCATTGACTTTCAGTTCTCCAATCTCATCCAAGGACCGGCAAATTGCGGATACTGTAATGATGTTGAATCTTGCGGCCGCGCACCGGATCCTCGAGCTCGAACGCGAACTCGTCCGACGGCCGCACCCCGCCCTTGGCGGCGAGCGTCCCGCAAAACATCAGCGTGCCGTCCGCAAGCCCGGATTTGCCGGCGAACCGCTCGATCAGATCCAGCGGATCGAGCATCGCGGTCACTGGGCCTTCCTGATACAGCGTGCGCTTGCCATTTTCCTTGATGTAAGCCCGCAAGATCAGCTTGTCCCAATGCGGCGCGACGTCGACCATCGGCCAGAACTCCGGCGCGATCGGCTTGTCGCACATCTGCTTCGATACCGAGACACCGTACTTTTCGACTTCGCGGTCGGTATGATCGGACCCGGCGCCGACCCAGAGACGACCGTCGCTTTGCAACAGCACGAACTCGCCTTCCCCGCTCGACGCCTCGCCGAGCGCTTCGATGCTCTCGGCAATCGTCAGCCGCACGGCGGAGGCCCGATAAAAGATCGGCGTCGTGGCCGGCGGCTTCACGCCGATCGCCGCCAGCTCCTTGATGTGGTGTTCGACCGCGGCGCGATCGCGGCCGGTCCAGCCCGCAACCACGAGGTTATCGACTGTAATGCTGCGGCGGGTGAGGCCGTTATCGTCATGAAGTAAAAGCGGGAGTACACACGCGGACACGATATTTACCTGCCGTTGCAATGAATTCGCCTGCATTGTAAAGCAGGGAAAAGCCTACGCAATCAAGCGACCGAGAAGTGCACAAGGGGTTGCGGCAAACGCATGCCGCAGCGGGGCCAGTCTCCTTATCGCCCAAGCCTCCTCATCGCTCAGAAGAGGACGCGCGCCATGCATGAAATCGACGATCAGGTTCACTGGCACGAGCCCGCAGGGTTCAAACGCGCGGGTTTTGGCAAGTTCAATCGCCCGAAAACGCCTTACGACTTGTTCATGGAGTCGGATGAAATTCCGATCTACCGCGACATCGGCGTCAGCAAGGTTCAAAATCTTCCGCTACAACCGTGGAAGCGCATGGGCGGCCGCGGCAGCTATATCCAGTTGTACGGCACCGAAGGCAAATGGGGCTCCTACGTCGTCGAGGTGCCCGGCGCCGGCGCGCTGAACCCGGAAAAGCACATTTACGAAGAAATCTATCTGGTCGTCGAAGGCCGTGGCTCGACCGAGGTCTGGCTTGAGGGCGACAGCAAGCGCCATGTTTTTGAATGGCAAAAAGGCTCGCTGTTCTCGATTCCCGTGAACGCGATGCATCGCATCGTCAACGCCAGCTCTTCGCCGGCGCTGCTGCTCGGCGGCACCACCGCGCCGAACCTGATGAACCTCATCAACAGCACGGACGCGGTCTTCAACAATCCGTTCCAGTTTCGCGACCGCTTCTCCGGCGCCGACGATTTCTACAAATACAAAGACGATATCGAGCCCGATCCGGTACGGGGGCTCGCAATGCGGCGCACGAATTTCATTCCCGACATCGTCAATTGCGACCTGCCGCTGGACAACCGGCGCTCGCCGGGCTGGCGCCGCGTCGAGCCGTTCATGACCGGCAACACGTTCTATCTCTGGGTCGGCCAGCACGAGAATGGTCACTACTCGAAGGCCCACGCGCACACGTCGGCCGCGGTGCTGATCTGCATCAAGGGCAAGGGCTACACTTACACTTGGCCGGAAAATCTCGGTCTGACGCCGTGGAAAGACGGCAAGATGGATCAGGTCAAGCGCGTCGACTACGAGCCGGGCGGCATGGTGTCGGCAGCGCCAGGCGGCGCACGCTGGTATCATCAGCACTTCGGCGCTTCGAAAGAGTCTTTCCGCCTCACTGCATGGTTCGGACCGCATAATCCCGGACGTGAGCCCGGGCCGCCCGGCGAAAAGCACACCGACTACACTGCCATGGACATCCCCGAGGGCGGCACCGCGATCCCCTACTACATGGAAGATCCGTTCCTGCGCCAGGAATACGGAGAGCGCATGAAGCAAGAAGGCGCGCCGAACCGGATGCGGCCGGAATATTACGAACGCGACTATCGCGGCCTGCTGCCGAAGGAATAATGACCGACGAATCTCAAGGCGGCCGCGTTTTCTTCTCCAGTACCGGGCGCACGTTCGGCGAAGAAGATGAGTTGTGCGTCCTGTCGGTCGGGGTCGATATCGGCTCCTCGACGTCGCATCTCGTGTTCTCCCGCATCATGCTGGAGCGGCTCGACAGCCGTTACGTCGTCACCGAACGGGAAAGCTTCTATCAGTCGGACATTCTGCTGACGCCCTATTCGGCCGCGGAAGAAATCGACGCCGATGCGCTCGGCGCTTTCATCCAGCGGCAATATCGGGACGCCAAAATCGATCCTGACGAAATCGATACCGGCGCGCTGATCCTGACCGGTGTCGCCGTGCGCCGGCGCAATGCGCGGCGGATCGGGGAACTGTTCGCGGCCCAGACCGGCAAGATGGTAGCGGTCAGCGCCGGTGACAGCCTTGAAACAGTGATGGCGGCCTACGGCTCGGGCACCGCGGCGCGCTCGATCCGCGCCGGCGCGCCGGTGATGAATGTCGACGTCGGCGGTGGCACATCCAAAATCGCGGTATGCATCGACGGCAAGGTCGCCGATGTCACCGCAATCGATGTCGGCGCGCGCCTCGTTGTCGTCGACGAACAGCGCCGCATTATCCGGCTGGAAGAAGCCGGCCGGCGGTTCGGCGCCGAGCTCGGGCTGAAACTCGAATTGGGCGCGACACTCGCCGACGACGAAGCACACGCCCTCGCCGCGCGCATGACCGATGCCTTGTTCGACGCGATGCAAGGCGGCGCACCGCGCGCCGGCGGCGCCGAACTGTTAAGGCTAGATCCGTTGGGTTTTCGCGGAACTGTGGCTGACGTCAGCTTCTCCGGCGGCGTGTCGGAATACATTTACGGCGGCGAGGCCAAGGCGTTCGGCGATATCGGTCCGCAGCTTGCCGCAACGCTACGCGAGCGCGTGCGGGACTGGGGGCCGCAACTGGTGCGGCCTGAGGCACGCATCCGCGCCACCGTGATCGGCGCGTCGCAATACACCATGCAAGTCTCCGGCAGCACGATCTTCGTGTCGCCGCTCGAAACCCTGCCGCTCCGCAACGTGCCGGTGATCGCGCCGGCGCTCGATCTCAGCGAAGAGAAAATCGATTCCGGCGCCGTATCCGCCGCGATCAAAAGCGCGCTTAAAAGACTCGATCTCGGCGACGGCGAAAATCCTGTCGCGATTTTCATTCCGTGGCGCGGCTCGGCGACATTCCATCGGCTCGACGATTTCTGCAAAGGCGCAGCCGACGGGCTTCAAGCCGTGCTGGCAAAAGGCCATCCGATCGTGCTGGCCGGCGACGGCGATGTCGGCGGGCTGATCGGCATCCATTATTGCGAGGAAATGAAAGTCACCAATCCGATCGTCTCGATCGACGGGCTGGAGCTAAAAGAGTTCGACTACATCGATATCGGCGCGATGCTCGACACCTCCGGCGCGGTGCCGGTCGTCATCAAGTCGCTGATCTTTCCGACCTCGGCCGGCGTCGGGAAGGACTGGCAGACCGCGCGCGCGGTGTCCTCAACCACCTGATTTGCTTAGCTTTTCCGCCTGCATAGCGGACAGGCTTACTGCTTCCAAAACGGGCAGCCAGCCAACGGATCGCTTTGCCCGGTTCCGTTTTTCACTCACAAACCGCTGAATTCACTGCATAAAATCCATCAACCCCATGGCACGTATCTTGAAATGTCTTTCCTAACAAAGGGAGACGGACCAATGGATTATGTGAAACCCGCCGACGTCGCCGCAGCGATGGTCGAAAGCGGCCGGCGCAAGCTGGCGCTGTCGCCGCGCGACCTGCTTATTCGCGGCATGTTGTCAGGCGCCATTCTCGGCGTCGCCACAAGCCTCGCTTTTACCGGAGCCGTGCAGACCAACGTGGCGCTGGTCGGCGCGCTGATTTTCCCGGTCGGCTTGATCGCCATCGTCCTGCTCGGTCTCGAACTGGTCACCGGCAGTTTCGCGCTGGTGCCGCTGCCGTGGCTCGACGGTGAGGCGAAATTCTCGGCGGTGCTGATCAATTGGGGCTGGGTGTTCATCGGCAACCTGATCGGCAGCGTCGCTTACGGCAGTACTGATCGCGATTGTGCTGACGAACTTCGGCACCGCCGCGCCGGCCGGCGTTGCGCTGCGCATCGTGCAGACTGCGGAGGCCAAGACAATCGGCTACGCCGCGATCGGTTACGCCGGCCTCATCACCGTCTTCGTCAAAGCAATGCTGTGCAACTGGATGGTCTGTCTCGCCGTCGTGCTCGCCATGACCACGAATTCGACCATCGGCAAGATCGCCTGCGCCTGGATGCCGATCTTCATCTTCTTCGCGCAAGGCTTCGAGCACTCGGTCGTCAACATGTTCATCATCCCGACCGGCATGATGATGGGCGCAAAAGTCACTGTCGCCGATTGGTGGCTGTGGAATCAGATTCCGGTGACGCTCGGCAACCTGGTCGGCGGCTTCACCTTCACCGGACTCGCGCTCTACGTCACCTACAAGCCGCAACCGGCGTGCGACAAAGGTTCTCGCGCCCACACCGACCGGCGTGCCGGCCGAATAGCGCGATCAGGCGTCCGGACCTGAAGGCCGAGAGAAAACAAAGAACTCATGTCGGGTGATTTCGAGCCGGAACAGAAGCGCTACCTCGAAGGCTTCATGCTTGGCATGCAGATCGCGAAGACAGCGCGATCTGCCAATGCCGCAGGAACAGCAAATGGCGCGGCCGCCGATCCGGAACCGATCGGCCCCGAAGCGGCGGCTTGGCGCGCGCAGGAGCGCGTCATCAAATCCGGCGGCAAACTGTCCGACCCGGAAAAGTTCAAGCGCGAACTTAATCCGCTCGACGGCTACGAAAAGCTGAAGGGGCAAGCGGAAAGAAACGAAGCGCCGAAGGCCGACGACAATTTCCGCTGGCGGTTCTTTGGAATTTTTTACCTCGCACCGACGCACACCAATTATATGTGCCGGCTGCGAATTCCGAATGGCATCCTGACCCACTGGCAGCTTACGGGCCTGGCTGCACTCACCGAGCAATATGCCGGCGGCTACAGCCACGTCACGACCCGCGCAAACCTGCAAATGCGCGACATCGAGCCGAAGAGTGCCGTCGCCATGATCGAGGGCATCCAGGATCTGGGTCTGTGCTCGCGCGGCTCCGGCGCCGACAATATCCGCAACGTCACCGGCACGCCGACCGCCGGCATCGATCCGCAGGAATTGCTCGATACGCGCCCTTATGCGCGTTCGTGGCATTTTCACATCCTCAACGACCGTTCGATGTACGGCTTGCCGCGCAAATTCAACGTCGGCTTTGACGGCGGCGGCGTCATTCCAGTGCTGGAAGATACCAACGACATTGGCTTCCAGGCGGTCGAAGTGAAAGACGGCTTTGGCGTCGAGCCCGGCGTCTGGTTTCGCCTGATGCTCGGCGGCATTACCGGCCACAAGGATTTCGCCCGCGATACCGGCGTCATCGTCAAACCAAGCGATGCCACGATGGTCGCCGACGCGGTGGTGCGGGTGTTCATCGACAACGGCGACCGCACCAATCGCGCCAAGGCGCGGCTCAAATATGTGCTCGACGCCTGGGGTTTTGAGAAATTCCTCGCCGCGATGGAAGAGAAGCTCGGTTCCAAGCTGACGCGCGTACCAACTGAAGCGATCGCGCCGCGCCCGCCGTTCGATCGTTCGGCCCATATCGGCGTCCGCCCACAGAAGCAGCAAGGATATTGCTGGATCGGTGTCGCGATCCCGGTCGGCAAGCTTACCGCCGAACAGATGCGCGGCGTCGCCAGGATCGCGGCGGAGTTCGGCGACGGTGAAATCAGGCTGACGGTCTGGCAGAATTTCCTGATCGGCAACGTGCCGGAAGAGAAAGTTGCGGCAGCGGAAGCGGCGATCGAGGCGATCGGGCTTTCAGCGAAAGCCAATTCGATCCGCGCCGGCTTGATTGCCTGCACCGGCAATGCCGGCTGCCGGTTGGCAATGTCGAACACCAAACAGCACGCCAGCGATATTGCGGCCTGGTGCGAAACCCGCGTGCAACTCGACGGCCCGGTCAACATCCATCTGACCGGCTGCCCCAACTCCTGCGCCCAGCACTACATCGGCGATATCGGGCTGCTCGGCGTGAAGATTCAGATCAACGAAGACGGCGATCAGGTCGAGGGCTACCACGTCCATGTCGGCGGCGGCTTCGGCCCGGACGCAGCCTGCGGCCGGGAGATTTTTCACGATGTGAAAGCCGAAGAAACGCCTAAGGCCGTCGAGCGTATGCTCAAGGCTTATCTCGCCAACCGCGCCTCTGCGGAGGAAAGCTTCCTCGCCTTCAGCCGGCGTCACGAGATCGACGCGCTGAAATCGATGTGCGCGCAGCAGAGCGTCGAGTAGTCGCGGACTCCAAAGGGCTGCGTTTGCTATAAATCACCATCACCCGGGAGTGATGGTCGTGATAATTCCGCGCCGCCAATTTCTTCGCCTCGCAGGCCTCGCTACCGCAGCGGGCGTTTCACGTAACGCAGCCGCCGAGGCCTACCCATCCCGTCCCGTACGATGGATTGTGCCGTTTAACGCTGGCGGCAGCACCGATATCGTCACCCGCATCATGTGCGACTGGCTGTCGAAACGGCTCGGCCAGCAGTTCATCGTCGAGAACAAACCGGGCGGCGGCACCAATATCGCCACCGAAGCGGCGGCCCATGCCGCGCCGGATGGCTACACGCTTTTGCTTGGCGTTGCGACCCACGCGATCAACCCGTCGCTCTACAAGTCGCTGCCGTTCAACTTCCTGAAAGACTTCACCCTGATTGCCGGCGTGGCCGAACTACCTCTGGTCATGGACGGCGCCTTGTCTTTGCCGGCGAAGACCCCCGCCGAGTTCATCGCCTACGCCAAGGCCAATCCGGGCAAGGTGAATGTCGCCTCGTTCGGCACGCGCACCATTAGCCACCTTGCCATCGAGCTCTTGAAAACGTCCGCCGGTATCGACGTGGTGCACGTGCCTTACACCGGCGGCGCACCGATGCTGACCGACCTGTTCAGCGGCCGCGTGCAAGCCGGCATGGACGCACTGCCGAACTCGCTGCCGCACATCAAGAACGGCAGCATCCGCGGTCTCGCCATCCTGTCCGGCAAGCGATCGCCGGCGTTGCCGGACACCCCAACGATGGGCGAAACGATCCCCGGCTATGATGTCACGCCATGGAGCGCTGTGGTTGCGCCTGCAGGGACGCCGGGAGAGGTAGTCGAAATCCTCAATCGCGAGGTCAACGCCGGTCTTGCCGATCCGGGCCTAAAAGCGCGGTTCGCCGAAGTCGGCGCAACCCCGCTGGTCTACTCGCCTGCCGAAATCCGCACCGTGGTCGAAAAAGACACCGAGCGATGGGCGAAGGTCGTGAAAGCCGCCGGCATCGAGCCCGAATAATACGACCTGCGGCAAAGCGCCTTTTCATCGTCACCAAGCCCTTTTCATCGTCACCCGGCCCTGTCAAATTCCGGGCCCGAATCCGGCCCGAGGAATATTGCAAATGTCCACCAAGCTTGAATTGACGCTGGCGTGCGGCGACTACGAAATCTTGCGCGCGCTCAAAGAGGGCACCGTGCAGCCGGACGGTATCGAGCTGAAGGTTGTGACGGCGATGGATTCGCCCACCCGTCACTGGCGCTTCCTGCGCGGCAACGAATTCGACATCGGCGAAGTGTCGTCCTCGTCCTATGTCGCCTCACGCGACAACGGGCATCCCTTCCGTGCCATCCCGGTATTCCCGCATCGCCGTTTCCGCCACGGCTTCGCCTTCATCAACACCAGCAAGGGGATCAAGACGGCGAAGGACCTGATTGGCAAGAAAGTCGGGGTGAAATTCTTCCTCAACAGCGCGGCGCTGTGGCTGCGCGGCATCCTCGAACATGAATACGGCGTGCCGTTCAAATCGATCGACTGGTACAGCGAGCTGGAAGAGGATATCGCCGAGGCGTCCTTTCCCAAGGACATGAAATTGACCCGTGTGCCGGAGTCAAAATCGATCGTCAAAATGCTGGTCGACGGCGAGCTCGACGCGGTGTTGCATCCCGACCTCATTGACCCAATACGGATGAAAGATCCGCGCGTCGCCCGTCTGTTTCCGAACTACAAGGCAGATGAAGCCGCCTACTTCAAGAAGACCGGCATCTACCCGATCATGCATGTCGTCGGCATCAAGAAAGAGATTGTCGACAAATATCCCTGGGTGCCGGTCAATCTCTATCGCGCCTTCGAACAGTCTAAAGCCGCCGCCATGAAGCGAATGGAGAACCCGCGCGTCGCGCCGATCGTCTGGTATCGGGAGGCTTGGGAGGAGCAGGAAGAAGTCTTCAAGTCCGACCCGTGGGAATACGGCCTCACTGAGCGCAATGTGCACAATCTCGAGACGCTTGTCGGCTATTCGCACGAGCAAGGCATGATCAAGCGCAAGATCCCGCTCGAGGAGCTGTTCCTGGAAGTGTCGCAAGGACGCCGGCGCGGCGGAGAGGCTTCTTTGTAGTGGCGAGCAACGGCACGGCCACGACAAACACGCCGACGGTGGAGACGAATGCCATGGAGAGACGCTCCATATCCGGTCATGCGCTGGCGCTGTTGCTTGTTTTGGGCGCCTCACTGCCGGTAAGTGGTGCTCGGGCCGAGGACTTTTTTGCCGGCAAGACCATCGACTTCATTGTTGGCATCGACGTTGGCGGCGGCTTCGACACCTATGCCCGGCTGATCGCAAGGCACCTGCCCGATCACATCCCCGGTGCGCCGTCCGTGGTGGTGCGCAACATGCCGGGCGCGGGCAGCGCCAAGGCTGCAGCGTACCTTTACGCCATCGCACCAAAAGACGGCACGACCATTGCCGCCGTTTTTCCCGGCGTCATCGTCGACCGGCTGCTGCAGAAGAATGCCGCCGGTCAGTTCGATCCGACGAAGTTCACCTATCTGGCCAGCGCCGACAGCGACGCGCGGCTGTGCATCACCGGCCCGTCCTCGAAGGTCAAGACGTTCCAACAGGCGATGACCGACAAGGTCGTGATCGGCGGGACGCAGCCGGGCGCGCCGACCCACTCCTATGCCTACCTGAACAAGAACGCGACGGGCGTGAAGTTCGATATCGTTCCGGGCTACAAGGGCACCGCGTCACTGATGCTTGCGGTTGAGCGCGGCGAGATCGAGGGCATGTGCGGCATCGACTGGCCGAGCCTGAAATCCGAAAAGCCGCAGTGGCTGCGCGACAAGACCGTCAATCTTCTGATTCAGGCTGCACCCACACCGGACGAGGAACTGACGAAACTCGGCGTGCCGACGCTCGACAGCTTTATCAAGGACGACAAGGTCCGCGAAGCCGCCGATCTCGTCGTCGCGCAACAAATCTTCGCGCGGCCTTATCTGGCGCCGCCCGGCGTGCCCGACGCGCAGGCGCAAATTCTGCAGAAAGGTTTTGCCGACACTTTTGCGGACCAGAGTTTTCTCGCCGAAGCGGAGAAGGCGCGCGTCAGCATCAACCCGATTTCGGCCGAAAAGCTCAAGGAAACGGTGACCAAACTCTACACCACGCCGGCTGACGTAATTGAGCGCGCGCGGCAGCTCATCCAGTCGCCGGAAGAAAAATAGAGCATGATCCGGAAAAAGCCTGCCCTCGACTTGATCCGAGGTGGATACCGGTTTTCCGAAAAGATCATGCTCCATCAAAAATGCCAGCTTATTCAAGCTTGGCGCCCGACGCCTTGATCACCGCGGCCCATTTCGGAATTTCCGAATGAATGTAGGCTTCGAACTGCTCCGGCGTATCGCTTGCCACGTCGACACCAAGCTCGTCGAGCGAATGCTCCACGCCAGGATCCTTCAGGGCTTCGACAACCGCGTGGTGCAGGATCTTGATGACGTCCGGCGGCGTGCCGGCCGGTGCAACCAGGCCATGCCATGTCGTCGCATCGAAACCTTTGATGCCAAGCTCGTCGATGGTCGGAACGTCGGGCAGGATGGGCGTACGCTTGAGCGTCGTCACCGCCAGCGGCCGCAACTGTCCGCCCTTGATCAGACCCATCGCGCCGGACGTGGTCGCAAACATCATCTGGTCCTGCCCGGCGATGACGTCCTGCAACGCCGGCGCCGAGCCCTTGTAGGGAACGTGGACGATGTCGACGTGAGCGTCGGCCTTGAACAGTTCACCGGCGAGATGTGCCGCCAGGCCATACCCTGAAGAGGCAAAGTTGAGCTTGCCCGGATTGGCCTTGGCGAGCGCGATGAGTTCGGCGAGCGAATGCGCGGGCAGGTTGTTATTGACGACCAATACGTTGGCTTGCGTGCCGATCAGGCTGATCGGTGCGAAATCTTTTTCGGCATCGAAACCGACCTGCTTGTAGAGGCTGGCGTTGGTGGCGAGGATCGCGTTGTTGCCGAGCAGCAGGGTGTAGCCGTCGGGCGGTGCATGGGCCACGACTTCGCCCGCAACATTGCCGCCCGCGCCCGGACGATTATCGACGACAACAGGCTGGCCCAGCAGGGCCGAAAGCTTATTGGCAACGATGCGCGCCAGAATGTCGCTCGCTCCGCCAGGCGGAAAGCCGACCACAATCGTCACCGTCCGCGCCGGATAGTCCGCGGCGGCGGCCAAGCTTGGAGCCAAGATCGAGGCCACAGTGGCCGCGTAGACCAGCGCTAGCAGGCCAAAGCCGGCAACGAGCAACTTCCTGAGCATTTCAATCTCCTCCCGACGTGGGCGCCTACAAAGCGTCCCCGTCCCGGCTTGGCAAGCTCGTTATCGCAAGGCTGCTGCCGGGTTTCGCAGAATGACAGCACCGCCGCCGCCGCGCTACAACCACGGCACCGAAATTCTGGAAGGCACACGATGCGTACGGGCAGTGACTATCTTCGTTCGCTCAATGACGGGCGGCGCGTTTTTGTCGACGGCGAACGGGTCAAAGACGTCTCGCAGCATCCGGCGTTCCGGCAGGCCGCACGATCCGTCGCCAACCTGTTCGATATCGCCGCCGATCCGGCGCAGCGCGAGCGCATGACCTATCCCTCGCCGAAGACCGGCGAGCCGGTTTGGCGGGCGTGGCAGATTCCGCGCACCCATGCCGACCTGCGCGCCCGGCGGCTGTTTTCCGAGACCTGGGCCGAGGCAACGTTTGGCCTGATGGGACGCTCGCCCGATCATGTCGCCGGATTTTTCGCCGGCTATGCCTCGACACCGCAAATGTTCGCCACGGCGGGGCAGAAATTCGCCGATAACGTCGTCGCGTTCTATGAGTACATGCGCGACAACCACATTTACGCCAGTTACGCGATCGTGCCGCCGCAGATTGATCGCTCGAAGCCGGCGCACAAGCAAAGCGACCCGGCGCTCTATGCCGGCGTCGTCAAGGAACGTGACGACGGCATCGTGATTTCCGGCGCGCAGCAGCTCGCGACCGGCGGACCGATCTCCGACTACATCCAACTGAGCTGCATCCACCCCTTGCAGCCCGGCGACGAAAACTACGCCAATTGTCTCGCCGTTCCGGTCGCGGCCGAAGGCCTCAAGCTTTATCCGCGCCGTTCGTTCGCGCGCGCCGGATCGGCGTTCGATTTCCCGCTGTCGAGCCGGTTCGATGAGTCGGACGCCTACGTGGTGTTCGACAATGTGTTCGTGCCGTGGGAGCACGTGTTCATCTACCGCAATGTCGAACTCTCGCGCGACCAATGGTTCAAGACGCCGTCGCACAGCTACGGCAACCACCAGGCACAGACCCGCTATGTGACCAAGCTCCGCTTCATGGTTGGGCTCGTGCAGCGCATGAACGAGATGACCGGCAATGCCGGAGCGCCGCCTGTTCAGGTGATGATGGGTGAACTCGCCGCGCTGGCGACGGTCTATGAGTCGATGCTGCTCGCCCATGAAGTCGCCGCCCCGGTCAAGGACGGCGTGCTCTGGCCTTCCGTCGTCACGCTTTATTCGGCCATGGCGCTGCAATCCGAACTCAACGGCCGGATGCTCGAAATCATTCGCGAGCTGGCAGGCTCCGCGTTCATCACGCTGCCGTCTTCGGAGGCGGATTTCGGCAACCCCGAGATCGCAGCCGATCTCGAACGCTACATGCGCTCGGCCTCGACCGACGCCAAGTCGCGCGTGGCGCTGATGCGGATGATCTGGGACTTTATCGGCTCCGAATTCGGCAGCCGCCATCAGCAATACGAAAAATTCTACGGCGGCGCGTCGTTCGTCGTGAAGACCAACGTCTACCGCAACTTCGATTTCAAACGCGCCACCGGATTGGTCGATCGTGCGCTGAAATTGCCGCCGCTGGAGTGACAAACCAGTCACTCCGCTCGTTTCCGTTTGGGAACAAGCGGAGCGCGTCAGCTACCGCTTCCGTCCGCTCACCTTGCGGGCCAGATAGTCGAAGTTGATGACGAACTGCTCGGGCGACGACAGTTGACGTTTGAGCGCTAGAATATCGTCGCGTGGAAATTCCGGCGCCGGATCGCCGGCGGCTTCGACGATCATCTGGATCATCGCGGCATTCTCCAGCATGATCGCGGAGACCACCGTCTCCTCGATGTTCTTGCCGACCACGGCCGTGCCGTGGCTTTTCAGGAACGCCGCACGATGCGGCCCGAGCGCTTTGGCGACGCCGGCACCCGTTTCCTGGCTTCTGATCAGCGCGATGGTGTCGGAGTAGACACCGACGTCTTCATAGAACAGCGCACCCGGCTGACTGTAAGCCTTGACCGGATGGCCGCTCGACGACAGCGCGACGCAATACGTTGGATGGGCGTGAATAACGCAATTGATGTCGGGCCGTGCTTTAAGAATTTCGGAGTGGATAAAGACTTCGCTGTGGCGGCGCGCCTTGCCGGCAACGACGTTGCCTTCGAGATCGATGGTCAGGATGTTTTGCATCGTGACCTCGTCGAGGCCGACGCTGTGCGGCTTCATCAAGAATAGCTTCGGATTATCCGGCAGCCGCATTGAAATGTGGCCGCGGGTAAAATCGCCCTGCCCGGCCGCGACCAGCACCTTTCCTGCAACGACCAGTCTTTGCTTGAGCGCGCGGCTCTGCTTGGTCTCCCGCACCGATGCCTTGGCCATTTGTTATTTTCCTCCGCCTGTCGCGCTTTCGAATTGCCGCGCTGACTTACGCGGAATCCGAAAGCGCTGCAAATGCGACAGGCGGTGGAAGGCGATCGGCGCGGAGCGCTTACGCGTCGGCGCTGGCGAGTTGCGGCGCGACGGCCTTGGCCGCCGGCTTTGCCGGTTCGAGCGCCGCGGCGACAGCTTCCTCGACGCGCTCGAGCCAGACGAACTCCAGGTCCTTGCGCGCGACTTCCGGGATATCGTCGTAGTCGCGCCGGTTGCGCGCTGGCAGCATGACACGCCGGATGCCGGCGCTATGCGCGGCCACGATCTTCTCCTTGATGCCGCCGACCGGCAGCACGAGCCCGCGCAGGCTGATTTCGCCGGTCATCGCAGTGTCGTTGCGAATGGTGCGATCGGTCATCAGCGACACCAGCGCCATGAACATGGCGACGCCGGCGCTCGGGCCATCCTTCGGCGTCGCGCCCGCCGGCACGTGGACGTGAATATCGCTCTTCTCGAAGCGGCTCGCGTCGATGCCGAGCGCCGCGGCGCGGTTCTTGACGATCGACAGCGCCGCCTGTGCGCTCTCCTTCATCACGTCGCCGAGCTGGCCGGTAAGAATCAGCCGGCCGGAACCCGGCACGCGCGTCGCCTCGATGAACAGGATGTCGCCGCCAACCGGCGTCCAGGCAAGCCCGGTCGCGACGCCGGGCACGCTGGTGCGCATCGCCACTTCGCTTTCGAACTTCGGCGCGCCGAGGATCGCGGTGAGATCGTCCTTCGTGATCCGGATCGAGCCGCTCTGGCCTTCGGCGATGCGGACGGCCGCGTTGCGGAGCACTTGCCCGATCTGTCGCTCAAGACCACGCACGCCCGCTTCACGGGTGTAGTGCTGGATGATCTCGGACAGCACGTCGTCGCCGATCTCGACCTGTCCTTCTTTGACGCCGTTCGCCTCAAGCTGGCGACGCAGCAGATAGCGGTGCGCGATCTGAAGCTTCTCCTCCGCCGTGTAACCGGCGAGGCTGATGATCTCCATGCGGTCGCGCAACGGGCCCGGAACAGTATCGAGCATGTTGGCGGTGGCGATGAACACCACGCGGCTCAAATCGAACGGCACCGCGAGATAGTTGTCGCGGAAGGTGTTGTTCTGTTCCGGATCGAGCACTTCGAGCATCGCCGCGCTGGGATCGCCGTGAACGCCGGCGCCAAGCTTGTCGATCTCGTCGAGCATCATCACGCAGTTGCGCGTGCCCGCCTTGCGGATGGCCTGGATGATGTTGCCGGGCAGCGCGCCGATATAGGTGCGCCGGTGGCCGCGGATCTCCGCCTCGTCATGGACGCCGCCGAGCGAGACGCGCACGAACTTGCGGCCCATGGCGCGGGCGATGGATTGGCCAAGCGAGGTCTTGCCGACGCCGGGCGGCCCGACAAAGCAGAGGATTGGCGCCTTGCCCTGCGGCGCGAGCTTGCGCACCGCGAGGTACTCGATGATGCGCCGCTTGATCTTGTCGAGGTCGTAGTGATCCTCGTCGAGGATCTTGCGCGCCTCGGCAATGTCGATCGGCTTTTCCTCAGGCAATTGCCACGGCAGCTCGATCAGCCAGTCGAGATAGGTGCGGACCATGCCGTACTCGCCGGCGGCTTCGGGCATCTTCTGCAAGCGGCGCAGTTCCTTGCGCGCCTGGTCCTCGATCTCTTTCGGCATGCCGGCTTTGGCGATCGCGGCATCGAGCTCGGCCATTTCGGCCGCCTTGCCCTCCTCGCCTTCGCCAAGCTGGCGCTGAATTGCCGCCATCTGCTCGCGCAACAGCGCCTCGCGCTGGCGCTCGTCGAGCGCGGTCTTGGTCTGCTGTCCGATCTCCTGCGACAGGCGCAACACCTCGATGCGGTGCGACAGCAGCCGCGAAACCTTGTCCATGCGGGTGGCGATATCGACCGTCTCGAGGATTTCCTGTTTTTCCTCGGGCTTCACGTCCATGACGGCGATGGCCAGATCGGTGAGTGCCGACGGCTCGTCGATCGACTGGACCGCAGCCAGCAACTCACCCGGAACTTGCGGCAGCAATTGAACCGCTTCGATCGCCTGCGCCTTGATGTTGACGAAGCGCGCTTCAATCTCGGGCGTGCGGACTTCCGGCTCCGCAATCCGCTGCACGCGCGCCACCAGGAACGGCCAACCGCTCAAATATTCGACGATCTGAAACCGTTGCTCGCCCTGACAGACCAGATGATTCGAGCCATCGGGCGCCGTGAGGTAGCGCACGATGTTGGCGACCGTGCCCATGCGATGCATGTCGATCGCGGTGGGGTCCGCAACTTCGCCGTCGCGTTGCAGCAGGATTCCGACCTGACGTTGCTCACGCACCGCCTGTTGTGCGGCGCCGATCGACTTGGGCCGACCCAGGGTGACAGGCAGCACCTGCCCCGGAAACAGCACGGTGTTGCGCACCGGGACGATGATCAGCGCGTCCGCAGGCAATGTCGGCAACGCTGCGCCGGCTTGCGCGCTCGATTTTGCTTGAATTTCTTCAGCCATGATTTTTTCAGCCAAGACCGGCCCCCGCTTTCTGTAGCGTGACAACCAGATAACCCGACGCCGCGGAACGGCGGACGCCGTTGTAGCGCCCGGCCGGCAACCGGAGCCGCCGATAGAAACGGCCTTGCGGCAGTTCGAGCCGATGGATCGTTGCGGTCCGCAATTCCGCAGGCAACACGCGATTGCCGGCGATCACCAGATCGCCGTCTTCGATCACCACCTGGGCATTTTCGACATCGACTCCCGGCAAAGCCACCAGCACCAGAACCTCGTTTTCAGTTTCCAAAATATCGACCGGAGGCTCCCAGGCCGGTTGTCGCGCCTGTAAGCCCGTGGGCCTGAATACTTCCCTGTGCATGCGATCGGCGCGCGCGAGCATTTCGCACGCTTCCGACCACATCCAATCGCGCACCACGTCGCGGGCCATGAAATTGCCTCCAGCTCAGTTTCGGAAATGTGTGGAGCGGGACGGCAAAAATCAACGTCCGCACCGAGACTTGCGGCCGGACATAGCGATTAACGCTCGCTCCACGGGCCAAATCCATAGCTTCAGGGAGTGATGACAGCGCCCATTTGCGGTGCTTCCGCCCGCGTTTTATCGGGCGCCGCGCACGCCTTCGGCCAGCGAACGCACGATATCGCTGACGGCTTTGACCGTCGCACCTGTCGGCTTGCCGTTGCCATCGAGACTGCTGCGGATCGCTTCGACCAGCGCCGAACCGACCACGACACCGTCAGCGCTGCCGGCGAGGACGCGCGCCTGTTCGCCAGTGCGGACGCCGAAGCCCACGCAAACCGGCAGATCGGTATGGCGCTTGATCCGCAATACCGCGCCGGAAACCTTGCCGGGGTCGGGCGCGGCCGAGCCGGTGATGCCGGTAATCGAGACGTAGTAGACAAAGCCCGATGTGTTCGCGAGCACCGCCGGAAGACGCTTGTCGTCAGTCGTCGGCGTGGCAAGACGGATGAAATTCAATCCGGCCTTGAGCGCCGGCAGGCACAATTCAACGTCTTCTTCCGGCGGCAGATCGACAATGATCAGGCCGTCGACACCGGCGCTCTTTGCATCGACAAGGAATTTCTCGACGCCATAGATGTAGATCGGATTATAGTAGCCCATCAGCACCAGCGGCGTCGCATCGTCGCTTTTGCGGAATTCGCGCACGGCCGCGAGCGTCTTTTTCATATCCTGGCCGCCGTTGAGCGCGCGCAGCCCCGCCGCCTGGATCGCCGGCCCGTCGGCCATCGGATCGGTAAACGGCATGCCCAGTTCGACGATATCGGCGCCGGCTTTGGGCAGTGCCTTGAGAATTTCGACTGCGGCCGCGTAGTCGGGATCGCCGGCCATGGTGAACGTCACCAGCGCCGCGCGGTCCTCTTTCTTGAGCGCGGCAAAGCGCCGGTCCATCCGCTCAGTCATTGCGCCTTGCTTCCCAGATGCTGCGCAACCGAATCCAAATCTTTGTCGCCGCGGCCCGACAGATTGATCACCATCAGGTGGTCTTTCGGCTTTGTCGGCGCGAGCTCCAGCACCTTGGCAATGGCGTGGGCCGGCTCAAGCGCCGGAATAATGCCTTCGAGCTTGGACAGGAGCTGAAATGCGTTAAGCGCCTCATCGTCGGTCGCGGAGAGAAACGTGATGCGGCCGACATCGTGCAGCCAGGAATGCTCCGGTCCGATGCCCGGGTAATCCAGGCCGGCCGAGATCGAATGGGCTTCGTTGATCTGGCCGTCTTCATTCATCAGGAGGTAGGTGCGATTACCGTGCAACACGCCCGGCCTGCCGCCTGCGATCGATGCGGCATGCGCGCCGCTTTCGAGGCCGTGACCCGCCGCCTCGACGCCATAAATCTCGATACCCGCATCGTCGAGGAACGGATGGAACAGGCCCATGGCGTTGGAGCCGCCGCCGATGCAGGCGACCAGCGAATCCGGCAACCGGCCTTCGGCTTCCTGCATCTGCTCGCGGGTCTCGCGGCCGATGATCGACTGAAAGTCGCGCACCATCATCGGATAAGGATGCGGCCCGGCGACGGTGCCGATGCAGTAGAACGTGTCCGAAACGTTGGTCACCCAGTCGCGCAGCGCCTCGTTCATGGCGTCCTTGAGCGTCTTCGCGCCGGACTGCACCGGCACCACTTTGGCGCCCAGCATGTGCATGCGGAACACGTTCGCGCGCTGCCGCTCGACATCGACTGCGCCCATATAGACGATGCATTCGAGACCGAAACGCGCACAGAGCGTCGCGGTGGCAACGCCATGCATCCCGGCACCGGTCTCGGCGATGATCCGCTTCTTGCCCATGCGCCGCGCCAGCAGGATCTGGCCGAGCACGTTGTTCACCTTGTGCGCGCCGGTGTGATTGAGCTCTTCGCGCTTCAAATAAATCTTGGCGCCACCCAGATACTCGGTCAGCCGTTCGGCGAAATAGAGCGGCGACGGCCGGCCGACATAGTGCGTCAGGTAACCGTCCATCTCCTTCTGGAACGCAGGATCGGACCTGGCCTGCGCATACGCTTTTTCGAGCTCAAGGATCAGCGGCATCAGCGTCTCGGCGACAAAACGGCCGCCATAGATGCCGAAATGCCCGTGTTCGTCCGGGCCCGAACGGAATGAATTGGGCCGCTGCACGGTCATGCCGGACTCGCAACTTTAGCTTGATCGAGGTGCGCCGCCGCTTTGCGGGCCGCCTGGATAAAGGCGCGAATTTTTTCAAGATCCTTCACGCCCGGCGCGCTCTCGACGCCCGACGACACGTCGACACCGGACGCGCGCGTGATCCGCAGCGCTTGCGCGACATTGCCGGCATCGAGACCGCCCGAAAGCATGAACGGCAATTTCAGATCGAGATTTTCCAACAGATGCCAGTTGAAGCTTTTGCCCAAGCCCCCCGGACGAGTGGCTTCGCGCGGCGCGCGCGCATCGAACAACAAGCGGTCCGCAACCGGCTCATAAGTTGCGATCAGCGCGAGATCCGACTCTGTCTCGACCGGGATCGCCTTCATCAACGGCAGGCCGAAGCGCTTGCGCAGCGCCGCCATCCGCGCCGGTGTTTCCTTGCCGTGAAGTTGCAGCAAGTCCGGTTGCAGGTTCTCGACGATCGCATCGAACAGCGCATCGTCGGCATCGACTGTCAGCGCGACTTTGCGGGCACGGCCATGCACCCGTGCGCCAAGCGCGCGGGATACTCCAGGCATGACGTTTCGCGGCGACGGCGGAAAGAACACGAAGCCGACCATGTCGGCGCCGGCGTCCAGCGCGACGTCGAGTGCTTCCGGGGTCGAAAGGCCGCAGATTTTAACGATCAGCGCCATGAAATCGGTTGCGTTCGCCTGTTTTCGGTCGGCGCCGTTCTACATCCCCACGCCGGGTTTGTCTCGCGCCGGGCCTTTGGACCTCAGCGGACGGGCGGCTTCAACTGCAAGCGCTCGGGAAGCGGCGCCTGAGGAGGCGCGAGCGGCGCTTCCGGCCTGTGCCGGAGCGTAGCAAGTTCGCCCCGAAGCGCATTGGCCTCGCGCTCGGCCCGCCGCGCCAGCCGCCGCCACTTGCCGTGCCGCAGCCACGACGCGAAGCCGCCGATGGCCACACCGATGATCAGAGCAGCGAAGATCGGCACGAACAGCCACATTGTCCGCGAATAGGCCGGCTGCGCAGGATTGAACGGGTCGAGAGAGACCATCACGTCCTGCCGATTGGCAACCGCGAAGGCGACGAGGACAATCGCAAGCGGGACAAGAATAACCACCGCCACAAATCTGCGGAGGGTGCTTCCAGTGGATCTTGGATCCTGGGTCAATCGGCCGGGGTGGAGCGGTTGAGCCGCTCGCGCATTTCCTTGCCGGTCTTGAAGAACGGCACGCATTTCTGATCGACCGAGACATGGGCGCCGGTGCGCGGATTACGCCCGGTGCGCGCCGGGCGCTGCTTTACCGAGAACGCGCCGAAGCCGCGCAACTCGACCCGGTCGCCGCGCGCCATCGCGGCAATGATCTCATTGAGGATGGCGTTGACGATGTTCTCTACGTCACGCTGGTAGAGATGCGGGTTCTGGGTCGAGATCCGCTGTACGAGTTCCGACTTGATCATCTGCACCAGCCTCGGGCCTCCCTGCCAACGTCGCCCAGGTCAATTCGCCGAGGCAGGGTGCCAAAGTGCCAAAAGACCGTCAAGATTGAACCCATCTATCGCCGCAATTGCGTTCCAGCCGTCCAGCTGGCTTGCCAGACCGCTCAATCCGACCGCATTGAGGGTCGCAACCGCGGCAGCGTGCAGGAAAGGCAGATCGCTGAAGCGATCGTGGAGTTCGTAGTCGCGCACCGGAAGCTTGGTGTCGACGCTCTTCTCCTTGCCGAGCCAGGCAATCGCGGTCTTTTCGTCTCCGAGCTCATCGACCAGCTTGTTGTCGATGCCCTGATGCCCGGTGAACACGCGTCCGTCGTCGACCGCCGCGAGCTGGTCATCGCTCATATGGCGGCGGGATTGCACCAGACCTTTGAACCAGGCGTAAGAGTCCTGAATAATCGAATTGATCGCGGCGCGGGCTTCGGGGCTGGTCGGCTCGAAGCCGTCCGGCGCGGCCTTCAGCGGCGTGGATTTGATCGATTCGACCTTCACGCCGATCTTGTCGAGCAGGTCGGCCACGTTCGGAAACTGAAACAGCACGCCGATCGAGCCGACCAGCGAGGTTTGCTGCGCGATGATATGATCGCCAGCGATCGCCGTGATGTAGCCGCCCGAAGCTGCGAGGCCATCGACGACGACGACCATCGGCTTCTTGTCGCGAAGCTGTGACAGCGCATCGAAAATCTGCTCGGAGCCGGCGGTCGTGCCACCGGGGCTGTCGACATGGATGATAACAGCCCGCGCCATCGTCGATTTGCCAAGCCGCTCGATCGCGTCAACGCGTTCGCGATCGTCGCGGATCAAACCCGAAATCGTCACACGCGCGATGTAAGGGGTCACTCCGGTCAGACCGAACCGGCGGCTGCCAAGAAAGGCGACGCCGACGACGGCGAGAATAATCAAACCGAAGGCAACGACGCGCCAGAAAGTAAGCTTGCGCCGCATCCGGCGGCGATCGACGATCAGATCGGCGTCAAGCGACATAGTCCGTTTCCTGTGTTGCTGCCCCGCCTCGACTTGTCATTCCGGGGCCGAGCGAAGCAAGGAGCCCGGAATCCATAAGCCCAATGCTGGGAGAATGGACTCCGGACTAGACGCTTCGCGCCGATCCGGAATGACCGGATAATCAATCTTCCACGTCTTCCTTCTCGGTTTCTTCACCCTTGCGCTTGAGCGCGGTGCCGAGAATGTCGCCGAGCGTCGCACCGGAATCGGAGGAGCCGTATTGCGCAATGGCTTCCTTCTCCTCGGCGACTTCCAGCGCCTTGATCGACACCGTGACCTTGTGGGCGCGGCGATCGTACTGGATGATGCGGGCATCGACTTTCTGCCCCGCGGCAAAACGCTCAGGCCGCTGCTCGGAACGGTCGCGCGCCAGTTCGTTACGCTTGATGAAGGTCGAAAGATCGGTGCCGACGAGTTTCACGTCGATGCCGCCTTCCTTCACGTCCATCACTTCGCAGGTGACAACGGCGCCCTTCTTGACCTCACCCGCGCCTGCCGCAGCGGGTTCGCCGCCGCCGCTCTCCGCCGCCGCCGCCGAAGCTTCGCCGCCGGTAAGCTGCTTGATGCCGAGCGAGATGCGCTCCTTCTCGACATCGACGTCCAGCACCTGGGCGTTGACCTTGTCGCCCTTCTTGTATTCCTCGATGACCTGCTCGCCCGGCCGCTGCCAGTCGAGGTCGGAGAGGTGCACCATGCCGTCGACGTCGCCGTCGAGACCGAGGAACAGACCGAACTCGGTCTTGTTCTTGACCTCGCCTTCGACCACCGAACCGGCCGGATACTTCTCCAGGAACACTTCCCACGGGTTGCGCATGGTCTGCTTGAGACCGAGCGAGATGCGGCGCTTGACCGGATCGACTTCAAGCACCTGAACTTCGACCTCCTGGGAGGTCGACACGATCTTGCCGGGGTGAACGTTCTTCTTGGTCCACGACATTTCGGAGACGTGGATCAGGCCTTCGATGCCGGGCTCGAGCTCGACGAAGGCGCCGTAGTCGGTGATGTTGGTGACACGGCCGGTGAACCGCGCGCCGACCGGATACTTCGCCTCGATGCCCTGCCACGGATCGTCGAGCAGCTGCTTCATGCCGAGCGAGATGCGGTGGGTCTCGTGGTTGATCTTGATAATCTTGACCTTCACCTGCTGGCCGATATTGAGCACCTCGGACGGATGATTGACCCGCCGCCAGGCGATATCGGTGACGTGCAGCAGGCCGTCGATGCCGCCGAGATCGACGAACGCACCGTAATCGGTGATGTTCTTGACGACACCGTCGATGACCTGACCCTCTTCGAGGTTCTGCACCAGTTCCTGGCGCTGCTCGGCGCGGGTCTCTTCCAGCACCGTGCGGCGTGACACCACGATGTTGCCGCGGCGGCGATCCATCTTGAGGATCTGGAACGGCTGCGGCTGGTTCATCAGCGGCGAGACATCGCGGATCGGGCGGATGTCGACCTGCGACCGCGGCAGGAACGCCACGGCGCCGTCGAGATCGACAGTGAAGCCGCCTTTGACCTGATTGAAAATCTGGCCCTGGACCTTTTCGTTGTTCTGGAACGCCTTCTCGAGCTTGCCCCAGCTTTCTTCGCGGCGGGCCTTGTCGCGCGACAGCACCGCTTCACCGAGCGCGTTTTCGATGCGCTCCAGGTAAACCTCGACGATGTCGCCAATCTTGATTTCGGCGCCACGTCCCGGGCCGGAAAACTCGCGCACGGCAACGCGGCCTTCAGTCTTCAGGCCGACGTCGATGACGGCCATATCTTTTTCGATTCCGACAACCGTGCCTTTGACGACGGAACCTTCCTGCAGATGCCCATCGCTGAACGATTCTTCGATCAGCTTGGCGAAATCATCGCGCGTCGGAGACGCCGATGCCATTTGCGTGGCAGCTTGAGCCATGAACACTCCCGACCCCGTGAATTGAAATGGTCCCGAACGCGCGGCAGCCACCGGCGGCGCCGGCGGTTGGGGTTTTAGGCCAAGCGATCGGGACAATGCTTTATCCGGGGCTCGCGCAAGCGAAGCAGTGAACGGGCAGAACCTCCAATGACGAAAGCGCGGTCAATTGCGCTTTCGGCCCGTTCTGGCGGCCTCGACGATTTTAACGGCGGCCCGGAACGCGGCGTCTATACCTAAATGGCTGGTATCGAGCAAGTGCGCATCGGGCGCGGCCTTCAGCGGGGCCACGGTTCGCCGGGAGTCCCGTTCATCGCGCTTTAACAGGTCGGCAAGAACGTCGCTCTCCTCGGCCTGCTCACCCCTTGCCCGCAGTTCCAGGGTTCTCCGTTGGGCACGGATTTCCGGGGTCGCGACCACAAACAGCTTCACGTCGGCGCCGGGCGCGATGACGGTGCCGATATCGCGGCCATCGAGCACCGCTCCTGGCGGCTTTGTGGCGAACTGGCGCTGATAGCTCATCAGCGCCTGCCGGACCTGCGGGATCGCGGCAACCACCGAAGCAGCCTCGGTAATGGGCTGCAATTTCAGCGCATTTTCGTCGAATTTCGCCGGATCCAGTCGCACCGCGACATCGATGGCTTTCTCGACGTCATCCAGCGGATGCCCGGCATCCAGCACACCCTTGGCCACCGCGCGATACAGCAACCCGGTATCGAGATGATGCAGCCCGTAAACTTGCGCCAGATGACGCGCGATTGTCCCTTTACCCGATGCGGCCGGGCCGTCGATGGCGATGATCATGACAGTTCCGCACCCAGCGACCGCATCAGAGCGATAAAGTTGGGAAAGCTCGTTGCGATGAATGTGCCATCATCGATCTGCACCGGCCGCTCGCTGGCGGTTCCAAGAACGATCGCCGACATCGCGATGCGATGATCCATATGGGTCGTGACGACGCCGCCGCCCGGCGGGCGCCCTTTGCCGTGCACGATCAGGTCATCGCCGTCGATTTCGACCTCGACGCCATTGCACCGAAGCAAGGCCGCCGTGGCGGCAAGCCGGTCCAACTCCTTGACCCGCAGCTCTTTGAGGCCGCGCATGATGGTCGTGCCTTCGGCAAATGCCGCAGCAACCGCAAGCACCGGATATTCGTCGATCATCGACGGCGCACGATCGGCCGGCACTTCGACGCCCCGAAGCGCACCTGAGCGCACGCGCAGGTCGGCAACGTCCTCGCCGCCCTCCTTGCGCATCGCCAGGTGCTCAACCGATGCGCCCATTTCAGCCAGCGTCGTGAACAGACCAGTGCGCAGCGGATTCATCATGACGCCTTCAACGATCAGGTCCGAGCCCGGCGCGATCAGCGCCGCAATCAGCGGAAATGCCGCCGAGGAGGGATCGGCCGGTACCACGACCGGCTGCGGCACAAGTTCCGGCTGGCCGGTCAACGTAATGCGGCGGCCGTTGTGCCCTTCCCGCTCGACCCGCACCTGCGCGCCGAAATGAATGAGCATTTTCTCGGTATGATCGCGTGTCGCCTCGGCCTCGATGATGACGGTTTCGCCGGGAGCAGACAGACCGGCAAGCAGCGCCGCCGATTTCAACTGCGCCGAGGGTACCGGAGGCCGGAATTCGATCGGTATCGGATCGCGTGCCCCGGCAAGTGTGAGCGGCAGACGGCCATCGCTTGACGAGACTGTGCGGGCTCCGATTCGCTCCAGCGGATCGAGCACACGCTTCATCGGCCGGCTGCGCAGCGAAGCGTCGCCATCAAACGTCGCCGTGATCGGACACCCGGCGACTGCGCCTAGCATCAGCCGGCAGCCGGTTCCGGAATTACCGAAATCAAGCTTTTGTGCAGGTTCGGCAAAACCGCCGACGCCGACACCCCGCACCTGCCACTGGCCGACGCCCTTGCGCTCGACGCTGGCGCCGAGATCCCGCAGCGTTTGCGCCGTATTGAGGACATCCTCGCCTTCAAGCAATCCGCTGATCCGGGTCTCGCCGACGGCCATCGCGCCAAAGATCAGCGCGCGGATGGAGGTCGACTTGTCGCCGGGCACGCGGGCTCGCCCGACCAGTGGGCCGTTGCGGCGGGAGGTCAATGGCGTGAGTTTGCTGGTCAGCTTGGCACTCATTGGCAAGTATCCGGGCTGGTACCCGGACCGATATCCATGCTGGTATCCGGGGTGAATGTCCGATGGCCGTGCTCTAGCACGGGCAGCAGCGGCGCGTCATTCCGCCGTTTTTGGCGGCAGAAGCGCGCGAAGTCGTCCGCCATCCGCTATTGACACGCGCGCCACGACTAGCCAAGTGAAGCACCCAAATCGTGCAAGGATCCGGACTGTGACCAAACCTGAGCTTGGGACCAAGCGGCTCTGCGCTAGTTGCGCCGCCAAGTTTTATGACCTGAACAAAGATCCGATCGTCTGTCCGAAGTGCGACACGGTCTACGTGATCGCACCGGTCGTGACGCGTGGACGTCCGGACGCGGCCGCTGCAGCCGCCGCTGCGGCTGCTGCCGCGCGTCCTGCCGCCGCAGAGGAAGCGCCGGAGACGCCGGAGGCAGAGTTTGTATCGCTCGAAGAGGCCGATGCCGAGGCCACTGGAGCGAAGAAACCCGCCGAAGGTGCCGAGGCTGCGGCAGAGGATGAAGAAGTCGAGATCGACGATGAGGGCATGGACGATGCCGCGTTCATCGAAGAGCAGGAAGAAGAAGATGCCGATGTCACTGATATCATCGGCGGCGATATCGAGAATGAGGAGGAAGGCTGACCAAAGTCAGCGGCAGTAGTCGATGATCGGAATATAGTTCCCAGAATTCCGAATCCCGATTACTGAGGTTCCACCGATTTGGGGCCATAGCTCAGCTGGGAGAGCGCCTGCATGGCATGCAGGAGGTCGGCGGTTCGATCCCGCCTGGCTCCACCACCCTTTAAGCCCGCTGAAGCTCGATGAGCGCAGGCGGGCTTTTCTTTTCAGCCAGATCGATCCGGCTCTCTAATCGGCTTTCACGTCGTGAGCGGCGTGCACATGGCCGTGCCCGGCTATCGCCGCCAATGCCGCGCCCAGGCTGCCGATCGGCTGTGCGCTCTTGCTCAGAACAAGCATGGTGTTTTCGGCCAGGAAACTGCGTTCTTCCGTCGTCAAATCCTTGGCCGTCAACACGACAATCGGAAGGTCGACATAATCCGGATTTTTTCGTGCCGCCTCAAGGAACGCGAAACCGTTCATCTTCGGCATCATCAGATCGAGCAGCACCAGGGCGGGCCTCGGGTTTTTGGCAAGCCAGTCCAGCGCTGCCTGGCCATCCGTTGCCTCGGCGCTGCGCATACCGGCACGCGCGATCGTTGATTTGATTGTCGACCGTACGTCGTCGTCATCATCGACGATCAGCACGACATCGCTTTTGCCGCTCGGAGCGAATTTCTGAACCAGTGCCAACAGCCTGCTGCGGTCGATTGGCTTGGTCATGAATTCGGACGCTCCCAGCGAGAAACCGATATTCCGGTCATCGACGATCGTCAGCATGATCACCGGGATATGCGCCAGCGAGGCTTCCGATTTCATGATGCTCAGAACCGACCAGCCATCGACCTTCGGCATCATCACATCCAGCGTCACGATATCAGGCGCCGACTTACGCATCATGTTCAGCGCTTCGATGCCGTCTCGCGCATGCTGTAGCCGGTATCCTTCCCTGCCCAAGGTCGCATCCAGCACGTCGTGCACGGCAGGATCGTCGTCGACCACAAGCACCGTGATCGGCCCGAAAGAAGCCACCGCCTGAACCCGACCCTGCTCGGTCTCGCCCGTTGCGGCGTGGTGCGCGCCTTCGTCGGGTAGCCTGATCGTAAACGTCGATCCCTCACCCGCCTTGCTCTTGATATCGATCGATCCGCCAAGCATCGCGCAGAAGTGCTTGGTGATGGTCAGGCCGAGGCCGGTACCGCCAAAATTCCTGGTCGTGGAAGAGTCTGCCTGGGTAAAAGCCTGAAACAGCCGCGAGACCTGCTCGGACGTCATGCCGATACCGTTGTCGATGACCGCAAAGGTCACCCAGCTTTGGCCGTCGCCGGACTCCTCCCGCGCGATCCGAAGAGTTACGGAGCCCTTGGTCGTGAATTTCGCGGCGTTGCTGAGAAGATTGATCAGGCTCTGCTTGAGCTTAGTCAGATCGGTTCGCAGCGAGCCGATATTGATCGGGCAATCGATAACAAGCGTGTTGCCGTTCTTCCTGACCATCGGCTCAACGATGGTCTTCACGTCGTCCATCAGCCGCGACAGGTGGACCTGCTCCAGATAGACGTCCATCCGGCCGGCTTCGATCTTCGACAGATCGAGCACATCATTGATCAACCCGAGCAGGTGCCTGCCTGCTGCGCGAATTTTTTCCAGGTCGCCCGCACTCGCCGTATCGCCGCGATCCGCAGCATCCTCGAGCAAAATCTCGCTGTAGCCGATGATCGCATTCAACGGCGTACGCAATTCGTGGCTCATATTGGCCAGGAATTCCGATTTCACCCGGCTTGCCGAATTCAGCGGCATCTTTCGCCGCCTGAATTTCCGCCTCTCGCTTCTTCCTTTCGGTGATGTCGGTGTAAATCGCAATAAATCCGCCGCCTGGCACCGGGTCGCGGCGAACCTCCAGCACAGTTCCGTCAGGACGAACGCGTTCAAATGAATGATGCCGGCCAAGCATCTCCAGGCGTTTTTCAAGCTCGGCGTCGATGTCAGCATTATCGCCGAACTCGCCTCGCGCGCCGATGTAACGGATGTAGTCGGAGAAGGTCCGGTCGGTGCCCAGAAACTCCTCGGGCATTTCAAGATATTCGACGAACAGCGAATTCCAGGTCACGAGCTTGTGGTCGGCATCGTACATCGCGATGCCCTGCGCCATATTTTCGAGCGTCACACGGAGCAGCTCATGCTCATTGGCGGGTATGGAATCTTTCGTCATCGCTGTTTTGCCGGCTGCCGGGCTTTTGCTTTGCGCTTTGATCATAATAGCGGACCGGCCTTTAACCAATATTGACCGACTTGCGTGTCTCGGTACCTCCGTGAAGCGAGACTTCCAGACGCGGGATTGCCGCAAGCGCAGAATTAGGAGTAGTAAATGCCCCCTCTCCGGTGCGTCGGCCATCCTGCATAAAACGGCAAGCACTGCCAAAGCCGCAAAGGCGGTACGAGGTTGAAAGTGGCCAAGCTGCTTCTCGTCGAAGACAATGAAATGAACCGGGACATGTTATCGCGGCGGCTGACGCGGCGCGGCTACGAGGTCGCGATTGCGATCGACGGCGCGGAGGGCCTGGCGATGGCCCAAAGCGAGCATCCCGATCTTGTCCTGATGGACATGAGCTTGCCGGTGATGGACGGCTGGGAGGCGACGCGCCAGATCAAGGCCGCAGAAGGCACCCGCCACTTGCCCGTGCTTGGGCTGACCGCGAACGCCATGGCCGGCGATCGCGAAAAGGCGCTGGATGCCGGCTGTGACGATTACGACACCAAGCCGGTGGATCTCGAACGGCTGCTCAAGAAGATCGAAGATCTGCTGGCGCGTAGCACGACAGCGTCGCAGCCGTCGTAACCAGCCGGCGTGCCGCATGTCCGACGCTGTCACCGCAGCAACATCGTCCGAACGCCTCGAACATGCACTGGCGGCCTTCCTGCGCCAGCAAATGAGCGCACCCGTTGTCACCATGATCGGCTTCCTCGACATCATCAGCGAGGACGCCCGGCGATTTAATCTCGATCAGGCCATCCTCGATCTCGATCGCATGCGTATTGCCAGCGCGGAACTCAGCGCGCTGGTGAACCGGGTTATCGACGCCCCGGAGTCGATCCGGAATAAAAATGAGGAATTCGGCGCGTTCCACAGCAGACTGCGGCATGACCTGCGAACGCCGCTCAATGCGATCAAAGGCTACGGCGAAATCCTGATCGAAGACATGCAGGAATCGGGGCAGCAACAGCTCTTGCAGGACCTCGAAAAGGTGACCAAGGCCGCGGATGATCTTCTTGCGGGGATCGACGCCATGGTCGATTTCCGTGGCAAGCCGGGCGGCCAGCGACCCGAACAGAGCCCGCCGCTCGACGTCATCACCGACCTGTTGCGTGTCGTCGCGCCGGTGGATGCCGCGGCCGAACAATCGTTTTCCGAACGCTCAAGCCGCATTCTGGTGGTCGACGATATTGCCGCGAACCGGGATCTCCTCGCCCGCCGGCTGGTCCGGGAAGGGCACCGCGTCGTGATCGCGGAGGACGGCGCATCGGCACTCGAAAGCCTCGAAAACGAAGAGTTCGATCTGATTTTGCTCGACCTGATGATGCCCGGCATGAACGGATTCGAGGTTTTGTGCCGGCTGAAATCGGATCAGCGCACGCGGCACATTCCCGTCATCATGATATCGGCGCTTGATGAAATCGACAGCGCGGTGCGCTGTATCGAAGCCGGCGCCGAGGATTACGTACCGAAGCCGTTCAACCCGATCCTGTTGCGCGCCCGCATTGGCGCTTGTCTGGAAAAGAAATCGCTACGCGATCGCGAGCAGGCCTATCTCGAAGAACTGCGCGTTGAAAAACAACGCTCGGAATCGCTGCTGTTGAATATCCTGCCGCAAAGCATCGTGACGCGAATGCGCAACGGCGAAGCCGTCATCGCCGATCGCTATGCCGAAGCCACTATCCTTTTTTCGGATCTTGTCGGCTTTACCCCGCTGTCGGCAAAATCGCCGCCCGACAAAGTTCTTGAAGTTCTTTCGGCGGTGTTCTCCCGCTTCGATCGAGCCGTTGCCGACCGCGGCCTCGAAAAGATCAAGACCATCGGCGACGCCTACATGGTGGCCGGCGGGCTTCCCGAACTGCTGCCGGATCACGCCCGGCGCATTGCCAGCCTCGGGCTGGAAATGCAGGCAATCGTCGATGACATGCGGGGCGGCCTCGGCGTCGATCTCAGGGCGCGCGTCGGCATCCATACCGGGCCCGTCATTGCCGGCGTGATCGGCAGCCACAAATTCATCTACGATGTCTGGGGCGACACGGTGAATACCGCGAGCCGGATGGAGACGTTTGGCGCGGCCGGCCGCGTCCATGTTTCGGCGGAAACCCGCGAGGTGCTGGGCGACGCTTTCGTGTTCGAACCGCGCGGCCCGATGGAAATAAAGGGCAAGGGTGTCATGGACACCTATTTCCTTGTGGAAGAACTCAGGACCAAATGATCGACGCTGATTTGGGCTTGCCGCGTGTGGAGCAAGTCCGGCATGAAGCATGTTAAGTTGACTGTTGGGGGCCTCTACAGAGGGAGTTGGAATGCGTGCACTGTGGGTCGGCACCGCCTTGTTTGCCGGGATTGCCGTAACGTTTGCCGGTTCAGCCTGGGCGCAACAGGGACAAGACGTCGGGCCGGAAGATCAGCTCGCGCCGTCGCAGATGGCTCAGCCCATGCCCGGCCGAGCCGCCGAGCCGGCCAGTGCCGCAAGGCATGCCGCTCGGGCCGCTAAGCCACCGGCTGTCGCCAGCGCTCCGGCAAAACCCGCCGCCGGCGCCGCGATGAAGGCGGTGGCGTGTAGCGGGCCGTTTTCCAAAGACTCAAGCAACTTAAAGCTCGCGATTACATTCGACCCGAAAAACATCACGTATTCGGACATCACTGTCAGCGGCAGCCCGGTCGGCTCCTCTGTCCTTTATGGGAAGGATCCAAAGCGCCGCCTCGAAATCTGGTGGCAAAATCAGGCGAACCGCAGCGGCATTTATCTGATTCTGATCAATGGCCAGTCGACCTGGGCCGCACCAGGCGGCATGAAACTTGGGCTGACGCTCGCGGACCTGGAAAAGCTCAACCACAAGCCGTTCAAGCTGAAGGGCTTCGATAAAGATAACAACGCAACGATAAGCGATTGGGACGGCGGCGCACTCGCGACACTTCCGGGCGGATGCAAATTCGGCGTCAGCCTTCAACCGGATTCAAAAGCGAGCCCCGATGCGGTCAGCGCCTTGTCCGCGGACAAGGAATTCACCTCCGACGACACGGCAATGCGGGACGTGAAGCCCAAGGTCAGCGAAATTCTGATCGGCTATTGAGGCGGGTTATTTTTTGGAGGCGGAGCTAGCCTGCGGCTCCTCCGATTCGGTCCGCAAGGCGCGCACGTCGCGCGCCATTTCGAGACAGGTCAGCAGTTCGGTGTAACTTGAATTGCCGCCCATCCGCGATTTATTGGTGCAGGCGACCTTGTCAGTTGCATTAAAGTTCGACCATTGTTTCGCGAGTTCGTCCCGAATGGCTTGCTCGCTGTCGAGACAGTCCTTTTTCTCCTGCGCGATCTGCGGGTCGTGGAACGTAACGCCGCCTTGCTGCGCAATACCCTGGCAGACCTGTTCGACATTCAGAGAGGGAACACTATCGGCAGCCGGCACGGCAAGGTGAGCGCCAAGCACCAGAACCGCTGGAAGAATCATGACTTTGCTCCGTGGAACCGCAGTTCCCAATATAACACGTCAATAACGCCACAGTAGCGGGTTCCGGTTCCAGTTCCAATTCTAGTTCCGAGTCTTTGGCCTACAAATTGCACGTTGACCGATAGCGAGTCGCACCGTTATCGCAGGCTAGAAGGGTCGGGGAATCCACATGATTTTTGCGCCTCTCATTGGCACGGCTCTCGTCGTCGCTGTCGCGACCGGCCCGATCGATCCTTCCGACCGCGAAACCCGGCTTACCGCACAGGAAAAAATGGCGGCAACAGAACCGCTCATTCGTACGGCAACCGAATGTATCGTACATGCCGTAGCGACCGATCCGCGCTACGGCCAAAAGCCGGCCGCATTGGGCGATCTTATTGTTGCGTCGATGCCGGCTTGCGTCACACCGGTACGCGCCATGATCGACGCCTATGACCGCTATTACGGTGACGGCACGGGTGAGGCCTTCTTCATGGGACCCTATCTCGACGTATTGCCAAAAGCGGTTGTGAACGGCGCCGGCAAAGAGCCGAAATAGCGTCGCCTCCGCCGGCCCGGCTTACCGATCCGCCGCCGGCCCGATCTTGTCGACGATACGCATCTTGGTCGGATCGACCAGCACAACCTCGTTCTCAACCATCGTGTATTTGTAAAGCTTGGCCGCTGGATTATCGGCGATCGTCTCGTCGGGCAGCGAATAGAGCTCGATCATCGGCGGCACATCTGCGCCTATTGCGGTGGAGAACGGCTGCGGTGCGACCTTGCTCTTGTCTTTGCTGACCGTCGCATAGATCGCGCTTCGCTCAGCCGGCGTCAGTTCCAGCTTTTGCTCCGTAGCGACATCGTTGGCTTGTGCCAAGACTGATTGCGTAATGATCGATTGTGCAATGACCGGCTGCACAGGACTTGTAAAAAGCGCCAGCGTGAAAGGCAGGATAACAAGACCCTTATGCTTCATCTTCCGCCTCCAAATCATGAGCGCGCGCCGTCTCGCGGCGGCGCGCGCTTGTTACGCCATAAAATTCGCCGTCCGATGCGTCAGCGCGGCAGTGCCCGAACTGCGATGCCGGTATTGGGATCGATCACCAGAATGCGATCCGATTCATAGACATAGCGGTAGGCGGGAATTGCTGTACCGACTGAGGCGTTGATCACCGTATCGTCCACAGTGGGCGGAGGCACCGGTGGCGCCACGGTGTCATATAGCGGGGCCTGATCGTAGAGCGGTTGCGGATTGGCGGCGATCGTCGCAACCGGCGCAGGCGTCGTCGTTGTCACGGTTCGCTTCGTCGTTACGACTTGCCGCCGCGCCGAGCGCGGTGTTGGCCGCACGGTTTGCACCGTCTCGGTTGTTTGCACCGTCTGCGCGGGCGGTTGGGTGATCACTGTTTCGACCGGCTGATCGCGCGTGATGAAGGTCTGCGCATTCACCGCGGTCGTGCCGGCGGCAAGGGCGACGGCAACCGCGATATACGAAACGCTGTTTCTCATGGCCTACTCCATAATTTCACAGGAACCCCGGCCACATAAACCGGGCGCTGCTGGTCAAACGCGTATTTGTGCGTTGCGTTCCTGATAGCGTGAAACAGAAAGCGGTCGGTGTTCCCGTGACGCAAAATTGACGCGTTCAGGCCACCTGAGAACCATATCCGCGCGGCAGCGCCGAACGCAGTAGCGCAGACAACGGCAATGTCAGCAGCACCATGCATGCCACCACGGTCAATGCTTTCCAGACACCGAACCTGTCGCCGGCCAATCCATAAAGCGTCGGCGCAATAGCACCCGAGCCGATCGTGGCTGTGTAGAAAATACTCAGCGCTCGCGTTCGCCGCTCCGGCGCCACCAGCGCGGGCACGGAACCGTAAAGCACCGACGACGTCCCGTTCAACGCAATGCCGATGAGCGGCAGCAACAACAGCGCCCCTTCAAGCGGTAGCGGCAACAGCGCCAGAATTCCAACGGCGGTGAGACCTTCGCTCAGCCACACCGTACCGATCGCGCCAATCCGCGCTCCGATGAAAGTGCAGGCAAGCTTGCCGGCCGCCCCGCCGGCGAAGATCAGTGTCAGTGCGAAACCGACGGTCTGAACACTCGCGCCTTTGTCTTTAAGGACGAACGGCAGAAACAACAGGAAGCCCATACGGGTCGCGCTATCGATGACGCCGATCTGCAACCAGGAGCGGGAACGCCTGCGGTTGCGGAGGTTTGTCCAGGACGGCCTCGGCCTTTGCGCGCCGTTCGATGGCGCTTTCGCTCCCGTAGCGTGGCGTGGCAACAAAAATGATCACTGCCAGCACGAAACCAAGGCAGCCCAATATCGATAGCGCCGGTCGCCACGCCATCCCGAGCAGCATCAACGAAAGCGTGGCCGGCAGTATCATTTTGCCGATGTCACCGGCGAAGTTGTAGGTGCCGAGCGCTGTCAGCGAACGCGGGCCGGCAAACGCGCGCGCAACAAGTGCGGACGCCACCGGATGCTGGGCGCTGGAACCGAGGCCGCCGATAAACAGCGCGACGAGCAACATCGTGAACCCGGCGCTCGCGCCGGCCAGACAGTAGCCAAAACCGGCAAGCGCGGTACCAAGCGCGAGCACTACCGCGCCGCCGAGCTTTTCAGAAAGCAGGCCTGCCGGAATTTGCAGGCTGGCCATAGCGCCGACAAAGACGCTGCGCAGCACGCCGAGCGCCGCATAATCGAGGCCGAACTCCGACTGCCACAACGGCAGCATGATGTAGATCAGGTCGGTAAAGCCGTCGTGCAGCGCATGCGTCACCGCCGCGATCGCCGCCACCCGGCGCTGGTCGGGACTGAACCGCTCCGACCACGCCGCAATATGCTCCAAGGACAGTCTGCGCATGCGATCTTTCGTTGGTCGGCAATGCTCTATCGACCGGGTCGCGACGCTAGATGTCTGCCATCATCGACGCAACTGAGTTATACTCCCGCCATGAGGGAGAAAAAGTCACCTTTAGAGAAGCAGGACTTTGATAAACAAAACCTGCCTCCGCTGAACGCGATCCGCGCCTTTGAAGCAGCGGCGCGCCGGGGCAGCTTCGCGCAAGCGGCTGCTGACCTGAATGTCACACACTGGGCGGTCGGCAAGCAGATCAGGCTGCTGGAAGATTGGTTCGGTCTGCCCTTGTTCGAGCGTCAGCACCGCAAGGTCACGCTCACTGACGAAGGCACCGAGCTTCTTGCAGATGTCAGCGCTGCATTGTCCCGGCTCGCGGTCGCGGCGGCAAAATTCAGGCGATCGAGATCGATCGCGCCCTGTTTCCGGAACGGTCCGGATCAATGTCCCGACCAGTTTTGCGCTACGCTGGCTGATTCCACGGATGCGAGACTTCCAGATCAGGTTCCCGCATATCGACGTCCGTATCTCCACCACATCACGCAAGCTCCGGTATGTCGGAAGCGCCTTCGACTTTGGCGTCCGTCTGAGCAGACAACCAGGCGCACACCTGAAATTCAGGACATTGATGAAGGACTGGCAGCTTCCTGCCTGCAGCCCGGATATCTTGCGGACAAAGCCCATCAGGACGGCGGCCGATCTGCGCGACCACACGCTGTTGCATTCAGCGACCACACGGCCTGCCTGGTCGCAGTGGCTCGCCGCGGCGGGATTCCCGCACCTGGCGCCCGCGCGTCATCTCGAACTCGATCATGTTCACCTGCAACTACAGGCGGCGGTCGACGGCCTTGGTGTAGCCATCGCATCGCTGCCGCTCATAGCGCGCGATGTGGCGGCGGGCCGCCTGGTTTGCCCGATCGCCAAGCCCGAATATTACGCGGGAGATTATTTGCTGGTCAGCGAGGACCGCAGCGAGAACACGGCAGCCGACGCATTTCGCTCCTGGATGATGGGGGCTGCGAAGGGCACCGCGCGGGAGTGAGCGGCGTCCGATCCGACGACAGCTCGATTGACCCTCGCTATCGGCAAGTGCAGTCTGCCGCCGCGCAGGGAATCATAGCGTAGCCTGCTGAGAGGAGGGCGCATGCTCGGCATCAACGACCTTTTCCAGTGGGAGCGGTTTGTGACGCCCACCGTGATCAAGGTGTTTTATTGGCTCGCCATCGTCCTGTTCGTGCTGCTGGGCATGGCTGGGGCCATGTCCGCGCTTCGAGACATGGCGTTCAATCCTTTTGTCGGGATTGTCTACCTGATCGCAAGCCTGCTCGGCGCATTCATGGGCGTCATTGTCTCGCGCATCATCGCCGAGACTGTGCTCATCGTGTTCCGCATCAACGAGCACCTGGGCGCGATTCGCAATCAGGGACAGGCTAACCGCAACTCGGAAGCGAACTTCCGAGGCCAGTAATCAGTTTGCGAACCGGAAGTGCATGATGTCGCCGTCCTGCACGACATAGTCCTTGCCTTCGAGCCTCATCTTGCCGGCTTCGCGCGCACCGACTTCCCCGCCACACGCGACGTAGTCATCGTAGGCAATCGTCTCGGCACGGATAAAGCCCTGCTCGAAATCGGAGTGGATGACGCCCGCAGCTTGCGGCGCTCTGGTGCCACGCGTGATCGTCCAGGCACGCGATTCTTTCGGGCCCGCGGTGAAATAAGTTGCGAGTTTGAGGAGCGCGTATCCAGCGCCGATCATACGGTCGAGACCGGCTTCGTTGAGGCCGACCGCCTCCAGGTAGTCGCTGCGCTCGTCACGGGCGAGAACGGCAATTTCCGACTCGATCTTTGCCGAAACGACGATAGAAGCCGCCCCCTCCTCCTTCGCTCTCGCTTCCACCTTTTGCGCGAAAGCATTGCCGCTCGCGGCCGCCCCCTCCTCGACGTTACAGACGTAAAGCACCGGCAACGACGTCAGTAGCCCGAGCATGTGAAAAGCTTTTTCTTCTTCCGGCTTGCGCTCGGTGAAGCGCGCGGGTTTACCCTCGCGCAACAGCGCAAGCGCACGCGTGATGAGATCGAGAGATTCCTTGGCTTCCTTGTCGCCACCTTTGGCTTTTTTGTTCAAGGCCATCGACACGCTTTTCGAGGCTTTCAAGATCGGCCAGCATCAGTTCGGTCTCGACCGTCTCGATATCGGCAATAGGGTCGATCCGGTTTTCGACATGCGTCACCTCGGTATCCTCGAAGCAGCGCACCACGTGGACGATGGCATCGACTTCGCGGATGTTGCCGAGGAACTGATTGCCAAGGCCCTCGCCTTTCGATGCGCCGCGCACCAGACCGGCGATATCGACGAAGGTCAGCCGCGTCGGCACGATCTGCACCGACTTGGCGAGCGTCGCCAGCGTCTCAAGTCGCTTATCCGGCACCGCCACTTCGCCGACATTCGGCTCGATCGTGCAAAACGGATAGTTCGCCGCCTGCGCTGACGCGGTTTCGGTCAGTGCATTGAACAATGTCGACTTGCCGACGTTGGGCAGGCCGACGATACCGCATTTGAATCCCATGGAAGCTATTCACCTGTTGAGCGGCGGATCATGTCTTGTCGCGACCGCCGCTGGATTCCTCGTTGGTGTCGTCGCCAAAACCTTTTGCGGCCATGGCGAGATGGACCTTGTTCTGAAAGGTTGCGTCCTCGCCGCGCGTCAGGAAATCGGCATTTTCGGCAATGATGTCGGTCAACGCTTCGACCCAGCCGCGCTCGCTCTTGGCGAAATCACCCAGCACATAATGCTGAACCATGTCTTTGTTACCCGGATGACCGACGCCGATACGGACCCGGCGATAATCATTGCCGATGTGCTCGGAAATCGAGCGCAGCCCATTATGGCCGGCGATACCGCCGCCGATTTTGACGCGCACCTTAGCGGGGGGAAGATCGATCTCGTCGTGAAAAACCGTGATGTCCTTGAGCGGCAACTTGTAGAAATGCATCGCCTCCGCAACCGCGCGGCCGGATTCGTTCATAAAAGTCCCCGGCAATAACAGCAGTGCGCGCGCACCGCCGATCGGTCCCTCGCAAGCCACACCCTGGAAACGGCGGCGCCACGGTCCAATACCGTGGCGCTTGGCAATTTCGTCAACCGCCATGAAGCCAATGTTGTGCCGGTTCCCGGCGTAACGCGCTCCCGGATTTCCAAGTCCAACCAGGAGCAGCATCGGCGTCGTCCCGCGTCAGCATTTTCCGGAAAACGAATACACGTTTTCCGGAATCGTGCTCGACTAAAGCGGCAACCTCACTTCTTCTCGCCGGCAGGTGCTGCGCCAGGCGCAGCACCAGGGGCTGCTCCAGGAGCGGCAGCGCCACCTTCGCCCGGTGTGCCGGCAGTCGCGGCGGCAGCGGCAGCGGCGGCAGCGGCAGCAGCGGCATCGGCAGCGGCCTTGAGTTCTTCCGCATAACCTGACGGCGGCACAACCGTGACCAGGGTGACGTCACGCCGTTCGACGGAGCGCACCCCCTCCGGCATCTTGATATCGCTTAGATGCCTGGAGTTATTGATATCGAGGTCGCTGACATCCACCTCGATGCCGGCCGGAATGGCATCGGCGCGGCAGCGGACCGCAACCGTATGCGCGACGATGCTGACGGTACCGCCGCGCTTCACGCCCGGCGACTGTTCAGCATTTCTGACGTGAATCGGAATGTTGACGCGGATCGTTGCCCCTTCGCCAAGCCGCATGAAGTCCACATGCAGGGGCAGATCGTGCACGGTATCGAGCTGGAAATCGCGCGGGATGACGCGATGTTTCACACCATCGATCTCGACGTCATGAACGGTAGTCAGAAAGTGGCCGGCATAAATACGCTGGCGCAGCTCATTGTAGTCGAGCGAGATCGGCAACGGCTCCTTGCCATCGCCGTAGATGATTCCGGGAACGCGGCCGGCGCGACGTTCGGACCGGGCGGCCCCCTTGCCTGCCCGTGAACGCGCCGTCGCCTTGATAGAATTGACGGTCGCCATGATCGATATCCTTGTCTAAAACCTTGTTATATGGTCGGATTTCCGCGGCAGCCTCCAAGGGTGCTGGAGCCACGGCCGGCGTTTCTATAGCGGCGCGGATAGCGAAAAACAAGGAATGAGATGAGGAAGGGCTGAAACGCGATCGGCCCGGCTATTAACCGTTACCGGGCGGCATGGTGGTGGCCTTAGATGCACCCATGGCGGCCTCGAGCGCGGCAATCCGCACTTTGAGCGCCTCATTCTCCTCGCGCGCCAGCCGCGCCATTTCCTTGACTGCTTCGAAATCCTCGCGCTTCACCACATCGAGGTCACGCAGGATGCGCTCCGCCTGGGTGCGGAACAGCGTCTCGACCTCACGCCTGACACCTTGCGCCGCACCGGCAGCATCGTTCATCAAACGGGCTACTTCATCGAAGAAACGATTCGTCGTCTGGACCATGGTTGCCTCCGAACCCCTTCTGCGGAGCCCGCTTGCTATGAATATTGACAATGGCGATGGTGCGGCGCCCTCGCAAGAGGCGCGTCGCTATCGGCAAGGCGTATCGCGAATGGAAATCATATGATGCTGGTTCTGCCAGTCCTGCCCTTCCCCGCGATCAATCCGGTGCTGATCCACCTCGGACCGTTGGCGATCCGATGGTATGCGCTCGCCTACATCGTCGGCATCATTGCCGGCTGGTATTACGCCCGCGCCATCATCGCTTCCGAAAAGCTGTGGGGCGGACCGGCGCCGATGACCGTTATCGACTTCGACGACTTCATCGTCTGGATCACGCTCGGCATTATTCTCGGCGGCCGCACTGGCTATGTGCTGTTCTACAATCTGCCGCACTTCGTCGAGAATCCGCTGCAAATCTTTGAACTGTGGAACGGCGGCATGTCGTTTCACGGCGGCGTGCTGGGCTGCTGCGTCGCGATCATTTTGTTCGCGCTGCGCCGGCATATTCCGGTTATGTCGCTCGGCGACGTGACTGCGGCTGTGGCACCGATCGGCTTGTTCCTCGGCCGCCTCGCCAATTTCATCAACGGCGAATTGTGGGGACGCCCGACCGACGTGCCATGGGCGATGATTTTCCCGAATGGCGGTCCGGTGCCGCGCCATCCAAGCCAGCTCTACGAAGCCGCGCTCGAAGGCATCGTCCTGTTCGTCGTGCTGGGTCTGATGGTGCGCGCCGGTTGGCTCAAGCGGCCCGGCGTCATCGCCGGATCGTTCGCCATCGGTTACGGCATCGCCCGCATCACCTGCGAATTCTTCCGCGAGCCCGACATCCAGATTGGATTCCTGTGGGGCGGCCTGACGATGGGAATGTTGTTGTGCATTCCGCTGATACTCGCCGGCATCGCGATCCTTGCCTTCGCATTCCGCCGCAAACCGCAGATCGACAATGGCTGATGAGCAATCGCCGCTCGCGCGCGAGATTTGCCGGCTGATCGTCGCCGCCGGGCCGATGCCGGTTGCCGACTATATGCGCCATTGTCTGACCCATCCGCAGTACGGCTATTACATGCATCGCGATCCGTTCGGCCGCGGCGGCGATTTCGTTACCGCGCCGGAAATCAGCCAGATGTTCGGCGAGTTGATCGGAATCTGGATGGCTTCGGTCTGGCAACAGATGGGCGCGCCGGAAAACGTGCGCATTGTCGAACTCGGTCCCGGCCGGGGCACGTTGATGAAGGACGCGATGCGTGCGGCCCGCGTCATGAAAGACTTCCGGGACGCTGTCGTTTTGCATTTTGTCGAAATCAGTCCGGCGTTACAGAAGGTGCAAGAGCAGCAGTTCGCCGAGCTCGGCATTCCTGCGTTGTGGCACAGCGCTTTCGAAGAAGTGCCGCCCGGACCGATCATCGTCATCGCCAACGAATTCCTCGATGCGCTGCCCGTGCACCAGGCCGTAAGGCAGTCCCTCGGTTGGCATGAGCGCGTCGTCGAATTGACACCGAGCGGCAAGCTGCAATTTGGATTGGCGCGCGAGACGTTGCTGAATTTCGAGACCGGGCTGCCGCGGGCGTTGCGCCAGTCTGCCGAGGATTCGGTCTTTGAGTGGCGTTCCGATCGCCTGGCTATCGAGCTTGGGCGGCGCGTGCGCTCGGACGGCGCGGCTTTGATCATCGATTACGGTCATATGCACGTGGGTCTTGGCGATACTTTGCAGGCGGTTGCCGGACATGCCTTTGCCGATCCGTTGCAAGCACCCGGTGAAGCTGACCTTACCGCGCATGTCGACTTCGAAGCCTTCGCACAGATCGCAGAAAGCATCGGCAGCCGGGTCCACGGCCCGGTTCAGCAACGCGACTTTTTGTTCCGTCTTGGCATCGATAAACGCGCGGCGACGTTGAAAGCTGGTTTGGCGCGCGACAAGGCGCTCGAAATCGACAAGGCACTCGAAATTGACATGGCGCTGTCACGATTGACGGAGCCTGGCGCAAAGGGGATGGGGGAATTATTCAAGGTGCTCGCGATCTCCGATCCGAGGCTCGTTTCAGTTCCGGGATTTGAAGCCGCACCATGATGATCAAAGCTTCCACATTAGCGTTCGACGGCATCCGCCATGGTTTCTTCACCCGCGAAGGCGGCGTATCCGGCGGACTCTATGCCAGTCTCAATGGCGGCGTAGGCTCAAAGGACACCATCGAACACGTTGCCGAAAATCGCGCGCGCATGGCGGCCGCGATCGGCGTTACGCCGGATCGCTTCGTGACCGCTTACCAGATCCACTCTCCGCAGGTTGTGGTCGTCGAGACGCCGTGGACCGCGGAAACCCGGCCGCGCGCCGACGCCATCGTCACGCGGATGCGGGCGCTGGCGATCGGCATCTCGACTGCGGATTGCGGCCCGGTCCTGCTGGCCGATCCGAAAGCGCACGTGATCGGCGCCGCCCATGCCGGCTGGCGCGGCGCACTCACCGGCGTGGTCGAGGCGACAATCGAGGCCATGGAGCGCCTTGGGGCCGCGCGCGGCGAAATCCGGGCAGCGCTCGGGCCCATGATCCATCAGCAAAACTACGAAGTCGGCAACGATCTTATCGAGCGGTTTCGCGGGGAAGACCCGGCCAGCAGCCGTTTCTTTGCGCCCGCGGCGCGAGACGGGCACGCCCTATTCGACCTGCCCGGCTATATCGATTCCCGCCTGACGCGGGCTGGCATCCGGCATATCGAAGACGTCGGGCATTGTACCTACGCCGACCCCGACCGGTTTTTCAGCTTCCGCCGCACCACCCACCGGGGCGAAGCGGACTACGGCCGCCATGTTAATGCGATCGCTCTAGCCGACTGACCCGGCCGGCGACGCTTTCGTAACCCCCTGTTAGCACAGCCCTAAAAGCCGCGGGGACAAGGTCCTGATTCATATTGCCAGCCCCCCATGCGGCTTGTATCAGGTCGGCCAAGTCTCTGCCGGGGCGTGCAGGAGAGCGGGAATGGCGGGCAATAACGGGGCGATCAAACTCGTCTCCGGCAATTCTAATCCCGCGCTCGCTGGGGCGATCGGCGATTATCTTGGCACGTCCCTGGCCAAAGCAATCGTCCGCCGTTTCGCCGACAACGAGATCTTTGTCGAGATTCAAGAGAACGTGCGCGGAGCCGACGTTTTTCTGATTCAGTCGACTTCCTTTCCCGCCAACGACCACTTGATGGAATTGCTGATCATCATGGACGCGCTACGCCGGGCATCGGCGCGGCGCATTACGGCGGTGATCCCCTATTTCGGCTACGCGCGGCAGGATCGCAAAGTGGGACCGCGCACCCCGATCTCGGCCAAGCTGGTCGCCAACCTGATCACCCGCGCCGGCGCCGATCGTGTGATGACGCTCGACCTGCACGCCGGACAAATTCAGGGCTTCTTCGATATTCCGACCGACAATCTGTTCGCCGCGCCGGTCATGATGCGCGACATCAGGCAGCGCTTTGACCTCGGTAAAGTGATCGTTGTGTCGCCGGATGTCGGCGGCGTGGTGCGGGCGCGCGGTTTGGCCAAACGCATCAACACGCCACTCGCGATTATCGACAAGCGCCGCGAGCGCGCGGGCGAATCCGAAGTCGCGAACGTCATCGGCCAGGTGAACGGCGGCGTTTGTATCCTGGTCGACGACATCATCGATTCCGGCGGCACGCTGATCAACGCGGCCGATGCGCTGCTCGAACGCGGCGCAGCCGAGGTGTACGCCTATATCACCCATGGCGTGCTCTCCGGCGGCGCCGCAGCGCGCGTCGCCAAGTCGAACCTGAAGGAACTCGTGATCAGCGACTCGATCCTGCCGACCAAGGCGGTGAATGACGCCGGCAATATCCGTCTGCTGTCGATCGCGCCATTGATCGGCGAAGCGATCAACCGCACTGCCACCGAAGAGTTGGTTTCAAGCCTGTTCGACTAGATTGCTTGGCGCCAGTTCGCGGGTTTCCGCTTCCGGCCGAGTTCCAATCCCATTCTCTCGACATTTGTGCGCCCCAACCTCGCCAACAGTCTGCCTCGGTTGCCGAGTCAACTTGTCGCAGTCCCATCTCTGTGGACTGTCGTGCACACAGCATTGTGCATCGGGGGCAAATCACTTCATGAGTGCCGTTACTGGCGGTCTCAAAAGCCTTTCTGCGGAATTTGGCGGGATGATTCGTGCCGTTTATAGTCGGCGGGCGTACTGATTCGCGCTCCTCCGTCAATTTGTTGGCGTGAGTTGTCCCTGCGTCAAATCGCAGCCGAGCGTTCTAAATCGTCAGTGGCGTGCGCACTTCCACTCAAAGACCGGAACAGGGCTGGAGACGGCATGTCGCTCATTGAAATCTCACGGGACCAAATCAACAATCCGCTCGAAGTGGTCGAGCATATGGCGGCCGGCAACAACTGGCCGTTCGAACGCTCGGGCGAAGATGAGATCGCCCTCGTCGTCACTGGGAAGTGGACCAATTATCAAGTCTCATTCACGTGGATGCGCGATATCGAGGCGCTGCACGTAGCCTGTGCCTTTGACATCAGAATTCCGGAACTTCGACTGCCCGAAGTGCAGCAGCTCATCGCGATGATCAATGAGCAATTGTGGATCGGCCACTTCGACGTCTGGATGCAAAACGGCATGGTGATGTTCCGCCACGCGCTGGTTCTTTCCGGCGGCATCGCTCCGTCCGATAGCCAATGCGAGGCTGTCCTCGGCTGCGCACTTGATACGTGCGAGCGCTATTTCCCTGCATTCCAGTTCGTCGTGTGGGCCGGCAAGACGGCGCGGGAAGCCATGGAAGCCGCCATGTTCGAAACTTCGGGCGAGGCGTGACCACTGCGGCACCCGATTTGCGCGATTTCTCCGGGCGCATTGTTGTTGTCGGCGCCGGCAAGATGGGCGGCGCGCTGCTCGAAGGGTGGCTGCGTTTTGGCCTCGATCCAAAGGCTGTCGCAGTACTTGAGCCGCAACCGGCGCCACCGATCGCTGCGCTGGAACAACGCGGCGCCCAGATAAATCCGGGCATTGGTACGCTGACGAGCATCGACGCCATCGTCGTTGCGGTGAAGCCGCAAATGGCAACCGAAGCGTTGCCGGCATTGGCAACGATGATCGGCCCTTCGACTGTCGTTGTCTCGATCATGGCCGGGCGCACGCTGCGATCGATCTCAGACGCACTGAAACGTCCGTGCGCGGTGGTTCGCGCCATGCCGAACACCCCGGCCGCGATTGGCCGCGGCATCACAGTTGCGGTCGCTCAGAATGCCAGCACCGCGCAGCGCAACCTGGCGCATCGGCTGCTTTCGGCAACCGGAACGGTCGAGTGGGTCGACGACGAAGCTCTGATGGATGCCGTCACTGCGGTATCCGGCTCTGGCCCGCCTACGTGTTCTTACTCGCCGAAGCTCTCGCAGAAGCCGGCATTGCCGCCGGCCTTCCGCCGGCTCTGGCCGCCAAGCTTGCGCGAGAAACCGTGGCAGGCTCGGGCGAGCTGTTGCATCGGGAGACGCGTGACGCCGCGACCTTGCGCGAGAACGTGACCTCGCCAGGCGGCACCACGGCGGCCGCGCTCGAAGTCTTGATGGGCAAAGACGGCCTCGCTGCATTGATGAAAATCGCCGTCGCGGCCGCAACCAGGCGTTCGCGCGAGCTAGCCGGCTAGGTTTTCAGGCGCGACCCCGGCCTTGGAACCGTCGCGGCACAAGCCTACATCTCATGAGAGAGTTTGCGCGCGGGAATAATCTCGGGCGTTTCAGGTTCACGTCGTTGCAGGAGTGCTGTCATGGCCCGTAAGCCCGCAAGCAGATCCCGGGGTAAGTCAGCACGACCCGCCGCGAAACCGGCGGCCCCGGCCGCAGGCACCGATCGGGAAAAGATCATCGCAGCCTTCCTCGCTTTGCTCTCCGAAAAGCCGATCGAGCAAATCGGTCTCGCCGAAATCGCCAGCGAGGCCGGCGTCACGCTTGCGCAGTTGCGCGGCGAGTTCGGATCGGCGCTGGCGATCTATGCCGCTCACGTCAAAGCCATCGATCAGGCCGTACTGGCCGAGGATTTAAGCGACATGGCGGAAGAGCCGCCGCGCGAACGCCTGTTCGACGTGCTGATGCGCCGGCTCGAAATAATGGCGCCTCACCGCGAGGCGGTGCGCTCGGTGTTGCGCTCTGCCATGCGCAATCCGCCGCTGGCCGTAGCGCTCAATGGCATCGCGGTGCGGTCGCAGCAATGGATGCTGACCGCCGCCGGCATCAAGGCTTCGGGTCCGCGCGGCATGATGCGCGCGCAGGGTCTTGCGATGCTGTTCGGTTCGGTTTTGCGCCCATGGACCCAGGATGACGAGCCGGGACTCGCCCGCACTATGGCGGCGCTCGACCGCGCGCTCGCCCGTGGCCAACGCTTTGCAGGGTTGCTCGACGATTTGTGCGCGATCCCGGCACGGCTCTCGCGGCTGCGACCCCGCCGTCGCAGCAGGCGTGGACGGGATGAGGATGAAGAGACCGCAACAGCCTGACCACCGATGACTTATCCACACCCCGGATGGCAGCGGATTTGGCTCAACGCCAGATGTGCAGCGGCAACTCCAACTGGACTCTAGCGAATCGGAACTCGGCGAGTAAGGACGACGGATCTGCCGAGCTGACCAAAGATTAGAATCCCTATAAAGAGTTGATTTCATTTGCAAAGTTACGATTCCCGCGATAGAGATGGTTACATATCGGACCAATCGCCGCCGGGCTTGCGTAAGATGATTGTCTGCTCGTGTAACGTGTTCTCGGATCAGGACGTGCGCAGCACGCTTTCGGGCGAGTCGTCGCCCCGGACCACCTGCCAAGTTTATAATTGCCTTGGCTGCAGCGCCCAATGCGGGCGATGCGCCCGCACGATTCGGCGCATCATGAATGAGGCGCTTGCGGCAGCCACGACGACAGCCCAAACCGACGGCACCGGTTCCTGACTGCCGGCTAGCTCCGCTAAAAATCGACGATCTACAGCTATTCCGTCTGTGCCTATAGCCAGCTAGATTAGAATTGTTATAATCCGAAAGAACGTCGTCACTTTGTCCGGCGTTGGTATCTATTGCTGGAGCACGATCATGAAGGGTGAGCCTGGAGTCCTGGATTATCTGAACAAGGGGCTGCGGCACGAACTGACGGCGATCAACCAATACTGGCTGCATTACCGTCTGCTCGGAAATTGGGGCTACCAAGCGCTGGCCAAACAGTGGCGCAAAGAGTCCATCGAGGAAATGCAGCACGCCGACAAGCTGGTCGATCGCATCATCTTCCTCGACGGCTTCCCTAACATGCAGGTGCTAGACCCGCTCCACATCGGCCAAACCGTGAAAGAGGTGCTCGACTGCGACCTCGCCGCCGAGATGTCCGCACGCGCGCTTTATCAGGAGGCCGCGACCCACTGCCACTCGGTGAAAGACTATGTCAGCCGCGATCTGTTTGAGAAGCTGATGCATGACGAGGAAGAGCACATCGACTTCCTTGAAACACAACTTACTCTCGTCGCCAATCTTGGTCTCGAACTTTACGCGCAGCACCACATCGGCGAGCTCGACGAGAGCAAAGACTAAGCGTGCGGCTGTTTCGGTGGAGCGCGGCCGATAGAGCATGATCCGGAAAAAGCCTGCCCTCGGACTTGATCCGAGGATGGAGGCCGGTTTTCCGAAAAGACCATGCTCAATCAAAATGCTAGAGCGACGATCGATTCAATCTGAAACGACTTTGCTCTAGTCCTTAACAAATACTTACTGGAACTGGCCGCGGCGAGCCGATGAAGCACGCGCAAACCGCGCACTGTCCGCCTGCGCCAGATGCGGTCATTAACAATCACGGTTAAAGGTTAAGGTTAAGTCGCGCTTAAATATTTGCTGCCACTCTTCGTCCCGGTTCATCGACGGCGAGCCTGCACAGGGCATGGCTCGCCTGAGGAAAGGACGAAGCCATGGTCAGCGTTAGGCTCTTAATAAGCGCCGCCGCGACAAGCATGCTAACGACAGCTGCTTTCGCCGCGGATATGGGCGTGCCGCCACTGCAGCCGCCACCCTATCAACCCCCGCCGATGGTCTACGCACCGCCACCGGTCGCCGCCCCGCAGCCTTTGGGCGGCTGGTATCTACGCGGCAACATCGGTATCGGCATTACCAGCGACGCCGATCTCCAATTTCAGCAAAATCCGCTCAACACCAGCAACTTCGCCATCAAGAACGCGTCATTGGGCGATACGACCTTTTTTAACGCGGGCGTCGGCTACGAGGTCAATAACTGGCTCCGTTTCGATGTCACCGGCGAATATCGCACAAAGTCCGCGCTCAATGCGTTCGGCATTTACACTATCGGCGCCGGAACATTCGTCGATACCTATCAAGGCGAGTTGAAATCTACAGTGTTCCTCGCCAATGGTTACATCGACCTCGGCACTTGGGATTGCATAACGCCATTCGTCGGCGCCGGCGTCGGCGTCGCCTATAACGTGCTCGACAATTTGGTCGATGTCGGTGTCCCAACGGCCGGCAGCGGGATCGGCCGCAATAGCAGCAACTTCAATCTTGCCTGGGCCCTCCACGCCGGCGTTTCGTACGCTGTGACGCAGAATTTCTCGGTGGAACTCGCCTACCGCTACCTCAATTACGGCTCGGTCACCGATACGATAGATTGTACCGGCGGCTGCAACCCCAACTCCTACAAGTTACAAAGTCTCAGCTCGAACGACTTGATGCTGGGCGTGCGTTGGCGTTTCCCGGTTGAAGTCGCACAGCCGCAGTACCAGCCGCAATATCCACTTGCGAGCCGCGACTGATAGCTGGCTAGAGAAATATCCTCAGAAATGCGAACGGCGCGGGCAACCGCGCCGTTTTTATTTTGAGACGCTCCAGTCAGCCAGACATCCGCGTCTGCGCACCGCACCGGTAAGTCCGGAGCTAACGCTCCATTAAGGTTAATGCCCGATGATTACGCGCGTTTGGCCGCCTGTTGCGCGCCAAAAGGACGGAGTTGTTCGATGCGTTCGGTGATTTGTGCTCTGGCACTGCTGGCGTTGCCGACCAGCGCCTTTGCGGGCGACTTCGACATACTGCGTGGCTCACAGCCAACCACTCATTGGGGCGGCGTGTATGGTGGTATTCAAGGCGGCTACTCAAGCTCTGCAATGGACTTCAGCGGAGGCGTTGGTCCGCTGGTAGCTGACATCCTGCGCAGTTCAAACCTTTCAAACGACGTGTCAGATTGGGCGGTGCTTGGGACTATCAGCACCGCTAGCACTAACTACGGTGGCTTCGTCGGATACAATTTCGAGTATGAAGACGTCATCGTTGAAGTCGAAGCAAATTATAATCGCTACTCGCTCACGGGCGAATCGGGATCAGCCATATCCCGCGAGTTTATTGACAATAGCAATGCTCCTCCGAATACGACGTACCAATACGACGTAACGGTCGCGGGCAATTCATCCCTTCACGTCAGCGACATTGCAACCTTCCGGCTGCGCGCTGGCTGGGAAGCGGGTTGTTTTCTGCCGTATCTATTCGGCGGCTTGGCGGTCGGACGAGCCGACGTCGCGCAAACCGCGACCGTATCAGGGACCCGGACAGATATTGTTACGAACCCGGTGGATGGAACAACGACGACTGGCCTCCCGGGCGCACTGGCCCTCCCTGGTCCGCAAACAAATAGCCAACAGGGTATGATCATATACGGCTGGGCTGCGGGACTTGGCGTGGATTACGCGCTGCTTTCCAACGTGTTCGTGCGGGCAGAGTGGGAGTATGTAGGATTTGCGCCGATCGACGGCACCCACCTTGCTATCAACAGCGCTCGGGTTGGCGCTGGCATCAAGTTTTGATCCAGCCTGTTCCTGGCATCCGCGCAAGTTTTCGCGGGGCGCTTGACGGCGCGCGCTTAGCCCCTTAATTGCAGCCCCGGGCTACCCCTCCCCACCGAGGGGCGACTATCTGGAAGGATAGATCATGACGACTATGCCGACTGCGCGGCCGCGCGTGCCGCATTTTTCATCCGGCCCCTGTGCCAAGCGCCCGGGCTGGACCCCTCAAGCCCTCTCCGACGCATTTGTAGGCCGCTCGCACCGCTCGAAGCCGGGCAAGGCCAAGCTCAAGCGCGCCATCGATTTAACCCGTGAAGTGCTGCGGGTGCCGGCGGACTATCGCATCGGCATCGTTCCGGCCTCCGACACCGGCGCTGTCGAGATGGCACTGTGGTCGCTGCTGGGACAACGCCCGGTCACCATGCTGGCCTGGGAATCGTTCGGCGAAGGCTGGGTCAGCGACATCGCCAAGGAACTCAAACTCAAGGACGTGACGCTGATGCGGGCGCCGTATGGCGAGTTGCCCGATCTCAGCAAGGTCGATCCGGCAAGCGACGTGGTGTTCACCTGGAATGGCACGACGTCGGGCGTCCGCGTCGCCAATGCCGACTGGATCAAGGCCGATCGCACCGGACTTACCATCTGCGATGCGACGTCCGCTGCATTCGCACAACCGCTTGATTGGCCAAAGCTCGATGTGGTGACCTTTTCCTGGCAGAAGGCGGTAGGCGGCGAAGCCGCGCACGGCATGCTGATCCTGTCGCCGCGTGCGGTTGCCCGGCTTGAAAGCTACTCGCCGCCGTGGCCGCTGCCAAAAATCTTTCGCATGACCAAGGGCGGCAAGCTCAACGAGGCGATCTTTCAGGGCGAGACGATCAACACGCCGTCGATGCTGTGCCTTGAGGATTATCTCGACGCCCTCGAATGGGCAAAGTCGGTCGGCGGCTTACCCGCGCTTCAGGCTCGCGCCGACGCGAATGCCAAGGTCATCGCCGACTGGGTAGAGCGCACCGGCTGGATCGACTTTCTGGCGCGCGAACCGTCGCAGCGCTCCAACACTTCCGTATGCCTAAAGGTCGTCGATCCCGCGGTAACGAAGCTCTCCGCCGATGTGCAGGCCGCTTTCGTCAAAGGCGTCGCCGCCGCGCTCGACAAGGAAGGCGTCGCCTATGACATCGACGCTTACCGCGATGCGCCGTCAGGATTGCGCATCTGGTGCGGCTCGACGATCGAGCGCGCCGATGTCGAAGCGCTGACGTTTTGGCTCGATTGGGCTTACGCCAACGCCAAGGATGCCTTGGCGAAGGCCGCGTGAGGTAGCCATGGCACCGAAAGTTCTCATCTCCGACGCCCTGTCGCCTGCAGCAGTCGCGATCTTCAAGGATCGCGGCGTCGAGGTCGATTTCCAGCCCAACCTCGGCAAGGATAAAGACAAGCTTGCCGAAACGATCAACGGCTTCGATGGCCTGGCGATTCGCTCGGCCACCAAAGTCACCGCCAAAATGCTGGAGAAGGCCAAGAGCCTCAAAGTGATCGGCCGCGCCGGCATCGGCGTCGACAATGTCGATATCCCGGCAGCCACCGCACGCGGCGTCATCGTGATGAATACGCCGTTCGGCAATTCGATCACGACCGCCGAACACGCCATCACGTTGATGCTCTCGCTGGCGCGGCAAATTCCGGAAGCCGACGCTTCGACGCGCGCCGGCAAGTGGGAAAAGAACAAATTTCTCGGCATGGAGATCTTCAGCAAGACGCTCGGCGTCATCGGCTGCGGCAACATTGGCTCGATCGTCGCCGACCGTGCCATCGGCCTGAAGATGAAAGTGATTGCCTACGATCCGTATTTGTCGGCCGAACGCGCCATGCGGCTCGGCGTCGAGAAGGTCGAGCTCGACGAACTGTGGCGCCGCGCCGATATCATCACGCTTCATACGCCGCTGACTGACAGCACGCGAAGCATCGTCAATGCGAAGACCCTTGGGTTGATGAAAAAAGGCGTTCGCCTCGTCAACTGCGCGCGCGGCGAACTCGTTGACGAAGCGGCTTTATGCGAAGCACTCAAGTCCGGCCATGTAGCCGGTGCGGCTCTCGATGTGTTCCGCGAAGAGCCCGCAACGCAGAGCTGCCTGTTCAGCCTGCCGAACGTGGTCTGCACGCCGCACCTCGGCGCCTCGACGATGGAAGCGCAAGAGAACGTGGCGCTGCAAGTTGCCGAACAGATGGCCGACTATCTGTTGCGCGGCGCGATCACCAACGCCGTCAATTTCCCCTCGATCAGCGCTGAAGAAGCACCGAAGCTTAAACCCTTCATCGAACTGGCCGAAAAGCTCGGTTCTTTTGCAGGCCAGTTGACCGAAACCGGCATCCAGCGTGTTCAGATCGTCTATGAAGGCGGCGTCGCGCAGATGAATACCAAGGCGCTCACTTCCGCCGCCATCGCCGGATTGCTGCGCCCGATGCTGCAGGACGTCAACGTCGTATCCGCTCCAATCGTCGCCAAGGACCGCGGCATCGTGGTTGAGGAAACCCGCCGGGAAGCCGAAGGCGATTACGAAAGCCTGATCACGGTCACCGTCGTTACTGACCGGCAGTCGCGTCACGTCTCCGGCACAGTGTTTGCCGATGGACGGCCGCGCATCGTCAACATCAAGGGCATCCGGATGGATGCCGAGTTCGGGCCTTCGATGATCTACATCACCAATCTCGACAAGCCCGGGTTCATCGGCAAGTTCTCGTCAACGCTTGGCGATGCCGGCATCAACATCGCGACCTTTCACGTCGGCCGGGAAACTGCAGGCGGCGACGCTATCGCCCTGATCGAGATCGACGGCGAATTGCCGGCCGATGTCCTGAGCAAGGTGCTGGCGCTGCCGCAGGTGCAGCAAGCCAAGGCGCTGCGGTTCTAGAGCATGATCAATTGAATCGGATCATGGTCTAGATGTTTAGCAAAGCATGATCTTTTCGGAAAACCGGTATCCACTTTTCCGGATCACGCTTAGGACGCCACCGTTCGTCAGGCTGAAGCTTTGTCTGCTGCGTTTTGGCTGCGGTCGGGAGCAGCGCTGCTTTTTCTGGTCGCGATCGTAATACCCGAAAACACGAGGCCATAACCGACCGCGTGAAACAGCTCGAAGTGTTCGCCCAACAGTACGATCGCCATGACGGATCCGAATACCGGCACCAGGTGCATGAATGGCGCCGCGCGATTGGGGCCAATCAACTCGACACCGCGATTGAGAAACAAATAGCCAAGCAGCGACGGGAAGATGCACACGAAAGCGAAAATGAGCACGCTTTCGGTATCGATAATCGGCGTCTTCCCGTTGGCGAGTTCCCAGATAACGGCGGGAATCAGAAATATCGCACCCCAGCCCATGCCGACGGTCAGGAATGACAGCGGATGGATTGGCGGTCGCCTGCGCAACATGGCGGTATAAAAGCCGTAGAATACCAACGCGATCAGAAACATCACGTCGCCGCGATTGAAGTTGATGCTGAGCAGCACGGCGAGGCTGCCGTGGCAAATAATGATGATGACGCCGCACAACGAAACGCAAATGCCGCCGGCCTGACGCCACGTCAGGCGATCGCCGTACAACGCAAATGTCCACAGCGCGACGAACAACGGCCCGATCGATTGCAGCAGCAGTCCGTTGATCGCTGTGGTGTATTGCAGCCCGTAATAGGCAATCGTGTTGTAGGCCGAGAAGCCGGTCAGCGCGAGCAGCACCATAAGGCCGATGTGCTGCCGGATAATCGGCCAGTCGCGCGCAATGTGGCGCGCGGCGAACGGCAACAGGATCAGGGCAGCGCCGCCCCACCGGATGAAGGCGAGTGTCATCGGCGGCACGTGTCCGACGACGCCCCTACCGACGATCGTGTTGCCGGCCCAGAACAGCGACGTGAGCGACAGCAGAAGATAGGGCTGGTCGAGGAGCCAGCCGCCGCGACGGGGGGGACTGGCAGCAGACGTTCCCGGCATGGACGGCAGTTCCCCCTTTAACGGGCTTGCTTGGTCGTCTTTTCTGATTTTTCGCGTGGCAGAGGGCTATCGTGGACGGCCCCGCCCCGCCAGCCCTGCCCCCGCATAGCTGCTTTAAGCGCCAGAGCCTGCGACAATCGGCTCGCTGCCGGAGCCGCGGTTTGCCGGAAAGGCGCCGGAATCTCCTGCCAAAGCCCGTCCCCGGCCCGAATTTACTGTAATACCAGCAATTTGAGCCGGGATAGATGGCGCTGGCAGGCCGTTTTCCTTGCTTCGCCGCGCGTCATCCATTATCCGGGGCAGTCGGCTTCGGCCGATATCCGATTCATCTGAGTTTTCATCGGCCTCTTGGGGATAGCGCCTCATGGCAAATGTTGTCGTGGTCGGCTCTCAGTGGGGCGACGAAGGCAAAGGCAAGATCGTTGATTGGCTCTCTGAGCAGGCGGACATCGTTGTCCGCTTCCAGGGCGGCCATAACGCTGGCCATACGCTGGTCATCGATGGAACGACCTATAAGCTCTCGCTGCTGCCATCAGGCGTGGTGCGGCCGGGCAAAATGTCGGTCATCGGCAATGGCGTGGTGCTCGATCCGCACGCCCTGCTCCGTGAGATCGGGACGCTGAAGAGTCAGGGCGTCACTGTCACACCGGAGACGCTGCGTATCGCCGAGAACACGCCGCTGATACTGCCGCTGCATCAGGAGCTGGATGTCGCGCGCGAGAAGGCTTCGGGAAAGTCAGCTATCGGCACGACCGGCCGCGGCATAGGCCCGGCCTACGAGGACAAAGTCGGACGCCGCGCCATCCGCCTGATGGATCTCGCTGACCTGGAAATGCTCAACGGCAAGCTCGATCGCCTGCTGGCGCACCACAATGCGCTGCGCCGCGGACTCGGCATGACGGAAATCGAACCGCGCACGCTCTATGACGAACTGGCGGAAGTTGCCCCGAAAGTGCTGCCTTACATGGACTCGGTCTGGTCGAAACTCGACGAATGGCGGCGCGAAGGCAAACGCATTCTATTTGAGGGCGCGCAGGGTGCGCTGCTCGATATCGACCACGGCACTTATCCATACGTAACGTCATCGAACACTGTCGCCGCGCAGGCGGCGACTGGCTCGGGCCTTGGGCCGAATGCGATCGGCTATGTGCTTGGCATCTGCAAGGCCTATACGACACGCGTCGGCGCCGGCCCGTTTCCAACCGAACAACTCAACGAGGTCGGGAAGACGCTGGGCGAACGCGGCAAGGAATTCGGTGTCGTCACCGGCCGGCCGCGCCGTTGCGGCTGGTTCGATGCGGTCCTGGTGCGCCAGACAGTACGGACCAGCGGCATCAACGGCCTGGCACTGACCAAGCTGGACATTCTTGACGGCTTTGATGAACTCAAAGTCTGCGTTGCCTATCGGCTGGACGGCAAGGAGATCGATTATCTGCCGGCGAGCGAACACGCACAGGCACGGGTCGAGCCGATCTACGAAACCATTGGCGGCTGGAACGAAAAGACGGCGCGCGCCCGTTCGTGGGCGGAACTTCCGGCTCAGGCTATCAAATACGTTCGCCGGATCGAGGAGTTGGTCGGCTGTTCTGCGGCGCTGCTGTCTACCAGCCCGGAGCGCGAGGACACGATCCTGATGCAGAATCCGTTTGAAGCTTAATCAGGATGAAAATAAAGGGAGCCGAGCGTAAGCTCATTCCATGACCGACTATCAGCCGCTCATAGCCCGCGCCGTCGAGGGGCTTGGCAAGAGTACCGGTGAAGCACGCCGGGGACTCTATGAGCGGGCGCGCTCTGCGCTGGTTACCCAGCTGCGCTCTGTCGATCCGCCGCTTTCGGAATCCGATATCACCCGCGAGCGGCTCGCGCTGGAAGAAGCGATCCGCAAAGTCGAAGCCGATGCCGCGCGCAAGGCGCGCCTGGAGGCGCGAACGGAGTCGCGGTTCGAGCCGCGTCCGCTCAGACCCGCGGTCCGCACCGCTCCTCCACCCGCAGCGTCTCCGTCCCCCCTGCCGCCTGCCGCACCACCTCCCCCTGCACCGCCCCCGCAACAAGCGCGAGCCGTGCCGAAGGCGCCGGTCGAGGAGCAGGATGCTCCCTGGTACGAGGCGCCACGCGAGGCCGAGCCAAAGACATTTGCGGCGGCGGCTCAAACCGAGCCGGAACCCCAGGCTCCAGCGCAACCGCCGCCCCGCAGTAGCCCGCCGACCGCACGTGGCAGGTTGTTAGGCGCGCGGTCACCGCCGCCGCCGCGGGAAGGCATCAGGGGCTTTCGTAATGTCGTCAACGATGCTGACGATCTTGGCTCGGCGTCTGCCAAGGCGGCGAGGTCGGCACGCGAAACTCGTGACAGCTACGAGCCACTGCCGCGTCAGATCAACGACGATCTGTCTCCGCCACCGTGCGTGATCGCTTCGAGCCGAAGCTCAATTCCGACGAATTGCACGATTACGACAGCCTGCAGCAAGAAAGTCTCGAGCCGTCATTCCACCTCGAAGATGACGAGCCGCCACTGTATCCGGGGCAATCCGGCCGTCGGGCGCAGCCACCGCGCCCCCCGGTTGAAGACGACGAATACGAGCATACGCGGCCACCTCGCTCGTATGTCGGTATCATCAGGATTGCCGTCATCGGCTGCATCGTCGGCATTCTCGCCGCCGTCTTTGCCTGGCAATGGCCCAATGTTTCACATCTCGTGGCGCGGTTCGGATCGCACGCGCCAACCGAGACGGCGCAGCAACAGCAGCCGGCGCAGCAGCCGAAATTCTCCGGCCGAGTTCCCCAAGATCAGAACCAGGGCCAGTCGCCCGGCACTGGCGCACCCGCTACCGGCGACCAGGCTGCGCCAGCCGTTGCGCAACGCGTCGTTCTCTACGAAGAAGATCCGAATGATCCGCAAGGCCGACGCTTCGTCGGCTCTGCGATCTGGCGCACCGAGACGGTTTCCCCCGGCCCCGGACTGGCACCGGAGCTCGCGGTTCGCGCCGACATCGAAATTCCGGACCGCCGCATGACCGTCACCTGGTCGCTGCGGCGCAATACCGACAAGGCGCTGCCGGCAAGTCATACCATCGAGGTCATGTTCAACCTGCCCTCCGATTTTCCCGGCGGCGGTATCGCCAATGTACCCGGCGTCCTGATGAAGCAGGCCGAGCAGGCCCGAGGCACGCCCCTGGCAGGCCTTGCGGTGAAGGTAACAAACGGGTTTTTCCTTATCGGCCTGTCTGCGGTCGACGCCGACAAGCAGCGCAATTTGCAATTGCTCAAGGATCAGGAATGGTTTGACATTCCTCTCGTGTACACCAACGGCGGCCGCGCCATTCTTGCTGTAGAAAAAGGCCCGCCTGGCGACCGCGCCTTTAACGACGCCTTCAACGCCTGGTCCAAATAACCGGTCGAAGTAACCGCTCTAATCGAGCTGCAATACCTTTCGGGCCGTTTGTTAAAGCGCGCGGACTGCGGAGTAGGTTCAAGTGGAAAAGCGTGCCAGAGTGACTTCTCCCGATGCGGCAACCATGACTTCGGAGCCAATCCCAAGTCCGCCCACATCGCTTCGGCGCTGCGAACGCTCGGCACCGAACGCGACGGCGTAAACGCCCTGGCTGCGGCGATGTGCAACGGCCTGGGCGCACCATTCGCCGCTGCCGTCGACGCCATCCGCAACGCGCACGGACGCGTCATCGTCACCGGCATGGGCAAGTCCGGTCACGTGGCACGCAAGATCGCCGCGACGCTTGCGTCGACCGGAACGCCGGCATTTTTTGTCCACGCCGCCGATGCAAGCCACGGCGATCTCGGCATGATTACGTCGGACGACGTCATGCTGGCGCTGTCGTGGTCGGGCGAGACCGAAGAGCTTAAGGACCTGATCACTTATTCGCGGCGTTTTCGAATTACGCTGATCGCTATCACCGCCAGCGCCGGCAGCACGCTCGGCACGGCTGCGGACATTGTCCTGGCGTTGCCGGAGTCCCGCGAAGCCTGTCCGCACAACCTGGCGCCGACCACCTCTTCGTTGATGCAGCTCGCGCTGGGCGACGCGCTCGCGATTGCGCTTCTTGAAAGCAGAGGATTCACGGCGCTGGATTTCGGCGTCTTCCATCCGCGCGGCAAATTGGGCGCGGCACTGAAATTCACCCGCGATGTGATGCATACCGGGCCAAGCATTCCGCAGATCAAGCGCGGGGCGCCGATGTCCGAAGCGATCGTCGAGATGACCTCGAAGGGATTTGGCTGCGTTGCGGTTGTCGAGAGCAACGGCAAGCTCGCCGGTGTCATCACCGACGGCGATTTGCGCCGACATATGCGCGTCGACCTGCTTCAGGCCCCCGTCGACGAGGTGATGACCAGATCACCCAAAACCGTTCGTCCGGATCAAATGGCAAGCGAAGCGCTGCAAATCCTCAATTCCTCCAAGATCACGGCGCTGTTTGTCGTGGAGCAGGGATTGCCCGTTGGGATCGTGCATTTTCACGATCTGTTGCGCGCGGGCGTCGCCTAACGGCTCGATCGGCGGACCGCGAGAGCTCAAGAGATCGATGACAGCGCGGACGGCACAGCCGCTAGTACAAATTGCCGCGCGCGACCGTGTTGTTGGCGGGCGGTGGGCTTTGCGGTGCGGGAGCCGCCGGGTTTACAGCGACCGCTGGGGCCGGCACAGTCGTCGTGCTTCCGGTCGCGGCAGGCGGTTGCTGCTGGCCCGCAGTGTCCGCTGCCTGCCGATGAGCGATAAAATTCTCATAGCCCGGAGTGCCGGGCCGCGGTGGAGTACCGGCCGGCTCGCCTCCTGCCCAGTGCGGCCAGGCATCGGAAACGGACCCGGAAACCTGGGCGCAGGCTCCGACAACGAGACCAAAGCTGAGCGCCAACAGCGCCAAGGCGTGCCGCTTGAGTATCATGTCACCTGCTGGATCGTCCCCCTGAACAAAAGGAGATGGCCCGATTTCGTGGCGGGACTGTGATGTCCCGACCGTTATCGGCCGACACCGGCCCGATGTTCGACAGGCGAACTGGCAACCAGAGTTCCTACGGTCCCGGTGTGAAGGATTTCCTAACCGGCCGTCAACCGCGTCGATCCTGCTGCTGCGGCGGTGCTCCTGTCAGCGATTGTAGTTGTGCAGGGATGCAGCAGCCTGGCGCTGCCGAGCGAAGCCACGCCGCCGCCTGCCGGAGTGGACCCCGCCTACACCAAGCTTATCGCCACCTACATGAAGGCGAACTTCAAGGATCTGTCGCCATACGATCCCGCCGAAATATCGACACCGCGCTGGGTGGAATCTGAAAAGGGCTGGACCTGGGTAACCTGTGTCCACTTCATGGAGCATGGACACAGGCGTACTTATTCCTTGTTCTTTAACCAGACTGTGGTCGTGGACGCGCGATACGCAGTTTTAACCGACGGCTGCAGCAAGCAGACCTACTCACCGCTCGATATGACCTTTGGCGTGAGACCGGGATCTGTCGGCGACACCGGGCCTCTTTACTAGGCGCGGACGATGGCGGGGGGCATCAGCACATTGTCGATTTTAGGCAGCGCCGCGATCGTCATCGTTGCGGCTATCCTCACCGCGATATTGATTATTGTCCTGCTGCCCGGGCTGACACGCTACGCCCTTGCCAGACCGAACGCGCGATCATCCCATCGCACGCCGACACCTCAAGGCGGCGGCCTCGCCATCGTTGCCGCGACGCTTGTCACGGTCGGCGCCGCGCTGACATTTACTTCGCTTGCCTCATCCGCAAGCTGCATCGCTGCTTATTATCGGCGCCGCGATTGTCGTGATGACAGGCCTTGGAGCGATCGATGACATCAGGCCGTTACCTGTTGCCCCGCGATTTGCGCTGCAAGCCATCGTCATCGCCGCAGTGCTTTATGCAGTGCCCGAGCAGATGCGTATTCTTCCGGCACTGCCGTGGTGGCTCGAGCGATGTCTTGCTGCTGATCGGCGGCCTTTGGTTCGTCAATCTGGTCAACTTCATGGACGGCATCGACTGGATGACCGTCGCGGAAATGGTCCCACTCACGGCAACGCTGGCAGTGCATCGGCTTTGCGGGCGGTCTGCCCGCCTTACGCGCACGGCGCTGTCGCTCGCGCTGGGCGGCGCCACGATCGGCTTTGCTTATTTCAATCGGCCGACTGCGCAGGATTTTTCTCGGCGACGTCGGCAGCCTGCCGATCGGTCTCATTCTTGGTGTTCTGCTGCTGCTTGTCGCGGGCGGCGGCCATCTGGTCGCAGCGCTGGTCGCGCCGCTCTACTATCTCGCCGACGCCACGATCACCTTGTTGCGACGAGCCGTCCGCGGGGAACCGATCCGGCAAGCGCACCGCACGCATTTTTATCAGCGCGCCACCGATAACGGCTTTGCCACGATGGCCGTGGTCGCGCGCGTGTTTGCGGTAAACATCGCTCTCGGCTTTTTGTCGGTAATGACAGTGATCGTGCCCGGCCTGACAAGCGGCATCGTGCGCCGTCGTTGCCGCGTTCATCCTCGTGGCCTGGCTGCTCGCTGGCTTTCGACGCGAGGCAAGCACATGAGCCGCGATCCTGGTCACGGGCGCTTCCGGCTTTATCGGCCGCGCCGTGGTCGCCGCATTGGCGAAAGATGGCCATGCGGTGCGCGCTGCGGTCCGGCGGCCGCACCTGCCTTTCCAGACGGCGTCGAAATTGTGCAACATCGGCGATTTGGCCGAACCGTTCGATTGGTCGCCGCTGCTTGCGGGCATCGATCAGGTCGTCCATCCATCGCCGGCATCGCGCATATCGGCCGCGGCGTCGGAGCCGCGCTCTATGATCGCGTCAATCATCAGGCGACGGCGCAGCTCGCCACGGCGGCCGCGCAGGCCGGCGTAAGCCGGCTTCGTTTTCGTTTCTTCGATCCGCGCGCAGAGCGGCCCGGCCGCCGATCACGCCCTGACCGGAACGCGATCCGCCTGCGCCGACCGACGCTTACGGCCGCTCGAAGCTCGCCGCCGAGCAAGCCGTGCGCAGCTCCGGCGTGCCGTTCACGATCCTGCGCCCGGTGCTGCTCTACGGCCCGGCGTGAAGGGAAATTTCGCAATGCTGGCGCGCGCCGCGGCCACGCGCTTGCCGCTGCCGGTTAAGGATTTCGTCAACCGCCGCTCGCTGCTCGGCATCGACAATTTCATCTCGGCATTGGACTTCGTGCTTTCGACGCCGCAGACCGTCGGCGAAACCTACGTGGTGGCCGATCCCGGAATTGCGCCGCGGCTCGTCGACGTTATTGCAACGCTACGGCAGGCCAGGGGCCGCCGGCGCGCTCATCATGCCGATGTCGACCGATTATATCGAATGGCCGCTGCGGTTGCTCCGGCGCGCCGACGTCTGGCACCGCATCGGCGGCAATTTGCGGGTCGATCCCGGCAAACTGATCGCAGCCGGCTGGCAGCCGCCGCACGACACCCGCGCCGGCCTTGCCGCGATGGTTCAGGCGGCGGCGCCGCGGAAATCCGGCACCGCTTCGCGTCAGCACGCGGTAGATCGCCTCGCGCTCTTCGCGCGCCAATCCCTGCTCGAGCATGGCCAGCCAGCCGCGCATCGACATCAAGCGAGCGGCTGCACCGGCCGCGCCGCGACGACGCCGACAAAGCCGATGTCCGACCATCGGCTCCTCGCGCGCAAACAGGATTTCCTGCATCCGCTCGCCGGGACGCGTACCGGTGAACACGATATCGATGTCGCGGCCCGGCTCCAGGCCGGCAAGCCGGATCATGCGCTCGGCAAGGTCGACGATTTTGACCGGCTGACCCATGTTCAGCACATAAACCGAGACGTCGGAGCGATCGGGACCCGAGTGCGTGACTCGCCGCAGTGACCACGAGATCGCACGCCTCGCGAATGGTCATGAAGTAACGCACCATATCGGGATGCGTGACGGTCACCGGGCCGCCGGCATCGATCTGCGCCTTGAACTTCGGCACCACCGAGCCGTTGGAAGCGAGCACGTTGCCGAACCGCACCGCGATCAGCCGCATCCGGCCGCTGTCGGCGTCGGCGCTGGCGCGAGAAATCGGCGTCGAGCGCCTGACAATACATTTCGGCAAAGCGCTTGGTCGCGCCGAGCACCGAAACCGGCTCGATCGCCTTGTCGGTCGAGATCATCACCATCGCCGCGGCGCCCGCCGCGGCGGCCGCGTCGGCGACATTGACCGAGCCGAACACGTTGGTCTTGACGCCTTCTTCCCAGTTCGCCTCGAGGAGCGGCACGTGCTTGAGCGCCGCGGCGTGAAAGACGATGTCGGGCTTGAACTCCGCCATCAGCCGAAACAGGCGGCTGCGGTCGCGGACGTCGGCGATGCGGCCGTCGATCACGGGCCGCGCCTGCTCTGGTGGCGAGCGTTTCGAGCACCGCATGCAGTGCCGGTTCGGAATTCTCGATGATGAGCAGCCGCGACGCGCCGAACGCGATGACGCGGTCGCAAATCTCGGCACCGATCGAGCCGCCGCCGCCGGTCACCACGACCGATTTGCCGTTGAGGAAACCTTCCAGCCGCCCGTAATCGATCTTGACGCTCGGCCGCAGCAACAAATCCTCGACATTGACCGGCGCCAGCCGCGGCATCTCGCCGCCATCGTCGAGCGAAGGCAGGCGGCTCACCGTCAAGCCCGAGGCGGCGCGCATGCATCAAGGTCGCTTCGGGCTTGGCGTCCGGCTCGAACGCCGACGGCGTGAAGACCACGCGCGACACGATCGTGTCGCGTTCCGCAAAGTCGCTGACCACCCGATCGAGATCGGAAAAGTCGCCAAGCACGGGAATGCCACGTATCGATTGCCCCTGATCCGCCAGCGGACGGCGACAGCACGCCGACCGGCCAGATCTTTCTGCACCGCGCCGCTTTCGATGGCGCGCAACAAAACCTCGGCGTCGGCGGCGCGGCCAAGAATCAAGGTAGGATTGGCGGCCTCGGCGCAGGGCGTGTTGCCGCGTGCGCGTGTAGCGAAAATACCGATAGGCGATCCGCGGGCCGCCGAGGAACACGATTCTGCAGAATCCAATACAGAACGATGGTGATCTTGCCGAAGAAGAACTGGCCGAGCACGTTCGGCGCGACCAGAACATAATCGAGCGCCAGCAACGATATCGGCGAGCACCGTCGACGCGCGCAAGATGTTCATCAAATCCGGCAACGACGCGAAGCGCCACTTCGCTTCGTAGAGATGGAACAGGTAATAAACGATGCCGGCATAGGCGATGAAGCCGGGCAGGAAAAAGAGCAGCGGTTCACGCCGCTCCGCAAGACCGACGGCTTCAAAGCGGATGTAGAAACTCGCGACGATCGCCGCCGCCGTCATGATCAAGTCATGGGCGATGACGAGTGTCCTGCGCGGGCTTAAATTCAGTCCGAGCATGCCGAATCCGCTGCCGGGTACGTTCCGCCATGTCATTACCGGGCTTTCGCCAGCCGCGCCACCCCGAGAACCGCCCAAGATCAGGCCGCGCGGCTTCACCGCAAGCGCCTGATCCACCGCGGATATAACCTGGCGCTGCCGAGCTCGTCGAGGCAGCGGCTGAAGCTGTCGAGCCGGCGCTCGCAACCCTCGAGCTGGCACGGCAGACACGGCAACGGATTTTGCACCAGCCAGACATTGCCACGCTGCTGAATTGTGCCGGCCGCCGCCAAGGCTGAGTCGAGCCCCCCAATCGGCCACGGCCCCCAAAGACGCGGATCGGTCGGCCCGTAAAGCGCCACCGTCGGAACACCGGTCGCAGCGGCAAGATGGGTGATGGCGGTATCCGGCCCGATATAGACCTGCCCACCGCGAATCGCCGCGGCAAGTTCCGGCCAATCGAGTTTGCCGTCGAGGCGCGTAACGTCGGAGCCGCGCCAAACCTCGTCGAGATAGCTGGCGTCGCTCTCAGCGCCGCTGATGACGACGCCAAGGCCGCGCTGGCGCAGCGCCGCGGCAAGTTCGCGCCATCCCTCCGCCGTCCAGCGCTTGTAGGTGAACATCGGCGCGGCATGCACGACGGCATAGGGCCGACGCCGGAAGACAGCTCGGGGCGCACGTCGCCGTCCGGACAAACGATTTCCGCGACAGCGGGAATGCCGATGAGTTCGGCGAGACGAAGGACATCGCGAACACGGTGTTGTTCACGGTCCCTGACATAAGACCGCGTCAGCGCCAACCGCTTTACCGTCGCGCTGACAAACCAGCAGCTTCGACCGGCCCCGCGCTTTGCCGGCCTGCAATCCAGGCCAAAGTCGTCGGCCGATCGCCGCTCTGGGTCGAGAGCGCTAGATCGTAGCGCCGCGCCAGCCGCCGTATCAGCGCGAGCGTTTCCTGTGCACCCGGCCGCTGCGGAATGGCGATGACCTCCGCAAGGTCGGGATTACCTGAAAGAATGCCCTCGCGTTCCGGCAAACACCAGCGCTTCGATCGAAGCCGCGGGAAAGGCGCGCTTGATGCTGCGTATCAGCGGCGTCGTCAGCAGTACGTCGCCGAGCCGGCGCAAGGCGATGACCAATATGCGAGGATTCGCCGGCAACCCGAATCGGCGTCATGGCTCTCGCTTGGTGCAGCGGCAGGCCCGCCGTCGCGCTCGCGCAATATCATACCGCCCACGACGCCCACGCCGAAGACGTAAAGCCAGCCTTCGGAGAAGTCGAACAGATGCGAATTAAACAGCGAGGAGATGATGTTCTGCAGCAACGACAACCGTGCCGACCCACGCCGTCAAACTGCCGCCCCAAAATAACATGAAATGCGCAAGCCACATCGCCGCAAGCACGGCTGCGCCCAACACACCGATCTGGATAGCCACGCCAAATATCTGGTTGTGAGGATTGACAGTCAGCGTACCCGACGATCCGCTATCGTCGGTGGTTACTTTCCGGAATTGCTCGGGGATCGAACCGGTACCGTGGCCGAAAATCGGCGCGGTTTCGACAATTGATAAAGACTTTCTCAGAAAATCGATGTGCAAACCTGTCGAGTTAAAAGCATCGTGCTTTTCGTAGGATCGCAACTCGGTCACGGACGCAGAGAGCCGATTCCGCGTATAGGATGATCCTGCCCAGACCGCCGTAACAACCAGACAAGAAATTACCCCCGCGCCCACTAATCCTTTCCAACCAAATCGCCACCAGCCGAGCAAAAACGCCAGGACCGGAATGACAACAAACGCGGTGCGGCCGCTCACGACGAAAAAGATATTAGCCAGAAAAACCGCCGCAAGGGCGACTTCGAGGAGTGAACTCCGCCAGTCGCCGCGCTTGGCATCCATGGCAATGCCTAGAAGCACGAACGCGCAGATCAAGAATTCGGTGCTTTGAATAATGTAATCCTTGACCGGAAGCCCCGGCAGTTCAGGAGTCTTCGAGAAGACGACAAGTCCGGGAACCAGCACCAAAGCCCACGAAACGAAAAGAAGCAGGATCGCCGAGGCGAGGAAGCCGAGCAAAACGCGCCAGCCGTAGCTGGAGTGGCGAAAGTGAGCCAACAGCAACGGAATAACGAGCAGCTTGTTGAACCCACCCAGGCCGCCAAATCGCTCTTGCCATGTAACATCGGCCCACAGCATCCCTAATGCGGCAAGACCCCACAGCAATATCGGCAATCCGCCTGCTAAGCTGGCCAGCTCACGACGTACTGCAACAACATCGAACTTTGCGGTAAAGGCCAAAAGCCACACCACGATAAGAGTGCCTGTTGCAGACGTCGACCACGGTAGCGACACGGCAACGCCGACCGCGGTCCAGTCCGCGATCGCACTCAAACTTCGCTGGTCAAATGCTTTGGCACGTAGCGTCATCATCGCTGTCATTAATTGCACCGGCTACAACACCTTGTCTCAAGATACCAGCACGATCGCATCGGCGGTACGGAACACCATAAATCAAAAAGCGCGGCCGGTTTGCCCTTCTGGGCTGTAGTTGATACATCGGGCCTCCATAACCTTGGCCTCCCCGATGAATCGAACCGCTCTCTTTGCTGTGCTTACTATTGCTGTGGCCGTTGGAGTCGTGTTCGGCGTCTACGAGAATTTCGATATCAACTTATCCAGGCCATTTTTCGATTGGCAGTCGAGGGATTTCCCGGTCGGAGGTCAACTTTGGGAGCAGCATTCGCGCAACGCTGCCCGTTTGATTATCACGGCTATCGCGGCCGTACCGGGTATCGCCGTCGTTGGAAAGCTCCTGTTGCCGCGCCGACGCATGTTTGTTGGCGGCCGTACCGCGCTGTTCATGTTGCTCACGCTTGCGATCGGTCCTGGGATTGTCGCCAACACAGTTTTGAAAGATCATTGGCACAGAGCGCGCCCGATCGACATCTTGTACTTCGGCGGCGCCTTTCATTTCACGCCATGGTGGGATCCGCGCGGCACCTGTCCGAACAATTGCTCTTTCATCGCGGGAGAACCTTCGGGTGCATTCTGGACCATGGCGGCCGCCGCCATGGTCCCTCCCCAATGGCGGGTACCAGCCTATGGCGCCGCGTTGATCTTTGGCGCAGCGATCGGCGTTCTGCGGATGGCTGCCGGCGGACATTTTTTCACCGACGTCGTGTTTGCCGGGGTTTTCATGTATCTCGTCCTGTGGATTTTGCACGGGCTTATTTTTCGCTGGCGCGCGACATCGCTGAATGATGACGCGATCGAACGCGCGCTGGCCTGGCCGGGAGAAACGATCCTCCGGGCGCTTTCGTCGCGATCACGTCGGACCGGCCGGAACACGGACCATCGATCTTAGCTCCAGGCGGATTAGCGCGACGTCAGCCGCAGAATGAAATTGAGTTTGCTGCGCGCGACTACGGAATAGCCCTTGTCGGCCATGATCGACATCAGATCGGCCTTCCAGCTGCCACGGCAATCTTCAATGATAATCAAATGCGGCAGCATCCGGGGCGGAGCGTCGCGAAAGAACGGACCTAGAACCACGTCCTCAAATCCCTCGACGTCGATCTTCAACGCATCGACGGTTTCGACGCGTTCAGACTGCAGAAGCGCAAACAGTGTCTGCGCGGTAACGCGCACTGCCTCGGCTTTTGCGTCAACGACCTTCCGGGTCCGACTACCGCCACGGTCACGCCGATCGAGTTCGACCACAAGCTCACCGGGCTCATCGCTCAAAGCCATCGGAAAAACCTTGATCGGCAGTTTGGAATTGGCTCCGACGTTGAAATTGAGCCGCCGCTGGTTGCCCGGTTCCGGCTCGATGGCGAAAATGCGCGCCCCGGCACCCGCATGAGCCGCAACAAAAAGCGAAAACAGGCCGACATTGGCGCCGATATCGACGAACACAAACGGTTTGTTCAGTTGCGCCGCCCGCGCGATATCGGCGCCGAGTTCTTTCAGTTCCGTCGGCTCGTACATCTGCGGTGTAAACAACAAATTCTTTTCGCAGCCGTTGTCGCGGGGATGCAGGCGCACGTTCAGTCCCCAGCGCTCGACATCGAGCGCGCCGGCCGGATAATCAAGCCGCATCGTCACCGCGCGACGAAACAGGATGGCAAGACGAAGGCCGAGCCAGTTGTTGGGAAGCAGCTGCGTCAGAGCGATGACCGAGCGATCCAGCCAACCGGGGGCCAAAGAACCGAAAGCGTCGTTGTCTGCGGCCATTCGATCAGCTCACTGCCACAGCCGGCTCGTCGCACAGGGCTGAAAGCCCTTTGACGGCCCTGACGCGATCGCTGGCGATAATCTCGCCGAGCAATCGCTCGTTTTCTTGCAAACCCGATCGGTCAGCTTCGGTGTGCCACAGATGCAGAACCCCCGTCGCCATTCGGCCGTCCTTACGGCGCAGGCCGGCATGCATCAGCCGGATCAGAATATCGGAATCTTCTCGTCCCCAGCTGGCGAAGGCTCCCTCGAAACCGTCCACTGTGAGGAGATCGGCACGCCAGATGCCGAGATTGCAGCCCTGCGCCCCGCGCCAATCGCGCGTGCGCAACCGGCGAAGCGGCCCGAGCGATAATGAGAGCAGCGGCGCAAGGCGCTTGATCTCACCGGCTCGCCGCAGATCCCACCAGTCCGCCAATGTCCACTGCTCGGGCTGGAGACTTTCTTTCAATATTCGTTCCGACAGCGCTTTTGAAAGTAAAAGCCGGTTTCCGGTGACGAACCAGCCAGGCTCGGCAAGCGCGCGATGAGTGCCAACGAAGTGCGGACGCGCAAGGCAATCACCATCCAGAAAGATGCAGTAATCGCCGTTAGCCGCGCGGATGGCGCGGTTGCGAATTTCAGCGAGCCTGAAACCGTCGTCCGGATGCCACACATGAGCGACGCGACGCGGTAGCCGGTCTTTCCAAGTCTCGACGACGGCGGCGGTGTCTGGCATCGATCCATCGTCAGCTACAATCACCTCAAAATCTTGGTCGCTCTGCCGCGACAGCGATCGCAGCACGGCGTCCAGCGCGTCGGGGCGATTGTAAGTGGCGACAATGACGGAGATCAGCGCGGTCATCGCTTCACAGACTGCGTAAAGCTATGGCCGGCCCTCAACCGTTCACGCCATTTCCGCTTGGTTTCGCGGAAATGGCGAAACGGAACGCCGAGGTAGTGCTTACGCACGAATTGCCAATGGCCGAACGGACTTACCGGAAACGCCGCATCGTCCGGTACATACCAGCTATTAAGCCCGGTACGGCGCACCCATTTATAGCCGCGCGACCGCAGCAAGCGATGAATACGAAGGTTTAAGGCCAGATCCTCGATCAGGATAAGCCGCGGCCGCCAGCGCGACAGTGTCACGCCGCTCAACACTTCGACCTCATGGCTTTCCACGTCGATCGACATCAGATCGATCGGCGCAGGGGCATTCGCTTCTTGCAGAATATCGTCGAGGGTTCGCACTGGCACATCGATCACTGAGTCCTTGCGCATGCCGGCGACGAAGAAATCGAGATCTAAAGACGAGTGAATGCCGGAAACCTGAAACGGCAGTACCTTTCCGGCGTTTTGTGGCGACGAGCAGGCGCAAGCAAATACCGTGGCCTTGCGCTGCTCGCGCAATTTCTGCGCCAGCGCGGGCTGTGGCTCGATGAGAATACCCTGCCAGCCCTTTTGCTCCAGATGCCAGGTCTGCGAAATATCCTTCGGATCGTTGGCGCCGACGTCGACAAAATAGCCGGCACGGTCGCCGAAGAACTGTTCTTTCAGCGCAGTCTCGGCGTAATCCGGAAATACCGCGCGCTCACCGAATGGCCCCGACATGATCAGACCGGATCAGGATGCGGCCGGATCGCCAGACTTCTGTCCGGCCATTCGGCGCACGATATTGGTCGTCGATTGTCCCGGCACCAGATCGACCAGGACCACTTTGCCGCCCGCAGCTTCGACGACATCATGGCCGACGACGTCTTCGCGCTTGTAGTCGGCGCCCTTGATCAGCACGTCAGGGCGAACGCGCTTGATCAGTTCGAGCGGAGTATCCTCTTCGAACACGACGACAAGATCGACGGCTTCCAGAGCGGCCAGAACCTCGGCGCGGCCTTCGGCGGGATTGATCGGCCGGTCCTGGCCTTTGAGCCGTTTGGTCGACGCGTCGCTGTTGAGCCCGACGACCAACTTGTCACAGGCCGCCCGCGCCTCGGCGAGCAAGCTTATGTGACCGCGATGCAGGAGATCGAAGCAGCCATTTGTGAAACCGATGCGCACACCTTGCTGCCGCCATGGCGCAAGAGATGAATCAAGCACCGACCAATCGAACACGATTTTGTCTTCTGGCGCGAGCGACGCCGCCGGCAGAATGCGATGCCGGAGTTCGCCAAGCGAGACTGTTGCGGTGCCCCGCTTGCCGATGACGACAGCGGCTGCAGCGTTGGCCGCGCGCATCGCCGGCTCGAACGGAGCTTTCATCGCCAGCAGCACTGCCATCACCGCCGCCACGGTGTCGCCGGCGCCGGAAACATCGCTCACACGCACCGCATAGGCCGGGATATGAACGGGCTTCTGCCCGTCGACGTGCAGTGTCATGCCATCTTCGCTGCGGGTCACCAGCACGGCCTCTGCGTCCAGCATTGCAGCGAGTTCGGCGGCCGCCTCGGCGACCTCGGTCTCGGTCGCAACAGGGCGATGCACTGCGGCCGCCAGTTCCTTGCGATTCGGCGTTACCAGCGTGGCGCCGCGATAAAGGGTGTAGTCATGCGCCTTGGGGTCGACGATGACCGGCTTGCCAAGCCGCCGGGCGCCGTCAATCACCGCGCGGATAACGTGCGGGGTCAGCACACCCTTGGCGTAGTCGGACATCACGACAGCACCGACCTGGGGCAACGCCGCTTCGGCGTAAGCGATGATTGAAGCCTCGCTTTGCGCGCTCGCCGGTTCGGTCAATTCCCAGTCGGCACGCACAAGGTGCGCCGAATGGTGTTCGGAAACGAAACGCACCTTGCGGGTCGTTACGCGGCCATTCTCGACCACGAGGTCGGGAACGATCGCGCCGGGAAACTTGCCAAGCGCGTTGGTCAGGGTAAGCCCTGCTTCGTCGTTCCCGATCAGGCCGACGAAAATACAGCATGCACCGAGTGCCGCAATATTGCGCGCGACGTTGCCGGCACCACCGATCTCGATCTTGTTATGACGGACCGCAAGCACAGGAGTCGGTGCTTCCGGAGAGATGCGGTTGACCTCGCCATAGACGAAGTCATCAAGCATGACATCGCCGACGCAGAGAATGGTCTGCTTGCCGAAGAGCTTGAGAGATTCTTCGAGGTCGAACATTCCGTTCACCGGTACCGGTCGGAGCGATCGAGAAAGGTCGTCACGTAGTGACGCACCGCATCTTCGAGCGCGGTGAAGTTCGCATTATAACCGGCCCGGCGCAGATTAGTGGTCTCAGCCTGGGTGAAATATTGATAGCTGTCGCGGATCTGTTCCGGCATGTCGATATATTCGATCTTCGGCTCGCGTTTGAGCGCCGTGAAAAGCGCCAGCATCAAATCGCGGAAGCTCCGCGCCTCGCCGGTGCCGACATTGAAGATGCCGGATATCGAAGGCGTGTCGAGCAGCCAGCGCACGACCGCCACGGCGTCGTCGACATAGATGAAATCGCGTTTCTGCTCGCCATCGGCAACACCGGCACGATGCGACTTGAACAGCTTGATGGTTTTGCCGCTCTTGGCGTCGTCAAAACGCTTGGCGACGAGGCTCATCATGTCGCCTTTGTGATATTCGTTGGCGCCGAACACGTTGAAGAACTTGAGCCCGGCCCATTGCGGCGGCATCTTTTCCTTGCGTGCCAGGCGGTCGATCACCGCCAGATCGAAAGCGTGTTTGCTCCAGCCGTAAAGATTCATCGGCCGCAGCTTCTTGAGCGTTTCGTTCGACCAATCGTCGGAAAAGCCCTTATCGCCATTGCCGTAGGTCGCAGCCGAGGATGCGTAGATAAAGGGCGTGCGCGTCGCAGTGCACCAGTCAAGCAGGCGGAGCGACAGCCTAAAATTATTTTCCATCACCGCGTCGCCATCGGTCGCCGTCGTGGACGAAATTGCGCCGAGATGAATTATGGCATCCAGCTTGCGGCCATCGAGCCAATGCAAAAGGTCGGCCGGGGGCACAAAGTCGGCGAACTGCCGCGTCGCGAGGTTGTGCCACTTGCCGTCACTGCCAAGCATGTCGTTGACGGCAATATCGGCACGGCCGGCCTCGTTGAGGCTCGCAACGACGTTCGATCCGATGAAACCGGCCCCGCCGGTGACTAAAAGCATTTTCGCGTGACCGATGGGTGTCCCAGCCGCCCGGGCCTGACTGTTCGCGATTCTTTGCCTCAGCCACGTCCGGCGCGCAACACCGAGATCGCTTGCGCCAAGTCAATTACTATGAATCTAAGTTCATTATATCAGAAATAGCTTTTTGAGAGCCCAATGAGCGTGACAAATGGCGGATGTGCTACGGTCCGCTTAAGTCGCCGGCGACGCCCATAACATGCAGAAAATTTCCGCTTTCATCCTGACGTTCAACGAGGCCGAAAAGATCAAGGCTGCTGTCGAAAGCTTGCTTTGGGCTGACGAAATCGTCGTCGTTGATTCTTTCAGCACCGACGCCACGGCCGAGATCGCGACGTCACTGGGTGCGCGCGTCGTCCAGGTGCCATTCAACGGCTTTGGCGAGTTGCGCAACCGCGCCATCGAAGCCTGCTTAAACGACTGGATTTTCAGCCTCGACGCCGACGAACGCTGCACGACCGAGGTGCGCGACGAGATTTTGGCTTTGCTGGCCGAAATGCCGCCGCTTGACGTTTATCGGGTGCCGAGGCGGAGCTTCATGATGGGCCGCTGGATCCGCGGCTCTGGCTGGTATCCGAACTTTCGGCAGCCGCAGCTCTTCCGCAAAGGCAGCATGCGCTACACCCTGGAACCGGTCCATGAGGGCTTCGAAAACCTCAGCGGCAAACCGATCGGAACGCTGCAAAATGCGATCTGGCAGTTCCCGTTCCGGAACCTTGCCGAGATCATCCGGAAAGCAGACCGCTACTCAACTCTTGGGGCGCCAAAGCTCGCCGGCAAGCGCGTTTCCATGGCGAGTGCGCTGGGACACGGTGTCTGGGCTTTCCTTAAGCATTATGTTTTCAAGCGCGGCTTTATCGACGGCTGGGCCGGCTTCGTTATCGCATTCGGCAATTTCGAGGGTACGTTCTATCGCTACGCCAAACGCTACGAGGCTGAGCAAAATTGGGCGCCGCCGGTCGGCGAACCTCTGCGGCGCGAGACGGCCTCAGTATCTAGTAATGAACAATAATTCAGAACATAAAGCGAGATTGGAAAGCCCGATTCTGCTGGTCCCCTACATGTGGATCGGCGATTTCGTGCGCTGCCACACCGTTATCCAGCTGCTTCGGGCGCGATTTCCCAACCGGCCGGTCGATATGCTTTCGACGGCACTCACCGCGCCGTTGACCGACTATATGCCCGGCCTGCGCAAGGCGATCATCGCCGACTTGCCGCGCCGAACCCTGGCCTTCCCCCAGCAGCGGGAGCTGGCGGCCCGGCTCAAGGCCGAGGGCTATGGCACCGCGCTGGTGATGCCCCGTACCTGGAAATCGGCACTTGCGCCTTTTCTTGCCGGCATTCCGGAACGGATCGGATTTGCCGGAGAAGCGCGTTTCTTTCTGCTCAACGACGTTCGTTTTGGCGAACGCGCACTGCCCCGCATGATCGATCGCTGTGCGGCTTTGACGTTGCCGAAGTCGGCCAAATTGCCGCCTGACTGGCCGGCGCCGAAGCTGGAGGTCCAGCCGTCCGAGGCTGCGGCTTGGCGCAGCCGACGGAATTTAAGCGAAAACGGCCGCCCGGTCGTCGCGCTGGCGCCAGGCGCGGTCGGGCCATCGAAGCGGTGGCCAGCCGCGGCCTATGCCGCGCTGACCCGCAAGCTCGTCGCCGCCGGACTTGCAGTCTGGGTGCTAGGCGGCCCGGATGAAAAACCGCTGGCAGCGGAAATCGTCGGCGACACGTCCGCGCGCGATCTGACCGGTCGCGACCTGCGCGACGCGATTCTGGCTCTGGCTTCGGCCTCGGCTGCGGTTTCCAACGATTCCGGCCTGCTTCACGTTGCGGCCGCGCTCGGCACCCCGAGTATCGGTATTTTCGGGCCGACAAGCCCGTGGCATTGGGCCCCGCTCAATCCGCTGGCGGCCACCATCGAGGCCGCCAATGAACTGCCGTGCCGGCCCTGCCACAAACCGGTCTGCCGGCTCGGCCATCACCGCTGCATGGAGGAAATCCCTGCCGACCAGGTGCTTAAAGCCACTCAACAGGCGCTTGAGGCCGTCTCCGCTGCGGCTTTAAGTTGACGTTTGCTGGGACCTAACCCGCTATTCATCAAATTGGAGTTTAGGCCTGACGGACATGACGGTTCTGGTCACTGGGGGCGCCGGCTATATCGGCAGCCACATGGTCTGCGAACTCGCCGATACCGGCGAGCGCGCTGTCGTGCTCGACAACCTCTCTACCGGCTTCGATTGGGCAGTCGCCAAAGGCACGCCGCTCATCGTCGGCGACATCGCCGATCAGGCGCTGGTCACGCGCATCATTCGTGAGCACGGCGGTCGACGCGATCATTCACTTCGCCGGCTCTATCGTCGTGCCTGACTCGGTGCGCGACCCGCTCGGCTATTACCGCAACAATACGGTCAATTCGCGCGCGCTGATCGAATGCGCGGTGAACAATGGCGTGCGTCACTTTATTTTTTCCTCAACCGCCGCGGTCTACGGCGATCCTGTGGAAATCCCCGTGAAGGAAGACGCGGTCACGGTGCCGATCTCGCCCTATGGCTGGTCGAAACTGATGACCGAGACCATGTTGCGCGACTCCAGCCGCGCCTACGATTTGCAGCACGTGATCCTGCGCTACTTCAACGTCGCGGGTGCCGATCCGCAACGCCGTGCCGGTCAATCGACCAAAGCCGCGACGCATCTGATAAAGGTCGCTGTCGAGGCCGTACTTGGCACGCGGCCGAAGCTAGACGTTTTTGGCACCGATTATCCGACGCCCGACGGCACCTGCGTGCGCGACTACATTCATGTCAGCGATCTGGTGCGCGCGCATGCCGATGCACTTCGCTATTTGCGATCCGGCGCGCCATCGCTCACGCTCAATTGCGGCTACGGTCACGGCTTCTCCGTCCTCGAAGTGATCGAAGCGGTCAAGCGCGTGTCGGGAGTCGATTTCAAGGTCGAGATGGCGCCACGGCGGCCAGGCGACTCGGCGCAAATTGTGGCGGTTTCCGAACAGGTCCGCAGCAAGCTCGGCTGGCGGCCGCGTTACGACGACCTTTCAACCATCGTGAGCCATGCGCTTGCGTGGGAACGCGCATTGATGGCGCGCCGCGGCTCGCAAAAGGCCGCTATTTAGGCATTTGCCGCGGTTCCGTGGCGGGGCTGAATTCACTTGAATATTCCGCCCCTACCGGGCATGGATCGGCCTTGGCAGCCGTTGCACGTGCACAAATCGCAGCAACGCTAAACGGGTCACGAATGGACGCGCCTACGGCCAAAACTTCCGACGATTATTCCACCCTCGCACTGATCCGCCGCCTGCTGATCGACGAGGCGTTGACGCACTGGCCGCTCTACGCGCTGGCGTTCGTCTTAATGGGAATCGCGGCGGCTGCGACCGCTGCTGTCGCCTATTTGCTCGGCACCCTGACCAACGAAACCTACGTGAAACATAACTTTCACGGTATCGTGGTGATCGGCATCGCAGCCATGGCGATCTTCGCTGTAAAGGGATTTGCCACTTACGGCGGAACAGTAACGCTGTCGCGGATCGGCAACCGTATCGTCGCCAACAATCAGCGGCGTATGTTCGATAAGCTGCTGCAGGAAAACATTGGCTTCTTTGCTGATCGTCACTCGTCCGAATTCATCGCGCGCCTGACGACGGGCGCCTATGCCGTCAGCCAGGTCATCAATCTTCTCATCACCGCTATCGGCCGCGATCTAATGTCGTTGATCGGTCTCTGCATCGTGATGGTGGTCCAGGACCCGGTGATGTCGCTTGCAGGCTTAATCACCGCGCCCCCGGCATTCCTGTTCCTGCGTAAATTGGTCCGCCGCGTTCGCGGGATTGCACGCCTGCAGTTTACCGGCGGCACGCAGATTATCGAAACCATGCAGGAATCGCTGCAAGGCATTCGTATGGTGAAGGCGTTTGCGCTTGAGGACGAGATGCGGCGGCGGCTCGCCGTAAGCGTCGGCCAGGTTGAGCATGAATCGAACAAAATGGCGCGCGTTGCCAATCGGGCGAGCCCGTTGATGGAAATGCTCGGCGGTTTCGCCATCGCGCTGGCGAGTATCTATGGCGGTTATCGCGTCGTCGAAGCCGGCGCGACACCCGGCGAATTCGTTTCTTTCCTTGCCGCCTTCCTGCTTGCCTATGAGCCGGCAAAGCGGCTGGCCCGGCTTAATATCGACCTGAACAACAATCTTGTCGGCGTACGACTGCTTTATGAGGTTATCGACAGCCCAGCGGGCGAGCCGAGCGATGATGCATTGCCGCCGCTGGCGCTGACCGGCGCACGGGTCGAGTTCGACCGCGTCGGATTTGCCTATCACGCCGAAACACCAGTCCTGCGTGGCATGAGTTTCACCGCTACGCGCGGCAACGTCATCGCCCTGGTCGGCCCGTCGGGCGGCGGCAAATCGACAGTGCTGAATCTGATCCTGCGGTTCTACGACGCCGACACCGGCAAGATCCTGATCGACGGTCAGGACATCTCCCGGGTAGCGCGCCGCTCGCTACGCCAGGAGATCGCCTATGTCGGCCAGATCGTGCATCTGTTCCGGGGCACGATCCGCGAAAATATTGCGCTTGGAAAACTCGGCGCCAGTGAGGCCGAGATCGTCGCCGCCGCCAAGGCTGCGCATGCGCATGATTTCATCATGAGTTTTCCCGCCGGTTACGACACCCCGGTTGGCGAACACGGCTTGCAGGTTTCCGGCGGCCAGCGCCAGCGCATCTCGATCGCGCGCGCCCTGGTCAAAGACGCACCGATCATCCTGCTCGATGAGGCAACAGCGTCTCTCGACTCCGAATCCGAGCGGCATGTTCAGGAAGCGCTGGCTGAACTCTGCAAAGGCCGCACCACAATCGTCATCGCCCATCGGCTCTCCACCATCATGCATGCCGACTGCATCCTGGTGGTCGAGAACGGTGCCGTCGTCGAATCCGGCCGCCACGACGAGTTGCTGGGGAAAGGCGGCCGGTACGCCTCGTTCTACCGGCTGCAGCTTCGGGAGCAGACGCCGCCGCTTGAGCCGGTCGCGGTGGCTTAGCCTGGAACCGCCTTTGACCCGTCTTTTCCTTGGGTTATAAGCCCCCGCGCCGTCCCAATTTCCTCAAACAGAAAAACTGCTCATGAGCACCGACGCGAAAAGCTACGTCATTCCGCCGCCGCCGCAGGCTTCCATTCCCGTTACCGGCACCGGCAAATTCTTTCCTGTCCGGCGGCTGTGGTGCGTCGGCCGCAATTACGTCGAGCACATCAAGGAGATGGGGCAGGACGTGCGCGAACCGCCGTTCTTCTTCGCGAAACCCGCCGATGCCATCGTGCCGGACGGCGGCACGTCGCCATATCCGTCGCTGACCAAGGACATGCATCACGAGGTCGAACTGGTCGTGGCGCTCAAAAGCGGCGGCCGCAACATCAAGACCGAGAACGCCCTCGACTGTATCTACGGCTACGGCGTCGGCATCGACCTGACCCGCCGCGACCTGCAGATCGCCTCGCGCGACATCAAGCGGCCTTGGGAAATCGGCAAGGCGTTCGACCATTCGGCGCCGTGCGGACCGCTCAAGCCCGCTACGGAAATCGGCCACCCGTCGAAGGGCCGCATTACGCTCAAGGTCAACGGCAAGGTGCGCCAGGATGGCGACCTTAATCAGATGATCTGGAACGTGCCGGAAATCATCTCGAAGCTTTCGGAGATGGTCGAGCTTGAAGCCGGCGACATCATCATGACCGGCACACCGTCCGGCGTCGCCGCAACCGTCGCCGGCGACAAGATCGAGTGCGAAGTTGAAGGCGTCGGCAAGCTCACCGTAACGATCGGTCCGCCCCTGAAGTAATTCATCCGGCGCGCTTAAAGGCGCGCCCCGCGAACGACTTCTTTTTCAGCCTCGTCCAGCTTGATCGCGCCGCCACACGGCGGCGCGATACAATACTGCGTGGCTGCACGTAGGCACCGAACGCATAATACAATTTGATGACATCACGCCGCTGTGGATGAACTGCTGACTTTCACATTAGCGCTACATCCGCCGGCCTAGATGGCATCACGCATCGCACGGAACTTGATTCAAGTTTGCGCGTTGAGCTGCCACTTCGATGTCGATACTGGGATACTGGAGCTGACCACCATGAGCCGCCGTGTCACGTTGCGCGTGCAACCGCCTAATCCCTTTGGTGATGTTACCATTATGCCGTCACCGTTAAGCGGGCGGCCTGAAGCCGATATGGCGCGCGCTATGGCCGCAGCGCTTGCCGATGTGGAAGCTCCGACGGCGGCGGAAGTTTACAACAGGTTGCGGCAGGCCTTCCCGCTGGCGCCAATAAGCGCTCGTGTGGGCGCGCTGGCGAACCTGATGGATTTCCTGCGGCGGCCGGGACATTAGACCAGGTTTCACAACCCTAAATACGCGCTCCGGACACGGTCGTCGGCCAACAAGCTGGCGCCTGTTCCGGATAATGTGACGCATCCGTTTTCCAGCACATAGGCTCGGCTCGCCAGTTTGAGCGACTGGGCGACGTTTTGCTCGACCAGCAAACAGGTGATGCCGGAGCGGTTGAGCTCGCTGATGGTATCGAGCACCACGCGAACGATTGTCGGGCGCCAGCCCCAGCGAAGGCTCGTCGAACATGATCAACTCGGGCGCGCCCATCAGGCAGCGTCCGATGGCCAGCATCTGTTGCTCGCCGCCGGAGAGCGTTCCGGCAGCCTGCTTCGCGCGCTCGGCAAGCACCGGAAAAAGGCTCAGCACCCGTTCCTTGTTTTTAGCACGTGCGGCGCGGGCACGCGGCAGCATCGCGCCGACGTCGAGATTTTCGGCAACCGTCAACGTCGGAAAAACCAACCGTCCCTCCGCGACCTGTCCGATCCCCAGATCGCAGACCCGGTAGCTTGGCCATCCGGTGATGTCGGTGCCACGAAACTCGATCTTGCCCGTGAGTTGGCGCTGCATGCCTGCAATCGCTCTGATCAGCGTGGTCTTGCCGGCGCCGTTCGCCCCGACGATCGCGACAATGGCGCCTTCTTCGACATCGAGCGACACACCGCTGAGCGCCTGGACGTCGCCGTAGAAAACGTCGAGATTTTCGACCCGCAGCATCACGGTGCCTCGACACCAAGATAAGATTGCACCACCGCCGGATCGCGAACGACTTTTTCCGGCGTGCCGGACGCGATTGTCACGCCGTGATCCAGCACCAGCACCTGCGATGCCAGCGCCATTACCGCGCGCATCACATGTTCGATCAAAAGAATCGTCAACCCGCTTTCGCGATTGATCGCACGCAAGGTCGCGACCATGCGATCGGTTTCGGTCGGCCGCAGTCCGGCCATCACTTCATCCAGCAGCAACAGCTTCGGCTCGGTCGCCAACGCCCGCGCGACCTCAAGCCGTTTGCGATCCGGCAATGTCAGCGTCGAAGCGATCTGATTGCGCTTATCGAATAGATCGAGCCGGCGCAGCACCGCAAAAGCGCACTCGCGCGCATGCGCCGACATTCTTCTCGCGCAACAGCGCGCCGATAATCACGTTGTCGGCGACGCTCAATGCCGGAAAAGGCCGTACCAGCTGGAAGGTCCGGGCGATGCCGCGACGGCACACGGCGTCCGAACTGAAGCCGGTAATTGGCTCGCCGGCAAACGTGATCGAGCCGCTATCGGGCGCAATCGCGCCAGCGATCATATTGAATGTCGTCGTTTTGCCGGCCCCGTTCGGGCCGATCACGGCGAAGATCACGCCGTCGGGCACGTCAAAGCTGACACTATCGACGGCGACGAGGCCGCGAAAGCGCTTGCTCACGTTCTGAAGGGACAGGAGTGCCGTCATTGACCACGCTCTTCGAGACCAAGCCGGCGTGCCAGCCACGGCCAAATTCCTTCGGGCAATGCGACGACCACCAGGAGAAGGCATATGCCGTAGAAGATCTGCTTCGCGCCCGGCAGATCGAAACCGACCGCGGCCATGGCTCCCGTCACGGATTCTGCCAAACCGGTCAGTACGAAAGCGCCGAGGATCGGCCCGAACAACGTGCCGACGCCGCCAATGATCGGCCCGAGGATCAACTCTATCGAACGGCTGATGTTGAACACCTGCTCGGGGAATAGGTTGTTGTAAAAGAATGCGTAGAACACGCCGGCGAATGAAGTTACCGCAGCCGAGATCATGACCGCATACATTTTATAGCGGAACGTATCGATGCCGGCGGCCTTCGCGGCCAGTTCGTCCTCGCGAATGGCGAGCCAGAAATAACCGATACGGCTGCGCCGCAGCCAGCTGCAAAGAATGAATACGAAAGCCGTGGCCGCAAGCATGACGTAATAGAACATGGTCGGATTGCCGCGCAGCCGCCACAGGTCGTTGTGGCTGTACTGGGCGACCGGCAGGAACAGTCCAGCTGAGGCGTTCACGATAGTCAGATGGTCGAACCCGATCCGGGCAAATTCGGCAAATGCGATGGTGAGGATTGCGAAATAGACGCCCGAGACACCGAAACGGAAAGCGAGAAAGCCGATGACCGCGCCGCACAGTGCGGCAACCGGCATGGCCGCGAGCAGACCGATCCACGGCGAGATCCCGTATTTCGTGAACAAGGCCGCCGTGACGTAAGCACCAAGCCCGACATAGAGCGCATGACCAAGCGAAAGTTGTCCGGCAAAGCCCATCATGATGTTCCAGGCCTGGCCAGTGAAGGCGAGATAGAAAATGACGATCAGGACAGTGAGCAGATAATCGCCGACGAACCAGGGCGCGAGCAGCAACGCTGCCAGGAGCACCAGAAGGAAAACAACGGCGCGGCGCGATCGGCCATCGCTCAGATGCGTGGTGACGCCCTTCATCACGTCAGCCTTCTGCCGAGAATGCCTTGCGGCCGGAACAGCAGCACAAGGACAAGGATGCCGAAGGCGAACATGCTTTTGGCGGAGGGCGTGAACAGGACTCCAGCGATGGCTTCGGTCAGGCCGATCAGCACCCCGCCGATCAGCGCACCCGGCATCGAGCCCAAACCGCCGGTAATGACGATGACGAAAGCCAGCAGCGTATAGCCCGGCCCGAGCGCCGGCGTGACGTCGGTGATCAATGTCATCATCGTGCCCGCTGCACCGACACACGCCGTGCCGACCGCGAAAGTCAGGGCATAGAGATGCTTGACGTTGAGGCCGACGACCAGCGCCCCGGTATAGTTGTCGGCGCAGGCGCGGATCGCCTTGCCGAGTAGGGTGAAGCGGAAAAACGCAAACAGCGCCGCGGTGACGACGATCGCCGCGCCAGCGGCGTACACCTTCGACGCGTCGAAAATAACCGGACCCAGCTCGAAACTATCGTAAGCGTAAGATGTCTGTACGGTCCGCGCATCGGGGCCGAAGATAATCAATAGGGCATTGACGATGATGATGGCGAGCGCCACGACCAGCAGGAATTGGCTGTGCTCGGGCCGCGTGACGAAGGGATTGATCAGTCCAGCTTGCAGCACGTAGCCGAACACGAACATCACAGCCGCAATCGGCACCAGCATAATCAACGGATCGAGATGCAGTGTCGAGAACAGAACCACCGCGATGTACATCGCGATCGACATCATTTCGCCGTGAGCGAAATTAACGATGCGCACCACGCCGAAGATCACCGAGAGGCCCAGCGCCATCAGGCCATAGACCAGTCCAGTCAGAACACCGGCGACGGCGACATTCAGGTAGACACCCAACGACACTGAGGGCTCAACCGCGGCTAAGATAAGAAGTCATCGGCCACTCCGGCTTGGCGTTTGCCGCTGCCTTGGGCGCCAGCACGACCTGTTTGCCGCCACGGTTCTGAAGAAGCCCGCATCGGGATTTTTCATTCTGGCCTTTGGCGTTGAACGAGATACCGCCGCCGATGCTGCAGTTATCGGTGATGTTGGCGGTCCGGAGCGCCTCGGCCAGAGCCGTGGGGTCGGTCGAGCCGGCACGTTTATAGGCGTCGGCGGCCGTAAGCATCGCTTCAAATGAGTACACGTGATACGCGTTCAAACCGATACCGGAATAAGCTTTCGCAATTGCTGCATCGAGAATTGGCGTCAGCTTTTTGTTTGGATCCGCCCACGGATTGAACACCATCGGGCCGTCCGAGTATTTGCCCAAGGTCTTGAGATACGGGTCTTCGACCCACCCTGGTCCTATGCTGAGGATCGCAGGCGGCGTCCAACGTTGTTTGATCAGCTCTCGGGTCATCAAGATAGAGTCGTTGAGGCGACTGGTCACCATCAGGGCATCGGGATTTGCCGCCTTGGCCTTAGCCACCTCGACGGAAAGATCGCGTGCCTGTGGATCGTAGGTAATCTCATCGACAATCGTGTACGGCATGTCGAACTTCGGCAGCATTGCGACGATGCCCTTCGCCATCGCGACGCCGAAAGTGTCGTTTATGTGCATATAGACCACCGTCTTGGGCGTGATGCCGGTGATCGCAAAAAGCTCCTTTTGAATAATGAACGCGTCAGAGAGAACCATCGGTGCGGTCGGAAAACTCCTGAACACGAATTTATAGCCCTGCTCGGTGATGTCCGGTGCCGCTGCAACATTGATGACGAAGGGAATGCCTTTTTGCTCGGCCACCTGAGCGATAACGGTGGTCTGCCCTGAATCGAAGGCTCCGATCAAAAGTTGCGCACCATCGCCGATCAGCTTCTCGGCGCGCTCGCGCGCTACATCGACGCTGGATTCAGTGTCGCCGTTCATGATGCTGACTTCGGGATAGCCCAGCGATTGCAAAATCGGCGGCGCAACGTCGATACCCCGTTGGCATTCCTGACCGTTACCTGCCTCAAACCCGGAACGCGGCAACAGCACGCCAACTTTCAGCGGACCGCTCTGCGCACGCACAACGGCCGGAGCGGCCAGCATGGCCGCGCCCACGCCTGCAACAAAACGGCGACGGTCAAGCCGTATACGATTCCTGCCTATAGCAGGCCGGCCCATGCCGACCCTGCCCATGACAATCCTGCCCATGGCAATATCCCCCTGTTGCCGACGCGCTGGATCAGTCTATGTCAGGTCCGCCCCTGATACGATGGCATTGGCCATACCGGTTTGCCGTTCGCCGCCTCCTTCGGGGCGACGGTAATCAGCTTGCCGCCACGATTCTGGATGCCGCCGCCAATAATCTTGTCATTCTGACCCTTGGCGTTGAACGAAATGCCAGGCCCGATACTGGCATTGTCGGTGATATTGGTCGTGCGGATCGCATCGGCCAACGCTTTCGGATCGGTCGAACCGGCACGCTTGTAAGCGTCGGCTGCAACCAGCAAGGCCTCGAACGTATAAACCTGGTTGGTGTTAAGATTGACGCCAGGGAATGATTTGGCCATCGCGTCTTCCAGCATCTTCGAGAGCTTCTTGTTTGGATCATACCAGGGCACGAAGCTCATCGGGCCGTCGGACAGCTTGCCGAGCGTTTTGATGTACTGGTCCTCGTACCAGCCGGGCCCCACGCTCAGGATAGCTTGCGGCGTCCAGCGCTGCTTCACAAGCTCGCGGGTGAGCAGCATGGCGTCGTTGAGACGGCCGACAACAAGAATAGCGTCGGCATTGGTGGCTTTGGCTTTGGTGACCTCGATGGACAGATCGCGTGCTGCCGGGTCGTAGGAAATCTCATCGGCGATCGTGTACGGCATGTTGAACTTCGGCATCATGGCGGCGATGCCCTTCGACATGGCGGTGCCGAACAGATCGTTGACCCGCATGAACACCACGGTCTTCGGTGCCTGCCCAACAATCTCGAAAACCTCCTTCTGCGCCAGGAAGCCGTCGCGCGTGAGCATCTGCGCTGTCGGAAAATTCCGGAATACGAACTTGTAGCCCTGCTCGGTGATATCCGGGGCACCGGCGATGTTAATGACGAAGGGAATGCCCTTCTGCTCGGCAACCTGTGCGACCGCGGTCGTCTGTCCGGAATCGAAGGTGCCGACCAGAAGCTGCGCGCCGTCGCTGATCAGCTTCTCAGCATGTTCGCGCGCAGTGTCGACATTAGATTCGGTGTCGCCGTTCATGATGGCGAGTTCCGGCAATCCCAGAGATTTCAGAATGCTGCCTGCAATATCGACGCCGCGCTGGCAGTCTTGCCCGATACCGGCCTCGAAACCGGAGCGCGGCAGCAGCACACCAACCTTCAGGGGGCCGCTTTGCGCGCGCAGCACGGCGGGGGCAGCGACCGTAGCAGCCGCGGTAGCCAGCAGTTGGCGACGATTGAACAAAATACGAGTGCGGGTCACGATAAAATCCTCCCAAGATTTGTTGAAATGCTAGGAAACTGTTGCGGTCGCGGCAAGCGCGATCATGCACCAAAAAGCTGCGACGTTGCCGCAGCAATCCGCATCAGGCGGCGATCGTGACCGTTTCGCGCGAGCAACATGAGGCCGACCGGCAAGGGGGCCGGCAGCGGCAGCGAAATGCCGCAAAGACCAAAGAAGTTACCGATCGAGGGGTTGCGCAGCATCGCGCTATTGCAGGCCGTAAAGACTGTATCGTCCTCGACTTCGGCGATCGTTGGCGCGACCATCGCAGTCGTCGGCATTATCAATGCATCCAGCGAAGCCAGCCGCTCGTCCATGGCTCGCACCAGCCGATTACGCTCGCGGACCATCAAATGGTAGTCCGCCGGCGAAATCTCACAACCGCGTTGGATACGGATACGGACCTTAGGATCGATATCGGCGGCACGCCGAGCCATCCGGTCGCGGTGGATAACACCGGCCTCAAACGGAGAAATTCCACCCTTCGCGTTAACCGCAAGCATGTCGTCGAACAGCGGCATGGTTTCGTTCGAGACCTGCACGCCGGCGTCAGCAAGCCGTGCCACACCCGCGCCAAAAGCCCCCGATACGGTCACGTCTAGCCGGTCGAACGGCAGCCCATCCGCAATGCCAAATCGAAGTCCGGAAAGATCGATCGGCTGCAACGGCTGAAAATCTTCGCCCGCCATGACAGCGTCGGCGGCTGCACATTGCGCAACAGTGCGCCCGATCGGCCCGATTGAATCCAGCGTCGTGCTCAACGGAAACGCGCCGTCGGTCGGGATACGCTGCTTGCTCGGCTTGAAGCCGATGAGACCGCATAGCGCCGCGGGAATTCGCACCGAGCCGCCGGTGTCGGTGCCGATGGCAATGTCGCACATGCCATCGGCCACGGCGACCGGAGCGCCTGCCGAAGAACCGCCGGGCACGCGGCTGCGATCGCGCGGATTGCCGGGCGTCCCATAATGCGGATTAGCGCCGATGCCAGAGAACGCATATTCGGTCATGTTGGTCTTGGCGACGATTACAGCGCCGGCGGCGCGCAGCCGTTGCACGACCGAAGCGTCGGATTTCGCCGGCGGCGCTTCATCAGCCAATATTTTCGAGCCGGCGCGCGTCGGCTCGCCGGCGACGTCGAACAGATCCTTGATGCTGACGATGACGCCATCGAGCGGACCGATCGCGGCGCCGCGCTCTTTGCGCGTATCGGCAGCGCCCGCCGCCTTGCGTGCAGCATCGGTGTAGACCGTCAGGCACGCGCGCGCCCCCTCACCTTTCGGATCGGCAATACGCGCGAGCGCCTGTTCCAGACGATCGCGGCAAGACGTCTCTTTCATGCTTACGCCTTCACGATCATCGAAGGCTTGAGATCCTTCAACGTCGGCGCGCCAATCTGTTGCATCGCCACGCGCAACTCGGTGCGCAGGATTTGCAACACGGCCTCTACTCCAGGCTGGCCGAATGCGCCGAGCCCCCAAAGGTACGGCCGGCCGACAGCGACACCCTTGGCGCCCATGCACAGCGCCTTGACGATATCGGTGCCGCGCCGGAATCCGGAATCGATCAGAACCGGCATATTACCCGCCACTTCGATCACTTCGGGCAGCGTCTCGATGGTAGAGCGCCCGGATTCATCGGCACGGCCGCCGTGGTTCGACACGATAATCGCGTCGATCCCGGTCTCGGCTGCGATCTTGGCATCCTCCCAAGCCAGAATGCCCTTGAGCACCATTTTTGTTTTGGAAACATCGCGCAGCCGCTTGATGTAATCCCACGACATGCTCGGCGACTGGATGTTCTTCAGGCCGGACAGATCGGAGCCATCATACATCGGATCGTCGCGCATCGACGCCTGAAGGCTGGAATTGTCATGGCACGACGAGCATTGCCGCGAATCAGTCGCCTTCATCCGCAGCGCCACTTCCTGGTTGCGGCCACCGCTGCGGTCCACAGTGACCGCAATCGCGATTGAGCCCTGCCGCTCCATGCTTTCGACATGGTGCTTGGCGACCTCGAATTTATCGGTGGCATAAAGCTGCGACCAGATCGGCCGGCCGCGCGCGGCGATCGTGTCGGCAACCGACGTCGATGCCTGCGTCGACAGGATCATCAGGTGGTCGCCGATCTTTGCCGCTCGCGCGACACCTTCCTCGCCATCCGCGTTATAGGCCTTATGACCGCCGGTCGGAGCGATCACGATCGGCGACTCGTATTTCTGTCCGAGAATTTCCGTGCTCATGTCGATCTTGCTGACATCGACAAGGCGGCGCGGCCGGATTTCGAATTTCATAAAGCCCGCGCGATTGGCGCGGAGTGTTACATCGTCGTCGACGCCCGAAGCCATGTAACCGAAATGAGCCGGCGGCACGTTCTTGTGCGCTACCGGTTCGAAATCGAAGATATCGAGCGCGTCTTTCGGGCTCGCTATCAGGTGATCGTAGTCGCGCGGCGCCCAGACAAAAGGATCGGCTGGGCGCTCCGGATAGGGCTCTGCAGCCAGCGCCGAGAGACTGGTCCCTGCGAACAACGGGCTTGCGGCCATGTATTGAATGAAGCGGCGGCGGCTGGTGATTTGGGCTTTCGTCAGCGGCATGAGAAATCCTCCTCCCGAGCATTGTTTGGTGCATCCTATCGGGCGCACATGCCATTGCAAATCCGGCGCGCGACCTGCCATCATCGGTGCAAACCAAGCCTATTGAGGCAAGCCTGTTAAGGGATGACCAGAATGCCGAACGGCAAACCAACAATCGCTTTCATCGGCTTTGGCGAAGCGGGCCACGCCGTCGCCTCCGGACTTCATGATGCCGGCGTATCGGGAATGTCGGCATGGGATATTCTGTTTCCGAAGCCGCAAGGCCAAAAGCTCAAACAGGCCGCCGAAGCGACCGGCGTGCGATGCGCGCAATCGGCGGCTGACGCCGTGCGCGGAGCGGATATGATCATTTCCGCCGTCACCGCCGCTTCGAGCACCGAAGCGGCACAATCGGTGGCGTCTCACCTCGCTGGCACACCATATTTCCTCGATATCAATTCGGTATCGCCCGGCCGCAAGCAGAATTCCGCAAAGACGCTTGGCAATGCCGCCCGCTATGTCGATGTCGCCATTATCGCGCCGATCTATCCTGCACGGCACCAAACGCCGATGCTGATCGCAGGACCACACGCCGAGGCCGTTGCGCCGGTGCTCACCGGGCTTGGCATGCGGGTCACGGTCTCGGGCGCGGAAGTCGGCGCCGCCGCGGCAATCAAGATGGTGCGCAGCGTCATGATCAAGGGCATCGAAGCGCTGACGCTCGAATGTTTCCTGGCCGCGGCGCGCGCCGGCATCGTCGACGAGGTCGCCACGTCGATGAAAAACAATTATCCCGGCCTCGATTGGACAAAGATCGTGCCTTACAACCTTGAACGCATGGCCAACCACGGCGAGCGCCGGGCCGCGGAAATGGAAGAGTCCGCCGAGACATTGCATGAGCTTGGCGTCGAACCGCTGATGACGTCAGCAACAGTGAAACGGCAGCGCGAAATGGGTCAGATCGGCACCCAGCAGTCGGTACGCGTTGTTCTCGACAAGGATCGCGCTGCAATGCTCAACGCTATAAGTGCCGCAGCACGCGACCGGCATTGATATTTCGATGTGCTATTTAACTTGAATTCTATGGTAAACTCCCCGCGGGGTTAAATAGCACGGCTCAGAGGGGGTCAGTGCAGTGTTTCACGCTGCGCTACGCGGTTCATGTTCACTTGTAACCCGGGTCGAAAGTTGAGCTTGGAGGTCGGCCGGCAAAGAAACCGCCTGGCTGACGCGGTGCGTTAAATGCCACGCTGGTTTCTTAGCTACCACTCGCCGGATGAAGCGCTCGCGGAGCAGCTCAAGACCGCCATCGAACGCAAGGATTCCTCTTCGCGGGTATTTTTCGCTCCGACACATTTGCGGGCCGGAGGCTCCTGGTCGGCACAGCTTGCCCAGGAAATCGCGGATGCGACGGTATTCATTTTGCTGGTCGGCGAAGCGGGCGTCGGTAATTGGCAGGTGCCCGAATACGACGAGGCGCTGGACAGGTGGGCGAAGTCTCCGACCGAATTTCCGATCATTATGGTCTTGCTCGAAGGGCAGACGGCGCCTGGTTTGCAATTTCTGCGGCGCCTGCATTGGATCGTTACTCCCGACCCGGCATCCGAAAAAACTGTCGCGCGCCTGTTCGATGCAGCATCCGGCAGCGGCGGCGGCAACCCCGGCGAATTGTGGCGTTACACCTCTCCCTATCGCGGCCTCGAAGCCATGGAGGAGAAAGACAGCGATTACTTCTTCGGCCGCAAGCGTGAAACCGTCGAAGTGCTCTCTGTGCTTGCCAATGCGTCCGGGCGGCTTCCGATTCTCATCGGCAATTCCGGTGTCGGCAAATCTTCGCTGGCACTGGCGGGTGTACTCGCCGCGCTGAAGCGTCAGGCGTGGCCGGAGGAGGCGCGCGCGCCGAATGCGTGGCCGGCGGCGTTCCAGGACAGCCGCCGATGGTGCTTTCTTTCGCTCAAACCCGGAACCGATCCGCTCAAGGCGCTGGTGGAATTGTTTCTCGATACGTGGCAGTTCGCTGCAACAGATCCCGATCGGGTGAAACATCAGAACGGCTGGATCGAACTTTTGTTCGACGGCAAGGCCACGCTGTCCGATCTGATCGACGCCACCGAGCGCCGCCGCAAAGAGCTCGATCAAGCCAAGCCATCGGGCTTTTTTCTCTACGTCGATCAGGGAGAAGAGCTTTACGTGCGGGCCGAGGAACACCAACGCCGCCGCTTTTCCGAGCTGCTGGCGCAAGCGCTTCCTGATCCGCGCCTGCGCGCGATCATGAGCATGCGCTCCGACTTCCTCGGTCATCTGCAGAATGACGAACCGCTGTTCAAGGCTCGCCAGCAAATCGACGTGCCGCCGCTGCGTGAGGCGGAACTTCGCGAGATCGTCAGCCGCCCGGCGCAACTGCTCTCGGCCCGGTTCGAGAACGAAGGGCTTATCGACATCATCACCCGGCGCGCTGCCGAGGATTCGATCAAGGACGTCGGCGCGTTGCCGCTACTCTCGTACACGCTCGACGACATGTGGACGCACATGGTTCGCCAAGGCGACGGCAAGCTGCGTCTTCCTGCACAATCCTTCGAGCTTGGCGGCGTTCTGGTCGACCGCGCGGACAAGTTTCTGGCGGCCCACCCAGGGTCTGAGGACGCGCTGCGGCGCGTGCTGACGCTGCGGCTCGCGACCGTGCGCGACGACGGCGAGCCGACGCGGCGACGCGCCGCTCGCACCGAGTTTTCCCAGGAGGAATGGCGGCTCGTCTCCGAGTTGGCCAATTATCCCAACCGCCTTCTCGTCACCGTCGCCAGCGAGACCGGCGAGACCTATGCGGAGGTCGCGCACGAGGCGATTTTCCGGCGCTGGGACAAGCTTCGCGAATGGATCGCCGCCGAGCGCGAGTTCCTGGCCTGGCGAAGCGGCCTCGAAGCCGCGCGTCGTGCCTGGGACGCGACACCGGACGCAGCGAAATACGACGCACTCCTGATGGGCGCGGCGCTCACGCAGGCGCAAAGCTGGCTATCAAAACGCGCGGAGGATTTGCTCAAGTCCGACCGCGAGTTCATCGCTCAGAGCATCGCGCGCGAAAAAAAGGCGCGAGGCCGGGCTCGTCGCGCCCAGGCGCTTGTTTATGGGCTGTTGGTCGGAATGATCGCCGTGCTCGTTGGCTGGATCAATCAGGCTTACATCAAGGAGCAATGGCGCGGGTACACCGTCGCCCGCCCGTTCATGCAGACGAAAGTCCTGCCTTACGTGCTGACCGACACGGCCGAACGCGCGCTTAAACCCAAGGATACTTTCAGGGAGTGCGCCGTCGAGCCAGGTAACGACTATTGTCCGGAGATGGTCGTTGTTCCGGCTGGATCCTTCACGATGGGTTCGCCCTCGACCGAGAAGGGACGCTTCGACAATGAAGGTCCGCAGCATGAGGTCACGATCGCCAAGCCGTTTGCCGTATCCAAGCTCGAGCTGACGTTCGAAGAATGGGACACCTGCGTCGCCTATGGCGATTGCCCGCCCGGTATCTCCGACAGCGGCTTCGGCCACGGACAGCAGCCCGTGATCAACGTGACATGGGATGACGCTCAACGCTACGTAGCATGGCTATCCAAGACGACCGGCAAACCTTACCGGCTCCTTACGGACGCCGAGTACGAATATGCGGCGCGCGGGGGGACGCAGACCGCGTATCCCTGGGGCGACGAGGCCGGCAAGGACAACGCCGACTGCATCGGCTGCGGCAGCCAGTGGGACAACAAGGAACCGGCGCCGGTCAGTTCATTTGCAGCTAACCGCTACGGTTTCTTTGGCGTGGTCGGCAGTGTCTGGGAGTGGGTGCAGGACTGCGTTCACAACGACTACAGCAGCGCGCCAACGGATGGCTCGGCGTGGATCGAAGGCGGCAACTGCAACAACCGTATGGTTCGCGGCGGCAACTGGAAACTAAATACCGCCAACGTTCGTTCCGCCACCCGCAACTGGTACTCCGCCGATGGCCGCGACAGCGGCCTTGGCTTCCGGGTAGGCCGGACGCTCAACACGCCCTAAAGCGTTTGTTTGGAGCAAAGATTGATCGTTCCCGATCAGACCACTCCGTCCGACGATACAAAGGTTCAGGTTTGAACCTGGGCGGAACGAGTCATCGCAACTTCGAAGGGCATATCCAGATCTTCGGGAACGGCGCACAGGTTCAAGCGCCGGGTCATATCAGTGACCGTTGGCGACGACGTCAGCGATGCAAAGGGTATGGCGACCAAAAGCCCGAATAAAAACGGCGCAAACCACAACAGCGCACCGGGAGCCGCCAGTGCAAGAAAGACAATCAAGGCCGCGCCGAACAGAACATGAGGCCATAATCTTGCCGAAGCGTTGCTCAAGCCCAACGAATAACTGCTGCGCCGCGGCGCCTCCCACTTAATCCCCCATCCCAATATCAGCCACACCAGAAACCACGCCGAGGCAAACATCGAAATTGGCAACATAATGAGCGAAAAGCACACCTCGGTTAGTTCTCCGAAGATTACGGCACGATTGCCGCCGTAGCGCGACGCACCGGTCAGCAGCGTATGGACCAGGCCGGAAAGACGCGGCGTCAAGAAGACAACAATGACCGTGGCGTAAAGTGCCAACGCCGCGTACGCGGGAAATTCAGCCACGCTTGGCCACATCGCGGCCTTCGCTGCGGCAAATACCACGAAGATCACCGCCGCGACCAAACCGAGGAATCTCTGTGCCACAACGCCGAGATGGAAGAGGCTCATTCCTGGCAGCTTCGGCAAACTCAACAACCTGAGATTTTTCAGGTTACCGTGAAACCAGCGATAATCGCGATCGATGAATTCTATCAGGGCTGGCGGAACCCCTTCGTAACTGCCGCTCTCCACGGGCAATACACGAACCTCGTAGCCGGCGCGCTCCATGAGCGATGCTTCGATCTGATCGTGGCAAATGATGTGCCCGCTGAAAGGGCCCTTGCCCGGCAGAGATTCCAGGCGACAAAATTCAGTGAATGGCGCCAGCCGGATAATCGCGTTGTGACCCCAAAACTGGCAACGATCACCTTGCCACCAGACGGCGCCCACCGCCCTGCAGACCATGCCAAGACGATGGCCGAATTCGAAGACCTGGGCGAAAAAGCTCGGCATCAATACGCCCACCATAATCGTCTGCAGCACGCCGAGCCGCGGATTGGCATGCATGATCCTGACCAGGCGCAGCAAGGTTTCAGCGGTCATCAAGCTATCGGCGTCGAGCAGGACCATGAATTCGTAATCACCGCCCCACTTCTCGCAAAAGTCGCGCACATTCCCCGCCTTGAAGCCCTCATTCGAAGTGCGCAGCCGGTAGGTTAGCCGCGATGTCTCGCCGTGCTTTGCCCGAAATGCAGAGCAGGCCGCCGTCTCCGCATCGATCGTGCGGGGGTTCGAGCTGTCACTGAGAACGAAATAATCAAATTGCGATTTAAACGGTGTCTTGTTCAGGCTCGTCTTCATGGCGTCGAGACGGGCGAAGACGCCGCCAGCATCTTCGTTGCGGATCGTCATAACAATCGCGACACGCTCGGGGAATTGGGATTCTTCCTGAATGTTGGCAAGCGGCGGCGAGACACGCCGGAGAATATTGTCAGAGATACGATAGAGACAGAAACCGATTATGGCGTTCCAAAACTCGAGCGACAGCCACGTTATGTACATCACAAAGAAAAAAACGAGAGAGATCTCGCGCCAGCCAAATCCGCCGCCGGCGATGACGTAACAGAACCAAAGCGCCAACAACATGGTTGTTGCGACGACGAGCGAGCCGTACAGCGCCCGCCGCCGCAACAGAACGTACAAATCACTGCTGAAGGGAGAATTTGCCTCGCGGCAGGTGGCCAAGTTATCCGACATTATAAGAACGTTCGGCGCGCATGGTTTCCTTGAGACACAAAGCTCACCGCTTGCGTTTTTTGGCAGGCTTGCCCGCTTTGCCGCCGCTGCCTTCGCGGATGCTCCAGTATTCCCAGGTCCGCGAAATGACACTCGGCATCAGACTGATCGAACCGGCAAGCCTGGTTTCGCCCGGATGAAGCGGCGTCGCCGAGCCCAGCATGAGCGCGTGCATCTGGTGTTTGGCGTTGTCGCACATGAAGATCGAGCGCGACACCAGCTCTTTCACGCTGGCGCCGACCACGGTCGCGCCGTGACGATTCATCAGGACGACGGAGTGCTTGCCGAGTGCTCGCGCCAGCGAGCGGCCCTCCTCCGGCTTGACCACCAGTAGATTGGTATCGCCGAACTCGTCATGCTGATCCCAAAACGGCATGTCCTCGCCTATCGCCGCACCGACGTGAAAAACCGGCACGATAGGCTTGCCGGCAATCGCGAATGGCATGATCGCAGGTGCGTGGTGATGGCAAATCGCCATCACATCCTTGCGCGCCTGATAGATGCAGCCGTGGATGACACGCTCGGCATAAAGATGATCTTTGGGCTTCTTCACCGGCTCGGAATCGAGAGTGAATTCGAGAATATCCTCTTGCTGGATCATCGCCGGCGACCGGGCGCGCGACAAGAGATAGCGATTGGGATCGGTCGGGTGACGGGCGCTGACATGGCCGAAGGCGTCGAGCACGCCCTCATTGCCCAGAATACGATTGGCAAGCGCGACCTCAGCCATCAGTTCCTTCAGTTGATTGGGCACAATAAGACCTCTGTTAGGCAGCACCGGCCGGCTGCCGTCGGCACACTCAAGCCTAACAAATCTGCAAGTAGCCCTCGAATTCAAGAGTGATCGTTGGCCGTTCATGGTTGACCCCAATGACCCTGTCGTTAGGCGCTGATTTGCGCAATAATCCCGTGTCTACGAATCCGAAAAGCAAGAGTGTCGGGGCGCCGCGAGCGCAACCGCACCGACCATGACCAGGGAGATGTCCAATGGTCGCCATTACTGTGAACGGGGAACGGCATGACGTTGCCGTCGCCCCCGAAACGCCGCTGCTCTGGGTGCTTCGCGAACACCTGAAGCTCACTGGCACGAAATTCGGCTGCGGCATTGCCGCCTGCGGCGCTTGCACCGTCCATATCAACGGCGAGGCTGTACGTTCCTGCGCCATGCCGGTTTCGCTGATCGAGGGCAAATCGGTCACGACGATCGAAGGATTGTCGCCCGACAGGAGCCATCCGTTACAGAAGGCCTGGATCGCCGAGCAAGTACCGCAATGCGGTTACTGCCAATCCGGCCAGATCATGCAGGCCGCTACGCTGCTTGCAGCCAATAAGAATCCTTCGCGCGATGACATCGTTGCCCACATGGACGGCAACATCTGCCGTTGCGGCACTTATTTGCGGATCATCAACGCGATCCAGCGCGCAGCACGGGAGGGTTGAGCGATGAACCAGCAAATGTCCCCGGACGCCGTGAGCCGCCGCAATTTCCTGAAAACAGCAGCAGGCTTGTCATTTGTTTTTGCGATCGCACCGGACGCGCTTGCTCCAGGCGACGAGGCCTTAGCCGATACGGCACGTCCCGACGGGCCCTATGCGCCGAATGTCTGGCTGACGATCGCGCCCGACGGCGCCATCACGGTTGTCTCCCCGGCCGCGGAGATGGGACAAGGTTCGTTCACAACCTTGCCGCTCATCATCGCCGAAGAGCTTGACGCCGACTGGAGCCAAGTCAGGCCGATATTCCCGACCGACTGGGACGGCAGGAAATTCGGCAATCCTGCTTACGATTACGCATTCCAGACCTCCGCAAGTGCATCGGTCCATGGCTACTTCACACCGCTTCGGCTGGCTGGGGCGCAGGCCCGCCGCGTAATGCTCGACGCCGTCGCGGTGAAATGGAACGTGCCGGTTGCCGAGCTTTCGACCGAGCCAAGCGTCGTGGTCCATAAAATTTCCGGCCGCCGTATCGGCTATGGCGAGGTTGCTGCATTTGCGGCGATCCCGCCGGAACTGCCGAAGATCAACGAGAGCGATCTCAAACCCACGGCGAATTTCCGCCTGATCGGCAAGGACACCGACCGCGTCGATGTCGGGCTCAAAGTCGACGGCTCGGCGAAGTTCGGTATGGATGTTCAGGTTCCCGGCATGGTCTATGCCGCGGTTCTGCAATCGCCCTATGCTGGCGGCACGCCGCTTGAGGTCGACGACGCGCGTGCGCGCGCCGTGCCCGGCATCACCGATATCGTGAAGCTGCCGGAGGGCGTCGGCGTCATCGGCACGACCGTTGAGGGGACACAGGCCGCTAAGCGTTTGCTCAAAATAACTTGGGGCGACGCGACTGGCGCGCTTCTCGACAGTGAGCGCGCACTCGAAGACTTCACTGCGATCGGCCGGGACATGAGCCGCAGCGGCGTGCCATTCGAAAACAAAGGCGACGCCAAGGCAGCGATGGCGGGAGCCAAACGCGTGTTCCGTGGCGATTACCGCACGCGCTACGTCTATCACGCGCAAATGGAGCCGATGAACGCGACGGCTATTGTGAGTGCCGACGGCAAATCAGCCGAATTGTGGTGCGGCACCCAGGCAGCGACCAGTCTGCTCGAAGGCGTCGCGCGCATCCTGGAAACCGACCGTTCGAAACTTACATTGCATCAGCAATTCCTCGGCGGAGGCTACGGCCGTCGTGGCAATCACGAAGCGGTGTTTGACGCGGTCCGCCTCGCCAAAGCAGCCGGCAAGCCGGTGAAACTGATCTGGACTCGCGAGGATGACGTCAGGGGCGGGAAATTTCGCCCGATGACGGCCCATCACATCGAAGCCGGCTTAGACGAAACGGGAAAACTTGTCGCCTGGCACCATCGCGTGGTCGCCGAATTGGTGGTCGCCTATTCCACCGGCGATTCGAAGACCACGGCAGGACCGAATCGTAATGAAGGGCTCGCCGATCCCGCAATATCCGGTTGCCGACAAGCTCGCCGAACACGTGATCGAAAACCGCGGCGCACGGCTGTCGCCGTGGCGTGGCGTCGGCAATGGCCATAACGCCTTCGCCATCGAGAGCTTTATCGACGACATTGCGAAGGACTTGGGCAAGGATCCGCTCGCCTTCCGCCTCGAACTAACCAACGGCGTGCCGCGCATGCAGCATTTGCTGCATGTCGTCTCGGACATGTCCGACTGGCCGCGCAAACGTTTCGATACCGCGCTTGGCGTTGCGACCATGGTGAAGGACGATACGCTGGCCGCGGGCGTAGCCGAGGTCTCCGTCGATCGGCAGACCGGCAAGATCAAAGTGCATAACTTCTGGGCCGCAGTGGATGCCGGCATCGCCGTCCAGCCGCGCAACCTTGCCGCCCAGACCGAAGGCAGTGTTATTTACGCCCTCGGTTCGGCATTGCGCGAAGCCATCACCATCAAGGACGGTCACGTACTGCAGTCGAATTACAGCGACTACGAAGTGGCGCGCATGTCGGATGTGCCGAACATCGAGATCAAGGTCGTTTCCACCGATAACAAACCGACCGGCGGCGGCGAGGAAGGTGTGCCGCTGACGGCAAGCGCAATCGGCAATGCCATAGCCGCGCTGACAGGCGTACGTCTGCGGGAATTGCCGTTTTCTCCGGATCGGGTGCGTGGAGCACTTGGGGCCTGAAGACTTGGGGCCTAGAGAAGACTTAGGGGGCCTAGAGAAGACGTCGATCGTCAAACCTTTTCGATCGCTATCCCTCGGCGCGATCGCGGTGTGAAATCTCGATCACACGGGCGCGCGCGGCGAGCTGGTCGACCAGCGCGTCAGCCTTGACCTTGTTATCGGCGTCAAGGTTGGCGTCCCATTCGTCGAGCAGATAGATCTTTGCGTCGGTCGAATTGACGATCTCCTCGAGCGATTTGAGCTGCCGCTCGCCGGAGGAGAACCCGAGCTTTTTGTCCATCGATTCGGCGACGACGACCACATCGTCCTCGTCATCGCCCTCGACATCGACCGGCACCACGCCGCCGGTGAATTTGAAAGCCAGACGATCCGACGTCGGCCAGTAATAGGCATCCTTGCGCATCTCGGTCTTGAGGCTCGCCAGCAGCGACGACTTCCCGGCGCCGTTGCTCCCGCGCACGTTGATGCGGCCGGTCGGGCGCGCCATTGCAATCCGCAATGCGTCACCGAGGGAAGACACCATGTTGGCATCGTCGCCTTCACGCAGCACCAGCTTGTCGAACTTGACGCGCTGATCGAACCCCGGATCGGGCTGCGGTTGCGTATTGTTCGCGACACCGCCGAACCGTGTCCAGATCGCAATGAAATCGTTCCAGCCGCTGGCCAAGAGATGCAGTTCGTAAGTCATTTCGATCTGCCGTGGCAGCGTCGTGGCAAGACCGATCAACAGGGCGGTCTGGCCGGCATGGTGAACGGCAACAACGGTGACGGTGGTGAACACGATCGCGAGGCTGACGATGCCGCTCATCGCACTCATGCCTTCGCGCGCGACGATCGCGCGAATCTGCGCGCCTAGTCCTTCGCGTAGCCGGGATTTGAAGCCCGCAAACCAGAGCCGAAGATTATACGCGTTACCGCTGAACACATTGTCCCACGCGGTATAACCCTGCGCGGTGATGCGATTATTCATGCGCTGATTCTCGAGGTACGCAGTCGCGATGGGCTTCTGCAGCACCCATTGCATCAGCAGCAGTGCTCCGAAGGCGCCGACATAGGCAAACGGCAAACTGGCGTCGATCTCGGCGCCCAGAACCAGCGAATTGAACACGAGCCCAAGAAAAAGCTTCAGGGCGAATTCGAGCTCGTACATCACGTTGAAGAAACACTGGAATGTCTCACCGGTCAGGAACGGCTCAACCTGTTCGCGCGCAGTCTTGTCGTTGAACAACTTGACCTTGCCGCGGTTCTCGCGCGCGAACCGCAGCATGAATTTACCGAAGCCGCGATAGCCGGCACGCTCGGCAAATACCCAACTGATGACGCCGACGACATAGGACGCCGATTGCGCCGACAGGATCCAGATCAGATCGCTGAGCAGAAAATGCCCGGCGGCGACCTTTTGCCCGGCATTGATGACGAACCACGTGGTCGCCGCCGCGAGCATGGCTTCGACCACCATCAGGAGAATCATCACGAACAACGACGGGCTGATCAAAAAGCTCGCCAGTTCCCAGCGTGAAATCTGCTTCGTCGCCATAATCGCCCCGGGCCGGATGCTCAGCGTTCAGCGCCGAGTCGGCCGGTCACTCTAACGGTATAGGCAGGTGAAATTAAGCGCTTCCGGCTTGTGCCGACTGGCGGCGCGTCAGTTCACTCTCAGTGCGAGCGACGTTTTCAAACAGCCGGGCTGTCGCCAGACGCAGGAAATAAAAGCCGAAGGTCGGGTTTTGATAGTAGAGCTGCTCGACCTGCTCGTAGGTAATCGACAAGGCTTCGCCCTCTTCAATGCATTCGAGTGTCGCGGTGCGGCGGTTGTCGGGAGCGAGCATGGCCAGCTCGCCAACGAGTTGGCCTGGCTTGACCTCAAGACCGAGTTCGAGAAGCAGATAACGTCCGGTGACCGGGCAGAACATTTCGTCTGCAGTCTCGCCCTTGGCAAACAGGATGTCGCCCTTGCGGAAGTGTCGGCCACTCATAAACGGCTTGAGCCAATCCATGGTAGCATCGCCACGGATGGCGTCGCGCACATGCCTGATCAACAAGATCATCTGATAGAGCCTGAATGCATTGAGCGGCAGCGCGACCGCCTGCAACCCGAAAGGCACCCATTGGTGGCTTACGGCATAGAATGCAATCAGGAAACAGTTGGCGACGATGGCAAGGATACGCAGCGGCACCATGGTCTTCGTCGAGGCTGTCGCCACGATGAACAGCGATCCGACGCTGTTAAACAGGTCCGTCCAATGCATAACTTCCTCCACGCCAACCGGTATCTTAGTCGCAACAATGAAGGCGAAACTGTGCAATCTAATGACTTGGCCGCCGGCGGCAAATGATGGTTAAAATGGCTGTCCGTGGTGAGAATGTCGCAGGATTTTCAAACAACACGCCTGCAATTTCGGCTGGCCGTTGGTCACACAGCGGCGTAATTTGCAAGCTGCAGGATCTAAACCCCTTCGACCCCTTCCTAACGAGGACTCAGGGTTGCAGTACGCGCTGACAAGGCTGGCCTATCGCACGGCACCGCTTCGCCGTTTCGGTGCATCGTCGATTGCGCGCCTCGCGGTTCTCGCCATCGGCCTTGGCGCGATGACGGCTTATACGGTGCCGGATCTGGCAAAAGTTGCCGGCGGCTGGCTCGACGCATGTCTGTGGTGCTGCCTCGCCTATTTTACCGTCGAAGGCATTGTCCGCTATCGCGCAGCGTCGCAAGCGGGCGATGCACGAAGTTATCTGCTTTCACTGTCAGGAATAGTCGACCTTCTCGCCATTTTTCCAGTGCCGCTGGCGCTTGCCTTCGGCACCGGGCCGGCCACAAGCTGGCTATTCGCGTCATTTTGGGTGTTGAAGCTGGCGCAGAATTCGTCCGGCTTCGCCCTGCTCGGCCGAGTCTTCCTGCTCGAAGCCAAGCCTCTCGCCGGCGTGCTGGCGCTGTTTTTGATTATCCTCGTTCTTTCGTCGGCAGCCATGCACGTGATCGAGCGCGATGAGCAGCCCGGCGCCTTCGGCACCCTGCCGGGAGCATTGTGGTGGGCGGTCGTAACACTGACGACCACCGGCTACGGTGACGCCATACCGCACACGCCTCTCGGACATCTGGTCGGTTCGATCGTGATGATCTCCGGCATTGCCACGTTCGGCTTATGGACAGGTATTCTCGCGACCGGTTTCGCGGCGGAAAGCCGCCGCCGCAACTTCATCCAGACCTGGGATCTCGTCAGCAAGGTGCCATTTTTCCAGACCCTTGATCCATCGGCGATCGCCGAAATCACGCATATGCTGCGGCGCCTGGAAGTGCCGGACCAAACTGCCGTGATTCGCCGCGGCAAGATCGGCGACTGCATGTATTTTATCGCCGATGGCGAGGTTCAGGTGGATGTCAAACCAGTTCCGGTTCGGCTTGCCGCAGGATCGTTCTTCGGCGAGCTTGCCTTGCTTGGTGACTCGACCCGTACGGCAAACGTTTCGACAACCCGGTCCTCAACGTTGCTGATCCTCGACCTGGCTGATTTCCGAACGCTCACGGCGCATCACCCCGAACTGGCACGGGCCATCGACGCCGAGGCGAGACGGCGCAGAACCGAAAATCAGCAAGTGCGCGAGTTGCAAATTCACAGCGGCGCCACGCCGTCCTGACAGCGGCTTATCAATCGAACAGCGGATCGACCAGGAGGCTTGCCGCCTCGTCCTTGCCGCCGAGCAGCACCGGCGCACCGACCAGCACCGCGTGGCCGTCGATGGCGAATACACCCTGTACGGAAACCAATGCACCGGGCATTGGCGGATGCGCCACACCAAACCGCGAGCCCATCAGCGGATCGAGCGGCTGGGCCATCCGACAGCCTTCCACCAGCCAGGAGCGAAAACCGGAAAAGCCGCGGTCATCAGGCAACTGGGCAACGCCTTCCGCGAATTGCGCGGCGGCTTTTTGAGCGACAGAGCGCTCGCAAAACGAACGCACCAGCCGGACCCAGGTGCCTTTATAAGCAACGGTGGCGCGCAACGCGAAAGTCTTGCCCATAGCTGCTTCGCCTTCGACGCGGACGAAGCGCACATCCTTTTCAAGGTCAGGAACCGCCGCGATATAGGCTTCCTCCGCACCCAGCTCGCGGGCCGCGCTTTCGACCATCGCGATCTTGGCGTTTAGCGTTTCTCCAGACGCAGAAGCGAGCGCACGGTGAGCAATCGCTGCAGCCTTTTGGGCGAGCGCGATTTCCGCTGGATCGGCTTTGCCCCGTAGTTCGGCGAACAACACGCTGGCGTCGCGCAAGACGAGCTGCGGTCCGCCTTCACCCAAGTCGGCCGCGATACCGGCGGCAAGGCCGTCGAAATCGACGATACCCACGACGGCGTCCGACTTTACCGCCGCAATCTGCTGCGCGGCTTTGAGCCCGATCCGCGGCGTATGCAGAACTTCGCCGAGACGGCTGACCCGCTCGATCCACGATTTGACGCGGAAACTGAGCGCCGCGACCAGATAAGGCGCACCTTCGCGCGGCACGACCAGCAGCGCTTCGGACCAATACGGAACAAAACCTGCGAGCCACGAGACGCCGGCGGGACGAGTATTGTTGGTATAGACAATCAATGCATCGAGCTGCGCCCGTTGCATGGCCTCGCGCACGTGCTTGAGCCGGGCGTCGAACACGGCATCGGGTAGCTCAGTCAGCGAACGGGCGATCAGACCGCGGCGCATTACCTGGTTCTCATTTTTTGGAGCGTTTTACGCGGCCACTTCGAACAGCTCGCGCGGTGTCTTACACAAAACTTCGACGCCATTGTCGGTCACGAGAACCGCGTCGCCAAGCACGATATAGCCGGCGTCCGGATGATAGGTGTTGGGATGGACAATCAGCGTCATGCCCGGTGTGAGCACGGTTTCGACATCTTCGAGGATGTGCGGCTTGGAGTCCGCAAACATGCCCATGCCGTGGCCGCGCACCCGCGTCCATTGGCTGGTCGTGTACTCTCCGAGGCCGTGTTTGCGAAACACATCGTTCTCGGCTTTGGCGACATCGGCGGCACGCACGCCGGGACGTACGGCGGCGATGCCGGCTTCCATAGCTTCGACATAGACCGCAAACGCACGCCGTTGCGCTTCGGTCGCCTTGCCGACAACAAGCGTACGGCAAATCTGCGCGAAATAGCCCTGCACCGCGGGCGTCAATTCCGTGGTGACGAGATCGCCCGACGCGATCCGGCGCTCGGAAGGCGGCGCCATGCCGAACACGTCCTTGCCGCCGGAACCGATGATCATGAAATTATCCGGACAGCCGCGCCGGCGCAGATGCGCTTCGATGTCGGCTACGATTTCGAATTGCCTACGGCCCGGCCGCACCGCGCGGATGAATTCCGCGTAGGCCTCATCCGCAATCTGCGCGGCAAGTCGAACCGCGGCGACCTCACCAACTCCCTTGTGCATCAGGAGCTTGTCGACAATCGCCGTTGCGTCCTCGAACTGGAAGCTTCGCGACGGATCCATCAGCCAACGCGGGAGGAACTTTCGCGGCGCAGCGGCAATCCGGCTATTCGCAACGCGATCGAGCCTCGTTCCAACCGCAGCAACGATATTCGGTGTGAAGCTTACCTTGATGCCGGGCACTTCAAGTTCGGCGCGCTCGGCATCGGTGGCGCTGTCGAGAAACAATTCAACATCCCCGGACGCGGAAATCAGCGCAATGCCATGACCTTCCAGAATGCCGAAATCGGACCCGTAGCGCAGGTAGTCGCCTTGCCAGGCATTGCCGTAAAGCACCAAATGAGCGATGCCCGCCTCGCGCATGGCCGCCGAAAGCTTTTGCCGTCGTTCTTCTGCTAGCATGGGATGACCGGAGTTAGTCGGATACCGCCGTTTGCGGCATGATTATACCAATCGAAGGAATATAGACGAGGGGTCCAACTGTCGCCGAAATTCGCGCCGACCATGGCGCAAAGTTGTTGTGAATTCTGCAAGTTTGTTCAGACTGAGAATTATCGGCCCACCATTGAGTCTAACCAATGCTCCACTCCCGGCTTACCCTCATGCTGCTGGTTTTAGGCAGCGTGACCGTTTGGAGCGCACAAGCCTTCGCGCAAGCGCCGACGGCACCGGCGCCGGTAGCTCAACCGGCCAGCGCCAACCCTGCACAGCAACAGAGCGCCGATCCCGTCGGCAGCGTCGCGACATTGCAGGGCGGCGCCTTCGTCACCCACAACAATGCTGCGTCCGCCATTCACCTGAGCGACTCGATTTATAAGGGCGATGTCCTGCGCACCGGGCCCAACGGCACAATGGGCATCACTTTCGACGACGACACCACTTTCACACTGAAGCCGAATTCGCAGATCGCGGTAGACGATTTCGTCTATCAGCAGGGTGGCAGCAACAACGCCGCTATATTCAACGTCCTCCAGGGTACTGCCGCCTTCGTTGCTGAAGAAGTTGCGCATACCGGCAACATGAAGATCGAAACGCCGACTTCGACACTCGGCATTCGCGGCACCACCGGCCTTATCGAGGTCCCGGAGAATGGCTCTCCCAATGCGGCAAACGGCGTGTCCATCAAACTCTATCCTGACGCTGATGGCCGGATTGGCCGTATCGAAGTGTTTGGCCGCGACGGCAGCCAGCTTGGCGTGCTCAACCGCGCCGCCTCTGGCTTTGCCGTGCGCGCCGGTGCACCCGGCGGCCCGCGCTTCTCAGCGGTGCCGTTGCAGATTTCAGCGCAAGAGGCCGATCGGGACCGCGCCTTTACGCGTCAGGCATTCTCGTCGCAACTTGTCGGCCGCCAGATCAACATTCAGCGCCGCACCTTGCAACAACAACGCAATCAGCTGCGGCCGAACCAGCAACGGCCTAACAACCTGCAACGGCCCAACGAACGGCCGAACAACTTGCAGCGGCCCAACCAATTGCCCGGTCGCGAGCAACGGCCGGAGCTGCAGCGCCTGCCCGGTCAGCAAGGAGCGCCCGGCGCACGTCCGGCATTGCAGCGCCCGCCCGGGGCGCTGCCGAGACCGCAACGCGCGCCGCCGCGCGCCCCATCCGGAAAGAGACAGAACCACCGTTAGAGCATGATCCGGAAAAAGCCTGCCCTCGGACTTGATCCGAGGGTGGAAGCCGGTTTTCCGAAAAGATCATGCTCAATCAAAATGCCAGAGCGATGATCAATTCGATCTAAAACGACTTCGCTCTAGTCGGACTCGGAGCGCTTGGTGTCGAAGTGGACGGCAGCGCCCGATGCCGCGAGACCGACGCCGAGGATGACAAAAACACTGCCGGTCCCAACCGCCATCGCGATCGCGCTTGCGAGGATGGGAATGATGAATTGAGCAACGCGGTTGACCATGGTGCGGAGCGAATTTGCCGTTCCGATTGCGCCGCCGGTCGCAATCGCCAGCACGCCGGCGATACTCGCGGTCATGGCAATGCTCAACGTAAAGCCCGCGATTGCGACAGCCGCGTACAGGACCGGAAGCGGCACCGGCAAGGCGACGGTCGCATAAGACAACGCGCTGATAAAACTGCTCACAATCATCAGCGGGATACGCCCGAAGGCGAACTGAAATCGCGCATAAAGCAGTCGCGATATCATTGACGCGACAGCGCGGATTGCAAGAAGTGTCCCGACCGCGTTGACACTCATGCCGCGATCGGCGCCGAGAAGCGGCAAGTATACGACAATCAGGTCCTGCGCGACGACCGTGATGCAGCTCACGAGCATGATCGCGTTCAAGCCGGGTATGAACAAAAGTTGCCGCAACGGCACCTTGGGGCGTCCGGCCGGCAGCTTATGCGCGCCGGACGATCGTGTCAGAAGCGCAAGCGCTGCGGTCAGCACGGCGCCGCCGAGAGCCAGGACAAAAAGCAAATGTGTGGGCGGGACGCTGGCTGAGCCGCCGGCGAGCCCGACAATATAAGGGCCGACACCCTGCCCCACCGCATTTGCGACCATGTAATTACCGATGGCGTGCTCCATCGCACCGGGTCCACTGCCGCAACGCGTGCACTGAATCTGCTGACTGACCACGAACATAAGATGCGCGACACCGATAATTCCGGTGGCCGCCATGATTCCGATCAGGTTCGGGAAAAGTACAAATCCAGCACAACCCACGACCAGCAGTCCGCCGCCGGTCCAGGTCGTCACCGCGTCATAGCCGCGGTCGATGTAGCGGCCCATCGGAACGCCTATCGCAATGGGCAGCACGGCATAAGTCGCGGTGATGATGCCGATCCAGACGATCGACAGGTTCAGCTCCACCGCGCGGTAGGTCGTGGTGATCCGAACGACGGTAATAACCGCCTGCTCGACAAAAGCGGTGGACATGATGATGAGGAGAAGGCGTGGGTACATTTCCTAGAAACCGGCGGCGTAGCCTTCGGCAAGCGCGCGGCACGCCGTTTTGTCGTCCAGAGCCGAGCCGCTTACCTTCAACCACTCCGCCGCGCGCGCACCGCCAACCAGTGGATCGAGAACCCGATGGCCCTTGGTCGTGACACCGTCCGCGTCGATCGGATGTTCGGGATCGCCGACCGCTTCGACGACACGCTGCCGAACCACTTCGCCGCCGACCGTGACTTCCACTTCGGCGGGCCAATGCCGCGGATAAAACGGCAACAGGTTCGGATCCGCCGCAACTTCAACCTTGGACGCGAACTGCGCCACCGCGCTATCGATCGTCGGCTTACTGCGGTCGATATCGTAGAGCGTTTCCGGTGCCAGCGCGGCAAGCCCGAGTTGATGAGCAACGCTGACAATTGTCGATATACGAATGCCCGCCTCGGCGCGGGTTGAAATCATGCCGGCGTAAGACGGCGGGACCCGCACCTGGACCTTCGAGATGGCATCCGGGCTAATGCCGCGACCGAGCAAGCTCTGGAACGCATTGACGGCAGCGATCGCCTGCTTGGCGGAGCAGAACGGCTTCAAACTGAGTTCCGTATAGACCGAACTTGCACCAAGTCCTTCAGTCAATTTCCCTTGGTCCAGCGCGATGCCGTGGGTATCGCTGAGCCAGGTCTTGTCCAGCACGTCCGGGTCACCGCAGAAATCGGCGCGCGCCGCTTGCGCGGCTGCAACGCCGCCTGCCACGGCATTGCAATAAAGAAACCATCGTCCGGACGGCGCGCCGTGAATGCGGCCGACACCGCCGGCCATCAGCATCACAGCGAGCGATAGCGCGTGGCCCGTGCGAGCCTCATTCAATCCGAACAAGCGGGCCGCAGTGGCCGCAGCGGCGACCGGCGCGACCAGGTAAGTTGGCCAAATGCCGCGATAAAGGATTTGAGGTCCATTTACTGCGAGGCCGAGCCGGGTCGCGATTTCGGTGCCGGCCCAGATCGCGCTTGCAATTTCGCCGGTATCGAATTGCTGCGTCTCAGCCGCCAGCATCAGCGCGACGGGGACGACGCCTGCACTCGGGGTAACGCAGGACGGCAGATGAATATCGTCAATCTCGGTCAGCCGGGTCGCGGCAGCGAGCCGGGCAATCCGCGCGGCAAGCGTATCGCCGCCGAGCGGGCGTAGCGATTTTCCTTCGGGGATGGAGGCGCCGGCCAGGCTCGCAATCGCCGTATCCGCAACATGGAGCCGCAGCCGTTCCTGCTGAGCGCCCGGTAAAGCCGAGGCCTTCGCGCCGGCAACGAACGCGGCAAGCGTGCCGATGACGCTCATGGCACGATTCTCCATGCTACGATTCCGTCTGGCACGATTGGCCAATGTGTCAGGGATTGGCTATCCATATCGCAGTCATAGCAGAAAGCCGGTAGCACCATCATATGGCACAGCCCCTCAACGAGACCCACGATCCAGCCCGCCGCAGCTTTGTCGAAAGCGCCAATGCTCCAGACTGCGATTTCCCGATCCAGAACCTGCCCTATTGCATGTATCGCCCGGCAGGGACACAAAACGCGCAGCTTCGCGTCGGCGTTGCGATCGGCGACCAGATTCTCGATGTGGCAGCGGCCGCTCCGTTGCTCGGTGGTGGCGCGACCGAAATAGCGCGCGCGAGCCACGCGCCGTTTCTCAACCCGCTGATGGCCTTGGGGCCGCAAGCCTGGTCGACGCTGCGGCTTGGCCTGTCGCGTGCTTTGAGTACCGAAAACACCAATGCCCGCGCGCTCCAGCAGCATCTGACGCTGATGTCACAAGCAGAACTCAGGTTGCCTGCTGCGTTCCGGAACTTCACCGATTTTTTTGCGTCGGTATTTCACGCCACCAATGCAGGCCGGATGTTTCGGCCCGACAATCCGCTCAATCCAAACTACAAGTACGTGCCCGTGGCCTATCACAGCCGCGCCTCGTCGGTTCGCATCAGCGGCACGCCGATCAGGCGGCCGCTCGGCCAACGCAAAGGGCCGAACGACGACGCGCCGACTTACGGTCCATCGCGCAATCTCGATTTCGAGCTCGAACTTGGCGCTTTCGTCGGCACGGGCTCCGAGCTCGGCACGCCGGTGCCGATTGCCAGCGCGGGCAATCACGTCTTCGGCTACTGCCTGCTTAACGACTGGTCCGCGCGCGACATCCAGGCCTGGGAATATCAGCCGCTCGGACCGTTCCTCGGCAAGAATTTCGGCACGACGATCTCGCCGTGGGTGGTGACGGCGGAAGCATTGGCGCCGTTCCGCACCGCGGCTTACACGCGGCCGGAAGGCGACCCCGCGCCGCTGCCGCATCTCGACGATGCGCAGGATCGCGCGAGCGGCGGCCTCGACATCACGCTCGAAGCCTATGTCTTGACCGAAGCCATGCGTCGCGACGGCATCGCGCCGCATCGCATCACCCAAACCTCGTTCGCGCTGATTTATTGGACCATTGCGCAAATGGTGGCCCACCACACCAGCAACGGCTGCAACCTGGAGATCGGCGATCTGCTCGGGTCCGGCACTGTCTCGGGCCCCGAGAAATCGAGCTGGGGCAGCCTGCTCGAACTCTCGGCGCGCGGCCGCGAGCCGCTCGAACTGCCGGGCGGCGAGAAGCGTGGCTTCATCGAGGACGGCGATGAAATCATCTTCCGCGGCCATTGCGCGAAGTCCGGCGCGGCGCGCATCGGCTTCGGCGAATGCCGCGGCGTGATTTTGCCGGCGGTCGGCGCCTGAGCGGGCGTCAATCTATTTGACGGTAGCCCAGGCGACGGCTGCACCACACAATTGCACCGCGCCGCCAGCAAGCATGGCTGCGCGCAGACCGTCGGCGCCGCCATGCCGGAGAGCAAAAATCGCTCCCAGGCAAGCAACGCCGAGCGTTGCGCCGGCCATGCGCGCCACATTGATCAACGCCGACGCAGTCCCAGACCGTGCCGCAGTCACCGCATCGACAGCGACCGACATCAGCGGGCCGGTATTGAAACCCATCCCGATGCCGACAACGGCAAGACCTATCTCGGCGATCAGCAGCGGTTCGCCGGCGCGCGTGAGAGCGACGATCAGAAGACCGCATCCGATCACGGCTGTGCCACCCGCGGTCATGACCTTTACGCCAAGAACATGCGCGAGATGGCCCGACCGCGGTGCGATCAGAAAGAACAGTAGCGCGCAGGGCAGCAGCGCAAAGCCGACACTCTGCGCGGTCAGAAAGCCCGTGGATTGCCAGACCAAAGGCAGAAGGAAAATCAGTCCATAAGCGCCGAACGTCATCGCCGCGGTCGCTGCGGCCGCGCCGCAGAACGCCGGCTTTGTAAACAGATCGAGCGGCACCAGCGCCGCGGCGCCGGCCCGACGCTCCAGAAACAAAAATACAGGAAAGGCAACGGCGGCCATCGCAAGGGCTGCGCCCGAGGAGAATCCACCGTCATATCCAGCGATGGCTGCATAAACGAAGCCACCGAGCACGATCGCGCCGGACAATTGCCCGGCTAAATCGAAACGGCGCTCCCCGGCATCGGAAGATTCCGGAACCACCCATGCGGACAACACCAAAGCCGCAAGCGCGATCGGCACCGCGAGCCAAAACACACTCGGCCAGCCAAACCAGCCGATGAAAAGTCCGCCAAGACTCGGTCCGATCACGAAGGCGAGGCCGTTGCAGCTTGCCCACACGCCGAGCGCGCGACGCCGCGCTGACTGCTCGGTCCAGACCACCCGAACGATCGAAAGCGACGCCGGTAAGAGCAGCGCGGAACCAACGCCAGCCGCGGTGCGCGCGGCAATGAGAAGTTGCACCGAGGGGGCAAACGCGCACGCCGCCGACGCAACGGTCAATATCGCTGCACCAACCTGAAAGGCCCGTCGCCGTCCGTAGAGATCGGCAACAAGACCACCGGTGAGAAGCAACGTTGCGTAAGACAGATTGTAGGCATCGAGGACCCATTGCAGCGCCGGAACCGAGGCCCGAAAGGTGCTGCCAATGGGCTGCAACGCCAGATTGACCACCGAGGTATCGATCTGCGCTACCAGCAAGCCCAGGCATAGCGTTGAAAGCACGAGCCATTTCCGGTCGCGGACACGCGACTGCGGGATACCCGCCGTGATCGGGGTCATGTCATTCATGGGAAGTCCCTTCGATTGTTGCGGGACTCCGTAAGCCAGCCCTCCTGACAGCATCCTGTCAGGAGGGTAAACTGCAGTTGTCATCATCACGAGCTTGTCATGCGCCGCTCCGACCGCCTCTTTGACATCATTCAGGCTTTGCGAACGGCGCGGAAACCGACGACCGCCGCTGTCCTGGCCGAGCGGCTCGAGGTCACGGTGAGGACCATCTATCGGGACATCGCGACGCTGCAGGCGCGGCGCGTCCCGATCGAAGGCGCAGCGGGACTTGGCTACATGCTGCGGCGCGGATTCGATCTGCCGCCGCTGATGTTTACCACCGACGAAATCGACGCCATTGCGGTCGCGATGCGTATGCTCCATCGCACCGGCGATCTCGGCCTGCAAAGCGCCGCGGAGAGCGTGCTGTCGAAAGTGACAGTCGCGCTGCCAAACTCGTTGCGCGAAAATCTGGCGGCGCCCCCCTTCTTCGTCTCGCGCAATGGTGCTCCAAAACCGCTCATCGCCGACCTGGCGGAAATCCGAACAGCAATCCGCGAGGAGCGGAAGCTGCAAATCGCCTATGGCAACGAGAAAGGTGAGCGGACCCGGCGCACCATCTGGCCAATCGCGATCGCCTACTACGTCGAGTCAACACTGATAAGCGCATGGTGCGAACTGCGCGACGACTTCCGGCATTTCCGTGCCGACCGGATCCTGAAACTCCATAAGCTGGAGGAACGTTATCCGGTCCGCGGCAAAGTGTTGTTCGCCCGCTGGCAGGCCCGCTTCGGCGTCGAGGATAAATCCCCGCCCGGCGCGCGGTCGCGAACTCCCTTACCGAAACAGCCCCGCTAAGAGACCGTAGCCGCTTGTCTCACTCCGCAGGCACCCACTTTTGCAAGCGTTTGCCGGTGTCGACTTCGCCGGTGTAGAGGTTGCCGCGCGAGTCGAATTTGGCGGCGTGAACCCAGTGGAATTCGCCGACCTCACGGCCCGGGCCGCCGGTGGTGCCGACCACCGCGCCATCCTTGACGCGCACTGTATCGATGACGTTGTTGGTGCCATCGATCAGCACGAAATAATTTTGCTTTTTGTCGAGCGGCGAAAACGCCAGCCCCCAGCTCGATCCTGCACCTTTGGTGGCCGGATCGAACACATATTGCCGGACGAAAGTGCCGTCTTTTTTGAACACCTGCACACGATTGTTCATGCGATCGCAGACATAGACCAGGCCGTCCTTGGATAATCCGATGCAATGCACCGGATTGGCGAATTGCGCTGAAGTCTGGAGTGTAATTCGGCAGCTTGTCGTCGGTTGGCGGTTTGCCGTAAGCGCCCCAGATCCGCTTGATCTCGCCGGTGTCGCCGTCGAGCACCGCGACGCGATGGTTGCCGTAGCCGTCGGCGGCGTAGATTTCATTGGCCTTGGCGTCGAGTTCGAGCGCCGCGACCTCGCCGAACTGGGTCAAATCGGTGCTCGAGGTCAGCGGCCCGCTTTTGCCGAGTTCTTTCACGAACTTTCCGTCGGTCGTGAACTTCAGCACCATGGCGTCGGTTTTGCCGTTGCCGCTGAGCCAGACAAATCCCTTGTTGTCGACAAGAATGGCATGCTCCTGCAGCGGCCAGTCGTAGCCAAGATTGTCGCCCGGCCCGCCCCACGACTTGATCACGTCGCCCGCCTGATTGAACACCAGTACCGATGGCGCAGGCACGCAGCACTTCGATCGCGGCGGATCGAACGACGCGCCCTTCTCGTCGTCGGTGAGCGAGCGCGGCCGCTGGAACACCCAGATATTGTCCTGCGCATCGACAGCCATGCCACCGACTTGTCCGAGGATCCAGTTATTCGGCAGCGGCCTCGGCCAATAGGGATCGACGCGGAATGCCGGCGCTTGGGCGTGGGCAGAAAGTGAACCGAGTAGAAGCGTACAAAGCGTAAGTATTCCGAAAAGCGATGCGCGTTTCACTTCTCGACTCTCCTCAATCCTCTTTCCCATCATCCCGAGGCTGGCCGCGCAGCGGCCCTCGAAGGATGACGGAAAACATTAATGTATCTCAGGCTCCGGCGTTTGCTGCGTGCCGGCGAGAAAATCGAAATCGCAGCCTTCGTCAGCCTGGCCGATGTGCTCGGAATACATCGCGCCGTAGCCGCGCTGGAATCGTGGCGCGGGTTGCTTCCATGCAGCGCGACGCTGCGCCAGTTCCTCGTCGCTGACATGCAGATGGATGCTACGCTTGGCGACGTCGATTTCGATCTCGTCGCCGGTCTGAACCAGCGCCAGCGGCCCGCCGACAAAGCTTTCCGGCGCGACGTGCAGGATGCAGGCCCCGTAACTGGTGCCGCTCATGCGCGCATCGGAAATGCGCACCATGTCGCGCACCCCCTGCTTGATGAGCTTTTTCGGGATCGGAAGCTGACCCCATTCCGGCATCCCGGGTCCGCCCTTCGGGCCGCCGTTCTTGAGCACGAGAATGTGGTCCGGCGTGACGTCGAGATCGTCGCGCTCGACCTCGCGCGCCATGTGATCGTAGTTCTCGAACGCAATAACCTTGCCGCGATGATGCAGGAAGCGCTTGTCGGCCGCGGCCGGTTTCATCACGCAACCGTTCGGCGCGAGGTTCCCGGTCAGCACGGCGGTCGCGCCTTCGGCATAGAGCGGCTGGTCGAGCGGATGAATGACGTCGGGCAAATGCACCTGGCTGTTGCCGATACATTCGCCGAGCGTGTGCCCGGTGACGGTGATGCAGGACAGATCCAGCATGTCCTTCAACTGCACCATCAGCGCGCGCAAACCGCCGGCGAAATAAAAATCCTCCATCAGGTATTTGCCGGACGGGGTGATGTTGGCGATCACCGGCACTTCGCGGGAGATATCGTCGAAGCGCTTCATGTCGAGCGGAATACCGGCGCGGCGTGCCATGGCGATAACGTGGATGATCGCATTGGTCGAACCGCCAAGCGCCATGTGCACGCGGATGGCGTTTTCAAATGCGGCCGGCGTCAGAATCTTGTCCGGTGTCAAATCTTCCCACACCATCTCGACGGCACGACGGCCGGAGGCCGCGCACATCCGCGGATGACTGGCATCGGGCGCCGGAATTGACGACGCGCCGGGCAGCGAAAGCCCGAGCGCCTCGGTAATCGCCATCATGGTCGCCGCGGTGCCCATCACCATGCAGGTGCCGAACGAGCGCGCGATGCCACCCTCGATCTCGTTCCACTCCGCGTCGCCGATCTTGCCGGCACGCTTCTCGTCCCAGTACTTCCAGGCGTCGGATCCGGAGCCGAGCGGGTTGCCGCGCCAGTTGCCGCGCAGCATCGGACCTGCCGGCACGTAAATCGACGGCAAACCCATGCTGATCGCACCCATGACCAGACCAGGCGTGGTCTTGTCGCAGCCGCCCATCAGCACTACGCCGTCGATCGGATGACTGCGCAGCAACTCCTCACATTCCATGGCGAGGAAATTGCGGTACATCATGGTCGACGGCTTCACCATCGGCTCGGCGAGCGACATCGCCGGCAGTTCGATCGGAAACCCGCCGGCCTGAAACACGCCGCGTTTCACATCTTCCGCGCGCGCCCGCAGATGGCCATGGCAGGCGTTGATATCGCTCCAGGTATTGACGATGCCGATCACCGGCTTGCCGGCCCAGTCGTCGTGGCCGTAGCCCGACTGTTGCAGCCGCGAGCGATGCCCGAACGAGCGCAGGTCGTTCTTGCCGAACCAGCGGTAGCTGCGCAACTCGTCGGGCGATTTCTTTTTTGCAGTCATATTTATACTCGATAACCTATTCCGCCGTTGCGCCGGTAGCCTTGACGACTTTCGCCCACTTATCGGTCTCCTCGGCAATGACCTTGCCGAAGTCCTCCGGCGTGCCGGGGATATTGGTGCCGCCGAGTTCGGCAAGCTTGGCCTGCATCGCCGGATCGCTCAGCGCCTCGTTGATTGCCTTGTTGAGCTTGTCGATGATCGGCCTTGGCGTTCCTTTCGGCACCGCCATGCCGAACCACGCACTCGCCTCGTAACCCGGTACGGTTTCGGCAATCGTCGGTACATCCGGCAGCGCTTTGGCGCGGACTGCCGTCGTCACCGCAAGAGCACGCAACCTGCCGCCCTGGATATGACCGATCGAGGACGGCAGATTATCGAACATCACCTGGACCTGCCCACCGAGCATATCGGTAAGCGCGGGCGCCGCACCGCGATATGGCACGTGCACGAGTTGGGTTCCGGTCATCATCTGGAAAAGCGCACCAGACAGGTGAACCGAAGTGCCGATGCCTGACGACGCCATGTTGACCTTGCCGGGATTGGCCTTTGCGTAATCGATGAACTCCTTGACCGTATGCGCCGGCACGTTCGGGTTCACTTCCATCACGTTCGGCACACGGATGAAGCCCGCGACGGGCGCCATGTCCTGGATGAAATTGAAATTGAGGTTCTTGTAGAGCGATGCGTTGATGGCGTTCGCCGGATTGACAAGAAAGACGGTGTAACCGTCGGGTGGCGACTTTGCTGCCATCTCGGTCGCAAGGTTGTTGCCAGCACCCGGCTTGTTCTCGATGGCGAATTGCTGGCCCAGATGCTCAGACAGATACTGTCCGATCAAGCGCGCGCAAATATCGGTCGAACCGCCGGGTGGATAACCGACCAGCCAGCGCACCGCATGGTTAGGATAATCGTCGGCAGCACGCGCCGCCCCGGTCACGCCGGTCAGCACAATTGCCGCGAGAATGAAAACGCCGAGACGCCCCGCCGCGATCCCCATCCCTCTTTCCTCCGCTTATTCCGTCTTGTTTATCCTGATGACGCAAACCTACGCGGCTTCGCTGATCGCGCACAAGTGAGCGGCCGGCAGCGTCCGCACGATTTAAGCCGCCTTGCCGGGCTGCCGCCGGGCCGATAGTTTCACCGGCTTCCCATCGCGAAAGCCCGTATCGCGAAGACCAGCCGAGGACATTGTCATGATCGACTTTTATGCGTTGACCAGCCCGAATGTGCAGAAAATCTACATCATGCTCGAAGAGACGAAGCTTCCGTACAAGGAGCACTTCGTCGATGTCTGGAAGGGCGACCAATACAGCCCCGATTTCCTCAAGATCAATCCGAATTCCAAGATCCCCGCGATCGTCGATCACGAAGGCCCCGGCGGCAAGCCGATCACGATTTTCGAATCCGGCGCGATCCTGATGTATCTCGCCGAGAAAAGCGGAAAGTTCATGCCGACCGACCCGGCGAAAAAATACGACGTGCTGCAATGGCTGTTCTTCCAGGCCACCGGCGTCGGGCCGAACTTCGGCCAGTTCGTCCACTTCAAGATGTTCGCGCCGAAGGACAAGGACCACAGCTACTCGGTGTCGCGTCATCAGACCGAGGTGAAGCGGCTGTACGAAGTGCTGGAAAAGCGTTTGGCGCAGACGAAATATCTTGCCGGCGACGAATACACCATCGCCGACATCGCCACCTTCCCGTGGACGCGCAATCACGACGTGATGGGCGTGAAGTGGGAGGACAATCCCAATCTCGCGCGCTGGTTCAAGGCGATCGAGGAGCGGCCCGCGGTAAAGGCTGCGCTCGCCAAGGTCGGCCAGATCAAATCGAACCGCGAAACCGCCAACGACGATCAGAAGGATCGCTTCTTCAACCGTGGCAAGTACGCACGGGCGTAGTTGGTTCATCGTCGGATCTTTGTCGGCGTCATGGCCGGACTTGTTCCGGCCATGACGATTGAATTGACAAAGCCGCGCCACGGTCATCGAGCTCGCCGGGTCTTAAGCGAGCCATCGGGACGCGCGAAGTCGCGTGTCCCGATGGCAGGCTCGGCGACGCAATCCAGCGTTCAATGCAAGCCAAATCCCGAATTCGCACGTCGGTCGGACTGTGTACGGTATAGTGAGCCGCTTCACAGATCGATCGCTGAAGGGATAATCACATGAATAACAATGAAAAGTCCGCCGCCACTGTCGAAGAATTCGTCGCCCTGACGAAAGACGCACGCATCCAGCGAATAGTTGTTCAAGGCGATTTGATAAATGTCCCTTCCGTCCGCCTCGCTCCCGGCCAGTTTCTACGCGGGCAACACGAACACTCATCCGTCACTTTCGCCGCTGGCATCGATGGCCTTCAGTTGTCGTCCGATAACCGTGTCCACAACATCCGGCTGAACGCTTCGGAGGACAAGCGCGCGATCTTCAATGACACCTCGGTCGAAAGCCTCGGGCGGATCGAATTGCGCGGTGTCACGACGACCGGCTGCGTTCAAATTCTCGTCCGCGACAAGGTGCGCGGAGGCCACGTCGATGTGAATGGACTTGATATCATCGCGGCCGACGCTCGCGGCGAAAAAGAGCGCCCGCACGGTTACGGGGTCTACGTCATCAACGGCGCGTTCACGCTCTGGAACATGCAGCAGGATACCGGCGTGGTGGTCAGTGCCGATCTCGTTGGCCTTTCCGCTGGCCGCGACGGCGCGCCGGTTCGCGGCAGCGGCATCTTTGTCAGCGGCGGCGGCGACAAGGCTGGCCGGCTCAACGTGCGGCGCCTGGAAACCGACGCGGTCTACAGCGACGGCGGCATTGCGCCCGGCACAGCGGACCAGATTACCGGCGGCGTCTTCACGGTCTATGGCGCCTATGTCGATGTCGTGCGCAATCGCGGTCCGGTCGTAACCTACGGCGTCAACGACATGGTGCTCGACAATTGGGGCGTGGTCGATCGCTGGACCGCCGAGGCGAAAATCACCTCACATGGCCCGAGTGGCATCGGCTTCGTCAACTTCGGCATCGTCCATGAACTGAAAGTCAACGCTCCGATCGAAACCTTCGGTCAGGGCGCGCGCGGCTTCAATGTCTATACCGGCACGGTGAACCTCGCGGAGTTCGACCGCGTTATCACCCACGCGGACGGCGCGGTCGGCGTTCAGATCAGCCAGCCGATCGGCCGCCTCGTCGTGCATCGCGGCATCGAGACGTTCGGTGGTACCGGGCCGTCGCTGGTCAAGGGTGTCGTCATCACGCTCTCGGCCATCGCGCTGAGCATCAAGCCGGGCGGTTCGGCACGCGAGATCGAGATCAGCGGCGGCGTCAAGACCAACGGAGCCGGCGTCGCCCCGATCGAGCAGCACGGCGCAATCGACTCGTTGCGCGTGACCGGCGGCTTCGTGGCGGCAGGCGGCGGCTTCGACAAGATCTGATGACAAGATTCACGCGGCGGCGGACACCAACGGCCTGCCGTCTATCTCGCCCTCACACCCGATGAGGCGCACGACAATCGACCGTGTTCAATTCTTCTCAGCGCCTTGCTTCCATAAACGTTTCTACTCGCGGATCCGACACGGACTGGATCGGAGAGCTTAGCCGCCACAAAGGAGCATGGGCGAACATTCCGCCGAAACGAAATCGCAAAAACTTCATCTGCTTCAGCCCGTTTTTGTATCTCGCGCGTAACTTCATCGAACGGTTCTTGCAGTAAAATCAAATAATGTAGGCGCGCAGCCCCTCTATATGTACAAACTGGCGGCCAACTATTTGGCGGCCATCAAGCTTGCGTTAATCCGCATTTGGCTGCGTTTTAATAGAGTACACGCCCTAGATCGTGAACCGTATCACTGAGCTATGCCAAAGTGAGGTCGTGTCTTTCTTCAAGAATTTGATAACCGCTCATTCTCACGGCATCGCGCATCCGATCGGCGTGTTCTCCGAAAAGTCCTTCGTCCGTTGGCCCATGACCTTTGTCTTATCGGAATACTGGATAACGACGCTGGCACCCGGTTTGATAATTGACTTAATTGAGCCGAGGTAACCTTCGATTATTTCGAAGTCGAAGTGCACGAATGCCCCAAAGGAGAAAAGATAATCAACCGATCTTGTGGGATACCGGGAAAATCTGTTCCGTTATTTTTTATGAACTGAATATTTTGGCATCGGCTAAAGTTGCGTCGCAGCTCTTTAAGCAAAGCTTCGTGATAATCGACAGCATAAAGGGTCTTGAAGCCGCACAGATATTGCGTCCAGCGTCCGCCTCCCGGCCGATCTCAACCGCGGCATGGTCAGGGCTCACGTAGGGTAACATGTATCTTTCTTTGATGAACTTGAGCGGCGGAACAAGCTCAGGATCGCCCCATTGCATTCCATAGAGGGGCGAGCGGCGCTGAAGAAATGTGCCGAAAAACCGGCCAGGTGTGCGCTTGCGCTGATACTCAGCCAGCATGTTCAAATGCAGCGAGGTGTTTCGTTTCTGGCATCTCAGGAACCGCCCTTAGCAGCCAAACGACCGTTTCGCAGATTATTACGAATTGTTCTCCGTTGAGAAGGATGTCGTAGCACCTGCCAGCGCTCGCGGTGCGGCCAACCCAACACAATTGTCAGCCGCGGGCAAGCTTATCGAGCTCAGGTTCAAGCGCAGCTCGCCAGTGGGGCATGACGATGCCGAAAACGCTGCGCAAATGGTCCAGGCTGAGGCGAGAGTTAAGCGGTCGCCTGGCAGGAGTCGGGTATTGATCGGTCCGGATCGGGACGAGACGCATCGCAGCGAGTTCTACGCCGCGCGTTCGCAAGCCAGCGACGATTGCAGTCGCAAATTCAAACCGGCTTGTTTCGCCGGAAGCGCTAAGGTGAACGAGCCCACCAGCAGTCGCAAATGCCGATGAAGCTCCCGGTGCGAGCGGGGCACTTAGAATATTTGCCACCGCATCGGCGATGATTGCCGCCGATGTCGGCGCCCCCACCTGATCAGCGACGATGCGCAGTTCGGTGCGATCACGGGCAAGCCCCACGATCGTTTTCAAAAAATTATGTCCGGTAGCCGCATAAACCCATGACGTCCGCAAAACAAGGAATGCTCCACCGGCAGCCCGGATCTCATCCTCACCTGCCAATTTTGATGCGCCATAAACCGAAAGCGGGCCCGGCAAATCCTCCTCGCGCCATGGCCGCACACCAGTGCCGTCAAAAACGTACTCGGTGGAAAAATGAATGAGCGGAACGGCGCGCCGCGCAGCCCACTGCGCAATCGCCCCCGGCGCCGTGGCGTTGATCAACATGGCGAGATCGGGCTCATCTTCGGCCCGGTCGACCGCCGTGTAGGCCGCAGCGTTAATGATGAAGTCGGGACGAAGCTCGTCGAGCGCAAATGCGATCTTGGCTGGATTGGCAAGATCAATCATCGAACGGTCGGCCGCAATCACAACGCTCGATGATTTCAGACGGGATATCAGGGCGCTGCCTATTTGCCCCGTTGCCCCCGTGACGAGAATTCGCATCACTCGTCTTGCCGGCGCGGCAACCGGTCATGCAATTCCGACAGCGTACGGCCCGCGCGATCACGCGCCGAAAGTATCGGAGATTGACAACCCCATTCTATCGCCAGTTGTGGGTCGTTCCATCGCAACACCACTTCATCGGCGGGGTTGTACTGCTCGTCGCATTTGTAGAAGAATTCAGCCGAATCAGACAACGTCAGAAAGCCGTGCGCGAGTCCCCGCGGCACCCAAAGTTGACGGTGACTCTCGCCATTGAGCTCGATGGCCAGATGGTGACCAAAGCTCGGGCTGCCGAGGCGGATATCGACGACGACATCAAGGACGGAGCCTCGGAGCACGGTCACTAATTTACCTTGCGGCTTCGAGCTTTGAAAATGCAAGCCGCGTAATGCGCCGCGGGTCGAGCGTGAAAGATTATCCTGGACGAAAACCGATCGCATTCCTTCACCCGCGTAGCGCTCGTTTTGGTAAAGCTCCAAGAAGAAGCCTCGGTCGTCATCAAAGACCTCGGGTTCTATGAACAAGACGCCGTCGATGGCAGTTTGCTGGACGCGCATCGCTTCCGGTAGATATTGGAATGCCTCAAGCCTGCATATATCCTCTACGATTCATCGGCAAGCATTACCAAAGGCACGACGAGTCACGACGAGTGAGGACATAATGAAAGGCATTATTCTTGCCGGCGGCTTGGACACGCGCCTTTATCCGATAACAACCGTCGTTTCCAAGCAATTACTGCCCGTTTTCGATAAGCCCATGATCTATTATCCGCTTTCAATCCTTATGTTCGCGGGTCATACGCGAAATTTTGATCATCACAACTCCGGAAGATCAGCATCTGTTCAAGCGCTTGCTCGGATATGGCGCCGACATTGGACTGCAATTTTCCTACATACAGCAAGAACGGCCACGAGGACTCGCAGATGCGCTCATACTGGGCGCTGAATTCATAGGATCCGATCGGGTTGCGGGACAACATTTTTTACGGTCACAGCCTGCCCGAGATTTTGGCGCGCGCCGCGGCACGGCCGTCGGGATCCACCATTTTCGGCTATTCGGTCAATACTCCACAGCAATACGGAGTCGTGGAACTCGACCGATCCGGACGCGCTTTATCGATTGAAGAGAAACCGTTGCAGCCAAAATCGAACATTGCCGTCACAGGGCTGTATTTCTACGACGACGACGTCGTTTCGATAGCTAAAACAATCAAGACTTCAGCCCGCGGCGAACTTGAAATCACCGACGTCAATTTGGCGTATTTGCAACGCGGCGACTTGCACGTGGAGCTGTTGGGACGGGGATTCGTTTGGCTCGATACAGGCACGCACGCCGCGTTACTTGAAGCCAGTCAGTTCATTCAGACTCCGGAGCAAAGACAGGGATTACGGGTCGCTTGTCCCGAAGAAATTGCACTGCGGCTAGGCATACATAAGTCTCGAACGGTTCAAACATCTCGCAGAGCGATATGCAAAAAGCAGTTACGGCGAATATCTTTCGAAAGTTCCAGACTCTATCGCGGCAGCGGCTAAAACAGGTTGTTGACCCATGCGCTTCGCGGGCGACGTTATCGTCGTGACGGGAGGCGCGGGCTTTATGCTATGGCATAGATCCCACAAAAATCGAGCGGGAGTTAGGCTGGAAATCGAACTACGATTTCGACATGGGCCTCGCGAAGACAGTGAAATGGTATGTAGAAAACCAGGCTTGGTGGCAAAAAATTATTGACCACGGCTATGAGCCGCGAAGGCTCGGATTTAGCCGTGGCCAGCTATAGACATATTGAAACCTGTGAACTGAAGTTATCAAACTCAATCTGCTTGCGCGTCACATTGGAAGCATCATGCGGCACATTTAAACCTTGCGCCATCTGAATTCTTTTATTGATCTTTACGCGAGTCAGATATCGGAGTCTTCAAGCGCTTCTGCGTCAGTTGCGCGGAACTAGTCGGACTCACCCCGGCTCGACCGAAGTAAAATCAGATTTCATGAAAAGATGACCGCCGCGCACGTCAATTTCTCCGAGGTCGCCACGCGAGCGCACCAAATGCGGGCGCATGTTACGCTGAAATCTGTCTCAATCGCTCCCGATAACTCTCCCATTCCGCAACCGTACGCAGATTAACGTGGGTGGGCAGGAGACGGTCCGTAGAGACGGCACTTTTCTCCGCAAAGAAAACAACGGCCATTTCATGCGGCGACAGGAATGACCTGACTTCTCGAGCGGAGTCCAGCAAACAGTCTATATTGACATAGAAGGCGTTTGATCTGCCGTCAGATAAATATACGACAACGTAAACTTTGCAGTCAGCAAAGCTTTCCATGACAAAGAAATCCAGGTACCAAACCGCACCTGGAATCGAATAGGAATCGAAATGGCTGCTTAGATTGTTGATAGCGATAAGCCGGCCGCCGGGCTGGAGTAGGTCTGCGTAGTTGCACAGCGCAACGGCTGGATTAAACATGTCAGCAATCGCACCGCCGTCGACAATAAAGTCAGCGCAGCCTTTCAGGTGATCTGGTATCGGTTGGCGGAGATCGTGAACAATCTCAGCGCCATCCGCAACGTCGAGCGCTTTGATCGACGAGATTCCCAAGAGTTGGAAAAACGCCGCAACAGGCATGCCGCTGTGAGCATCGGGGGCGCCATCCCAATGACGCGTGAGCGCGACGTCAAGTCCGGCGGCGATCACGTCATGCTCACGCATTAGCTCCAGCACTTCATCAAGAGTGAGATTGACGGTCTGATGCCCAATCAACAACACATCGCCGATGATCGGCCGGTAGGAGTGCTCGCGGATAATAGCCTCTACAATATCGCGCCCGAGTTTCCTCGTGATTCTTCCGGCTCCGCCTAATGTCGGATCAGCGCTACTCGCAGCCTCGGATAAATTACTGTCCGCGCCCAGACCGGATAGCCACCGCCGCCGGAAGGAAAGTGTATCCGCTTCAAGCTTTTGGCAATATTCGTCAAACTCTGTACGCAAAAGGTCCAGTTGATCGAGCGATGCCTTGCTTTCGCCGCTCGCAATCACGTTCAATAGGGTATTGAACGTACCTTCGACCAAAGGCGCAACTTCCGGAAAATCCTCGATTTCATCGAACGCCATTTTCTCGCGACGCAACTCGGGGGCCAAGAATTGATCGATCTGGGCATCCGATCGCTCGGAACGATCGGGCCATTTGACTCCAGTTTTTTCAGCCACACGCTCCACATCACGGCGCCAGTCGAGCAAAAACTCCTCATATGACAAGAAGCATCTTGGCATCTGACGCGTGCCAAGCTCAGCATCGAGTAGATGACGGAGCCACAACAGTATTGATTTCATGAGTGCGAATTTGTCTCGCCGCTTCAGCGAATGGGCGACTTCAATAGGATTGCGTACCGGGAGAACCGAAACAGCGCTAAAGCTCAATTCAGCCAAGATCGCCGATATGAACGGAACGAATCGGCAGATGCGAGGATCCTTGATAAAGATAAGGGGTTTGTCCCCGAACTCGTCGATGAGCAGGTTCTTTATCTTATGACTATCTTGCTCCGCAGCCTTTGAACGAAGCCATTGCGGATCTAGCGGCCGCCAGTCATCCCAGCGCGAGCCCGCCGATGCGAGCATCTCGTCGAGTGCATGAAAAAGGCGGGCGCTCTCAAAGTATCCACGTGGGTTCCATTCATTCGAGTCGGCCAATGTTTTTGGCCCGGCCACGCCGAGGGCACTGACGACCCCTCCGAATGCCGAAGTCCCGCTCCGGTGCATTCCTAGAATAACGATCGCCTGCCGCTTTAACGGCGTTGCCCCGTTATCCTCGCTATGCTCGGCAGGCAATCGCATTCGTCCTTCACAATCAAAGTTCTCGTTCATTCGTCCGAACCCAAAATTCAATCAGGTCGTTCATCTCTTACTACAGAGACAGAATTTCTGTCACCGTCACTCATCCAGGCGTCACCAGCTTGACCATAATGCCGGTGAGCATGGTAGCAGTAGCAGTATGGAAACAGAGCAGCGCTCGAAACCGACCAAAATCTATCTTTGTTATGTCGACCACGACCATGAGCGGATTTACATGGAGAATGTGGCGCATTACCTCGACAGCAAAGGTATATTGTGGCGGAGCATTACACTTAATCCCGACGGGTTGCGGCCGGAGCTGCAATCCTGCCTCAATGACGATGCAACCGCGGTTCTGGGCACCAATTCCCAACTGGATCATTCGTGGCTACCGTCGGGACGTTTCTTAGAGATGGCCGAGCGACAGGGTGTTCCAGTCGTGCAATGGATTTTGGATCATCCGGCTTGTCGCTGGTCCGAGTTTGACGCTTCGACGTCCACCAATTCCCGCTTTCTTCTAAACACCGAACAGGAGCGGCAATATTTCGAAACTTATTGCCTGCCCGGTGCTCTGACGGCAACGACAGGTGGTGTTCGGCCCGAACCAGCGATCCCGGATCGAAGCGCTCACACCGCAATCATTTGTTCAGCGCCTAATTGCCTGCATTATTCCGCTCAGCTTGAGTCGCGTTCAAAGCATTGAAGAGAACAACAAGGCCATCGATGCCCTGGAGCCCAGCGTTGCCGACGTAGTTCGCAATGCCATCGCAACTGCACAATGCGATTTAATCAAACCGCTGCATTCCCACGTGATCGCTGCACTGTCGGCATGCAATCGTAGTGTTTCTCCTCAAACATTCAATTCCCTTTGCCAGATAACCGAGCAATCGGTTCAGACTTTTCGTCGCCTGAAGATTTTTGCAACTGCGGCAAAATACCCGGTCCTCATTCAGTCCGATCGCAGCGCGATTTCCCTCGTTAAGGGCTCCGCTGCATCGCTCGCCACGGACGTCAGTATGGCCGTCACGCTGTCGCGGATACCGCTGTGCCGTGCTGTATTGAGCGTAAGCCCCATGAGCGACATGATCCATGATCGCACAATGAATGCACTTAATGCTGGCTGCGTCGCTATTGCCGAAGACAATCTCGCCATCAAGGGATTGCTAGAGCACAAAATAAACGCGCTGCTGTTCCGCTACGACGACGATAGCCTGGACGAATGCCTGGACATCGTGTGCAACCAGCCGGGACGCGCCTACGAAATCGCGCAAGCTGGTATGAGATTGCGCGACGATCCACGCGTCCGCTTCGGTCAGTTTCAGAATATCATTGAGCTCGCGCAGCGGCGGACATCAAAGCGAAGCCGGTAGGTACAACCAGCTCCGCTTGTGTCTGTGCTGGCGGTCAATCGAAGCCTCGTTGCGGCGCAGCGCACAACGCCGGTGACTTAGTCTCGCAGGCAATAGCCCGGAGGCCAAAATCATTAATCGCCCTGGTGATCTTTTCAGCACTCCTGCTTCCAACAATGGTTAATTTCGCTCCGACCTACTGGCAGGCAATAAAGCAAACGGCTTTATCCAGGGCATACGGAACAGTGTCCAAAGCGTTCATTGTCGTGGAGCGTATGTTGCTCTCTACAGGCGTTGGATATATCGGTACAGGGGGTGTTGCGCGGCGTCCGCGCTGGAAATTGTAAGATCGATGATCAAAGGTAGATCAATCTGGTGAGGCCGGGGCTCACCATCGCGGCGGTATTGCTATGGATCGCGGCGCTCATCGCAAGACAGTGGCTCGTGCCTTCCTTTGCACACCCAAACCACATCCGCATCGACCAAGCAACCTACGGTGAGAGCTACGAGCACTTTGTCCCACCAGCTGGAAACATCAACCGGTGAGGAGAGGTAACGCCACGGTGGTGGCGTTGCAAGCGTGTAACAACACCGACGTATTTTCCCGGTTTACATTGACCACATTAAGTTCGGCGATCCGGCAGCCGGCTGTGAGAAAGACTTCAACGTCAGCTGGCGATGCGGCAAAATCAAAAGCTCCGACACCTCAATATCCCCGGTGAGGCGGTCCGGCAGCCGCCTGGCTCAATTGCTCCGACCATGAGCCATTACAACGAAAGCCATGACAGCGAACGGCGTCATTTCGTCGGGCGTACCGGTTCGTTGAAGACCTCTTCGACGCGCTTGCGATCCCAGGCGCGGCGAATCTGGATGCCCCTGGTGCTTCTGGGATACGTCGCGGTATGGACGCTCTATGCCACAATGCCAGAAGCAGTCAGGATATCACCCTGAATGGCGAAATGACCACGTAATCGGAGCAGCTTGCATGGGGCAACCGAAACATCCGCAGATTGGTCCTGTTTCTGCTCGGCTGGTTAAGCGTCTCTCCGCGCGCTGACTGCCTACTATCTGTTTGTGGTGCTGATTCCAGCGGTCCTGTGGATCACCTCGCCATTGCCCGGCGCTATATGTCACCGGAAAAATGCGTGGTCGGGATCGCGCTGCTCACGCTGGTGCCGTTTTACAATGTGCACGCGCTTAAGTTCAACGCCAATGCGGTGCTGACGCCGCTTTCGGCGATCACGACCTGGTCGTTCTTGCTCTCGTTTGAGACGCGCCGCCCCGGTTGGGCGATGTTTACCGGGATCGGGCTTCGGCGGCAATACTCGGCAAGTATTGGTCTTTGCTTCTTGTCGCCGCCTTCGGACTCGCCTGGTTGACGGACCGCCGTTCGGACGAATATTTCCGGTCGCCGCGCCCTACATCTCACTCGCGGTGGCAATGATCCTGCTAACCACACATCGATTGGGTCATTGCTGATCAATTTGCGCCGCTGACCTGCCTTTGAAGCGCACCCGGCATCTTATCTGAGGCTGATCCGCGATCAGCTTGATCGCCGCAGCTTTCGCCTATATGCGTCCGGTTGCTTTAGCTTGATCGCCACGCGGCCTGGCCTGGCAGCGCTTGCCGATACATTGTGGCCCTCGGAGCCGCAACACCATTTTGTGGTCGTTCTTTTGCAGTCCCCATTTCTGTTTGCGGTCTTGGTCCCCATTTTGCTTCAACCCACATTAAAGCGCTATGGGCAATTTCCCTGATGAGTTGCTGCCTGTGGTGGTGTTTTCGTCCCTTATGGGGTAGCTTTCACAGCCGGCGTGAACGCGCTGGCAGGGGCAATTTCTTTTGACTGGTTCTACTTTGCCTCACCGGTCATTGCCATTGCAGTTCGTCAAGGGGGTTTATCAAACTTTCAGGACAGTACGCCTTGATTGCCCATGCTCTCGATAACCGTGGCAAAGGCAAACCAATAAACCGTTGGAATTCATCGGCATCTTCACAAGCACCCTAAAATGAAGGTCGCATTTTATATTCCAAGCAACCAAGACTTTGATCTCTACGCGGCTGCCATAACCCTCGATCAATGACAGAGATATCAGAACCAATGGAATGGCAATGGTTTCCCGGAATGAATGGTTACCTCTTGCCGATGCCCAAGGGTACGGCGAGCACTATGACGCTGTTGCCACCGAGCATGTTTCGCTGGCTCGGAGCTACCTCGGGAAGTCTGGCCCCGGGGTCCCTATGAGATCGTTATTATCCCGCCTGGGTGACGCGTGAGGTCAGTTAATCCTGCCCGACACTTGGCGTTGCCTCGTGGAGGCTAGTCGGGTTAATGCCACGCGAGTCTTTCGACGGAGAGGTTTGTGAGCTCTGACGGTGGCGTGCCCTCTGATACGCCGACCCCGGGGCGTTGCCTCGAACATTCGATGTATTCGTAATCGCAGGTGGACTGGGCACGCGTATCGGTCTTGGGCAAGGTCCCGAAGCTTTTGAGAAATTTCCCCTCGAACTCCAGCCGAAGTTGCTTCGAGTTTTGCAGGAGCGCGAGTTTGAACGCTTGGGCAATGCGCGCACACTCCACACCGATGCGCGCGTGATCGCCGCCACGAATTGCGATCTGCAGGGCATGGTCGAAGAGAAGAGGTTTCGCGCCGACCGTTTCTATCGGCTTAACGTTTTTTCCTCTCTTCATTCCTGCGCTGCGCGATCGTCACGATGATATTCCGCTGCTGGTGAGCCATTTCGTGCAGCTCTTCGCCCGCCAACTCAACAAAAAGATCGAACCCATTTCCACCGCAAGCATGAACGCGCTGGTTTACTATTCATGGCAAGGGGACATCCGTGAATTACGCTTAGTTCCGGTGACTGCGTCTATCGCCTGGCCCAACCTCCATTTCCAAGAATGGAACGAGAGGTCGAAAATCTGGTGTCTCATTGAAGGGATTAGTTGAAGGCCCGATTTTTCGGAAATGGGGCGCCCGATGGTTTTCTACTCGGGACACAGCCCCGTCTCAGCAATGAAATCGTGCACGATCTCCTGATGTTCCACGCTGATCTTGGTAAAGTGTATTCCTTGTCGGTCATCCCTTGCCCATACCACCACACCGATCGCTTCAATGCCGAGAGGGGGCTGGGGCAGTGTAAAGTGTAATAGCACCGTTTGTCCGGGCAGTAACCCTCCGACCTCCAACTCCATTCCGCCCTGACTGAGGTTCCAGGTCGTTCCCCCCCATGTCCTTGGCCCAACGCTGCACGTCACTTTCGTTTGCATCGGAACGCGCGTGTATCGGCGACGGTTCTCGTGCGAGGCATTTTGTAGGCACAAAGCAAACCGACGAGTTTTAGTCGGTCAATCGGCTTCTGAAGAAAGAACGTAGCACCGTCAACGAAGGATCGGAACATTGTGTCGCTCTGTTCGCGTCCAGTCACGATCACAATCGGGGTTGATTTGTTCCACGTTGACTGGCGCGCCTGTTGCGCCAGATCGAGACCATGTAGATTGGGCATTTCTAAATCTAGGAAAATCCCACTGAATCTCTCTTGATTCACCAGACAAGCTGCTTTCTCGCTATCATTGACCGCGCGAACGTCCGCTTCAAGAGAGGTGAGAACCTCGGTCATTAGTTCCAAACTTGCGAGATCATCATCGACAAGAAGTAGTTTCAGTAATGCCATTTGTCTATCCAGTGAACAGCACGATGTGCCAGCTGGGCATGGCCCGTCGTTTCCGAGCCGCTATCGATAACTCCTTCAGCATTAGGAGGCGAGACGTCCCGTCGAATCTGGTGGAATGTACCGTTACCGGCCAATCGCGCCTCCGCCGACAGATAGTGACACAGTGAGGTGGTCATTTTGAGCTTTTCGGAATGCGCCGGGTCACGCCGTTTTTTCGGGAGCATTGGTGCGGACTGTCCCTGTTGAGAAAGCGTTGAAGCTCCTCATCAAGCGCAGTCGGATTGATCGGCTTCGATAGGTAACCATCGAAGCCAGAGTCGAGGATTCTCTCCCGATCACCCCGCATTGCATAGGCCGTTACTGCTAGTACGGGCAATGACTTGAGGCTCGGATTTTCGCGGATTGCTTGTATCGTACCGAATCCGTCCAGCACGGGCATGCCGAGATCGAGGAGCAGGACGTCGGGCTCTGTCTCCACGATCTTCAGGAGAGCTTCCTGCCCATCGCAAGCTTCCGTCACAGCATAGCCGCGCATTTTGAGCAACTCACGAAGCAGCTCGCGGTTAACGGCATTGTCTTCAGCGATGAGAATGTTTTTCATTTTTTGCCCAGCCGCCTTAGCTTGGTTCCCACACTTCAGCACTAGGGCGATTTCAGCGATCAGCTGTTGCTGCCAATGACCGTTCTTTGGAAAGAGAGCCTGGGTGTCGCGACTCACCAGGGCTATTTCTTCAGAGCTCAGATTCTTCCCGGTCATGACAAAGATGGGAAGGTCTCGCAGGCTTTCTATTTCCCTTATGTGGCGAATGACCTGAAAACCATCCATGCCAGGCATCAGGAGGTCGAGCAAAACTGCGCCGACCAGCTTCGAGGAGAGGATTTCGAGCGCGCCGGTTCCGGTTTGCACGCCGCTGCGTTTCATATCCAGCTGACCGCAGCGTTTCCTCCAGCAACTCCAGGGTCTTTGCGTCATCGTCGACCAACAGAACGGCGGCATGATCCTCGGCATGTTGGCGCATATACTTGCCAATGGTTTCAATCAATAAGGATTTGCGAATCGGTTTGATTAGATAGTCTGTCGCGCCGAGCGCGAAGCCCACTTCTTTCTGATCAACGATGGAGAGAATGATGATCGGGATGTTGGCGGTCTCTGGTTGCTTTCGCAATGCGACCAGGGTCTCAAAACCATTGCCGTTGGCCATCATCACATCGAGGATGATCGCATCGGGCCACAGTCGTTTTGCCTTTTCCGTAGCTTCCAAACCGGATTCGGCCGTGACAACCCTATAGGCCGGGGATAAGTAGTTGGTCAAAAGCTCGCGGGAGCGGAGGGTTCATCGTCTGACGACTTAGAATAAGCGACTTGCCGAGAGCTGCATTCGGAGCGATGACACTCATTCCCGAAACAGTGGCGGGTTGCGGGTGCGGGCTCGTGTCGCTTGCCCAGGGAAGACTTGAAAGTAAATTGGCTGCCTTTCGCCAGTTCGCTTTGCAACGAGATTTTGCCGCCCTGCTGCTCGACGAGACGCTTGGTGATGGCGAGTCCCAGCCCGGTACCTTCCTGCGCGTTCGCGCTACTTTTCCTCAACC
>CAVXHG010000006.1:0-815812 GCA_963761525.1 uncultured Alphaproteobacteria bacterium | reverse complement strand
AGCCCCGACGCGGACGCCGGGGCTAAGTTGAACTTGAGGATGGATCCTAAAAAGGGAGGACCCGTCGTCCAAAGTAATCGGAATTTACGCTACCCGCTATGCTTATACGGCATACGGTTATGACGCGGCAAGCCAGCGCGGGCCGGCCTTCGCCGCAGCGACGGCAAACCCCACGACTTGGTAATTTAGGCGGCGACCTAACAACCCTGACTCTGACAAGCTTCAGCAAGGTCGGAGTGCAGCGCCGTCGCTGCGATGCCGCACGCCAGGCGAACGCTTACATCACGAAGGCGATGACCTTTTTCATGGTTCGTTCCTGATGGCTCTTGATGGCCCGACGTGATCCAAAGATCAGCCGTTCTTCGTTTGCGGTGTGGGGGAGTTCTTCGTAGCTGGCGTCGGCAGCTTGATCGGAACGAAGCGGGTATCGCTATTTTTTGCGGCCTGGGGATTGTTTGCCCTGACCATGGCCTCAATCCGCATCATGAAAAGCTCTGCCAGCATGGTACCCCCCTGTGTTGAACCTCAAATCCGTCTTGCTGAGGAAGCATGAGGCTCAATGTTGACGAGGGTAACGATGACGAAACACCGGAGATGTGCCCCGCATCACAAAAACGATGAGTAAGCACCCTTTCCTGGTCGACGCCCTGCTCCGGCCGATCAATATTCGGGGGGTGATAACGCTAAAGACGCTCGCCGATGTGCGCAAGCTAATTAGTCACGTCCCGGAAGAACGGGCTTTCAACGTGGCAGCATGTCGAGAAAACGCTGCGGGAATGTGCCGCCGGTGAGGACACAGTGAACATCAGCGTTTCGCGAGCCTCGTGCTTCAGGCGAAGCGCGTGCCTTATGATCTATAAAGGGCGCAACAACGCATTAACGCGAATTAATTTGAACGACTTGCGAGTATCGGTGACCATTGAACGGTGATCGTTGGCAAAGTCGCCCCCGCTGGTGATCATACAAGAGGCGGGTCGAAAGGTCCGCCTCTTTGCTATTTAGTGGGTGAACCGGAAAGGCACGAAGCGAGCGCGGGCCGGCGGACATAGTCGCGCAGTTGTCCCAAAAGCCGTCTCAGCAATCCCCTGCGCTTCGGTGGTTCGTTGTCGTTCTCATATGACCGCAGCCCGATCGCACTGCCCTAGTTCACGCGCAAGACCTTCCAAAACCCCATGCTTGCGCAAGAGGGCGTCGAGATCGCTGCGGTTTTGTTTGTAGCTGGTCATTGGCGCGGCGGCAGTCCGGGCAGCGGGTATGGCTGGTAGTACATGGTCTGCTCGGACCTGTAACGTTATTCGATCCAGCGCTGGATTTATTTTGCCATGACTGCTTTTTGTCCAAACGGGCGGAGGAGGAGGAAAAGCTATTAAGAGATAGTCGTGAGCGAACGGATCTGGGAAAATCGCTGGCCCCTTGTTGGAATTTCGATCAGCGTTCTGGCAACCTTCATTTCTGTGACGATACTTTTGTGGTTTGTATTGCTGTTTGTCGCCATTCCATGAATTAAAGGACGCCGAGCCAGTTCCGGGCCGGCGGGGGGCCGGCCATGCCGAAATTTACAGAACCGGGGAAATGGTACTTCGTCGTTGATTGTTCGTTTTGTGGAGAGCCTGTCCCGATAGCTGAGGCGCCTTCACCAAACGAGAAACCTGATCCTCTACGATACCGGGTAGTTTCCGATTTACGCTGTCCGCACTGCGGTAATGCAGCGACCTACGCACCGCATCAAATGTCCCGCCGATTGGTTCAATAGCATAAAGCTCGCGCAGGCCCACCTTCTCGGGGCCGCAGCGCTATAAGCACCTCCAAAGAAAAGGCCCCAGCGCGTGCCGGGGCCAAGGGGGGATTCTACAACGTGCATTCCTAAATTACAGTCAGTTATAATATTAAAATTTGCCCCAGCGAAACGTGAAGGCAGTTAGCACGGCCGCGAACCCTGAAAAGTCACGCCGCCGGGATTTCTGTGGTCAGGGTAAAATGGTGGAATGAGCGGCAGGCTGGTTAGCGTGCTCAACGGCGACCTGAGCCCGGCGGCTTCAGAATGTTGTTGAGCGCGACCATTTGCAGCTATAGCCGGTACCTCTATCTGCGGCGTAGTTAGCCTCCGGTCGCGCTGAGCGCGGCCATCGATAAGACTTTTGACGTACATTATTGCGCTATCACGTCGAGGCGTCGTCCGGATTTTTCTTGTTCACCGAACTGGACGGACCACCGAAAGCCGCCGACAATCGTTTGGACGACTTTATACTCCACACCACGATATTTCACGGCCCCCCCCGCGTGTTTTCTATTTGATGATATATCTGATCCTATTGCTTAGCCCGCGTCGAGTTGAATTTTCGCGCGCCAGCGAATGGCGCCTACTCATGGTCCCTACACGGCGCTGCCCACGCCGAAATAATAGGACCCGAGCCGGCGGAATGATCGCTAACCGATCAGTAGTTTGTCTCCAGCATCATCATCAGGCGCCGGGGGATGTACTGCGTACTGGCCAGACGCCTCGGCCCGGTAATGCCCTACTGGGCTGAGGCGTTTATTTGTTTGCGCCAGACGAATTGCATCTAGGAATTTGCCAATGCCCTGCGATGGCCGCGAAGAAGTGTGCAAAGAACACGCCGCTGCGTGCCTGGAGAACGCCCGAAGGACCGACGATCGCGAGGGCAAAATGGCCCTTCTGGACATCGCCCGCGCGTGGCTTGCCCTTGCCGAACAACACGCGGCAGCCGCATCAATAGCAGCAGCGATCCCAGCCTAAAAATGTGAAAAGATCGCCGAGCCGGCGCGGGCCGCATCCCTTAATGTGTTACCTTTTCCGCAGTGCCTCGGTTAGCACGGCGAAACATGCTGGAATACAGCTGACCCCGCGCGCGTTTCGTATTCCAGATTGGGCCTAGGCAGGCTCAACGAGCGCGGGGCGCATTAACCCTTAGCACTTTGGACGCGACCGCCGTAACTTACCGTCCCAAGAGCCGAACGAACTATCGCTCACTCACGAGCCTAGTTAGAAAGTTGCTTTCCGAGCACTGTCATGCCCAAAATCGCAGAGGAGTACCGCCGAAAAGTCGAGGCATGCCGCCGCCTGGCCGATATGTGTCCCGAGGTAGAGCGGAAGGCGCATTGGATGCAACAGTCTACTAAATGGGAGCGACTGGCAGCCGAGGAGCGAAAAAGTCGAGACGAAGGCAGCCCGCCGAGGTGTAAAGGGCCCACTTCCCAAGCAGGAATTAAACCGCGCGGATTCAATGGGGAGCGGGAATTAGCGCCCAGATCTCAAGTTACAGGTCACAAACTCAGAAGCTTTTCGTCCGCTTGTCAGTCAGCATCAGCGTGCCCAACAGAATAAATGCGAAGGCAAAGACGACCACTAAAGCTAGAGCCATGACACTACCTCGGATGCTCCCCGACATCGCCATCGTGGACCAAGTAACGTGGTGGCTCAATACGCTACGGCTTGTGGGTGTCCGCAAGTTACGCCCTTCGCGGGCGTCGCGATGCTGTGCTAGAGAGCGCTAGGGTCCGGGGAGTTTAGTGCGTGAGCCCAGCTAGCAATGGTCTCGAGTTCGTCGCGGTTTGGCGCGACGACTTTTGGCGAGCGAAGCTAACTTGGCCATCGTCTGAAATCCGGCATGTGGGCCACTTTTCAAGCGAGACAGAGACCAACGAATGGATCGAAGCACATCGCTGGCTTCAAAAGCTTCACACTGCTCCCCGACGTTCGCGAGCATCCCGCTTAAAAGAAAAGGCCGCTCCGTAGAGTAGCCTTTCCTTCACAAGGCCGACTTACTGGCGCGGTTCGTTCGATTGGCTAGCGACTTCGGGAGCAAAACATGCTGACTGCTGAGGAATGCCGCCATCGCTCTGAAGAGTGCAAGCGTGATGCGACGCAGGCCGAAGACCCCTTCGTCCGCACGACCTTGCAGCAGATAGCAAGAGATTGGAACGGCTTGGCTGAGTATCTGGCTGGGACAGAGACGGCTTAAGGCAGGTCGCTAATCTTACGCAGGAAGCTCCCGCCCATATCATTGTCGGGTTACGCAGCGTGTGCGACAGTTGCTCCGCCGACTATTGTCAGGCCGCTAGTCCCCGCAAATGGCCGCATTGCGGGCGAATGGCACGAGTTCGCGCAACAGAAGGTACACCAGCAGCCAGGCTAAAGATTGACAATGAGATCGCTAATCGCCGCCGCGGTCTGCTTGGGCGTGCTTTACGCAATCGACGCTCATTGGTTTGGTGGGATCTATTTCACGGCTATCAAAAGCATGCTCATACAGATCAGGCAGTCTTTTTGAGTTAGGCGCGTCCGCCAATTCAAAGCGCCAATATGTGCTGCTGGTCACAGCTTGCGTTTTGGCACCCGCTACCGTCTCAGGAACGGCAAGAGGGAACCATGAAACTGACATGCTATGCAGTCGCGCTAATCGTGTTGCTCGCTGGCAGCGTGCAAATGGTGCGCACGCATTCAAATGGGTCGCAGCTAGTCTTTTGTCCCGATCTAGTCGGATGCGTTCCGGTAACTGACATTCAGTGGGTCGCAGCTATGGCTGGTCGTTGAGGCGACGGTTAGGCATTCAACGCCGATTTGAAACGATCAGCAGGACGATCCGAAAAATAATCAACTACAGTTCGTCGCTTTCAACGCTTGCTGTCCAAAGCATTCAGCAGGAATGTCGCGAGTTCTGTGTCGGACGCGGGCGTTGCAACGCTGTGGACGCTCCTGTTGCACCGGGGCCTGCTTATTGTTGACATATCGCTCAGGCACTCATGCGCATCACTCTCCAAATTCAGGAGCCATTTCTAAGCCGCTGCAAGCCATCAATTTTACGAATTCGATTCCGCTCGGCTTAACGGATCTCCAGCCAACATCATTCCGATGTTGAGCCAAATCACCCTGAGGACGATCGCGTTGGCCATTCAGCTTGCCGGCGTCGTGCTGCTGGCGGCCACGTCGTTGTTGGGGCTGCAGCGTGACACCAACCTTTTGCAGATGGGTGCCTTAACCTTCGTAGTCGGTTGCTACTTGGAAGCGCGTGCTCAGCGTCGATCAAGCGAAAACACTGAAATACCGAACGGGATCAACGAACCGCCATATCCCGAGTTCCTCGGCTTCCGCTGATACTGGACGTCGCCGGGAGGCACAACATAGCTGTCGACTGCCGTCCCGGAGGAGTTATCGGTTGGTGTTGCTGAGATTACCGGGATCGCCAATGCCGTTGTTGGCATTGCTCCCCAATCCGTTGTTGTTAGGCAAACCGTTCGGGCTTGGGCTATCGTTATTGAGGGTGCCCGTCCCAGGATTCGCATTGCTGCCAGGGGGATTTACGGTGCTGCCTGGGCTTGCACCTGTTAAGCCGCCCCGGTCGGCGCCGGCGCCACCTCTACCCGCGCCACCACCCGCAGCTCCGCGAGCACCACCCGCTTGGGCGAATACAGCGGCAGACATTGCGAACGTGAGTACAGTGGCCAATACGATTTTTTTCACGTTTTTTCCTTCTTATTGTCGCCTTCCCGACGAGCAATGCGCCTAAGTTCGAAACGTTCCCGAACCTCAAAACGTGGCATTTGGCCTCGACGCGCACGCGCTGTGCCAAGCGTCGCACGGTCCCCACGCCGACCCGCAACTGCCTTGCGGTAAATCCATACTAAACCAATCGAGATACTTCCCGAAGGTGTCGGGCGCCGTGAATAGCTGCCACGACGCGGTCAACTCGGAATGTCCGCTATGGGTCATTATCGGCGGATCCGATCGGTCCCGCCCGCCGGTTCATGTCGGCTTCACTCTGAAAGCGGACATCGGCTATCGCATCAAAGAGTCCAGTCCTGCGTAATCAGTTAGGCGCGGCTATTGCCGCGCCCAGCCCTTCCGGCCGAATTTCAAACCGGCATGCTCATAGGCCTGATCGATCAGGCGGACGAAACGTGCGCAGTCGTGCACGCTCACGGTCGGCGGCTTGCCGTCTTTCCAGCGATCGAGCGCATCGCGGGTCGCGGTGAAATACGGCGCGGTGAGTTCGGTGCCGGGTAAGGTTTCGTCGCCCGCCGCCGTTGCGAGCTTCAGCACGCCGTCTTTCATGGTCAGGATCGCATCGCGTCCGGCGATCTTCCACTCGCCGTCGGTGCCGTCGCGGGGAAAGCCGTTGCCGACTTCGACGGTGCCGAGCACGCCGCTCGCCGACCGCAGCATGATCGAAGCATAGTCCTCGATCGGGCACTCGTGGGCGCGATAGCTGATCTGTGCTCCCGTTACCTCGGCATCCTCACCGGTCAGGTGAAGAAACATGTCGAGGCCATGGGGCCCGAGATTGCGCGCGCAGCCGCCGCCTGATTCCGCTGGATCCATCATCCAGCCGCAATCCCATGCCGCGTAGCGCGGTGGCGCCGGACGATTGATCCGGACATAGATATGCGACAGCGGTCCAAGCTTCCCGGCTGCGATAAGTTCGCGGGCGTGCTGGGCAAACGGCGAGTAGCGCTGCGCCATCGGCACCGCGGCGAACGCACCGCGTTGCTGGGCTTTCGCCGACACGGCGTCGACTTCAGCGGCGTTCACGCCCATCGGCTTTTCCATCAGGAACGGAAAGCCTGCGTCGATCAGATCGCTCGCGATCTTCGCCATCTGACTATGCCGCCCGAGCGCGAGAACAAAATCCGGACGCGTCTCCGCCAGCATTTTTTTGTAGTCGGTGTAACTCGGCGGATTTTTCACTTCGGAAGCGCGCTTCGCGACGATCGCGGCATCGGAGTCCTGGATCGCAACCAGCTCGACATCCGGCATCGCCAGCAGGTGGCGGAGATAAGCAGCGTCGTTAAGCGCGTGCCAGTGGCTCACTTCGACGGCTGCAACGCGAATGGTCATGAACGTCCCCTCCAGTAATCGTCACTTTTTATCGAATATAGTTTAGCGCGGCGACCAGTCTTTCGGCGCCAGCTCAAATCCGCTGAACTCAAAGCCCGGCGCGACCGTGCAGCCGCACAGTGTCCATTCGCCGAGCGATGCCGCCGCCTGCCAGGCGTATGCAGGCACCACAAATTGAGGAGAATGTCCGGCCGCCAAATCGGAGCCGAGGACCCAGCTCTCAACGTGACCCGCCTGGCGAGCAACATGAAGCGCTAATGCCGCGCCCGCGTACCAATGCCACGTCTCAACCGCGTCGACCCGGTGCCAGTGCGAGCGCTCGCCGCGTGCCAGCAGAAAATAAATCGCCGTCGAAGCAGCGCGACCGTTAACGGTGTGACCATCGCGAAACGTCTCGCGGAAATGCCCGCCTTCCGGATGCGGTTTCAGATCAAGCAGCCGGATGATGTCACTGGCGGTGAGTTCGTCACTCAAAATTTATTCTTGCGCTCGCGGATTTCCGCAAACACCTGCCAGGCCGGCTTGCCGGAAAGGCCGAGCGACTTCGCCACTTCGGCATTGTCGGCGCGCAGGAACGGATTTTCGGCTTTTTCCGCACCGATGGTGGCCGGAATAGTCGCCTGGCCTGCGGCAAGCTGCTGCTTCACCTGCTCGGCGCGCACGGCAAGCGCCTTGTTGCTGGGCTCGATGGTCTTGGCGAAGCGGATATTGGCGTCGGTGTATTCGTGGCCGCAGAAAAACTGCGTATCGTCCGGCAGCGCGCGAAGCTTGAGCAGCGAATTCCACATCATCTCCGGATTGCCCTCGATGACGCGACCGCAGCCAATCGAGAACAACGTGTCGCCAACAAAGGCAAGTTTGTCGGCCGGAACAAAGTAGGAGATATGCCCTGCGGTATGGCCGGGCGTTTCGATGACGCGCGCCGCAATGCCGCCGACCTTGACGGTGTCGCCCTCCCCGACCGTCTCGTCGACATGCGCGATGCGCGCGGCTTCCGCGCGCGGCGCCACCACACGGCATTTATGGTGCTGCTTCAGTTCGCCGATCCCCTGGGTGTGATCGGCATGGTGATGCGTCACCAGAATGTCGGTGAGTTTCCAGCCGGTCTTTTTCAGCGCGGCTTCAACCGCCGCCGCTTCCGGCGCATCGATCGCGGCAGTCGCACCGCTTACCGGGTCGTGTAGCAGCACGCCGAAATTGTCGTTGAGGCAGGGGAACAGATAGGTCTGCGCGGCCATATGTCACCGTGTTTCTTGCTGTCATTTCGAGGCACGGGCCTTTGTCCGCGAGCCCGCAATCCATCATCACGACGCCTAGAGGTAGGCACGGCGAACTATTAACCGCAAGGTCAGGGAGTATGAATTCCAGGCTCCTCGCTGCTAATCGGACCGGAAACGACGAAGCAATCCATGCTATTTTGCCGCCATGGATGTCGTCGACCTGCGCAACTTCTACTCCCAGCGGCTCGGCGTCGTGGCGCGGCGCTTTATCGGCCAGGGCATTCGCGCGCGCTGGCCGGATACCCGGACGATGCGCGTGCTCGGTGTCGGTTACGCGACCCCCTATCTCGGGCTTTTCCGTGAAGAAGCCGAGCGATGCCTGGCGCTGATGCCGGCGCCGCAAGGCGTGGTGCGCTGGCCGTCGACCCGGCCGGCGCTTGCGGCCTTGGTTGAGGAAGACGAACTGCCGCTGACTGACGCCGCGGTGGACCGCATCATGCTGGTCCACGCGCTGGAAATGTCGGCTGACCCCATGGAGCTGTTGCGCGAAGCCTGGCGCGTGATGGCCGCCGGCGGACGGCTCATGGTCGTGGTGCCGAACCGGCGCAGCGTCTGGGCGCGCCTCGATACCACGCCATTTGGTCATGGCCGGCCTTACTCACGCTCGCAGATCATGCAGCTCCTGCGCGAGACCTGGTTCACGCCAACCGCATGGGATGAAGCGCTTTATATCCCGCCCATCGAGCACCGCTGGTTTCTACGCTCGGCGGTCGCCTGGGAGCGCGCCGGATCCATGCTCGCTTCGCCGTTCGCCGGCGTCCATATCGTCGAAGCCACCAAGCAGGTTTATCGCGCAATCCCGGCACGGCGTGAGAAACGCCGCCTTGTCCCCGCGCTTGAGCCCGTGCTGGCGCCCTCGCCGGGCGCGGCCGCGATGCGCTCATTGCAAGCAAGCATCGGCCGCAAGAAATCGCCGTAAGTTTACCAGGGATCAAGATCGCTTACCTCAGCCTGGCGATCCTTGCTTTTCGCCCGCAGAGCTTGCCAGCCGCGCCAAGCTATCAACGCCAATACATCTACTGGCCTCATGACAACGAATGAAAGAGGCCGCCAATTGAGTCGGTCTACTTGGCGGCGTCGCCGACCGTGAATGTGAAAGTTCCCTCGGTATGGTGCGTATCGACCGTCACTGCTCGCCACTTGACGGTGTAGATGCCGGGCGGCAACGGCTGCAACGAAATCCGGACGGTCGCGCTATCGATATGCGCGTCCGCCTTATCAACCTGCTTGCCGGTCGAATCTCGCACAACAACGGTGCTGAATGCGGGCTCCAGCGGCTCACTAAAATTGACCATGACTTCATTCGGAGCCGCCGCAACAGTACCACCAGCCGGCGGGACTGCACTCTTAAGTTCGGCGTGTGCGAACGCGGTAGCTGCTGAAAGAAGCAGAGCAACGGCGCTAAAAGCTGTAAGCACGACTCGCGTGTTCATAGGAGCCTCCATTTTGCGCTCCCGATATAAACCAACCCCGACCAAAAGGGGCCACCCCTCGTTCTCAAAAGGGACCAGTGGGGATGGAAAGAGGCCAGTACCATACATCTGGAAGGAACAATTCGGGGTGCCCGCTATTGAGTCTTGGTGCATTCACCTGAGCACGCTCGGAGAGGAACACATAATGGACAAAAAAATCGCCGGCCTGCTGGGAGCAGCCGCCGCATTGGCTACAGTAGGAGTCGCGCATGCTGCGACGCCGAACGGAAACGCGGTTGATTTCAGGCCAGACTTATCGCGATTTGCTCAAGCCGGTCCCGAATCCGGTCGAAGCTCTAAAAGCAGACGACTCACAGCGCGAAACGGCAAAGACAGAAGTCGCTCAGATTTCTATTGGCGTCGGACATCATCACCACCATCACCACCACCACGCGAGAGCGCGTGTTCGGATCGTTCCACCCCCCCACCGGCACCACCATCATCATCACCACCACAACTCGTATTACTCACGGTAAAATGCCGTAGCGACGGATCAAGCCGTGTCCTCTTGGGCACGGCTTTTCGCTGCCCGCAGCATATAACGATACGTCCCGTCGAAGACCGTGTTGGTATCTGAAGTCCATATCCAGTTCCGCGGCCAAAGTCGAACGGCTGGCATGAATACGGCGAGACCGCATCTCGCGTTCGGCGGCTTCTTCTTCGCTCATCGGCACCAGGGCGAAGTCCGATGTTACGGGCAGCACAAGGATCTGCAGCATCGGCTCGCCCGGGCGGAAGATATGGACCTGTCCTTCAAGCGGCGCCTTGAACACCATGAATGACATCATCGGCCACCACTCGGTGCGCAATAGCGCCGGCACGGCGATTGGACAGGTGCCTGTTGTATCGGTGTAGAAGCGTGGATGGGGCTCCGTGCGGATCGCCCAGTCTTTGTCCACCTTCAGATCAAGCAGAAGCTGATGCGTGTAATACTCGCGGCCGAAGGTTCGAAACGGCGGCCATTGCAGGTCGCCGTCTGGAGCGGGGCCAAAATCGCCGTCAAACTGGAGCTCGCCATCTTTTCGTGAGACGCGAAGTTCATTCTCATACGGGTAGAAAACCTCGATCCCGTATTGCGCAGCCTCTGTGAATGGCGTGCAGTGCCAGGCGTATTCGTGAGAACCATCGACCCGCGGCGATGATTTTCCTGCCCAACCTGGTATTTCCATCTTGGTTCGGCGCGGCTGTAATCCCGAATTAAAATATCTGTATCTGACTTCCTGCATTTGTGCCCCTTTCCGTCTCTTTTCCACTGTCGCTAGGCAAGTTCCTCCAGTTCGCGAAGGTTCCCCGGTGCAATTCCCAGTCCTGGCCTCGGTCGGGACTATCGACGGAAGCTTATCAAGTACTGCGTGTCCACGGCGCCGAAACAATGCCCCCTCCTGGCGCCAGAGCCGGTGCTGGCGCCTTCGGCGGGCGCGGCCGCGATACGCTGACATGGTATTGCGCGTCCTCACCGTCTGTCGCATCGTCGTCGCGTAAGAGGACTTATTCCTCCATTTATTGCGCCCGTTAAGGAGTCCGGCCTCGTGACAGTACCGGTGGTACAAGCCGATTTACCTCCCGTGCCGCAGCCGGTGATTTAGGTGCTGACGAGCGCGGCGATTTTCCTGGTGGTGACCATAAAGCCCGATGCCGAAAGCCGGGCAGCCGTCCGCGCGTTTGGCGGCGACGATCTTCCGGCGCTGGTTCGGTCGGTCGGCTTCCGTGACCTTGGCGGACAGTTGTCTTGTGTGATGGGAATCGCATCGGATGCCTGGGACAAGATTTTCGGCGAACCACGCCCGGCAGAATTGCATCCGTTCCGCGAGATCAAGGCCGGCCCTCGTCATGCTCCCGCAACGCCCGGCGATCTGATGTTCCACATCCGCGCCAAGCGCACGGACCTTTGTTTCGAACTGGCGACCCAGATCCTGAGCCGGCTCGGAGACGCCGTTGCGCCACTCGATGAAGTGCATGGCTTTCGCTTTTTCGACGAACGCGATCTCCTCGGCTTTGTCGATGGAACGGAGAATCCGCTGGATCAAGGAGCGCTCGATGCGGTTTTTATCGGCGCCGAGGACGGCGCCTTTGCCAGCGGCAGCTATGTCATCGTGCAAAAATACCTGCACGACATGAAAGGCTGGAATGCGCTTCCCACCGAAGTACAGGAGCGCATTGTTGGCCGCACCAAGTTGTCCGATATCGAACTTGACGACACGGTCAAGCCGACGTCCGCGCATAACGCGCTGACCACGATTGTCGAGAACGGCAAGGAGATCAAGATCGTTCGCGACAACATGCCGTTCGGCAACGCTTCAGCGGGCGAATTCGGCACCTATTTCATCGGCTACGCCCGTTCGCCCCGAACCATCGAGCAGATGCTGGAAAACATGTTCGTCGGGAAACCTCCCGGCAATTACGACCGGTTGCTTGATTTCAGCGCCGCCAAGACCGGTGTTTTATTCTTCGTGCCGTCGGCAACGTTCCTGGAGAATGCAGTCGACAATTCAGCCCCGGCGGATACGGCGCTTTCCGAAGCGCCGGTTGTCGCGGCGGCGCACGACGGTTCGCCTGGCGACGGCTCTCTTGGCATTGGTTCCCTTAAAGGAGATTCCTCAAAATGAATAACCTTCATCGCGAGCTTGCCCCGATTTCCGACGAGGCGTGGGCGGAGATCGAGGAAGAAGCCTCACGTACACTTAAGCGCTACCTCGCGGCGCGGCGCGTGGTCGATGTGCACGGCCCGGGCGGCGTGGCGCTTTCCGCCGTCGGCACCGGCCATCTACACACCATCAAAACGCCTAGCGACGGAATCCTCACCAGACAGCGCGACGTCAATGCGCTCGTCGAACTGCGCGTGCCGTTCGAGCTTAAGCGCGATCAGATCGACGACGTTGAACGCGGCGCTGAAGATTCCGACTGGCAGCCGGCAAAGGATGCCGCTCGCCTGCTGGCCTTTGCCGAAGATCGCGCGATTTTCGACGGCTACGCGGCGGGGGGCATTGGCGGCATCCGCGAGGGCACCAGTAATCCGGTGATGACGCTCCCTGCGGACGTGCGCGGTTATCCTGACGTTTTCGCGCAGGCGCTCACGCAATTGCGCCAGGTCGGCGTCAACGGCCCGTACTCGGTGCTGTTGAGCGCCGATGCCTATACCAAACTGAGCGAGACCAGCGACCAGGGCTATCCGGTGATGGACCACATCAAGCGGATGGTGGATGGCGAGATCATCTGGGCTCCTGCGATTGCCGGCGCATTTGTGCTCACCACGCGCGGCGGCGATTTCGGCTTCCATATCGGCCAGGACATCTCCATCGGCTATTGGAGCCATACCGATACCGCTGTGCGGCTTTATCTGCAGGAGACGTTTACATTCTTCCTGCTTACCACCGAAGCCTCCGTTGCCATAAACCCCGCCGTAAGCGGACGCTCAAAATCGGCGCGGTGACGGCCGGGATGCGATAGTCTCCTGCACGGGAGAAACGCGTCATGAAGAAATGCCTCGGAGTGGCGACCGGTTTTCTGGCGTTGCTTTGTGTCAGCATCGCCGCAGTCGATCACGATGCCTGGTCGGAACCGGCCAGAACCATCCGCGTCATCCTGCCGGTGCCACCGGGCGGCGCGATCGACATCTTCTCGCGCATCGTCGCCGAGCAGATTTCGACGGCGAACGGCGTCAACATGATCGTCGAGAGCAAGCCCGGCGCCGGCGGCATCATCGCCGCGGAATACGTGGCGCACGCGCCGCCCGACGGCAATACGCTGCTGAGCAATAACAACGCCATCATCACCGGGGCGATCCTGCACAAGGTGAACTACGATCCGCTGACCAGTTTTGACTCTATCTGCGATCTGGTCACCACGCCGCAGATCGTCGTCGTCAACTCAGCCTCGCCCTATCACACGCTGGCGGAACTGCTCGACGCTGCACGCGCCAAGCCCGGCGAGCTGTCGATCGCCAGCGTCGGGCCGAACACCACGCAGCACCTCGGCATCGAGCGGCTCAAGCGGCTGGCCCATGCCGACCTGACTTACGTGCCCTATCCGGGCGGTTCGACCACGATCAATGCGCTGCTTGGCAACCACATTACCGCCGCTGTTCTCAACTGGTCGGAAATCGGCCAGCAGATCACCGCTGGCAGCGCCCGCGCGCTGGCGACCATGGCGGCCCAGCACATCGAGCCGCTGCCCGACCTGCCGACAGTCGCGGAGTCCGGCTTTCCCGGTTTCGAGACCGACGTCTGGTTCGGTGTCGTCGCGCCGGCCAAGACGCCGAAAGACGTCACGGCGCAGTTGATCGACTGGTTCCGTGCCGCGGTTATGGCACCGCAGGTCAAAGCAAAGCTGGTCGATCTCGCGCTCTATCCCAATCCGAAATGCGGCGCCGATTTCGACGCGCATATCCGCCGCCAGTACGAACTTTACACGCAAGCGATTCACGACATCGGCATCAAGGCGGAATAGCGCTTCCGGCGTTTCAGCAATAGCTGACGGTCGACCGCCATCGACCGCGGGCACAAAATCCAATCCGACAAGCAACCTCGCGTGCGGCAACCGCCATGCTCGCAAGCTGCTCGGCGTGCTTGCCAGCCAGTCGCGGAGACGCTTCCGAGGCGGTCATGGGGTACAGCAGCTAGTAGCGTTCTCCGACTGCATTGGCGGACACGGCACAGAGCCGTAAGAGCAAAAAACGCAACAGTCGCCGCTCTTGGGCCGCAGCCTGGTGCCGCATCCGGTGCACACATAAAAGAATTGGCAAGCGTCGGTCGGCATCGTTTCCAATTTCGCGATGCCACAGTCCGGACAGGTGATGACCGATTGAAGGATCATACCGAAACCTCAGTAATAACCCACCGTCGAGCCGCCATCGACCGCGATCGCCGTGCCCTGAATGTGCCGCGCTTTTTCCGAGCAGAGAAACAGGCACAGCGCCGCAACATCCTCGGCCTTGCCAAGCCGGCGCAATCCGTCTTTCGCGGTCGCTTCCTGCTTGAGCTGCTCGACCGATTTGCCCGATGCTTTCGAGCGCTGTTCCATCAACTGATCGAGCCGCTCGGTTTCGGTCGCGCCGGGATGGATGACGTTGACATTGACGCCGTCGCGCTTGCCGAGTTGCGACAGCGCTTTGGAGAAATTCCCCATCGCTGCATTGACCGACGCACCGATCGAGAAATCGGCGCCGGGCGAGCGCGCCGCGCCGCCGCCGATGTTGACGACAAAGCCCTGCGCCGCTTTCAGCATCGGCCAGAACAGCCGGCACGTCCGCACGCAGCCGAACAGCTTCAGCGCGTAGCCGTCCACCCAGGCCTCGTCCGGCAGATCGACGAAGTTGCCAGCGCGCGTTGCGCCCGCCGAGCACACCAGAATGTCGCAGCGGTTGAACTGTGCCTTCACCGCGTCGAACACTTCCTGACAGCCCTCAAGATTGCGCAGATCGGCCCTGATCGCGAGCGTTGCCGGGCCACCGGCTTCGGCAATGGTCTTGCTCGCCGCCGCGAGATTTTCGACCGACGACGATACGATCACGGTTTGCGCGCCGCCACGCGCGAACTCGACCGCGATCTCGCGGCCGATGCCGCGGCTGCCACCCGTGATGACGGCAACCTTGCCGGAAAACTCGCCTGCCATGGTCAATCCTCTTTCCTTAAACGAACGGCACCCAGGCCCGCTGGATGGCGGGCCGCGCTTCGATCGCATCGTGCCAGCGTTTCAGGTTTGAATAGTCGCCGAGCCCGATGTCCTTGACGCCGTGAAGATGGACATCGGAATACATCGTCATGTCGGCGATCGAATAATCGTCGGCGACGTATTCGTGCTGCGGCGAGATGCCGATCGAGAATGCCGAGCATGTCGCGCATATTAGCCGTGTAGTGGTCGGCCGCAGGCGGCGCCTTGATCGGCGAGCGGATGACCCAGTGCCCGAATTGCTGCGACAACGTCGTGAATGTCGCGGAGCCGTAGAACAGCCACTGATCGACCTTTACGCGCTTCACCGGATCGGCCGGATAGAATTTGCCAGACTTTTCACCGAGATATTTGAAGATCGCGCCGGACTCGCACAGCGTCACACGCGCGCCGCCGGGGCCGTCGGTGTCGACGATCGCCGGTATTTTATGACCGGGGCTGAGCTTCATGAAGTCCGGTTCCATCTGCTTCTTCTCGCGGATGTTTACCGGAATGATTTTGTGCGGAAGCCCGGTCTCTTCCAGCATCATGCGCGGCTTGTAGCCGTTGTCGGTAATCCAAGTGTAGCACTCGATCATGTCGTTCTCTCCCAATCTGCGGATTATCTTACGCCAGGCGAATTCAGTTTGGCCAATTCAGATGGGCCGCTCAGGTCGGCCATGATTCCGCGGTGACTGCCGCGGCATCAACGCCGACAAGCGCGGTGAGACTGTCGTGGCCGCCGCGTTGCAGCTCACGGAGCAGCGTGCTCTTGATCTCGGTGACCAGCGGCAGGCCGCGAAACACCAGGCCGGAATAAATCTGAATCAGGCTCGCACCGGCGCGGATTTTCGCCAGCGCGTTTTCGCCGCTTTCCGTGCCGCCGGCGCCGACCAGCGGAAACACGCCTTCGACGCGCACAAAGGTTTCAGCGAGCATCCGGTTGGCCAGCGGCAGCAACGGCCGGCCCGACAATCCGCCGGCTTCCGCCGCGGTCTTGCGGTCTTGCAGGCTCGGCGGCCGCGCTACCGTCGTGTTGCCGACGATCATGCCGTCGACCCGGCGCGAACGCGCGATACCGACCACATCGTCGAGATCGCCAAGCGTGAGATCCGGCGCGATCTTCAGCAGCACCGGCGTTGGTCCGGCGTTCTGCATAATACGGTCCCGGGCTTCGATGACCCGCGCCAGCAGATCGTCGAGCACTGAGGCTTGCTGCAGATTGCGCAGGCCCGGTGTGTTCGGGGAGGAAATATTCACGGTGACGTAGCTCGCGACCGGGGCAAAGCTTTCGATCAGCTTGACGTAATCGGCGACGCGATCCGGCGATTCCTTGTTGGCGCCGACGTTGATGCCGACGATGCCGCCGGCACCGGCGCGCGCCGCAAGCCGGGCGAGCGCGGCTTGCGCGCCCTGCGAATTAAAGCCGAGCCGGTTGATGACACCGCCGTCGGGATTGAGCCGGAACACCCGTGGCCGCGGATTGCCGGGCTGCGGCAGCGGCGTGATGGTGCCGGCTTCGACGAAGCCAAAGCCTGAGCGCAGCAGCGCGTCGGGCACTTCGGCATGCTTGTCGAAGCCCGCCCCGATGCCGACCGGGTTCGGGAAGTTCAGCCCGAACACCCGCATCGCCAGCCGCCGGTCGTCGCGCGGCGCCGGCGGCAGCGGCAGGTGTTTCAACGCCTTGATGGTGAGGCCGTGGGCATCCTCGGGGTCGAGCGCCATCAGAAACGGCCGCGCCAGGCGATCGAGCAGCCCCATCACAGTTCAAGCTCCGGAAATTGCCGCTTGCCACCGTTCTCATCCGGCAGCGGCTTCGCCCAGCGCGCCGCCGACAACGGCATCGCGCCATAAAAGTGCGGAAACAAAGCGCCGCCGCGCGACGGTTCCCATTTCAACGCCGCACCCAAGGTCGCAACATCGACCGCGACCAGCATCAAATCCCGCTGACCAGCAAAATGCTTTTCGGCGGTCTCGATGGTTTGTGCCGCAGTCGAAAAATGAATGAAGCCATCGCGCATGTCGATTTCCGATCCGCGATAAAGGCCTTCGCGCTCGGCCGCCCGCCACTCCGGCTGCGCGCAGATTTTATAGATCGTCGCCACGCCATTTCCTTCCGTGCGGAATGACACTATCGGCCCTTGAGCGCGCAGGCAATAATTCCTATGCTGCACCGGCATTTACCGAGGATTCGATGTTTACGCACGCGCAAATCTGGTCGGCGATCGATCTCCTTGCCGCGCGCGCCGGCTTCTCGGCATCGGGGCTGGCCAAACGCGCCGGCCTCGATCCCACGACATTCAACAAGTCGAAGCGTGTGACCGCGGCGGGCCGACCCCGCTGGCCATCGACGGAATCGATCAACAAGGCGCTGGTGGCGACCAACACATCGCTCGACACGTTTGTCAGTTTGGTTCAAGGCGGTGGGGCGGTCGCCACGCGCAGCGTACCGCTGCTCGGTTTCGCCGAAGCGGGCGCCGGCGGCTATTTCGATGATGGCGGCTTCCCGGCCGGCGCCGGCTGGGACGAGATCGCATTTCCCGCTGTTGCTGACGAGCATGCCTACGCGCTCGAAGTTTCAGGTCAGTCGATGGAGCCGGCCTATCGCGACGGCGATGTGATCCTGATCTCGCCGGCGGCGCCGAAGCGCCGTGGCGACCGCGTCGTCGTCAAGACCAAAGCCGGCGAGGTTATGGTGAAAGAGCTCAAGCGCGAGACGGCGAAATCGATCGAACTCAAATCGCTCAACGCCGCGCACCCCGACCGCACTATCGCGATGAGCGACGTGCTCTGGATCGCGCGGATTTTGTGGGCGAGCCAGTAAAGTTTTCCGTCATTCACCCGCCGTGTTCACCCGCCGTGCCACCACAGCATGGCGCCGCGGAACAGATAGACGGTGCTGACAGCAAAGATGATCCGCCGGGTCCACTGCCGGAAACCGTGATCGGTCATGCGTTCGATCACGAGCGGCGCAAGCGATGTTGCCGCGATCGCGAGCGCAATCGCCGGCGCCAGTGCCCATTTCGGTACACTCGCAAGGCCGGTCACGGTACCGAAATAGCTAATACGCACCACATGACTGAGCGTCTGTATGATCGCCTTGGTGGCGTTGGTGGTTTTGCGATCGAGCATGCTTTTCTGAAAGAAGATGTCGAGGAACAGCCCGCCGACGCCGGCCAGCACCTGGATGACGGTGGTCAGAACACCGGTGATGAAAGGGACGCCGCGCCATTCGATGTTCGGGCGCCATTGCTTCGGCAGCGCCTCGATCGCGAACGGCATCAGGCCGAGGCTGAAATAGACCATCATCTTGTCGGGTACGAATTTGATCGCGTACATCGCGACGAACGAGATCATGGCGCCGGCGAGATATTTGTAGAAGATCGGCCAGCGCACATAGTGCCGCCACTGCCACGCGCGCCAGCCATTGGCGCAGAACTGGATGATCGAGAACAGGATCATCGCGCTCGGCACGTCGAAATAGTTGAGCAGCACGCCGAGCAGGATCATGCCGCCGGCCATGCCGAATACGCCGGAAACGAACGAGCTCACCAGGATCGAGAGCGCGAGCACGATATAGGCGGCAAACGTAATGGGCATGGACGATCAGGCCGAGCGGGCGAGTGCTCCGTCGATCATATCGGTTGTGTTCTTGATGCCATAGGCGGCAACGAACGAACCGAAGCGCGGGCCTTTCTCCTGCCCAAGCAGCACCTGATAGAGCATGTTGAACCAGTCGAGCGAAACGCCCGGCTTGCCGTCCTTGCCCTTCTTCTTCGGGTCGAGGAACGGTTCGCGGCGGCCGACTTCGTAGACGACGTCCTGGATCGCGCCGGCATCGGCGTCCGCAGGCAGTTGCGACAGCGCATCGCGCAAATCGGTGAGCGCGGCACGCTCAAGAGCAGCCGGCTCCCGAAATTTTTTCGCAGGCAAAACGAAGTCGCGGAAATAATGGATGGCGTATTCGACCATCGCGGCAAGCCGCGGATGAAGTCTTCTTGGTCACGCCCGGACGATAGCGGCCGATGAAGCCCCACAACGTCTCAGCATTCTCCGCGTTTGAGGCGGTGACCAGCGACAGCAGCATCGCGAACGGCACCGGGTTGTCGGCCTTCGGCGGTGCGCCTGCATGAATGTGCCAGACCGGATTGCCGAGCTGCTCCTTCGGCTGTTGGCGGCCATAGCCGTCGAGGAATTGCAGATACTCGTCGACGTGGCGCGGGATGACGTCGAAGTAGAGCCGCTTTGCCGACTTCGGCTCGCGATACATGAACAACGACAGGCTTTCCGGGCTGGCGTAACGCAGCCATTCGTCGATGGTCAGGCCATTGCCTTTGGACTTGGAAATCTTCTGGCCGTTCTCGTCGAGGAACAGCTCGTAGTTGAAGCCTTCCGGCGGCGTGCCGCCGAGCGCACGGCAGATTTCGCTCGACAGCTTCACCGAGTTGATCAAATCCTTGCCGGCCATTTCGTAGTCGATGCCCATCGCGTACCAGCGCATCGCCCAATCCGGCTTCCATTGCAGCTTGCAGCGCCCGCCGGTGACCAGCGTGGTGATGTGCTCCTTGGTGTCGGGATCTTCGTAAGTGATGGTGCCAGCCTTGGCGTCGTGGGCGATCACCGGCACCTGCAGCACAATGCCGGTGCGCGGCGAGATCGGCAGGAACGGCGAGTACGACTCCGCGCGCTCTTCGCGCAGCGACGGCAGCATGATGTTCATCACCGCGTCGAAGCGCTCCAACACGCGCATGAGCGCCGCATCGAACATCCCCGACGTGTAACAGGCGGTCGACGACATGAACTCGTAATCGAAGCCGAACTGATCGAGGAAGGCGCGCAGCCGCGCATTGTTGTGCGCGGCAAAGCTGTCATGGGTGCCGAACGGATCGGGCACCTTGGTCAGCGGCTTGCCGAGATGCTGCGTCACCATCTCCTTGTTCGGCACGTTGTCCGGCACCTTGCGCAGGCCGTCCATGTCGTCCGAGAACGCAATCAGCCGGGTCTTGATCTTGTCGTCGGTCAGCACGCGAAAGGCGTGCCGCACCATGGTGGTGCGCGCCACCTCACCGAAAGTGCCGATATGCGGCAGGCCGGACGGGCCGTAGCCGGTCTCGAAGATCACCTCGTCCTTCGGCATTTTCTTCAGCCGCGCGACGATCTTCTTCGCCTCCTCAAACGGCCAGGCATGCGACTGCTCGGCGAGCTGGCGCAGTTCGGTCGGGCTTTCGATCGTGGCGGTCGACATGGCTTACTCTTAGAACGTTATCGGCGGCGGTTCAAAACGGGCTGATCGGGAAATAGCGCAGCCAGAGATCGGTGAAACTGCCCTTTTCCCATTGCTGGAACAGCGCCCAGTTCAGGGCCTGCCGCAACACGTCGTTGCCGCGCTTGACCGCGATGCCGATGCCCTCGCCGAAGAACCGGCTTTCCAGGAACGGGCCGCCGCGGAACGCGCAACAGCCGCCGGAATTGGTGCCGTTGAGCCAGAACGCAAGCGATATGCCGTCGCCGAACAACAAATCGACTTCCTTGTTGCGCAGCGCCGCGCGCGCTGCTTCGTCGGTTGGATAGGGACGAAGCTCGGCCTCGGTGAACATTTCTTTCAGATACGCTTCATGCGCGGTGCCGGCGACCACGGCGATCTTCTTGCCCTCGAGCAGCTCCGGCAGCACATCGCGGATCGGGCTGTCGATCCGCGCCACAAAGCGCGCGGGCGTCCGATAATACGGATCGGTGAAGTCGGCGCGCTTGCGGTTTTCCGCGGTGGGCGCAATCGACGCGATCACCGCATCGCCGCGATTGTCGCTGAGCGCGTCAAGTAACGTATCGAAACGGCGCGCCTGGATCGTGCAGGCCGCCTTGATCTCGTCGCAGAGCAACCGCGCCAAATCGACATTGAAGCCCGCCGGGTTGCCGTCGGCGCCGGCGTAATCGAATGGCGGGTAGTCCACGTCGGTCAGGAAACGGATGGTCGGGACTTTGGAGAGATCAGGCCGCTCCGGCCGGCGCCGCGGATCCCAAAAACCCGGGACGACCACCGGCGAAGGCTGCACCGCTGCCGGGGCAACTTTGCCCGCGGCATCCTGAGCCACGGCGGGCTGGCCCGCGCAGGCAGCGGCCAGCACGCCAGCCATCAGGATTAACCGCACTGCCGCTTTCACCGGCGCGCGGTTATGGCGAGGTATTGTCATTCCAACGCGCATCGGTAACGATCAAAAATCCAGGTTGAATGCTTGGCTTAGTAGTACTTGGCTTACTTGGCCGGTCCAATTTGTCTCGGCCCGCTTAGCGGGGGCTTGCGGAAAAGTCGAGGCAGGACGGCCAATTTCGGGCGGCGGGGGCGTTTTGTGGCGTCGCGTGTTGGTGAGGGGGCGGCTGATCGCCGTTTCAGTGCGGCCGGATTGCCGATTGACGGCCAGCCGCAGGTAACGGTCCGCCGGTCGCGGAGGTCCGTCCGCCTGCCGTTACGCCGTGCCCCAGGCACGTGTCCGGAAATCGATTGTATCCGCGCCCTCCTGCCCCGCCAGGTCATTGCCGCTGCCGAACGCCGCGCGCAAAGAATCGGTCTCGGCGCCGAGCGGGTGCTGATTTGCGCGGATGCCCTCACCGAGGAAGTCTATCTTGCGGCGCTCGCGGCATCGCTCGGCACGACTTACGAAGCGCTCGACCGCGTGCCGCGCACCGACTGCCCGCTCAGCGATCAGGAACTGATCCAGGCTGCCAAGGCAGGACTGCTGCCGTTGCGCCGTGACGGCCGGTTGATCTGGATCATCGCACCCCAAGGCCTTACCGCGCGGCGGCTCGCCGATCCGCACCTGTCGCCGCCGAAATGGCTGCTGCCGTTCCGTCTGACCTCGTCAAAGGAGCTCCAGCGCTTCGTAGCGCGTCATACACAGCGTGCGCTGGGCGAACTTGCTACGCATGGATTGCGTCGCGCATTGCCATTGTTTTCAAACGCGCCGCGCAAGAAAGGCTGGCGCAGCCGCGTTGCCATCGGCCTCGTCGTGCTGGCTGATATTTTTTTCAGCGCCACGCCGGGAATCGCGTTTGGACTATTCGGCACCTTGTTGTGCCTGATCTTTCTCGCCACGGCGGCGCTGCGGCTCTGGAGCGCATTCGTCACCGAAACGAAACTCAGGCGTCCGCGCGAGATTAATGACCGGGCGCTGCCGGTCTATTCCGTTATTTGCGCGCTTTATCGCGAGGCGGCTGTCGTCGAGGATCTTGTCGCCGCGATCCGCGATCTGGATTACCCGCCGGAAAAGCTCGACGTGAAGTTCGTCGTTGAGGCCGACGACGACGAAACCCGGCAGGCGCTGGTCAAGCCTTGAACTCGGCGCTCCCTTTGAGATTGTGACTGCACCTGCATTCGGACCGCGCACCAAGCCCAAAGCACTCAACGTCGCGCTACCGCTCGTGCGCGGCGAATTTACCGTGGTCTACGATGCGGAAGATAAGCCGGAGCCCGATCAGCTCAGGCGGGCGGTTGCCTCGTTTTACAGCGGCGACCGCCGGCTCGCCTGCCTGCAAGCGGCGCTGACCATCGACAACACCGCAGATAGTTGGCTCACCCGCATGTTCACCGCCGGTTATGCCGGCCAGTTCGACGTCCTGCTGCCGGCGCTTGCGGCGATGCGCCTGCCGCTGCCGCTCGGTGGCTCGTCCAATCATTTCCGCACCGCTGTGTTGCGCCAAACCGGCGGCTGGGACCCCTACAACGTGACCGAAGACGCCGATCTTGGCATCCGCCTTTACCGGCTCGGCTATCGTACCGGCGTATTGCCGTCGGCGACCTACGAGGAAGCGCCGGCGGGCTTTCAGGCGTGGCTCAAACAACGCACCCGCTGGTACAAAGGCTGGATGCAAACCTGGCTGGTGCATATGCGCCGGCCCCACCGGTTGTGGCAGGATCTCAATCCGGCGGGCGCCTTCGCATTTCAGCTTTTGCTTGCCGGCAATGTCCTCTCGGCGCTGGTGCATCCGATCTTCATGGCCGCGCTTGGCGTCCTGCTTCTGACCAAGTCGCCGCTGCAGGCGGTCGGCGACATGGGCACACCGATTGCGGTCTATGCCGCGACCCTGCTGGCGGGTTACGCCTCAACCATCATGCTCGAGGCCAACGGCCTCGGGCGGCGCGGCTTGCTCCGCCATGGATGGGCTCTGCTTTTCACGCCGGTGTACTGGTTTCTGCTGTCGTGGGCGGCCTGGCGGGCGCTCGACCAATTATTGCGCGATCCGCAGCGCTGGGAAAAAACCGAGCACGGCCTCGCCAAAACCTCGCGAATGAACGAAACGCAGCTTCTGGAGGCTGCCCACCGCCCGGCGATCGGCTCGCGGGCCCAATCGAACAAGCCGGTCGCCCCGACAGCCATCATCACGTCACAGCACGGCCCGATGCTCGAATTCGTCCGCGATCGGAGGCGCGCGCCACGCAGGTCGCAGTAGCCGTGCCGCGCGGATCGTGGCAAATTATCCGCCATGTCCGGTAAGAACCTACAATCGGGAGATTAGGAAATGCCTTGGTCTAAAGTGACAGATATCGCGTACGGACGTCTGCGGTCGCCTGACCTCGACGTACAGGAAGAATTCCTGACAATCTTCGGCATGAAAAAGGTCGAGCGCACCGCTAACGCGCTGTATATGCGCGGCACCGATCCGGCGCATCACATTCACATCACCGAGAAGGGCGATCCGAAATTCCTCGGCATCGCCTATTACGTCGACAACGAGGACGATCTGAAAAAGCTCTCCAAGGCGCCGGGCGCCTCGGGCGTCGAGCACATGGATGAGCCGGGCGGTGGCAAGCGGGTGCGGCTGACCGAGCCGAACGGCTATCAGATCGAAGTGGTCTGCGGCATCGAACAGCTCGCGCCGATCCCGGTGAAGCGGCAAAGACTGAATTCGGGCGAGCAGCCCACCGCGCGCGCCGGCGAGCTGATGCGGCTCCCGCGCGGTCCTGCGCACGTCAAACGTATGGGCCACGGCGTAATGATGTCGACGAAATTTCACGAAACCATAAAGTGGTTCCGCGAAACGCTCGGCATGATCTGTTCCGACGATGTCTATGCCGGCGAAAAGGAAAATCTGATCGGCTCGTTCAATCGTTGCGACCGCGGCGACGACTTACGTCGATCATCACGTTTTCTTCTGCCTGAACGCCGACAAGACCGGCCTGAACCATTTCTCGTTCGAAGTGCCGGACATCGATGACGTCTGCATGGGCCACGACCACCTCAAGCAAGCCGGCAAGTACGAGCACATGTGGGGTATCGGCCGTCACGTGCTCGGCAGCCAGGTCTACGACTACTGGGCCGATCCGTGGGGCCGCGTGCACGAGCATTGGGCCGACAGCGACAGGCTCAATCTCGCCAACGGCTCGCACCTGATCGAGGCGGATGAAGCGCTGCGCTCGCAATGGGGTGAAAAGCCGCCGGAGAAGTTCATCAGCCACGCCAGTATCTGACCGCACCCGGTCGTGGCCGCATTTGGTTCGGCCACGACACTCCTGGAGATATCGACCGATGCCCAAACAGAAAGTCACCGGCTCGTTCGTCGCGCTGATCACGCCGTTCAACAAGGACGGTTCCGTCGATTTCGCGGCATTCCGGAGCCTGCTCCACTTCCAGGAGGAGCACGGCACCAAGGCCGTCCTGATCATGGGCTCGACCGGCGAGACCTCGATGCTGGCGCCGGAGGAAAAGAAGAAGATCATCGTCGAGACGGCGAAGATGAAGTCGCCGAACATGCCAATCTTCTTCGGCTGCACCGGCAACAATACCGAAGCGACGATCGCCAATGTCCGTTTTGCCAAGGATAACGGCGGCGACGGCGCGATCCTGGCTGCGCCGGCCTATATCTGCGCCCCGGCTTCCGACATCGAACGGTTCTTCCTCGACGTCGCCGATGCCACCGATCTGCCGCTCGGCATCTATAACAATCCGCCGCGGGTGCAGAGCGATCTGCACTGGGACAATCTGATCCGCATCTTCAAGCATCCCAACTACGTCGTGCACAAGGAATCGACGGCGCGCGTCGGCCAGGTGGCACAGGTGCTGGCCGCCAAGACCGGGGTCTCGGTGATGTGCTGCGACAGCCCCAATCTCGGACTTGTGGTGCCGACCATGAGTCTCGGCGGCCACGGCACCGCGAACATGACCGGCAATATCGCACCCCGCGAGCTTGCGACCATCTCGACGCCGTGGGCGAGCTACAGCGAAGCAGAGAACTTCAAGAACGCTTATCTTTACCTCCTGCCGCTGCTGCACTTCACCTACTCCGCGATCAATCCGGTCGCGGTGAAGTCGCTAATGAAGGCGCTCGGCATGCCGGCTGGCGAGCTGCGCAAACCGCTCAGCGGTCTCGATGCCGAAGCAATCGGCAAAGGCCTGCGCATCATCGCCGATCTCGGCCTCGACAGGACCTACGGCTACAAGCTCAAGCCGCTGTCGGCGGTCGCGGCCTGACGCAGGGGTATTTTGGACCTCGGCCTCAAGGGCAAGACCGCGCTGGTTTGCGGCGCAAGCCGGGGCCTCGGCAAAGCCTGCGCGTTTGCGCTGGCGCGCGAGGGCGTTGATCTCACTATCGTTGCCCGCACGCGCGACGTGCTTGAACGCACCGGCGCGGAGATAGCGGACGCGACCGGCGTTAAGGTCGCAGCTATCGTCGGCGATCTGACCACACCGGCTGGCCGCACCGCGGCCATCGAAGCCTGCCCTCGCCCCGACATCCTGATCAACAATTCGCAAGGGCCGTTGCCTGGCGATTTCCACGACTGGACCCGTGATGACTGGATCGCGGCCCTCGACGACATGATGCTGGGCCCGATCGAGATGATGCGGCTCACCGTGGACGGGATGATGGCGCGTCGCTTCGGCCGCGTCGTTAATATCGTCTCGCGCAGCGTAAAAATTCCGCAGGGCGAGCTTGGATTGTCGAATGGCGCACGGGCCGGACTGGTCAACTTCTCCGCCGGCCTCGCGCGGCAGATCGCGGCACACAACGTCACCATCAACAACCTGCTGCCAGGCCTATTCGACAGCGATGCCCAGCATCGCCACATCCGCGGTCTCATTCCCGGCAGCGGCAAGACCTTCGAGCAGATTTTCCGCGAGCGCGGCGAAGCCAGCACGGCAAAACGTTACGGCGACCCGGCCGAGCTTGGCGCATTTTGTGCTTTTCTCTGCTCAAACCACGCCGGTTACATTACCGGCCAGAGTCTTTTGATCGATGGCGGGAGCTATCCAGGAGCGTTCTAAATGGGCCAATCGTTTGGAATGCGTTCGCTGGGTTGCTTGATGGCTTTGCTGCTCGCGTTGACGGTGGTCCCCGCGGCTTTGGCGCAGACTTATCCGGCACGCACGGTCACCGTGATCGTACCGTTTCCGCCCGGGGGATCGGTCGATGGCGTCGGCCGCATTATCGTCGACAGGCTCAACCAGACCATGGGGCCGCATTTCATCGTCGAGAACCGCGCCGGCGGCGCATCCGGCAATGTCGGCGCCAACCTCGTCGCCAAGGCCGACCCGGACGGCTACACGCTTCTGGAGACTGCGTCGCTGCACGTTGTGACCCCGTTCCTCTACAAGGACGTGCCGTTCGACGTGGTGAAGGACTTCACCCCGATTACGCTGATCGCCAAAGGCCCGCTGATCGTGAGCACGGCACCGAATGTGCCCGCGAACAATCTCAAGGATTTCTTCGACCTGGTCCGCAAGGACCCGTCAAAATATACCTTCGGCAATACCAGCCTCGGCTCGGCAAGCCATCTGGTTATCGAATTGCTCAAGCGCGAGGCGAAAGTCGATACGCTGGTGGTGACCTATAAGGGCACCGGCCCGGCGCTGACCGATCTGATGAGCGGACAGATCCAGCTTGTCGCCGACCCGATGCTGTCGTCGTTGCCGCTGGCGAAGTCCGGCCGGATCAAGGCGCTGGCCATCACCAGCCTCAAACGCCAGCCCGCCGCGCCGGAAATCCCGACGATTGAGGAATCCGGCTTACCCGGCTTCGAATTCGTGTCGTGGTACGGGTTATGGGGACCGAAGAACCTGCCCGCGGACATCGCCGCGAAGCTTCAGAGTAACGTCGCCGCCATTCTCGCCGAGCCGGACGTGAAAGCGCGTCTTGCCGCGCTCGGCTTCGAAGGCATCGGCTCCACACCGGACGAGTTCGCGAAATACATCGCGGGCGAAATGGCGCGGTACGGTCAGATTATTCACGACGCCAATATCAAGGCCGAGTAACCGAACGCCTTTAGCGCTCCAAAATTCAGACAATCCGTACAGCTTGTGAGGGCGACGTGAACGCTTCCGCCAGGGCGCGCAGGCCTTGAGCGAGTTCATCGCGTGTCCGCGGCGCACCGATGCAAACGCGAACCGCCGGCTCGGACGTTGTTGCATCGACCGCAAACGCGTCGTCACCGACCAGCGCCAAGCCGCGGTTGAGAGCCTGACCCAGGAATTCCGCGCGATCGCGACGCCGCGGCAACGGCATCCAAAGATGATGACCGTAGGTTCCTGCCACGTACGGAATCCCTTTCAGAAACTTGCCGGCGAGACGCTGGCGGCCGGCCGCTTCATTGCGGATCGCAGCAATAATCTGATCCGCAATTCCCGTTCTGATCCAGTGCGTCACCAGCGCCACCATCAGCGGCGGGGTCATCAGCGCAGTCGCCGAGAGCGCGTTACGCATGGCATGCGCCGCATTCGCATCGGGCGTCAGCAAATAGGAAACACGCAGTGCCGGCGCGATACACTTTGACAAGCCCACCGCAAGATAGGTCCGTTCGGGAATTAGATTCGCAATCGGCGACACGCTGGGCTCGAGCCAGCCATAAGCGTCGTCTTCGATCAGGATCGTCTTGCTGCTGGTGATAATGTCCGCAATCGCCTCGCGCCGCTTTTGCGGCATCGTCGCAGTGGTCGGATTGTGCAGTGTGGGGGTGAGATAAACCGCTTTGGGTTTGTATTGCCTGCAGGCCGACTTCAACGCCTCCGGCCGAACGCCGTCAGCGTCCATCTCGACACCGACCAGATGCAATCCCAGTTCGCGCGCGGCGGCTTTCATTCCCGGGAATGTCAGGGCTTCGGTCAGCACCACATCGCCCCGCGAAGCGAGCGAGAGCAGGGCATTGAACAGGATCGCCTGGTTGCCGGGATAAACCAGCAGACGCTCGCGGTCTGCGTGCGGGAGGCGCCGCCTTAGCCATCGCACAGCGACGTCACGCTCATCGTCGCTGCCGCCCGGCTCGCGGTAATTCAGAAAAGCGCTTAGGCCCGCTTCGTCCTGAATGGCCTTGAGGCCCTGCGCGATGTGCAAATCGAGATTTGCTTCCACCGGCTGCGGCGGAACGTTCATCGAGAGATCGATCTTGACCGGATGCGAAATGTTGTCGTGCGTTCGCGCCGTGGTTTCGGAAACGAAGGTGCCACGCCCGGCCTGCCCTTCAATCAGCCCTCTCCGGCGCGCTTCGCCGTAAGCGCGGGTCACGGTCGTCAGGTCGAGATCGAGGACGGTCGCCAGCGCGCGGTGGGTCGGCAGCTGCTGGCCGCGCTGGAGCCGGCCGCTCGTGATGTCCGCCGCCAGCGCATCGACGATGCGGGTGAAAGCCGGGCCGGACCACTCCGAAAGTGTAGGGACCCAATCCATGCAATTCCCTACATTGTACTGGTCTGTATGGATGAATACGATTATTGTATGGATCAGTCGAGATCAAGGGGTTTCGCCATGCGTAACGTCGAACAACCGGTATCCCTCACCAAGGCGCTCTGGCGCGGCTTCACCATGCGCTGCCCGAACTGCGGCGAGGGCAAGCTGTTCGGGCGTTTTTTGAAGGTCGCCGACCATTGCGCGGTTTGCGGCGAGGACTTCACCCCGCAACGGGCCGATGATTTTCCGGCTTACCTGGTGATCGTGGTGATCGGGCATATCACCATCCCTGCGGTTCTCATTGTTGAAGTGGTATTTGCACCGCCGATTTGGCTGCAATACCTGATTTGGCTACCGTTTATCGCATTCGGCGCGCTGGCGCTCCTGCAACCGACCAAGGGAACTGTGGTCGCGCTGCAATGGCACCTCGGCATGCATGGCTTCGCAGAATTGAAGGGACGGCGAGACGTAGCCGCGAAGACTGGCAGAAAGCTCTTGTCCGGATCGCCGGTCAGCGCCTGATTTTCGCAAGCGCTCGCGAAAAAATCGAAGAGCCGTTGGGCTGGTCAACCTGCATCGGAGCACCTGTTTCAACAGGCAGGCCTGCCGTATCGCCCTCGCTCGCGGCAATCGCCTCGTCGGTTACGCCGCACGCCGGCACGTCCGTGCCCGGAAGCAGGAGCCGCCAAAGTTCCTTCATGTCGGCACTGGGTCTGCAAGGGCGTCCGGGCATGGTGCAAATATAGATAGCCGAAGCCGCACGCGCCAATGCCTCAAGGCAAGGCTTCAAGGCAAAGACCGCAAGGTCAGCCCGACCTGTATTTCACGGCGAGCATTTTGCGATGCGCCGCACACCGCTCGATGTGTTTGGAGCTCGATGTGTTCAGAAAAAAGTTCCGGCAGCGCATCCGTTACCACCGCGGTGATGGAACTTGCGGCACTGCACGCAAACAAAAAAAGCAACGGCGCGCGCGATTTAATTTTCCAATCCCCGAACTCCTGCCATAATGCGACGGCAGCGTCGGGAGCGATTGCAGGGGAAAGGGTGACGTCAAAATGAAGTGGCAGACAGCCTTGGCTGGCGCGCTCGCGTCGGCTTTCATGATGTTCGTGGCGTCCTCGATCGTGATGCCGTCGACTGCGTCGGCGGAAGTTCGCATCGTCAGCGATCCGGGCGGCGAAGTCTCTTCCTTCGTCCAAAAGTACGAGCAGATCCGCGATAGCGGCGAGCGTGTCGTGATCGATGGGCCGTGTCTCTCGGCGTGCACGCTGCTGACCGGCATCGTACCGCCGAGCCACATCTGCGTGACGCAGCGCGCGGTGCTCGGGTTCCATGCCGCGTCCTACTACGACGATGCTTCGCGTTCGCTGGTGCCGACCCGTGAGGGTAGCGCATTGGTGATGCGGCTCTATCCGGCGGCCGTCCGCGGTTGGATCGCGCGGCATGGCGGATTGACGCCGCATATCATTCAGATGCGCGGCCGCGACCTTGCTGCGCTTTATCAGCCCTGCCGCTAAAGCGGCTTAGTTAGCCGAAAGCTGGTTGTCGCCCGGCAGGTTCCCGCCTATTTACAGGCAGCCGGAACCTGCTTCATGCCTGATGCTGCCGCTTCCCTTTTGACATTACGCCCGGCGCTGGCCATCGCCGCGGCCTGCGCGGTTTTGCTCGCCGGCACAGTCTTACTGTGGGCGCATTACGGAACCACGGTATTTTTTGAAACAATCCGTGCCGGCTTTACTGCCTGCTTCGGATGACCGGAGAGCCGTAGTGAACGACAAGACCTCCCGCATCCTGATGATATTCGCCGCGTTTCTTAGCGGCCTGGTGCTGTTTTTCGTCGCCATCCTGTTCGTGACCGGGCGCGCAACCTCGCCAATCGGCTCGGCATCGGCCGCCGTCGGCGGGCCGTTCCACCTTGAGGACCAGAGCGGCAAGATCGTTACCGACCAGGACATGAAGGGCAAGCCGTACCTGGTGTTCTTCGGCTACACCCACTGTCCCGACATCTGCCCCACCACGCTGTTCGATATGTCGCAGGTGATGAAGCAACTCGGACCCGACGCCGACCGCACCGGTGCGCTGTTCATCACCGTCGATCCCGAGCGCGACACCGAGGCGGTCATGAAGGACTACCTTTCCAATTTCGATCCGCATGTGCGCGGGCTCACCGGCGATCAGGCTTCGATCGCCGCGGCGATCAAGGAATACCGCGTCTACGCCAAGAAGATCCCGCTAAAGGACGGCGACTACACCATGGACCACACCGCCGTGGTGTACCTGATGGACAAGACCGGCAACTTCGTTGCGCCGTTCGATGTCACCAACCAAAAGCCTGAGGCCGCTGCCGCGGAACTGCGCAAGTACATGTAGCGCGGCAAGCGATGACGTCGCCTGAAATGAAAAACCCCACCGTGCTGCCACGGCGGGGTTTCATTTTGAGACGATGGTTTCGGACTTACGCGTAGTAATCCGAAGGAACGGTCTCGTCGACTTTCTTGCCGCCCATCGCGTTGAACACCGGCGTTAGAATGATCGCTATGACCAGGTTGAGCACCACCGTGAAAAACGCGGTGTAGCCAGGAAAGCTGTAACCGCCGAGCGTTAGCGTATACGCGGCGCCGAAGTTCACCGAAACAGCCATCCATGTGCCGGCAACAGTGCCCACCAGCCAGCCGATCAACAGCGCCCATTCATTGAACCAGCGGGTATAGACGCCCGCGATCACCGTCGGCGCGGTCTGAATGATCCAGATACCGCCGAGGAGTTGCAGCTGAATGGCATATTGCGTCGGCAACGACAGAATGAAGATCAGCGCGCCGACCTTGACGATCAGCGACACCAACTTCGCCATCCGCGCTTCCTGCCTGTCGGTCGGGTTTCTATTGATGAACTCCCGGTGGATATTGCGTGTATAGAGATTGGCCGCCGCGATCGACATGATCGCCGCCGGCACCAGCGCGCCGATGCCTATCGCCGCAAAAGCAACACCGACGAACCAGGCCGGGAAGCTGTGCAGGAACAGGGCCGGCACCGCGAAACTTGCGCCGAACAGTTTGAAGCCCGCGGCATATTCGGGCGCGGTGCCAACACCGGCGGCAATGGCAAAGAGACCGAGCAACGTCAGCAAGCCGAGCATGAATGTGTAGGCTGGCAGCAACGCGCCGTTGCGCCGCACCGCGCGGCCACTGGAGGCGCTCAGGATTCCGGTGATGGAATGCGGATAGAGGAAAAGCGCCACTGCCGAGCCCAGCGCCAGCGTAATGTAGACGCCGTAGCTGCCGGTAGTGTGTGCACCGGGGACAGCGAGCAGCAGCTTGGCCGGCGGCACTTTCGCGAAGATGTTGGCGAACCCACCCAACTGAATTGGAATCACGATCACGGCAACAAAAGCAGTAATGTAGATCAAGAGATCCTTGACGATAGCGATCGAGGCCGGCGCGCGCAGGCCGCTCGAATAGGTGAAGGCTGCGAGAATAATAAATGCGATGAGAAGCGGCAGTTCGGCCATGAAGCCGGAGCCGGATATGCCCATCGCGCCGATCACGACCTGCAAGCCGACAAGCTGCAAGGCGATATACGGCATGGTGGCAACAATGCCGGTGATCGTTATCGCCAGCGCCAGCCAGCGATTGCCGTAGCGGCCCCGGACGAAGTCGCCGGCGGTGATGTAGCTGTGCTTTCGGCAGACGTACCAGAGCCGCGGAAACACCATAAACAGGATCGGGTAGATCAGCACCGCGTAGGGCATAGCGAAGAAGGCGAGCGCGCCGGCACCGAACGCCAGCGCCGGAACCGCGATGAAGGTATAGGCTGTATAGATGTCACCGCCGACCAGAAACCAGGTGGTCAACGTGCCGAAGCGCCGGCCGCCAAGACCCCATTCATGCAGTTGATCGAGATCGCCCTTGCGCCAATTCGCGGCCGCAAAGCCCAACCAGGTAATGAAGGCGAACAGCACGACGAAAACGATGAGTGCAGTCCAATTGATTTCTGCCACGGTATTCCCCCCGAAAATTCCAATTCGTGTGTTTGCGGTCTCGCGATGACGCGAGCCGCTGCCCGGCGCCGCGCGAATTACTCGCTGGTCGCGAAATAGACGATCGCGGTCAGAATCGCGCTGATGAAGACCCAGAGCAGCTGGTACCAATAAAAGAACGGCACGCCCACGAAGGACGGCTCCGCCGTGTTGTAAAACGGCACCCAGAGCATGAAGACGAATTGAACGAGAAGGAGCAGATACCACCAGCTCCAGGCCGATCGTTTTTCGGTTTGCTGATCCATATTTCCATCCCCCGAGCCGTTCGAGGCTCTTGGCGGGGAGGATAGTCACCATGCCGTCGCAATCAAGAAAAAAAATAGCAGCTACAGTGCGCTAGCTGGAAGTCGACCCGCTAGCGCATAGCTTTTAGTGCATGGCTTTGTCTGCTGGTTCTGCCGTTAACCGCAGCGACAATGCGCCTCAGGCGGCTTTTGCCGCCATGACGCGCTGCATGAATTTCACGAATGTGTTGGCGATTTCGTCCTCGTGAGGAGCCCATTGGGTCCACGGGATGAGCGGCATTTCCTGATCCGTGATCGGAAGCTGATGGACCTCGCTGCCGGGAATGTACTTGTGGGCAATCGCCGCGCTTGCGCTTGAATGGGTCTGGTCGTTGCCGGGGATGATCACGGTCGGCACCTTGATCGAGCGCAGTTCCTGCTCGGTCACACCCATGACCGGATGCTTGCCGCCGGCCTCGAAGATTTCCTTCCAGCGCGTGAACACAGCGATGAATTTGTCGGCTGGGAGCTTCGCCAGATAATCGCGGCCGGCCGGATTCTCCTTGAAGCGCTCCTTCCACGCATCCATTTCGCAGACGGCAGCCATGCCGCCTTCCTTCGCGGTCTTGATGAACTGGCCGTAGTAATTTTCCGGCAGCCGCTTGGCAGCGAACTCGCCGCCGGTGACGCGCAGCAGCAACAGGCCGCGCACCGCCTGCGGATATTTCAGATAGAACCGGATCGAGGTGCGCGCGCCCGCCGACGAGCCGCAGAAGAATGCCGGCAGCGCATCGTTCTGGCGCATCAATTCGTGCATGTCGCCAAGCCACGGAGCTTCCTCGCCCTCGTCGCCGTCGATCCAGAGATCGGACGCGCCGGTATTGCGGCGGTCGTGCAGCATGACCCGAAAGCCATGCTTGGCGATCTTCTCCGCCATGGGGACGAATTCGTCGTAGCCGCGGCGGCCGCCGGTGGTCGCCATGACCCACGGGCCGCGGTCGCCGACGACCTGCCAGTTGATGTTGAAGCCATTGATCTTGGAAACCGGCATCGAACGCTCCCTCCAAAGTTTTTCAGTCGCGAGGACAAGATTATAGCGGCAGTTGGCGCGCCAACCGAAGCGCCAAAGGCGCGAAGGTTGGAGCGGGCGATGGGAATCGAACCCACGTATCAGCTTGGGAAGCTGATGTTCTACCATTGAACTACGCCCGCAAATTCAATTACTTAGCGGTTTTCTGGACCCGTTTTTGTTTGACGTTCGTTTACATCGGATGTCGACTGTGAAACGATTAGCTGATGTTCGGCGCTCCTATCCGTACCTTTTAAGTCGGCAGTATTCCGCTGCCAAGACGCATGTAGAGCGGTCAATTGCGATCTCGCTGGTGGTGTCGCTCGTTCGTCAAAATATCGCCCCCTCAGCTGTCGAGCTGATCGCAAAAGCGGCGCTGAAAAAGCTGCGGCCCAATGATGGTGTCGTGACGATCTAGCCGCCCGTAACCTTTTGCTGCATCGTCGCCTTGGGCAGAGAGAGGGGCGCGTAATGATTAAGCGGATCATGTGTGCGGCAATCGCCTTGTGCGTCGCCTCCGGTGCGAACGCTTCAACGTTGCGGCTCAAAAACTACATAGCGCCAGAGGATGAAAAGCAACGCATCTTAAATGCGATTTATTTGGACGGCTTGAAGGATGGCCTTATCGCGGTCAACGTCGTCCTTCCCCGTACCGGCGCGGCACCATTATTTTGCCTGCCGCCGACGTTGGTGCTTACTCCCGAACAAGCCGACGACATTTTGATGCGGGAAGCAAAGAGCCATTCGTATCCCGATGACATGATCGTATCGATTGTGCTTTTGGCGGGCCTTAGAAAAACGTTTCCCTGTGAGGGACAAGGCAATAGCGCAAAGTAGTATTCGCTGCGTGCGTTTTTCAGAAGATCAGAGTTGGAGCTCGCCCTTCGCATGCCGTCGAGGCCGGGCGGTTGTTCCCGGAAGCGTCAGGCCGCGTAAACCGCGTCGAGAAGCTGTTCCAGCTCCGCCGGTCAGACGGCTGCCGTCCTGCGCCAGCAACTTGGCCGACGACAGGATTTGCGACGATGCCGAGGTGATCTCGCTGTTGCTGTCGTTGACGTTGGAAATATTTGCGGCGACATGGCTCGCGCTTGAGGTCGCGGACTCGAGATTTCCGGCGATTTCGCGCGTCGTGGTGGCCTGAAGGCTGACCGCCGATGTGATCGCTGCCGCGATTTCGGAGATCCGCGCCAATGGTGCTGCCGATCTCCTTGATGCTGGTCACCGAATCGCGGGTCGCGGCCTGCACGCCCGCAATCTGCACCCCGATCTCGTCGGTGGCTTTGGAGGTTTGCGCGGCGAGCGCCTTGACCTCCTGCGCGACGACGGCGAAGCCCCTGCCGGACTCGCCGGCGCGCGCCGCCTCGATCGTTGCGTTGAGCGCCAGCAGATTGGTCTGCTCGGCGATCGCGGTAATCAGCTTGACGACGTCGCCGATGCGGCCGGCGGCGCGCATCAGGTCGGCGATGCGCCCGTCGGTCTTCTCGGCCTGGGTCACCGCGTCGCGCGAAATCCGCGTCGACTCCTCGACTTGCCGCGAAATCTCGTCGATTGAGCCGACCAGCTGCTCGGTGGCCGCCGACACCGATTGAACGTTGGTCGATGCCTCGTTGGACGCCGCCAGCACCCGTCCGGTCAAATCCCGCGTGGTGCCCGCGGTGGCACCCAGCGCTTCCGCTGCGGCTTCCAGCTCGGTCGACGAAGCCGACACCGAGCGCACGACGCTGGCTACCGTAGCCTCGAACTTGCCGGCGAGCTCATGCATGGCGGAGCGGCGTTGCTCGGCCATGCGCTGCGCGGTGTCTTTCTCGGCATCCTCGAGTTGCTCGATACGGACCAGCTTTTCCTTGAACGTCTGCGCGGCGCGCGCGTTATCGCCGATTTCATCGCGGCGCGATGTGAAAGGAACATCGACATTCCTGTTGCCGTGAGCGAGCTCAAGCAGCACTTCGCCGATACGGCGGATCGGGCGGCCAATAGCGATAGCGCCAAACGCGGCCATGCCGCCAAGCACCAGAATGACGAACAAGCCGATGCCGAGATCCATCCGGCCAACATGCACGCGCTGCAAACCGGCCTGCGCCGTACGTTGTTCGGCTTCGGTCAGCAGCGCCGCCGTTGCGCTCTCGATCTGGCCGGTGATCGCGCCGCCGAGTTTGCCGGCGCTTGATATCTTCTCCATCGTGTCGCCATAGTCCTTGGCGACGACGGCATAATTGTCGCTCAACGCGACGTAATCCCGGGCAAGCCCTGCGATCTTGTCGAGCCCCTGCTTGTCGGACGGATCGTCACTGAGCCCAATCGCCGTCTGGATGTGCCGGCCGCCTGACGCCGCCGCGGCATGCAGCAGCTCCTGAGCGTGATCGACCTCAGTTGCCGTGACGGCCAGCCGCATTTCCCGCAGCTCGAGCTGCATCGCGCCCAGGTCTTTAGCGGCGCGCAAGGCTTCGATGGCGGCAAGTTCTTTGGCGTTGGCGGCCGCACGCTCCCGCCCGGCATAGCGGTCACCGATCTGCTGTTCCAACAGCATGCCGGCGACGAGAAGCACGCCGAGGCCAGCCCATAATGCGAGCTTCGTGCGAATGGAAAAGTCGAAGCTGGGCATCAGACCATCACCGGCAATCCCCCCAGCATTAACGCGGATAGTTAATTCGAGGTAAAAAGCCGCGATTTTCGCTGCTATTCAGCGGCGATCCGATGGCTCGATTGCATGGCGATGTCGGCGAGGCATTTCGACAGCGCCTCGCCTTCCGGATCGAGCAGAGCCGCGGTGCGCGCACTGGCGACCGCATCGGCGGCTTGTTGCACCGGCATCGCGCCGGCCAGCGCCGGCTCGATCACCTGCGACACGATGGTCCGGTAGTTGTCGCTGCCGCGCTTGTGGGTGTCGCCATAGCCTTTGATCAGCCGCGCACATTCGGCAATCTCGACCGCGAGTTCGGCGGAGAGCGGCGCGGCGCGCACGATCATGCGCAGCCAGCTTTCGATCTCGCGCTGTTCCTCCTGGAAACGCATGTCCTGCGGCCGGAAGCCGCGCAACTTCGCGAGAATGTAGAAGCGCAGGAAACCGGAGATCGAGGCCGTATTGATCTCCATGCCCCAGTGCGCCGCGGCGAGCCGGGGATGGCGCTCGGCGAACGCAAGAATGCGCGTTGCCAGCCATGGCGGCAGCACCGAGCAGAATTCCTCGACGCCGGGTTTGAGAAATTCCGTCACCGTGAACGGCTGATCGGCCTTCACGCCATACTGCGCGACAATGCGCGAGAACCGCGCCGGATCGATCTTGGCCTGGGCGACGCGGATCACGTCCTCGTACGACATCCGCACGCGCCAGATGCCGCGCGGTTTCGGCGAGCAACCGGCCGTCGGCATTGGCCTTCGCATCGGCGTCGCGGATCGGCCCGAGGCGATCGAGATAAAGCCGCGCATAGCCGAGGTCCTGGTAGACGCGAGACGGCGCACGCCCTCGATCATGAACGCGCGTGCCGCTTCCGGCATGCGCTCGATCTCGCGTTCGAGGTCGGCCAGCGAGGCATCGGGCGCGCGATAGCGCTTGAACGGATCGCGGCGCGGCTGCGCGCCGCTGCGCGCGGCGTCGAACCCGGCGCGGAAACCGCGCAGATTGGTATCGACCGCTTTGCCGTCGTCGCGGATCGCGGCTTCGAACGCTTCGGCCGGAATCGGCAGCGCGCCGGCGCCGGCGATGACGCCCAGCATCACCGCGTTGATCATCGCGCCGCTCTGTTTGGCGATCGCTTCCAGATCGAGCAGCAGCGTGGCCTTGCGAATTTTTCTCGACCGCTTGCAGCAGTTTCTGCTGATCGTAGCGGCCATCGCCCATCGCCATCTTCTCGACGATCGAGATAGGAGCGGCTGGTCGAGGCGATGGTGGTGGTGCGCTCGCGGGTGACGAAGCCGCCGGCGATGGCGCGGCCGGCCTCCATCAGTTCGCTCGCCACCACGATATCGACGTCGCCGATGCCGGGCGCCAGCGCCAGTACCGGGCGCGGCGCCGATCTCGGCGCGCCGCCGGCACCATCTCGATGTGATAGGTGGTCGCGCCGGTGCGCTGCGCGACGCCGGGGATCGACGTCCACTGCACCGGAAAGTTCTGGCTTCCGCCGCCGCGACGATCCAGTCGGTCAGCACGCCGCCGCCTTCGCCGCCGAGCGCGGCGATCAGGATCGTCATCGGACGAACAACGCGTTTTGTGCGCCAACGGCCCGCAGAGCCGGCTCTCTCTCCGCTTGTGGGAGAGGCACAGCTGTCTGCTTTCGGAGAGCGGCTCACTCGTCTCGGCAACTGCCGCGCAGCCATCCGATGACCGTGCTGCGCATCCGAAACAGCGCCCGGTCCCACCAGTTCGGATTGCTGACGATATCGGTCTTGATAGAACGACGGGCACAGCACCGCCGCATGCGCGACCTCGCCGCACAGCCCGCAGCCGACGCAGCTTTCGATCACTGCCGCCACCGGATCGGTGCGCAGCGGATCGGGATTGGGCTTCACCGTCAGCGAAGGGCAGCCGGAAAGGCGGATGCAGGAATGATCGCCGGTGCAGATTTCGTCATCGACGCCATAGCGGGTTTTCACCACGCGCTCGCCGCGCTTGAGCTTCTCGGCATCCTCGGCGCGGATGCGCCGTTGCCGCGCCAGCATGCATTCGCCATCGGCGATGATGACTTTCAGCCCGCGCTCCGCCGTGCGCATCGCCTCCTTCAGCGTATCCACCATCTTGCCGACGCTGTAGGTGTGCACGGTGCGCAGCCATGTGACGCCGAGCGAGCGCACCGTCTTTTCGATGCTGATGCCGGTCGGCGTGCCGCTGCGGTTGGCGGCGCTCGATGGCAGATATTGCTGGCCGGTCGCAGAGGCGTAGCCGTTCTGCATCACGATCAGCACGCCATCGCCCTTGTTGAACATATTCGAGGCAACGCCGGTGATCAGGCCGTTGTGCCAGAAACCGCCGTCGCCCATGATTGAGATCGGACGCCGTTCCATGTTCGGCGTCACGGCGGCAGCGCTGGCGAGCGACATGCCGTAGCCGAGAATCGAATTGCCGAGCGAAAACGGCGCAAAGGTCGCGAACGAGTGGCAGCCGATATCGGCGCTGATATGGGTCGGGCCGAGTTCGCGCTGCATGAGCTTGATCGCGGCGAACACCGGCCGCTCCGGGCAACCGGTGCAGAAGTTCGGCGGCCGTGGCGGGATATCGCCGACGGTATCGATCAAGCCGGGCTTGTGCGCGACGAATTCATCGACCCGCGCAACAATGGCGTCGGCGTCAATGCCAGCCGGCCGCGTCTCCTTTGCAAACGCGGCGATACCGCGCAGCAGGGCCTCGGCATTGTAATCGCCGCTGCGCGACAGGCACTCCTTGCCGAGCACGCGCGTATTGATATCGGCGTTACGCAGGATGCTGTTGATTTGCTGCTCGACATATTCCGGCGAGCCTTCTTCGACCACCAGCACCGCGCGTTTGCCGGCGCAAAAATCTTTCAATTCCTCCGGCACCAGCGGATAGGCGACGTTGAGGACGTAGATCGGGATGCGCGAGGCGCCGTAGAGATCGGCGAGATCGAGCCGGCCGAGCGCGCGAAGCAAGTTGCTGGTCAACCCGCCGAGCACGATAATGCCGATGTCGTTGAGCTCGCCCGGGATGATTTCGTTGAGCTTCTGCTCGCGGATGAATTTTTGCGCCGCCGGCAGCCGCTCCTCAATCTTGAGCCGCTCCTGGGTGAAGATCACCGGTGGGTGCGCCAGCCGGCCATATTCGAAGCGCGGCGGACCGTTGAGGCGATGCACCCCGCTATAGGCGCCGCGTTTATTGTCCTTGGCGATGAACTCGCCGGTAACGTGGCAGGCGCGTACCCGCAAATCGAGCATCACCGGCGCATGGGTCGCCTCGGACAGTTCGAAAGCTTTTTCGACCATATGGACGATGCGTCGGCAGATCAGGCCGCGGATCGAGCAGCCAGATCGAAGACTTCATGGCGTAGGCGTAGGAGCGCTCCTGGATGACGCTTGCGCCCTCGCCGTAATCCTCACCGAGCACGATCAGCGCGCCGCCGATCACGCCGGGTGAAGCCAGATTCGACAGCGCATCGGCCGCGACATTGGTGCCGACGATGGATTTCCAGGTCACCGCACCACGCAGCGGATAATTGATCGAGGCGCCGAGCATCGCGGCAGCGGCCGCTTCGTTGGTGCAAGTCTCGACATGAACGCCGAGATCGGTCAGCAGGTCTTCGGCATCGACCATAACGTCGAGCAGATGAGAAACCGGCGCGCCCTGATAGCCGCCGACATAGCTCACGCCGGATTGCAGCAGCGCCTTGGTGACCGCAAGGATGCCCTCGCCACGAAAGACTTCGCCGTCGCCGAGCCGTAGCGCATCGACCTCTTTTTTGAACGAGCGTTCCATCAAATTTTTTCCGATTGGCTTGAAGGGACATATAGCCGCTTTTGCGTGGCCCGTCATTCCGGCTAGGGTGCCGCCGGCTCCGTGAGCAATGAAACGGAGCCGCATGGGGAAGAATGACTGGGGAAGCGCAGATCGTCGTCGAGGGGGTGAACCACACCTATCGGCCGTCCCACGGGCGCGTCGTGCGGGCGCTTTCCGATGTATCGCTGGAAGTGCACCCTCGGGAATTCGTGGCGCTGCTGGGCCCATCGGGCTGCGGCAAGTCTACCCTGCTCTATCTGGTTGGCGGCTTCCTGCCGATCGAGGGCGGCCGCATCACGGTCGAAGGCAAGCCGGTGGTCGCGCCGGGACCGGATCGCGGCATCGTATTTCAGCACTTCGCGCTGTTCCCCTGGAAAACTGTGCGCGGCAACATCCTTTACGGCCTGGAACGGCAGGGAATGCCGCGCCTCGAGCGCGAGCAGCGGGCGCAGGATTTCATCAATCTTGTCGGGCTGCGCGGCTTTGAGGAAAGCTATCCGTCGCAGCTTTCCGGCGGCATGAAGCAGCGCACCGCGATCGCGCGAACGCTGGCGTTCGATCCGAATATTCTCCTGATGGACGAGCCATTCGGTGCGCTCGACGCCCAGACCCGCTCGCTGATGCAGGCCGAGCTGCTCAGCATCTGGCAGCGCACGCCGAAGACCGTGATCTTCGTCACCCACGACGTTCAGGAGGCGGTCTATCTCGCCGGGCGCGTGGCCGTCATGTCGGCACGGCCGGGACAGATCAAGGCGATCGTCGACATCAAGCTCGACAAGAGCGATCCCGGCTTGTTTCGCAGCAAGGCCTTCGTCGAGCAGACCGATGAGATCTGGGGCCTTGTGCGCGACGAAGCGATCAAGGCGCAGGGAACGGTGGCGCAAGGAACGGTGGCCCAAGGCACGGTGCCGGTGTGATGCAAACCGCGATCAAATACCTGCCGCTGCTGCTACTGGCGTTGGGCTGGGAGCTGACGGCGCGGCTTCATCTGGTCGACTCCAGTGCGCTACCGTCGTTGACCAATGTGGGTGCGGCATGGGTCGATCTCATCCGCGACGGCGAACTGATCGATAACGGCGCGGCGTCGCTCTATCGCGCCGCCGCAGGCCTCGCGTTTGCTATCGTTATCGGCGGCGGACTTGGCCTCGCCATGGCGCGCTTCAAGTTGCTCGATATCTTCATCAATCCGTTGGTGGAATTGTTCTATCCGCTGCCGAAGTCGGCGCTCATTCCCGTCACCGTACTGTGGCTCGGCTTCGGCAACGGCTCGAAGATCTTGCTGATCTTTCTCGGCTGCATGATCCCGGTCACCATCGGCGCCTATAACGGCGCGCGCGGCAGCGATCACGCGCTGGTCTGGTCGGCGCGCAGCATGGGCGCGGGCCGGCTGCGCATGATGTGGGATGTGATCATGCCGAGCGCGCTGCCGGAAATCCTCAACGGCATCCGCACCGCGCTGGCGCTCGCGTTCATCCTGCTGGTGAGCTCCGAGCTGATCGTGTCGCAATCAGGTTTCGGCTATCTGATCGGCTATCTCGGTTCGACCGGCGCCTACGAAGGCATGTATGCGGTCGTGCTCACGGTGGCGCTGCTCGGCTTCGGCGCCGACCGCATCTATCAGCTTCTCATGAATTGGTTATTGCGATGGCGCGAGTAGACGACCAGGCCACGCTCGCCGCCGCCGCGGCCGATCTCGCATCCGACGGAGCGAGACGGTTCGACGCCGCATTCCGCGTCGGCGCCGGCCTATTCTCGATCCTGCTGATGCTGCTGGCCTGGGAATTGTTGGCCCGCAGCGGCAGGGTGACACCGTTCATGCTGCCGCGCTTCAGCGTGGTCGTCGCCTACATCTACAAGGATGCGGCGAGCGGCATTCTCTGGATCAATCTCGGGCTCACGATGTTCCGCGCCCTGACCGGATTTGTCATTGCCTCGATCTGCGGCATCGCGCTTGCAACGGTGATGGCACGCTCAAAGATCGCGCGATGGTTTTTCGATCCGATCATTTCAGTCGGCTTCCCGATGCCGAAGATCGCGTTCCTTCCGATCATCATTTTGTGGCTCGGGGTCTACGATCTGTCGAAAATTTCGATGGTCGTATTCGACGGAATCTTTCCGGTGGTGACGGCGACGCTGGCCGGCATCGCCGCGGTCGAGAAAGAGCTGTTGTGGTCGGCGCGCAATATGGGCGCGACCGAACGGCAGATCATGTGGCAGATCGTGCTGCCAGCGGCCGCGCCGCAAATCCTCACCGGGCTGCAGGTAGCGCTGCCGATTTCGCTGATTGTCTGCATCATCGCCGAGATGGTGATGGGCGGCTACGGGCTTGGTGGCGCCATGATGGGGGCGTCGCGCTTCGCCAACTCGCCCGGCGTGTTTGCCGGCATCGTCGAGATCGCCGTGGTCGGCTATGCGCTGATCAAGGCGATGGCATTTGCCCGCCGCCGTTTGCTGGTGTGGCACCAGGAAACATCCGAGCAAAAATAGCCGACCTCGCGTCTCGCTGCGATGTTAATGCAGTTTGATCCGTGGTTCGGTGCGACGGGTAACGCCCTTGACCAGCGTATCGAGCGCGACCTTGAAGGTGCCGTGCAAAGCCTGGAGATGCCGCTTGTGCAGCGACAGGTAGGCAAGCCTGGCCAGAAGCCCCTGCATTTTCACGTTATGAAACACGATCCCAAGCGTGCCGTATTCGGAGAGCGCCACCAGCGATCCGCGGTCGCGGTATTTGAAATCCGGCAGCGGCGCCCCGCGCAGCCGGGCCTTGATGGCCTTGACCATGAAGTCGGCCTGCTGATGGGCGGTCTGGGCGCGGGGCGGCAGCGGCTCCGTCATTCCCGGCAATACGCAATGGGCGCAATCGCCGATCGCGAATACATCGTCGTCGCGCGTCGACTGCAGCGTCGGCCGCACCACGAGCCGATTGATCCTGTCGGATTCAAGACCGTCGAGATCGCGCAGAAAATCCGGCGCCTTGATGCCGGCGGCCCATACGATGAGTTCGGCCGGCAAGCTTTCGCCTGAGGCCAGAATAACCTCGCCGGCGCGGACTTCCATGACGCGGGTTCCGGTTCGGATATTAACGCCAAGCTGGCGCAGCACGTCGGCGGTCGCCGTTGCGAGACTTTCCGGCAGCGCTGGCAAGATCCGCGGCGCCGCCTCGATCAGCTCGATCTTGATGTGCTTGTCGAAATCGATGCGGTCGAGATTGTATGAGGCAAGATCGCGCATTGATTTATGCAATTCGGCAGCCAATTCGACGCCGGTGGCCCCGGCGCCGACGATGGCACAGTGCAATTGGCCGGGACGCAGCGGCTCGTATTGGGCATTGGCGCGCAAACAGGCGTTGATCATACGGCGATTGAAGCGCGCCGCCTGATCGACGGTGTCGAGCGCGATAGCGTGCTCCGCGACGCCCGGCGTGCCGAAGTCATTGGATTGACTGCCAACTGCAATCACCAAAGTGTCGTAGCCGAGGACGCGCGGCGGGATCACGGTCTGGCCGTCTTCGTCCACGCTCGGCGAGACGTGAATCTGCCGCTTGGCGCGATGAAGATCGATCATGGCGCCGATGCGATAGCGATAATGGCGGCGCCGCGCGTGACCGATCAACTCAAGCGAATCGGTTTCGCTGTCCATCGATCCCGACGCCACTTCGTGCAGAAGCGGTTTCCAGACATGGATGCGCGACTTGTCCAGCAGCGTGATCGAAGCCTGATGACGCCGTCCCAGGGAAGCACCCAGCAGCGACGTGAGGCGCAAGCCGCCGGCCCCGCCACCGACCACCAGAATCCGATGCAACGACGCGTCAGTGCTCGACGCCGTTTCCGCGATCGTGTCGAAACCCGGGTTAGGCATCAGATAGCATAGGCTATCGACGTGGCCGCGATCTAGGAGTTCGGAGCCGGCAAATCGGGTTCATGGACGGCGACGCCAACCATCGGATCGACCCGCATCTTCCACGGCTGGCGTTGCAAGGTTCGCATGGTGTCGGCGTATCCCGCCTGCCAGCGCGCGTGGATGCCAGTGCTGGTGAAATCGATGTCGCGCAGATGATCCTCGTTCTCAAGCCGGGGCCCGTTGAGCCGCACGATGTGCATGATCGTACCGCAGCCGTAACCCGCCATTTCCTTTACTTCAGGCGTCTCGCGCTGCGCCTCCGGCATCAGCCGCACAAGCTCGCGCACAATGTGCCGAAGCTGATGAATATGCTCCTGGCGGGCGATATGGCTATCGGCACGGCTGGCAAATTGAATGTCCTTCTGCCGGTTGAGGACTTGCCAAAGCGACTCCGGCTCCGGACCCGCGGCATGCCACATCTGCACCGTGAAAACCACGGAATCGCGCCGCGGATAATCGTCGAACACGGTTTCGACCGGCGTATTGGAATAGATACCGCCGTCCCAATACGGATCGCCGTCGATACGCACCGCCGGGAACGCCGGCGGCAAAGCTCCCGACGCGAGGATGTGTTTGAGCGTGACCGCGATATCGCGGCTGTCGAAATAATGCATTTTGCCGGAGCGCACATTCACTGCGCCGACGGTCAGGCGCGGCCGTCCTGAATTGATGCTTCCGAAATCGACAACCGCAGAAAGCGTCTCGCGCAGTCCATCGATCGTGTAGAACGCCGCCTGCTCGACGCCGACCGCGGCCTGGAGACCCCAGGCGAGCGCGCGGTTGGGCGAGAAATATCCGGCGATACCGCCAAAGATCGTCATCATCTGTGTAGCGAAATTGCCGCCCAGCAAATTCGCGCCAAAGAGATTACCGCCTAAAAGCGAAAACGGCGTCGCGCTCCACGGCGTCTTGCACTCCATCCGCGCCCAGAATTCGCGCAGGCGGTTCAGCCGCATGGCCGGATCATTGCCAGCGATGATGGCGGCGTTGATAGCGCCGATCGACGTACCGATGACCCAGTGCGGCTCGATACCGGCTTCATGCAGCGCCTGATAAACACCGCCCTGATAGGCGCCGAGTGCGCCGCCGCCCTGAAAGACAAGGACAACCTGGCCCGGCAATACAGGCGGTTCACTCACCGCTTCAGCGCCCGACGGGCGTTTATTGGAATTCTGTTGCATGGCGTAGAGCCCCCGCTCTCAACGAGCGGCTTTCGAGAAAGACGCTACGCGCCGCCGCTTCTTTGAGCACCGAAGCGATAGTTACCACCGCAAGACAGTAAACTCGAAATGACACGCCTGTGCTTGACGTGAACGTGAATGCAGGCGGCGCGCCGGTGCGGCAAGCGGCAGGCTTGCGCCACGTCGAGCTTTACGCCCACAATCCCGGCCGAACTGAAAATGACCGGGCCTGACGACCGGCAGGACGGCACATCGGGGGGAAATATGCTTACGAAACAATTCGCATGTGCGTGCCTGTTCGCCGCGATACTGACAGGAACGGCCCATGCCGATCCGCTGAAAATTCGCGGTTCCTGGGTGGCTCCGGTCTCCAATTGGGCTTCGATCTGGCTGGAGAAAAAGGACCTCGCCGTCCACTTCGGCAAATCGTATGTGTTCGAGAGCGTCCGTTACGCCGGTACACCACCGATGATCACGGCGATGGCGACCGGCGAGCTTGAGATCGGCGATCTCGCTTATACAACGCTCCCGATCGCGATTGAAAACGCCGGTATGGATGACTTGCGTGTCGTCGCCGATGAATTCCAGGATGGCCATCCTGGTTATCGCGACGACGACTTCCAGGTTCTGGCCGACGGGCCGATCAAGAAAGTCGAAGACCTCAAGGGCAAGGTGCTGACCACCAACGCCGCGGGCAGCGGCGTCGACGTCGCGATGAAAGCGATGTTGCACAAGCATGGGCTGGAGCCGAACCGCGATTACACCGTGGTTGAGGCGCCGTTTCCCGGTGTGCGGGCGATGCTCGCGGAAAAGAAGGTCGACCTGATCCCGACCGTGCTGCCGTTCGCGCTTGATCCCGAATTGAAAAAAATCGCACGGCCGTTGTTCTCCATGACCGATGCAGTTGGCCCTACCCAGTTCGCGATGTGGGTGATGCGCAAATCGTTCATCGACCAGAATCGCGCCGCGATCGTCGACTTCATGGAAGAACTCGATGCGTATCGAGCGCTGGTATCTCGATCCCAAGAACCACGACGCGGCTGCCCAGATCGCCAGCACTGTCACCAAACAACCGCCGGAGCGGTTCGGCTGGCTGTTCACCAAGGATGACTATTATCGCTCACCGGATATGCGGCCCGACCTCGGGGCGCTCCAGAAGAACGTCGACACGACGCACGAGCTCGGCTTCGTACAGGCAAGCTTCGACGTTAAGGCGCACTCCGACCTCAGCATGATCGAGGAAGCAGCCAAGCGCCTGCGATAGTTCTTCCAGAAAAGCGAGACGCCGCACCAACGGCGTTCCCATCACCTTCGGAGGAAACAAATGCGTGCAGTGACATACATTGGGCTGGCTTTATTTGCCGCGTGTCTCGCGGGCACAGCCAGTGCCCAGCCGGTGACGATCCGCGATGGCTGGGTGGCGCCCGGCAATTGGGGCTCGATCTGGCTGCAAAAGAAGGATCTCGCCAAGCATTTCGGCCAGTCTTATGTGATGGAGCCGGTGCACTATGTCGGCACGCCGCCGATGATCACGGCGCTTGCCACCAACGAGGTCGAAGTCACCAACCTCGCCTATTCGACGCTGGGTATCGCCATCGGCAATGCCGGCCTCGATGACCTTCGCATCATCAGCGACGAATTCCAGGACGGCGTCGAAGGCTACTATTCGCAGGGTTTCATGGTGCTCAAAGACAGCCCGATCCAGAAGGTCGAAGACCTCAAAGGCAAGGTCGTCGCGACCAATGCTGCGGGCAGCGCCGTCGATGTCGCCTTAAAGGCCATGCTGCACAAGCACGGCCTGGAGCCGAACCGCGACTACACCGTCGTCGAAGCGCCGTTCCCGGCGATGAAAGCGATGCTGGCGGAGCACAAGGTCGATCTCATTCCGGCGGTGCTGCCGTTTTCATACGACCCCGAACTGCAAAAAATCGCCCGCAGCCTGTTTGTGCAGCGCGACGCCATCGGCGTCGCCGACATGATCACCTGGCAGGCGCGCAAACCCTTTATCGACAAGAACCGCGCCGCAATGGTCGATTTCATGGAGGATTCGCTTCGTATCGTTCACTGGTATCTTGATCCAGCGAACCACGAAGCCGCCAAGCAAATCCTTGGCGATCTGGTAAAGCGATCGCCGGACACGTTCGATTGGGCCTTCACCAAGAAGGACGTCTATCACGATCCGAACTTGATGCCGAACCTCGACGCTTTGCAGAAGAACGTCGACTTGACGCACGACCTGGGCTTCACCCAGGCCAGTTTCGACGTCAAAAAATACACCGACCTGAGCCTGGTCGAGGAAGCAGCGAAGCGGCTGAAATAGAGCATGATCCGGAAAAGTGGAAACCGATTTTCCGAAAAGATCATGCTCAATCAAAATGCTAGAGCGACGATCGATTCAATCTAAAACGACTTCGCTCTAACGGCGCTTGCCTTCAACAAAAGAAAAGCCGCGACTAGGGGCATGATCCGGTCGCGGCTTGCTTACGTATAACTTGAACGTAACCGGCGCGTTCAGCTCACCAACACGTTGCTGAACTGCCAGGGATCGCGCTTGTCGATCTCTTCCTTGAACAGGCCCGGCCGGCCCGTGATCGGTGTCCAGTCGGTATAAGCGCCGATCACCGGACCGAGATACGGCATCTGCACTTCCAGGCAGCGGCGGAAATCCATCTCGTCGGCTTCGACGATGCCGGCGTTCGGATTTTCCAGCGCCCACACCATGCCGGCGAGCACCGCCGACGTCACCTGCATGCCGGTGGCGTTCTGATACGGCGCGAGCCGCCGCGTTTCCTCGACGGAAAGCTGCGAGCCGTACCAGTACGCGTTCTTCTTGTGGCCGTAGAGCAGCACGCCGAGTTCGTCGATACCGTCGACGATCTCGTTTTCATCCAGGATGTGGATCGACGGCTGGCGTTCGCCGGCTTGTCCGAACAGTTCGTGCAGCGACAGCACCGCGTCGTTGCACGGATGGTAGGCGTAGTGGCAAGTCGGCCGGTAAACCACCTTGCGGCCGTCGCGCAGCGTGAAGAAGTCCGCGATCGAAATCGCCTCGTTGTGGGTGACCAGAAAGCCGTATTGCGCCTTTGCCGTCGGCGTCCATGACCGCACCCGCGTGTTCGCGCCGGGTTGCGTCAGGTAGATCGCCGCCTGACAGCCGGCCTTATGTTTGAAGCCGTTTTTTGGCAGCTTCTTCTCGTGCGAGCCCCAGCCAAGTTCGGCCGGCTGCATGCCTTCCGACAGGAAGCCTTCAACCGACCAGGTATTGACGAAAACCTCGAGCGGCTTCGGCTGCTTTGCCCGCTGGGTATCGCGCTCGGCAATGTGGATGCCCTTCACGCCGACTTTCTTGGCGAGCTTGCCCCACTCTTCACGCGATTTCGGCTCTTTGAATTTCACGCCGAGATCGCCGGCGACGTTCAGCAGCGCCTGCTTGACGAACCACGACACCATGCCCGGATTGGCGCCGCAGCAGGATACCGCGGTGGAGCCGCCCGGATTCTTGCGGCGGGCCGCCAGCACGGCTTCCCGCAAGGCGTAATTCGAGCGCGCTTCCGGACCAAGCTTGGAGTCGTAATAGAAGCCGGGCCACGGTTCCGCGACGGTATCGATGTAGAGCGCGCCGATCTCGCGGCAGAACTCCATGATCGCAACCGACGAGGTATCGACCGACAGGTTGACGCAAAAGCCCTGGCCGCCGCCTTCGGTCAGCAGCGGACCCAGCAGTTCGCGGTAATTCTTCTGGGTGATCGCTTGATGGATGAAGCGGATACCGCGCTCATCCAGCAGCTTCCTGTCTTTGTCTTCGGGATCGATAACGACGATCCGGTCCTTGTCATAAGTGAAATGACGCTCGATCAAAGGCAGCGTGCCTTTGCCGATCGAGCCGAAACCGATCATCACAATGGGGCCGGTGATACGGGCGTGAATGGGCCACTCAGTCATTATCGTGCCTCCAGAGCCAATAGCGCATTGCTAGAAATCTACCCCCGATCCGATTCAATCGGATCGGGGCCAAGGTTAGCTAGATGTACTGATAGTGTGTCTTGCGTTTTACGCCGCACGCCGTACGGGAGCACGACGGAGGTTTTGGGTCGCGGCGATGAGCAGGTTGAGCTCGGGCTTCGGCGCGAGCTGGCCGGTGGCGCCGACCATCCCGCGCGCACCCGCAAGCGCCTGCGGCTTAAGTTCCAGCGCCAGCAGACGGTCCCGCTCGAAACGCCCCGGCATCCACAGGTCGCCGGTTTGCGCCGAGGTGAAGCCGAACCGGCTGTAGTACGGCGCATCGCCGACCAGCAGGACGACCTCATGGCCGAGCATGCGCGCGCGGGCAATGGCACGGCGCACCAGCGTCGAGCCGATACCGCGATTGCGATGCTCGGGGTGGACCGCCAGCGGGCCAAGCAGCAGCGCTGCGCGCCCCGGACCCGCCGCAACTTGCCAGAGCCGCACGGTGCCGATGATCTGGCCGTGCTCGACCGCGACCAGAGCAAGCCGATCCGCCGGCAAACGGCCTTCGCGCAGGCGCTCGGACGTCTTGGTGAAACGCTCCGCGCCATAGGCGACGTCGAGCAGCGCCTCGCGGGCTGCGATATCGGAGATTTTTTCGTCCCGAATGGTCACCATCGTTCCAACTCCTTTGAGGCGTTGCGCCCCGGCGCAGGGCCGAGGCGCGCGCCGGAGCAAGAGGGGTTAGATGTGGAAGGTGCGCAGCGGCGCGAAGCCGTTGAAGGCAACCGCTGCGTAGGTCGAGGTGTAGGCGCCGGTGCCTTCGATCAGCACCCGGTCGCCGATTTCGAGGCTGACCGGGAGCATGTAAGGCACCTTTTCGTACAGCACGTCGGCCGAATCACAGGTCGGTCCGGCGAGCACGCACGGCGCCATGGCGTCGCCGTCCCGCAGCGTGCGGATCGGGTAGCGGATCGACTCGTCCATCGTCTCGGCGAGACCGCCGAACTTGCCGATGTCGAGGTAGACCCAGCGCACGTCGTCTTCCTCGCTCTTCTTCGAGACGAGGACGACTTCCGCTTCGATCAGGCCGGCATTGCCGACCATGCCGCGACCCGGCTCGATGATGGTTTCCGGGATCTGGTTGCCGAAGTGTTTGCGCAGAGCCTTGAAGATCGCCGACCCGTAGGTTTTCACCGTCGGGACGTTCTTCAGGTACTTGGTCGGGAAGCCCCCGCCCAGGTTGACCATCGCAAGGTTGATGCCGCGCTCGCCGCACTCCTTGAATACGGTCGCCGCCGAAGCGAGCGCCCGGTCCCAGGCATGTTGGTTGCGCTGCTGCGAGCCGACATGGAACGACACGCCATGCGGCACCAGTCCGAGCTTCAGCCCGTGCTCGAGCACGTCGACAGCCATCCCCGGCTCGCACCCGAACTTGCGCGACAGCGGCCATTCCGCCCCGACGCAGTCGGAGAGGATGCGGCAGAAGACGCGGGAGCCGGGCGCGGCGCGCGCGACCTTCTCCACTTCGGGCTTGCAGTCGACCGCGAACATCCGGACACCGAGCGCGAAGGCACGGGCGATGTCCCGCTCCTTCTTGATGGTGTTGCCGTAAGAGATGCGGTCGGCGGAGGCGCCGGCAGCGAGCGCCATCTCGATCTCGGCGACCGAGGCGGCGTCGAAGCAGGAGCCGAGTGAGGCCAGGAGCGACAGCAGCTCCGGCGCCGGGTTCGCCTTGACGGCATAGAACACCCGGCTGTCCGGCAGCGCCTTGGCAAAGGCCTTGTAGTTGTCGCGCACGACGTCGAGATCGACGACCAGGCACGGACCTTCGTCCACACCCTCGTCACGGCGGCGACGCAGGAATTCGCGGATACGCTCAGTCATGGGCGCGCTCCTTCATATCCAGGTTCAAGGGGCCGAGCGGTTAAGCTCGGTCCAGCGTTGAATTTTCAGCCATCCGCGCTTGCGCACAGACGACCGGCGTCAGCGGCTACGAGCTTCACGAGACGACCGTGCGTTGGGGACACGGTGGACGCGCGTGGCTCTTCGCCGATGTGCTGCCTTGGATTGGAGCGGGAGAACCCGTTCCGCACGGCCGGCAAGATGGACAAGCCTCTTCGGTGTTGGCTTGTGGACAGCCAACGAGACCAAAAAAGCCCGCTCCGTCGTTGCTTTAAGCCGCGTCCCCCGTTGAGCGCGGGGTGCGCCGGTTTCGCCTCCGGCTGCCGATCACGTAGTGAGGCTCTAAACTTTGAACCTCAGGCGACTGTCCGGCCTCTTGTCCGGATGCCTACCGATCGACACACGGCCACAGGCACGTGCGAATTTGGGCGAGCGGCACATAGGCGTATTAGAAATGCATTGCAAGAAAAAAACGACATGGAGCGCAAATTTTTTTGCGGAGCGCGACTCGCGCGAGCGCGGAGCACGGTGCGCGCCGCTCCGATGACGCGTGCGAGAGCGTGTGTGATACTCCGTCTCCCGCCTCAACATCTTTAACGGTGTCTTCATGTCTGATCTGCCGATCACCTTCGCTTGCGGCCTCTACGATCGTATGCTCGCGCTCTACACGGGCGACATCAAACCCGAGGGCATCGATCTCAACTTCCTCGTCATGGACAATCCGCGGGATATTTTCGACCGCATGTCCAACCGCCTGGAGTTCGACGCCTGCGAGATGTCGAGCTCGGAGTTCATCAGCCGCTATGCCGCGAAGAAGCTGCCGTTCGTGGCGTTGCCGGTGTTTGCCTCGCGGGTGTTCCGCCACGGCTTCATCGTGGTCAACCGCAAGCATGTCAAAACCGCCAAGGACCTCGAAGGCAAGCGGATCGGCGTGCCGCTCTACACCCAGACTGCCGCGCTATTCATCCGCGGCCTGATGCAGCACGACCTCGGCGTCGATCTCTCGACCATCGAGTGGGTGCAGGGCGCCATCAACGAGCCGGGCTGCCTACGGCAATCCCAATGTCATGCCGATGCTCAAGCCGGTCAAAATCACCCAGAACACCAGCGGCAAGTCGCTGAGCGACCTGCTCGAAGCCGGCGAAATCCAGGCCATCATCGGCTCCAACCTGCCGCGCGCGCTCAAGCGTAATCCCGACGTAGTGCGGCTGTTCCCCGACTATCGCGACAAGGAGCAGGACTACTACCGCCGCACCAAGATCTTCCCGATCATGCACCTCATCGTCATCCGCAACGACGTCTACGAGAAGCACCCGTTCGTGGCGACGAGCCTCTACGACGCATTCGACGCCGCCAAGAACCGTCGCCTGGGAGAAGATGCGGATCTCCGGAACGCTGCGTTACATGCTGCCGTGGCTGCCCGACGACGTGCAGGAGATCGACGATCTGTTCGGCGGCGATTGCTGGCCCTACGGCATCGAGCCGAACCGGCCGACGCTGGAGGCCATGGTCAGCTATATGGTCGATCAGGGCCTGATCCCGGACAAGATCCCGATCGAGAAGCTGTTCGTGCCGACCTACGGCTGACGCCCGGCGTCGACGCAGCGTTCGTTTGCTACCGCGACCGCCGCTTGGCGGCGCGTTGCTTCTGCGGTTTCGGCGCCGCGCGCTTGGTCGGGCGTGACCGCGCCGGCTTGGGCGCAGTTGCGCGGCGGCAGCTCGCCGGCCTTTTGCAGGCGTGTCGTCCAGTATTCCCACGCCCGCCCCATCGGCCGCGGCTGCAATTGCCGGGGCTCGCCGCGCTGCCGCTCGGCCGCACTCAGCGGGCTAATGGTCCCGATCATCATCGATCGCAACTGGATTTCGGCGTTGGCGTGCGAATAGACGGTGCGGAACACCAGTTCGCGCAGCGACCGCCCGGCGACCGTCGCGCCGTGGCGGCGCATCAGCACCATCCAGTGCGGGCCAAGTGCCCGCGCCAGCGAGTGCCCTTCCTCCGGCTTCACCACCAGCAGATCGGTATGGCCGAACTCGTCGCGGCTGTCCCACATCGGCACCACCTGGCCCATCACCGGTCCCATGTGGAACACCGGCTCGAGCGCGACGCCGGTGACGCAGAACGGCAGTATCGACTGCGAGTGATGGTGGCAGACGGCGTGGACGTCCGGCCGCGCCTGATAGATGCAGCCGTGGATCACGCGCTCGCCGTAAAACTCGGCCTTCGGCGTACCCACCGGCTCGGAGTCCAGCGTGAACTCCAGCAGATCGGCCGGCTCGACCAGCTCAGGGCTGCGTGAGCGCGACAGCAGATAGCGATCCGGATGGTCGGGATGGCGCACGCTGACGTGCCCGAAACCGTCGAGCACGCCCTCGTGGGCGATGATGCGGTTGGCGAGCGCCAGCTCGTAGCAGGCCTCGTCGAGCGCCTTGGACACTTACACCGCCTTCAGGTGCGCATCCTTGCGCTTGAACAGGTCGTCGTCGGCATAGCCCATGGTCTCCGGCTTGCCGCGGCCGATCATGACCTGGAAGTACACCGGCTCCAGCGAGTCGTTCTGGTAGCCGTGAATGACACCGGCCGGGCAGCAAATGGTTTCCCAAGGCCCAAGCCGCGTGGTCAGCCGCTTGCCGCTCTCGTCCTCGACGAACACGTCGAGATAGCCCTGCAGCACGAAGAAGCACTCCTCGACCTCGTGGGTGTGCGCCGCGTTGCCCTGCCCCGGTTCGACATACATGATCGACAGGGTGAAGTTGCCGGCCGGGATCACCGACGGATCGGCATGCTTGCCCGAGCCGCCGGCGCCGATGAAGCGGTGCTGCGCGCGCTTGTAACCCTCGATCTTGGCATCCTCGAACGCCGCCCAATCCGCCTTCTTCTCTGTGAAGCGGCCGACATAGCGCTTCATGATGTCTTCGATCGGAACGCCCTCAAGCTCTTTCGGGCGCGGATGGCGGGCTACGGACATGGGATGCTCCTGGATGTGCGGGTTGAAGAAATCTATTCCAAGCTCTTGGCGCTCGTCCATTCCCGTCATCCTGGGGATGACGGATCGGTTCTTCCGCCCGGCCTGCACCATCTCCCAGATGTAGGCCGGCGAAAGCGGCAGCGCGCGCGGTTCCACGCCGAAGATTTGCAGCGCATTCGCCACCGCGTTCGCCATGCAGCCGCCGGCGGCAACAATACCGCCCTCGCCCGCTCCCTTGGCGCCCAGCGGATTGATTGGCGACGGATGGTCGTCGGTGACGAAGCAACGCAGGTTCGGGAAATCCGAAGCCGTGGGCAGCAGGTAATCGGCGAGTGAGCCGGTGAGGAACTGGCCCTGCGCGTCGTACTTAAGATCCTCCAGCACCGCGCCGCCGAGTCCCTGCACCAGCGAGCCGATCACTTGTCCCTGGACCGTGATCGGGTTGATGGCGCGTCCGACGTCCTGCACCACGACGTAATCGAGAATCTCGTATATGTCCGAGCCGCGCATCGACCGTGATGTGCGCGGCGTGGGTTCCGTAGCTGTAGGTGTGTTTGTGGTTGAGGAACGCCCCCTCGGCGGTGAGACCGGCGAATTCCTTGAGCGGCAGCGAGAAGCCGCCACCGCCGACGACCTTGTCGACGTCGAGCGTGACGCTGGACTCAGCACAGCCGAGCCGCTTGCCCGCCGCCTCGCGCAACAGCCCCATGAATTTTTGCGTGGCATCGAGCACCGCCGAGCCGCCCATCACCACCGAGCGCGAGTGATAGGCGCCGTAGCCGTCGCTCACGAGCCCGGTCGAACCGTGATAGACGTGGCGGATGCGCTCCATCGGCACTTCAAGTGCATCAGCGGCGATCTGCGCGTAGATCGTCTCGACGCCCTGCCCGACCGACGATGTGCCCATGTAGACCGTTATGGTGCCGTCGTCGTTGATCTCGAGCCGCGCGCTTTCCTTCGGGCCGGCAGCGCCGCCCTCGATGAAGCACGCACACCCCGATGCCGTGATACTTGCCGTCGATCAGCTTGCCGCCGAGCTTCGCGACGTCGGCGTAGTTGAACTCCTTCAGGCAGCGGTCGAGCGTCTCTTCGTAGTCGCCCGAGTCGGTCTGGTCATGGGCATTGGTGGGCTGCGCGGTGGCGAGTTTGTAGGGATGCTCGGCCTTGCCGATCAGGTTGCGGCGGCGCAGCTCGATGCGGTCGATGCCGAGATCGGCGGCGACCATGTCGAGCAGCCGCTCCATGTAGAAGCTGCCCTCGAAGCGGCCCGGCCCGCGATAAGTGCCGACCGGCGTCTTATTGGTCATCCAGAGGTGCGAATCGACCTTGTGGTGCGGGACACGATAGGGCCCGGTCAGGAACTGCGGCGCGTTGCGCGCGCCGACCGCGCCGTTGGTGCGCATGTAGGCGCCCATGTCGGTGTGCATCTCGCCGCGTAGCGCAATGATCGTACCGTCGCGATGACAGGCGATCTCAAGATCGGCCTCGGTCTCGCGGGCGTGGTTCATCGCTATCAGGTTCTCGCGGCGATCCTCGATCCACTTCACCGGCCGGTTGACGTGTTTCGCGGCAAACGGGATGAGAAAATCTTCCGGATAGAACTCGCCGCGCGCGCCATAGCCGCCGCCGACGTCGTTCTCGATCATCTCGATGTCGGATTCCGGCAGCCCGATCTGCTTCGCCAGGATGCGGCGGTTGACGAACGGCACCTTCGCGGCACCCGACACGGTGAGTTTATTGTTGGCTGCGTCCCACTCGGCCATCACGCCGCGTGGCTCCATGGTAAGGCCATAGTGGCGGCCGGTACGCAGGCGTTCGCGGCGCGTATAGGGCGCATCCTTGAACGCCGCGTCGGCATCGCCCTTGCGCGCTTCGAACGTGAGCGAGCGGTTGGTGCCGGTGGCATCGAACAGCACGCTTTGATTTTTTGACGCCACCTGGCACGTCGCGACCGCAGGCAACTCCTCGATCTCAACCGCGATCTGCTCCAGCGCGTCCTCGCCGATGCGCGACGCTCGACGCCAGCACCACGGCAATCGGCTCGCCGACGTAGCGCACCTTGTCGTAAGCGATGACCGGTTGCTCGTAGGGCAGAAACTCGGGCAGCGGCTGCAATCGCATCGGCACGATCGGCACGCCGGAGGGGTAATCCTTCGATGTCATATCCTTGGCGGTGATGACGGCGTGGACGCCCTTGATCTTCAACGCGCTCGGTGACATCGACGGAACGCAATCGGCCATGCGCCACGGAACTGCGCAGGATCACCGCATAGAGCAGGCCGGGCACCTGGAGATCGTCGACGTAGATGCCACGACCGCGCAGGAAGCGAAGGTCCTCGCGGCGCTCGATCGACGCGCCGATGAAGGTATTTCTCAGCGCGCGTGTCACATCGTGCCTCGCGCGGCGATAGTCATGGCATGGTTTTCTTGTAGGCCGCGCGGGCGGCGAGCACCGCCTCGACGATAGGAATGTAGCCGGTGCAGCGGCAGATATTTCCTGAAAGCACTTCGCGGACCCGGTCGGCGTCGCAATCGGGCTCCTCGCTGAGCAGCGCATGGGCGGTGGTGATCATGCCCGGCGTGCAGAAGCCGCATTGCAGCGCATGATGCTTGCGGAACGAGGCCTGCAGCGGCGTGAGGCCTTCCTCCAGTGAGACAGTCCTTCAACGGTTGTCACCTTGGCGCCTTCCGCCTGCACCGCAAGCGTCAGGCAGGAGCGCACCGCAGCGCCATCGATCAGGACCGTGCACGCGCCGCAGACGCCGTGCTCGCAGCCGACATGGGTGCCGGTGAGCCGCAAATAATGACGCAAACAGTCGGCCAATGTGAGGCGCGGTTCGACCTCGACTTCGACTGGCTTGCCGTTGACTTCGAATTTGACCGGCATGGATGCTACGCCGCCGCGGCGCGCAACGCGCGCTCGACCATGACGCCGATCAGCGCCTTGCGATAAGCGCCGCTGGCGTGAATGTCGTCATTGGGATCGACCGAAGCCGAAGCTGCGGCTTCTGCTTTGTTAATCGTTGCTTCGTCGATCACGCTGCCATTGAGCACCTGCTCGACCGCGGGAAGCCGCAGCGGCGTGTCGCCAACACCGACCGCACCCACATGCGCATTACGCGCCTTGCCGCCATCGTCATCGTAGAACAGCAACGCCGCGGCGAGCGCGAAATCGCCCCGGCGGCGGGCAAACTCCTGAAAACCGAAACGGCGCTTCGCCGGCCATGCCGGCAGACGGATTTCGGTGATGATCTCGTCGGGCTGCAGCGCGGTCATCAGCGGGCCTTCAAAGAAATTCGCCGCATCGATCACGCGGGCGCCGGCTTTTCCCATGACCGCAATCTTTGCGTCGCAGGTAACGACAACGCCCGGCATTTCGGCGGCAGGGTCAGCGTGCGCGATGCTGCCGCCGACAGTGCCCCGATTGCGGATCTGATAATGGGCGACATGCTCGATGGCGGCGACCAGAAGCGGCTGCGCCGTCCGCAACCGCTGGTCATCGAGGATTTCGCGCCAGCGCACCGTGGCGCCGAGCGTGACGCCATCCTCTGAAATCTTGATCTGCCGCAATTCAGCGAGTTTGCGCAGATCGACCAACAATGACGGCGACGCAACGCGAAACGCCATCATCGGCACCAGGCTCTGACCACCGGCCAGCGGCTTGGCCTCGCCGTCATGGGACGCCAGCAGCGCAACCGCTTCGGAGAGCGACGTGGGACAGGCGTATTCGAAAGCCGGAAGTTTCATGCTGTTGCCACGCTAACTCATCTTGCAGCCGATCCACAATGCGGCGAACGCATAGGTGCGCTCACGTTGCGAGCCGCGCAGACTGGATCAATTGCCACACCCGCGGCGGCGACAACGGCAATTCGAACAGCTTTACGTCCAGCGAGCCAAGCGCCGCAGCCACGGCATTGGCAATCACGCCGCCGACCGGAATGATGCCGCCCTCGCCGGCGCCCTTGAAACCCATCGGATTGATCGGCGATGGCTTCTCTTCCAGCGCAACGGCACGAATACTCGGGAAATCGGTCGCGGTCGGCAGCAGGTAATCAGCCAGCGAGCCGGTGAGGAACTGGCCGTTCTCATCGTAGATGAAGTGCTCCAGCAAAGCGCCGCCGAGGCCCTGAACGACGGCGCCGACGCACTGGCCGTGCAAGGTCAGCGGATTGACGATGCGGCCGACATCCTCGACCGCGATGTAATCGATCACCTCGACCTGGCCGGTTCTCGGATCAACCGCGACATAGGCCGCATGCGCGCCATAGGAATAGGTGCGCTTACTGCTGGCATGGGTGCCGTCGGCGGATAGGCCGGCGAATTCCTTCAGATCGATCGCGGCGCGGTTCGGCCCAACCGCCATGCCGCGATCGAAACCGATTTCATTCACCGCGCAGTTCAGCCGCTCCGCCGCCGCGGTGCGAATCTGATCGCGCAGGCTGTTTGCCGCGTTGACGATGGCATTGCCGCCCATGACGATCGAGCGCGACGAATATGAGCCGAACCCTTCAGCAAGATAATCGGTCGAGCCTTTGTAGACCTGCCTGATGCGCTCCATCGGCACTTCCAGCGCATCGGCAGCGATCTGCGAGAACACCGTCTCGACGCCCTGCCCGACCGACGACGAGCCGACATAAACCGCAATCGAGCCCTCGGGCTCAATAACCAGCCTGGCGTTTTCTTTCGGACCGGTGCCGCCACCTTCGAGATAACAGCCGACGGCAACCCCGCGATAGCGGCCATCGACCAGCTTGCCTTGCAGCTCCGACCGCTCGTCCCATTTGAATTCGGCAATGCAGCGCTCGAGCGTGGTCTGATAATCGCCGCTGTCACACTCGGCCTTGATGTCCAGCACTTGCACCGTCGCGAGCTGATACGGCATATCGCTTTCCGCGATCAGGTTGCGGCGGCGGAATTCGACGCGATCGATGCCGAGATCGGCCGCCACCAAATCGAACAGCCGCTCACGGCAAAAGTCGGCTTCGAAACGGCCGGGCCCACGATAGGTGCCTGACGGCGTCTTGTTGGTGATGACCAGGTTTACGTCCATCCGCACATGCGGAATCCGATACGGCCCGGACATGATCTGCGAAATGTTACGCCCGGCGGTGGCGCCGTTGGTGCGCACATAAGCGCCGATATCGGCGAACGCCTCGCCGCGCAACGCGAGAATGGTGCCGTCGCGGGTACAGGCGATTTCAAGATCGCAGGCGGCGTCGCGGGCGTGGCTCAGCGTCATCAGATTCTCGCGCCGGTCCTCTATCCACTTCACCGGACGCCCGACGACCTTGGCCGCAAATGGGATCAGAAAATCTTCGGGATAGAATTCGCCGCGCGCGCCGAAGCCGCCGCCGACGTCGTATTCAAGCTGGCGTACCGCGCTTTCCGGCAAATCCATCATCACGGCCAACGCCTTCCGCGTTTTGTACGGCACCTTGCAGGCGCCGCTGACGGTGACGTGCTGTTTTGCGTCGTCCCAAACCGCCATCAAGCCGCGCGGCTCCATCGGCACCGCGCCGTGGCGTCCCACGTTGAGGAACTCGCGGCGCGTATAGGGCGCGTTCTTGAACGCCGCGTCGGTATCGCCGCGCGTCGCGACAAGGGTTCCGGCGAAATTGCTGCCGGTTTCTTCAAACAACAGCGTAGCGCCCCGGCGCGCGGCGTCGCGATCCACGACGGCCGGCAGCGGCTCGATATCGACCACGATCGCTTCGAGCGCATCCTCGCCAAGCGCAATGCTGTCGGCGACCACGACAGCTATCGCCTCGCCGACAAAGCGCACTTTGTCGACAGCAATGATCGGTTGGAGGTAGTTCCGCAACGACGGCAGCGGATCAAGCTGCATTTGGATTTTCGGTACCTCGCCGATATCGGCGGCGGTGATGACCGCGTGAACGCCCGGCTTGTTGCGCGCGGCCGCAACATCGATCGAACGAATCCGGCCGTGAGCGACCGCGCTGCGCAAGATCACCGCGTAGAGCATCTTGTCGTCGTGCAGATCGTCGGTGTACTGGCCGCGCCCGGTGAGGAAGCGCAAGTCCTCAAGACGCTCGATCGGGCTGCCGATCAGGGCATTGGTGGCGCGTCGCGTCGGAACAGTCATATGACGATCGTCGCATCGAGATTGAGGAGAGCGCGGGCAACACTAAGCGCCGCCAGCGCCGATGTCTTCGGGTTCGTGCGCGACGGACGGCCCTGCAACGAAATGGCAAAGCGGCCGGCGGCGCCTTCGGCCTCAATCTCATGCACATTGCCGGGCGCTTCCGGATCGGCCACCAGTTCGACCTCGGTTTTTTCAAAACCCAGGCCGGCCAGCGCCACAGCCGCGGCGACATTGGCATTTTGCGGATAAAGCAGTGCCGCTTCACCGGCGTGGCCGCGATAAAGCACGGTACGGCCGGTGAGCTTGTCGAGATCGGCGACTTTCTCCGCGGGCGAACCGCGCCACGCCGCCGGCGGCTTGCGCGAGCGATAGCGCACCGTGGTCAGACCACCAACCCGCATCGCTGCAATGGCGTCGATGCCGCCGATCGCACCGGCCGGCAGCAGAATGCGGCTCTTGCCTTCGTTTGCCGCCGTCTTCAGGCGATCAAGCAGCGCAGGCTCGGCGAGCGCGCCGATCGAAATGATCAGCAGATCGAAGCCGCGTTTCAGGACTTCCGGCCCGTGCTCGGTGATCGCCTGCTGGCCGGCGACTTCAGCAACGACTTTCGGCTTGCGCGCCAGGAGATCGTCGAGCCGCTCGACAATGTCGATGCCGGGGAGCGCGGCGCGCGCTTTATCGCTGCGCCCCGGCCGGCAAAGCGCCGCCACAATTCCGACGCTACTGCCAGCGTCGCGTAGCGCCGCGACCACGTCTTTGGCGATACCGCCATAACCGATCAGTCCAACCGCACTCATTGCCCGTAACCAATATTCGCCACGCTTACGGTGGCGGCTTTTCTCAGCCTAGGCAAGACAAGCGGCTGCGGCTACAACTTTGGCTGCCGGCGTAACTCCGATCGTCTCTATCATCCCGTAAGGAAATAGTGATGTCGTCAAATTCCCGTCCGCGCTTTGGCGCTGCCGCAATAGTGCTCACCGCCTGCCTCACTGCTGTGCTGACGCTCAGCGCCACAGCCGCAATCGCGGCAAAAATCAAATTCGTATTTGCCGGACCGCCAACGACGTTTTCGCTACCGCTCTATGTCGCGGAGAAAAAGGGCTTCCTCGGCGACCTTGATGTCGAAGAGGTCAACGTCACCGGTGACTCCAATGCCATGCGCGCCCTGATCTCCGGCAATGCCGACATCGGGTTCATCGGCATGGTCAATGTGCTGGCCTCGATCCAGGCCGGCGCCAAAGTTACCGCGATCAACAGTTGGCAACCCATCGGCGACTACAGTCTCGTTCTCGCCAAGGGCAAAGGCACCTCGCTCACCGACCTTGCCGGCAAGACGTTTGCGACATCCGGTCCAGGCGCGCTGCCTGACCAGATGGTCCGGCTCATCCTCAAAAAATACAACATCGACGACTCGACTGCGAACTTCGTCCAGGTCGGCGGCCACGCGGCACGTTTGCAAGCCGTACTTGGCGGCCGCGCCGACGCCGCCTTTGTCAACACTGTTACCTCGCTGCGCAGCGTACAGGACGGCAAGGTCACGGTATTGACCAGACTCTCCAAGGAGTTTCCCGGCCTCGGCTATTGCTGGAACGTCGTGCGTACCGATGAGCTCGCTGACCCGGAGCGCAGCGCCGCATTCCAGACCCTGACCGAAGCCAGCATTCGCGCCGTGCGCTACATCATCGCCAACCCCGATGAAGCCGCCGAGATCATGCATGAGCACGTGCCCGAGCTCGATGTGGACTATCTCAAGGGGGTGATGAAGGACCTCAACAGCGAGCACGTGTGGGGCGTCGATGGCGGGCTCGACCCGAAAGTCGAGGAGTTCACAGCAGACCTCAACGTCAAGCTCGGCAATCTTACGACCACACCGGCGCCGAAGGACGTGCTCGACCCGCGCTACGTCGATGTGGCGCTGAAGAAATTAGGGCCGTACGAGCAGAAATAACCACCAAGATAATCGGCAAAGATAATCATGATGGCCGCCGACACGCCCGAGCCCATGGTTGTCTACGAGGGCGTGAGCAAGTTCTTCGCGGTCCGCAGCCGTGGCAAGGCGGGGGTACCGAACGATCTCATGGTCGCGCTCGACCGTATCAACGCCACCGTACGCAAGGGTGAGTTGGTCACGCTGCTCGGCCCGTCCGGCTGTGGCAAGACCACACTGCTGCGGATGACCGCCGGACTTGCTGCGCCCGATGAAGGAAAAATCATCGTCGCAGGCGTGCCGCTCACCAAGCCGCGCAAGGACGCCTGCATGGTGTTTCAAAATTTCGGACTGCTGCCGTGGCGCACTGTCCAAAGCAACGTCGAGTTTCCGCTGGAGATTGACGGCATTCCAGCTGCGGAGCGCCGCGAGCAGGCCCGCCATTTCATTGACCTTGTCGGGCTCGGGTCGTTTCGCGACCATTTCCCTCATGAATTATCCGGCGGCATGCAGCAGCGCGTCGGGATTGCCCGCGCCTTGATGCGCCGGCCCATCCTCATTTTCATGGACGAGCCATTCGGCGCGCTCGATGCCCAAACCCGCGAGCAATTGCAGGCCGATTTCCTGAAAATCTGGTCGCGCACCGCGGCGACCGTGCTGTTCGTGACCCATTCGATCGACGAAGCCTTGCTGCTGTCGGACCGGATTTTTGTTTTCGGCACGGCGCCCGGCCGGATCGAGACCATCGTCGAGTTACCGGTTGCCGCCGAGCGAATGAACGGCGACGTCTATAAGCATCCAGCCTTTGCTGCATGCCGCGCCGAACTCCGGCAAATGCTCAGGAGCAACGAACCATGAGCGACACGCAGCCTTCACCGCGAAAATCGGTGCCGGCGCCGAAGCCGGCCGCGACGCAGCGCCTGCAAACCTGGCTGCTCAGCCCGAATGCCATTCGCATTATTTCGGTCGTGGTGTTCTTCGGCATTTGGGAATATTTCGGCCGGCGGATGGACCCGATCTTCATGGCGCCGCCGAGCGCAATTTTCCGTGCCGCCATCGAACTGATCGGGAGCGGCGCCCTGAAAAAGGGAATGATTCAGAGTCTGTGGCCGTTCTCGGTCGGCATGGTCTTGACCATCGTCATCGGCATCGCAGTCGGCATTGCCATCGCGCAATGGCGGACCGTGGAATACATCCTCGATCCGTTCATCAACGCGCTCTACGCCGTCCCGCGCATTGCCCTTGTGCCGCTGATCATCCTGTGGGCCGGCCTCGGCTTCGCCGGCAAGGTAACAATCCTGGTATCGGTCGCGGTATTCCCGATCATCGTCAATACATATTCGGGAATTCGCGACGTGCGCGGCTCGATGTTGGAAATCGGCCGCGCTTATGGCGCCACCGAGTGGCAGATCTTCTTCAAAATCATCTTGCCGGCGGCACTGCCGTTCATCATGGCCGGCGTGCGGCTCTCGGTCGGGCTTGCCATTATCGGCATCGTGGTCGCGGAATTTTTCACCGCGATCAGCGGGCTCGGCGGCATGATCGTCGAATATGCCAATGTCTTTGCCACCGCAAAGCTCTTTGTGCCGATTATCGTCATCGCGCTGGTCGGTGTCGTGCTCACCGAGCTCATTATGTGGATCGAGCGGCGGCTGTCGCGCTGGCGCACGCTTGAGCGCGAGCGGTTCTAATCAGTCGATATGCACGCCGGAAGCTTTGACTACATCGCGCCATTTCGGCCGTTCTGCCGCGATGAACGCAGCGAAGCCATCAGGGGTCATGGGCGCGGACTCGCCGCCGACTTTTTTCAACGCCTCGACCACGTCAGGTTCTTCGAACGCATGTTTCACTTCCGCGGCGAGCTTGTCGACGATCGGACGCGGCGTGCCGGCCGGCGCAAACAGGCCCTGCCAGCCCTCAACCGAAAAGCCAGGAACGGTTTCACCGATGGTCGGCAGGTCCGGCGCGCTGGCGATGCGTTTTTCGGTCGTGACAGCCAGCGCGCGAACCGAACCCGCCTGCGCCTGCGGCCACAGCGTCGTCATGCTGTCGATCGCGAGATCGACATTGCCGTTCATCATACTGGTGATTTCGTCGGTGGTGCTGCGGAACGGCACATGCGTCATGTGCGTGCCGGTCGCAAGTTCGAACATCACCGCGGAAAGATGCGACGAGGTGCCGACACCGGACGAGCCATAATTGAGCTTACCGTCGTTAGCCTTCAGATAAGCGATCAGTTCCGGAACCGATTGCGCCGGGACCTTCTGACTGACCACCAGCAGATTAGGCAGATGTACCAGGAGCGAGATCGGCGCAAAGTCACGCTCGGGATCGTAAGGCAGCGTCCCGTAAATGAACTGATTGATCACGTTGCCGCTGAGCGTACCGAGCAGCAGCGTGTAACCATCCGGCGCTGCTTTTGCGACATAAGCCGTGCCGACGCTGCCACCGGCGCCGGACCGGTTTTCGACGATGAATGGCGTATGGAAGTCGGCTTCCATGTGCTGCTGCACGATGCGGGCAAGCAGATCGGCCGAACCGCCGGCCTGAAACGGCACCACGATGGTCACCGGCCGCTGCGGCCAATCATCCTGCGCCAACGCGGCGCCGCAAAGCACGCGAAGCACAGCGGCAGCGGTGAACAACGTGAGTGCGCGTTTCATCATCCTAGTTTTTTCATCCTGGCTTTTTCGTCCGCGGTTTCGATTTTGGACCCATCGGCTCCGGATGGAACGGGCCGTCGCGTAATTCCAGATAGGCTTTTAACCCCTTGCTGCGCTGGGCTTCGAACAGCTTCTCGCGCTCTTCGTTGTGGGACGAATGAACCAGCGCCCCCAAAGCGCCTTCGAGCAACAGCGCGGAATGAAGGCCCGCGGCCTGAATGCCCTTCATCGCGATCGCCTTGTTGAGCCGGATCGACGGTTCCGGCACCAGCGCGATGCGTTCTGCGAGCGAGCGCGCGCGCGGCATCAGCTCATCGTGCGGCACGACCTCGTTGATCATGCCGATGCGGTAGGCTTCCTGCGCATCGAAATGGTCGCCGGTGAGCGCCCAGCGGTTCGCGACTTTCCAGCCGCACAGCGCGGTGAGCAGATAGCTGGTATTGGAGATGTGACGTACTTCCGGCTGCGCGAACACCGCCTTGTCTGACGCAATCGTGAGGTCGCAGGCGAGCTGCCACCAGAAACCGCCGCCCATGGCCCAACCGTTGACCGCAGCGATGACCGGCTTTCCGAGGCTCCATAAATGCGTCCAGTTATCGATGCGCTGGCCATCGAGACGCTCCCAGTGCTCGATGTATTCGGCGTGCGACTTGCCTTTCGGATCGGACGGCCGAACGCCGGATGCCGGCGCGGCGGCCTGATCATAGCCGGCGGAAAACGCTGCGCCTGCGCCGGTGAGAATAATGGCGCGAACCTGGCGGTCGGCATCGGCCTCATCGAACGCTGCCCGCATTTCTGCTTCGAGCGGCCGCGACAACGCGTTCATCCGCTCCGGCCGGTTTAGCGTGACGGTGGCGACCTTGCCTTCCACGCTGTAAATCAGATCTTTGTAGCTCATGCGCCGTGAACCTCCCTGATTGCGCGCAAAAGCTACACCGCGCGCGGCGCATTGGGGAACAGGGACCGCCCGGCCATCCGGACATAGCTGTTGCGGCGCTAGCCCAAGGCGATTTTGCATGTCCATCGGCGATGAATGCTGCTAATTTTCCGTCACGTGTTTCAAGGCTGCAATAAACGCGCCAAGGGGAAGACAAGGCTCGAAACGGGGCCACCCCGAGGAATAGCCGGATGAGTGGAGGAAACCGATGCTGACCAAAACGCCGCGCAACGGAAAGAACGGCAAAGGCATTTCGCGCGTCACCGAGCTGCCGAAGATCGGCGTCACGACCGACACCCGGGAAATCCTGGCGCATGCCGCCAAGGAAGCGCGGCAGGACGATTACTTCATCGTTGACGTCGATGCCCACGTCACCGAGACCGCGTTCTGGTCCGAGGTGGTCGATCGCATGGACAGCGACGTTTATCGGCAGATGGCCCGCGCGTTCAAAGACCGCAGTCCCGCGCCGGGGCTGCTCAATTCGACGCCGGGCATGCTGTATCAGGACGTGTTCGGCCGCATCCCGCATCAGCAGCGGCTCGGCGAAGCGGTGCCGGGCGGCCGCACCCATGCGCAAGTCACGCTGGTGCAGCGCGCCATGGACTCCATGGGCATCGACTACATGGTGGTGTTTCCGACGCCGATGCTGGTGCTCGGCATGCACCCGCAAGTCGAAATGGAAGTCACGATCGGCAACGCGTTCAATAAATGGCTGACCGAGGAAGTGCTGCCGCAGGACCCGCGCATCAAGGCGATGCTGTACCTGCCGTTCAATCATCCCGAAGAATCGCTGAAATGCGTCGAGACCTACGCCGACAATCCGAGCGTGATCGGCTTCTCGGTGACCTCGACGCGCTTCCGCGCCGTCAATCACGACAGCTATATGCCGCTCTACTCCGCGATCCAGTCGAGCGGCAAGCCGTTGTCGTTCCACTCCGGCTTCCACTGGGGCGACCAGTCGATGCAACAGTGCAACAAGTTCATCTCGATGCACGCGATTTCGTTCGTCTATTACAACATCATCCATATGACGAACTGGATCATGAACGGACTGCCGGAACGGTTCCCGAAGCTCAAGGTGATGTGGATCGAAAGCGGGCTGGCCTGGATACCGTTCCTGATGCAGCGGCTCGACTCCGAATACATGATGCGTTCGTCGGAAGCGCCGCTGCTCAAGCGCAAGCCGAGCGAATACATGCAGGAGATGTTCTATTCGAGCCAGCCGCTCGAGCGCTCGAACATGGATCTCACCGAAGCGACGTTCAAGGCGATGAAGGCCGAAAGCCAGTTGCTGTTCGCCTCCGACTGGCCGCACTGGGACTTCGACCTGCCGAGTTCGATCACCTCGCTGCCGTTCCTCAACGAAGAGGCCAAGCGCAATATTCTCGGCTTCAATGCGGCAAAGCTGTTCAATCTCGAAGTGCCGAAGCACAAGCAGCTCAAGAAAGACGGCAAGAAGGCTCCCGCGAAACGCGAGCCGGTGACGGCCTAAAGCGCGATGGCGAAAGCTGTAAAGCGTAAATCGGCCAAAGGCGGGACAAAGCGCGCCGCCAAATCCCGCCAGCCTGCGCGCAAAGTCGTGAATTCCGCCGACTTCTGCGCGGCGGCACGTGATGCGCTCAAGCGCGGCGAACCCGACGCGATTTCCGACAAGACACTGCAACAGGTGCTGACGGCTGCGGTGAAGATCTATGCCGCCAAAGTGGAGCGGCGCGGCTATGACGTGGTGCCGTTTCCGCAGCATGCGGTAACGGCGACCGAAACCGTGGTGACCGCGTGCGGCATCATCCGTGCCGCCGATCTCAACATGTTCGACGTGGCGGTCTGGTTTCATCGCCCGCAGGGAATTGAGTGAAAGTCGAATTATAGCCCGCTCATTCCCGCGCAAGCGGGAATCCAGCACTGGGTCCCCGCTTTCGCGGGGACGAGCGGAAAGAGAAACGCAAAAAAGGGGTGGAGTAACGATGGAAGAAATCGCAATAGGCAAACTCAACGACATCGCCGACGGCGACTACAAGATTTTCGCCGTGGAAGAGCTCGAAGTCGGCATCTTCCGCACCGGCAGCAAGGTGCTGGCCTACGAAAACATCTGTCCGCATGCCGGCGGTCCGGTATGCCAGGGCAAGATCTTCCATCAGGTCGAGGAAATGATCACGCCGGACAAGAAAAGCGCGGGCCTTCGCTTCGGCAAGCAGCGCCACATCGTCTGCCCGTGGCACGGCTATGAATTCGATATCGCCACCGGCTGTCACCCCGGCGATTCGACCGTGCGCCTCACGCCCGTGAAGGTGGCGGTGCGCGACGGCCAGATTTTCGTCAGCGTTCCCAAATAATTCGGCTTCTCTGTGCTTGCTCCGGGAGGGCGCACGACCATGAGGCACGTGATCTTTGTTGCAGCGATCGCCGTCGGCCTGGCCGTCGGCGCTACAAGCGCGCCGGCGCAGGATTATCCGAGCCGCGCCGTAACCATGGTGGTGCCCTACCCTGCCGGCGGACCGACCGATGAGACCGCACGCATCGTGGCCAATTCGATGGCGATGCAGCTTAAGGGAAACATCGTCGTCGAGGACATCAGCGGCGGCAACACCATCGTTGCCAGCGAGAAAGTCGCGCATGCAACGCCCGACGGCTACATGCTGCTGATGCATAATCTGCAGATTTCGGCGAACGTCACGCTCTACAAGTCGTTGCCGTTCGACACGGTGAAGGATTTCGCGCCGGTGATGCTGGTCAACCGTAACCCGCTGGTCCTGGTCGGCCGCAATTCGCTGGAAGCCAACAATCTCACTGAGCTGATCGCGCTGATGAAGAAGCAGCGGCTGAAGGCGGCGATCCCCGGCTATGGCGCGACCGGCCATCTCGCCACCACGCTGTTCGCGCAGGAAGCCGGGGTCGAGCTCGATCAGATCCCCTATCGCGGCGCGGCGCCGGCGGTCACCGATTTGCTGGGCGGCCAGGTCGATCTCTTTATCGGCACGCCGCAATCGGTCGAACAGCTTGTCGCCGACAAAAAGCTGAAAGCCTTCGGCATCACCTCGAAGGATAAACTGGCGGGCTTCCCAAACGTCGACAGTTTTGTTGATGTCCTTGGACCGAAGTTCGAGGTGATTTACTGGCAGGCGTTGTTCGCGCCGGCGAAAACACCCGACGCCGTCATCAAGAAGCTCAATAGCGCCGCACAGCAGGCGGTGTCCGATCCCGGCCATCGTCAAGAATTGGGCGGCGCAGGATGTGACGGCATTTCCGCCGGATCAACGCACGCCGGCAGCCGCGGAAGCGTTCCTTAAAAGCGAGATCGCCCGCTGGGGCGCCGTGATCCGCGACAATAACATTCATCTCGAGCAGTAGCAGCGCGGGCACTCGCTGCGGCCCGCTCAATAGAGGCTCATTCCCTCAAAGCCCCTCGTTGAACCGATCCCAAGTAATTTATCCCACGGTTTGGCCTTCTCACGCGCGCGCATCTGTTCATCGAAGGACAGCGCGGCAAGCCGCCGCCAATAGCATTGGTAATCCTGGCACGAGCGCGCGCGGCGGCAGCGTGCATCCTTGCAATCGCGCCAGAAGCCAAAGTGATTATTGATAGCGAGGCCGACCAGCCGATGCTTCAAGCGAAACGGCGTGCGCCGCCACTGCGTCAACGTCATCCGGCCGGGATATTTCTTGGGCATGGGGATCTCCTTCTTCATCCCGCCCCGCGATAGCGGGGAGGGGGGACCGCGCTCTTGCGCGGTGGGCGGGGCGTTTGAATCAACGCGTCGCTATGGCTGCAGAACATTCACGACAGCCTGCGCCCCCTCCACCACGCTTCGCGTGGTCCCCCTCCCCCGCTATCGCGGGGGCGGATGCACGACATCATTCTCGCGATGCGATTGCATCCGAGTCATTTTCACGAACGGAACAATTTGTGCCTCAAACGGACGGGAGGCAGTTTTCAAGCTCCCTTATAAGAAGGGAGGCGGAGCGCCGAGAGGCGCACCATCCTGACCGTGCTCTTTGCGAGAGCACGGCGACGCGCTCATCGGAGCACGCCTCGCCTTTCGGCGCTCCACCGCGGCACTCGCCAGCCGCCCGAAGGCTAAACTGGCTCAGCTCCAGTTCCCGCGTTTCCTCAAAGACCGCTGCAACGGGTGTTACCCTTTGCATCCGCTCTTCAAGTGCACCGCGCTCCGCGGAGACCGGTCGTAGTGCCGGTCGAGCGGTGACCCGGAGCCGCCCGGGAGCGATTTGCGAGACCGCCCGCGGGGACCGCACTTGCTCCACCTTCTAGGTCGCACCCGGAATGTGCCCTTCGATGAGCAAGCTTGATCGGTACATAACAAGAACAGAGACTATTGTCAATATAAGTCTCTTATATAAGGACGTCCTCCGCCCGAGGTTATTTCAGCAATCGTTGAAATGTCTCTTGACTGTTCCTATTCATTTCAATATTCGTTGAAATATGGAAACGATAGACGCCGTCGCCGCTCTGGCCGCACTAGCGCAAGAAAACCGGCTGGATATTTTCCGCTTACTGGTGGAGGCCGGACCTGAAGGAATGGCCGCTGGCCACGTCGCTGAAAAGCTCGGCCTCGCGCCCAATACGCTTACTTTCCACTTTGACCGGCTCCGCACGGCAGGCCTTGTCACGGTGCGCCGGGACGGCCGCTCAATGATCTATGCCGCCCGCTTTGAGGCGATGAACGGCCTCGTTTCCTTCCTCACCGAAAACTGTTGCCAAGGATCGCTTGCGGGATGCGGCCCGGCTGCCGTTTGCAAACCCAAAGGAGGCCGCAATGAAGCGGTTTCACGTACACGTCGCCGTTGACGATCTAACGCAATCCATCGGTTTCTATTCGGCGCTGTTCGCGGCGGAGCCTGCCGTCATCAAGACCGACTACGCCAAATGGATGCTCGACGATCCGCGCGTCAATTTCGCCATCTCGACACGGGGGCGGCAACCCGGCCTCGATCATCTCGGCATTCAGGCCGAAAGCGGCGATGAACTGAAAGAGATTTACTCCCGGCTGCATATGGTGGGCGGCAACATCGTCGAGCAAGGCCAGACGGCTTGTTGCTACGCCAAGTCGGAAAAGTCATGGATCGACGATCCGGCCGGCATCTCATGGGAAACGTTCCGCACGACCGGCGAAAGCACCGACTATGGCGACGGTACTGGCGAGAACGCGGCCCGCGTCGCACACGAGAAATCGTGCTGCGCGCCACAGATAGCGCCGGCGCCCGCCTCCGCGTGCGGTTGTTCTGTCGCTTAAGGCATGCCGTGACCGATCAACCCTTCAACGCGTTGTTTTTGTGCACGGGTAATTCCGCGCGTTCGATCATGGCGGAAGCCATCTTGAATAAGTTAGGCGAGGGAAAATTCCACGCCTACAGCGCCGGTAGTCAACCTAAGGGACAAGTGCATCCTGAAACCCTGCGGCTCCTGCAAAGCTTCGGCTACGATACGTCCGGCTTTCGTTCAAAGTCGTGGCACGAATTCACCAAGCCCGGAGCGCCGGCGCTCGATTTTGCTTTCACCGTTTGCGACAACGCCGCCGGCGAAACCTGCCCGCTGTGGCCCGGGCAACCAATGACGGCTCATTGGGGCGTTCCCGATCCGGCAGAAGCCAAGGGGACCGAAGCCGAAGTCGCGCTTGCGTTCAAAGACGCCTACCGCATGTTGCATCAACGCATAGCGATTTTCTCTGCGCTTCCGCTACGCTCGCTCGATAGCTTGACGATACAGAACAAGCTCAAAGAAATCGGCCGGACCTGATGCCCTCGTTGGCGCAACGTTGCGTTGCCGAGTCTTTGGGAACGGCCTTCCTGCTCGCTGGCGTGGTCGGCTCAGGCATCATGGCCGCGAAGTTGGCGGGCGGGAACGGCGCGCTGGCGCTTCTCTGCAACACGCTGCCGACTGGGGCGATCCTGACCGTACTCATTCTCACGTTCGGACCGATATCCGGCGCCCATTTCAATCCGGCTGTGAGCATCGCACTGGGGCTGCGGCGCGAACTATTGCCGGGCGTTGTGGCCACATACATCGGCGCGCAAATCGTCGGCGGCATTGTCGGCGTGCTCGCCGCGCACGCCATGTTTGAGCTTCCGCTATGGCAATTATCCACCACGGTACGCACTGGTTCGGGGCAGTGGTTCGCGGAAAGCGTCGCGACGTTCGGGCTGTTGCTGACGATCTTCGGATGCAGTGCACGGACGCCTGCCGCCATTCCCTATGCCGTTGGTCTCTACATCACGGCCGCCTATTGGTTCACCGCGTCAACATCGTTCGCCAATCCTGCGGTGACGATCGCCCGTGCTCTTTCGGATACTTATGCGGGGATTGCGCCGACGGGCGTGATCGCATTCATCGCCGCGCAGCTTCTCGGGATGCTTGCGGCGGTCACTCTCGGCCGCTGGCTTTGGCGGACATGAACGGGTTGGCGAACAAGCTTCGTGAGGCGGTTACCACTCTGCGCGTTTAATGGAGCGAGCGTCTAGTCGTTGGCGATAGTCGCCACGTAAAAACAGTGCGCAGCCTAGCCGCGCACTGTTTTTGTTTATCGTTCTTGGCCCGGTACGGTGTACGAAGTACCTGAATTATGCGTACAGGTCCGGTCGGCTAGTCGACAATCTGAACGATTGTGTGGGTGCGCGGATCCACCAGCACCGTGTGTCCGTTGACGATGGTGTAACGGTACTCTCGGGCACTCGCATATTCCGGCGGCACTTCATAATAGGTCACGCCTTCCTCCGGGAGCACCGCACCGACACGAAGGTCCTCGCGATATTGGTAAGAAGGGTAATGACGTTCGGCGACATAGCTGTGGAACCGGGGCCGATCATTGATACCCAATACACCGTCGACGCCGCCTATCACGCCACCGACGACGCCACCAACAACCGCACCCACGGGACCGGCATCGTGCTCACCGACGCGAGCGCCGTGATTAGCGCCATCCGGTATGCCCTGAGCGTACGCTCCGGCCGACATTGCAAGTGTTATGGCACCAACGAATATGATGGATCGTTTCATGTGTATTCCTGATTTTGGGGTGAAGGTGTGTAGCAACGCGCCAGAACGGCGCGCGTTCCGCTTTGCTATTAAAGCGTCTGACGATTGAAGCGTTTGGCGAAGGCCAATAGCGCGGCCCGTCAGGGCGGAAAATTTCTCTAGCTGTGAGCGCGGATGATCAGAAGAATGGCAAGCATGACCGCAGCCTCGGCGACATACAACCACCAGGCTCGTCGCACGAAGTCGGAAAAAACAGTCGATCTTGCCATGATTTTTTCACTGTTGAGTTTTTGCGAAAATAACTTTTACGAGACCCCTGCCTATTGGTGTGCTGGTATATCAACGCACAACCTTTGCGAGAGTTCCCTACTTCAAGTAATATATCGGCAGAACGTCTTTCCTGTTTTTCCACGCGGGGACGAAGCTGAACTCTCCAAAAGCACCGACGCCGCCTGAAGGCGTACCGCCGCGAAGAATTTGTTGTACGGTGGGTCTCAAGTTTTGCATCCAGAACGCCAATGGCCACCAATAGCGATAGAGAACTCGCATACGAAGCCGAAATTGTCGGGCTCCGCGAATCCTTGGCACAGGCCGGAGTGGATGCAGCACGTTTGCTTGCGCAGGCCGGAATTACAGCATCCGAAAACGAAGCGGCGAGGCAACTGCAGCGTTTGTTGCTGGAAGAATTGCATCATCGGGTCAAAAATACTCTTGCCACCGTTATTGCCATTACATCGCAAAGCTTGCGAAGCGCCGACACTCTTGAGGCAGGCCGCGCTGCGATTGAAAGTCGACTGTTTGCGTTGGGCCGGGCCCACGATCTTCTGCTTCAGGCGAACTGGACGAAGGCACGATTGCGCGACATCATTCGCGCTGCCGTTCAACCCTTTGACGATCAGGAAATGTCGAGGTTTTCCATTGAGGAACCGTCTGTGGAAATCGATGCGTCCGCGGTTTTGCCGCTCACGATGTCGCTGAACGAACTTTGCACAAATGCGGTTAAATATGGCGCGCTCTCGGTCCCGGCCGGTCGGATTGCCATTGTCGTGTCGGCGGATGAAAAAACAGATCGTTTCAAGTTTTCCTGGACGGAATCGGATGGCCCCATTGTGCAAAAATCGAAGCGGCCCAGCTTCGGCACGCGCCTGATCAACGGGCTGGCAGAACAACTTCACGGCAAAGCTCGTCTGACCTATGAGCCGCAAGGCGTCAGGTACGAACTCGATACTCCGCTGTCCGCTCTCCAAAAATCGGCGCGTTAGCCTGAAACGAGTTTTCACGCGAGGCCCTGCTGTACTGCCGCGTGTGCTTCGCTTTTGGCTTCGGCTTTGGTCTCAGCAACAGACGATAGAGTTACCTCTTGCGTAACCGACAATCACCATCGCACTCTGCGAGCGTCAAACTCCGGACAAGCATGACGATATCCGCAAGCCGAAGAGCTTTCTTACATCTGGCAGGCAGCAGCGTTGCAATGCCGGCGCTATTGCGTCGTGCTTACGCACTCGATTACCCGACCCGCCCGGTGCGCGTGCTGGTTGGATTCTCGCCTGGCGGCACGGCGGACATTGCCGCGCGATTGATCGGGCAATCGCTGTCGGAACATTTCGGACAGCAATTCGTCATTGAAAACCGCCCCGGCGCAAGCTCGAACATTGCGACCGAGGCCGTGGCAAGAGCGACGCCCGACGGCTACGAACTGCTCGATGTAACCGCGACGAATGGCGTCAACGCTTCGCTTTACGCCAACCTGCCCTTCAGCCTGACGCGCGACTTCGCGATGGTCGCAGGCATCGCGCAGATGCCGCTGGTGCTGGAGGTTGCGCCGTCGTTGGGCGTCTCATCCGTTGCAGAGCTGATCGCGTATGCCAAAGCCAACCCCGGCAAACTCACCATCGCTTCGTTCGGGACCGGCTCGACCTCGCATGTGGCCGGCGAGCTGTTCAAAATGAATGCGGGGATCGATGCGCTGCACGTCCCTTACCGAGGCGCAGCACCGATGATCACCGCTCTCCTGAGCAACGAAGTCCAGGCCGGGTTCGATAATCTGCCGGGTTCGATCGGAACCATAAAGTCGGGACAGCTTCGTGCGCTCGCTGTGACCACCAAAACACGGTCGCCGGCATTACCTGACGTGCCGGCGCTGAGCGAGTTTCAGCCCGGCTTCGAGGCCAGCGGGTGGAACGGGATCGCGGCGCCCAGGGCGACGCCTGTGGCCCTTGTTGAAGCGCTGAACACGTCGGTCAACGCCGCGCTGGCCGATCCCAAAATCGCATCGCGCATTGTCGAATTGGGCGGATCGGTGTTTTCGATCTCCCCGCAGGATTTCGACACGTTTGTTGCCGATGAAGTCGCCAAGTGGGAGCGCGTCGTCAAGGCCGCCAATATCAAACCGGAATGATAGTCCCGGAAGCGACTTAACTTACCGCCTCGATTCAATTGCGAATATTTCAACGCATCCGCTCGACCCATTGAACGCGGGACGGCCCCGGCTCGAAAGGATCGCCGAAATACTGGGTCTCACGGGAGACCTTGCCGTCTGTGAACTCCATGATGCTCACCGTGTAGGACGGCTGGCCGTCGTAGGTGAGGACGAATTCCGTGACCCAAAGGTCGCCGCTACCGAGCACGCGCCGCACCGTAAAGCGCTTGCTGTTCGGCTGCGCAAAGCGCGACGACTGAATATTGCGCCGACCGCGAATCCGTTCGCCGGACTGCGGGTACTCCAGCACGGCATCGTCGTGATAAATCTCGTGCTCGGTCTCGAAATCATTCGCGTCCGAGGCCGCCCAGTGGCGATCCAAAGCCGCGCGGATGATCTGGTCTTCATTCATTGTCTTCTCTGACGTCGCTATCGTTCATTTGAAGAACGACGCGGAAGATCGTTGATCGAGTCCCGACTGTCATTTCCAGTCGGTGGATCTCGTCTTCTGCAGCCGTCCGCGCATGCGAAGATTTTTCGGTCCCGCAGGCTGAAGCTCGTCGCGCGATTGCTGGAGATTTGTCTCTACCCCCCAGAACGACAGCTGCTGCGAAGGCCGCGCTATCGGCACCCGAACGGCTCGAGGTGGCGGCGGTGGCTTAAAGACGACCGGCCCCGCTCCCGCACTGCCGGCAAGAAGCAATGTCAGCGCAGCAAGCACGCAACCGATCGCGTATGTCGCTACAACACGTCTCATGCCGGCCATCTTAGCCGTTCTGCTGCGGCCCGGCCACAGACCTCGGCGCGGAAATAGCGAACCCGTCAGACGTCCACTTTCAGGGCCGCGATAAACGCTTCCTGCGGGATATCGACCTTGCCGTACTGCCGCATCTTCTTCTTGCCTTCCTTCTGCTTGTCCAGAAGTTTGCGCTTGCGGGTCGCGTCGCCGCCGTAGCACTTGGCGGTGACGTCCTTGCGGAAGGCGCGCACGGTTTCGCGGGCAATGACCTTGCCGCCGATTGCGGCCTGGATCGGCACCTGGAACATGTGCGGCGGGATCAGCTCTTTCAGCTTCTCCGCCATGGCGCGGCCGCGGCTTTCGGCGCGGGTGCGGTGCACCAGCATGGCAAGCGCATCGACCGGCTCGGCATTGACCAGCATCTGCAACTTGACCAGATCGGCCGGCCGATAATCGGTCAGGTGATAGTCGAACGAGGCGTAGCCGCGCGACACCGATTTCAGCCGGTCGTAGAAATCGAACACCACTTCGTTGAGCGGCAGTTCGTACTTCGCCATGGCGCGGTTGCCGACATAGGTCAGCTCCTTTTGCACGCCGCGGCGGTCCTGGCACAGCTTGAGCACGGCGCCGAGATATTCGTCCGGCGTGAGGATCGTCGCCTCGATCCACGGCTCCTGCATTTCCTCGATATGGTTCGGGTCCGGCATATCGACCGGATTGTGAATCTCGATCTGCTGGCCGTTGCGCAGCTTGATCTTGTAGATCACCGACGGCGCGGTCGCGATCAGGTTGAGATTGAACTCGCGCTCCAGCCGCTCCTGGATGATTTCCAGATGCAGCAGGCCGAGGAAGCCGCAGCGGAAGCCGAAGCCGAGCGCCGCGGAGGTCTCCATTTCAAAAGTGAAGCTCGCGTCATTGAGACGGAGCTTGCCCATCGCCGCGCGCAGCGCTTCGAAGTCCGCGGCATCGACCGGAAACAGTCCGCAGAACACCACCGGGATCGATTCGCGAAAGCCGGCGAGCGGCGTGTCAACCGGCCTCCTGTCGTCGGTGATGGTATCGCCAACGCGGGTGTCGGCGACTTCCTTGATCGAGCCGGTGAGAAAGCCGATCTCGCCGGGACCGAGCTCATCGAACTCGACGCGCTTGGGCGTGAACACACCGACGCGGTCGACGTCGTAAGCCGCGTTGGTTCCCATCATCCGGATGCGCTGGCCCTTTTTCAGCACACCATCGACGACGCGGAACAAGCACGACGACGCCGAGATAGGCGTCGTACCAGCTGTCGACCAGCAGCGCCTTGAGCGGCGCGCTGGCGTCACCCTTCGGCGGCGGCAGCCGGGTGATGATCGCTTCCAGCACGTCCTTGATGCCCAGACCGGTCTTGGCCGAGATCAGGATGGCGTCGGAGGCGTCGAGTCCGATCACATCCTCGATCTGCTGCTTCACCTTGTCAGGCTCGGCAGCCGGCAGATCGACCTTGTTGAGCACCGGTACGATTTCGAGATTGTTGTCGAGCGCCTGGTAGACATTGGCGAGCGTCTGCGCCTCGACGCCCTGCGAGGCATCGACAACCAGCAGCGCACCCTCGCAAGCGGCGAGCGACCGGTTGACCTCGTAAGCGAAGTCGACGTGCCCGGGCGTGTCGATGAGATTGAGGATGTAATCCTTGCCGTCGCCGCCGTGGTATTTCAGCCGGACGGTCTGCGCCTTGATGGTGATGCCACGCTCACGCTCGATATCCATGGAATCGAGCACTTGTTCGACCATTTCCCGGGCTTCGAGGCCGCCGGTCAGCTGAATCAGCCGGTCGGCGAGCGTCGATTTGCCGTGATCGATGTGGGCGATAATCGAGAAATTACGGATATTGGCGATGGGAGCCACGCTCATGGCGCGCAGATAACACCGGCGTTGCAGTGCGGCAAGTGAACTCCCTCTTCGTGTGCGGAAAGAGGGCCGGGGTGAGGGGGCGGCGGGGAGAGGTTAGGCGTCGCGTCTTTCCGCGACGGAAATCAGCGACGGGATGCGCCACGGTAGCGGATCGGGATCGGGTTCCCAAAGCAAAGCCGAACGCGCTAAGAAGCCCCAATGAATATTGACACGATGCGCCGTATCGACCGGCTGGCCGGCGTGCCTTTGTGCGCCATCGCCACGTTGCTGATACGGCTCCGCGACTGGCTGCACGCCCGCACGGTGCGGCCGGTGCGACGGGTCTTGTTTGTCGAGTTGTCGGAGATGGGTTCGACGGTGCTGGCCAGCCCGGCGATGCGCAAGGCGCGGGCGCAATTATCGGCCGAGCTCTATTTCGTCATCTTCAAGCGCAATGTCGGCTCGCTGCAGCTTGTCGGCACGGTTTCACCCGACAATATTTTCACGATCTCGGATGCCTCGATCCTCACTCTGGCGCGCGACACCTTGGCCTTTCTGCTGTGGACGCGGCGCAACGGCATCGACACCGTCGTCGACCTTGAACTGTTTTCACGCTTCACCGCACTGTTGACGGGTTTCGCCGGCGCCGACCGCCGCGTCGGCTTTTACCGCTTCCATCAGGAAGGACTTTATCGCGGTGAAATGCTGACCCACCGCGTGACCTATAATCCGCACATTCACGTCGCCAAAAACTTCATCGCCTTGATCGACGCGCTTTTGGCGCCAAAGCCGACGGTGCCCTACGCAAAGACGGTCATCGGTGACGATCAGACCCATGTCGAGATTGTGCAGGCGAGCGCCCGCGCCCGCGGCGACGTTCTTGAGCGGATTCGCAGCCTCGCGCCGTTCGACCCGGGGCAAAATCGTCTGGTGCTGATCAATCCGAACGCCAGCGAACTCTTGCCGCACCGGCGCTGGATGCCGGACCGCTATGCCGAACTGATCCGCCGCATCCTCGCTGCCTACGACGACGTTGTGGTGCTCGTCACCGGCGCGCCGGACGAACGCGAAGCGGCCGAACGCCTTGCCGCTCAAAGCGCCCCGCGCGCGGCGTCCTTCGCCGGCCATTCGTCGCTCATCGAGCTGCCGGCGCTGTACGCCCATGCCACCCTGATGGTGTCGAACGATTCCGGACCGGCACACTTCTCCGCCGCCGTCGGTTTGCCGACCATCGTGCTGTTCGGGCCGGAGACGCCGAAGCTTTATCAGCCGCTCGGCAATTCGCGCGCGATCTATGCCGGGCTCGCCTGTTCGCCCTGCGTGACGGCGCACAATCACCGCAAGACCGCTTGCACCGACAATGTCTGCATGCAGGCGATCAGCGTCGATCAGGTTTATGCCGCGGTGGCTGAAACTCTTTCGCCAGCGGCCGCACGCTGATGAGCAGCACGGAAATCGCGAAACCGGCGTGGCATCCTTTTGCCCGGCTTTACGACGCGCTGATCGATCCGGCGCGTTGCGAGCGGACGATGGCGCTGCTGCTCGCCGCCTATGCCATCGCGTGGTCGGCTTACGGCACGATCGCCAAGAGCAGCCAGGATCTGCACTTCGACATCGGCGAGATGTTCGCCTGGTCCCACGAAGTAGTCTGGAGCGCTCCGACCCATCCGCCGCTTGGGCCGTGGCTGATGCGGCTCTGGTTCAGCGTCATGCCAGTCCAAGACTGGTCGTTCTATCTGTTCGCCATGATTGTGGCGACGGTGGCGCTATGGATCGCGTGGCGGCTTGCGGCACGTTATCTCGATCCGCAAAAGCGCGTCGTTGGTCTGTTATTGCTGACGTTCCTGCCGTTCTACAATTTTCATGCGCTGAAATATAACGCGAGCTCGGTGCTCACGCCGTTCTGGGCGGTGACGACGTGGTGGTTCCTGCTGTCGTTCGAGACCCGTCGTCCCGGCTGGGCGGCGCTGGCAGGTGTCGGCGCGGCTGCGGCCATGCTCGGCAAATACTGGTCGATCATCATGCTGGCCGGACTAGCGCTCGGCGCGCTGACCGATCCGCGCCGTGCGGCGTATTTTCGCTCGGCAGCGCCGTGGATCACAGTTGTGGTCGGCGCGGTCTTGCTGGCGCCCCATGTCATTTACGTTGCGACGCACGGCTTCAGCACCGTTTCTTTTGCCATGACCGCACACGAGACGACTTTTGGCATGGCGGTCAGCTGGTCGTTTTATTTCCTCGTCAGCATTCTCGGCTATATCGCCGCGCCAATCGTACTCAGTGCGCTTTCGACTTACCCAAGTCTCGCGGCGATCAAGGACACCTTGTGGCCAAAGCAGCGAGAGCGGCAATTCTTCATTGTCGCGTTTGTCACGCCATTCATTGTTGCAGCCATCGCCGCGATAGTCGTGCGTGCGCGGCTCGATCCGTTATGGTCGATGTCCGGCATGACTCTGCTGCCAATCGTTCTGTTGTCGTCGCCGCTGCTGTCGATCAATCGTGCCGCTGCAATCCGGCTGTTGGCGCTGGCGATCGTCGTCCCGCTGTTGGCGGTCGCCGTATCGCCGGCGATCGCCATCGTCCTGCATCGTGACAGCCTTCAGAATAACTACGGAACGCATTATCGGCTGATCGCGCAGGCGGTCGCAAAGGCATGGCGCGAGCAGACCAGCGCGCCACTTCAAATCGTCGGCAGCTTCCGGACCGTCGTTGACGGGACCAACCCCTATTTCCCGTCCCGGCCGGCGACGTATGCCATCACCAGCCCGTGGCGCACGCCGTGGGTCGACGAAGCCCGCATCGCACACGACGGCATCGCGATTGTCTGCCCGCAGCCCGAGGGCGCTTGCGTGGACGAGATGAAAAAGTATGCCGAGCGGTACAGCGCCAAGGTCGAGAATGTGACTCTGGCGCGCCATTATTTCGGCACCGACGATCAACCAATGACTTACGAGATCGTGATTATTCCGCCGAAATCTTGAACCGAAGACCGGCATCAACGAAAATGTATATGAAGATCGGCCGGGGCTGCCGCTAACAAGAAATAACAATACCGGCACAGCATATCGGTTATCGAGAACAAAGAAGAATACGAGAACATTGCGCTGACGCAACTTTGGGTTCCGGAGCACTCGCTCCTGTTGAAACAAGCAAGCGAGTACCTTACCAAGTGTCCGCCCGCGCATACCTTGAGCGAGCAGACAAGGTGTTGCTTAAGTTGTGGTCAGAGTTCCGGTGATCGACTCATCCTTCAGTCATTTGCGGCGGTACTGGCCGTGGCTAACAATCCTTCTCGTCACAGTCGCTTACTATCACCGTTTCATTAAGCTGCCCGCCGGCATGTTGGATTATCCGCATGCCGCCTCTTGCCTGCTTCAGCAGCAACCGCTGCAAGTCTGCCAGCTCCCTTTCACCTACCCGCCGATTTTTGCGTTCTTGATGCTGCCGTTCTATCCGCTGCCGTTATGGCTGCGTGACGTCGCCTGGTATCTGATCACGGTTGGCGCGACGATTGGCGCCTTTCAGTTCTCGGAGCGAATCGCGCTTGGCGTATTACCATCGCCTCTGAACGCGAAGGAGCTGATCTGGTTTCGATGTCTGGCCCTTCTTCTCACTTCCAAGCTGATACTCGCGGTGTTTGAAAACCAGGCCTATGACGCGCTTGTCATGTTCTTTATCGTTGCAGGGCTTGCAGCACTCATGTCCGGGCGCGAGGCTTGGGGTGGCGCAAGCCTCGCATTTGCGGCTGCGGTCAAAGCGACACCTTTGATCTTCCTACCTTACCTGCTGTGGGAGCGCCACTTCATGGCGGCCGTTGTTTTCATCGTTGTCTTCTTCGTCGCGTCATTCGCGCCGGACCTTTTCTTTACGCCGCGAGGTGCTCAGCACGGCTATTTCGTGGCATGGCTAATCGATGTGGCTGGCGGCTCCTTCGGCGTTGCGCATGCAAAGTTTCCGTTCTGGTACGGCTCAAACATTCTTAACCATTCGCTGCACGGTGCCGTCTCGTTAAATATAGACGAAACCAAACAGCAGACCCTGAATCACGAGGTGCTCTACACCATCGATGCAATCTTTATTCTTATCGTCGGAACGATGATCGTTCTCTCGCCGAGGCGAAACGCGTCAATCGCGATCGACGGTTCTTTGCTGCTCATCAGCATGCTGATGCTGTCGCCCATGACCAGCCGCTCGCACTACATCGCCTTGCTGCTTCCGTACATGACATTGATCGCTTTCAACATGCGGGACAGCAAAACGCGCAATCTCGGCCGAGCCGTCCTGGTGCTTAGTTTCACGCTGGTTACGCTCACCGGCAACGACATCGTCGGAATGGCTGTGACGGTATGGTCCTATCGGCACAGCTCAATGGTGCTGGGCACACTTACGATGCTGATCTACTTCGCCGCGATTACATACCAACGGCTCGGACAGAAAGACGCGCAGCTTAGTCGCGCCCCTTTACCCGCTTCGCGAGAAGCCGGCCTTACGCTTCCGGCTGAGTAAGCCTTAGTAGCGGTAGTGATCCGCCTTGTACGGGCCTTCCTTCTTCACGCCGATATAGGAAGCCTGGTCGTCGCGCAGCTCGCTGAGCTTAACGCCGATCTTGGCGAGATGCAGCCGGGCGACCTTCTCGTCGAGCGACTTCGGCAGCACGTACACTTGTTTCTTGTACTTGCCGTCCTTGTTGTTCGCATAAAGCTCGATCTGCGCCAGCGTCTGGTTCGTGAAGGACGCCGACATCACGAATGACGGATGACCCATGGCGTTGCCGAGGTTCACCAGCCGGCCTTCCGACAGCATGATGATGCGATGGCCGTCGGGAAACTCGATCTCGTCGACTTGCGGCTTGATGTTATTCCACTTCAGATTCCGCAAGCTTGCGATCTGAATCTCGTTGTCGAAATGACCGATGTTGCAGACGATGGCGCGGTCCTTCATCGCCCGCATGTGGTCGAGCTTGATGATGTCCTTGTTGCCCGTCGCCGTGACGAAGATATCGGCGATCGGCGCGGCATCCTCCATCGTGACGACCTGATAACCTTCCATCGCGGCCTGCAGCGCGCAGATCGGATCGATCTCCGACACCATCACGCGGCAGCCGGCCTGACGCAGCGAAGCCGCGGAGCCTTTGCCGACGTCACCGAAGCCAGCGACCATCGCCACCTTGCCGGACATCATCACGTCGGTGCCGCGGCGGATGCCGTCGACCAGCGACTCGCGGCAGCCATAAAGATTGTCGAACTTCGATTTGGTGACCGAGTTCGTTGACGTTGAACGCAGGCCACAGCAGCGTGCCGGCCTTCTGCATGTCGTAGAGGCGATGCACGCCCGTCGTGGTCTCTTCCGAGACGCCCTTGATGCTCTTGGCGATCTCGCCGAAGTAGCCCTTCGGCTTCTCTTTCAGGACGCGCTTGATCAGCGCGAAGAAGACTTCTTCTTCCTCGGAATCCGGCTTGTCGAGGAACCCGGTATCGCCGTTCTCGGCGCGGACGCCCGCGTGAACGAACATGGTGGCGTCGCCGCCGTCATCGAGGATCATGTTCGGATAGCCGCCGCCGTGCCAATCGAACAGCTTCGCGGTGTAGTCCCAATAATCTTTCAGCGTCTCGCCCTTCACGGCGAACACCGGCACGCCCGCCGCCGCGACCGCGGCTGCTGCATGATCCTGCGTCGAATAGATGTTGCACGACACCCAGCGCACATCGGCGCCGAGCGCGACCAGCGTCTCGATCAGCACAGCGGTCTGGATCGTCATGTGCAGCGAGCCGGCGATGCGAGCGCCTTTCAGCACCTGCTTCGGGCCGTACTCCTCGCGCGTCGCCATCAGGCCAGGCATTTCGGTTTCGGCGAGTGAGATTTCCTTGCGGCCGAACTCGGCGAGGCCAATGTCCTTGACGATGTATTCCTTGGCGGCGGTGCTCATCACGGTCCTTTTCGGGGCTGCTCGATGTTTCGGGGGTGCCTATAGCAGGCGCGCCGGAACAAGGCAATAAAGACATAAAGATACCTTTATGTCTTAGACGGTACGGCAATGAAAGTCGTCGGATAAGGCTGAAATCAGCTCGGCTTGGTTAGCTCGGCTTGGGTGCATCCGGGCGCGGCGTGGGTTTGACGACCCCGGCCTGAGTCAGCGCGCTCGCAATCTGCTGCATCCGGTTGATCAAATCGACCGCGGCGGCTGGCGGCAGGACTACACGGCAGGCCGGATAACGGCGGCCGCTGAGCGGTGTGTTGGGCTTCATCTCGTCAAGACGCGTCACGCCAAACTCGATCCGCAGCATCTGCCCATCAAACATCAGGCCTGTTACGCAGTCGGCGAATGTTTCAGCAAGTTCCGGGCGATCGACCATCTTGATTGCCGACGCCATAGGAGCGGCCGCGGGCGAGTTATTTGCTGTCTCGTCAGCCATTGCTGTGTTCCCTGAAAACAGATTGGACGCGTTATTCGCTTTCGCCGAATCGTGTCTCGATCAATGTCGTCAAAGCGTCGATGACTTCAGCGGCTTCCTTGCCTGTCGCCTCGACCGTGATTTTTGTGCCGGGCGATGCGGCGAGCATCATCAGGCCCATGATCGAGGTGCCCCCGACAGTCTCGCCACAGCGCATGACGCGAACGTCGGCATCGAACTTCTCGACCGTCTGCACAAAACGCGCGGAGGCGCGAGCGTGCAATCCCTTGCGATTACAGATGGTGAGGACACGGACCACGGCGCCTTCGCGAAGCGGCGGATTATCGCCTGCACATTCGTCGGCGTTGCCGGCCGCTTCGTTCATTTCCCGGTCAGCACCCTGCTGGCGATGGTGACGTATTTGCGGCCTGCCTCCTGAGCCGCCGCGACGGCATCAGCGAGCGGGCACTCGTCACGAACCTTGGCGAGCTTGACCAGCATAGGAAGATTGATCCCGGCCAGCACTTCGACCTTGGGCCGGCTCATCACCGATATGGCGAGATTGGAAGGGGTGCCCCCGAACATGTCGGTCAGAATGGCGACGCCGTCGCCGGTATCGACCCGTTTGACGGCTTCGATGATATCGCGGCGGCGTTCTTCGACATCGTCATCGGGGCCAATCGTAACCGCCTCGATCTGGACCTGCGGCCCAACGACATGTTCCAGAGCCGCCCGGAACTCGACAGCAAGACGCCCGTGGGTGACCAGCACTACACCAATCATTGAATTCCCCGCGGGCACGTCCCGGGTGCACCGCACGAAAGGGTGCTCATCTTGACCATCCAAAGCCCCGGCGCAAGGGGCTTTCTCCTTGAATTTGGCCGGTTGTTGCATTGCGGTAGACGAAAGTCGAATCGGCATCAGGAGCCGGATTTCGAAACGCCCAAGAATCTACGGGCGCTATGGTTAACAATCTCCACCAGCACCTTGGCCGGGGTTCAAAAAACAGACCTGCGCTAAAGCTGCTCTGTCTGCCGGTCTGAAGTGAGATGTCCGAGCACGGCCGGCAAGGCCGCCGCCCCGGCTGCGACGGCGAGTCGCGGCAGGACAATGCCGTCGATTTCAATGCACCGTCGCTCCGGTTCAGGCAGCCGCTCAGCGTCGGCGGCAGCAAGATCAACGACCAAACCCACCACAGCGCTGGGCTCGTGATCAAGTCGCATCAACCCAACGCCGCGGACCTCAAGCAGCCCGGCGAGCGCGGCGGCCGGGCTCACCAGCAAACGGCCGTTTACAGCTTCAAGGTGGACGCGGTCATCGCCGACCAATCGTGTGAAGACGAACTCCCTGCCGCGCATCGCGATGAACTCGCGCGCGAGCTGCGACTTGCCTGAACCGGAAGGGCCGCGGATCAGAACCGCGCGCGCGCCAACCAGCACTGCGGACGCATGCACGGTCGGCGACATCATCCGCTCATTCCCGCGCAAGCGGGAATCCAGTTCTGGGTCCCCGCTTTCGCGGGGACGAACGGAAAGAATTTCTGCATCACATCGCCGGCAGGCGTACGACAAACCGCGCGCCAAGAACTTTCGGCTCGCCATCCGCATCGGGCGCGCCGGTGCGGTTCTCAACCCCGATTGAACCGCCATGGGCATCGACAATCTGTTTTGAGATCGAAAGGCCGAGCCCGGAGTTTTGGCCGAAGCCATGCTCGGGACGATCGGTGTAGAAGCGTTCGAAAATTTTCTCGCGAGCGTCGGGCCGCACGCCGGGGCCATCGTCATCGACGATGATCTCGACCTGGTTGCGCAAACGACGGCAGATCAAACGCACAGTACCGCCCTGCGGCGAGAACGAACGCGCATTCTCGATCAGGTTGTCGACGATCTGGCCGAGCCGTGAATCATGTCCCGGCACGATGAAGGCGCGCCCGCTGCCGCCCTCGAAGCGCAGCGTGACTTTGACGCCGTCGTCGCGCTTTACTTCGTTGGCAACCGACACCAGCGTAGCGAGCAGCCGCGACAGATCGACCGGTGACGATTCCTGACGCTGCAATTCGGCATCGAGTCGGCTGGCGTCGGAAATATCCGAGATCAAACGATTGAGCCGCTTCACATCGTGCTGAATGATGTCGAGCAGTCGTCCACGACTCTCATCGGTGCGCGCGACCGGCAATGTCTCGACCGCCGAGCGCAGCGACGTCAGCGGGTTTTTCAATTCGTGCGAAACGTCGGCCGCAAAACTCTCGATCGCCTCGATACGGCTATATAGCGCGTTGGTCATGTCGCGGAGCGTGCCGGACAAATGTCCGATCTCGTCTCGCCGGCGGGTGAAGTCGGGGATTTCGACACGCGTGCGAATGCGCCGGCGAACGCTTTCCGCAGCATCCGCAAGCCGTCGCACCGGTTCGGCAATAGTGCCGGCCAAAAGGATCGACAGTACGACCATCACCGCTGCCGCGATCAAGAACACTTTGAGAATGGCGAAGCGCTCGGCTTCGACCATGTCATCGATGTCGGCGCCCTGGGTCGACAGCATCAGCACGCCGCGTACCGCGCGGAAACGCTGCACCGGCACGGCAACCGAAACAATCACGTCGCCGCGGTCGTTGATCCGCACCATGCTGGAATCATCGCCGGTCAGTGCTTGCGCAACCTCGGGGTAACCCTTGCCGTTCTCCGCGCCGAGTTCACGGTAAAGCGGCAGGTCGCCACGTCCGGCCCAGCGGCGGACCGCCAGGTAGGCGCGTTCAAAAATTCCGGGCTTTTCATCCGTGGGCGGCGGCAGGTCGTAGCGCAGCACGTCGCCACGCCCGAACAGATTACGGCTGTCGACCAGCAGCACCCCATCGCGGTCGTAAATTCGGGCACGCGTTTTGGTCGGTGAAATAAGTCGCCGCAGAATCGGCGCCACACGCTCGGGATTGATCGGGAAATCGATGCCGTAGAGCGCGTCTTCCGACGGGCCGTAGCTTTGGCCGGGCTGAAGATTGAGCAACGTGCTTGGATCGATGGTGACGGATGAATCCGAATCCCCGGTCGCAGACGCGGCGATGGCGCCGGCGATAATCTGCCCCTGCACCAGCAGGCTTTGCACGCGCGCATCAATCAGGCCGGCGCGGAATTGCGACAGGTAACTGATGCCGATTGACAGCGCGAGCAAGCCGAAGACGTTGAGCACCACGATGCGGCGCGTAAGACTTGACGAACTCTGCGCGGTGAAAAACTGCAACGCGCGGCGCGGCCAATTGCGGATACGGGCAAGGACGCGCGGCGTGGGAGATCCCTCGGCACCATCCGCCTCGGCTTCCGTGTGATCGGCGGCGAATGAGCTGTCCGCGCCGGAGTCCGGCTGGACTCCCACGTTCTCTGGCGCGTTCTCTTGCGCTTGGCCCTGTTCAACGGCCCGCGCGTTTTCTGCGGTTCGATCGAGCACGTCGTCTGCCGGGGTTACGATCATGCCTGCTCTGCGGGCACAACGGCCATCATAGCCTTGGGGCCATATAGGCTTCGGGCCATTGTAGCGTACGGCGCCGCCCCCGTCAGTATTTCAAGGCCGCAACAATTTGTGCGCGGCCGGGGCGTCATTGGGGCGCCGTTACTCCTTGAAACGATAGCCGACGCCGTAAAGCGTCTCGATCATATCGAATTCGTCGTCGCTGGCTTTGAACTTCTTGCGCAGCCGCTTGATGTGGCTGTCGATGGTGCGATCGTCGACATAGACCTGATCGTCGTAGGCCGCATCCATCAGCGCATTGCGGCTCTTCACCACACCGGGGCGGCTCGCCAGCGCATGCAGGATCAAAAATTCGGTGACGGTGAGAGTGACCGGCTCGTTCTTCCAGGTGCAGGTATGACGTTCGGGATCCATGCGCAGCAGACCGCGCTCCAGAACCTTGCTGTCGGCCTCCTTCACCACCACGCCGTCCTTGGGCGACACGCGGCGCAGCACGGCCTTGACCCGTTCGACCAACAGACGCTGCGAGAACGGCTTCCGGATGAAGTCGTCGGCGCCCATTTTCAGGCCGAATAATTCGTCGATCTCCTCATCCTTCGAGGTGAGGAAGATCACCGGCAGATCGGACTTCTGCCGCAGCCGCCGCAGCGTCTCCATGCCGTCCATGCGCGGCATCTTGATGTCGAGAATGGCGAGGTCCGGCAGCGTCGACTTGAATCCATCCAGCGCCGAAGCGCCGTCGGTATAGGTCGTGATCCGGTAGCCTTCGGCTTCAAGGGCGATCGAGACCGAGGTCAGGATATTGCGGTCGTCGTCGACGAGAGCGATTGTCGGCATGGCGGCCTTCTAGCATGAGTTGGCCGCAGCTTCATCAGCCCGGCCCCGTAAGCCCTTCAAGACCCATGTGGGGGCGGAAGTGTGACCAGACAAGGCGAAATCGGGGCAATTACCGTGAGAATGGAGAGACATGGGTAAGGAAGTGGAAAGGACGCTTTTCGGGGGTCTCGATGGCTGAAATCGATCAGGCGACCCCATTACCGGGGACGATGCCAAACCGGCTTCCTGAGAACGCGCCGGCGCCGGATTTCGACCCGAAAGCGGTCGCCAAGGACTTGTTGCGGACCACCCGCGCCGGAGCGCTGGCGACCCTCGACCGCAACACCGGCTATCCGTTTGCCTCGCTGGTTAACGTCGCGACCGATAGCGACGGTTCGCCGCTGATCCTGATTTCGAAGCTCTCGACCCACACCGCGAACCTCGAAATCGATGGCCGCGCTTCCGTGCTGCTCGCGGCAACCGGCAAGGGCGACCCGCTGGCGCATCCGCGATTAACATTGCTCGGCAGCTTTGCGCAGCTCTCCCGCGACGACGCGCAGGAGCCGCGCGTACGCCGGCGCTTTCTGGCGCGCCACCCGAAGTCGGAGCTTTACGCCGGTTTCGGCGATTTCTCTTTCTGGCGGCTCGACGTCGTGTCGGCCCATCTCAATGGCGGCTTCGCCCGCGCCGCCGATCTGAAAGGCGCCGACGTGCTGACAAACATCAGCGGCGCTGAAAATCTGCTCGAGACCGAAGCTGGCGCAGTTGCGCATATGAACGAGGATCACGCCGAAGCGGTACGGCTCTACGCCACCAAGCTGCTCGGCGCAGAAGATGGACCGTGGCGGCTGACCGGACTTGATCCGGAAGGTCTCGATCTTGCGAAGGGCGACACAACGCTGCGGCTGCGATTTTCAATCCCCGTCACGACTGCCGAGCAACTACGCAAAGCGGTCGTGGAGCTTGCCGCCAAAGCTCGCGGCACCTGATCTTGCCGCAAAAAGCGGCGGGGCCGGCCGGGAACCAGCCCAGCTTTCGCTGCGTTGCAACACGAGGAAAACGGGCACATTCCTCCGATTAGGCTTGGCGCAAACTTGGTCTTGGCAGAAAGTTTCCCGGTCGATATAGGGTCGCAAGCTTGCCGGCGGGCAAGCCCATCAAAACCAAGTCGGCGGACCAAGGCCAGGCGGAATTTATGCCGACAACGTAGGCCATCAATCGGAGGCGTAAGTGCAGGAAACGGGGTTGAGGAACGGTGCTTACGGCGCCGACAAATTCGGATTTAAGGATCTCGCCGAGGTTCGCTGGAATTTGCCCGACACCCTGCTGGTCGAACACGCCATCCGCAACGGCGAAGGCCGGCTGGTTCAGGGCGGCGCGTTCTGCGCCGAGACTGGCCATCACACCGGCCGCTCGCCCAAGGACAAACACACGGTCGTCGATGCCCTGACCGAGAACACGGTGTGGTGGGACGGCAACCGCAAACAGAGCCAACAGCAATTCGACACGCTGCTCGCCGACTTCATCGCCCACGCCAAGGGCAAGAGCCTGTTCGCGCAGGATCTCTACGGCGGCGCCGATCCGCAATACCGCATCAAGGCGCGGGTCTATACCGAGCTCGCATGGCACTCGCTGTTCATTCGTCAGCTTCTGATCCGGCCCGAGCGCTCCGCGCTCGCGAGCTATGTGCCGGATATGACCATCGTCGACATGCCGTCGTTCAAACCGGACGCCAAACGTCACGGCGGACGCGAAGGCTCCGACACCATGGTGGCGATCGATTTCACCCGCAAGATCGTACTGATCTGCGGGTCTTCTTATGCCGGCGAAATGAAGAAGTCGGTGTTCACAACGCTTAATTTCTATCTGCCGGCCCAGGGCGTGATGCCGATGCACTGCTCCGCCAATGTCGGCAAGGACGGCGACGTTGCGCTGTTCTTCGGTCTGTCGGGCACCGGCAAGACCACGCTGTCGGCCGATCCGAACCGCGTGCTGATCGGTGACGACGAGCATGGCTGGAGCGAGAACGGCATCTTCAATTTCGAAGGTGGCTGTTACGCAAAAACCATCAAGCTCTCGCAGGAAGCCGAGCCGGAAATCTATGCCGCGACCAATCGCTTCGGTGCGGTGCTCGAAAATGTCATGTTCGATCCGGAAACCGGCGTCTGTGATTTCGACAGCGACAAGCTCACCGAAAACACCCGCTCGGCCTATCCGGTCGAGTTCATGCCGCTCGCTTCGAAGACCGGCTTTGCCGGCCAGCCGAAGAACATCGTCTTTCTGACCGCTGATGCATTCGGCGTGATGCCGCCGATCGCCAAGCTGACGCCAGCCCAGGCGATGTATCACTTCCTCTCCGGCTACACCGCCAAGGTTGCCGGCACGGAAAAGGGCCTGGTCGGCGTCGAGCCGGAATTCTCGACCTGCTTTGCCGCGCCGTTCCTGCCGCGCCCGCCGTCTGAATACGGCAATCTGCTGCGCGACCTGATCAAGAAACACGACGTCGATTGCTGGCTGGTCAATTCCGGCTGGACCGGCGGAATCTACGGCGTCGGCCGCCGCATGCCGATCAAGGCGACCCGGGCGCTGGTCACCGGCGCACTCGACGGCTCACTGAAAAACGCCAGCTATCGCACCGATCCTTATTTCGGTTTCGCGGTGCCGACCTCGGTGCCGGGCGTCGAGCCGCACCTGCTCTATCCGATGAAGACCTGGAAGGACAAAGCTGCGTTCGATGAGACCGCGCGCAAGCTGGTCCGCATGTTCCAGGACAACTTCGTCAAATATGAAAAGCACGTCGATGCCGACGTACGCGCCGCTGCGCCGGAAGTCCGCCTCGCCGCGGAATAACAGCGCCAAAGATCGCTATTGAAAATGGCGGCTTAAGAGCCGCCGTTTTTATTTCTGCGATACCTGTTATGTCCGCGATCCAATCTGTTCAACTACTCGATCTTGATATCGGCCGATCGAATGACCTTCGCCCACTTTTCAGTGTCAGTGGCGATCAGTTCACCAAACTGCGCGGATGTCATAGACAGCGGCCGCAGGCCCAAACCAACGAGGCGCGCTCGCGTGGCCGGCTCGGCAACGATGTCGTTGATCTCGTTGTTGAGCTTGTCGACGACGGCCCCGGGCGTGGCCGCGGGCGCGCAAATGCCAAACCAGCCGCTGGCGTCATAGCCCGGCACATATTCACCTATTGCCGGCACGTCGGGCAAAGCCTCCGACCGTGTCGCGCTGCTCACCGCAAGCGCGCGCAATCTGCCGTCCCTGACGTACTCGAGCGCCTGGGCTATTGTTGAAAACACGACCTGCACCTGACCGCTCAGGAGATCGGCGATGTACCCACCTCGATAGGGCACGTGAACCAATTGAATGCCCGTCATCATCCGCAATAGCTCGTACAAGAGATGAGGCGTTGTGCCGATACCGGCCGATGCCATGTTGATCCGGCCGGGATTTGCTTTCGCGTAAGTGAGGAACTCCGCAAAGGTTTTTGCTGGCAAGGCCGGGTTGGCAATCAGCACATTAGGTGCGCTGCAAATCATGCCCACAGCCGCAATGTCGCGTACAAAGTTGAACGGCAGGTTCGGATAAAGGCTGGTGTTGACGGTATTTGCATTGGCGGCAAGCAGTAACGTGTAGCCATCGGCGGTCGCGGCAACCACATCCTGTGCTGCCATGCTGCTGCCCGCGCCCGGCCGGTTCTCGACGACGAATTGCTGACCGAGCCGGTCCGTCAGCCGCTGTCCGATCAGGCGGGCGATAAGGTCCGGCCCGGTGCCGGCTGCAAAGCCGACGATCAAATGCACCGGCCGTGTTGGATAGTCGAGCGGCCACGCCGAGCGCGGCAACACCGTGAGCGCCGTGACGCCCGCGACCGTCTGCAAAATACTTCGGCGGGAATGTTTCAGCATGTCCGCCCGCGATTTAAGCGTTTTAGTAAAGCGGTTCGCCCTCGACCGTGCACCGGCGCAACGTTCGACGCTGCTCGCTCGGCCAATCGGTGCGCGCGTGCAGGCAGGCGAGATTGTCCCACATGATGAGATCACCACGCCGCCAAGCGTGCTCGTAGATGATTGCGGGATCCTCGGCGATGGCGAATAGCCGCTGCAATAGCGCTTCGCTTTCGCCACGGTCCATGCCTTCGATCCACATCGAGTTCTGGCTGGCGACGTAAAGCGCCTTGCGACCGGAGCCGGGATTGCTGACGAAAATCGGCTGCGCACAGTGATGGGTGCTCTCGAGCGGCAGCGTCACGTCGATGCGGCGGCCAACGTTATATTGCTGGCCCTGCACAACCATGACGCCGTTAAGCCGTTGTTTCAGATCGGCCGGCAGGTTTTCGTAAGCGGCATACATGCTGGAAAACTGGGTGTGCCCACCCTCGGACGGAATTTCGATGCCGTAGAGGAATGTCGCGCGATGCGGCTGCCGGTGGTAGCACTTGTCGGTGTGGAACCACATTTCGCCATGGCCGAGCGTACCGAGCGCCTTGCCGTTAGCATCGACATGATCGCTAACCATCATCATGTCGTCCCAGGCTACTGAGTCTTCCGCCCCTTTTGCGCCCGGCTTCGGCGGCACTCGCTTCGCAACAGGGCCAAAATGGGAAGCAAACCGGCGCTGATCGTCTTCACTGAGATCCTGATCGCGGAACAGCAGCACCGTGTGGCTGTGCCAAGCGTCCCTGATCTGCCGCAATGTCTCTTCGTCCAACGCTCGGCTAAGATCGACGCCGCGGATTTCCGCGCCGATCTTCGGATGCAGTTTAGTAACGGAAATTGCCCGGGTTCGCTCGGCGACTGGTGACATCTTTGCCTCCTCGGCGGGTCAATGATGTCCAACCATGCTACGTCAGTTACGTGATCGTGCAAAGCTGGCGGGCGCTGAGGATTTCCGCGGCGAGCTCGAACTGGCAGCTTCAACACCGAACGGCCCTTCGCCGACAGCTGGCCGGTCCCGCCATGTCGGCTATTCGCTCGACAGCGGAATATTGGCCGGTTTACTGCATCGGAGCGACGCCAAGCTCTTTCGCATAAGCCGCGACCTGGGCGCGCTGCGCGTCGATCGATTTTCCGAATTCTTCCGGTCCGCCGATATTCATGAGCTGGCCGGTGGTGGTCAAACGATCCTCAAAAGTCTTGTCGGCAACCGCGCGGATATCGGATGCAATGCGCTGGCGAAGCGCAAGCGGCATGTCGGACGGACCGAACAAACCCACCAGCCCGTCGAGCGTGAGCCCGGGAAACCCGGCTTCAGCCGCTGTCGGCAGGTCCGGCAGTGTCGGCGCACGAACCGTATTCACGACCGCCAATTCCTTGATTTTGCCGGACTGCATTTGCGGCCGCACGATCGCGAGCGATGCCTCGTAGACCTGCACGCGCCCTTCGGCGAGATCGTTCGCGGCATCGACGGGGTTCTTGTACGGCACCTTGTTGATGTTTAGCCCTTCCTGCTTGAGCCAGCCGGCGAACACGAAATCCAGCGCACCGGTCACGCCGGCCCAGTTCAACTGGCCGGGCTGCTCGCGCACCATCGCCACAAGTTCTTTGAGCGAATTCGGTTTCAATCCAACCGGCACCGAAACGCCGATGAGAGTGTTGGAGACCCGCGCGATCGGGGCGAGGTCGCTGGCCTTGTACGGCAGGTTATCGTGCAGGTACGGATGCGCGGTGAACGACGCCGTCGGCGAGAACAGCAAGACGTGATCGTCGTGAGCCGAGACGAAGGCATTGATGGCGACGATGGCGTCGCCGCCCGGGCGATTATCGACAACGATGGGCTGACCCCAACGCTGGCTGAGACGATCGGCGAGTAGCCGCGCGCCGATATCCGCGCCGCTGCCGGCACCAAGCGTGACGATGAAGCGTACCGGCCGCGTCGGCCAGGACTGATTGGCCGACGTCTGATCAGCCGATGCCGTCAAACCAGTACCTACCGTCGCGATCAGCGCGACACCGATCACAACCAGAAAACGCAGCCGCATGATGTCTCCCCCCGGTGGCAAGTCACGGCGGCATCTCTCGCCCGCCGACGCCGTTCGGTCAATGCGGTGAAGAGAGCAGGACGTATCCCGTGGTGTGGCATTCACCCGCACCGCACTGAACGACGACAGATCCGAAATTGATCGCGCAGATAAGGACGACATAGAAGGCGATGTATCGGGTCAAACGGCCCATCAGCGGCAATACATTTGGAGCGGACGGACGCGCCGCACCAAACAACGCCAACCGTACGGCAAAGCCGGCAAGCAAAGCGACCGCGATCAACACCGACCAAACCGGCATATGAAGCCCGAACACGGCGCTGCCGACATACGCATGACCCGGACGCGGGAACAGATCGAGCAGCGTCTGCCGCACCGAAATTATCAGAAGCACCAGCGCAAAGAGCGCACCGACGCCGGCGCCGCGCTCCGAATTTTCCGATCCTAGCTGCATGACAATTCCGAAGCAGCAGCCGAACATGGCGTAACGCTGCAGCAGGCAAAGCGGGCACGGGATTTCGCCGAACGCGTATTGCATCACCATCGCCGCGGTCAGCGTAGCCGCGAGCGCGATCAGCATGGTCATCAGGAGCAACCGGTCGAGCGTCGCCGCAACCGGAGCATCAACTTGCGCGATGCCGCTCATAGCTCGAGCCGTTTCATAGTTCGAGCCATCTACAGTTCGAGCCACGGCATGCGGAAGCCGTAGTCGGGGCTATAGACCTCCCACAGGAAAAGCCACGCCCCGAGGCCAAGCGAAAGCAGCAGACAAGCGACCGCGGCACGGCCGTACCCGGCAAACTCGAATACGAGCGCGGCAAGCAGGGTTGCAAAGACTGCTGTCATCATTGACGTGAGCGCTCCGGCTCCGACCTTAAGCAGGCTGCGGCTGCATCTCGCGGTCGGCGCGGCGCGCCCAGTTCTCCCACGCGCGATTGAGTGTGTAGTCGGTGACGCGCGCCGCGATCTTGTCGACCTCGCCGGGCGTGAGATACTTGATGTCACCCATCGCCATGGACTGCATCTGCAGTTTGGCGCCGACCTCGAGATACACCGAAACGAACACCGAGTGGCGCACCGAGCGGCCAACGACGGTCGCGCCGTGGCCGCGCATCAGCGCGCTCGGGTTCGAGCCGATCAGCTTCGCCAGATCGCGCCCCATGTCCATGTCGCTGACCAGCAACGTGGTGTCGCCAAACTTGTCGTGGGAATCCCACACCGGCACTTCGTGGCCGATCGAGGCGCACATATGCAAAAGCGGCTTCAATTTCTTGTTGGTCACCCCGAACGGAATCACGCTCGGCGAGTGATTATGCACGACGGAGTGTACGTCGGGCCGCGCCTCGTAGATCGCGCCGTGGATGAACCGCTCCAGATAGGGCGCCCGTCCGCGCTCGTCGATCGCCGTGCCGTCGTGCGTATATTCGACGATGTCGCCACGCTCGATACGCTCCGGGGCGCGGGCACGCGAGAGCAGAAAGTGCTGCGGATTATCGGGATGGCGGGCGCTGACATGGCCGAAGGAAATCGACAATCCCCTCCTTGGCCAGGATGCGGTTGGCGGTCACCAGTTCTTCAAGAATGAAATCAAGCTTGCTCATCGCGACGCCTCTCCCTTACGCGTTGGGCGGCGATCCTATGGCTCGCCATTTGATTTGTGAACCACGGTACGGCAGAACCGGCATGCATAACGCGGCAGCGGGTCGCGGGACCGGGACTTAAATCTCGGCTATGCCCTTCATCATTGTGGCGACGGATCTGGGAGCTTTACGTATGTTTGGACGTTCCATTGCAATTGCCGTGTGCGGCTGCCTTTTGGTGGCGGCGGCTGCAGGCGCACAGGACGCGAATTTTCCCGACCATCCGATCAAGGTGTGGGTATCAGTTCCGGCTGGCGGCGGCGTCGACACCGTAACGCGGATCGTCGCGGCGAAGGTGGGCCCACTGCTGGGCCAGCCGCTCGTTGTCGACAACAAGAGCGGCGCCGGCGGCAGCGTTGGGGCCGATTACGTGTACCATTTGGACCCTGACGGCTACACGCTGCTAGCGTCGCAGCCGTCGCCGATCACCACGAATCCGTTCCTGTACAAGTCGCTCAATTACGATCCGACCCAGCTCAAGCCGGTCGCGATCATGTCGCACGTACCAAATGTGCTTCTGGTACGCCCGGATTTTCCGGCGAAAACCGTGCAGGAGTTTATCGCTTATGCCAAAGCCCATCCGGGGACGCTCAATTACGCATCCCAGGGCGTCGGCACGACCTCGCACCTCACCGCCGAACTGTTCGAGAGCATCACGCACACCAAGCTGGTTCACGTGCCGTATAAGGGTACTGCGCCGGCGCTGAACGATTTGATTGCCGGCCACGTCGACCTGATGTTCACCGAGCTTGCGACGTCGATCGGACTCGACAGAGCCGGCAAGGCCCGCATCCTTGCGGTCACGACCAAGCAGCGGGCGCCGGCAATTCCGGATATCCCCACACTGGAGGAATCCGGCGTGACCGGCTGTGATTCCGATACCTGGAATGCCCTGACGGCGCCGCCGAGGACTCCGGACGGCGTGATCGCCAAGCTCAACGACGCCGTCAACAAGGCCATGAAGGATCCGGAACTGCTCGAGCGATACAAGGCGCTTAGCCTGTCGCCGGGTGGCGGCACGCCGGCGGAAATGGCCGCCTTTCTGAAAACTGAAACTCAGCGCTGGGGCGAAGTGATCCGCACCGCAGGTATCCAGCCGGAATAACAGAACAATCCCGTCACGATCGGCGGCGGCCCAACTCTCGCCGATATGACGATTATCTAAATTCCGCTCATCCGCTCTTGCGTGCAGACAGGCGGAGTCGGTAGCGTGCCGCATCATGCGCGCTGCTTTGGCCAGTTTGTTCAATGATCGAAACGCGGAAATCCGCGGCAAGCTTGCCACGATCTATGGCGCGCTGATCGCAGCCAACGTTCTAGCCTGGGTGTGGGCGCTGGTTGCATTTCGCGATTATCCAACATTGGTCGGGACCGCGTTCCTGGCTTACGCGTTTGGGCTTCGCCACGCTGTCGATGCAGACCACATCGCGGCCATCGACAATGTCACCCGCAAGCTGATGCAGGAGGGCAAGCGGCCGCTCTCGGTCGGCCTGTTCTTCTCGCTCGGTCACTCGACCGTTGTGGTGCTTGCCTCCGCTGCCGTCGCTTTGACGGCGAGCGCGCTGCAAGACCGCTTCGAAGAATTGAAGCTGATCGGCGGCACAATCGGCACATCGATCTCGGCGATCTTTCTGCTCCTCGTCGCCGCTGCGAACTTCATGATCTTGCGTTCGGTCTATCGCACGTTTCGCGAAGTGCGGCGCGGCGGCAGTTTCGTCGAAGAGGACGTCGATCGCCTCCTGGCGCAGCGCGGATTTCTCGGCCGCGTGTTCAGGCCGTTATTCGGCATCGTCTCGCGAAGCTGGCATATGTATCCGCTCGGACTGCTGTTCGGGCTCGGTTTCGACACCGCAACCGAGATCGGTGTGCTGGGCATCTCGGCGGCGGAAGCATCCAAGGGATTGCCGATCTGGTCGATCATGGTGTTTCCCGCACTGTTCACCGCGGGCATGTCACTTATCGATACCAGCGATGGCGTGTTGATGCTCGGCGCCTACGGCTGGGCTTTCACCAAGCCGATCCGCAAACTTTATTACAACCTCACCATCACTTTCGTTTCGGTGCTGGTGGCCGTGCTGATCGGCGGCATCGAAGCGCTGGGTCTGCTCGCAGACCGCTTGAACCTCGATGGACCGTTCTGGCTGTTTGTCGGCGGGCTCAACGATCACTTCGGCAGCCTGGGCTATTTGATCATCGCGATTTTTGCTGTCAGCTGGCTTGTTTCGATTGCCGTCTACCGGCTGGCGCAGTTGGATCGCGCCGAGCAAAGTGTCACAGCCAATACCTAAGCGGTCTGGCGGCGCTTCGACCGGGCGACAAAGCGCCGCTTGCCGTAGCCTGCGCGATCCCCACATCCAAATGTGCAATAACCGCGCAACCTGCAACAGCCGCGTACGAGCGCACCATGGCCGACGATCCAAACTTGCCGGAACAACCTCGCGCCGAACCGGAGATCATCCCACCGGATCGGACGGGCAGGCGGAATTCGTCATCGCAATCACCATGGCAATCGACATGGCAAACAAGCTGGGGGCAATCAAGCTGGGGGCAGGACGGCACACGACAAACTCAACGAATCTTCGTCATGCGGCCGGGCCCGCTCGGCTTTGCCGCCATCATGCTGGTGCTTGGGCTTATCATCGCGGCTATTATCCTGGCCTTGATCGGCACATTGTTGATCTGGATTCCGGCGGTGGCGCTCTGCGTCGTGATTGCCGCAGTTTACCGGTTTTTCCGGCGCTGAGGCGTGACGCCTACTGGCAGGCAATTCCTTAATTTCCCGAAGCAATTCAGCCCGGTACACCGGGCATTAACCTTATTTCTTTATCAGTTGATTACCATAACGCGTTCTATGGAATTGCCGCTTGGCGAGACCTTGTTGGCAAGGCCTTGATTGCGATCGGGCGGGCCTTTGACGCAATCGACCGACGGCGCTTTCGGGCGTCGGTTGCGCAACCGGCCTTTCCGCAGTGAAGAGAGTTATGTAGCGAATGTTCGAAGCGTCCGGTTACGGCCAGTCGGCAGCGGTAGCGAGAAGCGGCGATCTCGCGCCAGGCTTTGGCGTACTCGGCGATTTCGATTTTGGCAGGTTTTGGTCGGCCCTTTGGCGGGGCAAATGGACGATCCTGCTTTCGGTCGTGCTCGCGGTCTTGCTCGCCGCGGCATTCGTGCTCCTCGCGCCCCGCAAATATACGGCGACCACCCAGATCCTCATTGATCCGATGGATCTACGCGCCGCACAGACCGACATTTCTCCAACGATCCCGCAAAGCGATGCCGCCGTGCTCCAGGTCGAGAGCCAGGTCCGTATCATCGCCTCCGACAGCGTATTGCGCCGGGTCGTCACGTCTGAAGGGCTCGATCGCGATCCTGAGTTCGAACGCGGCGCGAAGTCACCGGATCAGGAAGTTCTCACTGCGCTGGACAATCTGCGCAAGCATGTCGACATCAAGCGGCCCGAGCGCACCTATGTGGTCGAAGTGAGCGTCACCAGCGAAGATCCGGCCAAGGCGGCGCAGATCGCCAACGCCATCGCCCAATCGTACCTTACCGAACAAACCGAAGCCCGCGCCAACGCCGCGCGCCAGATATCGCAATCCTTGTCTTCCCGCCTGAAAGAGCTTCAGGACCGCTTGCGTGACATCCGAAGACAAAGTCGAAGCCTATAAGACGAGCCACAACATCGTTGGCTCCAACGGCGAACTCGTCAACGAGCAGCAGCTTACCAACCTGAACACCGAACTCAGCACCGCGCGCGCAAGAACCGTGCAGGCAAAAGCCCGCCTCGACCAGATCGAAAACGTGCAGCGTTCGAAAACTCGACATCGGCGCCTTCCCGGAAGCGGTGCAGTCGGCGACCATCACCGCGCTGCGTACGCAATACACCGACGTCATGCGCCGCGAAGCCGAACAGAAAAGCTCGCTCGGCGAACGTCACCCCGCTGTTATCGAAATCGAAGCGCAGGCCGAGCGGGTTCACGCGTTGATCGAAGACGAGGTCAATCGCATCGCGCTTTCGGCGCGCACCGAATACCGGAGCGCGAAAGACAGCGAGGACCTGCTTTCGCAAAAAGTCGACGCCCTCAAGGGCACGGCAAAGTCGACCAACCAGTCACTGATCGGCCTGCGCGAGCTTGAGCGCGAAGTACAGGCGAACCGCACCGTCTATGAGGCCTCCCTGGTGCGCGCCCGCGAAACCGGTGAGCAAGAGCTGGTCGATACCAAGAACATTCGCATTATATCGCGCGCCGACCTGCCGTTGGTCCGCAGTTCGCCACCGTCGAGCCTGCTGATTGGTCTGGCCGCAATGATGCTGGGCGGCGCTTGCGGCACGGGTATCGTTATCCTGCGCGCGCTGAGCGAGACCGGTAACGCGCGGAGCCAGCCGGCCGCCGAGCCATCGCGCGGTGTTGGCGAGCGAATGCGGAAGCTCTGGCCGATCTCGCCCGCCCGCCTACGACAGCGCTACGACGCGGAGCCTGCGATCCGGGTGCTGGCGGAACTGCCGCCGGCCGATACTTCCTACAGCCTCGACGCCATTGAGGATCCGAACTCCCGCTTCGCGCAGGAGATGCAGAAGGTTTACGACGCCGTTCGCGAAAGCCACAGAAAGCGCGGCAATCCAAGCATCCTGGTGGTTGCCGCCGATGATGCAGACGACACCGCATCCGTTGCCTTGACGTTCGCCGCGGCGATCGCGCCGACCCAGCGGGTTCTGTTGATCGATGCCGATCTCCAGCGCCGTACGCTATCGGCGATCGAGGCTGATGAAGGCGATGCCGGGCTTGTCGACGTCGCGGTCGGTCGCCGTGAGCTTTCCGAAGTCATCGTTCGCGACCGTGACACCAACATCAACATGGTCCCGTTCGTCGCATCAAACAGCCGGCGCGATCGCCCGATCAGCGACGCAGACATCAAACAGGCCTTCGATAAAACCAAACGCTTCGACATGGTGATCGTAGCGGCGATCGGTTTGAGCCGGGATCCCAGTACGCGTTTCTTCGCCGGCCTGGTCGATCACATCGTGCTGGTCGTGCGTCCGACCGAGGAGGATGGCGAGGCGGCTGAACAGTTCATCTCGCAGCTCGGCCCCGATGCAATGAAAGTGCGTGGTGCGGTGCTGACCGGCGTCGGCACAGCCTGAGCTTCAGCGGTCGGCGCGTTCTGGCTGATCTGCTTTTTTCCGCCTTTGGCCTTAGTCTTTTGGCGCGGACACGAGTTTCCGCATAGTCGCGATCAACGATGCGATCCTTTAAGGCTAACGCCTAATTAACCTTTATTTTCTGCAGCTTGGTGCCTAATTATTATAACGAAGGAGCGCACCGCCATGCCGGCACAATCCGGCCATTTGAGCTTCGCTGCGACCGCCAAAGACGCGCAATGGGACGTGCCGGTCGCAACGATCGGCGGCCTGCCTATTGCCGTGATCGACCGCAAAAGGTCGGCGGACGCTGATGATCGACACGGCACTGGCCCGGCGCGGCAGCGCGAAACCGCCTCTCATCTTCACATCGGCGAACGGTCAGGTGCTCTCGCTATGCGCCCGGGAACCGGAGCTACGCGAACTCTTTCTAGCCGCCGACCTCATCCACGCCGACGGCATGCCGATGGTGTTGGTATCGCGGCTGTTTCACGCGACGCCGCTTCCCGAACGAGTAGCGACCACCGACTTCTTCCATGACGCTGCTATTGTCGGACAACAACGCGGCGCGCGCATGTTCTTCCTCGGCGCGGCCAAAACGGTCGTCGACCAGGCCGTGCGCCGGGCAAAATCGCTTTATCCGCAGCTCGACATCGTCGGACACAGTTGCGGTTATATGCGCCGCGACGGTGACGAAGACCGGATCATCGAAACCATCAACAAAGCCGAACCGGATATTCTCTGGCTCGGACTGGGAGTGCCGCACGAACAGGAGTTCGCGCGACGTAATCGCGACCGGCTTACGGGCGTCGGCCTGATCAAGACTTCAGGCGGCTTGTTCGATTTCATGTCGGGGAAAAACACACGCGCACCGGGATGGATGCAGCGCGCCGGGCTGGAATGGGCTTATCGGATTTATCTGGAGCCGGGCCGTCTCTCCGGCCGTTATTTGATGACCAACCCGCACGCGATCTATCTGTTGCTGACGCGAACCGGTGCGCCATGACGGTGCAGCCGACCGCGCCGCATGTATGTCTGTGCATACCGACATTCCGCCGCCCTGACGGATTACGCAAGCTTTTGTCACACGTCGCGCAACTGAACTACGCCGGCAAGCTTGATGTGATTGTCGTCGACAATGACGCCGAGACGCGCAGCGGCGCCGCAGTTGTTGGACACTCTGCGGCAACCTTTCGCTTTCCACTCACCTGTATCGTTGAACCGAACCGCGGCCATACCTACGCCTATAATCGCGCCTTTGGCGCCGCTTGCCGCACAACGCCCAGCCCCGATTACGTCGCGGTGCTCGACGACGACGAATTTCCCGATCCCAACTGGCTTACCGAGATGATCCGTGTCGCGCTGGAATACCGTGCTGACATTGTCGGCGGGCCGGTGTTGCCGGTATTCGACCGACCCGATCACTGGCTGGCTCAGAGCGGCTTCTATGCCCCGGCTCGCCATGACACCGGACCGGTTCCGATAGTTTACGGCGCCGGCAATATGCTGATCCAGCGCAGCGTCCTTGAACAATATCTGGACGAGCCATTCCTGCACGCTTTCGCTCTCACCGGCGGCAGCGATTACGACTTTTTCTGGCGCTGCCGTATCGACGGCCGCAGCTTCGCCTGGGCCGACAAAGCCGAAGTATTCGAGACCACGCCGCCGGCGCGTACCACGATCGGCTATCTGTTGCGCCGTAAGTTCCGCAACGGCTCCGAGGCGACCCGTCTCGAGCGCAAGTTCCTCGGCAGACTCGCCGGCGCGGTGCGCGGCTGGTACATCGGTCTTGGCTTGCTCGGCCTTGGCTTGTTGTCGCTGCCGGTGGCGGCGCTACGCGGCCGCCGCGCGATGATGAGCAGCCTGATGCGAACCGCGCGTGGCGCTGGACGTATCGCCGCCGAATTCGATCTGCACTACGAGCAGTACCGTTAACGTGGCGCATGTCTAACGTGGCGCATGTCACGCAATGAGCCGTTTCCGCCGACGGGCTGCGACATTAGGCTTAACGATTTACGAATTTGCGCAGATATGCGAGCGCCGCACCGCGTCATCCGTTATCACTCATACAACTTCACGAAGACGGCGCGGCGCTGGTCAAAGAGCCTTGACCATGCGTGAAATGAAATGCCGGCGAATGCCGGAGCAGGTACGGTGGCTGAAACATGACCCAGGTTCAGTTAAACCGAGGATTCAAGATTTCGGAAGAATTCAGTATTCCGGAGGCATTATCCCGGCCACGGTCGAAGCGCCATGTCGAGACGCCGTATCAAAAATTGCTCGGCAAAGGTTCGCGATTTCTGGCGCGCAACTTTGCCACAAAGAAATTACCGATGCGCAATGCCCGGCCAATGGTCTCATTCACGTTCGACGACGTTCCGGTGTCGGCGTGCGACATCGGTACGCGCATCCTTGAACAGAACGACGCGCGCGGAACATTTTACATTGCGGGCGCAGGCTGCGGCAAAACGGGCTCTGTCGGCCTGCTCGCGTCAATCGAGCAACTCAGGGCGATCTGGCTGCGCGGCCACGAGATCGGTTGCCAAACCTATTATCACTCCGCGGTTTCGCGGCTTGGTCGCAGCGACCTCGAAACGGAGTTTTCGCGAAATCAGTCGGCGCTCAGGATGATCGACGACAAGATTGCAGTGCGCAATTTCGCCTATCCTTACGGCGACCTCTCATTCAACGCCCGGCGCTATCTTGAAACGCAATTCAACTCTTGCCGGTCGGTCGATCATGGCATCAACCACCGGAGCGCCGACCTCGGGTCGCTCAAATCATGGCCGCTGGAAAACGCATCCCTCGATCGGAAGAAAATCGCCGCGCTGATCGCGGAAACCATTCGCTGTAACGGCTGGCTGATTTTCGTCGGCCACGACGTCGGAGAAGAACCGAGCCGATTTGGCGTCGTTCCCGACCTGCTCGAATGGGCCGTCGTAACGGCAAAGCACTCGGGATGCGTTCTTGTGCCGGTAGCGGAGGGACTCAAGATCGCTAGCGGCGCGCATGCAGAGAACTGCCATGCGGGCGCCCCGAACCCAAACCGGATTCAATGACGAACCTTTCGGAAAGCACGTCAGCAAAGCCGGTCGCTCTGGTCACGCCGAGTCACAGCAAGGACATCGAACGTTTTGCGTTGCTGTGCGAGAGCATCGACCGGCTCGTGCATTCCTATGAACGGCACTACGTGATCGTCAACGACGACGACATGGCGGCCTTCGCCAAATTCAATCGCCAACGCCGGGTCGTGCTGCCATCCTCACAGCTGCTGCCGCGTTGGCTCAAACCGATACCGCCGTTTCTGTCCCGCAAAGGACGCCGCTTGTGGTGGTCGTTCAAGTCGACGCCGGTCCATGGCTGGCACGTCCAACAGATCCTGAAAATCGGGGCGGCTTCGCGATTGCCCGAGCAGCGATTCTGTTTCATCGATTCCGACAATGTTTTCGTGCGGCCGTTCGATATGAGAAAATACGCCGGTAGCGAACAGACGCCGCTGTACCTGGATCGCGCGGCGATCGTCGCAGACTCGCCGATGCACGCGAACTGGGTGCGCAACTGCGATCGCATGCTGGGGCAACCTGAAGCAACTGTTTTCCCGGCCGATGATTTCATCGGTAACGTGATCGTTTGGGACAAACACACCGTGCACGACATGACGGCCACGATCGAGCGTGCGACTGGCAGGGAATGGGCTCTTGCACTGTGCAAAACGCGCGCGTTTTCGGAATATCTCCTTTATGGCCAATTCGTCCGAATGATGCCCCGGCATGAGGCGAGCCACTACGTCGTTACCGAGAGTCTCGCCAACGCCTATTGGGACCACGCTCCGCTCGACCTTGCGGGGATCACCGCATTGATCGACGGCATGACCGAGCGCCAGGTAGCGCTGTGCATAGAGTCCTTTTCAGGTACTCCTGTCACTACCATCCGCGAGGCTGTTGGACTATCTGAGCGCAGGGCCGGAACAATTCGGCCAGGCTCGGCAGCCATTCCCGCCAGGGAACGTCCTGATGTCCAGCTCTACCAGCAAAGCTGAGCCGCCGGACGAACACAAGCCGCACCTGTTCGACAACTTTCAGCGCAAGCATCCGAAGCTACTGAGCCAGGCGGCGATCAATTTCGCGGCCAACATTTTTTCGGCGACCTTCGGTCTTTTGAACGTCGTTATCTTCACGCGGCTGTTATCGGCTGCGGATTTCGGTACTTACGCGCTCGGTCTGGGCTTCTCAGCCATCGTCAGTACCTTCATGTGCAGCTGGCTCAGGCTCTACATCATGCGCGTCGAGCCGCGTGGCGACGGCACCGACGTCCGCGCCGCCGTGGTACCCGGCTTGATGCTGTCCTGTGCCATCGCACCCTTCGCCTACATCGCAGCACGCCTTGCAGGACTGCAGGCCGAAGCTTCCCTGGCCACGGTCGCCCTCGCCATGGGGCTGGGCTTTTATGAGACGACCCTGGAATTGCTGCGAGCCCGATTTGAGGCCTTTACCGTAATGCGGGTCACCGCTCTCCGGGCGGTCTCAATCTTGACCTTTGGTGTCATCCTGAGTTTCGTCATCAGAAGCGGCGTCACGCTGCTCGTCTCATCGATGCTTGCCTACGTTCTGGTCGCAATCGTCTTTACCGGCCGCACCTGGAGCGGGGCCAAAATCAATTTCAACGGCAGGCTGCTCATCAACCTTGCCAAAGCCGGCTTCCCGCTCACCCTCTCGCTCACATTGGCTTCGATTTCAGCGACGGTAGACCGCTTCATCGTCGCTCACCTTTCGGGAGCGGCGGCGGCCGGCCAATATTCCGCCGGCGTCGATCTCGTCCGCCAAACACTGATCATTCCGGCGATCAGCATCGCCGCGACCTTCATGCCGATGGCGGTGCAGATCCTGGCCAACCGCGGGCCCAACGCGACACGCGATCACTTACGCGAATGCTTCGAACTGGTGCTGGCGATCACGCTTCCGGCAGCGCTCGGCTTTGCCATCGTATCGCACCACATCGCCAACGTGATTTTAGGTCCCGACTTTCGCGATCTGGCAACAATGGTAATGCCGATCATCTGTCTCGCTGTGATATTCCAGATTTTGACGTATCAGTACGTTCACATCGGCTTTTTGCTCTCTGATCGCAATTCACTTTATCTGATCAACACGGCATCGACGATGATCTTCAACTGCACCCTCGCCTATGTGCTCATCGTGAAGTATGGCCCGGTCGGCGCTGCCTGGGGACGGCTTGCGGCGGAACTTTTCGGTTTTCTCGGCGCGGTTATTCTGACGCAATGGGCTTTTCCAGTCCCTCTGCCGTGGGGCCGCGCTATCCGCGTCCTTATCGCGGGACTGGCGATGGTCGCGATCGTAAAAATGCTCGATGGCGTGCTCGATGTGTCGAACAGGGCGGCACTCATCATTCTCATTCCCATCGGGGCAGTGACCTATTTCGCGATGTGTTGGGTACTCGACATCGCCAAAGCACGACAGCGGCTGATCCGAGCCGTGGAAATTCTGCAGGGCGTCTTGGCCGCCAAAAGTGGCGCATAGATTTCAAGTTGGAGCATGATCTTTCGGAAAACCGGAAGCCCACCCTCGGATCAAGTCCGAGGGTGGGCTTTTTCCGGATCATGCTCTGACGACCGTCAATTCAATTTCGTGAAAGAACGGCATTCGTGGCCGCGGTCGTCGCAGTCCACCAGGCATCGCCGTCGATCGCCGGCGACGTGCGTTCGCTCTGTTTTGCTGCACCAAGAAGCTTCTCGGCGATCGCCGGCATGTCGGCGTGATCCGGGATAAACGACAGCACGCCGGACTCGATCACCGACGTGAAGCCTTTGTGGTGAGCGAATTCGCTCATCGAGCGCGGCGCGGTGACGACCACCGGCCGATTGGATAGTAGCGTATGGATAACGCTGGAGCGGCGTGCCGTGAGACCTTCCGGAAATAGAAACAGAAATGCATCGGCCTCATTGAAAAGCGTGTAGAGCTCGGCCTCGTCCGTGACATAGCCGGTGACGATCACCTGATCTTCAATGCCGTATTCGGCGACCTTTGACTGGAATTGTTTTTCGTAACCGTCCAGCGAGGGTGGAAAGCTGCCGACAAACAGGATCAGCGCACGAACGCCGCGGCGGCGCAGATAATCGCAGACATCGAGCAGCGCGGTCGAGGCTTTGCCTTTGTAGAGCGCGCCAAAATGACCAATGACGATGTCGCATTTTTCAGCGGCTTCGCGAACGCGTTGTACACGCTCGGTCACGTTCGGCTGACCAGGCGAGACGGTGGGCGCATTCGGCACCAGGCGACATTTCTTTTCCGCGCCGAAGAGCCACCGCGTATGCGCCAGCTCGCCGGCAATGAGCGGTGAGACGACGATAATATCATGGCTCAGCAGCACAAGCGGCGCCAAGGCAAGCCGCCTCAGCCAGTGAAGCGCCGCCCACTCGTGCATGAAAACGACGACGTTGCGGCGCGTTAGCCGGGCGAACAACAGGATCGCCAGCGGCAACATCAAGACATTCTTCCAGGCCGTCAGCGGGACGCTAAAGACCACGCTTCTTGCGCGCGCAACCTCGCGCAGCGTGGAAGAAAGATCTCGCCAGTGTGGTGAAACCGGAAGCAGGCCATATCCGCCATCCGGATAAGCCGCTTGCAGCTTGTTCACCAGCAATCGGCCGAACAACTCGACGCCACATTCTTCACCGCTCGGCGTCAGCAGAAACAGACAGCGTTGCGCCTCCCGCGCCGCGCCCGGCACAAGCGCCGCACTTTCGACGGCATCGCTGCTGAATTGGACATTCATCCTTTCACCGTAGCGCCACGTCGTTAATGGCCGGTTCGTGCAGCTAAAGACAGCGTGATGCCTGTTAATCCTAATTCATCCGGCAACAACACGTCTTATCCACGTCCTGCGCGGCTGAAATTAACCAATAGTCGAGGTCGGGCCGCGATCTGATCGTCCAATTTACCCCTGTAAGCGATTACGTAGCTAGAAAGCCTGCATGGCGACACACGGCAACGCAGGCCCAGCACGGCGTTTTAGCGATGAACGTGACCGTCCTTGATCTCGCTCAGCGGCACCGCCTCGCGCGACATTCATTCAAAGCCGAATTGATCGGCCGCGAACGCTTCGCGTCGGATTGGCCGTCGATTGCCGACGATCGCGGCACAAGAATGTACGTCTATCAGTCGCGCGAATTTCTCGATGTCTGGATGAACACCATCGGCAGCGCCGGCCGGATCGAATGTTATTTCGTGGTGGTCAGGGATAGCGACGCGGCGCCGGTGCTCTATCTGCCGCTTGCCATCGAAACCAAATTCAATATCCGCTTTCTGAGATTCATGGACTGCGGTGTTGCGGACTTTAATACGCCTATCGTCAACGCCGGCCGCGAGCTCACGCAACAGGAGTTTGACGCAATCTGGCCAGAAGTGTTGGCGCTGCTGCCGAACGTCGACGTGATCGATCTGAAGAAGATTGCAAACGACATTTCAGGCGTCTTCAATCCGCTGACCTATCTTTCCTGCTCGCCGCATCGCGAGAGTGGTCATTTGCTGCGATTTGCCCAGTCCGAAAAGCCGGATGGAGGCACCACGCCTTCGCCGAGCCTGAAGCAAAAACTCAGCCGCGAACTCCGCAAGCTCGGTCAGACACGCGACGTTGAATTTATTGTGAACCCGACCGGCGCCAAGGCCCAAGAATTTATAGAAAGGTTATTCGAGCTGAAGCGGCAGAAGTATCAGCAAACAAAGTCTGCCGATTTTCTGAGCGCGCCTGGAATAGCCGACTTCTATCGTCAGATCGCAAGTCCGCAACAGCACGCAAAAATCGGCCATCTTTCAGCGCTTCTGGTCGACAATACCGTCGTCGCTGCACATCTCGGATTCTTCGGCCGAGGCCGCTTCTATTATATTTTGCCCGCTTACGATGCTTCATACGCACGTCATCGTCCCGGGCATCTGTTGCTGAATTATCTGGTCGACCAAACGAATAAACGGGGCTTTGAAACGTTTGATCTAGGGCTAGGCGACGAAGCCTACAAAATAAGCTGGGCGACAGAGCGGATTGCGCTCTATGATCACCAGCGCGCAAAGACGGCAGCCGGACAACTTTATTTGCAAATGCGCCGGGTCCGGCGTTTCGTCAAATCCGGGGGAGCTCGAACTTGGTTCGGTCGGGCAGGCTGAACAGCCTGTCAGATCGCGGGCGGAATCTATACGCGGAATTGATTGTTAACGGATGCAAACAACTGGCACCTTAACGAACTTTAATGCGTGCAGCATTGCACGCCCAAGCCATCCAGCATATTCGCAGAGGGTCCTCGCCGCAGGGTGAGCGTTGGAACAGTCGATGGAAGCTAGGGTTGAGCCGACCGGTGCAAGTAGCGTGGATGGAAGCCGGCCTTCATTAGGCCGGCCCAGGTCCCGGTTGACCTATTATTTGCTGGCGGGTGTTGCGGTTATCGCCATCGTCGCCGGCATTGTATTCCTACGGCACGGCAAGACCACAATTGCCGCCGGCCCTCCCAAAGTTCCGGTCACCGTCGTCCAAACCGCTCAGCGCGATGTCCCGATTTATTATGACGCGCTTGGCACCGTGCAGGCGTTCAACACGGTGGCTATCCGCGCCCAGGTCACCGGCCAGATCGTCTCGGTCGATTTCCGCCAGGGACAGGAAGTCCACAAAGGCGATGTCCTCGCCAGGATCGACCCTGCGACGTTCAAAGCCAATCTGGACCAGGCGGATGCCAAGAAAGGCGAGGACCAGGCACAGCTCATCGATGCGGAGAAAGATCTCCAGCGTTTCACCACCCTGGTCAAAAAAGATTTCGAGACACAGCAGAACGTCGACCTGCAACAGGCCAAGGTCGACCAGCTCAAGGCAACGCTCGATGCCGATCAGGGCGCTATCGAAGCGTCGCAGACCCAGCTCAACTACGCGACCATCGTCGCGCCAATCGACGGCGTCGTCGGCTTCCGCCAGATTGATCTCGGCAACATCATTCATCCGACCGACGCCAGCCCGCTAACGGTCCTGACCCAGATCAAGCCGTCGCAGGTCATCTTCACGCTGCCCCAAAGCGATCTCGGCCCAGTGCGGGAGGCGATGCTTCACGGCAGCGTCTCGGTTCTTGCGTTCGACCAGAACGACAAGGACCAGCTCGCGGAAGGTCAGCTGTTGCTGATCAACAATCAGATCGATCAGGCAACCAGTACGATCCAGCTCAAGGCCGAGTTTCCCAACAACGACGAGCGGCTGTGGCCCGGCGAATTCGTCCGCATCCGTATTCTGATTGTGACGCAAAAAGATGCCATTACGCTTCCGTCGGTCGCGGTGCAGCGCGGCCCGGATGGCACGTATGTCTGGGTTGTTAAGCAGGACAATACGGTGGAGCAGCGTCCGATCACGACCCGGATCGTCAGCGAGGACTTGGCAATCGCCACCAAAGGGCTCGCCGCCGGCGAGCATGTCGTGCTCAACGGTCAATCCAGGCTCGATGTCGGCACTCACGTCGATGTCCGCAACCAAAGCGGTGCGCCTCCGAATACGACTGACCAGCAGGCGGACAAGAGCTGATGAACTTCTCTGAAGTTTTCATCCGCCGGCCGATCGCCACATCGCTGTTGATGGCGGCGCTGGCGCTGGTGGGTATCGTCGCGTTTCCACTGCTGCCGGTAGCACCGCTGCCTCAAGTCGACTTTCCGACCATCAACGTGACCGCGACGCTGACCGGCGCAAGCCCGGAGATCATGGGCTCGACCGTCGCGACCCCGCTTGAATTTCAGTTCGGCCAGATCGCCGGCGTCAGCCAGATGAGCTCGGTGAGTTCCCTTGGCTCGACCGTCATCACATTGCAATTCGATCTCAATCGCAACATCGACGGCGCGGCCCTGGACGTGCAGGCCGCGATCACGGCAGCTGGCCCGACCTTGCCGAAGAATCTTACGGCGCCGCCGACTTTCAAGAAGATCAATCCGGCGGATTCACCGATCCTGATCGTAGCGGCGACGTCCGGCACGATGCCGCTCTACAAGGTCGACGACTACGCTGAAAACGTCGTCGCCGAACAAATTTCCCAGATTCCCGGTGTGGCGCAGGTCCAGATCGGCGGCCAGCAGCGGCCGGCGATCCGCGTCCAGGTCGATCCCGCCAAGTTGACCGCGCGCCAACTGACCTTGGAAGACGTGCGGGCATCTCTTGCAACCTCTACGGTCGACGCACCGAAAGGTACGATGATCGGGCCGCAGCAAAGCTTCGCCATTTCCACCAACGATCAGATCACCGAGCCAGAACCCTATAACGACGTCATCATCGCCTATCGCAATGGCGCGCCGGTCCGCGTGCGCGATATCGGTCACGCCGTCGGCGGCCCGCAAGACGTCACGCTCGGCGCGATGCATCGCGATGAGCCGGCGATCATGCTGCAGATTTTCAAGCAGCCGGGCGCGAATGTGATCGAGACGGTCGATAACATCAAAATAGCGCTTAAAAATCTCGGTTCGATTATCCCTCCGGGTATCCACCTGACCACGGTCGTTGACCGCACCCAGACCATTCGCGCATCCGTCAAGGACGTCGAGTTTACGCTGGTGCTGTCGTGCATCCTGGTCGTGCTCGTCATCCTTCTGTTCCTGCGCAGCATCCAGGCCACGCTCATTCCCGGCGCCGCGGTGCCGTTGTCGCTGCTCGGCGCGACGGCCATCATCTATTTGATCGGATACAGCCTGGATAACCTGTCGCTGATGGCGATGACGATCGCCGTCGGTTTCGTGGTCGACGACGCCATCGTCGTGGTCGAAAACATATTCCGCCATCTGGAGGCGGGCACCACGCCGCTGCAATCGGCCATCAAGGGCGCCCGTGAGATCGGCTTCACCGTGCTGTCGATCAGCATTTCGCTGATCGCAGTGTTTATTCCACTATTGCTGATGGGCGGCATCGTCGGCCGCCTGTTCCATGAATTCGCCATCACCGTCGTGGCCGGCATTCTGGTGTCGGTGGTCGTCTCGCTGACGCTGACCCCAATGTTGTGTTCCAGATTTCTGGTCAGTGAACACGACCGGGAGCATGGCCGGCTCTATCTCATCATCGAACGAGGCTTCGACGCGGTTCTCAATGGCTATCGACGCGGCCTCGACTTTGTCCTCGATCATCAGTTCCCGACATTGCTCGTGTTCCTGACGACCATGGCCGTCACCGCCGTGATGTTCGTCATGATTCCTAAAGGCTTCTTTCCGACCCAGGACATCGGCATGATCCTTGGGATTTCCGAAGGCGGACAGGACGTCTCCGCCACGAAGATGAAGGATATTCAGCGCCAGCTCTCGGACGTCATCGCGAAGGATCCGGATATCGCCGACTTTGGATCGTTCTTCGGCCCGAGCTACGGCAATACCCAGAATACCGGCCGCTTTGTCCTCGGACTGAAACCGCGCGACGACCGTAACGCCAGCGCCTCGCAAATCATCGACCGGCTGCGTCCCAAGCTGGCGCAAGTGCCGGGTGCGCGGTTATTTCTCACGGCGGCTCAGGACATCACCGTTGGCGGCCGCATTGCCCGCGGACAATTCCAGTACGTGTTGCAGGATCCCGATTTCCACGAACTCGGCATCTGGGCTCCTCGCCTGATGGAAGCGATGAAGAAGCTGCCTCAGCTTGCCGACGTCGCCTCAGACGCGCAGAATCAGGCGCCGCTGGTGACAATCAATATCAATCGCGATGCGGCAGCGCGGTTTGGTATCCAGCCGCAGGTGATCGACGCCACGCTCAACGACGCGTTCGGCCAGGAAGAGGTGACGCAATTCTTCACCAACAATTCCTACTATCTGATCCTTGAAGTGACGCCATCGATCCAGGGCAAACTCGACACACTCAATCAGCTTTACGTTAAGGCTCCGACAACCGGTCAGCTCATACCGCTGTCAACGCTGGTCAATATCGATACCGATCATATCGGGGCGTTGCTGGTCGCGCATTCCGGGCAATTCCCCGCGGTCACGCTGACGTTCAACCTGCCTCCAGGCGTTGCGCTGAGTCAGGCGGTCGAGGCTATTCAACAAGCGTCAGACCGGATCGGGATGCCGTCGACCATGATCACCAGCTTCCAGGGCAATGCGCAGGCATTCCAGGCGGCATTATCGAACGAGCCGGTGCTGATCGCGGCGGCGCTGGTCGTCGTCTATGTCATTCTTGGTGTGCTGTACGAGAGCTACATCCATCCCCTGACGATCCTTTCGACCTTGCCGTCTGCCGGCGTCGGCGCGCTGCTCTGCCTGTGGCTCGGCGGCTTCGACCTTTCGGTGATCGGAATCATCGGCATCATTCTGCTGATCGGCATCGTGAAGAAAAATGGCATCATGCTGGTCGACTTCGCGATCAATCGCGAACGCGCCGGTCTGTCCCCGCGCGAGGCGATACGGCAAGCCTGTCTGCTGCGGTTCCGTCCGATCATGATGACCACCATGACCGCCCTCCTGAGCGGCCTGCCGCTGATGTTTGGATCGGGCTCAGGCTCGGAACTTCGTCAGCCGCTCGGTTACGCCATGGTCGGCGGCCTCGCGTTCAGTCAGGTCCTGACCCTGTTCACCACGCCGGTGATCTATCTTTATCTTGATCGCTTCCAGTCCTGGCTGAGTGGCAAAGAAGACGAGCATGGGCATGAGGATGAGGAAGCGCCGCAGGGTTTGCGGATCGCGGCTGAATAAGACGCCGCCTGTTGCTCAGGTGCGTGCTTACGCACACTGGTATTTGTTCCATCAAATTTTATAGAACGATGCGGCACATCGGTGCGGCGGATTTTCGGAACAACAACTTTCGCCTCGCGTTTTCCTTGTAAGAACCGAGAGGAGAGTTCCGTATGAAAAAAATTACGCTTGGACTTATAGCGGCGGCGACCATCTTCACCGCGGTACCGGCAATGGCGCAAGTCGGATTCTACGCGGGACCGGGCGGCGTAGGCGTGGGGGTTGGCGCGCCGGGACCGTATTATAACTGCGGCTACCCGAACTATCCGTGCGACCGCACTTACTATGACTATTACGGCGGACCGGGTGTGGCTGTTGGCGTCGGCCCCGGCTGGCACGGTCACTGGCACGGCGGCCGTCACTGGCATCACTAATTGACGCCGCTTCGCGTCGAGAAGGGCCCCGTCAGGGGCCTTTTTCGTATCCGCAATCTTGCGCTGCACCAACACCCGATTGTGAAGCGATCGGGGATTTTTGGCGTCGTTCTTTCTCAGTATTGCCGGCGCCCAGCAGTACAGTACGCGTGCATAGCAACCTCGGGCGCCGCGCGGCCCCGGCCGCGACTGCGGCCCGAACCCATAGGTTCCGGAGGAATTTCTATGTCCCATTCGCATATTCTGACCGGTGCGAGCGAGAATGCTTCTCGTCCCATCGTGCGCCATATCGCACCGTCCGATCTGTTCGACGCGCTTGCACGCGGCGTCGATGATTTCATGGCGATGCCGAGCCACGCAATATTTCTTTGCGTGATCTATCCGTTGCTCGGCTTGTTGATGATCGGAGTTGCGCTGGGCGGCACCATGCTGCCATTGGCCTTCCCGATCGCCGCAGGCTTTGCGCTGATCGGCCCGATCGCTGCGATCGCCCTCTACGAACTGAGCCGACGCCGCGAAGCGGGGCTGGATAGTTCATCAAGCCACGCTTTCGACGTGCTGCACTCGCCGTCACTCGGCGCCATCGTGGCGATGGGCCTGTTGCTGATGGCGATCTTCCTGCTCTGGCTGGTGGCCGCGGAAGCCGTCTACATCGCTAATTTCGGCTACGCCCCGCCGGGCTCAATCCGTCAATTCGCCAGTGACGTAATCACCACGCGCGCCGGCTGGAACCTGATCGTTGTCGGCACCGCCGTCGGATTCCTGTTCGCTGTCGTAGCGTTGAGCATCGGCGCAATCTCGTTTCCGCTGCTGCTCGATCGTGACGTCGGCGCCGCCGTGGCGCTCGCGACTTCTATCCGGGTCGTCGCGGAAAATCCGGTGACCATGGCGTTGTGGGGCTTTATCGTCGCCGCGATGCTGCTGATCGGCTCGATCCCCCTCTTCCTCGGGCTGACGGTGGTGATGCCGGTGCTGGGGCACGCGACCTGGCATCTTTATCGGCGAGCGGTCGAGCCTGATCCCAATCCGCATCCGGACTATCAGCCGCGCGAACGGCATCACCGCTCCGCCGCGGATTTCCCGGCTGCGCTGTTTCCGACCCGCCGATAACCAAAGCGCAGGTCTAAATCGCACCTCGCGGAGCCCCTTCCGCGAGGTTGGCGTGTGTTTGTCATCATCCGCCAAATGCCTATCATGGCGCGCCCGTGCACCTGACCTGCGTTTCTCATGCTCGACCTCGGCCTCAGCTTTCTCGCCAGCGTTGCCCGCGATCCCGAGGCGCTCGCGGTCGTCGATGGCGACGCGCGCCTGACCTATGCGCAATGGTATCGGCAGATCTCGGCATTGGTGGCAGGCTTCGATGCAATTGGACTCAAGCCAGGCGACCGTCTCGTCACCGCCCTTACCAATCGCTTTGAAGCCGCCAGCCTGCATTGGGCCTGCCAGTTCGCCGGCATCATCATCACGCCGGTGAACTGGCGCTCGACCGCCAGCGAGATTGATTTTTATCTCGAAAATTCCGAAGCCCGGGCGATCGTTTACGAAGACGCCTCTGCAGATGCCATCTTCGGCGCTGCGGCCGCGCAAAACCTGCCGCGGATCGCACTCGATACGGCGCGCGGCTCGGACATTGCCTTCGCATCGCTCACCGAAGCTGCCGCGCCGAATGTGGCACCGCGCGTCGACGCCGAAGCCTGGTCGGTGATGCTCTACACTTCGGGCACCACGGCAAAGCCAAAAGGCGTGCCGCGCCGCCAGCGTGCCGAGCGCGCCGCCGCGGTGGCTCATGTGGCGCAGAATCTCTATGCCCACGGTGAACGCACACTCGGCGTCATGCCGCTTTATCACACCATGGGTGTGCGCTCACTGCTCGCCATGGCGCTGATCGGCGGCGCGTTCATTTGCTTGCGCCGCTTCGATGTTGCGCACGCCATCGGTCTGATCGACCGCGAGCGTGTCAGCAATCTCTATCTGGTGCCGACGCTGTATCACGATCTGGTCCATCACAAATCATTTGCCGAAAGTGACGTCAGCTCCGTACGCAAGCTCGGCTTTGCCGGCGCACCGATGACCGATGGTCTGTTGAAGACATTGCAGGCGGCGTTCAAGCCGGACCTATTTGTCAATCACTACGGTTCGTCGGAAATCTACACCTTCACCATCGACCAGAACGCGCTGGCGAAACCAGGCTCTGCCGGACGCGCCGGAATCAATCAAGTTGTGCGCGTGGTGAAGCTCGGCGCGCAATCGGTGGATGACGCCGCGGCGCCCGGCGAAGAAGGCGAAATTATTGCGCTCCTCGCCGGCGACGAGTCCTTCGAAGGCTATTGGCGCAGGCCAGACGCCGACGCCAAGTCGCTGCGGCAAGGCTGGTATTTCACCGGCGATACCGGCTTTTTCGACGACGATGGCGACTTGTTCGTCACCGGCCGCGTCGATGACATGATCATCACCGGCGGCGAGAATGTGTCGCCAGTAGAGATAAAATCCTGTTTGTCGCTTCACGCTGCGGTGTCGGAAGTGGCCGTGGTCGGCCTGCCGGACGAGCGCTGGGGCAAGGTCGTCACCGCTTTTATCAAGCGTCAGAAGCCGATCGAGGCCGAAGAGCTCGACGCTTACTGTCGCACCTCGGGCCTCGCCAGCTTCAAGCGCCCGCGCCGCTACATTTTCGTTTCGGAAATTCCGAAATCGCCGGTAGGAAAACTACTTCGCCGCAAACTCGTTGCCGGCGAGTACGAACCAGCGTCATCTTAACAAGGAACTGCTGCATGACCGTGTTTTCTGATCCGCGCCTGCAACAGCTCGACGGTTTTCATGTCGAGATCGACGCCGCACGCGAACGCGCCGACATCATTCTCGACCGGCCGCCGCTCAACGTCATCGAAATGGCACAGCGCGATCAACTTCGGCTGGTATTCGAGGCGCTCGACGACGATGCGAGCGTGCGCGTAATCGTGCTGCGCGCCAAAGGCGAAAACTTTTCCTCGGGCGGCAATATCGCAGGTTTTCTTGCCGCTTCGCCCGAGCATGTCTCCAAACTGGCCTGGAATATCGCCGCGCCGTCGCGTTGTTCGAAACCGGTGATCGTTGCCAATCGCGGCTACTGCTTTGGCGTCGGCTTCGAGATTTCGCTGGCCTGCGACTTCCGCATTGTTTCCGAGACTTGCCTATATGCGCTGCCAGAACAGCGGCTTGGCCAGATACCGGGATCGGGCGGTTCGGCGCGACTGCAGAAGATCATCGGCATTACCCGGACCAAGGACATCGTCATGCGCTCCAAGCGCATTGCCGCGAAACAGGCCTACGAATGGGGCATCGCCACCGAATGTGTCCCCGACGACAGGCTCGAGAACGTAACCGACGCGCTGGTTGACGAGCTTCGGGCATTTTCACCGCTGGCGCAGCGCACGGCAAAAACCCTGCTCAACGAGACCGAGGACACCAATCTCGAAGCGGCAATCGAACTGGAGGGGCACTGCTACAGCCGGCTGCGACAATCTGACGATTTCCGTGAAGGTGTCGAAGCGTTTCACTCGAAACGCAAAGCGGTATTCCGCGGCAGCTAACTTGCTTGTAGATTAGGTCATCAAGGGGTCCTCAGAGACCCGCGGGTTCAAGGGGGAGGAAATCGATGCGTGCTTTTGGTTTATTGAGCCGCACACTGGCGGCGCTTCTGGTCGTCTTTGCGCTGGTTTATGCCAATGCGGCCAAAGCCGCCGATCCGATCCGGATTGGCTTGAGCGTGTCGCTGACCGGTGGCGTGGCGCCGATTGGCAAGCAAGTCCTGACCGCGCTGCAAATCTGGCGCGATGACGTCAATGCCAAGGGTGGATTGTTGGGACGCCCAATCGAGCTGGTGTTCTATGACGACCAGAGCAATCCGAGCAACGTGCCGCAACTCTACACCAAGCTGATCCAGGTCGACAAAGTCGACCTGCTGATCGGGCCCTACGCAACCAATATGGTCGCGCCGGCTATTCCGGTCTTGGCGCAATTCCACAAGACCACCATCGGCATCCTGGCAAATGCCGCGAACAGCAAATTCCACTACGACCAATATTTCTCGATGCTGCCCACGGGGCCAGAGCCACAGAAAGCCTTCGCTTACGGCTTTTTCCAGCTTGCGGCTGCGCAAAACCCGCGCCCAAAGACGGTCGCCATCGTCGCCGCAGACGCCGAATTCGCGCAGAACGCGGCGGACGGTGCCCGGCAAAGCATCAAGGAAATGGGCGGCTTCGACACCGTGCTGGATTTGAAATATCCGCCAACAACAACCGACTATACGCCAGTGATGCGCCAGGTGCAGGCTCTCAACCCTGACATCGTCTTCGTAGCGGCCTATCCGCCGGATACGGTCGGTATCATCCGCGCGGCAAACGAGGTCGGCCTGGCGCCGAAAATGTTCGGCGGCGCCTTCATCGGACTTCTGGTTACGCCAATCAAAGTCCAACTTGGGCCGTTGATGAACGGCATCGTGAACAACGAAGTGTTCCTGCCGGCCAAGTCGCTGGTGTTTCCCGGCACCAATGAGGTGCTGGCCAAATACCAGGAAGCAGCCAAGTCGCAGGGTATCGACCCGATGGGCTGGGCGTTTGCACCAATCGCCTATGCGGCAGGCCAGACTTTGGCGCAGGCAGTGGAAGCGACGAAAGGCACCGATCAGGTCGCGATTGCGGCATGGCTGCGCAGCCATGCCGTTCACACAGTGGTCGGCGATATTGCTTTCGGCAAGGATGGCGAATGGGCGAAGTCTCGCGTGTTTTTCACCCAGTTCCAGAACCTCACCGGCAATTCACTCGACAATTTCCGCGATACCACTCATGAGGTTGTCGTGTGGCCAAACGAATATAAGACCGGCAACCTGATCTACCCTTACACGGAAGCAAAAAAACCATGAACGGTACTCCATTCAAGCTCGGCACTTTTGCAAACAACGGCGGCACGTTTGCCGCCGTTGTTCTCGGCGACGACGTTATTGGCCTGCGCAGCATCCCTGGCAGCAAGCTGACCACGACCGACAGCATCGAAGGACTGCTGGAAGACTGGGACGCGAATTTCGCCGCGTTGCAGGAGCACGTCGCCCGGATTGAAAAAGACAGGCGGCCCGGCGCGTTCAAGCTGTCGGACCTGAAAGTTCTGCCGCCGGTGCGGCGGCCCGGCAAGATGTTCTACGCCGCGCAAAACTTTCAGGAACATGTCGACGAAATGCTGCGCGCCGGCATGACGCCCAAGGAAGGCCCAAAATTCACCGGCGAGAAAACGACATCGAAGCCGTATCTATTCCTCAAAGCCTCCAGCACATTAGCTGGAGCCTATGACGACATCGCAATTCCGAGCGACATGAAGAAGATCGACTGGGAAGCCGAGATCGCCTGCGTCATCTCGAAGCCCGGCAAGCGCATCAAGGCCGAACACGCCATCGATCATGTCGCCGGATGGATGACCACCAACGACGTCTCCGCGCGCGATTTACAGGTGCGCGCCGACCGTCCCGGCCTGCGCTCGGACTGGCTCAACGGCAAGAGCCACGACAATTTCGCGCCGACAGGACCATTCCTGGTGCCGCGCGCTTTCGTCAAAGATCACATGAATCTGTTCATCCGGCTCACCGTAAACGGCGAGGTCAAGCAGAACGGCAACACCTCACAGTTCATCTTCACGCCGGAAGAGCAGATTGAATACGCTTCCAACATTCTCTCCTTGCAGAGCGGCGACTTCTTTAGCTGCGGCACGTGCGGCGGCGTCGGTCAGGGCACCAATACATTCCTGAAAGTCGGTGACGTGATGGAAACCGAGATCGAAAGTCTCGGCAAAATGCGCAACACCTTCGTCGCTGAAAGCGCCTAGAGCATGATCCGGAAAAGTGGACCTCCGGTTTTCCGCAACGATCATGCTCCAACTAAAAATCTAGACCCTGATTCGATTCAACTTAATCAGATCAGGGTCTAAGCCGCATGCTGGCATCGCAGCGCGCGCTATTCGATCTGCCGCGTGACGTCTGCTACCTGAACGCCGCGTCCTACGGACCGTTGCCTTTGGCGACGGTCGAGGCCGCGCGCGAGGCGGTCGCACGTAAAAGCCGGCCGTGGCGGATCGATGCGGCGTTCGCCAGCGGCCAATACGAGCGTGCGCGTAAAGCGGCAGCCGGCCTGATCAACGCCGATCCGGACGACGTCGCACTGACCTCATCCGTCAGTTACGGCGTCGCCACCGCCGCGAAGATACTGCCCATACCGCGCGGATCGCGCGTCCTCGTGCTGCAAAACGATCACTCCTCGCCGGTACTGGAATGGATGGCGCGGGCCAAAATCGAGGGATTTCAGCGTCGACGAGGTCGTAAGTCCAGCCGACCACGATTGGACCAGCGCGGTGCTGCAAGCAATCGAACGGCCAGGCGCGCCGCCGATTGCCGTTGCTTCGATTTCCTCGGTGCAATGGACGGATGGCGGCGCTCTCGATCTCGATCGCATTGCGCCGGAATTGCGTAAGCATGGTGCTGCGCTTCTCGTCGACGCCACGCACGGCGCCGGCGTCATGGAATTCGATGTCCGCAAGCTCGATCCGGACTTTGTCGTGTTTCCGACCTACAAATGGCTGCTCGGCCCCTACGGCCGCGCCTTCCTTTACGTTGCCAAGCGGCATCAGGACGCGATCCCGCTGGAGCAGACCAGCGCCGGCCGGCGCGGCATCAATTCGGAAGGGAATATCTATTTCAAAGACCTCGATTATGTCGGCAACGCCCGGCGCTTCGACATGGGCGAACGCGACCATTTTATTTCACTGGAGATGGCGTCGCTCGGCATCGAACGCATGGCGACATGGGGCTGCGCGGCGATCACCGAGCGACTTGCCACGCTGACGGCAAGGCTTTCTGACGGCCTGCGCAGTAATCGTCTCGATATTCCCGAGCCAAATGTCAGGGCGCCGCATATCGTGAGCGTCGGGTTTCGCGACGGCATGCCGGAACGGATGATCGAAAAACTCGCTGCCGAACAGATCTACGTTGCACCGCGCCTTGGCCGCATGCGCGTGAGCCCGCACGTCTATAACGATGAAAGCGATATCGAACGCTTTGTCGAAGCGTTCCGCCGATTGATGCCGGCTGGCTAACGCCGCATCGAAACGGCGCTGTCGCGTCGCCCGGAAACGCTACGGCGGCCGTCGAAGCATCGCGGCCCTATCACGCCGTATCTTGCGGGCATCCTCATGCTCGCAATGGAGACCTGCGATGACGATCACTGTGTTCATCCGTTATCAGCTCGATCCGTACAAACGCGACGGCTTTGAAGAATATGCCCGGCGCTGGCTGAAAATCATTCCAAAATGCGGCGGCGATCTGATCGGATACTGGATGCCGCACGAAGGCACCGACAACATCGCTTTTGCGCTGATCTCGTTCGACAGCCTTGCGGCCTATGAAACCTACCGCGCGCGGCTTCGGGCCGATCCCGACGGCGTTGCCAACTTCGCTTTCGCGCAGCAGGAACGATTCATTCTCAGCGAGGAGCGCTCGTTTCTTCGGCAGGTGACGTGATTGGGAAAGCTATTCGGCGGCGACACGCGCCGGTGGACGCATACTTTCAAGGCCGTCGGCTGCCGTCGCCGAGATCGTCGTGCGCACCATGTAGCGCGCCTCGTTACCCGGCCAGGGCCGGCCGCGATGCATGGTAGCGCGATTGTCCCACATGATGACGTCGCCGCTTTTCCATTTGTGCTCGTAGGTCACGCCCGGCGCGGTTGCGGCGGCGGTCAGTTCCTCGATCAACTTCTCGCCCGCTGCCGGCTCCATGCCTTCGATCGCATAGGTATGCGACGCGATATACAGCGCGCCACGGCGATTGACCGGGTTGCGCCAGACCATGCGCCAGCACTGCGGCGGCAACGCATCGAGTTCTTCCTTGGTGGCGAGGCCCTCCGCGACCTTTTTGCGAGAGTGGCCGTAGTGATGCCAGGCGAATGCATTCTCCAGCTTCTTTTGCGTCGCCGGATCGAGCCGCTCGAATGCGAGCCGGGTTGACGCGAATTCCGTCTCGCCGCCGTGATCGGGAATAGTCCGCGCCGAGAGGATCGATGTCAGGGCCGGCACGCTCTTGAACGAGCTGTCGGTATGCCAAAGCTGATTGGCTTTGTTGCGCATTGCAAAACGATGATCCTCCGGAACGACTTTGCCGTCATCGCCGATGGTGGTGAGAATGACAAAATGCGTGCCGGTGCCGAGCGAGCCGACTTTGGTGAATTCCGGCGGACCAAAGCGGCGCGAGAAAGCAAGCTGCCCCTCGCCGCTGATTTCCTGGCCGCGAAACAGCAGCACCGAGTGCTCTTCGAATGCCGCACGAACGGCATTGTAGGTCGCATCGTCATTGGCGACATCGGCGAGCGTCACGCCGCGGATTTCGGCGCCAAAACCTGGACCAACCTGGATGACATCCATCGGCAAATCCTCCGATTGTTTTCTCTCGCGGCGAGCACAACGGCCCGCATAACGCGTTTGACGTGTATTCTCCTGCAAAACCGCTTTGCGGGCGAAACTACAAGAAACCCGACAAAGAACGCGATCAGTGCGCAGGCCGCACCATTTCAGCGTCGCCGAGGTCCCAAAACAGTCCCGCCATCAGGCCCAGGCCATCGCGCGCAATTGGCGCCAGCAAATGCTCGTTCGGCGCATGTTGCGAACAGCCGGCATAGGAATGCGGCACCCAGATCGTTTTCAGGTTCAACACATCGGTGAAGATGTCGTTGGGCAATGAGCCGCCGAGATTGGGCAAAATTGTCGGCGCGGATCCGGCCGTACGTTCGAGCGAAGCCTCGACCCATGTCACCCAAGGATCGGCCGGATCGATCCGGCTGGCATAGAAATGCGAACTGCGGCCGGTCTCGGCCCTGACCTGACCAAAACCGCGACGATCGAGATGACGCCGCAACGCCGGTAAAATGTCACTGACATTGGTGCCGACCACATACCGCAACTGACAGTGCGCGCGCGCCGTTCCCGGGATCGCATTGACCGGACGATCCGGTGTGCCGGTCGTGAAGGCAAGGATTTCAAAACTGTTCCAGCCGAACACCCGCTCTGCCGGCGTGAGGTTCGGCTCGCCCCAGTCGGGATCGACGGCCGGTCCGTCATCGCCGCCGTCGACCTCAACGCCGACAAGAGCTTTTCGCACTGAGTCCGGCAGCGGCGGCCGCCATTCCGGAATTTGGATCGCGCCGCGCCCATCGGTGATGGTGGCAAGCGCCTGCGCCAGCACCATGCCGGCATTGGCGATCAAGCCGCCCCAATTGCCGGAATGGTGCGCGCCGTCACGCAGGTCGACGATGAGATCGATCGGATAGCCGCCGCGCGCGCCGAGAAACAGGGTCGGTTTGTCCGGCGCGATGCGCGGGCCGTCGGAAGCGATCAGCAGGTCGGCCTTGAGCAGATCGCCGCGATGACGCTCGCATAATTCGCGCAGGCCGATCGAGCCCATTTCCTCGGCCATCTCGATCATGATCTTGCAGTTGAAGCCGAGTGCGCCGCGCTCCTTGAGCACGGCTTCAAGGGCCGCGATGTTAACGCTGTGCTGGCCTTTGTTGTCGGCCGTACCGCGGCCGTAGATGCGCTCACCTTCGACAGTGACTTTCCACGGTGTCAGGCCGGAGCGCCACAAATCATCAAGGCCGCGAATGGTGTCGCCATGGCCATAGATCAACACCGTGACGAAATCCGGATTCTCCACACGCTCGGCGACCAACACCGGTGGAGCTGATGGATTGTCGAGCATGCGGCAGACAAAGCCGAGCTTGGACAGGACCGGCGCGATTTCGTCGTCGAGATAGGCGCGCAGCATCGGCGCACGTTCAGGTTCCTGGCTCGAACTCGGAATGGCGACGCGACGCGTCAGATCGGCGAGGAAGCCGCCGTTGTCAAAGTAAGCGTAAGCGCGAGAGACAGCGTCGCTGCGACTCATGGCCACCTCATAACTCTGCGCGGCACTTACGGCTCGATGACGCCTGCCGATATCAGCGCAAAAACAACCGCAAAAGTCATAACGACAAATCCGACGAAGAACACGATGCAAACCGCAGCGACATTCAGCGCCGGCTGAAACTCATAGTCCGTCGAATCCCTGATGGCCTCTTTGGTGATCTGGTGGTTCTGCGCAATCGAGCGCGCGCCGAACGAATACGCGATCGGCACCACGATCTCGGCCCAATCGGGAATGAACGGCGAGAACAGTAGCAGCAAACCGATGAACAGCGCGCCCCAAAACAGGATGTGCTGCATGTCGTTTGGCCGCTCCAGCACCTGGAAGTTTTTCCAGAGCGCATAGATCATCGCCATCGGGCCGCCGAAAAACGAGCACGCCAGCACCTGGTTCGGTGAGAATATCTTTTTCTTTTCCAACTTCAGCCTGCGAACAGTGAGTTCATTGCACGTCAAACCGCGCGATAACTTCAGGCGGAATTGGCTGCGATTTGATCTTCATCGGATCGGACGCATCGCGTATCGCCCACACGCGTGTTTCCTTGCCTTCGACGGCGAGAGCGCCGTGCACACGCAGCTCGTGGATGACGTCGAAGCTTGAGCGGCGAAATTCGCTGACCCAGGACGTCAGTTCGACCACGTCGCCAAACTTGGCGGGTCCGAGGAATTTGGCGCCGGCATCGACCAGTGGAATGCCCATAATGCCGTAAGTCGATGCGAGTTCATGGGCCTTCACACCAAGCGCCGCCTCAAGCAGGCCCCACGTGCCCCAATCGAAATATTCGAAGAAACGGGGGTTGAAAACGATCCCCGCAGGGTCGCAATGACCCCATTCGACCGTTAATTGCCGTTTGTTGCGCAGGCTTGCCATGCTTCGGCATGAAAGCCGCAAGTTACGCGGCGGGTCAACCGGCTCAAGACTCTGAGCCAGCGCAGACAACGAGCGCCAAAGATAACGATTGCGGGAATCATAACGGGCGAGCTTGCGCCCGCCCGTTACGCTCTCAGCGCTGCTACCCGCTGCTGGGAAGCCAATTTCGGATCTACCACAAGGTGCGGCGCTGGTAGCGGCTACACAACCCGGGCCGACCCGACCTTGGCGATCGTCACATCCGGCGAACCGCACGCGACTGATCTGATAGTGAGGGTATCGCACCAATCGGGAGTCGCAAGTTAAAGCGTACATGCAAAATGCTTGTCGCACTTTGGGGATAACATTGGGGATTTGCCGCGCCGTGCAATGCAACAAACTTTCCGTAATGCGGAATTTACGCACACCTGCGCCCGTCTTGACGATGGCCGCGTGAACCAGCAATCTTGGTGCATGGCGGAACATACAACGTCGGAAATTGCGGTCAGAGACTGCCGCATCCGGCTGATGCGTGGCGGCGCCGGCGAGCCGTTGTTGTATTTGCATGGCGCAAGCGGCGCTTCGTGGCTGCCGGTCCTGCAAAAGCTCAGTGAAAAATACGAAGTGATCGCGCCGGAACATCCGGGTTTCGGCGAAAGCGATTCGCCCGGCTGGCTCGATACCATTCACGACCTCGCCTACTTCTATCTCGACCTCATGGACGAGCTGGAACTCCGCGGCGTGCATCTGGTCGGCAACTCGCTCGGCGGCTGGCTCGCCGCGGAGATCGCGGTGCGCAACACATCGCGTCTTGCTTCTGTCACATTGTGCAACGCCGCCGGTCTTTATGTGCCGGGCGCCAAGCAATCGGATTCGTTCCTGATGAGCGAAGAGCAGCGCCTGCGGGAATTCTTCTACGATCCGAAGAAAGCCGAGGAGATGGTTGCACGCGTCATGCACCCGGACCGCGAAGATGTGGTGCTGAAGAACCGCGCCACTGTCGCGAAACTGTCCTGGCAGCCGCGCAGTCACGATCCGCATCTGCCAAAGTGGCTGCACCGGATCGACGTGCCGACGCTGGTGATTTGGGGCGACCACGACAAGTCGTTCCCCAAGGAACATGCGCAGGCTTACAACAAAGCCATCCCGGGATCGGAACTCGTGATGGTTCCGAAATGCGGCCATGTTCCGCAGATCGAAAAGCCCGATGAATTCGTTACCGCGCTGGAAAGCTTTATCAGCGCGCGCAAACAAGCGGCGTAGAGCATGATCCGGAAAAGTGGAACCCGGTTTTCCGAAAAGATCCTGCGTCATCGAAAATACTAGGATCACGCCATGAAGTTCTTCAACTTCCACTTGATGCCGTATAGCGCCGTCGATCTCGACGCCATCGCCAAGCACGGTTCCGCCTGGGTGACGTTCTCGAACGAGAACTACGATCCGGAAAAAGGCGCCGAACTCTATCACGACTATCTCGACCAGATGGAGTTCGCCGATCAGCTCGGCTTCGACGGCGTCTGCCTCAACGAGCACCATCAGACCGCTTACGGCATGATGCCGATACCCGGCGTGCTGGCCGGCGCGCTGGCGCGCAGCGTCAAGCATGCCAACATCGCGATTCTCGGCCGCGCGCTGCCGCTGGTGAACAATCCGCTGAACATCGCCGAAGAATACGCGATGCTCGACAACCTCACCCGCGGCCGCATCATTGCCGGTTTCGTGCGCGGTATCGGCGCCGAATATCATTCGACCGGCATCAATCCGGCCTTCTCGCAGGAGCGCTACGCCGAAGCGCACGACCTGATCATCCAGGCCTGGACCAAGCCGGGCCCGTTTTCGTTCCACGGCAAGCATTATCAGTTCCGCTACGTCAATCCGTGGCCGCGGCCCTACCAGACACCGCATCCGCCGATCTGGATTCCGTCGCAGGGCTCCAGCTCGACCATCCGCTGGGCGGCGAAGATGCGTTACACCTATTGCCAGACGCTCTCGCCGATCGCCGCGGTGGCGAAATTCTTCCAGCTCTATCGCGACGAAGCCGACAAGGCCGGTTATCAGGCTTCGCCCGATCAGCTTGCCTGGTCGAACACCATCTATGTCGCCGACACCGACAAGAAGGCGATGCGCGAGGCCAAGCCGCATCTCGAAGCGCTGGTGAATTATCTGCTCAAGATGCCGACCGATATGTTGCTGCCGCCGGGCTATTCCGACACCGCTTCGATGAAGCGCATCCGCGCGGTGAAGGTCACCGGCAAGACCACGACCATCGACGATTTGGTCAAGTCCGGCGTCGTCATCATTGGCAGCCCGGAAACCGTGCGCGAGAAGCTCGCCGAGTATCAGGATCTCGCCGGCTTCAACACGTCGCTGACCAAGACCCAGTTCGGCACCATGCCGAACGAAATGGCCCGCGCCAACATGACCGCAATCGCCGAAGAAATCCTGCCGGCGTTCCGCGATCGCCAGCCGCAACGCGCGGCGAAAGTCGCGGCTGAGTAACTTTTTCCCATCCCGCCCCGCGATAGCGGGGAGGGGGACCGCGCTCTTGCGCGGTGGGCGGGGCGTTTGCGTTGACGCTTCTCCTGACGCATCAGAAATTTCCTCACCGCAAACGCCCCCTCCACCATCCTTCGCGCTGCGCGCTACGGATGGTCCCCCTCCCCCGCTACCGCGGGGGCGGATGAAACAAGCAATCTCGTTCTCGCGATGCGATCCGCACCCGAGTCATCGTCACGCGACGAGAATTTCTTCGCTCTCCGCACCGACCTTCGCCAGAGAATGCCGGCGGTGGACACCGGTATCCTCACGATCTGCGCTTCGAGCCACGATGTACGAAAGAAGAAAGCAAGGAAGCGGAACGCCGACAGACGCGTATCCAACCTCCGCACCTTTGCGGGTGCGGCGCGCGCAGAGCGCTGCGCGCTCGCCTCTCGGCGTCCCACCACGGCTCTGTGCCAGATGGGACGTTCATCCCCAAGGCTCAACCTGGGCCAGGCTTCGTGACACACGGTTTCACGCGGGCGTTACCCGCTGTCGCCTGTGCCAGTCCAGTGATGCACCCCGCGCGCCGGTCATAGTGCCGGCGAGGCTGATGCCCAAAGCCGCCCGGGAGTGGCAGTGACGAGCCGCCACCCGCGGGCACCGCCTCCCGCTCCGCCCTGCGGGGTCACCGCACAACGTCCTTGTACGCGAGCGAGATTGACGGCCATTTCTCAAATCTGAAACGCGATGTCAAAGCGTTTCGATTTGTTCAAATAAATCCGAACGTTGCGCGACGTCAGTCAAAGCTTGTCACGCATGATTTCGCGCACAAAGATTCGCATGAAGGCAATTTATGCCAGTAAATCAGAATCTTACGTGATTTGAGCGCTTATTTGCTCCCGCTCGTCCCCGTGAAAACGGGGACCCAGCGCAACAATCCTGGATTCCCGCTTGCGCGGGAATGAGCGGAGAAAACCACGCCGTCATGCCCGATAGTCGTCAACGCTCGCTTCGCTCGCCTATGTGCAAGGCATCCACGCCTTGCTTTATTGTCGTATGCGAGACGGCTGGGTTTACTTGAAGTCGAGGAGCTGACGTGGACGCAACGGGTTATCTCTACACAATCGCGGCCGTCGGCATGAGCTTCGCGGGCCTGTCTGTCCTGACAATGATCCTTCGGCAATTGCTTGGCGGTCAAATCACCAAGTGGGACAGCTGGGTGACGCGCACCTGGATTCAGCTGGGGTTCATGACGACGCTCGGCTCGATCCTGCCGCCGCTGGTGACATTGTTTGAAGTCCCGGCGCCCATTGCCTGGCGTGTTTCAAGCGGCGTTATGGCTGTCATTCTCGGCAGCTGGGCGCTGACATTTCCGTACCGCCGGCACGCTGTAAACCCGATACGTTTGCCATTACAGGTGGTGACCTACTGCGTCGCGATGGATGCCGCTGCGCTGGCTTTGGCGGCGAATGCGATTGTTGTTCCTGGCGCGTTCCTGGCGGGCGTTTATGCCGCCGCGGTGACCGCGATACTGGTCGGTGCCGGGTGGTTGTTCCTGTTCGCGTTCGTGCGTTGGTATGAGGCAACAATCGGTGACGAACATCCGAAATGGTAAGTTGGGAATGGCCTATCCCGACAGCACCGCAGTCCGCGTCGCGCTGTGGCGCGCGCTAACCGGACGGACGGACTTCGCCCGCTGGACAATGCGGAAGAGTTGTTGGTGGCGTCCACCTAAGAGGTGGCAGAGCCGCCCACTGCAAACTGAAATATACAAAGTCTTGCATGTCCGTCTCGAATCTCCAGTTGTGAGGAGGATTTGCACAACTTGGAGATTTGTCATGGTTGATATTGCGGCTATTAGCGGAGCCCTTGGCTCCCTTAAGGCAGCGGGCGACGTTGCGAACGCAATGCTCAAGCTGCACGATGCAAAGGCCCTGCAGGATAAATCGATCGAACTCAACAGAATAATCCTGTGACCGCCCAACACGACGCGATCGCAGCAAATGCTGCGCAATCGGAGTTGGTTGTACGAATAAACCAGCTCGAAAAAAGAAATAGCTGATTTGAAAAGTTGGGAGAGCGGATAGGCCCGCTATGACTTACCGACATCGGTGGGGGCGTTGTAGCACTTGCGATCCAAGGAAGTTTACGCAACGGCGAAGCCTTTCATCGGATATGTGGGACTGCGCTGCTAGTGGAAGGAAAAGTTATCTTCAACCGCAAGTCCGGGGACCTTACTATGACCGCTATAAATGCCACGGTTGCGGAGCAGAATTAAACGTCGATAAAGGGACACCTCCCCAGCGGCATGATATCCGCTACAATCCCTTTGCGAGAAGATAGAGCAACGCACAATTTAGATCAGCGAGTGGGTGTAATGTCGAGAAAGACGGTTAAACCATAGGGCGGAATAGCAAAGTTATTTCGCCGGTCAGCCTAGTCGAGCAGAAATGGCGAATTGAATGTCTCCTTCGGCTAACCCTACGTGAGAGCTTCGCGCTTCTCTCTAACCGCGACCTGACAGAAACCAAGAAGAAGAGAGGCCGCTTTGACTGCGCCGCCGCCACACACAAAATTCGAACACCAAATCGAACGCATTCATCGCCTGCTCGAAGCAGGAAGGAAACGTAATAACCTGGAACGATCGAATCCCCATCCGACAGTCCTAATCGTTTACGACAAATCGACGTAACGATCCGCCGCGACGATGCACTAACGATCGTAGAGTGTCGACTTCACAAAGAACCTCAAGATGTCACGTGGATCGAAGAATTGATGGGGCGCCGCACAAGCCTTGCAGCGGATGCGGTTATCGCTGTTTTGGCAAGCGGCTTTACGAGGACGGCACAGGAGAAAGCGATCCGCCACGGGATCATCCTACGCGATTTTGCAAGCCTATCGCGCGAAGAAATTCAGAACTGGGGTAAAAAATGGAAATTAACGGTCAACTACTGCGAGTTCTCCGCCGTCACCTGTTTTCTTAAGATGATACTCCACGCTCTACCACAGCTCCAACCGTTACTAACCTTGATGGACAGCCGCTGAATCCTCTCATGTGGCGAATGCTCATTCAGGACATTATGCACAAGCTAAATCAAAACAAATGGCCAGGGATACCTTGTACAATTGACAGATTGAGCGTATTGGCTCCGTTCGCATCGATGGGAAACCACCGGCATCGATCGCCTTTACTGCAAATGTTCGGCGCATCACAGAAAAAGTTCGACTGGCATCGATTGTTGCTTATGCCGATCCCATCAGCGCTAAAAGTCATGCCGCGGTTGCAAAATATGAATTCGGAGAGACCGAAATCATCGAAAATTGCGATGAGACTGCAATGATCCTCGATCTCAGCTGCCTAAAATCCCTCATCGATGCTGCTTTGAAACAGCGATGCTCGATGCGGGACGCGTCGTGAATATGCATATTTCTTCAATCATCGGTGTCGCAAACACCATGAACTGCGAAATTCCGATGAGTTTTCTTCTTCGGATACGTGGGGAGCGGAGTAGCAGCCTAAACCCTTTTGGCTCACAATGCGAACAGCTATGCCCTTCGACCTTGCCTAAGTGGGGGGGTAACGCTGTCGGCTAAAAACGTGGATGGCCAGAACAAGTGCGGCCATGACGCAGACGCAGTGCATCGCGTTCACGGCCCCTAAAACTTCATCTCATCGTCGTGCGCGTCAGCGTAACATTGGTGGTGATACCGATCGGGCCGCCCTTGGCGAGCTGAAACGCCGCGTATTGCTCGTGATAGACGCTCCTCGCCCGCCGAGCAATCCACCGGCACGATCACCTTGTAGCCGCGCTGCACCGCTTCCTGCGCGGTGCCGACGGTGGCGCCCTGGAACGAGTTGCCGCACATGATCACGGTCTTGAAGCCGGCCCTGCGTCAGCCCAAGCCGGCGCGACGGAAGCCGTCCAAATAGTGCTCCCGCTCGGACTCGTGCTGGATTGGCATTTGCCTGGCGATCCAGCCGAGCGAAATGTTGGGCTGCGCGCGCCGCAGCTCCTGCAGGGCAGCCGCGGCGACATCGATCTGGCCGATCATGCCGGCGGCCGCGGTCAGCACCCGATGCGCGCCGACGAAATCGGCGCGCTGCCGGATGGCCTCGCGCGCCAACCGCATCGCATCGTCATAATTGCGGCCGACAAACTGGGCGTACGACGCGATGCCACAATAAACCGCGGCCAGCGGATCGCGCGGGCTCAAGCGCAAAGCGCGCTGGGCCGCGGCGGCAGCCTCCTGCCAGCGTCCGCAATAGGACAACGCCAGACCGTAATAACCTTGCGCCTGCGAGAAATTCGGATTGAGCCGCAATGCCGACTCGAACTCGGCCAGTGAATCGTCGAACCTTCGCGCGAACAAATAGACGTTACCCAGGGCGAGGTGCGCCCAGGGGTCTTCCCTATCGGCCAGGATCGCAGCCGCCGCAGCGCGCTCCGCGATCGGCATTGCCATTGCCATGTCCTCCCAACCCATATGGGCGCTGAAGGTGTGGCTGGTGGCGAGCACGCCGAGCGCCTGGCCGTAATGGGGGTCTATCGCGATCGCCTTCTCCAGCAGGGCCTGGGCGACGACGTTGTCTTGCCGCGTCACCCGCCAATAATGCGACAGCGCCCGCATGACGAGGTCCCAGGCATCCATACTGTCCGGCAGCTTGCGCCTGCCGCGGAAATTTTCCGCGGCATAGAGCTGCGGCTCTATGGCGGCGACGATGGCTTCGGTGATCTCGTCTTGTACCGCGAACACGTCAGCCAGGTCGCGATCGTAACGCTCGGCCCAGATGTGGCTGCCAGTCGTGACGTCATTGAGCTGCGCCGTGATGCGCACGCGCTCGCCGACTTTGCGCACGCTACCCTCGACCACGTAAGCGACGCCGAGCTCGTCGGCGATTTGTTTCAGATGGATGACCTTGTCTTTGTAGACGAACGACGAATTGCGCGCGATCACGAAAAACCAGCGCAGTTTCGACAGCGCGGTGATGATGTCCTCGCTTATGCCGTCGGAAAAATAGTCCTGCGCCGGGTCGTCGCTCATATTGGTGAAGGGCAGCACGGCGATGGCGGGCCGGTCCGGCAGCGGCAAAGCCGGGCGCGACGATTGCTGGGCTTCGTCCGCCGGCTCGGCATCAGCCGGCGCATCGCCGGTCGGCCCATGGATCGGCTCATGGATCGGCTCATGGACGTCGCCAACGAAGCGAAAGCCCTTGCGCGCAATGGTGCGGATTAGTTTCTGCTCCTCTCCGCTGTCGCCGACGGCCTTGCGCGCGGCGTTGATGCGGCTGGTCAGGGTTGAATCCGACACGATCCGGCCGCCCCAGATCGAGGACAGCAGATCGTCTTTGCTGACAACGCGGTCCCGGTTCTTCACCAGATAGACGAGAAGATCGAACACCTGCGGCTCTATGGCAATAATCTCGGAGCCGCGGTATAGCTCCCGCCGGTCTGTATCAAGCTTATGATCGGGAAACAGAAACTCCACGTCGTTTGCCCCCTGGCCGCGGCAGCGCCCGGCCTCAAGCAAGTATCAAGCTCATCTCATGGGCAAATCAAGGAGCGGACAAAGTCTTTCGGCCGTACCCCGGGCATGCTGCTCGCTTCCGATCGCAATCCGACGGACCGGAGGAGACCATGACCCAGATCCAGGCACTCAACGCGGACGCGCGCGGCCAAGGCAATGTTTTCGGACGGATAATCGCATTCCTGTATGGCGTAGTGGCCTATGTCGTATTCTTCGTCACCTTCCTCTACGCCATCGGCTTCGTCGAAGATTTGGTCGTACCAAAGACCATCGACAGCGGAACGGCAGGACCGGCGGCTCAAGCCCTGATCGTCAACCTGGTGCTTATGTCCCTCTTCGCTCTTCAGCATAGCGTGATGGCGCGTCCGCAGTTCAAGCAATGGTGGACGAAATTGGTGCCGCCATCGGTCGAACGCGCGACTTACGTGCTGTTCGCCAGCTTGGCGCTTGTGCTTTTGTTCTGGCAGTGGTGCCCGATGCCGGCCGCGGTGTGGACTATCGCCGATCCGCACATCGCAATGGTGGTGACCGGCTTGTCATTTGTCGGCTGGCTGATCGTGCTGACTTCGACCTTCCTCATCAACCATTTCGAGTTGTTCGGTTTGCAACAGGTGTCGAACAATCTCGTCGGTCGCCCGATGCCGGCGCCGCGCTTTCGGATACCGCTGTTTTATCGTTTCGTGCGACATCCGATTTATCTCGGCTTCATCATCGCCTTCTGGGCCGCGCCGACCATGACCATCGGCCATATGCTATTCGCGGCGGTGACCACCGCCTATATTTTTGTCGGCATTTGGCTGGAAGAACGCGATCTGATCAGCCTTTTCGGCGACCAGTACCGTTCCTATAAGCGTCGCGTATCGATGCTGGTGCCGTGGCGCAAGTCGGCTTGAACCATGATTTTCGGCAAGCGTAGGGTGGGCAAAGCAAAGCGTGCCCACATGCTGACTTGCAGTTGGCGTTGAGGCCGACGTGGGCACGGCGCTCCGCGCCTTAGCCCACCCTACGCTTCGCTGAACTTTAAAACTTCACCATCCCCGTGCGCGTCAGCGTGACATTTGAGGTGATGCCAGTCGGCCCGCCCTTGGCGAGCTGAAACGCCGCGTACTGCTCGTGATAGACATCCTCGCCCGCCGAGCAATCCACCGGCACGATCACCTTGTAGCCGCGCTGCGCCGCTTCCTGCCCGGTGCCGACGGTGGCGCCCTGGAACGAGTTGCCGCAGATCACGACAGTCTTGATGCCGGCCTGCTTGAGGATCGGATCGAGCGTCGAGCCTAAGAATTTGTCCGGGCCGCCCTGGCGATACCATTCGCCGGTGCGCGGCTTGATCGCCGGATCCATGATGTCGTCGGGCGTGGCTTTGCCGCCGGAGCCGACCAGGCTGTACCAGACGATCATGTCGTGGGCGCGCGCCTCGTCGTGCATCTTCTTGATGTTCGGCACCGCGGCGACACAGCGCGGCCGCGCGCCGCAGCCTTCTTTCATGATGTCGAGCAGCAGCAGCGCCGTGGTCGATGGATCGACCGTGACGTCTTTCAGCTCCGGCGCCGGCGGCGCCACCGCCGTGCTCCAGTCCGAAATCACGTCGGCAATCGACGGCGAACCGGCGAATGCGAGAGCCAGCGCGGCACTGGCTGCGGCGAAGCGTGAAAGTTTCATTGAAAGTCTCATGGCGTCCTCCCGGAATTCAGCGCGAGGCGCAGCCTAGCAGGCCTGACAGTTTCAAAAATAGTAACTATCTTACTGGCTCAAGGCCGGTTACGGAACGGATGGCTATTGGCGAGGACCGGACATGTCCGAGGGCTTTGCAGGCAATTACGGATTTCTCAATATCGCCGGGACGCCCAGCGTGCAGGAAGCGCAGCACGCCAACGGCAGCGGCAACTACTGGGCCGCGTTCAAGGGCGACCGCACGTTCGACCGCTTCACCGATGCAGAGCGGCAATTCATCGCCGCGCGCGACAGCTTCTACATGGCGACGGTGTCCGAAACCGGGTGGCCCTATGTACAGCACCGTGGCGGCCCGCCGGGCTTCATCCGCGTGCTCGACGACAAGACGCTTGCCATCGCCGACTTCCGCGGCAATCGGCAATACATCACGCTCGGCAATATTTCGTCCGGCAGCCGCGCCTCGCTGTTCCTGATGGATTATCCGCACCGGAGCCGGCTGAAGATCTTCGCCCATGTCGACGTGAAAAACCTCGCCGACAACCCGGAGCTTGCGAACGCGGTGGCGACGCCGGACTACAAGGCGAAGCCGGAGCGGATTTTGCTGTTCCACCTCGACGCCTTCGACTGGAATTGCCCGCAGCACATCACGCCGCGCTTCACCGAAGAGGAGGTGGCGCAAGCGTTGGCGCCGGTACGCCAGCGCATGATGGAGCTTGAAGCGGAGAACAAGGCGTTGCGCGAGAAGCTCGCGGCAAGTGAAGGCACCGTTCTCTGAAGATGCGCTGCTGACCCGGGATCGGGCTGGCGCAGAAGTTTGTGCGATCCCGGATCAGCGCGAATGTTCGCGGACCAAATAGTCCCGCAATTATCTCAGGCTGAACTTGTAGCTCAACCCGGCGCGAACCGTATTGTTGGTATCGGTGACGTTGACGCTGCCGCCAGTCCACACACCCGTGTAGCTGAAGTGCCCGTAATCGGCATGAAGGTACTCGACGCGCGCGCTCAATCTGTCGGTGATCGCGTAGGCTACGCCGGCACCAGCGACCCAGCCACTGACCAGGTTGGGGCCGTTTGATCCGGCAAAGCATACGGTCGTCGCCGGAAGCGGGCCGTTGCCGCACATGCTGCCCTCAAGCCAGGCCCAGCCGCCCGTCCCATAAAGCATGGCCCGGTCGACGGCGACGCCGGCCACACCCCGCACCGAGCCATCCCAATGATCGGCGATCGCAATCCCGGTAATGGGAGTGCCGGGGAATGGCGCGAGGCTCTTGCCGTTCAGCCAGGATGCATCGCCCTCGACGCCGACCACCATCGGATTGTTGAGCTGATAGAGATATCCGACGTGCGCGCCCAAGCTGACGCTATTCGCATTCGCGACCGCGGTCCCCGAAGCGGGCGTTGCCGGATCGTAGATACCAACTCTGTCCGACGTATAGCCGGCATCCACACCGACATAGAGGCCGGTCCAATTCCAGGCCGTTGCGGCCGGCGCGGGGGGTGCCTTGGCGGGCATATCCGCTGCATTGGCCACCAGCGGAGGTGCCGCCATCAATAAAGTCCCGGCATAAAAACTCGCGAGAAACAGACGACGCATGGCAATCCTCTTTCGCATTTCATGAAAATCGGCGCGTCTATTTGGCAACTAAGCCCCGCGCGAACCAGCGCGAACTCTCCGGACCCGATTATTTTTTGGCGAGGCGTGGCGCGGCGGACACAACACGGCGCGTTTCGGTAAATCCAACCGCGGCGCGAAACCGCTTGACGTTATTCTTCGTTGGAGCTCGCTTCTTCCGCCCCGAGTGCCGGCTGATCTTGCAGCGCGCCGTCGAGAAAAACGGAAAACAGCTTGTCTTCCTCTGAGCGCGGCGGCTGCCCGACGCAGCGATCGAAACGCGCCGCCACGCGCATCCAGGTTTCCGCCAATTGAAGCAGGTTCCGGGTTTCGCGGTCGGTCCGCGCTTCCCGGGCCAGTGCGAGTGCTTTGTCGGCGCACTCGCGGCATTTCAAGGCAATTTCACTCGATCCCACGTGCGTAACGTTCGGTCATGGATTTTGAGTCGTGGATTTTGCACACCCATAACCCCGCCGGGGCTGATCGGTTCCTCGCGATTCCGCACGCATAAATACATTGCGTTGCGGCATATTCGACCGCCCTTCCGCAATGGGGAAAGGTGAATTCTATTTCTTCGGCGGCGTCGCCGCGAACTGCGAGCCGCGCACGCACAACCGGCCGCGCGAATCCTGCCACAGCTTTTCCGTGGTATGCAGATGGCCGATAGCGCGGGCGACCGTATTGAAATTGTACTGGGCGAATTTTTCCGCGACGTCAGTAAAGTAGAGCGGTTGCTTGGCGATGGTGTCGAGAATTTTCGCCCCGAGCGCGGCTATCGCTGCGTCGTCGCCGCCCTCACCCACCGCATCCTTCTTGCCGCCGACATAATCGTCGATCTTCGCCGTGTCGGCATAAGCGTAAGTGATGCGCTCATAATGCTCGAGCGGAATGCCTTCCGGAATCGTCGCATCGATGCCGACCTTGGTGCCGATCGGCACCACGCCCGCGCCTTGCAGCAGGCTCGGATCGAGCGGCTTCGCGCGTGCGCCCGGGACAATGATGATGTCCTTATCGCCCTGCACGCGGGTAGCAATGGCCCATTCGACATCGGTCGGATCGTTGACGTCGATGTCGTCATCGACCACGACGACATGCTTGAGATCCATCACCGAGAGCGCCGCCAGCAGCGCGTTCTTGCCCTCGCCGGCGCCTTTCTTGATCGAGATCACCGCGTGCCAGAATGCGCAGCCGCCGAGCGTGACGTTGATATCCTTGACCTGAACATTCGCAGTGCGGAGCGCCGTGCGGATCGCGGTGTAGCGTGTCGGCGCCGCGAGCCAGGTGTTCTCCCACGGCATGTGCAGATTGTAATAGATCGCGTCCTTGCGCATCGAGATCGCCTTGATGCGCACCAGCGGATTCCAGTGCAGGCCGCCCATCAGGCGGGTGAATTCGCCGAACCGCCCTTCCGGCCAGGTCCAGCCGGTCGGCAACACTTCCGCCTCCAGCACGATCTCGGCGTCGGCGATGTACGGTACGTCGACGGTTTGGCACGGCGCCAGCTCCACCGCCTCGCCGCGGATACCGCCGGCGATTGCCATCTCGTCGACGCCGAGCGGCGCACGATAGCCGGAGCCGGTGATTTCAAACGGGTGCGTGCCGATCGAGATCGAGATCGGCAACGGTTCGTTGCGTTCCAGCGCGCGCTGCACGAACAGCCGCATGTTGTTTGGCGTGACCAGATCGATTCCGGTCAGTGCCTTTTCCTTGACGATGAGACGGTAGATGCCGGAATTGATGCCGAGCTCGGGATCGCGCGCGATGACGACACCGGCGGTGATCATCGGGCCGCCATCGTAAATCGACGACATCGGAATCGGCAGCTTGTAGAGATCGACGTCGTCACCGACCATCGTCACCTCGCGGGTCGGCGAGGTCGCGACGCGCTTCGGCGGAATCGGTTTGGCGATGGCTTGCGCGAGTTTCTGCTCGATCTCGGAAAAATTCTCGCAACCCAGCGCCATGGTGGCGCGCTCGCGCGAACGGATGATGCCCGACACCACCGGCATGTCGTAGCCGATCACATTATGGAAAAAGAGCGCGGTCTTGGCCTGATCGACCAGCGTGGCGATGTGGCGGATATCGACCGGCTGGTGCAGGTCGACCAACTCCCCGTTCTGGCGCAGGCGATCGAGAAACTGGCGGAAATTTTCTTGCATTGCCGACGGGCCTTCTGATGTGCGGATTTCGGTTAGGCGGGGAACACTAACAGACTTCAGGAGCCGGCCAGACGCAAATCCGCCGGTGTGACAGGTGGCTTATTCTAAATAATCACTCGCATGCAATATCTTTATGCTAATGTTCTTGACTTATGCAGTACGATTGATCTAATATTCAATCCATAAGCAGTTGAAATCTTCTACTGCGGAGGCTGTCTATGGCACTTCCACAACCCCTCCCCGCTAACGATGCGATACCAGCGCGTGGACGCCATGGGGCAGGCAGTACCGGAAGCCTTAATTCCGGCAGCCTTGGCGCCTTGGCAGTCGAGATCAGTCTGGCTTGCGACATCGGCCCGGTCATGGATTCCGACATCGATTCCGACACGGATCCCCGCAGGGGCGAACGCATTCGCGCTGCCCTGGAGCGTGCCGTTTGCGATCCGGGCCTGCTGAGTGCCAAGCATCGCGTTCCGGAACGGAACTGCTACGCGCGCCATGTTCTCTACAGCGATCCGTTCGGCCGCTTCACGATCCTGGCGATCGTCTGGGGCCCCGGGCAGTTCAGCCCGCCGCACGGGCACCATACCTGGTGCGCCTATGCGGTCTATGACGGCCCGTTGCACGAAACCGGCTATGTGCTTGCTTCATCCGGCACACGGGCCAAAGCCATTTGCACCGCGGTCCGCAATCCCGGATATAGTTGTTTTGCTGGCGCAGGACTTGACCAAATTCACAGGCTCGGAAATGCCGGCACGAAGCCTGCGATCTCCATCCACGTTTATGGCGTAGAGCGCGAACGCCTCGCGACTCACGTCAACCGGGTGCTTGAGATCGGCGAATAAAAGGATTGCCGCTTTGAGCAAGACGATGAAAGCGCTCGTGCTGCGCCAGCACGGCACGCTCGATGAGCTTGTTGTTACCGAGCATCCGATGCCGCAAGCCGCCGAAGGCCAGGTGGTGATCCGGGTTCGCGCCTCCTCATTCAACTACCACGATGTGTTCACGGTGCGCGGCATGCCGGGCATCAAGGTGCCGCTCCCGGTCATCATCGGCCTCGACATGGCCGGCGAGATCGCCGAGGTCGGACCGGGCGTCACCGGCTGGAAGGCGGGCGACCGCGTGCTGGTCAATCCGCTCAACAAGACGAAGGGCCTGATGGGCGAAATGATGGACGGCGGCATGGCGGAATATTGCGCCGTCGCCGCCGAGCAGCTCATCGCCATGCCGGCCGCCGTGAGTTTCGAGGACGCAGCTTCCCTGCCGGTCGCCTACGGCACCGCGCACCGCATGATGATCACCCACGATACGGTGAAAGCTGGCGAGCGCGTGCTGGTGCTCGGCGCGTCAGGCGGCGTCGGCACCGGCTGCGTGCTGCTCGCCAAGATGCTCGGCGCCGAAGTGATCGCCTGTGCGTCGAGCGACGAGAAGCTTGCGCGGCTGAAAGCCATGGGCGCCGACGAGGTGATCGACTACACCAAGACCGACTGGTCGCGCTGGGCGGTGGAGAAATACGGCAAGCCGCAGCGCCGTTCCTATGATGGCGGCGTCGACGTCGTGATCAATTTCACCGGCGGCGACACCTGGGTGCCGTCGCTGCGCTGCCTCAAGCGCGGCGGCAAGCTTCTGGTCTGCGGCGCGACCGCCGGCTATGACCCCAAGGAAGACCTGCGCTACGTCTGGAGCTTCGAGATCAAGATCATCGGCTCCAACAGTTTCTACGACGACAATCTGTCCGCGCTGATGGACCTGATCAGCGAAGGCAAGATCAAGCCCGTGATCGACAAGGTGCTGCCGCTCGAGCAGGCCCGCGAAGGCTTGCGCCTGATCGAAAGCCGCGAGGTGATCGGCAAAGTTATCGTGACGCCGTGATTAATTACCTCTCCCCGCATGCGGGGAGAGGGAGTTGAATGTTGGAGTTCTAGATGCCCACCGATCTCACCCTCGAACAAGTTCAAGCCCTCATCACCCGCGCGCCGTTTCATCAATGGCTCGGACTCACGGTGCTCGCGGTCACCGACAACTCGATCGAGATCAAGGCGACGTGGCGTGAGGAATGGGTGGTCAATCTTGAGCGCCGCTACACCCACGGCGGCATTCTTGCCGCGCTGATCGATCTCGCCGCCGATTTCGCCATGATCAAGCAGACCGGCCGCGGCGTGCCGACCATCGATATGCGCGTCGATTATCATCGCGCCGCCATGCCGGGCGACCTGATCGCGCGCGGCAAGGTGGTCCGCATGGGCTCGCAATTCTCCACCGCCGAAGCAGAGCTGATCGACAAGGACGGCAAGGTGGTCGCGAGCGGCCGCGGAACCTATTTCACATCCCCGCCAAAACCGGCATGATTGGGCAAATCATCCGGGAGAACGTCCATGAAATTGCTGCTGAGCCTGGCCGCGATCGCAGGCCTCACCGCCGTTGCCTTCGCCGCCGATAATCCCGATTGGGCGTACCCGGAAACGCCACCGCCGCAACAGCTCGACGACACCGTGATGAAGGCGGTGCCGGGCAGCAGCAAGCAATACACCCAAAAGCAGATCGACGATCCGTTCAATCCGCCGGACTGGTTTCCCGACGAGCATCCGCCGATGCCGCAGGTCGTGGCGCATGGCGGCACGAAACCAGCCGGGCGCGCCTGCGCGCTGTGCCATCTGCCGTCCGGTGACGGTCATCCGGAGTCCGCGAGCCTCGCCGGCCTGCCGGACGCTTATTTCCGCCGCCAGATGGAGTCCTTCAAAACCGGCATCCGCTCCAACGTCCGCAGCGGCGTGATGATCGCGATGGCGCAAGTGCTGTCGCCTGAAGAGGTCCAATCCGCGGCGGACTATTACACCAAGCTCAAGCCGACGCCGGGATACAACAAGCTGGTCGAGACCGACACGGTGCCGAAGAGCGCCGTCGGCGCCGGCGGCATGCGCTTTGCTTCGCCCGGCGACGAGAAAGAACCGATCGGCAACCGCATCATCAATCTGCCGAACGATGAGACCGAGGCGAAATTGCGCGATCCGCATTCCGGCTTCACCGACTACGTGCCGCCGGGCAGCGTCGTCAAAGGCCAGGCGCTGGCGAGCGGCGGCAACGGCAAGACCGTGGCCTGCTCGCTCTGCCACGGCCCCGATCTGCGCGGCAACGGCTCAGTGCCGGGCATCACCGGCCGCACCGCGACCTACATCTTCCGTCAGCTCAACGACATCCAGTCCGGTGCGCGCAACGGTCTCGGTGTCGCTTTCATGAAGCCTGCCGTCGCCAACCTGACGCAGGACGACATGATCTCGCTCGCGGCATTCCTGGAGATGCGAAATCCCTAGAGCACTTTCCGCACGGCTTCGCAGAACTTCCGCTCATTCCCGCGCCAGCGGGAATCCAGAACAATTGGATCCCCGTTCTCGCGGGGGCGAGCGTATGGGAATGAGCTGAATGCCCGAATTCACCAACCTCGGCGATCTGATCGGGCGTGATCGCGACCTCTCCAAGGTCGCCATCATCGACCTCGGCGGTGAGCACGCCCCACGCGAGTTCACGTTCGCGCAGCTCGACGCGATGGCGAACGGCGTCGCCCGCGCCCTCACCAAGCGCGGCTTGCAGCGTGGTGACCGCGTCGCGATCCTTGCCGCCAATCGCGCCGAATATATCGCCGCCTATTACGGCATCATGCGCGCAGGCTTCGTCGCCGTGCCGGTTAATTTCAAATTCCCGCGCAAGACCATTCATTTCATCATCCGCGACTCGGGCGCGAAGTTCGTGTTCTGCGATGCAACGCGCGCGCCCGACTGTCCGCCGGACCTTCCGAGCGTCACGTTCGGCGCCGCGTTCGAGGCGTTTCTCGATCCCGGACTTTTCAACGCCATCGTCGCGCACCAGGACGAGCCGGGAATGTTTCTCTACACGTCCGGTTCGACCGGGATCCCGAAAGGCGTCGTGCTCTCGCATCAGAGCCACATCTGGGTGGTGGAGACCCGGCTTGCGCCCGGCCTCGATCGCCATCGCTATCTGATCGCGGCGCCGCTCTATCACATGAACGCGCTGGCGCTGGCGCTGCTGGCCTGTGCGGCGCACGCCAGCATCGTGCTGCTGCCGCAGTTTACCGCGCGCGCCTATATCGACGCGATCGGGCGCTATCATTGCACCTGGCTCACCGCAGTGCCGCCGATGATCGCGATGATGCTGCGCGAACACGACGCCATGGCCCACGCCGATCTTTCCAGTGTCGAATTCGTCCGCATGGGTTCGGCTCCGGTAAGCGCAAGCCTGATGGCGGCGCTGCGCGAAGCGCTGCCGCGCGCGCAACTTACCAACGCTTACGGCACCACCGAAGCCGGCCCCGTGGTATTTGGCCCGCATCCCAAAGGCCTGCCGCAACCGACGCTTTCAGTCGGCTACCCGCATCCGAAGGTCTCGCTGCGACTGGTCGACGGCGACAATCGCGATGCCGAGCAGGGCGTGCTGGAAATGAAATGCCCGGCGCTGATGCTCGGCTATCACAACCGCCCCGACGTTAAGCCACCGATTACGCCGGATAGTTTTTACATCACTGGCGACGTGTTCCGCCGTGACGCCGACGGCTTTCACTATTTCGTCGGCCGCACCGACGATATGTTCGTCTCCGGCGGCGAGAACATCTATCCCGCCGATGTCGAGCGCATGCTTGAGCGCCACCCCGATATTTCGCAGGCCATCGTGGTGCCGATCGACGATGACATCAAAGGCCAGAAGCCGGTCGCCTTCGTTATCCGCAAGGCCGGCCACACCGTGGATGCGGAGAGCGTCAAGCAATTCGCGCTCGCCAACGCGCCCGCCTATCAGCATCCGCGTTTTGTCTGGTTCGTCGATGAACTGCCGCTCGCGTCGACCAACAAGGTCGATCGCGGCGCGTTGCATCAGATGGCGGAAGAGCGGATGACCAAGAGCAACTGACGCTGGATTTCGCTTTTCCTACTTTCAGGTGATTGCTGTTGTCCGCGGGCCGGATGGATCGTGATCGTTTCGGTATTCTTCGATCGCGCGCATGATTAGCTTTTTGACATTCTCGATTGTGACGTCGTCGCGTCGCTGAAAACCGACCTCTGCGCTTACGTTCTTGGATTGGTGAGGCTGGCCTGTCTTGTCGAACCCGTGACCGCTCGTCACGGTGACCGCTCCTCCATGCGGGACAATCGAATAGGAGCAGCTTTCATGGCCCTTTTCAGAGCCTGGCTGATCCGGCTCATCCTGCTGATCCCGCTCATCCGTTATACGGAAGGCAATCGACGTGGGCCGTAGCGCTTTTCCGGTGCGACCGTACTGCCGAATTTCGACCTTGCCACCGTGCGGCCTTAACTTCTGACCGGCAGCCTGTAGTTGGGGCAACACCACGTTGCTCAGTACGGCGGTGTCCGCATCGGCTTCCGCCTGTAAACGCTTGGCCTCTGTGTCAACTTGACTTCGTTGGTCATGTTCAAGCTTCGCTTTCTTGAACGCGTCACCATAGTCGTCGTCACCGCCGGTCATCTTGAGGCCTTTTCTCGTGGCGCCTTTGAGCGGCGCGGTAAGGGCTACGCAGAGTCATAGCACCACGGCAAGGCGCGGGCACCATCTCGCCACACACTACGTCGTGAAGCCGCATTTGTCTGGCCGAGTTTCAGCCGCTCCGGACGGCGATCCAGATGATATGGCGGGCTCCGCCACGGGTTCCACGGGCACGGACGCGGACCTCATTGACCTCGAAGCCGGCACTGTGCAGCCGCCGGGTAAAATTTCCGTCCGGCCCGGCCGACCATGCGGCCAACACGCCGCGCGAGCGCAGTGCCGCGTAGGCCGCTCCTAACCCGGCGAGGTCGTACAGCCTGTCATTGGCTTTGCGCGTGAGCGCCCCGGGGCCGTTGTCGACATCCAGCAGGATCGCATCGTAGGCCGACTGCTCGGACATTATCAGACTGGCGACGTCTTCCTCGCGAATACTAACGCGCGAATCCTCCAGGCTGTGGTCGGAGACACTCGCCAGCCAACTGCGGTTCCACGCCACCACTGCCGGTACCAGTTCGGCAACGACAACCCGGGCCTCTGGGCCAATCACGCGGAGCGCTGCACGGAGTGTGAAACCCATGCCGAGCCCGCCAATCAGGATTCGTGGCCTCGTTTGTTCGCTAATTTTCCTGATAGCGATCTCGGCTAGCGCCTCTTCGGATCCATGGACGCGGCTGTTCATCAGCTCGTTGTTGCTTAGCCTTATCGAAAACTCGGCACCGCGTTGCAGCAGCCGCAGCTCTTCTCCGTCGGGTACTGTAGCCGTGTCTAGCAAGATCCAGGGAATCACAGCCGCCTCTCAGGGCCGATCTCGTCCTTCAAGAAGGTACGGCCTTATAAACCTCGGAGCGCGGCGAACGGCGTTATAATCGACCCTATCTGAACCGCCCGGCTTCTCGCCCTCTCGAACGAAAAGCAGGCATACGGCAGGCGCCAAAGCTGGAACGTCGGAAGCAGATGACCCACAAGCGTCTGTCGCTGTGGTTATCATTTGCCGAGCAACGAATGGGCGGCGCTGCTCAGGACCCAAAAGGGAGCATCGTCAGGCGGAAATACTTATTTCCTGCGGCTCGCGCATGACATAGCCGCGCCCCCAGACCGTCTCGATATAATCCGCGCCACCCGATGCGCTGGCGAGCTTCTTGCGCAGCTTGCAGATGAAGACGTCGATGATTTTCATCTCGGGTTCGTCCATACCACCGTAAAGATGGCCCAGGAACATTTCCTTGGTAAGCGTCGAACCCTTACGCATCGCCAGGAGTTCGAGCATCTGGTATTCCTTGCTCGTCAGATGCACCCGCGAACCTTGGATTTCGACGGTCTTGCTATCGAGGTTTACACAGAGGTCGCCAGTATTGATGACCGACTGCGCGTGTCCTCTTGAGCGTCGCACGATAGCGTGAATGCGCGCGACTAACTCGCTCTTATGGAACGGCTTGGTCATGTAGTCGTCAGCGCCGAAGCCGAGACCCCTGACTTTGTCCTCAATGCCGGCGAGGCCGGAAAGGATCAGAATGGGCGTCTTCACTTTCGATATGCGCAGCTTACGCAGCACCTCGAAGCCGGACATGTCTGGCAGGTTAACATCAAGCAGGATGATGTCGTAGTCGTAGATCTTGCCGAGATCGATGCCTTCCTCGCCGAGATCCGTGGCGTACACGTTGAAACTCTCGGACTTGAGCATCAACTCGATCGATTGCGCCGTGGCGCTATCGTCTTCAATCAGCAAAACGCGCATTCAGACCGCCCCTCGCAATATGAGGTACAACCTTAGCGCCGCGTAGGGTTAATAATGATTGAAATCTTATGCAGATAGCCCGCGAGTAGTTTTAGCTCGACATTGAGCCGCGTTTTGCCGACAGCGAGACCGGTGCGATTGCCGACCCGGAAAAGGTGCGTATCGACTGCGATGGTCGGTCGCCTAACGCCATGTTGAGAATGACGTTCGCAGTCTTGCGGCCGACACCGGGCAAAGCTTCCGGCGCCTCACGATCGCGTGGCCAGATCGGGAGTGGCCCCCTTTGATCAGGGGTTGCAGGATTAATTACATTTTTTCTAATTACAACTTTCCTATGTACATTTACGCGGGTGCAATACGGCGTGCATATTCGTGAACCGGGCGCGACAACTGTAGAGGACTCAAGGGCTGATCATGGTTCGACTTCTTGCGCAGTTCCAAAAGGACCAATCCGGGGCAACGGCTATTGAATATGGTTTGATAGCTGCAGGCATCTCGGTTGCCATCATCGCCGTCGTTGTAGGGCTTGGATCGCAGTTGAACGTTACATTCACCAGCGTATCCAGCGCCCTTAAATAGCGGCGAAAACCCATCATTGATTCTGAGGCCGCCTTAGTGGGCGGCCTCTTTCATTTCCGACATTGGCCTATCGCGTCATTTCGCTGCGGCGCGGCAATTCAGCCGCTTCTGGAATGAAACGGACAATGAACCAGATTTGGCGCTGGATTGCTTCGTGGAGCCTGTCGGCGGGACGCGCGACTTCGCGCGGTCCCGGTGGCAGGCAATGACCCCTAAGCGGCCGCCGCCGCATTCACCGTCTTGCCCGGCCACTTGCACAGATCGGCGATGATGCACTTCTCGCATAGCGGCCGCCGCGCGATGCAGGTGTAACGGCCGAACAGGATCAGCCAATGGTGCGCATGCAACAGGTATTTGCCGGGCACGACTTCCAGTAGTTTCAGCTCGACCTCGAGCGGCGTTTTGCCGACAGCGAGGCCGGTGCGATTGCCGACCCGGAACAGGTGGGTATCGACGGCGATGGTCGGTTCGCCGAACGCCATGTTGAGAACGACGTTCGCAGTCTTGCGGCCGACACCGGGCAAAGCTTCCAGCGCCTCACGATCGCGTGGCACCTCGCCGCCGTGCTTCTCGATCAATTGCTCCGACAAGCCGATGACATTTTTGGCCTTGGTACGAAACAGGCCGATGGTCTTGATCAGGTCTCGCACTTTGGCCTCGCCGAGCTCGACCATCTTTTCCGGTGTATCGGCAAGCGCGAACAGAGCCGGCGTCGCCTTGTTGACGCCGGCGTCGGTCGCCTGCGCGGAGAGCACCACGGCGACAAGCAGCGTGAAAGGATTGACATACGCAAGCTCGCCGCGCGGCGTCGGATTAGCGGCTTCAAAGCGGCGGAACGCTTCCTCGATTTCGGCGGGCGTCCATTGCGGCAACGCGCCGTGCGCTGCTTCCACATCCGCCTTCGCTTGTGCCTTGGGTGGTTTGATGCGCGCTGCCTTGCCCTTGCGTGCGGCCTGCAACCGAGCGCTGATCTTCTTTGTCAGCTTTTTTTCAGGGGGCTTTTTTGCCGCCGATTTCGTGGTTGCCTTGGGTTTTTTGCGCGCCATGGAAGACCTTGAATGGAGCGCTTATAATAACGGTCATGGATACCGACGCCAGCCACAGCGCTGCGGCGCCTGCCGAAACGGCGATCTTTTCCGCGGTGATCACGCCGCATCGCTCGCTGAGTTCGACCGGCTTCCTGATCGTTATGCTTGCCCTCGGCGGCCTAAGCTTCGTATCCGGCGTGGTGTTCCTGCTGCTCGGGGCTTGGCCGGTGTTCGGTTTTCTCGGCCTCGATGTCCTGCTGGTGTACTGGGCGTTCCGCGCCAATTTCCGCGCCGCGCGCGCCTACGAGGAGGTGACCGTCACCGCCACCGAGCTCACCGTGCGCAAGATCAGCCAGCGCGGCGCGGTGCGGGTATGGACGCTCAATCCGCTATGGGTACGGCTCGATCGCATCGTGCATGAGGAATTCGGCGTCGAGCGGCTGTTTCTGGTGTCGCGCGGCCGGCGGCTGTCGATCGCCGGTGCGCTCAGCCCCGACGAGAAGAAGGATTTTGCTTCAGCGCTGTCTGCCGCGCTCGGCGAAGCGAAACGTGGCCCGACGCGCACAGTGTTTGAATAAAGCCAGAAATCGGGTGGGTTCACTCGTGTCCGCCATCTAAATGGGAGACAAATGAAGGAGCCTCCCATGTTGTCACCCGATCGCATGCAGAACCCCATGCTGCAAAACCCTATCCCGCTCGCAGCGGCCGCGGCCGACTATGATGTTGTGCGCAAGGCCATCGGCCATATCCGCGGCCATTGGCGCGAGCAGCCCGAGATCGAGACCATTGCCGAAGCCGCCGGCGTCACGCCCACCGAACTGCATCATCTGTTCCGCCGCTGGGCCGGACTTTCGCCGAAAGCTTTCCTGCAAGCGCTGACGCTGCACGGCGCGCGCGAATTGCTGCGCGATTCCGCAAGCGTGCTTGATGCCACTTACGGGGTCGGTCTTTCAGGCCCCGGCCGGCTGCACGACCTGTTCGTTACCCACGAGGCGATGTCGCCGGGCGAATGGAAGTCCGGCGGCGAAGGCCTGACGATCAATTTCGGCTTTCATCCGTCTCCTTTTGGTAGTGCGCTGGTGATGGCGACCGAGCGCGGCCTCGCCGGCCTCGCCTTTGCCGACCCCGGCAAGGAGCGTGAAGCGCTCGCCGACATGAAAGGCCGCTGGAGGCGCGCCAGTTACGTCGAAGACAGTGCCCGCACCACTGCGATCGCCAAAAGGATTTTCGATCCCGCACAGTGGCATCCGGAGCAGCCGCTGCGCGTGGTGTTGATCGGCACCGATTTCGAAGTGCGGGTCTGGGATACGCTTTTGAAAATCCCGATGGGCAAGCTCGTCACTTACTCGGACATCGCCGGCAAGATCTGCGCGCCGAAAGCCGCGCGCGCGGTCGGCGCCGCGGTCGGCAAGAACCCGGTGTCGTTCGTGGTGCCGTGCCATCGCGTGGTTGGCAAATCCGGCGAGCTCACCGGCTATCACTGGGGCCTGACGCGAAAGCGCGCCATGCTCGGCTGGGAAGCCGGACAGGTCGGGGCGGCGTAATTAACCTCTCCCCGCGTGCTGGGAGAGGTCGACTGAGCGAAGCGAAGGAGGGTGAGGGGGCCTCTCCGCAATTCTGAGCTAGGGTGGGAACGTCTCGACTTGGTGGCTTGCTGGTAACGCTCAGGCAGCGACAGCGCCCCCTCACCCCACCCTCTCCCCGCGCGCGGGGAGAGGGATATTTGCGCTCGTTGACGCTCCTCCTCCGATCCGTAATACCGCTGGTGCGTTATCGCCCTGAAAGGGAACGACATGCAGCAGCGGCGGCCGGTGATGCTGGTGATCCTCGATGGCTTCGGCTGGCGCGAGGACGATGCCGACAACGCGGTGCGGCAGGCCAAAACGCCGACCTTCGACCGGTTGTGGGAAGCCGGCCCGCGCGGGTTCCTGCACCCTTCCGGCAAGGACGTTGGTCTCCCTGACGGCCAGATGGGAAATTCCGAGGTTGGCCATCTCAATATCGGCGCTGGCCGTGTGGTGATGCAGGAGCTGCCGCGGATCGGCAATGCCATCGCAAGCGGCGAGATCGCCAAGGCGCCGGCGCTCACCGGGCTGATCAAGAACCTGAAAGCGAGCGGCGGCACCTGCCACCTGCTCGGGCTGGTTTCGCCAGGCGGCGTGCATTCGCACCAGGATCATGCCGTAGCGCTGGCCAAAATCCTCACCGAGGCTGGCGTACCGACTCTGGTTCATGTGCTGACCGACGGGCGCGATACGCCGCCGCAATCCGGCGGCGATGACATCAAACGTCTGCTGGCGGCGCTGCCGAAATCGGTGCCGATCGCCACGGTGTGCGGCCGCTATTACGCGATGGACCGCGACAAGCGCTGGGATCGTGTCAGCAAGGCTTACGCCGCGATCGTCGAAGCGGATGGCCCGCATTTCCCCGATGGGCCGGCAGTTGTCGCCGACGCTTACGCCAACAAGAAGTTCGACGAGTTCATTGTGCCCGCGGTGATCGGCGATTATCGCGGCATGAAGGACGGCGACGGTGTGCTGTGCTTCAACTTCCGCGCCGATCGCGTGCGCGAAATTCTTGGCGCGATGCTCGATCCGGATTTTTCAGGGTTCGAACGCAAGTGCGTGGTGAAATTCGCCGCCGCCGTCGGTATGACGCAATATTCCGACGAACTTGAGAAATACATGCAGGCGATTTTTCCGCCGCAGTCCCTCGCGCGCATCCTCGGCGAAGTGGTCGCGGACGCCGGCCGCACCCAGCTTCGCATGGCGGAGACGGAAAAATATCCGCATGTGACGTATTTCCTCAATGGCGGCCGCGAGGAGCCCTATCGCGGTGAAGACCGCATCATGGTGCCCTCCCCCAAGGTCGCGACTTACGATCTGCAACCGGAAATGTCAGCCCCGGAACTCACCGACAAAGCGGTCGAGGCGATCAACTCCGGCAAATACGACATGATCATTCTCAACTACGCCAATCCCGACATGGTTGGTCACACCGGAAGCCTGCCGGCGGCGATCAAAGCGGTAGAGGCGGCAGACGTCGGCCTCGGCCGCATCGCCGACGCGATCCAGAAGTCAGGCGGCGCGCTTCTTGTCACCGCCGACCACGGTAATTGCGAAATGATGCGCGATCCACAAACCGGCGGCCCGCATACCGCGCACACCACCAATCCGGTGCCGGTCGTACTGCTCGGTGCGCGCAACCGCGCCCTGGTTGCCGAAGGCCGCCTCGCCGATATCGCACCGACTTTGCTTGAGCTGATGGAATTGCCGAAGCCGAGAGAGATGACCGGCCATTCGCTGCTGCGCGCGGACTAAAGACGGCGCGCGTGCTCAGCCATCATCCTCCGATGGTGGACGCGGCACCTCGAGAGTCCTAAATTTGCGACCCGGCAAACCAATCACTCAAAATCGGCTGATGCTGCACGGGATCGAACTCAATGATTCTGCTAAAGCGCATCACCTTGGCTTTGCAAAAGGGTTCTTCAGCCAGAAATTGATTAAGTTCGTCGAGCGATTCCGCGCGAGCGACCAGCACGCCACCGGTCGGCGGAACGCTCGGACCTGACAGCAAAAAGCGTCCGTTCTCGTAGCCCTGTTGCAGGAAGCGCCGGTGCGCGGCGATGAGCTCCGGGTCGCGCTGCTCGAACGGGACAAGATGTTCTCCCTCAAGGAAAAAATGCTTCATCGCTGGCTCTCTTCGGGTCTACGTGTTATGTAACGAACCGGTCGGTTACATGTCAAGGAAGCTCTTCCATCCATGAAACAACCCTCAGGCAGCAGCCGGAAATCATCGGCCCCTAAAAAACAAAAGCGCGCCGGCGAACGTGTCTTCGACGTAGCAGCCGATCTGTTCTATCGCCACAGCATCAGGTCGGTTGGCGTTGAAACAATCGTCGAACAAGCGGGCGTTTCAAAAATCAGCCTTTACCGGAATTTCGAATCGAAAGACGACCTGATTGTCGCCTATCTGGAAAATCGGAATGCCGAATACTGGAAGATTGTCGATCAAATTACCGTCAAGCATCCGGATAATCCGCGTTCGCAATTGCGTGCGTTGATTGGCTACATCGCGGACAGAACCACGACGCCGGGTTATCGCGGCTGCCCCTTCATCAATTATGCCGCCGAGTTTCCTGATCCAGCACATCCTGGACGTCGCGTCGCCGGTGCAAACAAGATGGAAATGCGGCGCCGCCTCGTTGCACTCATCGAAGCCATTGGCATTTCGGCCGCACCACGCGTAGCGGACGCAATTTTCCTTCTGATCGACGGTGCATATGCCAGCAGTCAAACTCTTGGCGGCCGCAACGGACCTGCCAAGGCTGCCTTGTGGGCAGCGGACGCCCTCATTGATTCCTGCTTGAGCGCGCCGCACTAATCCGGCCCGTCCGCAAACCGCGACATCTGGACCTGCCCGCAAGCTGGACAAGGTCCGGCTCAATCTGCCAAAAAGTGTTCCAAACCAAGAAATAAAACTCATCGGGAGGACGATATGGGCTTTTCAAAAGGCAGGCTTGGGACGCGTGCGGCAACGGCCGCGAGCGCATTTGCCTTGTCGCTGGCGCTGACCGCGGGCGTAGCGCAAGCGCAAGACAAAGCCATCGTGATGAAGATCACCACGCCGACCCTTCATGCGGCGCTCGACCTTTATGCCAATCAATTGGCCGCCGACATCGAGAAAGATACCAACGGCCGGATCAAGGTCGAAGTCTATCCGGCGAGCCAGCTCGGCTCGATTCCCCGGCAGATCGAAGGCACGCAGTTCGGCGCCATCCAGTGCGCGATCATTCCGCCTGAGTTTTTTGTCGGTATCGATGAACGCTTCGAAGTGCTGGCGGCTCCCGGTCTCATCACCTCCATCGCACAAGGCCAGAAAGTCGCCGGCGATCCGGCGGTGCAGAAATTCTACCTTGGGCTCGGCGCCGACAAAGGATTGCACGGCGTCGCCGTAGCTTTTGCCGAACCTTCGGAGGTGATTTCAAAGAACGCGATCCGCCACCTCGCCGATTTCAAAGGCAAGAAGCTCCGGATTTTCGCATCCGAATTCCAATCCGCCGCATTCAAGCAACTTGGCACGACGCCCGTGGCCATGTCGCCCGGCGATGTGATGACGGCGATCCAGCAAGGCTCGCTCGACAGCTCCGTTGCCGGCGTTCAGCTTCTCAGCGGCTTGCATTTCTTTGATGCCGCCAAATACATCACGATGACCAACCACGCCGCGATCTTCTATGTCGTCGAACTCAGCAAGAAGTGGTTCGATTCACTGCCGGCCGATTTGCAGCAGATTGTTGAAAAAGACGCCAGCAGGCTGTCGGTAAGTTTCAATCCCCGCGCCATCGAGATTGAGAACGCAGCGATAAAGACTTGGACGGACAACGCTGGCGAATTGATCAACTTGCCTGCTGACGAACAGGCGGAAATGCTGAAGGAGATGTCGGGCACTGCCGTCGCCATCTCCAAGGAAAAGCCGGCCCTCGCCGAAGCCTACAAGATCGTGACCGACGCCGCGCAGCGAAGCCAGTAAACGGCGTTCGACGAAACCATAAACGCGATCGCGCCCGAACGGATTGATGCCGGCAATTGCCGGCCTGCGGAGTCATGCCCATGCGACAAGGCTCGGGCGTGACAGAGCGCCAGCGCATCTGGCAGCATGTTTGCATCGGATTTCCGGCGAGGCGGATGGATGGACGTTATTGTCGATGGCGTGACTCAAGTCTGGGGTGAGAAACCCACGGAAGTCATTGCGCTCGACCATTTCTCGCATCATTTCCACTCCGGCAGGTTCTCCTGCCTGCTGGGCCCAAGCGGATGCGGTAAGAGCACATTGATCCAGATCGTGGGTGGGCTTGAACCCGCGACGCAGGGCACTGTGCGTATTCTCGCGCCGGACCACCCGGAGGAAGTGCACCGCCTTGGCGCCGATTCCGTGATGATGTGGCAAACCCTCAACCTGTTTCCCTGGCGCAATGTCATCGACAATGTCGCGTTTGGGCTTGAAATGCAGGGTTGCGGCCGAGCCGAGCGATATCAACGCGCGAGTGCATTGATCGCGGCCGTCGGCCTTCGCGGCTTTGAACGTCATTTGCCGGGCCAGCTCTCCGGTGGCATGCGTCAGCGCGTGGCCTTGGCGCGGGCGCTGATCATGGAACGGCCGATAATGCTGATGGACGAGCCGTTCGCCGCCCTCGACGCTCAGACCAAAATCGTTATGCAGGAAGAACTGCTGAAGATATTCGACCAGACCCACAAGACTGTGCTGTTCGTGACCCATGCAATCGAAGAAGCGATCTTGCTCGGCGACGAGGTCCTGGTGATGACGGCGCGCCCTGGCCGCATCAAGGAAGTGATCCCGATCGATCTGCCGCGGCCGCGTTCGCTGGAGATCATCAACTCCCCGGAATTCGGCGCGTTGTTCGATCGCATCTTTCACCTCATCCGTGAAGAGGTCACCGCGGCGATGGCGCAGCAGGCCGCGATGGTGTCGGCCCAGTCGTGAAACGCAGTCTCACCACGAAATTCCTGGAGAACGTGCTGCCGGGGCTCAGCGTCGTCATTGTTATCGCGATCTGGGAAATTGTGGTGCGCTGGCGCGGCATTGCGCCGATCTTTCTGCCGGCCCCAAGCTCCATTGCCTATTACCTGTGGCAGATGATCGCCGACGGCACGATGGAATTTAACCTCGGCGTCACGCTGTTGCGCATCTTTGTTGGCTTCCTGCTGGCCGCGGTGACTGGAATCGCACTCGGCCTGTTGATGGGAATGTCGCGCATCGTCTATCGCGTCGCCGACGTCTGGATCGCGGCGCTTTATCCGTTGCCGAAAATCTCGCTTATTCCGTTGCTGATTATCTGGCTCGGTAGCGGCGAGGCCTATCGGATCGTCATCAGCGCGGTCACCGCGTTCTTCCCGATCGTGATGAGCACGTATTCCGGAATCCGCCAGGCCGATCGCGGGCTTATCAAGGCCGCCAAGGATCTCGGCGCCAACACCCGACAGATTCAATTTAAGGTGGTGATCCCGGCCGCCATGCCGAGCATCCTTTCGGGCCTGCAACTCGGGATGGGCGTGACCATCATTCTGATTGTGGCCGCGGAAATGATCGGCGGCTCAAGCCAGAGCGGCATGGGCTATCTCTTGATCTCCGCCGGACAGGTTCTGGAAACGGAAAAAGTGTTTGCTACGCTGGTGGTGCTGGCGCTTATGGGAGCCGTCATCATCAAACTGCAGCAATGGATCGATCGTAAGATTGCGCCGTGGATTGCTCGCGATAATCGCTGACCTTTGATACCGACCCGGCAAGGAGGCCGAGCCCGCAATGAAAGTCCGTTATGGTTTCGCGATGGCTGTTGCCATCGTAGTTGCGCCGGCGTGCGCAATCCCGTCCGGCGCTTCACAAGCCGCCGACGTCATGCGCGTGGAAGACGGCCCATTCATCTCCGGCGGCGGCTATTACGTTGCGCGCGAGAAAGGCTATTTCAAAAAACTCGGCATCGACATCCAGCATCGTGACTTCATCGACGGCGCCGCGGCGGTTCCTTCCTTCGTCTCCGGCGAAGTCGATATCGGCGGCATGACTGCTGCCGCCGGCCTGTTCAACAGCGTGGCGAAGGGCGCACCGCTGGTGGTCATTCTCGATCGCGGCCATAACCGTCCGGGCTTCGGCTACACCGTCACCAACGTGTCCCAGGCACTTTACGATCAGGGCGTCCATTCCGCTGCCGATTTCGCCAAGCTGAAAGGCAAGCGCGTCGGCGTCGGCGCGCTCGGCAGCATAAATCAATACAACGTAGCGGTTGCGCTCGCCAAAGCCGGACTGGATCCGGCCAAGGATGTGCAATGGACTTTCAATGTCGGTCAACCTGACCTGATGAAGATGATGGGCCAGAACCAGCTTGACGTCACCGATCTCGCCTATCAGTTCGGCTTTTTCACGCAGAACAACAAGTGGGGTCCGATTGTCGCCAACGGCGATGAAGTCGCTCCCGACATGGCGATCGCCGACATCGTCGTGCGCAAGGATTATCTGGAAAAGAACCGCGATGTGGTGATCCGCTGGGCGATGGCCTACCTGCAAGGCGTCAAGGAGTTCAATGCCGCGGCGGTCGCGCCCGACCAGCACATGGACATTGTCGATATTCTTGCGCGCACCACGGCGCTCAATAAACCGGAGCTCATCAAGGCGATCGCTCCGCATTGGAGCTACGTTAACGAAGACGGCATGCCGCCGGTGGATCAGATCATGAAGATGCAGGACTTCTGGAGCGGCGACAAATTCCATTACGTCGAAAAGAAAGTGACAACCGATCAACTGTTCGATCTCTCGATCGCCAAAGAGGCGAAAGAACGTCTCGAACGTGAAAAGCCGTTTGCCAACTGATGAGCCAGGAACAACTTTGGCGATGGCAGGCGTGCGACCTCGCGCACGGGATCCGCACCCGGCAAATTTCCTCGCGCGAGGCCGTGACGAGCTGTCTCGAACGGCTTGAGCAGGTCAACCCGCGCATCAATGCGGTGGTCGATCTACTGGCCGACGAAGCGCTCAAAGCCTGCGATCGCGCCGACCGCGCGGTCGCCGCCGGCGCGGCGCTCGGCCCGCTCCATGGCGTCCCCGTCACCTACAAGATCAACATGGATTATGCCGGCCGGCCGACCACCAACGGCATTGTCGCGTTCAAAGACAGGGTCGCGAAATCCGACAATCCGGCGATCGCAAACTGGCGCAAAGCCGGCGCCATCGGAATTGGCCGCACCAATGTGCCGCCGTTCAGCGCGCGCTTCTTCACGTCGAACGCCTTGCATGGCTGCACCCTCAATCCGTGGGATCCGGGCGTCACGCCAGGAGGCTCCACCGGTGGTGGCGCCGCGGCCGTCGCCGCCGGCATCGGACCGCTGGCGCATGGCAGCGATCGCGCGGGATCGATCCGCTATCCGGCCTATGCTTGCGGTATCCTCGGGCTGCGTCCGACCATCGGCCGTATTCCTACTTTCAATTCCACGGCTCCCGCCGATCCGTCGATGACGACCCAGATCACGCATTCTCAGGGACCGCTCGCCCGCACAGTTCGCGATCTGCGGCTCGGTTTTGAGACCATGGCGGCCGGCGATCCGCGAGATCCTTGGTGGGTGCCGGGCTATTCCGCAGATCGCGCACCGCAGCATCCCGGCAAGGTCGCGCTCTTTGCGAAGAATCCGGGCGGCGAAATGGACCCCGCGATCACCGATACGCTGCATGTCGCCGCGAAGTGGCTCGAAGACGCCGGCTATCGGGTCGAGGAAGCGGACCCGCCGAACTTCGAGGAAATCTCGCGCCTGTTCTTCACCCTGGTTCGTAGCGAGGAACGCTCGACGACCAACAACGCCATCGACCAGTTGGGCGACGAGCAACTCCGCAAGGCCCGCGCATCGACCATGGCGTACGCGTCAGAGCTTGATTACGACGGCTACATCAAGGCATTTGCCCGCCGCGCCACCATCCTTCGGGAATGGATGGAGTTTCTCGAACGCTATCCGCTCTTGCTGATGCCGGTGTCATCGCTGCGCCCGGTCCCTCTGGACTACGATCAGGAGGGCGACGCGGCGGTTGCGCGTATGCTCACGTCGCATCACCCGATGCTTGCGATTTCAATGCTTGGTTTGCCGGGCCTCGCCGTCCCGACCGGACTGGCCGACGGCATACCAGTCGGTGTGCAGCTCGTGGCAAGCCGATTTCGCGAGGATACCTGCCTCACGGCAGCAGAAGTCATCGAAGCGCGCTATCCGGCGGCGACACCGATCGATCCTCGCGGCTGAACAAAGCGCGTCGGCTTTATCCGCAGACCTACGCCGCGATCGCGGGGTCGACGCGGACCAGGGCGCGCTTAAGCGCCTCGAAACAGCGCGGGTCGATGGCCGTGCCCACCATCTCGGTCATGATCGACAAGGCTTTGTCGACCGGCATGGCCGCGCGATAGGGGCGATCGGCGGTCAGCGCGTCGAAAATATCGGCGGTCGTCACCATCCGGATTTCGAGGGATATCTCGGCATCCTTAAGCCCGCGCGGATAACCGGTGCCGTCGAGCTTTTCGTGATGGCCTCCGGCAATGGCGGCAAGATCCTGGAAGGCTGCGATACGCGACAGGATCATTTCGCCGAGCGTCGTATGCTTCTTCATCGCCACCCACTCGTCGTCGTCCAGTTTGGCGGGTTTGTCGAGGATGGTGTTGCTGACCCCAAGCTTGCCGATATCGTGCAGCAGCGCGGCGCGCTTGAGCCATCGCCTTTGCTCCGTTGAAAATCCAAGCTGCTCCGCAATCAGATTGGAGAACAGTGTCACGCGCTCGCTATGGCCGCTGGTATAGGGGCTCTTGGAGTTGATCACCTGCGCGAACGCAGCGGCGATGTCATCGAGGTAGGCTTCATCAACGAATGCGCGCTGCTGAGCCGGCTCAAGATCGAAGATGATGTGTTGCAGATTCTCTGATCGCAGCGTGCTCCAGAATTCATCGCGGGCTGCAACGCGCTCGAAGGCCGCCGCAATCCGCGGCTCGAACCACGTGCCGGTGCGATTGCGAATTTCTTGCCTCGCGGCGTCGATGCCGCTTGCCGTCTGGAACACGTCGACGATCTGCGCGATCAGCGAGATGCGCGAATAGACCGGGATAGCCTCGCCGCTCAAGCCCTCCGGCATGCCGCCGCCGTCCCAATGCTCGTCAAAGCTCCGGATGGCGGCGACGACATTCTCCGAAAAACGCATCTTTCGCGCGATCTCGGCGCCACGATCGCAGCGCGTCTCCATCAGCTCCTGGGCGATCTGCCCACCGTTCTGGAATACGTGCACCAGAGCGCGAAATCGCTCCGCAAGTCCGGCGTTCATGCCGGTGTGCGACAGCACGAACCGCAACACCTGCGGCAGGCTGCCATTCACCGTCATGAGATCGCGTTTGAAGGTGATGTCGTCGATCATATAGATCTGGCAAATGCGCGCGGCATTGCTGCTGCAGCCGACATCCTTGATCAGCATCGTGTAGTAAAGGTCCCAAATCTCCGAGTCCGAAAGGCCGACCTCGCGGCCGATCTGTATCGCGATCCAGCAGCAGCGGACGCAGTGACCGGCCGGCTGACCTTCGACCATATCGAGCGCGAAACTGAGCGCGCTGAGCAGTTCGGCAAGGCGAAGGTGCGTCGTTACCGGCCCCTCGTCGCGCAAATCATTCCTGGTGAGGGACATCGGAGCTGTTTCCAGAACTCTTGCTCCATTATTCCGGCCTGAAGTTACCAAGGGGATAATTTGGCTTATCAATCCAAACTGCGACCCATAATCCGGCTTCAGGCGCCGCCACCGCCCCTACCCGGAAGAAAGTGGCAACTACTTCGACGCCATCTGTTTGATTAACCGGCGGGCCAGCAGACCAGCGCCGACAAAGCTCAGTGTGCCGGCCGCGGCCAGCAAAAGCGGAAATGTAAAATCTGCATTCTCATCGGCTGGCGCGATTTCGTGTGCGCCGATCAGGCCGGCGAATCCCAGCGCGATCAGCAGATAGATGATGCGCTTTTTGCTGGTGATTTCCTGTGGCGTCATCAATCGTCGGCCTCGTTACTTGTCGGCTAAGCCGAGCACGTCCGCCATCGAGTAAAGCCCGGGCTTCTGGCCGCGCGCCCAGAGCGCGGCATGCAGCGCGCCGCGCGCAAAGATCAGCCGGTCCTCGGCGCGATGGGTGAGTTCGAGAATTTCCGACGGGCCGGCGAACATCACCCGATGCTCGCCGACATTGGTGCCGCCGCGCAGCGAAGCAAAGCCGATATCGCCAGGCTTGCGGGCGCCGGTCATGCCGTCGCGCCCGCGCGCCGAATGCATTTCAAGATCGATGCCGCGCCCGGCAGCGGCGGCTTTGCCGAGCATCAGCGCCGTGCCGGACGGCGCATCGATCTTCTTGTTGTGATGCATCTCGAAGATTTCGATGTCGTAGTCGTCGTTCAGCGTCTTCGCCACCTGCTTCACCAACCCGGCCAGCAGATTGACGCCAAGGCTCATATTGCCGGATTTCACGATGATCGCGCGGCTCGCGGCCTTGGCGACGATGGCTTCCTCTTCCGCCGAGTGCCCGGTGGTGCCGATGACATGAACGAGTCCTGCCGCCGCCGTGAGTTCGGCCATGGCGAGCGTCGCCGCGGGAATAGTGAATTCGATCAAGCCATCGGCGGCTTTCAATAGCGGCGCCACATCGCTCGTCACTTTGATGCCGTTTGGCCCGAGACCGGCAAGCTCTCCGGCATCGCGGCCGATCACCGCCGAGCCCGGCGCATCCGCAGCGCCGGCCAGTGTCACGCCCCTGGTCGCGGCGATGGCGCTGATCAACGCGCGTCCCATCCGCCCGCCGGCGCCGGCAATCACAATCCGCATGTCCGCCATGGCAGTTCCTCCCGCTATGGCCGGTATAGCGAGGCGAAGTTAGGCCAGCAATGCGGGCTGTTTTTCACTTCGTCGGGGAGAAGGAGCACCGGAATTCATGGCGGCGGGCTGTCGTAGCCTTCGATGATGAGGAGATCGGCCACGGCGTGCGGCAGCCGCCGCTTGATGTTTTCCTGATATTCCGGCGAGCGATAGCATGCGAGCGCGGTCGCATAGTCGGGAAACTCGATCACGACGTGCCGTGAGCGGCTGTTGCCTTCCATCAATTCGGATTTGCCGGCCCGCACCACGAAGCGCCCGCCGAACTTCTTGAAGATTGCCGGATTAGCCGCCGCATAGGGCTTGTAGCCCTCGTCATCGCTCACATCGACATGGGCGATCCAGTAACCCTTCGGCATGGCCGTTTCCTTCGGCGTTACGAGTCTAGGACTTAACGAACGCGATCTCGTCGATGATGGCCTGTGCAGCCGCTCTCGGATCGTCTGCGGCGATGATCGGCCGGCCGACCACCAGATAGTCAGCGCCGGCAGCCATCGCATCGGCCGGCGTGGCGATCCGCTTCTGCTCATCGGCTTTGCTGCCGGCCGGCCGGATGCCGGGCGTAACAAGCGCGATGTTCGAACCGACGATGCCGCGCAGATGCTGCACTTCTTCCGGCGAACAAACCAACCCATCCATACCGATGTCGCGCGCCTGAGTCGCACGCTTCATGACAAGCTCCCGCACCGAGCAGCTATAGCCGGCCTTGGCCAAGTCGGAATCGTCGGACGATGTCAAAACGGTAACGCCGAGGATACGAAGACAGCCTTCACGGGCGTCGACCGCGGCCTGCATGGTCTGCGGATAGGCGTGCACGGTCAGGAAGGTGGCGCCAAGCCGCGAAACGCTTTTGACGCCCTGCGCCACGGTGTTGCCGATGTCATGCAGCTTGAGATCGACGAACAGCTGCTTTCCGGCATCGATCAGCTCGCGGGAGAAGCCGATGCCGCCCGCGAAGCCGAGCTGATACCCGATCTTGTAGAACGACACCGTGTCGCCGAGCCGCGTCACCATGGCGCGCGCATCCTCGACGGCAGAGAAGTCCAGCGCGACGATCAGGCGGTCGCGAGGGTCGAGACGCTGGGGACGGTCAGGTCGCTGCAGCATGCGCCTTTCTCAAAACCCGTTTTCACCTCAGGTCAAGTCCGCAACGGGCTTATCCAGATCATCCTGTATGTAATGCGGCAGCTAGCTCAACCAACCGCCGCGCCAAGGCCTTCAGGGCCGCGGCAGGGGCCTCATCCTTCAGATTGTCGCGGTCGTCAAAAGCCTGATCCGCGTGCGGGACGGCGACCTGTTCGGGAATGACCAGCGCGCCACAGCCGAGTTCCAGGATTTGCCGGAGCGCCATCAAGCCACGGATACCGCCATGGGCGGCGCGGGACACCGAAGCGATGGCGAAAGCGCGTCCCTTGAACATGGTGTTCGGCGGCTCGCCGCGGTCACGCACCCGCGTCACCCAGTCGATCGCGTTCTTGATCAGCGGTGGCACCGACGCGTTGTATTCAGGGCAGGTTATAAAGACGCCGTTGTGCGCCAGCAGCATGCGCTTGAGCAGCACCGCCGCCGGTGGGATAGCATCGGCGGCAAAGTCGCCGTCAAACAGCGGCAGCGTGTAATCCTCGAGCGAAATGCGCGTGACCTCCGCTTCGGCCAGCACCAATTCCTTGGCGGCAAGCGCTGCCAGCCTTGCATTGCTTGAACCGGTGCGGAGCGAACCCGGAATGACGAGGATTTTAGGAACGGCCATTTTCAGAACAACATGACGGAAGGACGATGACACCTTCCGCTTGAACTCTAAGGCCTGCGATAGACCCATACCCGCGCCGGCGGGAAATTCATCCAGATCCGTTCCGACGCTTCCGCAGTGAAACCGCCAAGCCGCTTCGGCAGTGGCGATGCAACTGAATAAGTGAACTGCACAAACGGCGCGCCGGGGATCATGAGATCAAAGGCGTCGCGGATCAGCCGCCAGCGTTCGCGGATTGGCTTGGTCACCAGCGGCAGGCCGGACACCACCGCGGCAGCCGGCTCGATAAGCAGAGTCTCGAGGAGCCGCCGGATACTGTAGGCATCGCCCTGCACCAAGGTGGCGTCGGGATAGCGCGACTGCAAAATCCGGCAGAACGACGGATTGAATTCCACCAGCACCAGGCGCGACGGCGCCACACCGGCTTCAACCAGCGCTTCGGTGACCGGCCCGGTGCCCGGCCCGAGCTCAACCACCGGCCCATCGCTGTTCGGATCGACATAGCGCGCCATGGCCCGCGCCAGAATCTTCCCGGACGGCGTCACCGCGCCAATGCTCAACGGCCGCTCGATCCAGGAGCGAATGAACCGCACCTCGTCGTCGAAACGGATGCCCCGTTTCTGCTCGAACTGGCGGATCTGCTTCTCGATGCTCTTGCCGATGCCGTCGCGCTTTTGCTCGAAAAGCCGAATTCGCTTTCCGATCTTGCGCTCAATGATGTGCTTATGGACTTCGAGGAGGCGAAGCTGCCGCCCGACTTTTTGCTCGAACTTCTGTAGGGCCGGCAATGGCATGGCATCCACGCGACAAATTCTTGACATTTTTTAGAACATCCGGCGGGCGAAGGCCAGTGGCCTGTCCCCGCACGCTTAACCGCGCGCTCAATCGGAGGTCGCGCGCGAACTGAGCCCGTCGAGGAATTCCTTGACCTTGCCGAAAAAGCCCGCGGACTCGGGATGGGTCGCCTCGGAAGACAGGCGATGGAACTCCGCCAGCAATTCGCGCTGCTTTTTGGTCAGGTTTTGCGGGGTTTCGACCATGACCTGCACGTACATGTCGCCGCATTGGCGGGTGCGAAGCACCGGCATACCTTTTCCGGACAGCCGGAACCGGCGGCCGGACTGCGTCCCTTCCGGCACTTTCACCTTGGTTTTGCCGCCGTCGATCGTCGGGACTTCGAAATCGCCGCCAATCGCTGCCGTGACCATCGAGACCGGCACGCGGCAATGCAGATCGGCACCTTCGCGCTGGAAGAACGGATGCGCCGCCATCGACAGGAATATGTAGAGGTCGCCCGGCGGACCACCGCGCACACCGGCCTCACCCTCGCCGGCGAGGCGGATGCGTGTGCCGTCTTCGACACCGGCTGGGATGTTCACTGACAGCGTGCGTTCGCGGGTAACGCGGCCGGAGCCGGAGCAAGATGCACACGGACTGTCGATCGACTGGCCGCGGCCCTGACATTGCGGGCAGGTGCGCTCGAGGGTGAAGAAGCCTTGCGCGTGGCGCACTTTGCCCTGGCCCTGGCACATCGTGCAGACCTTTGGCTTGCTGCCGGGCTTGGCGCCGGAGCCGGAGCAGGCCTCACATGTGACGGAGGTCGGAATACGCACCTGCGCTGCTTTGCCCGCGTAAGCTTCGTGCAGCGAAATTTCCATGTTGTAGCGGAGATCGGCACCGCGCTCGCGGCTACTGCCGCGGCCACGCCGGCCGCCGCCCATGCCGAACAGATCGTCAAAGATGTCGGAGAATGTCGTGGCAAAGTCCGCGCCGAAGCCATGGGCTCCGGCCATGCCATTGCCTTGCTCGAAAGCAGCGTGGCCGAAGCGGTCGTAAGCGGCGCGCTTGTCGGGATCTTTGAGAACCTCGTAGGCCTCGTTGATCTCCTTGAAGCGATGCTCGGCGTCATTATTACCCGGATTGCGATCCGGATGACACTGCATCGCCTGCTTGCGGAACGCAGACTTGATATCGATCTCAGTCGCGGTGCGCTCGATCGAAAGCGATTCGTAGTAACAGCGTTTGGCCGTCATGCGATTCCTGATGATGCCCAATCATTCCAAACAAAAAACAAACACCCCCGCTTTGCGGCCGGGGGTGCTGTTTTCAAGTACAGAAGCGGCATTACCGTCTCGCCGGCTTTAGGCAGATTTCTTGTTCTTCTTGTCGTCGTCGACTTCCGTGAACTCGGCGTCGACAACATCGTCCTGCTTGGCATCGCCCGCAGCGCCGGCATCGGGGCCGCCGCCGGGTTGCTGCTGCTCGGCTTGCTTGTACATCGCCTCGCCGAGCTTCATCGACGCCTGCGACAGCGCATTGGTCTTTGCCGTAATTGCCTCGGCATCGGTACCCTTCAAGGCTTCCTTGAGGTCTGCCAGGGTGTTCTCGATCGCGCGCCGCTCGGGTTCACCAACCTTCGAGCCATGCTCGGCGAGCGCCTTCTCGGTCGAATGGACCAGAGATTCGGCGTGGTTCTTGGCCTCGACCGCAGCCTTGCGCTTCTTGTCCTCTTCGGCGTGAGCTTCGGCGTCCTTCACCATCTTCTCGATGTCGCCGTCGCTCAGGCCCCCGGAGGCCTGGATGCGGATCTGCTGCTCTTTGCCGGTGCCTTTATCTTTCGCCGACACGTTGACGATGCCATTGGCGTCGATGTCGAACGTGACCTCGATCTGCGGTATGCCGCGTGGCGCCGGCGGCAAGCCGACGAGATCGAATTGGCCGAGAATCTTGTTGTCGGCCGCCATCTCGCGTTCGCCCTGGAACACGCGGATCGTCACTGCGGTCTGGCTGTCCTCGGCCGTGGAGAACACCTGGCTCTTCTTGGTCGGGATCGTGGTGTTGCGATCGATCAGCCGGGTGAACACGCCGCCCAGCGTCTCGATGCCGAGTGACAGCGGCGTCACGTCGAGCAACAGCACGTCCTTGACGTCGCCTTGCAGCACGCCGGCCTGGATCGCGGCACCAATGGCGACGACCTCATCCGGATTGACGCCCTTGTGCGGCTCCTTGCCGAACAACTGCTTCACGACTTCCTGGACCTTCGGCATGCGGGTCATGCCGCCAACCAGAACGACTTCGTTGATCTCGGCTGCCGTTAAGCCGGCGTCTTTCAGCGCCTGCCGGCACGGATCGATGGTCTTCTGCACCAGATCCTCGACCAGCGCTTCGAACTTGGCGCGAGTGAGCTTCATGGTCAGATGCTTCGGACCAGAGGCATCCGCGGTGATGAACGGCAGATTGATCTCTGTCTGCGTGGTCGAAGACAGCTCGATCTTCGCCTTCTCGGCGGCTTCCTTCAGCCGTTGCAGCGCGAGCTTGTCGCGACGCAGGTCGATGCCCTGCTCTTTCTGGAATTCGTCGGCCAGATAATTGACCAGACGCATGTCGAAATCTTCGCCGCCGAGGAAGGTGTCGCCGTTGGTCGACTTCACCTCGAACACGCCGTCGCCGATTTCGAGAATGGAAATGTCGAACGTGCCGCCGCCGAGATCATAGACCGCGATGGTGCCGGTCTTGCTCTTGTCGAGGCCGTAGGCGAGCGCTGCCGCCGTCGGCTCGTTGATGATGCGCAATACTTCGAGACCGGCAATCTTGCCGGCATCCTTGGTGGCCTGGCGCTGCGCGTCGTTGAAGTAAGCTGGAACGGTGATGACCGCCTGCTCGACCTTGGAGCCGAGATAGGACTTCCGCAGTCTCCTTCATCTTCTGAAGGATGAAGGCGGAAATCTGGGACGGCGAATAAGTCTTGCCCTCGGCCTCGACCCAGGCGTCGCCGTTCGAGGCGCGCGCGATCTTGTATGGGACAAGCTTCTTGTCCTTCTCCACCATCGGGTCGTCGTAACGGCGGCCGATGAGGCGCTTCACAGCGAAAATGGTGCGTTCGGGATTAGTCACCGCCTGGCGTTTTGCCGGCTGACCGACCAGCCGCTCGCCCTCGTCGGTAAAAGCGACGATCGACGGCGTGGTGCGCATCCCTTCAGCGTTCTCGATGACTTTCGGCGTCGTGCCTTCCATGACGGCGACGCACGAATTGGTAGTCCCGAGGTCGATGCCGATGACCTTAGCCATGGTCGTAAAATCCTCTCTCTTGCGGCAGGTTGGGCAGGCCCCGAAGGCGCCCAAAACCCAACCCCCTTATTACTCTCACTCGGCCCGGGCGAAACCCGGGCGATTACCCTTGGCTCATATAGGAGGGCCACATTAGCCTGCAAGACAGGAATGAGCCGCAAACGCAGGCAAAGGCGGGCAGAGGATTGGCCGAAGCCAATGCGATGGCTAACTACCGGACAGGTGCTAAGACGAAATGAAGGCGGCGATGAATTCAGCGACGGATTTTACCGGGCTACGGGTCTTTCCCGGCTATCTCGATCGGGCTGCCCAAACAGCGCTGCTTGTCGCGCTCCGTGAGATCTTTGCCGAAGCGCCTTTGTTCACGCCGCGGATGCCGAAATCGGGCCGTCCGTTTACGGTACGAATGTCGAATTGTGGACCGCTCGGTTGGGTGTCCGACGAAAAGGGCTACCGCTATGAGCCGAAACATCCGGTGACCCAGCGCCCCTGGCCGGCAATGCCTGAGGCCTTGCTTGCGGCGTGGAATAAACTTGCCGGTTATGCCGCGCCGCCGGAGGCCTGCCTGATCAACTTCTACGGTCCGGCCGCGAAAATGGGACTGCACCAAGACCGCGACGAAGCGACATTCGATGCACCGGTGCTGTCGCTTTCGCTTGGCGATTCCTGCGTGTTTCGCATCGGTGGGTCGAAGCGCAACGACCCGACCCGATCGTTTCGCCTTAGTTCCGGCGATGCTCTCCTTCTCGGCGGCGAATGCCGGCTGGCGTTTCATGGCGTCGACCGTATTGAACCGGGTACATCGACCCTGCTGTCCGAAGGCGGACGGATCAATCTGACTTTGCGCCGGGTTACTCGTCCTGATACCCACAGCACGCAGTCGCACCCGGCTGCGGCGGAGGCGCACCATGAGACGCGCTCGTAAATTCTATCCGATCCCGGCCCTGGCAGCGCTCCTGGTTACTTACCTGGCCGCGCTTGCTGTTCTCTTTGGCGCATCCGCCGCAAGAGCAGCCGATCCGATCTACCCGATGGCCTCGGTGGCCGGCCTGGTGCCGCCAGACGGCATGACCGTGAGCAAGACTTTCCCGGGCTTCGAGGACCTCAGCAGCGACGCGGCAATCCTGGTCGCGGTACAGTCCGCCGCTATTTACGAGGACTTGAAGAAGACACTCGATCCCGACGACCTGAAGAAACAGGGGATCACCGTCGAAAAGCGCGAAGATATTCCGCTAAGTTTCGGCACCGGCATTCTGGTCGTTGGCAAGGCTGACGTCGACAAGAAGGTCTACAATAAGTGGCTGGTTTTGGCGCCGGCAAAGGGAGTAACCGTACTCGTAAACGCCCAGGCGCCCGAGAATTCGACTTACACTGACGCTGTCATCCGCGCTGCACTCGCCACACTCACCGTACGGGAGACAGTACCGGATTCGGAAAAGCTCAGTCTGCTGCCGTTTACGATCGGCGATCTTGCCGGCTTCCATGTCCAGAACGTTCTGGCCGGGCGCGCCTTGTTGCTCGGCGATTCTACCGATCCGGCCGGTAAGGAAAACCTCAAGCCCCACTTATTCATTGGGGCTTTTGAGGGAGGACCTACCGAGCCGGACGACAGACCCGAATTTGCGCGCATTGCATTTAGCAAGATATTGGGGATCGAAGACGTCCACATTAATTTCTCCGAACCGTTGCGCATCAACAACCAGCCCGGTTTTCAAACGGTGGCGCAAGCCAAGGATGCCAACACCGGTACGGATATTATGGTCGCGCAGTGGCTACGCTTTGCCGGCGGTAACTTCTTACAGATGATCGGCATCGCGACGGCCGATGCCTGGCCCGACGCGCAAACGCGGCTGCGCACAGTGCGCGACAGCATCGACCTCAGGTAACAACGGTCGGACCTTACGTTGAGGCTTATTACGTTGAGGCTTTATTGTCGTTGCCGGACGTCGAATTCGGCGCGACCTTAACGCCACCCTTGGATATGCCGACCAAAGCCGGGCGTAACATCCGCTCGCCGATCATATAGCCGGGCTGCACCACCTGCACGATGCTGCCGGCCGGCACCGAAGCATCCGGCACTTCGAACATCGCCTGATGGAGGTTCGGATCAAACTTCTCGCCTTGCGGGGTGAACTGGCGGACGCCGTTCTTTTCCAGCGCCTTGAGAAGCTCTCGTTCGGTCAACTCGACGCCCTCGACCAGAGACTTCATGCCGGCTTCCGCATCAGCGCGTGCTTCCGGCGGAACTGTATCGAGGGCGCGTCGCATATTGTCGGCGACCACGAGTATGTCGCGCGCAAACGACGAGACGCCATAGAGCCGGGCATCCGCGACTTCGCGCTCGGTCCGTTTGCGCAGGTTTTCCATCTCGGCGAGCGTCCGCAACAGCCGATCTTTCATCTCGGCATGTTCGCGCTCCAGCGCGGTCGATGGGGTCGGTTGTGGCGCTGCGGCAGCGGCTTCCTGAGTTTGCTGGGCCGCTTCGTCCTCAGCGCGAGCGGTCTGCTCCGTCATGTCTGATCCTGTTGATTTCTTGCCCCGGATATCAGCGCTCAAACGATAAAAATCAAGCGCCTAAAGGTGGCCTGCCCGTCAGACGCCAAGAACTGGGCAGGAAAGTCGGCTAGAAACTTGGTAAAAAACTCATGTCATTCAGCCGCCAAGAAGCTTGCTGACGACCTTGGCGGTGTAGTCCACCATGGGAATGACCCGGGCGTAGTTCAGCCGGGTCGGCCCGATCACCCCGAGCACCCCGACAATGCGGCCGGACGCGTCGTGATAAGGCGCGACGATGGTCGAGGAACCCGAGAGTGAAAACAGCTTGTTCTCGGAACCGATGAAGATACGCACGCCATCGGCGCGCTCGGCCCGGCCGAGCAAGTCGATCACCTCGCGGCGGGTTTCCAGATCGTCAAACAGCAACCGTACCCGTTCGAGATCGGCCAGTACATGGAGATCCTCGAGGAGATGCGCCTGGCCGCGCACAATCAGCTTGCGCTCGTCGGTTTCGCCGCCTGACCAGCTCGCAAGACCCGCCGCAACAACACGTTGCGTCAGGTCGTCGAGCTCGGCCTGACGCGCGACCAAAACGTGCTCAAGCTCAGCGCGCGCCTCAGCCAGCGTCTTGCCGCGAATATGCGCGTTCAAAAAGTTTGACGCTTCGGTGAGCGCCGAGGCCGGCAAGCCGACCGGAATATTGAGTACGCGGTTTTCAACCTGCCCATCCTCGGCCACCAGTACGACCAGCGCGCGCTCAGGCTCAAGCCGCACAAATTCGACGTGCTTGAGCAGCACGTTGGATTTTGCCGTGACCACGACGCCGGCGGCGCGCGTCAAACCTGAAAGCAGGCCTGACGCTTCGGTCAGCACATTCTCGACCGACTTCTGCTGACCCGAAGCCGCGACCTGCGCCTCGATCGCCTGGCGGTCGTTCTCGGTGAGATCGCCGATCTGCATCAGCGCGTCGACAAAGAAGCGTAATCCCCTCTCGGTCGGCAGCCGCCCCGCTGAAGTGTGCGGTGCATAGACCAGACCCAACTGTTCGAGGTCCGACATCACGTTGCGCACCGATGCCGGCGACAATGTCATCGGAATAATGCGCGACAGGTTGCGCGAACCGACCGGCTCGCCGGTCGCCAGATAGCTCTCAACGACCTGGCGGAAAATCTCCCGCGAGCGCTCGTTGAGCTGCGCGAGGCCGATCTGATTGGCGCCGATAGGGACGTCGTGGCTAGCCATGATCGACCTGATATATCACTCCGCTGCCGCCATTGCCCGCGGCACCACACGCAGCAAATCCATCAACCGGCGGATTGAGCCGAAATCCTCCAGCCGATCGACCGCGCCGATGACGTCGGCAATATGCGCATCGGGCAGAAAACCTTCCGCATAGGTGCGGAATTTTTGTTCGATCTGCGCTCGAGACATTGGGTTCTCGCGGGCGCCGAGCGGATGCTCACAGCGCGCGGAAAGCAACGAACCGTCTACGGTATCGATCTCCACCAACGCCTGCGAACCCGAGATAGCCGGATCGGCGCGGACCTCGACCTGGTCAGCCGCGAACCGCCGCAGCTTCGGATCGTCGTAACGTTTCGGCTCGAACTGCGCCAAGGTCAGCCTGCGGTCGTGCAGGATCACCGCGGCCGTATAGTGCGTCGAAAGCAGCGCCTCGAATTTGGCTTTGTAGGTGGCAAATCCGCCATGCATGGCGAACGCCTGCGGACTGAGCGAAACGCGAACCTTGCGCATGCTCGCGGTATCGATCGACTGCCGGCTCAAGAGATCGAACAACGCAGTGTTCATGCCCTGGATGAGGGTTGCCGACGGCCAAAGCCGCACGCCGATCTGCTCGAGCTCCCAGCGCGTGCCGAGATCGGCCACCGCAGCTTCGACTTTGCCGCCGTCGACATAGGTGTTGTAGAGGCCGCCATCCTTGGCGGTCAGGAATTCGCGGGTCGCGACAAATTTTTGCTGCGCCAGCAGCGCCGCCATCAAGCCCGACAGCGCGCCGCGGCACTGGTGGAATTTCACCGTCGGCGTTCCCCAGGCGGCAAAGGTGCCGGCGGCCTGGCTGCCGGCAAGACCGAAGGCACGCGCCATGGTCTCCGCATCGAACTTCAGGAGCGAGCCGACCGCAGCCGCTGAACCAAACGGACCAAAAACGCCCGGGCCGTGCCAACCGCGCGCGCGAAATTTCGGATAGTCGGTGCCGATGCCAACCCGCGTCGTGATTTCACAACCGGCCGCGATCGCGGTGAGCAGTGCACGGCCGTTCAAGCCGTCACGCTCGGCAATCAGCAAAGCCGGCGGCATCACTTCCGGCGTCACGTGCGTCATGGTCTCGCGATGCACGTCGCACATCGTGGTCGCGGTAATGAGATAAGCGTTGAGCAGCGTCGCGCCCGCGAGCGACATCGGCTCGGCGCCGATCACGCTCGCCTCGCTCGATTGCGCAAGCGCGGAAGCGAATGCCGCGACTTGTCCGGTTTCCTCGCCGAGCCGGCCAGAGACCGCGCAGGCGAGCGCGTCGAGCAGCAGGTTCTTGCAGTGCTCTCGCACGCTGGGCGGAATATCGTCGTAGCGCAGCCCGCTGACGAATTGCGCCAAGGTTTGAGTTGCTTCTTCGGCCATTCGACTCCCCGCGGCTTATCTTGACGGAGCGTAGCCGCTCGCGGCGTGCCGGAGTAGCCCCTACCCTTGTAGCGATGGGGGTCCGTCGCCTAAAAGCTTGGCGCGGCCGATGCTTGGCCGCGCATACCCGATTTGGAGACCTGCATGCGGCCAAGCCGCCGACAACCTGATGAACTGCGCCCGGTATCGCTGGAACGCGGCGTCGTGAAATTCGCCGAAGGCTCATGTTTCGTGAAATTCGGCGAAACCCATGTGCTGGTCACCGCAACCCTGGAAGATCGCCTGCCGCCATGGCTCAAAGGCCAGGGCCGCGGCTGGGTTACCGCCGAATACGGCATGCTGCCGCGCGCTACCTTGGAGCGCACCCGCCGCGAGGCGTCCGCCGGTAAGCAAAACGGCCGCACGGTCGAGATTCAGCGTTTGATTGGGCGCAGCCTGCGCTCTGTGGTCGATCTCAAAGCACTCGGCGAGCGGCAAATCACCATCGATTGCGATGTGATCCAGGCCGACGGGGGCACCCGCACCGCCTCGATCACGGGCGCCTGGATCGCGCTTTACGATTGCCTATCCTGGATGAAAACCCGCGACATGGTCGAAATGAGCGTGTTGCGCGACCACATCGCAGCGGTTTCCTGCGGCGTGTTTGGCGGCACTGCCGTACTCGATCTCGATTATGCCGAAGATTCGCAGGCCGATACTGACGCCAACTTCGTGCTGACGGGGAACGGCAATATCGTCGAAATCCAGGCCACTGCCGAAAAGACACCGTTTTCGGAGGCGGAATTCGGCACACTGCTGGGGCTGGCGAAAAAAGGCGTCGGCAAGCTGGTCGATTTGCAGAAAATGGCGGTGATGTGAGCGAACATCGCCACATCGCCGGCCGACTTGTGATAGCGACCCACAATCCCGGCAAACTCGCCGAGATGCGAGAGCTGCTTGCGCCTTACGGGATCGACGCCACATCGGCGGGTGAGCTTGGACTGCCCGAACCGGACGAGACCGGCATGACATTTCGCGACAATGCGCGGATCAAGGCGGAAGCAGCCGTTAAAGCGACGGGTCTGCCCGCTTTTGCCGACGATTTAGGTCTTGCCGTCGATGCGCTCGGCGGCGAGCCTGGCATCTATTCGGCGCGTTGGGCCGGACCGAAAAAGGATTTCCATTTCGCGATGCAGACCATCGACCATAAGCTGCGCGAGCGGGCCGCCCATACGCCGGAACAGCGTAAGGCGAGCTTTGTCTCGGCGCTGTGCGTGGCCTGGCCCGACGGTCACACAGAAGATTTCGAAGCGCGCGTTGATGGCACGCTGGTTTGGCCGCCGCGCGGCGACAAGGGATTTGGCTACGACCCGATGTTTCTGCCGGACGGACAGACCCGCACTTTTGGCGAGATGCCGAGCGAGGAAAAGCACGGCCTGCCGCCACACGGCAAAGGGCTGTCGCACCGTGCCCGCGCTTTCATGAAGCTCGCCGAGGCCTGCTTTGACTGAGCAAGGCAATAAGGCCCAGAATCAGGACGCTTTTGGCGTCTATATCCACTGGCCGTTTTGCCTGTCGAAATGCCCCTATTGCGACTTCAACAGCCATGTCCGCCGCGAGCCGGTCGATGAGCAGCGGTTCCTGCGGGCGTTTCACACGGAAATCGGGACCACAGCCGAGCGGGTGCGTGACCGCACCGTGTCGTCGATTTTTTTCGGTGGCGGCACCCCATCGCTGATGCAGCCGTCGACCATCGCCGGCATCCTCAATTCGATTGGACGGCAGTGGCGCGTTGCATCCGACGTCGAGATCACGCTCGAGGCTAACCCGACCAGCGTCGAGGCGACGCGGTTTCGCGGCTATCGCGCCGCCGGCGTCAATCGCGTTTCGCTTGGCGTGCAGGCGCTCGACGATCGCGCGCTGGCGGAGCTCGGACGGATGCACACGGCGCGTGAGGCGCTCGATGCGGTCGCCATCGCCCGCTCCGTGTTCGACCGTTACTCGTTCGATCTGATTTATGCGCGGCCGGGCCAGCAACCGAACGATTGGGCGAACGAACTCAAAACGGCATTGACCCACGCCGGCGAGCATTTGTCGCTCTATCAGCTCACCATAGAGGCGGACACGCCCTATGAGGCGCTGCATAAGGCCGGCAAGCTGAAAACGCCCGACGACGATCTCGGCCGCGAGCTCTACGACACGACACTGGAAATCTGCGCCGCTCATGGCCTGCCGGCCTACGAGATTTCCAATCATGCGCGGCCTGGCGCCGAATGCCGGCACAACCTGGTTTACTGGCGCGGGCAGGAATATGCAGGCATTGGACCGGGCGCCCATGGCCGCCTCGACATCGACGGTGTCCGGTATGCGACGGCCACCGAGAAGCGGCCGGAGACCTGGCTGACACAGGTCGAGACCGACGGCCACGGCCTGATCACCGACGACGAACTGACCAGCGAGGAACGGGGCGACGAGTACTTGCTGATGGGACTGCGGCTCGCCGAGGGCATTGAGATCGATCGCTATCAGGAGATTGCTGGACGCCGGCTCGACCCGCTCCGGATCGCGGACCTAAGCAGTCACGGGCTAATCGAAGCCACTCCCGAAGGGCGGCTACGGGTGACATTGCCGGGATTTCCGCTGCTGGATGCGGTGGTTGCCGACCTCGCAGCCTAACATATTGTTATTGCTTGCAAGAAACGGTTTATACTAAGCTAGCTTAGTATATTCGCCGGGTCTTAGGCTCGCGCTGCGTCGCCCGCGATCACCGCTTCCCAAGTGATGAAGGGCGTCCGGAAGGCCTTGTCCTGCAGCCGTGCATCTGCTGAAAGACCTCCGATAGTAAGCTTGCTTAATAAATAAACGTCCTCTTTTATGGCTATAGTTGCGGCTCGCTTTTGAGGTGCGCGGCAAGAAAATCGACAAAGATCCGGGTCTTGGCGGGGAGTAACCGCGCGCCCGGCCATACCGCGTGGATTGGGATGGGCGGCGGCTCGAAACGCATCAGTAAGAGTTCAATGATGCCGCGATCAACCAGCGAGCGCACCTGCCATAGCGGGGCATTGGCGATACCGAGCCCCTGGACTGCGGCTTCGTTCACCTGCATCAGCGACCCGGCCTACCCGGCAAAGGTTGAACGGGTCGTCCGCATCGACGTCGAGGCGTGGGATCTGAACTGCCGGCAGCACTTCCCCAAGCTCATCCGCGCTGCGGAAGAGGCCGAAGACAAACCGTAAAAATAGTAAGTGTGCTTATATTCCCGAGGCGCCGAACGCCTTTGGCGCGGGAGAAATTATCTGCGTGCCCGTTGGAGTTACACGCAAAACCGCTAGACCGCGGTCGTTGGTTCCATCCTGGCGGAACCGGAATAGCCCGTCGATTCCGGTAAACCCGGAAGGATTGGTCAGCACCGGCTGGGTGAAGCGCTGGGTGCCTTGCGTTTTCACCAGGGCCGCGATCAGCGCGACGGCGTCATAGGCCAGCGTGGAGGTGCGCACCGGCTCCTGCTTGTATTGGCTGCGGTAACGCTCGGCGAAGGCGCGATAGCCCGCGCCATCGGGCGCAGCATACCAACCGCCGTCGAGGCCGGGAGCCGAACTGATCCGCGGATCGTCCCAAAGTCCGGTGCCAAGCAGCTGGGTTTTCTTGGTGTTGACGCCGTTCGACACCAGCATCTGCACCACATCCGGCACGGCGTCGCCGCCATCGGGAACGAAGATCGCCTCGGCGCGCACCGCGGCCTGCGCGATACTGCGAACCGGAGCCGCCATTGCCGCCTTGTCATGGGCATAGTGTTCAAGCGCGACGACCTGGCCGTTGCGCCGCGCCACGGCCTGCCTGAAGGCCGCCTCGACCACACTGCCATAGGGATTGTCGGGGATCAGCGCAGCATAGGAGTGTTTTCCAGTCGACGTGGCGTATTGCACGATCCGCTCGACATCGGTCTCCGGCAAGAAGCTCAGGAGATAGACGCCGTTCGACGCGACGTTGGTGTCGGTCGAAAAGGCGATCACCGGGATATTGCGGGCGTGCGCCACGCTAGCGACCGCGCTGACCGATTGCGCAAACAGCGGCCCAAGGATGATCTCGGCGCCCTGATCCATGGCTTGCTGGGCCATCTGCCGGGCGGTGTCGGGATTGCCGGCATCGTCCAACACCAAAAGCTGCACATTGGCGCCTTTGAACTCGTTGAGCGCCATTTCCGCGGCATTGCGCATCGCCATGCCGGCGACGCCGGCATTGCCGCCAGCCGACATCGGCAGGATTAAGCCCGCTTTTACCTGCCCGTTGCCGATCGTATTGGCCGCGACGGCCGGCCCGGGCGGCGGCCCGGCGTCCGGCGACGGCGAGCTTGAAGACAGCGACGGTAGCGAACTGAAGAAGCCGGAATTGTTGGAGCAGCCCGCCAACAGCGTACCCGCCGTCGCAAGCAGGCCCGCAAGCGCGCGGCGGCGGGACAGTTTTGCAACCGCCGGCTGGAGCGGCATTTCCGCGGACAATGCGCTTCTCCTCACGACGATCTTCGCAGCGGCTTTCGGCATTGCCGATTAAAGTAGTGGCAATCTGTCATTCTGGCGGCGAATGGTTAACCGAATGGAAAGGATAATGAATTCGGAACGCGCGGTCTGGTCAACATGACGCCGCAGGATGCTGACGCTAAAGTGGCGCAAATGGGTCCGCCAGCGCACAATCCGCCCGACCAACCGCCCGGCCAGCTACCAGGCCAGCCACCAGGCCAGCTACCAGGCCTACAGTCTCTGGGCGGCATTACAGCCTTTATGGCCGCGACATCGACGTCGCGAGGGCCACGCCTGGCTTGCATATCGTCGCAACGCCGATCGGCAATCTCGGCGATATCAGCTTGCGCGCCTTGGAAACTTTGGCCGGCGCCGACTTCATCGCCTGCGAGGATACCCGCGTCACGCGGAAACTCCTCGATCGCTATGTGATCGGCACGCCGCTCACATCCTATCACGATCACAATGCGGAGCAGGCGCGGCCGGAATTGCTGCGCAAGCTCGCCGACGGCGCCGCGATCGCATTGGTGTCGGATGCCGGCACGCCCCTGATCTCCGATCCGGGGTTCAAGCTGGTGCGCGCCGCCCATGAAGCCGGCCATGCCGTGACGGCTTTGCCCGGCGCCTCGGCAACGCTGACCGCGCTGGCCGCCGCCGGCCTGCCGACCGACCAGTTTTTCTTTGGCGGCTTCCTGCCGCCGAAAGAAGGCGCACGGCGCGCGCGCATCGCCGAGCTTGCCCGCATCCCGGCGACTCTGGTGCTGTTCGAAACCGGGCCGCGTTTGGCGGCGACACTCACCGACCTCGCGGCCCTTTTGGGACCGCGCGATGCCGCGATCTGCCGCGAACTGACCAAGCTGCACGAAGAGATCCGGCGCGGCGATCTGGCCGGCCTGGCACAAGGCGCCCCCGACGCCGAGCAACGCGGCGAGATCGTCCTGGTGATCAGCCCGCCGCCAGCCGCTGCACAACCCAGCGCCGGCGAGACCGACTCGCTGCTGCGCGCGGCGATGGCGCGCGTCTCCTTGAAAGACGCGGTAAGCGAAGTCGCCGACGTCACTGGCATCCCGCGGCGCACGCTTTATCAACGCGCGCTGGAATTAACCAAAGAGTCCGGCCGTGCCGAGTCCAGACATGCCACGCCGCGCTAAAACACCTTCGCCGCGCAAGCCTTCGCCACAAAAGTCTCAGCCACGGCCGGAGCGCGTGGCGGCATTCAAGCTCGGGATTTCGGCCGAGAGCCGCGCGGCAATGCTGCTGATCGCCAAGGGCTACCGGATCGCAGCACGGCGCTGGCGGACGCCGGTCGGCGAGATCGACATCGTGGCGCGGCGGCGGCGCGATATCGCGTTCGTCGAGGTGAAGGCTCGCGACACGCTCGATGCTGCGGCCGAAGCGGTATCCGAACGTTCGAAGCAGCGCATCATCGCCGCCGCTGAATACTGGTTGTCGCAGCATCCCGAAGATGCCGACTGTTTCCTTCGCTTCGACGCCGTACTGGTTGCGCCCGGCAAGGTGCCACGCCATATCGCCAATGCCTTCGACGCCTCGCGCTAGTGCGGACGGAGAAAATTGCGTAGACGTTAGCCTTCATTCCCGCTGAATCCAGCTTTGAACCGATGCTGACACCATGCGCCTGAACATCGCGGTACAAATGGATCCGATCGAACGGATCAATATCCGCGGCGACTCGACCTTTGCGATGCTGCTGGAAGCGCAGGCCCGCACTTATTCGATTTCGTATTACACGCCTGACCGGCTGTCGCTGCGCGACGGCAAAGTGACCGCGACGGTGCGGCCGGTCGTGGTCCGCGATGTCGTCGGCGACCATGTAACGCTCGGCGAGCCGAAGCATGTCGACCTTTCGACCTTCGATGTGGTGCTGCTGCGTCAGGACCCACCGTTTGACCTCGCCTACATCACATCGACCCACATCCTTGAACGCATCCAGCCGAAAACGCTGGTGGTCAACGACCCGGCTCACGTCCGCAACGCGCCGGAGAAAGTGTTCGTCACCGATTTTCCCGACTTGATGCCGCCGACGCTGCTGACCCGCGACCTCGATGCGATCAAGGCGTTCCGCGCCGAGCACGGCGACATCGTGATGAAGCCGCTCTATGGCAAAGGCGGCGAAGGCGTGTTTTTGCTGACGCGCGAGGATCTCAATTTCGGCTCGCTGTACGACCTGTTCTCGACGTTGTTTCGCGAGCAATGGGTGGTGCAGAAATTTCTACCCGCGGTGAAGAAGGGCGACAAGCGCATCATCCTGGTCGACGGTGAGTTTGCCGGTGCTGTGAACCGCGTGCCGGCTGCGGATGACCTGCGCTCCAACATGGTGCGCGGCGGAACGCCCGCGGTTACCGAGCTCACCGAGCGCGAGCGGGAAATCTGCACCCGGATCGGGCCGGCGCTGCGCGAGCGCGGATTGCTGTTCGTCGGTATCGACGTGATCGGCGACTACCTCACCGAGATCAACGTCACCTCGCCGACCGGCATCCGCTCGGTCAAAAACTTCGGCGGTGCCGACATCGCGGCGCTGCTCTGGGACAAGATCGAAGCGAAGCGGAAGTAGCTATGCCCTCGCCGGTGCCGGCGTCGCGATGACCGCTCCCGACGATTTTCGCACCGAAATAATCGCTAGCGCCGCGATGATGCAAAGCGCACCAGCGACGAAGAACGCCGGCAGGTAGGTCGAATACACCGTCCGCACCAGCCCGGCGCCGAACGCCGCACTTGCCGCGCCGATCTGGTGGCCGGCAAATATCCAGCCGAACACGATGCTGGCTTTCTCGCGACCAAACTTGTCGGCAGTGAGCTTCACCGTCGGCGGTACGGTCGCGATCCAGTCAAGCCCGTAGAACACCCCAAACAGCGACAAGCCGTAGAACGTGAAGTCGGTGAACGGCAGGTAGAGCAGCGAGATGCCACGCAGGCCGTAGTACCAGAACAAGAGCCAGCGGCCGTCGAAGCGATCGGACAGCCAGCCCGAGCCAATCGTGCCGATGAAATCGAAAATGCCCATCATCGCCAGCACGCTGGCGGCCGTTGTCGCGGCCAAGCCGTAGTCATGGCACAGCGAGACAAAATGTGTCTGGATCAATCCGTTCGTGCTGCAACCGCAAACAAAGAAGGTGCCGAACAATACCCAGAACACTGGCGAGCGGGCGACTTCCTTCAGTACGATCAATGGCGACATCAGCAACGAGACAAGACCGACGCCCGACGGCGGCGGCGGCGCGACCGTGGTCTCGCCATAGAGCGGCAGGTCAACGTCGCTTGGCCGATCCCGCATCAGCAGCAAAGCGACGACACCGGCAATCGCCAGCATGCAGCAGATGAAGACCAGCGACATGCGCCAGCCGTACTTGGTGGCGAGCGATGCGATCAACGGCAGGAAGACGAGTTGCCCGGTGGCGTTGCTGGCGGCAAAAATACCCATCACCAGGCCGCGGCTGGCGTTGAACCAGCGCGTCGCCACCGTGACCGCCAGCACCATGGCGGTCAGGCCGGTGCCGACGCCGACCACGATGCCCCACAGCAGAACAAGCTGCCATAGTTGCGTCATCACCAGCGACGCCAGGAAGCCCGTGGAAATAAGAATGACCGCGGTTAACACCACGGCGCGCACGCCATAGCGGTTCATGAACGCAGCGGCGAATGGACCGAACAAGCCGAACAGCATGAGGCGGATCGCCAGTGCCGAGGAGATTTGGGCGTCGCTCCAGCCAAATTCCTGTTCCAGCGGCACGATCAGCACGCCGGGCGTGCTCATTGCTGCGGCCGTGATCACGGTCACGAACAAAGTAGCGCCGACAACAACCCACCCATAATGGATATTGCGGCGACCGAGCGCTGCGGCGAGGGAGGAAACCGACATCGGTCTATTCCAGTTCGTTTGAACGAGGGTCAAAGCTGTATTAGATGACAGCCATCATCAAAAATCTTGTTTATTGATGACGATCGTCATATAAATTGTCAAGTCACAGCGCCGTGCACATCGCCAAAAGTAGAAAATAGCATGGCTGAAGTGCCATTTTTGAAGTGAACGGCAAAGGTACCCGATGAGAGTAAGCCGCGAAAAAGCTGCCGAGCACCGCGAGCGCATCATTGAGGCCGCCAGCGCACTATTCCGCGCCAAGGGATTTGACGGTATCGGCGTCGCCGACATCATGAAAGCCGCCGACCTGACCCATGGCGGCTTCTACGGGCATTTTTCATCAAAAGATGACCTGGTTGCGCAGTCCAACAAGCGGACGATGACGCGGGCGGCAGAAAACTGGTCAAAAATCACAGCGTCAGACCCGAAAGAGCCATTTCGCGCGCTGCTTCAGCACTACCTTTCATCGCGGCATCGCGACGATCCGGGGCATGGTTGCGGATTCGCGGCACTCGGCAACGATGTCGCGCGGAGCAGCAAGGTCGTTCGCAAGGCCTTTGCCGAGGGCTTGGAGCCATCGCTTGCCATTCTCGCGGGCGCCATTTCCGGCAAGTCGAAAGCCGTACGGCGGCGCAAAGCGCTTACGGCTATGGCGGCGCTGGTTGGCGCGCTGATGCTGGCGCGGGCTGCCGAAGGTACGGCACTCTCTGATGAAATGCTCGATGCCGTGCATCGCGAATTGCTGGCGGTCGCGGAAAGCTAGAAGCCCGCCGATCAGTGTTCGAGCTTGATGCTGGTCTGATCGATGATCTTTTTCCAGCGAGCAAGTTCGTCGTCAAAGAAAGTTTCGGCTGCAGCGTGACCTTTTCCAATCGGTTCGACGCCGAGTTGTTTCATTTTTTCGCGGAGTCCTGAATCGTTGCTGATTGCATCGACCAGCGCGTCGCTCAAAACATCCCGCACATTATCGGGCAGCCCGCGCGGACCGAACAGTTCATTCCAGCTCGTGACATGAAAGCCGGGCAATCCGCTCTCGTCGAGCGTGGGCACATCGGGAAGCTGCGACAACCGCTGCTGGCTGGTCACTGCAAGCGCGCGCACCTGCCCGGATGTCACCAGTCCCAGCACCGCCGGCAGTTGTGGAAACATGACCTGAGTGGTGCCGACCATCATATCGCTCAGCGCGATGCCGCCGCCCTTGTACGGAACGTCGATCATCTTGGTGCCAGTATCAAGCATGAACATTTCGGCGGCCAACCGGTCGGAGGTGGCGCGGCCTGACGAGCCGAAATTCACCGCGCCCGGCCGCGCTTTCAGATAGGCGATGAGATCAGGCACCGAATGCACCGGGAGGCCGTTGTTGACGACCAGCACGTTTCCGAATTCGGCGGTGAGCGCGATTTTGACCAGATCGTTCTTCACATCGAACGGGAAATCGTCGTTCATCAGCGGCGGGACGATCTGGCCGCCAAAGCCGCCGACCAGCAGCGTATAGCCGTCGGGCTCGGCGCGAACGACTTCGCCCATGCCGACTTGCCCGTCGCCGCCGGGTTTATTCTCGACGATGACGCTCTGATGCAGACGCGGCTGCAGGGCACCTGCCATCAGACGTCCCATGACGTCGGCGACCCCGCCGGGCGCGAAGGCAACCACCAGCTTTACCGGGCGCGAGGGATATTGATCGGCAGCGTGGGCGACCGCGAAAATCCCTGAGACAAGAGCAGCACAAAGCAGCCTGATCGTTACCCGCGTCATGCCGTCAGCCGGCCTCCTTGACGAACGAGTTCGACCAGCAGCAGCCGCAGATTTGAATTGCCCTGGCGCAGTTTTTTGGCCGCCTGATATTCGGGCGACGCGTACCAGCGGCGTGCCGCGTCGGGCGTTTCAAACTCGATGATGAGAATGTTGTGGGCCGGCCCGCCTTCCAGCACTTCGGGCCGCGAGCCGCGCGCCAGATAGCGTCCGCCATATTTCTTCACCGAGGCCATGACCATCGGGCCGTAGCCGGTCATCGCACTCGGATTGAAGACATGCGCCTCGCCGATCACATAAGCCGGCATTTCAGGTTCCTGTGGCCGCGGCGTCAGGCACCTTGACCTTGCCGGGCATGATCCGCGCCGTGCTCTGCGCCTTGAATTCTCCGTACAGGAATGGCCGGTCGCGCGGCATCGACGTATGCAAATTCTCCGGCGCAACGTTGGTCGGATCGGGATTCTTCATCAGCGGCTGTATCAGCGCGTCGTAGCTTGGATACATGAAGAACGGGATCGAGTAGCGCTCGCGGCCCGATCGGTTGATCACCCGATGCAGGGTCGAGGAAAAGATGCCGTCGGTCCACACCTTCATCACCTCGCCGACATTGATGACGAACGTGCCGTCGATCGGCGGCACCGCAACCCATTCATTGTCGCGATTGCGGATTTCAAGACCGCCGTTGTTGTCCTGCGCAAGGATCGTGAACGCGTTGGTATCGGTGTGAGCGCGCGCACCAAGATGTACGCCATCCTCTTCCGCCTGCTGCGGCGGATAATGCAGGATGCGCAGCGAATTCATGTCCTTGCGGAAATACTGCTTGAGCGTTCCTTCCGGTAGATCGAGCGCCATTTCGAACAGCTTGAGCATCTCGTAGCCGAGCGCATCGACCTTGTCGTAATACGCCATCATGCGCTGTTTCAGATCGGGCATCGCCGTTGGCCACGGAATGCGGCCGTGCAGCGGCTTGCCGGCGAGAAGATCGGGATCGTTGTCCGGCAGCGGACGGCGAAACTGAAAAGCTTCCTGCAAATTCTCCGACAGATTTTTGCCGGTGCCCTTGGTCATGCCATGCAGATAGCCCTGACCCTGGGCAGCGGCATTGCGCGCCATCGACGACTTCATTTTCACGTCGTGCGGCAAGCCGTGGAAATCCGCCGCCGTCTGAAAGATCGCAGCGATATCGGCGTCCGCAACACGATGGTTTTTGACGTACATGAAGCCGACCGTGCCGCAGGCTTCGGCGATCTCGTCAGCCAACGCGCGGCGCGCTGCGACGTCGCCCGACCACGCCGGGACGAGATCGATAACCGGTACATCGGTGAAGGCGAGTTTCCGGGCGGTTGGCAGCATGACTGGCTCCTGTGGGATCGGATGCAAGTTTTGCGCAAAAGCCCCGAAGCCGAAAGGCTGAACCCGTCAACGCCGGTATTTCACAGGCCGGAAGTGCTAATTATGTTCTCGAAACGTTCTTGACCGGAACGAAAGTTCCATTACTCTGCCTCAAGGCAGGGGGCAGACGGTTTCGGAGCTGCAATGGTCCAGCGCGTTTCCACAGTGGCGTTCGAGGGCATCGAGGTCCGTCCCGTCGATGTCCAGGTGCAGGTGGCGCCCGGCCTTGTCGCCTTCAACATCGTTGGCCTTCCTGACAAGGCGGTCTCGGAAGCGCGCGAACGGGTGCGCTCGGCGTTGATCGCTTCGGGTCTGGCACTGCCGGCGCGACGCATCACCATCAATCTCGCACCCGCCGATTTGCCGAAGGAAGGCAGCCACTACGATCTTCCGATCGCGCTCGGTTTGATGGCGGCGATTGGCGCGATCCCGCACGATGCGCTGTCCGGCTTCACCGTGCTCGGAGAGCTTGGCCTCGACGGCTCGATCACCGCCGTCGCCGGCGTGCTGCCGGCCGCAATAGGCGCCAATGGGCGTGGCGAAGGTTTGATCTGCCCCGCAGCTTGCGGACCGGAAGCGGCGTGGGCAAGCCCCGAAATAGAAATTATCGCCGCGTCATCGCTCATTCAGCTCGCCAATCATTTTAAAGGCACCCAGGTGCTGTCGCGGCCGCAGCCAAGAATCCTGGAGGTCAACGGCCCGACCCTCGATCTCGCCGACATCAAGGGCCAGGAGAGCGCCAAGCGCGCGCTCGAAATCGCGGCCGCCGGTGGACACAATCTCCTGATGTGCGGACCGCCCGGCGCCGGCAAATCGATGCTCGCGGCGCGGCTGCCGTCGATCCTGCCGCCACTCGCACCCGCTGAATTACTCGAAGTGTCGATGGTTGCTTCGATCGCCGGTGAGATCAAAGGCGGCGCGCTGACCAACCGGCGACCGTTCCGCGCGCCGCATCATTCCGCCAGCATGCCAGCTTTGGTCGGCGGCGGATTACGGGCCCGGCCGGGCGAAATCTCGCTCGCCCATCACGGCGTGTTGTTCCTCGATGAATTGCCGGAATTCGGACCCCAGGCGCTCGACTTGCTACGGCAGCCGCTCGAGACCGGCGAAGTCTCGATCGCACGCGCTAATCATCGCGTCACTTATCCGGCGCGCTTCATGCTGGTCGCGGCGATGAATCCATGCCGCTGCGGCCGCGCCAGCGAGCCGGGTTTCGCCTGCCGCCGTGGGCCTAACACACGCTGCGCCGCTGATTATCAGTCCCGTATTTCCGGCCCGTTGCTCGATCGGATCGACCTCCATATCGAGGTGCCGGCGGTGACCGCCGCCGATCTCATTCTGCCGCCGCCCACGGAAGGCAGCCGCGAAGTCGCCGAACGCGTCGCCGCCGCGCGCGATCGGCAAGTGGCACGCTACGCCGCGATGGGGCTGCCGCACGTGCGCAGTAACGCCCAGGTATCGGGCGCGATTTTGGAAGATGTTGCGCAAGCCGGACGCAAGCGGTCTGTCGCTGTTGCGCGACGCTGCCGATGCGATGCGACTTTCGGCCCGTGGCTATCATCGCGTACTTCGGGTTGCGCGCACGCTCGCCGATCTCGACGGCGCCGACAAAGTCGGCCGCGTGCATCTTGCCGAAGCGCTGTCCTACCGCGCGCTGGCGGATGAAATCCGGCGCGCGGCGTAGCGCGTCGAAAAAATCAACCGCCGCCGTTGGTGACGTTCACCGCACCGCGCATACCGATGGCCGAGAGAAACTCCTGGCGCGTCTCGGCGTGATCCCGAAACACGCCGAGCATACGGCTGGTCACCATCGTCACGCCGGTCTTGTGGACGCCGCGTGTGGTCATGCATTGGTGAGTGCCTTCGGTGACCACGGCAACGCCATGGGGCTTGAGCACCTGATCGAGACAGGTCGCAATCTCCGCCGTCATCTTTTCCTGGATTTGCAAACGCCGCGCATAGACGTCGACCAGCCGCGCCAGCTTTGAAATCCCGACCACGCGGTTGCGCGGCAAATAGCCGATGTGAACCCGGCCGATAATCGGCGCGAGATGATGCTCGCAATGGGACTCAAAGCGGATGTCGCGCAGCACGACGACGTCGTCGTAGCCACCAGTCTCCTCGAAGGTCCTTTTGAGGTATTCGCGCGGATCGTCGTTGTAGCCCGAGAACCACTCCTCGAAAGCGCGGGTCACCCGAGCGGGCGTTGCGAGCAGACCCTCGCGATTAGGATCGTCGCCGGCCCATTGAAGCAGCGTCCGCACCGCGGCTTCCGCTTCCGCCCGTGAGGGCTTGGCGGAGCGTCCATCGCCGCCAGATTGCGCCTTTACGCGCCTGGAACTCGATACTTTAGCCATTTTTGCTGTGTCTCCGGCAGCGACCAATTCTTACGTCATAACAGGCCCGTCGTAAGGGCCGAAACGATGTTAACAAAGCATCAACCGTCGCTCCAATCACGGGCAGTGACCGCAAGGGATGCGCAACGTTCATAGGCCATAATTTCTGCCACCATAGCGAGAAACGGGCACGTACGCGGCTTCGCCCTCAGCGCAGTGTAACGTACCAGGCAGGGCTTTGAACCAATGCGCCGGCGCGCCATTCTCAAAAAACTCAGCAAACCTGCCATTCTTACCCGCCGCCTGATCTCGCTTGTCGTCCGGACCGTCGCGATCACCACGATGTCCTTCGGTGTGGCGTTCGGCTTCCTGTCAGGCGCAACGTCGAAAATGGCGCATTACGATCCGAATACGTTCGCGATCGGGGTTGCCGCGCTGTTCGGCGCCGCCTGCGGCGTCATGGGAATCCTTTATTCCCGCGTCCGCCAGATGAAAGGCGAGATGCGCAACCTCGAAGCCGGTCTCGAGCGCGCCGCCGACCGCACCTGGGAAATCAGCGAGGCGCAGGAGCGCGCCAAGAGTTTTTTCGAGGCGCAAGGCGACGTTATCGTGCGGCGCGACACAACCTCCGCGATCACCTACGCCAACGACGCTTTCTGCGCCCTCGCCCACCAGCCCCGCGAAAATCTGCTGGCGACGACCTTTGCGCTGCCGGTCGAACAACAGAGCGAAATCTCGACGCTCGCCGACGGCACACGGGTCTACGATCAGAAAATCGCGACGCCCGACGGCGCACGCTGGATCGCCTGGCGCGAAGTCACGATGCGCGCCGACAACGGCAACGAAATGCAGAGCGTCGGCCGCGACATGACCGATCGCATCGCCGCGGAGCGAGCGCTCGCAGAAGCGCTCGACCAGGCCGAAGCCGCAAGCCACGCCAAGTCGCGATTCCTGGCGATGGTTTCCCATGAGATCCGCACGCCGCTGAACGGCATCCTCGGCATGGCCGACTTGCTGGGCGACACGCCGCTGATGCCGGAGCAAACGACTTATCTGAAAGCTGTCAAGGCTTCCGGCGAGACACTGCTGGCGCTGATTGAGGAAATTCTCGACTTCTCGAAAATCGAGGCCGGACGGCTTGAATTGGCGGCACAACCTTTCGCATTGGCTGGATTAGTCGAAGAATCAGTCGAACTGCTCGGCCCCCGCGCTCAGGCCAAGGGTCTCGAAATTTGCTGTTACGTTGACGAACGTTTGCCTTCGCGTCTGATTGGCGACGCGGCGCGATTGCGCCAGGTGTTGTTCAACCTGGCCGGCAATGCGATCAAATTTACCGAGCACGGCGGCGTATCGATCGTCGTCGAGCCCGGCGCTGGCGTGAACGAGATTATCATGTCGGTGCACGATACCGGCATCGGCATGGCCGCCGAGGATCAGTCGCGGATCTTCCTCGAATTCGAACAAGCCGATTCCGGCGCCGCGCGCAAATACAGCGGCACCGGACTGGGCTTGTCCATCTCCAAGCGCATCATCGAAAGCATGGGCGGCGCGATCACGGTCGAGAGCACGGCCGGCAGCGGCTCCACCTTCAACGTCACGCTGACACTGCCGCGTGCTGCGGACCCTGAAGAGTCGCCCTTTATCCCGCCAAACCTGAAGGGCCACGATATTCTCATTGTTGCCCCGGCAGAAATCGAAGCCTCATTGATTGCGCGCCGGCTGCAACGCTGGGGCGCCCGAACCCGTATCGTACCTGATGAGGCGGTTGCGGCGGCGCTGCTGCCGGAGCTGTCGTGGAGCGCCGTTCTGGTCGACCACACGCTCGGCATGTCGGCCAGTGAGGCTTTGGCGCGAATGGCCGCGCGCATTTCGCGCCGGATCGTGATGGTGCCCCCGGCGATGCGCAACAAGCTCGCTGTGCTGAAAAACGCAGGTTTCAGCAGCTATCTGATCAAACCGGTGCGCGCCGTCTCGCTCGCTGCACGCTTTACCGCAGATGAGACTTTTGACACGTCGGGTGCGGAAATATCCGAAACACCGATGGACGTTCTGCCTGGCCATTCGCTGTCGATCCTCGTTGCCGAGGACAATGAGATCAATGCGCTGCTGGCGCGCGCGCTGCTCGTCAAACTCGGTCATCGTCCGACGATCACTGCAAGCGGCGCTGCGGCCATTGAAAGCTGGCTCGCCGCTCGCGAGGCGCAAGCGCCTTACGATCACCTGCTGATGGATTTGCACATGCCCGGCATGGACGGGCTGGAAGCGACGCGCCGCATTCGCTCCATCGAAGCCGAGGAAGCGACCACCCGCACGCCGATCATTGCACTCACCGCCAATGCATCGCCGGAAGATCGCGATGCCTGCCTCGCCGCTGGCATGGATGGATTTTTGGTGAAGCCGCTGGATCGCGAGCAACTCGCAATCGTGCTGGCCACCGGCGCCCCGGCGCTCGCCGCCTGAAGTTTGAGTGGAGCATGATCTTTTCGGAAAACCGGAAGGCCACTTTTCCGGATCATGCTCTATAAGCGGCGCAGCGCCACTTCCTCGACTTGATGGCTGTGACCTTTTTTCAGGATCAGGTCGGCGCGCCGCCGCGTCGGTAGAATATTTTCATGCAGATTGATGAGATTGATCCGGTTCCAGATCGATGTCGCGGTATCGGCCGCTTCCTTGTCGGTCAGCCGCGCATAGCGGTGAAAGTATGATTTCGGATCCGCGAACGCCGTACCGCGCAGGGTCAAGAACCGGCTGACATACCAGGATAACAAAACATCCTCGTCAGCATCGATGTAGACCGAGAAATCGAAAAAGTCGGAGACGAACGGCACCGCCTTTCCATCCTTGGGAAGACGCCCGGCTTGCAGCACGTTAAGGCCTTCGACGATCAAAATGTCAGGCCGGTCGATCTCGACCCATTGGTTCGGGATCACGTCATAGATCAGATGCGAATAGACCGGCGCGCGCACCGGACGCCGGCCGGCTTTGATATCGGAAAGAAACAATAGCAACGCCGGCAGGTCGTAGCTTTCCGGGAATCCCTTTTTCTCCATCAGGCCCTCGCGGTCGAGCACCGCGTTCGGATAGAGAAAGCCATCGGTCGTAACGAGATCCACCTTGGGCACATTCGGCCAGCGCGCCAGCAAGGCTTGCAGCACGCGTGCGGTGGTTGATTTGCCGGCAGCGACCGAACCTCCGACGCCGATGATGTAAGGCATCTTGGCGTCTTCGGTGCCGAGAAAACCTTGCTGCGCCCGGAACAGGTTCTGGGTAGCGCGAACGTAGAGCGACAGTAGCCGCGACAGCGGCAGGTAGATCTCCTCGATTTCGGACATATCAAGCCGGTCGTGCATCGAACGCAACCGCGTCACTTCCACCGGCTTAAGCGTCATCGGTGTATCGCGCCGCAGACCCGCCCATTCAGCGCGCGGAAAGATGCGATAGGGCGATACATCCTGTTCGGTACGCTGCTCCATGCGATCTAGCCGCCTTTGCGCGAGGCCTTTTCGTCAAGGCCGGATTGGCGGGTGCGCGTGCCGAGTTCCGCTTCGACTTCGTCGAGCGCAATGCCGCGGGCATGAAGCACGACCAAAAGATGGTAAAGCACGTCGGCTGCCTCTCCGATGACGCGGTCTTTGTCCTCGCTGATGGCGGCGATGACAGCCTCAACCGCTTCCTCGCCGAATTTTTTGGCGCATTGAGCGACACCGCGGTCGAGCAGCTTGCGCGTATAGGATACCTCAGCGCTTTCCTTGGCGCGGACCTGCACACGCTTTTCCAGATCATGAAGGCTGAACTCGGCCATTCGCGCTCCTTAGCATCTCTGCGGCAGTACCGGGAGTCGAGGATTGCCGGATATTTAACCGCCAGATACCGCAGGCTTCCTAGTTGGAGCATGATCTTTCGGAAAACCGGAAGCCCACCTTTCCGGATCATGCTCTATTGAACATAGGATCAGCGAGTGTGCCCGCCAATGCTGGATTTCTGGTTCGATTTCGCCTCGACCTATTCCTATCCGGCGGCCATGCGGATCCGCCGGCTGGCCGATGAGGCCGGCATTGCAGTGCGCTTTCGCCCGTTCCTCCTTGGACCGATCTTCACAGCACAAGGCTGGACGACTTCGCCGTTCAATCTGTTTGCGGCAAAGGGCCAGAACATGTGGCGCGATCTCGAACGCGTCTGCGCCGATGCAGGTCTGCCGTTCCGGCGGCCAGAACCTTTTCCTCAAAACAGCGTGCTGGCGGCCCGGGTGGCACTGGTCGGTCTGGCCCGAACGTGGGGCGAAGCGTTCTGTGTTGCGGTATTCGAAGCGCAATTTGGCGAAGGCCGATCAATCGCCGATGCCGATGCTATTGCCGACATCCTTTTGCGCTTTGACGTTGCGCCCGAGGAAGCGCTGGCCGCGGCAACGTCGGACGATAACAAGCTCAGACTGCGTGCACAGACCGAAGAGGCGCAGCGGCTGGGTGTATTCGGCGCACCGACTTTTATTGCCGCAGATGGCGAGCTGTTCTGGGGTAATGACCGATTGGAGCGCGCCGTGCTGTGGGCGAAGCAACGTTCATAATCGATGTGACGCAGCCGCGCCGTTACGGATCCATCCGCACCGGCAGCCCGGCACGGGCCATATAGGTTTTGGCGTCGCGCACGGAGTATTCGCCGAAATGGAAAATCGATGCTGCCAGCACGGCGCTGGCGTGACCGCCGCGCACGCCATCGACCAGATGATCGAGATTGCCGACGCCGCCTGAAGCGATGACCGGCACGGTAACGGCATCGGCAATGGCACGGGTGAGCGCGATATCATAGCCGTTCCGGGTGCCGTCACGATCCATCGACGTCAGGAGAATTTCGCCTGCGCCGAGTGCAACCACCTCGCGGGCGTAAGCGACGGCATCTATTCCGGTTGGATTGCGTCCACCGTGGGTGAATATCTCCCAACGATCCGTCTCGCCGGACTTCGACACCTTCTTCGCATCGATCGCAACGACGATGCATTGATCGCCGAATTTTTCCGCAGCTTCCGCAACAAACTGGCGGCGTGAGACTGCGGCGGTATTGATCGACACCTTGTCCGCGCCGGACGTGAGTAGTGCACGGATGTCATCAACCGTGCGCACGCCGCCGCCGACCGTCAGTGGCATGAAGCAGGCTTCCGCCGTGCGCCGCACCACATCGAGCATGATGCCGCGGTTTTCGTGGCTTGCGGTAATGTCGAGGAAGGTCAGTTCATCGGCACCCGCTCCATCGTAGGCGATAGCGGCTTCGACCGGATCACCAGCGTCGCGCAGATCGACGAAATTGACGCCCTTAACGACACGGCCGTCTTTGACGTCGAGGCAAGGAATGATGCGGACTTTGAACATGCTATGCGCAGACCACCGACAGCCCATGAAAAAAGCCACGCTCGGCGCTCATGATGCGCTTATGTCCCGGCCCATGTCCCGGTTCATGCCCCTGATCATGGCAAGCGCCGCTGCGGCATCAAGCCGGCCGTCGTAAAGCGCGCGGCCGGCAATTGCCCCTTCGAGTTTTTTCGCGCGAGGCAGGAGCAAGGCGCGAACATCATCGAGCGACGCCAACCCGCCGGAAGCGATGACCGGAATCGTTACCGCGTCAGCGAGCGCGATTGTCGCGTCGATATTGAGGCCTTTGAGCATGCCGTCGCGCGTCACGTCGGTATAGACGATCGCAGCAACGCCGGCGTCTTCGAACCGCTGCGCAATATCGAGCGCGGAGAGTTCCGACGTTTCCGCCCAGCCTTCCACCGCTACTTTGCCGTCGCGCGCATCAAGCCCGACAGCGACGCGGCCGGGAAATGCCCGTGCGGCTTCCTTGACCAGTGCAGGATTACGCACCGCGGCGGTGCCAATGATAACCCGGGTGACGCCCCGGCCGAGCCAGCCTTCGATCGTCGCGCGATCGCGAATGCCGCCACCAAGCTGCACCGGGATTTTCACCGCGTCGAGAATACGCTCGACCGCTGCCGCATTGATCGGCTTGCCCGCGAAGGCGCCGTCGAGATCGACAATGTGGAGGTATTCAAAGCCCTGGCGCGTGAACGTTTTCGCCTGTGCGGCCGGATCGCGATTGAACACGGTGGCGCGCGCCATGTCGCCTTGCTGCAGGCGCACCGCCTCGCCGTTCTTCAAATCGATGGCCGGAAATAAAATCACGGCTTCCACTTCAGAAAATTCGTGATCAGCGCCAGGCCGAGCTTTTGGCTCTTTTCCGGATGGAATTGAGTGCCGACGATGTTGTCGCGTGCCACCACTGCGGTGACCGGACCGCCGTAATCGGCTTCCGCTACCAGATCGGCATGATTTGACGGTTTGAGTTGATAGGAGTGCACGAAATAGGCGTGCCGCCCCTCCGGACCGAATGTCAGTCCTTCGAATAAAGGATGCGTACGCGCCACATTGAGCGTGTTCCAGCCCATGTGCGGGATTTTCAAACCTGGATCGCTCGGTGTAATGCGGTCGACTTCCCCGCCAATCCAGCCAAGCCCTTCCTTCACTCCGTATTCGAGGCCACGCTCGGCCAGAAGCTGCATGCCGACACAAATGCCGAAAAACGGCCGGCCCTTGCTGCGCACGGCTTCTTCAAGCGCATCCACCATACCGTCCACGGCATCGAGCCCACGCTTGCAGTCGGCAAAAGCGCCGACGCCCGGCAGCACGATTCGATCTGCTTGCGCGACGACCGACGGGTCCTGCGTCACCTTGATGGGCTGACTGAAACCGGCCTCACGCGCCGCGCGCTCGAACGCTTTTGCGGCCGAGTGCAAATTACCGGAGCCGTAATCGACAATGGCGACGGTCACCGGCTTGCTCCCGGCTCCGGAAACAACCCGACGACACCCGATGTGGTTGGCTGGTTTGGATTGATCGCGTGCAGCAAAGGGACCGGTCGCGCCGGGATTTGTGTGCCGTGTTGCAACCAGGCATCGAAGAACCGGCGTTCCGCCGCTTCGCGATCTTCGCCACTGATGACGCCGACATCTCTCCAGCCGCGTTGGCGCAGCGTGAACCGGCGCAAGGTCGCGGCTTCGAGCCCAACCCACAATGCAATCAGAAGACCAATCGCGGCAACCAGACCGTCGGATCCGCTTGCCACGTCGACCAACCCTTCGAGCACCAGCGCGATAACGACATAGAGCACGAAAACCAGCCACATCCGGTGGCGCAGCATCCACAGCGGCCCGAGCAGAAAGGCCCAAAACGAGAAACCGTCGCGCACGAAGACATAACGCTCCGGTTCAGGCGCGGCAGTCCCAGCCCGCAATGGCGGTTCGTGCACGGTGTAGATCGACATTCCCGTCTCGCCCGTCTCGCTGAAGCTCGTTACTTATGACCTCGTCCTTCAAATAGGAGAGGCAATCATCCGCCGAGGCTGCCCTTGGTCGACGGCACCTCGTGGGCAGCACGCGCGTCGATCGCCACGGCAGCGCGTAGCGCCCGCGCCAGACCCTTGAAGCAGGATTCGGCAATGTGATGGTCATTGCTGCCATAAAGCGTCGTAACATGCAGAGTCACGCCGGAATTCATGGCGAAGGCCTGAAACCATTCCTGCACCAGCGCCGTGTCGAATTCGCCGATCTTGGCCCGCACAAACGGCACCTGAAAAACCAGGAAGGGCCTGCCGGAAATATCCATCACCACGCGGCTGAGCGTCTCGTCCATCGGCAGATGCACGTCGGCATAGCGCGTGATGCCCTTCATATCGCCCAGCGCCTGTTTCACTGCCTGACCCAGCGTGATGCCAACATCCTCGGCGGTGTGGTGCTGGTCGATATGCAGATCGCCCTTGGCCTTGATCGTCAGGTCGATCCGCGAATGCCGCGCCAGGAGATCGAGCATATGGTCAAGGAAGCCAATTCCGGTCGCGATCGAGGACGCACCGGTGCCGTCGAGGTCGACCGCCACCTCAACGTCGGTTTCCTTGGTAGTCCGCTTCACGGTGGCTTTACGCATTGTGCGCCTTTCGCTTGGCACGCGGCGTGATTTCCGCGCCTTCTATCAGGGCTTTCGGGCCCCGCCAATGTCGGCGTCGTGCAATTGCATTGGCTAGAGCCAACTCCTAAATCATGGCTGCAACAAAGGCTTTCCCGCTCATGCAGCCCTCCGAAACCAGCCAATCCGGCCTCTGGCACGGCACCACGATCCTCACTGTCCGTAAGGGCGGCCTGGTGGCGGTCGGTGGCGACGGCCAGGTCTCGATCGGTCAGACTATCGTCAAAGCCAACGCCAAGAAGGTGCGTCGGCTCGGCAAGGGTGACGTGATCGGCGGTTTTGCCGGGGCGACGGCGGATGCATTCACCTTGTTTGAGCGGCTTGAATCCAAGCTTGAGCAATATCCCGGCCAGCTCACCCGCGCCGCGGTCGAGCTTGCCAAGGACTGGCGCACCGATCGTTACCTGCGCCGGCTCGAAGCGATGATGATCGTTGCCGACAAGGATGTGTCGCTGGTGCTTACCGGTACCGGCGATGTACTCGAACCGGAAGCCGGGATCGTCGGCATCGGCTCAGGCGGCAACTATGCCTTGGCCGCCGCACGTGCTCTCGCCGACGGGGCACTCGATGCCGAAGCCATCGTCCGCAAGTCGCTCGATATCGCCGCCGATATCTGCGTCTACACCAACCGCAACGTGACGATCGAGACACTGAAGACTTGAACGCGGCGCCGATCATGGCGCACATTTCCAAGCGACATGACCAATCCACTCCCCCGCTGGACAGAAGCGTTCGCCGCACAGACGCGCAAGATGCCGGCGTGGACTTTCGTGCTGATCGCCGCGTCACTCCTCGCCGTCCAGGCGGGAACCGAACTGGCCTTTGGCCGCGTTCCGATGTGCACCTGCGGGACGATCAAACTGTGGGTTGGCGGCTCGCAAAACTCGGAAGTCTCGCAGCAGATTTTCGATTGGTATTCGCTATCGCACCTGATCCACGGCTTCGGTCTCTATGGCCTGACCTGGCTCGCGTTGCCCCGCGCGCCGGTCGCCGCGCGTCTTGTACTTGCAATGCTGGTCGAGTGCGGCTGGGAAATTCTGGAGAATTCCAGCTTCATCATCGATCGCTACCGCAGCGAGACCATCTCGCTCAACTATTACGGCGACAGCATTCTGAATTCCCTCTCCGACACGCTGACCATGATGTTTGGTTTCGGCCTCGCCTACGCGCTGCCGGTCTGGTCGATTGTCCTCGCCGCCGTTTTGATGGAGGCCCTGGCTGGATATGTCATTCGCGACAACCTGACACTCAACATAATCATGCTTATCTATCCGTTCGATGCTATCCGCTCCTGGCAAGGCGGAGTCATCAGTTACTAACGGCGCCCCGAATTGCTGAACTATGCATGCACGCCGATATGATTTTCGACCGATGACAGCGCGAGACCTGCCGACAGTGCGCCGCTGGCTACGAGCGCCGCATGTCAGCGAATGGTGGGGCGATCCAGACCGGCAGTTGGCGCTGGTGAGCGAGGACCTGTCCCATCCGGCCATGGATCAGTTCATCGTCTTCGCCGATGACCGCTCGTTTGCCTATATGCAGTGCTACGATCCGACGAGATGGCCGGAAAATGGTTTCGGTACCTTGCCCAGCGGCACGCGCGGCATTGATCAATTCATCGGCGAAGCCAACATGGTCGGTAAAGGTCACGGCTCGACGATGATCCGAAGCTTCGTCGATGCGCTCCTGAAGTCAGGCACGCCGCGGGTCGTCACCGACCCCGATCCAGCCAATGCCCGCGCCGTGAAAGCCTATGAGAAAGCGGGATTCCAGAAATCCCACCTGGTAAATACGCCCGATGGCTGTTCTCTATTGATGGTACGCGATTTATGACCGACTTCTCTCCTCGTGAAATTGTTTCCGAACTTGACCGCTTCATCGTCGGCCAGGGCGACGCCAAGCGCGCGGTTGCCATCGCGTTGCGCAACCGCTGGCGACGGCTGCAGCTCGACGACCGGTTGCGCGAAGAAGTGCTACCGAAAAATATTCTGATGATCGGCCCGACCGGCGTCGGCAAGACCGAGATTTCGCGCCGCCTTGCCAAACTCGCGGGCGCGCCGTTCCTCAAAGTCGAAGCGACAAAATTCACCGAAGTCGGCTATGTCGGCCGCGACGTCGAGCAGATCGTGCGCGACCTGGTCGAGATCGCGATCGGGCAGATACGCGAGAAGAAACGCAAAGACGTTGAGGCGCGAGCGCAGAAAGCGGCCGAGGATCGCGTACTCGATGCATTGGTAGGAGCCAACGCGAGCGCATCGACCAAGGACGCATTTCGCAAGAAGCTACGCACCGGTGAACTCGACGATAAGGAAATCGAGATCGAGGTACAGGCGGCAGGCAGCGGCATGCCGATGATCGATATTCCCGGCATGCCCGGCTCACAAATGGGCGCGATTTCCATCGGCGATATTTTCGGCAAGCTCGGCGGCAGCCGCACCAAGACGCGTCGCGTTAGCGTGCACGATTCCTACCAGATATTGATCAATGAGGAATCCGACAAATTGCTCGACACCGAGCAACTGATTCAGGAAGCGATTAAAGCGGTCGAGAACAACGGCATCGTTTTCCTCGATGAGCTCGACAAAATATGCGTGCGCGAAGGCCGCATGGGCGCCGACGTTTCGCGCGAAGGCGTGCAGCGCGACCTGCTGCCGCTGATCGAAGGCACCACGGTGCCGACCAAACACGGGCCGGTAAAGACCGACCATATCCTGTTCATCGCGTCAGGCGCGTTCCACATTTCCAAGCCATCAGACCTGTTGCCGGAGCTACAGGGCCGGCTGCCGATCCGCGTCGAACTCAAGCCGCTCACCCGCGACGATTTCCGCCGCATTCTTACCGAGCCGGAAGCATCTCTGATCAAGCAATACATAGCCTTGATGGCGACCGAGGGCGTGACGCTCGAATTCAGTGAGGACGCGATCGACGCTGTCGCCGACATTGCGGCGGCGGTGAATTCGAGCGTCGAAAACATTGGCGCGCGGCGATTGCAGACGGTGATGGAGCGCGTGCTTGACGAGGTCTCATTTGCCGCCCCCGATCGCTCCGGCGACACGGTGACGATCGATGCGGCCTACGTGCAGGAACACATCGGCGATCTTGCCAAGAATACCGATCTGAGCCGTTTCATCTTGTAGGGCGAACACGCGTCACAGCAGGTCAGCGTGACGCAGGCGACCGCGTGGCGCGGCCCCGGCCAAGCGGCTAATCTATGCCGATACAGCCGGGATAAATGCCGTGTTCACACGTCGAAACTTGATTGCCTTTTCTGCCGCTTCCGCCATCGCACCAAATCTCGCGGCGCGTGCTGCGCGCGCGGCAGCCTGGCCTGACCGGGCTGCACACATGATCGTCCCGCTCGCCGCCGGAGGACCTACCGATTCCGTGGCGCGCGTGCTCGGCGAGCAGTTGACCCAACTTTGGGGGCAGCAATGCGTTATGGAGAACAAGCCGGGCGGCGGCACCAATCTCGCCAACGCCTACGTCGCCCATGCCGATCCTGACGGCTACACGATACTTTACGGCACGTCGTCGCTCGCGGTGAACAGCTCGCTCTATCGTGCGATGGACTATGACCCCTTCACCGATCTCGCACCGGTTTCGATGGTGGCGAAATTTCCGTTCTTTATGTTCGTGCCGAATTCCTCGCCGGCCAAGACAGTCGCGGAATTCATCGCCTACGCGAAGGATCATCAAGGCAAGCTGATTATGGGTTCGCCCGGCACGGGGAGCGCTCCGCATCTTAGCGCCGAATTGTTCATGCAGATGGCCGGCCTGCAAATGACGCACGTGCCGTATCGCGGCGCGGCACCGGCATTCATCGATCTCATCCCCGGCCGGATCGATTGCTATTTCGGCAGCGGCGAGCTGCTGACCTATTCGCGCTCGGGCCAGGCGCGCTGCCTGGCCACCACCGGCAAACAGCGGTCACCGGCCGCGCCCGATATTCCGACCGTGGCCGAGTCAGGATTGCCGAGTTACTTCGTCGATTCCTGGCAGGGCGTATTTCTGCCCGGCAAGACGCCGCCGGACATCGTGCAGAAACTCAATAGCGATGTGGTCAAGGTGCTGGCGAAGCCTGCCGTTATCGATCTGCTCGCGAAGACGGCTTATACCGCGACGAGTTCGACGCCCGACGAGCTACGCACGTTCTTGAAAGAAGATTCCGCAAAATGGAATGCCGTGATCAAGCAGGCAGGAATCAAGGTCGAATAGCGCGCCGCGGCAAGCGTTAATTCTTCAGCTGCTCGCTTTTGATCTCGCGGATCATAGCCATCCACTTCTCAACCTCGGCGAGAACACGTCCGTCATTGGCGTTGCGTGGCACGGCTTTCGGCTTCGGCTGCGTGGCGACGGCTTCGGACATGGTCGGCTACTCCAAACTGTTGTCGGCCAAAGTGTTGTCGAGGATGGCAGGCTTACTCCGACGATCTTGGCAGACGAGTTTGACAAATTCTTGCAGAGCATCCGGCAAACTGATGGTTAGGGTTAATGAGAGATTCGCCGCGTTAAGTCAGCGTGACCGGCGCAAACGCACATAAAGCGCGCCTTGGCCTCCATGCCCGACATGGGCGGCGTCGAACCCGACCACAAATAGGCGAAACTCCGGCAGCGCCAGCCACATTGGCACCTGTCGCCGCAACACGCCGCGTTCGCGGTCCGGATCGTATTCGCGCGGTCGGGAGCCGCCGGAACCTTTGCCGGTGACGACAAGGACGGTGCGGACGCCATCGGCCTGAGCATGACGCAAGAACCGCAACAGCGCGCCATGAGCCTCCGCCTGCGTCATGCCATGCAGATCGAGACGCGCTTCGATCGGCTCGCGTCCGCGCGCAACACGCTGCTTCAACCTCCGATCGAGCGGCGCAAGCGGCGGCGGTTTTGGCGGAGCCGCGATACGGGAAGCGGCGACTTGGGATACGACACCGGCGGACTTCCCGCGCGGCTTTGGCGGCGGCAACTTCGCCGGCGCTTCCGACAGCGGCTCAACCGCTTCCGCTATCTTGCGCAGCGGTTTGACCGAACGCGCAATGTTTTTCCAAAGCGTCCGTTCCTCGTCGCTCAATTGACGGCGCCGGCTCATGGCTTAAGCAATCACAGCTTCTGCCGCGCCGACCGCTTCGACGCCGGCGTTACCGCAGGTGTGGCGGGCTTGGCATCCGGCGCTGCCGCAGGTTTGTCGTCAGGCACATCGGTCGGATCGACCATCGTCGTAACGCTGGCGCTGAAATCAGTCGGCCGCTCCGGCGGCAAAGGCGTATCGCGACCGACCTCGACTGGATCGAGCTCACGTGGAATGAGCATCATGAAGTCGGCGGTATTCTTGATGCGTCCGGCGATCCGCGCAGCCTCGTCGCCGGCACCGAAATAAATATCGGCGCGCGCCGGACCGACAATCGCCGAGCCGGTGTCTTGCGCAAACATCAGCCGGTGAAATTGCGTGCCGGTCTTGTCATTGGCGATCGGCAAAGTGGCGTCGATGAAAAACGGCGTGCCGTAGACGTGCAAGGCGTGATCGACCGCAATCGAGCGGCCCGGCACCAATGGTGCTCCTTCGGCGCCGACCGCTTCGTCCTCGGTAGCAAGATCGGTGATGCGGAAGAACACGTAGGATTTGTTGGCTCGCCGCACGTCCTTGGCCAGGTCGGGATTGGCTTCCATCCAATCACGGATGCTCTGCATCGACACCGCGTCCTTGGATAGGTAGCCGCGATCGATCAACACGCGCCCGACCGGCGTGTAAGGCCAGCCGTTATGAGAGTCGTAATTGACGCGCAGGATGGTGCCGTCCTCGAGCCGAATCCGCGCCGAGCCCTGGATTTGCGCGAACAGCACATCGACCGGACTGTGCAAGTAACAGATTTCCAGATGCCAGCCGTCGAGCGCGCCGTCTTCAATCTGGCCGCGATCGTAATACGGCACGATCTTACGGCGACCGAAACGGCGGCCGACTTTGACGCCCTTGCTCGGAAAAGCGTCGCCGAGCTTTCGCCGTCCCGCCACCACAAGATTGGGCGGCCGCCGATACAGTGGTGCGGTGAACTGGCCGGTCGGCACCCGAGAGCCCTCGATGATCGGCTCGTAATAGCCGGTCAGAAAGCCGCCAGTGTCGCCGATGCGATTGATGCGAAGCGGCCGAAAATTGTCTTCAAAGAATTTCCTGGCGCCGTCGTCGTCGAGCGGGATCGCGGCAAAGGCGCGTACACAGACATTCTTGAGCGCATCGGTGACTGCCGGCGAGGCAACCGGCTGGCGCTGCCGGACGTTCGCTGTCAGCGCTTTGCAGCTTGCGAGAAAGGTCGAGAAAGCGGCGGCGTGATCATCAGCCGCCCAGCCGTTGAGATCGGCCCATTCGACCGGTTCGTATTGCGTATCGGGAAATTTGATCGGACTGGCTTGCGCGGGCGGTACCACGCCGATTGCCGCAACAAACAAGACCGCTGGGACAACAAGACAGAAGGCCCAGCGACCCGCGGCCATTGGCGTCAATGTCCGGCTTCGGTGGCTACCACTTTCCAGTTTGGATCGCGCGAGGAAACGTCGCGCGCAAATGTCCACACGTCGGTGACGTCGGTAACCTTGTCGGCGCTGCCATCGACCACAGCGCCACCGCTGTCGTGCGTCGACGACACCAGCTTGGAGACAAAGCGCACTGTGACCTGCGCCGTGCGATTGCGCAGTTCCGCCGCAGTCACGGTCGATGCGTCGAGCGAAACGAAGCGAGTTTCAGCGGTTTCGCCGCGGCCTTCGCGTTCGGTAATAGCGGCGTCGAAACCGTCGAATACCTCTTTCGACAGCAGGTTCTTGAGCTGGCGCCGGTCGCCTTCGGCAAAGCTCGTTACGACCACTTCGTAGGCCGCCCGTGCGCCGGCAATGAAGTGCTTGGCGTCGAAGCTGCTATCCGCTGCGGCGATGGCGTCGAGCCCCGAGGCGGCGGCCGAACCAGCTTCCGCGATATCCTTCCACCGTTCCCCGGCCGGAGCCGGCGGTTCGGTCGAGGCCGCCGGCGCCGGGCGAACCGGTGCCGTCGGCGGATTGGTCGGCAGCGTCACGACTTTGTTATCGCCTGCCGGGCTGCGCACCGCGTCGCGCGCCGAATAGGGATCGTAGGGCGGACGCTCTCGGCCGGTCCGCTGGCCCAGTACCGAACGCAGGCGCAGGAATATGAAGACTGCGAGCGCCAAAAAGATGATGGTATAAATGTCAAACACTTCTGGCATCTCTCGGCGAACGTCGGTCCATTCAATAGGTTGGCCTTGGCAGGGTCGCGGAAGGCCGCCTCGCTCAGATACTTATGTAGGCACGCCCAAGGACCCGACTAGAGGCCGTTAACACGGCAACAGCGTGACTGCCACAAAGCTTAGACGATTGCCGCCGCCCCGCCAACAACGCAAAAATTAATACAAGGCGAGAGCACCGAGCTGGCGCTGGACCGGCGCCAGCGTCGTTTGGGGTGGGAATCGGCGGCGTAAACGGGATCGCGGGTCGCCATTGTTCGCCTGCATAGCGTGTGTTAGCCAGTCGCGCGGCGCGAAAGCCGGAGATCATGATGTCGACGACAAATGGCGGCCCCCAGCCGCAAATGGCGATGCCGCAGGTCGGCGTTCTCGTTCAGTACCTGAAGGATTTCTCGTTCGAGAACCCCCACGCGCCTCGTTCGCTGGCGCCGAGCAGCGCACAGCCGAACATCAATATTCAAGTCAATGTTGAAGCAGCGCCCACCTCGGAAACCGATTTCGAGGTTACGCTCCGGCTCGAGGGCAAAGCTGAAGCACAAAACCTCGTTCTCTACAGCTTCGAACTGGTATTTGGCGGCGTGTTTCGCATCCTTAACGTGCCAGCCGACAGCTTGCAGCCGTTCGTCCTGATCGAATGCCCGCGGCTGTTGTTTCCGTTCGCACGCGAGATTGTCGCAACCGCAGTCCGCAACGGCGGCTTCCAGCCCCTACTGCTCAACCCGATCGACTTTGTCGAGCTTTACCGGCAGCGGATGGCGGCGATGCAAGGCTCGACGCCGGAAGGCATCACTCCAAGCTGAGATAATCGCGCCAGATTGCGGCTTCGCCGAGTGTGCCGACGAAGCTGCGATGCGCGGCCCGTTCTTCGTCGTTCAACCTGGGCGCCAACGGCATGGTGCGTTCGCGCACCACCACAATTGCACCGGGAGTGACGGCGGGCGCTGCCGTTTGCGACAGAACCAGTGAAGCCTGACGAGCGCCGATCAGTTCGATATAGACTTCCGCCAGAAGCTCGGCATCCAGCAGCGCGCCATGCTTGGTGCGACGCGAATTATCGATTGAATAGCGCACGCAGAGATCGTCGAGCCGGTTCGCGCCGCCGGGATGCTTACGGCGCGCCAGCAGCAGAGTGTCAATAATCCGCTCCCGGCTCACACCCGGAAGACCGGCGCGATCAAGCTCGGCGTTAAGGAAGCCAAGATCAAACATGGCATTGTGCGCGACGAGGTGCGCATCACCGAGGAACGCAACCAGCTCCTCGGCCTTCTCGGCAAATAACGGCTTGTCTTTCAGAAATTCGATGGACAGGCCATGAATACGAAACGCGCCCTCCGGCATGTCCCGTTCCGGATAGAAATAGAAATGGAATGTTTTGCCGGTCGGAAAGCGATTGACGAGCTCGATGCAGCCAATCTCGACCAGGCGATCTCCCTGAAGGGGATCGAGCCCGGTGGTTTCAGTATCGAAGACGATCTCGCGCATTAAGCTTTGACCTGACGAATCACTGCTGTTTTTGCATCTTAGCAATGGCGTCAAGGATGTCGCCCACCTGAGCGCGGGCGTGATCAAAGCCTTGCGATGTATCCACGATAAAATCAGCGCGGCTGCGCTTTTCCGCGTCGGGAATCTGTTTCGCGACCAGCGCCGTGAACTTTTCTTCCGTCATGCCGGGCCGCTGCATGGCTCTCGCGCGCTGCACTTCGGCCGGCGCGGAAACAACGACAATGGCGTTGCAACGCGCTTCACCGCCAATCTCGAACAGAAGCGGAATATCCAGCAAGACGACTGGGGTATCATTCGTCTCGGCATCGGAAAGAAACTTGCTGCGGGCAGCGCCGACCAGCGGATGCACGATGGCTTCGAGCCGCTTGAGCGCCGCTTTGTCGTTAATGACCATAGCGGCGAGTTTTTGCCGATCCACCTTGCCGCCGGCCGTCGAACCGGGAAACGCTGCTTCGATAAGCGGTACGGCCTCGCCGGCGTAAAGTTCGTGCACCACGGCATCGGCGTCGTGTATCGGCACACCGGCCTCAGCGAACATCTTCGCCGTCGCCGATTTGCCCATGCCAAGCGAACCAGTGAGACAAAGCACGAAAGGACGGGGTGCACTCATTGGGCAAGACTCATGGGGCAAGACATCCGTGGCGGCGCAGAAAATCCAATGCCGTTATCAGTGGCAGGCCAAGCACGGTGAAATAGTCACCATCGATCCGTTCGAAAAGCTGAATCCCCAGACCTTCGAGTTGGTAGGCGCCGACGCTTGCGGTCGCGGCATCACCGATCGCATCCAGATAATCATCGAGAAACCGACCTGAGAAAGCACGCATGGTAAGCCGCGCGACGCCGACGTGCTCGAACAGCACCGCATCGTCGCAGGTAAAGGCAATGGCCGAATAAAGCTCGTGGGTCTGGCCGGATAATTTGGCGAGCTGCGCACGCGCCGCCGCTCGATCAGCGGGCTTCGAAAATCGCTCGCCGTTCAGCGACAGAAGTTGGTCGGCGCCGAGGACAAGCCGGCCGGGCATGGCGCGTGCAATAACCGCCGCCTTTTCGCGCGCCAGCAAAGCCGCGATAGCAACCGGGGCCTGCAACGGCGCCTCGGCCTCGATACCTCGTTCATCGACGTCGGCTGGACGTATTTCGACAGGTACACCGGCGGCTTCAAGAAGTGTGCGCCGGATCGTACTTCTCGAAGCCAACACCAAGGGCGCACTGGCAAGCCACAGCATTGTTCACGATGTCCGGTTACGACGGCGTTCAGCGAGAAGCGCCAATACTGCGGCAGCGGTTTCCTCGATCGATCGCCGGGTCACATCGATCAGCGGCCAGTTATGCTTGGCGCACAGCCGCCGCGACGCAGCGATTTCCTCAGTCACAGCCTGACGATCGATATACTGATCGTCGTCGCGCTCCACCTTCAATCCGAGCAAGCGGTTCTGCCGTATCTGCACGATGCGCTCCGGCGAAGCGAAAAGTCCGACAACGAGCGGGTGCTGTAGACGCTCAACGCTCGATGATAGCACCATACCGGGAACCATCGGCACGTTGGCGGTCTTCACACCGCGGTTGGCGAGGTAGATCGAAGTCGGCGTTTTCGAGGTTCGCGATACGCCGACCAAAACCACATCGGCCTCCTCGAGATCGTCATGCAACTGACCGTCGTCATGCATCATCGTGTAATTGAGCGCATCGATCCGCCGAAAATATTCAGCATTGAGGGTGTGCTGCGCGCCGACTTTATGCGTGGTTTCGGCGCCGAGATAAGATTGAAACAAGTGCAGCACAGGGCCGAGGATCGACAGACACGGTAGTCCTAGCTCACGGCATTTGCCTTCCAGCCGCTCCACCAGACCTTCTTCGAGAAGCGTGTAGAGTACGATCCCGGGCGCTTCTTCGATTTCCGCCAACACCCGATCAAGCTGTTTTTGGGTGCGGACCAGCGGATGAACATGCTCCACCGGAGAAACCTTGGCGTATTGCGCAGCCGCCGCTCGGGCGACCGTAATGAGCGTCTCGCCGGTCGCATCCGAGATCAAATGCAAATGAAAATAGCTGGGTGTCTGAGCCATGAAAGCGATGAATAACCTGTCGACAATTGGGGAGAAGGCCACGGCTCGCGGTGGGGTGCAAGCACGTCAGGGGGTACGACCCGGATTCCGTCCACATGCCTGACCCTGTGCGAACACCACGGGCGATTCAAATCCGGTAGTGGTGAAATGTGGACAGCGATTTCCGCAGGCTTCGATTTATCCTCGTACCAAGGATAAAACGGACAGGATTTCCACGCGACACACTATCGAAGTGCGTCATGAACATGTGGGTAGCCTGTGGATGAGACGTGAAGAGAAATGTATGAGTCTAATCAACGCTCTAACTACTACAACAGATTCTCTTTAAGTTAGTTTGAGTTAAGATAGGACCATGACGGACAGCCCTGTGATTAAACCCCTGCTCCGCGCATTGGCGCGCGAGCGCAATGCTTCACCGCCAATCTGGCTGATGCGGCAAGCCGGACGCTATCTGCCCGAGTATCGGGCTGTTCGCGAACAAGCGGGCGGTTTTCTCGATCTTTGCTTCAATCCAAAGCTTGCGGCGGAAGTAACGCTACAGCCAATCCGCCGTTTCGGTTTCGATGCGGCGATCCTGTTCTCCGATATTCTGGTGATACCGCACGCGCTCGGTCAGCGCGTTACGTTTGAAGAAGGTGAGGGTCCAAAACTCGAAGCCTTGCGTGAGCCTGCTGCTTTGACGCGGCTGCGCGCCGAGATCGACCACAACGCACTGGCGCCGATTTACGAGACCATTGGGCGGGTCAGGCAGGACTTACCAAACGAGGTAGCGCTGCTTGGCTTTTGCGGCGCGCCCTGGACCGTTGCCACCTACATGATCGCCGGCTGTGGTACGCCCGATCAATCGCCCGCGCGCTTGTTCGCCTATCACCATCCGCAGGATTTTGCCTGGCTGGTCGACAAGCTGATCGATGCATCGGCTGGTTATCTCATCAGGCAATTCGAAGCCGGTGTAGACGCGGTGCAGATCTTCGACACCTGGGCGGGGGTTCTCCCAGCGGGTGAGTTCCGGAAGTGGTGCATCGAGCCGACCGCGCGAATCGTTGCGGCCGTTCGTCAAAGGATTCCGGACGCGAAGATCATTGGGTTTCCGCGCGGCGCTGCGACTGAGCTGAGCAATTATCTCGACGCGGTTCCCGTCGATGCAATTGGTCTTGACTGGATGGTTGAGCTCGATTTCGCACGTAAGTACGTTCAACCGAAACGCACCGTGCAAGGCAATTTGGATCCGCTGGTTTTGCTCGCGGGCGGTGCGGCGCTCGATACAGCTATCGATGCTATCCTCGAAACGTTCGGACAGCAGCCATTCATTTTCAATCTTGGCCACGGCATCTTGCCGAGTACGCCGAGTCGCCCACGTCGAGCGGCTAGTTGCTCGCGTGCGCGGCGCAAAAAGCTAGAGCGAGCCGGCGATGTACGGTTGGATCAAAGCATTCCACATCATTTCGGTGATCGCCTGGATGGCGGGCATGCTCTATCTGCCGCGGCTGTTCGTCTATCACTGCACGGCAGAAAAAGGTTCGGTGCAGTCGGAGACGTTCAAGGTGATGGAGCGCCGGCTGCTGCGCGGTATTATCAACCCGGCGATGATCGCAACTTATGTTTTTGGCCTTTGGCTGGCGTGGCTGATTGCTGATTCTCGCTACCCCGGTTACCTGCCGGGCTGGCTCTGGGCCAAGATTGTGCTGGTGCTGATGCTTTCCGGCGTCCACGGCATGCTGTCACGCTGGCGCAAGGATTTTGCCGCCGATAACAACCGGAATTCGCAGAGATTCTACAGGATAATCAATGAAGTACCGACGATTCTCATGATCGGTATCGTGCTGCTGGTGGTCCTGAAACCGTTCTAAGTTCATGCGTTTTTAGTGCAAAATGCATCACGGCACTTGCTAGAACCCAACTCTTTTCTTATCTTTGGCGCATCCCACCAAACGTAGGCGGATGCATTCGCGTTCTGGCTCCAGCAAACTGGAGCCGATAGATGCATCAGGGTCGGGGACCGATTTCCCTTTAAGCCTTTAGACCTACGACTTCTTTCCGCCAGCGACGCCCTGCCCTCATCTCGCCGCCGGCCTAATTTCCACAGGACTATCTGTATGCAAGAAATGAAACTCCAGGAGCTCAAGAGCAAAACTCCGGCAGAGCTTGTCTCGTTTGCCGAAGAGCTTGAGGTCGAAAACGCTTCGACGATGCGCAAACAGGAATTGATGTTTGCCATCCTCAAACAACTCTCCGCGCGCGAAACCGACATTGTCGGCGAAGGCGTCGTCGAGGTACTGCCGGACGGCTTCGGCTTTTTACGATCGCCGGAAGCCAATTACCTGCCCGGCCCCGACGATATCTACGTTTCTCCTTCGCAAATTCGCCGCTTCGGCCTGCGCACCGGCGACACCATCGACGGCCATATCCGCAGCCCGAAGGAAGGCGAACGCTACTTCGCGCTGCTCAAGGTCAATTCGCTTAACTTCGAAGACCCCGAAAAGGCGCGCCATAAAGTCAACTTCGACAACCTCACGCCGCTCTATCCGGATGAGTGGCTGAAGATGGAGTATGAGGATCCGACCAAGAGGGATCTGTCAGCTCGCGTCATCGATATTGTCGCACCAGTTGGCAAAGGCCAACGCGCTCTGATCGTGTCGCCGCCGCGCACCGGCAAGACGGTGCTGCTGCAAAACATTGCGCACTCGATCACCCACAATCATCCGGAATGCTATCTGATCGTGTTGCTGATCGACGAGCGCCCGGAAGAAGTCACCGACATGCAGCGTTCGGTGAAAGGCGAGGTGGTATCCTCGACCTTTGACGAGCCGGCGGTGCGCCACGTGCAAGTCGCCGAGATGGTGATTGAAAAGGCGAAGCGCCTGGTCGAGCACGGCCGTGACGTCGTTATCCTGCTCGATTCGATCACGCGTCTTGGCCGCGCTTACAACACCGTGGTTCCTTCCTCCGGCAAGGTGCTGACCGGCGGCGTGGACGCCAATGCACTGCAGCGACCGAAGCGCTTCTTCGGCGCCGCGCGCAATATCGAAGAAGGCGGATCGCTTACCATTATCGCGACCGCGCTGATCGATACCGGCAGCCGCATGGACGAAGTGATCTTCGAAGAGTTCAAGGGCACTGGTAACTCGGAACTGATCCTCGATCGCAAGGTCGCCGACAAGCGCACCTTCCCGGCGATGGACATCACCCGCTCCGGTACCCGAAAGGAAGAACTCCTGGTGGCGCCGGATCAGCTCAAGAAAATGTACGTGCTGCGCCGTATTCTCAATCCAATGGGCACCATGGACGCCATGGACTTCCTGCTCGACAAGCTGCGCAACACCAAGAACAACGGCGAGTTCTTCGACTCGATGAATACCTGAGCCGGCCGCAAAGCTGCGGTCGTTCAGGTGTAGCTTGGTCTGCTTAGCTGGGCCTTGGTGTGAACTTCGCAGCCAGCAGCGGCGTGGCGGGTTTGGTGCGCTGGAAGTAGCGCGCTATGTCAGGATCGACAAAGCACATGCCGCCCTTGCCGACCGCTGTCGTGCAATCTGACGCGGTGGTGTAGCCGCATTCAATGACGGCATCCGGCTGCGTCGTGTAACCACACCATTCGTCGGCTTGGGCGCCAGTTGCCGACAGGGTGATGGCAGCGGCAGCAATAACGATCCTAAAACGCATTAGTGGATCTCCTCGCGTCGCCCCGGCAGCTTCCATTAAGCACGAATCGTGCCCGGAAGAAGCCCGTCGTCAGTTTTGTCGCACCGCGGCAATAGCGTTGACGAGGCCCAAGGGATCGTTGACCGGCAGTGAGCAGGTCTCGCCGATGCATACGAATGCCGCGGCTGCTGTGGCCGCAGCGGCTTTGGCGCGAGCCGGGTGATTGTCCGGCAAGCTATCCGGCGATTGAACGTGAAGCACGATGCGATCAAGCGCAGGCATTTTACGGGCGGCGGCGAGTAATTCACTGGCGCCCTCACCTTCCCCGGTCACCACAATTTCCGCGGCGCGCAGACGGAGGTCGACGGCATTGAGCAGCGCCATGTGCATGTAGAGATTTTCGATGGCCTCCGGCGCAATGGCGCCGATTAATCGGTCGGCTTTCTCACGCCATTGATCGTCGCCGGCAAGAACGGCGAGCCGGATAAGGTTTTGCGCAGCGACCGCATTGTGGTTCGGCGTCGCTTCATCGGCTGTGGAAGCTGGACGCACGACAAGGCCTTCAGCATCGGCGGCTGTGAGATAATAAGTTCCGGTGTTGGTGTCGGCGTAATCGCGGTCAAGCGCGTGTTGCCAGGTTAGCGCCTGGTCGAGATAGGACTTTTGCCCCGTTGCTTCATAGAGCGACAGCGCTGCACGGATCATCGCAGCGAAATCCGAGGCCAGGCCTGGGAACTTAAGCTGGTTGGCGCGCCAGGAATGGCCAAGCCGGTCGCCTTTGGTCATAGCGCGGGCAACAAAGTCGAAAGCATGGGCCGCGATATCAAGCCAAGACGTCTCGCAGAAGATCAGACCGGCGTTGGCGAGCGCAGCGATCATCATGCCATTCCAGTCAGCGAGAACTTTGTCGTCGAGACCGGGGCGGACGCGTGTCGCGCGCACGGCTAAAAGTTTTTGGCGCAATCCTGCGAGCCGTGTTTCGTCTGCCTGGCTGCGCTCTTGCGGTTTGAGCCGGTTGAGAATGTTGTGGCCTTCAAAGTTGCCGGCAGCGGTGACGTCGTAATGGCGGGCGAAGAACTCACCGTCCTCAGCGCCAAGTGCGCCGGTAATCTCGTCGTAGGACCAGACGTAGAATTTGCCTTCCTCGCCTTCGGAGTCGGCATCGAGTGACGCAGAGAATGCAGCTTCAGCCGTAATCATCTCGCGCTTGAGCCATTCCACGGTTTCAGAAGCGCGCTGCTGATACAGCGTTTTGCCGGTGCGCTGATAGGCGATCGCCAGCAGCTCAAGAAGCTGCGCGTTGTCGTAGAGCATCTTTTCGAAATGCGGCACCAGCCAGCGCTCGTCGACCGAGTAACGGGAGAAGCCGCCGCCGAGATGATCGTAGATGCCGCCTTCGCAGATGTGGTGCAGCGTGATGTCGACGGCAGCGAAGTAGCGTGGTTCACCGTTGCGCAACCCGGCCCGCCATAATAGCTCGAACAACGCAGCTTGCGGAAATTTGGGCGCGCCGCGGGTGCCGCCATTGACCGGATCGATCATGCCGCCAAGCTGACGAGCGGCGTTGTCGAGCTCAGCGCTGCCAAGGGTGACGATGCCCGGCGGTCGCGCTTTGCCGGCGAGACGCTCCATCAGGGCCACACGATTGTGCTCGATCTTTTGCGGCTCGTCACGAAACAGTCGCGCGATCTCTTGCAGCACGTCGACGAAGGCCGGCTTGCCGTAACGCGAGCCTTTGGGAAAATAGGTGCCGCCCCAGATCGGCTCGCCGTCGGGTGTGAGAAACATCGTCAGCGGCCAGCCACCGTGCTCGCCGAGATGATGCAGCGCCGCCATGTAGATCTGGTCGATGTCAGGCCGTTCTTCACGATCGACTTTGATGTTGACGAAGAGGTCGTTCATCACTTTGGCGGTCGCGTCGTCCTCGAAGCTTTCGTGAGCCATGACATGGCACCAGTGGCACGCGGCGTAACCAACCGAGAGCAGGATCGGTCTGTTGCTGCGCTTGGCTTCCGCCAGGGCATCCGGCCCCCAGGCCCACCAGGCTACCGGGTTGTCCTTATGCTGAAGAAGATAGGGACTGGTCTCGAGTGCCAGTCTGTTTTCGCTCGATGCTTGGGACGTTGACATGGGCGCACGGTAGCAAGTAGCCCGCGAGACGCGAAGCACCGACGGGGCAGGGAGCTCCAACAAATCGTGATGACTGACCGTTCCACGATTTTCGCTTTGTCGTCCGGCCGGCCGCCGGCGGCGATTGCCGTCGTGCGGGTCTCCGGGCCGCAGGCTGGTGCGGCATTGGAGAAGCTGATCGGCCGGATACCGGAACCGCGAAAGGCGGCATTGGCCCGTGTGCGCGATCCAGCGAATGGCGAGGCCATCGACGAAGCGCTGGTGCTGTGGTTCCCAGGCCCACACAGCGAGACCGGGGAGGATGTTGCGGAGCTTCAACTGCACGGCGGCCATGCCGTTGTCGCGGCGGTGCTGGACGCGCTGGGGAGCCTGGAAGGATGTCGCCTGGCCGAGGCAGGCGAGTTCACCCGTCGGGGTTTTGAGAACGGCAAGCTCGATCTGACCGAAGTAGAAGGGCTGGCCGATCTGATTGCGGCGGAAACGCTAGCGCAGCGGCGGATGGCCTATCGGCAGCTCAAAGGCCTGATCGGCAATCAGGCGGAGGCCTGGCGACGAAGGTTGATCGAGGCTTTGGCCTTGGTCGAGGCGCGGATCGATTTCTCCGATGAGGCCGACGTACCGGAGGAACTGGTCAAGCCGGCGCTTTATGCTGCGCAGCAATTGCGCAGCGAAATTGCGGCATCGCTTGCGGACGGGGGCAGGGGCGAACGGCTGCGTGATGGTCTGGTCGTTGCGATTGCGGGGCCGCCGAACGCAGGAAAATCAACGCTTCTGAACCGGTTGGCGCAACGCGAAGCGGCGATCGTGTCGCCGTATGCGGGGACGACGCGCGATGTGATTGAGGTTCATCTCGACCTTGGCGGCTATCCTGTGACCTTGCTCGACACCGCCGGCATTCGCGAAAGCGATGAACCGGTTGAGCAGGAAGGCATGCGGCGCGCCGTCGAGCGCGCGGCTGCTGCGGATCTGGTGCTCTGGGTCGTTGACCTATCGGCCACTGACGGAGTGAGGACCACGGAGCGGCCCACGAGTCTCGCCGATAACAGTGTTTGGCTCGTGAAAAACAAGATTGACGCCGTCCAAGCTAAATCACATGAGAGTCCTGTAGATATCCGTAAAAACGGATTTGAGTTCATTTTATCAGTATCAGCCGGATCGGGGTTGAATATCGATCAGTTGATAAGGGAGCTTACAACTTTTGCTGAGCGATTCTTCGGGTCGACGGAAGCGGTTCTTGTGACACGCGAGCGGCATCGCCGAGCGCTGAGTGACACGGCACGCTACCTGGACCAGGCCCTCGCTCATGACGCTTCCGGCAGCGAAGAACTGATCGCCGAGGAACTTCGGGCCGCGGCAACGACATTGGGGCGGCTGACAGGAAGGGTCGATGTTGAGGATATTCTTGACGTCATCTTCCGTGATTTTTGCATTGGCAAATGATTCCCGAAAAGGCGTCGTTATTCATGAAGGGATGTTTCACGTGAAACATCCGCCTTTTGACGCTCTGTCGGGTCTTGGCTAGAAGAGCGCGTCTCGGAGAATTTTGATGGATGCGCGCTTCGATGTGATTGTCGTCGGAGGCGGTCACGCCGGCTGTGAGGCCGCGGCCGCGGCGGCGCGCATGGGCGCGCGTGCGGCGCTGGTTACCCATCGCTTTGCGACCATCGGCGCGATGTCTTGCAATCCTTCGATCGGCGGTCTCGGCAAGGGCCATTTGGTTCGTGAGGTGGATGCCCTGGATGGCCTGATGGGTCGCGTCGCTGACGCAGGCGGCATCCAGTTTCGGGTTCTCAATCGCCGAAAGGGTCCGGCGGTACGCGGGCCACGGGCCCAGGCCGATCGTAAGCTCTATGCGGCGGCGATGCAGCAGGCGATCCGGGACACCGCCAATCTGACCGTCATCGAAGGCGAAGTTGACGACCTGATGATCGAGTTGGGGGTTTCCGGGGTCCGATTGAGCGACGGCCGCGAAATCGGATGCGGTGCGGTGGTTCTGACGACCGGCACCTTTCTGCGGGGCCTGATCCATCTCGGCGAGCAACAAATTCCGGCTGGACGGGTCGGGGAGGCGCCGTCGACGGGCCTTTCAAAGACCCTTGAGCGCGCTGGTCTGTCCTTGGGCCGGCTGAAGACCGGCACGCCACCGCGTCTTGACGGCACCACGATCGATTGGTCGGCGGTCGAAATGCAGCCGGGCGACGTCCCGCCGGAGCCGTTCTCGGTCCTGACCGAGCGCATCACGACGCCCCAGATCCAGTGCGGCATTACCCGCACCACCACGGCGACCCACGACATCATCCGCGCCAATGTGCATCGTTCGCCGATGTATTCCGGACAGATCAAAAGCCGCGGGCCGCGCTATTGCCCCTCGATTGAGGACAAAATCGTCCGTTTCGGCGATCGCGACGGCCATCAGATTTTCCTTGAGCCAGAAGGGCTCGACGACACCACTGTCTATCCCAACGGTATTTCGACCTCGCTGCCGCAGGATGTTCAGGCCGCGCTGGTGGCGACCATTCCGGGGCTGGAAAAGGCCCGCATCGTTCGCCCTGGCTATGCGATCGAATATGACCATGTCGATCCCCGTGAGCTCACCCCCTCGCTTGAGACCAAGCGCGTTTCAGGCCTGTTTTTGGCGGGCCAGATCAACGGGACGACAGGGTATGAAGAGGCTGCGGCACAGGGACTTGTTGCCGGTTTGAATGCTGCTGCGCGGGCCGGTAACGGCGCGGCGATCATCTTCGATCGTGCGGAGGCCTATCTTGGCGTGATGATCGACGATCTTGTGACCCGGGGCGTCAGCGAGCCCTATCGCATGTTCACGTCGCGGGCTGAATATCGGCTGACGTTGCGGGCCGACAATGCCGACCAGCGGCTCACCGATAAGGCCATAGCGCTCGGTTGCGTGGGTCCGATACGCGCTCAAGCCCATCAGCGCAAAATGACTGCATTGGCGCAAGCGCGAGCCATGGCGGATGCCCAGAGCGTGACCCCGACTGAAGCAGCCCATCATGGGATTTCTCTGCGCAAGGACGGCCAGCGGCGCTCTGCGTTCGAACTTTTGTCTTATCCCGATATCGGCATCCCGGACTTGGCTCGGATCTGGCCGCAGTTTGGCGAATTACCTTCGAAAATTGCCGAGCAGCTCGAGATCGACGCCAAATACGCGGTTTACCTGAGCCGTCAGGCCGCGGATGTGGAGTTCTTATCGGCGCGACGAAAGCGTGGCTCTGCCGGATGATATCGATTACGCGGCGCTGCATGGCCTTTCCAACGAAGTCCGAAATAAACTGCAAACGCATCGGCCGCGTACCATCGGCCATGCCGGCCGGATTGACGGCATTACGCCGGCGGCGCTGACGCTTCTAGTCGCGCACTTGCGCCGAGGCCGAAAGACAAGCCGTGGCGCTGTCGCCTGATCTCACGGCAGATCGCAATCGTGCGCTGGCGTTGACGCCCGTTTCACGTGAAACACTTGATCGCCTCGACCGGTTCGTTGCCGAGCTTCTGTCGTGGCGGCAACGGATGAACCTGATTGGAGCATCCACGGTCTCGATACTTTGGACGCGGCACGTCGCTGACTCGCTGCAGCTCTTGGCTCTCGCACCCCAGGCGAAGACCTGGGCAGACCTAGGGTCCGGAGCCGGCTTCCCTGGATTGGTACTGGCCTGCGCCTTGGCGGATACACCGGGCGTGACCGTCCATCTGGTCGAGAGCAACGGCAAGAAGGCGGCATTCCTGCGTGAAGCGGCGAAGGTGACTAATGTACCCGCAATTATTCATGCGGTTCGCATTGTGGATTTCGTCAACAACCAAACCCGTGGGGTTGAGGTTGTCACGGCGCGGGCGTTAGCTCCTCTCTCGGAACTGCTATCCGCAACCTATCCGTTGTTGAAAAAGGGAGCTGTCGGTTTGTTTCCGAAGGGACAAGATGTTGAAGCTGAATTGACCGCTGCCACTAAATGTTGGAACATTCAATCGTCCTTGGAGGCGAGTTTGACCGATCCCAAGGCGCGAATTGTGAAAATAACGGGTATTGATCGGAAGCCTCAATCTTAGCGTGTGATCATGAGCGATGAAATTTCTGCCGGTCCATCACCCAGTGTCGTGCCGTTCACGGCGCCTGAACCGCTGAACAGTGTGCACGGTATCAGACATCCACGCATTCTTGCCGTCGCCAACCAGAAAGGCGGCGTCGGCAAGACCACGACGGCGATCAATCTCGGCACCGCGCTTGCCGCCATCGGCGAAGAAGTTTTGATTATTGATCTCGACCCGCAAGGCAACGCATCGACCGGCCTCGGTATCGATCGTGCAAGTCGCCGCCACTCGACCTACGATGTCATGGTCGGTGAGACGCCGCTGCGTGACGCCATCGTTGCCACGGCAGTACCACGGCTGCACCTTGCACCGTCGACACTTGATCTTTCCGGACTTGAACTTGAAATCGGCCAGGCGCGGGATCGCGCCTTTCGATTGCGTGCCGCGCTGGCGCCGCTCGGTGCCGTCATCTCAGGTCAAATCAAATTCACCTACGTCCTGGTTGACTGCCCACCGTCGCTCAATCTTCTGACGATCAACGCGATGGCGGCGGCGAACGCGATCCTCGTGCCGCTGCAATGCGAGTTCTTCGCGCTCGAAGGTTTGTCGCAACTTCTGAAAACCGTGGAGTTGGTAAAGAAGCAACTCAATCCTGATCTCACGATTCATGGTGTCGTCCTGACGATGTACGACGCGCGCAATAATCTCTCAGGTCAGGTCGTCGCCGACGTTCGCGAATTCATGGGATCCAAAGTCTACGACACCATCATTCCGCGAAACGTGCGGGTCTCGGAAGCGCCGTCTTATGGCAAGCCGGTTTTAGTTTACGATCTCAAGTGCAGCGGCAGCGAAGCCTACCTGCGGCTTGCGACTGAAATCATCCAGCGCGAAAAAGAACTTTCGTCCGGTAGCAATCAGGTCGCGTAAGTCAGCAGCGTGAGTGACATGTCAGGAAAGACCGCGATGGCGGAGGAAGCACGATCGCGATTGGGACGTGGACTCGCCTCGCTCATTGGCGATGTCGGCAACGAAAGTTCAGCCGATCAGCGTCCGCACAGCCAGCGACGCATTGCAACCACTGCGCTTCGGCCCAATGCGCGCAACCCACGCCGTGTTTTTTCCAACGATGAGCTCGATGAACTTGCCGCATCATTGCGCGAACGCGGCATCATTCAACCGATCGCGGTGCGGCCCATTCGCGGTGTTGCGGACTCCTACGAAATCATCGCCGGCGAACGCCGTTGGCGCGCCGCGCAGCGCGCCGGCATGCACGAAGTACCGGTCGTTGTCATCGAAGCGACCGACGAGGAGTCGTTGCAACTTGCCATCATCGAAAACGTGCAGCGCTCCGATCTCAATCCGCTCGAAGAAGCGGAAGGCTATCGCGCGCTGATTCGCGATTTCAGCCACAGTCAGGACGACGTCGCACGCATGGTGGGCAAGAGCCGCAGCCATGTCGCCAACATGCTGCGGCTGCAGACGCTGCCCGATCGCGTGAGAGATCATATTAATTCCGGCCGTCTCAGCGTCGGCCACGCGCGTGCTCTGATCGGCCATCCCGACGCGGAGCGCTTGGCGGAAGAAATAGTCGCGCGCGGTTTCAACGTGCGTCAGGTGGAAGAAATTGCGCGCCAGCAACCAGGCCGCGCGGGCAAACGATCAGGTAAAAGTTCAAGACAGTCTGCCAACAAAGCAGCCGACACCGTCGCTTTGGAAAAGCAGGTTTCCGATGCACTCGGGCTCGTTGTCAGCATCGACCATCGCGGCGAAGGCGGTGTTATCAGCATCCGCTATCGCAATCTCGAACAGCTTGATGATCTGACGGAACGGCTCAGCAAAAAAGTCTAGAACCCGATCCGATCAAGTTGAATCGGATCAGGGTCTAGATCATCCGAACTTCCCCGCGCGTTCGATCACGCCTGCCACAGCTTCTTGAACGCTTCCCGTTTCTTCGGGTCGTACAGGCTTGGGTAATCGTATTTCAGCGGCTGGGTCGGCTCGACATGCAGGGTCGCGAATACCGGGCCTTGCTGCTCGAGCACATGTCCGATCTGTTGCTCGAACATCCGGAGATCGGAAAAATCATAGGTCGCGGCATAGCCGGCCGATTTCGCCATGCCGACAAAGTCGACCTTTCGGTTCGGAATCGGATGCCCGCCGTTGGCCTCGTAGGTTTCGTTTTGTGCCACGAAATGGACGAGGTTCTTCGGGGCAACGGCGCCAATCGTCACCAGGCAACCGAGATTCATCAGCAACGAGCCGTCACCTTGCAGCACGACCACGCGTTTATCGGGGCGGCCGAGCGCGAGTCCCAAACCGTGCGAAGAGTCGAGCCCCATTGCGCCGATCGACAGATAATTGAGCTCACGCGGCGCGACGCCAACCCAATCGACCGCCGAGCTGTAGGTCGCAACCACTGCCTCATCCTTGATGTGACGCGCCAGGATCCGGAAACATTCGTCGCGCTTCATCATGACGGGCCTCGTCCGACCAGAAAGGCTACCGGGCGTGACTCGGCATAGGCTTTGTCGATCGCCGGTTTGATTTTCGGAATGTCCGCATCGAGGCTCACCAGGTGGTGCGCGATACCCATGTCCTCGAGAATCGGTTCAACGATGCGCACGCCATAGCGCGATGACTCGCGCGGCGTGCGGTCCGGGTCATGCTGCAACAAGCCGATCATCATGCAGATCGGCTGATTGTACTCCACCGCAATGCCGCGGATCGCATTGATCGAATCGAGGAAACCGGTGTGCTGGATCAGGGTCAACGAGCGCTTGCCGGAGTAGGCGAGGCCGGCGGCGATACCGATGCACTCGTCCTCCTTGCAGACCCGGACCAGTTCGAAATCCTTGTCTTTCGCAATCGGTGCCAGAAGCCCGGAGCTGGTGGTGATGTCCGGTACGGACAAAATGAATCTGATGCCGCTCGCTTTGATGGCGGCAATGATGCCAGAGCCCTCGAGCTTACGCGGGCCGACCTCGGCAGGTTTCGTAGGCGCGTCCATCCCAAACTCCAATCTTGCCCGCTCGTTGGCGGGTAACGCCGCAAACGTACCGACAGTGGCAAATTGGTCAATCGGGCTTTGCGAACACGACCTATGCGCGCCTCTGGCGCGCAGCGTCAATCCGGTCGATCAAACCGTCAATCGCCGGACTGGTCGTAAAAGGGATGAACCGAACAGGAGCGCCGAACGAAATCTGCTCGCCAAAGATCGTCGGCCTCCGCAACGACAAGGTCACGCGCGGCGGGTTCACATAGGGCGAATAGTTGACGTTCTTGATATCGCTTAAAATGATCCGCTCTTCCTGGCCGCGGTTCTTGACAAGTAACGTATCGCCATCGTCCCAGACCTCGTCGACCAGATCGAACACCAGCTTCTTCATGATGAAAAAGCCAAACGCCATCATGACCAGGGGTATGACGAAAAACGGAAACGGCGGTGCATGTCCGCCCTTATCGAAGAAAAAGGGCACGCCGATAAACAGAACTAAAAAGCCGAACCAAAACGCCGGAAACACTCGCTTGTACCAGAAGGTAGCCCGCGATGAGATCCGGCGCATTCAGCGTCGCCCCGTTTACTCGGCGGCGGTCTGCCGAGCGGTGCCGTAGCGCTTCTCGATATACTCAATCACCAGCTTCTGGAAATCCGCGGAAACCGTCGGCCCGCGCAGCGTCACGGCCTTCTTGCCGTCGATGAATACAGGTGCAGTCGGCGTTTCGCCGGTGCCAGGCAGCGAGATGCCGATGTCGGCGTGCTTGGATTCGCCCGGGCCGTTAACGATGCATCCCATCACCGCGACGTTGAGGCCTTCGACCCCCGGATAACGTGTCTTCCACTCCGGCATCGAGTCACGAATGAAGCTCTGGATGCTTGAGGCGAGCTCCTGGAAAGTCGTGCTGGTGGTGCGGCCGCAGCCGGGGCAGGCAGCGACCAGCGGCACGAAAGTGCGGAGCCCGATGGTTTGCAGCAGCTCCTGTCCGACCGTCACCTCGAGTGTACGGTCGCCATTCGGCTGCGGCGTTAGCGAAACGCGGATGGTGTCACCGATGCCCTGCTGCAACAGAACGCCCATGGCAGCGGACGATGCGACAATGCCCTTCGATCCCATACCGGCTTCAGTGAGTCCGAGATGCAGCGCGAAATCGGAGCGTCGTGCCAGTTCGCCATAGACGCCGATCAGGTCTTGCACCGCCGATACCTTGGCGGACAGGATGATGCGATTCTTCGGCAGGCCGATTTCGACGGCGCGCTCGGCCGACAGCAGCGCCGATTGCACCATCGCTTCGCGAGTGACGTCGCGCGCATCGACCGGATGATTTGATTTCGAGTTCTCGTCCATCAGGTGCGTCAGCAGCTCCTGGTCGAGCGAGCCCCAGTTGGCGCCGATGCGCACCGGCTTGTTGTACTTGATCGCGGTCTCGACGATCGCGCCGAACTGCCGATCCTTCTTTTCCTTGAAGCCTACATTGCCGGGATTGATGCGATATTTGTCGAGCGCCTCGGCACAGGCCGGATGATCGGCAAGCAGCTTGTGGCCGATGTAGTGGAAGTCGCCAACGATCGGGACGTCGACGTTCATCTTGCGCAGCTTGTCCTTGATATGTGGAACCGCCGCTGCGGCTTCGTCGCGATCGACCGTAATGCGGACGATTTCGGAGCCAGCCTGGGCCAGCGCCGCTACCTGCCTTGCTGTGGCGTCAATGTCGGCGGTGTCGGTATTGGTCATCGACTGCACCACGACAGGTGCGCCGCCGCCGACCGTCACGTTGCCAACCTTCACCGCGACAGTTTGATGCCGTTCTGCGGGACCAGAAAATTCCATCATGAGATCAAAGCCTTAGATAAAAAGCGGAGGCGCAGCCGGATACTTCGGGGCCTCTCAACACCCACGATATAGCGTCGCCAGAGCCGATTGGCGAGGAGGCTGGTTTTCCGAAATTTCGCAGCCAGGAAGCGTCGTCTGGCCCCTTGCGGCATTCATCGTTCGCGGCAATGGGAGCAGATGCCGGCGATCTCGATCAGCGGACTTTTCGGCGAGAAGCCCGCGGCACGGGAAGAGGATTTCAGTGCTTCAGCCACCGCACCGCCCGGCGCTTCACCGACGGCACCACACTGTTCGCAGATCAAAAACACCACAAGATCGTCGCTGACGTGATTATGGACGCAGGCAACGAAAGCGTTGCGGCTCGCGATGCGATGCACAAGTCTATTGTCCTGAAGAAACTCCAGCGCGCGATAGACGGTAATCGGCGCCGTGCGGGTCTTGCCACTCAAACGCTCGATGATGTCGTAAGCGCCCAACGGCTTGTGGCTTGCCAACAGGGTTTCCAGAACCTGGCGGCGAATCGGGGTCAGCCGTTGTGCCCGCGCCGCGCAGTGCGTCTCGGCGTGTTCGATCGCTGCACTGGTGCAGCGATCGTGATCATGATCGGGCGCTGGGAAAATCGCACGCGCCATCAGGCGTCACTCTCCAGTCGTCTTGATCCGCCACCCTATTATAGCGGTTAATAGCCGGATCGCGAAAACGTGACGCTAGGATCGATATTTATGTTGCACTGCAACAAGAAGCAATCCACATTCCCGTCTGGCCGCAAACCCGACGGGCCGCACACTCTTGTCCATCATTCGGCGCCGTATGAGCGCGCCTCATTGAATTGGGTATTTCCATGCTGAAAGGTAAGTCCGCTCTGGTTACCGGTTCGACGTCCGGCATTGGTCTCGGTTATGCGCGAGCGCTGGCTGCCGAGGGCGCCAATGTTACCATCAACGGTTTTGGCGATGCCGCAGCGATCGAGAAGGAGCGTAGCGGCATCGAGAAAGACTTCGGCGTCAAGGCTGTCTATTCGGCAGCCGATATGACCAAGCCCGCCGAGATCGCCGACATGATCAAGACGGCGGAGCAAACCTTCGGCGCGCTGGATATCCTGATCAACAATGCGGGCATCCAATACGTCGCACCGATCGAGGAATTTCCGATCGAGAAATGGGACCAGATCATCGCGATCAACCTGTCGGCTGCTTTCCACGCCATGCGCGCTGCGGTGCCGGGAATGAAAGCGCGCAAATGGGGCCGCATCATTTCGACTGCGTCGGCTCACTCACTCGTCGCCTCGCCGTTCAAGTCCGCTTACGTCACTGCTAAACACGGCCTCGCCGGTCTGACCAAGACTGTCGCGCTTGAGACCGCGACCTTCGGTGTGACGGTCAACTGCATCAGCCCGGGCTATGTCTGGACACCGCTGGTCGAAAAGCAGATTCCCGACACGGCCAAAGCACGTGGCATGACTGAAGAACAGGTCAAGCGTGATGTCATTCTCGCCGCGCAGCCGACCAAGGAATTCATCACCGTCGAGGAAGTCGCGAGCCTCGCTATTTACCTCTGCTCGGATGCAGCAAAAGCGATCACCGGCGCCAATCTCTCGATCGATGGCGGCTGGACTGCGGAATAGCCGTCATTCCTCTGAATGACGTACCAATGATCAAGATCCTGTCGTCGCTGCTTTCCGGCCGTGAAGCAGACAAAGAGAAAGAGCCAGCCGCAAAAGTAAAGCGCATCAATCTCGCTTTGCAGGGTGGTGGTGCGCACGGCGCTTTCACGTGGGGTGTACTCGAACAATTGCTGTGTGATGAGCGGCTCGCAATCGAAGGCATCTCCGGCACTTCAGCAGGTGCCGTCAATGCGGTGATGCTGGCCGACGGTTTGATCAGCGGTGGCCGCGAGGAGGCCCAGAAGCGGCTTGCCGCCTTTTGGCTGGCGGTATCGAGCACCGGCAATCTGCCGGCATCGCAGCGTGAAGTTCTGCAGCGCCTGATGTCATTCACGCCGTTGGACGGCACGCCGGTTCAGGCCTGGCTCAATACGGTTTCCCGCTATTTCTCGCCCTATGACGTCAATCCGCTCAATATCAATCCGCTCAAGGATCTGATTGAACGCCTGGTCGACTTCGACAGATTGCGTGCCGCCGAGAACCTTCAGCTTTTTATTTCCGCGACCAATGTGCAGACCGGGCGCGTGCGAATTTTCTCACGCGCCAAGATCACGCCGGATGCTGTGATGGCGTCGGCCTGTCTGCCGTCTTTGTTCCGCGCGGTCGAAATTGACGGCGTGCCTTATTGGGACGGTGGCTATCTCGGCAATCCGGTGATCTTTCCGTTTTTCCGTTCCACCACGGCTGAAGACGTGCTGGTGGTTCAGATCAATCCGCTGGTGCGGGAGAAGACGCCGACATCGTCGAGCGAAATTTTGAATCGCATCAACGAGATTACATTCAACTCATCGCTGGTCGATGAATATCGCGCTATCGATTTCGTTACGCGCTTGATCGATCAAGGCACGCTGCCGCGCGGTACCGGGCCCGGCCAATATCGCCGTATCAACGTCCACCGTATCGTGCTCGACCGTTTCGGCACGCACTTCGATTCCTTCAGCAAGCTGTCGACCGACTATGATCTCTTCGAGATGCTGCATACCAGCGGCAAGCGTGCGGCGCGGCGCTTCCTCGATGAGCACTTCGACGACATCGGTGTCAGAAGCACGGTTGATCTGAAAGCCGAGGCGGCGGCCGAGTGGGCGTGATCGAGCATGATCCCGAAAAAGCCTGCCCTCGGACTTGATCCGCGGGGGCACACCGGTTTCCCGCCTTCGCGAAGCCCGTCTTTGATGAAAGACTGTTACTAAATAGGCTTCGGCGGGCGAAGGAAGGTCGGACAAGATCATGCTCCACTAAGGTGCGCTTATGGTCGATGTTTTATCCCTGCTGACCGCTGAGGTAGGCGCCGCGCGGCTAGAAATCTGCGTCGCCGACATCACCACCCTTTCCGTCGATGCAGTCGTCAATGCCGCCAATACCAGCTTGCTTGGCGGCGGTGGTGTCGATGGCGCGATCCACCGCGCTGCGGGGCCGGAACTGCTTGCCGAGTGCCGGACATTAGGCGGCTGCGCGACCGGCTCCGCCAAAATCACTCATGGGTATCGGCTGCCGGCCAAGCACGTCATCCATGCCGTGGGTCCGGTATGGCAAGGCGGCGGGCAGCAAGAGGAAGAACTGCTGGCCTCTTGCTATCGCACGGCGCTGGACCTTGCCGCCGCAAACGAACTTACGTCGATCGCCTTTCCCGCGATTTCGACGGGGGTCTATCGCTTCCCGCCGGATCTTGCGGCCAGGATTGCCGTCGGCACGGTTACGGCGGACGTTGCAGCAGTTCCCCGCGGTATCATTCGGGTGGTGTTTTGCTGCTTTTCGCAAGCCTCTGCCGATCATCATAGCGCGGCTTTTGCCGAGCTCGGCCTGGCGTAGGCCCCCGAGACCTGCAGCCCCTGCAACGTAGCTATCCGAACTATCCCTTCAAAACAGGCTGGACATAATAGTAAGTTTACTTACTTTATGTGAGCATCAATTGAGCACGCCTAGATCTGGCGAGTTTTGGAGATTCCATGCTTCCGCGATCGCTCAACCGAGAATTCGCTTTTATGATCAATGATGTAGCCCGCATGCTGCGGACCTATGCGGATTATAAAGGCGCGCAGTTCGGGGTAACTCGAGCCCAATGGGCGGTGCTGGTTCGGCTCGACCGTTTTGAAGGCCTCAAGCAGTCGGAACTGGCCGAAATGCTCGACCTGCAGCCGATTACGTTGACCCGCTTGCTGGACCGACTCTGCCAAAACGGCCTGATCGAGCGCCGTGCCGATCCTAATGACCGCCGTGCCAAGCGGCTCTTTCTGACTCCCGCTGCGCGGCCGATGCTCGAACAGCTTGGCGTCCTTTCGGAAGACATGATGGGTACGGCGCTCTCCAGCGTGTCGCGCGAGAGCGTGGAGCAGATCGTCGCTCAACTCGCTGTCGTCAAAGAGAATCTCCGCCAGGCTATCCAACAACGAACGCCGATTGCAGTGAAAGAGCAGCGCTATGGCTGAGGCCGTCGTCAAAAAGATTTATCCCGAGCGCAGCGAAACTGCGGAAGCCAAGACCAAGCCGGAAGCTCCGGCCTCACGGCCCAGCGAGATCGGCGGGCTGAATCAGAAGCTGCCGACATCGCGCCGCAACCGGGTGCGCTGGATTTTGTTCGGCCTGCTGCCGATCGTCCTGATCGCCGGCGGGCTCTGGTACATCCTCGGTGGTGCGATCATGTCGACCGACGACTCCTATGTCGACGCGGAGAAGGTCGGCATCTCGACTGACGTTGCCGGCATCGTGCAAACGGTCGAGGTCAAGGACAACGAACACGTTGATGCCGGACAGATTCTGTACCGGCTGGACCCGCGGCAATTCCAGATCGCTCTCGACAGCGCCAAGGCCAATCTGGCGCAGATATCGTTGAACGTCGACGCCATGAGGCAAGATTACCAGCACATGCTCAGCGATGCTGCCGCAGCGCAGGCTCAGGTCGATCTCGACCAGCTCAACTTCAATCGCCAGGACATGCTGATCAAAACCGGTAATACGCCGCAAGCGGCTTACGATCAGGCCAAATACACACTGGCGAACGACAAGGCCAAGCTCGAATCGCTGCAACAGCAAGCGAAGGTGCAACTGGCCAAACTCGGCGGCGACCCCAACACGCCGACCGACAAGCTGCCGCAATATTCGCAAGCGCAAGCGCAACTCGACGAAGCGCAACGGCAATTCGATCACACCGTTGTCAAGGCGCCGTTTTCTGGCACCGCGACGAGCGTGCCCAGCATCGCGCCCGGCAAGTATCTCGCCGCGTCTGCCACGGCGTTCTATCTGGTCGATAACGATCATGTCTGGATCGCTGCCAACCCGAAGGAAACCGAACTGACCTACGTGCGGCCCGGTCAGTCGGCCACGGTCACAGTCGACAGCTATCCGGGTGTCACCTGGAATGGCACCGTCGAGAGCATCAGCCCGGCGGCCGCGCAGGAATTCTCGCTGCTGCCGGCACAAAACACCAGCGGCAACTGGGTCAAGGTGGTGCAGCGTGTACCGATGCGGGTGCGCGTCGATGCCAGCGACAAGAATAAGCCGCCGCTTCGCGCCGGCATGAGCGCCGTCGTCAACGTCGATACCGGCCACCGGCGCGGCTTCCCGCGTTTCTGGTAAGCACTTTGGTTAGTGAATGTCATGGCTGACGAGGCCACAGCAAAAACTGGAGTGAACGTCGGAGCGATCACCGCCTGCGTCATCCTTGCGACGCTGATGCAGGCGCTCGACACGACGATTGCCAACGTGGCGTTGCCTTACATGCAGGGTAGCGTCTCGGCCAGTCAGGATCAGATCGATTGGGTTTTGACGTCTTATATCGTGGCGGCGGCGATCATGACGCCGCCGACAGGGTATCTCGCCGGCCGTTTCGGGATCAGGCGCCTGTTCATGGTCTCGATCGCTGGCTTCACGGCAATCTCCATGCTGTGCGGCATGGCCCAGTCGCTGGACCAGATCGTTCTGTTCCGTTTGATGCAAGGTGCCTTCGGTGCGGCTTTGGTGCCGTTGTCGCAGACCGTGCTGTTCAACGTCTATCCGCGCGAACGCCACGGCTTTGCGATGGCGTTGTTCGGCGTCGGCGTCATGGTCGGTCCGATCCTCGGTCCGATTCTCGGCGGCTGGCTCACGGAGAATTACAGCTGGCGCTGGGTCTTCTACATCAACCTGCCGATCGGCATTCTCGGCCTGATCGGCATCAGCATGTTCTTGCCTGAAACCAAACGTAGCGAAGAAAAACTCGATTGGTTCGGTTTCGGCACATTAAGCGTTACGCTTGGCGCGTTTCAGGTCATGCTCGATCGCGGTGAGATCAAGGACTGGTTCAGTTCCGGCGAAATCATTCTCGAAGCCGTTATTGCGGCATCCGCGCTTTACCTGTTTCTGGTGCACACCTTCACGGCTGAGAAGCCGTTCGTTCGGCCGGCCTTGTTCCGCGACCGTAACTTCACCGCGGGCACCATCTTCGTTGCGATTGTTGGTCTCACCTATTACGCGTCGCTGGCGCTACAGCCGCCGTATCTGCAAGGCTTGATGGATTACCCGGTGATCACTGCGGGTATCATCATGGGTCCGCGCGGCGTCGGCACGATGGCGTCGATGATGGTTGTTGGACGCATGGTCGGCAAGGTCGATACCCGGCTGCTGCTGGCTTTTGGTCTCGCGGTAACGGCCTGGTCGTTTTACGCGATGACCGGATGGACGCCTGACGTTTCGCAACAATCCATTATTGTCGTCGGTATCGTGCAGGGCATTGGTCTTGGCTTTCTGTTCGTGCCGCTTTCGGCCGCAACACTATCGACGCTGTCTATTGAAGCGCGCACGGAAGGTGCGGGCTTCTACAGCCTGTCGCGCAACATCGGTTCGGCGGTGGGCATTTCAGTCGTCAATGCGCTGCTGACGCGAAACATGCAGGCCAATCATGCCTCAATCGCGTCCCACGTTACGGCTGTGAACCGTGGCTTTGAAAATCCGGAGATCGCTCACTTCTGGGATCCGATGACCGCGGCCGGCCGTGCGGCGCTTGATGCCGTCATTACCCAACAGGCGCAGATCATCGCCTATATCGACGATTACAAGCTGCTGCTGATCGCGACGCTTGCCGTGTTTCCGCTGTTGTTGGTGTTCAAACGTTCCTCTGATGGCTCAAGCGCGCCAGCGATCATCTCGGAATAAAAAAGAGCGGCGCTTGCGGCGCCGCCCTTCATTTTGCTGATTGCAACGACGGCTTACGCCGCTTTTGCGTAGGTGAGATCGAAGCGATCGGCGTTCATCACCTTGGTCCATGCGGCCACGAAGTCCTTCACGAACTTCTCCTTGGAGCCCGCGCTCGCGTAGACTTCCGCGAAGGCGCGGAGCTGCGAGTGCGAGCCGAAGATCAGGTCGATGCGGGTGCCGGTCCACTTGACCGCTTTGGTCTTGCGGTCCCGGCCTTCGTAGACGCCTTCGGCATTAGGCGGCTGCCACTCGGTATTCATGTCGAGCAAATTGACGAAGAAGTCATTCGTCAGCGTGCCGGGTTTGCTGGTGAAAACACCGTGCTTGGAGTTTGCCGCGTTGGCGCCCAGCACGCGCAAGCCGCCGAGCAGGACAGTCATCTCCGGCCCGGTCAGCCGCATCAAAGCAGCGCGGTCCACCAACGCCTCCTCGGGCGCCATGAACTGCCGCTTGCTGCTGGTATAGTTGCGGAAGCCGTCGGCCCGCGGCTCGAGCGGCGCGAAGGATTCCACGTCGGTCTGGTCCTGGGATGCGTCTCCGCGGCCCGAGGCGAAGGGGACCTTCGCATCGACGCCGGCATCCTTCGCGGCTTTTTCAATCGCCGCCGTGCCGCCGAGGACGATCAGGTCCGCCAGCGAGACTTTTTTGCCGAAGCCCTTCTGAATTTCTTCGAGCTTCGCAAGAACCGTCTTGAGCTGGGCCGGCTGATTGACCTCCCAGTCCTTCTGCGGGCTGAGGCGGATGCGCGCGCCGTTCGCACCGCCACGCTTGTCGGTGCCGCGGAACGTCGACGCTGACGCCCAGGCGGTCGAGACGAGCTGCGATACGGTGAGACCTGACGCCAGGATCTTGGTCTTGAGCGCGGCGATGTCTGCATCACTGAGCGCTGCGTCCCCGGCCGGGATCGGGTCCTGCCAGATCAGCGTCTCCTTCGGCACGAGCGGGCCGAGGTAGCGCTGGATCGGACCCATGTCGCGATGTGTCAGCTTGAACCAGGCACGGGCGAACGCGTCCGCAAATTGCTCCGGATGCTCATAGAACCGCCGGGAGATCTTCTCGTAGGCCGGGTCCATCCGCAGCGCGAGGTCGGTGGTCAGCATGGTCGGCACATGCTTCTTCGACTTGTCGTGGGCGTCGGGGATCGTAGCTTCGGCGCCTTTTGCCTTCCACTGCTGCGCACCGGCGGGGCTCTTGGTCAGCTCCCATTCGAATTTGAACAGGTTGTCGAAGAAGTGGTTGCTCCACTTCGTCGGCGTCTGCGTCCAGGTGACTTCCGGTCCGCCGGTGATGGCGTCGGCTCCCTTGCCGGTGCCATGCTTGCTCTTCCAGCCGAGGCCCTGATCCTCAAGGGCACCTGATTCCGGTTCTGCTCCGACCAGCGACGGATCGCCCGCCCCGTGGGTTTTGCCGAACGAGTGACCGCCGGCGATCAGCGCGACGGTCTCTTCGTCGTTCATTGCCATGCGGAAGAATGTCTCGCGGATGTCCTTCGCCGCTGCGACAGGATCCGGCTTGCCGTTCGGCCCTTCCGGATTGACGTAGATCAGGCCCATCTGCACGGCGCCGAGCGGCTCCGCAAGCTGACGTTCGCCACTGTAGCGCTCGTCGCCAAGCCAGGTTCCTTCGGGACCCCAGTAGAGTTCTTCCGGCTCCCACACATCGGCCCGGCCGCCAGCAAAACCGAACGTCTTGAAGCCCATCGAGTCGAGCGCGACGTTGCCGGCAAGGACCATCAAGTCGGCCCATGAAAGCTTGTTGCCGTACTTTTGTTTGATCGGCCATAGCAGCCGGCGCGCCTTGTCGAGGTTTGCATTGTCCGGCCAGCTATTGAGCGGTGCAAAGCGTTGCTGGCCGGCGCCCGCGCCGCCACGTCCGTCGGTGATGCGATAGGTGCCGGCGCTGTGCCAGGCCATGCGGATAAACAGACCGCCGTAATGGCCGAAGTCGGCCGGCCACCAATCCTGCGAGTCTGTCATCAAAGCAGTGAGGTCCTTGATCACGGCATTGAGGTCGAGGCTTTTAAATTCCTTGGCATAGTTGAAGTCCTTCCCCATCGGATCGGAAAGGTTCGAATTCCGATGGAGCATCTCAATGCTCAGCGAATCCGGCCACCAGTCGCGGTTGGTGTGTCCACCCAGGAACGGGCACTTACCTTCGGTTTTTGCGTCCATCTCTCTCGCTCCAATCATGTTCTGGTTCATCCCTTGTCGGGGGCAGACAAAGGGTCGTCAGTCGTTGGGGAGCCGAACCTTAGTCCGCTGTTTTGATCAGGTCTAATCGGTTTGACTGACCCCCCCGATAAGAATTACTTATCGGAGATGATAACGTTGCGACAGTTGCGTTACCTGGAAGCGCTTGCCCAGCATAAGCATTTTGGCCGGGCGGCCGAAGCCTGTGCAGTAACGCAGCCAGCCCTTTCGATGCAAATCGGTGAGCTCGAAAAGGAGCTCGATACCAAGCTTATTGAGCGGCGGCCCGGAGAAGCTGCGCTGACAGAAATTGGCATCGAGGTGGTCAAGCGCGGCGAGCGGGTGCTGGCGGGCGCACGAGACATTGTCGACTTCGCCCGCCATTTTGGCCGAACCCTGTCGGGGCGACTCAAGCTCGGCATCATCCCGACGCTGGCTCCCTACGTGTTGCCCAAGGTGCTGCCAGCCTTGCAGGCGCGCTATCCGGATTTGACGGTGGAACTGCGCGAGACCCAGACCAAAATCCTGATGGAGGAATTAGCGGGCGGCGATCTCGATCTGGTGATGCTGGCATTGCCGGTTGCCGACGCGGAGATCGAAACCATGCGCCTGTTCGTCGATCCGTTTCTTCTCGCGGTGCCGGCTGACGACCCATTGCCTGAAACAACACAGGTGAGCGCGAGCGACATCGATCAGCGGCGCTTGATGCTGCTTGAGGAAGGTCATTGTTTGCGCGACCAGGCGCTCGCGTACTGCGCGGCGCCGCGCCATCAACTGCCGCTCAGTTTAGGCGCCACCAGCCTTACAACAGTGATGCAGATGGTCGCCAACGGATACGGCGTGACGCTGGTGCCGGCAGTTGCCGTCGATGTTGAAGTTCGCGACGAGCGCGTAAAGCTGCTGCGCTTCGCTGCGCCAGAGCCGGGGCGCACCATCGGTCTTGCCTGGCGGCGTACTTCGCCACGCAAGATTGATTTCGCGACCCTGGGAGAAATTGCAGTCGATGCGCTGGGCGCTGTTCGCTGCACGTCAAAATAGGTCCGACGAAAACTCGCAAAAAAGGGGAAGCCCGCCCGAGCGGCAAAACTCGGGCGGGCTGGGGACTGTAATCAGAAGATGGTTGGTCGCGTCGTCTGATTGGAAGTTAGGCTTTTCCGAAAAACTGCTCCGTGATGGCGGTCACATATTGTCGCTTTGGATTTGGTCCGCGAGCGCGCTCGCCCAAAACGAAAACCCGCCCGAGCGGCAAAACTCGAGCGGGTTGGGGACTGAAGGTTCGGTGAGGTGAAGATCACCCGATGCCGGGGCCGTCGTATTCGTACCAACGATGCGGTGGCTTGTTCTTGGCGACGAACGCCTTGCACCAGAGGGTGAAGCGGGACTGTGTCTTTTTGATCAGAGCGGCCATGGTCACCTCCACTTGTCCGTGTCTTTCAACTGCCAGAAAGCTACTCCGAGGTGTCCGCAGGCGACGTGACTGCTGTCACAGTTTTTCATTTTCCCGCAAGCATATGAAATCGTTGTGAATTATCTGCGGAACTGCCGCTGATCGAGGCTGGAATCGGCAACAAAAAAGGCGGCCTCATCGGCCGCCTTTCGCATTTCTGAAACGAAGATGGCGGCGTTATTCAGCCGCGCCGCTCGCTGCTGCTTCGTGCGGCTGCTCACCCTCGGCCTTTTGCTTGGCCTCGAGATCCTCGCCGGTGGCCTGGTCGACAACCTTCATCGACAGCCGCACCTTGCCGCGTTCGTCGAAGCCCAGCAGCTTGACCTTCACCTTGTCGCCTTCCTTGACGACGTCGGTGGTCTTCTGCACCCGGCGCGCGGCGAGTTGGCTGATGTGCACCAGTCCGTCCTTGGCGCCGAAGAAATTGACGAAAGCGCCGAAGTCCATGGTCTTCACCACTGTGCCTTCGTAGATGTGGCCGAGTTCCGGATCGGACGCGATTGACTTGATCCAGTTGATCGCGGCGCGAATCTGCTCGCCGTTAGCGGAAGCGACCTTCACCGTGCCGTCGTCCTCGATGTTGATCTTGGCGCCGGTCTTTTCGACGATCTCGCGGATCACCTTGCCGCCGGTTCCGATCACTTCACGGATTTTGTCGGTCGGGATCTTGAAGGTCTCGATGCGCGGTGCGTGTTCGCCAAGCTCGGCGCGCGCCGAGTTAATCGCCTTCGCCATCTCGCCGAGGATGTGCATGCGGCCGTCCTTGGCTTGGGCCAAGGCGACCTTCATGATCTCTTCGGTGATGCCGGCGATCTTGATGTCCATCTGCAGCGAAGTCACGCCGCCTTCGGTGCCGGCCACCTTGAAGTCCATGTCGCCGAGATGATCCTCGTCGCCGAGGATGTCGGAGAGAACGGCAAAGCGCTTGTCCTCAAGAATGAGGCCCATGGCGATACCAGCCGTCGGCCGCTTCAACGGCACGCCGGCGTCCATCAGCGACAGTGAGGATCCGCACACCGTGGCCATCGACGACGAACCGTTCGACTCGGTGATCTCCGAGACGATGCGGATCGTGTAGGGGAATTCCTCCTTCGACGGCAGCATCGGATGGATCGCGCGCCACGCCAGCTTGCCGTGGCCGATCTCGCGGCGGCCGGGTGCGCCCATGCGGCCGGTTTCACCGACCGAATAGGGTGGGAAGTTGTAATGCAGCAGGAACGTTTCTTTGTACGTTCCCTGCAGCGCGTCGATGAATTGCTCATCCTCGGCCGTGCCGAGCGTGGTGACGACCAGCGCCTGCGTCTCGCCACGGGTAAACAGTGCCGAACCGTGCGCGCGGGGCAGTACGCCGACTTCAGCGACGATCGGGCGGACGGTTTTGACGTCGCGGCCGTCGATGCGCACGCCGGTGTCGAGAATGTTCCAGCGCACGATTTTGGCTTCGAGTTCTTTGAAGACGCCCGCTACCTGCAGCTTGTCGTGCTTCGGTTCGGCGCCTTCCGGGAAGAAGTGCGCCATGACCTTTTGTTTCACTGCAGCGACGGCGTCCTGGCGATCCTGCTTCTTCACGATCGCGTAGGCCGTGCGCAGATCTTTCTCGGCGAGGTCGAGGATTTCCTTTTCCAGCGCCTTGTTGTCGACAGTGACGAGATCGCGCGGCTCTTTCGCGGCTTTCTCGGCAAGCTGGATGATCGCCTGGATCACCGGCTGGATGTGCCGGTGGCCGAACATCACCGCGCCCAGCATGATCTCTTCGGACAGCTCTTTTGCTTCCGATTCAACCATCATCACCGCGTCCGGAGTGCCGGCGACGACAAGATCGAGCTGGCTTTCCTTGCCCTCGTCGAGCGTCGGATTGAGAACGTATTCGTTATTGATGAAGCCGACCCGGGCGCCGCCGATCGGGCCCATGAACGGCGCGCCGGAGAGCGTCAGCGCTGCGGAGGCCGCGACCATCGCCACGATGTCTGGATCGTTTTCCTGATCGTGCGAAAGCACGGTGATGGTAACTTGCGTATCGCAGCGCCAGCCGTCGGCGAATAACGGACGGATCGGGCGATCGATCAGCCGCGACGTCAGCGTGTCTTTTTCGGTCGGACCGCGTTCGCGTTTGAAGTAGCCGCCGGGAATCCGGCCAGCCGCATAATACTTTTCGGTGTAATTGACAGTCAGCGGAAGGAAATCGATGCCTTCCTTCGGCGTCTTGGCCGCGACGACCGCGGCTAGAACAGTGGTCTCGCCGTAGGTGGCTAAAACAGCACCGTCGGCCTGACGCGCGATTTTACCGGTTTCTAACGTGAGTGGTCGGCCACCCCAGTCAAGTTGCACTTTATGGATATCGAACATTTCGATTGTCTCTCATGGTTTTCGGACAAGCGCGAAAGCCATGAGCAAGACGGCGAGAAGCTGCCGTTCGCGACGACGTCGCGAATCCAAACAGCTTCCAGCGATCCTGCCATGGCCATCAGGCCTTCCAGTGGATTGCATACGGACAGTGGGCCCGTTGCTCTAATCGGCAGCCTTTGCTGCCGGACAAACGGCGTCTGCACCTTGCAGTCCGCCAACGAAACGCGCGGGACTTCCCGCGCGCAGGTTTTTCAACGGCGGATACCCAGCCGTTCAATCAACTCTTTGTAACGTCCTTCATTGGCGCCCCGAAGATAGTCAAGAATCTGGCGGCGCTGCGACACCAGCTTCAACAAGCCGCGGCGCGAATGATTGTCTTTGACGTGAGTCTTGAAGTGTTCCGTCAGTTCAGTGATCCGCTCGGAGAGCAGCGCAACCTGGACTTCGGGTGAACCGGTATCACCGGACTTTTTGGCGTACGACTTTATAAGCTCCGCCTTTTTCGCGGTCGAAAGCGACATCGGATTAACCTCTTTTCCTGGCGGCGCGACCAGTCACGCCGTTTAAATTGAACACGCGCTTGGGGATGATTTCGCCACGTTCGACCTCGGCGATGGCCAAAAGCTGGCCGCCGCAGGCGACCTGGACCATACCGCGGAAGATGGTGGCATCCCGTCCGCGCAACAAAGCGGCTTGGCCTCTTGAAAGCCTTGCCGCATCCGCCGGGCTCACGGCCAGCGCCGGGATGTCGTCCAGCGCGGTCTCGATCGGCAGGAGTGCGTCGGCAAGGTGTCCCTCACCGGCGGCTGCTCTATGACACAAAGACTCCAGGGGTTCCAGCTGAATCATGTCACTTTCGCTGAACGGGCCGACCCGGTTCCGGCGCAGCGCCGAGACATGGCCAAACACGCCTAAAACCCGGCCTAAATCGCGTGCCAGCGCACGAACATAGGTGCCTTTACCGCATTCCGCGGCCAAAATCGCATGGTCCGGGTCAGGCATCTCGACCAGCTCAAGGCTGTGAACTTCAATCGCTCGCGGCGCCAGTTCGACCTGCTCGCCATCACGGGCCAGATCGTAGGCGCGCTCGCCGGCGATCTTGATCGCGGAGAAACGTGGCGGAACCTGCTCGATGGTGCCGGTGAAGCGTGGCAGCTGCTCACGGATTGCGTCGGCATCCGGCCGTTTCTCGCTTGTGTTAACCACGCGCCCTTCGGCGTCGTCGGTATCGCGCTCTTCGCCCCAGCGGATCGTGAACGAATAGGTCTTCCGGCTGTCGACCACGAACGGAACGGTCTTGGTCGCTTCGCCGAGCGCGATCGGCAATGAGCCCGATGCTAACGGGTCGAGCGTACCGGCATGACCGGCGCGCTTTGCCGCAAACAAACGCTTGATCACCGCGACCGCGTGGGTCGATGTCATGCCGACCGGTTTGTCGAGCACGACCCAGCCGTGGACGTCCCGCTTTTTTATTTTCTTGGCTATCTGCGCAGGCGATTCCGCGGCAGGCGATTCGAGTTCGGTCACCGGCATTATTCGTCCTTATCGCCGTCGAGGTCGCGTTGGACCGCAGGCGTTCGCAAAAGCTTCTCGATCCGCTCTGCTTCCTCGAATTGCTCGTCAGCTTGGAATCGAATGTCAGGAGCAAATTTTAAGTTGACGCGCCGCCCGATCTCACCGCGCACATAACGCTTGTTGCGATCGAGGGCTTCGATCACCTGATCGATGTCGCGGCCGCCGAGCGGCATCACATAAATCGTCGCGAGCCGCAGGTCGGCGCTGAGGCGCACTTCCGGCACGGTGATCATGTGCTTTTCGATCACCGGATCGTGGATGTCGCCGCGCGACAACATGGCGGCGAGCTCATGGCGGATCAGTTCGCCGACGCGCAATTGCCGCTGCGAGCCGCCGATTAAAGTGTCGCGATGATTACGTTGCTGACGTGGCATATTATTTTTCAAACGCAGGCTTGGCCCGCGTATCTCGATTAAATTTGCAGTGCTTCTTTTATCGGGATTGCCGGATCAAGTCCGGCAATGACGCGCCGCGAACAGTGAGTTCTCGAACTCACAGCGTCCGCTGCACCGTCTCCACCCGATAACATTCGATCGTATCGCCGGCCTTCATGTCCTGATAATTCTCGAAGGCCATGCCGCATTCCTGGCCGGCGAGCACTTCACGCGCGTCGTCCTTGAAGCGCTTGAGTTGCGACAGCTTGCCTTGATGCACGACCACACTGTCGCGAATCAGCCGGACATTGGCGCCGCGTTCGACGGTACCATCGGTGACGCGGCAGCCGGCGACGGTGCCGACTTTCGACACTCTGAAAATCTCAATGATGGTGGCGTTGCCGAGCATGGTCTCGCGCAGGGTTGGCGGTAGCAGGCCGGACATCGCCTTCTTCACGTCGTCGACCAGGGCGTAAATGATGTCGTAGTAGCGGATCTCGATGCCGGCTTGCGCGGCGGCCTCGCGCGCTTCCTTGTGGGCGCGCACGTTGAAGCCGATCACCACGGCGTTGCTGGCTTCTGCAAGCGTAACGTCAGACTCGGTGATGCCGCCAGCGCCGGAGAAAATCACCCGCGCAACGACTTCCTCGGTAGAGAGCTTTTCCAGCGCGCCGATGATGGCTTCGATCGAACCCTGCACGTCGCCTTTGATCACCAGCGGAAATTCCTTGCGGCCCGCGGTCTTGATCTGGCTCATCATCTGCTCGAGAGAGCCGCGCATGCCGGTTTGCCGCGCTGCCGCCTTCTCACGCTTCTGCCGTATCCGGTAATCCGTGATCTCGCGGGCGCGCGCTTCGGTATCGACCACGGCAAGACGATCGCTTGCTTCCGGCGTGGCGCTGAAACCGAGAACCTCAACCGGCATCGACGGCCCAGCCGCGATAACCGAATTGCCGATGTCGGATACCAGGGCGCGCACGCGGCCCGATTCGGAACCTGCAACAACGATGTCGCCCTGCTTGAGGGTGCCGCGCTGGACCAGCACGGTTGCGACCGGACCGCGGCCACGGTCGAGCCGGGCTTCGATCACGGTGCCCTCAGCCGGCCGGTTTGGATTGGCTTTGAGCTCGAGTACTTCGGCTTGCAGCGCGATCATGTCGAGCAGCTTGTCGAGATTGGTCTTTTCCTTGGCGGAGACTTCAAGCTCCAGTACGTCGCCGCCGAGCGATTCAACCTGGATTTCGTGCTGCAACAGTTCGGTGCGCACGCGTTCCGGCTTGGCGTCGGCTTTATCGATCTTGTTGATCGCAACAATGATCGGCACTTTTGCTGCCTTGGCGTGCTGAATGGCTTCCACCGTCTGGGGCATCACGCCGTCGTCAGCAGCAACCACAAGGATAACAATGTCGGTAATTTTGGCGCCGCGGGCGCGCATCGCGGTGAACGCGGCGTGGCCGGGCGTGTCGATGAACGTGATGCGTCCGCCGGATGGCGACGTCACCTGATAGGCGCCGATATGCTGGGTAATGCCGCCGGCCTCGCCGGCTACAACCTCGGTCGAACGGATAGCGTCGAGCAGCGATGTCTTGCCGTGATCGACGTGGCCCATGATGGTGACCACGGGCGCGCGCGGCAGCAAATTCGCCGCATCATCAGGCGCGTCGAACATGCCTTCTTCGACGTCGGCTTCGGCGACGCGGCGAACGGTATGGCCAAGCTCTTCGGCGATGAGCTGGGCGGTATCGGCGTCGATCGTGTCGGTGATCTTCGCCATATGGCCTTGCTGCATCAGGATACGGATCACATCGACGCCGCGCTCGGCCATACGGTTGGCCAGCTCCTGAACAGTGATCGTTTCCGGGACGATCACTTCGCGGGCGATCTTTTCCTTCGGCTCATCGCGATGGCCGGAAATGCGCTGCGTTCGGCGGCGGAACGACGCTACCGAACGCTCGCGAATCTCGCCGGCGGTCAGTGCGGTAACGACCGTCAGACGGCCGCGGCGTTTCTCGCCGCCGGCAGTACGCGTCGGTTTTGGCGCGGGCGCCGGACGAGCGGCAACGCCGGGAGCACCGCCGCGACGCGGCCGGGGCGCTTCTTCTTCCTCGGCTTCCTGCACTGGGCGGGCGCCGGGGCCGGTCTTTACCGCCAACGCGTCGGTGCCAAAGCGCTTTTTGGCGACTTCGTCGGCCTTGCGCTTGGTCTCCTCATCGTGTTTGCGGCGAGATTCTTCGCCGAGCTTGCGGGCTTCGGCGGCGGCGCGCTCGGCGAGTTCGGATTCCTCGCGGGTGCGGCGGCCGCGTGCTTCTTCCTCAGCACGCTCGCGCTCTTCGTGCTCGCGTACTTGCGCGCCGGCAAGCGCCTGCGCGCGGGCGCTCTGTTCGTCGGCGGTCAGTGTGCGGAGCACGACGCCGGATTGACGTGGCGAAGCTGCGGAAGATGCAGCGGCAGGCGTAGCGGTTCTTGCCGCAGTTCTTGCCGCAGGAGCGGCGGGCGGACCAGAGCGCTTCGGCGCTGCGGCGGGTGCGGCCGCAGCTGGCTCCGGCTTGGTTTCGGCAGGGCCGATCCGGCGTTTGACCTTCTCGACGACCACCGACTTGGTGCGGCCATGGCTGAAGCTCTGGCGCACCACGCCCTGCTCGACGCGTGGCTTTAGCGTCAGAGTCTTGGTCGGGGTAACGCTCAGTTTGTCGCCGGTATTTTTAGTCGTCTCAGCCATTCGCTTCCATTTCTATACGCTTTGCTCACCGGACCGGAACCGCTCAAGGCGCCGCAAACGCACCAGGAACGTATCGCCCGCAGGCCCGGCAAGCAGGGCTGCATGTACCACATTTGGGCGTCCCAGTGCCAAATCCAATTGCGCCGTGGTTAGGCATGTAATCACAGCGACTTGGTCCACGGAATCACGACGCTTCAAGGCGGCGCCAAGCTTTCGGACACCGTCCGGGGCAGCTTCAGCCGCGTGAATGAGGCCGATGACCCTCTCATCATCATCCGTCAGCGCTGCTTCAGTCTTGCCAAACCCGTTAGCGACCAGGCCGGATTTGCCCGCCATCGCCAGCGCATCGAGCACCGCGCGTTCCAGCAATTGCCCGGTTTGCGTCACGAGATCGGCATTGAGGCGAACTTCGCGCTTGAAACCGCGAGCCAGCGCTTTGCGCTTAACCGCCTCAGCCAACGCATCCTGGGTCGCGGTGACCCAAACACCGCGGCCAGGCAGCTTGCTTTTCAAATCCGGCACCGCGGCACCGTCAGGCCCGACCACGAAACGGATCAAATCCGCGATCGGCCGCACCTCGCGCGTAAGAACGCACATGCGCTCCCGTCCGCGCGAATGCGGTCCGTTGTCGAGCTCGGCGTGCTGCGGCGAAGCGGTCATCCGTTACGGTTGTGCCTCCGCAACGGCAGCTTCCTCAGCGGCGGGCGGCGCGAGATCGGCCTCGGTGATCCAGCCGGCTTTGAGCCGGGCTTGCATGATCATACCTTCGGCTTCTTCGCGGGACATTTCGAAGCCGTCGAGAATGCCCGGCTCGCGTTTGCTTTCACCGTCCTTGCGCTCAGTCCAGCCGGTCAAATCGTCGGTTGCGCAACCGGCAAGATCTTCGATTGTTTTGACGCCGTTTTCGCCGAATTTCACCAGCATGGGGGTGGTGACGCCGGGGACTTCCCGCAGCGCGTCTTCGACGCCTAGCTCCGTGCGCTTGGCATCAAGCTCGCCCTCGACCTGGGCCAGATATTCGCGGGCCCGCGTCTGCAACTCTCCCGCGGTATCCTCGTCGAAACCTTCGATGCCGGCGATTTCCTTCACATCGACCATCGCCAGGTCTTCGACGGAGTTGAAGCCTTCCGATGCCAGCAGTTGCCCGATCACCTCGTCGACATTCAAGGAGTTGATGAACATCTTGGTGCGGTTCTCGAACTCGGCCTGGCGGCGCTCGGATTCTTCCTGTTCGGTCAGAATGTCGATGTCCCAGCCGGTGAGTTGCGAGGCGAGCCGCACGTTCTGGCCGCGGCGGCCGATTGCCAGCGAAAGCTGCTGATCGGGAACCACAACCTCGATGCGCTCACGTTCTTCATCAAGCACGACCTTTGCGACTTCTGCCGGCGCCAGTGCATTGACGACGAAAGTCGCGATGTCCTGCGACCACGGAATGATATCGATCTTCTCGCCCTGTAACTCATTGACGACGGCCTGGACGCGCGAACCGCGCATACCGACGCAGGCTCCGACCGGATCAACCGATGAATTGCGGGAAACCACGGCGATCTTGGCGCGGGACCCAGGATCGCGGGCCACCGCCTTGACCTCGACGATACCGTCGTAGATTTCCGGCACTTCCTGCGCGAACAGCTTCGCCATGAACTGCGGATGGGTGCGGGACAGGAAAATCTGTGGGCCGCGCTGCTCGCGCCGCACGTCGTAGATGTAGGCGCGGATGCGGTCGCCGTTGCGGAATACTTCGCGCGGCAGCATTTCGTCGCGGCGCACGATCGCCTCGCCGCGGCCGAGGTCAACGACGACGTTGCCATATTCGACGCGTTTGACGACGCCGTTGACGATGTCGCCGATGCGATCCTTGTATTCGTCGTATTGCCGATCACGTTCGGCTTCGCGCACTTTTTGTACGATCACCTGCTTGGCGGATTGGGCAGCGATGCGGCCATATTCCAGCGGCGGCAGCTTGTCGGCGATGGTGTCGCCAACCTGCGCGGCCGGATGATGCTTGCGGGCTTCTTCGATGGTGATCTGCGACGCCGGATTCTCGACCTGATCGACCACCAGCATGTGACGGGACAAGTTCAGCTCGCCGCTCTTTGGGTCGATCTCGGCGCGGACTTCAGTTTCGCTGCCGTAGCGGGAGCGCGCCGCCTTGGCGATGGCATCCTCCATCGCACCGAGCACGATCTTGCGGTCAATCGCCTTCTCTCGGGCGACCGCATCGGCGATCTGCAAGAGTTCGAGTTTATTGGCGCTTACGGTCGCCATTCGTCAGTCTCCCTTGGGTTTGACTCATCTGCTGGTCGCGATCCAGCGCGGTGTCGTGTTCGCGTTCGGTTCGATTGCTGCGTTTGCTTCGGCGCAGCGATTCCGCAATCAGCGCGTCGGTCAGAACAAGCCTGGCTTCCGACATCTCGTTGATCGGCAGCAATACGTCGGTGCTGTCACTCGCGCCTTCGATGCGGATACGGGCGCTCTCGCCGTCGGTGCCGAGTAACTGACCGCGGAAGCGGCGGCGACCGTCGATCAGCGCCGCCATTTCGACATGAGCGACGTGGCCGGCGTAGCGGTCGAAATCCGAGCGGCGAACCAGCGGCCGGTCGATCCCCGGCGAGGAGATTTCCAGCCGATAGGCGCCCTCGACCGGGTCGGTGACGTCAAGAACTGGAGAGAGGGCACGGGAAGCAGCTTCGCAATCCTCGATGGCCATGGTGCCATCCGGCCGCTCCGCCATGATCTGTACGGTGCAACCGGCAAAGGCAGAAATATGAACCCGAACAAGACGATAGCCGAGGCCGGCCAGCACTGGCTCGACGATCGAAGCGACACGCGCCGAGCGCCCCGGCTCGGCAATGAGTCGCGGCTCGGCGATAAATGTCGTCAGGTCGTCGTCGTTCATACGTGTCGCGTCGTCCTGCAAAATCCGTCCGGCCTCAGGTAACAAAAAAGAGCGGGTCCCGGGGGAACCCACTCTCAAAACTACTCGGATAATCCGACTGTTATGAGGTATCCAAACGGATGGCGCGAATATAGCGTTTTATCGGCTTCAGACAAGGCCCGATCAGAAACCGGGTTTCAGGGATCGGTAAGCACTAAACGGTACCTTAACACGCCGGAAATTGTGTAATCCCTTGCTTTGGTCGCTGATTTTTGATGCCAGCTGCTCCCGCTCTTTCGCTAATTCCCGAACTTGAGGAAGTCATCCAGCATGGCACGCGGAAGAAGCGCGCCGATACGCTTGAGCGCATCACAACCTTATTTCTTGCTGGCGCCAGCCGCTTCGGTAACGACCAGGTAGATTTGTTTGATGACGTATTCGGTCTGTTGATCGAAGAGATCGAGACCAAAGCACGCGCCGAATTATCGAACCGTTTGGCGCCGGTCGACAACGCGCCGGTCAAAGTACTCCGCACGTTGGCCAACGACGACGACATTTCGGTCGCCGGGCCGGTTTTAAAGCTGGCGCCGCGTCTGCCGGAATTTGACCTCATCGACGTCGCGCGAACCAAAAGCCAGGCGCACTTGCAGGCGATCTCGTCGCGTAAGACGCTTGGCGAAGCGGTGACTGATGTTCTGGTTCGCCGCGGCGACCGCGACGTTGCCCGCACGGTGGCGGGCAATCGCGGCGCGAAACTTTCCAGGCACAGCTTCGTCAATCTGGTCCAACGCGCGGAGGATGACGGCGTCCTTGCCGAGAAGGTCGGCATGCGACCGGATATTCCCGCGCCGCTGTTCCGTGACCTGCTTATCAAGGCGACTGCGGTTGTACGCGAACGGCTGCTTGCGTCGGCGCCGTCCGATGTCCAGGCCGAGATCAATCGCATCCTGCAGAAAGTTTCCAAGGAAGTGGGCGCAAACATTGGCCCCCGCGATTACCGCGCCGCGCAACGCGTCGTGCTTAATCTCGATCGCGCTGGAAGTCTTGACGAAAGTTCGGTGGCGACATTCTGCGCTGAATGCAAGTATGAGGAGACGATCGTTGCCTTGGCAACGCTCGCCAAGGTGCCGATTACTGTAGTCGATCGCCTGATGGGCGGGGGTGAGCTTGACCCGGTCTTGATCCTTTGCAAGGCGATCGGGCTGGACTGGTCGACGGTGAGGGCGATCATGTCCTTGCAAGGCGGCAAAGACCCGTCACGGCTGGATGCCGATGGAGCCTTCGCCAATTTCGACCGTTTGTCGGAGTTGACGGCGCGTCGCGTCGTTCGGTTTTGGCAAGTGCGTCAGCCGGCGTGACCACTGGGTCTACACTTTTCTGAAAATCAAAAAGCACGATGCGCGTTGTTCACGTGCCGCTTTGGCGTGATAGCGGGTCTCGATGAAACCCGGCCACGCCCTGCGCCAATCGTCGGCCCCTTGCGCGGTCCATTCGAAATCCTTCGAGCGCAACAGGTGCTGCAACGTCCACGAAGCGTAATCTTCGATGTCGGTGACAAAACGAAACTCGCCGCCCACGTGAAGAATGCGGGCCAACCGTGCGATCATTTCGTCTTGGATGAAACGGCGTTTCCAATGCCGCCGCTTTGGCCAAGGATCGGGATGAATCAAATCGATGCGCGCCAGTGAACTCGGCGGCAGCCATGTGATCAGGTTGAGCGCATCATCGAAATGCAGACGAATATTATTCAGGTCATTGGTTTCGATGGCCGCGAGTGCTTTAGCCATCCCGTTGACGAACGGTTCAACACCGATGAAACCTGTGCTCGCGTGTTCTTGCGCTTGCGCGACCATATGCTCGCCGCCGCCGAATCCGATCTCAAGCCTGACCTCACTGACGGGAAGCGGAAATAACGATGACAAATCGTCCGGGGCTGGCTTGCTGAGATCCAGCGCCAAATCGGGCAACAGCTCATCTAGAAGCTGCGCCTGATTGGGCCGCAGTTTATGGCCTTTTCGCCGTCCAAAGAACGCGCGTGCGCGTGGCGGTCGTTCCAAAACCATCGCTGTCATGCGCGGACTTAGTCCGCGTATCTCGATTGCAGATGCAAAGTGTCTGCCTTGTCGGGATGGCCGGAACAAGCCCGGCTATGACGCGAGGTTAGCGAACCGCGCGCTTGAGTTGATCGGCGAGGTCGGTGCGCTCCCACGAGAAGCCGCCATCCTTTTCCGGTGCACGGCCGAAGTGGCCATAGGCCGCGGTGCGCTTGTAGATCGGACGATTGAGCTTCAGCGAACGCCGAATGTTGGTCGGCCTCAGGGGGAAAATCTCCTGCAGCGCCTTGGCGAGTTTTTTCTCGTCGGTTTTTCCGGTGCCGTGGGTGTCGACATACAGCGACATCGGATCGGCCACGCCGATCGCGTAGGCAACCTGGATCGTGCACTGCTCGGCGAGGCCAGCGGCGACGACGTTCTTGGCGAGGTAGCGCGCAGCGTAGGCCGCGGACCGGTCAACCTTAGTCGGGTCCTTGCCGGAAAACGCGCCGCCGCCGTGCGGGGCGTAACCGCCATAAGTGTCGACAATGATTTTACGGCCGGTGAGGCCGCAATCGCCGTCCGGGCCACCGACCACGAAGTTGCCGGTCGGATTAACCAGGAAGTCGGAGTCCTTCTTCGGCATCCAGCCTTTCGGCAACGCCGACGCGACCGCGTCGCCGATCAGATCTTTGACCATGCCCGGCGTGTATTTCTTGCCGTTGCGGCTCTTCTCGTTGTGTTGCGTCGAGACCACGACCTTGGTGCAACCAATCGGCTTGCCGCCGGCATACTGCACCGTCACCTGGCTCTTGGCATCAGGCTGCAGATCGAAGATCGCGCCGGATCGACGCTTCTCTGAAAGCACCTTCAGAATCTTGTGCGCGAAGAAAATCGGCGCCGGCATGAACGAGCCCTTCTCATAGACTTCGCTCTCGGTGCAGGCATAGCCGAACATCATGCCCTGATCGCCGGCCCCTTCGTTCTCTTCGCCTTTTTTCTTCTTGGCGTTGACGCCCATCGCAATGTCAGGCGACTGGCCGTGCAGCAGCACTTCAACATCGGCGCCGTGGAACGAGAAGCCGTTCTGGTCATAGCCAATGTCCTTGACTACGCCACGGGCGATTTCGGTGATCAATTCGCGGTCGACGACCGATATACCGTTGATGGTTTTGAACAGCTGGCCGCGGCCTTCGCCGGCAACAACGATTTTGTTGGTGGTGCAGAGTGTCTCGCAGCCCAGCCGAGTATTGATCTGGCTGTCATCGGCGATGCCAAGCTTGATATCGCGCTCGATGAAAGCATCGAGGATGGCGTCCGAAATCTGGTCGGACACTTTGTCTGGATGTCCTTCGGATACCGACTCGCTGGTGAACAGGTAGTCTGTACGGGCCACTGCGAAACACTCCCTTCGTAAAACTGCACCAATCGACCGGAGTTTTTGATCTTCGTGAGATGCCCCGGGCGGTGAATTGCCGCGCTGATCTGTCGCTTCACAAATCTTCGGGGCTGGTTGTTACAGCGTCCCCCTGCGCGGTCAAGATGTGGGCAAAATAATGGGCGGATGGGCGCGGCGCCAAAGACCGTCAGATGTTCAATGCTTGTCGCTGCCGGCAATTTGCTCGACGAGATCGACGATGCGCCGCCGTAACTTGGAGTCCGTGATCTTCATGAACGACTTGGTCAGCGCCAAGCCATCCGGTGTGGCGAGAAAATCCGAGACGTAAGCGGGCGACGGAGCTTCCGACAGTCCGTCCTGACCCCCGATCGTCACCGCGGCCGGGGCGCCTTCAAAGAAGAAAGAAACCGGTACCTGGAGAATCTGCGATATCTGCTGGAGACGGCTTGCGCCGATACGGTTGGTGCCCTTTTCGTACTTCTGTACTTGCTGGAACGTCAGCCCCAACGCGTCGCCAAGCTTCTCCTGGCTCATGCTGAGCATCATGCGGCGCATCCGTACCCGGCTGCCGACGTGCTTATCGGTCGGATTCGGAGCCTTTTTGGCGATCATGATAATTAACTCCTATGCGACCCCTATCTACCGTAATGGGGGCCGATTTCAAATCTGTCGTAAATGCTACCAATTGCTACCCAGGGATGGTCCTTATTGTTCGGCATCAGTTCATGCGAGATTCGGATGAACTTGCATTTTGGGGTATCTCACGCCCTAGGTGTTACCCGCGATAGTTGAAACGACGGGCGATGAAATATCTGTGGTCGTTATCACAGGCTACTGCGTCTGTCCGCCGCAGCGTCCAGGCTCCCGCCAGTCGGGCTAAATCTTAGCCGGCGAGCACGCTTTAAAGTGCAAGCACTCTTTAAATTAATTCGCTTCGCAGGCGGTGCCGAACAATTATGATAAGGGCAATTCCCACCATCAAAGCGGCCGGGATATCACCGAGGCGCGCGTAGATCGGCTCGCGAATCGAGCGCGGCAAAGGTGAGTCGAGTACCCCTTCTTCGCCGAGCGGCAGCGAGTTGATCACGCGCCCGACCGGATCGACCACGGCAGAAACGCCGGTGTTGGCGGCGCGCACCAGCGGCAAACCCTCCTCAATCGCGCGCACACGCGCTTGCTGAAAATGCTGATACGGCCCGCTGCTGATTCCGAACCAACCGTCGTTGGTTACATTGACAATCCAGCCTGGTCGCCCGTCAGGCGGCATGACGGCGTTCGGAAAGATGATCTCGTAGCAGATCAACGGTAGCACTGGCGGTGTGCCCGGCAATGTAAGGAGACGGCGTCGGTCGCCAGCCTGGAAGCCGCCGATTTGTTTGGTGACAACCTGCATGCCCAGACGGTTGAGCAACGACTTGAACGGCAGATATTCGCCGAACGGGACGAGATGAACTTTGTCGTAGATGCCGAGGATCGACCCTGAGTGGTCGATCACGTAGATCGAATTGAAAGCTTGCGGCGCGGCGGGATTGTACGGTTCGGCAACGCGCACTCCGCCGGTGATCAGCACTGCACCCGGCGGCAAAAGCTGGGTGATTTGCGCCAGCGCGTCGGGTTCATGTGCAAGGAAAAACGGAAAGGCCGATTCCGGCCATATCAGATGGGTCACGCCCTGCATGCCGGGCGAATCTGCGCTCGGTGAATGACTGGACAGCGTCACGTACCGGTTCATGACGTCCCGACGCGCTGCATAATTGAAGCGGACGTCCTGTTGCAGGTTCGGCTGCATAATGCGCAGATGAACTTTGTCGACCAGCCGGGTTTGATTGCGGTGCAGACGTGCTGCGCCGTAGCCGGCAAGTCCGACCAAGACAGCGACAGCAACGAGAAATGGCAGGGCCGGCCGAGGGGTTTCGGAAGCATCGTCGGTCAATGTCGCCGGTGTCGCGAAGACGACGAGGGCGATGAAGGTCATGCCCCAGAGACCGACGAGCGAGGCGATTTGCGCCAGAACCAGGGGCGAAGCCAGCGCGTAACCGAAAGCGTTCCAGGGAAAGCCGGTGAACAAGTGACCGCGCAGATATTCCACCACGGTCATCGCCGCGCCGAACGACAGAATCCGCAAGCTGCCGCGCGTCCATAGCAATCGCGCCAGCGCCGCGCCGGCGGCAGTGTAAAAGGCAAGAACAGCAGGCAAGCCGAGCACCGCAAACGGCATCATCCAGCCGAAGGTCGGCGCGTCGACCAAAAATGCGTAGCCGATCCAGTAAAGCCCGGCGACAAAATAGCCGAAGCCGAACCACCAGCCCGTCCACGCCGAAATTGCGACGCTGCCCCAGCGACTGTCGCCTGAACCATCGATCAGCCAGATCAGCGTCGGAAAAGTCAGGAACAGCACCGGCCAGGCATTGATTGGCGCCATTGCCAGTGCCGAGGCTGCACCGGCGATCAACGCGATCGCGCAGCGCCGCCAACCCCACGACAAAACGATAGTGTTGAACACCGTCTTCAGTTTCACGGCGCGGGATTCGTGCTGGGCTGATTGGTATCGTCACGAAGCGCAGGACGCGGCGCTGGCTTGACCAGCGCTGGCAATTCGCGTGCGGCGCCGGGACGTGGTCCCTTGCGGCGATAAATCCTGACCCGCTTGACGCGGCGCGGATCCGCGTCGAGCACTTCAGCTTCAAACGGCTCTGGCCCGCGGACCAACTCGCCGCGCACGGGCACATGGCCGGCTTTCATCACCAGATAACCGCCGATGGTGTCGACCTCCTGCGCGGCGTCCCCGATATCGAATTCTTCGCCAAGCGCCGCACGCACTTCCTCAAGGCTGGCGCGACCGTCGGCAAGATAGGAGCCGTCGCTCTGCCGCGTCGCGGCGGGTTTTTCCGCTTCGTCGTGTTCGTCAGCGATGTCGCCGACAATGATCTCGACCAGATCTTCCATCGATACGAGGCCGTCGGTCCCGCCGTACTCGTCGATGACCAGCGAGAGGTGAATACGTGTCGCCTGCATTTTGGCGAGCAAGTCGAGCGCCGGCATCGAGGGCGGCGCGTAAAGAATTTCCCGCACGATCTTGGTTGAGGCCAGCGGCAAGGTCAGGTCGACATTGGCGAGGTTGAGGTCTGCATTTTGTGGGGCTTCGCGCTGCCCCGCGGTGATAGGATCCTGCGCCGCTCGCGACGCGACAAAAGTAATCAAGTCGCGGATGTGAACCATCCCGGTTGGATCGTCGAGCGTGTCGTTATAGACGACAAGACGCGAGTGACCGGCGCCCTCGAACACCCGGACTAGTTCGCCCAAGGTAATGTCCTGCTGAACAGCGACGATGTCGGCGCGCGGTACCATCACACTCTCGATCCGCTGATCGCGCAGACCGAGAATATTCTTGAGCATCGTCGCTTCTTCCGGCGAGAAGCCGGACTGCGGTTGCTGCTCGGCGGTCAGCACCTGTTCCAGGTCGGCGCGAGTCGAAGCGGCCTTCCAGCCGAACAGGATACGCATGGCGCGTGTCAGCCAACCTTCCTCGCCGTGTTCAAGCGGCGGCTCGATCACCGCCGGCAGATTGCCGGGCTCATTCGGGTCGTTGCGCGTCGGGGCTTGCGACATGATGCGGGCTACTGCTTCGGTTGAGCGACAAGGGCGAGCTGTGGCTCAGGGCGTCTTGCCGCGTTGGGCCGTACGGCCCTTGCCGGGGTTCTGTCGATAAGGATCGGGAATTGACAACCGTCGCAGGATTTTGCGCTCGGCCTGTTCCATCGCCTCGGCATCGTCATCGTGCTCGTGGTCGAACCCAACAAGGTGCAAGTACCCGTGTACGGCAAGATGGGCAACATGATGGGCCAACGGCTTGCCTTCGGCGCGGGCCTCACGCGCGATGGTCTGGTAGGCGAGAACAATGTCACCAAGATGCGCCGGTTCGTCCTCCGCCTGTCTGGTTGCGGCCGGAAACGACAGCACGTTGGTGGGCGCATCGACACCGCGCCACAAGCGATTGAGCTGGCGGATTGCCGAATCATCGGTAAGCACGATAGCAAGCTCGGCCTCGCTTGTTGACCGCGTACTGGCGGCCGCTCTGACGGCGCGCCGCACCAGCGGCCGGATATTGCCCGCGCTCTTCCACCGGCCAGAGTCGATAAGGACGTCGATCTTGAGCTTTCCCCGCGCGGCGCGCGGTGCTGAAGTCATTCCGGCCGCTCACGTTTTTTCGCGGAAGCCGCGTCGTAAGCGTCAACAATCCTGGCGACCAGTTCGTGGCGGATCACGTCCACGGACGTGAAGCGAACGTGGGCGATGCCCTCGATACCTTCCAGCAAACGCACCGCTTCGGCCAGACCTGAGGTTTGGCCCGGCGGCAGATCGACCTGGCTGGGATCGCCGGTTACTACCATGCGGCTGTTTTCGCCGAGCCGGGTCAAAAGCATCTTCATCTGCATGGAAGTGGTGTTTTGCGCTTCGTCGAGGATGACCGCGGAGTTCGCCAAGGTGCGGCCGCGCATGAAGGCAAGCGGAGCAATCTCGATCTCACCGGATGTGAGCGCGCGCTCGACGATGCGCGCATCCATAAGATCATAGAGCGCGTCGTAGATCGGCCGCAGATAAGGATCGACTTTCTCGCGCATGTCGCCGGGCAGGAAGCCGAGCCGTTCACCGGCTTCGACCGCCGGCCGGGAAAGCACGATGCGATCCACTTCCTTGCGCTCGAATAACTGTACCGCCCGCGCCACTGCGAGCCAGGTCTTGCCGGTACCGGCGGGTCCGGTCGCGAACACCAGCGCGTTTCGCTTGAGGGCGCGAAAATAGGCGTCTTGCGCGTGTGTGCGCGCGCGGACGCGGCGCTTGCGCAAATTGATTTCTTCCAGATTTTCGCGCGGGGCGGCCGGATCGAAATCGAACAACGAGCCTTGCGACAGCGCGAGCCGAACGGCCCCATCGACGTCGCCGTGCGTGATCTCGTCGCCGCGTTTCAGTCGCTCGTAAAGCCCCTCAAGCACGCGGCGCGCGAGTTCGCAGGCCTCGCGTGTGCCGTCAAGCGTAACCTGATTGCCGCGGGAGTTGGCAGCGACGCCAAGCTTACGTTCGATCAGCCCGAGGTTCTGGCCATATTGCCCGAACAACACCGAGGCGAGCCGGTTGTCGTCGAAGGTGAGAGAGATCTGGGTCGCATTGTTTGGTGCGACGACGAGCGATTTATCCGTGCCGGGTGTCCGCAATTCAAGCTCCTGCGCCAACGAGGGCCGGCCGCTGCGCTGGCGCCTGCGCGAGCACGCCGAACAGACTATTGCTGGAAATCTCGGTGACGCAGACTTCGGCAATGTTGCCGATGAGCGATGACGGTGCTGTGACTTGCACCAGCTGAAGGTAGGGCGAGCGCCCGACGATCTGGCCGGGATGGCGGCCTTCGCGCTCGAACAGGACGTCAAAGCCGCGACCAAGGCAGCTCTGGTTGAACGCCGCCTGGTTACGCTCGATTGCATCCTGCAGGCGCTGCAAGCGCTCGGCCTTTATCTCCTCGGCGACCTGATTGTCCATGTCGGCGCCCGGTGTGCCGGGCCGCGGCGAATATTTGAAGGAGAAAGCGCCGGAGAAGCCGACGTCGCTGATCAATGCCAGCGTGTCGGCGAAGTCGCTGTCGGTTTCGCCAGGAAACCCGGCGATGAAATCCGAAGTCAGTACGAGGTCGGCCCGCGCGTTGCGTAGCCGATCCACGATGCGCAAATAGTCGGCGCGGGTGTGGCGGCGATTCATCGCGCCGAGCACGCGATCGGAGCCGGACTGAACCGGCAGATGCAACTGCGGCATCAGTTGCGGCAGATCGCGGTGTGCGGCAATCAGATCATCGCCCATGTCGCGCGGATGGCTTGTAACGTAGCGCAGCCGGTCGACGCCGGAAATTTCGGCAATGCGCGCAAGGAGCCGCGCCAGCGTCCAAGCTGTGCCGTCTGAACCGGCACCGTGATAGCCGTTTACATTCTGGCCGATCAGCGTGACCTCGCGCACGCCGGCACCGGCGAGCCGCTCGATCTCAGCAATGATTTTCTCGACCGGCCGCGACGTCTCCATGCCGCGCGTATAAGGCACGACGCAGAAAGTGCAGAACTTGTCGCAACCTTCCTGCACGGTGACGAACGCCGAAGCACCGCGCGCACGCATCGCTGCAACGCTCGGCGCGGCGAGGTGATTGAATTTGTCATCGACCGGAAACTCGGTGTCGATCGCGGTGCCATGGCTCTCTGCGCGCTTCAAAAGATCGGGCAGGCGATGATAACTCTGCGGCCCAACCACCAGATCGACCGCCGGAGCGCGGCGCAAAATCTCTTCGCCTTCGGCCTGCGCGACGCATCCGGCCACTGCAACTGTGACGCGGCGGCCAGCGATGGCAGCGGCGTCCTTCATGACGCGCACACGGCCGAGCTCGGAGTAGACCTTCTCCGCCGCCTTTTCGCGGATATGGCAGGTATTGAGGATGACGAGGTCGGCGTCGTCCGGGCTCGGGGTCTCGACGTAACCCTCTGGCGCCAAGGTGTCCGCCATACGCTGCGAGTTGTAGACGTTCATCTGGCAGCCGAACGATTTGACGTAGAGCTTTTTGGCTTCCTTCATGCCGGGCTTCTAGAGCCTAAACCTCTGTAAAACCTTTGTAATTCCTCATCCCGCAACGCGGTCAGACCGTATCTATCGTCTTAGCCGGATTCCCCGAAAAAGGAAATGCAGCGTACGCCTCAGTCCATCGGCTGAATATGGGCATCGTCGATGACTTTTGCCCATTTGGCGATCTCGGACTTGATGTAGCTGTCGAGTTGTTCCGGCGTGTCACCCCCGGGGCCGGTAACCGTCATGCCGACGTCGGCGTAACGCCTTTTGGTGTCGGGGTCGGCGAGTGCCTTGCGGGCGGCGGCGTTGAGCTTGTCGATCACCGCGCGCGGTGTACCGGCCGGCGCAACAATGCCGAACCAGGTATCGGCGGCGAAGCCCGGCAAGGTCTCCGCGACCGTCGGAATATCTGGTGCTGATGGTGCCCGCTGCGGACTGGTTACCGCGAGCCCGCGTACCGTGCCGGCCGTGAGTTGTCCGCCTACGGCGGAGAGATTGGCGAACATCGCCGGAATTTGTCCCGCGACCAGATCGTTGATTGCGCCCGCTTCGCCGCGATACGGCACGTGGGACATTTTGATGCCGGCGTCGAATTGGAACATTTCGGAGGCGATGTGCGGCGTGGTGCCAACGCCGCCGGTGCCGAAAATGATCTTGCCGGGCTGCGCTTTTGCCATCGCGATCAATTCGGCAGTGGTATGGGCCGGAAACGACGGATGCACGACCAGAACCAGTGGCGACGCGCCGCAATAAATAATCGGCGCAAAGTCCTTCACCGGGTCGATCGTCGCCTTGCGATAAAGCTTGGGCGCGACGGCGAGCACGGTCTGGCTCGCCATCATCAGTGTATAGCCGTCAGGCGGTGACTTGATCACATCCTCGGCGGCAAGCAGTCCGCTGGCGCCGGTGCGGTTCTCAACCAGAATGCTCTGGCCGAGAACTTCCGACATCTTCTGCGCCATGATGCGTGCCGCGACATCAGTCGATCCGCCGGCGCCGAAGCCGACGACAAGCTTGAGGGGATGATTTGGAAAGTCGCTGTTCTGGGCCTGCGCAAGATTTGGCGCAGCCGCCAGTATCAGCGCTCCGATAAACAGAACGCGCAGGGCCTTCATGGCTTCCTCCCCGTGCCGCGCGATTATAGCTCGCGTCGGAGCACCAGCGCATTGGCGCCGCTCTGATAATAGCTCTTTCGCCGCCCCACGTCGGCAAAACCTGCGCGGCGATACAACGCACGGGCCGGTGCATTATTCTCGTCGACTTCCAGAAACACGGTACGTGCGCCGAGGCCGGCGAGCCGGCGCAGATTGAGATCGAGCAGCGGCCGGGAGAGGCTGCGGCCGCGGTGCTTCGGGGCGATCGCGATCGACAGAATCTCCGCTTCGCCGGCAGCGAACCGCGACAGGATGAAACCTGCCATCGTGCTTCCGGTCATGGTGCGGCCAATCATGGTGCGTTCAATCATGGCGCGGTGGGCGATGACATTCTTTTCGATCAGCAGGCCGTAGACTTCTTCCTCCCCCCAGCCGCGCTGAAACGACGCCTTATGCAGGATGGCAATAGCGGCGGCGTCCGCTGGACGGGCCTCGGACAGCGACGGTGCGGTGCGTCCCAGCAAACGGGAGATGACGTCGATCATCGGCGCGGCAGTTGGGCGGCGTTCTGGGGCTGTGCATCCGGGGCACGCAGGTATTGCGGTTTCGGTGGCGCTTGGTCCTGGTCCATCGCTGCGCCGGTCGTTGCAACCCACGCAATGTCAGGTGCGGCGCGATTATCGACGACGATCGATGGCTTGCCCTGTGATTTTAAACCATCGGCGACAAGCTGCGCGGCATTGCCGACGATGCGTGCCGGTGTTTCGGCGGCAATACGCACCGCCTCGCTGATCGGGGCGATCCGCGGCGCTATCACGGTGCGACCACCCGGTGCGAAAGTCTGAAGGTAAACGTGATTGTGCCGTGCATCGATGACCGAGACTACCGGTGTGGTTTCGTCGTTGGCGAGGTGCGGTGCGGCGTAAGCCAACAAAGTCGAGAGGCCAACCGCGGGCTTGTTGGCGGCGAGCGCGATGCCGCGCGCGGCGGAAATGCCGACTCGCAGCCCGGTGAAGCTACCGGGGCCGGTGGTCACCACGATTCGGTCGATTTCAAGCAAAGGCGTGCCGAGGCGATCGAAAAGACCCTCGATCAGCGGGATCAGCGCTTCGGCATGGCCACGCAACATGTCCACGCTTTTGCTGGCGATAATGCCGCCAGCCTCGGTGTCGAGCACAGCCGCAGAGCAAGCGCCGAGCGCAGTATCAATAGCCAGGACACGCATCGGCGCCGTTATCGCATGAAAGCAGGATCAGTGCAGCGGCGCCGCGCCGAATTGGATACGACGCAAAGCCCGATCAGACTGGACGGACTTCAGTGACGTCCGGGACGAAATGCTTGAGCAGGTTCTGGATGCCGTGCTGCAAGGTGGCCGTCGATGACGGGCAGCCCGCGCACGAGCCCTTCATGTTCAGATAGACGACGCCATCCTTGAAACCCTTGAAAGTGATGTCACCGCCGTCGTTGGCGACCGCGGGACGCACCCGCGTCTCAATCAGATCCTTGATCGTCGCGACGGTCTCGGCATCGGCTGCGTCAAAAAACTCCTCGCCGTCGCCCGTTGTCTCCGCGCCAGCGTTGGCAAGCAGCGGCGCATCCGACATGAAATGTTCCATGATGGCGCCGAGGATCATCGGCTTGAGCTGCTGCCACTCGCCGGTGTTTTTGGTCACGGTGACGAAATCGGAGCCGAAGAAAACGCCGGAAACGCCATTAATGCCGAACAACCGCTCGGCCAGCGGCGATTGCGCCGCCTGGCTAGCATCACGAAGGTCGAGCGTGCCGGTTTCCAGGACCGGGCGCCCCGGCAGGAACTTCAGGGTCGCCGGGTTCGGCGTGGTTTCGGTTTGAATAAACATGGCGTGCGTCCTCGTAACGGCTCAGACTTAGTCACGGCTCAGACTTGCACCCTACTACGTGGCGGCTTTGGACGGAAGTTCAAGCGCCCCACCGTTACCCCAAGGCTACCTCAAGGCTCACCGTGGACGCGAACCTCGGGACGACGATTAACGTACCAACCCGACGATATCCTTGACCGCCTTCATGGTCTCACCGGCGAGCGCTCGCGCTCGATGGGAGCCGTCCTTGAGCACCGCTTCGATAGCGGCCGGATCGTTCAAAAGCCGCTTCATCTCGGAGTTGATCGGCGTCAGCTTGGTCACTGCCAAGTCGGTCAGTGCGTTCTTGAAGGTGGAGAATTGCGCATTGCCGAATTGCTTGAGCACATCGGCGCGGGTGACGTCGGCGAGCGCGGCAAAGATGCCGACCAGATTTTCGGCCTCGGGCCGCGTCTCGAGACCTTTCTCCTCGCTCGGCAGCGGCTCCGGATCGGTCTTGGCGCGGCGCACCTTTTGCGCGATCGCATCGGCATCGTCGGTGAGATTGATGCGCGACTGATCGGACGGGTCCGACTTCGACATCTTTTTGGTGCCGTCGCGCAGCGACATGACCCGTGTCGCCTCGCCGGCGATGACCGGCTCCGGCAGCGGAAAGAACGCCTCGCCGAAACCGTGCGCCTGGATCGAAGCTGCGAAGTCGCTGTTGAATTTCTGTGCGACGTCGCGTGACAGCTCAAGGTGCTGTTTCTGATCTTCGCCAACCGGAACGTGGGTCGCGCGATAAACCAGAATGTCAGCCGCCATCAGCGTCGGATAGGTGTAGAGACCGACCGATGCGTTCTCGCGGTCCTTGCCGGCTTTCTCCTTGAACTGGGTCATGCGATTGAGCCAGCCGAGCCGCGCCACACAATTTAACACCCAGGCCAGCTCGGCGTGCTCCGCCACCTGGCTCTGATTGAACACGATGTGCTTTTTGGGATCGATCCCGCAGGCGATGAATGCCGCGGTAACTTCGCGGATCGCCTTGGGCAATTCGGTGGGATCCTGCCACACCGTGATCGCGTGCAGATCGACAACGCAATAGATGCAGTCATATCGGCTTTGCAGCTCAACGAAGCGCTTGATGGCGCCAAGATAGTTGCCGAGGTGCAGATTGCCGGTCGGCTGCACGCCTGAAAAAACCAGTTCCTTGAAGCCCATTTCCTTAAGGGTCATGCCCAAACTCCGCGGCGGTGGCGCTCAATGCCACGTCAGCGCCTTGCCCCGCAAGGCCCGGCGGTTATAGTGCGCGCCTTCAAAACCGGGATTTTCTGATGGCTTCCGCCCGCTACGACGTTCTCGGCATCGGCAACGCGATTGTCGATGTTCTGGCCCGCACCGAGGACGACTTTCTGGTCAAGCAGGGCATGAACAAAGGCGCCATGGCGCTTATCGACGAGGCGCGGGCGCAGGCGATCTATGACGCGATGGGGCCGGCGGTGGAGATTTCCGGCGGCTCGGCCGCCAACACCATTGTCGGGCTGGCGAGCCTCGGCGGCCGTGGCGCCTTCGTCGGCCGGGTCAAAAACGACAAGCTCGGCCATGCCTTTTCGCACGACATTCGCGCAGCAGGCGTCGCGTTCACGACGTCCGCTGCGGATTCCGGCCCCTCGACCGGGCGATGCTATGTGCTGGTGACGCCGGATGGCGAGCGCACCATGAACACTTACCTTGGCGCGGCGCAGGACCTGCATCCCGCCGATATCGACGAGGGCATGATCGCATCAAGCGCGATCGTTTATCTTGAAGGCTATTTGTGGGATCCGAAGAACGCCAAGGATGCATTCCTCAAAGCGGCGAAGATCGCCCACGAGTCCGAGCGCAAGGTCGCGCTGTCGCTTTCAGATGCATTCTGCGTCGATCGCTGGCGCGATGAATTCCTGCAACTGATGCGATCCGGTACCGTCGATCTGATCTTCGCCAACGAAGCCGAATTGCAAAGCTTGTATCAGACTTCGGACTTTGATTCGGCGGTCAAGGCGCTGCGCAATGACATCGATATCGCGGTGGTGACGCGCAGCGAAAAAGGCTGTCTGGTGATTGGCCCGGACGGCATGGAAGCGGTGCCTGCCTTCCCGGTGAAAAAGGTCGTCGACACGACGGGCGCTGGCGATCTGTTTGCCGGCGGGATTCTTGTCCGGTCTTGCGCGCGGCGCCGATGACCGCACCTGCGGCCGGCTCGGTGCGCTTGCCGCCGGCGAAGTGATCCAGCATCTCGGTGCGCGGCCGGAGGCTTCACTGAAAGACCTCGCGCGCGACAACGGCTTGCTGGATTGAATTTCTGAGCCGGTAACGTTTTTCTAACTATAATTCGTTAACGACGGATCAACCGCAACGCGGAGGATCCGGACTATGGACGACAGCGCCGATAAGGGCTCGGGTGACGGCGAAAATGCCGAAAATAAAGCCGTTAAATCCGACGCCGCCGAAGGCGCCGCCCCGGAGCACAAGCTTCCGGTCGTCTGGTCGCCGAAGCTCGATGCCGCTGACGACATTGAGCAAGACATTCTGGATGTGCCGTTCGGGCTGATCGACGAGCCGCCGCCTCACGACGAAATTCCGGCGAGTGACGCTGCTGCGGATCATACGGCAACGGCATCCGCTCCGTCATCGCGCTCATCACGTTTTGTGTTGCTTGCCGCCAGCGTTTCCATCGCTGCCGCGATCGGCTCTTTCGCCGCGACACTGGCGGCGGTCGGTATCGGGCACAGCAACACCGCTTCGGTTGCTTCGGCCTCATCGTCCGAGCCGAGTAGCAACGCTGCCGAAGTTGCCAAGGCATTGAAAGCGCAGCTTGCCCAGCTCAACACGATGAAATCGTCGCTCGACAGCGCGACGCACTATGCCAACGCACAGCTCAATTCGATTTCGGAGCGGCTCGAGAAGGTCGAGCATGCGCAGACCGATCCGGCACAGCTTGCGCATATCTCCGACAGCATCGATCGTCTCAACAAGTCGAACACGACGGCGCCGGAAACCACTGGCTCGATCACGCCACCGGCCCAAACCGCGACCGCCGCGGCGCCTGCTCCCGCCGAACCGAAGATCACCGACCGCATACTGGAAGATTGGGTGCTGGAAGATGTGCACGGCGAGCGCGCTCTGGTTGCCAGCCGTTACGGCGGCGAATTTTTGGTGATGCCCGGCAGCGTGCTCCCAGGCGCTGGCCATGTCGACGCCGTGAAACGGCAGGACGGCAAATGGGTTGTCGTTACCGGGCGCGGCCTGATTACCGAGGGACGTTAAAGCGGAATAGCTTTAGCGCGGACCGAACGGCACCAGCATCGGCACGCGGCGGCGATAACTGCCGTAGGCTTCTGCGCCGAGTTCCGAGGTCAGGAAGCGCTCTTCGATCCGCGCTTTGAGCCAAAGGCCGGCCGTGATCAGGACGGCGGCTACGATCGATGTGACCGTCGCCTGTGCCGCCGCGGTGGCGACGATGGCCAGGATCAATCCGGTGTAGATCGGATGCCGCACCAGGGCGTAGGGGCCGGTGTCGACCACGTAGTGGTCGGCCTTGCGTGTAATTGAACCGGACCATAGCCGCCCGATATGCAGGCGCGCCCACCAGGCGAACAGGATGCCGACGAGCGTTACGCCTGCAAGGATATAAGCGCCGGTAAAACCGACATGCCATAGGCGCGGCTCATGCAGAACGCGCCGTGTGGTGTGGAACAGCAGCACCGCGCCGGCGGCGACGAGTGCGCGATAGGCCCAAACATCCCAGGTGGCGGCGCTCTTTTCAGTCCGGTTGGTCCAGAAACCAGCAATTATCCAGCTGACGAGCCAGCCAATCCAGATAATCGCGAAAACGATGCTGGGACGAATGGGCATAGCCGCGATGACTCCGCGCATCTTAAGACGGCGATCCAATCAGTGGTACAATCGCCGCAGTTGCCGGCAGACTTTGCAGTCCGATTGGACCTATGTATGGCGCGTATAACGCGCCGCCATGGAAGAACATGACAATGTTCCACCGGCCTTTTGCTTTGATCGCCGTCACAACGCCCTTGGCTTTTATTTCCTGCATTATTTCCTCGATGGCGCTCGCGCAGGAGGCAAAGCCGCCGGCCGCTGCTTCGCCGGAAATGACACAAGTGTGCCCGGGTCTGGTCGCTGCCAACGAGCCGCGCGTCATTCCTGCAGCGCTTAGTCCCGAGCAGGTGCGCATCACCTATGTGGGTCACGCCACGTTCCTGATCGAGAGTCCGGAACTGGTGCGGATAGCGACCGACTATAACGACTATGTGCGTCCGCCGGTGCTGCCGGATATCGCGACCATGAATCACGCGCACGACACGCACTACACCGACAATCCCGATCCGGCGATCAAATATGTGCTGCGCGGCTGGGGCCCGAGCGAAAACGAACCGGCGAACTGGGACCTCAAATACAAGGACGTGCGGGTGCGCAACGTGCCGACCAATATCCGGAACTGGGCCGGCGGTACCGAGCGCTACGGCAATTCGATTTTCATTTTCGAGATCGCGAACCTGTGCATCGCGCATCTCGGTCACCTGCACCACACTTTGACGCAGCAACAGCTCGACGAAATCGGCCGGGTCGACGTGGTGATGGCGCCGGTCGATGGCGATCTTACCCTTGACCTCGACGGCATGATGGACGTGCTCTCGGCGCTGAAGGCGCAGATCATCGTCCCGATGCATTTCTTCAATCAGTTCACGCTGCAACGTTTTCTTGACCGCGCGGCGCAGAAGTGGCCGGTGGAACGGGCGGAAATCCCGTCGTTTGTGGTTTCAAAGACCACGCTGCCGGACAAGCCCAAGGTGCTGGTGCTGCCGGGGCATTGATAAGCTATGCTGCACTGACTTTCAGGAAGAGATCCAATGCTCAGCGCGGAACAGAACGACCTGATCACTCGTACTACGCCCGGCACTGCGGCGGGCCTGCTGATGCGGCACTACTGGCAGCCGGCAGCGCTGGTCGATGAATTGTCGACCAACCGCCCGGTGAAGCCACTGCGGCTGCTCGGCGAGGACCTGGTGATCTTCAAGGACGAGAAGGGCCGTTACGGGCTGATCGGCCGGCACTGTCCGCATCGTGGCACCGATCTGGCATTCGGCCGGCTGGAAGACGGCGGGTTGCGCTGCGCCTTTCATGGCTGGTTGTTCGACGTCAACGGCAAGTGCCTGCAAACGCCAGCCGAGCCGGACGACAGCAACCTCTGCGCCAACATCAAACAGAAGTCCTATCCGGTGGTGGAGAGGAGCGGCATTCTCTGGGCCTATCTCGGCGCTGGGGAACCGCCGGCGTTCCCGGACTTTGACTGCTTCGTCGCGCCGGACACACACACCTTTGCCTTCAAGGGCATGATTGATTGCAACTGGCTGCAATCGCTTGAGGTCGGCATTGATCCGGTGCACACCTCGTTCCTGCATCGCTTCTTCGAGGATGAGGATCCGAATAAGAGCTACGGCAAGATGTTCCGGGACAAGTCGAAAGACTCGGACCTGCCGATGACGCAGATCATGCGCGAGTTTCCACGGCCGCGCATCGAGGTCGAGCCGACCGATTACGGCTTCCGCCTCGCCACGTTACGGCAGATATCTGACGACAAGGCGCACATCCGCGTCACCAACCTGATCTTCCCCAACGCCTTCATCATCCCGATGAGCCGCGAGATGACGATCTCGCAGTGGCACGTGCCGATCGACGATGTGAAGCACTACTGGTACGCCATCTTCACTTCGTTCGGCGCGCCGGTGAACAAGGATGAGATGCGGCGCCAGCGGCTTGAGCTCTATGAATTGCCGGATTACGTGCCGCGCAAAAACAAGAGCAACGACTATGGCTTCAATCCGCACGAGCAGGAGCACACGACCTATACCGGGATGGGCACTGATATCAACGTGCACGATCAGTGGGCCTGCGAGTTGATGGGCGCAATCCAGGATCGCACCGAAGAGCATCTCGGCACGTCGGATAAGGCAATCGGCGCCTATCGCCGTTTGTTGCGCACCGCGCTCGATCAATCCGGCAAGGGCGAACGGCCGATAATGGTGCTCGACGACACGTCGGCCAAAACAATCACCGGCCCGGCCTGCGTCGATGGCATCGGCCCCGCGAGCGACTGGCAGGGCTATTGGCAGCAGACCGACGCGACGCGGCAATCGACCAAAAGCTGGTCGAACGGCCACTGAATCGAATGGCCCGGCGACCGGCTGCGCAAAGTTTTGTCGAGCGCCACGGGCTGTGGAGCGCCGGGCAAACGCGCGCCGCGAACGCGGTCGTCCAGCAAATCAAGAAGCAGAAGCTCGAACTGGTGCGCTTTGCATTCGCCGATCAGCACGGTGTGCTGCGGGGCAAAACCGTCGTTGCCGCCGACGCGCCGGCGTTGATGCGAAGCGGCGTCACCATGACGACGACGCTTCTGGCCAAGGACACCGCACATAAGACCGCGTTTCCGGTGTTCACGCCGGGTGGTGGCTTCGGTATGGCGGAAATGCAGGGTGGCGCCGATTTTGTCATGGTGCCGGACCCGCGGACCTTCCATGTATTGCCATGGTCACCGAACACTGGCTGGCTGCTGTGCGACATCGTTTTCACCAACGGCAAGCCGGTGCCGTTCTCGACCCGGCAAGTGCTGCGCGATGCGCTGGCGAAATTACAAGCCGCAGGCTTCGATTATCTCGCCGGGCTTGAAGTGGAATTTCATCTGTTCAAGATCGAGAACCCGCGGCTCGCACCGGAAGATTCGACCTGGCCGCCGCGCGCCCCTGACGTGAGCCTGCTTAATCAGGGCTATCAGTATCTCACCGAAAGCCGCTTCGATCAGATCGAAAGCGCGCTCGAGCCGATCCGTCGGGGTATCCAGGCGCTGGGCTTGCCGCTGCGCTCGCTCGAGGTCGAACTGGGGCCGAGCCAGTGCGAATTCACGTTCCGGCCGCAGCGCGGCCTCGACGCTGCCGACACCATGATCCTGTTCCGCGCCGCAACCAAACAGATCGCCCGGCGTCACGGTTTGCTGGCGAGCTTCATGTGCCGGCCGGCGCAGCCCAATCTGTTCTCGTCCGGTTGGCATTTGCATCAGTCGCTGATCGACAAGAAAGGCGGCAATGCTTTCGCCGGCAACGCCCGTGAAGGCCTGTCGGCGCTCGGGCTGAATTTTCTCGGCGGCCTGCTGGCGCATGCGCAAGCAGCCGCCGCGTTTCACGACGCCGACAGTGAACGGCTACAAACGCTATCGCGCTTATACGCTGGCGCCGGATCGCGCGATCTGGGCGCGCGACAATCGCGGCGTCATGGTGCGCCTGCTTGGCCAGCCCGGCGATCCTTCGACGCATCTGGAAAATCGCATCGGCGAGCCGGCCGCCAATCCGTATCTCTACATGGCGTCGCAGATTTATGCCGGCCTCGACGGCATGGCGGAGAAGCGCGATCCGGGGCCATCGGCCGATACGCCTTACGAGGCAGATGCACCGGCCCTGCCGAAGGATCTCTGCGAGGCCTGCGCTGCGCTCCGCGCCAGCGAGGTTTTCCGTAAGGGCTTCGGTGATGCCTTTGTCGATTACTTCGCCCACATCAAAGAAGCAGAATTCGCGCGCTTCAAAGCTGAAGCCAAAGACGGTGAGGGCAGTGACATCACCGCTTGGGAACAGAATGAATATTTCGATTTGTTTTGATCGGCGGCGTTATGCCCGTGCTTGTCGCGGGCATCTCGACCGTCTTGGCAAGGTCGTACCCTGATAAACGAGATGGCCGGGGACAAGCCCAGCTATGATGACGCGAAATCCAGAATTGACGAGACCTAAACGTCGACGCTTGCCGTCAGCGCATTGGCTTCAATGAAGAGGCGGCGCGGCTCGACCTTGTCGCCCATCAGCTCGTCAAAGATCGTATTGGCTTCGTCGATCTCCTTGACGCTGACTTGCAGCATCGAGCGGGCGTTGGTGTCGAGCGTGGTCTCCCAGAGTTGCTCCGGGTTCATTTCGCCGAGGCCTTTGTAGCGCTGCAGCGCGATGCCCTTGCGGCCGGCGTCGGTTATTGCCTCGAACAGGCTGACCGGGCCGTGGATCGCGATTTCCTCGTCCTTGCGCTTGAGGATCGCGGGCGGTGTCGGCCGCGGGAAGATGTTTTGCAGGAGCGGGGCGTATTCATCGAGCTTGCGCGCGTCCGCGGAACCAAGCAGCGCCTGATCCAGCACCGCGATCTCTTTCACGCCGCGCACGGTACGTTCGAGCTTGAAGCCTTCGCCCTCCACAAAAGTGCCCTGCCAGCCGCGCTCGGTGTCGTCCGAAAGCGCGTCAAGCCGCCGGGCGATGTAGGGCGCAGCGGCAGACGCCTTCACCGGATCGCCGAAGATGCCGGAATTGAGCACGCCGAGGATCGCGGCCTGCTCGACCACCTGGCGATTGTAACGGCTGTGCAGACCGCGCAGCAGGTTGCGGATCGAGCGGGCGTCTTCGACCAGCTTGCGCAGGTCGTTGCCGGCGCGGACCTCGCCTGACGACAGCTTCAGCGAGGTGTCATCAAGGCCGGTATCGATCAGATAGTTTTCCAGCGCCCGCTCGTCTTTCAGATACTGCTCGGACCGCGCGCGTGTCACTTTGTAGAGCGGCGGTTGTGCAATGTAGAGATGGCCGCGATCGATGATCTCGCGCATCTGCCGGTAGAAGAACGTCAGCAGCAGGGTGCGGATGTGGGCGCCGTCGACGTCGGCGTCCGTCATGATGATGACCTTGTGGTAGCGCAGTTTATCGATGGCGAACTCGTCGGTGCCGATGCCGGTGCCGAGCGCGGTGATCAGCGTGCCGATTTGCTCCGAGGACAGCATCTTGTCCATGCGGGCGCGTTCGACATTGAGTATTTTTCCGCGTAGCGGCAGCACCGCCTGGAATTCGCGATTGCGGCCCTGCTTGGCTGAGCCACCGGCGCTGTCGCCCTCGACGATGAACAACTCGGACTTCGCCGGATCGCGCTCCTGACAGTCGGCAAGCTTGCCCGGCAGAGATGTGATGCCCAGCGCGCTCTTTCGCGTCATCTCACGGGCCTTGCGTGCGGCTTCGCGCGCTGCTGCCGCTTGGATCACTTTGCCAACGACGACCTTGGCTTCGCCCGGATGCTCTTCCAGCCAGGATTTAAGCATGTCGTTGACGACGCCTTCGACCGACGGCCGCACCTCGGAAGAGACCAACTTGTCCTTGGTCTGCGACGAGAATTTGGGGTCGGCGACTTTGACGGAAAGAACCGCGGTCAGGCCTTCACGGCAATCGTCGCCCGTGAGCGCGACTTTGTCCTTGCGCGCGACGCCGCCGGATTCCGCGTAGGCGGTGACCTGGCGCGTTAGCGCGCCGCGGAAGCCGGCGAGGTGGGTGCCGCCATCGCGCTGCGGAATGTTGTTGGTGAAGCAGAGCACGCTTTCGTGGTAGCCGTCGTTCCACCACATTGCGCAATCGACCGCGACGCCGTCGCGCTCGGCATTGATGACGACCGGTTGCGGAATAAGCGGGGTCTTGTTGCGGTCGAGATATTTGACGAACTCCTCGACGCCGCCCTCGTAACGCATCTCCTCGCGCTTCTCGACGGCATGGCGCTTGTCGGCCAGCACGATGTGGACGCCGGAGTTGAGGAAAGCGAGCTCGCGCAGCCGATGCTCCAGCGTGGCGAAATCGAATTCCGTCATCGTGAAGGTTTTCTTCGACGGCAGGAAGGTCACTTCGGTGCCGCGTTTGTCGTAGGCTGAGCCGACCACTGCGAGCGGCGCTACGGCGTCGCCGTTATGGAACTCGATGAAATGTTCTTTGCCGTCGCGCCAGATCGTGAGCTTAAGCCAGGTCGATAGCGCGTTGACCACCGAGACGCCGACGCCATGCAGGCCGCCGGAGACTTTGTACGAGTTCTGATCGAATTTTCCGCCGGCGTGGAGCTGGGTCATGATGACCTCGGCTGCCGACACGCCTTCGCCTTTATGGATGTCGACCGGAATGCCGCGGCCGTCATCGCGCACGGTGCAGGAATTGTCCGGGTTGAGCGTGACCGTCACTTCCTTGGCGAAGCCGGCCAGCGCCTCGTCGATGGCGTTGTCGACGGCCTCATAGACCATGTGGTGCAGGCCGGAACCGTCGTCAGTGTCGCCGATATACATGCCCGGCCGCTTGCGCACGGCATCGAGACCCTTGAGGACCTTGATCGATTCCGCATCGTAATCGGAGGCCTCAGGGGCTGGTTTGCGGACAGGTTCGGCCATGCCGGGGATTTCCTGGTGTTCGACTTTTTTGAAGGGGTCTGAAAACGCTTGCAAAAACAGCCGGGAATTAACGTTTGTTTGTACACCAAAACCCGGCTGCGTACAGGACAAAGTGTCAGGCTGTAAGATATTGTCGAATTGACATTTTTCAAGGATTTTCAGGGCGGATTCGGAGGGCCGAATCGGTGCCTAAAATTCGCCGGTTCGGGGCCGTGAAAACGGCGTCGGCGTTAAGGCCATGGTGAGGGAGTTTTGGCAGGGAATTTCGCGGTGGCGGCCGGTCAAATCTCAAACGTCCGCGGGGACGTTACGATCACGCAGTCGCGGCTTTGCCGAGGCAGGAGGTAATCGTCACCGGGCCGATATTCCGGCACCGGCGTCTGAAAATAACCCAGCGCCGCAGTCCACATTTCCACCTTATCCAGGTCGTCGTTCACGCGCCGCGAAGCTTCCGCGAGGTCGCAGACGATTTTTTCCTCAGTCTTTTCCATCATGGTTCAGGTCCGGCGTTTCCACTCCTGGAGGGATCAAGCCGCCGGTAACGTTCTTGTTCCGCACACCACTAAGGCGCTTGGGAGATTGAACTATTTGCACGGGTATTGGTGGAACCGAGATCGCGCGCCGCTATTCCGGCGCCGTTATTTTTTTCCTATAGCCAATCGTCCTGCCGCAACGTCAACCAGCAGCGCGTCGCTGCCGATTTCAACAAACAGTGCGGGATCCGCGCCGGTCATGAAAACCTGCGCGCCGAGCTGCTCAAGTTCGCCATGCAGCGCCGCACGCCGCGATGGATCGAGGTGCGCCACGACTTCGTCGAGCAGCAGGATCGGTACGAAGCCGCTCATTTCGACAATCAGCCGCGCATGGGCGAGAATGAGGCCGATCAGCAGCGCTTTCTGTTCGCCGGTCGAAGCGTCGGCGGCAGCTGTGCCTTTAGCCGCGTAGATAACTTTCAGATCGGTGAGGTGCGGGCCGTCCAGGGTGCGGCCTGCTGCAGCGTCGCGGGCGCGATTGTCGCGCAGCACGGCGCGATACCGCTCCTCGATTTCGGCGGCGGGATGGTTCGGGACCAGTTGCTCCATCCAGCCATCGAGCGCGATTTCGGCTGGAGGAAACTTGGAATCCTTTCCGCTCGCCAGAACGGCTTCAAGTCGCCGCACAGTTTCGACGCGCTGGCTAGACACCGCGACGGCGAGCTCCGCGGTTTCGTGCTCGACGGCGTCGAGCCAATGGGCATCGGGCCGAGCCTCTTCAAGCAGACGATTGCGTGAGCGTAGCGACCGATCCAAGGCGTTGACGCGCGTGCCGTGCTCGGCATCGATGGCGAGTGCGAAGCGGTCGAGGAAACGCCGGCGCTCGGATGGCGCGCCAGTGAACAGCGTATCCATTGCCGGGGTGAGCCAGATCACGCGCAAATGGTCGGCAAACACCGCCGCGGAGCCGACTGGCTCGCGATCAATCCGGCACTTCCGCACCGTCGTCGTGCCGTCCTCGATGGGCCGCTCGATGCCGGTGCCGAGCGTGGTGAGCCCCAACGCGCCTTCGACCTCGGCTGACACGGCCCAAGAACCATCGCCTTCACTGAACGCGACTTCATCAAGAGTGGCGCGGCGCAGGCCGCGGCCCGGAGCGAAAAACGAAATAGCCTCGATCAGATTGGTCTTGCCGGCCCCGTTAGCGCCTACCAGGACAACGGTGCGAGCACCGGCCTCCAGCGAGGCGGAATGATAGTTGCGGAAATTGGTGAGCGTCAGCCGACGCACCAAGGCGGTTGTCATGGCAGACTGCTTTTAGTCGTCATGGCCTGGCATAGCTATTCGAAGAACGGCGTCGCGGAGTCTGCATCGGAACGCGCAACTTCGCGCGGTTCGGTTGGCTCGCCGATGTCCCGGCCATCCCGTTTCGGTGAGCGGTGCCCCTGGAATTGAGATGCCCGGGTCAAGCCCGGGCATGACGACGTTCCAACACGATCAGGTTCATTAAACCCGCATCGGCATCAGGACGTAGAGCGCGCCCTTGGACTCCTTGTCCTGGATCAAGGTCGGCGAGCCGGGATCGGCGAGCTTGAGCACCGCAGCATCGCCTTCGATCTGGGCGGCAATATCGAGCAGGTAGCGCGAATTGAATCCGATATCGATCGGGTCCGCGGCATATTCGACTTCGAGTTCTTCGTTGGCGCTACCGGAGTCCGGGTTGGTGACGGACAACAAAAGCTTGCCGCCAGTAATCGACAATTTCACCGCACGGCCGCGTTCACTCGACACCGTAGAGACGCGGTCGACTGCAGCTTCGAATTCTTTCTTGTCGACCACGAGCTCCTTGTCGTTGCCGGCAGGAATGACGCGGCTATAATCGGGGAAAGTGCCGTCGATCAACTTCGAGGTCAGAACGGCTTCGCCGACCGAAAAACGAATTTTGCCGGCGGACAATTCAATCGCCACTTCGGCGTCGTTGTCTTCCATCAGACGCTGCACTTCGGCGACTGTTTTGCGCGGCACGATGATGCCGGGCATGCCGTCGGCGCCTTTCGGCAATTCGATGTCCATCTGCGCCAGGCGATGTCCGTCGGTCGCCACCGCCCGCAACGTTTGCGCCTTACCGGAACCGGCGGCATGCAGATAAATGCCGTTGAGGTAGTAGCGCGTCTCTTCGGTCGAAATGGCGAATTGGGTCTTGTCGATCAGCCGCTTCAGGTCGGACGCCTTGAGGGTGAACTTGTGGGTCATCTCACCGGGCGCGAGATCCGGGAAGTCGCTTTCCGGTAGCGTTTGCAAGGTGAAGCGCGACCGCCCGGCGCGGATGGCCATCGCGGCACGATCGCCCGAGGAACTCGAGAACGATCTGCGCTCCCTCGGGCAGCTTGCGTACGATGTCGAAGAACATGTGCGCGGGGACTGTGGTGGAGCCGCCTGGTCCGACTTCAGCGGCCATGGTGTCCGTTATCTCCACGTCGAGATCGGTCGCCTTGAGCGACAACTTCGAGCGGTCGGCGCGGATCAGCACATTGGCCAGGATCGGAATAGTGTTCCGGCGTTCGACCACGCGGTGAACGTGGCCCAGCGACTTCAATAATTCGGAACGCTCAACGGTGATCTTCATCGTGCAATCCGTTCACAAAGACGGGTGACAAAAGTGGCGCGGCGGATTGCTTTCGGCAAGGGCTAAAACGCTCATTTCCCAAGAGTTTTGCAAGAGGTTGCAAGAGTTTTGCGGGCGTTTTCGCTAGTCCTGAAGCTGCCGCTTGAGCGACTCGACTTCCTCAGCGAGCGCGTTGTCGTTGCCCACCAAGGCTTCGATCTTGCGTACCGCGTGAAGGACGGTGGTGTGGTCGCGGCCGCCAAATCGCCGGCCGATTTCGGGCAGTGAGCGTAAGGTCAGAACCTTTGCCAGATACATCGCCACCTGACGCGGCCGGACCACGTTAGCGGTGCGGCGGGACGACAATAAGTCGGCTCGGCTGACGTTGTATTGACGGGCCACCACCCGCTGGATGTCCTCGATCCGGACCCGCCTCGGCTCGGCCGGACGGATCAGGTCGCGCATTTCGCGCTCGGCCATTTCGAGTGTCACCGGTTGGCCGGTGAGCTTGGAGTGGGCAAGCAACCGGTTCACGGCGCCTTCGAGATCGCGGCCGTTATGGGTCACTGATTTTGCGATGAAGACGAGAACCGGCGGCGGCACTTCGAAGCTCGGATGATGGAGGCGGGCAGCGGCGACGCGGCTTCGCAGGATTTCAAGACGCAGCTCTTCGCCAAGCGAACCGATCTCGACCACAAGCCCGCCGGCAAGGCGAGAGCGGACGCGATCGTCGAGGCTTTCGAGGTCCGCGGGCGGACGGTCGCTGGCGATCACGACCTGACGGCCGGCATCGATCAGCGTATTGAGAGTGTGGCAGAACTCGGCCTGCGTTGAGCGGCCTTGCAGGAACTGCAAGTCGTCAATCACGAGTACGTCGATGGCCCGTACCGCTTCCTTGAACGCTAGCGTCGTTTGCGTCTTCAGCGCCGAGACGAAGCCGTACATGAACCGCTCGGCGGTCAGATACAGCATTTTGCGGTCGCTGTTGTTGCCCACCCAGGTGATCGCTTGAAGCAGATGGGTTTTGCCCAAACCAACCGCGGCGTGAATGCACAGCGGGTTGAACATCAGCTGCTCGCCGCGCCGGCTGGTCGCAACTTGCTTGGCGGCGGCATGCGCGAGCGAATTCGAGCGGCCGACGATGAAGCTCTCGAAAGTCAGGCGCGGATCGAGCGGTGAGCCGCCGAGCGCCTCATGGACGGTCATATAGGGTACGCTAGTACGCGAGTCCGCTCCGTTAGCGTCGCGCAAATCGCGTGAAATCATCATCGGTTCGGCAGGTTTCGGCTTCAGCGCGATGGGGCGGATTGCTGCCGAACGCACCGAAAGCTCCAGCCGCGTAATGGCCGGCTCCTCAACTTGCCATTTGGCAAGCACGTGCTCGCTATAATGGGATTGAATCCAGGTGCGCAGGAAGCGCGTCGGTACCGACAGCCGTACCGCCTCTTTTTCCACGGCTTCGAGCTCCATGCGCCCGAACCAACTTGAGAATACGTCCTCGCCCAGCTGACTACGCAGCTGCTCTTTAACTCTCTGCCAGCGCTGCTGATCGGTGTTCATCATAGTGTTCTGCTCTTTATCGTCGAAGATGTTGATCCGATCGAGCAACGCAGGCGACAAGGCCTCGCCATGCTCGACAGCGATTCTACGCAACGCACGCGTTGAGTGGGATGGACTTTGTGACGGCATGAAAAACGCCGCCGATGAAATGCAAGAGGTAGTACGGTAGCCTTTAACCGCTGGGCTCAGCGAGCGCCCCGCGATGGCTTTGCGCCAATTGCGAGCCGATCACTCTACTTAGTCCATCCGCAGGAGGCCAAAGCCCCTCGCGCCGATAGGCGCCTGCCGCAAATGGATGTTGGCTCGTCGTCATCATGGCCCCGTCTCCACCGCTCCCAGTCCGATGGCCGTCACGAACATCCGCGCAAATAACTGACGTGATTGCCCGTGCCGCTCTGCTTGTTCACCCACCGAAAGGTTCATAAGCAAGTCTTGTCGTTGAGTAGCAAGTCTTGTCGTTGAGTGCTTCCGACTAAGGTGACGCTAGAACCGCGAACCACAAATTTAGACGCAGCTTTCCCGCACCCATTTACGATGAGTTTCCGCTCGACCAAGTTTTGAAGGCCTTCGCACGTCGAAGGCAGCTAAGAATTAGCACTAAGATTTCGGTCCGCAAGCGCGAAAAAATCGCGCCAACATTGGACTTTCACAAACGTGCGCGTTGGAAATGCGCTTGTGTGACAGCGCAAATCATTGAGTCTTCGCGTTGAATCGGGGCGGCCGTGGTGAAAAAGTATACGAAAAATTTGTGAAATCATGCAGCGGAGCAAATAAAATCCGTCACACCAATTTCATCACTGAATCGAACTCCCTGTGGATCGTTCCCAATAAGTCATTCATTGCGCATTATTTCTTCTGATCGAAATGAGAAGGTCGCCCTTCACAAAGAGGCGCGGAGCAAACAAAAATCGGCCCGGCGGCGAACAAAAAACGCCCACAATGCGTTTATGCCTGATTTACCTGGCGAAAGTGACAATTCTGCAACAGAAAAATTGCAGTCCACCGCGAGTTCTCGCGGGACACAAACGGCGCTACGCGCGGCTTGAGCGCGCAACGCGATCAGTCGTTGAAATGATTAGTTGCCGATCTTGGCAATACGATGCGCAAGCCGCGAAACTTTGCGGCGTGCTGCATTGCGGTGAACGATGCCGTGATTGGCAGCACGGATCAATGCCGGTTCGGCTTCAGCCATAGCAGCAACTGCGGCGGCGCGATCGCCAGCCGAGATTGCTTCTTCCACTTTGCGCACTGTCGTGCGAACGCGAGTCCGACGCCCCTTGTTGACCTCGGTGCGGCGAGCGATCTGGCGAGTGGCTTTCTTTGCAGACTTTGTATTGGGCATAAGGTGTTAAACGACCGATAGTGTACAAGAGCGGCGCTTATAGGGGGGCAAGAGGGCTCCGTCAACGCCGCTGTCGGCCTCAATTTCGTATTTGTAGGCCTAATTTGGGCTTTTTGCGATGTTTCCAGCCTTGCTTTCCAGCGTCATCGTGGCTTCCGCCATCGCGCCGGCCCTGCTGCTGCTTTGGCTTGTCGTAACCGCCGATAGCCGCCCGGAACCGCCAAAGCTGGTCCTGATCGCAGTGCTGCTTGGGACGTTAAGCGCCATCCTCGCGGCGATCGTCGAGACCGGGATCGTGCCGCTGCTCACAGCCAGCGCTAATCCCTTGCGGATAATAGAGTCCTCTTTTCTGCTCACCGGCATTCCGGAAGAGACGCTGAAAATCGCGTGCATTGCCGCCATCGGACTGCGCGCGCACGACTTTGATGAACCAATGGACGGCGTGGTCTACGGCGCTGCGGTTGGTCTCGGCTTTGCCGCGTTTGAGAATTTTTTCTACCTCTGGGGTGAACCGGATTGGATCAGCGTGGCAATTCTGCGCGGCTTGCTGACCATTCCCTTTCATGGCGCGCTCGGCGCTATCGCCGGCGCCTATATTGCCAGAGCCCGGTTTGGTGGCGCGCTTGGTGCCGATCGCCACAGCCGCTGGCGGCGGCCGCGGCTGCTTTTATTGGCTTGGTTGGTACCCGTCATCCTGCACAGCCTGTTCGACACCGCCGTGATGCTGCAGCGCGATGGTATCAAGGGCGCGACCGACCTGGAGATGGGAATCTTTGGCGTGGTGATGCTGGTCACTGGAATTACCACCATCGTGTTTGCTGTACGCTTGGCACTCCGTATTGCGCATCGACAAAAGGCCTGGCTGCAAACCAAACGGCTGCCGCCGACACATTGGCGCGGCGTTTGGGCACAGTCGCTCGTTGCGGTCGGCTTGAGCATTGCTGCCGGTGCGTTGTTGTTCTCCGGCAGTCTGACGATCGGTGTGGTCGCTGCGGTCATGATGGTCGCAGCTATCGCGGTCGCATGGCGCTGCGCGAAATACCTGACCGCTGCGGCGATAAGGCGCCGGCATGCTGCGCCTTAAGCTCAAATCAGATCATGCGACCTGTTTTGCCCGAACGGCGTCGTAGCCCGATACCACCGCAGCAAGATCGTTGGATGGAAACGCCGATAGCGGTGGCGCGACGCGGCCCCATTGTGGTTCGCCATGGATGTGGGCGAGCAACGCTTTGATGCCCGGCACCAGTGGCTTGCCATCGAACAACTTGCGGATCGTCACGGCCTCGGCGAGCGCTACGGCGTCGCCGGAGCGGTAGGCGCGGGCGCACAAGTCCGGATTGAGGTTGGCCGTCGCCGAGATGCATCCGGCGAAAGGACCCGAGCGAGCCTGTGGCAATGCGGCTTCGGTCGAAGGAAACACCTTGAAACGGGGATCAACGGCCGCCGCAGCGCGGGCGAAATCCATGTCGCCGGAGGAATCTTTCAGGCCGACGATGCGTTCACCGAAGCTGTCGAGCAGCCGGCGGATCAGCGCGACATGCCAGTGCAGACCCGACTGCGCCGGATAATGATAGAGGTAGATCGGAATCGGTTGCGCTTTGGTCGCGTTGACGATCGCCTCGATGTACGCAACCAGGCCGTCGTCGTGCACGCCTTTGTAATAGAACGGCGGCAGCACCAAAGCGCCACCGAAGCCGAGCGCAGCCGCGTGTTGGGTCAACGCGATAGCATCGGCGGTCGCGGCGGCCCCGGTCCCCACCATCATGCGCCCGAGCGGTAGTCCGCCGGCGGCGTAATCGTTCATGACCTTCTTGCGCTGGTCGAGGGAGAACGACGTTGCCTCGCCGGTCGTGCCGAGCACGTTGAGGCCATCGCAGCCATTGGAAAGCAGGAAACGCGCGAGCGCTGTCGAGCGCACGCTGTCGGGCACGCCGTTGTTGTCAACGGCGGTGGCGACGGCGGCGATAACGCCCTGAAGTGAATTTGTGGCCATGGCTATGATTACTCTCGACAAGGTTGCGTTCGCTCATCCCTAGAATAGGGAGCACGGATGTTCAACGCGCCTTGTACCGACCTGGCCATTGTCGCACATTTGTTGACATTGGGCTTGAGATGCGAATCCTCCGGCTCACCAGACGTCAGTCACTCTGAAAACGACAGTTAATTGCGATGGCCGCGTTTGAGCTATTCAGTATTGGTCATTCCAATATTCCGATTGATCGCTTCGTTGCGCTATTAAGCGAGGCGCACGTTGAAGCCGTCGTCGATGTGCGATCGACGCCATATTCGCGGTTCTTTCCATGGTTCTCGCACCATAATTTGCAGGCTCATTTAAGGGCCGCCGGTCTCGCGTATTTCGCCTACGGCGAAACCCTCGGCGGCCGGCCGGGCAGTGCAAGTCTCTATTGTGACGGCGTCGCCGATTATGAAGCGATGGCGCGAACGCCCGTGTTTCAGTCCGGTCTCGACCGTTTGCAAACCGATATGGCGAAGCATCGCGTCTGCCTGATGTGTGCTGAACGCGAGCCGCTCGACTGCCATCGTTGTCTTCTGGTGTCGCGGACACTTGCCGCGCGCGGCGTTGCTATCGGCCACGTTTTACATGATGGCTCCATCGAGCCGCACTCGGTCACCGAGCAGCGGCTGATGCAATGGGCAGAGAGCGCCGCCGCGCCTGACTTGTTCGTAACTGGACAGGAGGAGCAACTCGCGGCAGCGTATCGCCGCCGGGGCCGCGCCGTTGGGTACAAGGCAAAGCCGGGTACTGCGGGGGCGAAAACCGTAGCAGAGCAAAGATGATGCGCGCTCCACTCCTCGCCCTATCGATTTTGTTAGGCGCCGCGCTCGCGCCGGCGCTGGCACAAGATGCTGCGAAACCGGTCCCAGACACCGATACGCTCGATCCGACGCCGCCAGGTTCGCTCAATCCGCAACCGTTGCCGCCGCTCGCCAATCCAAATTCACCAACGATTCCAGCTAAACAGCTCTTCGGCCGCATAACGGAGCCGCTAGCCGGCGCACCACGCTCGATCGGTGGTTATGCCGATGGCTGCCTCGCCGGCGCCATTGCGCTGCCGATCACGGGTCCGGGCTGGCAAGTCATGCGGCTGTCGCGCAATCGCAATTGGGGCAATCCGGCGCTGATCGAATTCCTCGAGCGGTTGGGTAACAACGCCAAGAAAGTCGGCTGGAACGGTCTTTTGGTCGGCGATATGGCGCAGCCGCGCGGTGGGCCGATGATTACCGGTCACGCCAGCCATCAGATCGGGCTCGATGCTGATATCTGGTTCACGCCGATGCCTGACCATGTGCAGACGCGCGAGGAACGCGAGCTCAATGGCGCAACCGATATGGTTGCAGCAAATCGGCTCGACGTCGATCCGAAAGTCTGGACCCGTGAGCGCATGGAGCTGATCAAGACCGCGTCCGAAGATCCGGCGGTGACGCGAATTTTCGTCAATGCCGCGATCAAGAAAGCGATGTGCCGCGAGGCTGGTTCTGATCGAAATTGGCTGGCGAAGGTGCGGCCGTGGTGGGGACATGCCGAGCATTTCCACATTCGCATCGCTTGTCCCGCCGACAGTCCGCAGTGCAAAGGCGCAACCCCCGGTGCCGGAAGGTGACGGTTGCGGCCACGCCATGGATTACTGGTTCACCGAAGGCGTGCTGCATCCGAAGCCGCCGCTAGTGCCGGCCCCGCCACGGCCCGGCCCCACGCTCGCGGCGCTGCCGAAAGAGTGCAGGCAGATCGTGATGGCGCCGTAAGCGACGGGCCTAGATTCCGGAGGCCGGAAAAATCGCTCGTTGCGCAACCACGCCGCCAACGACCAGCCCGAACGCGCAGGCGGTCGCGAGAGCGACGTAGAGCGCTGATTGTGTCTTTGGCGCTTTCATCAGCCGGGGCAGGCCGGTGGCAAGAACATAGGCGCCGTAAAAGGCGGTCAGTACCAAAAAGCGCAACCCCGGCATCAGCAGAAAGATGCCGACAAGCCACGCCGGCGTGAACGAATAAACTGCGAGCTTCAGTGCTGCATCGAAATCCTTTTTGCCGCCGAACAGAGGCGCAGCAATGTTGATGATGAAAGCGAGCACGAACACTGCGATAAAACTCTCGACATAAAGGATGATTGCCCCGAACCCGGCATCGAACCATGGCGCGCGCATCAAACCCGCGCCTGGCACGAATGTGCCGACGACGCAGGCGCCTATAAATCCAAACAGTGCAGGCACCAGGGCCAGTATCGCGACATAACGGCTGAGCAGAAAAGCGGGATCGCCGGACTCGCGCTCGATCCGAGCCCATTCGGCGAATGGATCGGTCAGCATCGCTTTGGCGCGCAGCGCTGGGTTCATGATGCAAGCCTCATCACACCGTCATGTCACAGGGTCTTGGCGTCGTCGCGGATCAAGTTTGCGCCGCGCTCCGCGATCATCATGGTCGGCGCATTGGTGTTTCCAGACGTAATCGACGGCATTACAGACGCATCGACGACGCGCAAGCGTTCGAGGCCGAACACGCGCAGCCGATCGTCAACCACCATCATCGGATCGCTCGGCAATCCCATCTTTGCGGTGCCTACGGGGTGGAAAATGGTCGTGCCGATATCGCCGGCAGCCTTGATGAGCACCTGTTCGTCATCGCCGACATTGGCGCCGGGCAGATATTCCTGAGGATGAAAGTCTTTCAGCGCCGGCTGCCCGACGATGCGGCGGGTCAGCCGTATTGAACTTGCGGCGATGCGGCGGTCCTCGTCGGTCGAAAGATAGTTGGGCTTGATGAGCGGCTTGTCGGCAGGCTCGCGCGAGCGCAGCCGCACATAGCCACGGCTGGTCGGCCGCACATTGGCAACGCTCGCCGTAAAGGCGGGGAATGTGTGCAGCGGTTCGCCGAAACGGTCGAGCGATAGCGGCTGCACGTGATATTGCAAATTGGCGCGCTCCTGATCCGGATCGGAGCGGGTAAACGCACCGAGTTGCGATGGCGCCATGGTCAAGGGTCCGCGCCGAAACAACGCAAATTCGGCAAGCATCCGCGTCATGCCAAACCGCGCATGATAGCGCTCGTTCAGAGTTGCGATGCCGTCGACCTTGTAGATCATTCGCAGCTGCAAATGATCCTGCAGATTGTTGCCGACACCCGGACGGTCAAGCAGGATTGGAACGCCGTGTTCCTGCAACTGCTGCGCCGGGCCGACGCCAGACAACAACAAGACTTGCGTGGAACCGATCGAACCCGCCGCCAAAATCACTTCGCCGCGGCACTTTGCGGTGCGGGTCTCGCTGCCTTGCGACCATCGTACGCCAGCCGCGCGCTTGCCGTCGAACACGATGCCTTCGACCAGGCAGCCAGTTTCGAGCCGGAGATTCTGCCGGTTCAACACCGGCTTCAAAAACGCACTGGCTGCAGACCAGCGCCGGCCGCGTCTCTGATTGACGTGAAATGCGCCAATGCCTTCGTTGTCGCCGCAATTGAAATCGGGAATGGACTTGATGCCGGCTTGCTCTGCCGCGGCGCGGAATGCGTCCAATAAATCCCAGCGCACGCGCGGCTCGGAAACGTGCCATTCCCCGCCAACAGCATGGGCGTCGCTTTCGCCCATGAAATGATTCTCGTGCTTACGGAAAAACGGCAGCACGTCGTTCCAGCCCCAGCCGTTGAGACCGAGCTGTCGCCAATGATCGAAATCGGCGGCTTGGCCGCGCATATAGATCATCGCGTTGATGGAGGATGATCCGCCGATCACTTTGCCGCGCGGATAATTCAGGCTGCGCCCGTTCAGTCCTTCCTCCGGCTCGGTCTTGAACAGCCAGTCGGAGCGTGGATTGCCGATCGCGAACAGATAGCCGACGGGAATGTGAAACCAGATCCAGTTGTCGCGGCCGCCGGCTTCGAGGATCAGTACCCGCTTGGTCGGGTCGGCCGACAGCCGGTTAGCGAGAATGCAGCCGGCGGAACCGGCGCCGACTATGATGTAGTCGAACTCGCCTTCCATTGCCCCGGCCATGTGACGTTCCCCGCGATCTCGGAGGAATAATAGCACGGCACTTGCGGAGTCAGTCATCGCGCTGTGCGACAATGCCTGCCTTGTTCGTGTCAAACCGGGGGCCTATTGTTGCCAGCACTGGCGGAGCGCTGGGCGCGCGCCGCTAACGCCTCGAACGACGGTTCACAAGGCGGCCCCTCAGACATCGAGATTCGCGTGGTTCGCGCGCACCGCATGCGCGCGGCCAGATCATTTGGAGAACCGTCGTGCTTGCAAGAAGATCAGTCGTCCTGGCGCTCAGCGCCGCATTTTCGATTGCCGCCGTTTCCGGCGCAGCCCATGCGCAGGAAAAATCCATCACTGTGTTCGCCGCCGCCTCGATGAAGAATGCGCTCGACGATGTCGATGCGGCCTACACCAAACAAAGCGGCGTCAAGGTCGCCGCCAGCTACGACGCAAGCTCGACGCTGATGAAGCAGATCGAAGGCGGCGCCCCCGCCGACGTGTTCGTTTCCGCTGACCTGAAGTGGATGGACTACGGTTCGCAGAAGAAGCTGATCAACGACAGTACGAAGGTCAATCTGCTCGGCAACGAACTGGTGCTGATCGCGCCGAAGGATTCCAAGATCAGCAACGTCACCATCAAGCCAGGCTTCGATCTCGCAGGCCTTGCCGGCGACGGCCATATCGCCACCGGCGACGTGAAGGCCGTGCCGGTTGGGATCTATGCTCAAGCGGCGCTGCAAAAACTGGGCGTCTGGTCGGCCGTTGAGCCAAAAATGGCAATGACGCAGAACGTCCGCGCCGCGCTGACCCTTGTCGCTCGTGGCGAAGCCCCGCTTGGCATCGTTTATTCGACCGATGCCAAGGTCGAACCGGGCGTGAAGATCGTAGCTACGTTCCCGGAAGACTCGCATGATCCGATCATCTACCCGGTGGCCGCGACCGTGAGTGCCAAGCCCGACGCAACGGCCGTATTTGGCATTCCTGCGCTCGGCGGCCGCCAAGACGATTTTTGAGAAGTACGGCTTCACCGTTCTGGTAAAGTAATCGACCGGATCCGCCGGAAACCGTCAGGACGATCGTGCTCGGCCTCACGCCCGAAGAATGGACTGCGGTCGCGCTGTCCCTGCGCATTTCGATTGTAGCGACGGTATTCGCGTTGCCGCTAGGCATCGCGGTCGGATGGCTGCTCGCCCGCAAGGATTTCTGGGGCAAAACCTTACTCGATGGTCTGGTGTTCCTGCCGCTGGTGCTGCCGCCGGTTGTTACGGGGTATCTGCTCTTGATTTCATTCGGGCGGCGCGGACCGATCGGCGAATTCCTCTATGATTGGTTTGGCGTCGTGCTTTCGTTCCGCTGGACTGGAGCGGTACTGTCCTGCGGTGTGATGGGTTTTCCCCTGATGGTGCGGCCAATCCGGCAGGCGCTCGAAGCGATCGATCGCAAACTCGAGGACGCTGCATCCACACTCGGAGCCAATAATCTGTGGGTATTCCTGACGATCACGCTGCCGCTGGCGTTGCCCGGCGTGATCGTCGGCGTCGTGCTGTGCTTTGCACGCGCGCTTGGCGAGTTCGGCGCTACGATCACGTTCGTCGCCAATATTCCCGGCCAGACACAGACCATCTCGGCTGCGATCTACACCCTGACACAAATCCCCGGCAGTGATGCCGAGGCGGGACGGCTGGTCCTGATTTCGATCGCACTCGCATTCGCCGCTCTGATCGCGTCAGAGTGGCTGTCGCGCCGCGCCGCGATCCGTTTTCACGGTGGTTGACCGTGCTTGCTGTTGATGTCGACAAAAAGCTCGGCGCATTCACAGCGAGTGTGAAATTTCAGGTCGCAGGTGGCGCAACCGCGCTGTTCGGCCCCTCAGGCTCGGGCAAGACCTCGCTGGTGAACATGATCGCCGGTCTGCTCCGGCCGGATCGCGGAACAATCGCGCTCGACGACACCGTGCTGTTCGACTCCGCACGCGGCATTGACGTGCCGCCGCACAAGCGCCGGATCGGCTACGTGTTTCAGGAGGGCCGGCTGTTTCCGCATCTGTCGGTGCGCCAAAATCTCGACTACGGCCGGCGCATGAGCCGCCAGCCGCGCGACAGCAAGGACTTCGATCGCACCGCCGCGCTGCTGGACATTGGCCACCTGCTCGATCGGCGGCCGAGCATGCTTTCCGGCGGCGAGCGCCAGCGTATCGCGGTCGGCCGCGCACTGTTGACGCGGCCGAAGCTTTTGTTGCTCGATGAACCGCTCGCCTCGCTCGATGCCGGGCACAAGCGGGAAATCCTGCCTTACCTCGTGAGGTTACGTGACGAGACTAAAGTTCCGATCGTCTATGTCAGCCATACGCCTGCCGAGGTCCGTCGCATTGCGACAGAGGTGGTGTTGCTTGACGGCGGCAAGGTTGTTGCGACCGGCGGTCTCGAGTTGATCAAGGACGCGGATTTCAGATTTGCTCTGAACGGGCTTCGCGCGGCGCGAAGACGCCTTTCAGTAGAACGCGTGTTGTTCCGCCCAATCGCGGTGACTATGGTCGCGACGAGATGGAACAGCCGATTTTCGTGCCCGTCCAAAAGCCGCCTATTTTAGGCGTGCTGTGCGGCGCTGGCTCGGCGTTGTGCTGGGCGCTTGGCTTCGTCGCCGCGCGCCACGGCGTGCTCGCAGGAATGTCGCCTCTGGTGCTGGCCCTCCACCGCTTCGTGTGGCCCGGCATCGTCCTGCTGCCGGTCATCGCAGCCGGGGGCTTGAGCAATCTAGGCGGTCTCGGCTGGCGCCGTGGCATCCTCATCACGGTCTTTGGCGGCCTGCCGCTCGCGCTGTGGAGCTACTTTGGCTACCTGTTCGTGCCGTTAGGCCACGGCACCATCATACAGCCCTCGTGCGCCGCTCTCGGTGGACTGGTGCTGGCGCGGCTGGTCCTGCACGAGCCGTTGCCGCCGCGCCGGATCGCCGGCGCGCTCACTATTGTGCTCGGGCTGTGCGTGATTGGGGTAGAGGCGCTGAGCACCATGGGCCGCAGCGGCTTTACCGGCGATCTGTTGTTTGCCGCAGCCGGTGCGTCCTTCGCGGTCTTCGGCATGCTGTTGCGGCTCTGGCATATCGATGCCACGCGAGCCATGGCGGTGACGAGCGTGCTGTCACTGGCTGGATTGCCGTTGCTGTATTTCAGCTATCAGAATTTCATTGCGGCAGGTTTTCTGGAGAATTTGCTGCAAGCTGTGGTGCAGGGCCTGTTTGCCGGCGCGGGTGCCGTCTATCTGTTTACCCGCGCCGTCGTGTTGCTCGGGGCCGGCCGCGCGGCGCTGTATCCCGCATTGGTGCCGCCATTTGCGCTGGTCATCGGCGCGCTAACACTCGGTGAACTACCCAGCGCATGGCAACTGCTTGGGCTGGCCATTGTGGTGATCGGCTTTCGGCTATCCCAGAAGAGCTAATCTCTCCGGCCCGGCATATTTGCCGGCAGTGTGCGGGAACAGCGACTTGACGATCTTCAGCTTCGAGATGTCTACGGTGGCATCCATATGCAGAAAAATTGCGGCATCCCGCAAAAGCTTTTCGACGCCAAAATCGAGCATCATGCCGTTGCCGCCATGCAGCTCGACCGCATGTTGCGCGACCTTCATGATCTCTTCCGAGGCAAACACCTTGGCCATGTTGCACAGCGCGTCGGCATCGGGCGCGTTGTCATCAACGGCTCGTGAAGCGCGGTCCAGCAAAGCCCGCACCGCTTCGATGCGAGTCGCCATGTCGGCAAGCCGCAGCGCCACGGCCTGATGCTTGATCAGGATACGGCCACCCTGGACGTAGTTTTGTACGTAATCCGAAGTGACCTCGAAAGCGCGCACGCCGACGCCCAGATTCTTTGCCGCCTGGATGATCTTGCCGGGACGAAAATAGACCGCCGCCTTGCCGAGCGCGTCGCTTTCGACCAGGAGATGATCCTCTGGTACGCGCATGTCCTCGAATACCAGCTCGCCGTTGTTCATGAAGCGGCAGCCAAGCGTTTCATTGCAACGCGCGATCGTCAGTCCCGGCGTGCCGCGCGGCACCAGGAAACTCGATGTGCCCTGCAGCATGCCGACTTGCTGATTGGTGTTGGCGTAGACCACGAACAGGCTTGCATCGTAGCCATTGGAAATGAATTGCTTGCGGCCGTTGATGATCCATTCGCCGTTCTTCTTCACCGCGCGGGTCTGCATCGCGGCTTCCGGTACGTTATAAGGAAGCCAGCGGTCCGATGCGCCGCGCGGCTCAGTCAAACAATGCGCGAGCAGAAATTGTGGATCGTCAAGCAGCCGCTTGAACCATTTTTCCTGCAAGTGCCGAGGCGCGACGTTGCGCAACAGCACCGAGACTTTCCAGTTCTGTACCAGCTTGTCGGCAAGGCCTGAATCGCCGCGGGCGATCTCCTCGGCAATCAGCGCGAAGGTTTGCACCTCGCTGGCGCGGTCGAGTTCGATACCGCCGAATTCCTCCGGCACGCCGAGCGTTCTGATGCCGACTTTTTCGGCGCCTTCAAGGATCGACGGTGGCAGCCGGTCTTCCGGTGCCATCGACCATTCGCGTTGCCAGTCGCTGCGAATGAACGGAAGAATGACGTCGTCGACGAAGTCGCGGCATGACTGCCGCATCAGTTTCTGTTCTTCGGAGAGATGCGTTAGACATTTGGCCTCCCTCAGCCGTGCTTATGTGGGACATGCGTTTTGATGACGGAGAGCCTAAAGACGTGGATGGCCGGGACAATAGCGTCAGACGACGCCTCGCGCCTGGCCAGGACGCAGGAATGACTGCGAGGAAAAGGTCACGCGGCTTTCGGTTCGACAAAAACTTGCCCATGCGGTCGAGCGCTTTCAGGATGTTTTCGGTCGAGTTGGCATAGGACAGCCGCAGATAGCCTTCGCCAAGAATGCCAAAGTCGGGCCCACCGATGGTGACGACGCCGGTGTCGTTGAGCAGCGTGTTGGCTAGCTCTTTCGCCTTCCAGCCGGTTTGTTTGACGTTCGGAAACGCATAGAACGCGCCTTTCGGCGTTGCGCACGAGACGCCGGGCAGCTTATTCAAGCCCGCGACCACGACTTTGCGCCGTCTGTCGAACTCGGCGACCATCTTTTCACTTCGTCCTGCGGCCCGGTGAGCGCGGCAAGGCCGGCATATTGCGCGGAGGCATTGACGCAGGAATGCAGGTTGACCGCGAGCTTGCGTGCATAGTCGTAGAGCTTGCCGGGCCACACCGCGTAGCCAAGCCGCCAGCCGGTCATGGCGTAAGTTTTCGACCAGCCGTTGAGCAGGATCAGCCGGTCACGGATCGATGGATAAGACAGCAAACAAACGTGCTGCTCGCCGTCATAGACCATGTGATCGTAGATCTCGTCTGACATCACGCAGACGTCGGGAAATTTCTCGAGACCTGCGACCAGCTTGTCGATCTCGCTCTTCGGCGTGACGCCACCGGTCGGATTGGCCGGCGAGTTGATAATGAGCAGCCGGGTCTGCGGTGTGATCAACCTCAGCGTTTCTTCCGCCGAGAATGCAAAGCTGTTTTCCTCGCGAATCGGCACCGGGATCGGCCGCGCGCCGGTGTATTCAATCATCGATCGATAAATCGGAAAGCCGGGGTCCGGATAGAGGATGTCGACGCCCGGCTCGCCGAACATCAAGATCGACATGAACATGGTCGGCTTGCCGCCGGGCATGATCATGACTTCATCGGGCGATACCGTGACCTTGTAGCGCTTGTGCAGGTCGGCGGCGACCGCCTCACGCAGCTGTGGGATGCCGTTCGCGGGCGTGTAGCCATGATGGCCGTCGCGTAGCGCCTTGATCGCGGCCTCGACGATGAAGTCCGGCGTGCGGAAATCTGGCTGACCGATGCCGAGGCTGATGATGTCGCGGCCCTGCGCGGCAAGTGCATTGGCGCGCGCCAACACGGCGAAAGCATTCTCCTCACCAATGCGATCGAAAGCCGGAACCGTTTTCAGCATGGCATTTCCTTTAGGCGCTCTGTTTGGAGTTTCCCGTAGCGTTCCTCGAAGCCGTCATATTGGTCGCAAGTTGAACGTAATCGGTCAGCAAAAACAAGAAGCCCCGGGCCGGGCAGGCTGTGTAGGAAACGCAAAAAGGTCCCGGAAAAGTGGGACCTTTTTCCCTTCAGGCGGTTGCGTAGCTCATGGAAAAGGCCACATCGTTGTCGATGCGGCCCTTCTTGTCTGACTCGCGCAGTTCTCAAACGGCCTGAAGCAGCCCCAGGCTTTTCCTGGAACCGGAGCGTATGCGCTCCGGTTTCGAGACGCTATTACTGCGCTCGGTTGCCGGCGTAGAAGCCGTTCTCTTGCTCGAAGCGGTTCGATGCGCTTCCGCTAACGGTATCGCCATTGTGATACGGCTGCGCTTGGACCTGATACTGGGTTGATTGCTCCTGCGAAACCTGACGAGTTGGCTTCTGCGCAAATGCGGGAGTCGCGAGCAACGCGATACCGAGGGCCGAAAGCAGCAGCTTGGTGTTGAGCGATTTCATTTTGAATCTCCGTGTCCGATCACCCTTGCCGCCTACTTACTGATTATTGTGCGATGCACAAGATTCGCTTGTTCACTAATATGTTATGGAATATCAGATTATTAACGCCATTTTTATGCGTCACATTACCTTAATATATTGCAATGCAGCATTAACGATTGAATTTTTACAGAGCAGGCTTGCGAGGGCATGAAATTGCCCATTTGGCGGGCGCCGTAGAACAGCTCTCGCTTTCATGAATTGAAAGATCAGATTGAGTGGTTCCCGCGGGGCGTTAATGCGCCATATCTAGACACTGCGGGAGAAGCGCCGGGAGAAATCGATGGCTGATATCAAAAAATCGCAGGGCTCAAAATCGCGCCGTCTGCGGTCGCAATTATGGTTCGACAATCCTGAAAATCCGAGCATGACCGCGCTCTATTTGGAGCGCTATCTGAATTATGGCCTGACCCGCACTGAACTAACGTCGGGCCGGCCCATCATCGGCATTGCCCAAACTGGTTCGGATCTAAGTCCGTGCAATCGGCATCACCTCCAGCTTGCCGAGCGCGTTCGTGCCGGCATCCGCGATGCCGGCGGTATCGCGATGGAATTTCCGGTGCATCCGATCCAGGAAACCGGCAAGCGTCCGACCGCGGCGCTCGATCGCAATCTTGCTTATCTCGGTCTGGTGGAAGTGCTGTACGGCTATCCGCTTGATGGCGTGGTGCTGATGACAGGCTGTGACAAAACCACGCCGGCTTGTTTGATGGCGGCAGCGACAGTCAACACTCCGGCGATCGTGTTGTGCGGCGGGCCGATGCTCAATCACGTGCAAGACGGCAAGCTGATGGGCTCAGGCACGCTGATCTGGCAGGCGCGTCAGGATCAGGCAGCCGGCAAGATCGACTACAAGGAATTCATCGAGATCGTCGCCAACTCCGCGCCGTCGGTCGGCCATTGCAACACCATGGGAACGGCGTCGACCATGAATGCGATGGCCGAAGCGCTGGGCATGGCATTGCCCGGCTGCGCCGCGATCCCGGCGCCGTACCGCGAGCGCGGTCAGATCGCTTATGACACCGGCGTACGTGCCGTCGAGATCGTGCATGAAGATTTGAAGCCGTCGGACATTCTCACCCGCGCTGCATTTGAAAATGCGATTGTCGCGTGCTCGGCGATCGGCGGTTCAACCAACGCCCCGATCCACGTCAACGCGATCGCACGCCATATCGGCGTAAGGCTTGCGATCGACGATTGGGAGAAGATCGGTTACGACGTGCCGCTTCTGGTCAATATGCAGCCTGCCGGCGCTTATCTTGGCGAAGATTATTATCGCGCCGGCGGTCTGCCCGCGGTGCTGCGTGAACTCGACGCGGCAGGGAAGCTTCATGGCGATGCGCTCACCGTCAACGGCAAGACGGTCAAGGAAAACCTGGCGCGCGCTAAAAATCACAACGCCGAAGTGATCTGCTCGTACGACAAGCCGCTAAAGGCGCACGCCGGCTTCAAGGTGCTGCACGGCAATCTGTTCGATTCCGCGATCATGAAAACCAGCGTGATCTCCGAGGAGTTCCGCAAGCGTTATCTATCCGATCCAAAGAGCCCGAACGCTTTTGAAGGCCGCGCGGTCGTGTTCGACGGACCGGAGGATTATCACCACCGTATCGAAGATCCGTCGCTCGGCATCGACGAGCATTCGATCCTGTTCATGCGCGGCGCCGGTGCGATCGGCTATCCGGGCTCGGCGGAAGTGGTGAACATGCAGCCACCGGCGGCCTTGATCAAAAAAGGCATCACCGCGCTCGCCTGCATCGGCGATGGCCGCCAGTCCGGTACCTCGGGTTCGCCATCGATCCTCAATGCCTCGCCGGAAGCGGCAGCAGGGGGCGGACTTGCGCTGCTTGAGACCGGCGATCGGGTTCGCATCGACCTCAACAAAGGCACTGCCGATATTCTGATCTCGGCGGACGAATTGAATGCCCGGCGCGCAGCGCTACAGGAGAGCGGTGGTTATCCCTATCCGCCGAGCCAGACGCCGTGGCAGGAAATCCAGCGCTCCATGGTCGAGCAACTCGGCGACGGCATGGTGCTCGAACCGGCGATCAAATATCAGCGTGTTGCGCAAACTTCGCTGCCGCGCGACAATCACTAGTGGTTCGATTCAAACATTCGCCTCCCGTCTCCGCAACCACACCGAGCGAATGTTTGAATTAAAGCTCCACTAGTGCCGGGAGTTAATCATGTCTGCTTCACGTCCGTCAGTCGCCGAAAAGCGCAAGACATTCCGTAAGCTCCACGAAGCCGGGTGTTTCGTCATTCCCAATCCGTGGAACGTAGGCACCGCGCGGTATTTGCAGAGCCTGGGTTTCAAAGCGCTGGCGACGACCAGTTCCGGCCACGCCCATGCGCTGGGCTTTCCTGACGGTGGGCAAGATCCTCGAAATGGTGCTGGCGCATTTCAAGGAGCTGGCCGAAGCGACTGACATACCGCTCAACGCCGATTTTGAGGATGGTCTTGCCGACAGCCCCGAAAGCGTGGCGGAGCATGTGACTCGCTGCATCGCAACCGGAGTCGCTGGATTGTCGATCGAGGACTCCCCGAACAATTCGACGACGCCGCTTTACGACCTCGATACTGCCGTGGCGCGGGTCAAGGCCGCTCGGGCCGCAGTCGATCGCGCCGGCGGTGACGTGGTGTTTACGGCGCGCGCGGAGAATTTCGTTCGCGGCGTCAACGATCTCGACGATGCAATTCGCCGGCTCAAAGCCTACGCCGCCGCCGGCGCTGATTGCCTCTATGCGCCTGGCATCAAAACCCGCGAACAGATCGAAGCTGTTGTGAAAGCGGTGGCGCCGAAGCCGGTGAATTTTCTCAACAGCAACGCGTTCGGCTTCACGGTCAGCGATATCGCGGCGATGGGCGTACGCCGCATCAGCGTCGGCGGCTCGCTCGCCCGCGTTGCCATGCACGCTTTCATCAAGAGTGCGACCGAGATTGCCCAGGAGGGCCGGTTCGACAGCTTTGCCGGTCTGATCAGCAATCCGGAGCTGAACAAATTTTTCGGCGAAGATCGCAAGAAACTGACTTCATGACCTGACCCATCGTAACCGATCCGGAAACCGGCCAGCCAATCGGTTTGCCGGTCGATTCGACGCCTGCACCGCGGCCTGGCCCGGTGACGTTGCAAGGGCCGCTATGGGCGCGTCGAGAAACTAAAACCCGAGCATGCGGCCGATTTGTGGAAGCGTATTTGCCGGGCAGGATCAGGTCTGGACTTATATTTCGGCGGACGGTCCGTTCGCGAGCGAGCAGGAGTTCACGAACTTCATCGCGATGCGGGCGGCCGCCGAGGATCCGTATGCCTATGCGATTATCGACGCGGCGGGCCGTGCCGTCGGCTATTTCACGCTGCTGCGGATCGTGCCGCAAATGCGGGTGATCGAAGTCGGCCACGTGCTCTATTCACCGGCGCTGCAACGCACACCGCTTGGCACCGAAGCACAATACCTGCTGGCGCGTTATGTGTTCGAAACACTTGGCTATCGTCGCTACGAATGGAAATGCAATTCATTTAATGCGCCGTCCCGCCGCGCGGCCTTGCGTTATGGTTTCAGCTACGAAGGCACCTTTCGTCAATTACATCATTGCCAAAGGCCACAACCGCGATGATGCCTGGTTCTCGATGCTCGATAGCGAATGGGCGTCACGCAAGGCGAGTTTCGAACGCTGGCTGGCGCCGGAAAATTTCGATGCGGAGGGCCGGCAGAAAATCGGTCTCGCCACCTTTAACGGCAGCAAGGCCGAGGCCATCACACGAACTACCGCCCAAACCGTAGGGCCGCTCGTCGATACAACGCCGGCGCGTCGGCCCGAGCCGGTCATGCTGCAAGGCCAGTTTGGTACGGCGGCCCGTCTGGACGCACGGCGGGACGCCGCCGCGCTGTGGTCTGCGCTCGGCGATCATCGGGAAGTCTGGACTTACATTTCCAGTGCCGGGCCCTTCGCGGATCAAAATGCGTTCACCGCGTGGCTGGCCGATCGCGAGACTAAAGAAGATCCGTATTTTTTTACCGTACTGGATCAGGACGGCGTTGCGGTCGGCCTGCTGGCGTTGATGGCAATCCGGCCGGAAATGCGCGCCGTCGAAATCGGCAGCATCGTGTATGGCCCCGGGTTGCAGCGCACGCCGCTCGGGACTGAAACTCAATACCTGTTGGCGCGTTATGCCTTCGAAACACTCGGCTACCGGCGTTACGAGTGGAAATGCAATTCGCTCAACGCGGCGTCACGGCGCGCCGCGTTGCGTTATGGTTTCACCTTTGAGGCTATTTTCCGCCAGCACATGATCACCAAGGGCCGCACGCGCGATACTGCGTGGTATTCCATCACTCGACTGGGAATGGCCGGCCCGCAAAGCGAGTTTCGAGCGCTGGCTGGCGCCGGACAATTTCGATAACGCGGGTCGCCAGAAAGTCAGTCTGGCGGCCCTGAACGGACAACAGGCAGACGCGTGAGGTTGGCATGAGTGACAGGTTGAAAGGCAAAGTCGCACTGGTCACGGCGGCCGGGCAGGGCATTGGCCGCGCCATTGCGGAAACGTTCATTGCCGAAGGTGCGAGTGTCATCGCGACCGATCTCGCCGACGACAAGCTCAAAGGCCTCAACGCCAAGGCGTGCAAGAAGCTCGATGTGCGCTCGCAGGACAATATCGATGCGCTCGGCCAAGGAAGTCGGCGCGCTCGACATATTGATGAATTGCGCCGGCTATGTGCACCAGGGCACGATCTTCGATTGCACTGACAAGGATTGGGACTTTTCGTTTGATCTCAACGTCAAGTCGATGCATCGCATGCTGAAAGCGTTCCTGCCTGCGATGCTGGACAAGAAGAAGGGCTCGATCGTCAATATCTCGTCCGCGGTATCGTCGATTCGTGGCGTGCCGGCGCGCTATGCCTACGGTACGACCAAAGCCGCTGTGATCGGGCTGACCAAGGCAATCGCGGCCGATTTCATCAAGCAAGGCATTCGCTGCAACGCGATCTGTCCCGGCACCATCGAATTGCCGTCGCTTGAGGAGCGCATCGACGCACTCTCCAAGCAGACCGGAAAATCCAACGATGCCGTGCGCGAGGGCTTTGTCGAGCGCCAGCCGATGGGCCGGCTCGGCACCGCCAAGGAAGTTGCCTTGCTGGCGCTTTTCCTTGCCAGCGATGAATCCAGCTACATCACCGGCCAGACCCATCTCGTCGACGGTGGGATGGCACTGTAACTCAAAAGTCGTCATCCTGAGGTGGCCGCGTAGTGGCCCTCGAAGGATGCCAGCCCCAACGCCTCGGCCGTCGCCCTTCGAGGCTCGCCATAGCGCGTCAAAGACGCGCGTAAACGCGCTTATTGCTCGCACCTCAGGGTGACGGAACCAAGCATGCACATCCTTATCACCGGCGCAGCGGGAATGGTCGGGCGCAAGCTGATCGCGCGCTTAATCAGTGACGAGGCACTCAACGGCCGCGAGATCGAGACACTGACGCTGACCGATGTGATCGCTCCCGACACGCCGTTGAAATTCTCCGGCGCTGTTGAAAGCTTTGCAGCCGACATTGGCCGCCCCGATACCGCAATTAAAGCCGTTGCGGGCCGTCCCGATGTCATCTTTCATCTCGCAGCCGTGGTTTCTGGTGAGGCGGAAACCGATTTTGAAAAAGGCATTCACGTCAATCTTGACGGTTCGCGCTCGCTTATTGAGGCGGTGCGGGCAATCGGCGACGGTTATTGTCCACGCTTTGTCTTCACTTCCTCCATCGCAGTGTTTGGCGCGCCGTTCCCCGACGCGATCCCGGACGACTTTCATCACACCCCGCTGACATCCTACGGCACTCAGAAGGCCATCATCGAGTTGCTGCTCGCCGACTATACGCGGCGCGGCTTTATCGATGGTGTGGGTATCCGGCTGCCGACCATCAATGTGCGGCCGGGCAAGCCGAACAAGGCGGCTTCGGGCTTTTTCTCTTCGATCATCCGTGAGCCGCTGGCCGGGCAGGAAGCTGTGCTTCCGGTTGAGGAGAGCGTGATGCACTGGCATGCAAGTCCGCGCGCCGCGGTCGGATTCCTCATTCACGCGGCGGGTCTCGACAAAGAGCAGCTTGGCCCGCGCATCAACCTCACCTTGCCCGGCGTGGGCTGTACCGTTGCCGAGCAAATTGCGGCGCTACGCCGTATCGCCGGTGACAAGGTTGCCGCGCGCATCCGGCACGAGCCGGATCCGCTGGTGTCGAGGATTGTGGCCGGCTGGCCGCGGCGCTTCGATCCGCGCCGCGCGCTGGCGCTCGGTTTTGCGGCTGAGGCTTCATTTGACGAGATTATCCGCGTGCACATCGAGGATGAGCTTGCCGGCAACATCGCGACCTGACCGCCGGACAAAGCCCTTTTCATCCGGCCGGGCTCCGTTTAGCTCTGCGCCATGCAATTTGTCTCGAAGCTGATCCCGGCAACGCTTGTAAAGCGCTACAAGCGGTTCTTGGCCGACGTGGTACTCGAGAACGGGGACATGATGACCGTCCATGTCGGCAATCCTGGCGCCATGACGGGTCTGGCCCGGCCGTTTTCACGTATCTGGATATCGAACTCCAACAATCCGATGCGCAAGCTGCCATTCAGTTGGGAGCTGGTGGAAGCGGATTTCGGCAACGGTCCCGAACTCGTCGGCGTCAACACTGCCTATCCCAATCTACTGGTGTCCGACATCCTCGGCACCGGGCTCATTCCCGAGCTGCGCGATTACGCATCGGTTCGCCGCGAGGTGAAATACGGTACCAATTCGCGCGTCGATTTTTTGCTGGAAAGCCCCGAACGGCAGCCGTGCTATCTGGAAATCAAGAACGTGCACTTGATGCGCAAGCGGGGGCTGGCCGAGTTTCCCGATTGCGTCACGGTACGGGGCGCGAAGCATCTCGACGAGCTTGCGACGGTTGTTGCCAACGGCGCACGCGCCGTGCAGCTTTACATCATCCAGATCCCGTCGGCGGATCGTTTCACGGTCGCCCGCGATATCGATCCGGCCTACGCTGCCGCGTTCGACCGGGCCAAGGCGGCCGGCGTCGAAATGCTGGCCTGGCGGTGTTCGGTCACCGTCGACAGCATAGAAATCGTGGCTCCGGTGCCTGTTGTGGCCGGGTAGCGGGTTGCTTGCGTTGGGCGCGTGCATGATTACATTGCGGTTCAATCGCTTCACGGACACCTGACCTCCAACTTGCCATGACCTATGTTGATGCGGCCGCGGCGCCGCTCCGCAAAACCGGACAGATCAAGCTTTATGGCCCTGCTGCCTTCGCGGGCATGCGTAAGGCAGGCCGCCTCGCGGCAGAGTGTCTCGACCTCCTGGTCGGGGAGATCAGGCCTGGCGTGACGACCGACCATATCGAGCATCTGGTCTACGAATTCGGCATGGACCATCATGCTCTGCCGGCCACGCTGATGTATCGCGGCTATCGCAAGGCGACCTGCACTTCAATCAATCACGTCGTCTGCCATGGTATCCCGAACGAAAAGCCGCTGCGCGAAGGCGACATCATCAATGTCGACGTGACGCTGATCCTCGACGGCTGGCACGGCGACTCAAGCCGCATGTATGCAGTGGGCGAGATTCCGCGCCGCGCCGAGCGCCTGATCGAGGTTACCTACGATGGCATGATGCGCGGCATCGCCGCGATCAAGCCGGGTGCTACCACCGGCGATATCGGCCACGCTATCCAGTCTTTTGTCGAAGCCCAGCACATGAGCGTGGTGCGGGATTTCTGCGGTCACGGTCTTGGCCGGCTGTTCCACGACGAGCCGAATATCGTGCATATCGGTCGCCCCGGTGAAGGCATCGTGCTCAAGCCTGGCATGTTTTTTACCGTGGAACCGATGATCAATCTCGGCCGGCCGCATGTGAAAGTGCTGTCCGACGGTTGGACCGCGGTGACGCGAGACCGTTCGCTGTCCGCGCAATTTGAGCACAGCGTTGGCGTCACCGACAAAGGCGTCGAGATTTTTACGCTCTCGCCAGGCGGTTTGGACAAACCGCCTTATCCGGCAGCAAAGTAACCTCGCGTCGCAAGGCGATTGCAAAAAATCGGAATCCGGTCATCCTTGCTGCAGGTTGCGGGGCAGCGTTCACGTTCTCATGCCGCGGAAGAAATCAGAGGATGCACCGGGTCTCGCTGAGGCCCAGCCGCATTATTGGGGCCATCGCGATCGATTGCGTAAGCGGTTTCGCGAGGCCGGCGCCGATGCGTTGTCCGACTATGAACTCCTGGAAATGCTGCTGTTTCGCGCGCTGCCGCAGCGTGACGTCAAGCCACTCGCCAAATCCTTGATTGAGACCTTTGGTTCATTCGCCGAAGTGATCGGCGCGCCGGAGTCGCGGCTCGCCGAGGTTAAAGGTCTCGGCCAAACGAGCATCACCGAGCTCAAAGTCACACAAGCGGTGGCGAGCCGGCTGTTGCGCGGCGCGGTGAAAAAACGCCCGGTGCTGTCGTCGTGGTCCACGGTGATCGATTATTGTCGAACCGCACAGGCATTCGCTGACCGTGAAGAATTCCGCGTGCTGTTCCTCGACAAGCGCAACCAGCTCATCGCCGATGAGGTTCAGCAGACCGGCACCATCGATCACACGCCGGTCTATCCGCGCGAAGTGGTCAAGCGCGCTCTCGAACTATCGGCCACCGCCGTGATCCTGGTGCACAACCATCCATCCGGCGATCCGACACCGTCGCGCGCCGACATTCAGATGACGCAGCAGATCATTTCGGTGGCGCAACCGCTCGGCATTTCCGTGCACGATCACATCATTGTCGGCAAGGAAGGGCACGCCAGCCTGAAGGGGCTGAAGCTGATTTAGACGCTTGAACAGAGTTCCGCTGTCGAACGGCGCACCGCTATTCAGATCGGATCGGCCAGAGGGTTGGACGCAGCGGCATAGGCTTCGGCCATTGCTGGGGCGAGCGCATAGCTCCAGGTTCGATTGCAGGAATAGCAGACGAAGGTTGTCCGCTGCATTTCAGGGGCTTTTGGATGGGGTACCGAGGTGACATAGAGCAGCGGATGCGCGCACTTGGGGCATCGTGCCGTCATTGCCTCATTTTCGCTCATGGTAGGGCAATTATGCCCTCGAAGGTTAAACTTTTTGGAAAGAATAGATGGTGCTGCAGATCGTCTGCTGTGACGCGGCCGTTTAGCAGCGTCTAGTAACGGCCGCTAATCCTTCTTACACGCAAAAATGCGAAGCTCAGCGAAGGTAAAAACTTCGTTAGAATTCGCGTTTTATGAGCGATCAGCTCCGGCATCGCAAACCACGATACAGACCCGATATCGACGGGCTCCGCGCAATCGCGGTGGCTCTCGTCGTCTTGTTTCACGCATTTCCGAATTTTCTCGGTGGTGGCTTTGTCGGCGTCGACGTCTTTTTCGTCATATCAGGCTACCTGATCACCGGAAACATTCTGCTCGGTATCGAAGCAAAACAATTCAGTTACCTGGATTTTTATGCCCGGCGCTGCCGCCGAATAGGCGCTGTACGGTCCAACCGGAGCTGCGGTCCCCAGTGACTTCGGTCGCGAGGGACACTTCAGTTTGAAGGTGTTAAAATCAATTTGAGTGCGGTGCCATGGGTGCCGTCTCCGCTGCATAACAAAAGTTTTATAAGGGAGGAATTACGATGAATCGCCGGGAAATCATCAAAGCAAGCTTGTTCTCGATCGGTGGCGCCGGTCTTGCGCCGGCACTGATCAGACCAGCGGCCGCGCAGGCAGATGCCGGTTGGACCACGCTGTTCGATGGCACCAATCTCGATAATTGGAGTCCGATCGGCACTGCCAACTGGAAGCTCGTCGATGGTGCGCTTGTCGCCGATAACGGCAACGGCTTTATGGTTTCGAAGAGCGACTACGGCGATTTCAGCCTCCGCGTCGAGTTCTGGATCGAAGCCAAGACCAACAGCGGCGTCTTTATCCGCTGCACCGATTCGAACAGCGTGAGCGGCAAGACGGCCTATGAAGTGAATCTCTGGGACACCCGTCCTGAGCAGAAATACGGCACCGGTGCGATTGTCGATATCGGTGCCGTCGATCCGATGCCGCACGCTGCCGACAAGTGGAACGTCTACGAGATCATGGCCAAGGGCAACACGTTCAACGTAGCGCTCAATGGCCAGAAGACCGTGGTCGATGCACACGCGGACAAATTCGCCAAGGGTCGCATCGCCTTGCAGCACGGCAAGGGCGTTACCGACGAAAGCGGCATCGTCAAGTTCCGCAAAGTGCAAATCAAGGCGCTGTAGAAGACCGAACGCAAGACTCTGATTTTCGATTAAGTTGAATCGGATTAAAGTCTAGATTTCCAGTTGGAGCATGATCTTTCGGAAAAACCGGAAGTCCACGTACGGATCGAGTCCGAGGGCAGGCTTTTTCCGGATCATGCTCTAATTGCGGCCGGCGGCTTTGCTGACCACGGTTTTTGTGTCGCTCGGAGCCGCATCGCCGACCCAGGTAACGTAACGGTCCGGCCGCACCAGGATCATCCTGGCTTCGTAAGCCTCCCGGCCATCGCGATAGCTATCGCGGACGGTCTTGAGCGGCACGCCAAGCGTTTGGGCGGCGGTTTCGAAGGCCTGTACCGAACTGTCGTCAACATCGAATGCCAAGAGCGTAAAGCCCGCTCCAAGCTCCTCGAACACGTTGCGTCCGGAAGAGAGAAGCTGCGGCGGCAAGTGATGTCCGGCGCGGGCCCTGAACGTGTGCGAACCGCTCGCGCTCGATTTCGCACCTGGCGGCCCGAATACAATCGGTGAGCCCTCGTAGTTCGGCTCGTAGGTCAGGACACGCGGCGCTGCGGCGCCGGCGTGATCTTTCCAGGCTTGTTCGAATTCCTCGAGGTTCTTCTCCGGACTGTACCGGTCGAGAAATACCGCGTCTCTTTTAATCCCCGCCTCGATGAAGTTCTCGCCGGTTTCCTTGAAAATCGGGCGGCGTTCCTCGGTGTAGCTTTCAAGCAGCGCATCGCCGCCCCAACCCTTCAGTTTTGCCGCGAGCTTCCAGCCGAGATTGGCGACGTCATCGAGACCGTTATTGAGACCGTAACCGCCATAGGGCGGATGCGAATGCGCGGCGTCACCGGCGATAAAGGCGCGACCGACCTGATAGGTTTCGGCAACCGCGATGCGCAAGTCCCAGAAGCCGACATAATCGAAGTCGGCGGCGAAGGCGAAGCCTGCGGACTTTTCCAGGAGGCCCTGGAAGTCGTAATTATCCCGCGTGGTGTTCGCCGGCACCGGTGAGTGGAAAAACCAGCGCTCGCCGACATCGACACGGCCGAAGAATTGCCAATAGCCTTTGAGGTCCGGATTCAGCACGCGATAGGTCGAGCGCGGCGGGAAGCGTTTCAGCTTCTCGTGCAATTCCTTTGATCGGAATAGCGCCAGCACCATGATCTGGTCGAAATCGGCGCCGCTGCGTTCGATACCAATTTGCCTGCGGATGGTGGAATTGCTGCCGTCGCAGCCGACTGCGTAGTCGGCCTCAAGCGTTTCCGTGACGCCGTCCCTGGCGACGGTAACGCGAACGCCCTTGTCGTCCTGTTCTATTTTATCGGCGGTCCAGCCGAACCGGGCTTCGACCTTGTCGAGTTGCGCCATGCGTTTGCGCAGCACGCCCTCGACCAGGTATTGGGGCAGCCGCTCGTTCGGCTCGAAATAATAGGAATTGACGATCTCGCGCAGCGGCGGCGCATACCAATATTCGTTGTTGAAATCCCGATAGGAGACGATGCCACTCATCGGGAATTCCGGCGGCAACAACCGGATCGCACGCACCTGGTCGGCGACGCCCCAGGCATGCAGATGCTCCATGGAACGCTGAGTCAGGTTCTGGCCCTTGGGGATGAGCTGCGGCTCAAGCCGGCGCTCGATCAGTGCGCAATCAATTCCGCGCAAGCCGAGTTCAACGGCAAGAGCGACGCCGACGGGCCCGCCGCCGACAATAATAACCTGATGACGTTTACTCATTCCCTGCTTCTGCTTGTTTTGATTGTTAGCCGCCTTGCCGGATGAGAAGCACCGGATCAGGCATGCCCGGCACGCGCTGCCAGGTATTAAGGTCGTTTTCCTCGAAATGCCATGACTGACCGCGCGTCGACGACAGCACCAGATCGCTGTTGTCCATGCGCCATGCCGTCGGGCCGAACCGCGTGACCAGCACGTCGCAGCCGGGCTTGAGCGTGATCGTAAGGTAGTCGCCGCCCGTCGGGGCAGGAGTGTTCGCCAGGGTCAGCAGGCAGATTGGCTTACCAGCGCCGCGCTCAATGGCCCAGTCCCCGATCATATCGTCAGCAGAGCGGGTCTGCACCGCGGCAGCGGCCTGCAACACGTAACGGCCCTCTTCCGGCTTGAAGCCGTCGAACATGCCGCCTTCGACCTGGGAGAGTTCAAGCGCCGCATCCCCGCTGCCGTCGAGCAGGCGCAGGTTGCCGAACTTGTCGATCGTCCAGGCGACGACGTCCTTGGTTGATGGAAATACGTTCGCGCAGTTCTTGTCGAGATCGAGCTTGTAACCGTTCGGTGCAGTATCTTTGCGGAAATTGAGCTTGCAGATCTTGTCGTGATCGGCGTTGGACAATTCCCAAGCTCCGACCATGTCGGAGACAGGATCCCGGCTTTCACTCTGCTGCTGGTCGCTCTGCGGCGGCGAGGCTTGTGGCTGCGTAACTTGTGGCTCGGTGACTTGTGGCTCAGCAGGTTGATTGTCCTGCGCAAGGACAGCGCCGCTGCCAAGACTCAGCAGAAAAACCACACCGATAGTAGCGCTGACCCGCATGCCCGAAACTGCTCACTCACTTTAACGCGGAAATTAGCACGCTGGCGCCAGGTCCGTCATGCAAGCCTGCGGCATGGCACTGATGCAGCCGCCAGCATTCGGTACTAGCTCCCGGCCCAGCCTTTGAAAGGCGTTTCTGCGACCGGGGTCAGCGGCGGCTTGCCCGCGGCCCAGGCGGCGATGTTGTCGACAATAAGCTGGTCCATCTTGTCACGCGTATAGACCGACGCTGAGCCGAGGTGCGGAAGCAGTACGACGTTATCCATCGCCATCAGTTCCGCGGGCACATTCGGCTCCTTGGCGAATACGTCCAAGCCTGCCGCCATGATGCGCTTTTCCTGCAGCGCCTTGATCAGCGCCGGCTCATCGACCACGGAACCCCGCGCCATGTTGATCAGGATGCCCTCAGGGCCGAGCGCGTCGAGTACCTCGGCATTGACCAGGTTTGCGGTTCCGGGACCGCCCGGGACGATGATCATCAGGATATCGACGGTGCGCGCCATCTCAATGAGATTTGGGCAATGCAGGTAGTTCACGTCGCGGCGCGGTTTGCGTGTGTGATAGACCACCGGCACGCCAAAGGCATCAAGCCGGTGGGCGATGGCCTGACCGATGGCCCCCATGCCTACCATACCGACAGTGCGATTGCGCAGCGTCGCCCTGGATAAGGGATAGCCACGCTCAAGCCACTTGCCAGCCCGGACAAATCGCTCGGCTTGCGGAAGTTCACGCACCGTGGACAGCAACAAGCCGAGTGCGGTGTCGGCGACTTCTTCAGTCAGAACGTCAGGCGTGTTGGTCAGGACGATGTTGTGCGTGGAGGCGTATTTGACGTCCATGTGGTCGTAGCCAACACCAAAGCTCGAGACGAGTTCAAGCTTGGGGAAGCGCGCCATCAGCTCATCAGGAATTTTGTACGCTGTGTCGCTGCATGCGATGGCGCGGACGTTGGAATGATCCTCGAGGAAGGTGTCCTGGTTCTGAGCGGTAACGGCTTTGTAGACGGTACAGATGGCGTCGAGGCCTTTGACGACAACAGGCTTCAGCGGGCCGACGAGAACGACTTCACGCTTGTCAGCCATGATCTCTCCTTTCATCACACAAGCATGGTCACTGGCGATTCCAGCAAGCCCTTGATCGTGGCCAGAACCTTGGCTCCGGTTGCGCCATCCAGCACGCGATGGTCGCACGACAGTGTTGCCGTCAGGAAGCTCGCAAACGCCACGCTACCGTCGTCCTTTTCCACGGCCTGACGGCGCACCGCGCCGACCGCGAGAATGGTGGCATGCGGCGGATTGATGATAGCGGTGAACTCACGCACGCCGTACATGCCGAGATTGGAGATCGCCGAAGAGCCGCCCTGGTAATCGCCGGGCTTCAGCTTCTTGTCGCGGGCGCGAGCAGATAGATCCTTCATCTCCGCGGAAATAGCACTCACCGATTTCGCTTCAGCATTGCGCAGTACCGGCGTGATCAGACCACCATCAAGCGCTACCGCGACGCCAATGTCGGAATGGGCAAAGCGCAAAATGCGGTCGCCGGCCCAAACTGCATTTGCTTCCAGTATCCGTTGCAACGCCAGTGCGAGCGCGCGAATAACGAAATCGTTCAGCGACAGTTTGAATGCGGCGTTGCCGTCTTTGTCTTTCGGCGCGCTGGCGTTGGCTTCTTCGCGAAGCGCGATCAATCGGTCGACGGCGATGTCGGCGGTGAGATAGAAGTGTGGAATAGTCTGGATCGCCTGCGTCAGCCGCGCCGCGATGGTGCGGCGCATGCCGTCCAGCGGTACTTCGTCGTAGCTGCCGTCTGCGTAGAGCGCTTTGATCTCGGCGGCGTTCGGCGCTTCGGCCAACGCAGCGCGCGAGGGACGCGGTGCGCTTTCGATGTCGCGGGCGACGATACGGCCGTGCGGGCCAGTGCCGGCGGTGCGCGAGAGATCGATGCCAGCTTCGGCAGCAAGGCGCCGGGCCAGCGGCGTGACAAACGTACCGCCCGGCAATCTTGCCGGACCGAAATTGCGCGGCGGTGTTCGCACTTCGAAGAACGGGTCGAGTTGGATCGGGCCAGCCTGCCGCTGCGACTGCGTTGCGACCGCTGTGGCTGCCGCCGACGCCGGAGTAGGCGCGGTTTTTTTGACGGCTGGCGGGGGCGGCGCCGTAACCGTCGCAGACTTGGCTGGCTGTGCACCAGAGCCATCCGCGATCATCGCGACAATGGCGCCCACCGGCGCAACGTCGCCGGCACCAACAAGAATCTCCGACAGCACGCCGGTCGTTGTCGATGGTACTTCCATCGAGACCTTGTCGGTCTCGATCTCGAACAGGTTGTCGCCCGGCTTCACCTGATCGCCGGCCGATTTGAACCACTTGGTGATCTTGCCCTCGGCGACCGTCTCGCCGAGTTGCGGCATCAGCACTTCCATCGCGTTATATCCACTGCCTCACTTGATCCGTTCCCAGATCACTTCGGCATTGGTGCCCGCTGGACGCAGGATCAGCCGCTCGCCGGCGAATTCGTAGCCGCGTATCAGGTCGCCCTTATCGCCGGGCTGCACACTGGCTTTGCGGTGATGCGTCACTGTCCTGGCTTTTTCGTCGACCGAATAGGTGCCGAAATAGGCGACATAACCATCGAGCATCGCTTTGGCTTCATCACCCGTCGGTTTGTCGCCGGCCCTGGTCACTTCGCGATCGGGCGAGACGTGGCAGGCCATGTTGCCGAGCGCGTCGTACATGATGATGCCGCGCGGATGAGCGCCCTGGCCCGGCCGCGGCCTGCCGTCGACATTCGACGTAATGTGCCGCCAGGAACCGATCAGGCGCTGGGTGTCCGATTGTCCACTCACCATGACACCGAGATGTACTGGGTTTCCATGAACTCCCTCATGCCTTCCTGAGCGCCTTCGCGGCCGAGCCCGGACTGCTTGACGCCGCCGAACGGCGCCGCAGGATCCGACACCAGCCCGCGGTTCAATCCGATCATGCCGAACTCGAGCTTTTCGGAAACGCGAATGCCCCGGCCCACATCCTTGGTGTAGAGGTAGGCGACCAGACCATATTCGGTATCATTGGCGCGGCTGATGACTTCGTCGTCGGATTTGAAGGTCTGGATCGACGCCACCGGTCCGAAGATTTCCTCGTTTAGCATTTTGGAGTTGTCGGACACGTTCGACAGCACGGTTGCGGGATAGAAGAACCCTGGGCCACTGGGCACCTTGCCGCCCGTGAGAACCTTGGCGCCTTTCTGCACCGCATCGTCGACCAGCTCGATGACTTTGTCGCGGCCGTCTTTATTGACCAACGGACCGAGCGCCACGCCATCGTCGAGCCCGTTGCCCATCTTCAGGCCGGCCATCTTGTCCGTCAGTTTCCTGGCGAACTCGTCGTGCACCTTCTCATGCACGTAGAAGCGGTTCGCTGCAGTGCAGGCCTCGCCCATGTTGCGCATCTTGGCGATCATGGCGCCCTCGATCGCCGCATCGATATCGGCGTCTTCGAATACGATAAACGGGGCATTGCCGCCGAGCTCCATCGCCGGCTTGACGATATTGTCGGCGGCTTCGTGCAGCAGTTTGCGGCCGACTTCGGTCGAACCGGTGAATGACACGACGCGCACGCGCGGATCGTGCAGCATCGCACTCACCACTTTGCCCGACGAGCGCGATGGAATGACGTTGACCACGCCGGCCGGCACGCCGGCTTCTTCCAGGATCGGCATCAGCGCCAGCATCGTGAGCGGCGTATCGGAGGCGGGCTTGAGCACCACCGGGCAGCCGGCGGCGAGCGCCGGACCGATCTTGCGGGTTGCCATCGCGGCCGGAAAATTCCACGGCGTCACCAGCACGGCGATACCGGCCGGCTTGTGTTGCACGAAGATTCGCGCGCCGGTCGACGGACCCATAGTGTTCGAGCCGATATTGCGCACGGCCTCTTCGGCGTACCAGCGGAAAAACTCGGCGGCGTAGGCGACTTCGCCGCGGGAGTCGGACAGCGCCTTACCGTTCTCGATGGTGATGAGTTTGGCGAGCCGTTCGGCATCGCGCATGATGAGGTCGTAGCATTTGCGCAGAATCTCACCGCGCTCGCGCGGCTTTTTGCCGGCCCAGCCAGGGAATGCTGCCTGCGCGGCATCGAGCGCGGCTATGGCGTCATCGACCGTAGCGCTCGCGACCGAGGCGACCTTGTTTTCGGTTGCCGGGTCGATCACATCGAACCGGCTGCCATCGGAGGATTTGCGCCACTTGCCGCCGATCCAAAGATCGGTCGGAACGTTGGCGAGCAGGTTGTCATACATGGCCATGGTGCACCTTCTTTCTGTCATGCCCGGGCTTGACCCGGGCATCCATGCGGCGTCTCCGCTCAATGGATTGCCGGATCAAGTCCAGCAATGACGCTTATGATTGCAGCGATTTCCTCACGCGCTCGGCGATACGATCCACCGTCGGCAATGCGATATCTTCCAGAATATCAGCGGCCGGCAAGGGAATATGCGGCGTGGTGATCCGTATCGGCGGACCGTCGAGATCGTAGAAAGCTTCGTCAGCGACGATCGAGACAATCTCGGCGCCCCAGCCGCACAGCCGTGGATTTTCCTCCACGGTGAACAGTCGGTGCGTGCGCGCGACCGAACCGAGGATGGTTTGCGTATCGAGTGGAACCAGCGAACGAACATCGACGACTTCGCAGTCGATGCCGTGTTCACTTTTAAGTTTCTCCGCCGCGGCAAGCGCGCGCGGCACCATCAGTGCGAGCGCAACAATGGTGGCGTCCTTGCCGGGCCGCAGGATTTTGGCGCTGCCGAGCGTGTCGACGATCTCGCCGTCGGGCACTTCGCCCTTGGTTGCGTAAAGTGACTTATGCTCGAAGAAGATCACCGGATTGGGATCGCGCACCGCGGCTGCCATCAAGCCGACCACGTCGAGCGGGCTCGACGGCGCAACGACCTTCAGGCCGGGGATCATCATGCACCAGTTCTCGACACTCTGAGAATGTTGCGCGCCGAAGCGCGAGCCAGCGCCATTTCCGGTGCGCACGACCAAGGGGCATTTGACCTGGCCGTTCGACATGTAGTGGCTCTTGGAGAACTCGTTGGCGATATAGTCGAAGCAGACCGCGAAGAAATCCGAAAACATGATCTCGGCAATCGGCTTCAGTCCGGTCATGGCTGCGCCCATGGCGGCGCCAAGGATCGCTTGTTCCGAGATCGGCGTGTCGCGCACCCGCAGCGGGCCGAACTGCTCGAACAGGCCGACCGTCGCCTTGAACACGCCACCGGCCTTGGCGACGTCTTCGCCCAGAAACACAACGTCGGGATCGCGCGTCATTTCTTGCGCAATGCCGCGCGCGACTGCATCGCGATAAGTCAGTTCCGCCATTTTAATTTCTCCACGCCCAGCCGCCGTCGGCGTAGACGTCGGTGGTGAGAATATCGAGCGGCGGCATCGGCGCCGCCTTGCATTTTTCGGTCGCTTCATCGACCTGCCGTTGCACATCAGCGTCGATGTCGGCGATGACGCTGTCCTTGATGCCGAATTGCCTGAGGCGTTCGCGATAGATTTTGATCGGATCGCGCTCTTTCCATTTCTCCAGTTCGCCCTCAGGACGATATTTCGCCGGGTCCGCACGCGAGTGACCGCTGTAGCGATAAGTCATGCACTCGATCAGCGACGGTCCGTTGCCGGCGCGTGCTTTGTCGTAAGCCGCCGATGCGGCGCGGAATACGTCGTCGGCGTCGTTACCGTCGACGATAATTCGCGGCAAACCGTAAGCGGCGGCGCGATCGGCGGCGGGGTGCTGCACGGCGGTGACATCGCCGATCGGCGTGTATTCCATGTAAAGATTGTTCTCGCAGACGAAGATCACCGGCAGCTTCCATACTGCGGCGAAGTTCAGCGCTTCGTGAAAGGCGCCGATATTGGTGGTGCCGTCGCCAAAGAAACACACGGCGACATCCTTCGATCCTTTGTACTGAGCGCGCCACGCTGCACCGCAGGCGATGGGGAGATGTGCGCCGATGATGGCGTAGGAGCCCATGACGCCATGTTCGGTGGACGTGAGATGCATGGAGCCGCCTTTGCCGCGCATCAGGCCATTGTCGCGTTGCATCAGTTCGCCCAGCACCTTTTCGATCGGGACGCCGCGGGCCAGTGTGTGGGCGTGGCCGCGATAGGTGCAGAACGACAGGTCGCCGGGCTTCATCGCTGCGGCGAAGCCGGTGGCCACCGCTTCCTGGCCGAGCGAAAGGTGGCTGGTGCCTTTGACCAGGTTTTGCAGAAAGAGGTCGAACGCGCGTTGCTCGGCTTCGCGAAGTTCGACCTGCATACGGTACATCCGAAGCCGCATTTCTTCGCCTATATCGTCATTGAGGCTCGCACTGGGCGCGGCTGCGCGGTCTTCAACGTTGGCCATGAGATATCCCTTAGGGCTTGCCCAAAACGGAGCTTGAGCGCCCGCAACTTAGCCTCTCAGGCGAAGCCGAGGCAATGTCATCCGCTAGCCGCTTGCGCGCGGCAAAAGAAGCTCTTAACTGAGCCGGAACGGGAGGTTTCGATGTCTCAAGAATTGCTGGAATCCCGCAGACCGCCGGATTACGTGCATCGCTTTTTCGGTGGGCCGCCACTCTCGGTAATCGGGCGTTTGATCCTGATGTCGATCCTGGTCGGCGTGGTCCTGGCTGCGATCGGTCTCGATCCGTGGAATATCATTGATTTAGTGCGCCGGCTGATCCTGCACGTCTGGAATATGGGTTTCGATACAGTACGCTGGCTCTGGCAGTATTTTCTGCTGGGTGCGGTAATCGTGTTGCCGCTGTGGTTCTTGGTCCGGCTGGCGAGGGCGCCGCGCGGAATGTGAGCCGTGAATTGATCCCAAAAAACAAATGGCCGGGCTTTTTAGCCCGGCCATTTGCGTTTTCGGAATTGCGCCAGTTACTCTTCGGCTGCGCCCTGATCGCCTTGGGCATCGCCCTGGGCATCACCTTGATCGCGGGGCCCACGGTGGCGGCGGCGGCGGCGATGCAGCGGAAAGCGATCGGCCTGGCCTTCGTACCCGTTGCCATTACCATTCTGGCCATTCGAGGCTTGACCATTTGAGTTCTGGCCTTGCGGCGCATATTGCTGCGGCGGCTGTTGAGGAGCCTGGCCGCCCGTGATGAATGACGGCAGCCGATCGACATTATCGTCGTCGTTCTGCTGGAAGTTTTGTTGCGGTCGCGGCTGAAAATTTTGCGGCTGCTGCGGCTGGAAATTCTGCTGCGGCTGTTGCTGTGGCTGGAAGTTCTGCTGCGGCTGTTGCTGCGGATAGAACGGCTGCTGCTGCGGCGCCGGCGCGTAGGGCTCGCCGCTCATGCCCGGCTGATCGTCACCGTCGTCGTCAAACGAATCGTCGCTGCCGTTCGCCCCGCCCGGCTGTCCCGGCTGCTGGTAGTAGGAAGGCTGGTTCTGCCGCAGGTTCTCCTGGGCGGCGGCAATCAAGCGAAAATAATGTTCGGCGTGCTGGTAATAGTTCTCGGCCGCAATCGGGTCGCCGGAGCTTTGCGCATCGCGCGCGAGCTGAAGATATTTTTCGGCGATGTGGGAGGCGTTACCTCTGATCTTCACGTCCGGTCCGTTGGACTCGTACATGCGGGACAGTGGATTCTGGTGGTGCTGATGATGGTGACCGCCGCCACCTTTACCGCGGTTGCGACCCCGCATGCGCTTGTTATTATTCTGACCGTTTCTCATGATTTGCTATTTCACCAACCCCTGTTTGTTAGTCAAATTATCCAATTCACCAGAATTCGCGCCCATTAAATCACGCAATGCCGTCGCGTCACGGTGTCCACCATGATCGCACCGAACCTCACGGATCCTCGGCAGTGCGGTCCTCACTTCGTATTGCCGCAATGTCTCACGTCCCTCGTCGTCCGCGTAGCCGCATAAGGCGGCGAATACGCGATTAACCGATGAAAGTTTCGGTTGCCCTTCAGCTCTGAACTCAGCGATCCCGTTTGCCGTCCATCCGGCTGTCTGTTGCGGCTTTCGCTCTTTGACTTAAGCCTGCGCTACCGGCCTCTGGAAACCAACCTCCGGGAACCATTCTCCGGGAATTTGTGCTTCGGGCCTTCAAGGCAGCGCGGCACCATTTCTTGGGCCGATTCCGTGCCGGCAAGCTAGTCGGTTCCGGCAAACATTCCAAGCGCTTTTTTGCCGGGGTCCAATGCTTCAATTTCATGCCCTTTTTTCAGCAACAAGGGCGCGCGGCACACCGCTTAGGTCGGAGCGAGGCGGTAACGGCGCAAGCCCAGCCGCAGCAAATAATGCCGTCACGGGTTCCATTTGCCCGATGCCCAGCTCGACGACCAAAACGCCGTCGGGCGCGAGTACGTCCGGAACCGTCGTTGCGATGGCGCGATAGGCGTCGAGGCCATCCAGCCCACCGTCGAGGGCGAGACGCGGATCGTAGGTGCGCACTTCCGGATCGAGGCCGGCGATATCGTCAGAGGCAATGTAAGGCGGATTCGACACGATCACATCGAATGGACCACGCAAGGCCTGCGCCAAATCGCAGGCAACAAAAGCTGCACGATCGAGACCAAGGTCGCGGGCGTTGTCGCGCGCCCTAGAGAGCGCGTCGGTAGCTAAATCCGTACCCACGACGAACGCGTTGGGTAGCTCGGAGAGCAGCGCCAGCGCCAGTGCGCCCGAGCCGGTGCCGAGGTCGGCAATGCGAAGCGGGCGGGAGCGGGAGCCCCGTGCGTCGATGGCGGCAAGCGCGGCTTCAACAACGGTTTCGGTCTCCGGCCGTGGCACCAGTGTTGCGGAATTGAGCCGCAACGGCAGGCTCCAGAATTCCTTTTGACCGATGATACGCGCAACCGGTTCGCGATCGAGGCGGCGCTGTGCAAATGCAGTGATGGCATTTAGTTCTGTTTGTTTGACGGAACGCGCGCTGTCCGCAGCCAATGCGGCATGATCCATGCCGAGAGCATGTCCAATCAAAATACGTGCATCAAGATCGGCAGACTCGATGCCGGCAGCGCGAAATTTTGCGGCCAGTGCACGCCGTGTTTCAGCCAGGCTTTGTGCGTCGAGAATTGCGGCGTCGTCACGGGTCATCAATGAGTCTCTTCGGCGGCCAGCAGCTCGGCCTGACGTTCGGCGACAAGCGCGTCAATGATTTCACCAAGCGCCTCGCCTTCGAGAATCTGCGGCAGCTTATAGAGCGTCAGGTTGATGCGGTGGTCCGATACGCGCGCTTGCGGATAGTTGTAAGTGCGAATCCGCTCGGAGCGATCGCCGCTACCGACCTGGCCACGGCGCTCGGCGGCGCGGGCCGCGTCCTGCTTCTGGCGCTCGAAATCGTAAAGACGGGTGCGAAGGACTGCCATCGCCTTGGCGCGATTGCGATGCTGTGAGCGATCCTCCTGCATCATCACCACGATGCCGGACGGAATGTGGGTCACGCGGATCGCTGACTCGGTCTTGTTGACGTGCTGGCCGCCCGCGCCACTGGAGCGCATGGTGTCGATTCTAAGGTCGGTGTCGTTGATCGGCACATCGATGTCTTGCGCTTCCGGCAGTACGGCGACGGTTGCAGCGGAGGTGTGAATTCGGCCTGAGGTTTCGGTATCCGGCACGCGCTGGACGCGGTGAACGCCGGATTCGAATTTCAACTTGGCAAAAGCGCCGCGACCTTTGATTTCGGCGATAACTTCCTTGTACCCCCCCATCGTACCTTCGCTCGCGGTGGCGATCTCGGTTTTCCAGCCCTGAGCGGCAGCATAGCGTTCGTACATGCGAAACAGATCGCCTGCGAACAGCGCCGCTTCGTCGCCACCGGTGCCGGCGCGGATTTCGAGAACGACGTTGCGATCGTCCATTGCATCCTTGGGCAGGAGCGTGATTCGCAATTGTTGCTCGAGTGTGGTGAGCCGGGCCTCAAGCTCGGGCTTTTCACTCTGCGCGATCGACCGCATTTCGGCGTCGGTTGACGGGTCGTCAATCAGCGTCGTCAGCCCGTCGAACTCATTTCGGACCTCGCGATAGGACTTCACCACATCCACGACAGGCGAAAGTTCGGCGAACTCACGCGACAGCTTTACGAAGGTCTCGGGTGGCAAGGGCGATGATAGCTCGCGCTCAAGCGTGGCATGGCGGACGACGAGCGCGTTGAGTTTCTGTTCGGGCAACATCGGTTGTTCGGCTTATACTTGCAGGCCGTTGTCGGCGGCAAATTTTTCGAGCTGCGTGCGGATGTTCGTGCCACGGGTCGGCTTGTCGATCAGGGGCGACAGGAAGGCGTCGGTCTTGCGGCAATCGAGATCAAGCAGCATTGCCTTCACCGGACCGATCGCAGACGGCGTTAGCGACAAAGCGCGATAGCCGATGCCAACCAGCGCCAGAGCGCCAAGCGGCTGGGATGCCAGTTCGCCGCACAACGTGACCGGCTTTTTGTGCTCGCGAGCCTTTTCGGCGATGTCTTTAAGTGCACGCAGCACCGGAGCCGACAAGGCGTCGAAGCGGTTTGCAACCCGTGCGTTGCCGCGATCGATTGCGTAGAGGAATTGCACCAGATCGTTCGAGCCGACCGACAGAAAATCGACGCGCTCCAGTAATTCATCGAGCTGATAGAGCAGCGACGGCACCTCGACCATGCTGCCAACTTCGACCTGGTCAGGCAATTTGTGGCCGTGGCGGCGCAGATGCGTCAGCTCGCGTTCGACCAGCTCCTTAGCTTGATCGAATTCCTGCACCGTCGAAACCATCGGGAACATGATCTTGAGCGCGCGGCTTCCGGCGGCGCGAAGCAGCGCGCGTATTTGGGTACGCAAGAGTCCGGGCCGATCGAGGCCAAGCCGGATCGCACGCCAGCCCAATGCCGGATTTTCCTCCTCGACGTTACGCATGTAAGGCAGCACCTTGTCGCCGCCGATATCGAGGGTGCGAAAGGTGACGGGCTTGTCGCCAGCGGCGTCGAGAACGGCGCGGTAAAGCAGATATTGCTCGGTGCTGCGCGGGAAATTCGGCGCCACCATGAATTGCAGCTCGGTGCGGAAAAGGCCGATGCCGGCGGCACCCGTGTCGGCAATATGCGGCAGGTCGACGCTCAATCCGGCATTGAGCATCAATGTTATTTCCTGGCCGTCCTTTGTGATGCAAGGCCGGTCGCGCAATGCCTGGTATTGCAACTGCCGCCGCGCCCGCAGCCTGACCCGCTCGGCATAGGCTGCTTCCATGTCCGGCAAGGGCCGCACGTGCAAGTCGCCGGTCGAGCCGTCGACAATGATGGCATCGCCCGGATCGACCACGCCGGTCGCGTTGTCGATTTCACCGACTGCCGGAATGCCGAGAGCGCGGGCAACGATCGCGACGTGGGACTGCGGCCCGCCTTCCTCCAGCACCAGGCCGCGCAGGCGCTTGCGGTCGTAGTCCAGCAATGCGGCCGGGCCCATCGAACGCGCAACCAGGATGGCATTCTCGGGAAGGCTTTCGCGGGACGGCGCATGATCGCGGCCGGTAAGCTGGCGCATCAGGCGGTTGGCGAGGTCGTCGAGGTCATGGAGGCGTTCGCGCAAATACGGATCGGTCTGCCGTATCATGCGGGCCCGGGTATCGGATTGCACGCGCTCCACGGCAGCTTCGGCAGTGAGGCCGGTCATCACGGCTTCTTCGAGCTTGTGCACCCAGCCACGATCGTGCGCGAACATGCGATAGGCTTCGAGCACTTCGCGGTGTTCGCCACCGTCGACCACGTCACCGTGCTCGAGCATTTCGTCCAGATTGCTGCGCAGCGTCTCGATCGCTTGTTCGAGATGCTTCATCTCCTTCGGGATGTCGTCGGCGATGTAATTGGTGACGACAACACGCGGCTCGTGCAGAACGACATGGCCGAGCGCTATACCGTCGCTGAGCCCCGCCCCTTTGTGATGGACCGAACGCCGCGCCGCGGGCTCGGCTCCCGGCAGCGCCATCGCCGACAGCTCGCCGGAGGCGATCATCTCGGCGAGCACCATCGCGGTGGTTTGCAGCGCTTCGACTTCTTCCTCGGAATAAGTGCGCCGTGCGCGGTTCTGTACGTCCAGCACACCAAGCGTGTTGCCGGCGCGCAGAATCGGCACACCAAGGAACGAGTGATAAATCTCTTCGCCGGTTTCCGGCCGGAACGAGAAGGCCGGATGCGCCTGCGCGTTCGACAGATTGATGGCGCTTGCCTGGCTCGCAACCAGGCCAACCAGGCCTTCGTCGGAGCGCAACACCGTTTGGTGCACGGCGTCGCGCTTCAAGCCTTCGGTGGCGTAGAGTTCCAGCGTAGCGTCGACACGCAAGACATAGACCGAGCACACCTCCGCAACCATGTTTGCGGCGATCAGCACCACGATCTTATCAAGGCGCTCCTGCGCACTGACCGGCTCCGCCATCACTTCGCGAAGTCGGCGCAACAGCACGCGCGGACCGCCGAGCGCGCCACGCATGGCGGCAGCTCCCTTAGGCCTTAGTTTCAAGCCGAGGCGCCGCCCATTCGCGCCGGCCATTGTCGAAAGAGGAGGCCGCCCAGGTCCCATCCCGCAGCGACTACCCCCCAGCCTATATCGAAAGCGGTATGCAAACCGCAAGCCAGAGACAGCGGTATGACCGTGGGCGCTTATTGTGCGCCGCAACGTAGGGACACTTTTGACTTATTCCAGCTACGCTTTATCGAGGCCGTACAGCGAGTGCAGGGTACGCACCGCGAGCTCGGTAAACGCCGCGTCAATCAACAGCGAAAATTTGATCTCGGAGGTGGTGATGGCGCGGATATTGATTGAGCGCTCGGCCAGCGCGCTGAACGCCTGGGCGGCGACGCCGGCGTGGCTGCGCATGCCGATGCCGATCACGGATATCTTGGCAACGTCGGTGGCGCCGTCGAGCCTGGTATAACCGATGGCAGGCTTGGCCTTTTCGATGGTGTCGAGTGATCGCTGATAATCGACTGCCGGTACGGTGAAGGTCAGGTCGGTGGTCTTGCCGTCGGCCGAGACGTTCTGGACGATCATGTCGACGTTGATACTGGAGTCGGCCAGCGGACCGAAAATCGCCGCCGCCACGCCCGGCTTGTCCTGCACCTGGCGAATCGAGATTTGTGCCTCGTCGCGGGAGAAAGCGATGCCGGTGACTGTCTGTTGTTCCATGATTTCACTCTCGTCGCAGATGAGCGTTCCAGGCGGATCGCGATGCGGATCGATATCTTCGGGCTTGTCGAAACTCGAGCGCACGAAAATGCGGACATTATGCACCATGCCAAGCTCGACCGAGCGCACCTGTAAAACCTTGGCGCCAAGCGAAGCCAGTTCCAGCATTTCCTCGAACGCGACCTTGTCGAGCCGTTGCGCCCGCGGCACGACCCGCGGATCGGTGGTGTAGACACCGTCGACGTCGGTATAAATATCGCAACGGTCGGCGCGAATGGCCGCGGCAATCGCCACCGCCGATGTGTCCGAACCGCCGCGGCCAAGTGTCGTGACCCGGCCGGTCTCCTCATGGAGGCCCTGGAAGCCGGCGATCACGGCGACTTCCCTGCGCTCCTTGAAGCGATGAATGAGTTCCGCGCCGTCGATGTCCTGGATTCGCGCCGAGGCGTGGGCGTCCGATGTCAGGATCGGGACCTGCCACCCCTGCCAGGACCGCGCATTGATATCCATGTCTTGCAACGTGATCGCCAGCAGACCGGCGGTGACCTGTTCGCCGGTCGCGACCACGGCATCATATTCGCGCGCATCGAAGATGCGGCGTTCCTTGATCGCCTGCTCGCACCAGGCGACCAGCTGATTGGTTGCGCCAGCCATAGCTGAAACAACGACGGCGACCTCGTGGCCGGCATCGACCTCGCGCTTGACGTGGCGCGCGACGTTGCGGATGCGGTCGAGGTCGGCGACCGACGTTCCGCCGAATTTCATTACCAGACGGGCCATCGTTTTCAGTTCACAGCCATCAACAAAACCATCGCTGGCTTAAAGCCTGCGCGACGGCGGGTATATACCGGCGGGGTCAGGGGGCTGCAACGTCGCCGGTATTTTCCGTTAAATCAGCCCGCCGGCAAAGCGCGTTTGCGGCGTGCTGCTTCCTCGATCCAGGAACCGACTTCGCGCAGAAGTGCCTCCCAGCGGGCGGCAAAATTCGGATTGTCAGGGGTCATGCCGGTGGCCATGCGCGTGATTTGCGGCAGCATTCGCGGATAGTTCATCAAGGCGAAGCCGAGAAGCCGCAAATAGCCGGGATCGAGGTCGGCAGGAAGCAGACCTGCGGCCTGGCGGTCGCGAATTTCCTGCACTTGCAGCGAGACCGCCTCCTGCCGCTCCTGCTCGGAAGGCACCGGCCGATTGCCGAACACCAGCGCCTCGCGCATCAGATAATGCAGCCAGGCGACGTCGGCCTCGGCACCGCGAAAATGGAAAGCGAGGAAATCGCCGACCGATAGCGGCGCTTCTTGCACGCGTTGCAAGCGCCGTTCGATCACGTGCGCGACAAGGTCTTGCACCAGACGATCGCCCAGTCGTCCTCCGGTCATCAGGAACATCGAATAGGCAAATCCTGAGCTCCAGCCGGGCAGGCGCTCGACCAGCGCGTTCTAGACTTCGAACGGGGTACGCGGCAAGCGGTGCACAAGAATCGCAGCGGCCAGCATCATCACCGCGCATGCCGGCAACGTCAGGGAGAACGCGTCCGCATAGGCCGCTTCCGACGTCGCAGTGCCAAGCAGTGTGAAGAACAACAGGCCGACGATCGCGACACCCAGCGCGTTGCCGACTTGCAGTGTCGTCGTCACGACGCCCGCGCCTGCGCCCGCCTCTTGCGGTGCGAGGCCTGCAATGACGGTGCCGACCAGTGGGCTCAGGCCAAAGCCGTTGCCGAGGCCGACAATGAACAGACATGGCGCAAGCTCGAAACCATGCAATCGCGCGCCGGCGGAGAATACCGTCGTCGCCGTTGCTGCGAGGCCAAATGCGCTGACGATATAGCCCAACGTCAGCACCTGGCGTCCGAGCAATGGAATGAGCCGAGGCGCAGCGAGCGATGTGATAAAAAAGCCGATCGCCGTTGGCGTATAGGTCATGCCTGACTGCAGCGGTGTAAAGCCGAGGCCGACCTGAAGATAAAGAGCCAGCGTGAACAGGAAGCCGGCATAGGACGCCATGAACAGCGCGGCGATCGGCACGCCGAACGCAAAACTTTCGTTGGCAAACAACTCCATCCGCACCAGCGCCCGGCCGCCGCGCGCCGCGAAGCGTCGCTCGTACCAGACAAACAGGGCAAACACCGGAAACGACGCGATCAGACTTGCCCACATCCAGATCGGCCAGCCGAGCTCGCGGCCCTCAAGCAGCGGCACGATCAGCATCACCAGCGCCGTCGTGATCAGCGCAACGCCACCCCAGTCGAGGCCGACGGCGTCGTGATGCTCGTCCTTTGGCAGGATGAAGAGTGCGGCGATAATCGTCCCCAGCGCCAGTGGCACGTTGACCAGAAAGATCGGCCGCCATTCCAGATTCCAGATGTCGAGTGCGAGGATTGTGCCGCCAAGAATCTGGCCGGCCACAGCGGCGATACCGATGACCGAACCGAAGATGCCAAGCGCGCGTGCACGTTCGTTGCCGGAGAAATTGATTTGGATAATGGCGAGCACTTGCGGATACATCAAAGCGCCGCCGACGCCCTGAACGGCGCGCGCGCCAAATCAGCAGGTTGCTTGTCGGCGCCAGGCCGCATCCCGCGGATGCTGCGGCAAACACCGCCAGTCCGATGACAAAAAGAGTCTTGCGGCCATAATTGTCACCGAGCCGGCCGCCGGTAACGAGCAAACAGGCGTAGGTCAGCGTGTAGGCGGAAACCACGAACTCGATCTCGCCGAAGTTTGCATTCAGGTCGGCGCGGATCGACGGGATGGCGACGTTGACGATGGCAACGTCGAGGACGGCCATGAATGTCCCCATCAACACTACGGCCAGCACCAGCCAACGCCGCGTTTCAGTCATTGCTTATCTCGCTGCTTGATGGGGTATCGCTTGCTGTGAGCATATGATGCCCGCAGCGTGTTTTGCAGCCCCGCCGGGCAAACTTTAAAACAAAACGCCGGCAAGACTTTGCCGGCGTGCATCCTTTTCAAGCATTTTTGTTGTATTCAGTTTTTGACGAATTCTTTGAGATCCATGTCGGCGGTGAAGCCGCCGAATATATTGCCGTCCTTGTCGGCGGTGACAGCTTCAGGCATTTCCGACTTGGGGTCACTTTGCGGAATGAAAGCGGTGACCTTGCCGTCTTTCACGTTGCCGATACGGATGCCTTGTTTGAAAGGCGCATTCACCTTTTCGCTCGACTGCGAGTCGGCGACATAGATGATGTCGTTGCGGATATAGATTCCGCTCGGTCGGCCGAACTGCTTCCACTCGGCAACAAACTTGCCATTCTGATCGAAAATCTGGATGCGGTTGTTGGCACGATCGGCAACATAGAGACGGCCGGCCGAATCCATCGCAAGTCCATGCGGGACATTGAAGTCGCCCTGGCCGGAGCCATGATGGCCCCAGGTCATCAGGAATTTCCCGTCGCGCGAATATTTGACCATGCGGTCGTTGGTTTTGTCGCCATGGCCATCAGCGACGAAGATATTACCATTGGGTGCGACCAGAACGTCGGATGGTCCGTTGAGTTCGTCGTTGCCGGCGCCGGCAACGCCCGGCTTGCCGAGCGTCATCAACACGCGGCCATCGGACGCAAACTTCATAACTGTCTCACCTTTGCCGCCTCCGGACTGACCGTCGGTGATCCAGACGCTGCCATCCGGCGCAGCAAAGAGACCGTGCGGCCAGTTGAACAAACGTGAGCCGAAACTCACGACCTGACGGCCGGTAGCATCGAACTTCTGGATCGGTGCGACACTCGAGCCGACGCAGGTCTTGCCGCCGCAACGGTCGAATACCCAGAGACTGGTGCCGTCATGGTCAATGTCGACACCGATCGGCATTCCCCAGGTGCGGCCCTCGGGAAGCTTCGCCCAGTGCTCGACGACATGATACGGATTGGGCGCGCTATTCGGATCGTCGGCCTGCACTTGGCCCATCGAGAGCATAGAGACTCCAGCGACAGCCGCGGCGACAAGTCCTACGCACAGCCCCAATTGCGCGTGTTTGCGCATGGCATCTCCCTCCCGATTTTGTTTGCTGTCTTGTGACAGGCTTTTCGCAAAAATGCGCTCTTTTAACCTGTGCCGCAAGCGGTTGCGCCCCCGCCGCGGCAATTGTCACCTTGCGATTTGCCGTGATACAGACGGCGATAAATTACGTTACAAAATGATGTCGTTGCATCGCGTGAGGGAATGAGATGCCTGCGGTCGTCGATCCAGTCAGTAAAGTCAAACTGTACGAGCTCAGCCACCGCTGGGGCATGTATACGCCGATCTTCCCGGGCTACGAGGAGATCAAGCTTGAACGCATCACTCATCACGCCAAACAAGGGGTGATGACGCACAAGCTCACGACGATCTTTCACACTTCGACACATGTGAATGCGCCGATCCATCTCATTCCGCAGGCAGCGGCGGTCGGCGATCTGGCGCTAGACCGGTTTTTTGGCACCGGTGTCGTTGTCTCGATCAAGAAAAAGAAATGGGAACTGATCGAGCCGGCCGATCTGGAACGCGCGAGCCCCAAAATCCAGTCTGATGACATCGTTCTGATCAATACCGGATGGCACCACAAATACGGCGACAGCAAAGAATATTTCGGACACGCGCCGGGCTTGAGCAAAGGCGCGGCCGAATGGCTGGTCAAGAAGCGGGTCAAGCTGGTCGGTGTCGACACGGCCTGCGTCGATCATCCGCTGGCGACCTCGCTCGGCCCGCATCGCAACGGCCCGCAAATCAAATATCTGCTGCCTGAATACAAGCAGGCAACAAAGCGCGAGGCGATCGAGGATTTTCCAGAATGGAATCCGGCGAGCCTGGCGCTATTGGGCGCCGGCATCCCGACAGTCGAAAATATCGGCGGCGATCTCGACGAAGTTACGGGCAAGCGCTGTACGTTCCAGGGCTTCCCGTGGAAGTGGCACGAAGGCGATGCATGCGTCATTCGTCTTGTCGCGATGGTCGATCCGTCAGGATCCTATCGCATCGAGAGCGGTGTCGGCGGCAAGACCATGTCGGCAAGCAAGACGTCCGCGAGTAAAAAATCCGGCAAAGGTGGCAACAGCACCAGCGATCTTGAGCTGATCAATCTCAGCACCGATTGGGGCCACGGCATGCCGCAATGGCCGTCGCGCGCCAATCTCAATGTCCGCGTCGTGGAATTCCATGCCCGCGACGGACTTCTGGTGCAGCAATTCGAAGGCATCATGCACCGCGGCACGCACATGGATGCGCCGATTCATGTGCAGGAAAACACCCCGACGCTGACCGGCTATCCGCTGTGGCGCTTCTTTGGCACCGGCGTTGCCGTGTCGATCCCGAAAGGCAAATGGGGCGTCATTACCCCGAAGGATCTGGAGCAGGCCGAGCCGAAGATCCAGAAAAACGACATCGTCATGATCAATACCGGCAGTCATCGCAACTATGGCGACAACGCCGATTACTTTGCCTATTCGCCCGGCCTCTACAAAGAAGCCGCGGAATGGCTCGTTGAGCGCGGCGTGAAACTTGTCGGCGTCGACGTTCAAGCGCTCGATCATCCGCTGGCGACGTTCCTCGGTCCGCATGGACCGGGGCCGGGACAGCCGCATCTCGACGCCGAATACAAGGCTGAGACCGGGCGCCACATCATCGAGGATTTCCCGTACTGGGAGCCCGCGCACAAGATCATGATGACAAACGGCATTCCCGGTATCGAAAATATTGCCGGCGATATCGACAAGATCACCGGCAAGCGCTGCACATTTTTCGCTTTCCCCTGGCGCTGGCCTGAAGGCGAAGGCTGCGCACTGCGCGTCGTTGCGATTCTCGATCCAAAGCAGGCGTTCAGATTCGAAACAGGGCGGTGAGCAATGATCTCCGAACCACTGCGCAATCCGCTTTCGCTATTCGACGTCAAGGACAAGGTCGCGATCATCACCGGCGCGTCCGGCACGTTCGGCCGCGCCACGGCGCTTGCGCTGACGTCATTGGGTGGCAAGGTGGTGCTCGCTTCCGGCAGCAAGACCGAGCTTGACGAAGTGGCCAGTGAGGTGCGCGAACTCGGCGGCGATCCGGTCGCGCTGGTGTGCCGGCCGGATAGTCTCGCCGACGCACAAGCCATGCTCGGCGCCGGCCTGGAGAAATTCGGCAGAGTCGATCAGCTTGTGGTTGCCTCGGGCTACAACAAACCCGGTTTCATTCAGGACCTGGACTATGAGGACTGGCAGGCGGTGATGGATGCCAATGTGCGCGGCATCTGGTTCATGGCCAAAGCGGTCGGCGCCTATTGGATCGAGAAGAAGATCAAAGGCAAAGTGCTGACAATGTCGTCTGTGCGCGGCCGGCACGGCAATATTTCCGGCTACACCGGCTACTGTACGTCGAAAGGCGCGACCAACTCTTTAACCCGCGTGCTCGCCACCGAATGGGCGAAGCACGGGATCACCGTCAACGCGATCGCGCCGACCGTGTTTCGTTCGAAGCTAACGGCCTGGATGTACGGTGACAACGAACTCGGCCAGGCAACGCGCGCGCGTTCGCTGTCGCGTATTCCATTAGGTCGTCTGGGCGAAGTCGAGGATCTGGTGGGAATGGCGATCTATCTGTTATCGCCGGCGTCCGATTTCTGTACCGGGCAAATCATGTATGTCGACGGCGGCTATACCGCGGGTTAGTCACCGGTTGACGCTTCTTTGGTCGGCGCCGTGGTTTGAGGCAATTCTCCGAAACATGCGGCAGACGCCATCATCGATGACCAAAAAACAACCCAGAAAAGTGCGGGCATGATCAACATCTCCTGTGCAGTGCAATAACGTTCACGCCGCACTGCGGTTCCCTTAACCAATCGAGACACACATGCGTAATCGGACCGAACAAAAGATCGGAGTCATCGGCGGCGGCCTGATGGGCCACGGCATCGCTTATCTGTTCGCTGCGGCGGGTCATCCCGTTGGCCTGTTTGAACCGTCGGCGGACCTTCGCGCCTCGTTGCCGAAACGCTTGCAGGCCCTGGTCGATCTGTTCGGTGACGATGCCGCGCTGCTCAAGCGCATCGAGACGCACGATCGGATGGCGCCGGCGATGAAGGATACGAAATTCGTCTTCGAAGCCGCGCCGGAAAAGCTGCCGCTGAAGCAGCAGATTTTTGCTGACCTCGAAAGTGTGGTGGCGCCGGACACGATCCTGGCCAGCAACAGTTCAGCGATTCCTTCGACCGAAATCGGCAAGCACCTCAAGCATCGCGAGCGCGTGGTCGGCACCCATTTCTGGAATCCGCCCCATCTGGTGCGTCTGGTCGAAGTGATCCAGAACGAAAAGACCAGCGATGCCGTGCTACACGCGACCATGGATGTGTTGCGCGATGCCGGCAAAGTGCCGGTTCACGTCCGCCGCGACATTCCCGGCTTTGTCGGCAATCGTTTGCAGCATGCCATGAAGCGTGAGGCTTTCGCGCTGGTCGCGGCTGGCGTCTGCGATGCCGAGACGGTCGATACCGTCGTCAAAGAGGGCTTTGGCGCCCGCACCGCGGTACTCGGACCGATGGAGCAGTCGGACCTCGTCGGCCTCGACCTCGCGCTCGATATCGCCGAGGTGCTTTACGAGCATCTCGACCGGACCGCGCACGCGCCGGACATCCTGCGCGAGAAGCTCAAGGCCGGTAAACTCGGCATGAAGAGCGGCGAGGGCTTGCGCAAATGGGGCCCGGGCGAAGCCGACGCGGTGCGCGCGCGGCTGTCGCAGTTTCTGGTCGATCAGGCGAAAGCGCGGAAAAAGAGTTAGATTACAGTACGGCTCGCAACGCCTGTATCGAGACGATATCCAGGTTGAAGTTGCCGTCGGCATCGATCTCGAAATACCGCGCGACGCTCTCCGACATTGCTTTCTGTAACGCGCGTATCGCATCGCTTTGTACTTTCGGCGTGCGCATTCGCTCGGTCCAGACATCGAATTGCATGCGCAGCCGAAACTGGCTTGCTGCGATTGGCATCAGTCCGGCTCGGTTGATCGCGGCGTCCCATTCGGCCCGCGAGTAGCTGCGCACATGCGATGGATCGCGCAGCACCTCGACGGCCTGCAAATAGGTATCGAGCAGCGGCAGGCCCGGGGAAACGCTGTCCACGACGGCTGCGGTGCCCTCAGGCTTGAGCACCCGCGCGATCTCGCGCAGTCCGGCGTCAAGGTCGCGCCAATGGTGTGTGCTGAAGCGGCTCAAAACAAAATCGAAGCTTGCATCGGCAAACGGCAAGCGTTCTGCCGCGCCTGCTTGCGTCACGATGTTGGTCAAACCTCGCTGCGTGGCGGCGCGGGCGACGACATCCAGCATTTCCGGAGAGAGATCGTAGGCGACGACCTCGCGGACATGGGGTGCAACATGAAAGCTGACATGGCCGGCGCCGCAGCCAAGGTCCAGCACGCGTGCTTGCTGCCGTCCGCGGACGAGATCGGCGAGGCTTTCCAGATCTTGGCCTTGTGCGTGGACGGCGCTGCTTAGATAGGCGGCGGCTCGCGCGCCGAACTGTCCGCTAACCAGAGCTTCCTGGGTCTTGTTGTTAGCCAAATTGGTGTTGGCCATCGAATTGGTCATGGGCGACCTCCATTGAACTTGGCCGTTTACTACCACCATTTGATACCGGTTTAAGATGTCCATTTATGCTGGTATAAATGGTACCATGTCGACCACACGATCGAAGGTGCAGCGGCGAGCCTTTGGCGATTTCGTCCGGTCTTACCGGGCGAGAGTGTCTCCGGCCGCAGTCGGGTTGCCGGCGGGAAATCGCCGGCGGACACCGGGCTTACGGCGCGAAGAATTGGCGCAACTCTGCGGGCTGAGTACGACGTGGTTCACCTGGATCGAACAGGGCCGCGACATCTCGGTCTCACCCGGAGCGCTGTCGCGGCTATCGCGCGTGTTGCAGCTTGGTCGCGCCGAGCGCGCGTACCTCTTCGATCTCGCCGGCAAGCGTGATCCGGATCAGGGGCAGGATCAGCCCGACGTCATGTCCTCCGCCGTCGTTGCCTGTGTCGAAGCAATCGATGCGCCAGCCTATGTGCTGGATCGAAGCTGGACTGCCCGCAGCTTCAATAAGAAAGCGCAACGGCTATTCGCTGGCTGGCTGGATACGCCGGATGAACGCAATCTGCTCTGCTTTGTCTTTCTCAATCCTGCCGCGCGATCGCTCATCTGCCATTGGGAGGAGCGAGCACGCCGCCTCGTCGCGGAATTTCGTGCCGCCAGCAGCGCGCATGTCGATGAGCCGGCGCAGCGCGCTCTCGTTGCCTCATTGCAGGAAAGTCAGGATTTTGCGCGGTTCTGGGATGAGCAGGAGGTTCTTGGCCGGGAAGGCGGCGAGCGAACCTTCAATCATCCGCTCGACGGCTTTCTCCGCTACGAGCAGGTGACATTCAACGTCGCCAATCAGCCCGATCTTAAATTGACGATGCTTGTCCAAGGCGGCGAACGCCGCTTCAATCCCGGCTAATAGCCGCTAAGCTGGTAGCTTAACAGGTGGGTCAGGCGAAAGCGCGGAAAGCGAAGCGGAGCTGATAGCGATGATGCGGGCGAAAACGGAGCAAAAGGTAAAGCGCTGGAAAGACCAGCGTTGGCTGATCGATACGGTCATCCAGGCTGTCGGCATGGAATGGGATCAGCCGCGCCTGAACTACACCATGTATCCTGCCGGTGTTGATGCGATCGGTGACTTTCGCACAGTCGGCATGAGGGTACGCAAGTTCGCCGATATGCACCGCGAATTCGCGGCGGCCGCGCATCGTCGCGAGGTCAAAGCGCAAGGCTTCGAGAAGCAGGGCCGGACAGTCTCGGCGCGCGAAAGCTATTTCATCGCCGCGCTGCTTTATTCCGCCGCGCGCTGGCCGATCTTCGAGAACAACGAAAAGTCGATCGCCTACAACGAGCACATGGTCGCCTGTTACGACAAGTTTGCGGCGATGATGAATCGGCCGGTGATCCGCGCCGAAGTGCCGTTCGGCGGCAAGACGCTGCCCGGTTACCTGCATCTCCCGCGGGAGCCAAAGCCTGGCGAGAAATTTCCGGTCGCGATCGGCATCGACGGCATGGACGCGTCCAAGGAAATCATGTGTTCGATGTACGGCGACAAGTTTCTTGAGCGCGGCATGGCGCACTTTGCTTACGACGGGCCCGGTCAGGGTGAATGTACCTATCGCGATATTCTCGTTACCCCGACCAACCACATGGACGCAGCGCGCGCTGTGTACGACTGGCTCAGCAAGCATCCTCATATCGACGCAAGCCGCTCCGTTATCTGGAGCGTCAGCATGGGCTCATTCTTCGGGCTTCAGGCCGCCGCCGCGCTCGCCGACAAGGTGCGCGGCGCGGCTGTTACTTTCGTCTGTCACGAGCCCGGCCTGTTCAGCCTGATGAATCGTTCGGCGCCGTCGTTCAAAATGCGCTTCATGTATATGTCGGGCCACACCGACGAGGACGAGTTCGACCGCTTCATCGAGAAATTCAGCCTCACGCCGATCGCAGGCGACATCAAATGCCCGGTTCTGATCCAGGCCGGTGAAGACGATGAATTGTCGCCGCTGGAGTTTTCCGACGAACTGGCCGGTATGATCCGTTCGCCGAAGAAACTCGTGATCTATGAAGGCGAGCGCCATGCCATCGGCGGCAACAATCTTTCATCGGCGCTCGGTGAGAACTGGTTCGCGATGCTGGCTGATTGGTGCCTTGAGCGGATCGAGGGCAAGCCTGCGCCGAATGAGCGCGTCTTTATCAATGCGCTCGGCCAGGCGAAGACGGAGTCCTATTAGTCGGGATTCCTTCGAGCAGGGTCCTCGCCACACTCACATCAGCGCTTTCACCACCCTCGGTGAACTGCTGGAGGACTGAAGCCAGCATCTGCTTTGTGCTGCCGGCATCCGCCGTTCCGGCCGAATTTTGCACGAGGTTGGTGGTCGATCGCAGCTCGAGCATCAGCGCACCGGTGCGCTGCGCTTCTGCAATCGCCCGCCGAAAATTTTTGCATGCCTCCTGCGGGTCGGATTTGGCAAGCGCGAGTCCCAGGGTGCGGTAGATTTCCGGCGCCCACCAGCGCTCGCCGTTGACAGCGATCTTGACTAGCGCCGCCTCCGACTCCTTGACAGCTTCGTCGTGCCGGCCTGCGGCCAGCAGAAGCTGCGCCAGCATGACGTGGAAGAGGCCGAGTTGAAGCCCGGATTTGAGCGTCTCGTAACGCTTCAGGCATTGCTTGAATTCGTCAATGTAGTCAGCCGGATCAGAATGCCGTGCTTGGGCCCAAGTCTGATAGGCCCGGCATATCGATCCGAAATAGAGAATGCCGACGCGCTCGCAGTTGTCGCCGCCCTCTTTGCTGAGAGACAACATGTTTTCATAGTCTTGGCGCATGTAGTGGAGTTGCGCGGCCAATGCGAGCACTTGACCTAACGTAAGTGCGTTCTCAACCTGCCGGGCCTTGGCAATGGCGTTCTGTGCGCTTTGAAAGGCGCGGTCCGGCTTGCCTCTCAGCCACTGCGTCATCGCGAGAAAAATCAGCGAGGCAGATCCGGTGTCAGGTCCAAACTGCGATGCGAGTTGCTGTTGTGCTTGTGGGCTGAAAAGCGCGACAGACTTCTCCAGCTCCTCTTCCGAGGCTTCAAGGTCGCCCCGAAAAAACGACAAGCTGCCGCGCAGCCGGTAGGCGAGGCAAACATAGGAATTGTCCTCGTTGCTCCGCGACAGTTGATACATCCTTGCGATCGTCTCCGACGCAAGATCGATCCGTCCGGCGATCAGGTGTCCGACAAAGATGCCGTAAAGCGCCGAATAGCGCTGGCGCGTATCGCCGATTTTTTCAACGAGCTGTTCAGCGCGAGCGAAAGCCTGAGTTGTTTCAGCCGCGGTATAGCCGCGCGCAGCGATCAGCGCCTGACCGAGCGTGAGCTGGAGCGCAAGTTCAATCCTTGTCCGATCCGGCTCGGAAGCAATGGCCGGGAGACCCTGCAATCCGTTTCGAAGATGGCTAATGGCCTCGACGTTGGCAGAACGGCTCACCGCTTTGGCGCCGGCCTTGAGCCAGTAGTCGACGGCTTTTTCGCCGAGCTCGGCGCGTGAGCAATGGTGGGCGACAAGCTCCGGCTCATCGTCCGTAATCGTAGAGAATTGCTTCTCGATGACGCTGACGATGCGCGCATGCAAAGCCACACGCTGCGAACGAAGAAGACTCTCGTACGCTGCGTCTTGAACAAGGACGTGCTTGAAGGCGTAGACCGCTTCGGGCGGCGCCCCGTGCTGGTAAATCAGCTTTGCCTCGACCAGCCGATCAAGCGCAAGGCGCAACGCTTCCTCGTCCTGGTTGAGGACCGCGCCAATTATCGAATAAGCGAAACTGCGGCCGAGTGCGGCAGCGACCTGCGCAACATCCTTTACGGCGGCCAATCGATCGATCCGCGCCCGCAATGTGTCTTCCAGTGTCGAGGGTATGGCCAGGTTGGATAGCGGGCCATCCGGCCGATTGCTGCGTTGCTTCGTTTCAAGGACGTCCTTCGTCAACTCTTCAATAAAGAGAGGAACGCCGTCGGTCTTCTGAACGATTTGGTCCATGACTTCTGGCGACAACGCGCTATCGCCAGTCACGGCAGAGATCATCTGCTTGACCTGATCCGGATCGAGGCGCCCAAGCACCAGCGTCATGGCGCGCGGGTGGTCGACCAGCCGGGACGCAGAGTCGGGCCGCGCGGTGACCAACACCATGACCCTGTGGTGCTGCAGGCGGTCGAGAAGTCGAGTCAGGGTCTCTTCGGTGCTGGGATCGATCCAGTGGGCGTCTTCGACCGTCAGCAGTACCGGCTTATCCCGAGCAAGACCAAAAACTTGTCCGACCAGCAGCTCCAGCGTCTCGGCCCGTTGCCGGACTGCCGGCATTGCCAACGAGGGGTAGCGGTCCTCGAACGGTATGGAGAGCAACGAAGCAACGAGTGGTACTCCATCTTTGTTTCCGGCGAGTGTCAGCAATTGCTCGATCTTCGCCAGCTGTGCCGCTGGCGTATCATCCTTGTCCAAAGCGGCAGCGCGGCGCATTTGAGCGATCACCGGCTGAAGCGGGCTGTTGCGATACTGCTGGGCACACTGGAGACGAACGCTGAGATAGCTGCCGTCGGCAAGCTGCTCACGCAACAAGGCCACAAGCCGCGTTTTGCCGATGCCTGCTTCTCCCGAGACGGCCACAGCCTGGCCGGACCCGTCGCAGGTCAATTGCCAGCGGTCGAGAAGCAGCTTCAGCTCTCTGTCCCGGCCGACGCAGTCGAGTAATCGCTTGCGCCCCGCGTCGAATTGTTCGGCATCGGTCAGTTCACGGACAACCTGAAAAAGCGGGATGGTCTCACTGATGCCCTTCAACGGCGGCGTGCCGAGCGGCCGGCATTCGAACTGGGTGGCGACAAGCCGTTGCGTGCTTTGCGCGATAGCCAATGTGCCGGGTGGTGCGAACTCCTGAATGCGCGCCGCGAGGTTCGGCGTTTTGCCGGTGACAGCGATCTGCATCGCGGTTCCGCGCCCAATCATGTCGCCGATAACAGCGGGTCCGGTCGCGATGCCGATGCGGATTTGTATTTTCGCCGCGGCCTTGGCGCTAATTTGGTCGGCCGATGCAAGCGCGGCCAAACCAGCACGCACAGCGCGTTCTGCTTCGCCCTCATGGGTCGATGGATAGCCGAAATAGGCGAGGATGCCGTCGCCGAGATATTGGGCGACGAAACCTTCAAAACGTCCAATCGCCTCAGTACAGATCTGCTGGTAGGCGCGTACCATGTCGCGCAACTCTTCCGGATCGAGCCGAGTCGACATTTCAGTCGAGCCGACGAGATCGCAGAACATCACCGTGACCTGCCTGCGTTCGGCTTGGAGCTCCTGGGTCGGCGTTGCCGCCGCGGGATTCTTGCTCGCAGTTGAGGTAAGCGCGGTGATCGCGCGCCGTAGTCTTTTGCGGTGGCCGAGCGAAACCCCCAGACGCTCCAATTCCGCTTCAGTAAGATCCGGAAGGACGTCAAAGTCGATATCGTTGGCAGCGAAGGATTGAGCGTACTGGCCCATACCCAATTCTTCGAGCCAGCTCTTTAAGTCGACCATCTGTCCTCCTGGCCGTGCCCGGCGGCCGAAGCGTCGCAGGTGGTGGTATGCGGACGTTGCTTAACGCAGTATAAATTAAAACAACAACCCGTGAAGGGACTGCCAGGAGTTGCGACGGCGCACCGGGCTTTCGTGAAATCGTCCCGTGTTTTCTGCCCCGGATTAACGAGCGGGATACGATCATTGCGCAATCCCGATTGCTGAATCGCCGCGTCTGTCTGACGGTACATCCGGCGTTATTTTTGTTGTTTGGGAGGCCGATCAATGTCCACGCAATCCAATTCAGTGGTCCAGATCCATTCCGGCGCTGCCGTCAGCCGGAAGAAACGTGCTCTTACTCTGGCGGGCGGCGGTCCGGCTGTGGGAATAGGCGTCGGCGCGCTGCGCGCGTTGGCGGATTTTCCCGAGATCACCTTCGACGTCTGGAGCTTGAGTTGCGTCGGCGCGTGGCTTGGTTGCCTCTATCACGTCAGCCCGGATCGCACGAAGAAGCTCGACTATGTAGAGAATCTGCTGCGCGGCTTCTTTCGCGAGGACAAAGTCTACGACAAGTTTCCGTGTCCGACGGTTTTTTTGCCGGATCTTCCGGAAATGATCTCGGCGTCAATGCGCTTCATGATCGATCCGCAGTCCTACACAAATCTCGTTGTGCCCAGCGAGATTGTGAAAGGTTACCAGGACATTCTCGATTTCTATCTAAGGCCGAGCCGGTGGAATTACGGCGATCTTTGCAGCGTCATGCTCAACTCTGTTTTCGCTGCAAATCCGGTGTCCCGGTTTCTGATGAGCATGATGTACAAAAGCGAGATGCCGGGATTGAACAAGCTCTGGTACGGGCCTGACTACACGCTGCTCAAGGGCTTCGATATGTCCTTGCTCGAAGCCGACGATGTCCCGGTGCTGTATCACAACGCCTTCAACGTCGATCGGCAGCAATTGCAGTTGTTTTCGAACAAGAACGATAATTACCCGAAGATCACCACACAAACGCTGTGCGCTTGCAGCGGTCTTCCCTACATTCTGTCGCCGGTCGAGATCAATGGCACGACCTACGTCGAAGGCGCGACGGTGGACACCGTAGGTTTCTGGCACCTGCTCAAGGATCACCCCGACCTCGACGAGGTCTGGGTCTGCCGGATTCTCGACTCGCACCAGATTCGTCCGCATCATAATCTTGTCGAAGCTCTCAATAATCTCGTCATGCTGTTCGCCAGTACGACATCCGAAGATGACGTGAAGCTGTTCAAATTTCATCTGAAAGATTTGAATGAGCAGCGCGCGGCGGAAGCGGCGAAGTCAAACACGCAGCCACACCTTATCGAGCTGGTTGAGTTTCCGGTGGACTACCACACCAGCTACGAGTGGACCCATACTAATTTGCGCGACAGCACTGCTGCTTCATACGTGGCGGCGCGGCAAACAATCCAAGATTATCTTGCCAAGGATTATCTCGCCAAGAGTCAACGGGAGGAGGCCGCGAGCGGCGCTCCTCCCGTATCGTCCTTCAACACGGCCACAGTGGGGACTGCTGCCTCGGGGGTGCCGGGCTGAAGACCGCTCAGAACAGATTGTATTTCTGGATGAGTTCGCCGACGTCGGGATACTGCTTCATGAAATTGAGCGTAAGCAGGAGACCGGCGAGGCAGATGGCAATGATGATGGGAAGCTCCGACGAGTTGATCGCTACCGTGGAGCGATCGCGCGTTGTCGAAGTGGGTCGCGCTGCTCTGGCTTGCGGTGAGGGTTGAAGGTCGCGGCTTACGGGCAAATGAGTCATTGTCTTCTTCCTTCGCATTCTCATGGGCCGGGCTTGCGCTGGGCTATCGCCGCCAGGCCGGTCGCGGGACGGACGATGGGACGAAGCGAACGGTATCGTGCCGGGGACGCCTGAGCTGTGCCGTGCGGCACAGCAAAAACCGTGTCGGATGAGCAACTTGGTAGGGAACTTTGGGTGATGGCGACCACCACGGACAGGGGCCGGAAGCTGCTGGAGAACTCCCCGATATTCGCCGCGCTAGACGAGTCCGGCCGCCGCGAGCTTGTGGCACGCGCCCAACCTCGCCGCTTTGCTGCCGGCGCGTCCATTTGCCGTGTCGGAGAGCCCGGTCACAGCATGATGGCGGTGATGGCTGGAACGGTTCGCGTATCGTTACCGAGCGCGAAGCATCGCGAGGTCATTCTGGCGGATCTGACTGCAGGCGAGCTGTTCGGCGAGATTGCGTTGCTCGACGGCAAGCCGCGTTCCGCCGATGTTACGGCATTGACCAACTGTGAGCTTCTGGTGCTGGAGCGTCGTGACTTCGTTCCGTTGCTTGAAGGCAATTCCGCGGTCTGTCTGAAATTGATGGAAATGCTTTGCGCGCGAGTCCGCCGCTCCGACGAGCGCATGATCGATGTCGCTTTCTTCGACCTGCTCGATGCGTCTCGCCAAGACGCTGCTGAACTATCCGACCTCGGGCCAAGGGCCGGCGAAACTCTCGTTGTCGCAGAAGGAACTTGGCGAAATGGCCGGCGGAACACGCGAGAACGTCAATCGGTGTCTGCGCGACTGGGAGCGGCAAGGCATTGTGGAATTAAAAGATCGCTGGACGATAATTCGTAAGCCAGACGCTCTGCGGCAGCTTGTGGAAGTACGGTAGGCAAAAGGTCCGGATATCTAATTAGAGCATGCTCTAAAGCGGCAGCCCCGCATATTGTTCGGCGAGCGATGCCTGCGCGTGTTCGGAGGCGCACAGGTAATCGAACTGGTTGAAGCGCAATTGCTTCTCGAATGGCTGCTCGTCGGAGAACCGATGCAGCAGCGTGGTCATAAACCAGGACATGCGCGCCGCGCCCCATACGCGGCGCAGCGCGGTGTCGGAATAGCTGTCGAGATAAGCAGTCTTGTGGCTGCGATAAAATTCGATCAGGGCGCGCGACAGGTAATAGACATCCGAGATTGCGAGATTGAGTCCCCTTCGCGCCGGTCGGCGGTACAATGTGAGCGGCGTCGCCGGCGAGAAACAACGATCCGTAACGCATCGGTTCAGCGACGAAGCTGCGGAGTGGCGCGATCGATTTTTCGATTGACGGACCGGTGACGATCTTGTCCGCCATATCCTTCGGCATGCGCGACTTGAATTCCTGCCAGAAGCGATCGTCCGGCCAGTTCTCGATTGCGTCATCGAGATCGCATTGAATGTAATAGCGGCTCAGCATCGGATTGCGCATCGACGCCAGCGCAAAGCCGCGGCTGTGGTAGCAGTAGACCATTTCCGGATAGGGCGGGGTTTCGGACATGATGCCAAGCCAGCCGAACGGATAGCCCTTCTCATAGGTCCTGATCACGGAAGCCGGAATCGCGGTGCGGCTGACACCGTGAAATCCGTCGCAGCCGGCGATGTAGTCGCAGTCGATCCGGTGCGTTGCGCCGGCCTTCTGATACGTCACGTAGGGTTTGGCCGAGGTGACGTCGTGCGGCTGTGCATTGGCGGCTTCGTCGACGATCTTGCCGCCGTCCGCTTCGCGCGTGGCATAGAGGTCTTCGGTCAGGGCGGTCTGACCGTAAGTCATCATGATCTTGCCGGTGTATTTCTTGGTGTCGATGAAGAAAAGGTCGCGGCCTTCCCACGCGATGGCGGAGCCATTGTGCGGATAGCCGTCGCGCTTCATACGCTCGCCAAGGCCGACTTCACGCAACAAATTGACGCTGCCGCTCTCCAGCACACCGGCCCGGATACGCTGCAGCACATAAGCCTTGGTCTGCCGCTCCAGTACGACGCTGTCGATGCCGTTGCGGTCCAGAATGTGGGACAGCAGCATACCGGCCGGGCCGCCGCCGATGATGCAGACCTGGGTGCGCATGCCGATGTTTTAGCAGCGCCTGATTGTATCTGGAAATCCGCTTCCGTTCTTTTCCAGAATCACGCGCCCTGAATCCCCTTAGCCTCTATTCCCGTAGCCTAGATTCCCGTGGCCTGAGATTCCCATGGCCTCGATAAACTCGCGGCGCACCTCGGCGGGCTGGCCGAAATGGTGGCGAAATTCTTTCAGTCTCTGACGCAGAATCGGGTCCTTATCGAAGTCGGCGAGGAGCATGCCCTCGGTGTTCGCTTCTCGCGCCATGTTCGGCAGCGCGATGCATTGGGCCTCGTTGGCGCTGCGGATGATGCCGCCGGGCTCCTTGCCCTCGGCGATTTTCTCCAGCTCTTCAAAGAACCGGTTGCGCATCTGGGTGATGCCGATGTCGCTCGAGCGTAGATGTTCCTTGGTGCGATCGGCGATGCGGCCCTGGCCGACCCAGGCGACGATGTCCTGGTTGATGACGTGGCTGGTGATCCAGCGCCCGGTGTCGTCCTGGATCGGGCTACGCCATGTCGGCACACGTTTCTGCACATAAGGCTCGCGGCCTTTCGGCACCCGCACGAAGAACCAGGCTACGCTCAGCGTGTTCTCGTCATCCACCGGCACCCGCCATTCGAAATGGCTGCCGAGATAAAAGCCGTTCGGCCATAGCGCGACGCGGCCGACGGTCCAGTAGCGATCTTCTTCGCTCTGGCCTTCGCGGACGCGCTTGTAGATGAAGCCGTGATCGAACGGCTCGAATTTCAGCTTCAGGTGTTTGGGCGCAGCATTGCGGTCGCCGCCGCGCAGCCGGGAGCCCCAGTTGTCGTGCATCCATTCGAAATGCACCGGATCAATCGAATTTTCCTGACACTGAAGCCAATTGCACGGGATGTCCGCACGCACGATTTCGCGAAAGCCGTTGCGCCACGTGAACGGTTCCCATATCGGCAGTTCGGGTGCCGGCAGCGGCCCGAGATAAGCGAACAGCAAGCCGGCACATTCCTTGACCGGATAGGCTTTGATTTCGCAGCCTGCTTTCGATGGTTTTGGATTGGTCGTGTCTTCGTAGGGCTGTTCAAGGCAGCGTCCGGTCTCGTCCATCAGCCAGCCGTGATAGCTGCAGCGGATGCCGTTTTCCTCCACCCAGCCATAAAGCATGTCGGCGCGACGGTGCGGGCAATGACGGTCGATCAAGCCGTAGTGGCCGCTACGATCGCGATAGAGCACGAGATTTTCGCCCATAAGGCGAACTTCTTTGATCGGTTTGGATTCGAGTTCGCTTGCGCCGGCGATCGGTTGCCAATAGCGGCGCAATAGCTCGCCCATGGGCGTGCCCGGGCCGACGCGAGTAAGCATCTCGTTGCGTGCGGGTGTAAGCAAGACATCCCTCTTTTTAAGTTTTGAGCGTTTCCAGGCGGCGATTATTGGGACGATTATTTCACTACTTGCGTGGTTTCGGGAGGGGGGCATCTCGAGTAAGTGACGGATTTTCGGCGCAATGCATCCGGGGGTACTGTTCGATTGCTCGGCTTTTCGCTGTATTTCGATCAAATGGAAAATATTTTCTTATCGGCGATTGAAGGGATACCCCGTCTTATTCCGGCATGCGCATACGTGCAGCATCTTCCCAAGAGCCCGGCGCACGGTTCATCGAGTCGAACCCTACGAGCACGGCGCGGTTGAAAAGGCCGCCCGCCCGGACATGGTCCGGTCAGGGCCACGTCGCCATCGTTTCCTCGCTGTTTCTCGTGCTGTTCGCTGCGACATTGTTGGTCGGCGGCCATGCCGCGATCGATCCCTTATTGCAATCAGCATTGCAATCGGTGGCTGAGGAGCACGAATTCCCGGAGCAAGGGCGATATCGTCTACACGATGCCGGACGGCGTATTCTGCCGCCACATGTCGTACGACAACGTAACAGGGGAGCAGACCGGCGGAAGCCTTCAACATTGCGATGGCGATATCGTCCGCGACGGGGGGCGCGCAAACCGTCACTTCACGTGGCAGACAAAGTGAACGTCGCGGCCGCCAAAATCTCACGCTGCTGATCCTGATCAATTTCCCGGCAATGCCTTCTTGACTGCGGCGCGGCGTCGCGACGCCCGCTCTTTGCTTGAGCCTGCAAGCCCGAAAATGCCATGTTTGACGCGCAACGGTCCGGGGGAGACCGAGCGGCATCAAATATTGATGCTGGCAAGGAGGGGTGATGCGGGCGGCAAAGTGGCCTGCCGTTCAGCGATGGCTACTCTGCGCGCTCGGCGCAATCGTATTGATTGCAATTGTCGTCGAGTCGAAAGCGCAGTCGCCATCATCCGGCGATGAAGCACAGGTTCTTGCCGCCGATGAATCGCTCGGCGCCGCCATGCGCGCCGGTGACAAATCGATCGCCCGCAAAATCCTGTCGCTGCAATTCTCTTTTGTCGACGAAGACGGCAAGCTCTACGAGCGCAAGAGTTTTCTCGGCAGCCTGAAAGAGATTGCTGCCGCACCGTCGAGCGATAGGAAGGTCACCGTCTATGGCCGCATCGGCATGGTGACTGGGCACCGCAAATCATCGCACGATAACGAGATCTTTTTCCTCGATATCTGGGCCAAGCAGAAAGGCGCCTGGCGCGCACTGGTGGTGCAAGATGTCGAGCTCGGCTCTGGCGACGCGCCTGCCGCCGCATCGGCTCGCAATCCGGACGCGGAACCGTACGACTGCAAAAATCCCTGTCAGACTATTCCTTATCGCGTGCGTTCGCCTGCCGAACAGGACGTCGTCAATTCATTCCAAGCGATGGAAAAGGCAGCGGTTGGACGCGATGCCGGGGAATGGGAAAAGCACATCGCGGACGAGTTTGTGCTGTACGGCAGCGCTCGCGCACCGGTCCCGAAGTCGACGCAAACGGCAACAATTCAGCGGTTGAAGGAAAACAATACGCCGCTGCACGTTGCGGAAGTTCAGGCTTTGCGCCTCGCGGTTTACGATGACGGCGCGGCCATGATTGCTACCCAGGTTGCGCCGGATAACGCGCGGCCGCCTTATCGCGCGGCGCGCGTTTGGGTAAAGCGAAACGGCCAGTGGCTGATGGCGATCAGCGTGCAGACCAGCGTCGAAGTTCCCTAGAGCGAAGTCGTTTTAGATTTAATCGATCGTCGCTCTAGCATTTTGGTTGAGCATGATCTTTCGGAAAACCGGCTTCCACTTTTCCGGATCATGCTCTAATTGCCTGCAAGTGGCTTGAGGCCAAGCTCGGCAGCAAAGGCCGCGACTTCGGCGCGCTGCTCTTCGACTGACTTCGCAAATTCTTCAGGCCCGCCGATATTCATGATCTGCCCGGTAAGAGCCAGACGATCCGCGATACTGGAATCGGCAACGGCGCGAATGTCGGCGGTAATTCGCTCCCGCAATTCAAGCGGCATTCCGGGAGGGCCGAACAGGCCGACCAACCCATCGAGGGTCAGGGAGGGATAACCCGCTTCTTTCAAGGTCGGCACGTCAGGTTCACTGGGCGCGCGCACGTTATTGGCCATGGCGAGGAGTTTGATTTTACCGGCTTCAACCTGCGGTCGCACGATCGCGAGCGCCGAGGAAAAAACCTGCACGCGATCCTGGGCGAGATCGTTCGCGGCATCGACGGGATTGCGATAGGGCACCTCGACCATGGCGATGTTCATGCGCTTGAGCCAGCCGCCGAAGACGAATTCATGAGCGCCGGTGACGCCGGCCCAATCGAGCTTGTCCGGCTCGGCGCGGGCGAGCGCGATGAGATCGCCGAACGAAGCCACGTTCATGCTCGCGGGAACGGAAATGGCGATAAGCGTATTCGAGAAGCGCGCGATTGGAACGAGATCGCTGGGTTTGTAGGGCAGGTTATCGTGCAGGAACGGATGCGCGGTAAACGAGGATGACGGCGCAAACAGCAGCACGTGATCGTCATGAGCCGCGACGAACGCATTGATCGCCACCAGCCCGTCGCCGCCAGGACGGTTATCGACGATGACGGATTGCCCCCAGCGTTGCGCCAACCGGTCCGCCAAAAGACGTGCGCCGATATCGGTGCCGCTGCCGGCTCCGAGGGGCAGAATCAGGCGGACCGGCCGTGTCGGCCAATCTTCAGCTGCGCGTGACGGCGCCGCGCCAGCGAGGCCAATGATTGCACTAAAAGCGAGCGCCGCCAGCGCGCGTAGCCACAACTGCATAAAAACTCAGCTTTCCAGCCCGGTCGGTACGTTCTTGTTCTCGCTTTCAAGTTTCATGCCGGCCGCGAGCGCCATCGTCTCGGCGAGCGCTGCAAAGTCCTTATCCAGATATTCCTTGGGGTTCTTTTGCAGCATGGCGGCGCCGAAATGGCTCTGCAGGACCTCGCGGGTCGCTGCTGTCACAGGCATCGGCACGTCCATTTCGCGGGCAAGTTCGAGGCCGAGATCGAGATCCTTACGCAACAGTTCGGGCGTAAACGTGGTGGTCCAGTCGAGGTTGACCAGGGCCGGTGATTTGTAGGCCGTAAACATCGAGCCCATTACGCCGTTGTTGAGGAAAGCCAGGAAGGCGTCGCGCGGTACGCCCATTTTATTGGTGAGTAGAGTGATCTCGATAAGGTTCTCGATGACGACGCCGAGCATGACGTTGTGCGCGATCTTGCAGACGCGCGCGAGTTCGCCATCGCCGACATAGGAGACGCCGCGCGGTGCGAAGACTTCGATCAGCGGCATCGCCGTTTTGCAGGCGGCATCAGGACCGGAGACCACGGCGGACAGTTTGCCGGCCTTGATCACTTTGGCGTTGCCGCTCACGGGAGCCGCGACGAAATCGGCGCCGAGCTGTTTGAGCTTGTCGCGGATCGCGGCAGATTCCTCCACAGCGATGGTCGAGCAATCGATCACGATCGGCGGCATCTTGCCGCCCTGGCTGCATACGCCGTTCTTGCCGTACAGAACCTCCTGCACATCCGCACCGGTGGCGACGATCGAAAACAGTACGTCGACATCTTTAAGTTCGGACAGGTGATCGACCACCTTGCCGCCGATCTTGGCGAGCGGTTCGGCCTTGGCCTTGGTGCGATTCCAGATCGATACATCGTGGCCTGCTTTGAGGAGCCGTTCGGCCATCGGAAAACCCATGCGGCCCATGCCGATCCAGCCGATCTTTGGTGCATTTTTCGAGGCCATCGTTCACTCCTTTGCAAAGCTGTCTTGCCGCGGGGGTCTATCACAGAGCGGGGGCGCCGCAACGGTCAGAGAGGAGGTCTTGCCGGATCGCTGCTCCACGGTCTGACGTCACAGGCAGGCCAATATGCGGACGAATATAACCGAAGTTACCGTTGCGCGTAATTTGCCGTTTACGACCGCAAGGGCACCACGACCGGCTGGTCGTGTGCCGCAGCTTCTGGCACAAATGCCAGCCGCCAAAAAAGCGTAGTAGCAAGAAGCGGCTGAGGAAGCGTCAGTGAAGCCCGAAGCTTTTGTGTTCAAGGCTTTTATGTCCAAGGCTTTTGTGTCCAAGGCTTGTGGGTCTATGTCTTTTTGCGGTGCTGCGTTTGTCGCAACCGCGCTCACGTTTGTTGGCTCTCTACCGGCGCGTGCCGCGGACACTTACCCCAACCGTCCGATCCGTCTTGTCGTCGGCTTTGGCGCCGGCGGGCCGACCGACATTCCCGCGCGCTTCATCGCTGACAGGCTTGGTAGCGCGCTTGGGCAACCCGTCGTCGTCGAAAACAAGCCGGCGGCCGGCGGCATTGTCGCGACGCGCGACGTTTTGGCCCAACCGCGTGACGGCTACACGCTATTGCTGTGTACGCATTTCGACGCGACCAACACGGCGGTCTATCGGGACGCTGGTTATAAGCTTGCCGACATCGCGCCGGTCTCGCTGATCGTCAAATATTACTATGGCCTCGCTGTCGCGAATGCGGTGCCGGCGGACGATCTGGAATCGTTCATCGCTTATGCCAAGGCCCATCCCGGAGAAGTCACTTACGCGACGGTTGGGGCCGGCTCGGCGCAGGAGATTATCTCGCTACAATTGCAGAAGCTGACCGGCATGACGATGAACCGGATTCCGTTCCGCGGCGGCGTCGGCGTGGTGTCTGAACTCATTGCCGGTCGCGTGGATTTTTATCCGTCGCCGACGCTCGCTGTGATCTCGCAATATCAGGCCAAGCAGCTCAAGATTTTGGCCGCGACCGGTCCGGAGCGGCTGAAGAATCTGCCTGAAGTCCCGACCCTGAAAGAGAAGGGTTTCGATTTCATCCGCTTCGGCTGGCTCGGCGTTTGCGCCGGCGCCGGCACGCCGGCGCCGATCATCGACAAGCTCAACGGCATGATCGTGCCGATCGTCAACTCGCCAGCGTTTCGCACCTTGATTGAAAACGCCGGTTCGATCGCCGAGTCTTCAACGCCGCAGGAGTTCGGCGCGATCATCAACAAGACGCTGGACGACGCGATGCCGACTATTAAGGAATTCGGTTTGCAACAGGACTAAATGACCGCGCGAGACCCCGTAGAACCGGATGCCGGAGCGTGATATCGGCAGGTCGCCCCAAAAGACCAAGACGAGATCGAACTAATTCCCAACAGGAGAGTAAGAATGGCCGCCACCGAACAAAGCCCGGTTACCAAGGGCTATCAACCCATCACCTGGAATTTCAAGCTGCTGGCGCACGACATGCTGGGCGGCTTTGGCGGCATGGGTGAGGGAATGTCGGTGCAGATCGCGCCCGACGGCCGCCGGATCATCTGGCTGGCGCATGAGAGCGCGCCGAAGAACTTCACGGCCGTCGATGTTTCCGACCCGCGCAAGCCGAAAGTGGTGTGCCAGACCGATCTGCCGCATGCCAATATGCGTTCGAACTCGCTGGAAACCTGCGGCAACCTGATGGCGGTCGCCTATCAGACGTCGAAGAAAGATTTGCAGCCGGCCGGCATCGAGATGTTCGACATTTCCAAGCCGGAAAATCCGAAATCGATCGGGTTCTTTGACTGCTCGGGTCCGCATTCGCGCGGCGTGCACCAGCTCTGGTTCTGCGATGGTGAATACGTGCATTGCGCGGCGGGCTCGCGCGATTTCACGCCGACCCATCCGCAAGACGATCAATTCTACCGCTGCATTGACGTGCGCAATCCGTCGAAGCCGGTCGAAGTCGGCCGCTGGTGGATGCCGGGAACGCGGCAGGGCGACAACGTGATGCCGCCGACGCGCCATCCGATCGACAAGGGTTACCGCGCCCACAATACCAATGTTTATCCGCAACGGCCGGACCGCTGCTATCTCGCCTATATCGACGGCGGGATGTTCGTCCTCGACATTTCCGACAAGGCCAATCCGAAGAAGGTTTCGAGCTGGACCAACTCGCCGCCCTATACCGGCTTCATGCACACCATCGTGCCGCTGTTCGATCGCGGGCTGATGCTGGTGACCGACGAGTTGACGGAAAACAACGCGAAGGATTGGCCGAAGCTGATCTGGGTGCTGGATGCGCGTGACGAAAGCAACCTGGTGCCGATTTCGACCTGTCCGCTGCCCGATCACAAGATCTATGCCGAAGCCGGGCGGTTCGGCGCGCACAACATTCACGAGAATGTACCGCTGCCGACGTCATGGCAGAACGATCAGATCGTGCTCGGCACGTTCTTCAACGGCGGCTTGCGCGCCTACGACATCTCCAACCCCTATCAGCCGAAGGAAGTCGGCGTCTTCCTGCCGCCGGCGCCTCCCGGGGCGTCGACCGGCACCATCCAGATGAACGATGTGTTCGTCGACGAGCGTCAGATCGTTTACACGGTCGATCGCCACGTCGGTGGGCTCTACATCCTCGAGATGGATTTCTGATCGGCGGACATGCTCGATCTCTTCCCCTCGCGCGAGGCGGGTCCGTTCGGGCGCAGGCTCAAGCGCGAGCGCGGCGCGAAGATTCCGGTGACGGTGGTCACCGGATTTCTTGGCGCCGGAAAGACCACGCTGCTGAAGCGTTTCCTGTCCTCGCCTGAGGGCCAGGGCACTGCGGTCATCGTCAACGAGTACGGCGCGATCGGCATTGACGACGCGTTGGTGCGCGACAGCGCCGACGAAACCGTACTGCTGGGCAACGGCTGCGTCTGCTGCATCACCCGCACCGACCTGCAGGCCGCGCTGCGTCGGCTGGTGTTCGACCGCGAACGCGGCACCGTGCCGCCGTTTGGCCGGGTGGTGATCGAGACCTCGGGCCTGGCCGATCCGGGCCCGATCCTGCAAACCTTTTCCACCGATCGCGCGCTCGGCGGCGAATTTCATATCGACGTGGTGCTGACCGTCGTCGATGCCGTCACCGGAGACGCCTCGCTCGACGGTGCCGCCGAAGCCCGCAAGCAGGTGATCCTGGCCGATCGGCTGGTGATCTCAAAAACCGATCTTGCGGACGTCGCGACCGTCGAACGGCTGACGCAACGCCTGCAGCAGCTTAATCCGCGCGCCGGTATCGATATCGCCGTCAGCGGTGCGCTCGATCCGCGGCGCGTTGTCGAACCGATGACCGGCGAGCGCAGCGGGTTTGTCGCCGAGGCGGCGCACAGCGACGGCGTCACCAGCTTTGTCATCGAGTATGACAAGCCGATCGAGTGGCTTGGCTTTGCCCGCGCGATGGAGACTTTGATCGCGTTGCGCGGCGCCGACCTGCTTCGCGTCAAAGGCATTCTTGATGTTGCCGGCTGTCGGGGGCCTGTGGTGGTGCAATATGTCCAGCACCTTGCTCATCCGCCTGTCGAGCTTGAAACCTGGCCGGACAGGAATCACAACAGCCGCATCGTTTTCATCACGCGGAATATTCCGCAGCAAAGTATCCGCGATTTATTCGCTGCGGTTCAGGCGTTGGCGCAAGATTAACGCACGCTAAGTTGCTGCCGGAGCCGTGTTTTCAACGCGGCGATTTAAGAATATCATTCCCTTCGCGGAAGCAGCGGTGTGGGAATCCGCCGGCAAATGGCCGGCCCCGACAAAATACCGTTGCGCTTATGGAGGAACGCCTTGGCCATGACTCAGAAAGAATCGGCCCAGAAGTATTCCCTTAACGTCAACGGCAAGGTTCAGACCGTCGAAGCCGACGCGGACATGCCGCTGCTCTACGCGCTGCGAAACGATCTCGGCCTCAACAATCCGCACTTCGGCTGCGGCCTTGCGCAGTGCGGCGCCTGCACCGTGCATCTCGACGGTAAGCCAGCGCGCTCCTGCGTCACGCCGATCAGCAACGTCGGCGACAGGGCCATCGTCACGCTTGCAGGCCTCGGCACGCCCGAACATCCGCATCCGCTACAAACGGCTTACGTCGAGGAACAGGTGCTGCAGTGTGGTTACTGCACCAACGGCTGGGTCATGACCGCGGCCGCCTTTCTACGCGACAACAAGAAGCCGACAGACGAGCAGATACGCACCGCGTTGACCGGGCTGAAATGCCGGTGCGCCACTCACATGGCGATCATACGCGCGGTCAAGCGCGCCGCCGCGATGATGGGTTGAGGGAGGCCGCCATGTCTTTGATTGAAGAAACCTCTTTGATTGAAAAAACCACCAAACACGAACAATCCGCAGCTTTCTCACGCCGCGCCCTGCTCAAGGCCGGCGGCGCTCTTGTGGTGTCGCTGGGTGCTCCAGTCGCGTTCGACGTCGCGCAGGCGGCCGGCGACGCAATGTCGGCGGCAGCCAAGCCGCCGCTGACGCCGGATCAGCTTTCATCGTATCTGGCCGTCAATTCCGACGGGTCGATCTCGACCTATTTCGGCAAGATGGATATGGGCCAGGGTCTGTCGGTCGCCATCAGGCAGATCGTGGCCGAAGAGCTCGACGTTCCGTACGACAGGGTCACGATCTCGATCGGCGATACCGCAACCAGCCTCAATCAGGGCGGCGCGTCCGGTTCGACCGGCGTTCAGGAAGGCGGCAAGCAGATGCGCATGGCCGCCGCCGAAGCCCGCCGCGTGCTGGTCGCCATGGCGGCCGACAAGCTTGGCGTCGCGCCGGAGCAATTGACGGTCACTGACGGCGTCGTCCAGGCGAGCGGCGATGCCGCGAAGAAAATCAGCTACGCCGATCTCGTCGGCGGACAATTCTTCAATGTCCATCTCGACTGGAACGGCAAATACGGCAATCCGCTCTACGCCCCGGGCAAGGCCCAGCCGAAAAATCCAAAAGATCACACGGTCGTCGGCCAAGCCATCAAGCGCGACGACATCGCGCCGAAGGTTTTTGCGCAAGCCGATTTCGTCACCGACATCAAGGTTCCAGGCATGGTGCACGGCCGGATGATCCGGCCGCCGGTGGCTGGCGCGGTGCCGGTGCAGGTCGACGAGAGCTCGATCGCCGATATCCCCAGCGCCAAGGTCGTCTGGAATAAGGGCTTCCTCGGCGTTGTCGCCGACAAGGAATGGGATGCAATCAGGGCGGCGCGGCAGCTGCAGGTCGAGTGGTCGGACACAGCGCCGCCGTTCCCGGACCAGGCCGCGCTGTACGATCACATCCGCAGCGCGCCCGTGCGCAAGCGCGAACTCGAAGGCAAGCAAACCGGCGACGTTGACGCTGCTTTCAAGAATGCCCGGGTGATCGAAGCGGAATACCAATGGCCGTTCCAGTCTCATTCCTGCATGGGGCCGGCGTGCGCGCTGGTCGAGATCAAAGACGGTCAGGTCACCTGCTGGAGTGGCACGCAGAAGTCGCACTTCGTGCGTGCCGGGGTGGCGGCGATCCTGCAAGTCCCGGAGGATACCGTTCGCACAATCTGGACAACCGGTCCGGGTTCGTACGGCCGCAACGATGCGGATGACTGCGCCATGGATGCCGCCGTGCTTGCCAAGGCCGTCGGCAAGCCGGTGCGTTTGCAATACATGCGCGATCAGGGCACCGCCTGGGATCCCAAAGCGCCGGCATCGATCCATCGCGCCCGCGTCGCGATCGATGCCTCGGGCAACGTCGTCGCCTACGACTATCTGAGCAAGGGATTTTCCCGCGTCGATGTCGATACCAATGGCAGCAAGCCGCAGGACACTCTGGCCGGGCAAAGTCTCGGGGTTGCGATCAAGTCGGGCGACGGCTTCGGCGTACCGGGCGAGTCCTACGGATTCGCCAACAAGCGTACCGCCTGGGAGACCATCGCACCGCTGCTTGATCGCGCTTCGCCATTGCGCAGCGCGCATATGCGCGATCCGGTCGGGCCGCAGATCACTTTCGCCAGCGAGTCCTTCATGGATGAAGTGGCGGCCGCGCTCAATGTGGATCCGATCGAGTTCCGCCTGCGCTACGTCAAGGAAGCGCGCGACATCGCCGTCATCAAGGCGGCGGCCGACAAGGCGGGCTGGCAATCGCGGCCGTCGCCGCGCAAGGACCAGACCGGTGACAAGGTCTCTGGCCGCGGCATCGGCTATGCCTCACGCAACGGTACGCGCGTTGCGGTCATTGCCGAGGTCGATGTCGATCGCCAAAGCGGCAGGATCTGGGCGCGCAAATTCACCGTCGCGCACGATTGCGGCCAGATCATCAATCCCGACGGACTGCATCACACCATCGAAAACAACGTCGTTCAGGGTGTGAGCCGCGTGCTCTGGGAAGAAGTCATGTTCGACCACAAAAAAGTCGTCAGCGTCGATTGGCTGACTTACCAGATCCTCGACATCACCGATGCGCCCGAACAGGTGGACATTGTGCTGATCAATCATCCCGAAATCGCTCAGTCCGGCGCCGGCGAGGCGGCCACCCGTCCGGTGGCGGCCGCTGTTGCCAACGCGGTATTCGACGCCACCGGCGTGCGCATCCGCCGAGCGCCGCTGTCGCCTGAGAACGTGAAGCGGGCACTGTCGTAGGGAAAAAACCTCTCCCTGTTGCACGGGGAGAGGTCGCTCGAGCGAAGCGCGGCGGGTGAGGGGGCCTCTCCGCGAGTCTGAGCCTCTGGGGGATTTTTGTTGCGGTTCAACGAACGCGGCCGACGCTCAGGCAGCGGCAACGCCCCCTCACCCCAACCCTCTCCCCGCGCGCGGGGAGAGGGAGTAACGTGTCACCATGACAACGATCATCCGCGCCCTGGACGAAGCGATCGCGCCGATTGTCGACGGCTGTCTGCTGGCGGTGCCGCGCGAGACAGGAGGCGTGGCCATGGCGGCCACCCGCGCTCTCCTCAGACGCGGCGTCAAGCGGCTGCATCTGGTGGCACTGCCGACCTCGACCTTGCAGGCGGACCTGTTGATCGGTGCCGGCTGCGTCGAAACGCTGGAAACGTCAGCGGTCAGTCTTGGCGAATTCGGCCCGGCGCCCCGCTTCACCGCCGCGGTCCTGTCCGGCGCGATCAATATGCGCGACGCCACGTGCCCAGCGCTGCACGCGCAATTTCAGGCGGGGGAAAAGGGCGTGCCGTTCATACCCTTGCGCGGATTGATTGGGTCAGACGTCCTCGCGCATCGCCCGGACTGGAAGGTGATCGACAATCCGTTCGGCAACAACGATCCGATCGTGCTGCTGCCGGCGCTGCGTCCGGATGTCGTGCTGTTCCACGCTCCGATGGCTGATCGGTACGGCAATGTTTACATTGGCCTGCAGCGCGAGCTGTTCACCATGGCGCATGCGGCGCAAAAAACGGTGGTCACTGTCGAGAAGCTTTATGACGGCGATCTGCTGCGAGATCCTTTGCTCGCGGCTGCGACAATTCCGGGCTTTTATGTCGAGGCCATCGCGGTCGAGCCGCGCGGCGCGTGGCCGCTGCCACTGCCGGACCATTACGGCCTCGATGCCGCGCATCTTGCCGAATACGCCAAGCTCGCGGCGACCGCTGAGGGCTTTGCGCAATACCTGCAACGATACGTGCATGAGCGGGTCGCGGTGCCGGCATGAGCGGTGCGCCGCTGCAGAATTTCCGCGACGAAGAACTGCTCGCCGATACAATCTGCCGGCTGATTGGCGACGTGCGTCATGTCGCCGTCGGTGCCTCGTCGCCGATACCGGCCACTGCGGCGCTGTTGGCGCGGGAGCGTGCAAAACTGAACAACAATTCGAGCAGGCCCTATGTCTCGCTGCTCGGCAGCCGCACGCACACCTTTTTTACCGACGGATCGCGCGAGCTGTTCGATTGTGCCGGACAAGGCCGCATCGACGTGTTCTTCCTGTCGGGCGGACAGATCGACGGCGAAGGCAATATCAACCTGGTCAGCGTCGGCGATTACGCTCATCCGAAGGCGCGGTTTCCGGGCTCGTTCGGCTCGGCTTATCTTTATTACGTCGTGCCCAAGGTCATTCTGTTCCGCGTCGAGCATTCGCGGCGCACGCTGGTGCCGAAGGTCGATTTCATCAGCGCGCCCGGCGGCAGCGCGGACAACACATTCCGCCCCGGCGGCCCGATTGCGCTCATTACCAATCGCTGTCTGTTCGACTTTGATCGGACGCGGAAACGTTTCCGTCTCGCCAGCGTCCATCCAGGTCACAGCGTCGAGGAGGTAATCGAGAATACCGGCTTCGATTTTGACCGGCCATCCGATGTGCCGACCACTCCCGCACCATCAGCGGAGACGCTGCATCTGATGCGGGTCGTCGTCGCGCCGATGCTTGCCGAGGTCTATCCGCAATTCGCCGAGAAGGTGTTCGGCGTAACGTTAGCCGCGTCATCCTGAATTGCAGCAAGTGCCGCGAGCATTGCGCCGGCATTGCTTGAGATCGACTTGGCAGGTAGTCATTTCGGCCTGACAACGGGCGGCACCGAGCGAGATTTGACCCGCAATGGCAAAAGACTTCACGCCCTCATCCGGGAAGATTGCGATTCCGCCACCGGCGCACCCCGACAAACGACGACAGCCGCTGCCCTCGCACCGCCCGAAGTCGCCCGACGAGGACCCCGACGCGGCTTCGAGAATAAGAGCCATTCTCACCAGTCCCAGCTATGTCCCGGCCGAGCAGGATGTGGCTTTCCTGGCGCGCGACGAGGCGCGCGGCGTGCGCCTCCAGCTCGAGTATCTCAAGGCGGAGACGCTGCTTCATGAGCATGACATTCGCGATACCGTCGTGGCGTATGGCGGCACGCGAATCGCGGAGCCCGCTACGGCGCGACGAAGCGTAGAGGCGCTGCGTCGAGCCCTCGAAACCGATCCTCGCAATGCTGTCCTGATCCGCAGGCTCGCTGTGGCCGAGCGGGTTCTGGCAAAGAGCCGTTACTACGAGGTCGCGCGCGAATTCGGGCGGTTGGTCGGCAACAGCCGTCATAGCGATGGGTCACGATCCACGCTGGTGATGATGACCGGTGGCGGCCCGGGGGTCATGGAAGCCGCCAACCGTGGCGCCTTTGAGGTCGGCGCTAAATCCATCGGTCTCAATATCACCCTGCCGCACGAGCAATATCCCAATCCCTACATTACGCCGGAGCTGTGTTTTCAATTTCACTACTTTGCTCTGCGCAAGATGCATTTCCTGCTGCGCGCGAAGGCGCTGGTCGCTTTCCCGGGTGGTTTCGGGACACTGGACGAGCTGTTCGACGTCTTGACCCTGGTGCAGACGCGCAAGATCAAGCCGGTCCCGATCGTGCTGGTGGGCGAAGAGTATTGGCGTCGAGTCATCGACGTCGGATTTCTGGCCGACGAAGGGGTCATCGACGATGAGGATCGTGAGTTATTCTGGTTCGCCGAAACGGCGGATCAGATTTGGGGCAGCATCCTGGATTGGTACGACGCATGCGGTACCCCGCTGGGCCTGATGCGTTGATCTGCTCCGTCGTTCCACCGTCCCGTCTTTTCGCAGGAGAAATATTTTGAAGTTGTCATTTCATGGAGCTGATCGCGACGTTACCGGGTCATGCCACCTCGTCGAATGCGCCGGCCGGCGGTTTTTGATTGATTGCGGGCTCTATCAGGGTAGCCGCGACCTCGCGGAGGAAAACGCAGGCGACTTTGGTTTCGATCCCGCCGGTATCGATTTTGTGCTGCTGACGCATGCCCATCTTGATCATTGCGGGCGGCTGCCGTTGCTGACCAAGCGCGGGTTTCGCGGCGAGATCATTGCGACCATGGCCACCCGCGAACTTGCCCGGTTGGTCATGCTCGATGCCGCTCACTTGCAGGAGGGAGAAGCGCATCCAAACGCGCATCGGCCGCAACACGGTGCGGGCAACAAACCTGCGGAGCCTTTGTATACAGAGGCTGATGCACTCAAGAGTCTGGAGTCGTTCAAGCGCAGTGCCGAGTATGGCGAACCGATCGATCTCGCCGAAGGCATTCGCGCGACTTTTGTGGACGCTGGACATATTCTTGGCTCGTCCAGCATCCTTCTTGAACTGACCGAGGCTGGCCGCACATTGCGGCTGCTGTTTTCAGGTGATCTCGGCAACGCCGGAAACCCCTTGCTTGTGACGCCGGCACCGCCGCCGCGCGCGGATGTGGTTGTGATCGAGACAACGTACGGTGATCGGCTCCACAAGCCGATGGACGCGTCGATCCAGGAATTGTACAGCGCGATTTCCGACACGCTTGGGCGCGGCGGCAATGTCATCATCCCGACCTTCGCCCTGGAGCGGGCGCAGGACCTCCTCTTCATGCTCAGCCGGGGGATCGAACAGGACAAGCTGGTCCCGTCAATGCAGGTCTTTCTCAATTCGCCGATGGCGATTACGGCGACCGAGATCTTTGCTCGTCACCTCGACTATCTGCGGCCTGAGGCCGCTCGGCTGTTCCGGAAGGATCGCGACCCGCTGGCGCTGCCCGGCCTGCACTTCACCCGGCAAAGGGTGGAATCGGTGGCGCTGAACAATGTCCGCGGCGCGATCATCATGGCCGGGTCCGGGATGGCCACGGGAGGACGGGTGCAACACCACCTCAAACACAATATTTCGCGCCAGGAATGCGGCGTGATTTTCGTCGGCTTTGCCGCCAAGGGAACGCTGGCGCGGCAGATCATCGACGGCCAAAACCCGGTGCAGATTCTTGGCGACTTTATCCCGGTAAGGGCCAGCATCCACACGATCAACGGGTTCTCGGCCCACGCCGATCAGGCCGAGCTCCTGAAATGGCATGAGCATACAGGCGCAGCGCGCACATTCCTGACCCACGGGGAGGAGGACGCCATGCAGGCGTTTGCGTCGCAACTTGGTAAAACGCAGGTCCAGATGCCGGCGCTTAATCAGAGCTTCGATTTATAGCCGAAATGCCGAGGACACCGGCGCCGTCAGCTGCAGTCTTGTCACACAGCCCTGCTCGCTGAGGCCTCGCGGCCCTGCCATGCCTGGCTCGCATGAGTCGCGGGGATGTCTATCGCCAGCGGACTGATATGAGACGCGGCATGGATATCCAGCATGAAGTCGGCACAGCCGACGGCTTTTTGAGTCCTCATGGGGAGAGCCGGCCCATTCACCGCGGGCTGGTCTTCGCGATCGTCGCACTCGTGCTGCTGATGATGTCGATCAACTCGACAATCGTCGCAACGGCGTTGCACGCCTTGCGAATGGGCTTGCAAACGTCGATCGACTGGGCCGGCTGGACCATCACGGCATACTCGCTCGGGTTTGTGGTCATGCTGCCGATCAGTGGCAAACTCAGCGAGCAGTACGGCTGCCGCAAAGTGTTCATTTGTTCCGTCGCCGCTTTTACCCTGGCGTCGCTGTTCTGCGGGCTGGCCGACAATATCTACGTGCTCGTTGCGTTGCGTGCGCTACAGGCGGTCGGAGGAGCGGGCTTCACGCCCTCGGCGACTGAGATCATTGTGAATTACTTCGGCGATACGCGCGATCGCGCCGTCAGCATGTTTGGCAGTATCTTTGCCATCGGTACGATGATCGGGCCGATATTCGGCGGCCTGTTCGTGTCGTACTGGTCCTGGCGCGGCATCTTTCTGGTCAACGTGCCGATCGGTGTCGCTGTTATCGTGCTGGCGCTGCGTTACGTGCCGCGGGATCCATCGCGGGCAGGAGCAAAGCGTTCGAGTATGGATGTCACCGGTATGGCGCTGCTCGGTGGCGGCCTGCTTTCCGGGATGCTCGCTGCCAGTTATCTGGCTGAAAGGAACGCGGAGGCATGGTCGCCTGCGTTCATGATCCTGACGGCCACCGCGATTGTCGTGCTGTGGCTGTTCTTTCGTCACATCAACCGGTCGGCACACCCGTTCATCGCCCCGCGCCTGATCAGCGGGGCAGGCTTCGGCATCATCAATCTGGTCAACGGAGTCTACGGTGGCGTCACTTCGGGCGTGATAGCGCTTGTCCCGCTTTACGCGTGGAATCGTTACGGCATCAACGAACTCCATTCCGGTACGTTGCTTATCGGGCAGGGCGCCGCCACGATCCTGTTATCGATCGGCTGCTGCATTCGCCTTGCGGCGAACCGGCTACCGGCTGCCGCTGTATGTCGGGGGCGGTGTTATTGCAGCCGGGATGCTGCTGCTGGCGCTGACCCCGGTCGCGGCTATCTCGCCGTATGTGTGGCTTGCCGTTGCCACTTTACTTATCGGAACCGGCCGTGGGGCGAACAACCCCGCGGGCCGCAACGCCGGACTGCAACTGGCGCCGGAAAATTCCTCGACCCTTGCTGCATTACGAACCATGTCTCAGCAAATCGGCACAATCTTCACGATCTCCATATTCACTGCACTTCTCGCCAGCTCCGATGACCCCGGTCACACGCAAGCCTGGCTATTCGCTCTGGCAGCCGCGCTGCTGGTTGCTGCACTCCCCTTGATTACCCGCGTGCCGGAGCACCGCGGCTCCTGGTAACGGCCTCAGTGGGGAAGCTCACTCTGCCGGAAAGTGCCGCTAAAGCACCGCCGGCTGGAAGCTGAAGTTAACCAGCTATTGTATAAGACCGTCTATTCGGCATTTACGCAGCCCCCGATCACCATGAACCGGCGACGTCTGACAAAAAATCCGGGCAGGCGCCGGATATCTCAATTTCGCCCCATAGCGGCTTTTCAAGTGTGGACGCCTGAATTTGCTGGAGGGTTCCGTGACTAGCGAAGGTTCCTTCCTGTCGCGCTTGACCATTAGATTTCTGGAAGTCTTTGCCGCCGGCCTGGCCACGGCGGTGTCCGGCTATCTGATCGCGCATTTCGCCGGCTATTTGGCGGCGCCAACGCCCGCCACAGTCGTGCAGCAGCCGCCGGCGATACAACTGGGCGTCCAAAGCGGATCTGCGACGCCGGTTGTGAGCGAGACGCTCCCTGCGGCCGCGGCTGCTAAATCGAACGCGGCGGAGCAACCGCCTTCCTCAAATGGAGCCGGAGCCAAGGGGCGCGACACGGGGCACGACACCGTGCGGGATACGGCGCGCGACACGTCGGAGACCAAGCCGCGCGAAGCGGCGAGAAGTCCTGCAGTCCCATCGTTTGAAGCGCGTATGCGAGCCGCGCTCGAAAAGGCAGGTCCTGCTAATCCGGCGTCCAGTGAGGCGCCGCGCCGCCAAGCCGCCGCGCCGGTCGATGCCATATCGCACCCGAGCAACGCCGCGGCGCGCCCGGTCGATACGCCGACCGGTTCAATCGCCAGCGCACCGCCGCCGGAAGACAGCGCGTCGCGCGCCGCTCCGGTCGAGCCGCTTCCCGGCGCCGTGGCGCCGACGGTGGAAAATACTGCGGCCCCATCGCCCCCAATTCAGCTCGCGCCTCCAGCGACAGTGGAGATCAAGTCGCAGCCGGTCGCCAGCGTCGATGCCAATCAGCCGGCACCCGCAGCGGCGCAACCGCCCGGTAACGATCAAGACGGTCCCTTCGCGGCTATCACCAAACGCTTGCATATCGACAAGCTGCTGACCGGCCAACCACCGCCGCGCCCGCCGATGCCGGTTGGAGAGTAGCACTCCCAAAGCGTGGTTTCCTGGGGCGTTCAGCTCGGCCTGTGTTCTCACGCGCCCTGAGCTTGTCGCAAAAGCGGCGGTGACGACAGTCACTTCTATAGAGACTTATACTTGACAATAGTCTCTGTTCTTGTTATGTACCGATCAAGCTTGCTCATCGAAGGGCACATTCCGGGTGCGACCTAGAAGGTGGAGCAAGTGCGGTCCCCGCGGGCGGTCTCGCAAACCGCTCCCGGGCGGCTCCGGGTCACCGCTCGACCGGCACTACGACCGGTCTCCGCGGAGCGCGGTGCACTTGAAGAGCGGATGCAAAGGGTAACACCCGTTGCAGCGGTCTTTGAGGAAACGCGGGAACTGGAGCTGAGCCAGTTTAGCCTTCGGGCGGCTGGCGAGTGCCGCGGTGGAGCGCCGAAAGGCGAGGCGTGCTCCGATGAGCGCGTCGCCGTGCTCTCGCAAAGAGCACGGTCAGGATGGTGCGCCTCTCGGCGCTCCGCCTCCCTTCTTATAAGGGAGGACTTGGGAAGGGCTTCGTACCGCTTAAATAATGACTCGGATGCAAATCGCATCGCGAGAACAATTCTTCACGTCGTCATTGCCGGGCTTGACCCGGCAATCCATGCGGAGCTGCCGTTCGCACTGTCGTCCGTTGTTGTTCCTGAAATTCAGATGGACCACCGGGTCAAGCCCGGTGGTGACGAACGAAGAGAAAAGGCTTCGCTCCGCAATGATGAGGTGTGGCCGTTGCGCGCCCTGACGCGGCATGGTCTTTATGCCTGCGCAAATACCAAGAACACGCAATGTGAGGAACGCTTAAGTGCAAACGGTCGAAGCAGCGGTGATCGGGGTTGGGTGGATCGGAGGCTTGCGTGCGGAGGCTTTGGCGCGCACGGCGCTGGTGGATAGATTGCACCTTTGCGACATCAAGCCGGATCGGCTCGCCGAGGTGAAGGCGTTGTTCAAACCGGCAACCGCGACGCTCGATTATCAGGACATCATCAAGAACGAAAAGATCTCAGTGGTCTATGTTTCGACCACGCCGGAAGCCAACCATTATCCGATTGCGCGCGATTGCCTGCGGGCCGGCAAGAACGTGATGCTGGAAAAGCCGATTGCGCTCGAATTGTGGGAAGCCGACGAACTGGTCCAGTTATCGAAGCGCAACAATCTGAAATTCACCATCGGCTATTCGCAGCGTTTCAATCCGAAGGTCGCCTTCGCCAAAAAGAAGATCACCGACGGAACGCTGGGCAAGGTGGTTTCGGTGCTGGTCAGCCGGCATCTGTCGCGTGAGCTCGGCAAGAAGATTGCAAGCCGGGTGCGGTTGTCGCCGGTGGTCATGGAATCGACCCACGATCTCGATTTCGTGTTCTGGCTGCTTGAGCCGGCAAAGCCGGTGCGCGTCTATAGCCAGGGCGCCTATGGCTACATGGAGCCGATCAACGGTTCGCACGACATCATGTTCACCACCGTGACTATGGATAACGGCGTCGTCGTGATGATCGGAGGCGGCTGGAATTTTCCGCCGAGTTTTCCGAACTATTGCTCGACCTGGATTGAGGTCACTGGAACCGAAGGTGCGCTGACCCTCGACGATACCCAGCGCGACAACTGGCTCAACACCGTCAAACGCGGCCAGGAATTTCCGATGTCCACCATGCCCGGTGAATGGGTGGATCACGTGTTCGCCGGCGGCATGGGGCCGGAGACCATCCATTTCCTCGAAGCGTGTATTCGCGACACCGCGGTGATGGTGACGCCGGAAAGCGCGCGGCTGGTCATGGAGACATACAGTGCGGCCGATCTCTCCGCCGATCGCAACGAGCCGGTCGATTTGCCACTGACCAACGAGACGATTTCCGGCATTGCCGAACTGAAGGCCAGGAATCGCGCGGGTTTAAACCAGTGAAGCGGGACGCCAAAGGCATTGGGCTTGCCATCATCGGTGCCGGCCGCGTTGGCCTGTTTCGCGGTGAAGTGGCGAGGCGCCATCCGGCGGTCGAGTGGATCGGCATTGCCGAGCTCAATCACAATCGCGGCGGTGATGTCGCCGCGCGCATCGACGCCGACTTCGTTACCACCAGCCATCGCGAACTTTTGGCGCGTCCGGAAGTCACGTGCGCGATCATCGCGACCGATGAACATCTGCATGTCGGCCCCATCCTCGCCGCTGTAGAGCGCGGCGTGCCGATGTTGATCGAAAAGCCGTTGGCGACCGATCTCGCGCAGTCGGCCAGAGTGCTTAAAGCGATCACCGACGCCAAGCTTGATGCGGTGGTCGGCTACACCCAGCGCTTTCGCCGCAAATGGCTTGGCGCCAAAGAGAAGGTGCGGACCGGGGCGCTCGGCGACGTCACCATGGTGACATCGCGCGCCTTCATGAATCGTCTCGTCGCGATCGATAACTACAAGCGCACCGACGATCCGACCACGATCTCGCCCATGGTGATCTCGGGCACGCACGCGCTCGATATCGTCATGTGGTACATGGAGCAGAAGACGCCTGTCGAATGTTATGCGCGCTCGGTCGATAAGGTGCTCGGTCCGCTCTATCACGGTATCGATGCGACTGCCGGCATGATCATGTTTGCCGACGGCGCGGTGCATACACTGAGCATCTCGTGGGCGCTGCCGGTGACCTGGCCCGGCGCCGTGTACAGTCTCGAAGTCGGTATCAACGGCACTGATGGTGTGCTGACCATCGATGACACCCATCGTGACATGGTGCTCGCGGTGTCGAAGCCACAAAGCGAAGGCTATGCGCCGGACTCCAGCCGGCTGGTCGATTTCATGGGCTCCTATCCGCCCGGCGACATGGTGCTTGGCGAATTGCGCGGGCCGATGGCTGAAGAAACCGTGTCGTGGCTCAACCGCATTTCTCTCGGGCTGCCGACGCAGGCGGCGACCGCCGCGGAAGCGCATAACCGGCTGATGCTGACCAAGGCGCTCGATCTATCGGCAAAACTCAAGCAGCCGGTGAAGCTGCCGCTCGATCCGGAACAGCTTGTGGCGTAGCCGTCAGTAAACGTCCTGCTGGTAGCGTCCGCTTTTTTTCAGATCGGCGACGAAGGTGATCGCTTCTTCGGTTTTGCGCGCGCCGAATTGCGCAACGATATCCACCAGCGCACGTTCGACATCCTTCGCCATATGCTTGGCGTCACCGCAGACATAGATGTTGGCGCCGTCGGCGAGCCACGACCACAAATCGCGGCCGACCTCGCGCATCCGGTCCTGGACGTAGAATTTCTGCTCGTCATCGCGGGACCAGGCGAGCGACAGGCGCGTCAGCACCTTGGCCGCGCGCATCCCGGCCAATTCATCCTCATAGAAGAAATCGAAATCACGACGTTGATGGCCGAAGAACAGCCAATTGCGGCCGGGCGCCTTGGTCGCCATGCGTTCATGCAGGAAAGCGCGGAACGGCGCGATCCCGGTTCCGGGGCCGATCATGATGACCGGCGTCGCCGGATCTTTCGGCAGTTCGAAATGCTGGGCCTTTTGCACGTAGACTTTGACAGCGTCTTCCGGCGTGGCGCGCGCGCTAAGAAACGTCGAGGCGACGCCAAGGCGCTCGCGCTTGCCGATGATGTAGCGCACGGTGTCGACGGTGAGCGAGACGCGGCCCGGATTGCTTTTCAGCGACGACGAGATCGAAAACAGCCGTGGCTGCATGACGTCGAGCGCCTCGACGAAAGCTTCCGGGTCGGGCTTCACCGGCGCGAACTTTTCCATGGTGGCGAGCACGTCGAGGGTTTCCGCATCGCGGTCCGGATTTTCACCCGATGCAAGCGCCTTGGCCTTTTGCCGTCGCTCGCCGCCGGTGATGTAGGAATAGAGCTGGAACAGCGTGTCCGATGCCAGGCCCAACGACACGTCGTTGGTCAACACGTCTTGCAGGGGGCGTCCTTTGACCGGGAAATCGGCAGGCACGCCAAGGATCTTGATAACGGCCGCGACAAGTCCCTGATCGTTGGTCGGAAAGATTCCGAAACTGTCGCCGACCACATAATCCAGTCCGCAGGACGAAAGATCGAATTCAATGTGCCAGGTGTGTTTGTTCGAGCCGGCTTTGTTAAGCAGTGTGCGCGACAGGAAAATGGCTTCGGCCGGATTGTCACGCGAGCGGCCAAGCGGAGTGCCTGTCGTTGCCGCCGGTGAAGGGGCTGCTTCAGCTTGCGCCGGAACCAGCGCCGGCGCGGCATCCACTTCAGTGAATAGCGACTTGAGTGTACGCAGCGTTTCTTTGCCGCCGGGCACACACAGATTGAGCTTCTCTTCTTTCTTCGTGGCGAGCGCGTCGGCGTAGTCCTGACAGTTGTAGCCGCACTGACCGCAGTCTTGCTGGCCCATCGCCGCCATCATGCGGCGGCGTAGCGGCTTGCCGTCGGCAAGTTTCATTCGCTCCGCCATCGGCATGGTCTGGTCATGCCATGGCGCGCCGTCGTCAGCCTCAACGGCTGCTGCGCCCCCGCCGGCCATGATGGCCGCCGCGTCTTGCGGCGAGAGCGGCGTGATGCCGCTGTCAGCAAGCCCAAGCGCGGCGATAAAGAAGCCGTCGAGCCAGGCGCGTTGTTCCGGCGTAAAGGGCGCGCTTTCCGGCAGCAATGACAGTTTCGGAGGTGGCGGATTGTGGGTCATCGCCAGTATTAGCTTCAAGCTTCATGCCAAAGCCGAAAACGGAATATCGCTAATAAATGCAATTAGTTGATTGCAGCCACAGCTACCGTGCGGTGCCCGCGCTCACCGCATTATGCGCAAAATCTGTGCACAACGATCAAGCCGCAAAATCAGTGCAGGGCCACCAGGAAGATAACGATCTCGCCGACCTGCTCGAGCGCACCGAGCACATCGCCGGTCTGGCCGCCGATCTGGGCGAAGCTCAGCCAAGCCATCATCCCGACCGCGGCCGCGAGCAGGACCAGTGCCGCGAGGCCAGGCAACGGGCCGAGGAAGATGGCAAGGATCAAAATGCCGAGGGCGCCGGCGATCAGCAGGCGGTCCTGCGCCGGCTGGCCGGCGGCGTGAGATAATCCGTCGCTACGCGCCGGGGGCAGCAGTGTCATGAACAACGGCAAGGTCGCGCGCGCCGCACCGTGTGCCGCGATCAGTGCAAACACCACAGTCCGCGGATCAGCAAGGCTGGCGAGCGCACCAGCGCGGATCAGAATCGACATTGTCAGCGCACAAACGCCATAAGTGCCGATCCGGCTGTCGCGCATGATCTCGAGCTTGCGATCGCGTGTCGTGCCGCCGCCAAAGCCGTCGGCTGTATCGGCAAGGCCGTCTTCGTGCAGGCAACCCGTGACGACGAGCGTCGCGACGAGACTCAATGCTGCGGAGGGCCATGGCCGCAGTCCGAACTTGTACGCCAGCACATAGGTCAGGGCGCCGATCAGACCGACGACGAGGCCGGCGATTGGAAACGCCCAGCTCGCTTGCGCCAGTTCATCGCCGGTTGCCGCCGCGTCGCGCGCGATCGGCAGGCGAGTCAGGAACGCAATACTGGTTTTGATATCGCGCACACAGTCTGCAATCGGATTCTCCAGCATCGGCATTGCCCGTCTTTCTGCTCTTGCTGTGGCCGGCAGGCAGCGGATTTGTTAAACGTTGAATTCCACCCTGCCAGGGCAAGGATCAAGCGGTAATGGCGAATTTTACCTCATTTTCAGCGTTGCGCGCCGCCTGTCTCGACTTGCCGAGCGGACACCCGGCCGCCAGCGCCGCGGTAGCGCAGCGCGAAGCGATCCTGACCAAGCCGCCCCGAAGCCTCGGCCGGCTTGAGGATCTCGTCGCTTGGCTGGCGCACTGGCAGGGCCACGCGCCACGGCTCGACGGCGTCGAGATTCTGGTTTTTGCCGGCAATCACGGGGTGACCAAACAGGGCGTCTCGGCCTATCCCGCCGAAGTGACGGCGCAGATGGTGGCAAACTTTGCCGCGGGCGGCGCCGCGATCAATCAGCTCGCGCGCACGGCCGGCGCGAAGCTGCGCGTTATTCCGCTGTCGCTGGACACGCCGACGGCGGATTTTACGCAACAACAGGCGCTCACCGAGCAGGAATTCCTGGTGGCGGTGATGGCTGGGTATGAAGCGGTGTCGTCCGACTGCGATCTGATCTGCCTTGGTGAAATGGGCATCGGCAACACGACGGCGGCTGCGGCTATCGCGGCAGCGTTGTTTGGCGGGGGCGGTGCGCGCTGGGCCGGTCGCGGGACTGGCGTCGACGAAGGTGGCTTGGCGCGAAAGCGCGATGTGATCGATCGCGCGATGACACGCCACGCGGCGATCCTGCACGATCCGCTGGCGGTTGCGGCCGCGCTCGGCGGCCGCGAACTTGCCGCGATCCTTGGCGCGACGCTCGCGGCGCGGCAGAAGAACATTCCGATTTTGCTCGATGGTTTTGTCTGCACCGCGGCTGTTGCGCCGCTGGCAAAGCTGCGGACTGACACGCTGGCTCATACGCAAGCCGCTCACGTCTCGGCGGAAGCAGGGCACCGCCTGTTGCTACAGGAGCTTTCGCTCGCGCCGATCGTCGATCTGAACATGCGGCTCGGTGAAGCTTCGGGTACCGCGGTGGCGCTCCTCATCCTTCGTGCGGCGCTCGCGTGCCACACCGGCATGGCGACGTTCGCCGAGGCTGGTGTTTCCGACAAACCGGCCGATGAAGCCGAGCCGAAAGCCGGGAGTGGACACCGGTTCAGCGGCGCAGCCTTAAGCTGACGCGATGGTGTGAAAAAATGTACCGGTGATGCGGCCGCGCCGGCCGCCGGCGTGCCCCAACGCGCGGCCTTGCGCATCCGCCAATTCCGCAAACGGTTCGTCGTCACCGTTGGAGGTCAGCAATGCATAGTGAAATTCGTGACCGCGTAAGGTTGTGTTGCGCCGTCCGAGCGCTGTGTCAGCGATGAGGTGCGCCGAGCGATAGCCGAGCTGCAGCTTGCGTTTGGCAAAGCTTGTTGCGTGGCTGAGCAGGCCGGTCATGGCGTGCTGTCGACCCTTCGCATCCTCAATACTTTGGCCCAGCACCATGTAGCCGCCACACTCGCCATGCACCGGCCGTGTTTTTGCAAAACGCCGCAAGCCTATTGCGAAGTGCTCTGCCGCGGCAAGCGTTTCGGCATGAAGTTCCGGATAACCGCCGGGAAGCCAGCAGCAATCGGCGTGCTCGGCGGGAGGCTCGTTGCGCAGCGGCGAGAACGGAATGATTTCAGCGCCGTTGTCGCGCCACGCCGCGACGAGATGCGGATAGATGAAGCTGAATGCCTGGTCTTGGGCCAGCGCAATGCGCTGGCCCGGCGGTGCCAGCGCCGGTGCATTCGTCGAGGCGGTGATTTCAAGCGGCGCAGCGCATGCCATGATGGCATCGAGATCCAGGTGGCGCACGGCAGTCGCGGCGAGACGTTCCAGCCATGACGCCAGATCGGGATGCTCGCCGGCCTGCACCAAACCGAGGTGGCGTTCCGGCAAAGCCAACTCCGCGGCGCGCGGTATCGCTCCGAACACAGGAATGCCAAGTCCGGCGATCGCGTGTTCAATCATTGTGCCGTGCCGCTCGCTGGCGACGCGATTGAGAATCACCCCGGCGATACGGACCGACGGATCATGTGTTGCAAATCCCCGCACGACGGCGGCTGCCGATTGTGCTTGGTGCGATACATCGAGGACCATGATGACCGGCAGGTGGAAATGCACGGCAAGGTCGGCGGTCGCGCCGCGCGGTCCCTGCGATAGAGGCGCGCCGTCGAACAGGCCCATGACGCCTTCAACGACAAAAATCTCCGCACCGTTCGCCGTGCGCGCCGCTACGGCATCGAGTAGAGCAGCCGGCATCGCCCATGAATCGAGATTGGCGCTCGGTGACCCGGTTGCGGCGGCGTGGAATGCAGGATCGATGTAATCGGGGCCGGCTTTTGCCGCGCGCACGGCGATGCCACGCTGTTTCAACGCCGTCAGGATGGCGAGCGTGACGGTTGTTTTTCCGGCGCCGGATTGCGGAGCGGCGATGATGAGTCCGCGCGCGCTCACGGCACTTGTTTTTCCGTCGGCGTACTTTCGCCGATCAGTTTTTTCCGCATCTCCACGATCTCACCGATGACGACGATCGCCGGCGGCTCGAAATTTTCTTCGCGCGAGACGCCCGCCAGCTTTTCAAGTGTCGAGACCAGGACCCGTTGCTTCGGTGTTGCTGCAGACGCGATCACTGCTGCCGGCGTTTGTCCGCCAAGACCGGCTTTCATCAAGGCGCCGGTGATCATTTCCAGGTTGTGCATCACCATGTAGAGGACGATCGGCTGTCCGGTACGGGCAATCGCGCTCCAGTCGAAATCTTCTTCGGCGCCGTGTCCGGCGGCGAAGATCACGGCGCGATTGACGCCACGCAGCGTCGCCGGGATTGACGCGCTGGCGAGCGCGGCGAGACCCGCCGTCACGCCCGGGATGACACGGAACGGTACGCCCGCGGCCGCAAGCGTCATCGCTTCCTCGCCGCCGCGGCCAAACACGAACGGGTCGCCGCCCTTGAGCCGCAATACGCGATGGCCGGCGCGGGCCAATTCGATCAGACGTTGGCTGATATCGGCCTGGGTTGCCGAGGGTTTTCCGCCGCGCTTGCCGGCAAATTCCAGCCGCGCCTGCGGCCCGGCGAGCGCCAGCACGCGCTCGTCGACCAGCGCGTCATGCACCACGACATCGGCTTGGGTAAGGCCGGCGAGCGCATCGAGTGTGAGCAAGCCCGGATCGCCTGGTCCGGCGCCCGCCAGCCAGACGTGACCCGGCGCGAACACCGGCACGCCGCTTCGTTTCGCCGCCATCGCGTCCCATGCGGTCATGGCGCCGCACCTCCGCGAAAGCGCCGGCGATAATCGGTGTCATAGAGTGCGCTATCGCGAAAGTCTTCGGCGGCAAGGGCGGGGCCGACCATGATCAGCGCAGTTCGTTCGATCTTCGCCGCGGCGACCTTCGCGGCAATGTCGGCAAGCGTGCCGCGCAAGATTTGTTGTGACGGCGTGCTGGCCTGCACGACAACGGCGGCCGGACAATGGGCGCCATAGAAGGGTGTCAGCTCGCTGACGATCGCATCGATGGCGTGGATCGCGAGGTGAATGACGAGCGTCGCACCGGTACCCGCGAACGCTCCGAGTTTTTCCTTCTCGGGCATGCGCGATGCGCGACCTGGAACACGCGTCAGCACCACGCTTTGTGCGACCTCGGGCACGGTGAGTTCGCATTGCAAGGCTGCGGCCGCCGCGGCGAAGGCCGGCACGCCCGGCGTCAGCGTGTACGGAATGCGCCTGCGCTCGAGCCGGCGAAGCTGTTCGGCGAGCGCGCTGTAGATCGAAAGGTCGCCGGAATGCAGCCGCGCGATGTCGAGTCCCTTGGCATGGGCTGCGGCGAATTCGGCATCGATTTCGTCGAGCGACATCGGCGCAGTGTTAACGATATGCGCACCGGGCGGACAATGAGCCAGCAGTTCACCCGGAACGATGGATCCGGCGTAGAGACAGACCGGGCATCGCGCGATGAGATCGCGCCCACGTACGGTGATGAGATCGGCTGCGCCCGGGCCAGCGCCGATGAAGTGGACCGTCATGGTTTGATCCAGACCCACTGCGTCACCGGCATCGCGGGCCGCCAGCCGGTCTCGCCGCCGACCGCTGCAGCGCGCGAAACCGCGATGCGGGTAAGCTCACCGCCAAGTGTGGCATGACGAGCCAGCAGCACGCCCTCGGTTTTGACCGTTACGGCGTTGGCCACCAGCCGGCCGCGCGGCCGCAACGCGCGGATTGCGACATCAAGCACGTCGGGATGACCGCCTCCGCCGCCGACAAAAACGGCATCTGGCGCCGGCAAGCCGTCGAGCGCTTCAGGCGCGGTCGCTTCGACGATCTGCAATCCTGGCACGCCAAAGGCGGCGGCGTTGCGTCGGATCCGAACGACACGGTCTTCACGGCGCTCGATCGCGATGGCACGCATGGCGATGTCCGAAAGCATCCACTCGATGGCAATCGAACCGGAGCCGGCACCGATATCCCACAGCAACTCGCCCCTGCGTGGCGCCAGCGATGACAATGTCAGCGCGCGGATTTCGCGTTTGGTGATCTGGCCATCATGGTCGAATAGCTCGTCGGCGAGGCCCGATGCCCGGGGCAGCACGCGCGCGTCCGGCGCGGCTTGCACGTCGATGGCAACGATATTGAGTGCATTGACGACGCCGAATGGAAATTCTTCGGCTTGGCAATAGCGGATTCGTTCCTGCCATCCGCCCAACGCCTCGAGTACGGTAAGGCGTGATGCGCCGAACCCGATTTCCGTCAGCAATCGGGCCAGCATCTGCGGACCTTCGCCGTCGGATGTCAGTGCCAAGAGGCGAGCGCCGGGCTGCAAGTGCGGCCGTACCAGATCGAGAGTGCGGCCATGGACGGAGAGCAGCACAGCCTCTGGCAACGACCAGCCGAGCTGAGCCGCCGCAAGGCTGAACGCGGAGGGTACGGGCACAACGATCATCTCACGGGGATCGATGTGGCGGGCGAGCACCGCGCCGACGCCGTATTGGAACGGATCGCCGGACGCCAGCACACAAATCTGCCGGCCGCGATGGCTGAGTATTTCGTCGGTAGCATCGGCAAACGGAGTCGGCCACGGCCGTGCCGCGCCGCGAATGAGTGGTTCCGCAAGGCCGAGATGGCGTTTGCCACCGAACACGATCTCGGCGGCGCTGATCAATCCGCGTGCCGTGGCGTTCAGGCCTTCGATACCATCCTCGCCGATCCCGACGATGGACAGCCAGCGCGGTGATACGGCACTGTCGGCCGGCGATGGACCCTCAAACGGCACATTAGCAGACATGCCACGCGTCCTTATTCTCGGCGGCACGACCGAAGCGCGCCTGCTGGGCGAGCGGCTGGCCCGTCGCGGCAGCCTCGACGTCACGTTGTCGCTCGCTGGCCGCACGGCATCGCCGGTTCCGCATGCCGTCCCGGTTCGCGTTGGCGGCTTTGGCGGCGCCCGTGGCCTTGCCGATTATATCGTGAAAGAGCGCATCGATGCCTTGATCGATGCCACGCATCCTTATGCGACGGTAATCAGCGAGAACGCCTCCGCCGCTGCACGACAAACCAGCGTGCCGTTCGTGGTACTGCGCCGCGCGCCCTGGACGGCCGTCGCTGGCGACCGCTGGATTGAGGTGAATGACACGCGCGCCGCGGTCCAGGCACTGGGTGAAAAGTCGCGCCGCGTTTTTGTTGCGGTTGGACGCAACGAGCTCGCGCCTTTTGCTGCGGCCCCGCAGCACTTCTATTTGATCCGCAGTGTCGATCCGGTCGATCCGCCGTTGCCGTTGCCGCACGCGCGTTATGTCACCGAACGCGGCCCGTTCAGTGAAGCTCATGACAGGGCGCTGATGACCGAGCACAAGATCGACGCCGTGGTCGCAAAGAACAGCGGCGGAAACGCCGCCTATGGTAAAATCGCCGCGGCGCGTACGCTTCGCATTGAGGTTATTATTTTGCACCGGCCGCAAGAAACGGACGGACCCGCCGTCCACACCATCGATGACGCCATCGCCTGGTTTGATCATGCGCTGACCCCGGCCGTGGCGCGCGGCGTATAAACGAGCGGCGGCCGTCCGGGCCGCGTGATGACGCGGGTTTCGCGTGAGCCGACAATAACCAGCGTCGCCATGTCCGGTGGCGTCGCAGCAGCGGCGTCTAGCGTGGTCACGCTGATCTGTTCATCCTGCCGTCCGGCCGCGCGGCCGAAGATGACCGGCACTGAATCCGGCAGATGCTTGCGCAGGTGTTCGATGGCCTGGCCGAATTGCCACGGCCGCGCTCGCGACAGCGGATTGTACAAGGCGATGACAAAGCCCGCGCTCGCAGCGGCTTCGAGCCGGCGCACTACGAGGTCCCATGGTTTGAGATTGTCCGATAGCGAGATCGCGCAAAAATCGTGGCCGAGCGGCGCGCCGATCCTGGAAGCCACCGCAAGCATTGCAGTGATGCCGGGAATAATTGCGACCTCAAGGCTGCGCCAGTCTTCCGGCCCCACTTCAATCCGTTCGCAGACTGCAGCCGCCATGGCAAACACGCCAGGATCACCACCGGATACGATGGCGACGCGCGCGCCCGAAGCAGCATGACGAAGCGCGGCATCCGCGCGGGCCCCTTCCTCACGATTATCGGACGCGTGGCGGCTCTGTTCGGCACGGGAAGGCACGCGATCGAGATATGGTCCATAGCCGTAGAGCGCTTGCGCGGCGATCAATGCTTCCTGCGCTTCGGGTGTGAGATAGCGTGGTCGCCCGGACCGAGGCCGATGACAGAAAGATGCCCGGTCACGGCTCGGCTCCCGGCCGCGTGCCCCAGCCTGGCACCAGCACGACGGCGAAATAGGGCGCGTCGTCGTCGGGTTTGTCGGCGAGCGGGATCATCTTCGCATCTGCCATGGTGCCGCGCTCGACATAGATGGCGCGGGGAAGGCGGCCGCTGCTTTGCAGCGCGCGGCGCAGTTTCGGCAGATGCCGGCCGACTTTCATCACCACCGCAGCGTCGGCGTCGGCGAGCCGTCGCACCAGTTCGCTTTCCGGCAACGTCGCTGGCAGCACGGTAAAAACATCATTGCCCTGCGCAATCGGCGTTCCCACAGCAGACCAGCAGCCTGACATGCCGGTGACGCCAGCGACGATCTCTGCCGGATAGCGTGGCGCGAGTCGCGTGTGCAGATGCATATAGGAACCATAGAACAGTGGATCGCCTTCGGAGATAACGGCGACGGTGCGCCCGGCCTCGATATGTGCGGCAATGTCAGCGGCTGCCCTGTCGTAGAACGCGGCGATGGCGTCACGATAGCCGCTGCTGCACGACGGCAGTTCCGTGGTGACGGGATAATACAACGGCAGTTCAACCGTGCTGCCGCGCAGATGCTTGGCGACAATCGCGTATGAATGACTGGCATTGCCGGCTTTGGCGAAATACGCGACCACGTCGGCTTCGCCAAGCGTGCGTATGGCCTTGAGCGTCATCAGCTCCGGATCGCCCGGTCCGACGCCGACGCCGATCAATTTGCCCGCGCTCATAGGCCGGGCCTCGCTAATGCGTTGATCGCTGCCGCCGTCATGGCGCTACCGCCAATACGTCCGCGCACGATGATGAACGATACGCCGCGTGAATCCGCGGCCAGCGCTTGTTTCGATTCCGCGGCGCCGACAAATCCGACCGGGATGCCGAGAATAGCCGCAGGCTTCGGGACGCCACGGTCGATCATGTCGAGCAGGTGGAATAGGGCAGTCGGCGCGTTGCCGATCGCGACCACTGCGCCGGCGAGGCGATCGGTCCAAAATTCAAGCGCGGCCGCTGAGCGCGTTGTGCCATTCTCCGCGGCAAGCGCCGCGGCGCGCGGCTCATTCAGCGTGCAAATGACTTCGTTGTGCGCCGGCAACCGCGCTCGCGTGACGCCGTGAGCCACCATTTCAGAGTCGCACAGGATCGGCGCGCCGGCGGCAAGCGCGCTGCGCGCCGCCTTCACGACATCGCCACCGAATACGATATGCCGCGCGACTTCGACCTGACCGCAGGCGTGGATCATGCGCACTGCGACATCGGCCTGTTCCGGAGAGAAGTGCGACAAGTCGGCCTCGGCACGGATGATGGCGAACGAGCGCTCATAGATCGCCGCGCCGTCGCGCAGATAGGCCGAACGATTAGCCAAACGATCAGTCATGGATCGATCAGTCATGGCTGGCCTCGGCTTGCAGGTCGCGGATTAGTCCAGCAATTTTTCCAGTCAGTTCACTTGCAGCGACGGTCATGAATGGAGTGTCGCGGGCCGAGCCGTTGCCGACAAGGGCGCATCCGGCCTCAGTTCCGACAATCGTCAGCGCCGCCGCCGCCGGATGAGCGCAGCCTTTGGCGCAGCCGGAGACATAAATCTTGAACGTGCTTTCGAGGTACGGCTTTGCGGCCGCGGCGATGGCGGGTGCCATCGTGCGCGCCGCGATATGCCCCGACCCGCAGATCGGCGCACCCGAGCAGGCGACGACATGGCGCCGCGGATCGTGGGCATCAACGATAAAACCGAGTTCTTTCGCGGCAGCGACGAATGATCTCGAGGTCTCTGGCCGCAAACCGATGGCAAGCAATGTCCGGTCCGGCGCGGTGCGGAAGCCATGCGCTCCGGCAACGCCTGCTGCGTCGGTCAATCGTTGCAGCGAAGCTGTGTCTGCATGACCGAAGGGGAGGGCGATGCCGCAGGCCAGCAATCCGTCGCGTAGCGGAAAAGCGCCGATCAAGCTCTGCTCATTTCCTCGCAGGAGGGAATTTAGCGCGGGCTCCCTGCTTTCGCGGGGACGAATGGGAGTGAGGAAACTGGAGATCGCGGTGCGAAATATTTCAATGCCATGTTCTGAAACGATGTTCCGGGCGCGCGCTTCGCGGCCATACCGCGCGACGACCTCTAACAAGTGTGAGATTGCGACAACGGCATCGTGGATTGCGATCAACCCGAGTTCATGACCGGCAACGTCGATTGCAAATGAACGGCTATCCTCGCCGGTGAGCGCGCTCAACCGAATGTCGGATGTAACATCGAGCCGATAAGCTCCGCCACCGTCGAGCGCGACCGATACTTTAGGGCTGAGATGCGAAGTGAGCGAAGATCGAGCCAAAGTACTGCGTATGTCGGCGGCGATCGTGCTGGTGTCGATCAGCTCCTCCCGATCGAGACCGGCGAAAGGGCTGCAGAGCACCGGGATTCCGTCTTCGGCGGCGATGTCGAGTGCCGCGATCGCGTCGGCAAATGCCGCGGTGGATACGGCACTCAGGCCACGCACCTGAATATTGCCGCGCGCGGTGACTTCGATGATGCCGTTACCGAAGCTGTTCGCCGCTTTACACAGGGCGCCGAATGCATCGAGCAATATCGTGCCAATCGGCGAAAATCGCACCAGCAAGCCGTCGCCGGTCGCCATCGGTGCGGATAATCCCGGGCACGCGCCGCGTCGACGAATATTCTCCAGTGCGGGCGCGATCACGACGCGGTCTCCCCGCGCAGTGCAGCGAGACCGGCATCGATATCGTTGCGGTGCGGATGCCAAAAGCCGTTGCGTCGGGCGGCATCGAGCCGTTCGGCAATCGCCGCGGCGGCTTGTGGATTTTCACGCAGCAGGAAGTCGCGCACGGTGGCGTCGGCGACATAGGCCTCGTGCAACAAGTCGAACAATTCACCGGCGACCGCGTCGGTGGTTTCGGCAAAGGTCACAAGCTTGTCGACGGTCTCGGCAAACTCGGCGGCGCCGCGAGGCCCGTGACGCATCTGCCCGGCGATAAAACGCGGATTGACCGCTCGCGCGCGAACGATGCGTGCAAGCGCTGCAGACAGCGCGCGCGCCCGTGGCCGCTGCGGATCGGTCGAGTCGAGCATGATCAGATCGGCGGAACGGCCAAGCAGCTTTGCCGCGGCAGCGAACCCGCCAATGAAAGCGACATCTTCACCGCCTTCAAGCAAATCGCGTGCGGGATCGTCGCTGATATGCAGCAGCGCATCGGCGTTGGCGACGTGCTGCCTGAACTCTCCGTTCGCTGCGCTGGCTTCGCCATCAGCGCCGCCGTAACTGTGCGAGGCGGCGGTGAGATAGGCAGCGCCGATCGCGTCGGTATCGGTGCTGCGGCCGAGCAAGGCTTCGACGCCCGATCCGTACACGCCGGGAGCTGTCCCGAAAATACGATGCAAAGATGCAGTGGTGTTGCCGTTCATGCCGCGCCGTGCCGCAGCGAGTGGGTTTTCATCATTGTCCTCATCGCGCGCCGCGACCGCCTGCACGGCGGCATCGATCAATGCGATCTGGACCGGGAACAAATCGCGGAACAGTCCGGAGATCCGCCACGTCACGTCGATGCGCGGGCGTCCGGCCGCGGCGGTCGGCAGCACCTCTATTCCAGTGACACGGCCGCTACCGTGATCCCAAATCGGGCGGCAACCCATGAGCGCCAGCCCGTGGGCGATTTCTTCGCCGCCGGTGCGCAACGTCGCGCTGCCCCAGAGATCGATCACCGCCGTGCGCAGCATCTCGCCATGAGTTTGCAGATGCGCCCGGATCACTTCGTCGGCGGCGAGCCGGCCGAGGTCCATCGCGGTCGGTGTCGGCAAGGTGCGCGGATCGGCGGTAAACAGATTGCGGCCGGTCGGCAGCACGTCGCGACGTCCGCGCGTCGGCGATCCTGCGGGACCGGGTGCGATGCGCTTGCCGTCGAGCGCTGCGATAATAGCGACGCGCTCGGCCGCGGCGCTTGCCTGCCGCGCGGGCTCGTCTGCATCCGTCGCTCGGCCGTAAATGTGCAGGCCATCTTTCACGGCAAGATCTTTGAGATCGCACAGCCAGGCGTCGATACGCCGTAGCGCTTCGTCGGGTGCGACGGCGCTGGCAACGCCGGCTTCCCGCGCCAGGCTGGTGCGCTGCGCCGTCTCGACGATCAGCTTCGCCAGCCGCTCGCGACGGCGGCGATCAAGGCCGTCAGCTTGCGCGTATTCGTCGACCAGCCGTTCGAGCGCGAGCGTATCGCCGGATAATTCAGCGCCGACCAGCGGTGGCGGCAGATGACCGATGGTAACCGCGGCGATCCGGCGTTTGGCCTGTGCCGCTTCGCCCGGATTATTGACGATGAAAGGATAGATCACCGGCAGTGCGCCGGTCATGACTTCAGGAAAGCACTCTGCAGTCAGCGCAATCGCCTTGCCTGGCAGCCATTCCAGCGTGCCGTGCGCGCCCATGTGAAGGAGCGCATCAACCTTGGCGACGTGTTGCAGCCAAAGGCCGAATGCGAGCAGTGCATGTCGAGGCGGCAGCGCCGGATCGTGATAGTCGGTCCGGCGGTCGGAGGAGCGGCCGCGATCGGGCGGTAGCGCGACAAGGAGTTTTCCGAATGCCTTGGCACGGAAGCGGAATGCGCCGTCGTGCATATCAGGGTCGTTCGCCGGATCGCCCCAGGCCTCGCGAACGCGCGCGGCTGCTGCGCGCGGGAGACGCGCGAGCAACGTCTCGTATTGTTCCAGCGTCAGCGCCGCATCGCCGGCAGCGAGTATACCGAGTAGTTCACCTGATGTTTTCGGTGCGTCATTTGCGGCGTAACCGGCGGCGGCGAGATCGTCGAGCAGCACGACCACGCTGGCCGGAACGTCGAGGCCGACGGCGTATCCGGTGCGTCCCGGTGCGCCGGGATAGTCTGGCATCAGGATGGCAACGCGCCGCTCGTGGCGCGGCAATGCGCGAAGCCGCACCAGCGCGGCGATGCGGTCAGCAACGATGTCGACGCGATCAGGTTCGGCGCGGCTGCGAAGCGCGGTGAAGGACAGGCCTTCCTGCGGCGGCAACGGATCCTTGAAAGCGATCACGCCGGACAGCACGCGGCCGTCGAGCTCGGGCAGCACCACGTGCATCGCAAGATCGGCGGCGCCGAGCCCGCGCGGATTGTCCTGCCATGCCACGCGCCGGGTCGTCGCGCTGACCACTTGCAGCACAGGGACGCCTGGCTCATCAAGCGGCGTGGTTTCGTCGGCGTTGCCGCTCGCGGCAAACGCCGTGGTGGTGACAATGACGGCGGGCTGAAGCCGCGCAAACGCGTCACGCAGAAATGCCGCCGCATCCCGGTCTTTCAAGCTCGGGACGAATAGCGGGGCCGGTGCCAGACCACGGTCCGTGAGCGCCGCACAGAGCGCGTCGATCGGCGCAGTGTCGGCGGCAAGCAGCATGGCGCGGTAAAAAATAATCGGAATCGCAGCCTTGCCGGGTTTGAGTGCAGCCGTAAGCTGATCAAGATCGACGGCGCCCGCGCCGGGCAGATAGCCGGCGAAGCGCGGCACCGGCTTTGGCTCGTGCAGATCAAGATCGCAGCCGGCATGGCGCGCCAGCCGTCGCAACAGCAAACGCAAGTTCTCCTGTCCGCCCTCGCGGAAGAAACGCAGCAATGTCCCGATTTCTTCTGCCGGCAACGTTGAAATCGCGGTGAGCCGCGCATCGTCGCGGTCCTCACCGGGCAACACAGCGAGCGCGATATTTTGCTCGCGAGCCAGCGCCGATAACCGTTCGACGCCGTACTTCCACCAGTCGAGGCCGCCGAGCAGACGGACCACGATCACCTTGGCATGTGCAGCGACGCGGTCGATCCACAGATCGACGGACATCGGATGACGCAGGTCGCGCAAGTGCGCGAGCCGCACGCTTGGCAAGGCGGCACGCTCGGCCTGCCACGCTGTGGCAACGCCGGAGAGATCGCTGTCGGCGAACGAGAGCACCACGATGTCGCCCGGCGTCTGACCAAGGTCGACCGCTTCGACGATCTCGTCGAGATTTGCGGAACTGGTCGTCAGCAGGTGCATCGCTCGACCCGGTTGTTCAGTTCGCGAGTGCGTGCGTGATCGCCGCGCGGTCCAGTCCCTTAAGTCCGATGACCACCAGGCGACCTTCGCGCGCTTCCGCGACTGTCCACGGCCGATCATATTGGTGCGTTACGCGCTTACCGACGGCCTGCAGCAGAAGCCGCAGCGGCTTGCCGGCGACTGCCGCAAAACCCTTCACCCGCAGCACATCGAATTTTTCGGCAAGCGCCGCAACGCGTGCGGCAAGCTGCGCCGGATCGGCGATCTCGCCAACCGGCACGACGAACGAGTCGAAGTCATCGTGGTCGTGATCGAGTTCGTCATCGTGAAGGGTGCGGCGGTTTTCGATGTCGTCCTCGGTGCCCACGCCGAGACCCAGCAGCAGTGCTTCGTCCACCTTGCCGTCGATCGCGGCGACAACTTTGACGCTGCGCGGCAAAGCACCGGCGATTGCCTGGCGCGCTCTCTCAATGCCGGCGTTGTCGAGCAGGTCGCGTTTATTGAGCACCACGAGATCGGCGCAGGCGATCTGATCTTGAAACACTTCCTCGACAGGATCGTCATGATCGAGCGCATTGTCAGATGAGCGCTGTTGTTTGAGCGCTTCGAGATCGTGTGCAACGCGTCCATCGGCCAGCGCCGCGCCATCGACGACGACGACGACACTGTCGACGGTGACGCGGTTCTTGATCGCCGGCCATTGAAACGCTTGCACCAGCGGCTTCGGCAGTGCGAGGCCGGACGTTTCGATAACGATATGTTCAACGCCATCTTTGGCGAGGATGGCATCGAGCGCCGGCACGAACTCGTCAGCGACGGTGCAGCACAGACAGCCGTTGGCGAGCTCCACGATATTGTCTTCGGGGCAAGCTTCGTTGCCGCAGCCTTTGAGGATCTCACCATCGATGCCGACATCGCCGAATTCGTTGACGATGACGGCGAGGCGGCGGCCCCGCGCGTTCGACAGCAGGTGGCGGATCAGCGTCGTTTTGCCGGCGCCGAGGAAGCCGGTGACAATGGTGCAGGGGACGCGCGTGAGCGAACTGGTCATTATTCCATTCCTTCAAAGTCGAGGGGCGGAACGCGGGCAATCAGGCCGCGTTTGAGCACATCCGGGCGTCCGCGCCACGGCAGGATGCCGTCGCTGGCGGTGGAAAGAAGCTTTGCGCCAGCTACCAAGGCGGGGCCACAGTCCGCGTCGAGCCCGCCGAACACGTAAGTCCACGATCCGTTGCAGAGCATCGCGGCGCTCGGGCCGCGCGTACAATTGGCGAGGCAGCGCAGCCGCCGCACCAGCACGTCAGTACCGTCAGCGGCACGCTCGGTGGCGTCCGCGAGCAGCGCGCCTGGGCGCGGCTCGCTGTCCGCTTCGCCTGCGCGCTTGCAGGTCGTGCAGACATAGATGGTCGGCGCGGCGCTCATGTAGCGCGCTCCGCGACCGGCTGATCAAGGCGCTGCCAGCGATAGATCAGATATGAGACAGCCCAGCTCGCGATAAATACCCCGACGACCAGATAGCCAAAATTGGCAAGGCCATCGTTGAGATCGCCGACGACGTCCCAAAGGCCGCCTTCAAGACCGAGCTTGTCGGCTATCAAGCCGAGCGCCTCGATACCGCCGATCAGAAGAGCGACAACGACCGAGATCGCGGTGATGGTGAGGTTGTACCAGATCTTGCGGATCGGATTGAGAAACGCCCAGCCATACGCACCGACCATCAGCACGCTGTCGGTGGTATCGATCAGAGTCATGCCGGCGGTGAACAGCGCGGGGAAGATCATGATCGTGCCCAGGGTCATGCCGCCGGAGGCTTGGCTTGCGGCAACAGCGAACAAGCTGATTTCGGTCGCGGTGTCGAAGCCAAGCCCGAACAAAAATCCCACTGGAAACATCTGCCAGCTCCGCGACACCATACGAAACAGGGGGCGGAATATTCGGGCAAGCAGGCCGCGGCCGGCGAGAAGCGCATTCAATTCCTGCTCTTCGACCGGTTCGCCGCGGCGCGCCTTGCGAAAGCTCTTCCAGACGCCGCGTAGAATTGCCAGATTGATGACGGCGATCGCAAGCAGGAAAAATGCCGATGCTCCGGTGCCGATCACCGCGCCGATCGATTTGAACTCGGCAAAGCGCCCTTGCAGCGCAAAGGCGGTGCCTGCGATGACGGCAACGGCGACTACGATCGACAGGGAATGGCCGAGCGAGAAGAACAGTCCGACTGCATAGGGCCGCTTGCCCTCCTGCATCAGTTTGCGCACCACATTGTCGATGGTCGCAATGTGGTCGGCGTCAACCGCATGACGCAGACCGAGCATATAAGCGAGAAAGGCGGTGCCGAGCAGCGTTGGCCGGCCGGCGAGCGCAATCAGCGCCCAGGTCCAGACCAGGACGGTACCCGAAATCAACGCAATGTAGAGCGCGACAACCTTCGCGCGCTGGTCGGCTGATGCGTCGTCGACTACCGCTTTTAGGTAGATAAGCATCAATGGTCCTCGCGTGACGAGCCGCGCATTTGGCGCGACTTGCCATCTAAACGCCGGCGCGAGCGAGGACCAAAAGACTTTCTGTCTTTCGGATCATCCACGGGTACACCCCGACCCATGTTTGTCGCGTCGACTTAAACCGCCGGCAGGTCTCCTGGCTCGCGGATCGTCGCTTCGCCCGGCCTTCCCGGAAGCCCGGTGCTTCCAGTGGCTTGGTGGACGAAACTTCCCGCTCACAGTTGCGGGGGCAGCTGCGGAATTGGCCGCATTGACGCGAGGCCTCACCGCATTCCCTTTTCACCCTCTTGCGAGGGACCGTCAGTCACCTAGTGATAGATTTCGCCGGGCTGGCCTGTCAATCTGACCGGCAATGGCGCGGTTTTTGGTTCCCTGAGCAATGGCGAGCGTAGCAAAAGTTACTCTTGTTCTGGGCGGCGCCCGCTCGGGCAAGAGTCGCTATGCGGAAAGTCTTATGGCTGCGCTGCCGCCGCCATGGATTTATGTTGCGACCGCCGAAGCAGGCGACGCCGAGATGGCGGAACGCATCGCCGCGCATCGTGCGCGCCGCGGGCCGAACTGGCGCACCGTCCAAGCCTTAGCCAATCTTGATCGCGTATTGGCCGATTACAGATCGGAGCCGGTTCTGGTCGATTGTCTGACATTGTGGCTCTCAAAGCTGCTGCTCGATGACGGCGCACTCGAAGACGAAATAGCGCGGGTGGAAAAATCATTGCTGCTGGCGACTGCGCCGAAGGTGCTGGTGAGCAACGAAGTCGGTGGCGGCATCGTGCCGGACCATCCATTGGGCCGGCGTTTTCGCGATTTGCAGGGCATCCTTAATCAGCGCGTGGCCGCACTGGCCGATCGCGTGGTGCTGATGGTGGCTGGCTTGCCGCTTATCGTGAAAGGGAGTTTGTAGGCACGATGAGCGAGCCAGCCGATCAAGCCGACGCCGAGCGCCACCGCGCCAAGATGGCAAAGCGCAAGGCGGTGCAGGACGCCGAGGTTGCGGGCAAGACCGACGAAAAAGGCCTGTTGATCGTCCACACCGGCACCGGCAAGGGCAAATCGACGGCTGCATTCGGCCTGGCGCTGCGGATGCTCGGCCGCGGTCATCGCGTTGGCGTGGTGCAATTCGGCAAGGGCGCTTGGCAATCCGCGGAGCGCAACGCGCTGGAGAAATTCGGCGACCAGGTGGCGTGGCACACGCTCGGCGAAGGTTTTACCTGGGAGACGCAGGATCGCGCCCGCGACGTTGCGGCGGCGCAACGGGCGTGGTCGAAAGCATGCGAGCTGATGGCCGATCCCGGCTTCGGCATGGTCGTCCTTGATGAGCTCAATATTGCGCTTCGGTACGAGCATCTCGATCTCGGCGCGGTGGTTGCGGCGCTCACAGCGCGCCGTTCCGGATTGCACGTCGTGGTGACGGGACGAAACGCCAAGCCGGAACTGATCGCAGTCGCCGATCTGGTTACCGAGATGACTCTTGTGAAACATCATTTCGCCGCCGGCGTGAAGGCGCAGCCCGGCATCGAGTACTGAAATGCCGGCGCGCGCGTTGATGTTTCAGGGCACCGGCTCCGATGTCGGCAAGTCCCTGATCGTGGCCGGTCTGGCGCGCGCTCTGGCCCGGCGCGGCCTGAAGGTGCGCCCGTTCAAGCCGCAGAATATGTCGAACAATGCCGCGGTGACGACTGATGGCGGCGAGATTGGCCGGGCTCAGGCACTGCAGGCGCGCGCCGCCGGCGTGCCGCCGAGCGTGCACATGAACCCGGTGCTGCTGAAACCGCAAAGCGAAGTTGGCGCGCAGATCGTGGTGCAGGGCCGCGTCGTCGGCAGCGCGAAAGCGGCGGCCTATCAGCATATGAAGCGCGATCTTCTGCCTGCGGTGCTGGATAGTTTCGCGCGGCTGAAGAATGAGGCCGATATTGTTCTGGTCGAAGGCGCCGGCAGCGCTTCGGAAATCAATCTGCGCACCAACGATATTGCCAACATGGGCTTCGCCCGTGCCGCCGATGTGCCGGTGGTGCTGATCGGCGATATCGACCGCGGCGGCGTGATTGCCAGTCTGGTCGGCACCAAGGCCGTCATTGCGCCGGACGACGCCGCGCTTATCCATGGTTTCATCGTCAACAAATTCCGTGGCGATCCTGCGCTGTTCGCCGACGGCATGGCGCGCATTGCCGCGCTGACGGGATGGCAGGCGCTCGGTCTTGTCCCGCACTTTGCCGATGCGCGATTGCTGCCGGCGGAGGACGCGCTGGCGCTGGATGCCGTGCGGCCCGTGAAAGCCAACGGTCGCGTGCGCGTCGCGGTGCCAATCCTGCCGCACATCGCCAATTTCGACGATCTCGATCCGCTTGATGCGGAACCGGCTGTCGATCTCGTGCGCGTGCGCCCGGGATCGGCGCTTCCCGGCGATGCGGATCTGGTTTTGCTGCCGGGATCGAAAGCGACCATCGCCGATCTCACAACTTTGCGCGCTGCCGGTTTCGACATCGATATCGCCGCACACCTGCGGCGCGGTGGCAAAGTTCTCGGACTATGCGGCGGCTATCAGATGCTTGGCCGCACGATTGCCGATCCGAATGGCGTGGAAGGTACGCCGGGCCGTGTTGAGGGGCTCGGCTTGCTCGATGTTGAAACAATGCTTTCAGACGAGAAGCGGCTTGAACCGGTTTCCGGCGTAACCGGCGATGGCGTGCCGTTCTCCGGTTATGAAATGCACATCGGCGTCACCGAAGGCGCGGACTGTTCGCGGCCATTTGCGCGGCTTGCGGACGGCTCGCCGGAAGGCGCAATTTCCGCCGACGGTAAAGTCACGGGCACCTACGTGCATGGCTTGTTTGCCGATGATCGGCAGCGTGCGGCGTGGCTTGCGCGGTTCTCGGCCGGCGCAACGAATGTGGCCTACGAAACCATGGTTGAACGCACGCTCGATGCGCTGGGAGATCATCTCGCCGCGCATATCGATATCGATCGTCTGCTTAAAGCGGCGCGATGAAGATCAGCGCCGCCAAGACAGCGATTAACCCGATCAGGATGGCGTCGGCGCGACGGTAAAGCACCAAGGCGCGGCGAATGTCGGCGGCGCTCGCGTCCCAGCTGCCGTTGCCCATGGTCGCGTCTTCAATCAGCTCGCCGTCATAAGTGCGCGGGCCGCCGAGCGAGAGGCCAAGTGCTCCGGCTATGGCCGCCTCAGGATAACCGGCATTGGGTGAGCGGTGGCGCGGAGCGTCGAACCACACCGAACGCCACGCTTCTGCCGCGGTGCCGTCCCGGTGCAACGCCGCTGCGGTGATCAGCAGCAGCGCCGACAGCCGCGATGCCGGCAGATTGACCAGATCGTCAAGCCGTGCCGAGGCCCAGCCGAAGTGCTCATAACGTTCGGTATGGTGGCCGATCATGCTGTCGGCGGTGTTGATCGCCTTATAGAGTGCCGCGCCAGGCAGTCCGGCAACAGCCATCCAAAATACCGGCGCAACCACGCCGTCGGAAAAGCTCTCGGCGAGGCTTTCGATCGCCGCGCGGGCCACGCCGGCCTCATCCAGCGCTTCGGTATCGCGGCCGACGATGTGCGCTACCGCGGCACGGCCGGCAGCGAGGCCGTCTCGTTCCAGCGCGGTCGCGACATCGCGGACGTGCTGGTACAAGCTGCGCTGCGCGATCAGAGCGCTGCCGAGCAGCGCCGTTATCAGGACGCCGAACGGCAGTTTCAGCAACTCATGTTGGATAATGCCGGTCAGCGATCCGACAATGACAAGCAGCGTCAAAAGCGCAATGATGCCGCTGGTGCGACCGCTTTTTGTGGAATTAAGCCAGCGGTCGAGCAGCGCAATCGACGTGCCGATCCAGGTCACCGGGTGGCCGATCGCGCGCAGCAAGGCTTGCGGATAGCCGAGGCAAAGTTCGATCAGCATGGTAAAGAGTGCAAGCGCGACGGACATTTTTTCCCACGGTGACGCGGACGAACCCTTGCTGCACGGCGGTGATCTGAGCGCCGCGCGGCGCCGGTTTCCCGACGCCCCGGAACCTTTCATCGACCTCTCGACCGGGATCAACCCCAATTCCTATCCAGTCCCTACGCTGGAGTCGGAGCTTTTTGCGAGCCTGCCTGAGTCCGAAGCGGTCGCCGGTCTCGCCGCTGCGGCTGCGGCGTACTACAGCGCGCCGTCAGCGGCCCATGTGGTGCCTGCGCCGGGAACTCAGATTTTGCTGCCGCTCGTAGCCGGGTTGGTCCGGCCTGGCCGCGCCGTTATCTTGTCACCGACCTACAACGAACATGCACGCTGCGCGGCGCTTGCCGGCCACCGCGTCACCGAGACCCGGGACATCGCAGCGCTCGGTGAAGCTGATCTGGCAATCGTCACGAACCCGAACAATCCGGACGGGCGTCTGTTAGATCGCGATACACTGCTTGGCGTCGCGGCGAAGCTGCGGTCCCGCGGCGGGTTGCTTGTGGTCGACGAGGCGTTCATGGATGTTCTGCCGTCCGGCGCGAGTGTTGCAAGCGAAGCAGTTCGCAATGTCGTGGCGTTGCGCTCTTTCGGTAAGTTTTTCGGGCTCGCCGGCGTGAGATTGGGCTTCGCGTTGCTCGATCCACAGCTGGCCGCACGGCTGTCGGCGTCACTCGGCCCTTGGGCTGTGTCCGGTCCGGCATTAGCGATCGGTGCGGCTGCCTTGGTGGACGGACCGTGGATCGAGCGAACGCGACATGGACTTAAGGAAGCCGCCGCGCGCCTCGATGCGCTCTTTGGCAGGGTCGGTCTTGAAGTGATCGGTGGCACCGCGTTATTTCGTCTGGTTCGAGCGCAGGCGGCGACTGCGCTATTCCATCACCTCGGGCGTGAGGGGATTCTGGTGCGGCGCTTTCCAGATAATCCAGTGTGGCTTCGGTTCGGTCTTCCAGGCGATGAAGCAGCGTGGGCCCGTCTGGAAAACTCCCTGAGCCGCTTTCGCGGCGGATAGTTTGACCGTGAGCAGCCAAACCATTCCACAGATAACGCGCCCGCCGAATTTTGATGCGGCGTTTCGTGCGCGGCTGCGCGATCTATTAATATGGCGTCGCGATGTGCGGCGGTTTCGGGACGATCCGTTGCCCGAGAGCACTCTGGAGTCGCTGATCGAGCTCGCCTGCCTGGCACCTTCGGTTGGTTTGAGCCAGCCATGGCGGTTTGTCATCGTCGCAAACCCGGCGATCCGCGCCGCAATCCGGCAGAATTTTGCCGCATGCAATGCCGACGCGCTTTCATCGCAAGGTGCGTCACGGGCAAGCCTCTATGCGCAGCTCAAGCTCGCTGGCCTCGACCAAGCGCCGGGACATCTCGCTGTCTTTGCCGATCGTTCCACAGAGCAAGGCCATGGGCTCGGGCGCCGCACCATGCCGGAGATGATCGAATATTCCGCGGTGACTGCGGTGCACACGATCTGGCTCGCGGCCCGTGCGCAAGGCGTCGGCATGGGCTGGGTGTCGATCCTCGATCCTCAGGCGGTCACCGCCGCGCTCGATGTTCCAGCCGACTGGAAATTTATCGGCTATTTTTGTCTCGGCTATCCGCAGGCGGACGACACTGTTCCTGAATTGGAGCAGAGCGGATGGGAGCAGCGACGCCTGCCGTCGTCCGTTATCCTTCACCGTTAACATTACCCGCCCTGCGCAACGGCTTTTTTTGCTGCGGTTATTTTTCTGTTTCAAATCAGGGCAATTTTGCTGGCATCTGCCTTGCTCCTCGTCGCCTGACGCCCGGCGTGTGTCCCATAAAGACCTGACGGTCTCGTTGAACGCGCGCGGGCTTGGTGAGAACGGAGCGTCTGCTGATCGAAAATGGTCGGCGGCGCTCGAGGGAGAGAGTGGTGTCAATATTTACACGTGCCAAAGCGCTTTCGGTATCTTGGCCGGCCGCATACATCCTCGCGGCATCTGCGCTATCGGTCGTCACTTTGACCGCAGCGGACGCTGATGTGGTCCGTGGCTGCGTCGGTGGGTGGGGCGCATTCAACTGTGTCGTAAGGGTCGGACCATTAGGCGATCCCTACGTTCGCACAGTGCCGCAATCTGAAAACGAGGCGGAAAAAGAGCGGGCCGCAGCGCGCGATCACCAGTGGATCGAGCGTTGCCATCCGACGATTGCGCAGGATCGCTACGGTGTGCCGCGCTATCACTATGCCGCGTGGGGCTGCGAATTCGGCGTTATCGAGTAAGCCGGAACTGCAACCATAAAGCGAGCGCGGCGCTTCGACCTGAAGCACCGCGCTCGCTTTTCATCAATGGACCGGTAAGGCCACTTTCGCGGTCGTGGTCTGATGTCGCGTCGCCGACGTAGAGCCCGTCGCCATACCGGGCAAGTACTGCGCAACGATGATCGGATCGAGATCCTTGTAAGCGGTGTCCGGCACGCGATGCCAGGTTTCGTCGCGTCCGAATAGCGCGATACCGAGATAACCTCGCACGGTCAGTGTCTGGCCGTCGGGGCTCACGTGCATCTTGGCGTGGTAGATATCGCCATCGCGCGGATCGAGGATGTTGCCGCCGTCGTACTCCAATCCATTTTGCTTCATGTCGCGGATCAACGACAGGCCCAGCATTGGGGCGTCTTTTCGGTCATCGCGGCAATGCGAACAGGTCTGGTTTGGCTGATCGCCCGGCCGCAGAAACAGCTTGGCGATATAACCCTCGTATATGCCGCCCGGGTGGCTGGTGAAGAGGAACCAGCTGACGGGTTTCCCGGTGTCGTCATCGGTCTTTTGCCACAAGCCGGCCACGGAGATTTGTCCGGCGGCTGACGGCTGCTGTGAAGATTGCTGCTGCCAAGATTGCTGCTGTCCAGGCTGCTGCTGTCCAGGCTGCTGCTGTCCGTACTGCTGCTGTCCGGGCTGCTGCTGTCCGTACTGCTGTTGTCCAGACGGCTGTTGTCCGTACTGCTGCTGACCGTATTGTTGTTGTTGCCACGGTTGCTGCTGCGCGGAGGCGGAACTACTAGCGGCAACCAACGTAAACAGTGCCGCGATCACAAGCTTTGAAGATTGCACTACCAATGGATTCTCCATTTGTGATGTGCCGATACGAATCGAATTGTTTGTGTTTCTGACCCAAAAACACTGGCCCCACAATGCGGTGTTTTCTGGACGCCAATCCGGGTCCGGAGGTTCCCTGATAATGACCATAGTACGGCGGCAACCGGAGACCGGGACTTGCGCGTTATTCAACCGCACCACCGGAGCAGAAAACCGGGAGCTCCTCGTGGCGCCGTTCAAAACATTCCGTTTGGCGCGCGGCTCATCGGTCCATGCCGCGCCATGCTGTTGGTGCTCCGGCAGAGACTATCGGCGGCCGCGAAGATTTCGCTTCGATCGGCTCCAAAATGGTTTGATCGGCAGTGCCGCGATGATATGGGATCGCGGGGTTCGTAGCCGCAGCCGATCGGCGGCCGCTTCTTCCGCGACACTTCTGTGACAGCCAGGGCCATGGATTATGCGGGTATTTGTACCGATATCGGTCGGGGGCTGGGCTCGTCTGTTCACCCGCTGGGAGGTGCTTGCCGTCCTGCTGATCATCGGCTTGCTGGTGTTTCTGGGCGAAGCCAGCCGACATCTGTTCCAGCCGCTTGCTGACCTGCAACGCACACCGCCCTCACTCGACCCGTCCCATTTGCCTGAATATGCCGCCCGCACGACCCTGCGCATGCTGGTCGCCATGGCGTTGTCGCTTTTGTTCACCTTCACTTACGCGACGCTGGCGGCGAAGAACCGCAATGCCGAGCGCTTGCTGATTCCGCTGCTCGACATTCTGCAATCGGTTCCAATCCTCGGCTTCATCTCGGTCACGGTCGTGTTCTTCATGGCCCTTGCACCGGGAAAGGTGCTGGGCGCCGAGTTCGCGGCGATCTTCGCCATTTTCACCAGCCAGGCGTGGAATATGGCATTCAGTTTTTACCAATCGCTGCGCACGGTTCCGACTGAGCTCGTCGAAGCATCGCGCAATTTCCGGCTCAGCCCCTGGATGTCGTTCTGGCGCGTCGACGTGCCGTTCGCGATGCCGCCGCTGATCTGGAACATGATGATGTCGATGTCCGGAAGCTGGTTCTTCGTGGTTGCTTCCGAAGCAATCAGTGTCGGCAATACTACCGTGACGCTGCCCGGCGTCGGCTCTTACATTGCGCTCGCCATCCAGCAGCAAAATCTCAAGGCGGTGGTCTGGGCAATCTTCACGATGCTGATCGTGATCCTGATCTACGACCAGATCCTGTTTCGGCCGCTGGTCGCCTGGGCGGATCGCTTCCGGTTCGACCAGGAGCCCGGCATCGTCGTTCCGCAATCATGGGTGCTCAACATTCTGCGGCGGTCGCGCATCGTCGATCGCCTGACTAATCCATTTGGCGCGATGTGGCGGCGTACGTTGATCGGCCGGCCGCCCGACACGCTGGCGACTGTAAAGCCCGGATCGCAGCCACGCCGTGGCTGGGTCACCTTTCTGTGGGGCTTGATCATTCTCGTCCTCACGGCACTGGCCTTATGGCAATCGATCTCGTTCCTGATCGAAGGCATCACGCTGGCGGATGTCGGTACCGTGCTGCTGCTCGGGTTCTATACGCTGGTCCGCGTCATGGTGCTGATTGCGCTGGCGAGCATTATCTGGGTGCCGGTCGGCGTTTGGATCGGCACACGGCCTCAGGTGGCCTGGATCGTTCAGCCGATTGCGCAATTTCTCGCAGCGTTTCCAGCCAACGTCGTGTTTCCGATTATGGTTTCAATCATCGTCGCCTGGAAGCTCGATCCGAATATCTGGCTCAGTCCGCTGATGATCCTCGGTACCCAATGGTACATCCTGTTCAACGTGATTGCTGGCGCATCCTCAATCCCCAATGAATTGCGCGCCGCAGGCGCCAATTTTCGTGTTCGCGGTTTGCTGTGGTGGCGGCGCATTGCGCTTCCGGCGGTGCTGCCGTTCTATGTGACCGGCGCAATCACGGCGTCAGGCGGATCGTGGAACGCCAGTATTGTTGCCGAGGTCGCGTCCTGGGGCAATGAACACCTCCAGGCTAAAGGGCTCGGCGCTTATATTGCGCAGCAGACCGATGCCGGCGATTTCCATCGTATCGTGCTCGGCATCGTGGTGATGAGTTGTTATGTCGTGCTCATCAATCGTGTGCTGTGGCGGCCGCTTTATGAATATGCCGAACGCAAATTCCGGTTGGGATGAGGTGTGACCATGAGCGAAGCTCTGCTCGACATTCACGGCCTGCGTCAGACTTTTCCGAAGGCCGATGGCGGCGAACTCCTCGTGCTCGACGGCGTCGAGCTTAAGGTTTCCGAAGGGCAGATCGTCGGGCTTCTTGGCCGTACCGGCTCCGGCAAATCGACCCTGCTGCGGCTGATCGCGGGCCTGGCGCTGCCGTCGGACGGCACTGTTACTTATCTTGGGCATCCGGTGAATGCACCGGCCCCCGGCATCGCCATGGTGTTTCAGGGCTTCGCACTTTTTCCCTGGCTGACGGTGCTGGAGAACGTGCAGCTCGGTCTCGAGGCGCTCGGTCTGCCCGGCGCTGAAATCCGCAAACGCGCGCTCGCGGCAATCGATCTGATCGGCCTCGATGGTTACGAGTTCAGCTTATCCGCGCGAGCTGTCCGGGGGCATGCGTCAGCGCGTCGGTTTCGCCCGTGCGCTGGTGGTGCATCCGAACATCCTGCTGATGGATGAGCCGTTCTCTGCGCTTGACGTGCTCACGGCGGAAACGCTGCGTACCGATTTCCTCGAGCTTTGGGGCGATGGCAAGCTGCCGATCAAGGGCGTCATCATGGTGACGCACAATATCGAAGAAGCTGTACTGATGTGCGACCGTATCCTGCTGTTTTCAAGCAATCCTGGACGCATCGTCAATGAGATTGCGGTCGATCTGAAGCAGCCCCGCAATCGGCTCGATCCGCAATTCCGCGATCTCGTCGAAAAAATCTATGTGGCAATGACGCGGCGCGGGCCAAGCGCGACGCAAACCGGCTCGGAACGCCAGATCACCATCAACACGGTATTACCGCGCGTTTCGGCAAACCTCTTTTCCGGCTTGATCGAAACGCTCGCCGCCGCACCGTACAACGGCAAGGCCGACTTGCCGGTGCTGGCCGACGAACTGCACCTGGAAGGCGACGAATTATTTCCCGTGGCCGAAGCTATGCAGATGTTTCATTTTGCCGAAGTTGGGGATGGCGACATAAAGCTGACCGATACCGGCAAGCAGTTCTCCGAACTCGCGATGGACGACCGCAAGAAATTATTTCAGCGTCAGTTACTCGCCTATATTCCGCTGGCAACACACATCCGCCGCGTTTTGCAGGAGCGCACCAATCACTTTGCGCCAAAAAGCCGTTTTTTGGACGAATTGGAAGATCACATGAGCACCGACGATGCCGAGCATACCTTGCGCGCGGTGACCGCCTGGGGCCGTTTTGCCGAAGTCTTTGCTTACGATGACGATTCCGGTGCTTTTAGCCTCGAGAATCCGTCCTAGGCTTGAACTGCCGAACGGTGCGAGTGTAAAATTCGCTGTCACGAGCCTGACGATTGAATCGGACTTGTGACTTATACGGGGGTGACGATGTCTATACTGCCAAAGGTCCAGCGCAGCACCTATGCACGCTGGCTGCTGCCAGTTTCACTGGCGCTCAATATCTGCTTCGTTGGCGCGGCCAGCGCTGTCGCTTACCGTTATACCGGTGACGTTCCGCTGCCGGTCACCGACTTGGTCAATCGCAGCGCCGGGGATCGTCTCGATCGTGTGGCGGCCGCGCTGCCGGCGAGCGACGCGCAGATCATGCGTGCCCAGGTTCATGCGGAAGAAATACGGGTCGCCGCCGCGCAGGCGGACCTTCGCTTGTCGCAGGAGGGGGCACGCAACGCTCTTCGTGCCGAGCCCTTCGACATCGATGCGATGCGCGCGGCAATGGCGCAGGTGCAGATAGCGCGGGAGAACTATCATCTGGTTCTCCATCACGTGTTCGAGGCCGCCGCACCGAAGCTGTCGATGGTCGGCCGCACCATGCTTGCGAACCTGTCAGCGATCCGCGGCAACGTCTCGCCGTAGCGAGCGGGTTACATAGAGCATGATCCGGAAAAGTGGTAACCGGTTTTCCGAAAAGATCATGCTCAATTAAAAATGCTAGAGCGACGATCAATTCAATCTAAAGCGACTTCGCTCTAGTCGCCGATTGCGCGGTTACGCGGCGCGACGCCCGTTGGCGGCGATGGCGAGCAGCGCGCGCTCGGCAATGGTTTCGGCAAGATCGGCGTTGCGCCGTGATTGCAGCACCGCATCGGCAAGTTCCGTCATTGCCGATAGCAATCGCGCCGCGCTCCATTGCCGGAGCGCTGCCTCAATATGGCCGCGGCGCCGGAAATTCGGCGGCGGCATCAGCGAATCGAACGAGGACGGCGCACCGTTCTCGATCGCGGTCTTCCATTTGTGCAGTTGTGCGACCTGGCGCTGCGCCGCGAACAGCATCGATCCCACCGAGGTGCCGGCGGTTCGCGCCTTGGCAAGCTGCGTTTCAAGCTCGGCCGGCCGGCCGGCGAAGGCTGCGTCGATAATGTCGTCGATGCCGAGCGCCGAGGCGTCCGACACCACCGCGGCGATATCTTCCACGCTGACCTGATCCTGGCCGCGGGCATAAAGCGCAAGCTTCATGATTTCGCTGCGCGAGGCTTGCCGGTCGCCGCCAAGGAGTGGCACCAGCATGGCGCGGGCATCAGGCGCGAGCTTTAATCCCGCTTCGCGCATTTCGCTGTCGATCAAGCGTTCGCGGTCCCTTTCATTGTCGGCGTAGCAGGGCAGTGCTGCCGCGTTCTTGGCTTTCTCGATCATTGCGCGCAGCGGCGCGTTGCGGCGCAGATCGCCGGCCTCGATCACAACCCGGCATTCGAGTACAGATAGCGCCAGCAGCGGCTCGACGGCAGCGGCGATATTACGGCTGCCGGCCTTGACCCAGACCGCGCGCTTGCCGCCGAACAGCGGAATGGTTTGCGCCTCTTCGACCAGCCGCGACGGCTCGGCCGACAAATCCTCACCGTCGAGACGCGCCAGTGCGAATGGATCGTTGACGTCATCGACTGCGGATTTGATCAGCGCATTGGCGCGTTCGCTGACGAGGCCGGAGTCTGGACCAAATACCAGCACGACCGGACGCTTCGGATCGGGCCGGGCGACGAAGGCATCGGCTTCAGCGGGCTTGAGCGCGGTCATTACACTACGATGTTGACGATGCGGCCTGGCACGACAATCACTTTCTTCGGCGCTTTTCCCGCGAGCGCGGTGATCACGGCGTCGAGCGCCATGACCGCGGCTTCGACATCGGCATTTTTCGCGTCGCGCGCCACGGTCACATCCGCGCGTTTCTTGCCATTAATCTGCACCGGCAGCGTGATGGTGGTCTCGATCAGCAAATCGCGCTCGACCTGCGGCCAAGGCGCTTGCGCCACCAGGTCTTTATGGCCGAGCGCAGCCCAGCACTCCTCGGCGAGGTGTGGCATCATCGGGTTGAAGAGCTGAACCATGACGTCGGCAGCTTCTTGCGCCGCCCAGCGGAAATCGGGCGTCAGTGCATCCGTGTTCTCGACGCCGCCGATCGCTTCGCTCAGCGCATTGGCGAATTCGTAAATATAGGCGACGCAGACATTGAAGTGCAGCTTGTCGACCGCGTCGGTGATATTGGCGAGCGCGCGATGCGTCGCCTTGCGCAACTTCAAGGCGCTTTCCGAAAACTGCGCCGGCCGGCTCGACGGCGCTGATTTGGCAATCGTGGCGGCCTCGCCGATCAGCCGCCAAAGCCGGTTGGTGAAGCGCCAGGCGCCCTGCACGCCGCGCTCGGTCCATTCCACGTCGCGCTCGGGCGGCGAGTCCGACAACATAAACCAGCGCGCCACGTCGGCGCCGTAGCTCGCGATGATCTCGTCCGGATCGATCGTGTTGTGTTTCGACTTCGACATTTTCTCGATGGCGCCGATCACGATCGGCTCGCCGGTCGAGATCAAGGTCGCGCGGCGCGCATCGCCGTCGCTTTCGATCTTGATTTCCGCCGGCGCGGCCCACTCGCCATTCTCGCGGCGGTAGGTCTCGTGCACCACCATCCCTTGGGTGAACAGTCCGGCAAACGGCTCGTCGAGGCCGACATGCCCGGTCGCCTTCATGGCGCGGGTAAAAAACCGGCTGTAGAGCAGGTGCAGGATCGCATGCTCGATGCCGCCGATGTACTGGTCGACAGGCATCCAGGCATTGACCATCGGCAATTCGGTCGGCGCTGTCGTGATCCACGGATCGGTGAAGCGCTCGAAGTACCACGACGAGTCGACGAAGGTGTCCATCGTGTCGGTCTCGCGCCGCGCCGGGCCGTCGCATTGCGGACAGGAGACGTTCTTCCAGGTCGGATGATGATCGAGCGGATTGCCGGGCCGGTCGAATGTCACGTCCTCCGGCAGCGTCACGGGGAGATCTTTTTCTGGGACCGGAACGACGCCGCATTTCTCGCAGTGGATCACCGGGATCGGACAGCCCCAATAACGCTGCCGCGAAATACCCCAGTCGCGCAGCCGGAAATTCACCTGTCGCTGCGCCACAGGGCTGTTGCGGCGACTTTCCTTTTCCAGTCGCTTCGCAACGTCTTCCTTTGCTTCGGCAATGGTCATGCCGTCGAGGAAGCGCGAATTGATCATGCGGCCGTCACCGTCATAGGCGGTGTCGGTGATGACGAACGATTTCGGGTCCTGTCCCGGTGGGCATACGACGGGTGTGTTGCCGAGCCCGTATTTGTTGACGAAGTCGAGGTCGCGCTGGTCGTGCGCCGGGCAGCCGAAGATCGCGCCGGTGCCGTACTCCATCAGGATAAAGTTCGCGACATAGACCGGAAGCTGCCACGACGGATCGAAAGGATGCACCGCTCGGATGCCGGTGTCGAAGCCCATCTTCTCCGCGGTATCGATCTCGGCCTGCGCGGTGCCGCGGCGTTTGCACTCGGCGATGAATTCCGCGAGCTGCGGATTGTTCTTTGCTGCCGCCGCAGCCAGCGGGTGATCCGGCGCCAGCGCCATGAATTTCGCGCCGAACAACGTGTCCGGTCGCGTGGTGAAAATTTCCAGTTCGCTCTCGCCGTTCGGCGTGGTTTTTTGATCGAGCGCGAAGCGGACCAGCAAGCCTTCCGAGCGACCGATCCAGTTCTTCTGCATCAGCCGCACTTTGTCCGGCCAGCGGTCGAGGGTGCCGAGCGCATCGAGCAGTTCCTGGGAATATTTGGTGATCTTAAAGACCCACTGGTTCATCTCGCGCTGCTCGACCACAGCGCCGGAGCGCCAGCCGCGGCCGTCGATCACTTGCTCGTTGGCGAGCACGGTCTGATCCACCGGATCCCAGTTGAGATTGCGCTTCTCGCGCTCGACCAGGCCGACGCGCAGGAAGTCGAGAAACATTTTCTGCTGGTGCTTGTAGTAGGCCGGATCGCAGGTCGCGATCTCGCGGCTCCAGTCGAGCGACAGCCCCATGGATTTGAGCTGCTTCTTCATGGCCGCGATGTTGTCGTAGGTCCATTTCTTCGGATGGACCTTGCGCTCGGCGGCGGCATTCTCGGCCGGCAGGCCGAAGGCGTCCCAGCCCATGGGATGCAGCACCGAAAAGCCGAGCGCCCGTTTCACCCGCGCCACCACGTCGCCCATGGTGTAGTTGCGCACGTGCCCCATGTGGATACGCCCCGACGGATAGGGGAACATCTCCAGCACGTAGTACTTCTTGCCGAGGTCCTTATTGGGCGTGGCGAAGATGCCGCGCTCGTCCCAGACTTTCTGCCAGCGGGGCTCGGCTTCGGCGGCGTTATAGCGGTCGGTTGTCATTGATCGGCGGTCGTTTCCGGCGGGTATTTAGGGCCGGGCGACGTGACACGAAAGGGTACAGCCGGTCAATGTTTCGCGTTTTTTCCACCGCTCAAGGACGCGGAGACGCGCAATCCATGCTCGCCCGGCTCAAAGACAGGCCGGGACGGTCTTACTCCGCTGCGGCCAGCACCGTCTGCGCCGCGGTGTGGGGGTATTCCTTGACGTAATCGTACAGCACACGGCCATAAGGCAGCGTCACGTCGGCGATGAAGTGGTGCGCGGCGACCACCTTGCGCACCGGGAAGTCCGCGACCGGCGCGTTGACGTGCGGGATCAGGTGCAGCCGGCCCGGGCCGGCCCATGAACCCTTCACGGTGATATCGGTCAGGTTATAGGCGACGAGTTGGCAGATCTCCGGCCGGCCGTCGACGCCGGGAATGAGCTTGAGGTTGACCTGGGTCTTGGCGAGTGTGGCCCGCGTGGCACCGCCGTCTTTGGCCATGCTTTCGTGCTTGTAGCCCATGGTACCCATGGCGACCTGCTGGCCGGCATATTCCAGCGTGCCGGTGAGGGTATCCTTGACGATGCTGAGCTTTGGATGGGCGTATTTTTTCGGAAAGCCCCAGATCTCGCGGCCGGCGGCGATCGGTGGATCGTCGTCAAGGTACATCTGCACGACGAAATTCACGTCCTGGCCGTTGAAGCGGCACGGGACCACCAGGCCGGATTCGGTGTAGCTGCCGAAGCCCGATGAGTCCGGCATGCTGATCCATTCGTAGTGCACCAGCGGCTGATCGATCGCCTCGAGCGGCTCCGGAAGCTGCTCGCGGATGACTTCCGGATCGGTCTCGTAGCTGATGACCATAAATTCGCGATTGATGAAACGATATGGTCCGGCCGGAAAGCTCGGTCCGGCTGCGGGCATCGAAGGCAGCTTCAGCACATCTTCGGGGCGCATTCCGTAAATCCTTTTGCTACGAGTCAGAATTTTTCCGGCACGTACATCTCTTTGGGAATCGGGCCGCGGTGATAGTCGGGACTGCGCACCCGCTCCGGCAGCACGACGGCTGAGTGCGGCACGGCCTGATAGGGAATTTGCGTCAGCAGATGACTGATGCAGTTCAGCCGGGCACGCTTCTTGTCGATCGCTTCGACGATCCACCACGGCGCATGCTTGCTGTGGGTGTGCTCGAGCATGTCTTCTTTCGCCTTGGTGTAGTTCTCCCAGCGCTTGCGGGATTCCACATCCATCGGCGATAGCTTCCACTGCTTGAGTGGGTCCTTGATCCGCATGGTGAAGCGGAACTGCTGCTCGTCATCGGTGATCGAGAACCAGTATTTCAGCAGGATGATCCCGGAGCGGATCAGCATCTGCTCGAACTCCGGCACCGAGCGGAAGAATTCCTGGCAGTCGTCCTCGGTGCAGAAACCCATCACCCGCTCGACGCCGGCGCGGTTGTACCAGCTGCGGTCGAACAGCACGATTTCTCCGCCGGCCGGCAGGTGCGAAACATAACGCTGGAAGTACCATTGCGTGCGCTCGCGCTCGTTCGGCGCCGGCAACGCGGCAACCCGGCAGATGCGCGGATTGAGGCGTTGGGTGATGCGCTTGATCACGCCGCCCTTGCCGGCGGAGTCGCGGCCTTCAAACAGGATCGCGACTTTCTTCTTGTTGGCGACAACCCAGTCCTGCAATTTGATCAGCTCGCCTTGCAGGCGCAGCAACTCGCGGAAATAGACCTTGCGGTCCATGCCGGGACCGGGCTCGTTAAGATCCGCTTCACTCAACAACCGGCCGAGCCGGTCGTCGTCGAGCTCCATCTCGAATTCTTCGTCGACGTCGTCGGCGAGTTCGCGCTCGATGCGCTGCTGCATATTTTCAGCAGTTGCAGCAAGCGCCGGGCGCTTTGCTGCGGGGCGGCTTGTTTTTGTTTTGGTGGCAGTGCTCTTGCGCATGTTGTTTTGATCCGGTTAGCGCCGTTGCGGCATGTCTCAGCGGAACTCGTCCTCGCGATGAACGTCGTGCACGACGAGACCGGAGCCTTCGGCCGGCATGGTCAACCACTCTTTGTGTTTGAGCGTGCGTTTGGTGTCTTCGTAGCCGCTCATCCAGTGTTCATTCATCGAGGTGCCGGAAAACTCATAATCCTTGTCGTGCGCTTCATAGACCTTTTGCTGATAGATCAGATGAATGACCGCGATATCCGGCAGATCGGCAAGATGCTTCCGCAACTCACGTTCCTCGCCGGTAAGCTGATCCTCGGGCACCTTCGCCAGCGCCTGGCGCAGCCGTGTTTTCCAGTTGTGGATACGCCGATAAACGTCGGTGTTGTAGCGGGTGCGCGACGAATACATGATGTCCTTGTGCCGCGCCATAACCTCATTGAGGTCGCGCGGCAGCACGCCGCGCGCGCTGAACAGATCGACCTGGAAGATCATGGTGTCGAGGTCGCTGTCTTCGTCGAGCAGGTGCTGCAGCGGCGTATTGGAAACGATGCCGCCGTCCCAGAAGTGGTCGGTGCCGATTCTTACCATCGGCAGCGCCGGCGGCAACGCGCCGCTGGCGGCGACATGCTCCGGACCGATCGTTTCGTGTTTGTTGTCGAAATAGAGGAAGTTGCCGGTGAGCACATTGACCGCGCCGACCGAGAACCGCACCGTCTTTTCGTTGATCAATGAAAAATCGACCAGCTCGTCGAGCGTTTCGATGAGTGGCCCGCTGTCATAGTAACTTGTCGCGCCCGCGGAGCCGGGCAGGCTGAACCAGGGGCTCGTTTCGCGCGGCTTGAAAAAGCCGGGTTGGCCCTGCGTCAGCGTCATCCAGCAGCTCGCGGCATTGCGCATTTTGCGGAAGAAATCGCCGTCGGGGGTGTAGTGCCAGACTTTGCGTTCGGTGATGCGTTCCCAGAACGTACGTAGCGCCTTCAAGCGGTTGCGCCGCGTATTGCCGGCAATGATCGCCGCATTGATCGCGCCGATCGAGACGCCCGATACCCAATCCGGTTCGACGTCGGCTTCGTGCAGTGCTTGATAAACGCCGGCCTGATACGCGCCGAGCGCGCCGCCGCCCTGTAACACCAGCGCAATACGTTGACAGCCGTTTGGCCGCCAGCGGTTGAGTCGTTCGTCGGGCAAGCGCTCAGTGACTGCGTCCATGGTCTCAGGCCTTTCTCATTTTACAATGGACGAGCCCCGATGACAGAACCATGACTGCTGCGCGAAATTTGTCATGCGACTGTCAGCGCGTCCGTCTAAGCATGAGACGGCGTTAATTTTCGCATTCCCTTTTCAGTGTCGAGGCACCATGCAGCTCAACGGCAAGACGGCGTTCGTGACAGGATCGACCAGCGGTATTGGTCTAGGCATCGCGACTAAACTTGCGGCATCGGGCGCCAACATTGTTCTCAACGGTTTCGGCGACAAGGATGCGATCGAGCAGACCCGCTCTGACCTCGCACGCCAACATAATATCGGCGTGATCTATAGCCCGGCCAACATCGGCAAGCCCGAAGAGATCGAGGAGGCCGTCGAGCTCGCCGATCATGAATTCGGCGGCGTCGATATCATGGTCAACAACGCCGGCATCCAGTACGTCGCGCCGATCGATGAATTCCCGGTCGATAAATGGGACTCGATCCTCGCGATCAATCTCTCCGGCTCGTTTCACACCACGCGGCTCACCGTGCCCGGCATGAAGAAGAAGGGCTGGGGCCGCATTATCAATATTGCTTCCGCACACGCGCTGGTGGCTTCGCCATTCAAGGTCGCCTATGTCGCGGCCAAGCATGGCATCGCCGGCATCACCAAGACCGTAGCGCTCGAAGTTGCCGAGCATGGCATTACCGTCAACGCCATTTGCCCCGGCTATGTGCTGACCCCGCTGGTGGAAAAGCAAATTCCGGACACCGCCAAGGCGCGTGGTATTTCCGAAGCGGAGGTGGTGCGCGACGTGCTGCTCGCCGCGCAGCCGACCAAGCGCTTTGTCGAGGTCAGCGAGGTGGCTGGGTTGACTGCATTCCTGCGCAGCAGTGAAGCGGCCTCGATTACCGGCGCCTTGCTTCCGGTCGACGGCGGCTGGACCGCTCACTAGAACGAAATCGTTTTGAAACGACTGTCGGCACTTTTCCGGATCACGCTCTAACGCAAAGCGCAGTCCGTTTCCGTTCATGTCTTTACCAGCGTCCGGTAATCCATCTGCCGGTGGAACCAGTAGCGATAGCCGCTGATGTTCTTCTGCATCGCGACATACGCGGACGGCTGGTAAACCGGAACGGTCGCCACGTCATCGAACACGATCGTGATGAATTTTTCGACCATCGCGTCGTATTTCACCGGATTGCGCTCGAAACGCGCTTCGTGCAGCATCGCCATGGCCGCTTCGTTGTCGAAGTCGCCAGAGTTGAAGATCGAGGTCTTGCCGAGCTCCATTTCGAAAAAGTAACTGGGGTAATCCATCCACCCGGAGAACAGGTTGGTGAGGAACGGCAGCGATTTGCTGGTGAAGCTCGAGCGCCAGTTGGCTCCGGCGATCTTGTTGAGGGTTACGTTCACACCGATCTGGCCCAGGTTCTCCTGAATCAGCACACTCATCGGTTCGATAATTCCTGCAGCCGCAGCGTCGAATGAAAAGGTCGTCGCGAAACCATTGGCGAGCCCGGCTTCGGCCAGCAATGCTTTCGCTTTCGCAAGATCGGTGTCGTAAGGCGATGGCTGCGGCCATTTTGCCGTCGTGATCTGTTCGGGTCCGCCGAACATCGGACGCGCTTTATTGAAGAGCGCGACGTCCATGATCTTTTGATAGGGGATGGCATAGGCGATGGCGCGCCGGACCTTCACATTGTCGAACGGCGGCATCTTCTCGTTCATGACGACGAATTGCACGGCGTTGTCGATCGGAGTTTCGACAACCTTGACTTTACCTTCCTTCTCCATTTCCACGACGTCCTGAGGCGGAAACTCGTTGGACACATCGACATCGCCGCGTTCGAGAAGCGCGCGGCGGGTCGATGACGACGGCACGACGCGCCACACCACGCGCTCGGTTTTCGGCAGCGGACCGGACTTCCAGTTATTGAAGCGCGCGTAAGTTATGCTGTCCGGCGTTCGATCGACGATCTGATAAGCGCCGCCGCCGGCAAGATTGGTTTTCGACCAGTCCAGTCCCCATGGATCGCTCGCGGTCGCGTTCTTCTTGATCAGTTCCGAATTGAGAATGTTGGGCACGCAGAACGCGAGATTTGGCAGCAGCTGGCGGTCGAAGCGATCATAGTCGACACGGAACGTATGATCGTCGACCACGACGAATTGCTCCGGGCTGTTGAGCGACGCGGTGCTCATCTGGAATCTTGCATTGCCGCCGGCGGCAATCGCGCGATCGAGTGACCACTTCACGTCCCTCGCGGTGACCGGCGCGCCGTTATGGAAGGTCGCATCTTTACGCAGTTTGAACGTCACGTCGTGGCCACTGTCGTTCCATTCTTCGGCGAGTTCGGGCGCGGGCTTGGTGGCGTTGGCGTGATCGGTGCCGTTGGCGTCTTTTTCGATTTGCAGCGACAGCAGCCGGTCGTAACAATTCCAGGCGACTTCGTAAGCGCCGCGATTGGCGCCCGCGGTATGCGGGTCGACACTGTTCGCGCCGGATTCTGAAATCAGCAGCAGCGTGTTGCTTGGCGATTGTGCCCGCGCTAGCTGTGGAACGGCGAGGCTCGCCAGTCCCGCGGTTGTTCCTTTCAGGAATTCTCTTCGTTTGATTCTCATTCGGCTTCGCATCGGGTACCTCTCAATGGGCGTCCCCTGCTGCGAGCAAGATCGAGGCCAAAGTCGGGTCCAGGCAAGCTGCGAAGCCAAGCTGCCAAGCCGCGTTATCACGTCCGGCGCCGCTGGTGCGCGCTTCCGCCGCAGCGGATCAAGAGTTCGCAACAGCACCGTGCGCACGCGCGCCGCCATCGAGCGGCATCGTGAACGAGAAGCAGGTTTGTTCGGCCGACGACTCGACTTCAATTGTTCCGCCGTGGGCGCGGGCGATTTCAGATGAGATGTAGAGGCCGAGACCAAGGCCCTGCTGATGCGACCACTCTTCGCCGCGGGAGAATGGCTGAAACAACCGGCTCCTGGTTTCAGGCGGGATCGGCGTACCCTTGTTGCAAACGGCTAATGCGAACCGGCCGTCGGTTGACGCCGTAACGCGCACTGGAGCCCCCGCGGCGCCGTAAGTCAGGGCATTGCCGAGAAGATTAGAGAGCAGCTGGCCGATGCGGACGCGGTCGGCGACCACCGGCTGCGTCAAATCAAATTTCACTTCTATCGTCCGATCAGGATGAGTCGATTGCAGTTCGTCGATGACTTGCCTGAGGACCGGTTCCAGAAGTGTTGGTGACACCGCGAGCGTCAGGCCGGCGCCGAGACGGCCGCGGGCGAAGTCCAGCACATTGTTGATGATGGCGGACATGCGCGAAACGCTCTTCTCCATGATCGTCAAAATGCCGCGGGCTTTGTCGTTGAGCGGGGTCTTTCGCAGAAGTTCAGTGCCGGCGCCGATCGAAGCCAGCGGATTGCGCAGGTCGTGGCCGAGAACCGCGATGAACTGTTCGCGAAATTCCGCCGTCGTGGTTGCATCGAGCAGACTGGCTTCCGCCGTTGCCGCCCGCCGGCCGGCATCGAGCTGAAAAGCGATCATGTCGGCGAACAGCTTGAACATTCCGATCACGCCGGGGTTTTTCAGCTTGGCAGGTGCTGGATCGATCGCGCAGAGCGTACCGAAGAAGCTGCCGTCTTTGAGAAAAATCGGCGTCGAAATGTAGCTTTGAAAGCCGTACATCTGCGGCGTCTGATGCCCGCAATAGACCTCGTCCTCGGCAACATGATCGATGGCGACGGCTTCGCGCCCTTGCCGGACCTCGTGGCAGATCGTGGTCTCGACTTTAAGCTCGCCACCGGGCTGAAGCCCGAAATTGATTTCATCGTTGACCGCCAGGCAGACCCAGCGCTGCTCGGTTACCCGCGCCACCGCGGCGAAGCCCATGCCGGTGACACGGCACACCACATTGAGGATCGTCGGAATCGCATCGATTGCCTCGACCGCCTCAATGTCTGCCCGAAATTCATCGGCCATCGTCCGAAATCCACAAGCTCGAAATCTACAATTGAAATCGGGTATTGGTATAAGAACGCTGCGAGGCCTTTTTTGATCCGGCCTGCGTCGCTGATGAGTTGTCCGAACCTGCCATGCCGGTCGACGGCTTGCCAGACCGAACAGGAGACGAGATACGACAGCATGGCCACAGGAAATACAGCAATGGAATACACCACACTCGGCAACACCGGGCTCCGCGTCAGCGTTGCCGGGCTGGGCACCGGCGGGTTTTCCCGCATGGGCCTGAAAACCGGCAAAAGCGAAGAGGAATTGGCGCGGCTGGTGCTTGATGCCGTCGATCTCGGCATCACGTTCATCGATACCGCGCCGTCCTACGGCACCGAGGGCGTGGTCGGCCGTGCACTCAAGTCGCTTGCGCGCGACAAAGTTGTGGTAGCGACAAAGACGCACGCTTATCGCGACGGAAAATGGACGTCGCCAGAAGACCTGGTCGCGAGCATCGACAAGTCGCTGCGGCTTATGAGTACCGATTACGTTGACGTATTCAATCTGCACGGCATTGAGACGCAGATGTACGATTACGCGCTCAACACGCTGGGACCGGTGCTGATCGAGCAGAAGCAGAAAGGCAAGATTCGCCACATCGGCCTGACCGAAAATCCGATCGTCGATCACACCAACGCCGCGCTCAAGCTGGCGCTGCGCGATCCGGTCTGGGAAGTGTACATGGTCGGCTTCCACATGATGCATCAGGGCGCGCGGCAGAACGTGTTTCCGTTCACGCGCGAGAAAGGCGTCGGCACGCTGCTGATGTTCGCGGTGCGCAGCATCTTTACCGATCCGCCGCGGGTGGCGCGGGAGATCAAGGAGCTCGCGGCCAAGGGCCTGGTCGACAAGTCGCTTGCCGCATCGGACGACCCGCTCGGCTTTCTGGTGCATCCGGGCGGCGCATCCAGCATGATCGAGGCGGCCTATCGCTTCGTACGCCACGAGCCGGGCGTCGACGTGACCTTGTTCGGCACCGGCGACGCCGCACACCTGCGCAGCAACGTCGCGGCGCTGCTGAAACCGCCGCTGCCGGAGGCGGATCGCAAGAAACTTGCGGATCTGTTCGGCCAACTCAAGGGTATCGGTCTCGACGGTCACCAAGGCCGTTGAGACAGCCGCGGACAGATTTCGCCCAGCCGCCGCCGCAATGGGCGAACAGAACACTGCGGTGAGAGTAGCCCAGGGGTTTTTGCCAAAGGGGAGGAAACCATGACCGCGTCGCTTGTCGGGCTTCGGGCCATTGCTTTTGCGATTGCTTTTGCGGTTGCGCCGGCCTTCGCCCAGATGCCGCAGTCTCCGGCCGCGGACGCACGCATCGTGGTCACCGGCGAAGGCAGTGTCAGCGTCGCTCCGGATTATGCCGCGATCAACGCCGGCGTCATGAGCCGCGCCAAAACGGCGGGCGAAGCCGCGGACGCCAATGCCAAATCGATGGCCGCCGTCATCAGCGCGCTTACCGATGCCGGCATCGCTCGCAACGATATCCAGACCGTGCAGTATTCGCTGCAGCCGGTTTACACGTCGCCGGTGTCGGGCAGCGAGCAGAAGCTCACGGGCTTTAGTGTTTCGAACCGGTTGAACGTCAAGATTCGCGATATCGGAAAAACCGGCGCCATCCTCGACAGGCTGGTCGCTACCGGCGCGACGGATATCGGCAACGTCGAATATCTGCACTCCAATTCCTCGGCGCTGCTCGATCAGGCGCGGCAGGCCGCCATGGCGGACGCACGGCGCAAGGCCGAGCTCTATGCCAAGGCCGCGGGGCTTACGATTGGCGTCGTTGCGTTTGTCAGCGAAGGCGCCGGCGCTACCCCGCCGGTGTTCGGAAAGCTCATGCGCGCTGCGGCGCCGGCGATGCCGACGCAGATCCTCAGCGGCGAAGATACGTTGAGCGTACAGGTCACCGTCGGTTTCGACGTGGTGCATTAGCCACTTTCCCTCCACCGTCATTAGCTTGCGAAGAGAAACATCTCTCTCTTCGTCACCACCGGGCTTGACCCGGTGGTCCATGCTGACGCGCCGAATGCGACAACATCCATAAGTGATCCCGGCGCCGCCGTATGGATTGCCGGATCAAGTCCGGCAATGACGAATCAAGAGCAAGCAATCCCGTTCTCGCGATGCGATCCGCACCCGAGTCATCGTCACGCGGCAAGAATTTCTTCGCTCTCCGCACCGATCTTCGCCAGAGAACACACCGGCGGTGGACACCGGTATCCTCACGATCTGCGCTTCGAGCCACGAAATGTAAGAACGGAAAGAAAGCAAGGAAGCGGAACGCCGACAGACGCGTAGCCAACGACCGCACCCTGCGGGGTGCGGCGCGCGCGGATCGCCGCGCGCTCGCCTCTCGGCGTCCCACCACGGCTCTGTGCCAATGGGACTATTCATCCCAAGGCTCAACCTGGGCCAGGCTTCGTGACACACCTTACGGTGTGGCACTTCCAGCGATGCACCTCGCGCGCCGGTCATAGTGCCGGCAGGCTGATGCCCAGGCCGCCCGGGAGTGGCAGTGACGAGCCGCCACGCGCGGGCACCGCATCCCGCTCCGTCCTGCGGGGTCACCGCATAACGTCCTTGTACGTGAGCGAGATTGAGACTCCTTTTTCAAATCTGAAACGCGAAGTCAAAGCGTTTCGATTTGTGCTGTTAGATCGGGAGCTTATGCGCGTGATCTAAAACTGCTGTTTGGTGATTTTGGAAACAAAGATTCGCAAAACGCACAATTTGTATCTATCGATCAAGGCGTTACGTAATTTGAGCTTGGTTTTCGCTCGTCATGCCCGCACTTGTTGCGGGCATCTCGATCACCTGGCAATGCCGTGCCGAACGAATTGGGATTGCCGGATCAAGTCCAGCAATGACGAAGCGAAGCCTTCAGCCGCCCAAACTATCCGGTTCGATGATCGCCTGGACGCGCCGGGCCGCTGTGGTGCGCGGATGCTGGTCGTGCAGGAAGATCGCAAGCCTGGGCCGCAACTTCACATCCTGAGCGGTCGTCGCCTCACGGAACAACCGGTTTTGCAAGCCGGTCGGCAACTCACCCCACAGCTTGAGCACGGCGTCACCAAGGGCGCGCGACAGTTGCTCGGACGTGTCTTTCGGGAACGTCTCACGGGTACGATGGGCGTCCATAGCCGACTCCTGCGTTGAGACAGTCGCGGGTAACGCCTGGCGTCAGCAAAGGTTCCATGGACCGATTGCCACGGTTATTGGCAGTCGAACGACATATCGCAGCGCAGCCCCTTTGGATCGAAGGCGAAAGTGGTGCTGCCGGAAAGCGATTTGAGGCTCTCCGTAACGATCAAGGTGCCAAAACCTTGCCGCTGCGGCGGTGAAACCGTGGGGCCATTCTGCTCGTGCCAGGTCAGATGAACGATGCGGCCGTCGGCTTGCCAGTCGACGGCGACGCGGCCGTCGGGATTGGCGAGCGCACCGTGCTTCATCGCGTTGGTCACCAATTCATGGAACACCAGCCCGAGCTTTCGCGCGGCGTCCGACGAGACTTCGACATCGGGTCCCGACGTTTGCAGTCGCGTTTCCGGGTTCGGCGCGAATTCAAGCGACAGCAGCGCCGGCAAAGGCACCGTCTTTTCGTCGGACTGGTTCACCAGATCGTTCGCCGAACTGACGGCACGCACCCGCCCGGCAATGGCGTCGGCGCTGGCACGGTCGTTCACCAGCGTCGTGCGCACAATCAATTCGACGACGGCGTAGGTATTGCGTCCACGATGTTGCATTTCCTGCAGCAGCAATTCCCGTTCGCGGTCGCGGCGACGCAGCCGGATCAGAGCGCTGCGGTACAGATGCGACATGACGACAAGACAGCCGCACGACGCAGCGAACAGCAACAGATTGGCGATGTGATCGCGGGTAAGCGGACCGAATGAATGAAACGGCGGAATGAACGCCCACCAGACGATCAGAACAGCGCCGAGGATCGTCACGATCCCGGCCGGCGTACCCGCGATCAGTGCCGCCAGCAGCACCGCCGGGTAGAATGTCGGATACAGCGCATTGATGCCCAAATGAGAAACGATGTCGTGGAGCAACCACGCCATTGCGAGGCAGCCGACAACAACGAGGAGCGCCGTCCATGAATAAGGACCCACACGCTCCACAAAACGCGTTCGGCGATCCGTGTTCGACTGGTCGCTCACGCCCACCGCCAAGCCGGATGTTTAATCAATTCAGCCTGTCGCATTCCGGCGGCTAATCTCACCTTCGCGGTAGTGTGCACGGTTTGGTGCACACTCACAATCACGGTTTGGTGCGCACCCACAATGGTGGCGTGAGAAGCGAGAATTTGCCGCGAATTTTATGTCTTTTGATGTGCACGGGCCTACGATTCATCCATCAGCGATTGAGGGAACAAGTGAATACGCCGGCCATGCTCTCTTCGATCAGGGGGCTTTGTCGGCATAAGTTGGCCGTTGAACCGCATCATTTGCAGCGGGACAATACGCGGCGGCAGCCCGCAGCGATCACGATCGCTCGCGTGGAAATGACACCAAGGTTTTGCCAGAGAGAAGGGGAGAAGCCGATGAGGTCGTGCCTGATACTTCTAGGCGTCTGCGCGGCTGGATTGGTTGCGGCGCCCTGCCTGCCGCGCGCCGAGGAAGCGATCCTGCGCATTGCCAAACAAGGCAGCATGGAGGCGGGCGGGAGGGTGATCGATTGCGCCACCAACGATGGCGGAGATCCCAACTCGACACGGTGGCCGGCAGGTCATGTGACCGTCGACAACGTCTACGCTACTTATCAATATCCCGCCGATCGGCGCTATCCCTATCCGATCTTGTTCAACTCCGGCGGCGGACACACCGCGCGCTTCTACGACACCACGCCGGACGGCCGCGAAGGCTGGTTGACGCTGTTCCTGCGTGAAGGCTTTCCGGTCTATGGCGTCGACCGGCCGAACACCGGCCGCTCCGGCACCGACATCTGCACCATCAATGCGGTGAAGCTCGGCAAACTGCCGCCGAGCGCGCTGCCCGCGATCAATCGCTACGCCGCCGAGTCGTCGTGGGTGACGTTCCGCTGGGGCCCGAAATTCGGCGAGCCTTATCCGAACACGCAATTCCCGGTCGCCTTCGCCGACAATTATTACCCGCAGACGGTCAGTACCTATCGCGATCCCGAAGAGACGCAAAAGTCCGTCGCCGCCTATGCCGCGCTGATCGACAAGATCGGCGAGCCGGTGATCTTCCAGAGCTGGTCGTCGTCGGGCCTGCTTGGCTATCTCACCGCGATCGAGCGGCCGGATAAAGTCAAAGCCATCCTTGCGGTCGAGACGTCGGTGGACGCCTTCGACAAGATTGCCGCCGACAAGCGTTTAGTGCTGGCGAAAATTCCGATCTACATCGTGATCGGCGATCACGCCGAGGATCGCGTTGCTGCGTCACGAAAATTCCAGAAGGAAATGGCCGCCATCGGCGGGCACGTCACCGTCGACGTGTTGCCGGAGAACGGCATTTTCGGCAACGGCCATACCATGGCGCTGGAGAAGAACAACAAGCAGATCATGTACCGCATGATCGCGTGGCTCGAAGGCAACGTGTTCAAGCCTAAGTAGGAATCACGCCCAAATAGGAATCACTATTGCGAGTATTTTCCGGCTACCCGGATATCCTCGCCGCTTTTGTAAGCCGGGTTCTTCCAGCCGTTCTCGTCGTAATCGGACATGCACTTGTCGACCAGCGCTTCCATCTGCTTGAGCTGGCCGTTGAACTGCGCCTGTTGCAGCGGAAAAATGCGCACCAATTCGTGGCTGCCGGAATAATTCATCTCATAGAGCTCGTGGCGGGCGCCGAATTCGGTGCCGATCGCATCCCACAGCAGCTTCATGATCTTGATACGCTCCTTGTAGTCGATGCCGTTTGAGCCGCGCACATATTTGGCGAGATATTTGTCGATATCGGGATTTTTGAAATCGAGCGCATGCGAGGGCAGATAAATCAGGCCGGACGCCACCACTTTTTCTACGATGTTGCGGATCTGCGGATAGGCTTCCGTCATGAACAGGCGGTAGGTGCTCGATGCTCGTCCGTTCGGCAGCACGGCGCCGTTGACCCACGGCTCCGGATTCATCGCCATGGCGTCGGTCAGCGACCAGAACAGATTGCGCCAGCCGATCACTTCGCCGATCTGCGCCTGCACGCCGCGGAAACTCTCGACGCCGGTAGCGCGCGCCGCCTTGAACAAAAGTCCGGCGATGAAGTCGAGCTTCACCGCGAGCCGCGTGCAGCCCTGCATGGTGAAGCCATTGAAGAAGCCGGAGCGCGGATAGAAATTCTTCAGCCGCTCCACATCGCGATGGATGAAGACGTTCTCCCACGGGACGAAGGCGTTATCGAACACGAAGATCGCGTCGTTCTCGTCGAAGCGTGAGGTCAGCGGATAATCCCATGGCGAGCCGGTGGCGGCGGCGGCGAATTCATACGATTGCCGGCAGATCAGCTTGATGCCCGGCGTGTTCATCGGCGCGATGAACATCACCACCATGGCCGGATCGTTGATCTCCTGGCCCATGTTCTGGCCGACGAAGTTGTAGTGGGTCAGCGCCGAGTTGGTGGCGACCACCTTGGCGCCGGAGACATAGATGCCGGCGTCGGTCTCTTTCTGGATGGTGATGTAGACGTCCTTGACGTCTTCGACCGCCTTGTTGCGGTCGATCGGCGGATTGACCAGCGCGTGATTGAGATAAAGCACCGCTTCCTGTGAGCGCTTGTGCCAGGCGCGGGCGTTGTCGGCGAACTTGCCGTAGAAATCGGCGTTGGCGCCGAGCGTGTTGAGGAATGCCGCTTTGTAGTCCGGGCTGCGGCCCGACCAGCCGTAGGTAAGGCGCGCCCAGTCGGCGATGGCGTCGCGTTGCGCGACCACATCCTCGCGCGAACGGGCCACCTTGAAATATTTGTGGGTGTAGCCGCCCGAGCCGGTGTCGGTCGGTGCGGTGAGCACGTCCTTGTGCTTCTCGTCATGCAACGCATCGTAAAGCTGCGCCATCGAAGCCACGGCATTGCGGAACGCCGGATGCGTCGTGACGTCCTTGACCCGCTGGCCGTAGATATAGACCTCTCGGCCATCGCGCAGCGATTCAATGTATTCCGCGCCGGTGAACGGCCGGTTCTTGCCGGCAAGAATATCCTCGGGACGCTCGGACATTTTGATCTCCGTTTTCCGCTTTACGTTTCCTCGGGGCCGCGCTGTTGCTTCCGCTTGCTTATCGCAAAATTCGTCAGCATACTGACGATATCGTCGAGTGTACCGACAATCCCGGACGCCCGTCAACGCGTGAATCCAGAGCATGATCCGGAAAAGTGGGCACCGGTTTTCCGAAAAGATCATGCGTCATTAATGCCGAGCGACGTCATGTCAGACGATGATCATCGCCTTCCGGACATGCCGGGCCATCTCATTCGCCGGCTGCAGCAGATTGCGTTGGCCTTGTTCCTCGATCAGGCAAAATCGTTCGATTTCACGCCGGTGCAATACGCGGCGCTGGTTGCCATCGGCAATCAGCCCGGTCTCGACCAGACCGCGCTGTGTAACGCCATCGCGCTTGATCGCTCCACGATCGGCGACGTCGTCAGCCGCCTGGAAAAGAAGGGCCTGATCCGGCGGGTCAACGGTTCGGCCGACCGCCGCACCAAATCGTTGCACATCACCGCCTCGGGCCGCCGCCTGATCCGGGACATCGAGCCGGCGGTCCAGGAGACCCAGCGGCTGATCCTGGCGCCGCTCAAGCCGAGCGAGCGCAGCGCATTCATGGCGATGCTCAAGCGCCTGGTGCATCTGAACAATGAGCACAGCCGCGCGCCGCTGCGGCCGAGCGGGCCGCGTCCTATTCCTGCGCGTGAAACAGCGTCCACAGCGCCAGCGCGACGACAATGGCGACCGCAAGCAGCGCGCCGCGCACCCCGATCGTGACAAAGGCGACCGCGCCGGCCGCCGCGCCGATCAAAAATCCGGCCGCGACCGCCAGCACCACCAGCAATTGATCGCGGACCGTGTGGTATTGCGCAATCGCCGCCTTGTCGTGGCTGCTGCGGGCAAGCTGGCGCCGCGCCATGACAATGTCAGTCAGAGCGATGCCGAGTTGCGTCATGTTGCCGGTCATGACGTTGGTCTGTGGAATGCCTTTCATCAAAAGCCGGACCAGCACGCTTTGCGCGCCCATCGCGCTCGCGGCGAATAATCCGGCAGTGATGCCGTGCCAGTCGTTCGCGCCATTCACATCGGGGCCGAACAAAATGATCGCGACGAACACGGCGAGCAGGACCGCTTCGAGTGCCAGCATCCAGGGCATCGGCGCATAGCCGCGCTCGCGCGCCAATGCGATCAGCGCGGCAGTCATCGCGGCAGCAATGATGAAGACCAGCATCGCGAGCAGTTTGCCGATCGCGCCGGCGTCATGCTGCACGACCTCGGCGCCGGCGATGACAAAGCTGCCGGTGACCTGCGCCACAAACAGGCCGAACAGTGCGAGGTAAGTGTAGCTGTCGACATAGCCGGCAACGAAGCTCAACAGCGCCGGCATCGTCTTTTGCAGCGGGACGTGCCGATAGGGTTGCTGTTCGGGCATCGGCCGACTTTATCATGCCGCTTTGTTATCGGCCCCTGTTATCAATCTTGCCATTCGTCCCGGCTCGAGATTTGTTTCAGCAATTCGATCAGCTTCGGCGCGTCGCGGCGGATTTGCGCCAAATGCGTTTTCGACAGCTTTTTGAGAGCGGCTTCGGCTGACGGTGTCAGCGCCAGCAGCACCCGGCGCCGGTCTTTTTTGTCGCGTTGCCGCCGAGCCAGACCGGCCTTTTCCAGCCGGTCGACGAGCTCTGCCGCGGTTTGCGGCTTCAGCAGCAACTGCTCGGCCAGAGCGTTAATCGTCATGCCGTCGGGCCCGGCGTGGCCACGGATAGCGAGAATCGCCTGGTGATGTTGTGGCGTCAGGCCTGCGTCCCGCGCGGCCTCCGCACTGAAGGCCAGGAAAATACGAAGGGCCCTGCGGAAGCCGGCGAGCGCCATGTAGCCGCCGTCTCTCGGTTTCTGGACTCCGCGCGCAGCGGCTCCGGACGCACCTGCTCCGGTTTGCCGTCGTCATGCCGTCTAGTCATGGAGGCCATTGAAATATGTCGTATTACGATCTATTCGCATTGCGATATTGATCCGCTGCAGCGCAACACCGTCTACATGGGATGCGCACGGAAGAGAGGTTGCCTTGCATCGTTCGCATTCCGCCAGCCCCCAGGTGCGGTTAGGGGATTTCACCACGAATGGGCGCGTTCTTGTTCTGGTCGCCATGGCCTGTGTCGTCGGAGCGGGCGGCGTTGCCGCGGCCTGGATATTGTTGCGTGCGATTGCGTTTATTTCCAACCTAATCTGGTTCCAGACGTTCAGCACGCAATTGACCTCCCTTGCCGGCGCCAAGGCTGGCTGGTGGATGGTCGCCGTGCCCGCATTGGGCGGCCTCATCATCGGGCTGATGGCGCGTTTCGGGTCCGAGAAGATCCGCGGCCACGGCATACCCGAAGCGATTGAAGCAATCCTGATCGGCAAAAGCCGCTTGTCACCGACAGTCGCGGTTCTAAAGCCGCTGTCGTCGGCGATTTCAATCGGCACCGGCGGACCGTTCGGTGCCGAGGGCCCTATCATCATGACCGGCGGCGCCATCGGTTCGCTCTTTGCCCAATGCTTCAGTGTCAGCGCTGCTGAACGCAAGACCTTGCTGGTCGCGGGCGCGGCTGCCGGGATGACGGCGGTGTTCGGCACGCCGGTCGCCGCGGTGCTGCTGGCTGTAGAACTGCTGCTGTTCGAATGGAAGCCACGCAGCCTTATTCCCGTTATCACGGCATGTGCCCTCGCGGCCGCGTTGCGACCGCTCGTTCTCGGATCAGGACCATTGTTTCCGTTTTCCGGAGCGCTGGTCATGACCGGAGAAGTGCTTCCCATTTGCATTGGCGTTGGCGTTATTGCCGGGCTGCAATCGGGACTGATCACCGGGCTGCTCTACAAAGCCGAAGATTTGTTCGGCCTATTGCCCATTCACTGGATGTGGTGGCCCGCGCTCGGCGGTCTTGCCGTCGGTCTGGGTGGTCTCGTTGAGCCAAGAGCGCTCGGCGTTGGTTACGACGTGATCGGCGATCTGCTCGCGAACCATATGACGGTGCGGGAGGTCACGCTCATTCTCATCGTCAAATCGATGATCTGGATCGTCGCACTGGCTTCCGGAACCTCGGGCGGCGTGTTGGCGCCACTTCTGATCTTCGGTGGTTGCGTTGGATGGCTGGAGGGACAGTACTTGCCCGGCGATACGGGCACATGGGCCCTCATCGGCATGGCGGCGATGATGGGTGGCACAATGCGGTCGCCGCTGACCGGCGTGATGTTTGCGATCGAGCTGACGGGTGATTTCGCGCTTGCTCTACCGCTACTGATCGCGACCGGCGCGGCCTATGCCGTCACCGTACTGCTGCTCAAGCGCTCTATATTGACAGAGAAGATTGCCCGGCGCGGCCAGCATGTCGTGCGCGAATACAGCATCGATCCGCTCGACTTGCTTCGTGTGCGCGACGTCATGGTGGTCAAGGTCGATACCCTTCCCGCCGACATGCGCCTTGAGGAAGCAATCGATTTTTTCTCGACGGAAGAGCCGCGCCACAAATCCTATCCGGTCGAAAACGCGGAGGGGCAAGTCGTGGGCATGGCGAGCCGAGCGGACATTCTGCGGTGGCGCAGGGAGGGGCCATCGAGCAGCGAAACCCTCGCTGACCGGTTGTCTGACGATGTCCTCGTTGTCGGCTATGCGGACGAGCCGGTCTCTCGCCTTGCCGACCGTATGGCCGCCGAGGACGTCGGCCGGGTGCCGATCGTCGAGCCTGGAACGATGCGCCTTGCCGGTCTCGTCTCGCGCAAGGACCTGCTTCATATCCGCCGCACATCGCGGGCGGCGGAGGACACGCGGATCGCATATTTCAGGATGCGGCGAAAAGATCTCGTCGCGACTGATAAATAACGGATACCGGCGATGCTTTAATCCAGCGGCTCGACCTTGATGATGGAGGCGCCGTGATTGCTGCCGACCCAAAGCACCGGCCGTTCGCCGCGATCGTCGACGAAGACGCGGCGGATATTGGTCGAGCGCGGCAATTGATATTCGGTGATGTCGTCGGTCTTGGGATCGAGCCGGGCGACGCGGTCGTCGAGCATCGAGCCAGTCCAGATTTCGCCGTCCTTGGCTTTGACCACGTCGTAGGGCTCCATCCACGGTGTCGGCAACTGCCATTCCTTGATCTCGCCGGACTTCGGGTCGAAGCGGCCGATACCGTTGGCGCCGTATTCTGCGAACCATAGAATGTTGTTTTCGTCGACCCGGCCACGGCGCGGCCGCGAGAACGGCAACGGCGTTTTCCAGATCGTCACTTCCTTGGTCTTGGCGTCGATGCGGCCGATCGAGGCGCCGCCAAAGTTCAGCTGATAGGAGTCGTTCTGCGCATCGGTCGGCATGCCGTAGCCGTTGATGTGGGTGCCGCTTTTGTCGACAGCCTGACCAAGGTCCTCGAATTTGCCGCTGTTGATATCGAAACGGTAGACCAGGTGGGTATCCTGGTTGTTGGTCCACACCTTGCCGTCGACGTCATCATGCTGCGCTGACAGCATCGAGGACTGCGTGGTCGGATTGAGCCACTCTTTGGGATAGGGGTACGCGGTGACTTGCTTGGTCTTGGTGTCAATCTTGTAGATGCCGGCCTGATACATGCCTGACATCCACAGCGCGCCTTTGGGATCGAACTCGAGCGCGAGCGAACCCTTCGGCTCATCCGGGCGCAAAGTCGGGATTTGAGTGTCGGTGACCTTGCCGGTTGCCGGGTCCATCTCGCCGACGAACTGATGGCTGAAATCCGAGTACCAGATCATGCCGTCCTTAGCCATGACGACATCATGCGGTTGCGCGTCTTTGCGCGGCAGATCGTATTCGGTGATGATGACGTGAGTGGAGCGGCCGGTTAGCCGAGGGAATGGCTTGGGCGGGAATTCAAGCGAATCCGCGTTGCTCAGGTTCACGCTGGCAAGGTAGTCCGCCATCGTCTGCTGGATGGGCCTCGGCATAGGTGAGCGATCGGAATTGTTGCCGCCTGGCTGGAGCGGTTGCGGAAAAGTCGGCGTTGAGCCGGGTGAATAGCTGCCCATCCGCTGGAACACCTGCATGAATTCATCGGCGTTGTGCGTCGATTGCACGATCCGCTGCAGGGTGTGGCAGCCGACGCAATTGGTCAGCGCCGCTCTGAGCTTTTCGTTGCCGGGCAGGCTGTTGAGCCATTCGCCATTGGACAGCTGATTGGCGAGCGAGGTCGATTTGCCAAGCGTGAGGTCGGTGGTGGTCGGTGCACCGGCGACAACGTCGGCCGCTTTCGGACCGTCCAGCCGGTAGCCGACGGCGCGGATCGACAGGGTGTAATGTCCGGGCGTCAGCCGGTCGACAGGAAAATTGTAGACACCCTTGTCGTCGGTCACCACGGTGGTGGTGATATTGCTGCCGTCGGGTTTGGCGCTGACCAATACGCCTTCCATCACGGGCTCTTGCGCGGAAGTCACCTTGCCGGTGAGCGCGATGCCGCTCTGCGCCTGTGCGGCGGTTGCGAGCAAAAGTGCGGCCAAGCCAGCCGACGTCAGCAACATCAATTTGTGCGAGGACATGGTTGTCTCCGAAGGCGTTTCCATCGGATCCGGTGCATTAGTACTTTTGTACTTTGGGCGGCGCCAAGGATCCGCGCGCAGTATCGGCGTGAATCCGGCTGTGCTGCAAGGCGAAATTGCAGGGCAAGCCGCACCCTTCGGTCGTCCCCGCGTAAGCGGTGACCCGGCCTGGATTCCCGCTGGGGTTTATCCCCGACTAGGTCGGGGACCGGAACAAGCGAATCGACCTCAGTTCTTCGCCTTCTGGCAGGCTTCCCAAACCCGCTGCGCCGTGGCCGGCATTTCCATGGAATCGGCGGCACCGTTCGGAATCGCGTCCGCTATCGCATTCATCACCGCGGAGATCGCCGCCGTGGTGCCGGCTTCGCCGACGCCTTTGACGCCGAGCGGATTGGTGGTTGCCGGCACATCGTAGAGCGCGTCGCGGATTGGCGGAATGTCTTCGGCGCGCGGCATGGCGTAGTCCATGAACGAGCCGGTGACGAGCTGGCCGTTGCCTGCGTCATAGACCACGTTTTCCATCAAAACCTGACCCAAGCCGGCGGCGACCGAGCCGTGCAATTGGCCCTGCACGATCATATGGTCGAGCGCGCGGCCGCAATCGTCCACCGCAGCGTAGAGCACGATGGTCATGCGGCCGGTGTCGGGATCGATCTCGACTTCCGCGGTGTGAACGCCGTTCGGATAGGCGAGCGGCGTGTCCGTCGTGGTCTTGGTATCGAGATCTTCGGCGATCTCGCCGCGCTTCTTCATCTCGCTCGCGTGTGCGGCGACCTCGAATAGCGTAACGCGGCGGTCGGTGCCCACCACTTCGAAATTGCCATTGCGATAGACAATATCGGTTTCGCCGGTTTCCAGCATGTTCGCGGCGATCGGCTTGCCCTTTTCCAGAATCGTGTCCATCGCCTTGACGAGGGAATGGCCCACGGTCATCGCCGAGCGGGAGCCGACCGAGGCATAGCCCGGCAGTTCGTTCGATGAATCGCCATTGCGGTGCGGAATCTTGTTGGCCGGGATGCCGAGCGTTTGCGCGATCACTCGCGGAAAAACGGTGGCGTGACCCTGTCCGGTGTTCTGCACATTAAGCGTGAGCAGCAGCGTTCCATCGCCAGGAAAGCTCAGCTTGGCGCTTTCGGTCGGCGCGCCGCCGGAATGTTCCAGCAGGCAGCAGATGCCGAAGCCGCGATACTTGCCGCGCTTCTGCGTTTCGCGTTTGCGCTTCTTGAAATCCTTGGTAGTCCGCCAGCTCCAGCGCCTGATCGAGGATCGGTTCGAAATCGCCGGAGTTGTAGGTGGTGCCGACCGCGGTTTTGTATGGCATCTGCGATTTCTTGATCATGTTGCGTTTGCGCAGCTTCACCGGATCGATACCGGTGATGCGCGCCGCTTCATCGACCACGCGTTCGAGCACGTAGCTCGCTTCCGGCCGTCCCGCACCGCGATACGGCGCCGTCGGGATCGTGTTGGTGAATAGGCACTTCGCCGAAATGTCCATGTATTTGATGTCGTACATGCCGGGCAGGCAGCGGGCGAAATTCGCGGTCGGAATATTGGCGCCGACCGGGCCGACATAGGCGCCGAGATTGCCGACGTTGCGGATGCGCAGCGCCAGGAATTTGCCCTTCTCGTCGAGCGCCAGCTCGGTTTCCGAATAGATGTCGCGGGCCTGATTGTCGGTGAGGAAGACCTCCGATCGCGTCGACATCCAGTGGATCGGGCGGCCGAGTTTCTTGGCGCCGACCAGGAGCGCGATGTTCTCGGGATAAGGTCCGGTCTTGATGCCGAACGCGCCGCCGACGTCTTCGGTGAGCACGCGGATGCGCTCCTTCGGCAGATTCATGATCGCCATGATTCCCTCGCGCATGGCGCCGGCGCCTTGCGAGCAGGCCCGCGTCAGATAGGAATCGGTCGACGGATCGTAGCTTGCGGTGGCGCCGCGCGGCTCCATGCAGTTGCCGACCATGCGTTGGCTGAACGCGGTGATGCGCGCGACGTGTTTGGCGGAGGCAAAAATCTCGTCGATTTTTTTGCTGTTGCCATCCGGATCGGGGTTCGGTCCGGGCCAGTCGACCGCGAGGTTGCCCGGCGCCTGCGGCCAGATCTGCGGCGCACCCTCGCGCAACGCTTCGCGCGCGTCGGTGACCGGCGTGAGCTCTTCGTACTCGACGGCGACGAATTCGCCGGCGTCCTGCGCCGCCGCGAAACTCTCGGCTACCACCATCGCCACCGGCTCGCCGATATGCATGACGCGTTCGCCGGCCAGCGACGGCCGATGTGGCAGGATCAGGTTCTTGCCGCCGCGTCCCGGCACCGGCGGATGGCGGCCGAGATTGCCGACGCCTTCCATGTCTTTCGCTGTAAGCACGCCGATCACGCCGGGCGCGTTGAGCGCCGGTTCGACGTCGATGCTCAGGATCTTGGCGAAGGCATGGGGGGAGCGGACGAAGAACGCGTAAGCCTGGTTCGGAAACGGCGCATCGGCGGCATAACGGCCAAGCCCGCGCACCAGCACGTTGTCCTCAACGCGCACGTGTTTTTCTTCCTGGGTTGGGCTCGTCGCGTCCATTCTAATCCAGCTCCTGCTGTGTCCGGCCATCGCCGATATAGAACGGCATCGCTGCCGCTCGCCCGTAGCCGTTCGAAGAACGGCGTCGCTGTCGCTCGCCTATGGTGCCATGCATCCACGGTTTCGGCGCCGAACATAAAGCCATGGATGGCCGGGACAAGCCCAGCCGAGACATGACATGACTGCCCGGAATTGCGGCCCGGAATTGCAGCCTTGGAGCCGGTCAGATAGGCCTGTCCGCCGAACCCGCCCGCCGGAGCTTGCCCGCATGGCCTTTATGCATTCGTTCGCGATTGGCGATTTTCTCGATTCACTTGTGAGTCTGGCCGCCGCGTTCATTCTTGGCACCCTGATCGGGGCGGAACGCCAGTACCGTCAGCGCGGCGGTGGCCTGCGCACCCATGTGCTGGTCGCGGTCGGCGCGGCGACTTTCGTCGACATCGGCATGCATCTCAACGGCAACGCCGGCGCGACGCAGATCATCGCCTATGTGGTGTCCGGCGTCGGCTTTCTCGGCGCCGGTGTCATCATGAAACAGGGCAACAATGTCTGGGGCCTCAACACCGCGGCGACGCTCTGGTGTTCGGCGGCGGTCGGCGCCTGCGCCGGTGCCGACATGGCGTTCGAGGCGGTCGCACTGACCTGCTTTGTGCTGGCCGGCAATACGCTGCTGCGTCCGCTGGTCAATGCCATCAATCGTGCGCCGATCGATGAGGGCGCCACCGAGGCGCTTTACGAAGTGCGTGTCACCACGACATCGGACAATCTCGACGAAGGCCGCGAGCTGCTGCGCGAACAACTTGAGACGGCGAGCTATCCGCTGCGCGACATCGAAGTGACGGAGCGGGAAGGCGGCGGCGCCGAATTGGTCGCGACCTTGCTTGGCACCACGGCCGACCCGCAGGAGCTTGACGACATCGTCGCGCGTCTCGACAAGAACGATCTCGTGGAAAGCGCGAGCTGGAGCGTGCGGACCAACGATTAAAACTGGATCACGCGGGAGGAAAAACAATGACCAAAACTATCGACATTCACACGCATGTGCTCGCTGACGCCACCATCAAGCTCATGCAGAAGGAGATTCCGAGCCTCGGCCTGAAGATGGCGCCGTTCGACGCCGACAACGCGGTCTGCGAAGTCGCCGGCGTGGCGTATCGGCCGTTCCCGCGCGGCGGCCACGATATCGAGCGCCGGCTGAAGGACATGGATGCGACGCTGGTCGATATGCATCTGCTGTCGGTTGCGCCGCAGACCTGGCTTTACGATCGCGAAGAGGCAGTCGGCATCGCCGGCTCGCAAATCCAGAATGACGAGATCGCGCGGCTGGTTCAGGAAAAGCCGGATCGCTTCGACGGTATCGCTACGCTGCCGTTACAGGCGCCGGAAAAAGCCGCCGACGAATTGCGCCGCGCCATGACCAAGCTCGGGCTGCATGGCGCCATGATCGGCTCGAACTGCCGCGGCAAGAATCTCGACGATCCGAGCTTCGAGCCGATCTGGGCGGTGGCGGAAGAACTCGACGCCTTCATGATGATCCACCCCGGCAATGTGGCCGGCGCTGATCGGCTGCGCTCCTATTATCTCGGCAATCTGATCGGCAACCCGCTCGACACCACCATCGCCGGCGCCTGTCTGATCTTTGGCGGCGTGCTGGAACGGCATCCGAAGCTCAATTTCATTATGTCTCACGGCGGCGGCTTCATTCCGTATCAGGGCGCGCGTTGGGTGCATGGCTGGCAAGTGCGGCCGGAGCCGAAGGTGAATGTCAAACATTCGCCGGCGCCATATCTCGATCGCTTCATTTACGACACCATTTTGCATGCCAAAGCGCCCGCCGAGTGGCTGATCTCGGAGGTCGGCGCAAATCGGGTGTTGCTCGGCAGCGATTATCCCTACGACATGGGCATGATGGATTGCGTACGCTTCGTGCAATCGCTTGATATTTCCGAAGCCGATCGCGCCATCATCCTTGGCGACGAAGCGGCAAAGATTTTGGCGAAGAAGCGCAAAACATCCTAGAGGCGGTTTGAGTGCACCATGGCTGATGAGAATTTCGAGAAAATTCCGGCACGCGCGATCCGTTCGATGATCGCGGATTGCTTCGTTGCCGCCGGATTGCCCGGCGAGGATGCGGCGCGCTGCGCCGCTCTGATGTCCGAAGCCGATCTCACTGGTGCCGACGGCCACGGCATTTTCCGGCTGGCGCAATACGTGCGCCGTTTGAAAGCGAACGGTTTCAACGCGCGGCCCAACATAACCGTCACGCGGACTGCGCCGGCGACCGCTGTGGTCGACGGCGACAACGGCATGGGTCATCTGGTGATGACACGCGCCGCCAACGAAGCCATCGCGCTGGCGCGCGACACCGGCGTTTCCTGGGTCGGCGTGCGCCGGTCCAATCATGCCGGCCCCGCGGGGCTCTATGCGGAAATGCCGGCGGCGCACGGCATGGTTGGCATCTATGCTGCGGTGGCGAATGCCAACCACATGGCGACCTGGGGCGGGACGGAATTGTTGCTCGGCACCAATCCACTCGCCATCGGCGTGCCGTCGGGATCGGGGCCGATCGTGCTCGACATGGCGACCTCGATTGTCGCTTACGGCACGGTCAAGAAATATGCGTTGCGCGATCTCGCCATGCCGCAAGGCTGGTTTGTTAATCCCGAGACCGGGGAAGCGATTACCGATCCGAAGCGGTCGCATGAAGGCGTTCTGCTGCCGATGGGCGAATACAAAGGCTCCGGTCTCGCGCTGATGCTTGGGTTTCTTGGCGGCGTGCTCAACGGCGCCGCGTTCGGCCGCGACGTGGTCGATTTCAATGCCGACGATTTAAGCGAAACCAATACCGGGCATTTCATTATCGTTGCCGACATCGCGCGCTTTATTCCGCGCGAGACGTTCAATGCCGAGGTGGATCGGCATGTGCGTGAGTTCAAGCAATCGAAGCGCTTGCCCGGCGTCGATGAAATCCGTCTGCCTGGCGACCGCCGGCGCGAATGCCGGGCCGAACGGGTCCGCGACGGCGTGCCGATCGCGCCGGCGCTGATGGTGCAACTCGACAAGCTTGCGGCGGAGTTGAAAGTCGCGCCGTTGCGGGAACGGTAAACTGTATAAATGGCGCGCGCCTCACCCTTTCGTCATGCCCGGCCATAGCCGTTCAAAAGAACGGCGTCGCGGAGCCTGTCATCGGGGCGCGCGACTTCGCGCGGTCCCGTTGGCTCGCCTATGTGCCGGGCATCCACGTCTTATGCATGGCCGCCATGGCTCAAAGACGTGAATGGCCGGGTCAAGCCCGGCCATGACGTGTTAGGAGGTGCCGATGCTCCGTCCCGGCACCTTCGCGCTGACACTGTTGCTGTCGCTTTTGACCGCGCTCGGGCCGCTGTCGATGGACACCTATCTGCCAGCGCTGCCGGCGATCAGCGAAGCCCTGCATGCACCGATTGCGCAGGTTCAGTTTACGATTTCCAGTTATCTGATCGGCTTTGCCGTCGGACAAATGATCTATGGTCCGATGTCGGACCGCTACGGCCGCCGGCCGGTGATCCTCGCGGCGCTGGCGCTGAACTGCGTTGCCGCTGTGTTTTGCGCGCTGACGACATCGATCGGGGCGCTCATCGTGGCGCGGTTCGTTCAGGCGCTCGGCGGCGCCGGCTGCATCGTGCTGGCGCGTGCCGCGGTGCGCGACCTTTATTCCGGCGTTCGCGCCGGGCGTGAACTGTCGTTGATGGGTTCGATCACGGCCTTCGCCCCGATCGTCGCGCCGACGATCGGCGGCGCGCTGGAAATGGCATATAGCTGGCGCGCGATTTTCTTCTTGCTCATGGTGTTTGCGCTGTTCGCGGCGGCGATGGCGGCGCGCTTTCTGCCCGAAACGCTGCCGCCGGAGCGGCGTGACAGTAGGCCATTTTCAATTCGCGAGATGGTTGCGCTCTATCGCTCGGTGCTGGTGCATCGTGGATTTCTGGCGCTGGTTGCTATTCTCAGCATGACGTTCGTCGGTCTTTTCGCCTGGATCTCCGGTGCGCCGATCGTGATGCAGAGCGCGCGTTACGGCCTCACGCCGCTGACTTTCGGCATCATCTTCGCCTCGGGCGCTGGCGGCTACATGATCGGAGCTTACGCCGCGTCGAAAGTGGTGATGCGGTTCGGTCTCGACCGCACTATCGGGATCGGCTGCTTCATCATGGCGTTCGGCGGTTTGTTCATGGCGGCGGGCGTTGCGTTCGATCTCCGCAATATCGCCTGGTTCGTCGTCCCGATGATGATTTATCTCGCCGGGATGGGATTGGCATTGCCGCAGACCCAGGCTGCGGCGCTGACGCCGTTTCCGGATCGCGCTGGCACCGCGTCGTCGCTGCTTGGCTTCGCACAGCAGACCAGCGCGGCAATTGCAGCCGCGGCGATCGGGCTTTATCTGGGCTCGTCGGCCTGGCCCGTCGCCGGCACGGTGGCGGCGATGGGTGTGCTGTCGCTTGCGATCTGGGCGCTGACCCGCAACGTGCGCAAGGCGTAGGGCTGCGCGAAACGCGCGGCCTGCCGGCTGTCTGCCCATCTTGCGCAGCGACAGCCAAAGCGCCGATACTGATCGCCGCTGGAGCCTTACGGGACACTTCAACGTCGTACCGTGGTGGTGCCGTGCTGCAGGGGCGTCGTATCAAGCGGTCTGAGCCGTCCGCAGTCTTGTTTGCGGGGCTGCTTTTCGTATCCGTTTGCGTCGTGCCGGTGCGGCCGGCTCAAGCGCAGGGTATTTTCGATTTTCTGTTCGGCGGTCAGCAGGAGCGCCCGCCGCCGCCCCCTAATTATCCGCCGCCGCCTGCGCCGCCGATAGGCCGGATTGCGCCTCGTCCGCTCGGGCAGGAAAACGTCAGTGGGGAAGGCGGCTCGACCGGACACGGCGTCGCGTTTTGCGTCCGGCTTTGCGACGGCCAGCACTTTCCCCTGGAGCGGATGGCGAACGCGACCCCGGCCGACACCTGCAAGGCGATTTGTCCGGCCAGTCCGACCAAGGTTTATTTCGGTGCGGAGATCGATAACGCGGTCGCCGGTGACGGTGCGCGCTATACCGCTCTTCCCTCCGCTTACCTTTATCGCAAAAGCCTCGTCGCCAACTGCACGTGTAACGGGAAGGATGCGTTCGGCCTGGCCACGCTCGATCCGAAGAACGATCCAACGCTGCGTCCCGGCGATATCGTTTCAACCCAAAACGGATTGATGACCTACAACGGACGCAGCGGAGCGTCGGCGTTCACGCCCGCGAGTCCGGTAATGAACCCCTCCGCGCGGCAATAGATCAAGATTGATTGCGCTCTACGCAGCAACTCGTCGCGTTGACACCGCAAGTGTCGGTTGTCAGGCTGCGCGGGGAGAGGGAAACGTCCATGAAGAAGCTGACGCTGCTTGTTGCGGCGCTGGGCGCGGTTGCCATTGTAGGGCCCGTGTCGGCGCAGGAATGGCCCACTAAAGAGCCGATCAAGGTTGTCGTCCCGTTTACGCCGGGCAGCGCCACAGACATCGTCGCCCGCGTGGTGTTCAACCAGGTATCGCAGCAGATCGGTCAGGCGGTGGTGGTCGAAAACCGCGGTGGCGGTGGCACCACGATCGGCTCGGCCTACGTCGCTCATGCCGATCCGGATGGCTACACTTTGTTGGTCAATTCCACGTCGCATGTCGTGGTCGCATCGGTTTACGCGCACCTCTCCTATAATGTCGCTGACGACTTCACCGCGCTGACGGCGCTGGCCTCGCAGCCGTTCGTTGCGACCTCGCCGGTCAAATACAAGACGATGGCCGATTTTGTAGCCTACGGGCGTGCTCACCCTGGGGCGCTCAATTATGGCTCGAACGGCATCGGCACGGCGGGCCAGTTGTTCATGGTCAATATCGGGCTTGCGGCCAAGATCACCATGACGCACGTGCCGTACCGCGGTACTGCCGATGCGCTCACGGAAATGATCTCGAATCGTCTCGATCTCTTTCCCGCTCCCGCCACGGCCATGATCGAACTCGCCAAGGCCGGCAAGGTCAGCGCGCTTGCGGTCTCGACCGCGCAGCGCTCACAAGCGTTGCCCGATGTGCCGACCATTGCGGAAGCCGGCTATCCGGATGCGACCTATAATTTCTGGATCGGCGCTTTCGTGCCGGCCAAGACACCACCGAAGATCGCTGCGCGCATCCACGATGAGATCATCAAAGCGCTCGCCGTGCCGGCGGTGCAAAAGGAAATCATCAATCTCGCCGGCGATCCAATGCCGATGTCGATGAGCGATTTCGATGCGTTCGTGCGCAAGGAAATCAAGCTCAATGCCGGCATCGTCAAGGCGGCTGGCATCCCGCCTGAATAGCGTGACGATGCCGGGGCGCACCAAAAAACTCATCATGGCGTTCGCCGCGGCGGCGATACTCATCGTTGCAGTATCGGCGAAGGCGCAAGATTATCCGCAGCAAGCGATCCACATCATCGTGCCGTTCGGTCCTGGCGGCGGCTCCGACCTCATCACCCGCATCCTCGCTGAAGCCATGGAAAAGCGCCTCGGCAAAACGGTGATCGTCGAGAACAAGCCGGGCGCCGGCGGCATCATCGGCAACGAGGTCGTCGCCAAGGCAAATCCCGATGGATACACGCTCGGCATGATGACGGCGGGGCAGATCATCGCCGCGGTGACGCGAAAGCGTGTGCCTTACGATACTCTGGCGTTGACGCCTGTTGCGCAAGTTGCGACCGCGAGCCTCCTGATGCTGACACGGCCGGACTTTCCGGCCGACAATGTCAAGGACGTGATCGCGCTCGCCAAGGCTGAACCTGGCAAATACATCCTCGCCAGCCCGGGCTTTGCCGCAACTCAGCAATTTGCCGGCGAGCTGTTCAAGCAGATCGCCGGCATCGACATGCTGGACGTGGCATTCGGCACGACGCCCGAAGCCATCAATGCGCTGCTCGGCCGTCATGCCGATGTGCTGTTCGAGACGATTGGCGCCTCTCTCGGTCAGGTGCGGGCCGGCACGTTGAGGGCGATTGCCGTGACCGGCAAGGATCGCTTTCCGACCGTGCCGGACATTCCGGCGGTCGTGGAGTCCGGCCTGGTGCCGGGCTTCGATGTGACGACGTGGTACGGCATCTTCGGTCCGCCCGGATTGCCGGCGTCGGTGGTCGAGCGGCTGAACCAGGCGCTGATGGACGCGATCGCCGACGACAAGGTGCGCGAGCGCGTGGTGACGGCCGGTATGGTGGTGAAAGGCTCGAGCGCTGCTGACTTCGGCGCGTTCATGGCGAGCGAATATAGCCGCTGGAACGAAGTGCGCGAGAAAGCGGGCATCGCGCAGCAGTAGCCTACTCCGCTCATTCCCGCGAAAGCGGGAATCCAGAACGCTTTCGCGGGGACGAGTGGAAAGAACTCAGCTCACCTTCACCGGCTTGCCTTCTTCGATCGAGCGAATAATCGCCTCGAACGCGCCAACCACATCAAGCATGTCAGCGGTAGTGACCGGAAATGGCTTGCCGGTTTCGATAGTCTCGGCAAAGGCTTCCAGCAGTACCGCCAACGAGTTGACGGGGGGATAAGTTCGGACATCCGGCTTCTCGCCGATCAGCGAAAGCGTCAGCGTGGTTTCGTCGCGCGATTCCACCGAGCCTTTGGTGCCAAACACGTGAATGCGCCAAAACATCGGCGCGGCGCGTACGGTGGCAAGCAGGCCGGTGGCGCCGCTTTCGAACTGCAGCAACGCTGCCGTCACGTCGCGCGGATCGGGCGTTGCCTTGCGCGAGAATAGCTTGGCGTCTACCGACGCGATCGGCCCGGCGAGATTGACGAAAGCGTCGACCAGATGCAGCCCGGCGCCGGTCATGCCGCCGCCCGGCGACTCGCGGGGATCGTCGCGCCAGCCGCCTTTGACGCGGGTCGAATGCTCGTTGCTGAAATGGCCTTCGACATGCAGCACGTCGCCGATCACGCCGTCCGTGACAATGCGCTTGAGCTCGCGCATCGAGGAAAAGAAGCGCTTGTTGTTGCCGAGCCCGAACGGAATCTTGGCTGCGGTGACGGCGGCGATCGCGCGCCCGGCTTCGGGGCGGGTCAATGCCAACGGCTTCTCGCTCCACACCGGCTTGCCGGCCGCGGCCACCGCGCAGATCTGGTCGACATGCAGGGAGTGCGGTGTCGCAAGGAAGATGGCTTTTATCTGCGGATCGGCGATGGCGTCGGAAAGCTCGGTGCTGAGCTTGAGCCCGTGCGTCCTGGCGAAATCGGCGAGTTGCTCCGGCTCTTTGCAGATGCCGCGAACAAAGCGCAGCCGCTTGCTCTTATCTGACCCCGTTCCTTGCGCCGCTTCGACGATGCCTTTGCCCCAGCGCCCGAGCCCGACGATAGCGGCGTCGATCATGGCTACGCTCCGTAAGCTGTCGCGGCGAAATATGTCATAGTCCATCTTAGTCATCCGCCGGCACGATCGGCAATCGCGCGGCGTTGGCGACGGAGATCGAGTGATGGACGAGAACGACGACCAGTATCAGCGCGGATTGCAGCTGCGCACCGAAATGTTTGGCCGTGAAGCGGTGGACAAGCGCATGAATGCTTTCGGCGAATTCGGCAAGCCGCTGCAACACATCATCAATGCCTATGCCTACGGCGACGTCTGGCAGCGCAGTGCCCTTCCGCCCGCGACCAAGTCGCTGGTCATGGTGGCGATGATGGCCGCTGCCGGCTACCAGAATGAGCTCGGCGTACATCTGCGCGGCGCGCTGAAGAATGGCTGCAAGCCCGAGGAAATCCAGGAAGTTCTGCTGCTGTTGACGCTCTATTGCGGCATTCCTGCCGCCAACGAGGCACACCGGATTGCCGCCGATGCGTTGCGCGAGCACGGCGTACGTTTATGATGACGGCCAAATAGGGGAGGGCAGCTGCTAATGGTTCAGCTCGTCGATAGCGACATCAAGACCCGCGAGGTGCTCGGCTGGAAGGGCATTCACGTGCTGCATTTTGCCGGCTCGTCTTGCTCGCAAAAGCTTCGCGTCTTTCTCAATCTCAAGGGCATCGAGTGGCAGTCGCATCCGGTCGACCTGCCGCACTACGAGAACATGCAGCAGTGGTTTCTCGGCATCAACCCGCGGGGGCTGGTGCCGGTCCTGGTCGATGACGGCGCGGTGCACATCGAGAGCAACGATATCATCCAGCATCTCGAGAAGAAATTCCCTGAACCACGCCTGATCCCGGCGGGGCACGAGAACGAGGTCGCATCGTTGTTGCATCACGAGGACGATCTGCATCTCGATCTGCGCACCTTGAGTTTCCGCTTTGTGTTCGCGCCGCCCGGCCCGCCGAAGCCGGACGCAGCGCTGGAAAGCTACAAGGCGAATGGCGCGGGCACCGTACGAGGGGCGGTCGACCGCGAGAAGCAGGTGCAGATCGACTTCTGGCAGCGCGCGGCGAAGGAAGGTTTCACCGACGAGCGGGCGCGGGTTTCGGCGCTGCGGTTCCGCGCCGAATTCGATGCGCTGGAAAAGCGTCTGGCGAAGCAGCCCTATCTGATAGGCGATCAGCTCAGCGTGCTCGACATTGCCTGGCTGATCTATGCGCACCGGCTGTCGCTCGGCGGCTATCCGTTCGCACGGCTGCATCCGCACGTCCATGCCTGGGCCGACAAGCTTCGCGCCATGCCGGAATTCGCCAAGGAGATCGGGCAGCTCCGCCATGCGCCGGAACAGCTCGACGCCATCAAGCATGCGCAGGGTGGCAAGACGCTGGAAGCCGTTGCGGGATTTTAATATGCGCCTGCTCGCGGTCGTCGTTGCGATGGTGTGTGCCGGCAGTGCCGCGCAGGGCGCCGAGATCAACGCCTTCATCTCCACCGCCGTCAAATCGGCGACCGACGAAATCCTGCCACCGTTCGAGCGCGCGACCGGCTACACCATTCACGCGCTCTATTCGCCGCCCGGTGCGCTGCTCAAGCATTTCGCGGCCGGCGAGCCCGCGGATATTTTTGTCACCGGCAGTGAGGCGATCGACACGCTGATCGGCGAGGGCAAGATCGTGCCGGGCCGGATCGATCTTGCCAAAACCGGCATCGGCATCTGCGTGAAGAAGGGCGCGCCGCATCCGGATGTCGCGACACCGGAAGCGTTCAAGCGCGCGCTGCTCACAGCCGCAAGCGTCGCCTACGTCGCGCCGGCGGGCGGCAGTGTCACCGGCCCGCATATCGAGGAAGTATTCCGCCGCCTCGGCATCGCCGAACAGATGGCGGCCAAGACCAAATTCGCCGCCGGCGGTCCGGACGGCAGGGTCAGCGTCCTGGTAGCGAGCGGGGCTGCCGAGATCGGCTTGCAGCAAGTCTCCGAGCTGATTCGAACCCCGATGTTGATGTGATCGGCATGCTGCCCGGCGACTTGCAGCAGACCACGATCTATTCCACCGCCATCACCACCAGCGCCAGGGACGTTGATGGCGCCAAAGCGATGATCAAGGCGCTGATCGCGCCTGAGGCGGTCGCGATCTTCAAGAGCAAGGGGCTCGATCCGCTGTGAAGATGTCGATCATGCGTCTGGCTATGCTCGCCGCCGTGATGTTCTCCGGCATTGGCGGGGCGCAGGCGGCGGAGCTGCACGCTCTGATCACAACTGCGATAAAGGATGTCGTCGATCAGTTGGTGCCGCGCTTCGCCCATGAAACCGGCGATACAGTTGCGGTGAGCTATGGTCCTTCCGGCGGCGTGGCGCGGCGGTTTCTCGGCGGCGAGCCGGCTGACGTCGTCGTGATCGACGGCGCTGCTGTCGATGGTCTCATCAAGCAAGGCAAGATCATGCCCGGCCGGACCGACCTTGCCAGCACCGGAATCGGCATCTGTGTTCGCAAGGGCGCGCCGCATCCGGATGTCTCGACGCCGGAAGCGCTCAAGCGTGCGCTTCTTGCCGCCAAAACCATCGGTCACACCGATCCGGCCGGTGGCGGCATCACTGCACTGCACATCCAGAAAATGTTCGAGCGGCTGGGAATTGCCGCGCAAATCGCACCCAAGATCAGGCTTGCTGCCGGCGGACCGAACGGCCGCGTCAGCATCCTGGTGTCCAGCGGCGAAGCCGAAATCGGGCTGCAACAAGTCTCGGAGCTTCTGTCCAATCCCGACGTCGAGGTCATCGGAATGCTGCCTGCCGAGCTGCAGCAAATAACCGTCTATTCCGCCGGCATCGCCACGGGCACAAAGAATGCCGACGATGCGAAGGCCTTTATAGCAGCATTAGGGGCGCCGTCGGCGAAACCAATCTACAAGGCGGGCGGTCTCGATCCGCTATGACGGCTCAGAGCGTGATCCGGAAAAGTGGAAGCCGGTTTTCCGAAAAGATCATGCTCAATCAAAATGCTAGAGCGACGATCAACTCAATCTAAAACGACTTCGCTCTAGGCACTTGCGCCGCGTACCAGTCGTAAATCTGCTGCCCGGTCCAGTGCACGACGTCGTGGCGGTTGATGTAGTCGTAAAGCTGCTCGAAATATTTGATGCGGTGCGCGGCACCGGTGACGTAGGGGTGGACACCGATCGCCATGATGCGCGTCGATTCTTCGGACTCGGCATACAGCCGGTCGAACGCGTCGATGGTTCGCCGCAACAGCACATCGGACTCGTGATGGTGCGAGATCATCAGCGTGATGTCGTTGATCTCGGCGCTGTAGGGCACGGCGAGGATAGGGCCGTGGGTTGTTTTTACCCATAGCGGCTGGTCGTCGAGGATCCAGTCGCCGAACCAGGTCAGGCCGCATTCGGTGACATAGTCCAGGGTATCGAAGGTCTGGCCGCGGCCCGGTCCGAGCCATCCGGTCGGCCGCTTGCCGGTGAATGTCTCGATCACGTCACAGCTTTGTTTGATGACGGCGCGCTGATCCTCAATCTGCTGGATCGGCATCTGCACGTAAGAGTGCGCCATGAATTCCCAACTGGCGTCGCGCGCCGCGGCAGCGACCTCGGGATAGGTCTCGCAGACCTTGGCGTTGATCGATAGGGTCGGCGTGACGCCGGCGTGTTCCAGTGCGCGTAGCAGGCGCCAGAAGCCGACCCGCATGCCGTATTCATACCAGGTCCAGTTCGGCATATCGGGTATCGGCGTCTGACCCATCGGCGGCTGCGACAGCTGCCGCGCCATTGGCCGTGTTATTTCCCATTCCTCGATATTGACCACGGACCAGACGATCATGCGCGCCCGGCCGGGCAATTTGAGCGGCGGCCGCGTGAACGGTGAGGAATAGGACAAGCGGTCGCGCGGTAACATCATCCGGCAGCCTCCCCATGACGATCTTATTTCTTCGCGAAATCTAATCGTAGTTGTTTCTTCGTCGCAATCCGCAAGCTACGATGATGCGGTGGGCGGCGTCGATTTTTAGCTCAAGGTGGGGCCATGAGCGTGAGGCATATTTCGCGATTTGCATCTTTTATTGCTGCGATTTTGTTGGTGACAATTTCCGGATTTGGCGCGGCATACGCGGCCAGTAGTGAAGAGGCGGCGCGGGCGCAATGCCGCGAGAAATTCGTGCCGATCGTCAAGGATTGCGTGCGCGGGAAGGTCAGGACGAGTGGGGGATCACCGGCCCAATACATTCCCGGCTGCCGTGCCGCGATCATGGATCAGGCGCGCGAATGCGTCATGAAGTTGATGGCGGCGGCTGGCGTCCATGAGGCGGCGACCGAGGCGCTGGCGACGGAAAACGATATCGCGCCGCCTTCAGGCAAGGGCCGGGTGGTGATCGTGCTGTCCGGTATCGACGGGCCCGGTCCAGTGCAGGACTACGCCAACAAGGTAGCCCAGCTCGGCTATTTCACCGTTGTTCTGGACGGCAACGCGATCCTTGCCGCGGACAAGCTGGGTGGCGCGCGGTTGGCGCAGATCATCGCCAAGGCACAAGCCTCGCCCAATGCGCTTCCGGGCAAAGTCGCGGTGATCGGCTTTGCCGTGGGTGGCGGCGGCGCTCTGGCCTACGCGGAGGCGCAACCGACGACGGTGGCGAGCGTCATCGCCTATGACCCGGTGACCTCTTTCATCGCCAAGGTCGGCGGCATGAAAACGTTTGTCGGCAATTTCCAGGTGCCGCTGCTGGCTTTCGCTGCAGCGCAAGACAAATTCAAGGATTGCTGCCTGCTGGCGACCATTCAGGACATGCAGGCGACAGCGAAGGCGCTCAATAAACCGATGGACTTGATCGTCTATCCCAACGCCGATCACAATTTCACTTTTGCCGGCGCAACTTATCGCCAGGACGATGCCGACGACGCCTGGAAACATACGACCGATGCGTTGCATCAGGCGTTCGGCGACGCGGCCGCGCACTGATCGGCGCGGCCATGGTGGAATTGTCTCGATTTCACTGGCGTTGCCTGGGCCTTCAGCAGGCATCGGGTCTGCGGGCCGTCGACTGGCAAAAAGAATTACAGCTCTGCTCATTGAAGTGTGCAGTTTTGAACACCTCAGAGGAACGGTATTCGCTATCAAAATTGTTGGGGACATAACGATTCGCCCGCAGTCGGAATAACGCGATGAATTACGGGCGGCTGGTCAAGGCTGGTAAATCCGGCACCGGTGCAAAGTCCGTTGCCTATATCGTCGCGGTCGAAGACCCCGCTGCCGCGATCGCCGCAATTCAGGCGATCTCGGAGATTGACGATCATGTGGTAGAGCTTGGCCGCGTTAGTGGGGCCCTTTTGAAATCGCTTGATCTGATGCCAGGTCAATTCCGGCGCGTTGACGACACTCAAAGGTAGATTTTTCACACCTGCGCCGCCCCAGTCGCGCCGACTTTGACGACATCTTCGGCTGCGACGCCGCGGCAATCCATTTCGTAATCAAGGCCGACCACCGGCGGACGGCAGTAATGCCACGTCAGGCCGGCATGGACAGCGCCGCGCGCGATCAGTTCGTCGGCGAGGAACGGATGCAGGTCATGCACGGTGTAAGCCTGCGTCGCCGTGGTATCGCGCCAGCCAAAGCCGAGTGCGGCCATGCGACTCTCCAGTTCGCCGAGCACGAAACGCGCTTTCTCGCGCAAACCCTCGGCGCTGGTATCGCCCGGCCGCACGATGTGATCGCGGTAATTGGCATGGCCCTCCGGCGCCTCGGCACTGCCGGCGATTGCGAAGGAGGGCGCAGCCTCTGTTGCAGGCTCGGTGAACGAGAATGCGTGGAACGACGGTTCGGCGACCGGATCGAGTGCCGGACACACGTTGCTGCGTGCCACCGGATTGGTGGTGCCGTCGAAGATCGACCAGCGCTTAAGTGTCTCCACATAGGTTTCATTGAAAGCCCGGAAGCCGGCTTCGCTGAATTGTCCCGGCGACCGCAGCTCGCATTGGCAAAACGCAGTGAGCGGCCGCGCTGCAGCACGGATTATTTGTTCGATATTTGCGAAACCCTGTCGCAACGGCAGCGGCCGCGAGAAGCGCACGCGGCGCAGCTGGTAACCGGGCATGGCCGCAACGCCGGCTGAATATTGAAAAACCGCTTTGATAAAGCGATAGCCGCCAGGTTCGAATTCGAGAGTATCAGCCATCGCGCTCACCAGCCGTGCAGCAGCCGCTCGTCGTTTTCGCTGGCGCCCGGCCGCGGCCGGTCGAGCTGGTGATAACGTCCGGAGAAGAACACCAGCGGAGCGCCCACCGATCCGGAAGGGCGTCCGAGCGACAGCACCTTGCCGACAAAGATCAGATGGTCGCCGCCGTCGTACACCGCATAGCGCTTGCATTCGAAATGAGCGAGCGCGCCGGGCAAGAGCGGAACGCCGGTCGAGGCCGAGATCGGCTCGATGCCCGACCATTTGCCGGCGCCCGACTTGGCGAAGCGCGTCGAAAGTCCATCCTGGCTTTCGGCGAGGATATTGACGCCCCAATCCCTGGCCTCTTCCCAGATCGCGATGCTCTGCACCGTGCGCGCGACCGAGAACAGCACCAGCGGCGGGTCGAGCGATACCGAGTTGAACGAGCTCACGGTCATGCCGTGCAGCGCGCCGTCTGGCCCGCGCGCGGTGATGACGGCAACGCCGGTCGGGAAAGCGCCGAGCGCCTTGCGGAAATCGCCTGACGTAAAGCTCATGATTTATTCCGCAGCCCTTACTCAGCAGCCATTATTCAGCAGCTTTGGCTGCTTCCGCGATGTCATAGGTCGACAGCAGGTGATCGACCATACCCCGCGCGATGCCCCAATCGAACGTGCGGTAATTGTGCCCGTTCGTCACAAATCGCGCTCCGGCATAGAACATTTCATATTGGGTGTGGCGCGAGCCGAATTCCGAGCCGATGGCGTCCCAGGCCGCTTTCAGAACCTTCACTTTGTACTCGGGGCTGAAATTCGGCGAACGCTGGGTTTTGCGGATGATCGGCGCCAGTTCCGGGTTCGACCAGTCGCGATAGGACGACGGCAGCATGATCAGCGAGCCGCCGGCGAGATCGCGAATGAGGTTGATCAGGCGCGGATAAAGATCCTGCGTCGTCGATTGCGCCGCGTACATCATCTGCCGATTTGGCAGGTAGAATTCGCCACGCTTTTCGCCGCCGGCTTCCATGCCCCACAACATCGCTTCGACCATGCCGGCATTGGCGGCCAGACCGCCGAGTTGTTCGCGTACGGATGGCAGATTGGTGGTGCCGATCGCCTCGGTGATCTTGTGGGCGATCCCAACCAGGAATTTCATCTTGACCGACAGCCGGATCTGCGACTGGTAGTTCTGGAACACATGGCCCGGCGTATCGTGGAACTGGGCGCGGCACATATCGACGTCGCGATGCACGAACACCCGGTCCCACGGCACTTTGACGTCGTCGAAATAGAGCAGCGCATCATTTTCGTCGAAACGCGCCGATAGCGGATTGTCATAGACCGAGACCGCATGCGCTTCGTAGCTCTTGCGCGACAACACGCGCAGGCCCGGCGTGTTCATCGGCACCGCACAGGAAAATGCGAGCGCTTCCTCGCCCGGCCTTAACGGCTGAAGATTGGCGACAAACACTTCATTCGCCATGATTGAACTGGTGCCGAGCATCTTGGCGCCGCGAATGGTTATGCCTGTTGAGTCTTCGTCTACGATTTGCGCGACGAGCTCCTCGACCTGATCGCCCCAGTCCTTCGAGCGGTCGGCCTGCGGATTGACGATCACGTAGGTCAGGAACAGGTCGTTGCTGGTCGCGTAGTCGACATAGTCGGCCAGCGCTTTGGCGCGTGCCGGGCCGTGCTTCTGGAACACTTCGAGGCCCATGCGCTGCCCGATCAGGGTCGAGGCGACGTGGTCAGGTGAACGGCCCATGAAGCCGTACGACACCTGTGCCCAGGCTTGCAGCGCTTTGCGCCGCTGTACCAGCTCGTCATAGCTGTGCGGCATTTGCCAACAGCGGTTCACGCGGCGCGCGCCGCCGTTCGGTAAAAATGTCATCAATTCGAGGTTTTCGGGCCGCGCCTGATAGTCATAAAGCAGGGCTGCCGAAGCCACTGCATTGCGATACGCCGGATGGGTTGTGACATCGGCCACACGCTCGCCGTCGATATAGACGGCCCGGCCGTCTTGCAGCGATTTGGTGTGGTCGGCTCCGGTCTTGCATTCCATTGATGCGCCCTCAGCACTGGCTCTTGCCCAATTCTAACACAGCGGCGGGCTTGCGCACCCCGCGCCGTCTGCCCTTTGGGTCAAGCTTTGGGTCCGCGGGAGACGATTTAACCTTCGGCCGCGAAACCAAAGTGGTCCCTGCTCGTTTCCGCGATGGGGCTGTCCCAGGGAGATCGCCAAATGTGCGATTACAGTCTTCAGAATGTCAGGTCGCGGCCAGCCGCAGTGGGCGATAAGCTCATCACCCGTGACTTCGGCACCGGCACTTGCGGCTTCAGCGATAGGCAGGATACCGATCTCGCGGTCTGCGTCTTGCCGGGCACCGAGCTCGCTTTCGAGAGTGAGGTGAGGCTCATCCCCAACGGTCTGTTGCCGTGGCGTAACCGCGTGGTCAACTACCGGACTGCGATCTTCCGGCAAATAAACAAGCAGAAAGAAGCGGCGCATCACGATTCGCTGGAATTTCCCGACGGCCGGACCGTGCTGCTGACGCTGCTACGCGAAGACCAGCAGGCGACGGTTCTGCAATTGCCGGCGAGCTCGAAAACGGCGAAAGAAGCCGACGATCCGCGCCGCGTCGCCTTCAGCGGCTGAGCGGGAAATCGATCATGCGAGAGGCGGCCGCCGCATGCGGCCTCCTTTGGCATTTTCCTCAATTTGTTCATGTCAGTCGATTTGCGCGCCTGACGCCTTGATAATCGGCGCCCATTTCGCCTGTTCAGCCTTGATGAAATCCGCCGTGGATTTCGGTGTGCTGCCCGGCGTCGGATCGACGCCGCCTTTGACCAGTGAATCGATCACCGCAGGATCCGCCAGGGCCTTGTTGGCGGCGGCATTAAGCTTGTCGACGATCGGCTTCGGCGTGCCGGCCGGCGCGAGGATCGCATTCCAGGTGTAGCACTCGTAGCCCTTCAGGCCCTGCTCATCCACGGTCGGCAGGTCCGGCATGGCGCTAAGCCGCTTCAACATGCCGGCGCCAAGCGCGCGCAGCTTGCCTGATTTTGCCAGCGGCATTGCGGTCGGGGTCGCGTCGAATGCCATCGTGATCTGGCCGCCCATCAGGTCGGTATCCATCGGCGCCGAACCTTTGTACGGCACGTGCGTGATATTAAGCCCGCCGGCCATGGCTTTGAACTCTTCGCCGCAGAGATGCAGGATCGAGCCGACGCCCGAGGAGCCATAATTGTACTTGCCTGGATTGGCCTTGAGCAGCGCGATCAGGCTTTTTACGTCGGTTGCCGGCACCGACGGGTTCACCAGCAGCAGCGTGGGGGTGACGCCGACACGCGCTACCGGTGCGAAATCCTTGATCGCGTCATAGGGCATGTGTTTGTACAGGCCCGGATTGATGGCGTTGGTGGACACGGTCGCAAACAGCAGCGTGTAACCGTCGGGCGCCGACTTGGCGACGAAGTCGCCGCCGATATTGCCACCGGCACCGCTACGATCTTCGACGATGAATGTCTGCCCGAGCAGTTCCCCCATCTTGGCCCCCATGATGCGGCCGACGATATCTGTCGGACCGCCGGCAGCGAACGGGATGATCAGATTGATCGAATGCGATGGGTAATTGTCAGCGGCGGATGCCGTGCTAGCCGCTAGTACAATAGCGGCGCCTGCCGCCCAAAGGCGGTGATATTTGCTCATGAAATTCCTCCCAGATTCCATAAACAGAAGTATCAATGTAGCAAGCTGAGGCAGGCGATCGGCGGTCTTCTGCCGCGTCAGATCAGCGCTGCTCGGCGTCCACCATCTTATTCAGTACCCGCTTGTAACGCACACAGCCGACATCGACCGCGAGGACCACCGGATCGAGTGGCTCGGCCGCCGCCTCGATGTTTTTCTGCTGCGCCTCGATCACCGGCGCATCCTGTTCCTCGAAGGCGAAACGGCGCATCTCCGCGATTTTGGACTGCAAATCGCGATTGAGCTTGTCTTCAGTCGTCTGCACGCCCCAGCGTATCGCGGTGAAGAAATAATGCGTCGAGCGATCGTTCTCCGGCGTCAGCAAATGGATAGCGTGATAGCCGGTGCCGGTTTCCGGATCGGCGCCCATCTTGCAGATACCGGTCAACAGCCGCAGCGTTGACGGCGCCATCCAGCGCATCTTGGTGAACTTGTCGACGCGCGGCGGATGGTTCGGCCAGAACTGGGCGAACATGCCGGGCGGCGCGGAATTGGTGGCGTAGCGGCTGACGACTACATCGTCACCATCCATCTCGGCGGTGATGTCGGACTCCACCGTGTCCGCATTCCCCAAAATGCCTTCGTGCAGATACGACGTGTGGCTGAGGTCGAGCAGGTTGTCGATGACGAGCTGATAATTGGCCTTGATGACAATACTGTCGCGTTTGGTGGTGTGTATCTCCGGCACATTGTCGAGCACGCTGAAGTTCGGAATCTTGCTTTCGTCGGGCGGCTCAGCGCCCATCCACACCCATACCGCCTTGTGTTTCTCGACGACCGGATAGCTTTTCACCTTGGCGCGCGACGGAATGTTCTTCGCGCCGTGCGGATTTTTCACACAGGCGCCGGTGCCGTCGTATTCAAGGCCGTGATACGGGCACTGGATGCGGTCGCCGCCGACGATCTTGCCCATGTGCAGCGGAGCGAAGCGGTGCGCGCAACGATCTTCGAGCGCCGCGATGTTGCCGTCGGCCTTGCGGTACATCACGACCGGTTCGTTCATGATGGTGCGCGGCAGGAGCTTGCCGTCTTCGATCTCGTCCGCCCACGCCCCGACATACCAGGCGTTGCGCAGGTAGGGACTGGTGATCATTTCCTGATGCGGCTTGCCGCCGTTGCCGTTCGCTGACTGCGTCATATGCATTCTCCGTGACGACACAGGCTACATCAGAACCGCGCTTTTGCCACGCGTCTCGCGGTTGGGTCAGCAATGCTCGGCGGGCTGGGCAAGCTTCATTCAGCGCTGCCGGCTGTGACGATCAGCGGCGGTCCGCCGACCTTGCCGGTTCCTTCCCTGTGCTACAGTGACGTCAAACCGGGCGGAAAGCCGGGTATCGCTGGGGAGGGCGCGGTGAGGGTCGTATCATATCAGCATCAGGGCAAGCCGGGCGTTGGAGTCGTCACCGGAGCCAATGGTCTGGTTACCCTCGCCAAGGCAGCGCCCGATCTGCCCCATGACCTGCGCAGAATTCTCGAAATTGACCCGATGCTGGCCAAGGTGCGCTCCGCGACAAGCGGCAAGCCTGCCGACCTTTCGCTCGACGACATCAAATACGACCCCGTGATCCGTGAGCCGCACGCCACCTGGGCGCTGGCGCTGAACTACAAGCTCCATATCGAGGAGACCAAGCTCACCACCTCGACGGTCTATCCGCAGATTTTTCTTCGCATGCCGATCGCGCAGGTCGGTCACAAGGAAGCGCTATGGGCACCGCGCAAGGTCGTTGCCGAAGCGTACGATTATGAGGGCGAGCTCGCGGTCATTATCGGCAAGCCGGGCCGTTACATTAAACGGCAAAACGCGTTTGATCATGTCGCCGGCTATTCCTGTTACAACGAAGGGTCGGTCCGTGAGTACCAGGGCCACAATCGGCAGTTTGGCCTCGGCAAGAACTTCGAGCGGTCCGGCAGTTTCGGTCCATGGCTGATGACGTCGGACGAGTTCGGCGATCCGGCCACTCACACGCTGATTACACGGCTCAATGGCATCGAGCGCCAGCACGCAAAAATTTCAGGCCTGCTGCACGACGTGCCGGGGCTGATCGAATATCTGTCCGAGGGTTACACCTTGCAGCCGGGCGACGTGATCGTCACCGGTTCGCCTGGCGCATTGCCGCTACGTCCCGGCGAGCAACCGGAGAAACCGGTCGGCAATGTCATCGTGGCCGGACAGCTGCACATGCGTACTGGCGACGTCTGTGAAGTCGAGGTCGATGGCCTTGGCGTGTTGTCGAATCCGGTAGTTGAAGATCCGACGCCGCGGTGATGCAAGTCCGATCATGCGAAAGGGAATAAGAGTGCGCGCGAGAATTTTTTCTTACGTGTTTGCCGCTGCGGCGATGACCGCTGTCGCCGCATCCATCGCCGTTGCGGAAGATTATCCGACGCGAACGATCACCGACATCGTCGCTTCGACGGCGGGCGGCGGTACCGACATCATCTCGCGCATTTACGGCGAGCAATTGTCCAAGCAGATGGGGCAACCGTTCATCGTCGAGAACATTGCCGGGGCGGGCTCGCTCACTGGCACGGTCCAGGCGGCGCGGGCCACGCCGGACGGCTACACGTTGCAGACCGGATTGAACGCCAGCATGGCCGTCAACCCGAGTCTGTTCTCTCATCTGCCTTACGACCCGGTCAATGATTTCGAGCCGGTCGGCATGCTGGGGCAGTTTCCGTTCGCACTGGTCGTGAGCAACAATTTCCCGGCGCACTCGGTCCAGGAGTTGATCGCTATGGCGAAGGAGAAGCCGGGAGGGATCAATTACGCCTCGGCCGGCAACGGCACCGGACAGCAGTTGTCGATGGAACTGTTCAAGCTGATGACCGGCGTCAATCTCGCGCATGTGCCCTATCGCGGCGCGGCGCCGGCTTATACCGACGTGATGTCCGGCCAGGTGCCGGTGTTCATCGACAATCTTGCGAGTGCGCTCGGTCAGATCAAATCGGGAAGTGTCCGTGTGCTTGCAGTGACCAGCAAGGAGCGATCGCCGCTATTGCCTGACGTACCCACCATGCAGGAAGCCGGCGTTCCGGGTTATGTCTATTACACATGGTTCGGGCTTTGGGCGCCTAAAGACACGCCACAGCCGATCGTCGACAAGCTCTATGCCGAGATCAAAAAGGCACAAGCGACTCCGATGGTGAAGGATCGCATTGCGGCACTTGCCGGCGAGACGCTGGATATGCCGCTTGCCGACATCAAGCCGTTCCTCAAGGCCGAGATCGCCAAGTGGGCCGACGTGGTCAAGCGCGCCCACATCCAGGTGCAATAGCCGGCTTACCGGCGTGGACGCACAAGCCTGACGCGCGTAGGTTCAAAGCCAAATCGCGCAGGAGGAAAACTATGGTTGAAGCCGCATCGCTTGCTGCCTTGGCGTCGCATTTCATCGATACCGAGTCGGTGCCGTGGGTCGAAACGTCGCCCGGCAACAAGATGAAAGTGATCTATCACGATCCCGAAAGCGGCATGCTGACCATCCTTTCCAGGTTGGAGCCGGGCTCAGGCATCCCCGCTCATCGGCACGAAGATCTCGAGCAGACTTTCGTGCTCGAAGGTTCGCTGGTCGATGACGAGGGCGAATGCACTGCAGGCAACTTCGTCATTCGCGCCAAAGGCAGCCGTCATTCGCCGACGGCGCCGAACGGCTGCACCATGCTGGTGTTTTTTCTCAAGCCCACCGAAGGTTTGAAGAAGGCCCTGCTCAAGCATGCTTGAGTCTTTTGGCGATTCATTGCGCGGAAGCCATGGAACTTTTGGACAAACTGGGCAGGTCTGCGCCCGATTAGTTTTGCCGCTGTCGCGACATCTTGATGTGCGTTTAATATATCTGCCATTCAGCCACGGTTCATTGGGCTGACGGCATATATCGCCGGTCGCACTGTACAAGTGGGGCGGCAATTTGAAACCCGGGAAGGAAGATACCCATGGTGAAAACAATTATCTTGAGTGGAGCGTTGGCTTTTGGCCTCGTTTCGGCCGCGAGCGCTGGCATTGCCTACACGCCGATCGCAAAGCCGGATCCGGCAGTTGTCAAAGTTGCCGAGGGTTGCGGCCCCGGCATGTGGCGCGGACCGGCCGGACGTTGCCATCCGATGGCGGTCGGCCGCGCGTGCCCACCCGGATACCACCTTGGACCGGAAGGTCATAAGTGCTGGCCTAACTGATTTTGCAAGGCAGCATTCTTCTTTTAGCAACGGCCGGACCTCATGGTCCGGCCGTTCGCGTATTGAACGCCGTCAGATATTGTAAGCTTCAGTGTTTGTGAGTACGCCCGCCTAATGCCATTTGCTCCAAAACTTGCGGCGCACGGCGCCGCAAATTCCCGCCATCGGCTTCGGCACATCCGGTATGGGCGATGTCCGCGCCGAGCATATCGCAACGGCGCTGCAGGCCGGCTATCGCCACATCGATTCTGCCTGGAAATACGGCACCGAGCGTGCTGTCGGCGTAGGCATGCGCGCATCGGGCGTGCCGCGTTCGGAGATTTTTCTCTGCACCAAGGTGTCGCACGAATATCTGCATGCCGATGATTTCGCGCGCTCGGTGGACGAGAGCCTCGAAAAGCTCGGAGTCGATTACGTCGACCTGCTGTTGGTGCATTGGCCGGAGAAGAACACGCCGCTTGCCGAAACCATGGGCGCGCTCGCCAAGGCGAAACGCCAGGGACTGACGCGTCACATCGGTGTCGCCAATTTCAATATCGCCATGCTCGACGAAGCGATCCGGTTGTGCCCGGAGCCGATGGTGACGCTGCAAGTCGAATGTCATCCGTATCTGGACCAGAGCAAAGTGATTGCAGCCTGCCGCGAGCGCGGCTTGGTGCTTACGGCTTATTGCCCGCTGGCCCGTGGCGGCCTGATCAACGAACCGGTGCTGGCCGAGATCGCAAAGCGTACCGGCAAGACATTTGCGCAAGTGGCGTTGCGCTGGCTGATGCAGCAGGAGATCATCGCCGCAATACCGCGCTCGTCGAATCCTGAGCGGATCGCGCAGAATATCGACGTGTTCGATTTCGAGCTGAGCGATGACGATATGCGCAGGATCGGCGCGCTCAAGAAACCGGACGGGCGCATCGCCAATCCAGCCGGCCGCGCCCCGAAGTGGGATTGATCGCGTCATTCCGGGTTCCTCGCTTTTCTCGGCGGCGGAATGACAATGGGAGGACACCACGATGAGCGCCGCACCAAAATACTTCATGTACTTTCCCGGCAATTACCGCTGGTCGGCCGCGTTCGTGAACATGCTCGGCACCGCGCTGTCCGGCGGGGTCGATATGAGCGAACTGCACAAGATCGGCCGCATGCTGGAAGGCAAAAGCGGCGACGATGACGAGGCCTGGTTCGATGCCTGTGTGAAGGTCGCCGACACCGTGCGCGGCCAAGCCGAGAAATTCCGTGCCGAGAAATACCCGATGGCGGCAGCGCCGTTCTATTTGCGCGCCTGCCATTATTATCAGATGGGCGAACGCTTCCGCACGCCGAAAGACACGCGGGCTCTCGACGCCTATCGCACCTCGGTCGAATGCTTTCACCAATTCGTGGCGCTGTCGGGAGCAAACATCGAAATCGTCGATGTGCCGTTCGAAGGCAAAATGCTTCCCGGCTATTTTGTGCCGGCACAGAACGCGAAATCGTCACGGCCGCCCTGCGTGGTGTTTTTCGATGGCCTCGACGTCACCAAGGAAATTCAATATCTGCGCGGCGTGCCCGATCTGGTCCGCCGCGGCATTTCCGTGCTGGTGATGGACGGTCCAGGCACCGGCGAAGCGATCCGCTTCCGCGGCATGCCGTTGCGCTACGACTACGAGAAAGCCGGCAGCGCCTGCATCGATTATCTGGAAAAGCGCGGCGACGTTGATCCAAAGCGCATCGGCGTCGTAGCCATCAGTCTCGGCGGCTACTACGCGCCGCGTTGCGCCTCGCTCGAACCGCGCTTTGCCGCCTGCATCGCCTGGGGCGCGATCTGGGATTATTACGGCACGTGGAAGAAGCGCATCGATGCCGGCTTCAATGCATCGATGTCAGTGCCGGGCCATCACATCATGTGGATCCTCGGCGTCGATTCGCTCGATGCCGCTTTGAAAAAGCTCGAGCCGTTCCGGCTCGACGGCGTGGTGCAGAAAATGCGCTGCCCGTTCCTGATCGTGCACGGCGAGGACGACGAGCAGATCCCGCTCAAGGATGCGCAGGCGCTTTATGACGCCAGCGGTTCCGCCGACAAGACGCTGCGGGTGTTCACGGCGGAAGAAGGCGGCGCACAGCACTGCCAGCGCGACTACCTCTCGCTCGGAACCGCTACGATGTGGAACTGGTTCGAGGACAAGCTGCTCCGCGCCTGATTTCCTGTATCTAGAGGCGGCGCCGCACTAGACAGTCGCCCGGTTCCGCCATGGCGCCAGCGCCTCGCGCAAAATCTCCCGCGATGGTTCGGAACCGTCGACCAGACGTAACGAGCGCCGTTTGATCTTCCAGCCCTCGGCGGTGCGTATCAGTTCCCAGCGGTTGGTGACGACGCGGTGGATGTGGTAGCCGAGCGAACTGCCGTGATTGGGCACTTCGACGGCTTCGCCCGATTTCCGGGGTGTCAGGATTTGCAGGTAAGAAGTTACGACCGCGCGGTCGCCATCAAGCGCGATAGAGGGCAACCCGGTGAAGTGCGCGATGCCGCCAGCGATTGCCGCCTGATGTGCCTCGCTTTTAAGCATGGCGCCCAGCGCCTTGTTGCCTTTGGCGCTGGTCAGGCCGGGGCCGCGGTCGAATTCGCCGTCTTCGGCATAGGTCGCTTCGGCAAAATAGTCGGCTCCGGTGTCCGCGCTAGGCGGATGGCTCGCGATCAGGTTGTAGATTTCAAGCCGGTCCTCGATGGCCCTAATACGCTGCTCAAGGGTGCTGTTTTTTTGGTCCATATCTCGATCCCCGCCTTTGTCCATGGGCGGGCTCCCAAATTGTGATTCACAAGCGCGATGGTCGTGGCCTATCATACCTTGGGGCGCAGCTTTTTAAGCTGGGTGTAGGATAAGACCTGGCAACTTCACTCACGCTGGCAGGGGCATCTGATGACGGCAGGCGGCGACATCAACCGCCGTAGGTTTCTTGTTGGTGCGAGCGTTGCAGGCGGCGGCCTGGCGCTTGGCTTTGCCGTCCCATTGAGCCGGCAGGCCGCGGCACAAGCTGACGCAGCATCCGCCACTGCAGCGCCGCAAGAAATCAACTGCTGGGTGACGATTGCGCCCGACAACACGGTTACGGTGCGTTTTGCGCACGCCGAAATGGGGCAGGGCGCCATGACCGCGCTCGCCATGCTGGTTGCCGAGGAGCTTGAATGCGACTGGCCGGCGCTCCGCACCGAACTGGTTTCGCCGACCGATAATTATCGCCGCAACCGGATTTGGGGCGATATGTCGACAGGCGCCAGCCGTTCTGTCGCCGCCTCGCAAAACTTCCTGCGCCGCGCTGGCGCCACCGCGAGGCAGATGCTGATTACCGCGGCGGCGGCACGTTGGGATGCCGCGCCATCGGAATGTTTCGCGCAAAACAGCATCATCACCCACAGGCCGAGTGGCCGCACGCTTACTTTCGGTGCGGTCGCGCAAGAGGCCGCCAAAATCGAACTGCCGGCCGACGTCGCGCTGAAAGATATCAGCGATTGGAAACTCGCCGGTACGCCACAGCGGCGGGTCGACGTGCCGGAAAAGGTCACTGGTGAGACCTGTTACGCCATCGACGTTCGCTTGCCTGATATGCTCTACGCCGCCGTCTTGCAGTGTCCGATATTTCGCGGCGTGGTGAAGTCGGTCGATGAAATCATCGATTGCCGGCTTCAAGGGGGTGCGGCGCATTGTGCGCCTGCCGGATACGGTCGCGGTGATTGCGGATAGCTGGTGGCAGGCCAAGCGGGCGGTCGAAGCATTGCACGTCGAATGGGACGATCGCGGGCACGGTACTGCGTCGAGCGCATCGATTGCGGATTTCGTTCGTCAAGGCCTTGATGCGCCGGCAACACAGGTCGGACGCACCGACGGCGATCCGGCGGCGGTGCTGGCCAAAGCTTCGCACCGCTTCGAGGCGGATTACACGGTGCCGTTCCTCGCGCACGCGACGATGGAGCCGCAGACCTGTACCGCGCATGTCACCGCCGACCGTGTCGACATCTGGACAGCGACACAGGATGCGATGTCGACGCTTGCCACCGCCGCGTCAGCCGCCGGTGTGAAAGAAGACAAGGTCATCGTCCATCCGCTGTTGCTCGGCGGCGGGTTCGGCCGCCGCAACGTCGTTCAGGATTACGTTCGTCAGGCGGTGCTGATCGCCAGGGAAGTGCCGCAACCGGTGAAGATGCTGTGGAGCCGCGAGCAGGATATCGCCCACGATATCTATCGGCCGTTCGGCATGGCGCGGCTGGTGGCGAGCCTCGACAGCGACGGCATGCCCGAGGCGCTGACCATTCGCCTCACCGGGCCGTCATTCGTTGCCTCGCTGGTGCCGCAGTTCGGCGCTGCCCAGATTATCGACTGGAGTTTTGTCAGCGGACTGACCGACGAGCTCCCGTACCGGTTCCCGCACTATCGTGTTGACGCGGCGATCCGCCCGACCCCCGTGCCGCTTGGTGCCTGGCGCGGCATCAATTACACGCAGAACGCATTCTACCGCGAGAGCTTCATCGACGAGCTCGCCCACGAGGCAGGTATCGATCCGTATCAGTATCGCCGCCGTCTCGCGCGCAATAGCCCGAAGAATCTCGCCGTACTCGATGCCGCCGCGCAAAAAGCCGGCTGGGATCAGCCGCCGCCTTCCGGCATATTCCGCGGCATTGCGTTGAACGCGGCGTGCGATTCCTATTGCGCGCAGGTGGTCGAGATTTCCATCGATGACGGTCAGGTCCGCGTCCATCGCGTGATCTCCGCGCTCGATTGCGGCTACGTGGTCAATCCGATGTCGGTCGAGATGCAGATCCAGGGCGGTGTCATCTATGCGTTGACGGCCGCGCTCTACGGCGAGATCACCATCAAGGATGGCGCGGCCGAGCAATCGAACTTCGACGATTATCAGATGGTCAAGATGGCCGATGCGCCTGAAGTCGTCAGCGTCATCGTGCCGAGCGGCGACTTCTGGGGTGGCGTCGGCGAACCGCCGGTGACGCCGCTGGCACCCGCTCTGTGCAACGCAATCTTTGCTGCAACCGGCAAGCGCATCCGCGAGCTGCCGATCAAAAACCACGATCTGCGCGCGATCTAGCACGCGCGTTTATAAGCAAACTTAGAGTTTGTCTCGGTGGTGGTGATGCTGATGCGCGGCCTTATGATGCGGCGCGGTTTCGTAGTGAAGGCGCAATAGATCCATTCCATAGTCGTTGCCATTGGGTGTTCGCACGATGGTGTGGACGTGAAATTTCTCTGGCGTCGGATTGTTCAGCACAACGCCTTTATGGTGATCGAACTCGATCATCACCACCGGGCTTTGAATGCGATAGTAAAACGCGCTGTCTTCGCCCATGCCGCCGGCCCAGCAGAAATGGGTCTCAAGCAGATGCCGTTCCACATCGTCCATGCGGGCTGCAAACGGCCCGGCGGGCAATGCGGATAAATAGCACCTGGTCAGATCGAGCAATGCCTGACGCTGCTGCGGATGCAACTCCGCTCCGCTCACTCCTTCATAAGGAACAACAGCGTTGTCCTTATAGCGACCGCCGAATGACATGCCATCGTTGCCCTGATGCCGGCCGGGCGGAAGCTGGTCGGCAATGAGGGTCTCGGAGAAGACAGCTTTTTGCTTTTGCGCCGCCGACAAATTGCGGGCGAACTGCAATCCCAGAAGCTCTTCATCCTCGAAAACGACTGTTCCGGCATATTTCCCATCGTCCACACGGCGCGGTTCCGCGCCCATAAAGGTCGGCGTGAGTGTCATCTGCTCGCCGATGATGAAACACGTGATGATCAGATGATGGCCGCTCAACTGCCATCCCCAAGGCTCGGTCGCCGAAGGTTCGCCGAAGACGTGCAGTTGATAGCACCATTCCCCGAGCAGCTGGGGCGCGCCGACGAGTTCGCCGAGACAGCCATTCAGCTTCATCAGATTGCGCGTCTTCTCGTAGCCTGCGGCGCTGAGACTTGCCTTGACGACGGCCATCGCCGTTTCCTTGAGGATGCTCGGAACTTCATCGAGCCGAAGTCCAAAATCCTCATAACGAACGATGCTGTTCTGCCAGAGCTGCCGCTGCCGCGAATCGAGCGGAAGAAAGACCTTCTTTTTCTGTTCCGGATTGAGTTGCGTTAGCAGTGCCAGCACAGCGTCCAGGATCTCCCGTGTCGGTGCGGCTTCGGGTTTGAGTTCGAAAAGGCCCGGAACAATGCTGCCGTCCGTGGTGACGCCCTTGAAAGGCGTCGACAAAAGCTTTTCAACGCCCCTTCTTTCGTTTTCACCGCGGGCGGGTATCACGGCGTCGTAAAATTGCTTGTGCGTTAATCCGAAGTGGAAGGCTTTTCCCATTTCCGGAACGAATTTGCGAAAATCGGATTTGGCCATGGGGATACGATCCTGTGCGCATCTGACGGGCTTGTTCTTTCGGTCCCGCGCCGCCGATCTATTGGATAGTCAGGAGCAGGTTTTCGCAACCGGGCCAAAAGCGGTGTACGCGCCGTCAGTGCCTTCCGAACAGTTTGTCGAGCAGCCAGGAATTGAGCGTGCCGCCGCCTCCGCCGCTGTCGCGCTGGTTGTTGTTGGCGGGTGCGCTTCCATCGAGGCTCTGCGGTGGTGTCGGCGCCGCGCTCACCCAGCCATTGCCGAAGCCGGGCAGCGGCGTCGGGGTCGCGCCTTGATGCGCGACTTTCATGAAGCGGCTCCAGATATCGACCGGCAGGCCGCCGCCGGTCGCCTTTTTGGTCGGCGAGTCGTCGTCATTGCCGAGCCAGACGCCGGTGACGAGGTGCGAGGTGTAGCCGATGAACCAGGCATCGCGGAAATCTTCCGTGGTGCCGGTCTTGCCGGCCGCTTGCCAGCCCGGCAGGTCGGCGTGGCGCGCGGTGCCGGATACCAACGTTTCGTGCATCATCGTGTTCATCATGCCGATGTAGCGCGGGTCGACGATACGGCCGAAAGTTTTTGGCGAACGAGCGTAAAGGATTTTGCCGTCGGCGCCCTTGATGCGTTCGATGACATGCGGCGAGATCGCAAAGCCGCCGTTGGCGAAGGTCGTGTAGGCCGAGACCATTTCGAGGACGGAGACTTCCGACGTGCCGAGCGCGATCGAGGCGTTCGGCTCGAGCTTTGATTCGATGCCGAGCCGGTATGCGGTGCGCGTCACCGCGTTCGGTCCGACTTCCAGCGTCAGCCGCACCGACACGGTATTGAGCGAATTGGCCAACGCCTGGGTCAGCGTTACTGGGCCGAGGTATTCACGCTCGTAATTCTCCGGCTTCCAGCCTTTCACCGAGATCGGTGCATCTTCGCGGATCGTGTCGGGGGTTAGCCCGTGCTCGAGCGCGGTAAGATAGACGAACGGCTTGAATGACGAGCCGGGCTGCCGCCTGGCGTCAATGGCGCGGTTGTACTGGCTGTCGGCATAATTGCGGCCGCCGACCAGCGCGCGTACGACGCCGTCCGGTGTCATCGCCACCAGCGCGCCTTGGCTGATGTTGAGCTTGTCGCCCTTTTGCGCGAGCGTATCATCGAGGGATTGTTCGGCCGCCGTCTGCAATGCCGGATCGATCGTGGTGTCGACGGTGATGTCCTGATCGACCTGACCGACCAGGTCATCGACAGCATCCATCACCCAGTCGGCGACGTAATTGGCCGAGCCGCCGCCGCTTGGCTTGATCGCGCGCGCTGGATTAGCAAGCGCGCGCTTGGCGGCGTCTTCGCTGATCATGTTCTGCTCGGCCATCGCGTTGATGACCATGCCGGCGCGCCGCTGCGCGCCTTCCGGATTGCGGTTCGGCGCCAGCCGCGACGGCGACTGAACGAGGCCGGCGAGCATGGCCGCTTCGGGCAGTGTTAATTGCCGCGCCGATTTGCCGAAGTAGCGCTGCGCGGCGCCTTCGATGCCGTAAGCGCCGGAGCCGAAATAGACGCGGTTGAGATAGAGATCGAGGATCTGCGCTTTGGAGAACTTGTGTTCGAGCCACAGCGCCAGCACCGCTTCCTGCAGCTTGCGCGTCATCGTGCGTTCCTGCGTGAGGAACAAATTCTTGGCGAGCTGTTGCGTCAGCGTCGAGCCGCCCTGGGCGGCGCCCCGATGCAATACGTCACGGATGCCGGCGCGCAGGATGCCGAAGGGATCGATGCCGTGATGCGAGTAGAAGCGTCGATCTTCGATGGCGACGAAGGCCTTGGGCGCGTAATCCGGCAACTCGCGCAACGGCACTTCGGCGCCGCCCATCTCGCCGCGGGTCGCGAGCGTCGCGCCGTTCGAGCCGAGGATCAAAACCGAGGGCGGCCGTTTTGGAATTTCCAGGGACTGGATCGGCGGCAGATGGATACCGATCCAGACCAGCAAACCGATCGCCGCGATGATCGCCCACAGCGCGAGCACGGCGAGCCAGTAGATCGCCCGGCCAATGCCGGATCGCCGCCGCCCGCCGCCGCGCTTCTTGCGCGGCTTCTTCGCTGGCGTGTCACTGTCGTGTCGATGGCGGCCGGATTCACCGCGGCTTCGGGAGGGGCCGCCGACCCGATCGGTCGGAAGTAGCCGGAGATCGAGCAGCCCCGGGGCGGAATCCCGCTTCTTGCTGGCCCGACCCCTAGCCATACCCGTCCCCGGCGCCGAAAAATGCGCTGAAATGACGGTAATTTGCGCGGTTTAAGGTGGGGTTACCGAGGCCCATCAAGGGCAGGAAAACCAGGCAGGAAAACCAGGCGGCAAAACTAGCCCGTTTTGCCTCCGGCCTGCGGCGTAAACAGCCCCAGCAACGGCCGTTTAATCGCGGTCTGCCGGATCGGCGCCGTGATCTGCGATCCGGTCAGATCGGTGACGTAGAATACGTCGACCACCCGCTCGCCGAACGTGGCGACGTGAGCAGAGGCAATATTGAGATTGAGCTTCGACAGCGACGTGGTCAGTTCGTAGAGCAGGCCGGGCCGGTCGAGGCCGGTAACCTCGACGACCGTATAACGGTTGGACCACTGGTTGTTGATGGTCACTTCGGCTTCGATGGCGAAAGCCTTCAGCCGGCCTTTTGGCGCCGCGCGCTTCCCCACCACATCGGGCAACTTGATCTCGCCGCGCACCGCTTTTTCGATCGCGTCGCCGATCCGCGCTGCACGCCGCGCCTCGTCCTCGTCGCGGTCGAATTCGCGCGTGACGGAAATGGTGTCGAGCGCGAGCCCGTCGGTAGTGGTGTAGATCTGGGCATCGACGATATTGGCGCCGGCCACTGCGCAAGCACCGGCGATGATCGACAAGAGCCACGGATGATCGGGCGCGAACACGGTCAGTTCGGTGACGCCGCGCGACGCATCGAAGCTGACGTTAGTGGCGAGCCGCTTGCCGGAGGCCTCGGCGTCGCTAACAAAGCGGGCATTGGCGAGCTTGTGCGCCAGGTCGACCTTGAGCCAATAGGCCGGGTAATGCCGGGTGACGTAGCGCTCGACGATTTCGGCCGGCCAATCTTTGGTCTCCGCACGGAATTCTTGTTGCGCAGCGGTGACCCGCTGCGCGCGATTGACCTCGGAGAAGCCGCCGGTGAGCACCGGCTCGGTCTCGTAATACAGCGTGCGGATAAGTTGCGCCTTCCAGCCGTTCCAGACGCCGGGACCGACCGCGCGGATGTCGGCGGTGGTCAGGATGGTGAGGAGCTTCAACCGCTCGAGCGACTGCACGACGGCTGCGAAGTTCTCGATCGTCTTGCGGTCGGAAAGATCGCGGGATTGCGCGACCGTCGACATCACCAGATGAACTTCGATGAGCCAGGCGACGAGATCGGTCTCGGCCGCGTTGAATCCGAGACGCGGGCATAGCCGGCGGGCGATGCGTGCGCCGGCGATCGAGTGATCTTCGATCCGGCCCTTGGCGACGTCATGCAGGAACAGCGTGACCCAGAGCACGGCGCGATGCTCCGGGCGGATTGTCTTCAGCAATTCGCTGGCCAGCGTGAATTCCGGGTTTTCGCCGCGCTCGATTTCGTTGAGTACGCCGATGCAGCGCAGCAGATGTTCGTCGACCGTGTAGTGATGATACATATTGAACTGCATCATCGCGACGACGCGGCCGAACGCCTGCACGAACGCGCCGAGCACGCCGGCCTCGTTCATTCGCCGTAGCACGGTCTCGGCGTCGTTCTTGGAGGTCAATATCTCCATGAACAGGCTGTTTGCTTCCTCGTTTTCGCGGACTTCCTTGTCGATCAGCTTGAGCGAGCGGGTGGCGACCCGCATCGCCTCCGGATGCATGGCGAGATTGTGCTTCTGCGCCAGGTGAAACAGCCGGATCAGATTGATCGGATCGCGCCGGAATACATCGGCGCGGGCGATATTGATGCGATTGTTGTCGATGACGAAATCGTCGGTGCCGCTGAGCTTCTTCGGGCTGCGCGCCGGGCGCAGGCGTGCGATCACGCGGCTGAGCACCGGCGCCGGCTTGGCTTCGCGCTCTTCAAGCCCGGCACACAGGATCGCGGTGAGGTCGCCGACATCTTTTGCGGTCAGGAAGTAATGCTTCATGAAACGTTCGACGTCGCGCTGGCCGGGATGTTCGGTGTAGCCGAGCCGCACCGCGATATCGCGCTGGATGTCGAATGACAGCCGCTCCTCGGCGCGCCCGGTCAGAAAGTGCATGTTGCAGCGGACCGACCACAGGAAGTCTTCGCAGCGGCGGAACACCTTGTATTCCTCGCGATCGAAAACGCCGCGCTTGATCAACTCCTCCGGCTCGCGCACGCGATAGACATATTTGGCGATCCAGAACAGCGTGTGCAGGTCGCGCAGGCCGCCCTTGCCGTCCTTGACGTTGGGCTCGACCAGATAGCGCGACTGGCCGGCGCGGCGGTGGCGTTCCTCGCGCTCGGCGAGTTTCGCGGCGACGAATTCCGGCGCCGTGCCTTGCACGACTTCCTTGTCGAACCGCGTTGTCAGCTCGTCGTAGAGTTTTTTGTCGCCGAGCAGATAACGCGAACTCCAGCATCGCTGTGCGGATGGTCATGTCCGCCTTGGCCTGGCGGATACATTCGCTGACCGAGCGCGTGGCGTGGCCGACCTTTAGCCCCATGTCCCACAGGCAATAGAGCAGGGCCTCGGCAACCGATTCGCTCCAGGCGGTCTGCTTGTAGGGCAGCAGAAACAGCAGATCGATATCGGAGCCGGGGGCGAGCAGGCCGCGTCCGTAGCCGCCAGTGGCGATCACCGCCATCTGCTCGGCTTCCGAGGGCGCCTGCGGCGGATAGATTTCGCCGCCAATGAATTCGAACAGGATGCGGATAATGTCGTCCTGCATCTGGCACAGCCGCTCGGCGCAACGCCGGCCGTGACGATCTTTCAGCAGGAGCTGCTCGGCGCGCGACCGCGCCTGCGTCAGCGCCTGCTTCAGCCGCATCGCCACGGCCGTGCGCAATTCGCGCTCGCGGCCGGCATGGGTTTCGGCCAGCACCTTGAGATCGGCGACAATCGCCGGGGCGTCGATCAGTTCGACATCGATGCGCGCTGTCCGTTGGCTGTCCAACATCATTCTCCCGGCATAGCGAAGCTATGACTTGCTGTCATCGTGCGGCGCGGCTGCCGCGATGGAAAAACGTCGCATGCGCGGTTCAGGTGCATATTGGACAATAATTTCTCCTTTCTTGAAAATGGAAGTATTTATTTTCAATTGACCGTTTAATACGGGTTTCCTAAAGAATGTTTATAGCGCCGATTTGAGCGAGCAGCTTGCGGGCGCCTGAACAAATGCAGCTAAAGCGCGGGGCCTGCCCCGTTGTCTCGCGTAAGGGCGGCGGGCGTAACAAAACCCGCCTCCAGGATTGGAGGTCAATGATGCTGACACGTCGTAGTTTTTTGGGCAGCGCCGCCGGCGCAAGCTTGTTGCCGTTTGGCGTCGCGCGCGCCGCCGGCAAGCCATCGGAAATTCGGATCGACTGGGCGACCTATAACCCGGTCTCGCTGGTGCTCAAGCAGCAGGGCTTGCTGGAAAAAGAATTCGAAAAGGACAGCATCGGTGTTCGCTGGGTGCAGACGCTCGGCTCCAACAAGGCACTGGAGTTTCTCAACGCCGGCTCGATCGATTTCGGTTCGACGGCCGGCTCTGCAGCTCTGCTTGGCCGCATCAACGGCAATCCGATCAAGTCGATCTACGTATTTTCGCGTCCCGAGTGGACGGCGCTGGTGACGCGCAAGGACTCGCCGATCAACAAGATCGAGGATCTGAAAGGCAAGCGCGTTGCAGTGACCCGCGGTACCGATCCGCATATCTTTTTGGTGCGGGCGCTGCTCTCGGTCGGCCTGACTGAAAAAGATATCAGCGAAGTGCTGCTGCAACATCCGGACGGCAAGACCGCGCTGATCCGTGGCGACGTCGATGCCTGGGCCGGCCTGGATCCGATGATGGCGCAGGCGCAAGTCGAGGACGGCGCGCGGCTGTTCTATCGCAACAAGGACGCCAATACCTGGGGCATCCTCAATTCGAGCGAGGACTTCCTCAAGTCGTATCCCGACCTGACCAAGCGCGTGCTCGCGGTTTACGAGCAGGCCCGAAAATATTGTCTCGATCATTACGACGACGAGAAAAGCGTCTTTATGAACGTGACCAAGCTGCCGGGTGATGTGGTCGATATTCAGCTCAAGGAACGCACCGAGCTTACCTTCAACAAGATCGGGCCGCAGCAGCGCGACTCGATCCTGCAAGCGGGTCTCGCGTTACAGCAAGCCGGTGTGATCCAGCCGAGCGTCGACGTGAAGCAGACGCTCAACGATCTGGTCGACGACCGCTACGTCGGGGCCTGACCGACACTGCGACGCGGAGCGAAACAATCCAGCATCTGGATTGTTTCGTCGCTTTTGCTCCTTGCGATGACGCGCTCATAGGCGCGTTGCAATGAAGTTCGTCACGATGTCTCTTGTGAGCATGACCGTCGTCGCTCAAGGCACTGACACCGCTGCGGTTCAGCCTGCATCGGGTAAGCGTTGGTCGCGCCTGGCGCGGCCGGCGCTTGGCTTGGTGTTGCCGGTCGCGCTCGCGGTGTTGTGGGAATTCGTGGTGCGGATGGGCTGGGCGAGCGGACGGCTGGCGCCGCCGCCGTCGGTCATTTTCGCCACCTTTGCCGATCTTGCCCGCACCGGCGAATTGCAGCGCAACACGCTGGTGACACTGGCGCGCGTTGCCGCGGGCTTCGGCATCGGCGTCGCGTTCGCAACTGTGCTCGGCGCCGCCGCGGGTTACTCGCCACTGGTGCGGCGTTTGCTCGATCCGACCATTCAGGCGTTGCGCGCCATTCCCTCGATTGCCTGGGTACCGCTGTTCATTCTCTGGCTCGGAATATTTGAAGCATCAAAGGTGACGCTGATCGCAGTCGGCGTTTTCTTCCCGGTCTATCTCGGCCTGATGGGCGCGATCCAGTCGGTTGATCGCAAGCTTGTCGAAGTCGGCCGCGCGTTTCGTCTGTCCGATGCCGAGATGGTGCGCCGCATTCTGTTGCCGGCGGTGCTCCCCGCCTATGTCATTTCGTTGCGCTCAGGTCTCGGACTCGGCTGGATGTTCGTTGTCGCCGCCGAACTGATGGGTGCATCCGAAGGCCTCGGTTATCTGCTGATCGACGGCCAGCAACTCGGCAAGCCCGCCGAAATCATCGCCGCCATCGTTGCTTTTGCTATCGTCGGCAAGGCGACCGATTGGCTGATCGTGCTTGCCGCGGCGCCGTTCCTGCGCTGGGAAGATATTGTTCGGCCGGAATAAGTAAGCGCAATGTTAGCTCTCGATCGTGTCAGCAAAACTTATCCGAATGGCGTGCATGCGCTGGATGGCGTCTCGCTCGACGTCGAACCGGGCGAGATCGTCGCCGTGATCGGTGGCTCGGGGTGCGGGAAATCCACCTTGCTGCGCGCCATCGGTGGGCTCGATCCGGCAAGCGAAGGTACGGTCACGCTCGATGGTGAACGCATCACACGGCCTCACGAAAAAATCGGCATCATTTTTCAGGAACCGCGGCTGCTGCCGTGGCTCAAGGTCGCCGACAATGTCGGCTTCGGTCTTGGTGACCGACCCAAAGCGGAGCGGACAAAGCGTGTTGCCGCCGCGCTCGAACGCGTCGGGCTGTCGGACAAGGCCAAGGTATGGCCCCGCGAACTCTCTGGCGGACAGGCGCAGCGCGTGGCGATCGCGCGGGCGCTGGTGCCGCGCCCGCAAGTGCTGTTGCTCGACGAGCCATTTTCCGCGCTCGACGCTTTCACCCGCACCGACTTGCAGGATCACCTGCTTGATCTGTGGGCCGATGCCAGGCCGACGCTGATGCTGGTGACACACGATGTCGACGAAGCGATCGTGCTGGCCGATCGGGTGATGGTGATGTGTCCCCGCCCGGGCCGCGTCTTCGACGAGATCGAAGTCGACTTGCCGCGCCCGCGTGATCGCCAGTCCGCCGCCTTCGATTTCGTCAAACGCCGCGTGTTGGTCGCGCTCGACCGTTCGCTCAACCGCGCTACGTCCGCAGCCCAGGCGGAGCCGAAGGCCGGCGCCGGCGCGGCGATGTGGTGGTAGCGCGGGCGTCGTCACCGGGCTTGTCCCGGTGATCCCGTTTCTATAGGCACAGCGTCGATTATCGGGATGGCCGGGACATAGGCGAGCGAAGCGACGCCGTCCTTTGGCCGGCTATGCCCGGCCCAGACGCCAGAGGAGCGACCATCATGGATGCCGCCGGGCTTCGCGCCATGCAGGCGCCGATCAAGGAACGCTACAAGGCCGATCCCAAGGCCGGCTGGATCACGCTGAAAGCCAAAGGCTCGCTCGACGACACCAACATCGCCTGCAAGGTCGAGACTGGCCGTGCGCTCGCGGTCGCGGGTTTGCACCCTGCGACGGGTGGATCGGGCATGGAATTGTGCTCAGGCGACATGCTGCTCGAAGCGCTGGTGGCCTGCGCCGGCGTGACGTTGAAAGCCGTCTCCACGGCGCTGGAAATTCCGCTGAAATCCGCCACGGTGTCGGCGGAAGGCGATCTTGATTTTCGCGGCACGCTCGGCGTCGCCAAGGATGCACCGGTCGGTTTTGCGGAAATCCGGCTGCGCTTCGATGTCGATACCGAAGCGCCGCAGGACAAGCTCGACCAGCTTCTCAAGCTCACCGAACGCTATTGTGTGGTTTATCAGACGATCAAAAGCGGTCCGCCGGTTGCGGTGAGCTTGCAGCGGACTTGAGCGTGAGCGGGGAGCGGATCTAAGCATGAGCGGGGAGCGGATTTAAGCATGAGTGGCCTCGCGCTCGATCATCTGCAATTGGCGATGCCGCGCGGTCGCGAGGCGGAAGCGCGCGCCTTTTATGGCGACATTCTGGGCCTCAAGGAGCTGACCAAGCCGCCGAACCTCGCGGTGCGTGGCGGCGTCTGGTTCGCGCTCGGCACGCAACAGTTCCATCTTGGCGTTGAGCAGGATTTTCACCCGGCGAAAAAGGCGCACCCGGCGTTCCTCGCGGAAAATCTCGAGGACTTACGGGAGCGGCTGCAAAGTCGGGGTTTTGCGCCTTACGAGGATGAGCCGCTCGCAGGCCATGATCGCTTTTATGTCGCCGACCCGTTCGGCAACCGGCTCGAATTCTTGCGGCCCAAACGCAGCTAGTCTTGAGTTAAGCCAAAGACGGGAACTGTAGCGGCGGAAATGCCGGTCCCGGTGCGTCCAATCCATTGCCGAAGTCCGCAAGATGATGTCTCCCGAGCTGCTGTTCTGGATCGACCTTGTGCTGAAGATGGCGATGACGGCGTTTATCGTCGTCGTCATCTCGATTGTGGTTGAACAGTCCGGGCCATTCATCGGGGCGCTTATTGCCGCGTTGCCGACAGCCGCCAGCGCCGCCTACATCATTCTTGGAATTGAGCACACCGCGGATTTTATTGCGGCAAGTTCTGTCGGCAGCGCCGCGGCGACGGCCGCTGTCTCGGTTTTCTGTCTGGTCTATGCCGTGCTGGCGCAGCGGCACGGCGTGGTGCTGAGTGTCTTCGCCGCTGTCGTGGTGTGGTTCATCGCTGCCGCTGCTTTGCGGCTCGTGACCTGGACGCCGCTGACAGCTTCGCTGCTCAATATTGTTGTGTTCGGCATCACCGTGCCGTTGAGCTGGCGTTACCGCACTTCGGGCCCGCCGCCGAAATTGCTGCGCCGGCCTTACGACATTCCGTTGCGCGCGATCGCTTCGGCAGTCGTGGTCGCCACAGTGACGACGGCAAGCTACAGCATCGGCTCGTTCGCCTCCGGCATGTTCGCGGTATTTCCGATCGTGATGGGCTGTTCGATCGTGATCCTGCATCTGCGTGTCGGCGGCGTCTCATCCGCGAGCATGATGGCGCATGCGCAGATCGCGCTGAACGGACTTTGGCTCGGCTTCATCGCCGTGCATTATCTGGTTCCGCTCTACGGCGTGTGGGGCGCCTATGCGCTGGGGATGCTGGTGTGCATCGCCTGGAGCGGCGGCTTGTGGGTTATTCGCGCCTGGCCGCGCAAACAGTCGGCATGAGCGTCAGGCCTTTTTGACCTTCGCCAACTGCGTCTTGAGCAAATAGAGCGCCTCAAGCGCATCGCGCGGCGACATTTCATCGGGATGCAGCGTGGCCAACGCGTCGATCAAAGCGGTAAAGGCGTCATCGCGTTGTGGCGCGGCCGGAGCGGGCCGCGCCGCGGCGAACAGCGGCAGATCGTCGATCAGCTTTCGCGCCGGCGAGGTACGGTCTTCGGCTTCGAGTTGCGCCAGCACCAGCTTGGCGCGTTCGATCACGCTGGTCGGCAGCCCGGCGAACTTTGCCACCTGGATGCCGTAGGAGCGGTCGGCGGCGCCGGCGATGACCTCGTGCAGGAACACCACGTCGCCGTGCCATTCCTTCACGCGCATGGTGGCGTTGTGGATGCGCTTGAGCTTCGCCGCGAGCGCGGTCATCTCGTGGAAGTGGGTGGCAAACAGTGTGCGGCAGCGATTGCTCTGGTGCAGGTGTTCGATGGTCGCCCAGGCGATCGACAGGCCGTCGAAGGTCGCGGTGCCGCGGCCGATTTCGTCGAGGATCACCAGCGCACGCTCGCCGGCCTGATTGAGGATCGCGGCGGTCTCGACCATTTCCACCATGAAAGTGGAGTGCCCGCGCGCCAGATCGTCGGCGGCGCCGACGCGTGAAAACAGCCGGTCGACCACGCCGATATGGGCGCGCTTCGCCGGCACGAAGCTGCCCATCTGGGCGAGGACCGTGACCAGTGCATTCTGGCGCAGGAAGGTCGACTTGCCGGCCATGTTCGGGCCGGTGACCAGCCAGATGCGGCCGTCCTTCGCGTCGCCGGGCGGCGACAGATCGCAATCGTTGGCGACGAACGGGCCGCCGTCAGGGGCGAGCGCCTGCTCGACCACCGGATGCCGTCCCCCCAGGATGACGAAGTTGACGCTGTTGTCGACCTCCGGGCGCACATAGTCGCGTTCGACCGCAAGCGTCGCGAGCGCCGTCGCCACATCGACAACAGCGAGCGCGGCGGCCGCTTCCTTGATCGCGGCGTTGTCTGCGGTTGCGCTTGCCGCGAGGCGATCGAAAATTTCGAACTCCAGCGCCAACGCGCGGTCGGCGGCATTCGCGATCTTGGCTTCGAGTTCGCCGAGCTCGGTGGTGGTGAAGCGCACCTGTCCAGCAAGCGTCTGGCGATGAATGAAGGTCGCGTTGAGCGGCGCGCCCAGAAGCTTGTCGCCGTGCTGTGCCGTGACATCGACGAAATAGCCGAGCACATTGTTGTGCCTGATTTTCAGCGATTTGATTCCAGTGGTTTCGGCGTAACGCACCTGCAGCGCCGCGATCACTCGGCGTGACTCGTCACGCAGCGCGCGTGCCTCATCGAGCGCAGGCTCATATCCTGGGCGGACGAAACCGCCATCGCGCCGGAACGCCGGCAATTCGTCGGCAAGTGCTCGCGCCAGTTCATCGGCGATTGCCGGATCAGGCCCACGCAAGCCGTCGATCGCTTGCGCCAAGTCTCGCGGCACTAATGCGAGTGCGGCGAGTCGGGCGGAAAATTCGACAGCGGCAAAAATTCCGTCACGGATCGCGGCGAGATCGCGCGGTCCGCCGCGGCTGACCACAATGCGCGCCAAAGCGCGCGCCAGGTCGGGCACCGCCTTGAGCGTGGTGCGAAGGTCGCTGCGTGCGGCGCTATCCTCGACCAGCGCTGTAACCGCATCGAGCCGGTGCGCGATCTCGGCGGGGTCGGTGAGCGGTGCGGCAAGCCGCTGCGCCAACAGCCGCGAACCGGCGGCCGTTACAGTGCGATCGACGGCTGCAAGCAGTGAACCGCGCCGCTCACCGCCGAGCGTACGGATGAGCTCAAGATTGCTGCGGGTCGCCTGGTCAATTTGCAGCGTCGCGCCGGCCGCTTCGCGCGTCGGCGGCGACAACGGCGGGCGTTTACCGATCTGCGTGCGCTCAACGTAAGTCACCGCGGCGGCCGCGGCCGTCAACTCGATGCGCGACAGCGCGCCGAATGACGCGGTCGTCGCTACGGCGAAGAACGACGCCAGCCGCCGCTCTGCCGTCGCGCCATCGAAGACGTCGCGTGTCAGCGGCGTCACCGTCGGCAGCGACCGCAGCATCGGCGCCAGTTCGGTATCTGAATAGAGCGCGTCGGCAACGATGATTTCACCCGGCTCGATCCGAGCGATCTCGGCGGATAAGCCTGAACGGTCACATTCAGCGACGCGGAATTCGCCGGTCGAGATATCGATCCACGCCAGCGCGAAACGGTCTTCGGTCGATGAAGTGCGCGAGCGCGCCAGCGCCAGCAGATAATTGTTGCGCCTGGCGTCGAGCAGTGAATCTTCCGTAAGCGTACCGGGCGTGACCAGCCGCACCACGTCGCGGCGCACCACGCTCTTGCCGCCGCGCTTGCGCGCTTCCGCCGGATCCTCGAGCTGCTCGCAGACCGCAACCCGATGGCCGAGCGCAATCAGGCGATGCAGGTATTCGTCGGAGCGCTCGATCGGCACGCCGCACATCGGGATATCGCGGCCGAGATGCTTGCCGCGCTTGGTCAACACGATGCCCAGCGCGCGCGACGCAGTTTCAGCGTCGTCGAAAAACATCTCGTAGAAGTCACCCATCCGGTAGAACAGCAGGCTGTCCGGATTGGCGGTCTTGATCTCGATGTATTGCTCCATCATTGGCGTCATGCGTCCGCCGTCGTCGACCGCTTTGGGCGTGACGATGGTCGGCGACGCATTGGCCGGCGTTAGGTGGGCAGCCGCCTCGGGGGCGGGCTCCGGCTCTTCGGCGATGAGGGGGCGTGCAGCTTCCATGGTGTGGGACGCTAGCAAAAATCCGGCGGCGATGCGCCCGCCGCGTAACGGGCATCCACGACTTAGTTCTCGCCGCCGCTGCGAACACCGCCTAAATTGCCGCCGCGCATAACGAAAAGGGTGGAAACGATGAGTGACAGTCTCCTGTTGGTCGGCAGTGTCCCGCTCGATTCGGTCGAAGACGTGATGCGCACCTTCGGCAGCAAGCTCGGCTCGTATTTGCCGGCCATGCCGGACGGCGAAGTCGGCGAGCGGCGCTCCTGGGTCAACCGCCTCGGCTATCAGATTTTCAACGGCCATCAGGATCTCGACACCATTCGCCGGCCGAAACCAGTGAACGGCGTCGAGCAATTGCTGCCGCGCTCCCGCGACGAGTCATGGCAGTTCAAGGTGAAGCCCGGCGTCGATCAGGTGCGGTTCGGCAATCCGGGATCGCGCCTCGGCTACGCCCGCGACGCCGTCACCTCGTATTTCATCTTCCGCACCCTGCGTGAGAAAGGCGTGCTGCCGGAAGACATGCGGTTTCAGATTTCGATTCCGATGGTCAACAGCGTGATCCGGCCGCTCTACTTTCCCGATCCGGCCGATCTGCCGCGTGTCCGGCCCGGCTTCGAGGCGGCGCTTGCAGCCGAGGTCGCGGTCATCGTCGACAAAATCCCGCATGACGATCTGGCGATCCAGTGGGATTGCGCCTGGGAATTACAGGCGGTGTGCGGCGCCGGCAAGGATGTGCCCTCTGAGCTCGAAGTCGGCGCGCACGTGCCGGCGATCGCGCGGCTGTCCAATCTGGTGCCGGACGACGTCGCGCTCGGCTTTCATTATTGCTTCGGCACCTTTGGTGGCTGGCCGGCTTTTGCGCCAGAGGATTTGAGCCGTCCCGTCGAACTCATCAATGCAGCCAATGCCGCGATCACGCGGCGCATCGACTGGATTCACATCCCGGCGCTCGACCGCACCGATAGCGCTTTCTATGCGCCGCTTGCGAAGCTCGACACCAAAGGCGCGCGGATTTATCTCGGCGCGATCCATAATATGGCGACGCTGAAAGATCGCGTCACAGCGGCACGCCAATTCCTTCCGGAGTTCGGGCTCGCCGCCTATTGCGGCTTCGGCCGCACGCCGCCCGGCGACATGCCGAAAGTATTGCAAGACCACGTCGACGCGGTGAAGATCGCCGGGCTGTAAGCGCGCCGGCGTCGGGAGGTTATTTAGCTGAAGCTGGAATTTGGATCAGATCGGCGACCTGTTCTTTGTTCAAAGGCGCGTTGAGGAATTTGAATTTGACCGCGTCCGCCATCAGCGCGTCGACGCCCATCACCTTGTCAGGCTGCAGAATCTCTTTGGGGAAGAACTGATCCCGAACTTCCTTGGCCGTTGCGAAAGGAATATTGGCGAATTCGGCGTAGGCCTTGATCGCGTCGTCGCCTGCATACATCCAGTCGATCGTCTCGCGATAGGCTTGCAGAAAACGCGCAAATACCGCGGGTTTGGCGCTGAGCTTGTCCGCCGTTGCGCCGAGCACGCGGATGGTCTGGCCGCGCACCGATTGCAAATCCTTGCCGTAGCCGATGACACGGATTTGGTTCTTCTCGATCTGCGGCAGTCCGAACGGTGGCGCTGACCAGCCGACGTCGATCTGTCCGGACATGACTTGCGTCAGCGTGGCGCTCGGGCTGCCGGTCGCCACCAGTTGCGCCTTGACGCCAGCCTCACCGACAAACGCGAGCGCCATCGTATTGGTCGAAGCGCCCACGGTGGAGAAGGCGACCGTCTTTCCTTCGGTGTCCTTGAACGATTTGATTGGCGATTCGGCGCGGACGTACCAGTAATCCGCGGCGCCGGTCGCTTCGGCGGTTACGATGCGTACAGGTGCGCCTTTGGCAAAGATCGCAAAAGCACTCTGGGTGCCCAGCAAGCCGAGATCGGCGCTGCCGGCGAGCAGCACCTGCTGGCTTTCGCCTGCGCCTTGGGTCCACAAAATATCGAGCGTCAGCCCGTGCTTCTTGAAGATGCCGGCATCCTGGCCGAGTTGGGCAATAGCGGTGTCCCAGTTACCGCGTTGGCCGAGCGCAAGCGTCAATTTATCTGGCGTTTGAGCTCGGGCTTGGCCCAATCCCAATATGATGACGGCTGCAATCAACGCGAAGCTTTTGCGCGCCATGGTCCGACTTCCCCCCGCGTTAGCCGTCTATTCGACGCCGCCGACCGCGTGCTGCTTGCGTAGCCGCGTCGGCCGGCGCACCGGCTCGACTGAACATAGCGGTGTCGGGATTGGCGTGCGCTCGAAATTGAAGTCGCCGTTGCGCTCGCCGATATCGACCCAGGCCAGCCAGTTTTGGTCGTCCCGCTGCTCGTAGTCCTCGCGGAAATGGCTCAACCGCGATTCCGTGCGCATCAACGACGCGCCGAGGATCATCCGCGCGGCGAGAAGCATCGCCTCGGTCTCTTTCAGCCGTACCAGTTCGTGCACATGCGGCGCTGCGATCTCATCGAACTCGCGCGCCAGTGCATCAACCTGCGCGCTGGCGTGTTGCAGGCGATCAGCGCTTTTCAGGATGCCGACCTCGTAAGAGAACATGATTTGTTGCAGGTCGCGCAGGATGCGGTCGGACTGCGCTTCGCTTGTCGGATCGAGCGGCTTCATCGTTTCGGCATGCAGAAGCTCGATCTCGTGCACATCGACGGCGGGCGCGGGAAGCCGGTCGAGATCCTCGATCGCGCTGCGGCCGGCGATCCAGCCGTTGCCGACGCAAAGCCCAATATGGAATCCGGCGAAATGATTGGCGCAACCGGCTTGCGCAAGGCCGGCGGCCAGCAGGCCCGGCACATCGGAGCGGCAATCCGGGCCGGTTTTCACGCCCATCTTGGTCATCTGATTGAGCGCGTAATAGGGCGTCTTGCCGAACATGTCGGTCTTGGCTTCGCTGCCAAGCTTGCGGAAGAAGTAGTCCATCCATTTCACTTTGCTGCGGATGAACCCGTCGCGCATGTGCCTCCGGGATGCCCGACATATCGAGATACATCGGGTCGTTGCCCTTCTGCTTCTCGGCAGCCATCGCGCGCGCGATGCGGGGAACGTCGGCCTCGTCGGCCCAGTCAGGCTCGTAGTCGCGCATGAACGGCGTGCCGTCGGCGTTGACCCAGCGCGCGCCTTCCTGGATCGCAAAGGTGATGCCTTCGAAATAAAACTTTGGCGTGCCCGGGCGGACATAGCTGAATTCGGCATTGCGCAGCTTCGCCCCGGCCCGATAGGCCAGCAGCGTGCCGGTGCCGGTGATGTCGCGGACGAAACCGGAGCGGAACGTGATGGCGTTGGTGCAGACGATCGTTGCCCGCGCCTTGATGACGTGGAATTGCCCGGTCCGGCTGTCGATGCCAACCGCGCCGACGACGGTATCGCCGGAGCGCAACAGCCCGGTGATGAACAGTCGATCGATCAACTGAACGCCGGTCGGTTCGATTGCGCGCCGCAGCAGCCAGCAGAATTCGAGCCCGCCGCCATCCGGATAAACCACGCGCGCGAGGTCGAGCCCGCGGGTCGGTCGCCGGGCATAACTGCCGTCGGCCGCGCGATGGAAATTCATTCCCATCGCTTCGAAGTCTTTCAGCCGCTCGTAAGAACCTTCCAGAACTTCGCGAACCAGAAGCTGGTCTGCGATGCCGTCATTGCCGGCGACGATCTCGCGCAGAATGCCGTCGATGTCGTCGTCGGGAAGCGCGACGATCATCCAGGCGTTGGAGAACGCGGTGTGGCCGGTCCGGCCGATTGTCCATGAATCGACCAGCGTAACGCGCGTGCCCGGGCTGCCGTGGCGCTTGGCGCTGAGCGCCGCCAGAAGTCCGCCGGCGCCGGCGCCGACGACAAGCACGTCGGTTTCGGTGAACAGACCTTCGAATTCAGCCATCGGTTTCGGTCCAGTTACCATGGCCGCGGCCTGTTCTTCACCGACGGATGCACGTCGACGATCTGCTCCGGGCAATAAATCTCGCAGCTGAAGCAGGTGATGCAGTGCTCGCGGTATTTGATGACCGGCAGACGGAATGTCGGATTCAGACCGGCGACGGCGCTTTCGGTCGGCGCCGGCTCCATGTGGATGACATCGGCGGGACAGACGACGTCACAGATGCCGCAGCCGGTGCATTTTTCGATTCGATGCTTTCGATCATGCGATGGCTTTTGTTCTACTTTCCTCTTCCGCGAGGGAAGGGTTCCTTCCCCGCGGCGCGGGGAAGGACCAGCATCACTTCACCATCTTCCTGCCAGTGACGGCTTCGAGATTTTTATAGAACACCTTCTCGCTCGGTCGCTTTGTCCATTTCAGCGAGTCGAGGATCTTCAGCGTCTCGCGCGGAAACATCGTGCCGCCCTCCGGATCGAACGGGCAGTCGGAGGCGAACACGATCTTGTCGATCGGGAAGAACTCCATGCCGGCTTTGGTCGCCGGCACGGCGGTAAATGCCGCGGTATCGGTCCAGAAATCCTCCTTGAAGTAATCGAGGATGCGCTTTTTCAGGCTTTTGCGCAGACCGACATAGTCCTCGTCCGTGGTGCGGCCTCCCATGACGTCGTTGCCCGGGCCGAGCCGGCCTTCCAGCATCGGCACGATACCGGCGAAATGATGGGTGATGATCTTCAGGCCCGGCATGTCGTCCATGATCTTCGAGATAGACCAGCCGCGCCATCGCGGCGGCGGTTTCGTAGGACCAGCCGAATGTCCACCAGATTTCGTATTTCGACTTCTTCTCGTGATGTAGTCCGGCATTTCGGCGCCGCGCGTCGGATGCAGCCAGATCGGCGCGCCGAGCTCGTTCATCTTTTTCAAAAAAGGCGGGAATTCCGGGCAGTCGAGCGGCTTGCCGGCGACATTGGTGTAGATTTGCACGCCGAGCGCGCCGAGCTGCTTGATGCGCGCGTTCTGCCTCGGCGACGCCGGCGTCAGGCGACGCGAGCGAAACCTGCGCGACCCATGCCGGGAAATGGTCCTTCTCCTTGGCGCATCAGTTCGGCAAAGCCGTCATTGATGATGCGCGCCAGAACTCATCGCTGCTGCTTCGGCGTTTTGCCGAATTGTTTCCAGCGGCGCGTTGCGGAAACGTCAGGATCTGCTGATAGTCCTTGTGGCAGTCGACGATCTTCTTGCGGACATCGAGATCGTGCAGGGCCGGCGATCGATTTGCTCCGCTTGCCCATGTCTTTCCAGTCGCGGCGCGATTTCGTTGAGCCGGTCGAAAAATTCTTTCGGAAAAAAATGGGTGAAGGCGTCGACCCGCATGAACGTTACTCCCTTTTGGTCGCAAGGCTTCTAGCACCGTGAATTTGTTCCGTCATCCGGCGAGGGCGGGTGCACCGCGCAGCCGCTCTGCAATTTCCGCGGGGATCGGCTCGGATTTGACGCGCATCGGATCGTCGGGATCGCGTACCGCCCACACCCGGGTTTCCGCGCCTTCGACCGCAAGCGCGCCCGCATGGGACAGCCGGTGCTCGAGCTTGATGCTGGACCGGCCGACCGCGACGACCTGCGTCTCGATCGTGACCTCATCGCCGAAGCGGGTCGGCACGGCGGAACTTGGCGCGGGTCTCCGCCACCGGATGGCCGAGGAAATTATAGGCCTTGAGATACTGGATTTTCTTCATGCCGATCGCGCGCTCGAGCAGCATCGTGGTCGAGACATCGAAAATCTCGAAATAGCGCGACGTAGATAAATGATGCCGGCGGGGTCGCAGTCGCCCCATTCGATGCGCGTCGTTCGGCTGTTGCTGAACATTGCGCCTGGTGGTCCGATTGCTAGCGCGGCGCCATGCGCAGCGCGCCGTCGAGGCGGACCACTTCGCCGTTGAGATAGCGGTTCTCGATCATATGCCGCACCAGCGACGCGTATTGTACCGGCGTGCCGAGCAGTTTCGGAAACGGCACCGACGCCGCCAGGCTTTGCTGTGCCGCTTCCGGCAGCGCGTGCAGCATCGGCGTGGAAAAGATGCCGGGCGCGATACCGGTGACGCGGATGCCGAATTGCGCGAATTCGCGCGCTGCCGGCATCACCAATCCGACCACGCCGCCCTTCGATGCGGCATAAGCGGCCTGACCGATCTGGCCTTCGTAGGCCGCGACCGACGCGGTGCAGATAATGATGCCGCGTTCGCCGTCTTGCATCGGTTCGACAGTCTGCATGGCGGCGGCGACCAGCCGCATCGCGTTGAAAGTACCGATCAGGTTGATCGAGATGACGCGGCTGAAATCCTCAAGCGGCATCGGGCCGTCACGGCCGACGATGCGCTTCGCCGGGCCGACGCCGGCGCAATTGATCAGGATGCGCGCAACGCCATGCTTGTCCTGGGCCGTGGCGATCGCCTTCGCTGTGCCGTCGGCGCTGGTGACGTCGCAATGCAGCGCCAGCCCGCCGGTTTTCTTGGCGGTTGCATTGGCGCCGTCATCGTTGACATCGAGGATTGCGACCTTGGCGCCGGCTTCGGCCAGCATTTCTGCGGTGGCGGCGCCTAGTCCGGAAGCAGCCCCGGTCACGATGGCGGCGTGTCCTCGAATATCCATGATCAATTCACCAATCAGCTTGCTTTCGCGGCTTGTGGGCTTGTTGCGATGATGACGTGCCGCGGCGGGACCGTAGCGTAGAGTTCTTCAACCAGCCCGGCGCGATTGGCAAGCACCGCGCGCTGGTTGATCGAGCCTTTGTCGGTCATCTCGCCGATATCGAGCGATGGCGGTTCGGCCAGCAGTACGGCGCGGCGGATCTGGCCCGACGAACCGCGACTTGCAGCGACAAATACGTCGAGCCGACGCGCGAACTCGGCGCGGATCCGGGGATCGGCCACCAGTCCGGCCGGCGCGGTATCGGCGGCAAGATCGGGGGCGAGCTTGCGGCAGGCGTCGATGTCGGGAAACACCAGCGCGGCAATTTCGTCGCGATCCGCGCCCGCCAGCACCACGTCGCGAACCAGCGGCGCGCAGTGCGCGATGAAAGCTGCGCGCAGCGGCCCGACGCTGACCCAGGTGCCGGTGGCGAGCTTGAAGTCTTCCGCCAGCCGCCCGTCGAACAGTAATCCTTTGGCCGGATCGTCCGGGTCGGCGAATTTGACCGCATCGCCGATCTTGTAAAAACCCTCGTCGTCGAACGCATCCGCGGTGATCTGCGGCGCGCGCCAATAGCCAGGCGTGATGTTGAAGCCGCGCAATCGCGCTTCGAGCTTGCCGTCGCGCGGCACGAGTTTCAGTTCCACGCCGGGAAGCGGCAGGCCGATATTGCCGGCGCGTTCGGTTTCCCACGAACACGCGACCGCGGCCGGCGCCGTCTCAGTCGAGCCGAGGCTTGAGATGAACATGACGCGCTCGCCGGTGGTCTTCACCGCAAGCGCCTGGATCGCGTCGAGGATGTGCTGGGAGAGCCCGGCACCGGCGTAGAACATCACTTTAAGCCGGCTGAAAAATGTTTCGCGTAACGCCGCGTCGGCTTCGAGATACGGCAACAGCATCTCGAAGCCTTTCGGTACATTGAAATAGATGGTCGGCGCGATGTCGCGCAGGTTGCGCGCGGTCGCGGCAATCGCCCCCGGCAGCGGCTTGCCATCGTCGATATAAAGCGAACCGCCGTTATCGAGCACGAGGCCGAAATTGTGGTTGCTGCCGAAGGTGTGATTCCACGGCAGCCAATCGACAATGACCGGCGGCTCGTCGCGGATGAAGGCGAGACCGGCCCCCAGCATCGCCTGGTTGGCGCACAGCATGAGCTGTGTGTTGATGACGCCTTTGGGCTGGCCGGTCGAGCCGGAGGTGAACAGGATTTTTGCAATCGTGTCGGCGCTGACTTTCGCGTGGGCGGCGTCGACCGCGGCAGTCGGCTCTGTTGCCGTGAGTGCGGCAAACAGCGTTGTTTTGCGGTCTGCCGGCGGATCGCTGGTGACAATCACTTCGGCGTCGGCGCGCACCGTCGCAGCAATCGCGCGGGCGAAAGCGGCGCCGTTCGCCGCAAATACCAGTCCCGGCTCAAGAAGGCCGATAATGGATTTCAGCTTGCCGAAATCCTGCGACATCAGCGAGTAGGGCACCGAGATCGGCGCGTAAGGAATGCCGACATGCATCGCGGCAAGTCCCAGCAGCGCATGCTCGATGTCGTTGCCGGACAAAATCGCGATCGGCCGTTCCGGTGAAAGATCGCGTTGCAACAGCGCTGTGGCGATGGAACGGACCGACGCAAGTGTCTGGGCGTAAGTCAGCGTGCGCCAGCCGCCGGCGCTGTCGCGCTGCGCGATAAAGACGCGATCGGGCGCAGTTTCGGCCCAATGCACCAGCCGCTCGGTCAGATTCTTCGGGTAGGGCCGCAGTGGATGCGGCGAGCGCAGGATGATCGCACCGTCGCCCCGCCGCTCTACCGTCACGTCGGGCGGCCCGAGCTTTACCGGCCGCAGCGGCGGCTTCTGATGCGGAGATAGCGATGGCCCGGCCTGCGTCATGGTCTAGCTACGCACGACTTTCGGCGCGCGCTTTTCCAGAAACGCCTTGAGCTTGGCTTTTGCTTCCGGTTCGCCTTGCGCGATCGCCGCGGTCAGTGCCTCGGTGGCAAAGCCGGTCGCGGGATCGCTTTCTGCGATCCGCGGCAGCACATGCATCACCGCGAAGTTCGTGAATGGCGCATTGCCTGCGATCTTGTTGGCAAGCTCGATACCTTTGCTGAGGCCCTGGCCGTTTTCGACCAGATACTGGGTGAGCCCGATGGCCTGGCCTTCCTCGGCCGTCAGCGTCTGGCCGGTCAGCATCATCGACCTCATCCGCGCAAGCCCAATCAGCGGCGGCAGGCGCACGGAACCGCCGCCGCCGACAAAGATGCCGCGGCTGGCTTCTGGCAGGGCATAAAACGCGCTGCGCTCTGCTACGCGCACATGGGCAGCGGCGGCGAGTTCCAAACCGCCCCCAACCACTGCGCCGTGGAGCACGGCAACGACCGGTACTTTGCCAAACTCGATGCGCTCGAACGCCCGGTGCCAGGATCGCGAATGCTCGATCCCGGCGACAACGTCGCGCTCGGTCAGTTCCGAAAGATCGAGACCGGCGCTGAAATTGTCGCCGTCGGCGGCCAGCACGACGGCCCCGACACCGTCGGGGATCGCGGAAAAGAACCTTTCGATGCCCTCGACAGTCGTGTCGTTGAGTGCATTGCGCTTTTCAGGGCGCGCCAGTTTCAGGATCGCAATCGCACCCTGCCGCTCGGCGCGAAGCGACGATGGCAATGCCGGAAATTCAGTCGAAGATGTGCCCTTGGTCATGCGTTTCCTGCAGTAGCGGCCGCCATTTGACCCTGTCTATAGTGCCCCGTAAATAGGCCGGAACCAGCGTAAAAACGCTTTCAGGGAGCGTCCGATGCGAGAGGTCTTTATTTGCGACGCGGTACGCACGGCGATCGGCCGCTATGGCGGCGAGCTTTCCAAGGTGCGGACCGACGATCTCGCCGCGGTGCCACTCAGGGCGCTGGTCGCGCGTAACACCAAAGCCGACTGGTCGCGGCTCGACGAGGTTTTCCTCGGTTGCGCCAATCAGTCGGGGGAGGACAACCGTAACGTTGCGCGCATGGCGCTGTTGCTTGCGGGCCTGCCGGACACCATTCCCGGCATCACCGTGAACCGGCTTTGCGCGTCGGGCCTTAATGCTGTGGGTGACGCCGCGCGCGCGATCCGCACCGGCGAAATGGACTTCGCTATCGCCGGCGGCGTCGAGTTCGATGACGCGCGCCCCCTACGTGATGGGCAAGGCGACCGAGGCGTTTTCCCGGTCTGGTGAAATCTTCGACACCACGCTTGGCTGGCGCTTCATCAACCCGTTGATGAAAAAGCTATACGGCGTCGACTCAATGGCGGAAACGGCCGAGAACGTGGCGCAAGATTTCCAGGTCGAGCGCAAAGATCAGGATGCGTTCGCTTTGCGCTCGCAGCAACGCGCTGCCGCCGCCATCGCCAAAGGCTACTTCGACAAGGAGATCGTGCCGGTGGAAATAGCAGCGAAAACCGGCCCGATCGTGGTCAAAGAGGACGAACATTGCCGGCCGGATACCACCATCGAGAACTTGCAGAAGCTCAAGCCGATCGTGCGCGAGGCCGGCACCGTCACCGCAGGCAACGCTTCAGGCATCAATGACGGTGCAGCTGCCATCATTCTGGCGAGCGAGGACGCGGTGAAGGAGCATGGCCTGACCCCGCGCGCCCGCGTGCTCGGCATGGCATCGGCGGGAGTACCGCCGCGCGTCATGGGCATCGGCCCGGTGCCGTCGACTCGCAAGCTTATGGAGAAGCTTGGCCTGAAGATCAGCGATTTCGACTTGATCGAGTTGAATGAGGCGTTTGCCGCGCAGGGGCTTGCGGTGCTGCGTCAGCTTGGCGTTCCCGATGATGCCGACTACGTCAATCCGCACGGCGGCGCCATCGCCCTCGGCCATCCGCTCGGCATGTCTGGCGCGCGGCTGACGCTCACCGCCGTGCATGGCCTGGAAAAGCGCGGTGGCAAGCGCGCGCTCGCCACTATGTGCGTCGGGGTCGGCCAGGGCGTGTCGCTGGCGGTCGAAAAAATTTAGTCACTTAAGGGAGAATAGTCGCGTGCCGATGTCGCCTGGGTACATCCCGTACCATCCCCATCCGTCGAAGCCGAAATTCAAGGCGCCGCCCGGCGCGGTTGATGCGCACTGTCATGTGTTTGGGCCGGAGAGCAAATTCCCCTACGCGCCGGAGCGCAAATACACTCCGTGCGAGGCGCCGAAGGAGAAACTATTCGCGCTGCGTGATTTCCTGGGACTCGACAAGAACGTCATCGTGCAGGCGTCGTGTCATTCCAAAGACAATCGCGCCATGGTCGATGCGCTCGATGCCTCGAATGGCCGCGCCAAGGGCATCGCCTTTGTCGGCGAGGAAGTCAGCGACGATCAGCTTAAATGGATGGACAAAGCCGGCGTCCGTGGCGTGCGGTTCAATTTTCTCAAGCGGCTGGTCGATTTTACGCCGCGCGATGTCCTTGAACGCATCGCCAAGCGCGTCGACAAGCTCGGCTGGCATATCGTGGTCTATTTCGAGATGCCGGATCTGCCGGAGCTCGAGAGCTTCTTCACCTCGCTGCCCACTACGGTGGTGGTCGATCACATGGGCACGCCCACCGTCAGCAAGGGCGTCGCCGACCCGGAGAACCAGCGGTTCCACAAGCTGATGGACAAGCACAAGAACTTCTGGGTGAAGACCACGGCGCCGGAACGGATGACGATTGCCGGCTCGCCATTCGACGACGTGGTGCCGTTCGGCCGCGCACTGGTCGAGAATTTTCCGGATCGGGTGATCTGGGGCACCGATTGGCCACATCCCAACATGAAGCGGGAAGCACCCGACGACGGCGTGCTGGTCGATTTCGTGCCGAAGATCGCGACCACGGCTGAATTGCAGCACAAGCTCCTGGTCGACAACCCGATGCGGCTTTATTGGAGCTGACGAGTTAGAACTGTTCGAGAATGAATCAATCGCTTACGTTGCCAAGGTTTCCTGCGCTATATATGTGAAGCCTAACGGAGTAATGCGGATGGCGCGCGAGCAGCACGATTACGACGATATCCCCGGCACATTTGTGTTCGACGCCGAACGGTCCCGTCAGGGCTTCGGCATCAACATGTTCTGCATGTCGCTGATGAAGGACGAAAACCGCAAGGCCTTCAAGGCGAACGAAGCAGAGTACCTGAAGAAGTTCAACTTGACGCCCGAGCAGGCCGATGCCGTGCTCAAGCGCGATTACAACCGCATGCTGGAACTGGGCGGCAACATCTATTTCACGGCCAAGCTCGGCGCTACCGACGGCCATTCATTCCAGCACCTCGCCGCGACGATGACCGGATCATCGCAGCAGGATTATGCGGACATGATGATCAAGGGTGGGCGCAACGTTGAAGGCAACCGCTCCAGGACCGGCAACAATACGCCGTCGAAATTTCTCTCGAATAGAGAACCGATAAAGAAGAACGCTGCGCCGAAGCCGAAGCTCAGAGCAAAGACCAAGGCAAAGCCCGCCGCGAAGTCCAAAGCGAAGACCAAACCCAAATCAGCGAAACGGAAGTGAAGCTGTGGCCAGAATCATTGCAGGCGTAGGTTCATCGCACGTGCCGGCCATCGGTGCGGCGCTCGATAATGGCAAGACCGAGGAGCCGTACTGGAAGCGGGTGTTCTCGGGCTTCGAGAAATCCCAGGAGTGGATGCGCGAGACCAAGCCGGATGTGGCGATCGTGGTTTATAACGATCACGCTTCGACGTTCTCGGTCGAGATGATCCCGACTTTCGCGCTTGGCTGCGCCGCGGAATTCCCGCCGGCCGACGAAGGCTGGGGTCCCCGTCCGGTGCCGGTCGCCAAGGGCCACCCGGCACTGGCGTCACACATCGCGCAGTCCTGCATCCTCGACGAATTCGATCTCACCATCTGCAACAAGATGGAGATCGACCACGGCATGACCGTGCCGATGAACCTTTTGTTCGGCAAAGTCGAGAAAGACGGCCACTGGCCATGTCCGGTTATTCCGCTTGCGGTGAATGTGGTGATGTACCCGCCGCCGACCGGCCATCGCTGTTACATGCTCGGCCGTGCGATCAAGAAGGCCGTGGAGTCATTTCCTGACGACCTGCGGGTCGTGATTTTCGGCACCGGCGGTCTGTCGCACCAAATCTCCGGCCCGCGCGCCGGCCTGATCAACAGCAAATGGGACAAGAACTTCCTCGACAATCTGACGAAGGACCCGCAGAAGCTGGTCAAGATTCCGCATCTCGACTATATGCGCGAGGCTGGCGCCGAGGGCATCGAGATGGTGATGTGGCTGATCATGCGCGGCGCGCTCGACGACAAGGTCGACGAGGTTTATCGCTTCTACACCGTGCCGGCATCGAATACCGCGGTCGGCCACATCATTCTGGAAAATCGCAAGGGCAAGGCGAAACCGGCGACTAAACATAAGCGCGCCGCAGCCCGTGCGAAGATTGAGCGGATTCGCAGCTAGAGATCACCACGCGTCATGCGCGGGCTTGATCCGCGCATCCCGATCCATTTGGCAATGTGCCTTTGTGATCGAGATGGCCGGGAAAAGCCCAGCCATGGCGGCAAGCAAGTAAGAGGACACCAATGAAAATCTGCGTAGCGGGGCAGGGTGCGTTCGGCCAGAAACATCTCGACGCGCTCAAGCGTATTCCGGATGTCGAAGTCACGTCGCTGATCGGCGGCAATCAGGACTCGACCGCACAAATCGCCAAGAAATACGGCGTCCCGCATTACACCGGCGATCTGTCAGAAGGCATCAAACGCGCTGATGCGGTGATCCTCACCACGCCGACCAAGATGCATTTCCGCCAGGGCGAACAGGTGATGCGCGCCGGCAAGCATGTGCTGATCGAGATTCCGGTCACCGACAGCGTCGAGGACGCCGAGGCGCTGGTAAAGATTGCCAAGGAAACCGGTGTCACCGCGATGGGTGGCCACGTCCGCCGCTTCAATCCCAGCCATCAATACATCCACAAGAAGATCCAGAAGGGCGAGCTGAAAATTCAGCAGATGGACGTGCAGACCTACTTCTTCCGGCGCAAGAATATCAACGCTGCCGGCAATGCGCGAAGCTGGACTGACCATCTGCTCTGGCATCACGCCGCGCACACTGTCGACCTGTTCCAGTATCAGGCCGGAGAGAACATTTCCGATTGCTATGCAGTGCAGGGGCCGATCCATCCCGAGCTTAACATCGCGATGGATATGGGCATCGTGGCGCGGACGCCGTCCGGCTCGATACTCACCCTGTCGCTGTCCTTCAATAACGACGGGCCGCTGGGGTCGTTCTTCCGCTACATCTGCGACAACGGCACGTTCAAGGCGTTTTACGACGACCTATCCGACGGCAAGGACAACAAGATCGACGTGTCGAAGGTCGACGTCTCGATGGACGGCATCGAGCTTGAGGACCGCGAATTCATCTCAGCGATCAAGGAAAAGCGCGAGCCGAACGGCAGTCTCGCGCAGCTGCTGCCGTGCATGCACGTGCTCGGCAAATTGGAAAAGATCATCGACCCGCAGCGCAAGGCGCACGCCTAGCGCGGCGTCTTTAGGATGAGAGCGCGCTCGAATCGGGTCGTCTCAATCGCTATCGCTGCGTTTCTTGGTTTTTTGCTGGCAGCCGGCTGTATCGTCGGTCGCGCGGCTGCAACGGAGCGTCCGTTGTCAGAAGCGCAGCTTGCCAAGATCAAAGGCTGGCTCGTCGAACACGGCGGACCGGACAGCATCAGCAAGATCGTCACCGACATCCTCGGCCTGACACAGGGCAACGAGACGATTACATCCCGCGCGCTTGCAGTGCACGGCTCCGACAGCCCGGCGGACATTCATCAGATCGATGTTCTGCCGAACGACAAGGGGTACCTCGAAGCCCATTTCCACGACGGCAGAGCCGAAATCTTCTGGGCCGATTTGAACTTCAACCTGCAATTTGCGGTCGAGGGCGCGCGCGATGCGCGGCCATCAGCGATGTCATTCCCGGACGCGCAAGCGGGCCTCAAAGATGAACTGGCGTGGTGGGCCAGCTTTGCTGAGGCCCATTAGGTTCGCTTCAGTCTTGAGGTGTAACCCGCACGATGTGCTATCTGGTGCGAGGTTTTTACACGCTCACCCTGTACGAGCAAACCGGATGTGACCATGCTCTTTTTGACCGAACAAGATGTGAAGGAAGCTCTGGCAGGCGCTGACGCCTACACGGATGCTGTCGCTGTCATCGAGCGAGTATTTCATCAGCAATCTGAAGGCACGACGTTTCATTTGAAGCGTTACACGATGACGCATCCGTCTTATCCCGGACATTTGTGGCATAACATTCGCATACTTCCCGGTATGGTGCCTGAACTCGGCGCGGCCGCGGTACGCGTGTATTCCGGATATCGCGGAACCAATCGATCCGAGGTGATCTGCCTGTTCGATTGGGCGGACATGCGGATGTCGGCGCTCATTTCCGACTTCCACCTCCACGCTATTCGTACCAGCGCGCCATACGGCGTTGCGGCAAAGTATCTGGCGCGCGCTGACGCCAGTACGCTCGGAATCATCGGTACTGGCCGTTACGCCATGGGTATGGCACAGGCAGTTTGCGCCGTGCGCCCCATCAAAAAGCTGCAAGTGTACAGCCGAGATCCGGCGAATGTCCGGCGATTCTGCGGAGCGATGAGCGCGAAGCTGGCGATCGATGTCGTACCCTGTGACTCCGGGCGCGAAGCGATACGTAATGCCGATATCGCCATAACCGCGACGTCGGGAAACACCATTGTTTTTGAATCCGGTTGGCTGGAGCCGGGCATGTTGATGATGTCGCTGGCGCCGGGCGAGTTTGACGAGCAGACGGTCTTACGCTCTCGGGTCTATTTGTCTGCCATCGAGCAGGTATTGGGAGACAATCCGCCGCGCAAACCTTTCGATGGTCTGGTTGCGAGCGGCAAGTTTGGTGCGAGCGATGTAGCCGCCGACCTTTGCGACGTCGTCGCCGGGAAAAAGCCCGGCCGTACCGCCGATGACGAGATCATTCTTTACGAGTGCGCCGGCCTCGGATTGCTTGATGCAGGTATCGGCCAGTGGATCTATGAACGGGCGCGCAGCCGAGGCCTTGGCACCGAGATGCCGTTTGGCGAGGAGCAGGTAAGCGCCGATCCCGCCGAATCGTGAGTGTCGGGTCGGAAAAGGATTTGGTCTTGAACCGTCGTGAGTTTCTACACTTGGGTTTCGTTTCTGCTGCGGTTACCGTCGGCTCGTCGCCAGGCAGAGCTCAATCAGACTATCCCGATCACGCGGTCAGGCTGATCGTGCCGCGTCCCGCGGGCGGAGTTGTCGATATCATCGCCCGCGAATGGAGCAGCGCCGTCGGCAGTGCGTTCAGTCCAACAGTTATTGAGAATGTGGGAGGCGGTGGCGGCACGATCGGCGCCGCGCTTGCGGCCCGCGCGACGCCCGATGGTTACACGCTACTGTTCGGAACGACCAGCGAATTGGTGCTTAGCCCAATCTTGCCGAATCTTTCGTATTCCGTTGCAAGCTTCGAGCCTATCGCGATCATCTGCGAATCCATCGCGTCGATCGTGGTCAACCCCAGCGTGCCTGTTACCAATCTGCGCGAACTTGTCGCCTACGCGAAGAGCAATCCTGGTCGTCTCAGTTATGGCTCGGCTGGCGCGGGAACCGTATCCAATCTGGCCGGCGAGCTGTTCAAGCGCCTGGCCGATTGTCCGGATATCACGCACGTTCCGTATAGAGGTGGTAACCCGGCGATGACTGATGTGATTGCAGGGCACGTCCCTATAGCGACACCGATGATGAGCGAAACGATCCTTGAGATGCACCGACGGGGTGAGATCAGGATCCTCGCGGTCGCGTCGGATCGCCGTCTTGCCGCAATGCCCGATATCCAGACCGGTGTTGAACAAGGCTACCCCGGATTTATCGCGCGCCTGTTTGTCGGCCTGTTTGCACCGGCAAATACACCTGCGCCTGTCGTCGCCAAGGTCGCGGAAGTGACGCGGCAAGCAATGCAAAGTACGGTCCTTAAAGAGCGCTTCGCCGCCGCCGGCTTTCAAGTCCTAGCCGATGTGGATACGGCCGCCGCAGCGCGGTATATTGGTGAAGAAGTCGCGCGCTGGACTCCAATCGTCCAACAGGTGGGCTTGCCGCAGGAATAGCCTGGACCGGAAGCCGGCTCGAAGCTGGCACGATGAACTGTAATGCCGCCCGAGATCAGAGTATTGAGCTCCAACATCTTGCGTGGCGTATTGCAGGAAGTCGCGCCGCAATTCGAACGTGAAACGGCGTGCAAGTTGACGATAACGTACGGGCCGCCGGGCCGGATCAAAACAAGTCTGATGCGCGGCGACCAGGTGGATCTGGTGCTGCTCGGCGCGCCCGGCATCGAGGATATTCGGCGTGAAGGTTTGATCGCTGCTGGAGGCTGCACCGCCATAGCCACCAATCGTATCGGTGTCGCGGTGCACGCCCGCGCAGCAAAACCTGAGATAGATTCGGTGGAAGCGGTTAAACGGATGCTGCTTGCGGCAAGATCGATCGTCTACACCGATCCTGCGGTCGGAGGCAGAAGCGGTATTCATTTTGCCAAGGTGATCGACCGATTGGGTATAGCTGACCGGCTCAAGGACAAGTCAATACTGAACGACGGCAGCCTGAGCGCGGAGCTGGTGGCGCGCGGCGAGGCCGACGTTGCCATTCAGTTCATCAGCGAGATTGTACCGGTGCAAGGAATCCAGCTTGTGGGCCCGTTGCCGGAAGAGTTGCAGGACGTCACAGTCGTCGCCGCTGCGATCACCAAAGATGCTGCGAATCCGGCGCTCGCCAAGGCGCTCATCAACTTCCTAAGGTCTGCGTCCGTCTTGCCTGCGATCAAGGCGAGAGGGATGGAGCCTTGTGGCTGACGCGGAAACTAAGCCCAGCTTGCGAAGCTCAAGCCTGTGCCTGTGCCAGCCGGGGTGCGATAGCCGGGCACATATTCGAACCAGTTCAGATCGAGGTGCTCGCAGGCGCCGGCGATGCCGACCCAGTTGAGGATCTCCGAACTGCCGGAATTGAGCTTGTTGCGCGGCAGGTTTTGCAGAAAGTTTGCATCCTTGTCGGCGCAGGCCTTGAGAATGGCGCGGTCGAAATCCTCGTCGACCAGGAAATGACTTAAGCCGCCGGAAGCGATCACGCCGACCCGTGCGTTGCCGGCAAAACTCTCGACCGCCTTTCGAATGGCCTGGCCCAGCTCGTAGCAGCGGCGCGGCCGCGGCTGGTTCGGCGGGAAGTAGGTATTGAGGAATACCGGCACGATCGGGATCGGCGTGGCTTCGTCCATCAGGCGGCGATGGACATAGGCCATGCCGTGGCCTTCGCCTTCGCCCTCGCGCATCCGCTTCGACGAAGCCGGATCGAAACCGTGATCCATCAGGTATTCGATCAGATGCACGGCGAGTTTTGCATCGACCGGATAGGCGCGGGGCTTGCCCTCCTCGAAGAAACCCTGCCGGTTCTTTACGTACCATTCCGGAAACCGCTTGTGGTACTGCTCGTGCTGCTCGTTGCTGTTGAGGATGGTGTCGCCGTAGTAGATCGCAAAGGTCGGCCGCGCGTCCTCGAGATAGGCTTCATCCTGGTCGTCGCTCATCACGATCAGTGTATCGAGGCTCGAATTGTTCAGTGTCTTGCTTAACTGCGCCATCGCGGCGCGCACTTTATTCTGCCGTGCCGCCAGTTCGGACGGCGCAGTCATCGCCACCATTTTTGGGTCGGCCTTTTCCAGAAGGTCGGCGTAGGTGGTCGGCCGGCCTTCCTTGTCGCGATGCTTGATTTTCTGATCGGTCTCCAGAAAGCGCGGCAGCGTCTCATCGGAGGCGAGCAGCATCGGCGTGTGGGAGCTTCCGGCGCCGAGAACGATTTTAGCCATGACCAAACTCCTTCATTTTCGCCTGTTTGCTAATCGATGCTGATGTGCGCGGACTTTGCCACTTGCAGCCATTTGCGGTGCTGTGCCGCGATGAATGCGGCAAAATCCTGCGGTGAGCCGGGATTGGAGATCGCGCCGAGATGCGCGATCGCCTCCTTGTTCTCAGGCGTTGCCAGGCCGTCGTTGATCGTCTTGTTAAGCAAGTTCACCACCGGCGGCGGTGTGCCCGCCGGCGCGACGATCCCGTTGAATGAGGTCACCTCGTAACCGGGAACCCCGGCTTCAATCATTGTCGGTAGATCGGGCGCCAGCGGCGTACGCTCGTGCGACGTGATGGCCAACGCGCGCAGTTTGCCGTCGTGGATGAGCGGCAAAAGGATAGTGACGCTTTCGAAAGTCATGTCGACCTGATGGCCGAGCACGGCGGCGACCGATTCGCCGCCGCTCTTATAAGAGACGCCAAGGATGTCGACGCCGGCGAGCGCTTTGAACAATTCGCCTGTCAAATGCGGCAGACCGCCCGGGCCGGTATGCGCGAAGGTCAGCTTGCCGGGATTGGCCTTGGCGTAGGAGACGAGTTCGCCGACAGATTTGTACGGCAGTGACGGATTGAGCACGAGGATCTGATAGCTCTCGGATACCTTGGCGACCGCTGCAAAGTCTTTAATCGGATCGTATCCGGCGCTGGCCGAAACGGCCGGGAAGACGGCGAGTACGCTGGTATTGCAGACCAGTAGCGAATAGCCGTCGGGCGTAGCGCTGGCGATGAACCGTGCGGCGATAGCGCCACCGGCGCCAGGGCGATTCTCTACCACGCCCGGTTGTCCAAGCTTCGGGATGATTTGTAAGACGAGGCGGGCCGGAATATCGGTCGGTCCGCCGGGTGCGGCCGGGACATACAATCGGATTGGTTGATTGGGAAAGGGCTGCGCTGTCGCACTGCTCACAAAACCGGCAGCGGCGACAGCGAGCACCGTCAATCCCAATGCACGTATTCCACCCATTGCAGCACGCTCGTTTTTGAGGCGGTGCCGCCCGCCTTGCTTGTCGGATGCTAGCACAGCCCGCACGAGACGGCAGGTTCGATGCGGCGCGCGACAAGGTGAAACGGCGCGAAATCGGCGCCGAGTCTGGACAAGGCCGAGCCGGAATGATGGTATGCGGCCCGATCGTGACGAAACGATCTCTTCCGGGGGAACTCTATGAATCGTAAGCTATTTCTGGCCGCCGCAACGGCATGGGTGATGCAGTGATCGGTACGGTCACAGCGCACGTCTGTTCCGCCGATCACGACTCGGCGATGAACAACGCTTTCGTTGCTGCGTTCAGGAAGGCGAATGACGGGATGCGGCTGAACTTCATGGTGGCCAGCGCCGAAGAACGGCGATCTCTACGATGCCGAGTTCGCCACTTTTCCGAACGTGAAAGATCCGATCAAGGCTGCAGAGAAGAAGTAACCACATTGCCGGCGTAGCCTGCGCTGGGGGGCGTTGGGCCGAACATGTTGACGATCATTTTCGACGGTGTTGCCTACGGCATGCTGCTGTTCGTGCTGGCATGCGGTTTGTCGGTCACGCTCGGCCTGATGAACTTCATTAACCTGGCCCACGGCGCGTTCGCTATGGCCGGCGGCTATTGCACGGTGATCTTGGTCAACAGACTAGGCGTGCCGTTCGCGCTTGGTCTGCCGATTGCCTTTCTGGTGACCGCGATCATCGGCGGTTTGTTCGAACGCACACTCTACGTTCACGTCTATGCACGGCCGCATCTCGATCAGGTGCTGTTCACCATCGGGCTCGTCTTCATGGCGGTGGCCGCGACCGACTACACCATGGGTTCGTCGCAGCAGTTCGTGCAGATCCCCGAAGCCTTGCAAGGACAATACAACGTGTTTGGCATCGGTATGAGCAAGTACCGCCTGCTGATTATCGTGGTCTGCGGCTTCCTCACCGTGCTGTTGCAACTGTTGCTGACAAAGACGAGGTTCGGCAGCCGGCTGCGCGCTGCTGTGGACGATCAGCGCGTGGCGCGCGGACTTGGTATCAATGTCGGTGCGGTGTTCGGCATCACCTTTGCGTTTGGCTCCGGCCTTGCCGGGTTGGGCGGTGCCCTCGGCGCTGAAATCCTCGGGCTCGATCCGACATTCCCGCTCAAATACATGATCTATTTTTTGATCGTGGTGACGGTCGGCGGTACGTCGAGCATCACCGGGCCGTTCCTTGCCTCAATCTTGCTCGGCTTCGGCGATGTCGCGGGCAAATATTACTTCCCGAAGCTCGGCGCCTTCGTCATCTACACGATCATGATCGTGGTCCTGCTTTGGCGGCCGCAAGGGCTGTTCGCCCGTTCCACGGCGCGGTGACATGATGGACCCGGTTGCCGACGATATTTCCTCCCATCTGAAGCGCCGCGCCCGCTGGTCGCCGCTTGAGGTCGCTTTCTGGGTGTTTGCCTTTGCCACGATCTGGCTTTTTCCCAGCAAGCATCTGATTCTGACCGAGACGGCGATCCTGGGGCTGTTTGCGTTGTCGCTCGATCTGATCCTGGGTTACGCCGGCATCATCTCGCTCGGCCAGGCGGCCTTCTTTGGGTTTGCCGGATATTGCGCGGGCCTTCTGGCCAAGTACGGGCTGGTCACCGAGCCGGTGCTCGCGCTTTTCGTCTCCGGCGTAGCAGCTGCCATCCTCGGCTTTGTTACGAGCTTCCTGGTGCTAAGGGGCTCGGACCTGACGCGGCTGATGGTTACGCTCGGCGTTTCGCTAATGCTCGGCGAACTCGCCAATCGCTTTTCCAACATCACCGGCGGCGCCGACGGTCTGCAGGGTGTCGAGATCGAGCCGATCCTCGGCCGTTTCCGTTTCGATATGTTCGGCCATAATGGCTACGCTTACTCGCTGACCGTGCTGTTTGTCTGCTTCCTGATCGCGCGGCGCATCGTTTATTCGCCATTCGGTCTGTCGCTGCGCGCAATCAAGGGCAACGCGTTGCGCTCGGCGGCAGTCGGCATTCCGGTGAAATGGCGGCTGGTCGCGATCTATACCGCATCGGCGTTCTTCGCCGGTATTGCCGGTGCATTGCTCACCCAGACCACCGCTTTCTGCTCGCTCGATGTGCTCTCGCTCGACCGTTCAGCCGATCTGCTTCTTGTGCTCATCATCGGCGGCACCGGTTATCTTTATGGCGGATTGATCGGAGCGGTGATCTACAAATTTCTGCAAGACTGGATCGCAACGCTCACGCCGCAGTACTGGCAATTCTGGATTGGCCTCGTGCTGGTCGTAATCGTATTAATCGGCCGCGAGCGCTTCGAAAGCTGGATTACGGCGATACGCCTCGGTCTCGTTCGGCTCGCCCGCCGGCTGGTATCCCGGCCAGCGGCGCTCGGCACCGCGGGTAAGGGACGCTAAGCGATGGTGATCCTCGAAACCAGGGGATTGGAAAAGCGCTTCGGCGGCATCCTTGCCGCGCAGAACGTATCGCTCTCGATCGAGAAAGGCGCGCGCCATGCCCTGATTGGCCCGAATGGCGCGGGCAAGACCACGGTAATCAATCTGCTGACCGGAGTGCTCAAGCCCACCGCGGGCACGATCATCCTCGACGGTCGCGACATCACCGCGCTTGAGCCGCATCAGCGAGTGCGGCTCGGCATGGCACGCACGTTCCAGATCAATCAGTTGTTTCCCGATCTCACGCCGCTTGAGCACATTGGGCTTGCGGTTTCGGAGCGTCTGGGCTCCGGCGCCGATTGGTGGCGTCTGGTCGGCAGCAAGTCGCGGGTGACCGAAGAAATCGCCGAGATTGTCGAGCGCTTTCGCCTCTCCGATGTGATGCATCTCCGCACCGCGATCCTGCCTTACGGCAAGCAACGGCTGCTGGAGATTGCCGTGGCCTTCGCGTGCCGGCCCCATGTTCTGCTGCTCGACGAGCCGGCCGCCGGCGTGCCGGAGGCCGAGCGACACGAGCTTCTGGCCACCATCGAGGCGCTGCCCGCCGAGGTCACGGTGCTGCTGATCGAGCATGACATGGACCTCGTGTTCTCTTTCGCTGACCGGATCTCGGTGTTGGTCAACGGCACCCTGTTCGTTGACGGTGCGCCAGAAGAGGTCGCCCGCGATCCGCGAAGTCAAAGCGGTTTATCTCGGCGAGGAAGCCGATGCCTGAGCTTCTGAGCATCGAAAATCTTTCGGCCGGTTACGGCGAAGCGATTGTGCTGTCGGGCGTGTCCCTTACCATTGCCGAGGGTCAGGCGCTGGCGCTTCTTGGCCGCAACGGTATGGGCAAGACCACGCTGGTCAACACCATCGTCGGCGTCACTCGCTACTTCGGCGGCAAAATCGCGCTCGACGGCGCCGACATCACCAGGCTTCGTCCCGACCAGCGCGCCCATGCTGGGGTCGGCTGGGTGCCGCAGGAACGCAATATCTTCAAGTCGCTCACCGTGCATGAAAATCTTACCGCCGTTGCGCGGCCGGGCCGCTGGACCACGGAAAAGGTCTACGGAATGTTTCCGCGCCTCGGGGAGCGGCAGAACAATTTGGGCAATCAACTTTCCGGCGGTGAACAACAGATGCTCGCCGTCGGCCGCGCGCTGGTGCTCAACCCGCGCATCCTGCTGCTCGACGAGCCGCTCGAGGGTCTGGCGCCGATCATCGTCGATGAATTGCTGGCGGCGCTGCGCCGGATTATCCGCGACGAAGGCATGTCGGCGATTCTGGTCGAGCAGAACGCCAAGAAGATTCTTGGCGTCACCGACACCGCTGTCATCATCGAGCGTGGCAGTGTCGTGCACGCAGCTGACAGCGCGACGCTGATTACCGATCGTGCGGCGCTGGAAAAGCATCTTGGCGTCACCGACACCGGTCCGCGCCGCATGGGCCGCGCGCGCCAATAGCGATAAGCGGTTCAGCGTTAATCGGCATTAATGTCCGCGTGTGAAAACGTATGAAGCATGGCTTCGCCTTCGCTGTCGAACAAGCACGAGCGGTCGCCAGTCCGCAGGCCAAAGCGCAGAATGCATAGACGGCAGCCGAACAACGGCGTGTCGTCGCAATGGAATTGCACACGGATCGGCATATCCCACGGAATGGCATGCAGGCGGCGGCGAACGTCGGCGACAGCGTTTTGATGCATGAAGTATCCCCCGATCGTTGCATTGCAGCACTCAACCTTGCACCGCGGCAAAAGTTTCACGCGAATCATTTTTTTGTGGGCATCACGCATCGTTACGGTGAGAAGAGTGCCGCGTTAAATCTTTATGGCGAAAGATTCCTTATTCGACTCGCGATTTCGTCGCGGCGAATGAATGGCAAAAGTCTGGAAGACTTGCGATCCGCATTTGTCGTGCTTCACCGTCCATTAATTGTCGGGCGATGAGCTTCTTCGTATCGATCAAAAGCTGGGCGGAACGCGGCCTGTGCGCGGCCAGATTGCGCGGTTACCGGAAATCCCGTAATGACCATCAAGCAGCGCCGTATGTAACAAGGAGCGCGCGATGACGGGAATGCTGGAACACGAAGTACCTGGGCTTGGCCACAACAAGCCATCCCAGGAAGACCAGGACGAAATTAAGCACGGCAAGTGGGATCGCTGGGCAAAGAAGCGTACTTTTGTGCGCGCGCTTGAGGGCACCTATAGCCATCTCTACAAAAGGCTGCTCGAGGAGCCACGGGTTTATTCATCCAAGGACCACCCCTGGAAGGGCGGTCCTGCGATGTACGGCAAGCACATTATCTCGCCCCAGGCGGTGAGCGTCGTGCAGTCGATTAAATCCCACATCGAGTGTTATGCGCCGCTCAACGCCGGGCAGAAGCACGGCCATCTCAATAGCGCGGTGTTCTATGTGCTCAAGGGCCACGGCCACGATGTGCACGATGGCCGCTATATGAAATGGGAAGCCGGTGACGTGATGCTGGTCGAGAACGGCTGCGTGCACCAGCACTTCAACGACGATGAGAAGGAATCCTGCATCCTCCTGGTATTCAAGGCAAAGCCGCTGTTTTTGTTCATGCACCTGTTGTTTCAGAAGATGGTGGAGTGGCCGACCGACAAGCTGCCACCGGGCGTCAAGGAATTTCATCCGCCGACAGAAATATGAGTGCAGGGACGGTTATGGCTTTATTTGAAGATAAAGTGGCTTCGCTCTCCGGCTCCAACAAGGCCGAATTTCTCGCCGAAGCGATGACGGAGTCGGAGAACTTCCGTGTCGACTATGCGACGCGTCCGAATGTCATCAAGGCCAAGGACATGCCATGGGAGCGTTCTCCCGATGGCCTGATCAAGCATCTTGTCAATCAGAAGATGCATACCCGCGAGTGTTGCATCGAAGCCTATATGCAGTTTCTCAAGGACGGCGAACGCTCTGGCAAGCACCGCCACATGTGGGAGGAGCTGTTCTTCGTGGTTGAGGGCTCGGGCTACGACCTGCACTGGGATCTAAAGTGGGATTGCCTTGAGGCTTTCGACTGGCAGTGGGCGCCGGAGTCCAGGAAGTTCGAGTGGACCGTCGGTGATTATGTTTACATTCCGCCATTCACGATGCACCAGCATTTCTCGAACCCCGGCACCGAGTGTCGGATCATCGTGATGAGCAATCGTATCGTCAAAGACATGGGCTTTGACTGGTACGATCAGGTTGAGAACGCACCGGGTTTTTAATCTCGCTAGTTCATCGCGCCGGCCAGCGTCTTGATCGGCGTGCCGTTGCGAACGAGTGCAATGCCGGATCGGCCGGCGAGAGCTTGCCAGGACTCCGGTGAACTTGAGAAAGTCCATAGTTCGTCACCAGGTTGCATATCCGCTTTCAGAGCCTCCCATTCGGCGTTCATGAAGCCGAACGGTTTGGCGGCGTCCGGAAAACGCTTCACCCGGTCGTCAGTGATGCCGGGATAATCCGCTTCCGCCTCAGTGATGCTGATCGGCTTTTGCAGCCACTCTTTTGGAATCATGGAAGTGTCATCCCCGGCGTATGCGGCCGCGGTGTAAGGTAACAATGCGCACAACAGAATAACGACAAAGCGCATCGCAGAGCTCCGCCCGGCCGCAACAAGCATTTCAATCTAAAGGAATATGGGACGCTTTTAGGGCTGTGCCGGCTGGCGCGCAGCGGCCCTTTTATTTCATCGTCGACATGCTGCTTTGCCGTCAATCACATGGCAAATCATTGATTTCACTGGAAAAAGTGTGATGTTTGCGCTATCGCGTCGCAAACTTCTGCGCCGCCGTCTACAGTAGGCGAGCGAACTGGCGCGGACCGCAACGCGGCGAAACGGCGCGAGAGCCAAGGAGAGCCATGTTTACGTCATTGATGACGACACGCCGTTTCTTGCCGCTGTTCCTGTGTCAGTTCTTCGCGGCTTTCGGCGACAATTTCCTCAAGACCGCGCTGGTCTTCGTCATCTTGTTTCAGGTCTCCGGCGGCAATTCTGCGGCGCTGATCACGCTCGCCGGCGCGACGCTGATCCTGCCGTTCTTCTTTCTGTCCGGGCTCGGCGGTGAACTGGCCGACCGCTATGACAAGGCGTTGGTCGCGCAGCGCGTCAAGCTCGTCGAAATAGCCGTCACCGTTGTTGCGGTGGCGGGCTTTGCCTTTCATTCGCTGATCCTGCTGTTCCTCGCGGTGCTGCTGTACGGCATCCTGGCGGCGCTGTTCGGCCCGGTTAAATACGGCATCCTGCCCGACCATCTCAGCCGCTCCGAACTGACGGCGGGCAACGCGCTGATCGAGGGCGGCACCTTCCTCGCGATCCTGATCGGGACCATCACCGCCGGTATTGCCGCGCGCGGCAACAGCAACCCAATCCATTTCGCCTGGCTGATGATCTTCACCGCGCTGGCGAGCTGGATCGCGAGCCGGTTCATCCCGAAGACGGGGGAGGGCGCGCCCGAACTCATCATCAATCGCAATATACTTGTGTCGACCGGCTCGCTGATCAAACAGCTTCGCGCCGATCCGCGTCTGTGGTGGGGCGCGATCGTGGTGAGCTGGTTCTGGCTCGTTGGCGCGTTGATCCTGTCGCTGCTGCCGCCGCTCGTCACCGTCAACATTGGCGGCACCGAAGCCGTCATCACCGCTTTCCTGACGATCTTCTCGGTCGCGGTTGCGGTCGGTTCAGCGCTGGCGGCGTGGTTGGCTCATGGACGGATCGTGCTGCTGCCGACGCTAGTTGCCAGCGTTCTGCTCGGTATTTTCTCGCTCGATCTCGGCTGGACGGTATCGGCGCTCGTCCCGGCAACGACCCCGTTGGATCTCGGCGCGTTCTTTGCCACGCGCTACAGTTGGCACATCGCGATCGATCTCGCGGCGCTGGCGATCGCCGGCGGCCTGTTCGTGGTGCCGGCATTTGCCGCGGTGCAGGCCTGGGCTGGCGCTGACCGCCGCGCGCGCATCGTTGCCGGCGTCAATGTGCTCAATGCCGCCTTCATGGTGATCGGCGCCATCGTCCAGGCGATCTTGCAAAAACTTGGCTTCGGCGTCGCCAGCCTGTTCGCGCTGATTGGCTTCGCCAATCTCATTGTCGCGATCATCATCGGCCGCACCATGCCGGCAAGCTGGGCGATTGATTTTCTCTCGATAATCTTTCGCACGTTCTACCGGCTTGAGGTTAAAGGCCTGGAGAATGTCGCCAAGGCCGGCCACAACGCGATCATCGCGCCCAATCACGTCAGCTTCCTTGACCCGCCGCTGGCGATGTCGATCCTGCCGAAACGGCCGGTCTTCGCCGTCGACGTCGCGATGTCGAAGCATTGGTGGATTCAGCCGTTCCTGAAGATGGTACGGACCATGGCGCTCGATCCGCTCAAACCCATGGCGATGCGCACCATCATCAACGCCGTGCGCGACGGCGAAATGCTGGTGATCTTCCCGGAGGGCCGCATCAGCGTCACGGGCAGCCTGATGAAAGTGTACGACGGCGCAGGTCTGATCGCCGACAAGTCCGACGCGATGGTCGTTCCGGTCCGCATCGATGGGCCGCAAAGGACCATGTTCAGCCGGCTTAAGAGTTCTCAGGTCAAGCGCAAGCTGTTTCCGAAATTCGCCGTCACAATTCTTGAGCCAGTCAAGCTTAAGATCGATCCTGAGCTTAAGGGACGCAAGCGCCGGCAAGCCGCCGGCGCTGCGCTATACCAGATCATGTCGGACATGGTCTTTCGCACCACCTCGACCGACCGCACCATCGTCGAAGCGCTGATTAAAGCGGCGCACGATAACGGCCCGGGCTGGCTCGCCGTCGAGGATCCAGTCAGCGGCCAGTTGACCTATAAACGGCTGCTACAAGCAGTTCGGATCTTGGGTGCCAAGCTTATGCCGCTCGCGGCCGAAGGTCATGCACTCGGCGTTATGCTGCCGACATCGAATGGCGCGGTCGTCACCTTGTTCGCCGTCATGTCGGGGGGCCGCGTTCCGGCGATGATCAATTTCACGGCCGGGGCAGCCAACGTTCTCGCGGCTTGCCGCGCTGCCGACGTCAAAACCATCCTGACGTCGCGCGCTTTCGTGGAAAAAGCCCGGCTGGAGAATCTTGTCGAGCAGGTCGGCAAGCAAGTGCGCATCCTGTACCTGGAGGATATTCGTCCGACGATCAGCCTGTTCGACAAGCTTTCTGGCGCGCTGCACTGGAAGAAGCCGCTTGTCGCGCGCAAGCCCGACGATTGGGCCGCAATCCTGTTCACATCGGGTTCGGAAGGCTCGCCCAAGGGCGTAGTGCTGTCACACCGCAACATTCTGTCGAATGTGGCGCAAGCGGAAGCCAGCATCGATTTCGGCCGGGAAGACAAGCTGTTCAACGTCCTGCCGGTATTTCACTCCTTCGGGCTCACCGCGGGCACTATCCTGCCGCTCGTCTCCGGCGTGCCGACCTACCTTTATCCGTCGCCGCTGCATTACCGCACCGTGCCGGAACTCGTTTATGGCGTCTGCGCGACGATCCTGTTCGGGACCGACACGTTCCTCAACGGTTATGCGCGCGCAGCCAATCCTTACGACTTCCGTTCGCTGCGGCTGGTGCTGGCGGGTGCCGAACCGGTGAAAGAAACGACGCGCCGGATTTATCTGGAAAAGTTCGGCCTGCGCGTTCTCGAAGGCTACGGTGTCACCGAATGCTCGCCGGTGATGTCGTTCAATACCCCGATGTTCAACAAATTCGGCACCGTTGGTCGCTTGTTGCCCGGCATGTCGTCGAAGTTGGAAAAAGTGGAAGGTGTCGACGAGGGCGGGCGGCTTTACGTCAAGGGCCCGAATGTCATGCTTGGCTACCTGCGCGCCGACAACCCCGGTGTGCTCGATCCACCGGCTGACGGCTGGCACGACTCCGGCGATATCGTCGCTTTCGACGATCAAGGTTTCATGACCATCAAAGGCCGCGCCAAGCGCTTCGCCAAGATCGGCGGCGAGATGGTTTCGCTGGCTGCGGTCGAAATGCTGGCAGCCGAGCTGTGGCCGGACAATCAGACCGCAGTGGCGGCAGCGCCCGATGCACGCAAGGGCGAGCGCCTGATTATGATCACCGACAGGAAGGGCGCGACGCGAAGCGACTTCATGGCCTTCGCGCGCAGCAAACACGCGTCGGAATTGATGCTGCCTGCCGAAGTTATCGTGCTCGACAAGTTGCCGATGCTCGGCTCCGGCAAGGTCGATAATCTTGCGATCGCGAAATTCGTCCAGGAACAGGCGGCGGCTAAGGCGGCGGCCGCCGAATAACTAGAGCGAAGTCGTTTTAGATTGAATCGATCGTCGCTCTAGCATTTTGATTGAGCATGATCTTTTCGGAAAACCGGCTTTCACCTACGGATCAAGTCCGAAGGCAGGCTTTTTCCGGATCATGCTCTAATTCCCTCGCATCGCCAGTACCCGGTCCACCATGGCGCCGGCTTCGCCGAGATAGTTCGCCGGATCGCAAAGCTTCGCCAGCGCGGCGCGGTCGAGGTGCTTGGTGATTTCCGCGCTCTCTGCCAGCAGGTCGACCAACGGGCGGCCGGTCGCGACGACTTTGCGGCAGATGTCATAAACCAGATCGTGCGCGTATTGGCGGCCGAGATAGGGGCCGAGACCCATCATAACCGCTTCCGACACGATCAGTCCTTTGGTGATGTCGAGATTACTGCGCATCCTCTTTTCATCGACCTGCAATCCGTTCAGCACGAACAGGGTCTGCGCCAATGCGCCGGCGGAGAGGCAGAAGATTTCCGGCAACACGATCCACTCGATCTCCCATGGGCCGGTGGCGCGCTCGTGGTCTTCGACCATGGCATCCAGCAGTGCGGCAGTTTGCTGGCGCACCACCGACGTCAGCGCGGTGATGTAAACCGACGAGATCGGGTTACGCTTTTGCGGCATGGTGCTGGACGAGCCGCGGCCTTCGTGGAATGGCTCGTAAAGCTCCTCCACCTCGGTCTGCATCATCAATTTGACGTCGAACGCGATCTTGCCGCAGGTGCCGGTGACGAGGCCGAGAAAGCAGCCGACTTCGGCAATGGTGTCGCGCACGGTGTGCCAGGCGATAGCCGGCTGGCCAAGGTTCAGTTCTTTCATGAGTTCGGCCTGCGTCTCGAGCCCGCGTCCGGACAGCGATGACAGCGTGCCGGCAGCGCCGCCGAACTCCCCGACCAGCACGCGCGACTTTAGTTCTTTCAGCCGCTGCTTGTGCCGTTCGAAAGCTGCGAGCAGCGTCGCCATCTTGTAGCCGAAGGTGATCGGCACCGCCTGTTGCAAATTACTGCGGCCGGCCATCGGCGTGTCGCGGTGCTTGCGGGCGAGATGGGCGAGCGCGTCGGCTATGCCATTCAGGTCTGCTTCGACGAGTGCAAGGCCCTCGCGGATCTGCATCACCGTGGCGCTGTCAGTAATGTCCTGGGTGGTCGCGCCCCAGTGGCACCACTCGCCGAGCCCATCCTTGCACAGCCCAACCAGTTGCTGCACCACCGGCAGTACCGGATAGCCGATGCGTTCGGTCTGGGTCTTGAGTTTCGCGAAATCCATCTCGCTGGCGTTGCAATGCCGGACGATCTCCTCGCCGGCCTCTTTCGGAATGATGCCGAGCCGCGCCTGGGCCTTTGCCAATCCAGCCTCGAAGTCGAGATACTTTTGCACGCGGTTCTCGTCGGAAAACACCCGCCGCATCGCCTCGGTCGAGAAGATGTCGCGGAATATTGAGGAATCGATCAAAGACGAAGGCATGGTGGGAAGTCTCCTGAGCAGGGCGTCATCATCGGCAAACGCGGATGATCCAGTAGGCGGCAACGCATGTTATTGTACGATCGAACGTGGGGCTTAGGCCCCATATTCGCGGGGCATGACAGGAGTAATAGGTGTCGGTCAAGTCAGACGATTTTATACTGCCCCCGCATCTGCGTGCCCTCCACGAGGCAGACTATCCGCGCTTTAGCGATGCCGAAATGCAGCGCCGCCGTGCCGCTGTCGCGGGCCTGTTGCTGGAGGCCGGCGTTGATCATCTGGTCTACTGCGGCGCCAATCGTTTCGGCTCTGTGGTGCAGTGGCTGACCGGCTGGCCGGTGACCGCCGAGGCGGTTGGTGTATTCACGCCAAACAAGCCGGACGCGATGTTCGTGCAGCACGTCAATCACGCGCCACTGGCAAGTAAACTCGCTGCGCCGGCCGAAGTCGCCTGGGGCGGTGCGTCCTGTACCGAAGCTGCCATCGGAATGTTGGAAAAGCGTGGTGCGAAGAATGGCCGGGTCGCGGTGATTGGCCCGATGGCCTTCGAACATCACGCAATGTTGTCGGCAAAGTTCGGCACCGTCGCCAATCTCAATCGCCGCTATGGACGGCTGCGCCAGGTCAAGTCCGCGGAAGAACTTGACTGGATGCGGATCGGCGCGGCGTTTAGCGATCGCGGCATGATGGCGCTGCGCAACGGCCTGCGTCCGGGATTAAACGAACGTGAGCTCTCCGAGTTGGTCGAGCACGCTTACGTTTCGCTCGGCGGCATCAATGTCATTCATTTCTTTGGCGTGACATCGATGGCTAATCCAAACCTCGGCGTGCCGACGCAATTTGTCGGCAACCGCAAAGTGGCGCACGGCGATATCGTCTTTTCCGAAATCAGCGCATCGTTCTGGGAGCATCCTGGCCAGGTGCTGCGCAGTTTCGCGGTTGGCGAGGAGCCGACCAGGCTTTATCGCGATCTGCACGCTGTTGCCGATGCCGCGTTCGCTGCGGTTGCCAAGGTGCTCAAGGCCGGTGCGATGCCGCGCGAGGTGATCGAGGCGGCCGGCGTCATCGAGGATGCCGGCTTCACCATCATTGACGATCTCCTGCATGGCTATGGCGGCGGCTATCTGCCGCCGATCCTCGGCACTAAAAGCCGCCCGAGCGCCCATGTGCCGGACGAACCGTTCCAGGCCAACATGGTGGTGGTCATCCAGCCCAACGTGGTGACCACCGACGGCATGGCCGGCGTCCAGACCGGCGAGATGGTGCTGATCACCGAGACCGGCATCGAGCCGATGCATGCGGTGCCACGCGGCTTCGCCACTGTTTAGTTATTCGGCCGCGCGCGCCGCCGCAACCTTCTGGCCGGTCCAATAATCCGCGCTCTGTTTCGAGTGCGCCGAGGTTTCGGCATTCTCGAAGCCCGGCGCCATCGAAGCGTCGGTGCCGGCCATGATCTGATGATGGTCGATGTTAAGCGTACGCAGCCAGCGCTGCTGTCCCATCGTCAAAGCGACGAAATAACCGATCTCGACCAGCTCCGGCTCGCTGAAGTGTTTGTGCAGCCGCGCCCAGAACTTGTCGTCGACCGGGAGATCCCAAGTGATCGCTTCGGCATAGGATAGTGCCGCCTTCTGGCGCTCATTGTAATGGGGTGAAGACTCGAAGTTGATCAGATCGCGATAGTCGTCCTCGGCCAGTCCCTGCGACGCGGCTTTCATCGAACGTTGATTGCCACAGAATTCGCACTTTACCGACCGCGAAACATAAACGCGGCACAGCTCCTTGAGATCGTGGTCGGCGACACCGTTCTTGAATACGTCGCGCCAGGAATTGGCAAACGCCCAGAACACCGCCGGCACATGGGCGCGGATGGCCTGGCTTTCCGGCCGCGGTGTACCCTCGCGCGCGCAGCGATCGAACTCGGCGAGCATGGCTTTATCCGTTACCGTCGCGGGGTCCACATAGCTGATGTGAGGCTTGTTCATCGGGCTTTTCTCCTGGCGTTCCGAGCGCGTGTTCTCTGTCCTTAATAGTGTACTACCGCGAAATGTTAAAACCAGTACATGGCAATTGCCACAATTCGCGGAAGAGGCATCGTGCGATTCCGTCAGTATTTGCGGGCTTTGCGGCGCGAGGAATGCGCGAGAAAAATCAGCGCGTAAATTTTGTAAACGATACCTCTTCACTTTGATCGTTGCGATACACGCACTGTAAAGAATACCGCTTCAACCAATCTTCAGCATAGGCCCAGAACCGCCAGTAACTTCACCAATTCAACACTACGAACAGGCCAATAGTCGTTCCCGACGAGACAAGAATTCACGGCGTCATTCAGGGGACGAAGTTGCGCGCGAGTACCTTAGTCATGGGTGGCTTTGCAGTCCTGTTCGGACTGCTCGCGGTATTTCTCGCGCAAGTATGGCTCAACAATCAGGCCGATGAGCGTCTGAAGAGCCTCGAAGCAAATCGCAAGACGGAGCCACCGGCACGCACGATCGTTGTTGCGACAAAGCCGTTGCGGTTCGGCGACGAACTGACCGCACCGGCGATGCGTGAAATGGCGTGGCCGGAAGGCGCAATGCCGGCGGGAGCTTTTCGCAAGATCGCGGATTTGCTGACCGGCAAGCGTATCGTGCTCGGGCCGATCGACACTAACGAAGCAATACTCGCGGCCAAAGTCACCGGGCCCGGCCAGCGCGCCACGCTATCGGCGATGATTCAGGAAGGCATGACCGCGGTTACCATCCGCGTCAACGATGTTGAAGGTGTTGCCGGTTTCGTGTTGCCGGGCGATCGCGTCGATGTCGTGCTGACGCGACAAAATGACAAGAACGAAGCGACGAGTGATGTCGTTGAGCAGAATGCGCGTGTGATTGCTGTCGACCAGCTTGCCGATATTCGCGCCGAAAAGCCGTCCGTCGTCAAATCCGTGACACTTGAAGTGGACGTCGTTGACGGACAGCGGCTGGCGCTTGCTGCCAACGTTGGCACGCTTTCACTGTTGCTGCGCAAAGCCGGTGAGGTCGCGGAAAGCGCCACGCGGCAAGTGACGCTCACCGATCTCAGTCATCCGCATGCAACAGGTAATGATTTGGGGTTTGTCAGCATCGGCATTACACGCGGATCGAAACTGGATCGGTACAAAGTGCCGGTCGAGGGCGCCTCTGCGACCATGTCGGGGCAAGAGCGAGAGACTAATTGACGTAGCTGAGCGACGGCGGGGACGAAGCGAAGCTCAAGTTGTGGAAGTCGATTTTGGGGCTAACGAGTAGCGGTGGGGAGTTAGACGTGAAGAACCAGTACAAAGCCAGAGTTCGAAAGGGTGCGCTGCTGCGGTGTGCAGCCGTGCGTGCGGTGCTTGCGGTCGCTTTGGTGGCAACGCAGATGCCGGTGACGTCTTATGCAGATCAGCAGGTTACGCTGGTGAACCCGGCGCACACATCCTCGGTAATAGTGACGATCGGAAAGTCGCTGGACGTGCGCACCGATCAGAGCTTCTCGGACATCACGGTCGGCGACCCAAGCGTGGCCGATGTCAACGCGTTGACGGACCACGCGCTGTCGATCCTCGGCAAGAAGATCGGCGCCACGCGCGTGACGGTCTATGGCAAGGAAAAAGAAGTTGTTGGCGTCTTCGACGTCGAGGTGTCCTACGACGTCTCGCTGCTCAACTCAGAGATTGCCCGCTTCACCGGCGGCGCTATCAGGGTGTCGTCGATTAATGGCCGCATCATGCTGACCGGCACGGCAGCGGATGCCGCCACGCTCGACAAGGCGGTGACGATTGCCCGCCAGTTCGCACCCGATGTCATCAATACTGTTCAGGTGACGCAACCGCAGCAAGTCATGCTGGAGGTGCGTTTCATCGAAGCGTCGCGGCAGGCGAGCCGTGAACTCGGGGTGCAATGGAACGTATTCGGCAACCGCTTTTTGGCGAACGTCGGTGACCAGCAACCCGCCGCGGCACTGCCAGTAGCAGCGACTACCGCGGCTGGCGTGCTGTCGGGCTCGTCGCCGTTCGGCTTCCTCATCGGCCGGCTGGTTGGTGGCTCGGCCCCAATCGACGTTGCGCTTAACGCGCTGGAACAAAAAGGTCTTATTCGCAACCTGGCGCAGCCCAATCTCGTAGCCCTGTCGGGCGATACCGCGAGTTTCCTCGCTGGTGGCGAATATCCCATCCCGGTGCCGGGCTCCCTCGGCCAGATTACGATCGAATACAAGAAGTACGGTGTCGGTCTCGCCTTTACGCCGACCGTATTGAACAACGGCCAGATCAATCTCGTGATCAAGCCGAATGTCAGCCAGATCGATCCCACAACTTCGGTGGTGGCCAACGGCATTTCGGTACCGGGGCTTACGGTGCGCGAAGCTTCGACCACAGTTGAACTGCGTGATGGCCAAAGTTTCATGCTCGGGGGCTTGTTGCAGAACGACAGCCAGACCAGCCAGGATCAGCTGCCATGGGCCGGTGACGTGCCGGTGCTTGGCGCGTTGTTCCGCAGTTCCGAGTACAAGAAGAACGAAACCGATCTGGTCATCTTGGTGACGCCGCACGTTGTGCGTCCGCTGCGGCCGACCGATCCCGTGCATACGCCGCTCGACAGCACACTGCCCGGCAATGACGTCGACTTCTTCCTGATGGGTCAAGCCGAGGTAAGCCCGGCGCTCGCGCGGCTCGCTGTCGGTGCGCTCAATCGTCCTTATGTCGGTCACATCCTCGACCTGCCGAAAAATGGAGGCGTCTATGTCACGGCCAGGGATTAATCGCGCCGGCCGCGCTGTCGCCGCCGCGGTGGCGCTCGGCGCGCTGCTCGCGGGCTGCTCCGACATCTACTACGACCGGCGCGAGACCATCTCGCTCGGCGCCAACGATGCGGTGGCGTCGAACACGGCTGAGGAGACGGTCGATCCGTGGCCGCGCTACAGCAATAACAACAATCTCGCCTTCAATGGTGAGCGTATGCAGCGTGCGGTCGAGTGCTATCGCAAGAACAGAGAAAACCAACCAGTTGACCTGGATCCCACAAACGATACGGGCGCGTCACCGCAGGCGACGGCGAGCTGCCAGGGACAAATGGTTTCGGGTAGCGCGCCGCTAGCGAACGGCGCCGGCAGCGGCAATAGCCCAAATCCCGACTCAAGGTGATGTGATTTCACGAAACATGAGCTTGAAAATGCCTAGCGGCCAGTCGAACTCACCCGCGCCACAGACGAATGTGGTCGTTCTGACCGCGGACGATGCGTTCGCAGAGTTTGTTCGTGCAACATTTGGCGCGAGCGCAAAGATCGGCCTTGAGGTTATCAAAGGAAAGCTCGCCGCCAACGCGGAATCTCTCAAGCTTGAAAGCGCCACAGTCGTTGTCGCCGACATCGACGCCAACGATTCAGCCGAGCTGCTGGCGCTTGAGCGCATGATTGCCCGGATCGGCAATTGGCCGCCCGTAGTCGTGGTAACGCAGAGCTTCGACGCCATCGTAGCGCGCCAGCTGATGCAAATGCGGGCTGCGGACTTCCTGGTCAAACCAGTTTCGCCGGTCGAGTTGGTGCGGGCCTGCGCGCGCGTCGCCAAGAATCCGGGCAACTCCGATACCACGGAAGCGCAAATCATCACTTTCCTGCCCGCGGTCGGCGGCGCAGGTGTCACCACGCTCGCGGTGCAAACCGCAATGCTGCTGTTAAACAGCGGCGGGCGCGGCAAGACCTCCACCTGTCTGGTCGATCTCGATTTCCAGCATGGCGCATGCGCCGATTATCTCGACATCGAACCGCGACTCAATATCAGCGAGATCGAACCGAGCCCGGACCGGCTCGATCGGCAGCTTCTTGAAGTCATGCTGTCGCAGCACCCCTCCGGCTTGTCGGTAATCGCGGCGCCAAATCGTCCGGCCGAAATGCGCTCGTTCGACCCAGACGTCGTAACCCGGCTGCTTGACCTGGTGTCATCGCATTTCGACTACGTCGTATTCGACATGCCGCGCACCTGGTTCTCCTGGACCGACAGCGTGTTGCTGGGCTCCAACAAGCTATTCGTCGTCAGCGAAACCACGGTACCGGGTCTACGTCAGGCCAAGCAGCTCGTCTTGGCCATACGGGAGCGCCTCGGCGACGGGCCGAAGCCTCAAGTCATCATCAATCGCTTTGTGCAGAAGACGTTCTCTGCGGGCTTGCGCAAGAGCGATATCGAACAGGCGATCGGCGATGCCTTCCTCGCCTGCATACCGAACGATTACGCGCTGGTCCGCGAGGCGATTGATCGTGGCGTGCCTTTGGACGAAGTCAAAAAGGGCAACAGGATCACGCTTCAACTCAAGCAACTCGTCCTGCCGCAGCCGGCGGCCAAGACAGGTGCGGTGGCGGCGGCAAAGAAACTAAGTCTGTCCTGGGCGCGCGGCTAAGCGACCAAAGACGAAGTTCAGTCATAGGTAAAGTACAGTTATGACCGGTCGTTTCTCTACCCATCGCGTCGCCGCTCCGGCAATCGTTCCGGCGGTCGAAGAGAGCGCTCCGGCGCAAACCGTTTCCTGGAATTCATTTCCGGAGCAACCGGCGCCGGAGCCTGCCGTGCCGGCGCCAGCCAATCCGCTGCTCACCGATAAGGTGCTTGATGCCAAGGTCCGGTTGCACCGCCGGCTGATCGAGGAGATCAATCTTTCGGCGCTGGAAAAACTGCCGGAAGAGGACATGCGTGCTCACGTCCAGCAGCTTGTCTCGCAGTATGTCCTGACCGAGCGGTTGGCGCTCAACACGAAAGAGCTCAACGACTTCGTCTCGGAAATTCTCGACGAGATGACCGGACTCGGTCCGCTTGAGCCGCTGCTCAAGGACGAAACCGTCAATGACATCCTGATCAATGGTCACGAGTGCGTCTATGTTGAGCGCCGCGGTGTGCTCGAGCCGACCGGTGTGCGCTTCAAGGACGAGGCTCATCTGCTGCGCATCATCAACAAGATCGTTTCGGCAGTCGGCCGGCGTGTCGATGAATCGCATCCGATGTGCGATGCCCGCCTGCTCGACGGCTCCCGCGTTAACGTCGCGGTGCGCCCGGTGGCAATCGATGGTCCGCTGGTGTCGATCCGTAAATTCTCCAAGAAGCCGTTCAACTTGAACAAGCTGGTCGACGTCGGTGCATTGCGGCCGCAAATGGCGGAACTGCTCGCGGCTGCGGTGCGGGCCCGCATCACCTTGATTATTTCCGGCGGTACCGGCTCCGGCAAAACGACGATGCTGAACGCGCTTTCGGCGTTCATTTCCGAAAAAGAACGCTTGCTTACCATCGAGGATGCCGCGGAATTGCAACTGCAACAGCCGCACGTTGGCCGTATGGAAACACGGCCGCCGAGCATCGAGGGCAAGGGTGAAATCCGCCAGCGTGACCTGGTGAAGAATGCACTGCGTATGCGTCCGGACAGAGTGATCCTTGGCGAGTGCCGCGGCGAAGAAGCCTTCGACATGCTGCAAGCCATGAACACCGGTCACGAAGGCTCGATGGCGACGGTCCACGCCAATACACCACGCGACGCGATCTCGCGTCTTGAGCAGATGATCGGCATGGCTGGCTTGCCGATGACTGTTTCCTCAATTCGCGGCCAGATCGCCTCGGCGATCCGGATCATCGTGCAGCTGTCGCGTCTGTCCGATGGAAAGCGCCGGGTCATGAGCATCGCCGAGATCACCGGTCTCGAAGGCGACATCATCCAGATGCAGGAAGTCTACAAGTTCATCCGCACCGGCACTGCTCCGGATGGCGCCGTACAGGGGCACTTCCAGGCTACTGGCGTGCGGCCGCGCTTTCTTACTGATCTGGTCGCCTTGGGCATCAAGCTGCCGGGGACCTATTTCGATCCGTCGCAGCCGCTATGAGCGCTCTGCTCGACTTCAACCCGATCTATCTGGTCTGGCTGTTCATCGCCGTTTCGGTGGGCCTGACCTTCGAAGTCATCTATCTGACGACTTACTCGGCGGCCTCCTATCGCAGCAAAATTAATCGGCGGCTGATGCTGTCAAAGGATCGCACGGATCGCGAAAGTGTGCTGATCGAATTACGGCGTGAACGCGGCCTGACCAGCGGCGGTAATTATCGGCTCGATCTGGTTTCGCTCAACCGCCTGATCCTGCAATCAGGCCTCACTATCGGCTTTGCGCGTCTTTTCATCATTATCGCGATCACGACTGTTGTGGCATTCCTGTTGACGTGGATATTCCGCGGCAGCCTGCTTCAGGCCCTGTTCGCGGCCTTGTTCAGCGCAACGGCACTGCCTTATTTGGTGCTGCGAATGTTGCGTGCGCGGCGGCAGAAAAAATTCGGCGCACAGTTTCCCGATGCCCTCGATATCATCGTTCGCAGCCTGCGCGCTGGTCATCCCGTGCCGATCGCTATTGCCATGGTCGGGCGCGAAATGCCCGACCCGATCGGCAGCGAGTTCGGCATGGTCTCGGACGAAGTCACGTATGGCGCCGATCTGGAAACTGCGATGCGCAATCTTTACGGCCGCATTGGCTCGGACGACTTGCCTCTGTTTGTGACTGCGGTCGCTATTCAGGGTTCGACCGGCGGCAATCTCGGGGAAATCCTGGATAACCTTTCAGGCGTTATCCGCCAACGCTTCAAGATGCGCCGCAAAATCCGGGCGCTGGCGTCCGAGGGACGTGCCTCAGCAATGATTCTCTCGGCGCTGCCGATCGGCATGTTCGGCATCATCCAGATCATCGCGCCCGATTTCTACGCTTCGGTCTGGCACGAGCATTTGACCAAGATATTGCTGTTCTCCGCCGCCGGCTGGATGAGCATAGGCAATCTCATCATGTTCAAGATGGTGAACTTCAAGATCTGACCGATGGACCCAACCGCAACCTTCGCCATGTTTGGTACCAGCGCGTCGACGATGTTGACGGTACTGGTGTTTCTCGCGACCGCGACCTTGGCGTTCGCGGTGATGCTCGGCGTGCGAGTGCGCGGAGCGGTGCGCCGCCGCGCGGCGCGAGTCAGCATCGATGTCGACGAGCCCGGTGGCCGACGCGCGCTGCGTTATTCAGGACTGCGTGCGGCGCAGAAGCTGATCGAATACACCACCAAGCATTACTCCGCGGTCGACGACGAAAACGTCAAGATTTTGCGCCGCCGGTTGGTACAAGCCGGCATTTACAGCCCGCACGGCGCCGCCATCTTTTTTATAGCCCGCGGCCTGACGGCGGTCGCCGTGACAGGTGCATCGTTCTTTCTGTTGCCGATGCTTGGCTTCGGCGGCAAGACGTCGTTCTGGCTTTTCCTGATGGTTGGGGGATTATTCGGTTATCTGGCGCCGAGCTTCTTTCTCGACCGCATCATCGAAAAAAAACGCGTGCAGCATCAGTCTGGGTTTCCCGACTTCATGGATTTGCTGGTGGTGTGCGCGGACGCCGGTCTGAGCATGGAAGCGGCGCTCGATCGGATCGGCCGCGAACTGGTCGATTCCTATCCCTCGCTTGCGGCCAATATCCACATGGCCAATCTCGAAATCCGCGCCGGCCGCACCATGACGGAAGCGCTCGAACATCTGGGTGACCGTCTTGGGCTTGAAGAAGCCCGTTCATTTGCGACACTCATCCAGCAATCGGATGAGTTGGGTTCCAGCATTGGCGAGGCGTTGCGGGTCTACAGCGACGACATGCGCCATAAGCGGTTGTCGCGCGCCGAGGAGAAGGCCTACAGCCTACCGGCAAAGCTCGCACTGCCGATGATGATCTGCATCTTTCCAGTGCTGTTCGTGGTCATCCTCTGTCCCATTATCGTCCGCATGGCGACCGGTAATTGGTGAGGTTTTCCTGGCTGGAATCAGCCGGGTAGCCTGATCGAGAAAATCTTAACGATCGTGGCCTAGTTTCGGCCCGTCCGGTGCTGTCCAGGCACGGATGGGGCGGGTCCTATGCTCGCATTGTTGCGCTAATTGCTGGGCGTATCGTGATCCGAGGCGCGTGATGAGTGTCCGAGTGGCGCGGATCGTGATCGTCATGGCTGTTGTGACGAGTCTTGGCGCTTGCTCGAGCTCGACCAAGCTCGGCGATATGCTCAAGCCGAGTCCCGCCGCCTCCAGTGACACCCAGGACAGCACGACCGGATCAAACGACGTCACCGGATCTTTCGTCACTCAGCCCGCCGAGCCCGGGCCAAGCGGTGAACCGGTTGCCCCGCTGTCGAAGCCAGGCCTCGTTGGCGACGATCCGAACGACGATTTGTCACTCGCCAAGAAATATTTCCGCAGCAACAACTTTGGGCTGGCTGAAAAGAGCTTCCGCACTGCGGCAGAGAAGCATCCGAACGATGCCGAAGCCTGGGTCGGCCTTGCGGCTTCTTACGATCGGCTGCACCGGTTCGATCTCTCCGATCGCGCCTATTCGCAGGCGATTCATATCATCGGTCCGACGGCTGAGATTCTCAACGACCAGGGCTTCTCGTACATGCTGCGCGGCGACTACGAGCGCGCCCACAAGAAGCTTCAGGAAGCGCAAGCGAAAGATCCATCCAATCCTTACGTCCAGGCCAATTTGCAATTGCTCGAAGAGAGCTATCACGACGGCAAGGCGATTCAATAGCCGCTACACAGCAAGCCGGATAAGCCGCTTGCCGAGGTTTTCGCCGCGATAGAGCTCTGCAATCGCGCCTGGACAATTCTCGATGCCATTGAGGATTTCCTCGCGATAACGAAGGCGGCCGTCGCGCACCCACGCCGCCAGCCGCGCAATCGCTTCTTCGTAGCGATGCTGATAGTCGAAGGCGAGAAAGCCCGACATCCGTCGCCCGCTTGACCAGAATATGCCGTTCGACGCGCGGCCCCGTCGGCGGCGGATCCCAGCTTGAAATGGACGCCGTGCCGCAGATGACGACGCGCGCGCCAATGGCGAGTTGCGGCAGCACGGCGTCGCTGATTACGCCTGACGTATTGTCGAAATAGACGTCGACGCCGCGCGGACAACTTTCTTTGAGCGCCTCGTCGAGATTGCCGGTTTTGTAATCGATGGCGGCATCGTAACCGAACTCCTCCCGGCAGAGCCTGACCTTGGTCGCGCCGCCGGTGAGCCCAACCGTGCGGCAACCGGAAAGTTTGGCGATTTGTCCGACGGCCGAACCGACGGCACCGGCCGCAGTGGAGACAACGACAGTGTCACCCGGTCGCGGCGCTCCGACATCAAGCAGCCCGAAGTAAGCAGTGACACCGTTCAATCCCAGAATTCCGAGCGACAGCGACAACGGCAAATCTTTTTCTCTCACCTTCCGGGTGATCGATTTGCCGTCCGACACCGCATAGTCCTGCCAGCCCAGCAAGCCCATGACCGCCTGGCCCTCGGGATAATCGGGATGGCGTGACGCCACGACAGTGCCGGCGGCAAACGAACGCATGACCTCGCCGATGCCCACCGGGGTCGAATAGTTCGCCGCCGCCGACACCCAGCCGCGCATGGCCGGCTCGACCGAAAGAAACTCGTTGCGCACCAGGAATTGCCGGTCGGAAAGTTCAGGCACGGCCGTTTCGGCGATCTCGAAATTCTCGGCCTGCGGAATGCCATCCGGTCGGGACTTCAAACGGACCTGACGGTTGATTGACGGCGGCATGACGAACTCCTGTCCGAGAAAGAAGGTATTATTCGGCCATAAAACTCGCGATGGGGCAGGAGGCTCAACCCTAGACTTCCTGCCTTCGACATGCCACCTCAAGCCTATATGGAGGCTAGGCGTGTTTGAATCTTTCAGAAATTTCATCAGCGAATTTGTCGACGGCGAAAAGCATCCAAGCCAGTTCGGCGAGGACGATTATCGGCTTGCCGCCGCTGCCATGCTGGTCCATGCCGCCGCGATCGACGGCGATATGTCGCAGAGCGAGAACGACAAGCTCCATGCCGTGATCAAACAGCGCTTCAATCTTGACGAGGCCGCGACCGAAGAGCTGATCGAGAAGGCAACTGCGGCTGAGCACGAAGCGGTCGATCTGTATCATTTCACCCATCAGCTCAACCGCTCGCTCGACGAGGAGGGCCGGGCCCGGATCGTCGAGATGATGTGGGAAATCGTCTATGCCGACGGCAAGCGCGACGAACTCGAAGACAATCTTGTCTGGCGGGCTGCCGACCTGCTGGGCGTTTCGCCGCGTGAGCGCATTTTGCTTCGCCGTCAGGTCAGCGGCGAGTCGGACTCCGGCAACGAGGCATGAAGGCCATCACGCTGATCACCGGCGCTTCCGCCGGCATCGGCGCGGAGCTGGCGCGGGTGTTCGCGGCACATGGTCACGAACTTGTGCTTGTCGCGCGGCGTCAGGACCGCCTTGAGGCTCTGGCCGACGAGATCGCAGCGACTGGCAAGCCGCGTCCGGTCGTGCTGCCCGCAGACCTCGAACAGCGAGACGCCGCGAACAAGATTCGGGAACAGCTTCTCCTGCTCGAACTTGAGCCGGAGATTGTCGTCAATAACGCCGGCTTTGGCCTGACCGGCTCCGCGACTGCGCTGTCGCGGGACGAACAGCTCGGTATGATCGATTTGAATATCCGTGCGCTCACCGAATTGTCGCTGATCTTTGCCGACAGTCTTGTGCGTCATCGCGGCGGCATCCTCAATGTAGCTTCGGTCGCGGCATTTTTGCCGGGCCCCAGCATGGCAGTTTATTTCGCCACGAAGGCTTTCGTGTTGTCGTTCAGCGAAGCACTACACCAAGAGCTTGCCAGCCGTGGTGTGCGCGTAACCGCGCTGTGCCCGGGACCGGTCATAACCGAATTTCAGGCGCGCTCCGGCATGCGGATCGATAGCGCGGCGCGAGCTATCCTGGTTCCGCCCGATCGAGTCGCGCAAATCGGCTACGACGGGCTCATGCGCGGCAAGCGTGTCGTTGTTGCCGGCTTCGGCAACAAAATTGCGGTATTGCTGTTACGCTTCGTTCCGCACGCGTTGCTGTTGCGGCTCGTGGACCAGCGCAAGCGCGACAGGTAGCTCACGGCAGGCTCGTTAAAATCTTCAATTTCGCAGGCGAACGCGGTACAAAAATTGTGGAAGCTGCCCGAATCGCCAATGCAAAATTCGATCCTGATCGTTCTGCACCAGGAAAATTCAACGCCCGGCCGTGTCGGCAACGCCTTGCGCGATCTTGGCTACCATCTCGACGTGCGCCGGCCGCGCTTCGGCGACCCGTTACCGGAAACCATGGCGGAGCATGCCGCAGCCATCATCTTTGGCGGTCCGATGAGCGCCAACGACCAGGATGCATTCATCCGCTGCGAGACTGAATGGATTGGCGTGCCGCTCAAAGAGAACAAGCCGTTTCTCGGTATCTGCCTTGGCGCGCAGATGTTCGTCAATCATCTCGGCGGCAAGGTCTTCCGTCATCCGGACGGTCATGCGGAGATTGGCTACTACCCGATCCGCCCGACAGCTGCCGGTTTCTCGCTGGTCGAGCAGTGGCCAGAGTGTGTCTATCAGTGGCATCGCGAAGGTTTTGACGTGCCGCGCGGCGCAGAGCTTCTGGCGGAAGGCGATACGTTTGAAGTGCAGGCGCTTCGCCACGGCTCCGGCTATGCGCTTCAATTTCACCCGGATGTGACTCACGCCATGATGCATCGATGGACGACACGTGGGCATGATCGCATGGAGCTTCCCGGCGCGCGGCCACGCGACACGCATTTCGCCGATCGTGCGGTTTACGATCACTCGGCACGAGCCTGGCTTAGCGTCTTTCTCGAACGGTGGCTTGCGGCTGCTTGAGTGATGTTTTCGGGTCAGTGACCGGCAGCAAGCTGGTCGGCGAAATAGGCTACGGTCTTGGTATAGACCTGCGACGCATTCCATTGCAGCAGAACCTGGAAGTTCGGCGTGCCCTCGTCCCAAGGTTTGCCGGGCTGCCAGCCGTAACCCTTCAGATAATTCGCCGTTGATGCGAGAACGTCCGATACGTCATGAATGAGGTCGCGCCGGCCGTTACCGTCAAAGTCCACGGCGTATTTCAGATAAGATGACGGCAAGAATTGTGTCTGTCCGATTTCTCCAGCCCAGGCGCCGTGCATATCGCCGGGCGCCATGTCGCCGCGATCGACGATCTTGAGAGCGGCAAGAAGCTCACTACGGAATTTATCGGGACGGCGGCAGTCGTAAGCCAGCGTGGCCAGCGAGCGGATGGTGGGGAAGTTGCCGTTGCCTGCACCGAAGTCGGTTTCGAGGCCCCAGATGGCGACGATGACTTCGCCCGGCACGCCGTATTGCTGTTCGATGCGGCCGAGGATTGAGCCGTACTGGATTAGCTTGTTTTTGGCGCGCGTCATTCGCGGCGGGACCATGCGGCCGGAGAACTGCTCAAAACTTTGCTTGAATACGCCCTGGGCATGGTCGCGTGCGATAATCGCGGGATCGTAGGTCACACCCGTTAGGCTGGCCTGGATCGCGCGTTGCGAAATACCCTGGGCCGCTGCCTCAGTCTTGAAGGCCTCAAGCCAGGCACCGAAGTCGCCGCCGCACGGTGCGGTCGCGGTTTGCGCGAATGCCGTGCCGGAGCGGAGCAACAACAGAACTACTATAAAAAACTGGCTTAAATGAGCTACCCGGGAACTGTGGAGTGGCATGCAATCATCCTTTGTCGCTCCCGGCATGAATCACTGTATTTCGTCGGCAATATGATGCCGCAGCTGGCTGCTCGGTTCCAGCCTTACTGAGCCGTCGGTTCGTATCTGTCAGTCTGAAAGAGCGTGCGGAAGAGACGGGTCGAGACCGCCACCACCGCAAGCGTACTGCAGCCTCCGATCAGTACCGCTGGAATGGTGCCGAGCAGCGCTGCCGCCGAGCCGGCACGGAAATCGCCGAGCTGGTTGGAGGTGCCGGTGAACATCGAACTCACAGCAAAGACCCTTCCGCGCATCTCATCAGGCGTGTGCAGTAATAGTAACGATTGCCGGATGACCACGCTCACGGTGTCGGCAGCGCCGACAATGAACATTGCTCCCATTGCGAACGGCAGGCTCGGCGACAACGCCAGCAGAATCGTCCCCGTCCCGAAAGTCGCTACTGCGGCAAACATGAGGTGACCAACCTGACGCGAGATCGGCCAACGCGTCAAAGTCAGCGCCGACAATAACGCGCCGGCGGCGGGGGCTGCGCGCAGTGCGCCGAAGCCTAGAGGTCCAACCATGAAGATATCGCGCGCAAAGATTGGCAGCAGACCGGTCGCGTTTCCCAGCAGCACGGCAAGCAAGTCGAGCAGGATGGCGCCGAGCACGACCTTGTGCTGGCCGATGAAGACTAGTCCGCTGAAAAGCCGCTTCACATCCACTGGTTCACGCTTTGTAGCCGATCGCTCCATGGCGATGTTGCGCATGACGAGCGCTGACGAAAACCACAGCACAGCGCAGATGGCGAAGACGATCGTTGGACTTAGCGCAATCAGTACGCCGCCGAGGGCTGGGCCGGCGACAACCGCAATCTGGGATGCCGAGGTCGAGCCGGCGATGGCGCGGGGCAGTGCATTTGCCGGTACGATGTTTGGCAGTGCGGTTTGCAGGCTCGGTTGCTCGAAGGCACGGCCGATGCCGATAATGAACGCCATTGTCAGCAACAGGCCGGGGGTCAGGTAACCGCTGCCGATAGCGAAGGCCAGCACCGCAACGGCAATCGCTTCGATGGTCTGCGCGGTCGATGCGATCAGACGGCGATCGTAGCGGTCCGCGGCATGGCCGGTGGCGAGGAACAGCCCAACGGCGGGCACGAATTGCACAAGCCCGATCAGGCCAAGTTGGAACGGACTATGGGTCAGGGCATACATCTGCCAGCCCACCGCGACGGCCTGGACCTGAAGCGCAATCGAGGCGGCAATCCGTACGTAGAGGAACTGCACATAGGGCCGGTGGTGAAGCAGCGATGGGGCGGAAACAAAATCGTCGGTCATCCAAATCCCGAAATAAAAAGCCCGCCTTCGCTCTCCGAGCTACGGCGGGCAACTTCGCGGGCTATACCGGCCTGCCGAGCCACGGCTCGTACAGCGAGCTTTCTATAGCCGTTTCTTCGCAAAGGCGCGTCCCGAGGCAGACTTCAAATACCGTTCAAATGCGAATGCTTGCTTTTCGTCGTTGAATGCAATGTACGTTTTGATTTGCCAAGGCTTATATTTTGAAGTGTGTGGGACCGCGCCTGAATTGTGCTTTTCGAATCGCTTTCTGAGGTCGGCGGTAATCCCGGTATAGTGACGATCCGGGAAAGTAATGCTGGTCAGCATATACACGTATTTCATACAGCCCCCCGAGCCCGCCTTCGTTGCTACGCAACTTCGGCCCGGCAGCCTTCGCCCGCTACGCTTACTCCATGCAGGCTGGCCCGCCGAGCCGTAGCCCGCGTAACGGGCGAAGGCTGGTGGAGCCGAGGGGAGTTGAACCCCTGACCTCCTCATTGCGAACGAGGCGCTCTCCCAACTGAGCTACGGCCCCGGCCAAACGGCAAAATCGCGCCTTTTGGGCGAGTGCGGGCCATTTAGGACCGTGGCCCCCCACTGTCAAGGACGGCCGAACCGGTGAATTTTGACCTCGGTGCGTCGGCTTGTTCGCGCCGTTTTAAGCCGCTAGGTTCGCTCATTAACAACAACGAAATCGAGCTATGCGCGCCCTTTTTCTTGTCATCGATCTGGCCTTACAGCTTTACATCTGGATCGTGATCGCTATGGCGATCTTTTCCTGGCTTGTCGCCTTTAACGTCGTGAACACGCGAAGCCCGGTGGTCGCGATGATCGGCGATTTTCTTTATCGCATCACCGAACCGGTGCTGCGACCAATCCGCAGCATCCTGCCCAGTATGGGCGGCATCGATATTTCCCCGGTGATCCTGTTTTTGATCATCGTGTTCATTCGTTATGTGATCGCGCTCTATATCCTGCCGAACGTCTACTAAGAACGCCGTGGCCGCGCGGATTATCGACGGCAAAGCGATTGCTGCCGAGCTGCGAGCCGCCGTAGGCGCGGAAACGCGCCGGCTAGTGGCCGAGCAAGGCCTGACACCCGGTCTGGCAGTGGTGCTTGTCGGCGAAAATCCCGCCAGCAAGGCCTATGTCGGCAGCAAGTCGAAAGCGGTCGTCGAAGCAGGCATGCGGCCGTTCGATCACCGTCTGCCAGACGAAATCAGCGAAGAGGCGCTGGTTGCCTTGGTGAAGCGCCTGAATGCAGACCCCGCCGTAAGCGGTATCCTGGTGCAATTGCCGCTGCCGCCGCAAATCGACGCCGCGCGCATCATCGCAACCGTCGATCCGGACAAGGACGTTGACGGATTCCATCCGCTCAATGCCGGGCGGCTGGCTTCAGGACTCCCCGGGCTCGTGCCGTGCACGCCGCTTGGCTGCATCAAGCTTGCCAAGACCGTACAGACTTCGCTGGCCGGGCTCGCTGCCGTCGTGATCGGCCGATCCAATATCGTCGGCAAGCCATTGGCGCAGCTTCTTCTCGCCGAGAACGCAACCGTCACCATCGCGCATTCGCGCACGCGCGATCTGCCTGGCGCTGTGCCGCGGTGCCGATTTACTGTTTGCAGCCATTGGGCGGCCGGAAATGGTGCGCGGCGACTGGATCAAGCCCGGTGCGACGGTGATCGACGTCGGCATCAATCGCATTCCCGGCGACGGCAAGTCGCGTCTGGTTGGCGATGTGAATTTCGCCGAAGCCGCTGCGGTCGCCGGCGCCATTACGCCGGTGCCGGGCGGCGTCGGCCCGATGACAATTGCCTGTCTGCTGGCGAACACGCTGCGCGCGGCTTGCATGCAAGCGGGTCTGCCAGCGCCGGGTGTTTGATCGGCGGAGCTTAGCTCTGCCAGCCGAAGGCGACTTTATCCAGCACGCGCGTGCCGAACTTTTCCGATGAGCGCGCCACGGCCTTGCCGCCCAGTGCGCGATAGAATTCCACGGCGCTTTCGTTTTCCGACAGCGCCCAGACGATCAGTGATTTCATCGCGCTCTGCGCCAGATCGCGGCGCGCTGCGGTGAACAGGCGGCGGCCAAAGCCGAGGCCCTGATATTCCGGCCGCAGATAAAGTTCGTAAATCTCGCCGTCATAATAGAGGCTGCGCGCGCGGTTGCGCCCGTAATTGGCGTAGCCCGCGATCTTGTCGCCGAACTGCAGCAGCGCGACGCGGCTGCCTTTGCGAATGGCGCTATCCCACCACGCCGGTCCGCGGCGATTGATCAGCTTATCGAGCTCGGTGCCCGGGATGATGCCCTGATAAGCCATCCGCCAAGCTTCGTCGTGGGCTGACGCTATCGCGCCAGCATCGTTCGCCTTGGCGCGGCGGATTTCGATGAGGATTGTGCTCATGGTGCGATCAAAGCAACCGTTTCCGTTAGCTTCAGCGCTGATTCACGAACTTGTCACGGCACGGATTATTAGCGGAAACGAAGAGGTCGTCTATCGGTGCCAAGCGAAAAAGACGGGCTCGGCGCGTAATCTGCACAAGCTGTTGCAGAACCGACACGGTTCCCGGCTGAGGTGCCAAAGAAGGCCTGATTTATCGCCAGTTGTGTGACGGCGTTGCCCGCCGAACTGTGCCGAAATGAGAAATAGAATCGGTAAAGCTAGACCCGCTCGGCCTCTTTGCGCCGGTCGTCGCGCTTGCGTTCGTTTGCATCAAGCAGCTTTTTGCGAAGCCGGATCGATTTTGGCGTCACTTCGACCAGTTCGTCGTCTTCGATATAGGCCAACGCTTTTTCCAGCGTCATGCGGATCGGTGGCGTCAGCCGGATCGCCTCGTCCTTCGAATGGGTCCGGATATTGGTCAGCTTCTTACCCTTGAGCACATTGACCTCGAGGTCGTTGCCGCGGGTATGCTCACCGAGGATCATTCCCCGATAGACCTTCCAGCCTGGCTCAATCATCATCGGGCCGCGATCTTCCAGATTCCACATCGCGTAGGCGACGGCCTCACCCTGGTCGGTCGAGATCAGCACGCCGTTGCGCCGCCCAATAATATCGCCCCGGTGCGGGCCGTAAGCATGGAATAAGCGGTTCATGACCGCCGTGCCGCGCGTGTCGGTGAGTAGTTCGCCCTGATAGCCGATGAGCCCACGCGTCGGGGCGTAGAAAATGAGCCGTACCCGGCCGCCACCGGAAGGGCGCATCTCGATCATCTCGCCTTTGCGCTCGGCGAGCTTCTGCACGACGACGCCCGAGTGCTCTTCATCGACGTCGATGACCACTTCCTCGATAGGTTCGAGGAGATCGCCCGAGGCACCGTGCTGGAACAGAACTTTTGGCCGCGAGACGGCAAGCTCAAAGCCTTCACGGCGCATGGTCTCGATCAGGATGCCGAGCTGCAGTTCGCCGCGGCCGGCGACTTCCATGGAATCCTTTTCGGTGGATTCAGAAATCCGCAGCGTGACGTTGCCTTCGCCCTCGCGCAGCAGCCGGTCGCGGATCACCCGGCTTTGCACCTTGTCGCCTTCAGTTCCGGCGAGCGGCGAATCGTTGATGCGGAAGGTCATTGTCAGCGTTGGCGGATCGATCGGCTGCGCCGGCAGCGGCTCGGTCACTTCGGGCGCGCACAGCGTGTGCGACACGAAGGCTTCAGGCAGACCCGCAATGGCGATAATGTCGCCGGCTGATCCTTCCTCGATCGGCGCCCGCTCCAGGCCGCGGAACGCTAGAACCTTGGTGACCCGGCCCGCTTCGATCAATTCGCCGTTGCGGTCGAGGACTTTGACCTGCTGGTTGGGTTTGACCGAACCGGAGGAAATGCGGCCGGTGACGATGCGGCCGAGATATGGGTTTGATTCCAGGATAGTACCCAGCATGCGGAACGGGCCTTGCTCGACCTGCGGCGGCGCTACGTGGCTCAGCACAAGGTCGAACAGTGGCGCCATACCCTGGTCCTTCGGGCCGTCAGCGCTCGCGGCCATCCAGCCTTGCTTCGCGGAACCGTACAGGATCGGGAAATCGAGCTGCTCCTCGGTGGCGTCCAGTGCTGCGAACAGATCAAACACAGCGTTGGCGACTTCGGTGGCGCGGGCGTCGCCGCGATCGACTTTGTTGATGACGACGATGGGTTTTAGCCCCATCTTCAAGGCCTTGGAGACAACGAATTTGGTCTGTGGCAGCGGCCCTTCGGCCGCGTCTACCAGCACCAGCGCGCCATCGACCATATTGAGAATGCGCTCGACCTCGCCGCCGAAATCGGCATGGCCGGGGGTATCGACGATGTTGATCCGAGTGTCTTTCCAGACCAGCGAGGTCGCCTTTGCCAGGATGGTGATACCGCGCTCGCGTTCTAGGTCGTTAGAGTCCATGGCGCGTTCCACAACGCGCTGGTTCTCGCGGAACGAGCCGGATTGCTGCAATAGCCGATCGACAAGCGTGGTTTTGCCATGGTCGACGTGAGCGATGATGGCAATATTGCGAAGGTTCATGGGGTCCCAAAACCAAAACGAGCCCCCGAGGGGCCCGCAATTCTGGCCGGAATATAGTCAGCAAAATGCCAGAAGCAATGCGAGTTGACGCAACATAACGCCGAAATCTTTGTTAGGGTGAAGGGCCGGGGGGTGATAACGGACGAGGTAATCGGACGATGCGGTGCCCGCTGAAGACTGCGCAGCAACGGCGCATTCTCTGCATTTTCCCGGCGTATACGCCCTCTTTTGGAACTTTCTCCCACGCTTACCGCCTGATGGGTGGCGTTCGGGCCTTTATGCCCCCACAAGGGCTGTTGCTGATCTTGGCCTATCTGCCGTCCACCTGGCCGGTTCGCTTTATTGACGAAAATATTGCGCCTGCAACCGCGGCCGATTTTGCCTGGGCGGATGCCATTTTTGTCAGCGGCATGCACATCCAGGCGCCGCAGATCCATGACATCGCGGCGCGGGCCCATGCAGCCGGCAAGGTCGCCGTGCTCGGCGGCGCATCGGTATCCGGCGCACCGGAGCAATATCCGGAGTATGACTATCTTCATATCGGCGAAATTGGCGACGCTACCGACCGGCTGATTGCTCGTCTCGATGAAAGCGTGGCGCGGCCGCCGGCCCAGGTCCGGTTTGAAACCGGCGAGCGGCTACCGCTATCCGACTTCCCTATTCCAGCTTATGACTCGACCCAGCTGGGCCGTTATCTGATTGGCAGCCTGCAATTCTCCAGCGGGTGCCCATACCGCTGCGAGTTTTGCGATATCCCCGCGCTCTACGGACGGCAGCCGCGCTTAAAAACGCATGAACAGTTGATTGCCGAGCTCGATGCCATGCTGGCGCAACCCGGCTATCCGACGCTGGTTTATTTTGTCGACGATAATTTCATTGGCAATCGCAAGGCGGCGCGCGAGATCCTGCCGCATCTGATCGCATGGCAGCGCAAGCACGATTTTCCGCTGCTGTTCGCCTGCGAAGCGACACTTAATATTGCCAAGCAAACCGAAATTCTGGAGCTGATGCGCGAAGCGCACTTTCACACGGTGTTCGTCGGCATCGAGACGCCGGAAGCGGACGCACTAAAGGCGATGCGCAAGGATCATAACGCCGCGCTGCCGATGATGGATGCGATCAAGACCCTCAACAGCTACGGCCTAGAGGTAACATCGGGCATCATTTTGGGCCTCGATACCGACAGCGCCGATACCGAGCAGCGGCTCAAGACTTTCATCGACGCCTCACAGGTGCCGATTCTCACGATCAATCTGCTTCAGGCCTTGCCGCGCACGCCGCTATGGGATCGGCTCAAACGTGATGGACGCTTGATCGAGGATGACGCCGGCCTTGAAAGCAACGTGCAATTCTTGCGCCCCTACGATGAGGTCGTGGCGGCATGGTTGCGTTGCGTTGCCTATGCCTACGATCCAGAACGGCTATTTTCACGTTTCATGCATCAGGTGGACGCGACCTACGTCAATCGCCTGGTCGGGCCGGCGCGCGGCAAGCTCACCTTCAATAATCTGCGCCGCGGCCTCACTCTACTGCTCAACCTGATATGGCATGTCGGTATCGTTTCAGATTACCGGCGGCCATTTTGGCGGGTCATGCGCTATGCGATTCGCCGCGGCCAGATCGATGGTGCGCTGGGCGCTGGGTTTGCCGCGCATCACTTGATCAAGTTTTCCCGCGAGGCGGTGCGCGGCGATCAGAATGCGTCGTTCTATTCGCGAAAGCTGCGCGAGGCGGCTCAAGCAGCCGAAGGCGAAATAGTGGCGTCACAACGAAAGACGGCCTGAAGCGGCTCGCTATATGCGCAGACTAACGCGCGTATCCGAACGCCGCTGCGGCTCAAGCGTAACCGACCAAAGCGCATTGTCGGCAACGTCTTTCAGCGTCACGGTCAGGGTTTCGTCCGCACCGTCGATCGCGACGTGACCGAAGAACTGCAATCCGTAGCACGGTGCGAGATTTTCGCCTTGCTCCTTACTCGATGCTCTCTGGAAAATGACCTGCGGGCCGAAAGTGCGATCCAGGTTTTCCGACGGCCATGTGCCGGCGTGAATCGGACCGGAGACAAATTCCCAGAACGGCTCGAAATCCTGAAAGATTGCCCGGTTCGGATCGTAATAATGCGCGGCGGTGTAATGCAGGTCCGCGGTGATCCAGAGCGTGTTGCGGACGCCGGTATGTTTGATGAACGTCAGCAGCTCGGCGATTTCAACACCGCGCCCACGCGGACTGTCGCTGTCACTTCCAGTTCCCGGCGGCGTGATGACGTAGCCAATCGGTGAATCGGCGGCGATGACTTTCCAGGTCGCTTCCGAGGCCGCGAGCTCCCGCTTGAGCCAAGCGACCTGATCGGGTCCGAGCAGATAATCATCCGGCGTCAGGAGGCGATCGCCGCGCGCACCGTCCGGCCCGCGATAGCTCCGCATATCCAGCATGAAGACGTCGAGCAGCGGGCCATATTGGATTTTGCGGTAAATGCGCCCTGGCTCGGCCATGGTCTCGCGGATAGGAAGGAACTCGTGAAACGCGCGCCGGGCGCGGGCGGCAAACACCAGCGTATTCTTCTCGCCGAGCGGCTCCTTCGGCAGCGCCTCATCGGGCCACCAGGTTTCCATCACCTCGTGATTGTCCCATAGCGCAAATGTCGGTACGGCCGCATTGAAGGCGCGCAGGTTTTCATCGAGCAGATTGTACTTGTAGTTGCCGCGATAGTCGGCGAGCGTCTCGGCCTGCCTCGATTTCTCTTCGGTGACGACATTGCGCCAGACGCCGCCGTCGGGCAGCTTTTGCTCGGCGGCAATGGGGCAATCGGCATAGATGTTGTCGCCGCAATGGATGAAGAAATCCGGCTGATTGCGCAGCATGGTGGCGTAGGTGCGCATCCCGCCACGCGCTTGGTCGATACCCCAGCCCTGTCCCATTGTATCGCCGGACCACAGAAAGTTGACCGAACGGCGCTCGCGGGACGGCGTGTGGAAGCGTCCAACCTGCGCTTCACCAAATACGGCCGACGAAAGATCCTGAAATTTGATCCGGTAGAAGAGATCCTGATTCGGCGGAAGGTTTTCCAGCAATGCTTTTGCGGTGAAATCCGACTCCGGTAGAGCATCCACAAAGACCGCGCTCTTGATGTCGCGGAAGCTGTCGGTCGTGGCAACCTCCACCAGCATTCGCGCCGGTCGGTCGGCGCGAGCCCAGACCACGCCGGAGTTGGCGGTGACGTCGCCCGACTGGATACCATGCGTGATTTGTGCGCGATCGGGCGCAAAGCTCAACGATGGCCGCGCGATGCTGCCAATCGTGGCGAGAGCCGCCGATGCGCCTGCACTTTTCATCAACGCGCGGCGTGTGAATGCTGCGTGTCTTGGTAAATTGACGGCCATGAGGCCTCCGCCGTCGAGATGGGGCGGAAAGTGCATTCTGATTCTGACGAAGACTCGAACAATATGCGACGGCGAGATGACTCTGTTGCGGCGAGTTCCGTAATGGTTCCGCGTTCCCTGCAATAACGCCGCGAAAACATGGGTGCGGCGGGTTAGAGCGCGAAACGTAAACGCGTAGTCCTTAACGGAACTAGGCTGCGGCCGCTTTGGACCCGGGGTTAGGCGCGGAGCCCGGGCTGGCGCTGGCGTCGGTTGTAGCCTTGCCATCGGCGTGATCGAGAATCGCCGTGCGGCGGGCGGCAACCGCAAAGCGAAGCTGATCGAGCGCGAACGCGAACGACATGCGCACAGTCTCGTCGAACTCTTCATGCTCGGAGAGGTGAATGATCGAAATCACCAGATTGTCAGCTTCGATTTGGAGATGCTCAAGTGCTTCGAGAGTTTGTGCGTTATGCGCTTTACGCACCATGTCGAGTACGCGCTGCAGGAGCCGCAGCCGTCGGGTGCGGCTATCGCTTCGCAGGTAGCTTGCGACGCCGGCTATCGCGGATCCGAATATTGGAAAGATCAGCAGGCCGTAGAAAATGTCGTCGCCGTATCTGTCGAAGAACGTTTTCTGATCGTCGTTCAGATAATCCAGCGTGCCAGGATGCGCGAGCACATCGGCATCCTTGTCGGTGGATGGCGCCTCGATCTTTATCTCGCCGGCCATCCGGTTCGCGATGGCAAGACGCGACGTGTAGATCAGCTTCGACAGTTCAGCGATACTGCTATGATTAAAGGTTTTGCGCGCCACCAGGTATTCGGCGAAGGTCAGGCTCTTGAGGTCGGCGCTCGGCGTCGGTGGATTGCCGCCGAACGTTCCGGCATCGATGCTAGTCCGAATCAAATGCCGTATTGCGTTTCGAAATTCCATCAGCGTGATCGACTGCGATAAAGGTCGGCGCGACGCTATTTTGTGTCGCGGCCGCGACGGTATCGGAAATCGCCTTGCCGGTTGCAGCGCCGGCCACAAACAATACGTCCACGGTGCCCTTCTGAACCGCGGTTGCGACATTTGCCGGGTCGATTTGCGAGACCTGCACTTTGTCCAGCGGCACGCCGTAATGATTGAGAACGACGTCGAGAAGATCGGCGCTCGCTTCGTTACCGGTGACAATGCCGACGCGCTTGCCGGCAAGGTCCGCTATTTTCATTTTTTTGGCTTTGGAATCGTCGGACGATTTGTCGGAATCATCTGAATCATCCAAGTCGTCATCGTCGCTACCTTTGGCGGGTTTTGCGGCGGCCTTCTTGCCCTTGGCGCCGGTGCTGTCATCGGAGCTTGCGGTGGCTGTAGTGGCGCTTGAACTTGCTGCGGCCTTTCCGCTCTTGCCACCTTTGCCGCCTTTGGCCGGCGCCGGAGTGGGTTTGGTGTCCTTGGCGGGAATCGTGGCGGGGGGCGGGGCTGGTAGCGGGGGAGGAGGCGCGGGCACGATAAACGCCATCACGTTCTGCCGCAGGATCGCCACCACAGGCCAATCCGGCGATTTGCCGACGGTCGTCGGCACCACGGCGAGATCGGCTTGTCCCTTGACGAGGGCTTGCGCGGACGCGGCCGCGCCGTCGGTCGGCACGATGGTTATCTTCATTCGGTCGTGACTGTCGGCGACGATCTTGGCGAGCACGTCGACGAACTTGGCGTTGGCGCTTTCCGGCGGGCCGACCGCGACGCGCATCACCGCATCTTCCAGGGAGTAGTGCACCCCGGCCCAGAGCAGAGCGCCGGCGACGACGGTGCCAAGCAATGTGACGAGTGTCGTGTGCCGCAAGAACATCCTGACGCGGCTCCGCACCATATTTTCGAGCGAATGCATACTCATGGTTCTACCAAATAAGCGGTCTCCTGCCGCCGCGTGCACGCCGTCGCCGCCGCCACCTCTACCGGAGCGCCGAGCGAGCCAAAGCCTCATGGCAAGCGGGGGACGGTTCGGTAGTCCGGGCGGCATGGTTAATCTTAACACGGGTCCAGCGTTTTGACGCCATAGCATGGTCGTCGGTTCATCGTTCAAACCGGGTTTTGGTTAATCGTAACGGCCGGACGCTATTTGATGTAGTCTCTGGTGCGGACGTGACCGAGCTTAAAAGGAACCGATTGCCGGCCGACATTTTCTTGCTATGGGAACCTCAACCTTGAGGCCCGGTTTGCTCCATGATGGTTTGTTGAACGGAATTGCTCTCACCATTGGAGGTTTCATATGGCTCAAAAGCTTTCCGGCGACGCTCGCAAAAGTGCGCTCACCCGTCTCAAAGGTTGGAGCGAGGTCAAGGATCGCGACGCCATCAGCAAAAAGTTCGTCTTTGCCGATTTCAATCAGGCTTTCGGTTTCATGACGCGCGCTGCCTTGATCGCGGAAAAATTGGACCACCATCCGGAATGGTTCAACGTCTACAAGAACGTCGAGGTTACGCTCTCCACCCACGATGCCGGCGGCGTGACCGATCTCGACATCAGGCTTGCCGAAGCCATGGATAAGCTCGCGGATGGATAAGCTCGCGGGCTGATGGAGTTTTGCGGTTGCGGCGAGCGCGTTGCCTTGCGGTTGCCGCGTTTCGAAGTCAGTTTTCGGTGATTCTACCGATCACGTAAGGGCTCCGAGGGCTAAATGAGGTTTCGGGCGCAAGCAGCTTCATGGCAGGATTTTGCGGCTCTGACGCGCCGGCTGGCTGCCGATGAGCCGGGCCTTCGACACAAAATCTGGCGCAGGCTGCTGCGCGAGGCTGCCAGCCTTCCGTTCGCAGAAGAAGTGCTGACCGCGCATTATTGTGTTTTCGATCGTCTAACGCCGCTCTACGTCAAGGCTGTACTGGTCGGCGCGATCGTCTATTTCATCGCTCCCGATGATCTGATTCCGATTCCAAGCTCACTGATCGGTCTTGCCGACGATGCTGCGGTGCTGGGCGCGGCCTTCAAGGTTGTTTCGTCGCACATCAAGCCGGAACATCGTGAGGCCGCGCGGCGCGCGCTTGAGCGCATGCGCAATCAAACCGCGTAACTCAGACCTGCAGGACGATCTTTCCCATCACCTTGCGGTCGGCGATTGCTTTCATGGCCGCCGCGATCTCCTGGAGTGGATAGACGGCATGCACGTGTCCGCTGAGTTTGCCGGCAGCGCACCACTGCGCGACGTCGGATAGCGAGTTGCGTAACGCCTGTGGCTCGCGTTTGCCCCAGGAACCCCAGAATACGCCGCAGATATCGCAGCCGCGCAGCAGCACGAGATTGAGCGGCAGCTTTGGAATTTCTCCGGCGGTGAAGCCGACCACGAGATAACGGCCCTCCCAGGCCAACGAGCGGACCGCAGGCTCCGTGTAAGAACCGCCGACCGGATCATAAATCACATCGATGCCGTGTTCGCCGCCGAGTCGCCGCAGCGCATCGCGCAAGTTCTCGCTGTCATAGTTCACGGTTTCGTCGGCGCCATGCTCGCGCGCAAATTTCAGCTTTTCATCCGACGAGGCACAGGCAATGACGCGCGCACCCATCAGCTTCCCGAGCTCCACGGCTGCAAGCCCGACGCCACCGCTCGCGCCGAGCACCGCAAGCGTTTCGCCGTGCTTGAGCTGGGCGCGCTCGCGCAACGCATAAAGCGATGTGCCGTAGGTAACGCAGAGGCCGGCAGCACGTTCGAAGTCGAGACTTTGCGGAATCTTCACGAGCTGCCGCGCTTCGGCCACGACATATTCGCGCGCTGCGCCCCAGCCCATCCATCCCATGACGCGGTCGCCGACTGTAATGTCGGTTACGCCATCGCCGGTCTGCTCGACGGTACCTGCGAACTCCGCTGCGGGAGAGAACGGAAATGGCGGCTTTTGCTGGTACTTTCCGGCGATGATCAACGTGTCAAAAAAATTCAGCGCCGCAGCTTTGACGCGCACCAGTGTTTCACCCGATCCAGCCTTTGGCGACGGGATATCGGCAAACTCAAGCTCTTCCGGCTTGCAAAAATGGGTACAAAGGACGGCTTTCATCAGTGTCATCCAGAGGCGTTTTGCGCGCTAACGCCGAATGACTATCACGCTCCCGTCACGCCTGCATCCCCGAGCAGACGGCGCAATCGTGTAAAGGCGAGACGGAGCCGCGACTTCACCGTGCCGATCGGAGTTTTGGTGCGCGCCGCTATGGTCGCGTGCGAAAGCCCTTCAAAGAACGCAAGCTGCACCATCCTGAACTGATCTCGCGGCAACTCCTCGAGTGCGGCGTGGACGTGCTGTTCGCGCTGTGCGGCATCGATGTTGTCGTCGTTATCGGGAGCAGGATCGGGAATCGCCAATAGATCGGCATCGACAAATATATGGTCGCGGCTGCGACGTCGCACATCGACACGTCTGTTCTGCGCGATGCGAAACACCCACGTTGCCGCCGCCGATTTGCTGCGATCGAACTGATGGGCTTTGCACCAGACGGTTTCCATCACGTCCTGGGTCACGTCGGCTGCGGCAAATGGCGCCAGGCCGAGCCGGAGCAACTGGGCGTGAACCCGCGGTCGGAAATGATCGAACAGCTCCGTGAAGGCTTCGCCGTCGCGCTCGACGCCGACTGCGGTGAGCAGGTCGTCGAGTTGACTGGCTCGGCCCTCTACGTATTTGCGCCGCCGTGACGGCAATTCCGTGTGACTTAAGGAGGTCACGCCCCAACCCCATTGGCCTTTAACTGATGGTGAGTATGGGCGGCTGTCTGGGAGCTGACTGTGTCGCGGATCACACTTTCGCCGCGTCTGGGTCTGACCTTTACGCCGGGGCGCGTGTCGTATTCATCCGAATTGGATTAAAAGTGAAAAGTTTGCTATTCTTTCCATGGGGTTATTCGCGAGGCCCGATGCGGATCCAGCGACTAGGGGAAACGATCCTGCCGTTATTGCTGGCAGTGGCCTTGGCCGCTCCGGCTGCGGCACAGCAGGATCCCGATAATGCTACTGCGGCTCCGGCCGCCGCAGCACCTGTGAAAAAACCAAAACCAAAGCCCAAGCCGAAACCTGTGGCCGCTGCACCCGCCGCCACTGCACCAGATGCAGCCCCCAGAGCCGCTACGCCGCCATCAGTAGGCGGGGTCAAACCGACGCTACTTGGCCAGTACGGCGATTGGGGCGCCTATGCAGCCTCGCCAAGCGGTAAGAAGGTGTGTTTCGCGATCGCCAAGCCGGCGTCGTCAGAAACCAATCCGCCGAACCGGCCGCGCAACCCGGTCTTCATGTTCATCTCCACCCGGCCGGCTGACAAAGTGGTCAACGAGGTCTCGATCATCGTCGGCTATCCGTTCAAGCCCGGCACCGAGGCGTCTGTCGATGTCGGCTCGACTGACTACGCGCTCTATACCCAGCAGGACGGCGCCTGGATCAAGAACGCTCCCGAAGAAGCGCAAATGGTGGATGCCCTGCGTGGCGGCCAAAGCGCTGTGGTCAAGGGCACCTCGGCCAAAGGCACGCAATCGACAGACAATTTCTCGCTGCGGGGCCTGTCCCAGGCGCTTGATCGCGTGGCGCAGGACTGCAAATAGCAGCACCGATGCTTCTCGCCTAAACGGCCGCGCCTATCTATATCGAGGGCGTTTCGTCCTCCGGATCAATAATGACCACCTCTGTCACCACACCCGATCACCCAGCAGCGGCGTTTCTTGAGAAAACGCCGCTGGCGCAATTCGTCGCGCCGGCGAAGCCGTCGCTGGTCGGCTTGTCGCGCACCGCGCTCGCCGAGGCGCTGGGGATGATCGGCGTACCCGAACGGCAGCAGCGGATGCGGGTGCAGCAGATTTGGCACTGGCTTTACGTTCGCGGCGCCCGCGACTTTAGCGACATGACGACGCTGTCGAAGGAATTGCGCGCTGAGCTCGACCGGAATTTCACCCTGGAGCGCCCCGAAGTGGTCGCCGAGCAGATTTCAGTCGACGGCACGCGTAAATGGCTGCTGCGATTGCCCGGCGAAACCGACAACCGGCCTCACGAAGTCGAGTGCGTCTACATTCCTGAGACCGATCGCGGCACGCTATGCGTTTCCAGCCAGGTCGGGTGCACGCTCAACTGCACGTTCTGCCACACCGGCACGCAGCGCCTCGTGCGCAATCTCACACCTGGCGAGATTGTCGGTCAGGTCATGCTGGCGCGCGATCGGCTCGACGATTGGCAGAAAATCGGCGTTACCGGGCCCGAGGCAGAGAAGCGCCTCGTCTCCAATGTCGTGATGATGGGCATGGGCGAGCCGCTTTATAATTTCGAGGCGGTGCGCGATGGGCTGGGTGTGGTTGCAGACGGCGATGGTTTGAGCCTCTCGAAACGCCGGATCACGCTCTCCACGTCCGGCGTAGTGCCGAATATCAAGCGCGCGGGCGAGGAAATCGGCAGCATGTTGGCGATCTCGCTGCATGCAGTGACCGACGAACTGCGTGACGTGCTGGTGCCGCTCAATCGCAAATATCCGATCCGTGAACTCCTGGATGCTTGTCGCAACTATCCCGGCGTCTCCAACGCCCGCCGCATCACTTTCGAATATGTCATGCTCAAGGGCATCAACAATTCATTGATCGACGCCAAGGCGCTGGTCCGTCTGGTCAAAGGCATGCCCGCGAAGATCAACCTGATTCCCTTCAATCCCTGGCCGGGCAGCACGTATGAATGCTCCGACTGGGAGCAGATCGAGAAATTCTCCGAAGTCGTTTTCGACGCGGGCTACGCGTCGCCGGTGCGCACGCCGCGGGGACGCGACATCCTTGCAGCTTGCGGGCAGCTCCGGAGTGAGACCGAGAAGCTTTCCGCTCGCGAACGGCTGGCGTTGCGCGCCATGGCGATGACGGATTGAGCGGCCGATGGCCGTCCTCGCCCGCATTTTCCTCGTGATGGTCGGATACCTGTTAGCCTGCATCGCGGCTTCCGCAATTCTGACTATCGGTACGCTGACCCCGGAATGGGATGATCTGGTCGCGGCAGGATTCAATTCGACCGCGGCGTGGGTCGTTATTCTGATCGGGGCATTCGCTATCGCTGCGATCGCCATGGTGCCGTCGCTTTTGGTGATCGTGCTGGCTGAGGGGTTCGGTTGGCGTTCTATCGTGATCTACGGAGTGCTCGGCGGGCTGCTGGCATTGGCGCTCAGTTATGGGCTCGATTTCGCCGGCTATGTCGGCGATCCCGATAGCTTCCTCGCACGCGAACGGGAAGTGTTGGCCGCGTCGGGTATCGTCGGTGGCTTTGTCTATTGGCTGGTCGCTGGCCGCAAGGCCGGCCTAGGGCAGCGATGATCTAGCAGCGACGGCACGACGGCAGATGTGCCGCGCAGCTTGCCTCAAGCCGCCCGCGGTTCGAGCATGACTTCCGGCGCGACGCCGATAACGATCTTCTCGCCTTCCCATTTTGCTACGACGGCGGTGGCCAGAGAGTTGCCGATGACGTTGGTCGCGGAGCGTCCCATGTCGAGGAACTGGTCGATGCCGATAATCAGCAAGAGGCCGGATTCGGGCAGGTTAAAGCTCGTCAGCGTTGCGGAGATGACGACGAGCGAGGCGCGCGGCACGCCGGCCATACCTTTGCTGGTGAGCATCAAGAGCAGGAGCATCGTTACCTGCGTGCCGACCGAGAGCTGGATATTGTAGGCTTGAGCGATGAACAGGGTCGCAAACGTGCAATACATCATCGAGCCATCGAGGTTGAACGAATAGCCCATCGGCAGCACGAAGCTGATGATTTTTCGGCTGACAGGAAACTTCTCGAGTTGCTCCATCATTTTCGGATAGGCAGCCTCGCTGCTGGCCGTCGAGAACGCCAGCATAAATGGCTCGCGCACCAACTGAACAAGTCGCATTGCGTGACTACCAAAGAACAGATAGCCGACTGCAACCAATAATCCCCACAGCAACAGCAGCCCTAGATAAAATTCAGCTACGAACTTGCCGTAGGTGATCAGGATGCCAAGTCCCTGGGTGGCGACGATCGCGGCCATCGAAGCGAATACCGCGAGCGGCGCGAGCTTCATGACGTAGCCTGTGATGGTCAGGATGGCGCGCGAGAGCTGTTCGATGCCATCGACCAGTCCTTCGGCGCGCTCGCCAAGCGCCGCGCAGGCGACGCCGAAGAACAACGAAAACACCACGATCTGGAGAATTTCGTTGTTGGCCATCGCCTCGACGATCGAGCGCGGAACGAGGTGCGCGATGAAATCCTGCGCGGACAGCGAGGCGACCTTGAGATTGGTCGCGGCTTGTGCGTCCGGCAGCGGCAGATTGAGATTGTCGCCGGGGCGCAGGATATTCACCAGCACAAGGCCCAACAGCAGCGATACCAGCGAGGCCGAGATGAACCACACCATCGCCTTGGCGCCGATGCGGCCGACGATCTTGGGATCGCCCATATGCGCCACGCCGACCACCAGCGTCGAGAACACCAGCGGCGCGATGATCATCTTGATCAGGCGCAGGAACACGTCGGTCATCAACGAGATGTAGCCGGCGATGGCTTTTGCCGTAGCCGGGTCGGGCCATAGCGTGTGACACGCATAGCCGACCGCGATGCCGAGCAGCATGGCGATCAGGATGATGGTGGTGAGTGTCGAACGCATGGGCCCCTCCAAAGCGATCCGTCACGATGAAGTCTAGGCGAAGCCAACGGGGCCGCATATAGAACAAAAGCAAAGCTTGCGTGGTTCCCGCGCCTGCCTATAGTCCGCGCACTTTCCGCAAATATCGCGCATTTTCAGGACGTTCGATGGCAAAAGACGGTGCAAAGGAAGTGAAAAAAGTCGTGCTCGCCTATTCCGGGGGGCTCGATACGTCGATCATTCTCAAGTGGCTGCAAACGACTTATGGCTGCGAGGTCGTCACCTTCACCGCCGATCTCGGCCAAGGTGAGGAGCTTGAGCCGGCCCGCGCCAAGGCACTGACGCTGGGCATCAAGCCGCAGAACATTTTCATCGAGGACCTGCGCGAAGAATTCGTCCGCGATTATGTGTTCCCGATGTTCCGGGCCAACGCGCTCTATGAGGGCCAGTATTTGCTCGGCACCTCGATTGCACGCCCTCTGATTGCCAAGAAGCAGATTGAGATCGCGGAGAAAGTCGGCGCTGACGCAGTTGCCCACGGGGCGACTGGCAAAGGCAATGATCAGGTTCGCTTCGAATTGGCCTATTACGCGCTCAAGCCCGACGTGAAGGTGATCGCACCGTGGCGCGAATGGGATTTCAAGTCGCGCGAGGCGTTGTTGGCCTTCGCCGAGCTGAACCAGATCCCGATCGCCAAGGACAAGCGCGGCGAAGCGCCGTTTTCGACCGACGCCAATCTTCTGCATACGTCGTCGGAAGGCAAAGTCCTGGAAGATCCAGCGGGCGAAGTGCCTGATTACGTCTATTCCCGCACCGATGATCCAGAGAGCGCGCCCGACAAAGCGGAATATATCACCGTTGATTTCGAGCGCGGTGATCCGGTCGCGATCAACGACAAGAAGCTCACCCCGGCGGCGCTGCTGACGGAGCTCAATGCGCTTGGTCGCAAGCACGGCATCGGCCGGCTCGACCTGGTCGAGAACCGCTTCGTCGGCATGAAATCACGCGGCATGTACGAGACGCCGGGCGGCACCGTCTTGCTCGCGGCTCATCGCGGCATCGAATCGATCACGCTGGATCGCGGCGCGGCGCATCTGAAGGATGAGCTGATGCCGAAATATGCCGAAGCGATCTACAACGGCTTCTGGTTCTCGCCGGAGCGCGAGATGCTGCAAGTGGCAATCGACAAGAGCCAGGAATTCGTCACCGGCCAAGTGCGGTTGAAGCTCTACCGGGGCAACGCCGCTGTGGTTGGCCGCGAGAGCAAGTACTCGCTGTATGATCAGGACTTGGTGACCTTCGAAGAAGGCCAGGTCGCCTACGACCAGCGCGACGCCCAAGGCTTCATCCGTCTCAATGCACTGCGGCTGCGCACGCTCGGCCAGCGCAAGCGGAACCTCAAGCTGTAATCAGGTTGCGTTCACGCCGGTGCGTGGCAGACGGCTTCGATGTTATGGCCGTCGGGATCGAGCACGAACGCGCCGTAATAATTTGGGTGATAATGCAGGCGTAATCCGGGCGCACCGTTATCCTTGCCGCCGGCGGCGATTGCCGCGCCATAGAAGGCATCGACCGCCGCGCGATCCTTTGCCGCGAACGCAACGTGGATGGGTTTGTTGAGACCGCCTTCGCCACCGATCCAGAAGTCCGGTTTGCCGTTGGTACCGAAACCGGCAGCCGGAGCGTCGTTCTGGTCCTGCTGCACTTCTATCACAAGCACATAGCCCAAGGGCGCCAGCGCTTTCTCGTAGAAGGCTTTGGATCGTTTGTAGTCGGAAACCGGAAATCCCGTGTGATCGAGCATGCCGATCCTGGGTTTGTCCTCTACACCTGCCGCTCGACCAGCGCCCGCTTGATCTCGGCAATGGCCTTCGATGGGTTGAGGTGCTTCGGGCACGCCTTGGCGCAATTCATAATCGTGTGGCAGCGATAGAGCCGGAACGGATCTTCGAGGTTGTCGAGCCGCTCGCCGGTAGCCTCATCGCGCGAATCCACGATCCAGCGCTGGGCCTGCAACAGCGCAGCCGGACCGAGAAAGCGGTCGGAATTCCACCAGTAGCTCGGGCAGGAGGTCGAGCAGCAGGCGCACAGGATGCACTCGTAAAGCCCGTCGAGCTTGGCGCGATCGTCGTGGCTCTGCTTCCATTCCTTCTGCGGCGTCGGCGATACGGTTTGCAGCCACGGCTGGATCGAGGCGTGCTGGGCGTAGAAGTTGGTGAGATCAGGAACCAGATCCTTCACTACCGGCATGTGCGGCAGCGGATAGACCCGCACCGCGCCTTTCACCTCGCTCATCGCCTTGGTGCAGGCGAGCGTGTTCGTGCCGTCGATATTCATGGCGCATGAGCCGCAGATACCCTCGCGGCAAGAGCGGCGGAAGGTCAGCGTCGCATCAATGTTGTTCTTCAGCCAGATCAGGCCATCGAGAATCATCGGTCCGCAATCTTCGGAATTGACGTAGTAGGTGTCGACCCGAGGATTGGCGTCGTCGTCCGGATTCCAGCGATAGACCCGATACTCACGCTCGGCTTTCGCCTTAGCCGGGTGCGGCCAGGTTTTGCCTTCGGTTACTTTGGAATTTTTCGGCAGTGCAAATTCGACCATTGTCTTATTCGCTTTCAGTAAACGCGGGCTTTCGGCTCGATATACGAGACGTCGTTGGTGAGCGTGAAGGTGTGTACCGGCCGGTAATCGATCGAAACGTTGCCAGTCTTGGTGTCGAGCCAGGTCAGCGTGTGCTTCATCCAGTTCTGATCGTCGCGATTCGGGAAGTCCTCGCGCGCATGGGCGCCGCGGCTTTCGGTGCGATTGACCGCGGCGTCCACGGTGACGACAGCCTGCTCGATCAGGTTGGTGAATTCCAGCGTCTCGATCAGATCCGAGTTCCAGATCAGCGAACGGTCGCTGGTCCGGACGTCGCCGGTCCCGTCGAACACTTCGTGGATCAGCTTCGATCCTTCTTTCAGCACTTCGCCGGTACGGAACACCGCGCAATTGGTCTGCATCACGTGCTGCATCTTGGCCCGAAGCACCGCGGTTGGCGTGCCGCCAGAGGCGTTGCGGTATTTGTCGAGGCGCGACAGCGCAAGCTCGGCGGAGTCCTTCGGCAGCTCCGGCTGCTTGTCGTTCGGGGTGAGGATATCGGCGCAGCGTAGCGCCGCGGCGCGGCCGAACACCACAAGATCGATCAGTGAGTTCGATCCGAGACGATTGGCGCCGTGCACCGACACGCAGGCCGCTTCGCCGAGCGCCATCAGGCCCGGCACGACGTGATCGGGATTGCCGTCTTTCTTGATCACGGCCTCGCCGTGAAAGTTCGTGGCGATGCCGCCCATGTTGTAGTGCACGGTCGGAACGATTGGCACCGGCTCGCGGGTGAGATCGACGCCGGCGAAGATGCGCGCGGACTCGGTGATGCCTGGCAAGCGCTCGGCCAGAATCTTCGGATCGAGATGGTCGAGGTGCAGGAAGATATGGTCCTTCTTCGGACCGACGCCGCGGCCTTCCCGGATCTCGATGGTCATGGCGCGGGAAACCACATCGCGCGACGCGAGGTCTTTGGCCGACGGCGCATAGCGCTCCATGAAGCGCTCGCCTTGAGCATTTACCAGGTAAGCGCCTTCGCCGCGCGCGCCTTCGGTGATCAGCACGCCCGCGCCATAGACGCCGGTGGGATGGAATTGCACGAACTCCATGTCTTCGAGCGGCAGGCCGGCGCGGAGCACCATGGCGTTGCCGTCGCCGGTCTGGGTATGCGCGCCGGTGCAGGATGCGTAAGCGCGGCCATAGCCGCCGGTCGCCAGTACCGTCATTTGCCCTGAGAAGCGATGAATAGAACCGTCGTCGAGATTGAGCGCGATGACGCCGCGGCAGCGGCCTTCGTCGTCCATAATCAAGTCGATGGCGAAATACTCGACGAAGAATTCCGCCGAATGGCGCAGTGCCTGGCCATACATGGTGTGCAGCATGGCGTGGCCGGTACGGTCGGCGGCGGCACAGGTGCGCTGGGCGGTGCCTTTGCCGTAATGCGTGGTCATGCCGCCGAACGGCCGCTGATAGATCTTGCCGTCTTCCTCGCGGCGCGAGAACGGCAGGCCCCAGTGCTCAAGTTCGTACACCGCCTGCGGCGCATTGCGGCACAGATACTCGATTGAAATCCTGGTCGCCGAGCCAGTCGGAGCCCTTGACCGTGTCGTACATGTGCCAGCGCCAGTCGTCTTCGCCCATGTTTCCGAGTGCGGCGGCGATGCCGCCCTGTGCCGCCACGGTGTGTGAGCGGGTCGGAAACACCTTGGTGATGCAAGCGGTGCGCAGTCCCGCCTCGCTGCATCCGACCACAGCGCGCAATCCCGATCCGCCGGCGCCGACGACAACGACGTCGTAGGAATGATCTTCGATCGGATAAGCGCGTCCGTTGATCGAGGGAGCCGCGCCTTTTCCGTTCGTGCCGTTGTCCGCCATGCTTACAATCCGAACGAAAGTCTGAGGATGCCGTAGGCGGCCGCGAGGCCGACCACGACGGTGAAGAAGGTGTTGGCCATCAGCAAGCCGAGCTTGGCCGTTTCGTCGTGCACATAGTCCTCGATGACCACCGCCATGCCGATCCGCATGTGAATGGTGATCGAAGCGATGAACAGCAGCATGATGATGCTGATGGCTGGTGAGCCGAGAATTTGTGCCACTGCGGCCTGATTACGGCCAAGCAGGGTGATCATGATGATCACCGCAGCGATCGTCAGCGGGATATTGGCGAACGCCGTGAGGCGCTGATGCCAGAACTGCTCGGTGCCGGATCTCGCCGAGCCGCGGCCGCGGACTTTGGCCAGCGGGGTCCGGATATGGGTCTCGCCGCTCATGCCGAGCCTCCCATCGCCAGGAGCCCAATGACCCACAGCAGGATGGTGATGATGATGGAGCCGATCAGGTTGGCGGCCACGAGCCATTCGCGCTCGCTCGGACCAAGTCCGCGCCCGGTGTCCCAGATCAGATGGCGGATGCCGCCGAGCATATGGTGGATCAGCGCCCACGTGTAACCGAACAGGATCAGCCGGCCGATCCACGACCCAATGAACCATTCAAACCGCGCATAGCCGTTGGGGCCTGCGGCGGAAATGAACCACCACGCCAGCAAAAGCGTGCCGAAGTACAAGCCAATGCCGGTGATGCGATGCACGATCGACATCATCATCGTCAGCATCGGCCGGTAGATTTGCAGGTGCGGCGACAACGGCCGCGCAATACGGGCCTTGGTTTCGGCCATGACGTTTATCCAAATTCATCCGGCGGGCGCCGGACTTAGAACCGTTCCTATCCAATCAAGGCAACTGCTGCAAGGCAACCGCTGCAATGCAACGTTACGCAGCTGTGTATTGTTGCGGACGGCCTCGTTTCGTATTAAGCGAAAGATTAGCCTCAGATGAGGCTTTAACAATGGGCTTTACGCAAAGCCTGACTTCGCAAAAGACGAAGGCATGGGATATGCGTTTTGACCTTGCTGATCTGAGCCTGTTTCGGCACGTGGTCGATGCCGGCAGCATCACCCATGGCGCCGAACGGGCGCATTTGGCTCTGGCCGCAGCCTCAACCCGCGTCCGGAATATGGAGGCGGCGCTCGGCGTTCCGCTCTTGACGCGCGGAAGGCAGGGCGTGACGCCAACCCAAGCCGGCCGCACGCTGCTGCAGCATGCGCGTACCATCCTGCGCCAGGCCGAACGTCTGCATGAAGACCTCGGTGCTTATGGCGGCGGCCTGGCCGGTCAGAATTCGCGTGCTGTCGAATACCAATGCGCTGACCGAATTCCTGCCGGAAGCGTTGAGCTCGTTCCTGGCCTCACATCCCAGCGTCAGTGTCGATCTGGAAGAGCGCCTGAGCGACGAGATTGTCGGCCTGATAGCCGAAGGCGTTGCTGATCTGGGCGTCGTTGCCGGCACTGTCGATGCCGGGGCTCTCGAGACCTATCCGTTTCGCCGCGACCGTTTCGTGCTGGTCGTGGCGCAAGACCATCCGCTGGCGAAGCGGAGCCGGATTAGTTTTGAAGAGGTGCTGGAGCACGATTTCGTCGGCCTCGACCGCGCCAGCGCCATTCAGCGCTTCCTCGCCACTAAGGCCGTGAGGATAGGCCGGCCGTTGCGGCTTCGCGTACAGTTGCGCAGCTTCGATGCGGTGTGCCGGCTGGTCGAATGCAAAGTGGGCATTGGCATCGTCCCCGAGACCACAGCGCATCGTGTGTCGAAGACCATGGCGATCAAGCCGGTGGCGTTGTCCGATCCGTGGGCGGTGCGCGATCTCACCATTTGCGTGCGTAGCCGCGACGACTTGCCGGTCTACGCGCGCCAATTGGTCGAGCACCTGAGGGCGAAAACTTAACTGGCGAGGTTAATTGGCAAGCTTAATTGGATGATCGGTAACTTCGTTACCGCGGCATCAGCACCCAGTAGTCGAGGTCGAGCAGGACGGCGGGATCGTATTCGTCGCCGTTCTTGTACGGGAAATCGCGGCACGGCTTATCGTTGGTCGCCACAGTGCGCAGGCGAAGCGCGCCGACGTCGTCGCGGCCCGGCAAATCTGCTTTCGCCAGGATTTCCGACCACGCAAAAATGGTACCGCCGGCAAATAGGGGTGCGACATGCCGCCCGCCATTGATGCCGGCCACGTGGAATGCGTTGGCGAGCCCGTTGAACGACAGTGAGCGTGCCAGCGAAATCACATGGCCGCCATAGATCAGCCGTTGGCCGAAACGACCCTGTTTGGCGGTGAACAGATCGAAATGGATTTTCGCGGTGTTCTGGTAAAGCCGCGTTGCAGTCTGATGTTCGGCTTCTTCGACCGTAATGCCGTCGACGTGATCGATCTTTTCGCCGACCTCATAATCGCGAAAGCGATATTCGCTGCCGGCCAGGACGCAATCATAAGCTTCGGTGTCGATCGCCGGGCACGCCTCGCCTAAGACCTTCGGATCGACTGCGGTCGGCAGGCGTGGCACGTGATCGCCCGGCGCCGGCGCCGCAGGGTCGTGTTTGTTCACCATCACCCAGCGTACGTATTCAAGCACTGGTTTTGAGTGCTGGTTGAAGCCTGTGGTGCGCACATAGACGATGCCGGTTTTCCGGCTCGAATTTTCTTTCAACCCGATGACTTCGGATAGCGCGCTGAGCGTGTCGCCTGGATAGACCGGCGCACGGAAGTAACAACCAGCATAGCCGAGATTGGCGACGGCATTGAGCGATACATCGGGCACGGTTTTGCCGAACACGATGTGAAACACCAAGAGGTCGTCGATCGGCGCGTGCGGATAGCCGATTTCTTTGGCGAAGGCGTCCGACGACTGCACGGCGAAACGGCCGCCGAATAGCCCGGTGTAAAGCGCAACATCGCCAACCGTGACAGTGCGCGGCGTGGCGTGGCGGATCACCTGGCCGATGCGAAAATCTTCAAAGAAATTGCCGGGGCTGGTCTTTGGCATTGGATCCTTGTGATGGTCGTTTGCAGCGGAGTCCGGCGTTCCGCGGGGCGCTTCATAGCGCACACTCGGCTATCACGGAAGCACCGGGTTTCGCAAAAGCGCCGTTCACGCTGCCGTGACCGCGCCGCTGAAACCCCCGTGGTAGGCCTCCGTATCTTCATCTGACGACAACTTTGAATGCTGTCTCTCCCGCGGGTCCGCCGCGGTGAGGCTAATCACAAATGAAAACATCGAATGGCTGCGGTCTCACATCCCCGCCGTGGGGGCGATAGATGTCGCTGACAGGAATGTGAGGCGCGTGTGTCTCGTCGATTTGTTAGAAACCTGTGCATTTGTTAGAAGTCCGTGCAATGTCGATTGAAGCTACCAATCCATCGTTTGTACCGGTGACAGCGGAAAGCCCGATCGTTCATCCGGTCTGGGTGCGCGTGACCCATTGGATCAATGCGCTCGCGATCCTGATGATGATCAGCTCGGGCTGGCAGGTTTATGACGCCTCGCCGCTGTTCAGTTTCATCTATTTTCCGTCCAGGCTCGGACTTGGGGGATGGCTCGGCGGCGCACTGCTGTGGCACTTCGCAGCAATGTGGCTGCTCGTGATCAACGGCGTTGTCTACGTTACGCTCGGCATCGTAACCGGTCGCTTTCGCCGAAAATTCTTTCCGATCCGACTCCGTGACGTCGTGCGAGATTTGGTCGCGGCGCTGCGCGGCAAACTCTCCCACGACGATCTCTCGGTCTACAATGCGGTCCAGCGCCTGCTTTACGTCGGCGTGATTTTGGCCGCGGTCGTGATCGTGTTCTCAGGACTCTCGATCTGGAAGCCGGTGCAGTTCAAATATCTGACCGACTTTTTCGGCGGCTATGATTTCGCGCGCTATGTGCACTTCTTTGCCATGGCATCGATAGTCGGCTTCCTGGTCGTACACATCGCGCTGGCGCTGCTGGTGCCGAAAAGCCTGCGCGCGATGATCACCGGCCGCTGAACGAGGGATACATCATGCCGCGCCAGCGCAAACCAGTTCCCGGGGTTGATCCCAAGCACCTGATCAAGGATGCGGGAAAGCTGCTGCCCGATCCGTCCCGGCGCATGTTCCTGCGCGGTGCGGCAAGCCTCGGCGCACTCGCGACACTGACGGGATGCGACATCGTTGATGGCCCGACGGCGGAAAGTGCGCTGCGCGTGATTTCAAATTTTAACGACTGGGTTCAGGCGCGGATTTTCAATCCCAACACGCTTGCACCGGAATATCCCGAAAGCGCGATCACTCGGCCATTCCCGTTCAACGCCTATTACAGCGAAGACGAAGCGCCGGATGTCGATGGCGATACCTACCAGCTCGAAATCGGCGGCCTCGTCGACAACAAGAAGCCATGGACGCTGCCCGAGCTCAACAAGTTGCCAGAAGTCTCGCAGATCACCCGCCATGTCTGCGTCGAGGGCTGGAGCGCTATCGGTTCTTGGCAGGGTGTCCGGCTGTCTGACTTCCTGAAAATGATCGGCGCGGACACGACCGCCAAATATGTTTGGTTCCAGTGCGCTGAGGGTTATTCAAATACCATCGACATGCCCACTGCACTGCACCCGCAGACGCAACTCACCTTGAAGTTCGACAACAAGACTTTGCCAACGGCTTATGGCTTCCCGATCAAGATCCGTATTCCGACCAAACTCGGCTTCAAGAATCCGAAATACGTCACTGCGATGTGGGTGCAGAACAACGATGCCGGCGGCTATTGGGAAAACCAGGGCTATAACTGGTTCAGCGGCCAATAGTACGCATCGGCTTGCCAAGCCCGACACGGCCCTTTAGCAATCCACGCCTCAGCGCAACGAGGCGTTTCTCATGGCGACTTTCAAGCTCCTTCTCCTTCCCGGCGACGGCATCGGCCCCGAAGTTATGGCCGAGGTCAAAAAGCTATTGGCCTTCTATTCCAGGAAGGGCGTTGCCAATTTTGACATCGAAGAAGGGTTAGTGGGAGGCAGTTGCTACGACGCCCACAAAGTTGCTGTTACCGACGAAACCATGGCGAAGGCGCATGCTGCCGATGCAGTCATCTTCGGCGCGGTCGGCGGGCCGAAATGGGACAAAGTGCCGTTCGATGTGCGTCCGGAAGCGGGCTTGCTTCGCCTTCGCAAGGATCTTGGCCTGTTCGCCAACATCCGGCCGGCAATCGTCTATCCAGCGCTCGCGGACGCCTCGAGCCTGAAACGCGAAGCAGTCGAAGGTCTCGACATCATCATCCTTCGCGAGCTCACTGGCGGAGTCTATTTCGGCGAACCAAAAACCATCACCGATCTCGGTAACGGCCAGAAGCGCGCCATCGATACCCAAGTATATGACACTTACGAGATCGAACGCATCGCCCGTGTCGGTTTCGAGTTGGCGCGCAAGCGGCGCAACAAAGTCACATCAATGGAAAAGCGTAACGTCATGAAGACCGGCGTGCTGTGGCACGAGGTGGTCGACCATGTGCATGAGCGCGATTACAAGGATGTGCAACTCGAGCATATGCTTGCGGATGCCGGTGGCATGCAGCTTGTCCGTTGGCCAAAGCAGTTCGACGTCATCGTGACCGATAATCTTTTCGGTGACATGCTTTCCGACGTCGCGGCGATGCTGACAGGCTCACTCGGTATGCTGCCGTCGGCTTCGCTCGGCGAACTCGATCCCAAAACCAAACGGCGCAAGGCGCTCTACGAGCCGGTGCATGGCTCTGCGCCTGACATCGCCGGTAAGGGCATGGCCAATCCGATTGCCATGCTGGCTTCGTTCGCTATGGCGATGCGCTATTCTTTCAACATGGGCGAGGAAGCCGATCGGCTCGAGGCTGCCATCGCCGCAGCGCTTGCCAAGGACCTGCGTACTGCCGACATCAAGTCCGAAGGCTGCACGATCGTCAGCACGTCGCAAATGGGTGAGGCGGTTGTCGCCGAGTTGGAGCGGCTGTCAGCCTAACGGCAAACGGTATGCAGCCGTCGAAATGCTTCAGAATGGCGTTTCCGGGAAATAAAGCGCTCCCGGCATCGGCAGGTAATTGCCGTTGCCGGTTAGATCGGGCCCACCCATGGTCCAGTTGCCCCGCCCCGGATCACCACCGGGCGGCATGGCGTAATCCTGGAATTTGCGGTCGCCCACCGAAACTTCCGTTCCGGTATCGAGGTAGGAGCGGCGCGGAATGACGATAACCGTCGTTGAGCCGTCTTGATGATGGATAATCGTCTTGGTCGGCTGGATTACGGTGCCGCTTGCCGTACGCATCACCGGATCAGGCTGCGCCTTCTTCGGGGCAGCCCAGGCAGAGCCAGCCTGTGCCGCTAATAAGGTCAAGCCGGTAATGGCGACAGCAAATACACGCATGATTCCTCACTCCCCGCCGGCCACTTTAGCCTGCCGCGCCATTCTGCGACAGCACCTTTGCAAACTGATTTTGGCAGGATGGGTTCCCGCAGATCCCAAGTGATGCCGGGATTCTCGATTACGTAGGACGATATATTACTCTATGTCGGGTTTTTTGGTGATTTTTCAGCGCGTTACGCTGATCGGCGGCGTCCGAGCGAAAGTCACTACCGCGACGACAGGCGTCCGCGCAGCGCAGGCTTTAGTGTTGCGCGGCTTTCCGGCGCGACATGGTCCTCGCGTTCCGGCGTCGCGGCGAGGATTGGGCTGCGCTGACCGCAGAACGTGCGCTTGACCTCGGCGTGGGCAAAAAATGTCGCCGTCTGCGTGTCAGCACTGACCATGGTCAACCTGTCGATCATGCACGCCACAGTAGCCCGATCGACGACTTCCGCGCCCGCGCTGCAATACCAGCCGGCAATCTGCATGAGCGGGTTGTCAAAGGCGTGAGCAAAGCCAAGGCAGCGCCTGAGATGACCGTTTGGAGCAATGGCGAAATCCACCAGAGGCATCGGGCCGAATTTGCTGCCGATTTCACCGATCGACTTCACGTCATCAGCCACCGTTTCGTCGATAAGGCGTGCGGCGATCTCACTCGATGCATCAAGAAAGCTTTCCGGCCGTGGGCCCGGCCGGAAAATCTCGACCTTGGCATACGGCCCGCGAATGGCCGGTTCTCCCCAAGTCATGACGTCCTTGCGCGCGTTGTCGGCGCTTCGGCGCAAGATCGCGTAATTGAACGCGCTGCCATTAAATTCCGGCATGAGCAGCTCAAAGGCGGGATAGGGCTTTTCGGCGGCGGTCCAGGCCAGGTTTGGCGACGGGATGGATGCGAGCGGGCCGCGCTCGCTCTGAACGAAACCGGCAGCGGCTACGGCAAGAAGCGCAAGACCACCCATATAGACCAAGATACGCGCAAGGGTGGCGCGGATGTCGCCAGGAATTGAGTATGAAGCCGGCTGCACCGCACTGCCCCTAAACGTTGTCTTAGGGGCGTTTCTCGCTTAGAAGCGCTTCCGCTCTGGTTCCCGGCGCGTGCGCTTGGGACCGAATTTTCGGTGGAGAGTTAACGATGGGTTATAGCGTCGCCGTGGTTGGCGCGACCGGCAATGTGGGCCGGGAAATGCTCAATATCCTTGCCGAGCGGTCCTTCCCCGCCGATGAGGTTGTCGCGCTCGCATCCCGCCGCAGTCTGGGCACGGAAGTCTCTTTCGGCGACCGCACGCTGAAAGTGAAAGCGCTGGAACACTTCGATTTCTCCGGGATCGACATCTGCCTGATGTCGGCTGGCGGTTCGGTGTCCAAGGAATGGTCGCCGAAGATTGCCGCTGCCGGTGCGGTCGTGATCGATAATTCCTCGGCCTGGCGTTATGATTCCGATGTGCCGCTGATCGTGCCGGAAGTGAACGCGGATGCGGTCGCCGGCTTTCGCAAGCGCGGCATTATCGCCAACCCGAATTGCTCGACGGCGCAACTCGTCGTCGCGCTCAAGCCGCTGCACGACAAGGCCAAGATCAAGCGCGTCGTTGTCTCGACCTATCAATCGGTGTCGGGCGCCGGCAAGGACGCGATGGACGAGCTCGATCGCCAGACCAAGGCGATCTACACGCTGCAGGATGTGCAGCTGAACAAGTTTCCAAAGCGCATCGCGTTCAACGTGATCCCGCAGTGCGATGACTTCATGGAGGATGGCTACACCAGGGAAGAGTGGAAGATGGTGGTCGAGATCAAGAAGATTCTCGATCCCAAGATCAAGCTCACGGCAACATGTGTGCGCGTGCCGGTGTTCATCAGCCACTCCGAGGCAGTGAATATCGAGTTCGAGAACGAGATCACGGCCGACGAGGCACGCGACATTTTGCGCAAAGCGCCGGGCTGTCTGGTGATCGATTCACATCAGCCGGGCGGCTACGTCACGCCATACGAAGCGGCCGGTGAGGACGCCACCTACATCAGTCGCATCCGTGAGGATGCGACCGTTGAAAACGGACTGGCGATGTGGGTCGTCTCCGACAACCTGCGTAAAGGCGCGGCGCTGAACGCCATTCAGATCGCCGAGTGCCTGATCAACCGTAAGCTGATCACCGCTAAACAAAAGGCGGCATAGCTAACACCGGCAACCGCGCAGGAAGTTAGTGCGCTAGCCGTTCGGCTTCGGCGGCGCTGATCGGCCAGCGCCTGTGGCGGGTTGACCAGCGACTGCCGCTTTGCGTGAAAGTTTGTCCTTGCGAAACACATGGTCCGCACCGCAGTGGCATGTGTCCTGCAGGACCGCTAGTTTGGGGGCGCAGGGATATAAGGGATCGATAGATGACCGTCCGTCCGCGTCGTAGCGTGCTTTACATGCCGGGATCGAATGCGCGCGCGCTGGAGAAAGCACGGGAATTGCCGGCGGATGGCCTTATTCTCGATCTCGAGGACGCGGTCGCCCCGGAAGCCAAGGTCCAGGCGCGTCGCGCCATTGTACAAGCGCTGCAAAAAGGCGGCTTCGGCGACCGTGATGTCATGGTTCGGATCAACGGTCTCGACACCCGCTGGTGGGTCGATGACCTCGATGCGATTGCCGCTGCGAAGCCCAATGCCGTGCTGGTACCGAAAATTTCCGATCCCGGGCAGTTGCAGGATTTGGCAGCGCGTATCGTCGACATGGGAACCGATCCGCATGTCCGCGTCTGGGCGATGATGGAGACACCGCTGGCGATGCTCAATGTCGGCGAGATCGCTGCGGCCGCGCTCGATTCCGAAACACGCCTCTCCGGCTTTGTCATGGGCACCAACGACCTCGCCAAGGATACGCGCGCCCGCATCGTGCCGGGCCGCCAGCCGATGCTGCCGTGGCTGATGAACTGCGTTGCCGCCGCGCGCGCTTACGGACTCGATATCCTTGACGGCGTCTATAACGATCTCGGCGACGAGAAGGGTTTTACGGAGGAATGCCGTCAGGCCGTCGATCTTGGCTTCGACGGCAAAACCCTCATTCACCCGAAGCAGATTGCGCCGTGCAATGAGGCCTTCTCGCCATCGCCCGAAGAGGTGGCAACCGCGCGCAAGATGATTGCCGCGTTTGATCTTCCGGAAAACGAGAACAAGGGCGTCATCCAGATCGACGGCCGTATGGTCGAGCGGCTGCATGCTGAAATGGCCCGCCGCACGGTTGCCATCGCGGACGCAATCGAGAAGCAGCAGACGCCCAATAAGGTCGAAGCTGCTTCCTAACTCCCCCCTGAACGCACGAGGGCCGTCACGCCATGGCTAAAAAAGACAAAGCGTCAAAAGTAGAGAAGAAGACTGCGAAAAAGGCCTTGAAGAAGCTCAAAAAGAAAGCGGGGAAAGGCTCCAAGGTCGACCGATCGGATATCGACCCAGCTGCGCCGTTTTCCTCGTAAGAGCGCTGGAGTTTCAGTTTTTCAACCGGTAACCGGTCTTGAAGAACCACCAGATAATCGCCATGCAAACCGCGAGAAACAGCAGCGTCATGGCAACGCTGATTTCGATATTCACATCTGAGATATCGAAGAAGCTCCAGCGGAAACCGCTGATCAAATAAACCAGCGGATTGAACAACGTCACGGTACGCCAGAACGGCGGCAAGACGCTGGTAGAATAAAACGTGCCGCCAAGGAACGTCAGCGGTGTGAGAATGAGCAGCGGCACGATTTGCAGCTTCTCGAAGCTGCTCGCCCAAAGCCCGAGAATGAAACCGAACAAGCTGAAGCTGATCGAGGTCAGCACCAGGAATGCAACCATCCACACCGGATGATCGATCCGCAGCGGCACGAAAAGTGCCGACGTCGCCAGGATGATTGCGCCCAATATGACCGATTTGGTCGTTGCAGCGCCCACGTAGCCGAGCACGATTTCGAACGGCGACACCGGAGCCGACAGAAGCTCATAAATCGTGCCCACAAAGCGTGGGAAGTAGATACCGAAGGCCGCGTTGGTGACGCTCTGCGTCAGCAGCATCAGCATGATCAGTCCCGGCACGATGAACGCGCCATAGCTGACGCCATCTATCTGCGTGATCCGCGATCCGATCGCCGCGCCGAATACGATGAAGTAGAGCGACGTTGAGATTACAGGCGATACGACGCTCTGGAACATCGTGCGTCCGGTCCGCGCCATCTCGTAGCGGTATATGGCTTGCACGGCATGCAAATTCATTGGCTGTGCCCCACCAGGGTCACGAAGATGTCCTCAAGGGAGCTTTGCCGGGTTTGCAAATCTCGGAACCGGATGCCCGCCGCGCGCAACTCGTCGAGCAGGGTTGTGATACCGGTGCGCTCGCCCTTGGTGTCGTAGTCATAGACCAGCGATTTGCCGTCTGGCGTGAGCGAAAGCTTATAGTCGCTTAATGCTGCCGGGATCGTCGTCATCGGGTCCCGCAGTTCAAGCGTGAGCTGCTTTTTGCCGAGCTTGTGCATCAGCTCGGCCTTGTCCTCGACCAGGATGATCTCGCCTTTGTTGATCACGCCGACCCGATCGGCCATCTCTTCGGCTTCTTCGATGTAATGGGTGGTGAGGATGATGGTGACGCCGGAGGCGCGCAGCTCGCGCACCAGCTGCCACATATCCTTGCGCAGTTCGACATCGACGCCCGCAGTCGGCTCGTCGAGAAACAGGATTTCCGGCTCGTGCGCCAGCGCCTTGGCGATCAGGATGCGGCGCTTCATGCCCCCGGACAGCGTTATGATTCTGGCGTCACGCTTATCCCACAGCGACAAGTCCTTCAGAACCTTCTCGATATGGGCGGGGTTCGGCGGTTTGCCGAACAATCCCCGGGAAAATCGCATAGTCGCCGGCGGAGTCTCAAAAGCGTCGGTGGTCAGCTCTTGCGGCACCAGGCCGATCATCGAGCGTGACGCCCGATAGTCGGTGAGAATGTCGTGGCCATCCACCGTGACGGTGCCCGACGACGGCTTCACGATGCCGCAAATGACGCTGATCAGCGTGGTCTTGCCCGCGCCGTTCGGGCCGAGCAGCGCAAAGATCTCGCCGCGCCGGATTTCCAGATTCACGTCTTTCAAGGCCTGGAAGCCCGACGCGTAGGTCTTGTTGATATGTGAGACGCTAATGGCGGCTGTCATGTTGTGCGATTATTGTTGTCCGTGTCATCACCGGCTAGAACCTGGTGATCCATCCTAAAGCGTCAAGTCGGCACGGACTGCCGGATCAAAGTCCGGCAATGAAGATTTAAATATATTGAAGTCGCCTAGACCCAAGGTCGCTCGGATTTGGCCTTTTGCTCGTAGCTGTCGATCTTCTCGCTCTTGACCATGGTCAAGCCAATGTCATCGAGGCCTTCGAGCAGGCACTTCTTGCGATGCGGATCGATATCAAACTTGATCACGCCGCCATCCGGACCGCGGATCTCCTGCTTCTCGAGATCGACGGTGAGTGTGGCGTTGGCGCCACGTTCGGCATCGTCGAACAGCTTTTCCAGATCTTCCGGAGATACCTTGATTGGCAACACGCCGTTCTTGAAGGAGTTGTTATAGAAAATGTCGCCGAACGAGGTCGAGATTACGCAGGTGATGCCGAAATCCAGGAGCGCCCACGGTGCGTGCTCGCGCGAAGAGCCGCAACCGAAATTGTCACCCGCTACCAGGATCTTCGATTCCCGATAGGCCGGCTTGTTGAGTACGAAATCCGGGTTTTCGCTGCCGTCGTCGCGAAAGCGCTTTTCCGAGAAAAGGCCCTTGCCAAGCCCGGTGCGTTTGATCGTTTTCAGGTACTGCTTTGGAATGATCATATCGGTGTCGATATTGATCATTTTCAGGGGCGCCGCGACGCCTTCCAGAGTCGTGAACTTTTGCATCCCGGGTTCCTTAACGAAAAGTACGATTTGTCGATTTAATGGCGGCTTGCCGGGCGCGGGTCAAGTCCGCACCTTTGCTCCGTTTTTGCCTCATTGAAGCGGCTCTGGCCCCCATCGCTGCAAACAAAGTGGTGGGTCGGATTCTTAAATTCAACGGCCGGCGCATCAAGCTTGCGTCTTTGCGGATTTGCCCTGATCAGTCTGCGGCGTTGTCGATGGCTTCCATGTCGGCGTCCGAGAGTCCGAAATGATGGCCGACCTCATGGATCAGCACGTGCCTGACGATGTCGCCGAGCGTCTCGTTGTGCTCCGCCCAGTAATCAAGGATCGGCCGCCGATACAGCCAGATCATGTTCGGCATCTGGATTGGTGCGCTCTCGCTGCGGAACGGCAGACCGACACCGTGAAACAGGCCGAGCAGATCGAACTCGGTCTCAGCGCGCATAGCCTTGATCACTTCGTCAGTCGGAAAGTCGTCCACCTGGATGACAAGTCCGGCGCAAAGATCGCGAAATTCCTTTGGCAGATTGTCGAAAATTTTGGCGGCGAGCCTCTCAAGCTCGACGAGCGACGGCGCCCTCGCAGACCACCACGCGTTTGGCCGGGATGCGTGATCAACCATGGATCGTGTTTAGCGTAATTCGCATCGCGGCGGACCCGTTGGCAGTACACGCGTGTAAATTTGACGTTACAATTGCGTATCGCGTGTTAATTCCGGGGAGGTACTCTGCCTCACGCGTGTATATTTTTACCGATGCTTTATTGAACGATGCTTCTTATTTATTTTCAACAGCATGGTCTTTGTGGCTGCGGGCAATTAGATCGTTGCAGTACAACGGATAATCCACGCCCACCGTGCAATAGTCCATGTTGCAAACTTCTGTATATCAGACTCCCGCCGCGCGCACGCCGGCCGAGCTAACTGCCAAACAGCTGTTCAAAATTTTTCCGACCCCGATGTTTACCGGCATGCTGTCGGATATCGGCATGTCCGATCGGATTGAGAAAAAACTCCGTGAGTTGCAAAGGTTGGACAGAGGCTTTCCTTCGCCCGGAGCGATCCTTGCCTATATGACTTCGGACGATCTTCAGAGTCTGTCCGAAATGAAAGAGCTGGTTGACGTGATCATGGCGGAGACCGGATCTATTCTGGATGCCTTCGCCACAAAACGTGACTCGCATTACATCGCCAATATGTGGGCGAACATCGCCAATCCTAATCGGCGCCATCATTTTCACATCCACCCGAACTGCTTGCTGAGCGGGCTCGTCTATATCAAGACACCGATCAATTGCGGGCGGACAATCTTCGCTTCGCCGCGCATGCATTCGAAAACTCTCGAACCATCATATGCGCAGAAGAACGAGCTTAACTCCGACGTGTTTTCGATGCCGCCGGAGAAAGGCCGGATGTTGATCTGGCCGAGCCATATCCCGCACGCGGTCGAGCAGGGCACTGCAAACGAGGCAGAGGACCGCATCGTGGTAGCATTCAACGTCATGATCCGTGGTCTGGTCGAGCAGCCGACCGCGCGTTTGTATCTGGGTTGAACGTCCTGGATTAGCCGCTTCGGCCGCAATCCGAGAGAAACAGTCTTTCGCCCCCGGGACTGGAACCGAGAACTGCCGTATTGTTGTTATGACGTTAGTCCGCCAGGATCTGCAGTGGCGGGGACGTTGCGTTTGGCGAGGCACCAATGGCGTTGAAAGCGTTGATCGTTATGGCCGGATTGATAGCGTTCGCTGCGCCCGATCTGGCGGCGGCCCAAGGTGCACTGGCACCAAACGTCGGCAATCAGATCGTGCCAACGCCGGTCCGCGCTCAGCCCCGCATTGAAATCCGCCCGGGACGGTTGCTCTATCGGCAGTGCACCGATTGGTACGAATTGCAGTATCGGCCGAGCGGTACGGTGCTATTTCCGGGCAAGCATTGTTGGTGGGTGCGGGGCTGACGTTTAGAGCATGATCCGGAAAAAGCCTGCCCCCGGACTTGATCCGGGGGTGAACACCGGTTTTCCGAAAAGATCATGCTCCATCAAAATGCTAGAGCGCCAAATCGGTTCAACTTGAAACGATTGCGCTCTCGTCAGATGGCGCTCTACTGCCACTCTCTGATGTCGACAAAATGCCCGGCGATCGCCGCGGCTGCCGCCATCGCCGGCGATACCAGGTGGGTGCGGCCTTTGTAACCCTGGCGACCCTCGAAATTGCGATTTGAGGTCGATGCGCAGCGCTCGTTAGGCGCGAGCTTGTCGGGGTTCATGGCAAGGCACATTGAGCAACCGGGCTCGCGCCACTCGAAGCCGGCTTTGACTAATATCTTGTCGAGGCCTTCCTGCTCAGCCTGCTCTTTGACCAGGCCCGATCCCGGCACGACCATCGCGTTTACTTTGCTGTTGACGGTCTTGCCATCGACCACCTTGGCGACTGCGCGGAGATCCTCGATGCGCCCATTGGTGCAGGAGCCGATGAACACGCGATCGATGCCGATGTCGGAAATCTTTTCGCCGCCTTTTAAACCCATGTAATTCAGCGCACGGCCAATGGCTTCACGCTTGGCTTCATCGGTGATGCCATCGAGGCTCGGCACGCTGCCGGTGACCGCAATGACCTGCTCGGGGCTGGTGCCCCAGGTGACGAGCGGCGGCAGTTTTGCGGCGTCGAGCGTGATCTCGCGATCGAAATGTGCGCCGTCATCGGAGCGCAGCGTTTCCCAATAGCGCAGCGCGGCGTCCCAATCCTTGCCTTTCGGCGATTTGGGGCGGCCTTTCAAGTAGTCGTAAGTTTTCTGGTCGGGCGCGATGAAGCCGGCCTTGGCGCCGGCCTCGACCGACATGTTGCAGACCGTCATGCGGCCTTCCATCGACAGCGCAGTGATCGCGTCGCCGGCATATTCCAGCGCGTAGCCGGTGCCACCCGCGGTGCCGATCTCGCCAATGATGGCGAGGATGATGTCTTTCGCGGTGACGCCTTCCGGCAGCTTGCCGTTGACCACGGCGCGCATGTTCTTTGACTTCGACTGGATCAACGTCTGCGTTGCCAATACGTGCTCGACTTCCGAAGTGCCGATGCCGTAGGCGAGGGCGCCGAACGCACCATTAGTCGCGGTGTGACTGTCGCCGCATACCAGCGTCACGCCCGGCAGCACGAAACCTTGCTCGGGGCCGATAATGTGAACGATGCCCTGGCGCTTATCGAACTCGTCGTAATATTCGAGGCCGAAGAGCTTGGCGTTCTCCGCGAGATATTTGATCTGCGCCTCGCTCTCCGGATCGGGATTGGGCAGATTGCGGTTTGTAGTCGGTACGTTGTGATCAACCACGAGCAGGGTCTTATCCGGCGCGTGCACCTTGCGGCCGGCAAGCCGCAAGCCTTCAAACGCCTGCGGGCTCGTGACTTCGTGGACAACGTGACGGTCGATGTAGATCAGCGAGGCGCCGTCCGGGTCGTCCTCAATCAGATGGTCTTCCCAAATCTTATCGTACAGCGTGCGCGACTTACTCATCTGACTTTCCGCCGACTAATCGGCCGCCTTCTCCCCGCCAGCTTCAGTCGTGTGATCTTGCCGCTCGGTGATGCGGGCAGATTTGCCGCGCAGGCCGCGCAGGTAATACAGCTTGGCGCGACGGACCTTGCCGCGGCGCACGATCTTGATCGAGTTGATCATCGGCGAATAGAGCGGGAAAACGCGCTCGACGCCTTCGCCGTACGAAATCTTCCGAACAGTGAAGTTCTCGTTGAGGCCGCCGCCGGCGCGCCCAATGCATACGCCCTCATAGGCCTGTACGCGGCTGCGCTCGCCCTCGACCACCTTGACGTTGACGATGACGGTATCGCCAGGCTGGAAATCTGGAATTTCCTTGCCGGCAGAAAGCCTTGCGACTTGTTCGTTTTCGATCTGTTTGATCAGGTTCACGGTGAAATCTCCATCGGCTGCGCCTTGCCTTGCGCGCGGCTCCGACCGGGTCTGAGCGGATTTGGCGAGGTTCTACGCCAGCCAGAGGCCTTTGTCACCCTCCAGTCACCCGCTTGGCGGCCCGCTTTAAAAAGGCCGCCCAGAGCTCCGGCCGGCGCTCCTGGGTCAGCCGTTCGGCCTCGGCTTGCCGCCAGGCGGCGATTTTGCCGTGGTCGCCCGAGGTCAACACGTCCGGGATCGCCCGGCCCTCCCAAAGCTGCGGGCGGGTGTAGTGCGGATACTCCAAAAGTCCGTCGGCAAAGCTCTCTTCGGTGCCCGAGTTCGACGCACCCATGACGCCAGGCAACAGCCGCACACAGGCATCGATCAGCACCATGGCCGCCAGTTCGCCGCCCGACAGTACATAGTCGCCGACCGAGACCTCTTCCAGGCCGCGCGCCGCGATCACGCGCTCGTCCACGCCCTCGAAGCGGCCGCAGATCAGAATTGCGCCTTGCTCGTGGGTCAGCGCCTCGACCCGCGCTTGGGTGAGCGGCGCGCCACGCGGCGACATCAGAAGGCGCGGCCGCTTATCGGTCGCCGTGGCGTCGATTGCGCGGCCAAGCACGTCGGCTTTCATCACCATGCCTGGACCGCCGCCGGCCGGTGTATCATCGACAGTGCGGTGCTTATCGGTCGCGAAACTGCGGATGTCGACGGCGTCGAGCGACCACGCGCCGTTCGCCAAAGCCCTGCCGGCGAGGCTCGCGCCCAGTGGACCTGGAAACATTTCCGGGAAAATGGTGAGGACGCTGGCGCGCCACATCTCAGTCTTGCTCCGCCGGCGGTTCGACAATGAGCCGGCCCGCGGCAAGATCGACCACGGGGACGGTGGCCTCGTTGAACGGTAGCAACTTCGTCACGCCGCCATTTGCCGGCTTGATCTCGACCAAATCGCCGGCGCCGAAATTATGGATCGCGAGAACTGTGCCGAGATCGTTGCCGCTGCCATCGACCACGGCGAGACCGATCAGATCCGCGTAATAAAACTCGTCAGCGCTCTCCGGCGCGGGCAATCGCTCGCGCGGCACATAAAGCTTGACGTTGGTCATGCGTTCGGCGGCGTCGCGATCTGAAACTCCGGCGAGCCGCGCAACGAAATGATCCTTGGCGGGCCGCAGCGACTCGATCTTCACGACATGACCGTCTTCGGTCTCAAGCGGTCCGTAGCCCGTGATGGCGTCCGGATTGGCGGTGAACGAGCGCAGCCGTACCTCGCCGCGCACGCCATGCGGCGCGCCGATTTGACCGAGGCAAATGCGCCCGTCCGCCATCTTTCACGCCAGTTAGGCCGCCGGTGCGGCACCTGCAGCCGGTGCAGCAGCGCCGCCCGGAGCAGCCTTGGCAGCCTCTTCCTTCGCCTTGCGTTCCTTGCGGGGGACCGCCTTCTCCGGATTGTTGCGCGTCGGCCGCTTCAAAATGCCGGCGGCATCGAGAAAGCGCATGACGCGATCCGAAGGCTGCGCGCCCTTGGCCATCCACGCTTTGGCCTTCTCCATATCGAAACGGAGCCGTTCGGTCTTTTCCTTCGGCAGCAGCGGGTTGAAAAAGCCGAGGCGCTCGATGAAACGTCCATCGCGCGGGCTGCGGCTGTCGGCCACGACAATATGATAGACGGGCCGCTTTTTGGTGCCGGCACGTGCCATACGAATTACGAGCATTGCAGTTCCTTTCTCTGGTTATTCGAATTGGTGTTGAGGTTGATCACTTCTTTTTGCCAAGTCCCGGGAAGCCGCCGGGAAATTTCGGGCCGAGGCCGGGAAGACCCGGAAAATTCGGCGGCAGTCCGGGCATTTTTGGTGGCAGGCCGGGAGCGCCGGGCATCCCCGGCGTTTTTTCCGCAAGCTTCGCCATCTGCTCTGGGCTCGGCGCGCCGCCGCCGAAGCCCAGCATGTTGGCGAGGCCGGCCATCGGCCCGCGCTTGGCGCCGCCCATTGCCTTCATCACGTCGGCCATGGTCCGATGCATTTTCAAAAGACGGTTGATGTCTTCCGGCTTGGTGCCCGAGCCGGCGGCGATGCGGCGCTTGCGGCTCGCTTTGAGAACGTCCGGATTACGCCGCTCCTGCGGCGTCATCGAAGTCGATGATCGCCACCTGCCGCTTGAGCACCTTCTCGTCGAGATTGCGCTCGGCGAGTTGATTTTTGATCTTGGCGACGCCTGGCATCATCGCCATCAAGCCGCTCATGCCGCCCATCTGCTGCATCTGCATGATCTGCTCGCGCAGATCGGAAAGATCGAATGCGCCCTTGCGCATTTTCTCGGCGACGCGCGCAGCCTTTTCGGCGTCGATGGTCGCCGCGGCTTTCTCGACCAGCGAAACGATGTCGCCCATGCCGAGGATGCGATCGGCGATCCGCTGCGGATAAAAGTCCTCGATTGCATCGAGCTTTTCACCGGTGCCGAGCAGCTTGATCGGCTTGCCGGTAACTGCGCGCATCGACAGTGCGGCACCGCCGCGGCCGTCGCCGTCGATGCGGGTGAGTACGATGCCGGTGAGGCCGACGCGCTCGTTGAAGGATCGCGCGAGGTTGACCGCGTCCTGGCCGGTCAGCGAGTTGGCCACAAGCAATACTTCGTGTGGGTTGGCGGTGCGCCGCACTTCTGCGGCCTCGGCCATCATCGCCTCGTCGAGCGTGATGCGCCCGGCGGTATCGAGTATCACGACGTCATAGCCGCCGAGTTTAGCCGCCTGTACAGCGCGGTTGGCGATCTGCACCGGCGTCTGGCCGGCGACGATCGGCAGCGTCTCGACGCTGACCTGCTGGCCGAGCACGGCGAGTTGCTCCATGGCGGCCGGGCGGCGGGTATCGAGCGACGCCATCAAAACCTTGCGCTTCGCGATGTCGGTGAGGCGCTTGGCGACTTTCGCGGTCGTTGTGGTTTTGCCGGAGCCTTGCAGGCCGACCATCATGATGACGACCGGCGCCGGCGCGTTGAGATCAATCGGCTGCGCGTCGGAGCCCAACGTGGCGACCAACTGGTCGTGCACGATCTTGACGACCATCTGGCCGGGCGTGACCGACTTGATGACATCGACGCCGATGGCGCGCTTCTTTACTTCCTCGGTGAAATCGCGAGCGACATCGAGCGCGACGTCGGCTTCGAGCAGTGCGCGACGCACTTCGCGCATGGCCTCGTCAACGTCCGCCTCCGACAGCGCGCCGCGGCGCGTCAGGCGATCGAGGACTGCACTCAGCCGTTCCGAAAGACTGTCGAACATTCTAAAAAGCACGTTTGCGCCCGAGGGCGCATTGCGCTGTCGGGCGGTTACCTCCGGCCTCTTGGACCGGTCGGCGGGTTAAGTCGTTCTCTTGCGAGAGCGCGCGGAAAATAGGGGTGGGCCTGACCGCCGTCAACCACAGGGATTATATGGCGCGGGAACCTACGTAAAAAGGCCAGAATGTCCCGCTATTACAACGGCCCTCCCTCCGATCACTTCGACGGCGAGCGCTTTTTCGATCCCCACGGCGTACCGCCGCGGAACCGGGGCGACCTCTTCCGATGGTTTATCGACCGGCGCCGGCGCGGCACCCGGGCGAAATGGCCGGCCTGGGCGCCATCGCCCTTTGCCGACAACCCGCCACAAAGGGTCGAGGGCGCCGCGCTGCGGATCGCCTATGTCGGGCACGCAAGCTTCCTGATCCAAACCGCAGGTCTCAACATTTTGCTCGATCCGGTCTGGTCGAAACGCGCGTCGCCGTTTCGCTTCGTCGGCCCGCAACGGGTGAACGATCCCGGCATCGCTTTCGCCGGCTTGCCGCCGATTGACGTCGTGCTGGTGTCGCACGGCCACTACGATCATCTCGATATCGCGACTCTATCGCAACTCGCCGCTGCGCACCGTCCGCGCGTGATCACACCGCTCGGCAACGACACGATCATGCGCAATCACGATCCGGCGATAGCATCGGAGGGATACGATTGGCAGGATCGTATCGATCTCGGCAGCGCGGCTGTGACGCTGGTGCCGACACGGCATTGGTCGGCCCGCAGCCTGTCCGATCGCAATATGTCGCTGTGGGCTTCTTTTGTGATCGAGGCGCCGTGTGGCCGCATCTATTTCGTCGGCGATTCCGGCTATGGCGAGGGGCGCAATTTTCGCAATGTGCGCAAACGTTACGGGTCGCCGAAGCTCGCTATCCTGCCGATCGGCGCCTACGAGCCGCGCTGGTTCATGCGCGAGCAGCACATGAATCCTGCGGAAGCGGTGCAAGCCTTCACCGATTGCGGCGCGGAGTTTGCAGTTGCGCACCACCACGGCACGTTTCAGCTCACCGATGAGGCGATCGATGCTCCGGTCACCGCACTGGCCGAGGCGCTGCACGCGGCTAAAATATCCACCGACCGATTTCGCGCGCTACGGCCGGGCGAGGTTTGGCAATTCTAAGTCGTGCTATTTCAGCAAAACGTAGACGTTGACGGTGAGCTGTTTCGGATCAACGGTGGTCGGATCGGTGACATATTGCTCAATGAACATGTCCTTGGCTTCGAGCCGCTTCTCGTCAAGGTAATTGGTGATCGCCTCGTAAGTGTTGTCGAGCTCGTCATACGAGCCGTGATGAATGAATTTCAGCACGTGCCCTTCCGGTGATTGGCCGAGCGCGATCTCCCCGTGCGGCGGATTTTTCGGCGGCTCCGCAAGCGGGACCTCAGCCTGATACTGGAAGCCGGTGTCGTCGGTCGCCGTGAAAACCGTCATCTGCAGGCCGTCGGGTTTCAGGCCTTCCCTGTCGGTATAGGCCTTCAACTTCTTGAACGAGCCCGTGATGGTCTGAAAGGCGGTGTCCCAGGTCCCATTGCCTTTGATGTAGACGATCGTTTTCGCCGTCAGTGTCGTGTCCTCGCCGAACGGTTCGTCCGATGGCGTAGTGGTGGCCGGTGGGGTCGCCGCCGGAGGCGTTTGCGCCGGCGCGGGTCCGGTTTCGGCAAGCGCGATAGTCGTGGCGATTGCGACTCCTGCCACACCAAGCGCAAAGCGCAGGAACATCGGATTCTCCTCAATTCCGGGAAACGGACGCGGCCGGCCGGCGTCGTTACCGCTGAATCAATCGCCCCTGAAGGATTTTAGCACGGCCTCACGCAACCGCCGCGGCCAATTTTGCTACTGGCGCGCTACAATCGAGTTCTCATATAAGTTCCGCACAATCGGGCATAAAAATGGGCGCGTTGGCAAACCGCGATTTCGTCAAGATGAACGGCCTCGGCAACGAGATTGTCATCGTCGATCTGCGCCATGCCCCTGGCACGATCGCGCCGGCTGAAGCGCGCGTTGCCGCGCGGCATGAGCCATACGATCAACTTATGGCGCTGTATCCCGCGCATGATGGCACCGATGCGTTCGTGCGCATTTTCAATAATGACGGTTCGGAAGCGGGCGCCTGCGGCAACGGCATGCGTTGTGTCGCTGCATTGGTCAGTGCCGAAACGAGCCATGCCAGAACGAGTCATGCCAAGCTGACATTCGAGACTTCGGCCGGCCTCATTCCGTGCTGGCAGACGGAAGACGGGCAATTCACCGTCGACATGGGGGCGCCGCATTTCCGCTGGGATGAGATCCCGCTTGCCCGCGAATTTCCCGATACCCGTGCGATCGAACTGAAAGTTGCAGGCGTGCCAAGCCTGCACTCGCCGTCGGTGGTAAGCATGGGCAATCCGCACGCGATCTTCTGGGTCGACGATCCGCAACGCTATGACCTGCCCAGCATCGGTCCGAAGCTCGAGCATGATCCGATCTTCCCGCAACGCGCCAATATTACGCTCGCGGCGACACCGTCGCACGATCACGTTGTCATCCGTACCTGGGAACGTGGTGCCGGTCTCACCAAGGCGTGCGGCTCGGCAGCCTGCGCTTCAGCGGTCGCCGCGGCTCGGCTTGGCCGTACCGGCCGGAAGGTGCGAGTGACTTTGCCCGGCGGCGATCTCGCCATCGAATGGCGCGAGAGCGACGATCATGTGCTGATGACCGGTCCGACTGAATACGAGCACAAGGGCCGCTTCGACGCCGCGCTGTTCGCCAGCGCCGGTGCGGCGTGATGGGCCTCCGAATATGAGCGTCCAGAGATGAGTGTCGATGTCGTCACCTTCGGCTGCCGGCTTAACACTGCCGAGTCCGAGGTGATCCGCCGCGAAGCCGAGAGCGCCGGCTTTGACAACACAATCGTCGTCAATACCTGCGCCGTCACGGCAGAGGCGGTGCGCCAGGCGCGGCAAACGATCCGTTCGCTGCGGCGCGAGCGCCCAGGGGCGAAGATCATTGTTACCGGCTGTGCTGCGCAGACCGAGCCGCAAACTTTCGCCGCGATGGCCGAAGTGGATCAGGTTCTCGGCAACAGGGAAAAGCTCGACGGCGCGGCGTGGGCCAAAGCGCGCGTCGCGTTCGGTCTCGGCGATACCGAAAAGGCGATCGTCAATGACATCATGGCGGTTAAGGAAACGGCAGCGCATCTGATCAGCGGCTTCGAAGGCCACACCCGGGCTTTCATTCAGGTGCAGAATGGCTGCGATCATCGCTGCACCTTCTGCGTTATACCTTATGGTCGCGGCAATTCGCGCTCGGTTCCGATCGGCGCGGTAGTCGAGGATGTGCGCCGGCTGGTCGATAACGGCTATCGCGAGATGGTGCTCACCGGTGTCGACATCACATCGTACGGCTTCGATCTGCCCGGCGCGCCGAAACTCGGTCGTCTGGTGAAGCAGATTCTCAAGCACGTACCAGAACTCGAACGCCTCCGGCTATCGTCGATCGATTCCATCGAGACCGACGACGAATTGCTCGAAGTGTTTGCGCAGGATGCACGGCTGATGCCGCATCTGCATCTCTCGCTACAATCAGGCGATAACCTGATTCTCAAGCGCATGAAGCGGCGGCACTCGCGCGACGACGCCATCAAGTTCTGCGAAACGGTACGCCATCTGCGGCCCGATGTGGTGTTCGGGGCTGACCTGATCGCCGGTTTTCCGACCGAGACCGAGGCGATGTTCCAGAACTCGTTCGATCTGGTGGAGGCTTGTGGGCTTACGCACCTGCATGTTTTTCCGTTCTCGCCGCGGCCGGGAACACCGGCAGCACGCATGCCGCAAGTGCCGGCAGCGGTTGTGAAAGAACGAGCACGGCGCTTGCGTGAGCATGGCGCGGACGCACTGCGCAAGCGTCTCGATGCCGAAATCGGTACGACGCGGCGCGTCCTCACCGAGTTGCATGGCATAGGCCGCACCGAGCAGTTCATGCAGGTCAAGCTCGCAACGTCGCTCGAACCCGGCAGAATTCTTGATCTAAAAATGACGGGCCATGACGGCAGACAATTGCTGGCCGCTTGAATACACTTGGGCGCCACGCTGGAGATTGCGCAATGGCCGTGGAAGATCACATCATATCGACGACTGAGCAGCTCGATGCCTTGTATAGCGACGCGCCTTACGGCCCTGCTTTGTTCAAGGAGACCGATCGCATCACCGCGCAATATCGCAAGCTGATCGAAGCGGCGCCTTTTGTGGTGGTGGCGACCAGCGGCCCGGAAGGCCTCGATTGCTCGCCGCGCGGCGATCCGCCCGGCTTCGTGCGCGTTCTCGACGAGAAGACACTCATCATTCCCGACCGGCGCGGCAACAACCGCATCGACAGCCTTCGCAACCTGGTTCGCGATCCGCGTATAGCGCTGTTGTTCCTGATACCCGGTGTCGGCGAGACTATGCGCATCAATGGCCACGCCAGGATTTCGACCGATCCAAAGCTGACCGAGGGTTCTATCGTCAACGGCAAAGTGCCGAAATGCGTGCTGGTGGTGACGGTGGAGAAAGCCTACTTCCAGTGCACCAAAGCGATTATTCGCTCAAAGCTCTGGAATCCGGCGAGCATCGTCGATCGCAAGACCTTACCGACGCCAGGTTCGATCCTCGCCGAGATAACCGACGGCAAGATGGGTGGCCCCGAACACGACAAAGCCGCTCCGGCTCGGATCAAAGAAACAATTTACTGAGCAGCGTCGGTCTCGGTCTCGACTTCGGCTTGCACTGCCGTAATCCGAAACAGGTTTGGATCCTCGCCGGGCCATCCGCATTGCGCGAGACGCTCTTTCATGTGTTGCGCCACCGGCGCCGTGACCCGGACCGGCTCGCGATTCTTGTAGAGCGGCACCGCGATCGTGCGGGCGTGTAGTTGCAGGCCGGGTCCGCCGAAGCGCGGCGCGCTTCCATAAATTCCATCTCCCACGACCGGCCAGCCCATTTCGGAGCAATGCACCCGAATCTGATGGGTGCGTCCGGTCAAAAGTTCGAGCGACAGCCAGGTTAGATTTTGGCCCGAGAGAGAAGTTCGCCCCATCACCTTCCATTTAGTCACCGCGGGCTGGCCCTGCGGATCGTGCTTCATCCACCAGCCGATCTTGTCGTCGAGCCGGCCGAGCGGCAGTTCGATGACGCCCTCGTCGGCATCCGGGATGCCTTCGACGAGCGCCCAGTAGGTTTTGTCGATTGTGCCATTGCGGAACAGCTTGCCGAGTTGCGCGAGCGCCTTCCGATGGCGGCCGAGCACTAGGCAGCCCGACGTATCGCGGTCGAGCCGATGCGCCAATGCCGGCAGGCGCGGTAGCCCAAAGCGCAGCGTGTCGAAGTGATCTTCCAGGGATTCCCGGTTCCGATCCTTGCTGTTGGGCGAGCCGCGATGCACGGCCATGCCGGCCGGCTTGTCGATCACCAGCATCATCCCGTCGCGGTAAAGCAGCCGCGACACCATCTCTTCGGGGGTCATGTTTGCGTACCTTGCCGAAATCGCTATCACGGGCGGGCCATGAACGACAGCGTTACCGAAACGGACGACAGCGCCAAAGGTGGTTGGTGGCGCCGCCTCACCGGCGGGCTCAAGCGCAGTTCCTCGGCGCTGGGCGGCGCGATTTCCGATCTGCTGACCAAGCGCAAGCTTGATGCCGAGACGATCGAGGAAATCGAGGATGCCTTGATCCGCGCCGACCTCGGTATCGACACCGCGCGGCGCATCGCCGCTGCGCTCAGCGCCGACCGCCATGACAAGGCGATTTCTTCCGACGAAGTCAAAGCGGTTGTTGCCAGCGAGATCGAAAAGGCACTTACCGGCGTTGCGCTGCCGCTGGTCATCGATACCGAGAAAAAACCATTCGTAGTCCTGGTCGCCGGCGTCAACGGTTCCGGCAAGACGACCACCATCGGCAAGCTCGCAGCCCAATATCGCGCCGAAGGCCGCAGCGTGATGCTTGCGGCCGGCGACACGTTTCGCGCCGCCGCGATCGACCAGCTCAAAATCTGGTCAGGGCGCACCGGCGCCGATTTTATCGCGAACAAAGCCGGCTCCGATGCTGCGGGTCTTGTGTTCGATGCCGTTACCGCGGCGAAACAGAAAGGCGTCGATGTTTTATTGATCGATACGGCCGGCCGCCTGCAAAACCGCACCGAACTGATGAACGAATTGGAAAAAGTAGTGCGAGTGATGAAGAAGGTCGATCCATCGGCGCCACACGCGGTGCTGCTGGTGCTCGATGCTACCGTCGGCCAGAACGCGCTGTCGCAGGTGGAGATTTTCCGCAAAGTAGTCGGCGTTACCGGCCTTGCCATGACCAAGCTCGACGGTACGGCGCGTGGCGGCATTCTCGTCGCTATTGCCGAGAAATTTAAAGTGCCAGTGCACTTCATCGGCGTCGGCGAAGGCGTCGAGGATCTTGCGCCATTCTCGGCGCACGATTTCGCCCGGGCCCTGGTGGGGCTGGAAACCTGATTGAGTCTGCGGCCACGCCGCGCTAGACACCCGTCGCAGATGACCCCAACCAAGCCACAGCTCAACCCGATCGTGAAACTGGCGCTCGATTTTGGGCCGCTGGTGTTGTTTTTCTTCGCCAACGGCCACTACGACATATTCGTTGCCACTGCGACGTTCATGGTCGCGGTGTTGGTGGCGCTGGCGATTTCCTACATTTTGACCAGGCATCTACCGATCATGCCGGTCGTCACCGCGATCATCGTCGTGGTGTTCGGCGGCCTGACACTGTTCCTGCACGATGCGACCTTCATCAAGGTCAAGCCGACGATCATTTATGCCTTGTTCGGCTCGATACTGCTAGGCGGCTTGTTCTTCAACAAGCCGCTGCTCGGCATGGTGCTCGAACTCGATGTTCCAGCTCACCGAGGAAGGCTGGCGCAAACTGACACTGCGCTGGGCGTTGTTCTTCTTTGTGCTCGCCGTGCTCAACGAAATCGTCTGGCGTAACACGTCGACCAATATGTGGGTCGACTTCAAGGTGTTCGGTGTGGTGCCGTTGACGCTTATTTTCGGCGCGCTGCAAGTGCCGCTGCTGAAGAAGTACGAGATCGAACAGCCGGCGGAATAATCAGGAACCGGCAGCAAGCGCTTTCTCGATCTGCGGCTTCAGCACGGTTTCGAAATTGTCGGGCGTGATCGGTCCGACCAGCTTGTAGTCGATGTGTGCGCCGCGGCCGATCACAAACGTTTCCGGCACGCCATACACGCCCCATTCGATCGCGGCGCGGCCGTTTTCGTCGGCGCCGGCCGCGGTAAACGGATTGCCGTAACGTCCCAAAAAGCGTCGCGCGTTGTCGGATTGGTCTTTGTAATTGATGCCGACAAGACGGAGCCGATTATCTTGCGCAAGCTGCATCAAGAGCGGTGCTTCGTCATGGCACGGCACGCACCATGATGCCCACACATTCACCACCGTCACTGCGCCCCTGAAGCTTGCGGGATCGAGTCCGGGAACCTGTTGGCCGTCGCGATCGAGGCCAGTAATCGGCGGCAAGTTGGTTTGCGGGGCCGGATGACCGATCAGCGCCGACGGAATGAGCGATGGATCGCCGCCGCCGGTCAGACGGAACAGAAACAACGCGCATAATCCGATAAAAATTGCGAGCGGCAGCAGCACGATGATCCGCCGCCGGCCGATATTCGTGTTTGCCGCGTCGGTCATGCGTCTTCCCGAGCCTGTTCCATGGTGCGCCCACCTTGTGGCGGCGCCGAGCGCCGCGTGATACCGCGCGCTTCAAGCTCGGCAAGATTGCGGCGCTGTGCGCGGAAATCCAGCATCACCCAGGCAATCAGCCCGGCAACGATGATTGCGGCCGCGGCGTAAGACGCCACGATGAAGCCGGCGTGATTCATCGCTTCCATCGTCAGCTCACCGCGCTCGCCTGCATCAGCCGCAAAGTGCGCACGCGGCGGCGCAGAATCTCGTTACGCATCGCGGCGAGCAACAGCGTCACGAATAACAGCGTGAAGGCAATCGCCATGATGAACAACGGCATTAGGATCGATGGATCGATCGTCGAGCCGCCAAGACGGAACACCGACGAGCCCTGATGCAGGGTATTCCACCAATCGACCGAGAATTTGATGATCGGCAAATCGACGGCGCCCACCAGCGTGAGCACGGCAACGGCACGCCCCGCGCGCGACGGATCTTCGACGGTACGCCATACCGCGATGACGCCGAGATAGAGCAGAAGCAAAATTAGCTCCGACGTCAGCCGTGCGTCCCACACCCAATAGGTGCCCCATTCGGGCCTCCCCCACAGCGAACCGGTGACGAGGCAGAGTAGCGTGAACGCCGCGCCAATCGGGGCGGCGGCTTTTGCCGTGACATCGGCGAGCGGATGGCGCCAGACCAGCGTGCCGAGCGCAGCCACCGTCATCACGCCCCAGCCCAACATGCCGAGCCACGCCGATGGCACATGCAGGAACATGATCTTTACAGTGGCACCCTGCTGATAATCGTCCGGCGCCAGCATCGCGCGATCGATGCCATAGGCGAACGCGATCACGGTCAGCGCGCCGAGCCACGGGATCAGGCGGTTGGCGAGGGCAAGGAAGCGCGTGGGGTTAGCAAGATCGGTAACAGGCATCGCAAAGTTCCGGTTCAATCGGCGGCACTATAACCCCGCCGAGGCGGCCGCATTTCACTTTTCCATGAGCGAATTACGTTCACGAGCTGATCACTATTCCATTTCCTGCCGCAACGCCGCCGCCGCGGCGAATGGTCCGATCACGATGCTTGCAAGAGTCAACGCACAGAGGATCGTAAACGGAGTTCCAAAGGGCACCGGCCCGATTACCGCGGCATTAGCTGCGGCGACGCCGAAGATAAGAACCGGCACCGTCAGCGGCAGCACGATCACGGCCAGCAACAGGCCGCCGCGGCGCAGCGTCACGGCGATCGCCGCCCCAATCATGCCGATGAAAGTGAGCGCCGGGGTGCCAGCCAGGAGTGTCAGCGCCAATGCCGCCTCAGCGGGGGGATCGAGATTGAGGAACAGGCCGATCAGTGGCGCCGCGATAATCAGCGGCAGGCCGGTCGTCAGCCAATGCGCGATGCCTTTCGTCGCGACGACGAGTTCGAGCGGCGCGCGGCCCATCAGGATGAGATCAAGCGACCCATCTTCGTAGTCGGAGGTGAACAGCCGGTCGAGCGCCAGCAGGCTTGCGAGTAAAGCCGCGAGCCACAGGATCGCCGGTCCAATGCGTTTGAGCAGCGCGAGATCGGGTCCGACCGCGAACGGCACCAGCGTGACCACGACCAGAAAGAACAGCACGCCCATCAATGCGCCACCGCCGACGCGAATGGCGATGCGCATGTCGCGCACCAGGATGGCGGTCAGCGAACTCATTCAGCCGCCTCGGCCGCCATTGGCTGGACATTGTCGAGCCGCAACTCCTTTGCACCGACAAGGTCCAGCGGCGCATGGGTCGCGGCGAGAATAAGGCCGCCGTCGTCGAGATGAGCGCGCATCAAGCCCGCGAGTTGTTGCTGGGCCGATGCGTCAAGCGTGCTGGTGGGTTCGTCGAGCAGCCAGATTGGGCGTTTCACGGCCAGTAAGCGGGCGATCGAGAGCCTTCGGCGCTGACCCGCCGACAAGTATGCGGCTGGCAAATCGGCCAGCTCATCGAGGCCAACGGCATCGAGCGCCGGGCGGATATCTGCGCTTTCACCCCCCAAGAAGCCTGCCCAGAAGTGGAGGTTTTCGCGCACCGACAATGACGGTTTCAGGGCGTCATAATGGCCCAGATAGTGGGCCTGTTCGGCAACGGTGAGTTCCGGGTCGCCACCCTCCAGGGCGATTCGGCCATGCGCGATGCGGGCGAGCCCGATGATGGTCCGTAATAGCGATGATTTCCCAGCACCGTTGCGCCCGGTGATGGTCAAAGCCTCGCCGGATGCCACGGCGAAGCCAAGTCCACTGAATACGTCCCTGCCGCCACGGTGACAGGCCAGATCAACAGCGCAAAGCCGCATCGGTAAGGTCCTGAGTCTGGCGCTGAGCCCGGCTGAACCCGCCTGTTTCTCGCATGCGATGACGGGATGGCCGGCATCTTACCGGCCTTTTGTTGTTGTTCTGGCACAAATTCTCAAAAGACTTTATAAGCCGAAAACTAAGTGGTGCCGCGCCGGCGACGCCTCCCGTTTCCGACCAACAACCTCCTGTTGGGCCTGTTTCGGCAATAAATTACCTCGAATTTGCCCCGGCGCCCGGCCGGGAGGATGGGAAAAAAGTCATGGATTCGGTCGATAGCTTCAAGTGCCTGCGGTCACTCAAAGTGGGGTCCAAGACCTACGCCTATTTCAGCCTGCCGGCGGCTGAGAAAAACGGGCTCAAAGGGATTTCGCGGCTGCCATTCTCGCTAAAGGTTCTGCTGGAGAACCTGCTCCGCAACGAGGATGGCCGGTCGGTCACCAAGCAGGACATCCAGGCGGTCGCGCAGTGGCTCAAGAACAAGACCTCTGATCGCGAGATCGCGTTTCGCCCGGCGCGCGTACTGATGCAGGACTTCACCGGCGTCCCGGCGGTGGTCGATCTCGCCGCGATGCGCGACGCCATGGAGCATCTCGGCGGCGACCCGAAAAAGATCAATCCTCTGGTGCCGGTTGATCTCGTCATCGACCACTCGGTGGCGGTGAACTTCTTCGGCCACAAGGACTCGTTCAAGAAGAACGTCGAAGAGGAATACAAGCAGAACCAGGAACGCTATGGCTTCCTCAAATGGGCGCAGCGCTCGTTCGAAGGCTTCCGCGTCGTGCCGCCCGGCACCGGCATCTGCCACCAGGTCAATCTCGAATACCTGTCGCAGACGGTCTGGACCTCGAAAACCAAGATCACCTTGCCCGACAAAACGGTCGCCACCGAACTCGCTTATCCCGACACGCTGGTCGGCACCGATTCGCACACCACGATGGTCAACGGCCTCTCGGTGCTGGGCTGGGGCGTCGGCGGCATCGAAGCCGAAGCCGCCATGCTCGGCCAGCCTTATTCGATGCTGCTGCCGGAAGTCATTGGCGTCCGTTTGAACGGCAAGCTCAAGGAAGGCATCACCGCGACCGACCTGGTGCTGACCGTGACGCAGATGCTGCGCAAGCGCGGCGTTGTCGGCAAATTCGTCGAGTTTTTCGGTCCGGGTCTTGCCGATCTGACGATCGCCGACCGCGCCACGATCGGCAACATGTCGCCGGAATATGGCGCGACCTGCGGCTTCTTCCCGATCGACGACGACACCATTCACTACCTGCGCGAGACCGGCCGTGCCGCCGATCGCATCGCGCTGGTGCTCGCCTATGCCAAGGCGCAAGGCATGTACCGCACCAAGAGCACGCAGGAGCCGATCTTCACCGAGGTGCTGAAGCTCGAACTGTCGTCGATCGAGCCGTCCCTTGCCGGCCCGAAGCGTCCGCAGGACCGCGTTGCGCTCAAGGAAGTCAAAGGCAATTTTGCCCAGTCGATGGACAAGGAGTTCGGCAAAGCGAGCGAGATGGACAAGCGCGTTCCGGTCGAAGGGCGCAGCCATACGCTCGGCAACGGCGACGTGGTGATCGCGGCGATCACTTCGTGCACCAATACCTCGAACCCGAGCGTGATGATTGCCGCTGGCCTGCTCGCCAAGAAAGCCGTTGAGAAGGGCCTTACGGTGAAGCCGTGGGTGAAGACGTCGCTCGCGCCCGGTTCCCAAGTCGTTGAGGAGTACTACAACAAGTCGGGCCTGCAGCCCTACCTCGACAAGCTCGGCTTCAATCTCGTCGGCTTCGGCTGCACGACCTGCATCGGCAATTCCGGCCCGCTGCCGGAAGAGATTTCGGAGGCGATCAACAAGAACGATCTTGTCGCCGCCGCGGTGCTGTCCGGCAATCGTAACTTCGAAGGCCGTGTCAATGCTGACGTGCGCGCCAACTACCTGGCGTCGCCGCCGCTGGTCGTTGCCTACGCGATTGCCGGCTCGATGCAGATCGATGTCGCCAAGCAGCCGCTCGGTACGGACCAAAAAGGCCGCAAGGTCTATCTGCGCGATATCTGGCCGACCAGCCGCGAGATCGCGACCGTGATCAACAAGAGCATCAACAAGCAGATGTTCACCCGCAAATACGGCGACGTGTTCAAGGGCGATACGAACTGGCGCAAGATCGCGGTGAAGGGCGGCCTGACCTACAAGTGGGACGATCGTTCGACCTACGTACAGAATCCGCCGTACTTCGAAGGCATGCAGAAGCGCAGCCAGCCGCTCGAAGATATCGTCGATGCACGGGTGCTCGGCCTGTTTCTTGACTCGATCACGACCGACCACATCTCGCCAGCCGGCTCGATCAAGGAAGAGAGCCCGGCGGGCGAGTATCTGCGCGACCATCAGGTCCGTCCGAAGGACTTCAATCAGTACGGCACCCGGCGCGGCAACCATCAAGTGATGATGCGCGGCACCTTAGCCAACATCCGCATCAAAAATCAGATGGTGCCGGGCGTCGAAGGCGGCTTCACCATTCACTATCCCTCGAAAGAGCGCATGACGATGTACGACGCTGCCATGCGCTACAAGAAGGAAGGCGTGCCGCTGGTGATCTTCGCCGGCAAGGAATATGGCACCGGCTCGTCACGCGACTGGGCGGCGAAGGGAACGATTCTGCTCGGCGTACGCGCGGTGATCGCGCAGTCGTTCGAGCGCATTCACCGTTCCAACCTTGTCGGCATGGGCGTCGTCCCGCTGGTGTTCGAGGAGAACACCTCATGGCAGACGCTCGGCCTCAAGGGTGACGAGCTTGTCACCATTCGCGGCCTGCACGGCGACTTGAAACCGCATCAGCGTCTGCTCGCGGAGATCGTTGCGTCGGACGGTGGGCTTAAGCGCGTGCCGCTGATCTGCCGCATCGATACGGCGGATGAGTTGGACTATTACAAGAACGGCGGCATCCTGCAGTACGTGCTCCGTCATCTGGCGGCGTAAATTAACCTCCTCACCGCTATTTGAGTGGCGGGTGACCATGCCCGGCGTTACCAAAGGCGCTGGGCGGTATCACCGCTTCAAGGGGTGTGCGGGGTGGAGACTGGAATGCTGCGTTGCCGCCTCGCATCGGCTCCCCTGATTGCCGGGCTTCTTATCGCGACGTCGGGTTTGGCGTATGCCGAGCCGAAGGCGCTACTTGAGCTGTTTACCAGCCAAGGTTGTTCTTCCTGTCCCCCGGCCGACAAGCTGCTTGGCGAACTCGCGAACGATCCGTCGCTTATCGCGCTCAGCGATCCGATCGATTACTGGGATTATCTCGGCTGGAAAGATACGCTCGCCATGCCGGGTCATTCGGCGCGCCAGCGTGCTTACGCCCATGTGCGTGGCGATCGTGATGTCTATACGCCTCAGGTCGTTGTCAACGGCAGCATGGATGCGCTTGGCAGCGATCGCGCTGCGATTGAGCACACGATCGCGGAGACCGAGCAGAAAGCTTCCGTCATGTCGCTGCCGGTTTTGCTGTCGCTTGGCGGCGGTAATCTGAATGTCAACGTGCTGGCGAAAGGGGCCGCGCATGTCGGCGGCGAAGTCTGGCTTTGCCCGCTGGCGCGTGCAGTGGCAGTTGAGATTGGCCGCGGCGAAAACCACGGCCGGACCATCACCTATCATAACGTCGTGCGGCGCTGGCTCAAGCTCGGCGAATGGAGTGGAACGGACGCGGTCTGGTCCGTGCCGATGTCCGAAGTCAAAGGCGACGACATCGATGCTGCCGCCGTCATGGTGCAGGAAGGTACGCACGAGAAGCCCGGAATCATCCTGGGCGCCGGCTACACTCAACTTGGCGAATCGCTGATCGCCGCGCACCAATCGAATAACGCCAAGTAGCGCGCTGCCGCTCCTCGTTCGATCAGCTTTAAAAAGAAAAAGACCGGCAACTAACTGGCTGCCGGCCTTAAAGGATACTGGGGATTGAACCGTACGCGGAACTCTGGCCCGGTCCGTCCGCGCCCCGGGGGGCTGGGGGGCTGAGGAATCCGGAGAGCGATCCAGACCGGGCCCTGAGGCAACAAGGATGTTATTCTCACCTCAGCTTGGCGTGACCTCGACGGAAGTTTGGCCGCATTATGATTGGTTTAACGAATGCGTGATTCCAGAGGTCCTAAATGTCGCACCTTGGTGTAGCGGGACCTTATTCTGTCTCCGGCCCCCGGTGTGATTTTGCCGCTTGGGAAGCCCTTGCCGCGGCTCGCATCCGGCGCGATCATGAAACCGAGATGACAATGGAGGCGCCGCATGGATATCGGCGAAACTGATCCCAGCATGTGGCGCGGGGGCGAGGTTCGAGCAACCGCCCCCGCGAATGAGGTCAGATTCAACCGGCGTGAGTTGGACCGCATTTTGAGCCTTTATGGCCGTATGGTCGCCGCCGGCGAATGGCGTGATTACGCCATCGATTTTCTCAAAGATCGTGCGGTTTTTTCGATTTTCCGGCACGCCTCGCAAGTTCCGATCTATCGTGTCGAGAAGAACCCCAAACTTAGCCGCCGGCAGGGCGCTTACAGCGTCGTTTCGGCGACCGGGCTTATCCTGCGCCGGGGTCATGAATTGGATCGCGTGCTCAGTGTGCTCGACCGGGTCTTTCGGGTGGTCACGACTTAGAGCGGTTCCGGCGGCGCGCCATCGCCGCTGCCCAGGGCGCGCTGCATCAGCACGGTGTCGAGCCACCGGCCGTGTTTGTACCCGATCGACTGAAAAGTTCCGATTAGCCGGAAGCCAGCCGCGGCGTGAACCGCGGCAGAGGCGGTATTCGCGGTGTCGCCAATTACCGCGAGCATCTGGCGAAAGCCGCGTGCCTCCAAATCCTTGACAAGGCGTTCGAGTAGCTGGCGTCCGATGCCCTGGCGATGAAATTCCGGCGCGATGTAGATCGAGTCCTCGACGCACCAGTCGTAGGCGCGGCGCTCGCGGTACGGTCCGGCATAAGCATAACCGGCAATAACACCGGCACGTTCGGCGACGACGTAGGGGTAGTTTTTGGCCAACAATATCTGCTGCCGACGCGCCATTTCGGCTTCGCTCGGCGGGTGGAGCTCGAATGATGCGGTGCCGTGCTTCACGGCCTCAGCATAGATTTGCGCGATGGCGGTGATGTCGGCGGCGCTTGCTGGACGAATGTCGATAGCGGTCATGGCCTGCGTATCCGATGATCGCCAACTATCGCGCCGTAGAGATTGCTGTAAAGTTTTATGAAGGCGGACGTCCCCGACGGGAAGGCAACATTCGTTTGCACACTGACGAGAACAACGTAGCCCCAACCCGGTCGAGAAACATGGTCGTCACGGCGCTCGGCCTGTCGCAGACGCTGGCCTGGGCGTCGAGCTATTACCTGCCGGCGATCCTGGCCGATCCAATCGGGGCGAGCATCGGTGTCTCGCGTTCCTGGGTTTTTGCGGCGTTCTCCGCGGCCTTGCTAATCGCCGCATTTGCCGGTCCGGCCGTGGGCCGCGTCATCGATCGCTATGGCGGGCGCGGCGTGCTGGCCTTCTCGAATATCGTGCTGGCTGTCGGGTTGGTCGCGCTGGCCGGCACGGTAAACACCGCAACGCTCTTTGCCGCCTGGGCGATCCTCGGCGTTGGCATGGCGCTCGGTCTTTACGACGCGGCTTTTGCCGCCCTTGCTGCGCTCTATGGCCAAAGCGCGCGTGGGCCGATCACCGGCATTACGCTATTCGCCGGCTTTGCTTCGACGGTGAGCTGGCCGATCTCGACCTTCCTCAACGACGCGATTGGCTGGCGCGAGACCGTGCTGGTGTGGGCTGCGCTCAATCTGGTCGTCGGCTTACCGCTCAATCGATTCTGCTGCCGGTCCCGTCGCAGTCGGCGTATGTGAAGCGTGAAGACGGCGCCCGTGTCGGCTGGCAACCGCGCAGGGAAATGCTGCTTCTCGCCTTTGTCTTTGCGGCCGTGTGGTTTGTTACCGGCGCCATGGCGTCACAACTGCCGACGCTTTTGGAGCGTGCCGGCGCAACACCATTGCAGGCGGTCGCTGCCGCGTCGTTGGTCGGTCCAGCCCAGGTGGTGGCGCGTCTCGCCGAATTCGTGATCATGCGCCGCATTCACCCGCTGATATCGGCGCGGATTGCGGCGCTGTTGCATCCGATCGGGGCTGTAGTCTTTGCCATCGTCGGACCGCCGGCGGCGGTCGCGTTCACAGTCTTTTACGGCGCCGGCAATGGCTTGCTGACCATCGCGCGCGGCACCGTGCCGCTCGCGGTGTTTGGGCCCTATGCCTATGGCGAGAGAACGGGCCTGCTTGGCGCGCCGGCCCGAGCGTCGCAGGCTTTCGCGCCACTATTATTCGGCTTGTTGCTCGATCGCATGGGCATCTGGGTGATCGCGGTTTCCTCGGCGCTCTCTCTGGCAGCGTTCGTCGCGCTGTTCGGTCTTCGCGCTTCCGAACGGAGCGTCGAGACAGCCCCGGAAAGCAAAACGCCCCGATCATGAACCGGGGCGTTTCATTAGCGATGTTGTGCCGAGGGTTAGCGGCGGTCGCCGAAAATCCGCAGCAGCATCAGGAACAGGTTGATGAAGTCGAGATAGAGCGACAGCGCGCCCATCACCGCCTTGCGGCCTGCGACCGTGCCATCGTCGTTGACGCTGTACATCTCCTTGATCCGCTGCGTGTCGTACGCAGTCAGACCGACGAATACGAGCACGCCGATCACCGATATCGCCCAACCGAGGCCACTGGAGTGCAGGAAGACGTTAACCAGGCTCGCGATCACGATGCCGATCAGGCCCATGAGCATGAACGAACCCACGCCGGTCAGATCGCGCTGTGTGGTGTAGCCGTAGAGGCTCATTGCGCCGAAGGTTGCGGCGGAGATGAAGAACACCTGCGTAATCGACTGCTGCGTATAGACCAGGAAGATCGACGCCAGCGATAAGCCAAGTAGGCCAGCATAGACGAAGAACAGCATGAGCGCCGTTCCTGCTGATAGCCTATTGATGCCGAAGCTCAAAAGCATGACGAGCCCGAGTGGCGCCAGCACAAATACCCACATCAACGGGCTCTGGAAGATCGCGTGACCGAACGAGGTCAGTTGCAGCGAGCCTCCGGCATCAGTGACGGCGGCCGAGAATGTGAACCATGCCACCACTCCTGTCAGCGCGACACCGGCGGCCATGTAATTGTAGACGCGGATCATGTAAGCGCGCAGACCCGCGTCGATCGTGACCTGGTCCGTACGGTAGCCGGCCCTTGCGGTCGTGTAATTCCGATCGAAGTCGGACATGGAAGTTACCCCTAGGTTGTCCCGGTCTTATCCGGGCAATGGCGTTCGGCGAACGCCTAATCCGAGTGCCTAGAACTTAGTGTGAAAAGGCTGTGCGCGCCAGATGGGTGCGACGCCATATTCGGCAAGGGTTACAAATCGTTCACCTCGATTACCGGTCAGAGGTTCCTCAAGACCTCTGCTGGTTTACGGCCTAGTGCGGTGAAGGTGCCGGCAAGCCCGAACACCACCGTAACGGCCAGAGCCGTAAATGCCGCAGCGCCGGCCTGTCCCGCCACCCAGGTGAATGGAAATTCCATCACGCGGGTCACAATCAGGGCAGCGGCAATCGAGCCCATGGCGACCCCGAACAGGACGCTGATCAGGCCGATGAAAAGATATTCGAGTGCGTAAGCGGCGAGTAGCCGTGCGCGGGTTGCGCCGTACGTTTTCAGTACGACGGCGTCATAGATGCGAAAGCGCTGGCTTGCGGCGAGCGCGCCGCCGAGCACGAACGCGGCCGCTATCAGCGTGATGGAACTCGCGCCGCCGAGCGCCAGCACCAGCTTGTTGATGATGCCATTGAGTGTGTCGAGCGTGTCCTTGACCCGCACAGCAGTAACGTTCGGAAAGGCGTCCCCAAGTGCTTTGATGACGGCGGTTTCTTCGGCGCTGCTGCCGCCGTCAGCGAACGTGAGCGTCGCGATATCGCTGTGCGGTGCGCCATTGAACGTGCCGGGCGAGAACACCAGCACGAAATTGATGCCGAGATTTTCCCAATCGACAGCGCGTAGATTGGCAATCTTGGCAGTCACATTGCGGCCAAGCACATTCACCGTGATCGGCTCGCCGATCTTGAGGTTCAGATCTTCCGCGGTTTTGTTTTCGAGCGAAACCAGCGGTTCGCCGGAATAATCGGGGCCCCACCAATCGCCGGCGACGATTCGCGAGCCTGCCGGCACGGTCGATGAAAAGGTTATGCCGCGGTCGCCCTGCAGCACCCAGCGCGATCCGGCCGCGGGTTTCAAATCCTCGGCTTTTATGCCGTTCGCGGCGACGATGCGGCCACGCAGCATCGGCACGCGCTCCAGCATTGAGGCCGGCACGGTGTCATGCACGAAGGCATCGAAGCGGCTGGCGTCGGTTGCCGGAATATCGAGCAAGAAGAACGAAGGCGCCTTCTCGGGCAGCGCCGCGGTGAATTCTCGATTGAGATTGCCGTCAATCTCGATCACCGTCACCAGCAAGGCGAGGCCGAGGCCGAGCGAGAGGATCACGGTTGGTGTCAGCGATCCCGGCCGATGGATGTTGGCGATAGCGAGCCGCAATATCGTCGAACCCTGACGCGGCAGACGCCGCGCAATCCACACCGTCAGAATCGCGACCAGGCGTAACACCACAAATACGCCGATCGCCGCTGCAATGAAGATCGCGGCGATGCGGTGGTCGTAAGTCGTCTGGACCGCGAGTGCGGCGAGGATTGCCCCGATGGCCGCGATAGCGAGAACATAACGCTTTCGCGGCCAATGCCGCTCGGCTGCAACCTGATCGCGGAACAGCATCGACACCGAGATGTCGTGCGCCCGCCCGAGCGGCCATAGCGCGAAGGCGAGAGCGGTCAGCAAGCCATAAAGCACCGACAGCGCCAGACTTCCGGATGCAGCGACGGTGCGACTGGAAACGGGATGATCGCGCCGAACGCCCAGCTCACAATGTACGGCAGCACCGCGCCAAGCGCAGCGCCGATGACCGCAGCAAACAGCGCCACCAACAGCATTTGGGTGCAGTAGATCGCAAACACGCTTGCGCCGGTCGCGCCGAGCGCTTTCATGGTTGCGATCGCATCGCGCTTCCTCGCCAGATGCGCGCTGACCGCGTTGGCGACGCCGACGCCCCCGACCAGCAGCGTGGTCAGGCCGACCAGGGTTAAAAACTGCGTGAAGCGCTCGACGTTGCGCTCGAGCTGCGGGGTCGCTTTGCTGCGGGTGCGGACTTCCCAGCCCGCGTCGGGAAATTGTGTTTGCGCTTCCTTCTCAACCGTCGTGACGGCGCGATCGCTCGTATCGCTGTCCGGCAAGCGGAGCCGATAAACGCGTCGTACCAGACTGCCGGGCTGAATGAGGCCGCTCGCTTGCAACGCCGCATCGCTGATCAGCAGACGCGGCCCAAGCCCGATGCCGCCGGTGAGCTTATCCGGCTCGCCGGTCAAGGCTGCGCGCAACTCGATCGTGGCGCCGCCAACGGTAATACGGTCGCCGACTTTCAGGTCGAGTCGTGTCAGCAGCGCCGGATCGACAGCTGCACCAAACGCGCCGTTGTTCCGTGCGAACAATTTGTCGAGCGGAAGCTGCGGATCGGTCGCCACCGATCCAAACAAAGGATAGGCGCTGTCGGCTGCTTTGATTTCAACGAGTGTAGAGCGACCGTCGCTGGTGCGCGCCATGGCGCGCGTCAAGGAGATGATTGAGACGGTACCGTGCGCGCTCATAAAGTTGCGCTCGGCGTCTGTTGCTTCGCGCTGAATCAGTGAAAAAGAAACGTCGCCGCCCAGCAAGATCTGGCCGGCGCCGCCAATGCCGTCGGCAAGGCTCGCAGCGACCGAACCGACACCGGCAATGGCAAAAACGCCGAGCGCGATACAGACGATGAAGACGCCGAAACCACGCAACCCGCCGCGCAGCTCACGCCATGCATAGCGCAGAGCGAGTTGCGCCGTTCGTCCAGTCGCCGCGTCGTGACGTGATGCGAAGCCGGTATCTGCAAGCGCCGTCATCGCGCCGTCGCCCCAGCCGATGACGTCTGACGATCGATCTGGCCCGAGTGCAAATGCAGCACGCGATCGCAACGCGCAGCAAGATCGGTGTCGTGAGTGACCAGCACGAGCGTGGTGCCGCGCTCTCGGTGGCCGCGGAACAGCAGCTCGATAATCTCGTGTCCTGTCGCTTCGTCGAGATTGCCGGTCGGCTCATCGGCAACAAGAATGGCGGGGTTAGGCGCTAGCGCTCGGGCAAGGGCGACACGTTGCTGTTCGCCACCGGAGAGTTCTGCCGGGTAATGATGCAGACGCTTCGCGAGGCCGACGGCGGCGAGTTCTTGCTCGGCGCGCGCAAGCGCATCGCGCTCGCCGGAGAATTCGAGCGGCACCGCGACGTTCTCCAGTGCAGTCATGGTCGGGATGAGATGGAAAGCCTGAAAAACGATGCCGACATTTTTGCCGCGAAAGCGCGCCAGCCCGTCCTCGTTGAGGTGACGGAGATCTTGTCCGGCAACCATGACGGTACCGGTATCCGGCCGCTCCAGGCCGGTCATCACCATCAGCAGCGTCGATTTGCCAGATCCCGACGGACCGAGCAGTGCGACGGTTGCGCCGCGCCCTATATTGAGGTCGATCTGGCGCAGAATGTGGACGCGGGCGGCGCCACGGCCGAGTGAGAGATCGACGCCACGCAACGCGATGACGTCGTCGGCGGCAGGACCGCCGGCGGAAGGATGGATGGAAATGTCGTTCATGATGCCGGCGTGCTCGCGATTTGCTGTTCGATCATATGGGTGGCGGTACGTCCTGGTCCAAATCCTGGTTGCGGGAGCTTTGAGCCTGATTGCTGAAACAATAGCGGCGCCTGCTTATGCCCAAACTCCGGTTAAAGTCATTGCGCTCGGGGATTCTCTGACCGCCGGTTACGGCTTGCCTGATAAGGACGGTTTTGTGCCGCAATTGCAGGCGGCACTGACGGCGAAGGGTGTGGCCGCTGAGGTGCAAAATGCCGGCGTATCCGGCGACACTGCATCAGACGGGCTGGCGCGGCTGGACTGGTCGGTGCCGGATGACACAAACGCCGTGATCCTTGAGCTTGGCGCCAACGATATGCTGCGTGGCATCAACCCTGACGTAACGCGCAAGGCGCTGGATGCAATCTTGAGCCGGCTGACCCAGCGGCATATCGCCATCCTGTTCTGCGGCATGCGCGCTGCGCCTAATCTTGGTCCGGATTACGTCCAGGCCTTTGAACGCATCTATCCAGACCTCGCCGCGAAATATGGCGTATCGCTTTATCCATTTTTTCTCGACGGCGTCGCCGCCGACCCGAAGCTGACGCAGCACGACGGGTTACATCCCAATGCGACCGGGGTCGGCATCATTGTCGAGCGCATTTTACCAAAAGTACAGGAACTGATTGCCGGTGTTCAGGTCCGACACCGGTCTTGAGTCTTGTGGGTCTTTGAGTCTTGCAAGCGTCATGTGATCACCCCATTCTGATCTGGCGGTGATTCGCTTCCTACGAGCTGGAGTTGATGATGCCTCGCTTGTTCACCGGCCTGGAAATCCCGCCCGCGGTGGCCCAATCTCTGTCGATGATGCGCGGCGGCTTGCCAGGCGCCCGCTGGATTGACCCCGAGAATTACCACGTGACCCTGCGCTTTATCGGCGACGTCGATGATGCGCTGGCCCATGAAATTGCCGAGGTGCTGGGGCGCGTCCATCGTGGCGCCTTCGAACTGCGCCTCGATGGATTGAAATCGTTTGGTGGCCGAAAGCCTCGCGCGCTGGTCGCCTCCGTAGGACAAATCGCGCCGTTGATGGAGTTACAGGCGGAGCACGAACGGCTGTTGCAACGGCTCGGGCTTGAGCCGGAAGGCCGCAAATACACGCCACACGTCACGCTGGCCCGGATGCGCGATTCCTCCAGCTGGGACGTTGCCGACTATCTCGGCGCGCGCGGCTACTATGGTTCCGCGCCATTTCAAGTATCGCGATTTGTGTTGTTCTCGTCGCGCTCATCGGTCGGCGGCGGTCCTTACATCGTTGAGTCCGATTATCCGCTCGCCGCCGAGCGGGCGCTCAGGTCGGCCTGAACATCCGCGTCTGCAAATCCAGCATCGCCGTGGCGAAGCCGTGACTGTCTGCCATCATTTCGCGCATTAGCGATAGCGGTGTCGGCTGCGACGACTCAACCTCACCGATCACATTGCTGAAATCGAATGTGAGTTCGGCGTCGAACTTCCGCGCAAGTTGTTGCATGCGTTGGTTCTCGGCCAGGCACGCCATGTGCAGCATCCGGATGCCGCGATTGCGCGCGGCGAGCAGGATGTGGCGCAGCAGCGCCGATCCGACGCCGTGACTTTGCCACCGCTTCTCGATGCTGATCGCAGCTTCGGCCTGGCGTGGGAAACGTGCACCCAGCGGGCGCAATTCGGCGGCGCCGCGCATGATGCCGTCGAGGAAGAATCCGTAGAGGACCGCGTCCAGCGTGCCCGACAGGTCGGCGTATTTGCGGATGAATTCGTCGGATACACCGCCAGCAAACCGGCTGTGCCGGCTTTCCGGATCAAGCCGCAACATGTGGTCGCGGTACTTCGCCCCTTCGCCAATCCATAATTTGCGGATTACGCCGCTTTCGGGAAGAACGTCCTGCATTCCAAGAATCTCCTGACTGTCTTGTTCAGACACCGTCAATAAGACCTCCTGGCGATTTCCTCCGTGCAGCACAGTTGGCGCGATGAGCGTTTTCCGCCGCCGCGCCGAATCAAACAATCATGTCGTGTGGTGCAAAATTTTGACAAGGCGAAGCATTGAGCAACATGCCTACATTCCGTATACGCATAGCTTCTAAACTAAGCATGGCTTGTAAACTCTCCGCGACCATTTGACGACAGCGCAATCGCACACTCACTACGACCTGCCACGTTTCGCCCACAACGGTTAATTTCAGAAATGCCGAGCTCCGTCACAGCGCAATATGCCGCCGGCGTCGCCGCGGGGCGGATCGATGATGACGAGGCGCAACGCGCCGTTGTTGCAAAGCTGACGCAGCTTGAGTCCCGCGTTGCCGAATATAGGTTGGCGCGAAAATCATCGTCGCTTGGCTGGCTGTTCGGGGGCCGCAAGAACGACGGACAAAATATCAAGGGTCTTTACATCTACGGTGACGTCGGGCGCGGCAAGACGATGCTGATGGACCTGTTTTTCGAAGCCAGTCCGGTGATACGCAAGCGCCGCGCACACTTTCACGAATTCATGCTTGACGTGCATGAGCGCATCTATGCTCTTCGTCAGGAGATGAAACTTGGTGCACATGCCGGTGACGATCCGATCCATCTGGTGGCCGAGCAATTGATCGAAGAAGCCTGGCTACTCTGCTTCGACGAATTCCATGTCACCGACATTGCCGATGCGATGATTCTCGGCCGGCTGTTCACGCGATTATTTGAACGCGGCGTTGTTGTGGTCGCCACATCCAACGTCGCGCCGCGTGACCTCTACAAGGATGGGTTGAACCGCGCGCTATTCGTTCCATTCATCCAGATGCTCGAACAGCGCATGGACATCGTGCGGCTCGATGCGCGCACGGATTTTCGCCTCGAGAAACTCGCCGGCAAGTCGGTCTGGTACGTGCCGGCTGATAGTGCCGCGGACGCGGCACTGGACGATGCCTGGCAGCGGCTGACCGGCGGACATGCCGGAGCACCGCAGGATTTGCCGCTCAAGGGCAGGAGTGTCCACGTGCCGCGCGCTTTCATGGGCGTGGCGCGTTTCTCGTTTCATGATCTATGCGAACAGCCGCTTGCCGCCGTGGACTATCTCCGGGTCGCGCACGAATATCACACCGTCATCCTCGACCACATTCCAGTGATGACATACGACAATCGTAACGCGGCGAAACGTTTCATCATTCTGATCGATACGTTCTACGACCTTAATGTGAAGCTGATCGCCTCGGCCGCGGCCGAGCCGGACTCGCTCTATCAGGCGGATGAGGGATACGAGGCGCAGGAATTCAAGCGCACCGCCTCGCGCCTCATCGAAATGCGGTCGCAAGCCTACCTCGCACGGCCCCACGGTGCCGCGCACGGACAGACCAGCGGCGCTTCAACTGGAATCGTAGAGACTTAATTGCGAAGCCGGTTGTCAGGGCTCGAAAAACAGGCGGCAACGCGGCCCGGATCGCATGGTTTTGGCTGAGCCTCAGGCGACTTGAACGCTTCATCCGAAAGGGCTAATGACCGCGACAGCCGGCCTTTCTTTTGCCAATCCAAATTCAAGGATTTTGTCAGATGGCGCGAAACAAGATTGCACTGATCGGCTCTGGTCAAATCGGCGGAACGCTCGCTCACCTTATTGGCCTCAAAGAGCTTGGCGACGTCGTGATGTTCGACATCGCGGAGGGCGTTCCCCAGGGCAAGTCGCTCGATCTCGTCCAGTCGTCGCCGGTGGACGGCTTTGATGCAAAATTTACAGGCACCAATTCCTACGAAGGCCTCGAGGGCGCATCGGTATGCATCGTTACGGCGGGCGTGCCGCGCAAGCCGGGCATGAGCCGCGATGATCTGCTTGGAATCAACCTGAAAGTGATGGAGCAGGTCGGTTCGGGCATCAAGAAATACGCCCCGAACGCTTTCATCATCTGTATCACCAATCCGCTCGACGCCATGGTGTGGGCGCTGCAGAAGTGCTGCGGGCTGCCGAAGAACATGGTCGTCGGCATGGCTGGCGTGCTGGATTCTTCGCGTTTCCGCTACTTCCTGGCAGACGAGTTCAACGTTTCGGTCGAGGACGTCACCGCCTTCGTGCTCGGCGGCCACGGCGACACCATGGTGCCGCTGGTGCGTTATTCGACCGTCGCCGGCATTCCGCTGCCCGACCTGATCAAAATGGGCTGGACCACACAGACCCGGCTCGACGAAATCGTCGATCGCACCCGCAACGGCGGCGGCGAGATCGTCAGCCTGCTCCGCACCGGCTCGGCGTTCTATGCGCCTGCAGCCTCGGCCATTGCGATGGCGGAAAGCTATCTGCGTGACAAAAAGCGCGTGTTGCCGGCCGCGGCCTGGCTGAACGGCGAATACGGCATCAAGGATCTCTATGTCGGCGTGCCGGTGGTGATCGGCGCGAAGGGTGTCGAGCGCATCGTTGAAATAGAATTCAACGGCGCTGAGCGCGGCATGTTCGAGAAGTCGGTTGCCTCGGTGGAGGGCCTGGTCGAGGCCTGCAAGAAGATCGCGCCGGATTTGGGAAAATAGCTTTTCATGCTGTCATGCCCCGCGAAAGCGGGGCATCCAGTATTCACCGCAGATCGAAATGGCGAATGCGCGTGTGATCGTTAAGATTGTGGTTACTGGATTGTCCGCCTCCGCGGACAATGACAAGAGGTAGAACCTCGATGAATATCCACGAATACCAGGCTAAGGCTGTGCTGCGGGAGTTCGGTGTGCCGGTGCCGCGTGGCATCCCAGCGTTCACCGTCGATGAAGCCGAGAAAGCAGCCAAGGAGCTTGGAGGTCCGGTCTGGGTGGTGAAGGCTCAAATTCACGCCGGCGGCCGCGGCAAAGCCGGCGGCGTCAAAGTGGTCAAGTCGGTCGACGACGTGAAGAAGGAAGCGACGCGGCTGCTTGGCTCGACACTGGTGACTCACCAGACCGGGCCGCATGGCAAGGAAGTCCGCCGCCTTTACATCGAAGAAGGCTCCGCGATCGATCGCGAATATTATCTCTCCGCGCTGGTCGACCGCGCCACATCGCGCGTTGCATTCGTCGCGTCCACCGAAGGCGGTATGGATATCGAGGAAGTCGCGCATACGCATCCGGACAAGATCACAACCTTCTCAGTCGATCCGGCGACGGGCTTCATGCCGCACCATGCGCATCACATTGCCCAAACGCTGGGTTTGAAAGGCGCCGTCGCTAAGAAAGCCGAGGCGGTATTCCCTAAGCTCTATCAGGCGTTTCTTGCCAAGGATATGAGCCAGCTCGAAATCAATCCGCTGGTCGTCACGAAATCCGGCGACTTGATCTGCCTTGATGCCAAGATCGGCTTCGATGACAACGCGCTCTATCGTCATCCCGATATCGTCGCGCTCCGCGATGTCACCGAGGAAGACGCGAAAGAGATCGAAGCGTCGCGCTACGATCTCAATTACGTCGCGCTCGACGGCACCATCGGCTGCATGGTCAATGGCGCCGGCCTCGCCATGGCGACCATGGACATCATCAAGCTCTACGGCATGGCGCCGGCGAACTTCCTCGACGTCGGCGGCAGCGCCACCAAGGAAAAGGTCGCGGCGGCGTTCAAGATCATCACCTCCGATCCGAACGTGAAGGGTATTCTGGTCAACATCTTCGGCGGCATCATGAAGTGCGATGTGATCGCCGAGGGCGTGGTTGCCGCGGTGAAGGAAGTCGGTTTGCGTGTGCCGCTCGTGGTGCGGCTCGAAGGCACCAATGTCGCGCTTGGCAAAGAGATCATCGCCAAATCAAATCTCAACGTGACGTCCGGCGACAATCTCGACGATGCGGCGCAGAAGATTGTCAAAGCCGTGAAGGGGGCAGCCTGATGTCTATCCTTATCGGCAAAAACACCAAGGTCATCTGCCAGGGCTTCACCGGCAAGAACGGCACCTTCCATTCCGAGCAGGCGATTGCCTACGGAACCAAGATGGTCGGCGGCACGTCACCCGGCAAAGGCGGCTCGACGCATCTCGGACTTCCGGTTTTCGATACAGTGTCGGAAGCGCGCGACAAGACCGGCTGCGACGCCAGCGTCATCTACGTGCCGCCGCCCGGTGCGGCCGACGCGATCTGCGAAGCGATCGACGCCGAGATTCCGCTGATCATCTGCATCACCGAAGGCATTCCGGTTGCCGACATGGTCAAGGTGAAGCGCTCGCTGTCCGGTTCGAAGTCACGGCTCATCGGACCGAACTGTCCCGGCGTGATGACGGCGGGCGAGTGCAAGATTGGCATCATGCCCGGCAATATTTTCAAGCCAGGCAAAGTCGGCATCGTGTCGCGCTCCGGCACGCTGACCTACGAAGCCGTGTTCCAGACCACCCAGGAAGGCTTCGGCCAGACTACGGCGGTTGGCATTGGCGGCGATCCCGTCAAAGGCACCGACTTCATCGAAATGCTGGAAATGTTCCTCGCCGATAAGGCTACCGAGGCGATCGTCATGATCGGCGAGATCGGCGGCTCCTCAGAGGAAGACGCCGCGCAATTCCTCAAGGACGAGGCCAAACGCGGCCGCAAGAAACCGATGGTTGGCTTTATTGCTGGCCGTACGGCCCCGCCCGGGCGGCGCATGGGTCATGCCGGCGCGATTATCGCCGGCGGCAAAGGCGATGCTGAATCAAAGATTTCCGCCATGGAATCGGCCGGTATCACGGTTTCTCCTTCACCGGCGCGGCTCGGTCACACCCTTGCCGAAGTATGGAAATCTTGATTCACTTCTAGCGTCTTTTGCTTGCCGTAACGGGCCATTAAATAGGGTACAAAGAGAAATTCCCGCGCCGGGCCGGGCTGATTCGTATCTTTCTAAATCGAACGGTTTCTCGTCTTCGCACGTCGTTTCTCACTGGTTTCGCTGGCTTGGGGCCTTCCGACCCAGCCATCGCTTTAAGAGGCCCCAATGTCCCGTCAGGACGCCAACGCCGCCTTTGCCCTCACCTCGTTCCTCTATGGCGGCAATGCCGACTACATCGACGATCTTTACGCCCGCTACGAAGCCGATCCGAGATCGGTCGACGCTGAATGGCAAACGTTCTTCCAAAGCCTGAAAGACAACGCCGTCGACGTTGAACGGAACGCGCGCGGGCCGTCCTGGGGCCGGCCCGATTGGCCGCCGCTGCCCGGGGGCGACCTTGTCGCTGCTCTCGACGGCAATTGGGCCGAAACGCTCGGCGCCAAGGTCAAGGCACAGGCGCAGAGCCGCGGCGTCGATATATCGTCCGCCGAAGTGGAGCGCGCCACGCGGGATTCGGTGCGGGCGCTGATGCTGATCCGCGCCTACCGTGCGCGCGGTCATTTTCACGCCAATCTCGATCCGCTTGGGCTTGAACCGCAGAAGAACGAGGAAGAACTCGATCCGCGCACTTACGGTTTCAACGACGCCGACCTCGACCGTCCGATCTTCCTCGACAAAGTCCTCGGCCTCGAATTCGGCACCATCCGCCAGATCGTCACCATCCTGCGGCGGACCTATTGCCAGACGCTCGGCGTCGAATTCCTGCACATCTCGAACGGCGCGCAGAAGGGCTGGATCCAGGAACGCATCGAAGGTCCGGACAAGGAGATTTCCTTCACCCGCGAGGGCAAGCGCGCCATCCTCAACAAGCTCGTCGAGGCGGAAGGCTTCGAGAAATTCTGCGACCTGAAATTCACCGGCACCAAACGCTTCGGCCTCGATGGTGGCGAGTCGATGATCCCGGCGCTGGAGCAGATCATCAAGCGCGGCGGCGCGCTCGGCGTGCGCGAGATCGTGATCGGCATGGCGCATCGTGGCCGGCTCAACGTGCTGTCGCAAGTCATGGCCAAGCCGCATCGCGCTATCTTCCACGAATTCAAAGGCGGGTCGTCGACGCCCAACGAAATCGAGGGCTCGGGCGACGTGAAATATCACCTCGGCGCGTCGTCCGATCGCGAGTTCGATCAGAACAAGGTGCATCTGTCGCTCACCGCCAATCCTTCGCATCTGGAAATCGTCGATCCCGTGGTGCTCGGCAAAGTGCGCGCCAAGCAGGATCAGCTCGGCGCCACGCCCGAAGACCGCACCATGGTGATGCCGCTGCTGATTCACGGCGATGCGTCGTTTGCCGGTCAGGGCGTCATGGCGGAATGTTTCGGATTGTCCGGTCTGCGCGGTCATCGCACCGGCGGTTCGGTGCATTTCATCGTCAACAACCAGATCGGCTTCACCACCAATCCGCGCTACTCGCGATCGTCGCCGTATCCGTCCGACGTCGCCAAGATGATCGAGGCGCCGATCTTCCACGTCAACGGCGACGATCCGGAAGCGGTGGTGTTCGCCTGCAAGATCGCTACCGAGTTTCGGCAGAAATTCCAGAAGCCGGTCGTCATCGACATGTTCTGCTATCGGCGTCACGGCCACAACGAGGGCGACGAGCCGTCGTTCACCCAGCCGTTGATGTACAAGGCAATTGCCGCGCATCCGACGACGCTGGAAATCTACGGCGACAAGCTGGTCGGCGAAGGCGTCGTCACCGTCCGGCGAAGTCGAGAAGATGAAGGCGGACTGGCGCCATCGGCTCGATGCCGAGCTTGAGGCGGCGCAGAGCTATCGCGCCAACAAGGCCGATTGGCTCGACGGCCGCTGGGCCGGTTTCAAGCCGGCCGGCGACAGTGACGATCCGCGCCGCGGCAATACCGGCGTCGAGATCGCCAAGCTGAAGGAGATCGGCGAGAAGATCACGACGCTGCCGAAGGGCTTCCATCTTCACCAGCACGCTCAAGCGCTTCATCGATAACCGCCGCAAGGCGATCGAGACCGGCGCCAATATCGATTGGTGCGACCGCCGAAGCGCTGGCGTTCTGCTCGCTGCTGCTGGAGGGCCACCGGGTGCGGCTTTCCGGCCAGGACTCCGAGCGCGGCACGTTCTCGCAGCGCCATTCGGTGCTGCATCGACCAGGAGACCGAGCAGCGCTACACGCCGTTCAATCATCTTGGCGAGGGCGCAGGCGCGCTTCGAAGTCATCAACTCGATGCTCTCGGAAGAGGCGGTGCTCGGCTTCGAGTACGGCTATTCGCTGGCCGAGCCGAACGCGCTGACGCTTGTGGGAAGCGCAGTTCGGCGATTTCGCCAACGGCGCGCAGGTGGTGTTCGACCAGTTCATCTCGTCGGGCGAGCGCAAGTGGCTGCGCATGTCGGGGCTCGTCTGCCTGCTTGCCGCACGGCTACGAAGGGCAGGGGCCGGAGCATTCCTCGGCGCGGCTCGAGCGCTTCCTGCAGATGTGCGCCGAAGACAACATGCAGGTCGCCAACTGCACGACGCCGGCGAACTACTTCCACATCCTGCGCCGCCAGCTCAATCGCGACTTCCGCAAGCCGCTGATCCTGATGACGCCGAAATCGCTGCTGCGCCACAAGCGCGCGGTGTCGCGGCTCGACGAGATGGGGCCGAACACGTCGTTCCATCGGCTGCTGTGGGACGACGCGCAGATGCTGCCCGACGAGAAGATCAAGCTCGTCGCCGACGACAAGATCCGCCGCGTCGTCATCTGCTCCGGCAAGGTCTATTACGATCTTTACGAGGAGCGCGAGAAGCGCGGCATCGACGACATCTATCTGCTGCGCATCGAGCAGCTCTATCCGTTCCCGACCAAGGCGCTGATGACCGAGCTGTCGCGCTTCAAGCAGGCCGAGATCGTCTGGTGCCAGGAAGAGCCGCGCAACATGGGCGCCTGGGTGTTCGTCGACATCTTCCTGGAATGGGTGCTCAACCAGATCGGCGCCAAGCATCGCCGCGCGCGCTACGCCGGCCGGCCGGCTTCGGCCTCGACCGCGGTCGGGCAGATGTCGATGCATCTGGCGCAGCTCAAGCAGTTTCTGGAAGACGCGTTGGGATAATCGGTCGCCGTCATGCCCGGCCTTGTGCCGGGCATCCACGTCTTGACGGCTGACCGCACTAAAGACGTGGATGGCCGGGACGAGCCCGGCCATGACGAAGAGGATGCCATGGCTGAAATTCGCGTGCCCACGCTCGGCGAATTGGTCACCGAGGCGACCATCGGCAAATGGTTCAAGAAGCCGGGCGATGCGGTCGCTGTCGACGAGCCGCTGGTCGAGCTTGAGACCGACAAGGTCACGATCGAGGTGCCGGCGCCGGCCGCCGGCGTGCTGGCCGATATCGCGGCCAAGGACGGCGACACCGTCGCGGTCGGCGCGCTGCTCGGCCAGATCAAGGAAGGCGCCGGCGCGGTGCCGGCCGGCAGCCCGACCAGCAAGCCGAGCAGGCCAAGGCGATCGATGCCGGCGCCCGAAGAGCCGAAGCCGCGGACCGAGCTGCCGCCGCAGCCTGCAGCCGGCCGCGGCGCAAGCCGCGCCGACGCGCCGCTGGCGCCGTCGGTGCGCAAGATCGCCGCCGAGACCGGCATCGACGCCGCGACGCGTCGCCGGCACCGGCAAGGACGGCCGCGTCACCAAGGGCGACATGCTGGCGGCGATCGAGCGCGCCGCCGCGCAGCCGACGCCGGTCGCCCGCCGGCCGCCGCCGTGCAGGTGCGCGCGCCGTCGCCGGCCGACGATGCCGCGCGCGAGGAGCGCGTGCGCATGACGCGGCTGCGCCAGACCATCGCGCGCCGCCTGAAGGACGCGCAGAACACCGCCGCCATGCTCACGACCTTCAACGAGGTCGACATGAGCCACGTCATGGCGCTGCGCACGCAATACCGCGAACTGTTCGAGAAGAAGCACGGCGTGAAGCTCGGCTTCATGGGCTTCTTCGTGCGCGCCTGCGTGCAGGCGCTCAAGGAAATCCCCGCCGTCAACGCCGAGATCGACGGCACCGATATCATCTACAAGAATTATTATCACATCGGCATCGCGGTCGGCACCGAGCGCGGCCTGGTGGTGCCGGTGGTGCGCGACTGCGATCAAGAAATCGCTCGCCGAGATCGAGAAGACGATCGCCGATTTCGGCCGCCGCGCCCGCGACGGCGCGCTCAAGATCGACGACATGCAGGGCGGCACCTTCACCATCACCAACGGCGGCATCTACGGCTCGCTGATGTCGACGCCGATCCTCAACGCGCCGCAGTCCGGCATCCTCGGCATGCACAAGATCCAGGACCGGCCGATGGCGGTCGCCGGCAAGATCGAGATCCGGCCGATGATGTATCTGGCGCTGTCCTACGACCACCGCATCGTCGACGGCCGCGAGGCGGTGACCTTCCTGGTGCGGGTGAAGGAATGTCTGGAGGAGCCGGCGCGGCTGGTGCTGGATTTGTAATTCTTACGCCGTCATGGCCGGGCTTGTTCCGGCCATCCACGTCTTTGTTCGGCAATCGAAGACGTGGATGCTCGGCATAAAGCCGGGCATGACGCATGAACGAGGTATTGCGTCATGGCTCTACGACCTCATCGTCATCGGCACCGGCCCCGGCGGCTATGTCTGCGCCATTCGCGCGGCGCAGCTCGGCCTGAAAACCGCCGTGGTCGAAAAGAACGCCACCTTCGGCGGCACCTGCCTCAACGTCGGCTGCATCCCGTCGAAGGCGATGCTGCACGCCTCCGAACTCTACGAGGAGGCCGGGCACAACTTCGCCGCAAATGGGCATCAAGGTCGGCAAGCCCAGCTCGATCTGCCGGCGCATGCACAAGTACAAGGCAGCAGGACGTCGACGGCAACGTCAAAGGCGTCGAGTTCCTGTTCAAGAAAAACAAGATCGACACCTTTCAGCGGCGTCAGGCCGCATCGCCGCGCCCGGCAAGGTCGAAGTCAAAGCCGCCGACGGCAAGACGCAGACGCTCGAGACCAAAAACATCGTCATCGCCACCGGCTCCGACGTGGCGCGGCTGCCGCGGCATCGACATCGACGAGAAGCGCATCGTGTCGTCGACCGGCGCGCTCGAGCTTGCCAACGGTGCCGCAAAAGCTGCTGGTCGTCGGCGCCGGCATCATCGGGCTCGAGCTCGGCTCGGTGTGGCGGCGGCTCGGCGCCGAAGTGACGATCGTCGAATTCCTCGACCGCATCCTGCCCGGCATCGACGGCGAGGTCGCCAGCCAGTTCCATCGCATGCTGCAGAAGCAGGGCATGACGTTCAAGCTGTCGTCGAAGGTCACCGCGGTCGACACGTCCGGGAAGATGCTCAAAGTGAAAGTCGAGCCGGCGGCCGGGGCGGCGCGGCGGAGACGATCGAGGCCGATGTCGTGCTGGTCGCGATCGGCCGCGTGCCCTACACCGAAGGCCTCGGCCTCGAAGCGCTCGGCGTCAAGAAGGACAAGCGCGGCCGCGTCATCGTCGATCACCATTTCCAGACCAACGTCGCCGGCATCTACGCCATCGGCGACGTCATCGCCGGCCCGATGCTGGCGCACAAGGCCGAGGACGAAGGCGTCGCGGTCGCCGAAATCCTCGCCGGCCAGGCCGGCCATGTGAACTACGACGTGATTCCCGAACGTGGTTTACACCTATCCGGAAATCGCCTCGGTCGGCAAAACCGAGGAAGAGCTGAAGGCCGCCGGCGTCGCCTACAAGGTCGGCAAATTTCCGTTCACCGCCAATGGCCGCGCCAAGGTCAATCTGACGACCGAGGGCTTCGTCAAAATCCTCGCCGACGCCAAGACCGATCGCGTGCTCGGCGTGCACATTCTCGGCCCCGACGCCGGCAACATGATCGCCGAGGCCGCGATCGCCATGGAATTCGGCGCCTCGGCCGAGGACATCGCCCGCACCTGCCACGCCCATCCGACGCTGAGCGAAGCGATCAAGGAAGCGGCGCTGGCGGTCGCCAAGCGCGCGATCAATTTTTGATTCGCGTCATTGCCGGGCCAGCTGTTCGAAGAACGGCGTCGTGGAGCCGGTCATCGGGACGCGCGACTTCGCGCGGTCCCGTTGGCGCTATGACCCGGCAATCCATCTTTCAGAGCCAGCTAAACTGGATCACCGGGTCAAGCCCGGTGATGACGACCGCATGAGTCCGACTTACAAGCTCGCGATCAACGGCACCGCATGTGGCGCGAAAATGCCGAGCGCCATGATCGCGAGGCCGACCACGCCGAGCAGGCCGCCAAACCAAGCAGCGACACCATGCCGGTGATTACCGCCGCCGAGGCGAGCACGATGCCGACCTGGAATGCCGCCGACGCCAGCTCGTGATGATGATATTTCGCCATCGAAAGATCGCGCTCGGCCTCCGCGTCCTTTGCTTGTTCCTCAAGCTCCTTGCGGCCGTTGCCGGCTTTCGGATCAGACTCGTAACGCTCGGCGGTCTTGCGCCAGGTTTCGATCTGTTTGTTGATCGCTTCCTTGGCGGCGGGATCGGTCAGGCCGGCTGCCAGCAGGTTCGTCTGATCGGCCGCCACATTGAGCGTCGTTCGGCGAATGTCCTTGGCCTGGAAGAACGCCCACAGGTCCGAGGCCTCGATATTCTTGGTGTTGGCCTCGTTCTGCGCGCCCTTGCCCAGTGTCTCCGAAAACGCCAGGAACAGCGCCAGGATTGCGATCACCAGCGCGATGCGCTTGTTGAAGACCTCGTCGTGCTCGCCCTCTTTGGCTTTCTCGATGGCTTCGTGAGATTTCCGACATGATGGCCCCCCGTTATCCGTCGCCCTTCGAGGGCCTCTTCGCGGCCCCTCAGGATGAGGGCTAACAACGATGGCGGCAGATTTCAATCAAGCCCGCGGATGAGCGCTGCGATACGCCTCGATCAGCCGTTCGGCATCGACTTCCGTATAGATCTGCGTCGTCGCCAGTGAGGCGTGGCCGAGCAGTTCCTGGATCGAGCGGATGTCGCCGCCGCGCGACAACAGGTGCGTCGCAAACGAGTGCCGCAAGGCATGTGGCGTGGCTGTTTCCGGCAAGCCGAGCGCGCCGCGCAGCCGCGCCATGGCGAGCTGCACGATTCGTGGCGACAGCGGGCCGCCCTTGGCGCCGACGAACAGTGGGTCGTCGAATCGGCAGATCGTAGGGGCAAAGCGCAACATAGGCGTCGATCAGTTTTTGCACCTGGGGGAGCACCGGGACCATACGCTGCTTGCGGCCTTTGCCGATGACGGTAATCGCATTGTCGGAACTGAAGTCTGCGCGTTTCAGTCCCAGCGCTTCGGAAATGCGCAGGCCGGAGCCATAGAGCAGCGCCAGCACCGCGGCATCGCGCGCGTGAATCCAGGGTTCGCGGCCATCGCCGGCGGCCATGCCCGGATCGGCGGTCTGCTTGGCGTTTGCGGCGGTCAGCGGCCGCGGCAAAGTCTTGCCGACTTTCGGCGCCCGCACCGCGGCCAGCGCGCCGACTTTGCCCTTGCCGTTGCGCTCGAGAAAGCGCGCGAACGCGCGCGTGCCGGCGAGCATTCTCATGAGCGATCGGCTGCCGATGCCGCTGCTGCGCCGCGCCGCCATGAAAGCGCGTACATCGGCCGGCGCCAGCGCGGCAAGGTCCTGCAACGACGGTGCGCCGCCGAGATGCTCGGCCAAAAATTCAAGGAATTGCAGAACGTCGCGCCGGTAAGCCTCGACCGTTTTCGGCGACATGCGGCGCTCGGCGCCGAGGTGGCGGAGCCAGCTTTCGATCTCGGCCGCCACTTTGGGCGCCACGAAGTCGGGTAAGTCTTGTTTTTGAACCATTTTCCGCCTGTCCTGCAGTGCAGGACCCAGCCTTCAATGCTTGCGCCGCGATACTAGATTCCCGCTTCCCACCTTCGCGCCAAGCGAGCGGGCAGCGGAATGAGCGGAGGATAGGTCACGGGCCTTTCCCCTTCCTAAACCGCCAGGAATCGGCCCAGAGTTGCAGCCATGGCCAGACGCGTTGTCGACGTCCTTGTGCCGGTCGCTGTCGACCAGGCCTATTCGTACCGGGTTCCGGCCGAGCTGGAGCTTGCTCCGGGCGACATCGTTTCGGTGCCGCTCGGCGCGCGCGACGCCACCGCCGTGGTGTGGGCGGATAATCCAACACCTAATCCCAGGCTCGACAACCGGCTCAAGGACATCGAGCAAAAACTCGAACTGCCGCCGCTGAAGCCGGAGTTACGCAGCTTTGTCGACTGGGTGGCGAACTACACCGTGAGCTCTCGCGGCATGGTGCTGCGCATGTGCCTGCGCATGGGTGAGCATCTCGGTGCTGAGCGCGAACGCGTCGGCATCCGGCTTGCGGGTGCGCCGCCGGCGCGCATGACCCGCGCGCGTCACCGTATGCTTGAATTACTCGCCGACGGCATGGTGCGCGCAAAAGGCGAGGCGGCGCGCGAAGCCGGCGTCAGCTCGAGCGTAATCGACGGCCTGGTCGACGAAGGCACGCTCGAGATCGTCGTGCTGCCGCCGGAGCCGCGTTGCGGAAAAGCCCGATCCCGATTTCGTGCAGCCGGAACTCGCTCCGGCGCAAAGTACGGCTGCGGCGTCGCTGAAACAGACGATCGCGAAGGGCGGCTATTCGGCGACGCTGCTCGACGGCGTTACCGGCTCCGGCAAGACCGAAGTTTATTTCGAAGCGGTCGCCGACATGATCCGCCGCGGGCAGCAGAGCCTGATCCTGATGCCGGAAATCGCGCTCACCGCGCAATTCCTCGATCGGTTCGCGGCGCGGTTTGGTGTTCGGCCGGCGGAATGGCATTCGGAATTGTCGCCGCGCAAGCGGGCGCGGACCTGGCGCGCCGTTGCCGACGGCGAGGTGTCGGTCGTGGTCGGCGCACGCTCGGCGTTGTTTCTGCCCTACGCCGATCTCGGCCTTGTCGTGGTCGATGAGGAGCACGATGCGGCCTACAAGCAGGAAGACGGCGTGCATTATCACGCCCGCGACATGGCAGTGGTGCGAGGCCATATCGCTAAAATCCCGGTCGTGTTGTCATCGGCGACGCCGTCGCTGGAGACCGAGGTCAATGCGCGGCGCGGGCGGTATCAGCGCATTTTGCTGCCGGAACGTTTCGGCGGCCAGCGCATGCCATCGGTCGAGGCGGTCGATCTGCGCCAGGCGCCGCCGCCACGCGGCCGCTTCATCTCGCCGGTGCTTGCCGAGGCGGTGAAGAACGCCATCGAGCGCCGCGAGCAGGCGCTGCTGTTTCTCAATCGCCGCGGCTACGCGCCGCTGACCTTGTGCCGCGCCTGCGGCTTTCGGTTCTCCTGCCCGAACTGCGACGCCTGGCTGGTCGACCATCGCTTTCGTAAATCGCTGGTCTGTCACCATTGCGGCTTCGCCATGCCGCATCCGGCGCATTGCCCAAAATGCACTGCCGAGAATTCCTTTGTCGCGATTGGTCCCGGTGTGGAGCGCCTTGAAGAAGAAGTCCGCGACTTGTTTCCGGATGCCCGCGCGCTGGTTCTATCCAGCGATCTCGTCACTTCGGTCGAGCGCATGCGTGAGGAGTTTGCCGATATCGCCGCCGGCCGCTTCGATATCATCATCGGCACGCAGCTTGTCGCCAAAGGCCACCATTTCCCGATGCTCAATCTGGTCGGCATCGTCGATGGCGATCTGGGTCTTAGCAACGGCGATCCGCGTGCCGCCGAGCGCACGTTTCAGCTTTTGCATCAGGTGGTCGGTCGCGCTGGCCGCGAGGCTGGCTCCGGCATCGGGCTCCTTCAAACTCACCAGCCCGAGCATCCGGTGATGCGCGCACTGATCGCGCAGGATCGCGAAGCATTCTACTCCGCCGAGATCGAGATGCGCGAAAAGACGGGCTATCCGCCGTTCGGCCGTCTTGCTTCAATCGTCGTCTCCGGGCCTGACAAGAACGAAGCCCAAGGCCATGCACGGGCGCTGGCACGCGCCGCTCCGCAAAACGACGATGTGCGCGTGCTCGGTCCGGCAGAAGCGCCGCTCGCACTGGTGCGTGGCCGCTACCGCTGGCGTCTTCTGATCAAGGCGCCGCGCGCGTTCGATCTTTCAACTTATCTGCGCGAGTGGCTCGCGGCCGCGCCGAAGAAGCACGGCTCCATCAAGCTCGATATCGACATCGATCCGCAGAGTTTTTTGTAAGATGGCGTCTTGGTGTTGCCGATGATGAAAATCTATCTGGCCGGTCCATTGTTCACGGCCGCGGAGCATAATTTCAACGCCTCGCTGGCGCGATTTCTCGAGAGCCAGGGCTTTGAGGTCTGGCTGCCGCAGGAGCATGAGCCTCGCCGAAAAACCGCGAAGGCCATCTTCCAGATGGACGTGGAAGCCATCGATTGGGCCGACCTGGTTGTTGCGTGCATGGACGGGCCCGACCCCGATAGCGGCACGGCGTGGGAATGCGGTTATGCCTTTGCCAAGGGGAAGCCAATTGTCTGCTATCGAACGGACTTCCGAATTTCTGGCGATACTAAAGGCGCGCCGTATAATCTCATGCTCAGCGAGAGCGCGACCGTTCGTTTCGAGGTGCCGTTCAGGACGAAAGCGTCAGAATTTCATAAACGGCTGGTTGAACATATACGTAAAGCTCTCAAGTTGAAGCAGGCGCGCCGACGGTAGGGCTGGCGGAGCGGTCTGCACGGAGACTTCAGATGCAAATCGGTACTCTCATGGGGGCCCTCAATCCTTTTATTGCCGCGGCCGTGTTCGGTGCGACGATTGTCACCGACGCTGTCTACGTATTCTTCACCGCCGCGGTCACCGCACGGCACCGGATTCGCGCGGCGAACTGGAGCTCGATCTGGTATCTGCTCTCGGCATTCGCGGTGATCAATTACACCGGCAATCCGGTCTACGTCGTTTTCGCGGCGCTTGGCTCCTGGGTCGGCGCCTATCTGTCGGTGACGTGGCTCAATCGCGGCAACAGCGAAGCCACTCCGATCCGGCCGGGACAGCCCTGAGTTATCCGGAACCACCCGGCCAGAATGGTCGCACGAACTCCGCTTGACCGCGCCCGAAGACCCGGCATCCTGTCGGAATGGCCGCGACAATCGAGACATTCCTTGGGCTTCTTGCCGTCCTCGTCGTGGTGGCCGTCGTCGCCCGGCGGTTGCGCACCGCGCCATCGATCCTTCTCGTCGTCGCCGGTATTGCGCTTGCCGTCATTCCCGGCCTGCCGCGCCTGGAGCTCGCGCCGGAGCTCGTTCTGCTCGGCATATTGCCGCCGCTGATCTATTCGGCTGGTGTCGCCATGAGCTGGCGCGAATTTCGCTTCAATCTTCGTTTGATCACACTGCTTGCTTTCGGCTGTGTGGTGTTTACGACCTGCGCGGTCGCTGCGGCCGTGCATTGGCTGATCGGGTTACCGCTTGCGGTCGGATTCGTTCTAGGCGCTATCGTCGCGCCTCCCGATGCCGTAGCGCCCCTGGCCATTGTGCGGCGGCTTGGTTTGCCGCGCCGTCTCGTCGTCGTCCTGGAGGGCGAGGGGCTCGCCAACGATGCCACGTCCTTGATCCTTTATCGCTTCGCTATCGCTGCGGTCAGCACGGGACTGTTCTCCTTCGACCGGGCCGCAGGTGTTTTCGCGCTCATTATTGTCGGCGAAATCGCCTACGGTATCGGTATCGGCTGGGCCAGTCTGAGGTTGCGGCGCTGGGCGCGCGATCCCCGCGTCGAGATCACGCTGTCGCTGCTGACGCCTTACGCCGCATTTCTTCTGCCGCAACAGCTCGGAGGTTCGGGCGTGTTGGCGACGGTTGCGGCCGGTCTCTACGTGAGCTGGAATGGCCCGCTGCTCATTCCCGCAGCGACCCGGCTGCAGGGCATCTTCTTTTGGGATTTTCTGATTTATCTGCTGGAGGGTCTGATTTTCCTGATTACCGGAATGCAGACACGAATCCTGCTCGAGCGGGTGACCGGCAATCTGCTTTACGATCTTGTGATTGCCGCGCTTGTCACGATTGTGGTCGTTGTGGTGACGCGTTTTGTCTGGATGTTTCCCGCAATCTATTTGCCGCGCTGGCTCAGTGCGTCATTACGCCGGCGCGATCCAGCTCCGCCTTGGCAATGGACCTTCTTTCTTGGTTTCGTTGGCGTGCGCGGTGTCGTGTCGCTTGCCGCGGCGCTGGCCGTACCGCTGACGACGGCAACAGGCTCGCCGTTTCCCGCCCGCGATCTCATCTTGTTCGTCACCTTCGCGGTGATTGTCGTCACGCTGATCGGCCAGGGTGTGGCGCTGCCGCTGGTTGTTCGCTGGCTCGGCCTTGGGCGCGATGCCGCGAAGGAACATGAACGCGAGCACAAGGCCGAGCTTGCCGCCCGCGCCGAGGCCCTCAACATCGCCCATGCGCGGCTCAAGCAGCTTGTCGACAGCGGCCAGATTTCCCCCGACGTTCATGCGATTCTGCGTGCCCGTCAGGAATATCGCAGCGGGCGCTTGCCACGAACCGGCGCCGACGGGCTTGAGGCCGACGACTCGGAATCCGTAGCGTGCGAGCTGCGGACCGATTTAATCGCAGCGGAGCGCGAATACATCTATCGGCTGTTACAGGAAGGGCAGATCACCGACGAAGCCCGACGCCGCATCGAGCGCGAGCTTGACCTCGAAGAGGCCAGCATCGCGATCCAGATAGAGGAAGGCATCGAAGCTCCTCTTTAGGCTGCAGTCTGTTTTGGATTTTGAAAGTCAGGGTGCCCTGAATGTCCACGTCTGGCGACAAGTCCATCACCATCACTGGTGAAAACGGCATCTGCGTTTCTGGCATCCTGACGACGCCGCCACGCGCGCGGGCCTGCTACGTGCTGGCGCATGGCGCCGGCGCGGGCATGACCCATCCGTTCATGGCTGCGGTTGCCGAAGGCCTTGCTGTGCGTGGGATCGGCACGCTGCGTTATCAGTTTCCCTACATGGAGCGTGGGTCGAAGCGTCCGGATTCGCCTGCGGTCGCGCACGCGACAGTCCGCGCCGCCGTCGATACCGCGACGCTGCTTCACCCAAAACTGCCACTGATCGCCGGGGGCAAATCGTTTGGCGGCCGCATGACCTCGCAGGCTCAGGCTTTGGCGCCGTTGCAGATTAAAGGTCTTGCTTTCCTCGGTTTTCCCTTGCACCCGGCCGGGAAGCCGTCGAGCGACCGCGCCAAGCATCTGTTCGAGATCAAAATCCCGATGCTATTCCTGCAAGGGACGCGCGACACACTGGCCGATCTCGGCGAATTGCGTCCGGTTTGCAAGAAACTAGGCTCGCGCGCCACGCTGAAACTTTTTGATGGTGCCGATCACTCTTTTCACGTTCCGGCGCGAAGCGGACGCAAGGATGCCGAGGTTCTTGGCGAAGTCCTCGATACGCTCGCGGCATGGATCAGCGACAGGACCGCGTGAGCCGGTTAGCGATACGGGTTGAGGTGTACGATAATACTGTTCAATTAAATTTTTCACCGCGCGCCAGCTTCTCAACGATGTCGCGTAGCCGCTTTTGCCGGGTCTCCGGCTTTTTTGCCGTCTGCAGACGATAAGCGATTGAATAGAGGTTGGTCCTGTTGAGGGTCTTGAAAAATGCTTCCGCACTTTTGTTGAATGCAAGCGCTTTCAGGAAGTCGTCCGGTATCTTGGCCGTGCTGGAGGATTCGTAAGCGGCTTTCCAGCGCCCATCTGCCTTGGCAGCCTTCACTTCTTTAAGTCCAGCCGCAGTCATGTCGCCGGACTCAATGAGACGTTCCACGTGCTGGGTGTTGTTTTTAGACCACTTGCCTTTCGGCCGGCGGGGCGTGAATTTTTGCAACCATGACTTTGTGTCGTAGGGATTTTTCTGTCCGTCAATCCATCCGAAGCAAAGCGCCTGATCTAGCGCCTCCGCGTAGGTCAAGGTTTCGACGCCAGAACTCTTTCTTGTAAATTCGCACCAGAATTCCCTCGGATAGCTTATGGTTCTTCGCAAGCCAGGCGCGGAATTCTTTTGTCGTAGTGAAGCTCATTATTTTCATTGTCGGCGGCCTTTCCGTCGGGGAGCCTTGAGCTTCTGCCGTTGTGCAGCCTCAAACGCCCGCTGAGACCATACCGCTAGCTCTTCCGGATCGTCGTAAAGCCGTTCTGGCAGACGCCAATAGGGCAAGGCATGCTGGCTTGGCCGGCCTGACGCCTTGCCCCGGGTATAGGTGAACGGCGCGCAGCCTTCGCGCTCGAAGCCGGCGACGCTGCCTTCGTCGGCCTTCAGATAGATCACATCGCGGATAATAAGCCCGAACATCAGCCCGTCGCGAAAGATGCCGGCGCCACTGAACATGCGCCGCACCATCACAGGGCCGAATTGCGCGAACAGGTCGCTGATTAATTCAGCATCCAAGCGGGTTACTCCTCGACCGGACTAGAGCGAAGTCGTTTTAGATTGAATCGATCGTCGCTCTAGCATTTTGATTGAGCATGATCTTTTCGGAAAACCGGCTTCCACTTTTCCGGATCATGCTCCAAGGCACATTAGCGCATTCCGCTTTGGCCTGATGCAAGGTACATAGTCTTGTTGTTCACCAGGCCGGGGATCGGGCCACGTTCATGAATAAAATGATACACGCAGTGCTTGCAAGCATCGCGATTTTTGCAAGCGTCACCTCCGCGCAGGCGGAAGACTTTCCGTCACGCCCGATCACCATGATCGTTCCGTTTGCTGCAGGCGGTCCGACCGACACCATCGCGCGGGTTATCGCCGACCGGATGAGCCGTTCGCTCGGCCAGGCCGTCGTCATCGAAAACGTTACCGGCGCCGGCGGAACGATTGCGGCGGGCCGCGTCGCGCGCGCCGCCGCGGATGGCTACACGCTTGATCTCGCGACGTGGTCCACCCACGTGGTCACGCCGGTCATCTACAAAGTGCAATACGACGTATTCCGGGATTTCGATCCAGTGATCTGGCTCACGCAAACTCCGCTGCTGCTGTTGTCCAGGACCGATATTCCGGCCAACAACTTGAAAGAGTTGATTGCGTGGTTGAAGGCCAGTCCCAACCCCATCCTGCAAGGCAGCGCTGGCGGCACCGATCAGGTCGCCGGCTATCTGCTGCAGCAGCAAACCGGCGCACAAATCCAGATCGTGCCTTATCGCGGCCTCGCGCCGGCGATGCAGGATCTATTGGCTGGTCGCCTGGATTTGCTGTTTGATCAGCCTTCGGATGCGGTACCGCAAATCCGCAGCGGCAGCGTAAGAGGCTATGCTGTGACCGCGGATAAACGCGCTGCGGTCGCGCCGGACGTGCCGACAGTCGATGAGGCGGGCCTGCCGGGCCTACACCTGACGCCGTGGCACTCGTTGTGGGTGCCGAAAGGCACGCCGAAGGACATCGTCGCCAAGCTCAACGCCGCCGGCATGGACGCGCTTGCCGATCCGGCGGTGCGCAAGCGGCTTGCCGACGTCGGCCAGGATATTGTCCCGCGTGAACAACAAACACCGGAAGCGCTGGCAACTTACTACCGGTCAGAAACCGAAAAATGGTGGCCGATCATCAAAGCCGCCGGGATCAAGGCCGAGTAGCAGATCGCTCAGCGCATCTGGCGCTTCAGGCAAAACGCTCACGGGCGCGGGCGCGGGCCTTTTCCGCTTCCTGTTCGCGGTTTTTGGCCGGGCTGGCGGTTTCGAGCGCGTTCAATAGCCGCCGCGCGGCGCCTGCAATCTCATCGACAGCGTGATTGAACGCGGCCTCGTTGGCTTGAGATGGCCGCGTAAAGCCGCTGAGCTTGCGGACAAACTGAACTGCGGAGGCCTGGATTTCCTCCTCGGTTGCCGGCGGCTCAAAGTTAAACAAAGTGCGGATATTGCGGCACATGGGTCTCCCCGCTGGATCACTTGCGTCATGCCCGGACTGGTTCCGGGCATGACGGTTGAGTGTTGCTTGCCTACGCGATCTTGATCGGAATTTGTCCGAGGAAATCCTGCTTGCCAACCTCGACGCCAAGATGGCGCAGAATTGCGTATGCGGCGGTGCAGTGGAAATAGAAATTCGGTAGCACGAAGTGGTTGAGGTAATCGTCGCCTTTCATGTGGCCTTTCTTTTCGGGGCCTAGCGGAAACACCACCTCCTTGTCAGCGGTGGCATCGATCTTTTTGGAGTCGATCGTTTTCAGGAAAGCGACGGTTTTGGCGATGCGCGCACGCAACTGCGCCAACGTGGTTTCGTTGTCCTCGTAGACCGGGGCATCGACACCGGCGAGCCGTGCGGAGCCGCGCTTGGCGCCGTCGGTCGCGATCTGCACCTGGCGCGCAAGGTCAAACATATCCGGTGCCAAGCGCGAGCGCAGCAGAACCGACTCGTCGATTTTCTTCGCCTTGGCAAAAGCTTCAGCTTTTTCGAGAATGCCGGACAAGGCATTGAGGGTAATTTCGAAGGTAGGCAACGCGGTTTGCGACATCGAAAACGGCATCGGACGTTCCTTTAAGTTTGGGGAGGTGAATACGCGTTATTGCGGACGTGAATAGCGTAACGGCGTGTCGTTGGCGTCGACAATCATCTTGCCGATTGGCCACAGCGAGATGCCGGCAAGCTTGAGATGCACCCACGCGAACGGGATGCCGATGATCGTGACAGCGAGCAGGATGGCCGTGATCAAATGGCCGAGCGCCAGCCACCAGCCTGCCAGCACGAACCAGATGATATTGCCAAGTAGTCCAAAGGGTCCGGTGCCAACATCAGGGCCACCGAGATGTTCGGCGCGTGAAACCGCTTTCCTGCCAAACGGTAGCATGGTGTAGGACGCGATATTGAACGCCGCTCGCGCCCACGGGATGCCAATAATAGTGATCGCCATAATTGCCGCGGCGATCAGCCAGCCCACCGACATCCAAAGGCCGCCGAAAATGACCCAGAGCAAGTTGAGCAGGAGTGACAGAGGAGACATGCGCCGTGCCGGTTGCTGATATAGCCCCTTGGAGGGCTCACGCCGCACAGTTAAGCAGTCTGCCGGTCATCTGCAATGCACAACGCCCGTTGCGTTGAAGTAGCCGGGCAAACGCCGTAGGCTCTAGTTTGTCAAGTATTGTAAGTGCGCATGCTAACGCTGGGGGCGGCGATCCATGCAACATCTTGTCTCGTTTCCGCAAAACTTCAAATCGCAAAATATCAAATTAGACGGCGCGACAATTTACACCCGCTCCGGGGGAGCTGGCCCCGCCGTGCTCATGTTGCACGGGTTCGGCGACACCGGAGACATGTGGGCGCCGGTCGCAGCCGAGCTCTATCAGCATCGCACTGTCGTAGTGCCTGATCTGCGCGGCATGGGTCTCTCGTCGCATCCCGAGAACGGCTACGAGAAGAAGGCGCAGGCCCGCGACATGGCTCGCATTCTGGACAAGCTCAAGGTCGAAGCCGCAGATCTCGTGACCCATGACATCGGCAACATGGTCGGCTATGCGCTTGCGGCGCAATTTACCAAGCGCGTGAAGCGTTGGATCGTCATCGACGCGCCGCTGCCGGGCATTGGTCCGTGGGATGACATTATTCGCAGTCCGGCATTGTGGCACTTCAATTTCCGCGGCCCGGATATCGAGCGTCTGGTGAAAGGCCGCGAGCGCATCTATCTCGACCGGTTCTGGAACGAGATGTCCGCCAATCCGAAATCGATCAAGGAAGCGACGCGCCGCCATTACGCGCGTCTCTATGCCCGGCCCAAGGCGATGCATTGCGCGTTCCAGCAGTTTGCTGCGTTCAACCAGGACGCAGAGGACAACAAAGCGTTCGCCGCGGCGGGCAAGTTGCCGATGCCGGTGCTCGCTCTTGGCGGCGATCATTCCTTTGGTCCGCAGATGGCGGACATCATGCGTCTCGTCGCAACGGATGTTACGGCTGGCGCTATCAGAGGATCCGGCCACTGGATTATGGAAGAGCAGCCGCGACAAACGACCGACACGATCGTCAAGTTTCTGCAAAAACAGTGAGGGTAAAGTCATGAGCGGCGAAGTGCTTGTCCAGCGAACTATAAGTGTCGACCTTGCGCTGGAGCTTGCCAAGGCATCGCTCGATGAAGCACGCAAGCGCAATTATAACGTCGCAATTGCGGTGACAGATCGTAGCGGGCGGTTGCTGGTTCAGCTTCGAACCGACAACGCCGGGCCTCATTTGCTCGATTCATCGCACCGCAAGGCCTATACCGCGGCCAGTGCAAACACACGCACCTCGATCATGGCGAAGGCCATCGACGAACGCAGCGGAGTGCCCGATCCGCATCTTGTCTATCTCAACGAGGTGCTAATGGTCGGCGGCGGCGTGCCGATCCATGCCGGTAGCGAACTGGCTGGTGCAGTTGGCATCGCTGGATCGCCCGGTTCAATTCACGATGAAGAATGTGCCGATGCCGGAATCGCCAGGATTGCGGACAGACTGCGATAGCGGTGCAACGCTACGAAGCGTAGACGGGCTTTGAGGAATTGGGCGAGGATGCCAAAATGACCTGGGGAATTCCGACACATCTGCTTTTGCAAATTCACGTGGCATTGAGCCTGATCGCGCTCGTTGCCGGCTTGGTCGTGCTCTACGGCTTGTTGAAAGGGCAAGCACGTGGCGGCTGGACGGCGCTATTTCTGGCAACAACAATTCTAACAAGTGTAACCGGTTTTCCATTGCCGCCGTTCGGATTCGACCCGCCGCGGGCAGTCGGCAGCCTGTCTCTGGTGCTGCTCGCCGTCGCCGTCGCGGGCTACTATCTGTTTCATCTCGCTGGCGCCTGGCGATGGATTTATGTCGTGACTGCGATGGCGGCGCTGTATCTCGATGCGTTCGTCGGCGTCATCCAGGCGTTTCTCAAGGTTCCCGCGCTTCATCAATTGGCGCCGACGCAATCGGAGCCGCCGTTCGTGGTCGCGCAAGTCGCGGTGCTGGCATTCTTTCTTATTCTCGGTTTCGCGGCAGTGCGGAAATTTCGCCCTGTTATTTGAAGCTGATTTGCCGCGTGGATGCACGAAGGCGTGCACCGCACCAAATGCTTGCAGGCATCTGCCGACACAAGCGCGGTAAGATCGTGCTTCTGACGCGGCATCATTTCGCATAGACTGCGGTTAGCGAAGTCGCTACCAGCGGACTTCATGAATTTTCGCACCATCCTTCCTGGCGCGGCCATTGTTGTCGTGTCCTTCATCGGCGCGACGTTGCTGTTGAATGCGCTATGGCCAGGCACGCCCGCACTGCAACAGGACCAGCCTGCGCTGGTCGCGATGCCGCCATTGCAACCGCTGACCGGTACTTCGGTTGTGCTGGCGCCTGCCGCCGTCGCGCTGAACGCGATCCGTGAGGCGCTTGATGCGCACGCGCCGCGCAACTTATCCGGCAAGCCGCAAAATCCGCTCTCGAAAGTTATGTCCGATGCGAAATTGAATTTTACCGTCGCGCGCGGACCACTCAACGTATCGGGGCAGCCGGGCGTGCTTACCGTCTCGACGCCGCTTACCGGCACGTTCGAGGCGCTCGGCACGCTGACCGGTGCTGCCGGCAATGGTGTCAGCGCGGTCGGCAGTGCGGTCGGTAATTTGCTCGGCGGCGATGTCGGGCAGAAGATACAAAACCTCGCCGGCAAGGCGTTCGACCAGAAGACCGATATCCAGGGTAGTGTGACGACGACCTCGCGGCCGACGATTTCGTCGAACTGGCGGTTGGCGCCGAACCTCGCGGCGCAGGTCAACATTGTCGACGTGGTGCTGCCAATCGCGGGCCTCAAGCTGAGTGTCGGCAATCAGGTCAAGCCAGTGCTCGATGGCCTCGTGCGCGATCAAACCAACACGCTCGAAACCCGGCTGCGCAACGATCCGTTCATCGAGAACGCCGCGCGCAATGAATGGACCAAGCTCTGCCGGGCCATTTCACTCGGCGCGGCTGGTCAAGGCATGCCCAATTTGTGGCTTGAGGTGCGGCCGACGCGCGCCATCGCCGCGCAACCGAAGATCGACGCCAACGCAGTGACGCTGCTGGTCGGGGTGCAGGCGGAAACCCGTATCGTTCCAAACGAGACCAAACCGAACTGTCCGTTCCCGCAGCAGCTCGATCTGGTGCAGCAAGGAAGTGAAGGCAACGTCAATATCGCCGTCCCGATCGATATTCCGTTCACCGAAGTGAGCCGGCTGCTGCAGGCGCAGATCGGCGGCAAGACGTTCCCGGAAGATGGCAGCGGTTCGTTTGCAGTGACCATCAAACAGTCGAAAATTACGGCATCCGGCGACAAGTTGCTGATCTCGCTCTTGGTCAATGTCAAGAAACGCGGATTGTTCAGCTTCTTTGGCGCTGACGCCACTCTGCATATCTATGGCAAGCCGGTACTCGATCAGGACCAGCAAATCCTGCGCTTTACCGATATTGCGCTCGATGTGCAGTCGCAGGCCGCATTCGGGCTTCTCGGTGCGGCTGCGCAGGCGGCGGCGCCCTATCTGAAACAAACCTTGGCGGACAAGGCGGTGATCGATCTCAAGCCGTTTGCCGCGGATGCGAAGAAACGGCTCGCAGCGGCGGTAACCAGCTTCGCGAGCCAGGCGAACGGTGTCAGTGGTAGTGTCACCATCACCGATCTGCGCCTCGCCGGCATCGCTTATGACGACAGGACGATGCGTGTGATCACCAATGCCAACGGCGCGGTTAACGTCGCGATCTCGTCGCTGGCGCAATAGCCGGATTTACGGCGTCGGCTGGCCCGCAACCAATCGATCGTAGCGGATCGAACATTGCGTCCAGTCAAGGACCTGCAGACAGGCGTCCAGCCATGCCTCACGATCACCGCGGTGATCGTCGTGGTAGGCGTGCTGCCAAAGATCGCAAAGCAGAATGCCCGGCTTGCGGATCTCCAGCACATTGTCGTTGCCGTGGCGCAGCACGATTTCGATGCCGGGCGCGCGCGGCACCGCGAGCGACAGAAATATCCAACCGTCGCCGTCGAGCGCCAGCGCGGCGGTTTTGAATTGCGTTATGAAAGCGCCGAAGCTGCCGAAGGTTTCGTCGATCTTCGCGCCGAGCGTCGGCGACGGCTTAGTGCCGCGGTTAGCTCCCAGGATTTTCCAGGTGAATTGATGGTTGGCGTGGCCGCCGCCGGCAAAGCGCGCCTCGCTGCGAATGGCGTCAGGAACCTTTTCCGGATGTGACAGCACCTGCTCGATAGTGAGCGCGGCGATGGCGGGATAAGGCTCGAGCAAGCGGTTAATGGCCGCGAGATAGCCGCCGTGAACCACATCGTGATGCCATCGCGCGGTCTTTTCCGACATCGCCGGAGCAAGGTCCGCATAGCTGTAACCAAGCGGCAGAAATTCGTAGGGCATTCCTGATCCAAGATCCTGCCTTATCCAAGATCCCGGCTTATCCAAGATCCCGCGTCGTCGTCTCGCGGCAGATCACATGAAGGCCTGTATGCCGGTCTGCGCGCGGCCAAGCACCAGCGCGTGGATGTCGTGCGTACCCTCGTAGGTGTTGACGGTCTCAAGGTTGCACAACACGCGCATCACATGGAATTCGTCGGAAATGCCATTGCCGCCGTGCATGTCGCGGGCCATGCGTGCGACGTCGAGCGCCTTGCCGCAATTGTTGCGCTTGAGCAGCGAAATCACCGGTGGCGATGCGTTGCCCTTCTCGATCATCCGTGTCAGCCGCAACGCGCCCTGCAAGCCGAGCGCGATTTCGGTTTGCATATCGGCAAGTTTTTTCTGAATGAGCTGATTGGCCGCGAGTGGCCGGCCGAATTGCTTGCGGGCAAGCACGTAATCGCGGGCGCGGTGCCAGCAGAATTCCGCGGCGCCCATCGCGCCCCAGGCGATACCGGTCCGCGCCATGTTGAGACAGCCGAACGGACCGGCAAGTCCGGATACATTCGGCAACAGATTGTCTTCCGGCACGACAGCCCCTTCGAGCACGACCTCGCCGGTGATGGAAGCGCGAAGCGACAGCTTGCCTTCGATCTTCGGCGTCGAAAATCCTTTGGTGTCGCGCTCGACGATGAAGCCGCGAATCTTGCCGTCGAGCTTGGCCCAGATCACGGCGAGGTCGGCGACGGGCGCGTTGGTGATCCACATCTTGGTGCCGGTCAGGCTATAACCGCCAGCAACTTTCTCCGCCCGTGTCACCATCGATCCTGGATCGGACCCGTAGTCGGGCTCGGTCAAACCGAAGCAGCCAACCAGCTCGGCTGACGCAAGCTTCGGCAAGTATTTGCGCTTCTGCGCCTCGCTGCCGAAGCTGTAGATCGGGTGCATCACCAGCGATGACTGCACTGACATCGCGGAGCGGTAGCCGGAATCGACGCGCTCGACCTCGCGCGCGATCAGGCCGTAGGCGGTGTAAGACAGACCGGCGCCGCCGTACTCCTCGGGGATGGTCGCGCCAAGCAGCCCAAGTTCGCCCATTTCCCGGAGCACTGCCGGGTCGTAGCTTTCGTCGCGGAACGCCTTGAGGATGCGCGGGAACAGCTTCTCCTGCGCATAATCGCGCGCGGTATCGCGCACCATGCGCTCTTCTTCAGTGAGCTCACCTTCGAGGTCGAGCGGATCTTCCCAGTTGAACGCTGCGTCCTTGATCACGCCGCTTTTCGGCTCGTGCTTGTCCACCTTTTCGGCGAGCTGCGACATCTTACTCTCCACGTCCTTGGATCCGCGATTTAAGCCGAACTTAGAAGGGGGCCGTCCTTGCGGCAAGCGCGGGACATTGCCGGAAAGCCCATGTTTCGCTATCAACGCGTTACGCGCCCGTAGCTCAGCTGGATAGAGCGTTGCCCTCCGAAGGCAAAGGTCAGAGGTTCGAATCCTCTCGGGCGCGCCAGCCTCTTGCTGTTAGCCCCTCGCTCAGACGGGTATTGAACTATCGCAACCCCGTTATGAGCCAGCGGCGGGAACACTCGCCCATGGTGGGCGTTCTACGACGGTCGTTTCGCTCCCGGGAAGCAATTATTGGCCGATCCGTCTTGTAGCTGAGCGGAAAAAACAGCCGCTCGACGACTGGTAGGTTCCAGATGTCAGGAGCCAAAGGAATTTCCGGCTGCGAACATGAATTCTTGGCCAGGTCTGAATTCTCGGCCAAGTCGCCGACAAGCTTGCCCATTGAGGATTGGTCGGCGCGCAGTCGCCAGATAATCCCCTCGCTCGACGGCGTCCGCGCTTGCAGCGTGTCGATCGTCCTTGTCGGCCACTTGATCCTCCCCTCATCGTTGATCGGATTCAGCGCGCTCGGTTTGGACATTTTCTATTTGGTAAGCGGGTTCCTTATCACCCGTTTGTTTTTCGCCGAAGCAAAAGACACCGGCTCACTTAATCTCCGAACTTTCTATTTGAGACGCATTATCCGCCTCTATCCGGTCTTGCTGGTCTATCTGATGCTTGTTCTGACGATTCAGGTTGCCCGGGGAGCCTCAATCAACCGGCTCGAGGTTTCGTCTGTTCTGTTTTATTTCTGGAATTACCTCGTGGCCCATAATGAGTTCATCGGTATTTGGTCCAACATCCCGATCGGTCAGCTTTGGTCGCTTTCGGTCGAAGAGCACTTCTACCTCTTTGCCCCCATTGCGTTTGTTTTCGTCAGGGGAAGCGCCTCCAATACGATAAAAATTGCCTTGAGCATATGTATTGGAAGTCTACTTCTCAGATACCTCTATATTTCCATGTGGCCCGGCATTGAAAAGACGCTTTGGATCTACAGACACTCAGAGACACGCGGCGATTCGATTGCCTACGGCATGCTTCTCGCTTGTCTGGCTCAAAGTGAAGCACACCGTCACATCATAAGGCTGCTCGCGGGCCGGAGAGCCTTTGTCATCTCGGCGGTGGCTTTGTTCTGCACCTACGCCATTCGCGACGAGTATTTTCGAAACACGCTGCTTTTTTCGCTTCGAAGCCTGACACTGATCCCGTTATTGTGTGGGGTTGTGTTCGGCGAACCTTTTCCCATTGTCAATTCCTTGCTCAATCAACCGATCGTAAAATGGGTCGGACAAATAAGTTACTCTCTTTATGTTTGGCAATTCGCCGCAATTTTCTTCTTCGGTTGGTGCTTGTTTCGGCTGCCACTGCCACTCGATCTGGCTTTGCAACTCGTACTGACTTTTGTTTTCGCTTGCTGTTCGTTTTATTTGATCGAGCGACCCTCCATGCAACTGCGCAAATTTGTGACCGTCGCATCGCGGGCGGTTGCGGACAGCCCTCAAAGCTCCCTCACGCGAACCCGCGCCGATATTTTTGCTGCGCTGCCGGGGGCCTGAGCGCCTCGGCACGGCGTTATGCTCACTGCCGGAGCCTGGAACGATGGTGGAGGCCGACCCGCGCCCCCATTCAGGCCTGCGGGAAGGGACGGCGGAGGTCGGGTTGCCGGAGGCGGACCGGTGTCTTGTCGGTCCAGACGATCCATGCCACGGGATTTTTGACCCCCGATTCCTGGGAGCAATCCTTGCGCAGCAATCCCTGGCTCCGGCAGCAAGCAGCCGATCAGGATTGGTAACCAGTTCATTAACGCAAGAGCAACCAATTTGGTGGACCATGCGGCGCGTTGGGGCTGGTCCAAGATTTTTCAACAATGTCATCTGCCGACCTCGTACAGGCCTTTGAGGCTCGTCTTTCGCTGTATGGACTCGATGACGGGTCGCGTCGGATTTTGGCCGACAGCTGGCCGGTGATCGCGCCGCATCTTGAAAAGGCCGTCGACGAGATTGTGATCGCGGTGCGGGTGTTGCCGCGGATCGGCGCAGCCGTCGCGCAGAACGAGGTGTTCTTCAAAAAACTGGAACTGGCGCATTTTCGCGCCTTGCTCGGCGGCAAGCTCGATCGGGACTATGCGGAGTCCTGCCGCCACACGGTTCATCAGGAAGCGGCGCTTGGTATGGACGCCCGTATCCGCAGCACCGGCGGAAACTACGTCCTCAAGGCCGTGCTCGAAGCGTTCGCGCGCAAACATCGCTTTTCCTCGGCGAAGGTCGTGAATTACGGCATGATCGTTGCCAAGGTCATCAGCTTCGACGTGTCGAATGCCATGACCTTGCACCGCGAGGCTGCCGATGAAGCAGCAGCGGCGCGCCGCGGCTCGATTGATGCAGCGATCGCTGATTTCGCCGGCGCTATCGGTGAAGTGGTCGATGCGATCAAGCAAACATCGCTTTCGCTGACGACAAGCTGCTCGACGTTGAGCGATGTTGCTGCCGACACCCGGCAACGCATGGCCTCGGCCTCGACGGCATCGTCCGAAACCGCGCAGCGTATCGAGGTCACGGTCGCCGCGACGGAAGAGCTGTCGAGTTCGATCCAGGAAATCGGCCAGCAGGCCACTCATGGTCTGGGCATGGCGCAATCCGCGGGAGCCGATGCGGAACGCACCCAGGAAGTGATCCGCTCGCTCGATGCCGCCGCCGATCGCATCGGCTCGGTGGTCGGCACCATTTCCGCGATCGCGGCACAGACCAATCTTCTGGCGCTCAACGCGACGATCGAAGCGGCGCGTGCTGGCGATAGCGGCAAGGGTTTCGCCGTGGTCGCTGCCGAGGTTAAGACACTCGCCAACCAGACGTCGCGCGCCACGGAAGATATTTCGCAGCAGGTTGCCGCCATCCAGGTGGCGACCAAACGCTCGGTCGAGGAAATCTCCTCGATCGCCCGCGCCATCAACGCGCTCACCGGCGTCTCGACCAGCATCGCTTCCGCCGTTCAGGAGCAGAGCGCCACCACCAGCGCGATCGCCGAAAGCGTGCATAATGCCGCCGGCTACACCGCCCGTGCCTCCACTGAAGTGGGATCGGTCGAGCAAGCTGTCACCCGCAGTGCCGCCGCCGTCGGTGACATCACAGGCTGGACCGCCAAGTTGTCGTCGCGCGCGCAAGATCTCGAATCCAAGGTCGCGACGTTCTTCAGCCGCGTCCGCGCTGCATAGTATCGCGTCCCGCTCCGCTAATGCGGTCGTTGATGAAACAGGCAATCTCGTCCTCGCGACGCAGTTCTCTCTCTTCGTCACCACCGGGCTTGACCCGGTGGTCCATGCGGACGCGCCGAATGCGACAACATCCATAAGTGATCCCTGCGCTGCCCCATGGATTGCCGGATCAAGTCCAGCAATGACGACATAGGGGGTCGTTCTCGCGATGCGATCCGCACCCGAGTCATCGTTACGCGGTAAGAATTTCTCCGCTCTCCGCACCGATCTTCGCCAGAGAATGCCGGCGGTGGACACCGGTATCCTCACGATCCGCGCTTTGAGCCACGAAATGTAAGAACAAAGAAAGCAAGGAAGCGGAACGCCGACAGACGCGTATCCAACCTCCGCACCTTTCGGGTGCGGCGCGCGCAGAGCGCTGCGCGCTCGCCTCTCGGCGTCCCACCACGGCTCTGTGCCAATGGGACTATTCATCCCAAGGCTCAACCTGGGCCAGGCTTCGTGACACACCAGCTCACGCGGCGGGTTCCCCGCCAGCCGGTGTGGCACTTCCAGCGATGCACCTCGCGCGCCGGTCATAGTGCCGGCAGGCTGATGCCCAGGCCGCCCGGGAGTGGCAGTGACGAGCCGCCACCCGCGGGCACCGCATCCCGCTCCGTCCTGCGGGGTCACCGCATAACGTCCTTGTACGTGAGCGAGATTGACGGCCATTTCTCAAATCTGAAACGCGAAGTCAAAGCGTTTCTATTTGTGCAGATAAATCGCGGTGTTGCGTGATGTCAGTTTTCACCCGCCACCGCGGAATCCGATTTCACTCCAATAAAGATTCGCGGAAATCGAAATTGTTTAAATAAATTAGTGTCTTACGCCGACGCATATTTTGTCATTTTGCGCGGTCGCTATTTTCCGTCATTGCCGGACTTGATCCGGCCTCGCAGGCAAGGGAACGGACCGCCCTGATACTAGGGCCCACGACTTTGAGCAAAGTTGCCGATCCTAAGATGAAGGAGCGGATCCTTGCTCTTGGAGCGGTGCCATTATCGTTGACACCGGCCGAAAGCGGAAAATGGATCGTCGGTCAGACCGAGAAGTGATCCGGGCCGCTAACATCAAGGTGGGGTGAGGGGCAATCAGATCCGATCGGGGAACTGCACGACGAAGTTATCGCGGTTCGGCATCCGCACTTTCGGCAGCGTCACGGCGTTGATCTCGTCGTCTTCGCCGATCAGCTTGTTCTCTGCAAGGATATAGGCAACGAGCGAATAGACCTCTTGATCGGTGAGAGAACGCGGTTGCGTAAACGGCATCGCCCGCCGGATGAAGTCGAACAGCGTGGTCGCATAAGGCCAGTAGTTCGCGATGGTCTTGCCGCCGTCGAGGCTCGCCTTTGGCGGGCCACCGACGAGCCGCGCGGCAATCCCGCCTCGGCCGTTGTCGCCATGGCAGAGTGCGCATTTATCGGCAAAAATCTTGGCGCCTTCGGCGGCCTTGCCGCTGCCGGGCGGCAGATTGGTCCCGTCGGGAAGAATGTTGATGTCCCACTCAGCGAGATCGCTCTGGCTGACGGGCTTGCCGAGATTCGGGGTCTCAGCGAAAGCCGCGCCGCCACCGATTGCAAGCGCGAAAGCGCAGGTCGCGATCAGGAGATCACGCATAGACATGCCGGACCTCACCCTTGGGATTCACGCCCCAGCTGGTGATGGCGTTGAAGTGGTGGCCGGGAAAGCCGAGCGCCGACGGCGGCTTCGAAGTTTGTCCACGCTTGTCCACGAACTCGTCGCGGGTCGGCTGCACGTTGCCGCTCTCGTCCCACGCCCGGCTCTGCAGGATGGCCGGTCCGCCGTCCCAGCGCCACGCCATGCCAAAGCGTGTAAAGGCCTTAGGCAGCCGCGGCTCGTCGAGTGCTGCTTCGCCCCAACTCTTGCCGCCATCAGCGGAGACGATAACTTTCGCGATCCGCCCGTTGCCGGAATAAGCGACGCCGGAGATCTCATAGAGGCCCGGCTCCTTGAGCGTGAGGCCAGGTGACGGCGAAGTGATAAACGACTTCACCTCCTGAACGAAATAGAACTGCGTGTCTTTGCCGTCGGGTAGCGGGTCTGTGTAGATCTTCGATTCGAAATAGGTCATGCCCGGCTGGTCCGTGACCTGAATGCGGCGCAAGAACTTCACGTTCATGTTGCCTTCGTAGCCCGGCAGATAAAGCCGCATCGGATAGCCTTGGCCAGGCTGGATGCGTTCGCCGTTCTGGTACATGGCGACCATGGCGTCATCCATGATCTTGGCGAGCGGCACGCTGCGCGACAGATGCGGGGCGTCGGCGCCTTCGGCAATGACCCATTTGGCGCCGGGTTCGACGCCCGCTTCATCGAGCAGCGTCGCCAGCGGCACGCCGGCCCATTCTGCACAGGACGCGAGACCGTGCAGCGCCTGCAGGTCAGTTTGAATTGGTTCGTTGGAGAACAGCGGCGCGCTGTTGCCGCCGCATTCCACAAATCCGATGCGTGTCACCATCCGATAGCGCGCAAGCGCATCGAGATCGAACAGCAGCGGCTGCTTGACCATGCCATGGATGAGAAGCTTGTGCTGGGCAGGATCGATATCGGGAATGCCGGCATGCGTGATGGTGAAATGCAGACCGTTTGGCGTGATCGTGCCCTTGAGCAGTTGGTGCGGCGTCCGCGACCGGGAGCCGCCCGGCTCGTTCTTTGGATTGTCGACGGTACGAACCACTCTCTTTTCGAAGGGCGAAGGATGGCCATAAGGCGGCGTCGCGTCGCCCGGTTCGATACTCCAGGGCGCCTCGGCTAACGGCTCTGCCGCGGCACCAGTCAACGCTCCGGCCGCGCCTGCGCCCATCGCTCCGGCGACCATGATGCCGCGGCCGAGTAGCGCGCGACGGTGCAGCAAGCCGTTGCCAGCAACGACCTCTAAGTTCGCATTTCCATATTGTCGCGAATTGCTCATGTGACATTCCCGATCTGCCACAACAAGCGATGATATCACTCAATCGAGACTGTCGTATATGGGTCACAAGCAACCGATGGGCGGCAATCGTGCAATGTCCGCCTTCTCACTCAATCGCTCTACCGAATTTCGGCGCCGCGGTAAGAGCGCGCCGGGTCGGCGATTTGTCGATCAACAATCTTCACCGGGACAAGCCCGGCGATGACACCGATAACCCACCGCGGCCGGACTTGATCCGGTGGCCCGCAATGACAAGCGGGTGGGCCTACTCCGCCGGCGTCTTCGGCTTCGCCCGCACAAACGTCGCTCTCAGATTATCCCAGAGCTGAAATCTTGGCGCCGTTCCTGTGCATGATCACGCTCTGCTGCGCTACCGACAGCGAGTTATTCCAGGCCCAGTAGATGACGAGCCCGGCCGGGAATTTCGCCAGCATGAAGGTGAAGACCAGCGGCATCCAGGCGAACACCATCTGCTGGGTCGGATCGGGCGGCGCCGGGTTCAGCTTCATCTGCACCCACATCGTCACGCCCATGATCGCCGGCCAGAAACCGAGGTGCAGGAAGCCGCCGAGCAGCGGGATGATCGACGGGTCGAACGGAATCAATCCGCCGAGCGTGAAGATGTTGGTCGGGTCGGGCGCCGACAGATCGTGAATCCAGCCGTAGAACGGCGCGTGCCGCATCTCGATGGTGATGAACAGCACCTTGTAGAGCGAGAAGAACACCGGGATCTGGAGGGCGATCGGCAGGCAGCCGGCGATCGGATTGATCTGCTCTTTCTTGTAGAGCTCCATCATCGCCTGTTGCTGCTTCATCTTGTCGTCGGCGTAGCGCTCCTTGATCATCGCCATTTGCGGCTGCACCGCCTTCATCTTCGCCATCGAGGCGTAAGACTTGTTGGCGAGCGGGAAGAACAACGTCTTGACGAGGACTGTGACGATCAGGATGGCGATGCCGAAATTGCCGACCAGATGGAAGAAGTAATCGATCGCAAGGAACATCGGCTTGGTGATGAAATAGAACCAGCCCCAGTCGATCAGCAGATCGAAATGGTTCAGCCCGAGCGACTGGTTGTAGCCGCCGGGTCCGAGCGGGAAGTTTATGCCGACAGCAGAGACTTCCTTGGCGCCGGCAAACAGCCGCGCGTCGGCCGAGCCGGTGCCGCCGGGCGCGATGGTCTGCGGCTGCAACAGATAATCGGTCTGATAGGTTTTCAGCTCGTTGGTGTCACCGGCCGAGAAGCGGGCGCGCACTTTGGCGTCGGTATCGGGCAGCAGCGCGGCGGCGAAATATTTGTCGGTGAAGCCGAGCCAGACGTCGGTCGCATCCCAGCTCTCGGATTTCTTGTCTTCCATCTTCTTGTAGGTTTCGGTCTGCTCGCCCTGATCGCCCATCATGCCGATCAGGCCTTCGTGCAGGATGTAATAGCCAAGCACCGCCGGCGTGCCGTGGCGCGAAATCAGCGCGTAGGGGAACAGCGAGACCGAGTTCTGCCCTTTGTTGATGACATCGTCTTTGATGGTGAAGAGATAATGGTCGTCGACCGCGATGGTGCGGGTAAACACCAGCCCGGCGCCGTTGTCGTAGGTCATCGTCACCGGATGATCGATGCCGAGCGTGCCGGAGCCCTGCTGGGTCCATACCGTGTCGGGTCCGGGCAGCGTTGCCGTGGTGCCGGATGCCGGCACCCAGCCGAATTCGGCGTAATAGGCGTCAGGCGCGCCGGACGGCGAGAACATCACGATCGGCGGCGAATTCGGATCGATGGTCTCGCGGTATTGCGTCAGTGTCAGATCGTCGACACGGCCGCCCTTGAGATCGACCGAGCCGCCGAGCCGCGGTGTATCGATCGCGATGCGCGGCGTGCTTTTGAGGACGGCTTCACGAGTCGCGACCTGGGCTTGCGGCGATGCAGCATTCGGAACGCCGGGCGCTTCCACGCCAGGAGCGAGTCCGGGACCGGCTTGTGGCTGATCGGTGCCGGCGCGGTTGGTCGCGCCCGGCTGAACCTGTGACTGTTCCTGCTGCTTCAGCGCGGCTTGCTGGCGTTCCCGCTCCATTTGCGGATAGCCGATGAAATATTGCCAGCCAACCACCACGAGCAGCGACAGCACGACCGCGACGATGGTGTTCTTGTTATTGCCCATTCACTGCTCATGCATCGCGCGGTTTTGGCCGTGACGGCCCGGTTTCATGTAGGTGGCGGTCGCGGCGGCTACCAGCCGTGTCGCGCCCGGATTGCGCAGAATGGACCCGGTGCAGAGCCGTGCCGAATTGCCGCTGCATTTCGGCAAACGGGAGCGTCAGCGCCGGGCGCCGGCCGATCAGGACATAATCGTGGCCATTTCGCATGACGTCGCCAGTTCCAGGTTGGCCGGCTCCAGATTGGCCGGCCTCAAGTTCGCTGGCCGCAAGGTTTTTGGCCGCAAGTCTGACGATTTCGCGCAGCCGGCGCCGCACCCGGTTACGCTCTACCGCATTACCAACTTGCCGCGATACTGTGAAACCGACGCGAATTCCGCCTTCGTCATCACGCAGCCGGGCCTGTAATACAAAACCGCCGGCCGATGTTCGCAGGCCGCTCGAGGCAGCGCGAAAGTCGGCCCGGCGTCTTAACCGCTCCATCGCGGATCCAATGGCTACGCGGCAGACCGCTGCCGCTTACGCACTAAGCTTTTTGCGGCCGCGTGCCCGCCGTGACGCCAGCACCCTGCGGCCGCCTGTGGTTGCCATCCGCGTGCGAAAGCCGTGACGGCGTTTGCGCACCAATTTGCTCGGCTGATAGGTCCGTTTCACGGGGGATTGCTCCGCTGCGCGTGGGATTTTGCGCGCAAAAGCGCGGTTGGCGCGGCTTATACGAAAGCCCTTCCGGCCCGTCAATCTAACCGCTAAATCCCGGTATCCAGCGCAATAACCGGCCTTTTGCGGGGTTTTCCAGGCCCAAATCGAGCCTCCGGAGAGCTCTTGCGAGGGGTGAAATACCTCCGGGTGAGCCCTATCTGAGGCGGGGTTTGACGACTTCGGGTGCGCGTCGCATCATGGGATGGCTGCTTCGTCCTGGTAAGCCGGACTGCAGCGAGGCTTACGTCAATGAGTGATGGAACCGCCACGCGGCCGGGATCGGTCCGTGTGCCGCGCTTTGGGCTTTCCGGAAAGCTCCTCGTCCTCACGATTCTGTTCGTGATGATTGCGGAAGTGCTGATCTATGTCCCGTCGGTCGCCAATTTCCGCGCCGTCTGGCTGAAGGATCGTCTCGCCACCGGTTACACCGCGGCGCTGGTACTCGACGCCGCGCCGAACGGCATGGTGCCGGATTCGCTCGCCAAGCAAATCCTCGACTCGATCGGCGCACGCGCCGTCGCCATGAAGATGGGTGAGCGCCGCCGCATGCTGGCGATCGACGATATGCCCCCTGTCGTCGACGATACGTTCGACATGCGCAGTGTCTCGGCGTTCGATTCGATCGTCGATGCGTTCAAGATCATGCTCAACCGCCGCCCCTACGTCATGCGCGTGGTCGGTCCCGCGCCGATGGGCGGCGAATATATCGAACTGGTGATGAACGAGGCGCCGCTGCAAAAAGCGATGCTGCGCTATTCGGTCGACATTCTGCTGTTGTCGCTGGTCATCTCGGTGATCACCGCAACGCTGGTTTATCTGGCGCTGCATTACATGTTCGTTCGCCCGATGCGGCGCGTCACCGCCAACATGATGGCATTTCGCGACGCACCGGAAAATCCCGACCGGATCATCGTGGCGTCGGCGCGCGCCGACGAGATCGGTATTGCCGAGCGCGAACTGGCAAGCATGCAGACCGAGCTCGCCTCGATGTTGCATCAGAAAAGCCGGCTCGCGGCGCTTGGGCTCGCGGTGTCGAAGATCAATCACGATCTGCGCAATCTGCTGTCGTCGGCGCAGTTGTTTTCCGACCGTCTGGCGCATCTGCCCGATCCCGGCGTGCAGCGTTTCGCGCCGAAGCTGATGCACGCGCTGGAACGCGCCATCGCGTTCTGCCAATCGACATTATCTTATGGCCGCCTGCAGGAGACGCCGCCGGACCGCAAGCCGATCCTGCTTGCGCCTGTGGTCGAGGAAGTGCACGAGACGCTCAACCTCGCGCCCGACGGACCGATCCGCTGGATCAGCGCGGTGGAGCGCGATCTCGTGGTCGAGGCCGATTACGATCAGCTGTTCCGCATCCTGCTCAACCTGTCGCGCAATGCATTGCAGGCGCTCGAGAGCCGCGACGCGCCGGCCGATCCCGGCCGCGATCAGATCCGCATGACCGGCCGACGTGAAGGTGCGGTGGTGGTGATCGAAGTGTCGGATACCGGGCCGGGCTTTTCGGAAAAGGCCCACGACCATCTGTTCGAGGCGTTCCAGGGCTCGACCCGCGCCGGCGGCACCGGCCTCGGTCTCGCCATTGCGGCCGAACTGGTGCGCGCTCACGGCGGCGATATCCGGCTGGTCGAAGGCACGATCGGCGCAACATTGCGCTTGACCATTCCCGACCGGGCTGTCGAATTGTCGGCTCGCCGTGGCGCCCGCGCCAGTTAAGCTTAAAGCGTGACCACGAAAAGTGGGAACCGGTTTTCGGATAAGGTCACGCTTCCCTAAATCCTGCTCCGAAAGTCCGCAGACCATGCTTGCGACCAAGATCCTGGGCTACACCAGCTTCGTCTTCATCCTGTGTTTTCTGATTTTCGGTTTCTGGACCTGGTATCGCGGGAGGGGGCAGAACCGGCCCAAATAGGGCCGTTTCCGCATTGCTGCCGGTCTGCTGCCTTGCCATTAGCTGCCGAAGGCTATAGCTACATCCCCGCCGCGCCCGTAGCTCAGCTGGATAGAGCACCAGACTACGAATCTGGGGGTCGGGCGTTCGAAATCGCTCCGGGCGCGCCAGCACTGCTTTAGACGCTTTGTGCCAATATCGGAATTGCGTAGGAACGTTCGGTTACCTGCCGGCTCGACCGATCACTGCTCCCAGAAAGGATGCCTTGTTGCACTGATCACGAAAATCCGTGCAAAGGTTTGCTTTGAGTTCGCAGATGCGGTCGGACTATTGAGTCCCGAACTTGTAGTTCAACCCGGCCCGCAGAATGTTTCCCGTGCTGTCAAACCTACTGGCAACGGAGAAGATGCTGGGAGGAATAGAGGCCCCTGTAATCGTGTGCTTGCCCAAGTCGTAGTAGAGATATTCCAACTTAGCTGACCAATTCCCCAGAAGAGCCCACTCAACACCCGCGCCCGCCGTCCAACCGGCGTTTGTACTGCTCCCTGATGATGAGTATTGAGGGCCAGCAGGGAGATAGACTTCATTGCTCGAGTAGCTGTTGTGGCCTACGGCAAGGCCGCCCGTTCCATAGATCAAAAAATTGGGAAACAGCGTAGCCCCGACGCGCCCTCGTAGTGTTGCGAGCCAATCCAGCTTCTCGCTCACTGGCTGGACGCCGGGCCCAAATGGCGGAGGTATGAAGAACGTAGTGCTTCCGCTAATATTGGCCCCTGAAAAATCGGCCTCAAGGCCGTACACCCAACGTCCTGATTGCTGATTGAACCCGATTTGGGCGCCGCCAATGAACCCTTTTGGATCAGGGCTTACCGTAAACGGCGCGAGACCAAACGCCGGATCAGGTTGCGGCGAGATTAGAACGCTCTTCTGGCTCCACCCGTAGCCGGCATTGAGGCCGACGTACCAGCCGCACCAAGTGCATGTTGCCGCCGGAACTGGCGGTGCTTTAAGAGCCATATCAGCAGCGAGCACCGGCGTTGCAACAACAGCCGCTCCGATCGCACAGATGCCAAACGCAAACCTGTTCATAGCGTCCCCCGCGCAAATTGATGCGCGCAATGTTAGCAGACCGGCGCTCTCGGGGGTGTCCCTATTTTGCAACAGCCAAAAACAGTTTTGGGACCCAACGAGGCAATCAGATACCAGCATCTAGAGTTTAGCTAGGTCACTGCCGGATCATAGCTGAGCTCTATGATCGACGAGTCGATGTCCGCTTCACCTCGAAAGCGCCCGTTTTATGCGGCGCGGAAGTGCACTCACGGTGAATTCCTAACAACTTTCATTGCCATCAGACACTTGAGACAGACTACGAATCTAGGGGGCGGGAGTTCGAATCTCTCCGGGCGCGCCACTTCGTACTCATTTGTTTGAGCGCTTGGTCAGGGACTGACTGAGGCATGTCGCTCCGTCCCAAACCACCTCGATGTAACTGATATTATGATGCGCCGCGGCAACCTCCGAAGCGGCGTCCAATTCACCGACTGTGGAAACACGCGCGGTATATTGCGACAGCCGGCGTGAGGTGGAGGGCGACGCCGGATGTCTGGTGGCAATCGCGGATAAGGTCCATTCCCTCGCACTACTCCGAAAGCAACATGGCGGGAATATAGAATTCGTTAACACGGCAGTGGGCAAAATCCCGAAATGCCGTTGGATTGCCGATGAAAGGCGAAGCAGGCCACGCTGTTGCGCCACCGCCCGCGGAGGTTCGCGCACGCCTCTACGAACAGGCTTTTGGCCTCGCCCGCATCGGCGCATGGGAATGTGAGCTTGCGACAGAGCGCCTGACCTGGACTTCGGGCGTCTACGACATCTTCGGCTATCCGATAGGCAACCCGCTGCGGCGTGCCGATATCGTCGGTCTCTATGTCGATGAATCCCGGCGGAACATGGAGCTGGCTCGTGCCGAGGCGATCCGGAGTGGCCATGCGGTGTCACTCGATACTGAGATCAGAACGTGCCGAGGTGAAAAGCGCTGGATGCGCCTTGCGATCAACGTCGACAGAGAAGCTGGACAGCCAGTGCGGATTTTCGGCTCCAAACAGGACATCACCTCCGACCGGCTGGCAATGGAGGGCTTGCGGCAGCGAGCCGAAACCGATCCCCTCACGGGGCTCGCTAATCGCTCCGTCTTCCAGGACCGCTATCGCGAGGTGGTCGGCGATAGCCTGAATTATGGCTTCGCGTCGGCACTCGTCCTGATCGACCTGGATCGTTTCAAGATACTCAACGATACGTTCGGCCATGCGGCCGGTGATGCATGCCTGTGCGAGGCCGCGCTGCGTCTGGGGCGTGCCTTCTATAACGTCGGTTTGGTCGCTCGGCTCGGCGGCGATGAATTCGCGATCATCCTGCGCGCTCCGACCTCTCCTGATCGGATTGCGCGCGTACTGCAGGAAACCGTCGCGATACTGAGTCGACCGCTTTTCTGGAGCGGTCTTCGCCTTGAGGTCGGCGTCTCGATCGGAGCTGCCCTCATCGGTCGCCCGCATCGCCGGCGGATCACCGAATTGTTCGCAGAAGCCGATACCGCGCTCTATGATGCGAAGGCTGCCGGCCACAACAAGGTTCATCTGTTCGGCGACGAGGGGCTCAGCCGCGCTGCCTAGCCAATGCTGCCGTTTTGCAAGAAACCCGTTTCGATTCAATGCCCAGCATCAATCTGGGAATCTGGGGGTCAGGAGTTCGAATCTCTTCGGGCGCGCCACTTCCTCGATAATTGACTTGCGAAGGAGCCGGCTGCGGTCCACTGAGATATCCGCGCGCTATCCTTCGTCATCCCTTCAGGTGCACGGTAACGCCATGGTCCTGTTCAAATGTCCGTATTGCCGGGCCGAGTATGAGATGGCGACAGCTCGTTTGTCGTTCCAGCAGCGCAGCTATGCCAAGTGCCAGGTTTGCAACCAAACCATGTACAGCTGGAATTCGCGCAACGTGCCGATCTTCACACTGATGCATCCGGTCAGCGACGACTAGTCCGACCGCTGCCGGAGTGTTGGTTATTCCGGATACTCGCTGAGCAGTAACCGCAACGCTGTCTTCCCCGCGCGATTAGCCTCTGCCGCGCTCGCGAAACAAATCTTCGAACGATCGATCGGGCTGTTTCTGCCGGCGCGATAAATCTCCCATTGCCACGGCTTCGGCGGCGCTGCCCGATTTTTTACGACGACGGAAAAGTCGGAATGGTCGATCATTTCGGGTTTGCTCATGAGCGAAAGATCCGGCTGTCGTCATTACCGGCCCAGCCAGCCGGTTTTGGCGAAATCATTCGCCGCAAGCTCATAAGATGCTTTTCGGCTCCGCTTGTATGCTTTCGTGGCCGTCGCCAGGATCAGTGCACGGTTGGAATCAAAAGCGCGAAGAAAACCGTCTTCATCTGGCTGCATGTCCGGCTGCACAAGTCTAAGCGCATCTTCATTGACGAAAAACGACAACTCTATTGCGCTGTCATGCCCCCAGAAATGAACGGCACGCCGGGTGCTGTCGAAAACTCGGCTTTGGTTTGGGAATTCAAGCACGTCTCGCCCCGGCGCCTGTCACTCGACGCGCGCAATCCAGCATTTTCTTAAGCCCCCGGAATCCCGTGCCCACCAATAGCTCCCTTCCGGATTGTGTCCGGATACGTGGAACGTCTTCAGGTGTTTGCGCACGGCAATCAGCGCCTCTTCGCGCGTCGTGTATCGCCGCCCGACCTCTGTCGCATTGGCCGAAGTGGCTTCGTTGAGCTCAAGTATCCGAAACATTGCCGTGCTCCCCTTCGGAGTGACGTTCGAGGCCACGGTCATCATGCTCCTCGTCGGTCAGCACCGCGCTCCGCTCAGAAACGATCGAACTCCAGGTCCGCCACAAGCATGAGATCGTTTTCCGTGACGATGCGCTCGTGGGATTCATTCAGGCTCTTTATTCGATATTGCGGAATTTCCCCGTCAGCCGGTCGAAGGCTGATAATTTGATAGTGCCCGTTTGCGGCATAGCGCGAGATCGACGGGATCAGGTCCACGGTTTGCCCAACCTTGAACTTGGGGGTGAGGTTCATCACGGCGATGCCCCTTCGAGAACCTGGAGCCTGCGGCTTTTGCCGATCGTGACTGCGCGGCCAGCCTCGGCCGCTAATCTTTCTTGCTCATTCGCCAAAATTGAAAACCCTGTGTGTTGACGGCTGCTCGATCGCCGCGCAGGACATCTTATCTTCGGCGGAATTGATTGCGTTGCGGTGCGCGTTTGGCCGGCCCGGCTCGTTCGTCCTTGTGGCGGAAGATCAGCCGTCCTTTTTCGAGGTCATAGGGTGACACTTCGACAGTCACCCGATCGCCGGCCAGAGTCTTGATCCGATTCTTTTTCATCCTGCCGGCGGTGTACGCCACAAGTGAATGTCCATTGTCGAGTTCAATGCGGTAGCGCGCGTCGGGCAATATCTCGAGGACGAGGCCCTCGAACTCCAGAAGTTCTTCTTTGGTCATGTCATGATCCTCTCGAATAGGCGGTCGTTTTCTGCGCAGGCGTTCGCTTGATGACGCCGTTGAGTCTGAAGTCGTGAAATAGGGTCAAACAAAAGCTTTCTGTTGTGCGCGCCGGTATAGCCGCAGCATTTGCTGCAGGCCTCCTTAGCGAGCGGCGATCTACACCCCCGGTCAGGGCTGTCAGCGAACTAAGGATAAAGGCGAGCCAGAGACCGTTTGACGGGAATCCGTAGACGCGGCTCGCAATGCCATTAGGCTACGTTATGTAGTATGCGCCGAGCCCGTGTTCGTTTCAAGGCATCGCGCTTGTCGCGCGATATCGGGTAGTGGTTCTCGTTCTATTTGTAGGCGATTTGTCGCTATCAATCGGCACCGAAAACGCGCATGACTTCGCCGTGTTAGACGGCGCCAACTAACCACGCAGCGCCGGTTCGCGACGACAATGCTTGTAGCTATTTGAAAGGCGTCATGTGACGAGGTTTGATTACCGCCTGCCAGCCGAACTATTCGTCGGAAGGCGCTGGGGTGTCGCGCGGCGGCGGCAGGGCTATCGTCGCTTCGAAACAGCCGCAGAGGCGATTCAATTCGCCATTGAGGATTTTCCGGCGATGCGGGCCCTCGGGGCGTGGATGCAGGTTGGCGACGAACGGTATAGCTGCGACCAGATTCATAACCTCTACGAGAGCGGCGACTATCCGCTGGATCGCCGGGCGTCTTAGACGGCCACGGCACGGCTTGGCGGCTGGTCAGCACTTTATATCGAAGCTTCATATCAGAGATTTATATCAGTCTCGGGCCAAAGCGCGTGTCGATCATCTGCTTGGCCACTTCGACGATTTCTTCCGACTGACTGTTCTCGAGATTGACGGGACTGTCGCGCCATGGCGCGTCCGAACCGGGAGAATAGATCGAAGCCCTCCAGCCCCGTCCGACGCGGCTGACCTCAATGCGATATCCCTTGTACTCGATCATTTCGGGACACATTGGCTGCCGGTTTGTCCAAATTCGAGCGGGGATATTAGCACGTCCTGAGCGTCTGCGCTTCCAGGCCGGCTTTAACGGCGTCTCCATTCCACAATCGCTGTGCAGACCGTCTGTGGCGCGACTGGCGTTGCTGACCACGTCGCCTGACCGGCGGCGACGGCGATGGCTTCGCAATCCTTCAGCGAACGGGAAGTTACGCTTTCTCTTCCCAAATCTGCGCCAGATTGACGATCGTCCGCACCGCGGCTTCCATGTCCGCAACGCTGACCCATTCCAGCCGCGAGTGGAAAGCGTGTTCGCCGGCGAAAATGTTGGGGCACGGCAGGCCCATGAAAGAGAGCCGCGATCCATCGGTGCCGCCGCGAATGCTGGCAAGAACCGGCGCAAGCCCGGCGCGCTTGATCGCTTCAAGCGCGTTCTCAGTGATCTGTGGGTGCTTGTCGAGCACCACCTTCATGTTGCGATACTGTTCCCGGAACGCGATGCGATAGGTCGAGCGGGGAAAATCTTTCATCACGTCACGAACCGTGCGTTCGAGCAGCGCTTCCTTCTCCTTCAGGCCGTCTTCGGTGAAATCGCGGACGATATATTCAAGTGTCGCCTCCTCAAGGGCTCCCGCGATCCGTATCGGATGCAGGAATCCTTCGCGGCCTTCGGTGGTTTCGGGCGTCATGTCTTTCGGTAGCCGTTCGACAATCCGCGCGGCGATCTTGATCGCGTGTTCGATTTTTCCCTTTGCAAAGCCGGGATGAGCGCTGACGCCCGTTATGTGGATGATCGCGGCGTCCGCGGAGAAACTCTCATCCTCGAGATGACCGGCCGATTCACCGTCGAGCGTATAGGCATAATCGGCGCCCAGTTTCTTCAGATCGACCTTGTCGACGCCGCGGCCAATCTCCTCGTCAGGCGTGAAGAGGATTTTGATCGTCCCGTGCTTGATATCGGGGTTCTCGACAAGAATTTTGACCGCATCCATGATCTCGGCGATGCCGGCTTTATCATCGGCACCGAGCAGGGTCGTGCCATCGGTCGTCACGATGTCGTTGCCGATCTGCTTGGCGAGGGCGGGATGTTCCTTGAAACGGATCACTTGCGAGCCGTCTCCAGGTAAAATGATGTCGCCGCCCTGATAGCTGCGCACCACCTGCGGCTTCACATCTTTACCGCTGCAGTCGGGCGATGTGTCCATGTGCGAGCAGAAACAGATAACCGGCACTTTCTTGTCGGTGGTTGCCGGCACCGTGCCATAGACATAGCCGTAGTCGTCGAGGTGAGCATCCTTGATCCCCAGATCGCGGAGCTCCTGCGCGAGAACACGACCGAGGTCTTTCTGCTTTTCGGTCGAAGGCGTCGTTTTGGAGGTGGGATCCGATTGGGTGTCGATGCGCACGTAACGCAGGAACCGCTCGAGAACGGAATGCTGGAATTTACGGGACACCATGCGAGCCTCAATCAATCTGTTTTACCCTACAGGACATAGGGACGCTTTTTGAATTTCAAGCCACCCCGGGGTAGGCGGACCGGGGTGGACGGCAGCTACAGTGTCTCGATTGTATTGGCGCAGATGGAGCCTGACGTTCAAGCCCGCGACAACCTGACCGCGGCCATCGACACGAGGGCCATCGCGATGACGGCGCCGCCATAAGCATAGGCGGCGACGGTCAGGCCCACCGTGGGTACCATGAAGCCGGTGAGAACCGCGGGCAGGCTGAACGAAAGATAACCCTCGACATAGAACGCCGATATTAATCCGGCGCGCTCGTCGCTCTTGGCGAGCGGCAGAATGGTTCGCATCGTGCCGGAGAACGCCGCGCCAAAGCCCACGCCGGCGACGACAGTGCCGAGCAGCATCAACCACACCCGTTGCTCATGAACGCCGGCAAGCGTGACCGCAACGCCAAACGCCAGCGCGATAATTCCGTTGTTCAATATCCGGCGTGGCGAAATTGAGCGCAGCAACAGGACGCTGAGCGCGCCGCTCAAGGTCAGCGCGCTGACGACAAGACCGCCGACGACCGGCACGGTGACTCCGGTCGCAACGCGCACCAGCGTCGGCATCAGCGAGAAATAGAAACCGCCGAGCGCCCAGGATGCGATCGTCACCGGCGTCAACCGCACCAGCACGTCGCGTGCCTGCGGAGGAATGCTGACGTGGGGCCGAAGCGAGGCCAAAGCGCCTGCTTGCGATATTGCGGTTTCAGGCATCAACCAGAGCACCATGGCTTCGATTGCCGACAGCACCAGCAGCACGACGTAGACCAGCTGGCGCGGCTCGGGTGCGTAGGTGACGAGGATACCGGCGCCGAGGCTTCCGGCGGCCAAGCCGGTGAACGCGGTGATGCTGTTGAGGATTGGGCCACGGCTGCGGTCGTTATCGAGGATCGCCGCGCCGAGTGCCGCGGTTGCGAGCCCGGTGGCGAAGCCTTGCAGCGCGCGTGCCGCGATCAATGTCGCGGCGGAGTCGGCCGCCATGAACATCGCCATCGACACGACATTCAATATCAGCGCCGCGAGAATGGCCGGGCGGCGTCCAATGTAGTCCGAAAGCGAGCCGACCGTCAGCAGCGCCGCCAGCAGGCTCAATACATACGCCGCAAACACGATCGTCACGGCGAAAGGCGTGAGTCCGAAGCTTTCCTGGTACTGGTGATACAGCGGCGTCGGCGCCGCGCCGCTTGCGGAAAAGGTCATGGCGGTGATGACTGCGATGACGGTGGTCGTCGCGCTGGACAGCATCGGCCGCTGCTGTGGCTGGCTGCATGTTGTGCAAAGGCTCATGGTTCGCTCCATCGATTTCTGAAAAGGTTTGCGGACTTCCGGCGGCTCAGAGCTTTGAGCCGCCATCGACGGCGATGATGTCGCCGGTGACCCAGCGGGCCGCGTCGGAAGCGAGAAATGAAACGACGGAAGCGACGTCGTCGGGCTGGCCGATGCGCTTGAGCGACTGCATGCCCATCACCGTGGTGCGGCCTTGTTCGGTCTTGGTGAAATTCGACATGTCGGTGTCGATCACGCCGGGCGCGACGGCGTTGACGCGGATTCCGCGCGCGCCGAGCGCACTGGCGAGATATTTTACCAGCGTGTTGATCGCGCCTTTGGTGCTGGCATAGGCGGCGAGCGTTCCGACTGCGGCGCGCGCACCGAGCGACGATACGAACACGATCGAGCCATTGTCCGCCATGATCGGCAGCAATTGCTGCACCAGGAAGTACGGCGCCCGGACGTTGACCGCGAACAGCGCGTCGAAATCCTTCACCGATAGGGTCTCGAATGTCGTGGCGTTGGAGATGCCGGCATTGGAGACGAGGATGTCGAGGTGGCCGCCGGCCAGGTTGCGTACCTGTGCCGCCAACATGTGGGCGCCGTCCGGCGCGGCGAGGTCGGCGGATACAGCATCCGCTTGTCCGCCCTTGGCGCGGATCTGATTGACGACAGCATTGGCCTCGTCGGCGTTGCGTCCGTAATGCACGACGACTCGGGCGCCTTCGGCGGCGAGCGCCAGCGCCGTGGCGCGGCCCATGCCGCGGGAAGCGCCGGTGACGAGAGCGGTCTTGTTGGCGAGCGTGTTCATGGTCTTGATCCCTGATCCGGTTGACGCTGCGAACTGCATCGTCTTCGAGCATGAAACTGGGCCGCGATTGACCGGAAAACCAAGACTTCGTAGGATCAATCCATACTTTTTAGGTATGGCTATGGCTTAAGAGGCGAGGGTTATGGAGCTGCGTCACCTGCGCTATTTCGTGGCCGTTGCTGAGGAAGGCAGCCTGACCAATGCCGCCGAGCGACGGCTGCACACCGCGCAGCCGTCATTGAGCCGCCAGATCCGCGATCTCGAGCTCGAAGTCGGCGTCAAACTGCTTGAGCGCGGCGCTCGTGGCATCGAGCTCACTGCGTCCGGGCGCACCTTTCTCGATCATGCGCGTCTCGCGCTGCTTCAGGTCGAGGCGGCTGGCGAAGCCGCGCGCCGTGCGGCGCAGCCGGACAAGGCGGCGTTCGTGATCGGCTTTCTCGCCGGCCAGGAACTGGTGTGGCTGCCGGAGGCGCTGCGCATCTTGCGCGAGGAGCAACCCGATATCGACATCACGTTGGCCAGTCAGCCGTCGCCGGAACTGGCGGGCGGCTTGATGCGCGGCAAGGTGGATGTCGCTTTCCTCCGTCGCGAGAAGGATGCGCCCGGCATTGCTTTCAAGCCGCTCGCCAGGGAGCCGCTGGTCGTGGTGCTACCGGCCAATCATCGCCTTGCCGGCGCCAAGGAAGTGCGTCTGCGCGATCTTGCCGGTGAGACCTACATCACGCCGACGCGCGTCGCGCCTGCGCTCAAAGCGGCCATCGAAAGCTACGCGGCCAAAAATGGTGTTGTATTGACGCCGGCGTTTGACGGGGAAAATCTGTCCTCGGTGCTGTCGCTGGTGACATCGACCGGCGGCGTGACGTTGCTGCCGCTTTACGTGCGGCTGATGCTGCCGCCGTCGGTTGTCATCCGCCCGCTGGAAGGCGAGGCGCCGACGATAGATCTGGTGCTGGGCTATAGCCGCTCCAACACCTCCGCGCTGCTCAAGCGGTTCCTGTCGCGCGCGGACGAGCTGGTCGCCAGCGTTGGATCGGGTTCTGAACGATCTTAAATCTCATTATTGAGATTTGTCTTGATTTTAATATTTTGCCATGGAACGATGATGGCTTCGGTCGGCAGTGCTGGCCGTGGTAACTTGCCGCCGGGCTGCCGTTGCATCGAAATGCCACGGTAGATGACAAGTGTCTCGAAGCTATAAAATGTCCAGATCGGCACGCGGACTGTGCCGTCGGGGACATGATCTTGGGACTTGATCAATAGGGGCGCGAGCGATGCTCACTCACGATGCTGCAACAGCCGACGCAGTAGATGCTTCGGCACCCACCACAGTGAATGGCGATGCCATCAAGGCGCTGATCGGATCGGCGCTCGGCTACGCGATGGACGGTTTCGATCTGTTGATTTTGGGCTTCATGCTCAAAATGATCGCGGCCGATCTGTCGTTGACGCCGGCGCAAGCCGCCTCGCTCGTCACCGCAACACTGATCGGTGCAGTGATCGGCGGCATTGGCTTCGGCATGCTCTCCGACAAAATCGGGCGTGTTCGCGTGCTGACCTATACGATCGTCGTGTTCGCCGTGTTCACCGGGCTTTGTGGGTTCGCGCGCGGCTATTACGACCTTTTGGCTTATCGGACGCTGGCGGGGGTGGGGCTCGGCGGCGAGTTCGGCATCGGCATGGCTCTCGTCGCCGAAGCCTGGCCCTCTTCAATGCGCGCCCGGGCGTCTTCTTATGTCGGTCTCGGCTGGCAGCTTGGCGTGCTTGCCGCGGCGATTGTCACGCCGATTTTGCTGCCGGTCATCGGCTGGCGCGGCATGTTCATGGTCGGCATTTTTCCCGCTGTCGCTGCCTACTTCATCCGCAGTTCGCTACACGAGCCGGAAGTGTTCGTGAAAAAATCGCACGATCATCCGAAGGAATCCGCGCTGCATCTTCTGGTCGACAGCGCCGAAACGACCAAGCTCAGCTTCGGCATGATCATCCTCTGCTCGGTGCAGAACTTCGGTTACTACGGCGTGATGATCTGGCTGCCGAGCTATCTGTCGACCCGTTTTCACTTTGCGCTCACGCAATCTGCAGTCTGGACGATCGTCACGATCGCCGGCATGGCGGTCGGCATCTTCATGTTCGGTCATATTGCCGACCGTATCGGCCGGCGTCCGGCGTTTCTCTCTTACATGATAGGCTCCGCCGTCATGGTGATGGTCTATTCGCGGCTGACCGACCCTACCGCCCTGCTGATCGCGGGCGCGGTGATGGGCTTCTTCGTCAACGGCATGCTTGGCGGCTACGGTGCGTTGATCAGCGAACTGTATCCCACGTCAGCGCGGGCGACCGCGCAAAACGTGCTGTTCAATGTCGGACGCGCGGTCGGTGGCTTCGGCCCGGTCGTGGTCGGCTATGTCGCGAGCATGTACAATTTCGAAACCGCCATCGGGTTGTTGGCGGCGCTTTATTGTCTCGACATTCTGGCGCTCTGGTTCCTGATCCCCGAGCGGCGGGGCGTCGCGCTGTCGTAAACAGGTCATCGTGTCGGGCGTCCTTAAGGATCAATCCGCTACTCGCGTGCAAGGCCGCCCGGCCGAGCCAGCCTTGGCTCGACCCTTCAAGCCGCAAATCGTCGCCGAGCTCGCTGACGTTCTCGCCAACGAGCCGGTCAATACCGAGTATCGGCATCTGGTTGTCGCGTGCAGTGAAACCGCGGCATCCGGCGCACCCGGCCAGTTCTTTCAGCTGCTTTGCCCGCAGCCATCAGGCGAGCAGCCGTATCTGCGCCGCCCCATGAGCATCTACGGCACCAGCGTCGCGGACCGCAAACTGGAATTTCTCTACAAGGTGACGGGCGCGGGCACGCGTGGCCTGGATATGCTTCGCGCCGGCGACAAGCTCGACATCATGGGCCCGCTCGGCAAAGGCTTTCATCTCGATCCTGCATGGCGTCATCTCGTTGCCGTCGGCCGCGGCGCCGGCCTCGCAACATTGGCGCCGCTGGCCAAAGTCGCGCGTCAAGAGGGCGTCAATGTTACGGCTGTGTTCTCAGCGCGCCGTCCGGACCTCGTCGTTTCGGTCGATCTTTTCCGCAGCCAGGGCGCGGAAGTCATTGTCGTCACCGAACTCGGAATCGAGCAGCGGGCCGGCCAACGTCGAGCGCATTCTCCGCGGCCTGATTGCGCAGCGGCGCTGCGATGCATTTTTCACCTGCGGTTCAAGCCGTCTGTTGCAGGTCCAGCAGCGCCTCGGCCATGCACTCGGGATTCCCGGGCAGGTCGCGATGGAGCAGCAAATGGCCTGCGGCCTCGGCATGTGTTTTTGCTGCGTGCGCGATTTCAACGTTAAGGGCCAGATCATATCGCGTCGGGTTTGCTCTGATGGGCCGGTCTTCGATCTCTTGGAAGCATTGCCATGAGTAGCGCCATGAGCCGCGTGACTGCCGTGGATTTTTCCGTGACGATCGGCGGCCTAAAACTCCGCAATCCGGTTATGCCGGCGTCGGGGACATTTGCTGAAGGTCTCGATCAAGCGCTGGACTTCTCGCGGCTCGGCGCCTTTGTGACCAAAACCATCACCCGCGAACTGCGTGCCGGCAATCCGTTGCCGCGTGTCGTCGAACGGCCCGGCGGCCTGATCAATGCGATCGGAATTCCATCCAAGGGCGTGCCGCATTTCATCGAAGAGACGCTTCCGTTCTACCGGCGCTATGACACGCCGTTGGTGGTCAGTATTTCGGCTCCGACCGCTGACGGCTTTGCCAGCCTTGCAGCGGAGTTGTCATTGCCCGGTGTTGCCGCGATCGAAGCCAATATTTCCTGCCCGAATATCGAGGAGGACGGCAAAGCCTTCGCGATGCGGCCTGAATCGACCGCGCTTGTCACCGAGCACTTGCGCCGCGCCACATCGCTTCCGCTTTGGGTCAAGCTCACGCCGAATACCGGCGATGTGCCCGGGGTCGCCTGCGCTGCCGAAGCGGCGGGCGCCGACGCCGTGGTGGTGGCCAATACGATCTTGTCGATGGCGATCGACCTGCAAACGTTCAAGCCGTGCCTCGGCAATATCATGGGCGGTCTGTCCGGGCCGGCGATCAAACCGATCATTCTTCGCCAGGTGTTCCAGTGCGCCAAGGCGGTCCGTATCCCGGTCATTGGATGTGGCGGCATCGCCACATCGGACGACGCGGCGGAATACATGCTGGCAGGGGCCAGTGCCGTGCAGGTCGGCACTGCGACTTTCATCCAGCCCACGGCGATCACGGACATCGTCGATGGTCTCGAAGCCTTTTGCATGCGTCGCGACATCCCGCGTGTTTCCGACCTGACCCGCGGTGTGATCATCGAGGAAGCCGACGAACCCGATCTCGCCTGGCTTAATCCGCCGACATGAATGCGCGGGCTCAGCCGTCGTCGCAGGACAACACACGGGTGCACGCGCTCGCTACCGAGCTGTTTGATGCACTGAGGGCAGCGACCAGCGACGGCGTCGGGATCACCCGTCCAAGCTACAGCGCGCTCGAAAGTACAGCGCTCGATATCATCGATGCCAAGGCGCGGGCCGTCGGGTTGCGCACCGAACGCGATGCGGCGGCCAACCTGATCGCTACCCTTGAGGGCAGCGAGCCTGATCTGCCGTATCTCGCCTGCGGATCGCATCTCGATTCCGTACCGCAAGGTGGCAATTACGATGGTGCGGCCGGCGTGGTCGCCGGGCTGATCGTGCTTGCCGGTTTCAAGGAGAGCGGATTCCGGCCGCGCCGCACCATCAAGCTGTTCGGTCTCCGTGGCGAAGAAAGCGCACGTTTCGCCAAGGCCTATATCGGATCAAGCGCGCTGTTCGGCCTGCTAACCGCAGCTGATCTCGCGACCAAGGACTCCGACGCAAAGCTCACGCTGGGCGAGTGCATGCGTGCAGTAGGTGCCGATGTCGGCCGTATCGAAAAAGGCGAGCGCTTGCTCGATCCCAAGAGCATTGCCGCGTGGCTGGAACTGCACATCGAGCAGGGCCCGGTTCTCACCGCGCGGGATTTGCCGCTCGGTATCGTCACCGGCATTCGCGGCAACATCCGCCATCGGACGGTCGAATGTGTCGGCGAAGCGGGTCATTCCGGCGCGGTGCCGCGCTGGCTTCGCCACGATGCCGTCTTCGCCACCTCGGAATTGATTTCGCACCTCGATCATCACTGGCGCACGCTGCTCGAGCGCGGCCGCGATCTGGTCATCACCGCCGGCATCGTCGGTACCGATCCGAGCGAACACGCCATCGCCCGCATTCCCGGGCGGCTGCGCTTTAGTCTGGAGTTCCGGAGCCAGAGCAAGGAAACGCTGGAAGCTTTCTACGATCTGTTCCTATCGGAGTGTCAACTCGTCGGCGAACAGCGCGGGGTCGAATTCAAGCTCGACCGGCGGCTGGAAACCGCGCCCGCAATCATGGATGCTGCCTGGATCGACCGGCTCCGGGCTGCCGCGCGTGCGCTCGATCTGCCGGACGAGCCAATGCCCAGCGGCGCCGGGCACGATGCCGCGGTTTTTGCCAATCAGGGTATTCCGTCCGCCATGGTCTTTGTCCGCAACCAGAACGGCTCGCACAATCCGGACGAGGCGATGCAGATCGACGACTTCGCCTCCGGCGTTGACGTTATGGCTGCGGCGCTACAGGAGGCGGCTGGCTGATGGCGCCTGAAGTCGCGGAAATCGGCAGAGACGTTGCGCGTCTTCTGATAAAGACCAACGCGGTCTATATCAGCCGGGAGCAACCTTTCATTCTCGCCGCCGGTTGGGCCAGTCCGGTCTATGTCGATTGCCGTTTGTTGATCGGCGAGCCGGCGGTTCGGCGCGCAGTCACACAGCTCATGTCCCAGTATGTGGCGGCCGTGCTGCCGGGCGCTTTCGATGTGGTCGCGGGTGCCGAAACGGCGGGTATTCCGTTGGCGGCCTGGCTCGCCGACGAATCCGGGCTCGGCCTGCGCTATGTCCGCAAACGTCCGCTTGGCATCGGTCGCCACGCGCAGGTGGAGGGCGGTTCGGTCGAGGGATTGCGCGTTCTGCTGGTCGATGATCTGACGACCGACGGCACCAGCAAGCTTGCCTTTGTCCGAGGCCTGCGGTCTGCCGGCGCCATCGTCGAGCATGCGCTGACGATCTTTTTCAACGACGCATTTCCGGGCGCGATGGAACGGCTCAGTCAAGCCAGGATCGCGCTGCATCCGCTGGCGACCTGGGCTCCGTTGTTGCTCGCAGACTTCAGGATTGGCCGCCGAGGACCGCGCTACGATCGAAAACTTTCTGAAAGATCCGGTCGCATGGTCGGCGCGCCACGGCGGGCGGATTGCATCCACGCCGCGCGTCGGCGCTTAACGGGCCGCGCCGCGCTTGAGTGGCTTTGCGCCGCCGCGCGTAGAAACCGATTTTCCCGGGCGCTGGATGCCGGAGCGGGCAATGACCGCGCGCAGCAGTTTGACCGCATCGCGGCCCTTGCGCGCGCGCCGCCAAAGATCCTCGGCGAGCTGCTCGTAAAGCGCGACGGCCTGCCGGTCCGATGTGACCATGGCGAGGCCGAGCCGGATATTCGGTAATTCGCCGCCGAGCCGGAACGGGCTCAGGCCGAGTAGCGTCTCATCCTTGCTCCGGAATAGCTGGAACGTGATGTTGGGCAGCGTCTCTTCCAGCAGCGCGATCTGGATTCCCATCGGTTCGCCCTCGACCAGACTCACCAGATTTTCCACTTCGGCCTGGGCGGCCTGTCGCCGGATGGCGACCTCGCTCTCCGGCAAGTCGAACCGGCCGACGACGCCAAGCTTCAGCCAGCGCTCGATCTCCGGGACCGTGACGAAGTTAACGACGCTCAACCGGCGAAGCTCGCGAGCTTTCTTGCGTTCGCCGAGAATGTCGATCACCGCATCGATCTCCCGCAACGCTTTCTTCTTGTCGTCGAGATAGGGCGGCAGCAATTCCGTCAGCATTTGCTTCAGACGCGCCGGGTAGCGCTGCGACGTGAGCAGATAGGAGATCGGCGGAAAATGCGCGACGACCTGCTCCGATTGCTCCTCGAGCTGGCGCATGCGGTCGAAGTAGCTGATGGCGGTCGAGTAATATTCGATGCCGACGCCGAGCAGCGACGCCAGTGAGGTCCGTAACTCCGAAGCCAACAGCTCCAGGGTCTCGATTTTGACCAGTCCGCCGCTTTCGATGCGATAGACCGCGGCGCGCGAGATGCCGAGCTTCTCGGCCAGTTCATCGGCCGTCTGTCCTCGCCCGGTCCGGTGCGCCTTGAGGCGGCGCCCGATTTCGCTCAGGCCGGTCTTCGATATCCGGATCATCTGTCTCATAATTGAGATCAGATACCGGTTTACAGCCGGTCCGGCGAGACAAAAATGCGGTTTTCATCCGATTTTCGCCATCAAAGGCAGTCCGAAAGGCAGGAGCGCCTTCCCTCGAGCCTCGGTCGCAGCCGCCAACTCAGTGCCCGCCGCCCTTCTGCTGCCACTGCATGAACTCGCGAAATAATGCTTCCTTATTGTCGTCATTGGCGGGCAAGTCGCCCTTGGTGCCGAGGAAGCTCTGAAAGCTGGCTTTCTGCGACGTTAATGTGGTCGAGCGAATCCTGTGCGACGCTAAATCTCGTCCAGCCCGGCACCGTCGCTGCCAGATTGATATCCCGCCATTTCGGGTGATACGGCGGCTTCTGGAATTTGTCCCAGTTGTTGAACAAGTATTGCACGAAGCGCTCGACCTTGCGGTAGCGTTCGGTTTTCTTCGGCCAGTTGTAAACCGCAAGCACGGCCGGGACAGCGATCGTATCGATGCTGTCCTTGCCCTGAAGCAGATTTGGATAGTCCTGCTTGGTGAATTCACCGAGCGTGTAATAATCCTCGAATGTCTTGCTGAATGGAATGTTGACCAGATGCAGCCCGGAATTGGCGGGTATTTTCGAGAAGTAATCGATCGGTTTCATCACCACCCGGGCGATGGCGTCGATCTCGCCAGCCTGAAGTTTCTGGAGCGCGGTCGGTTGATCGACCATCACCTGCTCGACGTTGATGCCAAGCCGCTGAAACACAATCGTTCCAGTCAGACTCGCGCCGGTGCCGGCCGGACCAAAGTTGACTTTCTTCCCGCGCAGATCCTCGAGGCTCTGAACGTCGTTGCGCGCCAGGATATGCAGCTCTGAAATCGGCAGCCGAACGATGTACTGCACCCTGTTTTGGAGGTTAGGCATCTTCCGCTGCGTCTTGAAATATTCGAAGACGTCGGATTGCGTGATCGCGGCATCGACGCCTTCAAGATAGAGCAGGTCGTCGAGATTGGATGCCGCGCCGTAGGATACGATCGGCAAAATACGCAGGTTGTCACCGTCGTTCAGCGCTGATGCCATCTCGTCGGCGAAGCGCATATACGATCCCGACAGCAGGCCGCCGACAATGCCGACGGTCCATTCGTTCTTTCGTTCGCGCATCACCGAGTCGCTGCCGCCGTCCTGAAGCGATTTTGGAATGACCTGAGCTGAAAGAGTGGAGCTGAATAAAGCGACGATGCATGCCGTGAGGCAGCCGATCACGATCCGTCTACGCATACGCACCCCCCGCGCTACTACTCGACGCTCACAGGTGAGCGCGCGATTGTGGCGACGATGGGAGCGGGATTGTGGCGCGCGGCAAATCTCCTTTGCGGCGTCGTTAAGTCTTCACTTCCCCGGTCAAGAAGTTTTTTGTTTGCTCCGATCGATTTGTGTCTTCGCTGTGTCAGTGGCCGTCAACTGACGCATCGCGACGGCCGCGCGGCTTTTTTGAATCACGATTTCTGTCGAAGATTTCAAAGCGCCGCTAACAAAAGTCGTCCGATGTCTTGTGTGACGGATTCTTGCCACAAACTATTTTCAAGCTGTGGACAGGCTGAATTACGCTTCCTTGCTTCCCTAGGCTTCTCTGCGCCGCCATCGATCTTCGTACCGATGTCGGCTGATGCGCTCTCGGCTGATGCGCGTTTCTGAGTTCCAGCCTTTCGCTTGGTAAGGAGTTGAGTCATGCGATCGCATCTCGCGCCGCCGCTTTTCTGACAAGCTGAAAATTTTGGTTCGCTAACGGTCCTGGGCTCATCGCGTCTGTGCGCGCGTTGTAGCCGCAGTGCCGCTGCATCTCGTTGTGTCGTTGCCGGAGGGGGTCATGCGTCTAAGCACCATGCGTTTTAGAACTACGTCTTCGATTATTCGCCTGAACATTGCGCTTGCAGCGTTCACGGCAGTGCTGGCGATAGGTGGGTTTATTGGTCTTCGTGCCGGATTGGCGCGGGCTGAAAGCTGGCCGGGCCGGCCGATCACGATGGTCGTACCGTTCGCGGCTGGCGGTCCGACCGATGTGGTGGGGCGAATAATCGCGCAGCGTCTCGGCGAGGTGCTCGAGCAACAAATTGTTGTCGAGAACGTCGGCGGCGCGGGCGGCATGACGGGCGCGCAGCGAGTTGCGGCGGCGCAGCCGGATGGCTACCAGGTGCTGCTCGGCACAGTCGGCACGCAAGCCTACAACCAGACCCTCTACAAGAAGCCGCTCTACAACGCGGCGGACGATTTTGCGCCGGTTGTCCTGATCGCTGAGCAGCCGATGGTTCTTGTCGTCCCCAAGGACTTTCCGGCCAATACACTCAGCGAGTTCACCGCCTACGCAAAAGCCAACGCATCGAAGCTGTCGTTCGGCTCCGGCGGCAGCGGTTCCTCGACCCATCTCGCCTGCATGCTGCTGAACGCCACAATCGGCGTCGATGTGCAGCATGTGCCTTATCGCGGCTCGGCGCCCGCCATGCAGGATCTGATCGCCAACCGGATCAATTATCTCTGCGATGCGGTTTCCACCTCGTTGCCTCAGATCAAGGCCGGCGCGGTCAAACCGATTGCAGTCCTGGCACGCTCACGCTCGGCGGTGCTGCCGGACGTGCCGACGGCGCAGGAGCAGGGACTGCCGGGTTTCGAGGCCAACAACTGGATCGGGTTGTTCTTCCCAAAGCATACGCCGGGGGTGATCGTCCGGCAGATGCGTGACGCGACCGTCACCGCGATGAACACGCCGGATGTGCGCCAGCGAATGGCGGCGATCGGGACTGATCTCGTGGCTGCGGACCGCACCAGCACCGATTACCTGGCGCAGTTTGTCCCAAGCGAAATCAAAAAGTGGGAGGCGCCGATCAAGGCGAGTGGAGTCTCAATTGACTGAGTCTGACTAAACAAAAAAGGGGGGTTTCACATGCAACAGCAAGATGAGGATCTGGGAATAGGCAGCGGTGAACGAACGCAGGAGGTGCATGACTGGCTCGATGGGGCTATCCGCGCCGCCGTCGATGCGAAGCACGGATCGCCGGGCCTGGTGCCGCACGAGACGGCAGATCCGGCAGAACCGCCTTTGGATCAAAACGCCGTCGACGCCCCGGTGAGGCCTGCCTCTCCGCGGCGCATCGGCCAATCCTCAAAATCTGATCCGCCGTTTCGTCGCTCGCGCGATCCCATGCGAGTGCCGACGCCGACGCATGATTCACCGGACGGTCAATCGTCGCCGCTTCTTCGCTATGGATTGATCGTTGGGGCTGCGGCGATCGTCGCCTACGGCATCGCCGCTTTTTCACCGCAGCCGCGTCGCGTCGCGGCCGCCGTCGATACCGTCCAGATCGCTACAGGTGCCACACCATCCGAAACGCAAATTGCATCGCACCTGATCGTTCACGACCAGCAGGTGTTCACCAACGATCCATTGCCATTCGACGTTACGGTCGACCGGTCGCTGGCGAATGCGTCGTTGCGGGTTGCCGGGCTGGCATCAGGGACGCATCTGTCGGCTGGCTCGCCGGTCGGCGATTCCGGCTGGACCGTGCCGCTCGATGGTCTGAAGAACCTGTTCATGTATGCGCCGACGGATTTTGTCGGCGTCATGCATAGCGCCGTCGATTTGCGCGGCCCTGACAAGAAGGTGATCGATCGGCGTGAAGTAAAACTGGAATGGATCGAGAGGAAAAAAGATCCGTCGCGGATCGGCGAACCGAACACCGCAGCAAATCCGGCTCCTCCCATGGACATGAGCAGGCAAATAGACTTGGGCGGGCAAATAGACCTGGGCAAGCAAGTTGACTTGGGCAAGCAAGCATCGGCGACCGAAGATCCGATCGTGACTGCACTTGTCGCCGGGGATCCAGCGGGGAATCCCGCCGCGCCTCCGGTCGTGGTCAAAGATCCGCTCATGAGCAAGGAGACGGCTGAATCGCTGATGGAGCGCGGTCAGGACTCGCTTAAGAGCGGTGATATTGTGACGGCGCGGATGTTGTTTGGCCGTCTTGCTGACGCGGGCGTCGCCGACGCCGCGTTCGCGGCGGGTCAGACCTACGACCCCGCCTACCTCGCCGCGCATCACGTTCTTGGCGTCGCTGGAGACGAAGCGAAGGCGCATGAATTCTATCAGCGAGCCGCGCAGCTCGGATCGACCGATGCGGCGGCGCATCTGGCGGCCGCTACGGCCAAATAGCCGGGCGTATCTGGAGTGCCAAATTCGGCTCGAGCGGCTGAATTGACCGCTCGCGGCGCAATTGCCAAATAAATCTTTTTGGCGGACCTCGCGCGAGCGGGGCTTGCGCTACCATATTAGAAGATCGCGGATTAGAGGTCTTTCCATATGAAATTCAGTGTCGGTCAGCCGGTGCGGCGGTACGAGGATTTGCGGCTCATTACCGGTAGGGGGCGTTACACCGACGACGTAGCACTGCCGAATATGGCGTATGCCTTTGTGCTGCGCTCGCCGATGGGGCACGCCAACATCAAGCGCATCGATGCAGCGGCTGCGCGCAAGATGCCGGGCGTGCTGTTTGTCGGCACCGGCGACGATGTCCGCACCGATGGTCTTGGCGATGTTCCGTGCTCGACCCCTCTGGTGAGCCGGGACGGCAAGCCGCGTCACGACACCCCGCGTCCGATCCTGGCTCAAGGCAAGGTTCGTCATGTCGGCCAGCCGGTCGCGCTGGTCGTTGCGCAGACGCTAGCGCAGGCGCGCGATGCCGCCGAAGCTATCGAGGTCGACTACGAATCGCTGCCGGCGGTGACCGAAGCGAAGGACGCGCTCGCACCCGGCGCGCCGCAATTGTTCGATCACGTTCCCGGTAATCTGTTGTTCGACTGGGACAACGACACTGGCGACGCCAAGGCGACGGAAGCTGCGTTCGCCAAGGCGGCCCATGTCGTCAATCTCGAACTGATCAACAATCGCGTGGTTGCCAACTCCATGGAGCCGCGCAATGCGATTGCCGAATACGATCCCGCAAGCGGCCGCTCGACACTCCATACCGCCACGCAAGGTCCGCATTTCGTGCGCGACACGCTCGCCGAAGCCGTGCTGAAGCTGCCGAAAGACAAGGTGCGGGTGATCACCGGCAATGTCGGCGGCGGCTTTGGCATGAAGGCCTTCGTCTATCCCGAACATGCGCTGGTGGTCTGGGCCAGCCGAAAAATTTCACGACCGGTGAAATGGCAGGAGGATCGCTCGGAAGGCTTTGTTTCCGACAATCAGGGCCGCGACCACACCACGCGCGCCGAGCTCGCGGTGGACAGCAAGGGAAGATTTCTCGGCCTTCGCGTTTCGATCCTTGCCAATCTTGGCGCTTATCTTTCGCCGTTCGGCTCGTTCGTGCCGACGCGTTCAACCGATCTTGTTTCCGGTCTTTACGTGTTCGGCGCAATCCATGTGAACGTCAAAGGCGTCTGCACCAACACCGTCCCGGTCTGCGCCTATCGCGGCGCCGGGCGGCCCGAAGCCGGCTATCTGCTGGAACGGCTGGTCGATGCCGCGGCGCGCGAGCTCGGCATGGCGCCTGACAGGATCCGCCGGATCAATTTCGTGCCGCCGTCGGCGATGCCTTACACCTCGGCGACCAAGTTGCTGCTCGACTCCGGCGAGTTCGAGACGATCATGGACCTCTGCATGGAGGCGTCGGACTGGGCATCGTTCAACAAACGGCGCCGGCTGACCGAGCGTGAAGGCAGGCTGCGCGGCATCGGCATGGCGACCTACACCGAGCGCTGCGGCGGCGGCTTTCCCGAGACCGCGTCGATCGAGTTCAAGGGCGATCATGTCGAGCTCGTCATGGGCAACCAGGAATACGGCACCGGCCTGCTCACGGCCTACAAACAGGTGGTGTCCGATCAGCTTGGCATCGATGCCGACAAGATCGACGTCATCATGGGCGATACCGACCGTACGCCGGCGGGTCTTACCGGCGGCTCTCGCGCGCTCGCCGTGGGCGGCGCGGCACTTTACGAGGCGAGCCAGAGTATCATCAAGAAAGGCACGCAGCTCGCGTCGCACCTTCTGGAAGTCGGCGCCCAGGATATTGTGTTTAATGACGGCGCGTTCTCGGTGCCCGGCACCGATCTGCACGTCGGCCTGATGGACGTAGCGCTTGCGGCCCGTGATCCGGCCAAGCTGCCTGCCGGCATGGAGCCTGGTCTCGACACCACACACACCCAGGTGCCGTCGGCACAGACCTTCCCGAACGGCTGTCACATCGTCGAGGTCGAAATCGATCCGAATACCGGCTCGACCACCATAGATCGCTACACCGTCGTCGATGACTTCGGCCGCACCATCAATCCACTGATGCTGGAGGGCCAGGTCCACGGCGGCATCGTGCAAGGCATTGGCCAGGCGCTGCTGGAGCAGGCAGTCTACGATAATGATAGCGGCCAGCTGCTGTCTGGTTCTTTCATGGACTATGCGATGCCGCGCGCTGGCGACATCCCGAGCTTCGCGTTCTCGACCCACAACGTGCCGACTAAGGGCAATCCGCTTGGAGTCAAAGGAGCGGGCGAGGCCGGTGCAGTCGGCGCGCCGCCAGCGGTGATCAATGCCATCGTCGATGCGCTGAACCGCCGTGCCGGCGTGCGCCACATCGATATGCCCGCGACGCCGCGACGCGTGTGGGAAGCGCTGCACGCCGCGCCCTAGGGTGCGATTGCTTTGTTGAATTGGTTATCCACTCCGCTCGTCCCCGCGACCTGCCTACGCTCGCGTGGAGCTTCGGCAGGTTGGAGTCCTCCGAAGCTCGGAGAGCGAAGGAGGAAAGCGGGGACCCAGCGCAAGAAATTGGATTCCCGCTTCCGTGGGAATGAGCGGATATAACTTCATCACGCTTTAGGGCGCGCTTTCCGCGGTTAGTCCGGTCCGATGGCCGCTTGCACATCCGCGTGAAGCGGGAGCCGACTGGTTTGTCGCTGCACAGATCTGTGACATAGTCATTACAATGACATGTCACTCACCCGACGGCTGTGTATGAGCGTGCAATCGCAGGCCCGGTCGAATGTCCTCGACCGGTCCAATCCTTTGGCGTGGTGGTGGGCTCTGCTGACGTTGGTCAGCGGTGTGAATATCGCTGTCTGGTGCTGGCTGTTCTACCGGTTTCACGCCGAGGCGGCTGACAGTCTCGACAGCAGGTCCGGTCTCGAACTCCTGCTTTGCGCGGCCTACGTCTTTGGCTGCGCATTCAGGTCGTTCCTTCCCCGCGCGGACGTCCAGCGGATTTGCCTGTTCGATACCTGGCTGTCGAGTGTCCTCGTCGGCCGGTCAGTCGCGACCGTGGCGGAGCTTTGCTTCGCGGCGCAGTGGGTCCTCGTTCTGCAGCAACTTGGCGAAACGACCGGCGCAGTCACCGTTTTAAACGCGGCACGGATCGTCATGCCGCTGATACTCATTGCTGAATGTGTGTCGTGGTACGCGGTGTTGACCAAAAACAACATGCTCCACGGCGTCGAAAACTCGCTGTGGGCCGTCGCCTTCTCCGCGGTTGCGATCGGTTTCTGCCGCCTGCTGGTGGAATTTGACGGTGTGGCGCGCGGCATTCTCGTCATCGCCATCATTGGGATCGCCGGCTATCTGGCGTTTCTCATCACGGTCGATGTCCCGATGTACTTCGCCCGGTGGCGGGCGAAAGTCTCCGATGGCAGTCAGCGGCTGCGGCCGCTTGAGGGCCTTCGAGACGTCAGCGCACGCTGCGTTGTCACCCACGACCTTGCGGCGTGGCGAGAGGAAATTCTCTGGATGTCGCTCTATTTCAGCGCCGGCGTCTGGGCGAGCCTGGCATTGTGCGTCCTCAGGTTTTAGGCCTGACGCACTCTTTGTAATCGGCATATCCATTTCCCGCGGTAGCCGACATGGCGCGGCAGTGGCAGCGCGGTGAAGCTGCCAATGCTCGCTTCGGATCGACGCAAACTCAACGCCCAGGCTGTTGCTGCGGCGATTGGATGGCGTTGCTTTTATGCCCAAAATGCTATGCTGCCGTGGCCGGTTTTGCTGCGGTCGGTCTGCCGCTTGCGGCTTTGGGGGAGTCCATCATGGCGTTTCAGGTCAAGCGCAGATCGTTCTTGCAGATAGCGACGGGCGGTGTCGCGAGCGGGCTTGCAGGCCTTGGCATCTCGGCCCCCTTCGCCCGCGCCGCCGCCAACGATGCGGCAACCATCGGCTGGCCGAACGACGTGCCGTCGTGGGACCCGAACCAGCGCTTCACGCCGGATGCGCAGCCGCTCTTCAAGGCCGTGTTCGATCAGCCGCTCGATCAGGACCCGCAGCTCAAGCTCACTGCGCACCTGATCAAGAACTGGAGCATGGCGCCGGACGGTTTGAGCATGGCGGTCGAGTTGCGCGACGACGTCACGTTTCATAACGGCGACAAGATGACGACCGAGGACTTCCGCTACACCTTCCTCGAACGCAACAAGTCCGGCATCAAGCTCGACATCGCCAATTCGATGCGCAAGGTGCAGGACATCGTCATCGAGTCGCCGACCAAGGCGACGATGAAATTCGATTCGCCCGCGCCGACCATGCCAAACTGGATGGCATTCCTCGGCAGCTACGCGGTGCCGAAGAAATATATCGAGAGCCAAGGCCTCGATAATTTCCTGAAAAATCCGGTCGGCACCGGTCCTTACAAGCTTGCAGAATATGAGCTCAATTCGCGCATCGTGCTGGAGCGCAACGACGCCTACTGGGGACCGAAGGCGAATATCGCACGCATCACCATCCAGATCATTAAGGATCCGTCGGCCCGCGTCGCTGCGATCCAGTCCGGCCAGGCCGACTTCACGCTCAACGTGCCGGTGCGCGAAGTCGACCGCTTCCAGAAAGTCGAGGGTCTCGCCGCGGAGATTGATCCGATCACCCGCGTCATCCTGTTGCAGCCCCGCGCCGATCTTGCCTTCGCCGACAAGAACGTACGGCTCGCTGCGCACCACGCCATCGACAAAGCCGCACTGTCGAAAGCGTTTTATGGCGGCGCTGCGGTGCCGCTCTCGATGATGGCGACGCCCGGATCGCCCGGTTATCTGAATGACTTCACTTTCAAATACGATCCGGCATTGGCAAAAGAGCTGCTGGCCAAATCGAACTTCAGTCCTGCCAATCCGGTGAAGATCGGCTTTGCCACCACCAACGGCCAGTTTCCCAATGACTACGACATTGCGCGTGCCATCGCGCAGATGTGGAAACAGGTCGGCATCGACGCCGACATCCAGGTGATCGAATACGCCAAATATTTCGAGCTCAACCGCGGCGGCAAGCTGCCGGAGGCGACACTGTATAGCTGGGACAACGCCACCGGCGATCCGGAGATTTACATCGGCTACAACTTGAATCCGAAAATGCCGTTCGCGCCGTGGAAAGACGATTATTTCGGCAACAAGGACCTCGCGCTGTTCGGGGTCGCCGACTACGACAAGCGGATCGCGGGATACAAGGACCTGGAGCGTGAGGCGGTCGAGAACGGCGCCAGCATGCCGCTGCTCCAGAGCGTCATAACGGTCGTTCACAAGAAGAATTTGGCTTACACCAAATATGCCAATGGCTGGGTGCTGCCGCAGACGTTGCGGTGGAGCTGATGCTTGCGGCGATTGTGTCGTGCATTGACATAAGTCGACGACACTGCGTTCTTTCCATACTTCGTCATGGACCGCGCTTGTCCCGGCCATCCACGACTTTGACGACGCTCGGCGCTCAAGACGTGGATGCCCGGCACATCGGCGATCGAAGTGACGCCGTTCTTTAGACGGCTATGGCCGGGCATGACGTGGATACTAAGCGCGCAGCTGGTACATCGGCGCGCCATGATTGCCACGGTCCTCAAACTGATCGCGCGCCGTCTGATCGTGGCGATCCCGATATTGCTGATCGTCTCCGCGCTATTGTTCTGCGTGCTCCGCCTGTTGCCGGTCGATCCGGCGGCGATGTCGCTGCCGCCGAATGCGACGATCGAGGAAGTCGAGGCCAAGCGCCGCGAGATGGGCCTCGATAAGCCTTTGCCGCAGCAATATCTGATCTGGCTGTCCGATGCGGTGCACGGCGACTTCGGCCGCTCCATCGCGCTGCGCCGTGATGCAGGATCGCTGGTGGCGTCGACCTTGCCGGCGACGATCCAGCTTGCGCTCTGCGCGATGGTGATCGCCGCGATCCTCGGTATCGGCGGCGGGCTGTTGCTGTTTCGTGTTCGCAATACCTGGTTCGAGCCAATCGCCGATCTCGCTTCCGTGCTGCTGCTCTCGATCCCCGAATTTCTTTGGGGCCTGATCCTGCTGTTCGTCTTTGGCGTGGCGCTGGAGCTGCTGCCGTTCACCGGCGAAGTTGGTCCCGGGCTACCGATCCCGCACTTCACCGGTTTTCTGTTGCTCGATTCGTTGATCGCGGGCCGCCTCGATGTTTTCTTCAGCGCCTGCCAGCATTTGATCCTGCCATCTTTGGCGCTTGGACTGGCCTTCTCACCGGGCATCATGCGCGTGCTGCGCTCGAGCCTGTTCGACGTCTATCACGAGGACTACATCGCCCAGGCGCGCCTGCGTGGCTTGTCCGAGAACCGGATCCTGCTTGGTCATGCGTTCAAGAACGCGGCACTGCCGACGCTCACCCTGGCCGGCGTTCAGTTCGGCATTCTGTTCAGCGGCACGTTGCTGGTCGAAGTGATCTATTCCTATCCTGGCATGGGCAACCTGATGGTGGATGCGGTGCGTAACGCCGATCTGCCACTGATCCAGGCGATCGGATTGACCTATTGCATCGTGGTGCTGCTGATCAACATGGCGGTCGATAGTCTCTACGTCGTGCTCAATCCGAAATTGCGGGTGCGCTGATGAATGCGCTCCGCCGTTCGCTCCATTCAACCCGCGTGCTGATTGCGCTCGCCATGGTCCTGTGCATTGCCGGCTGTGCGGCTTTCGCGGGCTTCCTGGCGCCGCACGATCCGGGCGACCAGAACCTGCTGTCGATCTTGACGCCGCCAGCCTGGGCCGACGGCGGCGATGCGAGCTACCTGCTCGGCACCGACAGTCTCGGCCGCTGCGTGCTGTCACGCCTGATTTATGGCGCGCGCACTGCCATGTTGGTCGCCGTGTTCGCTTCACTCGGCGCCATGATTATCGGCACGGTACTGGCGCATATCGCCGGTTATTTCGGCGGCGTGGTGGACTGGATGATCGGCCGTCTGGTCGATGTCTGGATGTCATTCCCGCCGGTGATCCTGTCGCTGATCCTGATGGTCGGGCTCGGTGTCGGCTTGAGCAAAGTCATCCTCGCCATCGTGCTGGTCGACTGGACGCGATTCTGCCGTGTGCTGCGTGCCGAGGTACTGGTGGTCACACGCAACGATTACGTCGCCGCGGCACGGCTCCTCGGCTTCACGCACTGGCAGACCATTGTGCGGGAAGTGCTACCCGCGACGCTGCCGCTTCTGATCACGCTCATTTCACTGGAAATGGCGATCGCGGTGGTGGTCGAGGCAATTCTTTCGTTCGTCGGCCTTGGCGTCGGCGCCGATCAGCCGGCCTGGGGCCAGATGATCGCTGATGCGCGGCAATCGGTTTATCAATCGCCGTGGAACCTGCTGCTTCCGATCCTGGCGATCTTTTTCACCGTCACGGCCTTCAATCTGCTCGGCGATGGGCTCCGCCGCTCGCTCGACATTCGGCTTGCCGAGACGGGGCGCTGAGACATGCTGACGCTCCAGGCGCAAAACCTCGGTATCGGCGCCAATCTCGGTGGCGCTGTCGTTCCGGCAATCCGCGATCTATCGTTCGATCTTGCGCCTGGGAAGATCCTCGGCCTGGTCGGCGAATCCGGTGCCGGGAAAACCATGATCGGCCGCGCCATCGCGCAGCTCCTGCCGCCGGGTTTCGCCGTTACATCGGGCGCACTTCTGTTTGAAGGCGAAGATTTGGCCCATATGCCGGCGGCACGGCGTCGTGCGCTGCTCGGCCGCGCGATTTCTTTCATTCCGCAGGCGCCGATGACCGCGCTTAATCCGGTTTTGACCATCGGCGCTCAATTCGACGAGCATCTGGCCCGACTCGGCAACAGCGATCGAAAGGCGCGCCGCGAACGCGCCATTGCGATGCTAACGGCAGCGCGGTTACCGGATGCCGCGGGCCTGCTGGCGCGCTATCCGCATCAGTTGTCAGGCGGCATGTGCCAGCGCGTGCTGATCGCGTTTGCGTTCTCGAGCAATCCGCGCCTGGTCATTGCCGACGAGCCGACGACGGCGCTCGACGTCACCATGCATCCACCGATCCTGCATCTGATTGCAGAAATGCAGAAGAGTCATGGCACTGCGGCGATCTTCATCACGCACGATCTGCGGCTTGCCGCGCAGCTCTGCGACGATGTTCTTGTCATGTATGCCGGCCGTCCGGTCGAGAGCGGCCCAGCGCGTGCGGTGCTGTCGTCGCCGGCGCACCCCTATACGCGCTGTCTGCAACTCGCCAGTCCGCCGATGAGCGCCGGACGGCGCGCGCTCTATGTCATGCCGGATCAGATGCCGAGCCTGCGCCAGCTTGGCACCATGACGGGCTGCCACTTCGCGCCCCGCTGTCCGCTTGTTGCCGACGATTGCCGCGCCAGTGTGCCGCCGATGACTGCTACACCGGCCGGACACAGCGCGGCCTGCTTCCGCGCCGCATCGATGCAAGAGATTGGAGTGCAGCAAGTAGGGGCAGCTGTAGCTGCTTCCTCGGAGCGCTCATTGTTGCAAGTCGACAATCTGCAGAAGCGCTACGAGATCGGCGGCGGCCTATGGGGCGGTGCGCGCACCGTGGCTGCGGTGAAAGGTGTTTCGTTTAGCATCGCTGAAAACGAATTCGTCGCTCTGGTCGGTGAAAGCGGCAGCGGCAAGAGCACCATTGCCAAACTGCTGGCCGGTATTGAAGCGCCGTCGGCAGGAAACATCCTGCTCGGCGGTGAGGATCTTACTGCGCTGCATGACAACGCGCTGCGTGCCACGCGGGTGCAGATGGTGTTTCAGGATCCGGCATCGGCGCTTAACCCGCGCCGCCGGATTGCGACCATCGTCACGCAGGCGATGGAAGCGGGCAGCCGGCATGCGAGCTGGGAGGAGCGGCTCACGCGAACGCGGGAGCTGTTGGCCGAAGTCGGCATGTCGCAGGATTTTGCATCGCGGCTGCCCGGGCAGCTCTCGGGCGGCCAGCGCCAGCGCGTCAATATCGCCCGCGCGCTGTGCAGTATTCCGAAAGTGCTGGTCGCTGACGAAATCGTATCAGGCCTCGACGTCTCTATTCAGGCGCAACTGCTGAATCTGCTGGCGCGGCTGCGCGCCGAGCTTGGCTTCGCCATGCTATTTATTTCCCACGACCTGTCGGTGGTGCGGCAACTGTGTGATCGCGTGCTGGTGATGTTTCGCGGCGAGATCGTCGAGCAGGGGCCAGTCGAAAAAGTATTCGGCGATCCGCAACACCCACATACCAAGGCATTACTGTCCTCGGTGCCCCCGGACGACCCGCAAGTCGTCTGGCCGGCATTCACCCGCGCGAGCTGATTGTGGCGATCTTCATTTTGCTCGTGATGCAAAAATAGAGTGCCCCGGTCGTTAGCCGGGGCACCGTCTATCCGTAGCCGGATCGCGTTACCGCCAATGGCGATGCCAGCCCCATCCGCCGTGCCAGCCCCAAGGCCGGTGCCAGCCGCCGTAGTAATAGGGTCCCGGACGCCACCAGCAACGGTAGGGGCCGCAGACCCAGCGCACCTGCTGGATTTCCGTCGACGTGTTGGTTGCAACGGGAAGCTGGCCGTTGAGCGGCATCGCCGAAGCGCTGCCGCTCATGACGCTTGCGCCCGCGAGAATGGCAAACGCCGCCGTAGCAATTCTTAGTTTATCCATTAGCGTTCCTCGTTCTGTTTTACTGTGCGAACTGTCGCCCACCAAGACTGCCGCCCGCCAAACAGCTTGCCTATTTGTCGTGTCAAAACCCTGAAGCGTTCATTTAGCTGACGTTCAACAACACGGCTGCATCGCGACACGCACGCGGGCTGGAGTTTGCCGCGCGCAATCCTCAAAGTGAGCATCTCACTGAGACGGAATAAATTTCCGCACCAAACGCGCGCTCAAATGTCGCGCCTTAATATCGCGGCATTCACCGCCGACGCTTCGCGTATGACGAGTAGGATCGCATAAGGAGAATTTGGCATGCGGCGACTTATTTCCGGTTTCGTTGTTTTGTTCGCGGCGCTTTGCCTGACGGTGGCAGCGCAGGCGCAAGTCATTTGTGTCAGTAATAATGTCCCACCGCCGGAACTGCCGGTTTATGATCAGCCGCCGATTCCGGCTCCCGGCTATATCTGGACGCCGGGCTATTGGGGCGGTAGCGCAAGCGGCTATTTCTGGGTTCCGGGAACCTGGGTTCAACCGCCGGCCGTAGGGCTCTTATGGACGCCCGGTTATTGGGGCTGGCACGACGGCATCTACACATGGTCGGCCGGATATTGGGGGCCACACGTCGGTTTCTACGGCGGCATCAATTATGGCTTCGGTTACGCTGGCGGCGGATACGAAGGCGGCCACTGGGATAACGGTGTGTTTGCCTACAACCGTACCGTCAATAATTTCGGTAATGTGAGGATCACCAACGTTTATGAAAAAACTGTCGTCGTGAATGAGACCAACGTGCGGGTCAGCTTCAACGGCGGCAGCGGTGGCATCGCGGCGCGGCCGACGCCTGAGCAGGAAGCTGCGGCGCACGAACAACACGTCGCCGCCGATCAAGTGCAACTTCAGCACGAGCGCACCGCAAGCACCGATAAATCTCTGCTCGCTTCGGAAAATCATGGTCACCCGGCGATAGCGGCAACGTCGAAGCCCGGTGAGTTCAGCGGTCCGGGTGTTGTCGCCTCTCGCGAGGGCCGGCCTGCGACTCCGCTGGAGACAAAGCCCGGCGAACCGATTGGCAAGAATCCAGCAGAGAATCCGGGCGAGAAACCGGCAATGAGCCGGTTGCCAGAGAACAAGCCAGGTGAAAACAAGTTGCCGGAGCACGGCGCGCCGAAGGGCGAAGCGACTCTCAATGGCGCGACGCCGCCCAAGATTGAGAACAAAGGTGAGGTTCGGCCGCTGAACGGTGAAGCAAAGCCGCTCACAACCGAAGCAAAGCCAGGCGCGCCTGAGATGAAGAAGCCGCTCACGACGGAGACCAGGCCGATCGAGAACGAGAGAAAGCCGGCTGAAGCCGCGCCGGAAAACCACGAAGCGAAGCTGCCGCCGGCTGAGCCGAAACCGCAGCTTGCGCCGCCGCCGCATCCGGCAGCGCCGCCCGCGCCCCACGTCGCAGGTCCGCCTCCGCGTCCTGCGCCTCCGCACCCGGCGGCAGCTCCGCATCCGGGACCGGCGCCGAAGGACAAAAAGCCGCCAGGCTAATCTGCGTCCGGCGCAAATGCAGGAATTGCTCGCGAAGTCGGCATGTCGCCGGCTTCGCGGCGCGGCTGCCGGGTCAATGATCCGGCAGTCAGCGTATCAACATTGTGCCCGCGCGATAAAGATACGTGACCGGCTCGCGGGCGCTACCGCTGCAAGGTGGTTCAGCAAACGCGTTTGCGATAGAATGCGTTCAGTGCCGGCTAACAACACGACGACGCGTGGAGCGCCATCATGCGCATTTTGGCATTACTGGTAGCTTTTTTGATCGGTTCAGGCGCACTCGCTCGCGCCGGCGACAACGTCGCTGCCGGGAGGGCCGTCATCCAGTCGCAACAAGACGCCTTCAGCCACGACGACGGGGCGGCGGCATACACCTTTGCTTCGCCCGCCCTCCAAAGCTTTTTCCGTACACCCGAAACTTTCATGTCCATGGTCCGCAATGGCTATGCCCCGGTCTATCGCAACAAGAGTTTCGAGTTCGGCGAAGCCCGGGTCATCGATGGCAAAATCGTGCAGGACGTTCAAATTGTCGATGCTGACGGCGCGGCTTGGGATGCGCGCTATACGCTTGAGCCGCAGCCTGACGGAAGCCTCAAGATCAGCTCATGTGTCCTTGTAAAAGCGGTGACTTCCTAGATAGACGGTTGGCTACGACGCGCGAGATAAGTTCGCCGTAGCTAGGCAGCCGATGCCGACACGTCCTTGTTGCGCGGGTTACGGCGGGATCAGGGAGACGAGGGCTGTGGCGGATTTTGTCTATGAGATTACCTGCTCGGGCGTGCCGGATCAGGAAGGTGTGGTGCAGGCTTGGGCGGATCGCGATGCGGTGCCGGTGTGGGCAGCGCTGCCGGGATTGACCGCGGTCGATCTTTACCAGCCGGTGCGCGGCGGCACCCACGATCCCTTCAACAGCGATGGCGCCGGGCCGTTGCTGATCGCGATGCTGCAATTCCCGACCCAGCAGCAACTTGAAGCCGGCTTGGCCGACCCGCGCTTTAAGCAGAGCGTCGCCATGGGGCCCGGCGTCCCGACGACCGGCACCAGCTTCGAACGGCGGTTCTATCCGGTGACTGGCGTGCCCAATCCCGGGCCGCTGCGCGCGCCATTCTCCTACGTCGTGCGCTACCACCATCCGGCGGAAAACGCGGAGGAGTTCGTCTCACATTATATCGCCGACCATCCGCCAATCCTCGGCAAGCTGCCGGAGATCCGTTCCGTGCTATGCTATCTCCCGGTCGAGCAGACAGCATCGGCGATCCTGCCGCCGGCCGATTACATGGTCGGCAACGAAGTGGTGTTCGATTCGCCGGAAGCGTTTAATGCAGCGATGGCATCGCCGATACGGCTTGAGCTCCGCGCGCACTTCAAGAGCTTTCCGAAGTTTACCGGCAGGAACACACACTTCCCTATGACGCGGCGGCAGGTGCCGGGCCGGAACGGATAAACTCGCGGAGCCTCTCGATATTGCGGGTTGCGTTCGTTCGCCCGACTTGCAGCATCCGTTGTGCGTCGGCCGGCGAAAGCGCAGCATAAATATCGAACAGCGCGTTGATCTGTTCTTTGGACGCGACAGCTTGCGGCGTCAGCGCCGAGATCATCTTTTGCGTGTCTTGCCACCCTATGCCGCACGCTTTGCTGAGTGCGACCAACGCCTCGCCTGATGCTCCCGCTGCCAGTTTTGTAATCGTCGCGACGGGCAATTCGGCCATTATCGCCAGCGTGTCTGTCAGCTCGCCGATATTTTTGTCTTCGGCGTATTGCGATATGCGGGCTCTTAACTGCGCAAAGTCCTTTTTCAGGAGCGTTCGGCCGCCGCGAGCCGGCGAAGAGGCCGAACGCGCAACCTGGTCCGAGACGATTCTTAGAACCCGGGATATTCTTTGCTGTGTTTCCGGCCGCGAGCTTGCCATAAGCCGCTTTTGCACGACCTTGGTTGCTTTGCGGACCAGCTCTTCGAGCAGATCGTCCGGCAAGTCGGCGCGATTTACGATGGCGACGGCGATAGCCTCATCATGCTCGGCGCGTTGAACGGCTTGGGTAAGACCCCATCGCGAGAACCGGGCACCGGTATTCCCTGTTACCTTGCCGGCAACCCGGCTGTCGCCGCGTTCGACCAGAACATCGGTGACCGGTGCACTGATCTGTGCGCGACTGGCAATGGCGTAGAGATGATCCTGGCTCTTGGTCTTTGCGATTTGAACAAGGTCGCTTTCGGTGAGTACGCTCGATTGCTCAAGAACCGGCTGGGCGATCGCGAAATCATCGTCGTTCGACAATCGCCCGATCACACCGCGTGGTGCTCGGTCCACCGGCGCCAGCTTCTGGCTTAATTCGATAAGCGCCTGGCGCTCGATGCGGTTGATCAGGCGGCCCATCAACTCGTCAAAAAATTGTATCGATTCTTCGGAATAGGTCTCCGCGCCGGCCAGGAACAAGTCCGTCAATTTGCGGAGAATCGTAAACCGCCGCGAGTTTGGCCTGTCGACCAGGCAGAGTTCGAGTTCGTCGAATACTGTATCCGCTTGCTGCATCGGTCCGTCTGCCGCAGTTATTTTGGCAAGCAGATCAATAATGAACGAAAGAAATGCCGGATTAAGATCGAGCCCGCGCCGGCGGATTTGCAGCAAGTTGGCAAAGATCGGCTTGTCGTAATCGGTACATTTGATTCAATTGCGATTGCGCCAACCGGCGCGCTGCGCCGAACTCTTCCATTCGCCGCGATCTACCAGCGGCTCTTCATATATTCCTCGACGCATGCCGCCGACGCCTTGGCATAGGTGCCGCGGCGGCTGACCACCGCACCGGTGAGCCGGTGCAAGGCGATCGCCATCTCGGTGGCCTTCACGGCCACCACGATGCCGCTGAGCACGAGCGCGCCATCGATGAGGAACGGACATTCTCGCGCGAACAGCAGCATCGGGAGCCCGCCGGCCGGCAGGATGACCTCGGCGCCGTCGGCCACCATCGGCCTTACTTGTGAGACGAACTCGGCACGAACATGCGCATAGCTCGCCGCGTCGGTGAAAGCGCGCATGAAGCCGCCAAGGTCGGCACTGATGGCGCGGACGCCAACCACCCGCTCGTCGAGCCCGTGGGCCATCACCTGCCGCTCGTGCCAGGTGATGAAACTCGGGTCGATGGTCACGAGGCCGATGCGGCCGCCCATTGCAAGTGCAGCCAACAGGTTAGCTTCGCCGAGCCCGACCACCGGAATGTCGACCGCGCCGCGGATTTCCAGAAGACCGGGCTCCTGAAAATGGCCGATGACGAAAGCATCATAGCCGTTGCGCTCCGCTTCGATAGCATGCCGGATCACCTGCGCGGCGCAGCGAAATTCGGTCAGCGCGTGGAAGTGGCGATCGGGCGGGTCGAGGCCATGGACTTCGAATTTGATGTCCGGCGACGCAACCTGATCCAGAAACGCTTGCAGCCGCTCGATGTAAGGTGCCTGCTCGACTGGATGGACGAAGCTCTGATACCAGATTCGAGCCGGTCGGGATGATTGAGTCATGGTGCGGTCCCTGCGCTACAACGTTATTCGTTCCGATCTAACATGAGACGGATAGCCGATGGATGATATTTTCTATGAGGACGTAACACCCGGTAACGTCCTGCTTGCCGGGCCTTACGTGATACCCGAGCAGGAGCTTCTGGATTTTGCCGCGACCTGGGACCCGTTGCCGATCCACGTCGACAAGGACTACGCCGCTCAACATGGCGGCATCACCGCGCCGGGCCTTTATCTGCTCGCGGTCAAGATGCGTCTTGTCCACCGGTTGCCGTTCCGCCACACGGTCATCGCCGGCGTCGGCTTCGATGAAGTACGCTTTCATCGCCCGGCGCATCCCGGCGACGCGTTAACGCTCAAGCTGACCTGGCGCGACAAGCGGCGGTCGAAATCAAAGCCCGATCGTGGCATTGTCACCGGCCGTTACGCGCTCATCAATGCGGCCGGCGAAACGGTCATTAGCCATCTCGATACGATCTTGATGCGGCTGCGCAACCCGGAGCGCGAGGGTTAGCCGGGGCCGAGTCGTAATTATCGCTTGATCTGGAGCCCGGCGGCCTCGCGATCCCAGGTGCGGGCGGTCACGCCGCGGTCGCGGAGCTTGAACTTCTGTACCTTGCCGTTTTCGGTTACCGGCAACTCGTCGACGAATTCGATGAAACGCGGCACCGCGAAATAGGCCAGCTGCGGCTGGCAGAATTCACAGAGCGTGCGTTCGGTAAGCGAGCTGCCAGGCCGCCGGACAATGGCGGCCATGACCTCGTCTTCGGCGAGTTCGGACGGCACTGGAAACACCGCCGCCTGACCGACGTCCGGATGGCTGAGCAGGACCTGCTCCACTTCGAACGACGAGACATTCTCGCCGCGGCGGCGGATGGCATCCTTGAGCCGGTCGACAAAGCGGTAATAGCCGTTCGCCTCACGCACGACGCGGTCGCCGGTGTGAAACCAGCCGTGGCGGAAGGCCTCGGCGGTCTTGCCGGGCAGAGCGAAATAGCCTGTGGCGAAAGCAAGCGGTTCATGGGAGCGCAAGACGAGTTCGCCGGGTTCACCGTCGGCCGCATCCTTGCCGTCTTGGCAATCGATGCGCGCATCGAAACCGTCGCACACTTTGCCCATACTGCCGGGATGAGTTTCCGCGCGTATGCCGCCGATGACGAAATTGGTTTCGGTCGAACCATAACCGTCGATCAGATGGATGCCGGTGCGCTGAGTGAAGGCCGTGTGCAGATGCGCGGGCACGCCGGGCGCCAGCGCGAGCCGGACGGTGTGTGTACGCTCCTCGACTGAGGGCTCACGCGACAGCAGGATCGGCACCATGGCGCCAAGGACATAGGTAATGGTCGCGCGATGTTCGATCAGCGTTTGCCAGAACCTTGAGGCGGAAAAGCGCGGCTCGGCGACGAGTGTCGCACCGGTCAGCAAAGCCTGATGGAACGTGCCCAGCGCGTTGGTGTGAAACAGCGGCAGCGTTGTGCAAAGTACGTCGCCTTCGCGAAGTCCGAGATTACGGACGCCGTGATATCCCCACCAGAAATATTGCGCGTGCGGACAGCACACGCCCTTCGAGGGGCCAGTCGTCCCTGACGTGTAGAGGATTGCGACGGTCTGCGCCGGATCGATTGCGGGGGCGGGAAGCGCGTCGCTGCGTGATGGAACGGCGTTGACCGGAATGCGATCGAATGGCGCCGGCGTTTCGCTGCCGATCAGCCATATCCGCTCCAACAGCACGCCGCTCAAGTCGATGTGGCGCACTGCTTCCAGCAGTTCGGTTTCGATCACGAGCAACCGCGCGCCGGAGTTGCTCAGGATGTGCCGAAGCTGCGGTCCTCGCCCGGCGATATTGATCGGCACCGCGATCGCACCAAGCCAGGCACAACCGAGATAGGCCTCGAGAAATTCGGGCCGGTTGGAGCACATGATGGCGACGCGATCGCCGGCGCGGATTCCCGTGGCCGTTAGCGTCCCGGCGAAGCGCGCGGCGATGTCCGGTACTTCGTCAAAGTGCCAACTTGCGCCACCGCACTTGAACAGGGTGCGGCCACTGTAACGGCGCGCCTGCCGTTGCAGCATCGTCGGCAGTATGCGGTCCCCAGGCGGGAAAGCAGCGAGAATATCGTTGGCGCTCATCGCAGCTTCTTTGGACGCTTCTTTCGAGCGCGGGCTTTCTTCGCGTGGGCGTCGCCTTTTTTGGCGGCGGCGTTTTTGACGGCGCGCGTGGGCGTGCCTTTCGCCGAAGGCACCAGCGCCAATACGCGCAACGGGCTGCCGCTGCCTTCCTTGATCTTCAGCGGCGCGGCAAAAAGAACTGCGCCGGTCGGCGGCAGCAGGTCGAGATTGGTCAGGCATTGCAGGCCATACCGGCCCGAGCCGTGCATATAGTAATGACACGGGTAGGGTGGCTTGAGGTGAAAAGCCTGTCCGGCGTCGGTGCCGATCGCCTCCGAGCCGAAGCCCAGGACCTGGCGCTCGTCGACCAGGAATTTCACCGCGTCGGTATCGGGGCCCGGCGTGTGTTGGCCGGTTTCGTCGAGATTCTGGTAGGCGACAGGATCGGTGCGCTTCGACCAGTCGGTACGCATCAGGACCCATGATCCCGACGGGATGCGGCCGTGACGGCGCTCCCACTGGCGCAGGAAATCGACACCAAGCAGGAAGTCGGCGTCAGCGGCCGATTCGCGCGAGCAGTCGATGACGCAGGCGGGCGCGACGAAACGTTCGGCCGGTATCGTATCGGTACTGTTGTCGGGCAGATGCCGGCCTGAAATCCAGTGTATCGGGGCGTCGAAATGCGTGCCGGTATGTTCGCTGCAGGAAAAATTGTTCCAATACCAACCCGGCCCGCGTGCGTCGTAGCGCGACGCTTCCTCGATCCGGAACGGCCAGGCCTGTCCCATTTCGGGCGGCAGCACGATCTGCGGAAATTCGGGCGACAGCGTCTGCGTCAAGTCGACGACGCGGATGCGTCCCGCGGCGAGGTCGGCGACCAGTTGCAGCAGTATGGACTCACTCATCGCACGTCCTCGTCACATCATCGCGGCGTGAGCGCGAGCTCGCGCTCCAGCGCTTTCGGATTGTCGCGCCAGCGCGCCAGCCAATCCTGGGCGATGTCGCCGGGGAAAACATCTTCCGCGCCGCTCTTCAGAGCACCGATGATGTCGGCCGCAAGCCGCTCCGGCGCGATCTTCGGCGGCGGCAGTGTTTGACTCCATTCGTCATCGATCGGGCCGGGAAACACATTGATGACGCGCACGCCGGAAGGCGCCAGTTCGGCGCGCAGACACTGCGCGAGCGACAAGGCAGCGGCCTTCGATGCCGAATAAGTGCCATGTGGCGGAAAGTTCGACAGCGCGAAGACCGAGAGCAGGTTGACCCAGGCGACCGCACTCGACTGTCCGTCGGCGCCCCGCGCGCGCATTGCCGGTGCGAATTCCTGCGCCAGCCGCAGCAGGCCGAAATAATTGGTGTCCATCTCGGCGCGCGCCACCTCGACACCTTCGCGCGCTGCGATGCCGTAAGTGCGGTGATGATCCGCGGTGTTGATAAGGATGTCGACGCGTCCGCCGATTTCGCCGGCAAGATTTTTGACGGCGCGCGAGTTGGTGAGATCGAGCGGCACCAGTGAGACCGGCTCCAGCTTGGAAAGGCGCTCGAAGCCGGGCGGCTTCTTCCACGGCTCCGCGTAGCCGGCCCAAACCAGGCTGGCGCCGGCAGCGACGATGGCTTCGACCAGCGCCTGTCCGAGCGCGGTTTTGGCGTCGGTGATCAGGACTTTGCGAAATTTAGGATCGCAGGTCATTTCGCGAAGCTGGCGATCGTCGGCCATGTTAGGCGTGTCCTTCAGCGGCACCGCGATCAACGCGGCCTGTCCGGCTTTGTCGAGGCCGGCGCGGATGTGCACGCGCGACGGCGCGGGCGGGCAATCGCCGTGCACGTGCGCGACAATGACCGGGCCGGTGTCGAGCTTGATGACGCCGAGCCGCCACGGCATGCGCTCGCGGTAGAACAGTTCGTTGCTGTGATGCAGCGTCGTTTCCGAAATCAGTTCGCCGGCGCCATCTTCGGCACGCCAGTCGAGCCGGTGCGACAGGCATTTGCGGCAGGCCTCGCGCGGCGGATATTGCACCGTGCCGCAGTCGCGGCAGACTTGCAGTTCGAACTGACCGCGCGCCGCTGCGGCGGTGAGTCCGAGCGCGACGCGGCTGCGGCTGCCCGGCGGCAGCGTCGGGACTCGTGTGCGCAGGATCGGGTTTTTGCGCGGCGGCCGCACCAATGGACGCGTCATTATTATTGCCCCGCTGCGAGGATGGCGGCGCCACTGCACAGGCCGCGATCGTAATTGATCATACCGAAGCCGCTCGCCAGACCAAGGCGCGCGTCGGGCACCTTGGCGCCGATCGATTGCCCGGTGATTTGGCGAATGACCTCGACAAGGCCGAGGTAGCCGCCGGCCGCGCCGGCCTGGCCGCCGGAGAGCTGACCGCCGGAGGTATTGAACGGAAACGAGCCGTCGGCGGTGAAGGTATTCCGCCGCACGAAGTCCGGGCCTTCACCCTTTTTGCAGAAACCGAGATCCTCGATCTGCATGACGTTGATGACGGGGTAGTCGTCATAGGCAGCGACGACGTCGATATCGCTCGGGGCCAACGCCGGCCTGCGCGTACATCTCGTCGCAGTCGAGCGCCCAGCCGCCACGATACTGGATCGGGTCGTCGGGAAAGGCGTTGTGCCGTTCGATGGTGGCGAGGATGCGCGCATAGGGCAGGCCGAGCTTTTCGGCTTCGGCGCGGCGCAGCACCAGAAAGGCATCGGCGCCGGCACACGGCATGACGCAATCGTAGAGGCGCAATGGATCGGCGATCACGCGCGCGGTCAGATATTCGTCAAGCGTCAGCGGCTTTTTCATCACGGCGGTCGGAAACGCCAGCGCATTGGCGCGCTGCGCGACACAGAGCTTGCCGAAGTCCTCGGGCTTCGCGCCGTAAGTCCGCATGTAATAGGCGGTGAGAAAGGCGAAGCTCGCGTTGGCGCCGCCCGAGCCATAGGGATAGACGGCGTCGCGCGCGAACTGGCTGAAGGTCGCGAGGTTCATGCGAAACGAGTCGGTATGATTGGTGTCGCCGGCGATGCAGGCGATGGCGTCGGCGTCGCCGGACTGCACCGCGCGCGCGGCGCGGCGCAGCGCGACGATGCCGGAAGCGCCGCCCATCGGGATATGGTCGAGCCAGCGCAAGGTCAGGCCGAGATGCTGCGTCAGGCCCACCGCGCTGTCCGGCGCCAGCGTGAAGCTGGACACGCACAAGCCGTCGATGCGGTCTTTAGCGAGGCCCGCGCGCTTGAGAAGCTCGGCGAGGGCGCCGGCAAGAAACCAGTGCGCGCCGTGGATAGAGTAGCGCACATACGGCAATGTCGTCGGACAAACGACGACAACATCATCATAGGCGGCGCGTGCGCTCATTGCTTACGGGTATCGACGCAAAGGGTGCGCTCCAACAAGTGACGCGAGAAATTCTGCCAGATAAGCCATCACAAACTCAGCAGTGGGTCGGGTTGCAAACTAACTCCCGAGGCCAAGCGCGGCAATGCACGCGGCCTCGTGCGCGCGTCTCAGTGCGGCACGACGGCGGTCGCCTCGATCTCCACTTTTGCCTGGTCCTCGACCAGCGCCACGACCTGAACCAGGGTCATGGTCGGAAAGTGCTTGCCCATCACCGCGCGGTAAGCCGCGCCGAGATCGCTCAAGCTCGCCAGGTATTCCTGCTTGCTGGTGACGTACCACGTCAGCCGGGTGATATGCTCCGGCTTGCCGCCGGCTTCGGCCACCAGGGCGACGATATTCTCCAGCGCCTGGCGCACTTGTGCGACAAAATCCGTGCTGTCGAAATGTTGATCGGCATTCCAGCCGATCTGGCCGGCCAGAAATACGGTGCGGCCTTCGGCAACAATGCCGTTGGCGAAGCCTTTCGGCCTTTTTCCAGCTGCTGGGATGAAGGAATTCAAAGTTTTCGCTCATATCTCCGCCTTGTTTATTGCGCCCCGGGCTTGAGGCGGAAACGCTGAATTTTTCCGGTTTGCGTCTTCGGCAGCGCCTCGATGAATTTCACCGAGCGCGGATATTTGAATGGCGCGATGGTCGCCTTGACGTGGTCTTGCAAGCGCTTGGCGGTATCGACGCCGGGCAACACGCCTTCGACGAGCACGACATGGGCTTCGACAATCTGGCCGCGGCCCTCGTCCGGTGCGCCGATGACGGCGCATTCCTTGACGTCGGGATGCGATAGCAGCGCCGCTTCGACCTCAGGCCCGGCGATGTTGTAGCCGGCCGAGATAATCATGTCGTCGTTGCGGGCGGCGAAATGGAAGTAGCCGCTCTCGTCCTGAACGAAGGCGTCGCCGGTGAGATTCCAGCCGTCGCGGACATACGCGCCTTGCCGCTTGTCGGCGAGATAGCGGCAGCCGGTCGGCCCGCGCACTGCGAGCTTGCCGACCTCGCCGCGCGGCTTCTCCTTCATGTCGTCGTCGACGATCTTTGCCTCGTAGCCGGTCACCGGCTTTCCGGTGCTTCCCGGCGCGGCGTCGCCGAAACGGTTGGAGATGAAGATGTGCAGCATTTCGGTCGAGCCGATGCCGTCGAGAATGGGCTTGCCGGTCTTCGCGACCCAGTCGTTGAACACCGGCGCCGGCAGCGTCTCGCCGGCCGACACCGCTGCGCGCAGCGACGAAAGATTGGCGCCCTGGTTCATGGCCGCCAGCATGGCGCGATAGGCGGTCGGCGCGGTGAACGAGATCGTCGCCTTATAGGTCTCGATGATCTCGATCATGTTGGCGGGCGACGCATTTTCCAGAAGCGTCGCGGTGGCGCCGAAGCGCAACGGGAAAATCGCCAGGCCGCCGAGGCCGAAGGTGAAAGCAAGCGGCGGCGAGCCGACGAAGATATCGTCCGGTGTGACGCCGAGGATTTCCTTGGCATAGCCATCGGCGATGATCAGCAGGTCGCGATGAAAGTGCATCGTCGCTTTCGGCTCGCCCGTCGTGCCGGACGTGAAGCCGAGTAGCGCGACGTCGTCACGGCCAGTCGGTACGGCATCGAATGTCGACGGCCTTGGTCAGCGCGATGCGATCAAGTTCGGCGTCATGATTGGCGGTGCCGTCGAAGCCGATGACCTGCTTGAGGAATTTCGAGGTCTTGGCGCAGTTGACGAGTCTCGTCCATCAGCCGGGTGTCGCAGAGCGCCAGCGAGATCTCGGCTTTGTCGACGATTTTTGCCAAGCTCAACGGCACGCAGCAACGGCATGGTGTTGACCACCACGGCACCGGCCTTGGTCGCCGCCAGCCAGCACGCCACCAGCGCTGGATTATTGGCGGCGCGGATCAGGATGCGATTGCCCGGCTTGACGCCGAAATCTTCGACCAGCGCATGGGCGATGCGGTTGGTCCAGTCCGACAGCTCCTTGTAGGTGCGGCGGCGGCCATTGCCGATCAGCGCGACATGGTCGCCGAAGCCGCGCGCCACCATGCGGTCGGTCAGCTCGACTCCGGCGTTGAGCACTTCGGGATAATCGAAGCCGTTGAGCGGGATTTCCGGCCATTGCTGCGACGGCGGAAGATTGTCGCGGGTAAAGGTGTCGGTATGGGCCGAGCGGCCAAGCGATAGCAGAGCCATGGTTGTCTCCTTAAAGCCTCATGCTCCCGACAGCATTTGCCTTGCGATGACGATTTTCTGAACTTCGGACGCGCCTTCGTAGATGCGAAGCGCGCGGATATCGCGATAAAGCCGTTCAACGATGTGGCCGTGGCGGACGCCATCGCCGCCGTGAATCTGCACCGCCTTGTCGATGACCTTTTGCGCCCGCTCGGTGGCGAACAGCTTTGCCATCGCCGCCTCGCGGGTGACGCGCGCCGCGCCGTTATCCTTGGTCCACGCGGCGCGATAGACCAGAAGCGCCGCGGCATCGACATCGACCGCCATCTCGGCGATCGAAGCCTGCACCATCTGCAAATCGGCAAGCGGGCCGCCGAAAAGTTCGCGGCTTGCGCGCCCGCTTGATTGTTTCATCGAGTGCGCGGCGGGCGAAGCCGAGGCGCTGCTGCGGCGACGGTCGAGCGGAAAATATCCAGTGTCGCCATCGCGATCTTGAAGCCGTCGCCCGGCGCGCCGATCATTGCGGTCGCGGGCACGCAGACGCGTTCGAATTTCAGGCGCGCCAGCGGGTGCGGCGAGATCGTTTCGAGGCGCTCGGCGATCGAAAAGCCGGGCACTTTTGCCGGGCACCAGAAAAGCCGGAGAGGCCTTTCGCGCCGGGCGCCTCGCCAGTGCGGCCAAACACAATGTAAAAATCGGCGATACCGCCGTTGGAGATCCAGGTCTTCTCGCCATCGAGCACATAGCCCGTGCCGTAGTGCTGAGCCGTGAGCTCGATATTGGCGACATCCGAACCGGATTTCGGTTCGGTCAGCGCGAATGCGGCGATCGCCTCGCCTGAGCGCGTGCGCTTGAGCCAGTCGCGCTGCTGGCTGGTTGCCGAACAGGCTGATCGGGCCGGCGCCGAGACCCTGCATGGCGAAGGCGAAATCGCCGAGCGCATCGTGCCGCGCCAGCGTCTCGCGAATGAGGCAGAGCGTGCGCACGTCGAGCGGCGCCGGCGCTTCGGGATCGGGCGCGGTGTGCTTGAGGAAGCCGTCCCGGCCGAGCTTTTGCACCAAGATCGCGGCATGCGGCATCGACGTCGCCATGATCCGCCGGCAGGTTTGCCGCAGCCCATTCACTCAATGGCCTTCGCGACCGTGCGGTGGCGATCGTCGAAGAACGGCCAATTGAGAAAGGATGTATCGGCCACTAGTTGCCCTCGAACACTGGTTTCTGCTTCGCGACAAAGGCGCGATAGGCGCGTTCGAAATCCTTGGTCTGCATGCAGATCGCCTGCGCCTGCGCTTCCGCCTCGATGGCGTCATCGAGCGCCATCGACCATTCCGCGACAAGCTGCGTCTTGGTGATGCCGTTGGCGAACGTCGGGCCCGACGCGATGCGGCGCGCGAGCGTAAGCGCCTCCTGTTCCAGCGCGTCGGCAGCGACCAGCCTGTTGTAGAAGCCCCAGCTCTCGCCTTCCTGCGCGGTCATGGTGCGGCCGGTGAACAGCAACTCCGAGGCGCGGCCCTGGCCAATGATGCGGGGCAGGATCGCGCACGCGCCCATGTCGCAACCGGCAAGCCCGACGCGATTGAACAGAAACGCAGTCTGCGCAGCCGGCGTAGCGAGGCGGATATCGGACGCCATGGCGATGATCGCGCCGGCGCCGGCGGCGATGCCGTCAACCGCGGTAATGATCGGCTTGCCGCAATGGAGCATCGCCTTGACCAGATCGCCGGTCATGCGCGTGAACGACAGAAGCTGCGGCGCATCCATCGCGACCAGCGGCCCGATGATTTCATGCACGTCGCCGCCGGAGCAGAAATTGCCGCCGTTCGGCAGGAACACCACCGCATGCACGTCTTCGGCATGAACCAGCGCGCGGAAAGTGTCGCGCAACTCGGCATAGGATTCGAACGTCAAGGGGTTCTTGCGCTCCGGCCGATTGAGCTGGATCACGGCGACCGCGCCGTCCATGCGCCAGAGAAAATGCGAGGGCTTGAGGCCGGCCATCTTGCTCATGCTTCGCCTTCCCAATCGCTGCGAAATGATTTCAGCTTCGCCGACATCTGCTCGGCATCGCGCACCGAAAGCCCACTGAGTAATTCATCGACCCAGCTTTCGTGCGCGGCCGCCATTTCGGCGAACCCGGCGCGGCCTTTGCGCGTAAGCGTGATGAATGAGGTACGGCGGTCACCGTTGCGTTGTGCGCGCGCCACCAGTCCATCAGATACCAGCCGGTCGACAATGCCGGTCACGTTACCGTTCGATACCATGAGGAAACGCGAAATCTCGCTCATCAGCATGCCGTCCGGCTTGCGATAGAGTGCGGCCATCACGTCGAAGCGCGGCAGAGTGGCGTTGAATTGCGATTTCAGGCGTTCGCGCGCTACGCCCTCGATCAGCCGGCTGGCACGCAGCAGCCTGATCCACAGCCGCAGCCGCGCCTTGCTGTCGCTTTCGAGATGCGGGGCGGAGAGAGGCGCGCTCACCATTATACGCGCCCCGTGGTTGGTTCGGCGGCTGCGGACAATCGGTAAAGCTGGTCGCGCCCGGCGTAATAAGGCTGCGGCCAGGTCTCGCCGAAGTCACCGAGCTTGGCTGCGGCATGCAGCGTCCAATACGGGTCGGCGAGATGCGGCCGACCAAGGCATACGAGATCGGCGCGGCCGGCCATCAGGATTGAGTTGACGTGATCCGGCTCGAAAATATTGCCGACCGCCATAGTCGCCATGCCGGTTTCGTTGCGGATGCGATCGGAAAACGGCGTCTGGAACATGCGGCCGTAAACCGGGCGCGCCTGGGTTGAGGTCTGCCCGGCCGAGACGTCGCAGATATCGACGCCGGCCTCCTGCAGCATGCGGCTGATGTCCACCGCTTCCGGCGGCTCGATGCCATCGGCGCCGACCCAGTCGTTGGCGGAGATGCGGACGGAGATCGGTTTGTCCGCTGGCCACACCGCACGCACGGCGTGAAACACTTCGAGCGGAAAGCGCATGCGATTTTCCAGCGACCCGCCGTATTCGTCGGTCCGCCAATTGGTCAGCGGTGTGATGAACGACGACAGCAGATAACCGTGCGCGCAATGAATTTCGAGCATGTCGAAATTGCATCGCGCGGCCATCTCCGCCGATGCAACGAATTGATCGCGTACACGCTCCATGTCAGCGTGAGTCATCGGCAGCGGAGAATGGTTGCGCGGCGACCACGGCGACTTCTGATGGCGCCATCAGCGACCAGTTGCCCGATGTCAGCGGTGCATCCATTTCTTCCCAGCCGAGCTGGGTCGAGCCCTTGGCGCCGGAATGGCCGATCTGGCAGCAGATTTTCGCCTCGGTCTCACTATGCACGAAATCGACAAGGCGCTTCCACGCCGCTTCGTGCTCCGGCGCATAGAGGCCGGTGCAGCCGGGCGTGATGCGGCCTTCCGGGCTGACACAGGTCATTTCGGTGCAAACCAGGCCGGCGCCGCCCTTGGCGCGCTCGGCATAATGCACGAGATGCCAGTCGGTTGGGCAACCCTCGACCGCCTTGTACTGCGCCATTGGTGACACCACGACGCGGTTTTTCAGCCGCATATCCCGCAGCTTGAACGGCGCAAACATCGGCCGTCGCCGCACCAGGTTGTCGTCGGCGCCGGAAAGCCGCTGGAACCATGCCTCCGCGCCTTCCAGCCATGTCTTATCGCGCAGCCGCAAATTCTCGTGGCTGATGCGCTGCGAGCGCGTCAGCAGCGAGTAATTGAACTGCACCGGATCGAGATGCAGATAGCGCTCGACGTCCTCGAACCATTCCAGCGAATTGCGCGCCGCGGATTGCAGCTTCAGCACTTCTGTGCGCCGTGCGTCCTCGTATTTGGCGAAGGCCGACTGCATGTCCGGCTCGCTATGCAAATAGTTCGCCATAGCGATCGCGCTTTCCATGGCGAGCTTGGTGCCGGACCCGACGGAGAAGTGCGCGGTAGCGGCGGCATCGCCCATCAGCACGATATTTTCGTAGGACCATTTCTCGCAGAGCACCCGTGGGAAATTCAGCCACGCCGACCCGCGCAAATGCGACGCGTTCGACATCAGGCGATGGCCGCCGAGATATTTTTCGAAGATCTTCTCGCAGACCCGGCAGTTCTCCTCCTGGCCCATGCCGCCGAAACCGAATTTCTGCCAGGTCTCGTCCGAGCACTCGACGATGAACGTCGCGGTATCGGCATCGAACTGATAGGCGTGTGCCCAGATCCAGCCGTGCTCGGTCTCTTCGAAGATGAACGTGAAGGCGTCGTCGAATTTTTGGTGGGTGCCGAGCCAGACGAACTTGTTCTTGCGCTGTTCAATCGCCGGCTTGAAATGATCGGCGAATTCGTTTCGGGTCCTTGAATTCAGCCCGTCGGCGGCGATCACCAGATCGTATGTCTTCGCAAGCTCTTTGGCGCTCTCGACTTCGGTCTGAAAACGCAGATCGACGCCAAGGGCGCGGGCGCGTTGTTGCAGCAGCAGCAGCAGAGTCTTGCGTGCGATGCCGGAAAAGCCGTGACCGGTCGAGACGATCTTCTGGCCGCGATAATGCACGGCGATGTCGTCCCAATAAGCGAAGTTGCCGCGAATTTCGGCGGCGCTCACCGGATCATTGGCGACGAGGTTTTGCAAAGTCTCATTGGACAGCACCACGCCCCAGCCGAACGTATCGTCCGGCTTGTTGCGCTCGAACACGGTGACGTCATGCGCTGCATTGCGCAGCTTCATGCTGATCGCGAAATAAAGTCCGGCCGGGCCGCCGCCGAGGCACGCAATCTTCATGCGCTGCCACCTTATTGCTGGGACAGGGACAATAATGACTCCGACAGGGAGATACTTCAAGCTTAAAGTTTTAGGGTTGAAGCTTTGGCCGACGGCGCTGGATTTGGGTATTCGGGTGGCCCTAGCTACCCGGTTCCGCCGTATTCGGCCGGAACGTCGTAGCTCCCGAGCAAGTCGTCGACCACCTTGTGGAAATGGTCCCACGGCGCGTGCGCGTAATTGTGCCCGCGCACGATGAACGAGGCGCCGGCGTAGAACTTTTCGTATTGCAGGTGGCGGCCGGCGAACTCCGAGCCGACCAAATCCCAGGCAAGCTTGAATAGCTTCATCCGGTCCACGGCACGCATCTGCGGCGTATTCCAGAAAGTCTCGAATGTCCTGCGCAGCTCCGGTTCCCCCAACACGGAAATATCCGCCGGCATCTGAAAAACACCGCCGCCGCACAATTCGCGCAGGATGTCGATGATCGACGAATAGTTTTCGGTGCACCAGTTCAGCGCCGCATAAACGAAGCGCCGGTTGAAGGTCATATAACCATCGGGCCATGATTCCGCGGCCTGAATCTGGCCCATGACCATGCCGCCCAGCGTAGCTTCAAGCGCAGCGAGGCGTCCGAGCGTCTCGCGCACCGCCGGCACCTGGTCCGCGCCGGAGGATTGCGCGATCCGGCTCGCCAGCCCGACGATGAGCTGCATCTTCACCCAATAGCGTACGTTCGATTGGTGATTGCCGAAGCAGTGCCCCGGCGTGTTGGTGTAGATTGCGCGTGACAGCAAAGCGTCATTGTGAACGAACACCCGCTCCCACGGGACTTTGACGTTCTCGCAGATCAGCATGCTGTCGGTTTCGTCGAACCGGAAAGCCAGTGGATTCTCGAACTCGTTTGCGCAATCGCGTTCAAGAGGCTTTCGCGACCACAACGACAGTCCCGGCGCATTGCAGGGCACGGCGCAGGTGATCGATTCTGCTACTTGATCGGGCGCCAGCGGAATGAGGTTGCCGATCCATATCTCGTTGGCGAACACCGCGCCGGTGGCGAGCATTTTCATGCCGGAAATAACGACACCGTCGTCGGTCTCTTTCACCACGCGCAGCGTCGGCACTGGAATGTTTTGCCTGTGATAGAAATCCGGATTACGCGCGGCTTGCGGTGGCAGCACCGCATACGCGGCATAAATGTCGTTGTCGCGCATGTGCTCGTAATAGGCAGTGAGGTTGCCCGAGAAGCGGCCGAATTCTTCCGGCTTGGTGGCCATGCCGGTGACAAAGCTCGCGACATGGTCCGGCGAACGGCCGAGCATGCCGTAGCTCGTTTCGGCGATGCGGCGATGAGTCAGCGAGCGCGCTTCCAGGTCTGCGCGCGATTTAGGCCTCAGGAAATATTTGCTGAAGCGCTTGCCGTTCTCATCGAACGACATGGCGTCACGGTTCTCCGGCGCGGCCTTCAGGTCGTAGATCGCAGCCATGGAGCGGGCGGCATTGCGAAATGCCGGATGCGCCGTGACATCCGTCACTTTCTCCTTGCCGATGTAGACGGTCCTGCCATCGCGCAATGATTCAAGATGTTGGTCGCCCGTTTTCAGCATGGTCGCGCGCTCCGCTTATCGTCACACACGTTAAGGTAGACAGATAAATTATATCGCGCAAAAGCATCAATGCCCTTCCGCGGACCGCCTGCCTACAATCCTAGTGGAAGCAGGAGTTTGCATGAGCGGCAATCCGACAGTTGCGGCAGTCATCGCCCAAGATCTCGCCAGTTACGGCGCCAAGCGTTGTTTCGGACTTCTCGGCACCGCGAATTTCAAAGTGTCTCATGCGCTGGTCGAAGCCGGCGTCGAGCTGATTACGGCGCGCCACGAGTGCAATGCCGCCAGCATGGCGGACGCCTACGCCAAATCGACCGGCGAACTTACGCTGGTCAGCGTGCATTCAGGCCCGGGCCTGACCAATGCACTCACCGGTATCGCCGAAGCGGCGAAGAGCCGGACACCGCTCGTCGTGCTGGCGGGGGATGTCCCGAACGGCCAAGTGAAGAACAACTTCTATATCGAGCAGTCGGAAATGGTGCGTGCCGTCGGTGCCGTGTCGGAGCGCTTGCACACGGTCGCGTCGGCACGTGAGGATACGCTACGCGCGGTAACGCGTGCGCTGCGTGACCGGCAGACCGTGGTGCTGAGTCTGCCGCTCGACGTACAGCACGCAACGCTTGCCTCGAACCTGCCGCCGCTGGAATTGCCGCCGGTGCCCGGACGGCTCCATCCTGATCCGAATGCTGTCGCGCGCATCGCCGATGCGTTGGAACGCGCACAGCGTCCCCTGATCCTTGGCGGCCGCGGCGCGGTGATTTCCGGCGCTGAGGATGATCTCGTTGCACTGGCGGATCGTACCGGCGCGCTGCTGGCAACCTCGGTTTGCGGGCACGGCTTGTTTTCAGGCAACCCGTGGTCGGTTGGCATCAGCGGCGGGTTTTCGTCGCCGATCGCCGATGAACTGATCGCGGAGAGCGATTGCATCGTTGCGTTTGGCGCAAGTCTGACCCAGTGGACCACCAAGCGCGGCAAGCTGATCGCCCCCGATGCCGTAGTCGTCCAGATCGATGTCGAAGGGGCAAAACTCGGTTATCAGATGCCGGTGCAGATCGCGGTGCAGGGCGATGCGAAGACCACGGCCGAAGCTTTGCTGTCAGAACTCGATCGGCGCGGCGTGAAAGCCAAGGCCGGCCGCCGCAACGACGCAATACGCGAACGCATCCGCTCAGGCGACAATCATCACTATCCCCACGGCGATGAATCGACGGCGCAATTCATCGATCCGCGCGAACTGAGCAAGGCGGTCGATGCGCTGCTGCCGGACGATCGCGCAGTAGCGTCGGACTCCGGCCATTTCTGTGGCTGGGTGCCGCGCTATCTCCGCGTGCCGAACGCGCATGCTTCGTGCCTCAGCCACTCGTTTCAATCGGTTGGGCTTGGTTTGCCGTGCGCGATCGGCCTTGGAGTTGCCAACCCCGGCAAGCTTGCGGTGCTCGGCACCGGTGACGGCGGTTTTCTGATGTCGATGGCGGACATGGAAACTGCGGTGCGTCTCGGGTTGCGGCTCTGCATCCTGGTTTACAATGACGCGTCCTACGCCGCCGAGGTGCATTATTTCAGGCGTCAGGGTTTCTCGACCGACATTGTCAAATTCCCCGATACCGATTTCGTCGCGGTCGCGAAGGGTTTTGGGGCGCGTGGTGCAACAGTTCGGACTCTTGCCGATCTCGAGCCGGTCAAAGCCTGGGTTGCCGAGGGCTCACCGGGGGTGTTCGTGATCGATGGCAAGATCAACCCGAACCTCGAAGCCGACTGGCACGCCGAGCACTTTCCGAAGGACAGTCATTGAAACTGCCGCCGTATCGGCGTTACCGAATCGTACATCGCGCCGATAACAGTTTTTTATCCGATTTTCTGTAATGTTATGGACCGGGGCGCGAGGTCAACGAATAGGCTCGTCCAATGCTTTGGGCGAAAATCTTTGCCATCTTGGTCGTCGCGGCATTCGCCGGTTTGGTGATGTACAACGTCTATTGGCGTCGCCGGGACCGAGAAAGCGCCAGTTAGCCGGCAGATAGCTTCATCAACGCAAGCGCCGCGCGGCCATTTGCGCCGTAGGGATTGCCGAGCGATTCACACATTTCGAAGTGATTGTAGTCGGGCGCCCCGATGAGTTCGACCGCCTTGCCCGCGGCTTTCACCGCAGCCGCAAAATCGCGATTCTGCCGCTGGAATTCGGGCGTCTCGTTGGTGCCATAAGTGACAACAATAGGCGCCCGCAACTGGTCCAGATGGCGCAGCGAGCTCATCTTGTCTTCCATATCGTCGTCGAATTTGACGTAGTGGCTTCGCGCAGAAAGCCGGACTGGCTTCATGTCGTACATGCCGCTCATGCACAGTCCGCCTTTAATGATGTCACCGGGTAGTCCGAAATCCTTGCTCCAATCGGTGACCAGGGTAACGCCGCAGAGGTGGCCGCCGGATGAATGACCGCCGACATAAAGTCGGGCTGGATCGCCGCCGAATGACGCGGCATTTTTGTAGACCCACGCCACGGCGCGGCGCACCTGATCCGCCATCACACGAAGATCGCCATTGGCGGGTTTGATGGAGATAAAGTCGAGCGCTACGTAATGAGCGCCGGCATTGACGAACACTTCGGCCGGGAATCCGTAGTCTTTCGCCGCGCCGCCAAGCCAGGCGCCGCCGTGAATGAAGACGAAGATCGGGGCGTTTGGCTGCTTGGCACGATAGATCTCGAGTTTCTCGACCTCGCTTGGGCCATAAGATTCGCGCTGCGGCGGTCCCAGCCGCAGCCGGGCCTCATCGCTCCTGCTGGCGTAGCGTTTGGTGATCTGGAAGCCGAGCGGCGCATAGACATTTTGAGTGTATGCGGCATCGAGTTGAACCTGATCCATGTCCATCCAGACATGGGGCCCTTCCGGATGCGCCGCGGGTCCGATCCGGCATTCGTCAGCGAGTGCCGGTGCCGCGGCTAAAGCCGCGCCTGCGCCAAGAGCTGCGCCCGCACCGAGTGCTGCGCGTCGACTGAGCCTCCCGGCGTTCATACCAATCTTCACAGCTCTGCTCCCGTTATTGCGCTTGTCAGTCCGGGCTATTTGGCCGTCATGTCGGCGATGTATTTCACGACGTAATTCTTGATGTCGCTCGGTATGGTGGCGAGGCCGGCGAGCACGCGCTGGCCTTCATCTGCACTGACCATGACAGGCTCGGTTTTGATCAGGTTCGAATAGGCTGCAAGGAATTGCGGGTCTTTCCACATGTCGACAAAAGCGGCGCGCATCACCGCGACAGCCTCCGGCGTTGCTTTTGGGGGCATCATGGCGGAGCGGAACATGGCAAGCTGCGGATCGCTGGTCGCTCGCAAAGCCCTGTAAGCCATTTGGCCGCCGAGTGGCTTGTCGGGATGCACGGAGGCGTAAAACTCCTCGAACGTCTGCATGTTGGGCAGCGCTTTAGTGCGCGGATAAGCATCGCCCTTCCGCGGCGACAATTGCCAGAGCGGCAGGATGATGCCCTCCTTGCCCATGGTCGGCTCGACTGAAGCGGCCCACCCGGACAATGAAGTATCCGCCGCCTGTCCGATATTTTGCAGGACTGCCGTCTCGACTTCCTTGAGGCCGCGATAGGCGGGTATCGGCTCATATTTGACGCCGAGGAGGTCGAGCGCCAAATCGAGGTTGAGAGTGTTGCTGTTTTCGGCGTTCAATGACAGCGCCTTGAAGCCATTAGTCTTCATCAAGTCTGTTGCGACCTGGATGCCGGGCGGCGTGTCCTTGCGGATATAGACAACGAGAGGGCACTCCACGCCGGCCACGAAGACAAAGTCGGAATACGGAACGTGAAGCGATGGATTGTTGAGAAGCTCGCTGACGACATCGACGGTGAAGAATCCGATCGTCTCACCATTCGGCGTCGAGTCGCCAAGCTCGTTGCTGCCGACAATGCCGCCCGCGCCGCCGACATCCTTGACGATGACGGTCGGATTGCCGGGAATGTGGGCGGGCAGATACTGCGCGACGAGGCGGCCCTCGAGATCGGTGGGACCGCCGGCTGGATAGTTGACGATCATCGTGATCGTCTTGCCCTTATAGAATTGTGCCTGCGCGGCGCCGGGCTGAAAGGCAGTGAGCGCGATAAGCGCGCACGCCGCAAGGATTGTCTGTAGTGCTTTCGCCGATTTCATTTAAGTAATCCTCCTTGCGGCGTGGTTTTTTTGCTCAGATGTTTCGTTGCTAGTTTTTGCCCTGCCGTTGATCGGTCAGCATCGTGCCGAGCTTGAAGGGCTCGAAGGTCGGCTTGTACGACTTCTCATCGAGGAACTGCCGCAGTCCGGTATTGTAGGAGTCTTCTTTGTCGGCCGACTTGATGGCTTGACCCTTGGCGGCGAGATAGTCGTAAGCCTGCGGTACATCCATGGTGCGGACCTGGCGGATGGCTTGCTTTGTCGCGCGCAGCACCGCAGGGCTTTTCTTCATCAGCCGTTCCGCGAGATCAGTCACGGCGGCTTCGAGCTTTTCGAGCGGCACCGCGGAATTGATCATGCCGATGCGGGCGGCTTCCTTGCCGTCGAACGGCTCGCCGAGGCAGGCGTAATAGAGTGCGTGACGCGGCAGCACCATGTCGGCGACCACCTTGGAGACCAGGGCGCCGGGCAGGATGCCCCAGTTCACTTCGGACAGTGAGAACGTCGCGTTCTCGGCCGCGATGGCGAAGTCGCAGCCGAGGAGCTGCATGAAGGCGCCGCCGACGCAGTAGCCGTGGACCATGGCAATGGTCGGCTTGTCGTAGGTATAGAGCCGCTCCCAGCGCCAGCGGTTGGCCGCCTCAGCGGCTTTTTTGCGCTCGCCCGGCTTTTTCTCAAGCTCGCGAAAGAACTGCTTCAAGTCCTGTCCGGCGCTGAAATTGCCGCCTTCGCCGCTCACGACGACAACTTTGACGTTCTCGTCGACTTCGAGTTTCGCCAGCGCGTCGTCCATGTCGTAGTGCAGTTGCGGGGACATGGCATTGCGCTTGTTGGGACGATTGAGGAACGCCCAACCGATGCCGTCGTGGACCCGGACTTTGACGCACTCGTACTTGTACTCGGTCATTTCAGTCTCCTTGCGGTTGAAGATGTGATCATGCTGCCGTGGATCGCTCCACGCAGGCTGCAAAAGAAGCGATTGTGCTACCAAAAAACCGGTTCATGACGGCATAGCCGAACGCGAGAACCACGATTTCTTCCCCCTTCTTGGCCGGCTCGTTCTTTCCGAGCGATCGTTCCACCAATCCTGATTGCTCAGGCTGTCATTGGATACTCATGTTTTTGCATGGCTGACCACAGACGCCAACGTCGCATCCAAGCTTTAAAGATTGCCGCCGGCGGCGCGCGCGGGCAAGTAGTGCAATACACGGCGCTCGATCAGAATGACGCCAAGATAGGCAATGCCGCCGACCACGGTGAGCATCACGATCGAAACAAACACCATCGGCGTATCGGCCTGTCCTTCGCCCAGCGTGAGCAGATAGCCGAGGCCCACATTGCCGCCGACCAGTTCGCCAACCACGACGCCGACCACAGCGAGTGTGGAGCCGATGCGAAGGCCGGCGAACATCGGCGGCATCGAGGTGGGAAATTCGATTTTCCAGAAAATTTGCGAACGCGTGGCTTTGAACGCGCGCGCCAGATTGACCAGGTCGGGATCGACCGTGCGCACCGCGGTCAGCACATTGACCATGACCGGGAAGAACACGATCAGGATCGCCACTAAAATCTTCGGATAGACGGTGAAGCCCATCCACAAGATGAACAGCGGCGCAAAGGCGACCTTCGGCGCGATCTGCAAAGCAAGAATGTAGGGCGAGAGCGCTAGCTCCGCGGTCGGCGACATGCCCAGCGCATAGCCAATGAAGGCGCCGAACAGGCTGCCGATGATGAAGCCCGCGAGCACTTCGCCGACGGTAATGGCGGTGTGGAACAGCAGATGGTCAAACTTGAAGGCGTGGACGAATTCGATGGCCACCATGGACAGCGGCGGCACGATAAAAGTAGGAATGCCCAGCAGGCCGGGTCCCCACTGCCATGCCGCAAGAAACACGATCAGCAGGGCAAGACTGGTGATGGTGCCGTTCCGCACCGATGACGAAGCGCCGCCCGTCATGCCGCACCCTGGGTTTGTTCGAGCGAGCCGATACCCAGCCGGTCCATCAGGTGCGCAACATAATCGTTGGCTTTCGCGTCGTGCCGCCGCGCAATCGGGTTGTCGCGCTCCGGCATGTCGATGGTGATTTCTTCCAGAATCGTGCCTGGCCGCCGGCTCATCACCAGCACGCGGTCCGACAGGGTGACCGCCTCCGCAAGGTCATGGGTAATGAGAAGGGCGGTCTTGCCGGCTTTTTTTAACGTCTGCGCGAGGTCGCGTTGCAAGACCATGCGGGTCTGCGCATCGACGGCGGAAAACGGCTCGTCAAGCAGCAGCACATGAGGATCGACGGCGAGGGTGCGGGCGAGAGCGACGCGCTGCCGCATGCCGCCGGAGAGCTGATGCGGATAATGGCCGGCAAACTCTCCCAGGTTGAAGTTTTCCAGTAGCGATTTCGCGCGTCGCTTGCACTCGGGTTGTGGCACGCCCTGAATCTCGACGCCAAACATGACGTTCTCGGCAATCGTGCGCCACGGCAGCAGCAAGTCCTTTTGCAGCATGAATGCCACATGGGCGTTCGGTCCGGTGACGCGCTCGCCGTCAACGTAGGCTTCGCCCTCGCTGGGCGCGGTCAACCCGGAACCGATATTGAGCAGCGTACTTTTGCCGCAGCCGCTCGGGCCGATCAGCGAGACGACTTCGCCGTCGTGGACGGAAAAGCTGACATTCTGCACCGCCGTAAGCACATTGCGGCCGCTGCTTTCCCTAAAGCGCATTGTCACATTGCGATATTCGAGGCGGACGACGTCAGCCATTAGCAGATCGACCTACAAATGTGTTTGTTCGGGCCGATTGCGTGCCGCCCATTGATGTGAACTATAGTGGCAAATGCCGGGTTCGCCGATAGGGCAGATTGAGGAGCTGAAAATGTTCGATCGCGCAGGTGGAATAAACCGGCGGCGTTTGCTGCAAGCCGCTCCCGGTGCGGCTCTCGGCATCGGTGTTTTAGGTCTTTCGCCATCGGCCCGCGCGGATGAAAAACTCACTTATCTGTTCCCGGCGCCACCGATCCTGCCCGCGTTCGGGCCGATCCGGCTGGCGCAGGGCAAAGGCTATTTTTCACAAGCGGGTTTTGACGTGAGCTTCGCTGTCGGGCGCGGCGGCGTCGACGTTGCCAAGGAAGTCGGAGCCGGCAACGTACTGATCGGCGGTATCGTCGCCGATGCGCCGATCATCGTGCGGCAGAACGGCGTGCCAGTGAAGATCGTGGCGTTGTTCGGCGGCAAGGGATTCATGCAGCTCGTGGTACGAGCCGATTCCGGCATCGAAAAGCCGCAAGATCTCAAGGGCAAAACAGTTACGGTGATGTCGTATCAGGACACGACGTTCTATGCGCTGCTTGGATTGCTGGCGAGCGTTGGGCTCAGCAAGGATGACGTCGACATTCAGGCAGCGGGTCCGGTTGGCGTGTGGCAGATGGTGGCGACCGGCAAATCGGTTGGCATGGCCGGCGTGCCGGACTGGATTCCGCCGGTCGAGGCCGCCGGTGTCCCTGTAAAGGTGCTGCCGACCGACGAGTTCTTTCCGCACATGGCGCAAGCGATTGCGGCATCAGATCAGACCATCAAGGACAAGCCGGACATGGTGCGCGCTTTCGTCAAGGCGGCGCTGCACGGCATGAAAGACATCATGGACGATCCGAACGGCGCGGCAGTCGATTTCGTGAAGTTTGTGCCGGAATGGACCGGTAAGGAAGATCAGGTCAAGGAAGCCTTCGCTTACTACGACAAGCTGATCTATCCGGGACAGAAAGTCCTGGGCGCGGTCGATCCAGAGCGCATGACGAAGTTGCAGGACTTCTATCTGGCAAAAGGCATCATCCAGAAGAAATCGCCGGTCGAAGACCTTTTCACCAATCAGTTCGTGTCCTAGGCGGGTTCTAGACGGGGCATGATCTTTTCGGAAAACCGGCGTCCGTTTTTCCAGATCATGCTCTTAAATCAAAACGGAATTGTGATGCCGTCGAGCGGCGCGTCGCAATTGACAAGCTCGACGCGCTTCCACGCGATCGTGATACGGCCATCGGCCTGCACCAGCCGGTGCAGCAGGGTGCCACCAAACAGCCGCTGCTGCTCGCGCCGGTATTCGATCATCACGAACTTGGAACGCACGGTGCAGGTGTCCTTGCCGGCTTCCTCAATCGTGACATTGGTTACAATGCGGCTGGTTCTCGATCGCGGCTCTTGGGAATACATGCGCGGACTGGCAAGCCGGCGAACTCGCGTTTCGAGCAGTTGGCGGTCGTCATAGATCAGCGAAACTGTCTCAAGGGGATCAGGTTGGCCGGGCTCGCTCGGCACCCAATACCAGCCATCCGGCGCAAACAGCGCCAGCCAATCGTCGAATTTGCCCTCATCGAGCAGCCGCGCTTCCTGCAACAAGAACTGTTCGCAGCGGCGGACATCCAGAGCATGCTGCGCTGGCGCCAGCGATGTTCTGACTAGGCGCGATCGCTGCCGTCGCGGCGCCGCGGGCCTTCGAGCGCGCTTTGGTTTTCTTCCCATTGGCTGTTCAGGATGCCGCGCGCATCTCAGCGCGGCCGTTCGCCATGTAGCCGAGCCAGGCATCCAGCATGTTGCGGATATAGACTTCGCTGGTCGAGTTGACGCCGCGCCGTCCACCATGCGCATCGGGCGAGTCGCTCTGCAGCCCGCGTCCGATTTCGATCCATTCGGCGCCGGCGCTCGACAGCCCCATGCCGATGCGGCTGTAGATCTCCAGATCGTCGGTCAGTACCAGCGAACCGGTACCGTTGACGATATTGGCGAAGCTGATGGTGTTGTGGAACATCTTCTCCGGCGCGCCCTTGAGCCGGAAATTGTAAGTGTAGACGACGGTGCGGTTCACGGCGATCGGCTGCACCACACGCAATTGCTGAAACTGGCTCATGAAAGACAAGCTCGGGAACACGTTGCTGTTCCAGCGCCGCACTTCTATGACGCGCTTGGTTTCCGCTTTGCCCTTTTTCTTCTCCATCGCCGCGATGTAGTCGCGGAACACTGGATCCTTCAGCGCTGCCACCAGTTTGGCGTCGTCGTGATAGTCGCCGAGATAGGAATGGCCGTTCGGATAGGTCCAGATGCCGACTTGGGATTCCCAGAAGCTGTACGGTGCGCCGTTCTGGCGCATCTGCCGCACGGCGATCTCGCCGGATCCATCGGTGTGCGCCTGATCCGACTGCTGCTGCGCGGCGTCGATCGACGAGCGATGAACAAATAGCGGATGCGCTGCATCGCAGAGGTTTTCGAGGTAGAGCTTCCAGTTGCCGTCATAGGCATGTTTGAACACGCCGCCCGCGATTTCGACCTCGCCATCCGGCGCGCGGTCCACCATGTCGTCGAGCGACGTGGTCATGTGGCCCAGGAATTCTTCGAGGCTCGGGCCATCGGACGCTTCGCTCGCAAACACGAAGCCGCGATAGCTTTTCACCCGCGGCACCCGCACCATCGCGGTCTTCGGATTGTTTGGATCGAAATCCTTTGGATAGCCGTGCTGTAACGGCACTGCCTTCAGCCGGCCATCGAGGTGATAGGTCCAGCCGTGATAGCAGCACATGAACTCATTGGCGTTGCCCTTATCATTGGCAACGACCATCGAGCCGCGATGGGCGCATTGATTGTGAATGACGCGGATCATGCCCTCGGCATCGCGCACCAATACAACCGGTTTCCGCCCAATGAAGGTGCGAAAATAGTCGCCCGGCTTTTTCACCTGGCTTTCGTGGCCGATATAAATCCAGGCGTTACCGAAGATCCGCTCCATTTCGAGGTCGAAAATGGCCGGATCGGTGTAGACCTGCCGGTGCACGCGGCCCGGCTGAATGTAAGCCGCCAGATTCTGCATCATGGCGGCAATCTACTAGTGGTCCGATTCAAACTCCACTAGGAGCCGAAATTTACGGCCAGGTAGTCGCTCATGGTCTTGGCTTCGTCCGGTGTCGCGGTGGCGCCCCAGGCGACCATATTATTGACGATGACCGGCCATGCCTGCTTGCCCCGTTTGACGGTGGCGACGCGTTCGAGATCATGGCAGAGGCCGCAACGGGTCTCGACCAGGTTCTTGCCGGCACCGTCGGGCAAGGTAACAGGCTTGGCCGGTGGCAGATTGGCGCCGGGGCCGAGGTTGAGCGACAGATAATCGACCACCTTGTCGATTTCCGCGGGCGTCAACTGTGCGCCACGCAGCACCATGTTGTTGACGTAGGTGCGCCAGCCGGCGGCGCCATCGCGGATTTTGGCAATAGTTCCGAGATAGTGGCACTGCGAACACGCAACAGCGACGATCTCGCGCCCGTCGCCGGGCGGCAACGGATTGGCGTTTTGTGCAAAACTTGGCGATGCCAACACGCTGAGCGTGAGCGTCAATAAACCCGACAATACGATGCGCATGATCATCACACCTTCCGGGTACGCTGATTGGCGATCGAATAAGACGGATGCCATTCCGACACCGCGCCGATGCCTTCGCGCTTGACGTGGATGTCGAGCAGGTAGGGCCGTCCTTCAATCGTCGCCATCTTGGCGCGCCCAAGCGCGTCCTTGATCGCGGCCGGTTCCTTGACCGTTTCGCCTTCGACGCCGAACGCGCTCGCGGCCTTGGCAAAATCCACATCCGGATCGCCGTTGTAACAGGTCATGTCACGGGAGGCTTCAAACTGCCGTCCTGCCGAATTCCAGATCCGGTTACGCTCATTATTGTAGCTGTGGTTGTTGAGCACGATCACCGTCACCGGCGCCTTGTAGCGCGCCATGCTCCACAACGGCTGCGGGCCCGAGAACAGAAAGCTGCCGTCGCCGACGACGGAGACCACCGGCGCGTCGGGCCGAGCCAGTTTTACGCCGAAGCCTGCTGCCATGCCCCAGCCCAGCACGTTCGGACTGGTACTGAAATACGGCTTGTCATTGCCGCCGAAGCTCATCAGCGGATCCATGGTCTTGCCGGAGTTGGCATCGGTGACGTAGCAGGTATCGCGTTCGAGATTATTTTCCAGTTCTATCCCCAACCGCTCAAGGCTGATCGGCGACGAATCTGAAAGCGTGTTCGCGATAGCGAGCCGCGCATCCGCCATCTGTGTGGAATAAGCACGACTGCGAGCGGCGCGGTCATCGGCGATTGAAGTCAGACTCGACACCGGCGCCATGGAGCGGATCGCGGCGTTGAGATCGGCGATAGCGAGGCGAAGATCGGCGACGATCGGCAAATCGACTGGTGCGCCGCGAGCCAGACTGGTCGGATCAAGCCGGATCGATATCAGCTTGGTGCCTGGAGAAGCCAGCTCGCCGAACCGGTTGCCGAGGTTGAGCAACACGTCAGGCTTGCCGGGAAAACGCATTGTGCGCAGCAGCGTGCCGATATAAAGCGGATGTCGGGTCGGGAACGGTTTCGACCAGTAGCCGAGACCGCCAGTGATGCTGGCGACCGGGGCGCCGAGCAATTCGGCAAGCTCAACCAGCTCTTTCTCGCCATGGCACCAGGTGATCTCATCACCGACACTGATCAGCGGGTTCTTCGCTTCGATCAGCATGCGTGCCGCTTTCTCAATATCGTCCTTATCGGGACGAATACGCATCGGCACGTCGAATTTGCTGCGCTCCCATACCTGCGCTTTGCCTTGCCCTTCGAGGGTGTTGGTCGGCATTGACAGAAATACCGGGCCGCCCGGCGGAGTGGAGGCGAATTTCAACGCGCGCCGCGTGGTCTCGGCCATCGCTGCGGTCGACTGCACCTGCCAAAACCATTTGGTGATGGGTTGCGTCATCAGTTCCGGGTGATCGGTTTCCTGGAACAAGTCGCGGCCCAGCGAGTCCTGATCGACCGAAGCGACCGCTACCAAAAGCGGCACCTGGTCCTTCCAGCTATTGACCATCTGGGTCATCGCGTTGGGCAGACCGATATTGGCCACCACAACCACACCGGTTTTTCCGGAGGCACGGGCATAGCCGTCGGCCATGGCGACCACGGCGCCTTCCTGGACGCCTTTGATGAGCGTGATTTCGGGTACGTCGACCAGTGCGTCGAAGATCGGATGATCGCCGGTTGAGGGATTGAAGAAAATATATTCGACGCCGGCGGACTTGAGCTGTTCGACAAACAGCTTGCCGCCATTACCCTCAACCTCGCGGTTCGCGGTCGGAGTAGCGTCGGGCGTCGCGGTCGCCCCTGCCGCAGCTGGTGCGAGGTTTTGCGCCATCGCGTTGGCGGCGACCGAACTCACGCCGAGTGCGCTCAGCCCGGAAACGAGCTGACGGCGCGACATTCCTTGGTCGAGATATTGCTTGAACAGGTCCTTCATGAAATCCCTCCCTCTCGACCGATATGGCGACAACGTTCAAACCGGTTCAGCCCGATTTTTTCCAATAGTATCACCGCGACAATCGCCGCCAAAGGGTAGAAGGCGGGTGGCCTGTCATCTCCTGCACGGCACCTTTGCGAGACTTAAGCGTTCATCTAATTCGGGTAAATCGATTGACGGCGGCCTGGAAATTGCATGGATATGGCGTGTTTCTTGGGAAAGCACAGGCGTAACGCGTAACAGCATGTCCATATTGGTCGGACTACATCATTCTACCCGTTACACCTATGATCGGCCGATCAATCTCGGCCCGCAGGTCATTCGGCTAAGGCCCGCGCCGCATTGCCGGACCCGCATTCCAAGCTATTCGCTTAAGGTTAAGCCGGCGCAGTACTTCGTGAACTGGCAGCAGGATCCGCACGGCAATTGGCTGGCGCGTTTTGTATTTCCCGAAAAAACCACGGAATTCTCCATCGATGTCGATCTGATCGCCGACATGGAGGTGATCAATCCGTTCGACTTCTTCGTTGAGCCTTATGCAGACAAATGGCCGTTCAAATTTGCACCGGATCTACAGGAGGATCTCTGGGCATTTGTCGGGCCCGAGCCGGCCGGGCCGCTGTTGACCGAGTTCGTACAATCCATCTCGCGCGAGCCGCGTAACACCGTCGACTTTCTGGTCGAACTCAATCAGCGTCTCCAAGAGAGGGTCCGCTATCTGATCCGGATGGAGCCCGGCGTGCAGACGCCGGAAGAGACGCTCGCTTCCGGCGCCGGTTCGTGCCGCGACACCGCTTGGCTGTTTGTGCAGATTTTTCGGCAGCTCGGTTTGCCGGCGCGCTTCGTGTCCGGCTATCTCATTCAGCTCCGTCCGGACGTGAAGCCGCTCGAAGGCGCCGCCGGGACCGATCACGACTTCACCGATCTGCACGCCTGGACGGAAGTCTATCTGCCGGGCGCCGGCTGGATCGGGCTCGATGCGACATCAGGTCTGTTGTGCGGCGAAGGACATATCCCGCTTGCGGCGACGCCGCATTACCGCTCTGCGGCGCCGATCACCGGTCTGGTCGAGCCGTGCGAGGTCACGTTCGGCTACGAGATGACGGTTGAGCGCATCGCGGAACAGCCGCGCGTGACCGCGCCGTTTTCGGATCAAGCGTGGAGCGCACTCGATGCGCTCGGCGAAAAAGTCGATGCCGATCTCACCGTGAACGATGTGCGGCTGACCATGGGTGGTGAGCCGACTTTCGTTTCGATCGACGATTATCAATCGGCGGAATGGAATACCGATGCACTCGGGCCGACCAAGCGGGTCCGCGCTGACGAATTGATCCGGCGTCTGCGCGATCGTTTCGCGCCCGGTGGCTTTCTGCATTATGGCCAGGGCAAGTGGTATCCGGGCGAACCGATTCCGCGCTGGGCCTTCGCCTTGTACTGGCGCCGCGACGGCGTACCGGTCTGGCGTGATGAGCGATTGATTGCGCGTGAAAAGTCTCCGCAAAAGCCTTCGGCTGTCGAGGCGCGCCATTTCGCCGAAGGCATTGCGACCCGTTTGGGTCTCATGCCGGATTATGTGCAGCCGGCCTATGAGGACCCGGCCGACTGGATGCTTAAGCAGGGCTTGATCCCGGAGAACATCGATCCGAGCAATCCGAAGATCGACGACCCGGTCGAACGGGCGCGTATCCTGAAATTGTTTGATAAGCATGCTAGCGAGCCAGTCGGCTTCGTGTTGCCGCTCCAGCGCTGGGCAGCGCAAGCCAAGCCCGGCTGGCTTAGCGAAATCTGGAAGACTCGGCGCGAGAAGCTTTTTCTGGTCCCGGGCGACTCGCCACTTGGTTTTCGCTTGCCGCTGCAATCTCTGCCCCATATCGGAAAAGTCGATTATCCGTTTTTCCTGGTGGCCGATCCGTTTGCCGAACGGCGTCCGCTGCCCGATCCGCGCTTGACCCATCCTTTGATGGCGCGAGGTTTGGTGGGACACGGGACGGCGGCGGATGCAGCCGTGGAGCAGGCTCCTCCGCTCGCGCCGGAAACGTTGGTTCTCAATCGTGCAATGAACGCAGGCGAGAGTGGTTACGCTGTGCGCACGGCGCTTTCGGTCGAAGTGCGCGATGGCCGCCTCTGCGTCTTCATGCCGCCGACCGAGACGCTCGGCGACTATCTCGAGCTGTTGGGAACGATTGAGACCACGGCGGCAGATCTCAATCTCCCGGTTCATGTCGAGGGTTATCCGCCGCCACCGGACTCGCGGCTGAACGTGCTGAAGGTGACACCTGATCCCGGCGTGATCGAGGTCAACATTCAGCCGGCAACGTCATGGCGCGAAGCGGTCGATATCACCAACGGCTGTTACGAGGATGCTCATCAGTCGCGGCTCGGCACCGACAAATTCATGCTCGATGGCCGCCACACCGGCACCGGCGGCGGCAATCACGTCGTTCTTGGTGGATTGAATCCGGCCGATAGCCCGTTCCTGCGCCGGCCCGATCTGCTCAAGAGCCTTGTGCTCTATGCGCTGCGGCGGCCGTCGCTGTCATATCTGTTTTGCGGGCTTTTCGTCGGGCCGACCAGCCAGGCGCCGCGCATCGACGAGGCGCGGCAGGATTTGCTGTACGAGCTCGAAATTGCGACCAGCAAGGTTCCGAAACCCGGCAGCTCGGAATGGATACCGCCGTGGCTGGTCGACCGGCTGTTCCGCAACATTCTGGTCGATGTGAGCGGCAATACCCACCGCACCGAAATTTGCATCGATAAACTGTATTCGCCGGACGGGCCGACCGGCCGCCTGGGTCTTGTCGAGTTCCGCTCGTTCGAAATGCCGCCGGACGCCAGGATGAGTCTTGCGCAACAGCTTCTAATCCGTGCGCTCATTGCCTGGTTCTGGCGTACCCCGCTCGAGGGCAAGCCGGTGCGTTGGGGCACTGCGCTGCACGATCGTTTCATGCTTGAACATTTTGTCTGGCAGGATTTCCTGGAAGTGCTGGATGATCTCAAGGGCGCCGGTTACGCCTTCGATCCGGCATGGTTCGAGGCGCAGCGGCAATTCCGTTTCCCGCTCTGCGGAACGGTGCGGCATGGCGGAGTCGGTCTTGAACTACGCCAGGCGATCGAGCCCTGGTACGTGCTCGGCGAAGAAGCCGTCCAAGGCGCTACCGTGCGCTTTGTTGATTCCTCGGTCGACCGGCTCCAGGTCAGGATCGATAATCTGAACCAGGATCGGCATGTGGTGACCTGCAATGGCCGGCGGTTGCCGCTAACCTCCACCGGGCGATCAGGCGAATTTGTCGCAGGCGTGCGCTTTAAGGCCTGGGATTTGCCGGGGTCGCTACAACCGACTATCGGGGTCCAAGCGCCGCTGACATTCGATATCATCGACACCTGGAATTGGCGCTCGCTCGGTGGTTGCGTCTATCATGTGGCTCATCCGGGCGGCCGCAGCTACGAAACTTTCCCTGTTAATTCCTACGAGGCGGAAGCGCGCCGGCGTGCCCGCTTCGAAGATATCGGCTACACCGGTGGGACGATCGATGCACCGCCGATTGAACGCTCACTCGAATATCCGGTTACACTCGACCTGCGGCGGTAGAACTTAAAGTTCACGATGTCCGCTCAACTCGACTCGGCAGTTGAAAGCAACGGCGCCGGTCTGGAACAGTTCGTTTCAGGCTACCGGTTGTTGCCGGGTGTGTACGACGAGATGATGGACGGCGACGGCCATGTGCGTCCGCATTGGCAGCCGTTCCTGTCGATGCTTGCTGCGCTCGGCAGTGAAGAGATCAACCGCCGATTTGCCGCCGCCGACCGTTATTTGCGCGATTCCGGCGTATTCTATCGTGTTTACGAGGACGCGGCTGGGATCGAGCGGCCATGGCCGCTCAGTCATATTCCGCTATTGATTGAGCCCAATGAATGGGCCGAGTTGGAAGCGGGATTAATTCAGCGCGCCGAATTGCTGGAAGCTGTGCTGGCCGATGCCTACGGCCCCGCGACATTGACGGCAGAAGGCCGCTTGCCGGCGGCGCTGATTGCCGGCAATCCGGAGTTTCTGCGGCCCTTGGTCGGTGTTGCACCTCCCGGCGGCGCCCATCTTCGCTTCTACGCCGTCGATGTCGGGCGCGGCGCCGATGGCCAATGGTGGGTGCTCAACGATCGTGCTCAAGCCCCGTCCGGCGCCGGCTATGCCATCGAGAATCGCCTCGCTCTCTCCCGCGCCATTCCTGACATCTACCGCACGACGCGTGTCGAGCGGGTTGCGCCGTTTTTCCAGGCCTTCCAGGCCGAGTTGTTCGCACTGAACAAACAAGACGATGCGCGCGCGTGCCTGCTCACGCCCGGCCCGTTGAATGAAACTTACTTCGAGCATGCTTATCTTGCGCGCTACCTCGGCCTGTTGCTGGTCGACGGTGAAGATCTGATCGTTCGGGACGACGGCGTATTCATTCGCACTGTGTCCGGGCTGCGGCGCACCGAGGTGCTGCTGCGCCGTATCGACGCCGACTTTGCTGATCCGCTTGAGCTTAATGCGGCGTCCCGCCTCGGAGTTGCCGGCCTGTTGCAATCCGTGCGCGATGGCAAGGTCGTGATTGTCAATTCGCTCGGTGCAGGATTGGTCGAAGCCCGCGCGATGCTGGCCTTTCTGCCCGCGTTGGCGCCGAGTGTGCTGGGTGCCGAGCTTAAAATGTCCAACATCGCAACGTGGTGGCTTGGCCGCCCCGATGTTCGCGAGGAGATGATCGAAAAGCTGGACAGCATGGTCATCGCGTCGGCATTCACCGAAGCCTTCACCGATGGTCGACAGGGCAATGAAATCCTGGTCGGTAAGCTCGACAAAGTGCAACGGCAGCAGCTTGTAGCGTCGATCCGCAATCGCGGCGTCGATTATGTCGTGCAGGAAGCTGTTACGCTGTCGAGCATGCCGGTGTGGCGTGACGGCCATTTACAGCCGCGTCCCTTTACGTTGCGGCTGTTCCTCGCAAAGGTCGGCGAGAACTGGCAGGTCATGCCGGGAGGGTTTGTCCGGATCGCCGAAAGCGCCGATGCGCGCGCGGTCACCCTGCAGCGCGGCGCCGCGACGGCAGACGCGTGGGTGCTGACTCATGGACCGGTCGGTGAGGCGACGTTGTTGCCGACACCGGAACGCATGCAGGTGCAGCGAGCCAGTGGGCTGCTGCCAAGCAGGGCTGCTGATAATTTGTTTTGGGTCGGGCGTTATGTCGAACGCGCCGAAGGCACGTTGCGGCTGGTTCGCGCGATGATTAATCGAAGCGCCGAGGCTGACAATGCGGCAGCCCCGGTCATTGCCAGCCTGGCTTCGCTTCTCGGGGCGTGGGATGCGATCGAAAGTGATACCGAAGGCGCCCCCGCAGCATTCATTGCGCGCGCAGTGTTGACGCGCGGCGACCCGAGCGGCTCGCTGCCCTACCTGACCCGCAGCGCACGTTCTGCCGCTTCAGTGATCCGCGACCGCTTTTCTCCGGATGCCTGGCTCGCCATCAATGACCTTGCCGTTATGATCGCGGCGCCGCTGCCACTCGGTCCTTCGGAAAGTATTATCGCTGAACGGGTAGAAGCGGCATTGCGCATTATTTCTTCGCTTTCAGGTCTCGCTCAGGAAAACATGACGCAGCTTGCCGGCTGGCGCTTCCTCGAGCTTGGCCGCCGCATTGAGCGTGCACTGTTGACCTGTCGCCTGGTGTGGGCCTTCGCGGAAAGAGGCGCGCCGGACGGTGGCCTCGATGTGTTGCTTGAGCTTGCTGATAGCCAGATCAGCTACCGGCAGCGCTATGTCATGATCGCGGCGCTGGCGCCGGTGCTCGATCTCGTCATGCTCGATCCGAACAACCCGCGCTCGGTCATCTTTCAGCTCGACCGCATCGAAACCCATCTCGGCGCGTTGCCGCGGCGAAATTCGACTGGACGACTTTCGCCGGTTCAGCAGATCGCCGCTTCCATCGCGACCGGGCTGCGCACGGCCGACGCTTCGACAGTGACCGATAATTTGATCATGGAGATCGAAAAATCGCTGATGAAGCTTTCGGACGCGATCAGCTCGGCTTACCTCACGAACACAGAGCGCTCCGACGCGGCATGGGAGGCGCTCGCATGATTTACGACGTCCGGCAAACGACGACATGCGGCTATGCATCGCCCGTTGCGTATGCGCGCCATGTGTTGCGGCTTACGCCGGTGTCGCGTGAGGGCGAACGGGTGCAAGTCGCTGCTTTGCAGATTTTGCCTGAACCGGCGCATCGTCGTGAAGGTCAGGACTTTTTCGGCAATCGGCTGACCTGGCTCGAGGTCGAAGAGCCTCACGATACCCTGACGGTGAAGCTTGCGGCGCGGGTTGCCGTCGACGCGCCGCTGATACCGGAGCCGTCGTCGACACCTGCTTGGGAAGCGGTCCGAGATGAAGCTTTTGCGGTGAGCGATATTGGGCCGCTTTCGCCGGCGCATTTTTTGTTTCCGAGCCGAATGGTGTCGCTCGACCCGGAAATTCGCGACTACGTCCGCGAAAGTTTTCCACCCGCCCGCCCCATCCTCGAAGCTGCGATCGAACTGATCCACCGCCTGAAGGCCGATATCGCCTATGAGATCGGCGCTACAACGGTGACGACAACGCCACCGATGTCATTCGCTCTGCGCCGCGGCGTTTGCCAGGACTTCGCCCATATCATGATCTCCGGACTGCGCGGTATCGGCCTGCCTGCCGCTTACGTCAGCGGTTTCCTGCGCTCCGCGCCGCCAAGCGATGGAACGCGGCTGCAGGGCAGTGAAGCGATGCATGCGTGGGTCATGCTATGGTGCGGCGAGAGCGCCGGCTGGATTGGGCTTGATCCCACTAATGCCATCCTTGCCGCCGAGGATCATGTCTCGCTGGCGATCGGCCGCGACTACACTGATGTCGCGCCGGTGGACGGTGTTATTCTAGGGTCAGGCAGACAGCGTATGGGCGTGTCCGTCAACGTAACGCCGGTGGCGTGAAGACCGATCTGAACGTCTTCTAATCAAGATATTTCCGGGAGGAATGCGATGCGTGCCTATCAATTGCCGAAGGGCGGAGCCGGTATTGAAGCGCTGGCGAAAGTCGATTTGCCGCAACCGAAGCCGCAATACCGGCAAGTACTGGTCAAGGTTGGCGCCTGCTCGCTGAATTTCCGGGACCTCGGCATCGTGCGCGGCACCTACAGGATGTCGGTGCGCGACAAGGTCGTGCCACTTTCCGACGGCGCCGGCGAGGTGGTCGAACTCGGTGCCGGAGTGAGCCGCTTCAAAGTCGGCGACAAGGTTGCTGGAAATTTCTTTCAGCGCTGGACGGGCGGTGAGCCGAGCCAAAATGTGCAGGCGAGCGCGCTTGGCGGCAGTATCGACGGCATGCTCGCCGAATACGTGGTGTTGGAGGAAGACGGCGTTGTCAAAATTCCTGCGCATCTTTCGATCGAAGAGGGTGCGACGCTGCCTTGCGCCGCGGTGACGGCATGGCACGCCATGGTGCGGCACGCCGGACTCATCGCGGGTCAGACCGTGCTGTTGCAGGGTACCGGTGGCGTTTCGATTTTTGGTTTGCAGTTTGCGCACGCGATGGGTGTGAGCGCGATAATCACTTCGTCAAGTGACGAGAAACTCAAGCGCGCTAAAGCGCTCGGTGCGGCCCACACCGTCAACTACAAGACCACGCCGGATTGGGAGAAAGCCGCAGTCGAGTTTACGGGCGGCCGTGGCGTCGATCATGTTGTCGAGGTCGGCGGGCAGGGCACCTTGGCAAAATCATTTGGCGCCATCCGCATTGGCGGCAAGATTAGCATGATTGGCGGTCTGAGCGGCGCTGCAACCGAGCTCAATCCGGGACTGGTCCTGGCGCGGCGTGCCAATGTGCAGGGCATTTCTGTAGGCTCGACCGAAATGTTCGAGGCGATGAACGCGGCGATCTACGCCAATCAGATCAAGCCTGTCATCGATAAGGTGTTCGGTTTCGACGACGTGCAGGCTGCTTACAAGCACATGGCTTCAGCCGCACATTTCGGCAAAATCGTTATTCGCGTTTGACAGGCGCTCGCGATTGCGCGGCTGGTTAACGTAACGCCGAAGAGACCGACGTGAACGTCGTCTTCAGCTTGCTGCCTAGCCCAGTGATAACAGGAATAATCGCCACTGCGATTCCTGTAGCGATTAGGCCATATTCGATTGCCGTTGCGGCACTCTCGTCTTTTAAGAAGCGGATGATAAGACGCATCGGTCGCGCACTCCATAACGGACGTCTATTACTTAGATCAGAATTCTTATTGGTGGATTAAACTTCTCGGTTACCGCGCAGGGTCAGTGCTTAATGGAGCCTTTACCGTGCAAGGCCAAACCACACCGTTTTATTGTCCATTGCCCGCTTCAACGCGAACTCGTTTTCAAATTTTAAGAATTGCTGGGGCAATGTCGCTCCGAAGTCTGAAAATTTGCATCCAGAGGTCGTCGCCATGAAGCTCTACGCACCGAACATTGCTCTGTTCGTCATTGCCGGTTGCTTGGCCATGATCGGTGTGTTGGCGGCGTTGCCGATCTCACTGCCGATTCCCGGCCTTACAGAAAACCCGGCCTGGTATATCTTCCTTGCATGGTTCCTGCTGGCCGCCGGGAGCGTCGTGCCCCACCAGAGTTCGTCCGAATCCGAGTAACAAGCCGGAATAGCGCTTGGACAATTGGGTGGATCGAAGCCCAGTTGTGGCATTGACGTGTGCTTACTGACGCGGGAAGAAAGGTCCCGACCGCGCCAGGAAAAGCCGTGAATGTCCGATTCGGAAGACCAGAAAAACAACAGCCATAGCCTCGCTGACCACCTTTTTGGGCAAAACATCGTGCATCGGCACGATGGAGATTCCGACCACGATCACGACTATGATTTCGAGAACGATGACGTCCCGCTGGAGGATAATCCGCTCTGGCGCCAGGACTTCGTATCGCTGGTGACGGTCGGTATCGATATCGGTTCGTCCGGCACTCAGGTCATCTTTTCTCGCGTCAATCTTCGCCGCATGGGCGAGGATCTGACCAGCCGCTACTATGTCGTTTCGCGCGAAACGATGTTCCAGTCGCCGGTAGCGCTGACGCCCTATCAAAACGAAGAGCGCATTGACGATGCGGCGCTTGGCGCCATCATCGACGATGCCTATGCCGCGGCGAAACTGCGCCCCGAGCAGATCGATACCGGCGTCGTCATTCTCACCGGCGAGGCCTTGCGGCGGGATAACGCGCAAGGCATCGCGGCGATCTTGTCGGAGCAGGGCGGCGAGTTCGTCACCGCGACCGCCGGCCATCACATGGAAGCGATGCTTGCGGCTTACGGCTCCGGCGCCGCGCGGGTCTCCAGCGACGAGAACAAGCGCATTCTCAATATCGATATCGGCGGAGGCACAACGAAGCTCGGCCTGGTCGAGAAGGGCAAAGTCATCGCCACCGCGGCCATCCATATCGGCGGCCGATTGCAGGTGGTCGAGAACGGCAAGATTGTGCGGCTCGATCCAGCCGGAAAGCACCACGCCAGGCGCGCCGGATTTTCCTGGAATCGAGGTGACGCCATCGACGTCGACGACTTGCAGAAAGTTGCCGACGGTATGGCCGACGCGCTGGTCGCGGCGCTTACGGCGCGTCCCATGCCACATGATGTCGAGCATCTTTATCTGACCGACACGATCGCGGAATTAGGACACATCGACGGCATCATGTTTTCCGGCGGCGTTTCCGAATACATCTATGAACGGGAGAAACACGATTTCGGCGATATGGGTCCGCGGCTCGGCGGCGCCATCCGCGAGCGGATCGCGCGCGGTGCGTTGCCGTGGCCGCTGCTGCCAGCCGGCGAATGTATTCGCGCCACCGCGCTCGGCGCTTCCGAATACAGCGTGCAGCTTTCCGGCAATACCAGTTACATCTCGGCGCCTGGCACCTTGCTGCCGCGCCGCAATTTGCAGGTGTTGCTGCCGCCGTTCGCGTGCGAGGAGACGATCGACCCCGACAAGCTCGCTGCTGTCATTCGCAGCCACATGGCGGCATTCGATATCGGGGATACCGACCGCGAGATCGCTTTGGCGCTGCGCTGGACTGGCATGCCATCCTATGACCGGCTTGCGGCCTTTGCCGAGGGCATCAAGCGCGGACTGGCGGAACGCGTCGCCAAAAAGCAGCCGCTTTACATCATGCTCGACGGCGACGTGGCGCAGACACTCGGCCACATTCTGCGCGACGAATTGAACGTCGAGAGCGAAATCCTGGTGATCGACGGCGTGGTGCTGTGGGACTTCGATTATATCGATCTCGGCCGCATCCGTATGCCGTCCTACACGGTGCCGGTAACGATCAAATCGCTGGTATTCAGCGAGGATCCGCGGGGACCGCGGCCGCGCCAGCGTATCCATCACCACGAGCATGACCACGATCACGCGCATGGTCACGGACACAGTCACGATGACGGCCATCACCATCATCACGGTCATGACCACCATCATGAGCCCGTGACGCCGGGCGGCCGATCGACATGAGGCGCGGTGGGTTCATTTTCGCCATCGCGCTGCTGCTGGGCGCAGTGTGCAGTGCGCGGGCGGAGATGTACCCGTCGCGGCCGATCACGATCGTGGTGCCTTATCCGGCCGGCGGGGTTACCGACAACCTCGTCCGTCTGCTCGCCGATCGGATGAAGACCACGCTTGGCCAGCCGGTTATCACCGAGAACGTCAGTGGCGCCTCCGGCACGATCGGCGCAGCGCGTGTCGCACGGTCGGATCCGGACGGCTACACGCTCCTGCTTGGCAATTCGGAAGCGTTCGTTGCGACGCCCGCGACCATGGCGTTGCCCTACGATCCGTCGACCGACTTTGCGCCGGTGGTGCTGCTGCCGAGCTATCCGCTCCTGCTGGTCACGACCAATGACGTGCCGGCGAAATCGCTCCCCGAGCTGGTGGCGTGGATCAAGTCGAACCCGGACAAGGTGCTGCAAGGTACCGTCGGTACCGGCACCGCCCAGCATCTGTGCGGGTTGCTGTTGCAAAGCCGGCTCGGCGTCAAATGGCGCTTCGTGCCCTATCGCGGCGGTCCGCCTGCGATGCAGGACATGCTTGCAGGGCAGATCAATTTCATGTGCACGGCGACCGGCAGTTTCCTGCCGCTGGTGCGCAACGGCCAGATCAGGGCCTATGCACTGGCGGCAAAGACCCGGATGGAAGCTGCGCCGGAAATTCCAACGGTGGATGAAACCGGCTTGCCCGGCTTTTACGTCTCGGTATGGAACGCGCTCTGGGTGCCGAAAGGCACGCCGGCAAATATAGTTGCCAAGCTCAATGCAGCTGTCGTTGCGGCGATGACAGACCCGGCGCTGCACAAGCAGATTGTCGAAATGGGGCTGGATATGCCGGGAAGGGCCGAAATGACGCCTGCGGCGCTTGAAGCGTTACGCAAGGCTGATATCGACAAATGGTGGCCTATCATCAAGGCGGCGGGGCTGAAAGTGGAACAGTGAAAGCAGGCCGATTTCTCGCCGGTCTGCTCTCTGGATTTCCCGGTCGAAGTGAGCGATTCTACGCTAGAGCGAAGTCGTTTTAGATTTAATCGATCGTCGCTCTAGCATTTTGATTGAGCATGATCTTTTCGGAAAACCGGCTTCCACTTTTCCGGATCATGCTCTAGTGAGGCCCGGTAAGGAGAGCTAAATGGCCAAGAATGCCGTCGTTTCCGAAGAACTTGCCAGCAAGTTCAAGACCGAGAAGGAAACGCCGTACACCCGTTGGGTGAAGGCCGAAGGCCTCGATATCATTCCATCGTTCTATGTGCCGAACCTGCGCACGGTCGAATTGAAGCCGTGGGCGCGGCGCGACGGCAACGCGATCTTTCTCAATCACGATGCGTCGCGCACCTCGAACGACTGCTACGTGATGGAGATTCCGCCGGGCAAAAGCCTGGCGCCGCACCGGCAGCTTTACGAAGAAATGGTTTTGGTGCTGAGCGGCCGCGGCTCGACGACGGTGTGGAATGATGCCGGCGCGCGTATCACGTTCGAGTGGAAGGAAGGCGCATTATTCGCCATTCCGCTTAACTGCCACCACCAGCACTTCAACGGCTCAGGGCGCGAGCCTGCGCGTTACGTTGCTGTAACCAACGCGCCGCCGATCATCAACCTCTACGAAGACGCCGATTTCATCTTCAACACCAAATACGACTTCAAGGATCGCTTCGCCGGCGAGCCGGATTATTTCAGCTCCAAGGGCGAGCAAAAGGGTTTTCTACTCAACACAAATTTCGTGCCGGATGCCGTAAACATTCCCCTGATCACCGCAACCGAGCGCGGTGCCGGTGGCGGCCATATCCGCTTCAACATGGCCAAGGGCTCGATGAACAGCCATATCTCGCAATTCCCGATCGGCACCTACAAGAAGGCGCATGCACATGGGCCGGGCGCGCACGTTATTGTGCTGTCGGGCGAGGGCTACTCGCTGATGTGGCCGGAAGGCGAGGAGCCACAGCATTTCAAGTGGGAAGTCGGCACGATGATCGTGCCGCCCAATATGTGGCTCCACCAGCACTTCAACTCCGGCTCGACGCCGGCGCGTTATCTCGCTTTCAAGCACGAAGGTGTTGCAATCCGTAACGCCCAGGGCGTGCCGAAGGCCTGGATCAGCCGGCGTACCGGCGGCGATCAGCTCGATTATATTGACGAAAAGCCGGAAATCCGCCGGCAGTTCGCAACCGAGCTTGCCAAGCACGGCCTCGCGTCGCGCATGGATACGGCTTACGCCAAGGAAATGGCGGACCTCGGTGTAAAAACCGCCTAAGCCAGCTTCGCCGTTGTACATGTCGCACCCTGGCCTTAGGGTGCGAGAGTGTTTGTATTTGTGTTGCATCACCGAGAATGAAGCCGGCACCTTTCGATTACCACGCGCCGAAGCAACTCGCCGAAGCCGCCGATCTGCTGGCGAAGTTGCCTAACGCCAAAATTCTCGCTGGCGGGCAGTCGCTCGTCCCGATGATGAATTTTCGTTACGTCATGGTCGATCACCTGGTCGACCTCGGCGGCATCGAAGATTTGCGCGGCATTGCGTTAGTCGACGGCCAGCTGCGGATTGGCGCGATGACACGTCAGTATCAGCTCGAACGGTCTACGGAAGTCGCCAAGTACTGTCCTTTGATCGTTGAGGCGCTGCGGTATGTTGGCCACCGCCAAACCCGTAATCGCGGCACCATTGGTGGCAGTCTTGCCCACGCCGATCCAGCGGCGGAACTGCCGGCAGTCTGCGCAGCCTATGACGCGACGATCCATCTCGCGAGCATTCGCGGGCTGCGCGCGCTGCCGTTCCGCGAATTCAACATCGGATTTATGGCGACCGCGCTGGAAGCGGACGAGATGGTCGCGGCGATCGATCTTCCGGTTTGGCGGCAGGGTCACGGCTACGGCTTTCAGGAATTTGCGCGCCGCCATGGCGATTTCGCGCTGGCGGGCGCGGCAGCGCTTCTCGATGTCGGCGCTAACAACATTGTGCGGCAGGCCGCGCTTGCCCTGTGCGGCGTCGCTGTTTCGCCGATCCGGGTGGAAGCGGCGGAAGCGCGGTTGATAGGTCAACCGCTCGATGCCGCATTGATTCAGTCGGCGGCCGCTGCGGCGTGGCTAGTGGAGCCGATATCCGACATTCATGCGAGTGGCGACTACCGTCGCCATCTGGCTCAGGTTTTGAGCACGCGTGCTCTTGTTGATGCGGCGCGGCGCGCCGGCGTGGACATGCCGAATGTCGTTTAGCGGTGCAGAGCGAATATGAGCAAGAAGCCCACACGGGTGACGGTCAACGGCAAGGCGCATGCGCGCCTCGTCGAGTCCCGGCTGACACTGGCCGATTTCCTGCGCTATGAGCTGGGCTTGACCGGAACGCATCTTGGCTGCGAACACGGGGTGTGCGGCGCCTGCACCGTGCTGGTCGATGGCCGCTCGGCGCGATCGTGCCTGATGTTCGCAGTGCAGGCCAGCGGCTGCGAGGTGACGACGGTCGAAGGGCTCACGCCGGACGGGGGACTATCGCCGCTGCAACAGGCCTTTGTTGATAATCACGGCCTGCAGTGCGGCTTCTGCACGCCTGGAATGCTTGTCACCTTGACCGAGCTGTTGCGCGAGACGCCTGATCCGAGCGAGCAGGAAGTGCGCGAGGCGCTGACCGGAAACCTCTGTCGTTGTACCGGTTACGCCGGAATCGTCGCGGCCGCGCTCGATGCGGCACAGCGATTGCGTAACGGTAGCGGGAGCTGATCATGGGAGCAAAGCATCTCGGCGCACGTGTGAAACGGCTCGAAGACCCATCGTTGCTCTCTGGGCGTGGCCGTTTCGTTGACGACGTGAAAGTCGCGAACGCACTGCACGCCTGTTTCGTCCGCTCGACCTATTCTCATGCCAAAATTAAATCCATCGAGAGTGCGGCGGCATTGGCGATGCCGGGCGTGCATGCGGTGGTGACGGTAAAGGATTTGCCGGAGCCGATGCGAAGCCAGCCCATGGCGATGCTGCTGCCCAATCCGGCGATCAGTGAGGTTTGCACACAATATGTTCTGGCGCGCGACGAAGTGTTTTATGTCGGCCAGGCAATTGCCGTTGTAGTCGCGGATACGCGGTATCTTGCGGAAGACGCAGCGGCTGCAGTTGTTGTCCAGTACGACGCATTGCCGGCGGTCGGTGATTGCCGTGACGGCGTCGCCGAAAACGCGCCGCGCGCTCACTCCACGCTCAATACGAATGTCGCGGCAAATTTTCGCTTGGCTTACGGCGATATCGATGCCGCATTCGCTGGCGCGGCGCACGTGTACGAAGAAGAGATCTGGCAGCATCGCGGCGGCGGCATGGCGATGGAAACGCGCGCCGTGCTTGCCAGTCATGATCCTGCCTCCGATCTGCTGACGGTGTGGTCCGGCACTCAGACCCCTCACATCGGCCGCCGTGCGATGGCCGATCTTCTTGGCCGCGAGCTTGAAACGATCCGGATGATCGCGCCCGACGTCGGCGGCGGCTTTGGACCGAAGGCAGTCTTCTATCCTGAAGAAGCGGTAATCCCGGCGGTGGCGCTGAAAATCGGCCGGCCGGTGAAGTGGATCGAGGATCGGCGCGAGCATTTTCTCTGCGCGACCCAGGAACGCGATCAGTATTGGGACGTCGCCATCGCAATCGATGCCGATGGCAAGATTCGCGGAGTTCGCGGACGGATGCTGCACGACTCCGGCGCATTTGTGCCGTGGGGCATCATCATGCCGTACATCGCCACAGCGACCATGCCGGGACCGTATGTCATCCCCGCTTATCAGGTCGAAACCACGGTCGTTCTGACCAACAAAGTGCCGACCACGCCGGTGCGCGGAGCTGGCCGGCCGCAGGCGGTGTTCGCCATGGAGCGGCTGATGGACCGCGTCGCCTATGAGTTGAAACTCGATCGTGCCGAAGTTCGCCGCCGCAATTTCATCCAGCCGGAGCAGATGCCTTACGAAGTCGGGTTGATTTTTCGTGACGGCAAGCCGCTGATCTATGACAGCGGCGATTATCCGAAGGGGCAGGAGACGGCACTCGTAGAAGGCGATTATGAGGGCTTCCGCGAACGTCAGCGTGCGGCGCGCGAGCAGGGCCGTTTCATTGGCATTGGGCTGGGGAACTATGTCGAGGGTACTGGGCTCGGCCCGTTCGAGGGCGTGACGGTACGCGTGTTGCCGAGTGGAAAAGTCGCGGTAGCGACTGGCGCCACCAATCAAGGCCAGGGCACGCGCACGACATTATCGCAGATCGTTGCCGAGCAGGTCGGCTGCGGCCTCGAGGATATTATTATGACGATCGGCGACACTGGCGCGATTTCGCAAGGCGTCGGTGCCTTCGCCAGCCGTCAGGCCGTGAATGCGGGCTGCTCGGCGCTGCTCGCGGGCCAGAACGTCCGCGCCCAGTTGATTGCGCTGGCCGCGCGCACGCTGGCCATTGACGAAGCCGACGTCGATCTTGAGGACGGCAACGCCGTCGGCGGCAAGGGCAATCGGCCAAGAATTTCGTTCGGCGAACTCGCGCGGCTGGCGCAAGGCATCCCCGGCGTGTCGTTGCCGGTCGGCCAGACGGCTGGGCTCGAGCACACCGCGTACTACACGCCAACGCAAGCGGCGTACTGCTCCGGCACGCACGTCGTCGAAGTCGAGATCGATGTCATGACGGGTGGCGTCAAGATTTTGCGCTACACCGTCGCCCACGACAGCGGCCGCGTGATCAATCCGCTGATTGTCGACGGCCAAGTGCAGGGCGGCGTCGCCCACGGTATCGGCAACGCGCTGCTCGAATGGATGCAATATGACGAAAATGCGCAGCCGCTTACCACGTCGTTTGCCGATTACATGCTGCCGATGGCAACCGACGTGCCGACCTGCGCCATCGCTCATATCGAAACGATCAACCCGATGAATCCGCTCGGTGTCAAAGGCGCTGGCGAGGGCGGCACTATACCGGCGGCAGCCGCGATCATTGGCGCCATCGAAGATGCGCTGTCGTCGTTCGGCGTGCGCTTTGCAGAGACGCCGTTAACGCCCGAGCGCATTGTCGAAGCGCTGCGTACCGCCGGCGCTTATGAAAGATTGTTTGCTGCGTAGCAGGAAATGCCGGAGCCGAAATGAGCGATGCCCAGTCCGAGATCACGCCGTTTTGGCGCTTTTCGCTGCATTTCTACAAACAGCCCGGCGTGCCCGATGCCTGCATCGCCTTGCAAGATGATTGCGGCGTCGACGTCAACCTTCTGCTGTATCTATTTTGGCTGGCATCGGAACGGCGGCAGGTCACAGCGGATGAAGTAAAAAGCCTCGACCAAAAAGTAAAAAGCTGGCGAGAGCTCACGATCATTCCGATCCGTAACATCCGTCGCAGTCTCAAGGGTGCGGCAACATTGCTTGAACCGAACAAGCAGGAAGTGTTCCGCAATAAGATAAAGGCGGTCGAGCTTGAGGCCGAGCGGTTGCAACAGGAAGCGCTCTACGAATTCACCAAGTCCGGCCCGCTCGGGAAAGAGGCACCGGCGAAGGATGCGGTGCGCGCCAACATCGGCGCTTATGAGCGCGCCATGGGCAAGACCTTCCCTAAACAGGCCGTCGACGGGCTGATTGGTGGCTTTGAAAAAGCGATCTGAATCACGCCCCGTGACTGGCTGGTGTGTCGCACCGTCCCGTGGCAAAAAGCCCCGGCGTTAAAGAAGAGGCAGGAATGGCCAAGACTGCGGCGCGGCTCATTGTCGGGATTTCCGGTGCATCCGGCGCTGTTTACGGCGTGCGGATACTTGAACTGCTGCGCAACACCGACATTGAAACCCATCTGGTGATGAGCAAGTCGGCCGAGATGACGATTGCCTACGAAACCGACATGAAGGCGAAGGATATCCGCGCCTTGGCGACCGTAAGCTATCCGGTCACCGATATCGGTGCGGCGATTTCGTCCGGATCATTCCCGACAATAGGCATGGTGATCGCGCCGTGCTCGATCCGGACTATGAGCGAGATTGCGACCGGCGTTACCGCGTCTTTGCTGTCGCGCGCTGCCGACGTTGTGCTTAAGGAGAAGCGCCGCCTGGTGCTTGCCGTGCGCGAAACGCCGCTGCACGGCGGTCATCTGCGCACTATGACGACGCTGTCCGATATCGGCGCCGTGATCGCACCGATCGTTCCGGCGTTTTACAATCGCCCAAAATCCGTCGACGACATCATCAATCACACCGTCGGCCGGTTGCTGGATTTGTTCGGCATCGACACCGGCATCGTCAAGCGCTGGAAGGGCGGACCGGCAGAGGTTTAGTTTAGTCAAACAGAGTCGAGGAAACCCCATGGACCAGAAACGTTACGACATCGGCATGAAAATGCGTCGTCAGGTTTTAGGCGACGCTTACGTCGACCGTGCAATGCAGAACGTCGACGATTTCAATCGCGATTTTCAGCGCGTCCTGACCGAATACTGCTGGGGCGAGACCTGGGGTGACGATACGCTCAAGCCGCGTGAGCGCTCGATCCTCAATCTCGGCATGATCGGCGCGCTCGGCAAGATGGAAGAATTCGCGACCCACGTTCGCGGCGCGCTCAACAACGGGCTGACGCCGAACGAGATCCGCGCGGCGCTCACGCAAGTGATGATTTACTGCGGTGCGCCAATTGGCGTCGACTGTTTCCGTGCCGCCAAACCGATCATCGCCGAATACGAGAAGAACAAGAAGTAGCGGGACGTAATGGCCGGGCTTGACCTGGCCACGCCGAACCGCCGTATCAAATTTGCTGAGGTCCCGGGGACAAGCCCGATGGTGACCTTTTATTGGAAGAGCGGGTTCATGTTGGACAAACCAGCCGCTGAAAATGCGAAAAACCGGTCGGCCAGGCCGCCGATCGATTTTCAGGAGCATCTCAAGCGGCTTGAAGCCGCTGGCTTGCTCGTGCGTGTCGATCGGCCGGTGAACAAGGAAAGCGAACTGCATCCACTGGTGCGCTGGCAATTCCAGGGCGGACTGAAGGAAGACCAGCGGCGGGCATTTCTGTTCACCAACGTCACCGGCGCAGGCGGCCATCATTACGACATCCCGGTTGCAATCGGCGCGCTGGCGTCATCGGCCGAAATCTACGCCATTGGTATGGGCTGCGCGGTCGATCAGATCGGCGACGCCTGGATGCGCGCGATTGAAAACCCAATCGCTCCTATTGAGGTGACATCCGCACCTTGTCAGGAGGTCATCATCAAGGGCGATGAACTGCGCAAGCCCGATGGCGGGTTGAAAACGTTGCCGGTGCCGATTTCGACCCCGGGTTACGACTCGGCGCCGTATCTGACGGCCACGTTGTGCATCACCCAGGATCCTGAAACCGGCGTCCGTAACATGGGGACCTATCGCGCCGCGCTGAAAGCGACCGACCGCCTTGGCGTGCGCATGGCGGCGCGGATTGGCGGTGCCGGCGGCTATCTGCACTGGCAGAAATATCGCAAGCTGAAAAAGCCGATGCCGATTGCCATCGTCATTGGTTGCGCGCCGGTGGTGATGTTTACCGGGCCGCAGAAGCTGCCGATCGATCTGGACGAAATGGCGGTCGCTGGCGGCCTCGCCGGCACGCCGATCCGGATCGTGAAAGCGGCAACCGTCGACCTCGACGTGCCGGCCGACGCCGAGATCGTCATCGAGGGACTGATCGATCCGGAATTGCTCGAGCCGGAAGGGCCGTTTGGCGAGAGCCACGGCCATGTCGCTCTCGAAGATTTCAATATGTCGATGCAGGTCACGGCGATTACGCACAAGCGCGCGCCGGTGTTCACTTCGGTACTGAGCGAGGTGACACCGAGCGAGTCGAGCGTGATGAAGCGCGTCGCCTATGAACCGCGCTATCTCGTGCATTTGCGCGACACGCTGTCGATCAAGGGCGTGCGTCGCGTGGTGATGCATGAGCCGCTGACTAATCTGCGCAAGGTTTTGTTTGTGCAGTTTGCGCCCGGCGTGCCGCGCACAGAGGTCTGGCGTGCGTTGCACGGTGCCGCGAGCCTGCAGGCCGACGTTGGAAAATATGTCATCGGCGTAAGCGAGGACATCGATCCGGAAAATCCAGACGCCGTGTTCTGGTCGCTTGCCTATCGCGCAAATCCGATCAATGACGTGTTCATCGCGCCGCATCGCGCCGAAGGGCATGGCCCGAAATCGGGGCCCCGCGGCGAGGAATCGAGCATGTTGATCGACGCGACGCTGAAGGACAGCGCACCGCCGCTGGCCCTGCCGAAGCGCGAGTTCATGGAAGGTGCCCGCAAGATCTGGGAGGAGCTCGGCCTGCCGGCGCTCAACCCGCAGCCTCCGTGGTACGGTTATTCGCTCGGCGACTGGAATGCGTTGTGGGACACCTATGCCAGCCGTGCTGTTGCCGGCCAATGGGAACAGACCGGCAAGGAAACTTTCGCGCAGCGCCGTGGCGGGCTGTCGCCTGAGACTCCGGTTCGAAGCGTAAAGGATTGAATTAAGCCACGGCGGAATCCTCCATGACCTTCGTCTTTCGTCAGTACGACCGCGCCGCGCTCGACCGCCAATACGATAATGGCGCTAAGCTTCCAGCCGACACGCTGAAGGCCTACCGCGCTCGCTGGGTCGAACAAAGTCAGCACGCCCGCGATACGCTCTCTTGCGTGCTCGACGTACCGTACGATCCGGCATCGGGCGAGCGTCTCGACATCTTCCGCCCGGGAACAGCCGGACTGGCGCCGGTCCAAATCTATATTCACGGCGGTTACTGGATCAGCAACGACAAAAAAGACACCTCCTATGTCGCGCTGGGATTCGTCGGTGCGGGCTTCGTCAACGTCGTGATCAACTACACTCTCATCCCGAATGTTCGCATGGCCGAGCAGGTTCGTCAGTGCCGCGAAGCGGTACGCTGGGTTGCGGCGCATATCCGCGACTACGGTGGCGATCCGGAGCGGATCTACGTCACGGGACATTCAGCCGGAGGGCATCTCGCGGTCATCTTTTGACCGACCCGGATGGTGTTCCGGGCCGGATCAAAGGTGTCGCCAGCCTGAGCGGCCTCTACGATCTTGAACCGGTACGGCTGGCTCAACAGAAAAGATGGGTCTAAACGAAAGCGACGTCGCCGACCTCAGCCCGATGCGGCATCAACCGCTCGACGCTACGCCGCGGCTTCTTCTGACCATCGGCTCCAACGAGGGTGACGAGTTCATTCGGCAAATGACGGAATTTTCCGATGCCTGGCGCGGGCGAATGCCGCGTCTGGTCGCTCAGATTATCCCTGGCGCCGATCACTTCAGTATGCGCGATGGTCTCGACGATCCAGACGCCGATATTTGCCGCTTGATCTGGAAGACCATGGGTATCGAGCCAGTCCCTAAAGAAGCGATATAGGCCTGCTGTCATGAAAGAGATTCGCGCTGTCGGAGTCATCGGCCTCGGCAAAATGGGCATGCCGATGGCGCGGTTGCTGCGTGAGCGCGGGTTCACTGTCATCGGCTACGATGTGACACTGACGGCGATAAAGGCCGCTTCGGGGCTGGGTGTTCAGCCGGTCAATTCGCCGAAGGCGGTGGCGGCGGCGAGCGATCTGACGATCATCGCAGTCGGCTTCGATTCAGAAGTCGAGGCGGTTATGTTCGGCGATAACGGCGCGCTGGCCGGGGCGCAGACGGCAGCGTTATCGCGATTGCTTCGACTGTCGCGCCTGCCACCATGCGCAAGCTGCAGCGGCGATCCGCCAGCCGCTCCGGCGTGACCTTGCTCGACATTCCGCTCTGCCGTGGCGAGCAGGCTGCCGAGCGCGGCAAACTCTTGCTTATGGGCGGCGGAGAAAAGACGGCGTTCGATGCTTGCCGTCCGGCGTTCGCGGCGTTCGCTGATACCGTGTTTCATCTTGGGGCCCTCGGTTCAGGGCAAGTCGGCAAGATGGTCAACAATCTGATCCTGTGGGCCTGCATCTCGGCGAACGACGAGGGCCTCAAGCTCGGCAACAAGCTGGGTGTCGATCGCGAGGCTTTGCGCGAAGCGCTGGTTGCTTCCAGCGCCAGCAATTGGGCGCTGGCTTCGCGCATCGAGGAGCAGCCGATGCCGTGGGCGGAAAAGGACATGACCATCGTGCTCAAGGAGGCTGACAGCCTGCGCATGAGCGTGCCGCTTTGCGGTGTGGTTAAAGAAGTGGTGAAGACCGTCAAGTTCGAGCACAACTGGCCGACGCCGCACGCACCAGATGACGGTATTTAATTTAGCCCAGCGGCCAAACCTGCATAGGTCGGATGCCCCAAGCGGGGTGGCGGTTCCCCTCCTCGGGCGATAGGTATCCGGCCGAATCCGATTAACAAAGCCCAGCGTTGAACTTCGTCGCGCGAAGGCTGGAAAGGTATTTCCGTGGCTCAGGCGGTCGTGGACCGGCAACAGGCCGGCAGCGGAGCTTTTGCGGTATTGGCAGCGATCAGCTTCTGCCATCTGCTGAACGACCTCGCACAATCGCTCGTGCCTGCGATCTATCCGATCTTCAAGACCGGATTTCGCTCTCAGCTTCGGTCAGATTGGTCTCATCACCTTGGTCTTTCAGGGCATCGCGTCGCTATTGCAGCCTCTGGTCGGCCTTTATACCGATTATAAGCCACAGCCTTATTCGCTGACCTACGGCATGGGATGTACTTTTTTCGGCATTTTGATCATGGCGTTTGCGCCGAACTATCTTGCACTGCTTGGCGGCGCCACTTTGCTTGGCCTTGGCGCCTCGATTTTCCATCCAGAAGCGTCCCGGTTGGCGCGGCTCGCTTCCGGCGGCGCTCACGGTTTTGCCCAGTCGCTGTTTCAGCTCGGCGGCAGCTTCGGCAGTTCGATTGGCCCGATATTGGCAGCGTTCTTCATCCTGCCGCGCGGTCAGAGCAGTCTTGCCTGGTTCGCGCTTATCGCGCTCGGCGCGATGGTCATTCTGCTGATGCTCGGTAATTGGTATCGCAGCGCCGGTCACGCAGCGCGGAAAGTACGCGGCGCGCCGGTGCCCGATGCAGTGTTGCCGAAGTCGCAGGTACGGCGTGCAATCGCGATTCTGATCGCGTTGATTTTTTCCAAGTATTTCTATCTCTCGAGCATCACCAGCTACTACATCTTCTATCTGATGCACCGTTTCGCACTGCCGACGGAGACGGCGCAGATTTATCTGTTCGTCTTTCTTGCTGCGGCGGCTGCGGGCACGTTCATCGGCGGCCCGATTGGCGATCGCCTCGGCCGGAAGGTCGTGATCTGGGTGTCGATCCTCGGCGTGCTGCCGTTCACACTGGTGCTGCCCTATGTCGGTCTCGCGGCGACGGTGGGGCTTAGCGTGGTGATCGGATTGATCTTGTCGTCGGCATTCTCGGCGATCGTGGTCTACGCCCAGGAGCTGATGCCGGGGCGTGTCGGCATGGTCTCCGGTCTGTTCTTCGGCGTCGCGTTTGGCATGGCGGGTATTGGCGCTGCGGCCTTGGGCGAATTGGCCGATTGGACCAATATTGAGTTCGTCTATCGCGTCTGCTCATTCCTGCCAGTGATCGGACTGCTCACAGCGCTGCTGCCTGATATCGAAGGGCCGCGCGCCCGGCTCGTCACGGCGCCCGCACGCTAAACACCTCGGCTCATTCGCTCACGCCGCGGATGATCGTTTATGGCCGTACCGCTGGAGTTTCCATTGGCAAGCCGCGGGCGCGCCACATCAGGAACAGTTCGAGATCGACCAGCTCCGGCGCGCCGTAATCGTAAGGCTGCGCGCGCACGGCATACATACATTCCCGCAACCGGCGTTGCAGCGAGCCGACTTCCTGCCATTCGAGGCGATAGATCGGATAGCCGGTTGGTTCCGCTTGCGGGATGATGCTGGCGGAAAGCTTTTTGCCCCAGTTATCGTCATGGCATTGCGCGCATGACAGATTGAGCTGTCCCTCGCGGCGCTCGAACAGGGTACGCCCCGCTTCGATAAACGGCTTGGTCTGCGCGGTCTCCTCGACCGCGTCCGGCATGCCGCGCGATTGGTGCGCGACAAAAGCAGTGAGGGCGAGCAGTTCCTTGCTTTCGTATGCAAAGACGGCTGCTTTCTGATCGGCGCTCCGGCTTAAATTGATCCGCTGTTCAAGATCGACCGGGCGATTAAGCGCGGCCGAGAAGGCTGGATATCGCGCCGCAACGCCTTTCATACTGACGGCGGCGTCGCCATGACAATCGGCGCAGGATTTATTGGATTGGCCGTCCTTGGCGTTCCAGATCGCTTCACCATCCAGCACCGCAAGCATCCCGGGATTGGCGGTCTCGTCATTCTGCATGGCGCGCGTATCGGCGCTGACGAAGTCACTGTCGGAACGGCGCTGATCGAGGGGAATTTCCGCGGCGAGAGCGCCACCTGTTGCCAGCAGCGCCGCCAAAATGCCGGCGGAAAGGCTGGTCAGCCGCATCATTCCACCGTGATCGCGGCAGTCTGCACCTGTGTCGCGCCGTGCTGATCGGTCCAGGAGAATGCGATCGTGCCGCTTTCGGTCGCCACCGTGAAGAACGACATGAACGGATTGGCGGCAATGGCCGGATAGAACTTGGCGCTGAATATTTCTTCGCCGTTATAGGTGCAGACGAAATCTTCGATGATGTCGCGCGGGATCGGCTGACCGGTGATGCCGATACGATAGCCGGTTTCCATCACATGCGAGATCAGCGCCTTGATCTCGATGGTGTCGCCGCGCTTCGCGGTTGCCGGGACGTGGATGAGCGCGCGCCCGATCATGGTTTCGGCTCCTCGACGCAAGCTGCCAGTGTCACGATGACGAAAACTTCGTCGGACCAGCAGGAGCCGTCGGACATTTCCGCAATTGCCGTGATGTTCTGGGTGTCGGCCAAGCGGATACGCGTGGAGAAGCTTGCTTTTCCGGCGCGCGGCCCAAGCTTCACGCTGATCACGTTCGGTTGAGGATTCTTCTCATTGAAAATATGGATGGCTTTGACGTAATCGGCTGCCGTCATCGGGCTATTGACCGTGACATTGCATGGCACGGAATTGCCGTTCTCGACCAGCGGGGGCAGATCGAGCTTGACCTTGCCTTTCTGGACCTGGGCTTCGCCGATCGCGGCGCGCACCGCATCCTGCATCATTTCCGGCGTCGCCTTCGCCGGCCGTATCGAAAGCTGTGACAAGGTCTCGGCGCCGGCGAGTACGCCTGCCGCCTTGAGTATTCCGCGCCTTGAAGGATTTTGACGAGCCATATCCTGTCTCACTTCAAGGTCATTAGATAGGCAACGACGTCTTCAACATCCACCGCGGTCAGTACCGGTTTGTCGCGATAGGCCGTCGCTACGTGCGTCAAGTCATCGACGCGATAGAACGGCGGCATGATGGTCTCGGGATTGAGTTTGCTGGCGTCGACGATTCGCAGTCGCAACTGCCCCTCGCTCCAGCGCGCGCCGGCGCCACTGAGGTCGGGTGCGACATTGCCCTGGAAACGGTCATCCGGGAACGGCCCAGAATGGCAGAGCAGGCAAAGCCCGACAGTATGATTAGCGACGATAGTGCGGCCGTGGGCCGGATCGCCTTTTGTTCCTGTTAGGGACGCGGGGATTGCGTCACCGATGATGGTGTAATGTGCGAGCTCGGCGCGCGACGGTGCGGGTGCCACCGCGAGCAGCGTGAGCGCTGTCGCTGCGCTAGCCAAAAATTTCGGACGTGATGGTGCGAAACCAGTCATCGGCGTTCTTTGCGTCTTCGGCGCGCCGTGATGCTGGTGCGTCGAGTGGGCTTGATTTGATGGAATTATCGACTTCGGTGTATTCGCCGTTGACCGGTGCGAAGTTGCCGGTGATCGAAATCGCATAATTGGGCGCGACGAGGCTGTAACAATTACTGCCCAGGTTTGTCGGTGCAGCCATCTTTCCGGCAAATAGTTGCGCAATTGCGGCTGCGCAGACCTTGCCTTCGAGAGCGCCGGAATAGGCTGATTTTGGCATGGAGCCGGCGAACGCCGCGTCGCCGATCACATGGACATTCTTTTGTTGCAACGATTCGAATGTCACTGCATCGACCGGACACCAGCCGCTGCGGTCGGCAACACCGGCCAGCGCCGCCAATGCACCGGCTTTCTGTGGCGGTATGACGTTGGCGACAGCGTACTGATAGCTGTCGAAATCGGTCTCGATGATTTTCTTCGCCACATCGATCGATGCGGCATTGCCGCCGTTCGACGGCGATTTCCACTCGATCATGCCGGGATAAAGCTGCTGCCATGCATTCAAAAACAGTTGTTGCATGCTGAAGCTGTCTTTGGCGTCGAGAATGACGATCTTCGAGCGCGGCTTTTTAGTCTTGAGATAGCTGGCAATCATGCTCGCCCGTTCATACGGCCCGGGCGGACAGCGCGATGGATTATCGGGAGCAACGATCGCAACCGTGCCGCCGTCGTCCATGGCTTCGATCTGACGATGGAGCAGGTCGAATTGTGCCGCGTCGGCAGTCCAGGCATGGGGCGCTTGCGCAGCCGCGGCTTCGCTATAGCCGGAGATCGCATCAAACCGCAGGCCGATACCTGGTGCGAGCACAAGCCTGTCGTAGGAAAGCTTGTCGCCGGTCGAGAGCGTAACGCTGCGGGCTTGGGTATCGACCGCGGTCGCATTGGCGATTTTTACCGTGATGCCAGTGCTGGCTATCTTGTCGTACCCGAATTGCTGGCTGGAAAGATCACGCAGACCGCCGAGTACGGCATTGCTCATCGGCGGTGCGGTGTAGGTGGAGCGGGCTTCAACCAGCGTCACCGCGATTTTCGGATCGGCAGTGCGAAGCGCTCGGGCGCAGCTTGCGCCGGCAAAACCGCCTCCGATCACGACCACGCGCGGGGCAGCTTGCGCCCGTAGCGCGTGCGGCCACAGCGTGGCGGCAGCAACAGTGCCACCCGCACCTTTGAGAATTTGCCGGCGAGTTCGTTCTTTCATCATTACAAAAGCAAAAGCGGCAGGCTTTGCAGCCCGCCGCCTGAACCTTGCCTCTAAGCCGAGTGCAGATCGTTGTTCTTGAGCGGGAAGTTGTAGATACGCTTGCCTGTCGCCGCGAAGATGGCGTTGAGCACGGCGGGTGCAGCAACGGCGATGGTCGGCTCGCCGACTCCGCCCCAGAACTCGTAATCCGGCATTACGATAGCTTCGACCTTCGGCATCTCATCGATATGCATCACCTGATACGTATCGAAGTTCTTCTGCACGATGGCGCCCCCACGCACGGTGCACTCGCCATACAGCATCGCCGAAAGCCCATAGACGAACGAGCCTTCGACCTGACGTGCGATCTGCTCCGGATTGACGGCGTGGCCGGAATTGGTGCCGCCGACAATGCGGTGGATTTTCAGGTTGCCGTCGGTCACCGAAACTTCCGCACAAGCCGCGACATAGCTGCCGAAGCCCATGATCTGCGAAATACCGCGATAGACGCCTTTAGGCGCTGGCGTGTTGTATCCCGCCTTCTCGGCCACGGCCTTAAGCACCGCAGCGTGTTTCGGCTTGAGGTACTTTAGGCGGAACGCCAGCGGATCTTCGCCGATCTCATGGGCCAGTTGGTCCATGAAGGTCTCGACATAGATCGCGTTATGGTTGGTGTTGACGCCGCGCCAGAAGCCCGCTGGCACGGAGGGATTGCGCATGGCGTGATCGATCAGGAGGTTCGGGACGTTGTACCCGAATGCACCTTCCGGCCCGCCGGGAGCGAGACCTTGGAACGTCACCGGATCTTTCCCGTCCTTGTCCATGCGCGACGGCAGCACCGTCGCCAGGATCGACTGACCTGAAATGCGCATGTGAAGCGCAGTCAGGTTTTTGTTGGCGTCGAAGCCCGCTGTCATCTTGCACTGCGTGATCGGATGATAATAGCAGTGCGTCATGTCCTCTTCGCGCGACCACAATAGCTTCACCGGCGTGCCCGGTATTTCCTTCGCGATCAGCACGGCCTGACGGACGAAATCGCTTTGTCCGCGCCGGCCGAAACCGCCGCCAAGGAAAGTCTTGTGGACGTCGCATTGCGCGACAGGCAAGCCGGAGGCCTCGGCAGCCACCGCCAGTGCCGCTTCACCATTTTGCGTCGAACACCACACCTCGCACTTATCGGAGGTGTAGATCGCCGTCGCGTTCATCGGCTCCATCGGCGCATGGTTCTGGTACGGGTAGGAGTATGTCGCCGTCACGACTTTCGCTGCGCCGGCGAGTGCGGCTTTGACGTCGCCCGCCTGGTTGCCGACAAAGGCTTGCTCGGCGTCGAGACCTTCCTTCAGGAAGTCGGCGATGCTGGCGCTGGAGACCTTGGCGTTCTCACCATTGTCCCAGGTGATCGGCAGGCTTTCGAGCGCTTTCTTCGCCCGCCACCATGAAGTGGCAACGACCGCGACAGCGTTGTCGCCGACCTTTACGACTTTCTTCACGCCCGGCATGTCGGCGACATGCGCCTCGTCGACGCTTTGCAGCTTGCCGCCGAAAACCGGGCAGGCGCTGATCGCTGCATACAGCATATTCGGCTGACGGGTATCGATGCCGAATATCGTCTTGCCGACGATTTTGTCGGCGGTGTCGAGCCGTTTGAGCGGCTGGCCGGCGATCGTCCAGGTCTTTGGATCCCTCAGCGCGATGTTCGTCGGCACCTCGAGCTTGCCGGCGGCGTCGGCGACCTTGCCGTAAGTGACGGTGCGATTCGACGCCTTATGCGTAATCACGCCCTTTTCGGCCGTGCATTCGGCTGCCGGCACATTCCACGCAGTGGCAGCCGCCTGGATCAGCATCATGCGCGCGGCTGCGCCGCCTTCGCGAACGTATTTGTTCGATTCACGAATGCCGCGGCTGCCGCCGGTTGAGAACTCGCCCCATATCCGTTTGCGCGCGACGTTCTGGCCGGGCGTCGGGAATTCGGTCGTGACCTTCGACCAGTCCGCGTTCAACTCCTCGGCGACAAGCTGGGCGAGGCCGGTCATCGTGCCTTGGCCCATTTCCGATCGGGCTATGCGGATGACGACGGTTTCGTCGGGCTTCACAACGACCCAGGCGTTAACCTCGGGTGAGCTGACCGCGTCGGCATGGGCGACATCGGTGTCGAATGGCACGTGGAAGCCAAGCGCGAGCCCGGCGCTGGCGGCCGATGAACCGATGACAAAGGAACGACGATTTACTTTTGGCATATATGTCATGGCTGCGATCCCCCTCACGCGTGATCAGCGGCCGCGTGAATCGCGGCGCGAATGCGTTGATAAGTTCCGCAACGGCAGATGTTCGTCATCGCCGCATCGATATCTTCATCGGTTGGCTTTGGATTGGTTTTGAGCAGCGACACCGCCGCCATGATCATGCCGCTCTGGCAATAACCGCACTGCGGCACATCGAGCTCGAGCCAGGCTTGCTGGATCGGATGCAGCTTTCCGCTCTGGGCAATTGCTTCGATAGTGGTGATCTGCTTCGAGCCGACGGTTCCAACCGGGACCTGGCAGGAGCGCGTGGCGACGCCGTTGATGTGCACGGTGCAGGCGCCACACTGGGCAATGCCGCAACCGTATTTGGTGCCGGTGAGTCCGATTGTGTCGCGGATCACCCAGAGCAATGGCGTGTCGGATTCAGCGTCGACGTTGTAAGACTTTCCGTTAATGGAAAGGGCAATCATACTGTCCTCCCGGGTTTGCAAGCTGGGCATCCCCACATGGGATCGGCTGCGCCGCGGGGCCCATCTCAAGACTGATTCTAGCCCGTTCTAAGCCGAAAGCTAATCGCAAAATTGCGAGGTGGTCGGCGAGGGTGACGTCGTAAATTCCGCTGGAATATCCGGTGTTAACCGGGGTCGCCGTGCTCGCCGCCGCGGCATTGGGCACCCGACCGGCCTGTGGAGTTGCTGCCGACCTGTTCCAAAACCCGGGGTTACCTGTATCGTTACGGGAGATGGACAGGAGAGCGTGGCATGAACGACGAATTTGAGGATCATTGCTGGCAGGACGTGGTTACGCCGGAAATTCTTGAAATTTATTCCCCTTACCGGCGCAAGACCTTCGTTGGGCCTGCGCCCGCGCTGCTCGCCATCGATCTCTACGAGCTGGTCTATCGCGGCGGCGCCAAGCCGCCGGCGGAACTCGCCAAGACCTTTCCCAGCGCTTGCGGCCACTACGCCTATGATGCGATCGAGCCGACCAAGCGTCTGTTCGCGGCGGCGCGTGCGGCAGGCCTGCCGATCTTTTATTCGACTGGCGACACCCGCAGTGAAAGCCGGCCTGAATTCGTCGGCGCCACCAAACGCAACAAGGCGTCGATCGATCCGACCGACTTTGTCATCCGGCCGGAGTTCAAGCCGCAGCAAGGCGACGTGGTGATCACCAAACAACGCGCCAGCGCCTTCTATGGCACGCCGCTTACCGCGCATCTCACCCAACTCGGCGTCCAGACGCTGATCATTTGCGGCGAGAGCACGTCGGGATGCGTACGTGCCAGCGCGGTCGATGCCTATTCGAACGGCTATCATGTCGTACTGGCGGAGGAGTGCTGCTTCGATCGCTCCCTCTTGTCGCACAAAGTCAATCTGTTCGACCTGCATCATAAATACGCCGATGTCATCCACGTCGACGACGTAGTCGCGCAACTCGGTGCGAAAAGTCCCGCCGTCAAGAAGGCGAGCTGATCATGAAGCCGGCGCGGTATGGCCCGTTTCCTTATTCGCCTATTATTCATCGTCCGCCGCTGAAATGGCCGAACGGTGCGCATGTCGCGCTATGGGTCATTCCCAACATCGAGTTTTTCGCGCTCGATGAGAAAGTGCCGCCCGGGTCCGGCGGCAATGGTGTGCCGGTGCCTGATGTGCCGACCTGGTCTTCGCGCGACTACGGCAATCGGGTCGGTGTCTTCCGTCTCATGGAGGTACTCGACCGCCATGGCATCCGCGGCACGGTCGCGCTCAACAGCGAACTGTGCGCCGAACATCCGGCGATCATCGAGGAAGGCAATAAGCTGCGCTGGGAATGGATGGGTCATTGCGAAAGCAACACCCGCCGTCTTAATGCAGCAGCGCCCGGCGACGAGCCGCGGATCATCGAGAATGCGCTCGGCACCATTGAGCGTGCGACCGGTACACGCCCGCGCGGCTGGCTCGGCTCCGGCCTGCAGGAGACTTGGGACACGCTCGATCTGCTGGCGGGGGAAGGTTGCGATTACGTTTGCGACTGGACCAACGACGATCAGCCTTACATCATGTCGCTCGATGGCGGGCGGACGCTGGTCAGCGTCCCGTACAGCCACGAAATCAACGACAAACCGGCTTTCGAGCGCTTCAACCGCACGGCGGATGAATTTCGCGAGATGATTTGCCGGCAGTTCGATGTGCTCTACCGCGAGGGGGCACAGTCGGGCCGGGTGATGGCGATTGCGATCCATCCGTACCTCACCGGCGTGCCGCATCGCATCGACGCATTCGACGCCGCGCTCCGATACATCAGCGGGCACGACCGCGTTTGGAAAGCCACCGGCATGGAGATTGCAAGCCACTACCGCGACCAGACCAAGATGTAACGATGGAGGGGTGCAATGTGGCGTAAAGGGATTGCAGCACGGATCGTATTTTCAACGTTGATTTTTGCAGTTTCGGCTGTTGCACCGGCCTATGCCGCCGAACAGGTGACACTTGGCACCGTCGGGCAGCCTTCGGCAAATTTCTGGCCAGAACTTATCGCGATGGACAAGGGCTTCTTCGCCGCCGAGGATTTGAACGCCGACATCGTTTACGTGCAGTCCAGCGCCGCTCTTGTACAGCAGGTTGCCGCCGGATCGCTCGGCATGGGAGTTCAGACCGGGCTTGCTGATCCTTTGCGCGCCGTGGGCATGGGGGCACCGATTTCGATCGTGCGGATCGACGTGCAAGCGCCACCTTACGATCTTGTCGCCAAGCCGAACATTGCCAGCATGAAAGATCTGAAAGGCAAGCTGATCTCGCTCGGTGGACCGAAGGACATCACGCGCATCTATGTCGAACGCATGCTCGCGGCAAATGGTGTAAAACCCGGTGAGTTCGATATGGTCTTTGCCGGCGCAACAACGGCGCGTGCCTCGGCTCTGCTTGCGGGCGCAGTCGACGCCGCTATTCTGCTGCCGCCCTTCGATTTTCAGGCAATCGCCAAGGGCTTCAATAGCCTCGGCCTAACCGTCGATTACGTCAGCGACCTGCCGTTCTCCGGCACCGCGGTCAACAATGCCTGGGCCATTGCCAATAAGACGACATTGGAAAAAATGCTGCGCGTAAAGAATAAAAGCGTCGCGTGGTTTGAGGACGACAATAATCGCGCGGAGTCGCTGCGGATCCTCAAGACTGCCAGTGGCTTGAGTGAGAACGATGTCGAAAAGGCCTACGACTTCTTCCGCAAAGGCCATTATTTCGAGCCGACCGGAAAAGTTTCCCGCGCAAAGCTCGAAAACCTCGCCCGCGCCATGGAGAAGTCTTGGCGATCTGCCTGGCGCACTGGATATCAATAAAGCCGTTCTACCCGGTGTAACGCAGATGACGGATTGAGGTTGTCGATGAGGGCGATGCGCGCAGCATTGCTTTGTGTCGTCATGGGCGCATCGTTTGGCGCTCACGCCTTGCCCTGCCGTTGCTGCCGATGTGATTTCGGTCGGGTCGGTCGATGCCACGTCGGCAAACCTCTGGCCGCTGCACATCGCTGCCAAGAACGGCTATTTCGACGCCGCGAACCTGAAAATCGATCTCGTATTCTCGCAGTCCAACGCCTCCGTTATCCAGCAGCTCGCTGCCGGCTCCTACAGCGTTGCGCCAAGCGCGGGGATGGTCGATCCGATACGCGCTATCGACAAGGGCGCGCCGGTGGCGCTGGTGCGCATTGTGATCCAGGCACCGCCATACGCGTTGTTGGCGAGACACGAGATCAAGAAGATTGAAGACCTCAAGGGCAAGATCATCAGCATCGGGGGCGCCAAAGATATCACCCGTATCTTTACCGAGCGGATGCTGGAACCACACGGGTTAAAATCCGGCGACTATGACTATGTTTTCGCAGGCGCCACCAGTGCGCGATTTTCAGCCCTGAATTCAGGCGCGGTCGACGCCGCGCTGCTCACGGTGCCGTTCAATTTCTACGCCGAGAGTGCGGGTTTCACCAATCTCGGCTTTACGTTCGACTATCTGCCCGACATGCCGTTCGCCGGCATGGCGGTCAATCGCACCTGGGCGGAGGCGAATTCCGACGCGCTCAAGCGCTTCCTTGCCGCGTACACAAAGGCGGTCGCCTGGTTCGATGATCCCAACAACCGCGAGGCGGCCGTCCAGATCCAGGTGGATACCAGCAGGATCGCACGGGACGATGTGGAAAAGGCCTATGTCTTTTTGCACGACAAAAACTTGTTCGAACCGACAGGCATGATCTCAAAGCACAAAGTCGGTAATGTGATCGACGCTTTACACAATCTTGGCGATCTTCCGGCTGATTTTACTGTCGATCGTGTCATACTGCCCGGGGTGACACAGGTTTCAGAGTGATGAGTGCGACCAGCGACGGCGTTAAAACAGTAAGTGCGCCGAAGCTCGGCCCAGCAAAAGCGCCGCGACAAGTCCTCATGGCATTGCGCAGCCGGTATCTCGCCGGCACGCTGTCTGTCGTTGGCGGCCTGCTGGTATGGGAGATTATCAGCCGCTTCCTCATCAACAATGCATTGTTTTTAGCAGCACCGTCGCAGATCGCCATTGCGATCTACAATCTCGCGGTTACCGGGCAGCTTTGGCAGCACGTGGTGGTGAGTGCGGAGGAATTCGCGCTTGGTTACGTTATTGCCTGCATCGCCGGCATTGCGCTCGGCGTCGCCATGGCCTCGAGCGTTACGATGAAACAAGCCTTGCAGCCTTGGGTTTCGGGACTCTACGCCACGCCGACGATTGCGCTAGCGCCGCTGTTTATCCTCTGGCTCGGCATCGGCATCTGGTCGAAGGTGATCGTGGTGATCTCGCTGGTGCTATTTACCGTCACGATCAATACCGAGGCTGGCCTGCGCACCACGAGCGAGCGATTGATCGAGATGCTGCGTTCGTTTGGCGCAACGAAGCGTCAGATCTTCTTCAAAGTATCGTTGCCTTCGGCTCTGCCCTTCATCCTGGCTGGGCTGAAGCTTGGCATCGGCCGCGGCCTGATCGGCGTTGTGGTTGCGGAACTCTTTGGCTCGCGCGCCGGGCTTGGCCGGCTGATCAGCCAATCGGCCGACGCGTTCAATATGCCGGAACTCTTCGCTGCTGTGGTGATCCTGGCAGTCGCCGGCATCATCATGACGGCAGGCTTTGGCCGGCTTGAAGAGCGGCTGGTGCCGTGGACGCGTGATTGAGGAAGATCATGGCGCCGAAGCTTGCAGTCTCGCATTTGAATAAATCGTTCGGCGATCTGGACGCGCTGCGCGATATTAATCTTGGTGTCGAACGCGGCGAGTTCATCTGCGTCGTTGGGCCAAGCGGTTGCGGCAAGACCACGTTCCTGCGTATCGTCGCCGGACTTGAACATGCGACGTCGGGCGAAGTGTCCCTTGATGGCCGTATCGTGCGCGAGCCGGGGACCGACCGCGGATTTGTGTTTCAGAACGACAGCTTGCTGCCGTGGCGGACGGTGTTCGCCAACGCCATCATCGGCCGTGAGGTTGCCGGCAAGATCGGTCCTGCCGACCGCAAGCGCACGATGGAGTTATTGAAGCTCGTCGGTCTTGAAGGCTTCGAGAATTATCATCCCAGGCAACTTTCCGGCGGTATGCGCCAGCGGGTCAATCTTGCCCGCGCGCTGGCCATCGATCCGGAAATCCTGCTGATGGATGAGCCGTTCGCGGCCCTCGACGCCCAGACCCGTGAAATCATGCAGGCCGAACTACTACGTATCTGGGAGCGCGGTCAGAAGACCGTGCTGTTTGTCACCCACCAGATCGATGAGGCGGTGTTTCTGTCGGATCGCGTGCTGGTGTTCGCGCGGCGGCCAGGACGCGTTCAGGCCGAAATCAAAATCTCGTTGCCCCGTCCTCGCACTCTCGAGGTCAAGCGCACGCCCGAGTTCGTCGCGCTGGTCGATCGTATCTGGAAGATGATCGAAGACGATGTCCGTACGGCTGCCCTCTATGAGAACGCTTGATGGCTTGCTGGCCATCGGAGCTCGGTCACATGCGACCATAGGCGTAAGGCGCGTCTTCTCTTGCCGTGGCGAGGGCAGCTACCGCGTCACGCCCCGGGGCAATGGCGGTCAGGCGCCCCAGCTAAGGGGCGTGACTAAGAACGTGGCGAATTAGAATTCGGCCGCGAGATAGCCGTTGATTTCGAGGCCGATGCAGGTTTCGACGAGGTTGGGGTTGTCCGAGCCGTGGGGGCCAGATTGGTTTTGCTGTAACAATTGGCTGGTCAGATTGCCACGCTCCCCACCGCTCCCTTTCCACAGTCCTTAAAGCAGGGCATCCTACCGTCAGGCACGATCTCGCGTCGGCCCGATTTTGGACGGCGCGGCAAGTGCCGGAAACAGAAAAACTGCCTTTTGGAGGAACGTCCTAATGAGTCATCGCATCTCGCGGCGCAGCATTAATGCTGGAATTGGCGCCGCGCTTATCTCGCCTGCGGTCGCGCCAGTCCGCGTCTTCGCTCAGGGAGGCGGTGATCCGATCAAGATCGGTTTAAGCATGTCCGTGACCGGTCCGCTGGCGCCCAACGGCAAGCAGGCGCTGCTCGGGGCGAAGATCTGGCAAGACGACGTCAATGCCAAGGGCGGATTGCTCGGCCGTCAGGTTCAGTTGGTCAGCTACGACGATCAGTCTAATCCGGCGAACGTGCCGGGCATCTACACCAAGCTAATGGATGTCGACAAAGTCGATCTGGTGGTCAGCGCTTATGCGACCAACATGGTCGCGCCTGCGATCCCGGTGGTGATGCAGAAGGGCAAAACCTTCGTGAGCCTGTTCGCGCTCGCCGCCAACAGCGAATTCCACTATCCGAAATACTTCTCGATGCTGCCGACCGGTCCAACGCCGAAAGAAGCGTTCACCGAGGGCTTCTTTCAGGCGGCGATCGCGCAAAATCCGAAACCGACGACCGTGGCAATTGCAGCGGAGGACGCCGAGTTCTCGCATAATGCCGCCGACGGCGCGCGCGCCAATGCCAAGAAGTATGGCTTCAACATCGTCTACGATAAGAATTTCCCGCCGACGACGACGGACTTTTCACCGATCGTTCGTGCGTTGCAGGCAACCAACGCCGACCTCGTGGTGTTTTGCTGCTATCCGCTGAGCTCGGTCGGTTTGTTGTTCTCCGCCAGCGAACTCGGTTTAAAGCCGAAGATGATGGGCGGCGCGATGGTGGGATTGCAGGCCACTCCGTTCAAGGACAAGCTCAAATCCAAGCTCAATGGCATCACCAACTATGAGACTTGGGTACCGTCGACGAAGCTGATGGCGCCGGCCGCGGATTTCTTCAAGAAATATCAGGCGCGCGCGCAATCCGAGGGCGTCGATCCGCTTGGTTATTATCTGGGCGGTTGGGGGTATTCCTACATGCAGGTGCTGGCGGACGGCGTCACCGGATCGAAAAGCATCGACGACAACAAGATCGCCGATTATCTGCGTAGCAACACCTTCAACACGATCATGGCTTCCGGCATCAAGTTCGGCAAAGACGGTGAGTGGACCAAATCCGGGATGATGCAGGTCCAGTATCACGACGTCACCGATGCTGCGAACCTCGAGACTTGGCGTGGCATGAGTTATCAGGCGGTGATCACGCCGGATGACGAGAAAACTGGAAACCTCATTTATCCTTACGCCAAGGCGCTGGGATAAATTCTGTCTACCCCCTGCAACGCCACGTGATGCGTTGCGGGGGCAAGCACTTTGGAATGCGGGAATTAAGAGGACCCGTGGTGTTGTGCCCGAGTCCCTCACACCAAGGAGGGAAGTCATGACAAGTCGAATTTCACGTCGCAACGTCAATGCCGGATTGGGCGCCGCACTTATTTCGCCTGCAATCAGCGCTTCGCGCGCGTTCGCGCAAGGCGCCGCACCGATCAAAATAGGCTTCGGCATGGCGCTGACCGGCCCACTCGCCGTCAATGGCAAGCAGGCGCTGCTCGGCGCGCAGATTTGGCAGGAAGAAGTGAACGCCAAAGGCGGCTTGCTGGGGCGTCAGGTACAACTGATCAACTATGACGATCAGAGCAACCCAGGGACCGTGCCCGGCATCTACACCAAGCTGCTTGAAGTCGACAAAGTCGATCTCGTGGTCAGCGGCTATGCAACCAACATGGTTGCGCCCGCTATCCCGGTGATCATGCAGAAGAACAAGACGTTCATCAGTCTATTCGCGCTGGATGCCAATGCGGAATTCAAATATCCGCGTTACTTCTCTTACATTCCGACCGGCGGGCCGAATCCAAAGCAGACCATCACCGAGGGTTTCTTTCAGGTAGCGGCCGCGCAAAACCCGAAGCCGAAAACCATCGCCATTGCCGCGGAGGATGCGGAGTTTTCGCGCAATGCGGCCGAGGGCGCTCGCGCTAATGCGAAGCAGTACGGCTTCAATATCGTCTACGACAAATCTTATCCGCCAAACACGACCGACTACTCACCGGTGATCCGCGCTATCCAGGCAGTGAACCCGGATCTCCTCGTGATCTGCTCTTATCCGTTAAGCTCGGTCGGCATGTTGCTCTCCGCCAACGAACTCGGCTTTAAACCGAAGATGATGGGCGGCGCAATGGTTGGGTTGCAGGCGACTGCGATCAAGGACAAGCTTAAAGGCAAGCTCAATGGCGTCATCAACTATGACAACTGGGTGCCATCGGCAAAGTTGATGGCGCCGGCCGCGGACTTTTTCAAAAAGTATCAGGCGCGGGCGGCCGGGCAGGGCGTTGATCCGCTCGGCTACTACCTCGGCGGCTGGGGCTATGCTTATTTGCAGGTCATGGCCCAGGCGGTCGAGGGCACCAAGAGTATTGATGATGCCAAGCTCGCTGATTACCTGCGCAGCAACGCCGTAAATTCGATCATGGCGGAGGGCGTGAAGTTCGGTAAGAACGGCGAGTGGGTCAAAGACCATCAATTGCAAGTTCAGTATCATGACATCACCGACGGCGCTAATCTCGAAACTTGGCGCGGCATGAGCTATCAGACGGTCTTGACGCCCGCCGCTGACAAGACCGGCGATGTGATCTATCCCTACGCTAACGCTGTGAAGGCGTAGGATATCCTGTCGCGCGCGACGATCCGGATTGGCGAGGCGGGACGCAGAGGATTTAAATGCTGTTTCCCACTTCGCTCGTTGGTTCATATCCGCAACCGGATTGGCTGATCGACCGCGCCAGGCTGTCGAAACAGGTGCCGCGCGTTCGGGTCGACGATCTCTGGCTGGTTGCGCCGGACAAGCTCGAAGCGGCGCAAGACGACGCCACCGTCCTGGCCATCCGCGACCAGGAACGGGCCGGCCTCGACATCATCAGTGATGGCGAGCAGCGGCGCGAAAGTTATTCGAACCGCTTTGCCACCGCTCTGGACGGCATCGACACCGAAAATCCCGGCACGGTGATCAATCGTAGCGGCAAGCCCATCCCGGTGCCGCGGGTGGTTGGCCCCATCAAGCGCCGCCATGCTGTCGAACTCCACGATCTCAAGGTGTTGCGCGCCAATACCGATCGGCAGATCAAAGCCACCGTGCCCGGTCCCTTCACCATGGGGAAACAGGCGCAAGACGATTACTACAAGGATGAGGAGGCGGTCGCGCTCGCCTACGCTGACGCCGTCAATGCCGAGATTAAGGACTTGTTCGCAGCTGGTGCCGACGTCGTCCAGATCGACGAACCGTGGATGCAGCAGCACCCCGACAAGGCCCGACAATATGGGCTGAAGGCCCTCGATCGCGCGCTCGCGGGCGTCAACGGCACCGTCGCGGTGCATCTCTGCTTCGGCTATGCCGCGGTCGTCCACGACAAGCCGTCGGGTTATTCATTCCTCCCGGAGCTTGAGGGCTCCAAGGCGCAGCAGGTTTCCATCGAGGCGGCGCAGCCTAAGCTGGATCTCAAGGTGTTGCGGGAGTTGCCGTCAAAAACCATTATTCTGGGTGTCATTGATTTGGCCGATAAAGCCGTTGAAACGCCACAGGTCGTTGCCGATCGCATCCGGAGGGCGCTGGCCCACATCCCGGCAGATCGGGTTGTGGTGGCGCCGGATTGCGGCATGAAATATCTGCCGCGCGCGATTGCTTTTGGTAAAATGAAAGCCATGGCCGAGGGAGCCGCCATCGTGCGCGACGAGCTCACAGGCAAGTAACATTGGGAACTTCCAGGAGACGACCATGCCTTATGTGACGGAAAGCAATCTGACCGACGTTGTGCGCCAGCGCTGGAGCGATATTCCCGATCCGCGGCTAAAGCAGGTTATGCAGGCCTTGGTGAAGCACGCTCACGCTTTCGTGCGCGAGATCGAGCCGACACAGGCGGAATGGGCGATCGCGATCGATTTCCTGACCCGCACCGGCCAGACGTGCGACGACAAGCGCCAGGAATTCATCCTGATGTCGGACGTCCTTGGCATCAGCATGCTGGTCGATGCCGTCAATCACCGGCAGGCGAACGGCTCGACCCCGAGCACGGTGGAAGGTCCGTTCCATGTCGCCGATGCGCCGCCCGTTGCCAACGGCGGCAATATGGCCATCAACGCGCCAGGTATTCCGTGCTTCGTCAGCGGTAAGGTGAGCGGCACCAAGGGTGAGTCGGTTGCCGGAGCGGTGCTCGATCTGTGGCAGACGGACGGTGACGGCTTGTACGAGGCGCAACGTCCGGAAATCACCGGACCGTGGATGCGCGGCCTCTATCAGTCGCAGCCGGACGGTTCATATCTGATCCGCACCGTAGCGCCGATCGCCTACACGATCCCGATGGACGGCACGATCGGGGAACTGATGAACCGCACCAATCTCAGCCACATGCGGCCGGCACACATTCATTTCGCGCTCAGCGCGCCGGGCTATCATGGCCTGGTGACCCATCTGTTCCAGTCCGGCGACAAGTGGATTGAGAACGATGCGGTCTACGGCGTGAAAGAACCGTTGATTGTCGATTTCAAAAAGATGCCCGCGGGCAGCAAGGCGCCGGGCGGTGAACTGATGAACGAGCCGTTCTGCGTCGTGCACTACGATTTCGTGCTGGATAAAAAGGCGCAGGCGGTCGCGGCTTAACTCGAAGGCGTTATTGCACGTCTTTCCAGTTCTCAGCGATGTAGCCCTGCCGATCGACGTGCATCGACGCATTGCCAGCGACCGCGCGCGGTCCTTGGCACGACCATTGGTAGATCGTGCCGTGGCCGGTCGCTGACATCGGGATGAATTGTGATCCCGGATTGGCGCGGCACCATGCGGTCGCGCCGGTCAGCGAACGGCGCGTATCCGCCTTGTCGCAAATGAGATTGGCGCCGACATAGCAAGCGATGAGTTTCGAGCCGACACAGCGAACGTACGCTGCCGCGTTGACCGCATTGTCGTCGATCTGGAACGTTTTACCAACGCGAGACACCAGATTGGCAGGGACCCCGGCCGGGGTCGCATGCGCCTGGTTTGAACAAAAGGGTTCGGCAGCGGTTGCTGGGCGCACCAGCGAAACCAGCAGACAGCCCGTAAGGACAGTGAGAAATACGCGAGACATCATCGATCGCGCTCCAGCGATTTCCGATCCCATTTTGCGAGATTAGCAGCTGCTTCATAGGTCTCCTGCAGAAATCCGAGCAATAGCGCATCGGGATCGCTTGCCTTGCGCACGGTTTCGTAAGGCAAAATAAATTGGCCGAGATCTTTGTTGTAGGCGGCATCGGATGTGGCGAGATGGGTGTCGCTATAGTCGGCCGGCTCCGGATAGGCATAGACGTAATAAGCTGGGTAACCGAAGCCGCCGTTGCCTGGCCAAAAACCGCAACTCCAACATTCGTGCGAGTAGGCTTCTGCCATCACCCAGTCGGCAACATGCGGCGTATGCCCCTTCGGGGGCGGCGCCTTTCGCCCGGAAAACCGCGTGACGGCCAGATCGAAACTGCCCCAGAAGAAGTGAACCGGGCTGACCTTGCCGACAAAGCGGGCGCGAAAGTCATTCATGACGCGCGCGGATTGCATCAGCGCCCGCCAGAACCTCTGCGCGTATTCCGGATCGTATTGCGCGTGGCTGCGATCCTGATCGAATGCCGTCGCCTTCTCGATTTCGCACGGCATCGTCCGAATTGTGACGTCGATGCCGAGCCGATGCAGCCGTTTCATGAATTCGGCGTAGAAATCCGCGACGGCCATCGGCTCAAGCGCGAAGCTTTCCGTTCGGCAATCGCTGGTCTCGATGACGAGTTGATGATGCGCAAAATCAAAGACGATGTTGAACGTGCCGTCGGAATAAGTCATCGCCGGCGCTGCAAGTCCACGCGCTGTCACCAGAAAAGTTGAGTTCCACCAGTGATTGATCAGCGGCGTTGTAGCGATACGCACCTTACCAGCGATCTGCGTCCATAAATGCAGCGTGTCGCAGGTCTCGCTCCATGGTTCAAGCGGCAGGTCGGGCCAAAGTGAAGGCTGTGCCATCACTTTCGCTTACATCAACCGGCGACGTGGCGCGAGAGCTAAAAGCCGACGGTATTAGCGAGAAGGACTGGCGCCAGGATTGCTTGCGCCGAAAGCGGAAGCTGCCGTTTGATGTGCAGTTTCGTCAGTTCCCGAGCGAGCTCGGTCCACTTGTTGCGTCCGGTCTCATGGACAGCCTGAGCGGGGAAGGCCGGCGGTTCAGATGCAGCCTGCTCCACCTTCGGCACTTCTGCTATTGCGCGAGCTCCACTTTGCAGCCAGGCGGACCGATGGCTCTCATAGGTCGTGAGTAACGCGTTGGTTGCTGTAGCGAGATCGTGGCGGGACTTTTCCAACTCGTCGATCTGGAGCTGCTTTGCAATGAGTGTCGCGCGCAGTTCGTCGAATTTCTTGCCCTTGTCGCTGCAAATATCGGTCAGCTCAGCGATCTTGCGCCTGTTGAGGCTGTCTTCCTCAACGCGAAGAGCCAATCGCTCCCGCACGTCAGCATAGAGTTTTTCCGCAAGCTCTGCGCGTGACTTCGCCGCATCGAGGAGCGCTTCCTTCGCTTCGGCTTCGGCACGATATCGCTCTGCTTCCTTCATATGAGCAACGCGCTTCATCTCGGATGCAGCCGCTTCATTCCATAGGCTTTTGGTCTGTGCTTTAGCCTCTTCCAGCATCGATCCGCTCAGCCTGACTTGCGCTTGCAATCGCGAGTTCTCGGCAGAAACCAGATCGAGCGAGGTTTGCAGAGAAAGTGTCTCGTTTTCGCGACGTGCGGCCGTGTTTTGTTCTGCGGCGAGTTGCCTCTCCAAGTCAGCGATCCTGGTCTCTGCTGGATCTAGCTGCTCCGATACTCTTTCTAATTCCTGCTTCAATGAATCAGCTGTCGATTTTTCACGGGTTATGCGGCGCTCAAAGCTACTAATCTTGGCGCGTGCCAGTTCGAGCTCCTTGGTGAGCTGGAGTTCACGGGTCGCGGCGTCCAGCGGTTCTTCCGCTTCGAGAAAATCCGGGCTTGTTTTTACGAGGTTAAACAGCGGCTGTTGGTGCGCCAGTTCAGCGGCGGCTATAGCCTTTGTCCCTGCGGTGCCGTGCATGATCGCGAGGCGCTCAGCTTGGCCGAGCCAGCCGTTGGAGGTCTTCTTTTCTGTGAGAGCCATTCTAAGGGGTCGCACTTGGGAATCGCTATGCGGAACCTGCCGCCCGATGGTTAACGGTTCCTTAAACCGTCATTAACCATCCATAAACCACGAAAACTTCCCCATTTTCCGGCACATCTTCTTCGGCAAGTGACAGGTTGGGCACTGATTCGCGTCCGGTCGCAGCCAGATGTTGTTGCATCGCAGCACCCGAGCCCGGTCCTTTATAGTGGCGGCGCCGCTGCCTGCCTTGTCGTGTTCCCCGGTGAAATGCTTAAATTGCTAAGTAATTGCACGGGCCATCCGCCATGAACGACGATGCCGGCTCGAACCTGCTGCGCGACTGGATTGAGCGCGCAGCGCGGACTAACCCCAACAAACCGTGGGTGATCTCTGCGGAGAACGGCCGAAGTGTCAGTTACGGAGAATTGCTCGATACGATAGGGCGGTTCGCGACCTTTTTGCGCGAGCGCAATCTCGGCCCGAACGATCGAGTAGCGCTTCTGGCCAATAACTCGATCGAGCAACTGCTTTGCTACCTCGGTGTGATGGCTGCGGGCGCGACTATCTGCACCGTCAACGTGGAGATGAACCGCAACCAGCTCGGCAATATTTTTGAGCGGCTCAAGCCGAAGCTCATCCTCCAGCAGGACGGTTTGCAACTTGACGATCTGCAGGCCGAAGCCTCGGCTCCACAATTGCAGTTCGGCCGTTTCGATCAGCCGGAACGCGGTTCGTTATTTGATCAGTTGTCGTGCTGCCGGCCGGGCAAGCCGTCGATGCCAGCGCAGCGCGACGACGACGCGGTTATCTTGTTTACTTCAGGTACCAGCGCACAGCCGAAAGGCGTCGTGTTGAGCTACCGCGAATTCCTTCTCAACATCGATCCGCTTGCCGAAGGCTGGGGCCTGACCGCGGATGATCGGCTTTACGATTTCCGCCCCTTTAGCTGGAACTCCGCGCAGACCTTGAGCGCGCTCGGCGGGGTCAATCGGGGCGCGACTCTCATCCTCGCTGAGAAGTTTTCCGCGAGCCGTTATTTCCAACATCTGCGCGATTACGGTGTGACGATCGCGACCGGCAATCCGACGACAATCAATATCCTGCTCAATAGTGGGCAAACGGTGCATAGGGACAGCCTGCCGAAGCTGCGCTTCATCACGTCGAGCTCGGCGCCATTGCTGCTTGGAGACTGGAAGCGATTCGAGGAGAAATTCAGCATCCCGGTCTCGCAGGGCTGTGGCGCCAGTGAAATAGGCTGGATTGCCGCCTGTCCAGGTGAGCGGCGGCGCCTCGGCACCGTCGGCAGGCCGTTCGCCTATCTCGATCTCGCCGTCGTCGATGCCGATGGGCAGCGCTTGCCGGCCGGTGAAATCGGCTATGTCGAACTTGGGGGCTGGCCCGATCTTCCGTTCCGCTATCTGGGAGAAGACGGCGACATCAAAGTCCACAGCCGTGGGCGACTTCGTACCGGCGATCTTGGCTGCTTTGACCCCGACGGTTTTTTGATGCTCACCGGCCGCGAGAAGGAGCAGATCATCCGCGGTGGCGCGAAAATCTCGCCGGTCGAGATCGACTCCTATTTGATGCAGCGCGCTGATGTCGTTGAGGCGGCTACTGTTGGCGTGCCCGATCCGATCTACGGCGAGGAGGTCGTGAGCTACGTCGTCCTTCGTCCCGGCGCGCCACTCAATGCCGACGAATTGCTGCGCTATTGCGCAACAGTGTTGCCGGCTTTCAAGGCGCCGAAACGCATCCTGCTTGCCGATTCACTGCCCAAGACCGAGCGCGGCAAACTTGATCGCAAGGCGCTGGCGTCGCGCTGGAAGTTGCCCCAGCCCTAATATTTGAACGAGACGACCTTGCCTTCGTCGGGGCCGCCACCCGCCACGCAAATCGGCGAGCGGTAGAGCGGTGCAAGAAAGGCCGTGTTCGGAAGCTTGTCGCGGATTTTCAGGAACAAGGGCTCGAGGCCAAGGTCGACCCAGGCGGTCGGATTCGAATCGTGATGTGCGGGCAAGTAGAGCTTCGGTTTGAACAAGTCGATGAAGGGCCACGTATAGCCGATCTGCGTGTCGGCGACCGCATGCACCTGATAGGCAATGATCGCGACATCGACCGGCCCAAGCTTTTCGGCCAGCGCCCGCACGCCGGGCGTGATCGGCCCCGCGCTGCCGATGAGCACGGCTTTGAATCCTGACGGAAAGACGATGCCGTAAGCGAGCGTGCCCTCAGTGATGACCTTCGGGTCGAATGTCCCGCGCGACCGCACTTCTTTGAGCTGGTTCTGCTCTTCCTCCGTGAAGGGGGGTGAATTGTTCTTATAGAGACTGTCATAGATTTCGGTGAGGCCGGGCTGGATCGTCGAATGCTGTGCCAGCGCGATCTCCATTGTCGCATCGCCGAATTTCATGGTCTCGCCGCCCTTTGCGACGACGATCTGCCTGCTAGGTACGCCCAAGCGTTCGGCGACTTCGGCTGTGAGCGGCGCGCCGACAACGGGGGCGCCAGTTTGTCTTGCGACCGGGCCGACGTCGGAGATGTGATCGAAATGAGCGTGAGAAATGAAGATCGCATCGGCCTTCGAGACGTCCGCCGCTTTGAATCCAATATCGTGGGCGCGTGGCGTCCGATCGAAGTAGGTATCGAACAGATAAACCTTGCCTTTGTAGGCGAATTCGAAGTTGGCGTTGCCCAGCCAGCGGATGACCACGGTATCGGAATTAGTGGGTGGCAATGGTCCGCCGGTTACGGCGGCTTTGTAGCTGTTACAGGCCTCCGGGATGTCGGCGGCAGAAGCTGCCCCGCCGGCCGACAGGGCGACGATCATAAGCCCTAGAAAAAAAAACGAACGAACCATCATATATTTCCTCCATGATGCGCATCATTTTGGCTTTGCTACTCTCTGCACGGGAGTAGCAGTCCGGTTGGGCCGGAAATCGAGCGCGTCTCGGTCTCTGCTTTAGCAGGCTGGACCGGAGGTTCGCAAAGATCAAACGAGCAGGAAGATTGTCTCGCTAGGCGACGCGAATGCGGTTGGTGAATTCGCGAGCATCGCGGCTCAGCGCAGCCGCCTGGCGATTTAAGTCCGCCGCAGCGGCCAATACTTGTTCGGCGCCTCGCCCTGATTGATCGGCGAGATCGCTTGCCCCGGTAATGCTCTCGGAAAGCTGACGAATACGGCCCGCCGCGCCGTCGACATTCTCCGCTATTTTGCGTGCGGCCAGATCCTGATGTTGCACCGAACCGGAGATCGCCGTCGATATTTGTTCAACCCGCAACATCAGGCCGGACAGTGCGGCAGTCGCTTCCTGAACGCTGCCAATAACGCTGGTGACGGAGGCCGTCTTGTTCTGAATTTCCGCGAGCGCCTTGGTCGTTTGCCCGGCAAGTGCCTTGACCTCTTGCGCGACCACGGCGAATCCTCGGCCGGCCTGACCCGCTCGCGCCGCTTCAATCGTGGCATTGAGCGCCAACAGGTTGGTCTGGTCGGCAATAGCCGTAATCATGCCAGCCACCTGATCAATATCCTTGACCGCGGTGACCAGAGCGGATGCGTTGCCGGCAGCGTCGGCGGCTCTGCTAGTGGCTTCGGCGACGATGGTCGACGCGTTGGTCACTTGGGTGCTGATTTCGCCTATGGAGGCGGAAAGCTCCTCGATTGCGGTCGCAACGCCGGTGGCACTGGACGTTGTTTCGGCCGATACCGATGCGGCCAAACCTGCATGCTGCTGTGATTCCGAAATCATCGAAGACATGCCGCGCGCGCAGGCCTCCAGCTCTGTCGCGGACTGCTCGACAGCCGCGGCGACGGTAAGGATTTCAGATTCAATCGCGCGGGCGATCGTATCAAGGGTCTGCGCTCGGCGGGTTGCCGATTGTTCACGGTCGGTTGCGCGCGCTTGTTCAGTCTCGCGAAGCGCAACAGTATTGTCGCGGAATACTTCGACAGCGCGTGCCATCGCCCCGATCTCATCGCGCCGGTCCGCACCCACAATGCTCACGCTGAGATCGCCGCCGGCCATACGGGTCATGGTCGCGGCCATGCGCCGCAACGGTCTTGCAATGAAAAGGTGACTGAGGACGAAAGCGCCAAGCAGCACGGCGGCGGTGCCGCCGGCCAGGATGGCGACAGTAAGCCGGAAAATCCATTCGCCGCGCTCGGCTGAACTCGTCTTCGACGCGGCGGGCCTCACCGCCGAGGACGTTGATAAGGTGATTCATGTGCGTGATCACATCGTCACGCGCCGGATCGAATTTTAACTCGACGACGAAGCGCGCCTTATTGCGGTCGCCTGCTTGCAACGCATCGCGCAAATCCACCGTCAGGCCGCGGGCATAATCGAGCTTTTCTAACGTAACTCGAACCTCGTCTTGCGCCGCCGGATATTCGACAACCACGTTATTAAGACGGCTCTTGGCGACGTCATACTCCCCCTTTATCTCGCTGGCAGCTTCCTTTGCATCGTCGGGGTCGGAGGCGGAGAAGCTTTTATAAGTCGCGGTACCAAACGCTTCGATAGCAGCCTTGGCCTCTGCAAGCGCCAGCCGGGCCGGTGCAATCTGCTCGGACACCAGCGCATTGAGCCGGGTCAATTCATCGAGCCGCTGCAGGCAGAACCAATTGGCCGCGATCGATAGCAAGCCAAGCACCGCAATAAGCAACACAGCCTTCGCTGCAATCGGAAGATGGAGCGAACGACGTTTGGGCATGGCAAATTCGGCTGATTTCCGCCGACCATCATCTAGGCAACAATCATTCCCACGCGGTTAACGAAGCAGTCACAGAAGCGTAAGACGCTGTCACAAACGTATAATGCGTGCGCACTGCGTGAGTCGGTTGGTTATTTGGCTGGTGTCCAAGTTTTGACGAGCGGCGTCCACTTATCAATTTCAGCTCGCAAGAAGGCTGCGGCGCCTGCCGGCGTGGCGAGTTCGGGTGGCACGGTTTCCTGGCCCGCAGCGACGGCCTTGCTTTGGAATTCGGGATCGCTGAGCGTGGTCTGCAATGCCGCGCTGATCTTCCCCACAATCGCGGCAGGCGTTTGTCTGGGAGCATAGAGCCCGCTCCAAACCTGCAGGGCGACGTTGGGCAGGCCCTGTTCAGCTAACGTCGGAAGCTCGGGAAGCAGCTTTGAACGCGTGTTGCCGACGATTCCGAAAGCCTTGACGTTGCCGGCTGCGGCTTGCGCCGATGCTGTTATTGCAGCGTCGCAAACGAAATCTGCACGTCCCGCAGCCACGTCGAGCATGGCCGGGCCTGTCCCTTGATAAGGAACGAGGTTGAAGCGCGTATCAAGCTGCTTCATCAGAAGCGATGCGCAGAGAAAGGATGGTCCGCCTGGCCCCGTTGTCGCAGCGGCGACTTTCTCGCCATTGCTTTTGAGATAGTCGACAAAGTCTTTGAACGGCGTTTTGGCAAAGCTGGGCCGTGCCACCAGCATCGTCGGTTGGAACACGGCGATGCCGATACTGATGAAGTCGTTGGCTGGATCATAAGCCAGATCCGGATATAGCGCCGGACTGACTGCCATCGAGATGTTCGTGAGCATCAATGTGTAGCCGTCAGGAGCAGATTGTGCCGCGCGCAGTGCTCCGACATTCCCGCCCGCGCCGCCGAAGTTCTCCACCACAATCGGTTGCCCGAGCCGCCGCGATAATGCTTCGGCCAGCATGCGTCCGGTTGCATCGGTGGGGCCGCCCGGCGCGAACGGCACGATTATTTTGATGGGTCTTGATGGATACGATTGCTCCGCGAGAGCCGGTTGGCCGAGCAGCAGAACCAGCTCCAGAGCGAAGACAAAACAAACTTCAGCGGCTCGCATTGGGTGTCCCGGCGACTGCCGCTGGCTTAACGCACGGAGGCTATGTGCTCGGCGGCGAGCATTCCCAGGATAAATGCTTTCGACAGCCCACCGACGTAGCCGGCACGCGGACCACCCTCAAGACCGGCAATCGGCGTACCAACGGCATAGAGACCGCGAAAGTTCGTGCCATCCAGCTTTTGTGCCTGGGCGTGCTCGTTGATGACCACTCCGCCCATCGTGCCGGTGATTCCGGCGCACAATGGAATGGCGTGGAAAGGCGCGGTGCGGATTGGCATCGGTTTGTGCTTCCGCATCGAGCGGGGCACGGCAAGCCCCGCAAAGTCATCGCTGTCGACGGCGTGGTTGTGTTGTCGGATTGACCGCGCAAGCTGATCAGCCGGCAGATGGGTGAGCGCGGCAAGCATCCCGACATCGGGCGAGCTGAGAAGCTCACCTCCCGCATCGACCATTGCAGGGTTGGCGGGCACCGTGGTGGTGAGCGCCGGTTCTGCGTTCCAGCTTGCCTCGTCGAGGATGAGAAATGCGCTGAGCGGATCGGGCAAATGTGCAATAGCGTTGGCTACGCACACGCCGCCGAGGCCTTCGTCGGTAAAACGCTGGCCGTCCGGCCCGACCACAATGCCGATCTCGGCAGCAGCGTCGAGATGCGGATACGGCCACTGGCGGGCATTGGTCATCGCGCTGGCGTGATGGATATGTCCATAGAAAGCGCCGAAACCGCCAACAGCGGCGCCCACTTTCTCGGCCATACGAATGCCGTCGCCCTTGGCGCCAGGCCCCACGCGTGCAAGCACACGAGCTGCACGCGGCGTAATGTATTGTGCCACCATCTCCGGGTTTGCTGCAAAGCCGCCATCGGCGATGACGACCGCCTGCGACGAAATCCGAAAGCGGGTACCGTCACGCACGGCTTCGACACCGACGCATGCGTCAGCTTCGACCGCCAGTGCTTCAACTTTGACACCGCGCATCAGCAAGCTGCCGCACTGCGTGAGATTTTGCTCGAGGCGGCGCATCAATAGGTCGGCGCCGCGATCTTCCCAGTCCAGTCCGGCGGTCTCCGCCCGCATCGGCGCAAGCACCTGTTGGCCGAGCTGGTCATGACGCAGCACGCGGCTGGTGAATTGAGCGCCCTGCTGCGACAGCCAGGCGATGGCGCGCTTGCCGTTATTGGCTAGCGCGCGCGCAACGGCTGGATTGGCATTGCGGCCGCTGCCATTGACGATCGCGGCACATAGCCGGTCGGGCTCGCTCATAATGGGGAGCCCCATGACGTTTGCGGCGCCGGTCGCATAACGCGAGCTGCATGGATAGCGATCCTCGTCGCGTGCTTCCAGTACCGCTACCGACAGCCCCAGCTCGGCAGCCCGGCACGCCGTGACAAGCCCGGAAAATCCGCCGCCGATCGTGACGACGTCGTATTGCATCGGGTGAACTCCAACTTGGCGCTTCTAGCGGCCGGTCCGCGCCAGCGAATTCACCCAGCCGTGCATCCGCTTCTTCGCGTTGTCGATGTCCTTCTTCGAGAACCAGTCTTCCGGGTTCACTTTGTCGATCGGATAAACCGGACGCAGGAAGTCGCTCTCGTAGCCGAATGGCACCGTGGCATCGATGCCCATGCCGCCTTCGAATTGCGTATTCGAGGCAGTCCATTGCCGGTCGCCTGAGGTCATGCGCTCAGCCGGCATGAAGGTCTGGCCGCGGCCGCCGGGGATAGGATTGAGGATATCGGCGCGTGGGTTCACCCGCGTGGTGAGGCACCACATGATGTCGTCCATCGAATATGGATCGACGTCTTCGCTCACCGCGATCGCAAGCCGCATGCCCTGCGAGCACGACAACGCGGCGGCCATGAAGTTGCGCTGCCAGCCCTCGTCGATCTGGTGCCGCTTCTTGACCTGGATGATGCAGCCGCCCCAATCGGTCATGCAGTAAGGGATCACCACGTTCTGCACGATGCCGGGCTGCAGCCGATTGCATAGCTCGTAGATCGCCGCTTCGCGCACAGTGGTGTCGATGTTGTGGTCGTCGAGCATGTGGACGCCGAGCGCGAAGATGATCGGCTTGGTTTCCGGCTTGCGCATGGTGATGCCGGTGACGTGGAAGGTCGGCGCCTTGTACGATTTTCCCATGTAGCCTGCCCACTCCGGGTGGAAGTGGTGGCGGCCCTGAATGCCGGAATCCTCGGCTTCCTTGGTTTCGAAGCGGCGGTCGCGCGGATTGACGTAGCCCTCGAGCACGAGTTCGCAGTCAGCGAGCGCCATGGCATTGACCGTACGCGCTTTCACCAGGCGGATCGGCGCGCCCTGCACAGCCGACGCAATGCCGATCTCGTCGCAACCCATCGGCAGGATGGCGTAGTCGAAGCCGGCGCCGGCCATCAGTGTGCAGGCCGGCGGCACGCCGAAGCACATGGTGATCGGTACCGGCTGGTCTTCTTTGTAATACTTGTTGACCACTTGCCACATGTGCGAGCCGGGCGAGATCTGGAACGTGCCGACATTGCCCCAGCGGAAATTCATCCGGTTGTAGCCAAGATCGGAGCCGCCATCGAATTGTTCACCGGTGACGCAGCGGATGCCCGAGCCGACCGTGAGTTCGGGCTCGTAGGTTGTGTGCCGGATCGGCACCAGCCATTTGTTCACGTCGTCCGGCTTCTCGATCACGAATTCCTGGCACGGTGCGTCGCTCTGCGCGATCTCGACCGGCTTCACCGGGTGCGACAGTGCATGCGCGAGTTTCTTCACCCTGTCGGCATCGTCCGTCCAGCCGAACATTTTGTTGATGATCGAGATGTCGCCGAACAGATTGGTGACGACACGATGGTTCGGCTTGCCTTTGACATTGTTGAATAGGATTGGGCAGCCGCCATCCATGTGCTTCTGCAAACCGGTCACCTGGAGATCGGGATCGACTTCCTTATCGGTCTCGATCAGTTCTCCCTGGGCACGCAACCATTCCAGCGTGCTTCGCAGATCGAAGGCCTGGTTTGGCGTGGCGACCGACGTTTGCTCTTTGCTCACGGGGTGTTGCATTGAAGGCGTTCCCATTGCATAGATTTCTAAGTAATTATCCGCAGGCCCGCGCTGACTGTCAACGCCGCCGTTGCCGCCCATGCCGATGCGACATTCATCAAAAACAAAACTCGCACGCCGTCGTGAGGTCGAACTTCCGCCGCGGCTTTCGTCAGGCTATCTGGTGCGGGACGCACACCGTGCTTTTCAACGGCTGCTGGAACGCCGAATCGCTGCCTACGGCGTCACGCGTGGTCAGTGGTATTTTCTGCGAGTTTTGTGGATCGCTGACGGTCTGTCGCAACGCGAATTATCGGCCCGCGTCGGGATGATGGAACCGACTACGGTTATTGCGCTGCGGAGCATGGAACGTACCGGTTTGATTCGGCGCGCTCGTAGCCACGACGACCGGCGCAAGGTGCGGGTTTTTCTGACCGCAAAGGCCACGCGGTTGCGTAACGAGTTGCTCGTCGTGGCTAAAAGTATCACCGACGCAGCCGAAGATGGAATTGCGGCGCGCGATCTCGGCGTGTTCCGCCGCGTTGTCACACGCATGACCGTCAATCTCGATCGGATCGAACGATAGCGTTCAAATTATGCGATGCGGCGGATCAGCTATGGGTCCGCGCGTTGATCATCGAGCGGACATAGGAGACCAGGCGCCAGGTGACCGGTGTCTGCTTGATGAACCGCTTGATCCGCCGGCGCGCCAGCGATGACAGATTTAGCGGCCAACCGCGCCATGTCGCGGCCGCGCTGTGGTCGAACAGTTCGAGACTGCAATTGGACCATTCCAGCTTGTAAGGCTCATCGCCAATCGTGAAGTCGAACCGCCGCAGGCCGCGGCCTATTGCATAGGCGAGCAGCTCGCGCAGATGCAGCGCGCCAGGACCGTATTGCGCGATCGCCGCGGTATCGTCGTAGCTCGCCAGCACGTGGTAATAGCAATCGCCGAAAATGATGGCGAAGTTCGCTGTCACCAATGTACCGCCGATTTCGATGCGGCTGATGTGAAACTGGTGCCCCAGATTTGTGTTTGAGGCGAGGTCAAGGAAAAATTCTTTGAAACCCGGACGCTGGAATATATCCGGAATACCGCGATGAGCGAACGCGCGGCTTTTTTGCTCAAAGAGTGCTTCGAGAGTTCGCCGAGAGTCTTCGGGATCGGTGCAAGTGATGAAGCTGATTTCGCCAAATTCGGCCATGTGTCGGCGCTTGGTTCGATCGCGCCGCCGCGTGGCTGAAGAACGCTTGGCGAAATAGAATTTCTCCCAGTCGTCGCTCAGATAGGTTAGATGCGCGCCGCTCGGATTGTCCGTAACGGGGAGATAGGTGAAAGGGTTGATCTGAGTGCCGACCATGCGCGGCATCTTCTCGAGTTCGATCCAGTCGTACCGCAGTTGCGGCTCGCGCTGGATCAGCTTGCATAACTCCCGCCAGGCAGCGAGAAAACGATCGAGAGAAACACGCTGTGAGAAGTCTGGCGACAGCAGAGGTGCATTGTAATCGCACTGACCCTGGCCGAGCCAACAAAGTCGTCGACTGGCCCGATCGCGCTGGATGGCCAGTGGGACGATCAGTGCTATTTCGCCGTTCGCGAACGAGCCGATTGCAACAACAGGAATAATGCCGTCGGCCAAGCCGATGTGCCGATACCAGGCTGTCAGCCATTCGAAAGACTGGAATGCCGTGCAATCGGCGAATTGCTCGAAGCGCCGCCATTCGGCTTCGATACTTTCGAGGCTTTGATGAATGACAAAACCGATATCCGGCGAGAATTCGCGAGACAAATCCGCGAGGCGGGCAACTGACGCCTCACCGGAATCTACCGGCGCATCAATGTTCCGGTAAGCCGCTAGTGGTGTTGCGCGTGTCACGTGGCTCATGTGGGATGGAATTATAGAATTCTCATTCAACTGATAGGCGGCAAACGCTAAAGATGCTTCGCCAATCGCCACGCGGAGATTATTAAGGTAAACGGGCCCTGAACCGGTCGGATAGACTGCAGCGTGCGTCTGATAGACAGACGGATGCTGCGAGGGTGTTCCCATGCGGCGTTTGGCACCGTTGAGGCGAAGCCTGGTTAAAGCAAGGATCGCCGGTTGAGGGAGGATGTCATGAAGAGCCTTTGCTGGCTTGGCGTCGCTGGGATTTGTTTGCTGGCGCTTGCCGCGGGTCGCGCGGCTCATGCGCAAGCCGGGGCCTATCCCGACAAGCCGGTGACGATCATCGCCGATGCCGCACCGGGAGCTACACCGGATGTCGACTCGCGTTTTGTTGCCGCCGGTCTCAGCAAGATATGGGGCCAACAGGTCATCGTCATCAATCATCCCGGCGCGAATGGCAGCATCGCGGCCCGCATCGCGACCGATGCCGCTCCGGATGGCTACACATTATTCATGCCGGCGTTTTCGACATTCGCGGCGTTGCCTTCGGTCGCGCCGAACCTGCCGTTGCGCTTGCCGCGCGATTTTGTGCCGATCGGCTATACGGCGGAAAACCCGATGTTCTTTGCGGTGAATCCGTCGCTTGGTATTTCCACACTGCCGCAATTGATCGCCGCGGCTAAAAAGGATCCGGGCAAGATTTCGATCGCGGTGACCGGTGTCGGCCGGATGACACACCTGACCGGCTTGCTGTTTCAGGAACGCGCCGGCATCAGCTTGTTGCCGGTACCTTATAATGGCGGTCCGGCGGCCGCCGTATCTGACCTCGCAGGCGGTCGTGTCTCGATGATCATCGAAGGCTATTCGGGCATCGTCGGCGCGGTCAACGCTGGCCAGGTGAAACTGATTGCAGTTGCTGCACCGGAACGATTGCCGGAGTTCCCCGATCTGCCGACGGTGTCGGAGACGATTCCGGATTTTGCTGCCCGCGGCTGGCAGGTTTTGGTCGCGCCGCTAGGCACACCGGCGCCGATTATCAGCAAAATCAGTGTGGACTTGGCCAAGGTTGTCAGCGATCCGGATTTCAAAAAACTCTTGTCTAATGTCGGCAGTTATTCGCGCGCCATGACGCCGGAACAGGTACTCACCTTCGTGCAGAAGGAGCAGGACACCTGGCTGCCGATCCTACAAAGGATATCGGAACACTAGATCTCGGTTCACCACCGTTGCCCTGGTCGGCTGGCTTTAGCCACAACGCGGCATGCCTTGTTCCACGATGCGGCATTGAACGGCAGAACGATCGAATAAGTTCGCGTATCCCGGCCGGCGCCAATTGAACTGTTTTGCGACCGCCACTTGGTGATTGGTCCGAGGTCTTTTCAAAAGAAAAACGGCCTGTTTTTCAGGCTTTTACTGGTACAGCTGGGTGGACTCGAACCACCGACCTCCTGATCCACAGTCAGGCGCTCTAACCAACTGAGCTACAGCTGCACGGGTTCGTCTTTTGGCGCGGCGAACCTATGAGCAACGCCTCAATTTGGCAATACAGTCGGGATCATTCGTTAAAAAGCAAAAAGCCCGGGCGAACCCGGGCTTTTCGTTTACACGGACCGATCGGCGACCGGACCGCGAAACTGGGATGGCTTAGGCAACCTTGACTGAACGCCTTGTTCATGCCGCTCTTGATCGGCTCGGCGGTGTCAGTCGCGACCTTCTGGGCCAGCGCGCCGAGTTCCTTGCCCTGCACGGTGAATGCTTCAAACTGCTTGCGGGCATGAGCGGTCGATAGCTCGATGAATTCCGAAGGCGATTTGGCGGTAATGAGCTCACCGAAGAAATCGAACGCCGCATTGGTGTTAATGCGCGCGGTATCGATCACCTTAAGGCCATACTCCGAGGCGCCCTTGGCGGCGGTCGAATAGGTGGTCTCGAGGACATCGGTCGCTTCTTCAGCAGCGGCCTTCATTTTCTCGTAGGTGTCTTTCGCCTGGGCAACGCCCCGTTCCGCGAACTCGCGGAAAGCGGCCGGCATTTCGACCTTTGGAATGTCAAATTTCGGCATTTCGAATTTCGGTATTTCAAAAGCCCCCGTCGAGGGCTTGCTCGTCTTCATTTTCGGGGCTGTAGCGGCGTCCGCCATGGCACTGGATCCTTGGTTTTCGATGTCGATCATTGCTTGATCACTCATTGGGGTCTCTCACCTGAGAATCTTTACTGGCGTCGCCGTCTAATGCGCGAGCCGTCGATCTCGGACTTTTGACGCCGCGAGCGAGAACTATCGCTTCGCCGGCAGCGTTCCTTCCGACCACTCATATAACACTGTTATTGGTGCATCGCAATAGAAATTATTGCATTGCACAAATATTTATAAGTAATTGGAACTACGTCAAATTCGGGGCTGACGGTGTCAAATTTGTTGTAATCTTGGATCAACTCTTAGGCTTTGCAGCATCGACCACTATTTTGGCGGCACTTTGGCCCAAATCCTGAACCTGGGCAGAAATCGTCTGCATTTGCCGGCTGAGGTACTCGGATTGCAGTGCCATCACTTCGGCGCTGTCTTTGGCGTGCATCAGCTTTTGCGCGAAATCGAACGTCGCCCCCACGTTCTGCTCGGCATAAGTCATGGACTTGTGAGCAATTTCACTCGCCGTGCTGCGTGCGGTCAGGGCCTGGCCTTGGAACTGCCCCATGGCCTGATTGGCGGCTTGGATGAAGCCCTCAAAGGCTTTTCGCGCCTGCGCCACGCTCTGCTCGGCAAATGCCCGTACTTCGTTCGGGATTGCAAATTGCTCAAACGGATCCTTGGCCATAGTCCATCTCCCTGAAACGCCCGGCCCGCGATCCTAGCTTAAAATCGCGGTCGGGACGCAAGTTGTTGAGGCTCCGCTTCATGCTGCGCCGCGATTAAGGTTTACGTCGCTTCGCCGCTAGCGCAGGCGGTCGCGCCATGGACGCGGCACAAAGCCCGCCCTATTAAGATTTTCTTAGTCATTGAGTTCCGTTGCATGCCGTCTGTTGAGTCAGAACTCGGCCTATTGCGTGATCCGCGGCTTGCGGTGCTGGCGACGAGTGCATGGCCCGCGTGGTTGTGGAGTGTCGACGCATCACGGATGCTGTGGGTCAATGCCGTCGGCGCAGCGTCGTTTGGCGCTGCCAATGTCGGCGAGTGCATCCAGCAACGTTTCGACGCAAACAAACAGGTCGGCGCGCAAATCGTTCGCCTCGCAGCCACGTTGCCGTCGGGCGGCGCGCCGCGTCTTGAACGACTGCGGGGCTTTGGTGCGGGTTTCGGTCGCGCACTTACCTGCGCCTGTTCGCGCATCGTGCTTGCCGACAGCACGCCGGCAGTTCTTGTCACCGCGACTGAACCTGCTGGACCGGTGCTATCGCTTGCGGAGCGTGTCGGTCGCATCTTTTTCGACGGTCGACAGCGGGTGGCTGTGTTTGCTTCGGAGGGCTCGTTAATTCATGCCACTGAGGCAGCGCGTACGCTGCTCGGCGCGGCACCTTCGCTGTCAGCGCTTGGCATATCCGCGCCCGGCGCCAAGGCGCTTGAGAATGGCAGTGCCCACGGAACAGTCCGAACCGGCGAGACAAATCTCGACGTCTTGATCGAGCGTCTTGGCGACGGCGCTGCGCGCGTGCTCGCGGTTACTTTGGTGCCGGAGTCGGCTCCCTTATCCACTCAAATAGCCACGCCGCCGCAAATTGCATTACCTGAGGCCGCAATGCCACCGACCGCGGCGAAGGAACCTGCCGAGACACAAGTCCTTGCTGCGGCAAAGATCGAAAGCAGCACGGCCGAGCATATCGACGCCCAGCCTCTAGTCGTGCATCCTCCGGACGAAACCGTCACAGAGCCATTCTTGGAGCGGCGTCACCCATTGCGCTTCGTTTGGCAAATGGATGCAGACGGCCGCTTCACGGTCGGTTCGGATGAATTTGGCGAACTGATTGGTCCGCACACCATGTCGGCTTTTAGCCGGAAATGGAGTGACGTCGCGGCCGAACTCAATCTTGATCAGGACAAGCAGGTTGCACGCGCGATTGCGACGCATGAAACCTGGAGCGGGATTACCATTCCTTGGCCGGTTGACGGGACGACCGAACGGATCCTGGTCGAACTGTCGGGTCTCCCGGTGTTTGATCGCGACCGCAGCTATCGTGGCTATCGTGGCTTCGGTGTTTGCCGTGATGTCGGCCGTATCAATCAGTTGCTGCGTGTCCGGCGTGAACAGCCTTCAGACTCCTTGCCAACGCCGGAAACTTCCACGGCGGTCGTCGATGAGCCGGCAGAATCCGTTCCGATAGATCCACGTATTTCGGAAAAGCCTTCGGAAACCGCGCCAAGGCATGCCGAGCGTCCGGTGCTGAGCATTGCGCCGGCCGCCAACGTCGTGCCGTTCCGACAAGCGCCCGCACAAGAACTAAGGCCACCCGCCCTAAGTGCCGGCGAGCGTAAAGCTTTTCGTGAATTGGCGCAGGAATTGACGGCGCGTTTGCGCGGAGCACCTGAAGCGCCTGTGGTGGCCGACAACGTTATCGAGGGCGCCCTCGCGCAAGAAACGGAAAACACAAGTCAGGTTTCCGACGTCGTCCATCCTGCGCCTCCCGAGACTGAGCCGGTTGATCACCGATCCGCCGCTGCATCTGAGAGGTCGAGCATAGACGCAGCGGCGCCGGCAGCCCCGATTGTCGATCCTTCATTACTTGACCGTATTCCGATCGGCGTTCTGATCTATCGCCATGATGAGATGGTCTACGCCAATCAGCATTTTCTTGAATTGACCGGTTACGAGAGGCTGGATGCTCTTGCCGAGGCGGGAGGCTTGAACTCGCTGTTCATCGAACCGGCAGCAGATGTTTTTTCCGACAACCCTAGCGCCCAAATGCTCTCGATTAAAACTCGGCAAGGCGACACGCTGCCCGTTGACGGACGGCTTTTCAAAATGCCGTGGAACGGCACATCAGCCTTGGCGCTGATACTCACCAACGGCGCAACAGCGGAACGCCGGCGCGCCGCCGAAACCGCGCTCGCGTCTGCAGAGACGGAATTACGCGACGCCAGGCGCGAGTCTCAAAGAGCCGCTGCGGAGAAAGCGGAATTCCTTGGCAAGGTGAGCCACGAGTTCCGCACGCCGTTGAATGCAATTACGGGCTTTGCCGAAGTGATGATCAGCGAGCGTTTCGGACCGATCGGTAACGAGCGTTACAAGGAATATCTCAAGGACATCAACGCCGCCGGCACCCATCTAGTCTCGCTGCTTAACGACATGCTTGATCTTTCCAAAGTCGAAACCGGCAAGCTCGAGGTGACGTTCATCGACGTCAGTCTCAACGATCTTACACAACAGTGCGTCAGCGTCATGCAGCCGGAAGCTAATCGCGCTCGCATTATCATTCGCAGCTCAATCACGCCGGGGTTGCCGCGCGTTGTCGCCGACGAGAGGTCATTACGTCAGATTGTGATCAATCTGCTGGCGAACGCGATCAAGTTCACCGGTCCCGGAGGGCAGGTAATCGTCTCCACCGCGGTCACTGACAGTGGTGAGGTTGTATTGCGCGTGCGCGATACAGGCGTGGGCATGTCCGAGAAAGATATTCAGACGGCACTGGAGCCGTATCGCCAGTCGGCAACGTCGGGCAGCTGGGGTTCGTCCGGCACCGGTCTGGGGTTACCGTTGACCAAGGCGCTAGCCAAGGCCAATCGGGCAAATTTCAGCATCAAGAGCGCGCCGAACGCAGGAACGCTCGTCGAGATCGCGTTTCCGCATAGCAGGGTCGCTGCAAATTAGCCTTTTGGGCGCCGAGCCTTCGACGCAAAGGCCGTCTACCGATCGCAAACTCTTGCTGCACGCGCGGCGAAATCGGCTAGACTTAACCGGTCGGGAGTTCGCTGGGCTTAAGGCCGCGGCCACGACGAGGTGCGGAATGCGCACTATCAAAGTCCTTCTGACATTACTGATTGCGGGTGCTGTGCTGGCGCCGGTAGCGGCTATCGCTGCTGACGACGTCGATTTGCTGCTGGTGCTTGCGGTCGACGTTTCGCGCAGCATTGATGCCGCGAAATTTCAATTACAACGCGAGGGCTACGCCGCCGCGGTTGCCGACCCGCATGTCCTCGATGCTATCAAGTCGGGCCGGACCGGTCGTGTCGGGCTCACTCTCGTCGAGTGGTCCGGGGTAGGTGCCCAGAAAGTTGTCGTCGACTGGACCGCCATTGAGGATGCCAATTCGGCCAAAGGCTTTGGCGATCGCTTGCTTGAGGCGCCGCGGTCCTTTGCCGATCGCACCTCGATCAGCGGGGCCATCGAGTTTGCCATGGGGCAACTTGACAAGGCGCCCTACGAGGCGACTTGCCGTACTATCGACGTTTCCGGGGATGGCACCAACAATGCCGGCCGCGATGTTGGGCTTGCACGCGACGAAGCCGTCGCCAAGGGCATCACCATTAATGGGCTTGTCATCCTCAGTGACAATCCGATGTCTTGGAATCCCGATCACACCAATCCGCCCGGTGGCCTCGCCAATTACTACAAAACCAACGTAGCTGGCGGTCCGAATGCCTTCGTCATGGTCGCCGAAAATTTCAATTCCTTCGGCCAGGCGATCATCAAAAAGATGATCGCCGAGGTAGCGCAGGCCCATGACGCACAGCCAATTCGAGCCGCGGCTCGCTAGTCAAAGCGACCAAGTCCGTACTTTGCAGGCTTTGTGCTTTTATATCCGGTAGTTACGGTACAATCGCAAGCGGCCGGCCACGAAAGCGACACAGATAGTGATCAAATTTGCAGCCGCCCTACCGCCCGGTAATATTGGCCGGCCTAAGCAACATCGGAAAACCCCTTGATCGCGGCCACCGGCTTGAAACGCGTTGCGATTGGCGTCGCCGCCATGATCGTGGTGGCATTCGTCACGCTGATTGCGTTGTCGTTCTTGATGCCTGCCGCGACGGTGCGTGATGCCGTGGCGAAGGAAATTCACGCGGTCACCGGTCTCGATCCGGTGTTGCGCGGTGATTTCAAGGTTTCGCTGTTCCCATCCGGAACTGTGAGCTTCCATAACGTCATACTTGGCGACGACCGCACTGGCGAACCTGCGGTTATGGCGGACGAACTGACCGCCCGGTTGCGCTATTTTCCATTGCTCGCCGGACGCATTGAAGTCGCCGACGTGACGCTGGTGCGGCCGACGATCACGGTAACTTTTCAGTCCGGCGGCCGATCCAATTGGTCGGGTTTGATCGACTCCCTGGCGCATGCTTTGGCGCCCGATCCTGATCGCAGAGCGACATTCTCGGAGATCGGGATCAGCGACGGCGTTATCGTTGTCCACGACATCGATAAGGGCTTTGTTGACCGTCTCAGCAACGTGGAATTTCAGGTCGCGTGGCCATCGATTTCCCGCAGTTTTGGTGCGAACGGCCATTTTATGTGGCGCGGCGAAACGGTCGACGCCAGCCTGACCCTGAGCGATTTTCTCGCGGCGCTTTCTGGCGAACATTCCGGAGTCAAACTGCGGCTGGCGGCGGCACCGCTTAAGGTCGTGTTCGATGGCACCGCAAGCTCGCAGCCGACGCTGAAGGTCGAAGGAGCAATCGGAGTCGACGCGCCGTCGCTGCGAGATGCCATGCTCTGGACCGGAGGGAATAAAATTCCGTTCGGCGGCTTCGGGCGTTTCGCATTGCGTGCCGAGAGTACCCTTGGCGGCGGCGTCATTGCGCTTTCCAATGCCAATGTCGAACTCGACGACAATACTGTGGAGGGCGCGCTAACGCTCTCGAGCGGCGATTTCCGCCTGGTCCAGGGAACACTCGCGGCCGATACGCTGGATTTGACGCCTTACGTATCCGGGGTTCGTCTGCTGGCCGCCAACAAGCACAATTGGGACCAGCTGCCCATTACGCTGGACGGTATTGAGGATTTGAATCTCGACCTGCGGCTTTCCGCGGCCCGCATCAAGATCGCCCAGGCCGAGCTGGGCCGAACCGCCGTCGCTGCCAACATGCGCGATGGCAAGCTCGATATCACGATCGGTGAGGCGCAAGCCTTCGGCGGCGTCATGAAAGGCTCTGTGGGGCTTGCGATCGACGACGGTGGTGTCGAAGCCAACTCGCATCTGCAATTCCTTGATGTCGATCTGGAAAGTTGCCTGCGCGAGGTTTTCGGGGTGCAGAAGCTTGCTGGCCGCGGAAACATGACCCTGAATGTCGATGGATCCGGCGACTCGATATTGGCGCTGGCCAATACACTCAATGGTACCGCGAGCCTGACTGCGCACTCGGGCGCGCTGGTCGGCATCAATGTCGAGCAGCTCCTGCGTCGGCTGGAGCGCCGGCCGCTTTCGGGCAACGGCGACTTCCGTTCCGGGAGAACGCCGTTTGATGAGCTCGTCATCAATCTGAAAATCGCTCAGGGCACCGTTTCAGTCGACGACATGCATGTTGATGGTCCGGCCGTGCGGCTTACGGTCAACGGGCAAGCGTCGGTGCCGATGCGGGATCTCGATCTCAAGGGCACGGCTACGCTTATTTCGACGGCAACCGACAACCAGTTTGACTTGCCATTCGTGGTGCAGGGCCGATGGGACGATCCGATCATGTTGCCCGATGCCCAATCTTTGATCCGCCATTCCGGCGCGGCTGCGCCCTTGCTGGACGCGGTCAAAGGGCACAGCGCTGGTGAAGCCGTACGCTCGGTAATCGATAAGCTGATGGCAAATCCGTCCGGCAATGCAGTAGCGCCCGCGCCGGCTGCTATCCCACCCAAAGACGCGCGATAAGAGCTTTTTCAGACGTCATGCTCTATGATTCCGTGCTACGAATCAGCGGGAATCCAAGCCCGCGACGGGGCCAGGATGTTTAACCGCCTCACGCGCACTCTAGTCAAAGTCCTGATTGCTTCGTTGATCGTCGGTACGATCCTCGACCATTTCGGCATCACGATCGACCAGCTGATCAAGACCTCCGGTCTGTCGCCCGATCACATCGGGGAGTTGGCGCGCGCTGGTTTCGCCTGGGCGCTACCCAACCTTGCTCTTGGCGCGCTGGTTATCGTGCCGGTGTGGTTCGTGCTTTACCTGTTCCGGCCGCCGGGCGAGAGCAGGGACTGATCGGTTCACGCCGTCGCTGTCGACAGCTCGATGATCGGGCCTTCATTGAGAGGCGCATCAGTTACCAGCTTGCGCGGCTCCGGCCCATAATAGTCGCCTCGTTTCACTACCGGCCGCGGTTGCGACACGATCGCGACCAGACGGTCGTAAAGCGACTTCGCCGAAACCGGCTTGACCAGATATTCGTGGACACCGAGCCGAACTGCTTCGACGACGCGCCAACGCTCGCCATGCGCACTCAGCATGATGATCGGGATATCGGGCATCGGAAAAACGCCCGGGGAGCGCACGATGCGTACCAGCTCGGCACCGCTCAGTAGCGGCATTTCCCAGTCCAGCACGACGACGTCGGGTCCGATGCTTCGGATGGCATCGAGCGCGGCGATGCCGTCATTGGCCTCGAACACGTCCTTGACGCCACAATTGACCAGAAGATTTCGGACCATCTTGCGGGTGTACTGATTGTCGTCGACCACCAGTACTGCGAGCGACTGGATTTGATCGTCGATCCGGTTCTTTACAAAGGTCGATGTCATTGCCATTCAACCCAATTGATCAGTACGAGTTGGCTAAGCTCCGGATCGCTCTCTGGCTTGTAGCGCGTCACTTTACGCATGGTGTTCTCATCATCGACGATGAGCACTTTCAGCGCAGCGAGTTGGTTGGCGTATCGGCTTGAAATCGGTTGCATAGACACCCTTGCGTTCGCCGGAAGAAGCGAACAGCCGGGCATCAGATCACCATAAAGGCCTGTTTTTGGCGTGAAATCGATCGATAAAATTTGACGGATCGGCCGCTTAAGCTGTCGCCTTGCGTATTGGCCGGCCCTCGAGGCCTGCATCCCGTACTTCGGCATAGGGTCCAACGGGTCGCATGGTGAACGAAGACTCAACGCAGGTGTAGTCGTGGTAGCCGAGTCGCGCGAGCGGCCTAATCTTCACCACGTCCAGCTTGCCGTCCGCAGTCAGCGCACCGTCGCGGATGTGGATGCCGACTACCTTGCCGATGACGACGTGATGCACGCCGTCGAGCGTTCGCGCCGGCAACGCGGTCGATGAATGAAACTTGCATTCCAGATGCACCGGAGACGCCGCCACGCGTGGCGGTTTGACGATCCGCGAGCCGATCATTTCAAGTCCGGCGAGCGCCGCTTCATCTACATCCGGTGGAACGAATTGCGAGGTGATGTTGACGGCTTCCCGCAGCTCGTAGGTCGCCATGTTGACGACGAACTCGCCGGTATCGGTCGCATTCTTGACGCTGTCCTTGCGCCGCCCGGTTTGCGGAAACGAGTTTGCGGAAAACATCACGTACGGAGGATCGTGGGCCAAGTTGTTGAATTGACTGAAAGGCGCAAGGTTGACGATGCCGTCGAGGCTGATGGTCGAGATCCAGCCTATCGGCCGCGGCACGACGATCGATTTGAACGGATTGAAGGGCAAGCCGTGATCGTCTTTTTCGGGTTCATAAAACATCACTTTGTCCTTTTCGCTGCCGAAATCAGGATTGCGCCATGAAGCGATCGAGTGTGACGCGTTGTGCATCGGTCAGGCGCAAGCCGAGCTTCGAGCGCCGCCACAACACGTCGTCGGCGGTCTGCGCCCATTCCTTTGTCATCAGATAGCGTACCTCGGCGGCAGTGAGATCGGCGCCGAAACGTATACCGAGATCCGCGGCGCCGGCGATGTCCTTGAGAAGGTCTACGACGCGGGTGCCGTAGGCGTGCACGAGCCGCCGCGCGTGATCGTCGGCCAGGAACGGCCAGCCGCGCAGCGTGCGCGCGATTAGCGTCTCGATACCGTCATAGACAAAGTCGCCGCCGGGAAGTGCGCTTTGTGCCGTCCACGGCCGGGTGCGCGGAAAGAAATGCGCGAGTTTCACAAGTGCATCCTCGGCAAGCCGCCGGTAAGTGGTGATTTTGCCGCCGTAGACGGTGAGCAGCGGCGCTTCACGCGGACGTTCGTCGAGCACGAGCTGGTATTCCCGGCCGATATCCTGCGCTTTGCCCCTGCCGTCGTCGTAGAGAGAACGTACGCCGGCGTAGGCCCAGACCGCGTCGGCCGCATTGATCGGCCTGCGAAAGTATTCGTTCACGACGCCGCACAGATAGTCGATTTCGTCGGCGGATGGTGTAACCGCGGCCGGGTCACCGTTGAACCTTCCGTCCGTTGTCCCGATCAGGGTGAAGTCATTTTGGAAGGGGATCGTAAAAACCACCCGACGATCGGGCGCCTGGAGAATGTAAGCGCGATCGTGGTCGTAAAGCCGTCGCACCACAATGTGGGTGCCTTTGTCGAGCAGGAGCCGTGGCTTTCGTTGTCCGGCAAACCGCTGCGGCGGCTCTTGCCGAAAGATTGCTTCATTAATCGATTCCACCCAGGCACCGGCCGCATTGACTAAAACCCGCGCCGTCACCACCTCGCGTTGGCCGCGGGCGTTGAGTATCAGCCGCCACTCGTTGCCGCGCTCGGCCCGCACGCAGCGCGTCCGTGTACGGATCGATGCGCCGCGCTCAGCGGCATCGACGGCATTAAGCACGACCAGTCGCGCGTCATCGGCAAAGCAATCGGAATATTCGAAAGCATGATGAAAAGCCGGACGCAGAGGCTCGCCGGCGGGATCGGTGATGAGATCGATCTCGCGCGAGCCCGGCAGGATCTTGCGCCAGCTCAGCCAATCGTAGAGTAGCAGTCCGAGGTGCAGGAGCGTGGGCGAACGTCTCGCCGCATTGACCGGAAGCACGAAGCGCAATGGGCGAACCAAATGTGGCGCGGCGCGTAACAGGATCTCACGCTCATTCAGCGCCGAGCGCACCAGGCCGAATTCGTAGTGTTCCAGATAGCGCAGCCCGCCGTGAATAAGCTTCGACGACGCCGACGATGTTGCGGAGGCGAGATCGTTCTGCTCGACGAGAAGCACGCGCAATCCGCGTCCTGCCGCGTCGCGTGCAATCCCGGTGCCATTGATACCGCCGCCGATCACGGCGAGATCGAAATCAGCCACTGATTCCTCCCGGCGCGGAGCATAGCGCAACCGTCTTGTTTCGCACGCTGGATCGGCGATGATAGGGCATGGATTTCAATAATCAGCATGTCGTTGTGACCGGCGGCGCGGGTGCGCTGGGTACGGCCGTTGTCGAGAAGTTGATCGACGCCGGAGCCATCTGCCACGTGCCTTGCTTTCACGAGGCCGAAGCGCAGCGGTTTCGGCTGCGTGACCACAAGTCGGTCAAGCTGAGTATTGTTGGCAACCTTGCCGACGAAGCTGCCGTTGATGGCTTTTACGGACAGATCGGCCCGCTCTGGGCATCGATCCATATCGCTGGCGGCTTTGCCTTTGGTGCATTGCGCGAAGCGGAGGTCTCTACCATCCGCCAGCAGATCGACATGAATCTTATCAGCTGTATGTTGTGCTGCCGCGCCGCCATCCGCGCGATGCCGGGAGGCGGCCGCATCGTGAACGTCGCTGCTCGAGCGGCGCTGGAGTGGCGAAGCGGCGCTAACATGGTCGCCTACGCCGCGAGCAAGTCCGCGGTCGCCGCAATGACGGTCGCTCTAAGTGAAGAGCTTGCCAAAGACGGCATCTGGGTCAACGCGGTCGCACCGTCTATCATGGACACGGCAGCAAACCGAAGCTCGATGCCGAAGGCCGATTTTGCGCTCTGGCCCAAGGTCGAGGAAGTTGCGGCGACAATTACTTTTCTGGCCTCGCCCGACAATCGTGTCACTCGCGGCGCGGTCGTACCGGTTTACGGTAAGTCCTGATCCTGCGTTTGCGCATTCTCGGGAAGCGGTATCAATAACCCGGCCACAAGCCCGGCGTCGCCAGTTCGAGCAGATGGCCGTCGGGATCGCGAAAATAAACACTGACGCCGCCACGGGGCCACTTGGTGCGGCCTTCGATCGTGACGCCGGCTTCGGAAAGCCGCGCTTCCCAGCTCGCGAGGTCGTCGGCCGCAATCGAAAACGCGATGTGCACCGGACCATGGCCGTCGTGCGGCGGGATCGTGCCGCCGGGCAGTTTAACCGTCTCCAACGAATGACCTCGCAGGAAAAGCAGCAAGACGCCCCGCGATCCGACATCGTAGGCGCATAACCGTTGATCGCGATAAATGCTGTTGAGTTCGAGCACCTGTTCGTAGAACGGACAGGCGCGCTCGAAAGCGTCTACGTACAGCACGGTTTCAAGAATACCGAGCAGATTGGGCATCGCGCCCTCAGCCAGAAACCGGCACTACTTCACGCACCGGAGATGAAACCATCCGCGTCACCGCGTTCGCGGCGACCACCGCACGCTGCTGCGCATAGGCCTCGTGGTTCTTCTCGATGTAATCGAGATCGTAGAGGTAATTCACCATCAGGCCGAAAGACTGCTGCAAAGCGCGCTCCGAGGTGTCGCCGAGCCAATCGAGCCGCTCCAGCCGCGCGCCATTCCCGAGATGGAACCGTGCGACTGCATCGAGCGGCAAGCCGCGGCGGTTACGACCGCGCACGTAATACCACGCCGCAGCGCGAAGCATCGGTTCGCGAATTTTCTCCGCCGTCGCGCCGTCGCGCCACCAATCCGGTCGGTCGAGCGCGGTGAGTGCCTCGCGATCTTCCTCGTCGATCGCGATTGACGCGGTGTTGGTCCGCTCGCGCCGAAGCCACGCCGCGAAATTCGGCGCCGGCGACAGGGTGACAAAAGTTGAAACCCGGCTGAGTTCGCGGGAAAGCTCTTCGACTACTTGTTTGATCAGGAAGTGGCCGAAGCTGACGCCGGCAAGGCCGCGCTGGCAATTGGTGATTGAATAGAACACCGCCGTCGTCGCCCGCTCAGGGGCGACAGGATCGCGCTTGTCCGACAAGATTGGCGCGATCGCCCCAGGTATCTCGCGCAACAGCGCGATTTCGACGAAGATCAGCGGCTCGTCGATCAGGGCCGGATGGAAAAAGGCGTAACAACGCCGGTCTGGTGGGTCGATACGGCGGCGCAGGTCGTCCCAATCCGCGATTTCGTGCACGGCTTCATAGCGGATGATCTTTTCCAGCACGATGGCTGGCGTTGACCAGTCGATGCGACGGAGCACGAGGAAGCCGCGGTTGAACCACGACGTAAATAGATGGACGAAATCGCTGTCGATGACGCCAAGATCGTCGCGATGATCCATTGCGTCGAGCAGTTGCTCGCGCATTCGCACTAATGCCGCGGTGCCTCCCGGGGCAAGATTGAGCCTGCGGAACAATTCGAGCCGGCGCGGCTCACTGGCATGATGTAATTCGGAGGCGGTTTCGTCGGACGGTGACTGGCGCCATGCCGCGATGGCGGTTTCTATCCGGGTATTGTCGGGGCCAAAAGTCTTCGCCAGTGTCTCGAAAAAGGCGATCCGGGGGCCGATGGTAAGGTCGGCGTAACGCGCCAGGATTTCCCGCGCCAAAGCCACGCCGGATGCTTCGCCACGGCCCGACAGGACCGCCTCGCACAGTTCGACCAGTCCAACAAATTGCTCTTGTGCCGGTTCGCGGCGCTCGCGCGAAATCAGCGCACGCCCGCGATCGGCAATCGTTTGTAACATCTCGCTGAAAAACGACGTATTCACCGCTGGGGCCCGTACATCCGGCTGGATTTAGCTAATGATAGCCGATGGTAATGACAAGCGGCCAACGCGCGGACCTGTAGACAAATGCGCGCTGCTGGGTCAGTTAACGGGCCCAAGCGGCCGGTAGCCGCAATTTCTGGGGAGTTTTTGATGCCGGGTCCGTTAGCTGGGTTGCGTGTGCTGGAGCTCGCCCGGATTTTGGCTGGTCCATGGGCCGGTCAGCTTCTGGCCGATCTCGGCGCGGATGTGATCAAAGTCGAGCGGACCGGGACTGGCGACGACACCCGCGCCTGGGGACCGCCCTTCGTGCCTGCTGCCGACGGCGGCAATCTCAGCGCAGCGTATTTTCACTGCGCGAACCGCGGCAAGCGCTCCATCGAGGCGGATTTTACCACGCCTGAGGGCCGGCGCATCGTTAAAAAGCTGGTGGCGCAGTCCGATGTCCTGATCGAAAATTTCAAGGTCGGCGGCTTGAAGAAATTCGGCCTCGATTACGAAAGCCTGGCGACCGAATTTCCCCGCCTGATCTATTGTTCGGTAACCGGCTTCGGCCAGACCGGTCCCTCGGCATCACGGGCCGGATACGATCTGATGGCGCAAGGGATCGGCGGCATCATGGGCATGACTGGCGCGCCGGACGGCCCGCCGATGCGGGTCGGCGTACCGGTCGCGGACGTATTCTCCGGCGTCTATTCGACGGTCGGCATTCTTGCGGCGGTGGCGCGGCGGGAGAAAACCGGGAAGGGCGGTTACGTCGACTGCGCCCTGGTCGATTCCACGGTCGGCACGCTTGCGTTCCAGTCGCTGAACTATCTCGTTTCCGGCCAAATTCCCGTCCGCATCGGCAACGCCCATCCGAATTTGGTGCCGTATCAGGAATTTCCGGTGGCCGACGGGCGTGTCATCATCGCGACGGGTAACGACGCCGCAATTCTTCAAATTGTGCGGCATTCTCGGCGATCCGGAGCTCGCAGCAGTTCCGGCCTACAAGGACAATAAGGGGCGGCTTGCGCATCGCGCCGAACTGGTCGGCAAGCTCTGCGCGTTGACCTCACGCTTGAAGCGCGAAGAGATTCTGAACAAGCTTGAGGCCGCAGGTATTCCTGCAGGTCCGATCAACGATCTGCAACAGGTGTTCTCCGATCCGCAGGTTATTCACCGCGGCATGAAGCTTGATCTGAAAAACCCCGCTGCCAAGGGTGGCACCAGCCCCGGCATCCGTACGCCGATCGTGCTTGATGGCGCGCCGATGGCGTCGGAGCTTCCGGCGCCGCGGCTCGGCGAACACACCGCCGAAATTCTCCGCGAGATCGGCGAAGGCTAGGCAAAGACGCGTCAGAATGGTTCCCGAGGTCAGATTTCCACGCGAAATCCGACTTCGATAAGTGCATCTTGCGGGATTTTAAAGAAGTCAGGCGCGCGGCTTGCGATACGGGTCAGAAACGAAAAAATTGCAAACGATACAGGTCCCATTGCCGAGTTTTTCGGATGACGGACCACAAACTCGTGAGCCAGATAATAATTCTTGCTCTCGATATCGACGTCAAAACCAAGCATCCTGCAGTTTGACATGGTCAGTGGAATGTCCGGCGTTTGCATGAACCCAAGCCGACTCTGGATTTGATAGAAGCCTCGGCCCAGTCTCACGACCGTGTGTCGCTTATCGAATGGAACACGCGGCCGATGTTCGGCCACAAAACTCAACAAGACCACCGTCTCATGCAGGACGCGATTATGTTCAACATGTCGCAGCAGCATTGGTGAGACGCCGTGATCTACCTTTGTGAGCCAGACGCCGACACCCGGCGCCCGGCCGATTACGGCTTTGTCAGCATAATCAAGGAAGTCCTTCAGCGGTATCGACATGTCGCGCAAGCGCTGTCGTAGCAATGACGAACCTCTACGCCACGTCAGCATCAGAACAGCTATCGTGGCGCCGACGACGAGCGGAAACCACCCACCGGCTACAATCTTCATCGAATTGGAGACAAGGAAAGTCGTGTCGATTGCTGTAAACACAGCGATGATTGGAATTGCCACGGCTTGTGGCCATGCCCACAATGTCACTGCGACTCGATAGAGAAGGAGTGTTGTTGCCAACATCGTACCAGACACTGCAATGCCGTACGCAGCGGCAAGGCTGTCGGATGTTTTGAAAAGGGCGACCGTGAGCAGTGTGCCCGCCATCAACAGCCAGTTGGCGGCAGGAATGTAGATCTGCCCCTCCTCATCGCCCGATGTGGTTACGATCTTTGCCCGCGGACATAGGCCCATCAACATGGCTTGGCGTGTGAGCGAGAAGACGCCGGAGATCAATGATTGCGAAGCAATGATTGTCGCCGCTGCGGCGAGGCCGACCATAGGGATCAGTGCCCAATCCGGAGCTAGTTTATAAAATGGATTGTCGGCCGACGACGGATCGGAAAGAACACGTGCACCCTGGCCGAAATAATTGAGCAACAGGGCCGGCAGAACCAGCCCGAACCAGGCGCGGCGGATCGCTGCCGAACCGACGTGACCCATATCGGCATACAGCGCTTCGCCGCCAGTGAGCGCCAGGAAAACAGCGCCAATCACCGCAAAAGAGATGATCGGATCTGCAGCAAGAAAGCGAGCGGCCCACGCCGGATTGAGCGCCCAGATAATTTCCGGAGCGGTCCAAATATTCATTGCGCCAAGCAAGCCGATGACGGCGAACCAGAGCACCATCATGGGCCCGAATAGTCGCCCGATGGTTTCCGTGCCGCGTCTTTGAATCAGAAACAGACCGATCAGGATCAGCATTGTCACGGGGACGACGATGGGATCGAAGGAGGGCGCCGCCAGCTTTAGTCCCTCCATAGCGGACAGCACTGAGATTGCCGGCGTGATGACACCGTCGCCGTAGAGCAGGGCGGCGCCGATAATGCCAAGGAGCACGAGCATCGGGAGAGTGGCGCCATCCGCAATTCGCTGGCCCCCGACCAACGACAGCAATGCCAGAATGCCGCCCTCACCCTCGTTGTCGGCGCGCAAAACCAGAACGACATATTTCAGCGATACCATGAGCATAAGTGCCCAAAGGATGAGTGACACGATACCGAAAACGTCGGATCGCGTCGGTACTGGATGGCCGATATTGGTGAGAGCGACCTGGAAGGCATAAAGCGGGCTAGTCCCGATATCGCCATAGACGACGCCAAGCGCGGTCAGCATCAGAAACCATGGGTTGCCTGCATGATGGCCGCCGCGGGCAGAGCCGGGCTGTGCCGCAGGTGCGGGCGAGGCCGGTGGCTTGTTGGAAGCGATGAGAACGCTGGAAGGCACAGCCACCCTCGATCTTGGTCGCTCATCGCGAGCGAACCATGAACCTCGGGCATTCAAGATTTAGGCCATGAATCCGGCCTTTTCAGAATCGCGGCGGGTAACTCGAAGGCGGTGCCAGCTAGGCCGCCTTAGCGCCCCAAAGATTTTTGCTGGCGATCGCGGCGCCTTCACTGAGCGCGCGTAGCTTTGCCCATACGATGCTGTCGAAAACCAGCGGCTCGGTCCGTACCGCGGTGCCGAAGCCGCAATCGACGCCGGCGATCAGACGCTCGCGATCGACCACCTGCGCATAACGGCCGATGCGCTGCGCCACCAGCCGCGGATGCTCGACGAAATTCGTCGTCGAATTGATCACCCCGGGAATGAGAATTCTGTCGTCCGGGATTTTTATCTCCTTGAGGTCTTCCCATTCGTGATCGTGACGGGGGTTGGCCCCCTCGATGCTGAACGCCTGCACCCGCGCCTTGAATGCAATGTCGATGATCTTTGTGACCGGCAGATCGTGGGTGTGCGGGCCTTCGTAATTGCCCCAGCATATGTGCAGGCGAATACGATCGGCCGGCAGTCCTTCGATCGCGCCGTTCAGGGCGGCGATGTTTCGCTCGGCGATTTTGTTGCGGAATTCGTCATCGGTCAGGTTGCGATACTGATTGTTGCGGCAGGAGCCAAGATCGGGGCAATCGATCTGCAGTAAAAAGCCGGCTTCCACGATGGCGCGGTATTCGACTTTCAGGACTTCGGCCAGCGCATCGACGTAGGCTTCTTCGGTCGGGTAATGCAGGTTGATGATGAAGCGAGTCAAAATTCCGGGCGACGGCGCCGTCATGAAGACTTCAGTAGGATTCGATTTCGCTGCGGCTGCTTTGAGGCGTGCGAGGTCTTGGTCCAGTGCCGATCGATCCTTGTAGCGCAACTCGCCGACACAGCCGGGAAATGACACGGCGGAGAAGGTATGGCGCGCGCGGCTGTAATCCGGATGCGCAAGCGCATCGCGGCCAATCATGATGTCGACGCCTTTCTCGGCGGCGCGCGGGTCATGCTCGATGCCGGTAACTCGATGACGGATGTAGGTTGTATACGACGGCTTGCTCATCTCGCCGTCACTGACCACGTCGATGCCAGCCGCCACCTGCTGCGCCACGATGCCATCGGTCGCTTTGACCACTTCCGCTTCAAACGCCTTCGGGTCGATAGCGTCGCCCTTCTCGCGGCGCAGGATCAGGTCGATCAGCGGCTTCGGCCGCGGCAAGCTGCCGGTATGGGTGGTCAAAATGCGATCGGTTGAGGTTTTCATGGGGCCTTCCCTACAAAGCGTTGTCGTTATCTTTGGCTGGCGATAGTGTGCGCCCAAACTCAGTCCGGCAAGGGAGGAAAATTGCCATGCGTATCGTCGATCTTAGCCGGGAGCTTTATCACCGCACCCCATCCTATCCTGGCCAACCGCCGATCATCCACGGCATCTGGAAGACCCATGACGAGGCGCGCGCCGAAAGCGGCGGCGTACACGGCAATAGCGTGATGTTCTTCTCCATGCCCGATCACGGCGGCACGCATATCGACGCGCCGCGCCATTTCGGCAAAAGCGGCGTCCCAATCAATGAGTACCCGTTGGAAAATTGCATCGTGCAGGGTATCTGCATCGACCTGCGCCACATCAAGCCGGGTGCCGAGATAACCGCGGCTGATCTCGAGGCGGCGGTGAAGAAGGCCGGTGTGCCGATCCCGAAAAAAGGTACGGTGCTGCTGTGCACCGGCCATCACGACCGCACTTTTCCGACGCCGGCCTACGCGACCGACAATCCGGGCGTGAACGTGGAGGCCACCGAATGGCTTGCCAAGCAGGGCGTCGTGCATTTCGGCATCGACTCGATGCGGCCGGGGCCTGAAGGCAAAGTGAACACGCTGGTACACAAGGCCTGCCTTGAACTCGACATCACCCATCTCGAAAGCCTGTGCAATTTGGAAAGCTTGCTCGGCAAAGGCGAATTTCAATTCATCTGCCTGCCATTGAAATGGCGTGAAGGCACTGGCTCGCCGGTTCGCGCGGTGGCGGTATTCAACGACTAATTTTTGCGGTCATCATCCGCCGATGGGTTCGGCCCGAAGTGGCCGGCTTGATGACAGGCGCCGGCGGATGAGATCCAGTACTCGAACGCGGCTCGGTTTGGGCAAAAAGCCTCCATGCCTGCTGGATGCTTCGCCTTAGCGAGCATGACAAAGAGAAGGTAGGAAAACTCCAATGCAAATTGGCCACAACCGAAAAATGACCGGCGCGCAGTGCATTGCCGAAATGTTCAAGGGCTACGGCGTCACGCATGTCTTTCACGTGCCAGCGGTGATGCGCTCCGCCTTCGCCGAGATGGAGCGGCTTACCGATATCAAGCGGCTGCATGTGCATGGCGAAAAGGCGGCCGCGTACATGGCCGATGGTTATGCGCGTGCTTCCGGCAAACCTGGTATCTGCGGAGCGCAGGTCATCGGCGCGCTCAACCTTGCCGCCGGTTTGCGTGATGCCTGGCTGGCACACTCGCCGGTGATCGCAATAACCGGCGGACGTGATCCCAAGACAAAATTCCGCAAAGTCTATCAGGAGGTCGACGACGTACCTGCGTTCGAGCCCGTGACCAAGTTCAACGCCACGGTGGACGATGTGGCGCGTATTCCCGACATGCTGCGCCAAGCGTTCCGCAGCGCAGTCACCGGCTGTCCGGGTCCGGTGCATTTGCAGCTTCGTGGCAATGAGGGCCAGCTCGATGCCGATGAAGCGGAGATGGAGCCGCTGGTCGAAGAGCAGTTTGCCCGGGTTCCGGCATTTCGCCCCGAGCCGGACGATGCAAGCGTGCGTGCGGCGCTGAAAATCCTGCAAGACGCATCGCGGCCGGTAATTGTCGCTGGCGGCGGCGTCCGTTTATCTGGCGCGGCGCAAGAGCTTGTTGCACTTGCCGAGGCGCTGCAAATTCCGGTCGCGACTTCGCTCAACGGCAAGGACTTCGATTCCCGGCAATCATCCGCTTTCGGTCGGCGTGTGCGGGACTTATTCGCGCGAGAGCGCCAACCGCGTGGTCAACGCGGCTGATTTGATTTGCTTCATCGGCTCCGAAACTGGCGGCATGACAACCCACTTCTGGGCGGTGCCTAAAATCGGCACGCCGTCCATTCAGATCGATATCGAGCCGGAGGCGCTTGGCCGCAATTATCCGCTCGCTGCCGCCGTCAACGGCGACGCCAAAGTGACACTAACGCGCATGCTGGCGCACGCAGATCGCGCGACTGCTTCCAAACGCAAAGCCTGGGTCGGCGAGGTGCAGAAAATCTGCCGCGAATGGGGCGACAAATACAAAGACGCGCTGCAATCCGATGCGGTGCCGATCCGCCCGGAACGGCTCTGTCACGAATTGTCGAGGCACGTGCCTGACGACGCAATCGTAATGGTCGATACCGGGCATGCCGGTATGTGGATGGGCGGCATGTTCGATCTGACCAGTCCGCGCCAGAGCTACATTCGCAGCGCCGGCCATCTCGGCTGGGCATTTCCAGCGGGGCTCGGTGCCAAGTGCGCTTGTCCGGATCGCCCCGTGGTGACGTTCACCGGCGATGCCGGCTTTTGGTATCACATCGCCGAAGTCGAGACCGCAGCACGCTGGGGCATCAACGCCGTGACCGTGGTCAACAACAACGGCGGCGGCAACCAGTCGAAACGCGGTTTCGACCGTGTTTATGGCGGCAAGCAAACCGACAAGGCGCGGGAACTCTGGACCTTCAGCAAAATGAACTTCGCCCGCCTTGCCGAAGACATGGGTGCGGTCGGCATTCGCGTCGAGCAGGCGTCGGCGTTTCCGGCTGCGCTTGCGCAGGCGCTTTCTGCCAATCGCCCCGTCGTTATCGACGTCGTGACCGATATCGAAGCGCTGGCGCCGCCTGCAGTGAGTTGAACGTCGACCAGATTACGGCCAATTTGGAACCGTCAAGGGTTCCTGGCCACCGCGTTGGTCACGAAATCGCAATCGAGGGCGGCAAATCGCGCCTCGTCCACGCCGGATTATTGTGAAAAGCTCCCGTCATTGCGCTGTCGCAATATCGGACGTCGATGAACACCGCACGGGAATCGGCAGTTCGCCTGCTGAAACTGATGATGGTCGCTTCGCTGGTCTTGCCAGCGTTGCTCTACGCTTATGCCTCATGGGTGAGCTATCGCGACACTCACGCCGCTGCTGACGAGCGGATCGAACGTTCACTCGACGTACAACAGGAACAGGCGCTCAGGGTCTTCCAGACCATCGATCGCACCTTCGCCGAAGTCGACGAAGTGGTTCGCGGCATGTCGGACGAGCAAATCCGCGCCGCGCAGTCAGCGCTGCATCCCCGTCTCGATCGTATATCGGGCGTCATGCCGGAATTGCAGGCCATCGTGCTGATCGATCGTAACGGCGTGCCAATGGCGTCGAGTGCGCTTCCTTCGGTCAAAACCGACGGCAACTTTGCCGACCGCGATTATTTCAAGGCGCAGGTCCAAAAGGATGCCGGCACCTATGTGAGCGCGGTGCGGGCGCCGAATCTTCCCGGCGTCGGCAACGATTTCTTCGATTTATCGCGCCGGCTGGAATTGCCCGATGGTTCCTTCAACGGCGTTATCGCGGTCGCGGTAAAGCCGAAATATTTCGAGGATTTTTACACGCTGATCGGTAAAGCGCCCGGCAGCTTCTTTGCTCTGGTTCGCACCGACGGTGGATACCTCGCTCGCTTTCCGGCCGGCGAAAGCCACGCCCGTGAGCTTACCCCCCATAGCACTTTGCGTGGTGCCATCGCGCACGGCATCGGTCACGGCCTGTTTTCCGTCAATTCGGTGATCGACGGCATCCCTCGGCGCATTGGCTTTCGCAAGCTCGCTGGCTATCCGGTTTACGCACTTGCAGGCATCAATATCGCGGCGATCAATCATGAGTGGTTGTCGGCGATCGCCGTGCATCTGGTCTTTGGATTGCCGGCGACGCTGCTGTTGTTCGCCGTGCTTTGGATCGCCCTTCGCCGCACCGAACGACTGCATGATGAGGCCGAACGCCGTGAAATGGCCGAAGGCGCGCTACACCAGGCGCAGCAGCTTCAGGCTATCGGTCAATTGACCGGGGGGGTCGCGCACGACTTTAACAATCTGCTGATGATCGTTGGCGGCAGCGTCCAGCGGCTGCGTCGCAACATTAACGACGAGAAACAGATACGACTTCTCGACGCCATCAAGAATGCTACCGATCGTGGCGCGAGTCTCACCCGGCAGCTTCTTACCTTCTCCCGGCGGCAGATGCTGCAGCCGAGCGTTATCGACCTTGGCGAGCACCTCCCCGAAATCAAGGATATGCTCAGCCGCTCGTTGCGCGGCGACATCGAGATCCGTGTGGGGGTATCGAAGCGGTCCTGCTTCGTAAAGGTCGATCGTTCCGAGTTCGAACTGGCGCTGCTCAATCTCGCCTTCAACGCGCGTGACGCCATGCCGTCTGGCGGAACATTATCGATCACCGCGAAGCCGATGGTGCTTCGTGGCAAGGCGAGCGAGGAGGGCTTGAGCGGAGAGTTTGTCGCGATCCGGGTCGCCGACACCGGCACGGGAATTCCGCCGGAAGTATTGCCGCGGGTATTCGAGCCGTTCTTCACCACCAAGGACATCGGTAAGGGGACCGGGCTCGGGCTGAGCCAAGTCTATGGCTTTGCCAAACAATCAGGCGGCGCCGCCAGCATCGTTACCTCGGCCAAGCGCGGCACGGCGGTAACGCTGCTTCTGCCGCGAACCTGGGAACAGCCGGTTGTTGCGCGTGAAGAGAACGCGGCCATTACTCCCAAACGTGCCGCAGGCACTGTTCTCCTCGTCGAGGACAACAGCGAAGTCGCCGAGGTCGGCAAAGCCTATCTGGAGGAGCTTGGCTATCGCGTGAAGCCTGCAACAAGCGCGCAAACCTGCCTCGATCTTATCGAGCGGGAAGGCGTGGTCGATGTGGTGTTCTCCGACATTTTGATGCCGGGTGGCATGAACGGCCTCGAACTTGCCGATGCGATCCGGCGGAAATTCCCGGACATTACCGTGTTGCTCACAACGGGCTACAGTTCGAGTGCTCAGGACGCCGTGCAGCAAGGGTTTGCCGTGCTGCAAAAGCCATACAACCTTGCTGCGCTCGAACGTGCGCTACGCGCTGCGCAGAACACATCATCCGTGCCCCCAGTACCCACGCCGCAACCGGCCGTGGGATAAAGGGGAGCATCCAGACTCCGACGCCTCACAGGCGACGCTTTCGATACCAATCGACAATCGGATACGAGACCGGTGCTTTTCAGGGGACTTGGGTAACGAGCATCGGCAGCTCTATCAAGCACCTGAAAATACGCGGCAAAATCAATCGAGATCAGGACGCCAATAATGCAGAGGCCGGAGACGAGCCAGATACCATCGGTCTCGTTTCGCTCGGAGCGGTTGGCGTTGGCGCGGTACAAATGCTCGGGCCTGACAACGGCGGCCTTTGTCTGTGTGATCGGCGTAAGTTCGCTTCGGTTGGGCAAATTTATGCTCCTTCGATGGCCTGGCGAATCTACCGAAGCAATTTCTGCGCCGTGTGACAGGTGCCACGTCAAGTAGCGGGGCAGCCATGCTTGTCGCGGCAGATCTCTTAACCGTGATGCGGTTCGGGATCGATGCGGAGTGCGGTGAAAACCCGCGTATGCATATTGTAGAGCCCGATCAACACGCTCAATTCGACGAGTTGCCGCTCGTTGAAATGGGGCCGTAGCGCCTCGAATACCTCATCTGATACTGCAACGTCACGAGTCATGGCGTCGGTATAGGCAAGGACGGCGCGCTCGCGGGCGCTGAATGATTCGGCGCTCTGCCAGTCCGCCAGCGAATCGCATTCCCGGTCGGTCAGTCCTTCGGGTGCCGAGAGCTGCGGCACGTGCTGCTTGAAGACGTAGGTCGTGCGATTGAGATGGGCGACGCGAACGATCACGATCTCGCGCAGCCGCCCGTCGAGCTCGGTCTTAAAACGCGCCGCACTGACGAAATCGAGCCAGATCGCGGCGAGCGATGGCGAATGCAGCAGAAGCTTGTAGACATTAATCAGGCTGCCGCGCCGCCCGGCGCGGATTTTGCCGATCAGATCGGCGAGTTCAGGGTGATCTTTTTCTTCGACGAGTGAGACGCGGGCCATCGGTTTGTCCGTATATCGTGAGAGATGTATCGAGTTGCACAGCGATAAATTTTTAGCCCGTCCTCATTCGAAATAACTGAAACAATATCATCCCGGTTTCAGACCGGCGAACTTGACGACTTTGCCCCACTTATCGGTTTCATCGGCAATGAATTTAGCGAATTCTGCCGGAGACATCGTCAGCAGCGTGACACCGAATTCGGTGAGCTTCCCGGTGAAGCTTGCGTCGGTCTGCAGGTTGTGAATAGCGGAAGCGATTTTGTCGACAATATCCTGCGGCGTGTTTTTCGGTGCGACGACCCCGCTCCAGCCGCTGGCCTCGAAGCCGTTCACAGTTTCTCCGATGGTCGGCACGTCTGGAAGTTCGGCTACGCGTTGGGCGCTGGTCACGCCAAGCGCACGCAGTTTCCCCGCTTTGAAGTTGACCGATGCTCGGGGAAATTCCGCCGAAACTGGCCAGCACCTGACCGCCAAGCAAATCGGTCAGCATCTGGCTCTCGCCGAGGTAAGGGACATGCGTAATGTCAATTCCCGCCATCATCTTCAGTAAGTCGACACAGAGATAAGGTGGCGTGCCGGCCGAGGGCGAAGCAATATTGACTTTGCCCGGATTTGCTTTGGCGTAAGCAATAAATTCGGCGAGATTTTTAGCGGGGAAAGATGGATTGACCTGCAGCACCAGCGCAATGCGGTTGACCGGCGCCACCGCCGTGACGTCGCGAGCAAAGTCGTAGGGGAGATTGGCAAACAGCGTTGTATTGATGGCATTCGCGGTGGTGGCAAAAAACAAAGTGTAACCATCCGGTGCGGAGCCGATCAGGGCCTGAGCGCCGAGATTGCCGCCGGCTCCCGGCTTGTTCTCCACGACAACGGTCTGACCGATGCGTTCGCCAAGCCCCTGTCCGGCGAGGCGCGAGATGATGTCGACCTGGCCACCGGCTGGAAAGCCGACGAACATCCGTATTGGTCTGGAAGGATAAGCCTCTGCCCGGCCTCGGCTTGTCACAAACGGCATTGCCAGCGAAGCCGATGCTAGACGTAAAAAAGCTCTTCGTGGAAATTGCATCGTTTCCTCCCCGGCACGCCGCTCGTTGCACGCATGGACGCGTTGCCGTGGATGGCTACAATACAGCAGACTGCCCGCCATCGCGACTTGCCTGAGGTGCCTCAATGAATGTCCAGACTTCTCCGGCCAAGCCTGCCGGCTCCCGCGAACGTTCGCTTGACGAGGTGAAGGCCGAATTCATGCGCCGCGTCGGACGGTTCAATCCGTTCGAGGACATTCATCGTGAGGATGCCGAGCGGGTGATGAATGCGCTTACCGATCTCGACAAGGATCGCTGGGCACAGGAGTGGAGCAAAATCGGCCACGTCTACGAAGAAAAGGCCGATGCTCGCGCCAAAGCGGGTGCGCTCGGCGCCGAGCTTGCCGAACTTTACATGCACGGATTCGACGCCTGCCGGGTCGGCCGCTATCCGACGCCGAATTCGCCCGGCAAGCTCGAGGCATACCGCCACTCGCTGCGCATGTTTCGCAAGGCATCGAAATTTTTCGATCCACCGCTCGAGATCGTCGAGCTGCCGTTCGGCGATACGAAGCTGATCGGTTATTTGCAGCGGCCTCCGGGTGTAACCAAGCCGCCGGTGGTGCTGCACTGGGGCGGTGTTGACGGCTGGAAAGAAGACCGGCTGCGCATTGCCAAGTCGATCATGGACGCCGGGCTTGCCTCCATGACCATCGACATGCCGGGCTCAGGAGAAAATCCGGTGCTTTACAGCCATCCGGAAGCAGAGCGCACTTACCTGACCTGGCTGGATTATCTGCCGCAGAGAACCGACATCGACGGCAAACGGGTCGCAGTCTGGGGTGGCAGCTTCGGCGCTTATTGGGCGGCGAGGCTTGCTTACGTCGCGCCCGATCGGCTGAAGGGTGCGGTGTTCCACGGCGGCAGCGTGCACTACGGCTTCCAGAAAGAGTGGCTCATTCCGGCGTTCACGACTGGCGGTGCCACCTATCTGTTTGGCGCGCACAGCCTTCTGGAGGCACGCGGCCGTGCCATGGGCACGAAGACGCTGGAAGAGTTTCTGGAGATCGCGCCCCGGTTCTCACTCATGACCCTGGGGCTGATCGACAAGCCGTCGGCGCCGATCCTTGGCGTCAATGGCAAGCTCGACGATCAGGCGCCGGTCGACGACATCTATCTGCTGATGGAGCACGGCAACCCGAAAGCGGCGCGGGTTTACACAACTGGCCTCCACATGGGCCGCACGCCGGGCGAACCGGCGGACCACATCACGACGACGATCGTTGAGTGGTTGAAGGGCCAGTTGGCGCCTGGTTGAACGGAAAAGGCCAGTTCCGTCTTGATACTGGCGGGCGGAACTGCCACATCCAGCCCGCCATGAACATGCCCATTCGCGCGCCGGAATCCCCGGCTCAGCCGGCTTTTGCGACCGAGGTCGAGCGGCGGCGGACATTCGCGATTATTTCGCATCCGGACGCCGGTAAGACCACCCTGACCGAGAAGCTTCTGCTGTTCGGGGGTGCGATTCAGCTTGCCGGTCAAGTCAAAGCCAAACGCGATCGCCGTTCGACCCGTTCCGACTGGATGGCCATCGAACGCGAGCGTGGCATTTCCGTTGTCACCTCGGTGATGACCTTCGAATACAACGATCGCATTTTCAATTTGCTCGATACGCCCGGCCACGAAGATTTCTCCGAAGACACGTATCGGACGCTCACCGCGGTCGACTCGGCGGTGATGGTGATCGATGCCGCCAAGGGGATCGAACCGCGTACCCGCAAGCTGTTTGAGGTTTGCCGGCTGCGCGATATCCCGATCATCACTTTCATCAACAAGATGGACCGGGAGAGCCGCGATCCTTTCGAGCTTATCGACGAGATCGAGAAAACGCTGGCGCTCGATACCGCTCCGGTCACTTGGCCGGTTGGGCGTGGACGCGATTTCGTCGGTACGATCGATATAAGATCGGGCGGCGTGCGGCTGCTCGACGGCGATACCGGCTCCGCCGGCAAATTGCGCGAAATGACAGTCACCGAGCTGGCGGCCTTGAATCCCCGGTTGGATGCCGCGGCTATCGATGAAGAATTCGATCTCGTTCGTCACGCCTGCAAGCAGTTTGAGCCACAGGCCTTTTCTGAAGGTCACCTCACGCCGGTGTTCTTTGGTAGCGCACTGAAAAACTTCGGTGTCGGCGATCTGCTCAATGCGTTGGCGACTCTGGCGCCGTCACCGCGCGCGCGAGCTGCCGACAAACGCATTGTGGCAGCGACCGACCCTGGCCTTTCCGCTTTCGTCTTCAAGATTTCAGGCGAATATGGATCCCAACCATCGCGACCGCATCGCTTTCGTACGGCTTTGCTCGGGCAAGCTGACGCGTGGCATGAAAGTCAAGCAGGTGCGATCCGGTAAAACCATCAGCCTGCATGCGCCGCAATTTTTCTTTGCTCGGGATCGGGCGCTGGTCGAAGAAGCTTACGCTGGCGATGTCGTCGGCATTCCCAATCATGGCACCCTGCATATCGGTGACACGCTGACGGACGGTGAGGATCTTAACTTCGAAGGAGTGCCGAACTTCGCTCCGGAAATACTGCGTCGTGTCCGGCTGTCCGATGCGATGAAAGCCAAGAAGCTGAGGCAGGCGCTGCAGGAACTTGCCGAGGAGGGCGTAGCGCAGGTGTTCCGGCCGACCGATGGCTCGCCGGCGATCGTCGGCGTCGTCGGACCGCTGCAGCTCGACGTGCTCAAGACGCGGCTGGCGTCAGAATACGGACTCCCGATTGATTGGAGCACGACCGAATACCAGTTCGCGCGCTGGATTTCCGCGGACGACCGCAAGTCGATCGATCAGTTCGTCAACGGCCGTGCTTCGGCTATCGCTGAGGATTTCAGCGCTGATCTCGTCTTCCTGGCGCGTAACGCATTCGATCTCGAATATACCGGCGAGCACAATCCGGCTATTCGGTTTTCCGATGTGAAGGATCCTCATCGAAGCGGCAAGGTCGCCTGAGGCAGGCCGATCAGCCTGCGGAAAGCTCTTCGCGCAGAATTTCGAGTTCGAGCCACTGCTCTTCGGCGGCGGCGATCTTGAGCTGGATCGAGCCGAGCGTGGCGGTCGCCTTCTCGAAGCCAGTACGGTCACGCGTATAGAATTGCGGATCATTGAGCTGGCTTTGCAGCTTGGCCGCTTTCGCTTGCAGATCAGTGATCGTCTTCGGCAGCGTTTCGAGCGCGTGCTTCTCCTTGAAAAGCAATCGGCGTTTTGCGGCAGGCGCCTGAGCGGCGGCCTTGTCAGCGTCTTTGGATGCCTTATCTCGCTCCGGCTGCGGGGCTCTCTGCGTCAGGTCGAAGCCGCGCTGAGCCAGCATATCGCTATAGCCGCCGGCATATTCGATCCAGCGGCCATCGCCGTCCGGCGCAATGACGCCGTTGACCAGGCGATCGAGAAAATCGCGATCATGGCTGATCAGCAGGACAGTTCCCGCGTAGTCTGTGAGCATATCTTCGAGCACATCCAATGTTTCCATATCGAGATCATTGGTTGGCTCGTCGAGCACCAGCAGGTTCGATGGCCGGGCAAGAACCTGCGCCAGCATGAGCCTGCCGCGTTCGCCGCCAGAAAGCTTTCGAAGTGGCGTTCGAGCCTGTTCGCTCGTGAACAGAAAGTCTTTCATGTAGCTGATTACATGTCGGGGGCTGCCGTTGACCATGACGGTATCGCCAGCTTCGCCGAGCCGTTGGCCAGTCAGCGCTTCAGCAACTGTGACATTGGGGTCGAGGCTGTCGCGATGCTGACTGAGTGTGGCAATCGCAAGCGTCGAACCCAGCCGCACCTCGCCGGTATCCGGTGGCAAAGCGCCGGTCAGCATATTGATCAAAGTGGTTTTGCCGCTGCCGTTCGGTCCGACGATGCCAATGCGGTCGCCGCGCCGGATGCGGATCGAAAAATCGCTTACGATCGGCCGATCCTCATAGCTTTTGCCGATGCCAGAGGCCTCGATGACCTGCGCGCCGGATGGCGCCGCCAGGCTGGCACTGATGCTGGCTTTGCCGGCAGCGGCGCGAAAGTCGCGGCGTTGCTCGCGCAGCGTCTGTAATTCGCCGACGCGGCGCATGTTGCGCTTGCGGCGTCCGGTGACGCCGTACCGCAGCCAATGCTCCTCGGCCACGATTTTGCGATCAAGCTTATGCTGATCGCGCTCCTCCTCGGCCAATACCGTGTCGCGCCATTCCTCGAAATGAGCAAAGCCGCGTTCAATTCGCCTTGTCTGCCCGCGGTCGAGCCAGACAGTGCTGCGCGAGAGCGTCGAGAGGAAGCGCCGATCGTGGCTGATCAAAACCAGCGCGGTGCGCCGCGAATTGAGATCGCGCTCCAGCCACTCGATCGTCGTCAGATCGATATGGTTGGTTGGTTCGTCAAGCAAAAGAATATCAGGATCGGGCGCCAGCACGCGCGCCAGCGCGACGCGCCGTGTTTCTCCGCCGGAAAGCTGCGCAGGATTTTCCTGCCCGGTGAGACCGAGTTCGTCCAGCAGATGAAGCGCCCTGTGGCGATCGCCATTCTCCGGCAGCCCGTCTTCGACATAGGCAAGCGCGGAAGTGAAGCCCGAAAAGTCAGGCTCCTGGGGCAGATAGCGCAGCACGGCTCCCGGCTGCACAAAAACCGAGCCGCTGTCCGGCTCGATCAATCCGGAAGCGATTTTCAAGAGGGTCGATTTACCGGATCCGTTACGGCCGACCACACAGACGCGCTCACCCGGGCCGACCGATAGTTCCGCGCCCGAAAGCAACGGCGTGCCGCCGAACGTCAGTGCAATGTCTCTAAGTTGCAGAAGGGGAGATGCCATCCGCTCTGTTATGCCATCGCCCCGGTCTGTTCAATCCGCGACGGTGCCGTCACTCCGGCTTGAAGTCTGTGGCTACGCCGTTGATGCAATAGCGCAAGTGGGTCGGCGGCGGGCCATCTTCGAACACGTGGCCCAGATGACTGCCGCAACGGCCGCAATGGACTTCGGTGCGGTCCATGCCCCAGCTACGATCAGTCGTGGTTTCGACCGCGCCAGGAACCGGGTCATTGAAGCTCGGCCAGCCGGTACCGCTTTCGAATTTCGTCTTTGACCCGAAAAGCTTCTGACCGCAGCCGGCGCAGTAAAAAGCGCCCGCGCGCTTCTCATAGTTGAGCGCGCAGCTACCGGGACGTTCGGTGCCGTGTTCGCGCATGATGTGATACTGCTCGGGCGTCAGCAGCTTCCGCCATTCCGCCTCGGTGTGGGTCACGGGATACTGCTTGGTGTCCGATTTGGCATCCATTGTTAGCATCCTTGGCTGCGCCGTCTGGTTTGTTGGTGGGATCGGCTAAAGGTAGTCAATGCAGGGCAAAGCGCAACGGTTCGGCGGCCCGCTTCACTCCACTTTGATGTGGGCGAATTGGATGACCTTGGCCCATTTTGCCGTTTCGTCAGCCATATGCTTGCCAAGCTCGGCAGGGCTCATGACCAGCGGCTGAGCGCCGAGCGCTGCTAATTTTGAAATGACTGTTGGATCGGCCAGGACGCCGTTGACCGCCGCGTTGAGGATTCCGATGGATTCCGCAGGTGTACCTTTGGGCGCGACCAAGGCAGCCCAGCCGCTCACTTCGTAGCCCGTCACGGTATCGCCCACGGTCGGAAGGTCTGGCAGCGCCGGCGAGCGCGTCGCGGTGGTGACCGCGATCCCGCGCACTTCGCCGGAACGAACATGAGCCATCGACGATGTCAGGACATCGAACATCACCTGCACCCGTCCGCTGATCAGGTCCGTCAGCGCCTGCGCCGGGCCGTGATAGGGCACGTGAGTCATCTCGACGCCGGTCATAGACCTGAACAATTCGGCGGCGACATGAGACCCGGTACCGTTGCCGGATGAAGCGAAATTGACGCTGCCCGGATTGGCCTTGGTGTAGGCGATGAAATCGGCGACGGACTTTATTGGTAGCGCGGGATTCACTTCCATGATCAGAGGCGTGCGCAATATGCCGGCGACCGGCGCGAAGTCCTGCAGGAAACTGAAACTCAGATTGGGGTAGAGCGACGCGTTGACGGCATTCACGGTGCTTATCGTAAACAGTGAGTAGCCGTCGGGGGCGGAATGCGCGACAATCTCGGCGCCGATATTGCTGCCGGCACCGGGCTTGTTATCGATGATGAATTGCTGACCAAGCCGCTGCGAAAGCCAATCGCCGATCAGCCGGGAATCGATGTCCGCTGCCGACCCGGGCGGAAAGCCGACAATGATGTGAACCGGGCGCGCAGGGTAAGTCTCCGCACGGGCGATGCCGCCGAGCACCGGCAACACGGTGGCGTTGATTATCAATCGGAGGAGCTGTCGCCGCTGCATCGCGAACGGCATGGCGTGTTATTTCTCCGTGACGCGATTGGTGTAATCGATCAGGAAGTCCTTGATCTTGCGCGATACCTGACCGAGCCCGGCGAGAATGTTTTGGCCTTCCGCGCCGGAAATCATGATCGGCCGGGTCGCCAGCACGCGGGAATAGTCGGTCAGGAAGCTCTCGTCCTTCCACAGATCGTCGAAGGCTTTGCGCATTGTGGTAACGACATTGTCCGGCGACTTCGGCGGCAGGACTACGACACGATACATTGCGAGCTGCGGATCAGCGGCGGCACGCAAGACCTGATAGCGGAAATCGTCTTCAAGCCGCTTGCCCGGCATCACGCTCGCGTAGAATTCCTCAAAGGTTTGCATATCCGGCAATGAACGATCGCGTGGATGGTCGCTATTCTTGCCGCGAGGCGCCAGTTGCCACACCGGAATGATAAGATCCTTCATCGAGGGTTGGGCCGAGCCTAGCCATCCCGATAGCGACGTGTCGGCCATTTGCCCGGTGTTCTGCAGGATCGCGGTTTCGACTTCTTTGAGTCCGCGGAACGCTGGAACCGGCTGGTACTTGATGCCGAGCAGATCGAGTGAAAGCTGAAGATTGACGCTGTTGATGTTCTGCTCGTTGAGCGTGAGGACCTTGAAATCGCGCGCTTTCATGAGATCCGCGGGCGTGTTCAGGCCCGGCGGCGTGTCTTTGCGAATGTAGATGACAAGCGGGCTTTCTACGCCGGCTATCAGTGCGAAATCGGAGAAATGCGTGCGCACGGAAGGGTTCTCGGTAAGCTCCGCCATCACGTCGAGCGTGAAGAAGCCGATAGTCATTCCGTCGGTTGCGGCATCGCCGAGTTCATTGCTCCCAAGCAGGCCTGAACCGCCGCCAACGTTTTTCACGATGATCGTTGGTTGTCCTGCAATGTGTTGCGGCAGATGTTGGGCGACGATCCGCGCCTCGATATCGGTGGGCCCTCCTGCTGGATAATTGACGATCATGGTGATCGTCTTGCCTTTGTAGAGCTGGGCGCGAGCGGTTTGCGGAAAACCCGCCGCGAGTGTCATCAAACCAGCGGCAATTACCACGAGGCGCGTCATCGTCTGTTGCATGGATCGTCTTCCCTCGAGTCAAGATGCCGATTGAACAGCTGCATGGCCCACTCCAGCGAGCATATGAAATATCTTGGCTGCCCGCGACTCCGTCTGCCGCATGGAACGGTGCGCTCTTCACAACGGTCCTCGCTGGCATTGCAGCGTGGACTGGGTTCAAATGCACGCTGGACAGACAGGTGAGGGACCATGACGCAAACGCATCCGAGCTCCGATCCGCGGGTCGCCGATCTTGTGAAAGCTGGTCAGGTCCGGGTCGCACTTTACGTTCCGCAATATTCAAAGGATCCCAAGACCGGCGAATTGCGCGGCTGGACCGTCGATCTCGTTGAAGCGCTCGGCGCCCGGCTCGGCATCAAGGGGGTTCCGGTCGAGCATCCGACACCCCCCGAAGCGGTGAAGAGCGTCGTAAGCGGCGCGTGCGACACGTCGATCCTCGGCATTGAAAAGGTGCGCGCTGCCGAGGTCGATTACACGCCCGGCCTGCTCGAAGCCGATTATTCGATCCTGGTGCCTGGCGGTTCTTCGATTGGGAGTGTCGCCGACGCCGATAAGCCGGGCATCCGCATCGCGGTGGTGCGCAATCACGCGTCAACCCTGACGCTTGAACGCATGCTCAAGCATGCCACGCTGGTCTACGCCGACCTGCCAAATCCGACCTTTGAAATTATGCGCAGCGGCAACGCCGATATCATGGCCTCGCTCAGCGAAATAATGCTGCGTTATGCGCCGCAGCTGCCCGGCTCGCGTGTGATTGAACAAAGATACGGCTTCAATACTTTGGCGCTGGCAGTGCGAAAAGGACAGGCCGATCGGTTGGCTTGCCTGACCGAGTTTGTCGAGGAGGCCAAAGCCTCAGGGTTAGTGCAGCGCGCGATCGATCGCTCCGGCTGGAAGGGGCTCCACGTCGCGCCACGCGCGTGAGCGTCACTGCGGCTCGACGCCGAGTTCCTTGGCGACAGCGAGCCATTGCTCCTGTTCAGCGTGGATAGCCTGCGCTGTGCTTTCCGGCGTGCCGCCGCCTCCGGTCGCGAGCCCGAAGGTCAATAATTTGGCCTGGACCTCGGGATCTTTCAGATACTCGCCGATCGAATGATTGAGCTTTGCGACGATATCGGGCGGTGTGCCAACGGGCGCGACGATGGCGAAGAACCCGTTCATCGCGAACCCTGGCACGCTATCATTGATTGGCGGCAGGTCGGGCAGCGTCGGAAAGCGCCGCTCGGACGCGATGGCGATCGGCCGCACCTTGCCGGATTGCACCACGGCAATTGCCGCGGTGATCGAGCTCATCATCACCTGATTGACGCCACTGGCGACGTCCTGCGTCAGTTGACCGGCGGAGCGATAAGGCACTTCAACCAGACCGAGGCCGCTGCGTTTGTTGAAAAGTTTTGCCCCGAAAGCGGCGGCGCCCGCCGTATTATCGAAAGCGATCGACAGTTTTCCCGGATTCGCCTTGGCATAAGCGATCAGTTCGCTCACCGAATGGACCGGCAGGTCGGCGTTCACCGACAGCATCTGCGGCGCCAGATTGCAGACCAAGGCCACCGCAGCGAAGTCGTGCGTCGGATCGTAGGGCAGGTGTTTGAAAGAGATGAGGTTGAGCGCCATGCCTGACGTGTTGGTGAACAATATGGTGTAACCGTCCGGCGTGGCGTGCGCTGCGGCTTCGTGGCCGAGAATGCCGGAAGCTCCCGGAATGTTCTCGACGAACATCGGTTGCCCGATCGTGCGCGATACCCCATCGGCAAGTAACCGCGCCATGACATCGGTCGAGGCGCCGGCACCGGTCGGCACGATCAGCTTGATGGGCCGGCTCGGCCAGCTGTCCGCGCGGGCGAAGCTCATGCCCATCACCACGCAGCACAACACAGCGCGGACGATGATCTTCAACATTGATTGCTTCACTTGATGGCCAGTGGATTAGTCGGCGAGCCGACTGCGCCAGTAATGGGAATGGCCGGCGCGACGAACATGAATTCGTATACGCCGTCGGCGGCGCAGTCCTCGGCAAGGTCTTTCAGGTAGAAGATCTCGCCCATGGTCATGCCCATGATCGGGATCGTGATCCAGTGCCACGGCTGGTTGATGCCACCTTCGGTGTTGTTCGGCCGTACCTCGCAGCCCCAGGTGTCGCTGGCGAGCGCGGCAAGCTCGGTTTTGGCGACGAACTCGAGCGTCTCAAAGGCAAAGCCCGGTGCGTCGCCGCCCGGATAACCGTCCCAGCTTCCGGCCTTGAGACAGCGCTCCATCTGGCCGGTGCGCACGATGATGTAGTCGCCGCGCTTGAGCGTGATCTTCTGCTTCTTCGCGGTCAGATCGAGGTCCTCGCAGGTGATGCCGTAGCCGTCGTCGAGGCACTCCTTGCCGAGTGCGCGCGCCACATCAAGAAACACACCACGCCCGACCATCTTGCTCTTGGTTTTCTCGATGCCGCACTTCGCTGCGCCGAATGAAGACACTTCGCGGCAGTCGTAGCCGTTCCACATATTGTCTTCATAGAACACGTGGCCGAGCCCGTCCCATTGCGTGCCGCACTGCAGCGGCATCACCACCATATCGTCGGCGGCGCGGATGCCGCGTTTGTCGAGGACACCGGAATAGGCGTCGGTACCGGTACGCAGCATGGTGTGTAGTGGATTGATCCGACCGAGTACCGGATAATTGGTCTTGCCGCCTTGCGGGCCATTATTGTCAAAGTTGAGCGCGAGCGAGATCACCTTGCCCTTTTTGACGAGCTGCGCGGCAGCGACAATGTCTTCCGGCGACGTGTAGTTGAGCGTGCCGATCTCGTCGTCCGAGCCCCACTTGCCCCAGTTCTTGTATTTCTCCGCTGCTGCGCGAAGATCGTCGCGGGTGATTTTCTTGGACGTCATGGTCATTTCTCTCCGCTCGTTTTGCTCTTGAAGGCGGTGGACTACAACCCGCCGCAACGGACGTTTCAAGCCCCTCGCGCGAGACTGGCGTCTCAAGCAAGCGATGCTACGATGCGGAAAATCATCGGGAGGACGAAGTTGAGTTTTATCGCGAAGTTTTCGACCTGCGTCATTTTGGCTGCACTTGTCGCCGGCACCGCGCAGGCAGCGGGCTATCCCGATCATCCTGTGAAGCTCATTGTACCGTTCGCGCCAGGCGGCCCCACGGACGTGATGGCGCGGCTGCTCGCACAGAAGCTTTCGGAAAGTCTGCATCAGCAATTTTATGTTGAGAACCATGCCGGCGCCGGCGGTAACATCGGCATGGTGATGGTCGCGCGAGCGCCGGCTGACGGCTACACCGTTCTGATTGCGAGCTCGAGCTACACCGTCAATCCAAGCCTGTATGCCGCCAATCCGTTCGATCCGTTCAAGGATTTTGCGCCGGTAACGCTGGCCGCGGCAGCGCCGAATATATTGTCGGTTCACCCCTCCGTGCCTGCAAAGACAGTGAAAGAACTGATCGCTTTGATGCAAGCGGCGCCCGGCAAATACTCCATCGCCAATGCCGGAATTGGTACAACGCCGCAACTGGCTGCTGAGCTGTTCAAGCTGACTTATAAGCTCGATGCCACCAGCGTGCCCTTTAGCGGTGCAGGTCCGGCGATCGAATCCACCATCGCGGATCAGACGCCGATCGTATTCTCCTCGATGCCGCCAGCGGCCCCGCAAATCAAAGGCGGTATGCTGCGGGGTCTTGCTGTAACAGCCGCGAAGCGCTCGGCGGCTCTTCCGGATGTTCCGACCATGGCTGAGGCTGGTGTGCCCGCTCAGGAATCCGAGACCATGCAGGGTGTGTTTGTACCTGCAGGTACGCCTCCGGATATTATTGCAACGCTTAACAAGGAGATCGTGAACGCGATGCAGCTTCCGGACGTCAAGGCAAAGTGTGCCGATCTCGGCTTCGACCCGGTCGCGGATACGCAGGCTGAATTCGCCACGTATATTAAAACCGACGTGGATAAGTGGGCCAAGGTCATCCGGGACGCCAAGATCGAAAAGATCAAGTAGTCATGCGCATTACCGATATCCGTGAAACCGCAATCCCGTTGAAGTCGACGCTCGCCAATTCGAGTATCGACTTCTCTGAAATGACGACGTCAGTGGTAGCCGTCATCACCGATGTGATCCGTGACGGCAAACCGGTATGCGGTTTCGCCTTCAACTCGACCGGGCGTTATGCCTGCGGCGCGCAGATGCGGGCCCGTTTCATTCCGCGGGTTCTTAAAGCCGATCCGAAATCGCTGCTGAACGAGGCGGGCGACAATCTCGCGCCGGAAAAGATTCTCGCCGTGATGATGCAGAACGAGAAATCCGGCGGTCACAGCGAGCGCTCGGTCGGTATCGGCACGATCGAGGTCGCGGTATGGGATGCCGTCGCCAAAATCGCTGGCAAACCCCTGCATCGCCTGCTGGCCGAGCGTTATAACAACGGCAAGGTTGCCGAAAAAGTCTTCTGCTATGTCGGCGGTGGCTGGTATGCGCCCGGCAAGACCACGCAGGACTTGCAGGATGAGATGCGTGGCCATCTCGATGCCGGCTATACGATGGTGAAGATGAAGGTCGGCGGCATGCCTTTGGCCTCCGATCTCAAACGGGTCGAAGCGGTCAAATCGATTCTGCCAAAAAACGGCAAGCTTGCGGTCGATGCCAATTCGAAATTTCAGCGCGACGAAGCGCTCAGTTATGCAAAAGGACTAAAGCAGTTCGGATTGCGCTGGTTCGAGGAGCCGTGCGATCCGCTCGATTTCGCGCTGCTTGCGGAGATCGCCGCGGTGTACGAACCGCCGCTCTCGACCGGCGAGAATTTGTTTTCGACGCAGGATGTGGAAAACCTGGTGCGGTTCGGCGGCCTCAAACCGCAGCGGCTGGATGTTATCCAGGTCGATCCGCCGCAAGCCTACGGCATCGTGCAATATGCGCATACGATCGACATGCTGGCGCGCCATCAATGGCCGCGCAGCCTGCTGTTCCCGCACGGCGGCAACCAGATGTCGCTGGCGATTGCCGCTGGCTTCGGTCTTGGCGGCGCAGAATCTTATCCCGGCGTGTTTGGCGATTTCGGCGGCTTTGCCGACGATGCCAAACTTGAAGATGGCTATCTGACGTTGAGCGATCGTCCGGGGATCGGCTTCGAGGGGCAGTCCCGGCTTTATCGGATCATGAAAGAGCTGGCGGCTTAGCTTTTTTAGCCGCTCATTCCGCGCAACCGGGAATCGCGGGCGGTTATCACCCAGACAACCGCTCGATGGCTGCGCCGCAGCGGCCGAGTTTTTCTTCCAGCCGCTCGAAGCCGCGATCGAGGTGATAGATGCGGTTGACGATGGTTTCGCCCTCGGCGGCCAGTGCCGCGATGACGAGCGACACCGAGGCGCGCAGATCGGTTGCCATCACCGGCGCGCCTTTGAGCTGATCGACGCCCTCGATCGTCGCGCGCTCGCCGTCGAGGCGGATGCGTGCACCGAGCCGCGCCAGTTCCTGCACGTGCATGAAGCGGTTCTCGAACACCGTCTCGACGATGTGCGAGGTGCCGCTTGCGCGCGTCGTCAGCGCCATCAGCTGCGCCTGCAAGTCGGTTGGAAATTCCGGAAACGGCGCGGTCGTCACTTCGATCGGTTCGAGTCGCGAGCCGTTGCGGGCGATGCGGATGCCCTGGTTGGTCGGCGTCACCTTGGTGCCGGTGCGCTCCAGCACGTCAAGCGCTGCTTGCAGGTGTTCGGGCCGCGCGTTCTGCAGCAAGACCTCGCCGCCGGCCATTGCCGTCGCCATGGCGTAGGTGCCGGTCTCGATCCGGTCGGGCAGTACCGCGTGCCGCGCGCCGTGCAGCTTCGCAACGCCCTCGATCGTGATCCGGCTGCTTCCGGCGCCGGAGATGCGTGCGCCCATTTTGTTGAGGCACTCGGCAACGTCGCCGATCTCCGGCTCGCGCGCGGCATTCTCGATCACGGTGGTGCCGTTGGCGAGTGAAGCCGCCATGAGCGCGGTATGCGTGCCGCCAACGGTGACTTTGGGAAATACGATTTCGGCGCCTTTCAATCCTTTGGGCGCGCTGGCGACAACGTAACCGGCGTCGATGTCGATTTTGGCACCGAGCCGTTCCATCGCCATGATCAGCAGATCGACCGGCCGCGTGCCGATGGCGCAGCCGCCGGGCAGCGAGACCTTCGCTTTGCCCATGCGTGCGAGCAGCGGCGCCAGCACCCAGAAGCTCGCCCGCATTTTTGAAACAAGTTCATAAGGCGCCGTGGTGTCGACAATGCGCGAAGCTGAAATGTGCAGGGTCTGGCCGGCATCGGCGCTCTCGCCGAGGCGCTTGCCGCTGGTCATGATATCGACGCCGTGATTGTTGAGGATGCGCTCCAGCAGCACCACATCGGCGAGCCGGGGTACATTGTCGAGAATCAAAGTCTCCTCGGTGAGGAGGCTCGCGATCATCAACGGCAGGGTGGCGTTCTTGGCGCCGGAAATCGGGATGGTGCCGTTAAGCGGCCGGCCGCCGACAATGCGAATACGATCCATTAAGACCCCCCCGCGGCCCGCTCCCGGCCGCCCGTTCAGTCCGACTTCGGTCCCGGATTGCGGCGAAAGTCAGGTTCTGCGTCGATTCCGGCTTCCTGCGCGGCCAAATCCTCGCCGCCTGTCGCGCGGCCGCGGGCTTGCGCCTTGCGCCGCTTGAGATTTTCACGAAGGGCCGCCGAAAGCCGTTCGTGCCGCGCGGCTGATTGTTCCGCCTTGCCGGGCTTGGTCATAGCAAGCCGTTAAAAGCATGCGGGCCGTCCCGCTGCAACCGGACCCCCGGCCGCCGCGCTTGCGCCGGAATTGGCCCTATGGCAAGGATCGCCCCGCTTTCGTCGGCCCCTATTGACCGGCACTGCTGCCGTAGCTCAGTGGTAGAGCACTCCCTTGGTAAGGGAGAGGTCGTGAGTTCAATCCTCCCCGGCAGCACCATCAAAGCTATCGAGATACGAGCTTGCTGATATCGCGCCGCTGCGCGGGGCCTCGTTCCGATTTACGATGTCAAACAGCGGCACACAAACGACGAATGATCTCATTCCCGCGATGCGATGGCATCCGGGTTTTGTTTAAGCGGCACGAAGTTTTTGCCTCAGACGAAAGCGAGGCGTTCATTTTACTTCCCTCGATAACGAGGGAGGCGGAGCGCCGAACGGCGCACCACGGTAGCTGCACCCAGTAAGCGGGCACAGCCGCGGCCATTTGCGACCGCTCGCCTTTCGGCGCTCCTCCGCGATTATGCGCCGGGATTATTCATCCCAACTCGGTTTGGGCCGCGCTTCCTGGAATCACCGGGTCAAAGGGGGTCCCCTCGCCGATGCCAGTGCAGTGAGCACCTCACAGTCCGATCACGCGCCGGACGGGTCGATGCCCAAACCGCCTGCAAACAGCAGTGACTGGCTCCTGTTCGCAAGAACCGCACCCGCTTCGTCAGTCGGCGTCACCGGTGACGTCCCTCACGATGAGCGAGCTGACCATCATATATCCGATCTGGAGTCTATTGTCAATATAAAAGAGACTATAATTTGGCCGATAACTGAAAGGCGAAGCAGGTCCGACAATTCAATTCAATCGCCGCTACACCATTTTCTGTGCGTGTATGAAGGCAAAGATTACCTGCGGGTCTTAAAAAGACGGATGATTGCATTTGATGTGGCACTGACTTAGATCACGTCGCGCAATGCCTGACGGTTCTGCCACAGCTCATCTCTACCGTCCCAAGCTGGTCACGCTCGTTGCTGAAGGCTACAGCCTTGAAGCCCTTCGGAGCGACACCATTGCTGCGCTTACTGTAGCCGTCGTAGCGCTTCCACTGTCCATGGCCATCGCCGTTGCGTCCGGCGTCGATCCGGTGCGCGGTCTTTATACGTCAATCATCGGGGGCTTTATCGTTTCCGCCCTGGGCGGCAGCCGGTTTCAAATCGGTGGTCCGGCTGGAGCCTTTATCGTTCTGGTGGCCGCTACAGTCGCTCAATTTGGACTGGATGGGCTGCTCATCACCGTTTTTCTTTCCGGTATTCTGCTCACCCTCGTCGGTTTGTGCAGGCTCGGCGCCCTGATCCGGTACATCCCTCATGCAGTGACCGTGGGATTTACGTGCGGTATCGCTGTCACGATACTCGCCAGTCAATTGAAGGACCTTGGCGGTCTGACATTAGCCGGCGTCGAGCCTGGCCCGCTTTTTCCGAAGCTGTTTGCGCTCGGCCAGGCGCTCCGCACATTCAATCCTTCCGCTTTTGCAGTTGGAGCATTTTCGGCGGCGGCGATCTTTGCCTTGCAACGCTGGCGGCCGACCCTGCCGGCTATGCTGCTTACAGTTACATGTGCTTCCCTCGTCGCGTGGCTGTTTCATCTGCCCGTCGAGACAATCGGCAGCCGTTTCGGTGGTCTTCCAAGGGCCCTCCCCATACCGCATGTGCCACCGTTTTCCGTGCCGCGCTTAATCGAGCTGTTGCCTGCGGCGCTCTCATTCACGCTTCTCGGAGGGGTTGAAAGCCTACTTTCTGCAAAGGTCGCAGACGGGATGACAGGACGAAAGCACCGCTACAATATGGAGGTGGTCGCGCAAGGCATTGCGAACATTGCGTCCGCTCTGTTTGGAGGTATCAGCGTCACTGGAACGATCGCCCGCACGGCGACAAACATCCGAGCCGGTGCGCGCAGTCCCTTATCCGGGATGCTGCATGCGGTGTTCATTCTCGGCTTCATGGTAGCATTGGCGCCGTTGGCGAGTTTCATTCCCCTTTCGGCCTTGGCGGGTGTGCTGGTTGTTGTGTGTTGGAATATGGCGGAAAAGCGTGAGTTCGTTGCGCTATTTTCCGACTGGCGCATGGCGCTGGTGCTGATTACGACCTTTGGCCTGACGCTTCTAAAGGACCTGACAGTCGGTATTGTTGCCGGCTGTCTTATTGCGGGGCTGTTCGCACTAGCTCACCGCGCCATTCCGAGCGAGGATTTACCCTAAGCAATTTGGCGCTGCTGGGTTATGTTCGTGCATGCCGTTCGGGATAGATTCTGCCTACGATTGAAGATTTCGGAATCTCAGACAGCCGACGGTTCAATCTTGCTTTCCGGTGTCACGGCTTCGCCGGGAAGTCGCCCACATCTAACGTCACGACGTTGTCCCCGGCTTTTATCTTGTCCCGTGCCAACTTCTCGATCAGGTCGCGATTGCGATCGAGCGCGGCTTTGATTTTATGAGGGTCCATGCCGAGCGTGCTACCTTCATAATCGCCGAGCGCTGACACGATGACGACCACGCGCGCGGACTTTTCGCCATCGTTGGCGGGCCATCTGACACAGAATTGCGCGCCGATGCCTTTGCCGAAGTACTCCAAATAAGTCTCATCCAATTCGTCCGGCAGGGTTTGCAACTCCAGCATCGCTCGAGTCCTTTCACGACTCGGCCATTATATTGCGACGTTGGATATTCGTCCTAACTGGCTTCCCGGCTTGCGCCGAAGTGTGAGGTGGATAGTTCGATCCTGTCCGGCAGCACTACATTGGCCGAGGAACGCCAGATGAAACGCGCCGCCGCCGGTTTTAGCCCGGCGGCGGTTGCGTTCCTTCGCATCACGCGAGCGCAGCGCTCTTGATGATCGAGGCGACAACGTCCGGCTTCGACACATAGACCGCGTGGCTTCCCTTGGTTTCCACCACCGTGGCGCCTGCGCGCTTCGACATGAATTGCTGAGCGGGGGGAGGGATCATCCGGTCCTCGGTTACCACCAGGTACCAGCTCGGCTTTGTCCGCCAAGCGGGTTCGCTTACCGCTCCTTCAAGCGCGGCCATGCCCCATGGGACCTGAGAGTTCAGCCATGAATGCCGCCTTGTTGGCTTCGACGTCGGCAGCAAACGAGGCGGCGAACTTCGCTTTGTCCAGGAACAGGTAGCCATCCTGCGGCGGCAGGATCGGCGGCACCGATGCTCCCGGAGGTGGGTTCTTGATCAGGGAAGCGACAGACTCACCTTTGTCCGGCGCAAACGCCGTGATGTAGACGAGCTTGGACACCTTGGGGTCGTTGCCGGCTTCGGTGATGACGGCGCCGCCGTACGAGTGACCGACCAACACAACCGGCCCTTTCGCTTGCGCGATGACTTGCCGGGTCGCGGCCACGTCGCCCGCCAGGCTTTGCGTCGGGTTCTGGACGATGCTCACGTCATAGCCGTCCTTCTTAAGGACCGCGTAGACGCCTTCCCAACCTGCGCCATCAACAAACCCGCCGTGAACGAGGACGATTGTCGGTAATGCTGAATTCTGAGCCATGATGTTTCTCCCTTTGAGTTGCTGCGATGAACTCGCAGGTCCGTACTTGCCAGATTTAGCTATAGCTGATTAGTTCCAATTAATGGCCATACCCCTAGCCATTTAGATAGGTAACCAGATGAAGTGGACGGACCGGATCGGTCGGCGCGTCAAGCTGCGTGACCTTCACATTGCGCTCGCGGTCGCGGATGCGGGCAGCATGACCAGGGCGGCGGAAGAACTGGCCGTGTCCTATCCCGTCGTGTCGAAGACGATTTCGGAATTGGAGCTCACCCTTGGCGTCAAGCTTTTCGATCGCAGCATTTCAGGGGTTGAGCCGACACACTACGGCCGTGCGTTGCTCAAATCCGGCGTGGCGGTGTTCGACGAAATGCGAAAAGGCCTTCAGCAAATAGAATTCATCAAGCAACCGGACGCGGGCGACCTGCGGATTGGCTCGTCAATCGTGACGGATGCCGGTCTGCTTCCGGCGATCATGCAACGGTTTTCGCAGGATTTCCCGCGCGCGGTGATTCACGTCGTGTCCTGAAAACATTGCGACCCAGCAATACGACAATTTGCGTAATCGAAATGTTGAGCTGGTCATCGGGCGGCTTCCTGTAACGATGACCGAACCTGATTTGATTGCGGAGCCGCTGTTTGACGAACCGAATGTCGTTGTCGCCGGATCGGAAAGTCGTTGGGCCAAGCGGCGGAACCTGACGCTTGCCGATTTGATTGGGGAGCCATGGGTGTTGGCGGAACCGGGCAGCCTGGCGCGGTCGCTCCACGACGAAATATTTCGAAAGAGCGGGCTGGAGCCTCCGTCCGCAACGGTACTGACGGTGTCGCTCCATCTTTACATGCGCTTGATCGAAACGGGCCACTGGCTTGGCTTGGTGCCTGCCTCCGTCATGCGCTTTGGCGGCAAGCAAATGCACCTCAAGGTTCTGCCGATCACAATGGCATCGCCTCCCGCGCCGGTCGGGTTCATCACTGTCAAGGATCGGACGCTAACGCCGCTGGCGGAGCGGTTTATCGAGTACACGCGCAAAGTCGCTATGCTGCCGCAAAAATATTCCGCGAGTGCATTAAAAACGACTAATTGATTTTGTCGTATGTCAGTCCTTGGTGGCAGCGCCATCCAGTCAGCAGGTCGATGAAACTCTCTCGGCGCACGATCGTGCTTGGCTCATTCGCTCTTCCGGCGATCAGTCGAGCCGAGGATAATCCGATTGCCGCGCTGGAGCGGAAAGTCGGAGGCCGCCTTGGCGTCAGCATATTGAACACCGGAACCGGCGCGCGGCTGGATCACCGGCAGGGCGAACGGTTTGCGATGTGCAGCACGTTCAAGCTGCTGGCGGTTTCGCTGTTGCTGACGCGTGTGGACAAGAGACAGGACGACCTCGATCGCCGCATCCATTTCACCAAAGAGAGTCTGATTTCCTATTCGCCGGTGACGGAGAAATTTACCGCCGAAGGAATGACGTTGGCGGAACTCTGCAGTGCGGCGCTGACCATGAGCGACAATACGGCGGCTAACTTGATCCTTGCCAGCATCGGTGGACCGCCAGCAGTCACCGCTTATGCGCGCTCGATCGGCGATAACCTTACGAGGCTGGATCGTAACGAGCCGACCCTGAATGAAGCTCTGCCAAACGACCCGCGGGACACAACAACGCCGTCAGCGATGCTGAACAATCTTCGCGCCACCGTGCTCGGCAACGCGCTTTCACCGGACTCGCGGCAGCGGCTGATCGCGTGGCTCGTGGCCTGTCAGACCGGCGCGAAGAGATTACGGGCCGGGCTTCCGCCAGACTGGAAGGTTGGGGACAAAACCGGATCCGGCAATAACGGCGTGGCGAACGATATCGCTGTGATCTGGCCGCCCGGACGCGCGCCTCTCGTTGTCGCGGCGTATTTTGCAGAATCGCCAATCGGCCCCGATCAGCGTGACTCCGTTCTTGCCGAAGTCGGCCGCATTGCGTCCAGTGTATGAGCACCACGGCGTTACGCTTATCGCTTCGCCGTTCTCAATCGACCAGTTCGGTGATGCCCGGCATCGCCAATCGGTCGGGCGTGAATGAAGGATCGACGCTGGTGAGCGTGCGCTCAACCGTGATCAGGTTTTGCAGTTCCTTGCGTGAAATCCGGCTGGTCGGTGCGAAATAGTCGATGCGGCGCAACAGATCGTAGCTCGCCTCGGCGTCCTCTTTCCGCACATGCGCGGCGTTGACCAGAAGCTCGATGGCCTCGGCGCGATGCGACACGTCAGTCAACCAGGCAATGCTCTTGTCGGTCGCAGCGAGCAGGCGCTTGACGGTTGAGACATGCGTTTGCGCATAGTCGCGGCGCACCACCATGCCGGTGAATGGCAGGCCCTTGATGTAATCCGCGGCAAAGCCAAGCGTGATGTAGCCGATGGAATTAGCCTGAAAGTTCAGCGGCGGCAGCACCAGCGCCGCGTCGGCGACGCCGGCTTTCAACGCGGCGAAGCGTGAGGCCGCGACCCCGGCACGCAGCTCATCATAATCGCCCGGCTTCAATCCGTTCGCCGCCGCCATTTGTTCGAAATAATAGGTTGTCGGATCGTTGACCTGGCCGACCGAGATCGACTTGCCCTTCAGGTCTGCGATTGTTTTCAGCCCCGGTTTTCCGATCAAGGCATAGGGCGCTTTATCGCCGATGATCCGGATCAGCGCGAGCGCCGCGCCTTTGTCGATGGCGTGGATTGCATCGCTGACGCCGGTGCTCAGCACGACGTCGTATGCGCCGCCGGTGAGCTGCTGCGTGACTGCGGCGCCGCTCTGTGCGAAGTTGATTTCGACATCAAGATTTTCTGCAGCAAAGAAACCCTTTTGTGTGGCGACATAAAACGGCCACAGCGGTGCTTGGCCGCCGAGTGTGCCGCCGATGATTTTGTCCGCCGCATTGGCCGATGGCCCAAGCGCTGCGACAACGGTCAGCGCGACTAAAACCCACTGTGCGATTTTCATCGAAGCCCCCCGACAAAGGCAGCGGAATGGTATACAAACCCGGCCATTGTTGAACAGCTTGCCGGGGAATACCTCCATGAATGTCAAACCGCCGCGTATCGGCCCTCAGCCGTGGGACGTCGTGCGAACCAAGCTCGATTTGTCACTGCCATTCGCCAATATGCGCGACACGCCGTATTACCGCGATGCGGTATGGGAGCAATTTTCCAAAGCGGAATACGACCGGCGCTATGCTGCACTGCGCGCGAAAATGCGCGAGGACAAGCTCGACGTCGTCATCGTCCCCGGCGGCCCGAGCCATTGGAGCTTTGGCGGCGGCATGCTGTGGCTGACCGGCCATTGGGAATGGCACGCGCTGGCGAGTTACGTGCTGGTGCCGCTCGATGGCGAACCGACCATGATCTATTCGATGGGTGGAACGCATGCCGAAGCGGTGCGCCGTCAGGTCGAAATCGCGGTCAAGGATGTGCGCCATAGCCGCAGCGGCCGCTACGCCGATGTCATGGTCGAGCGCATTCGCGAGCTGAAGCTCGAACACGGCCGTATCGGGCTGATGGAGATTGATCCGCGACATGGCGACTATATGCCGGTCAATCAGTACAACGTGCTGCGCGAAAATCTGCCCGGTGCGGAACTGATCTTCACCAAGGGCTTCCTGCACGAACTGCTTTCGGTGCATAGCGCCGAAGAGCTCGACTGCATCCGCAAGGCCGGCGTGCTGTGTCAGAACGCCATGGAAGCGATGGTTGCACGTGCGAAGCCCGGCGTGAAAGAATATGAACTGCGCGCTGCGGCAGGCTCGGCAATTCTTGAAGGCGGCGGCGATATCGACTTTCTCATCATCGGCTCGACGCCGATGGCGAATCCGGCGCAGATCTTCGGCAATCCACGGCCATCAAGCCGCGTCCTGCAAAAGGGCGACATCATCAATATGGAGCTTGCCGCCGGCTATCGCGGCTACACCGCGCAGGTCGGCTCACCGATCTGTGTCGGCGAGCCGACCGAGATGGTGAAGAAGTTCTGGAACGACATCACCTTGCCTGGCTACAAACGCATCGTCGCCGAGATCGCGCCGGGAAAGCCGACGGAGAACATGCGGATCGCGAGCAAGTTCTTTCGCGACAACGGCTATCAGTCGCGGCCGACGCAATGCCACGGCATCGATCTTGTCACCGACGGCCCGCATGTCGTGGCCGAGCATGTCTCGGCGGAGAAGTTCGAGGAGATCCTCAAGCCTGGCATGGTGATCATGGCCGAGCCCAATCCGATCACGCCGGATGGGCTGTTCGGGATTTTCCTCGGCCACACCTTCATCGTGACCGACAAAGGTCACGAGGTGGTCGACGACTTCCCGCTGGAGATTGCGGTCGCGCAGGGCTGACGTTTCGGCGCAAGCGACGCCAGCTCTAATCGTTCGTCGGTATGCCGACTACCTTGATCGCGGCGGCATACTCATCATGCTCGGTGTGGAATGCCGTCTCGATCGCTTCTCTGGTCATGCCACCAGGAACGATGCCGAGACCGTTCAGTCTGGCTGAGATTTCCGGCGTGTTCACGAACGCGGTAATCTCCTTCCTGAGTGCTTCGATGATCGGCGCCGGTGTTCCTTTTGGTGCCAGAAAGCCGTTCCAGGACGATGATTCAAAGCCCGGTACCGTTTCAGCCACGGTCGGTAGATCGGGAAACGCGGCCAGGCGTTTCGGCGTGCTGACGGCAATGACGCGGGCATTGTCGTTCTTCATCAAAGGCAGAACCGCAGAAGCATTGCCGAAATAGATGTCGGCAATGCCGCTGAGCAGATCGGAGATGGCCTGCGGCTCGGCCCGCGCCGGCACCATGACCACGTTGACGCCGGTCGCAGCAAACAGCCGCACCGGCGAGAAATGACTCAAGTTTTGGACGCCAGCGGTCGTGAAGTTAAGCTTGCCCGGATTGGCCTTGGCGTAGGCGATGAATTCGGCAAGGTTGGTTGCCGGCAAGCTTTTTTTGATCGCGATAGCCTGCGCGCCGGTGCCGACGTTGGTGATTGGCTCCAGTTGCGTTACCGGGTCGTAGTCGAGTTTTTCGATCTGGGGCGTCAGCGTGATCATTGATGACGCGCAAAATAGCAGCGTGTAGCCATCGGGCGCCGCGTTGGCGACCTGCCGACTCCCGATCACGCCGCCCGGGCTTGGGCGATTCTCGATGATGAAGTTCTGTCCGAACTTCTGTGACAGGTCTTGCGCGGCCAGCCGCGCCATCATGTCGGTGTTCCCTCCGGGTCCGAACGGCACGATGATCGTCACCGGATGATCGGGCCAATCGCCGGCACTGGCCGGAGCGCTCCATGCGAGGGCCGATAACGCACATAGAATAAGCAGCGAAAGCAGACGCGGCATTGATACCTCTCAAATGCCCGAAGGCGTGAGTTCTGCTTCGCAATTAGCAAGATCGATGCCGCCAGCTTCCGCAGAGGCAGCATCATGCAGAATCGTGATGTGCCATGAGCGATTTTGGCGGGGCTGAGAATCTCATTTCGGCATCAGAAACTTGAAATCGCAACCTTCGTCGGCGCCTGTTATCTGTTCCGCGAACAACTTTGAGTAGCCGCGTTCGGGAACTTTCGCCCTTTCCGGAGCAGCTGCGGCGCGCTTTTTCAGTTCGGTCTCGTTAACTTTGAGTTCGATGCGCCGGTCTTTCACCGAAAGCCGGATGCGATCGCCGTTGCGCACCAGCCCAAGCGGGCCGCCGGAGGCAGAGTCCGGCGTGATGTGCAGCACGATGGTGCCGAATGCAGTACCGCTCATGCGTGCGTCGGAGATACGCACCATGTCTTTCACGCCGGCTCGGGCAAGTTTTTTTGGGATCGGTAGATAGCCCGCTTCTGGCATGCAATCCGGCGCGTGCGGGCCGGCATTCTGCAACACCAGGATGTCGTCCGGATTCACGTCGAGCGCTGGGTCGTCCATTCGCGCCGCGAGATCCGCAAGCGACGAGAACACCACCGCGCGGCCCTCATGCTCAAACAGTTTTGGGTCGGCGGCGGAGCGTTTGAGGATTGCACCCTGCGGTGCAAGATTACCAAACAGCGCCACGAGACCGCCGAGCGGCTCCAGCGGCTTTTTCAGCTCGGCGATGATCGAGCGGTCGACGTAGCTCGAAGCGTCGCCTTCCAGCCGCTCGTCCAGCGTCTCGCCGGTGACCGTCATGCAGTCGAGATGCAACAGCGGTTTCAGTTCGCGCAGCAGCGCACCCATGCCGCCGGCCGCATAAAAATCTTCCATGTAGCCGTTGCCGACCGGTTTCAGATTGACCAGAACGGGAGTCGAATCCGATAGCGCGTTGAGCTGATCCAGCGAAATCTTCACGCCGGCCCGACCGGCAATGGCGGTGAGGTGAATAACGGCGTTGGTCGAGCCGCCGAGCGCCATCAGCACACGCAGCGCATTCTCCACCGACTTTGCGTTGATGAGATGTGAGGGTGTGAGCTTCGAACCGATCATCTTCACCGCGGCGGCGCCGGTGGCTTCGGCGGCGCGCAAGCGGTCGGCATGGACGGCGGGAATCGCAGCGGTGCCGGGCAGGCAGATGCCGAGCGCTTCGGCCAGGCACGCCATGGTCGACGCGGTGCCCATCACCGCGCAGGTGCCGGCCGTCACGGCGAGCTGACCCTCGACCTCGTTGATTTCCTCGTCGTCAACATCGCCGGCGCGATAGCGCGCCCAGTAGCGGCGGCAGTCGGTGCAGGCGCCGAGCCGCTCGCCGCGATGCCGTCCGGTCATCATCGGGCCGGCGACCAGCGAGATCGCTGGCCGGTCGGCCGACACCGCCCCCATCAGTTGTGCCGGCACGGTCTTGTCGCAACCGCCCATCAGTACAACCGCGTCCATCGGCTGCGCGCGGATCATCTCCTCGGTATCGATCGCCATCAGGTTGCGATACTTGAGGCTGGTCGGTGTCAAGAAAACTTCACCGAGCGAGATGGTCGGAAATTCCAGTGGCAACGCACCGGCGGCCAGCACGCCACGCTTTACGGCGGCGAGCAGTTCGGGAAAGTGGCGGTGACAATTGTTGAAGTCGGACCCGGTGTAGGCGATGCCGATCACCGGCTTATCCAGGAACGCGCGCGAATAGCCCATCGACTGCGCGAACGAGCGGCGCAGATAACGCGAGAAGTCGCGATCACCGTAATCGGTAAGGCCGTGCGCTAAACCGTGCTCAGACATCGGGCGATCATATCCTTCTGGTCGTGGAATTTCGGCAGCCGCACACAATTTGAGCGAAGGTGCCACTAATTCGTGCGTTGCAGCGCAGCAATACTAAAGATTTTGGTAAGCGAATATGCGCAATTTTGCGGAAGCCCTCCAGGGAATTCCCCGCGCCCGCCGATATGGTTTCTGAAACTCGCAAAAGCCTCGTACCGGGCTGGATTCTGTTTCCAGTCGCATTCGCATCCAGCATCGCGGTACTGGTCGCCTGGGGCAGCGGCAGCCTGCCGCTTGGGATCATCGCTGCGCTGCTTGGTGCCGCCGCCGTAGCTTGGTGGTGCGAAGAGCTGCTGCGCGGCGTGGTCGGCACTATCGGCCAGATCGCCGGTGGTGACCGCTATGCCACGCTGCCGGAACGGACCGGCAGTGGCGCCCTTGGCGACAGCGCGGTTGCTGCGGAGCGCATGCGGCAAGTATTGATCGATGCCGATGCGCTTGCGGTCGATCATCGCAGCCGCGAGGCCGAGGCGCGCCTGCACTATGCCGGCCGGGCGTTCTTCACCAAACGCTTTCACAGCACGGCCGACGAGCTGACCAGCGTGTTCCAGTCGGCGGCTGAAGAAATTCAGGTTACGGCGGCCGATCTCGGAAGGCGGAATGAAGATGTGCGCCGCCGAACTGCGCAAGCGGTCGATGCCGGTACGACGGCAAGCCGGGACGTGGCCGCTGTCGCTGAAGCCGCGCGCCAACTGCTCACCCTTATTACCGAGTCTGCCAACGAGGCCGTCGCGGCCAAGGATGCCACCGAACGCACGATTACCGATCTTGAGCGGACAGATCGCACCGTGCGCAGCCTAGCCGCTGCCGCGACGCGGATCGGAGCGGTGGTCAAGCTCATTGAGGCGATCGCCTCGCAAACGTCGCTGCTGGCGCTGAACGCAACGATTGAAGCAGCGCGTGCCGGTACCGCGGGCCGCGGCTTCGCCGTCGTCGCGTCCGAGGTCAAGACGCTGGCGCAACAGACCGCCAAAGCAACCGGCGAGATCGGTGCGCAAATCCACGACATCCAGCATGCCGTGAATGAAACCGTTGACGCTATAGCCAGCGTATCCGCGAGCGTCACGACGATGAGCGATGCCAACCGGCAACTGGCTGGCATCCTCGATCATCAGGCAACAGAAATCGATCGCATCGGCAGTCGCGCCGAACAGGTTGCCGGCGTGGTGGGCGGTGTCCTTCCCGAAATATCAACGATTGCCAACAGTGTCGAAGAAGCCGGCAACGGCGTACTCATTACGGCGCAAGATCTGCTCGGCCGTTCGAAATGGCTGGCCGATGCGATTTCGCGCTATTTCTCCGATCTTGAACACGGTTCGATCAAGATCGGTATCCTGCATTCGCTGTCCGGCACCATGACGGCCAGTGAACGGCCTTTGCAGGAACTGCTGGTCATGATGATCGAACAGCAGAATGCGCGCGGTGGCCTATTGGGCCGTCCGATCGAGCCGGTGATCGTCAATCCGCGCTCCGACGCCAAAGCCTATGCGGAACTGGCGGACAAGCTGATCCGCGAGCACAAAGTCGCCGCGATCTTCGGTTGCTGGAGCTCGGCGTCGCGCAAAGAAGTGCTGCCGATCGTCGAGCGGGATAACGCGCTGTTGTTCTATCCGAGCCAGTATGAAGGCGAAGAAGCATCGCGCAGCATTTTCTATCTCGGCGCAACGCCGCCGCAGCAAGCGATCCCGGCGGTCAATTTCCTGCGCGATCAGGGCATCAACCGGTTCTTCCTGGTTGGCACCGATTACATCTACCCGCGCACGACCAACGCGATCCTCAAAAGCTACCTGGCGAGCCAGCAGATCGTCGACGTCGCCGAATGCTACACGGTGCACGGCCAAAAAGATTGGCGTTCGGTCGTCGAGCAGATTCGTCGCTTCGCCAAGGGTGGCCGCACCGCTATCGTCGCGACTGTTTCAGGCGATGCCAACGTTCATTTCTTCCGTGAATTGGCGAACCAGGGCATTAGCCCCAGCACGATTCCCGTCATGTCGCTCTCGATCAACGAAGCCGAGCTGCCGGCGCTGATGCGTTCGCAGATCAGCGGCAATTTTGTCGCATGGAATTATCTCCATGCGTTCGAGACGCCCGAGAACCGCGCCTTCATTACCGAGTGGCGTCAATTCACCGGCAAGCCGGATGCCGTCACCAACGATCCGATGGAGGCGACCTGGATCGGGTTCCATCTGTGGACTGCGGCGGTCGAAGCCGCTGGCACCACGGAGGTCGACAAGGTGCGTGCGGAACTCGGTGGCAAACGCATCGCCGCGCCAAGCGGGTTCACGGTGCAGATGGATGAACGCACCCATCACCTGTTCAAGCCGGTGATGATCGGCCGTATCGAGGATGACGGCAAGATCAGGCCGGTTTCCGTCACCGAAGGGTTGTTCCCGCCGGAGCCGTGGAGCCCATGGCTGCAGGGTTCATGGCTCAAGGGCAGCAACCCTATGCTGCAATTCCGCAAGGCTGCCGGCGAATAGGCCCAGATTCCTCGGCCTTTAAATAAATGTCGACCGACGCCGCGGCATCCGACCGCTCACATACCGTCTCGACAAATGCCCTAGAACGCTTCTAGATGGCGTCTGGTGAAGTTCCAGACTGCCGGGTTCGGCCCTTTCCCATGACTTATCGCAAAAATCAGCCCGTCGACTATTCCGCCTATTTTTCCAACGCCCTAGACCGGCTGCATTCGGAGCGCCGCTATCGCGTTTTCGCCGATCTGGAGCGGATCGCCGGCCGGTTTCCGCATGCCGTCTGGCATTCGCCGGAGGGGCCGAAGAATGTCGTGATCTGGTGTTCCAACGATTATCTCGGCATGGGCCAGCACCCCAAAGTGGTCGGCGCCATGGTCGAGACTGCGACCCGGATGGGCACCGGCGCCGGCGGCACCCGCAACATCGCCGGCAATAATCACCCGGTCGTCGAGCTTGAGCGTGAGCTTGCCGACCTGCACCGCAAGGAAGCGGCGTTGGTCTTTACCTCCGGCTATGTCTCCAACGAGACCGGCATTTCGACACTTGCGAAGCTGATGCCGAATTGCCTGATCCTGTCGGACGCCTGGAACCACAATTCGATGATCGAGGGCGTGCGCCAGGCGCACACCGAAAAGCAGATCTTCCGCCACAACGACATGGCGCATCTCGAGCAACTGCTCGCCGCCGCCGATCCGACGCGGCCGAAGCTCGTGGTGTTCGAGAGTCTTTATTCCATGGACGGCGATCTCGCCCCGGTGAGTTGCATCTGCGATCTCGCCGAGCAATATGGCGCGATGACGTATATTGACGAGGTCCATGCGGTCGGCATGTACGGTTCGCGTGGCGGCGGCATCAGCGAGCGCGACGGCGTGACCGCGCGCATCGACGTGGTCGAAGGCACGCTGGCCAAGGCGTTCGGCTGCCTCGGCGGTTATATTGCCGGCTCGACTGCGCTGATCGATGCTGTGCGCTCCTATGCGCCTGGCTTTATTTTCACCACGGCGTTGCCGCCGCCGGTCGCTGCCGCTGCTACGGCGGCAATCCGGCACTTGAAAACCTCGCAGTGGGAGCGCGAACGCCATCAGGATCGCGCTGCACGCACCAAGGTCGTACTTACAGCCGCGCGTCTACCGGTGATGACCAGCCTGACACATATTGTGCCGGTCTATGTCGGCAATCCCGAGCAGTGCAAAGCTGCGAGCGATCTTTTGCTTTCAGCGCACGGCATCTACATCCAGCCGATCAATTATCCGACAGTGCCGAAGGGCACCGAGCGGTTGCGCATCACGCCAAGCCCGTATCACGATGACGGCTTGATCGACACGCTTGCCGAAGCGCTGGTCGATGTCTGGCAACGCCTCGGCTTGCCGCTGAAAGATCGCGCGCTCGCCGCGGAGTAGCAGGCTTCACGCCGACGATTGAGGTTTGCCGAGGCGGCGTGCGCCGACCGCGACCGATATCGTCACCACCAGAAATCGCGCGAGATGATGGGCCCCGACATAGACGGGGTCGAGATGGAGCGCGAGCGCCAGCACCATCATCGTATCCTGCGCGCCCGGCGAGAACGCGATGACGATATTGGCGATCGGGAACGGGAAGAAATAGGCCACGATCACGATGAACGTCGTGGCAACGCTCATCGCGACCGCAAACGAGCCAAAGGCGGCGCCGAGATAGCCCGCCAGCATGCGCACCGTCAGGTTGGCAAAACGTGAGCCGACGACGGCGCCAAGCGTGATCGTTGCAGCGCTGCCGACCCACCACGGCAGTACCGCGTGAATAAGTCCGCTGCCGTGCAGGACAGCCGAACCGGTCATGGCTCCAAACAGGAGCCCGCCGGGAAACCGTGCCTTGTAGAACGCTAGCGCGCAGGCGATCGAGACTACGGCCAGCAGGACCATCTGTCCCAGCACCGAGAAATCGGCTGGTCCTCGCAGGACTGCGATCGACGGAGCAACTTCGCCGAACAGCGCAAGCCCATTCGGCAAGCCGACGACCAACAACAGGATGCGCACGGTCTGCACGATGGCAATGGCGCGTAGATCGCCGCCAAGCTCGGTGGCGAGCGAGATGGCTTGCGCGAGTGCGCCGGGACTCGATGCCAACAGTGCGGAGAGTGCGTCCCAGCCGTGCACGACGCGCAGATAAGTCATGGTCGCCGCGATCATGGCTATCGAGCACACCATCAACAGGGCGATACTGGCCGGCCATGTTGCAACGCCGCGGAGCGTATCCGGCGTCACGACAGCGCCGAGCAGAATGCCGATAACGATGGCGCACAATTGCGCCAAGCCAAGCGGAAGCTTGACCGGGCGCCCGAGCAGCGCGGCTACGGCGACCGCGACAACCGAACCTGAAACCAATGCCGCGGGCAGGTTTAGATAGGTGAAACCGAGACCGCCCGCGACCGCGATCAACAGCGTCTCGGCATTCTCAATCAGGGTGCGCCGCGGCGGCAGGGCAGGGAGCATTGGCGCCGCCATGAATGCCCGCCGCAGCCCGCGCCGTCAAATGAACGCGGTGGTCTGGGCCGTCCGAGGATTAATGATCCCCGGACAAGCCGGATAGACAGGTTATAGGATGTGTGGTGACTTTGCGTGAGGCAGGAGCCTCGCCGATCCAAACAACGCCGCCAATCGACTTGAGATAATCGACCTGGGATAGAGTCATGTTGCAAGGCTGGGTCGTTGTCATCATCGCACTCGCCTATATCGGTTTTCTGTTTTTGGTGGCGAGCTATGGTGACCGCAGGAGTGAGCTTACCGGTAGTGTTTCCTCCCGGCCGGTAATCTATCCGCTTTCGCTCGCGATCTACTGCACCTCGTGGACGTTTTTCGGATCGGTCGGTCTCGCCTCGCGCACCGGGTACGATTTTCTGACGATCTATATCGGTCCGATGCTGATGGTCGGATTGGGCTTCCCTTTGCTCATCCGTATCGTCCGGCTTGCCAAGGGACAAAACATCACCTCGATCGCCGATTTGATCGCCGCGCGGTACGGCAAGAGCCAGGCCGTCGCGGCGACGGTGGCGCTGATCGCGATTGTCGGCGTGGTTCCCTACATCGCGTTACAGCTCAAAGCGGTGTCGGCCTCGGTTGGCACCATTTTGGCGCAAACCTCGCCGGCCCAACCTCTGGTCGGCGACAGCGCGTTGTTTGTCGCATTGCTGATGGCGGCTTTTGCGGTGCTGTTCGGCACCCGTCACACCGATGCGACCGAGCATCAGGACGGCCTGATGCTGGCCGTTGCGACCGAGTCCATCATCAAGCTGCTCGCGTTCCTCGCGGTCGGAATCTTTGTGACCTTCGTGATGTTTCATGGGCCATTCGCTCTGTTTGGGCGGGCGCTTCAACAGGCGAATACGGCCGCGGTGCTGACGCGAGCGCCGGAACTCGGCGGCTTTGCCGCGATGACGGCGCTTTCGTTGTTCGCGGTCATCCTGCTGCCGCGGCAGTTTCACGTCGCGGTGGTCGAGAATCACAGCGATGCCGAGATCCGCCGCGCCGCGTGGCTATTCCCTGTCTATCTGGTGCTGATCAACATCTTCGTGCTGCCGATTGCGATGGCAGGGCTGCTGACATTTCCGGCCGGCCACGTCGACGGTGACATGTTCGTGCTCGCGCTGCCGATTGCCGCTCATTCCGACGTGATGACGCTGATCGCTTTTGTCGGCGGTCTGTCTGCCGCGACGGCGATGGTTATTGTTGAATTGGTGGCGCTCGCCATCATGGTTTCAAACGACATCGTGGTGCCGTTGGTGCTCAAGCGCCGTGAGGCATTGGGTGGCGAGCCCAGCGATGCCATCGCCTGGCTTTTGACCACGCGGCGCATTGCGATCTTCGTCATTTTGTTTTTGGCCTACGTCTATTACCGCTCCGCAGGTGACGCGCAGCTTGCCGCAATCGGCCTTTTATCGTTCGCCGCGGTGTCGCAGCTCGCACCGGCATTTTTCGGCGGTTTGATCTGGCGGCGTGGCACCGCGCGCGGCGCCATCGCCGGAATGACCGCCGGGATTCTGATCTGGGGCTATACCCTGTTGTTGCCCAGCTTCGCCGATGCTAGCGCGGCGAATGCCGGCATTTTGGTTGATGGGCCATGGGGTTTGGCGTTCCTGCGACCGCAAGCATTGTTCGGTATTGATCTGCCGCCGCTGGTTCACGGTGTCCTGCTCAGTCTGGCCATCAATGTTCTGTTCTACGTTGCGTTCTCATTTGGCCGCCGTCCGACGGCGATCGAGGGCGTGCAGGCGGATGTGTTTGTGCCGTCGTCGCTTGCCCCCATTTTGGTTGCGAAGGCGCCGAGTTTCCGACTGCGGCGGGCTTCCGTCACCGTGGAAGAATTAATTGTCGCGGTAGCCCGCTATCTCGGCGAGGAACGCACGCGCGAGTCCTTCGCAAGCTTTGCCGCTTCGCGGCGCATCAGTCTCGAGCCGCAGATCGAGGCTGATTTCGAAGTCTTGCAATACGGCGAATATCTGCTGGCATCGGCCATCGGCGCGGCGTCGTCGCGGCTGGTTCTGTCGCTGCTGCTGCGCAAACGCACGGTCTCCACCAAAGACGCGCTCAGACTGCTCGACGATGCCAACGCGGCGATCCACTATAACCGCGAGGTTTTGCAGACTGCGCTCGACCACGTGCGCCAGGGCATCGCCGTATTCGACAAGGACCTCAATCTGGTTTGCTGGAACCATCAGTTCGGCGAAATCTTCGATCTGCCCGCTGGTCTGACCCGCGTCGGCATCGCGCTTGACGAGATCCTGCGCTATGTGGTGCCGCAAAGCGGCGATCGGAAAGATTTCGATGCCGCGATCGCCGAGCGCATCGCGAGATACACGTCCGATATCGAGCCGTTCCTCGAGCGCTTTGTTGAACGCGGACTGGTCGTTGAAGTCCGGGCCAATCGCATGCCGGATAACGGCCTGGTCACGACGTTTACCGATATTACGCCGAGCGTGAAGGCCGCGGAGGCATTGGAGCGCGCTAATGCCTCGCTGGAGCGCCGCGTCCGCGAACGTACCAAGGAGCTGACGCGTCTCAACACCGAGCTGGAGCAAGCGAAGGCGGAAGCCGATGAGGCCAACGTGTCGAAGACACGTTTCGTCGCCGCCGCGAGTCACGACATCTCTGCAGCCGCTCAACGCGGCCCGGCTTTACGTGACCAGCCTCATTGAGCGGCAGCGCTCCGGCGAGGACGCCGGCCTGGTGCAAAACATCGACGCTTCGCTTGAGGCGGTGGAGGAGATTTTCGCGGCGCTCCTCGATATTTCGCGGCTGGATACCGGTGCGATGAAGCCGGAAATAACCGATTTCCGCATCGATGAATTGTTGCAGCGTCTTGATGTGGAATTCGCGCCACTCGCCCGTGAGAAGGGTTTGAGCCTGCGCTTCATGCCGTGCTCGCTGACGGTGCGCTCAGACCGGCGGCTGTTGCGGCGGTTATTGCAAAACCTCGTTTCCAACGCGATCAAATACACGACCTCAGGCAACGTGCTGATCGGGTGCCGACGCCGCGGCAACAAGCTCCGCATCGACGTCTACGATACCGGCATCGGTATCCCGCATTCCAAGCGCCGCGCGGTGTTCAAGGAATTCCATCGCCTGGATCAGGGCGCGCGGGTGGCGCGCGGCGTAGGCCTCGGTCTTTCGATCGTGGAGCGCATTGCCCGGGTGCTCGATTGCGAGGTGGCATTGAAATCGGTCGTCGGAAGCGGCTCCCGGTTTTCGGTCGAAGTGCCGCGCGGCAAGGCCGTGGCGACCGAACCGGTCGTTCATGGCGCCAAGCGCCCACCTGCCGGGCGCCTCACCGGCACGATTGCGCTTTGCATCGACAACGACCGCAGCATTCTTGACGGCATGGAAAAACTGCTTGGCGGTTGGGGCTGCCGCGTGCTGACGGCGGCCGATTTGACCGAGGCGCTTGCGGCGGTCGAGGCCAGCGGCCTTGAGCCGGATGGCCTGTTGGTCGATTACCATCTCGACGGCGGCAACGGCATCAGCGTCATCGCCGAACTGCGCCGCCGGTTTGCCCGACAGGATGGTGTGGCGTTGCCGGCAATTCTGATCACCGCCGACCGTTCTGCTCATGTTCGCGACGAAGCCGAGGCTGAAGCCGTTCATCTCTTGAACAAGCCGCTCAAACCGGCATCTTTGCGTGCGCTGATCATGCAATGGCGCGTGCAGCGTGTCGCAGCGGAATAAGTCAGAGCATGATCCGGAAAAAGTGGACTTCCGGTTTTTCGAAAAGATCATGCTCCAACTAGAAATCCAGCCTAGCGGCTCTGCACTTGCGGCCATTGTCCCGCTTCAATCCGCCCCGCCGCGATCACCGCCTGAGTGCGGCTCTCGACTCCAAGCTTTTGCAGGATCGCGGAGACATGGGCCTTCACCGTAGCTTCTGAAACGCCGAGTTCATACGCAATCTGTTTGTTGAGCAGGCCCCCTGACAGCATCATTAGGACGCGGACCTGTTGCGGCGTCAGGCTGGAGAGCCGCGTAATCAAGGCGGTGGTCTCGGCGTCGGATTGCCGGGCCAGGTCGACGTCGGGCGGCGTCCATAACTCGCCCTGCAAGACCCGCGCGACTGCTTGGCGCATGGCGTCGACCCCGAGGGTTTTGGGGATGAAGCCGGATGCGCCGAACTCCATGCAGCTGCGGATCACCGCCGGATCGTCGTTGGCCGTCACCACGACGATAGGCAGGCCCGGATATTGCGCACGCAGGTACATCAGGCCGGAGAAGCCGCGCACGCCGGGCATATTGAGGTCGAGCAGGATCAGATCGAAATCGCTACCGCGTTCGAGAAGGTCGGTCACTTCCTCGAAGGTGCCTGCCTCGCCGATTTCCGCTCGGCCCACGAGGCCCGATATCGCCTCGCGCAAGGCGCCGCGGAATAGCGGATGATCGTCGGCGATTAAAAGATGATGCAGAACGGGATCGTTCAAGGTGCGTCTCGACCGCTGGAGAATGTAGGATCGTAACGCTGTCTGGCGGGCGAGGTCGAGGCCTCACACCGATCCGCAGGCGCCGAGGAATTGAACGATCACGTCGCGCCGGTGTGGTTGGGTGCGATGCTCGGCAACGTAAATGCCCTGCCACGTGCCGAGCGCCAGTTTGCCGCCGGCGACAGGGACGTGCAGCGAGACGCCATTGACCATGGCCTTGATATGCGAAGGCATATCGTCGGGCCCTTCGAAGTCGTGGATCCAGCCTGCATTGTCAGGCGCAATGCGCTTGAGCGCAGTGATGAGATCGGTTTGCACGTCAGGATCGGCGTTCTCCTGGATGACCAGCGATGCCGATGTATGCCGCAGATGGAGCAGCACCACGCCATCACGGGCATCGATCTCGTTTAGAAAGCGTGTGATGTCGCGGGTTATTTCAAAAAAGCCTTCGCCGGAAGTTTCGATCGCAAGCGTCGCGCTGTCGATGGTTTCCAGACGTGTCTTACGAATGGCGGATAATGTGGTAGGGGCGCGGGGCAATGCTCGGGATCTCGGCTCAGGTCTTGTTCAGCATCTGCTTCTGGACCTTTGAAACCGCATCGACGAAGTGTTGCCAGACCTGTCCGACATAGGTCATTACGCGATCGACATCGGCGTTGTCGGGCAGCGGGATCGTGATTTGATTGTCTGCTCGCAACCGGGGTCTCGGGCATCAAATCGTCCGGTAACGGCAGGCCATGGGACAGTAAAGCCTGTTTCAGCGCCGCGTTCTCGTTTTGCAGACGCTCGATCTCTCGCTCGTAGGTGGCTCTGTCCTCGGGTGCGGCCTGGCAGGCCCAGCCGACGGTGCGCTGGCTGCAAAATTCGATGGCGCCGGTCTGAGTATCCAGCCGCACGAAACCGTCCATGACTTTGTTGAGGGTATAGCGTCCGCCTGCGGTGTCGGGGGCGTCGTCGTCGGCCATCACCGGCGTCCAGAACCCAAGGACAATAACGGCGGCCAAGAGCGTTTTGTTGAACATCCCCAGCTCCTCGTGCGTTGCAGGATGCGCTACATTTAAGGGTGCTTACGCTGCAACGCAAAAGGGCACCTTTCGAGCTCTGGAAAACGCCAGTTCGAAGCCAATATTCCTTTTCAATTCAAGTAATTAGGATAAGTCGTGCATTTCTTGACTTGGCAGACCCCCCTCAGTATGGTCCGCGCGGCTTTAGGGGGCGGGCGCGTTGCGAGCGCCGTACAGCCGCGAGTGTCGAAATCATGAGCGACGCGCGCGGAAACGGCGACCGAAACAAACCGCCTATCGATGAAGCTGCTCTCTCCGCGAGGCTCCAGCGGCTCGGCGAAGGTCTTGCACGCCAACGTGCAAGCGAGCCTTCGAAGGATGCTTCTGAGAATCGGGCGGCGACGGCCTCGGGTTACGCCAAGGGCTTCCGGCTCTCGAGCGAACTCGTGGCTGGCGTGATTGTCGGCGCCGGTCTCGGCTGGCTCACCGACCGCTGGTTCGGTATCTCGCCTTGGGGGCTTATTGTATTTGTGTTGCTCGGCTTTGCCGCCGGTGTGCTTAATGTGATGCGTTCCGCGGGCGTCGTAGCAAGTCCGGGCTTTGATGATCGGCTTGGCAAGGATCAGGGAAACTAATTAGCGCCAGGGCGACGGTAACGAGAATGGCGCGACGGTAACGAGACGATGCAAGTCGATCCAATTCATCAGTTTCAGATTCACGACATGGTCCCGATGCTGGATATCAGCGGCCATGATATCGCCTTCACCAATTCGGCGCTGGTGATGTTCATTATCGTTTTGGGCGTCACGGTGCTGATGGTCGGCGCCAGCGCGTCGCGGGCAGTGGTTCCTGGGCGGCTGCAATCGATTGCGGAAATGTCCTACGAATTCGTCGCCAACACGGTCCGCAGTACGGCTGGCAATGAGGGAATGAAGTTTTTCCCCTTTGTCTTCACGCTGTTCATGTTTGTGCTGTTTGCCAACATGATCGGGCTGATCCCTTTTTCATTCACAGTGACGAGCCAGTTGATCGTGACGGTCGCGCTCGCGCTTACCGTGTTCTTCATCGTCATCATCTATGGCTTCTGGAAAAACGGCCTGCACTTCTTCAACCTGTTCGTACCAAAGGGCGTACCGAAGCTCATTCTGCCCCTGATCGTGTTCATTGAGGTGCTGTCGTTCCTGTCGCGGCCGGTCTCGCACAGCGTGCGTCTGTTTGCCAATATGCTGGCAGGCCATATCACGCTTCAGGTCTTCGCCGGTTTCGTCATCATGCTCGCCGGCCTCGGCGTGCTCGGCTGGTTCGGTGCGGTGTTGCCATTCATCATGGTCGTGCTGCTCACGGCGCTTGAGCTTCTGGTGGCGTTCCTCCAAGCCTACGTCTTCGCTATTCTCACCTGCATCTATCTCAACGATGCGATACACCCGGGCCACTGACGGCTCGATTTAAGCAACATCCAAAAGGAGCTTTCACATGGATCCGGTTGCAGCGAAATACATTGGCGCAGGCATTGCCTGCATCGGCATGGGCGGCGCCGGCATCGGCGTCGGCATCATTTTCGGAAATTATCTGGCAGCCGCGCTGCGCAATCCGTCGGCGGCACAGGGCCAATTCGGCAACCTGATCTTCGGGTTCGCCATCACCGAAGCGCTCGGCATCTTCTCGCTGCTGATCGCGCTCCTGCTGCTGTTCGCGCTCTAACCATCCGGCGTCATGGCTGAACCGGCTGCCCATACTGAAGCGCCTGGCGGGAAGACTGCATTTCCGCCGTTCCAGACGCAGACGTTCCCGTCGCAACTCGTGTGGCTGGCGATTTCTTTCGTCCTGCTCTACGTGCTGATGGCGAAGATCGCGCTGCCGCGTATTGGGGCGATCTTCGAGGAACGCTCCAAGCGTATCTCGGGCGATCTGAAAGCGGCGCATGACTTGAAGGAGCAATCGGACGCCGCGCATGCGGCCTACGAAAAGGCGCTCGGTGACGCGCGTGGCCGTGCGCAGGGAATCGCCAATGGCATGCGCGAGCAGCAGGCGGCCGAGGCCGAGGCGGCCAGCAAGAAGCTTGAGGCCGAACTGCACGAGAAGCTTGCAGCCGCTGAGAAATCGATCGACGCGACCCGCACGTCCGCGATGGGTAATGTTGGAAGCATCGCCAAAGATACTGCCTCGGCCATCGTCGAGCGGTTGATTGGCAAGGCTCCGGCGGACCACGAAGTCACGGCCGCGGTCGGCGACGCGCTGAAACGCTGAGAAACCCGATGCTCGAAGCGATGCAAGAAACTGAAAACTGGGTGGCGCTGGGATTCATCCTGTTTATTGCGCTGCTGGCTTACCTCGGCGTGCATCGCAAGGTCACGGATTTGCTCGATCAGCGCCAAGCCCGCATCAAGGGCGAACTGGACGAAGCACGCCGGCTGAAAGAAGAAGCTCAGGCGTTGCTCGCCGAGTTCCAGCGCAAGGGCCGCGAAGCTGAAAAAGAAGCCGAGGGGATTATTGCCGGTGCGAAGGCTGAAGCCGAGCGTATCGCCGGTGAGGCCAAGGTCCGCATGGAAGATTTCGTCTCACGCCGCACAAAAATGGCTGAGGCCAAGATCACCCAGGCCGAGGCTCAGGCGCTGGCTGACGTCCGTTCCGCCGCCGCCGATGCCGCGGTTACTGCCGCCGAGAAGATCCTTTCCATCGCCGCCAAGGGCGAGGTCGCCGTCAATCTTCTGCAGCAGGGCATTGAGGACGTCAGGAAGAAGCTCAACTGACTCGGTGTGCTGCGATCGACTGGATTGCGGCACTTGAGATGGCTTTTTCTACAGCCAGCAATTTCCTGGAAATCCGAACGGCTTGATCAGAGCGTGATCCGGAAAAAGCCTGCCCTCGGACTTGATCCAAAGGGTGGACTCCGGTTTTCCGAACAGGATCATGCTTCAACTAGAAATCTAGCCCGAGGGCGCCGGAGCCTTGGGCTTCGGCTTTCCTTTTGGTCTTGGCGCGGCCGAACGTGCCGGCGGCTGCAATGCAAGCGGATCGAAGCCGATATAGACGACGTAATTGTCGAGATCCTTCGGCATCGGGAAACTCAGGCCTTCCTCAACATGCGTGAAGGTCGGATTGTCGGTGGCCGAAGCCACAGTCACCGGGATGCGAATGAGCTTGGTTACGACCGGTCTGGTGCCCTTGGTCGTTTCCTCGACCACGGCGATACGTAGCGGTACGTCGACCTGGCCAGGGCCGCCTGCAGGGCCGATGATGATGCGTCCCTCGACGCCGACCTTCATGACCAGTTGGCCGCCAACCAGGGCACATTCACGGGCCGCACGCGCAAAGGTGCCCTGATATTTTACCGCCATGGCGCCGTTATCGTTGCTTTCGCCGTTGTCATTGTTGGCGGCGTTGCCCGATGCTCCGATGGTCAAGGTCGAGGCGCCCTGCCGGATGCTGATCAGCGGGCAGTCCTCGATTTCGCGGGTTCCGGTAACCTGCTGCGGTGAACTGGCCGACGAGCCGGCGAAGAAGTTCGAGACCTTGTCCTTGAGGGAAGGATCGCTCGGCGGCGGTGCGCCGGCAGGAGCAGGCGGTGGCGACGAAGCCGTCGAGCTGCCGCCCAGCGACCCCAGTCCGCCTCCTGAGCAGCCCGAAACAAGGAACGCCAGCAGCGTTGCGATCGAAAAGCAGAGACCAGACCGCATTGGATGAAGATTACGCAAGCATAGCCCCAACCCACCGCCCGCCCCGCGGTGCCTGCGGTTTTATATCAGGGGAACCGTGGCTATCCCAAGGCGGCAAAATCGCCGTGGTTAAGGCTCCGGACGGTCCTTAAGCCGCGCAAACAGCAAGTGGTCCTGCCAGATGCCGTTGATGCACAAATACTCATGGGCGTAGCCCTCGCGGACGAAGCCGTTCTTTTCCAGGAGCCGGATCGAGCCGGCATTGGTGGGGATGCAGGCGGCTTCCAACCGGTGTAACCGCAGCCTTTCCAGCGCAAACGGGACGATGGCGTGCACCGCCGCGGTCATGTAGCCCTGCCGGACATACGGCAAACCCATCCAATAGCCGAGGCTGCCAGCCTGGGCGACGCCGCGACGAATGTTGGCAAGGGTCAATCCGCCGACGAGGACGTCGTCGGATTTGCGAAAGACCAAAAAGGCATAGCCCTGGTCGGTGCGGATATCCTCGCTATAGCGGCGGATACGTCGCCGGAACGCGCTGCGGGTCAAGTCATCGGCTGGCCATGTCGGTTCCCAAGGGATGAGGAACTCACGGCTGGCCTCGCGCAACGCCGCCCACTCGGGATGGTCGGTCATTTGCGGCGTGCGCAACACCACGCCTTCGCCGCCAATCGCAGGGGTTGGCTCGGAAAAATTGATGGTACGGAAGAACGCCATTCTCGGTTTGTGATCTGGCGTTGTTGAACGCTCGTCAGGCAGCCCGGCGTGTCAAAGTTTCTGCGATAGCGGCCGCGCTTTCAAGGCCGGAGCCCAGTCCGAGCACCGCCGTCGCCATCTTGCCGCGCGCGATCAGGGCCCGGCCGGCGGCGCGTGCGCTTTCGACGGTAACCGCATCCACCTTCTCGACCAGTTCCTCGATGGGGATCGGGCGGCCGCGGGTCAGCATCTGCCGCGCCACCTGTTCTACCCGCGCGCCGGAGCTTTCCAGCGCCATCAGCAAGCCGACTTTCATCTGCGCCTTGACCCGCGCGACTTCGGGTTCAGTAATGGTCTCAGCCGTGCCGGCGATTTCGTCGACAATCACGCGCATCAATTCGGAAGTGTCGGCGGCATCGGTGCCGGCATAGAGGCCGAACATTCCGACGTCGGTATAGGGCACGTGAAAGGAATAGATCGAATAGCACAGGCCGCGTTTCTCGCGCGCTTCCTGAAACAGGCGCGATGACATGCCGCCGCCGAGGATACTGGTGAAAACCTGAAGGCTGTAGAGCGCCGGATCGGTCACAGCCAGTCCGGAAAGCGCCAATGCGATGTGCACCTGCTCGAGCTCACGTTTTTCGATGCGGCTGCCGCCGCCGAACGTTGCCGGCTCTGGCAACGGGCTGGCCGGACCGTTGAAGCTGCCGAAGCGCTTCTCTACTTCGGCCAGCACGGCTTCGTGATCGACAGCGCCAGCTGCGGCCACGACAAGGTCGGGCGCCCGGTAATTGCGGGCGAGATACTCGCGCAAACTGCTCTCGGTGAATGAGCGCACCGTCTTCGCGGTGCCGAGGATCGGACGGCCGAGTGGTTGGTCTGGAAACGCGATCTCGTGGAGGTGCTCGAAAATCAGATCGTCCGGCGTGTCGGCGACGGCGCCGATTTCCTGCACGATGACACTCTGCTCGCGCAGCAGCTCGCCGGGATCGAACGCCGGCTCGGACAGAATGTCCGACAGTACATCGAGTGCCAGCGGCACGTCCTGCTTGAGGACACGCGCGTAATAGGCGGTGCTCTCCGCGCCGGTCGCGGCATTGAGATCGCCGCCCACCGACTCGATTTCTTCCGAGATTTGCCGCGCGGTTCGCCGCCGCGTGCCCTTGAACGCCATGTGCTCGAGCAGGTGCGAAATGCCGTGTTCGTCGGGGCGTTCGTCGCGGCTGCCGGCCGCTACCCACACGCCGAGCGACGCCGTTTCCAGGTGCGGCATCGTGTCGGTTACAACGTTGATGCCCGATTTTAGGGTCGTCAGCTGGACGCTCATGCGGCCGCTCCTTCCTGTGCGGCACGGCTCGTCGAAAGCACGAAGCGTTCAACCGCGGATTGGTCAGCCGGCAGCACGGTGACGCGCTCCGGACGTTTATCGAGATCGGAAAGCCAATCGGGCAGCGCCGGGCGGATCCCACACGCGGCCTCGACGGCATCGGGGAATTTCGCGGGATGCGCGGTCGACAATACAACCATCGGCACTGCCGGATCGCGCTGCTGCTTTTCCGCAACAGCAACGCCGACCGCGGTGTGCGGATCGATCAGATTGCCGGTCTCGCGCTTGATCGAGCGTATCGTCGCCGAAACTTCATCCTCGTCGGCGCGATCGGCGGCGAACAGGGTGCGGATCTCCGCCAAGGCGGACGGCGACAGCGTGAAGCGCTGCGATTGCGACAACGATCCCAGCAGTGCGCGAATGGCACTGCCGTCGTGTTTGTACGCGTCGAACAGCAGCCGCTCGAAATTCGAAGACACCTGGATATCCATCGACGGCGAAGTGGTTGCGACCACGTCGTGCAGCGCGTAGGTGCCCGTTGCCAGCGTCCGGCTCAGGATATCGTTGACATTGGTTGCAATCACCAACCGGTCGATCGGCAAGCCCATCCGCTGCGCCACGTAGCCGGCGAAGATGTCGCCGAAATTGCCCGTCGGCACCGTGAAGGCGACCTTTCGTTGCGGCGCGCCCAGCGCTACCGCCGCGGTGAAGTAATAGACCACCTGCGCCACGATCCGCGCCCAGTTGATCGAGTTGACTCCGGACAGCCGCACCCGTTCGCGAAAGTCGTGATGATTGAACAGCGCTTTGACGATCGCCTGGCAGTCGTCGAATGTGCCCTCGATTGCAACCGCGTTGATGTTTGCAGACCCTGCTGTCGTCATCATCCGCCGCTGAACGTCGGAAATCCGATTGTGCGGAAACAGCACGACCAGATCGACCTGGTTGCAGTTGCGGAACGCCTCGACCGCGGCGCCGCCGGTATCGCCCGAGGTCGCAACAGCGATGGTGCGCCGCTCGCCACGCGCCGAGAGCACGTGATCCATCAGCCGCGCCAGGAGTTGCATCGCCAGATCTTTGAAAGCGAGCGTCGGCCCGTGATGCAGTTCGAGCATGAAGGTATTGACGTTGAGCTGGACCAGTGGTGCGACCGCAGGATGGCGGAATGTGCCGTAGGAATCCCGCACCATGCGAGCGAGCTCGGGCTCACTGATCGTGTTGTCGGCGAAGCAGCGGATGATCTCGATCGCGACCTCGGCATAGGGCCGGCCGGCAAAATCGGCGATCGTTTTGGGCTCCAGCCGAGGCCAGGATTCGGGCACGTAAAGACCACCGTCGCAGGCAAGGCCCGCGAGCATGGCTTCGGCAAAGCCGAGCGGCGGGGCCTCGCCCCTGGTCGAGACGTGTTGCATTAACCTGCTGATTCTACGTGCTATTTAGGCAGAGCGGCGACGGTCCACAAGGCCTGAGCCGAGCCCACTAAATAGAAAAACCGCAGGCTTCACAAGGAACGAGAAGGGTCAGGGTTGGGCCTGCGCCGGCGTGAATTAATGGCCCAAACCACGAATACCCCGGCCAAGGCGGCAGCCAATCCGTACCAGGTAATGGCGTATTGCAGGTGGTTGTCGGGAAGCGCGACGACGAGTTTGCCGGGTTGCGGGATTCCGCCGGGCGGAACCGGAGATTCCTGCTCGACATAAAAGGGGGCAATCGCGCCGAGGCCCTTTGCCGCCGCGATCGACTGCGGATCGCGCGAGAGCCAGAGATTATGCGCCGGATCGTCGTTGGGCGTGAACCAGTGCCGCGGCTCGGGCCAGCGCAGCGACCCGACGATCGTCACGGGTCCGGCGATCTGCCCAGCTTGGCGTGTCTTGGGATCCTTCTTGTCTTCGGGAATGAAGCCGCGATTGACGATCACGGTGCTGCCGTCGGCGAGCCGCGCCGGCGTGAAAACCCAATAGCCCAGGCCGGTCACATCCGGACGGAAAGCCGAGGCGGCGCCGTAAACCAGCGCTTCGGCCGCATTGTCGAATTGGGCGCTGAAGGTGACGCGGCTGTATTCAGCGCTGGCCGGGTCGAGAGATGACCAGTCCTTGGCGAAAGGCAGCGCTATCGGCGCCGCACTAAGCCGCTCGGTCAGCTCGGCAATCAACCCTTCCTTCCACGCCTTGCGCTGGACCTGCCAGGTGCCGAGCCCGATGAGAATGAGAAAAGCGACGATTGCCGGCACCAACAGCCCAAGCCACGAGCGACGGGTTTCACCGCTCGCGTTCAAAGCTCACCTCCGCCGAACCGGCCTTCTTCGGCCTTGTGGTGATACTGCAGGGCGATCATGAGGCCCTTCATGGGACGCAGCGGTCCGAGGGTGACAAGCAGTATCAGCGGTAACCAGAGCGCCGCGTGTACCCAGTAGGGCGGATGATAAAGCGCTTCGACGATCAGCGCCGCTCCAACCACGATGAAGCCGGCGATCAATATTATGAAAACAGCGGGCCCGTCGCCGGAATCGGCGAAACCATAATTAAGCCCGCATGCGTTGCAGTGTGGCCGCAGCGTCAGAAAGCCCTCAAACAGTTTCCCCCGGCCGCAGCGCGGGCAAGCACAGGACAAGCCTGCGCGGATCGCGCTGGAGAGTGTGCTGGTCGTCCCTTCGGCCATGACAGCGATGTAGTCGTGCGCCCGTCCCAGCGAAAGCGGGGACACCAGCGGCTTCATTCCCGCGTTCGCGAGAATGAACGGAGAAACGATAGCCTCCGGCTAGCCGGCTGCGGCGCCGCCGCCCCAGACGTAGATGCAGGCAAACAGGAACAGCCACACCACGTCGACGAAGTGCCAGTACCAGGCGCAGAATTCGAAACCGAGGTGCTGCGTCGGCGTGAACTGGCCGGCACGCGCACGGATCAGGCAGACGATCAGGAACGTCGTGCCGATGATGACATGCACACCGTGGAAGCCGGTCGCCATGAAGAAAGAGGCGCCGTACATGTTGCCGGAGAAATGGAACGCAGCATGTGCGTATTCCCAGCCCTGCACGCAGGTGAAGCACAGGCCCAACGCGATAGTGCAACTCAGACCCCAGATCAGGCCTTTGCGGTTGTTCTCCAGCAGTGCGTGGTGCGCCCACGTCACCGTGGTGCCGGAGGTGAGCAGGATCAGGGTGTTAAGCAGCGGGAAGTGCCAGGGATCGAAGGTCTGGATGCTCTTCGGGGGCCATACGCCGCCGGTAAAGGCGATCCGCCCGATGTCCTGAAACTGATCCGGAAATAGCGCGGTGTTGAAGTAGGCCCAGAACCACGCGACGAAGAACATCACCTCGGAAGCGATGAACAGGATCATGCCGTAACGGTGCGAGATCTGCACCACGCGGGTGTGATCGTGTTCGACCTCGGCTTCGTAGATGACGTCCCGCCACCAGCCGATCATGGTGTAGGCGATGCCGATCATGCCGACACCGAAAATCACCGGCGCATAGGCTGCAAAGTGATGCATCCATAGGATAGCCCCGACGGCCGCAAGGAATGCCGAGGTGGCGCCGATGACCGGCCAGGGACTCGGATTCACCAGGTGGTAGTCGTGGTGTTTGGCGTGTGCGGCGTCGGCCATCGTTCTTTATCTCCACCTTGGCGCCGCCGTCATTGCCGGACGCGCCGTTGTCGTTGCCTTACTTAGATGTGCCCGGATTTTCCAGGCTCAGCGGTTGTCGCTACCGGCAGCTCCGGCTCCTTCACCGGGTAGAAGGTATAGGAAAGGGTGATCATGTTGGTGCCGTCCTGCTCGCGATCCTTGGCGAGCTTCGGATCGACATAGAACACCACCGCCATGTCGCGCTTTTCACCCGGTTTCAACGTCTGTTGCGTGAAGCAGAAGCAGTTGATCTTCTCGAAGTAGATGCCGGTGGTCGGCGGATTGACGTTGTAGGCGGCTTGTCCGGTAGTGACGCGCGCCGACTCGTTGGTGACGTGATAATAGATCGTCACGACTTGTCCGACCTTGACGTCGATGGTGCGCTGCTCGGGCTGAAAGTCCCACGGCAGGCCGCCGTCGACGTTAGAATCGAAGTACACGGTGATCGTGCGGTCGCCGGTCTGTTTTGGCGCTGCCTCGGCGCGCTGCGTCGTACCGCCATAGCCGGTGGTGCGGCAGAACCAGTTATAAAATGGCACCGCGGCGAACGATGCGCCAACCATCACCGCTACAACGCCGCCGCATACAAAGGCGGTGAGCATATCGCGGCGACTCGCGCGGCGTTGAGGAGGTGGATTCCGTGGCTCAGTCATTACATGGGACTCGTCAGTACGTTGCCCCCAAGCCGAACCAGCGTCACCAGGAAGATCACTACGACGAATGCGCCAAGCGCGAGCGCGATGGCGATCGAGCGGCTCCGGCGCGCCCGAAGCTGCTGCTCGGTAAGCCTGATGCCTTCTTCCGGCTTCTGCATGTCGTTCATGATTACATCCGCTGTCGTCATGCGAACGGGCTCGAAAGCCCTCCCGACATCCGATCGACGAGGAGCATGGCGAATAGCAGGAATAGATAGAGGATTGAGAAGGCAAACAATTGTTTGCTCGCCTTATGGCCCTCGTGCTCGGCGCGTACGCGGAACGCCAGCGCTATCATGATGGCGCCGGTTGCCAGCGCGACGATGCCATAGTCGAGGCCGGCATAGCCGAGCAGCCATGGCGAAACGCCGAGCGGCGCCACGATCAGCGTGTAAAGCAGGATCTGGCGGCGGGTTTCGGTGGCGCCGGCCACCACGGGCAGCATCGGAATGCCGGCGCGCACGTAATCTTCTGTGCGGTACAGCGATAGCGCCCAGAAGTGCGGTGGTGTCCAGAAGAAAATGATGAGGAACAGGACGATCGGCTCCATGGCGATCGACCCGGTCGCTGCCGCCCATCCGATCATCGGTGGCAGCGCACCCGCTGCACCACCGATGACAATGTTCTGTGCGGTCGAGCGTTTCAGCCACATCGTGTAGATGGCGACGTAGAAAAAGATAGTGAAAGCAAGGAGCGCGGCAGCGAACCAGTTAACGAGCACGCCAAGCGTTGCGACCGAAAATGCAGCCAGCGTCATGCCAAACGCCAAAGCTTCACTTGCCCTGACAGTGCCGCGCGGGATCGGACGGTTTGCCGTCCGCAACATCCGCGCATCGATGTCGGCGTCGTACCACATGTTAAGCGCGCCGGCGGCGCCGGCGCCGACAGCGATACAGAGCAGCGCCGCACCGGCCATCACCGGGTGCATGTGACCCGGTGCGACGTAAAGGCCGACCAGCGCGGTGAAGACTACGAGTGACATCACTCGTGGCTTCATCAACTCGAAATAATCGCCGGCTCCGGCGACGCTGGGTTCGACCCGTGCGACGGTTAAGCTCATTTGACTAGCGGCAACGTCTCGAATTGATGGAACGGGGGTGGTGACGGCAGCGTCCATTCAAGCGTCGTCGCACCCGGTCCCCACGGATTGGCCGCAGCGCGCTCCTTGCGGACGAAGGCGAGCACCATGCCGAACAGGAACACCAGCACGCCGAAGCCGGAAATGTAAGAGCCGATCGACGAGACGAAGTTCCAGCCGGCGAACGCATCCGGATAATCGGCGATGCGGCGCGGCATCCCGGCGAGCCCGAGGAAGTGCTGCGGGAAGAACACGATGTTGACGCCGATGAACGTCAGCCAGAAGTGCAACTTGCCGACGAACTCGTTGTACATGTAGCCGGTCATTTTCGGGAACCAGTAATACCAGCCGCCGAAAATGGCGAACACCGCGCCGAGCGACAGCACGTAATGGAAGTGCGCGACGACGTAATAGGTGCCGTGCAGGGTGCGATCGACGCCGGCGTTGGACAGAACCACGCCGGTGACGCCGCCGATGGTGAACAGGAAGATGAAGCCCATTGCCCACAGCATCGGCGTCTTGAACTCGACCGAACCGCCCCACATCGTGGCGATCCACGAGAAGATCTTCACGCCGGTCGGCACCGCGATCACCATGGTGGCGGCGATGAAATAGGCCTGTACGTTCGCTGACATGCCGACATTGTACATGTGGTGCGCCCACACGACGAAGCCGATGCCGCCGATTGCCACCATGGCGTAGGCCATGCCGAGATAGCCGAATACCGGCTTCTTCGAGAATGTGGCGACGATCTGGCTGATCATGCCGAAGCCCGGGAGGATCAGGATGTAAACTTCAGGATGGCCGAAGAACCAGAACAAATGCTGGAATAGCAGCGGGTCGCCGCCACCCTGCGGATCGAAGAACGTGGTGCCGAAATTACGATCGGTCAGCAGCATCGTAATCGCCCCGGCGAGGACCGGCAGCGACAACAGAAGCAGAAACACTGTGACAAGATCGACCACACGAACAGCGGCATCTTGTGCATCGTCATGCCGGGTGCGCGCATGTTGAAGATCGTGGTGATGAAGTTAATGGCGCCCAAGATTGACGAGGCGCCGGCGAGATGGATCGACAGAATGACGAAGTCCATCGCCGGGCCGGGATGGCCATAGGTCGACAGCGGCGCATAGATCGTCCAGCCGGTTCCGGCACCGTTGGTGCCAGGCTCGCCCTCGACAAACATTGACGTCAGCAGCAGCGCGAACGAGGCCGGCAGGAGCCAAAACGAAATGTTGTTCATGCGCGGGAAGGCCATGTCCGGCGCGCCGATCATCAACGGCACCATCCAGTTGCCGAAGCCGCCGATCATCGCCGGCATGACCATGAAGAAGATCATGATCAGGCCGTGTGCGGTGACGATCACATCGAAGGTGTGGGTCTCGTGGAAGATCTGGAGACCGGGATACATCAGTTCGGCGCGGATCAGGATCGAGAACACACCGCCGATCAAGCCGGCAAAGATGGCGAACACCAGGTACATCGTGCCGATGTCCTTGTGGTTCGTGGAATAGACAAAGCGGCGCCAGCCATGCGGAATCTCATGCCCGTCATGGTCGTCATGCGCCGCGTGTGCCATCGTATCCATTGCCAGTTCCTCTGTTACCGACGTTCGTTTTAGCTCTATGCCCTACCGGGGCAACTGGGCTGCTGCCGCCGCGAAAGTATTCGGCGGAACGCTTTCCACACCGGCATATTTCTTCTTGGCGTCTTCGACCCAAGCGGTGAAATCGCTGTCCTTCACCACCCGCACCGCAATTGGCATGAAGGAGTGATCCTTGCCGCACAGTTCGGAGCACTGGCCGTAATAAACGCCTTCGATGGTGGCCTTGAACCAGGTCTCGTTGATGCGGCCCGGAACGGCATCGATACGGACGCCGAAGGACGGCACGGTGAAGGAGTGAATGACGTCAGCGCCGGTCACCAGGACATGTACGATCTTGTTCACCGGGACGACCATTTCATTGTCGGCCGTCAATAGCCGCGGCTGGCCGGGTTTGAGGTCCTTCTCCGGAACCATCAGCGAATCGAATTCGAAATTGCCGTTGTCCGGGTAGGCATAGCTCCAATACCACTGCTTGCCGGTCGCCTTGATGGTGAGATCCGGATGCGGCACGTCGAGTTCCAAGAATAACAGCCGGAACGACGGCACAGCGATCACCGCCAGAATCAACACTGGAAGGACGGTCCAGAGGATCTCAATCAGGGTGTTGTGGGTGGTGCGTGACGGGGTCGGATTGGCGCGGACATTGAAGCGGAAGATGATGATGAGCAGCAGCGCCAGTACGAAGACTGAGATGACTCCGATGACCCAAAGCAGGAAGTAGTGGAACGAGGCGATGTCCTGCATGACCGGCGTAGCGGCATCCTGCAAATCCATCTGCCACGGCACCGGATGTCCGAGCGCGGCAAAGGCTGCCCTTGCACTTGCAAACAGGGCCACGACGGTCACCGCAATCGCGGTCAAGCGTGACAACTTCATCGGGTCTCAAGCTCCCTGTTTCTGATCTTGGTCACGACCAATACGGGCAGCACAGACTATGTCCATTACCGACCGCAGCAGTATGACGCCGCCTGCGCGCCTCGCTCGGAAAGGGCCTGTTGGCGGGCATCGGCGGGATGGGGGAATCCCAACTCCTCAAACCATAAATCCGGGCCTGCTGCAATGCACTGATAAGCGCGATTTGACAGGCTGGGATAAGCCTAATGCAGGGGTGTGACGCCAAGGCGCGTCCAAGGCGCGTCGAGCCCGAATTTTCCACCTTGGCGCAGCCACAATGGCTTGGTTTGGATCAGCTTGACACGGTGTATTCTCAATGTACGCAGGCTCGCGCGGCGTCCGAGTATGCTGAATTCGCGATGAAACGCCTGTCGGGGGCGGCTCGTCAGGGGAAATATGATGATGGCGATACTCGTTGTCGCGCGCTGGACGCGGCCTTTTGCCCCCTCGCTCGTCTGCCTCGCCATCCTGCTTGCCGCCGTGACCCTGTTTTCCGGGCACGCCCGTGCTCAAGGCGCGGTACGCTCGGTCCATGGCGACTGGCAGATCCGCTGTGAAACGCCACCGGGCGCGCAAAGCGAGCAGTGCGCGCTGATGCAGAGCGTAACCGCGGAAGACCGGCCCAATGTCGGGCTGACCGTCATTGTTCTTAAAACCAGCGACCAGAAGAGCCGGCTGATGCGGGTGGTGGCGCCGCTCGGTGTGCTGATCCCGTCCGGGCTCGGGCTGAAAATCGACAATCAGGACGTCGGCCGCGCCGGGTTCGTTCGCTGTCTGCCCAACGGTTGCGTCGCCGAGGTGGTCATGGACGACAACCTGATCAACCAGTTGCGCAACGGCCAGACCTCGACCTTCATCATTTTCCAGACGCCCGAGGAGGGCATTGGCTTTCCCATGAGCCTGAAGGGCTTTGGCGAGGGTTACGACAAGCTGCCGTAGCTGGGGCATCGCGGATAATTGACGCTATGGTTCGGATGCTTACTCTGTCCGCCCAATAATCGGGGGGATAACGGGTGCGCGCATTTTGTAAGTCCATTGTCGTCATGGCTGTGCTTGGTGCTGTGCTTCCGGCCGTGGCGTGGGCGCAAAGCGATTATCCGACCCGCCCCGTCTCTCTCATCATCCCCTACGCCGCGGGCGGCGTCGCGGATGTCAGCATGCGCCTCGTCGGCGGCAAATTGTCAGATCGCCTGAAGCAGCAATTTGTCATCGAAAACCGCCCCGGCGGCGGCGGCGTGGTGGCGGCACAAACCGTTGCGAGCGCCGCGCCCGACGGCTACACGTTGCTGCAGACGGGCAACAACACGGCAATTTCCGAAGCTCTTTTCAACAAGCTTCCCTTTAATGCGCTGACGGATTTTGCCTCGGTGTCGACCGTAGCTTTCTATGATCTTCTGATCGTGACGCGGGCCGGCTCGCCGTTGAAGTCGGTCGGCGACCTGGTTGCCGCCGCCAAGGCAAATCCGGGCAAGGTCAATATCGGCACAGTCAATCCTGGCAGCACGCAGCATCTGGCGGCGGAGCTGTTCCTCAGCACCGCCAATATCAATGCCGCCATTGTGCCGTTCCGCACGTCGCCGGACATGGCCGGAGCGGTAATGCGTGGCGACGTCGATGTTGCGTTTGAGATCTACGCTGCCATCGGCGGCTTGCTCGCCGATAAGAAGATTGTGGCGCTGGCATCGACCGGTACGAAGCGCACCGCGTATTTGCCCGATGTTCCGACCGTGATCGAAGGCGGCATCAAGAACTATGAGGTTTCGAGCTGGAACGGTATTTCGGCTCCTGCCGCCACGCCAAAAGCGGTGATCGCGACGCTCAACGCTGCGATGAAAGAGGCCGTTCCGAGCCCGGACCTGCAGAGCCAGGCGGCACAAATGGGCATGGAATTTCGCTGGAGCACGCCCGAGGATATGGATGCGCGAATGAAGTCCGACATCGCCAAATGGGGTGCGGTGATCGAGAAAGCTGGCATCCCCAAGCACGATTGAGATCGCGCGCCCTTGCGGCGCGGCATTGGGGCTGATTGACGCTTTGCTCCCGATGCTTACGTTCACGCGCAACAAAAGCGGGGGAGATGCGCAGGTGAACTCATTTCGTACAGTCGTCTTGGCATGCGTGCTTGCATCTGGTTTGCCGGGCGTCGTGCAGGCGCAGAGTGACTATCCGGCCCATCCGGTGTCGCTGATCGTGCCGTACGCCGCTGGCGGTGTCGCCGATGTCGGCATGCGCATTCTCGGCGACAAACTGTCGACGCAACTGAAGCAGCCTTTCGTCATCGAAAATCGCCCCGGCGGTGGTGGCGTGGCGGCGGCACAAGCCGTCGCGACCGCGGCACCTGATGGCTACACGCTGCTGATGACCGGCAACAATACCGCAATCGCGGAGGCTCTGTTCAACAAGCTTCCCTACAATGTGCTTACCGATTTCGGCTCGGTTTCCACTGCTGCGTTCTTCGATCTCCTGATCGTGACGCGAGCGGGCTCGCCGTTGAAATCGGTGCAGGATTTTGTCGCAGCAGCGAAGGCTAATCCGGGCAAGATCAATGTCGGCACGATAAACCCAGGCAGCACACAGAATCTGGCGGCGGATTTGTTTCTGAGTACGAATAACATCAACGCGGCGATCGTCCCGTTCCGCGCCTCGCCCGATATGGCCGGTGCGGTTTTGCGCGGCGACGTCGATGTCGCGTTTGAGTTCTATGCCGCCGTCAGCGGCTTGCTTGCCGACAAGAAGATCGTGGCGCTGGCATCGACCGGCACGAAACGCACTGCTTATTTACCCGATGTTCCGACCGTGATCGAAGGCGGCATCAAGGGTTATGAGGTATCGAGCTGGAACGGCATTTCGGTTCCTGCTGCTACGCCGAAAGCGGTGGTCGCAACGCTCAACGCCGCGATGAAAGATGTCATTCCGAGCTCCGATGTGCAGAGCAAATCGGCGCAAATGGGTATGGAAATGCGCTGGAGCACGCCGGACGAGATGACCACGCGGATGAAGTCCGACGTGGCCAAATGGGGCGCCGTGATCGAGAAGGCCGGCATCCCCAAGCACGATTAGCCGGCAGGTTTGCCGCCCCTCGCGCGGCGCCCGCGAAGCGACTATCTATGGGGAGCTTTCCAGAGTTCCAGGATATCGCCATGACCGCCACCCCCACTGCCAACACCAAGACTGCAGCGCCTACGTCACTTGTCGATCGGGCTGGTCTCGACCGTCCGCGCCTTGCCAAGATTATCTCGCGCGGCCTTGACGGCGCCGATGACGGTGAATTGTTCCTCGAATATCGCCAGTCGGAGGCCCTGGTTTTCGATAATGGCCGGCTCAAGCAAGCGACCTATGATACTTCGCAGGGCTTCGGGCTGCGCGCCGTGAAGGACGAAGCAGTCGGTTACGCCCATGCCTCGGATGTTTCCGAGGCCGCGATCGAGCGTGCCGCCGATGCGGTTCGCGCCGTCAAAGGCGGCTATTCCGGCGAATACGCCGCGCCGCCGGCGCGCACCAATGTCAAGCTTTACGGTGAAGACAGCCCGCTCGCCGCGCCTGCTTTCGAGGCCAAGGCGCGGCTTCTTGAAACCATCGACGCTTATGCCCGCGCCAAGGATCCGAGAGTGCGGCAGGTTTCCGCAACGCTGGCGGCGACCTGGCAGGCGGTCGAGATCCTGCGCGGCGACGGCGAAACCTATCGCGATGTGCGTCCGCTGGTGCGCGTCAACGTTTCAGTCGTGGTCGGCGACGGCGATCGCCAGGAGACCGGCAGCGCAGGTTACGGCGGCCGCGAAGGCTATGAGCGTTTTATCGCCACCGACGCCTGGCAGGCGGTTGCCGACGACGCGGTACGGCAGGCGCTGGTCAATCTCGAAGCGGTACCGGCACCAGCCGGTGAAATGGATGTTGTGCTCGGTCCGGGCTGGCCCGGCGTCATGCTGCATGAAGCGGTCGGTCACGGGCTCGAAGGCGACTTCAATCGCAAGAAGACTTCGGCGTTTGCCGGTTTGATGGGCCAGCAGGTCGCGGCCAAGGGTGTCACGGTGGTCGATGACGGCACCATGGCGCAGCGCCGCGGTTCGCTCTCGATCGATGACGAAGGTACGCCGACCAATCGCACCGTGCTGATCGAGGACGGCAAGTTGGTTGGTTACATGCAGGACCGGCAGAACGCGCGGCTGATGAACATGAAGCCGACCGGTAACGGGCGGCGTGAGAGCTTTGCCCACGTGCCGATGCCGCGCATGACCAATACTTACATGCTCGCTGGCAACCATGAGCCGGGCGAGATCCTCGCATCGGTAAAGAACGGCATCTATGCGGTGTATTTCGGCGGCGGACAGGTCGACATCACGTCGGGTAAGTATGTCTTCGAGTGCACGGAAGCTTACAAGATCGAGAATGGTAAAGTCGGAGCGCCGATCAAGGGCGCCATGCTGATCGGCAATGGACCGACGGACCTGCATCGCGTTTCCATGGTCGGTAACGATCTGGCGCTCGATAACGGCATCGGTACGTGCGGCAAGAACGGCCAGGGTGTTCCGGTCGGCGTTGGGCAGCCGACGCTTCGTATCGATCAGATCACGGTTGGCGGCACCGGTTGATAGCGGTCGTTCGATGGCTTCTTCAGATGTCGACTACAAGAGCGTACCGCGTTTGAAACGCTGGGCCAAAAACGTCTTTGATATTGTGGTCGTCGTACTCATCGTCGTCGCGGCCAAAACTGCGATAGCCGAGCCGTATTACGTTCCATCGGGCTCCATGGAGCCGACGCTCCAGATTGGCGACGAATTGCTGGCGACTAAATATGCCTACGGTTACAGCTCGGCATCGTTGCCGTTATTTTTCACCCTTCCCGAAACTCCACGTATCCTCGGCGGCATGCCGGTGCGTGGCGATATCGTTGTATTCCGTTGGCCTGGCAATCGCTCGGAGATTTGGGTGAAGCGTGTTGTCGGATTACCGGGTGATCGCATCGCGATGCATGAAGGGCGGCTTTGGATCAACGGTGCGCCGGTCGGGATCAGGCCGGACGGTACCGGGCAAGCCGAATCCGAGGATGGTTCGCGGCAACCGGTTTCCCGTTTTATCGAGACGCTACCGGGGGATCGCGAGCATACAATCTTCAAGCGCGACGTCTTCGGCATGTTTGACAACATGAATGAAATCACCGTGCCGCCCGGCAAGCTTTTTGTGATGGGCGACAATCGCGACAATTCCGCCGATAGCCGTGTTCCGCTCGACGAAGGCGGTGTTGGTCTGTTGCCGGTCTCGGATCTGGTCGGACGCGTCGCCGGTTTGGTCGGATCGTGGGATTTGGGACTCAAGAGCCAGCCATTTTGGAAGTGGCCGTCGGGCCTACGTCCCGCGCGGTTCTTTGCAAGCGTGAAGTGAACGCTACGCAGCCTTTGGTCAGCGTACGACGCCGGAAATGCAGCAGGGTCGCCGTCGCGGTGGCTTGATTGCATCTTTGAGATAGCAGTGCGCCGTCGTCACGCTGTAGCCTGGCCGCCGATAGGTCCAGGCCCGGCAACGGTTCTCCGCCTGACATGCGTCGGCGCATGCCTTGCCCTTGGGATCCGGCGGCGTTTCAAACGAGCGATAGTCGCCGCCGGTGCGGTCGATGGAATATTCGGTCGCGCCGATACCGGGCTCCATGACGCCGGCGCCTCGTACGCCCGAGACGCAGCAGCTCGATTCGACCGGCGGCACAACGTCCTTCTTGAGCCAGCACATCGCCGGAGTGCCTGACGCCGAGGGATAGGAAAAGCTCCAGGCCCGGCAGCGATTGTCACGCTCGCAACGCGATGCACAGACCGAAGGATCGCCGTTTGGCACGGTCGCGCTGGAGAAGTCTCCGCCCGGCCGGTCGTAACCCGATTGCGCCAGGGCTGGTGTAATGGCTGGTGCGATAAGCGGTGCGACGCAGAGCGCGCCTGCGGCCGATAGCAGGACCGCCAAACCGACGACGATGATCCGCCGCATACGCGTTCCTTCGCGGTTCCGCCCTGTTTGTCGCCGCGCACAAGAAACGCCCTTCCGGGCCCAAATGCCACAAAAATCTTGATCAGTTTCAATGCGGTGAGTTGTTCTTTCTGGTCCGCGCCGAATTGTCTCACGCCGGAGATATAGAGCCGAACGCGGACTCGGTTATCGTCAAGCAGATGAATGGTAAGATCAACGTTGCTGCGGGGATCGCGTCATACACCGTGGCGACATCCATTTTGCTGTTGCCGGCTATCTGGAATTGCTTTCCGATTTTGGAATACGACACCGGCGGTTATCTGGCGCGTTGGTTCGAGGGCTATCTTGTTCCGGCTCGTTCGACCACCTACGGACTATTTCTGTTCGCGGGCTGGCCACTCGATTTTTGGCCGAACGTTGTCCTGCAAGCCCTCGCTGCTGTCTGGATCGTCGATTTGCTGTTGCGCGTCCACCGGTTCGATGGCCGTGTCATTGCGTTGCCGGTCATCGTTGCGGTGCTGTCGCTTCTGACAGCTATGCCGTGGCTTGCGAGCGAACTCCTGACCGATATTTTTGCCGGGCTTGCGGTGCTCGCCTTTCATGCTTTGGTCTGGCACGGCGATCGCATCGGCATGATCGAACGCTTCGCCGTGGTGCTGTTCATCGCCTTTGCCGGCTCGACTCACAGCGCAACATTGGCGGTACTGATCGGGCTGACGGCTGTGGCGGTCGCGGTATCGAGTTTCCGCCCAGTGCTCGTGCCGCGCCGGCGGCTCGGGTCCGCAGTGGCGACGTTAGGGCTCGGCGTTGTGATGCTGCTCGGCGCGAACTACGCCTTGAGCAAGACGTTGGCCTGGACGCCGGGCGGTTATGGCATTGCGTTCGGACGGATGCTCCAGGACGGAATTGTCGCGCGTTATCTCAGCGATCATTGCCCCGATCCGCGGCTCAAGCTTTGCCCTTATCGCGATCAGCTGCCGCGGAATGCCGATGTATTCCTCTGGGGCGCAAGCGTGTTCGACAAGCTCGGCCGATTTGCCGGACTTGAGGATGAAATGCGCTTCATCGTGCTGGATAGTCTGTTCGATTATCCGACGATGCAGATCGAAACTGCGTTACGCTCGACCGCGCAGCAACTTGTGGCCGTTGCGACCGGCGAGGGTGTCGTTACGACGATATTCCACACCTATGGCATCATCGAGCGGTACACGCCGTCGGTTGCTCCAGCGATGCACGCGGCGCGGCAGCAGCGCGGTGAACTGACGTTCAAGATGGTCAACGACATCCACGTGCCGGTGGCGCGGGTGGCGATGGCGCTACTGCCTTTCGTGATGGCGATTGGTTTCTGGAACGCGGAATTTGCCGATCTTGGCTGGCTTGCCGCGAGCATCATGCTGGCCCTGTTCGGCAATGCCGCATTCTGCGGCGTGATTTCCGACCCTCATGATCGTTATGGCTCGCGCATCGTATGGATTGCGGCTTTTGGCATCGGGCTTGCCGTCTGGCGCGCTGTCATCTTTGCCCTGAAGCGGGCTACTGTCGTTGCGTCCGAAAGTGCTTCGACAGCTTGAGACCTTGCGCCTGATAATTCGAGCCGATGCCGCTGCCGTAGAGTTGATCGGGACGAGCCATCATCTTTTCATAGACCAGCCGTCCGACAATCTGGCCGTGCTCGAGAATGAACGGCACTTCGCGCGAACGCACTTCAAGCACCGCGCGCGATCCGGTTCCCCCGGACCCCGCATAACCGAAGCCCGGATCGAAGAAGCCGGCATAATGCACACGGAATTCGCCGACCAGCGGATCGAACGGCACCATCTCCGCCGCATAATCGGGCGGCACTTGTACCGCCTCGTTCGAAGCAAGGATGTAGAACTCGTCGGGATCGAGGATCAGAACTCTTGTCGGCACGCGCCGCGATCGGTTCCCAGAAGTCCGCAACTTCATAGGCATCGCGCTGATCGACTTCGACCACAGCAGTGTGGCGTTTGGCGCGATAGCCAACGATGCCCACACCATTGCCGTTTCTGCCCGAGCCTGACAGGTCGATGCTGACGGCGATGCCGTCGCCCATCACCGCTTCAGTGCGATCGACCAGGCGCTCGCTTGCATGCAAGGCGCGGAGCGCTTCGGCACTCAACGCAGCCTCGCCGCGACGTAGCCTCAACTGCGAGAGCCGCGTGCCCTCGCGTACCAGGACGGGAAATGTCTTCGGACTGATTTCGGCATAAAGCGGTCCGCTGTAGCCGGCCTGGACGCGATCGAAGCCGCGCGTTTCGTCGGCGATGACACGGGTGAAAACATCGAGCCGGCCGGTCGAACTTTTGGGGTTGGTCGACCCCGCGATGTCCGCGGGCAGGCCGAGGCGTTCGATCAGCGGCACGATATAGACGCAGCCTGTTTCCAGCACGGCGCCGGACGACAGCGCGAACTCGTGCAGCTTCAGCTCGTTAATGCGCTGGGCGACGGTGATGCCCGGACCGGGCAGAAAGCTTGCGCGCACGCGATAGGCGACCGAGCCAAGCCGCAGGTCGAGACTGGCCGGCTGGATCTGGCCGGGAGCGAATGGATAGTGCGCCCGAATGCCGCCGTCCGCCGCGAGTTCCGCGATCATGCGGTCGGGCAAAATCCCACTGTCGGATGGTGCAAAGGTGAGCGGCATGTTTTCAGCGGCGATCTAACCTTACGTGTGGTTTGACGCAAAGATGCGTGCGGCGTATAAGCCCCGTTATCCCGTGGTCATTTGAGCCGGCCGGCTTGCTAGCCACGTAAAATAAGTAGCTAAAAGGCCGGGGATGTGTGAGCCCGGCCTGAGGATATTCCTCCCGGCCGGGTTTTTGTTTGGCCGGAGGCCCACATGTCTGCACCGACGAAGAAGACCTATCGCCCGGAAACTCGACTGGTCCATTCCGGCACGCTGCGCTCGCAGTTCGGCGAAACCTCCGAGGCGATGTTTCTAACCCAGGGCTATGTTTACGACAGCGCCGCCCAGGCGGAAGCGCGCTTCAAGGGCGAAGATCCGGGCTACCAGTATTCGCGCTTTGCCAATCCGACGATCGATATGTTCGAGCAACGCATGGCGGCCTTCGAAGGCGCCGAAGCGGCACGCGCGACGGCAACCGGAATGGCCGCCGTCACGATTTCCCTGGTTGGCCAGCTCAAGGCCGGCGATCACGTGGTCGGCTCGAAGGCCATGTTCGGTTCCTGCCGCTATGTCATCGAGGACTACTTGCCGCGATTCGGCGTCACCTCGACGCTGGTTGACGGCTGCAATCTCGACGCCTGGCGCAACGCGGTGCGGCCGAACACCAAGACGTTCTTTCTCGAGAGCCCGACCAATCCGGCGCTCGATGTCATCGACATCGGCGAAGTGGCAAAGATCGCGCATGCAGCCGGCGCGACTCTGGTGGTCGATAATGTGTTTGCGACGCCGCTGTTTCAATCGCCGCTCGCCCTTGGCGCCGACTGCGTCGTCTATTCGGCGACCAAGCACATCGACGGGCAAGGGCGTTGCCTCGGCGGCGTCGTGCTGGGATCGAAGAAATTCATCATGGACAACATCCACATCCTGATCCGTCAGACCGGTCCGTCGATATCGCCGTTCAATGCCTGGGTGTTGCTCAAGAGCCTGGAGACGATGGCGGTGCGGGTGCGGCGGCAAACGGACAGCGCCGCGACCGTTGCGGTGGCGCTTGCCGATCATCCGAAAATTTCGCGCCTGATTTATCCGGGTCGGCCGGATCATCCGCAGGCGGCTGTGGTGCAAAAGCAGATGCGTGGCGGCTCGACGCTGGTGGCGTTCGAAATCAAGGGCGGCAAAAAGGCCGCATTCCGGTTTCAGGACGGGCTCAAGCTCGTGCGCATCAGCAACAATCTCGGCGATGCCAAGAGCCTGATCACGCATCCGGCGACGACGACGCACCAGCGGTTGACGCCCGCGCAGCGTGACGAGATCGGCGTCACCGATGGGCTGGTGCGCCTGTCTGTCGGGCTCGAACACCCCGACGATATCGTTGAGGACGTTCTGGGCGCACTCGACGCTGTGTAATGGGTCTCGCTATCGCGCGCGGCGAGTAACCCTCCCGTCGCGGCAATGATGAGTGCTGAGAAAAACCGCTGCTGAGATTACCGGATGGCCGCCTTCGCGGGCAGGACAGTTAGTGCGAAGAGCGCGCGGGGGCGGCGGCCGAAGCCACCGGGCGGGTCGCTGCCTCGGCGATGGCGCCAGACATGATCTTTGCCCAGCAGGCGTAGCCCCAGTCGTTCATGTGCAGGCCGTCCGTCGACACGAACGTTTCGAACGGCAGGTGCTGGACATCGTGCCAGTCGCGCATCAGCCCGAAGCGATGGAACAGATCGACATTCTTTTCTTTTGAGGCCGCCGCGATCTGATCGACCATGTCCGGCGTTTCGGACGCTGCGATGACCTTCGGCGAATATTGCAGATCGATCAGGACGACATCTGCGCCGCTCGCCTTGAGCTCATCGATGCCGTGCTGCATTTGCTCCGCATGCTGCTGCAATGGCCGATCGCGCAGCACGGAATTGGTTCCGACTTGCCAGAGCACGAGTTGCGGATGCGAAGCAAACACGTCCTTGTCGAACCGCGCCATCATGTCCGCGGTCTCTTCGCCGTTGACGCCGCGATTGAGCACAGTGATGTCAGCCGTCGGGAAACGTTTCTTGAGCTCGACAGCAAGACGGCTCGGAAAGCTTTCGTCCGGGGAGCTCGCGCCAGCTCCTGCTGTCGACGAAGAGCCGATCGCGACAATGGTCAGCGGCTCACCGGCTGGCAAGCCGGCGCGCCGTGTGTAAGAGCGGACGATCAAGGTGCGCGTATTCGTTTGTTGCACTGCAAGAAATTGGTTGCGCCGGATTCGATGCAGAATGCGCTGGAGCCGCGAGCGCTGGTGCGACATTATGCGCAGGCTCGGTCGGCAGTGCGTGCGCCGCAACAACCGCTGAAAAAACGGCGGAGGCGACACCAGCCCGCGTCAGGCAGGCAAAAACTTTTGATCTTTGAGGAGACATTAACGCGTCGTCTGCATTCTCACAGCGTCCAGATGCGATGCACTGATGATCTGAGACGCTAAGGCCCGCCCAATGCACTCATGAACACGTCGGGCCATATCATAGTTCTTTGTGGTGGCATAGAGGTCGAAGGTGCCGCTTTCATTCCAGCTCCGCATGATTCCGAGCCGATCAAACAACAGCGCGCTATGTTGCTGCGCAACAAAATGCATGATGTCGGCGTAGCCCGAAACATCCATCATCGATTCCGTGCGCGGGCTGTATTGCATATTCATCAGAACGACGTCGGCGTTGCCGTTTTCGATGGTGGCAACACCGTCGTCGAGGCTGTTGTGAAAGTCCTCCGGCTCCACGCTGGTCATGGCATCGGCGGTTCCGGCCTGCCAGATCACCAAAGAAGGCTGATCGTCAGCAAGGATTTTCGGCAGATCCTTGCCCATTTCGGCCGTCGTCGCCCGCGGCTCAATGTGCGCGGTTACCTTAACGGTAATGCCCGGCAGGTTTTTTCGCAGGGCTTGTTCGAGTTGTGCGGGATAAGCGAAGCGTGCTCCGTCGGGGCCGGGCAAGGACGATGATCCGGTTCCGATCACGCTGATATCCAGCCGCTGGCGGCTCTTCACTTCCTTCAGGGCGCGCCCCAGATCGTTGTCGCTCGCCAGAAACGACGGCGGCACGTCGCAACTCGGCTCCGGAACTGCCGCGGCAGCGCCGTCGATGAGTGCAATTGCGGCGATGATAGTCACCAGCAATGTCATGCCTCGCCTCCCGCGAGGTCGGCGTCGGGTGTTTTGACGCGCGATGAGGGGCTTCGCCCTTCTATAACCTTGTACCACGATATCAGATTTGCGACGGCCACCATGATCATTATTCCAATGAGGCTAATAGCCACCTGGATCAGCGGACCCCCGGAATATTCGCTGATGACGAACTGAGCCGCGAAGGCGAGGAATACGCCTAGGCAGAATATCTCAAGTGAGTGCTGACCGCAGCGTATCGCAGGTTGCAGGATCGGCGATCGGAGGCCCGGCCAGTCGCGCGGTACAAACCGCACCGTTATTGTCGCAAGGGCGAGGAAGTGTGCAAAGCGCAGGACGTCAAGATTGGTCTTGTCGATCGGGTACATCCAGTCGCTCAGCCAGCTTGGCACGAAATGTCCAAGAGGCTCGACGTACCAAGTCAGCGTGATTGCAAACGCGAACACCAGATAGGCGATGGCGACGGCCAAAATAATGGGTGAGCGCAGCACGGGACTGAGCCGGTGCGCACCACCAAGCGCGCACCATGCGCCGAAGACGAACAGCAATTGCCACGCGAATGGATTGAAGAACCACACGCCGTTCGGATAGGCCGGCAGATTGAAGTCGAAACTCCAGGTCAGCACATAGACCAGCGCCGAGCCAGCGAGCGCGAGTGTCGGTCGCCTGAGCAGCACGAACAGCATCGGCGGAAACAGCACCAGCAGCACGATGTAAAGCGGCAACACGTCCATGTTGACGGGCTTGAATTTCAGGATGAGCGCTTCGAAGATCGTAACGTCCGGCTGTTTGAGGAAATCCAGGATTTCGCATTTCCTCGGCGTAGAGCGGGTTGTCGAATGTTCCCGCGACGTAGGCGATCTCGGCCAGAAAAATCGTGAACAGGAAAATGTGCGCGACGTAGATTTGCCACGCGCGCCTCAGGATGCGCGCGCTCGCCACCACGAAGCCCCGCTCGCGCATGGCACGGCCGTAAACGAACGCGGCGGTGTAACCGGAAATGAAAATGAAGATTTCGGTGGCGTCGGAAAATCCATAATTGCGGATCGTAAGCCAGTTCACGATGTTTTCGGGGATGTGATCGAGAAAGATGCCCCACAGCGCTACGCCACGAAACAGATCGAGCCGAAGATCGCGCTCGGCCACGGGTGCCGGCTGCGGCGCAGGCGCAAGCGGCGCCGGGGACCTGACGATTTGCAGATCTGCAACCATTTTCACCTGTCACGACGGCGCAAATCAGCCGAAGCAATACCGTAGGCTTGCCCCGCAGCACGGTTATTGCAACAACGGCGACAAGGCTATTCACTTATACGTGGAATCGGCGATGCCGCCGGAGCGGTTCAGTCAGGCAATGTCTACAGCAGGCGGAACAATCAGCATGTATCGGGCGGTCACCCGCAATATCGAAGTGGTGGTGAAGCCGCGGTTTGTCGCTGACCGTTCGTCGCCGGAGAATAATTATTTTTTCTGGGCCTACACTATTTCGATCACCAACAGCAGTGACGAGACGGTCCAGCTCAAGACCCGGCATTGGCGTATCACCGACGCCAATGGAAGGCTGCAGGAAGTACGCGGCGCCGGAGTAGTCGGCGAAGAGCCGGTGCTGAAGGCCGGCGAATCTTATGAATATACCAGCGGTGTGCCATTGCAGACGCCGTCGGGATTTATGGCTGGCACTTACGGCATGATCAGCAGCACCGGCGAACATTTTGACATTGATGTGCCGGCTTTCTCTCTCGACAGCACCGAAGCCAAGCGCACGTTAAACTGAAATCGGCGCCGTGGTAGCGGCGCCGACCAATAACGATAGCTACGGCCAATTGGCGTTAGCGCTGGGAAAGACCGGATTTACGGCTGGTCGATCGCCGCAATATCGGGCTGCCGAGGCATCCGTACGCCGTTCCCAAGAGCCGGTTTCTGTTCCTGCCGGGCGGGCTCGGGCTTCACTTGGCGTTGCTCAGGCCGATAATCGCTCGAGGAAATACCGCCGATGAGAGTCGCGCCTTGCTCGATCTGCAGCATGCCGTAGCTGACATTGGCGTCGACACGGCTGGTCGAGCGCAGGATCATCAGCGCTTTCACGTTCAGCCGATCGAATACCTTGCCGGAGATCTCCGCGTTTTGTGCAACGACGACGCGCCCCTTGATGACACCGGTTTCGCCGACGACCAGATTGCCGGCTGACACGTCGCCCTCCAGGGTCCCGTAGACAACCAAGGTGTCAGGCACGCTGATCTCGCCTTTGATCGTGACGCCTTCCCCAATGTAAAGCTTGCTCGCGCCCGGCTTTAATTCCTCAACCGACGACATGCGGTGCCCCTTTCCGAGACCTTCCCCACAGAAATCCTACCGGAGTGTACAGCCGCTCAAGCGATAATTCGTGATGCAAAGCTGGCAGCGCTTGGATTATCCACTGGAGTCTCGTTATTCACGGCCCCCTCCGGTGTCCCGCTAACCGCCTTCTACGGGTTTGCGCAAAGCACACCAGCTGGAGCGCGCCCCCGCTCTGCCCGGTATTGATTACTCCGGTGTGCAACCTATCTTTCGCAAGTCATGTCGATTTCTACGCTGGGGATGTCTTGCCTCTACGGCAGTCATAACACTGTTGCGGATTTTGTTATTAGTCTGAAGCCGCACCACTTCGAGGTGTCAGGGGAGGCTTGATACTTCAGTGTAATCAGCGTTGGCAGTGCCCTATGGCGGTTATTTTGTTGAGTTATTTCAGTACGATGGTGACGGTGCTGGCCGTCCTTATGGTCTTGTTGAATGGCGTTCTCGGGGCATCGGCATTTCATCCGGCACGAGCGCAAGCCCATCTAAGAGTGGCTTATACTCAGACAATTGCGCCTGGGAACGGCTCTGCAGCCGCCCCAAAACCGCAACAGGTTGCCCAGATATCGCCGGTCACCCATCAAGCCTCAGCCAACTCCAATTCGGCCAATGGCCGACAGCGGCGAGCCGGCTCCGCAGCGAGCAACCCAGCAGGCCTTCGAGCAAAGGACCAAGCCGGTTCGCGTCGCGCGCGATCAACGGCGTAAGGAACGCATTGCCGTCCGCCGACAAGATCAGGAGTACGCCACGGCGATGGGCTACGCGCCGGAGCCCCGCGAGCAATTGGCCGCAGCTCGGATCTTTGGCACGATCGGGTCGCACGGTTTCTAGGCTCGGCAGCTAAAATCAAAACAAGAGCGCGAGTCCGCCGAGCGAGCTCGCGCATCAAGTTTAAGACTTCAGTCGAATTGTCGATTGATGACCGACGTCGATGTTTACGCCCGGCGCATGAGCGTCAACGCCTGGGCCGCGTTCGTCGCGATATTGATCGCGATCGCGGACGATCACTGAAGTGTCAGGATGATCGATACATTTTGAGATGCAGTTCCCGTTGTCGCAGACTTGATTACAAAAGCGCTCCGCATTGGCGGTCTGTGAAAGCACAAACCAAAGCGCCGCCGTGATAACGCCAAGCAAAATTTTGCTGATGGAACTCTCCGCGCCCCTTTCTGCCATCAATTTCCCGTGGGGTTTGTTGAATTCCTCGGGATATTGCGTAGCCGCCGCATTTTTATGGTGGAACCCCGGCCGGGACAGCGCATTAGCCCGCCATGGCGGCCATATTGCTCGGCTATTTCACCACCATGGTGGCGACTTTGTTCGCTCTCATGATGCTTTTGAACACTGTGCTGTCGTCTGGCATGACAGAGCGGGTACACCACCGGCCGTATCCGTACCCCGCTGTCGCCCAAGCTTCGGCCCTTGATAACAAACAAGCCGCCGCAACAGACAAACAAACCGGGCAGCAAACTGGACCGTCAGAGTCTATCACCGGTCATAAAGAGACTACGCTGCAAATGGCGGGTGTTGCCCCGGCGCGGCTCGCTGCGGCGAAGCCGCGGTTGCCTGATCGAAACCAGCGGCAAAAATCGGCGCTTAACCAAACCCATAAGGAAAATGCTGCCGGGCGGCGGCAGGATCAGGAATATTCGCTGGCGCTTGGCTACGCCCAGGAACCGCAACGGCAAGCCGGTGGCCCGCTGTTCGATTTGTTTGGTCCGCGCCGCTTCTGATTTCTTATGTCGAGGCAGCAGCGCTCGTTGCTACGATCTCGTCGGGATCAAACACGTAGGTCGAACTGCAAAACTCGCAGGTCACCTTAATGCGGCCATCCTCGACCATGTCGGCGCGGTCCTGCTCGGAAAAGCTCTTCAGCATGCTCTCGACGCTGTGCCGCGAGCACGAGCACTTTGCGTCGATCAGTGTCGGCTCAAATACATGCACGCCGCGTTCGTGAAACAGGCGGTACGCGAGGCGCTCGCTGGATAAATCCGTATCGAGTAACTCGATATCATCGACAGTTTCGATCAGCGAGCGGCCTTCGATCCAGGCTTCGTCTTCGGGGACGGCGTGCACGGCGGTGCCGGGCGGCGCATCGCCTGGATCGAGGTCGGCCTGTCTAGCGCGCTCGACCGACTTCGGCAGGAATTGCAGCAGAATGCCGCCGGCGCGCCAGTGCCGGCGGCCGCCGTTGCCGCTGCGGAATTCTTCGCCGACTGCGAGGCGGACGCGGGTTGGAATTTGCTCGGAGCGCAAGAAATATTCGTGCGCAGCCTGCTCGAGGTCGCCGCTCTCAAGCTGCACCAGCCCCTGATAGCGGCTCATTTCCGGGCCTTGGTCGATGGTCATGGCGAGGTGTCCGCGCCCGAGCAGCTTGCCCGGCGCCACGTCGTTAGCCGCGATGGCGGCGGCGACGCGATCGGCGTCGAACCGCGCACAAGCGCGCACTTTGCCGGGTGTGGTGAAGTCCACCACGAGCATGCGCACCGGACCGTCGCTCTGGGTCTGGAGAATAAACCGGCCTTCAAACTTGAGCGCCGCACCCAACATCACCGTCAGCACGATGGCCTCGCCGAGCAGTTTTGCCACCGGCGGAGGGTAGTCATGGCTCGACAGGATGGTATCGACAGCCGGGCCGAGCCGCACGATACGGCCGCGCAGGTCGAGCGCCTTCACGGCGAACGGCAAAATCGTGTCGTCGCGGGTCACCTGCGCCGGCGCGCGAACTGGACTGGCGGTGTCGGGGTCATTCATCGGGCAAATATAGGCGATGAACAGGAAATTGTGAGAGTGCCCCTCAGCCGCCGTCGGCCTGCAGGCACCAGGTCAAAATTCCCTTTTGCGCATGCAGGCGGTTTTCTGCCTCATCGAAAACCACCGACTGCGGCCCGTCGATAACGTCGTCGGTGACTTCCTCGCCGCGATGGGCGGGCAGGCAATGCATGAAAATAGCGTTGGGCTTGGCGTGCGACATCAGCCGCGCGTTGACCTGATAGCCCTTGAGCAGATTATGCCGGCGTGGGCCATTGCGATCGCCCATCGAAACCCAGGTATCGGTAACGACGCAATCCGCGTCTTTCACTGCCTCCTCCGGATCGGTACCGATCCGGATCGGCGCTCTCGATGACTTCATCCAATCGAGCAACCACTTCTTTGGCGCGAGTTCCGTCGGCGCGGCGATCCGCAGGTCAAACTGGAACTGGGCGGCGGCGTGCATCCACGAGGTCAGCACGTTGTTGGCGTCACCCGTCCAGGCGACGGTGCGGCCACGGATCGGCCCACGATGCTCTTCGAACGTCATGACGTCGGCCATGACTTGGCACGGATGCGAGCGCCGCGTTAATCCGTTGATCACCGGTATGCTGGCATGCCGCGCCAGTTCCGCCACGGCGTCCTGGTCGAGCATGCGGATCATGATGGCGTCGACGTAGCGCGACAGTACGCGGGCAGTGTCGGCGAGCGTCTCGCCGCGGCCGAGTTGCATTTCCTCGGCGGTCAGCAGCAGCGCATCCCCGCCAAGCTGCCGCATCGCAACTTCAAACGACACGCGGGTTCGTGTCGAGGGACGCTCGAACACCATCGCCAGCGTCTTGCCGGCCAACGGGCGTCCGGCATTCTGACCCTTGGCCTTGATGGCGCGCGCCGCTTCGAGGATCGCCCGCAAGTCGGTTGCCGGCACATCGATGAGGTCGAGAAAATGGCGGACGGAACTCATCCGGCCGTCTCTTGCTTTTGCTTTCCGGCGTGCGCTTGCGCAAGCTTCGCACAGGCGTTGTCAAGCCGGGAAATGCCTTCGGCCATTTCCTGTTCGCTGATGATCAGCGGTGGCAGCAGGCGCACCACATTGTCACCTGCGGCGACCGTGATCACCTTTTCATCGCGCATCGCGTCAACCAGTTCGCCGGCTGGAACGACGGCGCGCAGACCGATCAGCAGCCCTTCGCCGCGCACTTCGGAGATCACCGTCGGATAGCGATCCTTGATTTCCGCGAGCCGCTGCTTGAGGAGCAAGCTGATCCGGTTGACATGATCGAAGAAGCCCGGCGCCAGCATGATGTCGAGCGTGGCGTTGACGGCGGCCATTGCCAGCAGATTGCCGCCGAACGTCGAGCCGTGGGTGCCGGGAGTCATGCCCTGGGCCGCCTCGCTGGTCGCGAGGATCGCGCCGCAGGGGAAACCCCCGCCCAACGCCTTGGCCAAGCCCATGATATCCGGGATCACACCGGTCCGCTGGTAGCAGAACAATGCGCCGGTGCGTCCCATGCCGCACTGCACCTCGTCGAATACCAGCATCAGGCCGTGCTGGTCGCACAGCTCGCGCAGCGCCCGCAGGAACGACGGTTCGATGACACGAACGCCGCCTTCGCCCATCAGCGGCTCGATGAGGATCGCCGCAGTCTCATCGGTGATTGCGCGCTTGACCGCTTCGATGTCACCGGGAGGAACCTGATCGAAGCCCTGGACCACGGGACCGAAGCCTTCGAGATATTTTTGCTGACCGCCGGCAGCGAGTGTCGCCAGCGTACGGCCGTGGAACGCGCCTTCAAAGGTTATGATGCGGTAGCGCTCGGGATGGCCGCTCGCCGCCTGGTATTTGCGTGCACACTTGATCGCGCCTTCCATCGCTTCCGCGCCGGAATTGCAGAAGAACGCGACGTCGGCAAAGCTCGCGTCACAAAGCCGCTGCGCCGCTCGCTCGTCTTCGGGGATCTGGTACAGATTGGAAACGTGCCAGACCTTTTGCGCCTGCTCGACCAAAGCGGCAACGAGGTGTGGGTGTGAATGGCCGAGCGCATTCACGGCGACGCCGGAGGTAAAATCGAGATAGCGATCGCCGTTTGTCGCTGTGAGCCAAACGCCGTCGCCCCGCTCAAAAGCGAGGTTTACGCGTGCGAAGGTGGACATCAGATGTGAGGTCACGGCGGGTGCCCGGGTCGCCAGCGCAGCTTCAATCCGCGCGGCAGAAATAAAATGTGCCGCCTCTCCGGGCGGCACGGCCAATATTTTATGGCTGTGCACGGATTCGGTCAACAGCGGAAAATCGCGTGCTGCGGTTGATTTAGCTGCACATCATCCACAAAGCGGGAGGAAAGTGTGGACGCATGTGTGCGCGAACTCTTGCGTCAAACTCCCGCCATATTGTAGCCTTTTGATTGTCAAGTACGACATCTCGTGCGGCAGACAGTCTTCTGACCATAGGTTTTGGGTTGAGTTGCGTGTTGGGCGGCTACGTGCCGCCCGGCGTGGTGGGGGATTCTGAAAAATGACCAGCGCGGCGCGCTTGAGGAGAGGGTGACGAATGTCTTGGACTGATGAGCGGGTCGAACTGCTCAAAAAGCTGTGGTCCGATGGCCTTTCGGCCAGTCAAATCGCGGCCGAGCTCGGTGGGATCACCCGCAACGCGGTGATTGGCAAGGTGCATCGTCTCGGCCTGTCAGGGCGCGCCAAAAGCTCGTCGAGTGGTGTGCCGCGTCCGCGCAAGGTGCGTGCGCCGTCACATATGATGCGCATCGGCCGCGCCTCGATCCGAGGCAACACGGCGCTGGCCCATGCCTATGACATCGAAGAGGCCGAACCGGAATTGATCGACAACGTCATTCCGATCGGTCAACGCCGCACTTTGCTCGAGCTGAACGAGCAGACCTGCCGCTGGCCGGTTGGCGATCCCGGCAGCACCGATTTCTTCTTCTGCGGCGGCAACACAGTGTCCGGCTTGCCGTATTGCGCGCATCACTCGCGCGTGGCGTACCAGCCGATCACCGATCGTCGCCGCGACCGGCGACAGCAACGCTGACGCAATGGCCGCTCATTCCCGTGCAAGCGGGAATCCAGAGCGTCAATTCGAAATTGCTGTGGTCTCCGTGTGTGCGAGGGCGAGTTGAGTAAAGCTCAACTCGCCTTGCCGAACCGATCGTCGAGCGAATAACCGGCGCCGCGGACAGTGCGGATCGGATCGACCGCATGACCGCGGTTGAGCGCCTTGCGCAAGCGGCCGACATGCACGTCGACGGTACGTTCGTCGATATAGACGTCGCTGCCCCACACGCCGTCGAGCAGTTGTTCGCGCGAGAAGACCCGTCCCGGACGTTCCATCAGGTACTCAAGCAGACGGAACTCGGTTGGTCCGAGATCAACCGGGCGTGCCGAGCGTGACACTCGCTTCTTTTCCCGATCGAGTTCGAGATCGCCGATGGCAAGGATCATGGCGACGCGTTCCGGGCTTGCCCGGCGCAGCAAGGCGCGGATCCGCGCCAGCAATTCTGGCACCGAAAACGGCTTGACGATGTAATCGTCAGCTCCGGTCGCGAGGCCACGGATACGTTCGCTTTCCTCACCGCGCGCCGTGAGCATGATGATCGGCAGGCTTTGCGTTTGCGGCCGGGTACGCAAGCGCCGGCATAGTTCAATGCCGGACAGTCCAGGCAGCATCCAGTCAAGCACGATCAGGTCGGGAGCAGTTTCCCGCAGCCGCGTATCAGCCTCGTCGCCACGCATCACGGAGTCGACTTCATATCCTTCAGCTTCGAGATTGTAGCGCAGCAGGGTGGTAAGTGGCTCTTCGTCCTCAACGATCAGGATGTTAGCTCCCATCCCGCTCTCCTATTATTTCTGCAGTAACGCCGCTCCAAAATTGGTGGGATCACCTTTTGGACGCTGATCCGTGATCTGGCGGCCCTCGATCATATAGTACACGGTCTCGGCGATATTGGTCGCATGGTCGCCCATGCGCTCAATATCTTTCGCGCAAAACATTAGATGCATACAAAACGTAATATTACGTGGGTCTTCCATCATGTAGGTAAACAGCTCGCGGAATAGCGACGTGCACATCGAGTCTATTTCTTCGTCGCCCTTCCAAACTGTGAGCGCGGCCGCGAGGTCGCGGCTGGCGTAGGAGTCGAGCACCTGTTTGAGCTGCGCCGAAACCAGCTCCGCCATGTGTTCGACGCCGCGGATCAGTTTTTGCGGATAAAAATCGCCATCGAGCGCGACCACGCGCTTGCCGAGGTGCTTGGCATGATCACCGATGCGTTCAAGGTCGTTGCAGACGCGCATGGCGCCGACGACTTCGCGAAGATCGACCGCCATCGGTTGCCGCCGAGCGATGGTGAGGATGGCCTTTTCCTCGATTTCCCGCTGCATGGCGTCGATCTGCGGATCCATCGCGATCACGCGCTCGCCCATCTCAAGGTCGCGACCGACCAATGCCTGGATCGCGTCGGTGATCTGTTGCTCCACGAGGCCGCCCATCTCGGCCACCTTGCGGGTGATGTCCTGGAGATCGGTATCGAACGCCTTGGCGGTATGATCAATTCTGGTGCTGATTTCGGTCATGATGATTATCCGAAGCGGCCGGTGATGTAATCTTGCGTCCGCTGATCGTGCGGTGCCGTGAACATCTTGCTGGTCGAGTCGAATTCGATCAGCTCGCCGAGATACATAAAGGCGGTGAATTCGGAGACGCGCGCGGCTTGTTGCATGTTGTGGGTGACGATGACGATCGTGTAGTCGTCGGTCAGCTCGTCGATCAGTTCTTCGATCTTCGCGGTCGAAATCGGATCGAGCGCCGAGCACGGTTCGTCGAACAGGATCACTTCCGGCCGCACCGCCACGGTGCGGGCAATGCAAAGCCGCTGTTGCTGGCCGCCGGACAGGCTCTGGCCGTTGGCGTTGAGCTTGTCCTTGACCTCGTCCCACAGCGCCGCGCGGCGCAATGAGCTCTCTACGCGGCCGTCGAGCTCGGATTTCGGCAGCTTCTCGTAAAGCCGGATGCCGAATGCGACGTTTTCGTAGATCGACATCGGGAACGGCGTTGGTTTCTGGAACACCATGCCGATACGCGCGCGCAGCAGGTTGAGGTCCTGCTTCGGCGACAGGATATTGCCGCCTTCGAACAAGACTTCTCCGGTCGCGCGCTGGTGCGGGTAGAGGTCGTACATGCGATTGAGGACGCGGAGCAAAGTCGATTTGCCGCAACCAGAGGGGCCGATGAAGGCCGTGACCTTGTTCTCGTACAGCGAAAGGCTGATCGATTTCAGGGCGCGGGAATCCCCGTAAAAGAAGTTGAGGTCGCGGAGCGCGATTTTCTCGCGCAAGCCGGCGCGATCGACGGCGGCATGAGCAACCGACGGAACTGAGACTGTTGCTGAATCGTTCATGGCTATTTTCCGGATCTCACGAGGCTACGCGCGGTGATACTCAGGGTCAGAACAGTGAGCGTGATGATAAGGGCGCCAGTCCAGGCCAGTGACTGCCAGTCCTTGTAGGGGCTGAGCGCGAACTGGAAGATGACGACCGGCAGGCTTGCCATCGGAGCATTGAGATTGGCGCTCCAAAACTGGTTGTTCAGGGCCGTGAACAGGAGTGGCGCCGTCTCACCGCTGATGCGCGCCACGGCGAGCAGCACGCCTGTCACCATCCCGGCGCTGGCGGCGCGGTAGCAGATGCGCGTGATCGCCATCGAGCGCGGCAAGCCGATGGAGGTTGCCGCCTCACGCAACGCGTTAGGCACCAGTGTCAGCATGTCTTCGGTCGTTCGCACTACGACCGGAATGACGATGACCGCAAGCGCCACGCTGCCGGCGTAGCCCGAGAAGTGCCCAATTGGCGCGACCAAAACCTCATAGATGAAGAGGCCGACAACAATCGACGGCGCGCTTAGGAGGATGTCGTTGATGAATCGGACGACGCTGCTCAGGCGTTCATGGCGGCCGTATTCGGCCAGGTACGTGCCGGCCAAAACGCCAATCGGCGTGCCGATCAGAACCGCAAGAAATGTCAAAACCACGCTGCCGAAGATCGCGTTGAGCAGGCCGCCTGCCGAACCGGGTGGCGGTGTCATCTCGGTGAATACCGCGATCGACAGACCGCTGAAATCCTTTCAAGAGCAGGGCACCGAGTATCAGTATCAGCCAGCCCAAACCAAATGCAGTAGCCGCGTAGGCCAGCGTGGTTGCAATGATGTTGCGGCGGTGGCGGGCCGCGTAGCGTGGGGTCAGGGTAGCGTCCAGCATGGCGTTAGCCGATCCGGCGTTCGATACGCATCAGCATGTACCGTGCAATCGCAAGAACGATGAAGGTAATGATGAAGAGGATGAGACCGAGTGAGATCAGCGCCGAGGTATAGAGGTCACCGACCGCCTCGGTGAATTCGTTGGCGATCGTGGCCGAGATCGTCGTGCCGGGCGCAAGAAGTGACGGTAAAATCCGGTGCGCATTGCCGATAACGAACGTGACCGCCATGGTCTCGCCCAGCGCGCGGCCGAGTCCGAGCATCACGCCGCCGATGACACCGACACGGGTGTGAGGCAGCACGACATAGCGAACTACTTCCCATGTGGTGCAGCCGAGCCCGTAGGCTGCCTCTTTGAGTACTGCGGGGACTGCCTCGAACACATCACGCGAAATAGAGGTGATGAACGGCAGCACCATGATCGCCAGAATGAGTTCCGGCCGTCAGCATGCCGATGCCATAGGGCGGTCCGGCAAACAGTGACCCCATAATGGGAATCCCGTGAAACGTCTTGATCAGGATGGGCTGCAATGTCGCCTGCAGAAACGGCGCAAACATGAACAGGCCCCAGATGCCATAGATGATGCTGGGAATGCCGGCCAGCAATTCGATGGCAATGCCAATAGGCCGCCGCAGCCACTGCGGGCACAGTTCGGTGAGAAAGAAGGCGATCATCAAGCCAACCGGTACGGCGATCAGCATGGCGATGAACGAGGTCACCAGCGTGCCGTATATCGCGGGCAACGCACCATATTGGTCCGTCACCGGGTTCCAGCTTTCGCTGACAAAAAAGCCGAAGCCGAATGTCCTGAATGTGGGCAGCGAACCGCTGATCAGCGAGACGATGACGCCGCTCAGCAACAGCAGTACGCCAATCGCGGCGGCACGGGTCAGATTGCGGAATACGTTATCGCTCAAGCGGAAGCGATCGAGCACTTTGGTGCGCGTCACCGCCGACGATGTGAGAGTTACCCGGTCCGAAAACGCAACATCGACCACTGGCTGTCTCCCCGCAGATTCCATAACCTCTCCCGTAAGGCGGTCGTCAGGAGAGCCACTCAAGCGGCCTTCGGGTCTTTAGACAAGCCGCCATCTCCACACGGTGGAAAGAGGAAAAGGCGCCGTTGCGGCGCCTTTTCCGTTATTTCCGATCTCAGAAGATCGGCTTTCCGTCGGAACTCTTGATCTTTGCTTTCCAGGTCTGTTCGATAAGCGCGACAACGCTGTCAGGCATCGGCACGTAATCGAGATCGCTGGCAAGCTGCTTGCCGTTCTTGTAGCCCCAATCGAAGAACTTGAGGGCTTCGGCAGAAGCGGTGGCATCCGTCGGCGTCTGCTGCATCAGGATGAAGGTCGAGCCTGCGACCGGCCATGCCGTCGGACCAGCGGCGTTGGTGATGATCACGCGGAAATCTTCAGCGTGGGCCCAATCGGCGCTTGCCGCCGCAGCCAGGAACGAATCCGACGTCGGAGCTACGGTCTTGCCCGCAGCATTGATCATCTTGGCGTAGGTCAGGTTGTTCTGCTTGGCATAGGCATATTCGACGTAACCGAAACCGCCGACGGTCTGGGCAACGTTATTGGAGACGCCTTCACTGCCCTTGGCGCCGATACCCACCGGCCATTCGACCGCAGTATTCGAGCCGACTTTGGATTTCCACTCGTCGCTGATCTTGGAGAGGTAATCAGTCCAGATGAAGGTGGTGCCCGATCCGTCCGAACGATGGACGATGGCGATTGCTGTATCGGGCAGCTTCACGCCGGGATTGAGCTTGGCGATCGCCGGATCGTTCCAGTTGGTGATCTCGCCGAGGAACATCTTGGAGATCGTCGGACCGTCCAGCGTGATGTCGCCGGGTTTGATACCGGGCAGGTTCAGCAACGGAACAACGGCGCCGTTGATGACCGGGAACTGGACGAAATTGTTTTTGGCGACATCCGCTGGCATCAGCGGCATGTCGGAGGCGCCGAAGGTCACCGTCTTGGCGGTGATCTGCTTGATACCGCCGCCTGAACCGATCGACTGATAGTTCAGGTTGACGCCGGTTTTCTTGCTGTAATCGGCGGCCCACTTGGCAAGTACCGGATAGACGAATGTCGAACCGGCGCCGGTGATGTCGGCGGCGGCCGCAGGAAGAACCGACGCGGCAAGAATGCCAACGGCGGCAATAGCAGTGAAGTGTTTCACGTTGTCGCTCCTGTAATTGTATTTCCGGGCGGCGCGGATGACGGTGCCGCGTCGGCTTCACGCCCTCAGCGGGCGAATTCCCTGTTCAACTTTCTCGATGCAACACGCCGCGGCTGGGAATTTCCCGTCTGTGCAAAACCGCAGCACAGGCATGGTTAGGTTGGGCACGTCACTGTTCTATGATCGCTAGATGACAGTCATGTGACAGTGCAAACCATTGAAACTGCGACAATTTGTCAATTAAGCGCAGTTGTGGCGGTGGGCAAATGAATGGTGAAGGAAGCTCCCGCGCCAGGAGCGCTTTCAATGGTTAGTCGGCCGCGATGGCGGTTAAGGATGTGCTTGACCAGAGCCAGTCCCAAACCGGTGCCACCTTGCGCGCGGCTTTCTTTCACGTCGACGCGATAGAAGCGTTCGGTCAACCGCGGCAGATGTTCCGGTGCGATGCCGGGACCATAATCGCGGACACTGACCTGGGCCTCCGGCTCTTTTTCGGCGGAGATGCCGGCACCTAGTCTGATGTCGACGCGTTTGCCTGGCGCGCCGTATTTGAGCGCGTTCTCCACCAGGTTCTCGAAGATGCGCACGAGTTCGTCGCGGTCGCCGAGCACGATCAAGGCATTCGCGGCTTCGACATTGACGGCGACGCCGCGGTCGCGGGCCAGGGTTTCGAGACTGTCCACCACCTGTCGCACAATCGGCACCAGATCGACCGGCGTATCGGGACGGCGATGGGCATTGAGCTCGATGCGCGAGAGCGACAGCAGATCGTCGATCAGTCGCGCCATGCGCCAAGCTTGTTCCCGCATGATTGCAAGAAAGCGTTCGCGCGCCTTGGCATCGTCGCGCGCGGAACCTTGCAGCGTTTCGATGAACCCGGACAAAGCGGCAAGCGGCGTCCGCAATTCGTGACTGGCATTGGCGACAAAGTCGGCGCGCATTTCCTCGACCCGGCGTAGCGGGGTGAGATCGTGAAACGTCATCAAGAGCAGATCGGCTTTGCTCAGCGTCGGATCGCGTTTGACCGGCACGACAATGGCCTGAAACCAGCGATCGAGCGGCCCGCGCTCGGAAAACTCGACGCGCTGGTCTTCGCCGCGCGCCAGCGCACGGCCAATCGCCTCGATCAGTTCCGGCATGCGCAAAGCCAGTGATACCGGCTCGCCCTGACGCAGCGCAGGGGCCAGCGCGCGGGCGTGTTCGTTGAGTGCGAGCACGCGGCCTTCGCTGTCGAGTGCGATGACGGGATCCGGAAGGCCGGCAATGACGGCACGTAACGGATCGCTGCTGCGCTGCGCGACGGTAACGGGCTGGATCAGGCGCTGGATATCGCCATTATCGCGTAGTGCGAATATCGCGGCCACGGCCACGACCGCGAAACCTGCGACCGCATAAATGACAGTCAGTGCGCCGACGACTGCAAGGCCTGCGAAAACGACCGCCGCCGAACCGAGGACAAGGCGCACGCCGCGCGACCGTCTTGCCTCGAACATGGCGCGATTGTCGTTGACGCTCATCAGGTCGCGTCCGTCTTCTCCGCCACCCGGCCGCTCATTGTTGTTGCCATCGGTGCTGCCCTCGCCTGAGCGATACGGCGTGATAGGCGTCCGAGCAACAGTTCGCGTGATCCCAGCACAACAAGCGAGATCGCGAATGGAATGATGTAATAGAGCAGACGGAACAAAAGCAGGCCGGCCAGCAGGTCTTCTTTATCGAATTGCCAAAGTGCGACCATCATGGCGGCGTCGAACACGCCGAGGCCGCCTGGCGCATGGCTAGCGAAACCCAACAACGTAGCGGCGACGAAAATCACCGCGACGGTCACGAAGCCGAGATTTGGCTCGTCCGGCACCAGCATGTACATGGCGCCGGCGCAGCACGCCAAATCGACGATACCGATAGCAATTTGCACAAGCGTCAGCGGGCCTCCGGGCAATGTAACCTGCCAGCCGTCACGGCCGATCACCCGTGGCTTCACCCAGACCCACGCGACATAGGCGGCGAGCATGGCGAGCAGCACAAGCGCCACCACGCGATTGCACCACAATGGCATCTGATCGAGCGCGCGGGCGGCTTGCGGCGCATGCAAAATGCCTAAGCCCAGCACGGTGGCATTGCCGAGCCAGAATGTCAGACCGGCGACGAAACAGATCTTGGTAACTTCGACGACGGACAAGCCCCAACTTGAATAGATGTGGTAACGCACCGCGCCGCCCGAGAACACGCTGGCGCCGACATTGTGCCCCACGGCGTAGCTGGTGAAGCCGGCCAGCGCTGCGACCCGGTACGGCACCTCCAGGCGGCCGATCGTCCGTAAAGCGAAAAGGTCGTAAAAAGTAAGTGTCAAATAACCGGCGGCAACGAACAGCCCGGCAATGATCAAGGTGTGCCAGTCGGTGGCTTCAATGGCGTCAAGCAGCTCGTCGGGGTCGATGGTGCGGAGGATGTGGTATAAAACGACCACGGCGACGGCGATCATCGTCAGACTGAGCGCAATACCCAGCCGGCTCCAGCCGTTTTTCCGTTCGATGAATTGCGCGGTCCCGCGCAGCGTCTTCAGCATTCCGCTTTCCAGACCGGCTATGTTCGCATCGAATAAAAATCTCAGGTCGCAACGCGACCGCACTAGCAGATGTCGTGTTCCAGCGCGAGAGTGGCGAGAAGCGCGCTAATTGGCCACACCCTGCCTTCCTGCTATCCTTATCGCCAATAATCGTCTCAAGGGAGAACGCTATGTCCGACCAAGTGGTTGCACGCCGCAGCATCATCAAGAGCGCCGGCCTCGGCCTCGGCGCGAGTTTGGTTTCGGGCACGAGCCTGGTTTCGGGAATGACGGCGGCCCACGCGCAAGCTTCGCCGGCGCAAGCCGCACCCGCCGAAATCTGGAGCAGTGAATACTGGGCCCACAAAGGCGATGTGAAACTCAACCTGTGGCGCAAGCGTGTCGGCGCGCCAACTGCCGGCTCGTCCCCGCTGCCGGTGCTGTTCCTGGTGCACGGCTCGTCGCTGTCGGCGCGTTCCAGTTATGACCTCCAGGTGCCGGGCAAGGACTATTCGTTCATGGACGAGTTCGCTCGCGCCGGCTTCGACGTCTGGACCATGGATCATGACGGCTTCGGCTATTCCGGCAGTTCCGGCAACAATTCCGATATCGCCAGTCGTGTCGAGGACCTCAAGGCGGCTATGCCGGTGTTGTTGTCCGAGACCGGGCGCAGCAAGTTTCACTTCTTCGGTGAATCCTCGGGCAGCATCAGCGCGGCGAAGTTCGCGCAGGATGTGCCGGAGCACGTCGACCGCCTGATGCTCGCCGCTTCCACTTACAAAGGTGAAGGCGCGGCGGAAATCCAGCGGCGGCGCGACCAGATCGCTGAACTGCGCGCCAATCCGCGCCGCAAGCGCAACGCCAATATGATCCGCTCCATCTTCAGCCGCGACGGCCATCCCGGCATCTACGATCAAACCATGGTCGAGGCGCTGGTCGCGACCGAGATGAAATTCGGCGACACGATTCCCGCCGGCACTTATATCGACATGGCGGTCAATTTGCCGATCGTCGATCCAACCAAAGTCACGTCGCCGGTGCTGATGACGCGCGGCGAATGGGACGGTAACTCGACCGATGCCGATCTGCTCGACTTCTTCCGACAGTTGCCAAATGGCGATCGCCAATATGTGATCCTGCCGAATACGGCCCACAGCGAAGGTTTCAGCAAGAACCGGCAAATGCTGTCGTATGTGATGAAGAACTTCCTCAACGAACCGGCGCCGGCGGCAAGCTGACGGCGCAGTAGCGAGATCATTACCGTGAAACGTATCGAAGTTAAGAAGCCGGGTCCGCCCGGCGTCATGGAATTGCTTGACGTGCCGGTTCCCGAGCCGCAAGCCGGCGAAGTTCTGGTCAAGGCGCATGCCATCGGCGTTGGTATTCCGGACAGTTTGATCCGTGCCGGCACCTACGCGTGGATGCCGCCGCTGCCATTGACGCCGGGTACGGAAATGTCGGGCACGATCGAGAAGGTTGGCGCCGGCGTCACTTCTCGAAAGGTTGGCCAGCGGGTCTACACCACCGCGCGCGAGCGGCCGCATCGCGGCGGTCATTACGCCGATTACATCGCGACACCTGCCGAGGCGACTTTTGTTGTACCCGACAATGTCGATCTCGATGCGGCGGCGTCGCTCGCCAACTACCAGGTCGCCTATCACATCTTCAACGACGCGGTGCAGCCGCGGGACGGTCAAACCGTTCTGATTTATGCGGCGGCCGGCGGTATGGGCAACGCGCTGATCGATCTCGCCAAGGCCAAAGGCCTTGTTGTGATCGGCGTGGTATCGAGCGCCGACAAGGCGCGCTTTGCCCGCGAGCTCGGCGCCGATCATGTCATCGACCGCAAAACCGAAAAGGTCGCGGCGCGCGTGCGCGAGATTACCGGCGGTCACGGTGTCGATATCATTATCGATCCTGTCGGTGGGCCCTCCATTCCTGGCAATCTCGAACTGCTCGGCCCGTGCGGCATGCTTGTTGTTTACGGCGGGCTCGGCGGCAAGGTGGCGCTCGATCTGCAAACCACGATCCGCACCAGCAAAAACTCGCCGGCATTTCGGCAGTTCTCCATCCACACCTGGGATCACCTTCCCGACGAGCGCCGCGCCGGCATGCGTGCGCTGATCGACATGCTTGCGGCCGGCAAGCTCAAGCCACGCATTTATGCCAAGGTGCCGCTGACGCAAGCCGCGCGCGCCCATGAAATGCTGGAGAGCGGTGAAGTGCTTGGGAAGCTTTTGCTGACGCCGTAGAATCTTCCGCTCGTTAGCTCGCGGCAGCAAAGAACTCCCGCAGCTCCTTGTAGGTTTCATCCGGCGCTTCCTCGGACAGATAATGTCCGCAGGGCAGGGCCTTGGCGCTGCGAATGTCGGCAGCATAGCGCTGCCAGATTTCCGCCGGCGCAGGCTTCGAATTGCGTCCGACGCTGCCTGTCGCGCCCCACAGGATCAGGGAAGGGCAGGTGATCTTCCTGCCGGCCTCGAAATCTTTGGTGTCCATCTCGAGATCGACGCCGTGGGTGGCGCGATAGTCCTCGCACATCGCATGCACGGTTTCGGGATTGCGGAAATAACGCCGGTATTCCTCCAGCGCCTTCGGATCGAAGAAGCTCAGACCCTGTTCGGTCTTGGCGAGCTTCTTGTTGATGAAGAAATCAGGATCCGCGCTCATCAGGTGTTCGGGAAACGGTGCAGGCTGGATCATGAAGAACCAGTGCCAAGAGAACGTGCCCCACTGCCGCGTCACGTTGTTGAGCAGGTGATGCTGCGGGATGATGTCGAGGATCGCGACTCGTTCCACCTTGTCGGGATGATCGAGGCACATCCGGTGCAGCACGCGCGCGCCGCGGTCATGGCCGGCGGCGAAGAATTTCTTGTAGCCGAGCGCTTCCATCACCTCGACCTGGTCCTGCGCCATGGCGCGAAACGAATAATTCTCGTGGTTCTTGCCGCCGGGCGGCTTTTCGGAATCGCCGTAGCCGCGCAGGTCGGTTGCGACAACGGTGAATTCTTCAGCCAGCCGCGGCGCGAATTTCTGCCACGACAGATGACTGAACGGATTGCCATGCACCAGCAGCAGCGGCGGCCCCTTGCCGCCATGCAAGGTGACGATCCGTGCGCCGCTGGTCTTGATCTCGGTTCGCTTGAAGCCTTCGAAGAACATCGTTCCTCCACTCTTGTCGTTACTCTTGTTATTTCGGGCGCGCACTTGCGTGAGCCCGGAATCCGTAATCCCTGCCGTCCCAATGATAGCGCGAACCTCGCCGTCCGTGACTATGGATTTCGAGCCCGCGCTTCGCACGTCCCGGAATGACGTGCTAATGACTTCCCGTCACAAAAAGAGACCCAAGGATATTTCCCATGCCCATGCCGCCCGACATCGATCCGCAATCCGGTTTCCGCCTGCCGCTGCCGAAGCGTGAGGACCTCGACGAAGCCGGCAAGACTGCCTTCGACCGCGCCGCGACGCCGGGAAAGTCGATCGTCGGTCTGCGCGGACCGGGCGGCATTACGCTTTACAGCCCAAAGACCGTCGGCGCCCGCGCCGAGTTCGGCAATTATCTGCGCTTCGAAGTGTTCGATGCGAAAACCCGCGAGGTCGCCATCCTTGCCGTCGCGCGCGAGATGGACAGCCAGTTCGAATGGGCCGCCCACGAGCCCGAAGCGCTGAAGGAAGGTGTGCCGCAGAACGTCATCGACGTCATCAAACACCGCAAGAGCACCCAAGGCCTCGACGAAACCTACGCCGCGATCATCGAACTCGGCCGCCAGACCTTCGGTGACCACAAGGTCACCTCGGAAGCTTTCGCACGGGTCAAAAAACTTTTCCCGCCGACCAAGCTGGTCGAGCTCGTTCTGTTGATGGGCAACTACGCCGCCACTGCCGCGCTGCTCGCGGTGTTCGACATGCAGGTGCCGGAAGGCAAGCCGCAGTTGCCGGTTTCGTGAAAATACTCCGTCATCCTGAGGTGGCCACGAAGTGGCCCTCGAAGGATATACGGCCAACCAATTTCGCCGTGGGCGAAATCGGCCACTCCAAGCACTGCAGGTCGGCAATAACCGACCTGTTGCCGTCGCCCTTCGAGGCTCGCTGCGCTCGCACCTCAGGGTGACGGTTCCTATTTCTTCAACCCCAACTCGTCCCATCGCGCCATCACGGCGTCGATGTCTTTCTGATCCGGCTTCACCGTCGGCGGGAAACGCGCGCCGCCGAGATCGGGGTCAGGGTCGTAATCGAGATTGATCGTGGCGTCGATCAGCACCCGATTCCATTTGCCGGTGCCGAATTGCGCAACGTTGCGGTCGCGCTTGCGCACCGACGGATCGAGCCCGGCGCCGAACGTCGCCGGCATGATGACGATGTCGTCCTCGCCGGCATTGACGCGGAACGCGATCGCCCAATCGACCGCGGCATAATCGTGAATGTCGATATCGTCGTCGACCACGGTGACGTGCTTGTAGCGGACATGCGCCGCCGACGAGCCCCACAGCGCGTTTGCCACCTGCTTCGCCACGCCGCGATAGCTTTGCTTGACCTGCACCACGGTATTCACGCCGGCCTGCACCGGGGGGCACCACACATCGGTAACGCCCGGCACGCCGGCGCGATCCAGCACGTTCCAGGCGGTCCCCGCGCGCATCACCGATGAGGTAACGCTGTTCTCCGAATAGCTGCCCGGCATCGTGCCTTCGATGGTGCCGCGCAGGATCGGATTGGTGCGGTGGGTGATGCAGGTGACGCGGATCGCGGCCTTCGGCGACTGGTCGCCGGCAATGTAGCCGGTGAACTCCGCGTACGGCCCTTCCGGCAGGAAGGTCGCCGGATCGAAGCTGAGATAGCCCTCGATCACGATCTCGGCGCTGGCCGGCACATGAAGATCGACGGTCTCGCACTTCACCAGTTCGACCGGTGCGCCGCGGATCGCGCCGGCGACGTCGTATTCGCATAGGCCTTTCGGCACCGGCGCGCCGCCGACGAAATCCAGCGATGGCTCCCAGCCGATCGCCACCGCAATCGGCATTTCTTTTTTCCCGGCCTGCTGCCAGGTGGTGGCGTGCTGCCCGATGTGCTGCGCGCGCCACATCAGGATCGGGATCATGTTCTTGCCGGAAACCATGCCGCGATAGACGCCGACATTCATCACGCCGGTGTCGTGGTCCTTGGTGACGACGCCGCCATAAGTGAGGATGTAGCGGCCGCCGTCGGCGCGATTCCATTGCGGTGTCGGAAAATCGTTGAGATCGATGTCGTCGCCTTTGACGATGTTCTCTTTCACCGGGCCGGTCGCAACGATCTTCGGCGGTATCGCGCCGGTGAGGATGGTGCGGCCGAGCTTGACCAGTTCGCGCGGATGGGTGTCGGGGGGCATGCCCATCATCATGGCGACGCGGCGATAGCTCGACAGCCCGCCGGTGAAGACCTGGCGGCAACGGGCGTTCTCGCCGTAATCGCGGATCTTATTGAACAGCAGCGCCTTGCCGGTGCCGGGCCCCTGCGCCAGCCGCGACACGGTGCCGAGCTCGATATTCCAGTCCACTTCGGCGCCGATCGTCTGCAGCTCGCCCGCTTTATCGAGCGCGCTAAGCCAGCCGCGCATGTCGCCAAATGCAATCGGTTTTCGTTCGGTGCTCATTCCATTTCCCGGTGCCGCTTCATCACGGCCCTTCTCCGCTTCCGGTAGGGGCCTTGTCAATTCAGCCATGACTCAGCCATGACAATGAGCATACGAGATGTCATGGCCGGACTTGATCCGGCCGTCTCGATTTATTTGGCAACATCGTGCCCCGGCGATCACGCGTCTCATCGTTCCCGCGATGCGATTGCATCCGAGTTGTTGTTCAAGCGGTACGAAAGTTTTGCCTCAAACGGACGCGAGGCCATTTTTCAAGCTCCCTTGAAAAACAAGGGAGGCGGAGCGCCGAACGGCGCACCACGGTAGCTGCACCCGGTAAGCAGGCGCAGCCGCGGCCCTATGCGAGCCGCTCGCCCTTCGGCGCTCCTCCGCGGTTATGCGCCGGGATTATTCATCCCAACTCGGTTTGGGCCGCGCTTCCTGGAATCACCGGGTCAAAGGGGGTCCCCTCGCCGATGCCAGTGCAGTGAGCACCTCACAGTCCGATCACGCGCCGGACGGGACGATGCCCAAACCGCCTGCGAGCCAAGAGTGACGAAACTCCGCCCGCAGGAACCGCTCCCACTCCGTCAGTCCGCGTCACCGGCGACGTCCCTCACGAAGAGCAGGACAATCTTAATATAACTGAATAAGAGACTATTGTCAAGCTATAATTTTCTTTTCCAGAGACTTTTGAGTCTTAAGCGGCGGACCGTGCAATCAATCCAATATTCTATTTGGCGATGACCCTATGTGACTGTTTGATCGTTGCCGGAAAAGAAGAGGTTGTGAGTGGAGCTTTGGGTTCGACAGTCGCGTCGACAAGTGGGTTGCAGATAGATAGCAGGCTGGGCGCGACTTGCGTGTCGATTGCTCAACGCGCGATAAGCACCTCATATTCCGGATTGATTGGAGACGAGAAATAATGGCACGCGTGCGCTGCGTTACTGAAATGGGCATGGGCGTCGATGTCCACGGCCGCGACGCGACCAAGGCTGCTAAACGCGCGGTCTCGGACGCGATCCGTCATTCCAGTCTCGGCTTCGTCCGAATGCTGGGAAAGACGCCCCATGACATGCTCGTCGATGTCACCATCGGCGTGCCAAATCCGGACCTAGTCGACACCTCGGCTGTTGCGAAAGAGCTTCCCTACGGCACGGTGACCGTGAAGGCGGTCAAAGGTGGCCTGGAAATTCCGAGCCGAAAGCGGCGGCGACGCCATCACCATCGCTAACGCTGCGGTGATCGTGAGTCTCGACGACGGCAAATAAAATTTGCCATCGCCCGTGACCCGGGCATTACGTCTTAAGTGGTAAGTGCAAGCAAGACGTGGATGGCCGGAACAAGTCCGGCCACGACGCTGTAGTTTGGGCTAGAATGGACGCATGACTACTCACCCGCATCACCATCGCCGCCACCATCATCGTCCTCGGCCTTGCCGCCGCCTCCGGCACAGCAATGAAGCCGCAGACCTACCGCATGAAGCAATTCGTCGACAAAAATTACGATTTCTCGTTCTGGTATCCGGGCTCGCTGAAAGTCACGTCCACCACAAGCAATGACACCGCAAGCTTTCCCGGCGGCACGCTGGTTGAGAGCTTGCAGGTCGGCGATCCGGGCGGCGTGGTGCTGCACGTCGTCAACTCATCGCAGGGCACGATCACCGACGAACCGAAGGGCCACGCCGCGC
>CAVXHG010000005.1:0-237808 GCA_963761525.1 uncultured Alphaproteobacteria bacterium | reverse complement strand
CACGAAAAGCGCCGCATTTCCTTACATTTCGCACTTGTCTCATTTGTCATCTCGGCAGGTACCGGCAGAACGAAACACGAAGACGACGCTTGGACCCGTGGAAAATCCGTGGACTCTGTTCGCGAGGTGTTCAGGGGGAGCCTGCTCATCTGCACTCGACCTTTTGCTCTCCCGTAGCACGCGGCGTCTGCGGAGCCTCTGACTGCGTACGCCTGACGATATCCGCACCCTCCCACCACGACATCATCTGGTGTATTTCGCTAGGCGCGGGATATTTCTAACCTCACTACCGATCCTCGGGCCCCCCAATCTTATTTCTTTGCAAAGCAAATGTTGTCGAGTTCCTCACGTTTCGTTTGCGGATAACCCCCACTCACAAAGTGAGACCCTGTCAATTCGCAAAGCCTATTGATTTCTTCTCCTTTTCTAAAATTCCAATATACCGCAATGGCGAATAACAAGCACAGAACTACGCTGACGTAATTTTGCAATAACCTGAAACCAATCTCTCTAATTATATTCCTCATCTACTTCTCCAACACCGATGTCCTCTATTAATCTCCTATCTTCTCTCGCTACCTCTTGAAGTTATAAAAGTCCGTGTCATCTTCGTGCGCTACGCAGATGGCGTCGAGCCTATCTCGATCTGTCAGCGGATCACCAACCGTTGCATTGTGAGGCGCCGTCAATTCGCACAATTTATCGATGTCTTCGCCCTTCTGAAAATTCCAGTATTCGGCGAACACGAATAACGCAAATAAAATCCATGCTACGGGATTCCGAAACTCCTCGCGAATACTGCCCATTATTCCACTCATCTTGTGCCTTAAATGTTTACCCCGATGACCTACCTGGAACCGGCTCTGGCTGGTTGGGTCTAATGCCTACAACATCTGCTTGCGTAGAAAAATCGAGCCGTAGGTTCAATCCCTACGGCACTCACCAGCCTTCGCTGCGCCCACTAATTCCGCACAATATCAGGATCGTACGCCGACGTTTTGCGGCAGCAGCGTATTTTGAAACGTAAAGAGGGCGGCATTGCTGCCGCCCTCGCAGGTTTTGCGGTCGCTTAGAGCGCGTCGCTATTTGTTGATTGAAGCTGCCGCCACGTTGCAGAGCAACTCGTCCTGCGAACCCGTTGCGCCGGAGCATCCGATTGCGCCGACGATCTTGCCGCCTTCGACGAGCGGCACGCCACCGCGCGATGCAATGACATCGTCCAGCGTCAGGATGTAATTAAAGCCGAATTTCTGCACTGCATCCTCGAACGCCCTGGTCGGACGGCGATACCGCGCGGCGGTCCGCCCCTTGTGTTCGGCGATAGCGATAGACGCAAGCTGGGCGCCGTCCATCCGGGAAAATGCAACCAGGTCGCCGCTAACATCGACCACCGCAAATACCTCGGGCCAGCCGCGCTTGTTCGCCTCAGCAACGCCCGCCTGGATAAGCGATTGCGCCTGCTCCAATCCGATCGACGTGCCGAACGGAAGATTGAAGGGCATCTTGTCGGGAACCGCGTTCAGATCAGGCGGCGCCGTCGGCGCTGCAGGCGCGGCCTGTTGGGCCATAACTTGTTGGACCATGGCTTGCCCGGCAAACAGCAAACCACCCGCGAGAATAATTGCACTCAGAATGCGCGATTTCATCGGTTTCCCTCCCAGTTGGCGGCATTGAACAGCCGCTCAAAACGATCTTAGACGAAAGCATACGAGCGACGCCATCGGGGGCGATCGCACCAGACGGCAACACTCCGTCAACCCTAGTTGATGAAAAATGGAACTGGACACCGCCACCGGACCACGCCGCGCCGATAGGAGCTGAAATGTGAACGGCCCCGGTCCTGAGGGAGAGAGACCGGAGCCGTTCTGATGCCGGAAGGTGCCCCATCGCACACCCCACCCCGACACTGCCTTGATGATGCCGAACGGAGGTTGATCGTTCGTTGACGCGCCTTGGAGCATGATCCGGAAAAGCATGCCCTCGGACTTGATCCGTGGGTGGAGGCCGGTTGTCCGAAAAGATCATGCTCAATCAAAAATGCCAGAGCGACGATCGGTTCGGTCTAAACGACTTCGCTCTGGAGCGGTCCGAAGAGAATAACCGGCTATTTCAGTCCACTTGAGACGCTCGTGAATGTCGTATTGAGCTCGGTGCCGAGCGCAGCAACGACGGCGATGATTGCGACCGCAATACCTGCCGCCAGGAGGCCGTATTCGATAGCGGCCGCGCCGTTTTCATCTGCATAAAATTTCAAGATCATTCCAAGCATGACTTGATCCTTTCCCAGGCTGAAATTGCCCCTCGCGCAAAAGTCATGATCCAGTGCGCGCATGCCGACGCGCACCCGCAATCTACGAATGCGGGAACATGGAACAATTAGCGAAATCACGAAGATTAAGCGCAAAGAAACCGCAAAAGATGCGATTACTTTTATCGGTCATGCCGATGCGCGCGAAAGGCCTTTTGCCGAAAGCTCGGCGAGATATTCATTCCAGTATTTTTCACGATTACGGCCGAGTTCGAAAAGATAGTCCCAGCTAAAAATCCCGGTCGAGTGCATGTCGTCGAAACCCAATCGCACCGCGTAATTGCCGATCGGGTGCAATTCCAGGATTTGCACATTCTGCTTGCCGCCGACCGTGCGCCGTTCCGCCGGCGAATGGCCTTGCACCTCCGCACTTGGGCTGCGCACGCGCAAGAGTTCGGCGGCAAGATCGAAGGTCTCGCCGCTGTCGTAGCTTACGGTGAGGGTCCTACGGTCCTTGTGCAGCCGTAGTTCGGTCGGCCAAGGTGTACTTGTCATTGATCCAAAGTGATGTGCCCATCGGCGATCACTTTCTTCCACTTATCGGATTCGCTTTTAGTGAAAGCAGCACCGTCTGCGAGGCTGGTCGGTACCGCCGTCAGGCCGAATTTGGCGAAAGCCGCGACCAGTTCGGGATCCCGCAACGCCTTCTGCACGCTTGCGTTCAATTTATCGAGTATGTCCGCGGGCGTACCGGACCTGACATAAAGGCTGAGCCAAACATCAACATCGTAGCCAGGCAATCCAGACTCGGCCACGGTCGGCAAGTCGGGATAAACCGGCGAACGCTTCAACATCGTCGTCGCCAGCGGGAGAACCCGATTATCGCTCGTGAAGGGCAGCGCGCCAGGAATACTTGAAAATGCGAGCTGTACCTTATTGCTCATCAAATCCGGATACGAACCGCCGATGCCTTTATAAGGCACGTGCTCGGCCTGAATGCCTGTGCCCAATTCCCACAAGACAGCAGCAAGATGCGGCGCGGTGCCTACACCGGCGGATGCGTAATTGAGCTTGCCCGGATTTGCTTTTCCATAAGCGACAAGATCGGCGTAAGTCTTGACGCCGAGCTGCGGTGATACCACCAGCACCTCAGGAGAAGAGCTGACGCGGGACAGCGTGACGAGATCGGTGAAGACGTCATAAGGCATTGATTTCTGGAGTATCGGGTTGATGATGATGGCCGGATCCATGATCGCCATCTGATAACCGTCGGCCGCCGAGTGAGCGACGTAATCGACGCCGACGATTCCACCTGCGCCTGGCTTATTATCCACCACCACAGTCTGCCCCAGAACTTTGCCGAGCGCTTGCCCGACGGTGCGGCCGGCGAAGTCGGTAATGCCGCCGGGACCATAAGGGACGACCAGATGCACCGGCCGATCTGGAAAATCCTGCGCGAAGGCGACCGACCCCAGCGCCAGCGATATTCCAAAAACAACACTCGTAAATGCAATCGGTCGATTCATCGTTCTCTCCATGACCGGCGTCAGTCTGCTCCGGCGAGATCGCCAGGTCAAAAGTTCATCGGGTCGCACCCTGGTTGATCAGAGCGACCAATTCGTAAGGCTTGATCGGCGTTTTTCCGATGCGTACGTTGAACGGCTTCAAGGCGTCCTCTATTGCGGAAATAATCGCTGCCGATGCGGGTATCACGCCTACCTCGCCGACGCCTTTGACGCCGAGCGGATTATGTGGTGACGGCGACTCCCGATACAGCGTCTCGAAATGCGGCACTTCGGTCGCGGTCGGCAACAAATAGTCGGCAAAAGTCGTGGTAACCGGCTGTCCAGAATCGTCATATCCCATCCACTCGAATATCGCGTTGCCGATGCCATGAGCGATACCGCCATGAACCTGGCCTTCCACGATCATCGGATTGACGCGGCGGCCGGAATCCTGGATCGCGAGATAGCGCAAGAACGAGACGTTGCCGGTCTCGATATCAACCTCGACTTCAACGACGTGGCAGGCATTGGAATAGGCTAGCTGATCGACCCGAAACGTCGCACTCGCCTCAAGTCCGGGGTCGATGTCCTTGGGAAAGCCGTAACCCGGTGCTCCCTTGAGCACGCGCGCCAGTTCACCGAGCTTGACGGCAAGCTGCGGCGCGCCGACCACGCGCACCTCGCCGTCGACAATTTCAAGATCTTCTTCGGCCGCCTCCAGCATGTGGGAGGCCAGTTTTCGCGCCTTGGCCGCGACCGCCTTGGCGGCAATCAGCACCGACGAGCCCGCTGTTACCGTCTGCCGGCTGGCGAAGCCGCCAAGACCCAGCGGCGTAGCGGATGTGTCGCCGGCAACGACCGTGACATCTTGTGCGCGCACGCCGAAAGCCTCGGCGCAAATTTGCGCAAGCGCGGTGGCCACGCCCTGCCCCATCGCCGCAGCTCCGGTCGAGACCGTAATGCGGCCGGTCGGCGACACGCGAACGCCGCCGAATTCGAACGGACCGCGGCCGGTACCCTTGATCCCGTGCGCAAGGCCAATACCGATATAACGGCCCTCCGCGCGCGCCTCAGCCTGGCGGCGCGGAAAATCATCCCAGTTCGCGGCACTGAGAACGTCCGCCTGACAACCCGGATAATCGCCGCTGTCATATTGCACCTGCTCGCCGGCGCGTGACTTCAGCGGCTTCAGGTAAGGCATCTTCTCTGCCGGAATAAGATTGCGGCGGCGCAACTCGGCGCGATCGATACCAAGCTTGCGCGCCAGGCTATCCATCAGGCGCTCCATGGCGAAAGCCGCTTGCGGATAACCAGCGCCGCGCACCGAGGAGACCGGCGCCTTGTTGGTGTGCGTCGCGATCACTTCCATCGCCAGCACCGGCACCATGTAAGGTCCCGTCAACGTGGTCGCGGAATTGTAGGGGATATTCACGTCCTGCAGCGCGTAGGCGCCAATGTCGTGGATCAATCGCCCCCGTATGCCGCGCACGCGGCCTTCGGCTTCGGCGGCTATCTCGATCGACCAGAACTGGTCGCGTTCCTGCGCCGCGTTGGTGAAATGTTCGCGGCGGTCCTCGATCCATTTCACCGACCGATGCAACAGGGTCGCCGCGGCAACGGTCGCGACATCTTCCGGATAAACGCAAAGCTTCGGGCCGAAACCGCCGCCGACATCCGGCGTCGCAACCCGCAGCCGGCCTTCGTCGAGATCGATGTAGTCGGCGAGCGCATTGCGCAAATCATGCGCCTTCTGGGTCGAGGCCCAAACTTGCGTCTCACGATCGGAGATCTGCACATACAGGCCGCGGCCTTCCATCGAATGCGCGGCGCCGCGATGGATCCAGAGATCCTCGTGCAGCACGTGAGCGGCTTTCGCGAATGCCGTCTCGGCATCGCCAAAGCCGACCTTGTATTTGATGACTTCGTTTGCTTTCAGTTCCCGGCGCACCGGGCTGGCGCCCTCGATGCGGCAATCGAGCGAAGCGGGCAGCACCTCATAGTCGACCGCGACAACAGCCGCGGCGTCCTCCGCGACATAGCGGCTTTGCGCAAGGACAATAGCGACCGGCTCGCCGACAAAACAAACCTCACCGTTCGCAAGCGCGTACGACCAGCTTTGGTCGAGATTAGTGCCGGAATTGGACGTGCGCATCATGCGCCGCTGCCTCAATACCGGCGCGAGATCATCCAGCGAAAACACCCCGACAACGCCAGGATTCGACCGGGCTTCGCCAGCATCGATACTGCGGATCAGCGCGTGTGGATGCGGGCTGCGGACGAACGCGGCGTGCAATGCGCCTGTTGAAGCAATATCATCGACAAAGCGCGCCCCGCCGGTCAGCAGCGCTTGATCTTCAACCCGCGTGACACGGGCTCCAATCCGGTCGCTCACTGGCCCTCGCTTGAGATGGCTTTCTTCGCTCGATCGATGACGTCTTTTGGCGTGTTGTAAACATCCGCCAGCAGCGCATCGATTTTTGCCGCGCTGACCGGCCGCACATCGAAGTCGAGCTTCTGCGCTTCGGCAAGAAAGTCGAGATCGCTCATCGTTCCGTCGAAAGCCGAAAGCAGCGCCACCTTGCGATCCGGCGGCATTTCCGGCGGCGCCGCAAATGGCCGCGCCATGGCCTCAGTCACCAATAACAGCTTGAGAATTTGAAGCTGCTCCGGTGTTTTCGCCAGGTCGGTTGCGAGCGGCGTCGAAGCTAATGCCGGTTCCTTCTGTAAGGCTGCCTGAACAAGGAAGTTGACAGAGTGATCGGTTAGCCAATGCGGATGTTGGGTTTTGATCGTGCTCCATGACAGCCCGCAAAGACCGTCAACCTCGCCGCGTTCCATCGCCAGTATGATGTCATTGGTGCCCGGATAGCCGGTGACAAGCTCGACTCTTGGCGCCGAACACGTTTCTGTACATTAACAGCCAGCTATCAGGCTCGCCACCCACACCCTCGCCGCCGAACTTCGACGGCGTGCTCAGGAAATCGTCCCAATTCTTGATTGGCGACACTGCCGAACTGACGCAAATCGTGTCGTCGTCTGTCACGCTGCCAAGCCAGGTAAATTTTCGGCTGTCGAACAGCGCTTTGTCCACAAGTGGCGAGATGCCAATGCTGCGGGAGAACGTGCCAAACGTTGAGCCGTCTTTCGGCGCAACTGTGTAAATGTAATTTGCTGCTCTCAGACTGCCGGCGCCTGCCATCTGCTGCGGCACAACGGTCGGATTGCCCGGTAGATGCTTACCGAAATAGCGCGCCAGGAGCCGCGCGTAAGCATCGTAGCCACCGCCTGCGCTAAAACCGATGACAAGCGAGACGTTCGTCCTTTTGTAGAAATCAGCAATGTCGGCTGCGGACGCAATACCGCTAAATGCAATCAACGCCGCAAGACAGCAAAGAATCCGCTGCGGGCGCTGGGCTCGCTTCATGATTTTTTGTCGGAACGGCCGGTCATTTGTTGCCAGAGCACGCGGGCGCCGAGCGAAACACCGGCGATCGGTTTGGCGGGTTCAGGCAATGGCGCATCCGCCGCCGGAGCGGCGTTATCGGCCGCAGCAGGCGCGGTTACTGGCTGCTGTTCCAGTTGCGTTCGCAGGTTCTTGGCGAATTGATTGATGATCTGTGCCGCCGTCGCCTGGATCATGCCGACACCGCGGCCATATTGCGCCACCGCGCCTGACAACATCAGGTCGGTATGGATCAGGACCCGCGAGCCCGAGGCGGCCGGCTCGATGCGAAACGTCGCCGTGGCATTCGCCGAGCCGCGGCCCTTGTCGTCACTGCCCTGCGCTTTAACGCGCGCGCTATGATTGGTGTCATCGACATTCTCAAAAGATATGTTTCCGGCGAAAGCCAGCGCCACCGGGCCGAGCCGAACCGCGATCTTGCCACGAAAATTCTGCGGATCGATCACTTCGGTCAGCGCAGCACCGGGCATGCACGGTGCGACGCGCCGGATATCCATCAGCACCGTCCAGGCCTGCGCAGGCGACAGCGGAACATCAAATGAATTGTCGAATTCCATTTACTCACCCTGTCATGGCCGGGCTTGTCCCGGCCATCCCGTTCATCAACGCAACGCCGTGCCGACCCAATCGGGGCGCCCGGCAGATAGGCGAGCGAAGCGACGCCGTTCTTCGAACGGCTATGGCCGGGCATGACATGCCTGAATCAACCATGTCCAACGCCCACCATCTCCGGCGCGCCGATCTTCTGCCAAACCCACCGTGCCGCGGCGAGCAGATGATCGTCCTCATAGCGTTGCCCTACGAGTTGAATGCCGACCGGTAAGTGGTTTGGACCGCGATGGGTCGGCAACGTGATCGCCGGCGTATGCAGCGCGGTCCAGATCGCCTGCATGCTCGGATCGCCGGTGAACTCGAGCCCCTTGGGCGCTTCGCCGAGCACACACGGCACCAGCAGCACATCAACTTTTTCGAATATCGGACCCAGCAGCGCGCGGCATTCATCAAGTCTGCGGAAAGCTTCGACATATTCCTCGCGCGTGGTCTTTTGGCCGCCCTCGACGTAGCGGCGCATCTGCGGCGACAGCGCTTCGCGGCGGTTGTCCCACAAGAAGGCCATGCAGGCGGCGCGCTCGACGAAATTGATCGTACTGCGCGCGACGCCATGCATTCCTTTGAACGCATCGGGTAATTTGATGTCCTGCACGGCGGCGCCGGCCTTACCGAGCGCGGCGGCGGCGCCCTCGACCGCAGCCTTGGTTTCCGGCTGGGCATTGTCCCAGACTTCAGTCCGGCACAGGCCGATCCGCGGCGCGTGATCCATTGTATGCGGCTCAGCGGGCATCTGCATGCGCAGCACCGCAGTCAGAAGCTCGATGTCGTCGAGCGAGCGCGCGTGGACGCCGATGGTGTCGATACTTTCCGCCGCCGGCCACACACCCATTTTGTTGAAGGTGTTGTAAGTCGGCTTGAAACCGAAGATGCCGCAATAGGAACTCGGCCGCAGCACCGATCCGCCGGTTTGCGTGCCAAGCGCCGCGTGCACCATGTGATCGGCCACCGCCGCAGCCGAACCGCTCGACGAGCCGCCCGGCGTGTGTGCGGGATTGTGTGGGTTGGCAGTAGCGCCCGGCGCCATACCGGCAAACTCGCAGGTCACCGTCTTGCCCAGGATGATTGCGCCGGCGCGGCGCAGCAGCGCGACGCAGGATGCATCCGCTGGTGGCCGGTGCCCGCGATAGATCGGCGAGCCCATCTCGGTGCGCATGTCGAAGGTGTCGATGATATCCTTGATGCCGACCGGTACGCCGTGCAGTGGGCCGCGCTTCGGCCCGCGATCAAGCGCATGGGCCTGCGCCAGCGCAAGCTCCGGACTGAAATTCACCCAAGCCTTGATTGCGCCGTCGCGGGCATCGATGCGCGCAAGACAATCGCGCACCACGGCTTCGCAGGTCACTTCATCCGCCGCGACCTTGCGCGCCACCTCGGCGGCGCCAAGCTCGTTGAGCGGACGTCTGACCGCGGCGTTCATGATCAGTTTTTGCCGGCCCGGCCGGCTGACGTTCCGGCAATCTTGCCGAACACCGTGCCGGCCATCAGGCCAGAGCCGCCGGGATAGTTGAAATAGAACAGGCCGCCGACCAGTTCGCCCGCTGCATAGAGCCCGCGGATCGGCTGATAGTCGGTGTTGAGGACTTCGCCATCGGTATTGATGCGAAGTCCGCCGAACGTAAACGTGACGCCACAAGTCACGGCGTAGCCTTCATACGGCGGCGCATCGATCGTATTCGCCCAGTTGCTCTTGTTGATGGCGAGACCTGTTGTGCCGCGGGCGTCCTTGACGTTCGGATTGAACGGCACGTCGGTATTCACGGCGGCGTTGTATTCCTTGATGGTTTTAAGGAACTCCGCGGCATTCACGCCTTCAAGCTTCTGTGCAAACTCTTCGAGCGTATTAGCCGTCACCTTGGTGATCTGCCGGATGCGATATTCGTCGCGCTGCAGATGCTTGGTCTTCTGATCGAAGATCTGCCAGGCGAACTGACCCGGCTGCTCCAGCACCACGCGCCCATACTTCGCATAAGTATAATTGCGGAAGTCAGCGCCTTCGTCGACGAAGCGCTTGCCGGTCGCGTTGATCAGCACGCAGAACGGATAGGAGTGTTTCTGGAACTGATCGCCGACGGCGAGGTCGCCGAACTCCGGCGCATTCATTTCCCATTGCACGGCGTGGCAGCCGGACCAGTTGCCGCGCGGCACCGCTCCGATATCGAGCCCCATGCGGATGCCGTCGCCGATGTTGTAACGGCTGCCGCGCACCTTCGCGAGATCCCAGCCTGGACCGAGATAACGCGTGCGCCATTCCGGATTGGCCTCGAAACCACCACAGGCCAGGATCACTGACTTTGCGCGCAACTCGCGCACTTCGCCGTCCTGCCGCACGCGAACGCCCTCGACCCGATTGCCGTCGAACAGTAGATTGAGGCCGCGCGTCGAATAGTGGATCTCGATGCCGCGCTTCTTCGCGGACTCGGTATGCATATTGACGAGGCCGGGACCGCCGCCGACGGACTCAACGGTCAGCCCGCCCCAGAATTTGAATTTGCCGTCGATCTTGAACGCTTGGCGGCCGTAGATCGGAATGAGCCGAACGCCTTTCTGGCGCATCCAGTTCAGCGAATCGAAGCTCTTGGTGACGAGAAGCTCGACCAGATCGGGATCGGCGCGGTTTTGCGTAATTCGCGCCATGTCGTCGAAGAACTGATCGGCGGTGTAGGTGCCGAAATCCGTGGTCTCGACTTCCGCGGGCGTCAGATCGGGCACCAGCGTCTTGATGTCGTCGATGCCGTTGTAGACGACGCGGATCGACCCCGCGGTGAAGCGGCTATTACCGCCAGCCTCGTCCTCGGGCGCCGCTTCGCACATCACGACTTTGGCGCCCTGCTCCTGCGCCGCAAGCGCCGCGCAAAACGCCGCATTACCGGCGCCGACAACAATCACATCCGCAACTTGATTTGGCATTTCCTAACCTTTGATTACTCTGCCGCAACGGCGACGCCGCCATGCGCTTTCGACCAGGCGGCCGGATCGTTCATGAAGGTTTCCACTTCTTTCAGCTTTCCCTTGTCGAACAAACCGCTCTTTTTGGCGACCGCGAGCACGTCCCACCAGGTGGCGAGCGAGTGAAGCGTGACGCCAAGATCGCCAAGGATCTTCTTGCTATCCGGGAATATGTCGTAGAAGAAAAACACGAAGACATGGTCGACCACGGCGCCGGCGGTACGCAGCGCCTTGCAGAAATTGACCTTGCTGCGGCCATCGCTGGTCATGTCCTCGACCAGCAGCACGCGATCGCCCTCCTCGATATGGCCCTCGATCTGCGCGTTGCGGCCGAAGCCCTTCGGCTTCTTGCGCACGTATTGCATCGGCAACATCAGACGATCCGCCATCCAGGCGGCGAACGGAATGCCCGCGGTCTCGCCGCCCGCGACCGCATCGAACTTCTCGAAGCCGACCTCGCGCACGACCGTCGCCACGCCGAAGTCGATCAAGGTATTGCGCACGCGCGGAAACGAGATCAGCCGGCGGCAATCGGTATAGACCGGGCTCGCCCAGCCGGAGGTGTAGATGAATGGCTTGTCGGTCATGAAGCGGACCGCTTCCACCTCCAGCATCATCTTTGCCGTCAGTTCCGCCATCACCGCCTTGTCGGGGAAGCCAGCCATGCAGTCCACCACCTTCCATTCGATCGTCTCGCCGCCGCGATAGACGATCGCGCGCTCGTCCGGGCCCGCCACCTTGACCTCTTCAGGGCGCAGTCCACGGCGTTTTCTCAAGCGTAATACGTTCCTCGTTCGGCGGCATCCGGTAATGCTTCGGCCCGTTGAGCGAGGCGAAGGCCTCGAGCTTGTCGAGCGCGCCTTCCTCCTCGAACACTTTGGCGTAGGTTTCGATCGCCACCGGCGCGTTGAACATGCCCGGCATGCCGTTGATCGAAACTTTCTTGGCATAAGGGTGCGGCGCCGAGTCCGTGCCGAGGAAATAGCAGGCCTCGCCCGAAGTCGCGGCCTTGCGCAGCGCAGCGCGATCGGTGGCGGTTTTGATCACCGGCATCACGTACATGTACGGCTTGAGGCCGTGGCCGAACCAGTCGTTGCGCGTCAGGATCATGTGGTACGGCGTGATCGTGCCGCCGACCTGCGGCGCTGCGCTCGCGCACGAAATCGACGCCATCCTTCGACGACAGGTGCTCGAGAATGAAGCGCAGCCCTGGGAATTGTCTGATCCATTTCGACAGGTGCCGATCGATGAATGCCTTCTCGCGGTCGAACACATCGACGTCCGGATCGGTCTCCTCGCCGTGCATCAGGAACGGCATGTCGATTTTTTCCATGCGCTCCAGCACGCGCATGACTTTGTTGTAGTCGGTAACGCCGGCCGCCGAATTGGTCGTGGCGTTGGCGGGATAGAGTTTGACGCCGGTGAACACGCCTTCGCGGAAACCGCGCTCGACATCGTCGGGATCGGTGTCGTCGGTCAGGTAGCAGGTCATCAGCGGCTTGAATGTCGAGCCTTTCGGCAGCGCCGCCATCACGCGCTCGCGATAGGCGATGCAGTCTTGAGTCGTGCGCACCGGCGGGACCAGGTTCGGCATCAGGATGGCGCGGCCGAAATGTTTCGCCGTGTAAGGCAGATCGCAGCCTTGAGCATTTCGCCGTCGCGCACGTGCAGGTGCCAATCGTCGGGTTTGCGGATGGTGATGCGTGTGGTCATGGGAAACCGATACACCTCTAGCCGGACGGGAGCCAACGCGGCGGCCTGAAACGGCGCCCGTCACGCGCTTACGCTATCCGAGGAACAGGGAGCGTCAGGGCGGCCAAGCGGAGAGCGACCGGCACTCTAGGCGCGCCGTGTACCAAAATCAAAATTTTTTCCAATTTCTGTACAGCGTGATTGGCCGAACTGATCGCCGCGCCGGAGCAAACCGTTGGCGAAACAGGCATCGGACGAATTTCGCGCGCTCGTCGCCGACGCCATGACCCATTTTCAAGCGGGGCGGCCGGCGGAGGCCGAAAGCGCCTATCGGGCGGCGCTGGCGATCATCCCGGCCGATCCCGCGGTCACCCACAACCTCGGCGTGGCCATCGCGGCCCAGGGCCGTCACCGGGACGCCGTCGGCTGTTTCGACGAGGCGCTCAGGGCCGACCCTGGCTTCGTCTCGGCCCACTACAACCGCGGCGTCGCGCTGATGCGGCTCGGCGAGACGCCAGGAGGCGATCAAGGCCTTCGGCCGCGCCGCGCAGCCTCGAACCGCAGCATTACGAAGCCCATCGCGCATTGGGCTTCCTCTGGCTGGCGCAAGGCGAGCGCGGGCGGGCGCTCGATCATCTGGCGCGCACCTACGAGCTGCGGCGCGGCGATGACCGGACCGCCATCGCGCGCAAATCGCTGACCACGGCGACGCGCCACAAGCTCGAACACGATGCCGAGCAGTTTCTCTATCTGTCGCAGCGAACGCGCGACCGTCTGCGCTTCGAGCTGCTGGCGCGCAGCTACCGCGCCGTTGCGGAGCAGCTCGCGGACGAGGTGACCACGCTGTCCGAAGCGCAGATCGGCGCTATTGGGCGACGACTACAACACGCCGATCCATCTGCGCGCGGCGCCCGAGGTCGCGGGCCGCGCCGTCAATGAACGGGCGGATCTGGCCGCGCTGACGGCGCAGTTCGACGAGCAAGGCGCGATCTTCGTCGACGATCTGCTGACGCCACAGGCGCTCGACTCATTGCGGCGGTTCCTGCTGGAGAGCACGATCTGGCACGACTTCTCCCATATCGACGGCTTCGTCGCGTCCTATCTCGAAGACGGACTTGCCTGCCCGCTGTTGCTGCAGATCGCCGACGAGCTTCGCCGCGCCTTTCCCGACATTCTCGGCGAGCATCCGCTGTCCCAAGCCTGGGCCTTCAAAGGCCTGCAGCCGCAGGCGGCCGTCGACGTTCATGCCGACGATGCCGCCGTCAGCGTCAATTTCTGGGTCACGCCGACCGAGGCCAACCTCGATCCCGGCGCACGGCGGCCTGGTCGTTTGCCGCGCGCCGCCGCCGGATGACTGGCAGATCAAGGACTACGATGCCGACCAGGCGCGGATTGTAACATTTTTGGAACAAAAGGCCGGTGACAGCCTCGTCGTGCCGTACCGGCAGAACCGCGCGGTGCTGTTCCGCTCGCGCCTGTTCCACTACTCGGATCGGCCGGAATTCGCGCCGGGATACGAAAATCACAGGATAAATCTGACGCTGCTGTACGGCTGACGCCGCTGCCGGTCTCAGCCAGATTTCGAGTGGGCTGACGCGACTGTTCCAAAATTGACACAGCCGGCTCGCCGATCCTATAAACGAAGGCGTCCAGGACCGCCGCGCTTGGCGGGTCGACCGGGCCTGGCACGTGCCGAGGCCGATCGATCGATGCCCCTCGACCCGAACGAGCAACTACACCAACTCCGCGCTGCGCATCGGCGACGCCGACCCTTATCCGCAGCGGCTGGTCGGCGAGTTCATCGGCACGGTCGTCTCCAACGATTGGGTCAATGACGAGTACAAGCACGTCATCCTCAAGGTGCATGCGCACGCGCTGAAGGCCTACTGCCGGGCAGATGTTCCATCTGCTGTGCCCGTCGCCCGACGGCGCCGAGGTGTGGATGCGCCGGCCGATGAGCGTCTATCGCGTCGACAAGGCGAACGGCCAGATCGAGTTCCTCTACAAGACCGAAGGCCGCGGCACCCGCGGCATGGCGATGCTGGAGCCGGGCGACGACTTCAACATCGCCGGGCCGCTCGGCCACGGCTTCACGCTCGAGCCCTCGTGGCGGAATATCGTGGTGCTCGGCCGCGGCGTCGGGCTGGCGACGCTCGCGCCGCTGTCGCAGCTCGCCGCCGAGAACAAGGTCGGCGTCACCGCGATCCTGTCCGCGCGCAATCCCGGCGTCGTGATGTCGCGGGAATTGTTCGAGGGGCTCGGCGCCAAAACCATCACGGTGCTCGATTCCGACGGCAGCAGCGCTGTCGAGAACGTCGAGACAGATTCTCGAAGGCCTGATCGCGGAAAGCAAAGCCGACGCGTTCTTCACCTGCGGCTCGAACCGCCTGCTCAAGCTGATGCAGCGGCTCGGCAAGAAGCACAACATTCCGGGCCAGGTCGCGATGGAGCAGATCATGGTCTGCGGCTTCGGCGCCTGCTACGTTTGCATGCGCACCTTCGAGGTCGACGGCCAGCGCGTGCTGCGCCGCGTCTGCCGCGACGGCCCGGTGTTCAACATGCAGGAGGCGGTGGGATGGTAGATCTTTCCGTCAAGATCGGCGCGATCACGCTGCAAAACCCGGTGCAGCCGGCGTCCGGCGCGTTTTCCTGGGAGTACAACGACGTCATCGATCTCAACCGGCTCGGCGCGCTGGTGGCCAAGACCATCTGCCGCGAGCCGCGGCTCGGCAATCCGACGCCGCGCATGGCCGAGACCGAAGCCGGCATCATCCAGTCGATCGGCCTGCCCGGCAAAGGCATCGACTATTTCATCGAGCACATCGTCCCCGAATACGCCAAGTTCAAGCCGCCGCTGGTGGTCAGCGTCTCGTCGGAAAGCATCGAGGATTTCGCCGCGCTCGCCGAAGAACTGAGCGTGCCGGACGTCGACGTGATCGAGGCCAATATCTCGTGCCCGACGCGCAACTCCAGCGGCGGCAATTTCGCGATGCACGAGACCTACACCCGCGATTGCATCACCGCGATCCGGGCCAAGACCAAGAAGCCGCTGTGGGTGAAGCTCTCGCCCAACGCCGGCGACATCGTCTCGATCGCCAAGCGCCGCGGAGGACGCCGGCGCCGACGCGCTGGTGATCGCCAACACCTTCCTGTCGCTGAAGATCAGGACCGACAATTTCCGCCCGGCGCTCGGCAACAAGTTCGGCGGGCTGGTCTCGCCCGCGTTGAAGCCGATCGTGCTGCGGATGGTCTATCAGGTCGCCAAGCAGGTGAAGATCCCGATCATCGGCATCGGCGGCGTCACCAAAGCCGAGGACGTGGTCGAATACATGCTCGCCGGCGCAAGCGCGGTCGGCATCGGCTATGCCGGCTTCCGCAATCCGACCGCGCTGATCACGATCATCGACGACCTTGAAGCCTGGTGCGACGAGCGCGGCATCAAGAAGGTGACGGAGCTGATCGGCGCCGTGCAGGACCAGGACATGGAAACCGACACGCTCGCCGCCGCCGCGATCGGCGTCTGAAACACTGGTAAAGCCTTACAGCCGCCAACAACTGCTGGTCGGCTATGATTGTCGCCGGACCTTAAGGAGCGGCGAGTCCCATCAGGTGCGTCACCTTAAAATCGTAGCGGCTGCATTTCGTCTCGCCGGCTTCATGCTGGCCCTCGGCTCGATTTTGGCGCTGGGCGACATCGCAGATACTGCCTTTGTGACGCACCAACTACCGCCGCAGGAAACCGGTGAGCGGCTCGACATTGGCACCTATGGAATCATCGCATTGATAACCGACGCCGCGCGCGGCTTTGGGTTTTTCGTGCATGCCCTCGCCGGAGTCGTTGGCATTATCCTTGTGGTGGTCGCGGTCGCGGCCGTGTTTATTTTGCTGCTTGGTGTGTTGCTCTATTTCACCGGCCGCGGGATCGGCCGTCATTCCGGCTGGGCGCGCATCGTCGCGATCCTGATGAGCGCCGGGATCGTGCTGGCCTTTTGTTCAGTATTGTCGCCGTTGTGGCAAACGCGGCAAGACCTCGCACTGTTTGCCGCCCTGCCAATCTGTTTCTGCCTCTACGCCCTATGGGTCTTGATCTGGCGCTTTGCCTGACCACTCCGCAGAATGAGGCGTCGGCTTCCAACTCCCGAAGCCACCGAGCCTCTGTCAGTCGCGCTCGACCAGTATCCAGATGTCGTCCGGCGTCGAGCTTCGAATACGAAAGAGGAGATCGCGCTTCGGCGATGCAAAATCGCCAGACCAGCCGATATCCAGATTGATCGGCCCCTGCTCGGCGGCGCGCGTTATGCGCCCCTTGAAATCATCGCTGCCCAGACAGCTCGATAGTTCAAAGATATTGAGGCCCGTCGGGATTTGGCTATAGCCGGAGAGCCGTGACTCCGTCTTGCTGTAGAAAAGAATCCGGCCTGCGCTATCGATCCGAATGACACCGAACGGCAGATCGTCCAGTTCCTGCTCACTCAGCTTTTCGAGTTGCCCTACGACATTTGGGTTGTCGATACGCACGGCTTCTGATCGCATCCTTGCGATCCTCCAAAGTTTTTCGCTGGGGTTCTTGTTCGGTGGTAGCCGGGCAATCCTCTTAGCGCACCAAGCGTAACCGCAAGGTTTACGACTTACGCCGCCACCGGCCTTGTCGCCTCTTCGGCGTCCAGCTGCTTCCGATCCTTCAAGCGTGGAGAGACTTCGCCGTTGATGCCGCAGGCCGGTCCTTGGCCTCACGCCGTGCTAGGCTCCGCCCGGACGTCGACGAAAAAGAACAAGAATATTCGGAAATCGGAGGGAGCGATGACCACCGTGCTCGGCCGCATACTTCTGCTCGCTTGTCTGCTGGCGAGCCCCGCTTTGGGACAGACTTACCCGGACCGCAACGTGACGATCGTGGTGACGTCGGCGGCCGGTGCACTGACCGATGTGCTAACCCGCGCAATTGCACAGCGGTTGTCGGAAAAGTGGCTGCGCAGCGTGATTGTCGAGAATCGTGGCGGCGCCGGTTATTCGATCGCAGCACAGGATGTCATCCGGGCCGAGCACGACGGCTACACGCTGCTCTCCTCGGAAATCGGCTTCTATACAACTCAGCCGCATCTCTATGCCAAAGGCAAATTACTCTACGACCCGGAACGGGACTTCGTTCCGGTCGCGGGCTACGGCACGATTCCGGCGGCGCTGCTGGTTAATCCGTCGCTGCCGGTTAATTCGGTCGGCGATCTGATTGCGCTTGCCAAGGAGAAACCCGGCGTCCTGACCTTCGGTACGGCCGGCGTCGGCACCGCGCTGCACGTCGCCGCGCTGGAGCTGGAGAATCTCGCCGGCATCAAGGTGACGGCGGTGCACTATCGTGGCGCTGCGCCGGCGCTGACCGATGTGTTGGCCGGGAATGTTAATGCGGTGATCATGGGCCCGTCGGTGGCGCTGAGTTCGGTCAAGGCGGGAAAGCTGAAAATGCTTGGCTTCGCCAGCGAGAAGCGGGTGCCGCAATATCCCGACATACCGACCATCGCGGAGACCGTTCCAGGTTACGAGGCGAGCGTATCGTTCGGACTTTTTGCGGCGACGGGCACGCCCCCCGCTATTGTCGGGAAGGTGAACGCCGACGTGCAGAACATCGTCGGCGATCCCGAGTTCAGAAAGAAGCTTCTGGAACAGTTTTCGGTTCAGCCAGTGCCCGGACCGCTCGATGCTTTTGCCGAATTTCTGCGCCAGGACTCGGTCAAATGGGGCGAGGTCATCAGCGCCGCACACGTGCAGCTCGAATGATGGCTGCTCACGGGAAGCTCGATATTCCTTACGCCGCCACAGCCCTCGCCGCCTCTTCAGCGTCCGGCTGCTTCCACTCTTTCAACCGCGGCAATACTTCGCGCGCGAACAGCGAGAGATTGTCGACTGTCTGTGCGTGGGTCAGTTCGCCGGCCTGCCCCATCATCAAAAGATTGCCCATACCGCCGCAATGGCTGCAGAAGTCGACGATCTGTTCGTAGACCTCGTCGGGTGTGCCGCAGAACAGCACGCCGGCATCGATCAGTTCATCGACGCTGGCATGCTGCATTGAGATCGCCTTGCCGGCCCTGGTGAAGGTCCGCGGCGGAGATTCGCCGCGCAGCATTCGGGCGTTGTCTTCCGGCGGCAGATAGCCCGGCGGATTGCGAAATGGCGGATAGACGATGGGGCTCGTGCGCAGATAGCCGGCAATGAGATGTCCGCGCCGGCGCGCTTCTTCCCTGTCATGGGAAACACCAACCAGGCCGAGATAGGCGAAACGGTCGGCGCCCGGCGCCTTGCCGAATTTTGCGAGGTAGGCCTTGCGATAGGCGTCGTAGATCTTGCGCGTGGCATAGCCGGTGCCAAGTGTCGCCATGACATAACCGCGATCGCCCAGCACGCGCGCCTGTGTCGAGCTGCCGGTCGTCGACCAGACCGGCGGATGCGGATCCTGCCAGACCCGTGGCCAGACGTTGACCTGCCGGTACTGGAAGAACTCGCCTTCCCAATTGAAAACGGCGTCGTGCGTCGTCATCGCTTTGAGGATGAAATCGTGCGCTTCCCAAAAGCGGTCCATCAGCTCGGTCGGATTGCGATTGGAGGCGGCGATCTCGTACGGGATGCCCTTGATAAAGCCCATGTCGAGCCGGCCACGCGAAATGACGTCGATGGTCGAAAGCTCTTCGGCGGCACGCAGCGGATCGGGCCGGTGCCCGATCGGATAGCCGAGCACAAGAAGGCGCGCCCGTTTGGTGATGCGGGCGAGCACGGCGAGGCCGACGACAACGGATGACGACATACAGGTCGCGGTCTGATGATGCTCGTTGAGCATGACATCGAGACCAAGCTCGTCGCAGAGCTGCCACTCGTCGTAATAGCGGTGGAACAGATCGGCGGCGACATGGGGATCGCATTTGCGATTGGGAAGAGTGATGCGCAGCGTCGGGGCGTGTTCATCCCACGCCGGGAAATAGGCTTGCTCGCTGAAATGATAGACCCGCATCAGTAACCTCTTTCGCGACGCTTGATCAGCGCGCGGCTATCGTAGCGTCGACCAAGTCCCCCGCGCGCGCACTTGCGGCCGGACCCGCCGGGGCCTTTTCCGCCGCGGCGACCGCTGCCGCCGCCACTTCCTCCGCATTCGGCTGCGTCCACGCTTTAAGCCGCGGAAAAACCTCGCGCGCGACCAGCGAAAGATTATCGACCGTCTGTTCGTGGGTGAGATAACCGGCGTGGCCCATCATCAGCAGATTGCCCATGCCGCCGCAGTAATCGCAGAAATCGACGATCTGCTCGTAGACCTCATCCGGCGTGCCGCAGAACAGGATGCCGGCCGCGATCAAATCCTCAACGCTGGCACTCTGCATATTAATGACACGGCGATCCTTGGTGTAGCTGCGCGGCGCCGTCTGCCCGCGCAACATCCGCGCATTGTCTTCCGCCGAAAGGAAACCGGGCGGATTGCGGAACGGCAGGTGCACGATGCCGCTGGTGCGCAGATAGGCCGCGATCAGATCACCACGGCGGCGCGCTTCATCCTTGTCGTGCGCGACCGCGACCAGGCCAAGATAGGCGAACCGATCCGGTCCCGGCGCCTTGCCCCACTTCGCGACATAGCCGCGGCGATAAGCGTCGTAGAGCGGGCCGGGTGTTGTAGCCGGAGCCTAGCGTCGCCATCACGTAACCGCGCTCGCCGAGAAGCTTCGCCTGCGTGGTGCTGCCGGTCGTGGACCAAATCGGCGGGTGTGGCTCCTGCCAGACCCGCGGCCAGACGTTGACCTGGCGATAGTTGAAATATTCGCCTTCCCAATTGAATACCGCATCGTGGGTCGTCATCGCCTTGATGATGAAATCGAGCGCTTCCCAGAAGCGATCCATGACACCGACGGGATTCTGATTGGAGGATGGAAACTCGTACGGCACGCCCTTGATGAAGCCCATGTCGAGCCGGCCGCGCGAGATCACATCGATCGTCGAGAGCTCCTCGGCAACGCGAAGCGGATCGGGCCGATGCCCGATTGGATAGCCGAGCACCAGAAGCCGCGCTTGTTTGGTGATACGCGCCAGCACCGAGAGGCCCACCACCACCGTCGACGACATGCAGGTCGCGGTCTGGTGATGCTCATTGAGCATGATGTCGAGGCCGAGCTCATCGGAGAGTTGCCACTCGTCGTAGTAACGATGAAACAGATCGGCCGCGATGTGCGGATCGCAATTGCGGTTGAGGAAATTGACGCGCAACGAGCCGGAATGCTTGTCCCAGCCGGGATAATAAGGCTGCTCGGTAAACTGATAAACGCGCATCGCGTCTTCCTGTCGCTATCGGGCCTTGTCGCTATCGAGTCTTGGCGAAAGCCAGCACTTTTTCGGCAAAAGCCTTCGGCTGTTCCTGATGGGGGAAATGCCCGGCGCGTTCCATCAGTTCAAATCGTGAGCCCCGGATCATTCCGGCATAGGCGCGGCCATACGCCTCGCTCAGCATACGATCGCGATTTCCCCAGAGGAACAGGGTCGGGATTTTGATGCGGTGCAGCCGGCTTTTCAGCCGTGGATTGTGAAAATACGGATTCCAGGCAAATCGCGCCGTCGCCTCTTTGGCGCGCGCGGCGGCAAGCACTTCGCCATCCGGCAGCGCCTTGTAGTCGCGTTTGCCGGCTTCCGGATCGGCGTAAACGAGATCGAGATATTCCGGATCGGTCAATGCGAAGATGTCGGCGATGTCGCGCGTCTCGCGATCGGACACTTTGACGCCGACGGCATTTGCCATCACCAGCCGCGCCATGCGCGCGGTGGTTTTCACCGCGATCTCTGCGGCGGCCCAGCCGCCGAGCCCAACACCAACCACGGTCAGGTCGCGAAGGTCGAGCTGGTCGAGCATATCGAGATAAAAATAGGAAAGATCGTCGATCGTCCGCATGCCCTTCGGCACCTCAGAGCGGCCATAACCCGGATGAGTCGGGGCGATGACGCGCGCGCCCTTGGCAAGCTCTTCGATGGCTGCCGCCGCGGGCTCGATACCGTTCTCGGCGTGAAGAAAAAGCAGCGGGGGTCCAGCGCCTCGGTCGATAAAGTCGATCCGTGTTCCATCGACGACAAGCGACTGCGCCTCACTCGATGACGCCACTGACTTCTCCCTCCCGTTGACGGGTTCTTTCAATCTCGGCTCGTCGTTCTACCACGTGAAAAGCACTTTACCAGCGAGCACGAGAGAACCAATCGGGCAGGCTTGCGTTGCGCAGCCGGCATAAGCAGGCGATTGACACTGCGTGCAAGATCACGGCGCGATAGGGATATGAAACGGAGGGCTGCGGAATGAACGATGTCACCACACAACTTGGTCTTGCTTACGCCAATCACGACGGCGTCGAGCTTGCCGGTGACCTTTACCTGCCGAAAGGCGCGAAGGCCGCGCCGGCATTGGTCGCCGTGCACGGCGGCGGCTGGGTGCAGGGCGCGCGTTCCGCGTTCCAGTATTGGGGACCGTATCTCGCGTCCCGCGGCATCGGCATGTTCTCGATCAGCTATCGCCTCGCCGCCAAAGGCAAGATGTTTCCGCAGGCCGTGCAGGACATCTTGGCCGGCGTGCAATTCATGCGCGGCAAAGCCGGTGAGTTCGGCATCGACCCGGCGCGCATCGGGTTGCTGGGCGCCTCGGCCGGCGGCCACCTTGCGTCGCTTGCGGCGCTGGGCTGCAAGAAGTTCACCGGCGGCTATCCGCAGGATCCATTCGCTTCGACCTCAGCCGAGGTGAAGGCGTTGATCGGTGTCTATGGCGTCTACGATCTGGTCGCGATGTGGACGACGTATCAGCTCCAGGGCGGCCTTGATAACAACATCCAGAAGTTCCTCGGCGCGCCGCCGATGGAAAATCGCCAGCTTTATTTTGACGCGACCCCGATCAGTTACGCGACATTCGCCAACAATAAGATCAGCGTGCTGCTGGCCACCGGCACCGCTGACGACCTGGTCGATCCCGCAGAGCACACTCAGCCGTTCATGCTTGCGCTCAAGCAGGCAGGATTCTTCGTTCGGCCGTGCATCGTGCAAGGCGCGCCGCATTACTGGATGAATGATCCGATCGAGGAGCCAGAAAGCTACGCCGGGTTCCTGGCGCCCCGCCTGCTTCGCTTCCTCGGCGAGAAGCTTTGAGCGCCGAGCATGACGTCCCGGCCAACATTCATTGAAAAGCACGGCCTGTGGACCGATGAACAGCGACGGCTTGCCGGCGACATTGTCCGCCGGCTGGAAGCCGACAAGCTTCGCTACGTTAGGCTCGCGTGGGGCGATACCCATGGCTATGTGCGAGCAAAGACACTTACAGTGCCTGCGTTCCTCGCCGCACTGAGTGGTGGCTACAACATCGGCGTGGCCACCACCACGCTCGATTCAGCCGGCGCACGCGTTTTCGAGTCGTTTACCCGCGGCGGCGGCATGGGCCTAACCGAGATGACCGGGTCGCCCAACCTCACCGTCGTCGCTGATCCCAAGACGTTTCGCACGTTACCATGGGCGCCGGGCACTGCATGGATCCTGTGCGACGAATATTTCAACGATGGCACTCCGTTTCATTTTGCCCCAAGGCAGCTTCTGAAAAGAGCGCTAAAGAAACTTGCAACGCGGAATTATGCGAGCATCGTTGGTGCGGAGATTGAGTGGTATCTGCTGCGCGTCGCTGAAGACCATCTCAGCGAGCACAATATCGGTACTCCGGGCAACCGCGGCGGGCCGATCAGAACATGGCCCGCTGAGCCCGGCTACCACTATCATTCCGAATCCAACATGGATTTGATGCAGCCGGTTTTCGATGCGCTTGGTGACGCCTTTGAAGTGCTCGGGCTGGGGTTGCGATCGATCGAGAATGAATGGGGACCGGGACAGGTCGAATGTACGTTCGCGCCATGCACTGCGCTCGAGGCCGCCGACAGTATTCTGTTATTTCGTACCGCGACGCGCCAGATATGCCGACGGCTTGGCTATTTCGCAACTTTCATGGCGCGACCGGCAATCAAGGGCTATTACGCCAGCGGATGGCACCTGCATCAGTCGCTGGTGGACGCGTCGAACGGCACCAACCTGTTCATGCCGCAACAGCCCGATGAAAAGCTGTCGCCGCTCGGACTGTCTTATCTCGCCGGACTTCTGCAATACGCCGTGCCGGGAACCGTATTTTCGACGCCGACAGTCAACGGCTATCGGAGATTCAAACCAAACTCGCTGGCGCCCGACAGATCGGCTTGGGCGTACGACAACCGGGGCGCCATGCTTCGGGTGCTTGGCGGACCGGATGATCCGGCGACCCGAATTGAGAATCGCATCGGCGAACCCGCAGCCAATCCCTATCTCTATATCCTGTCACAAATCGTCGCCGGCCATGCCGGCATTCAGGCGAAGCTCACAGCCGCCTCCAGCCAACGATGAGCCCTATGCCGCGGAACGGCCGATGTTGCCTAAAAATCTGCCGGAGGCATTGGACGCCCTTGAGAAAGAGTCTTTGTTCCGAACCGAGCTCGGTGACACATTTATCGACTACTTCGTTAAACTGAAGCGTTCCGAGTTCAACCGCTACAAACAATCACTGGAAGCCGAAGGCTCTCTCAGCAAGAATGACGATCCGAGTGCATGGGAGCACAACGAGTACTTCGATTTCTTCTGACCCGGCCCGATAAGACAGGGAGCTTGCCATGACAGCTCTGGAAAAAATCAGCGCACCGCCGACACGCGTTGGCGGGACTGCACTGTACGATTGGGATCATCTTGTCCAGGAGGATCGTGCGCACCGCCTGATCTATACCGATCCGGCCATCTTCGAAACCGAGATGACCAATATTTTCGGCGGCACATGGACCTATATCGCCCACGAAAGTGAAATTCCCAATGAAAACGATTTCATCACCCGCCGCCTTGGGTTGCGGCCGCTGATTGTCGTTCGCGACTCGGACGGGAAAATCCGCGCGCTGTACAATCGTTGCACACACCGTGGGACAACTTTGTGCCGATGGGACAAGGGCAACACCAAGTCGTTCCAATGCCCGTACCACGGCTGGAATTTTCTCAATAACGGCAGACTGCGTGGCGTGCCGTGGCCGGACGGTTACGCCGAGGACATGCGCGACCCGAAATACAATCTCGCTCAGATGCCGCGGCTGGAGAGCTATCGCGGTTTTATTTTTGGCTCCCTTAATATGGATGCGCTGCCGCTCGCCGAACATCTTGGCCCCATCGCCAAGGTCATCGATGAATGGCTCGACCGTAATCCGGGAGGCAAGGTCGTGGTCTGCGAGGCGAACCGGTTCCGTTTCAAGGGAAACTGGAAACTCGCTTACGACAATTCGTGCGATGGCTATCACGTCGCCTATTCGCACCGGTCCCTGCTCGAAACAGAGAACCGCTTTGCCGGCGAGAACGCCAAGGGCATGGCGTACTACCGCAACTCACCCAACTCCCAGCCGATGTATATGCGTTACACCGGCCACGGCAATCACTTCAAGGACAAGCGCCCCAATCTCGAGAAGCGTCCGGGCGGATTGTGGGCCATCGAGAGCGCACACCCCGGCATGGAATATTATGAGGCCGATTTCATCAAGCGCTACGGCGACCGAGCCTTTTCACTTTTGGACCTGGCCGGTTCCGAGCCAGTCAACATCAATGTGTTTCCGAACTTCTCGCTGCTCGGCAATCACATTCAGGTTTTCGAGCCGATCAGCGTCGAAGAAACCAACGCGATCTGGTATGGCACCATGATCGTCAACGACGGCAGTCTTCCGGACGATGCGGTCACCGACATCAACGCCTTGCGCATGCGTACTCAGGAAGGCTTCCCGAATTTTGGCGAGGTCGACGATATCGCCAACTTCGAGCAAATTCAGCGCGGGCTGATGGCGATTGAAGATGAGTGGGTCTACATGAACCGCGGCCTCGGCATCCCCGACCGGATCAAGCAGCACGAAGACGGTACCATAACGGCGCCCGCCACCGACGAAGCCTTCATGCGCGAGCACTTCAAGGAATGGAAACGGCTCATGAAGGCCAGGCCCAATCTCGCAATTCAGCGGGAGCCTTGAGATGGGCGCGCAACCTTCGCTCGATCCGTCGCGCAGCTCCTACTACGTCAACGACGCACTCTATCGCGAGTTGATCGGCAATTTCTCCGGGTGGCAGGACGACACTCGTGCGATCGTGGACTTTGCTGCGCGCGATGAATTCCGCCATCTTTTGGAAAGGGAAGCGCGCCTGCTCGATCAGCTTCGCTATGAAGACTGGCTGACGATGTACTCGGCGGAGTGCATTTACTGGGTACCTTCGACACCGAACGCCGGCGATCCACGCCGCGAAATCTCGGTGATGTTCGACGACCGCCGGCGGCTGGAAGACCGCATCTACAGGCTGCGCACCGGGTTTGCCTGGTCACAGGCCCCCGCTTCGCGAACGGTGCGCCTGATCACCAACGTAGAAGGCTTTGCGACCACCGACAAAGACGCCTGCATGGTGCGATCGAATTTCCTGATTACCGAGTTCTGGGACAACGAAACGCGCTTGCTGGCAGGCTGGTGCGGCCATCGCATCGTTCGCGAGAGCGACAGTTGGAAAATCGTGGCGAAGCAGGTCAACCTTATCGAGTGCGATCAGTGTATTCGCAATCCCAGCATCATTCTGTGATGGAGCCGGGACAGCTACCCGGCGGCATCTGCTGCGAGGCTTTTGGCGCCCCGCCTGCTCCGCTTCCTGGGCGAGAAGCTATGAAATGCTTCCAGGTAGGCCATGCGGCAACGACTGCGGCGGCGTAGCGGCGGGCTTGTGAAGCTGGTGCTTGTCGAGCCGTCTGACCTGAACAGCGACGCAGCCGCTACCTCCGCAGACGTTCGCTGCTAGTTGCAAAAACCCGGCATCGCTTGCTTTGGCGTCTGTCACCGGCGCGGGCGCATGGCTTTTGATCGCGGCGCGCTGCAGCAGAAGGCCACTCGAGACGAAGGTGGCGATCGCAAGTGCCGTGAGAAGCATTCTGCGCATCGTATTCTCCCGAAAGACTCCGCCCTCCGGGTTCAGTAAAATATTATGGTAAATGGCGGGTTAATGGCCCGTCGTCGGACGCTTTTCCCTTCCGCCCTGCCCACAAAAGACGCACTGTCGCAGCCCGGCTTCGATGTTGCGCAAAAACTGGCCGCTTTCTACAAATGCGGCTGGACACCATTCCACCGGGGGAGTCCCGCCCGTCAGGCGGGATAATCAGAAGGGATACACGCAATGATCAGGCCATTGCTTTTGGGGTCGGCGCTTTTGGGGTCGGCCGCTGTCGCACTTATCGCGGTACCGGCGATATCGCAGCAGAAGACGGTCAAAATCGGCTTCGTTTCGAGCTTTAGCGGCCCCGTCGCCGTGATCGGCAACGACATGCGCAATTCGTTCGAGCTCGGCCTCGATCATGTCGGCCGCAAGCTCGGCGGCCTGCCGGTCGAAGTCATCTATGAAGACGACGAGATCAAGCCTGATGTCGGATTGCAGAAGACCCAGAAGCTGGTCCAGTCCGACCACGTCGACTTCCTGGTCGGCTACATCTGGTCGAACGTGTTCCTGGCATCGCTGCCGACGATGGTCGACTCCAAGACCATGACCGTCGTGACCAATGCCGGCGCTTCGCAGCTCGCCGGCAATCAGTGCTCGCCCTACATCTTTTCGACGTCGTTCCAGAACGACCAGGTGCCGGCAGCCGTCGGGACTTACATGAATACAAAAGGCATCAAGTCGGTCTTCCTGATGGCGCCCAACTATACCGCCGGCAAGGACATGGCGACTGGTTTCAAATCGACCTTCAAGGGTCAGATTGTCGGCGAGGAATACACCCGCTGGCCCGATCAGCTCGACTTCTCGGCCGAGCTCTCCAAGATACGCGCGGCGAAGCCCGATGCGGTGTACGTGTTTTATCCGGGCGGCCCGGGCGTGCAATTCATGACGCAATACGCCCAGTCCGGCCTGAAAGGCCAAATCCCGCTGTACTCCGGCTTCACTGTCGACGATCTGTCGCTGCCGCGGCTTAAGGACCTTGCGGTCGGTAGCCAGAGCGCGATGATGTGGGTCAGCGATCTACAGAACGACACCAACAAGAAATTCGTCTCCGATTACAAGGCCAAGTACAAGACCTTACCGTCGTTCTATGGCGCCGATACCTACGACTCCGTCGCCCTGATCAACAGCGCGGTGACCGCCGTCAATGGCGACCTCACCAACAAAGAAGGCATGCGCAAAGAGATGGAAAAAGCGGACTTCAAGTCCGTGCGCGGTGGCTTCAAATTCAATAACAATCACGTGCCGATCCAGAATTTCTATCTGGAAGAAGCGCGCAAGGACGATGACGGCAGCTATTCGCTGCACACGATGTCGACGATCGTCAAAGACGATCAGGACGCCTATCACACCCAATGCCCGATGAAGTGATCGCGCTGTAATATCCTGGCGGCGGCGGGCGCAGACGCGTCCGCCGTTGCTTTATCGGCGCACCGGCCGGGGGATCGCCGGGAGCTCAGTCGATGCTGTATTTCATTGAGCAGTGCCTCAACGGCGTGCAACTCGGCATGCTGCTGTTCCTGCTTGCCGCGGGCCTGACGCTGATCTTCGGCATCATGGACCTGGTCAACCTGGCGCACGGCTCGCTGTATATGCTCGGCGCGTATTTTGCCGCGACCTTCGCCGAGGCGACCGGCAGCTTCGTGATCGGCGCGATCCTCGCCCTTGCCGCGACGTTCGTCTCCGGCGTCGTGCTGGAAATCATCGCGATCCGGCCGCTCTACGGCCGTAACCATCTCGACCACGTGCTCGGCACGTTCGGCATCCTGATTTTCTTCAACGACCTGGTGAGGCTGATATGGGGCCCGGCGGGAATGACGTTGTCACTGCCAAGCGAGATGCTCAACGCCGTCCAGGTCATTCCCGGCATCTATTATCCGGTCTATCGCCTCGTCATTATCGCGGTAGCTCTCGCGGTCGGCGCACTGCTCTATTTCACGGTGATGCGCACGCGGCTCGGCATGCTGATCCGCGCCGGCGCCTCCAATCGCGAAATGGTCGGCGCGCTCGGCATCAATATCAAGTTGCTCTACACCCTGGTGTTCGGGATGGGCGCGGCGCTCGCGGGCTTCGCCGGCCTGATGCAGGCGCCGATCCTCACCGTGCAGATCGGCATGGGCGAAAATATTCTGATCCTCGCCTTTGTCGTCATCATTATCGGCGGCGTCGGCTCGATCCGCGGCGCCTTCGTTGCCTCCATCCTTGTCGGACTGATCGATACTATTGGTCGCGCTTTTGTTCCTGACATACTGCGCTCGGTGTTGAGCGCGAGCTCCGCAAGCACGCTCGGGCCGGCACTGGCCTCGATGCTGATCTACATGCTGATGGCAGGCATTCTGGTGTTCCGGCCGGAAGGTCTGTTTCCGGCGGCGACCCGATGAAGAAGTCGATCACGCCACGCAACGCGGTCGCTGCCGGCCTTCTGGTCATACTGGCGTTGTTGCCGGTCTACGCATCGTGGACCGGAGACGTTTTTGCCATGACGCTGTTCACCCGCATCATCATCATGGCGATTGCCGCGGTCAGCCTCGATCTCATCATGGGCTATGGCGGCATGGTGAGCTTCGGCCACGCCGCTTATCTCGGCATCGGCGCCTATGCCGTCGGCATTCTCTGGAAAGAAGGAATCGTATCGGGCTTCGTGCAATGGCCGGCGGCCATTGGCTTCTCGGCGCTGTTCGCGCTCATCGTCGGTGCATTAAGCCTGCGCACGCGCGGCATCTACTTCATCATGATCACGCTGGCCTTTGCGCAGATGGCCTATTATGCGGCGCTCGGTATGGACCGCTATGGCGGTGACGACGGCATGAATATCCGCCAGCGCAGTGATTTCGCGGGTCTGATTGATCTCAACAATCGCACGCTGTTTTATTATCTGTGCTTCGCGATCCTGATCGGCAGCATTTTTCTGGTCTCGCGCATCGTCAATTCGCGCTTTGGCCTGGTCATCCGGGGCGCGCGCTCCAATGAGCGGCGCATGCGCGCGATCGGCTTTCCGGTGTTCCGTTATCGGCTGGTCTGTTTTGTCATCGCCGGCGCGTTGTGCGGACTGGCCGGTGCACTGCTCGCCAATCACACCAGCTTTGTCAGCCCGGCGATGATGTTCTGGACCCGCTCGGGCGATCTCATGGTGTATGTCGTGCTCGGCGGCCTCGGCACGCCGTTCGGTCCGCTGATCGGCACTGCGGCGTTTCTTTTACTGCAGGAAGGACTCTCGCGCGTCACTGAATATTCCGGCCTGTTTCTCGGGCCCATCGTCCTTCTGGTCGCACTTTACCTGCGCGGCGGCATTGAAGGTTTGATCGGAGGCACGCGCCGTGGCTGAGCCGCTGCTTCAAGTCGCTGGCCTCACCAAACGCTTCGGCGGCGTGGTCGCATCCGATGGCATTACGCTCGACATTCCCCATGGCGAGTTTCACGCCATCATCGGACCGAACGGCGCCGGCAAGACCACGCTGATCGGACTTTTGGCCGGCGAGATCACGCCGCTCAGCGGCACCATCAAGTTCGACGGCAGCGACATCACCGGCATTCCCGTTCACCGCCGCAGCCAGCTTGGGCTCGCACGCTCCTTCCAGATCACATCGCTGTTTCCCGACTTCACCGCGCTCGACAATGTCGCGCTCGCGGTGCAGGCCCATGCCGGCCACTCATTCCGCTTCTGGCAAGATGCGCTAAGCGACAATTCCTTGCGCGCGCCCGCCGCGGAAGCGCTGGCGCGTGTCGGGCTTTCGGCGCGCGCCGATACCAAGGTTAACAAGCTCAGCCACGGCGAGCACCGTCAAATCGAAATCGCAGTGGCACTTGCGACCCGCCCGCGGATGCTTTTGCTCGACGAACCGATGGCCGGCATGGGGCCGGAAGAATCCGCACGCATGGTCGGCATTCTGCGCGAGCTCAAAGGCAGCATCACCACGCTGTTGATCGAGCACGACATGGAGACAGTGTTCGCGCTCGCCGATCGCATCACGGTCCTGGTCTATGGCCGGGTGATCGCCTCGGGCGATCCCGCAACCATCAAAGCCGATGCTGCGGTCCGCGAAGCGTATCTCGGCGAGCAAGAGGCGGCCGGTCATGAGGCGAACAGCCAAGAGGTGAACAGCAATGCCTGATCGCCCGCTGCTCGAAATGTCGAACGTCGAGACCAGCTACGGCTTGAGCCGTGTGCTGTTCGGCGTTTCGTTCGCCATCGCGCCGGGCGAAATGGTGTCGCTGATGGGACGCAACGGCATGGGCAAGACCACCACCGTGCGCTCGATCATGGGCCTGACCCGGGCGACCGCAGGCTCAATCCGTTTCGATGGCGCCGAAATCCGCGAACTGCCGTCCTATCGCGTCGCCAAGCTCGGCATTGGACTGGTGCCGGAAGGCCGCCAGGTATTTCCCAATCTCACGGCGCGAGAAAATCTTGTGGCAACGGCGGCGAACCGCTCGGCGGCGTCCGATCCCTGGACGCTCGACAAGATTTTCGCATTATTTCCGCGGCTCGCCAGCCGCGCCCGCGCCATGGCGAACTTGTTGTCGGGTGGCGAACAGCAGATGCTGGCGATCGGCCGCGCGCTGATGACCAATCCGCGTCTGCTTATTCTCGATGAGGCGACCGAGGGTCTCGCCCCGCTCATTCGCGAGGAGATCTGGCGCTGCTTGCAGAAGCTGCGCGCCGCCGGCCAATCGATCCTGGTCATCGACAAGAATGTCGATGCGCTGACCCGTATCGCCGACCGCCACACCATCATCGAGCGCGGCCGGGTCGTGTGGACCGGGAATTCAAAGGAATTGGCCAGTTCCGCCAATATTCAGCACCGCTATCTGGGCATTTGAAGCGCGCACGCCTCATCCCGCTTTGGGTGGAACCTTTCGCACTGCAACACGTTATTTTGGCGATAACGGAGGCACCTGCAATGCGCTGCGTATTTTGTCATCAAGAGATCAACCGGAAGACCGCCTGGAAGGGCTCAGCCGGCCGGTTCTATTGCAGTGAGTTTTGCTCGGATTCCGAGACAGTCATTCCGTCACAGCGCCGCGTGCCGAAGGATCGGATCGACCAGCAGTATATGGAGCGCCTCGAACGTCTCCTGCCGCTACGGCGCGCTATTCAGAAAACGGCCGCGTAGCCCGCGATCAGTCGAGCGTCAGCTTTCGCTACGCAGTAGCGATGAAGGCCCGCACGGCGGGGACAGGGGGGAGCTGTTGGAAACCGCGCGGAGCCTTCATGCCGTCGTGGGTAGACAGCCCACTGTTTCATAGCCTGCGCTCACGCTTGAATGACGTGTGCGTGAAACCGCTGCGTCAAAGTGGCCGCGATAAATTAAGCGTGCTGTGTCGCCGCTTACATCACAAAACCAATGCCGATGCTCCGACAATGCCGATGCTCCGATAGAGAACAAAGATCACAAACCCGGCCAGGAGGCCAAGCAGAACAACGGCGATGAACTCAGACCAAGTCATGGTGGCGACGCAACTCGTACACTCGTCTGAATCGGTTGCTAGGAAGCTTCCTGACCAATCGACCGCAAAGCAGTCCGCGCCAACAGGAACGCGGTGACAGACAGGCAACCTGCAACGAAGAGGCCTATCATCAACTGCATCCAATCGCCGACTAGCCAGTAGAAGAGTGAACCCCACGCAATCCCTGCGGCGCCGGCGATGACCAGTGCGAACCACACAAACCTATGGGCTGTGCTTCGCTTACTGTCCTGCTTCCCAATGTGGTCATTGGGTGGAAGCACTTCGACGCGGTCGTTGGATGGAAGCTCCTCGACGCGGTTAACATGACAAGACCAACTGAAGCTGCCGGCTTTAAAGCCGGTGTTCAACCCATAATCCAATACAACGCGCTTACGATCAGACGATATGATAACCGACCTGTCACCCACTTCGATTTTCTCAATTACCAGAGAAGGCTCAACATCGGCGGCTTTAGCGATAGCCAGGCTAATCAACTGTCGACGGAGATGATGCGGTGAAATCATTGGGGTATTCTACCACTCAAAATGCCGTCGAATTTTCGACTGAATATGAGTGAAGTCTTGGCGACAAACCACCTGTACCAGTCACCCGCCAGCGCCACGGCTTCCCTGAAGTTCAGGTCGATGCCTTCGCCACGCTGTTCTTTCCTCGCTGATATTCATCCGCAGGCAGACGTTTCCGCGCGACCTACTGGCGTTTCTTCTCATCGTGGCGGAGCGTGACCTTGCGCACAGCGGGCTTGTGTACCCATCCGTGTACCAAAGGCGACCGTAGAAGTGTCTGATTTTCAGGAACAATTGAGGGGTCAGTACCCCGGGTGAGGTACTGGTCGGAGCGATAGGATTTGAACCTACGACCCCCTCGTCCCGAACGAGGTGCTCTACCAGGCTGAGCCACGCTCCGACTATGGCGCGGCTTATACAAGCGGCCTTTCGGCCCTGCAAGCGCAGCCGCGTTGCCCTTGCGCGCACAGCTTATTTAGTCGCTTGATGCCCGCCATGACAGGCGGAACCCAAGACAAAACGGAAGCTTCCCTGACCACGCGCGTATCGCAGGCTGATGCCGCGGCCGTCGGCGACGCCGTGCGCTGTCTGAAGGCGGGCGGCCTCGTCGCCTTTCCGACCGAGACGGTGTACGGCCTCGGCGCCGACGCGACCAATGCCCGCGCCGTCGCGCGGCTTTACGACGCCAAGGGCCGGCCTGCCTTTAATCCGCTTATCGCGCACGTCACCGATACCGCCGCGGCGAAAGCGCTGGCGCGCTTCAATGCCGACGCCGCAAAGCTCGCGGCTGCATTCTGGCCGGGTCCGCTTACGCTGGTTTTGCCGAAGACGAGCGACTGTCCCGTTGCCGAACTCGCCACCGCCGGACTCGGCAGCATCGCCGTGCGGGTCCCTCATCACGACGTGGCGCAGAAAATCCTCGCCGCCTTCGGCCGGCCGATCGTCGCGCCCTCGGCCAACCGTTCCGGCCATGTTTCTCCGACGACCGCGGGACACGTCCTCGCCGATCTGCGCGGCCGTATCGACCTGATCGTCAACGGCGGCGCGACAACAGTCGGCGTTGAATCGACCATCGTCGCCTGCCTCGAAGAACCGACACTGCTGCGGCCCGGCGGCGTGCCGCGCGAGGTTATCGAACAGGTTCTCGGTCACCCGCTCACGAGCGCAGTTGCTGAACTCTCAACCGACGACGAGGCACCGCTGGCGCCGGGCATGCTGGCGTCCCACTACGCGCCACATACGCCGATGCGGCTTGAAGCGCAGCAGGTTGAACCCGGCGAAGCGCTGCTGGCGTTCGGGCCCGCGCTACCCGAAGGCTCCGCAAACGCTGAAGTCACGCTCAACCTGTCGCCGAGCGGCAACCTGATCGAGGCTGCCGCCAATCTGTTCTCACACCTGCGCGCGCTTGATGGCGCGAACGCCAAAGCCATCGCCGTCATGCCGATCCCGCACGACGGACTTGGCGAAGCGATCAACGACCGGCTCGCGCGTGCTGCTGCACCGCGCTGATCGGTACGCTTGCGCCCACGGCGGCCGACTGCCATTTTTCATCAGAGCATGATCCGGCAAAGTGGACTTAAGGATCATGCCCCAACTGGAATTATAGATCCTGCCTCAACGGACGTGCCCGATGCTTGATAGACCGAAAATGGACCCTGCCCTGCTCGCACGCTTTACCGCGATCGTCGGCGAGAAATACGCCATCACCGATCCGGACATTCAGGCGCCGTATCTGATCGAGCAGCGCAACATGTTTCAGGGCCACACACCCGTGGTGCTGCGGCCTGCCAACGTCGCGGAGGTCTCCGCCATCGCCAAACTGGCCAACGAGACCGGTACGCCGATCGTACCGCAGGGCGGCAATACCGGCCTGGTCGGCGGCCAAATCCCGCTGCACGACGAAGTCATACTGTCACTGAACCGGCTCGACCGCATTCGCGAGATCGATCCGACCTCGAACACCATTACCTGCGAGGCCGGCGTGACCTTGCAGCGCACCCGTGAAGCCGCCGCGGAAGTGGATCGGCTTTACCCGCAACTGCTGCCGTCGGAAGGCACCTGCACCATCGGCGGCAACCTCTCGACCAATGCCGGCGGCACCGCCGCCATCGCTCACGGCATCGCGCGCTCGCATGCTCTCGGCATCGAAGTTGTGCTGGCCGACGGCCGGGTGATGAACAACCTCAACAAACTGAAGAAAGACAACACCGGCTACGACCTGAAAAACCTCTTCATTGGCGCCGAAGGCACGCTCGGCATCATCACCGCCGCGGTGTTGCGGCTGGTGCCGCGCCCGCGCTCGGTCGAAACCGCGTTCGCCGGTATCAAGTCGCCGGAAGCGGCGCTGGAATTGCTTGGCATTGCCACCGAACACACCGCGGGCGGCGTCACCAGCTTCGAAATCATGACACGGCGCGGCATCGAACTGGTGCTGGAGCACGGCCAGGGCGCCCGCGATCCGCTGTCGTCACCGCATGAATGGTACGCGCTGATCGAGCTTTCGTCGCAGCAGCGCGAAGGCTTGCGCGACGTGATGGAAGAGATTCTGGCGGAAGGCATGGAGAAGGGCCTGGTGTTCGACGCCACGATCGCCGACAGCATCGAGCAGGCCAAGATGTACTGGCGCATCCGCGAACTGTTCGGCGAAGTGCAGAAATACGCCGGCGGCTCGATCAAACACGATGTCTCGGTTCCGGTCGCCGCGGTGCCGGCCTTCATCAGGGAAGCCAACGAAGCCGTCGTCAAACTAATCCCTGGTGCGCGCCCGCTGCCGTTCGGTCATCTCGGCGACGGCAACATCCATTACAACGTCACTCAGCCGGTCGGCGCCGACAAAGCCGAATACCTGAAGCGATGGGACGACGTGAACGCGGTCGTATTCGCCGTGGTCAAGAAATTCGGCGGCTCGATCTCGGCCGAGCACGGCGTCGGCGTGGTCAAGCGCGACCTGCTGCCATCGGTGAAGGACCCGGTGGCGCTCGAGTTGATGCACAGCCTCAAGGCCATGCTCGATCCCAAGGGCATCCTCAATCCCGGCAAAGTGCTTTGATCAGCCCAGCTTGATATTCGCTTCTTTGACGATGCGGCTCCAGAGCTGCATCTGGCTCTCGATATAGGCGCCGAATTCCTGCGGCGTATTCTGCCGCGACTCGACATTGAGCTCGGCAAAGCGAGCGCTGACTTGCGGCGATACCAGCGCCGCGTTGAAACTCGCGTTGAGCTTTCCGACAATCTCGGCTGGCGTACCATGGGGAACGAAAACGCCGTTCCAGTCGTAGCCCTCAAAGCCTGGCAAGGTGTCCGACATCGGCGGAATATCCGGCAACGTCGCGAGCCGGCCTTTGCCGGTTTGCGCGATGGCTTTCACCTTCCCTGCTTTCACCAGCGGAAATACCGACGAGCCGTTGGCGAAGACAAATTTCACCTGCCCGGCCATGACGTCTTTGATCGCCTCTCCGCCGCCGCGATAAGGCACGTGATTGATCCTGATACCCGCCGTGCGGGCGAACAGTTCCAGCAACAGGTGCTGCAGCGTGCCGTTGCCCGAGGACGCCATGTCGATGCCGTCCGGCGAGGATTTGGCGTAGGCGATAACGTCAGCGACGGTATTCACCGGCAGAGACGGCGTCGCGACCAGGATGTTGGCCACCAGTCCGACCAGAAACACCGGATCGAAGCTCTTGCGGTAGTCGAACGATAAATTGTCGTAGAGCGATCCGTTGATCGAGAACGCCGTGGCGTCGTGCAGGATCGTGTAGCCGTCGGGATCGGCCTTGGCGACGAGGGCTTCGGCGATCGTGCCGCCGGCGCCGCCGCGGTTTTCAATAGCGAATTGCCGGCCGAGATCCTCGCCGAGCTTGGCGTAGATGATGCGCGCCGTGGTATCCGCGCCGCCGGCCGGCGGATAAGGCACCATGACGCGCACCGGCCGATTGGGCCACGCTTCTTGGGCGCTTGCCCTGTCAGCGAAAGGTGCGGCAACTGTGATGGCGAGCAGCGTGCGTCGCGTCAGAGCCATCATTGTCCTCCCAGACCGGTCAGAACCTAGCACCGCCAGGCCGCCGGTGGACGGCCAATCTGCACGGCGCGGAATGGCCGGACACTACGCTATCGGCCGAAGTAACTCGGGTGGCCATCGCCGCTCACCGTGCCCATGTCAGGGCGAAGCGGAGAAACGCCATGACCAGCCGTCCGGCTGCTTCCATCCAGCAGCCTCGATTTTTCTACGGCTGGCTGGTCGTCGCCGCGGGCTTTGCCGTTACCTTCGTCGGCTTCGGTTGCGTCTATTCGTTCAGCGCTTTCATCGAATCGCTGCAGCAAGATTTCGGCGCGACGCGCGGTTCCGTTTCGCTGGTGTTTTCGCTCGCCGGATTTCTTTACTTCGCCCTCGGCGCGGTGAGCGGCCCGCTGGCCGATCGATGGGGCTCGCGTCGCATTGTCCTGATCGGAATCGTCCTGATCGCAGCCGGATTGGCGCTGGCAAGTTTCGCGCAAAGCTTGCCGATGGTCTACGCGGCTTACAGCCTTGGCGTCGGTCTTGGCGTGGGTTTCTCCTACGTCCCCTCGATGGGCGCGGTGCAACGCTGGTTCATCAAACGCCGTGGTTTCGCGTCCGGTCTCGCCTCCAGCGGCATCGGCGCCGGGGCGCTGGTCGGGCCGCCATTGGCGGCTTTCCTGATCGGCGCCTGGGGATGGCGCGATGCTTATCTCGTTCTCGGCGGTCTTGCGCTGATCATCGGCGCCGGCATGGCGTTACTCATTCAGAACGAACCACGCGAGCACGGCCTCGGCCCCGATGGCGAGCCCATCGTGAAGGAAACCGAATCCGCGCAGGCTTCCGGATCATCTATTCTCGACGCAATCAAATCCGGACGCTTTATCGCTCTCTATGCGGCGTGCCTCGCCTGCTCGTTCGGTGTCTTTGTCCCTTTCGTGCATCTGACGCCCTATGCGACCGATCATGGCATCGCCAAAACCTCGGCAGTGTTGCTGGTCAGCGTCATCGGCATCGGCAGCACCGTGGGACGATTTTTCCTCGGCGGTCTCGCGGACCGCTTCGGCCGCGAAGTATCGCTGGTCGGCATGTTCGCCGGCATGGCGCTGGCGCTGGTGATCTGGCTGAGCTCGACGCAATTCTGGCCGCTCGCGATTTTCGCTTTTATCTTCGGCACGGCTTACGGCGGCTGGGTCGCGCTGCTGCCGGCCGTGATCATGGACTATTTCGGCGGCCGCAACGTCAGCGGGCTCATCGGCATTCTTTATACCAGCGCCGGCATCGGCACGCTGATCGGTCCGAGCGCCACCGGATATATCTTCGATGCGACCCAGAGCTACACGCTGCCGATTGTCGTGAGTATCACCGGCAACATTGTCGCAGCGATCATCATGGCGGTAACCGCGCGCATGCAGAGCCAGAAAATCGACGCGTGACTGTCCGAAGGGCGCCGACATCCGGAAGCCAGCGCGCTCCCACATTGACTCGCTGCGCACGCTGATATATTTTAGAACTAAGTTCTATTATATGGAACAAGCATGTCTCGCCCAAACGCGACGCCGTGCAAAAAACAAAAGCGAAATGGGAGGATGCCGTGGGAGTTCCTTACGGGAAGAGCAGTTGGTGGACCGTCGCCGCGGCTACCCTTGGCCTTAGCGTCAGTAACGGTCCGCTGATCCAGTACAGTTTCGGCACTTTCTTGAAGCCTTTGGGCGAAGAGTTCCACGCGGACCGCGGAACCTTATCCATTGCTGTGCTGGTCGCCTTCATCTTTGCGGGTATTTTCACGCCAGTTGTCGGCTGGCTGGTCGACCGCTACGGCGTTCGGCCTGTGCTGATGCCGGCGATCGTGCTGTTCGCACTGGCGATCGCCGCGCTGGGTCTGTCTCCGGTTTCCGCCACGGCTTTCATCGCGCTCTATGGCGTGGCCGGCGCGTTTTCCGCCGGCCAGACACCGCTTGCCTACTCAAAATCAGTGGCCGGCAACTTCGAGCGCCATCGCGGTCTTGCACTTGGCATTTCGATGTCAGGTGTCGGGCTGGGTGCGGCTGTCATCCCTCAAGTCTCGCAATACCTGATTGGCAATTTCGGCTGGCGAACGGCGTATCTGGGCCTGGGTGCTTTCATGCTGGTCGCGTCGCTTCCGGCGGTGTTCCTGCTGTTGCGCGAACCGACGCTAGGCAACCGAACGACCGCGTCACGCGGCATCGGGTTGACCGGACGCGAGGCCTTGGCGAGGCCAGAACTTTGGTCGCTGACCTTTGCCTTCGCCGTCCTCGTTGCGGCCGGCGGCGGCATGTTCGCGCACGTCATGTCGATGCTGACCGATCGAGGCATCGCGCCGCAGGTCGCCGTCAGCGCCATCAGCGCCGCAGGCTTGTCGCTCATTGTCGGACGTTTTATCGCCGGCTATCTGCTCGACCGCATCTTCGCGCCTTACGTGACGCTGTTCTTCCTGCTGGTGCCATTTGCCGGCATGTGCCTGCTGTATCTGCCGCTGTCACCGACGGTCGCAGTCATTGCAACGGTCTGCGTTGCGCTTGGAGTCGGAGCCGAAGTCGATCTGATGGGCTATTTGACGTCACGCTATTTCGGCATGCGCTTCTTTGGTGAAATCTACAGCTACATGTTTGCGGTGTTCTGTTTCGGCGCCGGCCTTGGACCGTTTTTCATGGGCCTGTCCTACGCCAAGACCGGTTCCTACGACACCGCGATCCTCGGCTTCGCCGTTTGCTTGCTGATCTCGAGCGGGTTGATCCTGACACTCGGTCCGTACCGTTATCCTGCCGTAAGCACCGCCGAACCGGTTCCAGCGTAATCGGGAGATCGAAGTTGGCACATTGGCGCGCACAATCACCCGACGACCGACGGCAGGCTGCCGAGACTTGGCTCGCGGCATTTGGCGATGCCATTGAGCGGCATGACAGCGCGCGTGTCGCGTCGATGATGCACAGCACCGGCTATTGGCGCGACCTCCTTGCGTTCGGCTGGAACTTCAAAACCCTGCGTGGTCCGGAAGCTGTCGAAGCGTGGCTCACCAAGTCCTTCGAGACCGGGGGAATGAGCGCTGTTCGTCTTGACGGCGAACCGGCGGCAGGCGCCATCGGCGACCACAGCGAGACGCTCGAATTTTTCTTCACATTCGAAACCCGCATTGCCAACGGCCGCGGCTTTGTCCGGCTGGTCCCCGACCCGCGTGCAGCGGACGGCGCAAGTATTTTCACAATGCTGACCACGGCGATGGAGCTCAAGGACTATCCCGAGGCCGTCGGGCGAAAACGGCGGCGTGAGGATTCGCAAGCTGGCAAGCGTGCCGTCCCGCACGACTTCAAAGAATCCGACCCTGAGGTCGTGATCGTCGGCGGCGGCCAGTCCGGTCTCATGTTGGCAGCACGGTTGCGCCAACTCGATGTGAGCACGCTCGTCATCGAAAAGACCGGCCGGGTCGGTGACGTCTGGCGCAACCGCTACCGGACGCTGAAGCTGCACAACGAAATCTGCATGAACCACTTCGCCTACATGCCGTATCCGGACACTTGGCCGGTCTACCTGCCCAAGGACAAGGTGGCGGACTGGATGGAGTTCTACGCCGAGAGCATGGACCTCGACGTATGGACCGGCACCGCTTTCCTTGGCGGCACATTCGACGAAGATACAAATCGGTGGACAGTGCGCCTGCGCACCGCGGACGGCGCCACCCGCGTAATGCGGCCCAGCCACGTAATCCTCGCCGTCGGTGTCAGCGGTATCGCCAGCATCCCCCAAATCGCTGGAGCAGATGAGTTTGCCGGTCAAATCCTCCACTCAAGCGGCAATACCGACAGTCTGGACGCTACCGGAAAATCCGTTGTTGTGGTCGGAGCCGGCACCAGCGGTCATGACATTGCACAGGACATGGTCGGGCGCGGCGCCGATGTCACCATGGTGCAGCGGTCGCCGATCACTGTCGTGAGTTCTGGAGCCGAGTTCGGTGCGCGCTTACGAACTATACCGCGCCAATGACGGTGTGCGGCCGATCGCCGATACCGACATGATGGCTGCGTCGGTCCCGTACGAACTGCTGGCGCAACTGCACAAGCCGCTCAACCGGCAGATGGCCGAGGACGATAAGGAGCTGCTCGACGGATTGCGCCGGGCCGGTTTTCTGATTGAAAACGGCGACGATGATCCCGGTTATTTCCTCAAGCTGCTCAAATCCCAGTCCGGCTATTACCTGAATGTCGGCGCTTCGGACCTCATCATCTCCGGCAAGATCAAGATCAAGGCCAGCGTCGGCGTCCAACGCCTGACGGAAAAAGCTGTGATTTTCTCCGACGGCAGCGCTGTTCCAGCGGACATTGTTGTTCTTGCGACTGGCTACGAGCCACTGCAGGAAGCGGCACGGGCAATGTTCGGCGACGATGTAGCAGATCGCGTCGGACCGATCTGGGGTATCGGCACCGACGGCGAACTCCGCAACATGTATGGACGCACGGCGCAGCTAGGGCTCCACGTTCTGGGCGGCGGGTTTCCGGCAGCGCGGGTCTATTCGCGGTTCACCGCAATCCTTATCAAGGCGACGCTGGAAGGACTGCTGCCCCCTCGCCCGTCTCCTCAACGCACAGCTGCTACCCTCGCGTCGGAACCGGAGCTGAATCATGCCTGATCCTTCCGCGTCGGCAGCTCGACCGCTACCGACATTTCGGCGGGTGGTCACCACCCACGATGCCAACGGCAAGGCCACCGTCCTGATCGATGGCGACGCCACCAATCACAAATTTCCGAGCGAGCACATCACCTCGACCTTGATGTGGTCGATCGACGCCACGCCAACGCAGATCGTCGGCGACGAAGACGAAGGCGCGCGGATCCTAGGCTCGGCGCCGCCAGTTGGCGGCAGCCGCTTCACGATGATGCAGTTCTTTCCCGGCAACAGGGTGGACGGCCTGCATCGCACCGATACCGTCGATTACGTGATCTGCATTTCAGGCGAGATCGACATGATGCTTGACGACGAACGCTGCGTGACTTTGCGGGCCGGCGATGTGGTCATCCAGCGCGGAACCAATCACGCCTGGATCAACCGCAGCGACAAGCCTTGTCAGCTAGCCGTGGTGCTCATCGACGCGTTACCCAAACGCGAAGGCTCAATCTCGGGGCTCAACAGCGCTCGTTAGCCAGAAACAAGGCGATGGAAATCGGCGGTGGTTCCTGCTTTATCGCAAAGACGACGCCATGATCCGCCTGCTGGCGGTTTCGGCAAACCGGAGCGAGCGCTTGGCACGAGACAACCGCAACACGGCTCATCCGCGCGGACAGCCCGAAACCCCTGCGAAGGCACCCGAAGTGGCGGCAGCGCCGGTCGACAAGACCTTGACCAAAGGGCTTCAGCTCCTTGAAGCGATGGCCGAAGGCGAACAGTCCCGTGGCATTTCCGAACTGGCGCTGCAACTCTCGCTGACCAAGAGCAACGTCCATCGGCTGCTGCAGACGCTGTCGAAATGCGGCTACGTCACGCGCGAAGCCGGCACCGACCGTTACCTCCTGTCGACCAAGCTCTGGCGCATCTCGCGACGCGGCCGCCCTTACGACGCTCTGCGCCGGCTGGCGCGGCCGGTGCTTCGGACCCTCGTCGACGACACCGGCGAAAGTGTTCTGTTCTGCGTTATCGAAAACGATGAAATGGTGCCGATCGATCAGGTGGAAACACAGAGTCCGGTGCGTGTGTTTTTTTCCGTCGGACAGCCATTCCCGATCGATCGGGTCATCATGGAGGGCAAGGCACTCACTGCGCTGCAACTCGTCGCTCTGGCGAGCCGGCCGCAGATGGAAGCGCGCGACGCCGCCCGGCGCGTCCAGCATCAGTTGGGGAAAGGCGACGCGTACGGCGATCAGGTCATCGCTGCCATCCAGCAGGTTCGCCGCAACGGCTACTCCTTCAGCTGCGGCGAATGGGTAAGCGGTGCGAACGCCGTTGCGGTGCCCATCACCGATGCTGCGGAAAAATTGAGCGGTGCGCTCTCCTGTTTTGGCCCGGCGGACCGGCTACCGCTCGCCAAACTCAAAAAAATTCAGAAAGTGCTGTCGCGTGGTGCGCAGGAGATCGCGAAGCATCTGGACGCCTAGAGATTTCAGAACAGCGAGGCCTGGCCGTCCGGCTCCTTCACCCTTCTGGCCCGCGATTTCTTTTCCTTGGCGAAAGCGTCCGGCGACGCTGGCAGTGCGATGCGCGGCACATCCGCCGGCGCGGGTTCCAGAAGTGCAGCTGAATTGTTGGCGACACGATTCACCGCGGTCGAAATTTCGTAAGCCTCAAGAAACCCGTCGTCCGCCGGCGCGATCAAGGCGGCCGCCACATCTGCTTCCACATTGGCGCAGTCGAGCCAAAGGTCGAACGCTTGCGGCGGCACGAATACCGGCATGCGCTCGTGAATAGCGGAGAGCGTATGGTTTGCACGGGTCGTGATGATGGCGACGGTATCCAGTTCTTCGCCGTTCGGACCGGTCCAGGTCTCGTAGAGGCCGGCGAAAGCTAACGGCGGCGCTTCGCCATTGGCGTCGCGCTTCGCCCGCACGAAATATGGCCGCTTCGTTGCGCCGGGCTGCCATTCATAAAATCCATCATTGGGGATCAGGCAGCGCCGCCGCCGCATCGCGTTGCGAAACGCCGGCTTCTCCAGCACGGATTCACCCCGCGCATTGATCAGAAGCGGAAATGTTTTGGGGTCCTTCACCCAGGCCGGCAGCATGCCCCAGCGCATCAGCGCAAAACAGCGTTTGCCGTCCACGAGACGCACGATCGGAACCGGCTGGGTCGGGGCGACATTGTAACGCGGCGGGAAATTCGGCAGCTCGCCATAGCCGAACAACGCCCTTATCGCCTGCGGCGTCGAGATGATGACATAGCGTCCGCACATGGTCTAAGAACCCAGTCTAAGAACCTTCTGCCTAAACAAATAATCCTTGATCGAGAACAATCCAGAACGGCGGATGCTTTCGTTCCCGACATTAGCCGATGCCCTGTGCAAATCGATGAATAACGACGAACGATCGCGGACTTATCCAACGCGGCCTTATCTCGCGGTCAGCGCAGCCATCTTCCGCGACGGACGGGTGCTGATCGTGCGCCGGGCACGGCCGCCGGCGCACGGCCTCTACACGCTGCCCGGCGGCGGCGTCGAACTCGGCGAGACCCTAGAGGAAGCCGTGGTCCGCGAAGTCCGTGAGGAAACCAGCCTGGAAGTCGAGCCGGTGGCGCTCGCCGGCTATCGCCAGGCTATTGCCCACGACGCTCAAGGCGCGGTCGAACGCCATTTCGTCATTTTGCCGTTCGCGGCGCGCTGGATCTCAGGCGAAGTCTCGCTTAACGAGGAACTCAGCGAAGCGCATTGGCTGGATCCGGCGGCGCTGTCGAAGTTGGAAACCACCGAGGGGCTTGCATTGATCGTCGATGCCGCGATGCAGCGCCTTGCGGAGATGAAACAATAGCCTCAACCTGCCGCGTTCCGACGCTTGCTGGATGATGCCAAGACCGCCAATGTTCACACCGATGTCCACGCCGACGCTAAAAGCCGTTGCAGCACTTTCGATTTGGCTATGTCTCGCCGCGGCACCGGCGCGCGCGCAGTTCTTCGGCTTTCCGGCCGCGCCGAGCGCGCAACCACAGGCACAGCCCCGGCCGCAACCGGCGCAACCGAGACCCCAGCAGCCTTCCACGCAGCCGCAGGCCCAAACCCCGGTCGGGCCGCCGGTGCAAACCGAGCCCGCGCCTTACGACCACGACTTGCAGCGGCTTTCGGAAATTCTTGGCGCTCTGCATTTCCTGCGCGGCATCTGCGGCACCAATGAAGGTCAGAAGTGGCGCAACGAAGCGCAGGCCCTGATCGACGCGGAAGCGCCGGTCGGCGACCGCCGCGATCAGATGATCGCGAGCTTCAATCGGGGCTATCGCAGCTTTCAGCAAAGCTATCGCAGCTGCACCCCGGCCGCCGTGGTCGCCATTCGCCGCTACCTCGAAGAAGGCGCCGGCATCGCCCGCGAGGTCACCGCCCGATACGCAAATTAGTGCGAAAAATAAACGGTTTCATGCATTAACCCTTCCTGAAGGTTCGATCTTTGCGCGCAATAGCCGCGTGCTAGTTTGGCTGCGGACAGGGACGCCGCGCTGGGGCGTAAAAAGATCAAAATGACGACGGCGACACAAAATCTGATTGCACGCGAACCTTTGCCGGATCACGAGCAAAAAAAACGCGCGCTGAGCTATTTGCACGATGCGTGGATCGAAGCGATGCACGACGGCATCGACGGCGATTGCCTGGCGCAGACCGCGCTGTTTTTGGCGCTTGCCGAGCTGACCGGAACGTATGGCGAAGAAGCCGCCGCTCGCTATGCCGACAATCTCGGCAAGCGAATACGCAACGGCGAGTTCTCGGTAGAAATCTCGCGGCAATAATCGCGCGACAAGCCTGAAACTTTACGCGCGTTTTGGATTGAGCGCCGTCAGCCCATAATGCTGGGCCAGCACCGCTTCGACATCGGCGGGATAAAACGGCTTTTTCAGAAATGCCGCGCCGTCCGCACTCAGCTCATGAGCAATAGCCTCGTTCGGTGCAGCGCTCATCATAATGACGGTCATGTGCCGTCTTTGCCGCTTCAACTCCGAAAGCGTCTCGAGACCGCTCAAACCGGGCATGTTGTAATCCAAAAAAACAATATCGAACGCGACTTCACCAACGCGCTTGATTGCTGCAACCCCCTCGGTCTCTTCACTGATCTCGAACGGGAACCGTGTCGCGGAGAGAATTTTTCGCACAATACTGCGCATGGTCGATGAATCGTCGACAATGAGGACACGGCTTGGCAGACCAACCCGGATCGAGCGTTCAAGAAGACGCTTGGCTTCTTCAGAGTTTGTCGGCAACGCCGCGACAGCGTCGGTGGCCAACGCAGTACCAACGGCGCCTTTTGCCGCAAGCATCACGATAAAAGGCGGTTTTGACGCTGCGCGGGCGGCTGAAATCACCTGGGCACAGCCGTCGCCCGGCAGGCTCGCATCGAGGTAGACATATTCGGCCTTGCCGACCGCCTGACACGCTGCGGCGGCATTCTCAATGTCGATGATTTCGATCGGCGTCGACACCTCTATGGCCGCCTGACGAAAAAGCCCGCGGGCGTGCGGTGAGCCGGACGCCACGACCGCGCACACGGTCAGCAGATCGCCGGTCATCCCCTCATTTCCCCAGAACGCGTCGCCAGGCCCGGCTGAGCACCGAGCTCGAATAAGGCTTACCTCTACGGAAACGACCGCCAGTGGGCGCTGGATCACCGGCGGACGTCGCAGGTTGCGATTTTTTTCATTCCAAAACGACGGAAAATCCGGCTGGTTGAGGAGAAATCGCGCTCTTGAGGGGCCTTGGCCGGTGCCGTAGGTTGCAGCGCTTCTTTGGAAGATTCCGATATGAAAGCCGCCCTGTTACCGGATCGTGGCGTCCTCAAAGTCATCGGCGACGACGCCCGCAATTTCCTGCACGGGCTGGTCACCGCTGATGTCTTGGAGCTTACGCCTGGAACCGCGCGCTTCTGTGCGCTGCTGACGCCGCAGGGCAAAATCATCGCCGATTTCATCGTCACCGAGGCGCCGGCGAAAGATGGCGGCGGATTCTTTCTCGATGTGCCGCGCGCTGTAGGTACGGCGCTTGTCGGCAAGCTCAATCTCTACAAGTTGCGCGCCAAGGTCCTGATCGAAGATCTGTCCGAGGTTCTCGGCGTGCTCGCCGTGTGGGACCACGGCGGAATTCCCAAACAGGGTTTGGCTTATGCCGATCCGCGCCTGCCCTCGCTCGGCGCGCGTGCAATGCTGCCTCCGCATCTGGCCAAGTCAGCCGCGGCGGAGTTAGGCGCGGAATTCGTCGACGCCAGCCAATACCAGGCGCATCGCATCGCGCTTGGCGTGCCCCAAGGCGGCATCGATTTCGGTTATGGCGACGCCTTCCCGCATGAGAGCGACATGGACCAGCTCGGCGGCGTCGATTTCAAGAAAGGCTGCTACATCGGCCAGGAAGTCGTGTCGCGCATGGAGCATCGCGGCACGGCACGCACCCGCGCGGTGCCGGTGCGCTACGACGGCGCGGCCCCGCAACCGGGCGTGTCGGTGACGGCCGGCGATCGCCAGGTCGGCACGATGGGCTCGGCCGCGGATGGGCGCGCCGTGGCGCTGCTGCGGCTCGATCGCGTTTCGGAGGCGATGTCGCGCGGCGAACAGCTTTCCGCGAGTGGCGTTCCCCTTCATCTCATCAAGCCGGACTGGGCGCGCTTTGCCTTTCCTGGTGAAGCAGAGGCCGCCAAATGAAAGCACCCGTTCACGCCGATGGCTTATTGCGCTGTCCCTGGCCTAAAGACGATCCGCTTTACGTTTCCTATCACGACACCGAATGGGGCGTGCCGGAATACGACGACCGCGCGCTCTACGAGAAGCTCATCCTCGACGGTTTTCAGGCCGGGCTGTCGTGGATCACCATTCTGCGCAAGCGCGAGAATTTTCGCCGCGCCTTCGACGAATTCGTGCCCGAGAAGATTGCCCGTTACCGGCCGGCCAAAATCGAAAAACTGATGGGCGACGCCGGCATCGTGCGCAACCGCGCCAAGATCGAAGGCACGGTGCTTTCGGCGCGCGGCTGGCTCGATGTCATGGAGAAAGGCCCGGGCTTTTCAAAATTGTTGTGGGACTTCGTCGACGGCAAACCGAAGGTCAACAATTTCAAGACCACAGGCCAGGTGCCGGCGGAAACCGCAACCTCGCGCGCGATGTCCAAGGAACTGGCGCAACGCGGTTTCAAATTTTGCGGGCCGACCATCGTCTATGCCTTCATGCAGGCCGTCGGCATGGTCAACGATCATATCGTGACCTGCCACCGTCACCAGGCCGTGCAAAAAATTGCCAGATGAAAAATTGTCAGGCGAAAAATTGCCAAGCGAACCGTCAACCGACCTGAAGAAACGCAAGCCAGCGGCGCGCACGGACGAAACGCCGCGCGCCTGGCAGCGCATGCTGTCAGGCCGCCGGCTGGACCTGCTGGATCCCTCGCCTCTCGATATCGAGATCGAGGATATCGCCCACGGCCTGGCGCGAGTGGCGCGCTGGAACGGCCAGACCAACGGGCCGAACATTTTCTCGGTCGCGCAGCACTGCCTGCTGGTCGAAGCCCTGGCGCGAATACGGGCACCGCGGCTCGACCGCGCCGGACGCCTTGCGGTGCTGCTGCACGATGCGCCCGAATATGTCATCGGCGACATGATCTCGCCGTTCAAGGCGGTCATCGGCGGCGATTACAAGTCGGTTGAGCGGCGGCTGCTCGGCGCGATCCACCGCCGCTTCGGCCTTCCGGCCTCCAATACCGCGGAACTCGACGCTATCATCAAAGCTGCCGATCACGGCGCGGCCTTTCTTGAAGCAACCAGGCTCGCGGGTTTTGAGACTGCTGAAGCGCGCCGGTTCTTCGGCCGGCCGCCGACTGTATCCGCAACGCTGGAGCGGGATTACCTCCGGCCTTGGCCCGCCGAAACCGCACAAGCGCGCTATCAAGATCGGATCGGCAAACTCATCGCAGATTAAAATTCTCGGCAGATTAAAATTCTCGGCAGATTAATTGTCACACTTGTGCCGGCTGTACGATTCATTATTCCTCATCGTGAGGTGACAACGACAATGATTCACGTCTGTTCGCTTGCCCGTCTGCACGAAACCGTCGAGGGCACCGGTGCGCGCCACGTCGTGTCGTTGATCGGCGACGATGCCGATCTGGTTCGTCCGGCACAAGTCGCGCCGGAGCATCACCTATGGCTGCGGCTGCACGATATTTCCACGCCGCTCGACGGCCATATCCTGCCTGGTGAGGAGCAGGTCGCCGATCTCATCCGCTTCGTGCACACATGGGATCGACGTACGCCACTTGTGGTCCACTGCTTTATGGGGATCAGCCGCTCGACCGCGAGTGCTTACGCTTCGGTCTGCGCACTTAGTCCGCAGCGCGATGAGGCCGACATCGCACAGGCGCTGCGGCGCGCCTCGCCGACCGCCACGCCTAACATCCGGATTATTTCGCTGGCCGACAAATTGCTCGGCCGCAACGGACGCATGATCGCCGCAGTCGAAACCATCGGCCGCGGCATTATGATTGACGGCGAAGCCGCACCGTTCCGGCTCGATCTGGCGTAGGATTCCAACCAGAACTTTCGCCTGTCGCGACTGAAAGACGGAATTCGGGTTGTGGTTTGAGGGGGCGCTTCGATGGTCGGCCTAATTGTCGTCCTTGTCCTGGCCGTGCTGGCTACACCGGTCATCGCCGTCATCGCGCTGGTCAGCGCAAACACTGCGCTGCGTACAACTCGCGATATCGAGACAAGACTGCGAGCAATCGAATCCGATCGAAGGTCGGCCGAAACAACCGTTGCTTCGCAGGCAGCGTCACCGCCTTTGCACGCGACGCCCCCTCTCCCAGCAACGACGCCAACGCCAGAACTCACTGCAGGTCGGCACACATCGGCTCCGCCAGCTTCGGTGACGCCTACCTCCACGCCACCATCACCATCACCACCTCCCCCACCGAGACCATCGCGCACGGTCGGTTTTGAAGAACGGTTCGGAACCCGATGGCTGGTCTGGGTCGGCGGCATCGCGCTGGCGCTCGGTGGCATTTTCTTGGTTCGCTATACCATCCAGCAAGGCCTCGTCGGCCCCGGCGTCCGGATCACGCTCGGCGGGCTGCTGGCGCTCGCACTGATTGCCATCGGCGAATGGCAGCGCCGCAAAGAAAATCAATCGCGCCTGGCGATCCTGCCCTCGGCGAACATTCCAAGCATTCTGACTGCAGCCGGCACGACGGTTGCCTATGCCACCGTTTACGCGGCCTACGCGCTCTACGGCTTTTTGCCGCCGCAGATCGCCTTCGTTCTGCTCGGTATCGTCGCGTTGCTCACATTGGGCGCGGCACTGCTTCACGGGCCCGTGGTAGCGGGCCTCGGCGTCATCGGCGCTTACGTCGCGCCCATGCTGGTGTCGTCGGCAGAACCGGATTTCTGGGCACTGTACATCTATATCGCCGTGATCAACGCGGCAGCCTTCGCGCTGGCGCGGTTGCGCCTTTGGTACTACATCGCACTCGCGGCGCTAGTGCTCGGCGCACTTTGGGCGCTCCCTGGAATCGATCTGAACGGACTGTCCGTTGTCGCGCTCAACGCCCATATCTTTCACGCGACGTCGGGCTTTGCGCTCGCTGCGGGCTTCCTCGTTTGCGGCTTCCTTTATGGACCACCGCCGGCGTCAAACGAGATCGACTGGTTCTCGACCTTGTCGCTGTCGATCTATCTGCTGGTCGCTACGCTGCTTGTTCTTGCAAGCCGGCATGACCCGGTCGCGCTCACCGCTTTCGTCATCCTGACAATCGCCACTGTTGCAATCGCATGGCGCGCAGAAGCCGCAACCGGCGCCGTACCCGCTGCCGCGGTCCTCACCATGGTGGTGATGGCGCATTGGGCGGTACGGATGAATGTTACCGGACTGCTTGAGCCTTCTGGACCCACCGCGCCGGCAATCCCGGAGCCGGAATATTTCGCATACGGCTCGCACTTCACGGTTGCTGCATTATGGGCAGCACTGTTCGGCGTCGCCGGATTTCTTGCCCAAGGCCGCTCCGCGCGGGCTCTGGTGCCTATGGTGTGGAGCGTCGCAGGCGTTTTCACACCGCTCGCGATGTTGGCCGCGCTCTACTACCGCGTGACAGTGTTGGACCGGTCACTGCCGTTTGCGGGGCTCGCGCTTCTTCTCGCCGCGATCTACAGCGTTGCGACGGAAAACCTGATGAAGCGCGAGCGTCAGCCCGGCCTGATGGCTGCGGGCGCCATCTACGCCACCGGCACACTGGCCGCGCTGGCGCTGACCCTAACCTTCGCTTTGGAGAAGGGCTGGCTAACAGTCGGATTGGCGTTGATGTCGCCGGGTGCAGCCTGGATCGCCGCCAAGCGGCCGATACCTTGGCTGCGCTGGCTTTCCGCTATCATGGCCGCAATCGTAGTGGCGCGCATCGGTTACGATCCACGTATTGTCGGCGACGCCCTCGGTACAAGGCCGATCTTCAACTGGCTGCTTTATGGCTACGGCGTTCCCGCGGCAGCATTCTGGTTGGCCGGATGGCTTTTACGCAAGCAGGCCGATGACATACCTGCACGCATTGTCGACGCCGGCGCCATCTTGCTCACCGTGCTGCTCGCGTCGATGGAAATCCGTCACTACGCGAACGGTGGCAATATTTACCAGCTGACGCCTTCGACGCTGGAAATCATGCTTGATGTCAATGTCGGCCTGGCGATCACGATCGGTTTAGAGCGCATACGCGGGCGCTCCGGCAGCATCGTTCATAATGTCGCCGCGGTAATAATGGCCGTGGCGACTTTAGCGGTCATTCTCGCCGATCTGGCCACAGCGCTTAGTCCGCAGTTTCGAAACTTTGCGATTCCCGGCGGCCCGCTATTCAATACAATCCTGCTCGGCTACGGCCTGCCCGCTATCCTCGCCATCAGCTTGGCTTTGATCGCCCGGACGACGAGGCCGATGCCCTATCGCATCACCGCCGCGATCACATTCGTCGTGCTCTCGCTCTTTTATCTTACGCTCGAAGTGCAGCGGCTCTTCCACGGCCCGATCCTGAGGGGCGCCATCAGCGATGCCGAGCAATATACGTTTTCCACGGTCTGGCTCGTGTTCGGCATTGCGCTTCTGGCCGCTGGTTTCGCACTACGCTCGCAGCCAGCGCGGCTTCTGGCGCTGGGCGTCATCAGCCTGACCATCGCCAAAGTGTTCATTCTCGATACCGCGAGTATCAGCGGCATCTACCGTGCATTGTCGGTGATCGGGCTAGGCGTTGTGCTACTCGGCATCGGCTGGGTTTATCAGCACCTGCTGTTTCCGCAGGCGCCGCCGGGTGCAGCAGTGGGCCACGATAGACCAGGCTGAGCGCTTATTCTTCGATCGCCGGGCGTAGCGTCTCACTGACCGGTGTTGCCGTGATTGGCGGCAAGCCGTGTTGCCGCGACGGCGGAGCGCCGGTGTTGCAGAGACAGATGACTTATCCGGTGCCCTACTAACAGACGACGTTACGATTGGTGCCGCGGGAGCCGTTGTAACTGGCGTTACAGGCGCCGTGGTAACCGGCGTTACCGGAGCGCGCGCCGTCGCAGCAGGCATCGAAGAAGCGCGCGGCATGGCGAGTGCCGCTTCCTGCGCGCGCATCATGGGATCGTTGCTGGTCAACTGGGTACGCGGATTATGCTGGGTGAAATCGCAGTAGGCGAACGACAGCGCGGCCAGCGAGCCACGGAAACTGCGCGCGTCGGTCTTCTGCACCCGGAAGCACGGCTCGAACATCAGCCCGTTGAGATGCGCGCATACCGCTGTGCTACTGACTCTTGATCGTGCCGGCCGGCAGCGCGGCGAAGCGGATCGGGCCCTGTCCATTTGGCCGTATGGTTCCAACAACGGATCCATCGCCGAAAATGCGGCCCATGCCGACGGTGCCGTCGAAACAAGTGTAGGAGAACAGCTTGCCGACGACAAAGGCGCGCGCCTGTTCCGGCCCGAGATCTTCGGCGTACGCAAAACCGGCGCTCAAGGCCAACGCACAAAACACTGCAACACGCAGCAACATAGCCCACTCCAACCACGACGTAAGAGCGACGTTAACAAAACTTCTTAACGGTCCCCTTACCATACCCGCCCCGATATTTCCTCTACGGTGTGGCCGGATTGTGCCGCGATTTACCCGATCTTTACCACAACCCGCCCGCGCACCTGCCCTTCGACGATGCGCTTGCCAGTCTCGATGACGTCGCCGAGCCCGATCTCGGTGGCGATGGCCGCGATCTTATCCCGCGGCAAGTCCGTTTCCAGGCGGCGCCAGGCCTCCTGCCGCGCCGGCAACGGACACATCACCGAATCGACGCCCAGCAACGAAACACCCCTAAGAATGAACGGCGCCACCGAGGCCGGCAAGTCCATGCCGCCGGCGAGCCCACAGGCAGCGACAGCCCCGCCATAGCGGGTCATGGACAGCACATTAGCGAGCGTGGTTGAGCCGACCGCGTCGATGCCGCCCGCCCATCGCTCCTTGGCCAACGGCCGCACCGGACCGCTCAGTTCCTTGCGGTCGATGATCTCCGTGGCGCCAAGACCTTTGAGATAATCGGCTTCGGAGGTTCGGCCGGTGGAGGCGGTAACGGAGTAGCCAAGCTTGGCGAGGATTGCGACCGCGACCGAGCCGACGCCGCCGGCTGCACCGGTGACGACGATTGGTCCACGTTGCGGCATGATGCCGGCGCGCTCCAGCGCCATCACCGAGAGCATCGCGGTGTAGCCTGCCGTGCCGATCGCCATGGCGTCCCGCGCGCTGATGCCCGCGGGCAGCCGTACCAGCCAGTCGCCTTTGACACGCGCCTTCTCGCCATAGGCGCCGAGATGGGTTTCGCCGAGACCCCAACCGTTGAGGATGACCTTGTCACCCGGCTTCCACGCGGAATGAGATGACGTTTCAACCGTGCCGGCGAAATCGACGCCGGCGATCATCGGAAAGCGCCGCACCACTGGCGCCTTGCCGGTCACGGCAAGGCCGTCCTTGTAATTGACCGTCGAGTATTCGACGCGGACGGTGACATCGCCGTCCATCAAATCCTTCTCGTCGAAATCAGTCAGTTTGACGGTCTGGCCGCCTTCGGTCTTGTCGATGACGATAGCCTTGAACGTTGCCATGCGTTTTCTCCCGAGCCCATTTTGTCATGGCCGGCGGTTCAGGTTCAAGGAACGACGGTCGTTTAAGCCGGAACCGCGGCGAGACGCGCCACCGGCTTCTCGACGATCGGCATATTGATCAGCGCCGAGAGCACGCCGAACAGAATCGCGAGATACCACACGGCGTTGTACGAGCCGGTGCGGTCGAACACGAGACCACCGAGCAAGACGCCGAGAAAGCCTCCGACCTGATGGCTGAAGAACGCAAAACCCGAGAGCGTCGCCAGCCAGCGCGTGCCGAACATCAGCGCGATGATGCCGTTGGTCGGCGGCACCGTGGACAGCCACATCAGGCCCATGACAGCGGCGAAGATCAGGCAAGTGACGGGCGTAACGGGAAACGAGATGAAAGCGAGGATCGCCGCGGCGCGGATGAAATAGATAATCGACAGCAGATACCGCTTCGGCATCCGGTCACCGAGCCAGCCCGACGTCACCGACCCGACGATATTGAACAGTCCGATGGTTGCGATGGTCCAGCCACCGACCTGCGCAGACAATCCGCGATCGACCAGATACGACGGCATGTGCACGGTGATGAACTGAAGCTGGAACCCGCAGGTGAAGTAGCCGAGCACCAGCAGGATATAGGAGCGGTAGGCAAACGCTTCGCGGAGCGCCTGGCTGAGCGATTGTGACGTGTCGCTCGCCGGTGTCATCTTCGGCGTCGCCAATGCCAGCGATAGCGGCAGCACGCCGAGCATGGTGACGGCGAAGATCATCAGCGTCTGTTGCCAGCCGAACGTATCCATCAGCAGCACGGCGATCGGCGAATAAAGGAACTGGCCGAACGATCCCGCCGCGGTGCCGAAACCGAACCCAATCGAGCGGTATTCCTTCGGCAAATCTTGCCGAACGCCGCGATCACGACGGGGAAAGAGCAGCCGGCGAGGCCGAAGCCGATCAACACACCAGCCGATACGTCGAGCATCGACGCGCTGGTTGCGTGCGACATCAACACGAGACCGGCGATGTAGAGCACCGCGCCTCCGCAGATAACGCGGATGGTGCCGAAGCGGTCGGCGATCATGCCGCCAAGCGGCTGGCCGATGCCCCACAACAGATTTTGCAGCCCGAGCGCAAGACCGAAAACGTCACGCCCCCAGTGGTTGGCGCTCGACATCGGCGTGAGAAAAAATCCGAGCGTCGAACGCGGACCGAACGCGATCAGCGTGACGACACAGCCAAAGCCGATGACAAGTGCCGGCGTACGCCAACCGGCCATTGTCGATGGCACAGAATTGGTCGATGGCGCAGAATTCGTCGATAGCGCAGGACTAAGCTCACTCCCAATTGCGGTCATTGTCGCCCCGGTACCGCTTGAATTGCCGCGCAATATAGAAGCTGCGAACTAAACACCCAAATGAAAAGACCTGTTGCCCACGACCCGCATGGCTGCTCCGGGCTTTGCAGCAGGGGTTTGCCTTATCGCCCTTTGCTGGTTATGGGTTTTTACTTGCCGAGGACCTCGCCATGTCAGTTGCCAACTCGCTTGCCATGTCACTGCTGCGTCCCGACGCCTTCATCTCGCCGCTCGAAATCGAGGCCGCCGTTAATCGCGCGCTCGAGGAAGACCTCGGACGGGCCGGCGACGTCACCTCGATTGCCACGGTTCCGGAGGATGCGCCCGGCCGCGCGATTGTGGTCGCACGCAAACCCGGCGTGATCTCCGGTCTGCCGCTGGTCGATCTGGCGTTCCGGCGGCTATCACCGGAGATCAAGATCGAGCCGCATGGGCGCGACGGCACAGCGGTCAAACCCGGCACCAAGCTGATGACCATTTCCGGCAACGCGCGCGCCATCCTGTCGTCGGAGCGCACGGCGCTCAATTTCCTCGGCCATCTCTCCGGCATCGCCACCGCGACCGCGGAATTCGTCAAACGCATTGCGCACACCAAGGCGCGCGTGATCTGCACCCGCAAGACCACACCGGGTCTGCGCGCACTCGAGAAATACGCGGTCCGCTGCGGCGGCGGCTTCAATCACCGCTTCGGCCTCGATGATGCCGTGCTGATCAAGGACAACCACATCGCAGTCGCCGGCGGCATTCGTGCGGTGCTCACCCGCGCCAAAGCCTGCATCGGCCACCTGGTGAAGATCGAGATCGAAGTCGACTCGCTCGATCAGCTCAAGGAAGTGCTCGACGTCGGCTTGGCCGATGTCGTGCTGATCGACAATTTCGATCCGGATTCGATGCGCAAGGCAGTCGCTATGGTTGCCGGACGGCTCGTGATCGAAGCATCGGGCGGCATCACGCTCGATAGCGCCTCTGCCATCGCCGAGACCGGCATTGATTATCTATCGTCCGGCGCGCTGACCCATTCGGTGCAAAATCTCGACGTCGGCCTTGATATCGAGATGTACGCAGCTGTATGCGCCGCTATTTCGGCGAACCTGCTGCCCGCAAATATTCCGCTTTCGGCTGCGGAGAATGCTTGTGATGCTTGGGAGCAGCCGAAGCGCTTTGCTCGAGCGCGGCCAATAATCCGACAGCCAGTGTAAGCGCCACAGCCGCTCTGATTTTGATTTTCATGACAACCTCCCCGTCGCCGCTTTGGAACTTCGCGGCGAGGGATATTAGCACGACCACTCAGAGCTTCGCACTCGATCCGCTCGATACGGAAGCTGTCGGTCTCACCACCACGTCGCCGGTCTTCGGCTGCGGGACCGGATTTTCCGCCAGCACCTCCGGGTCGGGCCGCAGCATTTCCGCCTTGATCGCGGTCGGGCCCCAATCGTCGATGCCATCGCCCCAGTTCCGCGGCCGGTAGAAGGTGTGGACGCCGAGCTGATAGAGCCGCGTCATCTCGTGCACCCAGCTGGGGTGCACCCAATAGGCGTGATAGTGCGTGGCGTGGCCGACTTCAGTCAGCCAGATCTTGCCGTCAAGCGTATCCTTGGCGATGCGCTTGGCCTGCTCCCACATGTCAGGCTCTTCGATCTTGTTGAGGTCCTTGCCTTCGCAGGCGAAGGTGAACTGACAGGCAAGGTGCTTCTCGGCGTTCTGATAGACCACGCCGCAAACATTGTTCGGGTAGAACCCGGAGAACACGCGGTTCATCACCACCTGCGCCACGGCCTCCTGGCCTTTTTCGGGCTCGCCGCGCGCTTCGAAATAGACCGCGTCGGCGAGACATTTTTCCGCCTGGAGGCGCGGCTTGCCAAGCAGGCCGAGGCGCTCCGCCGGCGTGCGCGACAGTTCGGAATTGTTCTTGCTGGCGATCGTCTCGCCGCCCTCGTCAGCCTGCGTATCGTCGCTCTCGAGCGCCGACAGCTTGATACCGGAATTGGCCGGCGACACCATCGTCGGCTCGCCGCCGGGCGCCCAGCGCTGCAATCCGTCCGCCGTGCCCATCGAGCCGACACCGAAATAGGTCTGCGCGCTGCTCGCTTCGGAATCGCTATCGAGGAACGACATGGTCGCGAACGGCGAGCCCTGCCCGCTCGACGGATACATTTCATTCGCCGGCGGAATTTCCGGCGGCTTGTCGAGCAGCGCGAAATCGTCGTCGGCAATCGATGCGGCCGGTTTCGCCGTCAGCATTGAATTGACGCCGCCCTGATCCGCATCAAGTTGCAGAACTGGTGTTGATGGCGGCAATTCCGCCGGCTGCGCCATCGGCGGCACCGCATTGAGGTCGACACTTTTGAGTGGCAATTTCGGCGCGGGCGCTGGAGACGGCGACAACACCGGTTGCACGGCAGGCACAGCATCAATCGGCGCAAGACCTTGCAGCGGTTCCGGCGCCGGCAGGGCCGTCGGCAGTCGGTCGCCTTTGCGCGCGCGGTTGACGGTTGGATATTCGAGCGCCGGACCCGGCGCATTCAGCGGCGCATCAACTTGAAAATTACTGCGATCCAGCGAGCTCGGATCGAAGTTGACGGTCTGATAGCCGAGCGGCTCCGGCATCGACGTGCCGATCGGACGGCCGTAGCTGAAAGTGGCGGGCTCGATAGTGCCGAACGGCGAAGCGATCAGATGGTCGCGAACATGCTGGGCGAATGACGGCTGCTGCGACAACAGCGCGGCGAGATCCTGGTATCCGACCGACGTCGGCATCAGCGCGAAGAAAAACGCACCGAACCAGAAGGGCGATGCCGAAGCACTCACCGCCCGAACACGCGACGCAACCATTACCCCTGACCCCAACGCCTGACGCAACGCGTACTTGTTATGCAAACGCTATCGAAGTGCCGCGAATGCGACAGGTTGAATTATTGTGGGGTTAACGTTGCGAACGCGTTAATCGCGTGTCACGCGCGGTGAACTGGTGCGCACTCGCGCAATCTTGGTTGCCGACGAACACTGTAAGTTCCATGCGCGGCTGCGGAACGAATGAAAAATTCGCAATTGATTAACTACGATCGCACATGCGCGATGGAACTTTGCACCCGAACGGATGAAGCGGAACTCTATCCGCTCATTCCCGCGAAAGCGGGAATCCAGATGGAAGCTCTGCGCGTCAATAATCTTACGCTGGGTCCCCGCCTCCGCGGGGATGAGCGTAAAATATTTATCCTTCGCCGCCGCTGCTGCGCTTGCCGAGCGCCGCCTGCGCTGCCGCGAGCCGCGCGATCGGTACGCGGAACGGCGAACACGACACGTAATCAAGTCCGACCTCGTTACAGAACATCACTGACGACGGATCGCCGCCGTGCTCGCCGCAAATGCCGAGCTTGATATCTTTACGCACCTTGCGGCCGCGCTCAGTGGCGATGCGGATCAGTTCGCCGACGCCTTCGCGGTCGATCGAGACGAACGGATCGAACGGCAGGATGCCGCGCGCGGTGTAGATATTGAGGAAGCTTGCGGCGTCGTCGCGGCTGATGCCGAATGCAGTCTGTGTCAGGTCGTTGGTGCCGAACGAGAAGAACTCCGCGGTCTCCGCGATCTCGCCGGCCATCAGCGCCGCACGCGGCAGCTCGATCATGGTGCCGACCTGATATTTGAGTTTGGTCTTGGTCTCGTCGGCCACGATCTTCGCCATGGCGTCGATCCGATCCTTGACCAGGTCGAGCTCGGCTTTGGTCGCGATCAGAGGCACCATGATTTCCGGCGTGACCGCAGCGCCGGTCTCTTTCTGGACTTCGGCGGCGGCTTCGAAGATCGCGCGCGCCTGCATCTCGGCAATTTCCGGGTACGCGATGGCGAGCCGGCAGCCACGGAAGCCGAGCATCGGATTGAACTCGTGCAGATCGCGGGCGCGATCCGCGAGTTTCTTCGGATCGGCGCCCATCGCTTGCGCGACTTCGGCGATCTCTTCCTCGGTGTGGGGCAGGAATTCGTGCAGCGGCGGATCGAGCAGCCGGATCGTCACCGGCCGCGCGCCCATGATCTTGAACAGCGCCACGAAATCGTTGCGTTGCATCGGCAAAAGCTTGGCAAGCGCCGCGCGCCGCGACTTCTCGTCGTCGGAGAGGATCATCTCGCGCACCGCACGGATGCGATCCGCTTCGAAGAACATGTGCTCGGTGCGGCACAGCCCGATGCCCTCGGCGCCGAATTTGACCGCGGCCTGTGCGTCGGCCGGCGTATCGGCATTGGCGCGCACTTTAAGCTTGCGCACGCCGTCGGCCCATTTCATCACGGTGGCGAACTCGCCGGCGAGCGCGGGCTCTCGCATCGGCACCCGGCCGGCGAGCACCTGGCCGGTCGAGCCGTCGATGGTCAGGATCTCGCCCTTCTTCATCGTCGTGCCGCCGGCGGTCATGGTTTGCGTGCGGTAGTCGACCCGCAGCGAACCGGCGCCGGATACGCACGGCTTGCCCATGCCGCGCGCGACCACCGCCGCATGGGATGTCATGCCGCCGCGCGTGGTCAAAATGCCTTCGGCGGCGTGCATGCCGTGAATGTCTTCCGGCGAGGTCTCGACCCGAACCAGAATGACTTTGCGTCCCTGGTTCTTCAGCACCTCGGCCTCTTCCGACGAAAACACGATCTCGCCGCAGGCCGCGCCGGGCGATGCCGGCAGGCCGGTGGCCAGCACCTTGCGCTCGGCAGCGGGATCGATGGTCGGATGCAGAAGCTGCTCGAGCGCGGCGGCATCGACGCGCAACACCGCCTCATCTTTGGTGATGAGTTTTTCTTGCGCCAACTCGACCGCGATGCGCAGCGCCGCTTGGGCTGTGCGCTTGCCGCTTCGGGTCTGCAGCATCCACAGCTTGCCCTGCTCTACCGTGAACTCGAGATCCTGCATGTCGCGATAATGCTTCTCGAGCGTGGCCTGGATGCGCTTGAGCTGCGCGAAAGCGTCCGGCAGCGCCGACTCCATCGACGGCTTGTCGGAGCCCGCCTCCTTGCGCGCGTCTTCGGTGATCTCTTGCGGCGTGCGGATGCCGGCGACGACGTCTTCGCCTTGCGCATTGATCAGGAATTCGCCGTAGAGCTTGCTCTCGCCGGTCGACGGATTGCGCGTGAACGCAACGCCGGTCGCCGAGTTGTCGCCCATATTGCCGAACACCATGGCCTGCACATTGACCGCGGTGCCCCAGCTTTCCGGAATGCTTTGCAGGCGGCGATAGGTGATGGCGCGCTGGTTCATCCAAGAACTGAACACCGCGCCGATCGCGCCCCACAACTGATCGTGCGGATCCTGCGGGAACGGCTTGCCGCTTTCTTCCTCCACCCGCTCCTTGTAGCGGGCGATGATCTCCGACCAGTCGCCGGCGCTGAGATCGGTATCGAGGGTGTAGCCGTTGCGATCCTTGTGGTCGTCGAGGATTTCCTCGAAGTGATGATGGCCGATGCCGAGCACCACATCGGAATACATGGTGATGAAACGGCGGTAGCTATCCTGGGCGAACCGCATGTCGCCGGATTTCTCCGCGAGCGCCTTCACTGTCGTGTCGTTGAGGCCGAGATTGAGCACGGTATCCATCATGCCCGGCATCGACGCCCGCGCCCCGGAGCGCACCGAGACCAGCAGCGGATTCTCGGCATCGCCGAATTTCTTTTTGGTGATGCGGCCGACCTCGGCCAGCGCCGCCTCGGCTTGAGCTTTCAGATCCTTCGGATAAGTTTTGCCGTGGTCGTAGAAATAAGTGCAGACTTCCGTGGTGATGGTGAAGCCGGGCGGCACCGGCAGGCCGAGATGCGCCATCTCGGCGAGGCCCGCGCCTTTGCCACCGAGCAGGTTGCGCATCGAGGAACGCCCGGCCGCCTTACCGCCGCCAAAGCCATAGACCCATTGGCCCTTCGCCGCCTTGGCGGGCGGGACTGCCTTTGCGGTCTTCGCCAGCTTGGCGGCTTGCATCGGCTTCGCAGCTTTTGCCGACTTCGCGCGCTTCGCCGATTTGGCGGTAGCGCGCCGCGCCGGTTTCTTCACGAATGAACGGGATTTTCTAGAGCGCGATTTGGCCATTGCTGATTTGTGCGATTGGTCCCGGCTGTTGTGGGCTGCAATACCCGCTGGGGCTCACAGATCCAGACCGAGGCTAATGAAAGAAATGATGGACGGCATTGAGGCCCATCAAACCGACGAAAATAAGGTACAGGGCGACGATGTAGTTGAGCAGCCGCGGCATGATCAAGATCAGAACGCCGGCGACCAGCGCAACAATCGGTGAAAGCTCCGTGGCAGTGATGACCATTGGATTTCCTTAAAGTTACAATGCTTAGCGCCGCCCCGCGCGGCAGAATTCGACGAACCCCTAACGCACGAGCCGCGGATCGGTTCTATGCGACAAACGCAATTGACGGAAGCAGATCGCCGCACTTCGCACAGCTTCTCAACATCGGCGTCACGCGGATAAGAAGTTTTCTCGAATCCTCCCCTGCTGCCGCCTGCGCGGACAGGTGAGAGCATTCTCGCGGCGCGTCGGCGTCCGAGCTTTGCAAAAGCGTACGGCAAGACGCTCACGGTGGAGCGCAATGGAGCGCCGGGAGGCGCCAGGGTCGTGGGCCACGCCACGCGAACGAGCGTTACCACCCGCTCGCGCTTCGGGCGTGGCGCGCGCCACAGATCGATCCGCTTGCGCGAACCGCCTGCTTCGGGCGCGCTGCGCCTCCCGGCGCTCCACCGACATGAGTACGAGAGCTTTCGTCTGTTCAGGGTTCGCCGTGGCCTGCGGCGAATCTTTAAGAACGAAAGCAGCTGCTTTGTATCTTAAACAGAGATAATTGTCAATATAAAAGGTATATTGCCAAGCGTTGTATAGGGTGGGGGGCTATGCCATAAGGCCTTATGACCCATACGATCCGTGAAAAAAAGAAACTTCTAGCCCGCGTGCGCCGCATCCGGGGCCAGCTTGAAGGCATCGAACGCGCTCTCAACGAGGAAACCGGCTGTGAGCAGATCATGCATCTGATTGCCGGTGCGCGCGGCGCTATGGCTGGTCTGATGGCAGAAGTCGTCGAGGACCATGTTCACGAGCATCTCGTGGATGCCGAGAAATATCCGGGTGCTCTTCGACCTGAAGCGGCAGAGCAACTCCTCGAAGTTATCCGCACCTATCTGAAATGAGAGGCCGCCATGATTGAAACCAGCGGCGCGGCTCGGTCAGCGCTCCACAGCCATGTGTTCCTTGGCGAAGGGCACGAAAAAAGCGAGCGCCGGACCTGGGCGGTAATCTGGCTCTGCGGCGCCATGATGATCGCTGAGATTGTCGGCGGTTGGCTGTTCGGCTCAATCGCGCTCGTCGCCGATGGTCTGCATATGAGCACGCACGCGGGAGCACTCCTGCTCGCGGCTCTCGCTTATTCGTATGCCCGCAAGCACGCCAACGATCCCCACTTCAGCTTCGGCACCGGCAAACTCGGCGACCTCGCGGGATTCACCAGCGCCATTATACTTGCGATGATTGCGCTGCTTATCGCTTACGAATCCGTCAGCCGTATCTTCGCGCCCGTCGCAATCCATTTCGCAGAGGCAATCCCGATTGCCTGTCTTGGCCTGGCCGTAAACATTACCAGTGCCTGGCTCTTGAGCGGCGGCGGGCATGATCATCACGGCCACAGTCACGGTCGCGCGCAAAAGGGCCACGACCATGAGGGCCACGACCATGACGAGGCACACCACGTTTCAACCGGAGCCGGGGTCGTCATTCTCGAAGTGTTCGAGGACGGCGCGCCACCGCGTTTCCGGCTCCGCGCCGAAACCGGCCCTGCACTAACGGCAGAAGCTGCCTCCGTTGAAACCGTGCGTTCTGACGGTACGCGGCATCTTTTCCTGATGAAGGATCAAGGCGGCTATCTTGAATTGGCCGAAGAGATTCCAGAGCCGCACGCGTTCACTGCGCACGTGCGAATAGGCCAGCAGGATTATTCGGTCGTTTTTGAAGAGCATGAACACGCACACGGCTCGGTGAACCGAGACAACAACATGCGCGCCGCCGTGATCCATGTCATTGCCGATGCCGCTGTGTCCGTGCTTGTGATCGCGGGCCTTCTGCTCGCCCGTTCCTTCGGCTGGCTCTGGATGGACCCGCTCGTGGGCATCGTAGGTGCTGCTGTCATCGCGAGCTGGTCTTACGGACTGATCCGGGACACCGGCGCTATCCTGCTCGATGTAACCCCTGACTCACGGACCGCGAACGATCTTCGCCAAGCCATTGAGAACGACGGCGACGAGCTTGCCGATCTCCATCTCTGGCGCTTGGGGCCGGGGCATCTTGGAGCAATTATTTCGGTCGTCACCAAGCAAGCGCGGGACGCCGGCTATTATCGCGCCCGACTTGCCCGCTTCAAATCGCTGTCGCATCTGACCGTCGAGGTTTTGCATCCATCGTGATTTTGAGGAGCACTGCGAGTGCGGAACACAATGCGGTTGCCGCTTTTCGCTTTTCAGTGCTTCCGACGCGAGCATCACGGCGCCCGAACACGATAGGCGCGTGTTAGGTTTTCAGCAGCAAACGACATCGACCAAAGTTCGCACTGTCTTCCCGCGCAGCGATCTTGCGAGCGTCGGACGCGCCCGCTACGCTCATCCGATGACCGAGTGCTGCGCTCCGCCACCGCTGATCCTGCCCCCGCGAGCCGACCGGCTGTCACTCATTCATGAGGCTTTCCGTCTCGAATGGTTGACCATCGGATGGATGACTGTTGAAGCCATCGTCGCCATTGCCGCTGGCGTGACCGCCGGAAGCCTTGTGCTGATCGCGTTCGGCCTCGATAGCGTCATAGAGTTGGCATCTGCCGGGGTGCTTATGTGGCGGCTATCGGTCGAGCTTCGCCATGGGCAGAAGTTTTCCGAACGTGCCGAACGTATCGCCAGTCGCGTTGGCGGCGCGTTGCTGTTCCTCCTGGCGGCCTACGTCACCGCAGCGGCCGTGTGGCAACTGTGGGAAAAAACCGGCGAAGAATTTTCATGGCCGGGCCTTCTCGTCGCGCTGATCGCCATTCCCGCCATGCGCTACTTGGCGCGGCGCAAGATCGCCATCGCCGAGAAGATCGGAAGCCGTGCGCTCCGTGCCGACGCCATGGAAGCTGTGACATGCGGATGGCTGTCATTCGTGGTCGTTATCAGCCTCGCCGCGCAATGGCTTGTCGGCGCGTGGTGGATTGATGGTGTCGGTTCGCTGGCAATCGTGTGGCTCCTGGTCAAGGAAGGCCGCGAGGCTTGGTCGGGGGACGAATGCGGTTGCTGCTGATCGCTTTTGGTGCTCGCGATTACTGCGAAGAACCAGCGCGCCGCTCCGGATTTGCACCACCCTCGCTAGCTGCTTTGTCTTGCCCTTCCGTTGCAGCCATCGTGCCGATAACACCTATCCTAGAAAAATCGGCGACCGCGCGGGTGGCGGCGCGGATTTCGTTGAGCAGCTTGAGCCGGTTTTCGCGCAGCGCCTTGTCGTCGGCGTTGACCGTCACCTTGTCGAAGAACGCATCGACACTCGGCCGCAGCTTCGCCATGGCCGTCATCGCGGAACCGAAATCTTCCTTGGCGACGGCGGCGGATGCTTCGGCCTTGGCGGTGTCGATCGCCTGCGCCAGCGCCTTTTCCTCGGGTTGAGTGTAAAGGGTCGGCTTTGGTGCGCCGGTATAGTCGCGATTATCCTTCTTTTCCTCGATGCGCAGGATGTTGCTCGCGCGCTTGGTGCCCGCGAGTAGACTTTTGCCATCTTCGGTGTCGAGGAATTTCCCGAGCGCTTCGACACGGCGGACGATCAGCAGAAGATCGTCCTGACCTTCGAGGGCGAACACTGCGTCCACGAGATCGTGCCGCGCGCCCTGCTCGCGGAGCTGAACTTTCAGGCGTTCGGCGAAGAAAGCGACAAGCTCTCCAGCGACGAGCCAGCGAAGCTGCTCTCCTTGTTCGATAACGGAAAGCTCTTTGTGCCCCTTAGGCCATTGCTCTTCGAGAAACACGCGCACGACATCGCGCCTTTTCAGGTCCTCGAAACATATTCCTCGCAAACGGAGACGAAGATCGTTTTGAAGAATAATTGCAACTATTCCTAATGCGGCTCTTCGGAACGCATACGGGTCCTTGCTTCCCGTCGGCTTTTCATTCACACCCCAAAATCCGATCAGAGTGTCGAGTTTGTCCGCAAGCGCAACTGCAATCGAAACCGGATCGGCTGGCACCAGATCGTCCGGACCTTTCGGCTTGTAGTGATCCTCGCAAGCGTGAGCGACGGCTTCGTCCTCGCCTTGCGGCTTCGGCGTAGTATTTTCCCATCAACCCTTGCAATTCGGGAAATTCTCCGACGACTTCGGTCAGCAAATCTGCTTTGCACAATTCCGCAGCGCGCTGGACGTGATTGTGGAATACGGCGCTTTTACCGCGATACGGCGCCTGACCGAGCTTTTTCTGGTATTCGCCAATCTCGCCATGTTCCGAGCAAGCCGCTTAATCCGCTGCAATTCGCTCAACTTGAGTGCCAAGCTTTTCGTGGAACACGATGTGCTCGAACTTCGGCAGGCGATCTTCAAGCGGCACCTCGGCCCAATTCTTCAGATCGGTCTCGTAGAAGAATTTCGCATCCGACAGCCGCGCGCGGATCACGCGCTCGTTGCCAGCGACAATTTCCTTGCCGCCGTCTTCGGCTTCGAGATTCGAAACCAGGATGAATTTGTTGGTCGAGCCTCGCGGTCTCGGCGTCGCGCAGCACGAAGCATTTCTGGTTGTTGCGGATGGTGGCGCGGATCACTTCCTCGGGGATTGAGAGAAAGCTCGCGTCGAACGCGCCCATCAGCACCACCGGCCATTCAACCAGGCCGCAGACCTCGTTGAGCAGGCCTTCGTCCTCGATCAGTTCGAGGCCCTGCGCGAAGGCAAGTTGCTTGGCTTCGGTGAGGATGATGTCGCGGCGGCGCTGTGCGTCGAGCACCACCTTGGCCTTGTCGAGTTTTTGCGCGTAGTCGTCGAGCCGGCGCACCGTGAAGCTTTGCGGCGCCATGAAGCGGTGGCCGCGCGTCTCATTGCCGGCGGCGATGCCGTTCACCGAAAACTGGACGATGTCCGGGTCCTCCGTTTCCGGCCCGAACGTCGCGACGATGGAATGCAGCGGCCGCACCCAGGTCAGCGCGCCCGGCTCCCGCGACGGCGCGCCCCAGCGCATCGACTTCGGCCATGGAAAGCTCTTGATGACGTCGGGAATGATTTCGCCGATCACGTCGATCGCGGCGCGGCCCGGCTTCTCGATCACCGCGACATAGAAATCGCCCTTCTTGTCCGGCTGCACTTTCGCTTCGTCGATCGACTTCAATCCCGCGGCGCGCAGAAAGCCCGCGATAGCCTGCTCGGGAGCGCCGACCTTCGGACCCTTGCGTTCTTCCTTGATGTCCGGCTGCCGCGCCGGCACGCCATGCACCGCCAGCGCCAGCCGCCGCGGCGTCACGAACGCCTTGGCGCCTTCGTAGACGAGGCCCGCATTCACCAGCCGGTCGGTGACGCCTTTGCGCAAATCCTCCGCCGCGCGTGCCTGCATACGCGCGGGAATTTCCTCGGAAAACAGTTCGAGCAGAAGGTCGGGCATGGTGGCGCCTGCCTAGCAAGGCCTGTGTCCGCTGTCACCCGGAAGCTACCAGCCACCACCCCCGCCGCCGCCTCCACCACCGCCGGAGCCACCGCCCCCACCGGAGAAGCCCGACGAACCGGACGAGGCTGGCACCGCCGCTGCGAATGCGCCGCTCACGCCGCCGACGGTCGAGGCCATGCTGCTTTCGAAGTTACTGCTCGACCAGTTGCCGCCGCCGTACCAGCCCGGCCGATAATGGCCCATCGGATCGGCATCTTCCGGATACGCACGCCGCAACGCCGCCTCGAAGGCGTGCGCCCACGGCTTTTCCACATCGAGCGCGACGGCATAGGGCAGCAGCGCCTCGAAACGGTCTGTGGTGATCTCCGGGGCCGCGGCATTGAGCCGATCCGACTCCGCCGTCTCAAGATAAAGCCGCAAGCCATCAAGTTGATCCATGACCTTGCGGCCAAGCACGGTCGGCGCCTTCATCAGGTAGAGGAAAATGCCGTTGAGCGCCGCGAAAGCCGTGATCAGGACGAAGGGGAACGGATAGTTTTCGACGAACGCGCCCACCACCGGCAGGCTTTCCCTCAGTCCGGCGAGCGACACCGCGCCGGCGATATTGAGCAAGAACGAGATAAAGATCGCCGCCATCAAGACAAGGACGGCAAGGCGCACCTGTTTTGCAAACTTGGGGCCGTCCCCGAACAGGGATTGCAGGACCGGCAGGATGAACATGCCGAGGAACACGCCGCCGAATCCGAGAACGCCCATGATCAGGAGGTCGGTATCCTGCAGACCGCCAAAGTTGACGACGGCAGCGATGATCGCCGCCGTCATCGCCACACCAAACACGACGTAGCCGAGATTACGCCGAAAGAACCGATTGCGGTTCTCGGTGACGACGGCTGTCGTGAATTTGTCGGCGAGATCGGCAACAGTCTTGGCGTGCGCGCGATCGATCACGATCGATCCGCCCGCTATGGTCACCGTGGTTAGGATTGCGCGTTCCTCCGCAGGCAAAGGCGTCGCGCCATCCGGACTGTTTCCAGTTGCTTTGAGCGTAAGGCCGCCACCGGAACGATCCACCACGATGACGCCGCGCACGGCGAGCGACAGCGCCGCAGCCGTAAACGCACGCCATTTTTCGCGGGTCAGGCCCCAGCGGTGAATGTAATTGGCGAGCGCCGGCGAGATCCCCTCCGGCGGATGAAACAGAGGAATGATCGCGCCGCCCGTGGGATCGCGTCCGAACGCTTCCCAGGCCGCGAAATAGTAGATCAGGATGACGAGGAAACCGACGCCGCCGATAATCCATTGGCGGTAGTCGAAAAATTCATACCACAACAGCGTTTCGGCGCTCGGTGGATCCACCGCGGTCTGCGGGCAGCGCCGCGACAACGGTCAAGCCTTCGCCAGGCGATAGCCGCCGCGTGGTCGAGACCGTAAGCGTGCCGTCGCTGCTGATGGCGCCGCGCCAATCGGTGCCGCGTGCGCCGGAAACTCCGGTGAAGGCAGTCCAGCGCAGCGGCGCAGCGCCGTCTGCAAGGTGCAAAGCGTAAGTTGCCGTCTCGACCGGGAAGCGCCAGAAATTGCCGGTGACATTCCAGTTCAGTTCGGGCTTGCCGTCGAACCAGCGCACCTGTCGCCCGGTATGATACTGGAACACGTAAGTGTGCTCGCCGGGCTGGATCAGCACGTCCTTGTCGCCAGCATAGATGCGAATAACGCCATGGTCGCGATCGGTGTGATACGGCTCGCGAAAACCATCACGCCAAACCGCGAGCACACCGAACGTCACTTCACGCAGCCGGCCACCGGCGTCGCGAAAGGTGAACGGAAAGTCGCGGAAGATGCCGTGCCGCATGGCGTTGCCTTCGGCGCGGACGCGCAAAGTCTCGGTGACGGTAAGTTCGCCGTCTTGGGCGACAGTCACGTCGGAATTGAAGGAATGGATGACTTCGTCAGCGACTGCGCTGCGGGCACCCGTGAGCGCGGCGACCAAAACAGCGATGCGCCAAAGCCCGTTCATGCCGGAGTCGGATCGATCCGAACCTGCGGTACATTGCGCTCGCTGGCATCCGCAAGCTCGAAAAAGTCACGCGCGGTAAATCCACACATCCCGGCGATCACGCTGCTCGGAAACGATTGCACCGTGACGTTGAGATTGCGTACCGTGCCGTTGTAATAGCGGCGCGCCATCTGCAGATCATCCTCAAGCGCACTGAGCTGCTTCTGCAATTCGAGAAAGTTTCCGCTGGCCTTGAGGTCAGGATACGCTTCGGCGAGCGCGAACAGCTTGCCGAGCCCCGCCGACAAAGCGCCTTCCGCTCTGGCGCGACCGACCACATCACCTTCCGGGACAGCGCGTGCGGCGCCACGCAGCGCCGCCACATCTTCCAACACCGAGCGCTCGTGTGCAGCATAGCCTTTGACAGTTTCCACCAGGTTGGGAACGAGATCAGACCGCCGTTTAAGCTGGACGTCGATGCCGCTCCACGCCTCGTTCGCCATCTGGCGCAGGCGAACAAGCCTGTTGAATATGACGATGACATAGATCGCTATCGCCACGGCGACCGCGATGATGATCCAGAGCAACATCGATCAAACCCGCCCGCCCAGCTTAGAAGCCGTCAGTCGCTATAACGCTTTGTGGCTGCCGTCGCACATCGGCTGATGCTGCGAGCGCTTGCAGGTGCAGAACCAGACTTCCTCGTTGGAAGTGGCCTTCCATTCCTGCGGCCGGAATTCGGTGCCCTTGTGCGAGCCGTCGCAGAATGGCTGCGCCTTGGAACGCCCGCAGGCGCACCACCAGTAGCTTTCCCCGGCCACGACATTGATCGGCAGCGGACGGCGTCCGCCGATTTCTGGTTCGCTCATTTTGCCCTCTCCGCTGCGTGCATCTTACTTTACCGCTTCGCTGGTGATTTTCCCGCCGCCTTCGGTCGCGAGCCACGCCTCGCCGCACGCCTTGGCGAGTTCGCGCACCCGCAAGATGTAACTCTGCCGCTCGGTCACCGAGATGACGCCGCGGGCATCGAGCAAGTTGAACACATGGCTCGCCTTGATGCACTGGTCGTAGGCCGGCAGCGCCATCAGATGACGGCCGCGATTGCCGCCGTCACTGCCGGCACGCCAGCCGTCGTCGAGATATTTTTTGCATGCCGCTTCCGCCATCTTGAATTGCTCGAACAGCATGTCGGTATCGGCATATTCGAAATTATGCCGCGAATATTCCTGCTCGGCTTGCAGGAATATATCGCCGTAAGAGACGCGCGCATCGCCGTCGCGGCCGTTGAAATTGAGGTCGTAGACGTTCTCGACGCCCTGCACGTACATCGCGAGCCGCTCGAGGCCGTAGGTGAGTTCGCCGGCAACCGGCGCACATTCGAAACCGGCAACCTGCTGGAAGTAGGTGAACTGCGACACTTCCATGCCGTCGCACCAGCACTCCCAGCCGAGCCCCCAGGCGCCGAGCGTCGGGCTTTCCCAATCGTCTTCGACGAAACGGATGTCATGGATCTTCGGATCGATGCCGATGGCGTAGAGCGATTTCAGATAAAGCTCCTGCAAGTCGTCGGGCGACGGCTTGAGGATCACCTGCATCTGATAATAGTGCTGCAACCGGTTCGGGTTTTCGCCATAGCGGCCGTCTTTCGGCCGGCGCGATGGCTGCACATAGGCGGCGTTCCACGATTTCGGCCCGAGCGCGCGGAGCGTCGTCGCCGGATGAAACGTGCCGGCGCCAACCTCCATGTCATAGGGCTGCAGGATAACGCAGCCCCAGTCCGCCCAATAACGCTGCAACGCCAAGATCAGCCCCTGAAAGGAGCGTTCCGGGCGCATATACGGCGGCAGTTGTTCGCTGGCTGTGCTCATCGGCACTTTGTTGGTTGAAGGCTCGCGGCAGGTCAAGAGGAGCGCTGCGGCACCAAGTATGGGCGATTCGCCCGAACCTTTATGCTAGGAGCAGCATCAACCGACGATCAAAATCCGGGGATACAGGGATGGAAAAGCTTCGATACGCCGCGGCCGTTATGGGCGCGGTACTCACTTTGGCGGCCACGCAGGCTGCCTACGCGCAGGATTATCCGACCCGCCCGGTACGCATCGTGGTGGCTTTTCCGCCTGGCGGCCCGACCGATTTCGTCGGCCGGATCGTGGCGGAGAAGATGACATCGCTGCTCGGCCAGCGCGTCTATATCGACAACAAGCCCGGCGCCAACGGCACGATGGGCGGCGGCGACGTGGCGAAATCCGATCCCGACGGTTACTCGCTGTTTCTCACCACTGCCGGCGCGGTGACGGTGTCGCCGCATATCTTGTCGAACATGCCGTTCGACACGCTCAAGGACTTCGCGCCGGTCGCGCTGGTGACCAAGGTCACCGAAGTGATGGTCGTGAAGCCGGGCCTCGGCGTCAAATCGGTGAAAGACCTCGTCGCACTGGCCAAGGCGAAACCCGGCACCATCCCGTTCGCGTCGACCGGCATCGGCTCGCCGCCGCACCTGGCGCAGGAAATGCTCGATGCTTCTGCGGGCGTGCAATTCCTCCACGTGCCTTATCGCGGCGCCGCGCCGGCCTTGACCGACCTCCTCGGCGGCCAGGTAGAAGTCACCGTGCTCGATGTGCCGGTGGTGATCGCGCAGATCCGCGCCGGCACGCTGCTGCCGATCGGCGTCGCCTCCGACAAGCGCGACCCGCTGCTGCCCGACGTGCCGACTTTCGCCGAGCAAGGCTATCCGAACACCGATGCGTCGAGCTGGTACGGCTTGCTGGCGCCGGCCAAGACGCCGCCGGCGGTGATCGCCAAGCTCAACAAGGCGGTCATCGACGCGCTGGCTGATCCGGGCGTGCATGAGAAACTGGTCAATGCCGGCGCAACGCCGGCGGCTGACACACCGGATGCGTTCGGCACCTTCCTCAAGGCCGAATACGAGAAGTGGGGAAAGATCGTCAAAGATCGCGGGATCAAGGATCCGGGGCAGTAAGGCTATTGTCCGTTATCCTGAGGTGCGAGCGAAAGCGAGCCTCGAAGGACGACGGGGCTTAATGATGACCGCTACCCCGGCCGGTATTCCCCGGTGCGCGGATCGCGCCTGAGCGTCGGCAAGTTCCTTCGGTCGACCGGCTCGACGGCCGCCTGTGCACGCACGGCATCGAGATCGATGTTGACGCGATGAACCTCGCGCACGCACCAGCGCACCAGCGCGGCTGCTCCTACCATTCCCAAACTCAAGATCATGACCGGATGCATCGGAGCACTCCAGGGTTAGAGCATGATCCGGAAAAGTGGCCGCCGGTTTTCCGAAAAGATCATGCTCAAACATCTACAGACCAAACCGCGCCCACATCGCCCGCGCCTCGAGCGCCGAGATCAGGTCATCGGCAAGACCTGCAGCAAGACCGCCGGCAAACCCGGCCGACATTCCGCCTAACAGGTCGCCGCGCGCCACACCGGACACCCGACGCCCCAACCAGCCGCGCTCGGCGCTGATCAAAGGCGTAACGAGCTTATCGCCGAATCGTTGCCGCAGAACGCCGCGCAAATCGCCGATGCCGTCGACAAGCCCAAGTTCCATACCGCGCGTACCGGTCCAATATTCCCCGGAAAACAAGTCGTTTTCTGGGCCATTGAGCTTGCCGCCACGGCGCGATTTGACCAGCGCGATAAAACTATCGTGAATTTCCCGTTGCAGCTTTTTTAGCCGTTCCACGTCGTCCGGGTTCTCCGGCAGGAACGGGTCCAGCGTCGCCTTGTGCTCGCCGGAGGTATACAGCCGCCGCTCGATGCCGACCTTGTCCATCAGCTTGGTGAAGCCGAATGTGCCGCCGACCACGCCAATCGAACCCACGATCGAATGCGGGTCGGCGATGATCTCGTCAGCGGCGCAGGCGATCATGTAACCGCCGGACGCCGCGGCGTCTTCGACGAAGGCGACGACACGGCGGTTCTTCTCAGCGGCGAGTTCACGAATGCGCCGGAAGATCAGGTGCGACTGCACCGGCGACCCGCCCGGCGAATTGATGACAAGCGCGACGGTTGACGCATTGGGCACCGCGAAAGCGCGGTCGAGTGTCTTGGCGATTCCGGCAAGCGTCAGGCCTGGCCGCAGCGGCGACGAGACACCGATAATACCGCTGAGCCGAACCACCGGCACAACCGGATCGCGGCGGAAACGTCTCGGCAGCAAACGTCTCATACCTCTTGGCAACACCCGGCGTAGCGGCCGCACCGCCTGCGCAAACCAGTTTCTCCGTTGCCCGTCGGCGGTCTCGCTCATGGGTTCCACATATGAATTGCCGACAACGCCGACAAGTAACGCTTTGTTAATTGGATGGAATGCTTCTTGCTTACAGAACGAGTGCTGGGTTTGAGAAAGACGGCGGACCGCAATGAAGATTTATATGCTGATGATGCTAATTGCTGTCATTCTAGGCCTTTCGCACCTTCCTTTCCGTATCCGCACCAAACCGGCCCCGGCGCGATCGCCCAATTCGCTGCCAGCGTGATGCCTATCGGCTGAGCAAAGCCGGCGTTTTCAGTTTTCGATTATCAGTACTGCATCAGTGCCGAATTTCCGCGCAGCACTGCTTCGGCCTGCCCGGTGGGTTTATTATTGCCGTCGGTAAGCAACAAACCCGGAAGTAATTGCAGAGGCGCCTGACCACCTTTGATCGCGCGCACCAACACGCGGATCGCCGCCGCATTCGGCTTTGGATAAACCGGCAATACCGACACGCTGCCGAAAGCCGGCGCCAACGCCGAGAGCACGTCGCTCAAGCCATCAGCACGCCAGATCAGCGTGACGGCACCCGAAGCGGCGAGAAGCCGTGCCGCCGCGCCGGGCCACCGCTGCAGCGTCTCGCCCGATCCGACATGGGCAACACGGCGGCCGCGATCCGGCGACGTTTGATGGGACACTGAATTGAACGGTGGATTCATCAGCACATGCGCAGCGCTTGCGGGCGGCAATCCGGCTTCGGCAAAAGCCGCTGCCGATGCCTCGACATCGAGGCAGACGGCGCGCACACGCTCGCCGAGATCGTTGCGTATGGCGTTGCCGGCGGCGAGCGCGGTTAAATCAGGATTGATCTCCACGAGCGTGACGGACAAACCCACTACGCGGTGCGCCAGCGCAAGCCCGGCAGCGCCGACACCGGCGCCGAGGTCGACGGCGTGCTCTCCGGGCAAAGCCGGCACCGCCGCCGCCAGCAAGATGGCATCGTGACCGAACCGGTGACCGCGTAACGGCTGGCGCAGAACCAGCCGGCCGCCGAGAACGGCGTCGTCACTTACATCCGCCGGCTCAGCGGCCATCGGGCCGAAGTTCGTCGGCAAGACCGGCTTCAGAGAGCAGCCGGCGCGCCGCCTGCACCTGGTCCTCATCGACCAGGATGCGGCGCGGGAAAATGCCGATCGAGCCTTCCATGACGCTCATGTTCTGATCGACGATCATGTGGTCGATGTCGGCGCCTTTTAGCAGCGCCTCAATCGCCGAGATCAGCACAAGATTATTGGTGCGAACGAGTTCGCGCACATTGAGCTCCGCCGCCGGTCTTCGCCTGGCGCGCACAGCGCCAAAATCGCAAGAAACTTAGCCTCGAACTTAGCCTCGACTTGGTTTCGAACTTAGCTTCGCGGCGGCCCCACGTCACGCTATCGAAAATGGCGCCGCAGGCGCGCTTTGCGGCGATCGCGTTCGTGACTTGACATCGCCCCGCTCTACCGCCACCTCGAATACGCCATTGGGAATAAACTGGCGTCATAATCGGTCTTTTTGCACGGTTTATAGCTGCCGTACCGGTTGCCGTACTTGCCGCCTCACCATCGCGTTTCTATGCTTCCGCGGCTTTAGTGGAGCGCGCCGTTAGTGGAGAATATCTAAGTGGCTGTAGTCCTGCAGTTCGGAAGTCCGGGCGAACCTTCAATCGACCGCCTGGTGGATCTCGTCGCGGCGGACTTGCAACGCGTCAACAGCACGATCCTTTCCCGGACCGGCTCCGAAGTGACGATGATTCCGGAGGTGGCGAACCACCTGATCAATTCCGGCGGCAAGCGGCTGCGGCCGATCCTGACGCTGGCGCTGGCCCGGCTCACGAATTACGCCGGCGACGGCCACATCAAGCTCGCCGCTGCGGTGGAGTTCATGCACACCGCGACGCTGCTCCACGACGACGTTGTCGATGAGAGCGAATTGCGCCGCGGCCGGCTCGCCGCGCGCATGCTGTGGGGCAATGAGGCGAGCGTGCTGGTCGGCGACTTTCTGCTCGGCCAGGCGTTCAAGATGATGGTCGAAGTCGGCAACCTCAAAGCGCTGGAAATCCTGTCCTCCGCCGCTGCCGTAATTGCGGAGGGCGAAGTCATGCAGCTCGCCGCCGCCAAGAATACCGCCACCACCGAAGACGAATACATCGCGGTGATCCGCGCCAAGACCGCCGAATTGTTCGCCGCAGCCTGCGAGGTCGGACCGGTATTGTCGACGCGTCCGCGCGATGAACAGACGGCATGCCGTTCGTTCGGCATGAATCTCGGCATCACCTTCCAGCTCGTCGACGACGTGCTCGACTACGGCGGCGCCGCCGCCAAGCTTGGCAAGAACGTCGGCGACGACTTCCGCGAGGGCAAAATCACCTTGCCGGTGGTGCTGGCGTTCCGCCGCGGCTCCGATGCCGAACGCGAGTTCTGGCGCCGCACGCTCGAACAGGGTGAAGCAAGCGATGCCGATCTCGAACACGCGATCGGGCTGATGGTGAAGCATCGCGCGCTGGAAGATTCGATCGGCCGCGCCCATCACTACGGCGCCATTGCCCGCGATGCACTGGCACTGTTTCCGGACTCAGCTATGAAATCGGCGCTCGCCGAAACCGTCGATTTCTGCATCGCCCGCACTCACTAAAGCCCAAATTTTCCCCGATACATTAAAGGGTTACTGCAGTTCCACGATGGAACTGGGCGCCCTTACCTGGCGTTACCGCCGAACGGACTGAAGGGGAAAGGGTGGGCCGATCTCATGGCCAGCGAAGAACAGCCGGATAGTGAAACCACGCGCACTCCGGAACCCGCAGCATCCGCGGCGGAGCCCGCGTTTCTGCAAACGCTGTCGGCTGCGGTCCTGCTGAAGCTGTTGGCACGGCGTGTCGTGGATGCGGTGCGCAACGCCGCGCACGCTACGGCGCGATGGTTCAGTGCGCATGCGCACCCATCTTTTGCGCGCCCGTCGTCTGCGCGCACTGTTCTTCCCGCGATCAAAGCCAAAGCGGCAACATTCAAAACGTATCTGGCGCAAAAACGGGTGCTGGCATGGGCCGGCATCGTCGCGCTGCTGCCGGTCGTCTACATTGCCTACTGTGTGCTGACGATCCCGTTCGCCGCAAACACGCCGGTGCCAGCCGCATCGAGCGCGATGGTGTTCGAGGCCGCCGACGGCAACGCTTTTGCGACGCGCGGCATCCTCAAAGACGATGCGATCGAGCCCGACCAAATTCCGCCAGTGTTGGCAAGCGCGGTGGTCTCGGTCGAGGACCGCCGTTTCTATCAGCACGGCGGCATCGACCTCCGCGCCATCGGCCGCGCCGCATGGCATGATGTCACCGGGCGGCGGATCGAGGGCGGCAGCACCATCACCCAGCAATTGGCGCGCCGGCTTTATCTGACGCAGGAGCGCAGCCTCAAGCGCAAGGTGCAGGAAGCGGCACTGGCGCTCTGGCTCAATATGCGGTTGTCGAAGAAGGAAGTCCTCGCCCGCTATCTGAACACAGCCTATTTCGGCGACGGCGCTTACGGCGCGGACGCCGCCGCCCGGCGCTATTTCGGCAAGAGCGCGCAGCGATTGTCGCTCAGCGAAGCCGCGATGCTCGCCGGCCTCATTCGCGCGCCCTCGCAACTCGAGCCCGACCGCAACATGGCCGGTGCGCAGGAGCGCGCCACCACCGTACTCGATACAATGACGGAGACAGGCGCCATTTCGCAGCAGCAAGCCGATAACGCGAAGCAGCATCCGGCTGTGCTGCGTATCGTGCCCGGCACACCGCCCGGCAGCAATTATTTCATCGACGCGGCGGCAACCGAGGCCCGATCCCATGCCGGGACAACGACTGCCGACCTGACAATAAACACCACGCTCAACCGCAATTTACAGAAACTCGCCGAGACTGTGATCGCACGGCGCCTTAGCGCTTCCGGGCAAAGCAGGAATGTGGGCCAAGCCGCACTGGTCGCGCTCGCACCTGATGGCGCGATTTTGGCGATGGTCGGCGGCCGCGATTACAAAACCAGCCAGTTCAATCGCGTCACCCAGGCGCGCCGGCAGCCGGGCTCACTGTTCAAGCTGTTTGTCTATCTGACAGCCATGCGCAAAGGCTATTCGCCGGACACCGTGCTGGTCGATCAGCCGGTCAGCGTCGGCAACTGGGAGCCAGAAAATGACGGCGACAAATTTTATGGTCCAGTGACGCTACGCACCGGCTTTGCCCACTCGCTCAACAGCATCGCGGTGCAGCTCGCGCAGGCCGTCGGCATCAACAACGTGATCGATACCGCCCATCAGCTTGGCGTGCATTCCGACCTGCCCGCGGTGCCGAGCGTGGCGCTGGGCTCCGGCAATGTCACGCTGCTCGAAATGACACGCGCCTTCGCCAACGTGGCGCTGAACAAGACGACAGTAGAGCCTTACGCAGTGCAGGATGTCGCAGTCGACAACCAAGCGGTGTTTTCGCGATCGCCACCGCCGGACGCGACTGCCGACAATCCGACCGTGCATGCCGAGATGATCGACCTGCTTTCAAGCGTGGTGCGCGAAGGCACCGGCAGAGCAGCGGCGCTCGACCAGCCGGTCGGCGGCAAGACCGGCACATCCGAGGATTATCACGATGCGTGGTTCATCGGTTTCACATCCGATCTCATCGTCGGCGTCTGGGTTGGCAATGACGACAACTCGCCGATGAACTCCGTCACCGGCGGCAGCTTGCCGGCGTCGATCTGGCATGACTTCGTCCGCGGGGCCGAGGCCGGACACCGCCCGCAATCGGCGCCCGGCGTGTTCGATTTCAACGGTGTATCAATCAGCGACAATCCCGCGGCGCCGCCGCGTCAGCCCTACCAGAACAATATTTTCAATCCGTTCCGGCTGTTCTTTCACTTCTGATTGTGGCCGGCTACTGGAGCGCAGTGGGTCGCACCCACCATTGCGGATATTTGGCGTGCAACATCTCGGCGCCGACCGTGGCTTCGGCGGCGGACGGAAACAGCGCAAAGCAGGTCGAGCCTGAGCCCGACATGCGCGCTACCGCACAACCAGGCAACCCGCGCATCGCAGCGAGCACTTCGGCGACAACCGGCGCGATCGCAATGGCTGGACGCTCAAGATCGTTGTCCTGGCTTGCGATGAATTGCAGAAGCGTTTTTCGATCGGACAGCTTCGCGAGCGCTTCCTGATCGAGCGGCGCGGGTGGCGTGCCCGGCGTCCAGCCCGCAAACACGGCTTTGGTCGCAAGCGCGGCCCCGGGATTGACCAGCACCGCAGGCAGCGGCGACAGATTGAGCGGCTCCGACAACAGCTCGCCGACGCCGCGCATCACCCGCGCGTGCGGATTGAGGCAAACCGGCACGTCGGCACCGGTGGCCCGTGCCGCTTCGTAGAAACGCGGCGCATCGGGAGCGAGATTGTTGGCGCGTGCGATCAGCCGCAACGCCGCAGCCGCATCGGCGGAGCCGCCGCCGAGCCCTGCCGCGACCGGCAACCGTTTGTCGAGCGAAAACGCGCCGAGCGTGATGCCCGGGCTACGCTCGGAAAGCGCGCGAGCGGCCTTCAGCACGAGATTGTCGGCATTGTCACCGGCAAGCGCGGCGCTCGGGCCGGTCACCGTGAGTGAAAGCTCGCCGCCCGGCGTGAAGCTCAACCGGTCGGCCGCGCGGGCGAACACGACCAAGCTTTCAAGCTCGTGATAACCGTCACTGCGGCGGCCGAACACCCGCAGCGACAAATTGACTTTAGCCGGAGCGGCCTCGACTAGCGGATCGGGCAAGGAAGCCCCTCACCCGCCGTTTCCGGTTTTCTTGGACTTGTCGGAATCGTCGGCCGAATTGCCATTGCTGGTATCCGCCGGCTTGCTGGCGTCCGCTGCCGACGTGTTGTTGTCGGGCAGGCCATTCTTGATCTTGGCTTCGATCTTCGGCAGGTCTTCGGGCTCAGCGCCGAGATCCTTCGCCTGCTGCCATTGATAATGCGCTTCGAGCGTACGCCCGATTCGCCAATAGGCATCGCCAAGATGGTCGTTGATGGTCGGATCGTCCGGCTTGAGTTCGACAGCGCGCTCGAGGTTCTTCACCGCCTCGTCGTAATTGCCGGTGCGGAAATAGGCCCATCCGAGCGAGTCGACGATATAGCCGTCATCCGGCCGCTGCTCGACGGAGCGGCGGATCATGTCCATGCCCTCGTCGAGATGCACGCCCTGATCGACCCAGGAATAGCCGAGATAATTGAGCACCAGCGGCTGATCGGGGAACAGCACCAGCGCCTTTTTCATATCGGCTTCAGCCTTCGGCCACTGGTGCGAGCGCTCGTAACAAATGCCGCGGAAATAGAACATGACCCAGTTCGACTTGTCCGGGTTCGGCACCGTGTCGATGGCCTTGCCGTAGGTATCGGCACAGGCAGCAAAATCCTTGCGGGCCCGCTCGATGTTGCCGAGTGCGAGGATCGCCTCGGTGTCTTTCGGACGCTTGGCGATCAGATCGTCAAGCTGTTTCTTGGCTTCGTCGGTGCGATCGAGCGAGTCGAGATCGCCGGCCATCTGGATTTGTGCATTGCGCGCTAACGGCGAAGTCGGCGGCACGCGCTCGTAAATCTTGATCGCAAGCTCGGGCTTCTTCAGCGTCTCATAGAGGTCCGCAAGCGACAGCAGCGCCATCGCGTGATTGGGCTCGAGGTAGAGCGCAAGCTGCAAATAGACCAGCGCCAGGTCTTCCCCGCCGCGGCGTCCGATCGACGCGCCGAGGCCGTATAGCGCTTCGGCGGCGCCGGCCTGCGGAGAGTCAACCAGCGGCGGCAGCTTCTCGCCGTCGGAGACAGCCTTCATCTCCTCGGTGATCAGCGGATGATCGGGCAGCACCTTGTCGAAGTCCTGGTAGATCTTCAGGGCGTCGTCCTTGCTGCCGTTGCGCGACAGGAATCGGCCATAGGCCTCCACCGTGCGCACCGCGGTCGGATCGACCTTGTAAGCATGATCGAACCGCTTGGCGGCTTCTTTGTTGTTCTTGGCGAGATCGAGGATCAGACCGGCGTGCAGATCCTTGAAGATGCCGTACCAGTCGGGACCGGAAAGCTTGTCGAGCGTATCGATCGCGCCCTTGGTGTCGCCACCACCGTACTGCGCCCATGCCGCCAGCATCGTCGCGGTCAAATCAGTTACCGGGCCGCGAACGGACTGTGTGAAATTCTGCTTCGCAGTACTGTAGTCTTTCTGCTTGAGCGCGCGGATGCCGAGCACCAGCCGCGAAACGCGATCGGTCTTGTCGGCCGCGAGCACCCGTTCGGCGAGCTTGGCGGCTTCATCGATATTGCCGTCGCTGAGCACCGACAGGAAGCTGCGGTTGAGCAGATCGGCATTCTTCGGATCGGATTTAAGAACATTGAGGTAATAGGCTGCCGCCGCGTCGGAGTCGCGCTCGGCGCCCGCATGGCGGGCCGCGAGATAGCTGCCGGACGTCGTAAATTGGGAAAGCTCCTGCGGTGTCGGCGCCTGCGCCGCGAGAGCCGACGGAAGACCGAGCGTAACGGCAGCGCCGACGACCGCGGCTTGCCAGGACAGCAGCGAATAAGTCACGAGAGCTCCATTACAAAATTTGAAGAACCGGGCGCGCCCGGCACGTTACGAACGAGAATGGCCGGTTTGCCCCGCCCCCGCAAGGACGCGGCACCTGTAGGCCCCAAGGGCGGCGAAATCGCGGCAGCCGCAGACCCCGTCAATGCGACGGAAGCGCCTTCGAACGGGCCGCGATCACATATTCGGATAATTCGGCCCACCACCGCCTTCGGGCGGAACCCAATTAATATTCTGATTCGGGTCCTTGATGTCGCAGGTTTTGCAATGAACGCAGTTCTGCGCGTTGATGACGTAGCGCGGACTGCCACCGTCCTCGACCCACTCATAGACGCCAGCCGGGCAATAGCGCGCCGATGGGCCGGCATAAACATCGTGTTCGGACGATTTTTGCAAAGCTTGATCGCGCACCACGAGGTGCGGCGGCTGATCTTCTTCGTGATTGGTGTTCGACAGATACACCGATGACAGCCGGTCGAAGGTCAGCTTGCCGTCGGGCTTGGCATAGGCGATGTGCTTGCACTGCGCCGCCGGCTTGAGCGTGGCGAAGTCGGCCTTGCCGTGTTTGAGCGTACCGAACAGCGAGAAGCCGAGCGTGTTGGTCCACATGTCGAACGCGCCGAGCGCAATGCCGGCGACAGTACCGAGCTTCGACCATAGTGGCTTGGCGTTACGCACCTTCCACAAATCGCGTCCGATCGGCGACGCGCGCCACGCCGTCTCGTAATCGGCGATCTCGTCGTTGGAGCGCCCCTGCGCCAGCGCCGCCGCGACATGCTCGGCGGCGAGTTTTCCCGACAGCATGGCGTTATGGCTGCCCTTGATGCGCGGCACATTGACGAAGCCGGCCGCGCAGCCGACCAGCGCGCCACCGGGGAATGTCAGCTTCGGCACCGACTGATAGCCGCCCTCGGTGATCGCGCGCGCACCGTAGCTGATGCGCTTGCCGCCTACGAAAGTGTCGCGCACCAACGGATGCGTCTTGAAGCGCTGGAATTCTTCGAACGGCGACAGGTACGGATTTTGGTAATTGAGATGAACGACAAACCCGACTGAAACCAGATGGTCGTCGAAGTGATAAAGGAATGAGCCGCCTCCGGTCGCGTTGTCGAGCGGCCAGCCCATGGTGTGCTGCACCAGTCCCTTGTGGAATTTGTCGGGCGCGACCTGCCAAAGCTCCTTGAGACCGATGCCGAATTTCTGCGGCTCGCGGTCTTTCGCCAATCCATAACGCTCGATCAGCATCTTGGTGAGATTGCCGCGGGCGCCTTCGGCGAACAGCGTGTACTTGCCGCGCAACTCCATGCCGCGGGCAAAACCGGATTTCTGCTGGCCTTCCTTGCCGATCCCCATATCGCCGGTGGCAATGCCGGCGACGGCATCGCCGTCATACAGGATTTCGGCGGCAGCAAAGCCCGGATAGATTTCGATACCGAGCGCTTCGGCTTTGCGCGCCAGATAACGGCAGACGTCACCAAGCGAGACGATGAAGTTGCCGTGATTGCTCATCAGCGGCGGCATGAAAATATTCGGCACCCGCACCGCACCGGATGAACCGAGCACATAAAACCGGTCGGTGGTGACCTCGGTCTTGATCGGCGTGTCTTCGTTACGCCATTCCGGAATCAGGCTGTCGAGCCCGATCGGGTCGATCACCGCGCCGGATAGTATGTGCGCGCCGACTTCGGAGCCTTTTTCGACGACGACGACCGACTTGTCGGGATCGAGTTGTTTCAGCCGGATCGCGGCGGCGAGCCCGGCAGGCCCCGCCCCGACGATAACGACGTCAAATTCCATAGCCTCCCGGGCCGGAAGCTCCGCTGTATCCATGTCCTGCTCCGTACCCCGGAAGGGAATAAGTGTTTCACGCTTTCAACCACACGCATAGACACGTCGTTCCGCGCTGACTATCCCTTAGTCATGCTCCCCGAACGCGACAACGCGCGCGACATTCTTTCGTTCTACCTCGAAGCCGGGGTCGATGCGCTTCTCGGCGAGGAGGCAATCGACCGCATGGCGGACGAAGTGCCGCCGCCACCGGTGGTTCGGCAACCGGCCGCCACGCCGGCGCCACCTCCCCGCAAAGAGCCCGAACGCACGTTTGTTCAGCCGGCGCCTCCCGCTTCGCCGGACGCGGCGGTCATGGCGGCACGAGAGGCCGCAAAGACTGCGGCCACGCTCGAAGATTTGCGCGCACTGCTCGACAAATTCGAAGGCTGCTCACTCCGCAACACGGCAACGCAACTGGCATTCGCCGACGGCAATCCGCAGGCCCGCGTGATGTTCGTCGGCGAAGCCCCCGGCTACGAAGAAGACATTTCCGGCGTTCCGTTCGTCGGCCGGTCCGGCAAGTTGCTCGACCAGATGCTCAATGCCATCGGTCTCGACCGCACCACGGCCTACATCGCCAACGTCGTGCCGTGGCGGCCGCCCGGCAACCGCACCCCGACGCCGCAGGAGACCGCGATCTGCATGCCGTTCATCCGCCGCCAGATCGAGCTCGCCAATCCGGATATTCTGGTCTGTCTCGGCGGCCCTTCGGCGCAAACACTGCTGAGCATCAAGGAAGGCATCACCCGCTCACGGGGACGCTGGTTTCCCTACGACACCGGGACACGGGAAATCCGCGCGCTGCCGACCTTCCATCCGGCATTCCTGCTGCGCAGCCCGCTGCAAAAGCGGCTGGCCTGGCGGGATTTCCTCGCCATCAAGAAGGCGCTGGCGGCTTAATATCCCGGATCATGAACTCGCGGCGCGTGTTGGTGCCGGCGCGCGCTTGTCAGTACCCCTGTAACGCGAGGATCATCGCTGAGATTGCCGCAATGACGTAAAAGAACAGCACCAGAAGAAAACCAGCCGCGTAGTTGTCTTGAGCGGCAATGAGGCTTCCCATCCCAATATTGATGACGCCGGCCAGGCCGATCCCAACCGTCGCTGTCGCGCCTACGGTCGACGCGATCGTCGCCCGCTCGGCGACGGAATGCGCCAGGCTCCAGATGATGACGAGCGCAGGCGTCGCGCTCGCGCTCGCCAGTGCCAAGGCGATTGCGGCGCCCGCCGGGTTCGCAAGGAAGAGTTCCGTGGTCAGAAAGATCGCCCCGGCGACGAAAAGCCCGAAGCCGTACCAGGCGCGCCGCTTCCGGCGGTCGGAGTCGATAGCAAACAGGATCGCGCACACCGCGCCGACGAGTGTCCCGCCCGAGAGCACGTAGCTCATGTCGGTCGCGGGAAAGTGCCTTACTCGAACAAGATAGACTGGCCCGAACGTGATGAGCCCATAGAAGCCGGCTGTCGCGCCCAGGTCCATGAGCCCGATCAACCACACGCGGTAGCTTGAGATCGTCTGGCGGAACGTGTGCACACGCTTCTCGGGAAGCTTGAGCGCATCCAACTCGTTGGAAAGCGTCCCGCGCTTGATCTTCTCGAGCTCCCATCCCGGCATGCTGGACGCCATCGCAGGATCGTCGGGCAGCCAGAGCAGCAATACGAGCGGGATCACTGGGAGCGCAGCAAAGATGTAGAACGTCGTCTCCCACGGCATCCGCCCAAGCAGCCAGACGACGAAGATCGGCGTGATGGCCGATCCGATGGCAATTCCGGTCGTCCATGGCGCTTGACCGCGTGCCCGCTCGTCGAACGGAAGCCAGTGCGCGGTAAACCAGGCGAGGAGCGGGATCGCGCACGCCTCGACGACACCAAGCGCGATACGCAGTGCCAAGAGCTCTTTGTAGCTTGAGGCAAACGCGTGGAGCACCATGATCGCAGCCCATGCGACGATGCCGATGACCGCCATTCGCCGCCCGCCCCAGCGATGGATCGCCGGGCCCCAGGCAATCGCAAAGAAGCCGTAGGCCATTAAAAATCCGCCGGTAAGCGCACCGATCAACGCGGGCTTCCCGAGCAGGCCGAAGTGCTGCATGAATGCTCGGTCGACGAACATGAACGACAGATTGAGCTTGTCGATCTGCATCGTCATCATAAAAAAGAACGAGAAGGTGAAAAGCCTCCACCAACGCTGCGGCCATCCACGAACGTGAACGATCTCATCGGGCGTCAATGTCACCATGGGAGGTTTCCTCGATATGCGCCTTGTTGTTCGAATGCGCTCATCCCAACTGTAGACGCCGTGGAAGGCGAGTGGAAGACACGCTCCTCGAGCGTTCGGCGCCAAGCGGGCCTGAAGCCGTTCGCGGCCATAAATCTCGCCATCAAGAAGGCGCCGGCGGCGTCACAGCCCGCGTACCGCAGCACAAAGACTCCCGATGTGCTTGCGCGGCACAACACAAAAAGGGAGAATCAAATCTCTCGGATTGACCTCGACCGCATCTTGCGCGGTCATTCAATGCTTCGCCGGCATCGCTATACGCAAGACGGCGCACAACGCGCCAAGCAATTGGATTTTTTATGGCAAGAACGACATCTCCAAAAGCATCGTCAACTCGGAAAAAAATTTCCGACACAGCGCCCGTCATAACGGTCGAGCCCTTGCTTCCGGTTCCTATCCCGCACAGCGGCGCGCGTCTCGCTCGGGGAATTCGCGCAGGACGCTGGGTCTTCGCCACCGGACAAGCGGCCACCGACTACGTAAACGGCGTTGCGCCGGCGGCTTTACGCGCCGAGCATCCACTTAATGGAGAAAGCCAATACAAACGCGAAGCGCGGTTAATCTACCAGAACGTCAAGGAGGTTCTTGCTGAGGTCGGCTCCGACATCACGGATGCTGTGCGTGTCGATCAATATTATACGACTGAGCGAGCGATGCATCCTTATCACGAGGTGCGTCACGAGGTGTTCGGTCCAAAGATCCCACCCTCGACGTCCAATCTGCACAAGAAATTTTCTCGTTCCGAGCAGACCATCGAGATCCAGGTCATGGCCGTCGTAAAAGGCGGCGGAACTCTCGGTCAACCACGAGAGCTTCAAGCCGAGCTATGACATCTCCCCCGTCTCAGGCTACAGCCCCGCGCTGAGCGCCGGCGACTTTCGTTTCGTCCCTGGACAGACTGGTGAGGCGTTGAAGGATGGTGAAGGTCCGCTCGATCCTCAAGTTCGCCATCCTCGCTCGCCCTGGCGGCAATGGCCAATCAAGCTCGAAACAGATTTCATCGTCACGCGGAAGCTGAAGCCCTGTCTCGAAGGGGCGGGCGCCGGTCTTGAAAGCGTCGTCAAGGCGCAGGTGTATTTGAGCGATCGCGAGGATGTCCCTGGCTTTAACGAAGCCTGGCTATCCTTTTTTCGAGGTCACCCACCCGCCACAACCATTATCCCGACCGCCAGCCCCGGCTTCGGGATCAATGCACTGCGTATCGAAATCAATACGATTTCGCTCGCGCTCGCAGGAGATACCAAGCGCGAAGTCATCAGCGGACCCGAAGCGCCGGCTTTTGACGGTTACGTATCGGCGATCAAATGCGGTGACCTTCTGTTCCTGTCCGGATTGTACGCGCTGAAGAATGGACGGCTCATCGATGAGGCAAAGGTGGATGAACGTCAGCCGTTCTACGGAATCCCGATCAAGGCTGAGCTTCGCGCCATCATTGCTCAAGCCGAAGCGATCTGCCGCTCGGCTGGAACGACTTTGCGCAACGCGGTTCGCATCCAGCAATTCCATACGAATCTGGCGGATCTTCCGGCTGCGCTGGAGGTATGGAACGAAGCAATGGACCAGGCCCCGCTCCCTCTTTCACCGATCGAGTCTGCATGGCTACCCGTTCCAGGCGCTCGGGTGCAGGTCGATCTTTGGGTGTACGTGCCTCAATGAGCCGAAAAAACATTAGAGAACTTGCGGACGACAACTCCACCGTTCATGTCATCGAATAGAAAAGCCTCTTAACGCCGGAAGTTGAGACGCGATTTGACCGATTCACTTATCGCTGCGGCGCAAACCCGCCATATCAACAATTTGCTGATACTTTGGGATGTCTTGGCGAATAGATTCGATCGCTTGCTCTGGAGAAGTGCCGACTGACTCGATGCCTAAACTCTCGAAGGTATTGAGGACTTCCGGATTGTGCGCGACGCCCTGCAAGGCTTTGGCGAGTCGCTCCTTCACCTCCTCCGCAACGCCTCCTGTGACGGCATAACCGTTCCATGCGATATACTCGAAGCCCGGAACTGTTTCGCCAACCGTTGGGACATTTGGAAGCTGGGGCATGCGTTGCGGCGTTGATACCGCCAACGCTCTGACACTTTCGCTTTTTACGGGTTCAACAAGATCAGAGCTGTTCCCGAAGTGCATGTCCACGGATTTGGAAAGCACCGCTTCTAATGCTCCCTGCCCCCCTGTGAACGGCACGTGCACCATGTCGAGCTTTTCTTCTCCCGCGAGATAGGCGGCCACCAGATGGTTGTTGCCGCCGGTACCTCCACTTGAATAGCTGATCTTGCCGGGGTGAGATCGCGCAGACTCGATAAACTGGGAAAGCGACGCGTAAGGAGAGTCTTTGGCGACCGCCAATATCATGCCGTTTGTGCCAGTGATGCTCACTGGCACAAGATCCTTCAACGGCACATAGGATACTTCTCGTATGAGCGGCAAAACCGTGAATAACGTGCTTCCGACAAAAAGGATCGTGTATCCGTCTTGCGGTGCATGAAGGGCGTAATCCACACCAATGCCCCCGCCGGCGCCTGGCTTATCTTCTACGACGAAACTCTGATGAAAAATGTTTTCGAGTTGGTGGGCAGTCACACGCGCCATTGTATCCGTCACACCACCTGCGCCATACGGAACCACGACCTTCACCGTTCGCATCGGCCATTGTTGCGCGTAGGCATGAGCGCCCGTCGTCAAAATTGCCAGACAGGTCCACACCGCCGTCCGCCATCGTCTAAAGAATTTCAACAAACACTCTCCTTCGACTCTTCAAGTGCGAGCGCACGTTCAGAATCATGTCCGCTATCAGAGGCAAGTCAGTTGCGGTGATATCGGCAATGGCAACCGCGCTCGCCGCCGGCGTCGTCAGTTCGCGAGCAAGAAACGTGCCCAACCGTCCGCATGGGCTTCAGCGTATAGGAACAGGTCGTCAGAACGCGACTAAAAGCGCACCGGCGGCCACCAGCGCGACACCAAGCCAGTTTACCGGCGAAAGCTTCTCGCCGAGAAACGCAGCGCCGAAAATCGCCACAAGCACCACGCTCATTTTGTCGACGGGCGCAACCTGCGCAGCATTGCCGATTTTGAGCGCACGGAAATAGCACAGCCATGATGCGCCGGTGCCGAGGCCGGAGAGCAAGAGGAACAGATAGGTGCGGCTGGAAATCTGCGCCGGATTTTGAAACTGACCGGTGCCATAGACAATTAAAGACAGAACACAGAGGACGATGATTGTCCGGATCAGGGTCGCAAGATCGGAATTGACGTTTTCGACGCCGACTTTGGCGAAGATCGCGGTCAGTGCCGCGAACAAGGCGGACAGCGCCGCCCACATTTGCCACGATGACAACATGCCAGAATTCATGACGCAGACATCCCGACCGTATCCGCAACGACGGACTGAGCGCTTCGGCTCAATTCCGAGAGTTTATTATAGAAGATATCGACATTTTGCTGCGCTGTTTTCCGGAAACGATCATTATCAGCCGCCGATTGGTTGGCGCTTGCGGCTCCATTCTCGCCGACCTGGCGTGAAACATCCTGGGCGAAACAGCATATGGGCTGGCGCGCCTCCCCGTAGGCCCGCAAAATTGTGTCGACGTCGTTATCGCTGTCCAGCAGCTGCGCAAGGATAACGGCATCCTGCACTCCCATCGCACCGCCTTGCCCCATGAAGGGGGTCGATGCGTGCGCCGCGTCGCCGATCAGCACAACGCGTCCGGCGTGCCAAGGAAGCGGCATGGCGATCTCCTCCACCGCGGTGTAGAGGACCTCCGACCGTGATCCCAGTTCTTCGATGAAATGCCGTGCAGGTCCTTCGAACTCTCGGAATTTGGCTGCCATGGTCTCAGGCCAAACCTCGGGATCGTACCATTTGCCTTCGGGCTCGACGATTGTCCCGAACGTGTAAAGCTTGTCCGCGCTAATCGGCATGATGCCGAAGCGTTTGCCCGGCCCCATCATCATGATCTTGTCGCGAAGATCAGCCGGACGATCGTGGACACTCCGCCACACGCCGAGTCCGGAGTACCTGGGATGGACGTCAAAACCGGCGAGTTGCCGGATTTGCGAGCGGAGGCCGTCCGCGGCAACCACAAGATCGAAATTCTCAATCGAGCCGTTCGAAAGCTCGATCTCGACGCTATCGCCGATTTGCTCAAGTCGCCGGACGGTGGTGCCCAGCTCGGCGCTCAATCTGAAATGCGTGAGCCGGTTAGTCAGAATTCGGTGCAATTCGGCACGTTTAATTCCAAGAATCGCGGGCACCCGGCCATCGTCGGCCGCCGGATAGAACACATCGACGTAGATGATTGCCGTGATGATCGAAATAGACGTTGCGACCGTCCTCAATGAGATAGCCTGCCGCCAGGACATCATCGAACACGCCGATGTCGCGCAGGCTGCTTAGACCGTTGCTGTAGACGAATATCCCGGAGCTTTGAAAACGCCATACATCCTGTTTCTCAATGAGCCGAACGTTGAAGCCACGCGCTGCAAGAGCGACGGCTGCGCAGCAGCCGGCAATGCCGGCGCCGACAACAAGAATTTTATCGGCCTTACGCAACAGGGTTCCCTCCAGTCGCCGCTAGCCGCACCAATCGCATTCTTCGCCTATTGCGCGGAAGCGATGCTGCCCGGCCTGATCACACCCCAGCCGACACGCAAGATCGGCAGCCGGCCCTGTATCGGCCGGTCGAAGGCGCGCGGCACTTCCGGCACCAGATCCGGAAAACGCTCTCTGATCTCGGGCGGCGGTGTCGGCGTGGTGTCCGACGTCAGCCAGACAACGACCGCGCCTTTCTGCCGGATCACGTCCGGCGTCACCCACGGCGAACGCGCGGGATCGGCGTCGTTATAGACGCTCGGCCGGCTGGGTGCAGCGAGCGCGATAAGCGCAGCGGTGCTTGGATCGCCGGTGATGACGGCAAGCGGCTGTCCGGTCCTGCGCTCGAAACTGTCGGCGAAGAAATTCCCCATCGCCTTGGCCGGCTGCTCGACCCGAAGTTCGGTAGCGGCCCACGGCAACAGCAGCAGTACCGCCGGCACGAACAGTGCCGGGACGATCAGCAAGCCTGCCCAGGCATAGCCGAGAATGCGCTGATGGAAGACTTCGATGCTGTCGCCGGCCACCACGACGACGGCAAGCGCCGACAGCACGACCAGCGGCGCAGCGCCGCCGATCGGCGTCCGCTGTCCGAGCAGAACCGCTACGATCGTCGCCATCAACGCCGGCACCAGCGCGATGACTTTCACAAATGTCACCGCATCGGAAGCGACCGGAGTTCTGGTGATGACCGGCGCGGGATTGGCGGAAGTTCGCGGCCAGCCGCTCGCCATCACGACGAGGATAACAAGGCCGACGTGAGCCAGCACCAGCACGGCGAGCAGGCGCAGCCACGCGAAAGTATTGTCGCGGCCAGCCGCGGCGTCGCGCAGCCGGCCGAGCGACGGCGTGAGGCTGATGTCCATACCCATCAGCCACAGCAGGTGGACAAACAGGAACGGCACCAGCGCGATACCGACGATCCACGGGTCGATGGTGTTGAGCGTTGCGCGGCCGCGCGCCGTCACCGCGATGTACAGCACCAGCGTGCCGAGCAGGATCAGCGCCGCCGCGCTGGTCAGCAGCAGAACCGCCACCGCGATGCCAAACGCGTACCAGCACCAGCGTCGGCCGCCCATTGTTGCCTGCCAATAGAACAACAGCACCAGCGCCCACAGCGCCATGGCCAGAATGGGCGGGCCGAATTCCGGCGTCGGCACCGTGAACAGTGAAATGCCGACCATCAGCAGTACCGCCATTGCCGCCTGCGACGGACCGACGATGGCGCGGCCGATCGCGAACACGCACCAATAAGTCACCACGACGCAAAGCTGTGACAACGCATAGACGCCGAATAGCCCGGCGGCGCGGAATGCGATTTCAGCAAGCCAATAGGCAAGCGGCGGACCGACCGGCGCGTGAAGCTGGAATTCGTGGCCGATCGCGAGCAGTTGCGGCAGATCGCCCGGAGGCGCCGCATAGAACAGCATCGGCACCGCGATCCAGAGCGCCGCTTGCGCCAAAGCCGCCAGCCAGAACAGCAACAGCGGCTTGGAGCGCAGGATTTCAATGTAAAGCGGTACAAAAAACATCGAGTGTGGCGGGTTTGAAGTTCCTCATCCCAGTTTGGCTTGCCGTGAGAGGAACTTCAAATCCAAAAGCCACACTAGAAAATTATATTGTTTCTAGTGTCTCTTAAATTCCGAAGTGCGCATCGGGCCAAGCCGCCTGGTTGTGCGAACTTCGGAATTGAGACACTAGGCGCTTCGCGGCGAGCCAGAACCAAACCGCGTATAGGGCCGGCTCGCTAGAGAGGCAATACGTCCATGACCGCCTCTTTCGCCTTCGCCGACAATTCGCCGAAGGCGATGGCGACCGGCGAAAACGAGCGGCGGTGATGGATCGTCGGGCCGAGCCGGTCGAGCGCAGAGAAATGCTCCGGCACGCTGTAGCCCATGTGGCGCTCGAAACCGTAGCCAGGATGCGCGGCGCCGAGACACTTCATCAGCCGGTCGCGCGTGACCTTGGCGACGATCGAAGCGGCAGCGATCGAAGCCACCAAGCCGTCACCGCCGATCACCGCCTGGCAGTCGCAGCCGGCGTCGATGCGGTCGCGGCCATCGACGAATACCAGCCGCGGCACCTCGGGCAGCGCCCTGACCGCGCGCGCCAAAGCCCACAGTGAGGCGCGCAGGATATTGTCGCGGTCGATCCGCCACGGCGGTGCCATCGCAACCGCGACATGGGCCCGCGCGCAGATTCTTTCGTAGAGCACCTCGCGCCGCTCAGCCGTGAGCCGCTTCGAATCGTCGAGCCCACGCGGCACATCGTCGGGATTGAGAATGACGGCAGCCGCGACCACGGGTCCGGCCAGCGGTCCCCGACCCGCTTCGTCACACCCCGCGACCGGCCACACGCCGCGCTTGAGCGCCGCACGCTCGCGGCGAAATGTCGGCCGCGCGATTTCTTCATCGAGCGGCAGACGCGGTCTCAGCGTGGCGGCGGAGCGACTCATGCCGCCATGGTGCGCAACTGAACCAGTCCGTCAATGGATTACGCCGGAAGGATCAGCGTACCCTGTTCATTCAGTGGAAACATCGGCGCGTGAACCACTTCCCACGGATGGCTGTCGGGATCGGCGAAATACCCCGAATACCCACCCCAGAAAGTCTCCTGCGGGCTCTTGAGTGCACGGCCGCCGGCAGCCAGGGCGCGTGCGAAGGCGCTGTCGACTTCTTGCGCTGATGCGCAGTTCCATCCCAGCGTAATTCCGCGAAATGCGGCGGACTTGGGAGAGTCGGGAAGCTCTGCATCCTCCGCAAGCTTGTCCCATGGATAGAGCGCGAGTACGACGGCCCCGGCGGCGAAAAATGCGACTTCATCGCCGCTGCTTGCTCTCGCATTACGCTTAAGACCAACCGCCTCGTAGAACTTGATACTGCGCGCAAGATCGCCAACGCCGAGCGTCACTACGGTCATCCGGAGAACAGCGTTCACAATTACCTCCTCACAGCGAGGCGTGCGGCCCCGTACTCAACGCGGCCTCAGAACAGATCGAGCTGCGCCGCCATCGGCTTTGGCGGATGGAAATGCTCGGTCGTGAGCGGCCGCTTCGAAGCGTTCATGCTGAGCTTTTCGCAAGCGACTTCAAATCGCCGGCCGATCATCCAGGCAACCGGTCCGGTTCCGGTCTGCCGCTTGCCCCATGTCGAGTCGTAGTCCTTGCCGCCGCGGGTGTCGCGAACCAGCTTGAACACGTGATCGTGCCGGTCCGGGAAATTCTCTTTCAGCCACTCGCTGAACAGATCGCGGATCTCGAGCGGCAGCCGCAGCAACACGTAGCCGGCACGGCGCACGCCCATGGCAGCAGCCGCTTCGAGCACGCGTTCGATCTCGGCGTCGTTGATCGCCGGAATGATCGGCGCGACCATCACCGAAGTCGGCACACCAGCCTTGGTCAATTGCGCCAAGGTATCGAGCCGGCGCGACGGCGTCGGCGCCCGCGGTTCCATGACGCGCGCAAGCTTCGGATCAAGCGTCGTGACCGAGAGCGCCACTTTCACGAGATTGCGCTTCGCCATGCGCGCGAGAATATCGAGGTCGCGCAGCACCAGCGCCGATTTGGTCACAATGCCGACCGGATGACCGGCCTGCTCCAGTACTTCGAGAATCCGGCGCATGATTTTATATTGCCGTTCGATCGGCTGGTACGGATCGGTGTTGGTGCCGATCGCAATCGTCTTCGGCTCGTAGCCCGGGGCCGACAGTTCGCGCTCCAGAAGCTCCGGCGCGTTCGGCTTCATGAACAGCTTGGATTCGAAATCCAGTCCCGGCGACATGCCGAGATAGGCGTGGGTCGGCCGCGCGAAGCAATAGACGCAACCGTGCTCGCAGCCGCGATAGGGATTGATCGAACGATCAAATGAAATGTCCGGCGAATCGTTGCGGGTAATGATCTTGCGGGTTGAATCCGCGATCACCGTCGTCTTGAACGGCGGCAATTCCTCTAGACCCTGCCAGCCATCGTCGAAAGCAACACGCGCCAGCGGTTCGTAGCGGCCGGTCGCATTCGACACCGTGCCACGCCCGCGGCGGCGATCGCGGCTGACGACGGTCCCAGCCTTCGCCCGCCGGCGAGGAGGGCAGCTGTGCCGGCGGGCGTTTCAATGCAGATGCGCTGTTCATGGCCTCAAACCTAACGGCTTGACGTGAACAAAACAAGAACAATTTCTTGTGATGACGATCGCAATCCACCGCGGCCTTGGGATTTGCAGGCCCCAAGTCACAGGCCTTGGAACTCACAGGACAGCGGCCTACACACGCAACAAATGCTGAGCGTCGTTATTGCAACAAAAAATTCCGAGCGGGCCCTGGTTCCAACCCTGGCCGCATTGGTGCCGGGCGCCACGGCCGGGCTCGTCAGCGAGGTGCTGATCGCCGACGGAGGCTCGCGCGACGACACAACGGCGGTGGCGGAACACGCCGGCTGCAATTTCCTGGTGATGGATGCTCCGCTGGCGCAGCGCCTCAATGCAGCGGCGACAAAGGCGCGCGCGCAATGGCTGCTGTTCTTGCAGCCCGCCACAGTGCTGGATGCAACATGGATCGGCGACGCCCAGCGGTTTTCCGACATGGTACGGCCGGAGGCGCAGGCAGCGGTGTTTCGGCGTGGCGCGCCGATGCGCGCCGGAGTGCTCGACGCCTTGTCCCTGCTGGCGACGACCCTTGGCCGCCTTCCCCGCCCCGAGCAGGGACTGCTGATCGCGAAGGATTTTCACCTGAAGCTCGGCGGCCACAGCGAGGCGGCCACCGATCCCGAGCGCGATCTGATCCGACGGATCGGCCGCCGCCGCCTCACCACCCTGCCGACTCTCGCCTACCGGGCGCTGCGATATACTTGACTAAGTCAACTATCTGTCCGAATCTGACGCCATGCCTTCCATCGGACAGCAGCATGAGCGCCGGATCGCCGCCGTACGCGGCTTCAACCGCTTCTACACGCGGCAGATCGGCGTGCTGCGCAAGAATTTCCTCGATAGCCCCTACACGCTCGGCGAAGCGCGGGTGCTCTACGAAATCGGACGCCGCCGTCTGCCGACCGCCAGCGATGTCGGACGCGCGCTCGACCTCGACGCCGGTTACCTGAGCCGCGTGCTGCGTAATTTCGAGAAAAGCGGCCTGATCGCCCGCACCGCTTCGGCGCAAGATGCACGGCGCAGCTATCTCGCCCTGACCGTGCGCGGCAAAAAGGTCATGGCTTCGCTCAACTCCCGTTCGCAACGCGACGTGTCGGACATGCTCGGCAAGCTCGAAGCGGCCGATCAAGGACGGCTGATGGCGGCGATGAGCACGATCGAGACGCTGCTCGGTGGCGCGCCCGAGGAAGAGCAGTCCAGGTCCGGATATATTCTGCGTGAACCACGGCCGGGCGATTTCGGCTGGGTCGTCAAGCGCCATGCCGAGCTCTACGCACAGGAATACCAATGGAAGGAGCCGTTCGAAGGCGTTTGCGCACAAATCGTCGCCGACTTCGTCAACAAATACGATCCAAAACTTGAGCGCTGCTGGATCGCCGAGATGAACGGCGAAAATGTCGGCTGCGTGTTTGCTGGCCAAGGATTCGCCGACGGTTGCGCGCATCCGCCTGCTGCTGGTCGATCCGAAGGCGCGCGGGCTTGGGCTCGGCGCGCGGCTGACCGACGAATGCATCCGTTTCGCGCGCAGTGCCGGCTACGAGAAGATCACGCTATGGACTCACAGCATCCTCACCGCCGCGCGCCACATCTATGCAGAAAGCCGGCTTCAAGCTGATGCGCAGCGAGGAACGCATCAGCTTCGGGACCGCCGGTCGTCAGCGAGCATTGGGATCTGGAGTCTTTGACTGTCATCACCGCTCATACCGTCATCCTGAGGTGGCCGCGAAGCGGCCCTCGAAGGAGGCACGGCCCGGGCCAGTCGCCCTTCGAGGCTCGCTGCGCTCGCACCTCAGGATGACGGAAAAGATTAAACCGTCGCCCCTTGCGCCTTCGGCCGGCGCAGCTGTTCATCCAGTCGCGGCATGATCTCGACGAAATTACACGGCCCGTAGCGATAATCGAGCTGGTGGACCAAAATCTCGTCCCAGGCGTCCTTGCAGGCGCCGGGCGAGCCCGGCAGGCAGAAGATATAGGTCGCGTTGGCAACGCCGGCGGTAGCGCGCGACTGGATCGCCGAAGTGCCGATCTTCGCGAAGCTGATGACCAGGAACAGCGCCGAGAACGCTTCCATCTTCTTTTCGAACAGCGGCTCGATCGCTTCCGGCGTCACGTCGCGGCCGGTGAAACCGGTACCGCCCGTGGTGATGATCGCATCGATCACCGGATCGTCGATCCAGGCTTTCACCCGAGCACGAATGGATTCGATGTCGTCGGTGACGACGCTGCGCTCGGCGACGTAATGCCCGGCGGCGACGATGCGCTGCACCAGCAACGCACCCGACTTGTCGTCCTTGAGCGACCGGGTATCGGAGATCGTCAGCACCGCAATCTTGAGCGGCACGAATTGCTTGGTTTCGTCGATCCCAGGCATCGGCTACACCTTTACTCTAGCTCACATTACGCGCCGACGTGGTGTCATGCCAAGCCACATGCAACTCCCTCTCCCCGTGTGTGGGGAGAGGTGAATTCTTTAGCTACAGCGTCTGGGCCGAAATCGTATCGCAGCCCGACACCTTGCCGCCGTTGAAGCCGTTCTGGAACCAGCGCTTGCGCTGATCGGATGTGCCGTGGGTGAAGCTATCCGGCACCACGTAGCCTTGGGCTTGCTTCTGCAACCGGTCGTCGCCGATCGCGGACGCGGTCTGCAACGCCTGATCGACGTCGCCGGGATCGAGGAAATTGTGTTTCGCTTGCGCGCGGTTCGCCCAGACGCCGGCAAAGCAATCGGCCTGCAGTTCGACGCGGACCTGGAGCGCGTTGGACTGCGCCTTGCTCGCGGCTGCCTGCTGCATCTGCGTCACCCGCGGCAGGATACCGAGCTCATCCTGAACGTGATGACCGACCTCGTGCGCGATCACATAGGCCTCCGAGAACTGGCAGGCCTTGCTGTCGGTACAGGCGCCGAACTTGGTCTGCATGTCGTTGAAGAACGAGGTGTCGAGATAGATGCGCTGGTCGCGCGGGCAGTAGAACGGCCCCATGGCCGATTGCGCCATGCCGCAGCCGCCCGGCTCGGAGCCTGAATACAGCCGCAGCTTTGGCGGATGATAGGTCTTGCTGTTGGCGGTGAAGATTTCCGTCCAGCGTGTCCTCAGTGCTGCCGAGCACCAGCGCAACGAAACGGCCGGTCGCATCCTGCGGCGTGCCGGCTTGCGTCGGGCGGCGCCTGGGTGGATTGCTGCGTGGTGCCGCCGCCGGAGAGAATTTGCGCGCCGTTGAGCAGCACGCTCGGATCGATACCGAAATACCAGCTGATCAATCCGATGATGATAACGGTGCCGATGCCGAGACCGCCGGCGCCGCCCGGCATGCCGCCGCGCGATGCGCTGCCTCCGCGATCGTCTTCGACGTTGTCGCTCGGACGGAAATCGTCGGTACGCATTCGCCCTTCTCCTGTTCAACAATCTGACTGTGCGCGGCGGCCGTGAACGTGTGATGTCGAGTGCCGAAACGCTCTCCGCGAGCGCATGATTAACCAAGTGTTTCCCGGCATTTATTGCCTAGTTGAGGCAAGAAGCAAGTAACTCGTTTTTTACCTTGGCGACGTCATGATCCCGGTTCGTCGGTTTGTAGGTCCCGCGTCGCCGGCCGCGTTCGCCTGAGTCAGAGTTCTTGAGTCATGGTTGTGTCGCGTCGCGGGGCGTCCGCTAGGGCGCCCCGCGTCAGTTTCGAATCCGCGCCTTCTGCTCGCATTCTCGTCGGAGATTGCGTTGCCGAGATGGCGAAGCTTCCGGCCGCATCGGTCGATCTCATCTTTGCCGATCCGCCCTATAATCTTCAGCTTCAAGGCGATCTCAAGCGTCCCGACGATTCACGCGTCGACGCCGTCGACGACGATTGGGACAAGTTCTCGAGCTTTGCCGCCTACGACGACTTCACCCGCGCCTGGCTCACCTCCGCCCGCCGCGTGATGAAGCCGAACGGGACGCATTTGGGTCATCGGCTCCTATCACAACATTTTCCGCGTCGGCACGGTGCTTCAGGACCTCGGCTTCTGGATCCTCAACGATATCGTCTGGCGGAAATCCAATCCGATGCCGAATTTCCGCGGCCGCCGTTTCACCAACGCGCACGAGACGATGATCTGGGCGACGCGGCAGGCCGAGCACAAGGGTTACACCTTTAACTACGAAGCGCTGAAAGCCGGCAATGACGACGTCCAGATGCGCTCCGACTGGTTCATCCCACTGTGTACCGGCGAAGAGCGCCTGAAAGGCCGCGACGGCAAGAAGCTGCATCCGACGCAAAAGCCGGAAGCGCTGCTGGCCCGCGTCATCCTCGCGGCATCGCGCCCCGACGATCTGGTGCTCGATCCATTCTGCGGCACCGGCACGACCGGCGCGGTCGCCCGCCGCCTGGGCCGCCGCTTCATCGGTTTCGAGCGCGAGTCGGAATACGCCAAAGCCGCCGAGAAGCGCATCGAAGCCATCGAGCCGATGCCGGAACCCGCGCTCACTGCTTTCATGACCGCGCGCGAAGCACCGCGCATACCGTTCACGACGCTGATCGAGCGCGGCCTGCTCGCTCCCGGCATCAAGCTCGTTGACGCCAAACGCCGCCATCGCGCGCTGGTCCGCGCCGACGGTGCGCTCTCGCTCGGCGAAGCAGTCGGCTCGATCCACCGTATCGGTGCTTTGGCGCAAGGACTGGAAGCCTGCAACGGCTGGACCTTCTGGCACGTCGAGACGCCGAAGGGCCTGACCGTGATCGACACGTTTCGGGCGCAAGTGCGCTCGGAGATGGGCGCCGCTTGAGCGCGCCCGCCGCAAGGCAGGCAAGAGCTGGCAAAGAGTTGGCAGTGAGCGACTTTGCCGAACTGCAGAAGACGGCGTCCGCATTGCAGCCGCTGATACTGCCTGGCAGCCGCACATTTGCGTTTTGTTATGCCGGCGGTTCTTCGGCATTGATCGCGCTTGGCCTCGTCACGCTGCCGTTCAACCCATTTCTGATGCTCGGCGCCGCCGTGGCCTTCGTGGCTGTTTTCGTCATGGCGGTTGTCACCGTGACGCCCGGCGCGACCTCATTGACGATCGACGACGAAGGCATCACGCGAAGCCTGATGTTCCGCACCGTCCGTATGGAATGGCAGGACGTCGCCGCGATCCGCAGCGACTGGTTCGTCTCGGCGACTTTTCCGATTGCCTGGAACCGCCAAGTTTGCGTAGCGTCGCGCCACAATGCAAGCGATAGCCTGTCGTTTTTTCCATACCAGTTCGGCGTGAATGCGGAGCAGGCGATCGAGCTGCTGACGCCGTATCTTGAAAACGCGCGGTACAATTCCGCGCTCCTGAGCGAACAGGCCGTCGCCGCTTAACGCCGGCGTCAGACGCCGGGAATTACTTCGACAAGCAATTCCAGCGCACGCGTAGCGAAAGCTTCCATGTTGACCTGCCGGTCGGCCTTGCCGGTGCGCAGCGTAACCGCGCGCTCGGCCGGACCTGAAACCGCGATGCAGGTATGGCCCGCCGGATCGCCATAACGATTTCCGGTCGGTCCGGTGGCGCCGGTTTCGCCGAGGCCCCAGATCGCGCCATGCCTATCCCGCACGCGGCGCGCGATAAACAGTGCGTAGGCCTCGGTCGCCGCCCGCATGCCTTCCATCTCGGCATCACCGAAGCCGAGCAGCGCGGCCCGCGCCGACTTTGTGTAGACCACCGCGCCACCGAGGAAGTAGGCCGATGCGCCCGGCACGGCGAGCAATGACGCAGAAATCAATCCGCCGGTCGAGGATTTGGCGATGGCAATGGTTTCGCGGCGCGCGATCAGGCGCTGCGCGACTTTCTCGGCCAACGGCAGTAGCACTTTCATATGTCGCCTCGTCCAATCTGACAGAGCACGCGAAACACGCCGACATCGGCGTGCGGGAATTGCTTCGCCAACAGATCGCCGGTCGCCGCGGCATCTTCCTGATAGAGCGTCTCGATCAACAGCGCGCCGGCGATCTTTTTGTCGCCGCCGCGCAATTGTTCTTCCTTCGACACCGGCATACCCGCGGGATCGAGCGCAATCCATATTTCGCCGCCGGCGACCTTGGTGTCCGCTGTGAACTTTGCCAGCGTATCCGACAGCGCGGCTTCATCCGGCTTCTGGCTGAATCGCGCGGTGACGGTGAAGGCGCCACGAAAACTTCCCCGTCGCTCGGTGCGACGGCACACGGTGCGATTCATGTTGACGAAAACTTCCGACATGATCGTGTGTGTCATCGGCGTTGGACGATCGAGCCGTTCCAGATATGGCTTTGAGGTCAGCACGTCGGGCGTTTCGACCAGATAGAAATTGAAATAGCCGGTCGATCCCGAAATCGCGCGGTGACGGCGACCGTACCAGAACCCCGGTACGGACAGCCGCTCGATCAGGTGCTCGCTCTGAAACCAGGCCTCGAATTCCGCCTCGCGTCCCGCGCGGCAGTCATTGAAGATCGCGAGGACGCCGGGGTGGCTTGTCATTTCGCCGCGACCACCATGATCTCGACCACATAGTCCGGCGAGGCAAGCTTGGCTTCAACGGTGGCGCGCGCCGGCGCGTTGCCCGGCGATACCCACGCATCCCACACCGCGTTCATCTCGGCGAATTTCGCCATGTCGGTGACCCAGATATTGGCGGACAAGAGCTTGCTCTTGTCGGTGCCGGACTGCGCCAGAAAGCCGTCGATCTGCGACAGAATGCTTTTGGTCTGCTCGGTCATGGTCTTGCCCTTCGGCGCGTCGGCGACGATCCCGGAGAGATAGACCGTATCGCCGTGAACAACGGCTTTGCTCATGCGCGGTCCGGCTTCGTGGCGTTGAATTGTCATGATCGTTTCCTCGATGTTGCAGATTAGTGGACGGAAGCAGCCAGCCGGTAAAGCTCACCATACTTGCCGCGGAGATAGTCGAGATAGGGCGCGGTGGTCATTGCCTCGCCGGTTGCCCGTTTGATGGTGTTGTTCGGTGTGAACTTGCTGCCGTGCCGGTAGATGTTTGCGGTAAGCCACGCCCGCAGCGTGCCGAACTCGCCGCTTGCGATCTCGGCCGGAATTTCCGGATGCGCGTTGAGCGCCGCATCGTAAAATTGCGCGGCCAGGATATTGCCGATCGTGTAGCTCTGGAATCCGCCGCCGACCGAGCCGCCGTACCAATGCACGTCCTGCAGACAGCCGTCGCGATCGTCTGGCGGAACGATGCCAAGATCGGACGCCATCGCCGCACGCCAGGCCTCAGGCAAATCCTTTACGCGGAGCCGCCCCTCGAGCAAGTCGAGTTCGAGCCGGAAGCGCAGCATGATGTGAAGGTTGTAGGTCACCTCATCGGCGTCGGTCCGGATCAGCGAACGCGCCACTTTATTAATGGCGCGATGAAACGTCGCGAGAGGAACATGGCCGAGCTGTTCCGGAAACGATTGCTGCGCCGCCGGATAGAAATATTCCCAGAACCGGTGGCTGCGCGCGACAATGTTCTCCCAAAGCCTGGACTGGCTTTCATGCACGCCGGACGAGACGCCCTGCCCGAGCGGTACACGGTCCAGCGCCGCACTCACGCCTTGCTCGTACATCCCATGGCCGGCCTCATGCAGCGTCGAGAACAAGGCGTCCCCGACATCGTTCTCGTTGATCCGCGTCGTGATCCGCACGTCGCCTGCATCGAATTTCGTGCAGAAGGGATGGTGCGTAAGGTCAAGCCGGCCGCGCTTGAAGTCGTAACCCATCCGGCCGGCAACGCGCCGCGCGAAGTCGAATTGAACCGGCTTGGCGAACGACTGCCGCAGGCACGAGTCGTCAGCCGGCGGCTGTTCGCAAATCGCGTTGACCAAAGGAACCAGCGCGTCACGCAGGCCGGTAAATAGCCGCTGCACCGATGCGGTTGTCATGCCTTCGTCCGCGTCGTCGATATGCGGATCGGCAATCGCGGCAAAAGGCGCAAAAAACCCCGAATATTCCCGGCTCAGTTCAACGGTCTTTTCCAGGAACGGAATCATCGCCGCGAAATCGTTGGCCGGACGCGCCCGTGTCCATGCATCGTAGGATGCCGCGGCATGAGCGCTCGCGCGCGCCACGTAATCGGGCGGGACCTTGATCGCTTTCTCGAAATCGCGGCGTCCGACGCGAACGAGACACGCATCGTCGGAATCCGGCGGCAGGGATTTGGCGTAAGGCTCAAGCCGATCCAGCAACCGGCCGAGCTCCGGTGCAATCGACAGTTCGTGCGCGATGCGGTCGAGCGTGGCGTTTTGCCGGCCGCGCGCTTCCGCCCCGCCTTCGGGCATGTAAGTCGACTGGTCCCAGCCCAGCACGGCTCCGGCCGCGCGCAGATCGCCGATTTCGACGTAACGCCGCTTCAGCTCCGCCAGCATTTGTTCGGGAGAGGTTACGCCGGTGTTCATGACTTTTGCGATGCCGGGGTTTTTGTATCAAGTCCGTGCGCAATCACTTTGCGCATCAGCGTTGGCAAAGCTTCACCGGAAAGATCGGCGAACGCAACCCAGCGGGCGCCACGCGGAGCGTCAGACTTGGCAGGCAGTTCGGCAACGTAAACCGACAGTTCGAGCGGAAAATGCGTAAAGACGTGACGCACAACACCTGCGATACGTCGCCACTTGGTTTCGCTTCATCGCCGGAAATTGCGGCGCGGCGGCAAGCGCGTCCGCTTCGGAGAAATCTTTGCTCCACTCCGTCGTCGGCACTTCGGTCATGCCGCCAAGCAGGCCCTTTGCCGGGCGCGTCCGCACCAGCACCATGCCGTCGGCGCGATGCGCGACGAACGCTGCGCCGCAACGTAACGCACCTTCACGCTTCGCGACACGGCGTGGCAATGTTCCGGCATCGCCACGGACCTGCGCCATGCAGGCGTCGTTCCACGGACAGAGCGCGCAGGCTGGCGTTTTTGGCGAACAAATCGTCGCGCCCAGATCCATCATCGCCTGCGCGAAGTCGCCCGCGCGTGTTTGCGGAGTGAGACTGCGCGCGAGCCGATTGATCTCAGGCTTCGCTGCCGGCAGAGGTGTCTCGATGGCGTAGAGCCGCGCGATCACACGCTCGATATTTCCATCCACCGGCGTCGCCGGCATGTCGAACGCGATCGAGGCAACGGCTGCCGCGGTGTAGGCGCCCACGCCGGGCAGCGCGCGCAGCAATTCTTCGCTCGCCGGAAATTCACCGGCGTGGCGCTCGACCACGGCTTGCGCGCAGGCGTGCAGATTACGCGCCCGCGCGTAGTAGCCAAGCCCGGCCCAGGCCTTGAGCACATCGTCGAGCGGCGCGGCGGCAAGCGCGTGCACGTCGCTCCAGCGCTCAAGGAAACGGACATAGTAAGGCGCAACCGTCTTCACCGTGGTCTGCTGCAGCATGATCTCGGAGAGCCAGACGCGATAAGGATCCGGACGGCTTCCAGGCAGCGCGCGCCACGGCAACCGGCGGCGATGCCGGTCGTACCAGGCCAAAAGCGCGGTGGGTTGCGGTGACAATGCCGGCGCCGCCCGCTCACTGCGCTGTCGCTGTGCACGCTTGGCTGCTACGGTCATCAATCCGAGGGATGACAGAGCACTCCACCATGAACAAGCCCTCTCGCGCTTTCGCCCGACCGCTACGCGACATTGTCGGCAAGGCCATGAGTGACACGTTCCGGAAGCAGGGCTTCGCTTCCGCCGAACTGGTGACGCGCTGGGCCGAAATCGCCGGCGCCGAGATTGCTGCTCATAGTGAGCCGATCAAAATCCAGTGGCCGCGCCCGGCCGAGGGCGAGGAGCGCGAACCCGGCACCCTCGTGCTGCGGGTCGATGGCCCGGCGGCCATCGAAATCCAGCATCAGGTCGGCGTGATTTGCGAACGGGTCAATCGCTTTCTGGGCTGGCGCGCCATCGCACGTATCGGCCTGCGTCAGGCGCCGCTGCGGCGTGGCATGGTCAAGCGCCGGCGGGCACCCGACACTGCCGCGGCAGCCCGTGTTGCCGCCACATTATCTGACGTCGAAGACGAGGAATTGCGTCAGGCGCTGTCGCGCCTTGGCGCGGCCGTAAAACGCTGACCGCAGTGGCGTCGTCGGGATTGATTTCGCTATAATTTGATCCCGAATTTATGGCCGCCGCCCTGACCTTGGCGGCCTGGCGTGCTAATGCCACATTGCTGCGTGAAAACAGGTTCCGCCATAGCAGGAGTGAAGACTTTGAAGCTCAATCGCCGCGAATTGCTCACGGCCGCTTCGTTTATCGGTGCCGCCGGGTTTGCCGGTATGCTCATGCCGCCCTTTACGACGCTGGCCCTGGCCGACGAGCCGACGCCTGCCGAGCTGGCGGAAGCTGGGCCGGACGGCGATGTCGTTCTCGGCTCCGACAAGGCGCCGGTCACCATTATCGAATACGCCTCGATGACCTGTCCGCACTGCGCCCATTTCTCGCAGGAGACCTTTCCGGAACTGCAGAAGCGCTACATCGATACCGGCAAGGTGCGCTTCATTTTCCGCGAATTTCCGCTCGATGCCCTGGCCGCTGCGGGCTTCATGCTGGCGCGCTGCGCCGGCAAGGACAAATTCATGCCGATCGTCGAGACGCTGTTCGCCAAGCAGTCCGACTGGGTGGTGCAACAGCCGATCGAGCCGCTCAAGGCTATCGCCAAGCAATTTGGCTTCACCGAAGACTCGTTCAATCAGTGCCTGGCGAATCAGAAGGTGCTCGACAACATCCAGGCGGTGCGCGACAGAGCCTCACAGAAGCTTGGGGTCAATTCGACGCCGACCTTCTTCATCAATGGCAAGCGGCTGCAGGGCGACGTCTCGATCGACGCCATGGCCAAGGAAATCGACCCCTATCTCAAGGAAGGATAAGGGTTTTTATCGATTCCGCCGGGCCTAGCGCTGCACCGGACCGGTGCTTTGCACAGGTTCCTGGAGCCGTAAGGCTTGGATAACCCCGTGTTGCTGTTGCGCTCGTAGTCCCGACAATTCATTCTCCGCGGCGAGGCGGCAGGATTCGCACGCTAACCGGGCGTGAAACCTCGATAATTCCCTTCGCGGCCGCTGCTGGGGCATGGAAATTACAACAGTATGAAACTCACGCGTCTGCGCCTGATCGGCTTCAAGTCCTTCGTCGAACCGACCGACTTTGAGATCGAACCGGGGCTGACCGGCGTGGTCGGCCCGAACGGTTGCGGCAAGTCCAATCTGGTCGAGGCGGTCCGCTGGGTCATGGGCGAGGCCTCCTACAAGGCCATGCGCGCGTCCGAAATGGACGATGTGATCTTTTCCGGCAACAACCAGCGGCCGGGGCGCAATCACGCCGAAGTTTCGGTTGCGATCGACAACAGCGACCACAAAGCGCCCGCGCTTTTCAATGACAACGAAATGCTCGAGGTTTCGCGCCGGATCATGCGCGAGCAGGGCTCGACCTTCCGCGTCAACGGCCGCGAAGTGCGCGCGCGCGACGTCACGACATTGTTCGCCGACGCTTCGACCGGTTCGCGCTCGCCTGCCCTCGTCCATCAGGGCCGCATCGGCGAAATCATCCAGGCCCGCCCCGACCAGCGCCGCCGCGTGCTGGAAGAAGCCGCGGGCATTTCCGGCCTGCATGCGCGCCGCCACGAGGCGGAGTTGCGGCTCAAGGCCGCCGAGCACAATCTCGCCCGCGTTGAAGACGTTATCAATCAGCTTGCTTCCCAAACCGCCTCGTTGAAGACCCAGGCGCGGCAAGCGGTTCGCTATCGCAACATTTCCGGACAAGTGCGCAAGACCGAAGCGTTACTGTTTCATTTGCGCTGGACCGCGGCGCGCAGCGAAGTCGGTGAAGCCGAGCGCGTGCGGGACCAAGCGGTTCGCGTCGTCGCCGAGCGCACCGGCGAACAGACCGTCGCAACGACACGCCAGACCGACGTCGCCGCTGGACTGCCGACACTGCGCGAGGCCGAAGTGCGCGCAGCCGCCGCCCTGCAGCGCCTGATCGTCGCGCGCGAAACGCTCGAGCAGGAAGAAGCCCGCGCCAAGGCGCGGATCGAAGAGCTCGACCGGCGTCTCGAACAGTTTGCTGCCGACTTCGAGCGCGAACGCAGACTTGTCGCCGATGCCGAAGCGGCGTTGCAGCGCCTCGCCGGCGAAGAGACTGCACTGGTGGCGGAAGCGGAAGCCAGCGCCGAACGCCTGATCGGCGTCAATCAGCGGGTCGCCGCGGCTGACGCTACATTGGCGACCTCGGAAAAATCCTTTTCCGAATTGACCGGTGCGCTTGCCGACCTCACCGCCCGCCGCAATCAGCTTCAGGCTGCGCGGCAAGAGCATGAACAGCGCGCCGCGCGACTGCAGGCGGAGCTTACCAACATCGAGGCGGGTCTCGCAGCCACTGACAGTGGCCAGCCTGACATTGCGGCTTTGAGCCAAGCTTTGTCAGAAGCGCAATCGGCACTGACCGAGGCCGAGGCTGCCGCTCGCACGGCCGAAGCCGCTCACGTTCAAGCGCGCCAGGAACTCGAAGCCGCACGTGAACCGCTCGCCACCGCGGAGCGCGGCGTGCAACGGCTGGAAACCGAAGCCAGGACCATCAGCAAGCTGCTCGCGGTCGAGAGCAAACATCTCTGGCCGCCGGTCATGGACTCGCTCGAGGTCACCGCGGGTTACGAGAAGGCGCTCGGCGCCGCACTCGGCGACGACCTCGATGCCTCGGTCGGCGACAGCGCACCGGTGCGCTGGGCCGGCGCCGCCATCGATCCTGCCGATCCGGCTTTGCCGGAGGGCGTTTCCGCGCTGGCGCAATACGTCAAAGCTCCGCCGGAACTGGCCCGCCGACTCGGGCAGATCGGCGTCGTCGACCGCGCCCAGGGCCCGCAGCTCGTTGCCATGCTCAAACCCGGCCAGCGGCTGGTATCTCGCGGAAGGCGATTTCTGGCGCTGGGATGGTTTTGCGGTCGCAGCGCATGCGCCGAGCGGCGCTGCCCATCGGCTCGCGCAGCGTGGCCGGCTCGATGTCATCAGTGCCGAACTGGAGACCGCACGGCAGGACCTTGAAGGTAAACGCAGCACCGCCGAGGCTGCGCAGGCCACGCTGACCGCCGCAGCCGCCGCTGAAACGCGAACCCGCGAACGCTGGCGCGAAGCCCAACGTCTGACCGACACGGTGCGCGAAGAACACGCCGCCGCCGAACGCGAGATCAGCCGCAACGCCGCGCGCATTTCGGCATTAAAGGAAGCCCAGCAACGCACCAGCGCCGGACACCAGGAAGCCTCGGCGGCGCATCGGGAGGCGGAAAGCGCATTTGCCGCCCTGCCTTCCGCTACCGATCTCGAAGCCAGACTTGCCGAGATCAACGAAGTCATTGCCAGGGATCGCGGCGCGCTTGCCGAAGTGCGCGTTGAGGCTCAGGGCATTACCCGCGAGACCGAACTCGCCAATCGCCGACTCCAGGCTATCGCCCAAGAACGGCAAGGCTGGAACGAGCGAAAAGACAGCGCGTCGGTACAGATCGCGACCATCGAAGAGCGTACCGAGGCAGCGACCGGCGAACGTACCGAACTGCTCAGCGCGCCGGAAAAATTCGCCGGCCAGCGCCAGGCCCTGATCGGCGAGATCGATACTGCAACCGCTGGACGACGCAGCGCCGCGGATGCGCTGGCCCAGGCCGAGAACGACCTTGCCGAAGCCGACAAAATCGCCCGTGCCGCGCTCGAAGCCGTCGGTGAAGCGCGCGCCGAAGCCGCGCGAGGCGAGGAACGCTGCGAATCCGCCAAGCGCCGTCTCGCCGATACCGAGCATGAAATCCGCGACCGGCTGCAAATCGAGCCAGACGCCGCGGCCGAACTTGCCGAACTCAAGCCCGACGACGAACTGCCGCAGATCGCCGAAATCGAAGGCCGCCTCGAACGCATCCAGCGTGAACGCGAGCGGCTCGGTGCGGTCAATCTGCTCGCCGAGCAGGAATTGCGCGAGGTCGAGGAGCAGCACAACAAACTTTGCGGCGAACGCGACGACCTGGTCGAAGCCATCCGCCGGCTGCGGCAGGGCATCGTCAGCCTCAACGGCGAAGCGCGCGAGCGCCTGCTGGCGTCATTCGCGACCGTCAACGAGAACTTCAAGCGGCTGTTCACCGAATTGTTCGGCGGCGGCACCGCCGAGTTGCAACTGATCGAGAGTGACGACCCGCTCGAGGCCGGCCTCGAGATCATGGCGAAGCCGCCAGGCAAAAAGCCGAGCACGCTGTCGCTGTTGTCGGGCGGCGAGCAGGCCCTGACCGCGCTGTCGCTGATCTTCGCCGTCTTCCTCACCAATCCGGCGCCGATCTGCGTGCTCGACGAGGTGGACGCACCGCTCGACGACTACAACGTCGAACGGTTCTGCGACCTGCTCGACGAGATGGCGCGATCGACCGATACCCGCTTCATCATCATCACCCATAACCCGATCACCATGGCGCGGATGAACCGCCTCTACGGCGTCACCATGGCGGAGCGTGGCGTATCGCAACTCGTTTCGGTCGACCTGCAAGGCGCGGTGAAGCTGCGCGAAGCGAGCTGAGATACATTCTCAGCCCCTCGCATTAGCGGGGGCCAGCGCTACCGCGCGATGACCCGGTAGCCACGCGCCCGCGATCGCTGCCAGGAACGACATAGCCGCTGCAACACTAATTGCCGGAACAAAGCCGGCGCTAAACGCTAGCGGCGAGCCAAAGCCTCCGATCGCGGCGAAAACCGCGACCTGGACCGCTACCCCAAATACGCCGCCGAGAAAGCGCGCCATGTTGAAGGTGCCGGAAGCTTTGCCGATCTCGCCCGGGCGCGACGGCGCCCATGACCGCGTTCTGTGCGGCCGGCATCGCCATCGAGACACCGACGCCGGCGAGGATAAGTGGCGCGACGAGACTGACGTACGTGCACTCGGGCGTCGCGGTTAGCGCAATCCAGACCAGACCAACGGCCTGCAGCCCGAGCCCGGCCACGACCAGCGGCCGCTCGCCGAGACGGTTGACGAGGTTGCCGCCGATCGGCGCAAACACGAAGAGGGTGGCGGTCCACGGCAGCAGCCGCAAGCCGGCGCCGAACGGTCCATAGCCCTGCACGACTTGCAGGAACTGAGGCAGAAAGAACAAGGTACCGTACATCGACGCGTAGAACAGGAAGCTCACGACGATCGCCGAAGAAAACGCCCGCGAGCGGAAAAAACGCATTGGCACCATGGGCTCGCGCGCACGCAGTTCCCAGCGGACAAAGGCAATGGCGAGAACCGTGCCCGCCACGAATGCCGACACGACTTCGAGACTCAACCAGCCCACGCTGCTGGCGCGCATCAACCCCCAGACCACGCCCATCGCAGCGGCCGTGACAAGTAGGAGGCCCATGATATCGAGGCCGTTGCCGGTGCCGGCGCTCTCGCGGATATGTCGGCGGATGAGCGGAATAACGATCACGCCGACCGGCAAGTTGATCCAGAAGATCCACTGCCAGGCGAAACCCTCGGCGATGGCGCCGCCGGCAACGGGGCCTGCAATGGTAGCGAGCCCGGTGACGGCGCTGAATATCCCCAGCGCCTTGGCCCGCTCCTCGCGCGGAAACGCGGCGCTCAAAAGCGCCATCGCGAGCGGCATGACCAGCGCTGCGCCGGCACCCTGCACCGCACGGGCGACGATCAGCGCGCCGATGCTGCCTGCCAATGCGCACGCCGCGGAGGCCACGACGAACAAGGTGAGACCAGCCGCGAACATGCGCCGGCGCCCCAAGCGGTCGCCAAGCGCCGCGCCGGTAAGCAGCAGCACGGCGAAACTCAGGTTATAGGCATTGACCGTCCACTCCAGCGCTTCGATCGAGGCGCCGAGATCAATCCGGATCGTACTCAGCGCGGTCGTGACGACGAGCGCATCTAGCGCAACCATGAACGACGCCACTGATGTCAGCGTAAGCACCCAGGTTTTGTTCGCTGTTTCGCTCGTTTCCCGCATAACCCGCTCCTTCGTCAAAAAGCTCATTGCCGCGCAGGCGGCCATTGCGACCCACGCTGCAGCCCGATCCACGATGCTGAGACGAACGGAGACGCCCAAAGGATTCGTGAGAAAAAACGAATCCGACCGAATCCTTCGGGAGGCTCCAAACGTCTAGGGGATACGGCGACAGTTAAAGGAGCGGTCGGATGAAACAGACTTTGGTGCGTTACAAAATCAAACCGGAGCAGGTTCAGGAAAACGCGCGCCTGATCAGGCGGGTGTTCGAGGAGCTCAAGGCCAAGTCGTTGGACGGCGCGCGCTACATGGTATTGCAGCTTGACGACGGCACGTTTGTCCATTTCGCCACGGTCGAGAGCCCTGGCGGCCCCCATCCGATCACCTCGCTGGAGGCTTTCCGGGCCTTCCAAAGTAGCATCAAAGAGCGTTGCATAGAGCTTCCGCAGTCCGGCGATGCGACCATCGTCGGTAATTATCGGATCATCGGCGAGTGAACTCCGAACTCAATTGAAACGCGCGCGGCGTTCGATCGGCTGCTCGGCGAATTGCGGCCGAAGCTGCATCGCTACTGCGCGCGCATGACCGGCTCGGTCATCGACGGCGAGGACGTGGTGCAAGAGGCGCTGATCAAGGCGATCGAGGCGCTGCCGAACTCGGGACCTATCACGCATCCGGAGGGTTGGCTGTTTCGTATCGCCCATAACGCGGCCTTGGACTTTCTGCGGCGCCGCGCTCGGCGGGATGGCGACCGTTCCGACGAGGACCCAGACATGCTTGTTGACCCCGCAAACGTCGCCGACGACCGCCAGATCGCCACTGCCAGCCTCCATGCGTTCATGCGGCTACCGGTCAAGCAGCGCAGCTGCGTCATCCTCATGGACGTGCTTGGCTACTCGCTGGAGGAGATCGGCGACGTAATCGACTGCAGCATTCCGGCAGTGAAGGCCGCGCTCAATCGCGGGCGCGCGCAGCTGCGCGAGCTGGCACAGGAACCCGACGATCGTCCGTTGCCCGTCTTGGCCGAGCCTCTGCGCTTATTGCTGGTCGCCTATGTCGCCCGTTTCAACGCCCGCGATTTCGACGCGATCCGCAATATGCTTGCCGACGAAGTGCGGCTCGAACTGGTCAACAAGACCCGCATGAATGGCAAGGGCGAGGTCGGCAAATATTTCGGCAATTACGCGCTGGCGCAGGACTGGCTGCTCGTTCCGGGATTCGTCGACCGACACCCGGCAATTCTGGTACGCGATCCCAGCGATGCCTCGGGAGCACCGGCCTACTTCGTGCTGCTGGATTGGGCTAGCGGCCAACTCACCCGCATTATCGATTTTCGTTATGCCCGCTATGCGACCGAAGGCGCCGAGATATTGATGCTCGACTGATCACGCCTCGACCGCGCGTGGCGCAACTCGTTTCGGTCGACCTGCAAGGCGCGGTGAAGCTGCGCGAAGCGAGCTAGACCATGCAACCTGACCCGCCTTCCAGGCCGACAGAATTTCAGGATGCCAACTTCGGCCTGAAGCGTTCTTTGAGATTTATGCAGCGGCGCGTTCGGCGGTGGGCCGGCGCCGCAGATCGGTCCTCAGGATCGCTGGTGGATCGAAAGCGGCCCCATTCGGCGCGACGTCAATTCCAGGCGGAACGATTTGATCGATCTTGTCCAGAATTTCGTCATTGAGACGAACCTCTGCGCCGGCGAGCAGGTCGTCCAGGTGCTGCATCGTCCGTGGTCCAAGGATCGCCGAGGTCACGCCGGGATGCGCCATCACGAAACCCATCGCCATATGCGTCAGCGACAGCCCGGCCGCTTCCGCGACGGGAATAAGCCGCTCGACCGCCTCCAGATTGCGATCGTCGGACATCTGCCTCGGAAAGTATTTCACCCGTAAGCTGTCGGGCAGCGCTTGGCCCTTGCGATAGCGGCCGGTGAGCATGCCCTTTGAAAGCGGACTCCAGACCATCACTCCCATGCCGTAGCGCTCGCAGGCAGGGAGCACTTCACGCTCGATGCCGCGATCCAGAATGGAGTAAGGCGGCTGCTCCGTGCGGAAGCGCGCGAGCCCGCGCCGTTCTGCCACCCACTGCGCTTCAACGATCTCCGAGACGGGGAAGGTCGAGCTTCCGATGGCGCGAACTTTGCCCGCCCGTATCAGGTCGGTGAAGGCCGAGAGGGTCTCCTCAATGTCGGTCTCGGGCGCGGGCCGGTGGATCTGATAGAGATCGATATGGTCGGTCTGCAGGCGGCGTAGCGACGCCTCCACCGCCTGCATGATCCAGCGCCGCGAATTGCCTTGCTGGTTCGGATCCTCGCCCATGGGCCCGTGCACCTTGGTGGCCAGCACGATGTTATCGCGCCGGCCTTTCAGCGCTTTGCCGACGATCTCCTCCGACTCGCCGCGGCTATACCGGTCGGCGGTGTCGATGAAGTTGATGCCGGAGTCCAAGGCTTTGTGGATGATACGGATGCAGTCGTCGTGGTCGGGATTGCCCAGTCCGCCGAACATCATCGCGCCCAGGCAATAGGGCGTGACTTTGATTCCGGTTCTTCCGAGCGGGCGGTAATGCATGGCCGATTCCTTATTTGTTCATTGATCTGTGATCGGTGTCGCTTTGCTGCGCGAAATTTCGTGCGCTCGGGACGACATCACCACGGGAGTGGGCCGGCTGCGTTCGAGAACGTGCCCGTCGGACCGTCCGCGCCGAGCAGCGCAAGGCGCACTGGTTCGCGGGCGCCCTCCCCGACCGTCTGCGTGCCCGCATAGTTGTTGAGGTTCGTCTTGGTGAAACCCGGACAGGCGGCGTTGACCTTGATCCCGGTCGGCTCGAGCTCGATCGCCATGGCAAGCGTCATAGCGTTGAGAGCCGTCTTCGACGCAGGGTAGACGGGGCCGAAGATCGAGCGGTAGGGGAAGGCCGGGTCCGAGTTCCGCGTCAGCGAGCCAGCGCCGCTCGACACGTTGACGATGCGAGCTGCCGGCGCCTCGCGCAGGAGCGGCAGCATCGCCTGGGTAACCGCGACGACGCCGAACACGTTGGTCTCGAACACCGTGCGCACTTCATCGAGGGACACGTTGCTCGGGCGGGTCGACTTGGAATACTCCTCGACGGACATGCCCGGCCGCAGTCGCGTATTCGAGATGGCCGCGTTGTTGACGAGCACGTCGAGGCGCCCAAGCTCGCTGCGGATTCGCTCCGCCGCAGCGGTGATCGAAGCTTGATCTGTCACGTCGAGCTGCACGGCGCGAGCATCGCTCCCACGCTCTTCGCGGCCGTCTGCCCGTTCTCGAACTTGCGCGCACCGACCAAGACGGTGAAGCCATGGGCCGCGAGATCCTTTGCGATCTGAAGGCCAATTCCCTGGTTGGCGCCGGTGACGAGTGCGACCGGTTTGTCCTGCATGGTAATGTCCTTTGCTGCGCCGCTGTGGCCAAAGCCGCCGCGCTGCGCTATGGCTATAAACGGAACGTTATTCCGTTTATACGGAACGCTGTTCCGTTTTGCAAGCATGTTGTGATGAGCGGCAAGCCGAAAAAGCAGGATGAGGGTTCGAAACCGCGCGACGGCGCGGATCGGCCGGTGCGCGCCGACGCCCAGCGCAACATCGATACGTTGCTGCAGACGGCCATGGCGGTGTTCGCAACTTCCGGCGTGGACGCTCCGGTCCGAGAAATCGCCGAGAAGGCCGGCGTCGGCGTCGGGACGGTTTACCGCCACTTTCCGCAGCGCGCCGACCTCATCGCGGCCGTCTTCCGTCGTGAAATCGATGCCTGCGCAGACGCCGCGCCGGTTTTGGCCGCCGAGCACGAGCCAGGCGAGGCGCTGGCGCGATGGATGCAGCGTTACGTGGACTTCATCGCAGCCAAGCGCGGACTCGCCACCGCCCTGCACTCGGGGGACCCGGCATACGACACCTTGCCCGCCTACTTCCAAAAGCGGCTAGAACCCGCGCTCCGGACACTTCTTGAGTCGGCGGGGGCGGCCGGTGTGGTCCGCACCGATATCGCTGCGAAGGATCTTCTGGGTGTGGTCGCAAGCTTGTGCATGCACGCATACGAACAGGGGCCTGAACACGCCCGGCGCATGGTTGCGTTGCTCGTCGATGGACTACGCTACGGCGCGAGCGCGCCGTAGCAACACCGACGGGCTCGATGTCGCCCTGCGGGGAAATGCGAGCGCTTTCCCATAACTGTTTGAAACCTTCGCAACTCAGTTTGGTCTACTGCGAAGCTTTTGCCGTTGCGGCGAAGACTTCGTAGGCCTGTTCAAGCTTCGGCTTACGTTTTGCCACATCGGCGCTGACGGCAGCGAGCGTCTGCATCATTTCCGCGTATTCGCCGGCCGGCAGACTGATGAACTCGCCGTGTTCGGCCCAGGCCGCCCGTGCCCTGGCGTAGCCGCCGATCTCCCATTCGTCGATCTCAGCCGAGGCTTTGTCGGCGTCGGTATCGATGATCTTCTGCAGGTCAGCGGGCAACGCGTCGTACCACTGCTTCGACAGGAACGTCATCGAGAAGATGAACGGCTGATTGATGTCGGTGACGTATTTCGCAGCATCCCAAAAATGCATCGACGACTCAATCGTGATCGCCGCTACTGCGCCGTCGATCGCGCCCTGCTGTATCGCAGGAAGCACGTCGCCAAGCGTCATCGCGACCGGCGTTCCGCCGAGCCGTTTGATCATCTCCTGTTGCATGTCCGCAGCCAGGACGCGGAGCTTCTTGCCCTTGAAGTCGGCCAGATGCCGAATCGGTGTACGGGAGATGACGTTGGACGGCTGTGCAATGAACAAGGCCGCGCCATGGAGGCCCTTATCGGCGCCGAAACTGAGCATCATCTTCTGCAGAGCAGGATCTTTGACGGCGCGAACCTCCTGCGGCAAGTCCGCGATCAAGCCCGGCGCTGAAAGTACTTCGTAGCGTTCATCGACTCCGACCAGAAATTCGGGCGGCCCGACATAGCCCTGGATGGCGCCAAACTGCACACCCTCGATCTCGCGCGCTACCGGTCCCAATTGGCTGGCTGGATAAATCTCGGGCTTGATGCGTCCGCCAGAGTCCTTCTCGACCATGGCCGCGAACCGCTTGCACCATTCATGCTGCGATTCGTTGATCGTCGCGGTGCCGAGCTTCATCACATAAGTCTTGTCCTGTGCACTGGCGGCACCGAGAGCAAAACCCAGCGACAGGACGACGGCCGCGAGCCGATAACCGAATTTCATAGCGCACTCCTTTCGGCCAGAGGGACCTGCACTTCAGGAGAGGCAGAAACGACAGCAACGCAGCCGCCATCGTGCCATGCCAGAATTCAACGGCAAGAGTATCTCATGCCGCCGCTCAAGCGAACCGGTTTCCTATTTCTCGCGCCTGCGCACTTCGCAGTTGCGAAGACGTTCTAGTTTCCAAGCCGGAACAGCTGCCGCGCATTGGTTCGGCCGATCTTCTGCCGGTCGTTCTCGCTGATCGCGCAAGTGTCGAACCAGTTCGCGGCGTGATCGACGTTCTCGAACGGCCAATCGGTCGAGAACATAATCCGGTCGGCGCCGACTTCCATCATCGCGTTGACCAGCGCCGGCGTGTGGAAATTGCCGGACGTCGTCAGATAGAAATTGTTGCGGAAATATTCGCGGATCGGCTTTTTGGCCGGATAGCTATGCCGGTCGGGAATCCAGGCATTGGCATTTTCGATGCGCCACATCGCGAACGGCAGGTTCTCGCCCATATGGCCGATAATGATTTGCAGCCGCGGATAAGCATCGAACAGGCCCTGAACCCATCAAGCGGAGTGCGTGGACTGCCGTCTCGTGAGCGAAAGCCCAGATCGGCCCCATGATCCAGGCATGGCCTTCGTAAATCCGCGCGTCGCGCGGCAGCGGATTGCGTGGATGCAAATAGAACGGCACGTCGAGCCGTTCCACCGTCGCCCAGAATGGCCGGTACTGCGGCAGGTCGTAATACACCGGCTTGTCAGAATCATTGATTTGTGAAAAGCCGTTAACCAGCGCGCCGCGGAAGCCTAACTGTTTGACGCATCGTTCCAGTTCCCGCGCGGCCCCTTCCGGGTCTTGCATGGCAAGCGCCGCGAGACCCTGGAATCGATCCGGCCGCTTTTGCACCTGCTTCGGCCAGATAATCGTTGGCCTTTCGCGCGATGTCGGCGGCCTGTGCCGGATCGGGAATGGCCTGCACCGCCGGCGCGTTAAGAGACAACAGCATCATCTCGATGCCGTGCCGGTCCATCTCGGCGAGGCGCCGCTCCTGGATGTCCATCACGCGGCTTTTGACCTCTTCCCAAACCGCTCGGGAAAATAGCCGTGTGAATCCGTCGAGCGTTTCCGGAATCGCGAAATGTTCCTCGAGCGCGATCTTGCCCTGCATTGCCTTCCCTCATGACGCCGCCAGCCTGCGCCGGCGCATTAATCCTAACAAGCCGTTCGGCGGGATTTTTCTACCCGCCAATATCGCGCTTCCCCTTGTTGGCATGGTTCTGGCGATAAAGCGACGTGACCTCCGCCGTTGTCTCGATTTCGGGGCAATGCCAGCGGATCGGTTCGCCCGGAATGCGACAAGGCCGATGAACACGCACCCGAATTACACGCTGGCTTCCGTGCCCCAGACGGGCCGGTTCCTGCGCACGCGGGTGGTGCTGATGCGCGGCACGTTTGCGACCGCTATTTTCCTTACCGACATCGCCTTCATCGTCGCGATGTCATGCCTTACCGGCATTGCCTATCACCTCGTCGCCTACAGCAAGCCCGGCAATATCTCGCTGTTCCTCCAGGTCGGCGTCGTCGCCGCCAGCATCTTTGCGGTGTCCAACCTGTTCCGCGGCGAATACCGCCTGCCGAACTTCTGCACCTTCAAGCCGCATGCGCGGACGCACCATCCAGCTGTGGAACGTCACGCTGATCTGCCTGCTTGATGGCCGGCTTCCTGGCGCAGACCAGCGTCGAATATTCGCGGGCGTGGATCGTACTGTTCTACTTCACCACGCTCGGCGGCCTTGCTGGTCCTGCGCTACTTCATCGTACGCGTCACCGCGCTGGCCCGTGCCGCCGGCATTATTTCCGCGCAGCGCATTTTCCTGATCGGCACCGGCGCAAATGTCAACGCCTTCATCAACCGCTATCAGCCGTGGACCCACGGCATCAACATCGTCGGCTGCCGTTTCATGACGCCGGTTGCGGCCAACGCATCCGCCGCGACGCGCGACCGCGACGCTCGATCAGGATTTTGCCGAAGCCGTCGGCCAGCGTCCGCAGCCTGGCGCCCGATGCCGTTTTCCTGTCTGCTGCCGTGGTCGGCGACCGACGCGATCCAGCGCTGCGCCGAAGTCTTTCATGACGCTGCCGGTCGAAATTCACGTCGGGCCCGAGCCGATCCTGCACAAATTCGAGGAAGTGAAGCTCTCCAAGCTCGGTCCGATGACCAGCTTGCAGCTCACGCGCCGGCCGCTGACGCGCTCGGAAATCGCGCGCAAGCGCGCCTTCGATCTGGTCGTAGCGGCGCTCGGCACTGATCGCGCTCACGCCGCTCCTTCTCGCCGTCGCCGCACTGGTCTGGCTTGACAGCCCCGGTCCGATCTTCTTCGTGCAGCGGCGCTACGGCTTCAATCAGCAGCCGTTCCGCATCATCAAGTTTCGCACCATGCGGACGCTGCGACGACGGCCCGGTCGTCGCCCAGGCGACGCGCAACGATCCGCGATTGACGCGGGTCGGACGACTTGTTGCGGCGCTGGAATATCGACGAAATCCCGCAGCTCTTTAATGTGCTGACCGGCGACATGTCGCTGGTCGGTCCCCGGCCGCACGCGCTGTCGCACGACCACGAATACGAGCAGCGCATCTCGCTGTATGCGCGCCGCCACAACGTCAAACCGGGCATTACCGGCTGGGCGCAAATCCATGGCTATCGTGGCGAAATCGACACCGACGAAAAGATGCGCAAGCGCGTCGAACACGACCTGTTCTATATCGACAACTGGTCGCTCTGGCTCGATCTGAAGATCATGTTCCGCACCGTGTTTTCCGCCGCCGGCTATCGTAACGCCTACTGAGCGCTCGCCCGACTTGAGTGCAGCCGTGAACGTCGCCGCGCGCAACGCCAACATCCTAATAATTCCGGAAAAGTAAGAGCGGTCAGCCGGCGAAATTGGCGATGGCGACAACGGCGCCGGCGGTCACAAGCGACGGTGGACAGCCATAGCGCGCCGATGAGCAGCCACACTGGGCGCGGCTTGGACGCGCCGCCGGTTCGTCGATCCTGGACCAGCTCTCAAGCTCCGGCTCCGCCTTGAGCAAGGCCGCGGTCGCGGCTTCGATCTCCGCGATGTCGCGCGCCAATTGATCGTGCACAGCGGGACCGGTCACTCCGTATGTCGCCGCATACCCGATTGTCGCCCTGTGCGGGCTCCAAGGGACAAGGCTCGGCATCGGCCGGTTGACACTGCGCCGATGTCTTGCTTCAGCATGGGTCGCACTCGTCTGTCCGTCACTGGATTTACAACGGCCGGGATGGACGCGCGATGATCATTCAGAGCTAAGCTTAACGGTTCCGTTAACTCGATCTATATGAACGCCGTGGCGGCGCCGGCCGACTAAGCCTACGCCGGGACCTGCCTTCTGCGTCGCGGCCGTATTCACGCTATGTTATTGATTGCGCCTAATAAAAGCGTACCTTGAAAGTCTCGTGCGGTTAAGCCCATCCGGAGGAGCTCGTCATGTCTACTTCGACCCTCATCGTCCTTGCCGTGATCGTTGTCTTCGTGCTGTGGGCGATCACCGTCTACAACGGCCTGATCTCCATGCGGCAGCGGGTCAATCAGGCCTTTGCCGACATCGACGTGCAGCTCAAGCAGCGGCACGATCTCGTTCCCAATCTGGTCGAGACCGTGAAGGGCTATGCCGCGCACGAGCGCGGCACGCTCGACGAAGTGGTCAAGGCGCGCAATGCCGCAGTAGCGGCGCAAGGACCGGCGCAGCAGGCGGCGGCGGAAAATATGCTCTCCGGCGCGCTGCGCCAGCTTTTCGCGCTGTCGGAAGTCCTATCCGGACCTCAAGGCAACGCGCGAATTTCCAGCAATTGCAGGCGGAACTGACGCGACCTGGAAAACAAGATCGCGGCGTCCCGGCGCTTCTTCAACAACGCGGTGCAGGAATACAACACCGGCATCCAGCGTTTCCCGGCAGCGCTGTTCGCCGGCACGTTCGGTTTCGCGCAGAAGGACTATTTCGACCTCGGCGCCGATCGGCAAACCGACATCGGCGGCGCCGGCAGTCAAATTCTGAAGGTCTGCGCGACGCGCAGTGATCCGGCAGCAGTGATCAGCAATGGCCGCTTACGGTCTCTACAGCCACATCCAGTCGAACCGGCGGCGTTCGATTGCGCTGCTCGCTCGGGCTGTTCTTTCTGGTCTATGTGCTGGTCTATGCCGGCGCGCTGACCGCCGAGGCGCTGTCGGTTCCGGCCGACGTCGACACGCTGCTGCAACTGGCGCTGGCCGACACCATCAAGGCGGCGCCGATTCGCAACGATCGGCACCGCGCTCTGGATCGTCATCGCCTACTACTTCCATCAGAGCATGATCGACGCGCTGACCGGCGGCAGGGAAGTGCAGCGCGCCGAACAGCCGCGGCTCTACAATATCCTGGAGAACCTCTGCATCTCGCGCGGCATCACCATGCCGAAGCTCAAGATCATGGAGAGCGACCAGCTCAATGCCTTCGCCACCGGCATGAACGCGAAGCAATATTCGATCACGGTCACGACCGGGCTGCTCAACCGGCTCAACGATGCCGAGATCGAGTCGGTGCTCGGCCACGAGCTGACCCATATCCGCAACGGCGACGTGCGCATGATGGTGATCGCGGTGATCATCGCCGGCGTCGTCTCGTTCTTCGCCGAATTGGTGTTCCGGCTGTGGTTCTACAACGGCTTCAGCTTTCGCAGCGCGGTCCGATCGAGCGCCAGCGGCGGCGGCGCGGGCGTTGCCATCCTGATCGCCGTCGGCCTGCTCGCGCTGGCCTATTTGCTTTCGTTCGTCATCCGGCTCGCGCTGTCGCGGCACGCGCGAATTCCTCGCCGATGCCGGCTCAGTGGAACTGACCAAGAATCCCGATGCCATGATCTCGGCGCTGCGCAAGATCGAAGGCCGCGGCGAATTGCCGGGCGCGACCTCGGCGGTGATGGAAATGTGCATCGACAATCCCGCGCGAAGGTTTTGGCGAACTGTTCGACACCCATCCGAGCGTCGACAGCCGGGTCGCGGCGCTGGTCAAATTCGCCGGCGGCCACGATCCCGGCCCGCTGGCGCTGCCGCCGCAAGCGAGCGAACAGACCGAGATCAGTCCGGCACCGATCAGACGCGCCAGGACCTTGAGATACGGACCGTGGGGCTCGAGTCGAAATGTCCCAGACGAAGACAAGCCGGCACAGCCCTGGGGAGCGCCTGCCGAGGCCGAAAACTCCGCGCCCGAGTCCATCATCCGAAGTGCGCCGGGACCGTGGGGTCGCGCACACGCGGTCAATTGAGCGCCGCGCCGACGCCTGCCGCAATTAACCATATCGCCTTGAAAATGCCGTGCGTACAGGAGTTTTGCGCCGTTGCGAGGCATCTGGAGGCTTCCAAACAGAAGCCCGGCCTGTGTAAGACTCCGTTAACGGAACAACTGCGGCCGACGCTCGATTTGCCCGCAATTGGATCCGTGGTTTTGCTGAGCCGGAAAGATCGCGCCTGTACGGCGGCACGGGGTCAGCGGGGAACAGACAATGGCGAAGCCTACAGTGGTCGTGGTTGGCGCGGACAAGGGCGGCGTCGGCAAGACGACCGTCTCCCGCACGCTGCTCGATTATTTCACCGCCCATCACGTGCCGACCCGCGCGTTCGACACCGAATCTCCCAAAGGGACGCTCAAGCGCTTCCATCCCGACATCACCGACATCGTCGACGTCACCTCCGTCCCCGACCAGATGCGGATTTTCGACACGCTGTCGACCACCGACGCCAGCGTCACCGTCATCGACGTCCGCGCCGGCTTGTTGTCGCCGACGCTGCGCTCGCTGCGCGACATCGGCTTTCTCGAAGCGGTGAAGAAGGGCCAGCTCAACTTCGTGGTGTTCCATATCCTCGGTTCCTCGATCGCCTCGTTGAACGAAATCGAGGACACCTCGTCCTTCACCACCGACGCCAAATATTTTCTGGTCAAGAACTACTTCAACAATACGACGTTCTTCGAGTGGGACCAGGCGACCTACGCTTCCTATTTCAAGAAGTTCAAGGACGCCGTCGAGATCACCATCCCGAAGCTCAACGAGATGGCCTACGAGCAGGTCGAGCTCGCTTCGGTGCCCTTCCTCACCTTCGTCGCCAACAAGAACCTGAAGGGCGATGCCGCGAACTATTCGTTCGTGCTGCGCGGCTATGTCCGGCACTGGCTCGGCAATGTCTGGGGCGAGTACGACCGCGTCAAGCTGAACGACATCATCGCCGCCGGCGGCGCCAATGCCGCGCGGCCCACGCGTGCAGGTCGTCAGGTCAGCGCAATAGCGCATTCTTCGCCTCTCCCCGCAGCCGCGGGGAACGGCGTAAGGTCTGTCCGACAAGCTCCGTCGAATCGGAATGGACCGGTTGCCGGATGGCCCAGCAGGCGCCGCTCTATATCGTCGCTTCGCCGAGCCCGCGCGTCGGCAAAACGCTGATCGCGCGGCTGTTGATCGAATTCCTCCGCTCAAGCAACCGCGCCGCTGGCCGGCTACGACCTCGATCCGCGCGAGCCGAGCTCTCGCACGCCGCTTTCCGGATCTCGTGACGACCGTCGATATCGCCGACACGCGCGGCGAGATGGCGCTGTTCGACCGGCTCATCGCGACCGCGCTCGCGCACGACCGTCATCGATCTCGGCTATGCGCAGTTCGACAAATTCTTTGCCGTGATGATCGAGATCGGCTTTGTCCGCGAAGCGCAGCGGCGCGGCATCGAGCCGGTGATCCTGTTCGTCAGCGATACCGCGCCGGCTACTGCGCGCGCCTACGCGGAACTGCGCACCGCACTGGACAACCACTGTGTTCGTGCCGGTGCACAACGAAGTCCGATTTCGTCATGTTCGAGAAGGCGGACTTTGCGCCATCGCGGCCGGAACTCGGCATGATCCGGATTCCCCGGCTTTCGGCGATCGTGCGCGGTGTGGTCGACCGGCCGAGCTTCTCTTTCGCCCAATACATGCACGACGACCGGCCCGGCGGCCCGACCGAATCCATAGCTGGATCAGCGGATATCTTCACCGAGTTCCGCGAACTTGAGCTACGGCTGTTGATGGGCCAGCTCAGCGCCTCGCTCGGCGGCTCACCCGTTACAAACTTCCTCGATGCATGGCGCGGGCGGCAGACCAAGCACGACGCTTAGAGCATCAACGACTTCGCTCTAGTGCCCCTCGAAGCTCACCAGCGTACGCACCGGCACGCCGAGCTTCCTGATCTTCTCGGCGCCGCCGAGGTCCGGCAGATCGACGATGAAGCAGGCGGCGAGCACTTGGCGCCGATCTGCTTCAATAGCTTGACAGGCGGCTTCCGCGGTGCCGCCGGTGGCGACGAGATCGTCGACCAGGATCACGCGCTCGCCTTGACGCACCGCGTCCTCGTGCATTTCCATTTCTGTCGTGCCGTATTCGAGCGAAGTAGCCGATGCTCACCGCGCTTGAACGGCAGCTTGCCCTTTTTGCGGATCGGCACGAACCCCGCGGAAACCTGATGCGCGACAGCGCCGCCGAGGATGAAGCCGCGCGCCTCGATCCCGGCGACCTTGTCGATCTTGCCGCCGGCCCACGGCTGCACCAGTTCGTCGACGGTGCGGCGGAAGGCCCGCGCATCGCCGAGCAGCGTCGTGATGTCGCGAAACATGATCCCGGCTTGGGATAGTCCGGGATGATGCGGATCGCGGCTTTGAGCTCGTTCTCGAACGCGACGGTCATGTCGGAGCCCTGGTCTGGCGAGCCTCAGTTCAGCTTCGATATTCGGTCGGTAGCCACGGCTCGATCAGTTCCGGATAATGCGCGACGTCGTGCCAGACTTTCTTCTTGGTGAAGTAAAGCAAGCCGGCGAACACGATAGAGGAAGATCATCACCTGGAAGCCGAGCCGCTTGCGCTCGTCGAGCTTCGGCTCCGCCGCCCACATCAGGAAGGCGGCAACGTCTTTGCCGTACTGGTCGACCGTCGTCGGCGTGCCGTCGGTGTATTCGACCTGGCCGTCGCTCAGCGGCTTCGGCATGCCGATAGCGCCGCCGGGGAAATATTTGTTGTACTGGCCGCCCGGCGGCAACGGGAAACCCGCCGGCGGTTTCTCGTATACCATTGAGGATGGCGTGGATGTAGTCCGGACCATCCTCCTGATACATCCGGAACGCATCGATGACGAACGACGGGAAAGCCCCAGTCGTAGCCGCGCGCCTTGGCGAGCACTGACATGTCCGGCGGCAGCTTGCCGCCGAGCGCCGCGCGCGCGGCATTGTCGTTCGGGAATGGCGGCGGAAAATAATCGGCAATACCGCCCGGCCGCTGGAACATTTCGCCCTGATCGTTCGGCCCGTCGGTCACCTGGAACGTGGCGGCAATCGCGGCGGCCTGCGCCTCGGTGAAGCCGGGGCCGCCCGGATCGGCGAGATTGCGGAACGACAAGAGATTCAGGCTGTGGCAGGTCGAACAGACTTCGCGATAGATTTTGAAGCCGCGCTGAAGCTGTGCCTGGTCATAGATGCCGAACGGGCCGGAGAACGACCATGATTGCCGCGGCGGCGCGTCCTGGGCCGAAGCCGCCTGCACGGCCGCAGGAGCAATGCCCGAGATCGAGCAGCGAGCACCGCCAAAGCCAGGGCGCTGACAGTGCGGCGACGAAGTCATCACTTGGCTCCTCCGCAGCACCGATTCCGAAATCGAATTCGGCAGCGGCTTGGTCTTCTCGAACAGGCCAAGCAGCGGCAAGATCACGAAGAAGAACGCGAAGTAATAGGTCGGCGAGGATGCGCGCCGCGACCACGTAGCCGCCGGTCGGCTCCTGCGAACCGAGATAGCCGAGCCCGATCACCGACAGGAAGAAGATGAACAGGAACTGCCGGTACAGCGGCCGGTAGTTCGCCGAACGCACGCGCGACGTATCGAGCCACGGCATGAACGCCAGGATCAGGATCGAGCCGGCGAGCGCCGTGACACCCAGGAGCTTGCTCGGGATCGCGCGCAGGATCGCGTAGAACGGCAGGTAGTACCATTCCGGCACGATGTGCGTCGGCGTCTGGCCGGGATTGGCCATGATGTAATTGTCGGAGTGGCCGAGATAGTTCGGAATGTAGAAGATGAACCAGGCGAAGAACGATGCAGAAGACGGCGAGGAAGAAGCCGTCCTTCACCGTCGCATACGGCGTGAACGCCACCGTGTCCTTTTCGTCTTTCGCCTCAACGCCGGTCGGGTTGTTCTGCCCAACCATGTGCAGCGCCCAGATGTGCAGCACGACCACGCCGACGATCACGAACGGCAGCAGGTAGTGCAGCGAATAGAAGCGGTTGAGCGTCGGATTGCCGACGGCGAACCCGCCCCACAGCCAGGTGACGACGTCCGAGCCGACGCCGGGAATGGCCGAGAACAGATTGGTGATGACGGTGGCCGCCCAGAAGCTCATCTGGCCCCACGGCAGCACGTAGCCCATGAAGCCGGTCGCCACCATCAGCAGGAACAGGATGACGCCGAGGATCCACAACACCTCGCGCGGCTCCTTGTAGGAACCGTAATACATGCCGCGCGCGATATGGATGTAGACGGCGGCGAAGAAGAACGAGGCGCCGTTGGCGTGAACGTAGCGCAACAGCCAGCCGTAATTGACGTCGCGCATGATGCCTTCGACGGACTTGAAGGCAAAATCGACATGCGGCGTGTAATGCATCGCCAGCACGATGCCGGTGACGATCTGCACGCCCAGCATGAAGGTGAGAATGCCGCCGAACGTCCACCAATAATTCAAATTGCGTGGCGTCGGATAGGCGATGAAGGAAGAATAGACAAGACTCAGCGATCGGCAGCCGCCGCTCCATCCATTGCATGAATGGGCTTTGCGGCTGGTAGGTCGAATGTCCGCTCATTATCGAACCTTATGCGTCCGTCTTTGCCGGCTTCCCCATCCGCGCTGCGAACCGCTGCCCTCGGGAAGGACTCGGCACGTCAGCGAGTGGACCGGACGTATCCGGCCTGAGGAAGGCCAAATACGACACATACCGGCGGGGTTTTATTGGCACCCTTGCCGGGAGAGTGCAAGGGTGCGCTTTCCGGCACACACAGGCCAAGCCGCACTGGCTTTGGGCCCGCCTCTTGATCGGCCATGCGCATTGCCCTCTACCAGCCCGACATCCCGCAAAACACCGGAACTATCCTGCGGTTATGCGCGTGTTTCGGCATCGAAGCGCATATTATCGGGCCGGCCGGTTTTCCGACCTCCGACCGCGCCTTCCGCCGAGCCGGAATGGACTATCTCGATGCCGTGACAATCGTGCGGCACGCCGCATGGCGCGGACTTCGAGACTTGGCGGCATTGCAGGGCCGCCACCGGCTGGTGCTGTTTACGACCGGCGCAGCGACGTCCTATCTCGACTACCGATTCGCGGCCGACGGACGTGCTGCTGTTCGGCCGCGAATCAGCCGGCGTGCCGCCAGAGGTCCATCAAGCAGCCGATGCCCGGCTCGTTATTCCCGATGCGGTCCGGCATGCGCTCGCTGAATGTCGCGGTTGCCGCGGCCATGGCGGCCGGCGAAGCGCTGCGGCAGATCGGCAGAATGAAGCAATAGGTCCTCTAGCTAAGCTTCGACGACGCCCGGCTTGCCGTTCTCGACCGCGAATGTCTTGAGCGTCGAGATGTCGGCATTCGGATCGTGGGCGTCGGAGACCACGCTGCATGCGCACATGCATCTTGCTGCGGTCGAGATCGACGCTGACATAGCCGCGCTTGCGGCTTTCGAAGAAATGCACGTGCGGATTTTCGTTCAAGGTCTGGGCGAAGTACTTCGTAGGGCGCCGGATAGGACGAGATCGACGTACCGACGAACTCCGTCGCCACGACCGGCGACGCCGGATCGTCGAAATCGACCCGCAGATCATTGGCGAAGAACGAATGGATGTCGCCGCCGACCACCACCGGATTGGAAACCCGCGTGTCGGCGATCCGCTTGAGCAGCCGGGTGCGATTGGCCGGATAGCCGTCCCAATCGTCGGTCCAGAACCCATCCAGGCCGTTCTGCTTTTCGCGGTACTGCGCCATCAGCACGTCCTGGCCGATCAAGTTCCACTGCGCCTTGCTGTTGGCGAGCCCGGCGTAAAGCCAGGCTTCCTGGGCAAAGCCCATCATGGTGCGGGCGGCTGAAAGCCGTTCCGGACAGGTTTCATTGGTCTCGACATGGCCGCCGCCCTTAAAGGGCGGGCCGTAGCAGGCTTCGCGCGAGCGATATTGGCGGCCGTCGATCATCGAAATTTCGATCAAATCGCCGAACGTGAACCGGTCATAGACCCGCATCACCGGACCTTCGGGATGCGACAGGATCGGCCGCACCGGCATGTGCTCGTAGAACGCCTGATACGCCGCAGCGCGCTGGAGCAGGAACCGCGCCGGCTCGACGAACCATTGCGACCACTGATCGGCGTAATCGTTTTCGACTTCGTGATCGTCCCACGTAACCAGCGCAGACACATGCGCATGCAGGCGCTGCAGATCCGGATCGAGCCGGTATTGCGCATAGCGGTTGCGATAGGTCGGCAGCGTCGACGCAACAACACCATCACTGTGACGGCGCACGATTGGCTGCTTCTCCTCGATCGTGTCGTAGATGTAATCGCCGAGAAACAAGACGACGTCCGGGTTTTCCTCGGTCAGATGGCGGTATGCCGAGAAATAGCCGTGTTCGTAGTTCGAGCAGGACACAAAACCGAACCGCAGCTTGTCGAGCGACGTTCCCGGAGCCGGCAAAGTGATGGCGCGGCCGACAGGACTGACCGCTTCACCACTCCTGAAGCGGTACCAATACGGCCGGCCTGGCTCGCAGACCGCTGACATCGAGATGCACCGAATGAGCGAATTTCTGCTCGGCAACCGCATCGCCGCGGCGCACGATGTTCGCCATCGCCTCATCGGTCGCAATCTCATAGACGATCGTGACGTCGCCGCCGCTCATGCCACCAGGCGTTTCCGGATCGGTCGACATCGGCTCCGGCGCAAGCCGCGTCCACAACACGAAGCCGTCCGGACGCGGCGCCCCGGAAGCGACACCAAGACTGAACGGATCGCCCTTTATTCCAGCTCTGCGCAGCGGCGCGGCGCAACACGGCCGGCGCGGCGACCAGCGCCAAACCTGCGCCTGCACCCGGTCAGCAACCGGCGTCGCGACAAGCGGATCGGTAAAAAGTCGTTAGGCATGGGATTTCAATGGATCAATATTCGTGCAGTTTTGTGACATTCTGCACCAAGTCTGTTCCGATAGCGATCACATGACCGATACCCAGACTCGAAAACCGCAAAAGCCAGGCGCGCGCCTGGTTTGAGATCATTGCGCGACCGCATCGTCGCGGCTTTCGAGGCGCTGGAAGACGCCCTGCCCGCCGACGCGCCGCTGGCCGATCGGCCAGCCGGACGCTTTGTGCGTACGCCGTGGAGCCGCGACCGACCACGCCGGCGAAGCCGGAGGCGGCGGCGTCATGGCGATGATGAAAGGCCGCGTCTTCGAAAAAGTCGGCGTCCATGCCTCCACCGTGTTCGGCGAATTCGCCCCGGAATTCCGCAAGGATATTCCCGGCGCAGCCGAGGATCCGCGTTTTTTCGCTACCGGCATTTCGCTGATCGCACATCTGCACAACCCCCATGTGCCGGCCGTGCACATGAACACGCGCTTTGTGGTGACGACGAAAGCATGGTTCGGCGGCGGCGCCGACCTGACGCCTGTGCTGGATCGCCGCCGCACCCAGAACGATCCCGATACGCTAGCGTTTCATGCCGCGATGAAAGCGGCTTGCGACGCCCATGCCGGCATCGCGCCCTATGAAAAATTCAAAAAATGGTGCGACGAGTATTTCTTCCTCAAGCATCGCAACGAGATGCGCGGCATCGGCGGTATCTTCTACGATTATCTGGAAAACGATTGGGACGCGGCGTTCGCGTTCACCAAGGATGTCGGGCACGCTTTCCTCGGCGTCTATCCTGAGCTGGTCCGAAACGAATTTCACCAAACCGTGGACCGATGCGGAGCGCGACGAACAGCTCGTGCGCCGCGGCCGCTATGTCGAATTCAATCTGCTCTATGACCGCGGCACCATCTTTGGACTGCGCACCGGCGGCAATGTCGACTCGATCCTGTCCTCGCTGCCGCCGCGTGGTGAAGTGGCCTTAAGCTACTGCAGCAGCGCACCATAGATCATGATGCCGCCGCCGACGATCACGATGGCGTCGAGGATCGCGGTGTGAACATGCACCGGCATCCGCTGCACCAGGGACTTGGCGATAAAGGTGCAGGGAAAGCCGACCAGCCCCATCAACAGTGCGATCGCGATCACGGTTGGCGTTAGCACGCCGGCGGCCGCGAACACGCCGATCTTCACCACGCCGGTGACGATGGAAATTGCAGAATCCGTGGCGATCACCGCGCTGCCCTCAAGGCCTGCTGCCAGCAACAGCGACAACAGCACCACGCCGGAGCCGCTGGTGCCGCCGACGAGAAGGCCCCAGCCCGCCGCGCCGGCGATAAAACCCTTCTCGCCGAGTTGGTGACCGCGCCCTTTAAGAATGCGGCGGAGCGGCACTGTTGCCATTAACGTGGTGCCGATCACGATGGCGGCGCCGCGGCCCGACAGCAGCGTGTAGAGGTAAGCGCCAAGCAGGCAGGTCGGCAGCGCGGCCGTGAACGCGATGATCGCCAGCCTGATATTCAATACCTCGCGGAAGGCCGACAGCCGCGCGCCGTTGGTGAACATCGACGATATGGCGATGATCGGAACCACTGGCGCTGCGCCCACCATCGGCACCAGCACGAGCGGCATCAACGGCCCGGTGCCGTAACCGGCGATGCCGCCGAGCACCGCCGAGACCGCCGTGACAATGACGACGAGCACGATCTGAAAGATCGAGACGTGTGCAAGCAGTGCGGACAAGGCAACCCTGCGGTCGTCGAAAGGGGTGAGCACGCGGCAACGTTCTGTGCGCGCCGTGCGGCCTCGCCGTCAAGGTCGCCTGGCTCGGGTCAAACCCGCGCGCCGGCCTATGGTCTAACCCTGCATTACCGGATAGGAATTGCGCCGTTCGATCTCGCCCATTTGCGATAAGAGGAAACGCCATGGACCTTGGAATAGCGGGCCGCAAGGCGATCGTTTGCGCGTCGAGCAAGGGCCTCGGCCGCGGCTGCGCGCACCGGCTTGGCTGAAGCCGGCTGTGACGTCGTCATCAACGGCCGGAACAAGGAACAGCTCGAAGCAACCGCCGAAGAACTGCGCAAGGCGACCGGCGCCAAGATCATCGCGGTGGCCGCGGACGTCGCCTCGCCGGAGGGCCAGAAGGCGCTGTCTAGCCGCCTGTCCCGAGCCCGACATTCTGGTCAACAACAATGCCGGGCCGCCGTTCCGCGATTTTCGCGACCTCGACCGCCAGAAGATGATCGACGGCGTCATCGCCAACATGGTCGTCGCCGTGGAGCTCATTCAGAAGACGATCGATCCGATGATGCGCAGGAAATTTGGCCGCATCGTCAACATCACGTCCGGCTCGGTAAAGGCGCCGCTGTTCGGCCTCGACCTGTCGTCGGGCGCACGCGCCGGCCTCACCGCATTCCTCGCCGGCGTGGCGCGCTCGGTTGCGGCCTCAAACGTCACCATCAATTTCATGCTGCCGGGCATCTTCGATACCGACCGCTTCCGCTCGAACGTGACATCGACGTCCCAGAAACGCGGCATCAGTTACGACGAAGCGCTGGCGCAGAACGTCGAACTCGGTTCCGGCAAAGCGGCTCGGCACCGCCGATGAATTCGGCGCGACCTGCGCCTTCCTGTGCTCGGAGCAGGCCGGCTACATCACCGGACAGAATTTCCTGATCGACGGCGGCCGGTTCCCCGGCGCATTTTAAAATCACTCCTGAGGAGACAACCATGAAGCTCGTTCGTTACGGCGCACCCGGCCGCGAAAAGCCGGGCATGATCGACGCCAACGGCAAGATCCGCGATTTGTCGAAGGTCGTCGACGACATCTCCGGCGATGCTCTCTCGCCTGCGGGCCTCGCCAAGCTGAAAAAGCTGAAGCCGGAAAAACTGCCGCTGGTGAAGGGCAAGCCGCGGCTCGGCGCTTGCGTCAGCGGCGTCGGCAATTTCATCGCCATCGGGCTGAATTACTCCGATCACGCCGCCGAAGCCGGCATGCAGATCCCGAAAGAGCCGATCATCTTCAACAAGGCGAAGTCCTGCATCTGCGGCCCGAACGACAACACCATCATCCCGCGGGATTCCTCGAAGCTCGACTGGGAAATCGAACTCGGCATCGTCATCGGCCAGCGCGCGCGCTACCTCAGCAAAGATCGCGCTCTGAGCGTCGTCGCCGGCTACTGCCTCGCCAATGACGTGTCGGAGCGCGTGTTCCAGATCGAGCGCGCCGGGCAATGGACCAAGGGCAAGGGCTGCGAAAGCTTCGGCCCGCTCGGACCGTGGCTCGTCACCAAGGACGAGATGAAGGATCCGCAGAACCTCAACATGTGGCTCGACGTCAACGGCGAGAAGCGCCAGCGCGGCAACACCTCGACCATGATTTTCGACTGCGCCCACATCGTCTGGTGCTGCTCGCAGTATTTCATCCTTGAGCCCGGCGACGTCATCATCACCGGCACGCCGCCCGGCGTCGGGCTGGGCATGAAGCCCGAACCGAAGTTTCTGAAAGCCGGCGATGTCGTCACGCTTGGCATCGACGGTCTCGGCGAGCAGCGGCAGAAGGTGGTGAAAGGCCGCTAGGGCCTTTCATCCGTTATAACCTGCTTAGACTGCGCACTGGAGCTTCATTCCCATGTTCGACTTCGACCGCGTTATCGAACGCCGAGGAACACATTCTTCGAAGTGGGACAACATTGCGCGTCTCTCCGGCATAACCTCGCCGGATGCGATCGCGATGTGGGTGGCGGACATGGATTTCGCCGCCCCGCCGGGCGTAACCGCGGCGCTTGCCGCCGAAGCCGAGCATGCGGTGCATGGCTATTACGCCGACACCGGCAGTTGGGCGGAAGCGCTCACCGCCTGGGTAGCGAACCGTCATGGCCTCAAGATCCAGCCGGGCTGGGTCAGCCCCACGCCCGGAATCGTTTCCGGGCTCGGCCTCATTCTTCAGGCCGTGAGCGCACCCGGAGATGAGGTCGTTGTGTTTCCGCCGGCCTATCATGCTTTCCGCAAGATCATTGTCGCCAACGAACGGCGGATTCTCGATGCCCAACTTGTCGAGACCAACGGGCGCTACGCGATGGATCTCGACGCATTGCGCCGGAAGCTGACGGCGCGAACCAAGGTCGTGTTCCTCTGCAATCCGCACAATCCTGGCGGCACGGTGTGGTCGCCCGCCGAGCTTCGCGAACTCGCTTCCTTATGCGCCGAGCATGATCTGACGCTGGTCTCCGACGAGATTCATTGCGATCTCGTCTTCAAGGGAACGAAGCACACGCCCACTTTGGCGGCTGCACCCGATATCGCGGATCGCCTGATCACCTGCATCGCCGCGACCAAGACGTTTAATCTGGCCGGTGCTCATGTCGGCGCGTGCATTGTCTCGAATCCCGCATTGAAGCGCCGCCTTGACGCGCGGATCGCCGCAAGCGGCCTTGGCTCCTACAACCGGTTCGGCATGATCGCGACCGAGGCAGCGTGGCGAACGGGCGAGCCGTGGCTCGATGCGCTGCTGCCCTATCTCGCCAACAACCGCGACCTGTTCGATGCGCGAATTGAAGCCGCAGCGCCCGGCGCCCGCTCGATGCATCTCGACGGCACCTATCTCGCGTGGGTCGATTTTTCAAAAACCGGTCTGACCCCCGAGGATGTTGCCGCCAGGGTCAAACGCGCGCGCATCTTTGTCAGCCCCGGCGAGCAGTTTGGACCGGGAGGCAACACCTGGCTGCGCATCAATTTCGCGACGCCCCGCCCGATCCTTGAGGAAGCGCTAGAACGTCTGGACGACGCGTTTGCGGATTTACGAACAGGCAAGTGAACGTCGCGCGGCGCGCTTCGCCGACGGCATTCTTCATATCCACGATGTCAAACAGCAACGCGCTTCATCCCGCCCCGCGATAGCGGGGGCGGATGCAAGCGATCTCGTTCTCGCGATGCGATCCGCACCCGAGTCATCGTCACGCGACGAGAATTTCTCCGCTCTCCGCACCGATCTTCGCCAGAGAATGCCGGCGGTGGTGGCCGGTATCCTCACGATCTGTGCTTTGAGCCACGATTTATGAAGAAAGAAAAAAGGAAGCGGAACGCCGAACGACGCGGGTCGGTACCAACCGCATCTCGCGATGCGGCGCGCGCTTTGCAAAGCGCGCTCGCCATTCGGCGTTCCACCACGGCTCTGTGCCAATGGGACTATTCATCCCAAGGCTCAACCTGGGCCAGGCTTCGTGACACACCAGCTCACGCGGCGGGTTCCCCGTCAGCCGGTGTGGCACTTCCAGCGATGCACCTCGCGCGCCGGTCATAGTGCCGGCAGGCTGATGCCCAGGCCGCCCGGGAGTGACGGTGACGAGCCGCCACCCGCGGGCACCGCATCCCGTTCCGCTGGCCAGAGTCATTGACCAGCGTCCTTGTACGCGAACGGGATTGAGTGCCATTTTTCAAATCTGAAACACGAAGTCAAAGCGTTTCGATTTGTGCTGTTAGATCGGGAGCTTATGCGTGCGATCTAAAACTGCTGTTTGGTGATTTTGGAATAAAGATTTCGCAAAGCCGCGGTTTATCTCAGCAGATCAAAGTCTTATGAGATTTTTTCTTGTTTCCGCTCGTCCCCGCGAAAGCGGGGACCCAGCGCAACAATCCTGGATTCCCGATTTCGCGGGAATAAGCGGAGATATCCGCTGGTCGGGGACACACGTATGGATCGATAGAGTCAGGCGCGCTGGTTTAGCTGAGCGTAAAGCGCATCGGGCTTTATCGGAATGTTCCGGATACGGACTCCAAATGGCGACAGCGCGTCCTCGACCGCCGAGGCGATGGCTGCCGGTAACGGAATAACGCCGGATTCCCCCACGCCTTTCACGCCGAGCGGATTGAGCGGGGTCGGCGATTCTCGATGCGAGAATTGCATTGGCGGCATTTCAGTTGCGGTGACCAGAAGATAGTCAGCCAAATTTGTCGTCAGCGGCTGACCGTCCGGACCAAACCCCATCCATTCATAGAGACTATTGCCAATGCCGTGCGCCAACGCGCCCATCAGCTGGCCTTCAACCATCATGGGGTTCACGACTTTTCCGGCGTCGTGAACAAAAATGATGTCCAGAATTTTGACCTCGCCGGTTTCCGGATCGACCTCGGCCTCCACAACGGTGCAGCCATTGGCATAGGTCATGGCGTTGATGACCACGGCTTCCGTTGCTTCAACACCGGGCTGCAGGTTTCCCGGCAACAGAAAGCCCGGCGAGCCGATCATCTCCTTGGCGATACGCGCCATCGTTATTTTAATGTCGGCGCCTTTGACGCCGACATGATCGCCGCTGATATCAAGATCGGCTTCGCTCACTTCCAGGAGATGGCTGGCAACCTTCAACACCTTCTCACGCACTTTGACGGCGGCAACATGCGCGGAAGATCCGGCCATGACGGTCTGCCGGCTGTTGAAGCCGCCAAACCCAAGCGTAATCTGTCCGGAATCGCCGGCTGAAACCACGACACGCTCGATCGCGCCGCCGAGTTGCTCGGCAACGATCTGCGCCAGTACGGTCTTGAGGCCCTGCCCCATCGCTGCGGCGCCCGTGGTGACGCGGATCAAGCCGGACGATTCCAGCCGGACATTGACCTGCTCGAATGGGCCACGGCCGGTGCCTTCAACATAACTGGCAATGCCGATGCCGATGTAACGGCCCTGCAGCAGCGCTGCTTTTTGACGCTCAGGAAACGAATGCCAGGCTGAGCGTGCCATCGCTTCTGCGAGACACGCCGGATAGTCGCCGGAGTCGAGCTCGATGGGAACGCCGCCGCGCGTCACAAAGCCTTTTTTGAACGGCATGGCCGAGGCGGGGACGAGATTGCGCCGGCGGATTTCCGCCCGATCGATTCCCATCTCTCGTGCCGCAACATCCAGCAGGCGCTCCATGACGAAAACGCCCTGAGGCTGTCCGGCGCCACGGATCGGTGTCACCGGCACTTTGTTGGTGAGCACGACTTTGATATCGAGCCGATATGCCGGGACGACGTAAGCGAGCGTCAGCGAGGCAGCCGATCCTTGCGGTACGGTGAGCCCCCGCGCGGTGTAGGCGCCGTGGTCGTGCAAAAGCTCACCACGCACACCAAGAATTTTGCCGTCGGCATCCAGCGCGATCTCGGCATCCCAGAACTGGTCGCGCTCTTGTGTTGTCGAGACAAAATGCTCGCGGCGATCTTCGATCCACTTCACCGGCCGATCGAGCATGATCGCCGCAACGGCGACAGCGGCCTCCTCGGAATAAAACACCAGCTTGGGCCCGAATCCGCCGCCGACGTCGGGGGCCGCAACACGGACCGAGGCTTCCTCGCGTCCCAGAATCTCCGCAAGCAGACGTGCGCCAACCAAAGGCGTCTGTGTCGAACTCCAGAGCGTGAGCTTGCCCTCAACGTCGGTATAGGCGACCGCGCCGCGACATTCGATCGAATGCGCGCAACCGCGATGCTGAACAAAGGAGGCCTTGAAGACATGCGCGGCACCCGAGAACGCGGCATCAACATCGCCGTAAGCGCTTGAGAATTCCGCCAACAGATTTGTCGTGGCGTCGCCGTGCACCGTTGCGGAATCCGGCTTTAGCGCTTCATGGCAATCGGCGACTGCGGGCAACGGCTCGTAATTGACGTCGACCCGCGACGCGGCATCCTCGGCGAGATACGGGGTATCGGCGATCACCACGGCGATTGGCTCGCCAACATAGACTGCTTCGTGCTTCGCCAGGATCGGGCGATCCCGCTGCTGTTTGTAAGTGCGATCGGGAAGCGCCACGGCGAGACGGTCAGTCGTCACGTAATTCGCGAGATCGTCCGCAATGATCACCGCATGAACGCCGGGCGCCGCAAGTGCCGCGTCCTTGCCGATAGACAATATCCTGGTGTGTGCGTGCGGGCTGCGCACGAATGCGGCGTGAAGCACGCCGGCCGGTCGAATATCGTCGACAAAGCGCCCGTTGCCGCGAACAAGCTGGTTATCCTCAACCCGTGGAATCCGCTTGCCGATCGTCTTATCGGTCACGCCGCTATTCCATCATCGCGCGCATGAACTGCACGGCCGCGGGCCCCTTGAGCGCGCTCGACCATAGCTCGCGCGCCATCTTCTCGTGCAGCGCCAGCGCCTCGGGCGCCGAGGTGATCATCGCCATGCCGACGCGGACATTCGGCTCCTCGCCGAGCCGGAACGGGCTCAGCGCCAGGATCTGCCGGTCGGGCTGGCGGAAGATCTGGAAGCTCGTGTGCGGCAGGGTGTCCTGCACGATGCCGATCTGCACGCCGATCGGCTCATTCTCCATCAGCGCGATGAAATGCTCGGCCTCGGCGCGCGCCAGCGCGCGGCGCTCGGCACGGACCGCGGCCGGCAAGTCATGCCGGCCGACCATGCCGTTGCGCAGAAAGCGCTGCATCTCGGCGGCGGCGATCAGATTGACGACCGCGGGCCGGCGATTGCGATAGGTCTCCTTGCGTGGCCCGCAGCACCGCCATCAGTTCGTCGATCTGCGTCATTGCACGGTCGTGGCTGGCCCGGTCGCGGCTGGCAATGCCGTCCGGCACCGATTCCCGCAACACATCGCCGAGCACGCGATCGAACGCGTCCGACGCCAGCACATAGGAGATCGGGCCCGCCAGCACGATGACGTGCTCGGCGGTTTCCTCGATCTGCCGCATGCGCTCGAAATAGCTGACCGCCGAGGCGATATATTCGACGCCGACACCGAGCAAAGTCGGCACCGAGACCTGCAAGCAGTTCCGCCAGCTTCTCCAGCGTCTCGATCTTCGCCACCTCGCCCTTCTCGAAGCGATAGAGCGCGGTGCGCGAAATGCCGAGTTTTTGCGCGATCTCTTCCGCCGACAGGCCGGAGCCAAGGCGGAACGCCTTGAGCCGGTTGCCGATGTCATCGAAGCGGAGGGGCATTACGCCCTTCCTCTTCGTCATTGCCGGACATAGCCGTTCGGAAGAACGGCGTCGCTTCGCTCGCCTACGCCCGGCAATCCATGCGGCGTCACGGCATGTGCGTCGTTCTGGTGCCGAATTCATGAGTTGCAACTCAGTATGGACCACCGGGTCGAGCCCGGTGGTGACGAAATTGGTCAAGCTGGTTCTTTCGGTGCTTCACGCAACCGCTTCGCCGCATCGAGCGCGGCGATGACGATGTTCTGATAACCGGTGCAGCGGCACAGATTTCCGGAAATGCCGATGCGGATGTCCTGCTCGGTCGGGTCCGGATTGTCACGAAGCAGTTCGATCAGCGTGGTCAGGATGCCCGGCGTGCAGAAGCCGCATTGCAGGCCGTGATTGTCGCGGAACGCCTCTTGCAGCGGATGCAGCTTGTCGGCGCTCGGCGCGATGCCCTCGACAGTCAGGATCTCGTGGCCGTCGGCCTGCACCGCCAGCATCAGGCACGAACGCGCCGAATGGCCGTCGAGCAGGATCGTGCAGGCGCCGCACACGCCGTGCTCGCAACCAAGATGGGTGCCGGTCAGCCCGAGCCGATGGCGGATGAAATCCGCCAGCGTCTCGCGCACCGGCGCGGTCGCCTCATAATGCTTGCCGTTCACCGTACAGCGATACGTTTCGCGTCTCGGCCATCAGTGCCTGCCCTCCACGATCCGCTGGTGTGCTTTGAGCAGCGCGCGGCGCGGCAGCACCGTCGCCAATTGCTGGCGATAGGACGACGGCGCGTGAACGTCTTCGATTGCATCGAGCGTGCGCAGGCTTTCGCAAATCTCGCGAAGCCGCTTTTCCTCCATCGCTTCACCGATCAGCGCGCGCTCGACTTCAGTGGCGCGCACCGGCGCCGGTCCCATGCCGCCGAGCGTGACCGAGGCGCGGGTCACCTTGCCGTTGTCATCCTCTTCGATCAGCACCGCCGCAGAGACGATGGCGAAATCGCCGTGCCGGCGCGAGAACTCGACGAAGGCGTAACCGTGACCCGCCGGCCAGCATGGAAATGCTCGCGCCGATGACGAGTTCATTGAGTTCGATCGCGGGCATCATGTAGCCGGCCGGAAATTCGGCGAAATCGATGCTGCGGGTGCCGTTTTTGCCGGTGACCGAGACTTTGGCATCGACCGCCGCGGCGACCGAGACCAGTTCGGCCGACGGATCGAGATGGCAGAGCGAGCCGCCGAGCGTGCCGCGATTGCGGGTCTGCCGGTGTCCGACTTGCGCGATCGCCTCGTGCATCAGCGGGCAACGCTCGACGGACCAGATCGGAGAACTCGATGTCGCGCTGCCGCGTCATCGCGCCGATTTCGAGCGCGCCATTATCCTCCCGGATATAGCTCAGGCCATCGACGCGATTGAGATCGATGACATGGTCCGGCAGCACGAACCGCATGTTGAGCATCGGCATCAGCGACTGGCCGCCGGCGAGCAGCTTGGCGTTGTCCAGACTGCCGAGCAGACCGACGACGTCGGCCGCGGTGCGCGGGTCGTGATAGGAAAAGGGCGGCGGTTTCATGCTGGCGCCCCACCGGATCGTACTTTGACTCTGTGCCAAAAAGCGTGCTTCACTCCAAAAACATACTCCAATCCCAAAGTTGAAACCAGCCGATGAAGTCAGCGCGATGAAGCCTGCGGCGTTCCGCTATCACGCGCCGAAAACGATCGACGAGGCGGTCGCGCTGCTCGCCGAGGTTGCGCCGGAGGATGGCCGGGTGCTGGCCGGCGGCCAGAGCCTGGTTCCGACGATGGCGTTCCGGCTCGCCAAGCCCGGGCCATCTTGTCGATATCAATGGCGTCGCGGCGCTCAATCGCCTCGCGGTTACCGATGGCAAGCTTTGTCATCGGCGCCTGCGTGCGCCACGCCGCGTTCCACAAGCCGGTTTGCGACGGACCGCTCGGCAAATTTCTCAGCCGACGTGGTCCGCCATATCGCCCACTTCCCGATCCGCAACCGCGGCACGTTCTGCGGCAGCCTCGCCCACTGCCGATCCGTCGTCCGAATGGTGCCTGGTGATGACGGCGCTCGACGGCGAACTTGTCGCGCGCAGCGCGAGTGGCACGCGCACCATCGCGGCGCGCGAATTCTTCCAAGGGCATCATGACCACGGCGCTGCGCGAGGACGAGCTTCTGATCGAAGCGCGCCTGCCGCTGCTTGCCGCTGACACGCGCTGCGGCTTCTACGAGTTCAGCCGCCGCGCCGGCGACTTCGCCATGGCTGCGGCGGTCGGCATCTATCGGCTCGATGCGGCGGCAAGATCGTCGAGCCGCGCGTTGCGTCGGCGGCGTCGAACCCAATCCGCGCCGCATTCCGAAGCCGAGCGCGCGCTGGCCGGCGCGAGTACCCGGCGACAAGGCGTTCCGCGCCGCGGCCGACGCCGCAATGCCGCCGTCGACGCCATGGAAGACGCCATCACCAGCGCGGAATTTCGCCGCGACCTGGTTCTGGCGGTGACGCGCCGGGCGCTCGAACGCGCGGCGGCATGAACAAAGAGCCGACAAAGAAGCCGTGGATCGGTCAATCGGTCGAACGCGCTTGAAGACCCGCCGCTGGTGACCGGGCGCGGCGAGTTTGCCGGCGACATCAATTTTCCGCATCAGCTTCACATGCGCATGGTGCGCTCGGCCCACGCTCACGGCCGCATCGTCTCGATCGACACCAGCGCCGCACGGGCGCTGCCGGGCGTGTTCGCGGTATGGACCGCGGACGATATTACCGACGTGCCGCCGATCGATTTCCGCGAAGGCAAAATCCCGGCGCTCGATCCCTATCGCCAGCCGTGTCTGGCGAACGGGGTTCGTGCGCTACGTCGGCGATCCGGTCGCCGCCGTTTTCGCCGTCGATCAGTACATTGCCGAGGACGCCGCCGATCTGGTCGAGATGGAGATCGAGGAGCTTCCGGTGCTGCTCGATGCGTCGGCGCCGGTCGCCGAGTTCTCGCCGGGACACAGCACCGAAGCCGCGATCATCAAGCAGGGCTACGGCGACGTCGACGGCGCTTTCAAAACCGCCGCGCATATCGTCGAGATCGAGGTCGAGGTCGGCCGGCACTCCGGCGTGCCGCTGGAAACGCGCGGCGCCATCGGCCGCTACGACGCCTCGCGCGGCATTCTGGAATTGCACGGCGCCGCCAAGGTGCCGCACCGCAATCAGGAACTGCTGTCGCGGATGCTCAACATTCCGCCGAGTTCGATCCACGTTCACGAATCGCATGTCGGCGGCGGCTTCGGCATCCGCGGCGAGCTTTATCCCGAGGACGTGCTGGTTTGCGTCGCCGCCAAACGATTCAAGCGCGTGGTGAAATGGATCGAGGACCGGCGCGAACACCTGATCGCCGCCAATCATTCGCGTCAGCAGAAGCACAAGATCCGCGCCGCGGTCGACGACGACGGCGTCATCCTCGCCATCGACGATCTCTACTTTCACGACCAGGGCGCCTATATCCGCACCCACGCCACGCGCGTGGTGCACATGACGGCGGGCATCCTGCCGGGGCCGTATCGCGTGCCGGCCTATCGCTCGATCGGGCTGTTCCGGCTGACCAACAAGACGCCGGCCGCAACCTATCGCGCGCCCGGCCGTTACGAAACCACATTCGTGCGCGAGCGGCTGGTCGATGCCATCGCGGCGCAACTCGGCATTGATCGCATCGAGATCCGGCGCCGCAATGCGATCGGTCCCGAGGAAATGCCCTACCCTCGCCCGCTCGAAGCGCTCGGCGAGGAAATCCATTACGACACCGGCGACTATGTCGGCCTGCTCGACAAGCTGTTCGCCAAGATCGGCTGGGATGAACTCAACGCCGACGTCAAACGGCGCAAGGCCAATGGCGAGCTTGTCGGCATCGGCGTCGCGATGTTCGTCGAGAAAAGCGGCCTCGGCCCGATGGACGGCGTGAAAATCTCGATCGACACCTCCGGCGCGGTCGAGGTGGTGACCGGCGGCGCGTCGATCGGCCAGGGTTTTGAGACCGTGATGGCGCAGGTCGCCGCCGATGCGCTCGGCGTCGATTACCAGCGCTGCCGCGTGATCCACGGCCAGACCGATCTGATCCCGTTCGGCATCGGCGCGCATGCCTCGCGCGCCACGGTGATGACGGCGTCGGCGACCCACATCGCCGCGCTGAACGTGCGCAAGAAAGCGCTCGAAGTCGCCGGCGAACTACTGCAATGCACGCCGGACCTGCTCGACATCGTCGACGGCGAAGTGGTCCGGCGTGACCGCATCGGCGGTCCCTCGATCAGCCTCGGCAAGATCGCGCAGAATCTCACGCCGACGTCGAAATTTCTCAACGGCCGCGATCCCGGCCTTTCCGCCGATGGCTGGTTCCGCACCGAGCACCAGGTTTACCCCTACGGCTGCAACGTCGCCGTGGTCGCCGTCGACCGCGAGACCGGCGGCGTCACTGTCGAACGGTATTGCATTGCCTACGACATCGGCCGCGCCATCAATCCGGCGCTGGTCGCATGGCCAGATCGTCGGCGGTTTCGCGCAAGGTTTCGGCGGCGCGCTGTACGAGGAATTCACCTACAACGAACGCGGCGATCCGCTGGCGGCGACCTTCGTCGATTACCTGCTGCCCGCCATGCATGAAACGCCGCAGCCCGAGGTGATGCTGCGCGAGGATTACGACACGCCGCTCAATCCGCTCGGCATCAAGGGCGCCGGTGAAAGCGGCATTACCGCCGTCGGCGCCACGATTGCGTCCGCGATCGACGACGCCATCGGCATTCCCGGCGCGGTGACGCAGCTTCCGGTGACGCCGCAGCGGTTGAAGCGGCTTCTGAACAAGCGCTAACGTTAGTTTGTTGAATGTTAAAATCGCTTAACTGGAATGTCGCACGCTAATCGTTTTATGCTTGGCGCAGGCCGCGACGGAGACCTGAGCGATGGCGCTTTACGACGCCTTCATCTCTTATAGCCATGCCAAGGACAAACCGATTGCGTCCTCGTTGCAGTCGGTGATCCAGAGGCTTGGCAAGCCCTGGTACAAGCGCCGGGCGCTCCGCATCTTTCGCGATGACACCAGTCTTTCGGCAACGCCGCATCTGTGGCCGACGATCGAAATCGGGCTGTCGGAATCCCGCTACCTCGTGCTGATGGCGTCCGGCGAATCGGCGCGCTCGCAATGGGTCGGCAAGGAAGTCAGCTACTGGCTTGAACACAAAAGCATCGACACGTTGCTGATCGCGGTGACCGATGGCGACCTGTCGTGGCTGCCCGGCGCTAGCGACTTCACCTGGTCCGACGCAACGCCGCTCCCGCCCAGCCTCAAGGGCAAATTTCCCGCCGAGCCAAAATGGGTCGATCTGCGCGCCTATCGCGAAGGCGCATCGAAACGCGACCGCAAATTCACCGAATTGGGCGCCAATTTCGCCGCCGCAATTCGCGGCATCCCGAAAGAGGATTTGCTGTCGGAGGAAGTCCGGCAGCAGCGGCGCGCCCTGACGCTGGCGTGGTCCGCCGTGCTGCTACTCGCCGTGCTCGGCTCCGCCGCGCTCTAGCAATATTTTGTTGCAGAAGGCCAAAGGCGCATTGCGGTCGCGCAACAACAGATCGCCCAGCAGCAGCGCGATCGCGCTGAGGATACGTTGCACACCGCAACCAACTCGGCGGATGATCTGATCTCCGATCTCGCGGTGAAGATCAGGGACGTCCGCGGCGTGCCGATCGAGGTCATTCAGCACATTCTGCAGAACGGCAAGACTCTGCTCGACGGCCTGCTTGCGCACAATGAAACCTCGCCGGCGATCCAGCTCATTCGCGTCACCACCGGAAGCGAGCTCGGCTTTACGCTTGCCCAGGAGAACAGCCCGGACGGCGGACCGCTGGCGACGCAGGCCTATCAATCCGCCAAGCAGCTCGCGCAAAGCAATCCGGACTTGCCCGGCATGGACTACGCGCTGGGCCGCGCCGCCGAAGTGATGGGACAGTTGACCGAGCGCACCGATGCAAAGGCCGGCTACGCCTATTACACCGAAGCGAACGACGCCTACGGCAAATGCCTGACCAAGAACGCCAAGGATCCCGATTGCCTTAATCACGAATTCATGACGCTCGGCCGTATCGGCAACGTGCTGGACTCCGGCAAACAATATAACGACGCGATGTCGATGTATCAGAAGAGTCTCGCGCTGGCGCAGGAATACGCCAAGCTTGTTCCTCCCGGCCCCGAAATCGGCGGCGATCTCGGCGGACGCTACGATCACATCGGCCGGATCTATTTCGAAACCAACGATCTCAACAACGCGATGGCGCAGTTCACTTTGGCGCAGAACGCGATGGAGCCGTGGATGAACGATCCGGGCGCGTCGGCCTCGTTCATGATCGAGCTTTCAAGCGCCTACAACAACATCGGCAATGTGCTCGCGACGCAGGCCAATGCGGCGCGTGACCGCAGCAAGGCGCTGCAGGCGATCGCCTTCACCGAAAAGGCCGAAGCCATTTTGCAGGGATTGGCGGACGGCGATCCTTCCAATGCGTTCTACTGGAGTAACCTCGCCATCGACGATTACAATCTCTCGGTCTTGAACGCTTCGGTCGGCAACAAGACCGCGCAGCAGGCCTATGCCGCAAAAAGCCAGGACGCGCAGCAGCGCGCCAAAGGCAGTCAGGGCAATACCAGCACCGCGCAGCAACCGTTGCCGGCACAACAATAGGCCGGTCCAGGTCGCAGCGCTTGTTAAGGCTCGTACCGTCCGCTTCCGGTGGCAACGCGAACATCCGGCCAAGCCGTCATTATGTCCGCTAATGACCGCAAAGCACACGTCCGTGGCTGGTCGCTTTTGTACAACGTGAAGCAGAAACCCATAAAAGTCCGAATGCGATTATTGACTGACTAGACAGTTATTCTTTATATTCTGCCTGAGGCAAACGCATGGCCAGACCCAAGAGCGAGGACAAACGCAACGCGATCATGGAGGCCGCGGCGCGGGTAATCGCAGCGCAAGGGCTGGGCGCGCCGACGCTGCGATCGCCAAGAGGCCGGTGTGGCCAACGGCTCGCTGTTCACCTATTTCGAAACCAAGACCGACCTGTTCAACCAGCTCTATCTCGAACTGAAAACCGAAATGGCATCCGCAGCGCTGAAGGATCTTCCGGCAGAGCGATCTTCGCAAGCAGATGTTTCACGTCTGGTCGAATTCGATGGACTGGGCGATGTCCGATCCCGAGAAGCGTCGCGCGCTGGCGCAGCTCAGCGTTTCCGACGAGATCACGCCGGCGAGCCGCGCCGCGGGGCACAAGGCGATGGCGGGCATCGCCGCGCTGCTGCAAGAGTCGCGCCGAAGCGGCCCGATGCGCAACGCTCCGATGGCATTTGTCGTCGCGATCATGAACTCGCTCGGCGACGCAACGATGGATTTCATGATCCACGACCCGGCCAACGCAAAAAAGCACTGCAAGGCCGGGTTCGATGCTCTTTGGCGCGTAGATCGCCTGAGTTTTTTTTATCATATAAATGACTGACTAGACAGACACTATAGGAGATGAATATGCCAAAGACTGCCGAAAGCTTCCGATCGCAAGGCCTACATCATCACCGGCCCGACCTCCGGCATCGGTCGCCGCACGGCGCTCGAGCTGGCGAAGCACGGCACGGTCGTCCTGGTCGGCCGCGACCGCGGAAAGCTCGACGAGGTGCAGAAGACCATCGAGCAAAAGGGCCAGCACGCGGTGTCGGTCGTGTGCGACCTGTCGGATCTCGCGAGCGTGCGGCGCGCGGCCGCGGAGATCATCGCGCTCCATCTTCCGATCGCCGGCCTGCTCAACAACGCGGGCATCATGCAGATGCGCCCCACGAAGAACGCGCTGGGCTGGGACATGTCGTTCGCGACGAACCACCTCGGCCCGTTCGCGCTGACCGAAGCGCTCGTGCCGCATCTCGCCGATGGCACGAACGTCGTCTTCGTCGCCTCCGCCGTAGAAGACCCCGAGCGCAAACCCGCCGTGGCCGCCGGCTTTCGCGGCGGCCGCTACATCTCCGCGGAGGCGAGCGCGCGCGGCGAGTGGAAACCCGGCGGTTCCACGAAGCCGGGCATGGACGCCTACGCCACGTCGAAGCAGTGCACATCTCGCCACGGCCATGGCGTTCGCCCGCGAGACCCCACGGCTGCACTTCAACGCGGTCGAGCCGGGCTTCAATCCCGCCACCGGCCTTGGCGCGCGATGCCGGCGCCTTCGTGCGCTTTCTGCGAAATTCATCGTTCCGCTGCTCGTGCCGCTGCTCATGCCCTTCATGAAGTTTTTGAGCACCCCGAAGCGAGCCGCACGCGTGATCACCAGAATCCTGACCGATGCATCGGGTCAGACCGGCGTCTACTACGACGAGGGCGGCCATCCGATGCTCGGCTCCGCGCTGGTGCGCGACCCGAAGTTCCAGGATCGCGTCGTCGCCGAGACGCGCGCCCTGTTGTCGACGATTCCGAAATAAAGGGAGGCCGTCGACGCGGTCGCCTCTGGCCATCGCGACCAACCTCGGCGCTGAACAGGCCACGGCTGCGCTGGCAACCTCTACTAAACCATCGGCCGAATTCACCGTTTCTTTGCCCTGCTTATTTCCCGCTTGTTCAGCCGCTGCGCTTCAAATCCGTCGCGGGGCCACAATAAGGGGAAAGCCAAAAATGGCGCGGCGTCAGACAGAGCCTACCTACATCTCTCAAGTTCTTGATTGGCTGAAGCAGTACTGGACTGACTAGGCCCCGCAGCCTCCGTTGCCCGGCGAGAAAGCAAAAAGTCCCGGCCTTGATCATGGCTTGGGCGATAGCCGCCGCAGTCACGGCCGGAGTGATTGAACCGAACGCTACAGTGGCAACGGCCGTCTGCGCCGGCATCGCGTCGTTTTTCATCGTGCTGGCGGCGCGAACATCTACCCTGCAAAACCCGGCATTAACGGCGCCGGTAACGGCGACAATAGTCGAGTACGGCGCCCGCGAACGCCTGCGCTGCGGGCGACACGGTCTTGCCTTTGAGCGAGCAAACAGAAAACAGCAGCGGCCGTGCTGAAAATTCGCGGACCGGAACCGCGCTGAGGGAGCCGGCCGAGACTTCCTGCTCTACTGCAAAACGAGGCAACAGCGTGCATTGATCTCCGACGCTCGAAACGCTCTTCACCAATGCCAGCGAATTGGTGACACAGAAGACCTCCGGCTCGAGGCCGCACCGGTTCAGTTCGCGATCGACTTGTTGCCGCAGGCCGAACGACGGTTCGGTCAGGACTAGAGGATATTTCGCGAGCTCTCGCAATGAGACCGACTTGCGCCGCGCCAACGGATGCGCCGGCGAACATGCAGCGATAATTGTATCGCGAAACACCTCGATGCTCGAGATGTTGTCGCGCGCCGGCGGACTGAGGATTAGACCAATTTCCGCGGCGCCTGTGACAAGCGCCTCCATGGCCTCGTCGGTGCTGCTCATGCGCACGTTAAATGTCACGTTCGGATATTGCACGTGGAAGCGGTGTAGCACCGGCGCGACGAAGCTCTCGATCGCGGTCTGGAAACAATAGATGTCGACCGTGCCGGCCTGGATGTTTTGCAGCGCCGAGATGTGGGACTTCACCCGCGCGAATTCACGCATCACGCCTTCGACCTGGGACTGAAGGATTTCGCCGGCGGGCGTCAGAACCATGCCGTGGGCGCGCCGGTCGAACACCGGCGCCCGCAATTCATGCTCCAGCTTCGCAATTTGGCGGCTGATCGCCGAAGGCGAAACGTGCAGGCGTTCGGAAGCTGCCCGGATCGAGCGAGAATGCGCGGTTTCGCTGAAATAGCGGAGCGCGGTGAAATCCACGGGCGTTCACCTTCGGGCCGGGAGTGTTGCATTTTAGGCAACGAAACGGTGATTAAATTGATATGGCATCAACGCTCTATCGGGTCAATCTTCCGGCCACCAAGACCCGACAAACCGATGGAGAGTGGCTATGCCTTTCATGCAGATGCTTGCCGACCCCGGCATGAACTACACCTTCAACCGTCCGATGCTCGATGGCACTTCACCTGCGAGATTGAAGGAACTGAGCGCCATCGCGCCCCGCATCAAGGATTACGAGTCCTGGTACAAGGTGTGGCTCGAAACTGCGCAAAAAGCTGAAGCTGAAAAGCGCTGGAGCGACGCTGCGTCCTACTATCACGGTGCCGAATTCTATCTTCCGGCCGGTGACGTGCGTAACAGCCTTTATGACGATTTCGCGCGCAACTGGGCGCTGGCGATGCAGGGCGTCGCGGGTTACGAGCGCTTCAAGGTGCCCTATCCGGGCGGTTACTTGCCGGGCTTCCGCCTGCAAGCCAAAGGCAAGGAACGCGGCACGTTCGTCTTCAACGGCGGCTACGATTTATTCGTCGAAGAGTTCTACGCGTTCCTGTTGCCGCTGACGGATTTGGGTTTCACCGTTATCGGTTTCGACGGGCCAGGCCAGGGCGGCGCGCTCCGGCAAGGCATCTTCTTCGAACATGCCTGGGAGAAGCCGGCAAAAGCAATTCTCGACTATTTCGAGCTCGATGCCGTCGATTGGCTCGGCGCATCGTGCGGCGGCTACCTGTCGATCCGCGCCGCGGCGTTCGAGCCGCGCATCAAGCACATCGTCTCGATGCCGGCGAGCTATTCAGGGCTCGACATGACACTCAAGCAGATGCGGCCCGGCAAGGCGCAGCAACTCGTCTCGGCCTTCAAGGCTGGCGACCGGAAGGCGACCGAGGCGATTGTCGCTGAAGAGCGGCTGCCAAGCTCCGTGTTCGAATGGTGCGTGACGCAAGGCATGCACATCACCGGCACCAAGACTCCATTCGACTTCCTGACATCCATCGCTACGCACTCGCTGGATGGAATCCTTCAGAATGTGAAGCAGGACATATTGGTCACTGAAGGCGAGCAGGATCATCTCTTCAATATCGGATGGATCCATCGGATCATGCGCGAACTGGTCTGCGCCAGATCGGTCACGGCACGAATTTTTACCGCCCGCGAAGGCGCGGAGCAGCATTGCCAGCTTGGCAATACGGCGGTGGCTCGCGACGAGATCGTGTTCTGGCTGTCACGCTTTTATCCCGACATGCAGCCGATCCGCTCCGCCAAGCCGGCTCCGACCGTCGCTGCGTCCAAAGCGGCGTGACGCGCTCTCGCAAACCGGTGAGCACAATGAGCAAACCCTCCCTCACAACGACAGCATTGGCCGCGGCAATACTCGCCGCGGCCTCCGTCCTGGTCTTTTCGCTGACACCGCACTTGTTCGTCTGGGCGGCGTTCATCGGCTGGGCGAGCTACGATCACTCCGGCGCAACACCACAAGCAGCGGCGCGAAGCTCGGCTGCTCTTGTCTTTGGCGTGATCATGGCTTGGGCTGTGGCCGCCGCGGCTGCGAGCGGAATGATTCCGCTGAACGCCACCCTGGCAACCGCTATCTGCGCCGGCATCGCGTCGTTCTTCATCGTGCTGGCGGCACGGACTTCGATCCTGAGCGTGGTGCCGGCGACCTTCTATGGCTTTGCATCGACTTTTGCCTATTTGAGCCTCGCACCTGGCGCATTCACGATTCAGGCGCTGACTGCAACACGCTTTGAGAACGTACTGGTGACGATGCCTGTTTCGCTACTGATCGGCACGGGAATTGGGATCGCCCATGCGAAGCTTGCGGGCCGGCTGACGCTACACCCTTCCGTGAAACCAGCGCCGCTGACGCCGGTCAGTCAGCCTTGATGTGGGCCTCGCGCACCACCTTGCCCCACTTCGCCACCTCGTCGGCCATGTATTTCGCGACTTCGCCCGGCGACGCAATCATGGGTTCGGAGCCGAGATCGGCGAACCTCTTCTGCATCGCCGGCTCGGCAAGCGCTTCGTTGATGGTCTTGTTAAGCTTGGCGATGATGTCCGGCGGCGTGTGAGCCGGCGCGCCGACCGCGTCCCAGACAACGACTTCGTAGCCCGGCACGAACTCGCTGGCGTTGGGAAGATCCGGCAGCACCGCGGAATGCGTAGCGCCGGTGATGGCGAGCGGAACGAGCTTGCCGGCCTGAATGAACGGAAGCACTTGCAGGATGGGCGTGAAGCCGGCCTGCACCTGACCGGCCAGCAGATCGGGGATATAACTGTTCTTGTACGGCACGTTGACGATGTCGACGCCGGCCAACTGCTTGAACAACTCGCCGGCCATGTTCGTTGCCGCGCCGGCGCCGACCGAGGGGTAGTTGATCTTGCCGGGATTGGCCTTGGCGTAAGCGATGAACTCCGGCAGTGTTTTGACCGGCAGCACCGGATTGACGACGATAACCAGCGGCAATTTCACCAGACCTGAGACCGGTGCAATGTCCTTCGTTATGTCAAAGCTCAAGTTGTCGTAGAGCGAGACATTGATGGAATTGGTCATCGTCAGCGTCAGCAGCGTGTAGCCGTCGGGTGCCGCACGAACCACCATCTCGGTACCGATATTGGCAGCTCCGCCGGGGCGATTATCGACAATGAATTGCTGCTGGAATTTTTTCGACAGCGAGTCTGTCAGCAGCCGCGTCGCGATATCGGGCGCAATACCCGGCGGGTACGGCACGATAATCCGCACCGGCCGTGACGGATAATCGTCGGCGCGCGCGATCCGCAACACCGCGGGCATTGCGACAATACCTGCGCCCAGACTCAGAAAATGTCTGCGCTTGATTTTCATCATGTCGCTTTCCCGTTGCGATGACAGCTGGATCAGTTCGGCTTCAGGCCGGCAAACTTGATCACTTTGGCCCACTTCTCGGTCTCTTCACCGACGAACGCCCCCCACGCGGTGGCAGACATCGCCGTCGGCACAAACCCGAGATCGACAAGCCTCGATTTGACGGTCGGATCGGCGATCGCCGCGCTTATATTCGTATTGAGTGTTTCGATAACTTCACCAGGCGTTCCTTTCGGCGCACCGATGCCGAGCCAGCCGTCGACTTGATATCCCGGCACTGTATCGCCCACCAGAGGCAGGTCGGGAAACAACGGCAAACGCGTCGAACTTGTCACGCCAAGCGCTCGCACCTGTCCGGATTTGATGTAACCGAGCGATGAAATGATCGGGTCAAACAGCACTTGAACGCGGTCAGCAAGCAAATCGGTCTGCGCCTGCATTTCACCGTGGCTCGGCACGTGGACAATATCGACGCCGGACATCATCTTGAACAGCTCGCCCGCGACGTGAGTCAGGTTGCCGGTACCCGTCGAGGTCATGTTGATCTTGCCTGGATTGGCTTTCGCGTAAGCGATGAACTCGGCGACGGTCTTCGCCGGAAAAGACGGATTGACCACCATCACGAACGGATTTCGGCCGATGCTGGCGACAGGCGCAATGTCGCGTATCAGATTGAATTTGAGATCGGTATCAAGCGATGCATTGATGAAATTCGGTGAACCGACCTGAAGCAGCGTGTAACCGTCGGGGGGCGAACGCGCGACGTCTTCCGCCGCGATGTTGCCGCCGGCGCCGGGCCGGTTGTCCACCAGGAAATTCTGGCCCATTCGTTCCGATAACCATTGGCAAACCAGCCTCGACACCACGTCGGGTGCGCCGCCTGCTACGAAGCCGATAACGAGCCGGACCGGCCGCGCCGGATAGGTTTCCGCACAGGCGATACGCGAAGCGGCTGGAAGCGCGGCAGCAGCGGCTGCCGTACGCAGAAGTGTCCGGCGATCAAACAGCATCTTTCATTCCGCCTTGATATTCGCAAACTTGATGACCTTGGCCCACTTGCCGGTCTCGGTGACGATGAGCTTGCCGAAATCGGCGGCCGACATCGGCATCGGCTCGCCGCCAAAATCTGCAAGCTTCGATTTGATCGCGGGATCGCTCACTGTCGCGGTGTAGGCCTGGTTCAGCTTTTCAATAATGCCAGCAGGCGTGCCGGCTGGCACGCCGATGCCGTCCCAGGTGCCGGCCTCGAAGCCCGGAACAGGATTCGGCAACAGTCGGAATATCCGGCAGCGCCTCGGCACGCTTCGCGGTCGTGACCGCGAGCACGCGCAACTGACCGGAGCGGATATAGCCGAGCGACGAGGAGAGCGGGCTGAACGTCGCCTGCACTCGTCCGGCAAGCAGATCGTTCAACACCGGCACCGCGCCGCGATACGGCACGTGGACCATGTCGATACCGGTCATGAACTTGAACAGTTCGCCGGCGACGTGTTGCGTGCTGCCGACGCCGCCCGAGCCATAGCTGATCTTGCCCGGATTTGCTTTGGCGTAGGCGATGAACTCGGAAACGGTTTTGGCCGGGAACGATGGATTGACTTCCATCACCAGCGGAGCGGTATCGACACCGGCGACCGGAGCGATATCGCGGATGAAATCGAAGTTGAGCTTTTCATAAAGCGACGCGTTGATGGCGTTTGCGGTCGTGATCCAGAGCAGCGTGTAGCCGTCGGGGGCGGCATGGACGACTTCTTCCGTAGCGATGTTGGTCGCCGCGCCCGGCCTGGAATCGACGACAAACGACTGGCCCAACCGGTCGGAAAGCTGCTGACTCATCAGCCTTGCGAAGATGTCGACCTGGCCGCCGGGAGCAAAGCCATTAAGCAGATGGATCGGCCGGTTGGGATAATCCAGCGCCCGATCCAGCGCCCATGCCGGCCGTGCGAGCGGCGCAAACGTGGCCAACCCTGCCAATTGTCCCAGCAATCGACGGCGCGTGGCCTTCAACCGGCAATCCTCCCCAGCTTCCTTGCGTTTACCGCTTTGCAGCAACGCTACACCAGCCAGGCCGCCACGTGGAGGGTACGGATTGCCGCCCCCTCATCAAACTGACAAGTAAGTCCCCTATAGCTCATGGAATTTTGGGCTAAACTCCACTCTGCGAGTCGTCGCCTGGGGAGGGAATTTCATGCGCACTTGGCTGCTGCCGCTGCAAGCGCGATACATTGTTTTTACCTGTGCCGTATTGGTTGCCGTCGTTCTTGTCTTTGAGTTTGTTGTCGGCCATCACTCGATCTTCCTCGAAATCCCGCTGGTCGTCTTCATCGCGCTCGCCGTCATCGGCATCCACGACGTGATTCAGCAACGGCATTCGGTGCTGCGCAATTACCCGCTCACCGCACACATCCGTTTCATCCTTGAGGAAATCCGCCCGGAGATCCGGCAATATTTTCTCGAGAGCGAAAAAGACGGCACGCCGTTTTCCCGCGACAAGCGCGCCATCGTTTATCAACGCGCCAAGCGGGCGCTCGACAAACGTCCGTTCGGCACCCAGAACGATGTCTATGCCTCGGGCTACGAGTGGCTCGACCATTCGATCGCGCCGCGGCCGGTATCGAAAGAACCGTTCCGCATCGTGGTCGGCGGCCCGGATTGCGCCAAGCCGTATTCGGCTTCGATCTTCAATGTCTCGGCGATGAGCTTCGGCTCGCTATCGGCTAACGCCATCCGCGCGCTCAACGGCGGCGCCAAGAAAGGCAACTTCGCCCACGACACCGGCGAAGGCGGCTACAGCCCCTATCACCGCGAAAACGGCGGCGACATCATCTGGGAAATCGGCTCGGGCTATTTCAGTTGCCGCAATGACGACGGCACGTTCTGTCCGGAGAAATTCGAGAACAACGCCCACAGCGACCAGATCAAGATGGTCGAGCTCAAGCTGAGCCAGGGCGCGAAGCCTGGCCATGGCGGCGTGCTGCCGGCCGCCAAGGTGAGCCCCGAAATCGCCGAAACGCGCGGCGTGCCGGTCGGCATCGATTGCAATTCGCCGGCACGGCATTCGGCGTTTTCGACGCCGATCGAACTGATGCAATTCATCGCCACGATGCGGCGGCTGTCCGGCGGCAAGCCGACAGGTTTCAAGCTTTGCATCGGCCATCCGTGGGAATTTCTCGCCGTCTGCAAGGCGATGCTGGAGACCGAAATCTATCCCGATTTCATCGTGGTCGACGGCAAGGAAGGCGGCACCGGCGCGGCGCCGCTCGAATTCACCGACCATCTCGGCATGCCGCTGCGTGAAGGCCTCAACTTCGTTCACAACGCGCTGATCGGCATCAATGCGCGCGATCGCATCAAGATCGGCGCCTCGGGCAAGATCATCAGCGCCTTCGACGTCGCCCGCGTCATGGCGCTTGGCGCCGATTGGTGCAATTCGGCGCGCGGCTTCATGTTCGCGCTCGGCTGCATCCAGTCGCAGTCGTGCCACACCGACATGTGCCCGACCGGAGTTGCCACCCAGGACAAGACGCGCCAGCGCGCGCTCTTCGTTCCGGACAAGGCCGAGCGTGTCTACAATTTCCAGCGCGCGACCATCGAAGCACTCGCCGAACTGGTGGCCGCGGCGGGTCTCGATCATCCGACCCAATTCGCGCCGGCGCATTTCTCGCGGCGCGTCTCGCAGCATGAGGTCAAAAGCTTTGCCGAGCTCTATCCGCAGCTCGAGCCCGGCGAATTGATCAAGGGCAGCGCCGACAAGCGATACGAAACCGCCTGGGCGATGGCGAGCGCCAAGGAATTCCGCGCCATGCCGCGCGCGGCGCAGAGCGCGCTTTCATAGATCGCACCTAGCTTCGGCCCGATGATGGGCCACGCCTGGGCTTCGTGAAGTGAGGAAGTCGATAGGCTCGCGCGGATCGCTCTATTTCGACGCGCTCGGCTTCCTTGTCCGGCACCGGGACCTGATGGCCGCCGTTGGGCTTGATCACATCGCGGCGATCCGGAAAAGGCAGAAGCTCGTGACGCTTTTCTCGGCGTTCAGAGCCAGGCCGGGAGACGAGTTTTGTGATTTTCACGGCTGAGGTCGATGCTCCGATGATCGTACGCACTTAGCGCATTCAGCCTTAAAGGTTGTCTAATTCGCAAGATTTTTTGCCAAATCCGAGAATAAATCCTCCGAAACAACACGAGAAAAAAAACGAGCATTCTGGAACAGACTTTTCATAAATGGTTGCCGCAGTTGCGGCGCACTTGGCGGACGTGCGCGACGCTCAGTTGATATCCGCCATTGAGAAGTAAGCAGCCCCCTTTCACGCCAGAAACGGCCGCTTGCCCGATAATGCTGCGCCTGCCATCTTTTATACGCCCAACGAGCAGCGCTCGTTATCGAACCTGAAAGTCGGATTCCTTAATTAATTTTGCGCTACTGTCGCGCTCTTGTTTGAGATAGGCGTCGAGATGCTCCGGTGTATCGAATACCGGAACGATCCCGATATCGAGGAGCCTCGCCTTACGAAATGTCGGTTCGTTGCCAATGGCGGCGATTGCGTCGTGCAACTGATTGACGATCGACCTGGGAACACCAGCCGGAGCGACGAAAGCGAAGTAGACTGGCGCCAGGTTTGAAAACCCCAATTCCTGCAGGGTGGGTACTTCGGGGAACAGTGGCGAGCGCTGTTCCGAATCCACAGCGATTGCCTTCACGGTGCCGTCGCGAATGTAAGAAATGAAATTAGGTAAGCCCACGATCGCAACAGGTGTCGTACCTGTGAGCAGGCCCGTTACCATTTCGGCGCCGCCGCGAACGGGCACATATACGAGATCGGCTCCTGTTCTCTTTTTCCAGTTCTCGATTGTGATCTGCATGGGTATAGCGAGCGCGCTATAGCTCAAAGAGCCAGACTTGGCCTTTGACAGCTTCGCAAGCTCGTCCAGCGAATTCACGTGAAGCGCCGAGCTGACAACCATCACTTGCGTATTAATGAAAGCATTCGTGATCGGCACAAAGTCCTTCTCTGGATCATACGGAATGGACTTATAGGTAAACTGATTAAGCGTCAGCGTTTCGTTCGGCAAAAGGCAGATGGTGTAGCCATCACTTGCCGCATCTGCGCACGCACGCCCAGCAATAGTCATGCCTCCGCCAGGACGATTATCGACGATGATAGGTTGTCCAAGGCGCTGCTGAAGCTGGTCGGCAAGGGCCCGAACAAAAATATCACTGGTACCGCCAACGCTATTCGCAGTTAGAACGCGAATTGGCCTCGTGGGATACCCCTCCGCGTTGGCGGATCGTACGCCGGAGATGAACGAAAAGGCCAAAATCAACGCCAGGACGGGTTTCATTTGCTTTATCCGCCGCAGGTCAGTTCAATTTCAGCAGGCGCGAGGCATTGCCAGAAAAGATCTTGTCTTTGTCGGCCTGCGAGATATCCAGGTCACGGATCAACTTGATGGCGCGCGGCTTCAGGGAGGTCAGTGGCGGCGCATCGCTGCCGTAGATGAGTTGTGATGGACCCATCCAGTCGAGCACCATTTTCATGGCCGGCTCGTTATAAGTGACGGTGTCGAGGTAGAACATCTTCAGATAGTCGCTCGGCTTCCGCTTGATCTTCATCGGCACGTAAGGGCCCAGAAAGAAGGCTTCGTCGCCCAATTCGTAAGCGTAGTCCATACGACTGATCGTTTCGCAAATGCCGCCACCGCCGTGTGAGGCGACGATCTTGAGGCGCGGAAATGATTTAAAGATGCCCCGCACAATCAGGCGTCCAAGCGCCAAACAAAGATCAAATGGCCGTCCAATACTGGAGGCCAAACGATACTCGCGCATCCGCTCTTCACCGAACCCGGCATTCGGCGGATGGATCATGACCGGCACGTCCAGATCCTGCACGAGCTCCCAAAACGCGCGAGCTTCGTCGTCGTCGGGGTAACTGCCCTTATGACTTGAATGGATGAATACGCCCTTCAGTCCAAGCTCACGGATCGCACGTTCCGTCTCCTTCACGAGCGCGGGGCCGCCGCAAGGTAAAATGGTCGCGAACGAGTACAGGATACCCTTATGATCGTTTTGCACTCTTGCGGCGTAGTCGTTCCATTTCTGGACTGCGGCAAGCTCCTCGTTTGCCGGCTTGCCTCGTAGATAATGCGCTGCGTTGGTAACGACGCTTACATCAATCCCCGCCGCATAGTGCGCCTTCAGGAAGTTTTCCAGGACCATCGGACAGCCTCTATCGCCCCAACGTGGCCCGTCATTGCCGTCCCAGGCTCCCTTATCGTCCGCGGCTTCTTCGGGCGTGTATATGTGTGCGTGCCAGTCAATGATCATGTGAGTTGATCTTTCGTGAGATGAGTTAAGCCGTAGGATGGGTCGGGCTAATGTCACTCCTTTGCCCCACAGAAACCAATCGTATTTAATGCCGGCCGATATAATCTCTTGTTATAGGTCGGTTGTTCCATGAATTTAAACCAGTTGCGATATTTCGTTGCTGTCGCGCGCAACAAGAGCCTGAGTTACGCAGCAAATGACCTTCACATCTCGCAACCCGCGCTGACACGTCAAATCAAACTGCTTGAGCAAGAGCTTGGGGGTGATCTATTGCAGCGGCACGCTCGAGGCGTAGGCATTACGGATTTGGGCCAGATCCTCCTGGAAAGAGCTGAACGTCAGTTACGTGACTTCGAACAGCTTCGGAGCGATGTGGTAGACGCATCGATCGCACCCACCGGCCGCCTTCGCATCGGATGCCCTCCCTCACTGAACCCGTACCTTTTGGTGCGCCCTCTCAAGATATTCATGCTTAAGCACCCAAAGGTTATCGTCGAGGTTCAGGAAAGCATAAGTGATGATTTAACGAGAGCTATCCTCCAAGATCGGCTCGACATTGCTATCGCCAGCTCAACCGGGTTCGAGAAAGGTTCTCATTTCCTCACGGAACCGTTGTTTACAGAACCGGTCTGGCTATTCGGACTGCGGAATCCGCGGGGCGGCCTTAAGAAGAAACGACTGGAGGAAATGCCATTGATTTCTGACGCGATCTAATAATGCGGCGAGGGCTGCTGTGGAACGCGACATGAAAAAATTGGGCCGGACTCTTAACGTGGTTGCGGAAACGGATTCTCCAAGACTGATGATCGAAATGATTAAAGCCGGACTTGGCTATACAATTGCTCCCTACCTGACGTTCATGCACCAACTTCGCACACGCGAGCTTTCAGGACGACCTTTAAGCTCGTTGGCAGTCGAACGCACTCTGATCCGCAGGAATGACCGGCCGGCAAGCAAGGCCATGCGCCTTTTCACCGCTCTGCTCCGACCGGAAATCGAAGCGGCCTGCAAGGTAATCGCAAGGGCCCGATGTTAAAACAATAGTGCCCGCTTGCGGGCACTTGGCGGACATAGCGCAGTAACACGATATTGGCCGCGATTAGACCCATAGCGGCCATGGACCGTGATGGGTATGGTTGTTTGCCTTGGATGTCACCCAGGGAAAAAGTCTGGAAAGTTCGGCGCGATGCCGGCGTACAATTCCAGCAGGTCAAGGGAGGTTTCGATGCACGACTGGAAACGAAAAATTCCGGCACAAACGGCGCTTGCCGCAACGCTGTTTGGCTTATCGCTATTGGCAGGTGAAGCACAGGCGCAAGACAAGAAAAAAAACCCAAGACAAAACCTACATCATGAAGATCACGCTGCCGACGATCAACGAAAGCCAGCATCTGTTCGCCAAAAACTACGCCGCGGCGGTTGAACGAGATTTAGGAGGCCGGATCAAAGCGGAAATCTACCCTGCCAACCAATTAGGCTCCATCCCGCGGCAGATCGAAGGCACCCAGTTCAACGCCATTCAATGCGCGGTCATGCCGCCTGAATATTTGGTCGGAGTGGACGAACGCTTCGAAGTCATGGCGGCTCCCGGGCTAGTGGACTCCCTGGAACAAGCTGAGCGTCTCACCGCAGATCCGGCAGTGCAAAAAATGTTACTCGGGCTTGGCGCCGACAAAGGCCTGCATGGTGTCGGGCTGTACGCCATTCAACCGTCGTCGATCGTGGCACGAGCGCCGATTCGCCACCTGAGCGATCTCAGTGGCAAGAAACTCAGGATCATCGCATCGCCGTTTCAAGCCGCAGCATTCCAGCGCCTTGGCGCCACGACGATAGCGATGAGCCTGGGAGACGTCCTGCCCGCCCTTCAGCAAGGCACGATCGATGCTGCACTCAACGGCATGACGGTTTACACGAGCATGCACTACAAAGACGCGGCGAAGTTCATTACCGAAATCAATCAGCCGACCATTTTCTCCATTATTGAGCTCAGCAAAATTTGGTACGATTCGCTGCCCAAGGATTTGCAACAGATCGTCGATGCCGATGGCGCTGCGGAAGCGACGGCCGTCAAGCCTTCTGCAGTTGGGATGTTTGAGAAGGCTCGAAAAGATTGGACAACGGCCAGCGGCGAATTGATCAGCTTGCCGCCTGACGAGCAAGCATCGATGCTGAAGACGCTCGCGAGCGTAGGTGACGACGTGTCAAATACCAAGCCGCAGCTTAGCGAAGCTTATAAAATCGTCACCGCCGCTGCCCAAAGAGTGCATTAGTCAGTCAGCAAAGACGTAAGCGCTCCATCCGTTGCCTGACGACCGGCGGACTGCAAGCGCCTCCACGAGCATTTCGACGGATTGGCAGCTCATCCTCCGCATTGGGCCCGGTTCCAATATCGGACCTGCTGACGCTTTCACTGAACGTGATTGTAATTTGAGCGCCGCTGTCATTGGTGCAGAGTTGCAGAGATGCCACAACCCTCCGCAATCATTCACGGTTGCCGCCAAAAGTAGCTGTTGCCTAATGCCCCGCACAGTTTTTCGGCAAGTTACATATTGCGGGACGACTTACCGAGGTATCAAATCGGGTCTGGGCTAGTGCTGATTCGCGATCGAGCTGCGCGGATACGCCTGAATGGCGGCACACTGCGCAGAACAACCGATCAGAGCGGGAGATGAGGGATCATGTACAATGATTCTCTGTTCAATGCTTTCGTGCGGACATTCGAGGCGCGCGGCGAAAGCGATATGTCGATGGCCGAATATCTGGAGTTGTGTCGGGGCGACCCGATGCGATATGCCAATGCGGCGGAGCGCTTGCTAGCGGCAATTGGTGAACCGCAGATCGTCGACACGGCCAAGGATCCACGCCTTGGCCGTATTTTTTTAAACAGAACGCTGCGGACCTATCCAGCGTTTACCGGCTTCCACGGCATGGAAGACACCATTGAGCGCATCGTCGCCTTCTTCCGGCATGCGGCTCAGGGCCTGGAGGAGCGCAAGCAGATACTTTACCTGCTCGGCCCGGTCGGCGGCGGCAAATCATCGCTGGCCGAGCGGCTCAAGCTGCTGATGGAAGCCAATCCGATCTACGTTCTCAAGGCCGGTGACGAACTCAGCCCGGTATTCGAGAGCCCGCTCGGCCTGTTCGAGCCGGAGACACTGGGCCCCATCATCGAGGAGAAATACGGCATCCCGCGTCGCTACCTGACCGGACTGATGTCGCCGTGGTGCTATAAGCGCCTGGAGGCCTTTGGCGGCGATATTTCCCGGTTCCGCGTCGCCAAGATCCAGCCTTCACGGTTGCGGCAGATCGGCGTCGCCAAGACCGAGCCAGGCGACGAGAATAATCAGGACATCTCCTCGTTGGTCGGCAAGGTCGACATCCGCAAGCTTGAGACATTCGCGCAAAACGATCCCGATGCGTACAGCTACTCGGGAGGCCTCAACCGCGCCAATCAGGGCGTGCTTGAATTTGTCGAAATGTTCAAAGCTCCGATCAAGATGTTGCATCCGCTGCTGACAGCAACGCAGGAAGGCAACTACATCGGCACCGAGAATATCGGCGCCATTCCGTTCACCGGCGTTATTCTCGCGCATTCCAACGAAGCCGAGTGGCAAAGCTTCAAGGCCAACAAGAACAACGAGGCTTTCATCGATCGTATTTGCGTGATCAAGGTGCCTTACTGCCTGCGCAGCACCGAAGAACAGAAGATCTACGAGAAACTCATCCAGGGATCGAGCCTGGCCAACTCACCTTGCGCTCCCGCGACGTTACAGACGCTGGCGCGCTTTTCGGTGGCATCGCGCCTTCGCAAGCATGAGAATTCGACATTGTTCTCCAAGATGCGGGTCTACGACGGCGAGAGCCTCAAGGAAACCGATCCGAAGGCCCGGAGCGTTCAGGAATACAGGGATGCCGCCAGCATCGACGAAGGCATGGACGGCGTCTCCACCCGGTTCGCGTTCAAGGTGCTCGCTTCGACCTTTAATCACGATACCGCGGAGATCGGCGCCGATCCGGTTCATCTGATGTACGTGCTTGAACTCGCCATCAGGCGCGAGCAGTTGCCGGAAGAGACCGAGAAACGTTATCTCGAATTCATCAAGGCGGAGCTTGTGCCGCGCTACGCCGAGTTCATCGGGCACGAGATCCAGAAGGCCTATCTCGAATCCTACTCCGACTACGGCCAGAATCTGTTTGATCGCTATGTCGACTATGCCGACGCCTGGATCGAAGATCAGGATTTCAAGGATCCCGATACCGCCCAAATGCTCGATCGTGAACTGCTCAATCAGGAACTGACCAAGACCGAAAAGCCGGCGGGCATTGCCAACCCCAAGGACTTTCGTAACGAGGTCGTCAAGTTTGCGCTGCGCTCCCGCGCCAAGCAATGCGGGGAAGAACCCGTCGTGGACCAGCTATGAAAAGATCCGCGACGTCATCGAGAAGCGGATCTTCTCGCAAGTCGAGGATCTGCTTCCCGTCATCTCGTTCGGATCCAAGAAAGACGGCGACAGCGAAAAGAAACACGGTGAATTCGTCGAGCGCATGGTCGAACGCGGCTATACCGAGCGTCAGGTCCGCCGACTTGTCGAATGGTACATGCGCGTGAAGCAAGCCGGCTGAGGTAGACCGGACTGTGACCATGCATATCGTTGATCGGCGGCGCAATCCGAACAACAAGAGCCTGGAGAACCGTCAGAGGTTTTTGCGCCGCGCCAAGGCGCTGGTTCAGGCTGCCGTCAAGAAGTCGTCCGAAAACCGCGACATCAAGGATGTGCTGGACGGCGGGGAAATCAGTATTCCACTTGAGGGATTGCGCGAGCCGCGGTTTCATCGCGAGGGCGGCACGCGCGAGCTCATCCTGCCCGGCAACAAAAAATTTCTCGAAGGCGACATCCTGCCGCGTCCGAACGAAGGCGGCGGCAAGCCGTCGGAACCCGGCGAGGGCGACGGCGAAGACGCTTTTCGTTTCGAACTGAGCCGGGATGAATTCGTCGATTTGTTTCTTGACGACCTTGAACTGCCGGATCTCGCCAAGCGTAAGCTTGCAGAGACCGAAACCGAAGGGTTGCGGCGGGCCGGCTACACGAATTCGGGCTCGCCGGCGAATATCTCGATTACCAAGACGATGCGGCTTGCAACCGCGCGCCGGATGGCGCTCGGCCGGCCGCGGTCGGCGACGATTGAGAAGCTCGAGTTCGAACTCTCGACGGCTGCGACGATGAACAGCGTGCCGAGCTGATGTTGCAGATCGAAGCGCTGAAATCCAAAGCCAAACGTATTCCCTTTATCGATCCGATCGACATTCGTTATCGCCGCTTTGAAACGACGCCAAAGCCGGTCGCGCAGGCGGTGATGTTCTGCCTCATGGACGTGTCTGGCTCGATGTCGGAACACATGAAGGATTTGGCGAAGCGGTTCTACATGCTGCTGTATGTTTTTCTTAACCGGCGTTACCGCTACGTCGAGATCGTGTTCATTCGCCACACCGATCGCGCCGAGGAAGTGGACGAACAAACGTTCTTTCATGACCCGGCTTCGGGCGGAACGCTGGTCTCGAGCGCGTTGCAGGCGATGCACGAGATTATCCGCGCGCGCTACCGCCCGGCCGACTGGAATATCTATGCGGCGCAGGCGTCGGACGGCGACAACTCCTATTCGGATTCCGATCTGACGGGGCGTTTGCTGACCGAACTGATATTGCCGGTCACGCAATTTTTCGCCTATCTCGAAGTCGGCGATGCCGGCACCGAGTTCGGCGACGGATCGAAGTCTTCGCTGTGGCAGCTTTATGAGCGCCTGCGCGCCGCGGGCGCATCGCTCTCCATGCGCAAGGTGCGCAATCGAAGCGAAATTTTCCCGGTGTTTCACGAGCTGTTCAGCCGGCAGCAGAACCGCAAAGAAGCCGCATCATGACCGGGGACGCCCTGTACCAGGGAGCCGACTGGGATTTCACCACGCTGCAGCGCATCCATGATGCCTGCGGGACGATCGCAGAGACGGAACTGGGGCTCGACGTCTATTCCAACCAGATCGAGGTGATCACCGCGGAACAGATGCTGGACGCCTATTCCTCGATCGGCATGCCGCTATTCTACAAGCATTGGTCGTTCGGCAAGCATTTTGCGCATCAGGAGGCGATGTATCGCAAGGGGTTGAAAGGGCTGGCCTACGAGATCGTGATCAACAGCTCGCCGTGCATTTCCTACCTGATGGAAGAAAATACGGCGACCATGCAGACGCTTGTGATCGCGCATGCCGCGTTCGGCCATAACCACTTCTTCAAGAACAATTACTTGTTCAAGCAATGGACCGACGCCTACGGCATCCTGGATTATCTGGAGTTCGCCAAGGGCTATGTCGCGCAGTGCGAAGAGCGTCACGGCCGCATCGCCGTCGAGCAGACGCTCGATGCTGCACACGCCCTGATGTCGCACGGCATCGATCGCTATCCCGGCAAGAGGAAGCTCGATCTGCGGGCCGAAGAACAGCGCGCCAAGGATCGACGCGCCAATGAGGAGAGCACCTTCAACGATCTGTGGCGGACCATCCCTTCGGGACCGCGCAAAAGCGCCTCGGAGCTGAGCATCGAAAGACGCCGCGCGCTGCTCGGGCTGCCGCAGGAAAATTTGCTCTACTTTCTGGAAAAGTCGGCGCCACGTTTGCATCAGTGGCAACGCGAACTGATCCGCATCGTCCGCCACATCGCCCAATATTTCTATCCCCAAGGTCAGACCAAAGTCATGAACGAAGGGACGGCCACCTACGTGCATTATCGCATCATGACCAAGCTGCACGAACAGGGGCGCATCAACGACGGCAACTTTCTTGAATTCCTGCAATCGCACACCAACGTCGTGTTCCAGCCGGAGTTCGACGATCCGCGCTTCTCGGGGTTCAATCCCTATGCGCTCGGCTTTGCCATGATGGGGGACATCGCGCGGATCGTAACCGAGCCGGACGACGAGGATCGCGAATGGTTTCCGGATATTGCGGGAACCAAGGACGTTATGGCCGTGCTTCGCGATATCTGGGCGAATTACCGCGACGAGAGCTTCATCGTTCAGTTTCTCAGTCCTCGCCTGATGCGGCAAATGCGGATGTTCCATATCCACGACGATCCGGAGCAAAAAGCCGGCGTCAGGGTCGACGCGATTCATGACGAGCGCGGCTACCGCCGCATGCGGCGCGAGCTATCGCGTCAATATGACGTCGGGTTCATCGACTCGAATATCGAGATTGTCGACGTCGATCTTGCCGGAGACCGGCGCCTTATCCTGCGCCATGAGGTGGTCAATGGCGCTCTGTTGCAGGCAAACGATGCCCAACTGGTCCTGCAGCATCTCGCCTCGCTGTGGACATACGACGTGCTGCTTCAGGAGATCGACGCAACCGGAACGATCCTTAAGGAGCACACTGCGTCTCCCAGAAGCCCGATACCGACCTGGCAATCCTCCGCCGCAGCCCGCTTAAAACGCGACGCCCCTACTCCGCCTTGAGGCCGGCGGTATGGACGACCTTGCCCCACTTGTCCGTTTCATCGACGATCAGTTTTTTGAATTCATCCAGCGTTGTCGGCATCGGTGCTGCGCCGATATCGGCAAACTTGGCTTTCATCGCAGGCTCGACAATGCCGGCATTGATCTCCTTGCGCAGGATTTCGACGACCGACGCGGGTGTGCCCTTCGGCGCACCGAGGCCGAACCAGCCGTCAGCGTCGTAGCCAGGCACGAACTCGCCGATAGCCGGAACTCCGGGCAGCGCATCGGCGCGTTTCCCGGACGTCACGCCAAGCGCGCGCAGCTTGCCGCCCTTGATGTAGCCGATCGATGACGTAATGCCCTCGATCATGACCTGGATCTGCCCGGCGAGCAGATCGACAAGACCCGGCTCGCCGCCGCGATAGTTCACGGTCGTCATGTTGATGCCGGTCATCATCTTGAATAGTTCGCCGTACAATTGCGGCGGACTTCCGATACCGGCAGTCCCCATATTCAACTTGCCGGGATTGGCCTTGGCGTAGGAGATCAGCTCCGGAATGGTTTTGGCCGGCACCGAGGGATTGATAACCAGCACCGACGGCGCGTGCAGCACGGTTGCAATCGGCGTAATGTCGCGGATGAAGTCATAACTGAGATTTCCGTAGAGTGTAGCGTTGATGGCGTTCGACTGCGTGACCAGCAGCAGCGTGTAGCCATCCGGCGGCGAATTGACGACGACCTCGGTGCCGAGATTGCTGCCGGCGCCCGGTTTGTCCTCGACAGCGAACTGCTGTCCGAGCCGATTGGAGAGTATGTCGCTGACCAAACGTCCGGCAATATCGGTCGGACCGCCCGCGGCATAACCGACGATGACGCGCACCGGATGATCCGGATAGGCACCGGCCATGGCGCGGCGCAAAGCCAAAGGCATCGTGGCTGCACCAAGCGTGAACTGCAGGAATTTTCGACGAGGAATCTGCATGGTCCCTACCCCTTGGTTGAAGAGTTACTGTGGCTTGATGCCGGCGTCGCGAATGACCTTGCCCCACTTCTGCGTTTCGTCGGCGATGAGCTTGCCGAAGTCGGCGGCCGAACCGGTAAGCTCCATGCATCCCAAATCGGCAAGCCGCGCCCTGATCGTGGGATCGGCCAAGCCGGCATTGGTCTCGCGATTGAGCTTGTCGATGATCCCCGCAGGCGTGCCGGCCGGTGCACCGATGCCGAACCACGAGCTTGTCTCGTAACCCGGCACGAACTCGCTGATGCTCGGCAGATCGGGAAACGCATCCGAGCGTTTAGTCGTGGTCACCGCCAATGCGCGGATTTGTCCGGCGCGGATATGTGCGGCCGATGCCACCAGCGTCGCGAACATGACCGGGACCTGGCCGGCGATGAAGTCGGCCATCGCCGGCCCATCGCCCCGGTAAGGAATGTGCGTGAGGTTGGCGCCGGTCATGACATTGAACAGTTGTCCGGCGAGGTGGCTCGGCGTGCCGATGCCCGCGGAAGCGTAACTAAGCTTGCCCGGATTGGCCTTGGCGTAGGCGATCAGTTCCGGAATCGATTTGACCGGCAGCGAGGGATAAACCTCGGCGACATTCGGCACCCGCACCACACCGGCGACGGCGGCAATGTCACGGACGAAATTGAAATTGAGATCTTGATAAAGCGCGTCGTTGGCCGCGACGGCGGGCGGCACCATGATCAGCGTGTAACCGTCCGGCGGCGACTTGACGACGAATTCCGCCCCGATATTGCCGCCGGCGCCCGGCCGGTTATCGACGACGAATTGCTGGCCGAGCCGCTGCGACAGCCATTGTGCCATCAGGCGCGCCAGAATGTCGGTCGTGCTACCGGGCGCGAAGCCGACCACAAGATGCACCGGATGCGAGGGATAATCGTCCGCGCGCGCGATCCGCGCAAATGCCGGGAGCGTTGCGGCGCTCGCAACCAAACGAAACAAATGTCTGCGAGGAATTCCCACGGCATCCTCCCGGCCGGAACAGTTATTCCGGCTTCATGTTCGCGAACTTGACGACCTTGCTCCACTTCTCAATTTCACTTGCGATAAATTTCCGGAAATCGTCCGGCGAACCCGTCATCGGAACAGCGCCGAACGCCGCTAACTGCTGCTGAAGTTTTTGATCGCCGAGCACCGCGTTGGTTTCCGCGTTGAGCTTGTCGATGATGTCCTGCGGCGTGCCGGCAGGCGCGCCGATGCCGGCCCAAGACACCGCTTCGTACCCTGACAGCGTTTCCGCGATGGCCGGCACGTCGGACAGCACGTCCATCCGCTGGGCGCTGGTAACGGCAAGCGCCCGCAGCGTCCCGGCCTTGACGAAGCTGACGACGGAGCCCGGCGTCGAGAACAGCACCTGGATCTGACCCGCGATCAGATCGGTCGTCGCCGGTGCTTCGCCGCGGTAGGGCACGTGCGCCATTTTCAATCCGGCGGTCAGGTTGAACAATTCGCCGGCAACGTCGCCCGTCGAGCCGATGCCACCCGAGCCCATGTTGATCTTGCCGGGATTGGCTTTGGCATAGTCGATAAACTGCCGAACGTCCTTGGCCAGGAACGAGGGATTCACCACCATGACCAGCGGCGCGCGCTCAAGGCTGGCGACCGGCGCGATATCCTTGGCGAAACTGAAGTCGAGATTGGAATAAAGAGTCTCGTTGATAGCGGCGGGAGATCCGGCAAGCAGCAGCGTGTAGCCGTCCGGCGTCGCATGCGCGACAAAAGCGGTACCGATAGCGGTTGCCACCCCTGCCCGATTGTCGACAACGACCTGCTGGCCGAGACGTTGCGACAACGGCGCGGCGATGAGCCTCCCCACAATGTCGAAAGTGCCTGCGGGCGGCACCGGGACAACCAGATGAATGGGGCGCACCGGATAGCTATCGGCCGATGCAAAGCGTGACAGTGCCGGAGCTGCAACAGCGCCGGCCATCAGTTTCAGGACATATCGGCGCGCAAGCTTCATTCAAACTCCGATCCGTTTACTTGGTCTGGGCCCGGTTACTTGGTCTGGGCATTAGCGAACTTGATGACCTTGGCCCATTTCTCCAGCTCCACATCCATGAACTTGTTGAAGTCGGCAGGCGTGCCCGGCATTGTCATACCGCCGAGGCCGGATATCCGCTTCTTGGTCTCCGGATCGGCAAGCGCAACGTTGACCTCGGCATTGAGCTTGTTGATGACATCGGGCGGCGTTTTGGCCGGCGCCCCGATGCCGATCCACTGATTGGCATCGAACCCCGGCACGAACTCTGCCACAGCCGGAACGTCGGGCATCAGCTCGGACCGCTTAGCGGACGTCACGGCGAGCGCGCGCAAGCCGCCGGACCGGACGTGATCGACCGTCAGCAACACGGTGCCGATCATGCCCTGGATCTGTCCACTGATGGCGTCGGTCACCGCCGGCGGCCCGCCGCGATACGAGATCATCGAGAGCCGAGCACCAGTCATCATCATGAAGAGCTCGCCCGCGATGTATTGCGGGCTGCCGATACCCGGTGCGCCGATATTGACCTTGTCCGGGTTGGCTTTGGCGTAGGCGATCAATTCCGGCAACGTCTTCGCCGGCAGTCCCGGATTCACCGTAATGACCGCCGGCAAGATCACGGCGTTCGCGATCGGCACAATGTCGCGGCGGAAATCGAAGTTCGGTGAAACGATGACGCTCGGATCGATCGTGTAAGACGCGCTGATCAGCAGCAGCTCATAACCGTCGGGCGGCGTGCGGGCCACCACCTCGCCGGCGAGCGTGCCGTTGCCGCCCTCGCGGTTTTCGACAACGAACGGCTGGCCGAGCCGCTCCGAAAGCTGTTGCGCGATCAGCCGGGCTATCACATCGGGTGCGCTGCCGGCGATCGCGCCGACGATGATGCGAACCGGCCGCGACGGATAAGATTGCGCGCGCACGATGGACGGCATCGCCGCCACGGCGCCTCCGGCCAGCACGCCCGCGGCCGCAACGCAAAATTGCCGGCGCGGCAGTTTGATGCCGTGGGCCACCATGCTCTCCTCCCTTGCCCGATCATAGCAGCGCTGCTCTTCCGGGCACACTACGGGGTCGTGTAACATCTCGTCACGCCGCCAACGGGTCTGACGCCTCGCCGGAGACTGACCTTGAAGCTTTCCCGCCGCCACGCTTTGCAATTTGCCGCCGCTACCGCGCTCACGCCGCTGCCGGGGATCGCGCGAGCGGAAAGCTATCCGTCGCGCCCGATCACGGTCATCGTGCCGTTCGCTGCCGGCGGTCCGCTCGACATCGCCGGACGCATCCTTACCGCAAGCATGCAGGAGACGCTGGGCCAGCCGGTCATCATCGAGAATGTCAGCGGCGCCGGCGGCACTATCGGCCTTGCCCGCGTCGCGCGCGCGGATCCGGACGGCTACACGATCGGACTGAGCATCTGGACCACGCAGGTCATCAACGGCGCGCTCTACAACTTGTCCTACGACCTGCAAAAGGACTTCGAGCCGATCGCGCTTTACACCGATGGCCCGCTGGTGCTGGTCGCGCGCAAGACAATCCCGGCTAATAACCTGCAGGAGTTTATCGGCTGGCTGAAAGCCAACCCGGACAAGGTGACCGCCGGTACCGTCGGCATCGGCAGCCGCAGCATGTTTTCGGCGTTCTGTTTGAGAAAGCGACCGGCACGCACTTTCAGTTCACCATCTATCGCGGCGGCGGTCAGATCATGCAGGATCTGGTCGGCGGCCAGATCGACCTGTTTTCTCCGACGTGGTCACCGCACTGCCGCAAATCCGCGCCGGCACCATCAAAGCTTACGCGGTGATGGCCAAGACCCGTTTGGCCGTGCAGCCGGACATTCCGACCGCCGATGAAGCGGGCGTGCCGGGCCTCTACAGTTCGGTATGGAATTCGCTATGGGCGCCAAAAGACACGCCGCGTCCGATCATCGACAAGCTGAATGCGGCGGTGGTGACCGCCCTGGCCGATGCCGAAGTTCCGCGCCAAGCTCACCGATCTCGGCCGGACGTTTTTCCCGCGCGATATGCTGACGCCCGAGGCGCTCGCCAAACTGCAGCAAGACGAAATCGCCAAGTGGTGGCCAATCGTCAAAGCGGCGGGCATGAGGGCGGAATAAGACAGCAAAAGTTGCTTTCGTCGGCCCGCCGCCACGCTGTCATCCAGCTGTCATCGAGGGTGACCAGACTTCCCCCGCTTATCGCAGGGGGAGATAATCCAATGGCAGACATAGCAGCGTTACCCGGATCCATTGAGCCAGCCGGACATGGCGGCCCAAAGCTGGATCAAGGGGCTAATCCAATTACCGTAATCCTGTTTTTAGGGGTCCTCGCGGCGGGGATCCTGTATGTCGGCGTACAGCATCTATAGTGACATCGATGCGGCGGGCTCGAAGGTTTACGGCGATCCTGCCGTTCCTGCTGCTGTTCGTGGCGCTTCTGATCGCGCTCGGCTTTGAGTTCGTCAACGGCTTCCACGACACCGCGAATGCGGTTGCGACCGTGATCTATACCCGCTCGCTGCCGGCGAACATCGCCGTGGTTTGGTCGGGCGTGTTCAATCTGTTGGGCGTGCTGTGGTCGTCGGGCGCGGTTGCGTTCGGCATCGTGTCGCTGCTGCCGGTCGAACTGATCCTGCAAGTGGGATCGGGCGCCGGCTTTGCCATGGTGTTCGCGCTGCTGATCGCGGCGATCATCTGGAACCTCGGCACCTGGTCGTTCGGCCTGCCGGCATCGAGCTCGCACACCCTGATCGGCTCGGTGATCGGCGTCGGCGTGGCCAATGCGCTGCTGCACGGCCGCAGCGGCACATCGGGCGTCGATTGGACCCAGGCCACCTCGATTGGTAAGGCGCTCTTGTTGTCGCCGATCTTCGGCTTCGCGCTCGCAGCCATCCTGCTGGTGGCATTGAAGTTCGCAATTTCCGGCAAAATGAAAGAGCAATTATTTGCCGAACCGAAGGGCGAAGAGGGGCCGCCGATGTGGATCCGCGGCATCCTGATCCTGACCTGCACGCTGGTCAGCTTCTTCCACGGTTCGAACGATGGTCAGAAGGGCATGGGTCTGATCATGCTGATCCTGATCGGCGTGGTACCGACCGCTTATGCGCTTAACCGCTCGCTGCCGGAGAGCCAGATCGCGCAGTTCGCGACGAACTCGAACGCAGCGGTCGCGGTGATCAACGCGAAGGCTGCAGGCCAAAACGCGGCGAGCGATCCGCGGGCCGCCGTTACGGCTTATGTAGCGCAGCACCAGCTCGCCGACGACACCTTCCCGTCGCTGGCGGCGCTGGTCAACACCATCTCGCAAGAAGTGACCCAGTACGGTTCGATTGCGAAGATGCCGCAGGATCAGGTCGGCAACACCCGCAACGACATGTACCTGGCATCGGAAGCGATCCGGTTCCTGGCCAAAGACAACTCAGCCCAGCTCAACGCGGACGACGTCAAGGCACTCAATGCCTACAAGGGCTCGCTCGACAGCGCGACCAAATTCATCCCGTACTGGGTGAAGATCGTCGTGGCGATCGCGCTGGGGCTCGGCACCATGGTGGGCTGGAAGCGCATCGTGGTGACAGTGGGCTCGAAGATCGGCAAGACCCATCTGACCTACGCGCAGGGTGCTTGCGCCGAGATCACGGCGGCGGCAACTATCGCCGCGGCTGACGGCTACGGATTGCCGGTGTCGACCACCCACGTGCTGTCATCCGGCATCGCCGGCACCATGGCGGCGAATGGCTCCGGCCTGCAATGGTCGACGGTGCGCAACATCGCGCTGGCCTGGGTGCTGACTCTCCCCGCCGCAATGGCGTTGTCCGGCACCCTCTACTTTATCTTCTCGCACATGTTCTAGAGCACCGCCGTACCGCGGCGGCCTCTCTAACGGCCTGAAAAACAAAAGCCCCGCGTCACAGGCGCGGGGCTTACTTTTTCTGCCAAATGAAAAGACGCGTCGAAGGAGCCGATTACAGTTGGCCGTACTTGTGCAGCACCGCGCGGCAACTGCTGCTGATGCGCCAGCTATTGGCAGCAAGCGTCGCACCGCAGCGGAGCAGATTGTTCCAGCTCATCCCGCCGTCGCGATCGCACATCCTGGCGGCTGCCGGCTTGCACGGCGAAAGCTCCGCGAGATCAATGGCACTGGCGGCGGTAATGGAAACGCCGAGCAAAAAGCAAACGGCAATCAATCGTCTTCATTACTGGGGTCCGTCCCTCGCTATTTTTGGGATGTGGCGTGGATAACGGTTTTCAAACAGAAAATCCAGCTTTTTGTGCATTGCACAAATTCCCCTAACGTATTGACGTTAATAGCTTTATTGAGCCATGCTGAAACGCACCATCGCATTGCGTCACAGACGTTGCCATAAAGCGGGACTGCTGACAAGTAAAACGCGCCGCGCGAGGCTTGGTTCCCGATTCGTTAAGAAGGGAACGAAAAGGTGAGCTACTTACTCTGCGGCGACCCGCTTGCCGATCGCGGCATTGACGGCGGGCATCACCTTCTCCGCCATCAGCTCCATCGAGCGGCGTGACAGCGCCGGATCGGTCCAGTCCTTGCCGCAATAAAGCAGCGTGCCGAAATCGCCGACCTTCTCATGCAACGCCAGGATGCCGTCGACCACGCGGTTGACGCTGCCGCGGATGACGACGTTGTTGAAGATATAATCGAGCGTCAGATCGTCGTCGGACATATCCAGACGCTCCTTGAAGCCGCCGAGGCGATTGCCTTTGCGCAGCTTGGCGGTGAGCTGGTTCATGTAGAACCGGTACGGGCTCTTTGCGTCATCGCCGCCATAGGCGATGGCGGTCTTGTCGTCATCGGCGACGAAGATCGAGCGCGCCACGCGCCAATTGGCGCGATCGGCGCGATGGCCGCCTTCGGCGCAGCCTTGGGCGTAATTGCCCCACTGGCTCAGCAAATGATTGGGTGCAGGAAATGCGATGAGATCGGCCACCAGCCGCGGCGGCCGAGCGCGATCAGTCCCTTGGATTGCGGTTCGGTGGCGGTGCCGAGAATCGGCGGATGCGGCTTCTGAAACGGCTTCACCACGTTGCCGAGCCCGATCTCCGGCCACCGCGTCTTGGCCGTCGTGATGTTCCAGAACTTGCCCTTGAGATCGTACGGCGAATCCTTGCTCCACAGCGCAAGGATATGATCGATCGCCTCGACGAACATGGCGCCGCGGTCGGCATCGAGCAGCTCGAGCGCTTCCATGTCGGTGCGCAGCACACCGGCGCCGATGCCGAACAGGAAACGGCCCTCGAGCAGATTATCGACCAGCGCCGCATGGGTCGCGGTAGCAGCGGATGGCTGAACGGCAGGTTCGATACCGCGGTGCCGAGCTTGATGTTCTTGGTAAAGCCGGCGAGCGATGCGCAGAACATCAGGCTCGACGGAATATTCTCGGCGATATCGGTCAGATGCTCGCCGCAATAGCCTTCGCTGTAGCCGAGCTTGTCGGCAAGGATAAAGGCCTCACGGTCCTCGCGCAGCGTCTCGGCATAATTCCGGTCCGATCGGGTGGACCGGCATGATGAAAAAGCCAAGCTTCATTTCACTTCCTCCGCTGGCATCTTTAGCAATCATTATCCCGGACGTTCGCATTACGTCCAGTTCAGCCGCGCCAGGATCGCGCGTCCCATCACCCAATCCTTGTCCTCTTCCGACAGGAAGCTGAGTTCTTCGGTGAAATGGGTGACGCGCTGCCGGTAGCTCGCTTTGTCGAACGAATTCGTCATATCGGTGCCCCAGTAGCAACGCCGCGGACCGTAAGCGTCGAACACCCGCTCGATGTGTGCCGCAACATCCCGGAACGGATAGGACTCGATTGAAATATGCAGAGTGCCCGAGAGCTTGACGGACATATTGGGAAATTTCGCAAGCGCGGCGGTCTGTGCGACGGCCTCATTGAGACTGCCGTCCTCCAGCATCGAAGGATGCAGGCACATGTGGTCCATGATCAGCGTCAGTTGCGGATGACGCTCGGCAATCGCCGCGAACTTCGACACCTGGCCCGGTGCATAAAACATCACCGGTAGTCCCGCTTTCTCAGCCGCGGGCCAGAACCACTCAGCCGTGCCATCGGTGAGCCATGGCGCGCGAGGACCGACAAAAAGAACGCGGACACCTACCATGCCGGGCTGCTCTTTCCACGTCGGCAGCAGCTTTGCCGATTCCGGATTTTGCAGGTTGATGCGGCCCATAACACGGAAGCGATCCGGGTACCGGTTGACGGCCTCGAGCGCATAATCGTTGCGGTCACCCGGCCATGACGGCGGCACCACCACGGCGCGGTCGACACCGGCTTCGTCCATCATCGGCAGGAGCCGCTCGATCGTCATCGGCTCGGGAAGCTGCGGCGGGAAGCCGGGAAGCCACGGCCAATCCGGCGACTCCGCTTTCCATAGATGGACCTGTGAATCGACGATCAGGCGGCGCGCTTGCTGAGGCATTGTCTGCTGTGAATCCTTCGACGTCTGCACGTCACGTGTCCTTGGCTGCGTGGGCTTATTTCGGCGCAGCGGTCGCAACAAAAAAGATGCCCGGCACAAGACCGGGCATCTGAATAGCAAATACGTTCAGCAAGCGCGCGATCAGGCCGCCACCGTCGCAGCGGTCAGATTGCCGAACTTCTTCAGGTTTTCTTTCTGCTTGTCGTTGCGCGGCGGCAGCTTGAACAGGCGCGCCGCGGTGCCGCCGAGGATGTTGTGCTTCGCCTTCTCGGTCAGGAACGGCAGATCGTAAATCGTCGACGGCAGGTCGAAGTCCCAGTGCGGATAATCGGAGGAGTACAGGACCTGCGTTTCCGCATTCATCATGCGGAACGTAGTTTCCAGTGCCCCCATGTCCTGAATCTCCATCGGCTGGGTGGAGTAGAACATGTCGCGCATATAGTCCGACGGCTTCTTCTTGAGCAGCGGCGCCTCGGACGGGCGCAGCATGTACTCGTGGTCGAGCTTCTGCATCAGGAACGGCACCCAGGCGAGGCCGGATTCGATCCAGACCACGGGCAGCTTCGGGAAGCGTTCGCCCATGCCGTTGATGACCCAGTTCGACAGGTTGACGATGTTGTACCAGGAGAAGCCGAGTGCGTGCGCCGTGAGGAAGCGGTTGCAGCTCTTGAAGATCGGCTCGCCCCAGTTCGGACCGGAGTGGAACGACAGCACGAGACCGCGCTCCTCGATCGCCCGATAGGTCTTGATGTAGGCGTTGTCGTTGACGGCCAGGTTGTTACGGACCGTTGTCACCATGAAGCCGCCGACACCCTTGCGATGGCCGAAGGCCTCGACATGGCGCAGCGTTTCTTCCGGATCGGAAAACGGCAGGCAGAGCATCGAGAAGAAGCGGCCGCCGGAATCCGGCAACACTTTCTCGGTGAGCCAGCGGTTGTAGGCCCAGCAGATGTCCGACTCCATCTCCTTTTGCGGATGCAGGCCGATCGACAGCATGCCCGTCGGGAACAGGCAGGAGTAATCGACGCTCATCGCGTCCATCCAGCGGTGACCGATCTCGACGTCGCGGAACTTGCCGTCCGGCGTCTTTTCGCTGCCGCGCATCGGATAGCGCGTGACGCGGCCGCCGATGTCCTGGAAGCCGACGGTCTGCGGCAGGAAGGCGCCGCGGCTGCGGGTCTTCGTACTGCCGGACATGGCGAGCTGCTTGAGCACCTCGTTTTCCATGAACGGCATGATCTCGTCCATGTGCTCGTTTTCGTAGTGGTGCGCATCGACGTCGACGATCAGCATGTCGTCGAGATTGCGCTGCGCCGCCTGCTTGCGGGCGTGGGAGAGCAACTGGCTGGTATTGAGTTCTTCGACTGTAACGCGTCGGCCGCGATCAGCAATCAGATCCATGGCGTTTCTCCTGACATTCGTTGTCTATTCAAACGGGTTAGCGGCCCGTCCAGCTTTGCCACATGCCGAGCTCGAACACGGCGAGATCGACAGCTTTCAACAAGCCACTCGCCGTGACCATCACGTCGGTAGCGGTAATCGAATTCTTCGGGACCGTAGCGATTTGCTCGCCGGCTTCGATGCGCGCGGTATAAAGGCGGCAGGCTGCCGCCAGCACCTTCTGCAATGCCTCTGCCGACACCATGTCGAGCTTGCCGTCGACAATGCTGCGCTCGATCACGGCGGCAACGCGAAGAGCATCACCCGACGCGCCTTCGACAACCTGCATCTTCGGCTTTGCGGCCGGCTTGGCGAGCGACGACTTGGTTAGTGACGACTTCGGTAGTGACTTGGCCGCAGGCGCACGGCGCACGGTTTTCACCGCCGCTTTCGAACTGTTCTTTGCCGCGCGCTTAGGCGACGACATAGAGATCCTCGCCCTTCTGCACGGTCTTGAACTTCTTCAGCTTCATCTTGCGGTCGCTGACGCACTCGCCCGTCTTCATGTCGTATTCCATACCGTGCCACGGGCAGACGAAGTGCATCTCGTTTTCCGAGAAGAACAGGCCCATCGAGGTCTTGTCGGGACGGAGGCGTTCTTCGACCTTGGCGATGGTCAGGCCCTCGCAGGCCGGGCCGCCCTGATGCAGGCAGAAATTGCTGTAGGCGAAGAATTCGCCCTCGTGCTTGAAAACGCCGATCTCGTTGTCGCCAACAAAAACGATCCGCCGTTCGCCGTCTTTCATCTCCGCAAGTTTTGCGACGAATTTTTCCGCCATATGCGCTCTACCCTCGCCTTACGCTCTTTGGTTTTGCTTTTACCGTTCTGGCGGCCGGACTCACCGCCACTACCGTCATTCATTTGTAGCATAGCCGAAAAGCCCGCGCGACGGGCATATCCGAACGGCCAGCTATGCCGCTCCGTCAGCTCAGTTCAGCCTTTTTGGCTGACCTCTCATCACAAGCGGGACCGGCGGTGGCCAAATGGCGCACTAAAGCTGACCGGCCTTGTGCAGAGACTGGTAAACGGCCTCCATGAGCTTTCCGGACTGGTCCTCTTTCTGGTTGGGCTGGCTGTTGATGCCAGTGGCGAACACAACATCCGACTGCGGAAACCAGACATAGACCATGCGATATCCGAGCGTTTCCCCCTCGTAGAACCAGAATTTTCCCATTGGCGGCAGGAAGGCGTGGACGACGCCAAGGCCGAAGCCGTGCGGATCGTCGGCTGTTACATCCGTGATCGGCTTCCCGGTCTTTTGGGAAACCGTCGTCATGAGCTCTTCACGCTGCTTGGGCTGGAGCAACCCGCCCTGGTAGAGCGCCCGAGACCAGCGGGTGACATCCTCGGGCATCGAAACGATCCCGCCCGCGCCCTGGGCCCACGACATGCTGAGATCGCGCATGTCTTTTCCGTAGAGCGGCGACAAGCCGGCGTTGTCAGGATCGTTGCTGGCAAAATAGCCGGATACCATGCGCGTCGACACCGACTTCGGATAAAGGTGCGGCTCGAAATAGGTGTTGCCCAAGCGCAGCTTCGGATTGTCAAAGAAACGTCGCCGCAGCTCGACGCCATAAGAATTTCCCGTAATCTTTTCGATGATCAGCTGCGCCAACAGGTAATTCGTGTTCGAGTACGACCAACCGGTCGTCGCGGGCGGCGCGCCTTTGGTGGTCGGAGCGACGTAGGCGATGAGATCGGCTGGTGACCAATTCCTGGCCGGATCGGCGGCATAGGCTACCTGCATGGCCTGAACGTTGTCATAGGTCGGAATGCCGCTCGTCATGTTGAGCAGCCGCTCGATCGTCACGTCCTTCCACGCCGGATATTGCGGCAGCCAATCACCCAGCGTCTGATGGATGTTCAGTTTGCCCTCGGCCTCAAGCTGCAAGATCGTGACCGCTGTAAAGGTCTTGGTGTTGCTGCCGATCTGATAGAGGCTTGCCGGCGTCACGGCGCGACCACCGTCGAACTGAGCGCTCCCCGCCGTCACATTGATGTTCGATGCCTTGCCTGGCAGCGAAACGCTGAGCGAAAGAGCGGAGATATGCTCGATCGTCCGCCGGTCGGCCAAATAGCGTTGCAGGTCGGCCTTAAGATCGGTTCGAAGCGATTGATCGCCAGCGGCAAGGGCAGCTTTCTGCCCTTGCACACAATCAGGACAAGCGCGAGTGCCGCAACAAGTCCTCGGAACATATCAGACCATCCGGTTTTCGATCTCGCCGATGTTTTCGATCCAGAGTTTTACGACATCGCCGGACTTCAGGAAGGTGCCGCTCTCGGCACCGGTGCCCGCCGGCGTGCCGGTGAGGATCAGATCGCCGGGATGCAGCGTCATGTTCTCTGACAACTGCGATATCTGTTCGGCCAGATTGAACAGCATTTTGCCGGTATTGGAATCCTGCTTCAGCTCGCCGTTGACCCAGGTTTTGAGGCCGAGGTTTTGCGGGTCTTTGATGTCGCTCGCCGGAACGATCCATGGACCCAGCGGACAGGACCCTTCAAAAGTCTTGTGCTTGGTCCAGTCCATCTTGAAGGGTGAGCTCGCCGAAACTGCCGGCCGGCGGCCGCGATCGCGTGCCGACAGGTCGTTGGAAACCGTGTAACCCGCGACGTAAGACAGAGCCTTCTCGATCGAAACATCCTTGGCCGGCTTGCCTATGACCGCAGCAAGCTCGATTTCCCAGTCCATCGCCTGGGCATAGCCTGTCATCTTGATGCTGGCGCCCGGGTCGGCGAGCGTCCGCGCCGCCTTGATGAAGTGCCAGGGTTTTAGGCCCAGCGCGTGTGGATCGGTCGGCAGATCAATGCCCTCTTTGGCAGCCATCGCAGCAGCATGGTCGGCGTAATTCGCGCCGGCGCAATAGATCGTCGACGGATACTGCACGGGCGCCAGCAGCTTGGTCTTTTTCAGGGGCAAGCGCTTGGCCCGGCTTTTGGTGGCACCCGCCGCGGCTTTCTTCAGCAGGCCTTCGGCCCGTTTCCAGTCGGCGAGAATGCCGAGCACCGTCGCATAGGCCGGCTTGCCGGTCAGCTTCGCTGCGTCAAATACGTCGTCACCGACCACAAGTCCGGCGCGCGGCCCTTCACTCGATTTATAGGTCGCGAGCTTGTAGCCAGCCGATTTAGCCCCAGCCATCTGCATTTTCTCCCTGGTGGTATGTGCCGCGACCAAACCGCGATCGGGACCGCTTGGCAAGACCATCCTCAACACCATGCCTTGAGTTCGATCCGGCGCGGTGATTGATTGCAGCCGATAATCCGCGGCCAAAAACTCGGCAAAACACCAGGCAGGAGAACACAATGGTAAAGCCCCGGCGCATCGGGCACGCCACATTCGAAACGCCCGACCTGCAGAAGATGATCGACTACTACACGCAGGTGCTGGGCCTCATTCTGGCCGAGCGCGAAAAGGACCGCGCCTTTCTCACCACCCAGATCGGACAACTCGCCATCCAGATCAACAAGGGCGAAGCCGAACGCTGCGCCATGCTGTCGTTCGAAGTCGCGCCCGACGCCGACTTCGGCGTCATGGCGCGCGAGCTTTCAGAGCACGGCATTTCAAGCGAACTGAGCAACGATTCCGTTCCCGGTATCGGACAGGTGCTGACGTTCAAGGACAATAAGGACACGACGATCGCGCTGTTCAAGGAATGGAGTTACCTCGGCAAGCACCTGCAACCCATCGGCGTCGGACCGCTCAAGCTCGGCCACATCGCCTGGATCGTGGACGATCCGCGGAAAACGGCGGAATTCTACGAGAAGGTGCTCGACTTCAAGGTCTCCGACTGGATCGACGACTTCTTCGTGTTCCTGCGTTGCAATGCCGATCATCACACGGTGAATTTCATCCGCGGCGGCAACCTGAAAATGCATCACATGGCGTTCGAGGTGAAGGACTTCATTCATCTTCAGAACTCGTGCGACCTGTTCGGCCAGCGCAAGATCCCGATCATCTGGGGGCCGCTGCGCCATGGTCCGGGCCACAACATCGCCACCTATCATCGCAACCCCGACGATCAAGTGATCGAACTGTTCTGCGAACTCGATCAGGTGGTCGACGAGAAGCTCGGTTATTTCGAGCCACGCCCCTGGCATCAAGACACGCCGCAGCGGCCGAAGACCTGGAAAGGCGGCAAGACCAGCATTTGGGGTCCGCCGCCAACGCCGGATTTCCACCGCGGACGGGATTGATCGGACCAAAATGCACTCGTTCTCCGCGCTATGTCGCTACACCAGTATCATTTCGTTTACTGTCACAATCCCTTCCGGGGAGCACGCTAGACCTGACCTTGCAAAGGCCGGCGCGGAGCGTAGACTCTCGGCCAGCGACGAAGGAGAACGATCATGACGGTCCCCACCCTTAAGGTTCTGGCGAGTGTTCTGCAGCTGCACGGACAAGGCGCGGCGCTTCAAAGTGACCATCAGGGAATCAGCGCTCTTCTTAACAAGTCGCCTGACCCGATTGGCGAAGAGGTTCAGGGCGCCGTCATCAATGAACCCGGCGAAGTGACGCTGCCAACGGCTACTCCGGTTTGGTTCCGGCGCGGGTTCGGCCGTGGTCCGTACTACGGTGGTGGTTTCCGTCGCGGGTACGTTGGTCCCTACGGCGGCTTCCGCCGCGGCTTCGGCAGAGGCTATTAATCGGCGCCTGCCAAGGCGGCACCGGTATCGGACATGTCGATCGAAGGTTTGGCTCCTCGCGTATTCCAGGACCAACCGATCTCGCAGCTCCTGATCAAGGTAGCGTCGAGATGCAATATTGACTGCTCTTATTGCTATTGGTTCCGCGACCCCGCGGTCTATAACAAGCCCAAGATAATGAGCGACGCAGTGCTGGAGCAATTGTTCCGGCGCATGGAAGAGCATGCCGTCGCTCACAAGCTTGCGGTGTTGCCCGTTGTCTTGCACGGGGGTGAGCCACTGCTCTGGGGCGTTGAGAACTTCAATCGCTTCGCTGCCGGCTGCGACGCCATCGAAGAACGCACGGGCTGCGGCATTCCCATTGCCGTCACGACGAACGGCGTCCTGATTAACGACGCCTGGCTGGATTGCTTTGAAGCCAACGGCATTTCCGTCGCGATCAGCCTGGACGGGCCGAGCCATATTCACGACGCGCATCGGAAAACCTTCCAGGGCGGCGGCACCCATGCGGCGGCCGAACGTGCCGCGCGCATGATGACGAAACGCAACATCACCGTCAGCGCTCTCGCGGTTTGCAATCCGAAGCATTCGCCGAAGGACTACACCGACTTTTTCGCCGATTGCGGCATCGACCACTACGACATCATGATTCCCGACGCCACGGTGGATGAAACGCCGCCGTCGATCGCTGCTTTCTATAATGGCTTGTTCGACCGGTGGCTGGAAGCGAACCGCGAAGAAGCGGCGGTCGAAATACGGACCATCACCGACATGGTCGCGGCCATGCTCGGCAAGGACGCACCGACCGAAGGCGTCGGCTACCAGCCCGTCGAGTTGTGCACGGTGATGACCGACGGCACGGTCGAGGCGCACGATGTACTGCGTATCGCCGGCGAAGGCACCAGCGAGACGACCTTCAACATCTTCGATCACGCCCTCGACGAAGTCAGAAAAGAGCCGCGCTGGAAGGCGGCGCGCGACGCATCGATCAACCTGTCGGACAAGTGCCGGCAGTGCAAATACATGAACGTGTGCGGCGGCGGTTATCTCCCGCACCGGTTCTCCAAGAAAAACGGTTACGACAATCCCTCGGTTTATTGCGACGATCTCTATGCCATGTACGAGAACATGGACGAGGTGCTGCAACGGCACCTCTATGTCAGCAAGCCTGACGGCCAGCGCGTCGGGATCGCCGAGTTTCACGCCGTCAAGTGAAGATATCCTGACCGCGTCTTACGCGACCGGAGCGGCGTCGCGCGGCATCAACTCCGGCTGCTTGCTGTAAAGCCAGTCCATACCGGCCATGGCGTCGTCCTGCGAGCGCGATCCGAGCATCAGGTTGCGCAGTTCTTTTGCAACGCCGCTGGCGTGGAAAAATTCGCCATAGACCCGCGCCGTGATCTGTACGCGGCCGGTTCGCAGATAACGCGCCTGCTGATAGGCGAGGAAAGCCGCTGCATAATCGCCGTTCGCCTCGACGACCTTGTTGGCGAGGCACACGCCGTCCTCGATCGACATGTTGGCGCCCTGCGCCAGGTACTGCAGCATCGGGTGGGCGGCATCGCCGAGCAGCGTGATACGGCCTTTGCTCCAGTCCTTGATCGGCGGCCGGTCGCACAGCACCCACATCCGCCAGCTTTCGATCTTGTTGAGCAGCGTGCGCACCGGCTCGCAGGTTTTGGCGAAGCGCTGATGCAGTTCGGCGGGATCGCCAAAACTGTCCCAACCTTCCTCGTAGCGGTCGGAATGGAACACAGCGACGAGATTGAACAGTTCACCGGTGCGCAGCGGATAATGCACCAGATGCACTTTCTCGCCGGCCCACAGCACCATGTCCTTCCAGCGGAATTTCTCCGGCATTTCCGACGTCGGCAGCACGGCGCGATAGGTGATGTGACCGGCGACCCTCGGCTTGCCGTCGCCGACCACGATTTCGCGGATCGTCGACCACAGACCGTCGGCGCCGATCAGCGCGGCACCCCGATATTGCTTGCCGCTTTCGGTCCGCACAGTGACGCCGTCGGAAGCCTGATCGACTTTGACGACCTTCTCCGACGCATCGAGCTTGACCCGGCCGGAATCTTCACACGCCTTGAGCAGCACCTTGTGCAGGTCGGCGCGATGGATCAGCGCATAGGAATAATGGAATTTCTTCCGGAACGGACCGCCGAGCGAAATGCGCGTGACTTCCTCGCCGGTGATCGAGTCCATCATGATCAGATTGTTCGGGAATACCGCGAGCGCGCTGATCGGTTCGATCAGGCCGAGGATCTCGAACATCCAGAACACGTTTGGACCCAACTGGATGCCGGCGCCGATCTCCTTGAACTCGGCCGCCTGCTCGATCACCTGCGACGGAATGCCTTTGCGCGCGAGCGCCAAAGCGGCGGCGAGCCCGCCGATACCGCCGCCGACGATCAGGACCTGCTGCTCTTTCCAGTTGCTCATGGGGCATTGTAGAGTCACGCGCATGCGGCAAGCGCTTCGTACGCTCTAACCTCTTCCCGCGCGCGGGGAGAGGTCGAAGGAGCGAAGTGACCGAGGGTGAGGGGGGCGTCTCCGCAAGTCTGAGCAGGCACGGTAATGTCTCGAAGGTTCGGCAATCGCTTTCCAGCGCTCAGGCAGCGGCAACGCCCCTCACCCCTCCCTCTCCCCGCACGCGGGGAGAGGGGTCGCGCATTGAGCCGCTGTGCGCTACTGCAGAACTCATCGTTTGCTAAGGACCTAAACCATGGCCGGCGGAATGATCGACGTGCATTTTCATATGATCCCGGAATTCTACCGGGATGCGGTGTACGAGGCTGGTACCGGACCGGCGATCGGCCGTTATCCGGACTGGACACCGCAGCTCGCGCTCGAGCTTCTGGACAAGCACGGCATCGCGCTCGCCATGCTCTCGCTCGGCCAGCCCGGCGTCGGCTTTCTGCCGATGGACAAAGCCGCCGCGTTCGCGCGCCGCTGCAACGATTACGCGGGCGAATTGATTGCCCGGCATCCGGCGCGGTTTGGCTGCTTCGGCCTGGTGCCGATGCACGATATCGATGCCGCGATCGCGGAGGCGCGCTATTGCCTCGAAACGCTGCACTTCGAGGGCATCTCGTTGTTCGCGAGCTACGGGGCAAAATTCCTCGGCGACGACGTGTTCAACCCGCTGCTGGACTATCTGAACTCGCGGGGCGCGGTCGCCCACATTCATCCCGGCCTGCATCCATCGTCGAAATCGCTCGACCTGCAATGGCCGGGCTTCATGATCGAATATCCGTTCGACACCACGCGCGCGGCGACCAATCTGGTGTTCACCGGCGCGCTGGAGCGATTCACCAACATTCAATTCATCCTCTCGCACGCCGGCGGCACGCTGCCGTTTCTGGCGTGGCGGCTGTCGTGCGCGCCGATGATCGACAAGCGCCTGAAACAGCGCACGCGCGAAGAGATATTCGGAGCCTTCAAAACCTTCTGGTACGACAACGCGCTCGCCTCGGGGCCGCAGCCGTTCGGCACCCTCTCGCAGATCGCCGCGCCCGAGCGAATCCTGTTCGGCAGTGACTGGCCGTTCTGCAACGATCAGGTTGTTGCCGCCGAAGTCGCCGACTTCACTGCAACCGGATTTCTCGCGCCGGAAACCCGCACAATGATCTCTTACAAGAACGCGCTGAAACTGTTTCCGGGCCGCTCAGCGCAGTTTGGTTCGGGCGCGAACCTATAAGCCGGAGCCAGTGTCCGCTTTCCGAGTGAAAGCAGACATCAAAAATTTTGGCCGCTAGGTGCGCCTATAATCCAACGCTAGCATCAGATGCGGATGCTAGTTCCCACCGAACTTATAGTTTAAGCCCGCGCGAACGATATTGAAGTTCTTAAAAGATACCTGTTCGGGGAAGCCAAATAAATCGGGATAGGTGGTCTTGTTTCCGAAGTCGGTGTGCAGATACTCCGCCTTTACCGACCAACTGCGGTTGAACGCCCATTCGATACCACCACCAAATATGAACCCGGCACGCGTGGAGTTGCCTGGCCCAATCCCGCTGCGTTGGTGAGGTTGCCCATTACGTCGCCATAAGCGACACCCGCGGTGCCGTATACCAGATAGCGATCCCAAGCATAACCGAGACGAGCGCGATCCGTACCGAACCACCGCAAGTCTGTCTCGCATTGCGCTGGGTTGGGACTACAAAAACCTGTGCCATTGTTGTCATTAAAAAACTTCTTCAAACCGCTCCAAGAAAAATCGCCTTCGACGCCAATCACCCACGATCCGAATTGTTGGTTGTAACCATAGGTTCCACCCAATAGGCCGCCACTAATGTCCGTCGTTCCGGAATTGATCCCATTGCCGGAGTTCGTGTGCTGAGTTTTTGCCCATCCGCCGCCGCCTTCGACGCCGACATAGAAGCCGGTCCAACTATAGACCGGCGCGGGTGCCTGCAGGGGCGCCTTGACCGCCATATCCGCTGCGTTGGCTGCGCTCAAAGGAGCAACGATAAGCAGCGCCGAAATGGCAAGCCCACCAACAACAACGATACGTTTCATAATCGCCTCCAAGTAAAATCCGATTCCTTATATTTGCAGAGCTCACAGTTAGTTTCGACCCCGGAAGGCGCCTTCTCTTTTGCATTTCCACGATCTGTTGCAGCCAGACCACAGGCAAGATTGCAAGGCTTTTAGCTCGTTACCTCAATGGCTTGACCGAGGAGATATTCGCAGCCCTCAAAACCTTCTGGTACGATAATACGCTCGCTTCGGAGCCGCAGCCGTTTGGTACGCTGTCGCAGATCGCCGTGCCCGAGCGAATCCTGTTCGGCAGCGACTGGCCGTTCTGCAACGATCAGGTGGTCGCGGCCGAAGTCGCCGACTTCACCGCACCCGGATTTCTTGCGCCCGAAACCCGCACGATGATCTCATACAAGAATGCGCTGATACTATTTCCCCAGCGGGCAAAGCAATTTACATAGAACTCGCCAAAAGGCCGGCAAGCCAGCGGCAAACAAGGATACTCATCATGCCAATGACGATCGACACCAAAGTTTTGAGTTACGAAGGCGCGGAAAAGATGCTGGCCGCCGGGATTGCGAAAGCGAAAGAGATAAAAGTGCCGCAGTGCATCTCCATCGTCGACGCCGGTGGGCATTTGCTGGCTTTTGCCCGCATGGACGGGGCTTTCGCCATGTCGTTGCAGACCTCCTTGATGAAAGCCAAAACGGCAGCCTCTTACGGCGAACCGACCGGTAATATTCTGGCGGGAGTCGACATCAAACTTGCCATCGCCACTCAAGGCGAAAGGATCAATCTGCCCGGCGGCCTGCCGGTGATCATCGATGGCCGTGTCGTCGGCGCGATTGGCGTCGGCTCGGGCACAGGTGAACAGGATCGCGAAGTCGCAAAGGCGGCCCTGAAAATCGTGCCCGGCTCGACGCAATTCGACTGACGGTTGCGTAGCCGGGAATGACTTTACGAGAGAGCGCTGAAAACTGTCGCGCGCTAGCCGCGAAATCTATGAGTGTGGCTCATAGGTCTATGCGCATTATGCCGGCTAATGGAATAAGGCTCAGCACCTTATAAACAGGCTGTGCCCGCAGCTCAGATCGACTGGGCCACCGAGAGACCCCTCGCACGTTAAGCCCTGGGACGCGCCGGATAAACACGGGCGCGGCGTGACCCATTGAAAATTGAGGAACGCGTTATGGAAATATCTTTTGAAAATAAGGTTGCACTCGTTACTGGCGCCGCATCCGGGCTGGGCCTTGCAACAGCGAAGGCCTTTGCTCAATCAGGCGCTTCGGTCGTACTGGCGGACCGTAATCATACCGCTGCACACGCGGCAGCCGAGGAACTCGCCGCGCAAGGTCACAAAGTGCTCGCCATCCAGTGCGATGTGACTGATGACGCTCAAATAGAAGCATTGGTCGAGCAGACTGTCGATACTTTTGGTCGACTGGACGCGGCTTATAACAATGCCGGCATTCAAAATATTCTGGCGGAAACCGCCGATGCATCGCCGGAAGATTTCGACAGAGTAACGGCGGTCAATCTGCGCGGCGTCTGGAGCTGCATGAAGTTTGAGCTGCGCTACATGCGCAAGCAAGGAAGCGGCGCCATCGTCAACTGCTCTTCAATTGGTGGGCTTGTCGGCGGCGCCGGACGAGGAGCGTATCAGGCCGCTAAACATGGCGTCCTTGGGCTCACCAAATCCGCCGCTCTTGAATATGCCGCAAGCGGCATTCGTATCAACGCCGTTTGCCCGGGCCTCATCCATACGCCAATGGCCGAACAGATGATGGCAGGCGGCCAAACGGACGCCCTAAACGACATGCTGAAAGACGTGCCTATCGGCAGATTTGGCCGCGCCGAGGAAATTTCTAACGCGGTCTTATGGCTTTGCAGTCCCGCCGCGAGCCTCGTGGTGGGGCACGCGCTCGTCGTCGACGGCGGATACACCATCCATTGAAGTGAAACAGATGGAGTTCTTCCAATGAACCGCTTTGAAAACAAAGTCGTCCTGGTAACGGGCGCCGGCAGCGGAATTGGAGCGGCTTCTGTCCGACGGCTGTTTTCTGAAGGCGCCTCTATTGCAGCCGCAGACATCCGGAAAGAAGAAGTCGACAAGGTCGTTGCCGAATTCAAAGGCAGCGACAGGATCTACAGCGTCAGTATTGACGTTTCAAATCGCGATCAGGTTGCCGACTTCGTTTCGGGAGCCGTTCGACGGTTCGGAAAGCTGCACGGGCTGGTGAACAGCGCCGGCATCAGGGGCGTCGGCAATATACTGGATGTCGATGCCGAGACCTGGCGAAAGGTGCTGTCGGTCAACCTCGATGGCACGTTCAATGTCTGCCAGGCCTTCGCCCGCGCCGTGAAAGAGATGCAAACGCCGGCGGCAATCGTAAATCTCAGCTCCGCAGCCGGGATCAGGGGCGTGCCTAACCGGCTGCCCTATGCCGCATCGAAGTACGGGGTCGTCGGGATCACCCAGACCATGGCGTTGGAGCTTGGGCCGCTTGGCATCCGCGTCAATGCCGTAGTGCCTGGAATGATCCGCACACACCTGACCGAGGCCATGTTCAAAGACCCTGACAATGTAAAGCGCATCCGCGCCGCCCACCCGATCGGCCGGGAGGGTCAACCCGAGGAAGTCGCGGCAGTAATCTCATTTCTGCTTTCGGAAGATGCCAGTTTCGTCACTGGCGCGATCCTTCCGGTTGACGGCGGTTCTACGGCGGGAATTGCCTCGCACTGATCGGCTGAAAAAACAGACCCCTAGAGCGAAGTCGTTTTAGATTGAATCGATTGTCGCTCTAGCATTTTGATTGAGCATGATCTTTTCGGAAAACCGGTTTCCACTTTTCCGGATCATGCTCTAACCGGCGATCTTCGGCCGGTGGCCGCTGACTTCGGACGCCGCATCGTGCGGCAGACGCCAGACGGACGGGATGCATAGGAGCGCCATCACCGCCGCCGAACCGAACGCAACGATAAAGTCCGGCGTGCCGAGGCTCGTTGCACCGCGCCAGCCCATCGAGAGATTGAGGATCACGGCAACGACCGAAATGCCGAAGCCGCGGCTTAATTGCTGCGTCATACCGGCGATGCTGGTTGCCGTGCTCAGCTGCGGTTGTTCGATGTCGGCGTAGGTCATCGCCTGTGTCGCGGTAAATTGCAGCGACTGAAAGAAGCCGGCGATCAGCAGGAATATGAAAATCAGGAAGATCGGCATTGATGCGTTGAGGAACGCGCACATGAAGATCGTCACCGCGCTGATCACGGTATCGACAATCATGACGGTACGAAAACCGAAGTACCGCAAAGCCCATCGAGCCGTCATCTTCATCGACATCGAACCGAGCGCGGTCGCAAACGTGATGGTGCCGGATGTAAAGGCCGACATGCCGAACACCAACTGCAACAGCAGCGGGAGCAGAAATACCAGCGTGCCGGCGCCAGCGCGAAACAGCGAGCCCCCGGTGATGCTGACCCGAAACGTGGCGATCCGGAAGATCGAAAGGTCGAGCAGAGGATGCTTGGTGCGCCACAGATGCCGAAGCGCCAGCGCGCCAAGGACAATACCGGCCACAAGCAGGACGACGACCGAGGAGAATTCAGCGCGGCCCCGACCGATCGCCTCGATGCCGTACATGATGCAGAACAGCGATGCCCCGGTCAGGATGAACCCGATCCAGTCCAGCGGGCGCTCGGTGTTTTCCTTCGGATTTTCGAAGAACATCGTCACCAGCGCGATACCGATCAGGCCGAGCGGCACGTTGACCCAGAAGATCCAGCGCCAGGAGAAATACGTGGTGATGAAGCCGCCGACCGGCGGTCCGAGCACCGGGCCGAGCTGCGCCGGCACCTGCAGGTAGGCCATGGTGCCGATCAGCGTCGCTTTCTCGACGCTGCGGAACAGCACCAGCCGCCCAACCGGCACCATCATGGCGCCGCCGAAGCCCTGCAGGACGCGCGCCGCAGTCAGCTCGAGCAGATTTTGGCTGAAACCGCAGCAGATCGAGCCGAGTGTGAACAGGGCAATCGCGGCGCGGAAAATGGTGCGTCCGCCGTAGCGGTCCGCCGCCCAGCCGCTTATCGGCACGAATACAGCCAGGCTCAGAAGATACGCGGTCACCGCCACGGAGAGCCGTACCGGATCGGTGTGCAGCGAAATCGCCATCTGCGGCAGCGCCGTGGTGATCGCGGTGGAGTCGAGCTGCTGCATGACGATCGCCGAACCGACGATCATGGCAATGACTTTGGGCTTCCACTCCGGAGACATCAGGGAGGATTACGCCCGCAGCGCGCGCAACACCAGTTCCGGCGTGATCGGCATAACCGTTATCGGCACCGCGCCGAGCGGTCGTAATGCGTCATTGACAGCGTTCATGACACAGGCCGGCGCGCCGGCGGTCCCCGCTTCGCCGGCGCCTTTGGCGCCGAGCTCGGAATCCGTCGTCGGCGTCACCACGTGGCCGATGTCGATGTCCGGCATCTCCGTCGCCATCGGCACCAGATAATCCATCATCGTCGCATTCAGGAACTGGCCCTCGGCGTCATAGAGACAGTGCTCGAACAGCGCCGCGCCGATGCCTTGCGCGATGCCGCCGCGGATTTGCTCGTCGACAAGCTGCGGGTTGATCACGGTACCGCAATCTTCGACGCACCAGTGCCTGAGCAATTTCACTTCGCCAGTGCGGATATCGACCTCAAGCCATGATGCCTGCACGCCGTTGGTGAAGGCGAAAGGCCAGTCACGCGGCACATAATGACGAGTTGCCACGAACTCGGCCTGAAAGCCCGGCGGCAGTGTGTCCGGCCGGAAATAAACCACGCGGGCCACCTCATCGAGCCCCATGCGTTCGCGTCCGGTGTCGGCATCGACAATGACGCCAGCCCTGATATCGAGCGCCGCGGGGTTGGCTTGCAGGATCGAAGCGGCGGCGGCGAGCACATTGCCGCGCAGCGCCTTGCCAGCCTGCCACGCCGCCTCGCCACCGATACCGGCGGCACGCGATGCCCAGGTGCCGCCGCCATAGGGCGTATTGTCGGTATCGCCGGTGACGACGCGAACCCGCTCGATCGGGATGCCGAACGCGGTGGCGACGACTTGCGCCAGCACGGACTCCGTGCCCTGCCCCTGCTCCGTCACGCTGGAATGAATTGAGATCGCGCCGGCCGCGTCGAGCTTCACCGTCGCGCCATCCTGCGACGAGATATGCGCGCCGCCGACGCCGTAGAACGCCGCCGAAGGATTGGTGACTTCGATGAACGACGCAAAGCCAATGCCGCGATGCACGCCGCGCGCGCGCAGCTTCGTCTGCTCGGCGCGCAGGCCGGCGTAGTCCATCATCTTCAGTATCTTGTCGAGCGAAGCATGATGCGAAAGCCGCTTCGAGCTTCAGGCCCGCAGCCGTGGTCGCCGGATAACAGTCGTCGGCAAACAGATTTTTCCGGCGCAGCTCGACCGGATCGATGCCGATCTTCGCCGCCGCCAGTTCGACCAGGCCTTCCGTCACCGCGGTCGCGATCGGATGCCCGACCGCGCGGTACTGGCACATGACATTCTTGTTCTGGAACACGACGCGGGCGCGGGCGCGATAGTTCGGGCAGGTATAGGGACTGCCGACGAGGTTGACGACCTGGTTGGCCTCGATGCCCGACGTGCGCGGATAAACCGAATACGGCCCGATGCCGGTCAAATCGTCGATCTCAAAGGCGGTAATGGTACCGTCTTTCTTCACACCGATGCGGGCTTTGACCCGATGATCGCGGGCGTGAATGTCAGTGACGAAACTTTCGAGCCGGTCGGCGACGAATTTCACCGGCCGCTTCAACAGCTTTGACAGGGCGACGACCGCCATTTCGTCGGCGTAGATGTGGACCTTGATGCCGAACGAGCCGCCGACATCCTTGGTCAGCACCCGCACCTGATGTTCCTCAAGACCGAGGTGCTTGGCAAAGATGTTCTGCGTCATGTGGGGCGCCTGCGTGCCCTGATAGACGGTCAGGCGCTGGTCGCCGGGATTCCAGTCGGCAACGATGGAGCGCGCTTCATTGGTGACGCCGGTATGCCGGCCGAACACGAAGGTCGTTTCGACAATCGCATCGGCTTCGGCAAAGCCCATATCGACGTCGCCGGCATTCAGTGCGCGTTCAAACGTCAGGTTGTCGCCGAGCTCGGGATGGATGACCGGTGTCGCCGCATCGAGCGCGGTTTCCGCATCGGTCACGACCGGCAGCACTTCGTATTCGACAGCCACCATCGCGCAGGCGTCTTCCGCTTGCGCGCGGCTGCGCGCCACGACCGCGCAGACGGCTTCGCCCTGCCAGCAGGCGCGCTCGACGGCGATGGCGTATTGCGGCGCCGATTTGATGCCCTTGAGATGGGTCAGCACACCGACCCACGGCGTGATCACCTTTGCGAGCTCGGCGCCGGTGACGACGGCGACAACGCCGGGCGCTTTCTTTGCCTCGGCGGTCGCAATTTTCTTGATCCGCGCATGGGCGTGCGGCGAACGCACAAAAGCGACGTGAACCATGCGCGGCAGCGCAATGTCGCTGACATATTGGCCGCGGCCTTGCGTCAACCGCGCCAGATTGGGCCGCGGCACCGAACGGCCGATATAGGAATTCGGCCGGTCGAGCGCGGACAGGCCTGACGGCTGGTCATCCGCAATTTTCATGTCTTCTCCCTATCCCCTGTGGGGAGGGCAGGCGTGCGGGTCGGAGGGCAACGCGCATGTCGACGTATGCGAGACCCCCCGGACCTCGCCCCTACCCCTCCCCACAAAGGGGAGGGGAATGCTTACAGGAACCGCGTCGGCCACATCAGCGTGCGCCACATATGGGCGGACGGCGAGTTGTCGAAGCCGAGGCCTTCCTCCGGCTGCTTGAAGTTTCGGCCGACGATGTCGACGAAGTCGTCGAGATTGACCTTGGCGTTGGGATCGAACGAGTAAATGTCATTCACGCAGATCAGGCGTGAAGACATGTACCATTTGTGGTTTTTCGCGCGTTCGTAATCACGAACGATGTAAGGCTCCGGCTTATAATCGGCGCCGAAATTGTTGATGTATTGCTGCGGATATTCGTAACCGACCGACTCGTCGGCAAAGAACCGCAGCGCCTGATGGTTACGTATCGCCCAGCTCACCTCTTCGTCCACATACGGCTCGATCATCTGCGCGCCCCAGTAGCCATGGTCGCAACGGATGAAGCCGGTGACGGCGATATCGTGCAGCAGGCAGGCGAGGATGATCTTCTCGCTGTGACCGTTTTTCTTGGCCAGCGCCGCGCTTTGCAGCAGATGATTGAGTGAAGCGAAACGGTTCTTGAAGAAATCGATCAGGGTCGGCTTTTTCGGCATCGCCGGCAGGCGCGGATCGGCGCCCATCAGGAAGAACTTGTCCGGATTGTTCTTCTTGAATTCAAAGCTGTTCTGGATCTCGACCTTGCCGTCGGCCATGCCGAACAGCACCGACTTGGTCGCGATCCGCTCGGCGAGCTCGTTCATCATCTTCTCTTCGAGTTCGTCGGCCCGCTCCGAAAGCGTCGGCGCTTGCATGTGCTCATTCATGGTCAACCTGCCTTTCCAGCCCTTGCCTGTTCGCGTCTTTGGGCGCGGGTTTGTGCGGTGGATTCGATTGCATCCACTATAGCCTGATATCCGGTGCAGCGACAGTAATTGCCGGAGATATGTTCGCGGATGGCGTCCCGGCTCGGCACTCCGCCGCTGAGCCCACCTTGGGCAAGCAGTGCCTCCGCGCCTATCAACATGCCGGGGGTACAAAAGCCGCATTGCAGCGCATTCCGGCGCGCAAAGGCGTCCTGAAGGTCGGCAATCGCGCCTGAATCCGACAATCCCTCGATGGTTTGCACCTCGGCGCCGTCACACTGGACCGCCAGCACCAGACAACCGCGGACCACCTCCGCATCGAGCAACACCGTGCAAGCGCCGCATACCCCCTGCTCGCAGCCGATATGGCTGCCGGTCAGGCCAAGATCGTCGCGCAGGAAATCGACCAGCGTCTTGCGCGCCTCGACGCGCTCAGACACATCCTCCCCATTCACGCGCATACTGACTTCGCAGAAGCGCTCGCCCATGGGTGCAGGCTAACAGCCTACCGGTGTCATTGCGAGGAATTAGGCTTTTTCCGCCAAAATGTTCTTCACGATGTCGATGGCGCGCCGCAGCAAAGTCATCGACGCTTCCAGCGTACGGAACGCGGCGTGGGACGTGATGGTGACATTCTGCATATGCGCCAGCGGATGATTGGGCTTGAGCGGCTCGGCATGAAAGACATCGAGGCCGGCGTGGCGGATGCGGCCGGAGCGCAGGGCCTCGATCAATGCCGCCTCGTCTACTAACGCGCCACGCGCGGTGTTGACGAAAATCACGCCGGGCTTCATGCGCGCAAAATGCGCGGCGCCGAGAAAACCGCGCGTCTCGTCGCCGAGCGTCAGGTTCATCGAAATAACGTCGGAACGTTCCAGCAATTCGTCGAGCGAGACCAGCGGCGCGCCCGGCTTCGGCGTGCGGTTCCAGGCAATAACGTCCATGCCCATGCCGCGCGCGATCCGCATCACTTCGCTGCCGATGCCGCCAAGCCCGATCACGCCGAGCGTCTTGCCGAGAAGCTGCACGCCCTCGTGCGGCGTCCAACTTCCGGCGCGCACCTCGCGATCCATGCGCGCGACCTCGCGGCACGCCGCAAACATCAGCGCGATGGAGTGTTCGGCGACCGCCGTGTCGCCGTAGCCCTTGATGATGTGAACCTTGATGTTGCGCGCCGCCATATCGGCAAGGCTCATATAGCTCGCCGGCCCGGTGCCGAGAAACACGATGTGTTTCAGTCCCCCGCACTGATCGACGAACTCCGTCGGCATGTAGGAATGGTCGTCGATGGCGATCTCATAGCCTTTGAGCACGTGCGGCAGGTCCTTGCTCTCGAACGGCTTGCGATTGACATCGATCGACGGATCGTCAGGCCGCAGCACCCGTTGCCATACCGGCGCCAGCTGGTCGTTGCAGTCGAGGAACAGTGTTTTCATGAGAATACACATCTACGGCGCGACGATTGGTTGCGCGGCGAGCAGCGGCTGGCGCTGCGCGACGCCGGTGAAGGCCGAGCCCTGTTCGAACCATGAGGCCGGCGCGGGATGGCCCCACAAAGTCTGACGTTGCGGGTCGGTGAGCGACCAGCGGATCGGCGCGTGGTCGGGATCGACGGTGAGATAGTCGGAGGTGAACAGCTCGATGCGATGGCCGTCGGGATCGCGAATATAAAGAAAGAAGGCGTTGGAAATACCGTGCCGCCCCGGCCCGCGCTCCATGTTCGCCGAGATAGCCGGTGGTCGCCATCACATCGCAGAGGTGAATGATGTCGAGCACGTTCGACGTCCAGACCCCGACATGATGCAGCCGCGGCCCGACGCCGTTGGTGAAGGCGAGATCGTGCACATTGCCTTTGCGGTGCAGCCAAACCGCCCAAAGCTGCGGATCGGCGCCGTCGGTCTCGGAATATTCGGTGAGACGGAAGCCAAGCTCGGAATAGAAGTCATAGCTCGCCTGCACATCGGGCGTGAAGCAGTTGAGATGGTCGATGCGCTGGATGCGGGCGCCATGATAAGCGCCGTATTTTTGCAGCATCGATGGCGCCTGATCCATCCGGGCATAGAATTCGAGCGGCATGCCGAGCGTGTCGGCGGCGCGCAGCGTGCGGCCCTGATGGGGCGCCTCGACAAATGACGTCGGCAGATTGCGGCGGCGAAACCACGCCTCCGCGCGGTCGAGGTCGTCTTCGCTGGCAAGCTTGAAGCCAAGGGCGTGAACGTCGGCCTCGCGCGCCTGCCGCAGCACCAGCGAGTGATGATTGCGCTCCTCGACGCCGCGCAGATAGAGCGCGTCGCCGTCCTCATCGCTGACCAGGAGCCCCAGGCAATCGACATAAAAGGCGCGAGACCGTTTGATGTCCCGCACCGCAAGCTCGACATGGCTGGCGCGCACGACATTAAAGGGCGGATCGAACACCGGCTGGCGTACGGGCATGGTCGGACCGCTGTTTTGTTAGCCGTTGACGGTTAGGGCGCTGTTTTCTAACACATCAATCGAGCGTCGGAAGTATAAGCCTATAACTCAAGGGGAGCGCGATCATGCGCCTTGCAAGCTACAATCTGCGCGGCCGGCCAAGCTTCGGCGCGGTCGTCGGCGAGGGCATCGTCGATCTGCGCTCGCGGCTGAGCCGCTTCGGCAGCCTGGTCGAGGTTTTCCGCGCGCAAGCGCTCGCCGAAGCCAAGGCCGCGGCCGAGGGCGTGCGTCCCGACGTGCCGCTGTCCGAGGTCGAGTTGCTGCCGCCGCTCCTGGCGCCGGAAAAGATCCTCTGCATCGGCATCAATTATGCCAATCGCGGCGCCGACTATAATGTCACCAACAATCCGAAATATCCGAGCATGTTCTACCGCGCGCCGAATTCGATGGTCGGCTCGGGCGGCAATCTGGTGCGGCCGAAAATTTCCGAGCAGCTCGACTACGAAGGCGAGATCGCCATCGTGATCGGCCGCGACTGCAAGCACGTGCCGAAGGAGCGCGCGCTCGACTATATCGCCGGCTTCACGCTCGCCAACGAAGGCACGATCCGCGACTGGACGCGCCACGGCCAGTTCAACGTCACCCAGGGCAAGAATTTCGACGCCACCGGCGGTCTCGGGCCCTGGATCGAAACCGATATCGATCCGAAGAAGCCGCTGCATCTGATCGTCCGCAAGAACGGCGAAATCACCCAGGACGACACCACCGAGAGCATGATCTTCACCTTCGCCGACATCATCGCCTACACGACGACGTTCATGACGCTGAAAGCCGGCGACGTGATCTGCACCGGCACGCCCGTCAAAAAGACGCCGAAGGTCGATCCGCCGGTGTGGCTGAAGCCCGGCGACACTATCGAGGTCGAGTGCCCGGATATCGGCGTGTTGCGCATGTCGGTGGTGGACGAGGCGTGACGACGCCGGGCTCCTCCGCCTGCGTCATCGGATGGCCGGTCGATCATTCGCGCTCGCCGCTCATTCACAATTATTGGCTCAAGACCTACGGCATCACCGGCGAATATCGCCGCGAGGCGGTGCCCCCGGACCAGTTCAGCGCCTTTATCAAATCGCTGAGCGAACGGGGCTATGCCGGCGCCAATGTCACGGTGCCGCATAAGGAAGCCGCGCTGGCGTTGTCGCAGCCCGATGACCGGGCGCGCGCCGTCGGCGCCGCAAACACTTTGTGGTTCGACGGCGGCTTGCGTTCGACCAATACCGACGTCGAAGGCTTTTTAAGCAATCTCGATTCCGCTGCGCCTGGCTGGGATCGCGGTCTGAACAAAGCGGTCGTGCTCGGCGCCGGTGGTGCTGCACGCGCTGTGATTTACGGACTGCAGACGCGTGGCGTCCCGGGCATCGTCATTATCAATCGCACGCCGAGCCGCGCCGAAGCGTTGCGCGAGCGGTTCGGCGAGCGGATACGGCTCGCACGTTGGGACGAATTGAATGGCCAGCTTGGCGACACGGCGCTTTTGGTCAATACCACCACGCTCGGCATGCACGGCCAGCCGGAACTCGGTCGCCGATCTCTCACGGTTGCCCGGTCACGCCATTGTCGCCGACCTGGTCTATGTGCCGCTCCTGACACCGCTGCTCAAAACGGCAAAAGCCCGCGGGCTGCGCACCGCCGACGGGCTCGGCATGTTGCTGCATCAGGCGGTCGGCGGTTTTACCCTGTGGTTCGGCAAAAAGCCTGCAGTTACGCCGCAATTGCGTGCGCTTCTGGAAGCCGATCTGAGCCCTTCCGCCCGCTGATCCACAGGAATAACGTGGCGGGCTTCGGGGTTTCAAACTCAGCCGCCGACCCATCGATTGTGCGGCCGTGAACTGAAATCCCTTCGGGAGGAGAATAATGACCATGACGACTCTGAAATTGGCCGGCGTGAGCGCAGTTGCCCTGCTGCTCGCCACTTCATTCGCCGCGGCGCAGGCGCCGGACGTGGTGCGGGTCCGCGCCACCATCGAAAGCGTCGATGGCCAGATGGTGACCGCAAAATCACGCGACGGCGCCGAGCTGAAGATTCATCTCGCCGACAACGCCCCGGTCAACGAAGTCGTGAAAGAGTCGCTGTCCGACATCAAGCCGAACTCCTACGTCGCGGTGACGGCGATGCCGCAGCCCGATGGCAGCCAGAAAGCCACGGCGGTCATTATCTTCCCGGAGGCGATGCGCGGCCTCGGCGACGGCCACCGGCCGTGGGATTTCGTGTCCAACAGCACGATGACCAACGCCACCGTCGATACCAGCGTTGCCAACGTCGATGGCCAGAAGCTGACGGTGAAATCCAAGGACGGCGAAAATACCGTCCTGATAACGCCGACGACCGAGATTGCGACTTATGCCAAGAAGTCGCTTGCGGATTTAAAGCCGGGACAAAAGATTTTCATTGCCGCGACCAAGAAGAATCCCGACGGCACTCTGGACGCGGCGAATATTTCGTTCGGCGACTATGCGGTTTGGCGTTGAAGCTTTGAATCATCGGGAGAGCGTCAAATGAAAAAGTCGTTATTGAGTGCGGCCGTTGTTTCCTTAGCCCTTGTCGTTGCGACGGCCGCATCGGCACAGGCGCCGCAAGTGCGGGTGCGCGGCACGATCGAGAGCGTCAGCGGCCAGATCTTGACCGTGAAGTCGCGCGATGGCGCGGATATGAAGATCAAGCTCGCCGATAACGCGCCGGTGCGGACCGTGACCAAGGCGTCGCTCGGCGATATCAAGCCCGGCTCGTTTGTCGGCATCACCGCGATGCCGCAGCCGGACGGCACGCAGAAAGCCGTCGAGATCCATATCTTTCCGGAAGCGATGCGCGGCACCGGCGAAGGCCATCGGCCGTGGGATTTGATGCCGAACAGCACCATGACCAACGCGACGGTGGATACTCAGGTTGTTATATCCGACGGACAAAAACTCGTTCTGAAATACAAGGACGGCGACAAGACCTTCATCGTGCCTTCAAATGTCACGGTCGTGTCTTTCGCACCCGCCACTGCGAGCGATCTCAAGCCGGGCGCCGTCGTGTTCGCCGGCACGACCAAGGAGCCGGACGGTACGCTCGATGCGCCGAACATCACGGTCGGCACCAACGGCGTCAATCCGCCGATGTGAGCGGATAGCCATGATTGCAAAACATACGCTCATCGCCCTCGCCGCTACGTTCGCGGCGACGGCGGCGTTGGCCCAAGCGCCGCAAACCGTGCACTTGCGCGGCACCATCGAGAAGCTCGACGGCAACACCTTGACCGCGAAGTCCGACAAGGGCGACGAGCTGAAGATCAACCTCGCCGACAAGACGATGGTTGTCGATGTCGAGAAGGCGTCGATGACCGACATCAAACAAGGCGAGTTCATCGGCAGCGGGGCCATGCCGCAGCCGGACGGCTCGCAAAAGGCGATCGAGGTTCACATTTTCCCTGACACGATGCGCGGCACCGGTGAAGGCTTCCGGCCCTGGGATGGCGCGCCCAACAGCACGATGACGAATGGCACCGTCGGCGCGGCGGTAACGAGCGTCAACGGTCCGGTTGTCACCGTCAAATACAAGGACGGCGAAAAGAACATCGTCGTCGGTCCCGATGTTCCGGTCGTACGCTATGAGATCGGCAGCCTGAGCGATCTTAAACCGGGCGTAGCCTTCTCCGTCCTGGCGGCGGCGAAGCAGCCCGACGGCAGTTTCAACGTCGGCCGGATCAATGTCGGGCGCGACGGCTTGATACCGCGCTGAACGTCATTCCGGATCGCGCAGCGGGCGTTCGGAATCCATAACGCCGGCGCGGGAGATACGACTCCCGGGTGATGTCTCAGCTTGAATTTCCGCTCACGATCCCTTGCGAATATTCGGTAGTGTCTCGGTTAGGAGTTCGGCGATGTCCGTGGAGGTTACACGCGATCTTTTCGACCGATGGGAACTCGTTTGGCACGAGGACCGATACGACTTGGTCCCAAGCTGCGTCGGGCCGACTTATACCCGGCACGATGCAGCGGGCGAACGGACCGTCACCGCTGAGAGCTATGCAGCGGAACTTGCCAAGATGAAGGCGGCGCGCCCTGGCGTGCGGGTCGCCGTTTACGACCACATATTCTGGGAAAATCGGGCGTGGTTCCGATTCACATTCAAATGGCGCGATCCTGAGACCGGCAATCCGCTAACTCAGGCAGGGATGCAGTCATACCGAATCGAAGACGGAAAGCTTGCCGAGACATGGATCGTACTACAGCCGATCGGCTCATCGTGGCCTGACGCCGTTGCTCAGGAACGCTGGACCAGCCCGCCGCCATATTCAAATTGAGACACTACGAGTATTCCTTCAGTCATTGCCAATCGAACGAATGACTCGCGCCGGATTTCCTCCGACCAGGGTATTCGGCGGAACGTCCTTGGTGACGACCGAACCCGCAGCCACCACCGCGTTTTCGCCTACCGTCACCCCGCCGACAATCGTTGCGCCCGCGGCGATCCAGACGTTTCTCTCAATCACGATGGGCTTTCCGATTGTGATGGCGCGGCGCTGCGAAGGTTCAAGGGGATGGCCCGCCGTGATGAGGCTCACGTTCGGCCCGATCATCACATCGTCCGCAATGTCGAGCCCCCCAAGGTCATAGAAAGTGCAGTTCTGATTGACGAAGACATTGCGCCCGACGTGGATCTCATCCCCGCCGGCAGTATAGAATGGCGGGATCAGTAAAAAGCTCTCGTCCACCTTTTTACCGGTGAGTTCGCTGAACAAGGTTCGAATTTCGTCCGCATCGCTGAACGTCAAACGGTTAAGCGTGGCGGTGATCGCCATCGCCCGTTTGACGTTTGCCAACATGGCCGCTGATTCCGGCGTCCCGCTGTAAATTATCCTGGTGCCGTCCTCATTCGACATTCGTTATTAGCCTCGGGCTAAAGTTGGCCGTGCGTTTCGGCGCGGAAGGGCGCCACCGAGATTCGCTGAGTGTAGACACGAAGCGGAAGGGCCGGAATCCACCCAATCCCGAAATTCAAACTGCGACACGGCCGGATTCCGGGCTCCTCGCGTCGTTTGGGCCGGATTGACGGCCATGGTTTCTGGCACGGCGTTTGCTCTGTTTTCAGGCAGGAAATGCCCACGAACGGAGATCGTCCATGACGCGAGCCGAACTCACCGAGAAACTGCTCGATATCAAACGCGATAAAGGCTGGACCTGGAAATACATCTGCGCGCGAGATCGGCGGCATGTCGCCGGTGCTGGTCACCGGGGCCGTGCTCGGTCAGATGAAAATGACCAAGCCGCAAGCCGCCAAGGCGGCGGAAATGTTCGGCCTGTCCAAGAGCGAACAGGCGTTGCTTAACGAGGTGCCGAACCGCGGAATGCCGATGCCGCCGACCGACCCGCTGATCTACCGTCTGTACGAACTGGTGATGGTCAACGGTCTCGCGATGAAAGCGCTGATCGAAGAAGAATTCGGCGACGGCATCATGTCGGCGATCGATTTCGATATGCAGATGGAGCGGCAGCCCGACCCGAAAGGCGACCGCGTCCGGCTATCGATGTCAGGAAAGTTCCTGCCGTACAAATATTACGGCGCGACCGGCAACGCCCAGCAGGCCGGATACAAGGAAGAATAGCCGGTGTCGGCCGCTACGCGCAGATCGCGCGCAGCATACGACAGCGGACAATTACGAACTCAAAGCTTGGCGACTAGCGCGCGGACCAGTGGCCGCAATGCCGGTGGAAACTGTTATCGGTCCAGCAATGGCTTCTGCCGATCGAGGGACCCCAGAACGGCTTGCCCCACACGGCGCCAATCACGCCTCCGGCCACAGCACCCACAGGGCCCGCGACCACAAGACCAGTCCCGGCGCCGGCTGCGGCGCCGACCATGTCGGCGTGTGCGGTCAACGGAGCCGCGGCGATTGCGGCAAGTGTGGCCGCCGTCAGTACGAGTTTACGCATCGTCTTCCTCCTATACACATGATAGCGGCATAGCGGCGACGCCGTGTTTTCGATGTCAGTAATGGAACGGTGTGCCGAACCCCGGAGGAGAACGTAGGCACCCCGGGCAAGTTCCAGTAAAACCCGAAATGCTTTCAAAAGGTTTTAACAAGGTTTACGAAATGCAAACGACAACGGGTCTACGGACAGGAATCCGCTTGTCTCATAATCTACCGAAGAAATCGCGGGATTTGATTGACAGCCACTACATCGCGGCGATCACCTGAGGGCCGATGCCGGCAATGCTGGTGACGCCGGTCAGCGCCATCGAGATATCAAGCTCCTTGCGCATGATGTCGATGGCGGTGGCCACACCGGCCTGCCCGCCCGCGCCAAGACCATAAATGTAAGCGCGACCGCACAGGCAGGATCGCGCGCCGAGCGCGATGGCGCGCATGATGTCCTGGCCGGAGCGGATGCCGCCGTCGAACATCACCTCGATGTCGGACCCGACCGCCTCGGCAATCGGCGGCAGCATCGCGATCGATGATGGCGCGCCGTCGAGCTGACGGCCGCCGTGATTGGAGACGACGATGGCGGCCGCGCCGGTCTTGGCCGCGATGCGTGCGTCTTCAACGTCGAGAATGCCCTTGAGGATCAGCTTGCCGGGCCAGAGAACTCTTGATCCACTCGACGTCTTTCCAGCTCAGCGTCGGATCGAACTGCTCGGCGATCCACTTCGAGAGCACAGTAACGTTGCTCATGCCGGGATAATGCCCGGCGATGTTGCCGAAGGTCTTGCGCTTGCCGTTGAGCACGCCCAGCGCCCAGCCCGGCTTGGTCGCGATATCGAAAACATTCTTGAGGCGGATTTCCGGCGGCACGCTCATGCCGTTCTTGATGTCGCGATGGCGTTGACCGATCACCTGAAGATCGACCGTGAGCACCAGCGCACTGCACTTGGCCGCCGACGCGCGCTCGATCAGCGCACGGATGATAGCCGCGGTCTTTCATCACGTAGAGCTGAAACCAGAACGGCTTGTCGACGGCGCCGGCGACGTCCTCGATCGAGCAGATCGACATGGTCGACAGCGTGAAGGGAATGCCTGCAGCCTGCGCGGCGCGGCAGGCGTGAATTTCGCCGTCGCCGTGCTGCATGCCGGTCAGGCCGACCGGCGCCAGCGCCAGCGGCAAGCGCCGCCGGCTCGCCGAGGATTGTGGTCGCGGTGCTGCGGTTGGAGACATCGTGCAGAATACGTTGCCGCAGCTTGATGCGCTCGAGGTCGGCGCGATTGGCCCGCAGCGTTTGCTCGGCGTAGGAGCCGGATTCGCAATAATCGACGAAGGCACGCGGGACCTTGCGGTGATAAGTCGCCCGCAAGTCCTCGATGCAGGTCGCGGCAGTCATAAGGCGTTTCCCCCAGCTTTTGTTGCGTCTTTGATATCACAAAGCCTGCCTAAATCTTGGGACTGCTTCGATGGAACCGCTCCGGCCACGGGAGGTTATCGTCTGACTAACCCCAGCCATCGACGCGGGAGGTCACCCGCGCCCGCACAAGGATTGCAAATGGACACCTACGATAGGAGCGGCTTCGTTTACCGTGACGCTGTCCGAGAAGATAATCCTGATTGGGAATGGGAGGACGATACGGATCCTGCCGTCAAACGGCGGCGCGAAGCCGCAAAAGCTGCCGAAAAAGAAGAGCTCGACGAAAAACTTGATCTAGCGCTCGAAGAGTCCTTTCCGGGTTCCGACCCGATTTCCATCATCCAGCCGCGCCAAAGCCCGTACGAAAAGCCCTAATTCTCGGGCCACTGCCAAGTTCCTGGAGCCACACCGCAGGTGCCTGCGCCCCCGCGCAGGCGGTATCTTGTTGATTTCTCTGGCCTCTCCGCCTCATCGTCAATGAGCCCTTACCGGCGACGGTAAGAATGTCGAACATTTTTTGAAGCGAATGACAGGCCGAAGGCGCTAGTATCGCCGCGGGATGGGTTGTGCGGCGGGGTTCCCGATATGGTTCGTAAGTTTTTTGGCACCGACGGCATTCGCGGCCGTGCCAACGCCGTCATTACGCCGGAGCTGGCGCTTAAAGTTGGACAGGCCGCAGGCCTGACCTTCCGCCGCGGCGAGCACCGTCACCGGGTCGTGATCGGCAAGGATACCCGCCTCTCCGGCTACATGATCGAGACCGCACTGGTCGCCGGCTTCACCTCGGTCGGCATGGACGTGCTGCTGCTCGGCCCGATGCCGACGCCTGCGGTGGCGATGCTGACCCGCTCGATGCGCGCCGATCTCGGCGTCATGATCTCCGCCTCCCACAATCCGTTCGACGACAACGGCATCAAGCTGTTCGGCCCGGATGGCTACAAGCTGTCCGATGAAGTCGAGCTTGGCATCGAGCGGCTGATCGACGGCGACATCACCAAGCGGTTGGCCGGAAGCATGGATCTCGGCCGCGCGCGGCGCATCGACGGCGTTCACGACCGCTACATCGAGTTCGCCAAGCGCACGCTGCCGCGCAATCTCTCGCTCGATGGGCTGCGCGTCGTCATCGATTGCGCCAACGGCGCCGCCTATCGTGTTGCGCCCGGCGCGCTGTGGGAGCTTGGCGCCGACGTCATTCCGCTCGGCGTCGAGCCCGACGGCTTCAACATCAACCGCGATTGCGGCTCGACCGCACCGGACGCGCTCAGCCGCAAGGTGCGCGAAATGCGCGCCGATATCGGCATCGCCCTCGACGGCGACGCCGATCGCGTTGTGATCTGCGATGAGCACGGCCACCTGGTCGACGGCGACCAGCTTCTGGCGGTGATCGCCGAGAGCTGGCGCGATGATGGCCGGCTGGCGCAGCCCGGCGTCGTCGCGACGGTGATGTCCAACCTCGGCCTTGAACGGCATCTGCAAAAGCTGAAGCTTTCGCTGGTGCGCACGCCGGTCGGCGACCGCTACGTGCTCGAGCACATGCGCGAGCACGGTTTCAATCTCGGCGGCGAGCCCTCCGGCCATATCATCCTGTCCGACTACGCCACGACCGGCGACGGCCTGGTCGCCGCGTTGCAGGTGCTCGCCGTGGTGAAAAAACTGGACAAGCCGGTATCGGAAGCCTGCCATCGCTTCGAGCCGCTGCCGCAAGTGCTCAAGAGCGTGCGCTATCGCAGCGGCAAGCCGCTGGAAAACTCCAAGGTTCAGTCGGTCATCGCCAGCGCCGAAACCCGGCTCAACGGCCACGGCCGGCTGGTGATCCGGCCGTCCGGCACCGAACCCGTGATCCGCGTCATGGGCGAAGGCGACGACAAGGCGATGGTCGAAGAGATCGTCGACAGCATCGTCGATGCACTGACCGATCAGGCGGCCGCGTAGAAGCCTCACCCGCGCGCTTTCAGAAAGTGCGCAAACGCTTTTAGCGTGGCTTCGGAGACATGATGCTCGATGCCCTCGGCATCGGCTTCGGCGGATTCGGTCGGCACGCCGATGGCGCGCAACAGATCGACCACCAGCCGATGACGCACACGCACGCGGTCGGCAAGCTCATGGCCCTTTTCGGTGAGGAAGACGCCCCGATAGGGTCGCGCGGTCGCAAGCCCGGCCCGCTTTAGCCGGGCGATGGTCTTGATCGCGGTGGCGTGCGAAACGCCAAGCCGCCGCGCGATGTCGGTCGGCCGCGCTTCGCCCTCGCCCTCCAGCAAATCCGCGATCAGTTCGGCGTAATCCTCCAGCAACGCGGTCGACTGCGCCGACCGAGTCTTGCCGAACCGGCGCGCCTGGGTGCCTTCCGCGGGGAGCTTTGCCATTGCCGTTCGTGCGAGCGGTGGATGCGATAAACGCAATAAACGCTTGTCACTGCATTGCCGCGATCACCGAACACCACACTTTACTTGCCGTGTCAAAATGTAGCCTTGGCTACATAATATAGCCATTGACGCCAAACAGGGCGATCCCTATAGTTGTAACCTGGGCTACACTTTAGAGTAATAGCTGCCGCAACGTGTAGAATTAGCGTGATGAAGCTTCGATGACTGCACAGGAAATGATCGAGTCCATCATCCGGCCGTCGCTTTCCGAACAGACTGTCGCGACGGCGCGGCAAGTGCTGGCCGGCCAGCGGCGGGGACTGCGCGGCTCGCTCGCTTTCGTCGGTCCCGCCGTCATCGCTTCGATCGCCTATATCGACCCCGGCAATTTCGCCACCAACATCCAGGCCGGCGCCAAGTACGGCTATGGCCTGCTCTGGGTGGTGCTGGCCGCCAACCTGATCGCAATGCTGTTCCAGGGGCTCTCGGCCAAGCTCGGCATCGTCACCGGCCGCAACCTTGCCGAACTGTGCCGCGATCACTTTTCACGGCCGGTGGTTTTCGCCATGTGGGTCGTCAGCGAGATTGCCGCGATGGCGACCGACCTCGCCGAATTCCTCGGTGGCGCCATCGGCTTCTCCCTGCTGTTCCACCTGCCGCTGATTGTCGGCATGGCGATCACCGCCGTCATTACCTACGCCCTGCTGATGAGCGAAGGCTACGGCTTCCGCCCGCTCGAACTCGTCATCGGCGCCATCGTCGGCGTGATCGGTGTTTGTTATCTGATCGAGATGTTCATCGCGCCGGTCGATTGGAGCGCGGCTGCCTATCACACGTTCGTGCCGCAGATTGCCGATTCCGAAGCGCTCCTGCTCGCCGTCGGCATCATCGGCGCAACCGTCATGCCGCACGCGATCTATCTGCACTCGGGCCTGACGCAATCGCGCATACCGGTCCGTGACGACGCCGACCGGCGCAAGGTCTTGGGCTTCTCCAACCGCGAAGTCGTCGTTGCGCTCGCCAGTCGCCGGTCTCATCAACATGGCGATGGTGATGATGGCGTCGGGCGCGTTCCATGCCGGCCATTCCGACGTGGCGGAAATCGAAACCGCCTATCACACCCTCACGCCGCTGCTCGGCAGCGCGGCGGCGGGCATCTTCCTGGTGTCGCTGATCGCGTCAGGCGTATCGGCCTCAACGGTCGGCACGATGGCCGGTCAGATGATTATGCAGGGATTTATCGGCATACGGATTCCGATCTGGTTCCGCCGGGTGGTCACCATGATCCCGGCTTTCGTCGTGGTCGCGCTTGGCGTCAACGCCACCAGCGCGCTGGTCGTCAGTCAGGTGGTGCTCAGTCTCGCGCTGCCGCTGCCGATGATCGCGCTTCTGATCTTCACCGGCCGCCGCGACATCATGGGCGCTTTCACCAACAGCAGGTTTACCTCGGCTCTGGCAATTGCCGGGACCGCGATCGTGCTGGTGCTCAATCTGGTTCTTATCGCGGAAACGTTCGCGTAACTGAGGCCTGATGAATTTAAGGTCGGCTCATTCCCGCGGAACGACAATCCCACAAAATAAAATCGGCCGTTCTTGCGAACGGCCGATCCGTATGTGAGCAAAAACAACGGCTGATCAAGCCGCCGTTTCTGATTTACAGGACCTTCAGATTTTCCGCTGCTGCCTTGCCGGTCTTGCGGTCCGTCACGACTTCGAAGGACACGCGTTGACCTTCACGAAGCTCACGAAGGCCGGCGCGTTCGACGGCGCTGACATGGACGAACACGTCCTTACCACCACCACCCTCGGGCTGGATGAATCCATAGCCCTTCTGCGCGTTGAACCACTTCACGGTACCGTTATCCACGGGTCTCTCCTTGTAGACATGCCAATATGAGCCGCGCCCGGGGGCTCGGCTCGGTTCGCTCGAATTTTTGGTGAAGGATGGTCAGTCAGGCGCGGGTTTCGTCGCTGCAAGGCCAAGTCTTTCGGCCAAAACTCGATTCCATTTATTTAGCGGCAAGCCGTCGCGTCTGCAAGACCGTGCCGAACGCATTGTGACAGTGGGATTTCAGCCTTAACAAATTCACAATTCACGTGGTTGTCGACAAGCACGCGAAGAATTTTCACGCCTAGTTCGCGCGGCGTTGGACCGATCGGCGGACGCCCGGGTCCGCACGAGGGCCGCTTTTTGAAACACCGGCGAACCATCTCGCCCGTAATGCGGCCGGCCGTTCCGGATACCGCTCTTCCAGAAAATCCGCGCCGACGATGCGATCGACCCGGAAGCTGCGGAAGTCTCGCCGCAGTTCGCACCAGCCGATCAGCGTTCGCGAGGCGTCCTGATAGCCGACCACAACCGGCCAGATCGTCCGCTGCGTCTTGCGGTTTTGTTCGTCCCGATAGGTCAGAGCTATTTTTCGGCCGAGCCGGATCCAGGCCCGCGCCTGCGCCACGTCAATGCCGTCAGGAGGCGTCTTCCAGTTCGGCGGCGTGCGCGCGCTGGCGTCCAGAATCAGCGGACGTAGCGACTTCGGTACGGTCGTGGCGATTTTAGCGATCAGATCGCGCGCCGCGCGGGCGAGCAGTGCGTCGCCGTGCCCCGCCACCCACTGCGCGCCGAGCGCAGCCGCTTCGACCTCGTCAGAGGTCAGCATCAGCGGCGGCAGGTCGAACCCGCCTTCCAGCACATAACCAAATCCCGCCTCGCCGCGGATCGGGACTTGCTGGCCGATCAGCGAGGCGACGTCGCGGTAGACGCTGCGCTTCGATGTCTCGAGCTCGGCGGCAAGCGCCGCGGCGGTGACCGGGCGGCTGGTCCGGCGCAGGATCTGAATGATCTGAAACAGGCGATCGGCGCGGCGCATGGCTTTCTGTAACGGTGGCATGCTGACAGCATGGTGGCAACAGCGCTGCGCTAACGTCTCGGCATCGAAAGAAAGGGAGACTAGCGATGCTGAAGACCTATCACGGCAGTTGCCATTGCGGCGCCGTCCGCTACGAAGCCGACATCGATCTCGATGCCGGCACCGGCAAATGCAATTGCTCGATTTGCACCAAGACGCGCGGCTGGGGCGTGACGCTAAAGCCCGCCGCGTTCCGGCTGCTCGCCGGCGAAGAGTCACTCGGCGACTATCAGTTCGGCGGCAAAACCAACCATCACTTGTTTTGCAAGAACTGCGGCGTGCAGCTTTTCGATCGCGGCCACGTTCCCGCGCTTGGCGGCGATTATGTTGCTGTCCGGCTGGCGACGCTGGACGACGCCATACCTCAGGAGCTGGCGGAAGCGCCGCTGCGGTATTTCAACGGCAGGGATAACAGTTGGTGGACGGCGCCAGCCGAAACGCGGCACCTGTGAACGCCGTCAACACCTGGTTGACCTATTACCAAAATTGGATCGATTTGAACTGCCGTTCTTAACAGCACGATAAGCAACTCGCCCTATGCCACCCGCATGTCGAACAACGTCAAGTCCCAAAATCTCTGGCGACGCGGCGACAAGTTGCTCACGCTATCGCGGCAAGCGCGTGAGCAAGGGCATACCGAGATTGCTGACGACATCCTCGATCGCGCCGTTCAGCTTCTGGAAGAAGCAAGGGTCCTTGAGCAACGGCCGGAGCCGGACGATGTGTCGCCGGCCCCCTCTCCAGACCAATCTGGCTTGTCCGAAATCATGGACCCAATCTGACGAGGTGGCGCTCCCTACGGGAGACAGTTGGTGCTGAGGCTTCTGCCCCACGGCAGGTAGATCAGGCAATTAAGCGTCCTGCACCCGCGGCCCGAACAGCCACTCCTCGCCGTCCCAGGCGGCCTCGAACCGAGCGTTGTCTTCATCAGGCGCAAGCTGCGCGATCACGGCCGGCTCATTGAAGTAAAGGCCGTCGCGATCTTCGTCTTCGGCAAGCACAACAAAAGGGGCACCGCGATCGATGCTGCCATCTTCATTGCAGTAAAGCTGGATCTCGACGATCTCAGTCGGGAGCACAACCAAGCCGGGCGGCGTAGGCTTACACAACATGCCCCGGATATAGGCCTAATCTGAGCTAAAGCGAATCGATGCCGTTAGGTGTGGGCTTTGCCGGAGCGCTTCGCACTAAGACCGGCGTCTTGGCCAACGGAATTAGGGACCAACCTGACGAGGTGGCGCTCCCTACGGGAATCGAACCCGTGTTTCAGCCTTGAGAGGGCTTGTTTGACGCCTTTCTTCCGTTCGCCAATGTTCGCACAAGTTCAATCGCATCAATGGCTTGACTGGCGTTCATTCGTGGCTGATCGTCGTCGCACGCAGCTACTTATTTGACGGATATTTGACGAGTTTGGACTGAACGGACCATGGCAAAGACCCTAAAAGAAGCATCGATCACAACAGCTAATGCGCGCTCGAAACTGCCTGCCGGGTTGCATTGGAAGGGCATCGATCCTGAAGTCCATCTTGGCTACAGGAAGGGCCAAAGTGGCGGTGTGTGGTTGGTCCGTTGGCGAAACGGCACAGGCTATCGGCAAATGCCGATCGGCACGGCCGACGACATCATCAAAGAGGGAACACTGGACTTCAACGCCGCGGTCAAAAGCGCCCGAAATGAAGTCGCGTCAGCACGGATAAAAGCCAAGGCTGCAGCGAACGGTCCAATCCTTACCGTGCGCTTGACCGCTGAAACCTACGTGACCGAACGTAACGCCCGGCAGAGCAAGCGGGTCGGTCGTCATGTTCGTTCCGACACAGCGTGGCGGCTTGGTCGATACGTCCTGGGTCAGCCGGCACGCGGAAGGCAAGCAGCAATCGGAGCGGCGCCATTGGCGAGCGTAGCACTGCACGAACTCATAGAGTCCGACTTGCTTGCATGGCGCGCTGGTTTGCCCGCGTCGTTGAAAAACACGGCAAAACAGCGGCTCGTCAACGATTTGAAGGCTGCCCTTAATCGGGCGTTTGCTGCGAACCGGAAACGTCTCGATCCTTCGTTGCCCTCGGTTATCAAGTACGGTCTCAAAGGGGCGATGGAAGACGATGATGAGCTCGCCCCCCTGACCCGCGAAAATCAAATTTTGTCAGATTTGCAGATTTGCAGTGTGCTTCGCGCCGCACAGCAGGTGGATGCGTCAGGTCAGTGGAACGGTGACCTTTTTAGGTTGGTTGTTGTCCTTGCTGCTACGGGGGCCCGATTTTCTCAGATCGCGCGCATGCGCGTGGGAGACTACCAACGCACGCCGGGCCGGGTTCTCGTTCCGGTATCTCGCAAGGGCCGCGGCGGGAAGTCTGGCAGTACCCCCGTACCGATCGGGAAGGACGTCCTCGATGCCTTGCTCCCGGCTGTGGTCGGCCGGCCGAAGGATGAGCCCCTTTTAGTGCGATGCCGATACAAGCAAGTGGCAGGCACCATCCGATGGGAGCCGGTTGGCCGAGGACCGTGGCACACAGCGAGCGAGCTGACTCGGCCGTGGGCCGACATTCGTAGTCTCGCCGGATTGTTCGAGGTGATACCTTATGCGCTTCGACATTCCAGCATTGTTCGAGGCATCCGGCAGGGCCTTCCGATCCGTCTTGTCGCGGCCCTACATGACACTTCTGTTCAGATGATAGAAAGACATTATGCTCGCTGGATCGCCGATGGATTAGAAGAATTGGCGGCGCGATCCGTGGTGCCGTTAGTCCCCTCGCCCGAACCAGGGAAAGTAATTCAGTAGCCTAAGTAATTTACGCAAGCCATCACATGCATGGCTTCCCGTTAGCTTCTCAGATCCGATCCGGACACGATGTGCACCGCATTCCGTTTCGTTAAGAAGGACGTTGAGAGCAAGTTTCGGAATGGTCGGATGCCTACCAACGCTTCAGGACAAGGTGGAAGAGTTCGCTAAGCAATGGCAGCAAATTTGGTTCTGGTTGAGGAGATCCGCCGCTGCGATAGGCCAGTTGTGTAGTTTCCGAGGAAACGATTCATGAATAAAGAAATGCGCTCTCGCGACCAACTAGCAGAAATGGTCATGGAAGAAGCTAAGGCAATTGGCAAATGCTCGGACCTGCGAGAAGTGCAGATACTTCGAGCGCAACTTGGATACGCTAATTGGGAAACCGACGTTTTGCATCGTTCTGCTGGAATTTCGACACCATGCCGTGTAGAACTGCGGTTGATCATCGGTCGTCTACAAACGCTATTCGATATCGCGGATTAGTTATGGGGCGATTGAAGAAACCGGCTCGGCGAAGGCGTGCGCGTTGCCGTGCATGCCTTAAGCGTTGCCGGCCTGACCATAGCTAAAGTGGCTAGCATTGAGGCCATGGCTTGATGAGCATGGTTATTCGCCTCATTTGCGTGAAGCGGTGTCGCTTCCGCTTCGGGTGGACTGCCAGATGCTCCTTGAAGATATCCCGCGCTTCGCCCCAGGGAACTCTGCCAGCGCGCATCTGTGCGACCATGGCGAACGCATGATCGGAACTTATTTTGCCGCCAGCAAATCTCTGATCCGCCTCCGCGAAACAGTCGGCAATCTGGTCCTGCCAAACCAATGGGCTATCCAGCGCCAGTGTCTCAGGATTTAATCGCTTATTAGGCTTTCGGATTATGGGAGATTTTACATCTTAAGCGGATAGTGCGCGCCGATAACTATTGGCAGCTTCAAGAGTGCGTCTTGCTACCGGACAATCTCATCTCCGATCTCGAAAAAGCAATTACAAATCGGTCGGCCGAAGCCGGCGCGATGTTGCGGCAGGTCACTGACCTTTTCCTTGTGAACGTTGGACACTATTCCGCCGATCAACTCGAGCTGTATGACGACGTTTTAATTAAAATCGTTGATAAGGTCGAAACTGCCGCACGCGCGAAGCTCGCTGAACGCCTTGCGCCGATCAATAACGTACCCACCAATACGATCCGATCACTTGCCCTCGACGATGAGATTGAGGTCGCGGAGCCAGTTCTATCTAAATCTCACGCATTAGACGACGAAATCCTCTCCTATTGCGTAGCAACAAAGAGGCAAGAGCACCTGCTCGCTATCGCTACTCGCAATAAATTGAGTGAAACTGTCAGCTATCAGTTGATTACAAAAGGCAATAACAAAGTCCTAGGTACTCTAGCGAGTAACCCGGGCGCAGCAATCTCTGATCCGAGTTTTGGAATTCTCGTCAAAAAAAGCGCAGACGACGATTGGCTGTCTGAATGCGTCGGTGGACGAAAAGATATTCCAAAACATCACCTTCGCCAACTCCTATCGAGGGCATCAGAAATTGTGCGGCGTCGGCTGGTAACGGGAAATCCAGAAATTGGTAAAATAATTCAAGAGATTTTACCTGCTGATATGCCATCGTCTGCAAACGGAACGCTCGCTCCACCAACAGACTTCAGGGCAGCCGAGCGCGCTGTTGAAACTCGCGGGCTTTCTGAGGCTATCGTCAATGAATTTGCCAAGGAAAAAAACTTGCAGAAGTAATGGTCTCAATTGCCCAACTATCGCGTCTTTCAGTTTACGAAATAGAGCGGCTTTTTGTGGGGCGCTGGACAAGCCCAGTTGCCGTTATCTTAAAAGCAATTGGCTTCCACTTGCGCACGATAGACGCCATTTATCATTCACGGTTGTCTACTGGTGAGGTTATTCAAAGCGACCTAATACAAATAAAAGCGGAATTTATTGCTCTACGTCAACCCACGGCAGAACGCATCTTGCGCTTCTTCTATGCCAAAAGAGCCGTCAATATCTCAAACCACTAGTGAACTCTGCTCCTGGAGCGTCGCGAGATATTTTTCTCGACAGCGATAAAATGTCTGTAGCGTCGCGAGCGCGAACGGGGCGGACAAATCCCGACCCTCGTAGTGATGCCTCAGTTCATCTGTCGAACGCAGTACCGCAGTGGGGTTGGCGCACCTCTTGATCTGGGCGAGCAAACGCCCGGTTACTCCTCTTTTCTGTGATCCTGAGCACATCGCCCTGGGTTAAACGTACCTACCCTGTGACCATCGAACTTCCGACCTCACCAGAGGACAAGGCTCATAGAGCTGCGCAACTGCGTCGGATGCACGCTCAAATCTTGCGAGGCTTGCGGATACGACACGCCCCGCTCTTTGATCAGCCGCACCGCCTCAAGCTTGAACTCCCGCGTAAACTTCCGCCTCTCCATGATCCACCTCCGGTTCCAGTGAAACACGCTATCTCGGTGTCTTTGGAACCAGGTGCAGCCCCGGTTTTAAAGGCGTCAACTAGTTTTGCTTCCCTCAAAGTTCTCCATCGTGCATCAATCTGTTTCGGAAGCATGTTGGCGACATGAAACGCTTCCACGCATCGGCGCAGATTCATGTCCACATAGTTGGAAAGTTGGATTAAGGCCCCGAATAGCTGGTAATCGGTGTGCTTCAAGTGTGGAGGCTTAAATAATGCACCGGCGGGCATCGCGTCGATATTTGCTTTGATCTTCTGAAGCCGTTCCGTTCGATGTTCAGGTGGAAGCGCCATGGCTATTCTTTCGTCGAGTTCCTAACGTCCCCGCCGCGCGCCGCGTGTTCTAATTGCCTCTTCAGTATGAAGCACGCCTGGGCCTGCTGAACCAACATGAGGCGGGACAGCCGGACGATTTCTCCCAAGTCAACTTGTCAGTGGCGTTCCCACAGATGCGGCTGACCGACCGATAGACTTCAATATCTTTATCAGAAACGTCTTCGGGCTCACATTTCGGCATCGGACCATCAGGGCGTCGCCGACTATTAGCGCTGCGTAGACCGCAAACCTTTCCGTCTATTGCAAAGTTGAGAGGACAGCCACAGGGCCGACCTGTCGCATTGTATTCAGCTTTGGTCTTATCAATCAGCAGGCGTCTTATTTGAGTATCTGTCAGAGACTGGGCAGTCGCGAATGACGCAGTCAGGACAGCGACGCCCGCTAATCCGAATAAGCCAAGGCATCTGCTAACGAGCGTTCGGCGCATCATCAATCGCATCCGGCCACGCATCGGCCCGCATCTGATCTAGCGCACGTTCGACCAAGAACGCGCTGGTTGGATAACTGGTGTCGTCAACCAACTTCAACGCTGTCTCTATCCGCTCAATCGCCTGCAATAGCGAAGCGTGAGTATCATCAGGTGTTAGCATCGGCTGACCCGTGGCGGGCGGAGTTCTACCCTTACGTCTTTTCGCGTATTCCATGAACTGACTGCGAAAAGAAACTTGTTTGATCGTCGCGCATTTGCCTCAGAGAGCCCTAGCTCAAGGGGTGGATTATGGACAGATTACCGGAGGCGAATTGCAGAAAGTGCGGGCACTCGATTGAATCGTGACTCGTGATGCCCGTTGACGATAATCCAGGAATATTCGCTTGGGTGTGCCCGCACTGCGGTGATGCAGATAGCGTGCTGATCTATCGTACACAGCAGCGATACCGCGAAGTCGGCAACGGCGGGTAGACCGGCTATCTACGGGAACGTCTGTTCGGGATGGCTGACCGCTGCATGGCCAATTTATCAGCGCGGCCTATTAGCCAAATAAACCCCATCACGGCGGCTGCGAAGATTGACAGCTTGTGGTCATTCGGAGCGCTTGTGAGACCGATCAATGTAGTTTGTAAAAGCTGCGTCATCCTCAGTGCCAGATTGAATGCAAAAGGCCCCGCGCGGATGGGGCTGAGGGGCAGAGTATCCGCGCGGAGCCTTTGCGAACCGGCATGAAGGTCGGGTTGGAGCGACGCGGCTTGCCGGACTTGAGTGCTTAATGACGAAGCTGACGAAACGTTCCTTATTGTCCACGCGCCGAACTATTTTCATTTGGTCGGCCGGATATGGCTTCCAGTGGTCCCAAGCTCTTCGTTGCCCACTTGGGCGTGAGCAGCGCGCACAAATGGAACAACATCAGCGACCCCGGAGACGGTCAGGGGGGTGATGCCTCCGGGGTCTTTTGGCCGACTGGGGGTGGTGTTGGGGATGGTCGGCCCAACTATTAACGGCCTCGACGCGGCCTCTGTTCCGACATTTTATCGGCCGGAAATGGGCTTCAATAACCCGGCTGGATCAGGTTCGTTTCCCAGCCAACGCGCGTGTGGTTCAATAGGAATTATGGCAGGCATCCTATCGTGTATCGGAGCGACAAGCTCATTTGCTGGCACAGTGATGATGCAGAAAGTCCGCTCCCATTCGCCGCTTGAGTTCCGCCAGTTCTCCCAAATACCCGCGACGCCAAACGGCTTGCCGTCCTTCATGCCGAACGCGTGCAGCTTCCGGCGTTTGTCGCGTTCATAAAAAACGTCCATCGGAACGATGCAGCGACGCTTCGCATAGGCGTCACTGAACATGCGCTTCTCAGCCACAGTCTCGGCACGGGCGCTGATCGGCATAACCTCTGGCCGGGCTTTCATCCAGTGCGGAATGAGACCCCAGCGCAGCGCTGCCGCCGCCCGGGGGACCTTCAGGGTGTCATGGTCCCACTTGGGTCCAGTGCGGTTTTGGACAATCGCAAGTCAAAACCTCGCAAAGGATTGTCACGGGATGGTGAGCCCTTGACGATTATGAGTGGTAGTCATGCCCGCACTTGAACGCAGAGGCATCCACGCCACCAGTGATGGAAAAGCGTGGTTGTCCGAATTGCGGCTCTCCAATGGACTTGGCGCGCACCTTGAAGGACCAGCGTGGCTTTGAACTCCTGCTATCACTGCTGCGCCCGTGTCCTGACGATGCTCTGAAAGTCTTGGCCATTCGACAACGCGGTCGGTAACATCCGCAACACCGGTCCTCAGTTAATCCAACCGTTAGAGCCGGAGCCCGAGCGGCTGATCTAGGCCGTCCAGAACGGTTTGGAAGCTTCATAATCAGCGCCGTCCGCAGACAGCCCGATATCCCGCAAGCCCCTTTGATCTAGCGCGGCCAGCTCCCACCGTGAATAGATCCGACGGCGCCACTCTTTGACGCATTCTTGGACCTGGCTCCAGAATGAACGGCGCGAACTCAAAGTTCCCAAGCTCATCGTGCTCATGGCTGGCTCCTGGAATGACTGAGCCAACTTAGGTTTTCTCTCCAATTTGGGCTGTGACCCACAGCACACATCGGCGCTTTTGGTTTGCCGCGACGCTCGATCGTGTTTTTACGCTAAACTCGGGTGGTGCTAACGCTGGTGTTGCAGATCGAACGCGTGCCGTAATTGGCGAGGGTTTTCCGATGCGAGAGCATGATGACGACGCCCATCGCACGCCCTACGAGGAAGCGAAGAGCGAGGTAGAAGCGAAGCTTCGTAAGCAAAAGCTGACGAAGCCACTGACTGAAAAGGAAATGGAAGCGTTCTGTCAGGCTATGGTCGGGAACCTCGACTTGAGGCCCAGCGCCATTAACGACGTTCGCAGTTGGGCGCAGGCCTGGCACTTCGCACAGTTCGGCTCGCCTCGCGGCTAGCGTTCTCTTGCCGTCGCACCCCAATCCTTAGCGGCTGGCGTTTCGGTGGCGAACATACGCTCTGTACATGAGCGGAGAGCCCGGCAATTTCACTCTCGAGGACGCAGCGCGTTGGCGAGCGAGGCAGAGCGCCAGCAAGTCTCTCCGAAACCAACCGTGCACATTGGCAGAGATGCGCAAATCGGCGCCTTTGCTCTGGGTCTATTGTGCGCGCTGCAACCACGGCACGCCGATGACGCTGGCGCAATTCATCATCCGGTGGGGTGCTGAGGCCTCAAGCGACCTGCTGCGCAAGAATGCCCGTTGTACCGAATGCGGCCACAAGGGCGCCACGCTAAGCCATCCGGTTGGGGCGGCTCACAGACAGGCTTTCTGCCGTTTCCAGTTCCTAAGGTCGCGGATGAGTAAGCGCGAGACCGTTGAGATACGGCTCGGTCGAAAGAGCGACGGCCGGGACCCGCGACATGACAGCTTTGGGATCAGCGCCGTTAGCGCGGCTTGAGGGTGCATGTCAATTCGGCGAAGGTCCACGCAGCTTGTCGTCCTGCAGGCTGGGCAGCGCGCGTGCAAGAACCAATGCTTCGCCGTTAGCACGGCGCCGATCTTCGTATTGGCTCAGAAATGATAGTTTATGCCGGCACGAACGGTATTGAATGCGGTATCAACGGGTAGCGTGCGAAAGCCAACAAACGGCGGAATGCCAGTAAGCGCTTTTCGCCCAAGATCAATGTACTGATATTCCGCCTTCAACGACCATTTTGGCGCTATCAGGTATTCTAGACCGCCTCCAACAGCAAAGCCCCTTTGCGTGCCTTGGGCAGTTTCAAATGTGCCCGGTCCTGGCGTACTCAGGGTAGAGTTGACGTTGCCGAATGCGACACCGCCGGTGGCGTAAAGCAGAACGCGATCGGCCGCGTAGCCGAGGCGGCCGCGAAAAGTATCAAACCAGCGTACGTTCACAGTGCTAGTCTCAAGAGGGAGTGCCGTGCCAATTCCAGTGTGGCTGCCCTTGAGACCCGAACCCTGCAAATCCGCTTCGACACCAAGCATCCAGGGAGCATTGACCAGTTGCCAGTTGTAACCAATCTGGCCACCACCAAAGCCGCCGACTGGCTTCGCCGTTTGAAAAATATCTAGAACGTTGGCCGCGTTGAAATCGGAGATTTGGCGGCTACCAGCGCTAAACCTTACATGGCCACAAAAAGCCGGTCCATTACTGACGGCTGCACGGCCTTAGCGGCGCCTCCGCCACGTCGGCGGCTGAAGCCGGGCCTGCCAAATCAAACAGCAACAACTGCGCCGAGCAGTGCCTTGATCACTATGTCGCTCCCCCTGAATCGAACGGCCACCATAGCGTGACGGACAGCGCAATACCGTGCCGGTAAAGCAACAGGGGGCTAGAAAGCGCACAGCATGAGGAAGCCGCTTGCGAGCCGCCTTCTCCACCCAGTTACCATCCCTCAGGCGATGACGCTCAAGACGCTCCCCGACGTTCGCAAACTGCTCAGTCACATCCCGAACGAGCGCCGCGAACTTTCAACGTGGCAACATGTCGAGGCTACGCTGCAGGCGTGTGTTGGCGGCGAAGATCCAGTGAACATCAGCGTCGCGCTGTGCTTCGTGCTGCAGGCCGAGCGCGTGCCTTATCAAATGCATGCGGACTAAACCGCTTGCCCTCCCGTTAAAGTTGAAGGATGATCCTGAGCGGTCGGGGGGGGTTGTATTGAGCGATGGGGGGACCAGGCCGATTGATCCGAGTAATCAAGAGCGGGGACAAATCGGCCTCGTATATTGTCAACGAAACGGACCAGGCCACGGCCATAGAGATCGTTCGCAAAGCCGTCTGCAACCCCGACGACGACGTCCAAGATTTAGGCCGAGTGAGCGAGGAGCTGTTAAAGGCGATGTCCGTAGCGCCGGGTAAATTCGCGCCGGTCGACGGTGTGCAGCACATCAGCCAACAGCAGCAACAACCGCAACCAAAATAGAGAAACGCCGAGCCAGCGCGGGCCGGCCCTGCGCCAGAACATCAAGCGCCGCCGCTCGTCGATCGGGAGATAAGACGGTGAGATCACTGATCTTGGTCGTGTGAGCGCCGAATTGCTCAAGGCGCTTGAGTTGACGCCCGGCAAGTTCAGAAGCGTCGCTGAGCCGACCATCTCGCAGCTACAACAACCTCTGTCTGCGCCGTAGTTAGCCTCCGATCGCGCTCAGCGCGGCCGTGATAAGGCTTTTGATGTGCATGATTTCGAACGCCCTAAAATCCGGCATATAATTTTACGGATGCTTCAGGGTCACCGGCTACGTTTTCCCCATGACATGGAAAATCCAGGCGTTCCTCAAAGACGAATCCGCGGCGACCGCGATCGAGTACGGCCTCATCGCTTCCGGCATTGCCCTCGCTATTATTACGGTGACCAAGGGCCTCGGCAGCAAACTCAACACCACGTTCACCTCGGTTTCTTCGGCTCTGCGGTAGGGTCGGACGGGGCCGTAAATCCTGGCAATGACAGCCATTCCATCCGCACTATTCAACTGCCCGAATTGCAAAGCGTCGTACAAAGTAGTGCGAACTCAAGCCCCGCTGACAATAAGTAGGGCCGAATTGACATGCCTGAATTGCGGAGGCCCGCTTAGAACCTGGGAACGCGGCTTTGTGTTGAAATACTTTTTCATAGCGGAGAGCGGGAGGCTTAGGGCGGTATCGTCCAGACCGCGGGGATCCCACCGTCGGAAGAAGTTAGGCTCCGGCTAAAGGCGCAAAAGATGCCAAACCATCCCGCCTAGTCCACGCGCTTAGGTGCGTCGTTCGCTAAATAGCCGTTGGCGATTTCGCGTTGGTCGCTTTGGCCAATCCTTGCTGATGACAAAGACCATGCGCAGCTTCAGTGCTTTGATGATGCTCTTGGTGGGCGGTTTCAAATTGTTAAGGGCTTTGCTGACGACCGTGCGACTAACCCCGGTCTTTTTGGACCATGCGCTGACACCGCCTGCCCGTTGCACTTCAGCACGCAGCAACGGAACGATGTCTTTGAACTCCAGTATGCGCATCCTGGGCATGCTTCCCGCCCGCTTCCCGAGAAAAACACGATAAGCTCAGATTTAAATTAAATCCGATCAAATCGGCCCAAGACCTCAAGATTGCACGTCACGAAGTCAGTTTTTTGTCCGCCGATCCGACCACCCTCGCCCACCGTCAAAAAGATAATGCCAATGCTGGGATGTGTCATTTGATATCTATCGCAGGGGACGGAACGAGAACGAGACGACGGTCTTTTCCTTTACGGCAACTGGTGAACGGCAGCTCCCAGCAACCCCAGCCAGTTGCTGGGGCCTCGGTTACCCAATGACCGGGGCCTCTTCAACCAGATTGCTTTCGGGCGATATGGAGAGGGCAAAGACTATGGCACGCGTACTGAGGGTGGCCGCAATTATCTGCTTAGCTTCCCCAGTCTGCGCGGAACGTTCGACCGTGGCCATGGATTGGTACTTGAACCGGCTATTCCAACCTGGTTGGCCCGGACCGCCGCGTGAAATTTTCCTCCCGACAGCCGCGCGGGACCCGCCGAGATGCAATTCTGTGATCCCGGGCACATCGGCTTGGCCGAGAATGCGATTAGCTCCCACCACAATAATAAAAACAGGGTGGCGTTATGAGCACGACAGATGTTTGTATTCGTAGGCGCTATCCGTTCGCGGCCGTCTGCGTCAAGACTGTCCTGACATTCACGGTCGTTGCCCTTGTGGGTTTCCTGATCCTTCCCTTCATTGGGTACTAAACGGTCGACCTCTTAGGGCCTAGCGGCTGGCATTAAACACCTGCTCAAGTATTGGCTCAGGAGTGACAAAAATGCGCGCCGGTGTTTTGCTATTAGTCTTGGCGGTGGCTTTCGACTGGATTGCTTTCAAAGGGCGGTACAGCAGCGCCGTTTGGGAGGATGCAAAGTACGAAGCGCAGCTGTTTAATGTCGAAGTTAAACGAATGCTGCAAAAGCTTGGCCGTTAATAGCATTGCGGCTCGTGCTGCAGGCCGGGCTTCTGCCGCACCCTTGGAGGGGTTGCGAAGGCGATCCGTTAGAACTGATTGTATTGCGCAATCACAGCACCCCACTCCGGAAAGAGCAGGATCACATTGAGCGTCACCAGCAACCCAATAAGAGAGAAAGCGACCACGGGCCACCATTCGCGCACTTTGGACTGGGGTGCTGTGGGAATCGCTTGGTCGGTCATGGCGTGGTTTCCTTGGATTAACGTACGGACGTAATGAAACAGCTTTCGGTCGTCGGCTGTGATTGGCGTCACGACCGGGCGGTTTAGCGCGACGGACTAAATGCCGGCGCATCGTTAAACGTTCTACTGGAGCCTTGAGCTTGGCCCGCCGCCGCGTCGCGTTCTGAAGCTTGCGAGAGACCGTCCGAAGGTACTGGCCGGGCTTTGTGTTCTCGCCCCATCGCCAATTTGTTGCTCGGATCGTGACTGATTATCGGTGTCATTCGGCTCGCTGGCATCGCGCTCGCCAGTCACCACTCTTGCTGCCATGGTCGTTGATTCGCTGTCCTGGTGCGACGATACACGGCTACGGGCGTGGTAACCGCCTGCAGAGCCGCCATGGTGGGCGTTCATTTGCATCTGGATCGACATAGCGGTGCCGATCATCCCGCCGATATCGAATGCCGATGCTTTGGTCGGTGTCGTCACGAGGGAAACAGACGCTAATACAATCGCCGCTGTCATTGTTGCGAGCGGGCGCCCTAAGGTTGCTTCCTGCTGCCTGCTTTGTGTGTCATTGACGATCCCCTCGGTATGGTCCCAACGATTGGCATCATTGGTGGCTTGGAGATCGTTTACTGTGACCCGCGTCACAAGAATGCGAATTGAGTTCTACGATGTGGCAAGCGCGCAAATTACAAGCTCAGTCCGTGAGATCGAACAGGCTTTGTGGCCGGTTCTGCGCAGTCTGCCTGTCAGTCATCGCGTCCACGTTGGCGCGTACAGCGGTTCGTTCGACTGCTTGGGCTTTGCCGCCTTGGTGCAGCAATCTCATTGCTTCTTACGACAAGCGATGCCAAGCTTTCTTCAACACTTAAGGGGGCTGAGCATGTCTATCAGGACGAAGTCATCTTTTGCGGTTGCGGTGACAGTTGCCGCGCTGACCGTATGTACAGTCATGTCGCGCCGTGCAGATGCCGCAGATAATGTTGCCAGGGGAAAATACCTGGTCACGGTCGGCGGATGTTCAGATTGCCATACGCCGGGGACTTTTTTAGGCAAGCCCAACATGAGTGAGTTCCTGGGCGGTTCTGATGTTGGGTTCGCTATCCCGGGATTAGGTGTATTCGCCGGTGCCAATCTCACGCCAGACAAAGAGACGGGCCTGGGCAACTGGACCGACGACCAAATCATCACTGCAATAACGACCGGAAAACGACCTGATGGACGCATCCTTGCGCCGATAATGCCTTACCAAGCACTAGCCAGCCTGACGAAAGAGGACGCCAAAGCTATCGTGGCGTATCTCAGAAGCCTTCCAGCAGTGCACAACAAAGTCGCTGGTCCATTTGGGCCGTCTGAAAAGCCGAGCATATTTGTGATGGCGGTGCTGCCGGGTGCGGTCTATTCGAGCCTCCCGCCGCCGCCAAAATGAACTTGTCCTGCTCTGGCAGGCTATTTGATATACCATTCGCGCGGGTGGTCGGGGCTTGGCGACAGCTTCGATTGCGTCAATATGTGCTGCTGATCACAGCTTGCGTTTTGGCACCCGCTACCGTCTCTGCAACAGCAGGAGGGAGCCATGAAACTGACATGCTATGCAGTCGCGCTAATCGTGTTGCTCGCTGGCAGCGCGCAAATGGTGCGCACGCACTCAAATGGGTCGCAGCTAGTCTTTTGTCCCGATCTAGTCGGATGCGTTCCGGTAACTGACATTCAGTGGGTCGCAGCTATGGCTGATCGTTGAGGCGGTGGTTAGGCATTCAACGCCGATTTGAAACGATCAGCAGGACGATCCGAAAAATGATCAACTATAGTTCGTCGCGTTCAACGCTTGCTGCCCAGGGTGCAGCCTGCAGCAGTGACCGGCCGTTGCGTCCATCATTGCCAGCTGTCCCGCGATTTCGCCGCAGAAGCGATCAAGCATTCGCTCAGGCACTCGCGCGCATCACTCTCCAAATTCAGGAGCCATTTCTAAGCCGCTGCAAGCCATCAATTTTACGGATTCGATTCCGCTCGGCTTAACGGATCTCCAGCCAACATCATTCCGATGTTGAGCCAAATCACCCTGAGAACGATCGCGTTGGCCATTCAGCTTGCCGGCGTCGTGCTGCTGGCGGCCACGTCGTTGTTGGGGTTGCAGCGTGACACCATCCTTTTGCAGATGGGTGCCTTAACCTTCGTAGTCGGTTGCTACTTGGAAGCGCGTGCTCAGCGTCGATCAAGCGAAACCACTGAAACACCGAACGGAATCAACGAACCGCCATATCCCGAGTTCCTCGGCTTCCGCTGATCTCCTGGACGTCGCCGGGAGGCACGACATAGCTGTCGACTGCCGTCCCGGAGGAGTTATCGGTTGGTGTTGCTGAGATTGCCGGGGTCGCCAATGCCGTTGTTGGAATTGCTCCCCAAACCGTTGTTGTTAGGCAAACCGTTCGGGCTTGGGCTATCGTTATTGAGGGTGCCCGTCCCGGGATTCGCATTGCTACCTGGGGGATTTACAGTGCTGCCTGGCTTGCACCTGTTGAGCCGCCCCGGGCGGCGCCGGCACCACCTCTACCCGCGCCACCACCCGCACCTCCGCCAGCACCACCCGCTTGGGCGAATACGGCGGCGGACATTGCGAACGTGAGTACAGCGGCCAATACGATTTTTTTCACGTTTTTTCCTTCTTATTGTCGCCTTCCCGATGGGCAATGCGCCTAAGTTCGAAACGTTCCCGAACCTCAAAACGTGGCATTAGGCCTCGACGCACACGCGCTGTGCCAAGCGTCGCACGGTCCCCACGCCGACCCGCAACTTCCTTGCGGTAAGTCCATACCAAACCAATCGAGATACTTCCCGAATGTGTCGGGCGCCGTGAATACGGCCGGCGCCAGCGGCGGAAAGAGCACCGTGAAGATCAGAAATCGCTTCATGCTGCCGTTTCTTTTCTCATGGATAGCTTGTTCACCAGATTGCGCAGAGCTTGGCTCGCTTCTGCATCAGACATAACTGCCCCGCCTTCTTTGGCGGGGGGCGGTTTAGCCTCCTCGGCGGAGGTGAGTTAGGGATGCAAAAAACCCAGCCGATGTAGAAACCTCGAATGGAGCGCCGCGCGCCTTACAGCGGCTTAAACCTTCAGATCTTCCAGCGAGCCGCCCGCAGCCAGGTGGTCTTCAATCCACTTGGGTTTCGAGCCCCTGCCCGACTGCGTTCAGCCGCTCCTGCTCAGCAGCAGCGCGGCGATCGCCCTCCAACTTTCGGTGGTTAAATCTCGTGGCTGCGATTACCGCAATCACGAAAATGACGTTATAGTCCGCTCCGGAAGGGCCCTTAGGTCTTTCTGGGGCGTGGAAACCCCGCAGTTACGTCGTTGTGCGGGCGTGATCCGCACTCCTCGACCTTTATGGTCGGGGAGGCAGCGGTGCATGTTCAGGGCGAAAGCCTAAAGACCGTTGCGATCCGGATTTTCCAACTCCCCGATCACCAGGACGGGGAGAGGACGGTGGCTATTACAGTTCGATTGTTGCTGGCAGTCGTGACAGTAAGCACTGTTCTGATGATGAGAATCAATTCAAGCTGGTCCCAAAATCTTCAAGGCGGAATATTTGGCGTTGTCGGACGAGCCCTTGGAATTGAACGTGACCAAGTCTGCGTGATTCACCACCGTCACCAGCGGGTAGAGGGCGGCACAGTTAGCGGCCTACCTCCAAACATACCTGACACCATGTTCGTTGCTCCGGATGGTCGCCCGCAAGTACTTAGCCGCGAGCAATGCGAGCAGGAAAATCAGCGCTCGTTAGCAGCGGAGGAGTTGGAATACGAACAGAGCATTTTCCAAGCACAGCGAAAACAAAGTGCCTCGACTGCGTCCGCAGCGACAACATCTACGCCAGGGCCGCTGCGTTGGCGGGACGGGTACATCGACAACGGTCGATTTATCAAGGCTAACTGGCGAACAATTGAAGCCGACAACGGTGCGGTAACTGCGATCGACATGAAATCGATAGTCCATGATGCCGAAGGGCGTGGAGCGAACGTGGTGGCATACGTTGTGGAAAGCGATTTCTTCGACCCGAGCAATTTAAGGGGCTTCACCTTCGACTGCGACGGGCGCTTTTCTGTACTGTCCGCGGTCGGCTTATCTCCGATGGTTTACGCCCCTCCCCGCTCCGTCGCTGCGCAAATTGGCGCACTCGCTTGCGCGGGTGCGCGCAGTGTCTGCGACATGGCACGCCAGAATGGCATGACGTGTAACTAATGCTTTGATCGGCTGGTCGATCTCTCGAGTAAGCAACATGAGTTGACAATCGACCTACACAATGAACCGTTTTTTGCTTCCGATAAGCGTTAATTCTCAGAACTAAAGCTGGGATATGGGGACGGACTTTCCGCCCCCCGCCTCTGATCTAACTTTGGTTTCAGCCTGCGTAGCGCCTACCCACAATGCTACCCACATATCACAACATCGCCGATCGGCGCCGGCGCTTTGTCGCCAGTGGCGGCGGGCGCCGGTGTGTCTCCAGCCATTTGGTCAACGGGCGCCTGCGCTGCGCGGTGAATGGCTACCCCTCCTTGGCCGGCGTCGACGCGCTAGCCCTGGCGGGAGGCCCCGTCGCCGTGCCCCGCGGTCGATGTCGCTGTGGGCGCTCAGCTAATTTCCGCTATTTGTCGGAAATTTCGGGACAAGATCTTTCGCCGGCATGACTTCACGGTTCGACCTAAGCGAACTCCAGCTCTGTGCTTCCCGCCGGCTGAGCCAGCCATTCGGCGGCCACCCTCCGTGCGGCTCCCTGGCCTGAATGCGCCTCTGAATGTCTCAGCGTTTGACCGTCGCGGCCGATCAGAAGAATTTATAAGTCTTCGCAGTACGGTAACTCGATCGCGAAAATATGCGGATGGTCGTATCTCGGCTGAGCCTCAAGCCATGCGAGCTCACCTCGATTGGTGAAACTATGCCTGGCACTAGGATTTCGTCGCGACCGGAAAGGTTAACGTGCGTCCTACGGATCGAATCAGACGGCATATCTTCGAAATCGCCGGCCTGGCGCCCCAGTGCGAAGCGCACCATCGCTAGCTCTTGCTTCACTACCGCTTAGCCAGCCATGCGGCAGCGCATGTCGTGCGGCACGCCTGGCCTGAATTGCGCGCAAAAATGCTGGGAATTCCGAGTGCATATCAAGTTAAGCTTTATTTTACCGACTTTTGAATACGGTTTTTAATTGGCATTCCTTACGCTTAACGTACGCTGCCCGGTGTGTACGTATGCTTTCACGCTCACACGAAAGTCGGAAGAGTGCCCGACGCTGGATGCATCGATCCGCGGCAGTAATCTTTGAAGGCCAAAGCCAGCCTGTATCCTGCGTGATACATGACATGTCTGATAGCGGAGCACGCATCAGTATCATGCCGCGGGCAGCTGACCTGCCGCCAGCCTTCACCCTTATTTTGTTCAAAAACAGCGTTCAGCGAGATTGCAGCGTAGTCTGGACTGACAGTCGCTTCATTGGCGTAAAATTCAGATCGCAATGGTACGGCGCAAATTCGGCGGCCATGCCGGCTTCTTGAGGGGGCGCATTGTGAATTCGCCAGTCCAGCGAGCCTCAGAACGAAGACCCCGCGCGCTGTCCAGATGATCAGCAAAGCAGAGCGCAGCCGTTTCGCGGCAGCCTGGCTGGTGGTTTTGTTTCTGCCCGTCGCATTGGTAATATCCAGCCTGCTTTTGCTTCCACAGTTTCGGTCGTCAAATGCAACAGATGAAAGCGCAAACGGCGCTGGTGCCACTACCGGCAAAACGGCAAGTATCGTTGTGCGCCGTAGCGCAAAGCTTTGCGAACATAAAACATTCGATAATCAGACCGGCCGAATATCCGATGCGGACACGCCATGCCCCCAAGACGTCGTGCTCGACGCCAATGGGATTCCCGTACCGACAGGCACCGTTCGTACATTGAATGCGATCAGCAAGACCTTTGGTGGGCGTTGAGCGCTGCAGCGATGACTACAAAGAGCACGCTCGCGCGCTATAGCTTGCGCGTTAGACCCGACATCTTGTGCAAGCGCATGTGACGTCAGCCCTGCGACTTGTTCATGTCGTTTCTCTTTCTTAATATCCTCGTTTGCCAACCAACGATTATCGAGAAAGGTTGCGGTTCGCGAACGCCAAAACAGGCGGGCCCTGTCAATCGGCGTTCAAAAATTGAACGCCGAATAACAACCAAGCGGTGGAAAGATGTCCCTCGCGGGACGATGGATGAGGTGAGTTCGTATGTCCGCTTGGACCTGCCATCAGTTTGATGGCAAGGCCGACCCAAAGATTGTTCCACCTCGTCTTCGAACCCCATAATGGAAGGGCCTTGGTGCCAATTCCGGAGAGAAGCGCGAGCCCGCGAGCGACATCGAACACTGCAATGGTGGATGGTCTGAAAGTGCTTGACCCCAAACGGCCGATTCCAGAAGCAGACATGTTGCGGCCCCGCACCGAATGTCAGTTATGGGCCAATTATGTTAAAAAGTACTTTTTCAACACAATCGGCCACAGGCAGCATGCGTTGCAAAAAGCCGAGAAAATTCGACAGCAAATAATTCGTAGTCGGTGGCCAAGGAACCGTCATCCGCCTTCGTCTAGAAGGCATCTCGGCTTTGTAAGCAGGGTCAGTGGACGCCGTTCAAATGCCTCACCGCGAGATGTATCCGAGGCGTGGACTACTCATGGCTGCCGGGTGGAGCGCAGCCCTCTTGCCAGCTGGCACACTGACTGATCTTTATCGCAAATGTGGCGTTAAATCTCGAATGCTCGATACGGCTAGGCAAACTGGCGAGCATCCTTGCAATCAAACCCAATCCGCCTTTTGCGCCAGTAGCCCATAAAAGCCAGTAGCCCCAGGCGGGTGGCGAAAAGCGGCGCCCCAGAAGGCAGCGGCGTCGCGCTTACGGGCGCTGTCATTGGGGTTATGGTCCAGGTTGAACCGTCCCAGGAAGCAATGTCGCTGGATGTGACGGAGCTGTTAGTCGTGATTAATTGCGACCCGTCAAACTGCTCCCAATAGAAGGTGAACGGCGTACTCGTACTCGGAGCGGAAAAGCCGAGCGTCAAAAACACGTCGCTGATTTCCGCAGGACTGAAGTTAATGACGACTCAATTGCGCCTAGCGTCGTTGTGGCACTCGAAACCAGTGTCGTCTCACCGATGTCGGAAAAAACAGGACTTAAACTGGCGAAGCTTACGCCGGGCGTCGCCATTATGATGTCAATCTGGGTAATAGGGGATGCGGTCGGTGTCACGGTGCAGTCAGTTAAGCAGAATTCCTGACTCCAAGTGCTTGCCATCGCGGGCGGGCTAGCGGCAATAACAAACCCTGCGAGAACTGCTCCTAGTCCGGCAACATGCATTCGCATTATATCTACCCTCAAAGCAGCCAGTGGAGGCCGCCCAAACCTGCCTCGCCGCTGGCTTGGCTGCCCTGCCTAACTTTCCAGACTGTGTTCAAATATTGTCTCAGCGTCAATAGACCGGCAATCGAAGTTGACGCGCTGTGATATAATTTCGCAATCCCAAGTTGTTTTTGTTCACTCGCCGCCCAGGCCAAAGTTCCGCAGGAGCGAGAAGTTCCTGGCTTTGTAAACGACGAGTCAGGCGCCGCGGCTACCGAACAGCAACGGTGCCTGGCGGACAAGCTCAATTGCGGACCGCAAAGCCCCACGCACTCATTGAATGTCATTTCGGGTTCGATCTCCCCGGGCTTGAAAGGATGAATTGGACGCCGTGCCCGACTGGCAATAAGCGAAAGGCAGCGCCGCGAGGCTCCTAAGCCGTCGCCCTTCGCGCTGCACAATGACACCAACGTGATGTCGCAGTTGGGTCATCAACTGCCGCGCCAGTTTATGAGAGGCATGGCTGCTCTACCCCTGAGAGCGGACTGAAAGTGGCTGATCGTCGCGGCTGAAATGGGCCAATGAAGATGCCACCAAGGCGAGCGAAACAATAAACTTTTACTCCCGATAACACCTTTTATCGGAACTAAAATAGCGCTGGACGTGCCAGTAAGTGACTCGTTCTAAGCATGACAAAAGCCTGCCCAAATCGGCCTCACGCCGCGCCTTGCTGCGCCCCACCCTGCCTCCACATTGAAGTAGAGCCCATCCCCTTGCTCGATCCGGCAAAGCCGCTGCATTTCATATGCGGACAAGCCTCGATGCGAACGAGCTGCCAGCCGACCGCGGCCTAATGTGACGGCAGCGTCGGTCGGAGGGCATAAGTCTCCTTGCTGTCATTCTTGACGCCTATTTCCATCTCGCAATCGTCTCTCGATCACGCGCGCAGCCAGCTCTGCCAGGGTAGCCGCTCTGCTGTTGGGATTTTTCGCTCTTAGCCGAGCTGCACGGCGGCGATGCTGGGATGGACTTAGCCAGTACGACCCCTGCGGGTCAGGTGCCGCCAAGGCGAGCGACGTGATCTCACTCGAGATGCTCGGCAGGTCGTCTGTCTCGTTACTCCCGCGCCAAGCAGGTACTGAAGCACGCCAGCCGCGCTTTGTTCGATGATCGGGCGATTTCGGCATCTCATTCCCGTCCCACCGTCATGTCCGGCTGGTGTGCGCTACGAGGTTACTTGCCTTCGCATCAGCGATAAGGCAACCGACGAACGGCCAACATGCCTCTATTAGCTGCCCAAATATTGCAAAATTGTTCGCGGCCCCGGCTGCTAACGTAAATCTGTCCTACGAGATTGCTCCGAGAATGTGCGTTTTCTTAAGCTAGGGGCTTCCACTTCGGGGGAGCTAGCACATGATGAGGATTATGGGCGCTTCGAGGCCACCTGGGATGGAGAGTGGCAATTCGGACCACGGGTTCAGGATGCCTAAATACCGAACCTTGAACGCACGCGAGATCAAAAACTCAAGGCGACGACGGGCCGCCGTGAAGACGTTGAGACCGAATAGCGGCGCTAGCGACGTCAGGGATGCGCGGCAACGGCAGGTTCGCACATCGTGACGGGCCTTCTCAAGCTCTGCCAAATTCGCAAATCCAAGTCTGCGCAGGGCCCGATGTTCACGACGGGCACGCAGATAAAGAAGCCGGACTGCTTCGCGGTCGGTCACCCTCTGAGACCCCCAAATCATTCTGGCTAGGATCACATAACAAAAAAGGCGCGGCAAGCTTACGCCGGCCGGGCTACGTTTGTTTTTGGTTCATGTTATCTGAAGTACCTGAGGGCGATGGACACCAAGGCACCACCGGTCGAAGTGATTGTTTCGGGCTCCGGTCCGCGCGTGGTGTTGGTCCACGGCAGCGTAATCGACGGTTCTTTGACCTGGAGTCAGCAACAACCGCTCGGCAAACGCTGGCGCCTGGAGGTCCTTAATCGCCGGGGCTACGGCAAGAGTTTGCCGCCGTCTGTGCGGTCAGATTTTGAGGAGGATGCTCGGGATATAGCAGGGTTGCTCGGTGACGGGGCCCATCTGGTCAGCCACTCATACGGTGCCATCGGAGCACTTTATGCTGCCGCGCTCCGCCCGCATGCGGTGCGGTCTCTTGTCGTGAGCGAACCGTCTGCTTTCCGGCTGCTCAAAGGCGATCCGGCGGCTGAGGCCATCGTGGCGGCGCAAGCGGCTCTCAAGACAGACGCGGAGCCGCGAGCGTTTCTAGAGGGCTTTGCTAGAACGATCATCGCACCCGGTGCGGTGCCGCCTTTACCACCTCCCAATCCACTGCCGCCTGAACTTGAGCAAGGCGTCCGCACCACCATGACGGCACGCCCCTCAGTTGAGGCGGAAATTCCATTCGACGCGCTCAGGCGCACGGCGTTCCCGAAGCTCGTCATTTCAGGGGGACACCATCGCGTTTTTGAGGCGGTCTGCGATGTTATCCAGCGCGAACTGAACACCGAGCGCGCCTCGATTCGCGGGGCCGGCCACAACGTGCCGTTCACAGGTTCGGCCTTCAACGATCGCCTCGAAGCATTTTGGCGGCGCGTGTGAGCAGGGGCGATCGCATGATGCGAAGGATCTTTTTTGCGAAGCGGTTATGAAGTGAAGTGCCTGTTCCGAAAACAATTGTTTTCGGAACACCCCCGCCGTAAGTGCGCTAGTGCCCAAGATGGCATGTGCACTTGTCGCCGGGATGATCCGCCAGTCGCTATAGTTCGTCGACGCTTAGTTGACAGGCTCGGCCGCTGTGAACATAAAATCCGAACACGCCCCGCCATAGATCCAGCGCAGCATCACGGACGTCCAGGCCGAATATTTCTTACCCGCGACGGTCAGGACGGCGGTCTCGGCAGGATTGGCCATCGATTACCCATCCATCTGCTCCTTGGCCGCAATGACCAGTTGTATTTACCGTCAGCGCCAACGGGCTCTTGCTTGTCACGCAGGCCCAAACCGGCGAGCATTGCTTAATTTCGTGGGGCGACACGATGACCTTGGGACTTCCAGATCCCGAGAAGGCGCCGAAGGTATCTGAACAAGCCTTCGGCAAGAAATTTGGTCGACGAGGCTACCGGCTCTCGATCGCCATACTTTTGCCGTTGGTCGCTTTAGGCCGCCGTCTTTGGAGCACCACGATCATCGCCGGCGACGTCGACAAGATCGGGTCCGTCTTTGGTGGCCGCAGGGCAGAAGCGCCACTTAGCCCGATCCCGCGGAGCACAACCGAGAACGACAAAGTCATCGTTGATCTGACGCCTGAAACGCTAATGGCTTTCTACAAAGGAAGAACAGGGACCGAAGCCGCCCGCGTTGTCGCGCCCTACATTGGCAAGTGGATTAGAATTTCAGGTCACGTCGATGACCTGATTTCCCAACCGCCTGAAACGCTTTTGGTTGATATGATCGACCAAGGAGAAGCCGCCTTTCTGCATTTCGACCAGCCATGGGCGGATATACTAGCAATCCTCCAGCGCAATCAGCCGTTTGTAGCGCTCTGCCAGATTGCGAGCGTGGACTTCTCTGGCAGCGATTTCAGGCATTGCGAATTAGAGCCGCGATGACGACGCTGGTATTTAGAAAGTTGGCCACGCGCACCGCCTTGCCTGTGTGCTCAGTGAGCCGCAACCATTCGCTTCACCGCCCCGTCCTGATCTGGGGTACCGGATCGCGCGGTAACGTAAATTGTCGCTCTTCGTTGCTCTGTCACGCAGCTTGGATATGAAGGCGGCGGACGCTCAACGGTTTTGGGGCGATCCATACGCCTTGAAAGCCCCTGCCCTGGCGCTGGGGCTTTCTTGCTTTGCGGCCCGTGATCGCGCCATGATGTGTTTGGCTTTCTTATGGATGGCCTAACGGGCATCCCGGCAGACTTTGCCCCGGTCTAGCCCGCTATTATGGCGCAAACGCCACAAGCTATTTAAAACGTCATTTCCTAATATCAGGAACAAAGCCGGTATCAACAAAATTAATGGTGGCTATAACGTTTCGCCATTTGTTCCCGGTTAAATGATAACGCCCTGATATGGCATGCCCGAAATCCGAATGCGCAAACACGGTGAGATGATTGCAGTGCTATCGTGGCGATGTATATGCCGCAGAATTCGCCGGCGCTGCGATCGCAGCTTCGTTGTTCGCAGATCGCCACTTTCGGGGCGACCTCGAAAATGTGAACCCGGACCTCCGCAAGGCGATCGGCTATTAATATGATCGGCGCCGCTCGATATGCCTCCCGCTGCGGTATTGGGTTTATTCAGCAGGCGCCGGCGCTTTTTCCAGCGCGTAGTCGTAGCCGAGCGCGAGCACGATGACCATGGCGCCGACCGCGAGCGCTGCAATCAGCAACAGCCCGCCGGTAAAGCTGCCGGTCGCATCCTTGATCCAGCCCATAGCATAGGGTCCAAAGAAGCCCGAAAGGTTGCCGATGGAATTGATCACGGCGATGCCGGCGGCCGCTGCGGTGCCCGAGAGCACCCCGGTCGGCAGTGTCCAGAAAACCGGAGGCGCCCCGAACACGCCACAAGCGCCGATAGTGAAGGCGATGATAGTCAGCGTCGGATTGCTGGTTAGCGTGGACGCGGCGATACCAGCGGCGGCGAGCGCGAGCGCGAAGGCGGTATGCCCCTTACGTTCGACTTTCGCATCCGAGCGGCGCCCGTACCAAACCATGAACGCGGCGCCGACGGCGTAGGGGATGGCGGTGACCCAGCCGGTCATCGCATTCGTCAGCCCAAACGCCTTGATGATCTGCGGCAGCCAGAAGCCGACGCCGTAATTGCACGCCACCATGCCGAAATAGACCAGCGCCAGCGCCCAGACGCGCGGATTGAAAACGGCTTGCCAGACCGACAGGTTATGCGCAGCCTCGCGCTGCCGGCGCTCGGCGACGAGACGGGTGCTGAGCCAAGCCCGCTCGTCCGTCGCGAGCCAGGATGCCTCAGCCGGCAGGTCTGTCAGATAGAAATAAGTAACGATTCCAAACAGAACCGAGGGCGCCGCCTCGATGATAAAGAGCCACTGCCAGCCGTCGAAGCTGCCGAGTCCATTCATGCCGAGGATCATTCCGGAAATCGGCGCACCGATCGCGGAGGAGAGCGGAATGGCAGCCATGAAGGCGCCGATGATGCGGCCGCGATAGATCGAGGGAAACCACAGTGTCAGATAGAAGATGATGCCGGGAAAAAAACCGGCCTCAGCGATGCCGAGCAAGGCGCGGACGGTGTAAAACACCGTCTCGTTGCTCAATCCGCTAGCATGCGCGATGTCCGGAATGAACGCCATCAGGCCGGAGAGAATGCCCCAGCTTACCATGATGCGCGCAATCCACTTGCGGGCGCCGAACCGGTCGAGGAACAGGTTCGAGGGCAGCTCGCAGATAAAATAGGTGATGAAGAAGATGCCGGCGCCAAAACCGAACATCGTCGCGGTTAGGCCGAGCGCCTTGTTCATAGTCAGCGCAGCGAAGCCGACGTTAACACGGTCGAGAAAGGCAATGAAATAGCAAAGAATGAGGAACGGAATCAGCCGCGCTGAAACCTTCCGCATTGTTCGGGTTTCTACGCTGTCCATGACCACTCCTCTCAGTGTGAGGCAGCCGTATACGCAAGCCAACAAGAGAGTCAGAAGCTTTGTAGCATCATCTTTTCGGCCCGATTGGCTCCATCTCGATGATAACTGACATGGTATTAAGATTTCGGATTCGGAGATGTCTGTTCCGCTCTGGCGCTCGATATTACAGCTCGCAATATCCCCGCTACGGCCTGGTTGACGCCACCTTCGGCAACCACTTTAGCGAGCGCACTTTCAGTCGGAGGGCTGATATCAGGGCAATAGCGCTGCGAGCGCACGTATGCTTGTGGCTTGGACAATATTATCCATGTCGAGCTTGATGCCGAATTTCCTTTCGAAGGCCAAGCAAATGTCCATGTGCTCGAAAAAGTCCCAAGCAGGTACGGTATCCATGGACGAGTCAGGTCCGAGTTCGTCTTCGGAAATACCGAGCCTGCCAGCGACGAGTTGAGCCACGAGTGAAATCTTATTCTGCTTATTGTCTTCTATCATCGATAATCTTTTCATAAACGATCCGGCCGTCCGAATGTTCGGTGATCGGCGTAAAGCCATGCTTTTCGTAGAAGTCGGCGACGAGCTCGTTTTTCCGACTTGGGATGTATTCACCGACGATCTTGGGATGACCGCGAGAGCGACAGAGATCAATCGCCTTGTCCAACAAGCGATCCTCGACCTTGCGGCCTATGACGCGGCAGCTCATGAGCAGCGTGTCAATGCGAGCCGCGGCAAGGTCGACGATCGCCATGCCGACGCATCCTTCGTCGCCGAAGCGATCGCGATAATCGAGGAGAAGCACGGCGTGATCATGGTTCTCCACGAAGCGCGTGAGATCGGAAATCTCGTAGCGCCGCGTCGTGAGGTTGAATTGATTCGTCTTTTGGGTCATTTGCGACGCTCGAACGAGCCGTTTGCCGTCATCCGCGCTGATGGCGCATTCGATCCCAAGTTCGGCAAGATAAGCATCCAGATCGAATGTGGCGGCAAGCTGCTGGCGCGCATGGTTCGCGTGGTACTGCTGCGTTTTCGCTGCGTCTTCCTTGGAAATTACGTATTTGCCGAAATAGGTCGGCGCGATCTCCTGCATGAACCAGGTCGGTAGATTTTCCGCTTGAGCGGGAAAATCTGGCACCGCGACCTCCGGCATGAATTTCCTGATAGCCTCGCGCTCCACAGGGTTATCGTCGATATAGACGAAACTGTCGGCGCCAAGATTAAGCTCCTGGGCGATTTCGGCGATGTTTTCCACCTTCGGCCGCCAATTGATGTGGATCGCTGCGAAATCCTCCTTCTGCAAAATCATCATTTTGTTCGTTTCGAACACCTCGTCCACGTCCGCTGCATTGTTCTTGCTCACTATCGCAAGAAGCACGCCGGTTCGGGTAAGCGCCTTGATGCATCGCTGGAAATCTCGGTAGCAGCGGCCTTTATCTTCCTGCGATAATGCGACGCCGTGCGGCCCTTGCTCACCGACGACGCCGCCCCACAGCGTGTCGTCGAGATCGAGCAGAAGTACCTTCTTGGCGCGTTGCGCATGAGCTTCAAGTGCCGCACGAATCATGTCCGCCATGAGCTCGAACATTCGCGCGGTATAACGAATTCGCGCCGCGTACCAGAAGGCGTTGGATAGCAGCGCAGACTCCCCGTATCTACGGAACAGCAGATCGATATCGATCAGAAGCAAATTGGGATGCTTCTTGGCGATCGCAATGAGGCTCTCATTGAAAGCGGCCTCGTATTTCCTAGCGATTGGGATGGAGTACATCGGCACAACCGAGCCATCGGTTCGAGCTGATCGACAATAAATTGGCCACCACGACTTTTCCCGTATACCGCGCGCAGAAACTGTCGAGCAGCGAAAGGAACTTCTCGCATGGCTCGGGCCGCCCGCTGCCGTAAAAGGCGTCGCCCAGGAGCGTATCGGAATCGTAGAGGCAAAAGACATGCGTGCATCTTCGCCGGCGGCTGCCGAGCGATCGTCAGCGAGATCGGCCAGCAAGCTGTTATACGCTCCAGCCGCGATGTCCCACGGCCGCAGCGCACGCAGAAGCGGCTGCATATTTGTATTGCTAAGCAGGACTCCCTTCATGGTTCGGTTCTCAGTTTGAGACTTTGTTTTCCCTTGAAGCCTACGACCAGCAGAATTCCGATAATGACCAGCCCCAGGCCCAGGAGCAAGTCGAGGCTCAACGGCTCATTCAGAAAGAGCGCCCCCGCAACTATTGCAGCGATCGGGTTGAGCGGAAGAAAAATCATCGTGACAGTGGGGGCTGTCTGGCCCAGCGCCCAGGCGTAGAGAAAGAACGACAATGCCCCCCCTGCAGTGCCGATATAGAGAATGGACAGCCACCTCGCCGAATCGAACTGCGGAATGCCTTGTGGTAGTTCGAATGCGGCCCAGAAGCCCAGCAGTCCGACTGCGCCGGCCGCCATGGCCGTCGCCGTTACCGTTAACGGCGAATATTTATCCAGATAGGGCTTCGAAAAGATGGCATAGATGGCCCCGAACAGCGTTGCCAGGATCATCAAAATATTGCCCCGCCAGGTGGGCGCGTCGAGACGATTCGGCCCGCCGATTGCAATGGCAACTCCGAGAATTGCAAAGATGACACCAATAACTCCGCTGGCCGACCATTGCTCCCGGCCGGTGACACGCCCGAGCAGCAAGGTCGCCGCAGGCGTGCATCCAAGCACAATGGCGCCGCTGGATGCGGTGGTGAACTCCATTGCAGAGCTGATGCACCACGGGAAAAAGCAGAAATAAAGCAGGCCAAGCGCAGCGATTGCCGCAAAATCGCGAGGCGAGATCCTTTTCCTCTCAACGAATGGGACGAATATCAGAAGGCAAATCGTGGCAATGACGTAGCGGAGCGTCGCGATCGTCAGACCATCCGAAGTCGATACGACGAAACGCGTCGCCACCAGCGCCGTGCCGGTAATCACGCTTGCAGTCGAAGCAGCAAGGACTGGAGCAGAACCACACCGATGCGCTTGCCTTCGCCGTATCGCCGCATCGTCCCTCCCAAGCCACTTGCGGCGACATTCTCTGGTTATGCATTTGCAGAACCAGGCGTTCGCTATGGCGGTGATTGGTCTTAACAGCTTAGGATGGTAAAATATAAAGTGCGAGAAGATTTCTTGTAGGGCATGCTTGTAAAACATTCTTGCAGCGCAATAACACTGCGCAGGTTAGGCAGTATTCATGTTGGTTCTGGGCTATGCGGGTCACCGAAGACACGGCTGGGCTAATGATCCTGAAGCAAAGCTCAAGTCACGCGTTCAACACTCTCTCAGTCATTCGACGATCTTCAGCGCGCTGACGTCATACGGCAAGGATGTCGAGGATCTGCCGCTCAACTTGTTTCCCCTCGACGGCGTGGGACACGATAGTGCCGCCGCGATTTTGCAGGACGGCGAACTTGTCGCCGCCGCCGCAGAGGAGAGATCTTGCCGCCTCAGCATGCGACGGCCCGCGGCGGCCGCACGCTCGGGCCGCGCCAAGCCGCCGAATTTTGCGTCCGGCAGATCGGTGCGTTCTCGAAGAAATCGAGCATATTGCGTTTTACTGCGACTTTTCCGCCGAAACGTTCCGGCAGCGGATCGGCGCGATAAAGCCGCATCTTGCCGAGCCTATCCAGCAACGCGTTCTCAAAGGTTATGAAGCAGTCTATGCGGGAACGGTCGCGAACGAGCGAATTGCCGAAGAAATCGCTGAACTTTTCGAGCATGCCGTCGATCACGCGCAAATCCATTTCGTGCCGCACCAGCTGGCTCATGCCGCGTCCGCCTTCTACTCGTCAGGTTTTGCGGAAAGCGGAGTGCTGACCCTTGACGGCTTCGGCGAAAAGTCGAGCTCAATTTTTGCGATCGGCGGTCCGGAGGGGTACAGATCCTTGAGGAGACCTTGCTCCCGGGTTCGATCGGCATGCTTTACATGATGCTGACCGCCTATCTGGGGTTCAGGCCACTCGACGGAGAGTACAAGGTGATGGGGCTTGCTTCGTACGGAAACCCAAAGACTTACGCCAAAGAATTCGCAGAGCTTCTCGATGTGCAGGCAGACGGCACGTGTCGCACCGGCAAATTATTGCATGCGGATTTCGGCGCCTATATCGAGGGCCTGTTAGGGCCGGCACGAATGCCGGGGGGCCCGGTCACGCAGCGCGAGATGGACGTCGCCGCCGCGCTGCAAACAGGTTTCGAAGAGGCCATGCTTCTACGCGTGGCATATTTAAAGGACAGATATGCGATCAAGCGCATTTGTCTGGCCGGCGGTGTCGCCCTCAACGTCGTCATGACCGGCAAGCTCGCCCGCTCCGGCCTTCTCGAGCAATGCTATGTGTTTCCGGCGTCCGGCGATGACGGCGCCAGCATCGGCGCCGCACAATATGTCTTTCACGAGGTTTTACGGAAGCCGCTGCGCGGCAAACGCGTTCCAAGCATGTATCTTGGTCCCCAATTCACTCAGGAACAGGTCGCAGCGGCCCTCAAGGCACAAGCGGCGAAGCTGACCTTCACAAGGTCGACGGAATCGAGGATTATGTCGCCGACTCGCTGGTGGAAGGTAAGGTGATCGGCTGGTTCCAAGGACGCATGGAATTTGGACCGCGCGCACTTGGCAATCGGAGCATCCTTGCCGATCCGCGGACGGATGGGATGCGCGAAACCGTCAATGTGCGGGTCAAGCTCCGGGAAGAATTCAGACCGTTTGCGCCCGCAGTACTCGCCGAACTCGCGGACGATTATTTTGACATGACTGGCGTTCCTCAATCGGCTTTCATGGAATTTGTAGTTCCGGCAAGACAGCCGGCCCGCGAGAATGCCAAAGCCGTCGTCCATATAGACGGATCAGCGCGCATCCAGACGGTCAGTGCCGACAACAAGCCTTTCTGGAAAATCATCGAGGCCTTCCGGCGCAGGACCGGGATCCCGATCGTGCTCAATACGTCTTTCAACGTGCGTGGCGAGCCCATCGTCTGCTCCCCGGAAGACGCAATCCGTTGTTTCCTGTCGACGAATATCGATCTGTTGGTGATCGAGGGCTACGCGGTGACTAAAAAAGCCGGGAAAGTCCTGGAGGAAAACCTGGCACAGCCGGCGATAGACGATTGAGCCGTAACAGGAAAATTGAGCGCGGGTTGAGGCACGGATCGACTGGGTCGGTTAATTTCCACGCGGGCCTATCAGAATTGTTGTTCGCGAGGGAAGCGACGGAGTGGACAGCTGAACATGAGAAAGCGTGCAGGTGATCGCGGGACGGCGTCTTTCGGGCGGCGATGCCAAAGCTTAAAGACGAAGCGCCCATCAATCTCAAATCATCTCGCTCGTGCTGATACGCGGCTCCTTTTTAAACGAGCTTCTCAGGCCGCCGTTCCGACGCGCTGCAGCTTTGCCATAAAGTCGTATATGTCCTCGGCCGAACGGGGACGGCTGATCAGATAGCCCTGCCCTTCGGTGCAACCGGCCTGGCGCACGAGATTGAGCTGCGTTGTACTTTCAATCCCTTCGGCTGTCGTCTCGATGCAAAGCGCCTGGCCCAGCGCTGCGATGGTCCGAACGATGACGGCGCTCTCGGAATTCAGATCAGAATCCGCGATAAAGGATCGATCAATCTTGATCCTGTCGAAGGGAAACTTTCGGAAATAGCTCAGCGACGAATAACCGGTCCCGAAATCATCCATCGCGATTTCGACACCAAGGCCTGCGCAATTGATGCAGCATGGCCAGAATAGACTATTCGTTCTGCATCAATGTGGCTTCAGTGATTTCAAACTCCAAGCGGCTGGCTGCGAGCCCGGACGCCGCCAGCGCACTAATCACAACAGACACGAACGCGCGGTTACGGAACTGGAGAGGCGACAGGTTGACCGCGAGCCGAATGGAACTGGGCCATTTTTGCGCCTCCGCACAGGCTCGGCGCAGTACCCATTCGCCCAACGGTACGATGAGTTCGGTTTCTTCGGCAATCGGAATGAATTCGGAAGGCTCTATCGACCCGCGTTCCGGATGCGGTCCACCGCAGGAGCACCTCCGCTCCCACGATTTCATTGGTCGAGAGTTTGATCAGCGGCTGGTAATCGAGGTGAAACTCGTCGGCCGTCAGCGCCCTGTGCAAATCGACTTCAAGGCCGCGCCGCGCCTGGATTTCCGCGTCCATTTGGGGATCAAACAGGCGCCAGCTATTGCGGCCTTGGGCTTTAGCCCGGTAAAGGGCCAGATCCGCGCATTTCATGAGTTGCTCGGCGGTGCTGCCATGCTCGGGCGCCATCGCTATGCCGATACAGATGTCTTAATGAATTTCTTGCCCATCGATCAACAATGGCGGCGCTATTGCTCGATTGAGCTGTGACGCCAAACGTTCGGCGTCTTGTGCGTCCAACGCCGGATGAATGATCGCAAATTCATCGCCGCCGAGACGGGCAAAGGTATCCTCGCTTCCGATGACCGCGCGCAATCGCCTAGCAATTTCCTGTAAGACCTTGTCGCCGGTGGGGTGGCCGAGCGAATTGTTGATCGCCTTGAAATTATCAAGGTCGAAGCACATCACGGCCGTTGCCGCATTTCCCTCCGTGACGCGAGCCAGACTTTCCGCCATCTTTTCGCCGAACAGGAAGCGATTTGGCAGATCGGTCAGCGCATCGTGCCGCGCTATGCGGGCGATGTTTTCTTGCGCCAGATAGCGTTCCGTAACGTCTTCGTAGGTGCCGACCCAACCACCGCCCAGCATCGGTTGATGACGCACCGCCACCACGCGGCCGTTGGAGAGCTGCCGATGCAGCTCCGGCTCCTTGTTTTCGATCAAACGCTTCTTGAAATCCGCAAACATCTCCTCGGCGGAAACGCCATCGCAGTGAATGCCCCGCGCAACACTGCAGCGCATCAGCTCCACTAACGGCGTGCCCGGCGACGCGTCTGCAAAAGTCAAACGGTACATTTCGAGATAGCGTCTATTGACGACAATCAATTTCAATTCGTCGTCGAAGGCGCATAACCCTTGCGCCATGTGGTCAAGCACCGCATCCAACAAACGATTGCGCTCCTGCAGGGCGTAGTTGCGGCGAAGCTTCACGGTGACGTCCTCATGCTCAGTCATCCACCCGCCATTTTCTAGCGGAATGACATGGATTTGGATGATACGGCCATCGCGCAGGCGGCGTCGCTCCGTTACTTCCTCATCTTTGAACAATTCGGCAAACTGCTCTGCCGGATTTGTCATTTCATCGACTTCGATTTCCGAGCTTCATTGCGTTCTGAAAAACGTTCAGGAAGCTCATGCCGGGCCTTATGATCCCGCGATCATACCCGTATATTTGAAGGTATCGATCATTCCACAAAGCGAAATTTCGCTCCGAGTTGAGATGCATACACCCCGCGAAGCGCTTTCGATCACCGGTTTGAGAACGTCTATTTCGCCTTGGACTTCGGATTTTCTTCCGAAAGCTCATCGCACGTCAAAACCCAGCCGCCGCCTTGCGTCGGCCGGAAGTCTAATGCGATCACGACGCTTTTGTAGAACTTCTGATGCAGACGAAACGGTTCGCCTCGCCGGCACATGCTCTTTATCTCGTGCCACATCTCGGCCGATGCCGAACTCGGGAACTCTTTGGTCGCGTCGAAAGCGTCAAAAATGACGCCGAGCGATGCACCGAGGTGAATGAGGCCGGACCTAATCTCTGATGATCTCGGCAAAACGCCGATTGAAACCAACGACTTGAAAATGAGTGTCGATGACGCAAAGGCCTTGCGCCATTTCGCTGAGCGCAATTGCGTGCAGCGAAAGCATGGTGCGAAGGTCCTTGTCGGCATACTTGTTGGATGCCTCTTTAACGGCCGCTTTCATGCGTATTTCGATCTGTCAGGCGGAAGAACATATTTCGCAAGATCTACCAATATTGTGGTCAGCAAACCGAAATATCGCGTTAATTG
>CAVXHG010000004.1:0-592815 GCA_963761525.1 uncultured Alphaproteobacteria bacterium | reverse complement strand
CGACGTGCTGGCGTGGCGTCTCAGTGGCGAGTGCAGCAATCACGTCGGCTTGTGTGATTTTGCCCGATGACCAGGGGAGCAAGCGACGCTGACGCTAGACCGCGCCGCGCCGTCAGTCCCTTGGCCCAGCCCATGTCGTCGGGTTGTCTTTAAGCCACTCCTCTAGCCCCTCGGCGAAAGTCTTACCGGCGGCAGCGGCAACAGCCTTGCGAGCTACACCCTTCTTGCGCTCAACATACGCGTTCGCCCGCGCGATCCGGGCGTCCCGTCAGTGACACTTCGAGCGGGCCAACGGCGGAGCCAAGAAAACTTGGACACAATGCGCGCACCGCATCCCGGTAGCGGTATTCCCAAAGTTTAGAGTTGCCGCGAACGAGGAGGTAAAGCGACTGCCCCATCGGGTGACGGCCGGGCTTGTCTAAGCAGCGCGCTCAACTGCGGGCGTGCCATGTTCGATCCTTTCGGCGACTTCAAACCATGTGATGTTTTGGAAGTACTCGCCCAGACTTCGGTGGCGAGCGCATCAATGCTCAGGGTCGCTTAAAATGACCCAACATATGACCACACAAATAGGCTCGAAAAACTCCAGTGCGGCAATGCCCGGGATGACTAAATTTGCCACATAGCTAATGAAAAGGAAGTGCCCGGATCATATGGCTTTTCGTTGCTTCCGGGTGCCTAGTGACTTAATGTGCCACCTATAGAAATGGCCGGAACAAGTCCGGCCACGACGCTGTAGTTTGGGCTAGAGTGGACACATGATTTACTCACCCGCATCACAGTCGCCGCCACCATCATCGTCCTCGGCCTTGCCGCTGCCTCTGGCACAGCAATAAAGCGGCAGACCTTGCGCATAAAGCAATTCGTCGACAAAAATTACGGTTTCTCGTTCTGGTATCCGGGCTCGCTGAAAGTCACGTCCGCCACGAGCAGTGACACCGCCAGCTTTCCCGGCGGCACGCTGGTTGAGAGCTTGCAGGTCGGCGATCCGGGCAGCGTGGTGCTGCGCGTCGTCAACTCATCGCAGGGCACGATCACCGACGAGCCGAAGGGCCACGCCGCGCCGATCCCACAGACGGAACTGTTCATGGACGCTGCAATGCAGATCTGGATGCTGCGCTATCCGGAAGGTAATCCGCCGGCAAGCCGGTCGAGCCGAAAGCTATCGATCCGTCAAAGAAAACCATCGGCGGCTTGCCAATGGTGGCAACCGGCGCGCGCTTCGACACCACAATCGTTCCGCTCTCGAAAACGCGCTTTGTCGTCGTGCAGGATGGCGGCGGCGCCGGGTTCACCGCGGAGCTTGCAGCGACAGTCGCTACGGCGGGTGCAAAAGTAAGCGCCGATGCGCAAGCGAGATCGCTGCGAGCCGAAGCGGCGGCTTTCAAGAAGCAATGACGCACTCGATGTGTCGCCTTTCTGCGTTCTTATCCAAGAACGGAGACTGATGCTCGTCTATGCTTCTCCGTAAACGGGGGAAGGAAAGATATTAGGACCTGTACTGACAAGCGCCTGGGGCAGCGTCCGCTTTCGGGGTGAAAGCGGACATTTCGATGTGATCGGACTGCGGCAGTTACTGACCCAAAGCGGAAATCAGCGGTTTTGAATGGTCCAAGTGCTTTGTTGGCAAGGCGGTTGCACCCAGTAAACACTCCCCGGCGTCGGGCCACCCCATGAGAGACAACCTTCGGGCGCGTTGATGGTGACGGTCTGTCCTAATTTTACTGTGTTGGCGTTTAGCTGCGCTATCTGAGCTTGCAGTTCAGCTATCCGGGCTTCAAGGCATCTTGTCCCGCAGGCCGCCCGCGCTTGAACGCTCACATTCGTTGCAGAAATTGCGACGACATTTACCAGAATAATTGCGAGAACGCGCATATCTAATCTCCTGTTCAGCCCTCAAAAGGGGATCACACTTTATCGCGACGGAGTTATTCCCGACGACTGACCATCGCTGATTGTATCGTGGCTACATGGTGGCGCTTCACGGACGCGTGCCTTCGCCAAACTTTGGAGCATTTCGCATTGATAAATGCCACTGCGAAGTCGCTGCAATCGACCTGAGGGACTTGTGAAGATGATTCAGTTTCACGAGAGATCACGGTAGGCAGCGTTGAGAATGCTCCGTCAATGCCGGACACCGCGCCACGTTCGGTTGCCGCCATCGCGTTCTGATGAGTAGCGGCGCCGACTACAAACGCCATCGCACAGAAAACGGCCAGTGCGAGGGCCACGCCGCGAAGCCGTGCCGGTCGTTTTGACGAGCGACGCCCGAATAATCTGCCGGCAATACGCATGATACACAGCCTCCCAATCGTCAATTTCTTAAATCGGGCACGGCTGCGGACCTGTGATCTCCAGCACTAAACCGTGCTTTTCCGGTCGGTGACGATTGGCCCAAACGTCAGTTTTCGACCGTGCGGCAATGTCTGCTCCTGGCCCAAAGCGGACATTCGCAGCGGCGCAACCAAATTGTCGCTTTGGGGGCTCTAGTGGACGTAGACCATCAGTGGCGCATTGACCTCAATTTTTATGATACACGCCCTAATCACTCCGTTTTCAGGCCGGCGTCCTTGATGACCTTGCCCCACTTGTCCATTTCGGACTTGAAGAACGCTTCGCATTCGTCGGGCGTGTCACCGATCGGCACATAGGCCATCGCCGCGAGTTTTTGTTTGGCCGCGAGTTTTTGTTTGATGGTGTCGTCGGTCAGGCTGGCGACAATCAGCTTGTTGATCTAGCCGAATTTCCGGGATTACCCCGGCTTGATGTTCGCCGCTTTGACCACTTTGGCCCACTTTTCGGTTTCCTCGGCGATCAACTTGCCAAACTCGTTGGATGTCATCGGCATAGCAACGCCGCCAAGGTTCACGATCCGCTCTTTGATCTTAGGATCGGCGAGGACGGCGTTGACGTCCTTACTGAGCCTCTCGATAATTTCCGCGGGAGTATCTTTGGGCGCGCCGATCCCATGCCAAGTGCTGGCCTCGAAGCCCGGCACGAGTTCTGTCGCGGCGGGAATGTCCGGCAGTAAATCTGAACGCGTCGTGCCGGTGACCGCGAGAGCGCGTAGCTTACCAGCTCTGATGTATTCAATCACGGTAGGTATCGGTGTAAATAAGACTTGCACTTGCCCGCTGAGCAGATCGGGCATGTAGCTACCGCGATATGGGACGTGAACCAGGTCGATACCCACCGCCAGCTTGAACAACTCGGCGGTCAGGTTATTCGTGGTGCCGTAGCCGGCGGACGCATAGTTGATTTTGCCGGGATTGGCCTTGGCGTAGGCGATGAATTCGGGGAGCGTTCCGGCCGGCACCGAGGGGTTAAGCACGATTACGTTGGGCAGGCGGTCGACGCCCGGAACGGGTGCAATGTCATCGATGAAATTGAAATCGAGATTGCTGTAGAGCGAGGCGTTGACGGCGTTCGAGAGGCCAGCCAGGAGCAGGGTGTAACCGTCGGCGGAACCTTTCACGACGACCTCAGTGGCGATATTGGTGCCCGCACCCGGCCGGTTTTCGACGATGACTTGCTGCCCAAGCCGCTCCGACAGGGGTTGAGCAATCAGGCGCGCGAAAACGTCGGGTGCAAGGCCGGCTGGGAAGCCGACGATTAAATGTATCGGCCTCGATGGATAGGACTGCGCAAATGCAATTTGCGCAACGGTCGGGAGAGCGGTGGCAGCGCCTGCTGCCAGTTGAAGAAATCTACGACGGAGAAGTTTCGCCATGCCTGCCCCCTTGGGGTTAGCACTTCGCTGCAAGGAACAAACGCCAACATAACCTTATCGAATATTAGGGGAATTCTATATTTAGCTTAATCGTATTAAGTGAATTCCTTATGCCACGTATCGTACAATGGGAGCATCAAATCGGGCGGCGACTGCGGCTGCGCGATCTCTTTGTATTCTCCATGGTGGTCAAAAGCGGCAGCATGGCCAAGGCTGCTGCCGGCCTTAATGTATCAACACCGTCGATTTCGGAAATCGTCGCCGGCCTCGAACGCGCACTCGGTGTACGCCTTCTGGATCGAAGCCCCCGAGGAGTCCTGCTGACTCCCTACGGCGCGGCGTTGTTGAAGTGTGGCGAGGCGGCATTCGATGACCTGCGTCAGGGAATAAGGGCCATCGAATTTCTAGCTGATCCGACAGCGGGCGAATTGAAAATCGGCTGCCCTGAGTCAACCGCGGTAGCGATTCTCCCGCAGATAGTTCAACAATTTTCCCGCGAATACCCGCGCGTGATCGTACAGGTAGATAACGTGCCTACGCCGGCGCTAACCCATCCGGGACTGCGTGATCGGAAATACGATCTCTTTGTAGCGCGACTTGGCGGGCAGCCCCTCGACGACCTTCGAATTGATGAATTAAACGTGGAAACTCTTTGCGATGACCCGTTGGTCCTAGCGGCGGGAATGCACAATCCATGGGTGCGGCGTCGCAAGATCAATCTCGCTGAACTAACCAACGAATTTTGGATACTCACACCCCCTAATTCATGGGAGCACAGTACCTTGGAAGAGGCTTTCCAAGCTCAAGGTCTCGAGATACCCCCGGCCAGCTTGGTGACGATTTCCGTCGCGCTTCGAGTGCATTTGCTTGCAAATGGCCCTTACATTACGACCATGGCGCTTTCAGTGGCGCGATTTAATGGCCTGAAAGCGTTGTCGATGGATTTGCCGCGTTGGCCATTTCCCGTAGTGGTCGCAACGCTAAAGAATCGAACCTTGAGCCCCATAGTTGAACGGTTCATCGAATGCGCCCGCAAGGTCGCAAGGTCGATGGCTGTCCAGCAGCGACCTCGCAAGGCATGATCAAGGCAAGCTTTCGCGCGGCTATCAAATTCCTGGGGACCGCGAGCCGGATGTCTCCTTCTGGCCCAAAGTGGACATTCGCAGCGGCACAACGAAATGGTCGCTTTCGGGGGGGATAGCGGACGTAGACCACCAGTGGCGCATTGACCTCAATTTATGAGTTTACACGCCCTAATCACTCCGCCTTCAGGCCGGCGTCCTTGATGACCTTGCCCCATTTGTCCATTTCGGACTTGAAGAACGCCTCGCACTGATCGGGCGTGTCGCCGATCGGCACATACGCCATCGCGGCAAGTCTTTGTTTGATGGTGTCGTCGGTCAGGCTGGCGACAATCAACTTGTTGAGTTGAGCAACAATCTCTTTCGGCGTGCCGGCGGGCACCGCGACCGCCGTCCAGGTCGCGCCTTCGACCTCCGGGAATCCCGCTTCCGCCATGGTCGGAATATCCGGCAGCGTCGGCGAGCGCTGCTTGCCGGTCACCGCGAGCGCGCGCAACTGCCCGGCCTGGATCAGCGGCACCGCGGGCGCCATCGCGCCAAACGAGATCGGCGTGTGATTGCCGACGGTGGCTTCAACCGCCGTGCCGCCGCCCGAGAACGGCACGTGCACCAGATCGAGATTCAGCGAATGGGCGAACAGCGCGCCGACAAGCTGCGGCGGCGTACCGGTGCCGGGCGATGCGTAGCTCTCCTTGCCGGGATTGGCACGGATCCAGTCGACCAGTTCCTTCACTGTTTTTGCCGGCACCGTCGGATTGATCGCGAGCACGACCGGCGTCGCGGCGACCAGCGCGACCGCTTCAAAATCCTTGATCGGATCGTAGCCAGCCTGGGCGAACAGAAATGGATTGTTGGTGATGTTGCCGCCGGTCACCAGGATCGTGTAGCCATCGGGCGCCGATTGCGCGACGCGCACCGCGCCGACATTGCCGCCGGCGCCGGGAACGTTCTCGACATAGAAATTCTTCCCGGTCTGCTCGGAGAGCTTTTGCGCGATCAGGCGGCCGACGAGGTCGGTCGGCCCGCCGGGCGTGAACCCGACCACCACCTTGACCGGCCGTACCGGCCAGTCCGCCGCCACTTCATGGCGGTCCCTGCCGCACCAAAGGTCCCCGCGAGCAGGCACAATCCGGAGAATCCAGCGATTTTTGACGCTTTTTCTCATGGCACCCTCCCCAAAATGTCGATTAACGGGCCGTTTCGGCCTCTTTGGTAACGATGTTTACACCCGTTAAACCATAGTATCGCCTTGATTCCGCAGCGTTATGAACGCGTCGGCAAGCGGCAAATCGCCTCGTTATCCGCTTGTGGGGATACCGTTCATACGGTTTGGGGGCAAAGGGGATGAGGTTACTGCAGTTAGCCTGCATGGCGACCGCTGTTGCGGTCGCGCCGTGGCTGTTGCCACGCGAGCATGCGGCTGTGTCTGCCTCCCGTATCCTCGGGCGAAACAACCATCGCCGAGCAAGCGACTTTTGTTGCGCCGCGCATCGATCATGCTTCGCTGCTGCGGGATTTCGAGCTGCTGGCCGCAATGCCCAGGATCGTGCTGCAGCGGCTGCCAGATGCACGCGCGCCGCAGCAAGTTGCGTATGTGCCGGATCAAACCGGTGCGCTGGGGCCGCAAGCGACGATGCATTTTGCCAATGAGCCGGCGCAGAGACCGGATCTCGGCCTGCTCGCCGACTATGCTTATTCCGAAGTGCCGCCGGACGAGAGGCCCGCGGATACGCTGCTGAATTCGATGAAGGACATTCCGGAAGGTACGCCGGTCGAAGAGATCAAGCGTGTGGCGGATGCGCTTGGGATCGATCTCAATTTCATGAAGACGGTTGCCAAGATCGAATCCGATTTCGATCCGAAGCAACGCACCGGCTCCTATATCGGGCTTTATCAGCTCAGCAATTATGAGTTCAACCGATACGGTACCGGCGACATTCTCGATGCGCGCGACAATGCTGTCGCCGGCGCATTAAAGATTGTCACCGAGGCGGCGCTGTTCGAGATGGAGTCGCACAAGAAGCCGACCCTTTACGATCTTTATCTGATCCATCAGCAGGGTATCCAGGGCGCGGCGGAGCATGTCTCTCATCCGGATCGCGTTGCCTGGGAGTCGATGTGCGCCACCGAGGAAGGCCGCGCCAAGGGCGAGCGCTGGTGCAAGCGCGCGATCTGGGAAAACACGCTGCCGGCGGTGAAGAAGGTCTGGAAGACTGTCGATAACCTGACTTCAGGTGCGTTCGTTGCGATGTGGCACGACCGCATGGATATGTTCTATTCCCGCTATGCCCAGGCGTCGCCGGCGCAGGATCCAGCCGCACGGTGAGCCACACCGCGGCGGCGCAGTAGCTGAAAAATTCCCAAGCGAAGGCGCGAAAGGACGGGGCGATTGTCCTGGCCCCGTTCAACTTCTTTGTTTGTATCTTTTGTTGCTCTGTCCGCACGAATCCGGACGGCTCGTCCGCAAACAAGTCTTTGAGAATCTTGATGAACATGTCTTTTGACATGTTTTTAATGTGTATTTATTCAGTTTGCATTCATCGGCTTTTTGTAGGTATCTGGATGTTGCTGGCCGTTGCGGCGGCAATGGGGAAGGCGATCGGTCCCGCTCATTATTTTGAATTCAGTGAACGGAGCGTCTTATGGCGATTTATCGCCTGCTGCAGAAAACCGCCTTTACCCCCGAAGACATCGCGCTTCTGGTCCAAGCCTACGAAGATTGTCTGCGTGTCTTAAATCTCACCGATCAGCCCGACTCCAAAACCGAAGCCGTCGCTCGTGCGGTGATCGAGATCGCCCAGACTGGCGTGCGCGATCCGGTGCGAATCCAGGAGCGTGTCGTGGCGCAGCTCGGGTGCCCCCGGGCAATAGCCGAACGGGTTCCCTTCAAACCTCGGTTCCTTGGGCTTTTTGTTGTGCCGGCGGTTCCCGATTCGCGGGAACTAAACGTCGCGTTCCTCCATTGGACAGTGGAGGAAAACAGACGGATACCGGCGATGTGGTTTGAACGAATAAGCGATGAGCCCGATTACGCACCGCAATCGCGTAATTCATTGCTGGCAGTCATGCGTCGAAAAATCGGTCAGGGGCTGCAGGCGCGTTACGAGGTGCCGCAGGACTTGCCACCGGCATTGCACGAACTCGTTGCTAAACTGAAAGAGCAATAACGCCTGACTGACTTGGTCTGGCTGACTTGGTGTCTGACTGAGTTGGCGCGTTCTGGTTTGGCGCGTTGCTCACGCGATCAGTCGAGATGCGCCACCACTGCGAGCCGATCGATCTTGTGGCTCTCATAGGCCTGCAGGAACGCGTCGTAGTCCCGAAACGACACACAGCCGTTTGAATCGCCGTTCGGTCCGAGCATGAAGCTGTGCGCCAACAGACCGCTTCGGCCAAACGTTGCGCTTTCTCCATCGACCGGGATCAACCGCAGCGCAGCCACGCCATGGAACATCGATTCGCGCGGCTTCAGCTCGTAGAGCGTGGGTGGCGTCACGCCGCGATCGCGCACGTCGGCATGGTTCGGATCGTCGAGGAGCGAGCCAAGGCCGGAATGTGCTTCAAGCGCGGTGCCGTCGGGGAGATAAACCTTGTGCGCGGAAATATCGTAAACCGCGGTGGTGTGATCGTAGAGGCCATCGGTCGTGGTGGCGCCGTCGGCGTCGGCATAAGCCAGCGTGACCGGGGCCGCCGCAGGCCTGCCGAATAGTTTCTCGAAGATCGTGCGGGTGTCGGCGGAAGCCTTAGCGATAAGGTGATGCGTGGTGTCACGTACGGCAGCGGCGCGGGTCTGCACCGGCGCGGCCAGCGGCAATGGCACGCCGGCGACGCGGTCAGCAAACGGTGCGATCGACGCGACTTTTTGCTGGCTCGACTGTTGCGCTACCTGTGCTGGCTGCGCGGGCGCCAAAGCGACCTTGAAGCCGGGCAGTTGCGCCGGTGCCGTGCTTGCGAAGGTTCCGGCTGACGTGCCGTTGAAGTGCGGATCGAACATCAGCGCGAAATTGGTCAGTGCGGCTTTCGCCTTTGCCAGGCGCTGCGATGTCGGCGTGGGCAACACTTTGGCAGTAACCGGCGGCAGGCTTGCAGTCGTTGCCGGAGCGGACGCTGAGGCGGGAATCCGATCCCCGCGGGTGCCGCTGATGTCGGCCATCAGGCGGTCGCCGCGCGTGCCGGACACGGCAACCGGCTGCGTGCTGGACACATCGACCTGCTCCGCCGGCGCGCCCATCAGGTTGCTGAACAGCGTCCACGAGCAGGCAAACGCGATGCAGATCAGCGCGGCGCCGGCGAGCAACCGCTGTGGCCGCGCGCTCGGAGCAAATTCCGGATGATTGTAAATCGCGGTTTTAGAACGCCACGAAGTTGCTACAGCCATTCCCCTCGATCGCGTCCCCCAAAACCGCTTTCGCCACACAACTCGTCTCGCGCCACACCCCAAACATTGGCGGCGCTGAAATTCGAAGCGGAGAAAAAGCGATAAAGACGCGTCCCGTTACATCCCGCAGCTTGTATGCGGGATGTATCGGACAAAATTGCGGCAGTAGTTGTCAACAGCCGTTAACCACATTTGTGGCAAGCCCCTGTATTTGCTGGCCTTTGCGAAGCCCTACCAGCGGCGATAATGACCCCAGTGGCCGTAACCGTAGGCGACTCGGGGTCCGTAACCGTGCCAATAGGGCCCGCGCCAGTAATAGGGATACGGGCCGACCGCCACCGGAGCAGCAGGATAAGTGTAGTAAGCAACCGGCGGTGGTGCGGGTGGTGGATACCCGTAGGCGGCTTGAGGCGGGGCTGGCTCGGGATAGGCCTCGCTCTGTTGCGGCGGCGGATAGTAACCTTGCGGCGCCGGGTAATAGCCCTGTTGCGGCTGTTGATAGCCGTACTCGGGTGTCGCCATGTCGGCAGCGTGCGCCGCCGGAATTGCAGCACCCAGAGCAACTGCGCTTACGCCCGCAGCGAGCGTCAACCCAATCGCGTGACGCATTGACGTGTCTCCCTTTCAAACGCGTGTTTGATAAACACCGGGAAAATACAAACCTGCGCAACGGCGGAATTAACGCCGTGCCATGGCGGATTTTGGCTATTTCGGCAACGGCTGTTCAGAAAACAGCAACGCCGGCCAACCGGCCGGCGTTGCGTGCATTCGGATCGGAGAAGCGGAGGTAATCGCTTCCGTTTCTGTTGCGGCTTCAGGCCAGTATCGGCGCGACTTCAGATGGCAACGTTATTCCGCCGCCACCGGCGCGCCTTGCCCGTTGCCGGCGTGCTGCCGTTGCGCGCGGCGCTCGAGCTTGAGCGGCGAATAGACCGGATCGAGCTTGAACAGCCGCTGCGCATTGCCGCCGAGGATGTTGCGCTTGGCCTGTTCGTCGATGAACGGCAGATCGTAGATCGTCGACGGCAGGTCCATGTCCCAGTGCGGATAGTCAGACGAATAGAGCAACTGCGTTTTGGCGTTGATCATCTCGAAGGTCAGTTCGAGCGCCTTGCGGTTGTCGACCATTTCCATCGGCTGCGAGGTGAAAAACATTTCGCGCATGTAGTCGCTCGGCTTGCGCTTGAGCAGGGCGCAGTCCGAGGTGCGCATCATGAACTCGTTGTCGAGCCGCTGCATCAGGAACGGAATCCAGGCGAGCCCGCTCTCGATCCACACCGTCTTCAGCCTCGGAAAACGCTCCGGCATGCCGTTGGTGACCCAGTTGGTCATGTGCAGCATGTTGCACCAGGTGAAGCCCAGCGCATGCACGCCGATGAAGCGGTTGGTGAGCTGCAGGCTCTGGTCGGTCCAGGTGAACGCGGCATGGAAGCCGAGCGGCAGATCGCGTTCCTGCAGCGCGTGATAGCTTTTCATGTAGGCGTTGTCGTAGTTCGCCTTGTAATGGGTCGAGGTGACCATGAAGCCGCATACACCCTTGCGGTCGGCGAATTCCTCGATGATCTGGTAAGTCGCTTCCGGGTCGTGGAACGGCAGATACAGCATCGATTTGATGCGCGGATCGGCGTCCAGGATCTTGTCGCAGAGCCAGCGGTTATAGGCCTTGGCCATCGCGACCTCGACCTCGATGCGCGGGCAGTTCGACAGGTTCAGCATCGGCGTCGGAAACATCACCGCCATGTCGACGCCCATGGCGTCCATCCAGCGCTCCATCAGCGTGAGATCGCGGTGCTTGGTGTTCGGCACCTTCTCGTTCTTGCGCTCCGGATAGCGGGTGATGCGGCCGGCGATCTCCTGATACGAGCCGGTCTCCGCGGTGAAGCCGCCGCGCGAGTGGCCCTGGAATTTCGCTTCGTAGCGCATCACCGGATCGTCGATGTATTCGGCGATCTCCTTGAACGCTTCGGTCTCGTAATGATGCGAGTCGGTGTCGACGATCAGGAAGTCCTCATATTTGCGATCGATCGCCTGATTGGCGGCGTTGCGCAGCAGCGTGCGGGTGTCGAATTCTTCGCTGGCAAGGTCGCGGAAATCGCGGTTCGCCATATCTTGCAGGGAATTGGGATCGGTCAGCATGAGAGGACCTCGTTTCTTCCAGTTATGATTTGCCGCTGCCGTGCGGCGTGAGACGGCCGATGCCGGACATGCTTTGCCAGGCGCCGAGCTCGAAGACTTCCAGGCCGGCGCTTTCCAGGAGCGCCGTACAACCGATCGCGACATCCGTCACCGTGACGCCGGAGTTGCGGCCGTAGGGCCGCGGCGCTTCGCCGAGCTGCGCCTTCGCCGCATAGAGCCGGACGATTGCGCCGAACACCTGGCCGAGCGAGTCGTTCGGGATGTCGTCGAGCCGCTGGGTTTCGATCGCTTCGGCGCAGGCCGCGGCGAGATCGCTCGCCAGATCCGGGAAGGCCGCGATGCGTTCAGACTGAGACATAGATTTCGTCGCCACGTTCGACCACGGGATATTTCTTCAGGCGTTGCCGCTTGTCGATGACATGGACGCCGTCGGTGAGATGAAACTCCCAGCCGTGCCAGGGGCAGACGATGTGCATATCGCTCACGTCGAAGTCCTGGCCGAGATGGACGCCTTTCTCGCCGATCTTCTCCACCACCTGCGGCATCTTCAGGCCTTCGCAGGCCGGGCCACCCTGATGCGGGCACTGGTTGCGGTAGGCGTAATAGGCGCCGTTGTGGAAGATCACGCCGATCTCGACCGGCCCGCTTTTGACCAGGCGGGTGCCGCCTTCGGTGATGTCGCCCTTCTTGCAAACGCGAACCTCGGGCATGCTCTCTCCATTGACTGAAACGGTCTAATTATAAGATACCTTATGATCTAATCAAGACGACGATTTGGTGCGTTTAAGGAATGGCTGTGCCTGCCGGAGTTCGCAAACTGAAAAAACGGAAGAGAGCCGCAGTCCGAAAGGTTCCTGATATCGGCCTTGGCATGAAGCTGCGTGACGGCAACGCGGTATTCAATAAAGTCTTGCGTGAGGAACTGGCACAGCACAACATCACCTTCAGCCAGTATCAGCATTTGCGCCAGCTTTGGCAGGAAGACGGGCTTGCTCAGGTCGAGCTGTCACGGCGTATCGGGATCGAGACGGCGTCATCGACCGCCGTGATCGATCAGTTGGAAAAACTTGGCTTTATTCGCCGCAAACGCGATGTGGCCGACCGGCGCCGCATCATCGTCAATTTGACGAGCTCCGGCCGTACGCTTGAAAAACCACTCGACGGCTGCGCGATCGCAGTCAACCTGCGCGCGCGGAGCGGATTGACGAATGCTCAGATCGCGTCGCTGTTTGAGACGATCGAGAAGATCATCGACAATCTCGCCGGCAAAAGCCGCTAGGCGCAACGATACAGAACTGGCGGCTCTTCTTAGGCCTTGGCCTAACCGGCGCGCTGCTGCTCGTCGCGCTGCCATACCGGCTGCGGCCGGGCCACGCCAAGGTTCTCGCGCAATGTCTTACCTTCATATTCGGTACGGTAAAGCCCGCGCCGCTGCATTTCAGGCACGATCAGGTCGGCGAAGTCGCTCAGCGTTGTCGGCACGTTGGGCGGCAGCAGGTTGAAGCCATCGGCGCCTTCATTGACGAACCATTCCTCGAGTTGATCCACGATCTGGGTCGGGGAGCCGATCAGGGTCCAGTGATCCTTGCCGGCGGCCGAGCGCATCGCCACCTGGCGCAGCGTGAGGTTGTCGCGTTTCGCCATCCGCGCATAATTCATCGGCGTGCTCATGCGCGCTTCGTTGCCGACCAGATCGGGCATCGGAGCGTCGACGTCGAAGCGTGACAGGTCGACGCCGCCGAGCATGCGGCTGAGGCGGTCGATCGCGACCGGCAGCGGAATGAGTTCTTGCAGGCGATCGAATTTCTCCCGCGCCTCCTGCTCGGTGCGGCCGATATACATCACGACGCCCGGCATGACCTTCAGTGAATCGGGCGAGCGTCCGAATTTGGCGAGGCGGCCTTTGACGTCGGCGTAGAACGTCTTGGCAAATTCCAGCGACGGTTGCGCCGTGAAGCTCGCGTCGGCAAAGCGCGCGGCCAGTTCCTTTGCCGGAACCGACGAGCCGGCTTGCACGATCACCGGATGGCCCTGGATCGGCCGCGCTACGCTGAGCGGACCCGACACCTGGAAGCGTTTGCCCTTGTGATTAAGGATATGAAGCTTGTCGGGGTCGAGGTAACGGCCGGTCGCCTTGTCGCGCACGAACGCATCGTCCGCGAAGCTGTCCCACAATCCGAGCACCACGTCGCCGAATTCCTCGGCGCGGGCATAACGGTCGGCGTGCGGCGGGTGCTCGGCGTGGCTGAAATTGAATGCGTCTTCGTGATTGCCGCCGGTCACCATGTTCCAGCCGGCGCGGCCGCCGCTCAAATGATCGAGCGAGGCGAGCACGCGCGCCACATTGTACGGCTCGTTGTAGGTCGTGGCCGCGGTAGCGACGAGGCCGATGTGGCTGGTGACCGTGGTGAGCGCCGACAACAGCGTAAACGGTTCGAACTTGTCGCCGCGGGTGTTGTAGCCGATCAGGTCTTTGCGGTCGGCGCCCGGTAGCCCGATGGTGTCGGCGATGAACAACATGTCCATCTTGGCGCGCTCAATGATCTGCGCGAATTCGACCCAGCGCTTCAGTGTCATGCCGGCGTCGCTATAGGAGTCGGGAAGACGCCAGCCGGCGACGTGATAATTGCTGTCCGCCTGCATGAAAACGGAGAATTTGATCTTGCGATCACGGGAACGCGTTGCACCCATCGATTTCGCCCGGTTCCGCCGCGTATTGCGCGGTTGGTTGGTTGTTGACTTAAGGTTGCGCGCGTCCGCTTGACACGTCTGCGGCCCGCGGACCTTATGCCCGAAACACTTAAACGAAACGCGCCCGATTGTCTCTCGGGACTGTTGGTACGGCGCGCGGGAGGAGCAGGCATGCATACGCGCATAAGGCGCGCTGCCCTGGCCGTGGCGCTGCTGCTTGCCGCGGGTACCGCCTTTGCGCAGGCGCCGCTGGATGGTTACCCGTCACGCGTTGTCAGCCTGATCATTCCTTACCCGCCCGGTGGATCGGCCGATGGCATGGCGCGGCCGCTGGCGCAGCAGATCAGCGCCGCGTGGCCCAATCCGGTGATCATCCTGAGCAAGCCCGGCGCCGGCACCACGGTCGGCGCGGCGTTTGTCGCCGCATCCAATCCCGACGGTTACACGCTTTACATCGCGGCGCCGTCGCATGTGATCTCAGGCAGTCTCTACAAGTCGTTGCGCTACGATGCGGTGAAGAGCTTTGCGGCAATCTCGCAGGTGTTTTCATCGCCGTTTATTGTCGCGGTCTCGGCGAAGTCCGGCATTCACAGTCTGGCGGAGCTGATCGCGCGGGCGAAGCGAAATCCCGGCAAGCTGAATTTCGGCTCGTCCGGCATCGGTGCCGGCCCGCACCTCTCGAACGAAGTCCTGAAGAAATACGCCGGCATCGACGTGACGCATATTCCGTTCACCGGCGCGGGCCAGCCGCTGGTCGAGTTGCTGGCCGGGCGGATCGACTACATCGTCACCGATGCGTCGGCGATGCCGATGATCCGTAACGGCGATATCGTTCCGCTCGCGGTGACCAGCCCGAAACGCTACCGGCTATTGCCGGACGTGCCGACCATGGGCGAGCTTCTCCCGGGCGCGCCGGACGTTACCAACTGGGGCGTGATCCTCGCGCCGGTCGGCACGCCGCCTCCGATCGTGCAATACATCAACACATCGATCGCCAAGGCGCTGACCTCGCCGGAATTGCAGAAAATCTACGCGGCGCAGGGCTACGATGTCGCGCCCAGCAGCCCGGAGGCGGCCGACAAATTCCTGGCGAGTGAATTCCAGAAATTCCACGCCCTCATCGAGGACGCGCACATTGAAGCGCAGTGAAAGCTATTTAAACCGCTCGCTCGGCGGTGCGATCTCGGTGACGAGATCGCGGATCAGCTTCTTGTTCGGCAGCGGTGTCAGCGTCATCTCGCGCGGCTCGAGACGTGCGGTGCAGGCATAGACCGTCTCGCCATCGACTTGGATCATGCATTCCTTGCAGGCATTGGCATTGATGCAGGAGTAACGCACCGCGATCGACGGGTCCTTGTTGATGCGGAGCCACCGCAAACCATCGAGTACCGATGCGCCGTGCTCGAACGGTACGTCGTAGGTGTCGAAGCGCGGCGTGTCGTCCGCTGCGCCGCGGCGGATTTTCAGCGACGCCTTTTGTTCTTGCTCACTCATGACGCCAGCGCCTGCGCCGCCGCGGGTTCGGTCGAGATTACAAGCTTGCCGTCGCGCATCGTAACACGCTGGCGCATCTGCCATTGCGGCGACATCTGCGGGAAATCCTCGCGCTGGTGCGCGCCGCGGCTTTCAGTGCGGTTGAGCGCGCATTGCGTGACCGCGTGCGCCACCGTGAGCATGTTGCGCATGTCGAACCAGTCGAGCCGGCGCATATCGAAGTTGCCGCGCTGGCCCGCCGGATGGTCGCCGTGCTCGCCGGAGATCGCCTTGAGACGCAACAACGCGCGGCTCAGCGTCGCCTCGGTACGGAACGGGCCGACATCCTTGGTCATGACCGATTGGAGGTCCGCAATCGCTGCTGCGGTGTTGGCGGCGGAACCGTTGGCGCCATCATCATCGATGAGATCGAGCGCGGCTTTGGTGTCCTGTGCGCGTAACGCCGGCGTCGCGCCGCGGCTGGCGCGTTCAGCGGCACTTTTCCCGGCGCGGCGGCCAAACACCAGCGCTTCGGTAACGGCGTTGCCGGAAAGCCGGTTGGCGCCGTTGGCGCCGCCGACCACTTCGCCGGCGGCAAAAAGACCGGGCACGCCGGTTGCCATGGTGACGTCGGCTTTTACGCCACCCATGTGGTAGTGCGCGATCGGTGCGACTTCGACCGGCATTTTGGTGAGGTCGATGCCATTTTCGGCGAGGCGGTCGATCACCGGCCCGAAGGCGCCGCGCAGTTGCGCTTCCGAGCAATGCTGGAATGACAAATACGCGCCGCCATGCGGGGAGCCACGCCCGGCCTCGACTTCCTTGGTGATCGCATAGGTCGCGAGGTCGCGGGTCAGGACGTACTTGCCGTCCTCGTCGGAACCGTAGCCCGCGGTGAATTCCTCCATGCGGCCGTTGAGAAGCTGGCCGCCGAGCTTGTAGCGGAATGGGTCCCACATGATCGGATCCATGCCGACCAGCCGTGGGGCCAAGTGCCCGATCGGAAAGAACTGCACGAATTCCATGTCGATCAGCGTAGCGCCGGCGCGCAACGCCAGCGCATAGCCGTCACCGCCCATATTGCTCGACGCGCTGTTGCGCGCGTATAGCCGCGTCAGCCCGCCGGTTGCCAGCACTGTCGCCTTGGCTGCGATCAGGACCGGCGCGCCGGAGCCGAGATGGTAGGCCACGGCACCGGTGCACTCGCCGTCGGTGACGACGAGATCGACAATGCAAAGGTCGCCGGCTTTGCGGATATTCGGATTGCGCGCCATCGCCGTGCGCAGCGTCTTCGACACCGCCGGTCCGGTATTGAGAAAGTCGACATAGACACAGCGCGGCCGGTCATGGCCCGGCGCGGTGGTCGCGGTGATGTGGCCGTCCTTGCGCGCCCAGCCGACGCCCCAGTGATCCATCTCGCGGATACATTCCGGCCCGTCATCGCAGAGCAGATGCGCGAGGTTTTCGTCGCATAGCCCGCGGCCCGCGGCGATGGTGTCGGCAAAGTGATATTGCGGATCGTCCGGCGTTTCTTCGCCGAGCGCGACCGCAACCGTCATCTGCGCCATCACAGTCGCGCCGCCGCGCCCGATCAGGCTGCGATCGGCAAGCAACACCTGCGCACCGCCGCGCGACGCTTCGATCGCGGCATAGATGCCGGCAGCGCCGGAGCCGATTACGAGGACGTCGGTTGCGATTGCGATAGGTTCAGCGGTCATTGCAGTAGATTAAAACCTCAAGGCCGGGCTTGTCCCATCTCGATTGCGGGGCGCTGCCCAGGAGAACGAATACCAGAGAGAAGCATGTAGTTAGGCCCGCGGCTGCAATCCCGCCAGAAACGTCCGCATCGCGCGTGCGATTTCTTCAAGGTGCGTTTCGAGCGCAAAGTGCCCGCTGTCGACTAATTCAACGGTGGCATTCGGATTGTCGCGCCGGAACGCTTCGGCGCCCGGTGGAATGAAGTAGAGATCGTGCTTTCCCCAGATCGCGTGCAGCGGTGGTTTCCATTTTCGAAAATATTCGTGAAAGGCGGGATAAAGCTTCACGTTGTTGGCGTAGTCGAGAAAAAGATCGAGCTGAATATCCACGTTGCCGGGTCGGGCCATGAGCGCGGCGTCAAGAGTGTAACCTTCCGGCGCAATCAGCTTCGGGTTGGCCATGCCGACAGAATATTCGCGACGCAGGCCTTCCAGATTCAGAACGCTTCGGATCGCTTCGCGATTCTCAGAAGTTGGTTCACTCCAGTAGCGCCTGACGGCTGCCCATGCAGGCCCAAGTCCTTCCTCATAAGCGTTGCCGTTTTGTGAAACGATCCCTGTCACGCGCTCGGGGCGTTCCATCGCCAGCCGAAAGCCGACGGGAGCGCCATAGTCGAAAACGTAAAGCGCGTAACGCTCAAGCTTGAGAGCGTCGGTGAACGCCACTGTCGTCTTCGCTAGAGCGTCGAACGAGTATTTGTAGTGGCGTGATTCAGGAACTTCGGTGAAGCCGAACCCCGGATAGTCCGGAGCAATAACGCGATAGCGGTCAGCCAGCCGAGGGATTAATGCACGAAACTGAAAAGACGATGTCGGGAAACCATGCAGCAACAGCACCACGGGCGCCTGCTCGTGGCCCGCTTCCCGGTAGAAAACGTTGACGCCATCAGCCTTAATGCGATGGATCGACGTGTGAGGTACCAGCACATCTGCCATCTTACGTCTCACTTGAGCGCCGCAGGCCCCACGAAGCCAAGATTATATCCGGACCTCCGCTTCCGTGGGAATGAGCAAAGAGGCTATGCAAACGCCGCCGCCAGACGCACGGCGAATTGCTTTTCCATTTCCTTGGCCTTGGAGCGCAGCACCGGCTGGCCGAGACTGCCGAGCTTGCCGGTCAGCGCGGTCTCGACGTCGTAGGCGATCTTGGTCTCGTCACCTATCTCGGTCAGCGTCGTGAGCGCGGTCGCGCTAAGCCGGCCGACAATGCCGAGCGGCGTGCCTTCGACCTTGGCCTCGATGTCTTTCGGTTCTTCGGCACGCGTCACCTGTACCGTGACGTTGAACTTGAATTTCATGTAGGCGACTTTGGTTTCGAACACCGCGGAATAGGTGTCGGGCGCGGTCTCTTTCAGGTCGTTCACGCCGTCGATACAGGACGCGAAGAACTTCGCGTCCCGCACTTTCTTGTAGACCTGGTCGCGCGGCGCCTTGACGGTCAGTTCACCGGTAAATTTCATTTTCTGTTATTTCCGTTCAGGCGCGCAGCGCCGTCAGCATGTCCTTGATGTATTCGTCGGCGCTGGAGATCACCAGCATCATCACATGCGGCCGCAGTTGCGCGAGCATCTTGGAGATGGTCTCGTCGCTCGATCCATTGCCGCCGAGAATGAGCGCCGTTGTCATGACGTGCTTGAGGCTGCAAGCCTCGCCGATGATGGCGGCGGCAGCCGCGCTTTGGCCGGCGCTGGCTACCATGACCACGAGGTCGGCCGAGTTCACTTCGTCGACCAGATCCTTGGTGCGGCCGGCAAGATCGTTCAGCCAGCCGCCCATGGAAAACTTGCCGGCCTTCGGCGTTTCGCCGGAAAACGACGATGCCGTGAGGAACGTCGCGGCGTGCCATTGCGATTGCGCGAGTTCCTTGACGATGTGCTCGCTCTGGCTGTCCAGCGCGATCACCTTGACGGCGCGCGGCTTGGAATTCGGACTATTGATACGGAATTTGGCCTCCGCCGCCGAACTCATCCGGGCCGATTCACTGTCCATCGGAGTCTCCTTACGCCACCCTCAATATAGTTGGGCAGGGGGATATTTCATTATTTGCGGCCTCTTGTATAACGGCGCGCCAAGGTTGGGAAACATGTCAGGAAAACGCATCGAATTGTGCAGCACCGACGAGGTCGCGCCCGGCGCTGCGCTCAAGGTCGAGATCGACGATCTGGCGCTCGCGGTATTCAATGTCGACGGCGAATTCTACGTCACCGACGATGCCTGCACCCACGGGCCCGGTTCGCTGTCGGAGGGCTATATCGAGGGTGATGTGGTCGAGTGCAATTTCCACAATGGCCAGTTCAATATCCGCACCGGCGAAGTGGTGCTGCCGCCCTGCATGGTGCCGGTCAAAACCTATCCGGTCGAACTGCAAGACGGGAAAGTGACTATCGAGGTCTGAAGCACTTCGACTGACACTTCGGCTAACGTGGGACTTTGCCCATCCGGTTTTCAGTTGACGAAATGCGCGCTGCCCGCTTGGGTGCCCCCAATAAAATTCTTTGGAGGATTGCCCGATGCCCAGAACCAAACCGCCGTTTCGCGCCGACGTGGTCGGCTCTATTTTGCGGACCGCGCCGCTGAAGGAGGCGCGAGCCAAGCGCGAGAAGGGCGAGATCACCGCGGCGCAGCTCAAGGAGGTTGAGGACCGCGAGATCGAGAAGATCGTCAAGAAACAGGAAGAGGTCGGGCTCAAGGTCGCGACCGACGGCGAATTCCGCCGCTCGTGGTGGCACTTTGATTTCTACGGCATGCTCGACGGCGTCGAGATCGACGAAATCGACCACGGCATCCAGTTTCAGGGTGTGCAGACCCGGCACCTCACCCCGCGCATCGTCGGCAGGCTCGGCTCGGTCAATCATAAAATGATTGAGCACTTCAAGTTTCTCAAAGCCCACTGCAGCGTCACGCCGAAAATGTGCATTCCCAGCCCGGCCACGATGCACTTCCGTCTCGAGCCGAACGCTATCGCCACCAAGGAATATACCGATCGCGATTCCATCTTCACCGATCTGGCGCGGGCCTATCGCGAGGCGATCAAGGGCTTCTACGACGCCGGCTGCCGCTATTTGCAGATCGACGACACCGCCTGGGCCTATCTTTGCTCGCAGGCAGAATTGAAAAAGGCGCGAGACCGCGGGCTGAATGCCGATCGTCTGGCGCAGGACTACGCCAAGCTGATCAACAACTCGCTGTCAGGCAAGCCGGCCGATATGACGATCACCACTCATATCTGCCGCGGCAACTTCCGCTCGACCTGGATTTCCGAAGGCGGCTACGAGCCGGTCGCGGACGTGCTGCTCGGCCAGTTGAACTACGACGGCTACTTCCTCGAATACGACACGTCTCGTGCCGGCGGCTTCGAACCGCTGCGTTTCCTGCCGAAAGGCAACAAGATGGTCGTGCTCGGTCTCATCACGACCAAGAGCGGCACGCTCGAGAAAAAAGACGACGTGAAGCGCCGCATCGATGAAGCGGCGAAGTTTGCGCCGCTCGATCAGCTCTGCCTGTCGCCGCAATGCGGCTTTGCTTCCACCGAAGAAGGCAACGTGCTCGCCGAAGAGGAGCAATGGGCCAAGCTGCGGATGGTAGTCGAGCTTGCGGACGAGGTGTGGAAGTAGGAGCAGCCCGCTCGCTGTCTTGCCGGCAGCCTAAAGGCCGAGGAATTTGAAAGGCTTGGTTTCTTTGAACTGGTCGTCGGCCATACCGGAATAAATATGCGTCTGGTTGGGACCGAGATCGAGCTTCATGACCTTCCCGGTGCTCGCGGAGAAATCAAGCTTGGTCAGGTCAACCCAGAAAATATTCGGCGTTAGCGCCGACTCGAAGAAATAAAGCTTGCGCTTGTGGTCTGCCACGGTGCGCCAGCGCGTCGACGAGATATTGGGTTGATCCGGCGTGGTAATCCCGAATGGGACGGAGACATTGCGAATCACGCTGAACACGCTCGCAATGGCCTCGACCGGATTCTCGGCTTTCGGGATTGCGTTCACATAGAAAGAGGCGCGCGCAAAACGGTCCGATGCACGGTTCGTGCCGGGCAACATGACGGTGCCGCCGATTTGTTTCCAATATTCATTTAGCGCGAGCTGCTCCGTGAAAATCGGAGAATTCGTCATCACCTGATAGCTGCGGCTGTGGTGAATGACCTGCTTACCGTCGATATATTCGACAATCGCGCTGTCGCCGCTGGAATCCGATAGCGACAGATGCAAGGTCGCAAGCCTCTGCTCGCCCGGCACGTTGGCGGTGACGATCGTGAAAGGCTCTTTTGCCAGTGCATCGACCGCTTCCTGCACGGTGGCAAAATTATCGAGGACATATTGGGCCCAGGCTGCGAGTGACAAGCCGGGCGTCTTGCCGTCGTATTTCGGATAGGAAGACTCGACCAGCCACAGCACATTGGCGACAAGGCCGGCTTCATTCATGCCATCGGTGGTTGAAACGTCGTAGGCCGACGCGATGACGCTGCCATATTTCGACGTCCATTGAATGGAGTTTGGGCCCGCTTCTCCGGACCGTTTCATGCCGCGCGGGAACACCCAGAGGTTTGTGCCGACATCAACCTTCCAATCCATCGAGCGCGCAGTGATCACCTGATCGTTGGCGCCGAGGTAGACGAAGCGCGTGCAGGCTTGCGCCGCCGATGAAACCAGCATGCTCGTCGACACGAGCATGGCGGTAAAGATTGAGGTTAGTGAACGATTCTTCGAAATCATGCCGTGCCTCCTGCAGTGTTTTCTGGAGAATACCACCGCAGGAGAGCAAATGTGTTTTTGGATTTGATCAAATAATCGGGCGCCTATTCGTACAAAAGAAAACGTCCGCTAGCGGGGCTAGCGGACGTTCGCCGTTTTTATGCGTATCAGTCCCGGGAGACGGTTAGCCGCCCGTGCTCGCGGGCGTGATCGCCTGAATCTGCTTCTCGCTCAGCGCCCGGATGAAATCCGGCAGCGGGATAAATCCGACCTGATCGAGATATTTCGATGCATTGCCGCCCTGGAGCGAAATCGCCCAGAGCAGGAAATGGCGGAGTGCATCGGCGGTTTCGCCATCGGGCTGACGCGACGACACCACGGCATATTCGTAGTTGATCAGTGGATAGGACTCATCGCCCGGCGCGAACACCAGCGTAAGCCTTTCGTCAGGCGGCGTTCGCGGATCAAGCGATGACGCCGCGGCATTGATCGTTGCCGGCGTCGGCAGCAGGAATTTTCCGCTCTGATTTTGCAGCAGTGCCGTTCCAAGCCCGGCCTTGGTGATCGCTTGCTTGAAGCTGATGCCGACATAGCCGACCGAATACGGCGTCGCCGCAATGGCCTCGACCATTCCGTCGTTGCCCTTCGCCGTGTGCTCGCCGGCGACGCTCGGCCAATCGATGCTAGTGCCGTAGCCGATACGATCTTCCCAAGTCTGGGTCGAAAAATCGAGGAACTGGGAGAAGATGAACGTGTCGCCCGACGCATCATCACGCCGAATGGGCACGATCGCCTGATGCGGTAATTGCGTGCCCGGATTGAGCTTGGCGATCTCGGGCGCATCCCAGGTGGTGATCTTGCCGGTGTAAATACCGGCAAGGACGGGTCCACTGAGCTTCAAGTCGCCGCCGTTCAAGCCTTGAATATTGTAGTTCACGGTCTGCGCCGAAATCGCCAGCGGAATGTTGCGGATGCCGCGGTTCTGCTGGAACTGCTCGTCGGACATATAGGCGTCCGAGGTGCCGATCCGGGCCTCGCCCGATATCGCGGCGCTGATGCCGGCGCCTGAGCCGGTACCGGCTGCGGTCAGCGTGACGTTCGGTGCGACGGTGGCATAATCCGGAATCCAGAGCTTGAACAACGGATAGACCAGGGTCGAGCCGGTTTCGCCGAGTGTGACGTTGGCCGCCACTGCCGGGACTGCTCCGAGAGCGAACAGACCGAGAGAGACGAGGGTTGCCGCGAGCGGGGCCACGCCCGGTCGCCGGTTGTTGTAAAGGGTTCTCATCACGCCGCCACCTTCTTGCTGGAAACGTTTTGCTGGTTGTCGTTGGTGTCCTTGCCGATTTCGTCGAGGTTCACGCCGGTCGTTTCGATCTGGTACATCCAGGTGACCACGGCACCGAGCAGCGAAGTGACGATCAGCCCGTACAGCAAGGCGCGGGTTCCGATCGCGTCGAGCAGGATCGGAAACAGGAATGCCGTCGCGACGGCACCGATCTTGGCGAAGGCGGCGGCAAAGCCGGCGCCCATGCCGCGCACTTCGGTCGGGAACACCTCGCCCGCAATCAAATAGGTTTGTGCGTTCGGGCCAAGATTGGTCATGAAGTCGAACAGCATGAAGCCGGCGAAGATGAACGCGATCTTGGTCGAGCCTTCGAAGTCGACAGACAACGATGCCAGCAGAAGACCAGCAGCGCAGCCGATGAAGCCGATGATCTGCAGCCAGATGCGGCCGTATTTGTCGGCTAGCGCGATGGCGAACAGGATGCCGATGATCAGCAGACTGGTGATCATCGCCGCGCCTTTGGCGGCGATGATGCTGTTCGCGATCAGGTCGCTCAGGCTTCGGACATGGTCGGCGCCGCCTCCGAGCGCCGCACCCAAAATGACCGGCGTGAAAATGCCGATACCGTAGGTGCCGAGGTCCTGGATGAACCACGGCACCGAGGCAAAGATGGTGGCGCGGCGGTTGCGGCTGTTGAACAGCGCACCGAACGAGGCGTTGCTGCGCGGCTTGCCTTCGCCGGCGGTCTCGGACCGCACCAGCATCACTTTGGTTGGATATACCGGGTCGCGATGCAGTAGCCGGGTAACCGATTTCTCGGCTTCTTCATGGTCGCCGCGCACCGCGAGCCAGTTGGGGCTTTCAACAATAAAGAAGCGGGCAATCGTCACGAAAATGGCCGGAATAAGCGCTGTTGCGTACATCCAGCGCCAAGCCGACACATCGGGGTCGAGCACGAGAACAAGGCAGCCCATACCCGTGCCGCCCAACGCGCCGAGCGCCTGAAAGGCGAAGGCGCCGAGCACCAGTTTGCCACGCGCGGTGCTCGGGACGGTCTCCGAAATAATCATGTGCGCGGTCGGATAGTCACAGCCGAGCGCAAGTCCCAGCCCAAACAAACAGATCGCGAGCGAGAGATAGTTCGTACACAGCAGCAGCAGCGCCAAAAATGCGCAAAACAGGATCATCTCGGCGATGAACATCCGCTTGCGCCCGAAATAATCCGACAAGCCGCCGAGCAGCACGGAGCCAAACAAAATGCCGGCGAGGCTCGCCGCACTGATGATGCCGTTCACGCCGGAGGGAATGTTGAATTGGCGTATAATCAGCGGCAATGCCACGCCGGTCATGAAGACCACATAGCCTTCAAAGAATTTTCCGGTAGCCGCCAGCGACCAGATGCGCCACTGCATTCCGGTCATCGGAGATGATTTCAGTCTGGTGCCGTCGGACCATGCCGGCAATTCGTCGATGTACTGCTGAACGGTCTTGGGTGGCTCCGCCTGGGGCCGTCCGGGTACTTCGGTCGCGTCCATCGCCCTATCCTTTTCGCGCTAGTTTTCAACTCTGCTGCAAGACAAAACGCACGGCCGGAAACACGTCATGGCAAGGCTGCGCGACGCCGCAGCGTCACGATGCCGAGTGTCGATAAAGTTTATTCCGAACCGTGCCGTTCGCAGGATTGCATCGAGTATCGATGTGTTTCCCGCCCCCGTTTGAAGCTATCGGGCGCTCGATTCAGTTTTGTGACAGGCCCAAAATGGCGGATTGGCGCCGTTTCTACGGCTTATTGCAACGCGTCACGCCGGCGCGACGAGATTTCTCGTGCTGACCTTTTTGTGCACGTGCACCATCAATGCCATCGCGAACAGCGGCGTCGCCAGATTTACGATCGGAATTGAAACAAAGGCGGCGATCAACAATCCACCCAGGAATACCGTCGTTGCGTTTCGCTGGCGCAGCAACTTCGCCTCAGGCGGCGGCCGGAAGCGCATAGCGGCAAGCTCGAAGTATTCGCGGCCGAGAATATAGGCGGTTGCAATAAAAAAGATCACTGCGCCAAATCCGGCAAACAGGATGAGCGGTACGGCGCACAGATAAATGACCACCGCGAGCAGCGCGGTCTTTAGTCCTTCCCATAGCGCGAGCGGCAGTGGCATCGCCTTGCCCGCGGGGTCGGCGGGATAGTGCTCGTGTTCCACGACGTCGCCGATGCGGTCGGCGTAAAAGCTGCCAACCACCGCGGTGACCGCCGGCATCAGGAAAATGCTACCGACGACAATGCCGAGGCCGGCCGCGAATGATAGCAGCCAGGCCAGCGCGTGGGCAGGATCATGGGCTTGCGGGCCGATCGAGGTTTCGACCGTGGCGCTGCCCAGATCGAGCAAATGCGCGATCAGCCTTTGCAGGGCGATACCGGCGACCGCGATCAGCAACAATGAAAGCCCGATCGTTCGCCACAGCACTGCGCGCAGCGCCGGCGAGAACATCTGAGTAATGGCGTTGGTGGCAGCGTCGAGCATTTCAGCCTCTACCCAAGGGGGCGGGGCAGAGGTAACGACGCTTCCCGGCCGGCACAAGCCGTCAAGCGGCGACAGTATCAGCGGCTTCGTCGTCGATCTGTGGCACCAGCGGGGCTTGCATCTGGTCCGCCCAATGCAGCGCCTTGTAATTGAAACCCTGACGGATGGTTGGCTTGACCACATTGAAATATGGCGAGATATCGAAATCGCGCGGGCAATAGAGCGACGAGTGCCGAATTTCGAGAATCTGCTCCAGTGCCTGCATGCTGCGCGCCAGCGTGATCTTCGGCAGGATCGGATAGCGCACTGTGCTGAACGCATCCGCGATCAGCGCCGAACAAATCAGCCTCGACGGGTCGCCGGAGCCGAGCGCGATCATGCGCCGCCGCCAGCGCTGCGGGATCGGCAGTGGCAGCAGATAACGCAACAGATCCATGATGTTTTTCATGTCGTAGGCAAGGCCGACGCGCTCGGTCGCGTATCGGCATACCACCGCACAGTCTTCCGTCGTCAAATTGACCGGGCGGCAGATGCGGGTATGAAAACGAAAGTACTTCGACAGCGGCGCGGAGACCACGCCTTCGCCGACATTGGCTTCGATCAGCACATGGGGTTCGCCGTCTTCGCTGACGCGGCCTTCGATCAGTCCGACGTAAAGCGCGGAGTGCGACCACGTCGATTGCGTGAGATATTTGATCACGCCGGAGATGTGATTATTGCCTTCGACCAGCAGCACGTCGCCGGGTTCCAGCGATTGGCGCAACGCGTCAGGATCGCTCGGCGTGAACGGCTCATAGCCGCGAACCGGCCGCTGTAAAAATCGGGCGATCAGGCGCCCGGCGCCTTCAAGCATCAGTCCCATAGGACCTCCCAAGTCCTACGCTCCAAGTCCTACATTTGATCGCGCGGTTTTGCCGCGTCTTTGCGCGTCTTATTGAAAGACATTTTAGGCGAAGTCCGTTGCGTTTTAGTTCACAGGTGGAACCAGGTGTTTGTAGAAACTTAAGCGTAGCGTTTGCGAAAGCGCTATTCTTCGGGCAATGTGCAACGCACAAACATTTTCCGGAAACCATGAAGCGATTTAGCCGACGATCATTTCTCGCCGCAGCGACAGCTTTTGCCGCGCGCCCAGCGATCGCAGCGACGATCCCCGTGGCGCCCGCGCTCGACGTCATCGTCATCGGCGCCGGTGCGGCCGGAATTGCCGCGGCGCGTAAGCTCGCTGCCGCAGGGCGGCGCTATGTTGTGCTGGAGGCTGCCGATCACGTCGGCGGCCGCTGTGTCACCGATACCAAGACCTTCGGCGTGCCGTTCGATCGCGGCGCCCACTGGATTTACACGCCCGATATCAATCCGCTAACCAAGCTGACGTTGCGCAGCGGCATCAACGTTTATCAGGCGCCGAGCAGCCAGAAGATCCGCATTGGCCGCCGTTTCGCGCGGGAAGGCGAGCTCGAAGACTTCCTTTCCGCCGAAGTGCGTGCGACGCGCGCGATCAACGATGCAGCGCGCAAAGCCGATATCCCGTGCGAGCAGGTGATGCCGGCCGATCTCGGCGACTGGCGCGGCACGGTGGAATTCATGCTCGGCCCTTATGGCTGCAGCAAGGATCTGGCGCAGGTGTCCTGTCTCGATCTTTCCAAAGGTGCCGAGCGCACCGCGGCGATGTTTTGCCGGCAGGGACTTGGCTCGTTGATCAAGGCCATGGCCGATGGGCTTGCGGTTCAGCTCTCGACGCCGGTGAAGTCGATCGATTACCGGCGCGGCGTTTCCGTCGAGACCGCGAAGGGTACGCTGAATGCCCGCGCCGTCATCGTGACGGTGGCAACCAATGTGATCGCGTCGGGCAAGATTCAGTTCACGCCGGAATTGCCTCACCGCAATATCGATGCGTTCGGCAGGCTTTCGCTCGGCAGCTACGACCACATCGCGCTCGAGCTTAACGGCAATCCACTCGGACTTGAGAGTGACGATCTGGTGTTCGAAAAATCCGCCGATACTCATACCGCGGCGATGCTGGCCAATGTCTCCGGCACGCCGCTGTGCCTGATTGACGTCGCCGGCGGTTTCGGCCGCGATCTCGCTGCGCAAGGCGAAGCCGCGATGGTCGCGTTCGCCTCCGACTGGCTCGCCGGCCTCTACGGCAGCGACGTGAAGAAGTCGATCGGCCGCACCAGTGCGACACGCTGGGGCAACGACCCGTGGACACTCGGCGCGATGTCGTCGGCGGTGCCTGGCGGTCAGGTCGCGCGGCAGATCATGATGTCGCCGGTTGCGGATTCGGTCTGGTTTGCCGGCGAAGCGGCGCACGAAACCTTATGGGGCACGGTTGGCGGCGCCTGGGATTCCGGCGAGCGTACCGCCGACGCGGTACTGGCCAAGCTCGGTCCTCCTGCCAAGCCGGTTCCGCAGGATGAAGCGCAAGCGGTGGCACCAGCGTCGAAGCGCAAGGTGAGAGCCATGCGTCCGGAACGGCGAATGCGAGAACCGGCGGCGGTCGGACAATATTCCGGCACGCCGAATATCATGCGCGACGAGCGCTAGAGCGAAGTCGTTTTAGATTGAATTGGTCGTCGCTCTAGCATTTTGATTGAGCATGATCTTTTCGGAAAACCGGTTCCCACTTTTCCGGATGATGCTCTGGGATTCGACGCGTCAGCGGGCCATTCTCCGGACCTTGAAAAGACGATAGACTTTCCAAAACCTTTGGAGGACGTCGTGCCGAAATATCTTCTGGTGAGCTTCAAGACCTGTCCGTGGGTGCAGCGCGCGGCGATTGTGTTGCGCGAGAAGAATACCCCGTTCGAATTCCGGCACATCGAGTCCGACAACCGGCCCGACTGGTTTCTTGCCATTTCGCCGCACAAGAAAGTGCCGGTGCTGCGCATCGACGAAAAGGTGTCGCTGTTCGAATCGAACGCGATTGCGGAGTATCTCGATGAGACGATTGCGCCACGGCTGCATCCGGAGGATCCGGTGCTGCGCGCCATCAACCGCGCCTGGACCGATTACGTCCCGACCTTTGCCAGTTCGGTGACGGCGACCGGTTATGCCCAGGACGAAGCGGCCTACAAAGCCTCCGCCGAGAAAATTCCGGGAGCGTTCGAGCGGCTTGAGCAAGCACTGGAGAAGCAGGGCGCGGGGCCGTTCTTCAACGGCCCGAAATACTCACTGGTCGATGCATCTTATGCGCCGTTTCTGCAACGCTACTCCTTCCTCGATCGCGTCAAGCCGCTCGGCATCATCGAGAAATTCCCGCGGCTGAAAGCTTGGGCTGATACCTTGTTGAAGCGGCCCTCAACGCACTCGTTTCCGGAAGGCGAGTTCGAGGCGATGTATCGCGCCAATCTGAAGCGGCGGAAAGTCTACGCTTCGCAATTTATCGCTGACGCCGCGATCGCGGCGGAGTAGGCGATCTAACTACGCCCTCAGCACGCCGCCGGTACGTTTGGTGACCTCGGCGACGATCTTGGCCGCCAGCGCCTCGATCTCGGCGTCGGTCATGGTTTTCTCGCGCGGCTGAATGGTGACGGCGATGGCGATCGACTTCTTGCCCGGATCGATGCCCTTGCCTTCGTAAACGTCGAACACCGTGACGCCGGTGATCAGTTTGCGGTCGACGGTCTGCGCCGCGCGCACCAGGTCGGCGGCTTTCACGTTGCCATCGACCACGAAGGCGAAATCGCGCTCGACTGGCTGGAACGGCGATAGCTCCAGCATCGGCTTGGCACGGGTCGGTTTGGCCTTGGCTTCCGGTATTCGTTCCAGGATCACTTCGAACGCTACCAGCGGGCCATCGGCGTCGAGCGCTTCCAGCGCGCGCGGATGCAGCTCGCCGAAATGGCCGAGCACATTCTGTGGACCGATCTGGATGGTGCCGGAGCGGCCGGGATGAAACCACGCCGGCCCGCCGGGCACGACTTGCAGCGCCTGCGCCGGCGCGCCGGCCGCGACCAGCACCGCGAGCGCATCGGCCTTGGCGTCGAACGCATCGGCTTCGCCGTCGCGCTTGCTCCAGTACCGCCCGATACCCGATGGCTTGTCGAGCGCGCGGCGCACGCCTGCCGCCGCGGTGAATTGATCGGCTGGCGTGTCGCCGCGGAAAATCTGGCCGACTTCGAACAAGCCGACGTCGGCGAAGCTGCGGTCGGCATTCTTCTGCGCTGCCGTCGCCAGTCCGGGAATCAGGCTTGGCCGCATGTCGGAAAGATCGGCCGCGATCGGATTGGCGAGCGCCAGTTCCGGCTTGCCGCCGCCGAACAGATCGGCCTGCGCCTTGGAGATGAAAGACCACGTCACTGCTTCGACCAGATTGCGGGCGCCAAGCGCACGCTTGGCCTTGCGGGTGCGGACCTGGATCGGCGTGAGGACCGGTTTGCGCGGGGCCGCGCCGCGGTCGAACGGTGTCGCCGGGATGCGATCGACGCCAAGAATACGAACCACTTCCTCGACGATATCGGCTTTGCCCTGAATGTCCGGCCGCCACGACGGCACTGCGACCTTCACGCGTTCGCCCTGGCCGGCAACAAAGAAGCCAAGCCGCTCCAGCACGCGGCGCAATTCCATCAGCGACGCCTCGAGACCGGAAAGGCGTTTGATCTCCGATAGCGGGAAATCGATGATTTTTTCCGGCGGCTCGACTTTACCGGCGACCACAGTCTCAGACGGTGTGCCGCCGCAAAGGTCCAGCACCATCGCCGTCGCCATGTCGAGGCCGGGCAGCATGAAGGCCGGATCGACGCCGCGCTCGAAACGATAGCGCGCATCGGAGTTGATGCCGAGCTTGCGGCCCGACCGCGCAATATTGATCTCGTTCCACAGCGCCGACTCGATCAGCACATCCGTGGTCGCTTCCGAGCAGCCGGTTTCCTCACCGCCCATGATGCCGGAAAGCGACTCGACGCCATGCTCGTCGGCGATGACGCAGATGGAATCGTCGAGCTTGTAGGTCTTGCCGTCGAGCGCCAGCAGCTCTTCGCCGTCGCGCCCCCGCCGAACCGTGAGATTGCCGCGCACCTTCGCCGCGTCGAACACGTGCAGTGGCCGGCCGCGGTCGTAGGTCATGAAGTTGGTGATATCGACCAGCGCATTGATCGGGCGAAGTCCGATCGCGGTGAGCCGCTTTTGCAGCCATTCCGGCGATGGCCCGTTCTTGACGCCCCGCACCAGGCGCAGGCCGAAAGCCGGGCACAATTCCGGGGATTCGATTTTAACAGCGATCGGGCAGGGGAATTCGCCCTTGATCGGTTTGATCGCCGTACCCTTGATCTTGCCCATGTCGGCGGCGGCGAGATCGCGGGCAATGCCATGCACGCCGGTGCAGTCCGGACGGTTCGGCGTCAGGTTGATTTCGATCAACGGATCGTCGAGCCCGGCATATTTGGCGAAGCTTTCGCCGACCGGCGCATCGTCCGGCAGATCGATGATGCCGTCGTGATTGTCGGAGATTTGCAGTTCCGCTTCTGACACCAGCATGCCACGGCTCTCGACGCCGCGAATGGTGCCGACTTGCAGGGTGATGTCCTTGCCAGGCACGTAGGCGCCTGGCGGCACGAACACGCCGGTCATGCCGCTGCGCGCATTCGGCGCGCCGCACACCACCTGGATCGGCTTGCCGTCGCCGGTATCGACCATGCAGACGCGCAGCCGATCGGCGTTCGGATGCTGTTTCGCGTCGACCACGCGCGCGATCACGTAGGGCGCGAGCACTTTGCCCTTGTCCTCGACGCGCTCGACCTCGAGCCCGATCATGGTCAGCTTGTCGGTGATCTCGCCGAGCGTGTGCTCGGTGTCGAGATATTCCTTCAGCCAGGCGAGGGTGAATTTCATCATGGCTTACGAACTCAAGCCCGCTGCCAGCGTCGGCAGATCGAGCGGGCGGAAGCCGTAATGCGATAGCCAGCGCACGTCGGCCTCGAAGAAAGCGCGCAGGTCCGGCATGCCGTATTTCAGCATGGCAATGCGGTCGATCCCCATGCCCCAGGCAAAGCCCTGGTACTCGTCGGGATCGAGCCCGCAATTCCTCAGCACGTTCGGATGCACCATGCCGCAGCCGAGAATCTCCAGCCAGTCGTCGCCTTCGCCGAAGCGGATTTCGCCTTTGTCGCGGCGGCACTGGATGTCGACTTCCAGCGACGGCTCGGTGAACGGAAAGAACGACGGCCGGAATCGCATCTTGACCTGATCGACCTCGAAGAACGCCTTGCAGAACTCCTGCAGGATCCATTTCAGGTGGCCGAGATGGGAGCCCTTGTCGATCACCAGGCCCTCGACCTGATGGAACATCGGCGTGTGGGTCTGGTCTGAATCGCAGCGATAGGTGCGGCCCGGAATGATGACGCGGATCGGCGGCTTCTGGGTCAGCATAGTACGCACCTGCACCGGCGAGGTGTGGGTGCGCAGCAACAGGCGCGATCCGTCCGGTTTCGGATTGAAGAAGAACGTGTCGTGCATCTCGCGCGCCGGATGGTCTTCCGGGAAATTCAGCTTGGTGAAGTTGTAATCGTCGGTCTCGATGTCCGGACCCTCGGCGACGGCGAAGCCCATGTCGGCGAAGATCGCGGTGAGTTCGTCGACCACCTGGGTGATCGGATGGACCCGGCCGATCTCGGCCGGCGTCTCGCGCACCGGCAGCGTGACGTCGACGGTCTCGGTATTGAGCCGCGCGTCCAGCGCCGCGCCCTTGAAGGCTTCGCGGCGCGCATTGAGCGCGGTGTTGACGCGATCTTTCAGTCCATTGATCGCGGCGCCCTGGGTTTTGCGCTCCTCCGGCGACATCGTGCCGAGCGTTTTCAGGAGTGCCGTAACCGAACCGTTTTTGCCAAGCGCGGCGACGCGCACGGTCTCAAGCGTCGCGTCATCGCCAGCGGCGGCGACCTCCGCGAGGATTGTTTGCTCAAGTTGCGCGGTGTCGGTCATGAAACGTGCCTAGTCCGGCATGATTGGCAGGTCGGTATCGCTCGGCCGACCGCCTGCTTGCGTCAACATCGAATGTACTTGCCCGCGATGATGGGTCTGGTGATTGAACATATGGGTGACCAACACCCAGCGCGGCTTGGTCCATTCGCTCTGGGTTGCCATGGAGTAGTAGGTCTGGTCAGCGGCAAGCCAAGTGTCGTCCACAGCATCCGACCAGTCGATGATGTTCTGATCGAACGCTTTGCGTTCGGATTTCAGAACGTCCCACCCAGGATGGACGCTGACCGACTCGGGAATGCCGGCTGCCGGTCGTGGAAAACCGGCGAGGCGCGCCATCCAGGCGCGGTCGCCCCACAGGATGTGGTTCAGCGTTTTGTGGATCGAGCCAAACCACGCGCCGCGCTCCTTGCGGCGCTCGTCATCGGACAGCGAGTCGGCAACGCCGTACAGATTTTCATTCTGCCAGCGATTGTAACGCGCCATCCGTTGCACGTAGGCACGGTCGATCATGACACGCCCTTAGGCGGCGAGCGCGGACTTCACCTGGCCGACGATCGCCTCGAACGCTGCCGGCTCGCGGATCGCGAGATCGGACAGCACCTTGCGATCCACCATGATGTTGGCCTTGCTCAAGCCGGCGATGAAGCGGCTGTAGTTGAGCCCGAACGGCCGCACTGCCGCGTTGATGCGCTGAACCCACAGCGCGCGGAACGTGCGCTTGCGCCGCTTGCGGTCGCGGAAGGCATACTGGTTCGCCTTCTCCACTGCCTGCTTGGCGATGCGAATGGTGTTTTTGCGCCGGCCGTAATAGCCCTTGGCGGCCTTGAGCACTTTCTTGTGCTTGGCATGAGAGGTGACACCGCGTTTGACGCGAGCCATGGTCGATCTCCTGTAAAAGGTTGCGGAACGCTGAGACGGATTGCTGCCGGAGGCAGGCGCGCGTCAGCCGTTCGGCAGAAAATACTTTTTGATGTTGTCGCCGTCGGTCTTGAACAGCACGTTGGTGCCGCGCAACTGGCGGACCTGCTTCTTGGTGCGCTTGATCATGCCGTGGCGCTTGCGCGACTGCGCGTAGAGGACCTTACCGGACCCCGTCACCTTGAAGCGCTTTTTAGCGCCTGACTTGGTCTTGATCTTGGGCATTTTGCTCTCCTTGGCCGCAAGCGCGAGCGCTTGCCGTGCCGATAAATGCTCGAAATTGAGCGGGTGTGCCCGAAGGCACGTCGCCGCCACGGCAGCCCTGACTGGCCGGGCGACGAGAGCCCGGGGTTATGGCAGAGCGAGCCGCCAAACGCAATTCCCGGTCGAAGGCTCCGTCCGACCGGGTCCGCATGAGCCCTCGGCCGATTTTCCTTTTTATTCCAGTTACTTATTATGGCTCACCTGTTTCCGGGTGGACCCGGATCGTCTTTGCCGCCGCGATGCGATTTTATAGAACGCGCATGTCGATCCGCGCCGGGCTCACTCGTCGTCTTTCTCGGGCGGGACATTCAGCGGCGATGGCGCGCGGCTCGCCTCAAAAGGAGTTTCCCCATGCGTTTCATGTTCATTGTCAAATCCTCTCATGCCGCCTCGCCGACACCCGAGCTTATGGAGGCGATGCACAAGCTTGCCGACCGCGAGATCAAGGCTGGCCGCATGCTCGACAATGGCGGGCTGATGCCGCTCGCTACCGGAGCACAGGTCCGCATCACCGGTGGCAAGCTCAGCGTCGTCGACGGCCCCTTCGTCGAGGCCAAAGAAATCATCGGTGGCTATGCGATTTTCGAACTGCCGGGCAAAGACGAAGCTCTGGCCTCGGCCAAAGAGTTCATGCAGCTGCACAAGGATCTGATGCCAGGTTGGGAAGGCACCTGCGAACTGCGCGCGTTCGCTTCGCGTATGGCCTCCTAGTATGTCCTTGAGATATCAGCCTTGAGGCGAAGCTCCCGCAAGCCGGTGCGGCGGCCGTGACCGCCGCCGCCGATCTTCATCGCGAGAATTCACATCGCGCGATCCTCGCGGTCTGGCGGATCGAACAGCCGCGGTTGATCACGAGCCTGGCGCGGATGCTGCGCGACGTGCCGCTTGCCGAGGACCTGACGCAGGAAGCCTTGCTCGCCGCGCTCGAGCATTGGCCGGTGACCGGCGTTCCGGAGAAACCCGGCGCCTGGCTGATGGCGAGCGCCAAAAATCGCGCCTTGGACCATGTGCGGCGGAACCGGATGCTTGCCCGAAAACACGACGTCGTCGCCGCCGATATGGCGCAGGAGCAGCAGGCCATGCCCGATTTCGACGCCGCGCTCGACGACGATATCGGCGACGAGATGCTTCGCCTCATCTTCACGGCCTGCCATCCGCTATTGTCAGTTGAGGCGCGCGCCGCGCTGGCGCTGCGCATGATTTGCGGCCTGACCACCGAAGAAATCGCGCGCGCCTTCCTGCAGCCGCCGGCGACCGTCGCGCAGCGCGTCGTGCGGGCCAAGCGCACGCTGTCGGAATCGGGATTGGCTTACGAAACACCGCGCGGCGAGGAGCTGTCGCAGCGGCTCGCCTCGGTTCTCGAGGTCGTCTATCTTATCTTCAACGAAGGCTATACCGCCGCGCGCGGCGAGGATTGGCTTCGGCCGCAGCTATGCAACGAAGCGCTGCGACTCGGCCGCGTTCTGACCGCCATCGCGCCTTATGAGCCTGAAGTCTTCGGACTGCTGGCGCTGATGGAACTCAATGCCTCGCGCGTGGCGGCGCGTACCGACGCGCAAGGCGAGCCCATTTTGTTGCTGGAGCAGAACCGCGCGCTCTGGGACCAGCTTCAAATCCGCCGTGGACTACAGGCACTTCACCGCGCGTACGAGCTCGGCGGCGCTAAAGGCAATTACGCGCTGCAAGCCGCGATCATCGCCTGCCACGCCCGCGCCGCGGCAGCAGACGAAACCGATTGGCCACGCATCGCCGCTCTCTATGCGGAACTGGCGGCGCTCACGCCGTCGCCCGTTGTCGAGCTCAACCGCGCGGTTGCCGTTGGCATGGCCGAGGGCCCGCAAGCAGCGCTGGCGATGCTGGATCGTCTGGCCGGCGAGCCAGCGCTAAAGAATTACCACTTGCTGCCAACGGTACGCGGCGACTTGCTGCACAAGCTCGGCCGCTTTGAAGACGCGCACGCCGCTTTCGAAACGGCTGCGGCACTCACCGGTAACAAGCGGGAACATGACCTGTTAAAACGCCGCGCGGCCGAGTCGGCCAGCGCGGCGAAATCTTCGTTGTCCAATACGAAACTAGATTGAGTCCGGCGCCGGAATTACCGCGGCGCCAGCACCATCACCACCTGACGGCCTTCGAACCGCGGTTCTTGCTCGACTTTGGCAATCTTGGCGGTATCGGTTTTGACCCGGTCGAGCAGCTTGTAGCCAAGCTCCTGGTGCGCCATTTCGCGGCCGCGGAACCGCAGTGTCACCTTGACCTTGTCGCCTTCTTCGAAGAAGCGCTCGCAGGATCGCATTTTCACTTCGTAATCGTGATCGTCGATCATCGGTCGCAGCTTGATCTCCTTGATCTCGACGATCTTCTGCTTCTTGCGCGCCTCGGCGGCTTTCTTCTGTGCCTGATATTTGTATTTGCCGAAGTCGAGAATTTTGCAGACTGGCGGGACCGAGTTCGGTGCGATCTCTACGAGATCGAGCCCGGCCTCCTGCGCCATGGCAATTGCCGCGTTGATTTCTGTGACGCCGTGGTTGGCGCCGTCTTTATCGATGAGTTGGACCTCGCGGACGCGGATCTCCTCGTTGATGCGCGGCCCATCCTTGGCGACGGGCTGCGGCTGTCTAATGGGGCGACGAATGGGTGTTATCTCCTATGTGGTTTCTGTAGCGCGCTAAAATCGGGAGTTTATGGGCATAAGTCAACGACAATGCACGTCGGGTGCTTAGCGTTCGCTGAAGTGTGTGATTTATGTTCCGTTACCTGAAAAAGCGAGTGCCTATCAATTGTGTCCGGCGTGATGAACGATAACAGTCTGAAATTCCTACACATTGAAGAGGGCAGCGAGCGGCGTCTCGCTGTCCGAGCGCAATCCGGGGCCTCGCCGGGGTTGTTCTGGCTCGGCGGTTACAAGTCCGACATGAAAGGCACCAAGGCGGTGGCGCTCGCCGACTGGGCCGCGCAGCAAAAGCGCACCTGTGTCCGTTTCGACTATTCCGGTCACGGCGAATCGGAAGGCGCTTTCACCGACGGCACGATTGGCCGCTGGCTCGCCGACAGCCTTGCGGTGTTCGATGCCTGCTGCAACGGACCACAAATCCTGATTGGTTCCTCAATGGGCGGTTGGCTTGCCCTGCTGCTGACACGCGAACTCAAGCGCCGCAATGCGGCAGGCGCGGCCTCGGTCGCCGGCATGGTGCTGATCGCGCCGGCCGTGGACTTCACTGAAGAGCTGATGTGGAAGCGCTTCACGCCGGAGATCAAGCGCGAATTGGAAGAGACGGGTGTCTGGACGCGACCTTCGGAGTATTCGGCCGAGCCTTATCTGGTGACCAAGCAGCTCATTGAAGAAGGGCGCCAACATTTGTTGCTGGGTGGCATGATCGAAACCGGCTGTCCGGTGCGCATCCTGCAAGGCGTCGAAGACCCCGACGTGCCGTGGCAACACGCCAAGGCGCTGGTGTCCCGGTTGGCCTCCGACGACGTCGTGCTGACACTGGTGAAGGACGGCGATCACCGCCTGTCGCGTCCGGAAGATATCGAGCGGATGATCCGTGCCGTGGCGGAATTTTAGAGCATGATCCGAAATGGAAAACGGGAGGCCGAAGCCTCCCGTTTTCGGGTCCCTCATTAAAGAAGATCAGCCGCCGACGACGTCGACGGTAACGTGTGCCAAACCTGAAAAGCCAAGCGCATGAGCGCCGGCCGGCGTGAGGTCGATAATGCGGCCTTTCACGAACGGCCCGCGATCGTTGATCCGCACAACAACAGAGCGGCCATTCGATTCGTTGGTAACCCGCACCTTGGTGCCGAACGGCAGGCTGCGATGCGCAGCCGTCAGCGTGCTAGAGGAAACCCGCTCGCCGTTGGCTGTCCTGTTACCTTCAGAATAGACGGAAGCGATTCCCGATTGAGCCGAAGCAATCACCGGAAGACCGATGCAAGTTGCTACAAGAGTTACAGCAAACGAAAGCGTTCTCAGGCTATATCCAGCCATGATTTGCCTTTTTAGTTGTTGATGGGATTGGTGAATGACCCGCTCACCTAGGGGTCGAGGCGGGTTTGACAGAGAAAATGTGTTGATAGTGCGGCGCAGCAAGCCGCTACTACTTTGTGGCGACACTGGGAATCCCCGACACGTCCGCCACGTCAAACGCCGGAACCGAGAATTCGTTCCGGCAGCTATTCGAGTTTGGCTCAAAAGTGCCTAAAGATCAGTGGTATAGAGGCACCTAACCTGGCCGGATCAATTCCGGCCGGCATAGCCTGATCCAGGGATTGGCCGTTAAGGTTTAGGCGATTAAGCCGCGGCGGTTGGAAGTACGAAATCTTCGAACTGCCTGCGCAACGCGGTTTTTTGGATCTTGCCGGTCGCGGTGTGCGGGATTTCGTCAACGAAGGCGACATCGTCCGGCAGCCACCATTTGGCGACTTTGCCTGCAAGGAATGACAACAGCTCGGCCTTAGCCTCTTGCTCGCGGTCTGGCCTTCCTTCAACACGACCACCAGCAGGGGACGTTCATCCCATTTCGGATGCTTCACGCCGATCACCGCGGCCTCCGCTACTTTCGGATGGCCGACAGCGAGATTTTCCAGTTCGATCGACGAGATCCATTCGCCGCCGGACTTGATGACGTCCTTGGAGCGGTCGGTGATCTGCATGTAGCCGTACTGGTCGAGCGTGGCGACGTCGCCGGTATCAAAAAAGCCTTCAGCGTCGAGCACGCCGTTGTCTTCCCTGAAATAAGCGCGGGCCACCGATGGCCCGCGTACCTTGAGGCGGCCGAACGTCTTGCCGTCGCGCGGCAGCTCCTTGTCATCGTCGTCGACGATTTTCATCTCGACGCAGAATGGGGGATGGCCCTGTTTCATCTGGGCGTCGAGCTTTGCCTCGCCGGTAAGCGAAGCATATTCCGGCTTCAGTGAACCCAGCGTGCCGAGCGGGCTCATCTCCGTCATGCCCCAGGCGTGACAGACCTCGACGTCGTAATTGTCCTCGAATTTTTGCGTCATGGCGCGCGGACAGGCCGAGCCGCCGATCACCACTTTTCTCAGATATGGCAGCGTCAGATTGTTGGCTTCGAGATGTTGCAGCAGCATCAGCCAGACGGTCGGGACGGCGGCGCTGAACGAGACTCGATACTGATCGAGCAACTCATAGATCGAAGCGCCGTCGAGCTTGGCCCCAGGCATCACCAGGGTCGCACCGACCATGGGGGAGGTTAGCGCCAAGCCCCAGCAATTGGCGTGGAACATCGGCACGACCGGCATAATGACGTCGCGCGATGAAACGCCCATGCCATCGGGCTGCGCCGCCATCATCGAATGCAGCACGTTGGAGCGGTGCGAGTACAACACGCCTTTCGGATTGCCGGTCGTGCCGGAGGTGTAGCACATGCCTGCCGCGGTGTTTTCGTCGAACATCTTCCAGGCAAAATCGCCGTCGACGTCCGCGATCCAGTCTTCGTAAGCTATCGCGTTCTTCAGCGTTGTCGCCGGCATGTGGGCAGAGTCGGTCAGGATCACATAGCGCTCGATTGTCTTCAGTTCGCCGGCAAGTTTCTCAATGAGCGGCACGAAAGTGAGATCGAGCATCATCACCCGATCTTCGCCGTGGTTGGCGATCCAGGCGATCTGGTCGGGAAACAGCCGCGGGTTGATGGTGTGATACACCGCGCCGATCCCCATGATGCCGTACCAGGCTTCAAGGTGCCGCCAGGTATTCCAGGCCAGCGTCGCGACCCTGTCGCCAAGCTTGATGCCGTCCCTGTCGAGCCGTTGCGCAACACGCAGCGCGCGTTTGCGCACGTCGGCATACGTCGTCGTGTGAACAGGCCCTTCAATCGATCGCGAAATGACCTGCCGCTCGGCGTGATAGGTGGCGGCGTGGTCGATGATGCGATGGCATAGCAGCTGCCAATCCTGCATCAGCCCTAACATGGCGTTCCCCTCCGGATCGTTTACGGACTTGATGGCCCGTTTCGCAGCGTTTTGGCCCGCAGCGCGGCTGCCGGCCGCCCAAGGTTAGCCGCATGTTCGCATTACGCAAATCCCGTTTAGCTTGAACAGCCAGCCGCTGTTGGCTTAAAGCTGGTCCTTAAGGTTGTGGCGGAGAGCCGTTGCGTGAGCATTTGCCGCGTCAAAAGCGCCATCGTCGCGGCCGCCTTGCTGGGTGCAAGCCCTGCCGCTGCTGCGCCACCGCAGCAAATTCCCATCCCCCAGGAGTTATCGCCGCCGCAGGAAGCCTACGCCGCTTTTCCGGAAGCCGCGCCGGCAAAATCGGCAACTGCAACGCCCGCGCCGCCGTCGGCTTGCGAATTGCAGTTGTCCAAGCTCGCCACGTTCAAGCCGCTGCCGACCCTGGTTGGCGCGGGCGAATGCGGCGCCACCGACGCCGTGCTGCTGGATGCGGTGATCCTGCCTGACCAGAACAAGGTGGTGGTCAACCCGCCCGCGACGCTGCGCTGCCCGATGGCGGAGCAGATCGCGCAGTGGGTGCGCGACGACGTCGCGCCTTCGGTCCTGAAATTCGGTTCGCCGCTGCGCGGGCTCGACAACTTCGATTCTTATGAATGCCGCGGCCGCAATCGCGTCCGCGGTGCGCAATTAAGCGAGCACGGCAAGGCCAATGCGCTTGATGTGCGGCTGTTCAAGCTCGCCAATGGCCAATCGCTCACGCTCACCGACGTCAACGTCAACAAAGACTGGCGCGAGGCCATCAAAGCCAGCGTGTGTGCGCGGTTCGCGACCATTCTCGGACCTGGCTCCGACGGCTCGCACGAAGAGCATATCCATCTCGATCTCGCCCAGCGGCGCAACAATTACAAAGTTTGCGAATGGGACGTGCGCTCGCCGGCGCCGCCGCCGGTCGTTCAGGCAAAGTCCCAGGACGCTGCGCCTGCCGCCGCCAGCGCCGCGCCGCAGGCCGATAATGCAGCGCCGGCAGAGTCTGAAGCCGAAGAAGCCGCAGTGCCGCTTGATTCCGTGCCGCTGCCGCGCCCGCGCCCGATTGCGGCCAATCTCGCAGCAAGCCGTTCCAGAAAAACTGGCGCCTTCTAGTGGTTCGGTTCAAACATTTGCATCCCATTTCGGCCACATCGCGTGCAAATGTTTGAACCAAAGAACCACTAGCAATTACAAGTGGCTAGTGGAGCTTTGGATTTGACATTCGCTTCACGAGCTAGCGGCACGGTGGGTAGCGAATGTCAAATCCGCTCCACTAGTCTGCACAGCAGATGATCGTCCTTCCGGCGCGCCCGCGCGGTTGCTAGGCTAGGCTGTCCGGGATGTTCGATGAAACTACAACGTCGCCAATTCTTGCGACTAGCCAGCGCGGCAGCGGCCGTTCCGGCAATGCCGTCTCTGGCCCGTGCGCTCGATTACCCAACGCGGCCGATTACCGTAATCGTGCCGTTCTCGGCGGGCGGCCCGGTCGACACGATGGCCCGACTTCTTTCCGAGCCGATGCAGAGAGCCCTCGGCCAGCCGCTGGTCATCGAGAATGCTACCGGCGCCGGCGGCACCATCGGGACTGGCCGCGTGGCGCGCGCAGCGCCGGACGGCTACACAATAGAAATCGGCGACGGCACCAGTAATGTCGGCAGCCCGGCGGTTTATCCGCTGGATTTCGACACGCGCAAGGACTTCGAGCCGGTCGCGCTGCTGTCTTTTTCGCCGCTGATCGTCGTCGGCCGCAAAGGCTTGCCTCCGGACAATGTGCAGGAGCTGATTGCCTGGCTGAAGGCCAATCCCGGCAAGGCGACATCCGGTACTATCGGCAACGCCAGCCCCAGCCAGATCGGCGCGCTTTATTTCCAGAAAGCCACCGGCACGCAATTCCAGCTCGTGCCTTATCGCGGCGCGGCGCCGGCGCTGACCGATTTGCTTGCCGGTCAAATCGATTTACGGTTTGGCGCCGAAGCTTCGCAGACCTTGCCCTATGTGAAAAGTGGCGCGGTCAAACCTTTCGCCATCATGAGCGACAAGCGCTGGTTCCTGACGCCCGATATCCCGACCATGGAAGAAGCCGGCGTAGCCGGGCTGTCGTTGCCGTTCTGGCAGGGAATGTGGGTGCCGAAGGCAACTCCGCGCGAGATTGTCGACAAGCTCAGCTCTGCCGTCGTGACGGCGTTAGCCGATGCAACGGTTCGCACGCGCCTGCACGACCTCGGCCAGGACATTCCTTCAAGCGAGCAGCAAACGCCGCAAGGACTCGGTGAATTTCAAGAAACGCAGATCGATAAATGGTGGCCGATCATCAAGGCGGCTAACCTCAAAGCGGAGTGAACGGTTCATCAAACTAAAAAAGAGCCCGACTTGCGCCAGGCTCTTTTTGGCCCGCTTGACGGGCTTTCTTTAGTCGTGATCGTGCTTGATGATCACGGTCTTGCCGTGGTCATGGTGGGGGTACCAATGATGATGGTGCCCGACAACGACAACCGGATCTGCATTTGCTGTCAGTGGTGCGGCCACCGCCATCACCGAAAGAGCAGCAAGAGACAGAATAAGTTTCCGCATTGGGATATTCCTTATGTTTTCTCACCGAATAACAATTCTGGAAGTGAGAGAGCGTTCCATTCGGAGTTCTGAACGGATATTCAGTTCCGTCGTTGCTGCTGATATTGCACGCATTCAGCAGCAATCCTCCGAACGATGCGGATAACGCGCAAGGATGGTCATGTCACCGCTCAGCAATATCGCCACCCGCGATGTCGAAACGCTGGTGCATCCATACGTTAACCTCGCCAAGTTCCGCGAGACCGGCCCGCTGATCATCGAGCGCGCCAAGGGCGTCTATGTCTACGACAGCGACGGCAAGTCCTACATCGAAGCGATGGCGGGTCTGTGGTGCACCTCGCTCGGCTACGGCAACGAGGAACTGGTCGAGGCTGCGGCTTCGCAAATGCGCAAGCTTTCGTTCGCGCATCTGTTCAGCGGCAAGAGCCACGATCCAGCCATCGAACTTGCAGAGAAGCTGAAGGAGATCGCGCCGGTGCCGATCTCGAAGGTGTTCTTTTGCGGCTCCGGCTCTGAAGCGAACGATACCCAGATCAAGCTGGTCTGGTATCTCAACAATGCGCTCGGCCGGCCGCAAAAGAAGAAGATCGTCAGCCGGATGAAGGCCTATCACGGCGTCACCATTGCCGCGGCGTCGCTCACGGGCCTGCCGGCCAACCATCGAGACTTCGACTTGCCGCTGCCGGGATTTCTGCACACCGCCTGTCCGCAGTACTATCGTTTTGCCGAAGCGGGCGAGAGCGAGGAACAGTTCGCGACGCGGCTCGCCGACGAGCTCGACGCGCTTATCGTCAAGGAGGGACCCGACACGGTAGCGGCTTTTATCGCCGAGCCGGTGATGGGTGCGGGCGGTGTGATCGTGCCGCCGAAGACATATTTCGAAAAAATCATGAAGGTGTGCACCAGGCACGACGTCTTCATGATCAGCGACGAAGTGATCTGCGGTTTCGGACGGCTCGGCACCGCGTTCGGATGCGAGAAGCTGAATTACCAGCCGCATGCTCTCTCGGTCGCCAAGGCCCTGTCGTCCGCCTATCTGCCGATCGCCGGTGTGATGATTCCGGAAGAGGAATATCAAGCGCTGCTATCGGAGAGCAGAAAGATCGGTGTATTCGGTCACGGCTTCACCTATGGCGGTCATCCGGTCTCGGCCGCCGTAGCCCTCAAGGCGCTTGAGATTTATCAGCGCGACAAGATTTTCGAGCGAGCCGCCGGTCTTGCACCGCACTTTCAGAACAGGCTTGCGGCGCTCGGAGAGCATCCGCTGGTCGGCGAAGCGCGCGGTATTGGCATGATCGGCGGTGCCGAGCTTGTCGCCGACAAGCGCACCAAGCGCTCGTTCGATCCGCAACATGGCGTTGCGTCGCGCGCCGTGCAGTTTGCCGAAGCCGAGGGCCTGATCGTGCGGGCGGTGATGGGCGATGTCCTGACGCTTTGTCCGCCGCTTATCATCACGGATGCCGAAATTGACGACCTGTTCGCGCGACTGACCCGAGCGCTGGACCAGACGCTTGACTGGGTAACGCGTGAAAAACTCGTTCAGGCGTGATCGAAATTCGCCGCCTAGCTACGTAAGCGTGCAGCGACGATCGGTCATGAAGATGTTCGATAAAAAGACGCAATTGCGCCGCGATGGGAATATCAAGATCGATCGGGGCCGATAATCGAGCGCACGCAAAGAATGCTGCCGCGCAGATGACGAGACGATGTCATACGCCTCGCGGGATCGTGATTGAGATCTTACCAACTCGTCGCAGATAACCCCGACATTTTGAATCGACTTGAACCCTTCGTTCACGGCTCGCTCGCTATGAGACGCATATGAAAGTACCAGTCACACGCCGCGGCCTGCTTGTTGGAGCCACTGGAGTTTTTGGCGCCGGCGCCGCCACGGCAGCCTATGCCGGGGCGATTGAGCCTCTGAGCCTTGTGGTTACCCGTTACGCGCCGCGTCCGGCGGGCTGGCCGATGGACCGGAAGCTCACCATGACGGTGATTGCCGATCTGCATGCCGGTGGCCCGGACATGCAGATCGAGCACATCCGGCGCATTGTCGATCGGGCTAACGAACTGCATTCCGACATCGTGTTGCTTCTGGGTGATTACATCGCGTCATATCCGTTTGCGATCAGGAAGATGCCCGATCAGGTATGGGCGGCGGAACTGGCGCGGCTGCAAGCGCCGCTCGGCACTTGGGCCGTGCTCGGTAACCATGATTGGTGGCACGACATCCGCGGCGTGCGCGCCGCATTCGCAGACGTGAAGATTCCGATTTTGGAAAATGATGCTGTTTTGATCGGCGATAAAGGTCGACAATTCTGGCTGGCCGGTTTGGGCGATCAGGAGGCGTTTCGGCTCGGGCCCCATCGTTTCATGGGCGTCGATGATTTGCCGCTAACGATGTCGAAGATCAAAACCGACGATCCGGTGCTGTTGCTGGCTCATGAGCCGGATATTTTCCCGCACGTACCGGAGCGGGTTGCGTTGCAGTTGTCAGGGCACACCCATGGCGGTCAGATCCGTGTGCCATTCATCTGGCCGGCCTTCGTGCCGTCACGCTACGGCGCGCGATACGCCTATGGCCACATCGTCGAGAATGATCGCCACCTGATCGTGTCAGGCGGTCTCGGCACCAGCATCATTCCGGCGCGCTTCGGTGTACCGCCGGAAATTCTGCAGATCACGCTCGGCGCCTAGCGAAATCATTTTAGATTGAATCAATCGTCGCTCTGGCATTTTGATTGAGCATGATCTTTTCCGGAAAACCGGATTCCACTTTTCCGGATCATGCTCGAAAACGCAAACGGCGCCGGCTTTGAGCCAGCGCCGTCAGCAACCCCCGACGAAAAGATCAGAACGGGCGTGTCGGAACGTCGCCAGAGGCAACGTGCGTCGACGTATCGACGTGCGGCTTCAGCACCACAACGACGGTACCAAGTTTTACGTGGCTATAGAGGTCGATGGCGTCTTCGTTGGCCATGCGAATGCAGCCCGACGAAATTGCCTGCCCGATATATTCCGGCTGATTGGTACCGTGGATGCGGTACAGCGTGTCTTTGTTGCCGGAGTAAAGATACATGCCCCGCGCGCCCATCGGGTTAGCCGGTCCGCCGGCGACGAAAGCCGGCAGCGGCCCGAGGCGCTGCTGCTCGCCCGAGGTCGGGGTCCAGGTCGGCCACTCTTCCATGCGGCCAACCTTGGCGATACCGCTCCACACCTGCGCGTCCTCACCAACTGCGATGCCATAGCGGATCGCCTGATGGTTCGGCAGTACGTAGTAGAGGAACTTGTTGTCGCTATCGACCACGATCGAGCCCGGAACTTCCTGACGATCGAAGCTGACAACGTGCCGGCGGTATTCATCCGGAATTGATGCCTGCGCGTAGGGCAGGTTCGACATCAATTCCTTGTCACGCGGCTTCCAGGTGGCCTGAGTCGAGGGCTCAAGCGTCTCCTGCATGCAACCGCCGAGCAGAAGACCAACAAGCAAAAATCCGATCGTACGCATCGTCATGATATGCCTATTTCCCAACCAACCCCTGCACCGGCGCCCGCCGACGTATTGCCCAAGAATGGAATAACGAAATCGCCCCACCGATGCCAGCAAATACAGGACTTTGGCATCACAGTCGTTGGTAAGTGTTGCAGGAATGCCGCACTATCCCCAGGCTTTATCGGACAATTCAGGTCGTTAACCATGGCGCCGCCCTGCGAGCAGAGCGGACGCCAGTATGTGACCGACAAATTAAACGAGGGTTTACCATCGCCGGTGTCATGTGACCGCCGTTGGGGGCTTGCCGAAATGTCACGACAGCGCACGATTTGTCGCCCATTTCCGCCGCACTCCACGGCTACGATTTCATCATCGGACATCGCAAAGGGAAAATGGGGTTCCAATGCAAGACATGACTGCCGAATTAGCCGAGAAAACCGGTCCAGACCTCCTGGTTTTAGCTGAATTGAGGAAGCTCGACGAATGCTACGGGCAGATTGGTATCTCCGCGGTCGCTGCCGCGGTGCGCTATCAGGGCAGCGCCAAAAATCCTGCCTATGCGCCGTGCTCAAACAAGTGGCGTGATCTGCTCGCCGACGTCGCTGCCTGATCCAGCGTTTACTTTCCGGCCGAACAAAGAAAAAGGGGACCGAATGTCCCCTTTTCGCATTTTTGCAGATCGATTCTTCTCTGCGAATTCTTCTAGGTGGTGACCTGGGGCGCTGGTTCGTGCAGGGACCAGACCTCGAATGCCGCAAAGACTGCGACCAGACCGCCGATGACAACATCGATCGTCATGGCGTCGCTGTTCTGGAACCCGAGCAGCCAGGGCGATACGATAAGTGCTAGACCGGCGACCAGGTTGACCCATTCCTCCCAGACCGCGAATGCGGCAAGCGCGGCAATCGACAGCACCGCAATGACGATTCCGATGACCGATGCGGTCTGCCATTGCGCGCCAACTGATAAGTCGAATGCCCAGGGGCTGAAGAACAGAACCATGCCGAGAATGAGGTTCCCCACGTCGCACAGTTTGACGTTCGACCAGTCATCCATGGAACTCTCCGGGGCGCGCACAGCTTCGCTATTTCCTAACCGGGTACCTTCCATCTTGTTCCAAATCTCCTCGTTTCAAGTCTCCTCCGCGCACATCGCCGGGGCGGCGCCTTCGCACAATTCGCGGTGCCAGTGACATGAACAGCGAATTTTCCAGCCTGGAGCTCGACACCGGCCGGCGGCTGTTCGCCGGCGAATGGGACTTTGCCTCAGCGGCCAGCTCACTCGAATCGCTGCCGCGAATGACGGCGCCCGAAATTGCGTTCGCTGGACGATCCAATGTCGGTAAGTCGAGCCTCATCAATGCGCTGACCGGGCGCAAGGCGTTGGCGCGGACCTCCAACACGCCGGGCCGCACCCAGGAATTGATTTTCTTCGATGGCCCTGGCCAGCTCGTGCTGGTCGACATGCCGGGCTACGGCTATGCCGCCGCCGCAAAGAGCAAGATTGCAGCGTGGACAACACTCATTCACGACTATCTGCGCGGCCGCGCCACGTTGGCGCGAGTTTACATTCTGGTGGATGCGCGCCACGGTTTGAAATCCGCCGACAATGCGATCCTTGATGCGATGAGCAAGGCCGCCGTGAGCCATCAGATCGTGCTGACAAAATCCGACCAGGTCAGCGAAGCTGAGCTTTCCGAACGGACGGATACCGTCAAGGCCGCAATACGGAAAAGACCGGCGGCGTTTCCCGATGTCATCGCCACGTCATCGCACATCGGTGCGGGCATGGCGGAGTTGCGTGCCGCAATCGCGCGCCTTCTGATCGAACGCGGCGCTTTGCGGGGGTAGAGTCATGAACAGCGGACTGGAAGGCGTGGTCGCGGCCGAAACCGTGCTCAGCCACGCTGACGGCGAATCCGGCGCGGTCTGGGTGCGCGGTCACACCATCGAGACGCTCGCTGCGCACGGCTACGAAACCGCGGTCGCGGTGATGTGGGATGGCTTCGCAGGCGAAGATCTGACCGGAGTTTCCATGCAGCGTATGCTTGGCGCGGCGCGCCAAAAAGCATTCGCGCGGATCGGTGATTGGATCGGTTGCGCGGCAAATCATCTGCTCGGCGAAGGTCTGCGCGTTGCGCTTGCCGCATTGCCGGACCAATCCGCGCCCGCGGAAATTCTCGCCACTCTTCCAGTTGCAATCGCCGCCTTGCTCCGCGCCAAGGACGGTAAAGCACCTGTCGCTGCCGATCCGTCGCTCACCACGGCGGCAGACCTGCTGCGCATGATTGCGGACGGGCCGGCAGAGCCAACGCGTGTCGCCGCACTCGACTCCTATATTGCGACGGTGATCGACAACGGGCTGGGTAATTCGACCTTCGCGGCGCGCGTCGTCGTCTCCTCACGCGCATCGCTTGCTGCTGCCGCGCTTGGCGGCTACTGCGCGTTTGGCGGTCCGCTCCATGGCGGCGCGCCGGGCCTCGCACTCGATATGCTCGACGAGATCGAGGCCAGCGGTGACACCGGCGGCTGGATCGAGCGCAAGCTCGATTCCGGTGGTCGTCTCATGGGTTTCGGCCACCGCATTTTTCGCCATCGCGATCCGCGTGCTGACCTGTTGCGCACGGCGCTGCGCAAGCTCGATCCGCAATCGAAACGTCTTGGATTCGTCATGGATGTTGAGCGCCGCGCGGTTGCCGCCTTGCAACGCCGCAAGCCCGGACGCCGTGTCGAGGCCAATATCGAGATGGATGCGGCGCTGTTGCTCGACGCCATTGGGTTGCCGCGCGAGGCGTTTACGCCGGTATTCGCCGTGGCGCGCTGCGCGGCCTGGCTCGCCCACGCCATGGAACAGCAAAAGACCGGGCGCATGATCCGCCCCGCTTCGACCTATATTGGGCCGGTCCCCGCGCAGTGAGTTGTCGCAGCTGCTTCGCGCCGCTAGATAGGTGCGCCAAAGTGGTCTAGTGGTCCGATTCAAACATTCGCATGTCATTTCAGCACGCACCTTGTGCGAATGTTTGAATCAAAGGACCACTAGCAGATATAAGTAGCGAGTGAAGCTTTGGATTTGACATTCGCTTCTCGAGCAAGCGGCACGCTCTTAGCGAATGTCAAATCTGCTTCACTCTTGCGCGGGAAGACCGAGCCAATGAGCCAGAGCGACACCGTCAGCCCAGAAATACAGGCCCGCATCCTGTCGGAAGCGCTGCCCTTTATGCAGCGCTATGACGAGGAAATCGTGGTCGTCAAATACGGCGGCCACGCCATGGGCCAGGAACATCTGGCGCGCGAATTCGCCAAAGACATCGTGCTGCTGGAGCAAACCGCCATCAATCCGGTGGTCGTGCACGGCGGAGGTCCGCAGATCGAGGCGATGCTCAATCGTGTCGGCGTGCAATCGCAATACGCCGCCGGACTTCGCATTACCGATGCCAAGACGCTCGAAGTCGTCGAGATGGTGCTGGCTGGCTTGATCAATAAAGAGCTGGTCGGCCACATCAACGAGGCCGGCGGCAAGGCGGTCGGCCTCTGCGGCAAGGACGGCAATATGGTTGTCGCCCGCAAGCTGACACGCGCCGTGGTCGATCCGGACTCGCATATCGAGAAAATTCTCGATCTCGGGTTTGTCGGCGAACCGGAGAAAGTCGACACCACCGTTCTCGACGTGATTCTGGGCCGTCAGCTTATTCCGGTCCTGGCGCCGGTCGCGGCGGCCGCTAACGGCGGCACCTTCAACGTCAATGCCGACACGTTTGCCGGCGCAATTGCCGGCGCGCTGCATGCCAAGCGCTTTCTGCTGCTCACCGATGTTCCGGGCGTACTCGACAAATCGAAAACGCTGATCAAGGAGCTTTCGGTCGATGACGCGCGGCGGCTGATTGCCGACGGCACCATTTCCGGCGGCATGATTCCGAAGGTCGAGACGTGCATCTACGCGCTTGAACAAGGTGTCGAAGGCGTGGTCATCCTGGACGGCAAGGTGCCGCACGCCGTGCTGCTCGAGCTGTTTACCGAACTCGGCGCCGGCACGCTCATTCACCGCTGAGCCGAAATGGAATCCGATAGCGCGCGCGAGCGGTTCTCCGCTCTTGTCCCGGGCATCGTTGCCGCCGCTTCATTCGGCATCGGCGACACCTTTGCCAAGGTTGCCCTGAATTCGGGGATCGGCCTGCTCCCGTTGACGCTGATCCGCGGCGTTGTCGGGATCGCTATTCTGTTCTGTTATCTGCGCGTAGGTCCGCCTGCGCTGCCGGCTACACCGCGAGCGCGCGTCATAGCTCTTATCCTCGGCGTGTTGTTCGCCGCCATCGTCTATGGGCTGTTCAAGGCGATCGATCTCATCACCGTGCCCATCGGGGTGCTGACTTATTTCATTTATCCGTTGCTGACCGGAATTGTTGGAGCAATATTCGGCATTGAACGGCTTAGCTGGACAGGTGGTCTCGCAGCCGTCGCCGCGTTTTTCGGGCTCTCCCTGGCCATCGGCGCCTATCCGCACCAGTTGTCGATCCTCGGTCTCGGTTTCGCGGTCGGCGCCGCGCTGTGCCGTACGGCTTTTCTCTCTGATCGCACGCACCGAGCTGCAAAAGACCGATCCGCGGCTGACGACCTGGTATTCGCTGCTGTCATCGACTGCGCTATTTGCCATCGGCGTCGTTGCGACCATGCATTGGCAGACCCCGCACACAACTTACGGCTGGGTAGCGGTCGCCATCGTCAGCGTTTGTACCGCGGTCGCGACACTCACGCTTTATGTCTCGACCGTGCGCATCGGCCCGTTCCGCAGCGCGCTGATCATGAATTTCGAGCCGCTCATAGCGACAGCGTTGAGCGCGCCGCTGCTCGGTGAGGTGCTTACCCCGATTCAGGGTATCGGCGCGGCCATCATGCTGGGGGCGATCGTCGCATTCCAGATGTGGCGATGACGGTGTAGTATCCCGCCCAATAATAATGAGCGGGAGGGAGACTATGAGGCTTTCAACGTGCGGCTGCTGTGGATCGCGGCGGCAATTTCTTGCTGGCGCTGCGGCGCTTGGCGCAACCGCGCTGCTGTCCGGAAAAGAAGCGTCCGCGCAAGCTGCGAAGACCAAACTGGTCGACACCCACCATCACTTCTATCCGCCGGCCTATCAGAAGGCGTGGGCCGATTGGGAAGACCAGCGCAAGATCCCGCACTTTGGCACGCAGATGGCGTGGACCAAGGAGAACGATCTTGAGGCGATGGACAAGAACGGCATCACGGTGGCGGTGCTGTCGCTTGCATCCACGCCCGGTGTCTGGTTCGACGCCGGTGCCGACAAGGCGCACGACATGGCGCGGATGTGCTGCGATTACGCCGCCGAAATGGTGCGTGACAAGCCTGGCCGCTACGCTCTGTTTGCGCCGCTGTCGATGATGGATACTGACACGACGCTCAAAGAGATCGAATACGCGTTCGGCACGCTCAAAGCCGACGGCGTGAACCTGCAAACCAACTACGGCGACAAGTGGCTCGGCGATCCGGCCTATAAGCCGGTCCTCGAAGAGCTCAACCGCCGCAAGGCGGTGGTTTATGTGCATCCGCTGGTCGCGAGCTGTTGCGGCCGGCTTAGTGTCGGTGCGTATCCTGCGGCGATCGAAGTGCCGCACGATACGACACGCACTATCGTCAGCCTTCTGCTCAGCGGCAGCTTTGCAAAGCAGCCGGATATCAAGTGGCTGTTCTCACACGCCGGCGGCACCATTCCATTCCTCGCTGGCCGCATCGAAGCATTCTACGACCAGAAAGCCCGCGATGCTGGTGCTGGTGGCTTTGCGCCGAACGGTATCGAGGCGGAATTCCGCAAGCTTTATTATGACACCGCCAACGCCACCCATCCGGCGGCGATGGCGGCGTTGATGAAGCTCGTGCCGGTGTCGCAAATTACCTACGGCACCGATTACCCGTATTTCCCGCTTGACCAGATCAACAACCTCAGGAAGCTTGATCTTGCTCCATCCGATCTTGAGGCGATTTCGAGCGGAAACGCATCGCGACTGTGTCCCAAGACGGCGTAAGCTTAAAGCTTATTCTCTTTGCGCTCGCGGCATTCGCCGCCGCGAGCTCTTCCGCGAATGCGCAGACCGCGCCGGAGAAATCGGGGCAGGTCGATACCGCGCTTAATCTCGTGCTCGCCGTCGATACGTCGGGCAGCGTCAGTGCTGGCCGATTTGAATTGCAGAAGCAGGGATATGCGGCGGCGTTCCGCAATCCGCGCGTGCTGGCTTCGATCCGTTCGCTGGATACGCAATCGATCGCTGCCACCATGATGCAGTGGACCGGGCCGCGGCTGCACGTTGTCGTGGTCGATTGGACTCTGATCAAGGACGAAGCCAGTACCGAGACCTTGGCCGCAGCGATCGAGGCCGCGCCACGGCAGTTGTTCGGTGGCGGCACCTCGATCAGCGGCGCGATTGACTATTCCCGCCTGCTGCTGGTGCAGAGCCCCTTCAAGGGCGAGCGCCGCGTTATCGATATTTCCGGCGATGGTTCCAACAACAGCGGGCGTTCAGTGACGGAAGCCCGCGATGAAGCGGTGCGCGACGGCGTCGGTATCAATGGTTTGCCGATCCTTTCAATCGAGCCGATGCTTGACCGTTATTATTATGACAATGTTATCGGTGGGCCGGGTGCATTTATGATCCCGGCGGAGAATTATGACACTTTTGCCGAGGCCGTCCTGAAAAAGCTCATTACCGAGATTGCCGCGGCCGGTGACGATGCAATACGATCAAGATCAAGTGATTCGACAGCGCCTGCGGCGTCACAAACTCGGCCAACTTCCCCCGGAAAGTCCCCCCACTCCGCAATGGCCACGTTCATAAGCGAGCAAGTGCCGCGGTGAGGGCGGTGGATGCGCGGGTTCCATAGCAACAGTTTCGATCCTCAGACACTGATCGTCCTTGAGGCCGCGTTCGATGAAGCGTGGTTGACTCTCAAGGCGATCGGCAACACTACCGTCAAGCCCGATGAGCTTGCGCGCTCCGTGTTGCAGCTTGCGATGGAGGGCGAGCGCGATCCGATCGCGTTACATGACGGCGCGCTGAAGGGATTACTCCCGACCACGGCGTGGCGCGAAGCGGGATAACGACAGTCCGTTTTAGGAATGTGCCGCCATCATCGCGAAAGCCGCAACGATTGCTGCGGCCATTGTGCCGGCGACAATAGCCAGTAAAAATGGAATTGAGTTCCGTAACCGCCGACGCATCAAGCACTCCGTTTGCGCCGACGTACTCACTGATTCGGCTTGGATCGCTGCTTCGTCGCCGGTATTTATGGCAACAACACGTCACGAACCGTTCGCAAAGAAACATTCGATGAACGAACAACAAATCGCGCAACGTTCGGTCCGCGGCTTTGGCCAGGTCGAAACCTGGGTGTTCGATCTCGATAACACGCTCTATCCGCATCATCTCAATCTCTGGCATCAGGTCGACGAACGTATCCGCGACTTCATCGTCGATTTCCTGAAAATCTCCCGCGACGACGCTTTCCGCCTGCAGAAGGATTATTATCGCCGCTACGGCACCACCCTGCGCGGCTTGATGGAGGAGCACGGGCTTGAGCCGGATGCGTATCTGGAAATGGTGCATCAGATCGATCATTCGCCGCTGACGCCCAATCCCGAACTCGGCGCCGCCATCGCCGGCCTCGACGGCCGCAAGCTCATTCTCACCAACGGCACGCGGGAGCATGCCGGTGCTGTGCTCGCCAGGCTTGGCATAAGCCATCACTTCGAAGACATCTTCGATATTCGCGCGGCCGCGCTCGAGCCAAAGCCGCGGCCGCAAGTCTACGAACGCTTCCTTGAGCGTCACGATGTCGATCCCGTGAAAGCCGCCTTATTCGAAGACCTCGCCCGCAATCTTGAAGTGCCGCATGCGCTCGGCATGACCACGGTGCTGGTGGTGCCGGAAGGCGCGCGCGTGGTGCTGCGTGAGGACTGGGAACTTGCCGGCCGTGAAGCGCCGCATGTCGATCACGTTACCGACAATCTTGCCGGTTTCCTGCGCGGCCTCAAATCTTGACATCGGCGGTCGCTGACCCGACAAACCGGCTTTAGGGGATTTCCATGTCAGCCGAACTGGCAAAGACTATCGACACCGCGTTCGACCAGCGCGAGACCATCGGCCCGTCGACCAAGGGCGCGGTGCGCGAGGCTGTCGAACAGGCGCTCGATCTGCTCGATCGCGGCACCGCCCGCGTTGCCGAAAAGACCGCAAACGGCGCGTGGCAGGTCAATCAGTGGCTGAAAAAAGCGGTGCTGCTGTCGTTCCGTCTCAACGACATGGTGCAAATTTCCGGCGGTCCCGGTCACGCCGCGTGGTGGGACAAGGTGCCGTCGAAATTCGATCACTGGGGCGACAAGAATTTTCGCGATGCCGGCTTTCGTGCAGTGCCCGGTTGCGTGGTGCGTCGTTCGGCGTACATCGCGCCCGGTGTGGTGCTGATGCCGTCGTTCGTCAATCTCGGCGCTTATGTCGATCAGGGCACCATGATCGATACCTGGTCGACGGTCGGCTCCTGCGCGCAGATCGGCAAGAACTGTCACATCTCCGGCGGCGTCGGCATTGGCGGCGTGCTGGAGCCGTTGCAGGCCGGCCCGGTAATTGTGGAGGACAATTGCTTCATCGGTGCACGCTCGGAAGTCGCCGAGGGCGTGGTGGTGCGCGAAGGCGCGGTGCTGTCGATGGGCGTCTTCATCGGCGCCTCGACCAAGATTGTCGATCGCGAGACCGGTGAGACGTTTGTCGGCGAAGTGCCGGCTTATTCGGTGGTGGTGCCCGGCACGATACCGGGTAGGCCAGGCAAGAACGGAGCGGCCAGTCCCAATCTTTACTGCGCCGTCATCGTCAAACGCGTCGATGAAAAGACCCGCGCCAAGACCAGCATCAACGAACTGCTGCGCGACTAGGCCGGCACAAGAACAACAAAAATCAACCTGATGGACTGGCTTTTCCTCTTCAACAGTTTCCATGGCCGCATTGGCCGCCAGGCGTTCTGGTTTGCCTTAATTCTGACGATCGTCGCGCAGTTCGCCGTTCAAGCGGTCGCCGAACAGGTCCAGGGCGACCGTCTCAGCGCCATCGTCGATCTCGCCTTCACCTATCCGCAATTCGCCGTGACCATCAAGCGCGCGCAGGATCGCGAGATGCCAAACTGGGTTCTGATCGCATTCTTTGCAGCCAATGCGTTTCTCGATCTGCTGGTGGTGCTCGACTTGGCAGGGACGAACGAAAATCCGAACCTGCTCTCGCTTGCCGTCGCTGTGCCGCTCACGGTCGTCGGGCTCGCGCTGTTGGTCGAACTCGGCTTCCGCAAAGGCACCGAAGGCCCGAACCAGTACGGGCCTGATCCGCTCGCTAAATCCTGACCCTGCAGGTATCTTGTTCCGATGACCGCCGATCCTGTCGTTATCGCTCGCGATCTGCTGCGCTGCCGTTCGGTGACGCCGGACGAGGGTGGTGCGCTAACTCATTTGCAAAGCGTGCTGGAGCACGGCGGCTTCACCGTGCATCGCGCCGTCTTCACCGAACCGGGCACCGCGCCGATCGATAATCTCTATGCCCGCATCGGCACCACGCAGCCCAATCTGATGTTCGCTGGACACACTGACGTTGTACCGCCGGGTGACGAGAGGACCTGGAGCCATCCGCCGTTTGCCGGCGAGGTTGCGGGCGATGTGCTTTACGGCCGCGGTGCGGTCGACATGAAAGGCGGCATCGCCTGCTTCGCCGCCGCCGCGCTCGATTACCTTGCCGCGAACGGCGGCAAACCGAAGCAGGGTTCGATTTCGCTGCTGATCACCGGCGACGAAGAAAGCATCGCGGTCAACGGCACCATCAAGCTTCTGAAGTGGGCGGCGGAACGCGGCGAAAAATTCGATCACTGCGTGTTGGGTGAACCGAGCAACGTTGCCGTGCTGGGTGACACCATCAAGGCCGGCCGGCGCGGTTCGCTCAACGGCGTTTTGGTCATCATCGGCAAGCAGGGCCATGTGGCCTATCCCGATCGCGCCGATAATCCGGTGCGCGGGCTGGTCAAATTGATCGCGGCGATGCAGCAACCGCTCGACAAGGGTAGCGCCCAATTCGATCCGTCGAATCTCGAATTCACCTCGATCGATATCGGCAACAAGACGGTGAACTTGATTCCGGGCGAGGCGAGGGCGCGGTTCAATATCCGCTACAACGATTGCCACACCGAGGCGTCGCTGAAAACGCTGGTCGAGCAGCGCGCCCGGGATGCGGCTGAGGGTCGTGTGCGTTTTGCTCGTGGAGTGGGAGCCGTCGAATGCCGGCGTGTTCGTCACCAAGCCTGGGCCATTCACCGATCTCGCGGCGAGCGCCATTGCGGAAGTGACCGGGCGCGCGCCGAAGCTCTCGACCACCGGCGGAACGTCGGACGCGCGTTTCATAAAGGATTACTGCCCGGTTCTGGAATTCGGGTTGGTCGGTCAGACCATGCACGCGGTCGATGAATGCGCTTCGGTCGCCGACCTCGTGAAGCTCACCGCGATCTACCGGCGGATCATCGAGAAATATTTCGCCTGATTGTGCCCTAGATTTCTCATTGGAGCATGATCTTTCGGAAAACCGGAAGTCCACCCACGGATCAAGTCCGAGGGTGTGCTTTTCCGGACCATACTCTATGGCGCTTGAAACTTGATCGACGCGTGGGAGCCGTCGCAGAAAGGTTTGTTCTGCGACGCGCCGCACCGGCACAGCGTCACGCGATTGCGGCGTTCGTATTCAAATCCATCGGCGGCGACCACCGCAATTCCGCCACGTAACCAGACGGCGCCAGCACAGTGTTCCGTCGGATCGTCAATCAGGCCAATCGAAACTGGCAAATCCGGCTCGATCGGCTGCCCGGTTGCCTTGTCCCAGGCAACGAGGCGGCCCGCCGGGCAGTCATTCACTTGCCGAATGAACATGGCGCGCACCTTGGGGTCGTCCGTGCGCGCAACTTGATTCCAAATCTTGCCGTTGGGATCGCAAAAACGTCCAAACGCGCAAAGACTCTCTGCATCGGTCAGAGCCAGGACCGGACCGTCCAAGGTCTGAGCCTGGTTGAGATAGGGCTCACGACTTGCCGTCTCCGTGCCGTCGAAGCCAATCTTGGTGTGGGTGCCGTCGCAAAAGGGCTTGGAACTGGACTGGCCGCAGCGGCACAGTGAATATTTCTCGCGGGTCGGAAAACGGTGGCCTTCCTTCCAACTCTCGGAATTGCCGTCGGCGTTCGCGGCGATGGTTTCCTTCGTGAGCGGAATGTTTCCGGTGACGAGATAAGGGCCGTCTTGCGTGACAGTTACGCGGCCTTCGGTTGTCGCCTTGCTCATGAGCGGCTCCGCATAAGATGCAAAATGGATGCCTGCGTCTGCGCAATGCTGCGCCGGTCGAACGGAGCCGTCAATACGCGCGTCCCGGAAAGGACGCCTTCAGTAATCCACCCGCACCAGATAAAGCGCATGCGGCGGCGCGACCTGGCCGCAGGCGGCGCGGTTGCGCGCGTCCAGCGCTTTGACCAGATCGTCCGCGCTCCACTTGCCCTCGCCGACATGAACGAGCGAGCCGACCATCGAGCGTACCTGATGTTGCAGGAACGAACGCGCCGAGGCGGTGACTTGCACATCTTCGCCGGCGCGCGTGACGTCGAGTCGGTCCAGCGTCTTCACCGGCGATTTTGCCTGGCATTCGGTGGAGCGGAATGTTGTGAAGTCGTGGTTGCCAAGGAGGCGTTGTGCGGCGGCGTGCATTGCCTCGGTGTCGAGCTTTCGCGGAGCGCGCCATGCGCGCTCCTGCTCCAGCGCCAGATCGGCGCGGCGATTGATGATGCGATAGAGATAGTGGCGTTTGATCGCGGAGAAGCGTGCGTCGAAACCATCGGCGACGCGTTCCGCTGTCAGCACCGCAACCGGCTGCGGCCGCAGATGAAAATTCATCGCATCGCGGACGTTATCGGAATCCCAATCCTTGCCGAGATCGATATGCGCCACCTGGCCTAGCGCATGAACGCCAGCGTCGGTGCGCCCCGCGCCGTTCACGATCACGCGCTCGCCGGTGAATGCCTCGATTGCCGCGGTCAGCGTACCTTGAACGGTGGCGCTATTGTCCTGCATCTGCCAGCCAACATACGGCCCGCCGTCATATTCGATGGTGAGCTTGTAGCGCGGCATCAGGTGAGCACGCTGCCAGGCGCGATTGGACTACCGCGCAGGAATTCGCCGGCCGCCATCGGTCTGCCGCCGGCGCGCTGCAACTCGACGATGCGCACCGCGCCGCTGCCGCAGGCAACGGTAAGCTTATCGTCCAGCACGCGACCCGGTTCTCCGCTGCCATCGCCTTTGGTCGAGTGCAGGATCTTTGCGCGTCCTATGCCGGGCATTTCGCACCAAGCGCCGGGAAACGGCGACAGCCCGCGGCAGTGATCGTGTACTTCATTCCACGGCTTCGCCCAATCGATGTGAGTCTCGTTCTTGTCGATCTTGCGGGCGTAGGTTACGCCGGCTTCAGATTGCGATGTCAGTTGCAAGTTGCCGCGCTCCAGTGCGCCAATCGCGCGCAACATCAGGTCCGCACCAAGCCGGGCGAGCTTGTCGTGAAGTTCGCCGGTGGTCGCATCGGGCGCGATCGGCAAGCGCTCGGCCATCGCGACCGGCCCGGTGTCGAGGCCTTCTTCCATCTTCATCACCATGACGCCGGTTTCCTTGTCGCTGGCCATGATGGCGCGATGGATCGGCGCTGCGCCGCGCCAGCGCGGCAGCAATGAGGCGTGCAGGTTGAAACAGCCAAGTGGAAAGCTGTCGAGGATCGCTTTTGGCAATATCAAACCGTAAGCGACGACCACCGCAGCATTGGCGCCATGGGCGCGCATCGCGTCGGCCGCACCTTCATCTTTCAGGGTCTTGGGGGTGAAGATCGGAAGCTTGAGTCGTTCGGCTTCGCGCGCGATCGGGCTCGGCGTTGTTTCTAGTCCGCGGCGGCCTGCTGGCTGTGGCGCGCGAGTATAGACCGCCGCGATCTCATGGCCGCCGCCGACCAACCCCACCAGCATCGGCACGGCAAAGTCCGGCGTACCCATAAATACGAGGCGGAGCGCCAATCACGCCTCCTCCTTCTTCGCGGCCTTGATGAATTTCTTGGTGACGCGGTCGCGCTTGAGCTTGGACAGGTAATCGATGAACAGCACGCCGTTGGTGTGATCGATCTCGTGTTGCAGGCAGGTTGCGAGCAGGCCTGAGGCTTCGATCTCCTGCGGCTTGCCGTCGAGATCGAGATATTTGACCTTCACTGCGGCCGGCCGTTCGACCTCTTCGTAATACTCCGGGATCGACAGGCAGCCTTCTTCGCGCGTCGCCTTGTTGTCCGAGGTCCAGACCAGTTCGGGATTGATGAACACCTGTGGCTGCTGTTCGTCTTCTTTTTTCGACAGATCCATGGTGACGACGCGCTTTGGCACGCCGATCTGGATCGCGGCCAGCCCGATGCCCGGCGCCTTGTACATGGTCTCGAACATGTCATCGACCAGCCTGCGAATGCCGGCGTCGACCTTCTTCACCGGTTCGGACACCTGCCGCAGCCGCTTGTCGGGAATCTTGATGATTTCGTGGATCGCCATGGGCGGCGATGTAAGACCTAGGGAAAGCGGGGTCAATCTGGCGTTTTTCAGGCCCATGCCGTTGCTTCAGCGGGCCCGACCGGATATAGGCGTTCTCTCTTCGTTCTTCCTTAAGCCGAATTGCGTAGAGTGGCCGAATGACCGAGATGATGCCGATCCTTGCGATTGCCGCTGTCGTCGTGGCGCTGGCCGCCGTGGCGGTGATGGTCGTGGTGCTGATGCGCAGCCGCGCTCCGGCGGAGCAGGAGCCCGATGTCATGGCGGAGCTTGCGCAGGCGCAAAGCGCGGCCGCGCAGCGGCTTGAAGCGATGATCCGCATGCTCGGCGACCGCCAATCGCAACTGCAGAACGCGGTCAACGAGCGGCTCGATAACGTCTCGCACCGGCTCGGCGAGTTGCTGCAAAAGACCACGCAACACACGTCGGAAAATTTGCAGAAGCTGCACGAGCGGCTCGGTGTCATTGACAGCGCCCAGAAGAACATCACCAACCTGGCAAGCCAGGTCACCTCGCTGCAGAGCGTTCTTTCCAATAAGCAGGAGCGCGGTGCGTTCGGTCAGTGGCGGATGGAATCCATCATCCAGGATTGCCTGCCGAAAGGCACTTACGCATTCCAGCATACGCTATCGAACCGCACCCGGCCGGATTGCTGCGTGTTCATGCCCGATAATCGCGCGCTTGTTATCGACGCCAAGTTTCCGCTTGAAAGTGTCACGGCCTATCGCGAGGCCAAGACCGACGAGGAGCGCAAAATCGCCGGCCAGCGGTTGCGGATGGATATTGGCAAGCACGTCTCCGATATCGCCGAGAAGTATCTGATACCCGGCGAGACGCAGGAGTTTGCGTTGATGTTCGTGCCTTCCGAGGCGGTCTATGCTGAAGTCAGCGACAGTTTCAACGATCTGGTACAAAAGGCACTCCGCGCGAAAGTCGTCCTGATGTCGCCGTCGCTTCTCATGCTGGCGGTAGCGCTGGTGCAGCAAAGCCAGAAAGATGCCCACATGCGAGAGGCGGCCGACAAAATTCAGGATGAGGTCGCGCGTCTAGTGAAAGATGTCAGCTTGCTGGGCGATCGTATCCGCAAGCTTCAGACGCATTTCAATCAGGCTGGCGAAGATATACGGCAATCCGTCATTTCCATCGAAAAGATCGAAGATCGCGGCGACAAGATTCAACAGGTTGAAGTGATCGGCGTCGATGGTCCTGTCGCTTCAAACGTGATCGCCGGGCCGGTGCGCCGCCTGGAGGCCGGGGAGTGAGCGAAAGCTCCTCTCCCGCGCCGCGCGGGAGGATGGCGGACGCGCTGGCGGTCTATCTCAAGCGCCGCGTCCTTATCGTCCTACTACTCGGGTTTTCCTCTGGATTGCCGCTTATTCTGGTCGGCTCCACGCTGCAGGCGTGGATGACGCAGAACGGCATCGACGTGCGCACCATCGGTTTATTCGCTGCGGTTGGTGTGCCTTACACGATAAAATTTCTATGGGCACCGCTGGTCGACTCGCTCGATGCGCCGGTGCTGTCGTCTATGTTGGGACGGCGCCGCGGCTGGCTTCTGCTCACGCAACTTTGGCTCATGGTGGCGATCGTGTTCCTTGGGTTCTGCGATCCGGCTGCTTCCACGGCGGTGGTTGCAGTAGGCGCACTATTCGTCGCCACTGCTTCGGCGACGCAGGACATCGTTATCGACGCGTTTCGTGTTGAAAGCCTGCCAGAGAGCGAACAGGCTGCGGGCTTGGCCGCCTATGTTGCCGCCTATCGGATCGGAACGCTGGTTTCGGGCGCCGGCGCCTTGCTTCTGGTGGCGCGTTTCAGGCCGGAGCTCGGCGAGCGGGTGTCCTGGAGCGCGTGCTACGCGATTATGGCGATTCTCGTTCTGGTCGGAATCGCGGCGACGTTATTGGCTACCGAGCCGCAGCGTTCGGGAGCCGTTGAAAGTCAGCATGCTCGGCAGGCGCGCGATAGCTGGCTGCAGCGCGCAACCTGGTCAGCAGTGAACAGCTTCCGTGATTTTCTTTCGCGCGATTTGGCCATCGCCGTGCTGATCTTTGTGATGCTGTTCAAGCTCGCCGATGCATTGGCCTTCTCGCTGTCGACAAATTTCACGCTCAGCCTGGGCTTTTCGCTGACCCAGATCGCGACCATCCGTAATGGCATTGGTTTTGCGGCGACGCTACTTGGCGGATTTGCCGGAGGCTTCATTGCCCGCGCTCTCCCGTTGTCGGTCAGTCTGTGGATCGGCGCTATTCTGCAAACGTTGATGATTCTCGCGTTCTCCTGGCAGGCCCTGGTCGGCATGAACGTGGCTGCGCTGACGCTGACAACGACAATCGAGTTCTTCACCGATGCTATCGGCACGGTAATCTTCGTCGCTTATCTGTCCGTGCTTTGTAAAAATCCGCTCTATACGGCGACGCAATTCGCGTTGCTGAACGCGCTTGCGGCATTCGGACGTAATATCTTCTCGTTGGGCAGTGGGTATGCAGAGCACGAAACCGGCTGGGTCTGGTTTTTTCTGCTGTGCGCTTTGGCCGGCGTGCCAGCCTTGATCCTGCTTACTTGGCTGCAGAGACGGGGCCACTTCGAGGGGCTAGCCCCCGCTAAAAGGTAAATTTATACGCCCGGCTCGGGTCCATCGGGTGCCGGCTGCTCGCACAGCCCCTCGCAGCAGTGTGCGACCGTCTGGCCGCCGCAATCCGGGCAGGGGATGAAAACCGGCTCATCGCGGTCCTGTCGCCCGGCTGACATGGAAGCTCGGCGGACAAAGCCCGGCCGTTCGGTCCATCGGCAGGTTTCGCAGAGCATGGCTATGCCTCTCGTTCCGGCGGCTTAAAAGGCCCAGTTGCGCCAGATCATCCGATTCTCGCCGTTTCGCAAAATTTCACTCCCAAAGTATCCTTGAGGACCCCGCAAAAAAGTCTTTTTGTAAGGATCAGATCGGTATAATCGCGCTTATCCATAAGGTTGCGTCCCCCGAACCGGGTTGTCCCGCCGTCCACCATGGACAGTATCCTCGTAAAGATTTTCGCGACTGCGCTTACGCTCAGCCAGGTCACGACCCACCCGGATTCGGTGAAGACGCAGTTCGACCCGGTCAAGGACCAGGACGAGGTGGTGCAGCTATTGCGCGACGGTTGCGCCCATATGCGGCAAGCCTTCGATATCGAGTTCATCAATCTCGATGATCTGATCTCGACCGCGATGGATGATCCGAAGGCGGCCTTGGGTACCGACATCAAGGCGCTGCACGGATTGAACTTCGGCGATCTCAACACCGCCTACCACCAGTTCTGCAAGAACGAGAAGGTCGATACCCCGGTGGTCGACATGGGCGATGTCATCACCTTCTACGACAAAGCAGCGGCCGATCTGCCCGACCCGGCTCAGCTCAAGGGCAAACAACTGCCCGGCCTGAGCGAAGTGACCGACGGAACCGGCACCCACTACGCCGACGTGTTCCAGCCCGGCAATCGCCGCGTCTGGGTCCCGCTGTCCGACGTTCCCGATTATGTGCAGAAGGCTTTCATCGCCGCCGAAGACCGCCGCTTCTACGAGCATCACGGCGTTGACGAGCGCGGCATCATCCGCGCCTTCATCGGCAATCTCGCGCAGCCGGGACGGCCGCAAGGCGGCTCGACCATCACCCAGCAGGTGGTGAAGAACCTGCTCGTCGGCGATGACGTAAGCTATGAGCGCAAGATCCGCGAGATGATCGTGGCGTCGCGGCTCGAACACACGCTCAGCAAAAACGAAATCCTCGAGCTCTATCTGAACTCGGCTTATCTCGGCCGCGCCTCATGGGGCGTCGAGATGGCGTCGCGCAGCTATTTCGGCAAATCGGCAAAAGACCTGACACTGCCCGAAGGCGCGATGCTCGCCGGACTGCTCAGAGGGCCGAGCTTCTACAATCCTGACCGGCATCCGGATCGCGCCAAAGACCGGCTCGGTTACGTGCTGGGCCGCATGCAGGACGATGGCGTCATCAACGCCGTGCAGAAGCAGCAGGATGCCGCGGCGCTGCCCAAGCTGGTCGCGTTCAAAATGCAGCACCGCGACACCGGCTTCGGCCTGGTCGATTTTCTCGGCCGTGAAGCCAAGACCGACGGCGTCGATAGTCTGACCGCGCATTCCTACACGGTGCATTCGACTGTCAATTCGCAATTGCAGCGCGAGACCGAGGCCGCGCTGCAAGAAGGTCTGGCAGAATATGAGATTTCGTCCGGTCGCACTGTGTTCCGCGGCCCGGAAGCCAATCTTACCGACGCGATCCAGAAGATCGGCGCATCGCCGGGTATGCCGGCCTGGCAGCAGGCGCTGCAAGCCTTGCGCCTGCCGCTCTACGACGTGCATTGGACGCCCGCTGTGATCGTGCAGAAGGGCGACAGCAAAAGAGGCGACAACACATTGCGTGTTGGTCTGCCCGATGGCCGGATCATGCCGCTGAGCGGCGTTAATTCTGATGCCCGGCGCGGTCTCGGTCTTTACGACGTGGTCTATACCAATGTGACCGGGCCGGCCTACGCCGCGCCACCGCCGCCCGCGATCGATCCAAGAACCGGGAAACCGATAAGGCAAAGAGCGCCCATAAATGTCGGGCAGGCGCAGCTTAGGGTGCGGCCGACGGTGCAGGGCGCTGTGCTGGTGCTGGAGAACAAGACCGGCCGGATCCTCGCCATGACCGGCGGCTTTTCCTATCCGCTGAGCCAGCTTAATCGTACCTGGCAGACGCAACGGCAGCCGGGTTCGGCGATCAAACCGATCACTTATCTCACGGCGCTGCAGAAAGGTTTGCAGCCGAACACGCTGGTGCCGGATGAGCCGCTGACACTGCCCCCGATCGGCAACAGCACGATCAGCCACGACCTCATGATCAGTAATTCCAATAGCGGCGGCGATCGCCCACAGGACTATTGGTCTCCGCGCAATGCCGATTATGAGTTAGGCGGCGCATTGACGCTGCGGCGCGGCCTGGAGAATTCGGTGAACATCGTCACCGCGCATCTGCTCGACGGCGGCATCGACTCCGATCCGGCGCAGAGTCTCGATGAGGTTTGCGCCACGGCGAAGGCGGCAAAGATTTACAGCGACTGCGTCCGCTACTATCCGTTCATACTCGGCGCGCAGCCGGTGCGGATGATCGATCTCGCTGCGTTCTATGCCGCAATCGCCAACGAAGGGGTACGGCCGCAACCGCATGCGATCGATTCAATCGAGCAGAACGGCAAGGTGATTTACCAATATCCCAAGGTGCCGCTGTTCTCGCCGATCAGTGCTGCCGACAGCGCGAGCTTCTATCAGCTCAAGACGATGTTGCAGGGCGTGGTGGCGCGCGGCACCGCGCGCGCTATCGGTGGACTGTCGCCTTATGTCGCCGGCAAGACCGGCACCACCGAGGACGCGGTGGACGGCTGGTTCATCGGCTTCACCAACGACGTTACGGTTGCGGTGTGGGTCGGGTACGACAATGGTGACGGCAAACGCCGTTCGCTTGGCTCCAACGCAACCGGCGCCCGTGTGTCGCTGCCGATCTTCAAACCGATCATCGAGACGATCTGGGCTGATCACATCGCGCCCAAGGCTCCGCTCAGCGGACCCTCGCACGAAGCGCAGCAAATGCTTGTCGATATGCCGATCGATTATGTGAGCGGCGATCTGCTGAATCGTGCGGCCCGTCCACCGCCTCCACAAGACAATGGCGGCTTCGCCGGCCTGTTCGGCGGGAGCCCGCAGCCGCCACCGGTGCAGCGCAGCGGCGGCGCCTTCATCGAGCATTTCCGGCGCAGTCCTGATGGTCAGGTCGCGGACACGCAATACCAGCTGGTTTCGCAGGCCGACGTTTATGCCATGCATGAAGACCAGCAGCAGCAGGGCGATCCGAACAATCCGTATGGCAATAACCCGTATGGCTACGAGCAAGGCGGCCGTGCTTATTTCCCCAACCAGGGCTGGCAACAAGCGCCGCCGCCGCCTCAGCCACAGCAGGGCCGTGGTCTTTTCGGCTTACCGTTATTCAGTCAGCCTGCGCCGACGGTCCGATATCCGGGTACGACCTGGGGCGGGCGCTATAATTAATTCCGATTGAACAATATTTGCGAAAGAATTTTATGATGCTGACGCGGCACGCAATTGTGCTTTTGGGCTTGCTCGGCTCTGCTTCGGCAGCGAGCGCGCAGAGTTTCCATATCGAAGACGTACCGTCGGCGACCGCTCTCGATGTTGCGCAGCTCAAGCCCAATACCATTGCGTTCAACGATCACACCGGCGGCGCTGCAGTCGAAAGTGACGCTTATCTGACGCGGTTCGGCGATTGGGCGAGCAAGCATCCCAATCAGAAGAAATTTCTTTCGCTGTTCCCCGGTTATACCGAACCAGGACCCCGCGCCGGGGCGAGCGATGCCGATGCGTCCAGCGGCAAGATTTATATGTACGTGGCGCAGGCCCGCTTCGTTCTCGACCGTGCGCCGGGCAACATCGATCTCAGCCGCTATGTGACGCTGCCGTTCCTGCAGAAGATCGATCCCGCGATCAAGCATACCCTGATCACCGCGGATCAGGTGGTGCAGCTTCGCAGCGATGGCGATGACGGCAATGACAATCCGGATCGCAAATGGTGCACCGGCCGCACCACGTCGATCTGCACCACGTCGACCTACAAGATGGAAGGCAAAATTCCGATCGGTATCCTGCTGGTGAACAAGATACGCGACAGCTCCAAGAAGGTTTTCGATCATATCGACTTTGAAAGCGAGCTGTCGGCGTTGACGCCCGACGATGTCGACCAAATCGGCGTGCAGCAGTTGACCGCGCTCAACACGCCCGTCGCCGGCGTGTTCGAGCAGAACATCTTCCATGTCAACGAGTTGATGCGTTTCGGCAAGTTCTTCGCGGTGTTGCAGGACCATCCGTCCGATCCGAACAAGACCGTGGTCACGGCTTTCATGGCGATCGGCATTGGCGCCGATCTGCTCGACAAAAAGCGCGAATACGAAAACGTTCCGATCCTGCGCAACATGGTGCCTGCGCAGGTGCTGGTCGGTCAGTCTTCGTTCAATTCCGGCAATTCGATCAGCGGCGGCCTGCCGAAATATGCCCGCAACGAAATCGCGATGGTCGCGGGTATCCTCGAGCAGGACAAAGGCAAATAACTCTCAGCCTTCCACCATGCCCGGCAATGGTACAAACAGGTCTTCGATCGGCATTGTTTCGGCGATGAAGTCCTGCTCTTGCATATATTGCACGAGCGCCTCGAGCGTCGGACGGTTCGGCTCGACGCCGTAGACGAACGGGTCGCTGCCGAACACCTCGTCGATTTCCTCAAGTTCATCTTGCAGCCACGGCAGCATTGCGGCGAGCGAGCCTGCATAACGCAGCCGCGCTCGCGCGATCCGTTTGGCTTCGACGAAAGCGGCATACAGGCTCGAAGCGATCCAGGGATTCTTTTCGTAGACGGCACGTCGGATCGCGACCAGGTGCATGATCGGGAATATCCTGTCGCGCTGATACAGCTCGCGCTCGCGGGCATGGTGGTCGGGCAGCAGCCGCACCACGTCGGGATTGGTGCCGAAGCTCGGCGGTTTGCGCGAGCCGAGATAGGCGTCAATTTCGCCGTGCGCCAAAAGTTCGCCGAGCGGCCGGCCGGTCATGTTTTGCTCGATCACGGCCGGTCGAAGCAGCGGCAGTGTATGCGGGTTGCCGTGCATGCCGACGCTCTCGACCGCGCCCTGCACCCAGCGGATCGTGGAAATGTCCACGCCGAACTGATGCATCAGGTGGCCGCGCAGCCAGATCGACGCGGTCTGGGTGTAAAGCGGCAGGCCGACCCTTCGGCCTTCGAGGTCTTTCGGCGTGCGTATGCCGCTGCGCTTGTTGATGAAGATATAGCCGTGGCGGAACACCCGCGACGGAAAAACCGGGATCGCGACGAACGGGTTCCCGCCGCGGCCGGCGTGAGCGATGAATTCGGATGCTGAAAGCTCGGACGCATCGAATTCCTCGCCACCCACCATACGGTCGAAAATCTGCCGGCCGGACGGGAACACCATGACATTGAGATCGATGCCCCCGGCGCGAACTTCGCCGCTGCGCAACGGCTCGATCCGGTCGTACCGGCAGCTTGCATAGGTGAGGGAGAGGGGAGCCATGAGGTACCGATGTCGGCCTGGACTATCCCTGATTGATCGGAAGTGAAGTGCCGGGCATTGTCTGTGCCACATGCACGAGTCCGATTTCAATCACGAGCACGTCGAGACGCCGGCCGAGCGGGCCACGATTGCGCGTACGATCTGGGATCAGGACAACGTCGCGTTCAAGACTGTCGGCATCGATATTGGCAGTTCGACCTCGCACCTGCTGTTCGCCAAGGTCATATTGCAGCGCCAGATGCAGGGCCTGTCGAGCCGTTTCGTCGTGATCGGCCGCGAGGTGGTGTGGCGTTCGCCGATCTTGCTGACGCCGTTTCTGCCCGATGGCACCATCGACGCGCAGGCGCTCGGTGATTTTATCGTCCGCTGCTATGGCGATGCCGGTTTTGCGCAATCCGAGATTGATTCCGGCGCCGTGATCCTTACAGGCGAGGCCATCAAGCGTAAAAATGCGCGGGCCATTGACGAACTGTTCGCTGAGCAGGCCGGCAAGTTTGTCTGCGCCACCGCAGGTCACAAACTTGAGGCGCGGCTCGCGGCGCATGGATCCGGCGCGGTGGCGCTTTCGAAAGCGCGCGACACCTGCCTGCTGCACGTCGATATCGGCGGCGGTACCACCAAGCTCGCCCTGATCGACCGCGGCGAGATCCTTGGGCTATGCGCTTTTGCGGTCGGCGGCCGGCTGATCGCGATGGATGATAGTGGCGCGTGGAGCCGGATCGATCAATCGGCACAGCTTGTCGCCGACGATCTTGGCTTGGAGATTTCGCCGCAAATTCTCGCTGATGAAGTCGTTCGCCGCCGTATCGTACAGCGCCTCGCCACGGTCGCCGCCGATGTCATCACCGGAACGCCGCTCGATCCGCTCGGCAATTCGCTGCTGTTGACGGACCCTTTGCCGCGCACAGCGATGCCCACTGCCCTGACGTTTTCCGGTGGTGTTGCCGAATATATTTTCGGCCATGAGACGAATGAGTTCGGCGACATCGCAAAGCTTCTGGCTGGCGCGTTTGCCGGCGAATTGAGCAACCGCAGCGGCCTGCCGCTGATCGATCCGGGTCAGCGCATCCGCGCCACCGTGATCGGCGCATCGCAATTCACCGTGCAAGTCAGCGGCAAGACGATTTACCTTCCCGATCCCTATGTACTACCGGTCCATAACGTCCCAGTGGTGCGGGTCAGCCTGCACACTGCGGGCGATATCGATCCGGACAAGCTTGCGAGCGCGATCCGTGCCGGCCTCGATGAGATCGACATGGATACCCACGAGCGCATCGCTATTGCGTTCGACTGGCGCGGCGATCCGGAGCATTCGCGGCTGAAATCGGCCGGCGAGGGGGTGGTGCGCGCGCTGTCGCCGTTTCGTGAGCGCATCAAGCTTCTGTTCCTGATGATCGACGGCGATATCGGCAAGACTTTCGGTAGGCTGCTGCATCGCGAACTGCATTGGCCCGGCAAGCTTGTCTCCATCGACGGCATGGAATTGCAGGAGCTCGATTTCGTCGATGTCGGCGAGCTGATCGCGCCGCCCGGCGTGGTGCCGGTCGTGATCAAGTCGCTTCTGTTCGCTTGAGTCCGATCCGCGCTCGCGTCATTGCCCAAGAGTTCCCGGCCCAAGAACGTAAGTTCCCGGCGCGGCGTCACCCGCTGGATAGCCGGACTGCGGCGCGCCCATCGCCTGCCATATATCCGCTGGACCGGAATAGTTGGCGAGCCAGGCGGCCCATTCCGGCCACCAGGAACCTTGTCTCTGTTGGGACCCGGCCAAGAACCGTTCCGGATCGGGCTCTGCGTGATTGATATGGCCGATGCGGTAGCCGCAATCGGCACAACCGGGCTGTTCCACGATGCTGGTGCCGTGTCCGCCGCCCGACCGCACATAGGTCACCGGGCCTTCAATCTGGCCGCTGATCCGGTAAGTCGATTGCCACGGGACGATGTGATCGTGTTCGGCTCCCATCGCAAAGACCGGTAAGCGGATGTCAGAGAGCGCAACGGGCTCATTGCCGGCGACGAAGCGGTCTTCCGCCAAATCGTTACCGAGGAAGAGTTCGCGCAAGCATTCGGAATGCAGGCGGTAAGGCACTCGCGGCGCGTCGGCATTCCATGCCGTAAGGTCGGTCACCGGCGGCCGTTCGCCGCGCAGGTATTCACCGATGATGCGTGACCAGGCCAGATCCTTGGACCACAGCATCTGGAACGCAGCCGATGCGGCGCGCTCATCGAGAAAACCCTGCGTGCGCATAAGATCCTCGATCGATGCTGCTTCGCCCTCGTCGAGGAACAGCGTCGCTTCGCCGGTGTCTGAAAAGTCGGTCTGCGTTGCCAGCAGCGTGAGAGTAGCGAGCCGGTCTTCGCCATCGCGGGCCATTGCCGCAGCGGCAATCGACAACAGCGTGCCGCCGAGGCAGTAGCCCGCTGCATGGACCTTCTGAAACGGCGCGATTGCACTTATCGCCGCAAGCGCTTCGGCGACGCCTAGCGTCCGATAGTGCTCGAGACCCAGATCGCGATCTTCCGGCCCCGGATTTTTCCAGGAGATCATAAAGACGGTGAAACCCTGATCGGTCAGGTATTTCACCAGCGAATTCTGCGGTGACAGGTCGAGGACGTAATATTTCTTGACCCAGGGCGGCACGAACAGAACCGGTTCGCGCCGCACTGCGGATGCGGACGGCTCATATTGGATGAGTTCCATCAGCTCGTTTCGATGGACAACCTTTCCCGGTGTCACCGCCACGTTTTGACCCGGAATGAATTTTTCCGTCCCGGCGAGTTTTCCGCCGTCGAGGGTGCGTTGCCAGTCCTCGAGCGAGGCTTTTGAAGCCGTACAGCAGGTTGAACCCGCCCGCTTGCATCGTACGCCAGAATAAGTCCGGGTTCGTAAAAACCAGGTTCGGCGGCGCGATCATGTCGAGCCACTGCCGCATCGTGAACTCCACGGTGTCCTGGTGTTTTCGGGAAACGCCGTGAACGCCGGTCGTGGCGGCGTGCCACCAGTCTTGTTGCAACAGGAATGCGTGAGCCGTGAGATTGAAGGGCCATTTTTGCCACGTCTCCGCGGCAAAGCGCTGGTCCTTCGCCGGTGGTTCGGCGCCGTTGGGCTCTGCACTTTCGCCTTCCGCTGCAGAGTGCCATGCGTAATTACCGAGACGCACCGCGTTCCCGGCGCCCTTGGCGAGAAGCTCCATCTGCCTGCTTGGTGAAGCGGCGAGATGCATCGCCCAATCCCGAAATGCGCGGGCAAGAAGGGTGGGAGACGCCCCTCCGGTAAGGTTCGCAATGGCAGGATGAACAGCCGACTTAGCGCTTTCCGTCATCGTAACCCCTTTGCAGCGCTGGCTTTGCGGCAGCGGCGGCGCTTTTGACCATGACCCCGATCGATGTCGCAATTTCGACAGACGGGCGGTCCGATCGTCGGCGCGGTCGCTGATGGCCGTAGCCAGGCATTGAAGCAACGCAGCAGTTCGAATTCCGGCATCACCATCTTAGCGAGCCCAGGTAATCCGTGTAACCTCCGGTCAAAACGGGCCGCAAAACGGGCCGGATGAGCCGTCGGAGGAGACCCTATGAATATTCGCGAAACCGTGGAGAAGCCGCGCTACGGCATCGATCCCTATCTCGACTGGCTCGCCGCCGAGGGCATCCCGGTCGTCGAGGATTACGGCGTCTATCTTTTCGACGTCGCGACCGCGCCATGGCCGCGTTATGGCGTCAACGGCGCCGTGGTGCATCTGAAGGGGCGCGGCGACTTCGCAAACATGTTCCTGCTCGATATTGCGCCAGGCAAGTCGACTGCGCCGCAGCGTCATCTCTACGAAGAGGTGGTCTATGTGCTCGAGGGTAGCGGCAGCACGCAGCTGGAGCTTGCGGACGGAAGCAAACGCAGCTTCGAATGGAATGAGAAGAGCCTGTTCGCCATTCCGCTCAATACGCGGCACCGGCACTTCAACGGCAGCGGCACCGAGCGTGCGCTCCTCGTCACCACCACGAACCTGCCAATGATGATGAATGTGTTCCATAACGAGCGCTTCGTCTTCGATACCGAATTCGATTTCTCCGAGCGCGCCGGCAAAAAGGAATATTTTTCAGGCGATGGCGACCTCATCACCGTCCGCCCTGGAAATCATATGTGGGAGACGAATTTCGTTCCCGATCTCACCGGGATCGAGCTGAAGAGCTGGGGCGACCGCGGCGCCGGCGGCACCAACATCATGTTTGTGCTCGCTGATGGCACCATGCACGCGCACATTTCCGAAATGCCGGTCGGCACTTACAAGAAAGGCCACCGGCACGGTCCGAGCTTTCACGTGATGTGCGTGATGGGGCAGGGCTATTCGCTGCTGTGGTATGAGCACGACAAGGATTTTCGCCGCATCGACTGGAAGCACGGCATGGTGCTGGTGCCGGCGGACCGGCAGTTCCACCAGCATTTCAATACCGGGCCGGAGCCGGCCCGCTATCTTGCCACCGCGGTCGGCGGTCTGCGCTATCCGACCACTCAAGCCAATCGCATTTCCTTGCTCGGCGCCGGCGGGGACGATTTGCCGGCAGTCTCGAAGAGCGTGAAAGACGGCGGCGACCAGATCGAATACGAGGATCAAGATCCGCGCATTCACCGCATCTGGCTAGGAGATATGCACAAGAACGGCGCGCCGCCGAAGATGGAAAAATTCGTTCCGACGCCGGAAGACATGAAGACGCTCGCCGCATCGTGAGTGGATTTTGATCGATGCGGCGAATGATTGTCTTGCCTGGCAAAACGGAAGCGTCCTCCGTAGCGAACCGCAACGGAAAGTTGACACGGCGCAATCTGTTGCGGTGTAGCGCCGGCATCGCCGTTGCAACGTCGTGGCCCCTGGCGGGATTAGCTGCGGACGAAGCCACCGGCCCGGTCATGGACAGGCTCAGCCAGTACATGAGTGAGGCTGGCGATCGCGCGCTCCCACTCGCTGTCGCGGATCAGGTGAAGGATCATATCCTCGACACTCTGGCGGCCATGATTTCAGGCTCCGAATTGCCGCCTGGACATCAGGCCTTGCAGTTCGCTCGCGCCGTGAGCGGCGGCGAGAAAATCGCCACTGTTGTTGCTTCCGACATTCAGTGCGGGCCGATTGAGGCCGCCATTGCCAACGGCGCGTTGGCCCAGGCCGACGAAACCGACGACAACTACAGCGCGGGCGGGGCGCATCCGGGCTGCGCGGTGGTGCCGGCGGCGCTGGCGATGGGGGAGCAACTTGGCATCGATGGCACGCGGTTCCTGCGCGCTATTGCGCTCGGCTACGATGTCGGTATGCGCGCGATGAAGTCAGTCCTCGGCGCAACTGTGCTGAACGACACCCACAACGTGGTTGGCACCTTCGGCGCCTCGGCGGCAGCCGGCTGCGTTGCCGGGTTGAGCGCACAGCAGATGCGCTGGCTGCTCGACTATGCGGCGCAACAGGCGGGAGCGGGCTACGCCGTTTGGCAGCGCGATACTGCGCATATGGAAAAGGCCTTTGTGTTTGGCTCAATGGGCGCGCGCAATGGCGTGACGGCTGCGTTGCTCATCCAGGCAGGCTTCACCGGCGTGAGCGACGTATTTTCGGGTCGCGATAATTTCTTCGCAGCCTACGCACCGAAAGCCGATCCGGCGGTTTTGATAGAAAAGCTTGGCGAGCGATACGAGGTTTCCGAGACCATCATCAAGAAATGGTCGACTGGCGGTCCCGTGCAATCGCCGCTTGACGCTATCGTGAATCTGCGACGGCAACACCCGTTCGACGCGAGCCAGGTCAAACAGCTGATTGTCCGCCTGTCCACGAGCGCAGCGCCGAAAGTGGATAACACTCAGAGTCCGGATTTGTGTCTCCAGTATCTGGTCGCGGCAATGCTGCTCGACGGCACGGTCTCGTTCCGGGCCGCGCATGATGTGGCACGCATGCAGGACCCGGCCATTCAGCGCTTGCGCGGTAAGGTACAGGTGGTCGCCGATGAAGCTCTCGAAAGGCTATTGCCCAAACGTACGGCGGTGGTTGAAATCACGTTGAATGACGGGACGCAGCTCAGTGAACGCAACGATACAGTGCGGGGTACGCCGGAAAACCCGATGAGCCGCGATGAGATCATCATGAAAGCCCGGGACCTGATCACTCCCGTTCTCGGCAGCGAAACCTGCACAACGCTCGTCGAGCAGATCTATCGATTGGAGCAATTGAAGAATGTTCGTGATCTTCGCCCATTGCTTCAACGGCGCCAATAGGCCGACACGCTCTTGTGGCATGGTCGTGCGGGAGCCACGGTTGGCTTGAGACAAAAACCAGATTGTGCAGGGAGGTTTCAGTATGCCGTACGATAGAGGCCTGAAGTTTGCCGTTGTGCTATTCGCGATCGCGATGTTCGGCGCGCTGGCCCAGGACCAGGCACAAGCCCAGGCCCAAGCCCAGCAAGACCAGCAGATTCAATATCCCAAGCCTAGCGCGCTCCCTGATCCGTATCGCCTGGTCCAGGGTTGGCCGTCGCTTCCTGCCACCATGAACGGAGGTCATTGGGGCGAGGTCATCAGGGTGAGCATCGACCGCTCAGGGAATGTCTGGGTGTTTCATCGCTGTTTCAATGTTGTGCCGCCGGGAAGCGCCGTTTGCCTCAATCGCGGTGAAGCCAATCCGCCAATCCTGGAATTCGATCCGTCAGGAAAGCTTCTAAAAAGCTTCGGCGTTGGTCTTTTTGCCTATCCTCATGGCTTCACTATCGACGCCGACGGCAACCTGTGGGCGAGCGACGTCAACGACAAGGCGACAGTACTCGGCATGTCGGCAAAGAACGCCGACGGTGTTGTGATGGGTCAGGAGGTTCTCAAACTCAGCCCGGAAGGCAAGATCTTGATGACGCTGGGCAAGGAGGGTGTCGCCGGGGATGGCCCCGACACCTTCGATCGGCCAACCGGCGTCGCGATTGCGCCGAACGGCGATATCTTCGTCTCCGACGGTCATGCCCCCAATGCGCACAACAGTGCGCGCATCGTGAAATTCACCAAGGATGGCAAATTCGTCAAAAGCTGGGGCCACATGGGACCCGAGCCGGGTAATTTCAACGAGCCCCACGACATCTTCATCGGCGGATCGCAGGAGCGCGTCTACGTCGCCGATCGCAAGAACAAGCGCATTCAGGTCTTCGACCAGGACGGAAATTTCATTGCCGCGTGGAAGCAGTTCGGTCAGCCAAGTTCGGTGTTTGTCGGCAAGGACGATACTCTTTATGCCGGCGTCTCATTTGCCGACCCGACGGCCAAAAAGGGAGAATTGCGCGGCATCATGATTGGCAGCGCCAAAGACGGCTCGCTCAAGGCTTTCATTCCCGATCCCGCCGACCTCAACTCGGTCATCCGGGGAACGTCAGCTTCGGGCATTGCGGCTGATGACAACGGCACCGTCTATGCTGCGGATGTCGGCACTCACAATTTAAGAAAGTACGTGAAGACCAGTGACAAGTAACGGGACCGGCGGAAATTACGCCGCCGCTTTCTTTTTGTCGCCACGCTCCAGCGACTGCACCGCCTCGTCGACTGTCTGCACATCGCCGAACTGGCCGTAAAAATTCGTCAGCGTGGCGTTGTGCTCGTCGTCGGTGTGGGTGGCGAGACCGTCCGATACCATAATGACCTTGAAGTTCAGCATCATGGCGTCGCGCGCCGTGCTCTCGCAGCACACATTGGTCGCGGTGCCGGTGATCAGCAGCGTATCGATGTCCCGGTCGCGCAAATGCCGCTCGATATCGGATGAGCCCTGGATGAAAGCGCTGAAGCGTTTCTTGTCGAGCTTCGTGTCCTCCGGCCGGATATCGTTGCCGTGCCAGAATTCATAGCCGTCTTCGCCAATCTCCATGGCCTTGAGCCGGCGCTCGACCCGCTCCGGCTTTTGCAGATAACCGTGGTTGTTGGACCAGCTTTCCCGCGTGCCGTTTGTGGTGTTGCGCACCCAGAAGACGTGACCGCCACGGCGGCGTAGCTCCGCGGCAAGACGATTGATGTTCGGCACGATCTCACGGGCCAACGGCACCTCGCTTTGGTGCCCCGGCTTGACGAAATAATTCTGCATGTCGATGACGACGAGCGCGGTCTTGCGCGGGTCGATGGCGTCGAACGGATGAAGCTTGCCCATCCGCATCGCCATGCGGTCGAGGGTTGATTGCGCGATCGCGATCTTGTGCATCGGTGCATCCTCTAATAGTCGTTTGGGGTGAGTTTGCCACAACGGTAGGGTAGGATCGAGTACATGTCCGGCAGTTGGGAGTTCTGGATTGATCGCGGCGGCACTTTCACCGATGTGATCGGCAGGCGGCCGGACGGCCGGCTGGTCACACACAAGTTGCTTTCGGAGAATCCCGAAGCCTACCGTGATGCCGCTGTGCATGGCATCCGCCACCTGCTTGGGCTGAAAGCCGGCGAACAGATCCCAAGCGAGCGCATCGCCGCCGTCAAAATGGGCACCACGGTCGCAACCAACGCGCTGCTTGAGCGCAAGGGCGACCGTACGCTACTGGTCATTACCAAAGGTTTCCGCGATGCGCTGCGCATCGGTTATCAGGCGCGGCCGAAAATCTTCGCCAAACACATCATCAAGCCCGACATGCTGTATGAGCGCGTCGTCGAGGTAGATGAGCGCGTCCTTGCTGATGGTACTATCGAACGCGCGCTCGATCTCGATGCGGTGCGCGCCGGGCTTGTACAGGCCAAGGCGGACGGCATCAACGCCGTCGCTGTCGTGCTGATGCACGCTTATCGTTACAGCGACCACGAACAGAAGATCGCAGCCTTGGCCCGCGAACTTGGTTTCGATCAGGTCTCCGCCAGCCATGAAGTGTCGCCGCTGATCAAGCTGGTCGGGCGTGGCGATACAACGGTGGTCGATTCCTATCTCTCGCCGATCCTGCGCCGCTATGTGAGCCGGGTGGCGGGTGATCTGAATCGCGAGGAAGCGCCGGCGAACGCAACCCGCCTGATGTTCATGATGTCGTCCGGCGGGCTCACGGCGGCCGATCTGTTTCGCGGCAAAGACGCGATCCTGTCGGGGCCTGCGGGCGGCGTCGTTGGCATGGCCGAGACCGGGCGCTCGGCAGGCTTCAAGAATCTGATCGGCTTCGACATGGGCGGCACCTCGACCGACGTGTCACATTACGCCGGCCAATATGAGCGCGCGTTCGAAACCGAAGTCGCCGGCGTACGCATGCGCGCGCCGATGATGCTCATTCACACCGTTGCGGCCGGCGGCGGATCGATCCTGCATTATGACGGAGCGCGATTTCGCGTCGGCCCGGATTCGGCGGGCGCCAATCCCGGCCCGAAATGCTATCGCCGCGGCGGGCCGCTTGCGGTCACCGACGCCAATGTGATGGTCGGCAAGCTGATCTCCGATTTCTTTCCCAGGATTTTCGGGCCGCAGCAGGATCAAGCGCTGGATGCCGATGCGGTGCGCACCGCCTTCGCCGCGATGGCCAAGGAGATCGGTGGCGGCAAAACCAGTGAGGAAGTTGCTGACGGTTTCATCAAGATCGCGGTCGAGAACATGGCGAACGCGATCAAGAAGATTTCGGTGCAGCGCGGTTATGACGTCACGCGCTATGCGCTCAATTGCTTCGGTGGCGCCGGCGGCCAGCACGCTTGCCTGGTGGCTGACGCGCTCGGCATGACGAGCGTGCTGATCCATCCGTTGTCGTCATTGCTCTCGGCCTACGGCATGGGGCTGGCCGATATCCGCAGCGTGCGACAGCGGGCGATCGAGGAGCCATTCGGCGACAAGGCGCGCAAGACGCTGGAGACCACGGGGCGCCGGCTCGGCAAGGAGGCCATCGCCGAAGTCAGAGGGCAGGGCGTTCCGGCCAACAAGATCACGCTGCATCTGCGCGCTCATATCCGCTACGCCGGCACCGATACGCCGCTTGTTGTCGACGCCGGCAAGAACGGCAAGCTTGCTTCGATTGCGACGATGAAGGCTGCATTCGAACGCGCGCACAAAGCGCAATTCAGCTTCATCGATCGCAGCAAACAGCTGGTGATCGAGGCCGTTTCAGTCGAAGCAGTCGGCGGCGGCGCCAAATTCAACGAAAAGGCGCACAAGATTGCACGTGGGAAGTTGCCGAAACCGGCTCGCCGCACGCGGTTCTTTTCGGGCGGCAAGTGGCATCGTGCGCTGGTTTATACCCGCGACACGCTCTCGCCCGGCCACAAGATCAAGGGCCCGGCCATTGTGGTCGAGCCGCACCAGACCGTGGTGGTCGAGCACGGCTGGCAGGCCGAACTGACCGCCAAAGATCATCTGGTGCTGCGCCGCGTGCGGAAACTCGTGCGCGCCCGCGCTATCGGCACCCATGCCGATCCGATCATGCTCGAAGTGTTCAACAACCTGTTCATGTCGATTGCCGAACAGATGGGCGTCGCGCTGCAAAACACCGCTTACTCGGTCAACATCAAAGAGCGGCTGGACTTCTCCTGCGCGGTGTTCGATCCGACCGGTACGCTGGTTGCCAACGCACCGCATATGCCGGTGCATCTCGGCTCGATGGATCGGGCCGTCGAGACCATCATCCGCGAGAACAAAGGCCGGATAAAACCGGGTGACTCCTACCTGATCAATGCGCCCTATAATGGCGGCACCCATATCCCGGATCTCACTGTCTGCACGCCGGTATTCGATAGCGCGCGCAAGAAAATCCTGTTCTGGGTGGCGTCGCGCGGCCATCACGCCGACATCGGCGGCATTGCGCCAGGCTCGATGTCGCCCATTGCGACCACGATCGATGAAGAAGGCATCTATATCGATAACTTCAAGCTGGTCGATCGCGGCAAATTCTGCGAGCGCGAATTGTACGAGCTGCTCACCAAGGCAAAATATCCGGCGCGCAATCCGCTGCAAAACGTCAACGACCTCAAAGCGCAGATCGCGGCCTGCGAAAAGGGCGCGCAGGAAATGCGCAAGATGGTTGCGCAGTTCAGCCTTAAGGTCGTGCACGCCTACATGACACATGTGCAGGATAACGCTGACGAAAGCGTGCGCCGGGTCATCGGCCGCCTGCACGACAGCTCATTCACTTACGAGGCCGACCAGGGCAACGTCGTTGCGGTCAAGATCACCGTCGACAAAAAGAAGCGCGAAGCCACCGTCGATTTCACCGGCACATCGCCGCAGCAGGGCAGCAATTTCAACGCGCCCGAGCCGGTGACACGTGCGGCGGTGCTCTACGTGTTCCGCGTCATGGTCGACGACGATATTCCGATGAATGCCGGCTGCCTGCGGCCGATCCATATTGTCATTCCGGAAAAGTCGATGCTGACGCCGCAATACCCGGCGGCGGTGGTCGCCGGCAATGTCGAAGTTTCACAGATGGTTACCGATACGCTGTTTGCTGCGCTCGGCGCCATGGCGGGCGCACAGGGCACCATGAACAACGTCAATTTCGGCAACGACAAGTATCAGTATTACGAAACGATCTGTTCCGGTTCACCGGCCGGTCCGGGTTTCCCTGGCACCGATGCCGTGCATACTCACATGACCAATACGCGGCTGACCGATCCCGAGGTGCTGGAATTCCGCTACCCGGTGGTGCTGGAGGATTTCCACATCCGGAAGGGCTCGGGCGGCAAGGGCAAGTGGAGCGCCGGCGACGGTATCCGCCGCACCATGCGGTTCCTGGAGAGGATGGAATACACAATTCTCTCGGGTCATCGCCGCGTTCCGCCGTTCGGCATGGCCGGCGGCGAGGACGGCCAGATCGGCGAGAACTGGGTGCGCCGCAAGGACGGTTCGATGGACCGCCTGAAAGGCTCCGATGCGACGGTCGTCGATGCTGGCGAGGCGATTATCGTCCAGACGCCGACCGCGGGCGGCTACGGCAAGCCGGACTGAAACGGCTCAGCCGTTCTTGGTCATCGGTGTCGGTGAGTTCTTGGCCACCGGCGCGGGCAGTTTAACCGGGACGAAGCGGGTATCGCTGTTGGCGCCGCCTTGAGGGTTCGAAGACCGTGCGATTGCTTCGAGCTTCAGCATAAAGACTTCGGCAAGCATTGGACCCTCCTGGGTTCGGCTTTCAATCCGTGTTGCGGTGAAAGCCGGAGGTTCAATGTTTGCGAAGGTAGGCGCGGTGGGAGTTGAAAGATGTGTTCCGCGTCACACAGCCGGGCCGGGAAGTGGAGCCTGGCGCTTAAGCAGGCGCCCGGACGCTTTGACGGTCCAGCAGGATAGCGAACACCATGCCGTGCGTTATCAGCAGCAACGGAACGATTAGCGTTGGAATGAAAAAAGCTGCGCCCAGTTGGCCCGGTACCAGGCCCGCATTGTTGGCCTGATAGAACGCATTGAGCAGATCGATAGTACCCCAGATGTTGAAAAGCCAGACGACGGCAACGCCCCATGCCTTTCGCAACGAGGCTAACGCCAGCAAAGCCAAGATCGCCGCAGTGAAGTCTCCGTAGGCCGCGTCGCGGGCGAACGCGATCGGCAGATCGGGAGACACCACGCCGGGAACCAGAAACGACAGCCCCTCGAAGCGGAACGTGTGAAGGACAAGCAGCAGCTGAAGCGCCTCGAGGCGCGAGCGGGTCTGCAATGCGGGCCAGATGTAGCGGGCGGCGACGATGGACCACGCGACAAAGCTGAACGCGACGCTGATTCCGAATATGAGCAGCGCAGGCATGGCTAGTGTCCTCCGGCGCCGGCTGCGACCGGATCGGGCCGGCGCATCAGCACAATCATTCCCGCGAACACGACGTAAAGCAGGCAAAGCAGCAGGAATACATCGGCGAACGCCATGACGACGCCCTCCTGGTGCACCAGCTCAAACATCTGTTTCAGCGCCATGGACTGCGCGTCCGAGCCGGGCATGCGCGAGGCAAAGCGGCTCAGGGCTTCGGTCGCCGGCAGCCGGGACCAGGTGATCGACTCATGCAGCCGTGCGAGGTGCAGATCGGTTCGGTTATTGAGCACCGTGTTGAGCGCGGCGAGCCCGACCGCGCCGCCAAGGTTGCGCGTCAGGTTGAACAGACCGGATGCGTTCTTCAGCCGGTCCGGTGACAGGGTGCCAAGCGCGACATTGGTGATCGGGACGATCGCCAGCATCATGCCGAAGCCGCGCAGAAGCTGCGGCACGAGCAGCTCCCAAAAATCCCAATCCTTCGTGATGTAGCTCGCTTGCCAGTTGCTCGCCGCAAAGATCAAGAACCCGGCCGCCAGCATCAGCCGAGGATCGACTTTGGTCATCAGCATGCCGACCAGCGGCGCGGACGCGAACATCACGGCGCCGGAGACGAACATGGTCTCGCCGATCATCAGGGAGTCATAACCGCGAATTTCACCGAGATAGACCGGATAGAGGTAGGTCAGGCCATAGAGGCCGATGCCGAGCACGAACGAAAAGATGCTTCCCAGCGCAAAATTACGATTGAGAAAGGCCTGCAAATCGACGATCGGGTTCTTTGCCGTCAGCACTCGAGCCAGGAAAATGACCGCGGAGAGCACTGAAACGACCGCGACCAGAGTAATCGTGGAGTTGTCGAACCAGTCGTAGCGCGGCCCATCCTCCAGTACGTATTCGAGTGCGCCGAGGAACGAAGCCATCGATATCAGCCCGGTCCAGTCGAACGATTTGAACAGTGTGTAGTCGGGCTTGTCGAAGTCGATCAGCATTAGCGCGGCGATCGTTACCAAGAGTCCCGGCACGACATTGATGAAGAACAGCCAGTGCCACGACAGCGCGTCGGTCAGGTAACCGCCAACAGTGGGGCCGACAGTCGGCGCGAGTGTCGCGATCAGTCCGATCAGTGGCACCACCACCGGCATGCGCGAGCGCGGGAAGATGGTGTAGGCGGAGGCAAACACGGTCGGCACCATGCCGCCGCCGATGAAGCCTTGCAGCGCCCGCCAGACGATCATCTCGTTCATCGACGAGGACAGCCCGCATGCCAGGCTCGCGATCGTGAAGCCGGCGGCGGCGCTGGCGAACATGACCCGGGTGCCGAGCGCACGCGACAGGAAGCCCGACAGCGGAATCGCGACCACCTCGGCCATCAGGTAGGACGTCTGCACCCAGGTGATCTCGTCGCTGGAGGCGGCGAGCCCGGCCTGGATCTGGGCAAGCGACGCCGACACCACCTGGATGTCGAGGAACGCCATGAACATGCCGAAGCACATCGCCATGAAGGCCAGCAGCCGGGCCGGATCGATGCGGTCGGCATCGGCCGGCGCGGCCAGTGGGGCGGAATTCTCGATGGTGGTTGCGGTGGCCATGACCGGACCTCGGCGCGTTAGTTAGCGGCTTGCCTGGTTCTGCGTGCCGGCGGCGTCTGCAACCGCAGTCGCCTTGGTGTTGACGTGCACCACGACCGACATGCCGGGTCGGAGCAGGCCCTGATTGGCGACGTTGGCCGGCACATGGATGCGCACGGGCAGCCGCTGCACGATCTTGGTGAAGTTGCCGGTGGCGTTATCCGGCGGCAGCAGCGAGAACACCGAGCCGGAAGCCGGCGAGAGGCTCTCGACCGTACCGTGAATGTCGTCTTCGGGCAGCGCGTCGACCGAGATCAGCACCGGCTGGCCGGGGCGCAGCTGCGCCAGCTGAGTCTCCTTGAAGTTGGCGTCGACATAGACGTCGTCGAGCGGAACCACGCTCGCGAGCCGCTGGCCGGATTGCATGTAATCGCCGGTTTGCACCGCGCGGTTGCCGATCACACCGTCGATCGGCGCGCGAATGACGGTGAACGACAGATCGCGTTCGGCCTTGGCCAGGTCGGTCTTCAGTTCGTCGCGCGTTCCGGCTGCTTCCTGCTGCTGGCCCTTGAGGACTTCAACATTGGCGGCCGCTGAGTTGATGGCGGCCTGTCCGGCTTGCACGGCAGCTACCGCCTGGTCGCGGGCGGCTTGCGCCTGTTCCAGAGTTTGGCGGCTGGCGAAATCCTGCGCCGCGAGCTTGTTCTGGCGTTCCAGCTCGAGCTGCGTACGCGTTACCATGGCTTGCGCTGAAACCAGTTGCGCCTTGGCCTGCGCGACTGCCGCCTTCTGGGCGTCGATCTGATGGCCGATGCGGGCGATGGTCGCTTCCTGGGTCGCGACCTTGTTGCGCGCCGAATCGACCGCGAGCCGGTAGTCGCCGTCGTCGATGGTGGCGATGACGTCGCCGGCATGAACGCGGGTATTGTCGGTGACGGCGACGTTGGAGAGATAGCCCGGCACCTTCGCCGCGAGTGTCGTGTTGTAGGCCTGCACGTAAGCGTCGTCGGTCGAGACCGTAAAGCGGCCAACCGTCAGCCATTCGATGCCGAACCATGCCGCCGCGGCCACGGCAATAATGCCGACTGCACCGACCCCCAACGTGCGACGGCTGAACCGCGGCAGCGGCTTTTTATCCGTAGGGACAAGGCTAGTCGGCTTCGGTTCGACAGACGATGGCGCTTCGGCTACCGGCCGGACCGAGGGGTTCACCTGGGCCTGCCCGGCCCGGTTAACCGTGATGACGTTGAGGCCGCCCTCACTGTCCCATTCTTGTTTGCGAAACATGCCGTACTCCCGCATGAAAAATCAGGGTCCGATCCATTGACCGAACGGTTCGGTCACTAATAATCGGGGATTGCGGCGGTGTCAATATTGACCGAACGGTTCGGTCAAACTATATTTGTGACAGTCCGGAGAATGATTTCCTTCGGCTCGGCGACCCGAAAAATGTTAAAAAAGCGCCAAGAGGTTGAGGAATGAACGACCAGGCTACGCTGCATAGGCCGGTGCCGGCCACCATCGACGACGACAGCGCCAAGCGGCGCCAGATCATCGATGGGGCCCGCAATGTGTTTCTGGCCCAAGGCTTTGACGCCGCCAGCATGAACGACATCGCCCGCGCCGCCGGCGTCTCAAAGGGCACGCTCTACGTCTACTTCAACAACAAGGAAGAGCTGTTCGAGGCGATCGTCGAGGAAGAGTGCGACGCGCAAGCCGAAGGCATTTTCGATCTTGATACCAACGACCATGACGTCGAAGCCGTACTGACCCGGCTCGGCATCGCTTATGTGAAATTCCTCTGCCGGCCCGAGAAGGCCTCAGCGGTGCGGACGGTCATCGCGATTGCTGATCGCATGCCGGAGATCGGCAAACGCTTCTACGAAGCCGGACCGGCAGCCGGCATCGCGCAGCTCGCCGCCTATATCGATGCGCAGGTCAAAGCCGATGTGTTGCGTGTCGAAGACAGTGAGATGGCTGCGGCGCAATTCATGGAATCGACCCACGCAATGCTGTTCAAGCCGATCGTGTTCAACTTCGCGCCAGCGCCGAGCGACGAGCAGGTCGAACGCAGCGTTCGCATCGCGGTCAGGGTTTTTCTGGCGGCCTACCGCGCCGCCAAATAATCACGACGCTCAGCGCGCTGGCGGCGCCACATCGGAATCGTCGGTGGCCTGTTTGCCTATGGTATATTTCATGTTGGCGTTATCGCCTTGCCAATAGAATTGGTAGTCGATGCTGACAAAGCCGCCCTCGGGCAACGGCAACACGGCTTTGCAAATCGTCTCATATTTACTGCTCGAAATGGTCTTGAGCGGCTCGAATTTGGCCGGCTCGAGCTTGAGCTGTTTCAGCACATCGGACAACGTGTGCTTGGCTCGATCGGAATCGCAAGTCGGCAATTCCAGGCGGTCGCGCAACCCCCGATAAATGAACACGCCGGCAACTGCGACGACCGGAATTACTATGAGCCGGAGCATGAAGCGGTAGGAGCGGAACCGCTGCGGTGGTCCGTCTTTGGCGGCCGGCGGCGGCGTCCAGCGGCGGGCCCGTAGCGGTGGCGGTGACTCGTCTGCCATGCCGCTGTTACACCGACTTGCCAATCTCCTCGGTCATCTTCTTGGCATCGCCGAGCAGCATCATGGTGTTGTCGCGGTAGAACAGCGGATTGTCGATGCCGGCATAGCCCGAGGCGAGCGAGCGCTTGTTGAACATCACGGTCCCCGCCTTCCAGACCTGCAACACCGGCATGCCGTAGATCGGCGACGTCTTGTCTTCTTCGGCGGCCGGATTGGTGACGTCATTGGCGCCGATCACGTAGGCGACATCGGCCTGCGCAAATTCCGAATTGATGTCCTCAAGCTCGAACACCTCGTCGTAGGGCACATTGGCTTCGGCGAGCAGCACGTTCATGTGCCCCGGCATGCGGCCGGCGACCGGATGAATGGCGTATTTGACCTCGACGCCTTCCTTCTTGAGCCTGTCGCCCAATTCACGCAGCGCGTGCTGCGCCTGCGCCACCGCCATGCCGTAGCCCGGCACGATGATGACCTTCGACGAATTCTTCAGGATGAAGGCGGCGTCTTCCGCCGAGCCCTGCTTGACTGGACGCTGTTCGTGGGCGCCGGAAGGCCCCGCCACTTCGCCGCCGAAGCCGCCCAGGATGACCGAGATGAAGCTCCGGTTCATCCCTTTGCACATGATGTACGACAGGATCGCACCCGACGAACCGACCAGCGCGCCGGTGATGATCAGCGCCGAGTTGCCGAGCGTGAAGCCGATGCCTGCTGCCGCCCAGCCGGAATATGAGTTGAGCATCGAGATCACGACCGGCATGTCGGCGCCGCCGATCGGTATGATGATCAACACGCCGAGCAACAGCGACAGTCCGACGATGCTCCAGAATTCGACCGTGCTTTGGTGCAGGTAGAAGCTGACGATGAAGAAGATCAGCGCCAATGCCAGCACGATATTGATGACATGGCGGGCCGGCAGCATGATCGATGCGCCGCTCATGCGCCCGGAAAGCTTGGCGAACGCGATCACCGAGCCGGTGAAGGTAATGGCGCCGATGGCGACGCCAAGCGACATTTCGATCAAGCTCTGCTGATGAATGCTGCCGTGCTCACCGATGCCGAACGCCGATGGCGCATAGAATGCGCCGGCCGCCACCAGCACTGCCGCCATGCCGACCAACGAGTGGAATGCAGCGACCAGTTCCGGCATCGATGTCATCGGCACGCGCCGCGCGATCACTGCGCCGATGCTGCCGCCGATAGCAATGCCACCGACGACAAGCACCCAGCCCGTCACGCTTGCCGGTGGCTGTGAACTTAGCGTGGTCAGCACGGCGATCGCCATGCCGATCATACCGAACTGATTGCCGCGGCGGCTGGTGTCCGGGGCTCGACAGTCCGCGCAGCGCCAGGATGAACAGGACGCCGGCAACCAGATAAAGCAGCGCGACGAGATTGGGGCTCATGACGCGCTCACTTTTTTTTTTTCTGGTACATCGCCAGCATGCGTTGAGTGACCAGGAAGCCGCCGAAAATGTTGATTGAGGCGAAAATCAGCGCCACGAAGCCGAGCGCGCGCGCCCATACCGGGCCGTTATCATTGGCGGCGAGCGGAACTCCGACCGCCAGCAGCGCCCCGACCACGATCACCGAGGAGATCGCGTTCGTTACCGACATCAACGGAGTGTGCAGCGCCGACGTCACCGACCAGACCACGTAGTAACCGACGAACACCGCGAGCACGAAGATCGACAGCCGGAACACGAATGGATCGACGGCATTGGCTACGGCTTCCATTTTGCTCTCCGTCAGTTTTTCGGCTGGAAGTTCGGATGCACCACGGCGCCGTCGCGAGTCAGCATGGTGCCTTTGATAATCTCGTCGTCCCAGTTGACCGCGAGCTTCTTTTCTTTCTTGTCGATCATGGTCTCGAGAAAGGTCAGCAGATTTTTGGCGTAGAGCGCCGAGGCCGACGCCGCGAGCCGTCCAGGCACATTGAGATGGCCGACGATTTTGGCCGGGCCGGCTTGGACCACTTCGCCGGGCCTGGCGCCTTCGACGTTGCCGCCGCGCTCGACCGCAAGATCGATGATGACCGAGCCCGGCCGCATCGAGTCCACCATCTCCTTGGTAATAAGCCGCGGCGCCGGACGGCCGGGAATAAGAGCGGTGGTGATGACGATGTCTTGCTTCTTGAGGTGCTCGGCGACTAGCGCGGCCTGCTTCGCCTGGTAATCCTTCGACATTTCCTTGGCATACCCGCCAGCGGTCTGCGCGTTCTTGAATTCCTCGTCTTCGACCGCGAGGAACTTCGCGCCCAGGCTCTCGACCTGCTCTTTGGTCGCCGGGCGAACGTCGGTCGCCGTTACGATCGCGCCAAGGCGGCGAGCGGTGGCGATAGCCTGCAAGCCGGCGACCCCGACGCCCATGATGAACACTTTGGCCGCCGGGATGGTGCCGGCCGCGGTCATCATCATCGGCAATGCGCGGCCGTATTCTTCCGCAGCATCGATCACGGCGCGATATCCAGCCAGATTGGCTTGGCTGGAAAGCACGTCCATCGACTGCGCGCGGGTGATGCGCGGCATCAGCTCCATGGCAAAGGTGGTAAGGCCGGCGTCTGCCATTTGCTTGATTGCGGAGTCGTTGCCGTAAGGATCCATGATGGCGAGGACGAGTGCGCCCTTCTTCAGCTGCGGCAGTTCGCTGGCTTGCGGGCGGCGCACCTGAAGGACGATGTCGGCATTGTTCACCGCATCGGCCGTTACGGTAGCGCCCGCCGCGGCGTATTCAGCGTCTGGCACGCCGGATTTCACGCCGGCGCCTGGCACGACGGCGACTTCAGCGCCGAGTGCGATCAGCTTCTTGACGGTGTCGGGAACAGCAGCAACGCGAGTTTCGCCCGCGTCAGTTTCGGCAGCAACCGCAATCTTCATAAGGCCTCCAACGGCCGTCAGCCGCCGGTAGTCAAGCGCGTTAGGGGCGCGGAATATAGCGTCAAAGGTTCAACCGAGGAAATATGCCATTCCGACCACGATGATCACGACGATCGTCCCGATCACCTTCACCAGTCTAATAAAGTTCTCATACGTCTGTTCGTGGGCAGGATAATCGTTGCCTTCTGCCGTGGCGTATTCGACCTCACCGTGATCGGCCATTGTCTATCGCTCCAAGCCTCTAAATCCCGTGCGGCGGACTTAGCGTAATTGCCGCTACGGGGCAACGGGACGGCCCTTTTACAAGCGCTATTTTGCGTAGCCGCTTTGTGACAACGGCGGTTCCGGGAAGGCGATGCGCAGCTTGCCGGTTCGCGGCCGAATCCTTACTCTTAAGGATACCCCCGACAACGGACAAATCCGATGCTCAGAAAAGAACAGAACGAGCTTTTGACCCAGACCGCGCCCGGGCACGCCGATGGGGCAGCTTTTCCGCTCCTACTGGCTGCCGGTTTTGCTTGCCGAGGAACTGCCGGAGAACGATTGCCCGCCGGTCCGCGTCAAGATCATGTCGGAGCGGCTTGTCGCTTTCCGGGATTCCAACGGCAAATACGGCCTGATCGACGAATTCTGTGCCCATCGCGGCGTTTCGTTGTGGTTCGGCCGTAACGAGGAAGGCGGGCTGCGCTGCCCGTATCACGGCTGGAAATACGACACGACCGGCCAATGCGTCGAGGTGCCATCCGAGCCGGTCGAGAGCGGCTTCTGCAAGAAAGTCAAACTGACATCGTACCCGCTGGTGAAGCGCGGCGAGGTGCTGTGGGCCTATATGGGTCCCGCCGACAAACAGCCGCCGCTGCCGGAATGGGAATTTGCCATGGTGCGGCCGGAGCAGACTTTCGTCTCCAAGCGCTGGCAGGAGTGCAATTGGCTGCAGGCCATGGAAGGCGGCATCGATTCCAGCCACGTCTCGTTCCTGCATCGCGGCGATCTGCATTCCGATCCGCTGTTCAAGGGCGCCAAGGGCAACGAATACAATCTGAACGACATGAAGCCGCACTTCGAGGTCGTCGAGCAGCCCGGCGGCCTGTTCATCGGTGCACGGCGTAATGCCGAGAACGGCAATTATTACTGGCGCGTCACGCCATGGGTGATGCCGTGCTTCACCATGATCCCGCCGCGCGCCGATCATCCGATCCACGGCCACTTCTGGGTGCCGATCGACGATGAGAATTGCTGGGCCTGGTCGTACGATTTTCACCCGGTGCGGGCGCTGACCAAGACCGAAGTCGATGCCATGAAGGATGGCGCCGGCGTGCATTGCAAAGTCGATGCCTCGTTCCGTCCGCTCGCCAACAAGGACAACGATTATCTGATCGATCGCGCGGCGCAGAAGGCCGGCAGGACCGTTCAGCGGCGTCGCCGGCTTCGCCATGCAGGATGCTTCATTGCAGGAAAGCATGGGGCCGATCTGCGATCGCACCAAGGAAAACCTGGTCTCGACCGACAACGGCATCATCATGGCGCGGCATCGCTTGATGCGCGCGGCGAAGGCGCTGGCCGACAAGGGCGTGACGCCGCCCGGCGTCGATGTCGCGCACCAGAAAATCCGCTCCTGCTCGATCGTGCTGCCGCCGGACGTCGCGTTCAAGGACGGCGCCAAGGAAGCGCTCACGCCCGCGAAGCCCGGCATGGCGCAGACTACGGTCTAGCGCGCCATCTCATGTTCAAGCCGTTTGCCCGCCCGATAGCGCGGCTCGCGGCGCGCACAATTTTGATCGCCACCATCTTTGCGGGCGCGTGGACGCTGCACGTCGCTTCGGCCTTTGCCGACGAAATTTCCTGTGCGCCTTCGGACGCTAGCCTCGCCGGTAATGGCCGACAAATCTAATCCGAAGCGTGAGCCATCCGATGTGCCGCGCGTCGAACTTGCGGCGCGGCTAAGTGAAGCCGGACAGGCCGCCACGGATGATTACAAGAAGCTGCGTGAGAACGCCGCGCGCGAGATTGCCGGACGTCCCGATGGTATCGGTGCTGTCAGTGCCGATGAGTTTCATAAGGCTGACGATGCCATCGCCCGGCAAATCCAGATCGACAATGGCACTCTGCCGCGTCCGTCCTTCGCCGAGGCCGCCAAATCGCCGGGCCGCCCGCAGATCGAAGGCCTCAACATCATTTATCTCAATCCGCTTGGCGACGTAGCGCGCGCCAATGCCTGGAAGAACATCATTGCGCACCAGTCGGAAGGACCGCCGGGAACGGCGCGGCGTGAAGCGAGCGATCAGTTTGCCAATCCGACCAAGCGCGGCGTGACGCTATGGGTCGAAACCGATGGCACGGTTTATTGGGCCACCGCAGAAAATGTCGTCCCGACTCATACCGATGGCGCCGACCGCAACGACAACAAATACGTCGACAATTCGAAAACTTATCATGCGGTCGTCAAAACCAATTCGATCGGTGTCGAATTCATCGGCAATTATCCGGACGTTGCCAAGCCAGTCACCGAAGAACAGAAGCGGGCGTGGTTATTGCTGGTGCGGTTTCTTCAGGAGCGCTACGGCATTCCGCCGATCACATCTACGCACACAACTGGATCGACTTTAAGGATCAGCGTTATTGCGAAGGCTGCGAGCTTGGCACGCTGGCGCGCAAGTTCCCCTATTGCCCCTCAAAGTCGCTATAGAATTATCGGCGCTTAGAACGAGATCATGCTGCGTCTGACTGAACTCAAGCTGCCGCTCGGCCATGGTGACGGCGATATCGCCGCCGCCATTCTCGAACGATTGCGGATCAAGCCCGACGATCTGCGCAGCTATTCGGTTTTCCGCCGCGCCATCGATGCCCGCAAGAGGTCGGCGATCGTGCTGACGTACACATTGGATATCGAGGTCAAAAACGAAGCAGCGGTGCTGGCGCGCAGCAAGAAGGACGTTCATCTCTCGCTCGCGCCCGATATGCGCTACCGCTTTGTGGCGCAGGCGCCAGAGCCGTTACCGCTGCGGCCGCTCGTTATCGGCGCCGGGCCCTGCGGCCTGTTTGCCGGCTTGATCCTGGCGCAGATGGGTTTTCGCCCGATCATCCTGGAACGCGGCAAGGTCGTGCGCGAGCGCACCAAGGACACCTGGGGGCTGTGGCGACGTCGGTGTCTGAACCCGGAATCGCAATGTGCAATTCGGCGAGGGCGGCGCCGGCACTGTTCTCCGACGGCAAGCTCTACAGCCAGATCAAGGATCCGCATCATCTACGGCCGCAAGGTGCTGACCGAGTTCGTCAAGGCGGGCGCGCCGCCGGAGATCTGAGTACGTCGCCAAGCCGCATATCGGCACGTTCCGGCTGGTCACGATGGTCGAGCGCATGCGCGAGAGCATCGAGGCGCTTGGCGGCGAATACCGCTTCGGCAGCAAGGTCGACCGATCTTGAAATCGAGCAGCGGCCGGACGGAACGCGGCAGGTCCGCGGCGTCGTGCTGGAGGACGGTACGCAAATCAGCGGCGGACCATGTCGTGCTGGCGATCGGCCACAGCGCACGCGATACGTTTGCGATGCTGGACGAGCGCGGCGTTGCCATCGAGCCGAAGCCGTTCTCCATCGGCGTGCGGATCGAGCATCCGCAATCGCTGATCGACCGCTGCCGTTATGGCGGCTTCGCCGGAAATCCGCTCCTGGGCGCGGCCGATTACAAGCTTGTGCACCACTGCAGCAACGGGCGCTCGGTCTACAGTTTCTGCATGTGTCCGGGCGGCACCGTGGTTGCCGCGACGTCGGAGCCCGGGCGCGTCGTCACCAACGGCATGAGCCAATATTCGCGCAACGAGCGCAACGCCAATGCGGGTATCGTCGTCGGTATCACGCCCGCCGATTATCCGGGACATCCGCTGGCTGGCGTCGCCTTCCAGCGCCATTGGGAGGAGCGTGCATTCGAAGCCGGCGGGCAGAACTTACGCCGCGCCGGCGCAGCGTGTCGGCGATTTCCTCGCCGAACGGCCATCGACGGCGCTTGGCGAAGTGGTCCCGTCCTACCGGCCCGGCGTGAATCCCACCGATCTGGCGCTATGCCTGCCTGATTACGCCGTCGCCGCGATCCGCGAAGCGCTGCCGGCTTTCGACCGTCAGATCAAAGGATTTGCCATCGGACGATGCAGTGATGACCGGCGTCGAGACCCGTACCTCGTCGCCGATCCGGATCCGCCGCGATGAATCCTTTCAAAGCTTCAACACCAAGGGCCTTTATCCCGCAGGCGAGGGCGCCGGTTATGCGGGCGGGATCTTGTCCGCGGGCGTTGACGGCATTCGCGTCGCCGAGGCGGTGGCGCGCAACATGACTGGAGCAGATGCGACGCCCGCGAGGGTGTCGCTGGGTTCGGTGTGAAACGTCAATGCCAAAGTCAACGCGGTGGCGTTGCCATTTTGATGCCGGTCAGCGCGGCCAATTCGGCCTGACGCTTGGTTTCGCGCCGCATGTAGTCGGCTAGCATCTCGGGCGTGTTGTTTGACGGCACTGTCATCCCCAGCGCGGCCATGCGACTGCGAAACTCTTGCGACTGCACGACATCGTTCAGCGCCTTGTTGAGATAGGCGATGATCGGCGCCGGTGTTTTGGCCGGCGCGGCGAGGCCGACAAAGCCGCGATAATCGAAGTTGGGAAAGCCAAGCTCCTGCATGGTGGGGACTTCGGGCCAGGTCGCGATACGGTCGGGGCTTGCGATGGCGAGCGCGCGCACCTTGCCGCCGTCGGCAAGTGGCTTGGCCTGGGCGTAAAACGAGAACGAGCCTTGCACGCCGCTCGGCGAGACGTTGCGCGCGGCTTCGCCCGAACCATTGAACGGCACGCCGGCGATTGCGGTCTTGGCGAGGTCGTTGAGCTGCGCCAACGCCATGGCCGGCGAGGTCGCCGGGCCCGAGGTGCCGAAGCTGACCTTGCTTGGATTGGCTTTGGCGTCGGCGATGAGCTCGGCGAGCGACTTGTACGGCAGCGACGCATCGACAATCAGCACCAGCGGCGGTCCCTCGACCACCATGCCGATCATGGCGAAGTCGTCGATCGCGTTATACGGCACCGGAAGGAAATCGAGATTCTGCGTGTCGGCAATCGAATTGGCGAACAGGGTGTAACCGTCCGGCGCGGCTCGCTCCGCATAGGCACCGCCGAGCGTCCCTGAGCCGCCGGGCTTGTTTTCGACCACGATGGTCTGGCCGATCCGGTCTTGCAGCATTGCGGCAAGGACGCGCGCCGGCACGTCGGTCAAACCGCCGACCGCGAACGGTACGATCATGGTAATTGGCCGCGATGGATATTCCTGCGCCTGCAAATTCGCCGGAGAAAGCGCGCCGAGCGCGAGTGCCATGAGTAATAGGAAGCCAGTGCCGAAGCGGATTGGTCATGTGGTGTCCCTGAGCATGGCGTCGCCACGCGTCTTCCCAGCTTCGCCCCGCAATGCCAAAGTGCTGGCCCCGCCGGACGCCGTATCACCATAGCATCACAGGAGAGGCCCGATGACCAAGAGTGCTGCCGTGGAGCCGTTGCTGCCGGTCGAACTCGGGCCGGGTAAAATCAAATTCGCGCAAGGCGTAAAGGCCGGGCGCTGGGTGTTCGCCACCGGTGTGATGGCGCAGGATTTCGTCAGCGGCATCGCGCCGGACGTGCTGGCGGAGCGGGCGCCGCATGCCGGCCTACCCAAGCGTGAAAAAGAGGCGCTGCGGATTTTTGAGAATGTCGACGCGGTGTTGCGCGCCGCCGGGACCGACCGGCGAAATCTGGTTCGCACCGACCAGTATTACACGACCGTGCAAGCGGTGCCGCCCTATCAGCATATCCGGCGGCAATTCCTCTCCGGACGTATTCCGCCATCGACGTCGATAGCACAGCAGCGATTGCTGCTGCCGGGTGCCGATATGAATATCCAGTTCATGGCGGCGATCCCGGAAGCTGGCTCCGAGGTCGCACACCTCAAGCACGAACAACTGCAAGGCCGTCCCACGTCCGGCTATTCGCCGGCGCTAACGGTCGGCGACTACATCTTTCTTCCGGGTATCACCTCGCTCGCGATCGGGGATGAGCCGCGGCGTAACGGCGTTGCCGCTGCGGCGCTGATGTCCGAGGGCGCGCAATGGGGCGGCCAGCCGATCAAGCTTGAGACCGAATTCATCATCACCAAGCGGATGGCCGCATCGCTGGCGCTGGCCGGTGCAACACTCGACGACGTTATCCACGCGCAGGTCTATCTCTCTGATCGCGAAGATTACTCGGCCTTCAACGAAACATGGACGCGGCATTTCGGCGAAAAGGGTCCGACCGTGTCCATCATCCCCTGCATCGATCGCGGGCTCGCGCCCTATGACGGCAAGATCGAGATCAATGTGATCGCAGCGAAACCTGGCAGCGCCGCAGCCAAGCAGCACATCGATGCCGGCGTTGTCACGGCTTTCCGTCATCAGCCGCAGGCGGTGAAGGCGGGTGATTTGTTGTTCATGCCGGCACTGATGGCAGCCGACGGCAATGGACTATTGCCGTCGGCTGCGATCGATCCACGGCAGCCGTATTTCTCCTCATCGCCGCAAGCGCAGGCCGAAGCGATCATCGACAACATCGCGCGGCTTTGCGAGGCCGCCGGCAGCTCGCTTTCCAATGTCGTGCGAGTGCTCTTGTTCTTTACTGACATCGGCGATTTTCATGCGGTCTACAAAGTGTGGGAACGGCGCATCGGCGGCCGGCCGCTGCCGTTTTCCGCGGTAGAAGTCCCCGGGCCGCTGCCGGTGCCGGGTGCTACCGTGATGATGGAGGCGTGGGCCTACGCGCCGTGATCATGCGGGTAACGCCATCTTATTAAGCAGGGCGGACAAGTCGTGGGTCTGATCGAATGTCCACAACGACTGTAAGACCGCGTCCGTCTGCTGTTGCGGCCAACGCCTGCCAACATTGCTGCGGAATTTCCGCTCCACGTCAGCTCTGGTCATCGGGTGCCCCGGAAAGCCGGGCATGCTGTCGACCAGACGCACAACCTTTTGGCCGTTGTCGAGTGTGGCAGTGAGACGAGTCGGCGGCACGTTAACGGTGAGCGTTGCGAAGTCCGGATCCTCCCTCACTTCGATTTTGCTGCATGAGCGCGAGGACGCGCGGATCGTGGAGCTTGTCCGGCGTGTAGCTGTTGCTGTTGATATCGCCGTCGAGCATCGCCCGCGCTGCGATGTATGGTAAACTGTGATCCGCGGTCTCTTTCGTTTCCGGCGCCCATTTGTCGGCGTCACTGCCCGCGATTTGTTTGCCGCGGCGGGTCGTGCCGATCTCGATCGCGGCGATGCGATCGAGATTGCCGATGTCCTTGGCAAGCGCAACCGCGGCCGGAACCGTGGTCTGCGCGGTGATATGGGCCGCGTAGCTTTTCAAGCCGCATTGGTGAATGAGGAACGGGACGCCACGTCCGCCGAAGCGGCTGATATCTATCTCGGCCGGGCCGGTCACGAGATTGAAGAAGCCCCATCGTCCTTCGAAGATCGGTGCCGGGCCGGTGAGACCGGCGCGCGCCAGCATGGCGCCGAAGATCGCATTGCGTGACGCTTCGGCGTCCGCGATCCCTTTCCAGTCGGACAATTCCTGTGCCCGGGTCTGGCCCATCGAAATGTGGTCATTGAGCGCCAGGCTGACCGCCTGTGCGAGTTTGTCGGAAGGAAGTTTCATCAGCTTGCCGGCGGCCAGCGCGACGGCCGGCAGGCTCAGCATCGGCACGTCCCAGCCGCGCGCGCTCATGCTCACATCGAAAGCATCGATCAGCCGGCAATTGATTTCGTAGGCAAGAACAATCGCCGTGATGAGTTCCGCGGCACTCGCGCGCTCGGCCTCGGCGACCGCAAGGCAGGCGGCAATGTCGTCGCTCGGATGGCCGGTAATACGCCCGACATAGGCGTCGTTCAGGTCGAGATAGCGAAAGGCGGCGCCATTGGCGAAAGCCGCAAGATCCGGTGTCGCCTGCCTCGTCGTACCGATAACAGTAGCTCCGCCGCCGCCATTGGCGAGCGTGACGTCACGGCAAATGCGAACGGGCTTTTCATCGAAGGCCGCGAGACCGCAGCCGATCGCATCGATGAGATGGACCTTGACGCTTTCAATCGTTGCGTCGTCGAGGTCCTCGTAACGTAGGTCGGCGGCATAGGCGGCGAGCCGTTCCGCGACGGACCTTTGCGATTCCGGTGGCGGCGATTTCCGGTCTTCCGCTTTCGCTATGCGTAGAGACAGCGGAAGCGCGGCTGCGCCGGCGGCGAGATGCAAAAGCTGTCTTCGCAGTAAATTCATCGCGGCCTTCCCGGTGGAATTTTCCCAAGCGCTGCGGGACAGTGCATTATGCGTTGCTGTTCTCCGTAACGGCATTCCTTCCCGCGATGTATCCTTGGCACACCGCGCGCGGCAGGCCGTGCATCGAAAATCCGCCAGCGGATTCACCGCCGCAATACAGACCGGGAATGACATCGCCGTTCATGTCGATCACCTGGCAGCGCGCGTTGATGCGAAGGCCGGCGCGGGTGTCGTGGATGACCGGCGTCGCCCACGCCGCGTAGAACGGCGGCTTCGCGATCTTGTAAAGCGGCGTCGGCTTGCCGAAATCGGCGTCCTTTCCGGTATCGACGAATGAATTGTATCGCGCAACCGTCGCCGCAAGATTCTTTGGCGGCATCGGTACGCGCTGGTATTTCATTTTAATCTTGGCGGCGAGCGCCTCGATGCTGTCGGCCTCGAAGAAAAAGCCGGCGTCGAGATCGACATGGGGTGGTTTCGGCTCCCATCCTTCGCGCGCAACGGCTTCGGCGTCGAAAATTGCCCAGATCGGGCCGCCGCCGTTGTGCTCATCGCCGATACCGGCGAGTGCGGCATTGATGAAATTGCTCGGATTGTATTTCTGGTTCTTGGCGTTGAGGTAGCTGCCCTGCATGTAAGCTTCGACGCTGCCGTGGGTATTGTAGCCGAAGTGGCCTACGGTCTCGTCGTAGAAGCGCTGGCCGATCATGTTGACCAGGATGACATCGTGCCAACTCTTGACCGGCAGGCCAATGGCGCGTGCCTTGTCAAACACTTCGCTGCCCGGCCGCCAGCGCACATTCACATAACCGTATTGGCAGCCGATGGCGCCCGGCTTGGTGATGCCGGAGCCGAACTCGCCGGTGTAATTGAACAAGCCCCACAACCCGGCGCCGATGCCCATAGCGGCGATCTCGCCGCTCGCATCCTGATCGGACCACGGCGCGCCGGCCAGACCGCAATATTCTTCCGTGAGGCGGGGATCGAACATGCGGCGGAAGTTGACATTGCCGGTCGAGCCGCCGGTCGCGACGATCACGGCCTTGCGGGCGCGGATGTTCATCGTCTTACCGTTGTGAGCAACGGCGATGCCGGCAACCCTGCCATCGCGGGGCATTTCGCGATGGATCGCGGTCATGCGGTGCTCGAGCAGGATTTCCACGCCGGCTTTTTTCGCGGCGGTTTCGAGCGGGCGAATGAGACCGGCACCAGCACGGATTTCCGAATCGCTCGGATCTGCCGGGCCGCCGGTGTGCACCATCGGCCAATCGCAAACGTCGATCTGCATCGTACGCAGCACCGAAACGCCGATCTCGTGACCGATATTGTTCGGCTTGCGGTCGATCACCTTGACGCCGTGCGCCAGCAGGAATTCGAACGCCGGCACGCTGTTGTCGGCGAAGGCGCGGATAATCTCGCGATCGTTGTAGCGATACGGCGGGAAGCCGTTGGATTCCACGACGGTCCAGTCGGTGAGGTCGCGGAAGAACAGGTCGGGCAAATCCTCGATGCCGTATTTGTTCTGGTAGCTGTTGCCGCCGCCGAGCGGCAGGTTGCCGCCGGAGGTGATGGCGTGGCCGCCGACATGGTTCTCTGCCTCGACGACGATGACCGATGCTCCGGCTTCGCGCGCCACCACGGCGGCTGGAAGACCGGTCGCGCCCGAGCCGATCACGACCACATCGGCTTCGCGATCCCAGTTCACTGAATTTTCCATTTCGTGTTGATCCGTCCCATTCGCGGCCGGGAGACTAACAGCAATGCCGTTTTTGTGTCATTGGGGATCACCGCTCCGCGACCATAGGACCGCACCATGCCCGATGTCGTTCCGACCCACCGCCTGACCCACGAGGCGAGCCAGAAGATGATCGCTGCCGGCGTGAAGAAGGCGAATGAGCTTGGCTGCAAGGTCTCGCTCGCAGTGGTCGATCAAAGCTGCCGGATGATCGCCTTCCTGATGATGGACGGTGCGCGGCACTTCTCGATCATCACCACCCAGCGCAAGGCGATCACGTCCGCGTCGCAGCGGATGCCGACCGGCTACGCGCCGGAGGAGAACGCGCTGTCGATGGCGGTGCGGATGGGCGACTTCACCAACGTACCGGGTGGGTTTCCGATCGAGGTCAGCGGCGAAGTGATCGGCGCAGTTGCTGCCGGAGGCGCCAAGATCGAACAGGACGTGGAAGTGGCGAAAGCCGCGCTGGCGGCGCTTAAGCCGTGACTTTCTCGCCGCGCATCTCGTCGCGCGCTGCCTTCGCCGCCTTGATGATGTTCTGATAACCGGTGCAGCGGCAGAGGTTCGAGGCGAGCACGTCGAGCATTTCCTCGTCGTCGATATCCGGATTCTTTTCCAGCGCGTTGGTGATGAGCATCAGAAAACCTGGCGTGCAGTAGCCGCACTGCAGGCCGTGGTTGTCGATGAATGCCTGCTGCAGCACGGAGAGCTTGTCGCCGTCGGCGAGGCCTTCCACGGTGCGAATTTTCTTGCCCTGCGCCTGCACCGCGAACATCAGGCAGGACCGCACCGCCTCGTCATCGACAATAACGGTGCAGGTACCGCAAACGCCGTGCTCGCAGCCGATGTGGGTACCGGTCTGGCCGCAATCGTCCCGGATCGCATCGACCAGCGTTTTGCGTGCCTCGACCCGGATCGGATAATCCTGCCCGTTGATATTGAGCGTGATCTCGAATTTTTCGTGTGGATTCGATTTTTCGTTTGCACTCATGGCTTCGGCAGCACGCTGGAGAACTTCCCGCGCACCTGCTCCTCGACTTCCGGGCTGACGCGCACCACGATCGGGAACGTATCCCGCCGCTTGAACGGCTTGCAGGCATCGATCACGATGCGCGCGTTGCGCGGGTCGTCGCTGGCGTAGGCCATGGGGTCGAGCGCGGTCGACCAGCAGCCGCGCAAAGTCTCCATGCCTTCGCGCGGATCGAACCGCGTGCACATCGCCCAGATCACCTTGTCCATGTCGGCGGGATCGATGTCGTCGTCGACCACGATGACAAAGCGGTTGGCGTAAGCGCCGGCGTGGCATTGCGAGGCGATCAGGCCGGCTTGCTTGGCGTGGCCGGCATATTGCTGCTTGATCGCGACAGTGAGCCACAGGCGGCTGCCGCCCGCGGCGTGGGCCCAGACGCCTTTCACTTCCGGTACACCGGCGGCTTCGAGCTGATTCCACACCGCGCCGGAGCGATAGGTGCCGCGATAGAACGAGTCGTCGTCCGGCGGAATGCCCGGGATGGCGCCGAGCAGGATCGGATCGTCCCGGTGCATGAAAGTCTCGATCCGGATCGCCGGCTCTTTCTTCAGGCCGCCGGCGTAGTAACCGGTCCATTCTCCGAGCGGACCTTCATCCAGCACGTCATCTGGGTAAATGAAGCCTTCAAACGCAATCTCGGCATGCGCCGGGATCGGCAGGCCGGTACGCGGGCCGGTGATGACCTCGACTGGTTCGCCGATCAGGCCGCCGGCGGCATCGTATTCGTTCTTGCCGTAGGGAATTTCGAGGCCGGCGATCATGAACAGTGCCGGATGCATGCCGCAAACTACCGCGATCGGGCAGGGCTCGCCGCGCTCATGATAGCGCCGCTTGATCATGTCGCCGTGCTTGCCCTTGGAGAACATCACGGTGGCGACGCCCGGCTGCTGCGCCTGCACGCGATAGGCGCCGTAATTGATCCAGCCGGAATCCGGATCGCGCATGATCACCATGTCGCCGGTGCCGATATAATAGCCGCCGTCGTGCTCGTGCCAGCGCGGCACCGGGATCTTGAAAATGTCGATGTCTTTTCCGGTGTAGACATTCTCCATGAGCGGCCCGGTCTTCACCGTCGCCGGTGGAATGACCTTGGCCTCTTTCATGTAGCGCCGCCAGTAATGCACCAGCTCGATCGGCGAAGCGTCGGCCGCAAGGCCGAGCGTGATGTTGATGCGGCGGATCGAGGTGAGAAGATTAGCGAGGATGCGATGACCGCGCGGATGGCCGGGAATGTCGTCAAACAGAACGGATTTGTTGCCGATCCGGCGCTGATAGATATCGACGATACCGCCGATTTCTTTTTCGAGTTCGGCGCCCGCGATGTCCTGGAGCTCGTCGTGCTCGCGTAGCAGCGCGATCCACGAGCGCAGGTCCTGGCGATCCTTCGCGGCGTTGGCTTTGATAGGGCGGGAAGTGACGGGTGCGTCCATTTTATTGTCATCGCCGGGCTTGACCCGGTGATCCATGCTGAGTTGCGGCTGCCAAAAATCCATCCGCAACGTTCTCAGTTACTTTAACGCAGCATGGATTGCCGGGTCTATGCCCGGCAATGACGCGGAAAACACACTACATGTCGAGAACCAGCCGCTCGGTGGCGCAGCCGCAGCAGCAGATCATGACCTTATCGTTGCTCGCCTGTTCCTCCTCGCTCAGCACCGAATTGTGGTGGATGGGGGTGCCGGAGATCACCTTGGTTTCGCAGGCGCCGCAGATGCCGAGTTCGCACGAGTAATCGACGTCGACCCCGGCATCGAAAAGTACTTCGAGTACTTTCCTGCCTGGCGGAATGAAGTATTCCTCTCCAGACTTGGCGAGTTCGACCCAGAAGCCGCCGAGCTCGTTTGCGGAGGCCTCTTCTTTTGCGGTGAAATATTCGATGTGGACATTGGCGCGCGGGCGGCTTGCCGCGGCGGCCTCGAATGCTTTGAGCATCGGATTGGGGCCGCAACAGTAGAAGTGCGCGTCAGTCGGCGCTTCCGCAATAGCCGTCGCAAGGTCCAGCACCTTGCCGTCGGCCTCATCGTCGAAATGCAGATGCACCCGCTCCGGATCGAACTTTTTCAGATTATTCAGGAAGGCCATATCGGCCCGCGATCGGCTGGCATAATGGATCTTCCACGATCGGCCTTGGGCTTCCAGTTCCTGCGCCATGCACCAGATCGGCGTGATGCCGATGCCGCCGGCGATCAAGACGACGTGTTCGGCATTTTCGACCAGCGGAAAATTGTTGCGCGGCGCGCTGATCTTGATCTGATCGCCGACTTTCATCTGTTCAATAATGTAACGCGAGCCGCCGCGGCTATTCTCGTCGCGCTTGACGCCAACGGTGTAGCCGTCCGGATCGGAGGCCGGCACAGTGAGCGAAAACTGCCGCAGCATGCCGTTTGGCAGATGCAGATCGATGTGCGCGCCGGCCTTGTAGGCCGGCAGCTTTCCGCCATCGACGCGCTGAAAAGTGAAGATCTTGGTGTCGCGGGCGACGTCTTCGATCTTGCTCAGGCGTGCGTCGATCAGGCCATGCGCGGATGGGGTCGGTGCGGCGGCGGATGATGTCGTGGTTGTGCTCATGTCCCGTTAAATAGGCGGGGTGGGCCGGGTTCCGCAACCCGTCATTTCCGGCCCTTTAAACCACGCCACCACCAGATTTCGCTCGTCTATTCGCCTTTGCCGCCTGACGGAACATTGTCCTTCTCGACAGCGCGCACCGAGGTTTCCGGCATGATGTCACCGCCGCGCTGGCGTTTGAGCGTTTCCTGGCCGGACAGCTCCCAGTCGCCAACCGCAGCCCGCTCCGCGAACTTCTCCCAGGTGTCGGTCCAATCGCCGAGGTGATAGCCATGCCACGGTGACGTCACGGTGAGCGGATGCAGGTTGAGGCGTTCCCATAGCTCGCGCGCGTGTTCCATGTGCTCGCGGGTCGGCAACGCCAACGGCGCCATCGGGCGCTTGCGCGTTGCATCGACCAGCATGCTGGAGTCGGATTCCCGCGGTCCGTATTGCGCGCCCTGCACACCGCCGCGATAGGGCACGATCTGGACGTCCTGGATCGGGTTTGAGCGGTAGGCGAGCGACCACAAGACCGCATCGACGCTGGTTGGATCGATATCGTCGCTGACCGCAACGACGATCTTGCCGCAGTTCGACATCAGCGATGAAGCGCCGTGCAGCGCACGCCATACTTCGGTGCGCGGCGTGCCGCCGTCACCTGAATAAAAATGACAGGACGGAGATTGGTCAGCCGCTCGTGCATGGCGACGCGGGTAACGCCTTTGATCGCCAGACGATCGCGCAGGTGCGCGAGGAACAGCGGCTCGTAAGCGACTTTCTTGATGACGCTGGATTCGCTCGGAGTCACCTGGCTGATGATCGAGCAGAACACCGGCTTTTTCTTCCGCGTGATTGCGGTGACGTCCATCGGCATGTTGAAGGCCTCGAGCGCGACGTAGCCGTTGCTCTCGGCGAACGGCGCTTCCGGCTCGAGCTTTTCGCAATCGATCAAACCCTCAATGACAATCTCGGAGTTGGCCGGTACGTCGAGGTCGATGGTCTTGCACTTGACCATGCGGATCGGCTCACCGGCCAAGCCACCGGCGACGCCCATCTCGTCGAGGTCGATGGCGAGTTTTTGCGGCCCGGTGAAAACGACAATAGGCGCGGCGCCGACCACGATCGCGATCGGCATCTTTTCCTTGCGTGCCCGGTACTTCTGCCAGTGCAGAAAACCGCCGGCGCCGGTCGCCTCGCGCGCCACCATGCGCACAGCGAGACGATCCGCCGCTTTCAGCCCGGCGCGATAGGTGCCCATGTTCTGCACGCCGGTTTCCGGGTCGCGCGTCACGCACAGTGTCGCGGTCAGATAGGGCGCGGAGTTGAAGCCTGGCGTCGAGACTGGCACCGGCAGCGCGTTAAGGCCGCCCGGCGCTTTCAGGCCGTCGCCGGTAATGACGACTTCCTGGCACGGCGCTGAGGTGACGCGGACCGGCGCAATCGGATGATTGATTGCTTGCATCCAGGCGTCGCCGATTTCCTCGACCTTGCGGCCCATGCCGAAAGCGTAGATTTCAGGCGATGCCGACAGCGCGCCGACCACGACCGGTATGTCGTATTTGCGGCCCTTCGCGTCGGTGACATTGGTGAAGATGAAGGCTTTGCGCTTGTCTTCCGGCACGCCGCCGACAAATTGCCAGCGCACCAGCGGATGCAACTCAGTATCTTTGTTGATTGGTGTGTCGATCCGTTCGACCAGTCCTGCCGCTTCGAGATCGGCGAGATGTTCCTGAAAATCGAGACGGGGACCGGTACGTGTCTCGCGCGCACGCGCGTCATCGGCTTTGTCGAGCATGTTCCTGCGGCGTCCTTACCTTGAGCGGCAGGACCGTATCACAGGCCTCCGGCGGCCGACATACTGGAAGGCATATGCGGGTCCATGGCTGCGGCTTCGACGTATTCCGCAAACGCGCGACCGATCATGACGACAACCGGACCCGATGGCGGTTCCGCAGCAAGCCGCAACGGCAGATCGGCGATTGTTGCCGCGATCACGCGCTCATCGGAACGAGTGGCGCGCTCGACCGCAACTGCGGGCGTTGATGGATCGAGACCGGCCTGGCGTGCTGTCGCGACAAGCTGCGGCAGCGTCTTGACCGGCATATAGACGACTGTTGTGACCGACGGATCGGCGATGCTGGCCCAGTCGATATCGGCCGGAAGTTTGCCGTCGCGGCCGTGTCCGGTGATGTATTGCACGCGGCGCGCCTTGCCGCGGCGCGTCAGCGACACCAACAGCCGGGAGGCCGCGCCCTGCGCCGTGGTGATGCCGGGCACGACTTCGACCGCGATCCCGGCAGCGCGACACGCGGTGATCTCTTCGTCGGCGCGGCCGAAGATCATCGGGTCGCCGCCTTTCAGCCGCACAACGCGCCTGCCGGCCTTCGCGAGCGAGACCATCAAGCTATTGATGTCGTCCTGCTTGCAGGAAGCGCGGTAGCCGGTCTTGCCGACCAGCATCTTTTTCGCCTCGCGGCGCGCGAAATCGAGCACGTCTGGCGACACCAGATCGTCAAACAGGATCACGTCGGCCGATTGCAATGCACGAACGGCGCGGAGCGTCAGTAATTCCGGGTCGCCGGGGCCGGCGCCAACCAGGACGACCGAACCGGCATCCGGCGCCACATTCGGGGTGAGCAGCGCCTCAAGATCGTTATCGGTCGGCACAGCATTCGGCGCAGCTACGGCGCGTGCGGTAAATTTCTCCCAGAACGCACGCCGGCTGCGAAATGGCAGGGCAAGCGTTTGAACGCGCGGCCGCCAGTTTCGCGCGGCGTCAGCCCAGCGGGCAAAGCCGCTCGGGATCAGCGCTTCGATTTTGGCGCGGATCGCCTGGCCGAATACCGGTGATGCGCCGTCGGTCGAAATGCCTATGACCAGCGGGGAGCGATTGACGATCGCGCCGAAGGAAAAATCGCAAAACGCTGGGCGGTCGATGACGTTGACCGGGACGCCGGACGCCCGTGCCGAGGCCGAAAACTTGTGCGCTTCGTCGTCGTCGGCGCAGTCGGCGACGGCGATTGCGGCTCCGGCAAGATCACCGTCGACCCAAGAACGTTCATGCAAGGTGATCGGTCCGCGCGGCGGGTTCTTCGCAAGCGCCAGCATTTCTGCTCCGATCGAGGCTGCAAACACCTCGACGCGCGCGCCGGTCGCCGCAAGCATTTCTGCTTTCCAGGCCGCGGCCTGAGTTCCGCCGGCAACGATGGCACGCTTGTTCTCTAGCGCAAAAAACACCGGTAGCCGCGCCAGCGCGCCGATCCGGGCAGATGGCGTTTCGGCTGGAGTGCGACTTATGGTTTCGTCCTTGTCACAGCCATTCAAATAGAATTTTTGTCCTTAAACGGCAATTCATGCGAGACTATTCGTAATAAATCAGTCGTTGTTGTCCATTTAAAAGACATTTCTTTCAAGCAGGTACCTGCGCAGGCAAGATTGCTGCTGTCTGCCTCCATTCAAATGCCGTGCCAATATGAGGGACAAAGGCTTGGTGGGCGTCCGACGGGGATTTCCGCCGGACGCCCTTAGTTTGCAGTCGGTCTGTAAGCCGGGTTCTGGATGGCATGCGGGCAAGCCCGCATACGTGACGGCCATTCCTCTGGGACGACGGTTACCCGTCGCCTCCAGCAACCTACCCGAACGGCAAGATCTGGACAGATCCCGAAGCTTGCGCTTCGCACCGTTCCTATTCGGTCTTGCTCCCGGTGGGGTTTGCCGTGCCGCCGGCGTTGCCGCCAGCGCGGTGCGCTCTTACCGCACCGTTTCACCCTTACCGCGGCAATTACGCAACGCACCGCGGCGGTCTGTTCTCTGTGGCACTTTCCCTGAGCTCGCGCCCGCCGGACGTTATCCGGCACCGATTGTCCACGGAGCCCGGACTTTTCCTCCCCGGCAACCTTTCGGTTTCGCCGGAGCGGCCGTCCGACCGACTGACAGGGAAATCGATGGGGGTACGCGCCGTCGCCGTCAAGAGGCCAGTCTTTGCGAGGCGACGACAAGCGGATCAAAGTTAATGACGCGCGCCGCCATGGTTCGCGGCCGGCTGCGGACTGCAAGCAGGTCTTGCAGCGTACGGAGGGTCGAAACATCGCAAACGCCGTCGACGCGCTCGGGCCGGAAGTGGCGCTGAAATGCAGTCACCACCTCGTGTGTCGCCGAGTCATAGTGGCCGCTGGCCGATAGCGCGTAGCCATAGCTGCTGAGACCTTGCTGCAACGACATGATCGTATCGCCGCGATCGCCGAGCGCGAGCAACGGCCCGTCGCTGATCGGTGCGGGCTTCACCCAAATGCCGACTCCGGAGTCGAAAAGCGTGCGCCAGGGAAATTTCTCGCCGGGATCCTGTTTGCGCGCAGGTGCGACGTCCGAATGAGCCAACACGCGCGCCGGCGGGATCGTGTTGCGCGTGAGAATGCCGCGGCACAACGCTGTCACCGCCGCGATCTGCCGCTTCGGAAAATCGCGATAGATGAAATCGTGGCCCGGATTGGCGATTTCGATGCCGATCGAGCATGAATTGATGTCGGTTTCGCCGGCCCAGCTCGCCGCGCCGGCGTGCCAGGCGCGCTTGCTCTCCGGTACCATTTGCGCCACGCGGCCGTCCTCATGGACGAAGTAGTGCGCCGATACCTGGCTCGCCACCGAACACAAGTGATGAAGCGCCGCGTTCGCGTCCGGCATGCCGGTGTAGTGCAGCAAAATCATATCCGGCCGGCGCCCGTCTTTGCGGTCGCCGAAATTCGGCGACGGCATGACGTCGGCAACGACGCACGAGTCGGAAGGAAAAGCACTACGCGACATTTTTTGCACTCTAGGGGTTAGCCCGACAGCGACAAGGCGATTTGCGCCGAAGCGGTGAAAAACGCCGCGCTGTTGCCGTGAAGTCGCACCACGTCACTGCCGGAGAATTTCAACCTTTATTTAAGCTTACCTCTCATTAATCGACGTTGAGCTTTGCCGCCGGTTCGCACGGCAAATTCGTCGACGTCCAAGTCGTTCCATGGAAGCCCTCTCGGTGACGCAACATACTGTTTTTCATGGGAAAACTCTGCCAGCGCCGAGACGGAGGTCGATTTCGGGTCTGCGGTGCTCCGGCGGAGGCCGTCGCGTTATCCGGAGTGCGTTGCCGTATCAAGGAAGAACTGCCTTCGCCGGTCGGAGCACGGGAAGCATGACAGGCAACAGCAAACCGACCGCCGGCGGATCGGCTCGTCACGTTCCTGTGCTCGGGGGCCGCGCTGTCGATTGGCTCGCCGTGCGCGATGGCGGTCTTTACGTCGACGCGACGTTCGGCGCCGGTGGCTATACCCGCGCCATCCTGGCGACGCCCGGTACGCGTGTTATCGGCATTGACCGCGACCAGAGCGCGATCGCGGAAGGAGCGGCGCTCGTCCAGGAAGCGCAAGGCCGCCTCGATCTGGTCGAGGATTGCTTCTCCAACCTCGATGCCCTCGTCGGCGATGGTGCCGCTGACGGTATCGTGTTCGATCTCGGCGTGTCGTCGATGCAGCTCGATGAGGCAGAGCGCGGGTTTTCGTTCCGGCTCGACGGTCCGCTGGACATGCGCATGGGCCGAAACGGGCCAAGCGTCGCCGATGTGGTCGCTCAGGCCAGCGACCGCGATCTCGCTACCATCATCTTCACGTTGGGCGAGGAACGGTACTCCCGCGCCATCGCGCGAGCAATCGTTAAGGCGCGCAGCGAAACTCCCATCACCACGACGCGCCGTTTGGCGGAGATCGTCGCCCGCATCGTGCATACGCGTGACAAGGCGATTCACCCCGCGACGCGCACGTTTCAGGCGCTCCGCATCTTCATCAACGACGAGCTTGGCGAATTGGCGCGCGGTCTCGCCGCTGCAGAACGCGCGCTCAAGCCGAATGGGCGTCTTGTCGTCGTCGCTTTCCACTCGCTTGAAGATCGTATCGTCAAGACATTCCTCACCGAGCGGAGCCGTGCGCCGGCAGGTTCGCGCCACCGTCCGGAAGTCGCCGCGGCGGCAGCGACTTTCCATGTGCTGACGCGACGTCCGCAAACGCCGGATGAAGTCGAAATCGCTGCCAATCCGCGCGCCCGCTCGGCCAAACTGCGTGCAGCCGAACGCACTGAGGCCGCGCCACGCGCTTCAGATGCTGAGGATTTGATGCCGCGGTTGCCGAAGCTCGCCGACATCCTGCGAGGTCGCCCATGATTTTACGTTTTATCAATATCGTGGTGATCGGTGCGCTGGTTTTCGCCGCGGCCTACGTCTATCGCATCAAATTCGAATCGACCGTCCAAGCCGAGCATCTCGCCAAGCTGCGCAGTGAAGTTCGGAAGGAACGCGATCGCATCGCGGCTTTGCGTGCCGAGTGGGGCACACTCGATAGCCCCGGCAGGATCGAGGCGCTCGCCAAACGTTTCACGGTGTTGAAGCCGATCGCGCCGACCCAGTTCGATACCCTCGATCGCCTGCCGGAGCGCCCGGCAGACGATGCGCATGTCGCCAACGACGATCCGATCGGCGGTATGATCGGGAACCTCGATCCACCGGACACTACGACCGGTAGCGCGGCCACGACCGGCAGCATTCTCGCGCCGGCGCCCGAAGCAACCACGCCCGCTGGGGATAATGCCGCGCCGGATGCAGGAACCTTGCCCAGTCCCGACATGACGCCCCCCGACGGGCGCGGTGAAGACGAAGCCCTCTCGCCTGCGGATGAGGACGAAAATCGATGACCGCCATCGCGGATCCCATCCCGCTTGTTTCCGCCGAGCCATTTGTTTCCGTCGAGCCATGGCGGCGGCGCCTGCTCAGCCGCCTGCTTTACGGCCGCGACGCTAATCGCAGCGCCAAGGCGCGCGCGCGGGTCGGCCTCGCCATCATCGCCTTCGTTGCTGTCTATTCGATTATCGCCGTGCGGCTCGTGATGTTCGCGGTGGTTTCCAACAGCCACACCGCTCATCGCATCATTTCTGGTGACGCCGTAGCGACGGCGCGTCCCGATATCCTCGACCGCAACGGCGAAGTATTGGCGACTGACGTCCCGGTGCCGTCGCTTTACGCCGAACCGCGGCGGCTGATCGACGTCGATGAAGCGGAGGAGTTACTCACCGCGGATTTGCCCGATCTCGATGCAACGGAATTGCGTGAACGGCTCTCGTCGAAGCGGGGCTTCGTGTGGCTCAAGCGCGACATCACTCCGGAGCAGCAAGCGGAAATCTATCGTCAGGGCCTGCCCGGCATCGGCTTCTTGAATGAGAACAAGCGCGACTATCCGAACGGCGCCGAAGTCTCGCATCTGCTTGGCGCCGTCAATATCGACAACCAGGGCATCGCCGGCATCGAAAAGTGGCTCGACGGACAGGGGCTTCAAGCGCTTCACCTCGCGGGTCTCGCGACCGACCGTTTGCAGACGCCCGTGCAGCTCGCCGTCGATTTGCGCGTACAGCACGCGCTGCGCGACGAACTGGTCAAAGCACGCGCGAAGTACAGCGCGATTGCGGCGGCGGGTGTAGTGCTCAATGTCCGTACCGGCGAAATTGTCGCGATGGTTTCTGAGCCGGATTTCGACCCAAACAATCCGCGCGAAGCGCTCGATCCGACCCGCATCAACCGGCTGACCACCGGCGTCTACGAGATGGGTTCGACGTTCAAGGCCTTCACCGTTGCCATGGCGCTCGATTCCGGCAAGGTCTCGCTGAAGTCGACGTTCGACGCCCACAATCCAATGCACTACGGCAAGTTCGACATTCACGACTTCGAGCCGCAGCAGCGTGCATTGTCGGTGCCGGAAATTTTCACCTACTCATCGAACATCGGCGCGGCGCATATCGCGATGTCGATGGGCATCGACGCGCACAAGGCATTCCTGAAAAAATTGGGGCAGCTCGATCGGCTGCGTACGGAGTTACCGGAAAGCGCACAGCCTATAGTTCCAAAGAAATGGAGCGAACTGAACACCATCACCATTGCGTTCGGCCATGGCCTTTCGGTTGCGCCGCTGCAAGCGGTCATGGGCGTCGCCGCACTGCTGAATGGCGGTATTCTGATTCCACCGACGTTCCTCAAGCGCACCGAAGCCGAAGCGCAGGCGCTCGGCACGCGGGTCATCAAGCCCGAAACCAGCGTGATGATGCGCTACCTGATGCGGCTCAATGTCGAGAAGGGCACAGCGTCGAAGGCCGACGTGCCGGGCTATTACATCGGCGGCAAGACTGGAACCGCCGACAAGGTGGTATTCGGCCGTTATTCGAATACCAAGGTGCTGACCGATTTCATGGCGGTGTTACCGGCGGATCAGCCGCGCTATCTGCTTCTCATCATGCTGGACGAGCCGCACCCCACGCCGGAATCGCACGGCTTCAAAACGTCGGGTTGGAACGCGGTGCCGACCGGCGGTGCGGTGGTCGCCCGGATTGCGCCGCTACTCGGCATTCAGCCGCGACTCGATCTGGCTCCGGCCGATCAGCAGATACTGGCCTCGCTTAAGGAAAGCAGGTAAGGCGATGGCGTGCCGACCGAGCCGCCAAAAAGCTTGAGATCAAGAAGCTTGAAATGAAGCTTCGCGAAATTTTACCGCCAGATACGGAACTCGACCCGCGCGATGCCGATATCGAGATCGGCGGCGTGACGTCGGACAGCCGCAACGTCAAGCCGGGCGACCTGTTTGTCGCTATTGCCGGCAACAAGACCGATGGATTCGGTTTCGTGGCAGCGGCCGTCGCCGCCGGCGCAGTTGCTTTTGCCGCGGAAAAATCCGGCATGACGCCACTGCCAGGACGCGTGGCGTTTGCGCGTGTTGCCAATGCCCGGCGCGCGTTGACGTTGGCCGCAGCGAAAGTTTATCCGCGCCAGCCGCGTACGATTGCCGCGGTGACAGGGACCAGCGGCAAGACATCCGTTGCAGCTTTCACCCGGCAGATCTGGACAACGCTAGGATTTTCCGCCGCGAGCATCGGTACTGTCGGCATCGTCTCGCCGAAGGGCGAGACTTACGGTTCGCTGACGACGCCCGATCCGGTGGCGTTGCACCGCTCGATCGATACGCTCGCTGGCGAAGGCGTGACTCATCTTGCCATCGAGGCATCATCGCACGGGCTCGATCAGTACCGGCTCGACGGCCTGAATATCGCCGTGGGCGGCTTCACCAACATTACGCGCGATCATCTCGACTATCATCCGAGCTTCGAGGCCTATCTCGCCGCCAAGCTGCGGCTGTTCGATACTTTGCTGATGCCGGGCGGTGCGGCTGTTGTTGATGTCGATCACCCTCCTGCCGATGCGGTATTTGCCGCAGCCAGGGTGCGTGGCCTCAACGTCACGAGCGTCGGCCGCAACGCGACCGACATTCGTCTTGTCGAGGCAAAGATCGATGGCTTCAGCCAAAAGTTGCGGATTGAACATGGCAGCAAGGAATTCCAGGTGAACTTGCCGCTGGTCGGAGAATTTCAGGTCGAGAATGCGTTGGTCGCCGCCGGACTTGTCATCGCGACTGGCGGCAAGGCGGACGATGTGTTCTCCGCTTTGGAAAATCTGAAAGGCGCGAAGGGTCGTCTCGAGCTTGTCGGCTCGAACCATGGCGCTCCAATTTTTGTTGATTACGCGCACAAGCCGGATGCTCTCGCCAAAGCGCTCGATGCGCTGCGGCCTTATGTTTCCGGCAAGCTCGTGGTGGTATTCGGTGCCGGGGGCGATCGTGATCGGGGCAAAAGGCCTTTGATGGGCGCGGTTGCCGCTGAAAATGCCGACCGCATCATCGTCACTGACGATAATCCGCGCAGCGAGGATGCGTCCGTCATTCGCGCTGCGATTCTTGCGGAAGCGCACGGGGCTGCTGAAATCGGCGACCGCCGCGAGGCGATCCGTGCGGCCATCGCCGGACTGGACCGCGGCGACGTGCTGCTGATCGCCGGCAAGGGCCATGAAACCGGCCAAATCATCGGCGACCGGGTAGTGCCGTTCAGCGATCATGAGGCGGTCGCCACGGCGCTCAAGGAGCTTGCCGCGTGACGCCGTTGTGGACCATCGAGGCAATGGCAAGCGCCATGGGAGCAGAGCTGGGAGCCGAGCGCCACGGTGCCTTGCCGCAATCCATTTCCGGAATCTCGATCGACACCCGCACCATCGCGCCAGGCGAAGCGTTCTTCGCTATCGCGGGCGACAATCGCGACGGTCATCAGTTTGTCAGCGCGGCGCTCGCCGCCGGCGCTGCTGTTGCGGTGATTGCCGCGAGCCGGCGCAGCGATTTTCCAAACGATGCGCCATTGCTCACAGTGCCTGATGTCCTGGAGGGGTTGCGTGCTCTTGCTGCTGCGGCACGCGTGCGCACAAGAGCCAAGGTCATTGCCGTCACCGGTTCGGTCGGCAAGACTGGAACGAAAGAGATGTTGCGGCTCGCGCTATCCAAGGATGGCCAGACCCACGCCTCGGTTGCTTCCTACAATAATCATTGGGGTGTGCCGCTGTCGCTGGCGCGCTGTCCAGCAGACGCTCGTTACGCAGTGCTGGAAATGGGCATGAATCATGCGGGCGAGATCGCGCCGCTGTCGCGGCTGGCACGCCCGCATATCGCCGTGATCACCACCATCGCACCGGTGCATCTTGAGTTTTTCGGTTCGCTCAACAAGATTGCCGACGCCAAAGCGGAAATCTTTCTTGGTGTGCAGCCGGAGGGCGCGGCCGTGATCAATCGCGACATTCCGCAATTCGCGCAGCTCAAGCGCGCCGCTCATGCCGCCGGCGTCGAGCGCGTGGTGTCGTTCGGCAGCCACGCGCAGGCCGATGCGGGTCTTATAAAATGCTCGCTGCATCCGCGCTGTTCGACGGTTCAGGCCAACATTCTCGGCACCGAGTTGACCTACAAGATCGGCGCGCCGGGCCGCCATCTCGTGCAAAATTCACTCGCCGTGCTGGCGGCTACGGAACTTGCCGGTGCCGACCTCGCGCTCGTGGCACTGGCGCTATCGGAATTTACCGCCCCGTCCGGGCGCGGCGCGCCGATCGAAATCGATCCGCCAGGCGGCTCGGCGCTGTTGATCGACGAGAGCTACAACGCCAATCCGGTATCAGTCGATGCGGCTCTGGCGTTGCTCGGCCAGACCCCCATCGGTCCCCAAGGCCGCCGCATCGCCGTGCTCGGCGACATGCTCGAATTGGGACCGAAGGGCAAGATGCTGCATCGCGAGCTCACCGCGCCGGTTGCTGCCAATGCCATCGATCTTGTGTTCTGCTGTGGTCCGCTGATGCAATCTTTGTGGCAGGCCCTTCCCGCGGGCCAGCGCGGCGGCTATGCAGAAGACTCTGCCGCGCTCGAACCGCAAGTCGTATCCGCGGTTCGTGCCGGTGATGTCGTGATGGTCAAAGGCTCGCTCGGTTCTCGCATGGCGCCCATTGTCAAGGCGCTGCAGCGCGTTTATCCGCGCCAGGCCACGCTCGAAGAAGCGTCCGCACAGGGTTGAGGTAATGCTTTACTGGCTGGTCGAGCTGTCGGACAGACTCTCTGTCCTCAATGTATTTCGCTACATCACGTTCCGCACCGGCGGCGCGGTGATCACGGCGCTGCTGTTCGTCTTCATGTTCGGTCCGTATACCATCGAACGCCTGCGGATGCTCCAGGGCAAAGGCCAGCCGATCCGCGCCGATGGTCCGAAATCCCACATCGTCAGCAAAGCCGGCACGCCGACCATGGGCGGCCTGATGATCCTTTCCGGCATGCTGGTGTCGACGCTGCTTTGGGCCAATCCCGCGAATGCCTATGTCTGGGTCGTCCTGATGGTGACGCTCGGCTTCGGTTTCGTCGGGTTTTATGACGATTATCTGAAGGTCAAAAAGCAGACGCACGACGGATTTGCCGGCCGCACCCGGCTCGGCATCGAGACGCTGATCGCCGCGATTGCCTGCGTTATCTTCGTCCAGCTTGGGCATACGCCGTTTTCGACCTCGCTGGTATTTCCGTTCTTCAAGGACCTGGTGCTCAATCTCAGTTGGGCCTTTGTCCTGTTCGCTGCGTTCATCATCGTCGGCGCCGGCAATGCCGTTAATCTGACCGACGGCCTTGATGGGCTCGCCATCGTTCCCGTCATGATCGCTGCCGCCAGCTTCGGAATGATTGCCTATCTCAGCGGCAACGCGGTGTTCGCCGATTATCTGCAAATCCATTACGTCGCCGGCACCGGCGAACTCGCCGTGCTATGCGGCGCCGTGCTGGGCGCCGGCCTCGGCTTTCTCTGGTTCAATGCGCCGCCGGCTTCAATCTTCATGGGCGATACCGGATCGCTGGCGCTGGGCGGCATGATCGGTGCGGTTGCGGTCGCCACCAAGCATGAGATCGTGCTCGCCGTGATCGGTGGTTTGTTTGTGCTCGAAGCGGTGTCCGTGATCGTGCAGGTCGTGTCGTTCAAGCTGTTCGGCCGGCGCGTCTTCAAGATGGCGCCGATTCATCATCACTTCGAGCAACTCGGCTGGACCGAGCCGCAGATTGTCATTCGATTCTGGATCGTTTCGGTCGTGCTCGCGCTGGCGGGACTTTCGACCTTGAAGCTGAGGTAGTCCGTGATCCCGGTTACGACCTTCGCGGGGAAAAAGGTCGCCGTGTTCGGTCTGGGCGGTTCGGGGTTGGTTGGCGCCAGCGCGCTGTTGGCCGGCGGCGCCGATGTCGTCGGTTACGACGACAATGCGCAGAGCGTCGCCAAAGCTGCGGCCGCGGGCATCCCAACCGCTGATCTCCACGCCATCGATTGGTCGAAAGTCGCTGCGCTGGTGCTCGCGCCCGGCGTGCCGCTGACCCATCCGTCGCCGCACTGGACGCGCCGATCTGGCCCACAAGGCCAATGTCGAGGTAATCGGCGACATCGAGTTGTTCTGTCGCGAGCGCGCAAAGCTCGCTCCCGATGCGCCGTTTGTTGCCATCACCGGCACCAACGGCAAGTCGACCACGACGGCGCTGATCGCTCATCTCGCCGCGTCCGCCGGCAAGGACGTGCAGATGGGGGGCAATATCGGCACCGCGATCCTGTCGCTGTCGCCGCCGCGCGCCGATCGTGTCTATGTGATCGAATGTTCTTCCTATCAGATCGATCTTGCGCCCTCGCTGGATCCGTCGGTCGGTATCCTGATCAATCTCAGTGAAGACCATCTCGATCGTCACGGCACGATGGCGCATTACGCGGCGGTCAAGGAACGGCTCGTGGCCGGCGTATCGGAAGGCGGGACGGCCATTGTCGGTGTCGATGATGACTGGTGCCGGCAAATTGCGTCCCGGCTCGAAGACGCCGGCAAAAGCGTGATCCGTATTTCGGCGCGGCAGGAACTGACGAGCGGCATTTACGTCTCGCAGGGGCGCATCATGCGCGCGAACGGCGTGGACGCCGAACCGATTGCCGAGCTTGGCGGTATCGGTTCGCTCCGTGGTGTGCACAACGCACAGAACGCCGCTTGCGCCACAGCGGCTGCTCTGGCGCTAGGACTTGATCCGAAAGCGATCCAGGCCGGATTGCGTTCGTTTCCGGGATTGGCCCACCGGATGGAGGAAATCGGCCGCCGCGGCCGTGTGCTCTACGTCAACAATTCCAAGGCCACCAATGCCAATTCGTCGGCCCAGGCCCTGGCCTGCTTCCCGGACATTTATTGGATCGCTGGGGGCAAGCCGAAAACCGGCGGCATCGAGTTGTTGCGCGGCTTTTTCCCGCGTATCCGCAAGGCCTACCTGATCGGCGAGGCGGCACAGGAATTCGCCGCGACCCTCGGCAGCGGTGTGCCGCATGAGATCGACGGCACCCTCGACAAGGCGCTTGCCGCGGCGAGCCGCGATGCTGAAACCTCCACGGCAGCCGATCCGGTGGTGCTCCTGTCGCCCGCCTGCGCCTCGTTCGACCAGTATCGCAATTTTGAGGTCCGCGGTGACGCCTTCCGCGACCTGGTAAGGGCACTGCCGGGACTGGTGACCACGAAGAAGTGAGGCTTCTTAATCTCCCTTAAACCATCCCGGTGTCACCACTATCCCGGGACGTGGTTCGGGACGGATTATGGCCTCGCGCGCGCAGCCGACGCTCTTCAGTGAATGGTGGTGGACGGTCGACCGGCTCACGCTGGGGGCGCTTGCCGCCCTGATGCTTGGCGGCATCATTCTGTGCCTCGCCGCGAGTTCCGCCGGTTGCCGCCCGCATCGGTGTTGACCCGTTCCATTTCGTCGATCGGCAGGTGCTGTTCCTCATACCGGCATCCGTGGTGTTGATCGGAACTTCCTTCCTGTCGCCGCGTGAAATTCGCCAGGTTTCGATCGTGGTGTTCGCCGTCAGCCTCGTGCTGGTTGCGCTCACGCCCTATTTCGGCGCCGAGATCAAAGGCGCGCGGCGTTGGCTGGTTATCCTCGGCATGAACATCCAGCCGTCCGAGTTTCTCAAACCCGCTTTCGTGGTGCTGATCGCCTGGCTATTCGGCAAATCGGCGAAGCGTCCCGAAATGCCGGCCAACACCCTTGCGCTGATGCTCCTCCTTGTCGTGGTGGCATTGCTGGTGATCCAGCCGGACTTCGGTCAGACCATGCTCATCGCACTGGTCTGGAGCGCGCTGTTCTATATGGCCGGAATGCGTTTCATCTGGGTGCTCGGGTTAGGCGCTTTCGCCAGCGCCGGCCTCACGGTGGCGTTCTTCACCGTTCCGCACGTGGCGCAGCGCATCAATCGCTTCATCGATCCGGCGTCCGGCGACACTTTCAATATCGATATCGCGACGGAATCGTTCATTCGCGGCGGCTGGTTCGGCCGCGGCCCGGGCGAGGGCACCATCAAGCGTATTCTGCCTGAAGGTCACACGGACTTTGTCTTCGCCGTAGCGGCGGAGGAATTCGGCGTCGTGCTCTGCCTCATTCTGGTCTCGCTGTTCGCGTTCATCGTGATCCGCTCGCTAACCAGGGCGATGCGCACCGAAGATCCGTTCGTTCGTTTCGCCGCTGCGGGTTTGTCGATCCTGTTTGGCGTTCAGTCGGCCATCAACATGGCGGTCAATCTGCATCTCATTCCGGCCAAGGGCATGACGCTGCCGTTTATTTCCTATGGCGGCTCGTCGCTGATTTCGCTGGCTTACGGCATGGGCATGCTGATCGCGCTCACCCGCGAGCGGCCGCGCGCGCAGCTTCCCGGCAACATCGTTCTCAACGCGGGCCCGGCGTGATGTCGCAGCCGGGCCGGTCTCCGGTGCTGGTCGCGGCGGGAGGCACGGGCGGCCATCTGTTTCCGGCGGAAGCGTTGGCGGCGGCGCTGGGCAAGCAGGGCATTCCGGTTCATCTCGTCACCGATCATCGCGCCACGCGTTATGGCGGCGCGTTTGCCGACGACATGATTCACGTGGTGTCGAGTGCAACGCTGAGCGGGCGCAATCTGATTGCGCTTGCCAAGACCCTTGGAAGTTTGGGAGCCGGCTACCTTCAGGCGCGCAGCCTGATTGCCCGGCTGAAACCGGCGGCGGTGATTGGATTCGGCGGCTATCCCACGGTGCCGCCAGTTCTGGCTGCGGCGTGGTCCGGTGTGCCGAGTCTCATTCACAACTCCAATGCCGTGATTGGCCGCGCCAATAAATTTCTGGCCCCGCGTGTCAGCGCGATCGCCACCTCGTTTCCGGATGTCTTCAGCAAGAACCCCAACCTGGCGGCGAAAGCTACGCTCACCGGTAATCCGGTACGGTCCGCGGTCGTCGCGGCGGCGGCGATCCCATTTCCCGCGCTGACTGATCCTTTGCGGCTTCTGGTTTTTGGCGGCAGTCAGGGCGCTCGTGTCATGTCTGACGTCGTCCCTGCCGCAATCGGCCTTCTCGAACCGGCCTTGCGGGCGCGCCTGTCGATCGTTCAGCAGGCGCGTGACGAAGACTTGGCGCGGGTTCGGGACATCTATGCAAGGCTCTCGGTCTCTGCCGAAGTCGCGCCGTTCTTTTCCGATCTGCCGGCGCGCATGGCCGCGAGCCACCTGATTGTGTCGCGTTCCGGCGCCTCGACGGTCGCCGAACTCGCTGCGGTCGGGCGACCGTCGATCCTGGTGCCGCTCCCGGGGGCGCTCGATCAGGATCAGTTTGCCAACGCCGGGGTGCTGGAACTGGCGGGTGGAGCGATCCGCCTGGTTCAGGACGCATTTATCCCGCGACGGCTAGCCACCGAGCTTGCCGCATTAGCCGCCGCCCCGGAAAAGCTCGCAATAATGGCCGTTTCGGCCCATTCCGTGGCCCGGCTCGACGCTGCGGATCGGCTTGCCGAGCTGGTGTTGAAGGTGGCGGCGGGCGGCGCAAACCAGTAGGTTTGCCGGCGTTTTCGACCAGATTCGATCCACCAGGGGAAACTTGATGAAGCTGCCGCGGGATATCGGCCCGGTGCATTTCGTCGGCATCGGCGGCATCGGCATGAGCGGCATCGCCGAGGTGATGCTGAACCTCGGCTATACGGTGCAGGGTTCCGATCAGGCCGAGAGCGCCAACGTCAAACGGCTGCGTGACAAGGGCGTCCACGTTGCGATCGGCCATAACGCCGCGAACCTGACCGGCGTCAGAGTCCTCGTCGTCTCGTCAGCCATCAAACCGGACAATCCGGAGCTGGTCGAAGCGCGTGCACAGCGGTTGCCGGTGGTGCGACGCGCTGAAATGCTGGCCGAACTGATGCGGCTGAAAAGCTGCGTCGCCATCGCGGGCACTCACGGCAAGACCACGACGACGTCGATGGTGGCGGCGCTGCTCGACGCGGCGGGTTTCGATCCGACCGTGATCAACGGCGGCATCATCAATGCCTACGGCACCAATGCGCGGCTTGGCGCCGGCGAATGGATGGTGGTGGAGGCCGACGAATCCGACGGTACCTTCCTCAAGCTGCCGGCTGACGTCGCCATCGTGACCAATATCGATCCCGAGCATCTCGATCACTTCAAGACGTTCGAAGCGGTGCAGGATGCATTCCGCGCTTTCATCGAAAACGTACCGTTCTATGGCTTCTCGGTGATGTGCATCGATCATCCGGTGGTGCAGAGCCTGGTCGGGCGCATCGAGGATCATCGCATCGTCACTTACGGCGAGAATCCGCAAGCCGACGTGCGGCTGATCGATATCTCCCATGCCGGCGGCAGCTCGCTGTTCACTGTCGTGTTCCGCGATCGCGCCGGAAAATTCCTGCACGAGATCAAAAATATCGCGCTGCCGATGCCGGGCCGGCACAATGCGCTCAATGCCACCGCGGCAATTGCCGTCGCTCACGAACTTGGCGTCGGCGATGATGTGATCCGCAACGCGCTCGCCAAATTCGCCGGCGTGCGGCGGCGCTTCACCCGCACCGGCATGTGGAACGGTGTCACGATCATCGACGATTACGGCCACCATCCGGTCGAAATCGCGGCGGTGTTGCGGGCCGCGCGCGAGTCGACCAAGGAGCATGTGATCGCCGTGGTGCAGCCGCATCGCTATAGCCGGCTGCATGACCTGTTCGAACAGTTCTGCACCTGCTTCAACGATGCCGACACCGTTGTCGTCGCCAATGTCTATCCCGCCGGTGAAGCGCCGATCGCCGGCGCTGATCGCGACGGTCTCGTGCAAGGCTTGCGCAATCATGGCCACCGCCAGGTCATCGCGCTCGACGGGCCGGACAAGCTCGCGCCGCTTATTGCCGGAACAGCCAAACCGGGCGACTACGTGGTCTGTCTTGGCGCGGGCTCGATCACGCAATGGGCCTACGCGTTGCCGCAAGAATTGGCCGGCGCAAGCTGATATCTTCTTTCGATGCCTACTTGTCTCGCCGTCCGCCACGTCGCTTTTGAGGATATCGGACTGCTCGCGCCGCTGCTCGCGGCGCGCGGCTACGACATCCGCTATCACGAGGCGGGTGTGGATCGCTTCGATGCCGACACGCTGCTCGCGCCCGACCTTGTCGTCGTGCTCGGCGGACCGATCGGCGTGTATGAAGCGGATACCTATCCGTTCATAACCAGTGAGGTCGCGGCAATTGCCGCTCGACTTCATGCCGGTAAGCCGCTGCTTGGTATCTGTCTCGGCGCCCAGATGATGGCGTCAGCACTCGGTGCGCGCGTTGCGCCAGGGCTGGTCAAAGAGATTGGCTGGGCGCCGCTGACGCTGACATCTGCGGGTCAGTCGTCGGTCCTGGTGCCGCTTGCCAATGTCCCGGTTTTGCATTGGCACGGCGACAATTGCGATCTGCCGGTCGGCTGCGAGCGGCTTGCCTCAACGGCAGCGTGTCCAGTGCAAGCGTTTTCGCGTTTGCCGAGTCAACTCGCATTGCAATTCCATATCGAGACCGACCCTGCGCATCTTGAGCAGTGGCTGATCGGCCATACGGTCGAACTCGGCAAGGCAGGCATCGATCCCCGAACCTTGCGCGAACAGGCAAAGCTACACGGCGCGGCAACGGCAGCCGCCGGACTTGATGTACTGTCAGCCTGGCTCGATCGGGTGGTTCTGGAAAGAGCCACATGAGCTTTCCGGACATCACCGCCGATCTGAAGACACGGCTGTCAAAGTTGCGCGGGCGATTGCTGCCGAACCAGTCGCTTGCTGAACTGACATGGTTTCGCGTCGGTGGGCCGGCACAGATCATGTTCATGCCCGAAGACGAAAGTGATCTCAGTTATTTCCTGGCAAACCTTCCGTCCGACATGCCGGTGACCGTGATCGGGCTTGGCTCGAATCTGATTGTGCGTGACGGCGGCGTGCCGGGCGTGGTGATCCGGCTTGGCCGCGGGTTCAACGAAGTTTCAGTCGAGGGTACGCGCATTCGTGCCGGCGCCGCTGTGCCCGACGTTAAGGTCGCGCGCGCAGCGCAGGAAGCCGGAATCGCCGGGCTTGCCTTCATGCGCGGCATTCCTGGCGGCGTCGGTGGCGCATTGCGCATGAATGGCGGCGCTTATGGCCGCGAAACAAAAGACGCGCTGGTTGAGGCGCGTGCTGTCGATCGTAAGGGAAATGTCCATGTGCTGAAGAACATCGACATGGGCTACACCTATCGGCATTGCGGCGTACCGGCCGATTTCATTTTCACGCACGCTCTGTATCAGGGCGAGCCTGGCGATTCCGCGGTTATCGCTGCGGAAATGGACAAGATCACCGAGTCACGCGAAGCGACGCAGCCGATCAAAAGCCGTACCGGCGGATCGACGTTCAAGAATCCACCCGGCCAGAAGGCGTGGCAATTGATCGATGCCGCCGGCTGCCGCGGTCTGAAAGTGGGTGCTGCGCAAGTCTCCGAATTGCACTGCAATTTCCTGATCAACTGCGGCGGTGCGACTGCAGCCGATATCGAGACGCTTGGCGAGACCGTCCGCCGCCGTGTGAAAGCGAATTCCGGCGCCGAGCTGCAATGGGAGATCCAGCGAATCGGTGTGGTGAAGTAGCCGCGCTCCCCGTGCTAATGTTCTGTCATGTCCGGGCGTGAACCCATTCTGATCGTCGGCGGTGGACTTGGCGGGCTGACCGCTGCGCTTGCACTGGCAAAGCGCGGCCGTCCGTCGCGCGTGCTTGAAGGCGCGCCGCAATTCGGCGCCATCGGTTACGGCATTCAGTTCGGACCGAACGTCTTTCATGTGTTTGACCGTCTCGGCTTGATGGAACAGATCCTTGCCGTTTCCGATGCACCGCCGGCAGTTTCGATGTTCGATGCCCTTACCGGGCATGAGATTATCCGGGTACCGACCGGCGCCTCGTTCCGCGCCCGTTTTAAATACCCCTACATCGTCGTTCATCGCATCGATCTGCATAATGTGCTGCTGGATGCTTGCCGAGCCAATGGCGCGATCGAGCTCGTCTCCGATGCGATGGTGAAAGCGTACGAGGATCGCGGCGAACGTGTCGCTGTCACTACCGCCGACGGCCGCTCGTTCTCGGGAGAAGCGCTGGTTGCTGCCGACGGATTTCGCTCGCTGTTCCGCGAAAGCCTGATCGGCGATGGCGATCCGCGTCTGTCGGGCTATGCGGCGTTTCGCACCATCGTTCCCATGGCGAAGGTCGGCGCCGACGTGCCGCGCACGCAGGTCGTGCTATGGGGCGGTCCCGGCTGCCATATCGTGCAATATCCGCTACGCCACGGCACCGAGTTCAACATTGTCGCGGTGTTCCGCACTTCGACCCACGCGGAAAAGGGCGATACCGAGTCCTATCGCGCCGAACTTGAGCAAACCTATCGCGATACCCATCCGACCATGCGGCAGCTGATCGGCTTGCTCGATCTGCAATGGCGGCGGCCGGTCGCCGATCGCGATCCGATCCGGCATTGGCACAAGGGCCGCGTGGTGCTGCTCGGCGACGCCGCGCATGCGCCGTTGCAATCGCTGGCGCAGGGGGCCGCCATGGCGATCGAGGACGGACTCTGCCTGGGCGAGGCAATTCATGCGGCAAAGGGCGATTATTCGGCTGCATTCGGCAATTTCGAGACTGTCCGCCTTCTGCGCACTGCACGTCTTCAGCTTGAGTCACGCTCGCTTTGGCAATTTTACCACTGCGGCGGCATCGAACGCGACGTGCGCAACGCCACCGTGGCCGCCTGGGACGAAGCGCACCTCTTCAACTGCCTGTCATGGCTTTATGACGGCGCGATCATTCCAGGCTCGGGCAGCTAAAGACTCTCGATTTTTCGCCAATAGTCGATTCTATTGGTCAGCCATGCGAATCAGCAGAAACGGCTGAGCATGGCCAAGCACGTTGCAGTTCTAATGGGTGGATGGTCCGCCGAGCGCGAGGTATCGCTTCGCTCCGGCAAGGCCTGCGCCGATGCGCTGACCCGCGTCGGGTACCGTGTTACTCCGATCGATGTCACGCCCGACATTGCCGCGGCGCTGAAGGCCGCGAAGCCGGACGTTGCGCTCAACGTCCTGCACGGCCGGCCTGGAGAGGACGGCACGCTGCAAGGCCTGCTGGAGATTCTTGGCATCCCCTACAGCCATTCCGGCGTGCTCGCTTCCGCCGTCGCCATGCAGAAGGACTACGCCAAGATTCTGTTTCGCGCCGCCGGCGTGTCGGTGGCGGAGGACCGCGTATTGTCGCGATTTGAGGCCGGCAAAGAGCATGTGCTGCCGCCGCCCTACGTGATCAAGCCGATCGCCGAAGGATCCAGCGTCGGCGTCTTCATCGTCACCAAGGAACATGCCCGTCCGCCGCAGGAACTTTTCCGCGACGACTGGCAATTCGGCGAGAAGGTGATGGTCGAGCGCTACATTCCGGGCAAGGAACTGACCTGCGCCGTGCTCGGCGACCGGGCGCTCGATGTGATCGAGATCGTGCCGATGACCCGGTTCTACGACTACGAAGCAAAATACGCGACAGGCGGTTCTAAACATGTGCTGCCGGCGCAAATTTTACCAAATGTTTACCAGGAAGTACGCAGATTAAGTCTGGCTGCCCATAACGCGCTTGGCTGCCGCGGTGTGAGCCGTGCGGACTTCCGTTACGACGATCGGGGAACGGGGGAGCTTGTCTGTCTCGAAGTGAATACGCAACCGGGCATGACCGAGACATCGCTAGTGCCTGAGCTGGCTGCTTATGCCGGCATCACGTTCGACGAGCTGGTTCGATGGATGGTGGAGGACGCCTCGATAAACCGCTGATGCGGTCGGGGCCATCAGGGGACGGGAAGGCCGGCATGGTTAATCACGTGCCCGCCCGGTCGCGCGTTGTTGCGTCGCCTCGCCGTCGCCGCATTGCGCCTCCGGTTTGGTTCGATGCCACCGTTACGAGAGTCGGACGCTGGACCACGCGATTGCGGCGGTTGCCGCTGCCGCCGGGTGCTGGCGTCATTGGCTCGGTACTGCTGCTTGCCGGTGCGCTTAGCTATGGCGTCGTCAAAGGCCAGCATCTCCCCGACGTGATCGACTGGTTCAAGGACGCGCGCGACGCAGCCGCGAATTCGGTTGGCTTCCGCATCACCGCGGTTTCGCTGACAGGTTCCAAGGAAGTGAGCCGCGAGGAAATCCTCACCACCGCTGGCGTGACCGGCCGCGCCTCGCTGTTGTTCCTCGACGCCGACGCCGCGCGCGACAAGCTTTTGGCCAATCCGTGGATCGGCGACGCCGCGGTGCTCAAACTTTATCCCGATCGGCTGCAGATCACTGTCACCGAGCGCCAGGCTTACGCGCTGTGGCAGAAGGATGGCCAGGTCAGCGTCATCGCTTCCGACGGCACGGTGCTCGAGCCGTTCGTCGAAGGCCGTTACATGACGCTGCCGGTGGTGATCGGCAAAGGCGCCGAACACGCCGCCAAGGATTTTCTCGCGGTCCTCGACCGTTATCCGGATGTCCGCACCCTTACGCGCGCATCAATCCTGGTGGCGGAACGCCGCTGGGATTTGCGCCTCCTCAACGGCATTAACGTGCGGTTGCCCGAGAACGACATTGAGGGTGCCCTGGGCCGGCTCGTCCAGCTTGATCACGACAAGAAACTTCTGACCCGCGACATCACCGTGGTTGACCTGCGGTTGGCGGATCGGGTGACCGTTCGCCTGTCCGATGCGGTGGCCCAGGCGCGCGAGGAAGCACTTTCGGCCAGCAAGAAAAAGAAGAAGGGGGGTGACGCATGAGCACCCTTGCCTACGGCCTGACCCCGAAGATGAAGCCGATTTCGCCGCGCAAAAGCGCGCTGATCGCCGCTCTCGATATCGGTTCCAGCAAGGTTGCCTGCCTGATCGCGCGGTTACGCCCACAGGCGCCGCAACAGGTGCTGACGCGCCGCACGCATACCGTCGAGGTCGTCGGTTACGGGCACACCGTCGCGCGTGGCATGAAAGCCGGCAGCGTCATCAATCTGGCGCAGGCCGAGGAGGCGATCCGTCACGCCGTCGATGCGGCTGAACGAATGGCTTCGGTCGAGATCGAATCCGTCGTGTTGTCGATTTCTTGCGGCCGGCTCAAAGGCGAGTTGTTCGGCGCGGACGTCGAAATCGTCGGCTCCGGTGTCTCGGAAGGCGATATCGCGCGCGTTTTGGCGGCAGGCAGCCGGCACTCGCAACGTGACGGCCGCGCCGTGCTGCACTCGATGCCGGTCGGTTATTCGATCGACGGGACCGATGGCATCCGCGATCCACGCGGCATGCTGGGCAACAAGTTCGGCGTCGACATGCACGTTGCGACTACCGACGTTGCCTCGGCGCGCAATCTCATGCTCGCGGTCGAGCGCTGCCATCTCGATGTCGAGGCGATGGTTGCGAGCCCCTACGTGGCCGGTCTCTCGGCGCTTGCTGACGACGAAGGCGATCTCGGCGCCGCGGTCGTCGATATGGGCGCCGGCACCACCACGATCGCGGTGTTCAATCACGGACGTTTCGTCCATCTCGACGGCTTCGCCCTCGGCGGCCAGCACGTCACGATGGATCTTGCGCGCGGCCTCAACGCGCGCGTCACCGACGCCGAACGCATCAAAACGCTCTATGGCAGCGTGCTCGCGGGCGCCTCGGACGATCGCGACATGATTACCGTGCCGCCGATCAACGACGACGAGCGCGAGCAGACCCAGTTCGCGTCGCGCGCGCAATTGGTGGCGATCATCAAGCCGCGGGTCGAAGAAATTCTTGAAATGGTCCGTGACCGGCTCGCCGCTTCGAACTTCGCGACCGACCCGCGCGGGCGCGTGATCCTGACTGGCGGCGCCAGTCAGCTCACCGGTCTTGCCGATCTCGCCACGCGCATTCTCAACCGTCCGGTGCGCATCGGACGGCCGCTTGGAATTGCCGGATTGCCGGATGCCGCCAAGGGCGCGGCCTTCGCGGTTGCGGCAGGACTACTGGTTTATCCGCAGGCAGCGCATCTCGAACATTTCGAGCCGCGCGGTCGGCGATATCCCAAGACAGCTACGGGCGGCTACTTCGCCCGAGTCGGAAGATGGCTTCGCGAGAGTTTCTGATGGCTCCCAGACGTGAAGCTGCAACATCACATCGGCCGATAACGGATCGGCCGGGGTCGGGCGTCGAAAGCGCCTGAGCTAGGAAGAAGAGGCAACCATGACCATCAATCTGAACATCCCCGACATCCGTGAGCTCAGGCCCCGGATCACCGTGTTCGGTGTCGGCGGCGCGGGTGGCAACGCTGTCAACAACATGATCACCGCCGGTTTGCAGGGCGTCGATTTTGTTGTCGCCAACACCGACGCGCAGGCGCTCACGACGTCGAAGGCCGAGCGCATCGTGCAGATGGGTGTGCAGGTGACGGAAGGTCTCGGCGCTGGATCGCAGCCTGAAGTCGGCCGCGCTGCTGCCGAAGAAGTGATGGACGAGATCCGCGATCATCTCTCCGGTTCGCACATGGTGTTCGTCACCGCGGGCATGGGAGGCGGCACCGGAACGGGTGCGGCGCCGGTCATTGCCAAGGTCGCGCGCGACATGGGCATCCTCACGGTCGGCGTGGTCACCAAGCCGTTTCACTTCGAAGGTCAGCGCCGCATGCGCACCGCCGAAGGCGGCATCAACGAATTGCAGAAGAGCGTCGACACGCTGCTGATCATCCCGAACCAGAATCTGTTCCGGGTCGCGAACGAGAAGACGACGTTCGCAGACGCCTTCGCCATGGCGGACCAGGTGCTTTATTCGGGCGTCGCCTGCATCACCGACCTGATGGTCAAGGAAGGCCTGATCAATCTCGACTTCGCCGACGTACGCGCCGTGATGCGCGAAATGGGCAAGGCGATGATGGGCACCGGCGAGGCCGAGGGCGACAAGCGGGCGATGACCGCGGCCGAAGCGGCAATCTCCAATCCGCTGATCGACGATGCCTCGATGAAAGGCGCCAGAGGTCTGCTGATCTCGATCACCGGCGGCCGCGACCTCAAGCTCTACGAGGTCGACGAAGCGGCGACCCGTATCCGCGAAGAAGTCGATCAGGACGCCAACATCATCGTCGGTGCGACGTTCGACGAAAGCCTCGACGGCATTATCCGCGTTTCCGTGGTCGCGACCGGCATCGATCAGATTGCCCCGCAGCGCGCACCGTTGCCAGTTGCGGAGCAGCGCATTGCCGAAGTCGCGCACCGCATGCGTGCCGACAGCCAGCGTGTCATGGAACGCGCTCCAGCCGTTGAGCCGCAGCTGCGCCCCGTCGCGTCGGCACCTGCGCCGGTTGTTGCACCGCCGGCGCCGGCTACTCCCGCGTCAATCTCGTCAGTGGCGAAAGCCGCCATCGCGGCGGCAATTCTGCCGCATGGCGGTTCGGAGGATGTCACAATCCGTCCGCTGGCGCCTAAGCCGTCGCTGTTCATCGACCCGCCCGCCAACGAGGCGGTGGAGCATCCGGAGCCGGAAGCCTTTATCCCGCCGCAAGCGGAGCGCCCGCAGTCACGTGCGCTGCGGATGCCGCGGATCGATGAGCTGCCGATACCGGCGCAAAATGAAATCCGCGCCAAACGTGGTGAGTCGGTGCAGGAAGAACATCCTGTCGGTCAGCGCATGTCTTTGTTGCAGCGCATCGCCTCGGTTGGCGGTCTTGGCCGCCGTCCGCACGATGAGGAAGCCGAGGTCGCACCGAGGACGCCCAGCATGCCGCAACCGGCGGAGCGTCTCGCCGGTCGTCCGGCCCCACGGGCGCCTGAGCCGCGGCCGGAGGCGGTGTCGGAATACGCCAAGCGTTCGGCTCCGCAGGGCCTCGACCAGCACGGCCGGCAGGCCGCTGTGCATAACTCGAGCGAAGAAGACCAGCTGGACATCCCGGCCTTCCTGCGCCGTCAGGCGAACTAAAAGCTGTCGAGCGACGATGCCGAGCCGATCTTGCGTCGAGGGACGTATGATCGGTTCGGCTTTTTTATTTGATTAACATTTTGATTTTAAAAGAATATTTTTGATATAGGGTGGCGGTCCATTGACGCAGTCGGTTCGGGGACCGACAAACTCAGCACCTGATGAGACCCTCAATGCCTCCACGCATGCGGCGTCCGGCTGACGGGAATGGGGCCAGAAGGTGGTAACAGTCGGTAAGAAAGCGTGAGTTGGCCAAAATGCAGGCCGCCGGTACATTTGGGCCTACGAGGGGACTTTGGGGAAGTGGTTGGGTCAGTCGCGTGGGACCTCCCCATAAAAATGCGGGTAGCACTGCATTCCCCTGTGTTGGGGTCGGCTACAACTGGAAGCGGATACTCTTGCCGTACAGTGTGGCCATAAGTTGTGGGATGACCGCATGGCGCGGGGCATGCTAGCCGGCACTCAGACGACGTTGCGTGGTCACGCGACTGTAAAGGGTATCGGCGTCCATTCCGGTTCACCCGTAACGCTGACGCTTCATCCCGCTGAACCAAACTCTGGCATTGTTTTCCTGCGCAGCGGGCTCGATGGCCAGCGCGACCGGGAAATCGTGGCCGGCTTCCGCTCCGTCACTGCCACCGAATTCGCAACCGTGCTCGGCGATCAAAACGGCCCCGCCGTTTCGACCACGGAACACGTGCTCTCCGCACTGTACGGCCTCGGTATTGATAATGCCGTCGTCGAAGTCGACGGACCGGAAGTTCCGATCATGGACGGCAGCGCGCAGGCGTTTGTCGAAGCGATCGATCAGGCCGGCATCGTCACGCAGCAGGCATCGCGCCGCTACATCAAAGTGCTCAAGCCCGTTCGCGTCAGCAAGAACGCTTGCTTCGGCGAATTGCTGCCGCATGCGCGCGGCCTGCGCATCGAGACCGAGATCGAATTCGATCATCCAATGATCGGCCGCCAAGTTTATGCGCTCGACGTCGAGCCGGCGATGTTCCGCCGTGAATTGGCCCGCGCCCGCACCTTCGGGTTCATGCGCGATGTCGCCAAGCTCTGGAGCGCGGGCTATGCGCTCGGCGCCTCTTTCGAGAATACCGTTGTTATCGCCGAGAACCGCGTCCTCAATGCTGAGGGCGTGCGCTTCCCCGACGAATTCGTCCGTCACAAAGTGGTTGATGCGATCGGCGATATGGCGCTGGCCGGCGCGCCACTGATCGGCTGCTACCGCTCGGTCCGCGGCGGCCACAAGCTCAATCATGCGGTGCTATGCGCCCTGATGGCCGACCGCAGCGCTTGGACTTATGTCGAGATGCCGGAAATGGTCCGCCGGACTCGGGGTCATGCCGAAGTGACGGGCCTTGCGGCGCCGAATTACGGCCCCGAAGTCTCCTGAATTACCTTAACTTTTTCGCCTTAATCCGGGCCGATTGCGGGCCATAATGGCTGTTATCCATTGGGCCTGTGGGACGCTCTACGCGCGTTCGGCGCGCTGTATGGTATGAACGGACCAGTGGGACGGGGCTCTATCACGTGATGTCGCGGTTACCAGGGTCAGGTAGATCCGGTTGGAGAGTGCGTTCGCTGGCGGGCTATGCCGCGCTGGCGCTGCTCGCCGTGCCGTTGATGGCGTGCAGCCTTTTCAACAAGGACGAGGACTACGTTCCGGATCAACCGGCCGACAAGCTCTACAATCAAGGCCTCTACCTGTTGAACCAGGAGCAGGACTACAAGGAAGCAGCGAAAAAATTCGACGCCGTCGACCGGGAGAATCCGTATTCGGATTGGGCGCGCAAGGCGCTGCTGATGTCGGCCTTCGCCTATTATCAGTCGCAGCAATATACCGACTGTATCAATTCCGCCGAGCGGTACGTCACGTTGCATCCCGGCAGTCCCGACGCGGCCTACGCGCAATATCTGATCGGTTCCTCCTATTACGACCAGATTCTGGATGTCACCCGCGATCAGGCGCGCGCCGAAAAGGCGATCAACGCGCTTGAGGAAGTGGTGCGCAAATATCCGGATTCGGAATACGCGACCGCAGCGCGCAAGAAGATCGACATGGCGCGTGACCAACTGGCCGGTAAGGAGATGGAAATCGGCCGCTACTACATGAACAAGCGCGACTTCGTCGGCGCCATCAATCGTTTCAAGGTCGTGGTGACGCAGTATCAGACCACGCGCCACGTCGAGGAAGCGCTGGAGCGATTGACCGAAGCCTATGTCTCGCTCGGCCTGATGGACGAGGCACAGACGGCAGCCGCCGTGCTCGGGCACAATTTCCCTGACAGTCCCTGGTACAAGGATTCATACAATCTCGTGAAAGGCGCCGGTGGCGAGCCGAACGAGAACAAAAACTCCTGGATGAGCAAGGCCTTCAAGACGATCACCGGCTGAGTTCCGCGGCGGACGGCCGGCGCCAGAGGATAGAACCGGCGACAGGACGAAGAATCGCGAATATGATTCGGTCTGTCCCGCTTCCGTCCGGACTCCGATGCTGACCCGACTTTCCATTCGCGACATCGTCCTGATCGAACGTCTCGACATCGATTTCGGTGGCGGCCTTGCCGCGCTCACCGGCGAGACCGGCGCGGGCAAATCGATCCTGCTCGATGCTTTCGCGTTGGCGCTCGGTGGCCGCGGCGACGCCGCACTGGTGCGTGAAGGCGCCGAACAGGGCCAGGTTATCGCCGCGTTCGATCTCGCCAAAAGCCATCCGGCGCGCCGGGTGCTGGTGGATAACGATCTCGGCGGTGACGATGACCTGATCGTGCGTCGCGTGCAGTTTGCCGACGGTCGCACCCGCGCCTTCGTCAACGATCAGCCCGTCAGTGTGCAAGTGTTGCGCGCGCTCGGTTCGGCTCTGGTCGAAATCCATGGCCAGCACGACGACCGCGCCTTTGTCGATGCGTCGACCCATCGCGCGCTGCTCGATGCCTATGGCGGCATCGGCGGTGATGCGGCGGAAGTCGCCCGGCTCTGGGACGAGCGCCGTGCCCGCGAGGTTGCGGTCGAGAACCATCGTGCCGAGGTCGAACGCGCCAACCGCGAAGCGGACTGGCTGCGTCACGCCGTCGAGGAGCTCGGCAAGCTGGCGCCGGAAAGCGGCGAGGAGACCTCGCTCGCGGAGCGCCGCACCACGATGATGCAGGCCGAAAAGATCGCCGAAGATCTGCGTTCGACCCATGAGAGCGTCAGCGGCCCGCAATCGGCGGTGCCGTCCCTTGCCGCAGCGATGCGCCGTCTCGAGCGCCGCAACGCGCAGGCGCCGGCGCTGATCGAGCCGGTGGTGAAGTCGATCGATGCTGCGCTGACGGCGATGGACGAAGCACGCGCTCATCTCGAAGCCGCGCTGCGGGTTGCCAATTACGATCCGAATGAGTTGGAGCGCATCGAGGAACGGCTGTTCGCGCTGCGCGCCGCCGGCCGAAAATACAACGTGCCGGTCGATAACCTCGCCGCGCTCGGGCAGCGCTATCAGGCCGATCTTGCCTTGATCCATGCGGGCGCCGAGCGTCTCGCGGCACTGGAACAGGAAGCGCAGGCGGCCGCGGCCAAGTTCAGCAAGGCAGCGCTTGCTTTGTCAGCGGCGCGAAAGCGGGTCGCGCAAAAGCTCGACAAGGCCGTCAATAGCGAGCTCAAGCCGCTCAAGCTCGAGCGCGCTCAGTTCACCGCCCAGATCGACAGCGAAGGTGAAGGTCCGAACGGTCTCGATCGCGTCGAATTCTGGGTGCGCACCAATCCCGGCACCCGGCCCGGCCCGATGATGAAAGTCGCTTCCGGCGGCGAACTGGCGCGTTTTCTGCTCGCGCTCAAGGTGGTGCTGGCCGACCGTGGTTCGGCGCCGACTTTGGTGTTCGACGAAATCGATACCGGTGTCGGCGGCGCGGTGGCCGATGCGATCGGCGTGCGGCTCGCCAAGCTTGCGTCCGGCGTCCAGGTGATTGCGGTGACGCATGCGCCGCAGGTCGCCGCCCGTGCCGATCGGCATTACCTCATCAGCAAGGACGCGTTATCCAAGGGCAAGCGGGTGGCGACCCGGGTCGCCGAGCTTGAAGCCGAGCGCCGCCGCGAGGAAATCGCCCGCATGCTGGCCGGCGCCGAAATCACCGCCGAAGCCCGCGCCGCCGCCGAGCGGCTGATCCGAGCGGCGAGCTAAAGCAAAGCGTCGCGCGCTGTCCCGGCGTTTGCTAGGTTCCCGGTAACAATATGTCGTTCGGGAGGGATAAATGTCGGCTCGCTTCGGCTTAAGCGTTGTCACCGCTGCTGCTTTGCTTGCGCCGCTCGGCGCCACATGGGCTGCCCGCGCGGCGGCCACACTCGACTACGAGTTCTACAAGGCCAGGGTGCAACCGATCTTTCTGGAAAAGCGTCCGGGTCATGCGCCCTGCGCGATGTGCCACGCCGAATCCAACACCATTCTTCGCCTCGAAAAATTACCCGATGGGCAATCGACCTGGACCGAACAGCAGACCCGCAAGAATTTCGATACGGTGTCGAAAATCGTGCAGGCCGTCGACGATCCGATGACTGCCAAGATCCTGACGCATCCGCTGGCGCCGGAAGCCGGCGGGGACGCGTTTCATTCCGGCGGCCGGCAATTCGCCAGCAAGAACGATCCGGACTGGAAGATCATCGCGGCCTGGGTGCAAGGCGCCAAGCTGACGCCGGACAAGAAATAACAAGCTTAATTCCCATCATGCCCGGCACATAGGCGAGCGAAGCGACGCCGTTCTTCGAACGGTTATGCCGGGCATCTCGAGACAGGTGCTACTCCGCCGCGGCTCGCTTCATCGGGGCAGGTGTCGCCGCGTTATTGGCGCTGTCGGGGATCACCAGCGTATTATTGCGCTTCGGCACTTCGCCGACCGGGATCACCTTGGTCACCTTCATCGCCACGGTGTCGACGACCGACTCCGAGCGCATGCCGGAATTCGCGACATAGAGTTCCTTGCCATCCGGCGTGAAGGTGACCCAATTCGCCACGGCCGACAGCGGCGACGCGTGGCCGGGGAGTTTTTCGCTCGGCAGGTCGACCTTGCCGAGCAGCTTCAGGTCGGGAAGCGAATATTCGTACACCGCATTATTGGGAATGCTGGTGACCCACAGCGACTTGTTGTCCGGCGCAATGCCGATGCCGTGCGAGGGCTCGTTGTCGCGATAGCCGCCGGAATCGAATTCCTGCGGCACGGTAGGTAACTTGACGCGGGCGGTTTCCTTTTGATCGGCGAAATCGATCACGCTGAAACCGTTGAAGCTCGAAAGCTGTGCGAATATTCGTTTGGTCGATCCGTCCGGATTGGTCTCAGTCGCCATGCAGCGCACACCGAGATCCATCGGCATGGCCCAGGCGAACTGTTCCTTCTCGAGATCGAACACATAGAACGTCTTTGACGGGATCGATCCGCCCACGACCCATTTGTTGTCCGGCGTGACATAGACGTTGTGCAATCGGCCGCCATTGTCCGGGATCGTCTTCTTCAGCGTCAGCGTCGCGGCATCGATGATATCGAGCCCGCCCTTGCCGCGTGCGATGGCGACGACGATGCGGTCGCCGTTCTTGGTCACCGAGATGTTGTTCGGATGATCCGATAGCGGCACTTTCTTGATCAGCTTGCCGCTCTTGCGGTCGAATACGTCGAGCGTCGAGGTCTCCTCGTTGCTGACATAGACCCGCGCCGCGTCGGGCGAGAAGGCGATGCCGTGGGCGCCGACGATGTCCTTGATCTGCTGCACGACCTTGTGCGTGACAGGATCGATCACATCGATGGCGTCGCCGGCTGAGTTCGTGGCGTAGATACGCACTGTTCCAGCGAAAGCGGGCAGCGGCGCGATGGCAAGAGCCAAAGCGGTAATGGCGTATGCAGAAATCGAGCGTTTCCTCATAACATTTCGCCTTTTTGTCAGCGCGAATTTTCAGTCACGTTACGCGCAATTCCACGGCTAGACAACGGCGGGGAGGGCGGGGCAAAGTTCGGCGCGATGGCCAAGAAAGATATCGCGAAAGTTTCGATTGAAGACCTGACCGAGAAGCAGGCAAAGGCCGAGCACGCGCGGCTTGCGACGGAGATTGCCGGGCATGACCGCCGCTATTATCAGGACGATGCACCGAGCGTTTCCGACGCCGAATACGACGTGCTGCGCAAGCGATACAACGCGCTCGAGGCGCGGTTCCCGGATTTGTGCACGCTGGAAAGCCTGACTCAAAAGGTCGGCGCGGCGCCGTCGGCACGCTTTGCCAAAGTCCGCCATGCGGTGCCGATGCTGTCGCTCGACAATGCTTTCTCTGACGAAGATGTTGTCGACTTTGTTGGGCGTATCCGCCGCTTCCTGCGTCTTGCGGACGATGAGGAAATTGCGTTTTCCGCCGAGCCCAAGATCGACGGACTGTCGATGTCGCTGCGCTACGAAGATGGCGTGCTGGTCACCGGCGCGACGCGCGGCGACGGTGAAGTGGGCGAGGATGTCACCGCGAATGTGAAGACGATCGTCGACATTCCGCAGCGGCTCAAGGGCAGGGGCGTGCCGAAAGTCTGTGAGGTACGCGGCGAGGTCTACATGACCAAGGCGGCGTTCCTCGACCTCAACCGCAAGCAGGCGGAGGCCGGCAAGGAACTCTACGTCAATCCGCGCAACACCGCGGCGGGCTCATTGCGCCAGAAGGATGCCTCGATCACGGCGTCGCGGCCGCTGCATTTCTTCGCCTACGCGTGGGGCGAGATGAGCGATATGCCGGCCAAGACGCAGTCCGGCATGATCAAATGGCTCGAGTTCGTGCGGCTTCAAGACCAATCCGTTGAGCAGAATGTGCAAGACGGTCGAGGCGCTGACCGAATTTCATCGCAAGATCGGCGAGGAGCGCGCCACCCTCGACTACGACATCGACGGTGTCGTCTACAAGATCGATCGACTCGACTGGCAAGAGCGCCTCGGGTTCGTTGGGCGGGCACCGCGTTGGGCGATTGCACATAAGTTTGCCGCGGAGAAGGCGACGACGATCATCAGGGATATCGAGATCCAGGTCGGCCGCACCGGCGTATTGACGCCGGTCGCGAAGCTCGAGCCGGTGACGGTCGGTGGTGTCGTGGTGCAGAATGCCACGCTGCATAATCCGGAAGAGATTGCGCGTCTCGACGTCCGCAAAGGCGACACTGTCACAATTCAGCGCGCCGGTGATGTCATTCCGCAGGTGCTTGGTGTGGTTCTTGAAAAACGCCCGCGTGCCAGCGAGCCATACAAGTTTCCAACAAAATGTCCCTGTCCTCTTCATACCGATGTCGTGCGCGAGATTATTGCCGGCGGCGCGGAGGGCGTGCGCGTCCACTGCACCGGCGAGTTTGCTTGCCCGTTTCAGGCCACCGAACATCTCAAGCATTTTGTCTCGCGCCGCGCTTTCGACATTGACGGCCTCGGCGACAAACAGATCGACCTGTTCTACGAAAATGAATGGGTCAAGGAGCCCGCCGACGTCTTCACGCTGGAAGAGCGCAACAAGAAAATCCGCCTTGAGGAGGTGGAGGGTTTCGGCGAAACGTCGGTGCGTAACCTGTTCAGTGCGATCCGCGCGCGCCGCGAGATTTCGCTCGAGCGGTTCATTTATTCCCTCGGCATCCGTCACGTCGGCGAGACTACGGCGGTAGCGTTGGGGCGTGGCTACGGCACCTGGGCCGCGTTTCACGAGGCTTGCCTGAAGCTTGCCAAGGACGATGCCGAAGCCAAGGAAGAAATGGATGCGCTCGATCAGATCGGCGACACGGTGATTGAGAGTCTCGGCGAATATTTTGCCGAGGCGCACAACCGCCGCCGCGTCGAGCGGCTTGCGGCGCAGGTCGAAATCCGCGAGGCCGAAAAGCCACGGACCGACTCCGTCGTCGCCGGCAAGACTGTGGTGTTTACCGGCTCGCTGGAAAAAATGACCCGCGACGAAGCGAAGGCGTCCGCAGAACGATTAGGCGCCAAGGTGTCGGGTTCGGTGTCGAAGAAGACCGATTATGTTGTGGCTGGACCGGGCGCCGGCTCAAAACTGACTGAAGCGCAAAAGCTCGGCGTAAAGGTCCTGACCGAAGACGAGTGGTTGAAATTGATCCGCTAGCGCCAATTCCGTCATCCTTCGAGGCTCGCCTTAGGGGCTCGCACCTCAGGATGACGGTTTGCAGGAGCGGGCTCAGTACCGGGCAACTTTGCACTAGCTTCGCGGCCGCTACTTCTTAATCCTGATCGGCAACAGCGCGGTGGCGCCGAACAGCCAGGCACGGGTTTCAAGATCGAGCGCCGGAGCCACCAGGTCCCGTACGTGCGAATGGTAGGAATTGACCCACGACGCCTCGTCGTCGGTGAGTAGGGTTTGGTCGATCAGTCGTGTGTCGATCGGCGCCACGGTCAGTGTCTCGAACGCGTTGAGCGGCTTCTCGGCATCAGCGACCGGCGGCGCTTCGGTCACCAGCACCAGGTTTTCGATGCGGATGCCATAGGCGCCGGTGCGGTAATAGCCGGGCTCGTTGGACAGGATCATGCCGCGTTTCAGCGGATAGGCGCCGAGCTTGGAGATCCGCGCCGGGCCTTCGTGCACGGACAGATAACTTCCGACGCCGTGGCCGGTGCCGTGATCGAAATCGAGGCCGGCCTGCCAAAGATATTGCCGCGCCAGCGTATCGAGCTGCGCGCCGTTGGTGCCGTCGGGGAACACCGCGCGCGCAATAGCAATATGACCTTTCAGCACCAGCGTGAAATTCTTCCGCATGTCCGGCGTCGGCCTGCCGACGGCGACAGTGCGGGTGATGTCGGTGGTGCCGTCCTCGTACTGGCCGCCGGAGTCGATCAGAAACAATTCGCCCGGCGCGATCCGGCGGTTGCTCCGGCGCGTCACCCGATAATGCACGATAGCGCCGTTTGGTCCGGCGCCGGAAATGCTCGGAAACGAGACGTCCTTGAGCTGCCCGGTGTCGCGGCGGAAGCTTTCCAGCGCCTCAACCGCGTCGATCTCGGTCAGGCCGCCGCGTGGCGCTTCGCGATCGAACCAGGCCAGGAAACGCGTCATCGCCACGCCGTCGCGCTGCTGCGCGGCGCGGGCGCCTGCGATTTCGGTGGCGTTCTTCACGGCTTTCATCGGTGCGATCGGATCGCTGCCGCGCGCGATCGAGCCGCCGTTCTCGACCGCGAGACGCGCAATCTCCTCGGCGCAGCCGGACGGATCGAGCTGCACCGTCTTGCGATCTTTGCCGAACTCGGCGAGATCGCGCTCGAAACGGGCGTTCGGCCGCACCTCGGCGACCTCTTCCAGATTGCTGCGCATCTCGTTGCTGAGTTTGCGCAGGTCGACGTAGAGCGCGGGCCGGCCTTCTTTCGGGATTGTGGCGAAAGCCAGCACCACCGGCGTGTGCGGCACGTCGCTGCCGCGAATATTAAACAGCCATGACACCGCTTGCGGGTCGGACACCACCAGCGTGTCGGCGGAAACCTTTCGCATCTCGGCGCGCAGCCGCATGAGCTTGTCGGTCGTGCTTTCGCCGGCGAAACGCAGATCGTGGCTAACGACCGCGCCGAGCGGCGGCTGCGGGCGGTCGGTCCAGATTACGTCAATCGGATTGTCCTCGACCGGCACCAGCGCCGCTTCGGCGGCGGCGCAAGCCTTGGCGAGCCGTTCGGCGCCGTCGACCGTATGCAGCCATGGCGAATAGCCGAGCTTGGCGCCGGCCTTCAGGTTGCTCTCGATCCACAGGGTCGGCGGCCGCTCGACCAGATGCTCGATGGCGAACACGCCGCTGTCCACCTCCTCGCGAACCTGGACCTGATAGCGGCCGTCGACAAAAACCACGGCGCGGTCGGCGAGCACGATGGCGGCGCCGGCAGAACCGGTGAAGCCCGTGAGCCACGCCAGCCGTTCGTCGCTCGGCGGCACGTATTCATTCTGGAAGCGGTCGGCGCGCGGCACGATGAATCCATCGAGCCGGCGCTTGGCGAGTTCGGCCCGCAACGCGGCGACGCGCGGCGCACCCTCGGCGCGCTCGCTGCGATCATCGAATGACTGAAAGTGTGCTTCAAACATGGTTGCAATCTAAGTGGCCGAGGCGCCGCGCACAACGCGAAGCTTTTAACGCCGGCGTTTTCGCATGACCAGCGTGGTCCAGTCTTCGATGTCGGTCCGGCGCTCCAGCACGAGGCCGTGATAGGCCGCAATCGTGGCATTGGCCTGTGACCGCAATATCCCCGAGAGAATGATGCAGCCACCCGGAGCGATAAGTTTTGTCAGCGGAGTCGCGAAGCGCTGCAGCGGCCGCAGCAGGATATTGGCGAAGATCAGATCGAACGGCCCGCGCCGGTGCAGCGCGGCAATGCCGTCGGCTTTGATCGCTTCGACGTAAGAGCTGACGCGGTTGAGACGTATATTCTCGCGTGCGGCGCGTACTGAAGGACCATCGATGTCGGTCGCGATCACATGCGCGTGCAAACTTCGAGCGGCCGCGATCGCCAGCACGCCGGTGCCAGTGCCGAGATCGAGAACTCTCATTCCCGTCATCCTGAGGTGCGCGCCGTTAGCGCGCCTCGAAGGATGCGGGCCCGGCCGTGCCGACTCGCCGCGTGTCGAGGCTCGCTTATGGCTCGCACCTCAGGGTGACGGTGAACTTTTCTTCGGACATTTGTCTTGCAGATAGTATCCAGCGCGAGCAGGCAGCCGCGTGTCGTGCCATGATGGCCGGTGCCGAACGCGACCGCGGCCTCGATTTCGATGCTGGTGCGATTGCCGGGGATCTTGGCGCGGTCGTGCGCGCCGTGAACGATGAAGCGGCCGGCGCCGACCGGCTGCAATCCGGCAAGGCTTTCGGCGACCCAGTTCTTTTGCGCCAGCTGCTCGAAGCGAAGCGCCTGTGCTTGCTCACTTCCGGCGGCCTCTTTCACCAATGTGCGCAACGCCGCCTCGTCGGGCGCAATTTCAAAGTAAACGGTGACGCGCCACGCGCCTGGTTTGATCTCCGCCACGCTGACCGCAATTTGTTCTTCCGCAAAACTTTCGGCGATCAGATCGGCCGCCCGGCGCGCCGGTTGTTCACCGGCTTCGAACACTGCGACCGAGAGCGTAGGAACACCTGATGTCATTGAGTTATCGGACTCTTGGGTCGTTATGCACGAAGCTCACAGGTGAGCGCGCGGCGGATGATCGAGCATGCTCGTACCCGCGTTGTCCGGTAATGTCTCAGTTTGATTGTGGCCCAGCTATTACTGGCTGAGCTGTATATCGACGCCTTTCGTTATGGATTCTTTCAATCCCTGTTTGCCGAGAGCCTTAGCGAGTTTGCTCGCCCAATCGGACAATGATTCGCCTTTTGGGGGAGCACCTTGTTTCTCAATAAATTTCGCGAGTTTTTTTACGTCCAGTTCAAGTACGAACTTGACGCTTACGGTATCGGCGGACTGAAGATGCCACTGCTGGATCGTCTCTGCCGGTATTGCTGCGATCGATGTAACGGTAATTATGTCACCCTTGATCTCCGGGGGGATTTCCTTAGCGACTACTTTTTTGGGCATATGATTGTCTCCGTCTCGAGAAGCTTACCGATGAAGCATTAAGTTACCCGAAGGCCCAGAGGCCCCAAAGGCGAGAAACGACCCGCTGACGTGATCGGCGCTGCCGTTATGATGGGCAGGATCGCTACTGGAGAATTAGAGGGAAACTCCCCTGCAAAGCAGGATAACTCCCGCGATGGCTGCTGGCCTCGTTCAAACGCCGATGAAATTCACAGAATTACTAACAGCAATCGACAACGAGGAACAGAACCGGATTGTTGAATAGCGTCAGGGGATTGCCCGTGAGTACGAAAGTTATCCTCGCCACATTCAGATTAAGACACTACCCTTTGTCCTCACATGATCCCATGCTCATTCAGAGCTACTCCACAGGCCTATCCACACCTTACGCACCCTTCATGGTGCGCCGTTCGATCTCGAGATAGCGCGGGAAATCGCAGGTCGCCTGTGCCGCTTTCATCTCCTTCTCGGCGCCACCGCGGCCAAGGAAGGGATCGAGCTTTCCTTGCGCCAGGCATTCGTATGATTGCTTCACCGCCTTGTGCATGGCGGCAAACGCGGTGCCGGACGAAGCAGCGAGACGAAAGCCGAGCTTGGCGAGTTCAGAGGGCGACATCGGAAATTCGGCAAAGCCGTCGGGCGGCGCGAACGTCATCAGCGGTGCCGGCAGCCGCTCGCCGATGATGCGCATTTCCTCGGGCGTTCGCGAATAGACGAACAGCATGTCGGCGCCGGCTTTGTGAAAGGCCTCGCCCCGCCGCAACGCATCGTCGAGGCCGCCGACACGCCGCGCGTTGGTGCGGGCGATGATGACGAGATTGGGATCGCTGCGTGCGGCCAACGCTTCGCTAAGTCGCTTGCGCATAAATTCCATCGGCACCAGATGATCGATACCGGCGTGGTGTTCAAAGCGGCGCGGTAGCAATTGGTCCTCGATCTCGATGGCGGCAAAGCCCGCGGCCTCGGTCAGGGCGATGGTGCGATGCATGTGAACCGGATCGCCGAAGCCGCCGCCGGCATCAAGGACGATCGGCAGCTTGCTCACCGCGCGCATGTCGACGGCGATTTGGGCCAATTCGGTCATAGTGATGTTGGCTTCGGTGCGCGCCCTTGTACCAGCCGAGCGAGCCGCCACTGAGATAGAGCGTCTTGAAGCCTGCGGCTTCGGCGAGCCGCGCCATGATCGGATTGAGCGCCACCGGCGCCACGATCAATTCATTGCCTGCGATCAGTTCACGAAAATTTGCCAAGGTCAGCTCCTCTATCGGCTCGTCGCCGCCGAATTCATATGAAATCGAGGGTTATGGGAAGGGGAGGCGAATGGCGCTGCCGACAATGGCGCTTCCTGCGAGCGGAATAACCGTCCGCGCTCTGGTGTACCTGTCGTTACTCGTTCATCCTGTCTGTCCAAAGTGCCCTGCCGGGAGAAATCGATGTTTGCAAACAAGATCGCCACACCGCTCGTTGTTGCGGCGCTTGCCGCCGCTGCTTTTATGGGAGCCGCTACCGCGTGGGCGCAAAGTACGCCCGACTATGCGGCGCTCCTTGCCGCACCTGATCGCAGCGATGCCGATCGCGAGGCCGACAAGCGCCGCGACCCGCTGCCGCTGCTGAAATTCACCGGCGTGCACCCCGGCATGAGGGTGCTGGATATGGGCGCCGGCGGTGGCTACTCGACCGAGCTGATGGCGCGGGCGGTAGCGCCGAACGGGATGGTCTGGGGCCAGTATCCGCCAGACGGTCCTGCGCGAGCGATCGACGCACTGCAGGCGCGGATGAAGACGCCGGCGATGAAAGATGCCGCGGCGGACTTGCGGCCGTTCGACGATCCGATCGGGCCGGATATGAGCAACCTCGATCTGATCACGTTTCTGTTTTACTACCACGACACCACCTACATGAATGTCGATCGCGCCGCGATGGACAAGAAGATGTTTGCCGCGCTGAAGCCCGGCGGCTTTCTGGTGCTGGCCGATCATTCCGCCAAGGCCGGCGCCGATATCTCCACCGGCAAGTCGCAGCATCGCATCGACGAAGCGATCGTGCGCAAGGAGCTCGAAGCCGCCGGCTTTAAATTCGTCGCCGCCGGTGATTTCTGGCGCGTGCCCGGCGACACCCGCGACTTCTCCAGCATGCGGCCGCCGTCGCCGGTCGATGCCTTTGTGCTGAAGTATCAGAAGCCGAATTGAGCCGGCTGCACCAAGTCCGGCATTCGGAATCTGCACAGCTCAAACACGCTGCACCGCTGCCACGGTTCTTGACGCGTGGCGGCCTGCGCTTCTTTATGGCCGCCACAGAAACGTGAACGGCAGCGGAGGAATGAAGTGCTGGAACGGGTAAAGATATTTGGTTTGGCTGTTGCCGTGCTGGCGGCCGGTTTCGCGGCTCTTGCTTCCGCTCCTGCCGCTGCCGAGGATTATCCGTCTCGGCCGGTCACGATTCTGACGCCGTTTGCCGCCGGCAGCGCTACCGACACGGCGGCGCGCCTTGTCGGCAAGTATCTGCAGGAAGCGCTCGGCCAATCGTTTGTCGTTGAAAATCGCGATGGCGCCGGCGGTATGCTCGCCGCCGAGGCGGTCGCCCATGCCCAACCCGACGGTTACACGCTGCTGCTGACCTCGAACAGCACGCACTCGGCGGCGCCTGGGCTGTTCAAGCGCGTGCCGTACGATCCGATCAAGGATTTCACGCCGATCGCGCGGATCGGCAGCTTCCCTTCGTTCATCGCCGTCACCAATGACTTGCCGGTGAAGTCGATGGCGGAGCTTGTGGCCTACGCCAAGGCGAACCCCGGTAAAGTCACCGCCGGTTATGGCAACAGCACCGGCCGCATCACCGTCGAGACCATGAAGCGGCAACTCAATATCGACATCGTGCCGGTTGCCTATCGCAGCAATCCGGCTGCGGTGACGGACCTGATGGCTGGTCACATCCAGATGGGTGTGCCGGATTTCAGCACCGGTCTCGCGATGGCGAAATCCGGCAAGTTTCGTCCGCTGGCGGTGCTGACCAAAGACCGCGATCCGGCGCTTCCGGATATTCCGACTCTCGATGCAACGGTGATGCCGGGCTTCGATCTTTTGGCGTGGACCGGCATGTTCGGCCCGGCCGGCATGCCGAAGGAAGTCGTCGACAAGCTCGCGGCGCCGATTGAAAAAGCGCTGGCGAACGAGGACGTGCGCCAGCGCTTCAGGGATGTCGGCGTCGAAGTTTACTGGATCGGCCCGGCTGGTTTCACGAGTTACGTCAAGGACGAACTGGTGAAGTGGACCACGCTGATCAAGGCCGCCAATATCGAACCGGAATAAGATCAGCCGCTACTGCAGCTGGTCCTTCACCTTTTCCATGCCGACGTTGATGCAATCTTCGTCGACGCCCGGTGAGCCGGAAAGGCCGACGCCGCCGATCACGTCGTTGCCGGATTTGATCGGCACGCCGCCGGGAATGGCGATGACGTTCGGCAACGTCACCTGCTGGTGAGCGACCGAATTCGGATCGGCAAGTTTCTTGGCGTATTCCGCGGTAGTCTGTTTGAAGGTCATCGCGGTATAGGCCTTGCGCCGCGCGTTCTCCATGGTGTGGATGGGAGCGCCGTCGCCATGCATCGCCACCAAAGTCTCGCCGTCGGCATCGACCACGACGGCCGATGTCGCATAGCCCTTGGCAGTACAGGCTGCGATCGACTCTTCAACAATGGCCTTGGCGGTGGCAAGCGACAGATATTTGTGCATGATCAATGCCGCGCTGGCAGGCGCCGGTACAGTCAGTGCGCTGGCGACGATGGCGGCGGTAGCAAAGCCCGAATAACGAACAAACGACATATTGATCTTCCTCCCGATGAAAAAAACGTGCGCTTGAGCATGATCCGGAAAAGTGGATACCGGTTTTCCGATTAGATCATGCTCCGCTAAAAACAACAGCGCACGCTCAAGCTTATTCCATTTTTGACGGCGGGAGTGCGACGAGCAGCATGCTCCCGCTCAACACGGCGTGAACAAAATCACCACTGCCGGTAGGCCGGCTGGCCATCATAGTAGGGCTGCGGCTGTTGGTATTGCGGCTGGGCGTAATACTGCTGCTGGCCGTAATAGCGTTGTGCATAGGCTGGCTGACCGTTGTACGGCTGCGGCTGTTGGTCATAGCCGGGGGGAGGTGGCTGCTGCGGGAAGCCGCTCTGCCGCTGGGCGTAACCCGGCTGGGTATAGCCCTGCTGCCCGTAGCCCTGTTGCGGCTGCGCGTAGCCTTGCGGGGGCTGCGCGTAACCTTGTTGTTGCGGCTGCGAATAGCCTTGCTGCGGGTATCCCTGCTGCGGCTGTGCATAGCCTTGTTGCGGATAGCCTTGCTGTGAATAGCCTTGCGGCGAGTAGGCCGTTTGATTCTCCGGCAGATGCGCGCTGGCGACCGGGCCGTTATCGCCGCCCGGCGCGCGTCCGCTGATGCTGACGTGGGTATTCGCCATGCCTTCGGTCTTCACCAGGTCGAACAGCACGGTGGCATTGGCGCGCGACAGCCGCACGCAGCCGTGCGACACCGCCAGGCCGAGATGCTTCTCGTCGAAGAAGCCGTGGATGGCATGGCCGTGCAGATCGAAGAACATCGCATGCGGCATCGGCGCGTTGTCCCACTCCTGCGAGAAGTGGTCGGCGTCCATGCGGTTGATCTTGAAGTTGCCGTTCGGCGTGTCGTAGCCGGAGCGTCCGGTCGAAACCGGCCAGACATAACGCTGCTGGCCGTCGACCGCGACGGTCATCTGCTGCGCGCCCTTGTCGACGCTGATGGCGATGTCGGCGCGCGCCGCCGACGCGAGCGGCAGCGCAAAGGCTGCGGCGACAAGCGAGCCGGAAAGGAGAGTGGCGATACGCATGGGATACCCGATGGGTTGAGAAACCAGTTTGTTAGATAGGTAGAGAGCCAGTTTGTTAGAAGTCTTCGGCCGGTGAATAGTTCAGATCAAGAGGCTAAGGCCGCTGTCCGGCAGAATGGTGAACGGAATAAGGCGGTATTGTTCAAATGATCGCAACTAGTGGTCTCTTTTCCGTCATCTTGAGGAGGCCGCGGCAACGCCCGGGCCGTCGCCCTTTGAGGCTCCGGAGCCAGTCATCGGGACGCGCAACAGGGGCGCCCAAGCTGTCCGACATTTAATTTCAAAGGCGGCTTTTTGGCCGTTGCGGCCGGATTATTTTAGCTATGATTGCCGCCGGTTATGGGAGCGGTATGGGAGCCCGATCTTGAGCGCGCCGATTTTCATCAGCTATTCGTCCAAGGACCAGGACATCGCCGAGACCATCTGCAAGGCGCTCGAGTCCCGCGGCCAGAGTTGCTGGATTTCCTGCCGCGACGTCGGCGCCGGCGATAACTTCCAGGAAGCCATCGTTCGCGCGCTGCGCGAGGCGAAAGTGATGCTGCTGGTCTTCACCAGCAACGCCAACAATTCCGACGAGATCAAGAAAGAGCTGGTGCTGGCCGGGCGGCATCAGGTCACCGTGGTGCCGGTGCGCGTCGAAGACGTCGTGCCGAACGATGCCTTCAGCTACGAATTCGCCACCCGGCAGTGGATCGACCTGTTCAAGAACTGGGAGCAGGAGATCGAGCTGTTGTCGTCGCGGCTCGAACATGTCCTGCAATCGCCGAAGGCCGCCGGCGCGCCGGCCGGTTCGTCGGTCACCGCGCCGCGGTCGTTTCCGAAAAAATCCTCGAACCAGCCGCTGATCTGGGGCGCCGTCGCGCTGGTCGCGCTCATCATGATCGGCGGCGGTGTCTTTCTGATGCTGCCGTCGCCGAAGCCGATCGTCGCGGCTGCACCGACAGCCGCGCCGACCGTTGTGCCCGTGCCGACGCCGTCGGCGCCGCAGCAGACCGCGGCGCAAGCGCCGGCGCCTGTCACGCCGCCGCCGGTCACACCCGTGCCCGCACCGGCAACGGCTGCAGCACCCGCCGCTCCGACTCCGGCGCCACCGCCGCCACCCGCGCCGGCTCCGGTCCCGCAGCAAAGCCCGGAGGATGCCGCATGGCAGGCGGCGGACGACGCCAACACGCCGGAGCTTTTCTCCGGCTATCTGAAAAGCTTTCCGTACGGCGCCCATTTGCAGGAAGCGCAGTTGCGGCTTGCCAATCTGATCCGCTCAAGCGCGCCGCCGAACAAGACGTTTGACGGCACCTGGCAGACCGAATGGACCTGCCCGAACCTCGGCGGCTATCCGGGCTACAGTTTCAGCTTCAACGGCCAGGTGAAGGACGGCGTCTATCACGGCACCAAGGGCACCAAGGGCGAGCCGTCGTCGATGACGCTCGACGGCAAGATCGAAGCTGACGGCACCGCCGGCTTTGCCGGCGAAATTATCGTCGGCTCGAGCCTGGTCGGCCTCGGCGCCGCGCGCGGCACGCCGAGCGATTTCCATGCGCTCGGGCATTTCGGCCACGGCAGCGGCGACGGCAAGCGCATCGAAGGCCGCACCTGCTCGCTGTCGTTCTTGAAGCAGTGAGAGTGGCACCTCTCGTCAGTGCTTTCTCTACGATGTCAAACAGCGACGCATTACTTCATCCCGCCCCGCGATAGCGGGGAGGGGGGACCGCGCTCTTGCGCGGTGGGCGGGGCGCTTGCGTTGACGCTTCTCCTGACGACGCAGAATTTTCTCCACCGCCCACGCCCCCTCCACCATGCTTCGCATGGTCCCCCTCCCCCGCTACCGCGGGGGCGGATGAAACAAGCAATCTCGTTCTCGCGATGCGATCCGCACCCGAGTCATCGTCACGCGACGAGAATTTCTTCGCTCTCCGCACCGATCTTCGCCAGAGAACACCGGCGGTGGACACCGGTATCCTCACGATCTGCGCTTCGAGCCACGAAATGTAAGAACGGAAAAAAGCAAGGAAGCGGAACGCCGACAGACGCGTATCCAACCTCCGCACCTTTCGGGTGCGGCGCGCGCAGAGCGCTGCGCGCTCGCCTCTCGGCGTCCCACCACGGCTCTGTGCCAATGGGACTATTCATCCCAAGGCTCAACCTGGGCCAGGCTTCGTGACACACCTTACGCGGCCCCCCCCCGTGTGGCACTTCCAGCGATGCACCTCGCGCGCCGGTCATAGTGCCGGCAGGCTGATGCCCAGGCCGCCCGGGAGTGGCAGTGACGAGCCGCCACGCGCGGGCACCGCCTCCCGCTCCGTCCTGCGGGGTCACCGCACGACGTCCTTGTACGCGAGCGAGATTGACGGCCATTTCTCAAATCTGAAACGCGATGTCAAAGCGTTTCTATTTGTTCAAATAAATCCGGACGTTGCGCAGGGCGGATTTTTGCTCACACGTCCACAAACGCGTTTCACTCCAACAAAGATTCGCAGACAGCGAAGTTGTGCCCGTTAATCAATGGTTTCTTGGATATGAGCTCCAATCATGATCGACCAGCAGGTGCACCGGCTGCGCTTTGAGCGTATGATCCGTGCGTGTTGGAGAATGCCAGGGAGGCGACCCATGCGGCCGAAAGCAGTTCATCTCTGCATGGCGTTGGCGTCTGCAATGATTCCGATCACGGCTCACGCCATGCAGATAAAAACTCACATTTCGACCCCGCAGGTGAAACTTGGAAATCCCGCCAGCGGCTCTGGCGCGGGCCGAATAAATACCGTGAATCCCGCGAGCGGCTTAGGCGCCGGTAAAACAGGCTCCGGAAATTCCGCCAGCGGCTTAGGCGCCGGTAAATCAGGCTCCGGAAATTCCGCCAGCGGCGCAGGCGCCGGTAAATCAGGCTCCGGAAATTCCGCCAGCGGCGCGGGTGCCGGTAAATCAGGTTCCGGAAATTCCGCCAGCGGTGCAGGCGCTGGTAAATCAGGCTCGGGAAATTCCGCCAGCGGCGCAGGCGCCGGTAAATCAGGCTCGGGAAATTCCGCCAGCGGCTCAGGCGCCGGTAAAACAAATACCGATAACACCGCCTCCGGGTCAGGCGCGGGCAAATAAATCTCAGCGTGGTGGCCGAACCGCCTCCCGCGATTTTATTTTGCCAGCAACGCCGCCGTCGCCTCCGGCTCCGTCACCATCGGATAATGATGGGAGGCGATCTCGTGGGCGGTCCAGTCCGTCTGCTGCTTGGCCCAGGCATGATATTCGGCGAAGCGATGCGAGATTTTTTTGGTGGCGAGCACATAGGCTTTGTGCGGCACCTCGAGATATTTCCCGGTCAGCCGGATCGGCTGCAGCAGCGACGGCAGCGGATGCGGCGACATGCGGGAGAGGAAGTCGCGCCGCTGATGCCTCGTCCTCGATGCCGGTATCGAGCACCAGCGAGGTCGGGATGCGATAGCCATCGCCTTCGTCGTCGGCGAGCTTCACCACGGCGGCGCGCCGCTCGGCCGGCACCGTGTCGAGCATGCATTGGCCGTCGGTCGGCAGCGCGGCGTTGAGATAGATCAGCGCGCCGACATGCTGCGGCATGCGGTCGGCGACGCCGGAGATGACGAGGCCGGCATAGCTGGTGCCGACGAGAGCGACATCGGACAATCGCTCGCAGGCGATCACGGCTGCGATATCCTCGATATGGGTGTCGAGATCGGTCGAACGGGAAACCAGATGCGCCCGCTCGCCAAGACCCGTGAGCGTCGGCGTGAAAACGCGATGGCCCTTCGCGCGCAGCCGCTCGGCGACATCGCGCCAATACCAGCCGCCGCCCCAGGTGCCGTGGACCAGAACGAAATTCGTCACGTCAATCGACCTTGATGTTGCCGCGCTTGATGACGTCGGCCCAGCGCACGATCGCGTCGGCGACCATGCGGCGGGTTTCGTCAGGCGCGGTTGGCGCGGGGACACTGCCGAGATCCGCCAGGCGTTTGGTGAAATCGGGCGCGGCGAGAATGGTCTTCACGTCGGCATTGAGCTTGTCGGTCAAGGCCGCGGGCGTCGCCGCCGGCGCCGCGAGGCACAGCCACGACATGAATTCCACCTTGGGCAAGGTCTCCGAAATCGTCGGCGCATCCGGCAACAGCGCGTAGCGCTGCGGCGATGACAGCGCCAGCGCGCGGAACTGACCGGACTTGATGCGCGGAATGCCCGAGGTCGAGGCATCGACCAGCACGTCGACGCGGCCTGAGAGCACATCGGCGACGCCGGCGGCGATGCCCGGATAAGGCACCGCGGTCAGCGATGCGCCGGACTCCAGCTCGATCCATTTGGTCAGGATGTGATAGGCCGAGCCATAGCCGGTGATGGTGTAGGTGAGCTTGCCGGGATCCGCTTTGGCGCGCGCCAACAGATCGGCAAAAGACGTGATCGGCGAGTTGGCCGGCACCGCATAGACCATCGGGTAGGAACACAGCATGGTCACGAAGGTGAAGCCCGTCACCGGGTCGTAACTGCTGTCGGGCCGCAATGTCACTTCCGGGGCATAGCCGGAGGTGAGAATGCCGAGCGTGCCGCCGTCGGGCGCCGCGCGGGCGACCATGCGATAGGACACCGCGCCGGCGGCCTGCGTGACATTCTCGACATAGACCGCGCTGCCGATGCGGTCGCCGAGTTGCTCGGCCAGCATGCGGCCGACGACGTCGGGACTGCCGCCCGGCGCCGTGCCGACCAGAACGCGGACGCGCGGCGCCGGCCATTGCTGTTGGGTCGGCGTTGGCTGGCTGCGCCAGCGATTGCTGTAGCGATAGCGACGGGGCGAACGGCAACGCCGATGCGGCAGCCGCAAGCCTGACGATGCCGCGGCGGCTATAAGCCTTCATGCTGTTGCGCTCCATCCTGTTGCGCCCTCTGCCGGTGCCATTGTTGTCAATCATCCGTTGGCGCAGGGCATGACAATTCGCGGCGCCGCTTGTCAACGCGCGACCCGCCGCAGCGAACGCCGCGCATCCATGCAAAAAAGCGACCTACACCCGTCATTGCCGGACTTGATCCGGCAATCCATGCGGCGATGCAGCATGGACCACCGGGTCAAGCCCGGTGGTGACGAAGGGAATTTTTGACGTCAGCCGAAAAAGTCGGCTGTCGGGATCGGTCCTCGCGAAACGTCCTTGCTTCAAACCGTCAATAGAGAGCGCCAAAGGAGAGTGCCGTGAGAGAGCTGATCCTGAAGATGTTTATCTCCCTCGATGGGTTCGTCGGCAGCACGGACGGCGACAACAGCTGGATGATCAATCCGGACCCGGTGGCGAAGGCCTGGGCGGTGGAGAAGGCGTGGGACACCAGCCTGATCGTCGTCGGCAGCCGCACGTTCCAGCATTGGGCCGGCTATTGGCCGACCGCGACCGACGAATTCTCAGCCCCGATCAACCAGATTCCCAAGGCCGTCTTTTCCAGACAGGGACCGGCGATCCTCGAAGCGGCACGCGCGGCTGCGGACAAGCCCGGCGACTTGCAGCCCGGCGCGGAAAGCTGGGCGCAGGCCTATGTTGCGAGCGGCGATCTGGCCGCGGAGGTCGCGAAGTTGAAGGCACAGGACGGCAAGCCGATGGTCTGCCTATGGCGGCGCAAGTTTCGCCAGGAGCCTCATCGCCCATGGTCTCGTCGACCAGTTCGACCTGGCGCACATTCCGGTCGTGCTGGGCCAGGGCCTTCCGATCTTTACCGAGCTGACCCAGCCCCGGCGCCTCACCGTGGTCAGCTCGAAGGCTTTTCCCAAAGGCACCGTCGTGCAGAGCTATCGGCTTGCTTGAGTGAGTGAAGGCGTGTGTGCAGTTGCGGCCGGGGAGCACCGCGACTGCGGATGCGCTGATCGAACACACCCACGCTCCGATCGCGGGCTACAAGAAGCCCAGAGTATTGATTTGTCGAAAGCCTGCTGCGGCTGTTCAACGGCAAGATCGACAAGAAGCCGCTGCGTGCGCCGTATTGGCAGGGGCAGGAGCGGGAGGTTTCTTAAAGTTTCCGAATCGATCCCTGTCGCGGTCGTTATTGGCTTCAATTATAGCCCCAACTTTCACGTTGCAGACCAGCGTCTATTAGGTTTTGCTACGCTTTCTCTAGCCTCTTGCTATCTTTCACGCATGGATGATCCGCCCTGGGGCTATCGCGACGAAAAAGAGGCTCATCTCTATCGGACGCGTACGCGGACCCCGCGATTGTACAAGATCGAGTAAGCCCAGCGGTTGAGGGAATATTTCCGGATCCCCGCAATATGGGTGGGCGAAGAACCCGAGCTTGCTTCGGTGCGAGTGCTAAATCCGCGCATTCATCATGCTCGAGTCCTTCGTAAGGTTCTACGATGCGGCATCATCGCACATGTCCAACGCGATGGCACTTTCTTGTTTGATTTTACAGATTGGCCGCTCGCGCCTCTTGTTACAATCCCAGGCTACCGTGCTCCTCAGGTACGCCACCGCCCTCCGATCGAGCATGGCAAAGCAGGGGAGCTGGCGGATCATATGCCGTTCTGCGTGCTCAAGTCATGAACGTGCATCAAGCCTGCCTGACAACGGCCGAATTGATCGTCAAGCGCCGCGGAGCAATGATGGGCTTTCCAGTTACTGCATGGAATACGGAAAAGGCCCTGACGTGGGACACGCCCCGCGCCTATCACGACGACACCGAGGATATTCACGCCCTGGCGCGCAACGTGTTGAACAACAAAGACGGGACCGCGCGCCAGCATCCACTTGGGCGTCGGGTTATTGAGTTAGACGTTGTCGAACGCTCCTTAGAGTTGCTTGATCGGATTTTGACGGGGGCCGATGCTGCAATGGTGCAAACAGTCGAAGCGGCCTACATCGCAGCTTGCCGGCAACGTGAGAAGCGATTTGGCGAAGCCGTCACGCTCGGTTGGAGCGTCTGCGAGCAGCTGATATCTGCAGCGTGGGATAAGATGCTGGATGAGCTTCCCGGCATTGAGGCCGAGAGAATGTCAAAGGATCGGCGGAAGAAGCTCAGAGGTCGCGATTACACCGCCTCGGTAATGGTAGAGATGCTGGAAGTGAACGGGCGACTGGACCAAGAGCTTTACCGGCTATTGGAGATTGCCCGGAAGGCTCGTAACCATTGGGCGCACGAAATGCGTGTACCGAAAGAACGAAAGTCGTCGATTTGTCTGTTGGCGGCAGTGCATCTGTTGCGGCGCGTGAAAGGAATTGACCTCTCGCTTCAGGGAGGGGGGCGTGGTGGTGTTCCCGGATGGCCGGTTTGGATATGGGATACCGTCAAAGCAAACAGATAGTCGAAACGGTAAAGGCGGCTTCCGCTTCGGGGCGCGATCGTAAATCTAATCTGACTCAATTGCGCGAACACCTTCGGGGGCTTTGGTGTTAGAAGTGTATGCTGGGGATCAGTCGATGTACAACCTCTTCATTTCCGCGCACGATGACCTATACGACCACCGCGTTTTCGAAATGGAAAATGCGCGTGTGATCACAGAGTATACTGACAAGAATTTCATCCAGAAATATTTTGCACTCCCCGAAGATGCCATCAAAGAGGTAATGAGCTTTCCGTGTCTCTTCGGTTACGAACACGGTGTGAAGAAACCTGCGCGTCTTGGTTGGATTACCCGAATTCAAAAGCGTCAAAGCGCGGTACGCACTGATTCAGATTCGACGAAAGCGGTCTCGAGATTGCTTACGATAAACTGTTCGAACTAAAATGGGTCTTCGATATTGGCGAGTGGGAGCTAAATCGACACCACTGGGCTGTTAAGGACGTTGACCTGTTAGAGATTCTGATCGAGTTAAAATTGCTCGATCCTAAGCGACAACCAGAGCCAGTAGCCATCGCTCACGATGTTCCTGCATATACAATCCAGCCGCAGATCTTCGATATCCCAGCTGCGCCAAGAGATCGAAATCTGATTTCTGTCATGATGCCGTTTGCTGGCTTCGGCACGATCTACGAAGCAATTAGCTCTGCTGTTAAAGCCGTTGGTTTCGATTGTGTCAGGGCGGATCAGGTTTGGGAGGTCTTCAGAAATCATTCAAGATATTTTTTCATTGATTTATAAATCGCAGTTCGTAATTTGTGACTTCACGGGTAGTAATCCAAACGTCTTTTACGAGGCCGGAATTGCGCATACGCTCGGCCGGGAAGTGATACCTCTCGCTCAAAACTCTGGCGATGTACCTTTTGATCTCCGGCATCATCGTTATATTCGCTACCTAAACAACCAAGAGGGACTCGGCGAACTGTCTCGCCAGCTCTTTCAACGACTCGACTTCTTACGCAAGCAGATGCTGTAGAGACCCGTCGGAAAAACGCCATTGACTAACTGAGCAGGCTAGCCAGCTCTAGGCTGCGGCGCCTTCCTCAACTTCGGCATCGAGAACCATGGTTCGACTTGCAGATATTAAGCGCGACCTTCCTACATGGCCTGACGAGGTCATAGAGGATTGGCTGCTTCCTCTCGCGAACCGCCCAGATACGGGCTGGCCGCCGCCTGAGCCATTAGGCAATCATCCGTGGAAATACATCCTAGGCGGTCGACCTCTCTCTTGGTGGAAGGAAGTCACTTGGTCACTCGAAGAGGACGAAATCAAATACAGAATCTTAGCTAGCGGCACCAAACGAATTGTCGATGACATGATCAATGGCCATGTGAACGCCGTTCAAAACACATACGGTCGATGGCCGGAAAGCAAAGACCGCTTCCTATCTGCAGGCCGGTACCTATTGGAGAATGGGACCTTTCCCAAGCCACTTGTTACTATCCGCCATGCCGATGGGCTAAGCGTTCTCGACGGCAATCATCGCGTCACTGCGCTTTGCTTTCAGCAACTTGCCGGAGAGAGGGGTGTGAAGCGGGACGGCGTTCCGCTAGCTGCCAAGCAAAAGATTTGGGTCGGAAGGCATGCTCGCGGCGAAGTTACTAACTAGCTGAGTGCGCCTCGCGCGAGGGGAGTTACTGAAAGGCCGAGATACAGAATAGCTTAGAGAATACAGCGAATAGCGCGCGATCCGGCGCGAGCCGAACGCACTGTCGGTTATCCATGCAGACCCTGCTATGAACATTCACCGGCGCGATTTTATCCAGCTTATCGGAATTCCGCCGTCGTAACACTGGCAGGATACGTGGCGAAGATACATCGACGGAATTTCGTCTTCCTTCTTGGCGGTCGCGGTCACTACTTGGTCATGCGCCGCGCGAGCGCAACAACCGGAGCAGCGGGGTGTGCTCACACAATCACAACTGGATGCGCTCAGTGCTTACAACGATGCCTTAAACGGCTTTCGCGAAGTCTTGCGTGAGCGACGGGCTCAGCTCAATTCGAAGCAGCCGTTGCCGAGCTTGCCGGGACAGGCGCTTTACCTCGCGCGTATCCGCATGATGAGCGCCTATAAGGATCTTACCGATGCTGTTCCGTCGAAAATTGGCAGAGCCAATAAATTCGGGATTCCTCCCGCGTACTTTGATGCCGACAGCGAACCGCTGATCGATGAATACAAAGCACTCTTCGACATCCTGGAGGCGCCGCCCGCGAACGCTCAAGCCTCGGATACGCCATTCAAGGACGTCGTCGAGCTCGGGACTGCCATTGCGCGCGCCAAGGGCCTTGATGCAACGACTGTCTGAAGTTGCCGGCCGAATCTGCCTGGGCCTGTTCTTTGCCGAGACCGATGGCAAACAAAACGTCGGCAATGCCCGCTCCAATACTTACAAGGGAAGCTTACAAACAGGCCCCGCTGAAGACCAAAATGGTCAGAAGAAATGGGCGGCGATGAAAAGGTCCATCGCGGCCTTCAATCCCGCGCTGAACGCGCGTGACGACAGGGAAGAGGCGAGGGTCGGCACTCTGGATCATCGGCTCAATCATTGGACGGCCGTGAGAGACGGCCTTGCCAACGCCCATGCCGATCTTTTTGCGGACATACCGGTGATCGCGAAAGCGCTGCCGGACCCGATCGATCAGATGAAGCTGTTCGAACTCATTCAGATCATTCCTAGTCCCACCAGGGCGGCTCTTAAGTCCGGTGACGTGACCGGCTATAAGATTTCCGATCCGCGAATCATGGGATATCTCCGCAACAACAGCATCTTCACTTTTGGAAAGGCTGACAGGGCGAAAACATCCGCGACGATCCGCGAGATTCTCGATGCGATGTGGCTGTTCAATGATAAATTCGACCGAGCGCTGTCCCTGTTTGGTCAAATCAAGTAAGCGTAGCCCGCATGGAGCAAAGCGCAATGCGGGATTGTTCTGCGATGCCAGTCCCCGGATTTCGCTTTGCTCCATCCGGGCTACGAGCCTGACTGCCGCTTGTTGTGTTACATGCTGTTTGCGACCGTGCAGGCGAGCCCACTCAGAGAAGTCAGCGCCTCATCCTTGTGGTGAGCGTGAGCCAGATGGTGACACTGGTTTCCGGGGTGGGCTCACCTGTGCGGTATTGCGTCATGCACAGCCATGGCGGCTGCATTTCCTCTCACGTCACCACCGGGCTTGACCCGGTGGTCTATGCTGAGCCGCTGCATGGATTGCCGGATCAAGTCCGGCAATGACGAGCCCCTTTATTCAATCCGCTGTTATTTCGTAGAGTCCGATTGAATAGTCCGGGGACGACTATGACCATTCACCGGCGCGATTTTATCCGGCTCATTGGATGACGGGCTCGTCACCGAGCGCATGAAATAGAAACCAGGATTGAGGGCTACCCGATGCAGCAGCCAGTCGTTCGCGTATCAATCATGCGGTGCGCCCCGGAAACGTTTCTTGATTTTCAGCAGATGATGATCGAGACCGACTCTGTTCTTCGTCCCGGCATCGAAGCGATGCCGGGATTGATCAGTTTCTATGTCGGTGCCGACGCGGCGACGTCGTCACTATCGCAGGTCAGCATCTGGAAAACATTGGATGATGCCAAGCAGCTGGACACTTTCCAGCCGATGCTCGACCTGGGAAAATCCTTCGTAGAAAAGGGCGCGACGTTCGAGCGGCCAATCATGAACTACTTGACGCTATGGCAATTACGCGGCTCGGCGTCCCAGTAGCGTTACCCGCGCGCGCCGATCTTGTCCTGGGTTTTGGTCGCGAAATCGCCGGCGTCGTGGCGCTCGTGCAATTGTCCTTCAGGCGGCCCGCTGGCGCGGTTGACCATTCGCCCGCGCTTGACGGCCGGGCGCTCGCCGATTTCTTTGGTCCAGCGCGTCAGGTTTTTATAGTCGTGGGTCTGCAGGAATTTGCGCGGGTCGTTGTAGGAGGCGCCGTTCAACATGCCGTTGCCGTACCACGGCCAGATCGCCATATCGGCGATGGTATATTCGTCGCCGGCGATGAAGCGATTGTCCGCAAGCTGCCGGTCGAGCACATCGAGCAGGCGTTTCACCTCCATGGTAAAACGGTCGATGGCGTATTTGATCTTCACCGGCGCATAGGCATAGAAGTGCCCGAAGCCGCCGCCGACATAGGGCGTTGAACCCATCTGCCAGAACAGCCAGTTCAGCGCCTCGGTGCGCTTGCCGCCATCCTTGGGCAGGAAGGCGCCGAATTTTTCCGCAAGGTAAAGCAGGATCGCACCGGATTCGAACACGCGCCGCGGCGGCTGTTCGCTGTAGTCCATGAGCGCCGGGATTTTGGAATTCGGGTTCACCCCGACAAATCCGCTGCCAAACTGGTCGCCCTCACCGATCCGGATCAGCCAGGCGTCATATTCCGCTCCGCTGTGACCGGCGGCCAGCAATTCCTCCAGCATGATTGTAACCTTGACGCCATTAGGCGTCGCCAGCGAGTAGAGCTGCAGCGGATGCTTGCCGCGCGGCAACTCTTTGTCATGGGTCGCGCCGGCGATCGGGCGATTGGTTTGGCCATAGCGCCAATTGGGACCGCCCTCCTTCTCCCAGACCCAGACTTCAGGGGGCGCGTAGTCGGATGTGTCGGTCATGTCGGGCTCGCGTTTGTTGCTTGATACGTTGGCCGCATGAATAGAGTGGCGAGCGGCGGCTGTCCATTCAAGGTTATCGGCGGTGCCGCAACTTGAATCACGCGCTATGCGCTTAGTGATCCGCCGCCTGCCGCAAGCTCTCGATGGCCTGGCGGACTTTGGCATCGAGTCCCGCTCCGCCGGCATCCAGATGGGCGAAGATCATCTTTCGCATCCGGGGGTCCCAGAATTTCCTGATGTGCTCGGCGGTGCCGGTGACAGCGGCCTGATCGGATTGGCTCGCGAAGAACGTTCCGATCTGGTTTGCCATATAGACCAGCTTGTTGGTGGTTTGCTCAGGCGACGACATGAAGCGGCGTTCTCGCGGCAATGTGTTGCGGGTGCGTGAAAATCTCAAAGCCGTCCTTGCGCGCGATCGCGGCCAACGTGATGCCGGCTTGTTCCGCGGTGCGGACCGCGAGCGCCGTCGGCGCCGACACGGCGACGATCACCGGAATGCCAAGCATCGCGGTCTTCTGAACCATTTCCACCGAGACGCGGCTGGTGAGCAGCACCACGCCGTTTGCGCCGGAAATCCGTTCGCGCGCCAGCGCCCCGCCGAGCTTGTCGAGCGCGTTGTGGCGGCCGACGTCTTCGCGCAAAGCCAGAAGGCCCTCGTGGGGTTGCCAGAATGCGGCGGCATGAACGGCGTGGGTTTGCCGATTGAGCTCCTGATGCGGCGCGATGGTGTCCATCGCGCGCATGATTTCTTCCGGGCTTAAACTCGCGGTGTTGCGGACCCGCGGTATCGGCCGGAGCGCTTCCGCAAGACTTTCGATGCCGCAGAGGCCACAGCCTGTCGGTCCCGCCATATGCCGCCGCCGCTCGTTCAGGGCAGCGGCGCGCGGCGCGGAGAGCCACATGCGAAGCTCGATGCCGATGCCCTCCTCGACGATCTCAAGCGCGCTGATTTCATCCGCCGATGCAACGATGCCTTCGGTCAGGCTGAAGCCACAGGCGAAGTCTTCCAGATCCTGCGGTGTCGCCATCATCACGGCGTACGACCCGCCGTTGTAGGTGAAAGAAACCGCCGTCTCCTCAGGGATCGCGCGCTCGGCCAAAGCCAGCGGCTCGCGCTGCGGCGCGTGCTGCGTCTCTTGCCGCGATCCTGCTGGCGCCAGCGAAGCGGCCTCACCCTTTCGAAGGGCGGCATCGTCTTACTCCGCCGCTTCCAGCGGCTCGATCTTGCGGCTCTGGCGGCTGAACTCTTCGTAGTCCTCTTGCCAGCGCGACGGGCCGTTCGACGGCGAGATCTGCACCGCGGTCACCTTGTATTCCGGACAGTTGGTCGCCCAGTCGGAATAGTCGGTGGTGATGACGTTGGCCTGGGTGTCGGGATGATGGAACGTGGTGTACACCACGCCCGGCGCGACGCGATCGGTCAGTTGCGCGCGCAGCGTCGTTTCGCCGGCGCGGCTCTTCAGCCTCACCCAATCGCCGTCACGGATGCCGCGCTGCTCGGCGTCGTGCGGATGGATTTCGAGCAGGTCTTCCTTGTGCCACAGCGAATTGTCGGTACGGCGGGTCTGCGCGCCGACATTGTATTGCGACAGGATGCGGCCCGTGGTCAGCAGCAGCGGGAATCGCGGCCCGGTCTTCTCGTCGGTCGCGACGTATTCGGTAACGATGAACTTGCCCTTGCCGCGCACGAAGCCGTTGACGTGCATGATGGGCGAGCCTTCCGGCGCCTTGTCGTTACACGGCCACTGCACCGATCCGCGCTTTTCGAGCATGTCGTAAGAGACATTGGCGAAGCCGGGCGTAAGCCGCGCGATCTCGTCCATGATCTGCGACGGATGGTCGTACTGCATCTCATAGCCGAGAGCCTTGGAGAGCAGGACGGTGATTTCCCAGTCCTCGTAGCCGTTCTTCGGCGCCATCACCTTGCGCACAAGCTGGATGCGGCGTTCGGCATTGGTGAAAGTGCCGTTCTTTTCCAGGAACGTCGAACCCGGCAGGAAGACGTGGGCGAAGCGCGCGGTCTCGTTGAGGAACAGGTCCTGCACGACAACGCATTCCATCGCCTCGAGTCCGGCCGACACGTGCTTGGTATCGGGATCGGATTGCAGAATGTCTTCGCCCTGGATGTAGATGCCCTTGAAAGTGCCATCGACCGCGGCGTCGAGCATGTTCGGGATACGGAGACCTGGCTCTTTATCGAGCGACACGCCCCAATCCTTCTCAAACAGGTGGCGCGGCTCGTCGAGCGAGATGTGGCGGTAGCCGGCGAGCTCGTGCGGGAACGAGCCCATGTCGCAGGCGCCCTGCACGTTGTTCTGGCCGCGCAGCGGATTCACGCCAACGCCCTCACGGCCGATATTGCCGGTCGCCATCGCGAGGTTGGCGATCGCCATCACCGTGGTCGAGCCCTGGCTGTGTTCGGTGACGCCGAGGCCGTAGTAGATCGCGCCATTGCCGCCGGTCGCATAGAGGCGCGCCGCGCCGCGGATGGTTTCCGCCGGCACGCCCGAGAGCTTGCCGACGACTTCCGGCGAATTTTGCGGCAGTGAGACGAACTCCGCCCAGTGCAGGAACTCATCCCAATCGCAACGCTCGCGGATGAACTTCTCGTCGTAAAGTTTTTCGGTGACGATGACGTGCGCCAGCGCGGTCACGACGGCAACATTAGTGCCGGGCAGCAGCGGCAGGTGATATGCCGCTTCGATATGCGCCGACTTCACCATTTCGGTGCGCCGCGGATCGATCACGATCAGCTTGGCGCCCTGCCGCAGCCGCTTCTTCAGGCGCGACGCGAACACCGGATGCGCGGAAGCAGGGTTAGCCCCAATGATGAGCGCCACGTCGGTGTGCTCCACCGAGTCGAAGTTCTGCGTTCCGGCCGAGGTGCCGTAGGTCTGCCCGAGCCCGTAACCGGTCGGCGAATGACACACCCGCGCGCAGGTATCGACGTTGTTGTTGCCGAACGCCGCGCGGATCAGCTTCTGCACCAGGAATGTCTCTTCGTTGGTGCAGCGTGACGAGGTGATGCCGCCGACGGAATCCTTGCCGTATTTGGCCTGGATGCGCTTGAACTCCGAGGCGGCGTGGTTGATCGCCTCGTCCCAGCTCACTTCCTTCCATGGGTCGGTGACCTTGTCGCGGATCATCGGTTTGAGGATGCGCTCGCGGTGCGTCGCATAACCCCAGGCGAAGCGGCCTTTGACGCAGGAATGGCCGCGGTTCGCCTCGCCATCCTTGTAAGGCACCATGCGGACGACTTCTTCGCCGCGCATTTCGGCCTTGAACGAGCAGCCGACGCCGCAATAGGCGCAGGTCGTCACGACGGAATGCTCGGGCTTGCCGATCTCGATGACTTTCTTCTCGTTGAGTGTCGCGGTCGGGCAGGCCTGAACGCAGGCGCCGCAGGACACGCACTCCGAGTTCATGAACAGCTCTTGCATCCCCGGCGACACGCGGCTGTCAAAGCCGCGGCCGGCGATGGTGAGCGCAAAGGTGCCTTGGGTCTCCTCGCAGGCGCGTACGCAGCGCGAGCAGACGATGCACTTCGAGGGATCGTAGGTGAAATAAGGATTCGACTCGTCCTTCGGCAGCCAGTTCGCGTTGACCGCGCCGCCGGTCTTGGCAAAGACGTGATTTTCGCCCTGATAGCCGTAGCGCACATCGCGCAGGCCGACGGCACCTGCCATGTCCTGCAGTTCGCAATCGCCGTTGGCGGAGCAGGTCAGGCAATCGAGCGGATGGTCAGAGATATAAAGCTCCATCACGCCGTTGCGGATGGTCTTGAGCCGCTCGGTCTGCGTCTTGACCACCATGCCTGCGGCGACCGGCGTGGTGCACGACGCCGGCGTTCCGGCGCGGCCTTCGATCTCGACCAGACAGAGCCGGCAGGACCCGAAAGCGTCGACCATGTCGGTGGCGCACAGCTTCGGAATTTGGTACCCATCTCCATCGCCGCGCGCATGATCGAGGTGCCTTCCGGCACCGCAATCTGTTGGCCGTCGATGGTCAGGGTCACGGTCTTTTCCGACCGGGATTTCGGTGTGCCGTAGTCGGTCTCATGGACGAGCGACATGGCTCTATTCTCCTTATTCCGCCGCCTGCAGCGGCGCGGCAGATTTGAAGTCTTGCGGAAAATGGGTCATCGCGCTCACAACCGGATAGGGCGTGAAGCCACCGAGCGCGCACAGCGATCCGAATTTCATCGTGTTGCAGAGGTCGGCAAGCAGCGCGAGGTTCTTTTCGGGATTTTCGCCGCTGATGATCTTGTCGATCGTCTCAACGCCGCGCGTTGAACCAATGCGGCAGGGCGTACACTTGCCGCAGGATTCGACCGCGCAGAACGCAAAAGCGAAGCGCGCCTGTTTCGCCATGTCGACGGTATCGTCGAACACGACGACGCCGGCATGGCCGATCAAACCATCTTTTTTCGCGAAAGCCTCGTAGTCGAACGGCGTGTCGAACAGGGCGGGCGGGAAATAGGCGCCGAGCGGGCCGCCGACCTGCACCGCTTTCACCGGACGGCCGGTGAAGCATCCGCCGCCGATATCATTGACCAGTTCGCCGAGGGTGATGCCGAACGGCGTTTCGAATAAACCGCCGTAGTTGAGATTACCGGCGAGCTGGATCGGCATGGTGCCGCGCGAGCGGCCGACACCGAAATTTTTGTAGAACGCCGCGCCCTTGTCCATGATCACCGGAACGGTGGCGAGCGAGAGCACATTGTTGATGACGGTCGGTTTGCCGAACAGTCCCTTATGCGCGGGCAGCGGCGGCTTGGCGCGAACGATGCCGCGTCTTCCTTCCAGGCTTTCCAGGAGCGAGGTCTCCTCGCCGCAGACATAAGCGCCGGCGCCCGCACGCACCTCAAGGTCGAAAGCGAAAGCCGATCCGGCGACGCTTTTGCCAAGCATGCCTTCACGGCGCGCGATGCGAATGGCGTCGTTCATCGCCGCTATCGCGTGCGGGTATTCGGAGCGGATGTAGATGAAGCCCTTGGTGGCGCCGACGGCGATGCCGGCGATGGTCATGCCTTCGATCAGGACGAACGGATCGCCCTCCATGATCATGCGGTCGGCGAACGTGCCGCTATCGCCTTCGTCGGCATTGCAGACGATGTATTTGCGATCGGCCTGCGTTTCAGCGACCGTCTTCCATTTGATCCCGGTCGGAAATCCGGCGCCGCCGCGGCCGCGTAACCCGGACTCGGTCACTTCGGCGACGATGCCGGCGGGATTGGCCAACGCTTTAGCGAGGCCCTTGTAGCCGTCATGCGCCTTGTAATCGTCGAGCGAGCGCGGATCGACAATGCCGCAACGCGCGAACGTCAGCCGGGTCTGCTTCTTCAAGAACGGATGGTCTTCCGGCGCGCCGATGCGGAGTTTGTGTTCGCCACCGCCAGCCATCATGGCATCGAGCACGCTGTCGACGTCATTGAGTTCAACGGGTCCGTAAGCAATTCGCCCGCCGTGCGTTGCGACTTCAAGCATCGGCTCGAGCCAGTGCATGCCGCGCGACCCGTTGCGCACGATTTCAAGCGTGAGCTTGCGTTTGCTGCCGGCAGCAGCGATTGCCGCCGCGACTTCGTCTGCGCCGCAGGCAACCGCAGCGGCATCGCCCGGCACGTAGATGCGGAGCGCGCTCATCGATCGGTCTCCGCAAGAATCGCGTCGAGCTTTTTCTCGTCGAGGCGGCCGACGATGCGGCCGTCAACCATCGCCGACGGCGATATCGAACACAGACCGAGGCAGTAAATCGGCTCGAGCGTGACGCGCCCATCTGCCGTCGTGTTGCCGAACCCGACGCCGAGCTTTGCTTCGGCGCGTGCCGCAAGCGCTTCGCCTCCGGCTGCCTGGCAAGCCTCGGCGCGGCAAAGCTTCAGCACATGGCGGCCCGCCGGCTCGCTGCGAAAGTCGTGATAGAAGGTGAAGACGCCATGGACCTCGGCGCGCGAGATGTTCAGCGCTTCGGCGATCATCGGTTCTGCGGCTTGGTCGATGTAGCCAAAGGTTTCCTGCAAGGCATGCAGGATCGGCAACAGCGGGCCTTCAAGGCCCAGATGCTCCCTGATGATTTGCGCGGTTCGTTCCGCGCTCCATGGTTCGTAACTTGGCAATCGTTCGTAACTTGGCACGTCAGTACCACGCTCCGTGCCACCGGCTCGCCGGTCGGTCGCACTCAAGATATTGGAACTGCTGCAAAATATGCGTTACGGCCGCGGAATCAATAAAGCTGATCCGTGGTTCGATCAGGATTCCTGATCGAACGCGATCAACGCCGCCTTAACCGGCCGTTTTGCCGCTTCGGCTGCGGCGCTTTCCGGTTACCGGTTTGTTTTCGCTGGAATTTTTGGCGGCGACGGAGGTCTCGCCGAGGACCTTTGCCAGCGCGCGGGCCTCGGTCACCAGCGCTGCGATCAGCGGCGTCATTGGCTCGCGGTGCGGGACAATAAGTCCCACCGCATGCGTCGCCGCAGGCTCGACGATGGGGATCGAGCGGACGTTGTCGGTCAGGCCCAGGGTTTCGGCGAGCTTCGCCGGCATGATGCTCGCCCATTTACCGGTGCGAACATGAGCGAACAAAACGATCATCGAATTGGATTCGAGCGTTGGCGACGGTTCCTGTCCGGCCGAGCGCAACAAGCCGTCGATGATCCGGCGGTTCTGCATGTCGGGCGTCAACAGGCAGAGCGGGACCTCGCCAACCTCGGCCCATGTCACAGTGTCGCGATCTCCCAGCGCCCCCGAGCGCGACGTCAGCAGGCGATACTCCTCATAATAGAGCGGCACCGTATTCACCCGGCCGACCGGCTCATTATCGAGATAGGTGAGGCCGGCATCGACCTCCAGATCGTCGAGCAGGCGAAGGACATCGATGGAGGTTTTGGAAACGATGCTGAAGCGAACATTAGGATGCTTGGCGCGATAAGGTGTCGTCAGCATCGCGGTCATGGCGAGCGCGGTCGGGATGGCGGCGATCCGCACATGCCCGGCAAGGCCGCGTTTCAGCGCGTCGATATCCTGGCGCATGGCTCGGCTGTCGCCGACGATCCGCCGCGCCCATTCCAGCACACGCTCGCCTTCGGGCGTGAAGCCGTGGAATCGCGAGCCGCGCTGAACCAGCATCACGCCGAACATATCCTCGAGATATTTGATGCCGGCGGATAGCGTCGGCTGGCTGACGCCGCACGCTTCGGCCGCGCGCCCAAAATGGCTTTCGCGCGCCAGTGCAAGGATGAATTCAAGCCGGTCGATCATGATCGTCCGCGTCAGGCGTCTCGGGCACCACGTCGTGAAATTTGGAATAATCGAGCACCAATCGACCCTTATCCGACACGCTGGTGATATCGCTGTAGCGATAATGCCAGCGCATGTCGGCGTCTGAATAGATCTGTCTGGCGTAAAGCCGCTGTGCCGAGCTGTCGTCGATGCCGCCGACATTAAGGATCAGCGCGCCCTCGACGCCGTCAAAATCGTCCTCGGTCAAGCCATAGAACGCGCTGGTCTCGTCGATCACGTGGATGAGCGTCCAGCTTAACGAGAACATCGGATGTTGCTGGCGATCGAGTTTCAGCTCGTAATAGCGCCGCATATCTTCGCCCTCTTTGGTGCGTTCGAGGCGGAACAGCCAAAGCTGGGCAGTCGCCTGCGAAATCGCGTTGTGTCTGGCGTTGGCGATGCGGATCAGGAGTGCCGGCATGCCTTGATACGTGGTGATGATGGGATGGCGGGCGAATACGAAGCGCGCCCGCGGCCGCGAGAAGCGGGCGAAGATCAGTCCGGTCATCACCGCCAGAAAACTCATGCCGGTGAAGATTTCGACCGTGGCGATAAGGTGCCCGTAGTTGCTCTGCGGGTGCATGTCGCCGTAGCCGACGGTCGCCAGCGTTTCGATCGAGAAATAAAACAGGCTCAGCGGCAGCGGCAGGGTGTCCGATACGTTGGCGATCGGATTTTCGCCAAGCCAGTATAAGGACGCATAGACCGTATTGAGGACGACGAAGATCAGCGCAGCGCTGCCGAAGAATCCCGGCCAATGGACGGTCATCGAGCGATGATAGAGGTCGTTCCAGAAGCCAGTGCCGAGGCCGCGCGTTTCGATCTCGCGCAGCCCGATGGTGACGAGATGCTTTTTACGCCCGACGCGCCGTTGAGTTACTTTTACCAACGCCTAGCCCCAACTCGCCAGCCTGCCTCACGATGCCCGCATCGGTGCGGGCATCTGCGCCTTCAATGGATTGCGGCGATAAAGGCGTTAATTGCCGGATCTTGAGATCAAGCCTGTTAAGCCTGTGCCTTCATCGCGGGATGAGATTTGATGCGCGGATAAACCTTGCGCGCATTGTCTTCGAAAATCTTTTTCTTATCGGCGGCGCTAAGCGGAGCGCTGTCGACATAGCGTTTGGTGTCGTCGAAGCCGAAGCCGGTCTTCGGATCGTTGCCCTTCACCGCGCCGACCATTTCCGATGCAAAGAGGATGTTGTCGATCGGCACCACTTTGGTCAGCAGGTCGATGCCCGGCTGGTGATAGACGCAGGTGTCGAAGAAGATGTTATCGCCCATGATCTCGGCAAGCTCCGGCTTGCCGTTGTTGAGCGCGATGCCGCGGAAGCGTCCCCAGTGGAATGGCACCGCACCGCCGCCGTGCGGGATGATGAATTTCAGCTTGGGGAAAGTCTTGAACAGGTCGGACAGCAGCACCTGCATGAACACCATGGTGTCGGCGTTGAGATAGTAAGAGCCGGTGGTGTGCATCGCCGGATTGCAGCATCCGGAGACGTGGATCATGCACGGCACGTCGAGTTCGATCATCTTCTCGTAGAGCGGGAACCACGATTTGTCGGTCATCGGCGGCGAATTGAAATAGCCGCCCGACGGATCCGGGTTGAGGTTGCAGCCGACGAAGCCCATTTTCACGCAGCGCTCGAGTTCGGCCGCCGAATGCTCGGGCGGCACCCCGGGCGATTGCGGCAACTGGCAGACGCCGATGAAGTTCTTCGGGTAGAGCGACACGACGCGCGCGATCAGATCGTTGCAGATTTGCGACCATTCGAGGCTGACGCTTTCGTCGCCGATGTGGTGGCCCATGCCGGAAGCGCGCGGCGAGAAGATGGTGACGTCGGTGCCGCGCTCGCGCTGGAATTTGAGCTGGTTCTGCTCGATGCTCTCGCGGATTTCGTCGTCGGACATTTTTAACGCCGCGCGCGACGGCATCGCCGTCTTGTCCTTGGCGCCGGCGGCCGCGGTCTGTTCTTTACGGAAACGATGGAGGTCCTTGGGCTCGGTGGTGTAGTGGCCGTGGCAATCGATAATCATGGCACCATTCTGCGTGGCTGTTAGGGTCGGGGGATGCTACGGCGCGGGACGGCATTGTCAAACCCCTGATCTCACCGTGCAAATTCCATCGCTATAGCCGCTTGGCCGATTGCCGCGGACGGTTCGCGGGCGTTAAAGCTTGGTGACTGCCTCAAGGAGGGAAAATTGAACGCGACGAAGAAGTCTCGCATCTGGGCGCAAGGGGCCACCGACCAAATCGGCCACCGCAATTACCTCGACAAGCTGTTGCCGCACATGAGGGCCTGCACCGACCCGGACTTCGAACTCGAATTCAAGACCATGACGCCCTCCGTGACGACGGTACACGCGCTGTCGGAATTCCGCTTCTCGCGCGCGGTCATCCGTGGCGCCATCGAGGCCGAGCAGAACGGCTATGACGTTTTTTTCATGAATCACTTTCAGGATGTCGGTCTGTACGAGGCGAGAGCGGCGGTGAAGATTCCGGTGCTTGGCCTCGGCGAAGCGACCCTGCACCACGCCTGCACCATGGGTCGCAAGCTCGGCCTGCTTGCAATCAATCCCGCGTTCATACCGACTCATAACGAGCAAATTTATCGCTACGGCCTGCAACAGCGGGTCGCCGGCGTCCGCGCGATCGAAGCAACCATCAGCGACTACATGGAAGCGTTCGCATCGCCGGCAAAGAAGCGCGAGATGCAGACTGCATTCGAGCGCGAGGCGCGCCATCTGATCGATAGCGGCGCCGATGTCATCGTGCCAACCGGCGGCATTCCGATGATGCTGTTCGGTAACGAGCCGGACGCCAACGTGGCTGGCGCTCCGATCGTCAACGGGGTCACGGTGGTGATCAAGGCTGCCGAAATGGCGGTCAAACTCAAGCGTCTTGGCGTTCCGGTCGTCAGCCGCGCTCCACAATCGGGCTTTTCGCTGCCGTCAGCGCAGACGATTGATGAGTTTCTCAACCATAGCTGAGTGTTCACACCGCGGCGGCAATTCGTCTAGGATGCCGCCCGCATAAAGGGAGATTTCAGAAATGGCCGAATTGCCGCGTCTTAACAATGTCATCCGTGCACTCGAAGCCGGCCAGCATGCGCTGACATGCTTTGCGCCCGCCCATACCGACTCGGCGGTCGGCATGAGCGCGTCGAAATATGACGGCTGCGTGTTCGAGATGGAGCACAACCCGTGGGACAGCGGCCGGCTGCGGGACTGCCTGCAATACATGCTCAACCGCGCACAGATCGCCAAAGCCGGGCTGGTGCCGCCGGTGACGCCGATGGTTCGCATTCCGGTGAACGGCGTCGAGATGGCGCAGTGGCAGGCCAAGCAGGCGCTCGACTCCGGCTGTTTCGGCATCGTCTTTCCGCACATCTCGACGGTCGAAGAGGCGGCCAATGCCGTCGGCGCATGCCGGTATCCGCGGCTGAAAACCGCGAAGTATTATGAGCCGGTCGGCATCCGCGGCGACGGCCCAACCACCGCCGCGCGCTACTGGGGTCTCGGCCAGCCGGACTATTACAACAAGGCCGACGTCTGGCCGCTCAATCCGCAGGGCGAGATCTTTTGCATCCTGCAAATCGAAGATACCCGCGGCGTTGAAAATCTCGACGCGATGCTGACCAAGGTGCCCGGCATCGGCGCCATCCTGATCGGCGAAGGCGATCTCGGCCAGGAGCTCGGCATCCCGCGCCAGTATGAACATCCCGAACTGCTGAAGTGGATGAAGCGCGTGGTCGACACCTGCAAGAAGCACAATGTCGTGGTCGGCCATCCGCATGTGGAGAGCGGCAACGTCGAGCGTATCGTCAGCGAGGGTTATCGCTTCCTGATGATGGCGCCGACCCAGAGCTTCGGCCACTTCACCGCCGCGCAGAAGCAGACCGGAAGAAGCTAAAGCTTCTCCGCGGTCGCCAGGCGGGGGGCGCAACGGCGGGATGTTGGAGTTAGAGCCAGTCGACCTTTTCGCCATCGTGCTTGTGCTGGCGGTGCTGATCGGGTGCATCAATCACCTGTGGATCAAGCTGCCGCCGGCGATCGGCATGCTGCTGGGTTCGCTGGTGGTTTCGCTGTTGATCGTTTCCAGCGACCACGTCTTTCATCTGCACGTGATGCGGTGGTTTCGCGGCACGCTGGATGACGCGCATTTGCCGCGCGTGTTTCTCAACGCCGTGCTGGCGCTGTTGCTGTTCGCCGGCAGTTTGCATGTCGATGTGGCGGAGCTCGGTCGCCGACGCCGGACTATCCTGATCCTGGCGACGGCGAGCGTGATTATCTCGGCAACCGCGTTCGGCTGGGCGATGTATTACACCTACTGGCTGATCGGGATGTCCGTGCCGCTCGTCTGGTGCATCGTGCTCGGTGCGATCCTGGCGCCAACCGACGCCGTCGTGGTCGAGAACCTGCTGCATCAGATAAAACTGCCGCCGAACCTGCGCGCCACCATCCTCGGCGAAAGCCTGTTCAATGACGGTGCCGGTGTGGTGCTCTTTCTTGTCGCGATAGGTGTCACGCAGGGTGACACCTACGTCCTCGGTCACGGCGAGGTTCTTTTCGCGTTGTTGCGCGAGATTGGCGGCGGCGCGCTGCTCGGCTTTGTGGCTGGCTGGCTGGCGGCGCTGATGCTGCGCCGGGTCGCCGACCAAGGTCTACAGCTTCTGATTTCGCTTACGCTGGTGATCGTCGTCTATCGGCTGGCCAATCTGTCGGAAATTTCCGGCCCGATCGCCGTGGTCAGCGCAGGATTGTGCCTGGCTTCGCCATCGCAGCGTTTCGGCATAAGGCCAGAGACGCGCACCATGCTGGTCGGCTTCTGGTCGCTGCTCGATCAGATCATGAATACGCTGCTGTTCCTGTTGATGGGCCTGCAAATTCTCGGCCTGGTCATTACGCCGATCCAGCTCATGCCGCTGGCGTTTTTCATCCCGCTCGCGGTGTTCGCGCGGCTGCTCAGCGTCGCGCTGCCGTTGCTGCTGACCCATCAGCCGTTCGCCGACAAGGCGCGCGAAATGGGCGTGCTGACCTGGGCCGGATTGCGCGGCGGCATCTCGATTGCGCTGGCGCTCACCTTGCCGCCGTCGCCGTGGCGTACCGACCTGCTGGTAGTGACCTACGCGGTCGTCGTGTTCACCATCGTTGTGCAAGGCCTGACCATACCGGGCGTCCTGCACGCGATGTACGGCGAAGGAAGTTCGTCCAATCAGTAGCTGGCGTGCTTGGCCGCTGCTTGCGGCTTGTTGCCCGTCGGCAGATCGAACATGCCGCTCGGCAACGAATCGATGAACGTTAGCGCCTCCGAGGTCTTCACCACGTCGGCGTATTTGGCGTTCATGTCGCAAAGATTGATGGCGTGGCTTGCCTGTGAGCGGTCGAAGCAGCCTTCTTCGGCCAGCGCGATGCGGTAATTCAGGCTGAAAGCATCGAGCACGGTCGCGCGCACGCAGCCCGAGGTCGTAGTGCCGGTGACGATCAGGCTGTCGCACTGCAGACAGCGTCAGGTAGCTCGCCAGGTTGGTGCCGAAGAAGCCGGACGGCTTCTGCTTGAGCAGGACAATGTCCTTCGGACCCGGCGCGATCGGCGTGACGATTTCGTTGCCGTCGAGATTAGTGACGATGGTCTCGCGGTCCTCCTCGTTACGGGAGTTCTTCCACGACCACGAACCGGAGTCCCAATTGTCCTCGCGGCGCACGCCGGTGGTGTAGAGCACCGGCAAACCTTTTTCGTGGGCCTTGTCGATCAACGAGCGGATATAGGGCAGCGCGGTCCAGGCATCCTCGCCGCAGGAATTACGCCATCGCTTGATGGAGTTCGAGGATCGGCTCCGGCCGGTCGCCGCAGAACGCCCAGTTGACGTCGATGATCAGCAGCGCCGGCCGTTTGCCGAAGCCGCCGCGGGCGCCATAGCCTGACGTGCCGAACACCGCCTTGTCGCGTTCGGTGAGAAATTTGTTCCAGATCGGCTCGGACATTGGCGGTGACTCCCACGATTAAGGTGGCTGACACTATAGCGTTGCTTGAAGTTTCTGGACAAAACTCATGTCAATGATTTCGTCATAGCCGACATCGGTTTTGAGAATGCCGGCGCCCATGACCACCGACTTGGCGGTGTCCCAGGACGGGCGGCCGACCATGCCGTCCTTGCTCCACAGTTCGTCGGCGAAAGTTCGGTCGAGTGTCGCTTTGAGGTCCTCGATCGCCATGGTCGGGAATTGCTTTTTGGAAATCTCGGCGGCCTCGTCGCGGTTTTCGTGGACGAATTTCAGCGACTTCATCATGCCGCGGACGAAGCTGGTCACCAGCTCCGGCGTTTTCTGAATGGAGTCGAGCCGGATATTGAAGGTCGAATAGGCGTACGGCCCCAGCTCTTTCGGCACGTTGAAAAACGGTTCGCCCCAGGTGCCGTTGCGAATGCCTTGGGTGATGAACGGCTCGGTCACGCAACCGATTTGGGCCTGCTTGTTTTTGACGACCGCCAAGATGGCGGAATTGGCGGTTTCGATCAGCGTGACGTCCTTGGACGGATCGAGCTTCCATTTGTTCAAGAGGTAGCGGGTGATCGAATTCGGCGTGCCGCCGAACGCGCCAGTGGCAATAGTCTTGCCTTTGACATAGGCCGGCCAGTCTTTGTTGGTCGGCTCTGCATCTTTGGCGGCATTAAAATAAACGTTGCCGCGGTCGACGCAGTTGACCACGCAGCGCAGCTCGGCGCCTTTCAGCTTGGCGAAAGCGCAGTGCTCCGGGCCGCCGATAAAGGCGAAGGCCTGGCCGGACAGCACTGCATTAGTGTGCCCCGAGCCGGTCTCGATAGTGACGATGTTGACCTTGACGTCGTCGAACAGATTTTTCGCGATGCCGATATAGAGCGGCAGATAGCCGGTGCTGTGGACCGGCTCCGCAATCAAAACTTCTTTGGTATCGGCTTTGGCGATGTACGGTCGCGCGACAAGCGCCGCTCCGGCGATCGCCGTCGAACTCAACATCGTTCGCCGTGAATATTTACGCGTTGTCATGACGCCCTCCGGTTACAGTGACTTGGCTTATTGCTTGGACTTGGTTTATTGCTTTACGCCTTTGCGCAGTATGCTCTCGAGCCATGACACTGCCGCGTACATGGCAACAGCGAGCGTCGAGAGGACGAGAACCGCAACCCAGACCAGCGCAATGTCGTAGGTCTGGCCGGCGTAAAGAATCTGGCGGCCGAGGCCGTGTTGCGCGGCGATGAATTCGCCGACGACGGCGCCGGTCAGGGCGAGCCCGATATTCACCCGCAGCACTGAAATGATCCAGGGCATGCAGAACGGCACCACCAGCTTGCGAAACACCTGCAGGCGGCTCGCGCCAAGCGAATAGAACAGCCGTTCCTGATCGGTATCGACGGCTTTGACGCCGGCATAAGCGGTCAGCGTCGAGACCACGAGCGTGAGCGCAGTCGCAATCGCGACCTTGGAGGCGAGCCCTATGCCGAATACCAGGATCACCAGCGGCGCCAGTGCCAGCTTCGGCAAGGTTTCGAAGCAAATAACGTACGGCTGCACGATCGCGGCGTAATTGCGCGACCACCAGAACGACAGGCCGAGCAGCGAGCCGCATGTGGTGCCAATCAGAAAGCCAAGGATCGTCGAGCGGAACGTGTAGCTGATGTCGATCCAGGCATCGCCTTCGGTGAAGAACTTGATCAGCGTGTCGTAGATGGCGCTCGGCTTCGACCAGAAGAAGCCGTCGATCCAGCCGAAGTCTGCGCCGGTCTGCCATAACGCGATCAATCCGGCGAAAATGCCGATTTGGGTCGCGAGGATCGCCCAAAGCGGCCAGTCCTTTTGCACCGGCAGACGGCGCGCTGGCTTTTGCCGGCGAGCGGTAGGTGCAGGCTGCGGGCGCGCAAGATCGACACCGGAGCCGAGGCGCGATGTTTCCTGCACCGTCATGCAGCCTCACCGAACGATGCGTCGTGGCCGCTGGTCAGAAGCGCGAGGCAATGTTGTTTGATCGCGACGAATTCCGGCGTGAGGATTGTGCTGCGCAAGCGCGGGCGCGCAATCGGCACCGTGATCGACTCGACGATCCGTCCCGGCCGTGTCGCCATGACGTGAACTTCATCGGACAGATAGATTGCTTCCTCGACGTCGTGGGTGACGAACACGACGGTCTTGCCGAAATCGGACCATAGTCCCAGCAGCCATTCCTGCATTTGCAGCTTGGTCTGCGCGTCGAGTGCGCCAAACGGTTCGTCGAGCAGGATGACGTCGGTATCGAACAGCAGCGTGCGCAACAATGCGGCGCGCTGGCGCATGCCGCCGGACAGCGCGTTCGGATAGAGATATTCGAAGCCGGACAAGCCGTAGCGGTGCAGCAGCGGCAGCGCGCGCTCGCGCGCTTCGCGCAGCGGGACGCCCTGGATCTCCATGCCGAGAATGACGTTGTCGAGCACGGTGCGCCACGGCAGCAGCAAATCTTTTTGCAACATGTAGCCGACACGGCCGATCGTGCCGGTTGCATCCGCACCGTCGATCATCACGCGGCCGGCGCTCGGTTCCATAAGGCCGGCGACGATATTGAAAATGGTGCTTTTGCCGCAGCCCGAAGGACCGATCAGGCTGACAAAGCGGCCTTGCGCGATGTCCAGTGACACCGGCGCTAGCGCCGCAAAGACGCCTTTCGGCGTCCTAAACGCCATACTGACCTGATCAAGCCTAAGTTTCGCGGGCATTCCATGGTCCCTGCGTGCCGCAATAGTACAGCAATATCCGTGCCATCGGATAGGCGAGGAAACCACGCAAATTGGGCAGAAACTAAGCCGGCTGCTTGCCCAGAAGCGCGGCGTCAAAGGCGCTAGTGATCGCCGACTTGCTTTTGCCGGCGCGCACCGCATCACCGATCACCACAACAGTTTGGTTCGGCCGCGCGAGCTTCCTGAATTTTTCTCCGGTCGCTTTGCGTCCACGGTAATAGAACCAGTCGCGCAACTTCGGCGATGACATCAGCCGCGCGATGCCGGGCCAGCGCGCGGCGCCGCTGTCCAGTGCTGTGGTCGCGAGCGGCCCAAGACCGAAACGGTATGACGCGCCGGTCGCGACGACGATGCGATCGAACGGCTCCAACAAATTCGGCGCGGCTTCTATGTCGGTTGCGAAGCGGAACGTGACGCCTTTGCGTTTGCACGCAGCGACCATGTCGGTGACATAGCGCTCCAGGCTTTGCGGATTGGCTTCGACCTCCTGGAATAGCGGCGCCTCGCCGGCGTAACGGAAGCTGCCGCCGGCGCGGTCCGCCTTCTCGAACACCGTCACGGTATTGCCTTCGGCGACCAGCGACGCATAGGTAAGGCCGGCCGGTCCGGCGCCGATTACCGCGATGCGCTCGCCGCGCGGCGGCTGCGGATGGGCGAATGCGGTTTCGCGGCCGGCGCTGCCGTTGACCACGCAGCCGATGCGCGCACCGCCGCGCATTTCGTTGATGCAGGTGTTGCAGGCGAGGCAACGGCGGATCGGCTCGCCGCGCTCGACTTTCTCGGCCCATTGCGGGTCGGCAACCAGCGTACGGCCCAGCGCGATGAAAGTCGGTCTTGCCGCTTGCGACCGCGGATTCCGCAAGCGCTGGATCGCCAAGCCGCCCGACGGCGATGATCGGCAACGCGACTCTTTTTTTCACGTCGGCGGCGAAATCGAGAAACGGACCGTCCGGCATCGACATCGGCGGCAACACGATCTGCGCCGACGGCAGCGAACGATAATGTCCCGCAGTGATATGCAGCGCGTCGGCGCCGGCCGCCGCGGCCCAGAGCGCGATCTGCCGGCCTTCTTCAAAAATAAGTCCGCCGGGAAAGAAATCTTCGACCGAGAGCCGGTAGATCACGCCGAGGTTCGGCACCGCGGCTTTCACCGCACGCAACACTTCCAGGCCGAAGCGGGCGCGGTTCTCGAGCGAGCCGCCATACTCGTCAGTGCGGCGGTTTTCGAACGGCGCATGAAACTGCGAAATCAGATAACCGTGCGCGGCGTGGACTTCGACGCAATCGAAGCCCGCGGCCTGCGCGCGCTTTGCGGCGGCGGCGTGTGCGGCGATGCTTTGCGCGATCCGGGCTTTGCTCATCTCCTCCGGAATGATGATCTCGAACGTCGTCTCATAAACCGGATGCGGTATAGCTGACGGTGCGATCGGCATTTCACCGCAGATGTCGATGCGGGTATGGCCGCCGCCGTGGCCGAGCTGGATCGAGGCCTTGGCGCCACCGCGATGAATTTCGCCGACCAGCCGCGTCAGGCCCGGCACGAACTGATCGTCATAGATGCCGACTTCGTGCCGCCGATGCCGGCCGCATTTTTCCGGTGACGCCATCTCGACGGTGATCAAGCCAACGCCGCCATTCACCCGCGCCATGTAGTAAGCCACCGAGTCGTCGGTGACGTAGCCTTCGGCGTCCGATGTCCGCGTGGTCATCGGCGGCATGACGATGCGATTCTTGATTTCGACCGGCCCGATGCGAGCCGGCGTGAACAGGACGTTACTCACAGTGTCGGTATCTCGCCGCCGTCGAGGTCGATGGTCGCGCCGTGCATCCAGGTCGCGCGCGACGACACCAGGAAGCTGATGAGGTCGGCGACGTCGTCGACCTTGCCGAAGCGGGTGATACCGAAGCCCTTGCACATCTCTTCGCGCGCCTTCTGCTCCGGCCAGCCGGTGCGATCCATCTCGGCTTTGATGCGCTTCCACAGCCGGTCGGTTTCGACCATGCTCGGATGGATGCAGTTCACCTGGACGCCATCGCGCTTGCCGCGATCGGCCATGCATTTGGAAAAGGCAGCGATCGCCGCGTTCACCGAACTGCCGATGGTGAATTCTTCGGTAGGCTTGCGCCCGCCGGTGCCGCCGATCGAGATCAGCGAGCCGTGCCGCTCTTTGAGGATCGGCCAAGCGGCGCGCGTGAGCCGCACATGGCCGAAGAATTTCAGCGCGTAACCGTCTTCCCAGTCGGCATCGGTAAGATCGAGAAAATCGCCGCGCTTGGTGGCGCCGGCATTGTTGATGAGCACGTCGAGGCCGCCAAGCTCGCGCTTGGTCTGTTCGATCAGTTTCGCCGGCGCATCTTTCTCGCGCAGATCGACCACCGAAACAGCAGCGCGCCGGCCGAGTTTTTTGATGTCAGCGGCGACCTCTTGCAGCGCCTTCTCATCGCGCCCGGTCAGCATCACGTCGCAGCCTTCAGCCGCCAACGCCAGCGCCACGCCGCGGCCGATGCCACGGCTCGATCCGGTCACCAGCGCGACCTTGCCCTTCAGTCCAAGTTCCATTGTTCGTTTCTCCCTAGCCTCGGCCTAGTAGGCACTGGATTTTGTTCACACTCAATCCGGGATACCGTCATAGCGGGACGGGGAAAATTGCAGATGACGATTAAGGGTAAAGCATACATCGCGGGAGCCTACGAACATCCGACCCGACACGCCCCGGATAAGACTGTTGCGCAGTTACACGCTGAGGTGGCGCTCGGTGCGCTGAAAGACGCGGGTCTCAGCCGCGACGACGTCGACGGCTATTTCTGTGCCGGCGATGCGCCGGCGCCGGGCGCGGCGACCATGGCCGAGTACATGAACTTGAAGCTGCGCCATGTCGACTCCACCGAGTTGGGCGGCACTTCCTACGTTGCACTCGCGGCGCACGCCGCCGAGGCGATCGCACTCGGAAAATGCAACGTGGCGTTGGTGACGCTTGCCGGGCGGCCGCGCAGTGACGGTCAGGCGACCGGCACCGCGCCGCGAGCGCGCGATGCGAGCCAGCCGGAAGCGCCGTGGGAAGCTCCCTACGGCATGACCACCGCGAATAGTTACGCCCTATGCGCGATGCGGCACATGCATCAATGCGGCACCACCAGCGAGCAGTTGGCGTGGATCAAGGTCGCGGCGTCCCATCACGCGCAGCACAATCCCAACGCGATGCTGCCGGATGTGGTCACGGTCGCGGATGTCGTCAATTCGCCGGTGATCGCTTCACCGTTGCACCGGCTCGATTGCTGCGTGATCAGCGACGGCGGCGGTGCGCTGGTGATCGTCAAGCCGGAAATTGCAAAGAGCCTGAAGCGGCCGCCGGTCAAAATCATCGGCGCCGGCGAAACGGTGAAACATCTCGCCGGGGGAACATTCGACCTGACCACCTCGGGCGCCGCGCGCACCGGGCCGGCTGCCTTTGCCGAGGCCGGCGTGACACCAGCCGACATCAAATACGCATCGATCTATGACAGCTTCACCATCACGGTGCTGATCCAGATCGAAGACCTCGGCTTTTGCGAGAAGGGCGCGGGTGGCAAGTTCGTGTCCGACGGCAATCTGATTTCCGGCGTCGGCAAGCTGCCGTTCAATACCGATGGCGGCGGCTTGTGCAACAACCATCCCGCCAATCGCGGCGGCATGACCAAGGTGATCGAGGCGGTGCGGCAATTGCGCGGCGAGGCGCATCCGGCGGTGCAGGTGAAGAATTGCGATCTCGCGCTAGCACAGGGCACCGGTTTGCAACTCGGTTCGCGCCACGGCAGCGCGACGCTGATCATGGAACGGGAGTGAGCCATGACCGATATACGCAAGACTGATACGCGCAAGATATCGGCGCCGATTGTGACCGTCGAAAACGAAGCATTCTGGAATGCCATGCGGGAAGGCCGCTTCACCGTGCCGGTATGCAGTGCCTGCGGCAAAGCGCACTGGTATCCGCGCGCGATCTGCCCGTTCTGCTCAAGCGACAAGGTTGCGCTGCGCGATGCGTCCGGCAAAGGCACGATCTACACATTCAGCGTGATGCGCCGCGCCAAGGAGCCTTACACGATTGCTTATGTCACGTTGGCCGAAGGGCCAACGATGATGACCAATCTCGTCGATTGCGATTTCGACAAGATCGGCATCGGCCAGCCGGTGACGGTCGTATTCAAGGAAACCGAAGGTGGCCCGCCGGTGCCGATGTTCACGCCGGATACGGGTGTAACACCTTAGTGCGCTTGCAGTGTCCGCTTTCGCGGCTGAAGCGGACACCACGCCCTACCTGCCCCATTCCGCTAATGACCCGTAACGGACATCGGTTGCCGCCGCCGAACGCATGCGCTTCCACGCGGCAGAGCAATATACCGTGGTCGAGCAAAAGCACGTCTCCTTTGACGTCGGGGATGGTGATTAGGCGGGCTTAGCCAGCGCCAGACGTTCGTTATTTTCGACCAAGCGCGAGATGATGAGCTGCAGCACGGCGAAGCCGAACGAGCGGTCCTGAAAATACAGCTGTTTCGCCTTGCTCTCGGTCAGCTCGAACAGGGTACCTTCGGTACGGCATACTATTGTGGAGGTTCGTTTCTGATTAGGCGCAAACACTCCGATCTCGCCCACTATCGCCCCCGATTTGAGCACCTTGTTGATATCGGCGATTTCGAGTTCGCCATCCACCAGATAATAAAGTCGATCTGCAATTTCCCCTTTTCGTACGAGAGTTTCCCCGGCGGCGAATTTGCGCCGCGTCATAAAGGGCAAAAGGCTCTGGATCGACAGCTCCTCGGTTTTGGCTTGGCGCATGTCGCGCACAAGCTGCTGGAATTGTACCAGCCGGAACGCATTCACCGGAAAAAGCATCGCGTGCAGAATCAGCACCGGATATAGATGATCTGCGTAGCCATACGCCATGAACAAGACATTGCTCGCGAGCGCTAGAACACGAAGCGGGATCATAGTGCTCATGCAGAAGGTCGCGAGCACGGCCGCGGAGGCAGCGTACCCGAGCAAATCTACCCACGACATGCCATCCTCCTAGCCAATTAGCATTAGTGTCGCCCCAGAGAATACAACAAAGACGCCTTTTGGTCGCGTAAGAATAGTGGTCTTGGCCGCGAGCAGGGCCCGGATTGCATCTCGCGTGGACAGTTCAGAGATCTCTCTGTGTGGATATCAACGGACATTGAGCGCCCGACCCAAGAAACCTCCTCGGTAACGATTGACCCATTTCAGACATGCGACAGCGCCGAGCCGAAGACGGCGAGTTCGCAAGAGCTTCACAGACCAACGGCGGCACCGGCACGCTGCGCTATACGTGGTGATTTCGGCCATCGCTGCGCAGCGCTCGTGACCTTTTGATCCGTCTTGCCAGAGCCGCACCACCACAGCGCGCATTGGTTGTGCTAGCTTCGCCACTGTCGGGCTCTGGGTTGGAGTGGGGCGACCAATTGAGCCGTGGAATTGATAATGGGGCCACGCAAATGCCGGGGCGGTTCGTCTTGCCAGCGTTGAGAGGGCGGCGGCTCGGCGCACGGGTGTCGCGCGCCTCGTTCGTCGGTTTCGCGGCCACGGCTTTGATTGTGCCGGCAGTCGTGCTGCTCCCGTCCCGTCCGGCGACGGCGCAAATGGTCGGCGGTGCCGGGGGCTTCGGGCTTAACCCCCCCACCCCGACGCCCGGCGGGGCCGGTGGCACGACGACCAGTCCGAATGGATCCCCTGGGGGAAACGCTTCGATTTTCAACAATAGCGGCGGCGGTGGAGGCGGTGGCAGCGTAAGCCTAACGTCCGGTGGCGGCGGATCGGGCGGTGCCGGCGGGACAGGCGGTGCCAGCGGTGCGACTGCCGGCGCCGGAGGTTCAGGTGGCGGCGTCGCGAGCACCACCGCGACGAACAACATCGGCACGCTGACCGGCGGTGCGGGCAACACCGGCGGGGCTGGAGGCGTCGATGGCGGCACCCTCGCGCAGGGTGGTGGTGGTGGCGGCGGCGGCGGCGGATTTGGCCTGTTGTTGATGACCGGCGGATCCAATTCCAGCACCGGCAGTATCACGGGTGGCGCCGGCGGCAGTGGCAACAGCCCCACGACCCCGTGGTTTGCAGGCGCGGGTGGCGGTGGTGCCGGCGGTGGCGGCCTGCTGTTCACCAGCGTTGGCACGTACACCAATTCTGGAGGGCTGCAAGGCGGTGTTGGCGGTGCGGGCGGGGATCTCTTCGAACCAGATGCCGGCACGGGAGGCGGTGGCGGCGGCGGCGTGGGCGCAGCGCTCACCGGCGGCGGTGCGATCATCAATGTCAGCGGCGCGTCCATTGCCGGCGGTGCCGGTGGTGCCGGTGGTAACGTCGCTAATTTCGGCGGCACGGGGGGCGGCAATGGCGGTGCCGGCGGTGCCGGCATTCTTGCTACCAATGGCGGGGCGATCACCAACGCCGGCATCATCTCTGGCGGCAATGGCGGCGTCGGCGGAACCAGCGCGGGTGGCAACGGCACGGCTGGCGCGGGCGGCGAGGGCATCGTCGGCTCAGGCATCACCGTCATCAACAGCGGCACGATCACCGGCGGCATGTCCGGCGACGGTGCCACCCAGGCCAATGCGATCACCTTCACCGGAGGCACCAACGTTCTGGAATTGCAGTCCGGCTATTCCATCAGCGGTAAAGTTGTCGATCAGACTGGCAACGGCACATTCCGACTTGGTGGTTCGGCTAACAGCAGTTTCAACGTGTCGACCATCGGCTCATCGGCGCAGTATCAGGGCTTTGCGGACTTCATAAAAGTCGGCACGAGCGTTTGGACCCTGACCGGAACAAACACCACAGCGATGCCGTGGAGCATCAGCGGCGGCACGCTCAACGTGACGGGCACGATTGCCAATTCAACGGTGGTGGTCAGCAGCGGCGGCACGCTTACCGGTACCGGCACAGTCGGAGCCACGACCGTAAGCGGCGGCATATTCGCGCCGGGCAACGGCACCGCGGGCAGCAGCCAGACGGTGAACGGCAATCTTGGAATTTCAAGCGGCACCTACCAGGTGTTCGTCAATCCAACGACATCGTCATTCACCACGGTGACGAACGGCACCGCGGCGCTGACTGGCGGCACCGTCAATGCAACTTTTGCACCCGGCAGTTACGTGGTGCACGACTACAAGATCCTCGCCGGTATCCATACCGGCACGTTTGCCGGACTGACCACCGGCAATGCGCCGACGAACTTTACGGAGACGCTGGATTACTCAAATTCCGCCGGGGTGTTCCTCGATCTGACCGCAGCGCTCACCAGTACGACTGGTTTGAACGGCAGTCAGCAGATCGTCGCCAATACCATCAGCACCTTCTTCAACAATGGCGGTACGCTGCCGCCGAACTTCGTCAGCATCTTCGGGCTCACCGGATCGCAACTTGGGACCGCGCTGTCGCAGCTTGACGGTGAGGACGCTACCGGTGCCGAGAAGGGCGCGTTCCAGTTGATGAGCGACTTCCTCAATCTGATGCTCGATCCGGCCGGAGGCGGCGGCGGTTCAGGAAACGGCGGGGCTCTCGGTTTTGCGCCGGAGCAGGACGCGACATTGCCGCCGGAGATCGCGCTCGCTTACAACAAGATGCTGACCAAGGCATCGCCGAAGCCGCAAAGCTTCGATCAACGCTGGAGCGTGTGGGGCTCGGCGTTCGGCGGCACTGCCAATATCAGCGGCGATCCTGCTGCGGGGACAAACACCGTTAGAGCGAACGACTTCGGCTTTGCCGGCGGCCTGGATTATCACGTCTCTCCTGACACGCTGGTCGGCTTTGCGCTCGCCGGCGGCGGCACCAACTGGTCGCTCGACCAGAACCTTGGAAATGGCCGCAGCGATGCGTTCCAGGCCGGTGTCTATGCCAAGACCCACAGCGGGCCGGCTTATCTCTCGGCCGCATTGGCGTTCGCCAATCACTGGTTTACGACGCAACGCACCTCGGCGCTTGGCGATCAGTTGCAGGGAAAATTCATGGGGCAAAGCGTCGGCGGGCGGCTCGAAGCGGGTTACCGCCTCGGACTGCCGTCTACGGTCTATGTCGCGGGCTTCACGCCATACGCTGCGGTGCAGGCGCAGAACTTCCATACGTCAGCTTTCAGCGAAGCAGACCTGACCGCTGGTGGTTTCGGATTGAACTTCGCTGCGATGAACGCCACCGACACCCGGAGCGAACTCGGCATGCGGGCCGACGATCTGGCCATGCTCGGCGCGATGCCGCTGATCCTGCGCGGGCGTTTGGCGTGGGCGCACGACTGGATCAGCAATCCGGCGCTCGGCGCCGCCTTCCAGACGCTGCCCGGCTCAAGCTTCATCGTCAACGGCGCCGCGCCGCCGAAGAACTCCGCGCTGACAACCGCGAGCGCCGAACTGCGCATGACCGAGAACTGGTCGATGCTCGGTAAGTTCGACGGCGAGTTTGGCAAGGGCGCACAGACTTACGGCGGCACCGGTACGCTCCGCTATACTTGGTGAGGTCGTATGTCCGCTGATGGCCCATCACGACCAACCCCGCTGCAAATTTTTGGTCGCTGCCGGGGGCATAACGGACATTGCCGGACGAGCCGATGGCTTCAACTCGGTCGCGAATGACCCGAAGCGGTCATTGCTGAGCGGAATAGCCGCACAACGGTTGGGCCTTATACCGTGTCAGTGAAAGCCCAAAGGCCTGCAGCGTAATCTCGGTTAGAAAAATACATCGGTCGGCTGAGTGTTGCCAAAACATCACGTTTGAAAATCAACCGTGTAGATATGCCAAGGCGGGACTGTTGCTAACTAAGTCTATTTGCAATAGTCGGCTGAATTGTTTGTGGAATTGGGGGCATTGATTATGGCTCACTATCGTTGTGCAGCGCTCGCAGCTGTTGCTGTAGTCGGTTTCGCTTCGATCGCTTGCGCCGCCGATATGCCTGTGAAGGCCCCTCCTGTGGTCGCCCCGGTCGCGGCCTACAATTGGACTGGTTTCTACGTCGGCGCCAATATCGGCGGTGGCTGGAGCAACAACCGTAGCGTCAATTATTCACCAAATGATCCTAACATGGTTGCTGACTTTGCGCCTCTCTTTGCCTTAGCGCCGCCGTCGGCTTCGATCAAAACCTCTGGCGTGCTGGGCGGCCTGCAATTAGGTTACAATTGGCAGGTCAACAGCAATTGGCTCGTTGGTCTTGAGACCGATTTTGACGGGTCTGGCATCAAGGGCTCAGGCTCAACGAGCACGTTTTTCATTGGCATCAACCCTGAAACAAATACGGTGCAAGAGCAGCTCAAATGGCTCGGCACGGTCAGGGCCCGCTTGGGCTTTTTGCCGATGAACAATCTTCTAGCCTTTGTTACAGGCGGATTTGCTTATGGCGAGGTCGAGCACACCGGGAATTACGTTAACAATGGTACGGCGGGGTTTGCAACTGGTCCTACCGGAGGGTTTAGCCTTACTTGCAATGCGTCCTCGACATGCTTAACCGGCTCATCGAGTAGCGTGGCTACAGGCTGGACGGCGGGCGGTGGACTGGAATACGCCTTTATGCCGAAGTGGACGGTCAAGGCAGAGTACCTTTACGTAAGCCTTGCCAGCAATTCAGTCACCGAAACGGCATTGCAGCCCGTGGGGGCCAGTGCACCCAGTTCTTTTAACGCAAACTACAGCCGCACCAATTTCAACGTGGCGCGGGCGGGCGTCAACTACCGGTTCTAGAACTCGCGACACGCAATTTGAAAAAGACCCCGGATTCTTCCGGGGCTTTTTTTTGCAAGATGGGTCGACCGCATTCCTACGGTCGCTATTGGCCCTTAACGGACATCAGAGAATGTCTGCTCGATGTCTGCCGTCGGAATAAGAGCGGACATCGAGTAAGTGTCGGATGATCAAATCGCTCGTCGTGCCGGGCTATTCCCTGATGGCAATGGCCTCAATCTCTACCATGAGGTCCGGGTGCGACAATCGCCTGACTTCGACAGTTGTGCTCGCTGGCAACGCCGCGCCCAGGAACTCGTGCCGCACGTCCGAGTGTTTGAAAAATTCGTCGATGTCGGTGACGAATGTTGTGGTCTTTATGAGATCGTCCAGGCTGGCGCCGATCTCCTCAAGAGCGGCGCGAAGATTCCGCCCGACTTGTTTGATCTGCTCGCGCATATTGCCGGGAGCAACGATCTGCCCGGATTTGTCCCTGGCGAGTTGCCCGGAGATGAAGATCAGCGACTTGGCTTCGGCCACAACCACATGGCTGTAAAGCACGCGGCCATCCAGCGACCGTTGAAAAAGCGCCTGCGGCTGCACCTTGTGAACGGTCACGACGTATCTCCCACGATTGATCGTTGATCGGCATGTTGCCGAAACAACAGGCGGCCTGCGGCAAAAAGTTGGGCTTGGCTTCGATTGACCCGACTATAACGCAAAAATACTGTGTTGCCTCACATCTGAGGAGCAAACGTTATGGGCGCAGCCCGATCCAGAGCAGAAATTTCTCGCCGCAACGTTTTGCGAGGCGGCGCGGCTGGTCTTGCCGGAGCCTGCGTCTTTTCGCCCGCGGTTCTGCGTGCCGCACCCACAACCATTCGGTTCGCCAATGGTGGGGCCATAGCGCCCAACGAAATCGAAACACTGATGACAGTCGAGTTCTTCCAAAAGAATGTCCTCACCCATTACGGCAAGGACTACGAGTTGAGTGCGACGTTCACCCGCGGCACGCCGGAAGCCGCCGCTTTGATGGCCGCCGGTCAGGCCGATCTCGCCTGCCTGTCATTCCCGATCTTTGCTGCTTCAGTGCTGAAGGACGCAGTCCCCGGCGGAATGTCGATCATCGCCGACGTGTTCCAGGATGCACATCAGGGTTATGCCTCGAACACGTTCTTCGTGCTCGAGGACGGCCCCAAGACCATTGCGGACTTGAAAGGGAAGAAGGTCGCCATCAATGCGTTCAACTCCGCGGTCGATCTCGAACTGCGCGTGGTTTTGAAGAAGAACGGCCTTGATCCGAAGCGCGATGTCGAGATCGTCGAGGTGGGATTCCCCAATATGGGTCCTGCGCTGCGCGAGAAGCGGGTCGATTGCGCCGTTATGGTGCTGCCCTTCATGGCGGTCGAAACCAGCAAGGGCGGACTGCGCGCGCTGTTCGGAGGCGCTGATGCGTTTCCGCCGTTTTCTGTCGTCTTCATGGCGGCGCGGAACGACTTCATCAAGGAGCACAGCGACGCTGTGAAAGCGTGGGTCGAGGACTACGTCACGATGCTGACGTGGCTTTACACGCCGGCGAACCGCGCGAAGGCCGTCGAGGTGACGGCCGCGTTCACCAAATCGCCGGCGGATGTCCTGAACACCTATTTCCTGACGCCGCACGACTACTATCGCGATCCGTCCGGCTGTATCTCCGCGCTGACCCTCCAGCCGCCGATCGACGCCATGACCAAGGAAGGCTTCCTGCCCGGCTCCGTCGACATGGGGAAATACATCAACACCTCGTTCTTGCCTCATCCATGCAAGGCATAGACGCCTGCAAGATCGTCATCGAAGGCCTTTCAAAGAGATTCGATGACGTTCTCGCGGTCGAAAACATAGATCTGACAATCGACGCCGGGGATTTCGTTTCGATCGTCGGCCCTTCGGGGTGCGGAAAAAGCACGCTTCTCTACATGCTAGGCGGATTTATAAGCCCGACCGCGGGACGGCTGCTCGCCGACGGCAAGGCGATCGACAAGCCCGGCATCGATCGTGGCATCGTTTTCCAGGACTACGCGCTGTTTCCCTGGCTCACCGTCGAGCAGAACATCGCTTACGGGCTGCAGATGAAGCGAAGCAGTCCGGATGAAATCAAGGAAACCGTCGCGCGCTACATCGACGTCATCGGTCTTTGCGGATTCGAGAAGCGTTATCCGCGCGAACTGTCCGGCGGGATGCGGCAACGCGTGGCGCTGGCCCGAACCTTCGCCTACGGGCCGGATATCCTGTTGCTCGACGAACCGTTCGGAGCACTCGACTCGCAGACGCGCGAGATCATGCAGGACGAACTGCTGCGGCTGTGGCGCACCACCAACAAGACCATCGTCATGGTGACCCACGATGTCGGCGAGGCCGTCTATCTGTCCAACAAAGTCTGTGTCATGTCCAAGCGGCCCGGCCGGATCGTCGAAACCTATACGATCGCCTTGCAGCACGCGGAAAGCCGCGAGGCCGTCGTGCTGTCGCCGCAATATACCGATGTCCGCAACAAGGTCTGGCTGTCGGTGCGGCGGCAAGTGCTCGCTGCAGCCGGATAGGCGCTCATGAGCAAGCGCTTCCAAAGCAAGGGCCTCCAGGACACGCTGATCGGCGCAGCCAGTAGACTGGCGCCGGTCCTCATCTGCGTGGCCTTGTGGCAAGCCGTGGCCGCGCTGCACGTGACCGATCCAGAATTTCTGCCTGGGGTGGGTGCCGTTGTCGAAGCCTTCTACGATCTCGCCAAGGAGAAGACGATCTTCGTCGAGCTCGGCGTGTCTCTGTTAACCGCAGTCGTGGGGCTCGCGAGCGGAATCTTGATCGGCGTGCCGCTTGGAGCCGTCATGGCGTTGTCCAAGCGTGCCGACGGTTTCTTCGGTCCGCTAATCAAAGCCACCTACTCGCTGCCGAAGTCCGCACTTATTCCGCTGTTTGTGCTCTGGTTCGGCGTCGGCGGCCTGACCAATGTTCTGGCGACCGTCCTGACCACATTGCTGCCAATCGTGATCTACACCTATCACGGCGTCCAGGGCGTGCCGCGAATCTTCGTCTGGAGCGCGCAGGCGATGGGCACACCGCGTGCGACCCTGCTCCGCCGCGTGATCCTGCCGGCCGCTCTTCCTGCGATCCTCACCGGCGTGCGCATCGCGCTCGGCTTTGCCTTCATCGTCACCATCGCCGCGGAGATGATCGTCTCCAACCACGGCATCGGAAAGCTGATGTTCCTCTACGGCGACAGCGGCGCCTACAACTATATGTTCGCCGCCGTTATCACGATCGTCGCGACGGCCTTCGTGGCCGACTGGCTGCTGCAGCTCGCCACCGCGCACATCCTGCGCTGGCAAGACAAGGCCGAGCAGCATGCGTGACGTTGCTCATCGCATAGTCCCGGCAATGGGACGGGTATTCCTCGCAACCTACTCGCTCGTGCTGGTGATCGTGGTCTGGGAAGCAGTGGCGCGTGCGGGACTGATCCGTCCGCTGTTCCTGCCGCCGTTTTCCCTAGTGGTGAAGCAGTTATTCGCCGTCGTCTCGAACGGCGAGTTGTTTCCGCCGCTGGCAACAAGTCTCTACCGCACGGCGGCCGGACTTCTGATCGCCGGCGTCGTGGGCATTCCTCTCGGCTTCCTCATGGTGCGAAGCCGTCTCGTATCGTGGTTCTTCGAGCCACTGGTCGCACTGGGCAATCCTGCGCCAAAGCTCGCATTGATCCCGGTGTTCACGCTGTGGTTCGGCATCGATCATGTGTCCAAGATCCTGCTTGTGGCGCTCACCACCGTGTTCCCGTTCATCCTCGCCGCGGCGCAGGGAGCACGGTCGGTTCCCATCAGCCAGATCTGGGCGGCGCGTGCGATGGGCTCCACGGAGTTCGTCATCTTGCGCCGCGTTGTGCTTCCGGCCTCGATGCCGGCGCTGATGAGCGGCCTGCGCGTCGCTGTCCCGACGGCGCTGTTGACCACCTTCACCGCGGAGATGGTTGCCGGAGGCGGCCTTGGCGGCGCGCTCGTTCTGGCGCAGCGTTATTTCGACAGCACGACCGTCTATGCGTATCTGCTGGTCATGCTTTTTTGCGGATACATCCTGGACGTGGAACTGCTACGAATTCGCCATCGCGTGTTGCGGTGGCATGAGGGCTGAATACCGGGTTGAATATTAAGGAGCGTCAGATGCAGGTCGATCGCGACGAAAAGCTGTTCCGGGATCGGGGGTTCAAGGGCCGCATGGGTTTCGGCACCAGCCCAGCTCTCGTCATCATCGACATGCAGAAAGGCTTTACCAATCCCGACGCGCCGCTCGGATCGAACCTCGACAGCCAGATCGCCGCAACGGTGCCGCTGCTTGACGTCGCGCACCGGCGAAATATTCCGGTGTTCTTCTCGGTCTGCGTATACGACGATCCCGAACTCAAGGACGCCGGCGTCTGGATCAACAAGATCAAGGGTCTCGACACGTTGCGGGCAGGCACGGTGAACGTCGAAATTGACGAACGGTTCGACCGGCGGCCCGGCGACACGGTGCTGCGCAAAAGATACGCGTCCTGCTTCTTTGGCACCGATCTGGTGTCGCGGCTGGCAGCGGCACGGATCGACTCGCTTATCATCACCGGCTGCACCACCAGCGGATGCGTTAGAGCGACCGCCGTCGACTCCTGCCAGTCGGGCTTCAAGCCGATTGTGGTACGCGAGGCCGTTGGCGACCGTTCGGCCGCGGCGCACGATCAGAGTTTTTTTGATCTCGACAACAAATACGCCGACGTTTTGTCGTTGAGCGAAGTGCTGCCCTATCTGGAGGGCATCGGGCACAACGAGGCGAGATAGCGGGCTCGGCTCACTCGAATTTCAATCCCAGCTTCTTGACCAGCGCGGCCCATTTGCCTTCTTCGCGCTGCATGTTGGCGGTGTAGTCTTCCGGCGTGCCTGGCGTCGGCACGCTACCTTCCTGCAACAACCGCTTTTTGATTTCGTCGGTGCTGAGGATTTTGACCAGCTCCTTGTTGAGCCGATCGACAATCGGCTTCGGTGTGCCCGCAGGCGCGGCAAGCCCGTAGTATTGCACCGCCTCGTAGCCGGGCAGGCCGGACTCCGCCGACGTCGGTACATCCGGCAGCGCAGGTGAGCGCTTGCTGTCGGCAACAGCGAGGCCGCGCAATTGGCCCGCCGTGACCTGACTGACGCAGGCGGGAATGGTGTTGACGCCAAGCGGCACATGACCGCCGAGCAGATCCGTGGTCAGCGGCCCGGTGCCCTTGTAGGTCACGACGGTAATGTCGACACCCGCCATGGTGTTCAGCAGTTCGGCGGCGAAGTAATTCACGGTCGGCGCCGGTGGTGTGCCGTCGGAATATTTGCCGGGGTCTTTTTTGGCCAGTGCAATCACGTCAGTCAGCGATTTCGCCGGAAACGCCGGATTCGACACGACGATCATCGGCGTCGATGCGACCAGTCCGATCGGCGCGAAGTCCTTTTGCAGGTCGTAGCCGGGATTGTTGCCGAGGCTGATGCCGGTCAGCAGCATTACAATAGTGTAGCCGTCGGGCGCGGATTTGGCGGCGTCGCGGGTGCCGATCATGCCCCCGGCGCCGCCGCGGTTCTCGACAATAACCTGCTGGCCGAGGGCTTCCGTGAGCTTCTGTCCGACGATGCGGCCCATGGCATCGACGCCGCCGCCGGCCGGATAAGGCACGATCAATGTAATGGGCCGGACCGGATAGTCCTCCGCCATTGCCCGACTTTGCGGCAAGGTTAAAACCGCAGCGAGCAGCGCAAACGCAGCGAAACCGCCCGAAATGACCCGGCCCATCGTGTTTCCCCCATTTTTCGCGACTATAGCTCCGGCCGCGCGCGATGGGCTACATTGCGAATGACGCAGGGAGAGCGCCCACATGAGATTTCGGACTTTTCGGCAGTGCAACGGCCCGTCATGGCGGCCCGGATGTGGATTCCGGCCAAGGCTACAAACAGTTCGTCGATTACAATATCGAGGCTGAGGCGCTCGGTTATCACTCGACATTCCTGGTCGAGCATCACTTCACCGGCTTCGGTCAGGTGTCGTCGAGCCTGTCGTTGCTGACCTGGGTTGCGGCCAAGACCAAAACGCTCCGGCTCGGCACCGCGGTGCTGGTGCTGCCTTGGCACAATCCGGTGCTGGTCGCGGAGCAGGCCGGGAGTATCGATTTGCTGTCCGGCGGCCGGCTCGATTTTGGTGTCGGCAAGGGTTACCGCCACAACGAGTTCGCCGGCTTCTGCATGCCAATCGAGGAAGCCGACGGCCGCTTCAACGAATCGCTCGACGTCATCATCAAATCGTGGACATCGAAGCAGCGGTTCTCGCATCGGGGCAAATACTGGAGTTTTGACGACATCATCGTCGAACCGCCGACCGCGCAGAAGCCGCATCCGCCGATCTGGATGGGCGCGGGCAGCCGCGATTCGATCCGCGCGGTCGCCAAGCGCGGTTACAATCTGTTGCTCGATCAGTTCGCTTCTTTCGAAGGCGTGGCGGAGCGCATCGCGATCTATAAGTCCGCGATGGAAGAGTTCGGCCATGCTTTCGACGCCGCCAATGTTGGCGTGGCGCGTGCATTCTTTGTGGCGAAGGATCAAGCCGACAAGGAAGCGGCGCTGGAGCGCCGCATGGAAGCTCAGCGGCGGCTTGAGGCTATTTCCAGCGCGCCCGGCACCAAGAACAAAGCCAGCATCATGGCCTATTCCGACACCCGCGAAGCCAGCGAGGAGAGCGCGCTGTACGGTAATCCCGATGAGATTGCCGCCAAGGTCGAAAAACTACGCGGCCTCGGCGTCGAGTATATCCTGCTCAACGGCGGCGGTGTCAGCGGCCATGCCAACGAAACGCTTCGCCGGTTCGCGAGCGAAGTGATGCCTGCGTTCGCTGACAAAGCGCAGATGCGGGTAGTGGGATAATGTTATCCGTCATCCTGAGGTGCCCGGCGCGAAGCGCCGGGCCTCGAAGGACGACGGTCGAGGCGCGGGAGCCGTCGTCCTTCGAGGCTCGCTTTCGCTCGCACCTCAGGATGACGGAATAAGAATGATCAACAAAATCGTGCAAAGCATGGCCGACGCGATGGCCGGCGTTAAGGATGGCGCCGTCATCCTGGTCGGCGGCTTCGGCAGCATCGGTCAGCCGAACGCGTTGATCGAAGGGCTGATCGAGCAAGGCGCGAAGGATCTTACGATCGTCGCCAACAATTCCGGCGTCGGCCACGTCGGTCTTGCAGCGCTGCTCGAGACCCGGCGTGTGCGCAAGATCGTCTGTTCGTTTCCGCGCACCGCGGATCCGGTGGTGTTTGAAGAACTGTGGCGCGAGGGCAGCATCGAGCTCGAATGCGTGCCGCAAGGCACGATGGCGGAGCGGATGCGCGCTGCCGGCGCCGGCATCCCGGCGTTCTACACCGCAACTGCCGCCGGCACAAAACTCGCAGAAGGCAAGGAAGAACGTAAGTTCAATGGCCGCGCTTATATTCTTGAGCAAGCGCTGCGCGGCGACGTCGCGCTAGTCGAAGCCTGGGAAGCGGATCGCTGGGGCAATCTCACCTACAAATCGTCGGCGCGTAATTTCAATCCGGTGATGGCGACGGCGGCGGATTTGACGATCGTGCAAGCCCAGCACATCGTCGAGCTCGGCGCACTCGATCCGGAAGCGGTCGTGACGCCCGGCATCTTTGTGGATCGCGTGGTGCACGTGCCCTATGGCGAACCGAAGGTCACTTAATGGAGGCAACCATGAGCGGTCAGGCCGCCTATAAGCCGCTGACGCGCCGGGAAATGGCCGCGCGTCTCGCCGATGACATTCCCGAAGGCTGGTACGTCAATCTCGGCATCGGCGCGCCGCTGCAAGTGGCCGATTACGTTCCGGTCGAGCGCGAAGTAGTGTTTCAGTCGGAGAACGGCGTGCTCGGCATGGGTCCAGCGCCGGCGCCGGACAAGATCAACCGCTGGCTGATCAATGCCGGTAAGCAATACATCACGCTGCGCACCGGCGGTTCTTACATGCATCATGCCGATGCCTTCGCGCTGATCCGTGGCGGTCACCTCGATCTTTGCGTGCTCGGTGCATTTCAGGTCGCCGAGAACGGCGATCTTGCCAACTGGTCAACCTCAGACAATGAAAGTGCGCCGGCGGTCGGCGGCGCGATGGACCTTGCCTCGGGCACCCGCAATCTCTGGGTGATCATGGATCACTCCACCAAGACCGGCGAAAGCCGGCTGGTGCGACGCTGCACTTATCCGCTGACGGCAGTCGGTTGCGCCAAGCGCATCTATACCAATCTCGCCGTGATCGACGTCACCGATGAAGGCTTCGTCGTGCGCGACATGGTGAAAGGCCTGACGCTGAAAGAATTGCAGGACAAGACCGACGCGCCGTTGCACATGGCGAAGCAATAAACTTGGCGAAGCTGTCGCGCATGCGCGAGAGCTGAGCATTGCAGCTGGTTTGTCCGATGTGCGCGGGAAGGGCTACGCCTGACTGCCGGCTTTAGCTCTGCATCTGTACCAGATGACGGCTGCGCGTCTGGCGGCTCCAGGGGACGGCGAGGCGCTCGACGATGTCGATGATGCCGACCAGAACAAGGCTCACCAACACGAGCCAGACCAGAATGGCGAACACCAACGCCATGTCGAGATTGCCGTTGGCGACGACAAGAAGATAACCAAGGCCCGAATTCGCCCCCACCATTTCGCCGACAATGGCGCCGACTATCGCCAGCGCCATGGCCACCTTGAAGCCTGCGAAGATTTGCGGCAACGCGCTCGGCAGCAATAGCCGCGTGTAGGTGCGCCACTTCGGCGCGCCCATCGAGCCGCACCAGATGCAGATAATTGGGATCGATCGACCGCAACCCGACAGCGGTGTTGATGACGATGGGGAAGAACGCAATCAGCATCGCAAGGATGACCTTCGGCAGTATTCCGAAGCCGAACCAGACAACGAGCACCGGCGCCAGCGCGACTTTCGGCACGCCCTGCGAGCCGACGACGAGGGGATAGAAGCCCTCTTCGAGCGGCCGCGAGGCCACCATGATCACGGCAAGAGGAATCCCGATGAGAACGGCGCCGATGAAACCGAGCACGATGGCGATCACGGTCGGAGGCGACTGGGCCAGCAGCAGATCGGCTGAGGCGAATCCGCGCTCGAGCACCAGGAGCGGCGGCGGCAGAACAAAGCGCTTGACCTGGGTCACCATCACGACCAGTTGCCAGAGCAGCAGGAAGCCGATGAACGCGATGGCCGGATAGGCCCAGGGCGAAATCATCGCAAGACGTCTTCGATTCAGTGCGTTCATCGTCGTGGTTTCATACAGTTGCCGGCAGTGCGGTCATCCGTGGTCTGTGCGAGCAGCGCGATCTTGTTGTCCGAACAAAGCCGGATCGCTCCCTAGTCGTCCCGCAACACGCCGATGCTGCGAAAAATCGAGTAGATTTTCTTTTCCTGTTCCGCGAACTCCGGCGTTGTCCGTATGCTCAGCCGCCGGGCACCGGCGGCGAAGGGGATCTTCAGGTCGGCGATGATCCGGCCGGGCCGCGGCGTCATCACCAGAACCCGGTCGCTCAAGAATACCGCCTCGGAAATTGAGTGCGTGATGAAGAGCGCCGTTTTGCCCGTCTCGGCGCACAAACGCTGCAGGTCGACGTTCATCTGGTCGCGGGTCAGCGTATCGAGTGCGCCGAACGGTTCGTCCATCAGCAGCAGGGGCGGATCGTGGATAAGAGCGCGGCAGATCGCGACGCGCTGGCGCATGCCGCCCGACAGCTCCCACGGGCTTTTACCCTCGAAACCGCCGAGCCCGACACGAGCGAGCAACTCTCTGGCGCGGGTCTCATAGGCTTTGGGATCGAGTCCGCGCATCTCGATCTGGAACAAAACGTTGCCGAGCACGGTGCGCCAATCGAGCAGCAACGCCTCCTGGAAGACGATGCCAAGGTCCGTAAAGGGGCCGGAGACCGGGCGGTTTCCGATATCGACCGATCCGGCTGAAGGTGCGATCAAACCGGCAACGCACATCAGCAGTGTGCTCTTGCCGCAGCCGGAAGGTCCGACGATCGAGACGAACTCGCCCGCTTCAATCGTGATATCGATGTTTTCGAGCGCAGTGACGACGCCATCGGCTGTCGTGAAAGTCTTGCCGAGCTTCCCGATCCGGATCATTTCCGTTCGAGATTGATGGGGCGTCACGTTTGTGGTCGCGCTACCACGCCAAACTTCCCCGCTGCCGCTGGAAGCAGGCTCCATGAGGGAAGCCATTGCGGCTTTGTCCTATTGCTGCGCGGGAAGGAATTCATTGGTGTAGTAGTCGGTTATCGGCGCGTCGCTGGTCAGTCCCATGTAGGATCGCAGCGTATCGATGGTGGCGTGCCAATCCGCCTCCGCCATCCAGCCGAGCGGGTGTCCCACGCTATTCGGCGAATGGAGCGACGGGATCAGGGATTCAAGCTGCGCCTGCAGCACTTTGACGTCGGCAAGCGGGAAGTGCTTCTTGCCGATCGCGGCCGCTTCGGCAGGATTTTGTACGGCTTCGTTCAAGCCTTTGATACTGGCCCGGACGAAACGGCGAACGAGGTCCGGATTCTGCTTGATCGTGTCGTCGTTGGCCAAAATCCCGGCGCCGAGCGCGTTGACGCCAAAATCCGCCATCGGCATACACGCGATCTTTTCTTCGGGCACCTGCAGCCTTGCCAGCACGCATTCGCTGCTCGTCAGGCCTGAGATCGCATCGACGCGGTGCTGCAGGAGACTAGCCACCTTGGAGGTGGCATCGATGTTGACAGCATCGATTTTGCTCTCGGGGATTCCGGAGGCCTTGAGCATGGCCTGGAACAGCACTGTCGATGACGACCCGGGTGTGCTGGCGACTTTCTTCCCGATCAGATCTTGCGGCTTTTTGAACCCGCTTTCTTCAAAGGAAACCACGGTGCCCTCCGAACGCTGGATGAAAGCTGCGAGCACCTTGAGCGTGGCACCCTGACTGCGCCCGAGCGCCGTGCGCGCGGCGTCGGCCTCGCCGAAAGTGTCGGTCTTGGCGCCGACGAGTTGCACCGTATTGCCGGAGCCGCGGCCTTCAAAGATCTGGGCATCGATGCCTTCGGCGGCGTAATAGCCTTTGTCGAGCGCCCACACAAAGGGGAGGTGTTGGCCCTCCATCGTCCAGTCAAGCCGCAGCGTGACTTGATCGTTCGCCAATGCCGGCGCGGACGGGACCATGGCGGCGATCGCCGCGCATAGGATCGAGATCGTGACAGCGTGATGGCCACGCGCCAGGTGGTTTATCAATTGCATGATGAGTTTCTTTTTTACGCCCGGCGCTGCAGATGGTCGTCCATTTTGCACCATCCTGCAAGCCCGACGCCGCGTTGCCCGGAACCAGGCGGCAGCAAAAAGTACTCGGCTCTTTATCTCTTCTGGTCGGCGCGATGTAATACGGATCGCGCATGTAAAGCTTGGCGGCCAATGTTGCTCATCAACTGGGATTTATGAGCACAAGCCTTAGTTCACCACGACCGAGGTGCCGCTCTTCACGCGGTTGTAAAGATCGACCACGTCGTCGTTGGCGAGACGTACGCAGCCGAACAGCACGGTGGTACCGATCGTCCTCGGCGCGTTGGTGCCGTTGATACGAGACTTGCCGTCGTCGAGTTGGAGCAGTCGGGCGCCGAGCGGATTGCCCGGTGTGCCGGGCAGGACGCCGGGTTTGGCGAGCTTGCGCTCGATCATGTCCTCCGTCGCCTGCCATTGTGGCCACTCGGCCATGGTGGCGATGTGGCGTAGGCCGGCAAGATCGGTGCATGCGCCGCCGAGCCCGATGCCGTAACGAAGCGCAACATTGTTCGGCTGAATCAAATAAAGAAAATGCTGCAACTTATCGATGATGACTGTGCCGACGGGCTGCAGCGTTCGGTAAAAAGTCGGCTGCTTGCGAAAAACATAAGCCTGGTCCGGATCGTTCGATCCGCCGTCGACTCCGGCCGGGAGATCGCCGTCTTTTGCGGTAGCGACCTTTACGGCAGGCGCTGGCTGAGCGGTAGCGTTGGGGGCGGAATTGCTGGCGACCGCAACAGTCTTTTGTTGCCCTTTGCCCGACCACATCATCATGCCGCCGGTGCCGAGCGCGGCGATGATAACCGCGATAACGATCCACCCGGCGGCGCCGAGCCGGAACGGCTTCGCGCTGGCGCCCCGCTCGATCTCTTCTGGCGCAATATCGTCAATGCTGCCGTCGCGCGCCGTGATTTCGGATTCGATCCGCTCGATCGCCCGATCCAGCGCAACCTGCTCGGCGGCGAGCTCGGCCATTGTCGCCGGCGGCTGGCGCGCCTTGAGCCGCACGGTCAGCATCTGCCGCGCCCGATCATACATCCCGCGGCGCCATTGCGCGTCGCCAGCGTCGGGCGCTGTCACGGCACGCTGGAGGATTGAGTAATAGTCGACCATGGTAGGGGCCGTCAGGCTTTCATTTTCGACAGGAAATCCATCACCCGTCTCGGCACATTATCTTCGGTTTGCTGCTCGACCGCCACGTCCCAATAATCCGCCCGGGGCAGGCATTCCTCAAGATAACGCGCCGCTGAGGTCGCGTGTGAGGCATCGTGGCCGGGCACAACCAGCGCTGGAATGTCGAGCCGCATCAGTTGCTCCGGCTCGGCGCCCGGCGCGGTGTCGCGGTCGAACAGCGCGCCGCACATCGCCTTGCAGATCCTCTTGTACCGGTCGGGCTCCAGCGCCGCATAGGAAGAGGCGAAGGCGTCATCGCGCTTGATGACTGAGGCCCATGGCCCGCCGCGCGGATCGGCGCCGAACGGCTTGCCCTCCTTTTTCACCAGAGCCACGACGCCATCGAGGCCAGCGCTGGCGACAAAATCCAGATGCTCGGCAAAACGCTGGTGGCTCGACAGCCGGTATTTGACGCCGCCGACCGGCCAATACAGCACCATACTCATGACAATGTCGGGATGCGCGACGGCGAAAGCCGCCACTGCTGGGCATCCCATGCAGCCGCCCATAACGTGTGCGCGCTTGATACCGAGATGATCGAGCAGACCTTTGCCCTGGGTGACGAAATGCTGCCAGGTCACCGCCTCGACCCGCCCGCCGGACTGGCCGCATTCGCGGCGGTCGAACATGATGCAGGTGAATTGCTTCGGCAGGTGGTCGATCATCCTGGTTTTGGCGTAGACGCCGAGTGTCGACCACGATTCCACCACGGCGTTGAAGCCACCCGGGGCGTACATCAAAAGCGGCGGTCCCGAGCCGGCGATCTCATACCGTGTCGCGATGCCGTCAACGGTTATGCTCGGCATGGTCAGCCCTTGATCTGCCTGCCGGCGCGCGCGTCAGCGATCAATGCGCCGAAGGCATCGAGCGCCGCCTTTGCGGTATTCACATAAGTCTCGGTCTTGGAGTCGATCCATTTTTCGGCGTAGCCGATCGCGGTGTGTGCAAGGCGCACGCGGCCGTCGAGCCACGGGCCGCCGCCGAAGCCGCCGATCACCGGGATCGCCACTGCTTTAACCACCGCCGCACCGGCGACCGGCCCGGAATTGGTGAAATCGAGCAGCGCTGCACCGGCTTGTTCAAGCAATTTGGCCTCGGCGACAAGCTTGTCGGCGGCTTCCGCGGCTGCCTGCGCTTGCGGCGAGTTCTGCGCGCTATACGGAATGCCGAATTTGGCCGCGGTCTGCGGCGTCAGCCCGAATTGCGCAAACACTGGAATGCCGGCATCGGTGAGTGCACGCACGACTTCCGGAAAATCGGCGGCGGCATCGACCTTGATCATGTCGGCGCCGCCTTCCTTGACGAGACGAGACGCTGCGGCGAGCGCTGCGTCCACGCTCTGCTGCGCCGGCCCGTAAGGCATATCGCAGCTCACCAGCGCACGCTCTACGCCGCGCCGCACCGCTTTGCAGCAAATCAGCATTTCGTCGAGCGTGACTTCGAGCACTTCGTCACGACCCCAGAGATTAACACCAACGGAATCGCCGACCGAAACAAAATCGATGCCGGCCCGGTCGGCGATGCGTGCGATTTGGTAATCCCAGGCGACGACGCCGATGCTCTTGTTTCCCTCGCGCTTCATTGCTTGAAGCGCGGAGATCGTCATTTTGTCAGGCATAATTCCCGGAGCTCCTGTGACGGCAGCGTCTTAGCACGGCCGCGCAGTCAGGGCTTCAAGCTTGCTTACTTTGCGTCGGAGGACGCACTGGTCCGCAGATCAGGCGGCGGGGTTCCCGCGAGCCTGGAAGACGAGAGCGCGTTCCATGGACCGGCTGATGCGGCTTTCGCGCCGCCGGTAGGCTCGGCCTGGCTCTCTTTACCGGACGTGGATTTCTTGGCGGCAGGTTTGGCGGCGGCGGGCTTGGCGGCCGCCGGTTTCGTGGCCGCCGGCTTGTCGTCGGTGGATTTGGCCGAGGCGGATTTTGCAGCCTTCGACTTGCTCTTCTTTTTCGGCGCCGCATCTTCGTCAGGAACGGCCTGCAATGTCTGAAGTTGATCCGGCGTGCGCGTCGGCCCGGTATAGACCACAATCGGCATCACCGGCCCGAGATCGGAGAGCATGACTGGATCGGTCGGGGCACGAAGCGCCGAGAGCAGAACCGAATGCTGCTGCGCCAGGTCTCCGGCGGACTGGCCGGTGTCGCTGTCGGCGTCGATGTCTTCGTCTTCCGCCGGGGCCTTCTTGCGGCGGCCGCCGCACATCTCATCCTTCAGGTTCATCGGCGCCGCATCCATCGGGGTGAGCGCATCGACTGTGCCCAGTGACGGCGTCAGCCAGCTCAGCGGATTTTGATGAAATCCGCTCTCCAGCAGTTCGGCCGCTTTCATCGCACGCGCCGCGCCGGATGGTGCACCGAGCACGACGGCAATCAGCCGTTTGTTGTTGCGTTGCGCGGTGGCGACGAGATTAAAGCCGGATGCGCAGATGAAGCCGGTCTTCATGCCGTCGGCGCCGGCAAAGCGGCCGAGCAGCGGGTTGTAATTGCGGGTGATGCGGCGGCCGAATTTGATCGCCGGAATGTGCCAATAGTAGCTGTATTCGGGAAACTCGCGCAGCAACGCTCGCGCCAGCATTGCGAGATCGCGGGCCGATACGATCTGGCCGTCGGCCGGCAGACCGTTCGGGTTGACGAAGCTCGACTCCGACATGCCGAGCTTGTGCGCGGTCTCCGTCATCTCCTGGGCGAAATCGTCGACCGAGCCGCCGATGCCTTCGGCCAACAGCATCGCCATGTCGTTTGCCGATTTTACCATCATCATCTTGATGGCGTTGTCGACGGTGACCTGGCTGCCGGCCGGGATGCCCATCTTGGTCGGCGCCTGCATGGCGGCGTTCGGCGACACTGTGAACAGCGTGTCGGGCGTGATGCGGTGATCCCGAAGCGCACTCAGCGTGACGTAGAGTGTCATCAGCTTGGAGGTGGAGGCGGGATACCAGGGATAAGTTGCGTTCTCGGCGTGGAGCACCTTGCCGCTATCGGCGTCGATCAGGATTACGGCTTCGGCGCGTGCCGGCGACGCGGCAAGAAATGTGACGGCAGCGAGCGCGGCGGAATTCAGGGCAAGGGCGAGCGCCAGAGCCCGCAAAGATTTCATTCCATACACGTGTCGCGGTCCGCTTGGTTGATCGGCCCAACGGGGGCCGCGAAGGTTTCACGGAGGGTTCACGAGGCGCAGGCGCGCACCTATGTACCCGAAAGCTAGGCTCGAACGCAAAGGCGAATACCGCTATCGTCGCCCCCGGTGTGGATCGTTAGGCGGCCGCCAGTACAGCCTAAGCCAAGGAAAAGCGACCAAAGTTCGGCAAACTACGATTAAGGCCAAATACCCAGGAGCCAACATGACCGCCTGTATTGTGGGCTGGGCGCATACGCCCTTCGGCAAGCTTACCGGAGAGACCGTCGAAAGCCTTATCGTGCGGGTAACCAATGAGGCGCTTGTCGACGCAGGCGTCGCGGCAAGCGACGTCGACGAGATTGTGCTCGGCCATTTCAATGCAGGCTTTTCGGCGCAGGATTTTACCGCGTCATTGGTGCTGCAGGCTTCACCGGATCTGCGGTTCAAGCGCGCCACGCGGGTTGAGAATGCCTGCGCGACCGGCTCGGCCGCCGTGCATCAGGGATTGAAATCGATCGCGGCGCGTTCGGCCCGCATCGTGCTGGTGGTCGGAGTCGAGCAGATGACGACGACTCCGGCGGCTGAAATCGGCCAAAACCTGCTCAAGGCATCCTATGTGCGTGAGGAAGCCGATATCGACGGCGGCTTCGCCGGTATCTTCGGCAAGATCGCGTCGCTTTATTTCCAGCGCTGGGGCGACCAGTCCGATGCCTTGGCGCGCATCGCCGCGAAGAACCACAAAAACGGCGTCAGCAATCCCTATGCGCAAATTCGCAAAGATCTCGGCTACGATTTCTGCCGTACCGAAGGCGACAAGAACCCTCGCGTTGCCGGGCCGCTCAAGCGTACTGACTGTTCGCTGGTGTCCGATGGTGCGGCCGCGCTGGTGCTTGCCGATGTCGAGACCGCACTCGCCATGAAGAAGGCGATTGTATTCCGCGCCGCCGAACATGTGCAGGATTTCCTGCCGATGTCGCGCCGCGACATTCTCAAGTTCGAGGGCTGCGCTGTAGCGTGGAAGCAGGCGTTCGCCAAAGCTGGCGCCAGCCTGAACGATCTGTCGTTCGCCGAAGTGCATGACTGCTTCACGGTTGCCGAATTGATCGAGTACGAAGCGATGGGTTTAGCGCCGGAAGGGCAGGGCGCGCGCGTCATTGCCGACGGCATCGTCGCCAAGGACGGCAAGCTGCCGATCAATCCATCGGGTGGATTGAAGTCCAAAGGCCATCCGATCGGCGCGACGGGCGTGTCGATGCACGCGCTGGCGTCGATGCAACTCACCGGCACGGCGGGCGACATGCAGATCAAGGACGCGCGGCTTGGCGGCATCTTCAACATGGGCGGCGCCGCGGTCGCGAACTATGTCAGCATCCTCGAACGGTTGCGCTGAGGTTCAGCCCGGCGCGCCGATCATTTCGGAGCGACGAGGGTGTCCGGCGCCGGTAGCTCGGCGGCGATGGCGAATTGCGCCCGCACCAGTTCGCTGAAGAATCCGCCACGGCGCTGCAATTCGTCGAACGTGCCGGTTTCGATGACCTCGCCATTCTGAAACACCAGAATGCGGGTTGCCTTGCGCACGGTGGCGAGCCGGTGCGCAATGACGAAAGTGGTGCGGCCTTTCATCACTTCGTCGAGCGCTGCCTGCACCTTGGCTTCGGTCACCGGATCGAGCGCGCTGGTCGCTTCATCGAGAATCAGGATCGGTGGATCTTTCAGGAGCGCCCGCGCGATGGCGATACGTTGCCGCTCGCCGCCGGACAGCAGCCTGCCGCGCTCGCCGATGCGCGCCTCAAGCCCTTCGGGATTCCGTTCGATGAACTCCAGCGCCTGCGCGCGTGTCACCGCTTCGCGCATCTCGTCCGGTGTCGCGTCAGGCTTGCCGACGAGCAGGTTCTCAGCGATCGAGCGGTTAAACAGGAGTGTTTCCTGAAAGACCACGCCGATGTTCCGCCGCAATCCGGTCAGTGCGAGGTCGCGGATGTCCATGCCGTCGATCGCGATCACGCCCGATTGCGGATCGAAGGTGCGATGCAGCAGCGCCAGCGCCGTCGATTTGCCGCTGCCGGTCGGGCCCACCAGCGCTACGGTATCGCCGGGCAGAGCGGTAAAGCTGAGGTCCGCCACCGCGGCACGTTTGCCGTCATAGGAAAACGAGACGTCCTTGAATTCGACGAGGCCGCGCAGCCGGCCGGGATCGACGGCGTTAGGCCGGTCGCGCACGGCAGGCACGGTGTCGAACACACCGAAGAATTCGGCGAGCTTCGGCGCGTCCATGAACAGCCGGTTGGCGAAGCCGACGACCTGTTCAAGCCGGGCGATCAGGAGCCCCGCGATGCTCATGAAGCTGACGATCTGGCCGACTGAGGCCAGACCGATCAGCTTGAGATACGTGCCGACAACGAGGATCACCAATAGCGTGAGCGTCGTTGCGGCGCGTGTCAGCACCGCCGCCACCGCCCACCATGAGAGCACCGGCATCTGGGCGCGCAGCAGCGAGTTCACCAGGCCGCGCAGCAGCGAGACTTCGATCTCGATGCGAGTGAAGCTCTGCACCAGCGCAACATTGCCGAGTGCGTCGGCAGCGGTTTCGGCGAGATCAGAATAATATTGCTCGACCGTGCGCTGCATCGCGTCGGCCTTGTGCATGACCAGAAGCGTCAGAGCGGTGAACGCGACGCATAGCACCAGCAACGGCAGCGCCAGCCGCCAATTCAGAAACAGTGTCGCGGGTAACAGCACGCAGATGAAAACAAACGCAGCGAAGTGCTCGCGAAAAAACGACACCCACAGCCACCATAGGGTATCGGTGCCGGTGAGCATGATTTTCACCTGGCGGCCGGAATGAGCGCCGGAGTGATAGGCCAGCGGCAGCTCCAGGACGTGTTCGAAATAATCCGCCAGCACCAGGTTGCGGCGGCGATGCGCCAGCCGGTCGGAGAACCACGCCACCAGCCCGCCAGCGATAATAATGAACAGACCGAAGCCGACCCAGGCGCCGACCAGCGGCCCCAGCATCCGCGCGGCCGGCGCGAGACCCTCCGGCAACGCGCCGGATAACGCATCCACGATCCGGCCGAACAATACCGGCTCGATGAATTGCGAAATGGCCAGCGCGATATTCGCCGCCGCCAGCGTTACGGCAAGCCGCGCGTCGGAAGCCAAAAGGCCCAGAACGCGCAGGTAGATACGAATAAAAGACATACCTGATATCCGCCCTTATTGCCTTACTTTAGCGCCGCCGCCGACAAATGGCGCAGTGCGGTAGCGGTAGCTGTGATTTCTATCAGTCGCCGGGCGTTTGAAAAAATGGGAGAATCCGGCTGGCCCGAGAGGGAACAAGAGCGCGCGAGGCATCAGACACTTTAATGACAAATATTCCAACTGACCTGTTGCGCACATTTGTTTTGGTCGTCGAATTACGCAGTTTCACCCGCGCCGCGAAAGCGCAGGGCATGACGCAACCGGCCGTCAGCGCACAGATCAGGCGGTTGCAGTTTCTTCTTGGCGTTGAGCTGTTCGACAAGAGTGCACCGGGCGTCAGCCTTACGCCGCTCGGCCAGAATGTCATCGAGTTGGCGCGCCGTTTGCTGTCGGTCAACGATCACATCGTGCAGATGGCAAGCCCCGATTCGGCCGCAGAGCTTGTCCGCCTCGGCCTGCGCAAGGATTCCATGGGTGAGCATCTTGTTGAAATGCTCGCCGCGACGCACGCACGGTGGCCGCACCTGCGGTTGACCGTAGTCGGCGCCGGCCAGCGGTGGATGCTGCAGCAGCTCCAGCAGGATCAAGTCGATATTGTTGTAGCGCTCGTCCCTGATAAATCGGAGTTCGAGGCGCGCCATTTGTGGACCGAGGAACTTGCCTGGGTTCGGGGCAAAGGCACCGCGATCGATCTCAAGGTCCCCGTGCCGCTGGTCTCTTATGGGGACCGCTGCCTCTGCTACAACGTCGCGATGGCCACGCTCGAAAAAGCGGGACTGCGCGGTGAACAGGTGTTCCGCGCCAATACCACCGAAGCGCTCTGCAGCGCAGTCGCCGCCAATATCGGGGTCATGCTGCTGCCGCGCAATCGTTTGCCGGCCGGTTTGCAATCATGGGACGACGGACCTTTGCCGCTCCCGCCGGCCGTCTACGGTGGCGTATTCATGCGCGAGGGAGCGGCGAACGGGACGCTCGAGCAGCTTGCGGATCTGTTCGCCGATATCCTGCGTCCGACGTCGGCGCGGCCGATACCGTTCGCATCGCCGGATGCGGATGAAGCGGCTGAGGCCCGCCGCTCGGCCTAACCACGCGCGTCTTCTGTTTTGTGTTCCCGCTTGACGTGAGTTTGGTTGCGTTGTATTTAACCGAATAGTTATTTAACTAGGTGGTTATGAACCTCGACGCAACCTTTTCCGCTCTGGCCGATCCTACCCGCCGCGCAATCCTGGCGCGCCTGGCGCTTGGCGAAACGTCGGTGACGGATCTCGCCAAGCCGTTCGAGATGAGCATGCCGGCCGTCTCCAAGCATCTCAAAGTGCTGGAGAACGCCGGCTTGATCACGCGGTCGCGCGAAGCGCAATGGCGGCCGTGCCGGATCGAGCCTCGCGCTCTGAAAGAGGTGGATGACTGGCTCGAGCGCTATCGCCGCTTCTTTGAAGGCAGTCTCGATCGTCTCGACGACTATCTGAAAAAGCTGCAGGCCGGCGAAGCGAAGACCAAGGGAGTAAACCATGGGCGTAAAGATGGGCGTAGAAAGTAGTCTCGATCTCGACAGCGATGCGCGGTCGATCATCGGCGTTCGCGAATTCGACGCGCCGCGTGACCTGGTGTTTTCGGCGTGGACCAGTCCCGAGCACCTCGCGCAATGGTGGGGACCGATCGGCTTCTCGACGACGACAATGAGTTTCGATATGCGGCCCGGCGGCATCTGGCGTTTCGTGATGCATGGGCCCGACGGCCGCGATTATCAGAACCGCATTACGTTCGAAGAAATCGTGCGGCCCGAGCGCATCGTTTACCGGCACGGCGGCGGTGACGACGTCGAGCCCGTGCAGTTCAGGCAAACCGTGGTCTTCGAAGATATTGGCGGCCGCACCCGCCTCACCTGGCGCAGCGATTTCCCGACGGCGGCAGAACGTACGCGCGTCGTCAACGAATACCACGCTGACAAAGGCTTGATGGAGACCATGGCGCGTCTTGGCGAATATGTGCAGCGCAGTCGGCAGGATCTGCCGACGCCGGCATAAAATGGAGGTTGCTGTGGCAAAAGTGCGCGTAGGAGCGTTTTCGCTATCGCTTGATGGCTTTGGTGCCGGGCTCGATCAGAGTTTGCAGAATCCGATTGGCGTAAATGGAATGGAACTGCACCAATGGGCATTCAAGACCCAAACCTTCCGGAAGATGCATGGCCAGGAGGGTGGCGAGACCGGTATTGACGATCAGTTTGCGGCGCGAAGTTTCGAGGATGTTGGCGCATGGGTGCTCGGCCGCAACATGTTCGGCCCGGTGCGCGGGCCCTGGCCGGACGAGAGCTGGAAAGGCTGGTGGGGCGCAAATCCACCCTATCACGTGCCTGTTTTTGTGCTCACCCACCATGCGCGCTCGCCGATAGTTATGGAAGGTGGCACCACCTTCTATTTCATCACCGACGGTGCGGAGTCCGCCCTGCAGCAAGCTCGTGATGCTGCGCAGGGGAAGGACGTTCGGATCGGCGGTGGAGTCTCGACGATCCAGCAGTACCTGCAAGCTCGACTTATCGATGAGATGCATCTTGCAGTCGCGCCGGTCTTCCTCGGTGCAGGTGAACCGCTGTTTGCCGGTCTCGATATGCGTACTCTCGGATATGCATGCACTGAACGTGTTTCCACTCCGAACGCGATTCATCTCATCGTGAAGAGACAAGATCGATGAATCTCCGAAACACGCTTGCAGCCGATTGTTTCTGGCAGCGAAGAAAGAGAGGCGGGGACGTACCAGAAAAATTTCGCTGCAGACTGTCGGATCGCGGCGAGGTCTTTCGTCCTTAAGGCAAGGATGAGGGAGAGATCCATGCAAGACGCGGTGCTGATCTACTATATGATGGCGAACCTGCTGCGTGCCGGCTATTTCGCTGATATCGCGAAGGTCGTGCAGCAAGCGGTGACGCAACTCCGCGTGGCCGTGGCCGGTTTGCGGAACTCGCGGGCGGCCGGCGTTCGAGCCCGATCTCAGGCAACCGACTTCATGCCGGCGGCGTGCCGCGAGTTCGAAGATTGGGTAGAGCGCCTGACGCGGATGGAATCTTACGTCCTCTCAATGGGATGATTGGATGGTTCCAGGTTTTGCAAAATTTTTCAGGCGGCTGTCGGAATAGAGGTTGGCCGTTCGTCTTTTGAGCAGGCGGAGTAAGGGGTGAGCCATGCTGTATGCGTTTCTGTGTTGTTGCGACGAGGCCGTGGTTAATGGCTGGACCAAGGAACAGGACGACGCCGTTCTTGCCAAGCGCGGCAAAGTCACGGAACAGCTCGCCGCAAAGGGCAAGCTTGGTCCCGCCGTGCGGCTAATGCCGACGACGGCGGCGACGACCGTGCGGATGGGCCGCGACCCAGTCGTGCTCGACGGTCCGTTCGCGGAGACCAAAGAAGCGCTGCTCGGCTTCTATCTGATCGACTGCGACTCGCTCGACGAAGCGATCGATATCGCGCAGCAGATCGGTCGCGACGAGAAAGTCGTTTTTGAAATCCGGCCGGTCAAACTTTTCGCGCCGCAGGGCACAGCGCTTTGACCGATTTAGCCTGGATCGATCCGCTTCTACGGGCGGCGCGGCCGAAAGTTGTCGGCGCACTACTGCGTTATTTTCGCGATCTCGATCGGGCCGAAGAAGCATTCCAGGAAGCAAGCCTGCGGGCGCTGAAGAATTGGCCGATGAACGGGCCGCCGCGCGATGCCGTGGCGTGGCTCATCATGGTCGGGCGCAATTACGCGCTCGACGACGTCCGCAAAGACAGACGAAGCCAGCCGCTGCCGGCGGACGATGCGATCTCCGATCTCGACGATGCTGAGCCCGATCTGGTCGAGCGGCTCGACAGTTCCCATTACCGCGATGACGTGCTGCGCCTGCTGTTCATTTGCTGCCATCCCGATCTTCCGGCGGTGCAGCAGATCGCGCTGGCGCTCCGCGTTGTTTCCGGCCTGACAGTGAAGGAAATTGCACGCGCGTTCCTGGTCAGTGACAGCGCCATGGAGCAGCGCATCACCCGTGCCAAAAACCGCGTCGCACAGGCCGACGTTCCATTCGAGACGCCGGGCGCGGCCGAACGCGCCGAGCGGCTCGGCGCCGTGGCCGCCATGATCTATCTCGTCTTCAATGAGGGTTATTCCGCAAGCGGTGGCGACGTCCACGTACGGCTTCCGCTTTGCGAAGAAGCGATCCGGCTCGCCCGACTGCTGTTGGCGTTATTCCCCGCCGAACCTGAAATCATGGGACTTGCGGCGCTGATGCTGTTTCAGCATTCCCGCGCATCGGCCCGGCTCGACGCCAATGGCGCAATCATTCTTTTGGAAGCTCAGGATCGCGGCAAATGGGACCGCGACATGATTGCCGAGGGTCACGCGCTCCTGGAAAAAGCGCTGCGGCATCGCCAGCCCGGTTCCTATCAGGTCCAGGCCGCAATCGCTGGTGTTCACGCTCACGCCGCGAATTCGAAGGCGACCGACTGGTCGGAGATCGAACAACTCTATGCCACGCTGGAGCAGTTGCAGCCGTCGCCTGTGGTGACGCTCAACCGTGCCGTCGCCGTCAGCAAGGTGCAGGGGCCGGCTGCGGCGCTTGCGATGATCGAGCCGCTCGCCGTCCCGCTGTCCGGATATTTCCATTATTTCGGCCTGAAGGGTGGGCTCTTGATGCAGCTCGGTCGCACCAATGACGCAAAAGTCGCGTTCGATCAGGCTATCGCGCTCGCGCATACGGCAGCGGAAGCCGCGCACATCCGACTTCATCTCGACCGGCTCCTTGCTGAGGGTCAGCCGGCATGAGTGAAAAAAACGGCCGCAATGTCGGCCTGACATTCCCCGGATCGTCCTAGGACCAATCAAGGCTGATGCAACTTCAAAACCAGAGGAGACCGCAATGCAAATCCAGCCGTATCTGTCGTTCGAAGGCCGTGCCGACGAAGCGATTGAGTTCTACAAAAAAGCCATCGACGCCAAGGTTGACATGCTGATGCGTTTCAAGGAAGCGCCGGATCAGTCGATGGTCACGCCGGAAAGCAAGGACAAGGTGATGCACGCCGCGCTGCGCGCCGGCGATACGCAGCTTCTGGTGTCCGATGGCCGTTGCACGGGCGGCCCGAATTTCCAGGGCATTGCGCTCGCGCTCAGTGTCGCGAAGGAGGCCGACGCTGACCGGATCTTCAATGCGCTGGCCGAGGGCGGCAAAGTCAACATGCCGCTCGCCAAGACTTTCTTTTCGCCGAAGTTCGGCATGGTGGCCGACAAGTTTGGTGTCGGCTGGATGGTCATGGTCGCTCCGTAATGTCCGACGGCAATCCGTAACTGCTCAAAAAGTGGGTGAGAGTCATGACTGCTACCGAAGCGAAAACTGCCGATCTCGTCATTACCCGGGTGTTCGACGCGCCGCGCGAACTGGTGTGGCAGGCGTTCGCCGATCCCGAGCGCATGCAGCACTGGTTCGGGCCGAAGGGCTCGACAATCTTGTCTTCGAAAATGGATCTGCGCGTCGGCGGGACCTATCACGGCGCGATGCGCAATCCCGACGGCCAGGTTATGTGGGCGAAGTTCGTTTATCGCGAAGTCAACGCGCCTGAGCGCCTGTCGTGGGTGCATTCGTTCTCCGACGAGAACGGCGGCCTAACGCGGCATCCGCTGAGTACAACCTGGCCGCTTGAACTGCTCACCACCGTTACGTTCGAGGAAGCGCCCAGCGGCAAGACGAAGCTGACGCTAAGCTGGTCGCCGATCAACGCCACCGAAGAGGAACGCAAAACCTTCGAAGCGGCGCACGACAGCATGCAAGGCGGTTGGACTGGCAGTTTCGAGCGTCTTGCTGCCTATTTCGCCGGCGCAAATTAGCGCCGGCTGCCCTTCAAGAAGGAAGCCAGCAATGCCGGCAATCAGGCAAAAGATCAGTCCGTTTCTTTGGTTTGATAACCAGGCGGAAGAAGCAGCCAACTTCTATGTCTCGGTGTTCAAAAATTCCCGGATCAAGGCGGTCAGCCGCTATGGCGAGGCCGGCCGCGAGGTTCATGGCAGGGAGCCGGGCTCGGTGATGGTGGTCGATTTCGAGCTCGAAGGGCAGGCCTTCGCCGCGCTTAACGGCGGACCGCTTTTCAACTTCAACGAAGCGGTCTCGTTTCAGGTGAACTGTGACAGCCAGGCCGAGATCGACCATTTCTGGAATGCGCTGACGGACGGCGGCCGGGAAAGCCAGTGCGGCTGGCTCAAGGACAAATTCGGCCTGTCCTGGCAGGTCGTGCCCTCGCAGTTGCCGCAGCTGATGACTGACAGTGACGCCAAGAGTTGGGACCGCGTGATGACGGCGGTTATGGCGATGAAGAAGTTCGATATCGCCGCCCTGCAACGCGCCTACGCTGGACATGCTTGAAGGAAAGGCGGTTGGTCATGAATGCGGCGACGCTATCGAACAAGTTCGACGAACGGGAACTGACGATCACCCGCGTTTTCGATGCGCCGCGCGCGCTGGTCTTCAAGGTGTGGACCGATCCGAAACACTTGGCGCAATGGTGGGGTCCGCAGGGCTTCACCAATCCGGTTTGCGAATTTGATGCGCGTGCCGGCGGTGAGTTGCGTATTCATATGCGGGGGCCGGACGGCGCGATCTATCCGATGAAAGGCGTGATCCGCGAATTCGCACCGCCGGAGCGCCTGGTCTTCACCAGCATTGCCATTGATGCAGCGGGCGACCACCTGCTCGAAGGTGTGACGACCGTTCTGTTCGACGAGGAGAACGGCAAGACCAAGCTTACCGTGCACGCCGAAGCGGTAGCGGTGGTTGAGCTGGCGAAAGCCTATCTGCAAGGCATGGAGATGGGTTGGACCCAGAGCATCGATAAGCTCGAGGCTTACATCGCACGGACAGCCTGATCCTTCTCCCGCTTTGCCGGAAGGCATAGATTGGTGGAATGAGCGCGGCTGTTGGCAGCTTACCGGCCTTTGAAGCGCCGTTTGCACCTCCCGATGACGATCTGGCGGGGCGCTTTCTAGCGGACGCAGCGCGCGATCAATCCACCGAAGCCCGCGTCGATGCCCGTGCGACAAAATTGGTGCAAGCCATCCGTGGCCGGGCTGCGGGTTTCGGCGGTGTCGAAGAATTCCTCCACGCCTATTCGCTCTCCACCAAGGAAGGGCTGGCGCTGATGGTGCTGGCGGAGGCATTGCTGCGGGTGCCGGACACGGCGACTGCTGATCGGCTTATCGAAGACAAGCTCGCCGCCGGCCGGTGGCTGGAAAGCGACGTGAGATCGAACGCGATCCTGGTCTCGGCCTCGGCCTGGACGCTCGGTGTCGCGGCGCGGATCATCCATCCGGGTGAAACGCCGGAGACGATCCTCGACAATATCGCGCGCCGGCTCGGTCTGCCGGCGGTGCGTGCCGCGGTCCGGCAGGCGATGCGCTTGATCGGCTCGCACTTTGTCATAGGCCAGACGATCGATGAGGCGTTGTCGCGAGCGCGGGGCCATGCCGAATTCCGTTATTCGTTCGATATGCTCGGTGAGGGCGCGCGCACCGCGGCCGGTGCGGAGAACTATTTTGAAGCCTATGCCGGCGCTATCGCCGCGATCGGCGCTCGCGCCGGCAATGCCGTGCAGCCGGCGCGTCCCGGCATCTCGGTCAAGCTTTCGGCGTTGCATCCGCGCTACGAAGCGATCTCCCGCGAGCGGGTGCTTAAAGAACTCACGCCGCGCGTCCTGCAGCTGGCGCGCATGGCGCGGGAGCGCGACCTGCAATTCACCATCGATGCCGAGGAGGCCGATCGGCTCGAACTGTCAATCGAGATTATCGGTAATGTGCTGGCCGATGCATCGTTGCAGGGTTGGGATGGCTTCGGCCTCGCAGTGCAGGCCTATCAAAAGCGCGCGCTGGACGTGATTGGCTGGATCGAGAGCGCGGCAGCCGCGCTGCGCCGGCGCGTCACCGTTCGTTTGGTCAAAGGCGCCTATTGGGACACCGAGATTAAACGCGCTCAGGAGCGGGGCCTGGCCGACTATCCGGTATTCACCCGCAAAGCGATGACCGACCTTTGTTACATGGCCTGCGTAAAACGGTTGCTGGCGGCGCGCGATCGCATCTTTCCGCAGTTCGCCACGCATAATGCGCTCACGGTCGCGAGCGTGATTGAGGACGCCGGCGGCGTCGAAGGCTTCGAGTTTCAGCGGCTCTATGGCATGGGCGATGCGCTTTACGACGCATTACTTGCCGAGTTGCCGCAGGCGGCTTGCCGGATCTATGCGCCGGTCGGCGGCCATCGCGACCTGCTGGCTTATCTGGTGCGGCGATTGCTGGAGAATGGCGCGAACTCGTCGTTCGTATCGGTAGCAGCCGATCCCAATGTGCCAATCGCGGAAATTTTGCGCCGGCCGCAAAGTCTTATTGCCGGTCCCAAAGCGGCGCGCAGCAGCAGGATTCCGCGGCCTTGCGACATCTATCAGCCGGAGCGGCGCGGTGCCGCCGGTGTCGAGTTTGGCGATCGTGCCGCGTTGCGTGCCTTGCTCGACGAAGTCCGGGACGGCACGCGTGAGCCAGCCTTTGCCGCGCCGCTGATCGATGGCGTTGAACTTCCCGGTGTTGAACGCGAACTGACATCGCCAATCGACGGCAGCTTGATCGGTATTGTTCGCGAGGCCGATGCGACCATTGCGACTGCGGCAATGGCTGGCGCGGAAGCTGGTTTCCCGGCGTGGTCGGCCACGCCCGTTGGCGATCGTGCGGCGGCGCTGGACCGCGCCGCCGATCTTCTTGAAGTCCATCGCGGCGAACTGATCGCGTTACTGCAGAACGAAGGCGGCAAGACGCTCGACGATGCGTTAGCGGAGCTGCGCGAGGCGGTCGATTATTGCCGGTATTACGCGGCGCAAGCACGGAGTTCACTGGCGCCGCAGCGCATGCCGGGGCCGACTGGCGAGTCGAATGAGTTGCGTTATCGCGGCCGTGGCGTGTTCGTCTGTATCAGCCCGTGGAATTTTCCATTGGCGATTTTTCTCGGGCAGATCGGCGCGGCGCTCGCGGCTGGAAATACGGTGGTCGCCAAGTCCGCCGAGCAGACACCGCTGATCGCAGGGCGTGTGGTGAAGCTCCTGCATCAGGCCGGTGTGCCGGCCAGCGCGCTGCATCTCGTGACCGGCGACGGCGCGGTCGGGGCTATGCTGGTCGCCAACCACAATGTTGCCGGCGTTGCCTTTACCGGCTCGACCGACGTTGGCCGTTCGATCAATCGCGCGCTGGCCGAAAAGTCAGGCCCGATTGTGCCGCTGATCGCCGAAACCGGCGGCATCAACGCCATGATCGTCGATGCCACGGCGTTGCCCGAGCAGGTGACCGACGACATCGTCGCCTCGGCTTTCCGTTCCGCCGGTCAGCGCTGTTCGGCGCTGCGGCTGCTGTGCCTGCAAGACGATGTGGCCGATCGGATCCTCGACATGCTGGTCGGGGCGGCGTGTGCGCTCGAAGTCGGCGATCCGCGCCGGATCTCAACCCATGTCGGCCCGGTGATCGATACCGAAGCCAAGCAAAAGCTGGATCGCTGGATCGCGGAGCAGGAGCGTGCCGGCCGTCTGCATTTCCGCTGGGATAGCGATCGCGCACTGCCGTTGGCTGGAATTTTTGTCGGCCCCGCCATCATCGAGCTTGATCGCGCCCGCGACCTGAAAGAGGAGGTCTTCGGTCCGGTGCTGCATGTGGTGCGTTGGCGCGCGGACATGCTGGATGGCCTGATCGACGACATCGCGTTGAATGGCACTGCGTTGACGCTCGGCATCCACTCCCGGATCGATCTGACCGCCGAGCGGATCGCGGCCCGGCTGCCGAGCGGGAATGTCTATGTGAACCGCAACATGATCGGCGCGGTGGTCGGAACCCAGCCCTTTGGCGGGACTCATTTATCGGGCACGGGACCAAAGGCCGGCGGCCCCAACTACCTTCGCCGCTTTGCCTCAGAGCAGGTGGTCACCATCAACACCGCCGCCGCCGGCGGCAATGCCACCCTGTTGGCCCAAGGTGAATAGAACTGGCGACTGAAGCGGACTGACTGCCGCAGAAGAGGCGAACCACCCCCCAGCGTTAGTGTTATTAGCAGGAATTAACACAATTCTGACGCGTTCTGGCTATTCTCCTGCGTCATGGCTGATTCGGTTTCACGGCTTTACCAGGCCACGCTGTCCTGCCGGCACGACGATCCCTCGACGTCGCGGACCGCGCGGCTGCTGCGTTCCGGCCGCAGCAAAATGGCAAAGAAGCTTGCTGAAGAAGCGGTCGAGGTCGTCATCGACTCCATGAACGGCGACCGCGAAGCCGTGATCAGGGAAAGCGCCGACCTCATCTATAATCTGGTCGTGCTGTGGGTCGCGTCCGGCATTCGTCCCGAGGATGTCTGGAAGGAAATGGATCGCCGCGAGCGGCTGCTCGGCATCGCCGAGAAGGTGCCGAAGAAGAAGTTTGTTGAGGATCACGCCTCCCGTCGTAAAGTGGTCATCCTTGAAGGCCGCCGCGCCCGCAAGCGGCGCTGATTTTTTTCATCTCACCCAGCAATGATTGACCAGGTCATCTCGGCACTCGCATCCTGGATCGTCGAAGTCATTTCGACTGCCGGATATTTCGGTGTCGTTTTGATGATGGCGATCGAGTTCGGCCTGCATTCCGCTGCCGTCGGAAGTGATCATGCCGTTCGCCGGCTATCTGGTGTCGATTGGGCAGTTCAGCCTGATTGGTGCGGCGACGGCGGGCGCGCTCGGCTGCAATCTCGGCTCCACCGTGGCCTATTATGTCGCCGCGGTCGGCGGCCGGCCGGTGCTCGATCGCTGGGGCAAATATGTCCTGATCAGCGCCAAGGAGCTTGAACGTACCGACCGTTTCTTTGCTCGCTATGGCGCGGCGACAGTTTTTTTTGGCCGGCTGCTGCCGGTGGTCCGGACGTTTATTGCGTTTCCCGCAGGACTTGCGCGGATGCCGATGCTGAAATTTCAGGTTTATACATTCCTCGGTTCATGGCCGTGGTGTTTTGTACTGGCCTATATCGGCTATCTGCTTGGCGCGCGTTGGGACAGCGATCCGACCTTCCGCAAATTGTTCCATGAGTTCGATGCAGTGGTTATTGTCGCCGTTGTCGCCGGATTTGCCTGGTTGATTTGGTCGCGGTGGCGAGAAATCCGCCGGTCCGCGCGTTAGCCCTGTTTTCTGGCTGCGATTGGCTTTATTGCCGTCGTGCGCGTATTTTGACCTTATTTCGCGAACAAACTGGATGCTTCTCATTCTTCGGGACCGGCAAAGCTCCTTGCCGGTTGGGCGATGGCAAGATTGGGCGATAGACGACGTTCTCGGCTGTTGACGATTGTTGCGCTGCTTGCCGCGGCGCCGTCGTTTGCTGCTGTCGCGGCGGCCGCTGCCGACGACAACCAAACTGCACCGCCACCTGCTGCAACTCAGCAAGCTCCCGCCGCAGCATCCGGATCGCTTCCCCAGCAACCACCGCCGGCATTCAAGCCCGGCTTTCTGCATCAGTTAGGCGAATGGTGGGGGCAGGGCTTTGGCGACTTCAACGCCAAGATGAAGAATGCCAAGGATCAGCTGGACGATTTGAAGAATGATCAATCGACCAAGGATGCGACTGCAGCCACCCAGGACGCATTGAAAAACGCTGCGCAAACGATGGTGCATTTGCCGAGCACGCGCATGTTCGAATTGCACGACAAGTGCCAGCCGGCGGCGAACGGCGCGCCGGATTGTCCGACCGCCGCCAACAACGCCTGCCGCGTCAAAGGTTTTACTGGCGGGAAGCCAATGGGCATCAGCACGTCGCAAGTCTGCTCGTCGCAGGCCCTGCTGTCCGGTGGATCGCCGGCCTCTGCTTGCCACGACGAGACCTACATCCTCGGCATCGTCTGCCAGTAGGCCGCGCGCCCGCAGCACCCTGTTTCGCATCGCAAATGTGCTAAGTTCGCCGCTGCAATTCAGTGGGGAGCAAACGCGTCATGATGTCCAAGGAAGATCGCGGCAAAGCCGCCGACACTCTCATCAAAGCCGAAAAAGAGCGCAAACAGGCGGTTCAGCTTACCAAAACCTGGCCCGACATCACGATGGAAGACGCCTATGCGATTTCAACCGAAGTCGCTAACCGCAAGATTGCCGGTGGCGCCAAGCTGATCGGGCACAAGGTCGGCCTTACCTCGAAGGCCATGCAACGCTCTTCGCAGATCGACGAGCCGGATTACGGCCACCTCCTCGACAACATGATGATCGCCGACGGCGCCAAGGTGCCGCATGAGAACTATTGTTTGCCGCGGGTCGAGGTCGAACTCGCCTTCATCATGGGCAAGGCGCTCAAAGGCCCGGGCGTTGGGCTGACCGACGTCCTGCGGGCAACCGAATATGTCGTGCCGGCGCTGGAGATTGTGGATGCGCGCCTGCAAGACCCGCGCAAGATTTTCGATACCGTGTCGGACAACGGCGCAGCGGCCGGTATTGTCGTCGGCGGCCGTCCGGTCGGTCCGCTCGATATCGATCTGCGTTGGGTCGGCGGCATCATGTATCGCAACTCGGAAATCGAGGAGACCGGCGTCGCGGCCGGCGTGCTCGGTCATCCTGCGCTCGGCGTCGCTTGGCTCGCCAACAAGCTCGGCCAGCACGGCGTGACGCTCGAACCCGGCCATATCGTGCTTGCAGGTTCGTTCACGCGGGTGGTGCATGCGCGCAAGGGCGATACGTTGCACGGTGATTTTGGCGAGCTTGGGGGCATCGCCCTGCAATTCGTCTGACCGGCGAGTCAATCATGGTTCCGTTGGCGTGCAAGCGTGGGATTTTGGCGGCGGTCGCAATCGCAGTGTCTGCGACCGTGCTCCACGCGGCATTGCCGACGTCGCCCGATATTTCAGGTCCGACCTCATTCACGGGTCAGCTTTTGATCGCCAGCGCGATGATGCAAGGATCGACGTTCGAACACGCTGTGATCCTGATCGCGCAGCATAACAAGGACGGCGCGCTCGGCATCGTCATCAATCGCCCGCTTGATGAGCGTCCGATCGCAAATATTCTGGAGGCGCTTGGTGCCAACACCGACGGTATCAAGAACAATATCCGCGTTTTCCTCGGCGGCCCGGTAAGTCCCGAGGTCGCGTTCGCCGTGCACAACGCCGATTATCATCTCTCCGATACGGTCGATATCGACGGTCGCGTAGCGCTTACACCGGCTACCGAAGTGCTGCGCGATATCGTGGCCGGAAAAGGTCCTGGCAAAAGCCTGATTGCTTTCGGCTATGCCGGCTGGGGCGCGTCGCAACTCGATGATGAAGTCGGACGTGGCGATTGGATCAGCGTGCCGGAAGATCCGTCGCTGGTTTTTGACGACGACCGGACAAAAGTCTGGACCGACGCCATGGCGCGGCATAAGAGCGAACGCTGATCTCAATCCCGGCCAATTATAAAATCTGTTAGGCGGAGGAAATAATGAAAGTACGGACGCTTGCCTCGATCGTCGCCCTGTTGCTCGCGGGCCTCACCGGCGCTGCATCGGCGCAAGACGCCAAACCGGACGCCAAGTCGGATGTTAAGTCGGGTCCGCCGCAACTGACGTTTCACGTCACGCCCAATTTCCTGAAGCTTCCGGATAATTTCTACATGGCCGAAGTCGTCGGCGTGACGCTCAATTCGCAGGGCCATATTTTCGTCGTCAATCGTGGCCCACATCCGCTGGTCGAATTCGACAACGACGGTTCTTTTATCCGCTCGATCGCCGACGGCTTTCCGCTCTTCGAAGGCCCGCACAATGCGCGTATCGATGCCCACGATAATCTTTGGTATATCGACGCCGGAGCCGATCTCGTCGTCGAGTTCGACAAGGACCGGCGTATCCAGATGGTGCTCGGCCGCCGGCCGGAGCCGTGGACCTGGCAAACCCACGTCGTCGAGCACGCCATCCCCGCGCCAAGCAGTTTCTATCAGCCGACCGACGTTACATGGGGCGCCGACGGCAGCATTTTTGTCTCCGACGGCTACGGCAATTCGCGCATCGCAAAGTTCGACAAGGACGGTAATCTGGTGAAGCATTGGGGTGAGCGCGGCACCGGTCCTGGCGATTTCAACACCCCGCACAGCATTGTCAGCGACGCCCAAGGCAATCTTTATGTTGCCGACCGTGGCAACAGCCGCATTCAGGTGTTCGACAGCGACGGAAATTTCAAGCAGGAATTTCGCATCGGTGGCCCGCCGTGGTCGCTCTGCATCACGCCGGGGCCGAACCAGGTCATGTTCGTCGGCAGTGTCGGCCACGTCTATAAAGTCGGCCTCGACGGTAAGGTACTCGGCGTCATGGGTAAGTTTGGTCGCGTGCCTGGCATGTTCGACTGGGTACACGGCATCGCCTGTCCCGATGAGCACACTGTCTACGCCGCCGAGGAGTTGAGTTGGCGGCTAGACAAGCTCACGGTGGAATGAGAGCAACGAGCGAGGCCCGTATTGACCGCGTTTCATGGCGTTTTTCCTTATCTGGTTTCGCCGGTCGATGAGGCCGGCCGGGTTAAGACTGCCGTGCTCGGCCGGCTCGTCGACGACCTGATTGCTGCTGGCGTGCACGGATTGACGCCGCTCGGCTCGACCGGAGAGTTTGCTTATCTCAACAACGACCAGCGCGCCGCCGTCGTGCGCATCTCGATCGAGGCCGCCGCCGGCCGCGTGCCGGTTATCGCCGGTGTCGCCGCGACGGCGACATCGGATGCGGTGGCGCAGGCGCGCCTTTACGAGAGCCTCGGCGCCGACGGCATCCTCGCGATCCTCGAGTCCTACTTTCCGCTGAAGGATGCGCAGGTCGAGGAATACTTCCGCGCTATCGCCGATGCCGTCGACATCCCGATCGTGCTCTATACCAACCCCAATTTTCAGCGCACCGATCTGACGCTCGATGTGATCGCGCGGCTCGCCGAACACCCGCGCATCGGTTACATCAAGGATGCTTCCACCAATACCGGCCGGCTGCTCTCGATCATGAATTGTTGCGAGCGGCTCAAGGTATTTTCAGCCTCCGCGCATATTCCGGCTGCCGTGATGCTGATCGGCGGCGTCGGCTGGATGGCGGGGCCGGCCTGTATTATCCCGCGGCAGAGCGTCCGGCTTTACGATTTGGGCCGCACCGGGCGTTGGGCCGAAGCGATGGAATTGCAGCGCAAACTGTGGCGCATCAATGAGGTCTTCGCGCGCTTCAATCTTGCCGCCTGCATCAAGGCGGCGTTGCAGCATCAGGGCTATGACGTCGGCGATCCGGTTCCGCCGCAGCTGTCGCTCGGCGCCGACGAACGCCGCATTGTCGCGGCGGTGCTTGACGAAATGGGCAATTTGGCGGCTTCGCCGGCGTAACATTGCAAAGCAATTATTAATTTCCCCCAACTGAATCTTAACGCTTCGTTGCTAATGGTGTCGCCTGGGCGTCGCTGCCGGTCGCGGCGTAGAGGTTGTTTGTGGCATCGATTGGTTCCGAGCAGGCGCCGCGTGCAGGGCGTTCTCCGTGGCGTGCCTTCCGGCCGGCGGAGATTCAGAACGCGATCGCACGCGTGCTGGCACTGTTCGGGGGCGCCAGCGAACTATCGTTGGTGCGGCGATTGGCCGGCACCGCGTTCATTCTCCGCATCGTTTCTGCGCTGCTCGCCTTTCTGGCGCAGATCGTGCTGGCGCGCTGGCTTGGCCAGTTCCAGTTCGGCATTTACGTGTATGCCTGGACCTGGTTGCTCCTGATCGGTAGCCAGGGCGATCTTGGACTCGGTACCGCGGCGCAGCGCTTTATTCCGGAATACACCGAACACAGGCAATTCGCGCTGCTGCGCGGTTTCGTTGACGGCGGCCGGTGGCTGGCGCTGGCGATTTCGACTGTGCTGGCCATTGCCGCGGTTGGCGTCATCGCGCTTTCGCCGTATGCAAGCTCGCAGTCATTCCTGCCGCTGTGCTTTGCCTGTGCGACGTTGCCGGCATTCGCGCTTGCTTCGGTGTTGAGCGGCATCGCGCGATCCTACAACTGGGTCAATCTTGGCCTCGCGCCCACCTATGTGCTGCGCCAGATCATTCTCATGGCGTTGATGGCGGCGGCCTACTTTGCCGGGTTGCCGATGGACGCTGTCACGACGATGGCGGTCACCTGCATTACGATATGGGCCTGCACGCTTGGTCAGTTCTTCGTGCTGAATCGGCGCCTCAATCCGGTGATCGGACCGGGGCTAAAAAAATACGCGCCACGCTCCTGGCTTGCGACCGCGTTGCCGATCTCGCTGGTCGAGGGTTTTTACGTCCTGGTCACTTACTGCGACGTGATCGTGCTGACGCAGTTCCGGCCGCCGGAGCAGGTTGCGACTTATTACGCCGCTGCAAAGATCATGGCGCTGGTCGCCTTTATCCATTTTGCCGTCGCGCAGACCGTCGCGCACAAATTCACCGAAATCCATGTTTCCGGCAATCAGAAGCGGCTCACCGAATTCATGGCGCATACGATCCGAATGACGTTCTGGCCGTCGCTCGCGATGATCGTTGTCTTTCTGGCGCTGGGCGACCCGTTGCTGCGGATGTACGGCATGGGTTTCACCAGCGGCTATCATTTGATGTTCATCATCGCGATCGGGCTTCTTGCGCGCGCCGCGGTGGGTCCGGTTGAGCGCTTGCTCAATATGCTCGGCGAGCGGCGCAATTGCGCGTATGTCTATGCCGGTTCGTTCCTGCTTAATCTTCTGATTTGCGTCCTGCTTATTCCGCACTTCGGCGTAAATGGCGCCGCCTTCGCCAGCGCCTGCACCATGGTGTTCGAATCGGCGGCCCTTTTCCTCGTTGCAAAATATCGTCTCGGCGTTCATTGCCTGGTCTTTGGCGCCCCTCAGGATCGCTGAGGCGCGGGCATGTCGGCTGCAGCAACAGAATCCAAGCCGAGTATTGCCCCCGATCGCGCCGCATTGGCGATCGCGAGCGCGCGCCGCGCTACGGTTGCTGCTCGTTACGCCGCCAATTCGCTCACTGTCGAGTGGCGGAGCCTCGGCGAACTGCTTTCCATCGTAGATGAGTGGCAAGACCTTGCCGCGCGGGCGCTCGAGCCCAACGTTTTCTACGAACCTGCTTTCGCGCTCGAAGCAGCCGCGGTGTTCGGCGCCAGCGCCGGGGCGGTGTTGGTGTGGTCCGGCACTGCGCCGCGCAAGTTGCTCGGTTTCTTTCCGGCGCGTATCGAACCGCGGCGCTATGGCATCGGTCTGCCGGTCCTGGTCGGCTGGACGCATCCTTATGCGCCGCTCGGCACGCCGCTGGTTGAACGTGAAGCGGCGGAGCCGGTCATCGCGGCGTGGCTTGCTCACATCGCCGACAACACGGCGCTGCCGGGCGTCGTGCTGTTGCCTTATGTCCGGCCGGTCAGTCCGTTCGCTTTGGAACTGCATACGATTTTACAGCGCGGCCGGATACCGACCGCGGATCTTAACATTCACGAGAGAGCGATGCTGGCGCCGCGCGGCGATCGCCTGGAGTACGTCGAGCGCACGCTCGGGCAGCGCAAGCAGAAAGAAATGCGCCGCCTCGTTCGACGGCTGGGCGATGCGGGCGCGTTGTTGTTCACGACGGCGACAGAGCCGCAGGCTGTCGCAGCCGCGGTTGAGGATTTCTTCGAACTCGAGGTGCGCGGCTGGAAAGGCGAGGCGGGCACCGCGGCGCTTTTTCACGATGATGTCGGCCGTTTCATGAAGAACGCGGTTGTGGGCCTGGCGGGGCAGGGCAAAGCTGCGGTCAATCGGATTTTCATCGACGGTCGAGCCATAGCAGCGGCCATTACGTTGCGCAGCGGCGACACCGCCTGGTTCTGGAAGATTGCGTACGACGAGGCTTTCGCGCCGTATTCGCCGGGTGTTGTGCTTACCCTCGCTGTGACCGAAGATCTGATTGAGGATGAAACGCTTCATCGCACCGATTCTTGTGCGACAGCGAACCATCCGATGATCAATCATATATGGCGTGAACGGCTTGAATTGGCGGACCGGCTTATCGGCGTGCGGTCGACCGCGACATTTGCTTCCGTGCGGGGAATGGAGCGGCTACGCGGCCTGTCGATCTCGGCCGCTAAAAGTGTCCGCGAGTGGTTCCATCGCTGAGCCGCGTCGGCTAGCTTCCAGCTCCCCCGGCAAGGAGCCACGATGGCCAATCCGATCACAATTCGCATGGGCGGCTACGGGCCGCCGACAACCTCTTTTTCGCGTTCTCTCAAACTTATCGGCGATACTCTATTGGCCGAGTTCGGGGATCGCATCGACGTCAAGTACGTCTGGAACATCATGGATTTCGGCTATCGTGCCGAAGACATTCTGTGGCTGGTCGAAGACGGCGTACTGACGCTTGGCTACCAGTCGTCGAGTTATCTGACCGACCGCGTTCCGGAGCTTGGCTTCGTCGACCTGCCGTTTCTTTTCGCGGAGCGGGATCAGGCGCGCGGGGCGATGGATGGTGCGCTTGGCCGGTTCCTCGCTCAGAAGATCGAGCAGCGCGTCAATTATCGCATCCTCGGCTGGTTTGAAAACGGCTTCCGTCACATCTCGAACCGGCTGCATCCGGTGCATACGCCGGCAGACCTTAAGGGCATGCGTATCCGTGTGCTGCCGAGCGAAGTTCAGGCGCGTACATTCGAACTGCTCGGCTGTGAGCCGTTGCGCTGGGATCTCACCGAGGCAATCGCGGCGATCAAGGCTGGCACAATCGACGCGCAGGAGAACCCGTTCGCCAATACAGTCACCTACGGCGTACATAAATTTCACCGCTTCCACACCGTGACCAATCACTTCTACATTTCGCGGCCGATCTTTCTGCATCGTCCGGCGTTCGAGGGCTGGCCCGAGGATTTGCAGCGCGCGATGCGCGACGCGATCAAGAAAGCGGTCGAGTTCCAGCGTGACCAGGCGATCGAAGAAGACCGCGAAGCGCGCGCGGCTATCCTTGCTGCCGGTTGCGAGATCACAGAGCTTAATGCGGACCAGCACGCCCAATTCCGTGCCGCCGTGGCGCCGCTTCTGACGGAAGCGCGCGCAACCTATAGTCGCGAGATGTTCGATTTGATCTGAGGGGGAAGCCGATGGCATGCTTCGTGCATCGGTGGCGCCGATCATGCCTCGGGAGAAATCCGTGAACGCGACCAGATGGGTAGTAGCCGCTCGGAAAATTGCAGCCGCTTGTTGTTATATTTCAGCTTTGGCGGCCACGGCGGCTCAGGCGGACGATAAGACCTACGTGATGAAGTTCACGCTGCCGACGGTGAACGAGGCCCAACATCAGCTCGCCAAGAATTACGCGGCTGCGGTGGAGAGAGACTCCGGCGGCCGCATCAAGACGGAAATCTATCCGGCCAGCCAACTGGGCTCGATACCGCGCCAGATCGAGGGCGTGCAGTTCGGCGCGATTCAGTGCGCGATTATCCCGCCGGAATTCTTTGTTGGCGTGGACGAGCGTTTCGAAATCATGGCGGCACCGGGTCTGGTGAATTCGCAAGCGGAGGCTTTGCGTCTGTCCCAGGATCCGGCGGTCCTGAAACTGATGAATGGACTAGGAGCCAGCAAGGGGCTGCATGGCGTCGGCATGTTCAGCACCCAGATGTCGTCGATCGTATCAAGAACGCCGATCCGTCATCTCAGCGATCTCGACGGCAAGAAGCTGCGGATTTTTGCTTCGCAATTCCAGAGTGCGGCGTTCTCGCGACTCGGTGCGACGCCGGTCGCGATGTCGTTGGGCGATGTGCTGCCGGCTTTGCAGCAAGGCGCGATCGACGGCTCGATTGCGGGCCTCACTGTTTATACGCCGTTTCATTATCAGGACGCGGCGAAATACGTGACCGAAACCAATCAGCCGGCGGTCTTCATCATCGTTGAAGTCAGCCAGAAATGGTACGAACTCGTTGCCACCTGATCTGCAAAAGATCGTTGACGAGGATGGCGCCAAGGAATTGGTTGCCATAGCGCCGCAGGCGCTGCAGATCTTCGCGACGATGCGCAAAGGCTGGACTGACGGTGGCGGCGAGTTGATTTCGCTGCCACCGGACGAGCAGGCATCGATGGTGAAGACACTTGAAACCGTTGGCGACGATGTTTCCAAAACGAAGCCTGCAATACGAGAAGCCTATGAGATCGTCGTCGATGCTGCCAAGCGCGTGCGGTCTGCCTCAGGACAGTGAATAGGCGCTGGCCGGGTCGCGAGTTCACCGAACTCGGTGTGGATATGCACACCCAATTCCGTGCCGCCGTGGCGCGGATCGTTACCGACGTGCGCGCAACTTACAGTCGCGAAATGTTTGATTTGATCTGATCTGGGAGCTAATGGCATGCTTCCTGGTTCGATGGTGATTGCCATTTCGTAGGAGAAATCGGTGAGCTTGATGAGATGGTTGTTTATTTCTTGGAAGGTTGCAGCGACTTTCATCGTTATTTCGTCTTTGACGGTCCTTGTGGCGCGGGCGGACGATAAAACCTACGTGATGAAGTTCACTCTGCCGACGGTGAACGAGGCTCAACACCAGCTCGCCAAGAACTATGCGGCCGCGGTGGAAAGAGACTCGGGTGGTCGCATCAAGGCGGAAATTTATCCGGCCAGCCAGCTCGGTTCGATACCGCGGCAGATCGAGGGTGTGCAGTTCGGCGCGATTCAGTGCGCAATTATTCCGCCGGAATTTTTCGTCGGCGTTGACGAGCGTTTCGAGATCATGGCGGCGCCGGGCTTGGTCGATTCTCAGGCCGAAGCCCTGCGCCTGAGTCAGGATCCGACGGTGCTGAAGCTGATGAACGGGCTTGGCGCCAACAAGGGGTTGCATGGCGTTGGCATGTTCAGCACGATGATGTCGTCGGTTATCTCGAAAACGCCAATCCACCATCTCGGCGATTTCGACGGAAAACGGCTCCGGATCTTTGCGTCGCAATTCCAGACCTCAGCGTTTGCAAGACTTGGTGCTACTCCGATCGCGATGTCGTTGGGCGATGTGTTGCCGGCGTTGCAGCAAGGCACGATCGACGGTGCAGTTGCTGGCCTCACGGTTTACACGCCATTCCACTATCAGGATGCCGCGAAATACGTGACCGAAATCAATCAACCGGCGGATTTCATCGTCGTCGAGATCAGTAAGAAGTGGTACAATTCGTTGCCGCCCGATCTGCAAAAGATCGTTGACGAGGATGGCGCCAGGGAATCGGTCGCTATCGCGCCGCAGGCGCTTCAGATTTTCGCGACGATGCGCAAGGGCTGGACGGATGGCGGTGGCGAATTGATCTCTCTTCCACCTGATGAACAGGCTGAGATGATGGCAAAACTCGCGAGCGTCGGCGACGACGTTTCGAAGGAGAAGCCGGCAATACGAGAGGCCTACGAGATTGTCGTCGATGCCGCAAAACGTTTGAAAAAAGCTTCGGGGCAATAATCCGTCAGAACCTAACCGCGGTGATGTTCGTCGGGCGCGGCGAGGATCAGCGACCAGAACACTTTGTATTTCGACTGCGGCGAATACGACGCGGCGATGCCCATCTTCGTGACCTGGTTGTTGAGCATGTTGGCGCGATGCGGCGGTGAATCGCGCCAGCCCGAAAATGCCTCAGCCAGGGTGTGATAGCCCGCTCCGATATTCTCGACCGCAACGCCGGCATCAAAGCCGGATTGCTGGATGCGATCCTGGAACGGCCGGCCGACACTGTGATCGAGCTTGTCCTTCGCCGCCATGACGCGAGCCTGCTCTGCCGCCATCTTCATCAATTCCGGATCGATGGTCACGGGTCCAAGCCCGTTATTAGCCCGATAGCCGGAGATCATTGATTGCGCCGCCGCGGCATCGAGAACGGCGTCGCTGGTGGCGAGGTCGCGATAAAAGCTCGGCATCCCCTCCGGGAGGCGGGCATCGCTGGAACAGCCGGCCAGTGCCGCCGCACCTAGCAGGGCGGCGCAAATTAATGCCGTGGCAGACGGCCGTATCATGGAAATTCCCCCAGTCTCGGCCCGACAATGCTGCCAAAAAAGTGTCGGAACCATGAAAAACTGACGGTTCGACGTTTGGAGATTGAAGGCCGTTATTGCCGGATGTTCGCCGCAATGGCGACTTCGGTTGCTTTCTTGACCTCGGCCTCGATGTAACGCTGGAAGTCCTCAGGGCTGCCGCCGACAATGTCGACGCCGATTTTGTGCAACGGTTCGATTACGTCGTTCGATTTCAGCGCAGCGTTGGTGACTTGTGCGAGTTTGTCGATGATGGGCTTCGGCGTGCCGGCCGGCGCAAGCAGGCCGAACCAAAGGCCGAGGTCGTAACCGGGTAATCCTGCTTCGGCCATGGTCGGCACGTCCGGTGCGATACTGGCGCGCTGCGCCGTCGTCACGGCGATGGCTTTGAGCTTTCCTTCCTGGACCTGCTGGATCGCAGCCGACGCCGGCGCGAACCAGAGCTGGACGCGGTTGGTCACGACGTCGGTCAGGGCCTGTGCGCTGCCCGGATAAGGCACCTGAACGAGCTTGATCCCAGCCATGATGTTGATCAGCTCGCCGGCGACGTGGGTCGTGGTGCCGGTGCCGGAGGAAGCGTAGAAAATCTGTCCCGGTTTCGTCTTCGCGAGCGCGATCAGCTCCTTCAGGTTGCTGACACCGAGCGAGGGATTGGCGACCAGCAGATTTGGCACGGAAGCGACGCGGACGATCGGCGCGAAATCTTTCACAACGTCGTAAGTGGGATTGACGGTCATGCCGGCGTAATTTGTCTGCGCGGCCGTCGCCATGAACAGGGTGTAGCCGTCGTTCGGTGCGCGTGCGACATACTCCGCCGCGACATTGCTGCCGGCGCCCGGTTTGTTCTCGATGATGAATTGCTGGCCGAATGCGTCGCCAAATTTCTGCGCCAGCAGCCGCGCCGGTGTGTCGGCCACCGCGCCGGCGCCAAAGCCGATGATGATCCGTACCGGATGGGCTGGATAGTCCTCGGCGCGGCTTAGACCGGCAACTGCCGCCGTCAACAGACAGGCCGCGAGAATGGTCGAAAGGCCCCGATACCCCATCATTTCCTCCCCACCGGCATTCAAAGCCGGCCTTTTTATGCGCTGAAGCATTACACGCCCATCGCTTGTTAAGAAATCCCGCGGTCGCGCCTTAACTACAAAAAAACTGATGGGTGCCTACGCTCACAAAATCTGTCTGCTGTAGCGTGATGCCTGCCGGTATGACCCTCGCGAAAGCCAGCCGCAATTGGGTGCTCGTGGTCGTTGCGGGTGTCGTGGGCTTTGCCGCCGGCGCCATCGGATACTTTACTTTTGGGGTGGGTTGGATCGTCAGCCTGCTGACGGAAGCGCCAGCGCCTGTCGCGGCGGCTGCCATGGCTTTGCCGGTCGCGTTTGGCCTTGCCGCCATAGGTGGTCTGTTTGTGAACGCCAACCGGCGCGCGCAGACCCGGTTGTTCCGATCAGCACTTAACAACATGACGCAAGGCTTGTGCATGTTCGACAGCGCGGCGCGGCTGACGCTGTGCAATGCGCGCTATCTCGAAATGTACAGTTTGCGGCCCGAGCACGGCCGGCCGGGCACGCCGCTGCGTGAACTGCTGGCGCATCGTCAGGCTGCGGGCAAGTTCAATGGCGACGCGGGTCAATATGTCTCCGACTGCCTGCGACGGGCCGCGGAGCAGCGTACTGAAACCAGGACCAGCTCGATTGGGGGGCGTCTCATCACGGTGGTCAGTCGCCCATTGCCGAACCGCGGCTGGATCGCCACGCATATGGATGTGACCGATCAATTGTCGGTCGAAACCGAACGTGACTCGCTGCGGCAACGCGAAGAGCGGCGCCACGCCACTGATGCGGCCATAGTGGCATTCCGGGCGCGCGTCGAAAGCGTGCTGAAAACGGTCGGTCAAAGCGCGATGGCGATGAAGTCCGCGGCGACAACATTGCTGAAAACATCCGATCTCACGCTCCAGCGCGCCGAAGGCGCGGTACACGGATCGAACGAAGCCTCGCTCAATGTCGAGACCGCGGCGACCGCAGCCACGGAACTTGCGGCTTCAATCACCGAAATCAGCCGCCAGCTCACCCAGGCCAAAGACGTCGTGCAGGGCGCGGTCACCGATGCCGGCGCCACCAATGAGGACATTGCCGGGCTGGCGCGCGTCGCACAGAAGATCGGCGACGTGGTCAAGCTCATTCAGAATATTGCCGGGCAGACTAACCTGCTGGCGCTCAATGCCACGATCGAAGCGGCGCGCGCCGGCGACGCCGGGCGCGGCTTCGCCGTCGTGGCCTCCGAGGTCAAGTCGCTCGCCGTGCAGACCTCAAAGGCCACCGAAGAGATCACCCGAGAAATCCTTTCGGTGCAAAGCTCGACCGCCAGCGCCGTGGCGGCCATTCACGATATCACGCAGCGAATGCGGGACATCAATCATTACACGTCGTCTGTCGCAGGCTCGGTCGAGCAGCAAGAAGCGGCAACCGGCGAAATCTCCCGCAACGTCGCGAGCGCCGCAGCGGGCGCCAAGGCTGTCGTCGCCGCGCTCGATGACGTGGCCGGCGGTGTTACGCAGACGCGCAGTTCGGCGCAAACCGTGCTGACAGCGACCGAAGAGGTGGAGAAGGCGACCGACAAGCTGCGCGCCGAGGTCGAGGAATTTCTCGGCACGGTCGCCGCGTAGCCGGCTGTCCGGACCGCGACAAACCGCTTATTTTTGCCCAATGGGTTCGGCAAGCGGCATCAAGAGAATTCAGATTGGCGACCTTGCCGTGGCGGTCAGCGCTGCCGGCAACGGTCCGCCCGTCGTGCTGCTGCACGGTCTCGGTTGCGGCAGACGGATGTGGTTTCACCAGATCCTGGCGCTGCAAGACCGCTTCCGCGTCATTGCTTACGATCAGCGCGGCCATGGCCTGACTGATGCACCGGCTATAGCCACGGAATATTCCGCAGCGCATCTGGCGCGCGATCTTGTCGGCGTGCTCGACGCCCTGCAGATCGAACGCGCAGCGATTGTCGGCTTCTCGCTGGGCGGCGGCCCTGCGCTGGCGTTGGCTGCCAGCAAACCGGAGCGCGTATCCCGGCTGGTGCTCGCCGATGTTGGCGCCGGCGCTGACGATCCGGTGAAGATCGAGGGTATGGTTCGGCGCTGGGTTAAGTTGATCGATCAAGGCGCAGCCAATGAGCTTGTCTGCGAGATGCTGCGCAGCGAATTGTTCAAGATTTACGCCCGGCGCAACAAGCGCAGTCTTGAGCACATGGCCGCCCTGATCCGCGCGACACCGCTCAATGGCTTGCGCTTTACGCTGTCGGAAGTTCTGGCCAAACGGAAATCGCTGTTCCGGTTGACTGATGTGCTGAAAGCAGTGCGAGCGCCGACGCTCGTTGTTGTCGGGCAGCACGATTATGTGTGCAGCAAGGCGTCGAAGCTGATCGCGCAAACGATCCCGAATGCGGCGCTGAAGATTATCGAAGACAGCGGCCACATGTCGCCGCTGGAACAGCCGGCGGCGTTCACTACGGCGCTGGTTGAGTTTCTTGCCTGATCCGCGTTATCGCCCCGCAGCGTAACCCTGCATGCCGCGCGCATTGGCGGCGGCGCGGCGGCGCGGTCCCACCCGCGATGCGGCGGTCAGCCGGCCTTCCGACCAGGCCGGCCCGACTTCAATCTTGTGGCCGCGCCGTTCCAGCTCATCGATGGTCTTCTTCGGCACGCGGCTTTCGATCACCAGCTTGCCGGGATTGGCGGTGCGCGGCCAGAACGAACTCGGGAAATGTTCTGAGTGCCACGCCGGTGCGTCAATCGCTTCCTGCATGTTCATGCCGCTATGGACGTGGCGCATGAACATCTGTGTGATCCACTGATCCTGCCCGTCGCCGCCCGGCGAGCCCCAGCACAGGTACGGCTCACCGTCGCGTAACGCCATGGTCGGCGACAGGGTGGTGCGCGGCCGCCGGCCGGGTGCGAGCGCCGCCGGATGTCCTTCCTCCAGCCAGAACATTTGCGCGCGGGTACCGAGGCAGAAGCCAAGCTCAGGGATTACGGGCGACGAATGCAGCCAGCCGCCGGACGGCGTGGTCGAAACCATGTTGCCGGCCTGGTCGATGATATCGAGATGCACGGTGTCGCCGCGCATGCTGCCCATGCGGCCGACTGTCGGTTCGCCGGCGCCAAGCTGGCCGACGGTTGGTTCACCGGCGCCTGCGGCGAGCGGCACCGGATCGCGCCGCAGTGTGACGACGGCGCCGAAGCCTTCGATCGAACCCGGCCGCTGATCCATCGAGGCTTGGTCGGTGATGAGCTTGCGGCGCTCGGCGTTGTAGGCATCCGACAGCAATGTCGCCATCGGGACTTCGACGAAGTTCGGATCGCCGTAGAACACTTCGCGGTCGGCATAAGCGAGCTTCGAACATTCGACGATGAGATGGATGAAATCCGGCCCGGTCGGATCGAGACTGTCGAAATCGTATCCGTTGAGTAGTGCGAGCTGTTGCAATGTGACCGGGCCTTGTCCCCACGGGCCGGTCTTGCAGACGGTATAGCCGTGATAGTCGTACGTGCACGGCGCTTCGACCGTCGGCGTCCAGCGCGCCATGTCGTCGGCTCTCAGCACGCCGCGATGCTTGTGGCCGCTGGTGTCCATGATGTCCTGGGTGCGGCAGAAGCGATCGATCGCTTCGGCGACAAAACCCTTCGACCATGATTGCCGTGCGCGCTCGATCTGCGCGACGCGATCGCTGCCCGCACTCTCGGCTTCCTTGACGATGCGGGCATAGGTGGCGGCGAGCGTCTTGTTGGTGAACAGCGAGCCGGTAGCCGGCACTTCGTTGTTGGGCAGATAAACGGCGGCCGAGGTCGGCCAGTATTCGCGGAACAACTGCGCCACCGTAGCGATGGTCGCGTTGGTGCGCTCCAGCAGGGGATGGCCGTTCTGTGCGTAGCCGATCGCCGGCGCGAGCACATCGGCCACGCGCATCGTGCCGTAGTCACGCAACATCATCATCCAGGTTTCGAAGGTGCCGGGGACACAGGCCGCGAGCAGTCCGGTGCCCGGCACCAGATCGAGGCCTTCGCTCTTATAATACTCGATCGTCGCACCCGCCGGGGCCACGCCCTGGCCGCAGATCACTTCCGGCTTGCCGCGTTTGACGTCGTAGACGATGACCGGCACGTCGCCGCCGGGTCCGTTGAGGTGCGGCTCGACGACCTGCAGTGTGAAGGCGGTCGCGACGGCTGCGTCGAACGCATTGCCGCCACGCTCCAGTATGCCCATGCCTACCGCCGTTGCGATCCAATGGGTCGAGGTCACGACGCCGAAGGTGCCTTCGATCTCCGGGCGGGTGGTGAACGTATTGGGATTGATATTGGTCATGTATTCTCTCTGAGGCATCGTTCCGCCCGACGCATGGTCGATTAGCTGGCCGGTTGCGTGATGCCCGGCTGGCGCATAGAGACAGAATGTAACTGGCCGCAGGGGCGGCTGAAAGGGCAAGGCAAGCGTGGCACGGGAGCCTCTCAAAGTTGGGTTAGCGGGCCTTGGCGCTGTGGGGCTGGAGGTGGCGCGACGGATCGAGGCCGGGATTCCGGGCCTCGTGCTCGCGGCTGTCGCGGTCCGCGACAAGGAAAAGGCCAAACGCAACCTGCCGCAAATTGGCGACCGCATTCCCGTCATCGCCGCCGAACAGTTGGCCGAAAGCTGCGACCTCGTTGTCGAATGCCTGCCGCCGGAGCTATTCCGCACGATCGCAGCGTCGGTGATCGAGCGCGGCAGGCTGTTCATGCCGCTGTCGGTCGGCCAGCTTCTGGAGAATTGGGATTTTGTCGCGCGAGCAAAAGAGACCGGCGCGCGTATCCTGGTGCCGACCGGCGCGCTGATCGGCCTCGACGCCGTGCGCGCTGCGGGCGAGGGCACGATCCATTCGGTCACCATGATGACACGAAAGCCGCCGGCCGGCCTCGAAGGCGCGCCTTATCTGGTCGAGCGCGGTATCTCGCTCAAAGGCATCAATACCGCGCGCAAAGTGTTCGACGGCACGGCGCGCGAGGGCGCGCGCGGATTTCCGGCTAACGTCAACGTCGCCGCGGCTCTCAGCCTCGCGGGTATCGGGCCCGACAAGACCAAGCTCGAAATCTGGGCCGATCCGGCGATCGACCGCAATACGCACCGCATCGAGGTCGACTCCGATACAGCGCGCTTTTCCATGACGATCGAAGGCATTCCGTCGGCCAATCCGCGTACCGGCCGGATCGTGCCGTTAAGTACGGTTGCCGCGCTGCGCGCGCTGGTTACGGAACTGAAAGTCGGCACGTGAGTGCTGTGACGGCTGACGCGAATGCAGCCGCCGGCAACCGCTCGACGGTTGTGACGATTCAGTATTTGCGGGCCATTGCCGCAAGCATCGTCGTCTATCACCACGCCTTCGCTCCGCCGGCACTTAGCGTCTACTATCCTTCCGCGCTCGGCCAGTTCGGCGTCGATATTTTCTTTGTCATCTCCGGCTACATCATGTGGACGACGACGGTCGGTAGCGGCCGAGGTCCGGCCTCGTTCTGGGCCGCACGCATCGTCCGCGTTGTGCCTCTTTATTGGTTCTACACGACGCTGTTTTTGATCGCGGCTGTTGTAGTGACCCGGCAGACCGAAGATCTCGGGCTGGATTACGTGCTCAAGTCGTATCTGTTCGTGCCGACGGTCAATTCGCAGACTTTGTTTATTGTCCCGGTATATTCGCTCGGCTGGACCCTGAACTTCGAGATGTTCTTCTATCTGCTGTTCGGTCTGTCGCTGCTCCTGCCTGGCCCCGCCGTTCGCTACTTCTGTCTCGCTGTGCTGTTCGGAGCCCTCATCTCCGCAGGTCACTTTTTGCAACCGCAGCAACCGATCGCAATCACCTATACCAGTCCGATGCTGTTCGATTTCCTCGCAGGCGTCACGCTGGCGGCGCTGCGCCCGGTGCTGGCGCGTTGTCCAGTGCAATATGGCGTAGCGGCCGTTCTGCTCAGCTTTGTCGCACTCTATTTTGCGCTGCCGATTGATCCCTTGCGCAACATTCCGGTTGGATACGGTGTGCCTGCGATACTGCTGGTCGGTGGTGCTGTCGTGCTGGAGCGGATCGTGCACCGCCGTCCGAATAGTATCGGCCTTCTTCTCGGCAATGCCTCGTATTCGATGTATCTTGCGCATCCCTTTGCGCAGCGGCTTTGGTACCTTGTGTTGTTCCATTACATCCCAATCGTGAGCTCGGCGTCGCGTGCGTTGGTTTTCGTTGGCGGTGGTGTGCTGGTCGGTATCTTGGCTGGCGTGGTGTCCTGGTTCGTCCTCGAACGGCCGCTGTTAGCGGCAGGCCATCGTCTGATCAGGCGCCGCGGAACAGCCGATTTGGATTTGACGTCCAATCGCGACGATGCCCAGCGTGTCGGCAGTGGTTGACCTCGCCCGGCCGTGTGTCGCATCCAGCCGCCTTATGGACGGGGAAGTCGATGCCAGGTTCGTTAACCGGATAAAGGGCGAAGCTCTGTATCATCGGGACTTTCATTATTTGTTGATACCGGCATATTAGCTGATACCGGCGACGGAGCTGCGTTCTCATGGGGCGGACCTACCAAATCGCGCAACGTGTGCGATTTGCCATTGTCGCCGTTGGCGCCATCTTCACGGCTTTATGGATCGCGATGCTGATCTGGCTGTTCCAGGTCGAGACCCAGAGCAGCCGGCAAGCTCTGGTCTATTCAGCACAGACGATCATGAGCGCGGTGGACGCGCAGATCGAGCGCTACGCCGCTATCGGGCGTGTTCTTGCCCCTGCGTTTACGAGCGATAATCCGGACCTCGCGACCTTTGAACAGCAGGCGCGCCGAAGTGCTGCCGGTTTGACCGATTCCTGGCTGGTCCTGGCGAACGCGGATGGCCAGCAACTATTCAACACCTTGGTGCCGGCGGGGCAGGACCTGCCGATACGCAATAAAATTGGGATTGAGGCCGGTCGCCGCGCCTGCGCGGCCGGTAGCGAGCAGATCGCCGATGTCGGAGCCGGCCCGGTCGTCGGCAAAGCTGTCGCGTCGGTCAATTTTCCAATCCACATCAACGGCGCGTGCTACACGCTCGCCGTCGTTTTCTACGCCAGCATTTTCGACAAGAACATGGAAGGCCTGCCTGAAGGCTGGCTGGCCGGTGTGATCGACAGCCGCGGCGATTACGTCACCCGGTCCTATCGCAGCGATGGAATCGTCGGACAGCCGGCGAGCGTCGGCTGGCGCAACAATATGCATCGCCAGGGCGTCTACGAATTCAAATCGCGCGAAGGCGACGGTTTGATCGATGCCAATGAGCCTTCACCACGCACTGGCTGGGTGGCCGGCGTTGCAGTACGCAGTTCAGTATTTTATGGACCGCTGTGGCGATCGATCATCATCGCCGGCCTCGCCGGTGCGGCAGCGATCCTGTTGTCGCTTTTTATCGTCCGCGCACTCGGCCGCCGCGTCAGTGATGCGCTGGCGGTGGTGAAGCGCGCCGCGATCAGCCTGCGCGATCAGCAAATGGTCGAGGAGCGGACCGGCGAGAGCGACATCGACGCGATCCTCGATACGCTCTCGGAAACCTCCCGGCAGCTTGCGATGCACGAGCAGCAGATGCAGCTCGCGACCAACGAGGTCATGCACCGCTCCAAGAACATTTTGATGATCGTGATTTCCATGGCCCGGTTCATCGCCCGCAGCGCCACCAATACCCATAATTTCATCGAGCGATTCGAGCAGCGTCTGCACGCGCTGTCGACGTCACAGGATTTGCTGATCGACAATCAATGGCGTGAGACTTCGCTGCGAAAGATTGCGGCATCGCAAATCGCGCCGCTGGCCGAAGACCGTCTCACCCTCCAGGGCCCGGACGTCGTCGTCAGCGCCAATTCGGTGCAACCGCTCAGCATGATTTTTCATGAATTGGCGACCAATGCCGTCAAACACGGCTCGCTATCGTCGTCAAAAGGTCAGGTGCAGTTGACCTGGACTATTGCCTCGGGGCGGGAGGATGGTCTGCGTATCAATTTCGTGTGGCGTGAACACTCGGGTCCGCCAATCTCTCCGGCACAGCGGACCGGTTTCGGCAATACCGTCATCTCCGAGTCGGTCCGGTCGCTCAACGGCCATGCCGATTTCGACTACACGTCGAGTGCCTTGGTCTGTTCTTTTGACGTCGAGTTGCTGCAGGCCAGGGCTTTCAAAATGAGCGCCGCGTCATAAACAGAAGGCTCCGCGCGATAGCGTAGCGCGTAATATGTTAATTCCGTTCCGCCTCAGTTGAGGTGGAACGGATTGCATGATTGACGCGCAGACGTGCGAGGGAAATCGCGCGAGTTAAGTCGCGTTCGGCGCTGCCGGCGTGAATTTCAGCGCTACGCCATTCATGCAGTAGCGCAGGCCGGTCGGCTTCGGGCCATCGTTGAAGACGTGGCCGAGATGGCCGCCGCAGCGATGACACGACACAGCGGTGCGGGTCATACCGAAGGTATGGTCCGTGGTCTCGTTGACAGCTTTGTCGAGCGGCGCCCAGAAGCTTGGCCAGCCGGTACCGCTTTCGAATTTTGTCTTTGACGAGAACGCCGGCAGCGCGCAGCCGGCACAGGCGAAGGTGCCATCGCGATGCTCGTTCAGAAGCGGGCTGGTGAACGGCCGCTCGGTGCCTTCCTCGCGCAACACGTCGTATTGCGCGGGCGTAAGCAGCTTGTGCCACTCGTCGTCGGTATGGGTGACTTCGTAGACCGTGGCGGCCTTCGCATCGTGGGGCCGGGCCAGTCGGCCAAGCGCGAGCACCGCAATTCCTGCAGCGCTGGCATAAAAGGCTTGTCGGCGTGTCAGCATGGTTGTCCCTCCGGAAGCGCGAAGCATTTCGCGCAGTTCTACCTCAAATCGGCATACTAGATACGGAGTAGATACGGACTGGATCGCAATTTGATCCAATGCGACGGCGCTTTCACGGGAAGTTGAGATATGACCGCCGCGACGATCAGGCTCGTAAAGAGACTATCGGGCCGCCGTTTTGGCCTCTATTGTGCGCGCCCAATCAGCCTAATTCTCGGGAAAACGCCTAGCAGGACGGACCCTTATCGATGAGAGATCCAGATCCCCAGACTATTTCGGCACAGGCCTATCTTTCGCGCCTTGCTGACCGCGGCATTGAATATGTGTTCGCCAATGCCGGCACCGATTTCGCGCCGATCATTGAATCGCTGTCGATCAATGCCAACGGCCGGCGCAAATTTCCCCGTGTCGTCACGGTGCCCCATGAGAACGTCGCAATGGCGATGGCCCATGGCTATTACAAGGTCGCCGGCAAACCGGCTGCGGTCATGGTTCACGTGACTGTCGGCACCGGCAATACCGTGAACGGCGTCATGAATGCCGCGCGTGACAATATTCCGATCCTGCTTGCCGCCGGCCGTACGCCGATCACCGAAACCGGCCACAAGGCCTCGCGCAATCGTCCGATTCATTGGGGCCAGGAGTCGTTCGATCAGGGCGGCATGGTGCGCGAATTCACCAAATGGGACTACGAACTGCGATCCGGCCAGCCAGTTGCGGCCATCGTCGATCGGGCGCTCGATATCGCGATGAGCGAGCCGCGCGGGCCGGTCTATCTCACGTTGCCACGCGAAGTGCTGTCGGACATCGCGACCACTATGCGCCGCGACACCGATCATCCGCTCGGCGCCATCGCGGCGGTGCCATCCCAGGATGCCATCAATAAGGTCGCAGAGCTGATCGCAGGCGCGCGGTTTCCCCTGATCCTGACGTCCGCGTTGGGACGCTCGCCGGAAGCCTTCACGGCACTCACGGAACTCACTGAGGAGTTCGCGTTGCCGGTGCTGCAGAGCGAACCGAACGATCTCAATCTGCCGACCAATCATCCGATAAATCTCGGCTTCGATGTGAAGTCGGTATTGCCGCGCGCCGATGTCGTGCTGGTGCTTGATGCGCCGGTGCCGTGGGTGCCGAAAGCGGTGACGCCGGCGCAGGATGCCAAGGTGATCCATATTTCACCCGATCCGCTGCAAACGCAGTATCCGTTCCGCGACTTTGAGGCCGACCTGCTGGTCACCGGTACGACGCGCGGCGCGCTGCCGCTGTTGCGCGAAGCGCTGCGCGGCAAGCTCAAACGCGACGACATTGAAACGCGGCGTAAGATTGTCGCCTCAATGCGCGAGGAAATGCTCGCGGGCCGCCGCCGCGCGATGGAAGCCGCTAAGGCGCGCATGCCGATTTCGACCGCGCACATTGCCGCTTGCCTCAATGAGTTGAAGGCCGAGGATGCCATTATCATCAACGAGCTTGGCGTGCCGATGAGTCAGCTCCAGATGACCAAGCAGGGCAGCTACATGGGCAGCCTCTTGGCCGGCGGCCTTGGTTTCGGTCTCGGCGCGGCGCTGGGCGCCAAGCTTGCGGCACCCGAGCGCGAGGTGATCTCCGTGGTCGGCGACGGCTCCTACATGTTCGGCAATCCGCTGCCGTTCCACTATGTCGGCCGCGCGGAAAATCTGCCGACGCTGACCATCATCTCCAACAACCAGTCCTGGCACGCCGTGCGTGCGTCGACGCTCGACGTGTTTCCCGATGGCCACGCCGCCAAGGCGAACTCGATGCCGCTCACGGAGCTCAAGCCGACGCCGGACTACGAGAAGGTGATCACCACCTGCGGCGGCGTCGGCATGAAGGTCGAACAGCCAAGCGACCTGTTCGCCGCAATCAAACGCGGTTTTGAAACCGTGCGCTCCGGAACTCCGGCGCTGATCAATGTGATCACACAAGGGCGCGACGCCTGAGGACTTTCCGGTGGCAATCGACATCAAGGTGCTCAGCACCACGGCGATGAAGATGGTGTTAGAGGAGCTGTCGCCGGCGTTCGAGCGGGCGACCGGCAATCGGCTCGATGTCACGCTCGGTCCGTCGCTGCGGCTGGAAAAGCAGATCGGCGAAGGCGAAGTCGCCGATGTCGCGATCGTGTCCGCCAGCGGGGTGCGCGATCTGGTCGAGCAGGGCAGGCTGGTCGACGGCAGTGCGGTCGAGATCGCCAAATCATCGATCGGCGTTGCGGTGCCGAAAGGCGCGCCGAAACCGGACCTCTCCACCGCAGAAGGTTTCAAGCGCGCCATGCTGGCGGCAGAATCGATCGCGTGCTCGAGACCGGTCGGCGGCGGCCAGAGCGGCGTGCATCTTGCCAAGGTCTTTGCCGATCTCGGAATTACCGAACAGATGCAGGCGAAGGCCAAATACGGCGCCGGCGGCGCCGGCGGACTTGCAGGCCTGGTGCTGCTGCGCGGCGAGGCCGACATAGGTATTCAACAGATGGCGGAGCTGATGGCGGTCGACGGCATCGACGTGGTCGGCCCGCTGCCGGCTGAAATCCAGATGGTCACGCCGTTCGTCGCGGCCGTTCCGACGAATGCTCCCTATGCCGCGGCGGGCAGAGCGGTAATCGCGTTCCTCACCACGCCGGACGCCAAGCGTGTCATCAAGGCGAAAGGCTTAGACCCGGCCTAGTCGTCGCGTCAGGACGGATCAGGTTGCTAAATCTTGAGCAGTTGCTCGGCATTGCCGTGCGCGATGCGTGCGCGGTCAGACGGACTTACAGGAATTTGGTCGAGAAACGTGCGCGCTTCCGCCATCGATACGTACGGATGGTCGCAGGAAAACATGATGCGGTCGGGACCGACCTCCAGCAACAGATCGAGAAACGTTGCGGGGAAATTGAAACCGGCAAAGGTGTAGTGGACGTTTTCGCGTAGGTACGCGCCGACCGGACGTTGCAGCTTGGTTGCTTCCGTCGGCAGGTTGCGGTTGATCCGCGGCAGCATGAACGGAATGCCTTCGCCGAGATGACCAACCACGACCTGCAGCTTGGGGTACCGGTCGAACACACCGCCAAGAATCATTCGAATGAGGTGCACGGAGGTCTCGATGTGCCAGCCCCAGCCGGAGGACGATAGAATTCCATTCACCGTCGGAGAAAAGCCGCTGTACAGCGCATCGACCACTGGCTTTGGCGGCACCGTCGGATGCAGATAGATCGGGACGTTGATCGCTTCGGCGCGTTCGAGAATCGGCCAGAAGAACTTGTCGTCCAGATACCGACCGCGTGAATGGCCATTGATCAGCGCACCCTTGAAGCCCTGCTTCCGCACCCTTTGCTCAAGTTCGTCAGCCGCCTGGTCGGGAGCGGCTACCGGCAAGGCGGCAAAGGCTGCGAAGCGCTGTGGATATTTTTTCACGACGTCGAGGACAAAATCGTTCGATTCACGTGCGATCGCGACCTGCTCGTCTGGATCGGACTGTTCGACTCCCGGAGCATTCAATGACAGCACTTGCATGGTGATACCGGCTGCGTCCATCGCGGCGATACGGCCGTCGCCAACATCGACCAGTTGCTCGAGAGTCTTCACGCCGCGCGGGCTGTTATTGCGCATGCGCTCGAAGAAACTTTGGCCCGGTCCCGCGATAAATCCCGGGCTCGCGAAGTGCTCTTCAAGGGTAATCGTTCTGAGCTTGCCGCTCGGTTGAGGCGTTGCCTCGCTCTTGGTCTCGGGATTGTTCTGCGCAAGTGTCACCGTCGGCATCGCTGCTGCGGAAGCAGCGCCGGCAGACGCAGCGTAGATGAAGTCGCGGCGATTCAGTGATGGCCCTCCCTATTTGAGATTTTTAATTTCTGAAGTTCGGTTTACGCACTGCCTCAAATCTTGCGGCTGTCGTAAGCCCAATGCAACAAGGCCTGCCGCTGCCGTGGCCGGCAGTGCACGTCGCCGGGTTCGCAATTGCGCTCGATCTGACGGACGTGACGGCGGATCATTTTCCACCGCTTGATCTGCCGCGCATCCTCATCGGGAATGCGGCGGCCTCTATAGTAGCGGCAATACCACTGAAACCAGCCGCGCGGATCGTCGCGATAGATCCAGCCCTTGTTGCGCCACTCCGACAAGGGTTGGCTGGCATCGATGCCGAAATAGTTGAGTGAATTGTCGCGTTTCTTGTTCGCGAGCTTGGCGTGCGCAAACCAGCTTTTGGGAAACTCCTTGGCGCAGTCGGTCATGTATTTGCCACCGAACACACCAAGCCGCAGCATCTCCGCTGGTGTCAGCTGCGGTTCAAATTCCGGATCGAAGCTGCGTCCCACTGCCGCGGTCAATTCGTAACGATAGCCGCGCTGCATCTTGTCATTGACGGTGACGGTTTTCTTCTTCAACGCGCGTGTCCCAACACCTCTGCATTGATCACATTGATCGGCTTGCCGGCCGCATAGGCATTGATCTGATCGAAAATGTCGATGAACTGGGTCTCATATTCTTCGTTGGTCACGTAGCCGATGTGCGGCGTGCAAATCACGTTCGGCATGTTGAGCAGCGGATGCTTGGGATCGAACACTGGCTCCTGCTCGAAAACATCGACCGCGGCCATGCCGGGCCGGCCTTTGCGCAACGCTTCGGCCAGCGCATCCGGTTCGATCAGCGGCGCACGGCTGGTGTTGACCAGAAGCGCGGTTGGCTTCATGCGCGCCAGATCGGCGGCTTTGACGATGTGGCGAGTCGCGTCGACCAGCCGCATGTGCAGCGAGATCACGTCGCAATCGGCAAAGAAAGCTTCCTTGCTGGCGGCAGTGGCGTAGCCATCCTTGCGCGCGGCTTCCAGCGTTTGTGGCCGCGCCCAGACCAGAACATTCATGCCGAAGGCACGGCCGTAGCTCGCGACCACCGCACCGATCCGGCCGTAACCGTAGATGCCGAGTGTCTTGCCGCGCAATGTCGTGCCGACGCCCATCTGCCATTTGCCGGCCTTTAGCGATTCCATCTGCTGCGGAATCTTGCGAACCGCCGCCAGCACCAGCGCCCAGGTCATCTCTGCGGTTGCGTGCGACGGAATACCGGCGTGCTGGCTCGACGACAGGATGATGCCAAGCCGGGTGCAGGTATCGAGGTCGATATGCGGATAGACGCTGCGCTGGCTGATCAACTTGAGTTTCGGCAGGCGCTCCAGGAGCGGCGTGCGAATCTGCGTGCGCTCGCGGAACAGTACCAGCGCTTCGGTGTCGCGCAGGCGATCGGCGAGGACATCAGTCTCCTGCGCGTGATCGTTCCAGATCGTGACATCGTGGCCGTTAAGCTTGTGAAAGCACGGCAGCGTGCGCAGCGTGTCGTAATAGTCGTCGAGAATGGAAACTTTCATCGGAGCGCTCTGGTGAATGGATTTAGGCCTCCATCACTACTCGTTCTGCGCACCAAAAGAAAACCGGGCCCTTGCGGGCCCGGTTCAAGTTCGCCGGCGTGGGGGCGCCAGCGACTCACCTTCCAGAGGGGAACAAAACTGCCCGACATTACGATCGCCGATCTGGGAGGATGAGGCGACCGCTTGTCGTGCAGCAACAAGGCCACTATGCGAGCCGCAGTTCACTCAGACAACACAGAGGGTGACATGTCAGCCATGCGGTCATCGCAACTACGTAATCGCCGCATAAATCGCGCTGCTCTCTGCACAATTTACGCGCGACAAAATTGTCGCAGGCGTTGCGATGGCGATGGGCGAACGCCCGCAAAAAGTTTTGCTAGTAATTCCAGCGTTGCGCGTTGGCGACGAGAAAATCGCGGAATGCCTGCACCCGCGCGACGGTCTTGAGCTCTTCCGGATAGACGAAGTAAGCGTCGAGCGCGACGGCTTCGGCTTCGCTGAAAAGTTGTACCAGGCCGCCGTTCTCCTCGACCAGATAATCGGGGAGCATCGCAATGCCGAGGCCGCGCTGGCAGGCGCGATAGATGCCGAGAATGTTATTGATGATGAGGTGTGGGACGCGCGGCCCCTTGCCGTCGCGCGCGACCTCGATCAGCCAGCGGGAGCGTTGCAGGTAGGGCGGCACGTTGCCGCCAAGCACCAGCACGCGATGAACATCGAGATCGTCGAACGCCCGCGGCGTGCCGAATTTCTTGAGATATTCCGGTGATGCGTAGACGTGGAAGTGCACCGAGAACAGCTTGCGCTGGATCAGGTCGGGTTGGGTCGGCTGACGCAGCCGGATCGCAACGTCGGCCTCGCGCATGGCGAGGTCGAGCTCCTCGTCGGTGGTGAGCAGCGTGATGTGGATGTCGGGATACATCTCGACGAATTCGCCGAGCCGCGGCGTGAGCCAGTGGATGCCGATACCCGGCGTTGTCGTTACACGGAGATCGCCATTCGGGCGCTCGCGGCTATCGGTCAGCTTGGCACGCGCCGCTTCGAGCTTCATGAACACTTCGTGCGCGGTGCGATAGAGCAGCTCGCCTTGCTCGGTCAGGATCAGGCCACGGGCATGACGATGAAACAGCGAGACTGACAGCTCCTGTTCGAGCGCGCTGACCTGGCGCGACACGGCCGATTGCGACAGGCCGAGTTGCTCGCCGGCATGCGTAAAGCTCCCGGCTTCGGCAGCGGCGTGAAATACTTTCAGCTTGTCCCAGTCCATCGATATCTTTCTGTCCGGTTCCGCGACCGGCTGCGGGTACAGTTACTCGGCTGCGGCGCGGTGTTCGGCATGCGCTGCGAGGAATCGCTCGGCCTCAAGCGCCGCCATGCAGCCGAGGCCGGCAGCGGTGACGGCCTGGCGGTAAACTTCGTCGGCAACGTCGCCGGCGGCGAACAAGCCAGGCACCGAAGTGGCCGTAGAGTACGGGGCGGTTTTGACATAGCCCGACGGCTTCATCTCGACCTGTCCCGCGACCAGCTCGGTCGCCGGCGCGTGACCGATGGCGATGAAAACGCCGTCGACGGCGCGTTCGGTGACGGCGCCGGTCTTTATGTTCTTCAAGAGCGCGTGGGTTACCTTCAGCGGATTTTCGGCGCCGCGGATGTCGTCGAGCGCCGTGTCCCAAAGCACTTCGATCTTGGCGTGCTTGAACAGCCGGTCCTGCAGTATCTTTTCGGAGCGCAGGCTGTCGCGGCGATGGACCAGCGTGACCTTGGAGGCAAAGTTGGTGAGAAACAGCGCTTCCTCGACCGCAGTGTTGCCGCCGCCGATCACCAGCACTTCCTTGTTGCGATAGAAGAAGCCGTCGCAGGTGGCGCAGGCGGAGACGCCATAGCCGCGGAATTTCTGTTCCGAAGGCAGATCGAGCCAGCGCGCCTGGGCGCCGGTCGCGAGGATCACCGTCTCGGCGAGATAGACGTCGCCGGAGTCGCATTCGATGCGGAATGGCCGCCGCGAGGCGTCGAGCTTGCTGACGTGGTCGGCCACCATGGCGGTGCCGACATGGACCGCCTGCTTTTCCATCTGCTCCATGAGCCAGGGGCCCTGGATGACGTCGGCGAAGCCCGGGTAGTTCTCGACATCGGTGGTGATGGTGAGCTGACCGCCGGGCTGCACGCCCTGGATCATGATCGGTTCAAGCATCGCGCGCGCCGCATAGATCGCGGCGGTGTAGCCAGCGGGCCCGGAGCCAATAATGACGACTTTGGCTTGGGTAATTTTAGTCACGGCAAGCCCCTTCGCGGCATGCGGCCTACAAATTTAGCCGAATTCGCATGAATTTGCGGGGTCCGCCGGGCGGCACCCACAGCCCGACGGAATGTAAGGATTTTCCCGAGCCATGCAAGGGACGCAACCCGGACCACCCACAGCCACTACCGGAACGCGGGCATCACTTCGCTGGCGAATAACTCGACGGATTGCAGGATTTCCGGCAGCGCCATGTCACCGAAGGCCAGCCAGGGCGCGAAGTAGTTGGCTCCCGTCGCCTCGCTATCGGCCCTGACGAAATTCCGGACGGTCTCCGGCGACCCGGCAATGGCTGTTCCCAGCGCCTGCACTTCGTCGAAAGTGCCGGGGTAAAGGGCGCCAACCCGGGGTGCCGCGCCGTGGCGCTCGAACAGCCAGAAAAAGTTTGTCCGCCATTTCGGATAGGCGCGGCGGGCAATGTCGAGCGCCTTGGCATCGGTCTCGGCCACCACGACGTGGCGGCCGACGCCATAAAGCGTCGAATCCGGCTTGCCGAGGTCGCGGCGAGTACTGCGGTACCGATCGAAGATCGGACGCACCGCTTGCGGCGGCGCGAGCGAGATCACGTTGATGTCGTTCTGCGCCGGCCAGTCTGCATTCTCGGGAATGCTGACGCCGTACCATAATGGCGGATGCGGGCGCTGCACCGGATGCACCAGGATCGGCACCTTGTCGAAGCGATAGAATTTGCCGGCGAAGGTGAGCTCATCGGTATCGAGCCCTTGTAGCAAGACCTGGAACGCCTCGTGATACATCGCCTGGGTCTGCGCGAAGTCGAGCGAATAGTTGGCGGTCTCGAATGGCGATACGCCCCGGCCAACGCCAAGCTCGAAACGTCCGCCGCTCATCTGATCAAGCATGCAGACTTCCTCGATCAGGCGCAGCGGATGATAGAACGGCAACAGATACACCATCGGGCCGAAGCGCAGCTTCTTGGTGCGTTGCGCCAGCGCTGCGAGAAAAATTCCGGGCGATGCCGCGGTGCCGATCGGCGTGCCGTGATGTTCCGCAAGGTGATAGGCGTGGAAGCCGCCGCGATCGAGCGCTTCCGCGAACTGCAGCCGGTCGGTATAGAGCGCGCCGTGCGGCACGCCTGCATCGTCCAAATGATCGAAGACGCCGAATTTCACGCGCTGTCCCTCCCACGTCATTCCGGGCGGACTTATGATGCCCGCATGCCAACATTATACCGGTCATTCCCGCGTAAGCGGGAATCCAGAGCGGGCTTGCATTGTGCCGAGGTTAAGTTGGATCCCCGCTTTCGTGGGGGCGAGCGAAAGTGGAGTTATTTCCACTCCACTTTCACTATTTCATAAGCCTTGGCGCCGCCGGGGGTGTTGACCTCGACCTGCACGCCTTTCTTCTTGCCGACCAGCGCGCGGGCGAGCGGCGAGGTGATGGATATCTTGCCTTTTTTGGCGTTGGCCTCGGGTTCGCCGACGATCTGCCAGACGGCTTTCTTTTCGGTGTCCTCATCGATCAGCGTTACGGTGGCGCCGAAGGTAATGGTGTCGCCGGACAGCTTGGAGACGTCGATCACCTCGGCGCGCGCAAGCTTGTCCTCAAGCTCAGCGATGCGGCCTTCGTTGAGTGATTGGGTCTCCTTCGCCGCGTGATATTCGGCATTCTCCGAAAGGTCGCCGTGCGAGCGCGCTTCGCTGATCTGTTGAATGATGCGCGGACGCTCCTGCTGGCAGTGCTTGAGTTCGGCTTCCAGGGTTGTGTAACCCTCGGCGGTCATCGGAATCTTGTCCATCGATCTCAACCTCCAGAGTCAAAGACAGATCGCGGGCCGAAGCAATGCCTGGCCACACGATCTTAACCTGGCTCTATACATACCGTCGCTTCGGCCGCCCCGATTCGCGATCAGATTCGGTTCCGAAGTAGCTTTGCAGCGCACACACCTCGAGGTCGCCCCCGAGATAGGCCTTAATGCCCTGTGCTGCGGCGACAGCCCCTGAAAGAGTGGTGTAATATGGCACTTTATGCAAGAGGGCTGCGCGCCGGAGCGAGCGGCTGTCCGCCAGCGCGGTAGCCCCCTCCGTGGTATTGAAAACCAGCTGAACTTCGCCGTTTTTGATGGCGTCAACGATATGCGGACGGCCTTCGGCAACCTTGTTGATCTTGACCGCCGGAACCCCCTGCTCGGCGAGGTAGCGCTGCGTTCCCGAGGTCGCCACGATCTTGAATCCGAGCCCGGCAAGGAGCCGCGTGGATTCCAGGATGCGCGACTTGTCGGCATCGCGCACCGAAACAAACACGGTTCCGCTTTTCGGCACCCGGGTTCCACCACCGAGCTGGCTCTTGGCGAAGGCGATGTTGTAATCGCGGTCGAGGCCCATGACCTCGCCGGTCGACTTCATCTCCGGGCCGAGCACGGTGTCGACTTTGTCGCCAAACCGGGCGAATGGGAACACGGCTTCCTTGACGCCGACATGCTTTGCGGCGCCTGGCTCGAAATTCTGCGGCGCGAGCTTGAAGCTTGCGAGTGTTTCGCCGGCCATGATGCGCGCGGCGATCTTCGCAACTGGCAAACCAATCACCTTGGCGACGAACGGTACCGTGCGTGAGGCGCGCGGATTGACTTCCAGCACATAGATGTCGCCATCCTTGATGGCGTATTGCACGTTCATCAGGCCGCCGACCTGCAGCGCGAGCGCAAGCTCGCGGGTCTGCCGGTCGAGTTCGGCGATCACCTCGGCGGAAAGATTATGCGGCGGCAGCGAGCAGGCGCTGTCGCCGGAATGAATGCCGGCTTCTTCGATGTGTTCCATGATGCCGGCGACGTAGGTGTCCTTGCCGTCGGCGATACAATCGACATCGATCTCGATCGCGTCGGTGAGATAACGGTCAAACAGCAGCGGGTTCTTGCCGAGCACCGTGTTGATCTGTCCGGTCTTGTCGTTCGGGTAACGCGCCTTCACGTCGTGCGGGACAAGCTGCGGCAGCGTTTCAAGCAGATAGTCGCCGAGCTGGCTTTCCTCGCGTAAGATCTGCATCGCGCGCCCGCCAAGCACGTAGGACGGCCGCACCACGAATGGATAGCCGAGGTCGGCGGCGACGAGACGCGCCTGCTCGACCGAATAAGCGATGCCGTTCTGCGGCTGCTTCAGCTTCAGGCGATCGAGCAAATGCTTGAAGCGATTGCGATCCTCGGCAAGGTCGATCGCATCCGGCGACGTGCCGAGAATAGGCACACCGGCCTTCTCCAGGGATTCTACAAGCTTGAGCGGCGTCTGGCCGCCGAACTGCACGATCACCCCATGCAGCGTGCCGTTCGAACGCTCGGTGTCGATGATCTCCAGAACATCCTCGGGAGTCAGCGGTTCGAAATACAATCGGTCTGAGGTGTCGTAGTCGGTCGACACCGTCTCCGGATTGCAATTGATCATTATCGTTTCGTAACCGGCGTCCTTCAGCGCGAAGGCGGCGTGGCAGCAGCAATAGTCGAACTCGATGCCCTGGCCGATACGATTCGGGCCGCCGCCGAGGATGACGATCTTCTTTCTGTCGGACGGGCGCGCTTCATCGGCCGTACGGCCGTTAAACGGCGTCTCATAGGTCGAATACATATAAGCCGTCGGCGAAGCGAACTCGGCGGCGCAACTGTCGATGCGCTTGAACACGGGCCGCACGCCGAGCGCGCGTCGTGCCGCGGTTACGTCGGCCTCGTGGCGTTTGGCAAGCACGGCCAGCCGCGCGTCGGAGAAGCCCATCGACTTCAGGCGGCGCAGCATTCCGGCCGTTGTCGGCAAGCCCTTGGCTTTGATTTCGGCTTCGGTTTCGACGATGCCGCGGATCTGGGCGAGGAACCATCGATCGATCCGGCAGGCACGATGAATATCCTCATCGCTCATGCCAAGCCGTATCGCCTGTCCGACAGCCAAAAGGCGATCCGGCGTCGGTGTGCCGAGCGCGGCGCGCAAGGCGTTTTTATCGTCGCCTTCGCCAAGGCCGGCGATCGTGATTTCGTCGAGGCCGGTGAGGCCGGTTTCCAGGGAGCGCAACGCTTTCTGCAAGCTTTCGGCGAAGGTACGGCCGATCGCCATGGCTTCGCCGACCGATTTCATCGCCGTGGTCAGCACCGGGTCGGCGCCGGGAAATTTCTCGAAGGCAAACCGCGGTATCTTGGTGACGATGTAATCGATAGTCGGCTCGAACGATGCTGGCGTCGCGCCGCCGGTAATGTCGTTGGCGATCTCGTCGAGCGTGTAGCCGACCGCGAGCTTTGCGGCGACCTTGGCGATCGGGAAGCCGGTCGCCTTCGACGCCAGCGCCGAGGAGCGCGACACGCGCGGATTCATTTCGATGACGACGAGGCGGCCGTCTTCCGGATTGACGGCGAACTGCACGTTCGATCCGCCGGTCTCGACGCCGATCTCGCGCAACACCGCGATCGAGGCGTCGCGCATGATCTGATATTCTTTGTCGGTCAGCGTCAGCGCCGGCGCGACCGTGATCGAGTCGCCGGTATGCACGCCCATCGGATCTATGTTTTCGATCGAGCAGACGATGATGCAGTTGTCTTTCTTGTCGCGCACCACCTCCATCTCGAACTCTTTCCAGCCCAGCACCGATTCCTCGATCAGCACCTCGCTGGTCGGTGACGCATCGATGCCGCGTTCGACGATGTCGATGAACTCCGCCTTGTTGTAGGCGATGCCGCCGCCGGTGCCGCCGAGGGTGAATGACGGCCTGATGATCGCCGGCAAGCCAATGTCGTCGAGCGCTTCGAGCGCCTGGATCAGCGTCTTGATCTGATGCGAGCGCGGCGTCGTGAGGCCGATCTTCCTCATCGCATCGCGGAACAGCTTGCGATCTTCGGCCTTGTCGATGGCGTCCGCCGTGGCGCCGATCATCTGGACGTTGAATTTCTCGAGCACGCCCATCTTGCGCAGCGACAGAGCGGTGTTGAGCGCGGTCTGCCCGCCCATGGTCGGCAGCAGGGCGTCGGGCCGTTCCTTCTCGATGATCTTGGCGACGATGTCCGGTGTTATCGGTTCGATGTAGGTCGCGTCCGCCAAATCCGGATCGGTCATGATGGTGGCCGGATTGGAATTGATCAGGATGACGCGATAGCCCTCTTCCTTGAGTGCCTTGCACGCCTGGGTTCCTGAATAGTCGAACTCGCATGCCTGACCGATGACGATCGGGCCTGCGCCGATGATCAGGATCGAGGATATGTCGGTCCGCTTGGGCATCGTTTCCGCTTCAAGGCATAAAAAAAGGGCGCGTAGCTTGCGCGTCCCTCAGCCGAGCGCCGGGGACCGGCCCCGCGCGTTCGGGTCTTAGACCAGATTCGGAGGGGGGGCAAATTCCGGCGATTTGTCCTGTGCGTACCTGCGGGATAGCCTTACCGGAACGATAAAACGTGGCGGGAGGGGACGATGAGGGCAGCTCAAAAGCCTTTGATTTACGGGCTTGGAGTGGCCATTGCCGCCATGACAATTGGTGCACTGGCTATTGGGGCCTCCGCGCAGACCCCCGATACCCGGCCGGTGACGCTTGTGGTGCCGATTGCAGCGGGTGGCGGCGTCGACATCATCGGCCGGCAATTTGCCGCCAAGCTGTCCGAGCAACTGAACCAGCCATGGGTCGTCGAGAACCGCACCGGGGCGGGCGGCGCCATCGGCATCGATACCGTCGCCAAGGCCGAACCGGATGGCCATACCATGCTGCTGATGGAGACCTCGTCCGTCCTGCATAAGTGGTTGCATCGGGATGTACCGTTCGATGTCGTCGCCGACTTTGCCCCAGTCGCGCAGATCGCGACCACACCCATCTTTCTGTTCGCCGGCCCGGCCTCGCCGGTATCGGATCTGAAAAGTCTGATCGCTTATGCCAAGGCCAATCCGGGCAAGCTCACGGTCGGCACCCCCGGCGTCGGTACGCCGCATCATCTTGCGGCGTTGATGTTCAATGTGATGGCCGGCGTCGAGATCACGCACGTGCCTTACAAGGGCACAGCGCCGGCACTGAGCGATTTGCTCGGCGGGCAAATTCCACTGATCTGGTCGACGCCGAATTCACTCATGCAATATGTCGAAACCGGCAAGATCAAACCGCTGGCAGTGGCCTCGCCGTCTCGCATCGATATTCTTCCCGATGTGCCGACGGTGAGCGAGAGCGGCTATCCGAATTTCGATGTCACCGTGTGGTACGGCGTGTCGGGGCCGGCCAAGATGCCGGCCGATGTCGTCGCGCGCTATGGCAGCGCGATCGCCGCCATCGACGAGATGCCCGACGTCGAGAAGAAACTGACGCCGCTCGGCTACAACCTGCGATACTTCGACAACAAGCAATTTGCCGATACAATCGCCAGAGACTACGCGCGCTACGGCAAACTGATCCGGGACGCGGGCATCAAGCCCGATTGAGTCGAACGCGGTTATAGACCGAACATGCACACACGCCGCTCTGTTATCATCGCGTTCTCGGGCGCGTTCTCTTGCGCGCTGACACTGCCGGGCCTCGGCGCTCGCGCCGATTATCCGTCCGGGCCGATCAAGATCATCGTGTCGTTCCCGGCGGGCGGTAGCATCGACGTGATCATGCGCGCCATGGCCGCACCGTTGCAGGCGCGGCTCGGCAAGCCGATCGTGATCGAGAACCGGGCAGGGGCCGCGGGTGTCGTTGCCGAGGGTGCGGTCGCCAAGGCCGATCCCGATGGCCTTACGTTGCTCGCCGACGCCAGCGCGCTTGCCGCCAACCCGACGCTGTTCAAGTCGATGCCGTTCGACACGCTTAAGGACTTGCAGCCGGTCTATCTGGTGTTTCGCACGCCGCTTGCGCTTGTGGTCAACCCGGAAGTGCCGGCGAAATCCATCAAAGAGCTGATCGCGTTGCTCAAGGAAAAGCCGGGCCAGATCAATTTCGCCCACGGTGGCCCAGGCTCGGCGATTCATCTCGCCGGCGAACTGTTTCAGATCATGACCGATACGACGATGACCGGCGTCGCCTATCGCGGCGCGCCGCTTGCGCTCAACGATGTGATCGCCGGCCGCGTCGCGCTGATGTTCGCCGATGCCGGTAGCGTGAGCGGACAAATCAAGGCCGGGCGGGTGCGTGCACTCGGCGTGAGTTCGACCGTGCGAGTGCCCGCCTTGCCGGATATTCCGACCATTGCCGAAGCAGGCGTGCCAGGTTTCGAGGCTGTTGGCTGGACGCTGGTCTGCGCGCCTGCAGCGACGCCGAAGCCAATCCTCGACACGCTCAGTGCCGCGTTTGCCGCCGCGGCCGAAACGCCCGAAGTCCATGCCCTTATGCTGCAACTCGGCACGCTGCCGGTGAAAAGCGAGTCGCCGGCTGAATTGAAGCCCTGGCTCGCTTCGGAAATCGATCGCTGGGGCAAACTTGTCGAGCGTGCGGGCGTCGCAAAATCGCTTTAGCTCCGGTTTATCTTCTACCTGCAAGTCTTCTACCTGCAAGTCTTCAACCTAAAAGCCCAAGTCTTCAACCTAAAAGCCAATGGAAATGCCTTCTCATGAGTGACCAAAAAGAGTTACGCGCAAAAACCGCGGCGTTGACGCGGATGCTTAACATGCAGGGCGTGATCGGCATGTTCGGTCACGTCTCAATCCGCATGCCGGGCACCGACATTTGTTTCATCAGCCCCGGCGCCAGCACGGAAAAAAGTACGGTGCGGCCGGAACAGATCTTCGTCTACAACATTGACGGCACCATCATCGAGCACCCCGGCGGCTTGATCCCGCTGGAATGGCGCATCCATACCCAGGTTCATCGCGACCGGCCCGATGCGATGTGTGTCTGCCACTTGCACGCGCCGCATGCGCGCGCTCTCGGCATTGCCGGTAAGCCGCTCAAGCCGGTGTTCCTGCACGGCTCATTTCTCTGTACCGGCGTGCCGACCTGGAATAACCCGCGGCTCGTCGTAAACGACGACCAAGCCGCCGATCTGTCGCGCGCGCTCGCCGGCCACCGCGCCGCGCAAATGCGCGGGCACGGCAGCGTCGTGGTCGGCGCTACCGCGGAGGAAGCGTTCTTTGCCTGCACGTTCCTGGAAGAGAACGCGCAAATCCAGCTGCAAGCCGAGATTGCCGGCGGCGCCATCGAGTTGAGCGAGGACGAGGCGCGCGACTGCGCCGAAGGTACCTTCAATCCGCGGCTATTCGCGCTGCTTTGGACATTCTACGAGCGCAGGGCGCGTTTGGACTAACCTGCGCCGTAACGAGGCGCGGCGGCTTACCAGCGCATGTTGATATTCTTGATCTGCGTGTAACTGAGGATTTCGTCGAAGCACTCTTCTTCGCCGATGCCGCTCTGCTTCCAGCCGCCATAAGGCGCGCCGATGTAGCGCCCATTGGAATTGATCCAGACGTAGCCGGCTTCGACGCGTTCGGCGGTTTCCATCGCCTTGGCGAGATTGTTGGTGACGATGGCCGCGGTGAGGCCATATTCGACACCATTCACCTTGGCCAGCATGTCTTCGTAATCGTCCCAGGGCATCACCGACATCACCGGCCCGAAGATCTCTTCGCGGCCGATCCGCATGGCCGGCGTCACGTTGTCGAATACCGTCGGCGCGATGAACAAGCCGGCGGAGAGCGACGCATCAGCCGGTTTGCCACCGCCGGTGAGCAGTTCCGCGCCTTCTGTCTTGGCGGAGTCGATGAAACCCATGACGCGGTCGAACTGGCGCTGCGATACGATCGGTCCGACATCGTTTTCCTTCAGCCACGGCACGCCGATCGGAAGCGCCTCCGCCAGCGTGACTAGTTCGGCAACCACGGCTTTATGCAGCGATGCGTGGACGAACACGCGTGAGGTCGAGCTGCACGACTGGCCCTGCCGATTCATGTTCATGCCCTTGATGGCGGCGAGCGCCGCCTTTTTGGGATCGGCGTCGGGGAAAATCACGATTGGATTCTTGCCGCCGAGTTCAAGACTGACGCGCTTGAGGTCGTCCGCCGCTTCCTTGGCGATGGCGCGGCCGGTCGGCACCGAACCGACGAAGCCGATCCGTCGCACGTCGGGATGGCGCACCAGAGCCGAGCCGATTTTGCCGTCGCCGGCGATGATGTTGACCACGCCGGCCGGAAATATCCCTTCGCACAATTCGCCGAGCCGGAAGCTCGACAGCGGCGCCTGTTCGGAGCCCTTGATGACGACGGTATTGCCGGCGGCGAGCGGGGCCGCGGCCTTTTCGGCGCAGAACCGGAACGGATGGTTGAACGGATTGATCTTGGCGACAACGCCGAATGGCTGCCGGCGCGTCAGGTTGAGATGGCGGTCGCCTTGCGAGAATGTCTCGCCTTTGATCTCGGTGACGAGGCCGGCGCAATAACGCAGCCAGTCGGCGGTCCAGATCATATCGCCGCGCATGCCGACGATGGCGTTGCCGGAATCGACCGCGTCGAATAGCGCAAGCTGATCCGCATTCTGCTCGATGCGGTCGGCCAGAAGCTCCAGGCACCGCGCACGCTCCCTGATCGGTACGCGCGACCATTCCTTGAAGCCTGCCTTGGCCGCCTGCACCGCGGCATCGACGTCTGCTTCGCCGGCAGCGGGAATGTCGGCGAGCTTTTCCATGTTCGATGGATTGATCGAGGCGAAGGACTTGCCGTCGGACGGCGAAACCCAGCGGCCGCCGATATAGAGGCCGCGTGGAGTGAAATTGAGTGCAGGTGATTGCATGGGCTGAGTCTGCGAGTTAAGGAACGATGGCGGCGCGAAGCACCGTACGCTCGGATGCTTTCTTGAAAGCCGCATCGAGATCCTTCAGCGCGAACTTTGAATTGACAATGTCCTTGAACGGAAACCGGGTTCGGTTTGCCATGACGAAGTCGAGCGCCTGAATAAGGTGCCGCGGGTGATAATTGTGAATGCCGCGCATGGTGACCCACCGCTTCACCAGCATATTGGCGTCGATGGTGACGTTGGCGTCGGGATTGACCAAGCCGCCCAGCACGTAGCGGCCCCCGGTGCGCAGCATCTGCAAGCCTTGCGGGATGACGTCGGGCACGCCGCAGACTTCGATCACAGCATCGGCGCCGTCGGGCCGGCATAGTCTGCGCACTTCGGCGATGACGTTCTTTTCCGAAACACTGCCGACATCGATGACATGATCAGCGCCGAATTTTTTGGCGGCTTCGAGCCGCGCGGTGACGGAATCAAGACCGATGACGCAGCGCGCACCGCGCGCTTTCGCCATCGCCGCGCCGTAGAGGCCGAGCAGGCCAAGGCCCTGGATCACCACGGCGTCGCCAAGTGCAATCTCGGCAGCCTCCGTGACCGATGCCATGGTGGCAACGCCGCAATTAAGCGGGGTTGCTTCCTCGTCGCTCAGTTCGTCGGGGAGCTTCAGAATCCACGTACCGGGCAGGATGTAGCAAACTTCCGCAAAGCCGCCGAGGAAATGCGGATCTTCCTCGGCAAGGTCGTGGCCGTATTTGCGCACGCCGTGGCACTTCTGCGGCATGTCGAGCACTTCGCGGTAGTAGCATTGGCCGTCGAAGAAATATTCGCTCCAGGTGATGCGATCGCCGACCTGGAACGGATCGCCGCGCATATCCTTGTCGATGCCTGCGCCGAGTTCCTCGATGACGCCGATGATCTCGTGGCCGAGAATGCCGGGGCAAGGATTCGGCCGCCGCCCCTCGTAGGAATGGATATCGGAGCGGCAGATCGTCGACATCGTCACCCGCACCAGCACTTCGCCGGGCTTGGCCGGCCGCACTGGAAATTCCTTGAGGATGAACGGCGTATTTGGCGCCTCGTAAACGGCAGCCCTGGCGGTGCGCATGATCCTGCTCCCTCCCGGCGCTTGCGGCGGCTTTATTCGACGCCGTTCAGCGCAAAATCGAAAATGTCGTAGTTGTGCAGCGGCTGTTCCGCGGCGCGCTTGCGATAAGCGGCATTGAGCGGGCGCGACAGCAGGAACGGGACTTTCTGCTCACCGAGACCGCCATGGGAGCGCAGGCGATGTCCCGCCAGTTGGCTGAGATCGTGATCCTCGCGCCGGGCGCCGACCACGGTATGGCGGTCGCTGAACACGGCGAAATCACCCTCGCGGTCGAGCGGCAAATCGAATTGCTCGCAGACCTCCTGCTTGTCGAGCACCATTTCGACGCCGGGCAGCGTCCGTGCGAACGCCATCATCGGCGCGATGTCTGCGGGCTTGCGCAGATGCACGCGCACGAATGAACCAAGCGCGCCGTGATGTCGCACGAACGGATCGGCGATCGGACAGATCACGCGCACCGTGCCCGCACCGAAACGCGAATTCAGTTCGTCTTCCAGATAAACGACATTGGCCGTGCCATCCGCGGCGGACTTGTCGTTCATGCCATGATCGGCAGTAACTGCGACCGTGGCGCCGAGCGCGATCAGCCGCGCGATACTGGTATCGACCGCATGATGATAGGCGTCGGCCTCAGGCTCGCCCGGCCCGTGCTTGTGCTGCACGTAATCGGACGTCGACAGATACATCAGGTCGGGCCTGACCGACGACAGCAGCTTTATGCCGGCATCGAACACGAACAGCGACAGATCCGCCGAGTATTGGTCGGGCTGCGGCCGGCCGACGAGATCCTCGACGTTTTCGATACCGTTGTCGACGAGATTGGCCTTATGGGCATATTCGGAAGAAAAGCCGATGCCCGTCATGCCGTAGGCCAGCACCTTGAGCAATTTATCCTTGGCAGTGACCACGGCGGTTTTCACGCCGGCCTGGCTCATGGCGCCTAGAATAATGTCGCACCGCAACCGGCTGGCGTCGGTAATCATGATTTCTTTGCCGGTTTCGGCATCGAGATAATAGTTGCCGTTGATGCCGTGCACCGCGGGCGGCATGCCGGTCACGATCGATGTGTTGTTGGTGTTGGTCGTGCTCGGCATCGAACAATCGGCAATGCCGACGAAGCCGTGCTCCTGAAACGACATCATGGTCGGCAGCGTGCCGTTGGCAAAACCATGTTGCAGATAAGCGGGATCGAAACCGTCGACGACGATCACGACGGTCGGGCATCTTGGCAGTGCATAGGTGCGTCCGTTGACTTCCACACTGGTGACGGCGGGATTGGTTTTCACAGCAGATGCAACCATGGCCAGACCTCTCCACAATGAAAGGCCTTTAGAGCACCGCGCTCAGTGACGTTTTGATGACACGGCGCGTGGTCGTTTTAGCCGCACCTGTTCGGCTGTGGGTGACGAGCCCCATTCACGCCGCTGTCATAACGCGGTTCTAGCGTCGTCGGAGATTTGGGGCGCGGCAAACGATCCTTCTTGAATTCTGCTGTGTTCCATGTGGCGCTTGGTCGTTTCAGCGTCGATGCGACGCGTCAGCGCTGCCGAAGGGCATTGCATGCCGGAACAAACACACAAGGCCATCACAACAGCCAATCGCATCGGGCGATGACAGGAGCTTGAGCATGAAGGCGCACATCTTTTCGGCCGGCACCGTCGCCGCGGCGACGACAATCGCTGCCGCCATGGCCATGGCTTCGCAGCCGGCGCGGGCCGCCGATTGTCCAGATGGCGGAAAGATCCGCTTCGGCGTCGAGCCCTATGACACCGCGGCGCGGCTGGTGCCGATCTACGAAAAGATCGGCAAGCTGATCAGTGACAAAGTAGGCTGTCCGGTCGAGGTGTTTGTCGCCACCGGCTACAACGCCGAGATCGAAGCGATGCGCAGCGGCAAGCTCGAACTCGCCGAGTTCGGTCCGCTGGGTTACGTGCTGGCGCATCAGGTGGCGAAAGCCGAAGCGATTGGCGCGTTCGGCGGAGCGGATGGCAAGCCAGTCACCTACTGGGCGAGCATCGTTACTTATCCGTCGTCCGGGATCAAAACCACTGCCGATATTCGCGGCCACTCGTTCGCATTCTCCGACGCGGCGTCGACGTCGGGTCATCTGTTCCCGGCATACGGGCTGCGCAAGGCGGGTCTCGATCCTGACAAGGACATCAAGGCGCTCTATGCCGGCAGCCATACCGCATCGTTCGAGGCGATCTATAATCACAAGGTCGATGCTGGCGAACTCAACAGTGAGCAGGTCGAGTTGGCGACCCAGCGCGGGCACTTTAAAGACGGCGACGTCGTCTTCCTGTGGAAGTCCGATCCGATCCCGACCGATCCGTTTGCGGTGCGCGGCGACATGCCTGACGGCCTCAAGCAGAAGCTTACGGACGCGGTGCAACACATCGACCTGATGAGCCTCGATCCGGCCGATCGCAAGATTCTGGTCGGCGCCGGCATCACTCAGATCGTGCCGCAGAACGATCACTCTTACGATCTGATCCGCGATCTGGTGAAGACGCTCAATATCGATCTTGAGAAGCTGACCTGATCGTCTCGCGAGGTCAGGCCGATGCTGCGCGTCCACGATCTGTCGCTGCGCTATCCGAACGGCAAGCTCGCTCTGTCTGATTTCGCGCTCGAAGTTCAGCCGGGCGAGCTGGTTGTTGTGCTTGGCGGCAACGGCAGCGGCAAGTCGACGCTGCTGCGCTGCATCACCCGGACACTGAAGCCGAGTTCGGGTGAGGTCTGGCTCAGCGAAACCAATCTCTGCGCGCTCGAAGGTGAGAAGCTGCGGCGAGCGCGCCTGGCGCTGGCCATGGTGTGGCAGCAGGTCAGTCTGGTTCGCCGCACCAGCGTACTCTCCAACGTCGCAAGCGGCGCACTCGGCCGTTATCCCACTTGGCGTACGGTATTCGCCGGTCTGCCGGATTCGGAGCTCGATGCCGCGCGCAGCCACCTTGCCGATGTCGGGCTCGCCCCGCTTGCGGCGCAACGCGCTGGCACGCTGTCGGGCGGTCAGGCCCAGCGTGTTGCGATCGCACGCGCGCTTGCGCAACGGCCTCGCGTGCTGCTGGCCGACGAGCCGGTCGCAAGCCTCGATCCGGAAGCATCGGAAGAGATCATGCGGCTTCTGCAAAAGCTGGCTCGCTCGGAGCATCTCGCCGTGCTGTGCGTGCTGCATCAGATCGAACTGGCTTATGCCTACGCCGACCGCGTGGTCGGCATTCGCGACGGCCGCATGGCGTTCAATTTGCCCCGCAGTGAAGTTTCGCGCGACGCGGTGCGCCAGCTCTATCTCAGTGAAGCTGCATGAGCGTTGACGCCGCGCCGGCCGGAACGAACGGCACCGGTGGCTCGCGAGGCGGCTCGGGAAGCTGGGGCGGCGCGGCCGGCATCGCCATCCGTTTCGTCCTGATCCTGCTCGGCATCGGGATCGCGGTTCAAACCTTCATCGTCGTCGAAGCGCGGCCGCAGGATCTCATCACCGGCGTCCACGGCATGGCCGACCTGATCCGGCGCGCCGTCCCGCCGGATTTCTCCAAGCTGCCGGACGCAATCTGGCCGACCTTGCAAACGATCGACATTGCGCTGTTCGGCACCATGATGGGAATCATCCTTGCCGTGCCGCTGGCGATGCTTGCCGCATCGAATGTGACGCCGTCGCGTTTCGCCTATTACATAGCGCGGTCGATTATCGGTTTGGCGCGCGCGGTTCCCGATCTGGTATGGGCGCTGCTGTTCGTCACCGCGGTCGGCCTCGGCCCGTTTCCCGGCGCGCTGGCGCTCGGAGTTCATTCGGTCGGCATGCTCGGCCGTCTGTTCGCCGAGACCATCGAGCAGATGGACATGGCGCCGATTCACGCACTGGAATTGACCGGCGCGCGGCGCATCCAGGTGTTCAGCCACGGCATCATTCCAACGATCCTGCCCGCGCTGCTTGGCATCAGCCTTTATCGCCTCGACGAAAATATCCGTTCCTCGCTGGTGCTCGGCTTCGTCGGCGCCGGCGGCATCGGCTTCGAGCTGCTCACGGCGATGAACCTGTTCCAGTATCAGGAAGTCTCGCTGTTGCTGATCATCATCTTCGTGATCGTGCTGGCCGCGGAACGCCTGTCGGCGGCTCTGCGTGAGCGTCTTGCCTAGACATGATCTTTTCGGAAAACCGGTATCCACTTTTCCGGATCATGCTTTAATCCGCCGTCAGCGCGGCCGCGCCGTGAACGCCGCGCGCGCCCGATTGTGACCGATATTATCGGGCTTTCGCTGCGCGGCGAAGCCCGCCGCGGCCAGCATGTCGATTATCGCCGCGTCGCTGTAGCGCGTGAGGCCATATTGCGAGCGCAGCCGCCAATAGTTTGACACCAGAGTGCGGGCGAGGCCGGCAACGGCGGCAACGAAAAAGCCGTTCGCGGCGCCGAATTTCAAGAGAGCAAGGGCGTCGGTCGCCGCCGGCACCTCAGGCGGAATGATATCGCTGACGATCAGCGTGCCGCTTGCACTCAGCAGCCGATGAAATTGCGCCAGCAGCGCGCTGAGCTCTTCGGGCGTCAGATATTGTGCCACCGAGTGCAGCACGATCAGATCGAGCGATCGTTCCGGCAATGGTTTGAGATCGTCAGGCGCAAGTGCGCGGATTTTAGGATTGTCGGCGAAGCGCGCGGCGATGCCGGATCGTACACGCGGCGCACCCTCACAGAGCAGCAATTGGCCGCAAACCGACGGCAACAATATCGGCATGCAATGCCTCACCGCAGCCGTAATCCAGCACGCGCGCCTGCGGTGACGGCACCAGCGCCGCGATCGCTTGCGCGATGACGCGATAGTGGACGTCCTTGTGCCGCACATTGACGTAAATCGAGTGCGGACTATCCCAGAACGTGAGCCAATTCATCGCCACAGCGTCAGTAGCGGCCCTTCCGGCCCGAAGGCTGGGTCGGTTTCGGGTAGCGGTACATCGGGGATCGTCGCCAGTGCCTTAGTGTATTCCGCCTTAGTAGCGCGACACAGATTGTATGTGCCGCCCCGCGGATAGGCGCCGATCACGACCAGATCGCGGCTCTGATTCAGGCATTGATGCCCGGTGCCGGCCGGCAGGACGACGACGTCGCCCGGCACGATCTCAAGCACTTCACCGTTCTCGCCGCCGAATCGGACCCAGGCACGGCCCCGCGCGATGCCCATCACCTCGTGGATCATCGAGTGGTAATGCACGTAAGGATAGATGCCGTTGCGCCATATATCCCGCCAGCCGTTATTGCCGAGGGTCTTCTCGATCACCTTTTCAGGGTCGGGCGAGCCGGAGAGATCGATGCCGCCGCGATAGAGGATCAAGGGCAGGGACGGGTTGTTCGGAATGAGCCCGTCGTCCGTTAATTGGTAAGTAATCGGGTTTGGCAATTTGACAACGGAGTTCATGAGCGGCTCGCCGCAGCTTACTACCGTTATAGGGTTGAGATTTTCTAACCGGATGACAGCTGCTTTGTTTCCGCCCGTTAGCCGGCTTTCCCGGCTAATTGTCCACGGATCGAAGCTTTCCCGGGTTCATCAGCCCGAGCGGATCGGCGGTATTGCGGAATGCCATCTTGCGGCCCTCCGGATCGAAGCGGCCGCCGTCCTCGAGCTTGAAGATGTGCGGGTTATTGATGATACAGCCGTCGTCCTCGAACGAGCGCATGATCGCGTTCAGGCGCGCCTCGGTGGTGTAGCGGATCAGCGGCAGCCCGCCGATGCGGCAGCGGCCGTTTTCCTTGGTGTACTCGTGGTGCATCATCACTTCGTCGCCGAAGCGGCGCATCTGCTCTTCGGCCAGCGCCGGCGCGAACGGGTTCGGCGTGACCAGTTGCAGATAGGTCCAGTGCCGGTCGACCTGCAGCGCCATCAGGGTGGTGTGATTGAACGCGGTCTCGTGAATGCGCCGCAGCTTCGCCTTTTCGCTTTCGGCTTCGCTGACCGCCATGGCGCGTACGCCGTTAAAGGTTGCGGCGAGAGCGAAGAAGGCATCGACGTCGCCGTCTTTCACCATTGAGAACATGGCGTGGCGGCTGCCGTCGAAATAATCGTTGAGCCTTTTGTAGAATGGCGCGAACCGGCGCTCGACGGCACTGAGCAGGAATATTTCCAGGTCGCTGGCGAATGCGGCGTTGCCGAACGCGATAACGTCACCGTACGTCGGGAAGGTGGCGATGCAGTCGATCCATTTTTGTGCGGGAACGAGCTTGAGTTTGGCTTCAAGGATGATCCCGGTCGTACCCCAGGAATGAAAAACAAAGCCGACATCCTTGCCCGATAGTGTCAGCACGCGCGGGCTTTCTTCGAGCGTCATGATCTTGAGCGACTGGATCATGCCTGAATTGCGGATGATGCCGTGGCGCACCGAACCGATCCCGGCAAACCCACCGCCGAGATAGCCGCCGATGGTCGCGGACTTCATCGTCGAAGGGTACATCATCAACTGCTGGCCGCTCGCCAGCGCCGCTTCGAGTACGGGGCCGATGATGGCGCCGGCCTGTACGCAGATACTGCCGGGTTCGACCGCAATGACTTTGTTGTAGCCGGTCATGTCGAGAACGATGCCGCCCTTAAGCGGCACCGACTGTCCGTAGTTGCCGGTGCCGCCGCCGCGAATCGTAATCGGGAGCCGGTGCTTCGCCGCAGACGCAGCGACAGTCTCGATCTCTTCTTCGCTCCGGGGCTGAACGACGATATCCGCGCAGCAATGCTCGAGCTGCGGCGTCAGGATCGGGCTGTACCAGTGAAAATCGTGGGACTTCTGGCGCAGCACGCGCTCATTGGTGCTGGAAAAGACATTCCCGATATCCAGGCGAAATTGCTCGATCGCAGCAGGCGTGGCCATTCGTCTCTCTTCAAAGCGACCTTAACAGAAGCGCGCGCATCTTACGCCGCCAGCCGGCTGCACACGCTTTTTTTGCAAGCGACCGAGGAGGAAACAATGCCTTTGTCACTGAGGGAGGCGACGAGACTGCTGCTTTACTGGGATCATATCTGGTCAGGAGCAGCCCGGTGCTTGTCTATGCGACTGCCGCCGTCTGGCCTGGGCTATAGCCGTAGGAGCGGCGGAACATCTCATTGACGTGTTCCTGTGCGGTGCAGGTTGGAAATTTTCGCGGGAAATCCTCGGTAATGCACCCAGGCATCGGTTCGATGACGACTTCCGGGCGCGGACTGTTGAAGGACACGATCGAATAGCGGTCGCGGCCGCTGCGGTTATTTTTTACCCGGTGCATGTTGGCGTTGTAGATGCCGTTGGTCCAGCGTGCCATGAGGTCGCCGAGATTGATCACGAACGTGTTCGGGATCGGCGTCGCCTGAACCCAATCGCCATTCGCATTACGGACTTCGAGACCGCCGAGACTGTCTTGCGCGAGGACGGTCACGCCGCCCCAATCGGTATGGGCGCCGGCGCCGATCTGATTAAAGGCCGCGTTTTGCGGCTGCGGCGGATACTTGAGCAGCCGGACCGACTGCGAGCACATCTGATAGTGCGGCACGAACCAGTCGAGCGGCAGGTCGAGCGATCGGGCCAGCAATCCAAGCAGGTGATCGCCAAGCTTTCGGACTTCGCCCTGATAACGCAGCATCGTCTCCTGAAAGCCGGGCAGCTCCGGCCATTGATTGTGGCCATAGTTGCGGATGCGTTTTTGCGACAGCGGGTGGCTGGCCGGCAACTCCATTCCGAAGGCAAAACTCTCTTTCAGGTCTGGCGGCGCCTTTTCTGCACCTGCGGTCTGACTGTCGAGCTGCTGGTCGCCGCATTCGTAACCGGCGACAGTCGGCGAGTTCTTCATATTGAGCGCGCGTTTCGCCTCGGTGGGGAGGCTGAAAAAGTGCGCCGAGTATTCGAAGGCGTCCTCGATCAGAGATTGGTCGATGCCGTGATGGGAGACATAAAAAAATCCCATCTCCCGGCAAGCGCGATGAATCTCTGCAGCGACGCTGTCGATACGCGCCATGTCGCCGGAAAAACTCGGCGTCAGATCGACGACGGGAATGTTCTTCGGTGCGAGCGGTGGTTGATAGACCAGCATGCCAGGCTCCAGTCGAGGACTATGTTTGAGAAACAGATTTCTCAGTCCGGCTCAGGGGAGGCCCGGCGGATACCCCCTAGCGACGGCTGGATGAGATTAGACGGTGCTGGAGCCCTTACGACAAGCACTGTTTTAGCAACATGGCGCTGCCACAAAGGCAACGCTCAGATTTTGGGCCATGCATCGGAGAGTTCCGCGTGTTGGCCCCCGGGCGTGGCACCGAACTTGCTTTTTGTGACACGAGGAACGGAAACGCCGACAAGCAAGAGGGGCCGCGAAATGAGAAAAATATTCGTCTTTGCCTTTTCTTTCCTGGCGACTTTCTGCGCGGCGACCGTGGGTGCGGTCGCGGACAGCGCGCTAACTCCAGTAAGCTTCACCCTTAACTGGTTCCCGACCGCGGACCACGCCGGATACTTCGCCGCCAAGGTGATGCACGTTTACGAACGATACGGTCTGGATGTCACGATTACGCCGGGTGGCCCTCAACTTAATGTCTATCAATTACTGGCGGCCGGCCAGACCGACATGATCATGGGCACGACGATGCGGACGCTCAACGCGCGGCTGCACGGAGTTCCGATCGTGACCATCGCGTCGTGGTATCAGAAGGATGCCACCACCTTCATGCTTCATCCGGAGAACAAGGCGCAGTCGCTCGCCGACTTGAGCCACGACCCGATGTACATTCCGGGCATTTCGCGGGTGAACTACTGGCCGTGGCTGAAAGCGAAGTTCGGCTATAGCGATGAGCAACTGAAGCCTTTCGATTCGAGCTATCGTGCCTGGTCGCTCGATCCCACCGCAGTGGCGCAGGGCTATATCACCATCGACCATCCGACCATGGTTGGGGTCAATGTTCCGAACGGCCGCTCGCTGATGCTGGCCGACTTCGGCTGGACCCAATACATCAACACCGTCGAAACGACGGAAACCACGATCAGCGAGAAGCCCGAGATACTGCGCAACTTTCTTAAGGCGACAGCGGAAGGGTGGCGCCTCTATCTCGCCGATCCGAAAGCAACCAATGAAGAGCTGATCCGGCTGAACCCGCAACTGGATATGCCGACGCTGGTTGAGGGCTTCAAGATGATCAAGGACAACAAACTGCTCGACGGCGGCGACGCTGCCGCGGGCAAGATCGGCGTTATCAGCGACAAGCGAATGTCGGCGTTTGTCGATGAAATGGTCAGTGCCGGCGTGATCGCGCCCAGTCCCGAATACGCCAAGAGCTATACGTTGAAGTTTCTCGACGCGCTGTAAGTGGGCCCTTGATCTATTGCGGCGGAGACTGTGGAGCCCCCAGCGGAATGTTCGATGGGACGTATTTCTGCGCTTCCAGGATGTTGAAGGTCCTGCCGTTGCTCAGAATGATGTCGCCGGGTTTCTGATCGGGGCTGCAGTCGCCTAACCGGCTTCCGGTCATTGTCATCGTCATCGTGCCGCCCGGCAGGTTGGAGCTATCGGACTTCACCGTCATCGTATAGGCGCTGTCGAAGCTGCCGGTGATCACGGCATGCGCGGTCGCGGTCGATTTGCCGATCGTGCAGGTCGAATCGACAGTGATCGTATCGCCGGAAGATTTTACCTCGCGCTTTGGACAGACCGCCGACGAGAACGGGCCGGCAATCGACAGCGTCATCGGATCGGTAGCCTTGTCAATGCACTGCTTGAGAACCTGGGCCGGCGAATTTTTGGTCTGCGAATTTCCGCCTTCGACGGTCGTCGTGATTTCCCACAGACCGGGCTTGCGGGACGGCAAATCGGCCGCCAGCGCCGGCAGCGTGCCGACAACGGCGATAATCACAAAAATCCACTTCATGGATTGATCGGTCCAGTGTGACTGCGTTGATGTTTTCGGCGATTCCGTATCGCGTCACGCGAGACCGGAACTAAGTCTGCTTGGCGTCGCGCATCAGATCGACAAAGCGGCCGAACAGATAATGACTGTCCTGCGGGCCGGGCGACGCCTCGGGATGGTATTGCACCGAGAACACCGGCTTGTCGGTGAGCGCGAGCCCGCAGTTCGAGCCGTCGAATAACGAGACGTGGGTCTCGACGGTGTTGTTCGGCAGCGTCGCGCGGTCGACCGCAAAACCGTGGTTCATCGAGGTGATCTCGACCTTGCCGGTTTTCAGGTCCTTCACCGGATGGTTCGCGCCATGATGACCCTGATGCATTTTCATTGTTTTGGCGCCGACCGCCAGGCCGAGCATCTGGTGGCCGAGGCAGATGCCGAACACCGGCTTCTTCTCGATCAGCGCGCGGATCACCGGCACGGCATATTCGCCGGTGGCGGCAGGGTCGCCCGGCCCGTTGGAGAGGAAAATGCCGTCCGGCTTGAGCGCAAGGATGTCCTCGGCGGATGTCGTCGCCGGCACGACGGTGACATGGCACTTATGGCCGGCGAGCTGGCGCAGGATGTTGCGCTTGATGCCGTAGTCGATGGCGACGACGTGAAATTTTGCCTCTTTCAATTCGCCGTAGCCTTCGCCCCATTGCCACGGCGTTTCATCCCAGGTGAAGCGCTGACCGCTCGTCACCATCGGCACGAGATCCATGCCGAGCAGGCCCGGCCATTCCTTCGCCTCGCGCTTGAGCGCATCGAGATCGAATGTGCCGGACGGCTCGTGCGCGATCACCGCGTTGGGCATGCCGTTCTCACGGATCAGCGCGGTGAGCGCGCGGGTGTCGAGGCCGGCGAGTCCGATGATGCCGCGCGCTTTCAGCCAGGCATCAAGATGCCGCGTGGCGCGATAGTTCGAAGGCTGGGTAATGGCGGAATGCAGGATCACGCCGCGCGCGCCGGGTGTCGCCGCAAGGTTCACCGTCTCGATGTCGTCCTCGTTGGTGCCGACATTGCCGATGTGCGGAAAGGTGAAGGTGATGATCTGCCCGGCATAGGACGGATCGGTGAGGATCTCCTCGTAGCCGGTCATCGCGGTGTTGAAACAGACTTCGCCGACGGCGTGGCCGATGGCGCCGAAGCCGACACCTTCCAGCACCGTGCCGTCGGCCATGACTAACATGGCAGTCGGCTTCGGCTCGTCCCATAGGGGAGAGTTTGGCGCGGAACTCTGCGGTTGTATCGGCATCGGCAAGGGCCTACATCATTGCCCGCCCGCCGACCCGTGCGGGCGCTGGTGCGAGAGGGCATAGCCGTGTTGCGCGACGATATCAACAACGCGACGAAACAGGCGATGAAGTCGGGCGACACACGGCGCGTCTCCACGCTCCGTCTCGTGAATGCCGCGATTCTCCAGCGCGAGACAAGCGGCGCGGAACGGCTGAAGCTCAGTGACCCCGAGATCCTCGACGTCATGGGCAAGATGATCAAACAGCGCCAGGAATTGCTCGAGATTTATGAGAAGGCCGGCCGCACCGATCTCGCCACCCAGGAGCGCGAGGAGATCGAGATTATTTCCGCCTACCTGCCGAAGCAGATGTCCGACAGGGAAGCGGGCGAGGCGATCTCGTCGTTGATTAAGGAACTGGAAGCCGCAACGCTCAAGGATATGGGCCGCACCATGAACGCGCTGAAAGAGCGCTTCGCCGGCAAGATGGATTTTTCGAAAGCCAGCGCCATGGTGAAGAAGCTGCTCGCCGGCTGACGCAGAGCTCACGGAGAAACGGCGTGAGTACGCTTGAACGGGCTGCCGCGGCGGCAGCCTCCGCCGATCCGCATTCAGCGGTCCGTCGCCGTAGCAGGCTCGGCGTGGCGCTCGGGGTTGCCGGCGTCGTGATGTTTGGCGGCACGCTGCCGGCAACGCGACTTGTTGTTGCGCAACTGGATCCACTGTTTCTAACTGCGGCGCGAGCCACGATCGCCGGCTGCGCCGGCCTTGTCTTTCTGCTGATCGCCCGCAAGCCGTTGCCGCCGCGAGACCTGTGGCCCGAGATCGTCCTCGGCGGCCTGTGTACGGTGGTCGGCTTTCCGGTGTGCATGGCGCTCGCGATGATGAGTGTGCCTGCCGCTCACGGCGGAGTCGTGCTCGGCATCTTGCCGCTGGCCACGGCGGGCGCCGCGGCACTGGTCGCGCGTGAGCGCCCGAGCGCGGGCTTCTGGCTTGCAAGCCTCGCCGGCGCCGCCATCGTGATCGGCTTCGTGCTTCGGCAAAATCATATGCAATGGTTCGCGGCCGGCGACCTTTATCTGTTCGCCACCGTCATCGCCGGCGCGTTCGGCTATACGCTCTCGGGCCGCACCAGCATGCGTATGCCGGGATGGGAAGTGGTGTCCTGGCAGGTCGCGATGCTGCTGCCGTTCTCCGCGTGTGCGGCTTTTCTGCTGTGGCCTCGCGATCTTGGCGCGGTGTCGCCTCAGGTCTGGGCAGGGCTGGCTTATGTCGGACTCGTCAGCCAGTTCTTTGCGTTCTTCGTGTTCAACGCCGCGATGGCCATGGCGGGAGTGGCGCGGATTGGGCAGCTGATGCTGTTGCAGCCCTTCGTCATTGTGGTGCTGGCGGCGCTGATCAATTCCGAGCCGCTACGCTTGACGACGCTGGCTTATGCGGGAGCCGTCGTGCTGATGGTAGTCATCGGGCAACGGATGCGAATTCGCCGCGAGCTTATCCGTGTGGACTAGAGCATGATCTGGAAAAGTGGACTTCCGGTTTTCCGGAAAGATCATGCTCCAACTTGAAATCTAGACCCTGATCCGATTCCACTTGATCGGATTAGGGTCTAGGCCCGCGCTATTTATCGGTTAACATCCGCCCGGGAAGGAAGCGCGCCTTGAGACCGATATCGCTTGCGCATCTCACGGTGCTCGATGCCGATCCGATCGCGTTGATCGATGCGGCGGCGGTTGGCGGCTTTGATGCTGTCGGTTTGCGCATCGTGCCGGCGTTTGCTGCGAGCGAGATCACCGATGTGGTCGGCGATGCCGGCCTGCAACGCCGGATCAGACAGCGGCTCGCCGAGACTGGCCTCAAAATCCTCGACGTCGAGGCGATCTGGCTCAAGCCGGAAACGCGGATCGAGGCGCTCAAGCCCGCGCTCGGGACCGGCGCCGAACTTGGCGCCAAACATGTGTTGACCATTGCGCTCGATGACGACAGGGCGCGGCTTTCAGATAATTTCGGCAAGCTTTGCGCCGCGGCTTTTGCCTGCGGGCTCCGCACCATGCTGGAATTCATTCCGTATTCGGTGCTCGGCACCTTGCAGAAGGCGCATGCGTTTCTCACCGAGACCGCGCCGGCGGATGCCGGCCTGCTGGTGGACGCGCTGCACTTGAGCCGCTCCGGCGGTCATCCGTCCGACCTCGCGGCTTACGATCCGGCGCTGTTCTCCTACATTCATCTGTGCGACGCGCCGCAGACCAAGCCGCCGCCGGAGCAAAACCGCGACGAAGCGCGCGGCAACCGGCTCTATCCCGGCGACGGCGAGCTGTGGCTTGATGCTTTTATCGCGGCGTTCCCGCCCGATACGCCGATCGCGGTCGAGGCGCCGAACGCGGCGACCGGAAATCTGCCGATCGCGGAGCGCGCCCGCCTTGCCGGCGAGGCAACCCGGCGGTTGCTACGCCATCAGACCATGATCCGATCAAGTTGAATCGGATCATGGTCTGGATATTTTAGTGGAGCATGATCTTTCCGGAAAACCGGTATCCACTTTTCCGGATCATGCTCTAAAAGGAAATCATTATGCCTGACTGTCTTATTCGCGGCCTGCGCAGCGCCGAACTGGTCGCCACTAATCTCGAGGAAGCTGCGCGTTTCTATGAGGCGGTGTGGAATCTGACGCCGGTCGCGCAAAACCATGACGCGCATTATTTTCGCGGCACCGCCGGCTATCACCATATCCTCGGGCTGCATCGTGGCACGCAGCCGGCGGTCGTTCGCCTGACGTTCGACGTCGCGAACCGTGCCGATGTCGAGGCGCTGCATAAAGCGGTGACGGCCGCAGGATGTCAGGCGACGGCGCCGGCTGTGCTGAAATCCGCCGGCGGCGGTTACGGTTTCGGCTGCAAGGATCCCGACGGCCGCAACCTCGCTTTCGTTTGCGAGGTGAAGGATCACGCCGATCATGCCGACCAAGGCGACAGGCCGCGCAAGATCGTCCACGCCAATCTCAACGCCCACGATTACGATGGCAGCGTCGCGTTCTTCACCAAGGTGCTCGGCTTCGCGATTTACGACGAGAACGCGCCGCTCACCTTCCTGCATTGTTCGAACAGCGATCACTGCTCGATCGTGATGTGCAAACTGGGTCTGCCTACCCTCAACCATATCGCGTTCGACGTGCCGGATATCGACTCGGTCATGCGCGGCATGGGGCGAATGAAGGACAACGGCTATCCGATCGAATGGGGTCCGGGCCGCCACGGGCCGGGCAATAATGTGTTCGCCTATTTCTGCGGGCCCGACGAGGTGCCGCTGGAATACGCCGCCGAAGTGCTCCAGGTCGACGCTGGCTACCAGCCGCACGATTCCAATTACTGGAAATACACCGCAGGCCGCTCCGAGCTCTGGGGCTTCACCGCGCCGCGCTCGCCCCGCTATTACCGGGTGCAGCGGCTGTTCGGTTACACGGCGGATGGCTGGCGGGTGAGTTAGCCCGTCATCCAGGGCCGCCACGCAAAATCCGTCACCCTGAGGTGGCCGAGAAGCGGCCCTCGAAGGGCGACGGCCCGGGCCGCTCATCCTTCGAGGCTCGCCATAGCGCGCGCAAGACGCGCGTGAACGCGCTTATGGCTCGCACCTCAGGATGACGGGCATCGGAGCCTGTGGATAACCGGGACAATCGGACTTGGCGTCGCCGCGGCGGGACTCACCCTATATTCAGATGCGTCCTGCGCTACCCTCGCAGGTCCAGGCGAATCACCATGCGCTTTACGCCGCAATTTCTTGACGAACTGCGGGCGCGGCTTCCGGTTTCGGAAGTCGTCGGCCGGCGCGTCAAATTGCGCAAGGCCGGGCGCGAATGGAAAGGGCTGTCGCCTTTTAACAAGGAGAAGACGCCGTCGTTCTTCGTCAATGATCACAAGCAGGCTTGGTTTGATTTCTCCTCGGGCAAGAACGGCAACATTTTCGACTTCCTGATGCTCACCGAAGGCGTGAGCTTTCCGGAAGCGGTGGAGCGGCTGGCAAGCGAGGCCGGCGTGGCGCTGCCGGCCTATTCGCCGGAGGCCGAAGCGCGCGAGGAACGGCGCAAGACGCTGTACGATATCTGCGAGATTGCGGCGAAGTTCTTCGAAGCAACGCTGGCGTCACGCAATGGCGCGCGCGGCCGCGGCTATCTCGCCGACCGTGGGCTCACGTCGGCGACGCAACTGAAATTCCGGCTCGGCTATGCGACGTCCGATCAGTATGCGCTCAAGGAGCACTTGGGCGCAGCGAAAATTCCGGTCGAGGATATGGTCGAGGCCGGGCTTCTGGTCGCCGGCGAAGATATCGCGGTGCCGTACGATCGTTTTCGCGATCGCGTCATGTTTCCGATTTCCGACTGGCGCGGCCGGGTGATCGCGTTCGGCGGCCGGGCGTTGGAGAAAGAAGTCGCCGCGAAATACCTGAACTCGCCGGAGACACCGCTCTTTCACAAGGGCGCAACGCTCTACAACATCGCCGCCGCCCGCAAAGCCTCCCATGACGGCGCGCCGATCATCGCGGTGGAAGGCTATGTCGATGTCATCGCCATGGTCACCGCCGGTTATGAGGCGACCGTCGCGCCGCTCGGCACCGCGCTCACCGCCGATCAGCTCGGCCTGATGTGGAAAATGAACGACGAGCCGATGCTGTGCTTCGACGGCGACGGCGCCGGCCGCCGCGCCGCGTATCGCGCGATCGATATCGCGCTGCCGCTGATCAAGCCCGGCAAGAGCCTGAAATTCGCAAGCCTGCCCGATGGCCAGGATCCCGACGATCTCGCCCGCTCCGGCGGCCGCGAAGCGATTGCGGACGTGCTCGGCGCCGCGCAGCCGCTCGCGCACATGCTGTGGCAAAGAGAGAGCGAACAAGGCCCGTTCGATACGCCGGAGCGCCGCGCCGCCCTTGAAGCGCGCCTCAACGAGGTGACGGCGACCATCGCCGACGAAACCGTGCGCCGCTATTACCGGCAGGATTTCGCCACGCGGCTGCGCACCCATTTCGCGCCGGCCGATAATGGCGCGCGCCGCTCTGCCCCGCGCGATCCGCGTTTCAACAACCGGCCAGGATTCTCTGGCAGCTTCGGTGGAAGACTTACCGGCGCGCCGGCGCGTCCGCTCGGCCCGCGCGCGTCGTTTCGGAGCGACGAGAATTATGTCGCCGCGAGCCCGCAACTGGCCGCAAGCTCGCTGCACCGCGGCCCGCGCGCCGCGATCCCGCGCAGCGAGGCGGTGATGTTGCAGGCCGCGGTCAATCATCCGTGGCTGCTGCATGACCACATGGAGGAATTGGCGGAAGCCGAGTTCCGCAATCCCGATACCCAGCGGCTCAAGGGCGCGTTGATCGACGTGTTCGCCCACCATGCGGCGGGCGATTTCGCCCATGACGGCGGCCACTCGACCGAGGCCGATCGTGCCGCGCTGGTTGCGGAACTCGAGCGCGCCGGCTTTGGCGAGACGCTTTCGCGGGTTGAGCGCTCGATCACCACGCTCTCGGTCTGGGGCGCGCGGCCGGATGCAGCGCCCGATGATGTTTTACTGACGTGGCATCAGCTTGTTGCCTTGCATCGGCAGTGGCATTCACTATCTCGGGAGCTTAAGGACGCGGAATTGGCGCTCGGGCAGGATAATTCCGAGGCGAATTACTCCCGGCTCCTCGATGTCAAAGAGCGGCTCTCCTCGCTGGACGGTTTCGAGGCCCTGGTCGAGGGTTTCGGGGTCTCTTCCGGCCGGAAGGCCAAGCCGATGTAGAGGGCTGCCATTCTAGGGGTTGCCTCCGACGCAGGCTTGCTTAAGGAACTTGCTTGCTTCAGGAAATGGGCCGCGTCACATTTTGCTCCCTTTTGGGAGGGTCTGTCGCCCCGCGGGTCTTTAGTCCCATGGGCGATCCGGCGGTAGGGGAAGTCGAGGTCTGCCCCCGTCGTTGTGGTTAGTGGCTGCTTAACGCCGCTTTGCGATGGTTAAGACCTCGATTCGCGGGTAGTGCTTTGACCGGCACTGCCCTTTTTGCCTGTTACCGCCCAGGAACCGGGCCGGGAACCGGCAAGACCAGGGGTCCCGGCCGGAGAAAGCTCCGGCATGGAGACTCAAACCATAGGGTAGGGGGACGCGTTAGGTCCCCAAATCCCTGCCGGTGGCTTGCGGCCATTAGGGCAGGGGGACAAGGCGTTGGAGGCTTTGCACATGGCAACGAAGAGCGCGGCGACCAAAACTATCGTCAAGACGGCCAAGGCCGCGCCAGCGAAGGATGCCCCCGAGACGCAGGAAAAGGATGGCGCCGAGACCCCGGACAGGCCGCTGCTCGATCTCTCCGACGCCGCCGTCAAGAAGATGATCAAGGCCGCCAAGAAGCGCGGCTATGTCACCTACGAACAGCTCAACGCCGTGATGCCTTCCGAGGAAGTCACCTCCGAGAAGATCGAAGACATCCTGGCGATGATGAACGAGATGGGCATCAACGTCGTCGAGACCGAAGAGGCCGACGGCGACGAAGACGAGAAGGAAGAGGAAGAAGAGGAGTCCGAGGGCGGCGAACTGGTCGAGGCGGCCCCGAAAGCCCTCGTCAAATCCGAAGCCAAGGAGCCGGCCGAGCGCACCGACGATCCGGTCCGCATGTATCTGCGCGAAATGGGCTCGGTCGAGCTGCTCTCGCGCGAGGGCGAAATCGCCATCGCCAAGCGCATCGAGGCCGGCCGCGAGGCGATGATCGCGGGGCTATGCGAAAGCCCGCTGACCTTCCAGGCCGTCATCATCTGGCGCGACGAGCTCAACGAGGGAAAAGTCTTCCTCCGCGACATTATCGATCTTGAAGCGACCTATGCCGGCCCCGACGCCAAGGTGGTGACGCCGGCAGATCGGCCCGGACGGCCAGCCGATTCCGGGCCGCGTCGCGCCCGGCCCCGGCGCGCCCGGCTATGTGCCGCCGCAGGCTGTTGCGCCGCCGTCGGCGCCGGCTTCCGCGACCCCGTTCAAGACTGGCGAGGAAGGCGCGAAGAAGCGGCCGATCTCCGACTCCGACATGGACGAGGACGATATGGAGAATTCCATGTCGCTCGCCGCGATCGAGGCCGAGCTCAAGCCGAAAGTGCTCGAGACCTTCGACAACATCGCCGACGCCTTCAAGCGGCTGCGCCGCCTGCAGGAGCTCGATATCGAGGGCAAGCTGCATAACGAGACGCTGTCGCCGGCGCAGGAACGCAAGGCGAAGAAGCTCAAGGAAGACATCATCGGCGAGGTGAAGTCGCTTCGCCTCAACACCGCGCGCATCGAAGCGCTGGTCGAGCATCTTTACGGCATCAACAAGCAGCTGGTCGGCCATGAGGGCCGGCTGATGCGGCTTGCCGAAAGCCACGGCGTCGCCCGCGACCAGTTCCTGCGGCAGTATCAGGGCACCGAGCTCGATCCGCGCTGGCTCAACCGCGTCTCCAAGCTCACCGAAAAGGGCTGGAAGAATTTCGTCGCCAAGGACAAGGACCGCATCAAGGATCTGCGCACCAACATCCACACGCTGGCGAGCGAAACCGGCCTCGAGATCGGCGAGTTCCGCAAGATCGTGCACATGGTGCAGAAGGGCGAGCGCGAAGCCCGCCAGGCCAAGAAGGAAATGGTGGAGGCGAACCTTCGTCTCGTCATCTCGATCGCCAAGAAATACACCAACCGCGGCCTGCAATTCCTCGACCTGATCCAGGAAGGCAACATCGGCCTGATGAAGGCGGTCGATAAGTTCGAATACCGCCGCGGCTACAAGTTCTCGACCTATGCGACGTGGTGGATCCGCCAGGCCATCACCCGCTCGATCGCCGATCAGGCCCGCACCATCCGCATCCCGGTGCACATGATCGAGACCATCAACAAGATCGTGCGCACCTCGCGCCAGATGCTCAACGAGATCGGCCGCGAGCCGACGCCGGAAGAACTGGCCGAGAAGCTCGGCATGCCGCTCGAGAAGGTGCGCAAGGTTCTCAAGATCGCCAAGGAGCCGCTCTCGCTCGAAACGCCGATCGGCGACGAGGAAGATTCGCACCTCGGCGATTTCATCGAGGACAAGAACGCCATCCTGCCGATCGACGCCGCGATCCAGTCGAACCTGCGCGAGACCACGACGCGGGTGCTGGCCTCGCTCACGCCGCGCGAAGAGCGCGTGCTGCGCATGCGCTTCGGCATCGGCATGAACACCGACCACACGCTGGAAGAAGTCGGCCAGCAGTTCTCGGTGACGCGCGAGCGCATCCGCCAGATCGAGGCCAAGGCGCTGCGGAAGCTGAAGCATCCGTCGCGGTCGCGGAAGCTGCGGAGCTTCCTGGATAACTGAGCGGCTGGCCGCTCATCCCCGCGAAAGCGGGGTCCAGCAGAAAGGCATGCCCGGCTTTGGCCGGGCATCTCGTTTGCTTCGCGAATTACGGGAAACTAAGGCGTGCGCTATGGCGGCGCGCGCCAAGCCTCGCGACAAGCCTCATCCCACCGTGTAAAACCCACGCGGGACGATAACGAGGTGAGGGTGATGACTGCCCGTTTTTTGATGGTCCGCTTTACCGCCGCCGGATTTGCGCTTGCGGCCTTCTACATTCGCCGCCGCACCCGCCTCCGCCGCGACATGCGGCGGCAGCTACGAAGGCTTCCTCGCCCAGATGCGGACCGATGCGCTGGCGGCGGGCGTCAACGCAGCAGACCATCAACACCGCGTTTGCCGGGCTTTCGGCCGACCAGACCGTGCTCGCCTTCGATCGCCGCCAGCACGGCATGTTTCACTCCCAGAGCTTCGAGCAATATTCGCGCACGCGCGTCATCCCGGCGCGGATCAACCGCGCCAAACGGCTGCTGGCGCAATATGCCGATCTGTTCTCGCGCATCGAGCAGAAATACGGCGTGCCGCGCGAAATGATCATGGCGATCTGGACCATGGAAACCGACAACGGCACCGGCGACATGGGCAAGCTGCCGGTGATCCGCACGCTCTCGACGCTGGCCTGGGACTGCCGGCGCACCGATCTGTTCCAGGGTGAATTGATCGCGGCGCTCAAGATCTTACAGCGCGGCGATCTGCCGTTGCGCGACCTGATCGGCGCCTATGCCGGCGAGATCGGCCAGACCCAGTTCCTGCCGTCGTCCTACATCAAATACGGCGTCGACTTCGACGGCGACGGCCGCGTCGATCTGCGCCACTCGGTGCCGGACGTGCTCGCCTCGACGGCGAACCTCCTGCACACCAACGGCTGGGCAGCCGGGGCAGCCGTATCACGAAGGCACGCCGAATTTCGACGCGATGCACGAGTGGAATCACTCCGAGACCTATCGCAAGACGCTGGTGCTGTTCGCCCAGGAGATCGGCGGGCGGCCGTAGCGATAGCCTCGCTCCGCTCGTCCCCGCGAAGGCGGGGACCCAGGCTGGATTCCCGCTTTCGCGGGAATGAGCGGATGAAGTGCTTCACTCTAACTGTGACGCGCGAGCTTTGGCAGGAGCCGCGGTTGTGCTAAACTCCTGCAATGAACGTAAAATTTCGAACTATCGAAGTGGATGACGCGACCGCTGCGGCGCTGGAGACACGCGCTGCCGAAGTTGGCTTGTCTGTTGCCGAACTGCTCGCGGAAATTGTCGGCGCGGGCGCAAAATTGCCGGATGCGGAATTGGCGGCGCTTGATCGCCAGTGGGCCGCTATCAAGGCTCGCGAGCCGACCACGCCTCATGAAGATGTTGTTCGCTGGCTCGACACTTGGGGGACGCCAGGATTCGTGGGCTGGAAAGCCCCGTGAGGCTTGAGTGGTCGGCCGCAGCTCTGGCCGATCTCGACAGGTTCGCGGCCTTTCTGCACGACCGTCATCCGCAGCTTGCGAAGACCATTGCAAATCAAATCAGGCAACGGACAAGCCTACTTGAAGAACATCCTCTGATTGGCCGCGCGATCGAAGGCCGTCCGCACTTCCGCGAGTTGGTACTTGAAGTGGCAAACGCCTCGTACATCTTTTGGTACGCTTGCGACGGCGAGCGACTGGTGATGTTGCGTGTCTTTCACAGCCGCGAAGCGCGCGAGTAAAGCAGCGCGCGGAAAACCTACCGCCGCTCTTCGCCCCACACCGTGACGCGCATCTCGTGGCCGCAGGCGGCGCACTGGAATACGTCGATATGGGTTTCGTCGCGCGCCGGCATCGGGCGCGGCTTGGTAAGCCGCATCGGCTTGCCGCAGCAGCATGTGGGCGACAGCATTCGGTCCGATGCAGCCATCGACGTTCACCTTCTGCTTGCGCCTTGGGGGAGATAAAGGGCGCGAATAGTCCCGGCCCTATTGCAACGCACAACGGGTGCTTTGGTTCGGGCCTACATGAGAAGCATGATCTTTTCGGAAAACCGGAACTCCACTTTTCCGGATCATGCTCTTGAGCGTGATATGCCGTCGCGCGCGTAAAAATAATGCGCGTAATCCTGGCTAAATTCCGTGGTTTGGCTTCACTAGGCGTTAGCCAATCCGGGGCGGATGCCGGCGTGAGGTTCCTGCAGGGGTGCGGTTTGCTAGTCGGCGAACGGGAAACGGGCGCGCGCCTCGGTCGAACCGTCGCCAGCTTCGGCAAAAATCTCGAAGATCGCCTCAAAACCCGCGGCGAGCTCGCCGACAAATCGCGAAAGCCCGCGGCGGAGAGTGCCATCGAGGGTGTCGCGGCTGGAAGTCATGGTACGGGCCGAGGTCATAACGAAAATCTCCGATTTTCTTCTTGAAACGATGGGTTTTGGGGACGTTTCCGTCCCGTTTCTTATATCGTTGTGCGTTGCAATATATTTAAGAGGCGTTAATTGCAAACCATTGATATGCATGGATTGCATGTCGAGAAAACATAGGTTGCAGTGCAATATCGAGATACCGGCGCGAACCCGCGATTTGTTTTTTCTCGACTTTATTCCTAGATACATTAGGAACATAGTCAATTCGCTCGGCGGGGTTATGGCTCACCCGCTGTCGCTGCGCTTGCGATGACGTTACGGGGTTTTCGCCCCAAACCCGTCGCGGACCAGCCGCACGATCGCGCGGTCAAGTGCGGAGAGGAACTCCGAGCGGTCGCGCGGCGAAAACGGCTTTGGTCCGCTGGTGATGGCGCCGGCGCTGCGCAAACTGTCCATCAGGTTGCGCGTGGCGAGCGTGTTGCCGATCGAAGTCTTCGGTGAAGGCCTTGCCGTTCGGCCCGATCACGCTGGCGCCGGTCTTCACGCAGCGGCTCGCCAGCGGCACGTCGGCGGTCACGACGATGTCGCCGCGCCTGGCGCGCTCCGCAATCCAGTTGTCGGCCTCGTCCATGCCTGCCCCGACAACGATACGCTCGACCATCTCATCCCGCGGCACCGCGATCGGGCTGTTGCTGACAACGAACACCTTGATGGCCGTACCCTTGAGCGCATGCCGCTCGGCGACGCGGTAAATCTCCTGCTTTACCGGGCAGGCGTCGGCGTCGATGTAAAGCGCGATCATTCCGTTGAATTACGTCGATTGCTCTTAAAACGCGATACCGATGCCACGCTTCACTTGACGGCATTGAACCGCAAGCCACCGAGAGGTCACACACTTTCAGTAAACCGTCAGAATCTATACTATCTCCGCCGGCTCCGGCATTGATCTTGGACTTCGCCCGGAAGTTCCGCTGCAACCGAGGAATGAATGACCCATCGAGTGACGTCGGCGCGATCCACCCCCCTTGCGGCGGGTTTCCGTGCATCCGCCGCGACGGTGATGATCGCGGCTACGGCGGTCCTGATCGCGGCGCCGTCTGCCTACGCCACCGCCAAGGCGGCGCGTCCCGAGCGCCCCACCCAGATGACGGCCTCGCGTACGGCGGGGGACCCGATCATGGCCATCGTGTCGATCAAGAGCCAGAAGGTGACCTTCTACGATACCGACGGCTGGATCCTGAGCGCACCGGTATCGACCGGCACGACAGGGCGCGAGACGCCGGCCGGCGTTTTCGCCGTCGTGGAGAAGGACAAGGACCACCACTCGAGCCTCTATGACGATGCCTGGATGCCGAACATGCTGCGCATCACCTGGAACGGCATCGCGCTGCACGGCGGCCCGTTGCCCGGCTATGCGGCCTCGCACGGCTGCGTGCGGATGCCTTTCGATTTCGCCGCCAAGGTGTTCGACAAGGCGCCGATGGGGATGCGGGTGATCATCTCGCCGATCGACGCAGAGCCGGTCGCGTTTTCCGATCCGTCGTTGTTCGTGCCCAAGCAGGATGTGATTGACGCCATCCCGGCGCACGCCGACGCGGCTGCCCGCGATGCGGACGATGCCGCCAAGGCGGCGGCCGCCGCGAAGGCCGCAGTCCCGGCCGCAAAGCGTGCGGCTGCCGCGGCCCCGGCAGCGGTGCGCAATCTCGACCTATCTCAAGAAACGCGCCGATGCCGAGCTTGCCCTCGCCGAGAAGCGGCTCGCTGCCGCCAACGCGAGCCCAACCGCCACGGATCAGGCCAAGGCTGCGGCGCAAGACACACAGCAGAAGGCCGCCGCCAAGGCCGAGGCGCTGGGCACACAGCTCGACGCGGCCAAGGTCGACGCCAAGGCGAAGCAGGATGCCGTCGCCGCCGCCCTAGCCGACGCCAAGGCGGCCGAGGCCAAGCGGGTCGAAACCGCCAAGGCCGCGATGGATGCGAAGCTCGCCGGCGAGCCGGTCTCGATCTTCATCAGCCGCGCGACGCAGAAGCTTTACGTGCGGCGCGACACCCACAAGAAGCTGCCCGACGGCGGCGAGTTGTACGACACCAGCCTGGAGTATCCGGTCACGATCAAGGATCCGGGCAAGCCGCTCGGCACCCACGTCTTCACCGCGGTGGCGCGCGCCGAGGGCGGTTTGCGCTGGACCGAAGTCTCAATCGACAACAGCGACAACGCCAAGGACGCGCTCGACCGCATCACCTTCCCGCAGGAGGTGCTGGACAAGATCGCGCCCACCGCCTTGCCGCTGTCCTCGATCACCGTCTCGGATGAGCCGCTGAGCACCGAAACCAACTATCGTACCGAGTTCGTCGCAGTGTTGAACAACCAGCCGCAGGGCGGCTTCATCACGCGGGCGAAGTCGCCCGACACGCAGATCGCGCGCTCCACGCAAGATGACGGCGGGTTGTTTGGTCACTTCGGCGGCTGGTTCGGCTCATCCGGCGGGGGTAATCCGCCGCAGCCGACCCGCGGTCAGCCCCAGCCGGCCCGTGGCACGTCCTATTACCCGCAGCGCGGGTGGGGGAGTTACTAGCAAGCGCGTCTGCGTCGCGTTTAGCGCTCGCGGTTGCGCACCGCGGCAACCGTTCCACTTCACAGGACGCCGGCTCAATAAAGAAGAAGCCCGGGGCTGCAACCCCAGGCTTTTTCCTAAGACCGGCGCTTATGCGCTCCGGAGTCGAGAACGCTATTACTGCGCTCGGTGGCCGGCGTAGAAGCCGTTTTCCTGCTCGAAGCGGTTCGATGCGCTTCCGGTCACGGTACCGCCGTTGGGATACGCCTGAACCGGGGTCTGGTACTGCATCGATTGCTCTTGCGAAGCATTGCGGGTCGGCTTCTGCGCAAATGCGGGGCTCGAGAGCATCGCGACGATGCCGAGAGCAGACAAGATAACCTTTGTGTTGAGTGTCGTCATGAGAGTTCTCCTAGATTTGTTGTTCAGCACTTCAGAAGGTGTGCAGTCGTTGGCTGCACGCTGTAACTAAGTCGGCGCTCTCGTGGGCACCATTAAATTGGCGTTCAGAAAACTAAATTCGAATTTATAAAGGGATTGCCGCGCGACGAGGCGACTCTAACAGGCTTTTTAATGGTGCCCCCGTCAGGAAGCCTTATTTTACAACCTGATAACCATGGCTTTCTGATAACCTGGCGTTGCTGAATGGGCGGTTGAAATTTCTTCGGCGCATTACCTGAAAGTCGACTGATGGAAAATACAGGGTTGCCGTCACATAATGGATGGAAGGACACTTCCCGCAAAAGCGCGGAGACTGACATGGCGAATAACGGTCGCTATGGCGCACAGGATGAGCCGATGGCCAAGTTGCTCCTTATCGAGGATGACCAGGAGACAGCCGACGAGATCGTGGCGGAGCTCGTCGATCGTGGTTTTGACGTCGACTGGGCCGCAAACGGCGTCGAAGGGTTGGACAAGGCGCGTTCGGGCGCGGCGGAAGCGATCATCGTCGATCGTATGCTTCCCGGAATGGACGGTCTGACCATCATCGAAGCCTTGCGGCACGAGGGAATGCGAGCGCCGGTCCTGGTCTTGAGCGCGCTCGGTGCAGTGGACGATCGGGTACGCGGACTGCACGCCGGTGGCGATGATTATTTGACCAAGCCGTTTGCAATCGTCGAGCTGGTTGCTCGAATCGAGGCGCTGCTGCGCCGTCCGTCCGAAAACCGCGATACGGTGCTACGGGTTGGACCGCTCGAACTCGATCTCATTGAGCGCACTGCCAAGCGCGGCGAGCGCGCCATCGATCTCTTACCGCGTGAGTTTCGTCTGCTCGAATACATGATGCGCCGCAAGGATCAGATGCTGACGCGCGCCATGCTGCTTGAAGAGGTCTGGAACTATAAATTCGTTCCCCAGACCAACCTTGTCGACGTTCATATGGGTCGGCTGCGGCACAAGGTGGACGGGCCGGAAGAGCTGCCCCTGATTCACAACGTGCGCGGTATGGGGTTCATCCTCCGTGCGCCTTCCTGATTTCGTCCGCACGACGACGTTTCGCTGGACGCTCGCCGTCACCTGCGCGTTCGTGCTGTGCACTTTGTTGTTGTTCGGCTTCGTCTATTTGCAAACTGCCGCGTACATGACGTCATCCTTCGATGACTTGATAACCGGGGAATTGCATATCATCGCCGCCGATTCCCCGGCGCACTTGCAGGAGCATATCGATAATCGTCTACGCGACGATCCCCGTCGCGTCAGGCTCGCGGGATTGTTCGACGCCGACGGCCATCGCATTGCCGGCAATCTGGAAAGTGTGCCGTCGGGCCTGACGCCGGACGTCGCTGCCGAAACTGAAGTTGTCCGGATCGATAATCGCGGCCGCGAAATGGAGAAAGCGCGGCTGGTGACGGCTACGTTGCCGGACGGCAAGGTTATTGCGATCGGCCGCAACGTCGACGACATCGAGCAGATTGCCGAAATTGTAAAGCGGGCACTGACTCTGGGTCTGCTGCCGGCATTCGCGTTGGCGGTCATCACCGGATTGGTTCTGAGCTCGCGGGCTCACAATCGGCTTTCGGAAGTCAATCGAAGAATCCAGCACATCATGGCAGGCGACTTGCGTCAGCGTCTCCCCACGCGCGGCAGCGATGACCCGTTCGATCAATTTGCCGACAGCGTCAACCGGATGCTCAATGAGATTGAAACTCTCATCCAGGAAATTACCGCGACAGGCAACAACATCGCCCATGACTTACGCACCCCGCTCACCCGGGTGAGGATGCGCCTTGAGCGCGGCCGCGAGCACGCTGCAACGCTGGAGGAACTACAGGCGGTCGCGGATCAGTCCATTGCCGGTCTCGACCAATCGCTCACGGTCGTCACTGCGCTGTTGCGCATTGCCGAGATCGAGCACAGCCGCCGGCTCACCGGATTTAGCAACATCGATCTCGCGCCGTTGTTGCGTGAGGTCGGCGACCTCTACGAACCGATTGCCGAGGACAAGAGCGTCGTCCTTCAGGTCAACGCTGCCGAAGAAATGACGGTGCATGGCGACCGCGATCTTCTTTTCGAGGCTGTCGCCAATCTGGTCGACAATGCCGTGAAATTCACCCCGGACGGCGGTCGTGTGGAGCTTGCTTTGCTCAGCCGCGGCAAGGAGAGCGTCATTCGCGTTACTGACAGCGGCCCCGGCATTCCCGAGAGCGAACGTGACGATGTGACCAAGCGCTTCTTCCGCTCGGACAAAAGCCGGGGCACCAAGGGGCTGGGTTTAGGCCTGAGCCTGGTGGCGGCCATTGTCAAACTACACGGCTTTCAATTGGCGATAACCCCCGGTCCCGGCTGCAAGATAGAGATCGTCTGCCCGCCAGCAAAATAATGACGGAATAGCGGATTTAAGCGGAGGCTTTGTGAGTATCTCACAGCGCGCACGCTCCAGATAAGATCAACGTGGCGGCCTAAACCCGCTCCACAAAACTATCCACCACGCGCTTCTCACCGGCTTTGTCGAACTGGATCGTCAGCTTGTTGCCGTCGATCGCGGTGACGTTGCCGTTGCCGAATTTCTGATGGAAGACGCGGTCGCCGGGAGCGAACACCGAGACCGTACCGGTGGACTTCGCGACCAGCTCGCCTTCGATGGTGAGCGGCAGGCGGCGGGAGCCGCTGGCGGTGTCTCTGGCGCGCCAGGGTGACGGCGACGGGCCGTCGTCATCGAGACCATCATTGGATTCGTAGTGCTGGGGTTCGTAGCGCGCGCCGTTTTCGGAAAAACCGCCGCCTTTTTTCGCCTGCGCGCGCTGCCAGCCCGGCGTTGAATAATTCGAGCCGAACGAGGTGGTGGCGTCGAAGCGCGACGAGCCGTAGCCGCCATAACCGCCGAAGCCGCCTTGCGCCTCGGTGACTTCGACACTGGCTTCCGGCAGTTCGTCAAGGAAGCGCGACGGGATGTTGGTCTGCCACAGCCCGTGCATGCGCCGGTTGGTGGCAAAATAGATTTTGGCCCGCTTGCGCGCGCGCGTCAGTCCGACATGAGCGAGCCGCCGCTCCTCTTCGAGGCCGGAGCGGCCCTGATCGTCGAGCGTGCGCTGGCTCGGGAACAGGCCTTCCTCCCAGCCGGGCAGGAACACAGTGTTGAACTCCAGCCCCTTGGCCGAATGCATGGTCATGATGTTGACCGCATCCAGCTCAGCGCCTTTCTCGTTGTCCATCACCAGCGAGATGTGTTCGAGGAAACCTTGCAGGGTCTCGAAGTCCTGCATGGAGCGGATCAGTTCTTTCAGGTTCTCCAGCCGGCCGGCGGCATCGGCGGAGCGGTCCTTCTGCCACATTTCGGTGTAGCCGCTCTCGTCGAGGATGATTTCGGCGAGCTCGTGATGGGGCAGGTTGTCGCGCTGCTTGCGCCAGCGGTCGAACGAGTTCGAGCACGCCGCGCAGCGTGCCGCGCGGCTTCGGCTTCAATTCGTCGGTCTCGATCATGGCGCGCGCCGCTTCGGTGAGCGGTATGCGGCGCTTGCGGGCGTGGTCGTGCAGCATCTGCACGGTGGCGTCACCCAATCCGCGCTTCGGCACATTGACGATGCGCTCGAAGGCGAGATCGTCGGCCGGCGAATTGACCACGCGCAGATAGGCCAGCGCATCGCGGATTTCGGCGCGCTCGTAGAACCGCGGGCCGCCGATCACGCGATAGGGCAGGCCAAGCGTGACGAAGCGATCTTCGAACTCGCGCATCTGGAACGAGGCGCGTACCAGGATTGCGATCTCGTTGAGCGCGTGCGGTTTGCCGTCAGGACCCTGGCGCTGCAACTGCTCGATCTCCTCGCCGATGGCGCGGGCTTCCTCTTCGGAGTCCCACGAGCCGGTGACGCCGACTTTCTCGCCGGGCTCGTCGTCGGTGCGCAGCGTCTTGCCGAGCCGGCCTTCGTTGTGCGCGATCAGGTGCGACGCGGCGGCAAGGATATGGCCGGTCGAGCGGTAATTGCGCTCAAGGCGGATCACGACGGCGCCGGGAAAATCGTGCTCGAAGCGCAGGATGTTGTCGACCTCAGCGCCACGCCAGCCGTAAATCGACTGATCGTCATCGCCGACGCAGCAGATGTTTTTTGGTTGTGCCTGAACACCTCCCCCTGGAGGGGGGAGGTCGGCCCGCGTCAGCGGGCCGGGAGGGGGCAATACTTCCCCACTCCGCGAGCTTTGCTCGCGACCCTCCCCCTGCAGGGGAGGGTGGGTACTCGCCCGCTGTGCCAGCAGGCGCAGCCACAGATACTGCGCGACGTTGGTGTCCTGATATTCGTCCACCAGGATGAATTTGAAGCGCCCCTGATATTGCCGCAGCACGTCGGGTTGTTCGCGGAACAAGCGGATACATTCCAGCAGCAGGTCGCCGAAATCGGCGGCATTGAGGATTTTCAACCGCTCCTGATAGGCCTTGTAGAGTTTCAGCCCCTTGCCGTTGGCAAACACCGCGGCTTCGCCGGCCGGCACCTGCTCGGGCGTGAGCCCGCGATTCTTCCAGCCGTCGATCAGCATCGCCAGCACGCGGCCCGGCCAGCGTTTCTCGTCGATGCCTTCCGCGTCGAGCAATTGCTTGAGCAGCCGGATCTGGTCGTCGACGCCGAGGATGGTGAAGTCGCTCTTGAGCCCGACCATCTCGGCGTGGCGGCGCAGGATTTTCACGCCGATCGAATGGAAGGTGCCGAGCCACGGCATGCCTTCGACCACGCTGCCGACGATCTCGCCGACGCGGTGCTTCATCTCGCGCGCCGCCTTGTTGGTGAAGGTGACGGACAGGATCTCGCTCGGCCGGGCGCGGCCGAGGCTGAGGATGTGGGCGATGCGCATGGTCAGCACGCGGGTCTTGCCGGTGCCGGCGCCGGCCAGCACCAGCACCGGGCCGTCGAGCGTCTCGACCGCGAGCCGTTGTTCCGGATTGAGCCCCTTGAGGTATGGCGCGCCAGCGGCCTGGGCACGCGCGGCAATGCCCCCTGGCGCTGGGGCCGGGCGGTCTACAGGCTCAATGCTGCGCTTTAAGGGGTCAGCCACGGTGGCGGCTGGTGCCGGTGATTCTCATGGGGAGAAGATGGCATCTGGGGCAGGTTTTTTCGAGGCTTTCTCCGGTTGTGTCCCGGATGCGGCGCAGCGGTTTATTTCCCGCTCGTCCCCGCGGAAGCGGGGACCCAGTGCTGGATTCCCGCTTTCGCGGGAATGAGCGGAACTAGCGTTCCGCAATGACACCCTCGCAGGCTCTTCATTTCATATACTTATCCACCAGCACCTTGGCGCTTTCACGGTCTTTCTTCAGCAAGCGCGACGAAATCGGCGGTCGAGCCGGCGGTGGCTTCCAGGAAATTCTGGTTGGCGAAATCCTTGAATTTGTCGCCCTGGAATATCGTCAGCAGCGCATCGTGCAGGCGCGCGGCGATCGGCGCCGGCGTGCCGGCGGGGACGACAACGCCCCAGTAGATCGGACCGGCTGGATAGGCGCCGAACCCCGCCTCGCTAAAGGTCGGCGCGTTGGGGAATTGCTGCCAGCGGCGCGAGCCGCTGAGCGCCAACAGCTTGATCTTGCCGTCGTTCAATTGGCTGACCATGTTGCCGAGCCCGATCTTGGCGGCATCGATGGTGTTGCCGAGCAGCGCCGCGGTGATCTCGCTGCCGCCCTTGAAGGGAATGGCGACGAATTTTGTATTCCAGTGTTCGCCGAGCCACTGCCGGAACGCGTCGGTCGTGGTGCGCTCGCCGAGCGTACCCCAGTTCAGCTTGCCGGGTTCCGCGACCGCCTTGTTGTGCAGATCTTCGATGGTGTTGATGTGCGCTTCGGCGGGCGACATCAGCCCCTCGACCACATGATACATGTCGATGACGGGGACGAAGCTGTTCGGATCGTACGGCAGGTTGGGAATGGTCAGCGGATTGAACGACATGGTGTCGGGGCTGACGACGCACAGCGTGTAACCGTCCGGATCCGACTTGGCGCATTCGCTGCCGCCGAGCACCATGGCCGCGCCGGGCTTGTTGATGACCACGACCGGCTGGCCGAGCTTGGCTTGCAGCTCCTGCGCGGCGAGACGCGCCGCAACATCGGTGATCGAACCGACCGAGATCGGCACGATCATCTTGATCGGCCGGTTTGGATAATCATCCGCCGCGAAGGCGGATGAACACGCGGCAACGGCTGTAATAAGCGCGAGCGCTAGTCTTCTCACGAACGTCTCCCCCAATGTTTTTTGACTCAGTAACCAGTCTTCTCGGCTCAGTAACAGGTTTTGTTGTTAACCCAAAACCACTTCGCCGATCATTCCGGCGTCGTATTGCGTGAAGAATATCCGGCCATCGCCGAGCGTGGAGATGCAGCGCGCGCCGCTGTTCGGTGTCGGAATGTCGTATTCGCCGCGCACTTTTCCGTCCGTCCCCATGCAGCCGATTTTGTTGGCGGCGTTCGCGGTGTACCAGAGATTGCCGTCCTTGCCGACGGTCACGCCGCGCAGCGAGGAGTCCGGCGTCGGCACCGGATGCTCGGTGATGTTGCCGTCGCGGTCGATGCGGCCGAGCGCATTGGTCGAGGTCTCGACGAACCAGATGCTGCCGTCGGGATGGGTGACCATGGCGCGCGGCTGGCTGTTGGTGCTCGGGATCGGAAATTCCGTCACTAGGCCATCCATGGTGATCCGGCCGACCCGATTGCCGGACGCTTCGCTGAACCACAGCGCGCCATCGCGCACGACGATCGACAGCGGGCGCGACGCGAAAGAGATGCCTTCGCCGAATTCGGTGATTTCGCCCTGCGGCGTGATGCGGCCGATCTTGCTGATTTCGGTTTCGGAAAACCAGACATTGCCATCGGGGCCGAGCGCGATGCCGTCAGGCCCGGCATAGGGCGACGGGATCTGAAATTCTGTGATCTCGCCCTTCGGCGTGATGCGGCCGATCCGGTTGACGGCTTTTTCCGAAAACCACAGATTGCCATCGCCGCCCGGGGTGATGCCGATGGGCGTTGCGGTTTTTGCCGGCAGCGCAAACTCGGTGAAAGCGCCGCTATTCGGATCGAAGCCGGCCGATTTTCGATGTGCCGCTCTCGCAGAACCACAGCGCGTGGTCCGGCCCCTCGATGGCGATATAGGGCTTGCTGTCGGCGCTCGGAATTTTGTGCTCGCGGATCGTGACCATTGCTCTCTCGTTATCTATTTATTCGCCGGCATGCTTTTGTTGGGCATGGCGATGCGCCGGCCGGCACCTTGCGGGACGGGCAACGTAGCATGGGCGGCCTTCATGCGGGCAAGATGCGCCATGACGTCGGCTGGAAACGGCGCGGTTTTCTTCAACTCCATATTGACGTTCAGGGCCATATTCTCCGAGGTCGCCGACAGCCAGCCTTCCTCGGCGTGATGCAGCTCTTCGAAATAGTGCAACCGCTTCTCGTCGTAATCGAGTAACTGGAACGAAACCCGCACCGGCGCGCCTTCACGCAGCTCCCGCAGGTAGCGCACATGGACTTCGGCGGTGAAGGTCGAGTGCCGCCGGACTTTAAGATAATCTAGGCCGAGGCCGAGCAGTTCGTAGACTTCATCGACGGCGCGATCGAACAGCACATTATAGTAGGCCATGTTGAGATGGCCGTTGTAGTCGATCCAGGCCGGCTCGACCCTCATGACTGAAGACACGAAAGGGGCCGGCATTTCGGATTGAGGACCGGGCATCGGTTGCTGGACGGGCTCGCTGCGGCATTTGGCGCGCCCGAATGCAGCCGACCATGACGAATTTAGCAAGGGTCAATTTCAGCGCGCCACATTTGCTGTGCTAACGTCGCTGCCACAAACCGCCACAAACCGCCAAGAAAAGCCCCGAGGAAATCGCGCGTGCCGAAACAGCCCAAAAACATTCTTTTCATCATGTGCGACCAGCTGCGCTGGGATTATCTATCCTGCTACGGCCATCCGCACCTTTCGACGCCGAATATCGACGGCTTGGCCAAGCGCGGCCTGCGCTTCACCCGCGCCAATGTGCAATCGCCGATCTGTGGCGCTTCGCGCATGAGCACCTATACCGGCCGCTATGTGCAGTCGCACGGCGCGGCGTGGAACGGCTTCCCGCTCAAGGTCGGCGAAATGACCATGGGCGATTACCTGCGGCCGCTTGGCATGCGCACGGCATTGGCCGGCAAGACCCATATGGAAGCCGATGTCGAAGGCATGCAGCGGCTCGGCATCGACCCGAATTCGATCATCGGCGTGCGCGTTTCCGAATGCGGCTTCGAGCCTTATGAGCGCGACGACGGCCTGCATGGCATGGGGCCAGACGGCATGCGCTATTCGCCGCGGCGGCCGCGCTACAATTTTTATCTCAACGAAAAAGGCTACGACGGCGAGAACCCGTGGCACGACTGGGCCAACGCTGCTGAAGGCGACGGCAATCAACTCGCCTCAGGCTGGGCGATGCGCCATGCGCGCAAACCGGCGCGGGTGAAAGAAGAAGATTCCGAGACGCCGTATCTGACCCGGCGCGGCATGGATTTCATCCGCGAAGCCGGCGACCAGCCGTGGTGCCTGCATCTATCCTACATCAAGCCGCATTGGCCCTACATCGCGCCGGCGCCGTACAACACCATGTTCGGCGCCAAGGACGTGATCCCGGCGATACACTCCGAGGACGAGCGTCGCGATCCGCATCCGGTCTATCGCGCGTTCATGGATCACCATGTCAGCAGGACATTCTCGCGCGACGAAGTGCGCGAGGAAGTCATTCCCGTCTACATGGGGTTGATCAAACAGGTCGACGATCAGATGGGCGTGCTGTTCCGCTTCATGGAAGAGCGCGGACTTTTCGAGAACACCATGATCGTGTTCACCGCGGATCACGGTGACTATCTCGGCGACCATTGGCTCGGCGACAAGGATTTCTTCCACGAGTCTTCGGTGAAAGTGCCGCTGATCATCTACGATCCTTCGCCGGCCGCCGACAAAACGCGCGGCGGGACCTGCGACGAGATGGTCGAGGCGATTGATCTGTTGCCGACATTCCTTGAAGTCGCCGGCGGTGACCCGGTAGCGCAGTCGCATCGCCTGGAAGGCCGTTCGCTGCTGCCGCTGTTGCAGGACCGGCAGTCCGGCCCATGGCGGCGGTTCACCGTCAGCGAATACGATTACGGGATGATGCCGGCGGCGCCGAAGCTCGGCGTCGCGCCGCGCGACGCGCGGCTGTTCATGATCGCCGACAAGAATTGGAAATTGATCCACGGCATCGGTTTCCGCCCGATGCTGTTCGATCGGCTCAACGATCCGAACGAGTTCCACGACCTCGGCGACGATCCTAAATATGCCGACGAGTGTCAGCGGATGATGGCCGCGCTGGCGGCGTGGGGACTGCGTGTCTCGCAGCGCACGACGCGTTCCGAGCAACAGATCAGAAACGCTAGCGGCAAAGCGGAGCGCCGCGGCATTTTGATCGGGGTGTGGGACGAGGCCGAGATTCCCGCCGAACTGTGGAGCGGCTATCTTCGGGACAAAGCTTGATAGCTTGACGGCTTGATAGGGAGAAACGCCGTGACGGTTTGGCATCCTTGGCGCCTTCGGCGCCTGGCATTTGCGGTGCTGGCGGCGATGCTGCTCGCCGGTCCATCACATGCCCAGATCGGTGCACAGCCGATCCGCATCATCTTCCCGTTTGCGGCTGGTGGTTCCGGTGACGCCGCGGCACGGCTGATCGCCAGCAGCATGGCCACGGCGCTTAGCCGTCCGGTAATTGTGGAGAACCGCACCGGCGCCGATGGCCGGATCGGCGTGCGCGCGGTCAAGGAGGCCGCGCCTGACGGCAACACATTGTTGCTGACGCCGATTGCGCCGATATCGATCTATCAGCACGTCTACGCCAAGCTTGATTATGATCCGATCGCCGACTTCGCGCCGGTCAGCGAGATCGGCACCTTCGATTTCGGTGTTGCCGTCGGGCCGCAGACCGATGCGAAGACGATGAAGGATCTGGTCGCCTGGGCGAAGGCGCATCCGACGGAGGCCAATTTCGCCATTCCGGCCGCCGGCACGCTGCCGCACTTCCTCGGCATCATGCTGGGCCGTGCCGCCGGCATCGATCTGCGTCCGGTGCCGTATCGCGGTTCCGCAGCGGGGCTCGCCGACCTGATCGCGGGTCATATTCCGATCGAGATCACGACCACGGCGGATCTCGTGCAGATGCAGAAGGACGGGCGTATCCGCGTGTTGGCGACATCGGACAAGCAGCGCTCGCCATTCCTGCCCGACGTCCCGACCTTGCGCGAGGCCGGCTTTGATCTGGCCGCCACCGGATGGTACGGCCTATTCGCGCCGGCGAAGACGCCGTCCGATCTGATCGAACGATATAACAAGGCGATCGTTGACGCCGTGCGCTCGCCGGAGTTCAAGGATCGGATGTTGGCCTTCGGCCTGCAACCGACAGGAACTTCCGCCGCGGCGTTCGCCAAGATTGTGAAAGACGATTCCATGATGTGGCAGCCGGCGATTGAGGCGTCGGGCTTCAAGGCTGACGAGTAAAACAACGATGGCACTCGTTGAAGCGAAAGAACGTACGCCGCAGGAGCGCAAGGCCGCCGCCAAGGTGATCGGGCAGCTCGCGGCGCAATTCGGCAACCGCATGGTGACGTCGCAAGCGGTGCTTGAACAGCACGCCCATACCACCACCTGGATCCCCAACCAGCCGCCCGACGCCGTGGTATTTCCACAAAGTACGGACGACGTGGCGCAGGTGGTTCGGCTGTGCGCCGCAGAGCGCGTGCCGGTCATTCCGTTCGGCGCCGGCACTTCGCTGGAGGGCCAAGTCAACGCGCCGCGCGGCGGGATCTCGCTCGATTTCCGCGACATGAACCGGATACTTGCGGTTCACGCCGAAGACCTCGATTGCGTTATCGAGCCCGGTGTGACGCGCAAGCAACTCAACGAATACCTGCGCGATCAGGGATTGTTTTTCCCGATCGATCCGGGCGCCGATGCGTCGCTCGGCGGCATGGCATCGACCCGCGCGTCCGGAACCAACGCGGTGCGCTACGGCACCATGAAAGACAACGTGCTGGCGCTCAAAGTCGTGCTTGCCAACGGCGAGGTGATGACCACCGGGCGCCGCGCCAGGAAATCTTCCGCGGGCTACGATCTGACACGGCTGATGGTTGGCGCCGAAGGCACGCTCGGCGTCATCACCGAACTGACGCTCAAGCTTTCGGGAATTCCTGAGGCGATTTCCGCCGGCGTTTGTCCGTTCCCGTCGGTCGAGGCGGCTTGCAACGCAACCATCATGACGATCCAGTCGGGAATTCCGGTGGCACGGATCGAACTGCTCGACGAACTGCAGGTGCGTGCCCAGAACGCTTACTCAAAGCTCACGATGCCGGAGCAGCCGCTTTTGCTGCTCGAATTTCACGGCTCCGAAGCGGGTGTCGCCGAACAGGCGGAACGCTTCGGCGAGATTGCGCAGGAACTTGGCGGCGGTCCGTTCGAATGGGCGACTCGGGCCGAGGATCGTACCCGGCTGTGGCAAGCCCGGCACGACGCCTATTGGGCGCAGTGCGCGCTGCGGCCCGGCTCGAAGGCGCTGGCAAGCGACGTTTGCGTGCCAATCTCGCGGCTTGCCGAATGCGTCACCGAAACCCAGCGCGACATTGCCGCGAGCCAACTGATCGGCCCCATCGTCGGTCACGTCGGCGACGGCAATTTCCACGTCGGCATTTTGGTCGATCTTGACGACAAGGCGGAAGTTGCGCGCGTGGAGTCGTTCCTCGAACGCCTGGTGGAGCGGGCGCTGGCAATGGACGGCACCTGCACCGGCGAGCACGGCGTTGGCCAGGGAAAGATGAAATACCTGAAGGCCGAGTGCGGCGAGGCGGCGCTCGACGGCATGCGAGCGATCAAACACGCGCTCGATCCGCTCGACATCATGAACCCCGGCAAGATCGTCGCGTTCTAGGCCGCGCTTATTCCGCAGCTTCGCGCGGAATCTCCGCTCGCTCGACCCGCGCCGCGCAAAATTTGAATTCCGGGATTTTGCCGAACGGATCAAGCGCCGGATTGGTCAGAAGGTTTGCTGCCGCTTCGACGTAGGCAAACGGGATGAACACCACGCCATCCGGGATTGCGGTATCTTGGCGCGCGTACAACTCGACCGTGCCGCGGCGCGTGGTGACGCGCACCATATCGCCCGGCTTGATGCCGAGATTCTCGATGGTGCCGGGCGAAAGTTGCGCGCTCGCGCTCGGCTCCAGCGAGTCGAGGACTTTCGCGCGCCGCGTCATCGAGCCGGTATGCCAGTGTTCGAGCTGACGGCCGGTTGACAGGATGAACGGATACTCCGTGTCTGGCACCTCGTCGGGCGGCTGGAGCTTGGTGGCGACGAGCTTGGCGAACCCGCCCGGACGCGGGAAGCCCTTGTCGAACACGACGTCATGGCCCGGAAGGTCCGGCCCGTCGGTCGGATAGGTGACGGAGTACTCGCGGTCGACGCGATCCCAGGTGATGTTGGCGAGAGCCGGCATCATCGAGGCCATCTCGTTGAAAACATCGCCGATGTGCTTGTAGTTCCAGTTGCAGCCCAGGCGGTTGGCGATTTCCGTGATGATCCAGATGTCGTGGCGCGTGTCGCCCGGCAGCGGGATCGCCTGGCGGCCCATCTGAACCTGACGATTGGTGTTGGTGACGGTGCCGGTTTTCTCCGGCCAGCCCGAAGCCGGGAGGACGACGTCGGCGTAGACCGCGGTCTCGGTGAGAAACAGGTCCTGCACCACGAGATGCTCGAGATGCGCCAGGGCTTGGCGGGCGTGATTCAAATCAGGGTCCGACATCGCCGGGTTCTCGCCCTCGATGTACATGCCCTTGATCTCATCAGCGTGGACCGCATCCATGATCTCGACAACGGTCTTGCCGCGCTTCGGTGGCAGCTTGACGCCCCAAGCCTTCTCGTACTGCGCGCGGATTTCCGGATCTTCGACCGACTTGTAGTCGGGGAAAAACATCGGGATCAGACCGGCGTCGGAGGCGCCCTGCACGTTGTTCTGGCCGCGTAGCGGATGCAGTCCGGTGCCGGGCCGGCCGACCTGCCCGGTGATCAGCGCGAGCGCGATCAGGCAGCGCGCATTGTCGGTGCCATGGGTGTGCTGCGATACGCCCATACCCCAGAAGATGATGGCATTCTCGGCTCGGGCATAAGCGCGCGCGACCTCGCGCAGCGTGTCGGCCTCGATGCCGCAGATCGGCGCCATTTCCTCCGGCGTAAAATCCTTGATGTTCTCCTTCCAGGCGTCGAAACCCTCGACGTAGGTCTGGATGTACTGCTGGTCGTAGAGTTTTTCTTCGACGATGACATTGAGCATGGCGTTGAGCATCGCCACGTCGGTGCCGTTCTTGAACTGCATCATCTTCCAGGCGTAGCGCTTCATCGCGGTGCCGCGCGGGTCCATGATGACGAGCTTCGAGCCACGCTTGGCCGCCTGCTTGAAGAAGGTCGCGGCAACCGGATGGTTTTCGGTCGGATTAGCGCCGATCACGATCATGAGGTCGGAGTTTTTCACTTCGTTGAACGTCGCAGTCACCGCCGCCGAGCCGACACCTTCGAGCAGCGCCGACACCGACGAGGCGTGGCAGAGCCGCGTGCAGTGGTCGACGTTGTTGGTACCAAAGCCGGTGCGGACGAGCTTCTGGAAGAGATAGGCCTCCTCGTTGGAGCCTTTCGCCGAGCCGAAACCAGCCAGTGCGTCGGAGCCGTCGCGGTCGCGGATTTTCTTCAGGCCTGCCGCGGCGCGATCCAGTGCCTCGTCCCAGGTCGCCTCGCGGAAATGTGTCCACGGATTCGACGGATCGATCTGCTCGTGTGGAATTTTCGGCACACCATCCTTGCGGATCATCGGCTTGAGCAGGCGCTGTGGATTGGCGACGTAATCGAAGCCGAAGCGTCCCTTGACACAAAGCCGGTTCTGGTTGGCGGGTCCGTTCTTGCCCTCAACCGCGACGATCTTGTCGTCCTTGATCTGATAGGTGAGCTGGCAACCGACGCCGCAATACGGGCAGACGCTGTCGACGGTGCGGTCGGGCTTGCCTTTGTAGATGTTGTTCTCGTCGACCATCGTTGCCGGCATCAGCGCGCCCGTGGGGCACGCTTGCACGCATTCGCCGCAGGCGACGCAGGTTGAGGCGCCCATCGGATCGTCGAAGTCGAACACGATCTTCTCGCCATGACCGCGTCCGGCCATGCCGATGACGTCATTAACCTGAACTTCACGGCATGCGCGGACGCAGAGATTGCATTGGATGCAGGCGTCGAGATTGACGGCCATGGCAACGTGGCTGCGGTCAGGCGGCGGCACCATGCTCCGCTCGCGTTTCGGAAAGCGGCCGGTTTCGATGTTCTGGCTTTTGGCGAGTTGCCAAAGTTCGGAATCCGGATCGTGGGCGTGCGCCTGATCGGGCTGATCGGTCATCAGCAGTTCGGCGATCATGCGCCGCGCTGTCTTGGCGCGATGGGTCTCGGTCTTGACCTTCATGCCCGGCGCCGGCGTCCGGATGCAGCTTGCCGCCAGAACGCGCTCGCCCTCGATCTCGACCATGCAAACGCGGCAATTGCCGTCCGGGCGATAGCCTGGCTCCGGCGAATAGCACAAATGCGGGAGATCGATGCCAAGCCGGCCCGCGGCGCAGAAAATCGTCTCGCCTTCGCGGATATCGATTTCGCGATCGTCGATCGTGAAGGTGTTGGGCTTTTTTGGGTTCGCGTCGTTCATTTTTTAGGTCGCGTCGCTCATGTTTTGGTTCGCGTCGCTCATGGCGTCACCAATGTCCCAGTGGCTTAGTCAGTTCATCAGGAAAGTATTTTAGCACAGATAAAAGCGGATTAGGCGCCGCCTGGCCAAGGCCGCAGATCGAAGCATCGCGCATCAGCGTGGCCAATTCTTCGAGGAGCGCGGGGTTCCACGGCCCCTTGGCCATGAGTTTGGCCGCCTTCTCGGTGCCGACACGGCACGGCGTGCATTGGCCGCAGCTCTCATCCTCAAAGAATTTGATGAGGTTGAGCGCGACCGCTTTCATGTCGTCTTTGTCGGACAGGATTACAACAGCGTGCGACCCGACGAAGCAGCCGTATTTTTCGAGTGTGCCGAAATCCAGCGGGATGTCGGCCATGGATGCTGGCAGGATGCCGCCCGAGGCGCCGCCCGGCAAATAGCCTTTGAACGTATGGCCGTCCGCCATGCCGCCGCAAAGCTCGTCGATCAATTCGCGCGCGGTGATACCGGCAGGAGCCAATTTGACGCCTGGATTCTTGACACGGCCGGAGACCGAGAAGCTGCGAAAACCTTTGCGCTCGTGGCGGCCTTGGGACGTGACCCATTCGGCGCCCTTTTCGATGATGTCGCGGATCCAGTAAAGCGTCTCGACATTCTGTTCGAGTGTTGGGTGGCCGAACAAGCCGACCTGAGCGACATAGGGCGGTCGATGCCGCGGCAGACCGCGCTTGCCCTCAAGTGATTCGATCATCGCCGATTCTTCGCCGCAGATGTAAGCGCCGGCCCCACGACGCAGATGGATCCTGGTGTGCTTGGAAAGGCCGGCCGCCTCGGCCTTGGCAATTTCATCGAGCAGCAGAAAAATCAATTCGGGATATTCGTCGCGAACATAGAGATACGTATCCGCCGCTTCGATGACCCAGGCCGCGATCAGCATGCCTTCGATGAAACGGTGCGGATCGCGCTCAAGATAGTAACGGTCCTTGAACGTGCCCGGTTCACCTTCATCGCAATTCACCGCGAACAAACGCGGTGCCGGTTCGGCGCGGACCAAAGACCACTTGCGGCCGGTCGGAAACCCGGCGCCGCCGAGGCCACGCAGGCCGGCGTCGCTTACAATCTTGATAAGATCGTCGCGGGTGCGCGAGCCATCGACGCAGTCTTTAAGCAGTGCGTATCCGCCGGCCTTCACATAGGCATCGAAAGGTACTGGCGTCGGATAGGCATGGGCATGCTCCGGTTTGGCCGCCGCGGCCACGACCTTGGCGGCATCGGCGTTCAGGACCTGTACGTGCCCAACGGCGCACGCCGGGGCGCGGTCGCAAGCGCCCATGCATGGGGCATGGATCACCCGCACGCCAGGCCCCAGCTTCGCCGGCAATTCCGCGAGCAAATGTGCCGAACCGGCAAGCGCGCAAGACAATGAGTCGCAGACCCGCACTGTGACCGGCGGCGGTGGCGTCTCGCCTTCCTTAACGACATCGAAATGGGCGTAAAAAGTCGCCACCTCATAGACCTCGGAAAGTGCGAGCCGCATTTCCATGGCCAAGGCGGTCAGATGCGCCGCCGAGAGATAGCCGTAGCGATCTTGAATCAGATGCAGATGCTCGATCAGGAGATCGCGCCGGCGTTCGCATTCACCAAGAAGTTCACGCACCTCAGCGAGCGCGCGGGAATCGACCTGACGGCCTTTAGGCGTCCGCGCCGGGCGGCGCCGGCCAGCCTTTCCGCGATCGTTGGACGATGGTGTCGCCGGTGGCTCGATTAACGTCATCACCAAACTTTAGAACCAAAAGACCGTTTAGAACAGAACTAAACAAGCCGAGGGAAGACAATCAATACGCCTTTTCTATCGTTGAAGACGACCGCTTCGTGCGGCCAATCGGCGCTCACATCGCCGGCCCGTTAATTCAGCCAAGGAGCGCGGCGTACGAGAGATAGCCGACGGTTGAACCCGGCTCGATCGTCGTCACTTCCTCGCCGAGTTCGGCAAGCCCATCGGTTTCCGTCAGCGAGGTGAGCACGCCAGCGCCGTCTTGTGCATATTTGACCGCCTCGACCGCGCCGTCTGCTGCGCTGCGCAACGAGACCCGAACATATTCGCGGCGGCCTTTGCGTTTTTTGTAGGAGAACGTCGCCCGCGCCGGCAGCGCCACAAGCGGTTCGGGAAGAGCGCCGGCGAGCCGCAGCAATAAGGGGCGCACGATGCGGACGAAGGTGACAAAGACCGCAACCGGATTTCCCGGCAGGCCAACGAAGGCCGCGCTTTTGTCGTTACTGGCGCCACGGATTACACCCATAGCGACCGGCCGGCCGGGCTTGATCGCAACCCGCCAGAATACGAGGCGGCCGATTTTTTCTACGGCATCTCGGACATAATCGGCCTCTCCGGTCGAGACACCGCCTGAGGTCAAAACCAGATCGTGATCGAGCGCCGCGGCGGCAATCGCCCGCGACAGCTTCGATGGATCGTCGCCTAAAATCCCGAGGTCGGTGACGTCGACGCCGCTATGAGCGAGAAGGCCGGCCAACAAATATCGATTGGAATCGTAAAGTGCGGCGCGTGGCAGTGCCGTCCCCGGTTCGACAATCTCGTCACCGGTGGAGAACAAGGCGACGCGCACGCGGCGGCGAACATCGAGACTGGTCAGACCGAGCGCGGCCGCGAGCGCCACGTGCCGGACCGAAAGCCGCTTCCCTGCAGGCAGAGCGAGCGCGCCAGCGCGCATATCTTCGCCGGCCACACGACGGTTCGAGCCGCGCTTAAGCCCCGGCGGCACAATGACGTTATTGTCCTCAACGCGGCAATCTTCTTGCATGAATACGGTGTCGGCGCCGTCGGGCATCGGCGCGCCGGTGAAAATACGAATGGCTTCGCCGGCTCCGAGTTCATATCGGGCCGCACCACCGGCGGTGACCCGTCCGACAATCGCGAGCCGTCGCTCGCCATCGGCCACAAGATCGTCACCGCGCAAGGCAAAACCGTCGACCGCGGAATTATCGAACGGCGGTACGTTAATCGGAGCGACAACGTTTTCAACAAGGACGCGGCCCAAAGCTTCACGCAGGCCGACGCTCTCGCGACCGTCAACCGACGCAACCCGTTCGATGATCATGCGCTCGGCTTCGGCGACCGGAAGCAGCGGCCCGTTGAAGGCGAAGCAGTCGTCGGTCAACTGCGCCATGAGTTCTCCCGCCGCTCCATCCCGCGAGACCGATGACGTGATTCACCAGAGACACGAGGAACAATACGAGACTACCATGAATTGGTTTATTCGGCATTCGAAGGTCAAGCCATTTGGCAATCGTGCAGTGCTTTCGCGGACCTTGCCGTTGCCTTACATTAGAGCCATGAAGCCGCCCGACGACGACTACATTATCCGTCCCGATCCGCATGATCCGCGCCTGACCGAACGCGTGACCGGTGTCGATCAAACGGGCGCGGCGATCGAAACTTCAGTAACCGTAGAGCGGGCGTTGACGATCTTTCTCAATGCGCAGGAGATCGTCACCGCCATGACGATCGGCGACCATCCGGACTATCTGGCACTCGGCTACCTGCTCAATCAGAACATGCTGAAGGTGGACGATACCGTGACCGGCATCGACTACGACGAGGAATTGTCGGTCGTCGTGGTGCGGACCAAGCGTAAGACCAATTACGAGAAGAAGCTCAAGAAAAGGGTCCAGACCTCCGGCTGCGCGCAAGGCACGGTGTTCGGCGATCTCATGGAGGCGCTGGAGAATGTCAGCTTGCCGGACGCCGAATTGCGCACGTCGTGGCTTTATGCCCTGGCGCACAAGATCAACACCACGCCGTCGCTTTATCTCGAAGCCGGCGCTATTCACGGCTGCGTGCTGGCGGTGAAGGACAAGCCACTGGTCTATATGGAAGACGTCGGCCGTCATAATGCCGTCGACAAGATCGCCGGCTGGATGTTCAAGAATCGCGTCGATCCAGCGGACAAGGTTTTCTACACCACCGGCCGCCTCACCTCCGAAATGGTGATCAAGACTGTACGCATGGGAATTCCTATCCTGATTTCGCGCTCGGGCTTTACCGCCTGGGGCGTTGATCTGGCGCGCAAAGCCAATCTGACGCTGATCGGGCGGGCGCGGGGCAAGCGTTTCATCGCGCTCGCCGGCGAAAGCCGGATCGTGTTCGATCAAGACCTCGCTTATGTCGAGGAAGAAAGCGCCAAACACCGGCGTAAGGCGGCGATGCACGACGAGTAAGTCGCGGCGTACCGAGCCCCATACAGCGCGGGTTTTGCCCGACATACAATTGTCCCGAACACCGCGTTGACGTGACCTTGGTGCTCCGTCGAAAGCGTGCAATCGGCGTTGGCCTCATTTAGCTTGTGAGACTGAGATTCCGGAGGATTCGACACGCCGTGCAGACGACGCTGCTCGGAATAGCTATTGCGATCATCCTGGCGCTGGTTGCCGCGCTGGTTGCGCCGCTCGTGGTCGACTGGAACCAATACCGTACCGCGTTCGAAGACGAGGCTGGACGTCTCACCGGGCTGAGCGTTCGCGTCGGTTCGATCGACGCCAGCATCTTGCCGAGTCCGTCCATCAAACTCAGAAATGTCGTGATTGGTCAGGCCGACGGTGCGCCACTGTTGCAGGCTGCTACTCTTGAACTCGAACTCCGGCTCGGTCCGCTCATGCGCGGAGAGGTACAAGCGAGCGAGGCGCGTCTGCTGGGCCCGCAGTTCAATCTGACATTGGATCGGACCGGCGCGATTGTGGGGCCGAAGCCGTCGGCGGCGTTTCGCCCTGACAACATCTCTATCTCGCGGCTTCGCATTCAAAACGGAAGCGTGGTTGTTGGCGACACCGCATCTGGTGCGAGCCTGATGCTGCAGAATCTCACGTTCGATGGCGATGTCCGCTCCCTAATTGGACCCGTTAGAGGCGAGGGGGCGTTCGCCAGCGAGGGCCACTCGTTCGTCTATAGAATCTCGGGTGCGCAGGCCGATGATGGCAGCGGTTTCCACGTCAGGCTTGCTGCCGACCCGCAGGATTATCCGCTCACAACCAATCTTGATGCGACGCTCGCCTTCGATGGCAGTGTCCCGCAGTTGACCGGAACTTTTGCGCTGGCTCGCCCAGTTGGCGTGGCGCTGTCGAATGGTGAGCGGGTGATGAGCGATCCTTGGCGCGCGACCGGCGCCATAAAGGCGACGCCGACCTCCGCTTTGATCGATGAGATTGCTTTTCAATACGGACCGGACGAGCGCGCGGTCAATTTCAGCGGCAAGGCGGATATTCGCTTCGGCGCGCATCCGCATTTCAGCGGCGAGCTGAAGGCGCTTGAAGTGGACGCCGATCGGGCGCTTGCCGCGCCGGACGTAACGCATCGGCCGCCGCTGCTTGTCGCTAAAAGCTTTGCGGAATCGTTTCTTGACGTAGCGCGGCCGCCGATGCCGGGTGACGTTGCCGTCAGCATCGATGGATTGACCGTCGGCGGGGCGTCGCTCCAGTCGATTCAAGGCAAGCTGCGTTTCGATGACGGGGGATGGAATTTGCAATCGCTGGGGCTGCGCGCGCCAGGGCTCACCGATATTAACCTGAGCGGTCGCCTTGCCTCATCTTCTCAGGGCTTCGCTTTCAACGGGCCGGTGGCCGTGCAATCGGCCGATGCGCAAACACTGATGGCGTGGCTCGGCGGAGCTAATGCTCAGCCTTCCGGCCAGACCGGCACCCTGGCGGTGCAGGGCGACCTCACCATCGCCAAAGATAACGTTGCGATCGACCGGCTGACGGCGCGGCTTAATCGCGACAGTGTCGATGGCCGGTTTGCCTATACGTGGCCGAACAACAATAAGCCGGCGGTTGTTGAAGCCGATCTGCATGCCACTACGCTTGATATCGACGCACTAACTGATTTCGCAAAGTCGGCGGTCGATGCTGGCGGCGTTACGCTGCCGCGCGCAGGCTCGCTGACACTTGATATCGGCAACGCGACGTTTGCCGGCGTGAACGCGCAAGCCGTCAAGACGCAAGCGACGTTCGATGCCGGCGCGTTGCGGATCGATCATCTGTCGATCGGCGACGTGGCGGGTGCTGCAGTCGATATCAACGGACGGATCGACGACCTGTCCTCGCGGCCGAGCGGCCGCGTCACCGTCGATCTCGACGCGCGCATGCTTGACGGGCTTGTGGAACTCGCCGGCAAATTTGTTCCGAAGACTGCGGACGTGTTGCGCCGCGCTGCGAGCCGCCTTTCGCCGGCGAAGGTTCATGGCGTCGTTACCGTCGAGCGGGGAACGGCATCGGACAGCAATGCCAAATTCGATCTCGGCGGACAGCTCGGCTCGATGCGGCTCGCCCTTAACGGCACGGCGAAGGGCGAGCCATCACATCCCGCCGCCGCTCAACTTCACCTCGATAGCAAGCTGGACGCCGATGACGGTACGGCGCTGACGGCGTTATTCGGAATCAACCGGGTTGTCGGTGTTGATCAACTGCCTGGGCGCGCGACGTTGTCGCTCGATGGGCCGCTTGACGGCGATTTGCGCATCGACGGCGATCTTGCCGCAAGCGGCCTGAGTACTGCGGTTCGCGGAACGTGGCGTCCTAATGCCGATCCGGCGAACGCCGATGTGCAAATGCTGGCCACGGTAGCCGACCTTCGCCTGCTCCAGCAGGCGATGACCGGAGAGACCAGCGAAACTGTTCCGGTTTCGGCTCGTGCCGCGCTCGCTCTCTCCGGTACTCATGTCGCCGTCACGCAGATTGCCGTTGCCGCCGGCAAAGCCTCGGCCAGCGGCCGTTTCGATATCGATCTTGCAGCGCCGGTTAAGGTCGATGGCGACATTACCGCCGATCACATCGACGGCGCGCGGGTTGCCGCGTTGCTGTTGGGGTTGCCGTCTCAAGTGCCGCACAGCGCCGCGCTATGGTCGAGCCAGCCGGTCGGTAACGGAGCATTCACCACCATCAATGGCGGTGTTTCCTTCAGGATAGATCATGCGTCGTTCATGGCGGTGCCGGGCGACGGCAGCTTGAAAGGCGTCGCCCGATTTAGTCCGTCGCAAATAGTCCTCGACAGCCTCGACGGTGAACTGGCCGGCGGTCACCTGACTGGCCAGCTTACCTTGCGCCATAATGCCGATGGCCTCGTCAGTCACGGCCATATCGAATTGGCCGACGCCGATGCCGCCACGCTGCTGCAAGCCGATCGGAAAGCTGTCGCTGCACGCGTGACCCTGAAGCTCGATGGCGACAGCATCGGCGCCAGTCCTGCCGCCGTGGTCGCCTCACTGCATGGCGGCGGTTCCGTCAGCCTCGCTGGCGCACGCCTCGCAGGCCTCGATAGTGCGGCATTCGTTGCGGCAATGCAGGTCGCCGATCAAACCAAGACAATCGATCCGGCGAAAATACAGGCGGCGGTAAAAGCCGAGCTCGCTAACGGTCAGCTAGATGTAATGAGTGGCGAAGCGCCCGTCACAATCGCGGGCGGCAAAGCTGGCGTCGCCAACGTCGTGCTGCATACGCAGGATGGCAGCGCTCTCGCCCTTGGCGGCACGTTCGACCTCAATACCGGCGCGGTCGATGCACGCGTAATATTGTCGAGCGAGCCGCCGCCGCACGCCTTGATCAATTCCCGCCCGGAGCTCGCTATCGCGCTGAAGGGGCCGCTCGCGGCGCCGGCGCGGACACTTGACGTGTCGGCACTGACCGGTTGGCTCGCGCGGCGCGCCGCTGAGTTTCAAACGCGCCGCCTGGAATTGATCGAGCTCAACGGACGCAAGGATGTTCTCGACCGCGCCATCCGTCCTGGCTTTATCACCTCGCGCGGCGCGTCGTGGGGCGCACTTTCGGAATCCGGAATTACGATTGGCGCTGTCGTACCGACGTCGGGAGCGCCGAAGCTCGATCTGTTACAGCATCCGGCGCCGGCTGCCGTAGATTCTGTAGGACAGATAAAAGAGCGTATTCCGTTGCCGATGCCTGCCCCGCCGCGCACGGCAGGGCCCGACAGGCAGGCGCCGCTCGATCTACTCCGGCCGCAAAACTGATGCGGCGGTGAGTGACGGCGTAATCATGATCTCATGAGCCGGTTGGTCGGCTTCGGCATGGCCGTTGGTTTTCGCCTGGTAATGGTTGAGCACAAAAAGCCGAATGGCTGATGACAGGTTGCCGTGAGGGCGACCGGAGTCGATGGATGCGACCAAGTCGGACAGCGTCATATCACGGCCGACTGCGATGTCCTTCAGGCCCTTCCAGAAGGCGTCCTCAAGACTGACGCTCGTTTTGTGTCCGGCGATAACGATCGAGCGCTTGATGACTGGCGAATTCATTGCCCTTCTCCTCTTTCGACCCGGTGCAGGTCGAGGTCTCTCTGGGCTTTGTCGCTGGCAGACCGCGTTTGGGTTCGCTCGGCCTTGGTCCGACCGTGGACAAGGCGCTTGGCAGCAGCAGATTGCTCTGATTCACGGCGTTTTTGCCGCTTTCGAGCGCTCCGCAGATTAACAACGTCGCCCATCAAGAATCTCAATGGTAACCAGGTGTGGATTGAGGCCATCCAGGCCCCCGTGCCGTCAGGGAGGTAATACGCAGTCGAAGGTCGACTGGATCACGAGGATAGGGACGGAAATACCTCCAGAGTGCGGAACTCCTGATCGGGTTAAAATGACCCGCGCGCAAGCAAAAAGCCTTGCCGAAGAGAAGGTTCCGTAAATTCCGGCCGAGCCAAAGAGCCGAATACGGAAGGTCTGCTTAGGGGTCGGGGTGGGTCATCTGGGCCGGACGCACCAGGCGGTCGAATTCCTTAGCCGTGACAAAGCCGAGCTTGATCGCCTCATCACGCAAAGTAGTGCCGTTCTTGTGGGCCGTCTTCGCGATCTGCGCCGCCTTGTCGTAGCCGATATGCGGCGCCAGCGCCGTCACCAGCATCAGCGAGTTTTGCATTAGTTCGCGGATACGCGGCTCGTTGGCCTTGATGCCGGTGACGCAGTGGTCGGTGAATGACACCGAGACGTCGGCAAGGAGTCGGATCGATTGCAGCACGGCATAAGCAATCACCGGCTTGAAGACATTGAGCTCGAAATGCCCCTGGCTTGCGGCAACTGCGACGGTGGTGTCATTGCCGAACACCCGCGTAGCAAACCATCGTCACGGCTTCGCACTGGGTTGGATTGACCTTGCCGGGCATGATCGACGAGCCCGGCTCATTTTCCGGCAGGATCAGTTCGCCGAAGCCGGAGCGCGGTCCGGAGCCAAGGAGACGAATATCATTCGCGATCTTGAACAGGTCGGCCGCGAGCGCATTGAGCGCACCGTGGGCGAAGACCAGCGCGCCGTGTGACGCCAGCGCTTCGAATTTATTCGGCGCGCTGACAAAGGGCAGGCCGGTGATGGCGGCGGCTTTTTTTGCGAACAGCTTGGCGAAGCCGCGCTTGGCGTTCAGTCCGGTGCCGACCGCGGTGCCGCCCTGCGCCAGCGGATAAAGCTCCTTCAAGCTCGTTTTGACGCGCGCAATGCCGGATGTCACTTGCGCCGCATAGCCGGAAAATTCCTGGCCCAGCGTCAGCGGGGTCGCATCCTGGGTGTGGGTGCGGCCGATCTTGACGATGGAGTGAAACTGTTTGGTCTTTGCCTGTAGCGCTTTTTGCAGATGGGTCAGCGCCGGCAACAGCCGCTGCGAGATTTCCTGCGCTGCCGCGATGTGCATGGCCGTCGGGAAACTGTCATTCGACGACTGGCTCATGTTGACGTGGTCGTTCGGGTGGATCGGCGACTTCTCGCCGCGCTTGCCGCCCAGCAATTCGTTGGCGCGGTTCGCGATCACTTCGTTGACATTCATGTTGGTCTGCGTACCGGAGCCAGTCTGGTATACAGAGAGCGGAAATTCATCGTCGCGTTTGCCGTCGATGATCTCCTGCGCCGCCTGGATGATGGCCTTGGCGCGGTGTGCGTCGAGCGAGCCCAGCGCAACATTGGTTTCCGCCGCGGCACGCTTGATAATGGCGAGAGCATGGATGATCGGCAGCGGTATGTGCTCGTCGCCGATGCGGAAATTATTGCGTGAGCGTTCGGTCTGCGCCCCCCAATAACGGTCCGCCGCCACCTCAATCGGGCCGAACGAGTCGGTCTCGGTGCGGGTCTTCATCGGCGAAGGATGCGATTCCCGCTTAGGCGGGAATGAGCGGAAGATACACATCACACACAGCCGTTCTACTTTTTGCGGAACCGGTCGAGACGCACGACCTCGGCACCGCCAGGTGCGTGATCGGGCTCAGGCTCCGGCGCCGGCAGCGCCTCAGGCTTGCCTGACGCGGGCTCCTCGTTCTTGCCGGTAGTCTCGGCGTCGTCCTCCGCCTTGGTTTCCATGGCCTCGAACTGCAGCCCGAATTGCACGGCCGGATCGAAGAACGCCGTCACGGCATCGAACGGCACGATGATGCGCTCCGGCACGCCGCCGAACGACAGGCCGACCTCGAAACCATCATCGGTGACAACGAGGTCCCAGAACTGGTGCTGGAGCACGACGGTCATCGCTTGCGGGTACTGCTCGCGCATCCGGTCCGAGAGTTTTACGCCCGGAGCCGTGGTATTGAAGGTGATCTTGAAATGGTGCTCGCCGGGCAGGCCCTTCTTGGCGACGTCGGCCAGCACGGTGTGCACGACGCCGCGGAGCGCCGCCTGAGCCAGAAGGTCGTAACGGATATGATCGACAGGCATGGTTGGAATCAGCAGTGAGTATTTGCCCAATCAGACAGGAGATAGGACGTATTTCATAGAGGTCCAGATCACACTGTCCTCAAATTACTGACCACCGGCATCGATCCTTATACGGAATAAGTAAAGTGGAGGCTTCTGTTGCCAGGTGCCTCCGAACCCCGCCTAACGGAGCTTAACCCGTTAGGGCTTTTAGATCGGTCTTTCGAGCTGCTTACGCAGCCAGAGCAACCGGAGCATAGTTGTCATTGGCAACTATGAGTTTGGTCCGATAACGACGGAACCATCCCGGGCAAAAGCGCGCCTTTTACGCCCTCGTCGATCCTATTTCGACCCCGTAATGGTGGAGTCGCCGGGTACCGCCCCCGGGTCCGAAAGGTTTATTGCAACGGCCGTTTATCGCCATATCCGGCTTGCGCCGGCACTTGGGAACATAGGCGTAAAGTATGGCCAACAAAAGAGCAGGCCACGGGTTAAAAGAACTCTGCCATGAAACTTCTCTCCGGCGGACAAACAGGTGTCGATCGGGCCGTGCTCGACGTGGCGATCGAGCGCGGCGTCGATTATGGCGGCTGGTGCCCAAAGGGCGGCTGGGCGGAGGATCTGACTAAGCCGCCCGGGCTGCTGGCGAAATATCCAAACCTGCAGGAGACGCCGCTCACCGATCCGGCACAGCGCACCGAATGGAATGTGCGCGACGCCGACGCCTGCCTGATCGTGGTTGAGAATGCCGGCGTTGCGGTCTCGAAGGGCACGGCGCTGGCGCAGGACCTTGCGCACCGCTACCGCAAGCCACTGTTCGTCGCGCCTCTTGGCGGCGAGGAAACAATCCGGGACGCCGGGTTATGGCTGCGCTTCCAGGAGCGCAGGGTAGGGGCCGGGCTCACGCTCGCCATTGGCGGCCCCCGTGAAAGCGAAGTGCCGAGGATCTACCAGCATGCCCTCGCATTCATCCGCGAACTCTTTAGCTAGCCGATAGCTCAGTTGCTTTTCGCCAGATTGGCTTTAACGGCGTTGACCTGGTCGGCCGTGACCGGTGCTGCGGCGTTGCCCCACGCGTTTCTGATGTAAGTCAGTACCGAGGCGACCTGTGTCTCGTTGAGACGCCAACTAAAGCTCGGCATCGCCGGTGAGGTTGGGGCACCTGGTGTGGCAACACCTTGTGATCCGGCAATGACGACACGGATCATCGTCGTCGGATCGTCCGATTGCACCGCGTGACTTCCGGCGAGCTTGGCGAACAGGCCCGGGAATCCCGTTCCGGCATCGGTGTGGCATCCCGCACAACTGTCTTTGTAGATCGCCTGTCCCGCGACCATGCGCGGGTCTGTCGCCGCGATCGGTGTCGGTGCGCTCTCTCCAGCAGAACCGACGCTCTTGAGATAGACAGCGATTGCCTTCAAATCGTCGTCGGTTAAATGCGAGGAGGAGTGTACGACTTCTTCGCTCATGTCGCCTGTTGCAATGGCGTCGGGATTGGCGCCGGTTTTAAGGTAACTGACGATGTCCTCTACCGACCAGCGGCCGATTCCTCTGTGATTGTCCGCCGTGATGTTTGGCGCGAACCAGCCTTGCAGCACGCCGCCTTGCAGATAGGCCGACGTCTTGTCGGCGCCGAGGAGGTTCTTGGGCGTGTGGCATGTGCCGCAATGGCTGAGCGCATCGACGAGATAACGGCCGCGATTCCATTCAGCCGATTTTGACGGGTCGGGCTCGAGTTGCCCCGGCGTGAAATTGAGCGCATTCCACACCGCCATGTTCAGGCGGATGTTTACGGGAAATGGCAGCAGGTTCGGCTGCACTTTGTCGGGCACGGCTTCGACGGTTTGCAAATATGCGCGAATGGCAAGCGCATCCTCGCGGCTCATCTTGGTGTAAACCGGGTACGGCATCGCCGGAAACAGCCGGATGCCGCCGCGGCCGCGACCTTCGTGTAGCGCCGCAACAAACTCATCGTCGGTCCAGGCGCCGATGCCGGCGCCGCGATCAGGCGTGATGTTCGGGCCAACCAGCTTTCCAAACGGCGTCTCAAGAACGACACCGCCGGCAAACGGTTTGCCGCCGGGCTTGGTATGGCAACCTTCGCAATCCGCCGCCGATGCGAGGTAACGCCCGCGCTCGATGAGAGCAAAGGACTGCAAATCGGCCGCTCTCACCGCGCTGCTCACGGGAAGCACCGTGAAAAGCGCCACCGCAAACAATGAGCAGGCCCGGACACCGCTCATGCCGGCACCAGCGGGCCTGGCGACTTCAGATATTTCGAGATGATCGCATCAGCGGTCAGACAGGCTAGCGCGCCGACGGTGCCGGTCGGGTTGTAACCGGAGTTGTGAGCAAAGGCGGATGCGCCGACAACGAATACGTTCGGCACGTCCCAGCTTTGCAGATATTTGTTGACCACGCTGGTCTTCGGATCGGCACCCATGATCGCGCCACCGGTATTGTGGGTGCTCTGATAGGGCACGGTGCTGTAGGGCTTGCTGCGGCGAGCGACCACGTACTGGCGCGGATTCATCGCCTTGGCGATGCCTTCCATCTTGTCGGTGACATAATTCGACATGCGGATGTCGTTGTCGGGAAAGTCGAATGTCATCCGCAGCAGCGGCAGGCCGAAACGATCCTTGTAGGTCGGATCGAGATCGAGATGGTTGGCGTAAGCGGCGTAGCTGCTGCCCTGCGACGTGAAGGAGAAGCTGCGCAAATAGTTCTGCTTGGTTGCCTGCTTCCACTTTGCACCCCAGCGCGGCGTGCCGGGTGGCACCGGCCGGGTCTGGATCGGACGGCCATTGGTGGGGATGCAATTGATCCCGGCGCCGCCGACAAAACCCAGCCCGCTGTGATCGAACCCATCGCAGTTGAAATCGTCCGCCGTTTGGCCAAGCGAGCCCGACGCGATGAACGGATTGAAGATTTTGTCGTCGAAGAAAAGCTGTACGCCGGAGTCTGTCTGGTAGGCGTAGTTTCGTCCAACCGTACCCTGGCGCGTGCCCGGATCGTAAGGTTGGCCGATGCCCGAGACGAGTAACATCCGTACGTTATTGAATGCGAAGGCGCACACCAGCACGATGTCAGCCGGTTGCTCCCATTCCGCGCCCGCGCTGTCGACATAGGTCACGCCGGTTGCGCGCTTGCCGGAGGCGTCGAGATTGACCTTGGTGACTTCGCATTCGGTCCGCGCCTCGAAGTTCGATTTGCGCATCAGCACCGGCAGCACCGCGGTCTGCGGGCTGGCCTTTGAATAGTTGGCGCAGCCGAACCGCTCGCAGAATCCGCAATAGGTGCATTGCCCCATCTTGATGCCGAGCGGGTTGGTGTAGGCAGCGGACAAATTGGCCGACGGCGATGGGAACGGATGATAGCCGAGCGACCGCGCCGCCTCCGCGAACACGGTAGGGGCGTAGGTCATTTTCATCGGCGGCAGCGGATAGTCGCGCTTGCGCGGCCCTTCGAACGGATTGCCGCCGTTCTGGATAACGCCGTTCAGGTTGCCGGCTTTGCCGGAAATGCCGGCAAGATATTCGAACTGGTCGTAGTACGGCTCCAGCTCGTCATAGGTGATGCCCCAGTCCTGGAGCGACAGTTCGTCCGGAATGGAGTTCGCGCCGTAGCGCTCGGTGAGATGGCTGCGAATAACAAAATCGCTTGGCTGGAAGCGCCACGTTTGGCCGTTCCAATGGACACCCGCACCGCCGACGCCGTTGCCCGGAAGGAATGAGCCGAACTGCCGGATCGGTAACGCGGTCTGGCTGTCGTTGTTGCGGAACGTGACCGTGTTCTGCGCCGGCCGCTGGAACAGATCGAGCCGCACCGCATAGCGCAACTCATCCGGCGCGTAGCCGATATTGAAAGCGGTCGCCGTGTCGCGCCAGGGACCGCGCTCGATCGCGACGACGTCCAGTCCCTGGTCGGTGAGCTCATTGGCGAGGATGGCGCTGGTCCAACCCAGACCGATGATAGCGACATCCTTGGCAGGCAGTTTTGTGGCCATGTGTCAGACTCGCGATCAACCGGGAACAGACCAATCGCTGCGCCCGAGTATCGACACCGGCGGCAGCGGATAAGGCTGATTGTGCTTCTCGACATGGTCGCGATAGTCGTAGCGCGCGCCCGGGAAGCCGATGAGTTTCCATCCCGCCATGTCGCGATTGCCGCCATAGATCGGATCGGCAAAGAAACCTTCCATCGCATTGGCGAGGACGGCCTCAAAGAATACTTTGCCGCTGCCGTCGCTCAGTTTGATTTCATCTTTCTCGAGGCCGCTCAGGACCTGATCCTGCTGTCCGGCGTCGAGGGCCGCAAAACTCTTTCCGGCAAATGTCGTCTTGCAATATGTATCGAGCGCGGCGAGCGAAGAACGGTAGCCGTCCTTGGGCACGATCGGTGATTGCAGCCCTTGCGACGGGGTTCCCTTTGCGAATGGCGGGCGCATGTAAAGGCGTCGTGAATTGCCGAACGAGCCTGTGAGCTGGCGGTCGATAAAGACCGCGCACCCCGCCTGCTTGCCGCCGGGTCCGGAATTGTCCGCCGGGATCAGCCGATCCACAATCGCTTCGATGGCCACGGCTTCGTCAGCGGTGAAATAAAGCCACGGGCCGGGCCGGACAGGTATTGGCGGCTCAGTCTCGCTCGGCTCCCAGGGCAGCGCGCCACCAGGATAGGTGCGGCCGAACGCCTGCGATCCCATGACACTGACAGCCAGTATCGCTGTCGAAGCGAGTAGCCGACGGCGTGTAAAACCATGGTGCCGGATATTACTCATCGGACCACCGCAATGGCTGACGGCTTCTCATTATGACCTACAATCCCCTCCTGTGAAATGGGTTCCTTCGACCTGCATGCGCTGTCGTTGCCGTCGGGCCGGAACCGTATAGCCGAGGCTGCGAACCCGCGTTAAACGAACAGCATGACGTCCCCGCCGCCTGCCGCGCTACCGCGGCCCAGCCTGTCAGAACTGTTCATCACCTTCGCAACCATCTCGCTCTATGGGTTCGGTGGTGTGCTGGCCTGGTCGCGGCGCATGATGGTTGAGGAGCGCAACTGGCTGACGCCGGAGCAATTCAACGAGACCTACGCGCTTTGCTCCATGCTGCCGGGCGGTAACATCATCAACTTCTCGGTCATTTTCGGCTCGCGCTTTCGCGGCGTTCCCGGCGCGCTCGTCGCCTCGGTCGGCCTGCTCGGTCCGCCGATGGTGCTGATCATCATCATCGGCGCGATCTACGCCCATTACGGCGACTTGCCGGCGATGCGCCGCATGCTCACCGGTATCGCCTCGGCGGCGGCCGGTTTGATGATGGCGACGGTGGCGAAGATGGCGCGGCCCCTGTTCGTCAATCGCCGCTCGCTCGCGGCGCCGCTCGTTGCAATCGCCACTTTCGTCGCGATTGGCATCATACACTGGCCGCTGCCGCTGGTCCTGGCGGTGCTCGTCCCGGTCAGCATTGCCATCGCATGGATGCGGCTATGAACTGGGTGCGGCGATGAAGTCCGGTGCCGGCACGCTGCTAACGCTCGCGAGCTTCTTCGCGGTGCTGTCGCTATTTTCCATCGGCGGCGGCAATTCCGCGATACCGGAAATGCACCGCTATGCCGTTGATGTGCAGCATTGGCTGAGCGACCGGGAGTTCGCTGACACGTTCGCGCTTGCGCAACTCACGCCGGGTCCGAATCTCATCATTGTCGCGTTGGTCGGCTTTCACGTTGCCGGTGTCCTCGGCGCCGTGGTCGCGATGCTGGCGATGTGCGGGCCGACCAGCGTCGCCGCTTATTTCATCGGGCAAGCCTCGGAGCGTTTCAGGGGCAAGATTTGGCACAGCGCCATCAGCAGCGGCCTCGTCCCCGTTACTATCGGTCTTATCGCCGCCAGTGCGACCGTAATCGCGACAACCGCCGATTACGGCTGGTCGGCAGCGGCTGTGACCGGCGTAACTGCCATTATTTGCTACTTTGCGCGGATCAACCCGATCTGGGTTTTTATCGCCGCCGCCGTGCTTGGACTGGTCGGCGTGGTTTAGGCCGATCCACAGCGGTATTGCACGCCCTTCGTTGGCTGCTCATTTGTCGGTAATCTACATACCCGACTCGGCTGGAACCGGCGATGCGCCAATATCTCGAACTCATGGAACGTGTGCTTGCTGAAGGCGCGGAAAAGCATGACCGCACCGGCACCGGCACGCAGTCGATCTTCGGCCACCAGATGCGGTTCGATCTTGGCGCCGGATTCCCGCTGGTTACGACCAAGAAGCTGCACGTCAAATCCATTATTTACGAGCTGCTCTGGTTTCTGGCGGGCGATACCAACGTCAAATATCTCAACGAGCACGGCGTCAGGATCTGGAACGAATGGGCCGACCAGAACGGCGATCTCGGTCCCGTCTATGGCAAGCAATGGCGTTCGTGGCCGGCGCCCGGCGGAACGACAATCGACCAGATGAAAGATGCGGTCGAAACCATCAGGAAGAATCCGAACTCTCGCCGCATCATCGTGACAGCGTGGAATCCACCCGACCTGCCGAAGATGGCGCTGTCGCCTTGTCACTGCCTGTTTCAGTTCTATGTGGCGGAAGGCCGGCTATCGTGTCAGCTCTATCAGCGCTCGGCCGATGTCTTCCTCGGCGTGCCGTTCAACATCGCGTCCTATGCGCTGCTGACCCTTGCGGTTGCGCACGTCACAGGGCTGAAGCCCGGCGATTTCGTCCATAGCTTCGGCGACGCGCATCTTTATTTGAATCATCTCGAGCAGGCGCATCTGCAATTGTCGCGCTCGCCACGGCCGCTGCCGAAACTCATCATCAATCCTGCGGCTAGGGATTTGTTTGCATTGCGTTACGAAGACTTCGTACTCGAAGGCTACGATCCGCATCCGCATATCAAGGCCGCGGTCGCGGTATAAGAATGGATATTGTCCTCGTCGCCGCCATTGCCGAGAACGGCGTCATCGGCCGTGGTAATGCTTTGCCGTGGCGGCTCAAATCCGACATGCAGCATTTTCGCGCGCTGACCATGGGCAAGCCCGTGGTGATGGGACGAAAAACATTCCTTTCGATCGGCAAGCCGCTCGTGGGACGAACCACCATCGTGGTCAGCCGCGATCATGCCTTCATTGCGCCGGGAATAGTCGTCGCGGCAAGTATCGACGCTGCGCTCGCGGTGGCGCGCGGCGATGCGCTCCGCCGTAATGCCGATGCCATTATCGTTGCGGGCGGCGCGGAAATTTACGAGCAAGTGCTGTCGCAGGCGTCGCAGCTTGCCATCACGCATGTGCATAAAGCAGTCGATGGCGATGCACGCTTTCCGAAAATTGACCTGGCGCTTTGGCGGGAAGCCGCTCGGAGTGAGCATCAGCCGGCCGCCGAAGACGAGGCGCCGTTCGCTTTCGTCACTTACGCGCGGCGATAGTTAATGCCGCCGAACGGCAAATGCGGCATTTCGGCACTGATTGAACCGGCAACAATGCTTATCTCAACGCGGCTTTAGCTGCGCGTTGTAAGGGGCAAGGCGCTCCCCTATAACCGCCCGCAACCAGCCGGTTTGTAGTCCGGCGTCCGAGGAGATCGTTGATGCCCTGGAATAACCAATCCGGCGGCGGGCCATGGGGCTCCGGCTCGAAAGGGCCGTGGGGTTCGGGACCGCAATCGCAGGGGCCAAGGCCGCCCGATCTGGAAGATTTCCTGCGCCGCAGCCAGGACAAGCTTCGCGCCGTGCTGCCCGGTAATTTCGGCGGCCGCGGCATTGCGATCCTGGTACTGGCGCTGGTTGCGTTATGGTGCTTCTCGGGCTTCTTCCGGGTTGAGCCCGATGAACTCGGCGTGGTGCTGCGTTTTGGCAAATTCACCCGCGAAGTGCAGCCAGGACTGAACTATCACTTGCCCTATCCGATCGAGACCGCGCTGACGCCGCAGGCGCTGCGCGTTAACAAGCTCGATATTGGCTTCCGTGAGTCCGATGATATGCGCCGCGGCACTACGCTGCGCGACGTGCCGGAAGAAAGCCTGATGCTGACCGGCGATGAGAATATCGTCGACGTCGATTTCTCGGTTTTGTGGAGAGTGAATCCCAGCGCGGTCGGCGATTATCTGTTCAACATTCAGAATCCTGAAGCTACCGTGAAGGCCGTGGCCGAAAGCGCGATGCGCCAGATAGTTGGCCACTCCAATATCGGGCCGATCCTCACCGGCGCGCGGCAGAACATCGAGACCGCGGTTCAGGAGCTGATGCAGAAGACGCTTGACGAATACGGCGCGGGCATTCTGGTACAGCAGGTTCAGCTGCAAAAAGTCGACCCGCCGACCCAAGTGATCGATGCCTTCCGTGATGTTCAGGCCGCGCGTTCCGATCTCGAACGTGCGCAAAACGAAGCACAGACTTATGCCAACCGCGTTGTGCCCGAGGCGCGCGGCAAGGCCGCGAAGATCATTCAGGACGCCGAGGCCTACAAGTCCCAAACCGTTGCCGACGCCAAAGGACAAACCTCGCGCTTCCTGCAGGTCTACGATCAATACAAGAAGGCGCCCGACGTCACGCGCCAGCGAATGTATCTCGAAACCATGGAACGCGTATTGGGCTCGACCGACAAAACCATCATCGATACCGGCGCTGCGAACGGGCCGGGCGTCGTGCCCTACCTGCCGCTGCCAGCTGTGACGTCGCCACAAGCTCCATCCCAGACCTCGGCAGGAGCCAAGCCATGAGAAACCCCCTCTTTGGCGTGATCGCCGCTGTAATCCTGCTGATCGTCGTGATCGTGGGCTACAGCACCTTCTTCACGGTCTATCAGACTCGCCAGGCGCTCGTGGTGCGGCTCGGCCAGGTGGTCCGCGTCGTCACTGATCCCGGGCTCAATGTGAAGATCCCGTTCATTGATGCGGTGATCTATATCGACAAGCGCATTCTTGCCGTCGAATCTCCGGCGCAGGAAGTGATCGCTTCCAGCCAGGATAATTCGGTGCCCGGTGCTGGCGAGGCAGGCGAACGCCTCGTGGTCGATGCGTTTGCCCGTTATCGCATTGCCGATCCGCTGAAATTCTATCAGACGGTGGGTCCGGACGGCGCCAGTTCGCAGCTTTCGATTCTACTCAACTCGGCGCTGCGCCGGGTGCTCGGTGCGGCGACTCTTGCCGATGCGGTTCGCAACAGGCGCGAGGAACTGATGGGTCAGATGCGCGATCAGCTCGATCATGACGCGCAGCCGTTCGGAATTCACATCGTCGATGTTCGCATCCGGCGCGTCGATCTGCCGGAACAGAACAGTCAGGCGGTGTTCCAGCGGATGCAGACCGAACGCCAACGTGAAGCCGCCGAGTTCCGCGCCCAGGGCAGCGAGAAGAGTCTAGGAAATCCGCGCCAAGGCCGATCGCGATGTCACGGTGGTTATCGCTGACGCTAATCAGCAATCCGAGACCGTCCGCGGTCAGGGTGACGCCGAGCGCAACGGAATTTTTGCCGACGCGTATACCCGCGATCCGGACTTCTTCGGCTTCTATCGGTCGATGCAAGCCTATGAGAGAAGTATGCAAAAGGGCGATACCAATTTTGTGCTGCGGCCGGACTCCGATTTCTTCCGCTACTTCGGCGATCCGTCGGGAAAGGCACGAGCTGGTGGAGCTTCAGGTCCGGCGTCTGCCGCTACCGCAAAATAGCGCAGCCAGTTGCCCGAGATGCACGATTTCCTCGCCGCACTCGGCTTGTTCTTTTCGATCGAGGGAATCTTTCTCGCCGCTTTTCCGGGCGGCGCCAAACGGGCGATGACGACTGTGCTGGAGATGCCCGATGGGCCGTTGCGCATTGCCGGTCTAGTCTCGGCGCTGATCGGTGTGCTGATCGTTTACCTGGTGCGCGGCTGAACAGTATTCCATGTGAAGTCGCTTTTCTGCCCCAATCGGGTTCCCAGATACCGTTTTGCCGCGTTTGGCCTTGCGCAAGGGGCGGGACGGGGGCACTTTCCTAGCTAAATCGAGTCCTTTCGAGATCAGGAGCGCTGACATCAATGTCTCGCCAGTTTAATCCGCGGCATTTCGGCCTTGCCGTTGCACTGACAGCGGCAATTTTCGTTCTGCCGGCACGGCAGGCGGCGGCACGTGGACCCGAAAACATTGCCGACGTCGCCGAGCAGGTGATCGATGCGGTGGTCAATGTTTCGACCTCGCAAAAGGTTGATGCGCGCGTCAGCGGCATGCCCGATCTGCCGCCCGGTTCGCCGATGGAGGAGTTTTTCGACGATTTCTTCAAGAAGCACCGCGGCCAAGGCGGGGGCGACAACAACGGCGATTCCGATAACAGCCCGAAACGGGTCACCTCGCTCGGTTCCGGGTTCATCATCGATCCGTCCGGCTTGATCGTCACCAATAACCACGTCATCGCCGACGCCGACGAGATCAACGTCATCCTTAATGATGGCACCAAGCTACCGGCACAACTGGTCGGCAAGGATTCCAAGGCCGACCTCGCGCTGCTGCGTGTGCACGCCGATCATCCGCTAAAATCCGTTGCATTCGGCGATAGCGACAAGCTGCGGCTCGGCGAATGGGTGATCGCCATCGGCAATCCGTTCAGTCTCGGTGGCACAGTTACTGCCGGCATCGTCTCGGCGCGCAACCGCGATATCCAGTCCGGCCCTTACGACAACTACATTCAGACCGACGCTGCGATTAATCGTGGCAATTCCGGTGGACCGCTGTTCAATCTCAACGGTGAAGTGATCGGCATCAATACGGCGATCATCTCTCCGTCCGGCGGCTCGATCGGCATCGGCTTTGCTGTGCCGTCCGATACCGCCATGCCGGTGCTCGATCAGCTTCGCCAATACGGTGAAGCCCGGCGCGGTTGGCTTGGCGTCCGTATCCAGCAGGTCACCGACGACATTGCCGAAAGCCTGAGCATCAAGCCGCCGCATGGCGCGCTGGTTGCCGGCGTCGATGACAAGGGGCCGGCCAAGCCGGGCGGCATTGAGCCGGGCGACGTCGTCGTCAAATTTGACGGCAAAGATGTCAAAGAGATGCACGATCTGCCGCGCATCGTCGCCGATACACCGATCGGCAAGGAAGTCGACGTCGTTGTCATCCGCAAAGGCAAGGAAGAGACCCATCAGGTCAAGGTCGGCCGTCTGGCGGACGACGAAAAGGTGGCGTCGAACGACACCAAGCAAGATGCGCCGCCGGAACAGAAATCGACCGTGCAAAAGACGCTCGGTCTTGAGCTTTCCAGCATCTCGGATGACCTGCGCAAGAAGTTCAAGATCAAAGACAGCGTCAAGGGCGTCGTGATCACGGGCGTCGATCCGAGTGTCGATCGCTCGCAAGCCGACAAGCGTTTGTCGCCGGGCGATGTCATCGTCGAGGTGCAATACGAGGCGGTGGGCAATCCAAGTGCGCTGCAGGCGCGCATCGATCAGCTCAAGTCGCAGGGTAAGAAGATCGCCGTGCTGCTGGTCTCGAACGGCGTCGGCGAAACGCGCTTCGTGGCGTTGAACTTGCAATAACCAAACAGCGAATGGTGGGTAGCGAAGAGGGCCGCGTTGGCTCCTATCGCTACTTGCTAATCGGCTTCACAAACTCCTCGTGTCTGTAACCCTGCGCATAGAGCAGAGCGGTAAGGTCGCTGTGGTCGATGCAGGCTGCCGCCACCTCTCTTAAAGCCGGCTTGCCGTGATAGGCGACGCCGAGGCCGGCCGCTTCGATCATTTGTATGTCGTTGGCGCCATCGCCCACCGCAAGCGTATCCTCAGCCTGCAGCCGTAATCGTCCGCGCAGAGCGATTAAGGTATCGAGCTTGGCTTCGCGGCCGAGTATGGGGGCAGCAACTTCGCCGGTGAGATGGTTCGCGTCGGTCAAAAGCGTATTGGCGTGTTGTTCGTCGAAGCCGATTTGTGCTGCGAGCTTTGCGGTAAAGGCGGTGAAGCCGCCCGACACCAAGCTGGAGTAAGCGCCGTTCGCTCGCATGGTAGCGAGCAGCGTTCGTCCGCCCGGCGTCAGGTGTATTCGCTCGGCGATCACCTGATCGATCGCTGACACCGGCAGTCCTTTCAGTAAAGCGACCCGCTCCCGCAGTGCCGGCTCGAACGCGATGTCGCCGCGCATGGCCCGTTCAGTGATCTCCGCGACGCGATCCTTCACGCCGGCAAAGTCGGCCAGTTCGTCGATACATTCCTGGCCGATCATGGTTGAATCCATGTCGGCGATCAGCAGCTTCTTGCGCCGCCCGTCATGCCGCTGCACCACGACGTCGACCGGCTCGGTACCGGCGATGTCGCGCAAATCGTTGCTGATGTCTTTGAGGAAAGCGCGCTCTTCGTCACTGGCGGCCTCGGCGTCGCCGATTTCGTCGGCAAGGAACGCGATATCGACGGCGAAGCCCGGGTTCAGCCAATCCACCGGACGGCCGTGCGGCAGATAGCGCGCGGCTTTTTGCGCCAGCGCGTCGGTCACCACCGGCCGGTCGGGATGCGAAATCAGCGTTGCCACATAGAACATGCTGTGCGATCCGACAGGCGGTGAACCGAATGGTCGAGAACGTGTCGCAAGTGATCCTCATTGCAGGTCCGACAGCCAGCGGCAAGTCGGCGCTGGCGCTTGAACTTGCCGAACGGCATGGCGGCGTGGTGATCAACGCCGATTCCATGCAGGTCTATCGTGACCTGCGCATCATCACCGCGCGCCCGGCGGTCGAAGATGAGGCTCGCGCCCCGCACCGGCTCTACGGTCATGTCGACGCCGCGGAAAATTATTCGACCGGACGCTGGTGCGTCGATGCCGCTGCGGCGCTTGCATCGGCAAAGCAGGAACGGCGCATGGCCATCCTGGTCGGCGGCACCGGCCTTTATTTCAAGGCACTAACCCAGGGTCTCGCCGCAGTGCCGCCGGTCCCGGCTGAAATTCGCGATAGCGTGCGCAAGCGGCTTGCCGAGGAAGGCGTTGCCGTGCTGCACGCCGAGCTGTCAAAGCGCGATCCCGCCGCGGCGGCGCGGTTGATGCCGAACGATCGCGCGCGGGTGACGCGCGCGCTGGAGGTGGTACTGGCGACCGGACGGTCGCTTTTGGCGTGGCATGAGCAGGGCATGCCCGCGAGCCTCGATCCGGCTGGTGCAGCCAAAATTTTTCTCGACGTCGAGCGCGAGGAGCTGGCGCGCCGCATCGGCGATCGCTTCGATGCGATGATGGCGGCGGGTGCGCTGGAAGAAGTCCGAGCGCTCGCCGCACGTCGGCTTAATCCGAGTCTACCGGCGATGAAGGCGCATGGCGTGCCCTGGCTGATCCGCCACCTCAACGGGGAGGTTGCGATGGCCGAAGCGATCGAGCACGCCAAACTTGAGACGCGGCAATACACCAAGCGGCAAGTGACGTGGTTCCGAAACCAGCTTCCGGACTTCGCCCGGGCGGAGCCGCGAAAAGCACATAGCGCAATTGAAACGCAGTTGCGTGCGCTGGCAAAATGATTCCGTAATCGGCCGTTTGCTCAGCCCAGCTTGTCGGAGCTGGTTTCGCGCGCCAGCAGAATGGCGATGATGGCGGCGATGCAAATCATGTCGAACCAGATGATCGGCCCGATCTGACTACCGTTGGTGAGCGCCATCAGGCTCGCGGCGACCAGGGGCATCAGACCGCCGCCGAGCGATGTGCCGAGGCCGCGCCCGAAGCCGACCCCGCTGTAACGCAAGCGCGCATCAGCAAATTGCTCCGAGTAGAAACTGCCGATCACGCCCATCGCCCAAGGCGAGCCAATGCCGATCGGCAGAATCATCGCGAGGTAGATCAGCGGCGTGCTGCCACTCTGCAGCAGCGGAAAGAAGAAGAACGCGGTATAAATCGCGCTGTACGCATAGGCGGCAGCCAGGATGGTGCGGCGTCCGTAACGGTCGGACAGCGTGCCGAACAGCGGTGCGAGAATGAGCGCCATGATGTTGGCAATCAGCATCGCCGTCAGCAACGTCGTCACCGGGATATGCAGCGTGCGTAACGCATAGGTGAAACCGAATACCAGGTAGAAAAAGCCGGTCGTGGATTCCGCCATCGCTGCGAAGAGCACGATAAACGTTGGCTTCTTTGCCACTCGCATCAGTTCGAGAAATGGAACCTTGGCCGGCGGATTAGCCCGGACCGCCTTCAGGAATACCGCCGACTCCTCGATCTTCAGCCGCATCCAGATCGCGACGGCGACCAGCAGGAAGCTTGCGAGGAACGGCAGACGCCAGCCCCACGCCAGAAGATCGTCGGGCGATAGCAGCGATACCGCAGACGAGGCGCCGAGCGCGAGAATCCAGGCGAGAAAAATTCCGGACGTCACCAGCGACACGTAATAGCCACGCCTGCCATCCGGTCCAACTTCGGTTGAAAGCACGTTCGCGCCGGCGGATTCCCCTCCGAGAGCGAAGCCCTGGACGATGCGCAGCAGGATGAGCAATGCCGGCGCGGCAAAGCCGACGCTCTGGTAGCTCGGCAACAGTCCCATCGCTGTTGAAGCCAGCCCCATGACCGTCATCGCGATGACCATCATCGGCTTGCGGCCGATCTTGTCGCCGTAATGCGCAAAGAACAGTCCGCCAAGCGGGCGGCCAACAAAGCCGACCGCGTAGATGCTGAGCACGACCAGCGTGGCGACCATCGGATCGGTCTTGGGAAAGAATATTTTATCGAACACTACCGGCCCGAGCAGGCCGTAAAGGGTGAAATCGTAGTATTCGATCACGGTGCCGAGGAAGGCGGACCAGCCAACGCGGCGGCGTTGTGTGCTGATCGCGTCGTTTTCGAATGCGCCCGTGTGCAAGGCGTCTATCGCCATCGTCGCACCCTCCCGAAAACTGCCAGTCAAATGCCGGCTTGGCTCAAGCTTAACTGTGCGGGGGATGGAAAACCATATGCGATTTGGCGTCGGTCCTCATAGATGCGAGACGCTGCTTTCAATCTGCGCGTGGTTCCCCAATCTGCTTCCCGGCTTTGCCGGGTCGCGCTGGAAAAGGCGCATGACAGCATAGACGAGCAGTTGGTAGCGCTGCGGAAATGACGCGGCTATAGATGACCGATAATCTCGATACGGCGGAGTAATGATGGATACGCAGGTTCTTGTTGTCGGTGCCGGTCCGGTAGGTCTTACGCTCGCTATCGATCTCGGCAAGCGTGGTATCCGCTGTACGCTGATCGAGAAAAACGACGCGCCGCTTGGCTATCCCAAAATGGAGCGCTGCAATCCGCGCACCATGGAGATTTTCCGCCGTCTGGGCCTTGCCGAAACCGTGCGCGCTGCCGGCTATCCGCCCGATTGGCCGATGGACACCTATCTGGTGTTCAATTTGATGCGGCCGCCGTTGTTCAAGATGGCGCACCCCACGGTGGCTCAGGCGAAGGCCAAGCGTGACGTCACGCTCGACGGCTCGATGCCGCTCGAGCCCTATCAGGTGATCTCGCAGTACACGCTCGAGCCGCTGCTTAAATCGGTAGTGGAGAAGATCCCGAACGTCGACGTGAAATTCGGCCACGAGCTTCTGTCGTTTGCGCAGGGCGCCGATGGAGTGACCGCGCAGGTGCGGAAGTCGAGTGGCGAGCAGATCGAAATTCGCGCGCAATACCTGGTCGGTTGCGATGGCGGGTCCAGCGTCGTGCGCAAGCAACTCGGCTTCAAAATGGACGGCGAGCCGCATTTGCGCGAAATGCGGCAGGCACTGTTTCACTGCCCGGAACTCTACGACAAGGTGACTGCGCCGCGTGCCCGTCACTACAACAGGATCGACGATCACTGGACGCTTTTCATTGTCCAGGACTCGCGCCAGCACTTCACCATCCATGCCATGGTCGACAAAGACGAGGACATGGCGATCCTGTTCGAGGAGACTGTGGGTGCGCCGGTGAAGTACAAGATGCTGCATTGCGCGAAATGGGTGCAGCGGTTGTTGCTGGCCGAGCACTATCTGGAAGATCGCGTGTTCATCGCCGGCGATGCGGCACATCTGGTGATCCCGACCGGCGGTCTCGGCATGAATACCGGTGTCGGTGACGCCATCGACATTTCGTGGAAACTGGCTGCGGTTTTGCAGGGCTGGGGCGGCCCGGGCTTGCTGCGGTCCTACGAGGCCGAACGGCGTCAGATTGGCGCCATCAACGTCAAGGCGTCAGGCGGCGGCACCAGCGGCCGCGCAGTCTGGCGCTCCGCCTGGCGTCCCGATATCGAAGACGACACGCCGGCGGCTAAGGCCGCGCTCGCGCATTTGCTTGAGCTGGCAAAGGTGGAAGCGCCGAAGACTTTCAAGGTCGTCGGCGCCGAGCTTGGCTATCGTTACGCCGGCTCGCCGGTGATCTGCGACGAACCGGGTGGACCTGCGCCGAATATCGAAGACTATGAGCCGACGAGCTGGCCCGGCGCGCGGTTACCTCATGTCTGGATCGAGCCGGGCAAAGTCTCGGTTCACGATCGCATCGGCGACGGTTTCACATTGCTGCGCCTCGGCAAGACCAAGTCCACAGCATCGTGCCTGCAACTCGCTTTCAGCCGGATTGGTGCGCCGTTCTCTGTCCTCGATATTGAGAATATGGCGGTGCGGGACGTGTACGGGTTCGACTATCTGCTGGTGCGGCCGGATTTGCATGTCGTCTGGCGCGGCAATGAACTGCCGGCCAACCCTGAAACTGTCGTGCGCACCGTCACCGGCCGCTAGAACTCTGATCCGATCAAATTGAATCGGATCAGAGATCTGGATTTTCAGTTGAAGCATGATCTTTTCGGAAAACCGGAAGTCCACCCTCGGATCAAGTCCGAGGGCATGCTTTTCCGGATCATGCTTTAGCTGTCGGCGGTTTGGCGATTTTACCGGCCCGCGAAGGCCTGGTCATGGCTTCGATTTTCAGGAGTTCGTTGAGCCGGTCGGCCGTGAGCAGCCCTTCCTCGAGGATGATGTCGCTCACTCTGCGTTTTTCGGCCAGCGCGCGCTTCGCCACGCGCGACGACGCTTCGTAACCGAGTGTCGGCACCAGCGCGGTCACCAGCGTGATGGAATTTTCCACCAGCGCCTGACAGCGCTCTACGTCGGCCTCGATCCCGTTCACGCAACGTGTCGTCAATGTGGTCACGGCGGCCGTGAGGTCGCGTAGCGATGAGAGCAGGCAATAGCCGATCGTCGGTTCGAAGGCATTGAGCTGTAGCTGACCGCCTTCGGCGCACATCGTCACGGTGAGATCGTGGCCGATGACAAGGAAGGCGACCTGGTTGACCACCTCCGGAATAACCGGATTGACCTTGCCCGGCATGATCGACGAGCCGGCCTGAACTGCAGGCAACCTGATTTCTGCCAATCCAGCGCGCGGTCCGCTCGACAGCAGCCGCAGATCGTTGCTGATCTTGGAGAGCTTAACGGCCAGCCGCTTCAGCACACCGGAGAACAGCACGAACGCGCCCATGTCGGAGGTGGCTTCGATCAGGTTAGTCGCCGAAACCATCGGTTCGTGGGCCAGACGCGACAGTTCTTCGACTGCCAGCAGCGCATAGCGCGAATCCGCATTGATGCCGGTCCCGATTGCGGTCGCGCCAAGATTGACTTCACGAAAGAACGCCGCGGCCTCGTTTATGCGGCTGATGTCTTCCTTCAGCGTGACGGAGAACGCTTCGAATTCCTGTCCGAGCGTCATCGGCACCGCGTCCTGAAGCTGGGTGCGGCCGATTTTCAGAACGTCGCTGAACTCGATGGCCTTCGTCTTGAACGCAAAGGCGAGATCGTTCACCGCTTCGGTCAGCGGCTTGGCGGCGAAGATGAGGGCGAGCCGTAGCGCGGTCGGATAGGCGTCGTTGGTCGACTGCTCCATATTGACGTCGTCATTGGGATGAATCGTGGCGTAGTCGCCTTTGGCGTGCCCGATCAGTTCGAGCGCGACATTCGCGACAACCTCATTGGTGTTCATATTGGTCGATGTGCCGGCGCCGCCTTGCACGGCATCGACTACAAACTGCTGGTGAAAACGGTGCTCTTTGGCGATGAGCTCGCAGGCGCGTTCAATGGCGTCGCACTTTGCCGAGTCGAGATAACCGAGGCGGCGATTGGCGCGGGCCGCAGCCTGCTTGACCAGAACCAGCGCGCGAATCAACTCGGGAAAATGCCCGATCGGCACGCCGGTGATCGGAAAATTGGTCACGGCGCGCAGCGTATGGATGCCCCAATAGGCATCGGCGGGAACGTCGAGTTCGCCGAGCAGATCGTGCTCGCGCCGCGTGGCAACACGGGCAATATCGATCTTCTGTGAACTGGTGACGCGGACGGCTTCAGGCGAAGCAGCAACGATATTCGAGGAGCTGGAATTGGTGGTCATGGCGATGTTCCGGCAGATAATGAGAGGTGGATCGTTTTATTGACGCGTATTGTGCTGCCACTTTAGCCGCGGGAGCGGCGAGAAATATCAATTATAAGCAGAAAGCTAATCGGCTGCTTACGCCTGATATGGATCGTGCGGCATCGGACAGCAATGGTGCGACATTGTGGCCGATGCCTTCTTTCTCATGGCTGCACCGCGCCGATCGACCAGGAAAGACTTTCATCGCCGCGAAAGATGACGACATCTTCGCTATCAACCGGGATCGAGGCCAAAACGCGGCTTGGCTTGCGTTCGAGTGTGATTGTGCCGGTATTGGTCTTAAGCCCGTAGAACCGCGCGCCATTCAAGGCGGCGAAAGCCTCAAAGCGGTCGAGCGCATTTTCCTCGTCGAATACTTGAACGTAAGTTTGCAACGCCGTCACGCCACCAAAGATGCCGGCGGAGCAGCACTCCGCTTCTTTGCGGCTTCGCAAATGCGGTGCGGTATCGGTCCCGATGAAGTAGCAGCTCGCTCCGGACGTCGCGGCCTTGCGCAGCGCCTGGCGATGACGCTCGCGCTTCGCTACCGGCAAGCAATAGAGATGTGGCCGCAAACCGCCCTGAAAGATCGAGGTGCGGTTGATGACGAGATGATGCGGCGTGATCGTTCCGGCGACACGTGGTGCGTGCGAGCGCACGAGATCGGCGGTTTCCGCTGTTGTAATGTGTTCGACGACGACTTTAAGGCCGGCGTGGCGTTTGAGCAGTGGCAACAAACTCTGCTCCATGAACGCCGCTTCGCGATCGAAAATATCGATGGCTGGATCGGTTGCCTCGCCGTGCACCAGCACCGGCATGCCGATCTTCTCCATGCGCTCGAACACCGGAGCAAGCGCCGCAATATCGGTGACGCCGTGATGCGCGTTGGTGGTGGCGCCGGCCGGATAGAGTTTAGCCGCAACCCAAACGCCTTCTGTATGGCCTTTTTCGATTTCATCGGGCGATGTCGTATCCGTGAGATAACACGTCATCAGCGGCTGGAAGTCGGAGCCGGCAGGCCGCGCGGCGAGGATTCGTTCGCGATAAGCTGCGGCCGCGGCGACAGTCGTCACCGGCGGCACCAGATTGGGCATGATGATGCCGCGGGCGAACTGCGCCGCGGTGAACGGCAAGACGGCTTTGAGCATCGCGCCGTCGCGCAGATGAACGTGCCAATCATCCGGCCTGCGGATGGTGATCGAAGGAACGGCCGAATCTGATTTCGACCGTTCGAAAAGCTGGTCGATGTTCATGCGGTTTGCCCCGGAGGCTTACTGGCTAAATGTCCGAGATTCATAAACTAATCGGAAGTAAGAACAAATCCGCACAGTCTGGCTCAGTGCGACACGTATTGCATCCCGGCCGAGTAGGCGGCGCCGCCGAGTACGCAAGGGATGCCCAGTTCGATTTGCCCGGTTGCCGCGGCAACGACGCAGCCCATCGACAGGGCGCCCTGGCCGACCTGGCCCCAGCCGGAGAGCTCGCGCTTGGAGTCCGGGCCTTTTTGTTTGAGTTCGTCGATGGCGGCGAGCGACTCTTTGCGCATGCGGACGGTATCGACGGTCTCAGCGGTTTCGACCACGCCCTTAAGCACGGGCGTCACGTTTTCGGGCTGATGTTTGGCGGCCCACTTGAGCATGCTGAGCAATTGGAGGTCGCGCACCGCGTTGCTGGCAAGCGTGAACTTGGCTGCGCTGCCGGTGGTGAGATTGTCGACACTGTCGTGATCGTTGGAGAGCGGCAACAGCTTCACGATGCGCCCGATCGGGGCATAGGTTCCGGTTGCGAGATAAAAGCCCCACAGTACGTCGATCAGCTCCGGGCTCGGCGTCAGCGTCACCGGCTTTTTTGCATTCGTGTCGGTCAGGTGCAGCGCGGCTTTCATCTTGTCCATCACGCCTGGCATTTTCGGCGCATAGTCGATCTGCTCCAGCGTCGGCAGTTCGCCATCGAGATATTTGTCGACCATGGCGCGGCGCATCGGCATGCGATCAGCGAAAGTCGAGAGGATCTCGCGCCAATGCGGCAGGCCGGAATAAGCGACGGCGCGCACCAGCACCCAATGATCCGCGGGATCGATCGAGATCATCTTGCCCATCAGGTTTTCGGCGCGAGACGGATTGGCGCTCAGTATGCCGGCGATGAAGCCGATATAGGCGCCGCAGGTTTCGGCATCCTTGAACGCCTGCATGGCGCTGAGCGCCCGGACGATCGGGGGCAGGCTCTCCGGATCGGGCCGGTTACGATAGTCGTTGATCCATTTCAGGATCGAGTCGGTCGAGTTGACGGCCGTGTTCGGTGGCTCCGCCGCAGCGCACGTCCCCGCTGTGGCGAGCGCGATAGCCGTGCCAGCGAATAAACCGATGACGATGCGGCGAAAACTGTCTGTGACCATATCCCCTCCCGTGGAGAATGCCGGCAGTGCGTGGTCGACCCGTTGCGATAATTGAGCAACACCGCTTGGAAAATTAGTGGCGCGCGCCGCCCGAATTCACGGCTGCCTTAAGGCACTTCGTATTAGTTAACGGGCGCGGTTTTCCGCGTAAATCCAATTTCAAACGCGCGTTTGAAGTCCGCCGGCGGTCGGTCCGCCGGATTCCCGCCGTATTCCGCTTGACCCCCGCTGCCGCAATGCATATAAATTACGGGTACCGAAGGAAGGGCACATCCGTGCGGACTTTTGTTTCGAATTTGCTGATTCTCGTAGCGAGGCGCATCGCCGAGGGTGGATAATCCACCCGCGAACGAGGCGATGCGCGACCCAGGGGCCCTTCGAGGTCCCTTTTTTATTTCCGAAAATGCTGATCCGAGAGCCTGAGCTGAACTGAAGAGAGCGGAGCGGACAATGACAGAGATGACCGGTGCGGAAATGGTGATTGAAGCGCTCGCCGATCAGGGCGTGGAGCATATCTTCGGCTATCCCGGCGGCGCCGTACTGCCGATCTATGATGCGCTTTTCCAGTCGCAGGACCGGGTTCGTCACATCCTGGTGCGCCATGAGCAGGGTGCGGTCCATGCCGCCGAGGGTTACGCCCGTTCGACCGGCAAGGTCGGCTGCGTGCTGGTGACCTCGGGCCCAGGTGCGACCAACGCGGTGACCGGCCTGACCGACGCGCTGTGCGACTCCATTCCGCTCGTTGTCATTACCGGGCAGGTGCCGACCCATCTCATCGGTAGTGACGCGTTCCAGGAGTGTGACACCGTTGGTATCACTCGGCCATGTACCAAATACAATTATCTCGTGAAGAACATCGACGATCTGCCGCGCGTGCTGCACGAAGCGTTTCACATCGCGGCAAGCGGCCGGCCGGGGCCAGTCGTGGTTGATATCCCGAAGGACATCCAGTTCGCCAAGGGTACCTACAGCAAGCCCAAGGAATTCCAGCACAAGGGATACCGGCCGAAGATCAACGGCGATATCGACAAGATCAAACAGGCGGTCGAATTGATGGCGTCCGCCAAGCGGCCGTTGTTCTACACCGGCGGCGGCATCATCAATTCGGGCCGCGCCGCTTCCGAGCATCTGCGCGCGCTGGTCAAGCTGACGGGCTTTCCGATCACCTCGACCTTGATGGGTCTCGGCGCTTATCCGGCGGCCGATCCGCAATGGCTCGGCATGCTGGGCATGCACGGCACCTGGGAAGCGAACTGGGCCATGCACGATTGCGATCTGATGATCTGCATCGGCGCGCGGTTCGACGATCGCATTACCGGCCGGCTGGACGCTTTCTCGCCGGGCTCGCACAAAATCCATATCGATATCGATCCTTCGTCGATCAACAAGAACGTCAAGGTCGATCTGCCGATCATCGGCGACTGCGCCCATGTGCTCGAGGAAATGCTGCTCGCATGGCATGCGACCACTGCGAAGCCGGACAAGAAAGCGTTGTCGGCATGGTGGGCGCAAATCGACAAATGGCGCGCCAAGAAGTCGCTGGCCTATCAGCGCTCCGACGAGATCATCAAGCCGCAATACGCCATTGAGCGGCTGTTTGAGCTGACCAAGGGACGCGATACCTACATCACGACTGAAGTCGGCCAGCATCAGATGTGGGCGGCGCAATTTTATCAGTTCCAGGAGCCGAACCGCTGGATGACGTCAGGCGGCCTCGGCACCATGGGCTATGGCTTGCCGGCGTCGGTCGGCGTGCAGCTTGCGCACCCGGATTCGCTGGTCATCGATATTGCAGGTGAGGCCTCGGTCCAGATGACGATGCAGGAAATATCGACGGCCGTGCAATACGACTTGCCAGTGAAGATATTCATCCTCAACAACAAGTACATGGGCATGGTGCGGCAGTGGCAGGAATTGCTGCACGGCGGCCGCTATTCCCATACCTACAGCGAGGCCTTGCCCGACTTCGTGAAACTCGCCGACGCGTATCATGCGCACGGCATCCGCTGCGAAAAGCCGAGCGAACTCGATGACAAGATCCGCGAGATGATCGAGGTGAAAAAACCGGTGATCTTCGATTGCATCGTCGATCCGGCGGAAAATTGCTTCCCGATGATCCCCTCTGGCCGTGCCCATAATGAAATGCTGCTGGGTGGCGCGGCGGAGAAGCTCGAGGATGCCGTTACCGAAGAAGGCAAGATGCTGGTTTAGGAGAGCTGCCCGTGAACACGCCCGCGACATCGCATTATCCAACCGCTCCGACCAGTGAACGCGTCGAAACACGCACTTTGTGCGTGCTTGTCGACAACGAGCCAGGGGTTCTTGCCCGCGTCATCGGCCTATTTGCCGGCCGCGGCTATAACATCAACTCGCTCACTGTCTCGGAGACCGAGCACGAAAAGCATCTGTCGCGCATCACTGTCGTGACGCGCGGCACGCCGATGGTGCTGGAGCAGATCAAGAATCAACTCGACCGGCTGGTGCCGGTGCATCGCGTCGTGGATATCACGATGGCTGGCCCCGCAATTCAACGCGAACTCGCGATGGTGAAGGTGCGTGGCAAGGATGAGCATCGCATGGAGGCGCTGCGTCTCGCCGACGCTTTCCGGGCGCGCGTCATCGACGCCACCACGGAAAGCTTCGTGTTTGAGATTACCGGCGCTTCCGAGAAGATCGAAAGCTTCATCAATCTGATGCTGCCGGTCGGTCTTGTCGAAGTCTCGCGTACCGGCGTTGTCGCCATCGCGAGAGGGCCGGAGGGAATGCTGGCTGCGAGTTAGCCCTTCTTGCCCGACAGCTTCTCGACCAGATCGGCAAAGCGGTCGACGAAGCCTTGCAGGAATTTCTGCGTGGTCTCGTCGCCGACGTTGCCCTCATCGTCGAACAGATTGGGCTTGAACTGCACGTAGAATTCGCCACCCATCAAAGTCATACCGAGACCGAGCATGACAGTACGAAGGTTGGCCTGGACCAGAGCCGTTCCGATCACTCCGGGCGACGTGCCGGTGATAAAGCCCGGCTTGCCCGGCCAGACGCTGGTGCCGAACGGCCGCGCGCCCCAGTCGATGGCGTTCTTCAGCACCGTCGGCGCCGAGCGGTTGTGTTCGGCGGTGACGATCAGGACGCCGTCGGCCTTTTTGATCTCATCCTTGAAGCGCGCCACTTCCGGCGGCAGGTTGGCTTCGTTGTCCTGGTTGTAAATGGGCAGATCGTCGATGCGTACGAAATGTGAATCGAACTTCGCGGCGCCGAGTTTGGCGAGCGCTTTCCCGAATTTGCGGTTGATCAACTCGCGGCGGTTCGATCCGACGATCACGGCGACTTGGGGTTTCGGCATGGTTGAATACCTCGGTGATAATACGTAACTAGGGCTACATAAGTGACTAGGCCCGAAGGACACAAGAGGGCACATCCATGAAACCTAGAAACACGCATTTACCCTCCGACTGCCGTGCGGTCAGCGACGTGCTCGCCCGTATTGGCGACAAATGGTCGGTCCTGGTCGTAGCCCGGCTGGGTGAGGGGTCCTTGCGGTTCAATGAACTGCGCCGGTCGATCGGGGGCATCTCGCAACGCATGCTGACGCTCACCCTGCGCGGCCTGGAGCGCGATGGCCTGATCACGCGAACGGTCACTCCGACCGTGCCGCCCCGTGTCGATTATGCATTGACCGCACTTGGCCGCGACCTTCTCAATCCGGTATCGGCGCTCAGTTCCTGGGCGATCCGGAATCAACCAAAAATCGCGCAGGCCCGCATCAATTTTGACGGTCTTTGCGAGGCCAGGGGTAAGCCGCCGCTGCGCCGTCAACCCGCTCGCGGCGGACTTGTCCTCGCCGCCCATAAAACTTAGAAGCAGCACCGGAAACGAACGGCCAAGTCTTGGTTTGAGCAAGTACTGGCCATAAGCAACCTTGGCCCGACTAGGGGTGGAGATACCATGCGTGTTTATTACGATCGCGACGCCGACCTGAACCTGATCAAGGGCAAGAAGGTCGCCATTATCGGCTATGGCAGCCAGGGCCATGCCCATGCGCTTAATCTGCGCAACTCCGGCGTCAAAGAAGTCGCGGTGGCGCTGCGCAAGGGCTCTGCCGGCGTGAAAAAGGCCGAGGCCGAGAAGTTCAAGGTGATGGAAGTCGCCGATGCGGCCAAGTGGGCCGACGTGATGATGATGCTCACCCCCGACGAATTGCAGGGCGACATCTATCGCGATCATATCGCGGGCAACATGAAAGAGGGCGCCGCGATCATGTTCGCTCACGGCCTCAATGTTCATTTCAATCTCATCGAGCCCAGCAAGAATATCGACGTGCTGATGGTGGCGCCGAAAGGCCCTGGACACACGGTGCGTTCGGAATATCAGCGCGGCGCCGGTGTGCCGTGCCTTATCGCGATCCATCAGGATGCATCGGGCAATGCGCACGACCTCGGATTATCTTACGCCTCCGGAATCGGCGGCGGCCGCGCCGGCATCATCGAGACCACGTTCAAGGAGGAGTGCGAAACCGATCTGTTTGGTGAACAGACCGTGCTCTGCGGCGGCCTGGTTGAGCTGATGAAGGCCGGTTACGAGACGCTGGTGGAAGCCGGCTACGCGCCCGAGATGGCCTACTTCGAGTGCGTGCATGAGGTGAAGCTGATCGTCGATCTGATTTATGAAGGCGGCATCGCCAATATGAATTATTCGGTGTCGAACACCGCCGAATACGGCGAGTACGTTTCAGGCCCGCGCGTCATCACCTCGCAGACAAAAGAAGAAATGAAGAAGGTGCTGGGCGACATCCAGTCCGGGCGCTTCACGCGCGACTGGATGCTGGAAAACAAGGTCAACCAGACCTCGTTCAAGGCGACCCGCGCCAAGCTCGCCGAACATCCGATCGAGCAGGTCGGCGCCAAGCTTCGCGAAATGATGCCGTGGATCAAACAGCGCGCCCTGGTCGACAAGTCCCGGAACTGATCCTCGGAGGTTCACCTTTAACTGCGATTACCAAGAACGGCCGCTAAAACCGGTCGTTCTCTTGCCATGACATTATAAATACAGTTTTATGACAATGCGCGGCGAGCCGGGGGCATTGTTGAGGGTGGCTTCAAATCCGGGCGCGCGCAGTTGTCATGCGTGCGGCTATTCTGTCTCTGAACAGATATTTGGGTGCGGAGCTTTTTCCGGCCCCGCAGGGCCTTTGGCAGCTCGCGCCGCTCACGCTTATCCACGTCATCGCGCTCGGCATCATGATCTGGAGCGAATACACGCTGCCGAACGCGGCGGCGTTCCTGTTCGCGTGGATCTTCCTCAACGGCTTCTGGCTCCTGGTGTGCCGCCGTCCGGCGGTCGCCGGTGTGGCGTCGCTGGTGATGATCTCGGTTTTGGTTCTGCTGTCGCAGCTTAAATTCCATGTGTTGATGCTGACAGCGAACTTCGTCGACCTGATGATCGTCGACACCGACACTGTGGCATTCCTGTTCGGCATCTATCCGCAGCTTTACTGGATCGTGTCGTTCAGTGTCCTGATCCTCGTGCCGCTGATCGTGCTGCTCTGGCGCATCGAGCCATTTCGGATATCCCGCCCTGCGGCAGCTGCGTTGACGCTCTGCGCACTCGGCGGCATGGTTGCGGTCGGCCGGCTCTATCCGATGGCGCCGAGCGACGCCTGGTACGGCAACAACTACGTATCGTCCTTTGTGCGTTCCGGCGTCGGCGCGATCTCGGATCTGATGACGCGCGGGATCATAGATGCCGGCCCGCCGACCGCGGACCACCTGCTGCCGGTCGCGGACTGGAGTTGCCGGTCGGCGCGAAAGCCACCGCACCTTATTCTGATCCACGACGAATCGAGCTTCGACATTCGCATGGCGCCCGGCATCAAGGTGCCGGACGGTTATGGCGCGCACTTCAAGTCGTTCGACGGCAAGGAGCGGAACTTTCTCGCCGAGGGCAATGGCGGACCGAGCTGGTACACCGAATACAATGTGCTCGAGGGGCTGTCGGCGCGTTCCTTTGGCGATTTCTCGTTTTTCGTCACGCGCATCGCGGCGCATCACGTCTACCGCGGCCTGCCGGCGGCGCTCGAGCGTTGCGGCTACCGCACCTTCTCGCTTTATCCGGCGCTTGGCGCTTTCATGAGCGCGCGCAGCTATCAGACGACGACCGGCGTGGAGCACTTCTACGACCGCAACGATCTCAAAGCCGATGCCGTCGAGCCGGACAGCTTCTTCTACGACAAGGCCGCGAAGATCATCGAGCGTGAGCACGGCAGCAGCCCGATGTTCGTCTACATCTATCTCGACGCCAATCACTTCCCGTGGAATTACCGGCTTCGCCCCGATCTGCTGCCGCAATGGAAGGATCCCGGCAACGGTGCTCTGGTCGACGAATATCTGCGCCGTCAGGAATTGAGCGCGCAAAACTACCAGGCTTTTCTTGCGCAGTTGAAGCGTCAATTCCCATACAACTCGTTCCTCCTGGTGCGTTACGGCGACCATCAGCCCGACCTCTCGCAGCACATCCTGGAGCCGGGTCTTGACGAGGCGGCGGTCGAGCGCCGAATCCAGGCTTGGGATCCGCGCTATTTCACGACCTATTACGCGATCGACGCCGTCAACTTCACGCCCGTCGACGTTTCCTCCGCACTCGATACGCTCGAAGGTCCTTACCTGCCCTTGGTCATGCAAGAGGCCGCGGGCTTGCCGCTCGATCCGTCATTCGCCGAGCAGAAGAAAATCCTGCAGCGTTGCAACGGATTGTTCTATGGCTGCGACAATGGCGCCGAGGCGAGCCGCTTCAATCGCATGCTGATCGACGCCGGCCTCATCAAGAACTTGTAGGGCGCGGTCGAACGGCCTTCTGGAATTTTACTGTCGTAACGGGGTTGTTCCCACACGTCCGGTCGTTAGACTGCCGCCGGCGTACACGACGAGAATACTGGAGGAAACAACATGAAGCCTATACGACACCGTCTTTTCATGGCTGCAGCTGCAACCCTGACGCTGGGTTTCGCTGCGACGACTGCCAACGCTGCCGGTTTGTTCACGCTGGAATCGAAGACATTCGCCGACGGCAAGATGATGCCGAAGAAGGTCGCGAACAGTGCGGCCAATAGCAACAATAATCCAAGCTGTGTCGGTGAGAACGTATCGCCGGAATTGCATTGGTCGAACGTGCCGGACGGCACCAAGAGTCTTGTCCTGCTGATGTTCGATCCTGAAGGCCGCGCGCCGTCCGGCGTGAGCCATTGGGTTGCCTATGGCATCGACCCCAGCAAAGTCACCGGCTTTGCGGAAGGCGCCACCACCAAGGACTCCGATCAGTATGTCGGGGGCAAGAGCACGCAGGGTGTCGGACATTATTCCGGTCCCTGCACTCCGCCGGGCCAGACACCTCATCATTATACATTCACCCTCATCGCTACGGACTTTGCTCCCGGAGAGTTGCCCCCTGGCCTGACGCGGGAGGAACTGACTGCGAAGTTCGGACCGCCTCCGGCTCATTTAAAGGGCGTGACCGGCCTTATCGGCCTTTTCGTGAATCCGTGGCACGACTGAGCGCGGCAGCCTGACGGCTTGACGTTGCAAAATCGGGTGTCATCGCCGTAACTATCGGCGATGACACCAAGCACCCCCAATATCGAAATCGTCGAAGTCGACCGTATCGAGTTCACGGTCGAGCCATGGTCGTGGCCATTCGCGACCGCTAAGCGCCCCGAAATCGATCGCTTCTTCGCCGATATGCAGAAGCAGCGGTCGCATCTCTGGAACGGCCGCGTGATGATGCTGCGCGATTACGGCATTCGCGGCGGCGTGCTTCACGGCTCCTGCTTCGAGACCGATTACGCGAGCTTCGTGGCCTGGCGCGATTGGGAGTTTCCCGATCCGTCGGTCTACAATATCTTTCCGGCTTCTGCGCTTCGCGCCGCTGACGGCGCTTTTGTCGTCGGCGAAATGGCGCCGTCCACCGCCGGCGCCGGGCAGGTTTGCTTTCCGGGCGGCACACCGGATCTCGACGACATTCTGGAAAACGGCGTGCTTGATGTCGCGCGCAATCAGCGGCGGGAACTAATGGAGGAAACCGGCCTTAACCTCGACGAGTTCGAGACGGAGCCCGGTTGGACCATGGTTCATGATCGAGGTTTTTTCGCGCTGATGAAGCGTATCAGGTCGCAGCTCAGCGCCGAGGAATTGCGTGCGCGCATCCTGCGGCATCTCGCGGCGGATCCGCATCCCGAATTCGTCGAGATCAAGTTTCTGCGCGGTCCGGCCGACCTCGATGGCCGGATGCGGGCTTATCTGCAGGCCTATATCGAGTACGAGTGGCGGCGATGAATTTTACGAAAATTGTCAAACAATGCCGCATCGACAAACCGCGGCATTTCAAGCTCGCCGATCACGATCCGGCCGAGAGCTTCGGCCTGTCGACCGACATCGACGATGTGAAGCCGGTTCTCGAACAAGGCATCGAGCGGCTCGAGGAGTTGCAGCAACGGCTTTACGCCGATGGACGCTGGGCGGTTTTGATCGTGCTGCAAGGCATCGACGCTGCCGGCAAGGATGGCGTGGTCAAGCACGTGATGTCCGGTGTCAATCCGCAAGGCTGCACGGTCCACTCATTCAAGGCACCGAGTCCGGAAGAACTCGCGCACGACTTCCTGTGGCGCGCCGAAAAAGCGCTGCCTGAACGCGGACAGGTCGGCATCTTTAATCGCTCGCATTACGAAGAGGTGCTGGTGGTCCGCGTGCATCCCGAAATGCTGGAGCGGCAACATTTACCCGCGAGCGAAACCGGCAAGAATCTCTGGCAGCATCGCTACGAGGACATCTGCGCCTTCGAGCATCATCTGGTGCGCAACGGTACGCTTGTGCTGAAATTTCATCTGCGCATTTCAAAGGAAGAGCAGCGCAAACGCTTTCTGTCGCGGCTCGACGAACCGCAAAAGCGCTGGAAGTTCTCCATGAACGACATCGCGGAACGGGGGCGGTGGGACGATTACATGGATGCGTTCCAGGATATGATTCGGGAAACCTCGACGGACTATGCGCCGTGGTACGTGATCCCCGCCGACCACAAGCACGTTGCCTGGCTGACCGTCTCGGCGGCGATTATCCAGGCGCTCGAAGGGCTCAATCTTGAGTATCCGAAGGTGACCGGCAAGGCGCTGAAGGAATTGAAGAAGGTTGCGCGTGCCTTGAAAGCCGAGAAGTAGCGGTTGCGCCGCCTTGCGCCAGCGCAGCGTCTTCCGCTAAAAGAAGGCCGGTTCCGACGCGGGTTAACGCAGAATTCATCGTAATCCGCGACCTTTGGACCGTAACGAGGGTTAGGCAATGTCGACGCGCCGCGATTTCCGCGCGATGACCCGGGGGGCCGTTTCGGCCGCGCCCGATGCTGCCCTCATGCATTTTCCGCTGCATTCTCAGTTGCTTGGCGGGCTGCTGCTCCTTATCGCCCCCTGAGGGCCGGCTGGGCGTTTGCGCCTTGGCACTCAGGGGATCCGCTTCGAAGAGCAGCAACCCCTCAGCGCCCGGACCGTTAAGGCAGGCGCAAGCGATAAGGACCTCAAGCGATGACTACCGAAACCAGGCCGGAAGCGGCGTCAACCGAACACCCGAAGTCCGAGAAGGACCACGTCGTTATCTTCGACACCACGTTGCGCGACGGCGAGCAGTGCCCCGGCGCCACCATGACCCATGAAGAGAAACTCGAAGTCGCCGAGCTGCTCGATCAAATGGGTGTCGACATCATTGAGGCCGGTTTTCCGATCGCTTCCGAAGGCGATTTCGCCGCCGTGCACGAGATCGCCAAGCGCACCAAGAAAGCGGTGGTGTGCGGTCTCTCGCGCGCCGCGTTCAAGGACATCGACCGCTGCGCCGAGGCGATCAAGCCGGCTGAGCGCAAACGCATCCACACCTTCCTGTCCACCTCGCCGGTGCACATGAAATACAAGCTCCAGAAGGAGCCGCACGAAGTCTATGAGATGGTGATCGCGCAGGTATCGCGCGCTCGAAACTATACCGACGACGTCGAATGGTCGAGCGAGGACGGCACCCGCACCGAGTTCGATTTCCTCTGCCGTTGTATCGAAGGCGCGATCAAGGTCGGCGCCACCACCATCAATGTTCCCGACACTGTCGGTTACACCGTGCCGGAAGAATATTTCGCGCTGATCCAACGGCTGCGCGAGAACGTGCCGAATTCGGATCTGGCGCGCTTCTCGGTGCATTGCCACAACGATCTCGGCATGGCGGTAGCGAACTCGCTCGCCGGCGTGCGCGCCGGCGCCCGTCAGATCGAATGCACCCTCAACGGCATCGGCGAACGAGCCGGCAACGCTGCGCTCGAGGAAGTCGTGATGGCGATGAAAGTCCGCAACGACGTGTTGCCGTATTGGACCGGCGTCGATTCCACAATGCTGACGCGGGCCTCGAAGCTCGTCGCGGCGGTAACCTCGTTCCCGGTGCAATACAACAAGGCGATCGTCGGCCGGAACGCGTTCGCGCACGAGAGCGGCATTCATCAGGACGGTATGCTCAAGCACACCCAGACCTACGAGATCATGACGCCGGAAAGCGTCGGCGTGAAACAGACCTCGCTGGTCATGGGCAAGCATTCCGGCCGGCACGCCTTCGCGCACAAGCTGGAAGAGCTCGGCTATCACCTCCGCGACAATCAGCTCCAGGAGGCGTTCGTGCGCTTCAAGGCGCTGGCCGACCGCAAGAAGCACGTCTACGACGAGGATATCGAAGCGCTGGTCGACGAGGAGATCGCCACCGCGCAGGACCGCATCAAGCTCGTCTCGCTTTCCGTGGTCGCCGGCACCCACGGCCCGCAGCGCGCCACCATGAAGGTGGACATCGCCGGCCGGGCCGAACTCGAGGAGTGCGAAGGCAATGGGCCGGTCGATGCTATCTTCAAGTGCATCAAGGCCATGGTGCCGCACGACGCCAAGCTCGAGCTCTACCAGGTCCACGCCGTGACCGAAGGCACCGACGCCCAGGCCGAGGTTTCAGTGCGGCTCTCGGAGCAGGGCAGGGCGGTGACGGCCAAGGGCGCGGATCCGGACACCCTGGTGGCCTCGGCCAAGGCCTATATCGCGGCGCTGAATAAGCTGATGGCGCGTCGGTTGCGCGGCAACCTCGAGCCGGTCGCTGTCGGCGAGCGCCGTCTCCACTCCACTGACGCGGGGTGAGCAACGAATCTGCCTCTTCCCTTCGGGGAAGAGGCATTCAAGTTTTATTCGCCGCTCTTCGTTGAGCGTCGCGGATCACCCGAAAGCAAGCTTTCGTTTACCTTATTTGTTTACCAGTCTTGGACGGGCGACGTTTCGGGAACTGTCCATGCTGTTAGGCAATGGGATCAGCCTCGGGCCGTTCATCCCCGAGGATTGCGCTGCGGTATTTTGCTGGTTCAACGACGTAGCGGCCGCACGTCTCGACTTCACCTACCGTCCTGTCGATATGATGACCCACCAGCAATGGTGGAGCGGTCTTGGCAAGGACTCAACGAAAGTCGTGTTCGCGCTTCGCAAGGCCAGCGGCCCGGTGATCATCGGCTTCGTGCAAATCACCGGCATTAATGCCGTTCACCGTTCAGCAGAACTCGGCATCAGGATTGGCGACGAGAAAAATCGCGGGCAAGGCTACGGCAAGGAAGCTTTGCGTCTCGCTTTGGATTTTTGCTGGAACCATCTCAATCTCAACCGGGTCCAACTCGTCGTGTTCAAGCACAACAGCCGTGCGATCGGCGCTTACAGTGCTGCGGGATTTCGCAAGGAGGGGCGCTTAAAGAGGGCGGCCTTCATCGATGGCGAGTGGGTCGACTTGATCCTTATGGCGATCTGTCGCCCCGCGAAGAAAAGCAGTCGGCGATTCCGCCGTTCCGTGGCCAAGATTGCTGTCGCGCCAGCCCCGCCGCATGCAATTCCGGGTACTTTTGCCGCATAATTTCAAGGGTACCGCGCGGCGGAATGTGCGCTTGCCCGCGGGCCCGGTGGCCGCTATATCCAAGCCTTGAAAGCCGCCTTGTTCTGGCGGCTTTCTTGTCCGGCTGACGCACCGCGATGCCGGCAAATGGTGGAAGTGCCTGACCTACGTTCTTGGTCGGTTAGGGCGCATAGCTCAGTTGGTAGAGCAGCTGACTCTTAATCAGCGGGTCCAAGGTTCGAATCCTTGTGCGCCCACCATTGATTTCACTAGGCTTCTCTCTCCGTTGTGCTGGAACGTCGTCTCCCAGTTGGGAGAATCGTTTGCATTTCGAGCTTACGCATCGCGCCTTCGGCAAGTGCTGGATCGCGCTGCAGGCAGTGCGCGTCGAGTATCGAGCGCACGTCTCGTAAGCTGCGGCCCGTGATCGCTGCGATCTCCGCCTCTGTGCATTCTGCGAGCGCGAGTCGGGTACGGGCCGCGACTCGAAAGCGAAGCGGATATGGCTCTATGTCTGCGAGCTACGCCAGAGAGATCGAGCTGTTGTTACGGAACCGAAGTGGTCAGGCCTGAGCCGCGCGAATATTGTTCGTGAACCCCATGATCCGTTCACGAATTGTCGTTGTTTGTTCCGCGAGTTCGACGGCCGAATACTGAAGGCCGGCTGTGGCTTGGGCCGTTTGATCAGCCATCGTCTCGATGCCGCCAATGGAAGCGGAAACACTACCGACACCGACAGCCGCCGCCTCGACATTCTGTGCGATATCGCGGGTTGCCGCCGCCTGTTGCTCGATCGCTCCAGCGATCCGAGCGGACAAGAGCTCCAGTTCACGAATCATACCGAGAATTGCCCCAATAGCCCCTGCTGAACGCTCCGTGGTGCTTTGAATCCCCGCCGTCTTTTTTGCGATATCCTCAGTCGCCTTTGCGGTCTCTGCCGCGAGAGCCTTTACCTCTTGAGCGACGATCGCGAAGCCCCGGCCCGCTGCTCCGGCGCGTGCCGCTTCGATGGTCGCATTCAAGGCCAGGAGATTAGTCTGCGCGGCGATGCGGCTGATAAGGCCGGTCATATTCCCAATTTCGCTCGCAGCCGACGTCAATTCAGTGAGCGTCGTGTTAGCGATATTGGCCAGGCTGACCGTGTCGCTGGTCAAACGTGAGGATTGTGCAACGGTCGTGCTGATTTCCGAAATGGTCTTGGCTAGTTCCCTGCCGGCTTCGGCGACGGTTGTGACCTTGGCTGTGGTTTCTTCTGAGGCTGACGACGCCGTTGCCAGCTCAGCTTTGGTACGACCGGCCGCTGTGCCGAGAGTGTCAGCGCTTTGGCTAAGTTCGGATGCCGCTGCGTCGAGAATATTGATCGAGCTTGCCATCTCGGCTTTGAAGTTCTCCAGGAGCTGACCCATTAAATCCGCGCGTTTATTGGTTGCGGTGAGGTCCACCTGTCGCTGGCCGCTGATTTGTTCGAGCTGCACGGCCGCCGCCTCGGCGTCTTGCCGTGCCTTCGCTGCTGTCGAGAAGGCAGTCCGGATTGTCTCGCCAATGAACATCAATATCGCCACCTCCATCAAGACAATGACAGCGTGGACGGCAACCCGTAACACATTGCTTCCGCCGGGATAGATGGCGTCTGGCAAAATGAAATTGAGGCCAACATGATGCAGGCTCACCAGCCCGGCCCCCAGGGCTAGTACGCGCCAGTCACAGAATCCGGACAGCATGGCCAAGATAGCAAAATAGTAGAAGTGCATTTCGATCTGCCAGGGATGGCCGCTGAACGCGAGCACCAACAGCGAGGTCTGGCCGACCAGGGCCACTGCGATGCCGAAGGCAACCGTCGTGATCGGGCGGCCCGCGTAAAGCAGTCCTAGCGGTATGACGGCAAGCGCACTGCAGGCGAGAGTGTTTCCAACAACGTCTCGCCCAAGCAAGTAACAAATGACTGCCAAGATCGGTACGTGCGCGACACAAAGCGCCGACAGTACCTTTGCGACGGTGTGCTGGAACGATCGAAGATCGCTCATTGAACTTCAACCTTTTTCAAAAGTGCGACTGGCATACAGGCAGCAAGAACCTGCGGGTCCACCGCCAGCAACGCGGAACCGGCGAGCACGCGCTCGACGTAGTCGGGCTCCTCTGGCACGACGACGGCGATGAAACTAAAGCCGCCGAACCGTACGAAGCGCGCGCCGGCACTAACTGCCCGGACCATCGTGTCACTTGCGTTCGTCCACGGCGCATAGATGACGGCAACGCCGGCAGCCGGATTTCCAGGTACCAGGCCGACGCGAAGAATGATCGCAAAGCTGGCGATGGCGAGGATTGCGATCGTCGAGAGATCGAACAGCCGCCATAAAAAGCGTCTCGGCGGCTTGCGCCGCGAAAAGTCATCTCTGTGGATCATGAAAACTGATGAGTTCAAGAAAATGCACCGGCCAAAATAGTAGAATGCCGCATCGCAAAAATTAGTTAAAAGAAATTAAACTTATAAGTTGTATTAGGATTAAATACTCTCTATGGTCGAGGCTGCTTTTATCGCAATGAGCGGCTGCGCCGTGTTTGCATCACCTATAAAATGTCCAATTAAATCAATCAATCAGCGGCTTTCTGCCATTGAACGGCAAGTCGAGGCCGGGGCATTGCCACTTTGGGTGTTCCACAATCAAGAGTTGTATGATCTTGAGCTCGAACGTATTTTTGGCGGTGGCTGGATCTTTATGGCGCACGAGACGGAGATTCCTGATCCGGGGGACTACGTTGCGCGCTCGATCGGCAATGATCCCTTCATCGTGGTGCGGGGCCACGACAATGTCGTCCGCGTTCTGTTCGACAGTTGCCGGCATCGCGGGGCGCGGCTGTGCGTTGCGGACAAGGGCAATGCCAAATCGTTTTTCTGCCCGTACCACGGCTGGACTTATCGAAACACCGGCGATCTCTCGGGCGTGCCGAACATTCACACCGCCTATAAAGCGCTCGACCTCAAACAGTGGGGATTGCTGCCCGCGCCGCGCGCCGAAACCTATCGCGGCCTGATCTTCGCTTCGCTCGATCCGAACATTCGCCCGTTGATCGAGCATCTCGGCGATTATCGCTGGTATCTCGATCTCAATCTCGCGCTGTCGCCAAGCGGCATGGAAGTCATCGGTGAGCCGCACCGCTGGCACATCGAGGCCGACTGGAAGTCGGGCTCCGACAATTTTGCCGGCGACAGCTATCACACCCAAACGCTGCACCAGTCGATCGTGCGGCTCGGCCTTTCGAATGCGGCCGGCGCCAGCGGCGGAAAGAACGACATCCACGTCACCGAATGCAGTGGTCATTCCACCAGCATCCGGCGCAAGGATCCCGGCGAGACTTATTTCTGGGGCTACCCGCAGGAGGTGCTATCGCGAGTTCTCGCGCTGGCAGCGAACTGTCGGGCGAGCAGTTCGATCTGGTCAGACGGGCCGTGGTCTATACCGGCACGATCTTCCCAAATCTCTCGCTGATCCACATCTTCGCGAAGGATGCGCCCGACAATGAAGGCGCGGCCTTTTTCAGCCTGCGGCAATGGAAACCGCGCGGGCCTGGCAAAATGGAAGCCTGGAGCTGGGTGCTGGTGCCGCGGACGGCACCCGCTGCTTACAAGGCGCGGCCTACCGCGCGGCAGTGGCGAGCTTCAGCCCTTCCGGAAATTTCGAGCAGGACGATTCAATCGCCTGGGGAGGTGTATCGCGGGCGGCGCGGGGCCAGTTCGCGAAGCAGCAAAACATCACCTTGAACTATCAGATGGGCCTCGAGGGCATGAGCGAAGCAAAAGTCATGACCGACTGGCCAGGTCCCGGCATCGTCTACGATTCCAATCTGGAGGAAGGCGTGCAGCGAACCTTCTGGCGGCACTGGGGCCGCGCCATTCGTGACCATGTCGGCTGGAGCAGTCGGATCGGAGGGCCGATGAGCGGCGATGACCTTGCACCACGTATCCGCGATCAGTTTTCAGCGGAGCAGTTCCTGTTTCAGGAAGCCGAACTGCTCGACGACTTCAAGCTGCTCGATTGGCTTTTACTGCTGGATCGGACAGATCGATTACCGCATACCCATTCGCATGCACGCGGCCGCATGACGAACTCGATAAATCGTTCAGCGCGACGGCGTTTCACATGATCGAGCATTTCGGATCGCTCGAAGCGAGGATGAAGCGTTTCGGCGCCGGCGGCTGGTCCGAATTTCCGCCATCGCGGACGCGGCGCAACCTTTCCAACATTCGTGTTGGCCGGTCCGCGGCGGACCGGCTGTCGGTGAAAAGCAATCTGCTCTACTTCTGGGCCCGCGACGAGCAGAACGTCATCGTCTCAGCGGAGCGCCATGATGAACTTCGCGAACACGATGGCACGCTTAAACTGGCGCGCCGCGTCGTTTTGGTTGACCACACGACTCTGCCATTGCCGAATCTTTCGGTCGTTCTTTGACGTACCGATTATTGCTGCGGTGAGCCGACGCAGACCGCTACCAGCGGGCCATCGTTGGTATTGGCTTCGACGCCACAGGAGGCGCTGCGCTCGCCGAGGAATGTCGCCGGGTGTCGGTTGGGCCCGCAATAGGCGCTGACGAGGACTTCGTTGTCGCGACACTCGACGGTGCAACTGCTGCCGTGGAGGCAATTCGATCGCACGACGCGCACGCCTTCGCCGGCCGCTCCTTTTTCGCCTTGTGCTCCCTGCGGGCCGGGCTGGTCCCTGAGGTCCCGTCTGGCCTGCCGGGCCGGTGTCACCTTTTGGTCCTTGCGGACCAGCCGGTCCCTGATCGCCTGCAGGACCTTTGCTGCAGCCCGCCAAGCCGGCCATCAGCACAATCGCCAACAAAATATGCGCCGTACGCATTTTCAGCCTCAAATCGACGCCCCACTCCGGAAATGAAGTTCCACGATCCAACAGCCAGACGCGCCGGTCGTTCCAACTTACGAATTTAAGTAACCCGGCGGCGGATTTCCTCGATGATGATGCAGTTGTCGGCCTCGCCCTCGCCGTGGCGAACGCAGGCCTCCAGCGCATCGGCGTGAATTTCGAGAAGCGGCAGCTTCTGGCGGATCTTGCTGCGCCTGATCGAGCATCAGGTGCACGTCTTTGAAGTGCTGCTTCACGTAGCCCTGCGGCGAGAAATCGCCGCTGATCATTTTTTGTCCCTTGGTATCCATCACCTGCGAGTAAGCCGCCGATGCGCGCGCGACTTTCAGAAACGCCGCAAGATCGAGCCCGACGCGCTCGGCGAATACCATGCCTTCGGCAAGCGCCATGCGGTTGAGGCCAAGAATAAGATTGACTGCGAGCTTGGTGCGGCCGCCGTCGCCGACCTTGCCGATGTGGAACCGCTTCGGAAACAGCACGTCGAGCACCGGCTTGGCGTCGGCCGCGATTTTCTCGATCGCCGCCGATCAGGCCGACGCCGTCGCCATTGCGCACCTGTTCGCTGGTGCCCGACACCGGCGTTTCGAGGAAGCGGAGCTTGCCCGCGACGCGTGCGCCCAGCGCTTCGATCCGGTCGGGATCGCAGGTGCTAGGTGCACAGCACGATCTTGCCGGCGGCTGCTTCGGCTAGCGTGTGCTCGACGACATCCTCGACCTGATCGGTATTGAAAACCGCAAGCACGATCGGCTCGCAATCGCGCGCGATATCGGCAAGCGAACCGGCGCGCGCGCCGAGTTGCATGATGCGCTTGGCCCTTTCAGGGTCGACATCAAAGCCGATGACGGTGAAGCCCGCGGCGACCAGGCGGCGCGTATAGACCTCGCCCATGAGACCCAGACCGATGACGCCGACGGGTGCGTTGTCAGACATGCTTTACTCCAGCGGCGCGACATTGAGATCGCGCGCGACGGCATCGAGGCTGTCACGCAGCGATTTCGGAATCGGCACGCCGTGAGCGCGGCGATCCTGCAATTTGGTGTGGCTCTGCTCGCCGGGCAGCCAGATGCGTTCGACGCCGGGCAGCTTTTGCGAGTTGCGAATGTCGCGGATGACCTGATCGACATAACGCTTGAAGTCGCCCGCCGGCATGAAGGCATCGACGGAAATCGCCGCGATCGCCTGGCCGGTATTGGTGGGACTGCCGATCTCCTTGGTGAAATCGACGACGTCGCGGCCGAGCGCCGCGCGATTGAGCGCGCCGGCGAGCAGCCCGACGATCAGGCTCAATCCGGAGCCCTTGTAGTCGCCGATCGGCAGCAAGTGGCCTTCGTCCATGCGCTTCGGATCGGTCAGCGGCTTGCCGTCCTTGCCGATCATCCAGCCGACCGGCATCTGTTCGCCGCGTTGTGCCGCGAGCCGAACCTTGCCGAACGCGACGACGGTCGGCGACATGTCGAGCACGATGGCCGGCTCGTCCTGCGCCGGCACGGCAAAGGCCATCGGATTAGTGCCGAGCATGGTTTCGCTCGATCCCCAGGCGGGAAGGTGGTTGCTGCTGCCGACCGCGAAGTAGAGCCCGATCATGTCGTGCTTGAGCGGCATGGTGACGTAAAGCGCCGCCGGGCCGGCATGGTTGCTCATGCGGGCGCCGACCCAGCCGACGCCGGTGGCCTTGGCCTTCTCGATAGCGAGATGCGCGGCGCGGCGCATCACCAGGTGGCCCATGGCGTTGTCGCCGTCGATCAGCGCCGCTGAAGGCCGATCGCTGACGACGCGGATGTTCGGTTTGACATTGATGCCGCCGGCGCGGATGCGGCGGATATAGAGCGGCAGGCGGGTCACGCCGTGGGTATCGCTACCGCGCAGATCGGCCTCGACCATCAGGCCGGCGAGGATTTCGGCGTCTTTCGCCGGCATGCCGGCCTGGCTCGAAAGCGCGGACTACGAAGGCCGCGAGCCGGTCGCCCGGAACGCGTGTCTCTGAAGCTCATGCGGACGTGCTCCCGTGGGCGCCGACATCGGCTTTCCGTATGGACTGGTTTAACGCCGAGCCCGGGCCTAAAATCAAGCCAACCCGGGAAACAGGGAGATAAGCCCATGAACACGATGACCGCGGAAAAACTCAAAACGGTGAGCGGCTGCTTCGGCACTTATCCGCAAACCCAGGCGCTCAAGAGCGGCCAGATCAAGTCCGACAGCATCGCGTTGCAGCTCACCGAGGTGAACCCGGTCTACAAAGCCTTCTTCATGATGGTGCGCGAACTCAAGTTCGACGTCAGCGAGATGGCGCTGGTCACCTATCTGCAGGCCAAGGCCTACGGCGTACCGATTGTGCTGATGCCGGCGACCATGATGGGGCGCTTTCAGCACGGCACTATGCTTTACAACTCCGAGCGTGGCGTGTTGACACCTGACAAGCTCGAAGGCCGCAGAATCGGCGTGCGCTCGTTTGCGCAGACCACCGGCTGCTGGGTGCGCGGCATCCTGTGGAAGGACTACGGCGTCGACTTGAGCAAGGTGAAGTGGGTGACATTCGAGGACGCCCATATGGCGGAATTCAAGGACCCGCCCGGTGTCGAGCGCGCCGCCGACGGCAAGGACATGGCCAAGATGGTGCTCGACGGTGAGCTTGATGCCGCGATCTTCGGCACCGTGTTGCCGTCCGATCCGCGTTTTAAGAGCGTGATCGCCGATCCCGATATGGCGGCGAAGGATTGGTACAAAAAATACAATACGGTGCCGATCAACCATGCCGTGGTGGTCAAGTCTGCACTGTCGAAATCCGATCCGGGTGTGGTGCGCGAAGTCTTCCGCATGCTGCACGAAAGCAAGAAAGCCGCCGGCCTGCCGAAGCCGGGCGCGATCGATACGCTGCCGTTCGGCTTCAACGCCTGCAAACCCGCGCTCGATCTGATGTCGAGTTATGCGCTGGAGATGAAAATCATCCCGCGGCGCTATTCGGTCGAGGAATTGTTCGACGACGTGACGCGCGGCTTATAGCTTTTCCGCAAACCCCAATGCAGGCGGGCTACACGCCCATCGGCGCCTTGGCTCTCTTGCGCGCCGACGCCTCGCGGTCGAAACCGCCCTCTGCGATATCGAAGTTGTTCCCCTCGGGGTCGGTGGCGCGCTGTTCAGCATATACGCGGTCGGCCGGTCGCTTTTCGGGGCCGACGACGTCCCACTTGCTGATGCGTCGCGCGATTTCCTCGGCATCCTCGACATGGAAGCCGAAGTGGTTCAGCCCGGGCGCCTTGCCTACAGCCTGCTGCTTCAGGAGTGCGAGATTCGATATAGCCGTCGGTGAGGAAGACGCCGCCCGAACGGTTGCGCTCGACGATCTCCATATCGAACACCTCGCAATAGAACTTCGCGAGCTTTTCGGGGTTCATGCACATAAGCGCGATATGTCTGATTTTGGGCACGCTTCACTCCCTTTATCGGCGATCATCGCGTCGCCATATGTTGTGTTTCACGCTATCACTGCGGCTGGATGCCGGCAAACTCAACGACCTTGGCCCACTTCGCCGTTTCGTCTGCGATGAGCTTGCCAAAATCGGCTGGCGATCCCGGAATCACCATGCCGCCGAACTCGGCAAGATGCGCGTTGATTTGCGGATCTACGAGAGCTTCGTTGATCTCCTTATTTAGTGTGCCGATAATCGCGGCCGGCGTGTTCTTGGGCGCGCCTAGGCCGTACCACATGCTCGCCTCGTAGCCCGGTACGAAGTCTGAGAGCGACGGGACGTCCGGCAGGATTGCCGAGCGCGTCTTGGTCGTGACGGCCAGTGCGCGCAGCGTGTTTGCCTTGATGAAGGCCATCGATGCCGGCAGCGGATTGAACGTCACTTGAACCCGGCCGGCAATCAGATCGTTGAGCGCCGGGGTCTCTCCCTGATAAGCGACCTGCACCATGTCGACGCCGGTCATCATCTTGAACAATTCGCTGGCGACGAATGTAATGGTCCCATTGCCGGACGACGCCACATTGATCTTGCCGGGATTGGCTTTGGCGTAGGCGATAAACTCGGGAACCGTCGCCGCCGGAACGGCGGGATTGATCTCCATGACAATAGGTACGCGAATTAATCCGGCGACCGGCGCGATGTCGCGGAGAAAATTGAAACTCAGGTTCTTGTAAAGCGAGGCGTTGATCGCTGCCACCGGGCCGACATAGGTGAGGGTATAGCCGTCGGGCGGTGCCCGTACCGCCAGCTCCGTTGCAATGTTGCCGCCGGCGCCGGGCCTGTTCTCGATGATCACTTGTTGTCCAAGCCGTTGTGACAGTCGCTCGCCGATGAGGCGCGCGATAATGTCGATGCCGCCGCCTGGCGGGAAGCCGACTATTAGATGAATAGGCCGTGTCGGGTAGGTTTCCGCCCGCACGATCCGGGGCAACGCCGGCACAACGGCGGATCCTGCGGCCAGACCCAAGAAGCTTCGACGGGTAAACTGCAATGTCTTCTCCGATAATTTTTGCACCTATTCCGCCGCTCGGCTCAATTTACCAGCGGCTATGAGCGTAAAGCTTTGCGGCGGACGCCTCAATAATACCTCAGATTCCGACCCAATCGGTCATGTTCCCGCCGCGGCGACCGGCTGAATTCATACGGCCGTTTGAATGGGGATATGGGTACGATGCGTTGCCGATCGGCAGCCGTTTCCGCCTTTTTGCTGTTCGTTGTTGGCGTTCTGGCGACGGCCGGATGCAACAATGCATTCGCGGCCGATGCTGCCGATTCCGCGATCATGGTTACCGGCAATCACCGAATCGGCACCGAGATGATCCGGTCGAATTTCCATGCCGACAAGGACGGACAACTTTCGCCCGCTGCTCTCGATGCCGGGTTAAAGAACCTCATCGCCACGGGGTTGTTTTCGGACGTCAAGATTTCTCACGACGGCGGCAAGGTGGTCGTCAAGGTCGCCGAAAACCCGACGATCTTTCGCGTCGCTTTCGAAGGCAACAAGAAGATCAAAGACGAAGATCTCAAGAAACTCGACTTGCAATCCAAGGCCAATGGGCCGCTGTGGCGCTCGTATGTTCAAAGCGACGTGGAGCGTATGCTCGATCTCTATCGTCAGCGCGGCTATTTCCAGGTCCGGATCACGCCGAAGACGATCAGCCAGAAGAACGCGCGGGACGATCTCGTGTTCGAGATTGACGAAGGTGACAAGCTCGCCGTCCGGCATGTTACCTTCGCCGGCAATAACGCCTTCCCCGCCAACAAGCTCGAGGGCGTGGTCAAATCGGGCGAAACCAATCTGCTGAGCTTTTTGCTCAACAACGATAATTACGATTCCGACCGCATCGAGAATGACCGTGATCTGCTGCGGCAATTTTATCTGGCCCATGGCTATGCCGACGTCCGGGTGACGTCGTCTTCGAATTACGATGCCGCGAAGAAAGGTGTGGTGCTGGCGTTCTCGATCAATGAAGGACCGCAATATCGAGTCGGCGCCGTCGATATTGAATCCAGTTTGAAGGGCGTTGATGCGACCCCACTGCGGGGGAGCTTCCGTACGCAACAGGGCGATGTCTATAACGCCGATGCGGTGAACAAGACCGTCGACGATCTTGCCATGCGGCTCGCCAAGGACGGCCAGCCGTTTGCGGCCGTGGCCGTGCGTGACGAGCGGGTTCCGGCGGCTCACCTCATCAATCTCATCTACACCATTCAGCAGGGCAAAAGGATCTATGTCGAGCGCATCGACATCCACGGCAATAACAAGACCCATGATGACGTGATCCGCCGCGAAATCGATTTCAATGAAGGCGACGCCTATAATCGCGCGCTGCTCGATCGCGCGGAGCGCCGTCTCAAGGCGCTGGGCTACTTCAAGTCGGTCACCATCGAGCCGCACCAAGGCTCCGCGCTCGATCGCGTCGTGCTCGACGTGAACGTGCAGGAGCAGGAGACCGGCGATTTCACGATTTCCGGCGGTTACTCCACCGTGATGGGACCGATGGTGCAGGTCGCTGTCGGCGACAAGAATTTCATGGGTACCGGCGACATCGTGAAGACGTCGGTCACTTACGGCGAATATGCCCGCGCTTTCGATCTTTCGTTTACTGATCCCTATACGTTCGGCCAGCGGCTCTCCACCGGCTTCGATCTTTTCGGTAACCAGACTTTCGCCAGTACCAATCAGTCCTTTAATACCGCGAATTACGGCGCCAAATTTCTTCTTGGCACGCCGATGACCGATCAGCTCGGTGTCACCTGGAATTACTCGATCTACAATCAGAGTCTGTCGCTCAATCCCAGTTACGGTACTGCGTCGCTGCCGATCCAGCAGGCGGCCGCGGCCGGACCGATGTGGGTCTCCTCGGTCGGCAACAGCGTGGTGTACTCGACGCTGGATTCGCCGAAGGATCCGACCGAAGGTATTCGCGTGCAGACCAATAACGACTTCGCCGGAGCTCGGGGGTGCGGCGAACTTCGCACGCACCACCGAAGACATCCGCTACTATCATCCGATTGTCGGGGATGTCGTCGGCATCGTGCGCACGCAAGGCGGCTACGTGACGCCGTGGGGTGGCCAGCAATTGCCGCTGCTCGACGGCTTCTTTGGCGGCCCTCAGCTCATTCGCGGTTTCGCGCCGAACGGTTTTGGTCCGCGCGACATTACGCCGGGCACTACCATGGATAATCTCGGCGGCAATGTTTACTGGACCACCTCAGCCGAGTTGCAGTCGCCGCTTCCCGGCGTGCCAGCCGATGCCAAATTGAAGGGCGCGCTGTTCACTGACGTCGGCAGCTTGTGGGCCAATAGCGCGTCGAGCGTCGGCTTCGCTGTCGCCGTCGCAGCAGATCGCCAATTCGCAGGCGCCGCGCGCCTCCATTGGCGCCAGCCTGATCTGGGATTCGATGTTCGGTCCGATCCGCGTCGAACTACGCCTATCCGATATTGAAGCAGCCGTATGACGTGACGCAGCGGTTCAGCTTCAGCGCCGGTGGATTCTCAATTCACTGTCGTTTCTTGTGCAGTTTTTCGGCGTCGAGTTCGCGCAATTCGGTCTTGAGAATTTTGCCGTAATTGTTCTTCGGCAGCCCGGGCACGAAGACATAATCTTTCGGACGCTTGAAGCGCGCGATGCCGTTGAGGCACATCGCGTCGAGCTCTTTGCGGTCCGCATCACCGACGACGTAGGCGACGACGACTTCACCCCATTCCGGATCGGGCCGTCCGATCACCGAAACTTCCTGCACGCGCTCGTGCTCGAGCAAAATCTCTTCGACTTCGCGCGGATAGATATTGGAGCCGCCGGAAATGATGACGTCCTTGGAGCGGTCCTTGAGGGTCAGGTAGCCGTCCGCATCGAACGCGCCGACATCGCCGGTATGCAGCCAGCCGCCGCGCAGCGTGGCTGCGGTCGCGTCCGGATTGGCCCAGTAACCGGGCATCACGACATCGCCGCGGCACAGGATTTCGCCGGTTTCGCCGGCCGGCAACGGTCGATCGTCGGCGCCGGCGACCATGACTTCGACGCCGGCGAAGGGCCGGCCGGCGGAAGCAAGTCGCTCGGTCCAGCGCGGATGCTCCCGATCGGCGATCTCCTGCTTCGACAAGATAGTGATCGTCATCGGGCTTTCGCCCTGGCCGTAAATCTGTGCGAAGCGGGGACCAAACCGCTCGAGCGCCGCTAGCGCATCGGCGAGATACATCGGCGCGCCGCCCCAGATGATGGTCCTGATATTGGCCGGATTGCATCGGCGCGGGAGATTCGACGAGGCGCTTGATCATGGTCGGCGCCGCGAACATCGATGTGCCCGGCCAGGCATCGAACAGCGCGAGCACTTCATCGGCTTCAAACGCACTTGATTCCGGCACGACATTAACGCCGAGCCGCAAGACATTACCCATCATGTAGAGACCGGAACCGTGACTCATCGGTGCGGCGTGCAGCAGCGGGTCGCCCGGGGCGGTCGGATCGACTTCGCTGGTATAGGCAAAACTCGCGGCCGCCAGCACGCGGTGGGTGAGCATTGCGCCCTTCGGCCGCCCGGTGGTGCCTGAGGTGTAGAACAGCCAGGCGAGATCGTTGCCGCTGCATGGCGACACAGCGATGGGGTCGGCGGCAAACAGCGCATCGTAGTCGCGGCTGCCGATAGTGATGAGGTGTTGCAGCGTCTTCGGCGCGTACGGCGCAATCTCGGTGTCGAGACCTTCCGATGCGAAGCAGACCTTCGCGCCTGAATGCTCGAGGATATAGCCGAGCTCCCGGCCGTGAAGTTTGGCGTTCGCCGGCACCGCGGCGAGGCCGGCATGCCAGATGCCGAACATCAGCTCGACATAGTCCGGGCAATTCTTCGCGGCGATGGCGACACGATCGCCGTGTCGAAGTCCGAATTTTTGTTGCAGCGACGCCGCAAGCCGTGCCGCGCGGCCCGCGGCTTCGTTGTAGGATCGAAGAATTTTGGCGCCGTATCCCAGCGCCGGCCGGTCGCCATGGCTTAGTCCCGCGCGTTGCAGCCATAGCGCGAGGTTCATCCAGGTCAGGCCTTCCAGTACTGCGCGTACTGTGTCGCCACGATCTGCTCGTAAGGCACGTCGCCGTTGAGCACGCCCTGGCCGCGCAGGAACGCCGTCATGCCGGTGATGAAGTCACGCGACAGGGTGGCGTCGTAAAAGGGCAGGTCGCGGCGCACCAGCTCGACAATCAGGTCTGCTTCCATCGGCGGAAACAGTTTCCGCCCCACTTCGCCGGCGCGGTTTACGTCGGCTTTCAACGCGGCTTGCGTCTTGGCGATAGCGCGCACGGCCGCGGCGACCTTTTCGGGCGCACTTGCGATCAGCGCGTCAGACGCCGTGATCGCCGGGCAGGTGTAATTGAAACACTCTTTATGCCCGTCAATGCGGCGCGCATCGGCAACGACGATGCCGTAGCCGCCGCGCACTGCGATCTCGGTGCCCATGCCGTTGGCCCAGAAGCCGTCGAGCTTGCCGTCTTGCAGCGCCTTTGAGGCCATGACGCCGAAGTTGGGAACTGCGTCGCCGATCAAGCCCGGCACCGGCGCGATATTCACTTTGTCGCGCTCAAGATCGATGCCGGCAGCCATCAAGCAGGCCACGCAAGCCGGTGTTGACCCAAGGTGCTGCGCCGATGGTGCGCCCTTTGACGATGCTCAGGTCGCCGCGCTTGGCGCCGATATCGGAGCGCATCACCAGGAACCAGTACATGCCCTGCGCCTGAGCCGCGATCAGCTTCGCGCCCTTAAAGCCTGGGAATGCCGAAGGCACCGCATGCGCAGCGCCGCCGACGAAATCGATCTTGCCGTCGCGCAGCGCCTCGTAAGCCTTGTCGACCGGATAAACCAGTTCGAGCGAGACATCGAGACCTTCGGCCTTGAAGAATCCGAGCTCGACGGCAGCTTCCGCAATGAAATAGGACGGTGAAATCTTGTCGGGTATGGCGATTTTCATGCGTTACTTCTTTCCATCCAATAGCCAGCCAAATTTCTCTTTTGCCTTGCGCGCTACTTCCGGGCTTGGCGCATTGCTCGGCGGAAATTTTTCACGCCAATGCCACGGCTTGCAAGCGTTGATCAGCGCTACCGAATGGGTCATGTCGCCGGCCGCGCGGCGCTCCGGCGGTATGGCGGGATCGGCGCTGGAATCCCACGAGCCGGTGATGAACTGGATCGAATCCTTGGGATCGGTGCGGGTCAACATCGCCCACAGCGTCTGTTCGAGGTTGGTGACATCGATGTCCTCGTCGCAGACCACGACATATTTCGATGCATAGGCCGAGGCGCCGCATTGTGCGCCGATATGCAGCGCCTGCACCGCGTGGCCGGGATAGCGTTGGGTGATGGAAATCGCATGAAACATGCGTGCGCCGCCGACCTCGTGGCACCACACCTGTTGCACGCCCGGCACGCCGGCGTTGGTCATGTTCTGCTTGATCATCGCCGAGCGCATCACCGCGCGATAGCGCGCCATCTCGTCAGGTCCGCCGCCCATCGGCGGCACGCCGACCAGAATCGGATCGTTGCGATGATAGATCGCGTGGACATCGAGCACCGGAATCGGCCGTTTGCCGCCGGCATAATGGCCGCTCCATTCGCCGAACGGGCCTTCGTCCTTGCGCTTGTCGGGCATGACATAACCTTCGAGCACGATCTCGGCGTTGGCCGGGAAGGGCAGGCCGGTGACTTTGCCGCGCACCATCTTGGTCGGCCGTCCGCGCATGCCGCCGACGATGTCGAGTTCGAATGTGCCATAGGGCGCTTCGACGCCGCCGTAGAAGAAGGCCAGCGGATCGCCGCCGAGCACCATCGCCACCGGCATCGCTTCGCCGCGCGCCCAATATTTCTCGCGATGGATAAAGCCGTGATGGCCGCGCGCGGTGACGAAGCCGACTGATTTCTTGTCATGCACCATGGCGCGATAGGCGCCGGCATTGAGCCAGTTCTCTTCCGGATCGCGGGTGATGCTGTAAGTGCCGGTGCCGATATAACGCCCGCCGTCTTTCTCATGCCAGATCGGTGACGGAAATTTGGTGACGTCGATGTCGTCACCCATCAGCACGTTCTCCAGCACCGGTCCGTCGTCAACGATTTCATGCGGAATTATTTTCGGGTCGACCAGATAGGCCTCGCGATAATTGTCACTCAGTTCCCATTTCGTCAGATGGTCGGGAAAGCCGAGCGTCATGTTGCGGCGCGTTCCGGCGAACATGTTGAGCAGCACGCGATAGCCCTTCGGTGAGCCCGGCACTTCGTCGAACACGACGCAAGGTCCGTTCTCTTCCCGCAGGATGGCTTCGGCGGCGAGACCGATATCTTCCTCCCAGTTTGCCCCTTTGACGTGCTTGACCTCGCCGAGCGCCTCCGCTGCCGATAGCCATTCGCGGAGATCGTCGTAGGCGATGGCGGCTTTGATGTTGCTGTGCTTGTTCATGTTGGACCTGAAAGTGAGGGTGGTGACGGGGAGCGGGCGAATTCATGCACGGCGCCTTGCACGCGCGCAACGACGTTCTCCCATGAACGGCTGCGATCCTGGCGGAACAGCCTTGCAGATGGATACCACGGACTGGCCGCGCCTTCGAGAAACCAGCGCCAGTCCGTATGATAGGCCAACATGATCCACACCGGCTTGCCCATAGCGCCGGCCAGGTGTGCGACGCTGGTGTCGACGGTGATAACCAGATCGAGGTTGTCGATCAGCGCCGCGGTATCGGCGAAATCGGTGAGCGAACCGCCGAGCGGGGTCACCCGCAGTTCGGTCAGCAATGCGGCGTCGCCGGGCGGCACCTCTTTCTGCAGTGATATCCAGTGCGCGTCGACCGTGAAGATCGGCGCCAGCGCTTTAAGCGCCATCGACCGGTTCTGGTCGTTCTTGTGTTCCGCGTTTCCACTCCATGCCACGCCGATGCGCGGCTTTGGCGACGCTTGTCGTGCTGCAAGCCGTGCGTTCCAGGCGCTGCTCAAGGCGGAATTGGCGGCAAGGTAACTTTGCTCTGACGGAATTGAGTTCGATGTGACCCCGAGCGGTCCCGGCAAGCTCATCAGCGGACAGTGATAGTCATAGGCCGTCGGCACCGCATCATGTCCGATGATGTCGACCGCGGGCCGGAGTTGCTGCAGCAGGCCCCAGAGCGGCTGTTGGACAGAGATGATTGTCTTGATGCCCCGTGCGGCCGTGGCTTTGCCAAAACGGCAGAACTGCAAGGTATCTCCGAGACCCTGCTCCCAATGCACGAACAAAGTCTTGCCGGTGATGGTCTCGCCGCGCCATTCCGGGCGCATGAAAAATCGATTTGCCATCGATCCTGGCAGCCGTTTGCGCCACTCGTAGTCGCGAAAGCCGGCCTCGAATTGGCCGAGCTGCAATTCGCAGAGGCCGAGATTGTTGTGAGCCTCGGCGTAGTCGGGCCGCAATGCGATCGCCTTGCGGTAAGCCGCGGCTGCCTCTTCCAGCCGTTTCTCATCCTGCAGCGTGGCGCCGAGATTCTGGTACGCTTCCGGATAGTCGGGCCGCAATGCGACGGCCTTTTCAAAATCGGCAATCGCTTCGTCGAAGCGTTTCAAGGCGTGAAGTGCCGTAGCCCTGTTGAATTGCGCTTCGGCGAAGCCGGCGTTCAGCGCCAGCGCCTTGTCGTGCGCTGCAAGAGCCTCCTCGAAACGCTTGAGATCCTGCAATACCGCGCCGCGATTGTTTTGCGCCCGCGCATTGTCTGGCGCTAGCGCCAACGTGTGATCGAGACTCGTCAAAGCATCACCGGGCCGGTTGAGGTCTTGCAAGATCAGCGCACGGTTGTTGTAAGCCTCGGCGTAGTCGGGCTTGAGCGCGACGGCCTGGTCGAATTGCGCGAGCGCCTCCTGTAGCTGGCCGCTGCGCGCCAGCTCAATGCCATGCTTGTTATACGCAACCGCGTCTTCAGGCATTGTTATTTCGGTGTGACATCAATCGGCCTTGATACCGGCAAATTTGACGACCCGGCCCCATTTTTCGGTTTCATCAGCCAGCAGCTTGGCGAACCCTTCGGGCGACAGCACCAGCGGCGTGTTTCCGATTGCCGTGAGGTGTTGTTGCATCTTCGGGTCGGCCAGCGATTCATTGATCGTTTTGTTGAGCAGATCGATGATCTCGGTGGGTGTCCCGCGCGGCGCGCCGACGCCCTGAAATCCGCGCGCTTCATAGCCGGGCACGGTCTCGGCAACGGTCGGCACATCTGGCAGCGTAGGGGTGCGCTCGGCAGTGGTCACCGCGAGCGCGCGGAGTGTGCCGCCTTTGACCTGTTCGATGCAGGCGACGATCGGGTCGAACATGACTTGGACTTGGCCGGCGATTAGGTCGGCGATGGCGGGTGCATCGCTGCGATAAGGCACATGGGTCATCTGGATGCCGGTCATCATCTTGAACAACTCGCCGGAGACGTGAAGCCCGGTGCCGATGCCGGCCGACGCAAAGTTGATCTTGCCCGGATTGGCTTTCGCATAGGCGATGAACTCTGCAACCGTCTTCGCCGGAAAGGTTGGGTTGACCACCATGACCAGCGGATTTGCCCCGACACTCGCAATAGGCGCGATATCGCGAAGGAAGTTGTAGTTGAGTTTGGTGTAGAGCGTTGCGTTGATAGCATGCGGTGGGGTTATTTGCAGCAGCGTGTAGCCATCAGGTGCGGACCGCACGACATATTCGGTAGCGAGATTGCTTCCCGCGCCAGGCCGGTTCTCGATGACGAAAGCCTGGCCAAGTCGCTCGGAAACGGCATCGCCGATGAGGCGCGCGACGATATCGGTCGCGCTGCCCGCACCGAAACCGCAGATCAGGCGAACCGGCCGCGCCGGATAAGTCTCGGCACGGGCAAGTCCCGCTCCTGTAGAAGCTGCGGCGGCTCCGGCCGCTAGAGTAAGGAAACGGCGGCGCGGCAACTCCATCCGACTTCTCCAGACGTGACGCGATGCGAAACCCCACAAGGCTGTAGCAAGCGGTGCGCCGCGAGGGCCAGTGAATTCAAAGCCGGACGGCGCGGAGCAGGATCACGGTGCGCGCAACGCGCGAACGGAACGCCTTGCGCAATGCGGCGGAGGTGTAAAAGATACGCCAACAATTGCGCAATTTTGGAGGGAGCCCCATGGATAGTTCGACCCAGATGAACCAGGCATTTCCGCCGATCCTGGATAGGCGCGGTGAGCCGCACGTACGCCGGTTCGATGCGCAGCGCTGGCTCATCGACAACATCATCCGCGCCAACGGCATCGATTGGGACCAGCCGCGCTCGCTCTACATCCATTCGCCCTGCGGCATCGAGGCCAACGCCGATTTCGCCGGCATCCGCGAGCGCGTGAAGAAGATGGCGGATATCGGTCCGGCCTTCGCCGCGGTGGCGCGTCGCCGCGAGGCCAAGGCCAATGCTGCCGCGCTTGCCGATCACAAGGTTACCGCGCGTGACAATTTCTTCATGGCCGCGGTGCATTGGGGTGCGGCGCAGTGGCCGTATGACGAGAACGACGAGACCAACATCGCCTACAACAACAAGAAGCGCGAATGTTACGCCAAATATGCCACGCTCGCCGATCACCATGTTGAAGCGGTGTGGGTGCCGTTCAAGGACAAAGCCATTCCGGCGTGGCTGCATCTGCCGCCGGGATATACCGGCGGACGACTGCCGGTCGTGATCGCGGTGCCCGGCATGGATAGCTACAAGGAAATCCAGGTCGCTCTCTATGGCGACAAGTATCTCAATCGCGGCTTGGCGGTATTGGCGATCGATGGGCCGGGCCAATACGAAGCGCCGATGATCGGGCTGCACTTCACCATGGAAAACTGGATGGCGGCCGGCCCAGCGCTGGTCGACTGGATTGCAGCGCGGCCCGAACTCGACGCAACGCGTATCGCGGTCGCCGGCACCAGCTTCGGTTCGCTGTTTGGCACTGTGCTCACCGCCAACGAACCGCGCATCAAGGCTTGTGCGGTGATGTCGGTTTGTCATGAACCGGGCTGTCATACGATTTTCCAGGAAGCGTCGCCGACGTTCAAAAAACGCTTCATGTATATGTCCGGCATCGTCGACGAAGATGAGTTCGACGAATTCCGCAAAAAGATCACCTGGCAGGGGCATGCCGAAAAAATAAAGGCGCCTTATCTCTGCATCGCCGGAGAAGCGGAAGAGCTGAGCCCGCTTGAACATTCGGAACGATTGATGGCGGCGCTGGGCGGCCCGAAACAGATCGTCGTCTATCAGGAATCCCGTCACTCGGTCGGCAACGTTCCGGCCGCCAATCTCGGACCCTTCCCGCCGGTCCTGATGGCCGATTGGATTGTCGACCGGCTGGCCGGCAAGCCGCTCATCAGCGAGCGGTGGTACGTCGCGGGCTCCGGCGAAATCAACAAAACACCGTATTGAAGCACCGTGGAATTTCCCCGCCGACAATTTCTGCAATTCGCCGCGGGCGCGGCAGCCGGCGTCGCGACGCCGTATGTGCGGGCGGCGGAGCAATATCCGTCGCATCCCGTGCGGATTGTTGTGGGACTGCCGGCTGGAAATTCCCCGGACATCAACGCGCGGCTTGTCGCTCAGATGCTCGTCGGAGCGGCTTGGTCAGCCGTTTGTCGTCGAGAATCGTCCGGGCGCCAACGCCAACATCGCCACCGAGCTTGTCGTGCAAGCCGCGCCGGACGGCTACACGCTGCTCTTTATCGTCGCCGGCGATGTCATCAACGATACGGTTTACAAGAACCTCAACTTCAATTTCGATCAGGACATTGCGCCGGTAGGAAGCGTCGGTGGAATTCCTCTGGCGATGGTGGTGACGCCCGGACTGCCGGTCAAAACCATCCCGGAATTCATTGCCTATGCCAAAGCCAATCCCGGCAAGATCAATATGGGTTCGTCGGGCGTCGGCAGCACGCTTCACGTCGCCGGCGCATTGTTCGCCATGATGACCGGCGTCGACCTGGTTCACGTGCCCTACAAGGAAAGCATCTTTCCCGATTTGCTCGGCGGCCAGGTGCAACTCGCTTTCGAGCCGGTGCCGGCGGTGCTCGGCTATATCCAGTCGGGCAAGCTGCGGGCGCTCGGTGTCTCGACGCCAAATCGTCTTGACGTCCTGCCCGATGTTCCCGCAATCGCCGAGTTCGTTCCGGGCTATCAATCGAATGGCTGGCTTGGTCTCGGCGCGCCGAAGAACACGCCCGGCGACATCGTGGAAAAGCTGAACAAGGCGCTCAATGCGGGTCTTGCCGATCCCAAATACAAGACCCGCCTGAATGAGCTCGGCGTCGTCATCGCGCCCATGACGAGCAACGAATTCGCAAAATTCATTGCCGCGGAAAAGCAAAAGTGGGCAAAGGTGGTCGCGTTCGCTCACATTACCGCGGAATGAACCGCTTCACGAAAAAACAAGACATCACGGAAAAACAAGAAATGGACGTTTTTGAAGCCGTCAAATCCCGGATTGCCTGCCGCTGGTTTCTCGACAAGCCGGTCGATCAAAAGATCGTCCGCGATCTGATCGAGAAAGCGGCGCGCGCGGCGTCCGGCGGTAATCTGCAGTCCTGGCAGGTTTATGCGCTGACCGGCGAGCCGCTCGCCGAGCTCAAGCAGAGGGTCGCAGAGCATATTGCCGAGTCACGATCCGCGCCATGACGCCGCTGAATATCCGATCTATCCGGAAAAGATGTGGGAGCCCTACAAAGCGCGCCGCGAAGAGCACGGCGTGCAGCTCTATGGCGCGCTCAAGATCGGCCGCGATGACGCCGAAGGCCGGCTCGGACAGTACAAACGCAACTTCGAATTCTTCAACGCGCCGGTGGCGTTGTTCATTGCCATCGAGCGCAAGCTTGGGCCCGGCCAATGGGCCGATCTCGGCGGCTACATCGCGACCCTCATGTATCTCGCGCGCGGTTACGGGCTCGACACCTGTCCGCAGGAATCGTGGGCGCGCATGCACCGCCTGGTCGGCGAGTTCGTGAAGATGCCGCCGGAACAGATGCTGTTTTGCGCGGTCGCGATCGGCTACGGCGATCACGCTCACGCGGCCAACAGCTTTCATTCGCCGCGGGCGGCGGTCGAAGACTATTGCAGGTTTTTTGGCTTCAATTGATGGTCGGGATTGAATTGCGGCCCGGGTCATTCAGTGATTGCAGGTTGCGGTTCGGGTGCAGGGCTGCTCGGGCTTTCGTTCCGAAGGAAGAAAGTCTGTAGAGCCGGCACCACCACAAGCAACATGATCGGACCGATCAGCATGCCGCCGACGATCACGGTCGCCAGCGGGCGCTGAACCTGACTGCCGATGCCGGTTGAGACGGCGGCCGGCAACAATCCGATACAAGCCGAGAGCGTCATCATCAAAATCGGACGCAGCTGTTCGCTCACGGCGTGGAACATAGCCTCGATCGGGTCCATGCCGCTCGCAGCGACGCGATAATAGCCGTTGAGAATGAGAATGCCGCTCATCACGGACACGCCCATGAGCGAAATGAAGCCGATCGCGGCGGAAATGCTGAAGTCGAGGCCGGAAACGTAGAGTGCGACGAGGCCGCCGGATATCGCAAACGGCAATCCGAGCAGCGCCAGCATGCTGTCGCGCCACGTATTGAACAGCCCATAAAGCAGCACGACGATCATCAGGAATGTAACCGGCAGAATGATTGCAAGCCGTTTTTTGGCTTGCTGCAACCATTCGAATTCGCCGGCCCAGTCAATGCGATAGCCGGTCGGCAGCTTGATGGTGGCGGCGATGCGCTCCTGCGCTTCCGTAACGGCGCCGGAGAGATCGCGGCCGCGCACGCTGAATTTGATCGGCACAAAGCGCTGCCCGCGTTCGCGGAAAATGTAGGAGGCGCCGGTGTCGAGCGAAATGTCGGCAAGCTCGCTCAGCCGCACATAAGCATTGGTTCCGCCGGGTGTCTGGTAGCCGACCTTGATGTTGCGGATGTCTTCCAGAGAGTCGCGATATTCGGAGGCAAGCCGGACCACGACGCTGAACTCGCGGTCAGCTTCCAGAAGCGTCGTGGCCGTCGTGCCGCCTAATGCTGCCTGAATGACGGTATTGATGTCACCGACATTCAATCCGTAACGCGCCGCTTTTTGACGATCTATTTTGATATTCAGGTTGGGCTGCCCGAGGACCCAGAACGCGCCAAGGTCGGTAATCCCCGGCACATTCACCATTTCGGCCATCACCTTGCGGGCGATATCTTCCAGGACGGCAAGATCGGGGCCGATGATCTTGACCGAGTTGGCGCCCTTAACGCCGGACAGGCCTTCTTCGACGTTGTCCTGGATATATTGCGAGAAATTGAAGTCCACCCCGACCAGCTGGCTGTCGAACTCCTTTTGCAAGTCCGCGATGAGATCGTCCTTGGTGTAGCCGCGCCGCCATTGATCGAAAGGCTTCAACGGCACGAAAAATTCGGCGTTGAAAAAGCCGGCCGCGTCGCTGCCATCGTCCGGACGGCCATGCTGCGAAACCACCGTGATCACTTCCGGATGTTTGAGAAGAGTTTCCCGGATTTTATTGACGATCGGCATGCCGGCTTCCAGCGACAGCGTTGGCGGCATTGTGGCGCGAATCCATAAATTGCCTTCCTCCAGCGTCGGCAGGAATTCGCTGCCAAGCCGCGAACCAAGAAAGAAGCTGAAGAGCAGAAAGACCACGCCGATTGCAATCGTGAGCCGGCGGTTATGCAGGGACCAGTGCAGCACTGGCGTGTAAACCGACCGCAACTTCCGCACCAGGAAAGTCTCGACTTCCTGGACCCGCTCGGGAAGCAGGAGCGATGCGAGACAGGGCGTCACGGTGAAGGTCGCCAGCAGCGCTCCGATCAGTGCGTAAGCGTAAGTCCGCGCCATCGGGCTGAAGATCTGGCCTTCAACGCCCTGCATCGCGAACAGCGGGATGAAGGCGGCGATGATGATCGCGGTCGAGAAGAACACCGCCCTGTCGATCTGGCGGGCGCTGATGAAGATAAGGCGCAAGCGATCCGTCCAGACCTCGGTTTTCAACTGCCCGGATGCCCGCGTTGGATCCGACCCCCACTTGTTATCGGCAAGATCGTGCAACAGTTGCTGTTGCACTTGCGGCGTGGCTTGAAAATTCCGGTAGACGTTCTCAACGAGAATGACGGCGGCATCGACGATGATGCCAAAGTCGACGGCGCCGACCGACAGCAGGTTGGCATCTTCACCGCGCAGGACCAGGATGATGATGCTGAAACCCAGCGCGAACGGGATGTTCGCGCCGACGATGAAAGCGCTGCGCAGGTCACCGAGAAAAATCCACTGAATGATGAAAATCAGCACGCAGCCGAAGACGAGATTGTGCAGAACTGTGGCCGTCGTCACGTGGACAAGATCGGTACGGTCATAGAACGGCACAAGTTTCACGCCCGGCGGCAGCGAGCCATCGGTGTTTATTTTCTTTATTTCGTCTCGCACGCGCGGCACCACGTCATTGGTGTGCATGGTGCGGTTCATCACCACGATTGCGGCAACGACATCGTCTTCATGGTCGCGGCCGGCCTTGCCGAGCCGCGGGACATACCCGACCGAGACCTTGGCGACATCCTTGACGTAAATCGGAACGCCATTGTTCTGGCTCAAGACGACATTTTCGATGTCCTCGACGTGGTAGCCCTGCGTCAGGTCGACGGCTCCGCCGCTGTTCATCAAGCCGACGCCGCGGATGTTGATGGATTGCTGGCCGACATTGATCGTGCGCCCGCCGACATTGACGTTGGCGTTGCCGATCGCCGTTATCACCTGGGGAAGCGTGATGTTGTAAGCGTCGAGCTTGTGCAGATCGACATCGACGTCGTAGGCCTTGGTCGTGCCACCCCAGGTATTGACCTGAACGACGCCGGGCACCGAAAGCAGCCGGCGCTGAACGATCCAGTCCTGCACCGTTCGCAGGTTGGTCAATCCGAAGTGCGGCGGTCCGGTGACCTGATAGCGATAAATTTCGCCGACCAGACTGGTGGCCTGGATCTGCGGAATAACGTTGTTCGGAAGAGTGACATTCTGTTGCAGGTTGATCGCGGTCTGCGTCAGCGCAAAATAGTAATCGACGCCGTAATTGAACGTCACGCGGACAAACGAGAGACCGTAGAACGACGTCGATCTTATGACGTCGACTCCGGGCGTCGCGGCAAGGCCGACCTCGATGGGGACGGTGAAATAGCGCTCCATCTCTTCGGCTGACAGGCCGGGCGCCTGCGCGGTTATTTCCAGGATGACAGGCGCCGGATTCGGATAGGCCTCGATGTTCAATCTGCTGAAAGCGAACAGACCGGTACCCAAAAATACCAGCAGACCCAGCAACACCAGCGGCCGCTTCGTCAGACCGAATGTCAGCAGCCCTGTGAGCAAGGTTTTGCGTCCTACCGGGATTAGTGCGTCGCCCCCGCTCATTAATAACAGTACGCACTTGAATGACCAGTGCGGGCGCGAAATGGCGCACACGATTGTTGTTTTCGGAAAAACAAGCGCGGCGAAGACAGGTGAGGAGTCTCATCACCGAAAACAATCGATCGGCGCGCACTGCCGCGCCTCGCGTTCCGGCGCGCTGATATTGTGCGGCGTCGCTGCAAGAATAGCGTCGCGCGCCTGCATCTGTTGCTCGCGCGGAGTGCCGGCGATGCCGCGGGCGAGACATTTTGCCGGATTGCCGTCGCAGGCGTGCAGCCGTTGGCACGATCGACGCCGGCAGGAGCGCCACAGCCCGAATGCGTCGCAATAGCGGCGTCGCTGCGCGGTCAATTCGGTCGCCAGGCGCTTGGCGTATGCCACCGGCTTGAGCTTGCGCTTGTGTTTCAGTCCCGCTTTCAGCATTGCGGTCAGCACGCTAAAGTCTGTGCGGTCTTTCATGGCTCCCCGGTGTTTTTAACGCGCGTGTTCTTCCGTTCTCGCGATGCGATCCGCACCCGAGTCATCGTCACGCGACGAGAATTTCTTCGCTCTCCGCACCGACCTTCGCCAGAGAATGCCGGCGGTGGATACCGGTATCCTCACGATCTGTGCTTTGAGCCACGAAATGTAAGAACGGAAAGAAAGCAAGGAAGCGGAACGCCGACAGACGCGTATCCAACCTCCGCACCTTTCGGGGTGCGGCGCGCGCGGATCGCTGCGCGCTCGCCTCTCGGCGTCCCACCACGGCTCTGTGCCAATGGGACTATTCATCCCAAGGCTCAACCTGGGCCAGGCTTCGTGACACACCGTTCCCGCCACCGGTGTGGCACTTCCAGCGATGCACCTCGCGCGCCGGTCATAGTGCCGGCAGGCTGATGCCCAGGCCGCCCGGGAATGGCAGTGACGAGCCGCCACGCGCGGGCACCGCCTCCCGTTCCGCTGGCCAGAGTCATTGACCAGCGTCCTTGTACGCGAGCGAGATTGAGCCGCCATTTCTCAAATCTCAAACGCGAAGTCAAAGCGTTTCGATTTGTGCTGTTAGATCGGGAGGTTGCGCGACGTCAGTCAAAGCTGTCGCACACGATTTCGCGCACAAAGATTCGCATGAGGACAATTTATGTCGGTAAATCATAGTCTTATGTGATTTGAGAGCTTATTTGCTCCCGCTCGTCCCCGCGAACGCGGGGACCCAGCGCAAAGATCCTGATTCCCGCTTGCGGGAAGAGCGGAGAAAACCATGGCGTTATGCCGGCATCTGCGTCTTCTGAACGACGACGGAGCCGTATGCGCGACCCCGAATAGCAAAGAGGCGGGCCTTGCGACCCGCCTCTACTGCGATCACCAGCGGGGGCGACGATGCCAGCGATCACCACCCATTTGTGCGCGATGTCTGCGAGTCTCTCAAATTAATTCGCGTTCATGTTGCGACCGCCAAACAAAAACACCCCGTCGTTCTGGGAAATGCCCCCTGCCAATCCGTGACCCCGGAGGCGTCATTCACGAACCGCGAATATCAAGGCTAAGTGGCCTGAAATCCTCCTGCATGCGCTTCGCAACAGGAGAAGAAGTATTTGCGTTGTGGCGGCGGAGTCTGCCGGCTGCGGCCGCTGACCACGATTTCTCCGTCAATCAGTACATAGGCAATGCCGGGCAGATCGCCGTGGGCGATGGCGTCGGTAACGCTGGTGCCCGCCGAGCCTTCCACCGGCCCGCAGATCACCAGATCGGCTGGTTTGCCGGGTGCGAGTATCCCGCAGTCGAGGCCGTGGGCTCTCGCGGTGTTGCCGGTCGCGATGGCGATCGCCTCCGCCGGACTGATGTCGCAGACGGAGCACATGAAGCAAAGCTGCCGCAACATGCCGCGTGGAATGATGCCGGTGCCGCCCGGCGTGTCGGTGCCGAGCGTTAGACGCGCAAGGCATCCTTTGTCTTTCATGCGGCGCACGGCGCGCTGGGTCGATCCGTAATTGCCGGATGAGCAGATCTCCAGCGCAAAAGAGGTTTCGTCGATCACACGGTCCAGATCCCGATCGCTCATCGGAATGGGGCCGCCGCTGACGTGGGCGGCGATATCGGGCTGCAGCCACGACAGAATGTCGTAGCCGCAAATCTGACTTAAGCCGGATCGCGACACGCCTCCGGTGTGCACCTTGATGCGAATGCCGCGCTCGCGACACCATCTGTTGTAGGCCAGCGCCTCATCCTTGTTGGTCGCCAACGGGAAAAACAGATACTTCGCGACAATAGCTTTCGCCGCAGCCAGCCGGTCGAAATGTTCCTCCTTCATGCCCGGCACCAGGAGGACAGTACCGGCGTGAACTTTTGCGCCGCTCCAGCGCACGCGTCCCGTCGTCGATGCCGTCACAACGGCGAGCGATGTGACAAGGTCAGGCGTAAGATTTTCATAATCCAGGCCGGGAACGTGCAACTCTCCGGCGGAAATCATCGTCGTCGTGCCGCCGTGCACGTAGTTGCCGATCCAGCCGATCGTATCCTGCGTCGGCGTCCATTCGCCAAACACCGGATGAACATGTCCGTCGATAAGTCCGGGCATCACGGCGCTGTTGCCGGCGTCGAGTATGGCGTCGACTTTGATGTCGGATGGCGGATCGAATGCAGCGATCGACTTATTCTCGACGAGCACGCTCTTGACCGGCAATTGTGGCCGATCGAGATCGCCGGTGAAGAATTCGCCGATGTTTTTAATAAGAAGCCTGGTCAATCGAACCTCCGTCCGCCGCGTTCGGAAATACACTGCAAGATTGCGCCGGGTAAACCGGATAAGTCAAAAACGTAAGGCAGATGAGTGCAACGTAGTCCGCCATTTTCGTCGGCGAGCGAGGCTAGATTACGCCTTTGGCTAGGGCGTGAACCCATAAATTCTGAGCGGGAGGCGGACGTCCGCTTTGTTGCGCATAACGGACTCAAAGTCGGGCGTCGCGCCATGTCCGAAAAGTGCCAAACTCGGAAGTCGCCACGACGCGACTTCTAAGTTCAAATTGGTCGAGCGCTCGATCTTATTTGTGTAATGGCCACGCCGGAGATCGCGAGCAGCCCACCGACAATCAACTTTGGGGTGATACGGTCGCCGAGGAATAACACGCTCGAAATTAACGCGAACACCGGAAGCAGCAGGCCGAAGGGCGCGACGCGGCCCATGGAGCAACGGGCGATCAGCCAGAACCAAAGGCCAAACCCGACAATTCCTCCGATGAAAATTGTGTAGGCGAGCGCCATCCAGCCACGCTCATCCGCCGTGACGAGGCTCGCCAGTTGCCCATGTTCAAGCAGCAACGACATCAACAAGACCTGCGGCACTGTGAGCGCTGAGAACCATCCCATCAACATCAAAGGGTCAAAAGGGCCGTAGCGCTTCGTCAAGACGTTGGACACCGCGAACGCGAAAGCTGCCCCGATCACAAGCAGCAGCGGAAGCGCGTTTGCCGACCCGCCAGGCCCCGCTGCCAGCACGACCACGCCGACGAATGCAGTCACCACTCCTGCGGACGCCGTTAGAGACGGCCTTTCCGCGAGCAGCGGCCAAGCTAACAGGATGGTGAAGGGCGGGGCGAGTTGATAGGCGACGGCCGAGATGCTTCCCGAGCCGAGCCCAAGGCCAACATAGAACAGCCCGAAGTTCAGCCCGCCAAGGAAAACCGAAATAGCCGCGATCGGGCCGAACTGTTGGCGTGTCGGCTTTTTGATGAACGGAATAAGCAGCAGCGCGATGGCCAGGAAGCGCAGGGCGAGGAAGAAGAGCGGCGGAAACTCCATAACGCCCACTTTGATGGCCACGAACTGATAACCCCAGAGCAGGGGGACGGCCACCGCGCAGACGATCTGGATGGCGGACATCGCATCTTTCTTTTCAAGACCATTTGGTCCAGATATAGGCGCGGCAACAGCGGAAGTGTTCATGGGTTGTCTACCTGATGAAGCGATCGAGAAAAGCGTCAACGGTGGCTTGCGAAATGATCCGTGTTGGTGCCGTTTTACCGACCACCCGCATGCCCTCAACGAAACAGACGAGAATTCGGGCGGCACTTGAAGGCTCGACACCATCGGCCAACTTGCCCGCTGCCTTCGCACGGGAAAGTGCATCAGCCACCCTGGCCTCCATGGCTTTGAAAAAGCTCCCGACGCGACGATCAACGTCGGCATCACGGCCAGCCAGTTCCATGGCCGTGGCCACCAGCAGGCATCCGCGCCGACCATTGGCACCGCTGTTGCGGTCAACGTAGCCGGCAAGGTAGGCCCGCAGGCCGTCGATCGGTTCTCGGCGGGGGGCGAATTCGATATCCATCCGTGTCAGGGCATCGGCAATATAGCGATCAAGCGCACGCAAGAAGAGCGAGTGCTTGTCACCGAAAGCGGCGTAAAGGCTGCCACGCGAGAGCTTCGTCGCACGAAGAAGGTCCGGTAGCGCCGTGGCGTGATAGCCGCGCGACCAGAACACACCCATCGCGCGTTCGACAGCGGCTTCCGCGTCGAAGCTTCGGGGGCGGCCACGGGGCAAACGCGCTGGGGTTTGGTGGCGCATCGCCGATATATAGACCAAATGGTCTTTAATTTGCAAGGCGCGATCTGCCGGAGAGCTATGGTCCCTGCACCATTTGCTACAATGCGCCCTACGTGCGACTGCAATCCTGATAATCGGATGGTGCGGCCTCTCTCACTTGAGCACAATCCATGTCGGGGCGTGATCGCTCGCACTTGGCTTGCCGCGGACGGCTTTATCGACGCCGGATGACACCAGACGTTTGGCGAGTTGCTGAACTGAGCAGAAGATGATCAAGCCGCAGGCCTGCATCACGCTCGAAGCGATGCCGCATGTAATGCCAGAAAGTGTAGATGCGTTCCTTGGGGTGCTGCTGGCGCAGCGCGTCGGTCCATCCCTGCTTGACCAGTCGCGCATAAGCAGCCCGGCTTTCCGGCTGGATCAGTGCGTCATTGTCCCAGGATTTCGTCGGGTAGATGTCGATTTCGGTCGGCGCGACATTGTAATCGCCCGCGAGCACGACCGGCGCACCGGACTTCAATAAAGCGCGGGCGTGCACTGAAAGCCGCTTGAACCAGGCGAGCTTGTAATCGAATTTCGGGCCGGGCTGCGGATTGCCGTTCGGCAGATAGAGACAGCTCACCACGATGCCATCGACCGCCGCTTCGATGTAACGCGCCTGATCGTCCTTTGCATCGCCGGGAAGCGTGGTGCGGATCGTCACCGGTTCGGCTTTGCGCGCCAGAATGGCAACGCCATTCCAGGTTTTCTGGCCGCGCCAGACAGCATGATAACCCGCCTTGCGAAGCGCTGCCGCCGGAAACTCGGCATCGGTACATTTCAATTCCTGCAGGCAGACAACGTCCGGCCTGGCGGCTTTCAACCACGCCAGCAGGTTGGGAAGGCGGCGGTTGATGTTATTGATGTTAAAGGTCGCAAGTTTCATCAGAACTATGCTGACTTTCCCCTTTGCGCCGATCGTGGAGCGGTAGAGCCGCAGGTGCAAGCAGGAGACATTCGATCGCTTCCGGCGACCGAGGGATCGGCGATAACGGCGACCCGATCTGACGAGGGAATCTTCATGGCGCTTGAGCGGCGCGCAGGCGGATTAGCGCAGCATAATCCACCAGTTCGTTGCCGGGAGAGGGCGGATTACGCCCCCGGCCAATCCAGCTACTCACTGGTTTCGCCGGTTTTACGCACTACCTTCAATGTGATAGATTTCTCCCGCGTGCTCTGGGAGAGCCGCCAAGGATTTTGCCATGCAACTCAATTCCCTCGGTTATGTCGGCATCAGCACCAAGCACCTCGACGACTGGGCGGGCTACAGCACCAATCTTCTCGGCATGCAGCTGGTCGACAAGAGCCGCGGCACGCTGTCGCTGCGCATGGACGACCGCAAGCAGCGCATCATTATTCATACCGACGAGAACGAGGGGCCGTCGTTCTACGGCTGGGAAGTCACCGACGCCCGCGCCCTCGACGAGCTTGCCGCGCATCTGGAGCGGAACGGCGTGAAGATCGCGCGCGGCTCTCGCGCGCTCGCCGAAGAACGCCGCGTGCGGGATCTGATTGTGTTTGCCGATCCGGTCGGCAACCGGCTGGAAGCTTTTTACGGCGCCGAGATCGCTTCGGATCCGTTCAAGCCCGGCCGCTCGATCTCGGGTTTCCGTACCGGGCCGCTCGGCATGGGACACGCGGTGCTCACCGCGGAACGGGTCGAGGACGTGCTGCCGTTCTACACCGGCATCCTCAACTTCAAGCTGACCGATTATTTCACGGAACCGTTCTCGGCGTATTTCTTCCATCTCAATGCGCGGCACCACAGCCTCGCCTTCATCGGCAGCGGCAAGAACGGCATCCATCACCTGATGGTGGAGCTGTGCTATCTCGACGACGTTGGCCAAGGCTACGACATCGCGATGCGCAAGCCGGAAATGATCGGCACCACGCTCGGCCGCCACGTCAACGATAACGTCACCTCGTTCTATTCGTGGTCGCCGTCGAAATTCCTGTTTGAATATGGCTGGGGCGGACGCACCATCGATACCGCAAACTGGACGCCGGAAGTTCGTACCGAAGGCCCGAGCTTGTGGGGCCACGACCGCAAATGGCTGACGCCCGAAGCGCTCGAACAATCGCGCGACTTGCGCGCCAAGGTCGCCGCCGACGGCGTCCGCATTCCGGTCAATGTGATGGACGGCAATTACACCCGCGCCGCCGACGTGTGTCCGTGGTGGAACGCCAACGCGCCGGCGCGCAAGACCGGTTAGTGAAAGCCTTTTTCTCCGCTCGTCCCCGCCAAAGCGGGGCTCATTCAGTTTTGGCAAGCTGGGTTTCCGCTTGCGCGGGAATGAGCGGAGGATGGGTGGACCACCACGCTGTTTAGTTGCTGCGGCGCCAAGTGGGTCGCAATCAAGAGGGCGAACTTTCAAAAGATGCTGATGAAAGACAAGGGGCGACTAACGGCTGGCGCGACAGCGCTTGCCGCTGAACCAAAACCAAGCAGGCCCGCAGACAACAGCACGCCGGTACCGGCCTCTGAAGTCCTGAAGGCCATGCTCGATAGCCTGCCTCCGGATCATTTCACCTTGGGTTGGTTGTCGAGCCACCTGCACAGGCGTTCGTTCGGCGTGATCGTGCTGGTGCTCGCGCTGATTGCGATGGTGCCGGGAATTTCTTACATCGCGGGCTTGCTGCTATTGGCGCCCGCGATCGAGATGATTGCCGGACGCAGCGCTCCAAGTTTTCCGGGCTGGATTGGCAACAAGCCTCTTCCCTCCCGTCACCTTGCCTCCGCCGTGCGGCGCGCGGTGCCGGCGTTGCGATATCTCGAAAGGGTGATCCGTCCACGCTGGCAATTGCCCTTGGCAGCGACGAAGCGTCTGGTTGGCGTTGCCGTCTTTTTGCTGACGCTGCTGCTTTTGCTGACGCCGCTGCCATTCATTCAAATCGTGCCTGGAATGATCATCGTCATCCTGTCGGTTGCGTATCTGGAGGATGATGGCCTGCTGCTTTCGCTCGGACTCCTCACCACGTTGGCTCTTGCCGCCGCTTCAACAGGAGTTGTTTGGTGGATAATTGCCGGCGCCAAATTGATCGGCTTGTAATCATTGTCTGCGGCGTCGTTTATGCGCCGTTTATTTTGTTGGTGCTGCCGCCGCGCGCATTCTTGTCATCACCGCATTGTCATTCGCCGTTAGCGCTGCTTCGCGCATAGTTGGATGCGATGATTGTCGTCAGTCGAGGAGTTACCATGAAACGCGTTGCCCTCTTGTTTGCCGGTTTAGTCACAGCAACCGCGGCTCAAGCTGCCGAGCCGGTGCGCATCGGGCTGACCACCGTTCTCAGCGGGCCGACCTATGACCGCGGGCAATCGGAACAATACGGCGCGCAATTGGCGCTGAACAAAATCAATGAGAGCGGCGGCGTGCTGGGACGGCCTGTCGAAATCTACTACGCCGACAATGCCTGCAAGCTTGACGTCGGCGTGCCGGCGACCAAGCGGCTTATCGAGCAGGAGCACGTTCCGGTATTGATCGGGGCGCTGTGCACGCCTGTCACCCACGCGATCATGCCGGTGATTGCCGAGGCAAAAGTGCCGTTGGTGATCGCCACCTCTGCGGGGCAGGATTTTGTCGATGCGTCAGGCGTTGGCGGCAACGACTATGCGTTCAAGACGATCCCCTCCGAGGTCGATATCGCGCGCGGCCTGGTGCGCTGGCTCACGTCGCAGAACGTCAAGTCGGTTGCCATCGTCGCTGCCGCTGACATGTTTCCCCATGCCAACGCGGTTGCGATGGCCAAGGCCGCGCAGGATGCCGGCATTCGCGTCACCGATCAGGAAACGCTCGATAAAACCACGTCCGACTATGGTGCGGTGCTGGACAAGCTGAAAGCCGGTGCGCCCGATCAGGTCGTCACGATTCTCGGACCGTACACTGCCGCGTTCTTCAAGGCTTATGAGGCGTCGGGCTGGAAGGTGCCGCTGACCGGCCGCATCGACTTTGCTGCTGCGTTGGGCGCCGTGTCGCCGCAGTTCCGCGATTCCGGTGCGCTCTCGGGTATCACCAGCATTGGCGTCTTCACGCCCGCCCAACAGATACCGGCAATCCAGGATTTCGTTGCTTCTTATCGCGCGCATTATGGATTGGTGCCGACTCAGCGGTCTTTCTTCGTCTATGAGGCGACGCTCCTGGTTGCGGACGCCATCCGCAGAGCGGGCTCCGACCAACCCGCGGCGATTGAGCAGGCGCTGAAGACGACAACAATGCCATCGCTGCTCGGCGGCACCTACGCGCCGGACGACCATAACCACGCGCATACCCCGCTGCAGATCTCAGCCCTGCGCGACGGCAAGCCTGCGGTCATCGCGACCGAATAGGAGCGGGACCGAATGCGTTGTTTACGGGCTTAGGCGTCGTGCCCCAGTAGCCGCTTGCGAATGCGGGTCCAGATATCGGCCATGATCACGCCGGGGATCGTTCGGCTGTCAGGCCGCACCTGATGAACAAGAGGCCGCTTCGCGGTGGACAGTAATGCCTTGCGGGCTCTCCCATTCTGCTCGAACTTTGCTGTGCACGCCCGTCTCATCAGCTTCCAGTGCGCCCAGGTCCCGGTCAAAACGCGCTCGCCTGAGTAGTTGAAGGCTTCCGATTTTGGCGCACTGGATCCGCCGTCTTTCGCTTCGCTGCCATGCAGCGCCGCCAGACGGCGACGGTCAGCCTCCGCCTCGAATTTCAATCCCTGCCAGAAGCCCTCGATGCTCGCATAGTCCTGGCCGTCGAGTTCAAAAGGCGTGTGAGCGAAGTTGCTGATGAGCTGCAGCGGCATCGGCGATTTCGACGTGATGTTGAGCGGTATGCGGCAGGCCTCTTCTTCGGGGCCGATGGCGTGCATCGTTGCCGAGCCGCCTTTGATCTCGCGCAACAGGAAGACTTCTCCGGGGTGGGCATGAAGCCAATCGGCGAACGCGACGGCTTCTGTTTCGTCCGGGGTCAAAACCAGCAAGCTTTTCCGCAAACGAACGAGCAAGAATTGTCTCCCGATAAATCATGCGTGGAGCGCCGCCGCAGCGTTCTCTCGCCGCTTCGTAATCGTTACAGCAACGAGCACGCCTTAGAGCATGATCCGGAAAAGTGGAAGCCGGTTTTCCGAAAAGATCATGTTCAATCAAAATGCTAGAGCGACGATCGATTCAATCTAAAGCGACTTCGCTCTAGTGCGGCGCCTGGCGGTCGCCCGGTTTGCACGGGCCGAGTTTGCGCGAGGTGGTCGCCATGTCCATATCCGGCATGGTCATCACCTGTCCGTTCGGCATCGGTATCTTACCGCCATGGCTGTGCGACGTGCTGGTATAGGCGTCAGGGCCTGTAACCGTAACAGTTCCGCTTGATGTCATGGGGCTGCCGCCGACCGTACACTGCATCGCATAGGTCGTCACATTGCCGGCGGTACTCCAGGTGGTGAATGTACAATTGGCGCCTGGAAGTTTGGACAACTGCTGCAAAACAGTGTTTTGGTCGAACGTTACGTCAGTGGGAAAGCAGATAACGTGGGACTGCCCATTACCGATGGTGCTTTCCCATTCCCCGGCGTGCCTGACGAGCGGCTCGGCCCAAGCGGCAGTCGCTGACGCTGCGCACAGAGCGACGACTAACGTGGCCGACTTCAGCATTGTCCAAACCTCCATGAACTGCGCGATACTACCACTGTCAGACCGACAGCATGCAGGTACTATGCTACGCTTGCTGTCCGCCGGGGAGGATTTATGCGGAACGTCTGGTTTCGCCTGAGCAGCGTCGCCGCGTTTGCGCTCTCGATCCATGCGCTCGCCACGACGGCGAGCTTCGCCCAGTCGTGGCCCACCCATCCGGTGCGCCTGGTGCTGCCGTTCGGCCCAGGCTCCGGAGCGGACACCGCGGCAAGGCTGTTGATCGACAAGCTGCAACAGAAATGGGGCCAGCCCGTCATCGTCGACGGCAAGCCTGGAGGCGACGGCTTGCTGTCGCTGCAGACCGTTGCGTCGGCAAAGGATGACCATGTGTTGTACTTCGGGCCAAGCAGCATGTTCGTCGTTCAGCGCTACATGCACCCGGACATTGCCTTCGATCCCGAGACCGAACTCGCGCCGATCGCCGGCGTCGCCAAGGTGCAGATCGCCGTGGCGGTGCCGGCAAGTCTCGGCATCGCCACCCTGGCCGAATTCGTGGCGCTGGCGCGCGCCAAGCCGAGCGAGACAAGCTATGCAGTGGCGCCAGGATATTCCGAATTCGTATTCGACGGCTTCGTGAAAGAAAACGGACTCACGATCGCCAAGGCTCCTTATCGTGACATCACCACGTCGCCGATCGATCTCGGCGAAAACAGAATCCAGTTGTCGATGCAATCCTACGCGGCGATGCGGACCTATGCGCAGACCGGCAAGATCAGGATCATTGCCATTAACGACCGCGAGCGATCGCCCATCGCGCCGGACATTCCCTCGGTGGTGGAAGCCGGTTATCCGTCGTTGCTCGCCAGTCCGGTCCTCGGCCTGCTCGGACCGCGCGACATGCCGATCGGTCTGCGCCGGCAGATCGCGGCAGACATGATCGCCGCGGTCGAGGACAAGACGACCAGCGAAAGACTGGCGCAGACGGGGCAGCCGGCCTCGCCCATGGACGTCGATGCGTATACCGCCGCGCTCAAGCAGCAATACGCGCAAGTCGCCCATATCGCATCGGTGCTGGGTATCGTGCGAAAGCAATAAGAATACGTTCGCGAGTTATCTTTTTTCTTTGCTCGTCCCCGCGAAAGCGGGGACCCAGCGCAAGAATTCCGGATTCCCGCTTGCGCTGGAATGTGCGGACCTAATTCACCATACTAGCTGCGCCGCTGGGCTGCCCAGGTGCCACTGCATTGGCCGGTTGAAGCGAGCCATGTGCCTGCGCCGGTGGTGCGGTTGAGGCGGCCGCGGCCGGTAGCGCTCTGCCCATTTTGGCTCACGGTCACGATGATGCCGCCGGTGTTATAGACGGCGCCGGAAATGTCATAGCCGAACTCGCCATCGGCCCTTGTTACCAATCCGTTCGAAATGATTGCCGGATAGCGCAGGCTCGCCGGGCACGATCCGTTGACGGTCGAAATCGATACGCTCCATACGCCATCAAATGCTCTGGTCAGCGTGATTTTTTGTTTCGCCGGCGCAACCACCGCCGCTGTCTGCGCCGCAGCCGGTTGTATTGACGAAACCCCCGCAAACGAAACCGCAAGAACGATTGCGGCGATAGTGCCCCCCAGCTTCTTCATCACTGCGCTCCTGTTTTCAACATAGGGCCGCCCGGATAGGCCGGCGGTTGATTGGCGAAAGGTGTTGCGCTCTTGCCGAGATTTTCACCGACCTGGTACAGCGCTCCCATGTAAATAGGATCGAACGGGCCGCGGCTCGGCGCCTTGAAGTCGGGCGGAATGGTCGCGACGTTGAAACCGACTTCGTTGCGTTTGGCAGCAATGTAGACGCGGTCGATCATCAGGCGGGTGTCGTTTTCCACGGCGGCGCTAACCGTTGCGGTGAGGATCGAAGCCGAATTGCGGTCGACCACCTGAAATTCGGGCTGCAGCCCGGTGTTGATCACCGCATAAATCTGTGTCGCCGGAATTTTGTAATCGCTGGTCGCGGCGAGGGCGGAGGCAGGCGCAACGAAGAACTGATCGAGCGTACCGCCGTCGACGTGCATCTCCTGGAACTTCTTGCCATTCGCCTCAACGTCGATCAGCACCGGTGGAAAGCCGCCCGGGATCGCGCTCGAAGCCAAAAGGACGTTGCGGAACAATTTGAGTGGCGCGTCGCCTAGCGCCTTGTCGGAAGCGTGCGCGGCGATAGCGCCCATGTTCCACACCACGGGGCGTCCGGCGTCGATATTGGTTGTCACGACAAACAGCCGGCGGCCGCTGTTGTGAGCGGCAGCAATGTCAGCGAGCACGTCTGGCGTGATCTGTTTCGCGATCAAGTCTTTCAGCGGCCAGGAATTGACGAAGCTTTCGCCGGTGCCGCCGATCTCGAAAATGTCGGCTGCCGAAATTTTCGTATAAGCATCGCGCAGCGCGCCGTCGTACTTCGGGCCGGCAAATACAAACGGCGCCATCAGCGCGCCGGTGCTCACGCCGGTGACAACCGAATAATCCGGCCGTTTGCCGGATTCGGTTAAGCCGTTGATCAGGCCGGCGCCGAAGGCGCCATCGGCGCCGCCGCTCGAAAGCGCGAGCCACGGGCCGGGTTGTGACGGCAGCGCGGCGGTGTAATCGGAAACGGAGTTGGCCCAAAAGCGGGCATCAGGCATGCCGGGAATTGTGGCGGCGGCTTGATCGGCAGCGGTAAATGGAATCCGCGGCGGAAGTTGTTTCGGCTGTACCGATGCAACCGGAGGGTTCGCTACGTTCGCCTTATTCTGGGACCGTGTGCTTTTGGTTTGAGCGGCAACCGGATAGGCCGCGAACGAAATAAGCAATTGCGCTGCAAGCAGCGCCGCGGCCGTAAGGACATACCATCGCGGACTGCTTGTCATGCTGTACTAGGTGTACCGAACTCGACGAAAGGTTCGGCGCCCGTTGTTTCCCAATCAAGAACAAGTTTGCCAAATAACGGTGAGCAAATAAGACCGCCCGAAACGAACTTCAATCCGCCCCAATCCAGCGGGAACGTCGCACCCTAGAAATCCGTCCGGGAAGCGGCAATCCCTCGGGAGTGCGCTATCCACGGTTATGGAACTGTTATTATACGTTGGAGCATGATCTTTTCGGAAAACCGGAAGTCCACCCTCGGATCAAGTCCGAGGGCAGGCTTTTTCCGGATCATGCTCAGGCGCGCCGTTCGGCGACAAATTTCGCCGCCTCGATGAGGATTGTTGCCCCGGACCCAAATGGCGCGAGGGCCTGTTCGGCCTCGGCGACAAGTTGTTGCAACCGTACTTTCGCGGCATCGACCCCGAGCACGCTGACCATGGTGGCCTTGCCTGCGGCGGCATCTTTGCCGATGGCCTTGCCGACCAGGGTCGGAATCGCCTTCGAGATCGAGCAAGTCGTCGGCAATCTGGAATGCTTTTCCGACCGCAGCGCCATAGCGCGATAGCGCTTGCCGCCTCGCCGGCGCAGCGGCGGCGAGAATGCCACCGGCCTCGCAGCCGAAGCGCAACAGCGCACCGGTCTTCATCGCCTGCAGGGTGAGAACCTCGTTCTCGGTGAACTGGGTGGCGCGCTTTTGCACAAAGCGGCCTTCCGCGGCGAGGTCGAGCATCTGGCCGCCGGCCATGCCGCCGACTCCCGATGCACGCGCCAGCGCCGTAACGAGTTCAACCCGCACCGCCGGGTCTTCGTGGGTTTGCGGGCGCGACAGGATATCGAAAGCGAAGGTCAGGAGGCCATCGCCGGCGAGGATCGCAGTCGCTTCGTCGAACGCCTTGTGGGCGGTCGGCCGCCCGCGCCGCACATCGTCATTATCCATAGCCGGCAGGTCATCGTGCACCAGCGAGTAACAATGCACACATTCCAGTGCGGCGCCGACCATCAAGGAGTTCCGCCGGGGCACGCCGAGCAGGTTGGCGCTCTCCACCACCAGGAAGGGCCGAAAGCGCTTGCCGCCATTGAGGCTCGAATAGCGCATGGCCTCGATAAGGCGGTTAGGGCGGCTTAATTCACCTTCTGCCGGCCCCGGCGAAAGCAGCCGTTCCAGGAGCGCCTCCGTATCGGCGGCGACGGCATCGAGACTAGAGGTAAAAGTGTCGTTTTTTGCGTCCATTCCGTACCTTAACCACGGACCCGGCAACCTTAAGGGGTCCTATAAATGATCCTATATTTACGGGATAACCACGGGATTCAACCCGGTTAGGGGCTATCTGTGGTCAACGACCTTATAGCGTCAATGGTGCTGGCGATCTGGCTATATTTGCTGGTCGCTCGCGGCGGTTTCTGGCAGGCGGCCGAGCGCGAGGAAGGCGGTCCGGCCGGGAACTCGCCAGACGGTCAACGATGGCCTTCGATTTCGGCGGTTATTCCGGCCCGCGACGAGGCCGAGTGCATTGGCGAGACCGTCGCCTCGCTGCTGCGGCAGGATTACTCCGGGCGCTTTCGACGTCATCGTGGTCGATGACCAGAGCCGGGACGGGACCGCGCAGATTGCGCAGAAGGCGGCCGAGGCCATCGGAGCGGGCCATCGTCTGACAGTGCTGCCGGGCCACAGCTTGCCGGGCGGCTGGACCGGCAAGCTGTGGGCGCAGCATCAGGGCGTCGAATTCGCCAACGCCAAACCGGAGCCGCCGGATCTTGTTCTCCTCACCGACGCGGACATCGTCTACGCGCCCGAGGTGCTGACCAGCCTTGTCGGCCGGGCACAGGCCGGTAGCTATGGGCTCACGTCGCTCATGGTGAAGCTGCGTTGCAAGAGTTTCGCCGAACGGCTTTTCATTCCCGCCTTCATCTTCTTCTTCCAGATGCTCTATCCGTTCGCCTGGGCGAACAATCCGCGCCGCTCCACGGCCGCTGCGGCCGGCGGCTGCATGCTGGTGCGCCGCGAGGTGTTGAACAATGCCGGCGGTATGGCGTCGATCCGCACGGCGCTGATCGACGACTGCGCGCTGGCAAAGAGTCTCAAAGCCCATGGTCCGATCTGGATCGGCCTGACCGATCGCGTGCACAGCATCCGCGCTTATCCGTCGATCGGGGATATTCGCAGCATGGTGTCGCGCACCGCCTACGCGCAGCTTCGCTATTCGCCGCTATTGCTTGCCGGCACCGTGCTTGGTCTCGCCATCACCTATCTCGCGCCGGTGGCGCTGACCTTGTTTGCTAGCGGGCTGGCGCAATTCCTCGGTCTGTTCACCTGGCTGCTGATGGCCTTCACGTTTCGGCCGACGCTTCGCTTCTATGGCCTGTCAAGGCTGTGGGGATTGGCGCTGCCGGCGATCGCGGCAATCTATATGGCGTTCACGCTTGATTCCGCCTATCAGCATGCCCGCGGGCGCGGCGGCATGTGGAAAGGCCGTGCGCAAGCAAACGTGTCGGATGCCAACGTTTCGGAATTGCAATGAGCGACGCGAACGACGCCAGCGCACTGCGGTCAGGCAAGGGTCACCGGGATGAGAATTTCCCGGTGGCGTCGTGGCTTATTGCGCCGCGTTATCGCGCGCCGATTCTGGCCTTCTATAATTTCGTCCGCACCGCCGACGATATCGCCGATCATGCGACGCTGCCGCCGCAAGAGAAACTTGCGCTGCTGGACCGGCTCGACGCCGGGCTTGCTGGTCATGACGGCGGCGATGCTGTCGCGGTGCGGCTGCGCACCGTACTAGCCGAGCGCAAGCTTTCGCTGAAACACGCGCAGGATCTGCTGGCGGCGTTTCGGCTCGACGTCACCAAGCTGCGCTATCGCGATTGGGACGATCTGATTGCCTATTGTTCGCTGTCGGCGATGCCGGTCGGGCGCTTCGTACTCGACGTTCATGGCGAAAGCCGCGATTGCTGGCCGGCCAACGACGCGCTCTGCGCGGCCTTGCAGATCATCAATCACTTGCAGGACTGCAAGGAGGATTATCTCGATCTCAATCGCGTCTACATTCCGCAGGACAGCCTTGCCGCCTGCAACACCGCCGTCGAGGCGCTCGGCGCGACGCGCGCGACGCCTGAGCTTCTGAAGTGCCTGCACGCGCTCGCGGAGCGCACCGGGCGCTTGTTGAGCGAGAGCGACATCTTCTCGTCGCTCATCGATGACTGGCGGCTGGGGCTTGAAGTGTCGGTCATCAGCACGCTGGCGCATCGATTGACGCGGATTTTGCAGGTGCGGGATCCGCTCTGCGATCGCGTTCATCTTGCCGCGCCGGCTGTCGCCGGTTGGACGCTGGCCGGCGTGCTTGCCGGCGCGTCACGGCGCGTCGGCCGTCGCCGCGCCAACGCGGCGCAGAAACCACGGGGCGTATAAGTGGACGCTTCGCAAGCCGCCCAACGCGCGTCCGGCAGTTCGTTCTACCGTGGCATGCGCATTTTGCCGCCGCCGCAGCGCGAGGCGATGTTCGAAATCTATTCGTTCTGCCGCGCGGTCGACGACATTGCCGACGACCTCGGGCCGCGCGATCCACGCCGCGGCCAGTTGCAAGCGTGGCGCGCCGATATCGACGCAATTTATGCCGGCTCGCCGCCGGCCGCTTTGGCGGGTCTCGCTCAAGCGGTCAAAGCGTTCGCGCTCAAGCGCGATGATTTTCTGGCCGTGATCGACGGCATGGAAATGGATGTGGATGCCGACATCCGTGCGCCGGACTGGCCGACGCTCGATCTGTATTGCGATCGCGTCGCTTGCGCGGTCGGCCGTTTGTCGGTGCGCGTCTTTGGCATGGAGGAGCAGGCCGGTCTCGCGCTCGCCCATGAATTGGGTAACGCGCTGCAGCTCACCAACATTTTGCGCGACCTCGATGAAGATTCCACGATGGGACGTTTGTACCTGCCGCGAGAAGCGCTGCGCGACGCCGGCATCATCAGCACCGATCCGGCAAGCGTGCTGGCCAATCCGATGCTCGGCGAAGCCTGCAATGCGGTGGTGTCGCGGGCGCTCGAACATTTCCGGCAGGCGAAGGCTATTATGGCGAGAAGCCCGCGGCGCGTGGTGCGGGCCCCACGGATCATGGGCGAAGCCTATCGCGCCATTCTCGACAAATTGGTGGCGCGCGGCTTTGCGCCGCCGCGCGAGCCGGTGCGGCATTCGCGCGTGAAATTACTTTTAATCCTGTTGCGCAATCTGGTGTGATGGCACGAACTGTTCACATTATCGGCGCCGGTCTTTCCGGCCTGTCCGCCGCGCTCAAATTATCCACGTGCGGCGACAGCGTGATCGTGCATGAGGCGACCGCATTCGCTGGCGGACGCTGCCGCTCCTATCACGACGCTACGCTCGGCATGACGATCGATAACGGCAATCACCTGCTGTTGTCCGGCAATCGCGCGGCGCTGGAATATTTGCGTGATGTGGGCGCCGAGGACAGGCTGATTGGTCCGGCGCATGCGGAGTTCAATTTTGCCGATCTCGCGAGCCGCGAACGCTGGACGCTGCGGTTCAATGACGGCCGCTTGCCGCTCTGGGTCTTCGACAAAAAGCGCCGCGTGCCGGGGACCGGCATTCTCGATTATCTCGCGTTGCGAAAATTGTTGAATCCAGAGCCCGGCGTCGCAGTCGGCGACGTTATTGCCTGCGAGGGCACGCTCTATAAGCGGCTGGTCGAGCCGCTGTTGCTCGCCGCGCTTAACATCGACCCGCCGCTTGGCGCGGCAAGGCTCGCAGCCGCGGTGGTTCGGGAGACGCTGGGCGCTGGCGGGCTTGCCTGCCGGCCGTTGATTGCCCGCGAAGGGCTCGGCCCCACCATGGTCGAGCCGGCGCTGTCGGCGCTTGGCGAAGCGCGGCGCCGTCGTGCGTTTGGAACATCAGTTGCGCGGCATAAGCTTTGCCGATGCGCGCGTCGAAGCGCTCGATTTTGGCAGCGAAACGGTCACGCTGGCCCCCGACGATGTCGTCATTCTTGCGGTGCCGCCTTATGCCGCCGCCGGGCTGGTGAAGGGTCTAGACGTCCCGACCGAATTTCGCGCCATCGTCAACGCGCATTTCCGTATCGATCCGCCCGCCGGCGCGCCGCCGATCCTCGGCGTGCTCAACGGTATGGTGGAATGGGTTTTCACTTTTCCGGGGCGGGTCTCCGTCACCATTAGCGCCGGCGACCGGCTGCTCGACACCGCGCGTGACGTGCTGGCAAAGGCGATCTGGGACGAGGTTGCGACCGTGACCGGCTTGCCGGCCTCGCTTCCGGGCGGGAATATTCCTCCTTGGCAAATCGTGCGCGAGCGGCGCGCGACATTCGCTGCAACGCCGGCGCAGGACGCCAAGCGCCCTGGCGCACGCACGCGTTGGAACAATCTCGTGCTGGCCGGCGACTGGACCGATACCGGGCTGCCCGCGACGATCGAAGGATCGATCCGCTCCGGGCATCGCGCCGCCGAAGTCATATCCGGCAAAATGATCTCTCAGGATGCCAAAACTATTTCTTAGGATACAATGACGGACCCGACCCTCGATCAAAGTATTCAATCCGCGACCGACGCGCTGCTTGCCCTGCAGCGCCCGGACGGCCATTGGGTGTTCGAGCTTGAGGCCGACGCGACCATTCCTGCCGAATATGTCCTGCTGCGACACTATCTCGGCGAACCGGTCGACGCCGCGCTCGAGCAAAAGATCGCGGTCTATCTGCGTCGCATCCAGGGTGAGCATGGCGGCTGGCCGCTGTTTGCGGAAGGCGATCTTGATATCAGCGCAACGGTGAAAGCCTATTTCGCGCTGAAGATGATCGGCGATTCGATCGATGCCGATCACATGCGCCGCGCCCGCGAGGCGTTGCTGGCGCGCGGTGGCGCCGCCAAGGCCAATGTCTTCACCCGCATCATGCTGGCGCTGTTCGGCTTCATTTCGTGGCGCGCGCTGCCGGTGATGCCGATCGAGATCATGTTGCTGCCGAAATGGTTTCCATTTCACCTCGACAAGATTTCGTACTGGAGTCGCACCGTCATCGTGCCGCTCCTGGTGCTGATGGCGAAGAAGCCGCAGGCCCGCAATGCCAAGGGTGTGCGTATCGACGAACTGTTCCTCGAACCGCCGCGGAGCATCGGGCCGGCGCCGAAAGCGCCGCAGCAGAAAGCGGCGTGGTTCTGGTTCTTCCGCGCTGTCGACAATGTGCTGCGCGCCACCGAGCCGTTTTTTCCCCGGCGCACGCGTCAACGCGCGTTTGACGCGGCGGTTGCGTGGGTGGGCGAGCGCCTCAACGGCGAGGACGGCCTCGGCGCGATTTTCCCGGCGATGGCGAACAGCGTGATGATGTACGACGTGCTGGGCTATCCCGAGAGCCATCCGCAGCGCGCCATCGCGCGAAAGTCGGTCGAGAAGCTGTTGGCGGTGCACGAGCATGAGGCGTATTGCCAGCCGTGCGTGTCGCCGATCTGGGACACCGGGCTCGTCTGTCACGCGCTGCTTGAGGCCGGCGGCGAGCAGGCCGAGGCACAGGTCAAGCGCGGTCTCGACTGGCTGGTGCCGAAACAAATTCTCGATGTGCGCGGCGACTGGATCGTGCGGCGGCCGGATCTGCGTCCGGGCGGCTGGGCTTTTCAGTACGCCAACGCGCATTATCCGGACGTCGACGATACCGCCGTCGTCGCCATGGCGATGGATCGTGTACAGAACAAATCAGGCGCCAAGGATTTCGAGCCGAGCCTCGCGCGCGCCCGCGAATGGATCGTCGGCATGCAGAGCAAGAATGGCGCCTGGGGCGCGTTCGACGCCGACAACGAGTTCTTTTATCTCAACAACATTCCGTTCGCCGATCACGGCGCCTTGCTCGATCCGCCGACCGAAGACGTCACCGCGCGCTGCGTTTCGATGCTGGCGCAGTTTGGTGAAACCGTCGCCAACAGCGCGTCGGTCCGGCGCGCTGTAAAATACCTGCGCCGCGTGCAGTTGGCCGAGGGCAGCTGGTACGGCCGCTGGGGCATGAACTACATCTACGGCACCTGGTCGGTGCTGTGCGCGCTTAACACGGCCGGGGTCTCGCACAGCGCACCGGAAATGCGCAAAGCGGTGGACTGGCTCGTGCGCATCCAGAACGAAGACGGCGGCTGGGGCGAGGATGGTGCAAGCTACAAGCTTGATTATCGCGGCTACGAGAAGGCGCCGAGCACGGCGTCACAAACCGCCTGGGCGGTGCTCGGCCTGATGGCGGCAGGCGAGGTCGATCACCCGGCCGTCGCGCGCGGCATCAAATATCTCACCGCGCATCAGGGTAACGACGGCTTCTGGGACGAGCCGCGCTACACCGCAACGGGTTTCCCGCGCGTGTTCTATCTTCGCTACCACGGCTATTCGAAGTTCTTCCCGCTCTGGGCCGTGGCTCGCTACCGCAACTTGAAAAGCGGTAACGCGCCTCACGTCGTGTGGGGAATGTAGCTCTTCGTTGTAACGCAGAGCGAGGCGAAATGAGATTGGTCTATAGTTTTGTTGTGCTCATCCGGGCTGCTCGCTCTTTATGTAAGCTAATAGTTGACATATGTCATCATTTAGCTTACACTTTGCGGTGTGATCAAGAGTTTCAAAAGCAAGGGCCTTGCCGAGCTTTGGGAGCTTGGGCGGACCGGAAGCCGGAAGAATCGACGCAAAAATGCATGGGCGCATTTTACGGCGGCTTGACCGCCTGGATGTCAGCCTGCGGCCGGAGGAAATCAACCTCCCAGGTTTTGATTTTCATCCGCTGCGGGGCTTTCGACCAACCCGCTATTCGGTCCATATCAACGGACCAAGGTGCATCACGTCTCCGAATTCGAAGGCGGTGACGCTTGCCGTGTAGACTTCGAGCAATATCACTAAAGGAGAATATCATGGCTCATGCCGCCAAGCGTAATTCAGCCCGTTGCCCGACCCATCCCGGCGCCTTGTTGCGGGAGGATGTGATACCGGCGACGGGGCGGAGCAAGGCCGAGATCGCGCAGTTTCTCGGTATTTCCCGCCAGCATCTTTACGACATCTTGCGCGAGCGCAAACCGGTCTCTCCGTCAATCGCCGTTCAACTCGGCAAGCTGTTTGGCGACGGCGCGGCGGTGTGGGTACGGATGCAGGGCGCTTACGATACCTGGCATGCCGAACGCGAAGAGGACGTGAGCAAAATTCCGACGCTAAGTGCTCGAGCAGCGTAGTGAAGAAGAACTTTGTGCCTCAGGTTGCGCGGGAATTTAAGCTTCTTGACCGTCACGCCCGCGCAGGCGGCGCATCCAGTAATCGCGGCGCTCCTTGAGAGCGCCGCGAAACCAAACCATCCTGGATTACCGGATCATCTGCCTCCGCGGATGCCGATAGGCGAATTAAGCGGCGCTCGCCGACGTGCGGGCGGCTTCTTTCGCCGCTTTCTCGCGGGCTTCGTTGGCGCGGATTTCCGACAGCCTCTGCTGCACCTGGCCGTCGAAAATGTATTGCGCCGGCCGCTGCTGCGACATGTCGATCTCCGGCGCCATCGGGCCTTCGGTCTTGACGCCGAACAGTCCGATCATTGCCGCCTTAATCGGATGGTTCATCATGGCGTTGGCCGCAGTCGGCTCGTAGCCGCAATGCGCCATGCAGTTCGCGCACTTTTCATACTTGCCGGTGCCGTAGGCATCCCAGTCGGTCGTTTCCATCAATTCGGTGAAGGTCTTGGCATAGCCTTCGCCGAGCAGATAGCAAGGCTTCTGCCAGCCGAAGACATTGCGTGTCGGCATGCCCCACGGCGTGCAGTGGAATTCCTGATTGCCGGCGAGGAAGTCGAGGAACATGCCGGAGTGGGTCAGGTTCCACTTCTTACCCTTGCCGAGCGCGAACACCTTGCGGAACAGTTCCTTGGTGTTGCGGCGTGACAGGAAGTGCTCCTGATCCGGTGCGCGCTCATAGGCGTAGCCGGGCGAAATCGAAACGCCGACGCCAAGCTGTTCGGTGAGATCGAGGAATTCGGCGATGTCCTCGGCCGGATGGCCGTCGAACACGGTGCAGTTGACGTTGACCGAAAAGCCTTTTGCCTTGGCGGCCTTGATGCCATCCACGGCGCGCTCAAAGCCGCCGTCCATGCACACCGATTTGTCGTGATGCTTCTTGATGCCGTCGAGATGCACCGAGAAAAACAAATAGGGTGACGGCTCGAACAGATTCAGCTTCTTTTCGAGCAGCAATGCATTGGTGCACAGCGAAACAAATTTCTTGCGCGCCACGATCCCTTTGACGATCTCGCCGATTTCCTTGTGGATCAGCGGCTCGCCGCCGGGGATCGCAACCATCGGCGCGCCGCATTCGTCCACGGCATCGAGGCATTCCTGCACCGAAAGACGCTTGTTGAGGATCGCATCCGGATAATCGATCTTGCCGCAGCCGACGCATTCGAGGTTGCAGCGGAACAACGGCTCCAGCATCAGCACCAGCGGATACCGCTTACGCCCCATCAGGCGCTGCTTCACGATGTAACTACCAACCGCTGTCATCTGGCGAAGAGATACAGTCACAACAACTAATCCTTTTCGATATTTCGTCTTTGGTGTTCAGTGTTAGTGTTCGGTGTTTCTTGGCGATGTTTCTTGGCGATCAGGCGCTGGCCGCGGCGCGGCTGCCGCGCACGCTGCCGTCCGTCAATTCAGCCGGCAAGCGGAACTCGATCGTTTCCTGCCGTCCGGTCAATTGGCTGACCTCGACCGGACCGAGCCGGCGCAATGCATCGATAACGTCTTCAACCAGCACCTCCGGCGCCGAAGCGCCTGCGGTAATGCCGACGATCTTGGCGTCATTGAACCACTCCGGGTTCACTTCGCTGCCATCGGCGATCAAATAACTCGGCCGTCCTTCTTCTTCGCCGATCTCGCGCAACCGGTTTGAATTGGAACTGTTCTTGGCTCCGACCACCAGGATAACGTCGACAAGCTTGCTAAGTTCACGCACGGCGGTCTGCCGGTTCTGCGTCGCATAGCAGATGTCACGGGTTTCCGGGCCGACGATGTCGGTAAAGCGTTCCTGCAATGCGGCAATAATGCCGCGGGTGTCGTCGACGCTCAGCGTCGTCTGGGTGACGTAGGCGACCGGGGTATCGGCCGGAATCTCGAGCGTTGCGACATCGCTTTCGGTCTGCACCAGCGTTACCGGCTCGGAGAGCTGGCCCATGGTGCCTTCGACTTCCGGATGACCGGCATGGCCGATCAGGATCAGCCGGCGCCCCTGGCCGATGTAGCGCTTGCCCTGGTTATGCACTTTGGTGACCAGCGGGCAGGTCGCGTTCAAAACCGGAAGCTGGCGTGCCGCCGCTTCCTCTTCGATGCTCTTGGCAACGCCGTGAGCGGAGAAGATCGTCACCGCGTTCGGCGGAACTTCGGAAAGCTCCTCGACGAACCGCGCGCCTTTCGCCTTCAGGCTCTCGACGACGTGCTTGTTGTGCACGATCTCGTGGCGCACATAGACCGGCGGTCCGTATTTTTGCAGCGCGCGTTCCACGATCTCGATCGCGCGCACGACGCCGGCACAAAAACCGCGAGGCTGGGCGAGTATTACTTTCATCTTCAAGTCACCTCTTGGTCGTAGGCCGGTCTGGGTCGCAGGCCGGTGTGCGGCTATGCGCCGCAAGAGCGCCCGGCTACCGCCAGCATGATGGTCGTCCCGGTTATTTCGGCAGGATTGCGTGACAATCAACCCCGGTTTCTGGTTACCCGGGCTAGCCGACAATCGCAGACAGTTATTTTGGGGAACCATTGAGCGGAAATTCGTCCTTTGTCCAGCACAGCGTCAGGTCGGCAATCTATAAAGGCTCTAAAACGCTGGCTTTTCGGCCCCGTTCAGGATAGGAAAAAATACTTGATTTCACTTTTACGGCATTTCGGGGCATCTAGACTGGCCTTCCGCCGCCGAATTCTGCCGGAGATCGGCCGGGTGGAACATAGCGCCTCCGTTTCGCCGTTCTCTTCACGCCTCAAACGATAGTTAAAACCGATCATTCCATCCCTCTTGACCGTTATTTTTCACTGGCCCCATGAAGACCATCACCGCCTTCGTCGTCCGCGCGATTGAAATCTGCATCAAATTTGCCTGGCCGGTGGTCGGCATTGCCGTGCTGCTGACCGCCTTGTCCGGCTGGTATGCGGCGACGCATTTTTCCATGACGACGGACATCAATCAGCTGATCTCCACCAACATTCCGTGGCGGCAACGCGAACTGGCTTTCGAAAAAGCGTTTCCGCAATACGAACTGATCGTCGCGGTGATCGATGCGCCGACGCCGGAACTTGTCGACGAGGCGACCGACGCTCTCGTGCAGCGGCTGTCGCAGCAGAAGGATTTATTCCGCACGATCCAGCAGCCGAAAGGCGGCCCGTTCTTCGCAGCAGAACGGTTTTCTTTTCGAATCGACCGATGAACTCGGGCCGCAACTCAGCATGCTGACCAAGGCGCAGCGCCTGGTGCAGGTGCTCGCCAGCGATCCGAGCCTGCGCGGCGTCGTCCAGGCGCTGCAATTCGGCCTGCTCGGCGTGCAAGGCGGCCAGATCACGCTCGACAATATGACCTGGCCGATGACGCTTGGCGCCGACGCCATCGAGAAGGTCAACGCCAACCAGCCGGCGAGCTTTTCCTGGCACGACATGGTGCAAGGCAAGGCTTCAAGCGCCAGCGACCGGCTTCGCTTCATCAACATCCAGGCCATGCTCGACTATTCCGAGCTTGAGCCCGGCATGAAGGCGAGCGACGCCATCCGGCAGGCGGCGACGGATGCCGACTTCGCGTCAAAATATCAGGCGCGCGCTGCGGCTGACCGGGCCGGTGCCGATGTCCGACGAAGAATTCGGCACGATCAAGGAAAACGCCGGTCTTAACGCCACCGTCACCATTGCGATCGTGCTGTTCATTTTGTGGATGGCGGTGCGCTGGTGGCGGATCATCTTTGCGGTATTCGCCAGCCTGGTCGTCGGCCTTGCCGTCACGGCGGCGGTCGGCATGCTGATGGTCGGCACGCTCAACCTGATATCGGTCTATTTCGCCGTGCTGTTCGTCGGACTCGGCGTGGATTTCGGCCTTCAGTTCAGTGTGCGCTATCGCGCCGAGCGGCATGAAATCGACAATCTGCACGAAGCTTTGCTGCAATCGGGGCAGCGCGCCGGAGCGCCGCTGACGCTGGCCGCGCTTGCCACCGCGGCCGGCTTCCTGTCGTTCATGCCCGACCGCGTACAAAGGCGTGTCCGAACTCGGCCTGATTGCCGGTGTCGGCATGCTGATCGCATTCTTCACCAGCATCACACTGCTGCCGGCGCTGCTCAGCATCGTCTCAAACCGCCGAGCGAGCCGGAGCAGCTTGGCTATGCCTATCTCGCGCCGGTCGATCAGTTTCCTTGAACGGCATCGCATGCCGATCCTGATCGGAACGCTGCTCGTCGTCGCTCGGCGGTCTGCCGCTGCTGTACTGGCTGCAGTTCGATTTCAATCCGATGAATCTGCGCAGCCCCAAGAGCCGAATCGGTATCGACCTATCTCGAACTCAAGAGCGATCCGGAAAGCGGCGCCAACGATATCGAGGTGCTGGCAACCGACGCTGGCCCAGGCCGATCAGCTGGCGGCCAAGCTGCGGGCGCTGCCGGAGGTGGCGCGGGTGACGACGCTGTCGACTTTCATCCCCGATCATCAGGACGAAAAGCTGACGCTGATCCACAATGCGGCGCAGACGCTCGATGCCGCGCTTAATCCGAAGACGCCGGCGTCGCCGACCTCGGATGCGCAGACCGTCAGCATGATCAATTCCACGGTGGATGCGCTCAACCGTCTCGCCGGGAACGGCACCGGCACCGGAGCGGTGGCGGCACGCCGCCTCGCCGCCGCCATGGCTGCGTTGGCCAAGGCCGATCCGGCGACACGGCAACGGGCAGAAACGGTCTTTGTTCAGCCGCTGAAGACCACGCTCGACGACTTGCGCGACCTGCTTACAGGCTACAGACGATCACGCGCGACAATCTGCCGGAGGATCTGGCGCGCGATTGGGTAACGCCGGACGGCAGGCGCGCGTCGACGTCGCGCCGAAGGGCGATCCAAACAACAACGATGTGCTGCGCCAGTTTGCCCATGCCGTTCTGGCGGTCGCGCCCGATGCCACCGAAGGGCCGATTTCGATCCTCGAAGCGCGCCGTACCGTCGTGACCGCCTTCATCGAGGCCGGCGGCTGCGCGCTGATATCGATCGCGATCATTCTCTGGATCACGCTGCGGCGGATCAGCGATGTGCTTGCTGACGCTCATCCCGCTGCTGATGGCCGGCGTCGTGACGCTGGAGATCTGCGTTTTGATCGGAATGCCGCTGAACTTCGCCAACATCATTGCGCTGCCGCTGCTGCTCGGCGTCGGCGTCGCATTCAAGATCTACTACATCATGGCCTGGCGCGAGGGGCAGACCAATCTGCTGCAATCGGTGCTGACGCGGGCGGTGACGTTCAGCGCGCTGACGACGGCGACGGCGTTCGGCAGCCTGTGGTTTTCCAGCCATCCCGGCACGTCCAGCATGGGCAAGCTGCTGGCGATTTCGCTGCTGACGACGATGGCGGCTGCGGCCCTGTTCCAGCCGATCCTGATGGGCAAGCCGCGCGAAAACTAGGTCGATTACGGCCTGGCCGATTATTGCTTCGGCGCGATTGCCGGTTTGCGTGCCGGCGCGCATTGGCGCCGCGGCGGCGGTTGACCGCAGTATTGGGATTGATCGACGGATCGAGCATGCTGTAGGCGGAATCCGGCAACCGCGTCCAATATTGATTGCGTCCCAGCATTCTCGACGCCGAGATAGCCGCGCACGATCAGCGTCTGGCCGTCGGGCGTGACCTTCATCGTCGCTTTGTAGATCTTGCCGTCGCGGGGATCGAGGATCGTTCCGCCGGCGTACTTGTCGGCGCTCTTCCTGCTGCATGCCACGGATGAGTTCGAGGCCCAGCCACGGATGATTGTGGCGATCGTCCTTGCATTGATCGCATACCGCATTGGGGTCCTCGCCAGGCTTGAGGAACATCTTGGCGATGATGCCGGCGTAGACGCCGTCTTGCTGGGTGATCAGGAACCAGCCGGTCGGCTGCTTGGTGTCGTCATCGACCGCTTGCCAAAGGCCGAGCGGCGTCGGTCCGCGCTCACGCTGTGGACAGCAACTGACAAGCAACATCATTGCTAGGAAAGATAATCAGCAATCTGGCTTGCATTCCTTGAACTCCAATTTCAACCGCAGCGTTGGGTGACGCAAGACGCATGGTCTGCTTGTTATCAAGCATGATCCAGCAACTCGATTGCAACGTGCTATCGTGTCCAAGAAATGCACATCGCTTCAGGTGGAATGCTACGAACGGTTCGCGATCCGTCTTCCTGTGTTCCCTGCGGCGATATGACGCCCGATTAGCACGCGACGCCAAGACATGAATCTTGTTTCGGAATACTGTCGCGTATAATAAAGAATTATGCAGTGACAGTCGAGTAATCGGCTGGCGCTGTAGGGGCAGGGGCGAAATCGTGACGTATCAATGGGTGGATTGCGACCGCAGTGCGGTCAGCAATCGGTATGATCGTATTGCACATCTCATACCGCTATTCGATCGGCTGTTTTTTGTTCCGTGGAATCTTGCGGAAGAACGCCGCACGCGCTTTGGGACTGAGCCGCGGCGACTGCGTGCTCGACATCGGCTGCGGCACCGGCCGGAATTTTCCGCATCTCCAGGACGCAGTTGGATCCCGCCGGCCGAATCTACGGCATCGATATCTCACGAGGCATGTTGCGCAAGGCGCAACAGCTCCGCAACGACAATGGATGGCAGCAATATCGAATTGACCGAATGCGACGCCGCCGAATATGCGGCGCCGGAGCCGCTCGACGCCATGCTGTTCAGCCTGTCGTTCAACACCATGCCGCATCATCGTACCGTGCTGCGGCACGTGTGGAACCAGCTTCGGCCCGGCGGCCGGCTTGTCATCATGGACGCCAAGGTTCCGCCGGGACGGGGCGGCCGGTTCATCCTGCCGTTCAGCCTCTGGCTCATGAAGCACACCATGCTCGGCAACCCGCTCATTCATCCGTGGGAGGTGCTTGGCAGAGATCGCCGGCGATGTCGAGATGAGCGAGAGCATGTTCAGTTCGTATTACATCTGCTCGACGACGAAGCCTTTTTCGGACGCGGCAGCATCACGATCCCGGCATGGATTATCGCGATCGCCGCCGAGTAACGCCCCGGCCTTGGCCAGCTTGCGGGCTTGTGGGCCGCGCCTGTCGCCCCGTACAATTCGATCATTGTGACCGGGGGACCGCGTGCGCATCAAAATCCATCGAGCCCATCGCCATTAACCTGCCGATGAAAAAGCCGGTGAAGATGGCCGGCGAAACCGTGACGCGCGCCGAGAATGTTCTGGTGCGCATCGAATCCGATGACGGCGCCGTCGGCTGGGGCGAAGCCGCCTCGGCGCCGACCATGACCGGCGAGACCGTCGCCAGCATGATGGCGGCGGTGACCCACATGGCGCCGGCGTTGCTAAAGAGCCGCGCCGACGATTTTGCCGGCGCCGCGGCGGCAATGGACGCGCAGATGTACGGCAACACTGGCGCCAAGGCTGCGATCGAGATTGCGCTGCATGATCTTGTCGGCCGCGTCACCGGACAACCGTTGCACGCCATGCTTGGCGGCAAACGGCGCGAGCGCATTCCGTTGCTTGCGGTAATCGGCTCCGACGATGCGGCAGCCGATTTGCACGAAGTCGCAAGAACGCCGGAAGGCCGGCTATACCATCTACAAGATCAAGGTCGGTGTTGCCGCGCCCGAAACCGATGCAGCGCGCACGCGCGACGTTTGCGCGAGCCTCGACAGCGATTGCCTGATCTCGGCCGATGCCAATCAGGGCTGGAATGCCGATGAAGGTGTTCGCTATGTGCGCGCCGTCGGAGAGTGCGGGCTTGATTTCTTTGAGCAGCCTGTTCCCGCGCACGATCTGGCCGGTATGGCGCGGGTGGCCGCGGCCAGCGGGATCATGATCGGCGCCGACGAAGGCATTCATTCGCGCGACGACATCGAACGCCATCACCAGCGCCAGGCCGCGCGCGGCGTCAGCCTGAAAGCGATCAAGCTCGGCGGCGTGCGGGCGATGCTGGAGGCGGCCCAGCTTTGCGACCGGCTTGGCATGAATCTCAACATTTCCTGCAAGACCGGCGAAACCAGCATTGCGTCCGCGGCCGCCATGCATCTCGCCGCGGCTGTGCCGTCGCTGGCGTGGGGCCTCACCATAACCAGCCCGGGATTGGCCGAAGACGTTGTCACCGATCCGCTGCGCGTCAAAGGCGGCCATCTGACGGTGCTCGACCAGCCTGGCCTCGGCGTCGAGGTCGATGAGCGCCGTGTGCGGCGCTGGCAGCAGGAGTTCAGCGCCAGAAAAGTTGCATAAGGTTCCGCGTTAGGCGTCCTTTTTTTCGGCGTCGTCCTCGTCCTCGTCGTCATCGCCGTTAACAAGACGGGCATCGTCATCCGCGACGAGGGACGAGTCTTCGTCAGACCGATCGCTCCGGTCAAAGGCTTCTTCGATTTCGGCTGCGATGAAAGCGGCAAGATCATCGAAGGTGTCGTTAATGTCGGATTGAGTTAAGCCGCCGTTTTGAGCTTCCGCGATGCATTCCGTCGCAAGTGTCTTGGCTAGCGCCTCGATGTTGGTTGGGGGCGCGTCCATTTCCTCGATTTTATCATCAACCCAAGTCTCGACGAATTCGATCGCGCTCTCACTCATGAATAATCCTCTATTGTCTTTTATGCCCCGAACCTAGCACAATTCATGGCAAGAAAATGTGAAGGCAAAAAAGCTGCGTAACACGGGAAGAACGCCATGAAATCGGACGCCATGAAATCGGAAATTCGCGACGGCATGCAGATCGATTGGGATGCGCCAGTCGAAATGGACGATGGCATTGTGTTGCGCGCGGACGTCTTTCGTCCGGCCGGCGAAGGCAAATATCCGGTTATTCTGAGCTACGGGCCTTATGCGAAGGGGCTGGCTTTCCAGGAAGGCTACAAAGGCAATTGGGCGCGGCTGGTCGAAGCGGCGCCGGAAGTGCTGGAGGGCTCAAGCAACAAGTACCAGAACTGGGAACTGGTCGATCCGGAGAAGTGGGTTCCGGACGGTTATGTGTGCGTACGTGTCGACTCGCGCGGCGCGGGACGTTCACCCGGCGTGATCGACGTTTGGTCTCCGCTCGAAACGCAAGATCTGTCCGAATGTATCGAGTGGGCCGGCACTCAGCCGTGGAGCAACGGCAAGGTCGGCATCAATGGCATTTCATACTTTGCGATGAACCAGTGGACGGTCGGCGCGCTGAAAGCCGCCGCATCTGGCGGCGCTGTGCATCTGGGAAGGTTCGTCCGACTATTATCGCGAGCTGTGCCGTCACGGCGGCATCCTGAGCGACTTCTACCATAGCTGGTATCCGCGCCAGGTCGGCAGCGTGCAGCATGGCGTCGGCACGCGCGGTGCCAAGAGCGTGGTCACCGGGGAACTTGTTGCCGGGCCGGAAACATTGTCCGACGCCGAGCTTCTCACATTGCAGGCCGACTCTCCCGGCGAAGCCAAGCGGCGCAAATTTATCGACGATTATCACGCTTCGCGCACTGCCGATTTCGCAGCGATCGAGGCGCCGCTGCTGTCGGCGGGAAACTGGGGCGGCATGGGGTTGCACACGCGCGGCAATTTCGAGGGCTATCTGAAAGCCGGTTCAAAACAGAAATGGCTCGAAGTGCATGGCGATACGCACTTCACTCATTTCTACAGTAATTACGGCATGGCCCTGCAACGGCGCTTCTTCGGGCATTTTCTCAAAGGCGAGGATACCGGATGGGACAAGCAGCCGCCGGTGTCGCTTAACGTCCGTCACCCTCACGAAAAGTTCGTGCTGCGCGCCGAGAACGAATGGCCGCTCAAGCGGACGCAGTGGACGAAATATTATCTGCGGCCGGAAGGGATGGCGCTATCGCCGGAAACGTCCGACGCAAGCACGACGCTTGGCTACGACACGACGAGCAGCGGCCTGACGTTTCTCACGCCCATGCGCAGGGAAAGTTTTGAAGTCACTGGCCCGGTCGCGGCCAAGCTCTGGGTGTCGTCGGAGACCGCGGACGCCGATTTATTTCTGGCGCTTCGCCTGTACGATCCGCATGGCACCGAGGTTACGTTTATCGGCTCAAACGATGCGCGGGTGCCGGTCGGGCTCGGCTGGCTGCGTGCCTCGTGCCGCAAGCTGGATCCGGCCCAGTCGTTGCCGTATCGCCCGTGGCATACCCATGACGAAGAATGGCCGTTGAAGCCGGGCGAGCCAGTGGAACTGGATATCGAAATCTGGCCGACGTCGATCGTGGTGCCGCCGGGCTACCAGCTCGCGCTCAACGTGCGCGGCCGGGATTACGAGGTGGACGGTACGGATCTGGCGCTGCCCGGCGCACCTTACCCGATGAAGGGTGTCGGCCCCTTCTTGCACATTGACTCTGACGACCGGCCTGACGCGGTATTCGCCCGCCGCAACACCCTGCACTTTGCGCCAGACCGGCAGCCTTATCTGTTGCTGCCAATCATTCCACAAGACTGAGAGCTGCAGTCGTCAGGCTACGCCGAGCAGCTTCAGCACGTTGCCGCTCGCGATTATTTGCTGCTGTTCTGCGTTCAGCCCTGCGTGCGCGAAAGCTTTCTGTAGCCGATCGGGCACGGATGTCTCGACCGCGATCGGCCAGTCGGTGCCGACCAGAACGTGATCGGCGCCAAGCATATCGACCGCGGCGCGGACCTCGACCGGATTAAGACCCATGGTGTCGATATAGACGTTGCGGCGGGTCAGTTCCGGCGCATCGCTGCGGATATGCTGGCCGTCGCCGAAGCCGCCGGCGAGCATCATGCCGCCGAACGCGAGCGTGGTGACGACCACCTTGAGCTTCGGGCTCTCATCGAACGTGCCGCCTTCCAGCATGTTGATCAGCGCCGCGTTGTTGATCGTGCCGCGTGCGAGACGCACTCCGAGCGGGCCGCTGACCGCGAAGCGTTTGTTGAGCTGCCGGTCGGTCATCGGATGCACAAAGACCGGGATGCCGAGCGCCGCTGCTGTTGCAAGCGTCGGACGCGTCTCCTTCGCGCCGAGGATGAGATCGCCTCTCGCGCTTTCCAGAAACACGCCGCGCAGGCCGAGATCGTGAATGGCGCGCGTCAGTTCATGTGCGGCCGCGTCGCCGGTAAATGCATTGACGGTCGCAAGCCCGTAAAGCTTGCCGGGGTTTTTGGTTACCAACTCGGCCATCTGGTCGTTGATGCGCTGCTCCGCGCCGGCCGGGATATTGCCATCGGCATCTTCGATAAAGGCCGTCGGCGTGTTGATGACGCGCGCGCTGATGCCGGCTGCTTCGATGGACCCAAGCAGCGCATCCCTGCTTTGCAGGTTAGCGTAGGTCTTTTGCCAATACGGTCGCGCGACCGGCGGCACATTGTCGAGGCCCGTTAAAGTCCACGATGGTCCCATATAGTGATTGTGAAAATCGACGATCCGCAAAGGCGGCGAGTCTTCAGCCGCGGCCCCCGTTGCAGCGGCTACTGAACTCGCGGCCACGCTTGCGCTCAATGCCGCGACGAATTGACGTCGCGAAGTCCCGGTTTCGTCCATGAGTAGTCTCCCTCGTCGGCTCAGGTGACATTTCAGCACGCCCGTTGGCATAAGGAAAAGTCGTGTATGGCATTAAGAAATATCGTGGGTGTCAGGCAGCCAAAGGGAAGCCATCTGTTCTATGCATTGGCTGCGGCCTAACCAAAGCCTTCCCTCCGCGTTGTTGGAGGATTAGTAGATAGCCCAATAGCTAGCTGCCGAGCCCCAATGGACGACAAAACAAAACTGGACGACGCCGGCTACCGTTTCATCGGCAAGCCTATTCTGCGCAAGGAAGATCAGCGGCTGATTACGGGCAAAGGCCAGTTCACCGACGATTTCAATATCGACGGTCAGGCTTATGCGGTTGTGGTGCGCTCGCCGCATCCGCATGCCCGTATCGTGTCAGTCGACACCGAACGCGCAAGGGCGATGCCGGGCGTGGTCGGCGTGCTCACCGGCGCCGATTGCCTGGCCGACAAGGTCGGACCGATTCCGCACGATCCGGTACCGAAGACGAAGTTTGACCAGAAGCTGACTGCACCTGGCGGAGGGAAGGTTTTTGCCGGCCCTCATATGCTGCTGCCGGCGGACAAAGTGCGCCACGTCGGCGAGGCCGTCGTCCTGGTGGTCGCTGAGACCAAAGTCCAGGCGATGGATGCCGCCGAAGCCGTTGACGTGGAGTACGACGTACTGCCGTTCGTGCTGCATTCGGAAGACGCTCTGCAGCCGGGAGCGCCGACGATATGGGACGAAGTGCCCGACAACATGATGGTCGAAACTTTCTTCGGCGATAAGGAAGCGACCGATCGCGCCTTCGCCAGCGCGGCGCACGTCATCAAGAAAAAGTTCGTCATCGGCCGGGTTACCGGCGTGCCGATGGAGCCGCGTTCGGCAGTCGCGCAATACTTCCCGAAAACTGACAGCTATTTTCTTCACGCGGGCTCCGGTGGCGCGGTGCGTCAACAGAACGAGTTGATCAAGGTTGTCGGCGTGCCGCCCGAAAGACTGCGTGTGATCTCCGCGGATGTCGGCGGCAATTTCGGTACCCGCAATCGGACCTATGTCGAGTTCGGTTTGGTATTGTGGGCAGCGAAGCGCTTTGGCCGCCCGGTGAAGTTCACCGCGACGCGCTCGGAGGCCTTCCTCAGCGATTATCAGGGCCGTGACCTGGTGACGTCAGTCGAGCTTGCGCTTGACGAGAAACATCGTTTCATCGGGATGCGCGCCACCAACATCAGCAATGTCGGTTGCCGGTGCGTATCGTTGTCGCCGCTGAGTAAGGGCTCGGGACTTATTCCCGGCTCCTATCGCATCCCGGCGAGCTTCCTCCGCTCGGTCGGTGTTTTCACCAACACGATGCCGACCAACGCTTATCGGAGCTCAGGCCGGCCGGAAGTGACCTTTGCCATCGAGCAATTGATTGACGAGGCGGTTAGGCAGCTCGGCGTTGACCGCGTCGCGATCCGCCGCAAGAATCTCGTTCCGCCGAAATCGTTTCCGTACCGCAACTCCGTTGGCATGCTCTACGACAGCGGTCACTACGAAGAGAATATGGATTGGGCGATGGAGATCGCCGACTGGAAAGGTTTTCCAGCGCGGCGGCGTGATGCCAGGCGCCGCGGCAAACTGCTGGGGCTCGGACTTGCCAATTATGTCGAGTCTTCGATTGGCGCGGCCAAAGAGCAGGCCCAGATCAAAGTGCGCCCGGATGGCATTGTCGATGCCGTGATCGGCACGCAATCGAACGGCCAGGGCCATGAGACCAGCTTTGCCCAGGTTGTTGCCGATCTGCTTCATGTGCCGGACGCGGCCGTCAAAATTATCTATGGCGACACCGCGATCGTGAAAGTCGGCGGTGGCTCGCATTCCGGCCGTTCGATGCGGCATGCCGCCACCGTATTCTCCAAGGCCGCGGTGGATCTCATCGCCAAAGGCAAACAAATCGCCGCTATCGTCATGGGTGTGGCGCCGGAAACCGTGATGTTCGAGGACGGCCGCTTCGTCTCGCGCGACACCAATCTGAATTTCGATTTTCTCGAGCTTGCCAGCGAGGCTGCAAAGCACGAGTTGCCTGGCGCGCTGAAGGACGGCGTCGCGATCGTCACTGACAATGAAATGCATGAGCCGGTATTTCCGAACGGCACCGCGATCTGCGAAGTCGAGATCGATCCCGATACCGGCGCCATCGACATCACTCGCTATGCCTGCATCGACGATGTCGGCCGCTGCATCAATCCGCTGATCGTGGACGGCCAGACCCACGGAGCCATCGCGCAGGGTGTCGGGCAGGCGCTGTGGGAGCAGTTCTACAACGAGCCTGATTCCGGTCAGCCGCTGACCGGTTCTTTCATGGATTATGGAATGCCGCGGGCGGACTACTTCCCGACATTCCGGACCGAGATTTCCGAAGTGTTGTCGCCGACCAATCCGCTTGGCATTAAGGCCGGCGGCGAGGGCGGCACGACGGCCGCTCCGGCAGTCATGATGAGTGCCATCCTTGATGCGTTGAGCGAATTTGGGGTGACCGAGATGACGATGCCGGTGACGCCCCATAAGGTCTGGCAGGCGATCCAGGCGGCCAAAGCGCGCACCAAAGCAGCCTGACCACCTTTCTCGGGAACCGGCTTGGCCCTTTCGCCGTTTCATCCGAGGGCATCTCGCGCGCCACCACCTATGGTGCATAATTGGGCAGTTAGACAGGTATGCTTGCCGCGGCTGCCGAGTTGCGGACTGCAAGGAATTTTCAGTAATGAATCCTTTGAAATCGCTTGCGGATCACGGTCAGGCCGTCTGGCTGGATTTCTTGTCCCGCGGTTTTATCGCCAAAGGCGGCCTGAAGAAGCTGGTCGACGACGATGGCCTGCGCGGCGTTACCTCCAACCCGTCCATTTTCGAGCAGGCAATCGGTCACTCCGACGAATATGACGATGCTATCGGCGGCATGCTCAAGGCGCAGGATCGCGGCGTGGGCGAGATTTTCGAGCAGCTCGCGATCGAGGATATCAAGCACGCGACCGATGTGCTGCGGCCGGTTTATGAGGCGACCGGCGGTGCGGATGGTTACGTCAGTATCGAAGTGTCACCGTATCTCGCCAAGGATACGGCAGCGACGATCCAGGAAGGCAAGCATCTCTGGCAGGCGATCGGCCGCAAAAACCTGATGATCAAGGTACCGGCAACCCAGGAAGGTCTGCCGGCGGTCCGCGAGCTGATCGGCAGCGGCATCAACGTCAACATCACGCTGCTGTTTGCGCAAGCTGTCTATGAGCAGGTGGTCGAGGCTTATCTTTCCGGCCTCGAGGCACTGGCGGCAAAGAACGGCGATGTTTCGAAGATTGCGAGCGTCGCGAGCTTCTTCGTCAGCCGCATCGATACCGCCGTCGACAATCTGCTCGATGACAAGATCGCCAAGGCCAACGACCCGGATGAAAAAGCGCGCCTTACCGCGCTCAAGGGCAAGATCGCCATCGCCAACGCCAAGCTTGCGTACCAGCGTTACAAGCGGCTGTTTGGTGGCGAGCGCTGGAACAAGCTTTCGGCCAAAGGCGCACGGCCGCAGCGGTTGCTGTGGGCCTCAACCGGCACCAAGAACAAGGCCTATAGCGATGTGCTCTATGTCGAGGAGCTGATCGGCGCCGACACCGTCAACACGATGCCGACCGCGACCATGGATGCGTTCCGCGACCACGGCAAAGTGCGCGACACGCTCGACGCCAATGCTGCTGAGGCGAAGCGCGAGCTCGACGATCTGGCGCGCGCCGGCATTTCGCTCGACGCGGTCACCGACAAGCTAGTCGAGGACGGCGTGCGGCTGTTTGCGGAAGCTGCGGATAAGCTGTTCGGCGCAGTTGCGAAGAAGCGCAGCAAAATACTCAGCGATCAAATCGATCCGCAAACGCTCGCGCTTGGCGACGCGCTGAACAAGAAAGTCGCAGCCGCCACCGACGAATGGGGCGCACACGGCAATAGCCGAAAGCTGTGGGCACGCGACAAGTCGCTGTGGACTGGCGCTGATGAAGACCGCTGGCTCGGCTGGCTTGAAACGCCAAGCGCCGAACAGATCAAGGGCTATCAGGACTTCGGCGACGAGATCGAGCGCGAAGGTTTCAGCCGAGGCTGTGCTTCTCGGCATGGGTGGCTCAAGCCTTGGCCCGGAAGTGCTCGCCAAAGTGTTTCCCCGCAAAGCCGCTTTTCCGGGTTTGGAGATCCTCGACTCGACGGTGCCGGCACAGATCAAGGCCATCGAGGAAAAACTCGATCTCGCCACGACGCTGTTCATTGTCTCGAGCAAGTCGGGTTCGACAACCGAGCCCAATGCTTTCAAGGACTATTTCTACCAGCGCGTGAGCGACACGGTCGGCGCCGAGAAGGCCGGTAAGCATTTCATCGCCATCACCGATCCAGGTTCATCGCTTGAGAAAACCGCGAAGCAGCAAAATTTCCGCAAGATATTCTTCGGTGTGCCGAGCATCGGCGGCCGCTATTCGGTGCTGTCGCCGTTCGGCCTGGTGCCGGCGGCGATCGCCGGTATCGATATCCCGCGGCTCGAAAAGCTGACCGGGATGATGATGCATTCCTGCGGACCGGACGTGCCGCCGGCGGAAAACCCCGGCGTCGTGCTGGGGCTCGCGCTAGGTGAGGCGGCGCGCAACGGCCGCGACAAAGTGACGATCACGTCCTCGCCCGGCCTCGAAAGCTTTGGCGGTTGGGCGGAGCAGCTATTCGCGGAATTCGACCGGCAAGAATGGCAAAGGCCTTGTTCCGATCGACGGCGAGCCGCTCGCCGCGCCGGGCGCTTACGGCAACGACCGCATCTTCATCGATCTCACGCTCGAGGGCGAAACCGACACGGCGCGCGAGAGCAAGCTCAAGGCGCTTGAAGCCGCGGGCCACCCGGTGGTGCGCATTGTGCAAAAGTCACCTGAGCACCTCGGACAGGAATTCTTCCGTTTCGAAATCGCCACCGCGGTCGCCGGCGCGGTGATCGGGATCAATCCGTTCGATCAGCCCGATGTCGAAGCGAGCAAGATCAAGACCCGCGAACTCACATCGGCCTTCGAGAAGACCGGAAAGCTGCCGGCCGAAACGCCGGTTTGTTCGGGCAAATCTCTCGAGCTCTATACCGACGATAAAAACGCCAAGGCGTTGCGCGAAGCGGGCGCCGGTTCGACGCCGGAAAGCTGGCTCAAGGCCCATCTCGGCCGCATTCAGGCGGGCGATTACTTCGCAACGCTTGCCTACATCGCCCGTGACGCGGCCAATGCCGCCCCGTTGCAAAAAATGCGGCTGGCGCTGCGCGACAAGCGCCACATCGCGACGTGTCTCGAATTCGGGCCGCGCTTTCTGCATTCCACCGGGCAGGCTTACAAGGGCGGCCCGGACAGCGGCGTATTCCTGCAAATCACCTCGGACGACGCACAGGATCTAGCGATCCCGTCGCATCGGGCGAGCTTTGGCGTTGTGAAGGCCGCGCAGGCGCGGGGCGATTTTGACGTGCTGGCCGAGCGCGGCCGGCGCGCATTGCGGGTTCATATCAAGGGCGATTTGAAAGCCGGCCTTGCCGAACTAGAGGCTTTATTTGATCGCGCGTTGGCGTGAACGGAGTTTGCGATGCAGATTGGAATTATTGGCCTTGGCCGCATGGGCGGCAATATTACGCGCCGGTTGATCGAGAACGGTCATGAGACCGTGGTCTATGATCAAGACCCCAAGGCGATTGCCGGTCTCACGAATGATGGCGCGACCGGCGCCGACGGCCTGGAAAAACTGGTGCAGCAGCTTAAGCCGCCGCGTGCGGTCTGGGTGATGCTGCCGGCGGGCAAGATCACCGACGATACCATCACGCAACTTGGCAAGCTGATGTCGTCCGGCGATGTCGTCATCGATGGCGGTAACACTTTTTGGCGCGACGATATCCGCCGCGCGAAGATGCTCAAGGAACGCGGCATCCATCACGTCGACGTCGGCACCAGCGGCGGCGTCTGGGGCCTTGAGCGCGGCTATTGCCAGATGATCGGCGGCGACAAGGAAGTCGTCGATCGTCTCGACCCGATATTTTCCGCCCTTGCTCCCGGCCTCGGTGACGTGCCGCGCACGCCGAAGCGTGAAGGTCGCGATCCGCGCGCCGAGAAAGGCTACATCCACGCCGGTCCGAACGGCGCCGGACATTTCGTCAAGATGATCCACAACGGCATCGAATATGGCTTGATGCAGGCCTACGCCGAGGGCTTTGACATTCTGAAGAACGCCAACAAAAAAGATCTGCCCGAGGATAGCCGTTTCGATCTTAACCTCGCCGATATCGCCGAGGTTTGGCGGCGCGGCAGCGTCATCAGTTCCTGGTTGCTCGATCTCACCGCCAGCGCTCTGGCCGGCGACGACAAGCTCGACGGCTTCGAAGGCGTGGTGGAGGATTCCGGCGAGGGCCGCTGGACCTTGATGGCGGCGATCGAAGAGGCGGTGCCGGCAGACGTGCTGTCGGCCGCGCTCTTTACCCGCTTCCGATCGCGCCAGAGCCACACCTTTGCGGAAAAGATTCTGTCCGCGATGCGCAAGGGTTTCGGCGCACACGTCGAGCCGAAAGCCGGTAAATCATGAAGGTCAAAGCCGGGAAGGCGCCGGCCGGCCGATCCGTGCGCTCTGGTGATTTTCGGTGCGTCGGGCGACCTTACGCACCGGCTGCTGGTGCCCGCGCTGTACAATCTCGCGGCGTCCGATCTGCTGCCGGACGCCTTTGCCTTGATCGGCGTCGCGCGAAGCGAGATCCTCCAACGAGGCTTTCCGCGACGACCTCGCCAAAAGCCTGCCGAAATTTGCGACCCGCAAGGTGGATGATGCCGTCGCCAAGAAGCTCTTGAGCTGCGTCGCCTACGTTCAGGGCGAGCCCGACGATCCGCAAACCTACGAGAAATTGGGCCATGTGCTTGAAGGGGTGGAGCGAGAGCGCGCCACCAAAGGCAATCGCCTGTTTTATCTGGCGACGCCGCCGTCAGGCTTCGCGCCGATCGGCACGCATCTGGGCGAGTCCGGTCTTGCGCGCGAAGACAATGGCGCGTGGCGACGCATCATCATTGAAAAGCCGTTCGGCACCGACCTTGCTTCGGCAAAGGCGCTCAATCAGAAGCTGCTCAGCCTTCTGAAAGAGGATCAGATTTACCGCATCGATCATTACCTCGGCAAAGAAACCGTCCAGAACATTCTGGTGCTGCGCTTTGCTAACGGTTTGTTCGAGCCGATCTGGAACCGCGACCACATCGACCATGTCCAGATCACGGTGGCGGAAGGGCTCACGGTCGGCCGTCGCGGCAACTATTACGATGCCACCGGCGCGCTGCGCGACATGGTGCCCAACCATCTGTTCCAGCTCTTGTCGCTGGTCGCCATGGAGCCGCCGTCGCGCTTCGCCGCGGACTCGGTGCGCGCGCAAAAGGCGGAATTGCTCGATTCCGTGCAGGTGCCGAGTCCAGAAGAAGCTCTGCGTCAGTCAGTCCGCGGGCAGTACGGCGAGGGCACGATCGACAACAAAGCGGTCGAGGCTTATCGCGCGACCAAAGACGTGAATCCCCAGAGCACGACCGAAACCTATGCGGCGCTCAAGCTGGTGATCGACAATTGGCGCTGGGCCGGTGTGCCGTTCTATCTGCGCACGGGTAAAGCTTTGCGCGGAAAGCGGACCGAGGTGGCTATCAAGTTCAAACAAGCGCCGATCGCCATGTTCCGCGATACGCCGGTGGAGAATCTGGCGCAGAATTTTCTGGTGCTCGGCATCCAGCCGAAGAATCCATCGGACTTGAATTCAATGCCAAGGTGCCTGGACCGTCGATCTCGATCGGCGGCGTTGGCATGACATTCAAGTACGAAGACTACTTCGACGTTGCGCCATCAACCGGTTATGAGACCCTGATCTACGACTGCATGATCGGCGACGCCATTCTCTATCCGCGCGCCGATGGCATCGAGGCGGGCTGGCGCATCGTCCAGCCGTTCATGGACGCTTGGGCTGCCAAAAAGGGCGACGGTCTCGCCATCTACCCCGCGGGCAGCGACGGTCCGGCTGAAGCCGACTGGCTGCTGTCGTCGGACGGCCGCCGTTGGCGCGCGATCGCTTAAGAGCGGGGCTATGAGCACAAATCGGGAGATCATTGTTGTTGGAGACGGGAAGGCGATTGCCGAAACGGCTGCGCAACGGCTGATCAAGCGGCTCAACGATGCGAAGGACCGTGCCGCGGTTTGCCTCACGGGTGGCTCGAGCCCCGAAGGTCTCTATCGTCTGCTGGCGGACGAGCCGTGGCGCAGCAAAGTGCCGTGGGATCGCGTGCACTGGTTTATGGGCGACGACCGCTTCGTGCCGGAGAACGATCCGCTCAGCAATATGGGCATGGCGCGCCGGCTATTTCTCGACAAAGTACCTGCGCCGCGTGGCAATGTTCATGCGATCCCGACCGATGCTATTTATCCGGAAGGCGCGGCGAATCTGTATCAGGATACGCTTTCGGAATTTTACGGTGCCGAGCGTCTCGATCCGGCACGCCCGCTGTTCGATCTGGTGCTGATGGGTGTCGGGCCGGACGGCCACACCGCATCGCTGTTTCCAGGGTCGCCTCTGCTCGAAGAGAAAGAGCGCTGGGTGGCCGGTGTCGCGAAGGCCGGGATGGAGCCCTTGGTGCCGCGCGTCACCCTGACATTTCCGGCATTGGCCTCGACGCGCGAGATGTTGTTCATCGTCGATGGCGCCGGCAAGCGCGATATTTTGCGCCGGGTCTTTTCCGGCGAGGATTTGCCGGCGGCGCGGGCTCATTCCGACGGCGCGCTGGTTTGGCTGCTCGATCGCGCTGCGGCGCCGGAGGCTGGTCATGGCTGATGCGCAAGACCAGCCGCCGTGTGTTCTGGTGGTGATGGGCGTTTCCGGCAGCGGCAAAAGCACTATTGCGGCGATGCTCGCCAATCACCTGCACTGGGTTTACGAGGACGGCGACTGGTTTCATCCGGAAGCCAATGTCGAGAAGATGCATCACGGCGAGCCGCTGACCGATGAGGATCGCTGGCCGTGGCTGCGCGCGATCGCAGCGTGGATCGACGATACGGTGAAGGCCGGAGGTCACGGCGTCATTGCGTGCTCGGCGCTCAAGCGTGCGTATCGCGACATTCTGATCGGTAAGCGGCAAAACGTGAGGCTGGTGTTTCTCAAAGGCGACCGCGACCTGATCGGCCGGCGCATCGCGGCCCGGGACGATCATTTCATGCCGGCGTCGCTGCTCGACAGCCAGTTTGCTGCACTCGAGGTGCCGACACCGGATGAGCATCCGATTGTGGTGTCGGTCGCCCCGCATCCTCGCCAGATCGTTGACGACATCGTGAAGAAGCTCGACAGTGGCGCCACAAAAGCCGCCGACCAGAAGGCTGCCCCGGCGCGCTGAAGTGGTTAGGGATGAGCGCGCCGATTCTGGCTTTGGACAAGATTTCGAAGCGTTTCGGCGCGATCGTTATCGCAGACCATATCGATCTGGCGCTGTCGGAAGGCGAGTCGCTCGGCATCATCGGTCCTAACGGCGCCGGCAAGACCTCGTTGTTCGGCATCATCAACGGCATTCTGGCGCCGGATTCCGGGCGCGTGCTCTACGCCGGCAACGACATTACCCACATGCCACCGGCGCAGCGCTGCCGGCTCGGCATCGGCCGCTCATTCCAGATTCCGCTGCCGTTCGGCGGCATGAGCGTGTTTGAAAATCTCGTCGTCGCGGCGGCGTTCGGCGCCGGCAGCGCCGAGCACGACGCTTACGCGCGCTGCATGGAAATCCTGGATCAATGCGGCCTTGCGGACAAAGCCAACCGGCCGTCGGCAAGTCTCGGCCTGCTTGACCGCAAGCGGCTGGAACTGGCGCGGGCGCTGGCGACCAATCCCAAAGTGCTGTTGCTCGATGAAGTCGCGGGCGGACTCACCGAGCATGAATGTCACGCCCTGGTCGCGCTTATTCGCGGGCTGCGGCAGCGCGGCGTCTCGATCATCTGGATCGAGCATGTGGTGCACGCGCTACTTGCCAGTATCGATCGATTGCTGGTGCTGCACAATGGCACTTTCATCGCCGGCGGTGACCCGCAAACCGTAATCCGCAGTCCGCAGGTTGCGGAAATCTATATGGGGATCGAGGCCGATGCAGAGGCCTGAAAAATCGCGGGCTTTGCTCGCCATCGCAAGATCTCGATGCGTTCTACGGTGACATCCAGGCGCTGTTCGGCGTGTCGATGGAGGTCGCGGCGGGCGAGGCTGTCGCCGTGATCGGCGCCAATGGCGCGGGCAAAAGCGCGCTTCTCAAAAGCATTGCCGGGCTGCTTCGCTCGCGGCCCGACGCCATTGTGTTCGATGGTGCGGCGATCGGCGGTGTTCCCGCCTATGCGGTGGCGGCGCGCGGTATCGCGCTGGTGCCGGAAGGCAGGGGATTGTTTCCATCGCTAAGCGTCGAGGAAAATCTTTTGATCGGCGGCCAGCTCAAGCGGCCAGGACCATGGACGCTGGCGCGCATCTATGAGCTGTTCCCTGCGCTCCGCGAGCGGCGCCTGTTTCCGAGCACGGCGCTGTCAGGCGGCCAACAGCAGATGGTCGCGATCGGCCGCGCGCTGATGTCGAATCCAAAACTGTTGCTGTGCGACGAGATCAGCCTCGGGCTCGCGCCGATCGTGGTGCGCGATATCTATGCGCGGCTGCCGGCCATTCTGGGCGAAGGCGTCTCTGTCGTGCTGGTCGAGCAGGACATCGTGCAGGCGCTGAAAGCGGCGCACCGGGTCTATTGCTTGCAGGAAGGGCCGCGTCGCGCTCTCCGGCGCAGCGAAAGAACTGACCCGCGAGCAAATCGCGGCAGCTTATTTCGGGGTCTGAGGCGTGGACTGGATCAACATCATTATTCAGGGCGTGCTGGTCGGCGGCCTTTACGCCATGTTCGCCGCCGGCCTGTCGCTGATCTTCGGCGTCATGCGGCTGGTCAATATCGCCCACGGCGATCTGATCGTGCTTGCGGCCTATATCGCACTGGTGACCACCGAGACGCTGGGCATCGGGCCGCTGCCGTCGCTTTTGATCGTCGTGCCGCTGATGGCGTTGATCGGCTACGGCCTGCAGCGGCTCATTCTCAACCGCACGCTCGGTGACGATCTGCTGCCGCCGCTTCTTGTGACCTTCGGCCTGTCGGTGATCATCCAGAACGGGCTATTGGAAATATTCACCGCCGATAGCCAGAAATTGCAGGCCGGAGGGATTGAGGTCGCAACCATTCAGCTTTCCAGCGGCATCTATATCGGCGTACTGCCATTGTTGCAGTTCGTTGTCGCGGTCGCGGTGATCGCCGGCTTGCAGTTCATCTTTTATCGCACCGCGCTTGGCCGTGCTTTTCGCGCCACTGCCGACAATCCCGCGGTCGCGCAGCTCATGGGACTCGACAACCGCCACGTCTTCGCGCTGGCGATGGCGTTGTCGCTTGCGGTCGTGGCCATTGCCGGCGTGTTCCTGGCCGTGCGCGCTAATTTCGATCCATCGCAGGGTCCGGCGCGGCTGATCTTCGGCTTCGAAGCGGTAATCATCGGCGGGCTCGGCAGCCTGTGGGGCACGCTCGCGGGCGGTCTGATCCTCGGCGTCGCCCAGGCGATCGGCGCCCATCTCGATCCCGGCTGGCAAATCCTTGCCGGCCACATCGCTTTTCTTGTCGTGCTCGCGGTGCGGCCCGAGGGCCTGTTTCCCAAGGTCCGCACATGAGCGTGCGCGTCGTCTTTGGCAGCCGCGCCAACCGTGATCTGGATGGCCGCATGCGTCGTCGCGCTGGTGGCGCTTGCCGCTGCGCCGTTTTGGGGCGGGCGCGATGACCTCGCGCTGCTGTCGGAAATCTATGCTTACGTCGCGCTGGCGAGCTTGTGGAATCTTCTGGCCGGCTATGCCGGTCTGGTCTCTGTCGGCCAGCAAGCCTATGTCGGGCTTGGCGCCTATGTGCTGTTCGCCTGCGCCATCATTGCCGGCATCTCGCCGCTGCTCGCCATTCCGCTTGCCGGAATTATCTCAGCCGTCGTCGCGATCCCGGTGGCGGCACTGGTGTTCCGGCTGCGCGGCCATTACTTCGCAATCGGCACCTGGATCGTCGCCGAGGTATTTCGTCTTTTGGCTTCACAGGTTACGGTGCTCGGCGGCGGCTCCGGCACCAGCCTTCCTGCCTCCGTGATCATCGGTCTCGCGCCATCGCGGCAGATGCGCGACTTTCTGATCTATTGGATCGCGCTAGCGCTCGTCGTCGCGATCCTTGCGCTGATCGTTTTGCTGCTGCGCTCGCGCTATGGCCTGGCCCTGAAAGCGATCCGCGACAGTGAGCTGGCGGCGACCTGTAACGGCATCGACGTCAGGCGCATCAAGTTCCTGGTTTACGTCGTCACCGCATTCGGCACCGCCATGGTCGGGGCGCTGATTTTCCTGCAAAAGTTGCGGGTCTCGCCGGACGCCGCTTTCAGCGTCAACGACTGGACCGCCTTTGTCATCTTCATCACTGTGATCGGCGGCATCGGCCGCATTGAGGGGCCGATCGTCGGCACCATCGTTTTTTTCCTGCTGCGCCAGACCCTCGCCGATCTTGGCACCATTTACCTGCTGATGCTCGGGGCGGTAGCGATACTGGTCATGCTGTGGGCGCCGAAGGGCATCTGGGGCCTCATTGTCGAGCGCTTCGGCTGGCAGGTTTTCCCGCTTGAACGCAAGGTTGTTCTTGACCAACCTAGCCCTCCGCGGGAATGAAGGCGGCCATCAAAGCACGGGCGTAAGGGAGAAAACGGACCATGGCGAAAATCATCATCAGTTGCGCGATCACGGGCTCGATCCACACCCCGACCATGTCGGACGCGCTGCCGATCACGCCCGATCAGATTGCGACGCAGGCGATCGATGCCGCCAAGGCTGGCGCCGCCATCCTGCATCTGCACGCCCGCGATCCGAAGGATGGCCGGCCGTCGTCCGAGGCGTCAGTGTTCATGCAGTTCCTGCCGCGCATCAAGCAGGCGACCGATGCGGTGGTGAACATCACCACCGGCGGCGCAGTGACCATGACGGTCGATCAGCGCATCTCGGCGGCGAACGCTCTTTCGCCGGAAATGTGCTCGATGAATATGGGCTCGATGAATTTCGCGCTCTATCCGATGGCGAAACGCTACAAGAACTGGAAGTACGATTGGGAGGAAAGCTACCTCACCAATTCCGATGCCTATATTTTTCCGAACACCTTCCGCGACATCGAGAAGGTCTATGACACGCTCGGCAAGGGCCACGGCGTGAAGTTCGAGCACGAGTGTTACGACACCGGGCATCTCTACAATCTCGCGCATCTGGTCGATCGCGGCATGTTCAAGCCGCCGATTTTCCTCCAGCTCATTTTCGGCATTCTCGGCGGCATCGGTCCCGATCTCGACAACCTGTTCTTCATGAAGCGCACCGCGGACAAGTTGTTCGGCAAGGATTACCTGTGGTCGGTGCTGGCCGGCGGCCGGCATCAGATGAATTTCTGCACCGCGGCGGCGATGATGGGCGGCAATGTGCGCGTCGGCCTTGAAGATTCGCTCTATATCGGCCCCGGCAAGCTCGCCACGAGCAATGCCGAGCAAGTGACGAAGATCCGCCGTATCGTCGAAGATCTCGGCCATGAGATCGCGACACCGACAGAAGCGCGCCAGATGCTCGGCCTCAAAGGCGGCGACCGCGTGAATTTCTAAATTTTTCGGCTCAGTCCCGCGCAAGCGGGAATCCAGAGTGCGGGCTCTCGGTTTGTAATCAAATACTGGATCTCCGCTTTCACGGGGATGTGCGGAGCAAAGCAGTCTGCATGAACACCATCGACCTGAAAGGCCGCATCGCGGTCATCACCGGCGGCGCGCGCGGCATCGGCTTTGCCGCCGCGCAGAAGATGCTGGCGTCCGGTGCTGCCGTTGCGCTTTGGGACGTCGACCTGGCGGCGCTCACAAAGGCCACGGCCGAGCTCGGCAACAGCGGCAAGGTCTACGCCGCCACCGTCGAACTAACCGACGAGGCGGACGTTAAGAAAGCGGCCGATGCTCTGATCCGTGATGCCGGCAAGATCGACATTCTGGTGAACAACGCCGGCATTACCGGAGGCAATGCGCCGACTTGGGAGCTTAGGCCGGAAGTCTGGCGGCGCGTGATCGAGGTCAATCTCGTCGCGCCGTACCTGACGTGCCATGCCATCGTCCCGCACATGATGAAGGCGGGCTACGGCCGGATCGTCAACGTCGCCTCGATTGCCGGCAAGGAGGGCAATCCGAACGCTTCGCATTATTCAGCCTCTAAAGCGGGGCTGATCGGATTGACCAAGTCGCTCGGCAAAGAACTCGCAGCCACCGGCATTCTGGTGAATTGCATCACGCCGGCCGCCGCCAAGACCGAGATGTTTGGTCAGATGAACCAGCAGCATATCGACTACATGCTGTCGAGAATTCCGATGAACCGCTTCGTGCTGGTCGAGGAGCTGGCGGCGATGATCGCGTGGCTGGCGTCGGAGGATTGCTCGTTCTCGACCGGCGCGGTGTTCGACATTTCCGGCGGCCGGGCGACTTACTGAGATATTTGCTGGCTTGCCGAGCCGTAGCTCGCGTCCGCTGGCCCGCCTTCGCCGTTCGGCTTCGGCGCGGTAGCCTTCCGCTCGCTACGCGAGCATAGGCTGGTGGGCGGTACAGGGATCGAACCTGTGACCCCTTCCATGTCAAGGAAGTGCTCTTCCGCTGAGCTAATTGAACTGGGAGTTTAGTCCATAAATGACAAGTCGAGACTTACACTACGGCGCGGTTCACAAAACCTCTGAAACCACGTGGAATTCCTGGACTGAACGACACATCAAAAAGGCAGCGGAAATGGTTTCCAAGGATGCGGTGTCGCGTTCAGCCGGGCGTATATCTGCTTCATTTCCTCATACGGAAATTTTCGAGTGATGCGGACCTGTACAATACGAGCGGCTTCAGCGGTCTGCCGATAAATCTTCAGCCATGCTTCATCGAGCGGGGCTATACCCGGACCGCGCCACGTCAGCAGTGTGGTGGTGCCGTCGGTCCAGCGGATACCGAGATATTTAGAGATATTGTCCGGTGAAAAGAGCGGGCTCCAAACAAGCGAATCGCTGATGGGAAAATCGAGGGTAAGCAAAAAGTAGTTGAGCCCACCAGCCTGCAAAGCAGCCCGCGCCTCCTCGGGGCTGCCGAACATGACAGTCGGCCATCCGGGCATGATAAACGACATATGATTTTCGATTACGCATTCGGGCAGCATGCAATAGTGGCTCTGAAAGGACCATATCGGCGTCCGCGGGCCGACGATGGCATAGACGCTCCTGGCGCCTGGATTAATCGCGGTCTCGTCCAATGGATACGAGGTGTAGGCTCCGTCAATACTCAAGTCGCCGACCGCGAAGCGCGCCGCATCCGGAAGTGTCGTTCTAAAAAAACGACCAGGGTGTGTCGCGATGATCAGAGTGAGGAGGCAAAGCAAAAATACGACCACTGGCGCATGACGGTGATGCGCGATATTTTTAAATCGCTTATCGGCGTCGGATATTGGCAGTCCCGACATGCTCACAGCACTTACGAGCATGAGCGGGACCACAAACGTCGCATAACGATAAAAGGAATTGTACTGTATCAAGCCCTCTGTCAGCGCCAACGCAATAAACATAGGCACTGCCGCTAGCAGAATTAAGGTCTGATGCGGCGCGTTCAACTGTCCGCTCCAACGACCGATGCGCAGACGAATAACGCAGGCAACGAGGGCGACTATAATTGCGCCGTCAATAAACGGATAAATGAGGTCGAGACGCGACGACTGGTCCAGCAGTTTCGGCGCCTGCGATAACGGCAAGCGCTGGGCGGCCATAGCAAGATCTATCCAGTATTCTTCGAGCACCCATGGCAAAGCTCCCCATTGATTGAGCTTTTCAATGTTGATGAAGGGCCACGTGGACACCACGAACTGGTCGTTAATAAGTCCCGTGGTGACGTAATTAATAACGAAGCTGGCGAGCAGAAAAAATCCGGCGGTTGCAGCAAAGGCAAATGAGAATGACGCGCGGCCAAAGTCGCGCGCCAAGACATACCATATTATCAGGATTCCGAAGATCGCACCTAAAACCAGCGCAATTGTCGGCGCCACAATAACGGCTGAAGTAATTGTCGCGCATGCAACGAGCGGCCACAACCTGTTCGGCGGATTTCCGCAGCGATCAAAAGTTCGGCCTGCGGCCCATATTGCGCCAATGACCAGGGCGACTGTAAACTCGTGCGTCCTCTCGAACTGGCCCCAGCCCGGTGTATAAAGGTAGATTATCGGAAAAAGCAGCGCGGCAATCCGCGGCCAAGCCGTGCCGGGTGCAGCATCGCGAGCGGCAAGGAAGATCACCAGTGCCGCGACGGCCATAAACAGAATGCGACAAGTTGCGGAGCCAGAGATCCGTAAGCAGCATTCCCAAAAAGTCAGGCCGGCGCCTTTGTCGTAATAATAGTGGTACCAAACTTCATTGGGCCAGATTCCGTGGTGCTGAATGACGGACACGAAGTAGTAAAAATAGTGCGTGTAATAATCGCTGCTGCCATTGGGGTGAATGGCTTTGACGATGAATAGCATAAAAAAGGAAGTCGCCAGGAGGCCAAACAGCAGCGCGTTGAACTGCTCAAAGAGACCGTTCGCGCAAATTTGCCGTTGGATTTAGCCCGGCGCATTTTCGTGATGGTAGTACGCACTTCTCCGTACGACAGAAACACTAGCGGTACGGTCAGGACGATCGCGGCGGGCAGCGTGTATAGATTGAGATAACCCAAGCCGAACATGCCAACATGCCAGATGCCGGAGCCAGTTAAAAAGCCGGCAGCGAAGCGTTCCAATAAATCCAGCTGCCCAAGTTCTGTACGCGCAATCGTTCGAAGCAGCAGAATTCCGGGCGTTTCGATAATCCAGAATAAATAGAATACGAATATTGTTCGGAGGCAATTGTAGGCCAATACAATTGCACCGCCCTCGGAAAAGTGGCGGTGATAAACGTCGGTGTAGTGAAACCAGAACAACAAAGCGACATACGGGAGGCAGAAGATCAACGCAGCGGCGCAATGTTTCAATTGCGCGTTGGTCGCTGAATTGGAGGGATAGTCCATCGATTTCTGACACTCTTCAGCCGCGACCGTCAGACCCGGCCGTGAGGTACCTTTTTGCGTAAGGAATAAAGAATGGTGGGCGGTACAGGGATCGAACCTGTGACCCCTTCCATGTCAAGGAAGTGCTCTTCCGCTGAGCTAACCGCCCGGTCAGGTGCGACGGTTTAGCGTCGCGCTGCCCGCGGGGTCAAGCCCACGGGTAAAGCGCCAGGAAACAGGCAAAATGCTCTGTTTCGCCGCGTTCGGCGCTGCGATCAGGTCTTGGCCGGGGCGACGTCCGAAATGCACTTCTTGGTGAAACTCGCTGCCGCTGCGCCGTGCAGCTTCGCGGCTGTCGCCGCATCCGTGCAGCACTTCTTGGCCGAGCTGGTCAGCGCCGCGCCGTGCAGGTTCTTCGGTCCGATCGTGGACTGGCAAGAGGCGCCCGCGGCATCGGCTGGCGCCGCGGCCGGAGCAGCAGGAGCTGTTGGCGCCGGAGCCGGGGCCTGTGCCAACGCGGCACCGGTGACGAAAAGCGATGCAGCGACGATAGCGATCATTTTCATTTTCAGTCTCCCTGGTGACTTTAACGAACCGGCGCGGATGCCCCGCCTTATTGTTGGACGACGCCGTTCGGGCTCGCCTTGTTGACGATCTCCGGCAGATACTGCGCCACGAGCTTTAGTACTTCATCCACCGGCAATCCCATCTGCCGGGCGAAGTTCTGGACCTCGGTGTTGCCGAGCACGGCCTGCAATTGATCCGCGGTGATCGGCATGTTCTGGCCATTGCCGAGCCAGGATTGCACCTGAGGGCCCAAGCCGCCCTTTTCCAGCGCCGCCACCAGACCGGGGAGGTCGTGATACTGGGTCTGCGCCAGTATCGTGTTGAGCATTCCCGGCAACGCTTCCGATTCGAACGCGCCTTTAAGACTGTCAAACAAACCCATTATTGCTCTCCCTCTGCAAAACCCGGGACGCTAAGCCGAATTCGTATCAAATCGACGACACAGGGTATAGCCCACCGGACGCGCCGACAAGGCAAGAGTGGCGTGAGCGCAGGGGTTAAAAGCCCGTTGAGCTGCGATGCGCGGCAAGCTATCCAGCGCCGCCTCCACTCACTATGTTGGCGCGTATAAGGCGCAAATTCTGAAATCCGCAGCCGACCCTGGCGACAATGGCAACTGTTTCGACCTATCACGCGAGCGACGGCGCTGCTTACGAAGTTTTCCTCGGACGATGGACCAGAGATCTTGCGCCGCTTCTGATCGACTTCGCGTCGCTTTCGTCGGATGGCGCTTTGCTCGATGTCGGCACCGGCACCGGAAGTCTTGCCCGCGCCATGGCGGCGCGGTGGCCGTCGCGAAAGGTTGTCGGCGTCGATGTCGCGGAGCCTTATATCGCTTTCGCGCGCGCGAACAGCAGGCATCCTGAACTTGAATTCGAGATTGGCGACGCGGCTGCGCTCCGTCATGCGGACGGCGCGTTTGCCGGCGCTGTTGCACAGCTGGTTCTCAATTTTGTGCCCAATGCGAGTGCGGCCTTGCGCGACATGCGCCGCGTGACGCGCCGCGGCGGGACGGTGGCCGCGGCGGTATGGGATTTTCGCGGCGGCCTGGTCTATCAGCGGCTGTTCTGGGACACCGCATCCGGAATCGATCCGCGTGCGGCCGATGCAAGAGATCGCTTGTTCTCAGGGGCGCTGGCACTGCCGGACGGGTTGCCGAAACTGTTCAACGAGGCCGGTCTTGCCGACGTGCAGCGCGGTTCGCTGACGATCCGGATGAACTACGCCAGTTTCGATGACTATTGGCAGCCGTTGCTTGGCGGACAGGGCCCGGTGGGCACCTATGTTACGAGCCTCGATGAAGATTTGCGCCGCCGCGTCGCCGAGGCGGTCAGGCGCGCCTATTGCTCGGGCGCGCCCGACGGTGAGCGATCGCTGACAGCGACGGCGTGGGCGGTTCGCGGCACCGTGCCGTAATTGCCGGCCGCGTGCCTTACAGGCCGGCTGGGACCTTGCCGCCGTTCTCCGCGAGTTTTTGCATGACCTGCTTTATCAGCCACACGTTCATCGTCGCAGTGTCGCTCTCGTTGCCGGTGTAGTGCAGCTCCGTGGCGAGCGCCTTGCGTGCCGCGAGGCTTGAATCGAGATTCAAAAGCTTCATCAGATCGACGATCGAGTGCTTCCAGTCGAGCTGTTCTTTGTTCTGCGCCGCGAGCTTGGTCAGGATCGCGTCAACGTCGACCGGTGTGCCCGGCGCCGGCGCTGCGGGCGCGGAGGACGAGGTCGGTACCGGTGACGCCGCGGGCGTGGAGCCCGGCGCGGCTGGCGTCGACGGCTGGATCGCCGGCGCGGAGGCAGCGCCGGCGTGCTTGAAGATGGCCGACATGATGTTTCCAAAAATGCTCATGACGTACTCCTTTGATTGTCTACGGACGTTACGCTTGCATTGGGACAGAATGGTAACAACGCCGGCCAGGCCGGTACAGACTTCGAGCGGATGCGCCGTCATCCCGGCGTCATGTTATTACGTTCGCGAACAGGTTGTCCTGACGAGGAACGTCAGATGGCCTCGCGCCGGGCCAGCAGACCGTAGAGCGCGACCGCGGCCATGGCGAGGCTGATCAGCACATTATATCCGGCCAGCGAGATGCCGAGGAAGCGCCACGCCGCCTGATCGCACTGCACCACGTTAATCGATTGTAGCTGGCCGAGAATCGATCCGCCTGCATTCAGGTTGTTGAGCGATCCGGTGCACGCGGTGGGGCCAGGCCAGAAATGCCACTCGACGCCGGCGTGATAGGCGCCGAGCATGGCGCCGCACGTCACCACGATCAGTACGGCAACAAAGCCAACGGTGAGGATCTTTTGCGGCGCCTGGACCAGCGCCGCGATCGTCAGGAGCAGCGCGAGCGGGATGACGATGTGATAGGGCAGGCGCTCTTCGAGGCAGAGCTCACAGGGCGGATACTTGAGCACGTATTCGAAGAACCAGGCGCCAAGGATGGTGGCGGCGCCGATGACAAAGATCGCCAGCGCGGCGGCCGCCGCCGGGTCTGTGCGGAGCCGGTCCACCCAGGTGATTCTTCCTGCGATAGCCTGATTCATCTCGCTCTCGTCAGCCTGCGTGCTTGCCACTTCCTGACGCAATTTGCCGATCCTGAAGGCGGAAACAAGGCCGCAAAACCGCTCAACAGACCCCAATGGACGGGGCCGCTAGGCGATTATATAGATGGCCGCGAAGCCCGTGTGGCGGAACTGGTAGACGCACACAACTCAAAATCGTGCGCCGCAAGGCATGGGGGTTCGATTCCCTCCACGGGCACCACCTGAAATTTGCGCGGTTATGAACCGGTACGGGCAAGACGGCCCTCGGTGGACTGCTTTATCGACTGTGTACAGTCCCAGTCCATCTGGTGAAAGTTCTTCGCCAGCAGATCGATAAACGTTCGCACCTTTGCCGGCAGATGTTCGCGGTGAGGGTACAGCACGTCGATTGAATATTGCTTTAGCATAAATTCGGTCAGGATCGGCACCAACGCGCCGGTTCTGAGATCTTCCAGCATCATCGGCCCCGGAGCAATGATGAGCCCCTGACCCAGCAGGGCCGCCGAGCGAAGGGCAACTGGACTGTTGGTTTCCAAGGTTCCCGACATCCGGACCGGAACGTCTTTGCCATCCGGCCCCGTGAACAGCCAGTCCCTGCCGTCTTTGGCTATGCCGGCGTCGTAATAGATGATGCTGGAGTGCTTCGCGATTTCTGACGGATGCGCCGGCCGGCCGCGTTTGGCGAGGTATTCGGGAGAAGCGCAAATGACCAGGCGCGCCCAGGCAAGACGGCGGGTGATCAGGCCGGCGTCGGCTTCGGCGCCGAACCAGATCGCGAGATCGAAACCTTCCTCCACGAGATCGAGCATCCGGCTTGTCGCCGTCAGATGAACTGTCACGTCTGGATAAAGCTCATTGTACTCGGCAATCGACGGGGCGATCAGCGCGGGCATGGCAGGGGATGTATTGAAGCGCAGAATGCCGCGCGGTCTGGATTGCAGTATTTGGGCGACCTCTTCGGCGTCTTCGATCTCCGACAGAATCTGAACGCAGCGCTCGTAATAGGCCTTGCCTGCTTCGGTGAGGCTGACGCTGCGCGTCGTACGATTAAGCAGGCGTACGCCGAGCCGTTCCTCAAGCGATTTAACGTGAGTGGTGACGACACTCGTCGCCAGATTGAGCTGCCGTGCCGCGGATGAAAAGCCGCTATGCTCGACCACCTTAACGAACGATAGCATCGATGAAATGCGATCCATCGCTCACCTCTTGGTATTGCCCGTCATGTTTGATTGTAGCGGTTCGGGCCGGGCACTCAAAGTCAGCTTCGATGTGACTGAGATCAGAGTTCGCCGTGAAGATAACAAGGCGCTGAGCAGGACTTTGGCGTCTGCCGCGTTTGCATTTTAAGCATGATAAAAAGAAAATTAGCCAAACAAATTGGCTGGTTTGGGGTCGGTTGGGGAATGACCCGCGGCGAAAGAGCCTTAGACACCGCATCTAATATTTGACGCACGGCGAGAAAGCTTAAAGGGAGGCATTTAAAAATGCCTCCCTTTAATGTTTGAACCGACCTGTTTGCGACAGGCAGATCGTTTAGCGCTGGCTTGCGATCGAAGGATCGTAACCAGAGGTCCCACCGCGGACTTCGCTCGGAATCACAGCGGAATTGTACAGCGGACGGGTTTGCACAATCGGCTTGTTGGCGCCAGAGTTGTACAGCGGACGGGTCTGCATAATCAGCTTGGTGGCACCGCTGTTCGGCGCCCAGTCTCCCACGTGTTGCTTACCGGTGCCGTCATAGTACGACGGCTGCAGCGTGCCGGTGTGGTCAGTGGATTGGGCATAGGCGGGAATGGAAAACGACATTGCAAGAGCAGCAACGGCGAACATCAGTTTTGACTTGGTATTCATGACTTGTCTCCTCACAAGTAAACGAGAGTTCCAAACTCTCGATACCTGAAGTGGGGGCGCCCCCCGTTTTCATCGACGTGAGATTTGCGAATGGACTGTTTGGGAAAGCCGAATAATCGGATTCGAAGCAAGAGCGGTCATTCTCATAACCCTGTCATGTCGAGCACGACGTGCCATTTGCTGACGGTACGGGAGCAAATTTCCATCGCGTGGCGCTGGGACACGGCGGCGTGAACTGCTATCCGGGTCTGTAGGTTTGCGGGCTTGCGGTGGCTTGCGATCCATCAGAAGCATCCAGGCGGCGTGGTCGGCGGGGTTTCATAGGTCTGGCGACAATGACGAGAGGGCAGGCAATGCAGGTGTTCGTTCACAAGGATCAACCGCTGGAGAAGTGGCGGGACGGTGTCATGACGCGAATGCGGATATCCGCGCTCAACGGCGGACGACAACTCTGCATTTTCGATCAGTTCTGCGATCAGGGCCTCGGCGCGCCAACCCATGTCCACGCCGTGGAGGAGGTCCTGGAAGTCATCGACGGCGAAGCCGAGATTTGGATTGGCGACGAAAAGTCGATCGTCCGGGCCAACCAGTCGGTCGTCGTGCCGGCCGGGTCCAGGCACGGATTCCGCAATGTCCTGGCGACTACGCTGCACGTGCGCGCAACGCTGGCGGCAAGCATTTTCGAAGCGTCTTACGACAACAAGAGTAAATCGTCGCGGCGCTGGTCGCCTGGCTGGGCATAGCTCGCCACTGGTTTCTCGAAGCCTATCGAGGAGCGAACTGGCTTTAGATTTTCGGCTTAGATCGTCTCGGCGAGCCGTTCAAAGGATTGCTCAACCAAACTCATATGATCGAACATCGCGGCGTGCGCGGCGCTTGAGTTGCCGGCGACGATCGCCTTGACGACTTGCCGGTGTTCCTCGTGCGAGCGGGAAAGCCGGCCTTCAGTCTGAAATTGAGCACGGCGGAAGGGCGCGAGCCGGCGCCGCAAGCTGGTCGCAAAGTCGGCCAGGATGTCGTTATGCGCGCCCAGATAGATCTGCGTGTGCAGCTCGAGGTTGGCGGCGGTAAACGCCTCGGCGTCGTCTTGCTCGACCGGCTTGAACATGGATTCGTGGAAGGCCGCCAGCCGCCGCCGTTCAAGCGGCGTCATGCTGATGGCGGAGAGACGCGCGCAGGTCGCCTCGATTTCGGCCATCGCACCGAACATTGTTTCGAGTTGCGCCGACGAGGTTCGGACGACGGTGGCGCCCCGCCGCGGCTTGATATCGATCAATCCCGTCGACGCCAGTTGGCGGAGCGCCTCCCGGACTGGGGTTCGGGAAACGGCATAGCGTTTCGCGAGCATCTTCTCGTCAAGCCGTAGGCCCGGCCGAAATTCCCCTGACAAGACAGACGCCGCGATCTCACCAGCGAGACGTTCCGCGCGAGTCGTGGACTCCAGAGGGATGACCTTCATGTCAGACCGATACCACGGCAGGCCACGTTTCAACGCACAACTTATGTGCATACAATGATGAAATATAGGCATACAATTCTATTTTGTTGTATGCAATTATAGGCCACCCGGGATTTAGTGGTTGCCCGCAACCAGCCGCGAAAACCGGTGCCGACGTTTTCGAAGCCGAGGGCCGTCGATGAAAGAACTTCAGGAGAGCTTTCGCGCCGATGGCTCCCCGTTGGTGTGGACTGCAACAGTGAAACGGCAATGGACGCTTTCGAGCGCGTTCGAACATTTCGGGGCGGTTCGCTCCCCCCGGCATTTCGGTGGATCGGCGATCAGCGGTGACGGACGCACTGTCGTTGTCGCGATGTGGGAAGACGAAATCGTTCGCCATGGCGATCGCGCTACTTACCAGTCGCGATTTGGGCCGGCGCTCAAGGGAAATTCAAAAAGGATAAGCCTGCAGTGGATCGCTCACATCGAGTGGGCGATGGCGCACTGCGACGGCCGTATCAACGTCGTCATTCTGATGGCCGAGGACGCGCAGGCCCATCCCCGGATTATTCGATCCTGTTACCCGGATGACGGACTGGTCATGCAGATCACCCGTTTCGACGCCAAGACAGGATGTTTCGAAGCGCGCTCCGTATGAAACGGAAGTATTTCGAGGGAGTACAAAGATGCCGAAACCGAGTCCGATCACCAGGGATCACATCCTTGATGCAATGACCTATGTCGGAGACGATCCAGCGCAGTGGCCTTTTCTCACGCGGCCCAAGCTGTACGTCGTGATCGACCCAAGAAGCGGAGCGCCGTTGCCGCCCAAACTTGTTTTGATGATGGCCGCCGATATGGCGAATGGGAATCGGCGCCATGCGATATACAGCGGCGGCGAGCAGACCAACCGAGTGCTTCGCGAACTCGGCTTCTCGGTTCTCGAGAAATCATCCCTTGAGCAGGGAGTTGGCCTGGAGCAGGCCGCTTGCTCGACGGCTGTAGCCTAGAGCGAAGTCGTTTCAGATCATTGTCGCTCTGGCATTTCGATTGAGCATGATCTTTTCGGAAAACCGGTTTCCACTTTTCCGGATCATGCTCTAACATCAAGCGCCTTTAGCCCTTCCACCCCTTGGCCTGCGCCACGATGGCGGCGCGGTCGAAGTCATTGCAGGCCGGAAGGAACTGGGTGGTGTAGGCGGCGGTCGCGGGATCGTGGCCTTTCAGTTTGCCGAACTCGACATAGGCCTTGCGGGTGTTCTGCCAGTTGTCGGTGATGAATGCGCCGAGAGGCCCGTCTTCGGGCTGGCCTTGCAGCGACGTTTCCAGGAAGCGATCCATCACATGCACGCCGTTCTTCAGCGCGGTGGCATCGTCAAGGCTTGTCGGCTTGATGCTGGGAAACTCATCCCACAACATGTGGATCGCGGCTTCTCTGTTGGCCTTGGTGAAAACCAGGCCCTTGGTCATGGCGCGGCAATAGCCGGCGATGTCTTTCGGGTTCGAGGCGGCATAAGCCGACGACGTCGCAAGCGTGGTGCCGACCAGCTCGTCCTGCAGCGGGATGTCGATCATGCGCAGCTTCAACCCGGTATTCTCGGCGGCGCCGAGCATGGCGTCCCACATCACCAGCGCGTCGATCTGGCCGGATCGCAAGGCCGTCACCGCCGAAGGGCCGGCGCCGGTTGCGATGCCGGTGTATTGATCGGGCGCAATGCCGATCTCGGTCAGGTTCTGTGTCAGCACCAGGCCGCCGCCGGCGCCGAATGACGGCGCGCCGATGGTCTTGCCTTTGAGATCTTTCAAATCGTGAATCGGGGAGTCCGGCAGCACCACCAGGAAGGTGCCGGGATTGCGCTTGAGATTGAAGAACGAGACGAGGTCGGCGCCTTGCTCGCGCATCGCGAGGATCGCATCGCCGGCGGTGGTACCGACCTGGGCATTGCCCGATTGCAGAAGCTGCGCCGAGATCATACCGGTCTGGGTATTTTGAATATCCACGTCGAGGCCCTCGGCGGCGAAGAAGCCGAGATGCTTGGGCACCGCGTAGAGGAACACTTCTTCGCCGACGCCCATGATCGGATGCATTTGCACGAGCGTCATCTTCTTGAGCGATTGGGCGTTTGCGGCGCCTGCGCCGCCGCTCGCAGCGGCGAGCATCAAGGCAAGCGCAGCGCGGCAGAAAAGGTCAGTCATTGTCGGATCTCCGCAAGCGAAGGGGAAATTTTCTCACGTTCGTGCCGCGTGCGCGCGTTGCGCCCAAAAGCAATAACGGCGCTCCAGCAGGCCGATCGCGTGATTCATCAGAAAGCCGATCAGCGCCAATAACAGGATGACGGCAAACAGCGGCGCGAGCTCCATCTGCTGGTCGTATTGCATCAGCAGCATGCCGAGCCCGGATTTTGCGCCGACGAACTCGCCGACTACCGCGCCGAGGATCGCCAGCACCGATGCGACGCTGAGGCCTGCGAACAGAAACGGCATGCAGCTTGGAAAAATGATCTTGGTCAGCAGATGCCATTCGCTGGCATTGCACGAACGCGCGAGCTCAATGCGGTCGGGCTCGACCGATTGATAGCCCGCCATGGTGTTCACCAATACCGGGAAGAAGGTGATGACGGCGGTGATGAAGACCTTGCCTTCGAGGCCAAAGCCGAACCACACCACCATCAGCGGCGCCAGAGCCACTTTGGGCAGCGACTGAAAGCCGACGATGTAGGGATACCAGCTGCGGCCGAGAAGCGGCCAATGGGAGAGCGCGAAACCGAGCACGGCGCCCGCGGCCGAGCCGATGACAAAGCCAAGCAGCGCTTCCCACACCGTAATGCCGGCGTGATACCAATATCCACCGCTGTCCCACGGCGCGCGGGTGAGGCCGTTGATCAGGGCACGCCATACGTCCTCAGGCGCAGGCACGACATAGGACGGCGCGCCGAGGACATGACAGGCGAGCCACCAGCCCGCCAGTAGGGTCACGAGGATCGCCGGCGAGATTGTCAGTTGCGGATAGCGTCGCAACAGGCCCGGTTTGGTTTCTTGCGCCGGCGCGGAAAATATCTCGCTCGAACCTGCGGCTTGTATTGTCATCAGGACAGCCCTCCGTGGGCATCGAGAAGCGTCCGCAGACGCGTAGCGTAGCGCCCGAAGCGATCGGTATTGATGACGGAGAGATCGCGCGGCCGCGGCAGGTCGATGTCGATGATGTCGGCGATGCGGCCCGGCCGTGTCGTCATCGCGATGACGCGGTCGGACAAGAAGATTGCTTCGGCGATGGAATGGGTGATGAAGAATACGGTCTTGCGGCTGTGGCTCCAGATCCGCATCAGTTCCAGATTCATCTGCTCGCGCGTCATGGCGTCGAGTGCGCCGAACGGTTCGTCCATCAGCAAGAGCTTGGGATCTTGCACCAGGGCGCGCACGATCGCGGCGCGTTGCTGCATGCCGCCGGAGAGCTGGTACGGGTAGCGTTCGGCGAAATCGCGCAAGCCCGTCATCGCCAAAAGCTCGAGCGCATTCTGCCGATACTGCGATCGCGACAGTCCACGGAACTCGATTGGCAACAGCACATTGTCGAGGACTGTCCGCCATGGCAGCAGGACCGGCGACTGAAAGACCACCGCAGCTTCCTTGCTCGGACCGCGGAGCGGAGTGCCGTTCAGCGCAACGGCCCCGGCGGTGAAAGGCAGAAGCCCGGCGAGGATCTTCAGCAGCGTGGATTTTCCGCAGCCGCTCTGGCCGACCACGGAGACAAACTCGCCGTCATAAATCGTGAAATCAAGCTCTTTGAGCGCCACCGTGTTGGCGTCTCCGGCACCGTAGGTCTTGCACAGGCCGTGCGCGACGATCAGCGGTGAAGCATTCGTGGTGCTTCCTTGCGGAACGGCTGCGGCTAGCGCCTGCTTCATCGGACACCTGGAACCACGCGGATCATTCAATGATCCGCGTGGTCAAAAATCAAGCAAAGGATATGCCAGCGATGCCGCAGGCACGATCACGGGCTGGTTTCTAAGGGCCGCCGGGTATCAGGTGGCAGGTATCAAGTGGAATGAGGCGATCTGCGGCGCGGTGCCGAAATAGACGGTTTGCAACTCGGCCTGGTCCTTGAATTTGGTCTGCGGCAACCGTCGGAAGATCAGGTTTGCGGTCAGGGACGGCTGGTTGAACGGGTACGGGTCCACCGCAATGGTATTGTGCGCCAGTCGGCGTCAGCGTCATCTCTGCGCTTGCTGCATCCGCGTAACCGAATGGCACCGGCGCGATCCGGTCGGGTTTCAGCGTTTCGGTGCTGCATAGGTAGAGTGAGATCAGGTCCCAGACTTGAAGCAAGGTGTAATTGGTCGTCAACTGCCTGGCATCGAACTTTTCCGCAGCAGTCTTCTGCTTTGCCTCGCTGCGCGTGATTAAGGCCTGGATTTCAGGCTTGAGCGTGCCACGCTGGATTGCGGATGGCGCGGTCATGACCCCGTAGCGGCCCTGATAAAGTCCGGTGCGGTGTTTGGCGATCATCAAGCCTGCATAAGCGTCGATGCCGCTCAGCCAATCGCCGGCCCACTCGAAAGCTTCGATCTGCCCGGCGTCGTTCGGCACCTCGCGGTAGTTTGGCGTCTTGCCTTCCGCGTTGAGCTGCGGCCCGGTCTCGTAACGGATCCAGCCGCGATCATGAAACATCGCGGCGCGTACCGTCGACAGGTAAGGCTCGCGGCTTGGCGAACTGTCCGTTGCCCCAGTGGGTGGCGAATAATCCCGATAGCAGTGCATGATCGTTCTGGGTGATCATGACGATAGTGCCATCGGATTCGTATCGGACGATCATGTCTGTCCTCCCTGTGGGCTGGGACACGGTAAGGCTGCGGCGAAGCGCATATTGGCGATCGGCGGACAATTTGCCAAAGTGACTTTGGACATTACGCCTATTCACGACAAGTACAGCAGCATCGCAATAGTTGTGCCCGGCGCAGCAGCGGCTGAGAGCGCTTCGACGTTTGCGAGGTAAAAAAGGGAGGAGGCGAAGCGTGAGAGTTCTCACCGCAGCAATTGCGCTGCTCACGTTGGCCTTCGCTGGCACGGCGCTTTATGCGGAAGATTACCCAGCCCGCCCGATCCATCTCATTGTCGGTTTTCCACCCGGCTCCATCGCCGATGTTTCCTTCCGCGTCATAAGCGCGAAATTGAGTGAAAAGCTTGGGCAGCCGATCATTGTTGAAGATCGCCCTGGCGCGGGCTCAGGCATAGCGGCAGCGCAGGCGGCGCATAGTCCAAATGACGGATACACGCTGTATGTAGGTTCATCGGCGAACGTTTTTGATCAGGCGCTGCAGCTCAACAAGAATTTCGATTTTTATAAAGACTTCACGCCAATCATGCTTGCGGCTTCCACGCCGAATATTCTGGTCGTCGCGCCCAGTCTCGGCATTAAAACCGTTTCCGATCTCGTCAGCTATGCGAAGTCACACCCTGGAAAGTTGTCTTTCGCTTCCGCGGGGTTTGGCAGTGCGGCACACCTGTCGCTGGAATTGTTGAAGATGGCCACGCAAGCCGACATCGTTCATGTGCCGTACCCGGGCAGTCCCCAGGTTATCACCGATATGTTGGCGGGGCGCGTCGACGGCTTTTTCGCCCCGGGGTTGGCTGTCCGCGGCTACATTAGAGTCCGGCCAACTCCTGGCGCTTGCGGTCGCGGAGCCCAAGCGCAGCATTTTCTTTCCGGATGTTCCAACGCTCGACGAAGCCGGAGTCCACGGAGCGGACGCGGTATTGTGGTTCGGATACGTGGCGCCGAAAGGTACGCCTCAAACTGTCATAGACAAGTTGTCAGAAGGCGCGAACGAGGCGATGCGAAGCGATGACGTCACCAAGAATCTCAGGCTTCAAACTGTCGAACCTCATCAAGGGTCGCCCGACGACTTTGCCAGGTATATCGAACAAGAACGCGAGCGCTGGACCGGGGTTGTCGAAAAAGCCGGGCTGCGTAAATGAAAACTTTCGGAGTCGAACCCGACGTATCCGATTAAGATCGCTACAGTAGGTTTCGTTGCGCCATTAAGTCGTTCGGACTGTGTTGAGGATGGAAATGAAGATCGATAGTCACGCGCACTACGTTGATCGGGATTACATCAAAGAGCTCGTTCAATTGATGAAGCTCGAAACCGTGAAAACGCCGCAAGGTCAGACCCTGCTCCGGCGCGGGGGAACGACCGTCGTCTGGTACAAGGAAGAGCATTTTGATCCGGCGGCAAGAATCGAAAAGATGGACGCCACGGGCATCCGCGCACGTCTCCTTTCGTTGACCAGTCCGAGCATTTACGAATGGCCGTTCGCCGAACAGCCGGAGATTGCGCGCCAAGCGAACGATGCATTGGTCGCTTATTGCCGATCACATCCCGGTCGGTTTTATGCTCTGGCTGTGTTGCCCTGGGGTGATGCGGGTGCTGCCATCAAGGAGCTCGATCGCGCGATCAACTCGCTTGGCGCCGTGGGCATTGCAATCGGGTCGCATATCCAGGGAATGCCGCTCAATCATCCTGACTTTGAACCGGTGTGGGCAGCCATCGATCGAGCGTCGCGTCCCGGTCGTCCAGCATCCGATGGAGCCGTTGGGTGCTGCGCACCTAAACGAGTTTGAACTGCCAATCCGGGTTGGATTTATCTACGAAACGACGACAGCCGTCACCCGCATGATTTACGCCGGCGTTTTTGAGCGATATCCGAATTTTCCTTTTGTGCTGGCTCACACCGGTGGTGCCGTGCTGAGTATGCTTGAACGTCTCGATGTCGGGTATCGATTATTTCCCGATTGTCGGGAGCACATTAATCGTCTGCCGAGCGAGTATGCCAAGAAGCTTTTCTACGACACCTGCTCGTTCTACGGGCCTACCTTGCGCCTTGCTTTGGAGGTGGTCGGACCGAAGCAACTGCTATGGGGCACCGACGATCCGCTCGTGAGTGCCAGCAGTGAGCACGTGGAACAGCTCAAGCTCCCGATGCAACAGCAAGAGGATATTCTCGGGCTTAACGCAGAGAGGGTGTTCGGGCTGACGCGCGCAACACCGCGCTGATGCCAAGAGGTTTGTTGGCTGGCTGCTCCAGCGATTATTCTCGCGGCGAGCTCGATGGTTTCAACGCCAATTGATCTATTCCGGCTTGATACCTGCAGCCGTGACGACTTTGGTCCACTTCGCCACATCCTGTTTGACCAACTGGCCGAACCCGGCGGTGGACAGGTCCGGTGGCGCTTCGAATCCGATTTTCTGCAGCCGGTCTTTCGCGTCCGGCATCGAAAGAATAGTGCGCACCTCGCGCGTGATCCGGTCACTGACCGGTTGGGGTGTACCTGCGGGGCCGAATAGTCCGAAGAAAGAATCAACATCAAAGCCTGGATAGCCCTGCTCTGCGATAGGAATGATGTCGGGCTCCTGCGGAATACGGTGAGTAGCGCTGAATCCGATGGGTTTGAGCTGCCCCGTCGACAGATAAGGGCCCACGATAACGTAGCTTGCGAAAACAACCGGTACCTCTCCGGCGAGGGCTGCCTGAATCATGGGACCGCCGCCGCGATACGGGACATGCACAAGGTCGATGCCGGCGACCTGCTTGAACAGTTCCATTGCTAAATGATGGGGTGTGCCTATCCCCGGCGTGCCGTAAGTTAAGCCACCCTTGTGGTCTTTGGCGTAGGAAACGAACTCCGGGATATTCCGCGGCGGCAGCTTGGGATCCACTGTCAGGATAAAAGCTTGCGTCGCCAGCAAGGTGATGGGCGTGAAATCCTGCACAGGATCGAAATCGGCATCCTTCGATAACGCGCGGGCACTCGTCAGTCCGGGACCGGATCCGACGAAAAGCGTATAGCCATCCGGGTCAGACCTGGCGACAAAGCTCGCCCCTATATTGCCGCCAGCGCCGGGCTTGTTGTCGACGATGACGGCTTGGCTCAATCGTTCGGATAATTTGTCAGCGAATATCCGGCCAAGGATGTCGGTTGCTCCTCCAGGCGCAAACGGCACTACGATGTGGACCGGGCGAGCCGGCCAGTCCTCCGCGTTGGCTTTGTCCGCGGGCGCGAAAGTGACGGCGCAGGCAGCAATCGCGAGGCAATGTAATCCGAATTTGCCGCATCGCGCGCGCATCGGAACCTCCCTTATATTTTGAGTCTCGTGGGGGCCGATGATAACGAAGATCGGGCGACCGTTGGTGATATAGTTAGCCCGGCAATTCGGTCGTCAAGTCCTCAACAAAAGTGAACCCATGAAATTCGCTCATTTTTCCCACATCTGGGCCAAGCCCGGGATGACGCCGCACGAACGCTACGAGCAGCTCTGGCGCGAACTCGAATTGTGCGACGAACTCGGTTTCGATCAGTCGTTCTGTGTCGAGCATCATTTTCGGCCGGACGAAAGCTGGATGTCGTCGCCGAGCCTGTACGCCGTCGGCGCCGGCGCCCGCACCAAGCGGCTGCGCATCGGGCCAATGGGCTATATCGTTCCGCTCTACCATCCGCTGCGGCTTGCGGAAGAGATCGCCATCGTCGATCAGATGCTTGGCGGCCGCATGGAGCTTGGCCTCGTTCCCGGCATCAACCCGGATTATTTCCGGCCGTTCGGTCTTGATTACGGTCAGCGCAAATCGCCGACGCTTGAATTCGTCGATTACATGCGCGCGGCGTTCGGCGAGACACAGCCGTTTTCGTATCACGGTCAGGAATTCCACACCGACAACGCCAGGCTTTCGGTGATGCCGATGCAGCAGCCGCATCCGCCATTGTGGATGATGAGCCGCGATCCGCAGACACTGGAGTTCTGCTCCAGGAACGGCGTCAATCCCGGTTACTTTCTTGTCTATCCGCGCGCGGACGCGGCACCGCGCTACCGCAAGTTCTTGCAGGACTGGGCGCGTGTCGGCTGGCCCGACAAGCCGAACATCGCCTATTGCACGGTGGTGTATGTCGATGAGACCGATGAGAAGGCGATCGACACTGCGCTATTCCGCGCCAGCCGCGCCTATGAGGGATTTTTGAAACCGGGAAAACCCGGTGAAACATTCGAAGTACGCGCTGCCGAACACGCCAAGATGTTCGTCGGCCGCGGCGAGCCGGGCGCTTCCGAAATCATGCAGCACCTGTTCGACGGCGATTACCTGTTCAAGAACGATCTTGTCTTCATCGGTTCGCCGGAGACGGTGACGCGAAAACTCCGCGCCGCAGCGGAAGCCGGCGTGTTCAATGTATTCATGGGCGAATTCAATTTCGCCGATCTGCCGGAGCCGGACCTGATGCGCTCGATCCGGCTGTTCGGCGAGAAAGTGATCCCGGCGCTGCGGGATTACGAACCGTTTTGAGGTCACGCACGTTGCCATCGGCCCGGCCACTTTAGGCCGAGCCCGTTGGCGGGTGATGACGACAGCGTTACTGCGCCTGCGCTAGCTGCGGGCGCGCCCGGAACCTCGCATTGGTCAAGGCGTAGATGATGAACGTCACCACTGCGCCGGCGGCGAACGGGATCGCCGACCACATGTAAAGCTCGGTGACGGGCAAGGTCGCAACCTGCGCGCCGACAAACGGACCGATAATCGCGCCGATGCGTCCGATGCCAAGCTGCCAGCCGGAACCGTTGGCGCGCAACGATGTCGGATAGATCATGGCGCCAACCACGTTGATGCCGGACTGGATGCCGAGGACGATAAATCCGGCAAAGAACGTGATGACGATCAGCGCCGTGGTCGAGCTCAAGCCAAAATAACCGATCGAGCCGACGACCGGCACCGCGACCATGAACATGATCGCGACGGCGAAGAAACGCGCCTTTTGTACCCACCAGCACAGCAGCAGCGAGCCGACGGTGCCGCCGACCTGCAAGCCGGCGCCGGCAAGCGCCGCCGTTGCCGGCGGGACATGGGCGGCGCCCAACAGAGTCGGCGTCCAGCTCAACAGGAAGAAGTAGCCCATCAGGTTGCAAGCGAACATGAGCCAGGTCAGGGGCGTGATTGCTGCCAGGCCCTCGCGGAAAAGAAAGACGGGGTTGCTCGGGGATTGCTTTTCGTCCTCGACCACAAAACGTGCATTCGGCGGCACCGTGAAATCGGGCCGGATTTCCTTGAGCAACGTAACCATCTTCTGCCGGTGCCCTTCATGGATGGCCATGAACTTCACCGACTCCGGCAGGAACATGATCCCCAGCAGCGCGAAGACGATCGGCGCAATACCGCCAATGTAGAACAGCACTTGCCAGCCGTAGGTCGGTACCAAGGCGGCGCTGGCGAAGCCGGTAAACGAACCACCGAGCGGCACCATGCCGGCGGCGATGATGGCAAGGACGGCACGCCGGTTGCGAGGCGCCGACTCGGCGTTGATGGCGACGACATTGGGAATGACGCCGCCAATGCCAAGGCCCGCGATAAAGCGCAGCCACGACAATTCGGTCAGATTGGTCGAATAGGCGGCGATGAGGGTGAATATGCCGAACAGCAGATTGGCCAGGATCAGCGCCGTCTTTCGGCCGTAGCGGTCGCCGACCCAGCCGAAGATCTGCGATCCAAACAGGACGCCGAAATTGCTGGCGCTGAGTACCCACTTGAGGTCGCTCGGTGCCAAGTGCCATTCCTTGATCAGGCTCGGGGCCGCAAATGCGATCGCGCCGATGTCGTAGCCGTCGACCAATGCGAGCAGCACCGTCCAGAACAGCAACTTGAAATGAAACGAGCCGACGCCGTACTCGTCGAGAAATTGTGAGACTTGAACTTCCGGCTCGCCGGCCATGGTTTCCCCCGTAAAGCTTATTGCTTGCGGCGGACCCTATGGCAGTCGGGAGCTTTAGAAAAGTGACATTCGGGCGCGGCGTTCTTAACCGCACAGGGCTCGGATGTGACAATCAGCGTCCTATGTATTCGATACATTTGGACATGTATCCGGCTGGGAAATCCACTATATTCCCTGGCATCAATCGCAAAACGGGAGTGCGTGATGGCGATCACCTTCACCGTCAACAATAAGCCGGCAAATGTGGATGCCGGTCCGGATACACCCCTGCTGTGGGTGGTCAGAGAGCATCTCAAGCTCACTGGCACGAAATATGGCTGCGGCGCCGGCATGTGCGGCGCATGCACGGTTCACCTCGATGGCCGTGCCGTGCGTTCCTGCCAGACTCCGGTTTCTATGGTGGCGGGCAAGAATGTCACCACGATTGAAGGTCTTTCGGCCAACAGCGATCATCCGCTGCAAAAAGCCTGGGTTGACCTGCAAGTGCCGCAATGCGGCTACTGCCAGTCCGGCCAGATCATGCAGGCAGCAGCGCTGCTTGCGAGCAATAAAAGCCCAAGCCGTGATGACATTGTTCGCCACATGGATGGCAACATCTGCCGGTGCGGGACCTATCCGCGCATCCTCCGCGCTGTCGAGCGCGCTGCGAAGCAGGGAGCGTGAACCATGGGTTACGTTGAAAAATCGGGCAAGATTGAACGCGATTTGCAAGCCGAGGTTTCCCGCCGCGGTCTTCTCGAGGGCGCCGCCGGACTTACTTTTGCGCTGACAATTCCTGGCGCATTGCTGATGAAGGCCGCCGCTGCGCTTGCACAAGGCACAACTGTCCCTGCGTCGATTGGCGCTTGGGTCACGATCAGCCCGGACGGCGCCATGGTGATGGCAATTCCGGTGGCTGAGATGGGGCAGGGCAGCTCAACCGGTCTCGCCATGGTATTCGCCGAGGAGATGGATGCCGACTGGTCGAAGGTGTCGATCGTCTATCCGCCGATCAAACCCGAGATTTTCGGCAATCCGATGTTCGGCAACATGATGGTGACTTATGGCAGCGGCTCGGTCCGCGGCTATTGGGACAAGATCCGGCTGCAAGCCGCCGCCGTCCGCAATGTGCTGATGCAGGCCGCTGCCGATCATTGGCAGGTGCCGATCGGCGAACTGCATACCGAGCCCAGCATGGTGGTCCATGCGGGGAGCAATCGCTCGATCAGCTACGGCGAGATTGCGACCTTCGCCCAAGTGCCGGCGACGATGCCGACGATCGACAAGTCGGCGCTCAAAAAGATGGCCGACTATCGCATTCTCGGCAAAAACACGCCGCGCTTCGATATTCCCGGCGAAGACCAATGGTTCGGCGCAGTACGCCATCGACGTGCAAATTCCGAACATGGTCTATGCCACCGTGCTGCGCACGCCGGTTGACCTCGGCAAGCCGGAGCATATCGATGACGCTGCCGCTCTTGCGGTGCCCGGCGTGCTGAAAGTGGTGCCGCTGCCAAACTCCGTCGGTGTTGTTGCCGAAACCATCGAAGCCGCTTTCAAAGGGCGCGATGCGTTGAAGGTGACCTGGTCCAGCAGGCCGGCCGACTCGTTCAACAGCGCCGAGGGCCTGAAAGAGTTTTTGGGTCGCGCGGCAAAGCTCGACGATAAAGGCGTGAGCTTTGTCGCCACGGGCGATGCCGACGCAACCTTTGCCAAAGCGGCGAAGGTGATGACGGCGCAGTTCAGCTCCGAATACGTCTATCACGCGCAGATGGAGCCGATGAACGCCACCGCGACGGTCAGCGCGGCCGGCGACAGCGCGGAAATCTGGATCGGCACCCAGGGCGCCAGCATCAATACCGGTGTTGCCGCGGCGATGCTGAAAACCACGCCGGACAAGATCAAGCTTCATCAGTTCTATCTCGGCGGCGGTTATGGCCGGCGCAGTCCGGCGGACATGCTTCCGGAAGTCCTGCCGCTGGCCAAGGTAATGCAGCGGCCGGTAAAGCTGATCTGGACCCGTGAGCAGGACGTCAAATCGGCGCAGATGCGGCCGATGACTGGCCATCAGGTGCAAGCAGCGCTCGATGCCGATGGCAATGTTGTGGGTTGGCGGCACCGCGTCGTCGGTGAATCGGTCGTCGTGTACCGGGTTGGCGAGAAAGCGCTTGCAGGCGCCAAGGGCATCGACGGCATCCTGATGGAAGGCGCCAAGCACGAATACGGCATTCCGAACCAGTCGATCGCTTACTTGCGCGAGGACCGCGGCATCGCTATCGCGGCCTGGCGCGGCATCGGCGCGGGCTACAACAAGTTCGTCATTGAATCCTTCATTGACGAAATTGCCGCCTCGCAAAACAAGGACCCGGTGGAGTTCCGGCTCGCTCTGCTCAAGGACGAACCGCGCGCGCAGGCGGTGATCAAGGCGGTGGCCGACAAATCCGGATGGGGCAAGCCGGTCGCCGACGGACACGCGCTTGGCTTCTCCTACGCCAAAGTCGTCGATACCTATGTTGCGGCGGTTGGCGAAGTCTCGGTCGATCTCAAGACCGGCAATGTGCGTGCGCACAAGTTCTGGGTCGCGCTCGATCCTGGCATCGTGCTCAATCCCGACAGCGTGCTGTCGCAGACCGAGGGCAATATAATCTTTGGCTTGAGCCAGACCTTGAAGGAACAGGCGTCGATTTCCGGACGGTCAGGTGGACCAGAACAACTTCTACGACTATCCGGTGCTGCGGATGTCGGAGATGCCCGAGATCGACATTCAGATCATACAGACCGACAATCCGGCAAAAGGCATGGGCGAGGCCTCATTGCCGATGGTCGCGCCGTGTATCGGCAATGCGCTGTTCAAGCTCACCGGCAAACGCTTCCGCGCTTTGCCGATATCGCCGGAGCGAGTCAAAGCCGTTACAGGCGTTTAGGGCCTTAGGGCATGATCTCGAAAGGTGGAGTGCCGTTTTCGACGAGATGATGCCCAATAAATCAAATTAGGGCGTGCTGCTAACACTGCACCGGATGAGCACGTTGGCCGCGAAATCCATAGGCGGTATCAAACTTGCGGTTTTTTAATTACCTTTACTTTTACGTGAATTGCCATGATAATTGGGTTGTGGGAATTCTCGCCTCAACCCAGAGAGGATCAAGCTTATGAATAAGAAGCGCATTTTACTCGCTGGAATCTTCGCAATCCTGGTCGCGCTGGGCGGTATCGCTAGCATGCGCGCTCACGCTGGCGATTCACAGGCACCGCCGCCTCCCCCGAACAAAGGGCAAGGTGTTGGGGATGTTCGCTTGGGATTTTAATATCATCATTCCGCATTGATCCTGCGGTTAGTTGTTAGATGAGACGGCGAGCGGCGGGTGTGATACCCGCCGCATTTTTTTGCTCGATCGAGGCCTTGATCCAAAGGCGCCTATGGCAACGCAAGAAAAAGTTAGACCCCAAGCGCCAGTTACCAAAGCGCTTGCCGCTTTTATTCTCTGTGTGATTTTTGTTATCTCCCGGATTTCGGGCGCCAGTTCGGCCGAGGTCGTGATCTATTACGCCAACGAAACTACCCCGCAGGCTGCACACTCTGCCAATACCACCGGATTGCTTGCTATTCTTGAACGCAGCGCCAATCCTGCGGCGCGGGGCATGGTGCAGCCTCTGCTCGATGACGAGGCGAAGTTTGGCGCCGCAGTGACGGCCGATAAGTCAGCGCTCATATTTGCGGCACGGCAGCGTGGCTTCGATCTCATTCTGTTCACCAACGCTCTTGCGCTCGACCATAAATTCCTGGTGCTGCGCCACGGTGGCGATTTTGAAAGCCTGCCGCTACCTGATCAGATTCCAGCGCCAAGTCCGGCGCTTGCTACCTCGCCTCTGGCGCGCCCTGAATATCTAGCCGCCGCCTTGAACGAGGTCGCGGCGCTTTATCCCCGGCATCCCGTCGATGTTATCCTCATCACCAATTCACATGGTGCCGGCGATCTCGCATTGACGCCGCGTATCTTTGCCGACTTGGCGGTCGCCAACGCAAGCGAGCTCGAACACGAGCTTGAGACCCCACCTGAGAGTGGGAAGCCGTCGCCATTATGGGCAGCCTATCCTGGCACCACCAAAGCTGAGTACTGGCGCATACTTGCAAGCGCACAAGGGCTCCGCTTCACCCTGGTGGTCCGCAACTCCTGCGAAAGCGGGTTGTCGAGTTGGCATGAACTACTGACGTTATTTCCGGTTGCTCTCATGACTCTCGTGCACACCGGAAACACGATTATCGATTACGGCGCGGTCAATTTTCAGGCTGCTTTCGCCGTCAACCCGTCTCAACCTTTTATGGCCGAGGGCTTGGCCTCGGCGCTGCAAAGCCAGGGGCTGGACGTCGATCGCAAGTACGCGCTGATTTTTGGTTTTTTTCTGCGCCGGATGATGGAGCTGCCGACGGCGCTTTATTTCGTACCGCTTGCCCTATGGTTGTGCTGGTTGGGATCGGCCGTTCTAATATCAGCGGCGCCACAGAGGAAGCGCAAAGTCTAGGGTTTGGGCGGGGACGTCGGCGGTGGGCAAGTGGCCTCAAGGCAAACGAGGGGGGTGACCTGTGGCACCGAAGTGAGCTTTGTGTCGAAGAAGACATCGACACCCTTAACTTCGCCAGTGATCGTACCGCCTGACGGCGGTTCCGTGGTGCTTTTTGGTAAAATCCTCACCAACCCATCCTCGCCGTCGAAAGCCAGATTATCGTTGCGATCGAAGCCGTAGACGCCCCTGACGCCGACTAGGCCGTCAAGCTCGTACTCTTTTTTCCAATCTCCGACCGACCACAGTGAAATTTCCCGATGCTCAGCGCCGAAGGCAAAATAGCTTCCGGCGGCATTGAAGACGATATCGCCGTTCGGCGCACTGTGCATCTGGAGATGTGCTACCGGCGTGCTGCTGGGCGTCGGGTGCCAGATGAAAATCCCGTCATCGCCGTCTGAAGCGAGCCAGTCGCTGTTGGGTGAAAATTTTAGATGCCAGATGGGATTGCGATGGACGGCGAGCGGAGCCGCGAATTTACCCCTCGCTATATCCCAAAGCATCACGCGTTTGACGGCCCGGCCCTCGTCGTTCCCACCGATCGCGAGCCATTTTCCGTCACCACTGAAATCGAGCGCGTGGAGCGGACCTTTGCCATCATAGGGGAGTTTGTAGGGTGCGGTGTTGAGATCCAAGTCTTTGAGCCAAACCTCGCCTGTAACAGTCGCCCAAGCCAAGGTCTTGCCATCAATGCTCACTGCGATCTCGTTGACCGCATCACTGCCGATGTCGATCGGCGGCCGCGCATTACATTCCGGTTGCGACTGCTGGGCGTCAGCGTTTTTGGCTAGAGCGGCAGATGCGGTCTCCCATATCTTGATGGAATTATGCAGTTGTCCTTCGGAATTACCGGCGCTGTAAACCAAATCGCCGGATGGCGCGAAGGCAATACTGGTTACCCAGTCCTCGTGCGGCGCTTGGCAGATAAACTCCATGCCGCCGGATTGGAGGACGCGATAAAGCCGCACATAGCCATCCCGCCCTCCTGTCGCAAACAATGAGCGATTTGAGCTGTATACGCCTCTCAAGGTTTCGCGGTTGCTGTCGTGCAAGGTCAAAAACATGGGGCGCAAGGCATCCAGCTGCCAAAGGCGCACTGCGGCCGACCGATCGGTTGTCAATGCCAAAAGCGGCTGTTTTGCCGCGGGATCAGCGAAGAAAGCGACGTCGGTCACCCAGAGATCGTTGCTGTCCAAAGTGCCGGCGTAATCTTTTGTCTTCGCATTCCAGAAACGGACGCTGCCGTCCCAAGACGCTGCGGCAATTAGCTGTCCGTCCGGAGAGAACCGAACCTTCCATAGCTTGTCCTGCCTATCGGACAGCGAGGCCTGTTTGTCGCCGGTTGCCACATTCCAAAGATCGAGCGCGCCCAGGATGCTGGCGCTAGCGAGGGTCCTGTCGTCTGGGCTGAAATCGATACTGATAAGATCCGTTCGTGGCGTTGCGATCTGTTGGGTGGGATTCCAATCAGCGATGCGCCTGATGACAATTCTGCCATCGTCATCAGAGGAAGCCAGAAGCGTGCCATCGTGGCTGAACGACACCGACAATGTCCAGCTCACCGCGCCGCTGGCGTTCTTCTGCGCCGGGAAATCTTGTACCTTTGAGAACTTTTCAATGTCCCATACCATCACATGACCATCGTTGGATGCCGAAGCCAGCAATGGTCGCGTCGGGTGGAAGGCTAGATCGACAACATTACTTGTGTGTCCATCGGACGGACCCAGCTCACGCGATGCGAAGGTCACCAAATCCCACAGACGAATCGTCTTGTCATCACTCGCCGTCGCTAGCCATTTGCCGTCTGGGCTAAACCGAACCGCTTCCACCATTTCGCCTTCATTGTGACCGCGCAAGACGTAGCTTACGGAACGATCCTCGGTACGAAACACCGTTACTTTTCCATCGTTGTCGGCCACCGCGAAATGGCCACCGTCCGGGCTGAAGGCCACGGACTGCCCGCCGATCGGTTTGGCGGAGTCTCCAAGTATCGCGCTAAAAATCGGCGGCGGGCTTGCGGGCTGGGCAATCTTCAGGATTGTCTTGACCAGAATACTGTCATCCTGGGTCCCGCCAAGTTTGGAGAAAAGTTGCTGTAGTATAGCGAACGGGCGGTTTCCCGTGGCCTCTACGGCGAGGGCAAAGGCAGTCGCCGGCCGCTCTTCGGCCAGGTACTGCTCGGCCCGAGTCAGGCGGGCAAAGCTAAGATTGACCTGGGCTTGGATGTAGGCTGCAAGCACGATGACACCGAAGGCGCCGGCAATCGAAACGATCAGCTGTCGGCGAAGACGCGCTCGCCGTCGGGACGCGGTAATGAAAGAACGCGTGTCGGCGTCAAGCTCTGCGCCGTGAGTGGCGAGGATCTGCTCTGCTTCCGCAAGAGGCAACCCGCGGGCAATTAGCAACTCGGCCTTGCGACCACTCGTTATCCAGCGCCGCCGCTGGTCTCCGATCTCGGCGCGAATGCGAAAAAAATCCATATTGCTTGCAACGATTTCCTTAGCGCGTTTCCAGCTTTCAAGGACTCGCTGGTGGGCGAGGTGAACCGTCGGCACGCCATCATTCTTCGACAACACCAATATGGCAGCCCCAACTAACGCATCGATGAGACGTCGCCCACGTGCGTCGGTCGCAGCTTCGGCAAGCGAAGTGGCACGGATGGTCAGCGCGGAATGGCCGGTAGAAACTGCGATTGAATCATGCGCTGGGATCACGAGCTGCCGCAAAAGCCGTGGCAAAGCGTCCTGTTCTCCCTTGCCAAGCTCTCCAAATGTACGTTCAGCGGCTTGATCGATAGCGCCGCTGATGCCGCCCAACGCATCATAGGCGGCAACCGTCAAAAGCGTCTTGTTTCCTTCGACTCGCCGGTTCTCGAACAGTTTCTGTAAAGTAAATTGGACCAACGGCAGCGTGTCGGCTCCGCCCGCTTCTTCCAGCAACCGCTCGTCGAGCGAAACACCGTTTACACCACGTTCAAAATCGAGGCCCGCTGCTTCCGCCGGCCGCCGCACGATCTCGGCGAGTTCTACCGGCCCCGGTGGAGCGAGGTCATACTCAGCTCCGGCGTCCTTCAACGTCTTGAGGTCTGATTCGTTGAGGAACGGTTCATAGAGTGCGGCACGCAAGGTTGCCACTATCCAAATCCGACCGCTCGCGGTAAGTGCGCGCAGCAACCGGGCGAAATTTGTACGCTGTTCCGGAGCGACATCGGCGGCAAATAGGTTGTCAAGTTGGTCGATGACGAGCAATAAATTTATCTGAACCCGACGCTCGAAGCCGCCGCGATCGCGTTCGACTTCTGCAATCCGCTCGAGTGCCCGAACGACCGGGCGGATCGATGCTTCATCTCCGCGTTGTAGCAGTTTAGCCAACTCCTCCGGCGTCTTGTTGTCTCCCTCAGCTATCTCGGGAATTCCAGAAAGACCATCTTGGTTCGCGTTAGCAAATAGAGCAACGGCAAGATCCTCGAAGAATTTGGTCGCGTCGCCCACTTCCATCACCGCGACACGCCACTGATCGACCGTAGAGACAACTCCCGGCGTGATGAGTCGAGGAACCAAACCTGCGCGCGCTAGCGATGATTTTCCGGAGCCGCTCGCACCTATTATCAGCAAGAACGGCGCCTTGCGTTCTGCTGCTGCTTTTAGACGGTCAACCGCCCGCACGATGTCGCGTGAGCGACCGTAGAAGACCCGCGCGTGCGCAGCGTCAAAGATGGAAAGACCACGGAAAGGTGAGCCTTTGATTGCGATCGGCCATAACACTGCGCGTCCATGGAGGACATTCTCCTCCATCCAATTGCGCAGAAGCTTTTCGAGCTGGCTCTCAAACTCGTCCGTTGTTTCAAAATTCTGAAACGCCGCGAGGAAGTGACCGTCTGGGCTGATAAACCAGCGCTCAAAAAAGGCCTTCAGGTGCTGCCATTGTATCGGATTAAGGGTTAGCTCTCTTTCGTTACGCGGCGGTGGAAAAGGCGGAGAGTTCTTCCTGAATACGTAAACGTCGGGATGTGGGCCTTCAACTTTCCCTGTGACTGGAGTTGTCTGTTCCTGACGCTTGCGAGCCTCTATTGCGGATAATACCTCATAGGCGGTGCCGCTTGCGTACGGATTTCCGTCTGGCATGGGTGGAAATTCTGGAGGCAGTTCCGAGCCGAGCCTTGCCCAGAAGATAGCAACTACAATTTCGCAATCGGCGGCCTCTGGGATCTGCGTCTGAAAAGTCTCATGAGCTTTATAATGCTTTTCTTCCCAGCGTACGGTTTGGAATTGAGCGACATCGGCTAATTCGCCATTGAGTCGTTCTGCAACGGTTTGGACGCGTAATCGCTCGTCATCCACATCACCAGGTGACGAGACAAATATCCGGACAATTCGCACCTATTGCCCCCGCAATCATTCCTCAACATGGCGCCTGTAACTTTAGGTCGTAAACCGTAGCACATGGAACCATGGTGCGTACTTCGAATCAATTTGGCAGTATTTGCAAAGCAACGAATTCTAGGACTCAGTTATTGCAGCGCGCGACTCCGGTGTCGGCCCATAGCAGACATCGGACCGCGTCTGCTTGATGGCTGATATCGATAGCCGACCTTCGCCGAAAGTTAGTTCTGCGGCAGCGACTTTCGCGCCTTCTCGATGCCGGCGGCGGTGACTTGCGTTGTGCCGTTGCCGAAATAGCCGTTGACGAAATTCGCTACAGCGGCGAGTTCGTCGTCGCTATGGCCGTTGCCGAACGGCGGCATGAAGGCGTGCTCGATCGGCAGCGGCGCATTGCTGCCGGACAGTACGATCGCCATCAGGTTGGTCGCATCGGGATCGTTCACAGTCCTGCTGCCGAGCAGGTTGGCGTAAGGCGACTGCACGCCTTTGCCGTTCCAGTCGTGGCAGTTGGCGCAGTTGCCGGCGAACACCTGTACGCCGAGGCCGGGCGGTGGCGACGTCTCGTTCGCGGCCGGCGGGTTCTGCGCAATGGCGGGCGCGTTGTCGATCGCGGGGGTCGAGCGCACATAGGCAACGATGGCTTTGACGTCGTCAGCATTGGCAAAGCGCAGGCTGTTGCTGACGGCTTCCGCCATCGGTCCGCTGGCCGAGCTATGGCCGTCGGCATGTCCGGTGCTCAGATAGGAAGCGAGCGCATCGTCGCTCCAGCCGCCGACTCCCGACTGCTTGCTGGCGGTGATGTTGTAAGCCTTCCAGCCCTGCAACACGGTGCCGGAGAATTTCTTCGCGTTGTCGAGATTCTGCGTGATCGCCCGCGGCGTGTGGCACTCGCCGCAATGCTCGAGCGCCTCAACAACGTAGGCGCCGCGATTCCACTGCGCGTCTTTCGACGAGTTCGGCGTGAAGTGCGAGGAATCGAGAAACACGACGTTCCAGAATGCCATGGTCCATCGCATATTGAACGGCCATGGCAGTTTCGTTGCGGGCGCGGGCTCGCTCACCGGCGTAATATTTTTCTGCAGGTACGCATACATGTCCTGAACGTCTTCATCGGACATCTTGGCGTAGCTTGTATACGGCATCGCCGGGTAGAGCCGTGTTCCGTCCGGTGTCACGCCGAGCCGCACCGCGCGTGCGAAGTCGGTCAAGCTGTAGCTGCCGATACCGTGGTCGCGATCCGGCGTGATATTGGTCGAATAGATCGTGCCAAGCGGCGTCACCAGCGCGTAGCCGCCGGCCAGCGTCTGGCCGCCGGGCTTGGTGTGGCAAGCGGCGCAATCGCCCAAGCGGTAAATGTACTCACCGTGCGTAACGTCAGGCTGGCGCTGCGCGACAGTGGAGGGAATTCCCGGATCGGGAACGTGGATGGCGATCACCAAAGCCGCGGCCAACGCTGCGGCAATAATCAATAGCGTGATCGCCCAAGGCTTTCGGACCATATGTCCCGGCTCCGCTTTGGGCTAAGCAACCGGAGACAGCTTAGTTCGCGGCGGAATCGCTGACAACCCGACGGAAATGACTGTCGATAACTTTCACCGGCCAAGCTATCGTCGGCGGGCTAACGCAAAAACGGCCGGCTTTGGCCGTTGTCGCGAAAAAATCATCGGGAGGAGGCCATGAGTTGTCCTTGCTGTGGGACCTCGCGGCGCGGAGTGCTGGCCATGCTTGGGGCCACCGCGGCACTCGGCGGCAGCGCGTTTGCGCAAGGCAGCGGGCCGCGCATCATCGACACGCATCATCACATCTATCCGCCGCGATATGTCGCGTCCAATCTCGAACGCCTGCTTAAGGATTCGGCTGCGCTGCCGGCATCGGCCTATACCAGTTGGACGCCGCAATACGCTCTCGACCAGATGGACAAGGCCGGCATCGCCACCGCTATCGTGTCCATGACAACCCCCGGCGTGTGGTTCGATGACGGCAACGATGCGGCCCGTATGCGTTCCCGGATCTGCAACGAGTTCGGCGCGCAGATGATCAAGGATCATCCAGGCCGCTTCGGCATGTTCGCGGCGATACCTTTGCCGGACACCGAAGGCAGCCTCAAGGAGATCGAATACGCGTTTGACACGCTCAAGCTTGACGGCATTGGCTTGATGACCAGCTATGACGGCAAGCTGCTCGGCGACGACGCTTTCGCAGCCGTGTTCGACGAGCTTAACCGGCGCAAGGTCAAGGTGTTCGTCCATCCAACGATGTCGTGCTGCGGCAATATCTTTCCCGGTCTCAATGCTGCGATCATCGAATTCCCAACCGACACTGCACGCACTATCGCGAGCCTCGCCTTCAACGGCACGATGGCGCGCTGCCCCGATGTGACCTTTATCTTTTCTCACGGCGGTGGTGTGCTGCCCTCGATCATGCAGCGTCTTGCCGGCGCCGCCGCAAGGCTCAAGCCCGAGGAAAAGGCCAAGCACCTGCCGCGCGGCCTCGAATATGAGCTCAAGCGCCAATACTATGATCTCGCCAGTGTCGGTTCGGCGCCAGCCGCCATGGCAGCGGTGCTGAAACTTTGGCCGATCACACAACTCACCTATGGCTCGGATGCTCCGTTCGGATCCGCCGACGCGATCGCCGAAGGTATAACCCGGCTCGGCCTCGGCGACGCGGACCTCAGACTCCTCCAGCGCGATAACGCTACGCGGCTTTTTCCCCGCCTGGCTTAGCGGGCGGGAGATCGCTGTCGATAAGTTCTCCCGGTCAAACTATGATGCGGCGAAGCCACTGCGGCTGCTGCGTGTGAGGAACTATCCATGGACATGAGCGTACCGGTTTCTCCGGAAAAGCGGCCTGCAACGGCTGAAACGAAACCCGGCCCGGTCAGCAGCCCCAATTCAAGCGATCTCGATACGTGGATGGCGAAGGTCGAGGCGATGGGCGAGCTCAAGCGCATCACCGCCGAAGTCGATCCTGATCTGGAGGCAGCAACCATCACTTATCTGGTCGGCAGCGAGAAAAGTCCGGCGCTTCTGTTCGAGAACATCAAAGGTCATCCGGGCCACCGTGCGCTTTACAACATGATCGGCTGCAATCTGTCGCGGTTCTGCCTGATGATCGGCGAGGAGATGGTCGATCATCCGCTGAAGGCAGTGCAGGCGCTGCAGCGCAAGATGGGCAAGACGATGAAGCCCAAAGAGGTGCCGGCCGAGACCGCGATCTGCAATCAGAACGTCGTCACCGGCGACAACATCGACATCCGGCAATTTCCGGCGCAGCGGATGTGGCCACTCGACGGCGGCCTCTATCTCGGCACCGGCGATGCGGTGGTGACGCAATGTCCGGAGACCGGCCGCATCAATGTCGGCACCTATCGGATGATGATCAAAGGTCCGCGCGAGATCGGCGTCTATACCTCGCCGGGCAAGGACGCGACGCTGGATCGCGAGAAGTGGTGGAAGATGGGCAAGCCGATGCCGATCGCCGCTGCTTACGGCATCGATCCGCTGCTGTTCCTGGTGGCGGCGACGAGCTTTCCGAAAACCGAAAGCGAGTACGAATATTACGGCGGCATCAACGGCTCACCGATCGAACTGTTCAAGAGCGACGTAACGGGACTGCCGCTGCCGGCCCGCGCGGAAATCATTCTCGAAGGCTTCGTCTATCCCGACGAGACCTTTGCCGAAGGTCCGTTCGGCGAGTTCACCGGATATTACGGACGGCCGAGTGGCGCGACACCGTTCATGCGCGTCGAGAAGGTGCGCTACCGCAACAATCCGACATTGACCTGCGCGCTGATGGCGGATGGCCCCGCGAATGAGGCCGGCCTGTTCTGGGCGGCGATACGCTCGGCGGCGATCTGGTCCGACCTGCAAAAGCTCGGCGTGCCCGGCATTCAGGGCGTGTGGTCGATCCCGGAAGCCGCCGGCTGGGGCATCACCGTGGTCTCGATCAAGCAGATGTATCCGGGGCACGCGCCGCAGGTGATGGCGCTCGCGGCGCAATGTGTCGGCGGCGCCTATTTCGGCAAATACGTCATCGTCGTGGATGACGATGTCGATCCGACCAATGTGCATCAGGTGCTATGGGCGATGGCGACCCGGTCGCGTCCGGCACAATCGATCGACATTTTGCGCGAGACCTGGAGCACCTTCCTCGATCCGAGCCTCAATCCGCCGGAAATCCGGCCATGGGGATCGAAGGCGCTGATCAACGCTTGCATGGACTACCGGCACATCAAGAATTTCTCCAAGCGCACCAAACTGTCGAAGGCAACCTACGAGCAGGTGGTGGCGCGCTGGAATGAGCTCGGCTTTTCCGGCAAGCCGCCGGTGCAGACGGTGTTCGAGGACGCGGCGCCGGGCTCGAGCGTCGACTAAGATTTAGATTGCAGCGCGTTTCGGACGGCGTACGGCCGGCGCCGCCGCGCGTTCTTTCATATTGTTATACATCCGGCGCAGGCAGCGCTTGAGGACCATCAATTCCTCAGGCGAGATGTCGGCGAGGGCTGCGGTTTCGTACGCGCGTGCGATTGGAATAAGTCCGCTGACGACTGCGTTGCCCTTGGCTGACAGCTTCACCACAACCTCGCGGTTGCTGATTGCGGAGCGCGAGCGTGTTACCAGGCCGATGCGGATCAGTCGCGTCACCAGCCGCGATAATGTCGATGAATCGATGCTGGTCAGGTCGGCAAGATCGATCTGGCGCTGTTCGCCGGCGCTCGCCAGTGCCGCCAGGACCCGCCACATCGCAATGCTAAGCCCATGGGGCGCCAGCGCTTCTTCGCCGAATTGTTCGGCGACGATCGAGCCGACGCGATTCACGAGGTAGGGCAGGTAGTCGGCCAGATCGAGTTTTGCAGAACGGTTCGCTGTTGCCATGGCGGCGGCAGATTATCGCGCGATTAGTGCATTTACAACTGATGCAAATTCAACTATCGTGACCTCAACAATAAATTGAGAACGCCAACGCTTGGGAGGTTACGATGGACTTCGGCTACTTCACGCTGAGCGACAACCACTACGAAAACAATACCCGTTCCGCGAACCAGTTCGTCGCCGACATCACCAACGAAGCGCTCTATGCCGACCAGATCGGCATGCATTCCGCCTGGATCGGCGAGCATCATTTCAATTCGCTCGGCGTGCTGTCATGTCCGGATCTGGTGCTGTCCTATATCGCCGCGCAGACCAAGCGCATTCGGCTTGCGCCGGCGGTAACGGTGACGCCGCTGCATCATCCGATCCGTGTCGCCGAACAATGGGCGACGCTCGACCTGCTTTCCAACGGCCGCGTCGATTTCGCCTGCGGCCGCGGCTACGACCGCCGCGAATACGAACCGTTCCACGTTTCGTTCGATGACAACCAGGGCATCTTCGAAGAAAGCCTGGAAGTGATCCGGCAGCTTTGGGCGGCCGACGATCGCATGTCGCACCACGGCAAGCATTTTTCGTTCGACGATGTGCGAATTACGCCGAAGCCGGTGCAAAAGCCGATCCCGACCTATGTCGGATCGTTCTCCAAGCCGTCCATCGAACTTGCCGCCCGGCTGGACTGCGGATTGATCGTGGCGCCGTTCGCGGCGGCGATCAGCTTCGGCGGACTCAAGCAGGTGTCCGATCTTTACAATGAGACGTGCGCCAAGCACGGCAAAAAACCGCATCGGATGATGTGCAGCTATTTCATTCACTTCGCCGACAACAAGGCGGAGGAAGACGCCGCCCGCGCCCGCCAGATCCGTTATTACCGCGAATGCGTGATCCCGGCGCTGCCCGGCGATCCGAAGACCGCGCCGCCGAGCTACCGCTATTTCGTCGACATGGTCGCGAAACTTGCCAAGGTGCAGCCGCAGGATTTGACCGAGAATGCGGTGCTGTTTGGCTCGCCGGCCCGCATTGCCGATGCGCTCAAGAGGGTCGAAGCGGCGGGCGTCGATGAAGTGATCCTCTACTTCAACGTCGGTCAGAAACCGCACAATCAGGTCAAGGACGAAATGGCGCGCTTCATGGCCGAGGTCGCGCCGGCCTTCAGTGGCGCACACAAGGTGGCTGCTGAATAGCCCGGCGACAAAAGTGGGAGCGCAGCTATGATTGAGTTGTACCACTTCTGGAGTTCCGTCTGCTCGGTTCGCTGCCGGATGGCGCTGGAGGAGAAGGGCGTCCGATGGGTCAGCCGTTATATCGATCTGTTCAAGTTCGATCAGCTCAAGCCGGAGTATCTCGCGATCAATCCCGGCGGCGTGGTGCCCACGCTGGTGCACGATGGCGCGCCGATCCGGGAATCCATCATCATCAACGAGTACATCGACGCGGCGTTTCCAGGACCGGCGCTGATCCCCGCAGCCCCGCTCAAGCAGGCACGGATGCGCGAATTCATCCGCGGCTGTGAGGACGACTTTGACGCCATCGTCAAATTGACGATGGTCAAATATCTGTTGCCGAAGCTGCGCAACCGGTGGGGCGAAGAGGAACTCATCAAACAGGCGGCCCGCAGGCCGATGCGCTACTACCAGGACCTTCATTCCCGCGGCGTGCGCGGAGAAATCACGGCAGCCGAACTCGCTGAAGCCGGCGCGACCATCGAGCAACTGCTCGATCGCCTGGAAAAGATTCTCGATCCAGGCCCCTGGATCGTCGGCGAAGACTTCAGCCTCGCCGACATTGCGATTGCACCCTACATGTTCCGGCTGTCAGCGCTTGGTAATGATCAGTTCTGGTCCAGCGACCGCCGTTCGTGTGTCCACGAATGGTACGGCCGCGTTTCGGCGCGGCCGTCATTCCAGAAGGCGGTGTCCTGGCCGGACGAGAGCGGCGGCGGTTATGAGGAAGTCGGCCTCAACGCCAAGGCCGGCGCCTGACGGAATGCGCATCTCGCGCCGGTGTTTCACCATTTGGCTGAAGCCGCGACCTCATAGGTGCGCGGATCGCCTAGATAAACCTGGTCCGGATAGCCTGGATCGGAGAACGCGGCGTAAACGGTGTTTGTCAGGTTGCGGACGCGGAACGTGACGCGCACTTTTTCGAGTTCCGGATGCTGCAAATCGCGGCCTGGAATGTCGACGAAGGCATAAATATCCGCCGTCGTATAAGCGTTCATTGTCGTCATGTCGTCCTCAAAGAGATAACGATTTCCGACATAGCGCACCGACCCGCCGATCTCGACGGGCCATCGCCAATGCTCGAAGCGATAGGATGCACCGGCATTCGCGATTATCGGAGCGACGTTCGAGGGCGTATTGCCGGACCACGATACGAGGTTTCCATTGAAGTCCGTCGAATTGAAATTTTCGTAGCGGGCGTGGGTCAGTGCAATATTGCCCCAGAGCTTCAAGGGATCGATCGGACGCACCGCGCCGGCGAGTTCAATACCTTTAGAGGCAATTTCGCCAGCGAGCGCGGACGTCATGTCAGTGATTGGCACATAGACGTTGCGCCGCGTGATGTCGTAGGCGGCGAAAGTCCACTCCGCCTTGCCGTTCCATAACAGTTGCTTGACGCCGGTCTCGTAGATAGCCGCGCTCGTCAGGGCAAGCGGTGTCGAGTTGTTGACGGAGAAAACGTTGGCAACTGCCGGATCGTACGATGTGGCGTACATGCTATAGAAAACAAGATCTTTGATCGGCTCGTAGGTGTAGGCCGCGCGATAGGAGACTGGCTTCCAGACCTGGGTGAATGGCTCCCCGCCGGGAAGCGAGCCGTCGAAGTTGCTGCCGTTGCTCTTCAGCGTCCAATCGTCGACGCGAACGCCGCCGATCAGCGCGAATGCAGACGTGACCTTTAGACGATCTTCGAACGCCAAGGCGACATCATCGAGCTCCTTATTACGGATATTCGGAGAACTCTGGACCGTAAACGCCCTGGGCAGGATCAATCACCGACACGAAGTCGTCGGGAAAGGTATTTCCACCTTCTTCGTAAAAGCTGATCCAGTCTCCACTTACCTGGAACTGGGTCGCAAGACGATTGTCCATACCGAACAGTCGCGAATCCCACGAGAAATCGAGATTGTTGCCGACCACGTTCTGGCCGTGCGTTACGAAGAAACGGTCGCGGTCGATGACATTGGTGCCTAGCGAACAACATGGCTGTGAGCCGTCGTCGAAGGCGTAAGTCTCGCTGTCGATCCAGCGCCGTTGTGCCTGAAAATAGTAGACCTGATCTTTGACCGTGACGTTATTGAGCGGCGTCCACTCGGCGCCACTGCGCAACCACAGCTCCTGTGCGCCGGTGGTGTTGTCGGCGACGTTATAGTTGGTCGTCAGTGTGCGGGAATCGACTGTCACCGGGCCGATGGTCGCGCCGGTAAATGTGTTGACCATGTTGCCTGAGACGACACCGTTCACGGCGTTCCCGCCAGCAAACGAGGTCGGCACCAGCGGAGTGCCCCAGTAGGAGTGACCGGAGTCCTTACTATAGTCGACGGCTACGAAGGTCATGAAATTATTGTTGACGTGATAGTTGAATTGCGTGGAAAGCTCCGTGAGATCTTTGTAATCACCGTCGATGAAGCTGTTGATGTTCGATCCCGTCGCATCGAAGCGATAGTCGAGGCCCTGAACGCCGGTGCTGCCGCCCGAACCAAAATGTGAGCGGAACGTTCCGAGCGAATCTACTGACAGGTCCAACTCGTTTTGGATCGGCCCCGTGGTCGGCTGCCTGCTGACGTAGTTGACTGCGCCGCCGATCGACATCATCCCTGACATCAGCGCCGACGGACCTTTGAGGATCTCGACTTGGTCGAGATTAGCTGTGTCCATCACGCGCGTCGTGTCGCTTGCCACACCGACCGAAATTCCGTTGTAGAGAACGTTCACCGCGCCGAAGGTGAAGCCCCGCATCGAAAAGTTGGCCGGGGCGCCGGCCGAGTCGAGGTCCAATACACCGACGGCCCCCTTGGCGATTTCGGCGCTGGTCCGATAGCCCTGATCCTGCATGGTCTGCTGCGTGATGACATCGACCGATGCCGGCGTTTGCAACACCGGAAGGCCTAGCCGGGTCGAGCTTGATGCGACCGAATTGAGCGGCGTCATTGGAATGCCGCTGAGCGGAGCCGGTTGTAGCGTCACAGGTGCGGCTGCCGCTGATGGGTGGGGTTTGCGCCGCTGTCGTTACGCCGGAGTTTTTGCCGTGCGCGGGCTTCGCTGGACGCTGCCCGGAGACTTGAATTTGCGGAAGCTTGCTCTGATCCGTCGCCGCCTGACCTTGCGGCGCCGTCTGAGCAGCCCCTGGATGGATCTTCGCCAGCAGAACCGCGAAAGCCGATGTCGAGATCAGAAGATAACGCAATGCGGAGTTACGGCCGCGCTCGCGGCCGCAATTGATGACAGGCAACATGCCACGCCCCAACGGCGAAGAACGTTCTGTCACCGCGATTTTGGCTGATTGGCGGTCCGTTTCGCCCGTTAGAGGACCGTAAAACAACCGTACTCGACATTACGCCAGGACACCCCGCCCAACGCGTTCGCGCGTGACCGTTACTGACGGCAGGTCTCCTGACTTGCGGGTCGTTACCTTCCGTCGGCCTTCCCAGGACGCGATATCCCAGTGGACTTTAAACGGAAAACTCGCCGCTCACAGTTGCGGGGGCAGCCGCGGCATTGAGCAAAAGATTGCTCGCACCGCGTTCCCTTTTGATCCCCAAGGGGGAACCGTCATTGCGCAGACTAAGTGCGAAGTTAGGCATCGTCAAATCGCGCGATTAAACGTAACTCGACGCTACGGCAACTTTGGCTGGTAGGTCAGCGTGTCTGTTACCGGCAGATCTATTCTCGCGCTGTCGCGCACCGGCAATTCGCCGGCGGCTTCGAGCACCGGATAAGCAACGGAACAGATATGCGAGTGGATGCGCTTGAGGTCGGCCAGTACGTCCAGATGCAGTGATGTGGTTTCGATGGTTTCCGGCCGGCCTTCGCGCAGACGTTCGAAATGGCGGTCGGCGGCTTCCAGTTCGGCTTTGCGCATGTCGGCTTTCTCGCGCAACAGCTTCTTTGCCGCGTTGACGTCGCCGGTCATGAAGATGCCGAACGCGGCCTGAAGGCATTCGCAGACCCGCTTGTGAAAGGCCGCCAGTTCAGCGGCGCCTTCCGGCTGAGAACTGATAGCGCCGTTTGATCTTCTTTGCGGCGAGTTCGCACAAATTCTTGTCGATGATGTCGCCGATGTGCTCGAGGTTGATTGTGAACGACACGATCTCCATGGCGCGGCGGCCTTCGCGCTCGTCGAGGCTGTCGCGGGTAAGTTTGGTGACGTAAAGCTTGATCGCTTCGTCCAGCTTGTCGACGATGTTGTCCTTTTTCGAAACGCCGGCGGCGAGTACACGATCGTTGGTCATCAAGGCGGTCATGACGTCGCGGAGCATAGTCTCGATGACGTCGCCCATGCGCAGCGTTTCCCGCGCCGCGTTGGCAAGCGCGAGCGGCGGGGTCTCGAGCGCAGCTTCGTCGAGATAGCGGGGCGCCAGCTCGTCGATTGGTTGCTTCTTGTCGGGCAGGAGACGCACCAGCAGCCACGCCACGGCGTCGAGCGGGCCGATGAAAATCACCGCCAGCGCCACGTTGAAGATCATGTGGAATTCCGCCGTCATCTTCGACGGATCGGGCTGGAAGAGCGATAGTTCGTGCGCGATCGGTCCGAGGAAGGGCGTTACGACGATTATGCCGAACAGGCGGTTAAGCAGATTGCCCGCGGGGAGTCGGCGGCTTGCGGGATTGCCCTGTGTACCGCCTTCGATCAGCGGATTAATGGCGCTGCCGAGATTGGCGCCGAGCACCAGCGCCAAGGCCGCCGGTTCGGTGATGAAATGCGAGTAGGCGAGCGACATCGTCAGCAGCACAACGGTGACGCTGGAATGCGCCGCCCATGTCAGCGCCGCCGCGATCAGGATGCAAAGCACGGGATCGTTGGTGATGGCGGCGAGCACGGTTCGCACCGCTGGCGCCTGCTCGGCGGGCGCCAGCGTATCGAGCAGGATGTGCAGCGAAAGAAAAATCAGGCCAAGCCCGATCGCAATGCGGCCGAGCGCCTTGGTGAGGCCCGTGCCGCCGGCGCGAAAAGTGACCAGGCCGATTACGAACAGCACCGGCGCGACCGCCGCGATGTCGAACGACAGAAGCTGCACGATCAAGGTCGTGCCGACATTGGCGCCCAGCATGATGGCAAGCGCCGGCACCAGGCCAACCAGACCGTCGGCAGCAAGCGAAGCCGTCATCAATCCGGTCGCGGTGCTCGACTGCAACAGCGCGGTCAGACCGAGGCCCGCGGCGAATGCTGAAAAGCGATTGCGTAGCGCAGTGCCCAGGAAGCGGCGCAGGTCGGGACCGAACGCGCGCAACACGCCGCTGAGGACCATATGCAGGCCCCACAGCAGCAGCGCCACGCCGCCCATCAGATCGAGCAGGACCATCGATCCCATCTCAGGCTCCAATCAAACGCCAAACGCGCATGTAGTCCCGTGTGCCCGCAGGCACAACCTGAAAAAATGCGTCAGAGGCCGATTGGTTGCAGCGCGGTAAGCGTGGCGGCAGAACGCTATGGATCGAGCTCGGTGTCCCAGTAGAGATAGTCGAGCCAGCTGTCGTGCAGATAATTCGGCGGGAACAGCCGCCCGTTGCGATGCAGGTGTTGCACCGACGGCTGGAACGGCGTTTGCGACGGAAACATCCTGGCTTCGTCAGTGGTCAGGCTGCCCTTGCGCAGATTGCAGGGCGAGCAGGCGGCAACAACGTTGTTCCATGTCGTCTGCCCGCCACGCGAGCGCGGGATCAGGTGATCGAATGTCAGGTCATCGCGCGAGCCGCAAAACTGGCAGCAGAACCGGTCGCGCAGGAAGACGTTGAACCGGGTGAAGGCCGGATGGGTCGAGGGCTTCACATAGGTCTTCAGCGACACCACGCTCGGCAGCTTCATCTCGAAGCTCGGCGAGTGCACCGCCCGGTCGTAATTGGCGACGATGTTTACCCGTTCCAGGAAAACGGCCTTGATCGCATCCTGCCAGGACCAAAGAGACAGCGGATAATAGCTCAGCGGCCGGAAGTCAGCGTTCAGCACGAGCGCTGGAAAACCTGAAGGCGAAACGTGAGCGTTCAATGCCGACGCTCCTGACCCGACTCAATGCCGCAGTGCGGCGATGGGTACCATTTTATAGGCAGGCGTGACGGGATTGTGAAGCCTGTACCAAGGCTTGTCTGCCGGGCCTAATTATTGCCGCGATAGTTCCGAGGCGCCGGCAAATCGGACGGCTTCGAGCGGCTGGCGGCCGCGGATCAGGTCGGCGGCCCTTTCCGCGATCATGATGATCGGCGCATTGATATGGCCGCCGATCAGGTCCGGCATCACCGAGCCGTCCACGACGCGAAGTCCTTCCGTACCGAATACCCGGAGTTCCGGATCGACCACGGCCATGCGATCGGTGGCGATGCCCATTTTGCAGGTCCCCGCCGGATGGTGGACGGTAATGTTGGTCGTGCGGATATAGTCGTCGAGTTCGGCGTCGGAGACGGCCCGGTCGCCCGGCCCGATTTCGCGGGCCGCGAACGGCTGCAACGGCGCCTGGCGGCCGATGTCGCGAACCATGCGCAGGCCGGCGCGCAGCGTCTTCCAGTCATTGTCGGTGGCGAGAAAATTCTGCCGGATGCGCGGCGGCTTTTTCGGATCGGCCGAGATCAGCTCGAACTCGACCACGGCTCTCCGGCCGCAACACCGCGACACGGCAGGCGTAAGCGTCGGCGTAGGGACGCCGGAACGGCCAGAAATAGGGATAGGCCGTCATCGGCGCGGCATTGAAGACCAGCTCGACATCGGGGAGCGTTGCGTCTGGCCGGCTTTTCAGGAACGCGAGTTGGCCGGTCGGCAAATCGGCAGCGATGCCCTCGCCATGGAAATAGGCGTCGGCCAGCGCCGACACGATGCGATCAAATCGCATGGCGCGGTGAAACGGTCCGGGTTCTTTGCGCGCGTAGACGATTTGCGCCGAGATATGATCCTGCAGGTTCTTGCCGACGCCAGGCAGCGCGACCTTCACTGCGATGTCCTGGGTGCGCAGTTCATCGGGATCGCCGACGCCCGACAGCATCAAAAGCTGCGGCGAATTAATGACGCCCCCGCAAAGGATGATTTCACGGTCCGCGTATGCGGTAACGTCCTTGCCGTGCTGGGTGTATGCGACGCCGGTGGCGCGCTTGCCGTTGAAGAGGATTTGCGTGACCAGCGCGTTGATTTCGACTTTCAAATTCATGCGGTCGAGCGCCGGCCGCAAATAGGCGTCGGCAGCGCTGCAGCGGTGGCCGTCGCGCACCGTCATCTGCCAGACGCCAAAACCTTCCTGCTGTGCTCCGTTGTGATCCGGCGTGGTCTTGTAACCCGCCGCCTGGCCGGCTGCGCCAAAAGCGTCAACCAGCGGATCGGAGAAGCGGGTGTTCTGCGTCGACAGCGGTCCGGCGCCGCCACGGAAGAAGCTGGCGCCGCCTTCCCAGGATTCCTGACGCCGAAAATAGGGCAGCACGTGCGCGTAGGACCATTCGGTAAGACCGGAGGCGGCCCAGCGCTCGTAGTCGCCGCGGTTGCCGCGCGTATAGGCCATGGCATTGATCGACGACGAGCCACCGATGACCTTTCCTCTTGCGCATTCCAGGCCGCGTCCACCGCTCGACGCTTCCGGCTCGGCGAAATACATCCAGTCGTGCTTGCGGTTGAGCAGCAGGCGGGGCCAGCCAAGGGGAATCTTGATCCACGGATCGCGATCCCAGCCGCCGGCTTCCAGCAGCAGCGTTGTTCTGCCGGTGTCCTCGGTCAGCCGGTTGGCCAACGCGCAACCGGCCGAACCTGCGCCTATAACGATGTAATCGTATGTCTGCCGATCGGGCATGAGGTCACCTGCGGGAAAGAAGCTAACCAAGGCAGCGACTGCCTGTCTACGGCAAAGCGCGGCGGGTAAACTGCGGGCCACCGCCCCTCGTGAAAGCAAACCATGTTCCCACCCGAGCGCATCGTCTGCCTGACGGAAGAGACAGTCGAGACGCTGTATCTCCTCGGCGAGGATCATCGCATTGCGGGGATTTCGGGCTACACGGTGCGGCCGCCGCGGGCGCGGCGAGAGAAGCCGCGGGTTTCGGCGTTTACGACCGCCGATATTCCGAAAATTGTCGCGCTGAAACCGGATCTGGTCCTGACGTTCTCCGATCTTCAGGCGGACATCGCCGCGGCGTTGATCCGCCTAGGCATCGGCGTCCATGCGTTCAATCAACGGACGATCGCCGAAATCCTCGACATGATCCGTATGCTCGGCTCGCTGGTCGGCGTCGCAGAGCGTGCGGCGGCGCTCGCCGATCAACTCGCTGCCGGAGTTGCAGCCGCTCACCAGCGCGCGAATGGGTTGCGTCATCGTCCGAAAGTCTATTTCGAGGAATGGGACGATCCCATGATCTCAGGGATAGGCTGGGTCTCGGAGTTGATCGAAGCCGCCGGCGGCATCGACATATTTTCCGATCGAGCGTCCGGCAAATCGGCAAAGGACCGCTTCGTCACGCCGGAAGAGGTTATCGCTCGCGCGCCCGACGTCATCGTCGGCTCATGGTGCGGCAAAAAGTTTCGGCCGGAGAAAGTCGCAAAGCGCCCGGGCTTCGATGCCTTGCCGGCAGTGCAGCGCAATGCGCTCGCGGAAATCAAATCGCCGCTGATCTTGCAGCCCGGGCCCGCCGCGCTCACCGATGGCCTTGCTGCGCTTGAAGCCATCATCGCGCAAACGGCGGCGAAAACAGGGTGAACAAGTCGTTATTTGATTGATTCAAATTTGAGTTCAGGCGCCGCGAACATCGACGCGTATCACGACATCATCGTGGTTAACGACGCACTTGCATCCCGGCCAAGGGGCCAAGTTTATCGCTGTCGGGCAACGAAACATCAATGTGTTTCAAATATTAGCGGAGGGTGCGGTGCTGGCATTGATCGGCTCGCACATGGATACATGGACCATGCGAAACCTGGCGAGGCTTTCCCGCCGCTGTACAAGAGCGATCATTCGCTTCGGTGTTGCGCAGCGCGGCACGACGGTGGTCGAATTCGCTTTTGTCGCGCCGCTGCTGATCGCACTGCTGGTCGCGATCTTTCAGGTTACGTTCTTTCTGTTTGCTCAGATGAATCTGCAGAACGCGGCCGTCTCAGTCGGCCGGCTCATCATGACGGGTCAGGTTCAAAACGCCGGCACCAGCCAAGCGAATTTTCTCACCAACGACGTCTGCCCGTTACTTGGACCGATGTTCACTTGCGCCAACGTCTACGCGAATGTGCAGAGTTATACCAATTTCAGCGGCGCGAGTACGACAGCACCAACGCTGACCTACAACGGCGGTGGCGCGGTTAATAATACCTGGGCGTATAGCCTTGGCAACTCAGGCCAGGTCATGGTGGTGCAATTGATCTACCAATGGCCGATCATCAGCGGACCGTTGCATGCGGTGCTGCCCAGTATATCCGGAAACAGCGGCTACGCCGAGATGATGGGTGTCACCGCGTTCCGGATAGAGCCGTACCAATAATGCGCAAGACGTCACAAATTCTCCGGCGTTTTGGAAGTTCGACGCGCGGTGTTGCAGCGATCGAATTTGCGGCGATCCTGCCGGTCCTGGCGGTTATCTTTCTGGCAACGTTCGACGGCGGACGGGCGATTGCAACCTATATGAAAGTACGCGCGGCGACCTACGCGCTAGCGTCGATTACAAACCAGTATAGCACCATCGCGTCGACCGATATGTCGTCGATACTGGGCGCCTCGTCGGTTATTATGGCGCCGTATAACAGCACAACGCCGGTCGTTACCGTCTCGCAAATAGAAATCACCAGCGCTACCGCTGCGACCGTCGAGTGGAGCGCGTCGCAAGGCGGCACGGCCCGCACAGTTGTTCCTCCGCTGCCGACTGCACTCAAGACGAGCAGTACCTATCCAGTCTACCTGATATTTGCCGAGGTCAGTTATGCCTACACGCCGCTGTTCGGCTTCTTCGGTTCGGGCGGCATCACCTTTTCATGATAATCTGTATACGACGCCACGCGGCGTTTCTTGCATCGTTTACACACCATCAAGCACTACCTGTTGAGCGTTTTGTGGCTGGCCGGCGAAGATAAAAGGTCTTGCTAGAGTATCGGCAGGAAATAGAATCGTGCGCGGCGTGTGATATTTTTTGGGTTAAATCGTCGGCGGGTGATAATGCTCCTTGCAGCCGGCAAATATAATGCCGCGATCGCCGTCAATCTCGCAAAGCAAAATCGGCCGGAATAACCGCGCGATGTCGCGGCTGACCGCGAGCCCTGGCCGCCCAAGCTGCTCCGAAACTTTAGCGCCGTCAGTTTGTGATGTGGGCGGTGTCTACGGCTTGGTTAAACATTGTCTGTAGCGCGCTATTGATGTCTGCTGGCGTGCTGGCCGTATAGAAGAAATTTGTCGACGCGCAGGCTTGCAGCGCCGTCGGAATGTACTGGATGTTGCTATTCGCATAGCCGTCTTCGTCGTCGAAGATCGTGCTGGCATCCGAGATGGTTTGATAGGGTATGTAGAGAACAGCGATGGTGATGCCGCGATTCTTTATTTTCGTGCACCAATCGGTGCTGCCGGGTTCGTCGTTTGGGCTGTATTTGGGTATGACGCTCGCCGAATTCTGGTAGGGAATATTCGTTGTCGCTGACCACGAACCGGTACCGTTTGCGGATCCCCAGTTGCCAGTCCATTGCGTTTGGTAGTTCTGCGAGCCGTCAGTGATGAGAAAGATGTAAGGCAATGCGTTGGAGGAACTGGTTCCGGTTCCCACACTGCTGATCGCGCTGTTTATGCTGGCAAACGCGTTTTCGAAGTGGGTTCCGCCAGAGCCGAGGTTTGAGTTGACGCCGGTGTCGAGCAAGGTGGCGAGGTTGTTCGCCGCGTTGCTGAGAGACCCTGTGCCGGTCGCGGTTAGGTTGGTGGTCAAAGGGAAATAGGTGTTGGAGGCAGAGCAGGGTGTCACCGACGCACAGCCATAAAGGTACTGGATGAACGGAAAGAGCCCGACTTGATATTCACCGGTTACCTTGTTGTTGGTCTCGACGGTGTAGGCGGTTGTCAGCAAATTAGTAACTGCATAGCCGACCGCATCGGCGCGTAACTGAATACATGACGTGGTGCCCGCGGTAGGGCAGGATTGGACCGCAGTATTGTTCCAGTTCACGCTGTTGCCATTGTTTATGTTATTGCCGGAGCTAAACGACACCGGGTTCGTTCCCAGTCGGCTAATGATGAAGCCCTGGCAATATCCGCCCGAATGCGGGTTCGTCGGTTTCGCCCGGCGGGAGCCGGTATCGGACCTTGGTACGGATTCCCCTGCGCAGAGGTCTGCGCGCAGGCGCCTTGCGCCGAGAAGTGGCAGGCAAACTGACAGCCCTGCGGATAGCCGGGGTTTCCCTGCAGATCATCCGGATTGACGGCCATCAGCCGCGCCTGCTCGGCGGCAGTCGAAGGCATGCTCATCGACCCTGAGACGTCGGTCATCAGATAGAAGTTGATGTAAGTGGGCAGGGCGTAACTGGCTGTTGAGCTGCCGTTCACTGTAATGGTGCTGTGGCCTAGAACGCCGAGGAAATACGTCGGGACATTCGCGGAAAAATTGACTTTGACCGTAACGGTTGTGCCGCTGAGAGTGACAGTCGGTGCCGGCGTCAAACTCAAGGTATTGTAGCCGACGTTTTCCGGCGACGTGTTCAGATTGGCATTGAAAAAATTGGTGGCGTAAGTCGATCCGCCTGAAACGGTTCCGTTGCTCGACATGGCCTTTGCGGTGGCGATGACAGACGAATTGACGGAAACGGTGGCGAGCGCTGCGGCGTCGGACGCTGCCTGCAACTTGGTTTTGATCATGCTCGCGTCGGAATAATCGATAACGCAACCGACGGCCGCTATCATCGGCAGGCAAGCCAGCGCGGTAATGACCGCGACGTTGCCGCGTCTGTTGGAGCCAAATTTGGCGATCTGGGCCGAGAAGCGAGCAATACCCGCGCGAGGGCTCAATAGCTTCAGCATTGTGACCATGGCCAATCTAATCCAGCACGGCGTTTCTGAGCCTAAAGTGCTGGAAAAGTGCTAGAAAAGCGTTACTGGAAACAGCAACTCGCCGTTAAATAATCAAGCAATTTCAGCCGTTTATTTGAAGCGGCGGGCGAGAAACTCACCGCCGTGGCGTAAACCTTCGCCGTCGATGCCGTGGCCGATCCCGGCCGACAGATGCCATTCGACCGGCACTTCGAGGGCGGCAAGGCCCTGAGTGGCCTGAAACAGCGCCTGCGGCGGGATCAGGTCGTCGCGGTCGCCATGTACGAGCAGCACAGGCGGCCGGGATGTGATTTCGGCGGCGAACTTTTCCGGGTCCAGATCGGGCGGCGTCACCAGCACGCCGGAATAGCCGACGATGGCGGCGGGCGCCGTGGCGCGGCGCAGGCCGACATGAAGTGCCATCATCGTACCCTGGCTGAAGCCAACGAGCGCCAGCGCGGATGGCGGCAGTTTGTGGCGGGCAAGTTCTGCATCCAGAAAATGCGTCAGCGTCGGTGCGGCTTTTTGGACGCCAAGCCAGCGTTCGTTCGGATCCCGCATCGTGAGCGGAAACCATTGTCGGCCGACCGGTGCTTGCCCGCACGGCTCCGGTGCGTGCGGCGATACGAAAGCGGCGTGCGGCAGCATCTCTTGCCAGGCGCGGCCGATATCGATCAGGTCATTGCCATCGGCGCCGTAGCCGTGGAGGAAAACCACAAGCTGCCGTGCGCTTCCCGACTTCGGAGAAAGTCGCGGACCATCGAGCTCACCGGCCATTCCGACCTCGCTTCGCTTTGGCAGGCTTTGCCGGTTGCACGGGCGCGCCCTCTCGCCCTTTGACCGAACGATAATAGGTCCACAACACCCGCGCCGCCACCGAGCGCCAGGGCCGCCACGGTTCGGCGAGCGTGACCATTTCCTTTGCCGTCGGTCGCGTGCGCAAGCCGAAGGCAAGACGCGCCGCCTCCTGCAAAGCAAGATCGCCCGCCGGCCAGGCGTCGGCGTGGCCGAGGCAAGACAAGAGATAAATATCTGCGGTCCATGGCCCGATGCCATGGATTGCGGTGAGCGTAGCATGGGCTTCGTCAGCCGGGAGATCGGCGAGCGTGGTGAGTGGCAACCTTCCTTGCGCAATGGCGCGCGCGATTTCTTTTAGCGTGCGGATTTTCGGCGACGACAGGCCGGCCTTGGCCAGCCGTGGCGCGCGTGCGCGGATGATGGCGGCCGGCTCGAAAGGGTCGAATGCAGCGGCGAGCCGGCCCCAGATCGCGCCGGCGCTCGCGGTCGAAAGCTGCTGCGAAACAATCGTCGTGGCGAGGCCAGCGAAGCCGTCCGGGCGCCGCCGCAACGGTGGCCGCCCCGCTGTCACGATCAGTGCGGAAAATCGCGGTTCGGCCGCAATCAGCGCAGCGATGCCGTTGTCGAGGTCGCTCTCGGTGCGGATGTGGGAGAGTTTGGCCATTGGTGCTATTGAATTGGCGACGGGAAGGCGCCGGTCAAGCGACACTCTCGAATAGCGTGACGTCGATGTACACCCGCATTCTGCGTTTCGCGCCGAGCCCGAACGGATACCTGCACCTGGGCCATGCCTATTCGGCGTTGCTCAATCATGACATGGCGCGCGAACGCGGCGGGCGGTTGCTGCTGCGCATCGAGGACATCGACGCGACCCGTGCGCGCCCGGAATACGAGGTCGCGATCTACGAAGATCTCGCCTGGCTCGGCGTGACCTGGGAGCGGCCGGTACGGCGGCAGAGCGAGCACTTCGGCGATTATCAGGCCGCAATCGCCAAGCTCAACGCGCAAGGACTGCTCTATCCGAGTTTCGAGAGCCGAAGCGAGATTGCGGCGCTGGTCGCGGAACGTGAACGGCATGGACCGTCGGGATCGCACTGGCCGCGCGATCCCGACGGCGCGCCGATTTATCCGGGGCGGGCGCGAAAGCTTTCGCCCGCCGAGCGCGAACGCCGCATCGCCGCTGGTGAACCCTATGCGTTGCGGCTCGCCACGGACGCCGCGGTGGCCCTCGCCGGTGTGCTGACCTGGACCGAAACCGGCGTTCGGTCCGCAGGGCCAGACCGGGCGCGTGACAGCAGTGCCGCAGATATGGGGCGACGTCGTTCTGGCGCGCAAGGAGATACCGACCAGTTATCATCTTGCTGTCACTGTCGATGACGCCCTTCAGAGCGCGAGCGATATCGTTCGTGGACGGGACCTGTTCTGGTCGACCAGCATTCATCGCCTGTTGCAGGCGCTGCTCGGCCTGCCGGAGCCGAATTATCATCATCACAAACTCATTCTCGACTCCGAGGGCAACAAGCTATCCAAATCGGCACAGGCCAAAAGCCTGCGTGAATTGCGGGCCGAGGGCGCGGGCGCGACGGATATCAGGCGCATGGTGGGATTAGGGCGTTAGCTGGCGTCTAAAAATTGCTCGCTTGCATTCAGGCAAAATCGCACGGCACTAACAAAGTGCCGGTTCTTTTCACGGCGCCGGCGTGGCATTGTGGGACCGGCTGGATGTCATGGTGCGAACAAGGGCCAAGAAAAAGTCCGCTGCGAAGTCTGTGCGACGGCGCGAAACGCGCGGCAGTCTTGCCGCGCCCGCGACCGAGACCGCGCTTGCGGCCTTTGCTCACGACATCCGCACATCGCTCACCGGCATTCTGGCGCTCGGCGAATTGCTGGCGAGCTCCAATCTCGGCGAGCGCGAACGGCGCTGGGCCTCGGATATCAAGACCAGCGCCGAGCACCTTGCTGCGCTTACGACTCTGGTGATCGATGCCGCCAAGGCCAATGTCGGCGACATTGTCTTGCAGCAACAAGCGTTCCGGCCACGGCGCTTGGTCGACGATCTTTCCGAGGCGCTTAGAGCCCGAGCAGAAACCAAAGGCTTGCGCGTTGATGTGAGCATTGCCGACAGTCTGCCGGAAATCGTCATTGGCGATGCGGTCCGGCTTCGCGCCGCGATCGAAAATCTGATCGACAACGCGGTGAAGTTTACCGAGCGCGGCACGATTCAGCTCGACGCGCGATCGGCGCGCGCGGCGCGTGGGCAAACAAAACTGGTTTTCACGGTCACCGACAGCGGCATCGGCCTCACGCGCGATGAGATCAAGCGACTGTTTCGTGCGTTCCGGCAGGCAAACCCGGAGATTGCGCGGCGCTATGGCGGGGCAGGTCTTGGTCTCGTCGTCGTCAAGCGTCTGGCCAAGCTTATGCGTGGCGATCTTACCGTCACCAGCACTTCCGGCCGCGGTTCGCGGTTTCAGTTCTCCGCCGTGTTGCCGGTCGCGACTGCCGCAACAGGAGAGGGTGGTCGCTCGCAACAAACGCCTGCCGCCGCTCGCCGCCTCGCCGTGCTGTGCGTGGAGGATAATCCGTACGGCCGTGTGATCCTCAACACCATTCTCACCGAGCTTGGCCATCGTACCGACTTTGTCGGCAGCGGCGAAGAAGCGGTAGAGGCGGTCAGACGCGGCTATGATGTCGTGCTGATGGACGTGAAGCTCCCTGGCATCGACGGAGTGGAAACGACGCGGCGAATTCGTGCACTTGCCGGTCCGCACGGCGAGACGCCGATCATCGGGATTTCCGGACGCACCGAGACCGGCGATGAAGCGGCGGCCAGAACCGCCGGCATGAATGCTTATTTGCACAAACCGATCAGTCCGAGTGCGCTTGCCGAGGCATTTGCCGGCTTGAAGCCGTGATCATTCCGCCGCGTCGGCATTTGCTGCGTCTGCCGAGTCTTCAACGATGCGGCAAAGGTCGCTCATGATCCGGTTCAGCTCGAAATCTTTCGGCGTATAGACCTCGGTAACGCCCGCATCTTTCAGCGCGCTGGCGTCCTCCGGCGGAATGATGCCGCCCACCACCACCGGAATGTCGACGTTAGTGGCTTCGCGCAACCGGCTCACCACGTCCTTCACCAGCGGCAGATGGCTGCCCGACAGGATCGACAGCCCGATGACATGGGGCTTTTTAGCCATCGCCGCCTCGACGATCTCCTCCGGCGTGAGCCGGATTCCTTCGTAGACCACCTGCATGCCGGCGTCGCGGGCGCGCACGGCGATCTGCTCGGCGCCATTGGAGTGGCCGTCGAGCCCCGGCTTACCGACCAGGAGCGTCATCCGCCGTCCGAGCTTTCGCGACACGCGGTCAACCTCGCTGCGAATGTCGTCGAGTCCTTCGACGTCGTTGCGCATGGCGTGGCCGACACCGGTCGGCGCGCGATATTCGCCGAGCGCCTGGCGCAGCGTCCAACCCCATTCCCCGGTGGTGACGCCTGCCTTCGCGCAGGTGATCGACGCCGGCATGATGTTGCCCTGACCGGCGGCGGCACGTTTGAGGTCTTGCAGCGCTGCGGCGACTTTCGCGCCGTCGCGCTGCGCGCGCCAGGCTTCGAGCCGCTCGAGCTGATCTCGTTCGGCTTCCGCCGACACCGTCATGATGGCGTCGATGCCGCCGGTCAGCGGCGACGGCTCGGTCTCGACGTATTTGTTGACGCCGACGACGATCTGCTCGGCGCGCTCGATCGCCTCGAAACGTGCGCTCGCCGAGGCGACGAGCTGCTGCTTCATGTAGCCGGTTTCCACCGCGTTGATGGCGCCGCCCATCTCCTCGATGCGTTTGAGCTCTTCCTTCGCTTCGCGTTTGAGCTCCTCAACCTTGGCGTCCATTACCTTGGAGCCGTCGAACAGGTCGCCGTATTCCAGGAGGTCCGTCTCGTAGGCGAGGATTTGCTGCATGCGCAGCGACCATTGCTGGTCCCACGGCCGCGGCAGGCCGAGCGCCTCGTTCCAGGCCGGCAACTGCACCGCGCGGGCGCGCGCCTTTTTCGACAGCGTCACCGCGAGCATCTCGATCAGGATACGGGCGACGTTGTTCTCCGGCTGCGGCTCGGTAAGGCCCAGCGAGTTGACCTGCACGCCATAACGAAACAGCCGCTGCTTAGGATCGGTGACGCCGTAGCGTTCGCGCGTGATTTCTTCCCAGAGGTCGACGAAGGCGCGCATCTTGCAGATTTCGGTGACGAACCGCATGCCCGCATTGACGAAAAACGAGATGCGGCCGACCACCTCGCTGAACTTCTCCTGTGTCACTTCGCCTGAGTTCTTCACCGTATCGAGCACGGCGACCGCGGTGGCGAGCGCATAGGCGAGTTCCTGCACCGGCGTCGCGCCCGCTTCCTGCAGGTGATACGAGCAGATGTTCATCGGATTCCACTTCGGCAGCTCGCTCGTCGTGAAGATCGCGATGTCCTTGATCAGCCGCATCGATGGCTTCGGCGGAAACACATAAGTGCCGCGCGACAGGTATTCTTTGATGATGTCGTTCTGGATCGTGCCTTGCAGCGCGTCACGAGGCGCGCCCTGCTCGTCGGCCACCGCGATGTAGAGCGCCATCAGCCACGCGGCAGTGGCATTGATGGTCATCGAGGTATTCATCTTGGCAAGCGGGATGTCGTCGAACAGCGCGCGCATGTCGCCGAGATGGTTGATCGGCACGCCGACCTTGCCGACCTCGCCGCGCGCCAGCACGTGATCGCTGTCGTATCCGGTCTGGGTCGGCAGATCGAAGGCGACCGAGAGTCCGGTCTGCCCTTTGCTCAGGTTCTTACGGTAAAGCTCATTGGAGGCCGCGGCGGTCGAGTGCCCGGCATAAGTCCGAAAAATCCAAGGTTTGTCGCGCACTGGCTTGTCGCGTGGTTGTTCGGGACTCCGGCGTCACCAATCTGACGCGGATCTTGCTGCAATGCAACATCAACTTCGGCGTGTTTCAGGGCTGCAGAGGCGTCACCGGCGGAATGACCGCGCTTATTTTGCTGCGGCGTGCTGGCGCGTGTAGATGACGGCGATGTCGTCGGCGTAGACACGCCGCCACTCGGGCAGGCGGTCCAGCAGCGCCACCGCCGGTGTAGCCGGAATCAAGAGCGCTGTTTCGATCTTGTAGTCATCGAGGAGTTTCAGGAAATCCGGAAGGTCTTCCAGCATGACGCCGCGGTAATAGCGCTGGACGAATGGCGCGCCATAGAGATCGGCTCTGCCATCGATGAACGGCGGTATGCCGACGAAATCGAGATAGCCGCCGAATTCATAGCTATTGAGGATCGGACCATGCTCTTTGTTTACAAGCGTGTTGACTGCGGCGGCGGGTGTGATGTTGGCGGCGGGCGCAACATGACCGAACGCGCCAATCGTGCCGCCGATGACGGCAACCATGAGCGTGCCGGCGGCGAATACGAGCTTTGGCGGGCGAAGACCAATCGCACCGGTCATGTCGGCGGCGAGCGCACCGAATTGCTCCGCCAGCGGACGCGCGACAAACAGCGGCGCCAGCATGCCGAGCAGGTCGGCATTACGCGACTGCGACAGGCTCAAGTGCAAGACGCCAAGCAGCATCATGATGCGAAACGGCGGCAATCGCACGCCGCGCAGCAGTGCAAAACCTACTGCCGCCAGCATGATCATCTCGTAAGGATCGAAATGGGAGAAATCCTCCGGCCGCCATTCGATGATGACCGGCAGCGCGTGCCCGAGCAAAAGTAATCGGACGTTCGCCACGAGCATTTCCGGGCCGTAAGGATTGATGCAGGCGGCGGCGAGCGCCAATGCGCCAAACAGTATCCAGCTTTTCGCCGCACGCAGGCGTTCTGTTGCCGGCGCGCGCCAAATCGCTTCGGCGGCGATCGGCCCGATCATGGCGAGCCCGAACAGGAAACTACCGTGCAAGTTGGCCCACAGCGTCATCACGGGCAGCAGCCGCCATGACGGCAGCCGTTCGTCGTCCACCGTCCGGATCAGTTCCGCAATCCAGATGACGAGCAGCGGCAGCGCCAGCATATGCGGCCGCGCCACCATATGCGGCGCCGTCAAAGTGAGTGCGGCAAGCACTGCGATGGTTACCGGCACCGGTCGCCAGTACGCCAGCAGGTAGCGGGTCAATTGGCCCAGCGCGAAAGCGGCAGCGCCGGCAGTCAGTGCCGCAACCGCAATCCAGCCACCGAGCCGATAAGCGAGGGCGTAGCCAACCTGCGACAACCACTCGTAATCGACCCAAGGCGCGCCATGATTCCTGGCCGAGAACGGGTCGATCGCAGGCAGCGCGTGTTGATCGAGGATGAGGCGACCCAGCGCAATATGCCAATAGATGTCAGGATCAGCGATAAGCCGGCTGCCCAGCGCCATCAGCAGCAAATAGACCGCCGCAGCGACGAGCCAGGGCAAGGTTGCCCGGGCGTCGACACTGCGGCTCAGCCCAATGGTCTGCCCCGACATGCCTAGCCTCGCTTTGCGCGAAAGCTAGGCCGGTGCGCCTTGAAGAACCCTTAAAGACAAAAACGCGCGGGCCGTTGGCCCCGTTACGCGCGTTTTACCAGACGCAGGATGATCAACAGGATCACCGCGCCGATGAAGGCATCGATGATTTCACCAACAAGGCCCGATCCAATCGGAAGCCCAACGACCGGCAACAAATACCCGGCGATCAAGCCGCCGATGATGCCGACGATGATGTCACCGATCAGTCCGAAACCGCCACCCTTCACGACCATACCGGCAAGCCAGCCGGCGATCGCGCCGACGATCAGCCAAACAATAATACCCATGGCACTCCCCTGTTTTTCCCCGTCCCGGCAAAGGCCAGTGACGTACGCAGCTTTTTCCTCAACAGCCGCGCCTTCCAACCATAGGGCGTCACGGTTCCGCTGTCAGGTCCCGGCGACCAATTATGCCGTATCGCAAAAAGTAATTATTGCGCTGCAACATCAAACGCGGCAGACTTCGGGCAAGCTATCGGAGGCTGTGATGGCCGTCGCGCAAATCAAACCGTCTGCCGCGCCGCTCAAGGACCTCTACGACATCGGCGAGATTCCGCCGCTCGGTCACGTGCCGGCAAACATGCACGCGTGGGCAATTCGAAAAGAGCGTCACGGCCCGCCGGAGCAGGCGATGCAAAGCGAGATCGTTCCAACCTGGCCGATCGCCGAGGATGAAGTGCTGGTTTACGTCATGGCCGGCGGTGTCAATTACAACGGTGTATGGGCTGGTCTCGGCATTCCGCTCTCGCCACTCGACGGTCACAAACATCCATTTCACATTGCGGGCTCGGACGCCTCCGGCATCGTTTGGGCGATCGGCTCCAAGGTCCATCGCTGGAAAGTCGGCGACGAGATCATCGTTCACTGCAATCAGGATGACGGCGACGATGAGGACTGCAATGGCGGCGATCCGCTGTTGTCGCCATCGCAGCGCATCTGGGGCTACGAGACGCCGGACGGCTCATTCGCCCAATTCTGTCGCGTGCAATCGCGGCAGTTGATGCTCAAGCCCGCGCATCTCTCCTGGGAAGAAGCGGCCTGCTACACCCTGACGCTCGCTACGGCCTATCGCATGCTGTTCGGTCATCCTCCGCACACGCTCAAGCCCGGCGACAATGTTTTGATCTGGGGCGCATCGGGCGGTCTCGGCGTGTTCGGCGTTCAGCTTGTTGCGGCCTCCGGCGCCAATGCGATCGGCATCATTTCGGATCCGTCGAAAGCAGAATACGTCTTCAATCTCGGCGCCAAAGGCGTGATCAACCGCAACGAATTCAAATGCTGGGGTCCGATGCCGAAGGTCGGCACGCCCGAATACGACGCCTGGGTGAAAGAAGCGCGGCGCTTCGGCAAGGCGATCTGGGACATCACCGGCAAGCGCGATATCGATATTGTGTTCGAGCATCCCGGTGAAGCGACGTTCCCGGTGTCATGTCTCGTCGTCAAGCGCGGCGGCATGGTTGTGTTCTGCGCCGGAACCACGGGTTACAACATCACCTTCGATGCGCGTTACGTGTGGATGCGGCAGAAGCGGATTCAAGGCTCGCACTTCGCTCATCTCAAGCAAGCCAGCGCGGCCAACCAGTTCGTGATCGATCAGCGTATCGACCCGTGCATGAGCGACGTTTTCCCGTGGGATAAAATACCTTATGCGCACGAGTTGATGCGGACCAATCGGCACAAGCCGGGGAACATGGCAGTGCTGGTCAACGCGCCACGCACCGGCTTGCGAAATTTTGAGGATGCACTGGAAGCCGCGTCGGTGCCGGAACTGAACCGGCAATCGACGCGGGGATGACACGGCAAGACGACGTGCTGGAAGCTGTCGGCGTGTAGCTTTCTACGATCTCACCTAGACGCTTCGCGCCGGCGCGCAATCGCCGCGTTCAATTCGCCACCGTAAATAAAGATAAGCGCGGTGAAATACAGGAATACCAGCGCCGTCATTGCTGAAGCGAGCCCAGCGTAATAGGTGACATAGGCGTACGAGAAGTCGGCGAGGTAGCGACCGAACACAAAGCCGGCGAGCAGCCACAAGCCGAGCGTGGCGACGATACCCGGCCAAACGTCGAAGAAGTTTCGCCGTCCGCACGGCAGCCACATGTGCAAGATCAAGAGCGAGGCTGTCAGCAAGAGAGTCGCAAGCGCGAAGCGGCCGATGTCATAATGCGTCTCTAGCGGCTCAAGCCACGGCAGATACGCCAACGCGGCGCGAAATACCAACGGGCCAAGCACCACAAGAAATGCGAGGGTCAGGAGCCCGATCGCACTCACCAACACATAGCCGATCGATTCCAGCCGCAGCAGCCACCACGGTCGCGGCTCAACCAGCCCGTAAGCTCGATTGAGCCCGATCCGGAGGCTCTCGACGCCGCTTGACGTAAAATAAACGGCAAAGACGGCGCTGAATGTCAGCACGTCGCCACGGGCGGTTGTCAGGACGCTATGGATCTCACCGGCAATTCCTGACGAAACTTCGCGCGGCCACGCCGCGACAATAATGCGAGCGACCTCGTCGGCGAGGTCGCTCGAGCCGATGAAGCCGGCGATCGCAGTGATCAGGATCAAAAACGGAAACATCGACATCAGCGTTGACAGTGCGATGTGGCTCGCGATCGCCCAGCCGTCGTCGGCGACGAAGCGATAGAAGGCGTCGACGGCGACGCCAAACCACAAGCGGACATAGCTCAGCATTGTCGCCGTCCAGCTTACCTCAGGAAACGGGTGGTTTCGAATGGCCGGCTTTGTCAATTGTTGCCTACGACGGAAAGAGCAAAAATGGCGGAAGAAGCACACATGGCAAAAGCTTATTACAGTAACGTGTTTCCGCAGTCGGCGGATCACATCTGGAGCGTTATTCGGGATTTCAACAATTATCCGGTGTGGGTTGAGGGGGCTGGGGAAAGCCACATCGAAGACGGCAAATCCGGCGATACCGCCGGTGCTGTCCGCAACGTGATGTACCAGGGCAAAAACATCCGGCAGAAGCTGCTTGCCATATCCGACCTCGACCGCTCACAGAGCTACGAATTTTGCGGTGAGCCTCCGATGCCGGTCCGGCATTACCGCGCAACCCTGAAAGTGACCCCGGTTACGGAGGGCGATCGCACCTTCGTCGAATGGTGGGCGACGTTCGATTGCGCGCCGGATCGCCAAGACGAATGGACGATGTTTTTCCGCGAACTCTTTCGGGCGCTGGCTGTCCTCGTTACGGCGGAACCTTGAAACAAGCGCGTAGCTCGCGCCGGAGAGGGCTGGAACCGCGCCGCCGATGTACGATCAGGATAGCGAGAAATCCAGAGGCTTTGTCAGGCGCGCTAAGCCGCTTGCACTTCAGTGAGGAAGCGGCGCACTTCGCCTTGCAGGCTTTCGGCTTCGATTGACAGCGCGTCAGCCAGCGCTTTGACGTCGGCCGCCGTTGCACGGGCGCCAATCGTCGCCCCGGCGACGCGGCTCATCGCGTCGGCGCCAGTCTTGGCTTCAACGGAGGCACGATTGACGCCCTCCGCGATCGAAGCCACCGCGTTGTTCTGTTCCTCGACCGTACAGGCGACGGTGACGGCGATCTCCGACATGTCGTCGATGATCGAGGACACTTGTTCAATCGCTTGGGCAGCGTCTGCCGTCGCGGACTGAATCGAGCCAATCTGGGCGGCGATATCTTCGGTGGCGCGCGCGGTCTGCGACGCCAGCGATTTCACTTCGGTGGCAACAACAGCAAAGCCGCGACCCGCCTCGCCGGCGCGAGCCGCTTCGATGGTGGCGTTGAGCGCCAGCAGATTGGTCTGGCCGGCAATGGCCTGAATAAGCCCGATCACTTCGCCGATGCGGTTTGCGGCGGTACCGAGTTCTGTCATCGTGTTGACGGTGCGTTTTGATTCCGCGACGGCGCGGCCGGCGACTTCGGTGGAGCGAGATGCCTGCAACGCAATCTCGCCGATCGAGGCCGCCAATTCTTCGATCGAACTGGCGACGGTGGTGACGTTGACGGCGGCCGTGCCGACGCTGTTCTCGGCATCGCGCGCTTCGGCGCTGACCGAGTCGGCGGAGGTATTAAGACCGCTCGACGCGTTTTCGAGGCGGCCAGCCGCCTGCCGCAAACGCGCCAGTGCTTGTTCGACCGAAGCGCGAAATTTATCGATCATCGCCGCAATCGCTTCGCCGCGTTTTACGCGTGACGTGTTGGTCTGCGTCTCGGCCACGGTAAGCCGCTCACGCTCGATCATGTTGTCGCGAAATACCAGCACCGTGCGGGCCATGGCGCCGATCTCATCGCGGGACTTTGCCGACGGGACGGTAACGGAGGTGTCGCCTGCCGCAAGCCGCTTCATGGCGTCCGCCAGGCTTTCCAGCGGCCGTGTGATGGATCGGCCGATCCGCCAGCTGCACGCGAGCCCGATCAGCACGACCGCAAGCCCTACCCAGATGATGAAGGCGCGGATACGTGCACGTGATGCGGCCAGTGCGTTCGCGGCTTTATCGGCACTCTCGCGCGATGTGGCGATTATCTTGTCGGCTTCCGGCAACACGCTCGCGGTATCGTGCCCGATCAGGCCGAGCAGCGGGGCGATGTTGTCGGTGCTCGCGACCCACTGCGCGAACGTATAGCTATAGGCCTTCACCTGGTCGTTCAGCTTCTTCTTCATCGCCGGCGCGCCGTCGACCGATTCGAACAGGTTGTTGAAGTTCTTTATCTCGTCGAGGAAGTTTTTTTCGGCGCTGCGCGCCCGGGTCAGCCGATACTCGATCTCGTCACGGCGCATGGTAAGAAGCGACATCAGCAGCCGCGAAGCGTCGACGTCGGCCACCCAGGACAAATCGTCGTGAATGATCTTCTCGACAGCGGCGCTGGAGGCATTGAGATCGGCATTGATGCCGTCATGCTCGGTGTAGCCGAGCGATTTCTGCTCATTGACCAGGCTTTCGAAACTGGCCTTGAGATCGCGCAACGTGATGTGCAGCGGCGTGATGACGTCTTCGTCCGACGTCCCAAGTGTCTTGGCGATGCTCGCCAGCGAACGGATCGCCAGTTCCTGTCCGTCGGCGAAATCCTTCACTTCCGCGTCGGACGGTCGCGACACGAACTCGGTGCTTGCGGTGCGCATCTCCAGAAGCCCGGTCTTCAGGTCCCGGCTGGCATCGGCGACCTCAGAATCGCGGCGCACGCTGTCGAAGGCACGGCCAACTTCGATATCGCCGGTTTTGAAGGCGGCCCCGATGGCCAGCAAGCCAAGCACCGGGATGGCGGCCAGCACCACGATCCGGTTGCGGACCGATATTTTGGAAAAGAAGTCTGCGCTGACCATGAATCGACCGGTTGCGTCTGCCGCGGCGCAAGCGGTGCGGCAATTCACGCCAGCAAACCGGAAAATGGTTAAGATTTGGCAAGAAACACTGTCATATTCCGCCTTGTGGCGGCTTTTGGCCGCTTATCCTTACAGGAGCATCTTGGCCGAGTTCCCCGATTGGCTTTTGTGCAGTGCACGCGTAAGCTTTCCAAGCCGTCCGGGCGGCCCCAAAAACCAGGTTGTCGGAGCGCTCCATGTCGCTTGCCACCGCGTCGTCGCCTATGCCTGCCGGCAGTGAACTCAATACCGCGTTGCGCGAGGCGGTTACTGCCGTCGATGCTTTGTTTGCCGACGCCCGCCGTAGCGTCGCCGCCCGGGTCACGGTCCAGGGCCGTCCCATGGCTGGCGCGTTCGACCGCGAGCAGCGGGCGACCCACGGCCTTGCCTGGCTCGCCACCTATGTCGAAGCGATCCGGCAGCTTGCGGCTTATACCGAACGGCTGCAGGCGAGCGGCAATTTTGGCGAAACCGAAGAATTATTAGTTCGGATCGGCGCCGGCGAATTTCTGGCGCAGATGCTCGGCGGTATTCCGATGAGCCAAGGCGAGATCGTCCGACTCGCCGATATGGGTTTGAGCCCATCTACAGTCGCGACGCGCGTCACGCCCGGGGTCGATCATCTGATCTCGACCGGAAATACGGCGCCACGCCGCGCCAGGCTGGTTGAGCTGATGCGCGAGCGTCAGGACGGTACCGTCGGTGCCTGCGGCCTTGATGAAACACTCGACTCGATCCGCGATGAAATGCGCAAGTTCGCGGACGGTCAGGTGATGCCGCATGCGCATGAGTGGCATCTGAAGAACCAATACATTCCGCTCGAAATCGTCGAGCAGATGTCCGAGCTCGGTGTGTTCAGCCTCACCATCCCCGAAGAATACGGCGGCATGGGGCTCGGCAAGGAATCGATGTGCGTTGTGTCGGAGGAGTTGTCGCGCGGTTATATCGGCGTCGGCTCGCTTGGCACGCGTTCCGAGATCGCGGCGGAGCTGATTCTCGGCTCGGGCACCGAAGACCAGAAACGCAAGTGGCTGCCGAAGATCTCGTCGGGCGAAGTGCTGCCGACCGCGGTGTTCACTGAGCCCAATACCGGCTCCGATCTCGCGAGCTTGCGCACGCGCGCGGTGAAAGAAGGCGGCACATACAAGGTCTTCGGCAACAAGACCTGGATCACCCATCCGGTGCGCGCCGACCTGATGACGCTTCTGGTGCGCACCAATCCGGCCGAGAGCGGCTATCGCGGCCTGTCCATGCTGCTGGCCGAGAAGCGGCGTGGCGACGACAAAAATCCATTTCCGGTCGCGGGCATGTCGGGCAGCGAGATCGAGGTGCTCGGTTATCGTGGCATGAAGGAATACGAGATCGCCTTCGACGGATTTGCAGTCGCTGCCGAAAACCTTCTCGGCGGCGTCGAAGGGCTTGGCTTCAAGCAATTGATGGCGACGTTCGAGTCGGCGCGCATCCAGACCGCGGCGCGCGCGATCGGTGTCGCGCAAGCGGCGATGGAGCAGGGCCTGAGTTACGCCATCGCTCGCGTCCAGTTCGGCGAGCCGATCGCGGCATTCCCGCGGGTCTCCGACAAGCTCGCCATGATGGCGGTCGAGATCATGATCGCGCGCCAACTTACTTATTACGCCGCACGGCAGAAGGACTCCGGGCGGCGCTGCGACCTTGAGGCCGGCATGGCGAAGCTTCTTGCGGCGCGCGTCGCTTGGGCCGCGGCCGATAACGCCGTGCAGATTCACGGCGGCAACGGTTTCGCCCTTGAGTTTCCGGCGTCACGCCTGCTGTGCGACGCCCGCATCCTCAATATTTTCGAAGGCGCCGCCGAAATCCAGGCGCATGTCATTGCGCGACGTTTGCTCGACGGCACGAATTAGCAGGCGACGGCTGATCGGCCGCCGCGCTTAACCCGGCTATGCCGGCAACCGCAGCAGCTTCGTGGCGGTGCCACCGAGGATCGCTACCCTGTCGGCCGAGCTGAGCTGCGGTGTCGACATCACCAAATCGACTGGATCCTTGGACCAGTTGAATCCGTAGTCGGTGCCGACCATGACCTGACCGGGGCCAACCACGGCAACCAGATGGCGCAGCGCCTCTGGCGTGAAGACGAGCGAGTCCACATAGATCTGTTTGAGGTATTCAGTCGGCTTTTTCTTCAGCGTGACATCCTTGCAGCGGAACGGGAAAGTCTCGCACACTGCGTCCGAGCGATCCGCGTAGGACGCCAGATAACCGCCGCCATGTGCCGCACACAGCCGCAGTTTCGGGAAGCGGTCGAACGTGCCCTCGAAAATCAGATGCGATAGCGCGATCGTCGTTTCGAGCGGATTACCGATGGTGTTGTCGAGATAGCCCTTGCCGTGCAAGCGCTTCTCGACGCCGGTCGCGACCGCGCTATCCTGCGGGTGCATGAACAGGAGCGCATCGAGTTCCTCGCACTTCGCCCAGAACGGGTCGAAGCGCGGTGACGATAATTCCTCGCCTTCGACCGTGGGGCCGATCGCGCCGCCGACCAGGCCAAGTTGCTTCATGCCGATTTCGAGTTGCTCGGCCGCAAGTTCCGGGAATTGCAGCGCAACGCTGGCGAAGCCGACCAGCCGGCCGTTCGAAGCCTTGCAGGTCTTGGCGAGACTTTCGTTCTGCACGTCGATCAGCCGGCGCGCCAGATCACGGTCCGCGCCGTACCAGAATTCGTTGATGCTCATCGCCTCGACGTCGATGCCCGCTGTGTCCATCGCGGCGAGGCGATCTTCCATCGGCGGATTGTTGAGCTTGCTATCGAACGTGGCGCGGAAGTGCTTCTCCAGCGGCGTGCCTTCGACGACAGCCAATGCTTCCGGAATGACGCAGTGGCAGTGCACATCGACGACGCGCACCGGCTTGCCGTCGATCTCGACCCGGCGGCGCGTGCCGCCCGGATTGGCCTGCGCGAACGCGCGTCGCATGCCGCAACCGGGACAGATGCCGGCAGCGGCCGCACCCGCGGCGAGTTGCAGGAATGAGCGACGGGGTAGTGACGTCATGAGCGCTTCCTCATCTATGTGTTATCGTTGTGGGGCCATCATTATCCCAAGCCGCGCGTCCACGGAAATGCATTAATTGTCACGGCTATCCCCGGACAAGCCGGGGTTGACGGTGATGGTCGCGTCAGTGAGTTTCGCCGGATGGAATCACCTGCTTCGTCGTCAGCTGCAAAGAACACCGCGCCCGATTCCGCGCAGGCGTGGCGGCGCCTTGCCGCGACCATGCTGATCTCGACCATCGGCGGCGTCGGCATGTGGTCCGTGGTTGTGTCGCTTCCGGCCGTTCAAGCGGACTTCGCCGCTCCGCGTTCGGAAGCAGCGCTGTCATTCACCATGGCGATGATCGGATTCGCTGTCGGTGGCGTTGTGATGGGTCGACTTCTCGACCGCGCCGGAATTTTGTGGTCCATCGCAGTCGGCGCGATTGCGCTCAGCCTCGGCTATTTGGCCGCGGCCAGCGCTGGCAGCCTCGTCGTGTTTGCGCTGGCGCACGCCGTGATCGGTTTCGGCAGCTCGGTCACATTCGGCCCGTTGATGGCGGACATTTCCAACTGGTTCGTGCGCCGTCGTGGCGTTGCGGTGACGCTGTGCTCGGCGGGAAATTACATCGCCGGCACGGTGTGGCCGCCGCTGGTGCAGCACTTTATTGCGCTCTACGGCTGGCGCGCGACCCATACCGGCATTGCGCTGTCCTGCGGGGCCGCGATGTTCTTGGTCGCTCTCGTCGCCTTGCGTACGCGGGCTCCCGTGCTGACAGCAGGCGGCGCGAACGTCGCCGCGCGAACCGCGTCGCCGGCAACGCTCGGGCTTTCACCCGGCGCGCTGCAAACCCTTCTGGCGCTGGCTTCGGTCTGCTGTTGCGTCGCGATGTCGATGCCGCAGGTGCACATCGTCGCTTACTGCGGCGACCTTGGTTACGGCGTCGCCCGCGGCGCCGATATGCTGGCGTTGATGATGGCATTCGGCATCGTCGGCCGCGTCGGTTCAGGTTTTGTCGCCGACCGCTTCGGCGGCATGCCGACGCTGATGCTGGGATCGGCGCTGCAAGGCGTCGCGCTGCTGCTCTATCTACTCTACGACGGGCTTGTTTCGCTTTACGTCATCTCCGCCGTGTTCGGCCTGTTTCAGGGCGGTATCGTTCCAAGCTACGCCATCATCATCCGGGAATATTTCCCGGCCAAGGAAGCCGGTGCCCGTATCGGCGTCGTGCTGATGGCGAGCCTGTTCGGCATGGCGCTCGGCGGCTGGCTATCCGGATACATATTCGACCTGACCGGCTCGTATCAGGCCGCATTCTTGAATGGCATCGGCTGGAACGCCGTCAACGGCGCGATCGTGCTGTGGCTCTTGTTTCGCCGCCACTCACGCATGGCTTATGCGTAAAGCTCAGATTATTCTTTCACCACCGCTTTTATCACCTCGATAGCCATTTTTAAGCGCGGCAATTCGTCGACAACCACATTCCAAATTATGCGGTCTGACAGGCCGCTATATTCGTGTCGCAAAACGCTGCCAATGCCGCGTACTTTCGACCAGGGAATTTCCGGTCTTCGATTGGTAAGCTCTTCAGGAATGGCGCGGCTCGCTTCCGAGATGATCTCGATCGCCCGTTGAACAAGCCAGCGCAACTGCCAGCTTGACTCGAAATCCGGGAGTGCCTTCCCGCGAGTGACCTCCTCAACACGCTCGATTGCTTGCAATATGTCGTGAATGGCGTGCCCGACCTTGCGTGGCATCAGAAAACACGCTGGGCCGATTGCTCTATATCCGCGCGCAGCATCGGATGGAGGCCGTCACGCGTCGTGATGTCCACTTCGACGCCCAGTTCGCTCTCCAGAAACTGCTTAATTCCTACCAGATCAAATGCGTTGAAGCGGCTGGCGGGGTCATAGTCGATGAACACATCGAGATCGCTTCCAGGCTTGGCTTGATCCTGGGCGAACGATCCAAAAAGATAAAGCGATGTCGCGCCCATGTCCCTGATGACATGGGCCCGACGCTTCAACTGGTCGATCGTTTCAATTTTATTCATCAACTCATTCTAGCGCGTTGCCTAGATGGGGCGAAGCGAAATTCAGCCTTTATTTTTCAGTAAAAGCCCAACGTTGCCTGAGAGAATACGTTCGCCGTCGGGGCCGAGGGCGCGGATTTCGTTGACGAAGTCGCGGACGATGTCGCGCTTGCGGATTTCTTGCGGGTAATCGGTCGCGAACACGATGCGGGACGCCGGGATTTCGCAAAGCCCGGCTTTGACCGCGCCGATGCCGCCGGCAAAACCCGCGGTATCGAACACCAGGTTATGTTTGATGTAGTAGTCGAAGTCGTGCTTCGGCCCGATGCCGTGGCGTTTGTTGCCGGCAGTGCCCCAGAACTCCTTGTCCTGGAAACAGCGGATGCGCGACAGCATGCCCGCCATGCCGCCGGAAAGGTGCGCCATGTGCACGGTCAGTTCGGGGTGGCGGTCGAACACGCCGGAATTGACCAGACGGATGGTCGCCATGATCAGCGAGAATTCCCGGCCCACCGCGCGCGCAGTGTCATAGGCGTCGAATTGCTCGGGACGGTTGAGCTTGAGCGCCGGATGCACGAACACGAACATGCCGAGCTTGCAAACCTCCGCCCAGAACGGCTCGATGGCGGGATCGTCGATCCATTTGCCGTCGAACTCGGAGCAGATCGTGACGCCCTCGAAGCCGAGCTCGTGCTTGCAGCGTGCGAGCTCCTTGAACGCTGCGTCGCCGCCCAGCGGATGCACGTGCGCCGCACCGATGAAGCGGCCCGGATAGTCGCGCTCGGCCTTCTTCGCTTTTTCGTTGATGAAGCGGGAGGTCTCGAAATCGGCGCACATGCCAGCGGCGCTCGTCAGCCATGCGGCGTCGATGCCGGCGGTATCCATCATGCGCACATGCTCGTCGAGATCGTACAGCAACGAATGGATCGTGTAGCTCGGCGTCCCCGTCGCGTCGTAGTGCAGGATCAGGCGATCGCCCGGATCTTCCTTGATCAGTTCGCGCGGGGTGAAATGGTGCTGGAAATCGACGATCATACGGTAGGCCCTCTTCTTATTGTGCGTCTTCTTAGCCCATGCTCTAAGGAGGAGCTATGGCCAGTTTCATGTCTCACGTCGCGGTTCCGATCGCCATCGGGGCGGTGGCAATTGTGTTGTTGCTCGGGCTCGCCAACATGATGCGGGGCGGCTCCGGCAACACCTCACAGAAATTAATGCGGCTGCGCGTGCTGCTGCAATTCATTGCCATCATCGTCATTATGGCGACGCTTTGGATCATGCAGAAGTGAGATCGCGCCTTCATGGTCAAGCTCAACAAGATTTATACCCGCACCGGTGACGACGGCACGACCGGGCTTGGCACCGGGGCGCGGCGAAAAAAATACGATCTGCGCGTCTGCCGCCTACGGCACCATCGATGAAGCCAATGCCGCGATCGGCCTGGTGCGGCTGCATGTTTCCGGCGCGCTCGATGCGGCGTTGTCGCGTATTCAGAACGATCTGTTCGACGTCGGCGCCGATCTCTGCACGCCAGGTGAAGGCAAGGGCAAAATTGGTAAAGGACCTGGCGGCGCGCGGCTGACGGTGACGAAGGTGCAGGTCACCTGGCTCGAGCAGGAGATCGATCGGCTCAACGCCGACCTCGCGCCGTTGAAATCGTTTGTGCTGCCCGGCGGTACCGCTGCGGCCGCTTATCTGCACCTGGCCCGGACGACGGTCCGGCGGGCCGAGCGGATGATCGCGCAATTGAAAGACAAGCGCGGCGAGAGCGTCACGCCGGAACTACTGAAATACGTCAACCGCCTGTCCGACTACCTGTTTGTCGCGAGCCGCTATGCTAACGACAAAGGTGCGCGGGACGTGCTGTGGACGCCCGGCGCCAATCGCTGACGGTATTGCCTCATGGTCATTCCGATTTACGACCACAGCCCGTTCAAATGGCCGACACCGCCCTACGTGATGTGGGGGCTGCTCGTCGTCAATTTTGCAATCTTCTTTTTCGAGGCGATCGTCGCGCCCGATAGCGTCGCGGCGATCGATCATCTTGCCGGGCTGATACCCGCAGCGTTGGGCGGCGGGGCGGAGTCCGCGACCACGCTCCCGGTGCCGGTCACGCTCGTCACCTACATGTTCCTGCACGCCAACTTCATGCACGTGTTCGGCAACATGATCTTTTTGTTCGTGTTCGGCGACGATATCGAGGAAGCGATCGGGCATTGGCGCTTCCTGGTGTTCTATCTCGCCTGCGGGATCGGCGGCGGTCTTGCCTATGTGCTCAGCGGCCCGAGTTCGAACATCGATCTGATCGGTGCGTCAGGGGCGGTTGCCGGCGTGATCTCCGCCTATGCAATGTTCCGCCCTTGCGCCAAGGTCACGGTCCTGCTCGGGATTATACCGCTACGTCTGCGGGCCTATTGGGTGATCGGGCTGTGGGTCATCATGCAGATCGTGGATTTGACCAACGGTGTGCAGGATGGCGTCGCTTATTGGTGCCATATCGGTGGGCTCATCACCGGCGCCGTGCTGTTTTACTTTATGCGGCCGCCCGGCATCAGGCTGTTTGACTGTGCGCATTCGGAGCCGGTTTTTGGGCCGGAGCAGGCGATACCGCCACGTTGACCGCAAGCACCATGGCGATTAGGCTTTTGCGCTGCAGCATCGGTCGCTTGCGAACATGGCCGAAAGCGGCGAGAACAGATAAAAAGCCATCAGCAGCGACACTTAAAGCAGCCAAGTCCCCAATAAGCAGACAAGTTCTAAGTCATGAAAATTCTCGTGCCCGTGAAACGGGCGGTCGATAAAGACGTAAAAATCCGGGTCAAAGCAGACGGCTCCGGCGTCGAGCTGGGCAACGTTAAAATGTCGATGAACCCGTTCGACGAGATTGCCGTCGAAGAAGCGATCCGGCTCAAAGAGGCCGGCAAGGCAACCGAGATCATCGCCGTTTCAATCGGCCCGCAACAGGCGTCGGAGACTATTCGTACCGCGCTCGCCATGGGCGCCGACCGCGGCATCCTGGTGAAGACCGAGGGTCCCGTCGAGCCGCTCGCGGTGGCGAAAATCCTCAAAGCCATCGCAGATGCGGAACAGCCCGGCCTTATTATCCTCGGCAAGCAGGCGATCGACGACGATTGCAACCAGACCGGACAAATGCTCGCGGCGCTGCTCGGCTGGCCGCAAGGCACTTTCGCCTCCAAGGTGGCGCTCGACGGCGACGCTTTGATGGTGACCCGTGAAGTCGATGGCGGCTTGCAGACGGTGAAGCTGAAAATGCCGGCGATCGTCACGACCGATTTGCGCCTCAACGAGCCACGTTACGCTTCGCTGCCGAACATCATGAAGGCAAAGAAGAAGCCGATCGAGGACAAGACCGCGGCCGATTATGGCGTCGACATCAAGCCGCGGCTAGAGGTCGTGAAAACCACCGAGCCGCCGGTGCGCAAAGCCGGCGTTAAAGTAAAAACAGTCGCCGAATTGATCGACAGCCTGAAAAGCGCGGGAGCAATCTGATGCCGACGCTTCTGCTCGCCGAGCACGACAACAAAACTCTCAAGGATGCGACCAACAAGGCGGTGACTGCCGCGAAAGCTATCGGGGCCGAAATTCATGTGCTGGTTGCGGGCTCCGGCTGCAAAGCGGTGGCTGACGCCGCGGCCAAGCTCGACGGTGTGGCCAAAGTTCTGCTCGCCGATGCGCCGATCTACGATCACATGCTGGCCGAGCCGACTGCGGCTTTGATCGTTTCGCTCGCCGGTCCGTACGAGACCATCATGGCGGCGTCGACCACGAGCGGAAAGAACATCATGCCGAGGGTCGCGGCGCTGCTTGACGTGATGCAGATTTCCGACGTCATCAAGGTCGTTGCGCCGGATACCTTCGAGCGGCCGGTTTATGCCGGTAACGCCATCCAGACGGTGCGTTCGACGGAAAAGAAAAGAGTCATCACCGTACGCACCGCCTCGTTTGCGGCGGCAGGCGAGGGCGGTTCCGCCGCGGTGGAGTCTGTCACGGCGGCGGCTGATCCCGGGCTTTCCGGTTTTGTCGGCGAGGAACTTTCCAAGTCGGAGCGGCCGGAGCTGACGTCGGCGAAAATCATTATTTCCGGCGGCCGGGCGATGCAAAGCCGTGAGAACTTCACCAAATATATAGAGCCGGTGGCGGATAAACTCGGTGCCGGGGTTGGCGCGTCGCGCGCCGCGGTCGATGCCGGTTATGCGCCGAACGACTGGCAGGTCGGCCAGACCGGCAAGGTCGTGGCGCCGGAGCTCTATATCGCGGTCGGTATTTCAGGCGCTATTCAGCATTTGGCCGGTATGAAGGATTCGAAAGTTATCGTTGCTATCAATAAAGATGAGGAAGCCCCCATCTTTCAGGTCGCTGACTATGGACTGGTCGCGGATCTCTATCAGGCGCTGCCGGAGCTCGCGAGCGAGCTCGACAAAGTCAAGCGCTGACCAAACGTCAGGATGAATGAGCATGGTTGAGGTCAAGGAACGGCCAAAGGAAGGCACTCAGACCCGCAGCGCGGTTCCCACCGTTCGCAAGATCGGAATTGTCGGCGCCGGTCAAATGGGCAGCGGCATCGCCCACGTTTGTGCGCTTTCGGGTTTTCACGTCCTGCTCAATGACGTCGTTACCGATCGCATCAGCGAAGGCCTTGCCACCATCAGCGGCAATCTGGCGCGGCAGGTATCGCGTCAGCGGATCAGTGATGAACAGCGGCAGGCGGCGATGAAGCTTATCGCGCCCGCGAACTCGCTCGAAGATCTTGGCGATTGCGACCTGGTGATCGAAGCCGCAACCGAGCAAGAGGAAACCAAGCGCAAGATATTCAATGCGCTGTGCCCGTTCTTGAAACCGGAAGCGATCGTCGGCACCAACACTTCGTCCATCTCGATTACGCGGCTCGCCGCTTCGACCGACCGGCCGGAGCGTTTCATCGGCATTCACTTCATGAATCCGGTGCCGCTGATGGAACTTGTCGAGGTGATTCGCGGCATCGCCACCGACGACGCAACCTTCAGTGCAACCAAACAGTTCGTCTCCAAGCTCGGCAAGCTCATTGCCGTTTCCGAGGATTTCCCGGCGTTCATCGTCAACCGCATCCTGCTACCGATGATCAACGAGGCGATCTACACGCTCTACGAGGGCGTCGGTAACGTGGAAGCGATCGACACCGCAATGCGGCTTGGCGCGCATCACCCGATGGGACCGCTCGAGCTCGCCGACTTCATCGGTCTCGATACCTGCCTTTCCGTAATGCAGGTGCTGCACGAGGGTCTCGCCGATTCGAAATATCGGCCCTGTCCGCTGCTGGTGAAGTACGTCGAGGCCGGCTGGCTCGGTCGCAAAACCCAGCGCGGTTTCTACGACTATCGCGGCGAGAAGCCCGTTCCGACGCGCTGATCCGCTTTTCCGAAAGCTCAAAGATTCCGGTGGATTACGCCCGCGGGGCCCTGACAAGGCGCCGCAGGTTAGAACTATGATCGAATTGTGAATGGCGTTGGAAGTCGTCGGGCAGTTTCGGTAGCGTTGCGTGGGGTGGGGAAGCCGGATGCGGGTCTCGTTCGCATTGCGGTTGCCGCACACTATGTCATTGCGCGCGCGGAGCCCGGCCAACTCGGCCACGTCAAGCTCAACACCATCCTCTGGTACACGGACCTTGAGCACTACCGCCGCGCGGGCCGATCGCTGACCGGCCTGACGGAATATACCCGCACGCCGCAGGGCCCCTATGCCGCCGACATCCCGCGCGCTGTCGGCGTGCTCGCGAGAGCAGGCAAGGTGCGCGAACAGTCGATCAAGATTTCGGACTACGCGCGCCGCGCGATGGTGAGCTTACGGGAGCCGGCGGGCATCGATACGCTGCAAGCCGGCATTCTCGATCGCGTCATGGATGTCATCGTGCCGTTCAATGCAGCCCAATTGCTTGCTTTTACGCGCGCCGATCCGCTCTGGCAGGAAGTCGCGTCCGGCGGCCGCATGATTGTCTCGACCGGTTCGATCATTACGAAATTTCCGGCAGCACCCGGTCGTGAAGCACCGCGTTTTCTGATTGCCGCGGAATGACGGCGGCAAGCCGCACTAGATTTTTCTAAGCCAACAGCCTCACAGCCACGACGATCAGTACGCTCGCGAGAGCAAACCGCACCACGGCTTCCCGCGCCAGCGTCGCGAGGTAGCTTCCGGCGATAATTCCCGGGATCGATCCGATCAGCAGCGTTACCAGCAGTTCCCAGTTGATCGATCCCAGATACCAATGCCCAGCGCCGGCGAGCAGCGTCAACGGGACGGCGTGGGCGATATCCGAGCCGACCACCCGTCCGGCCGGCATCTTCGGATGCAGCAGTAATAATGTCGTCACGCCGATGGCTCCTGCGCCCACCGATGTGATGGTGACCAGCACGCCCATGACGACGCCGAGAATGATCGTGAACAGCCTGATCCGCCCGGCGCCGAGCGCCTCGAGTCTGTCCCGCATAGCGGTCACGAAGGCTCCTCCCCAGAAACAGAAAGACGGCGGTGACAATCAGCACCGCGCCGAGGATCAGAGTGATGGCGTGCTGCGCGGCGGCGCCTTCCAGATTGAATTGCGACAGCGCGACAACGGTAACGGCTGTTGCGGGAACGCTGCCGGCAGCCAGAAAGGCCACCAGCGCCCAGTCGACCGTTCGGGCCGCAGCATGACACGCCGTCCCGACAGTTTTAGTCGAGGCCGCAAACAGCAGATCGGTGCCCACCGCGGTCGCCGGATGGATACCGAACAGCAGAATGAGCAGCGGCGTCATCAGCGAGCCGCCGCCAACTCCCGTCATGCCGACGAGAAATCCGACGCCAAATCCCGATGCGACGTAAAGCGGGTCGATCATGGTCAGGCTCCAGAGGAGTTGCCACCCTTTATCGCCGTGTCGGCCGCAGCAATGGGCGCCCGTTCCACCATGTCGCCGGCGCCAGGCCGGCTGTGAAGACCGCATTCTCTTTTGGCGTCCTGCTCCCACCACCAACGGCCGGCCCGCTCCGGCTCGCCCGGGCGCAATGGCGCGCGTGCATGGCGCACAGCCGATCGAAACAAAGCCCCGGTCATGCAGCGGATTGAGCGGAACCTCATTGTCCTTGGCGAAACTCTGGACATCCTGCCGGCTCCAGTCGAACAGCGGGCTGAACTTGAGCAGGCCGCGTTCGTCGATCGAGACGGCTTTTGTTTCCTGCCGATGATCGGACTGGTCCGCGCGAAGCCCGACGATCCAGCCCGACGCGCCGGCAAGCGCACGCGACAGCGGTTCGACCTTGCGCGCATGACAGCACGCCTGTCTTGCCGTCAGGCGTGTCATAGAAGCCGTTGATCCCGTATGTCTTTCGACAAAGGCTTCCACGATTCTCTGCTGCGGGTAGACGGCGCGGATACGGCGGCCGTATTTCCGCTCGGTCTCGGCCCAAAGTGCGTAAGTTTCCGGAAACAGACGGCCGGTATCGATCGTCACGACGTCGATATCCAAGGCGCGTTCCTGCAGCATGTGAAGGATCGCCTGGTCCTCCGGTCCGAAGCTTGTGGTGAAGACGACTTTGCCGGCGACCTCGCGGCAAAAACGCTCAAGCCGCTCGCGGGGATGCAGCGGAGCAAGACTGTCGTTCAATCGCGCCGCAAGCGCGATCAGAACATCGCGGTCCGCGACGATATCCGGAGCTTCTTTATCTCGACCACGATCCGCGTCGGCGACCAAGCGCCAGAATAAGCCCGCCGCCGGCGATGCGGCCGTCGACATCCAGCACGAGACGGCCGGTTCGCGGATTTTCGACATAAAGATCGGCGCGCGATCGGATGCGCAAGTTCGATTTCGATCTCACCGATATGATTGCGCGCAAGTTCGCGCCGCGCGCCGCTTTCGCAAGTTCGCCGGGATCGATCACGTTGTCTATGGCAGCCATTTTGCCGCGCTGCTCGGCCGTGCCGATGCGCACGCTGAGCGTCTCGCCGGCGCGAAGCGGCTCGTGATGCAGCCAGAATACCCGAGCGCGCAACCGCCGCACGGGCTTCGCTGGTTGATCCAGCGCGGCAATCAAGTCGCCCCGCTCGACGAACACCTGTCGATCAAGCGTGAGGCCTATGGATTGCCCGGCAACGGCGGTCTGCGGCAATCGCCCATCGGAAGACGCCGGCCACGTCTCAATTGAGCGAATGCGAGACCGGGTTCCTTTCGGCAATATCGTGACATCGTCGCCGACGACGAGCTGGCCGCTTTCGATGCGCCCGGCGACGATCCGCCGGTCATCGAATTTGTAGACCGCCTGAACCGGCAAACGCAGCGGCAGTGCCGCGGGCGGCTTTGCCGGAGCGAAGCCGTCCAGCACCTGCAAGACGGTTGGCCCGTGATGCCAGGCCAGCGCCGGCGTGTGCTGGCCACGCCGTCGCCGTGACGCGCGGCGATCGGCAGGATCGCCACGGCGGAAGAGCCGAGGCGGGACAGCTCGCCGGCGATCTCGGCTTTGATCGCGGCGAATCGTCGTCTGGTCGAAGCCGATGCGATCCATCTTGTTGACGACCACGGCGAACTGCGGAACGCCGAGAAGATGCAGCAAATGAATATGCCGGCGGGTCTGGTCGCGCACGCCTTCCGGCGGCGTCGATCAGCAACAAGGCCGCGTCGGCTTGCGCGGCGCCGGTCACCATGTTGCGCAGTAGTTCGGCGTGGCCCGGTGCATCGATCAGTACGATGTCTCGCGCTGCGGTACGCAAGCGCACCTGGCTGGTATCGAGCGTGATGCCCTGGTCGCGTTCGGTCTGCAGCGCGTCGAGCACGAATGACCATTCGAAAGGCACGCCGCGGCGTTCGCTGACCGCGGTCAGGTTTGCAAGCTTGCCGTCCGGCAGGCTGCCGGTCTCGTGCAGCAGCCGGCCGATCAGCGTCGATTTGCCGTGATCGACGTGACCGACAAAGACGACGCGCAACAGCGGCCGGTCCGGTCCTGGCGCGGCTCTGCGCTGTCGTTGGTGACAAGCATGTTCATCGAAGGGCTTCCGGATTGCGGATCACAGATAGCCGGCGACGCGCAGGCGCTCGAACGCGTCCTCGGTTTCGTGGTCCATCGCGCGACCGGCGCGTTCCGGGACTCTGGTGCCTTCGAGCTCGGCGATGATCTCGTCGATCGTCGCCGCCTCCGACGCGACGGGAAACGTGATGTCGGCGTCGCCGAGCGAGCGGTAGCGCTTGCCATCGCGCGCCAGATAAAGCGGAATGATCGGAATGCCTTCGCGTCTGGTGTATTGCCAGATGTCGGACTCGGTCCAATGCAGGATCGGATGCACGCGCAGATGCGCGCCCGGCGGCGGCGCGGCATTGAAATGATCCCAGAATTCCGGCGGCTGTTCGCGCATGTCCCAGCCGCCTTCCTGCCCGCGCGGCGAGAACACCCGCTCCTTGGCCCGCGTCGGCTCTTCGTCTCGGCGAATACCGGCGATCAACGCGTCGAAGCCGTATTTGCCGAGCGCGAGCTTCAGTCCTTCGGTTTTGCGTGCAGCGGAACGCGCCGCCGGCGGCAGGCTCGGATCGACCGCTTCGACCGGCGGGCAGGATTCGACCTTGAGATCGAGATCCCATTGCGCCGCGTAGCGATCGCGGAACGCGTACATCTCAGGAAATTTCTTGCCGGTATCGACGTGAAGGACCGGGAACGGCACGCGGCCGAAGAACGCCTTGCGGGCGATCCAGATCATCACGTTGGAATCCTTGCCGAGCGACCACAGCAACGCGACGCGCCGCAATCGCGCGAACGCCTCGCGAAAAATAAAGATGCTTTGCGCTTCGAGCGCGTCGAGCCGGTTCACGACCGAGGTCCCCCGCCATGCGCCGATGCGGGCAAAAGCCGGGCTAGGCGCGGTTCACTTGCGCGTAGAATTCGAACGATATGTTTCATGCCGATTTCGTAGATTGGTAGAATGTTGTTTCACGAACGAAGCCCCAAGGCTGTTCTAGATAGGAAAATATTTTAGTCAATTCGGATTCGCGTAACAAAACAATCAAAAGAGTTTTAATGCTTGCCGTGTCCGTGCGAGAGCAAAGATGCACCTTCGAGGCGGTCGTCGGGGGAATGGAACTTCTGATCACAAGAGGCCGTCAGTACAGCGAAAATACAGACTTTTTGTTTTGCCGGAATTAATCGCGGGGCGAGAGCGGGCGCGAAAAAAGTCTGCCGTCAGTCGCCGTCGTCGTTGGCGGTGTCAAAACTATGACCCAATATATCCGAACAATTCAGGCGGCTCGCGATTGGTCAAGTCGAGTTTTTGTTCGCTAATGTCGAAATATTAAGGTCGGCAGTGGTTTCCGGGTTTCTGAAAGCTGGAACCGTGGGGTCGGATGCTGGTTCTTGCCAGCATCAGGGTGCGTGACAGGGCCAGTGCATGATTGAAAAGCATGACGTCGACAACTCCCTGGACGGCTTGCAGCACCTACTCGAGGGTGAATCAGGCGATAGTCACGCGCTTTCCGATAATATCGAGGACAATCCGATCTGCACCATTTCGCACGACCCGGATGTGCCCTGCCTTGTCGTCCGATGGAAGCGTTACGCCACCAGCAACCAGGTTCGCTACATCCATGAATGCCTAATCCGGCTCATCAAGAAGCACGAGGTCAGCAAGATACTTGGCAACGACACGGACCTGGTGAATATCGCGGCGACCGATCAACACTGGATCGTTCAGGACTGGATGCCGCGTGCCGTAGCTGCCGGCCTGAAAAGTGCGGTATCGATCAAGCCTCGCGCCTATTTTGGCCAGACTTCAGTCAATCGCATTCTTTCTTTTGTTCCGGCGGGACTGGCTATCCGATCCTTCGATAATTTCGAGGCAGGAAGAGCTTGGCTCAGGGGCGTCTATCAAGCCGGCACTTATCGAATTTGCTATCGGCGCTTCAAGGGCGGTGAGTCGCTCAACACTTTTTCTTTCTGCTGCGAGGATCCGAGTATCGGATACTTCAAGCAAATAGCCCGCGTCGCCCTGCGCGGCTTTTGGAAAGCCCAGGACGGTTCGCTTCAGCCGGTCATCTCACGCCAGCCGTTGCCGGAATTGATCGTGGTCGAGGGTGAGGACGGCAACGAAGTCTGCCGCTGGTCGCTGGAAGACGAGATACGGGAATTGCAGGCGACCAGCTGCTAAACGCTATGACGCTTTTCCTCGCCACTTTCGGCTAATTGAAAAGCAGCGCCGCTCCGAGCGCGAGCAGCAAAGCGGGGGGCATGACAATCGCCCCGATCTTCAGGAACTTAATTGCGCCCACCTGATGTCCGTCTCGCCGCAGTGCTGTTAGCCACAAGATCGTGGCGAGCGAGCCGGTTACGGAGAAATTCGGTCCGATATCGACGCCGATCAAAACCGCACTTGTGACTTTGGCTGATGCATGTGCTTCCTGTACCGCGCTGCCGGCGATCAGTCCGATCGGCAGGTTGTTGGCAAGATTGCTTGCAAGCGCGGTTGAGATCCCGGCACCCCACCCTGTCAGGGTCTCCGACTGTTCGGTTGCGGTAGCAAGCGCGCCGCTGATCGTGGCGATGACGCCGGTGCTGGCCAGCGCCTCGACCAGTACGAATAGTCCGGCGACCAGCGGAAGGATGCCCCAGGACACGTCGCGGATCGTCGGTATGACCTTGCCGGGATCGCGCAACATGACGATCGCAGCTGTGGCCGCACCGGCGATGCAAGTCGGCAATCCCAGTCTTATGTCCATCGCCGAGGCCGTGAGCAGAACGGCTGCAGTTGCGAAAATGCCAATGGCCGTCGTCCGGCCACCCCCTGAAAGTTCCGGCATCGCGATGTCTTTAGCGATCGTCTGCTTCAAGGCATCGGCCGCTACCCAGCGCAGCAACGCATAGGTCGAACTAATGGCAAGGACCGAGGGCAACAGATAGCGCGGCAACCAATGCAGCAAGGGCGGCATCGCGCTGCCGTAGATCACCAGATTGGCGGGATTGGAGATCGGCAAGACAAATGAAGCGGCGTTGGCGACGAAGGCGCAAACCAGCAGGTAGGGCAATGGCTCCTTGACGTTTGCCGCCTTGACGGCGGCGGCAACAGCCGGTGTCAACACGACAGCGGTCGCGTCATTCGACAGAAACACGGTGACTGCGGTTCCGACGATATAAGTCAAAAGTAACAGCCGCTCCGGCGATCCTTTGGCGTGAGTTGTCGCGAATGCCGCGAGCCAATCGAAGAGGCCCTCCTTGCGTGCGACCTCCGCCAGCAACATCATACCGGTCAGGAACAGGTAGACGTCTGTGCCCTTGGCAACTCCGGCAAGGGCGACGTCCGGTTTGATCAGTCCGAACAGCAACAGAACCGCGACGGCGCCAACGGGCCAGATCGCTTCCATGATATTGAACGGCCGGATGATGACACCGGTCACGGCGATCGCGGCGACAATCCAGGTGACAACCCGTGGGGAGAGTGCAAGCAGGTCCATGGTCGGCGGCCTTTACGCCACCTGTTCGCGTGAAGCAAAGGCCGGGTCGTCGTCGGCGGAAGCATTCTCGCTGGCAGCTCGCACCGCCGATCCGAAGCCGAGCCACAAGGCGACCGAGCCAAGTGCGAAGGAGCCCAAAATCAGGAACATGGCGCTGTAACCGATTTCCTGCGCAATCCATCCACCGATTGCCGGACTGAGTGATGCGCCGACGCCCTGGGCAGTCATGACGGCTCCTTGTCCGACATTGATCCGTCCGGTCCCATTGAGTATGCGCGCGACGAGGGCAGGTACGGCGACGCTTTGCAACCCTGCACCAATGCCGTCCAGGGCCTGGACTGGATACACGCCCCACTGACTTATGAAGGTTGCCGCGACGACACCCCGCACGGGCAGAGCTGCGAAAGAAATCAGCAAAACCAGCCAAAGGCCTTTTTTCTCGCCAAGATACATTGCGGCAAGAGATGCAAAAATCATAACGCCTTGCGCGACGACGATCGTGATCGCGACGAAGGCCGAAGCATCGGCGTGCTTATCTGACACAACCGCCATTCCGTACAGCGGCAGCATCGCGGCATTGCCAAGATGGAACAACAAAAGCGCCGCAGCGAGGATCAACAGCGGTTTGCATTCGGCGAGAACGCGGTAGCCGCTGATTTGATCGGCGTTGCCGGTGCTGTGCTGCAATCCACGCGCGGCGGCGTTGTCAATCGCGCCGGGTGGGATCATCAAAACCGAGATGATCGAAAGCAGGCCAAACAGGGCGGCGAGCCAGAACACGGCTTCGAGGCCGAACATCCATCCCAACGCGCCCGACAATGCTGCGCCGGCCAGGTTGCCGGCGTGGTTGAATGCCTGATTGATGCCGTTTTGCCGATTGAAGCCGGCTTGCTTGACGATTCCAAGCGTCATTCCGTTGACGGCGGGGCCGATCGCTGCACCGGCAATTGCGGTCGCGACCTGGGACGAAGCGACGACCCAGAATTGCTGCGACACCAGAATTATGGCCGATGCCAGAACGGTGCAGATTCCGGGAACGATCACGTAAAGACGCTTGCGGGAGGTCGCGTCGATGACGGCGCCCGCTGGCGCGGTCATGATCATGCCGGCAACGCCGCCGACGCTCATCACCGTGCCGACAAGGCCGCTCTGCCATCCATGCGCCAGCAGGAACACGCCGAGAAAAGGGCCGACGCCCGCCTGCATGTCCGCCATGAAGAAGTTGAGGGCGCGCAACGCTCCGAGCGCTTGTCCGCTGGAGGTGACAGGGCGGCTTTTTTGACGTGCGGTCATGGCAACGGGCGCAAGAGGTTGGATCAACAAATAGGGGTATTCTCAGCCTTCCCGGACTTACAACGCGCAATAACGCAAAAGGTTTGGAGATTTGACCTCAGCTGCTGGTCCCCTTGGGGGACTCCGCATGGCGCGGCGTAAATTCTGGGCAGAAATACGCGGCGACGCTTGCACGCGCAGAACCGGTTTTTGGCCGGCGCTTTTTGTCTAGCGGACGGTTCTGGCGTTGGCGCGGCGCAGCCGGGTGGCGAGGATTCTTCCGAGCGCGAACAGCAGGTCGTAAGCCAGAGCGGGATGGTTGCGTTCGAACGCCGCGTACTGGTCCGGCGCCATCGCCGCGACCTGGCAGGCGCGCACCGCCCAGGCGCCGGCCGAGCGCGGACCGCCGTCGAAAAACGCCAATTCTCCCAACACCGAGCCGGGACCAACCTCAGCCACACGGCCCATGCTGAATGCGTCTCCCGAGGGCAGGATGATTTCAAGCCTGCCATCGAGCACGAAATAAAGCGTCCGGTCAGGCTCACCGTGCCGGATCAGCGCTTCACCGGCCGGTAGGGATCGGACGCTGGTGAATTTGAACAGCTTGCGACAATCCTCGTCGCTCCAATGCGAAGGGATAAGCGACTCGCGCGCGTCGCGAAAACTCGCGATCGCGGATGGGAGCTCCCGCCCAGGAATTGTGTCTACCGGCATTGTCAGCGTTTTGCCTTTAGTGCCACATGTACTGCAAAACGTAGTGTGTCATCAAACACTGTTTTCGAAGCGATAGTATCCTTTAGTATCAAGCCGATATTGCGGCCATTAAGCGCGGCAAGGCGGTTTCAATGAACAATTACCTGCTGCTGGGCGCCTGCTTTGTTCTCGGAATTATTTTACGCCGGTTACGGCGTTTGCCCGACAATGCAGCTGCGGCCCTGAATGGGTTTGTCGTTCATATCTCGCTTCCGGCGCTGACGCTGACTTACGTCCACGGCCTGCAGCTTCAGAGCAACCTGATACTGCCCGCCTTGATGGCGTGGGTCCTATTTGCGCTCGGCTGCGGCTTTTTCTGGCTGATCGCAAAAGCCTGCAGTTTTTCGCGCAGCACAACGGGGGCATTGATGCTGACGGGCGGGTTGGCGAATACCTCGTTCGTCGGCCTGCCGATGATCGATACCTTCTACGGTCCGCAGTTTCTCGGTCTGGGCATCCTGATCGATCAGCTCGGATCGTATTTCACATTATCCACGCTCGGTATCCTCGTTGCTTCGATCTATTCGTCCAGGGGCGGCATCAGCGCGGGCGTGGTGATGCGGCGCATCCTGCTGTTCGTACCGTTTCAGGCATTCATTCTTGCGCTTCTGCTGATGCCGTTTGAATATCCGGCATGGCTCGACGAGTTGCTCAAACGTCTCGGCGCAACGCTGGTTCCGATCGCGCTGGTGTCGGTCGGTTACCAGCTTCAATTGAGTCAGGTGCGCGGCAAGGCGTTCGCTCTCGCCATTGGACTGGTTTTCAAGCTGGTGATCGGCCCGGCGCTGATCCTGCTGTTGTTCGCGCCCTTAATGTGGAACGACTGGCCGACCTTGAGCGTGACCGTGTTCGAGGCCGCGATGGGTCCGATGATCGGCGCGAGTATCGTAGCGATGGACCACGAGCTTGATCCGCCGCTGCTCACGCTGATGGTCGGCGTCGGTATCCCGGTTTCATTCCTGACGCTGCCGGCGTGGTGGCATCTGTTGAATTTGATCTGACCGGAGACGGTCAGCAAACTCCATCGGTTCGTAAAAAGAGTGCGAGCAATCGCAGCCGCTCGCGGCCGCTTTTGCTCGGACGAGCTCTAATCGCAGCAGGAGTTCGTCTTTTTCGGCTCGACGTAACCAGCGTTGGGATCGACCGTCGCGCCTTCATATTCATCGTGCCGGCGCACCCAGGCCATCGAGAATTTCAGGCCGTCTTCATCGCGGCCCTTCGGCGCGATATCGAGCAAATGATAGGCGCCGACGAACGTGTCGAGGCCGCGGCCGTAGGTCGAGTAGGTGTGAAACACTTCAGCCGGTGTCATTCTTGTAGAATACGCTGGCGCCGGGACGTTCCTCGCTCGGAAACGTCGTTATCTCGTAATTGTAGTAGGCCTCGCCCTTCGCCTTCTCTTCGGCCGATTGCGAGACCTGATAATCGTGGTTGAAGTCGGAGCCGAACGACGACACCCATTGGAACTTCCAGCCCATGCGCCGTTGGTATTTCTCGATCTCGGGAAACGGCGCCCGCGAGATCACGACGAAGGACACGTCGCGCTGTGCGAGATGGATTGCCGCGCCGTCGAAGTGATCGGCGAGGTACGAACAGCTTGGGCAGCCGGCTTCCCAGCCGGGCCCGAGCATGAAGTGATAGACGATCAGCTGGCTTTTGCCGCCGAACAGATCGGCCAGCGTCTGTTTGCCCGTCGGGCCGTCGAACACATAGTTCTTGTCGACCCTGACCCATGGCAGCTCGCACCGTTTCTTGCTGAGTGCATCCCGCGCCTTGGTGAAGGCTTTCTCCTCGGCGAGATGCGTCTTGCGCGCCGCGATCCACTCTTGTTGGGAAACGATGCGATGCTGTTCCATGGACGAGCTCCCGATTACTGCTGGGGTGCCGGCGTGATCCAGCCGATGCCGGCGCCACCTTCTTCAAGCAGAATTGCGATACGGCCAACGCCCGGCACGTCAAACGGCGGTTTCATTACTTTGGCACCGGCTTTGACGGCCTTGGCGACCCGCGCATCGACATTGTCGACTGCGATATAGGACATCCAGCCTTCCGGCACGCCGTCGTAGTCGTGACCGCTGATGTCGAAAATGCCGCCGACATGTTCGTCGCCCATTTTGGCGACCCAGTAGGTGCCGCCAGGCATTGGCATGCCGTCGAATTTCCAGCCCATGGTGTCGGCGTAGAATTTCTTCACGCTTTCCACATCACGGGTGGTGCGTTCGTTCCAGTAAAAAGTTCCGTGCGATCCGCGCATGAGTTCCTCCTTTATGCTGCGATGGGCAACTGCGGCGCGGCTTCGCGCCAGCACGGCAGGGACGACAGACGTTCGAACCAGCCGCGCATATTTGGATAAGGATCGAGCGGCAGCTGCGCTTCCTTAGCGTAGAACAGCGGGGCGACGGCGGCGAAGTCCGCAACCGTCAGCGCATTGCCGACAAGATATTTCTGCTGCGCCAGATGGGCGTCGAGCATCGTCGCTTCTTTGGCGTAGGCTTCGACGGCTTTAGCGACAACGGCTTCATCGGTTGGGCCGAGATTCAGAATCTTCTTGATGAAGCGTTCGCTGATCACGGGCACCCATACGTCCCGGTTCCAGTGCGCGAGATTCCAGCTTTGCCAGCGTGTGATGTCGGCGCGCGTACGCTCGTCGTTCGGCCAGAGCGAATTCGGCTTTCGGCTCGCGATGTACTGCATGATCGCCAGCGTCTCCCACAGCTTGAAATCGCCATCGACCAGTGCCGGCGTGCGGCCGGTGGGATTGATGGCGAGAAAAGCCGGCGTGCGCGCTCCGCCTTTGGTCAGATCGACGAATTCGAACTCCGCCGGCACGTCGAGGTAAGCGGCAAGCGCCCGGACCTGCCAGGTATTCGGCGACGGCGGAAAACCATAGAGCTTCATCTCAGACTCCTACTGTGTCGGATTTGATTGCATCGAACGTGTGAGGTTCAACCGAACGTCTTTTCCATCTTGTCGAGCGCGCCATTCCAGCCGAACTGGTGACGATCGCGTGCGTCTTCGTCGAAGAAATGTTCGTGGGTGAGCGTGAGCAAGGTGCCATCGCCATCGGGCTTGAGCAGCACCGTGACGAGCGACTTCGCGCTCTGGCGTGCTTTTCCACGCCCAGGTGAACACCAGCTTTTCGTTCGGCACGATCTCGCGATAGACGCCGCGGACATCGTGTTCTTCACCGCTTGCCGCAACCATCACCCAGCGGTAGCTGCCGCCGACGCGCAAATCGGCTTCGACACTCTTGGCTTTGAACTCGCCACCCATCCAGCCCTTTACTTTTTCGGGATCGATCCACGCTGCGTAGACTTTGGCCGGCGGGGCTTTGAGCCGACGCTTGATGGTAAGGCTTGGCTTGGTGGCTGTTGCGGTGGCCATGACTTTTCCTTTCGCGGTTGAAACTCTTCTTCCTCAAGAAACGCGGCCAGATGATCGAGCCGCTCGGTCCAGAACTTTTCGTAGCGGTTAAGCCATGCGAACGCGTCGCGCATCGGCTCGGCGTCGAGACGGCAGGCGACGGTGCGCCCGGTTTTGGTGCGTTCGACCAATCCGGCATCGGACAGCACGCTGAGATGTTTCATGACCGCCGGCAGCGACATCGAAAACGGCGCGGCAAGCTCGGTCACCGAAATATCCGGCTGCTCGGCAAGCCGCATCACCAGCGCGCGCCGGGTCGGGTCGGAAAGCGCGGCAAACGTGCGGTCGAGCGTGGTGTCTGAAAACTTAACCATTTGGTTTAGTATAGGGATGGCGGCGGCCGAGTCAATCCCGAATTGCCGGCTTTCGATTTATCGGTCGTTAAAGCGAGAGCGCGATCATGCCGCCGCCATGGATACGATGAGCCTCATCGGGGCGCTGATTGGCGCCCAGACCGGCATGCTGCAGCTCGCTGTTGCGGCGCGGCTCGCGCGCATGAACAACGCCGATATGAGCAGTTCAATCGCGCAATTGGTTGGTGCCGGCGATCAGAGTGCGAATGCGCTCGCCAACGTTGCCGGCAACATCGGCACCAACCTCGACGTCAGCGCCTAAAGCGCAATCGCATGCTCCGACCTTATTCTTCCTTCAGGCCGGTCGCCGCGGCGAGTTGCCGATAGGTTTCTATGTCGTGCTTGAAGAACGCGGTGTAACTCGCGGCTGGTCCACCGCACACGTCGTAGTCTACTTTTTCGATATGCGCGCGAACGTCGTCGTCCTTGAGGGCTTCATTGGCTGCCGCATTCCAGCGATCCAGGATGGGCTGTGGCGTGTTGGCAGGCGCAGCGAGCGCGCACCACGCCATCAGCTGGTAGCCGGGAAAACCAGCCTCGGAGAAAGTCGGCACGTTGGGAAGATGCGCTGACCGTTCCGCCGAGGTGATCGCCAGCGCGTGCAAATCGCCGTTCGCAATATACGCCTTCACCGATCCCGTGCTGACGATCATGAAATCGACCTCGCCTGCGAGCAGTCCGCGCACGGCTTCCACCAGTCCTCGATAAGGGACGTGAATGCAGGATTCTTGTGGCAGGCTGGCGCGTTGCAGCATCAGCGCGGTGGCGAGATGCTGCTGCGTCAAATAACCGGCGCTGGAGAATTTCAGCACGCCTGGCTTTGCGCGGATCAGTGCGATCAGGTCGGCAACGGAATTGACCGGCATTTGCCTGCCAACCAGCAGCACCAGTGCTCCCTGCGCCAGAAGGACAATCGGCGCGAGGTCGGTGTAAGGATCGTAGGGTAGGGCGTGATTGAATGCCGGCTCCGAGCCGTGTGTGGCAGAACTCGGAATTACCAGCGTGTAGCCGTCCGGCGGCGCCTGCTTCGCCGCCATCACGCCGACAATGCCGCTGGCGCCGGGCCGGTTCTCAACGGCGATCGTCCAGCCGTATTTGCGGGAAACATAGTCGGCAACAAATCGCGGAATGAGGTCGTAAGGTCCACCCGCGGTGGACGGCGCGATAATGCGGATTGGTCGAGACGGATAAGATTCCTGCGCGAAGGCGTTATGTGCGGCGCCCGCGGCCAAGACAACGCCAAATCCGCGCAGCGCCGATCTGCGGTCGATCTGCATGTGATCCTCCCGGCTCGGAGTGTAGCTCGGATCAAACGTAGCAAAATGCGAGGATTGGCGAAGCTTTTGCCAAAATATTTTACCGAGATTTATGGACGCACGTCACAGCGGCCCGCCGCCGGCAGATAGAGTTCGGTTGTCTCGCCATCGCGATTGAGCAGAAGAATCACAAGACCTATAATCGCCGACGCCGCCATCACCGCATAGATCGGCAGGCTCGACGAAGCGTGCAGCAGCCCGACACCGGTCGAGGCCGCCGCGCCGATGGCCATTTGCAGAAAGCCAAGCAGGGCCGAGGCGCTGCCGATATTTTTATGAAACGGCGCGAGAGCGATGGCTGCGGCATTCGGATAAGCCATGCCGCAGCACGGCAGATAGAGAAACAGCAACGCGATGTTTGCTGCCAGGCCGTACCAGCCGAGCCATGTGCCTGCCAGAAGCACAAGAACGATGCATGTCTGGATCAGCAACGCGATCCGGAAAATCTTGCGATCCTGATGCCGCTTCGACAGCCACACGTTCAATTGACTGCCGCCGATGAAGGCGCAGGCGAGGCCGGCGAAGATCAACCCGAACATCTTCTGGCTGAGGTGATACGCACCGATAAAAATGATCGGTGCGCCGGTGACATAGACAAACAGACCGGCAAATGAAAACGCACCGCCAATCGCATAGATATAGAACTGCGGCAGCGTGAGGATTTTCAGGAATTCCCCGGCGATCGCGCCCGGCTGCAATGAAATATCGCGATCGGCTTTGTGACCTTCGGGCAGCAGCAGAGCGAGGACGGCGATCAAAGCCAGTGCATAGCCGCCGAGAATGGCAAAGATCCACGGCCATCCGGCATGGGCCGTGATCACGCTGCCCAGCGACGGCGCGAACAGCGGCGACACGCTGATAACCAGCATCAAGAGCGAAATGATCTTCGCGCTTTCCTCGACCGGAAAGAAATCGCGGACCATGGCCAGCGCGCCTACTCCCGCGCCGCAGCCGCCGACGGCTTGCAACAGCCGGAACGCGATGAACATTTCAGGGGAGCGAGCGGTGGCACAGCCGATCGACGCCAGCACGAACAGGCTCAGTCCGCCATAGAGCGGCGGCTTGCGGCCGAAGCGATCGAGCAGCGGACCGTAGAAAAGCTGCCCGCACGCCAGCCCGATAAAATAGCCTGACACCGACAATGAAATTTCCGCTTGCGTCGTATTGAGATCGCTCGCGATCTGCGGAAACGCCGGCAGGTACATGTCGATTGAAAACGGGCTCACGGTGCTCAACGCACCGAGAATGAGAATAATCGATAGATTGCGGCCGCGGGTGGGAGACATGAACAAAAGCAGTTGGACGGATTAGCGAAGCGTAATCCGCCGGATTGTCCTTGGTTTTTGTGAATTGGAATGGGTTGCGCGCTTGGGCAACCCACGCTTGAGATTTTCCAATCGACTAGCAGAATTTCGATCCGCGTGCCAACCGGGCGGATCGTTTCACCCGCGCTCGGACCCCGTGGCTGCTGGGCGCGATGGATCGGCGCTCCAGGCCGACCACGATCCGACGTAAAGTGCCGGTTTAAGTCCGATCGCCGACATCGCCGCGATTGCATGGGCTGCGGCATTGCCGCTGCCGCAATATACGCCGATCCTGGCTTCGTTATCGGCGCCAAGCGCGGCGAAGCGCGTGCGCAGGTCGTCATTCGATTTGAATTTTCCGTCGGCGATATTGTCGCCGGAGGCCGCGTGAATGGCGCCTGGGATGTGGCCGGTCGCCGGTTTCGCCGGATCGCCGACATAAGAGGAGCGCGGGCGCGCATCGAGCAGGTTCGATTGTTTGGCGAGTTCCGCAGCTTCGTCGGCGTCGATCGTCGGCATATGGCCCGGCGTCAAAACCACGTCACCGGCTTGTGCGGCCTTCGCGGCGGCGTGGTTCGACGATGGGCGATTTGCCGCGATCCATGCGCCATAGCCGCCATCGACAATGCGGACATTGTTCAACCCCGCCCATCGCAGTGTCCACCATGCGCGCGAGGCCTGGGCGCTGCCGGCGTTATCGTAGACGGCGACGACGCTGTCGTCGGTGATTCCCCAAGCTCGTGCCTTGGCCTGCAATACGCCGATATCCGGCAAGGGCCGCCGCCCGCTCAGGGGCGTCGGCTTGCCGGAAAAATCCTCCGCCAGATTGACCGACAGAGCGCCGGGTATTTTTGGACGGTCGTCCGGCGCCACGCCGGGCTCGTCGATGACATCGAGCAGCACGACGGGCTGTCGCGAGTCCAGCAGGCGCCCAAGTTCGGCGGCCGTGATCAGCGTTTTAGAACGGGCATCGCTCACGAATGGAGCGACCTTACGCTGTCATGGTCGCGCGATAGAGAATGCGGCGGCCACCGCCGTAGTCTTTGATGCCCTTATGCTGCACGACGCGGTTGTCCCAGATCGCGAGCGCGCCGCGAGTCCAGCTGTAACGCGCGGTCGCTTCCGGCGATTTGATCATGTCGAACAGGATGCCGAGGATATTCTGGCTGACGATCCGGCTGACGCCCTTGATGTAGTTCGTATAGGACTCGTTCACCGCAATCCATTTGCGTCCAGTGGCCGGATGAACGCGGACAAGCGGCATCTCGAAGGGCGGCATCCGCGTCCGCGCGGTGACCGCTTCCTGCGGATCGAGATAACGATCGGTAATGTGGCCGGTCGCATCCGCCGACTGAATAACGGTAAGCGACTCAAGGTAAGCCGCGAGCAGTGGATCGAGGTGTTCGTAGACCCAGGCCGTATTGCTGAAAATCGTGTCGCCGCCGCTATCCGGGAGCAGATGGGCGAACAGCGCGGTGAAGGCCGGAGCGTCGGGACGAAATCCGCCATCGGCGTGCCAGATATGGTTGCGCAGATTCTTGTCTCTCGCCGAATTCGATCATTGTCGCGTCCGGATTTTCCGGTGCGCGCGGCGTGTGCGGTCCCGCATAGTGGAAGAACTCGCCGAGGAAACCGGCGAAGCCTGTGAAGTTTTCAGCGGTCACCGTACCGGGTTCGAACACCACAAGACCGCGATTGTGCAGAAGGTCGCGCAACGCGGATCGAAATTCTTCATTCGGCGGCTGTCCGTCAAACTGAAATCCGGAGACGATTGAGCCAAGAGCCGGCTGCAATTGGGAGACGCGCACGCCCGCCGGCATCGCGGATTCCGAAACGAGCCTGACGGCTGAAGTCGACATGGGCGTTACCTTCTCCGGTTACGTGTTTTTTAAGTTGAACGGTGATTTTGCCGGTTTTCCCGACCTTGGGCAAGATTGCGAAGATCATGAGATAGGTCCCGTTTCAGATCGATTAAAGGGGCCGGTTCTTGCGATCGTTCTCCAGGGTTGCACTTGCCGGATATTGTCGGTTTCGGTTGTCTGCATCATCTCTTGTTTCACGCTTGCAGATTTGACGCGTGTCATTAATTGCCGCTAGCTCGTGCGCGTTTCAAATGCCGGAGAAAAAAATGACTGGTTTGCGTTATTTGATCAGCATTATTTGTTTGCTGATGCTGCCGGTCACGACTGCGTTTTCCCAAGCTGGAAATTATCCCGATAAACCTGTCACGATCGTTTCCGATTCCGCGGCTGGTTCGGCGCCTGATGTGGTTGCGCGTTTTGTCGCAGAAGGGCTCGGTAACGTCTGGGGGCAGCAGGTTGTGGTAGTCAATCGTCCGGGCGCAAACGGAAGTCTCGCGGTCCGTGCAGCGTCCGAAGCTGTCGCGGATGGCTATACGCTTTTTCATCCAACGCTCTCGACATTTGTCGCGTTGCCGACGATCGCACCCAATCTTCCAGTGAAATTGCCGCGCGATTTCCTGCCGGTGGGATTCACCGCAAGCCAGCCGATGTTCATCGCGGTATCGCCCGCGCTCGGCGTCACGACGTTGCCGCAACTGATCGAGCGAGCGAAGCAGGAGCCGGATAAGATCACGATTGCCCTGACTGGCATCGGCAGGTTCACGCATATGACCGGCGAGCTGTTGCAGGAGCGCGCCGAGATCAAACTTGTACCGGTGCCTTACACGCATGGTCCGGCATCGGCGATCGGTGACGTCGCCGACGGCCGTGTATCCATGATCATCGAGGGCTATTCGGGAATTGCCGGCGCTGTGAAAGCGGGTCAGGTCAAGCTGATCGCAGTCGGCTCGGCAGAGCGGCTGCCGGCATTTCCCGACCTGCCGACGATAGCGGAGACGCTTCCAGGTTTCAGCGCGGCAGGGTGGCAGGTACTCGTGGCGCCGGTCGGTACGCCGGCGCCGATTGTCGGCAAAATCAGTGCGGACTTGAGCAAAGTTGTCGGCGACGCTGAATTTAAGAAAAAGACCGCCGCTTTCGGCAATTATCCGAGCGCTATGACCCCCGAGCAACTCCTCGCCTTCGTCAATCAGCAGCAGCAAACCTGGCAGCCGGTCGTGGCAAAAGTCTCGGAGAACTGAACGTCAGACTCTGATCGGTCAAACCGACGGCTGCGGTTTTCATTGATGAGGGGCGGCAAGCGTGCTGTAGCCAGTCCACAGGATCTGGATGCCGATGCACAGCAAAATGAACGCTGAGAGTCGCACCACGACGTTGGTCCCGCTCTTGCCCAGCCTGGCGATGACGCCTTCAGCGTAGCGATAGCAAACATACACGGTCAGGGCGACCGCGATGATACCGACGATGGCGGCACTGGCGAGCAGCGCCAGTTGATAAGGACCGAGCGGGTCTGAGGGACGCTGGCTGCCAAGTGCGATCGCAACGGACATCGAGCCTGGCCCGACGGTGAGCGGCATGGTCAGGGGATAAAACGAGTCCATCGTCGACGAGGGACTGTCGGTATTGCCGGAACGTTCGGTCTCGACGTCGGCGCCCGTTTGCAAGAGTTTCCAACCGAACGCTATCAGAACCAGACCGCCGGCGATTTTGACCACCGGAAGCGTAATGCCGAAGAATACCAGCACGTGCGAACCGATGAACAACGAGCCGGCGAGCAGCAGGACGCTGTTGACGGCGACGCGGCGCGCGAGCGAATTGCGCTCGGCTACCGTGCAGCACGCAGTGAGGCCGAGGAAGACCGGCGCACCGCCGATCGGGTTTACGATCGGAAACAGGCCGGCATAGACCAGCAGAATGGTGTCGAAGAATTTATCCACGGTGCGCGCCTCAGCCAGCCCGCACAGCCTAGCAGAGATTCGGTGGCGCGATCGTCATTTGCTCAATCCGGGCCACTTACGGCGGCGCTGACGAGTTTTACGCCATCGGCGCTCGCCCATTCGGCGGGGCCGGCCATGTTGCCGATCTCGCAGCCGGTGTGATCGACCAGCACTGTGGTCGGCATGCCGAAGGCTTTGCCGGCGGTCTTTAGGTCCTCGTACACGTGCGCGCTGTCGTCGGAATAATAGGCGAGGTGGGTGATGCCGACGTCTTTCAGGAATTTCAGCGGCTTTGCCGGATCGCGCTGATCGATATTCACCGCGACGACTTCAAAGTTCGGGCCGCCAAGATCGCCCTGCAGCGCATCGAGCGCCGGCATTTCCTTGCGGCACGGCACGCACCACGTCGCCCACAGGTTCAACAGCACGGTGCGGCCGCGCCAGTCGTCGAGCTTGCGGTCATGGCCGCTGCCGTCCTTGAACGTCACATCGGGGACCTGAAACGGCTTTTGCGCCACAGTGAGCGCCGCGACCTCGCCATGCACCAGCGGCGTGAGCTTGGCTGCGGCGTTAACCGCCGGCTGGCAGGCGGCGTCGGCCGGATTGCCTCGCAAGTGCCCGATCCCGTATACCCCGGCCAGGACGGCGACCACGGCGACCGCTCCAATCGCGGACAGCAGGCGGAGCCGGCCATTTTTGCCGTGCGGCGGCTCTGAAATCGATTGTTCGGTCATAAGCAGTTAAACCTACCAGTTAAACTTGGGCAGCAACTTCATCAGCGGCGTGTCATGAGCAACAAGATGTGGGGCGGACGTTTCGCCTCCAAGCCCGACCCGATCATGGAGGATATCAACGCCTCGATCGAGTTTGACCGTCACCTGTACCGGCAGGATATCGCCGCCAGCAAGGCCCACGCTGCGATGCTAGCCAAAAAGGGCATCATCACGGCGCAGGATGCGAAGAAGATCGCTCACGGTCTAGACACGATCCTGTCAGAGATCGAAACCGGAAAATTCACGTTCAAGCGCGCGCTCGAGGACATTCATATGAATGTCGAGAGCCGGCTCTCGGACCTGATCGGGCCGGCCGCCGGCCGATTGCACACCGCGCGCTCGCGCAATGACCAGGTGGCGACGGATTTCCGGCTGTGGGTGCGCGATGCGATCGACGGCATCGATGCGCAGCTTGCCGCCTATCAGCAGGCGCTCGGCGAAAAGGCGCTGGCGCATGCCGACACAGTCATGCCGGGCTTCACTCATTTACAGCCGGCGCAGCCGGTGACGTTCGGTCACCATCTGCTCGCTTATGTCGAGATGGCGGCCCGCGACCGCGGTCGCTTGGCCGACGCGCGGGCGCGGCTCAACGAAAGCCCGCTCGGCGCCGGTGCGCTCGCCGGCACTTCGTTTCCGATCGATCGCGCCATGACGGCGAAGGCGCTCGGCTTCGCACGGCCGATGGCGAACTCGCTCGACGCGGTCGCCGACCGCGACTTCGTGTTGGAGACATTATCCGCGTGTGCGATCTGCGCCGTGCATCTGTCGCGGTTCGCCGAAGAGATCGTGATCTGGTCGTCGTCGCTGGTCGGCCTGATCCGGCTGTCGGACAAATTCACCACCGGCTCCTCGATGATGCCGCAGAAGCGCAATCCCGATGCCGCCGAGCTGGTGCGCGCCAAGAGCGGGCGCATCATGGGTTCGCTCGCAGGACTGCTGATGGTGATCAAAGGCCTGCCGCTGGCCTATCAGAAGGATCTTCAGGAAGACAAGGAAGGCGCGATCGATGCCGTCGATGCGCTGTCGCTGTCGCTCACGGCAATGACCGGCATGGTACGCGATCTCGAACCCGACGTGACCGCGATGCGCAGCGCGGCCGGCAAGGGCTACTCGACCGCGACCGACCTCGCCGACTGGCTTACCCGTACGCTCAAGATGCCGTTCCGGGACGCGCACCACGTCACCGGGCGGATCGTCGCCAAAGCGGCCGAGGATGATGTCGCGCTCGACCAGTTGCCGCTGAAGGCGATGCAGGCGATCGAGCCGAAAATCACCAAGGCGGTGTTCGATGTGCTTTCGGTCGGCAAGTCGGTCGAGAGCCGGAAGGTCTATGGCGGTACGGCGCCGAGCCAGGTGCGTGCCCAGGCGAATAGATGGCTGAAACGGCTGAAATCGAAGTCTTGATGGCAAGTCCTGATGGGCAAGTCCTCACTGGCAAATTCTGACGGGCAGATACCAATGGGCTTGGGGCATAAACGCGATGGCAAGACCTTGCCGACACAATCTCGCCGCCGCGACGTGATCTGCTAAGATCGTGGGTTAGGGGACCTCCGTTGGCTGTTACACGCTCGATTGTCCGGACTTTCGCTTTAGGCGCGGCAGTTTCGCTGGCGCTTGGGCTCGCCGGCTGCGGTCGCAAGGGGGGGCTCGATTTACCCCCGAGCGACACGCCGTCGCCTCAAGCTAATAACTCCAACCTGACCCAGCCGGCGTTCGGGCCTTCTTCGCTAATGCCAGGCTCGCAACAGCAGCAGACCAGCAATCAGCCACCGAACGCCTACGATTCACACGGCAATCCGATCTATCAGCCGCCGCCCAAGAACAAATCGTTCATCCTCGATCCGATCCTGCAATAATTTCGCGGCGCCCGGCCTGACCGCGCTGTAGCGCGCGTTTCCGTCTCAAGCTAAACACTTTCCATGCATCACTTCGCTTATCGCGATGGCGTGTTGCACGCCGAACAGGTCGATCTCATCGCGCTGGCGGAGGCCGCCGGCACGCCGTTTTATTGCTATTCGAGCGCGACGCTGGAGCGGCACTACAAGGTATTTGCCGGCGCATTCGCCGATGTCGACGCGCTGGTCTGCTACGCCATGAAGGCGAACTCCAACCAGGCCGTGATCACGACGCTGGCAAAGCTCGGCGCCGGCGCCGACGTCGTCTCGGAAGGCGAATTGCTGCGCGCCCGCGCTGCCGGCATTGCGCCGGACAAGATCATGTTCTCCGGTGTCGGCAAGACCGCGCGCGAACTGGCGCTTGCGGTCGATGAAGGCATTCTCTGCGTCAATGTCGAATCCGAAGGCGAGCTTGAGCTGCTCGCGTCGATCGCCGCCGCCAAGGGCCGCACGGTGCCGATCTCGGTGCGGGTCAATCCCGATGTCGATCCGAAAACCCACGCCAAGATCGCGACCGGCAAGGCCGAGAACAAGTTCGGTATTCCGATCAGCCGCGCCCGCGAGGTCTATGCCCGCGCCGCGAAACTGAAAGGCGTGCGTGTCACCGGCGTCGATATGCACATCGGCAGCCAGATCATCGAGCTCGATCCGTTCGGCGATGCGTTCGCGCTTATCGCGGATTTCGTGCGCGCGTTGCGGGCCGACGGACACACCATCAGCCACATCGATCTCGGTGGCGGCTTAGGCATTCCCTATCGCGACGACAACGAGCCGCCGCCGGATCCCGACGCCTATGCGGCGATCGTCAAGCGCGCCACCGCGGGGCTCGGCTGCAAGCTGATCTTCGAGCCGGGCCGGCTGATCGTCGGCAATGCCGGCATCCTGGTGACGCGCGTGCTTTATGTGAAGCGCGGCGAAGCCAAGACCTTCATTATTGTCGATGCCGGCATGAACGATCTGATCCGCCCGACGCTCTACGAAGCATTCCATGCGATCTGGCCGGTGCGGCAGCCTGCTGTCGGCGCGCCACGAATCATTGCCGACGTGGTGGGGCCGGTATGCGAATCCGGCGACTATCTGGCGCTCGACCGCTCGCTGCCGGAGCCGAAGCCGGGCGAGCTCTTGGCGGTGATGACGGCAGGGGCCTATGGCGCTACCCAGTCCGGCACTTACAACACCCGTGCGCTGATCCCCGAAGTGCTTGTGCGTGCTGATAAATGGGCGCTGGTGCGGCCGCGGGTTCCGGCCGATGCGCTGATTGCGCTGGATAAACTGCCGCATTGGCTTTGATTTTGCTTGCCTGACCTGTCCAAAGGGCAGGATGGCGCCGAAAGTGCCATGAACCCGCCCTCATGTTACTGTGTTGTCAGGCGCAATCGCACGTGCGGAGCCTTTTTTGACGGCGACAATTTTACCTGATCCGGCGCCTGGCGGACCGCCCCCCAATGCGGCGCGAGCGCTGCTCGACGCTTTGCTCCAGCGCGCTCGGCTGGCGATTTTCTGGGAGCGGTTGTGGCCGGCGCTGACCGGGCTGGTCTGCGCCATCGGCGTATTCCTCGCGCTGGCGTGGCTTGGCATATTCCTGTGGCTGCCGCCGCTCGCCCGCGCCGCAGTGACGATTGTCTGCGGCTTGCTTGCCGTCGCCGCGCTTTATCCGCTGATCCGGCTGCGCATGCCCGGCGCACGCGACGGCCTGAGCCGGCTCGATGCGGACAGCGGGCTGCGCCATCGCCCGGCGACCGCGATCACCGACGATCTCGCCGTCACGTCGAAGGACCCTTACTCGCTCGCTTTGTGGAATGCGCATGTCGAGCGTTCGCTCGCCGCGGCGCGGTCGTTGAAGACCGGCTGGCCGTCGCCGCGCGTGGCGCGATGGGATCCCTATGCGGTGCGCGCCCTGGTATTGATCGCCTGCGTCGCGACTTTCTTTGCTGCCGGCGGCGAACGCTGGCGGCGGGTCGCGGCCGCGTTCGACTGGCACGGCGTGGTATTGCCCGCGAATTTCCGCGTCGACGCCTGGGTCATTCCGCCGACCTACACCGGCAAGCCGCCGATCATGCTGCCGGGTATTCATCCCGGCGAGACCGCGGCACTGCCGCCGTCGAGCGGTATCGTCGCGGTGCCGGTGAATTCGACTTTGGTGGTGCGCTCGACCGGCAACGCCGATATCGAGGTGAACGGTAAAGATGGTGTGACGCCGTCGAAGGATGCAGTGAAGGCCCCGGCCGGCACCGAGGAGCATCGCTTCACTATCGCCGCGACCGGCAGCGCCAGTTTGCGCGGCGTCGGCGAGGATCTGAACTGGGCGTTCAACGCCATTCCGGATCAGCCGCCGACCATCGAATTGACCAAGGATCCGGAACAGCAGCAGCGCGGCTCGCTGATGTTGTCGTATCACCTTGAGGACGATTACGGCGTGAGCGAAGCCCAGGCAACGTTCGCGCGCAAAGATGACGGCGCCGGCGGCGAAGCGGCCCATCCGCTCTACGGTCCGCCCGATTTCCCGCTGGTGATGCCGCAGGCACGCACCAAGAACGGCACCGGCCAGACCATCAAGGATCTCACCGACCATCCGTGGGCCGGCGCCGAAGTGGTGATGACGCTGACCGCGAAGGACGACGGCGGCAACGAAGGCAAGAGCGACCCGTTCAGCTTCCGCCTGCCGGAACGCGTCTTCACCAAGCCGCTGGCCCGCGCGCTGGTCGAGCAGCGGCGCAATCTTGCGCTCGACGCCAATTCGCGGCCGCTGGTGATCACTGCGCTCGACGCGCTGACCATGGCGCCGGAAAAATTCCAGCCCGAGGCCGGCGTCTATCTCGGCCTGCGCAATATTTTCTGGTCGCTGGTGCGCGCCAAGAACGACGACGACATGCGCGACGTCGCGCAGAGCATGTGGTCGATGGCGGTGCAGCTCGAGGACGGCGACATTTCCGATGCGCAACAGCAACTGCGCAACGCCGAGGAGGCGCTGCGCCAGGCGCTCGAGCGCGGCGCGCCCGATCAGGAAGTGAAAGCCCTGATGGACCAGCTCCGCGCCGCGATGGATCGTTTCATGCAGGCAATGCGCGAGCAGCAAAAAAACAGTCAGCAGCTGGCGCGCCCACTCGGCCCGAACGATCATGTGCTCAGTCAGCGCGATCTGCAAAACATGCTCGACAAGCTGCAACAGCTTGCGCAAAGCGGCAACAAGGAGGCCGCGCAGCAGCTTCTGCAACAGCTTCAGCAGATGATGGAAAATCTGCAGATGGCATCGCCGAACATGGACCAGAACGGTGACGACGACGATATGATGTCGAAGCTCGACGAGCTTGGCGACATGATCCGCAAGCAGCAGGACTTGCGTGACCGCACCTTCAAGCAGGGCCAGGACCAGCACCAGCAGGGCGGCCAGTCGCGGCGCAACGGTCAGCAGAATCCGCAGTCGGGAGATGGCAACAATCAGCTTCAGCAGAACCAGCAGGCGCTGCGCGATCGTTTGAACAAATTGCTCGACGAGCTGAAAAACCGCGGCCTCGGCCAGAACGGTGAGAAGGGCCAGGAAGGCCAGCAGGGTCAGGGCCAGGGTCAGTCGCAGTCGCAGGGTAACGACCAGCTCGATCAGCTCGGCCACGCCGGCAGCGAAATGGACGAAGCCCAGGGCGAACTCGGCGATAACAACACCGACAGCGCGGTGGAGTCGCAAGGCCGCGCGCTCGACGCCATGCGCAAGGGCGCGCAGTCGCTGGCGCAGTCGATGCAGCAGCAGATGGGGCAGGGACAGTCGCCCGGCCGCATGGGCAGGCTCGGCCAGCCGCGCGCCGATCAGGACACCGATCCGCTTGGCCGTCCACTGCGCGGCCGCGACTATGGCGACGACAACACCGTGCGCGTGCCGGGCGAGATCGACATGCAGCGCGCGCGCCGCATCATCGAAGAGCTGCGCAATCGCTTCGGCGATTTCTCGCGCTCGCAGGAAGAGCTCGATTACATCGAGCGCCTGCTGAAGGGTTATTGAGACTTCAATAGTCGTCATTGCCGGACTTGATCCGGCAATCCATGCGGCGATCCAGCGTGGACCACCGGGTCAAGCCCGGTGGTGACGGTTAGGAATGCGAGTTACGGTTAGAACTGAAATAGCTCCCCGACCTTCACGTCTTCCAGATTGTTCAGCCGCGCCAACAATTCGTCACGCGGTTTTTCCGCCATCACCGACGACGACAGTTTCAAAAACTTCTGCTCCAGCCGCTCGCGGGTCAGCGGCGAGGTGGTGGTGCCTTCGAAATCGGTGCGCGCGATGTTGAGCTTGCGCCCATCCTTGAGCGAAATGTGCAGCCGGCACGCCATGTCATTGTTGTTCGGCCCGTCCTTGGCGTAAGGCGCGAGCGTGACGCGCTTTGCCAGTTCGAGGATCGCCGGGTTCTGGTTCGGCCCGTCGAGGAAGGCTTGCGGATCGCCGGGATCGCGGTAGAGCGCGAGCGCGATGGTGAAGGGCAGGCTGTATTGCGCGGTCGCCACGTCCTGCGGCGCCGGGTTGGCGTGATGCGACAGCACCTTGTCCGACACTTCGATCAGGATTTTCTCGACGTCTTCCGGCGCGAACGTGTTTTGCGCGCGCAGCGTCAACAGCGCCTGCACCGGCGATTGCGAAGTGACGTGGCAGGGAAAGGTCTTGAACGTGATGGTCAGCGTTTCCCAGCGCGTGCCGAGGTCGGAGACGATCGCGGCGAAATCGGGATCGCGGGCAAACACGTCGAGCACGCCGTATTGGCCTTCGAGGATCACCTCCGGTCCTTCGAAGCCGCGCGCCGCGAGGTTCGCCGCGGTGACGCCGCCTTCCGCGGCGCGGCCCATGTGGATGCGCTTGACCATGCCGCCCTGGCCGGATTTCACGAAGGCAAGCAGGCCGGAGCAGAACGAGCCGCCGATGCCCATCGCCATGGTGATTTGCCGCGGCGAAAGCTGCATCACTTTGCTTGCCGCCACCGCCGAGCCGAACACGCCGGTGATGCCCGGCGCGTGAAAGCCCAGTTTCTCGCTGGTGTGATGCGCCGCGGCAGCGATACGGAACATGCATTCGAGCCCGGCGACGAAGGCGGTGATCAGCTCCTTGCCGCTGACCTTGGCTTCTTCGGCCGCGGCGAGTGCGCCGGTGAGCACGGTGGCGCCGGGATGCACGCCGGTCGAGGGCTGGCGCAGATTGTCGAACTCGAACGCATGCGCGAACGCGCCGTTGGCGAAAGCGGCGCCCGGCGCGCTGGTCTTGCGAAAGCCCTGGTCGAGGATGCTGCTCGTGCCGGTGCCGGTGTGCTGCACGTAATCGTCGACAATCTTGCTCCACGGCAAGGTCGAGCCGAACAGCACCACGCCGACGGTGTCGATGATGCAGGCCTTGGCAATGGCGACCGCCGGCTGCGGAATGTCATCGTAACGAAGCTGCGCCGCAAATTCCGCCAGCGTCTTGGTTTCACCGGGCATGATTGTTTCCCTTCATGAGGAACCGCATAGTTGGAGGGCAAGCATATGTAAACTGCGTGGCGATCTGCCTCCGCCCCCGCGATAGCGGGGGAGGGGGACCATGCGAAGCATGGTGGAGGGGGCGCATGAGGTTGGAAAGATGAGAGCGCCAACGCGAACAATCGGCATTGCGCAAAATCTTCGGCGCATGATGTCGCCGCCGGAGGTTCGGTTGTGGAATTGCCTGCGAAGACGTGAACCGGGCCAGCCGGTTTTCCGCCGGCAGCATCCGGTCGGCCCCTATGTCCTGGATTTCTATTGTGCGAGTGCGCGGCTGGCGGTTGAGCTCGATGGTGTAAGCCATGATTTAGGCGACCGGCCGCAGCGCGATTTGAAGCGCGACGCGTGGCTCAAGGCTCACGGGATTGAAGTCGTGCGGATTGCCGTGAGCGATCTGCCGCGTAACGTCGATGAAGTGGCGGATTCGATTATGCAAATGGCGTCGGAGAAGCGGTGAGGGCGACGCCCCCTCCACCGCGCTGCGCGCGGTCCCCCTCCCCCGCTGACGCGGGGGCGGATGAAGAAAGCCATGCCCCGCCGAAGCCTCTGAGTCTCATGACACCGTGTTGACTGTCCGCCCTATCGGCCTATTTTAGGGGTGTTCCGAGGGGTGCCCCAAAGGTCGAAAGCCAGCGGGCTGAGAAAAACCCTTTGAACCTGATCCGGGTCATGCCGGCGAAGGGACGGAAACTTCTCGCAAAATCCGTCCCACGACCGCGTGACCGGACTGCTCATTATTCAGGAGCCGCCCGATGAACAAGCCGCTGTCCGAATCCGATCTCGCCACCCCGAAGGTCACCACCGGCCCGATCGCCGGGTCGCGCAAGGCCTACGCTACGCCTGAGAGCGCGCCGGATCTGCGCGTGCCGGTCCGCGAGATCGTGCTGTCGAAGGAATCGGGCGAGCCGCCGCTGCCGGTCTATGACACCACCGGCCCGTACACCGACAACGACGCCGCGATCGACGTCGAGAAGGGCCTCAAGCGCGCCCGCGTCGAATGGGTCAAGGAACGCGGCGGCGTCGAGGAATATGAAGGCCGTCCGCTCAGGCCGATCGACAACGGCAACGTCTCCGGCAAGCACCTCGCGCGCGCCTTCGCCAACACGCCGAAGCCGATGCGCGCTCTCGATGGCAAGCCGGTCACCCAATACGAGTGGGCGAAGCTTGGCGTCATCACCAAGGAAATGATCTACGTCGCCGAGCGCGAGAACATGGGCCGCAAAAAGCAGCTCGACCGCGCCGAATGGGCGGCAGAACGACGGCGAGAGCTTCGGCGCGTCGGTGCCGCTGTTCATCACCCCGGAATTCGTGCGCTCGGAAGTGGCGCGCGGCCGCGCCATCATCCCGGCCAACATCAATCACGCCGAGCTCGAGCCGATGGCGATCGGCCGCAACTTCCTGACCAAGATCAACGCCAACATCGGCAACTCCGCCGTCACCTCCTCGGTCGAGGAGGAAGTCGACAAGATGGTGTGGTCGATCCGCTGGGGCGCCGACACGGTGATGGACCTCTCCACCGGCCGCAACATCCACAACACCCGCGAATGGATCATCCGCAATTCCCCGGTGCCGATCGGCACCGTGCCGATCTACCAGGCGCTGGAGAAGTGCGACGGCGATCCGGTCAAGCTCGACTGGGAGCTCTACAAGGACACGCTGATCGAGCAGGCCGAGCAGGGCGTCGACTATTTCACCATCCACGCCGGCGTCCGCCTCGCCTATGTGCCGCTGACCGCCAACCGCGTCACCGGCATCGTCTCGCGCGGCGGCTCGATCATGGCGAAGTGGTGCCTGTCGCGGCACAAGGAGAGCTTCCTCTACGAGCGCTTCGACGAGATCTGCGACATCATGCGCAAGTATGACGTCAGCTTCTCGCTCGGCGACGGCCTGCGCCCCGGCTCGATCGCCGACGCCAACGACCGCGCCCAGTTTGCCGAACTGGAAACGCTCGGCGAGCTCACCCAGATCGCCTGGAAGAAAGGCTGCCAGGTGATGATCGAAGGCCCCGGCCACGTGCCGCTGCACAAGATCAAGATCAACATGGACAAGCAGCTCAAGGAGTGCGGCGAGGCGCCGTTCTATACGCTCGGGCCGCTGACCACCGACATCGCGCCGGGCTACGACCACATCACCTCGGGCATCGGCGCCGCCATGATCGGCTGGTTCGGCTGCGCCATGCTCTGCTACGTCACGCCGAAGGAGCATCTCGGCCTGCCGAACCGCGACGACGTCAAGGAAGGCGTCATCACCTACAAGATCTCGGCGCACGCCTCCGACGTCGCCAAGGGCCATCCGGCGGCGCAACTGCGCGACGATGCGCTGTCGCGCGCGCGCTTCGACTTCCGCTGGGAGGACCAGTTCAACCTCGGTCTCGATCCCGACACCGCGCGCGAATACCACGACGAGACGCTGCCGAAGGACGCGCACAAGGTGGCGCACTTCTGCTCGATGTGCGGCCCGAAGTTCTGCTCGATGAAGATCACGCAGGACGTGCGCGACTACGCGGCGAGCCTCGGCGACAACGAGAAGGCCGCGCTTGGGCCTCGACGTGGCGCAGAAGGGCATGGCCGAGATGTCGGAAAAATTCCGGCAGATGGGCGAGCAGGTTTACGTCGACGCCGGCAAGGTGGCGAAAGCGCCGCACACCACCGCGATCGACACCGAAGCCGCCCACGCCGCGAAGAACGCGGCGCTGGTGAAGGAAAGCAACAAGGCGCTCTGACCGCCGTCATCCTGAGAGCTTGCCGGACTTGATCCGGGGTGCCCGTCGCGTAGCGGCGAGCCTCGAAGGACGCACCGAACTCTCCGCCGTCATGCCCGGGCTTGACCCGGGCATCCATGCTGAGATGCGCCATGACGAGTCGAGACGACAAGCCGCGAGGAATTGATTTTGAGAAGATAGAAACCGCCCTGAAGGAGGCCGCCATCAGGCCGACTTACGGATCGCGCGAGGATCGATCGGGGCGCTTCCTTCCGGTGCGGTCATCGGTGATTACATCGGTCGAGTATGATGAGGACGAATTAGCTTTGGAAATTACGTTCGCGAGCGGCAAGACCTATCGCTATTCGAACGTCCCGTTGGAAATCTACGTTGGCCTGCTCGACGCCGGATCGAAGGGCGCCTATTTTCACGACAATATCAGAGGTGCGTTCGCTTTTGCCGAGTTGGCAGGCGTATAAATCGGGATCGCTAATTAAAGGACCACGACGAGACCTTACCCAAGGAGCGCACAAGGTGGCGCACTTCGCTCGATGTGCGGGCCGAAGTTCTGCTCGATGAAGATCACGGCGGATGTGCGCGATTATGCCGCCGGGCTTTCCGATAATGAGAAGGCGGCGCTTTATCCCGATGCTGCGAAGCAGGGCAGGGAGCAGATGAGCGAAAAATTCCGCCAGATGGGCAGCGAGGTTTATGTCGATAAGGCGGAAGCGGCGAAGGAAGCGAATAAGGCGCTTTGATTAAAGCGCTCTCTCCTCGGCCGGGCGAGAGCGTGAGCGCTTCAACGCGTGCGGATAGGACACAAAAGCTGGGATGGGCGTTCCAAAGCCATTCAAGCGAACCATCAGACAGTTTGCCGACGGCAAATACGCTGAAGGCGGGCGTTGGCGATACATTCGGCATCCGGGCTTTGCTCAGGATCCGGAGCACTACGTCCGAGCGTTCGGGGTAATCAAAAAGACTTGCTGGAATTATTCGATTTCGTGGAACCCTCAGATTTAAATTTGCAATGCTACTCATATCGAATCCACGAGCTTTTCATGCGGACGTGCATCGAGATTGAAGCGAATTTCAAGGCGATTTTGACCGAGAATGGCTACACAAGGTCGGGCGACTGGAATATGTCCGATTATAAGAAATGTGAAGCATCGCATTTACTATCGTCATATGAAATAAAACTGCCGGTTTGGCAGGGCACGCAGCATACGCACCGGCCGTATGCTAGTTGGGCAAGCGGGGGTACGCTTTCTTGGTATCAGGATTACAACGCCGCAAAACACAGCAGACACGGGAATTTTTGGAAGGCTAACCTTTCAAATCTTTTGGATCTTTGGCGGCGCTGGTTTCGTTGTTGTCCGCGCAATTTTGGACGGAAGACTTCTCACCCTCTTCTGGTTATCTTGCGTTGCAATCTTCTTGGGATGGTCTCGATGAGGCTATTGGCGGCTACTTCAGAGTCAGATTTCCACAGAATTTCCCTGCCAGCGAGCGATATGATTTCGACTGGGGTGCGCTAGAGACAACGTCAGAGCCGATTCAACGGTTTTCATACTGAAAGACGGAGTGCTTCTAGCCCGATTATCGAGAAGCCTTATGTCGGCGACAGTGACGCTAAAAACGCTGCGAAAAGAAGCTATCGAGTTTTAACGATTGGATAGATGCAGCTCATTTTTGCCGTCATGAGGCCGGACCGAAGAGTTAGCTCAGCCACCCTTGCCTCTGGCGCTCTATTTGATCAGCACGGGGGCAGCCCATTTGCGATGGTTTGCTGATTTTGATTCTTCGATCTGAACTTAAGAAATGCCTCGCTGTCAGAGAACTATTTGCTAAAATTCAAGGTTCATGCGTTAGCTGGCTGGCCTTAGTGATCGTTTTCTTCCCACGCTTTTTACTTTCGTATGCTGCTTCGTCAGCCTTTTCGAAGGCTTTTTTGATGTCCTCAGCTTGTTGGCACTCTGCCACCCCTATGCTGCAGGTGACAAAAAATTCGGAGGCGTTTCCGTCTGGCGCTACCCATCGTACGGCGGCGCTCTTAAGAGCGTCTGACACGCGTCGCATTAAGCCAAACCCCTCTTCTTCGGTTGCGTCGATGAGAATGGCTCCAAATTCATCGCCGCCGACTCGATAAAACTTGTCGCGGAGTTGACCTTTTTTCCTAAGGGCAGCTGCGATATGCCTCAATGCTTCGTCTCCCCGCAGAATGACCATAAGTGTCGTTTACTGATTTAAAGTCATCTACGTCGATTCGTACGCAAACAATCGGTAGAGCAACGGGTATCCGTTTATCTGCGATTTCTGAACTCGAGTATTGAAGGCGCCCTGATTGTGTAGGGAAGTCAAAACATCCAAGCTATCGAATTGGCCAGGGGCGGGCTTGGACATTAGCTCGCGCACAGGCCCGGGCGGACAGAAGCACGGCATCGAACTGCAATCAGTGCACTGTGCAGGATAAGCCGACCACAACATTTCTTGTTGTGATGGTCGTGGGATCTTTTTTCTTAAGAACAACGGCTAAGGCAAACCACCATGCAAAAAAGTCAGCCAGTTCATTCTCAAAATTCTTTGGGTAAAGATGGTAAAATCGCGTTGCCTCGGCCAATTCTGCAAGTTCTTCAATCAGACGAAGATAAATTCTGGTAAACCTGAATCCGATTCGGCCAGTCGCCAGCTTTTCTCATAAATTTCGGAAAATAAAAGCTCGAACGCTCCGACGCTTCGCTCCTGTGCGGCGGCGCCATCAAGATACAGCTGTCGAAGCGTATCTTGGTGCTGAGTTGGTTTTTGGCATTCCAGCATTGGCATGGCCTCTTTTGGCAATACGAACAGACCCTTGGGAATTTCTGCAAGATGATGCGTTCAAGATCAGTTTCTTCGGAATGGACTGCCTTTAATAGGGCAATCGCCCAAGCAAACATCTTCGGTAAGAACCGTCTGGCGGTTACGTAATCCGGCTTTCGCAGAGCAAATTTTGCGAGCAAGCTGCTAACTTCGGTCAGATGGGAAAGGGTCTCGAACGACGTCTTGTTATAGTTCTGAGTGTGCCCATACGTGGCGTACAGCATAGCTACCCAGTCGTTAAGACGTTGCGTCCGCACATATCGATCCAGCTGCATGTTCAGTCGCTTCATTTAGTAGGTCAGGTTCAGTACAATACGACCGCCACGCTATGATTGGAGTCCATTATTAGACACTGATCTTGATAATCACATGCCTAATCACTCTTGGTTGTAAAAGGCTAGCAGGGTTCGCGCTTCTATGCTGGTCGCTGCTGCCTCCGGTGTGAATCGCAACGACGATGCCTTGCGAGCGCCACCTCTGCGGCGCAGAACCGGGTTGGGAAAAGTCCGGCGACTAAGGGATATGAAGTTGATCGGCGCCACGTTCGCCCGCGCGCTTGTGATCTCGGCGGCTGTTGCCGGCGCTTTGGCGCCGGTCGGGTGCCGTCCTGCTTGCCGAGGGCGCGCCCGCGTTGCCGGAGAAAGCGACGCGGGAGCTGCCGGCCGCGCTGCTGTCGCTTGAGGCGCAGAAAAAGATGCCCAGGCTTTCGCCGATCCTGCTGCGCATCTTCAAGGAAGAATCGGAGCTTGAAGTCTGGAAACAGACGGCCACCGGCCGTTTCGAGCTGCTCAAGCTCTATCCCGTCTGCCGCTGGTCGGGCGAGCTCGGGCCGAAGCTGCACGAGGGCGACTATCAGGCTCCCGAGGGTTTCTATGCCATCACGCCAAAGCTGATGAACCCGAATTCCAGCTACTATCTGGCCATCAACATCGGCTTTCCCAATGCCTTCGACGCGGCGAATGACCGCGACGGCTCCTTTCTCATGATCCACGGCAATTGCGCATCGGTCGGCTGCTACGCCATGACCGATGGGCAGATCGGCGAAATCTACGCGCTGGCGCGCGACTCGTTCCTCGGCGGCAAGCCGGCCTTCCAGGTTCAGGCCTATCCGTTTCGCATGACGCCGGAAAATCTGGCGCGGCACCGCACCAATCCGAACATGCCGTTCTGGCAGATGCTCAAGATCGGCAACGATCATTTCGAAGCGACGCATCTCGAGCCCAGGGTGGATGTGTGCGATCGCCGTTATGTGTTCGATGCGCGGCCCATTCCTGGTTCGTCAATGCCGGGATCGTCAGCGACTCTTGCGTTCAACCCGGTGGACGAATGTCCCGCCTTCGTCGTCGACCCGAAGGTCGCGCAGCCGGCGCTCGAGAAACAACGCGCCGATGACGCCGACTATGCGCAACTGGTCAAAGACGATGTGCCGGCTGCCCCGATCCACAGCGGACTCGACGGCGGCATGAATGCGGTCTTCCACCCTCCTTTCCCATACAGCTTCATATCGCTTGCGAACGTGCTGCTGGACGGATCTCTGGAGTTGCCGCCATTGCAGCCGATCCCGTACCTCGACAGCTATCGCGCGATGATTGGCTCGATGACGGGACCGTAGTTCGCTTCATCCGCCCCCGCGAAGCGGGGGAGGGGGACCGCGCATTTTTGCGCGGTGGAGGGGGCGCGGGCGGTGAAGAAAATTCTTCGGCGTTAGAACCAACCTCGATGCAAGCGCCCCTCCCACCGCAAGAGCGGTCCCCCCTCCCCGCTATCGCGGGGCGGGATGAAGAAGACGCGCTTTCGAAGTATCGCAGCGTCAATTCCTTGAAGCGAGTAGCTTGCCATATCTATCGCCAGCTTTCGATCACATCAAAAAAGAATTCGAACGTTGAAACTTTCACGAACCCCACACGTAACGTGACTTTCTCACAGTGCCGTGATCGCAGCGGTTCCCGGTAATCCAGCAGACGCCGCCGTTCGTCTCTACGGGTACGCCGCGCCGCCGACGGATCATCCGTTGTCCGTGGTTACCCCAAGGAGTTCCAACACCATGCGTAAAATCCAATTACTGGCCTTCACCGCGCTGACGGCCTTCACCTTTGCAGCCCCCGCGCTGGCGGCCGATCCGATGGTCGGCGGCGCCGCGATGTATCCGAACAAGAACATCATCGAGAACGCCGTGAATTCGAAGGATCACACCACGCTGGTCGCTGCGGTGAAAGCCGGCGGTCTGGTCGACACGCTGGAAGGCAAGGGACCGTTCACGGTGTTCGCGCCGACCAACGAAGCCTTCGCGGCGCTCCCGGCCGGCACGGTCGATACGCTCCTGAAGCCTGAGAACAAGGCGACGCTCGACAAGGTCCTGACCTATCACGTCGTGCCGGGCCGTCTCGATACCGCGGCGCTCGATGCCGACATCAAGAAGGGCGATGGCAAAGCCACGTTGAAGACCGTCGAAGGCGGCACGCTGACCGTGACCGGCAGCGGCAAGGATCTGACCGTGACCGACGAGAAGGGCGGCAGCGCGAAGGTGACGATCGCCGACGTGATGCAGAGCAACGGCGTCATCCTGGTCGTCGACAAAGTGCTGATGCCGAACTAACTCCCGCAACAACACCGCCGTCATGCCCGGCCATAGCCGTTCGAAGAACGGCGTCGCTTCATTCGACTATGCGCCGGGCATCCACGCCTTCCTCTTTTTCCTGAAGACGTGGATGGCCGGAACAAGTCCGGCCATGACGGTAGTGGTCCATGACGGTATTGGTCACGGCGCCATGCCGGCGCAAACGCTATTCCGCTGCGAGTTTGGTTTACATTGGCGATAATTCAATCCGACAATAACTTCCCCGTTGCGCGCGCGATCCTGCGCTGGGTGCTGGCCGCGTTCTTTGTCGCGGCCGCCATCGCGCATCTCACCGTGCCGGAAACGCTGCTTAAGATCACGCCGGACTGGGTGCCGTTCGCGCCACAGGTGATCTTCGTCACCGGGCTCTGCGAACTCGCCGGCGCGGCGGCGCTGGTCACGCGGCCGTTGCGCCATTGGGCCGGCATCGCGCTCGCGCTTTATACGCTCTGCGTATGGCCCGCCAATATCAAGCAGGCGCTCGACCACATTGTCATTCCGAGTATTCCCGACACCTGGTGGTATCACGGCCCGCGGCTCGCGATGCAGCCGGTCATCATCTGGGCCGCGCTGTTCAGCGCGGGGATCATAAGCTGGCCGTTCACCGCGCGCCGCAATGTGCGGCAGTAACGAAATCATCCACCTTCACGAGGCGGATTATTTCTTCCGCGTCTTCGCACCGAAGGCCGCGACAACTTCTTTTTTCTTGATGCGGGCCGACGGGTCGCCGTGTTCGCCAAGATTCTGCTCCTCGGTGCCATCACCCATCATGCCAACATGAGACACTTTTGATTTTGTCTTGCTACCTTTTGCAGCCGGGGACTTTTTCTTCGTCATGCCAAATACTCCGCACAAGGCGCCCAATGGCGAGTGGTGCATGATGGCCCTTTCAGTATGTCCACGCTAGGCTGCAAAAGGGAAAAGTGGGGCCTTCATTTTCAAATTTTAGCAGCGCCAGAACCCGCAACGACAAGACATTTCCCGGTGTCCGTTGATTCCCGCGCGAGCGGGAATCAGCTTTGGTCCCCGCTTTCCTCCTTCGCTCTCCGAGCTCCCGCCTTCGCGAAGCCCGTCGTCACCCATCGGATTGTTTTCGTGCATGCTTCGGCGGGCGAAGGAAGGTCGGAGGACTCCAAACCTGCCGAAGCTTGCCACGCGAGCGCAGGCAGGTCGCGGGGACGAGCGGCCGGCTAAAAGCTCAGAAGCCGTGAAAGTGCTTGAGAGCGGAGAAAAGGCCGCCGTTCACCGGTGGCGGCTGCGGCGGCAGCATTGTTGTGCTGCCGACGTTCACAGGAGGCCGATCGGACGCCATTGCTTCCTGCTCAGGCGGCAGCGATGGGTCGGTGGCGGCGGCGACCGGCAGCGATTTGATCTCGGTCGCGGCGAGCGGCGGGGCGACTGCGGTATCCGATGTGGAGCTTGCCGGCGTTGAGGTCATGGCCACGGACGTCATGGCGGTAGATGTCATGGGCGAAGCCGGTGTCGGAGCCAGAGGCGCAGCGGCAGGCGGCGCGGTCCGGCTCACGTCGAGACTCGTCAGCGCAGCACGAACCCTGGTTTCGAACGGCTCGGTGTTGCGCGGCTCGGCGGCGGAACTGATCGTCTGCGGCGGCGTGGTAGCCTCGACGGCGGGCGGCGTGAAGAAGGAAAAATATCCGGCGAAGTGCGCGACGAGGTATCCGCTCACCGCCGTGCCGATGCCCGCCGCCACGATCTCGACAAATTTTCCCGTGAACCGCCGCAGGTAGGTCGCTTCGCCCGCCACTGACATCTTCAATACCGTCAAATCGCTCCGTCCCGGCACCCATACAAGCGCCAGTATCGGGCAAAATTGAGATGAAATTAAACGGCCGTTCGGTTTTTTGGTCGGTTTTGTGATCCATTTTCCTGGCGATGCACGCTCCCCTACGATCGTACCCTTCCGCCATCGACGTTGAGCGTCTGGCCGGTCATGAAGGCGGCATCGTCGCTGGTGAGAAATGACACCGCGCCGACCAGGTCGTCCGGCACCTCGACGCGCTTGATCGCCTGCAGCGTGGCGACGGCGGCAAATTCCGCGTCCATGTCGGGAAAGCCCGGCCGCGGCTTGCGTACCAGCGTACCGGGCGATCGGGTCAGCCCCGGTGCGATGGCGTTGACGGTGATGCCGTCGCCGGCGACATCGCCGGCCAGCCCGCGGGTGAAGCCGATCACGCCGCCCTTCGACGCGACGTAGTGAGCGAAGCCGGTTGTCACCGAGCCGAACGTGCTCGACGCCATGTTGACGATGCGTCCCCATTGCCGCGCCCGCATGCCCGGCACGAACGCCGCGGTGACCAGGAACGTGCCGTCGAGATTGATCGAGAGCACTTTGCGCCAGTCGGCGAACGTCATTTCGGCGAAGTCGAGCTGCGGATAAATGCCGGCGCAATTCACCACGATATCGGCGCGGCCGAATTTGTCCTGCACCTCCCGCGCCATCGCGGCGACCGAGTCCGGGCTCGACACATCGCACTTGACCGAGAGCGCACTGCGCCCGGCGGCTTCGACCAGTTTCACGGTCTCGTGCGCGTCAGCCATGTCGGCAATGGCGATGTGCACGCCATCTTCGGCAAGGCGCTTCGCAAACGCCTGCCCGATGCCATTGGCGGCGCCGGTGATGACGGCGACTTTATCCTTGTGGCCCTTTGCCATGATTGTTTGCTCCCGACCTTGCGCGTTTTCTGGTTGCGGGATGCAGCATGGATTGCCGGATCAAGTCCGGCAATGACCTGGTGCCGTTATTGCCGCGCTGGTCGTAGGAGGATGCAGGGGCGTTCGGTGTGGTAATTCACAGATGGTAATTCACAAATTAGATCGGCGTTTTGCCTTGTCACCCATCGGAGCCGGGCCCAAGATGTGAAGACCGTTCAAGCCGAACGGAAAAACACCCGGAGAAACGACGATGAAACGGATCACGGCGCTGCTGATTGCCGCCGGTTGCATGTTCACGGCGGCAAGCGCCGTTGCGGCGACCACCGATGACGTCAAATGGGTCAACCAGTGTGTCACGGACAACAAGGGCGGCGCGGCCGAGGACGTCGTCCTGAAATACTGCACCTGCATGAACAACAAGATGAGCGACAACGAATCGCAGTCGATCACGCAATGGGAGAAAACCCATCCTGACGAGCGCAAGGCCTGCGACGCCGAGGCGGGCTGGAAATAGCATCCGGCCAGATTTCGCCGCTCCAGATTCGCCGCCGCTGTCCGGCCATGACGATCTGGAAATCACCCTCCTCCGCGAAAGCGGGGGAGGGGCTATGCCGCGGCGTTTCCCGCTTACCTCACCGTGATGATCAGGCCGTTGAGGTCAGCGCTGACGATGGCGCCGACCGAACTGCCGGTCAGTTGCAGTACCGCGCCCTTGGGGTTGGTCAGCACGATCGCCTGGGCGCCGCGCCCGACGGCCGCACCGACATTGCCCGCGGCATAGACGCCGGCGACATCGGATGGGCTGCGGATGTGGCTCACCGTGCCGCGGAAACGGGTCTCGGAAGCACCGAAGGTGAACCCGTAGCTGATGCCGCCGATGCCGAGCGGGTACTGCGCGCCGTGGAAATAGAGCGTGCCCGAGCCTGCTGAACCGCCGATGACAAAGCCCGCCTTGACCACGCTGAAGCTGATGCTGCCGTCGTCGGCAAAAGCCGTGGAATCGAACGTGACGCCGGCCAGCGCCAAGAATGCAATCAGGCCTGCACGAAGCGCGGATGCGGTGCGCATAAGTCTTGCTCCCGGGAGTGTGTGAGGACGCGAATCAGATTTTCCGGCTGCAACCATATCAGCGCGGCCCAGCGAGGCTCAGTGAGACTTGGGCCCTATCGTCACAAAAGCCGCGGAACTCCCGCTTAACTGCGGCGGCCCTCTTTGGCCTGTCCGTCCAGCCAATTCGACAAGCTGCCGGATGGGGTCTTGCTGCTGGTCCGGCTTTTGGCCTTGCGCTTTGGTGGGGGCGGCGGGGCGGCGGCGTCACGGGCCAGGCGCAGCGCCTTCAGCTTTGCGCTCTTGGCGCGCAGCGATTCCACCGTGGTTTCGTATTCGGATGCTTCCGGGCTGGCGCCGTTGGCGCGGCGCATCTTGGCGAATTGCGCGCTGGCGCCGTGTTTGTTGGATTTTTCCATCGCGGCAGCATCCTTTTCAAGATTCATGCGCGCGCCGATCGCCCGCCCCGCCGGTCGCCCGCCCCATGGCCTAACAGCTACCAGGAGCCCTTGCGAGGCTTATTTCAATCAAGCCGAATGTGGCTTCTCTGCGATAGCCGCAGCTTTAATCCCCAAACACCCAGCGGACGATCCGCGCGTCGCGCCCATAGCCGCCGTTGCTGGCGAACGGTTCGTTGTTCCAGAACTTGTCCGCAGCAGCCCGGTCCGGCAGTTCGAGCAGCAACGCGGTGCCGATGTTGTCGGCGCCGTCGGCGGAGCGGATCGGGCCGCGGAAGATGAAGCTGTCGCCATAGGACGCGAAGTAGGATTCGTGGGCGTGCAGATGGGTGCGGAAGAACTCCGGCGTGCCGGTCTTCGGTCCGGTGCACAGGAACTGTTGCAGGCCCTTGCGGCGATAGTCGGCGGCACGCCTGCCAAAACTGTTCGACCAGCGATGGATGTCGACGCTCTGATAGACGCCGGCCTTGTTCATCGGGTCGCCGGCGACGAAAGCGTTCGCCGCGGCGCGGTCGGCAAGCTGCATGAAGAACGAGGTGCCGAGCGGATCGCGGCCGTCGTCCGACACGAAATGTCCGTAGCCGATCACCTGCTCGCCGAAACTTTTGAGGTAGTCCTTCTGCTCGGCCAACAGCGCGCGCCGCGCCTCCTGCTTGCCGGATTCGTCCCAACAATAGATCGCCCATTGCGCCGGCTTGTTGCGGTAATAATCCTTCAGCGCTTCGCCCTGTAATCCGTAGCGCGGATCGCCCGGCAGATAGCCGGTGGTGTTTTCGTTGGACATTTCCGTCTCCGGTAATTTGCGGCGCCGAGTTTTCGCCGTCTTGGTCGCGGGATCAAGCATAACCTCTCCCCGCGTGCGGGGAGAGGTCGAGCGAAGCGAGGGTGAGGGGGCCTCTCCGCGAGTTTGAGCGTTGCGATTGAAGCTCAGAACGGCGGCAACGCCCCCTCATCCCAGCCTTCTCCCCGCACGCGGGGAGAAGGAGCGCGCAGCGCTTCTCGCAATGACGAGTACAACTAACTCCGGATGAGGGATGCGCGTATGCGACCGTCGCGCTATTCTCGCAAGATGATGAAAACATCCAGCATCGCCTTCAGCTTGCTGCTCGCCGCCACCGCGTCCTCTGCGCTGGCCGACGACCATTTCACCTACACCACGCCGAAGGATCATCCGGCCGCGGCGGCGATCGCGAAAGCCGGCGGCTGTACGCCGAAGGACAACACCGCGCGCATCCTCAAGAGCGCGCACCCGCTCGATCTCGCGCCGAACTGGACCGGGACGAATTACATCGGCACCGGCTGGACCTTCATGCCGAAGCGCTACGTCGTCGATCCCGACCTGACCGGCGGCATTTATCTCGAAGGCAATCTGATCACCACCCGCGGCGCCACGATGCCGGACGATCTCTACATCCTCTATGCCGAGTGGGATTGCGCGGGGAAGTAATCACGTCATTGCCGCGCTTGTCGCGGCAATCCCGATTCAATCGGCCCGGCATTGCCCCGTGAATCGAGATGCCCGCAACAAGTGCGGGCATGACGGACCGAAACTAGGCTCAAATTCCGTAACGCTTTGATTGATAGATACAAATTACGTTTCTGCGAATCTTTATTCCAAAATCACCAAACAGCAATTTTAGACCGCACGCATAAGCTCCCGATCTAACAGCACAAATCGAAACGCTTTGACTTCATGTTTCAGATTTGAAAAAGGAGTCTCAATCTCGCTCGCGTACAAGGACGCTAGCATGACTCTGGCCAGCGGAGCGGGATGCGGTGCCCGCGGGTGGCGGCTCGTCACTGCCACACCCGGGCGGCCTGGGCATCAGCCTGCCGGCACTAGGACCGGCGCGCGAGGTGCATCGCTGGAAGTGCCACACCGGCTGGCGGGGAACCCGCCGCGTTGGCCTTTGTGTCACGAAGCCTGGCCCAGGTTGAGCCTTGGGATGAATAGTCCCATTGGCACAGAGCCGTGGTGGGACGCCGAGAGGCGAGCGCGCAGCGCTCTGCGCGCGCCGCACCCGAAAGGTGCGGAGGTTGGATACGCGTCTGTCGGCGTTCCGCTTCCTTGCTTTCTTTCCGTTCTTACATTCGTGGCTCGAAGCGCGGATCGTGAGGATACCGGTGTCCACCGCCGGTGTTCTCTGGCGAAGATCGGTGCGGAGAGCGGAGAAATTCTTGCCGCGTGACGAAAACTCGGGTGCGGATCGCATCGCGAGAACGGATTTGCATGTGTCACCTCTCCCCGCGTGCGGGGAGAGGTCGAGCCATTAGCGCGTTCACGCGCGTCTTCGACGCGCTATGGCGAGGGTGAGGGGGCCTCTCCGCGATTCTGAGCGCCACAACTCTGAACCCGGCGGTGACGCCCCCTCACCCCACCCTCTCCCCGCACACGGGGAGAGGGAGTGCGAAGCGGGGCGGGATGAAGTAAAGCGTTGCCGTTTGATATTGTGGATTGGAGGGATGCGCGTATCGTTCCGACGCCGTCAAATTGCCAGCCATCCTCACTCGCAACCATCTCACTCGAATGTCATGGAGATAAAAATGTTTTGCAGACAAGCCCTGTCCATCCTTCGCGGCCTTGCCGTGCTGCCGATCCTGGTCCTGTTCGGTCTTCCCGCCCATGCGCAGGACGGCAAGGTCGCGATCGAAAAATTCAATCACAGCGAGTGGACCAAGGGCATTTTCTCGGAAGCCGTGACGGTGACCGGTATTGGCAACGCCAAGATGATCTTTCTCGCCGGCGTCGGCGCTGAGGATGAGGACGGACCCCGCGGCAAGATCCGCAATCCCGGCGACTTCGCCGGCCAGTGCCGTTATGCCTACGACAAGATCAAGCGCGTGCTGGCGCTGCACGGCGCATCGCTCAGCGACGTGGTCAAGATCACGACGTATATGACCGACATGAGCAATCGCCTGAACATGGGCAAGTGCATCGGCGACGCCTGGGGCAGCACCACATTTCCGGCGCACACGCTGATCGGCGTCACCGCATTGGCATTTCCGGAAATGTTGATCGAGGTCGACGCAACGGCCATTGCCGGAGCGAAGTGACAACGTCGGCGTGCAGTGCACAACGTCTTTACCCTTTTTCGAAGGCGATTTTTTCCGTCATGCAATTCGGGCTAAGATGCCGTCCGTAGTCCGGCCGCGCCATGGCGGCCGGCGGTTAGTGAGTGAGGAAGTCATAATGACGAGGATGATGAAGCTGCATCGTCTCGGTCTTGGTTTTGCTGCCGCACTGTTTGCTGCGTCGCTTCCGGCCGCTGCCCACGCGGCGACGGCGGTGACCACGTCCAATGTCAATCTTCGTGAAGGGCCGAGCACCGATTATCCGGTGATCATGACGCTGCCGGCGAGCGCCGCCGTCGAGATCGAAGGCTGCGCGCAGGGCTGGTGCAAGGTCGATTATTCCGGCGCCGCAGGCTGGATGTCGGAAGATTATTTGCAGGGGCTGGCGAGTCCGCCGACCATCGTGCTGCCGGTGCCGATCGTGCTGCCGGGTCATCACTATCGGCCGCGCTACGGCTACCGCCCGCCGCATCATCGGCCGCCGGTCGTTGTGCCGCGCCCGCCGCACCGGCCGCCCCATGGTGGTCCGCCGCCACGGCCGCGGCCGCCGCACAATCGTCCGCCGGGAACGCGCCCGCCGGGTGGAGGAAGACCCGGAATCCATCCGCCACCGCAGCATCGTCCGCCAAGTGGTGGTGGTGGGAGGCCAGGAGGCGGCGCACCTGGACATCGCCCGCCGCCGAGCGGCGGCAGACCGGGTGGCGGCGGAGGCGGACCCGGCCACGGTAGGCCGGGAGGCGGAGGCAGGCCAGGTGGCGGCCCGAAAACCCAGAACTGATCGAGCTGGCGACAGCCGCGCGAGGCGTTACGGTTTCGCCCGGCTGTCCCAAAGTTTCTGGATATTGGCGTCGAAGCCGCGGTCGTCCTTGCGCAGCGTATCGAACACCTCGCGCGAGCGCTTATCGGCGAAAATGTCTTCGGCATCCGCTTCGACGCCGTCGATGACGCGAGCGGCAATATCGGCAGCGCTCGACTTCGGTGCGTTCTTAACGTCGGCAGCCAGGTCGGTGTCGATATAGCCGGCATAGACGCCGATCACGCGCGTGCCTTGGGCGTGCAGTTCGAACCGCACCGCCTTGGTCAGCGACCATTCGGCGGCTTTCGATACGGAATAGGTGGCTTGTGTCGGCGCATTGAAGAAGCTCACCGCCGACAGCATATTGACCAGCGTGCCGCCGCCGTTTCGCTTAAGCACCGGCGCGAACGCGCGGCACATCGACAGCGTGCCGAAATAATTGGTTTCCATTTCGAGCCGTGCGTTCTCGATCGTGGGTGTGCCGAGCGCGGAAGTGAAGCGCGCTACGCCGGCATTGTTGATGAGGAGATCGACATCGGCACAGGTGGCTGCCGCGGCGCTGACTTGGTCAGTTTTGGTGATGTCGAGCTCGATCGGCGTGACGACACCGTCCTGTGTTACGCCGTTGATGTTGCGAGCTGCGGCGTAGATTTTGGCGGCGCCGGCGCTACGCAACGCCTCGACAAAGGCACGGCCGAGGCCGCGATTAGCGCCGGTTATCAGCGCGGTACATCCTGTAATTTTCATGATGCGTGCTTATGAGATGAATGGGCCGAGGCAAATGACATATGATCCGATTACCGCCGTACAAGCGGGTGTCCGATTTGTCGCTTCTACCATCCTGTGCTACGCGCCCGCGCGGAGGCTTGCCGATGTCTGACGCCATAGACCTTCTCAAAACACGTCGTTCATTCAAGGCCGGAGAGCTTTCAGGTCCCGGGCCGTCGCCGGCCGAAATCGATACGCTGCTCACGGTCGCATCAAGAGTGCCCGATCACGGCAAGCTGGTGCCGTGGCGATTTATCGTGTTTGAGGGCGAGGCGCGCCGCGCCGCGGGAGCGGCGATCGTTGAGGCGTATCGCGCCAAATATCCCGACGCCAAACCGGAGCAGGCGGAAGCCGAGCGCACACGGCTCACGCGCGCGCCGCTGGTGATCGCGGTGGTCAGCCGGGCCGCGCCGCACGTGAAAATTCCGGAATGGGAACAGGTGCTGTCCGCCGGCGCGGCGGCGATGAACCTCGTGCTCGCAGCGCACGCGCTCGGCTATGGCGCGAGCTGGATCACCGAGTGGTATGCCTACGATCGCGCCGTGCTCGACGCGCTGGGCCTGGCGACGCACGAGAAAATCGCGGGCTTCGTCCATATCGGCCGGCCGCCCGGCGTGCCCGAGGATCGCGCGCGGCCGCCGCTCGACGAGATCGCGACGCGTTTTGACGGCCGGTAGCGTTGACCGACATCAAGTCTTGCCGCGCAGTCTATGCTAGCTTCTCTTAAAGCGTGACATGAGGATGAAACCATGGGTAACGGCCTGTCGCTCGATCAAGTTGAAGACCGTATCGCTATTCTGCGTGACAATATCCGCCAGCTTATCGAGCAGTCGGCCGCGGATTCCGGCGCGGCCAATAAATCGCGCAACGCCGATCGTCTGGCGCAGCAACAGGCGGAGCTCGAATCGCTGACCAAACAACGCGACGAGTTACTGAAGAAGCAAGAGTAGCGCGCTCCACCACCGCCATGATCACGCTCTATTCCTATCCGGAGCTGTTCGGCGTCGCCGACAATAACGGCTACGGGTTGAAGGTTTTCGCGTTCATGCGGCTCGCCGGCGTGCCATTCCGGCACGAGCACATCTTCGATGCCTCGAAGGCGCCGCGCGGGCAGTTGCCCTATATCGTCGACGGTAGCGAGTCGGTCGGCGACAGCGAAGCGATCGTCGCGTACCTGACCAAGTCGTACGCGATCACGATCGATTCAGGCCTGAACGCGACACAACGCAATCAGAACCTGCTGGTCACGCGGCTGCTCGACGATCTCTATTGGGTCATGTCGTATTCGCGCTGGAAGGACGAGCGCTACTATCCGGCGTTTCGCGATGCGCTCCTGCGCGAACATCAAAGCCTCGACGAAGCCGGCTTGCTGAAAGCGAAGGAATTCAACGCGCAACGTTACTACTATGCCGGAATCGGCCGCTACACGCCGGAAGCCGCCTATGCGCGCGGCCTCGCCGATCTTGCTGTGCTTGCGGAGCTTATTCCGGCGGAGTGTTATATGTACGGCTCGCAACCGACCAGCATCGACGCGGGCATCTACGGCTTCATCGCCAATATCTGGTTTTTCGATATCGATACGCCGCTCAAGCAGTTCGTCCGCGCGCATGCCAACCTAGTGCATCACTGCACGGCGATTCATCAGATGGTGATGCGGGTGCCGTGACGCCGATAAGCTGAACCGGAGGCGGCGTTCGAGCGACCCATAAGTCAGTACCTCGCTGAACGGGGGTTCTACGTTGAGACAAGGCTTGCCGGTCGTTGCGACGGTCGCCGCGGGTTACCGCGAATGGCTGCGCGTCTGCTTGGCGTTGCGGCCGCTGCTTTTCAGCGCGTTTATCATCTTGCTCGCGGTTGCCGCCGTGAGCGATTTTATTCCGCAGCGGTTTTGGGATCAGGGCGTGCTGGGCGAAGCTCTGTCGCTTGCACAACAAGCCATTCGCAGCGTGCTGATAGCGCCGATCCTGATCGGCATTCATCGTTTCGTGATCCTGGATGAACCGGCGCGGGGTTATGGATTTCCGACCCGCGGCGAGTCCACATTCTGGATATATGTTGTCTGGCTGTTCGGTCTGGACGCCCTGACCGGGATGCCGATTGATTTGCTTGGGCTGATGCAGGCGCTCAACGTGCCAGTGTGGACGAGCACATTTATCTTCATTGTCCTGATCGGCGCCGCGCTCATCCTCGTACTTCGGCTCTCGATCCTGCTCCCGGCGATTGCGGTCGACGCACCGGGCATCAAGCCGGCACTGGCGCTGGTTGATACCAGAGGTTGCGCACTGCGCATCCTGGCTATTATTATGCTGGCGGTTATCCCGTGGCTTGCAGTTTCTATAATCGGGATCCGGCTTATCGGACGGCGGATCGACGTGGTCGGCTCCTTTCCGGCGATACTCGGCCTCGTGATGATTGGCGTGCTACAAACCATCATGCTGTCGGTGATGGCTGTCATCATTTCGCTGGTGTTCATTGCACTCGGAGCAAAGACCAAACGTTCGATCGCGCCGTCAACGCATGCCAGCGTTTGATTATCTTTTGACGCTATCGGATTTAACCGCAACGGCCCAAGCCTGTTCCAGATGGAACCGAAGTTCCCGTGGTTCAGTGCTCGGCGTTTTTAGACGCTGGCGAGAGCGATTGCGTTGAGTACAAATGCTGTCATCAGCACGCCGCCGACGGTCCAGCCCAGAAGCCAAAGCGTTTTCTGCTCGTTCACGGTGATTGTCCCCGGTGTCGCCTGCAACGCCTAACGGTTGTTCCGAGGAAAAGTTCAGCGCGCGCTTTGCGATCTTGTGGGTGTGCTGTTTGCGTCACACCCGTCGTGCGATCGTCAGTCCGAGCACCAGCAGTACCAGGAAGATCACGAGGAAAATGTAGAACAGGATCCGCGCAATATCGGCACTGGCAAGTGATACGCCGGTAAAGCCAAACACCGCGGCGACGATAGAGATCAAAAAGAAAATCAGCGCCCATTTCAGCAATGACATCGTGGAACTCCAGTCTTTGCGCCGTGGTAACGGCAAGCTTGGGCTTTGGTTCCGGCCCGGGCTTGCCGTACGCGCCTGCCGTGAAGTTCAGCCGCGCGCTTTTTGCTTTGCCAGCAACGTCAGCGGCACCAGGCCGAGTAACGTGATCGCCGTCATGATCCACCAGGCTCGTTCGAATGCGGCGAGGCGTTCTGCCGATGTCTCCGGTGTGCCGATGATCGCAACGAACAGCGCTACGCCGACCGCGAGAAAGGTCTGCCGCGTCATGTTGAGCACGCCTGAGCCGGTGGCGAAGGACGACGGCGGCAGCGATGCCGTGCCGGCGCCCATCAGGGTCGGGAAGGCCAACCCGACGCCGACTCCAAGCAACACCATGCCGACGAGTGCAACGGCCATGTTCGGCGCAAGGCTCGGTACTACGGCGAACCACAGCAGGCCTGCTGCGAATATAACCACGCCAAGTGCGACCACGGCGGCGGCGCCGAACCGCGCTATCAGTCGGCCGACCAACAGCAGCGACGTCACTGGCACCAGGAATGGCGCCGGCGCAATGGCGACGCCAGTCTTAAGCGCCGACCATCCCCAGCAGTTCTGCATCCACAGCGCGAGCGACAGCAGCATCGCGCCGAAGGCCGCGGAGTAGGGTGCCATGATCAGGACTGAACCGGTGAAGGCACGGATGCGGAATAGCGCCGGATCGATGAACGGATTGGTGGAGCGCAAGCAGTCGGCGACAAACAGCGCCAGCAGTGCGGCTGCCAGTGCGAGGCTTATCGCTACGCCGTGTGAGGTCCAGCCCCAGTCGGAGGTCTTGGTGATGCCGAACGTCAGCGCACCTATACCGAATGTGACCAGCGCCGCGCCCCATGCGCCGGGCTTCTTGACGTCATGGCCCGCGATCGATGGCAGTTTCCAGATGCCGATCACCAGCGCCAGCAAGCCAATCGGAACATTGACCAGAAATATCCAGCGCCAACTCCACGTCACTAGTACGCCACCGGCCAACGGGCCGAACGCTGCGGCGAAGCCGCCGATCGCGGTCCAGGTCCGTACTGCACTGCCGCGCTTTTCAGGCGGGAACGTCGCGAGCAGCAGGCCTAGCGATGTCGGTGTCATAAGCGCTGCACCAGCAGCTTGCAGCACGCGAAACGCGACCAGCATCTCGACGCTTGTCGCCGCGGCGCAGGCCGCCGAAGCAAGCGTGAACAGCGTGATACCGACGAGGAAACTTGCGTTGCGGCGATAGCGCTCGGTAAGACGGCCAAAAAATACCAGGAGCGCCGCGTAGACGATGGCATAGCCGTTGAGGATCCACGACAGCTTTTCCAGACCGGCGCCGGCAAAGTCCTGCCCGATGTTGGGCAAGGCGACGTTGACGATGAAGAGATCGAGATTGGCGAGCACCATGCCGACACAGACGATCGCCAGTACCTGGTTTGGTTTTACCGGTTTTGTAGCTGGCAGCGTAGCAACCGTTTGAGCGGTTGGTCGCGGATGGTGAGAACCGTCGATTGGCGCGTTTGCGGGTAAAAATTCAGCGGCGGCAGCGGGACGATAAGCCATTTCCTGTCTCCACATTTTAATACAAAACATGAGTTGTTTTATTTCAAGCATGATGACGCTGTTTGTTTTCTGGCCAAGGCGTTAAGTGATTTTCTCGACCAGCGATGACAGCGTGGTCCGCCGCAACGCCCCGTCGACGGCTGCATTAGCCGCGCCGAACAGTGGCGGTAGAACCCGGGTCATGGTGTTGTTGACGCGGCAGCGCGGATTGCCACGTTCGCGCAGCACAAATAGCGCGCCTTCCGGCTCCACCGCTTTATGTATGTCTTCAAGCGTAATATCAGCCGGTGAGCGCAGCAGGGTGACGCCGCCGTACCGGCCCGGCCGCACTTTCACCAAGCCATGGCTTTCCAGCGACTTGAGGACGCGTCGCACCACCACCGGATTGGTGTTGAGGCTTTTGGCCAACTGCTCGGAGTTGGTATCCTGCTCCCCGCGCCATGCGAGGACACACAAGATCTGGACGGCTCCGGCGAGAAGACTATTGGCTGCCATAAACAGAACAATACAAGTTCTGTTTACGGAGGTCAAGTCGTTCTGCCTCTCCGGCGTGTCTGGATTTTTTCTCAGCGCTCCACCGTCGCCGGCATCCAGTTTGTCGCGCGGCGCGACAGGCGAATTGCCTCGGTCTCGCCGTCATAGTTGGTCGCGCTGGGATGCTGTGTAAAAGCGGCACGGTCATTCAGGCAGTTGATGTTGACGACGGCGCGGGTACCGGACGCGGTTTCACAAATCGCGCCGACATAAATCCCACAGCGGCGGCAAACCATGTAATCGGCGGTTCGCGAGCCGAAGCGGTACGGCTCGACGAGAGACCAGTCGTCGGCTGCCAGAGTGAAATGTCCTATCACGTCGGCGACCGTGCGGGTCATATGCGCGCGACAGAACGAGCAGGCGCAGGCCCGCAACGGCGTGTCCTGCGGTGCTTTCGACAGCCGTAGACGCACGTGGATATTGCCGCAATGGCAGCCGCCGGAATGGTCCATCTGCCGGCTCAACCCCGCCCGATGAACGAGCGCATGTGGTTTGGCAGGATCGTCGCTTCATACAGATTTACTTCGGGCGGCAGTGATGCCATCAGCACCGCGACTTTGGCGACATCCTCGGGCGCCATGACGTAGTCGTCTGGCGACTCGCCGGCGCCAGCCTTGCTCCGGCCGCGGCGCGTGGTGAAAGACGACAGCGTTGCGCCAGGATGGATGATTGACGACACGATATTGTGTTTGCGCCCATCCATGGTGAGCTGGTGGGTCATACCTTGCAGGCCAAACTTGGTCACGGTGTAGGGCAGCGAATCCGCGCGCGGCGTTTTTGCCGAGACGCTGCCAATATTGATGATGCGGCCGCCTTTCGGTTGCTGCGCTTTCATCAAGCGGATTGCCTCGCGCGCGCAGAGAAAAGGTGCAGTGATGTTGATATCGAGCGCATCGCGCCAGTAATCAAGCGTGATGTCCTCGGTGTTGCGATGGGTAGCGATACCGGCATTGTTGACCAGCACGTCGAGGCGGCCGAAAGTTTTTTGCACAAGCGCGAACAGTGCGGTAACGGCCTCTTCCTTGGTCAGGTCGGATGGGACCGGCAGCGCCTCGCCGCCGCGCGATTTGATCCCGGCGGCGACTTCTTCAAGCAGCGCCGCGCGGCGCGCCACCAGTACAGTCTTGGCGCCCTCGGCGGCGAACGTCTCGGCGATGCCGCGACCAATCCCATTGCTGGCGCCGGTGACGATCGCAATCTTGCCTTGCAACTGCTTGGCCATGTTGCCTCCCCGTTATCCTCCGACTGTACATCATAAAGGGGCAGAGACTGCGGCCATGAACAAACCCGGCCGTGAGCGCGCGGCCGGGTTTGCTTTCTTATCATTGGAGATTTCGGGGAGAGGAGACTTTGGGGAGACTTTGGGCTTAGCGTTGTGAACCGATGCCCATGCCACTGCCGGGGCCGACGCGCGGGCCCGGGCCACCGCGTTCGTCGTCGCGTGCCGAGTTACCGTAGTAATAGTCGTTTCCATAGCCGTAGCGCGGCCCGCCGCTGTAGGAGCCATATCCCGGCGAATAATCATAATAGCCGGGACCGTAGCCCGGCGAGGCATAGACGCCTTGGGCCAGCGACACCGATGTGCCGCCGAGAACAAGGGCCGCCGCAATAAAAACTTTCTTCATGGTCGTTCTCCATCGTGGGTTTTAACACAACCAGTCACGATGGGGATCGTTTCATTAAAATCAATTCACCTCGCGTGCAGCAACAAGCGAAAAAGTTCCAGAAAACTTATAACGAAACTGATTCTTCGTCAGCAGCGAACAATCAGATCATGAAACAAATAGTCTTATTTGCCTGCTGCCTTGCGCAAGGCGGCGTTGATACGGTCTTGCCAGCCGGGGCCGTCTTCCTGAAAGAAATCGAGCACATCGCGGTCGATGCGCAATGACACCATTTCCTTCACGCCGGGAATCGCCGGCGGCGCTTTCGGCGGTCCTTCAACAGGTTTTGTCGTGGCAGACTTGAAAGCCTGTTCGGCGGCGGAGCGGGGATCGGTCGGTCGTCTTGCCATGATGGAATTATAGCACCGGTTTGAGCGGCGGGCCTGGAAATTCGACGCCCCAATCGCGGCCGAAGGCGTTAAGCCGTGCCGGATCTGCAATGGCTGCCCGAAACCTGACGCGTTGATCTGGCGCGTTGAGAGTGTCGATCACGTCAGCGGGCCGTCCGACAGCACGCCGGCAACAAGGCCGCGGAGTGGGCCAGGTCCCGCTACTCCGTCCCGCCACTGCGCCGCATTTCGCAATTTTGTAATCCGGGTTAGGCTTGCGCCATAAAAGAAACCTTGGGGGAGATGATGAGCGAGGCCACCGTCGACGTTACGCAAGTTCTAGACGGCCAAAAAATCACCGGATTTAACGTTGGTCTGGTCGTCCTTGCCTTCCTGGTCATGATGACGGACGGCTACGACCTTGGCGCCGCCGCCTTTGCCGGCCCGGGCTTGATCAAGGAGTGGGGCTTGCGCGGGTCCGAGCTCGGCGTCTTGCTGTCGAGCTCCCTCGGAGCAGGTCTGTTTGGGCCGCCACTGCTCGGCTATCTCGCCGATCGCTTTGGGCGCAAGCGCGTTGTTGTCTCGGGCGCCTTCGCCTTCGGCCTGTTCTCGCTGGCCGCAGTCGCGACCTCATCGCTCAATGAACTTGTCGTCACGCGCATTTTCGCCGGCGTTGCACTTGCCGGCACGCTGCCGATCATGGTGTCGCTCATCAACGAATTTGCCCCGAAGCATGCGCGCGCCACCATGGTGGTGCTGATGTTCACGGGCGTGACGTTCGGCGGCGGCATACCGGGACTGATCGCGGCAAAATTCATGGCCGTCCACGGCTGGCGCATCCTGTTCTGGGTCGGCGGGCTGGCGCCGCTGGTCATGGCTGCCGTTCTTTTCGTGGCGCTCCCGGAGTTGGTGAAGTACCTGACGCTGCAGCCTTCACGGCGCGCCGAACTGGTCGCGCTGCTGAAGCGCATCGATCCAACGGTGCAGGCGGGCCCCGATACGCGTTTCATTATTTCCGGGGAAGACAATCGTCCGAAATTCTCAATCGGCGCCTTGCTGGAAGGCCCGCTCGCGGTGCTTACCCCGCTGTACTGGACGTCCAATCTAGTGTGCCTGATGGTGTTCTACTTCATCAACCAATGGATGCCGACGGTGCTGTCGAGCTCCGGTGTTACGATCGAGCAGGCCGCAATTGCGACGGCGTTGTTCCAGTTTGGCGGCACGCTCGCCGGCCTGGTTTCGATGCGCTTTCTCGACAAGATCGGCTTCCTCCCGGTGCCGATCCTCTATGCCTGCGCCATTCCGGTCGTGATCTGTATCGGCCTGCCCGGCCTGCCACCCGCGGCGCTGATCGGGTTGGTCGCCGCAGCCGGCTTCTGCCTGCTCGGGCTGCAATTCGGCAATATCGCCACGGAGGCAAATATCTATCCGACCTATATCCGCGGCTGGGGCATCGGCTCGAATTTCGCCATTGCCCGCATCGGTGGCGCGCTCGGTCCGTTGCTTGGCGGCATGGCATTCGGTGCGCATTGGCCGGCACAACAAATATTCATGATCGCGGCGATGCCGCTGGTGCTTGGTTTGATCGTGGCGTTGTTCATCGTACCGCGCTATCGCGCGCAGTTACGGCGTCAGCAGAGCATCACAACCGATCCAGTGTTGGTTGAAGCGCGAGCGTGAAACCGGCTCTCTGCATTGCAGCTTTGTTGGCGCTGGCGACACCTGCCGCGGCGCGTGACCTTGCCGCGATCTGCACTCAGAACGGTGGCATGACCGCGAGCGGCGAAAGATTTTCGCCAGACAAGCTGACCGCGGCCCATCGCACCTTGCCGTTCGGCACCATGGTTCGCGTCACTAATTTGAGCAACGGCCGTGCTGTCGTGGTGCGGATCAACGATCGCGGGCCGTTCACTAAAGGCCGGGTCATCGACATCACGCCGGCTGCGGCTAGGGAACTGAATTTCTCCGGTCTCGCGCCGGTTACTCTCACCGTCGTCGAACCCGCGCATTAAGGCCCGTTTCACACGATCAGAAATCGGGTGGTTCGCGACAGTGTCGTGGCCCAGATTCCCTCCAGCAACCGATGGAGGATGATCATGCACTTTCGCATTCAAGGCCTGCCGGCCGAAGAATTCGCGCCGCTGTTTTCGATGTCGGACACGGAGCTTGCCGAATGCGGCGCGGTACGCCGTATCGCCGATGCGCGCGAGCGTGGCTATCCTTGCCGGGTCAGTCTTACCGACTCCAAGCCCGGCGATGAGCTGATCCTGGTCAATTACGAACACCATGCCGTCGCGTCGCCATACCGCATGCGCTTTGCCGTCTACGTGCGTCCCGGCGAAAAGCAGTTCGATGCCGTCGATGAAATCCCACAATATTTGCGCGGGCGGACACTGGCAGTGCGCGCCTTCGACGACACCGGCATGATGGTCGGTTGGGAATTGGTCGAAGGTGACCGACTTGAGGACGCCGTTGCAAAACAGTTAGCCGAGCCGCGCGCCGCCTATCTGCATCTGCACTTCGCAGCTCCCGGCTGTTACGCGGCACGCATCGAGCGCGCCTAGCCCGGTTCAACGTCAGTATTTGGCCAATGGGCCGGCGGGTACGGTGCTCAGGCTTTTGCAGCCGCATCGCTGATGGCGTGGAGCAACGGCAGTAAGGCACTGTTGATCGGTGTCGGAATGCCGTGCCGCTTGCCCGCGGCGACAATGGCGCCGGTCTTTGCTTCATGCTCCAGGGGCCGGCCGGCCAGCCGGTCGAAATACATCGAGGTGCCGGCTTCGAGAGGGAAGGTGAAGAGCATCGCGAGCGCAGCTTCTGCCTCGTCAGACGTGAGTTTGGCGCCTTCGGCACGCGCTACCGCGACGGCTTCCCTGACGATATCAAGGCAGAGCGCTTTTACATCGGGGCGGCGCAACACCGCCTGCCGTTGCAAAGTCAAAGCGGTGATCGGACTTGCGATGGCATTGATCAGGAGCTTGCGCCACGCCGCAGTCGTAAAGTCGTCGCTCAAGCCCACTCGAATCGGCGTGCCATCGAACAGTTGCGCGAAAGCGCGGCCGGCTTCGTCGTCGGCAACCAAAAGATCCTGGTCGGCGCCTTGCCGCAACCGCACGTGGTCGTCCGCGATCCGTTCGCCGTTAAAGTAGACGATCACCGGGACGACAGTCGCGCCTTTCACCAGCGGCGCGACGCGCGCAACGTGATCGACGCCGTTTTGCAGAACGGCGACCTTTGTATTCGGCGCGCACAGCCGCGCAAGCCATGGCGCTGTAGCTTCGGTCTGGTGCGTCTTGGTGCAGAGCAGCACCCAGTCGACCGGTTCGGCCTTTGCTGGGTCGGTGAGCGCAGGCAGCGGTACCTTGGCCGTGCCATCCGGTCCGTCGAGAGTCAGCTCCGCAATCGGCTTGCGTACGCAGGCAACGACGCGGTGCCGTCTGGCTTTCGCAAGACAGCCGGCCACCACACCGCCGATGCTGCCGAGCCCAACGACAGCGATATTGTCTGGTCCTGACATTTGTTCCATGGCGTCATGGTCAGATTGCCGGCCAAAATGTCAAATGGTGTCTAGCCGCGTCGCCTATGCGCAAAAATCTGGCCGCCAGGGCCGGGTTTTGCCAATGCGACTTTACGCGTGCGTTACATAAAATTGCGCGCGACTTCCTATTGTCCGTTGCCTTGAACAGGTTAGGCTTTGCGCCGCTTCGCAAAGGGTTCTCCATGTCCGATTATCTCGAAATTGATCCCTCCACCGCCGATAAGCGTCAAATCTACCGCATGCTGGTCGGGTCTGTGGTGCCGCGGCCGATCGGCTGGGCTTCGACGCTGGGCAAAAGCGGCGTCGCAAACCTCGCGCCGTTCTCGTTCTTCACCGTGGTCTGTGTTGTTCCGCCGATGATATCGCTGACGATCGCGCGCAATCCGGACGGCAGCGAAAAGCATACGCTGCGTAATATCCGCGACAGTGGCGAGTTCTGCTTCAATGTGGTGACGCATCCGGTGTGGAAGGAGATGGTGGATTTGGCAAATGGCTTTCCGGAAGAAGAGTCGGAGTTCGAGAAAACCGGCTTGACGCCGATCCCGTGCGTCAAGATCCGGGCGCCACGGATCAAAGAAGTGCCGATCCATTTTGAGTGCAAGCTGGAACGTGTATTGGAGCTTGGCCCAAATCGTCATCCGCTGGTGATCGGCGAAGTCGTCTACATGCACGTCGATCCTGCCTGCATGACCGGCAAATACATCGACATGCGCAAGCTCGATCCGATCGGCCGCCTCAACGGCTTTTTCTATTCAACGATTGGCGAGATTTTCGAGCGCGAATTCCACGACGGGCAGCCGCGTTAAATATTCTGCCTGCTGGATTTTCTGAAAGTCTGCATTCTAAAAGTCATGCCCGGGCTTGGTGCTAAACACTTGGCCCGGGCATCAGCAGCGAAGACCGTATGGATTGCCGAATAACCGCCGGCAATGACCAATCGTTGCTTGCTTACCAGTTGTGGTAGACGTGGCAGCGATAGCTACCGATCACGAAATCGCGGTAGCACTTGACCATCCTGTGCTTGCTGACGGGATGCTCGGCATACTGCGCCTGCGCGCTTTGGCAGAATGCAAGAGCGGCAATGGCTGCGAAGCCGAGCGCGGCTAATGTGTTTTTCATGGTTCCTTCCCCAGAGATGTCGCCCGCGAAGAAACTATCGCGTGGGGATTTCAGTTCCGCAAGTATCTACTGCTTTTTGAAGACCTCGAGCCGGAGCGGTAGCACCGCGCCGAACCACGCGGCATGCGCCGAGTGGTCGGTGTAATTATCGCCGGTCTCGGGATGCAGCAGCACGGTCAGGCCGTCACGGTTGAGCATCAGCCAGGGCACGAAATTTCCCAGAATTTCCGTGGGAAATGCAACCTGGTACATGGATTGCGGATGCGGTCCGACTAATTCGTCATGCCAGCGTCCGAGCTTGGCCTGCGGAAATGCTGCGCCGACCCTCTCGCGCAGCCGCTCGGCCCGGTCGCGGCTCTTCGCAGGATCGTAATAAACGTGAGCGTGGTATTCGGTGATTGCGTCCGGGTCTTTCAGTGGCGGTTGTGTTTGTTCGGCCATAGGGTGAGCCTATCCAATTAGCGAGCGGCGGGCCATCTCAACCGTGCTGCGGAGTTGGCCGCCGCGCGAACACGCTGGCGAACAATACCGCCAGAATGCCGGTGAGGAAGATGCCGTCGAACGTTCCGGCGCCGCCGATCGAGGCGACCGGAGCGCCAAGACCCCGCACCTTGTCGAGATTGGTGATATCGGCGCCGATCAGCGTGCCAAGCCCGCCGCCGATATAGGCCAACGGTGCAGCCAAGTCCCGCGACAGCACCAGCGCCACGATCGCCGTGATCACGGCCGGCATGAAAATCGGCACCGCAATGCCAATTCCTGGCACGGGGTTAGCCAGCCAATGAATAACAAGCGCGACCACTGCAACCGCGATCAGACCTTTGTTCCAAAGATTGAGCTTCGCCAGAAGATAAAGCGACATCACGGTCGGAATGACCGCGCCGCCGACATTGATCGCGATCACGGTGCCAGGCCAGTGACTCACCACGGGTACCGCGTAATGCATGCCGAAGAAATTGACCACCTGATCGGACATGATCCGCTCCGGCGGCAGTTCGGCGATCGGAATATTGAAAATGCTTCCGACCAGGCTGCCGAGCAGTAAAAGCATGGCGGTGCCGGAACTCACGCCGAGGCTTTCAAAGGCGTAGCGCACCGACCGCAGGGCAACGACGAGCAGAAAAAGGAACACCAGGATGGCGAAGAAGCCCGGCGTCAACGGCAGGTAATGCATCTGGCTCAACTGCATCGGCGTAAGCTCCGCGATCCTTAACCAAGCACTTAGGTAAGCGATCTTATCCGCCTTGCACCTGCAAGGGGCAGGCCTATACTCCAGTCGCTTCCTTCGTTCAGGGGATTTTTGGTGTCGCCGCTGGGAGCGAAATCCATAGCCATTATCATGGGGAGCCAGTCGGACTGGCAGACCATGAAACACGCCGCCGATACGCTCGATGCGCTCGGCGTGCCTTACGACACCCGTATCGTATCGGCCCACCGTACCCCCGAGCGTCTCTATGCTTTTGCCAAAGGTGCGAAAGCTGCGGGTTTCAAGGTCATTATTGCCGGCGCCGGCGGCGCGGCGCACCTTCCGGGCATGACCGCCTCGCTCACCAGCTTGCCGGTGTTCGGCGTGCCGGTAGAGTCCAAGGCATTGTCGGGACAGGACTCGCTTTATTCCATCGTGCAAATGCCGCCTGGCGTGCCGGTCGGCACGCTCGCGATCGGCCGGGCCGGCGCGGTGAACGCGGCGCTACTTGCCGCGAGCGTTCTCGCCTTGAGCGATCCGGCGCTGGACAGCCGGCTGGAAGATTGGCGCAAACGGCAGACTGAAGGTGTCGCCGAGGCGCCCAAAGATCTTTCCTGAGCGAAAAGGATCCCTCGTGAGCGACGCAGCCACCGTGCTGAAGCCCGGCGCGACCATTGGAATCCTCGGTGGCGGCCAGCTTGGCCGTATGCTGGCGCTGGCCGCGGCCCGGCTCGGCTTCAAGTGCCATATCTTTTCGCCAGCTCCGGATTTGCCGGCTTTCGACGTCGTGCATCGCGTGACGAGCGCTGACTATACCGACACGCAGGCGCTCGATCGCTTTGCCAGCGATGTCGATGTCGTCACCTATGAGTTCGAAAATATTCCAGCGGAGACGGCGACATTTCTTTCGGCGCGGGTGCCGGTGTTACCCGATCCAAATATCCTGGCGACAACACAGGATCGGCTTGCCGAAAAAACCTTCGTTAATGCGCTCGGCATCGGGACAGCCGCGTTCGCAGATGTCGGCAATTCCGCTGCGCTCGAGGCTGCACTCGCCAAGGTCGGCCGTCCCGCCGTTCTGAAAACCCGGCGGCTGGGCTACGACGGCAAAGGCCAAGCCGCCATCAGGAACGGTACGAATCCAGCTACGGCGTGGCGCGATGTCGGCGGCCAGCCCAGCATCCTCGAAGCCTTCGTGCCGTTCGAGCGGGAGGTTTCCGTCGTTGCCGCGCGGGGCCACGATGGCACTGTTGAATGTTTCGACGTCACCGAGAACGAGCACCGCGATCATATTCTGAAAATATCGCGGGTACCGGCGGCGCTGCCGCAAGGCGCGGCTGACAAGGCACGGCTGATCGCCGAAACGATCGCGCAGAAATTCAATTATGTCGGCGTGTTCGCGGTCGAGATGTTCGTGCTGCCGGGCGGCGAACTTCTGGTCAATGAGATCGCGCCCAGGGTGCACAATTCCGGACACTGGACTCTCGACGGCGCCACGGTTTCGCAGTTCGAGCAGCACATCAGGGCGGTCGCCGGCTGGCCGCTGGCCAAGCCCATCCGGCACGGCCGGGTGGAAATGACTAATCTGATTGGCAGCGAGATCGAGGATTATCGGTCCTGGCTCGCGATTCCCGGTGTTGCGGTGCACATCTATGGCAAGGCGGCGGTTCGCCCGGGCCGCAAAATGGGCCATGTCACAAGGGTGTTCCCGGACTAGCTTTTTAGGGGCTGTTCTGCTACATGGCGCGGCGATGCGGCGCAGGCTTTAGCCAGCCCGCTATGCCACCCAAGCGAACCTAACTAAAGGAGCACGCGTGCAGGTTCTCGTCCGTGACAATAATGTCGATCAGGCTCTCAAGGCGCTGAAGAAAAAGATGCAGCGCGAGGGCATTTTCCGCGAGATGAAACTCCGCGGTCATTACGAAAAACCATCCGAAAAGAAGGCACGGGAAAAGGCGGAAGCGATCCGCCGCGCCCGCAAACTTGCGCGCAAGCGATTGCAGCGCGAGGGCTTGTTGCCGGCGAAGCCGAAGCCCACCGTGGGCGGGCCGGGAGCTGCCAGGACAGGTGCGCCACGGACACCCCGCTTCGGCTAAATAGCTGTGTTGGTTCCGGTTATTCGACCGCGCGGGCCGCTCTGCCCGCGCTGTTGTTTTTAAGGACTGCGCGTTATCGTCCGGAAGAACCGCGAAATTGTGCCAAGGCGTCACGAGGCACCGTATGACAGGTCGAGCCTCCGCCCAGTCTGGATCCAAGGCCGCTTTTGTATTGCTGGCGGCGCTGGCCGTCGCCGGTTGCGGCACGATCGGGGGCGGGCTTTCATCAGATAAGGAAGATCCGGCGCTCACGAATGCGCAGCCCAATCTCGGGTCGCTGAGCGAGGTCATCCAACAGCATCCGAACGATCCGCAGGCTTACAACATGCGCGGTTCGGTCTATGGCGAAGCGGGCCAGACCGATCAGGCCCTTGCCGATTTCACCAAGGCGATCAGCCTCGATCCGAATTATGCGCAGGCTTACGCAAACCGCGGTCTGGTGTACCGCCAGAGCAATCAACTCGATCTCGCGCTGGCCGATTTCAACAAGGCGCTGTCAATCGATCCGAATTATGCACCGGCCTATGTCGGCCGCGGTTCGGTCTATAGCCAGCAGGGCCGCCACGAGCAGGCTCTCGCCGATTTCAACAAAGCGGTCGCGCTTAAGCCGGACAACGCTGAAGCCTATTACAGCCGCGGCATGCTTTATCAGAGCCAGCATCAGAACCAACTCGCGATCGACGATTTTTCGACCGCGCTTGGTCTCACCACGCAGAAAACCGCGATCTTTGTCGCGCGCGGCTTAAGCTATCTGGCCGTCAGCAACAACAAGGCGGCGGCGGACGATCTCGATCTGGCGGTGCAGGCTGATTCGCAAAACCTCAAAGCGTGGACGGCGCGCGGCCTCGCCTATGAACGGCTTGGCGACAAGGACAAGGCTGCGGGCTCCTATGCCAAGGCTCTCAACATCAATGCAAAATACGAGCCTGCGAAAACCGGATTTGCCCGGGTCGGCGGCCAAGTTGGCCATTCGTACCAGACGTTCTGATTTTCCAGGCTAGAGTTTTGATGGAGCATGATCTTTTCGGAAAACCGGTGTCCACTTTTCCGGATCATGCTCTGGTTATCCAAGCTACTTATCCAGATCGCCGGCCAGGAAGCGCGCCACCGCGTTCAGCGCGCCGTTGTTGTCGAGATCTTCGTGGCCGCCATCGAGAAATTTGACGATGTGCTTCGGCTGGTGAGCAAGCTCGAACATCTTCTCACCCATGGCGAATGGCACCACGTGATCCTTGAAACCATGCAGGATCAATAGCGGAGCAGTGACCTTGCCGATGCGCTCGTCAGAGTGGAATTGATCCTTCATCAGGAGCCCCACCGGCATATACCAGTATTGCTTCTGGGCAACGGCGGCTGTCGACGTAAACGGCGCTTCAAGGATGACGCGGCCGACCGGTTTCTCGGCTGCCAGGGCCACCGCGACACCGGTGCCAAGTGACTCGCCCCAGAGCACGATTTGCGATGTCGAATAGCGCGCCGCGGTGAACGCGTAGGCAGCTTCGGCGTCTGCGATCAGTCCGGCTTCGCTGGGGCTGCCGCTATTGCCGCCGTAGCCGCGATATTCGAGCGCGACGAGACCGATGCCATCCTCGATCAATTTTTGAAACCGCGCGACACGATAGTGCAGGGCGCCGCCGTTGCCGTGGAAATAAAGAATGACCGGTTTGCCCTCGACCGGCGCTGCGTGCCACACGGTGATGTGTGCGCCGTCCGCGGTGGTCAGCGGCACTTCATCGACGTGCGCTAGCCCGGCTTGCGCCGGTGTCACATGCGCCGTGTCGGGGAAATACATCAGCGAACGCTGGGTGAAGTAAAGCACTACGGCCAAGCCGAGATAGAGACAGAGCGCGGCGCCGGCGATCGCCATCATCGCGCGCGCCAGCCAGCGCGGCCGATAGCGCCTTGGCCAGACTCGCAGCGAGAAATCGTCGACAAGAATGACAGCGATGCGGATGAAGTAGCGTGCATTTTCAATGCCGCGATGGACGGCCTCGCCCCATCCTTCCTGCTGATAGCTTGAAAGGAAGCGGACAATGGAATCTTTCATCGTCTCAAACGGCATGGTCGCGTCGCGCAGTCGCATCAGCCGGTTTCGCCCCTGAGAGGCAGACTATGCCAGAACCACAAAAAACAACCGGCCGGCTTGTTACAGCCGGCCGGATAAAAATTCCGCTTACGGTTTGTCGATCAGGCCCGCTTAGGGGCAGATCGGAACGTTGCGGACCTGATAGCCGTAACCTTCGACCCAGACCCGGCGGTGGCCCCAGTAGCAGCCCGGTCCGAGCTGCGCATAACCAGGAGCGTAGGCGGCGGGACCACCACCGTAGTAACCCGGAGGGGGCGGCGGCGGCGGATAGTAAGCCGGGGGTGGCGGCGGATTATTGGCGATCGCGCTGCCAATGATCGCGCCGGCGGCAACGCCGCCGAGCACGCCTGCGCCGACGGCGCAGCCATAACAACCCGCATTCGCATTGCTCGGTGCGGCCAACGAGGCCAACCCGATGCTCGCTGCGGCAGCAAGCCCTAAGAGCGACTTATGCATGTCTTCTCCTCAAGCGATCGGACGGGTGCCGATCTTAAACCTGGTCCGCGGGAGTCCCCGTGCCACTCCCGAATTTCACGGCACGTCTGTTCGCCTAACCCTTATAAAGCGGGCAATCTTTGGCGGAAGTTGGGTGGCCAGCCGCGCGCCTTTGCTCATGTCACCCCAGCATAGGCAATTCACACCAACGGTGCTGTGATCGAGATCACCGCCGGTGTGATTGGTAATGGATTACGCTGCGCCGTTAGACGCAGGCGCGAACCCAAGCGTAGCCATTCCAAACCCGCCGCAATACGCATCCCGGGCCGTAGGGATAGCCGCCGCCATACGGATAGTAGCCGCCGTAGCCGTAGGGGTAGCCACCATAGTAGTACGGTGCCGCAAGCGCCCCGCCGATAACGGCGCCTGCGACAAAGCCGGCTCCCGGGCCCCAATAGCCGCCGTGCCAACCGCCACCGTGCCAACCACCACCACCGTGAAAGGCGGCGGCCGGGCTCGACATTGCTAGCGCCGCAGCGCAGATGCTGGTTGCCGCGACAAGCGCTGTAAGAAACTTTTTCATGACATTTTACCTCGACCTGGATCGGTTCCTCTGCGAAGGCCAAACCGCCCCTGCGGCCTTAAGTTCCCATTTTCTCGTGAACGTGGACTGAACGGTTGCGCCTGATTATGGCCATCATTGGCGACCGGGACGAATTTGGACTGCGGTTATGCCTCTGACTTATGCAATTGGCGACATTCACGGTTCGCTCGACAAGCTTGAGCGGCTCATGTTGCGCTGCAAACAGGACGCTGCCGACCGACCGTGCAAATATGTCTTCCTCGGCGACTATATCGATCGTGGTCCGCAATCGGCTGGCGTCATCGCATACCTGCTCGATTTGCAATCCCGCCTTGGCGACTGTTGCGTTGCGCTTAAAGGAAATCACGAGGCGATGATGCTGGACGCCTTCGATGGCACGACCCCGCTGCGACTTTGGTTTTCCCAAGGCGGTGCTGCGACCCTTGAGAGCTATGGCAATGTGCGGCCGAGCGAGTTGCCGGGGGCACATGTTGAGTGGCTCCGCCATCTGCGCCTCAGCTACGACGATGGCCGGCGGTTTTTTGTTCACGCAGGCGTTGATCCGGAGGCGCCGCTCGACGTCCAGGACGAGCAGCATCTGCTCTGGATCAGAGAGCCGTTTCTGTCCGATAACCGTGACTATGGCCGCCTGATCGTTCACGGCCACACGCCACTTATGACGGGCGCGCCGGATCTCCACGGCAACCGGCTCAATATCGACACCGCTGCGGTGTTCGGCGGTCCACTTACCGCTGCTGTGTTCGATGATGCGAGTACGCCGCCTGTGGCCTTTCTTATGGCTGAATAGCGCCTGATATGGCTGATTGCGACAATCCGCCGCAGGCTATTTAACGCGTAGAACACGCGAGATCCCAGCAGTTTTTAGCCAGCCTCTCTTCGTCGAGCGGTGCGGAGTATTGTCTCTCCTCGATTCGCGCGGCGGGACAGTCACGGCATGAAACGTAAAGCGGCAAAAACCGAACGCGCAAAAATCTCGCGCCCGCCGCAGCTAAAAGCGATCCGCGCCACGCCGGACAAAAAGAGCGAACCGCAAAAACGCAAGCAGCCGCTATCGCGCTCCATCGTCATGCGGCTTGCTGCGGAGGTCGACGCGCTCGCGGCGCAGCTCAAGGATTCTCGCGCCCGCATTCAGGATCTTGAATCGCGAGTCGACATCGATCCTCTGACCGACACCCTCAATCGCCGCGGCTTCGAGCGTGAGCTCAAACGCTCGCTGGCTTATGTCAAACGCTACGGCACCGGCGCTGCGTTAATCTATGTCGATCTCGACGGATTCAAGCCGGTGAACGATCGTCACGGCCATGGCGCGGGCGATGCGATGCTTAAGGCGGTAGCAGGGGCTTTATCGCGAAACGTGCGCGCCTCCGACATCGTGTCGCGTTTCGGTGGCGACGAGTTCGTTGTCCTGTTGTGGAACGTCAGTGGTTCGGCGGCCGAAGCCAAGGCGCGGGCGCTAGAGATGGCGGTTTATGGGACGCCGGTACGCTGGGGCAGTTCGACGCTCGTGGTCGGCGCTTCGGCGGAGTTCGCACTCCTTGGGGCGCTCGACACTCCGGCCGAATTGCTCGCACGTGCCGATGCCGCGATGTACGCCCGCAAACGCGAGCGAAAGGGACTTCCCGCCGCGAGGAGCGACGAACGATCCGCCGTTACGCGATAATATCGGGGGTAAGCTGGTCTGCGATAAAGGTGATGCGGTCGCGCAAGTGGAGTTTGCGCTTTTTCAGCCGCTGCACCTGGATAATGTCGGAGCCCGGCGATTCCTGCAGCGCCGCAATCGCGGCGTCGAGGTCGCGATGCTCCTGCTGCAGGCGCGCAAGCTGCTCCCGCAACTCGCGTTCTTCCTCTGTTGTCATTGCCGCCCTGGTTGCGCCGGGGGTGGGGCGCGTGATCGTGCCTGGCCGAATGCCGCATAAGTAGTTCAGCAGTATCGCGTTTTGCCCGATGGCCGACAAGTCCGTCCGACCCGCAGGGCGCAATTTACAGTGGGGGATTTTCGATGGACCCAGAAAGGAGTATCGTTGTTATCGTTTTGGTCGTGAAGGGGTCAGACAGCCGTCTAATAACGCAAGGAGAGATGCCACATGGCGATTGAATCGCATCTTGCGGAGCTTGAGAAACGTCACGAAGCGCTGAAGGATGAAATCAGCGAGGTACTTAACCACCCATCTGCAGATGACCTTGAAATTGCAGAATTGAAGCGCCGAAAATTGCTGCTCAAGGACGAGATAACGCGTTTAAAGCAAGAAGTGTTCGTCCACTAGCCAGGTTTACCAAGCAACGATTTTGACCGCACCCGAGTAATCGGGTGCGGAAAGCCATTGTCTGCGCTGCTTTTCACTCGTTCAAAATTTACTTCCCGGATAGATTATTAATTCGAATCCATGATTGCGCGGCGAAGTAGAAAAGCCGCGGACCATCGGGTAATAAAAATTTGGGGCGGCTCGATTTTGAACGAGTTGTAATTGCCCAATTCACTTTTTACGCTCTCTTCGCATTGCGGATATTATTTTTCGGGCGCGTTCTCAGGCGTCAGGAATTGCCGCGACCGCTGGTTCGACCGGTCAGCGGCGGCTTTCTATAGTGAATTGATCGGCGAAGGTTTCGCGCCGAACTCCCATATCGACGTGCTGCCTGCGCACCATCTGATCTACGTGTGCGTGCCGAAATGCGCGTCAACGACGATCAAGATGACGCTGAGTGGACTGACAAGCCGGAGACCAGGCTCCTTCGACGAACTTCACAAACGAAGATTCTCCGGCCTCACTTCGCCGGCTCGCGTCGGGGTCGCGCGTTTCTACCGTTTGGCAACGAGCTCGCAAACGCTGCGATTTGCATTCGTGCGTAATCCTTACGCCCGGCTGGTGTCGGCGTGGGCGGACAAGTTTCAGAACAAGCCGCTGGTGCCGGGCGAGGATTTCTTCGTCGATCAGTATCTGGCTGGCCGGTGTTCGATTGATGCTTCATTGCCTGCCGGCTCCGAATTCACGTTGTCGTTTGCGCAATTCGTGCGTTATGCCGCGGGGACCGCCAACGATCGTATCGACGCGCACTGGCATCTGCAGGACGACATCCTCAATATGCCGGGAATCAAGCTGGATCTGGTCGGCAAAGTGGAGACCTTCCATGCCGATTTCGCGCATGTGCTGGATCATGTCGGCGCCGACGGTCGCACACGGCAATTGAGCTACGTCGCTTGTAATCCCTCGCAGCATCGGCCGTGGCAGAGCTACTATTCGCGCGATATTGCCGATTGTGTCTATCAGGCTTACAGGCGCGATTTCGATCGCTTCGGCTATTCGCGAGAAAGTGCCGCCGACAATGTCTGAGTGCTGCGCGGGTCAGGCGCGCTTCGCCATTTCCCGGAGCTTGAATTTTTGCAACTTACCGGTCGAGGTTTTTGGAATTTCCGCGAACACGACATAGCGAGGGCATTTAAAGGCGGCGAGGTTTTTGCGGCACCAGGCAATTAGCTCATCCGCAGTTGCGGTCATGCCCGGTTTCAGCTCAACGAAAGCGCACGGCGTCTCGCCCCACTTGTCGTCCGGCTTGGCCACGACCGCGACCACCTGCACGGCCGGATGATTGTAGAGCGCATCTTCTACTTCGATCGACGAAATATTCTCGCCGCCGGAAATGATGATGTCCTTGGAGCGGTCCTTAAGCTGAATATAGCCGTCCGGGTGAATGACACCGAGGTCGCCGGAATGAAACCAGCCGCCGGCGAAGGCTGCCTCGGTCGAGGCCTGGTTTTTCAAATAGCCCTTCATCACCACGTTGCCGCGAAACATCACTTCGCCCAACGTCTCGCCGTCGCGCGGCACTGGGTGCATGGTTTCCGGATCGAGTACGTCGAGCGCCTCCAGCACTGGATAACGAACGCCCTGCCGCGCTTTCTTCGCGGCTTGCCCGGCGCCGGACAGTTCGTCCCATTCGCGATGCCAGTCGTTAACGCTCGCCGGTCCGTAGGTTTCCGTCAGGCCGTAGACGTGAGTGACGTTGAAGCCCGCGGCTTTCATCGCTGCGAGCACGGATTCCGGCGGCGGCGCCGCGGCGGTGACGAACTCGACCACATGGGGCAAGGGCTTTCGCTCCTGGTCTGACGCGTTCAGCAGCGTCGACATCACAATTGGCGCGCCGCACAGATGCGTCACTTTGTGGGTGGCGATGGCGTCATAAATCGGCGCGGCGCGCACCGCGCGCAGGCAGACATGGGTGCCGGCTACGACTGAGAGCGTCCACGGAAAGCACCAGCCGTTGCAATGGAACATCGGCAATGTCCACAGATAGACCGGATGCTTGGCCATGCCACAGGTGATGACATTGGCCATCGCGAGCAGGTAAGCGCCGCGGTGGTGATAGACCACGCCCTTCGGATCGCCGGTGGTGCCCGACGTGTAGTTGAGCGCGATTGCGTCCCACTCATCGTGCGGCATCATCCAGGCGAAGTCGGGATCGCCTTCGCGCAAAAAATCCTCGTATTCGAGATCGCTCAGCCGTTCGCCTGGGCCGGAGAATTCGGGATCGTCGTAATCGATCACCAAAGGCTTCACCTTGCACGCGGCAATCGCATCCCTCACCACCCTGGAGAATTCGCGATCGGTGATCAGCACCTTGGCTTCGCCGTGGTCGAGGACGAATGCGATGATGGCGGCATCGAGCCGGGTATTGATCGAGTTGAGCACCGCACCGGCCATGGCGACGCCGTAGTGCGCTTCCAGCATCGCCGGCACATTCGGCAGCACGACTGACACCGTATCGCCAGGCTTTATACCGCGTCTGGTGAGCGCCGATGCCAGCCGTTTGGCGCGGACGAAAAATTCCGCATAGGTCCAGCGCCGCTTGCCGTGAATAATCGCTGTCTGATCGGGATAGATTTCCGCGGCGCGAGCGAGAAACGACAGCGGCGTCAGCGGCTGGTAATTCGCCGGGTTACGGTCGAGGCCTGTATCGTAAGCCGTCGGCATGTCGTCCCCCCATGGCAGTTCCTTCTTGCACCCTAGCTAATGGTGGTCGTTCCGATCAATGCCGGTTCATCCGAGCACGTAAAGGTTAATTCACGGGCGTACGATCCGCCGCTGGCCGCGTGCGTGACCGGACCCTATTTGTTTGGTGGCAGCGCTTACGGGCGCGTTATCTTGAGCGGTTATGATGTTGTCGCGCCGTCAAATGATCGCGATAGCCGGCGCTTCGGTGGGCGCCGACTTTGCGGCGCGTCCTGCGCTGGCGGCGCTGTCTTTGCCACCGGTGCGGGTACCCTATGGCGCCTGCGTGCGGGTCGACGTGTTGCCGGGCGATCCCGATTACCGAAAGGCTCTGCAAACCTATTGCCAGCAGATCACGCCTGAAGGCGATCTGTTCTGGGGACCGCTGCGTCCGGCGCGCGATCAATTCCGATTTGAGAAAGCTGATGCGTTGCTCGCCTTCGCCGAAGCAAACGGCATGACGATGCGAGGTCACACGCTGATCTGGTACGGTACGATGCCAGACTGGACCAAAGATATCGAGGGCGCTGCCGACGCCGAGCATGAAATGACCGCGCATATTCAGCGCGTGATGTCGCATTATCGTGGCAAGATAAAAGTCTGGCACGTGGTCAACGAGGCGATCGACGATGCCAAGACTGGCGTTCCCGGTCTGCGCCCCAATATCTGGCTGCAAAACCTCGGCGAGACCTATATCGACAAGGCATTTCGCATCGCCCATCAAGCCGATCCGACCGCCGAGCTGTTGATCAACGAATACGATCTCGAGTGTGCTGATGGAACGTCGCCAAACAAACGCGAGGCGCTGCGCAGGCTCGTCCATGGCTTGCTCGATCGCGGCGTGCCGCTTCATGGCGTCGGTCTGCAAGGTCACATTAAAGGTAAATACGAGATCGACCGCGACGGCGTGTTTAATTTCGCCTCCGAGATGCAGTCGCTTGGATTAACCGTTCACATCACCGAGCTTGATGTGATCGACAATGAGCTGCCCGGTCCGGTTCCGGTCCGCGACGCTATCGTTGCGACGCGCGCTTATGATTTTATCGAGCCGATATTCGCGGCGGTGCGGCCGTCGTTCATCGGAACCTGGGGCATCACCGATCGCTACACCTGGGTGCCGACTTGGTTCAAACGCCGCGACGGGCTGCTCAATCGTCCATTGCCGCTTGACGACAATTACCAGCCAAAGCCGATGCGCGGCGTGATCGACTACTTCTGCAAGAAGTAACCGCGCCGCGGCGTATCGTCAGTGGCCGCGCTTAATATTAACGCTGCCCAATTAATGGTTAGCGCAGCTTAAGCATGTTTTTGACGGTCGTTATGGCATCTTCGGACTCCGTTGCTCGGCACGGATTTCAGTCTGCCACGGCCATACATGGCAAAAATGAAAGCCTCGACTGCAATGCAGCCTGACAAGACTTCGATCGGCGATGTGATGCGCGCGAACGGCGGCATCGGCCCCGGCTTCGACGCGGTGCGTCTTGGTCTCGCGCTTTCGATCTTCTGTAGCCACTCGTTCTTCACGTCGCAGGGCGACAACGGCTGGCTCTGGGAAACGCCGGTGCGGCCGTTCCTGATGGCCATGGTGCCGATGTTCTTCGGGCTCAGCGGCTTTCTCGTCACCGGCAGCGCGCTGCGGACGGGTTCACTCCGCGTCTTTTTGACGTTCCGCATCCTGCGCATCGCTCCGGCGCTGGTGACCGAAGTGACGCTGTCCGCGCTTATTCTTGGGCCGCTACTGACTACGGTTTCGTGGCACGACTATTTCACCAACCGCGAGTTCTACGAGTATTTCGGCAACATCATCGGCAGGATCCGCTACGTCCTGCCGGGAATGTTCCTCGACAATCCGATGTCCGGCATCGTCAACATCAATCTGTGGACGCTGAAACCGGAGTTCACCTGCTACGTCATCATGGCAGCGATGATCGTCACCGGGATGGTCAGGAAGAACCGGCTGCTGGCCGTGTCCGTGGCGCTCGTGGTTGTGGCGTCGCTCGTTATCAACGTCTTCTACAACATCAGCGAAGGCAACAACGGGCACAATCCGTTTATCCCCTACGTTGCCGTGCTGTATTTCATGCTTGGCGTCGTGGCGTTTCATCTGCGCGAGTCCATCCCGGTGGACGGCCGGTTGTTCGGAGTTGCCGCGGTCGCGTCCTACCTTCTCATGCTGCATCCGGGCTGCGCTTTCGTTGCGGCAGTCCCGACGATGTACTGCATGCTTTATCTCGGCATGCTGAAATATCCGCGCTCTCGCATCTTGGAGAGTGGCGACTACTCCTACGGAGTTCTATCTCTACGGCTTCCCGATCCAGCAGACCCTGGTCCATCTGGTTCCGATCTTCCGGGAGTGGTGGCCGCTGCTGTTCGTGGTCGGTGCGCCGATGACCCTCGCCTTCGCGATGTTCTCGTGGCACTTCATCGAGAAGCCGACGCTCAGCCTCAAGCACCTGGTGAGCCGCGACAGCAATGCCGGGACACGGCAAGCCGCGGCGGCCCTGGCTGTCGAAGGGTGAACCCTTCGGGCCTGCCCAACGGCCAAGCCGACGATATACGAGCCGTTAACTTCGCGTCCTTATGATTTGGTTAACCATATTGCGCCCTTGGACAGCCGCGGCACTGCCTTGAGCGCTTGGCGTCGTTCGCGCAAAGCAAGGACCATCGTGGCGGCACGGGTCGGCCATTACACCATCGGGCGCTCTCCGGCCTCGCACAGCGATGCCGCCGATCTGTTTATCCGCGGCGCGCTGTTCGTGGTCGTGATGCTCGGCGTGTGGACGTCGTTCAATCCGTTCTCGCGCCTCGACCAGCCCCTCGAGGTCACTGATGTCGGCAGCGTCACCACGCAGGCTGCCTATTCGGCGCTGTTTGTCGTGCTCGCGATCTGGTGCTTCATGCATCAGCCGCTGCGTCTCGTCATCCTGGTGCGGCCGATTCTGATCCTGGCATTGGCATGGTGCGCCCTTTCCATCGTTACGTCGTGGGAGCCGTCACTGTCGGCGCGGCGCTTCGCCTATGCGCTGGTGACGATCGGCATCGCCGGCATGGTGATGCTGGTGCCAAGGAATCTGCGCCACTTCGCTGATCTGATGGCTGCCGTCGCGTTGATCATCATCATCGCGTCGTACCTTGGTGTCGTATTGGCGCCGGCGAACACAATCCATCAGGCTTCGGACATGCTGGAACCTGAACTCGCCGGAGACTGGCGCGGCATATTCGGACACAAGAACGGCGCGAGCGCCGCCATGGTGGTGTTCGTCTTTGCCGGCCTGATGGTCAGCAAGGTGCGCAGCCGAAGTCTCGGCATGACGATCATCGCGCTGGCGCTGCCGTTCCTGTGGTTCACGCATTCGAAAACCGCGATCGCTGAATTGCCGCTGGTGCTTCTGATCTCCTTCGTTGTCGCCCACGTCCGCACGCCGCTGATCGGGATAACGATCGCGATAGGGGTCGTCGCCGGGCTCAACATTCTTGCGGTCGGATCGATCTACTCGCCATCGATCCACGCGCTGATCGAGACGCTCGGCCTCGATCCGACATTTTCCGGCCGTACCGACGTCTGGAAATTCGTCATCGGCCATATTGCCGAGAACCCGATCGCCGGCCACGGCTTCTCGACGTTTTGGGGTACCGAGCAGGTCGTCTACGGCATGAATGAGAACGGCTGGGCGAGAACGGTAAGCACCGCCCACAACGGCTATCTCGATCTCGCCCTGACGATCGGCGTTCCTGGAGCGGTCCTGATGACGCTGTGGCTCGTGGTCACGCCGATCGCCGATTACTACCGGGCTGCGGGCGTATCGGCCAACGATCCGCTCCGGCTATTTTTCCTGCGGGTTTGCCTGTTTGCTTCATATGAGTCCTGCTTCGAGTTCGAGCTTTCTGCAGGTCGGCGCGTTTCTGCTGATCCTGATCACGGCAGGTTTCGGATTGCGGTACATGTCGGTGACGCGCGTCGTGCCATAGCGCGGCTTGCCAGCGGCGGCTAAACGGTCAAGAATTCCTCGATCTCGTTTTCGAGGCGCCGCTCAGAGGCTGTCATGGACGCCCGCTCAAGCCATTATCAGGAAGTCTACACGCGCTGGCAGCGCGATCCGCAGGGTTTCTGGGCGGAGGCAGCGCGAGACATCGACTGGTTCGAGCAGCCGAAAGCCGTGTTCGATCCGAATATGGGTATTTACGGACGCTGGTTTCCCGGCGGGGTCTGTAACACTTGCTTTAATGCGGTGGACCGTCATGTCGATGCCGGACGCGGCGACCAAGCGGCGATTATCTACGATTTACCGCTCGCCGGCGTAAAGCGCACCATCACCTATCACCGTCTGCTGACAGAGACACAGGTGCTCGCCAGCATGCTGCGCGATCTTGGCGTGCAAAAGGGCGATCGCGTCATTCTCTACATGCCGATGATCCCGGAAGCCGTGATCGCGATGCTGGCTTGTGCGCGGATCGGCGCCGTTCACTCGGTGGTGTTCGGCGGTTTCGCGCCGCGCGAACTTGCCACCCGCATAGACGACTGCAAGCCGAAGGCGATCCTTTCAGCAAGCTGCGGCCTCGAGCCAGGGCGGGTGATTGCCTACAAACCGCTGCTCGATGAGGCGATCAGGATTGCGCAGCACAAGCCGGATGCCTGCTTGATCCTGCAGCGTCCGCAGCTGCAGGCGACCTTGATCGAGGGCCGCGATCGCGATTGGGCGCAGATGCGCGACTATGCCTTGATCCACGCGCGTTCGGTATTCGATTGCGTGCCGGTCCAGGCCACCGATCCGCTCTACATTCTCTACACGTCCGGCACGACCGGCCAGCCCAAGGGCGTGGTGCGCGACAACGGCGGTCACATGGTGGCGCTGAAATGGTCGATGCAGAATCTCTACGGCGTCGAGCCGGGTGAAGTGTATTGGGCCGCCTCCGACGTCGGTTGGGTGGTTGGGCATTCCTACATCGTCTACGCGCCGCTGCTGCACGGCTGCACCACGGTTCTTTACGAAGGTAAACCGGTCGGCACGCCGGACGCTGGCGCGTTCTGGCGGGTCATCGCAGAGCATGGCTGCGCCGTGATGTTCACGGCGCCGACCGCCTTCCGCGCCATCAAGAAAGAAGATCCGCAAGGCAAGCTGCGCGCTCAATATGACTTGTCGAAATTCCGCACGCTGTTTCTTGCCGGTGAACGCGCCGATCCAGACACCGTCGTCTGGGCGGAAAAGCTTTTGCAAGTACCGGTGATCGATCACTGGTGGCAGACCGAAACCGGCTGGTGTATCGCCGGCAATCCGGTAGGCCTTGGCATGCTGCCGGTGAAACACGGCTCGCCGACGGTGGCGATGCCGGGTTACGACATCCGCATTGTTGACGAGTCCAGCAAGGAAGTTGCAGCGGGCGCGATGGGCTCGATTGTGATCAAGCTGCCGTTGCCGCCGGCTTGCCTGCCGACGCTGTGGCAGGCCGATACGCGCATGCGTGAAAGCTACCTCGACGATTTTCCCGGCTATTACAAAACCGCCGACGCCGGCTTCAAGGACGAGGACGGCTATATCTTTGTCATGGGCCGCACCGACGACATTATTAACGTCGCGGGGCACCGGCTTTCGACCGGCGGCATGGAGGAAGTGCTTGCGTCCCATCCCGATGTCGCCGAATGCGCCGTGCTCGGTATCAAGGATTCGCTCAAGGGCGAGGTGCCGTGCGGTTTCATCGTGCTGAAATCCGGCGTCAACCGGCCGCCCGAGGAAATCGAGAAGGAGTGCATCGCGCTCATTCGCGAGAAGATCGGCCCGGTCGCGAGCTTCCGCATTGCCATCACAGTGGCGCGATTGCCGAAGACGCGCTCAGGCAAGATCCTGCGCGGCACGATCAAGAAAATTGCCGACGGCGACCAGTGGTCGATGCCGGCGACGATCGACGATCCGGCGATCCTCGATGAGATCGGGAGTGCGCTGAAGACGAAGGGAATAGGGGCAGGAAAACCGTGAATAGGAGCGATCAGAAATGATGAAGCCGGTTGTTGCGGCGGCGTGGCTGTCAGTGATCTGCACACATCAAGCCTTCGCCGCCGATCCCGGACAGGACGCGTACATGATCCGTGTTCTTGCCTGTAAAGGCGACGGTGCGGGGATGGAGGTCTATCTACCGCAGTCGATTGCACGCGATCCGGCCAAACTAAAGAGCGCTCTCGCCAAACCGGTGCTCGGCTATTACACGCTCGACCTTACGTTTGCAGGCAAGGGCAAGCCGCTTGAACCGGTAAAAGTGTCGATGACCAGCGACGGTAAAACCGTCATCGTCGATCAATACACGCGCGGACTAAAGCCGACGCGTATTCCGGTCGGCGGTGGAACCGTAGACTTTGATCAGCGGTTCGGGACCGGAGCGAAGTGCGAAGCGTTCGGAACGTGAGTCGCCAACAATAGAGACATTATAACGTCATGCCCGAGATTGACTCGGTCATCCATGCTGGGGCGCTGCAGTAGAAGTCTTGCGGCAATAAACCTAGCAGTCCGTATGGATTGCCGGGTCAAGCCAGGCAGGGACAGTGTGATGCGCTTTGCCGGACAATTGCTTCTGCTTGTCTGTGGTTTTTGTGGCGTCGCTCATGCGCAGCCGCAGGCTCCGTTGCCGTCCAGCGAGAGTGGCGGGGCTGTAGAACACGTGCAGCCGGCCCCGCCTGCTCAATCCGGCGTGCCGAACGGACCGGCAACTGCTCCCGCCGCGCCGCCGGCCGATCAGCCAGCGCAAAAAACGGCGACGCCCGGAAATCCGCCAACCGCCGATGACATCTGCCAAGCCGTCGAACAAGACGCGGCGGAGAATGAGCTGCCGGTCGAGTTCTTCGTGCGCGTAATTTGGCAGGAAAGCCGCTTCAATGCCCAAGCGGTAAGCAGCAAGGGTGCGGAAGGCATTGCGCAATTCATGCCGTCGACCGCCGATTATCGCGGCCTGGTCGATCCGTTCGATCCGATCGAGGCGTTAAAACATTCGGCGAGCTACCTGCACGATCTCAAAGTGCAGTTCGGCAATCTCGGGCTTGCAGCGGCGGCGTACAATGCCGGTCCCAATCGCGTCTCGGCTTTCCTTACCGGTCATCGGCCGCTGCCGGGCGAGACACGCGATTATGTCGCAATCATCACCGGCTGGACCGCGGACGAATGGGCTTCCGCGTCACCGCCAACGACGTTGGAGACCACGATCCCGCAGGGCGTGCCCTGCACGCGGCTCGCCAACCTTATCCTCGCGCCAAAGGAGCAAGCACAGCGTATCGCGGCTTATGTGCCGCGCTGGGGCGTGCAACTCACTGCCGGCTGGTCGGAGGCCAGGGCGTGGGAAATCTATCGCCACATCCAGAAGCGATATGCCGCGATCATCGGCGACCGCGAACCGATCGTCATCAGGAGACGCGGCATCGGTTTCGGTACCGCTGAACGCTACAATATCCGCATTGCCGATGACGATCGCAGCTATCTCGAAAAATTCTGCAACAAGCTGATCGCCGCAGGCGGCGCCTGCATCGTGCTGCGGAACGATCGGGGATAGATCGGGAGAGGACGGGGGTTATTCGCCCTTGCCGCCGCCCAGCTGCTTGAGCTTGGCGAACACCGCATCGACGTCGTAGTCGTCGCCGGATTTTTTGGTGGCGGGAGCAGGGGCGGGTTCCGGCTCGTCTTTCGGCGCGGTGGTGACGGAAGCGGGCAGCAGGGTCGCGCCCTGCTGTTCGACCGGCGCCGGCTTTTCCTTGGCGGCTTTCATCACTTCAAGATCGAGATCGGTCTGCGAGCAGAGACCAAGCGTCACTGGATCGAGCGGCGTCAGGTTTGCCGAGTTCCAGTGAGTGCGATCGCGAATTGCTGCGATCGTGGATTTGGTGGTGCCGACCAGCCGCATGATCTGGCTGTCTTTCAGCTCAGGATGATTACGCACCAGCCAGAGAATCGCATTTGGGCGGTCTTGGCGGCGCGATACCGGCGTATAGCGCGGGCCTTTTTTCGGCTTGGCTTCGGGCAGCCGCACTTTCGAATTCCGAAATATGCAGTTTTTGGTTCGGATCTTTTTCCGCGAGCGCGATGTCCTCGCGAGTCAATTGTCCGGTCAGGATCGGATCGAGGCCCTTGATGCCCTGCGCGGCGTCGCCGTCCGCGATCGCCTTCACCTCAAGCACATGGAGGTTGCAGAGCTGCGCGATTTGCTCGAACGACAGCGAGGTGTTTTCGACGAGCCACACGGCAGTCGCTTTAGGCATCAGGGGCGCGGTCGCCATCGGTAAAATCTCCTCTGCGCTTCGCCCGCCCTTCCGGACGAAGCCACTTAACGTCATCAGAGATGACTGGAAGTGGCGGAATATAGGCGGCGCACCCCCGTCGCGCAACCTTAGAAGTCACGTACAGACAAACTTGGCGGGTATCGGGATGCGCCATATAATCGCGGTAAATCAGTGCTTTGCGGAGTGTGGGCAGCCCAGAATAGGGAAATGTCGGGGGCCGTCGTCCTTTGCGGCTCGTGGAGCTTATTACGGGGTCGGCCACTTCAGGCGGGACCCGTTGGCTCGCGCCTCAGGATGGACGGGGGAGGAGGGCTTGGGCCCATGAACTTTGTCAAACGTCTCGCGGTATGTGTCGCGATTGCGATACTTCCGACCTTTGCTTTCGCGGCCGACTTCCCCGACCGCCCGGTACGCTTCATCGTGCCATTCACGCCGGGCGGCGGCGTCGATATCGTGGCGCGGCTGGTGGCGGGCAAACTTTCCGAATTATGGAGCCAGCCGGTCTTAGTCGAGAACAAACCGGGCGCGGTCGGCGCGATAGCCAGCGAATATGTTTTGCAGCAGCCGGCTGACGGCTACACCATCATGGTTGGGGTCGCTGGCAGCCATGCCATCGCCAAGCTTCTGAAACCCGATATCGACTACGATCCGATGCGTGACTTTGCGGGCGTCACGCTTATTTCGGAATTGCCGCTCGTCTGCCTTGTCGCTCCGTCGTCGCCGTTTCACACTATGAAAGAGCTGGTCGACTATGCGCAGACTACGCCAGTGCCTTTCGGCAGTCCCGGCGTCGGCTCGCAAATGCATCTGATCGGAGAGATGTTCAATTTGTTGTACAACACTAAACTCCAGCACGTCGCTTATCGTGGTGTAGCGCCGGCAATGCAGGATTTGATCGGCGGGCATATTCCGATGGTGATGGGTGAAATGGGCTCATCGAAGCCGCTCGTGGCGTCTGGCCAATTGCGCGCGCTGGCGCTGACCGGCACGCGGCGCAATCCGGGCCTGCCCGAGGTACCCACCTTCGCCGAAGCCGGCTATCCCGGCTTTGAGGTCAATAGCTGGTTTGCGCTCTTCGTGCCGGTGGCGACGCCGCGCCCGGTGATCGACAAAATTGCTGCCGCCGTGACCCAAGTCGTGCACAGTCCGGACATCAGTAAGCGGTTTGCCGACGACGGCTGGGTGCCAGGCGGCGGTACGCCGGAGGATTTGCAGAAATTATGGATGAAGACGTCGCAACAGCTCGGCGATGTCATCCGCCAAAGTCATATCACGTTGCAATAAGGAATTGTCATGGCCGCAGCACTTGATGGCAAGGTCGTCATTATTACCGGAGCGGGCCGTGGGCTTGGCCGCACTATGACTCTCGGCCTGCTCGACGCGGGGGCGCGGGTCGCCGCGGTCGAAATCGACACGCCTTCACTCGGCGAGTTGCGCGATCTGGCAGAGGATCGCAAGGCCGACGATCGCTTGCTCGATATTGCAGGCGACGTCACCCACGACACTGCCGCGCCGAAGATCGTGCGCGCGACGATCGAGCGGTTCGGCCGCGTCGATGTCCTGATCAACAATGCCGGGATCAGCACCGGGTTATTGCGCGGCGGCGAGCAGATCACCGGAAAATTATGGGAGACGACGCCGGAAGAATTCCGCCGCGTCATCGAGGTCAATGTCGTTGCCGCGTTCCTGATGACGCGCGCAGTGCTACCAGCGATGCTGGCACAGCACTGGGGCCGCATCATCAATGTCACCACGAGCCTCGACACGATGTGGCGCAGCCTGATGCAACCCTATGGTGGATCGAAAGCAGCCAACGAAGCCCTGCTCACGGCGCTGTCGATGGAACTCGAAGGCACTGGCGTTAGCGCCAATGTCCTGGTTCCGGGCGGCGCTGCCAACACGCGCATGGTCTCCAAACGTGCCGCGTCCGACCGCTCGGCGCTGATTGCGCCTGAGGTGATGGTGCCGCCGTTGTTGTGGCTGTGCTCGAACGATTCCGACGGTGTGAGCGGGCAGCGTTTCATTGGCATGCGCTGGGATACCAAGCTGCCGCCGGCCGACGCCGCCAAGGCTGCCGGCGCGCCGATGGCATGGCAGCAGCTCGGCCGCCAATCGAACGTACCGGATCAAGCGCGCTAGAAGTTTGATTATATTTGGTTTGCCGAACGCGCGGCTATTCGCCGAATTTCCGTTCAAGCTCGGCAGCTTTGGTCATCAGCTCGATGCCAAGCTCCTGCAAAGCGCGCGACAGTTCGTAACGTCGGCAATCCCGGGCCATCCGGGTGCATCTTTCGGCGACAGTGCGTAAATCTTGGGCGACGGTTTTGATCATTAGAATCGCTGGCTTCTTCGGTATGCATAGATAAGAAGCAATCAGGGCCAGCGCTTGTCGTTTGCTGCCAAATATTTGTCGTTTGATGCCAAGCGCGGCCGGTGCAGCCAAAAAATCGACGTGCTGTTAATGCCGGGCGCGCGCGGTGCTCGGCGACATTCCTGTCCAGCGCTGGAAGGCGCGCGTGAACGTGCCGACCTCGGTATAGCCGACCAGCCAGGCGATCTGTGAAATAGGCAGCGTTCGATCGGCAAGATAGCGATGCGCCAGCGCTGAGCGCATCTCATCGAGGATCTCGGCGAACGACGAACCGTCGGAGGACAAGCGGCGCGACAACGTGCGTGGACTCATGCCGAGCTTTGCCGCGACCAGGTCGTGACGCGCGTGGCCGTGCGGCAGCAGTACCGCAATCGTATTCTCGACTTTCACCTTCAACGGCGTGACGCTCTTTTGTCGGCGCGCCAGCGCTTCCTCGCAGTTTTTCACGCACAGCTGGTGCAGGTGCGGATCGGCCGATAGCAGCGGCAGGTCCCAGCTCGCGGCGGGAAATTCTATCTCGTCGGTGTCGGTACCGTCCTCGACGGTGGCATCGAGATAGCGTTCCAGTCTGGATTTGTCGCCAACAATGCGGTGCATGATACGGACGCGAGTTGGCGTCAATTCACGTCCGGTCAGTTGCCGGCACACGCGGATCAGCAGGGTGATGAATGTTCCGATCTGATGCACGTCGGTGTGGCGCGCAACGCCGGTATAACGCAGTCTGATGCGGACGGACTGGCCGGTCGAGACCTCGAATCGTACGCCTTCGTTTTGCAACCTGATGTAGCGCTCCGCCCGGCGCAGCGCGTCGCCCATCGTTTCCGCGGAGGCCGCGACGTAATACAGCAAGCCAATCGCGCGCGGGTCGAAGTCTTCGGCGAGATGAAAGCCAAGCAGGTTGTCGCCGAGTGCTTCGGCGACAAGATCGATGAATTTAATCTGATTGGAGACGCCGACTGGCGCGCTTCTATCCGCCAGGAGTTCCGGCGTTAGCCCGGATTGTTTGAGCAACGGATCGACATCGATACCTTCGCGTTTGGCGCGCGAGTAAGCAACGCGGGAAAATACGCCGCCACAAAGTTTGACAGAACTGCTGCGCTTCCCTGCCGAACTTGCCATCGGTAGCGCCCCGGCCACGTCGGCTGCCGGGGCAGAATAGCATTTTTAAAATGTGGTTTGGCAGCGTTATATGGCGTGGAGCGAAATCGCTTCAGATTGACCCGATTGTCGCTCTAGCCCGGTACTTGGCCTTTGATCGCGTTCGCAAAGGCTTCGTAGGCAATTCGCCCGTCGGCTGCGATCGGCAATATTTCGCGAAGCCGCTGCTTGAGCTCTGCAATTTCAGCAGGCGACATTGCTTTCAGAACCTGTCCGGCTGGACCGATCGGCACGAGGTTGGAATCACAGAAATCCTCAAAACTGGAATAAGTTACAAGGATGCGGATTTCGCGGCTTTCGACAAGCTGCAATCCAGCCCTATGCCAAAGCGCCTGCATGACCTCGCGCCGGGACGCATCGCTGCTCGCGCGCGCATATTCCTTGCCCATCGACTTGAAAGCGCGCCCCAGCGGCGCGAGCGGAACGCCGCCAGCTTCGGTGTCCCACATGTATGTGGCGATCATTCCACCGGGCCGTACCACCCGAGCCATTTCCGCAACGGCTTTCGCCGGATCCGGAATAAAGGTGATGACCAATGCCATAGCCGCGGCGTCGAAGCTGCGATCGGGGAAGGGCAGAGCCTGCGCGTCGGCTTGGCGAAATTGCGCGAGCTTTGTAGCCTGCCGCGTGCGCGCAAAACTGAGCTGGCCTTCCGAAGGATCGACCGCGGTGACTTCGAGCGGCGCACAGTGCGCGATCAACTCCTCGGTAAAAGCGCCGTTGCCGCAACCGACCTCGATCCATTTGAGGTTGTTTGGCGCATTGAGCCATTCGAGAAACACCCGCCCGACGAGCTTGCTCCAGCGTCCCATCATGCGCTCATAAACTTTGCCGTCGGAAAACATGGTTCCGGCTTCGGTCATGGAAAGCTCCCTTGGGTCGGCCACACGGGGTTTAACGTGTTGCCTCGACCGCCGGATTGTACTTTGCTGCGCGCGAATTTGTCACCGGATGCCAAATTCTTACTGGATGCCAAACCCTTACTGGGGGCAACGTCATGGATTTCGGCTTTACCGAAGAACAGCGTCTGCTGCGCGACAGCGTACGCAAGCTTTTGCAAAAGCACGCAACGCCGGATTACGTGCGCAGGCACGACCGCGAGCGCACCTATCCTGAAGAATTATTCCAGGCGTGGGCGGAAGCCGGGCTGATTGGTTTGCCATTTCCGGAAGAATACGGCGGTTCGGGCGGCAGCCTGATGGACATGGTGATCGTCGCCGAGGAAATCGCGCGCATCTCGGCCGATCTGGTGATGGCCTATACCGGGGGCATCTTTTGCGGCCTCAACCTGGTGCGAAAGGCGTCGGAGGAGCAGAAGCGTTATTGGCTGCCGAAATTCGTGGCCGGCGAAATCAAGTTCTCGATTTCGATGTCGGAGCCTGACGCTGGTTCCGATATCGGCGCCATGCGCACGACCGCGGTGAAAGACGGCAACGAGTGGGTGATCGACGGTCAGAAGATTTGGGCTTCCACCGCCGGCGCAGAAAACAATGTCATCTGTCTTTACGTGAAGACCGATCCGAAGGCGCACTATCGGCAAGGCATGTCATTATTTCTTGTCGATAACGATACGCCAGGTCTGACGCTCCGCAAGCTCGACATGCTCGGCCGTCGCGCCACCGGCACCTACGAGCTTACCTTCGACAAAGTGCGCGTGCCGCCTGACCGTCTGGTCGGCGGCGAGAACAAAGGCTGGGACTGCGTGATGTCCGGCTTGCAGGTCGAGCGTGCGACTTCGTCGGCCGGTAATGTCGGCGCCGCACAAGGCGTCATCGATCTCGCCGTGCAATATGCCAAGGACCGCAAACAGTTCGGTCGTCCGATCGGCACCAACCAGGCGATCGCCCACATGCTCGCCGATATGCAGACCGAAGTGGAGGCCGCGCGCGCGCTGATGTGGCGCGCGGCATGGATGGTTTCGACCAACCAGGATGCGCTGCGCGAAATCACCATGGCAAAGCTGTTCAGCTCGGAAACCTATGTGAAAGTCGCGAGCCAGGCGATGCAGGTCCTGGGGGGCTTCGGCTACAGCGAGGAATTCGATATGGCGCGGCATTATCGCGACGCGCGCGCGGCGACCATCGCTGCAGGCACGTCGCAGATCCAGCGCAACCTGATCGCCAATCTGATGGGACTCAAGGTTCAGTGATGCTCACCGCATCACTTCGGGGGAAACGTACCGGCATTCTCCGATGACCACAGACATACCCGGAGATCAACAGTTTGGTATGGCTTCCGGGCCGGTGACGATTCCCATATTGGTCGCGGTGGTCGGCAAGAGAAAGAGCCGGCTGGTGGACCTCGGCGTCTCGGACGATGAGGTCCGGCGGAAACTGGAAGCCGCCTTCAATTTCCTCGAAACGCTAACACCTAGCAGCCCGAAGCTTCTGCTCTGCGGAATGGCGGATGGCGTCGACGAAATTGGCGCGAAGCTGATCATTGGCGCGGGAGACGGTACGCGCACTTACGGCAATTGGTCGGTGGTCGGGCTGCTGCCGCTGCCGCCGGAGGTTTTCGTCGATGACTTTGCCGGCTCCGGTCATCAAGGCTGGTGGTACGACGGGCTCGATGACAAGCAGAAACGTCTGATACGCCTGATGCCGCTGGAGACGTTGTCCAAATCCGGTGCAACGGCGCCGGGTGTTTCACCTTCATATTACGTTGCAAGCGAATTGCGGAGCGACTCGGCGCAATCCAATGCAGCGCGCAACGCGCACTATGAACAACTCGCCCTGATCCTGGCGGAACGCGCCACGGTTTTCATCGCCGTGATGCCGGAGAATGAAACGCCTGGCTTACCTGGCGGATCAGCGCAGGCCGTCGCCCATCGGCTGAATGGATGGCGAGCCGATTGGCCGCCGCCCAATTCCGTAGCTGTCGCCGAAGCGAGCCGTGAATTCGTGATGCCGCCGCCGCTTGCCAAATCGACATCGGGCGACGTGTGGCTTGTTTCGATTGGTTCCGGCGACGGCAAAGCGCCTCACTCTGCTTTCCAGGTGTTGCATCGCCGGGAGGAGACCGAGCCTCTTTGGCCGCAGCCGCTTGAGAACATGCCGCGTCGCCGTGGCCTGATAGCCAAGCTCGGGGGACGGCGGCCGTCTTCGCGTCAAGACCGCGCAACGGTCACTGCGCGCGATGTTCCAGTCGGCTTTTCCGCGCCATTTACCCGGTTCGTGTCGCGAAGCGGCGCCGGGCGTGTCGCACGCGCCATAGAAGCGTTCAACCACCGATCAAGTCAGTCCAAGCTCCGGAAGCCGCCGCCTTGGGACAACACCATTGAGGCCAATCCCGCGGATCCTGCAAAGTGGTCGCCCGTCGCCGTAGCTGAACGGATGCGCGGCACGCTTTCGGATTTGCAAGTCGCCCACAAACAGAAAATTCGCAGGGCCGCGTGGGCGTTAGGCTTGCTGGCCTGGATTTCGATTGCCTGCCTTGAGATCGGTCTGGAGTTCAGCAGCCATAAATCCTCAAATGTTTACGAGTACCTGGTCGCCATAGCGCCCCTGGCTTACGTGGTGACTGTCGGACTTATCATCCTGCTGCTTAGGACGGCGCGGCTGTATGCGTGGGCGCCTGTTACTGAGGATTATCGCATGGTTGCGGAAGCGCTCCGCATCCAGATGGTCTGGTGGCAGTTCGGCTTGATCGAGCGAAAAGATTGGGTCGATCAGCACATCTTGCGGTACGACGCCCGTGAGTTTCAGCTCATTCGGCAGGGCCTGGCAGCGATTCTCGAGTTGTTGCGGTTTCGCAACGCGCCGCTTGAGCCGGTGAAGCTCGGCGAAAATCTGCCTGCCGGCGTGGAGCACTGGATCGGCGCTCGATCGCCGAAGATTTCGGGGCAACTCGACTATCAAAACCGGACAGCCCGGCTGCGCCAACACAGCTATGAATTGTATGAATTCACAGTCTGGATGTTCTTTGGCGCCGCGTTCGGGATGGCGATATGGCTGACGCTTTACGCCTGGCATGAGGCGTTACAAATGCGCGTCCTTGACGCAATCGTCGCCCTTCCGGCAGCCAACGTCCTCGCGTGGCTGGCGCCTGGCTTTCTGGTGCTCATGGCCGTGCTGTTTGCTCTTTTTATAGCGCGGGAACATTTTGAAGGGGCGACTGAAGGCGTGACGTTCCGCCGGGTGCTGCACTCCGTCATTCCCGGCATGATGTTTTCCGCGGGAATTGTCCTTGCCGCATTTTATTGGCATTGGGATCGCCCGACACTTCATATCGTGCTTGGCGTGGGAACGCTGCTGTTCCTCGCTGCTGCCGGAGCGGTCAAATATATCGCGGAGAAAGTCGATGTTGAGGCCGAAGCGCAAGGGGCGACAGAGGCCTATATTATTTATGCCCGCGCACGCAGGGTGCTCGACGAGATCGAGCAGGATTTGCGGAATAGCGCCATCGATCTGCAGGAAGCCTGCCTTCGCCGAGAGCGAGTCATCCGCGATCTTGGCCTTTATGCTCTTGCGGAAACCGAGGCGTGGCTGAAAAGCCACCGCGAACGGCCGCTGCATCCTCCTGTTGGTTCATAGCAAGTTTCAGCGGCACGTTGCTTGAGCGTCGGCCGACGCAATAGGCGCAGTTGTAAATGCAGAAGTTGGTCAGCAGAATTTTCAGCAGTGAGACGCAGCGTCCGTCCGGCGTGTAGGCGTGGCAGATCGCCCATCCGGTAGAACCGATTTCGCCCTGTCTCGCCTTGCGCTTGGCAGCGCCGGACGAGGCGCACGGCACGTCGCATTTCGCGGCATCGGCCAAAATTTCCGCTTTCGGATGAGGGGTATAACCATAGATGTAGTCTACCTAACCAACTTGTAATCCTGCCTCTCGAACCGGTTTGTCATCGCCAGCCACCAATATGTGCGAACACATGATTGATAACGGAGACGGATCATGAGGCCCTTTCTACTAGTCACAACCGCACTGGTATTTTGTGGCGCCGTTAGCGTGCAGGCTGACGCGGCAGCTTTGAGATCTACTTCTACGCCGCACCGCGAGATCACGTTTCACGACACCCTTCGACCGAATGGCCATCAACGCAGCTTGGCGGTTGCGAACGCGACCGCCAACTCCTGCTACGCCTCGACCGGAACGTCGCGCGAACACAATCCGACGCAAGCGTTCAAGGATTGCATGGAGACTCAAGGCTTCCGTTGGATGTCGACCAAAGACGTCGGCGGCGCCCCGACAAAGCGGGTGGCAAGCGGTATCCCTGTGAAGGGTAACTTCATCGATCCGGATACGGGTCTCCACTGCCACAATACTGGTTGGGCTACGATCTGCGACGGCGGTGTTGCCAGCGGCGATGACGAACCTGCCAGCGCAGCGGCAGACAACAATGACTGGGCCGCTCAACAAGAGCAGTCCGCGACGGACGCGGCGAACGCGGGCTACGCTCAGGATGCCGCGACTGCGGCTGCGAACGTTGCGGCGGCCGCAACCTTCGACGCGCAGATGACGGTGGGCAATTAGTTTTGCTCCAGCCAAGCGTTGAGGCCGCCTTGGTTGGCGGCCTCTTCATTTCAGGGTCCGGATCTTTTAGTTCCACGTAGTTACAAAGTTTCCGCCCCGCGGGTAGCCCGGAACGGATAGTTTATTGGCAATGTCGGAAATTTCAGACGAGTTCCATCGAAAAGCCGAGGCATGTCGGCGTTTGGCTGATTTATCCGAAGATGACGAGCGAAAGACGCTTTGGATCGAGCGTGCCGCCGAATGGGACCGGGTCGCCATAAAGGTGACGAAACAGCGGAGATTAGGAGGGCAAATCTAGTTTTATACTTTGGCTAAAAAACAATTTGTCGGTCAGCGCATTGATGTAAGGGGGACAACCTTGAGAGGCCCGGATGGCCACTCAACTCGGAACTCAATCGAACCAGGTTACTTTCGATCCGACGCCAATCACTGTCGACAAGACGTGGGGTTTGCGTCTGACGTTACCGAATGGTGACGCCGATATTGTCAGCGGCTTTGCCAGCGAAGCAGAAGCCAGAGCCTGGCTCGCCGGCCCGCTCTGTGACCAATGGCTAAAAGCGCGGAATTATACCCGCGACGAAAGCCGGGCGCCGTAGTTGGCAAACCTTTTCCCCTCTCGGATTCAATGACCGGTTTTGGTTCCGGCCCAAACCAAAAATTTTTGTTGGAACGTTCAATTTACAGGCGGTTTGGTCTATCGGCTTGCGAACGGCGGGACGCGCCCGCTGGACTAGATAGCCGGAGCGCCTCGATGCAGGGAAGAGTTTGGATCGAGGCGCTTCCACAAATCTTGTGGGGGCGGCATCGCTCCTGACGCAGTTCCGCCGTTCAGCCATCCCGGCGCGCATCCCTTTACCGCATTACAGAACGCCTCATAGATAATCCGGCCGTCCGGTGCGGGCTCAAGTTTCGCCCGCAGATGTTCTCGCAGTTCGCGCAACCCCTTCGGCACATCCAGCCAGTCAAGAAACTTGTCGCCGACCAGATGGCTCCAGCGGCCCATCATGCGCTCGTAGGCGGCGCCGTCGCCAACTGGTTCGGGGGGCGGTCATGGTTTTCGCTTTTCCAGCCTGACAAGAGCCGCTAGATACGCCCCGTACAGGGTATCGCGCATTTAAAGAGGACAAGAGAAGCAATGGCTGGGGAGCCCAAAGTTGAGAAAGTACCTGCCGAAAAAGTTTTTGATGTCGGCATCGACGAGCGTCTGTCTTACGATCAACTGCTGATTTTAGGACTGCAGAATATTTTCGGCATGACCGGGATGTTCGTGTTTCCCGGCATTTTGGGGCGGTCCTTCAATCTCGCGCCGGAGCAGATCGCCTATCTCTACGGGATGACCTTTCTGGTCTGCGGTATCACGACCATCCTGCAATCAGCGTTCCTTCTGCGTTTGCCGATCGTTCAGGGCCCCTATGCCGGCAGCTTCGCCACCTTGCTGGTCGTCGGCCATCTTGGCGGTGGCCTTGGCGCGGCCTATGGCTCGTTTTTCGTGGCCGCCCTGATCTGGTGCCTGTTGTCCATACCGGTTTACGGCTTTAGCGTGATCGGCTTGTTCTCGCGTTTCCTGCGGGCGCCGATCATCGCCGGCATGATCGTGATTTTCATCATGATCCAGGTTTCGAACGTGGCGCTGCCGGGCTGGATAGGCCTGCCGCAAAGCCCCGGCTTTCCGGCGGTCAATTTCCTCTGCGGCGCGCTTGCCGTGGCTGTCCTTATCGCCGTCAGTTTGTGGGGCGGAAAATTCCGCCGCGCTGCCATCCTCATCGGCCTTGCCGTCGGCACGATCGCCTATGCCCTGTTCCGTCCGGTGTCGCTTGCGGCAGTCATGAACGCGCCGCTTCTCGTCGCTCCGAAACTGTTTCCGTTCGGCTATGAGGTGCAGACCGATCTTGTCATCGTCTTTCTGCTCGTATTGCTGCCCGCAAGCATCGGCTCGATGGCGCTGTACCAGATGGTTGGCGATTGGGGCGGGCAGAACGTCAGCACAGCGCGCATGTCGCAGGGTGTGTTCGCTATCGGACTAGGCGGCGTACTTGCGGGCCTGGTCGGAGGTTTCTCCACGATCGTCTATCCCGACAATATCGGCATGCTGCGAACCACACGTGTTGGCTCACGTTATGCGACGCTTGCCGCCGGTGTTTTGCTCATCGTGCTGGGCGCCTCGATCAAGTTCGACCTGTTACTTGTGGTCGTGCCTCTGCCGGTGCTTTCGGCCGCCGCGACGCTGCTGTTCGGCATTGTGCTGATGCATGGCGTGCACATTCTGGCCAAAGTGGATTGGGACGATCGTAAATTCATCATCGCCGGTCTGGCTATGCTGGTGGCGCTCGGCGGCATGTTCATGTCGCCCGAGGTCCTGGCGCAGATGCCGCTTCTGGTCAGGCTCGTCATCACCCAACCGGTGATTGCCGGCGGCCTTACGCTGGTCGTGCTGCATGCATTACTGGCCGGCACGCCGCCTGCCGAACCAGTCAAAGAGTAAGCGTCAGCCGGCGCTGGCAGCGCAGTCTATTGCGCTGCTGGCGCCGCTTTTTGCGCGTTGATCGCTGTCCAGACGCGGTTCGATGTCGCCGGCATATCGATGTGCTCAATGCCGAGCGGCTTGAGCGCGTCGAGAATGGCGCCGATCACTGCGGGCGGTGCTCCGGTAGCGCCGGCTTCGCCGGCGCCTTTGACGCCGAGTGGGTTGGTTGTCGCCGGCACTTCTGTCAGCTCTGACACCAGTTCCGGAAAATCCTCGGCGCGCGGCATGGCGTAATCCTGAAAGCTGCCGGTGATGAGCTGACCGCCGCTGTCGAACACGATCGCCTCCATCAGCGCCTGGCCGACGCCCTGCGCGACACCACCGTGAATCTGCCCTTCGCAAAGCAGGTAGTTCATGATCTTGCCGACGTCGTCGACCGCGGCGTAGCGGTCGAGCGTGACGTGGCCGGTCTCCGGATCGATCTCTACCTCGCAGACATGGCAGCCGTTCGGATAATTCGGCGGCTCGGCGGCAAATGTGCCCGAAGCTTCAAGACCGACATCGAATTGCGCCGGCAAATGGGCCGGGCGGTAGAAACCCTTTGCCACATCAGTGAGCTTCATGGAGCGATCGGTGCCGACGATGCGGAATGATCCGTCCTTGAACTCGATGTCGCCGGCCGCGGCCTCCATCATCATCGCCGCCATCGGCTTGGCTTTGTCGATAATGCCGTCGGCGGCATTCTTCAGCGCGTTGCCGCCGACATGCATGCTGCGCGAGCCGTAGCTGCCGCGGCCGATCGGCACCGCGTCGGTGTCGCCCTGCACGAAGCGGATATTTTCGAACGGCACGCCGAGCCATTCCGTCACCATCTGCGCGTAGACGGTGGCATGGCCTTGGCCATGCGAATGAGTGCCGGCAAGAATGGTGAGCATGCCGCTCGGGTCGAAGCGCAACACCATGCGGTCGTTGAACACGGCGGCCTCTTCGAGGAAGTAGCCGATGCCGCGGCCGCGCAGTTTGCCGTTCTTTTTCGACTCGGTGGCGCGCTTCTTGAAGCCGTCCCAGTCAGCGAGCTTCAAGCATTCGTCCATGACGTGCACGAAGTCGCCGGAATCGTAGGTGATGCCGGTTTGCAGCTTGTGCGGCATCGCGGCGGACGGAATGAAATTGCGACGCCGAATTTCGATCGGATCGATGCCAACGACCTTGGCGGCGCGATCGAGCAATTGCTCGATCAGATAAGTGGCTTCCGGCCGGCCGGCGCCACGATAAGGCGCCATTGGAATGGTGTTTGTGAACACCGCCTTGCCGACGCAGTGCACAGCCGGGATCTGATAAACGCCGGGTGCCAGCCGCATCGCGAACAGCGGCACCACCATGGACGCGGCAAAGACGTGCGAGCCCATGGCGTGCAGCGCATTGACACGCAAGCCGAGAATCTTGCCGTGCTCGTCGATCGCGAGCTCGCCAGTGACCACCTGATCGCGGCCCTGCGAGTCGCCAAGCAGCGCCTCCGAGCGCGTCCCAACCCATTTCACCGGCCGGCCGCCGACCCGGCGCGATGCCCACACCACCAGCGCGTCTTCCGGGTAGCCGCCGTGTTTCATGCCGAAGCCGCCGCCGACGTCGGGCGAAATTACGCGGAGCTTGGTTTCCGGAATTCGGAGCACATTGCCGGCCACCGCGGAGCGTGTGCCATGCGGATTTTGCGAGGTCGAGTGCAGCGTGTAATTGTCTGCATCCGGATGATATTGGCCGATCGCGGCGCGCGGTTCGATCGAATTGGCCGTGATGCGCGAATTGTTGAGCTTCAGCGTGACCACGTGTTTAGCGCCGCCAAGCGCTGCATCGGTCGCGTCCTTGTTGCCCATCATCAAGGTGAAGGCGAGGTTGTTCGGCGCTTGCTCCCAGATTGCCGGAGCGCCTTCCTTCACCGCATCTTCCACGCCGATCACAGCGGGCAGCGGCTCGTAGTCGATCTCGATCAACTCTGCCGCGTTCTTGGCCTGGAGCTGTGTCTCGGCGACAACGAAAGCGACGCGTTCGCCGACCGAGCGCACCTTCTCGATCGCCAGAATGTCGAGCAGCGAGCGAAAGCCTTTCGGCCCACCCATGTCTTCCGGCATCGGGGGCGCAAGCCCACCGAGCTTTTCGGCTTTCACGTCGGCGCCGATAAGAACCGCGAGCACGCCCTCGGATGCTTTGGCTTTCGATGTATCGATGCTCTTGATGCGGGCGTGGGCATGCGGCGACATCACCACGACGCCATGGGCCTGATGCGGCAATTCGATATCGTCAACGTAACGGCCGCGGCCGGTAATGAAACGTGGGTCCTCGACCCTTGGCACAGGTTGGCCAATACCGAATTTATTCAAGCGTACCTCCTCCGAGGTTTGTTCTATGCGCCGTCCATGCATGGCGCACGGTGCGGCATTCCCATAAGGATCATAGTCGAGCAGCCGGAAATCCGGCATGCTCGACTGATAAAATGACACGGGAGGAGTGCCGATGAAAGCCGACACGCGACTGTCACGCCGGGACGCGCTGGTGGCCGGCGCCACCATGGCAGCGGGAGCCGCGGCAGCAGGCGGCGTGGCTGGCGAAGCGCAGGCACAGGATGTGCGCCGTTTTGCCACTCTGCCGACGGTGGACCAGAAGCACCGCATCGTCCTGCGGGAAGGCACCATCATCAGCATGGATGCCAAGGTCGGCGATCTCGCCAAAGGCGATCTGCTGATCGAAGGCAGCAAGATCGCCGCGATCGGTCCCGATCTTAAAGTTTCCGGTGCGCAGGAAATCGATGCATCCAATACCATCATCATTCCGGGGCTGGTGGATTGCCATCGCCATTCCTGGGAAGGGCAGCTTCGCCGCATCAACCCTAATTCGCCGACGCTTGCCGACTATTCCAATGCGACGCATCTGTCGTTTGCCAAGTTCTACCGGCCGCAGGATCACTATGTCGGCAACTACCTGACGGGAGTGAGTTGCATCGATTACGGCATCACCTGCGTGATCGATAATTCGCACAATTCCCGCAGCGCCGCCCATTCCGATGCCGCGATCGAGGCGCTGTTCGACAGCGGCGTGCGCGCCGTTCACGCCTCGGGACCGCCCGGCGCCGGCGAGTGGGCGCACCAGTGGCCGGCGGATCTTGAGCGGTTGCAGAAGAAATATTTCTCCTCGCCCGATCAACTCGTGACCTTGCGGATGTTCTCAGGGCCGGTTCGGGAAAACTGGGAATTTGCCCGCAGGCTCGGGCTCCGCATCACCACGGAGTTTCAGGGCCCGCAGATGGCCGAGATGCTCGATCCGCTGGCTGCCGATCATCTGGTCGGTCCGGATAACACTTTCAACCATTGCGGCGCATTGCCGGAGCGGACCTGGCAGATTTTTGTCGATAGTGGCGCCAACGTGAACGTGTGCCCGCGGTCGGACGCGCAATATGCGCTGGGCGAGGGCGTGTGCGCCCTGCAGCATGCTTGGGACCACGGCATCAAGCCGGGCTTCAGCGTCGACAACGAAACCTCCTATAGCGGCGACATGTTCATGGAAATGCGCGTCGCGTTTTATCTGCAGCGCGCGGTCGCGAAAAACCGGGCATTCCAGGGCGATCAGAATCCGCCGAAGCCGTTGATGATCCGGGATGTCTTCCATTGTGCGACGCTTGGCGGCGCCCATTGCGCCGGTCTCGACGACAAGATCGGCTCGCTGACGGTTGGCAAGCAGGCCGACATCGTGATGATCCGCAGCAACGACCCAAACCTCTATCCATCGAACAATGCGCTCGGCACCGTCGTGCAGGCCGCCGACCGCGGCAACATCGATACCGTCTTCATCGGCGGCCGGGTGCGGAAGTATGGCGGCAAGGTGGTCGGTCTCGACATGAACAAGGTCAAGGTCATGACGGAGGAGTCGCTCAGCCATCTGTTCACATCAGCCGGCTATCACCCCGATATTTTCGCCGAACTCTTGCCGAAGCTGTCTTAAGTCTGATCCCGGAGCATAGACCTGTGTCGCGTGATTTGAGTGTCACCGGGACCCTGGCGAAATTCGTCGTCGATACGCGCTGGGAGGATCTTCCGGCGCAGGCGACGCATCAGGCGAAGCGCTCGCTGATGAATTTCTTTGCGGTGGCGCTGACCGGCTGCCGCAACGAAACTATCGAGACCCTGCTTCGTACGCTGGCGATGTTCTCCGGCGGCAAGCAGGCAACGCTGATCGGCCGGCGCGAACGGATCGATGCACTCAACGCCGCGTTTCTCAACGCGGCCGGCTCCAACGTGCTCGACTTCTGCGACACCCACGTGCCGACCGCGATCCATCCAACGGCGCCGCTTGCGCCGCCGCTGCTCGCGCTCGGCGAGATGCAGCGGGTCAGCGGCCGCGATCTGCTGCTGGCTTTTGTGCTCGGTCAGGAGATCGAATGCCGCGTCGGGCTCGCGATCTCGCCTAGTCATTACAGTCGCGGCTGGCACATCACGGCGACTTGCGGTGTGTTCGGCGCAGCCGCAGGCAGCGGCAAATTGCTGGCGCTCACTTCCGATCAAATGGTGTGGGCGCTCGGCACGGCAGCCACGCAGGCCTCGGGCTTGTGCGAGTGTCTTGGGACGCCGGCCAAGAGCGTCGGCGTCGGCCATGCGGCCCGCGGCGGCTTTATGGCGGCGCTGCTGGCCAAAGAAAACTTCGAGGGACCGGTCGAGCCGCTTGCCGGCAAGCAGGGCTATTACAATGCGCTTGCCGAAACGCCGAAGCTTGATGCGCTGACTGATGGTCTCGGTGCGCATTGGGAAATCATGCCGACCTCATACAAGCCATATCCATGCGGCTTCGTCCTGCACCCCGCGCTTGATTGCGTTCTGGACTGGCGGCGCGATCATCCCGACGACACGGTCGAAAAAGTCGTGGTCATCGGTAACCCGCTGATGTCGCTCCGCGCTAATCGCCCAGACATCACCATGGGCCGGGAGTCCCAGGTCAGCGTGCAGCATTCCGTTGCCGCCGCGCTGGTCGCCGGTAAGGCCGGGCTCGATCAATTTACCGATGCCTGCGTCAACAATCCTCAGGTATTGGCGTTGCGCAGCAAAGTCGAGCTGCGGCAAGACACAGGCTTTGCAACGACCGCAGCGCGGGTGACGGTCACGACTTCAAACGGCAACACCTACGAGCTTTCGCAACTTGCGGCGCGCGGCAGTGATGCCAACCCGATGAGCGACAAGGACCTTGAAGACAAGTTGCGCGATGCCGCCGCGGGCTGGAATCCGCGCCACGATGTCGTGCCACTGATCGACGCCATCTGGCAGGTCGATAAAAGCGACAACATCGCTTCGCTTGCGGCGCTGACCGTCCCGCGCGAATGAAGATATATGCGGAAAACTAGCTTTTGATTCCGCGCGCCGCCGGTTGTACGGTTCGCGGCGTTTCAGGATTGGGAATGGTGCCATGATCAATGCCAGACGGTTCAGCCACGCGACTTTCGAGACGCCCGACGTCGAACGCCAGATCGCCTATTTTACCGAGATTGTCGGTCTGTCATTGGCGGAGCGGCATAACGGGACCGCCTATCTCGCGACCAAGCACGGCGATCTCGTCGTCACCCTTGAGAAGGGCGCGCAGGCGCGTTGCGCACGGCTCGCTTTTCAGGTCGCGCCTAATACCGAGTTCTCCGACATCCGGAAAGGCATCGAGGCTGAAGGCGTGAAGTGCCAGGCCAAGAACGACGCTGTCCCCGGCGTGCCGCAGATGATTTCGTTCGAGGATCCCAAGGGCACGGTCTGCGATCTTTTCGCCGCGCAAAAGCCGATCAGTACGCCGAAGCAGGTCGTGGGTATCGGTCCCATCAAACTCGGCCACCTGGCCTTCTGCGTTTCCGATCCGAAAGAATATGCCGACTTCTACAGCAAGGTGCTCGGCTTTCGCGTCTCGGACTGGATTCAGGACTGGTTCGTGTTCATGCGCTGCGGAGCGGATCATCACACCATCAATTTCGTGCGCGGCAAGCGCACGCAGATGCACCACGTCGCGTTCGAGCTGAAAGACTGGGGCCAAGTGCAATCAGCGTGCGATTTCTTCGGTACCAAGAACATTCCGATCATCTGGGGACCGGGCCGTCACGGTCCCGGGCACAACATCTATACCTATCATCGCAACCCCGATGACCAGATCATCGAGATGTTCACCGAGCTCGACAAAATGCTCGATGAAAATCTCGGCTATTTCGAGCCGCGACCGTGGCACAAGGATCATCCGCAAGTGCCGAAAGTGTGGAACGCGCCGCCAAACGACATCTGGGGCCCGCCGCCGACCAGCGAGTACACGCGACAGCGGGAATAGCGAAACAGCCATTAGCGCTGCGACAAGCAGGCGAGTGGCCGGCGGCGTCCGGCCGCGGCATAAAAGTGAGGGCGGAATCGATGAGTACCAGCGTCAATAATAAGCGCGTGTTCTGCGTTCAGCCGCACCGGCCGATCGGCTTCGGCGAAATGCTCGGCCAGCGCGACGATATCCGGCTCGATATGCTGGAGCAGAAAAGCCCGGACGCGGCAGCGCTCGAAGTGCTCTCCGCCGCTCACGCCTTTCAGATCAGCTCGGCCCGTGATGAGCTTGCGCCGCACTACCACGCCCGCGCCGAATTGCTTGGCCGCGCGCCAAATATCCTGATCGTTTCGACCAACGGCGCCGGCTACGACACCGTCGACATCAAGGCGTGCACCGAACGCGGCGTGCTGGTGGTCAACCAGTCCGGCGGCAATGCGGAGGCGGTCGCCGAGCATGTCATCGGCATGATGCTGTGCCTGGTGAAGCGCGTGAACGACAGTGACCGCGCTTTGCGCGCCGGCACGCTGAAGAACCGCAACGAGTATATCGGCCGCGAAGCGTATGGAAAAACCATCGGCATCGTCGGCCTGGGCCATGTCGGCAAACGAATTTCCGAACTTGCCGGCATTCTGTTCAAGATGAAAGTGCTGGCCTACGATCCATACCTTCCCGCCGAGACCGTGAAAGCACGCGGCGCCGAGAAGGTCGAACTCGACGAACTGCTAAAGCGGTCAGATTTCGTCTCGATCAATTGTCCGCTGACGCCGGAGACGCGGGGGCTGATCGGCGCGCGCGAATTCGCGCTGATGCAGCCGCACGCTTATTTCATCACCACGGCGCGCGGCTCGATCCATGACGAGGTCGGCGCTCGACAAGGTGCTGCACGACAAGAAGATCGCCGGCGCCGGTCTCGATGTCTGGGAAAAAGAGCCGCCGCCGGCCAGCCATCCGCTGATGAAGTACGACACCGTGATGGTGACGCCGCACATGGCCGGCGTGACGATCGAAGCGCGCACTAAGATGGGGCAGATCGCCGCCGAACAGATGCTCGATGCGCTCGATGGCAAGCCGGTGCCGCGCATCATCAATCCGCAGGTGTGGAGCCACTACGCCAAACGCTTCGAAAAAGCGTTCGGCTTCAAGCCGCAGGATCCGCCGAGCGAGCCGAACTGGCACGCGTCGGAGATACACGGCTAGCGACGCAGGAGCCGCCCGACTTTAGCGGCCCCAAAGCTTCTTGCTCGCGATCTCGGCGCCTTTGACCATGGCTTCCATCTTTGCCCAGACGATGCTCGCGTGCACTTCATCCGATCCAGCGAAGCTTGCAAAGCCGCAGTCGGTGCCGGCGATGACGTTTTCCCGCCCTACGAAATCGGCAAACCGGATGAGGCGCTGAGCGACCAGCTCCGGATGTTCGACCAGCACCGATGAGTTTGTGATTACGCCCGGGATCAATATCGTGTCCTGTGGCAGCTTTGTTTCCTTCCAGACTTCCCATTCGTGCTCGTGCCGTGGATTGGAGGCCTCGAAGGAAAATGCACCGGCGCGAATGCGCATCAGGATGTCGATGATGTGCTTGACCTCCAGATCGTGAACGCGCGGTCCGAAGTTGATGCTGTAACAGGTGTGATAGCGGATTTTTTCGGTGGGAATTCCGCGTAGCGCATGATTGAGCGCATCGACGCGCTTGTTGGCCCACGCCCGGATGTCTTCCACGGACATCTTTGGGTCCATCAGGTAATAGCTGACCAGTCGGGGATCGTCGACCTGCACCAGGAATCCGGCATCGACGATCGTCCGGTATTCGACATTCATCGCGTCGGCGATCGCCGTGAGATATTCGTCGTTGGTCGGATAGTACCGGTTCTCATTCCAGTCTTCGATGTTGGCCGGTGAGATACAGGGAACGAACACGTCGGTGGGATTTACGCCCTTCAGCGCGCTCTTGAGCGTATCGAGTTCGGCCTTGAGTGCTGCCTGTCCTTGGTAGGTGAGGGGCGAGGTGCAGGCCATCTGGACCTGCCGGGTGCGCGGCGAAGCGCTTTCCTGTTCTTTATAGTAGTCCGGAAAGCTGATCGCTTCCCGCGAAGAAAGCCACGCATTGGGGCGCATGCCATGAGGCTCGAGCCCTCCCAGCCTGTCGCGGACATAAGTGACGAAACTCGGCTTGCCGAACTCGCCGTCGTCGATCACATCCAGGCCGGTAGCGACCTGCTTTTGGACGATCTCGTTGACCGCTTCCTTGATCCGCCCGGCAAGCTTGGTTTCGTCGACAGTTTCGCCGCGCGTCTTGGCTCGGATCATCGCGAGGAGATCCGCTGGCCGAGGCAGGCTGCCGGCGTGAGTTGTCAGAATACGGTCGCTTGATCGATGCATTGGTTCACCGGCCCTTGATGTTTGCGGCCTTGACTGAACCGCAGGTGCATTCCTCAAACTTGATTGTGGTGCTGCCGCAAGAGATCGGCGGCTGGCGCTAGCCGGTATATTCCAGAATGTGCATGCCCTGGCCCCAGCGATCGATGAGGTAGAGCCGGCCCTCGTCGTCGCAGCCGATGTCGTTTGACTGGATGCCCGGCGTGCCTTCGGGCTGCTCCGGGACGTAGCAGCCGACTTCCTTCGGATGCAGCGGATCGCTGACGTTCACCGCACGCAGGCCGGCGTTGAAATAAGTCAGGAACACGATGTCCTTCCATGGTCCTTCCGCCGGCAGATTTTCCAGAATGTTGTGCGCGCCGAAGCGGCCGGGCCGCTCATAGTATTTTTCGCGGTCCGGGATGAAAGTCGCAACCGGCAGCGGATTGGTCTCGTCGCGGGCGTCGATCACCCACATGAATTGCGCGTCCCAGTATTTCTGCTTGGCGCGGGCCTCGTCGGTGCAGATCAGATAGGGCCGGTCGCCGATCGGCCAGCAAGTATGGGTCGAGCCGGGAAACGGCGGCGACCATTTGACGTGACCGACCAGCTTCATGTCGCGCAGATCGGTACAGTCGATGATCGACATGCCGCCGCCCCACCACGCGCAATACATCCGGTTGCCGCGGATCATCGGCGGGCCGTGCAGCGTTGTCGCTTCCTCCATCGGCATCGGATCGTTGCCGAGTTCGTCGGAGTCGGTCTTCATCCACGGCAGGCCCCAGATGCTGACCACTTCCGGCTTGAGCGGGTCCTTGATGTCGAGCGTCCAGATCACGCGGCGGGTCCAGCCCGGCGCGTCGTTCGGCATGAAGGCGAGACCGCGTTTGAGATCGACGCCGAAGCGGTGCGGGCCGGAGCCCGGCATGTCGTAAAAGCCGATTGGCTTTGGCGTGGCTGGCTTCGAGATGTCGAAGATGAAGAAGCCTGCGCGCGCATTCTTGCCCTTGTCGCCGGCGAGCCGTTCCGAGTTCACGTAAAGCAGGTCGTCGCCGACGATGCGCAGCTTGTGGCAATGGATGCCGGGCGGCGCGCGGAATTCGCCGACCTTGTGTGGCTTGGTCGGGTCGCGCACGTCATGGACGGTGAAGCCTTCCGGGCCGTTATAGCTCGAGCCGCCGACCGCACCGACATAGGCATGGCCCTTGTGGACCTGCACCAGAGATCCGCCGCCCCACGCCGCCGAAGCATCGTGGCCGAGTAGTTTGAAGTTCTTGGCTTCTGCGGCAGTTGTGGCAGGCATCGTGCAGGCTCCATGTTTGTTCTTCGTCTCCCCGCAAGCGGGGAAGGCCAACCTTAATCTTTCACTAGCTTCATCGCGCGATTGTAATAGCTAAGATCGATATAGCGCTGCGGATCGGCGGGCGCGCCGCCCTCGATGTCTGCGCGCAGCGCCAGTACATTCTTGAATCCGGCGAGATCGAAAGCGGCATCGCGCGCGAAGCCAAATCCGGGTTCGGCCATGAGGGTGAGGCTCTCCTCAGCCATGTCATGGGGCAGCTTGAGCTTGTCGACCAGAATGGCGACGGCGTCGGCGCGATTTTTCGGATCGAGCGACCAGCGTAGCGCTTCGACGAAAGCGGCCAGGTATTGCTCAAGCGTCGCGGCGTTATCGTGCGCCCAGGCGCGGCGCACGAAAGCGCCGCCGGCCTGATACGGACCCAGCATGTCGGTAGTGCGGCCGAGACTGCGCATTCCCTTGGCGGCGGCCTGCAGCGAATAGGGCAGGTTGAGGATGGCGCCGGCGTTGTTTTTGTCCTCGAACAGCGCGTTGAGGCGGCGCTGGCCGTTGCCGGCGGGATTGAGGGTGTAGTCAATTCCGTCCTTGAGGCCGTGCTGCAGCAGGATTTTCTTCGCCTGCAGCGCATAGGCCGTGTTGGTCGCATCGACCACGATGGCGTGGCCGCGAATGCCGGAGAAATCCTTCACATCGTTCTGGACGTAGAATTCGTTACTGCCGCTGTCGCCGCCGCTCACGATCACGACGTCGATTCCGGCGACATCGATCATGGCCAGCGCATTGTCCACGGCCGAATGAACGATATCGACCGCCCCGCTGGCGAGCCGCTCGCGCTGGCGCTCGGAGCTTTCCGTGAATTCGAGAGCGACGTTCAATCCATGTCTGGCGAAAAAGCCGCGATCGACCCCGACATAGAACGGCAGCGATCGCGCGGTTGGAAACGTGTTGACGTGCAGCACGGTGGGCTCGGCTGCCTGCAAACCCGGCATCATCGCGCAAAATCCGAGCAGCGTTGCAACAGCCCGGCAGATCGTTCCGCGATACCGCACAGAATTGCTTCCTCCATAGCTTTCCGCCCCTGTTGTTGTCATCATCGAGGCCGGCCGGCGGTCCAGTAACCACCGCCGGCGCGCCGAGGCAAGGGCCGGAGAAGGCCCGGAGGACTGCCGCATTGGTCGACGCCGTTCAAGCTGTTCCGGGCTCGCAAGGCGGCGAACTCTTCGGTCATCCGCGCGGTCTGACATTCCTGTTCACCACCGAGATGTGGGAGCGCTTCTCGTATTACGGGATGCGCTCGCTGCTCGTTCTGTACATGACCAAGTACCTGCTGCTGCCGGAACACGCCGGCGACGTGCGCGGGCTGCTTACCGTGAAGGCTGCGCTGGAAGCCGTGTTCGGTCCCCTCGACGTGCAGCCGCTGTCGTCGCAGATCTGGGGCTTCTACACCGGTCTGGTTTATTTCACGCCGATCCTCGGCGGCCTCCTTGCCGATCGCGTGCTCGGCCAGCGCCGCACCGTCGTGATCGGCGCGGTGCTGATGGCGCTCGGCCATTTCATGATGGCGTCGGAACAGCTTTTCCTGTTCGCGCTCCTGGCGCTGGTTCTCGGCAACGGCTGCTTCAAGCCGAACATTTCGACCCAGGTCGGCGGCCTCTATCCGCCGGGCGATCATCGCCGCGACCGCGCCTATTCGATCTTCTATGTCGGCATCAATGTCGGCGCGTTCCTGGCGCCGCTGATCTGCGGCACGCTCGGCGAAAAGGTCGGGTTTCATTATGGCTTCGCCGCGGCGGGCGTCGGCATGTGCCTCGGACTTTGCATTTATCTTTACGCTTATCCGTTGTTGCCGCCGGGCGAACTGGAGAAACGCAGAGCCGCTCATACGCAATGGTTGCCGCTGACGCCGGAGCAATGGCGCGCCATTGTCGCGCTGCTGGTGCTGTTCATACCGAACGCCCTGTTCTGGGCGACCTACGAGCAGATGGGCAACACCACGATCCTTTGGATCGACAAGAATATCGATCGCACCGTCGACTTGTTCGGGTGGACCGCGCAAATCCCGACGACATGGTTCCTCGCTTTCAATCCGTTCATGATCTTTGCGTTCACGCCGTTCGTGGTGACGTTGTGGAAACGGCAGGCGGCGCGCGGCAGCGAACCTTCGACCGTCACCAAGATGGCGCTCGGCTGCTTCGGCGTCGTCGTGTCCAATCTCATCAAGGCCTATGCCGCGTTTGCGGCCGGGTCCGGCCAGGCGAGCTGGCTGTGGGTGCTCGGCTCGATCGCCATCATCACCATCGGCGAGCTTTATCTGTCGCCAACCGGACTGTCGCTGGTGACGAAAGTCGCGCCGGCGCGCATCCTGTCGATGATGATGGGCGTTTGGCTGGCGACCAACTTTGCCGGTGGCTTCCTCGCCGGCTTCCTCGGCAGTTTTTGGAGCCGGATGCAGCCCATGCAATTCTTCCTGATGATCGCATCGATCGCAGCGCTCGCCGGTGTCCTGATCTTTTTGTGCCGCTGGCCGCTGCGCGGAGCATTGAGAGACTGAACGGTTATGGACGCCTACGAACTTATTCACCGCGAATTGACGCGCATCGGCGTCAAGCTTGCCGCGACGCTGCCCGATGACTGGGTCGGTCCGCTGATCGGGCGCGTCGATGCCGATCCGGCCATTCGGCATGTCCCGGTGGCGAGAGAATCCGAAGCCGTTGTCGTCGCCAGCGGCGCGTTCTTTGCGGGCGCCAGGGCTGTGGCGATCATCGGCAATACCGGCCTGCTGACCTGCACCGGTGAGCTCGCCACCTTAAATCTGCGGCATCAGATCCCGGTGTTCTGCATCGTCAGCATGCGCGGCACTTACGACGACCATCGCATCTGGCAGGAAGTGCAGGGCCGGCGCACCATCCCGCTGCTTGAGGCTTACGATTTTCCCTATCACGTGCTCGACAGTCTCGACGAAGTCGGCTGCATCCCCGCGGTCTATGAAGCGTCGCGGATGCAAAAGCGACCGTACATTCTGTTTTTGACGCGCCGATTGCTCAAGGGAAAAGCCTGGTCATGAGGGAGCGATCATGAAGACGCGCGAGGCGATGCGGGTGCTGGCCGCGCACCGCGAGGGCGCCGTCGCCGTTTGTGCGCTCGGCATGGCGTCGAACGAGTGGTGGCAGGCGACCAAAAGCGAAGAAACATTCTACATGCACGGCGCGATGGGTTTTGCCGCGAGCTTCGCGCTGGGCCTGGCGCTGATGGCGCCCGAGGTGCCGGTGTTGCTGCTCAACGCCGACGGATCGCTCTGCATGAACCTCGGTTGTCTTTTGACCGAAGCGCAGCAGGCGCCGAAGAACCTCAAGCATTTCCTGATCGATAACCGGGTCTATCAAACCGTCAGCGCGGTGCCGATGGTCAATCGCGATCTCACCGACTATGCCGGAATTGCGCGCGCCGCCGGAATTTCCCGCACGCTCACCGTCGACAACGTGCCGGACCTGGAAAAGGCGGTGCCGGAGATCATGGCGTCGTCGGGCCCCTATTTCACCGTGCTTCGGGTCGAGGCCGAGCCCACGCATCTGGAAGTGGCGCCCAACGACTACGAAGGCGCCGAAATGAAGTATCGCTTCGGGCGTGCCATGGAGCGCCGCCTCGGCGTGAAGATTTTCGGGCCGGCGGGATACTGAGAGCAGCCGTATCGCTTGCGGCCGTCGTGCTCCCACGCCCGATGCGCATTCTTCCAATTCACGATGTCAAACAGCAACACACCACGCCTTCATGCCGAGCAGCATCGCGTCGCAATTTCCCCGTCATCCTGAGGTGCTCGCCGACGAAGTTGGCGAGCCTCGAAGGACGACGGCCCCCGGCGCCTCGGCCGGCATCCTTCGAGGCTCGCTGCGCTCGCACCTCAGGATGACGGGTAACAAGCGCAAGTCTTACCGTTCTCGCGATGCGATCCGCACCCGAGTCATCGTCACGCGGCAAGAATTTCCCCGCTCTCCGCACCGACCTTCGCCAGAGAACACCGGCGGTGGCTGCCGGTACCCTCACGATCTGCGCTTCGAGCCACGAAATGTAAGAACGGAAAAAAGCAAGGAAGCGGAACGCCGACAGACGCGTATCCAACCTCCGCACCTTTCCGGGTGCGGCGCGCGCAGAGCGCTGCGCGCTCGCCTCTCGGCGTCCCACCACGGCTCTGTGCCAATGGGACTATTCATCCCAAGGCTCAACCTGGGCCAGGCTTCGTGACACAAAGGCCAAACGCGGCAGGAGTCCCCGCCAGCCCCTGTGGCACTTCCAGCGATGCACCTCGCGCGCCGGTCATAGTGCCGGCAGGCTGATGCCCAGGCCGTCCGGGAGTGGCAGTGACGAGCCGCCACCCGCGGGCACCGCATCCCGCTCCGTCCTGCGGGGTCACCGCATAACGTCCTTGTACGCGAGCGAGATTGGGATTTCTTTTTCAAATCTGAAACGTGAAGTCAAAGCGTTTCTATTTGTGCTGTTGGATCGGGAGCTTATGCGTGTGATCCAAAACTGCCGTTTGGCGATTTTGGAAACAAGATTCGCAAACCCGCGATTTATCACAACGGATCAAAGTCTTATGCGATTTGTGCTTGTTTCCGCTCATTTCCGCGCAAGAAACCTGGATTCCCGCTTGCGCGGGAATGAGCGGAGAAAGCTCAATCCGTCTATGGCATTGGCGCCAGCACTTTTTGCTCGGACGCCGGGAGCGCAGGCAGTGCATTCGGAATAAGCCCCAACTCACACGCTTTGATCTGCAACGCCATGATCTTCGAATAAATCCGGCATTGCGCGAAGCTTCCGGCGATGAACCACAGTCCGGGCTGCGGCGTGCGGGTGAACATGTTGCGCAGCTCGTGGTCTTCGCCCAGGCCCCAGATCGGCCCGACGCGTTTTTCGACCGCGTCGCCGAACAGTTTGCGCACCAGCGCGTCCTGTCCCTTATAGCCGGTCGCCAGCACGATCAGATCGGCGGGAAGCACCTCGCCTGAACGCAACCTCGCGCCGTCGGCGACAAATTCGGCAATGTCGGAAAATTGCGCCAGCACGATTTCGCCGTTCACGATCAGATCGGAGCAGCCGACATTGAAATAATAGCCGCCGCCGCGAGTGAGGTATTTGAATTGCCAGCCGGTGCCGTCGTCGCCGAAGTCGAGCTTGAAACCTTTGCTGGTCAACGCATCGAGCAGTTTTTGGTCGAGCTTTTTCGCCTGCTCGGTCAGCATTACGTGGCTCTTTTTGGCCAGCGGTATCGGCACCGACATCGTGATCAGGTCGCAATCCTCGAGCGAGGGGCCTTCGTCGTAGAGCGCATAAGGCAATTGCGCGCTCGGTTCGACATTGACCACAAGCGTCGGGCTGCGCTGCACCAGCGTGACCTGCGCGCCGCTCGCGTGCAGATCCTGCGCGATGTCGTGGCCGCTGTTGCCGGAGCCGATGATCAGCGCGCGTTTGCCGCGCCAGCCATCGCCGCTGGTGTATTGGCTTGAATGCAGAACCATGCCGGTGAAATTCGGGAGCGTCGGGATATTCGGCAGACTGGGAATGCCGCTCACGCCGGTCGCCATGACGATGTGATGCGGGTGAAGCTGCCGCATTTCGCCGTCCCGGCGCAGCGTGACCGACCACCGCTCGCGCTTTTCATCGTATGTCGCACTTTCGAATTCGGTGGCGGTCCAGGTGTTGAGCTCCAGGCTTTCGGCATAAGCTTCGAACCAGCCGGCGATCTTGTCTTTGGGGATGTAAGCCGGCCAGCTCGGCGGAAAGCGCATGTAGGGCAGGTGATTGACGTTCACCTGATTGTGCAGGACCAGCGCGTGATAACGGTTGCGCCAGTTATCGCCGATGCGTTCGCCACGGTCGACGATCAGCGTATCGATCTGCAATTGTCCGAGACATGCCGCAGCCGACAGTCCGGCCTGTCCGCCGCCAATAACCAGAACATCGGGGTCGCGATCTTTGTACGCGGCACTCGCTTGCCGCCCATCGAGCCAGTTCGGTCCGCGGAAATCGCGTGAATAGGCCTTGCCCTCGCGGCGGAAGCGTCCGGGCTTTTCTTCGTGCCCCTTGATCGCGTCGAGGGTGGTGAGCAGCGTCCAAGCCTTGGCGGATTGTGGATCGAGCCGCACGATGCCGCTACTGCGGCCCTGGACGGTTTCGAATTGGAATATCGCCTCGATGCTTTCGGTGCCGGCGCGCGTCACACGGCGCGGCGGTGTGCGGTCGCCGGCAATCCTGAATCCCGACGGGTGCGAGCGCGCCGCGCCTTCCTGCAAGCCGTGCAGGATGTCATCGGCGCCGCTGATGGTTCTGATGCGCCAGTCGAAGGCCAGCACGTCGCGCCAGTAACTGTCGGGCACAAAGAGCTGCGAAAGCAAAACCGCATCAGGCTGCGTCAGCGCCCGCTCGAATTGCGCGAGCCACGTTTCGACGGCTTCTGTCGCGACGGTTTTTTCGATGTCTGCATCACCCGGCATGCGTTCAATCTACAGGGCGTCCGGACAATAAAAAACCTCTCCCCGCGTGCGGGGAGAGGTCGAGCCATAAGCGCGTTCACGCGCGTCTTCGACGCGCTATGGCGAGGGTGAGGGGGCCTATCCGCGAGTCTGAGCTATGAGGCAAGACACGAAAGCCATGAGGGCAAGACGCGAAAGCTCAGCCCAGCGGAAACGCCCCCTCACCCCACCCTCTCCCCACACGCGGGGAGAGGGAGACGCCAGCGGAGAGTTTGGGAATAAAAAACCTCTCCTCGTTGGGCGGGGAGAGGTTGAGCTTCATTGGGTCCCCGCTTTCGCGGGGACGGGCGGAAGTGCGTTCAGTGCATCGCCGCGACGGCTGCGGGAGCTTGCGGTGTTTCGATATGAGCGATCGAGGTCTTCACCGCCTTCTGGACTTTCTCGAAGGCGCGAACCTCGATCTGCCGCACGCGTTCGCGCGACACGCCGAACTCTTCGGCGAGTTCTTCCAGCGTGATCGGCTCATCGGCCAGCCGCCGCGCCTCGAAGATGCGGCGTTCGCGGTCGTTGAGCACGCTCAGCGCCTCGCCGAGGGCCTTGTGCCGATTCTCCGACTGCTCGCTTTCGGCCAGACGACTTTCCTGGCTCGTCGAGTCGTCGACCAGCCAGTCCTGCCACTCGCCGGAATTGCCGTCCTCGCGGATCGGGGCGTTCAGCGACGCATCGCCGCCGAGGCGGCGGTTCATGTCGATCACGTCCTGCTCGGTAACACCGAGGCGCTTTGCGATCAGTTTGACCTGATCGGGCCGCATGTCGCCCTCTTCGAGCGCGGAAATCTTGCTCTTCGCCTTGCGCAGGTTGAAGAACAGCTTCTTCTGGTTCGCGGTGGTGCCCATTTTCACCAGCGACCACGAACGCAGGATGTATTCCTGGATCGCAGCCTTGATCCACCACATCGCGTAGGTCGCGAGCCGGAAGCCCTTGTCGGGTTCAAAGCGTTTCACCGCCTGCATCAGGCCGACATTGCCTTCCGAAATCACTTCGGAAATCGGCAGGCCGTAGCCGCGATAGCCCATGGCGATTTTTGCCACGAGACGAAGATGGCTGGTGACGAGCTTGTGCGCGGCATCACGATCGCCGTGTTCGCGCCAGCTTTTCGCCAGCATAAATTCTTCCTGCGGCTCCAGCATCGGGAACCGACGGATCTCTTCCAGATACTGTGTGAGGCTCGATTCGAGAATAAAGGCTGGAGCAGCGGTAGCTTGAGTTATTTGAGCCATGGCGGCCTCCTGCGATCTCGCTCAACAACTGCGCCAAGTGCGCTGAGAGGAAAATCCGGCAAGGTGAGAAAACACTGTTCAGAAAATCCGAATAATCTTCGCATCGGCTGGATTCCGGGCGCTTGCGAGAGAAGAAAGGACGGGCCAAAAGCCCATCCCTTTTTCTTCGTCCTCGTTGGCTCAGCGGCTGCTTCCCATGGCAGCTGCGGACGGCGAATAAGTCTGACTCTGGACGCCGGGAACTTCATCGTACAGCTTGGAACGATGGGTGCGCGTGGCGGTAAGGCTGCCGCGAGAATTCGGCGCGTAGTCCCAAAGTTGCTGTCCGTCGTAATAGGCAGAAAGCGTATTGGTCTCGCTGCCCGAAAAGGCAAAACTTTGGGCCAGCGCCGGCGACGCGAAGCTTGTCGCCAAGACAGCGGCAAGAAACACCCACTTGATTTTCTTCATCATGACATCTTCTCCTGATCTCGGACCGAACAATTCTTGTCCTTCCATCAGGCAGGTAGTTCACAGGTGTTCCCTCTTAATCGGCCATTTCTGAAACGGTCTTTTCAGTAAAAACAAAAAATGGAACATCGGTTCGATCCCGCGTAACCGGCTAATTAATTCTTCGATATTCCGCGTAACGGACTCATTAATTCAAAGCTGCAGGGTTATGGCGCGCAAGCCATAACGATGCAGCGACCTCGATTACCGCAAGATTTTCGAAGGACAGATGCGGTTCGCGAACGGCCGACGCATTCTTCGCATCCACTGAAAAGTCCATTCGCCAGGTCCGGGATTAAGGAACGCGCCAGGCGGACTACCTCCTGGGACGTAACAAGACCCAGCGCGCATTGCTCGGTCCACATCAGGAGAAATGTCATGTTTAAGAAAACTACACTGGCGCTCGTCGCGGCTCTCGCAGTGACGAGTTTTGCATCCCCGGTCTTCGCGCAGTCCTACAACCCGGGCGACGGTACCGGAAACGCGCTGTCGTTCGCTTATGGCGCCGGCGGGATCAAGCAGCGGTCCGTTGCTGTGCCGCCCGTGGGACTGACCGCAGTTCCGCAGCGCCAAGTTGCTGCCCGCGACGGCTACCATAGCTTCGCGTATATTCCTTCGGGCAATTCGGTATCCAGTTCCAACAGCCCGGCGGCTACTGGTGGCGGAAGTGCTGGCTACAACGCGATGCTCTTGATCCACTAAAAGTCCGATGACCAAGGCAGCAAAAACGGGGGCGAACCTGGATGTTCGCCTCCGTTTTATTTGGCTGCATGATTTTTAGCACCACTCCTTGAGATCCTCTTGGAGGATGCATCGAAAGCCGCGTTCACAATCGAGCGACGCCGTATTTCGGTATCCAAGGCGGACGAGATTAGAGTGAGGATAATCACAAGCAAGCCGCGACGAAGTGGAGCTTGCGTGCCGCGGAAAATATTACTCAAATGCCGCGTTCTGCGAGGATCGCGTCGATGGGCCCGCGCGCCGTATCAATCATGTTTTGGCTGGCGATCACTTTGGTTCCAGCGATGGCGGAAGTCAGGATATCTGACGACCCTGGCGGCCAGATCAGTGAATATCTGCAAAAGCTCGATAAACTCCGGGCATCTGGCGAAAGAGTGGTGATCGACGGAACCTGCGCGTCGGCTTGTACGATGCTTCTCGGCAGAATTCCGCGCAGCCGTATATGTATCACGCCGGGGGCAGTACTTGCTTTTCACGCTGCATGGGATCCGACCCCTTCGGGCGGACAGCAGATAAACAGGGATGGCAATCGTATTTTGTGGTCGACTTATCCAGAATACATTCGGAGATGGATCGCGCAGCATGGCGGACTGAATTCGCATGTCCTTTATCTGCGCGGCTCCGATCTCAACGCGATTTATCCGACTTGTCACTAATGGCCGGGGTGGCCTTGCCAAAGCCTTTTTCCCGATGATGTCAGGCGTTGACCTCTTATCTTGGGTGACACGCTTCCTGGGCTGTTCGGTCGAACCTCGTGCTGTCTTACTCGCCAAACGGGGCGGGCATTGCGGATCAGACGAAGCGGGCCGGCTTTGAGAAGAGCGATTAATAAGTTCAAGGGGGCGTATGTCGCCCAAAATATCTCGATGAAGGCCATTTTCTTCGCCTCGGCTTCTGTCGCTACGCCCGCCGTCAGATATTCCGCAATCGGCGTCCTTTAATTGGGCCACTAGCGAAGAGGTTGTTCGTCAGGCGCGAATAATCGCGAGAGCGAGCGGACGGCACGCCTTTTTGCGCGTGCGCTCTGTCTTGCGACTGCCACCCACGCGGGGCCAGTTCCAACCGCGAGATGCCTTCGATCTCAGAGATTTGACGTCGATTGTTCTGCGTTCCCGAATAATGCTTTCACATCTCGCTGGATTAAAAAAACTCAGAAGGAGCCGCATGTTTGACCTCGGAAGGCGGTGTGCCGAGGCAATCTCTCAATCTCCGTGAGTCCCGGAGCCTGCCTCGGCGGATGCGCTTTCCGAATGAGCGCCAAGAGGCGGGAGTGTCGTCATGCTTAAGGCCGAGCAGATTGATCGTTCCGATGACCAATCACCCAAGTCACCTAGTGAAACATCAAGAAGTCCGTCCGCGGGCGACGGAGTTGCTGAATTGCGCACGGACCGGCTCGAGTTGCCGCCGATCCAGCCGGGCAGTCCAGCGAAGCAGTCAGGCGCGAACGCAGCCGCAAGTGGACATGGTTCGCCCGCGGCGCGCAATCAACGGGTCCGGTGGGCGTTGTTCGCGTTGTTGCCCATTGCGCTGCTTGCCGGCGCCTATTGGTACGTCGTGGGCGGCGCGACGATGTCGACCGACGACGCCTATGTCGATGCCGACAAAGTCGGTATTTCCACCGATGTCACCGGCATCGTGCAAGACGTCGACGTTCGCGACAACGAACACGTTACTGCCGGACAAGTTCTTTACCGGCTCGACCCTCTTCAGTTCCAGATCGCACTCGACAACACGAAAGCCAATTTGGCGCAGACCGCGCTGACCGTTCAAGCGATGAAAAGCGACTACCAGCGTATGCTCAGCGACATCGAAGCTGAGCAGGCGCAAGTCGCGCTCGATCAGGTTACCTTCGACCGCCAAAGCAATCTGTTGGCCTCCGGCACCGCATCCAAGGCGATTTACGACCAGGCCCATTTCACCCTGCAGGGCGACCAGGGCAAGCTCGCTTCGCTCAAGCATCAGGCTGAAGTGCAACTGGCAAGGTTGTCCGGCAACCCGAACATCCCGATCGAAGATCATCCGCAATATCAGCAGGCCAAAGCACAGGTCGATGAAGCGCAGCGCCAGCTCGACCATACGGTGGTGAAGGCGCCGTTCGCGGGAACGGTCACGGACGTGCCCGCAATCGAACCGGGCAAGTACCTGGCGGCCTCAGTCACTGCCTTCTTTCTGGTTGCCACCGATCACGCCTGGGTCGAGGTCCAACCCAAAGAAACGCAGATGACCTATGTGCGGCCGGGCCAATCGGTGGTGGTGACCGTCGATACTTACCCGGATGTCCAATGGCACGGCGCGGTCGAAAGCATCAGCCCCGCCGGGGCACAGGAATTCCAGATGCTCCCGGCGCAGAACACGAGCGGTAACTGGGTCAAAGTCGTCCAGCGCATCCCCGTGCGTGTGCGCGTCGACACCAGCAATGCCAACTTGCCGCCATTGCGGGCCGGCATGAGCGTCGAGGTCGACGTGGATACCGGTCACGCGCGCGGCCTGCCGCACTTCCTGACCGCACTGTTTTGATCATTCTCGTGGAAGCGTGTCATGACTGAAGAAACCTCCCAACGCCGTCGCGGCACGATCACCATCCTGGTGCTCGTCGCGGCGATGATGCAGACGCTCGACACGACGATCGTCAATGTCGCGTTGCCTTATGTGCAGGGAAGCGTGTCCGCAAGCAGCGATCAGATCACCTGGGTGCTGACCTCCTACATCACCATGGCTGCAATCATGACGCCGCCGACCGGGTTTTTGGTCGCGCGCTTCGGTCTCAAGCGATTGTTTATCGTGTCGACCCTCGGTTTCACGCTCACCTCAATGCTCTGCGGCATGGCTGACTCGTTGACACAGATTGTCGTTTTCCGGGCGGTGCAAGGCGCATTCGGTGCGGCGATGATTCCGTTGGCACAAACAGTCTTGCTTACGATTTACCCGAAAGAGCGCCATGGATTTGCGATGGCGCTGTATGGCGTTGGTGTCGTGGTCGGTCCCGTGCTCGGCCCCGTGATCGGCGGCTGGCTCACTGAAAATTACACTTGGCGTTATGTTTTCTACATCAACGGACCGCTGGGAATCATCACCTTTATTGGCATGATGATGTTTCTGCCGGAGAGCCCGCGGAACGGACCGCAGAAATTTGACTGGTTTGGCTTCGGCACTCTCAGCCTGGCAATTGGTGCGCTGCAGATCTTGCTGGACCGAGGCGAAATCAAGGATTGGTTCGGTTCAAGCGAAATCGTCATCGAAGCGCTTATTGCCAGCTCGGCCTTCTATCTTTTTCTGGTTCACACCATGACAGCCGAGCGGCCCTTCGTGCGGCCGGCGCTGTTTCGCGATCGCAATCTTGTTGCTGGCGCGATCTTCAGCGTGGTGACCTTCATCACTCTTTATGCCTCGCTCGCGCTGCAGCCGCCTTATCTGCAGGACCTCATGAACTACCCGGTCTTCACTGCCGGTTTGGTCATGGGACCGCGTGGCGTGGGAACGATGGTGGGCACATTGCTCGTCGGCCGGTTCGTCGGAAAGGTCGACACACGCTTGCTTCTGGCGATTGGCCTCGGCCTTACCGCTTGGGCCTTCTATGTCATGATGGGATGGACCCCCGACGTTTCAGAACGGGAAATTATCGTCACCGGGTTGCTGCAAGGCGCAGGTTCCGGCGTTCTGTTTGTCCCATTGAGCGCAGTCACTCTGTCGACCCTCGCTCCGGCAGATCGTCCCGACGGGGCTAGCGTCTTCAGTCTTTCGCGTAGCCTGGGCTCAAGCATCGGCATTTCCGTCTTCACCGCGCTGCTGACGACGAATACCGAGATCAACCATGCGGACATCTCTGCAAACATCACCCCGGTCAACCGGGCTTTCCAGGATCCCAGCATTGCGCAGTTCCTGAGCCCAGTTACCGCCGCCGGCCGAGCAGCCCTCGATGCTCTGGTCACACAGCAGGCGCAAATCATTGCCTATATCGATGATTACAAGCTGCTGCTGATCGCCACACTGGCTTTGTTTGGAATGCTCATCATCTTCAAGAAGTCGAGCGGATCGGCCGGGGCCGCGCACGCCGTTGTCGAGGGCTGATGGCTTGAGTGGGCGGCGCAATGCATTACATTTAGCACCGGAGCAGACGCTTACAGGTGCGCCATGGATCGCGTCTCAACGATGCTTTCGTTCGTTAAAGTGGTCGACACCGGCGGCTTTTCGTCTGCGGCGCGACAACTTAGTCTCGCGACCAGCGTAGTTACCACCCATGTGAAACGGCTCGAAGACCGGCTTGGTGTGCGGTTGCTTAACCGCACGACGCGCAGCGTTAGCCTAACCGAGGCGGGGAAGGCCTATTACGAGCGCTGTGTCCAAATTCTTTCCGAACTCGAAGATGCCGATGAGGCTGCCCAAACACTGCAAACGCGACCCCGCGGCGTTCTGCGGGTTAACACATCACCGGGTATTCCCGTTCTGCTCGCTCCGTCTATTGCAGAATACAGCAAGCTTTATCCAGAGGTGAAAATTCATCTGACGGCGACCAGCCGGATGCTTGATCTCGTGGACGAAGGTTTCGATCTGGCGATGTGGTATGCCGCCGTGGCAGATCCTGGCCTTATCATTCGCCGGCTCGCTCAATATCGCGTGGCAGCTTGCGCGTCACCGGAATACTTGGCAACGCATGGCCGGCCGCAGCATCCGTCGGAGCTGACCAAACACAACTGGCTGGTCTTTTACGACGCCAGTTACAGCAAAGACGGAAAGGAATGGGTATTCACGGGTCCGGAGGGGGATTTTCCGGTGCGGATGTCAGGAAATCTGGAAACCAACAGCCCTATCGCATTCCGCCACGCTTGCCTTTACGGCCAGGGAATACTGGTGGCTCCAATTCCGTTCGTGATCAACGATCTGAAGTCCGGTGCTCTCGTGTCGATTTTGGACGAATTTTTGCCAAAGCAATTTTCGGTCGACGTGCTCTATCCGCACCGCGAGCATGTGCCGGCTAAGGTGCGGACTTTTATCGATTTGCTTGTCAAAAATTTTCGGCAAATCGATTGGGACCCTCAGGCGGGTGAAGGAAAGGGTGCGAGTTATCCCGTCAGAAAAGTGACCGCATCGAGCGATCCGCTTATCGCGTCGAAACAGCCAGCCCCGTGACAATAAGCGCGACCATCGTCGCAGCATCACGCCAGCTTTTAGCGCGTGCTCGAACTGGGCAAGCTACGTCTCGGCGGTTTGCGATGTCCACGCCGAGCAATAAAAAACCTCTCCCCGCGGGGCGGGGAGAGGTTGGGAAAAGATCCTAACTGATGCCGTTAGTGCATCGCCGCCACGGCTGCGGGAGCTTGCGGCGTTTCGATATGGGCGATCGAGGTCTTCACCGCCTTCTGGACTTTCTCGAAGGCGCGAACCTCGATCTGCCGCACGCGCTCGCGCGACACGCCGAATTCGTCGGCAAGCTCTTCCAGCGTGATCGGCTCGTCGGCCAGGCGCCGCGCCTCGAAGATGCGGCGTTCGCGGTCGTTGAGCACGCTCAGCGCCTCGCCGAGCGCCTTGTGCCGGTTCTCCGACTGCTCGCTTTCGGCCAAGCGGCTTTCCTGGCTGCGCTGTCGTCGACCAGCCAGTCCTGCCACTCGCCGGAATCGCCGTCCTCGCGGATCGGCGCATTCAGCGAAGCATCGCCGCCGAGGCGGCGATTCATGTCGATCACGTCCTGCTCGGTGACGCCGAGGCGCTTTGCGATCAGTTTGACCTGATCGGGCCGCATGTCGCCTTCTTCGAGCGCGGAAATCTTGCTCTTGGCCTTGCGCAGGTTGAAGAACAGCTTCTTCTGGTTCGCGGTGGTGCCCATTTTCACCAGCGACCACGAGCGCAGGATGTATTCCTGGATTGCGGCCTTGATCCACCACATCGCGTAAGTCGCGAGCCGGAAGCCCTTGTCGGGCTCGAAGCGCTTCACCGCCTGCATCAGGCCGACATTGCCTTCCGAGATCACTTCGGAAATCGGCAGGCCGTAGCCGCGATAGCCCATGGCGATTTTGGCGACGAGACGAAGATGGCTGGTGACGAGCTTATGCGCGGCTTCACGATCGCCGTGTTCGCGCCAGCTCTTGGCCAGCATGAATTCTTCCTGCGGTTCCAGCATCGGGAACCGACGGATCTCTTCAAGATATCGGGTAAGTCCGGTTTCGCCCGACAAAATCGGTAGTGCAGCAGTTTGGGCCATGATAGCGCCCTCCATTTCTCTAAATGCCCCCGCGGTGCGGCGGGCAAATCGCGCCGTCGCTCCCCGAGCCGACGGCGCCGTTTCATCTCGCACCTGCAACATACACGGTCGAATCGGACCAGTGGAAGTTAAGCATACGTCACATCGACGCGACGAACCCGTGATCCGGTTCAACCAACGTCAAATTGCGCAATGCGAGCAAAGGTTTACGTCTTCACCGACACGTTATCTCCCGGTCTCCGGTCATGGAGGCCAAGGCATTACGCAAACGGGTGAGATCAGGTGGTAGTTCCGACCGAAACGTCAAGTATCTCCCCAGTCCCGGGGTGTTTCACCGTCAGGATATGGGAATGCAGCGCCTGTCTGCCAAGGGCGGCGAGGGCATCCTGGGCTTTTTCCGTAAAAGCGCGGCTTTGGTGCGGAATCCGGCCCCATAGGCATCGTCTCCCAACAGCGGATGGCCGATCGCGGCCAAATGGACCCGGATTTGGTGGGTGCGGCCGGTTTCGAGCCGGCAAGCCAACAGACCGGCCACGGGCTGGGGGCCTTTTTGGCCTCGGCCGGCTTCCGTCACCAGCCCCTGGTAGCGCTCCAGCACCTGCCAATGGGTCACGGCCTCGCGGCCGCCTTCGCGCATCGCCATGCGTTCGCGCGACTTTGGGATGGCGGTCGATCGGCTTGTCGATCGTGCCCTTGCGGGCGGTCCGGCGCGCCCCAGACAAAAGCCAGATAGCCGCGTTCGAACGGCTTCGCCGCTCCTGCCGTGGTCGGCGAATTGCGCGGCGAGCGCGCGGTGCGCGCGGTCGTTCTTGGCCACCACCATCAGCCCGGTGGTGTCCTTGTCGAGCCGGTGGACGATGCCCGGCCGCCGCTCGCCGCCGATGCCGGACAGGCTGTCACCGCAATGGGCGATCAAGCGCATTGACCAGGGTGCCGGTGGCAGTGGCCGGCGGCGGGATGAACCACCAGGTTGCGGGGTTTGTCGATGACGATGATGTCGTCGTCCTCATAGATGACCTGAGCGGGATCGGCTCGGCCGCGGGCTTGGCCGGTTCCGGCGGCGGCACGTTAACTAACAAGATCGTCGCCGGAATTGACGTGGCGGCAGGATCGCGGATCGTGTCGCCCGTCGAGCGTGACGGCGCCGGCCTCGATCAGTGCCTTCAGCCGCGAGCGCGACAGTTCGGCGACATGGCGGGCGAGCACGCGGTCGAGCCGTTCACCGGCTTCGTTGTCGGCGACGGTGACTGTTTTTTGCGTGTCTGAGGTAAGCGTCATGAACACCATGCCCGGGAATCTGCGCAGCTTATCAGCGGCGGCGAACAGCTCCGAATCCGAGACATCGCACCTCGTCGCGCGCGCCCGCGTCATGATGGTGATATCGGCGCTGACCACCTTCTCGCTATCGCCGCGGTGGTCGTCGTTATCGGCTACCGCATGTATGGAGCCCACGGCAACACCACCCTCACCGACGGCATCGTCATGCTGCCGAAGGGAGCGCATGTCATCTCCACCACCGTCACCGCCAGCACCATCGCGGTGACGATCGATGTCGACGGCGCCGACGAGGTCCGCATCTACGATCGCAGGAACATGCAGCAGGTCGGGCGGCTGCGTTTCGGCATGTCCCATCGCCTGAGGTAACTGTGTCCAAGATAGATCGCGTCGACTGGAAGGGCTATTTCCCGGCCATTACCACTCCATTCAACAAAGATCGCGAGCTTGATTTCCATGCCTTGGGCGCCTTGCTGGAATGGCTTCAGCAGGAAGGCATGCACGGGATATTCGTGGGTGGGAGCACAGGGGAATGGCTCACCCTTATCGCGGGCGGAGCGAAAGTCGCTCCTCGATGCGGCTGGTGCGCAGATGAATGGCAGGCTCCCGTTGCTCGCCGGCTGCACGTCCTTCACGCCGAGTGAGACGATCGAGCTTGCCCACCATGCTCGACTCGCGGGCTTCGACGGCGTGGTGTTTTCACCTCCGCCGTATCTGCGGCCAAATGACGAGGAGATCTTCAACTTCTACAAGACCGTGGCGGCCGCGGTACAGCTTCCGATAGTCGTGTACAACTGGCCGGCCGGTACTGGCATAGACATGTCGATTCGACTGCTCGCGCGTATCAGCCCTCGACAATATCGTCGTAGCGATCAAGCAGTCGAGCAGCCATCTGGATCGTTTCATTCAGACGCTCTTCGAGCTCAACGACGTGGTGCGGGTCTTCGGCTTCACTATGGACGATCTCGGCATCACGCTGATCCAAGCCCGCGGTGGCTACGGGACGATCGGAGCGGGTGGTGTCTTGGGCGCACACAGCCAGACTTCTACAACAAGCTGTGGTCTGGTGACGTTGACGGCGCGCGAGAGTGCGGCGCCAAGGATTGTAAGCTTCTCGAGGCTTGGTACACGCCCGAGCTCATCGGCCGCCACGGTGCAGCGCCGGCGGTGATGAAGACAGGTTTGATGTTGCGGGGTGTTCCGATGCGGAATCATGTCCGCGCGCCCTTCATGGACGTGAGGCCGGAGCACGTTCCCGCCATCCGGCGGACCTTGGAGGATCCTGGGTGTCTCGATCGATCACCATTGATTGGAGAGTAGTATGGAACTCAAGCATCTGAAGCCTACTGCGTTGTTCGACACCACGGGATTTGCCTTTTCGCAGGCTGTCCTTCAGCGGGGCGGCGCTTTGCTGCACATCGCTGGTCAAACGGCGTGGGACAGGGAGCGGCGCCTCGTTGGAGGGAACGATGTAGCCGCCCAGACCCGGCAGACGCTCATCAATCTCAAGGCAGCTTTGTCGGCGGTTGGCGCGACGCCGGCGCATATCGTTCGCCTCAGGACTTACGTCGTCAAACCGGACGACCAGACCTTGAGCAAGGTCATACCGGCAATCGAGGAATTCTATGGCGGCTCGCCCCCTGCACCCAACACCTGGCTCGGGATCGTGTCGCTGGCGATGCCGGACTTCCTGATCGAGATCGAGGCGACCGCGGCGATAGTATTGAGCGCGGGCAGCTCGGGAGACTTCCCGAGGCGACGGTAAATTGAGTGCCCTTCAGCCTGCGCCCGGTGGCATCATTGGCCCGGTTTTCGTATGAAGGTCACTAATGTCTGTCAATAAGGGCGATGAGAGAAAGGCCGGCGATTTGCCTCCGCGCAGGCGCGTTCACTATGGGCTTCTCGCCATACCATTCGTGTGGCAACTCGCTCTGGCGCCTTACGTGAACGGTATCGTCATTCGCGGATGTCCGATCCCGTTTCCCATGCTGTGGCAAATGCTGGGTGTGGTGTTGGCGTCGACCATCATTGCCATCGTCTTCCACATTGATCGGCGCATGGAGAGCGCGCAGACGAACGACCCGCCGGATGGTTCCGCGCCATGACTGTCCTGGCCGTCGCGACAGTGGTGATTTTGGGCGCCGTGCTGGGCTCGGCCGTCTTCGGCCAGAGCCGAACTGGAACAAGAGGAATCGAGGAATGGGCGATCGGCGGGCGTCATTTCGGGACCATCATCTTCTGGTTCTTGAATGCGGGCGAGATATACACCACCTTTGCAGTCCTCGGGATCTCGGGATTTGCCTGGGCATTTGGCGCTCCAGCCTTCCTGGCCCTTAACTCGGTGTCGTTGTCGGCCATCATCGGTTATTGGCTGACGCCGAAGATTTGGGCGGCGGGCTCCGAAGGTAGGCTTATCAGCCAGGCAGACTTCTTCGATAGGTACTATAAATCCAGAGCCTTGACCTTGGCCGTCGCCGTCGCCGGAATCGCGGCGCTGGTTGTCTATGTTCAAATTCAAATTACCGCTCTGAGTCTCATTATCCGGCTGATACCGGGGGTGACCGTTCCACCGGTGATGGCGGCTATAGCCGGCGCTGTCATCATGTTGATGTTCGTGTATGCGGCGGGACTTCGCTCGGCGGCATTCGCGGCCGGTGTGAAGGATGTCCTCATGCTCGGACTCGTTGTAGCGCTTGGAATCGGTATTGCGCACCGCGTGGGAGCAGCATCCATGCTCGATGTCTTCAGGCTCGTCCAAGTCAAGCACCCCGGTATCGGCGCCTTTCCGGGACTGAAGCCGGAGGCTCACTACACGACGACGTGGCTCATGACATCGTCGATGAACGTCGCGTTGGGAACCTGGATCCTTCCCCACATGTTCCAGCTCTGTTACTCCGCCACCGGCGTAACGGCCATTCGGCGCAATGCGATTTGGCAGCCATTCTATTCTCTTTCCTATTTCTTCATCATTCTGCTGGGGTTTGCCGCTCTCTTATCGAATGTCGAGCCTCCGGGCGGCAACCTCAACGCGGCACTCATCCAGCTTGTGTCTGACCGCTTCTCCCCGTGGGTATTCGGTCTGTTCGCCGGAACGATTTGTCTTCTGGCGCTGGTACCGGGATCGGTGCTCCTGCTGACCGCCGGTACCATCTTCGGCCGCAATATCGTTCAGCCTTTAAATCCTCATCTGAACGAAAGGAAAGTCCTTTTGATCTCGCGCGCATCCATGATCGGATTTGCGGCGGCCGCCGTGTGGCTGACGGTGGGTGCAAACCGATCGCTGGTGTCGGTGGGCCTGTCCGCGTATGCGGCCATCGGCATGCTCGCTCCCGGTATCTATCTGGCTTTCCTGAGATGTCGAGTGCCGCCAATCGCGATCATAGGCGGCATGATCGGTGGATACGTCTCGCTGCTCGTGCCTGGGACCACACGTTTCTGGCAGCACCGCGCACCCGAATGGGATGAAGGGCTGATAGCTCTCATCATCAATGTTATTTTGGTTGGTGTCCTTGCGCTCGCATCGAGAGTCATCGCCGAGGCGACTTCTGCTCGACATCTGCGTTTGGGGTGATCGCCTACGCGCTGAAAATTCCCACCGGGTGGCAGGGTCCCGCGAATTCGGCACCAGTTTGGCACAAGGAAAGCGGGGTGTGACGCAAGTACCAGGAAGGTCAGGGGAAAAACTGGCGGAGAGGATGGGATTCGAACAGTATGTTATGGATGCTACAGGGCACTTCTCTCCCCTGCAATCCCCTCCAATCCCTACATTTCCCTTCAGATTTGCCACCAGCATTTCGTGCCGACGGTTACGTACTTCGACACAGCATGCTTGCACAGTTCACCTTTCGAGACGGCTCAATTCTTTGCCTTATATATCGAGGTCGCCTTCGTACTCACCCAGATTCCGAAGATCGTGGCACATGGAAAGCACGCGCCAAACCTCCGGCCCCACGCCAAGCGTGTGCGGCAGCACCTGAAACACGATGTAACGCTTGCTCGAGCGACCATGCCAGCGGAGCGCGGCAAGCGATAGCGCGTGTGCGGCGTTATAGGCGAGGTCGAAACCACTTTCCAGCGAGTTGGCCGCATTTTCCGCATCCTTAAGACGTACTAAGCCCGACCGCTTCAGGCCGGCAAACTCCTTCGCGTCCGCCGGTTCCGCCGCAAGCGCCTTGCCCGGGCCGCTCAAATTTTCAAGCGGCGAGGCCACGCTCGCCTCCGATTAACCAAAGTTTGGGTTGTTTCATTACGCGAGTCATCGACGCTTTACCGTCGTGTACCCCTCGATCGAACTCATGAACCGTATACACGGTAGGATTTACGGTGCGGCCGAGATCGTTGGAGGCTTGCTCCAGGGCAGAGAAAATATCCGCGTAAGTCACGCTGTCGCTGACAACCATTAAATCAATGTCGCTTGTCGCGGTGTCCTGAGCTTTTGCAACGGAACCATAGACAAATGCAGCTCGGATCTGTGGAGCTAACGGCGGCAAGGCAGTACGCACGATATCGGCCAGGCCGAATGTCTTGAGCACCAGCCCGCGCAGTTCGTCGAACACGGGAGATACGGTGTTGGCCGGATAATGCTTCTGATTCCCCTGGCGCCGCATGGTGACCAAGCCGACCGCAGCCAGTTTGGCCAGTTCACGCTGCACGGCACCCGTGCCGGTCCCGGCAAGTGCGATGACTTCGTTGGCGTAGAAGCTGCGGCCTGGATTGCCGAAAAGAACGGCCAGCACACGCTGCTGGACCTTGTGGCCCCAGTACGGGAAACATCCGCGCAGCAGAAGCGCCTGCCTTCCTTCTTCGCGAGAAGTCGACGCACAGGCATTCGAGCTGTACGGGAGATCGTCTG
>CAVXHG010000003.1:0-229946 GCA_963761525.1 uncultured Alphaproteobacteria bacterium | reverse complement strand
CCGAACATGATGCCTACCTTAGGCTCGGCTGGCTCCCTATCGTGCTGTTGATCGTGGCCGTAATTGCAGTAGCGGCCTATATCGCTTTCCCGATGGTGTCCCGATTTGGTGAATACGCGCAGAGAGCCCGCCAAGTGAGGCGGCCTATTGCTCCGGCTTTGGATGCAGCGCGAGCTTTTGGGCCTCTAGGTCGGCGAGGAGTCGTACTAATCGCCATGAAGGGTGGCTTTGTCGCTTATCATTTTCGCTATGCGCCTGTAACGTTCAACCTTGATTTCAATTTCGTGCAGCGTTCGCACATGGCGCGCTCCCGTGAGTAAGGGCGGGAGCGCGTACCGGCGATCTCGTCACCGGTGAAGCCACGGACCGTGCGGTGATACAAAACTGAACGTATTGAGAGTGGTGTAGGTTGCGTTATCCGCGACCACCCATCTCTATCTGGTACCCACAATCGGGATCGACGCACTCGAAGATGTGTCTTTCTTCCAAGCTAAACGGATTGAGGGGCATCCGGCGTATTAAGTGGGCCTGCTTCCCGCACTTTACGCAGGAAATTGGGGGTATGGCTTTTGGAGGCTGGAGCTGAATTTCGCTCATGTCTGGAGCACCCGGTTACACCAGCCACAATAATATTCTGTGGAATTCTCGCTACGTCAAATGTCAAGTCTAATAAAAATTTCTGACGGCTCAAATCCAGCCAGCAATTCTAAAGAGGCGGTCAACCGAGCCAGGCCTTTACTCAAGATCAATCTCGGCTAGCTCCACGGCCGGTTCGGTGACATGCGCTAGCAGGTGCCACTCTATTGCCAACTCTTCCCATGCCGTTTTGATGGCAGGATCGAGGGTGAGGCGAGCACGTTCCTCACTGCAAGGGCTCGTTGCCGATAGGTAGTGGGTTCATTGGTCATACAATGACCGTGCACCCTTTATCGGGTTGTGTCTTTGATTTAAATCAACCTGAGGGTTCCATCGCAAAGGGACCACCGTGTATGGAAAGGGGCCAGTACCCACCACCGCGCAGGAACAGATCGAAAATCTAGAATAGCTTATGAACTTGTTGACCAAACCTTCGCCTTCAATGTTCGTTGTGGGTCATGAACGACCGAGAGACTCGCTGCTCTGGCGATAACGACCAAGAGATCACAACGTCAAGATTGGCCGCGAAGGGCCAGAAAGCGACATCGCATTTGTTGTCGACCTAGGGAGTACGTTGCCACAACTTCGTTTGTAGATGCGCTGTTGCTGCAATCGACCCGGGGGAGTTGGTAATGCAAAGCGGTAAAAAGCAACATTCCTTTGACGTGATGGGCCTACTCACCCAACACAACACGCGATGGAGCCTGTCCAGATATCAGAAAATCAAATTGTCTACTCGCAGGGGACCAGGCGGAATTCGATTTTTTACGTCCACACGGGCCAAGTCAAAGTCACTGTCATCTCCAAACTTGGGAAGGAAGCCGTCGTCGCAATCCGGGGACGGACGAATTTTGCGGAGAAGGGGCAATGAATGGGACACCGCTGCGTTTGGAGACGACCACCACCATGTCGCCATGCGAGATTATACGGCTAGAGACTAAAACATTCGTCCACCTGCTTCATGAGAACCAGGAATTTGCCGATTATTTTCTCACCATCTTTTGGCGCGGACCGCCCGAGTCGAAGCGGACTTGGTGGACCAATTGTTCAATTCCAGCCATAGCGGCTGGCACGAGCTCTTCTGCTGTTGGCCAATTATGGCAATGACCTTGGTAAGGAACCGTTACCGGTAAACGTACCAGGAGACACTCGCCGAGCTGATCGGGACGACGCGGTCCCGCGTAAATTTTTTTATGAACAAATTTCGAAAGTTGGGCTTGATCGAATACAACGGCAAACTTGAAGTTGATAAGTCCTGCTGAATTTCGTTCTGCATGAACGACCACATATTGAGCGCTAGAATTAAGGTTTTTGAGCGAGCTGCGCAACCTAAGCGAATGAGACCATTGAGGCCTACAGATTTGCGATGTCGACTCACAATGCCGTCATCTCTTGGATGCGCGCGGCCGGCATTTTTTCTGCTTTTCTCTGTGGCGTAGACCACCGACAAGACTCGCGACGCTGTGCAACGATCCAGCACCCGTGTTTCAAGGAGGTGCGCTGTGTCCGAGTCGGACTATTCGCGAAAGCATGCGTTAGAGTGCCTGCGCATGGCGGCAGATTGCATGCAATTGGCGGGCGACCTTCAGAACCCTGCTTTGCAGTCGCATTTCGTTCGGATGGCGAGGGTATGGTCCGACTTGGCGGTTCGAGGACCGAATGCGGATACTCGGACCGAAAGCGGATACCCAGACTAAGAGTCGAACCAAGCGGGGTTACCTAACCCGCGCGCGAGTACATCCCCGCGACCAGTAGATTGTGCCAGCGGCGGTGCGAGACTCGCGATAATTTGTTCTTGAAGGTGTGGGCCTGCGGATGTTCGATCCCGACATGCGCGGCCGACATGTCGCTAGCGTACCACGGGTTCTTATTTGTTGCGTCGCCCTTTTGTATCGCCCTGAACCGCAGTCTGAGGGCGGCGTCAAGAAGGCATCGAACCGCTCCTTGACGATGGCATAGCACTCGCACGATGCCTTTTCGAGGCCGGGACGATCGAGAACTTTAATAGTCCCCCGATGATAGCTGATAAGGCCGGCCGTCTGCAGCGATTGCGCTGCAAGCGTCACCGATTTACGATTGGCGCCCAACATGTGCGACAAGAACTCGTGCGTGTATGGCAGGGCTTCGCCTTCGGCGCGATCATGCATCATGAGAAGCCATCGGCACATTCTCTCTTCTGTTGTATGCATGGCATTGCAGGCGACAGTCTGCTGAACCTGTGACAGCAGCGTCTCCGAATAGCTGACGAAGAGATCGCGCACGTGTTCGCTGCGCTTGAATTCCGATTGCAACAATTCGATCGGGCAGCGAACGATGCCGCCCTCCAGTTGCACAAGACATCGATTAAAGGAGACGCGGCTGTACATGGCCGCGAAGAGGCCGAATGCTCCTTCGCGCCCTATGTTTGCGGTCTCGATTGCCGAGCCGTTCTCCAAAACGGTTAGCAACGAAAGGACGGCGCCCTGCGGGAAATAGGCGTGCTTGAGGAGGCCCGCCCGCCTCGCAGACGATGACACCAAGCTTGAGCTTGATGGGCTCAAGATGGGGGTCGATCCGCTTGCGGCTGGCAGTCTCCAAGGCGCCGAGCAACCGATTGCTCCGCGCATGATCTCTTTGACCTTCGGACATGGCGATATCGTCCAAGTGCCGGTGAAGTGGGGTTCGGCCCAGTTGCCTTATTGTAGGACCGTGCGCCGGTCACCAAATGTGAGTCTGTATAAAATTGATCATTTTGCAGTTTAAGCAGGGCATCCGCCGCGACCGCGAGGAACAACTGTCGCATCTAAACGCAACGCGGCGCGTCCTAGACCCGGAATATTGGGCCGATACGATCCGGCCAAAGCGTATGCGCCGGGTCAAGTTGTTTGGCGGCGGCGAGTTTAGCCGGCTGATCATTGCGCGCTTCGCCGGGCGACATTCGGATGGCTAGCGCATGTCAGCGCAGCAGATTTTCGATCGCAGTGTAGAGCTGGTCGGCGGTATAGGGTTTGGCTACGAAGGCGTTTCGCTCGACGAACATCGCTCGCATGCCGTCCGTTATCCCCTGTCCGGTGCTGTAGAGCACCGGGAGGCCGGGTATGCGTTTGACGGCTTCTTGTGCCGCCGTTAGCCCTGCTTGCAAATCGTTGTGCAGGCCAAGATCGGTGAACAACAGTTCTACCGTCTGGCCGCCTTCGAGAAGCGCCAGTGCCTGCTCCACGGTGCTGGCGGAAAGCGTGGTATGGCCCCGCTCCTGGATAATGGATTTTGCCAGAACGCGCAGTGGCTCCTCGTCCTCGACGATTAACACAACAGCCATTGCCCACCCCAGCTCATGTCAAATTACATAATAGGGACAACGAATATTGGTTCCAGGCCCACCGCCGTTTCATCGCGCTGATCACCGGCTTTAGCCGGACGCCCACGCGCCTATCCGGCCAAATCCCAATTCGGTCCACAAGGGCGGCCAAGAGAACGCTGACGAGGGGCAGGCCTGAAGCCCGTGGGTGGATATTGCTGCATCTTCTCGGAACGCCGAAAAGTGAGCTATTTTATACAGGCACGCCGCAGCGAATGTGCTTAAATTGCCGGTTGGCAAGGAGCCGAAATGAGCGAGCGGAGCATAATCCCCAAAAAGACGAGAGGCCAGGCGGCGGTTTGATCCGGCTCTGTTCTTTGAAACCGCAGCCAAGGGCCGGGCCATTTCAAAGCATCGCAAGAGCGAAATCATCTTTTCGCAGGGCGATGAGGCCAATGCAGTTTTCTATATCAAAAAAGGCAAAATCAAAGTCACCGTCGTATCCAAGCAGGGCAAGGAAGCCGTGGTCGCGATCTTGGGTACTGACGAATTCGTCGGTGAAGGATGCTTGATCGGACAGCCGAAGCGATTGGCGACGGCAAGTGCAATGTCCGAATGCGTCACTATGCGAGTGGATAAGAGCGGAAATCCAACGGCTTCTTCGGGACGAGCCTACATTTTCCCAAATGTTTGTCTCGCACATTTTGGCGAGGACGGCCCGTGTGGAAGAAGATTTGGTTGACCAGCTATTCAATTCTACAGAGAAGCGGCTTGCTCGATTGCTGCTGCTGTTAGCCAATTTCGGCAAGGAAGGTCGGCCCGAACCGCTTATGGCGAAGATCACTCAGGAAACGCTCGCTGAGATGATCGGCACAACCCGGTCGCGGGTAAGCCATTTCATGAACAAGTTTCGCGAAGCAGGGTTCATTGACTACAACGGCCATCTCGAAGTCCACAGCTCGTTATTGAGCGTGGTACTGGCCGAACAGCCGCGCACTGTGAAATTGCCGCAGTAACTTTTCAGTGAACGATCCGGCGACCGGCCGTAATTTCCTCGTTCGTACAAGCAAGTGGCTTGGTCGCGCGTCGAATTTTAGTAAATTTGTTCAGTGAGCACTTTGGCTCAGTCGGCATTGCGACGCAATGCAAACCTCTGTGCAAGACGACAGCACGGAGGGACCGATGAGCAATTCAATCTCTGCGCGGGAGCCTGTATTTCAGTTTCCGAGGTGGCGAACGGTCGAGCGCAATCCAATCGACCAGCGGCAATACGATGCGCTGGCGGCCGAATTGCAGGCGTCGCTCGCACGCGAAGATGCGTTGCGAGATGAGAAAAGCAATCTATTGCAGCGACAAGCGATGCTGGCCCAGGAATTCGAGCACCGTGTTACCAACGGCCTGCAATTGATCGCAAGTCTGCTGTCATTGCAAAGCCGGACCATGGCGACACCGGAGGCGCGCACTCAACTGAGCATTGCGGCTCGTCGCGTTGTTGCTCTCGGAACCGTCCATCATCGGTTACATCTTCTGGATCAACCGGCTAATGTGGAATTCAAGGAATTTCTCATTGGCCTGTGCGACGACCTTTCGCGACCTGCTATTCCAAAACCGAACCGATCACGCCATCGTGGTCGAAGGAACGAAGGTTGAGATACCGTCGTCGCTCGCCAGCGCGCTTGGGCTTATCACGAACGAGCTAATCACCAATTCGGTGAAACATGCGAACGGCAACATCACCGTCCGTCTTGAAAAGCGCGCGCCTGCCACTTATTCGCTGTCGGTGCTGGACGACGGGCCGGGACTACCGGCCGGATTCGAGGCTCGCCAAGAGCAAAGGGCTTGGGATGAAACTCGTCCTCTGGCTCGTCAAGCAGATTGGCGGCGATCTCCAAGTTATTTCCCGCGATGACGGCCATAGGGCGTGCTTTACCGTCACATTTTGCGCGTAACCAAAATTTCTTAGAAGAAATCTTTGGGCCGCATGATCACAGTGCCGATAACTTTTAGGTCAGTCCTCAACCATCGACTCGAAAAAACCCTAACGACGTCGCCGAGGTCTGTAATTTGGTGAAACATCTATCCGAAAGGTGCGCGGAACGGAACTTTGCTGCACTGCACGGGCTTGTATCTGCGGCGGGAGCAAAGGACATTATGAAAATCGCTCAAGTGGCTCCGCTCATCGAGAGTGTTCCTCCTCGTCTCTATGGCGGTACCGAGCGGATCGTTTCCTACTTAACCGAAGAGCTTGTCCGGCTTGGCCACGACGTGACGCTGTTTGCCAGCGGCGACTCTATCACCAGCGCCGAGTTGGTTCCCTGTTGCACGCGCGCGCTTCGTCTCGACCCTGCAGTGCGCGATACCATACCGCACTTCCTGCTCATGATTGATAAGGTGCGCGAGCGCGCGGACGAATTCGATATCATTCACTTTCACATTGATCTTTTCCAGTTTCCGCTTTTTCGCTCACTGGCCGGTCGCACCTTGACCACGCTTCACGGCCGTCAGGATTTGCCGGATCTCAAGCCTTTCTATAGTCGCTTCGGCGAAATGCCATTGGTTTCGATCTCCAACGACCAGCGCAAACCATTGCCGCATGCCAATTTTGTTTCGACGATCCACCACGGCCTTCCAGCCGATCTGCATCAGCCGTCATTTGGGCAAGGGAGCTACCTTGCCTTCCTGGGACGGATTTCGCCGGAAAAACGTGCGGACCGCGCGATCAGAATTGCGCGTGCCGCCGGCATCCCGCTGAAAATCGCGGCCAAGGTCGACAAGGTCGATGAAGACTATTTCCGCAACGATATTCTGCCCCTCATCGATGGCCCTGGCGTCGAATTCATCGGAGAGATCAACGAGCGCGAGAAGGCAAAATTCCTCGGCGAGGCAGCCGCTCTGGTATTCCCTATAGATTGGCCGGAGCCATTTGGGCTTGTGATGATCGAGGCCATGGCTTGCGGCACGCCGGTACTCGCGTTCCGTTGCGGCTCGGTCTCCGAGGTCATCGAGGAGGGTCTCACCGGACGGGTGGTCGAGAACGAGGAAGAAGCGATCGCGGCGCTGCCGGCGATCTTGTCTTACGACCGCCGTGCAGTGCGGCAGCGGTTTGAAGAGAGATTTTCCGCCAGAAGAATGGCCAAGGATTATGTCAGCACTTATCGCGATTTATTGGCGATTCCAATGGCGAAGGACAAAGCAAACACCGGCCGGCCGCGTTACATCAATCTCATCGGCGGCAATGGCCTGGCTCCGGTGTCGATTGACGCACCGCGTTTGGCCCTATTTGAGGAAGGCAGGTAACCGCCTCTGGCGCCGAAGCCACGCCTTTGAATAAGGGGCAGCCGTAACACTACTCATTGTAAAAATGCGGGCGTAGTCTACATCTCCTGCCGGAGATTAAACAAACGCTTTGGTCATTATCGACCTGTCCGACCAGTCTCACCTGGCGGTTTATGTCCGCTTCTCCCCAAGACTGGATCTGAGGCTAGGCGCGATAAGCAGTAGCGAAAATCAGTGCAAAAGCGGTAAGGTCGTCAATACGACCGAGCTAGGTCATTGATTAGATAACGATCCCGTTCGGCCTTCGCCTGGGAGAGGTCATAGGCTCAATCCCTGCACGTCCGCGGGATCAGGCTGCAAGCGCCGCTTGATAAATAACGAGCCCGCGAACCGCCGGCATCGAGGCCAACCCGAAAACCTCAAGAAACCTGCCGCTCCTGGCCCCGCCAATAAGGCGCCCGCAACGCCTTCTTGTCGATCTTGCCGTTGAACAGCCGCGGCAGGCTTTCGACGAAATCGATGCTTCGTGGCTTTTTGTAACTCGCGATCAGCGTGCGGGTGTGCTCGATCAAGGCATCCGTTCGGTAGCGCAGCACTGCCCGGCCGCAACTGCACGCAGGCCTTGACCGACTCGCCCCATTGCTTGTCCGGCACCGCGATCACGGCGACTTCGGCGACATCCGGATGCGCCCGCAACGCCTCTTCGACCTCCCAGGAGTAAATGTTCTCGCCGCCGGAAATGATCATGTCCTTCTTGCGATCGACGACGAAAACAAATCCCGCACTATCGACGAAACCAAGATCCTGGGTGTGCAGCCAGCCGTCGCGAAGGATTTCCGCGGTCATCGTGCTCTTGTTCCAGTAGCCGGTCATTGCGGTCGGCGAGCGGAAGATGATTTCGCCGATCTCGCCTGGCTCACATTCGCTGCCGTCGTCATGCACGATCTTGACTTCGTTCCCCAGCGCGGGCTGGCCCGCCGAGGCCAGGCGGCGGCGCTCGGCTTCCGAACCATCGATCAAGTGGTGATGGGCTTTCAGGATCGTGCAGGCAATGCATTCGGTCATGCCGTAAACCTGAACGAAGATCGGCCCCATTTTCGCGATCGCGCGGCGCAGCGCCGGCACCGGCATCGGCGCCGAAGCATAATGCACGCAACGCAGCGTGCTGACGTCGTAAGGCTTGCTCTCCAGAACTTCGACCATCCGCTGCACCATCAGCGGCGCAAAATGCCCGGCCGTCACCTTCTCCCGTTCGATGGTCGCCAGAATGTCGTCGGGCTCGAACGCGGTTTTCAGGACAATCGTCACGCCCATCAAACTGAAATTCATCTGCTCGATCTTGCCGCCGAGATGAAACAGCGGCATCACGATCAGCGCCTTGTCGGTCGGCAGGATTGCCGGACTTCGCACGACAGCATCCGCGTCGCTTCAGCCATCGCGTTGTGGCTGATCATCACGCCCTTCGAACCGCCGGTGGTGCCGCTGGTGTACATGATGTAGGCGGTGTCGCCCGGCTCGGGCGCGATGGCCGGCATTTCGGCGCTCGCGGCATCGAGCAGTTGCTCGTAGCTTGACTGACCGTTGTCTCCTCCAATCGCGATACGAAGGCGAATGCTCGACACTTGCGCGGCGATGGCGTTGGCCTGCGCGGCAAACTCGGCCGCATAGATCAAGACGCTGGGCTGGCAATCCTGGCAGATCGCAGCGAGCTCGGGCTGGGCCAGCCGGCTGTTGAGATTGATGGTGACGAAGCCCGCGATTTCGCCGGCGCCGAAGCATTCGATGTATTCGCTGCAATTGCGCGCCAGCACCGCGACCCGGTCCTGCTTGCGCAATCCTTTGCCGAGCAGCGCATTGGCGAGCCGCGCCATGCGCGCCGCCTGTTCGGCGAAGGTGAAGCGCCGGTCCTCGAAGATCAGCGCCGTCTGCTCGCCATAGAGCGCCCGTCCGCGCTTGATCAGGTCACCACAGGTCAAGGCCATTCCGGCGATGCTCCCTCATCCGCCGTTCAAAGGACAGCTTGGCGCGAGAGGCGTAAACCCGTGCGGGCGACCGGCGCAACATCCGTTATCGCATGGCAGTGCGCTTCCCGCGAGGCCGGCCGGCGGCTAGAGTATCGCAAAGCGCCTGCATAAGGGCAAGCCGTGTCTGGGGAGGAAAGCGTTATGAGATGTCAGGACCATTCTCGGTATTTTCGCCGCCCTGCTGTTGGCGTGCGGTGCTGCGCAAGCGCAGCAAGGGACGTATCCCGAACCGTCAGGTTCGCATCATCGTCCCCTATCCTCCCGGCGGCCCGACCGATCTCATCGCGCGGCTGGTGGCGCAAAAGCTCGGCGAACGTCTCGGACAGTCGTTCTTCGTCGAGAATGTCTCCGGCGCCAGCGGCGCCGTCGGCGCCGGCCAGGTCGCGCATTCCGCGCCCGACGGTTACACGCTCCTGGTCACCACCAACGACTTCGCCGTCTCGTCGGTGACCAACACCAACCTGCCCTACGACCCGATCAAGGATTTCTCGCCGGTCACCATTATTTCCACGTCGCCGCAGGTGGTCGCGGTCAATCCGGCGGTGCCGGCCAAAAACATCAAGGAGCTGGCCGACCTCATCAAGGCCGCGCCGGAAAAATACAACTACGCGGCGATGGGAATCGGATTTGGCCAGCTTACGGCGGAGCGGCTGTTCAATCTCAGCCTCAAGTTAAACGGCCTGGTCCGCGTGCCATTCAACGGCGCCGCGCCGGCCGATCAACGCGACGCTGGCGGGCGACACCCAGATCATTTTCATCGGCCTGCCGCCGGTCGCGCCTTATCTGACGGCCGATAAATTGCGCGCGATCGCCGTGACCAGCGCCGAACGCTCGCCGGTTTTTCCGGATGTCCCGACGCTGCGGGAATCCGGCGTTCCCGATCAGGAAGCCGACCTGATCAACGGCATGCTGGCGCCGGCCGGAACGCCGCAGGAGATCATCGCGCTCCTGCAAAAGCAGGTCGCCGAGATCGTGCGTCTGCCCGACGTCAAAGCAACCTTCGACAAGCTGACGCTTCCGGCCTCGGGCATCACGCCCGAGCAATATGCCAGCCAGATCAAGGAAGACATCACGGTCTGGGGCAAGGTGATGAAGGACGCGCATATTCCAGTGAATTAAGGGACGCGCGCTGCTCACCCACATACGCCGTCATTGCCGGGCATAGCTGTTCTCCCGTTCCGCCGTCATTGCCGGGCTTGATGTTTAGCCCGGAGACACGACCGACACCTGTTCGGAGAGATCACCGACACATTGAGTATCGGTCAAGTCAATGTTTGCGATTTCATAAGCGCCGAAGAAGACGCCGTATTTGCCGTCAATTCCGCGTGGCCGTATTGCGAGCGTCTCGCCACAGAAGGCTTCCGGGACTTTCCAGAGCCGTCCTTTGAAGCTGACATAGGCTTTGGTTGTGCCGACGCGGCGGACGATCTCACCGTCGTCATATTCGACCTGGGCAGGATGTTCGGGCATGGCACGGCTGCTCGGCCGGTAACGGCTGGCGGAACCTCTTGTTCAAGTGCTTGATGCGGCCGGTCGAGATTGTAGATGGTTCGCCAACGATCGAGCGCGCGTTGAACTTCAGCAAGATCACGGAAGCACTGCAGCGCGAATACTTCTGCCTTGAGCGTGCGATGGAAGCGCTCGCTCTTGCCGCGACTTTGCGGGTGATACGGCCGGCTGTGCAGAACGGCGACGCCAAGCTTTAAAAGCCACACGCCAAGGCGGGTCCAGCGCTGTCCGGATGAATTGCCCCACGGCGTTCCATTGTCGACAAAGAACGCATCGGGCAATCCGTAGCGGCGGAATGTCTGCTGCAGCCGGCTTTGCACGGTGCCAGCTTGCTCGTTGGCGCAGGCTTCCAGACCCACCGCATAGCGCGAGTGATCATCGACGATCGTCAACGGATGGCACCGGCCGCCGCCCAAAAGCGGCATGTGGCCTTTGAAGTCCATCTGCCAGAGCAGATTAGGCGCGGGCTTCTCGAAGCGCTGCTGCGCCGCAGCTCCGCCAGGCGCGGCAACGATCCGACCGTGTCGGCGAAGGATCTCGTGCACGGTCGAATGCGCCGGGCAGGCGCTGCCCTCCCGTTCAAGGCAATGTGCAATCTTGCGAGCGCCCCAAGCCGGATGAGCGTCGCGTACCGCCAGAATGCTGGCCTCGATCGCCGTTGCAGTCCGTGCCGGGCTCGAATGCGGCCGCCGCGACCGATCCGCAAGCTCATCATCGATCATCCCACGACCAAGCCACTTGTAGCCGGTATCGGCATGAATCCCGAACCGCCGGCACAGCTCCCGCCGGTTCGCTCCTTCCTGCCTCGCCAGCCGAACAAACTCACGCCGCTCGTCCATCTTCGACACCTCGCGCCACGGCATGGAAGGCCTCCCTGAAAGCCGATTCCACGCAATCATGAGGTGTCGGTCATGTCCCCGAACACCTGTCGGGGATGTCTCCGGGCTAAACACTTGACCCGGCAATCCATCCGGTCGCGCGGTGATCACTAACGAATGTTGCAGCATCGGCCAGACGTCAGCATGGACCACCGGGTCAAGCCCGGTGGTGACGTATGATGTGACCTTTACCCAATACGGATTGACGCCCCTTCCCGCCAGCAGCGATACTTTTCATCGCCCGGCAAAGCCTCTACATCTTCACCATGCGCACAGAAGAACACCGCCCGATCCTGCTCAAGGACTATCGCTCACCGGACTGGCTGATTGAAACCGTCCATCTCGACATATCGCTGCATCCGACCGCGACGACGATTCGCGCGAGGCTGAAGCTCAAGCCCAACAGCGGCGCCACGCCGGCCCCCTTGGTGCTCGATGGCGAGGAGCTCAACCTCAAATCGCTTGAAGCTCGACGGCAAACCCCTGCCGACAGAGAATTTTGTCGCCACGCCCGACAAACTCACCATCGCGCAACCGCCCCATGCCCCTTCGAGCTCGAGATCGAAACCATCGTCGATCCGACCAACAATACCCAGCTCATGGGGCTTTATCGGGCCGGCACGACGTATTGCACCCAATGCGAGGCGGAAGGCTTCCGCCGCATCACTTACTTTCTCGATCGTCCCGATGTGATGGCGGTCTACACCACGCGCATCGAGGCGGAAAAAAGCGAAGCGCCGGTGTTGCTGTCGAACGGCAACCTCGTGCGCGAAGGCGACGTGCCGGGCACGACACGCCATTTCGCCGAATGGCACGATCCGTTCCCGAAGCCGTCCTATCTGTTTGCGATGGTCGGCGGCCAGCTCGCGCATATCAGCGACACGTTCAAGACCATATCCGGCCGCGACGTTGCGCTGCGCATTTATGTCGAGCCGGGCAAGGAAGATCGCTGCGGCCACGCCATGACCAGCCTGAAAAACTCGATGCGCTGGGACGAGGAAGTATTCGGGCGCGAATACGATCTCGACATCTTCATGATCGTCGCCGTCTCCGCGTTCAACATGGGCGCGATGGAGAACAAGGGCCTCAACGTCTTCAACGACAAATATGTCCTGGCCTCCGCCGCGAGCGCGACCGACAGCGATTATGCGCAAATCGAAGCCGTGATCGCGCACGAATATTTTCATAACTGGACCGGCGATCGCATCACCTGCCGCGACTGGTTCCAGCTTTGTCTGAAGGAAGGACTCACCGTTTTCCGCGACGAGGAGTTCAGCGCCGATCAGCGCTCGCGCGCGGTCGAACGGATCAGCCAGGTGCGCAAGCTTCGCGCCTTCCAGTTCGTCGAAGACGCAGGCCCCCTCGCCCATCCCGTGCGTCCGGAAATCTATCGGGAGATCAACAACTTCTATACCAGCACCGTGTACGACAAAGGCGCCGAAGTGGTGCGCATGATCAAGGGATTGCTCGGTCCCGAGCTGTTCCGCAAAGGCATGGATCTCTACTTTACCCGCCACGACGGCGAAGCCGCGACCGTCGAACAGTTCGTGCAATGCTTCGCCGACGTCAGCGGCCGCGACATGAAGCAATTCATGCGCTGGTACTCGCAAGCCGGCACGCCGGACATCACGGTAGTGCCGCATTACGACGCCGACGCCAAGACCTATCAGTTGGACATCGCGCAACGGATCCCGCCGACGCCGAACCAGCCGACCAAAGAGCCGATGGTCATTCCGCTTGTGGTCGGACTTGTCGGCAAGGATGGCGCGGATCTGCCCTTGACCCTCGACAATCGCCCGCTCGACCGCGGCGTGCTTGAACTGACAAAGCCGAGCCAAACGTTTGTCTTTACCGGCGTCACCGAGCGGCCGATCCCCTCGCTCAATCGCGGTTTTGGCGCCCCGATCAAATTGTCGGTGCCGATCAAGGCCGACGACCTTCGTTTCCTCGCGGCGCATGACTCCGATCCGTTCAACCGCTGGCAGGCGTTGCAGACGCTGGCGATGTCACTGCTGACGGCCAATGCCAAGGCGCTGCACAATGGCGAGGAGCCGCGGATCGACGATGGATTGATGACCGCGCTCGGCGCCATGCTGGCGGACAGCGACAAGCATGAGCCCGCCTTTATTGCGCTTACGCTCTCGCCGCCGAGCGAAGCCGATATTGCCCGCGAGATCGGCCGCGACGTCGATCCTGACGCGGTGTTCGCCGCGCGCCGTCGATTGCGCGCGACGATCGGCAAGACCCATGGCACGGTGCTGGCGCGAACCTATGACCGCATGGTCTCGACCGTACCCTATAGTCCGGATGCGCAAAGCGCCGGCCGCCGTTCGCTCAAGAACGTGTGCCTCGACCTTCTCGCCACGATGGGCATGGAAGACGCGCTGGCGCGAGCGCGGAAACAATATGCCGCCGCGGATAACATGACCGATCGCATGGCGGCGTTGGACACGCTGGCGATGCACGACCGGCAGGCCGCAGCGAAGCGCTCGATGACTTCTATAAGCGCTATGCCGACGATCCGCTGATTATCGACAAGTGGCTGGCGCTGCAGGCGACGATCCCGGAACCGGAAACGCTCGATCGGGTCCGGGCCCTGACCGCCCATCCGGCGTTTTCCATGGCCAATCCGAACCGCGTCCGCTCGCTCATCGGCGCATTCGCGCAAGCCAACCATACGCAGTTCAACCGCATCGACGGCGCCGGCTACGACTTCGTCGCCGATATCGTGCTGGAGCTTGACCCCAAGAACCCTCAGGTGGCCGCGCGCATTGTCGGCGCTTTCCGCTCCTGGCGCGCGCTGGAAGCGAGCCGGCGAGTCCGCGCGCAGGCAACCTTGCAGCGCATTTCGCAAGCGTCTTCGCTCTCGCGTGACGTGCAGGATATTGTTGCCCGGACGCTCGCGGAAAGCTGACAAAAATAATGCGGCCACGACACGGCCGCGCCGTAAGTGATTTAGCGCAAAAGAATTTCTGCTGTTCGACTCAGCCATTTCTGCTAATCGACTTAAAATAAAGCTTTGGATCGTTAACAAAAAATATTAACTCAGTGAGCGCGCAAACTCTCGACAAATCGATTCGTATCGATTTCATATCAATGTCGATTCGGACAAGACGCGGCAACGTCTTTTTCCGGGCGCGGGTCTAGGGGATTCATTCAAACGGAGGCAGGCATGGCGCGCGCCGACACGGCGAGTGCGTCTTTACACCCGGACTTTATCAAGGGTCTGGCGGAGTCGATTGCCAATCCGGCATATCGGCGCCTGCTTACGGCCGAGCCGCTGCTGCGCCGCGCGGTACCGGTGCTCATTGTTGCATTCATGCTCACCATTTGCGTCGGCGCTGCCGTGCAGGTGCTCGAGCACCGCCGGCAGGTCATCGTGGATTCGGTCCGTACCGGGGAAGCGCTCGCCGATCACCTCGCCACGGCCCTCGATCGCATTTCGCGGGACGGCAAGCCGGTCCTGCCCCGCACATCGGATGCGCTGTCTCACGCCTTGCCGGCATGGGCCGAGGGCGCAAGCCGCAGCATCTTGATCGCTGACGCCGACGGCAACATTGTTGCCAGTGCGCCGAACGAGCCCTCGTGGCAGGGTCGTCATATCCTTGACGTGCTCGGGCCGATGCAACCGCTGCCGACCACGACGTCAGCAGCAACCGAAACCACCGAAAACACCATGCCGGACGGCGACGCCGCTTTCGCCACCGTGCGTGCGCTGCGTAATCCGATCGGCTTCCTCGCTGTGGTTCAACCGCGCAACGAAGCTCTCGCGGCCTGGCGCTCAACCACTGCGCTCACCGTCACGCTGTCGGCGACCACCGGCTTTGTGGTGCTGATTCTCGGCTTCGCCTTCCACTGGCAGGCGACCCGCGCCCGCGAGGCCGACCTTATCCACGATACCGTGCGCAGCCGCATCGACACCGCGCTCAACCGTGGCCGCTGCGGCCTGTGGGACTGGGACCTTGGGCGTGGCCGGGTGTTCTGGTCGCACTCGATGTTCGACCTGCTGGGCCTCGAACCGAAGGACGATCTGCTCAACTTCGGGGAGGTCAACGCGCGGGTGCATCATGACGACATCAATCTCTACGATCTTGCGACCAAGGTCGCCGACGCCAGAGTGCAATCGATCGATCATGAGTTCCGCATGCGTCATGCCGACGGGCGCTGGCTGTGGCTGCGCGCCCGCTGCGAACTGGCGCGGCAGGACGGCGATGCCGGGCTGCACCTGATCGGCATAGCGGTCGACATCACCGAGCAGAAGAGCCTGGTCGAGCGCACCGTGGCGGCGGATTTGCGCCTGCGCGACGCCATCGAGACAATACCGGAAGCCTTCGTGCTGTGGGACGCCGACAACCGGCTGGTACTTTGCAACTCAAACTTCCAGCAGTTGCACCATCTGTCTGACGAGGCGGTACTACAAGGCGCGCGGTACGAAACGGTGGTTGCCGCCGGCAAAAAGCCGATCCTGCGGACAACCGTGACAAATGACGGCGGACAGGGTCCCGGCGCCCGCACCTTCGAAGCCGAACTCGACGACGGCCGCTGGATGCACATCAGCGAGCGTCGCACCAAAGATGGCGGCTACGTCTCTGTCGGCACCGACATCACGAAGATCAAACTGCATGAGCAGCAACTGGTCGACGGCGAGAAACGGCAGAAGGCAACGATCCATGACCTGCGCAAATCCGAAGAAGCGTTGAAGCTTCACACCGAGCAACTCGCCGATCTCGCGCAAAAATATGCCGAGGAAAAGAACCGTGCCGAGGACGCGAACGCGGCCAAATCGAAATTCCTCGCCAATATGAGCCACGAATTGCGCACCCCGCTCAACGCCATCATCGGCTTTTCCGAAATCATGGAAACGGCGCTGTTCGGCCCGCTCGGCGCCCAGAAATACAACGAATATTCGCGCGACATCCGCGAAAGCGGCCAGTATCTGCTCGACGTCATCAACGACATTCTCGACATGTCGAAGATCGAGGCCGGCGGCATTCGGCTCGCACCGGAGGATGTCGATCTCGACACGGTGCTTACGGACAGCCTGCGCGTGGTCTCGCAGCGCGCCAACGAAAAAAACCTCAAGCTCGTTCCGCTGATCGACCCTGCGATCCATCTCCAAGCCGACCGGCGCGCGCTCAAGCAGATCGCGCTCAATCTTCTCTCCAACGCCGTCAAATTCACACCCGATGGCGGCACCGTGAAGGTGCATGGCCGCGTACGGACCGATGCCGTCATCATTGCCATCGAAGACAACGGCATCGGCATTCCGAAGAGTGATTTGCGCAAGCTTGGCCGGCCGTTCGAGCAAGTGGAAAGCCAACTCACCAAGAAATATCAAGGTTCGGGCCTTGGCCTTGCTATCGCCAAGTCTCTTACCGAAATGCACGGCGGCGCAATGCGTATCCGTTCGACCCTGGGCAAAGGCACCACTGTCGTCGTTCGCCTGCCGCTCGTCGCCAGATCGATGCCGCGCGAGGAGCGCATGATGCTCTCCCCTCCGCTTGTGGACTGCGAAGCTGCATTGGTGTAGCCGCCGCCGTCCTGCTTTACGGAGCCTTTCCAAGTATCCGTACGAAACAGGCCCGCACCTGTCGCTGGGTCTCCTCGACATGCGCTTGCAGGGCGGCAAATTCCGGCAGATCGGAGGCGCGCGCCAGCAGCGTCAGAACACCGGCGCTCGCAGTTTTTGGATCGAACCGGCCGGGCAAACACAGCCGCAGGATTTGCGCTAAATCGTGAAACAGCCGCACGGCGGGCCGAAGCACTTCTGCATCCTCCGGCTTAAGCAGACCGCGCCGCGCCGCCTTCTCAAGCACGTGTGCCGTCGTGGTGTCGAGGATATCAGGCGTCACCCCCGCGTGAACGAGCTGCAAATACTGCGCGATGAATTCGATATCGACGAGCCCACCGGCCGCATATTTCAGATCCCAGATGTTTGCGTCGCCTTTTTCCTTGGCGATGGCGCCGCGCATGTCGACGACATCGTCGGCGATGATTCGTGCATTGCGTTTTCGGCACAGCACGTCACGGATCACCGCTTCAATGCGCGCGGCAAAAGCCGGCGATCCTGAGACAACGCGAGCGCGGGTGAGCGCCATATGCTCCCAGGTCCAGGCTTCCCGCTCCTGGTAGCCGGCAAAGCCGGCGATCTGCGTCGCCAACGGACCGGAACGGCCCGACGGACGTAGCCGCATATCGACCTGGTACAGGACGCCGTAGTTGGTCTGCACCGTCAGCGCACTGATCAGCCGTTGCGTCAAGCGAGCAAAATATTGTCCGCCATAAAGCGGTATCTTGCCGTCGGATGTCGGGTCCTTCTCGTCGAAATCATAGATCACGATCAGGTCGAGATCGGAGTTCGCGGTCATCTCCCTCGCGCCAAGCCGGCCGAGCGCGAGGATTGCCGTTTCCTGACCGCGGATACGGCCGTGCCTTGCCGCAAAATCATCGTCCACGATGCGATGCATGGCACGGATGAGTACATCGGCGAGACGTGCAAAAACCTCGCCCGCGGCCTCCGCCGATACCGACCCGGACAGAATACGCGCGCCGATCAGGAACATGTGGCTCTGGCCGAATAGCCGCACCGCGTCGAGCACGTCTTCGTAGCTGCGGGTTTCGGCAAGAACGACCGCGAGTTCCGCTTCGAGCTTGGCTTCATCGGGCAGCGAGCCGAAGAAAGCCGGATCGATCAACGGATCGATCAGGTGCGGATTCTGCGCCAGGATATCGGCGAGCCGCGGCGCGACGCCGAGCATCAAGGCAATGAAACGAAGCAGCTCCGGATTTTGGCGCAGTAGCGACAGAAAGCGCCCGCCGCCGCGCAGGCCGGAAAGAAATTTGTCGAAAGCGGCGAAGGCCGCATCGGGATTCTCGCCGCGGGAGATTTGATCGAGAATCAACGGCGTCAATTCGGCCAGGTTTGCCCTCGCCTGCTCGCCATGCAGCGCCGGATAGCCGCCCTCGAGCCAATGACGCACGGCGGCGACGATGGCCGGCGGCTGCTTGAAGCCCAAACGGGCAAGACGATCGAGCGTCTCGCTTTCACCCTCGCCTGGTGCAAATGACAGGTGCTGCCGGCGCGCCAGCAACTCGGGCGCGTGTTCGAAAAGCCTCACATAATGCTGCTCGACCTTGCGCAAATGCGCGAGCAGCACTTCGGCAAAATCGTCCCGATCCTTGAAACCCAGAAAGTGCGCGAACTGAGCGAGCTTTTCCGGGTCGGCTGGTAATGTATGGGTCTGCTCGTCGGCCATCATCTGCAAACGATGCTCGACGCGGCGCAGGAAAAAATAAGCCTCGGTCAGCTCATCGCGCGCCGCAGGGTCGATCCAGCCGTCGGCAGCGAGCACAGCAAGCGTGTTGACGGTCTCGCGGCCGCGCAGCTCCGGATGCCTGCCGCCGGCGATGAGCTGCTGGGTTTGCGCGAAGAACTCGATCTCCCGGATGCCGCCACGGCCAAGCTTGATATTGTGGCCTTCGACCGCGATTTCACCGTGGCCGCGATAAGCATGGATCTGCTGCTTCATCGCATGCACATCGGCAATGGTGGCGTAGTCGAGATATTTGCGCCAGATGAACGGCGACAGGTCGCGGATCAGTTTCTCGCCTGCCGCGAGGTCGCCGGCGACAGCGCGTGCCTTGATCAGCGCGGCGCGTTCCCAATTCTGGCCCCGGCTCTCGTAGTAATCGAGCGCCGCATCGGTCGAGATCGCAACCTGGGTCGAGGATGGATCAGGCCGCAGACGAAGATCGACGCGAAATACGTAACCGTCGGGCGTGCGTTCCTGCAGAAGCTTCACCAGATCGCGCGTCAATCGCACATAAAACTCCTGCGGCTCGATGCGATCGGCGAGCTTTGCCGCCGCGGCATCGAAAAACACCATCAGGTCGATATCGCTGGAGAAGTTGAGCTCGTAGCCCCCCATCTTCCCCATCGCCAGCACGATGTAGCCGGAATCAGGCTCGGGATGGCTTTTGTCACGCGGTTCGAGCCGGCCGTATTTCACCGCATCCCGCAACAGAAAGTGGACCGCGACATGCAGTGCGGTTTCAGCGACATCGGTCAAGGCATGGGTGACGCGCGGTACTGGCCAAACGCCGCCGATATCGGCGAGTGCGATCAGAAGCGCCGCGTCGGCCTTCATGCGGCGGAGCGCCCGCATCACCGCAGCGGGCGTGCGCGCAGCCGCTGCACGGCGTTTTGCAGCGGTGAGCAGCGCCGCAAACTCGCTATCGGGATTTGACGTCAACAAGCGCGCCAGACGAACCGGATCGTCGCGGATCAGATCCCACAGATAAGGCGACGCCTCAGCAATACCGTCGAGCAGACGCGCCAAGCCCCGAATGGCTAGCGCGCAATTTGGTCAGTGACTTGCCAGCAGCAGTTAACTTGATGTCCGAGAGCCAGTCCGTCACTGCGGTATGGGCCGCCGGCGGAGACAGCGGCAGCTCAGCGCCGAACCGTGCGATCAACGTCGTATCGTCGCGTTCTTTTCTGGCTCGCTTTTCAACGGCGCGCCGTTTCATCCCGTCCCCGCCGGTCCGGCGCGCGGCAGCGCAATAATACTGCGCAGACCGGGGTGATTGTCTTCGAGCTTCAATTCGCCGCCGTGCAGCCGCGCGACAGCGGATGCAAGGCTCAAGCCCAGGCCGGAACCGGGAGCAGAGCGGCTTTGCTCGAGACGCACAAAGCGTTCGACCACCCGACCGCGGTCGGCTTCAGGAATGCCGGGCCCGCGATCGGCGACGCTGAGCATGATGCGATCGCCTTCGTTGTTCGCCTGGACCACAATCTCGGCGGGCGCGCCGCTCGCGACACCATTCATTTCGCCATTCATGGTCCCGTTCGGTTTGGCATATTTGATGGCGTTGTCGATCAGATTAGCCAAAGCCTGACTGACCAGTTCGCGATTACCACGAATCGGCGCTGCAGACGGCGCTTCGACCTTCAGCGCCAGACCGTTTTCATCGGCCAGCGGCTCATAAAGCTCGCCAACGTCTCGCGCGATCTCAGCCGCGTCGAACTCGGTCATGTTGTCTCGCGCATGCCCGGATTCGGCCCGCGCGATCATCAGCAGCGCGTCGAACGTCCGAATGAGATCGTCCGATTCCGCGATGGTCGCTTCCAGCGCGGCGCGATAGTCAGCGACCCCGGTGTTGCCACGCAGCGCCTCTTCACAGCGATTGCGCAGCCGTGTCAGCGGCGTCTTGAGGTCGTGCGCGATGTTGTCGGAGACTTCCTTCAGTCCCCCCATCAACGCCTCGATACGCTCCAGCATGGCATTGAGGTGGTCGGCGAGCCGATCGAGTTCGTCGCCGGTGCCGGCGACCGGCAGTCGGCCGGCCAGATCGCCCGCCATGATGGTTTGCGCGGTGGCTGTCATGGCATCGATGCGGCTCAGCACGCGGCGGCTGACAAAGAAGCCGCCGGCAAGACCCAGCACGATGACCAGCGCCAGCGACCATTGCCCCGCATTGGCGATGATGCCCAGCAACCGCTCGCGCTCTTCGAGATCGCGGCCGACCAGCAGGCGAAATCCGCCCGGCAATTGCACAACCTCGACCAGCGCGCGATGCTCGTTGCCTTCGGGCGCCTCAAGCCGGCGATAATTGGTTTCGAGCCAGCCGGGCCGATCCAGCACGCCAGGCTCCAGCGAGCCGACGTTTCCGGCAAGCCCCTCGCCCGTCGCCGTCGTGACCAGATAAAGACTCGATCCGGGCCGCCTCGAACGTAAGTCTACGACGATAACCAGCCGCCGGATGCCGCCCTGATTGTATTGATCCTTCAGTCCGCTGATCTCGGTGTTGACCGTCGCGGTAATCTGCTCGGTGATGAGCCGGCGCGTGTTGAGCGCGAAATAGCCGAGCAGCGACGCCGCAAATAGAATAAAAACCAGCAGGTAGACCAACGTCAGCCTGAACGCCGTTGCGCGAAATAATTTAGCGATTGCAGCCACAGGTCATCATCTTTCAGCGCGCGCGCCGATCTCGCTGTCGGAGAAATCTTCCTCCCAGAACTCGAGAGACGCGCGGTTGCCGCCCCGCTGGTTCGTCGCCTCCGCCCGCCGCAATTCGACTCGCCTGATCTTACCGGAGATTGTCTTTGGCAGTTCGGCGAACTCAAGCCGCCGCACCCGCTTGAACGGCGCGAGTGCCGTCCGGCAATGTTTGAAAATCGACAGCGCCGTGGCGCGATCCGGCACGTGACCGGGCGCCAGCGCCAGAAAGGCCTTCGGCACCGCAAGCCGCATTGGGTCCGGCGACGGCACGACCGCCGCTTCCGCCACCGCGGGATGCTCGATCAGCACGCTTTCAAGCTCGAACGGGCTGATCCGGTAGTCGGACGATTTGAAGACATCGTCAGCGCGGCCTACGTAGGTGAGATAGCCATCGTCGTCGATCGAAGCCACGTCACCGCTGCGATATACACCTTCAGCCATCGCGCGCACGCCGCCGTCGTCAGCCTGATAGCCCTGCATTAAGCCGGTCGGACGCGGGGTGAGCGTCAAGCAAAGTTCGGCTTCTTTTTGCGGCCTGTCATCGAGGTCCAGGAGTGCGACTCGATAGCCCGGCAGCGGCCGCCCCATAGATCCGGATTTCACCCTCTGCCCAGGCGTGTTGCCGACCAGCGCCGTGGTTTCGGTCTGACCGTAACCGTCGCGGATAGTGATACCCCACGCCTGTTTGACCCGCTCGATAACTTCCGGATTGAGCGGCTCGCCGGCGCCGATCAACTCGCGCATCGGGATTTTCCAGGAGGCGAGATTCTCCTGGATCAGCATGCGCCAAACCGTCGGCGGCGCACAGAAGGTGGTGACGCCACAGCGCGTCACGGTATCGAGCAGTTGTTTGGCGTTGAACCGCTTCTGATTGGCGATGAATACGCAAGCTTGCCCGTTCCACGGCGCAAAGAAACAGCTCCAGGCATGCTTGGCCCACCCCGGAGACGAAATATTCATATGCACGTCGCCCGGCTTCAGGCCGATCCAGTACATCGTCGAAAGATGCCCGACCGGATAACTTTGATGGCTGTGCAGGACAAGCTTCGGCGTCGCCGTCGTGCCTGACGTAAAATACAGCAGCATCGGATCGTCGGGCCTGGTTTCACCGTCCGCCTTGAACTCCGGTGACGCGTCGTAGCCCTTTTCATACGCAAGCCAGCCCGGCGCATTGCCGCCGATCGCAATGCGCGAATAGTCACCGGGCAAGTCAGCGAATTTTGCCGCCGCATCGGCCGACGTAACAACGTGACGAACGTGGCCGCGCGCAAAACGGTCGGAGAGATCGTTGCGGGTGAGCAGCGTCGTCGCCGGCACAACGACCGCACCAAGCTTCATCGCCGCCAGCATGCATTCCCACAGCGGCACGACATTACCGAGCATCAACAAGATGCGATCACCACGGCGCACACCCAGGCCCCGCAGATAATTGGCGATCCGATTTGAACGCTCGCTCAGTTGCGCAAACGAAAGCTTGGTCTCGCCGGCATCTTCGTCCACAAGCCACAACGCCGGCTGCGCATTGTCGCGCGCCATCTCATCAAAGTAATCAAGCGCCCAGTTGAAGCGTTCGAACTTTGGCCACTTAAAATCGCGATAAGCGGTAGCGTAATCCTCACGGTAGCGGAGCAAAAAATCCCGCGCCGCGATAAACGGCTTAGCATCGCTCGATGTCATGGCGAACTCCCGGTTACGCCGCAACGATTTTTGCCATGAAATAGGCTTTTGCCGTTTTCAACAAGATAGGCGCAGTTGTAACCGCGACATCGTCTAGCGCGCACCATCGCGGATCATGTAGCCGGCGCCGCGCACCGTATGCAGCAGCGGCTGGGCAAAGCCCTTGTCAATCTTTGATCGCAGACGCGAAATGTGGACATCAATGACGTTGGTTTGTGGATCGAAGTGATAATCCCAGACGTTCTCGAGCAACATGGTGCGGGTAACGACCTGTCCCGCGTGCCGCATCAAATATTCAAGCAGCCGGAATTCGCGGGGCTGCAATTGTAATTCCTGTCCGGCGCGGCTGACCTCGTGGGATAGCCGATTGAGCTCAAGATCGGCGACGCGATACACGGTCTCTTCGCCACGCTTGCCCGGCCGTCGCGCCAGCGCCTCTACCCGCGCCAACAGCTCGGAGAATGCGTAAGGCTTCGCCAGATAATCGTCGCCGCCGGTCCGCAACCCTTTCACGCGATCGTCGACCTGGCCGAGCGCGGAAAGAATGAGGACCGGCGTTTCCACCGATTTCGCCCGCAAGGCCGCGATCACCGAGAGACCGTCGCGCTTTGGCAGCATGCGATCGACAATCAGCACATCGTATTGTCCGTCGAGCGCGAGCGCCTGGCCTTCCTCGCCGTCGGTCGCCTGGTCGGCGATATGCCCGACCTCGCGGAACGCCTTGACCAGGTAATCTGCCGCGTCGCGATCGTCTTCGATAATAAGAAGGCGCATGGTTTGCCGCCGTGGTTGGGAAAGCCGTCAGCGGCGTTCCACACCGGAACATATTGTTTGCGGGCCGTCCTCGGCAATATCGACCGCCAGCCGGCTTGCCGTTCAAATCCGCTTGAAAAAATATCTCATCGACCCCTTAAAATAGTGAAGGGGGCGGTGAGGGATACTCACCACCCCCTCTACCTACTCCACTCCGGCGGGGGCGACTGATGCCGGGAGGCAGAGTTGGTATTGGGCGGGGACGGGCCTTACGGCCCGTCCCCCAGGGAACGCCCGCCAGCGGGGGCGACGGATGCCAGCGGATGCCCCATCACTCAGGCGTCACCGAGCGGCAGCGCGACGAACTTCGTGCCCTCGCCCGACTTCACCCGGAATAACACGGCGTGTTTGCCCTCTTTTCGAGCATCAACGAGACTTTTACGAACGTCAGACGGGGTAACGACGGTCTTGCCGCCCACGTCGAGAATGACGTCGCCGACCTGAAAGCCGTGCTCCGCCGCAACGCCACCATCGGCGACCGCGGTGACCACGACACCTTCGCTGTCTGGAGCCGGAGACCTTGTTCGCCGGAGCCAGCGTCAAGCCAAGCTTCGGCAGGTCGCTATCGGGAACCTCGCGCTGACCGGAGGGCGTATTTGAAGCCTGCTTCTCGGCAGGCAGGGTGCCCAAGGTCAACGACAGGGTTTTATTTTCGCCCTGGTGGATCACGCCAAGCTGGATTGTCGCGCCCGGCGCCATGGTGCCGATGCGGCGTGCAAGCTCGCGCGCGTCGTGAACGTCCTGACCATCGACCGACGTAATAACATCGCCGCTCTGGATACCGGCCTTCGCGGCAGGGCCGCCAGCTTGCGGCTCGGCAACTAGGGCACCGGTCGCCTGTTTCAAGCCCATGCTGTCGGCGATGTCGGGGGTGACCGGCTGGATCTGCACACCGATCCATCCGCGCGTGACCGTACCCTTGTCGCGAAGCTGCGCGACAACGCTCTTCACGGTGTCGGCGGGAATTGCGAACGCGATGCCGACCGAGCCTCCGGACGGCGAGAAGATCGCCGTGTTCACGCCGATGACATTGCCATCAACATCGAACGTCGGGCCGCCAGAATTGCCCTTATTGACCGGCGCGTCGATCTGAATGAAGTCGTCATAGGGACCGGCGCCGATGTCGCGGCCGCGGGCGGAGACGATACCGGCCGTAACAGTGCCGCCGAGACCGAAGGGATTACCGACCGCAAGCACCCAATCGCCGACACGCGGCACGGTATCCGCGAGCTTCACGTACGGGAACGAGTTGCCATCGATCTTGATCAGCGCGAGATCGGTCCGCACGTCGGTACCGATAACCTTGGCCGTGTAAGTCTTGCCGTCATCAGTTGTGACCGTAACGTCTTCGGCGTTTTGAACGACGTGATTGTTGGTCACAGCGTAGCCGTCAGCGGAAATGAAGAAGCCCGAGCCTTGGCCGGTGATAACTTCCTTGCCGTTCGGCGTATTCGGCATGCCGAATCGCTTGAAGAAACGTTCGAACGGCGAGCCGGGCGGAAATGGCAATTCCTGATCGCTCGGATCTTCATTCGCCGAACGTTCCATTTTAACCCGCACGGACATCACGGCAGGCTTCACCTTCTCGACAATGTCGGCGAATCCAACCGGGCGCTGCGAGAGTTGCTGGACCTTATCGGTCAGATTCTGTGCGTGAGCGATTATTCCGAATACATCCGCCTGCGGTGCAAAAGCGGGCGCAACAAAAGCCACTGCGGCAGTAAAGCCGGCAACGGTGGTCGCCAACAGCGCAACACGCCGTACAGATAATATTCGGCGTGAACGCAACGGGTTGCCGTTCATAGACACGTCTCCAAAATTGGTTCCCGCCTCGCGGCGGAAGGTGCCCCCGACGGCCCCGGTCCCTGCACCGCAAGATGGGACGGCGCAGCCTTACGGCCAACTGTCGGTGGGATTAAAACTTTGTAATGTTGGAAGGTATATAAACTATTGAATAATAACAAAGGCTTATGGAGCCTACCCCAAGATTTAAAACAAGCAGGTCGGAGACCGTCCGGGCAATCTTGTTAAGAGGCCGAATTATCCCGCAAAAGCTCGGCAAGGCGCGACTTCTTCGGCTGCGCTGAGCTTTGAGCCTTCCTCGGCCGTCGGATCGCCCCGTCGCCGCCGGCGCAGATCGACAAATATGACCACCGCGCCAATCAAGAGTACCGAGGGTGGCAATCCCCATAGCGCAATCGTGTGCCAGGAAAGCGGCGGCTTCAGCAGAACGAACTCGCCGTAGCGCGCGACCAGGAAATCGAGCACCTGCTGGTCGGTATCGCCCGACTTGAGACGCTCGCGCACCAAAACACGCAAATCGTGCGCAAGCGGCGCCTCGGAGTCATCGATCAACTCGTTCTGGCACACCATGCAACGCAATTCTTGCGACAACGCCCGCGCCCGCGCCTCGAGAATCGGATCGCGAAGCATCTCGTCAGGCTGCACGGCCCACGCTGCCGATGGCGCCAAGAGCATCATCACCAGCATTGCGGCATAGAGAGCTTTCACAACGATCACTCCGCCGGCGCTAGTGCGGCTTTCAGCTTCGCTTTGGCCGGACGCGGTGCACCGATCCGCAGCCGCCGATCCGAAAGCGACAGTGCGCCGCCAAGGAACATGATGAAAGCGCCGCCCCAGATCAAAAGTACGTTGGGCTTGAAGTAGAGCCGAACCGGCACCGCACCATCTGCTTCGGGATCGCCAAGTGAAACGTAGAGCTGGCTCACGCCGCGCGTCATCAGCGCGGCCTCCGTGGTCGCCATGTTGCGGGCCGGGAACGTGCGCCGGGTTGGCTCCAGCGCCCCGATGATTTCGCCGCTGGCGCGCCTCACGGTGAAATGCCCGACCACATCGTGATAATTCGGCCCCGGCCGGTTGAACGTGCCGTCGAAGGTCAGCCGATAGTGCGATATGTCGATAACATCGCCTTGCTTGATCGCGGCAATGTGCTCGCTGCCCCACGCCGTGACACTGACGATACCGAGCAGTGATGCGCCCATGCCAAAATGCGCAAAGGCCGTGCCCCACACCGAGCGCGGCATCCCGATCGCCCGATGCAGCACTGCGTTGAACGGAATACGCAGGATCATCGTGCGCTCGACGATATCGGTCACGGCGCCGGCCATCACGAAAATCGCAATTCCGACGCCAAAGGGCGCCAATACCGGGCCGCGGTGTTCGAGCGCGAACGCGGCGGCAATGGCAACAGCCGACAGCATCGCCGCCGCCAGCAGCCGCTGAGCAGCGCTGAGAATGTCGCCCCGCTTCCATCCCAGCAATGGACCGAACGGCATCACCAGCATCAGAGGAATAAACAGCGGCCCGAAGGTCGCGTTAAAGAACGGCGGCCCGACTGAAATCTTGTCGCCGGTCAGCCCTTCAAGGGCGAGCGGATAGAGTGTGCCTACGAAAACCGTCGCGCAGGCGGAGGTCAGGAACAGATTATTGAATACCAGTGCACCTTCGCGGGAGATCGGTGCAAACAGACCACCCTGCTTCAACAGCGGCGCGCGCCAAGCATAGAGCGCCAGCGCCCCGCCGATGAAGACCACCAGGATCGCAAGGATGAAAATGCCGCGGGTCGGATCGACAGCGAAAGCATGGACCGAGGTGAGCACGCCTGAACGCACCAGGAAGGTCCCGATCAGCGACAGCGAGAAGGCCAGGATGGCCAAGAGGATGGTCCAGACCTTAAGCGCGGCACGCTTCTCCATCACCACGGCCGAATGCAGTAGCGCAGTACCGGCGAGCCACGGCATCAGCGAGGCATTCTCGACCGGATCCCAGAACCAGAATCCGCCCCAGCCAAGCTCGTAATAAGCCCAGTAAGAACCGCCAGCGATTCCAATCGTAAGACACATCCAGGCGCCAAGGATCCACGGCCGAACCCAGCGGGCCCAAGCGGGATCGATCCGGCCCTCAAGCAGCGCCGCAATAGCGAATGAAAACGCGATCGAGAACCCGACATAGCCGAGGTAGAGCATCGGCGGATGAAACGCGAGACCGGGGTCCTGTAAGACAGGATTGAGATCGCGGCCCTCGAACGGCGCGTCGGCAATGCGCAGAAAGGGGTTAGACGTGATCAGGATAAACAAATAAAACGCAGCGGCAATCCAGGCCTGAACGGCTAGCGCGTTCGCTTTCAAGGTCAGCGGCAGATTGGTGCCGAACACCGCGACCAGAGCGCCAAAGAAGGCAAGGATGGAAACCCACAGCATCATCGAGCCTTCGTGATTGCCCCAGATGCTGGTGAGCCGGTAGATCAGCGGCATCGCCGAATTCGAATTTTCGTAGACATTGAGCACTGAGAAATCGGATGCGACGTAACATTCCCCCAAAGCACAAAACGCAATCGCGACGAAAATGAATTGAGCAACCGCTAGCGACGGCGCCATGTTCATCAGGACGACGTCGTTGGTGCGCGTACCGACAATCGGCATCGTTGCCTGGATCACGGCGAGGCCGAGCGCGAGGATCAAAGCGTAATGGCCGAGTTCCGGGATCACTTGGTTACTCCACTGACCGGCACTGCACTGACGGGCATGGCAGCGCGCTGCGCATAATCGTCCTTCCAGTGCCCCGACTTCTTCAAGGCGTCGGCGACCTCTTTTGGCATGTAAGTCTCGTCATGCTTGGCAAGGATGGTGTCGGCATTGAAGACACCGGCGCCGTCCAGCGCACCTTCGGCGATGACGCCCTGCCCTTCCCGAAACAGATCGGGCAAAATACCTTGATACGCGACCGGGATTTCGTTGTTTCCATCGGTGACTTCGAAACGGACGCGCAGATCGCCAGACTGCACGATGCTGCCATCCTTCACCAGACCGCCAAGCCGGATACGAGTGCCGGGTTCGACGTGTTTTTCAGCGACATCGCTTGGCGAATTGAAGAACACGATGGAGTCACGAAACGCGTTGAGCATCAGCGCGACCGCGACCGCGAGCACGCCTAGGCCCGTGCCAATCAGGATGAGCCGTCGCTGCTTGCGTGTCATTCTAGAAGTCCTTGCCAAGCTTCCCTGCGACGTCATTCCCGTTCAACCTTCCAGACCTAGCCCCTTGGCGAGATCGTCAATCCGCTTGATATCATCGGGCCGGCTCGACAGCGCATGTCGCGCGTCGTCGGCCGCGCCCTTGGCCTTGTCGCGGTCGCCGAGCACGACATAGGCCCGAACAAGACGAAGCCATCCGTCGACGTCATCACCATTGGCATGCAGGCGGTCCGAAAGCTGCGCCACCATACCGCGGATCATAACATTACGCTGTTCGTCCGACATGCCGCTTGCCGCCGCCACATCGGCAGCACTCGGACCAGCATCGCTTGGACCGGCAGCGGGCGGCACCGGCTCGCCGGTAACACGGCCCAGCGCAGCACGGACGAAACCAACCCATGGTGCACCGGCCGGCGCATCTTGAAGCATGGCCCGCCAGCGCGCCGCAGCGCCATCGCGATTGCCATCCTGCTCATCGGCGAGGCCGAGAAAATATCGCGCCTTGGACTCCTCGGGATCGCGTGCGATCGCGCTGGTGAAGGCCTGTTTGGCTTCATCCGTCACCACGCCATTAGCCGTCCCGACCAGCGCCTCGCCCAATCCGGCATAACGACTAGCGTTGTCGCCGTCGAGCGCCAACGCCTGGCGCCACGCTGCAACGGCGTCATCGTACCGGCCGAGGCGCAGATAGACGGGAGCAATTACTTCCCAGCCGGCTCCGTCATTGGGATTTTTTGCAAGATGCGCTTCGACCTGGCTGACCAAGCTCTCGATCGATTGACCGTTTGGCGGCGTATTGGTGCGGGCAAACGCGGGCTGACCCGGCACGTTGGGCGAGCCGAGCTCGAGGTAGAGGCCAAGCGGCAAGATCAGGATAGCGACGAGCCCAAGGATCGCCGCCATGCGGCGGTGCCGCATGGTCTGCGTCGGCCCCTGTGCGGCAGCCTCCGGGGCGGCGTGCGAATCGGCAGCGGCCAGGAGCCGGCGCGATACCTCCACGCGCGCAGCGTCCGCCTCGGCCGAACCGATCAGGCCAGCACTGCGGTCGCGGCCGATCTCTTCCAACTGGTCCTGATAGACCAGCAGATCGCTGCCCCCCGCCGGCATACTCGCCGATTTACGCCCAAGCGGCCACAAAACAGCAAGCATCGCCGCCGCTGACATTACCGCAAGAATAATCCAAAGCGTCATTATCAACTACTTTGGGCGGGTGCTGACCGCCATGGTTCGCGCGTCGTTACATCACGGCCGGATTACGGCCGCAATGGGAGCCTCGGCGCGGCAATTTCGCACTGGCACCGGCCAATTATGCGCGGATCGCGGACTTCTTCTCGGCGGTGGCTGCCTGCGCGGCCACGTCTGCGGCCTTGGCCAGGGTTCCGGCATAGTCGTTGCCAAACACCGTGCGGCAAAGGCGTATCGCAGCGTCGACTTGCGACTGCCGGAACAGCCGGTCGCTGTGGCCGGCGTGTCGCAGCGTGTCGAGGAGAACCTTGGCGCTGGTTTCCAGATATTGCGTGAGTTCCGAGTAGGAGCGCAGCGTCACTTCGCTCAACGCCAGCTCGCCAGCGTAGTGGCGACAAGCGCTGACAAACTCGACCCGAGCTTCAACCTCGTCGAGATCACCGGCGTCGATCGTCGAGTTGGGGCTATCTCCTTCGCCGGCCGCGGGCGAAGCAGGCGGCGAACGCGGCCCGGCGTCGCATCGATTTCGGGTTTGAGCAGGTTTGAGACTTCAGCACGAACTCGCCGCGACCTGACGACTCCAGGTCGAGTTTCCCGAGAGATCGATTTCTGTGCGCAGTCCGCGGGTCGCGTCGTGGATGCTCTTGAGGATTGACGTTACCGAACGGCTGGCCCTGAATTCCCTTCGGAGGTCGTCGATCATGGCCTCGACCTCGCCGATGACCAGATTGACCGCAACCGCATACGGCGTTTCACCGATGCGCGCGGGCTCATCGCTTTCCGCCGCACGAGTTGCGAGACGAATAATCTGCCAAGGCGCCGCGATGCGGTTCATCAGGATGATCAAGCCAAAACGGATTACGTCGTTCTTGCGCGCCGCCGCGGCGCCGAGATGCTTCGCTGATGAAATGCTGTCGATCAGAGCTTTGACTTGATCGACGACTTCACGCTCGAAAGCACGAACGCTGGGCGGAATCCGCCTGACGAGATCAGCCAGCACATCGCGAACCTCAAGGATCTGCAGCAGCGTCGCCACATCTTCCGCCGAGCGTGGCGTGCCGACATGGATAGCGAATTGGCGCTTTGCGCGTTCATCGCTGCCGATCGCCGCAAGAGTTTCCCGCATTTTTTGCTGCGCACGATCGTGCAATGCGCGAACCAGCTGGTTGGCCTTGGTCCTGTCGTCGGCGAGTAACGCACGATTGATGTCTTCGCTTAGCGCTTTGGCTTCGGCGGGAATAAGATCGCGGCCGATCCAGTTCCAGATCGGGTCGAGGGAGACCCTTGCGATACGCCCCATCCGTTTGTGATCGGCCTGGCCGTCAAACAGGAAAGGCTCGAAGGGCGTGAAGAATAGCCGCGCCGCGTCGCCAATACGCGGTATCGGCTGCACCTCGGCGCGAATGGTGCGACGAAGCTCTTCAAGCACAAATTGGTTGCCGGGATTGTCGTCGCCACGCAGCTGCCCGCGCTCAAGCTCCTGAACGAGCATAGAACGTGCTTCCGGCTTCAGAGTCCGGAGATATTCCCTCAGCCGTTCGACGGATTGCCCGTCGCTCGCCATCGCTCGCCCTCGGCCGACCTATACCGTTAATGTTCTACGAGCAGGCCGCTTAAGAAGGCGTTACGTAAAACCCCGACGTTTCAAGGCGATAAGCCCGGCTTTTGAAGTCAGTCCACTGCCGTCCAGGTGCCATCCGGATTGCGGCATGCGGTTCCGCGCTCGATCTGCGGGGTGCCATCAATGTAGACCGTGTCGGTGAATGGGCGGCAGCTCGCGCCGTTTGCCTGATAAGCCGGCCCTGGAACGACATTGCCATAGCGGCCCGAGTCCGGGTTGCGCCAAGCGACGGGAGCACCGGACGGTCCGGCCTCCAGCGCCTGAACCTGAGCGGCATAGGCCCGCCGCTTGTCCTCATCGTCCAGCGCAGCCCCAATACGATTGCCCAGCAGGCCGCCGAATGCCGCGCCGACCACCGTCCCCGCCAGCCGATTGCCGGTGGCACCACCAATCGCATTACCGATCAGGCCGCCAACCGCCGCGCCCGCAACGGTACCGCCAGCTTCCTTGGGACCGGAATCGGCCGAGCAGCCCGCGATTGCCATCGCGGCAAGAGCAATCACCGCAAAACGAGCAGCCGACATTACCGATTGGCCCCAAATCTCCCCAAACGCAGACGCGACCAAGAACGTCCATTGGGGCAAAACTTCGTTCGCGCTTCTGAATGCCCGCGTAACGGTGCCGCAAGTGCGGCAGAAACCGGCGCGCGCACTGGCGGCTGATTATCCGGTTAGCTAAGTTCCATCGCAAACACTTTTAAAGAGCTAAAAACATGAAATCGAGGAAACGCCCTGCATTCGCCCAAAGCCTCGCACTGGGACTTTGGGCGCTCATGTTCGGCGCAACGATCTCTACCAGCGCGCACGCCCAGGAATATCCCACCCGAACTGTGAGACTTGTTGTGCCGTATCCGGCTGGCGGCACAGCCGACGTCATGCCGCGTATTCTCGCCGATTGGCTGTCACGCAAGTGGGGACAGTCGGTCATTATCGACAACCGCACCGGCGCCGGCGGCAATATCGGCGCCGAGGTCGTCGCCCAAGCCGACCCGGACGGCTACACGCTTATAGCTACGCCGCCTGGACCGCTGGTCATCAACCAGAACCTCTATCAGCATCTCGATTTCGATCCGCTGAAATTCGTTCCAATTACGGTGATGGGACGGGTGCCCAATGGCCTGGTGGTCAACCCGGACAAAATCTCGGCTAACACCGTCAAAGACTTTATCGCTTACGCCAAAGCCAACGACGGCAAACTGACCGACGCGACGCAGGGCAACGGAACCACGTCGCACCTGACCTCCGAGCTGTTTCAATTGATGGCGAAGCTGAAATTACAGAACGTGCCTTATCGCGGCTCCGCGCCGGCACTGAACGATCTCGTCGCCGGCAGCGTCGATTGCATGTTCGATAACATCGGCGTGTCGATGCAGCTTGTGAAGGCTGGCCGGCTGAAGATCCTTGCCGTCGCCTCTCCCCAGCGTGTGGCCGCCATGCCCGACGTACCCACTATCGCCGAGACACTGCCCGGCTTTGCAGCGGTGACCTGGTATGCACTCGCGGCGCCGCCCGGAACGCCGGCACCGATTGCCGAGAAGATCAGCGTCAGTGTGAACGAAGCTCTGAAAGACCCCGAAGTCCAAAAGCGCTTCGCGGACCTTTACGCCGAGCCCGTCGGCGGGACCCCGCAAGCCACCGCCGTATATTTTCAGGAAGAGATTGCACGCTGGAAAAACGTCATCACCTCGGCGCACGTCACGCTTGAATGAACAGGCGATGAAATACAGCACCAAATGAAATAAAACACCTTCGGTCTAAGCGTTCAGCTTCAGCAACCTGTCGGCATTGCCGTGGGCGAATTTTTCGCGGTCACTCGGCGACAGCGGTACATTGTCCAGGAAGGTCCGCGCATCCGCGTTACTGGCATATGGATAGTCGACCGAGAACATCAGGCGGTCGATGCCGAACGTCTCCAGCGCCGCCACGAACGGCGGATTGGTAAAAAAGCCAGCGGACGTGACGTAAACCTGATCCGTGATCATCTTCGACAGCGGCCGCGACAGGAATGAAAGGTCCCTGCCGAATTGATGCTCACAGCGCGCCAGCATCGCCGGCAAACCTTCCCCCATATGGCCGATGATGAAATTGAGCTTCGGGAATTTGTCCATCGCGCCCGACACCGCAAGCCGCATAACATGGACCGCGACCTCGTAGTGCCAGCCCCACGCGAAGGTCGCGAGGCCGAAGTTGATGTTCTTTGAAAACCCCTCGTAATAAGCCTTGCGCACCTCGGCCGGCGGCATACCGGGATGGATATAGATCGGCACGCCGAGCTTTTCGGCGCGCGCCAAGAGCGGCGCAAATTTTAGATCGTCGAGGAACGCACCGCGAATGGTGCCGCTGATCAGCGTGCCCTTGAAACCGTACTCGGTGACCGTGCGCTCCAGCTCATCAGCAGCGGCCTCCGGCACACTGGCTGCAAGGTGCGCAAACGCGGCAAAGCGGTCCGGCCGCTCGGCAACCTTACGCGCAAATCCGTCATTGAATTTCTTTGCAAACTCGACGGCTTCCTTGCCCTCAAATTGGTCCGCGCTTGGCGTGATGTGGACGCCCGCCTTCGACAACACCTGCACCGTGATGCCGTTGCGATCCATGTCGGCAAGCCGGCCACCGACGATGTCAGTCATCTTGTCGGCGGCGTTGGCGACAACGTCAGGGACATTGCCGGCGGCATGGCGACGGTGCCGCATTGTTGTGGCTGCCGGGCAGCAGCAAACTGAAATGTTCTTCGAGCGTAACAACGCGCATCTTGTCTCCCTCGCCGCAGTTGGCGTGCCGTGATGGCGTGGTATGACACACGCGCACCGGCGTTGTCAGGAGGCGTTGATGAAACGAGTTTTGCTCGCTCTGGCAGGTGCCGCAATCGCGGCAATTGCGGCTAACACGAGTGTCTGGGCGAACGACCAATTTCCAGCCCGACCCTTGCAATTGATCGTACCGGCAACCCCAGGAGGCCCGGTCGATACCGCTGTGCGCATGATTGAGCCGTCACTGTCAGCGGCGCTGGGACAACCAGTCGTGCTCCTCAACAAGCCCGGCGCTAGCGGGACGCTCGGCATGCACGACGTCGCGACAGCCCAGCCTGACGGCTACACCATCGGCCAAGGCGTCAATTCGATCTTTACGATCACGCGCATTTCCGGAACGACCGTGCCCTTCACGCTCGACGACTTCAGCTTGCTCGGGAATTATGCCACCGACGTCAGCGTGCTGGCCGTCAGCGCCGACGCGCCGTGGCACTCCTTCGACGACATCGTCAGCTACATCCACGCCAATCCGGGCAAGCTCAATTATGCGTCAGCGGGCGTCGGCACCGTATCATCGCTCGCCATGCAGGCGCTGGCGCATCACTTCAAACTGAACATGGTCGCCGTACCATTCCCCGGCGGGGCGCAACTTACCGCTGCTATCCTGGGTAAGCAGGTCGATATCGGCATGGTGCCCTACACCACCGGTGCCGCGATGTTCGAAAGCAAAAAGTTGCGCGCCCTGGTCACGACCGCGCCGAACCGTCTGCCGAAATTGCCCGACGTGCCGACCTTCGCCGAGACCGGCTTCGCGGTGAACGGCCTCAACCTCATCATGGGTCTCTATGCACCTCAGAAACTGCCCGACGTGCGTGCGGACCACCCTGGTCGACGGCCTCGCCAAGGCCGCGAAGGACCCGGCGTTTGTCAGCAAGATCGAGGCAATCGGCTTGTTCGGCCAATACGAGGAACCGGCGAAGGCACGCGCCCGGCTCGAGTCCGAATATAACGACATCGTCGCATTGAACCGCGAACTGCAGAACTGACAAAGTCCACGTTCGGGAACCGTCTTTCGCGCAATTCCGTTGACCCTGAAACAGGGAGCAACGCGATGATGCCTAAAACCAGTGAAGACGACCGGCCTACCGAGGACGACATCGCGCGTGAAAAGCTTGGCCCACGGGGCGTTCCGGGAGAACCGAGCCCGGCAAAAATGACGCCGCAACGGGAAAAGAAAACACCAAAATCCGGCGAATTTGACGGCCACACCGCCTGAACGAGTTTTAGTTTCGGATCACTAAACTAACCGCCGGGCAACGCAAGTTCCGTGCGCAGACCGCCGATCGGCGCGGTGCCGAGCGTCAGACCGCCGCCGTAAAGCTTTGCAAGCTCCACCACAATCGACAGCCCAAGGCCGGAGCCCGGTTTAGTCTCGTCGAGCCGCTGCCCGCGCAACGCCACCTGTTCCCGCTCGGCCGGTGACAGGCCGGGGCCGTCGTCATCGACGATAATGCGGACGCGAGACTTGGCGCTATCGCCGCCCAGGTTCCTGTCGCTCGCGGCTGTCGGATGACGGTCGGCGATCACTTCGATGGCAACCCGCGACTGCGCCCACTTGCAGGCGTTATCGACAAGATTGCCGACCATCTCTTCTAGATCCTGCTGCTCGCCGCGAAAGCTTGCTTGCGCCGGAACATCAACTGTCGATCGCGATGTCGCGCTCACGATGCAGTTTTTCCATAGTGCGGGCGAGCGCGGTAACGACCGGCGGCACGTCGATCAGCGAATGCGATCACGCTCGATCGTGCCGCAAGCCGCGCACGTTCGAGTTGCCGCGCCACCTGGTCGCGCATGATCTCGGTCTGCTCCAGCACTTTATGCGCAAGCGGATCGTTGCCGCGGGTTGTCGCCTCGTTGACGATCACCGAGAGCGGCGTTTTCAGCGCATGCGCCAGATTGCCGACGTGGGTTCGCGCCCTCTCGACAATTTCGCGGTTGGCCTCCAGCAATGCGTTGGTCTCTCGGGCGAGCGGCGCGATCTCGACCGGAAATTCGCCTTCAAGCCGCTCGGCGCGGCCGGAGCGGATGGCCGCGAGGCTCGCCGAGATGCGCTTGAGCGGCGCAAGACCGAAACGCACTTGCAGCGCCGTTGTCAAAAGCAGCGCGACCGTGAGCGCAAGAAAAGTTGCGCCGATGGCGCGATCGAAGCTGCGCGTCTCGTCGTCGATTTCCGACGCGTCGCCGGCTACGGAAATCAGATACTTGCCGTCATCACCAAGATCGATATTGCGCTCGACAATACGCAGCTTCTGGTCTTCCGGACCCTCGGCATAACCCTCGAGCGCTTCAGATACGGTCGCCGCGCCGGCGTTCGGCAAACGAGGCAGCGCGGAATCCCACAACGAGCGTGACGAATGCACTTCAGTTTTTTTGGTATCGAGCCGCGTCACCTGCCAATACCACCCTGACAACGGCAATTCGAACAACGGCTCACCGATCGATTGGGGAAATTTCTCGCCGCCTTCCTCGGGAGAAGCAACGTCGGCGACCAGCGTGCGCAGGTAAACGTCGAGCCGACGGTCAAAGGCGCGCTCGACGGCATGCCGATAGAGAGTCGACAGCGCGATGCCGGTGATGATGAGCACAACCACCGTCCAGACCGTCGCCCAGAGGAACAGACGTAGCGCGAGCGAATTAGCGCGCATCGGGCGGAGTGAGCAGATAACCGAGACCGCGCACCGTCTGGATCACATCGACGCCAAGTTTTTTGCGGATGCGGCCGACGAACACCTCGATGGTATTGGAGTCGCGGTCGAAATCCTGATCGTAAAGATGCTCAACCAGTTCGGTGCGCGAAACCACACGGCCGGTATGGTGCATCAGGTAAGACAACAGACGATATTCATGGGAGGTGAGCTTCACCGGATTGCCGTCCACGGCAACACGGCCGGTGCGGGTATCAAGCCGGACCGGCCCACAGGTGAATTCGCTCTTGGCGTGACCGGCGGAGCGGCGCAGCAGCGCACGCACCCGCGCCAGCACTTCCTCGAGATGAAATGGCTTCGCCACATAATCGTCGGCGCCGGCATCGAAGCCCTGCACCTTGTCGCTCCAACGGTCGCGCGCGGTGAGGATCAGGACCGGCATCGCACGGCCAGTGCGGCGCCAGGATTCCAGCACCGAAATGCCGTCCATCTTCGGAAGTCCGATGTCGAGGATGATGGCGTCGTAGGGCTCGCTCTCGCCGAGATAATGCCCCTCCTCGCCATCGAAGGCACGATCAACGACATAGCCCGCGTCGGTCAGCGCAGTCGCAAGCTGCCGGTTTAGATCGGGATCGTCCTCGACAACAAGAAGGCGCACAGAGAACTCCGCTTAGAGGCCGCCGACCAGTGTGCCCTTCACGGCATCGACGGTCAGCCGGCCCACTTTGCCATCGTGGGCCAAGCACTGTCAGCACGTAGACCATGCCATCGCCAGACGCGGCAAAGCCGCGCCCGTACGACCGTGCCGGGCATACGGCTTCGCGCGACCCGCATGGCGGCATCAAGGCGAACCAGATGGCCGGTCTCGCTCTCGGCCCGGCGCTCTTTCTGATCGAGGCAATGCACCGCTTCCGCGCCGGCGGATGCTGGACGCGCGGCGTCTTCCCCGTGCGCTGGGGTAAAAGCGCACAGCATCAGCGCAGGCAAAGCGAATCGAAGAACACAGCGCATACGCGACCTTATGCGCCGGCTACTGAACTGGGCCTGAACGGCCGATTTAGGGCGATTTAGGCCTAAAAACCGGCGAAAGTCGCAAAATTGTCCAGCGGCTCACGCGGTGACCGCCAGGAATTGATCGGCGCCGACGTGTCCGCATGGCCGAGCGCCATACCGCAAAACAGCATCAATTCGTCGGGGAGTTCCAGGAAAGTGCGCATGGTACGTTGCCAGGTGATCCACGCTTCCTGCGGACACGTGTGAAGTCCATAAGCGCGGGCCAGCACCATGACCGTCTGGATGAGGCCGCCGATATCCGCCCATTGCGCCGGCAGCGCAATCTTGTCGATCGTGAAGAATAGTCCGACGGGCGCGCCAAAGAACTGAAAGTTCCTGGCGTATTGCCGGTAACGCGCCGGGCGATCCTCCCGAGGCACGCCTATGGATCGATAGAGCAGTTCGCCGACGCCAAAACGCCGGCTGCGATAAGGCTCCTTCAGGTCGCTCGGAAAAATCTGATATTCGCCGCCCTCACCTTTTGGCAATTCGCCCATCCGCGGTGAAAGCAGCGCCTTTAGTTCTTCCACTCGCGCTCCCGCGATCGCATAGACACGCCAGGCCTGTAAATTACCGCCCGACGGCGCCCGCGCTGCGCGCTCGATAATCTCACGCACGGTTGTTTCAGGAACGGGCGTTGGCAAAAAAGCCCGGCAGGAATACCGGCTAGCGACAGCGTCGCGAACGTCCATTGCAAACCTCCATTACAGAATCTCAATGGCACGAAGCCGCAACTGCTGTTATTCGAGCCGCTCCACATCACGCAGCGTCGGAAACAACTTCATCCACAACAGGGCGACAGCGATGGTGCCAATGCCGCCCAGTGCCGCTGCGGGCATCGCCCCCAGCAAGGCCGCGGTCACGCCACTTTCGAACTCGCCGAGCTGATACGACGCGTTGATGAACAGGAAATTGACCGCGCCGACCCGTCCGCGCATGTCATCGGGGGTCGCGAGCTGCACCAGCGAAATACGGATCACCATGCTGACGGTGTCGGCAGCGCCCATAATCGCGAGCGCAACAAGCGAAAGCCAGATCGAAGACGATAGTGCGAATACCACTGTCGCCACGCCGAAGACGATGACGGCCTGGAACATCCGCATCCCGACCCGGCGCTCGATGGTGTAGTGGGCGAGCGACGATGCTGGTGATCAGCGCGCCAATCGCAGGCGCGCCGCGCAGCACACCAAGCCCCCACGGCCCGGTATGAAGAATGTCCCGCGCGTAGATCGGCAGCAAAGCGGTGGCGCCGCCAAGCAGCACCGCAAACAGATCGAGCGAGATCGTGCCGAGGATCGCCGGATGTTTTCGAACAAAGCCTATCCCGGCAAACAAAGCGCCAAGCGTCGGTTGATCTTCCTTTGCGCTGACCGGCCGGTCCAGCCGGATCGCTCCGTTCAACACCGCTGCAACCAGGGAAAAGACCGTCATCACTGCGTAAGGCGCGCCGGGCGACAGTGCATAGGCGAAGCCGCCCAGCGCCGGACCGCCGATCATCGCCACTTGGAATGCGCCGCTCGAAATGGCGCTGGCCCGTTGCAGCATGCCTTCCGGGGCAACGCCGGGTAGCAGCGCCGCGCCCGCCGGACTTTCGAACGCGTTGGTCACACCGAACACTGCAACAGCGGCGAATATCATCGGCGCATCCAGCCAGCCGGCGAAACTGCCCCAGGCCAGAAATACCGCTGTCGCACCGTCGACGAATTGGCAAATTTGCACGACGCGTCGGCGGTCGTAACGGTCGGCCACGTGACCCGCGATGAAGACAAGCAACGCAGTCGGAATGAACTGCACCAGGCCGACCATGCCGAGCGCAAATGCACTATCGGTCAGCGCATAAACCTGCCAGCCCACGGCGACGGCGCCGATCAGGAACGAGAATTCGGAGAAGACTCGCGCAACAAAATAAAACAGGAACGGCTGATGGCGGAATAGCGCGCCTGTGCCGGGAGATGATGATTCAGACATTGGCCGATAGTACCACGCTAATTTTGTGTTATGGGCTGCAACGTGTTTGGAATAATTCCATGAAAGTTCACTGGTACGCGGCCATCGCGTTGGCCATGCTCATGCTGACACCTGCGCGCGCCATGGTCGGTGGCGCTCCAGCGGCAACAGATGGGCCTTCCCGCTCAGTGCTCATGATTCTCGGCGACGGCGGCACGGTTTGCACATCGACCGCTATTGCGCGCGATCTGTTGCTAACGGCCTCCCATTGCGTGCTGCCAGGCTCGGAATACAAGCTGCTGCTCGGCGCGCCAAGTGAACATCCTCTCCTGAAAGACATCACGCGTATCGAGCGCGATCCGCAATTCGATCTGAAGCGGTTGTTCGGCCATCTTGCGACCGCCGATGTGGCGCTGCTCAAGCTTGCCGAGCCGCTGCCGGCAAAATTGCCGGCGATGCCGCTCGGTGCGGAAGAAGAACCCGTCGCCGTCGGCGATGCTCTTGTGGTTGCCGGCTACGGTGTCACCATACGCGGCGACGGCCGCACCGCCGGCACTCTGCGTGCTGCAACATTGGTCGCCACCGGCCAACCCGGCACGCTGCAAATCCGGCTGGTCGACCCAAAGACCAAAGATGACAGTCCGGGTCTCGGCGCTTGTGCCGGCGATTCCGGCGCGCCGGTATTGCGCGACAAAGACGGCCGCACTGTCATTATCGGCGTCGTAAGCTGGTCCACCGGCCCAAAGCTCACCGGCGGCTGCGGCGGCCTTACCGGAGTCACGCCGCTGTCGCGCTATCGCGCCTGGATCATCGATACCGCCCGTGCGCTCGGCTCGCCACTCGCGCCGTAGCTGAGTTGCGAATTCCAGTTGACTAGGCCCTTTCCGGCATGTCGGCGCACGCGTAAGCTCCAAGAAAATAAGCCGGGAGGAGTTGATGAGACGCCACGCGTGGTTGGTGTTGCTTTTGCTGACCCCCATCGTAGCGGCCGCACAGCCGGCTGATCGAACAGATCAGCAAAGATTCGGCATGCGGATTTTCAATCAGTCTTGCCGCGTCTGCCACACCAAGCCGCAGATCATCAGCCCGCAATATGCGCCGGTGCTGTCGATGAATACGCTCGGCGGCAAAGCCGACTTGATCACCGAAGTGATCAGCAACGGCACACCGCGCATGCCCGGCTTCAAATATCAATACAAGCCCGACGAGATCGCCGCCGTCGCGGCATACATCAAGACCATTCCAGTTCCTGCCGCTACAGCCACGCCGGCCCCCAGCAAATCCAACGCGGCGCGGGACGCCGACTGAACCCGGAGCACGCCATGCGCAATGCACGTAGCCTGTTCGTAGCAAGCTTCGCCCTGCTTTCCGCAACACCGGCTTTTGCCGATGCCTTGCTGTCCGGCACGATCAAATCCCCGGACGGAAAACCGATGGGTGGCGTCACCGTATCGGCCAAGCCCGATGGCGGTACCATCACCACCAGCGTGTACACCGACGACAATGGCAACTATTTCTTTCCGACGCTTCCGGCAGCTCACTACAAGGTATGGGCCCAGGCGCTGAGCTATCAAACCGCCAAAGGCGCGGTCGATCTTTCCGCCAATGCCAGGCAGGATTTCTCGCTTGCGCCGATGAACAATCCGGACGCCACCTTCAAGCAACTCCCCGGCAATCTCGTGCTGGACTCACTGCCAGCGCAGACCGACGAAGACAAGCGCATGAAGCGCATTGTCAGCATCGTGTGCACCGGATGCCACACGCCGAGTTACCCGTTACAGCATCGTTTTGATGAAGCGGGCTGGAGCGCGATCCTCGAACTGATGAAGAATGCCAACGTCAACGGCAGTTTCGTCGGCAATGACCGCAAACCCTCCGGCATTCTTGATTTTCACCAAAAGGAGATCGCGGCCTACCTCGCCCGCGCCCGGGGACCGGATACCGACGAAAGCGGCGTTAAGCTTGAACCGCGCCCGTCCGGCGAAGCGGCGCGTGTGATGTTCAAGGAATACGACATGCCGCTCGATCCCGACTCCAATTTGCCTGCAGACTTCGTCCAGAACGACGGCAGCGATTGGTCGCTCGGCACGCCTTCGGTACTGATCCCCGGTTGGGGCGTACACGACGCGTGGCTCGATCTGACCGGCAATCTCTGGTTCACCTGCAATGTTCCCAACAAACGCACCACGATCGGCCACGTCGACACCGCGACCGGCGAAGTGAAGCTGTTCAAGGTCGCAGGCCCCAACGGTCTCGCCGCGCAGACCCACGGCATGACGCGGGATCCGAACGGCATTCTCTGGTTCAACGTCAATAATGGCCGCGGCGGTATTGGCCGGCTCGATCCAGCCGCGCAGCAGATCAAGGTCTATTTGCCGCCAACCGACATGACGCAAACCGGCGGCGCCGCGACGGTCGATTACGATGGCAAGGGAAATATCTGGTCGTCGGCGCCCGATGGCGCGCTGCGATTCGATCCCGTCGCGGAGAAGTTCACCGAGTTCAAGTCGATGACCTACAAGACGGTGAATGGCGTCGGCGTCACCTACGGCACCGCGTCCGATCGTGACGGCAACGGTTATTGGGCGGAGATGGCGCTCGATACGATCGGCGTCGGTAACGGTCAGGACGCCAAGGTGTCGGAAATCAAGCTTGCGCCGGTCAAAGCGCAGGAAGATCTGCTCCGCGATGATGAAAAGGCTTACTACGCGACCTTTGTGCAGCCTGATTTCAATTCACCGCTGCCGTGGGCCGAAGGTCCGCGCCGCATGGGCACCGACAAGAACGCCGATATCCTCTGGATAGGCGATTCATGGGGCGAAAACCTCGCCCGTATCGATACCCATACCCACGCGGTTACATACGTCCCGCTGCCTAACGGGCAGCAGCCGTATCATGTCGCGGTCGACAAAAATCACGATGCCTGGACCAACCTTTGGACCGCCGACCGGGTGATGCGCTACGACCCGAAATCCGGCACGTGGACTGCTTTCGACCTGCCCACACGAGGAGCCGAGCCGCGCTACATCTCTCTGCTCGAGCGCGACGGTCAGGATACGCAGGTTGCGATACCCTATTACCGCGCGCGCAAGGTCGCGGTTATGACGCTGCGCAGCCAGGCCGAGATCGACGCGTTACAGAAAGAAGCGGCAAAGTAATCAGAAGCCGATCATGTCGAGCCTGGTCAGCGTCGTCTGATTGCTGATGCGCGCCGCGTGGGCCAGGTGCCACGCGGTATAGAGCTCGGGAAACAGGTCGTCCGACGACATCGCATCGACCGGCACGATCACTTTGAACCCACGGAGCGCCGCCTCCCCGCCGGTATGCAGCACTGACGTCTGCGCCTGCGTGCCCATCGCCACGACGGTCTTGATGCCTTTGTCTTTGAGGGTCTTTTCCAGATCGCTGTTGATGAATTTGTCTGGACCGAGCGGCGGCAGGACTTGCTCCCCAGGGGCAGGCGCCAGTTCCTTCAGCACATCGCTTGGCACCGAACCGGGCACCGCAACGGAATAGATAATCAACGCACCCTTGCCGCGCGCCTCCTCGACCAGCTTCTTCACTTTCGGCACCGAGTTCGGCGCAGCGCTTGCGCTTTTCCGGCGTGCAGGTCTGCACGGTGAAGTCCATCACCAGGAGCGCGGTTTCGCCGGGAATAAGAGTAACCGGTTTGAGCTGCGGCGGCGCCGGCAGCTTGGCCTGGTACCAGTCGTCGATGATGGTCTGCGAATTCGCGGCATTCGCGGTGAAAGCGGCAGCAAGCGTGACGGCAAATACAACGACCCTGCAGTCCATCTCATCCTCCCGGTCTGATTTTTCCGCAAGCTTAAGCCGGCACGACGGCCGGCGCTACTCGGCAGGCTGACGTGCTTCTTGCGGCGCCGGCGCGGCAAGCACGGTTGTGCGCAACGGACGCTCTTCCATCACGACAAGCCCGACGATGGCGAGGACGAGAAACAACACCGCTACCGCAAAGATATGACTGAACGCCCGCGCCAGTTGGTCCACGGACGCAGTTGACGCACTTGCAATGAAAGCAGTTGAAGCAGCGCCGCCGTGCTGTGGGGAAGCGCCGAGATCCACCAGCATGATTGCGCCCATGATCGCGACAACGAAAGAGCTTGCCAGCGCGCGAAAGAAATTCATCGCACCCATGGCGACGCCGATCTGCTGATGCGCTATCGCATTCTGGATCGACACCGTGACCGTCGGGTAAGAGCTGCCAGTCCCTATGCCGACGAATCCGGTAATGAGCGCCACCGCCCAAACCGGCATCAGGGGATAAATCACCAGCAGAGCGACCAACACGGTCGCGATACTGAGCATCAGGATCGGCGCCCATTTGTAATGGTCGAGGTACAACATGGCGCGGCCGGAAAGATATGATCCGGGCGTCGTCATCATAACGATGGGGATGAGCGCAAGTCCGGAATTGCTCGCCGACAAACCATGCACCAGCTCATAATAGAGCGGGGCGAAAATCGTCAGCCCGATCGAAACGCCTTGAGAGCAAGCCGTGGTAACGCAGCCGGCCCGCATCATCGGGTTTTTGAGCACCGCAATCGGCAAGGAACGGCTCCGGTGCGCGCAATACCCACCAGATGAATATCGCCGTCAGCGCCGCGGCAATAATAAGCAGAAAAAGGATCGGCTGCGACAGCCACGGATATCGCGTACCGCCCCAGGTCAACGCGAGCAACAGCGCAACGGCGGACGACATCATCAGAGCGGCGCCGACAAGATCGATCTTGTGAGCGCGCTCGTGGACCGGCACGCGCTTGAGCTGCCGGTTCGACAACATCGCCGCGACGATCCCAAGCGGCACGTTAAGCCAGAAGATCACCGACCAATGCAAATGCTCGGCGATAACGCCGCCGAGCACAGGACCAGCCGCGCCGGCGACGATCCAGACCGAGCCGGTATAAGCCTGATAGTAGCCCCGCTCGCGCGGCGGCACGGCGTCGGCGATGATCGACTGCGTCAGCGGAACGATGCCTCCGCCGCCAATACCTTGCAGGCCACGGCCCAGGATCAGCATCAGCATGTTGGGAGCCGCTGCGCTGGCGGCAGACCCTGCCATGAAGATGCCGAGCGCTACCAGCATCATGCCGCGGCGGCCGTAAATGTCGGAAAGCTTACCGTAGAGCGGCGCGACCACCGTCGAGGTCAAAAGATAGGCGATGATGACCCAGGACAGATTTTCGAAATCGTCGAAAGAGCGGCCGATAGTCGGCAGCGCCGTCGCCACGATGGTCTGATTGAGGGCGCTGAGAAACATCGCCAGCGCCAGGCCGCCGATGATGGCGACGACTTCCCGCCGGCCGAGCTTCCGTTCAGCCGCCGGCTGCGCAGAGCTTATCTGATCCATGCTTTTGCCGGCCGCCCTCGGAACAGCTTTACCGCAAGGTTCGCGCCGCGCCCCGGCCGGCGCAAGACGCATCGGGCAGGTCAGCTATGCCGATGAGAGGTATTCAGGCGGCTGCGACGGCCCGCTGGTGCGGGCCATGCAGTGGGCGCTCCTCGACCAAGGCAACGCAGAGCAATGAAATGCCGAGGCAAACAGCGGCGGCAATGAATACCCAGTGGAACGCCGGCGCCAGATCACCCTGCCCCACCGCAAGCTTGTCGATCGTCATGCCGGCGAGCCCTCGCCGACGCCGCCGAGCACGATGGCGCCGAATATGCGCCACGATCAATGCGCCGCCGAGCGTGCGGAAGAAATTCAGCGTGCCGGTCGCGGTGCCAAGCTGATGCGGCTTGACGGTGTTCTGCATGACGATGGTCGAGACCGGATACATCGGACCAAGACCAAGACCAAGGAGGGCAATCAGCATGACGACTTCGGTGAGCGTATGCCCTGCGGGATTTGCGGCGAGCACGGCGAGCACGACGATGGCGACGACGAGACCCGCCATCGGCATCCGCATGTAATGTTTCATGCGGACGACGATGCGGGTCGAGACCAGTGAGCCGACAGTGGCGCCGCCCATGTAAGCGATAAGCGCGAGGCCGGAGAGGCTTGCCGAAACGCCGAGCACGGTCTGGCAATAAAGCGGCGTGTAAATCGTGACGCCGATCACCGTGCCGATCGAGAAGAACGCCGCAACAGTGATCGTGGTCGTGACGCCGCCGTGCAGAATCGCAATCGGAATAAAAGGCTCGCGCGCGGTGAGGAGCCGCACCGCAAACAACGCCCACAACACGGCGGAACAACCAAGAAGCGCGAGGATCCGCCACGACGTCCATGCATAATGAGCGCCGCCCCAGGACAGCGCCATCATCAGGGTCAGCGCGGCGCCGACCATAAGCACAGCGCCGATCACATCGAGCTGGTGCGGGCGATGATTGAGCGGCAAACGGCGCAGCGCACGTTCGGTCATAACCAGGGCGACGGCGCCGAGCGGCAGATTGATCCAGAAGATAAACGACCAATGCAGATGGTCGGTGAGCAGTCCGCCGAGCACGGGCCCGAGAATGCTGGCGCTCATGAACATGACCGAGGTGCGGCCCTGCACGATTGGACGCTCGCGCGGCGATACCAGGTCGGCGATGATGGTCTGTGCGATCGGCAACAAGCCGCCGCCGCCGATGCCTTGCAGCCCGCGCGCGGCGATCAGAAACCAGATTGTCGGCGCGAGCGCGCAGGCGACCGAGCCGGCAATGAAGAAGCCGATTGCGACCAGAAGAATCGCACGACGGCCGTAAATATCGGACAGCTTGCCGAACAGTGGCGTCGTCGCGGTAGCGGCCAGCAGATACGCCGTGACGATCCACGACAGATTATCGACGTCGCCGAGACTTTTGCCGATGGCCGGCAGCGCGGGGGCGACGATCGTCTGCTCGAGCGCAGACAAAAACATCGCCAGCATGATGCCGGCGACGATGGCGCGGATGGTGGCATGATCCAGCGGCGCGGCCGGCGTGTGATCGTGTGCCGAGCCCTCCGGAGCTTTCGATTCTACGACCTCGCCCACGCGCACGGTCCCGGTCGGGCGCTCATCGCCAACGACATCGGGAGCAATGCTATGGGCTTCGTCGGGGGCAATCTGGCGGGTCATTCTCGGCACCACTTGGCCTGCGCGGCGACGCAATGCAACCACTCGCGTTGCAGAGCAGACGCGCGGTTCTGATCGCCGGCAATCAGCCCGGCCTTCGCGCCTTTTTGGGCAGCTTCAGCGGCCAGCTTACGATGTAGTCTTCAAGGTCAGCATCGGGCACATTCACCTCGCTGTCACGGACGCGGCCGCGAACCGAGACCCCGGCGGCATGAACCGTTTCAGGATCGCCGGACACCAGCGGGTGCCACCAGTACAGGTCCTTGCCCTCGGCGAGCAGCACGTAGGCGCAAGACGGCGGCAGCCAGGTGATGGTCTTCAGGGTCTTCGGCGTGAGCCGCACGCAGTCGTCCACCAGTTCCTGGCGGTTTTGGTAGTCGTGGCAGCGGCAGGTTTGGCCGTCGAGCAGCCGGCAGCCGACATCGGTGTAATAGGTGCGGTCGGTCTCCTCTTCCTCGAGCTTGTTGAGGCAGCATTTGCCGCAGCCGTCGCAAAGGCTCTCCCATTCGGAATTTGTCATTTGCGCCAATGACTTACGCCGCCAGAACGGAATTTCCGGATCGTCTTGGTTTTGGCCATTATCGGCTGCCATGTTGCACTCCAGATCGCCCTAGCCGGCCGTCGACCCTCTCGCAACCTTGGCAAATCGGTCTCGAAGCGGACGGATTGTGCAGACATCATCATGCATAAGCCAAATTTACCCCTGATTTCCATTCACCTTGTGGCGGTCGCGGCATTGGCCCCGATGCCTGCCTCGGCTAAACCTTGGGCGAGCCCGATGGCACATTCTGCCGACCAGATACCCGGTCCCGGAGCGATCGACTTTGACGGACATGTACCCCCGTCCGGGCGATAGCTGGCTGCCGAAGATTCAAGCGCGTCCTGCTCGACCTCGATTCGCGCATCGATTTTGCCGTGTTCCTGCTGCGGCAAGTGGGCGCGCGACCTCTACGAGCGCTTCACCGCGGCCATGGACCGCTGTCACGTCGCCGGCTGGCGCCGCTGGGTCCTGGTCGAGCCGCTATCGGAGATGGCGAGCATCGGCACCGGCGGGCTGCTCCTGATGCTGGCGCTCGCCGTCCCGGCGATGCGCCAGACTTCGGACGATGACTGGCTGAAAAAATCCGATCTCGCGGTGACCTTCCTCGACCGCTACGGCAATGAGGTCGGCAGCCGCGGCATCAAGCACAATGATTCCGTCCCGCTCGACGAAATTCCCGACGATCTGATCAAGGCGACGCTGGCAACCGAAGACCGCCGCTTCTACGAACATTTCGGCATCGACTTTACCGGCACATTCCGGCGCTTTGGTCACCAACGCGCAGGCTGGCGGCGTGGTGCAAGGCGGCTCGACCATCACGCAGCAGCTCGCCAAGAATCTGTTCCTGAGCAATGAGCGCACCATCGAGCGCAAGATCAACGAAGCTTTCCTGGCGCTATGGCTCGAATCGCATTTGAGCAAGAACGAAATCCTCAAACTCTATCTTGACCGCGCCTACCTCGGCGGCGGCGCGTTCGGCGTCGATGCCGCGGCGGAATATTACTTCGGCAAGTCGGTGCGGGACGTGACGCTGCCGGAAGCGGCCATGCTCGCCGGCATGTTCAAGGCGCCGACCAAATTCTCGCCGCTGGTCAATCTCCCGGCGGCGCGCGCGCGCGCCAACGTCGTGCTCGATAATCTGGTCGACAATGGCTTCATGACCGAAGGCCAAGTCTACGGCGCCCGGCGCAATCCGGCGACGCCGATCGATCGCCGCGACGACGGCGCGCCGAATTATTACCTCGACTACGCGTTCGACGAGATGCGGAAGCTGGTCGATACATTTCCCAAAATCCGTGACCGATCGCTTCTTCGTGGTGCGCACCGCGCTCGACAGTAATCTTCAGCACTACGCCGATCACGAGGTCGAAAACGAGCTGCGCCAATACGGCCATGACTACGGCGCCAGCCAGACCGCGGTCGTGATCGCCGATCTCGACGGCGGCATTCGCACCATGGTCGGCGGACGCGATTACGGCGCCAGCCAGTTCAACCGTGCGACCGACGCGCTGCGCCAACCCGGCTCCTCGTTCAAGCCTTACGTCTATGCCACCGCGCTGGCGAACGGCTTCAAGCCGACATCGGTGTATCGTCGATTCGCCGGTCTGCATCGGCAATTGGTGTCCGCACAATTATTCCGGCGGCTATTCCGGCTCGGTGACGCTGCTCGAAGCCATCACGCATTCGATCAACGTCATCCCGGTGAAGCTTTCGATCGAACTCGGCCACGGCAATCCGAAACTCGGCCGCGCCATGATCGTGCAGACCGCGCGCAATTTCGGCATCCAGTCGCCACTGCCGGACACGCCGTCGCTGCCGATCGGCGCCGATGAAGTTTATGTCTACCAACACGCCGTCGCCTACGCGACGTTTCCCAATCTCGGCAAAGCCGTGGCGCCGCACGCAGCGCTTGAAGTGCGCAACGGCACCGGCCAGTTGATCTGGCGCTTCGACCGCGACGGCCCAAAGCCGCAACAGGTGATCGCACCGTCGGTCGCGCTCGACATGATCAAGATGATGAACTCGGTGGTCGAGAACGGCACCGGCCAGCGCGCCAAGCTCGACGGCGTCCCGGTTGCAGGCAAGACCGGCACCACCAATTCCTGGCGTGACGCCTGGTTCGTCGGCTACACGGGGAATTTCGCCGGCGCGGTCTGGATGGGCAACGACGACTACACGTCCACCAAGCGCATGACCGGCGGCACGCTGCCGGCGATGACCTGGCACAACATCATGACCTATGCGCACCAGGGCATCGAACTGCGGCCGCTGCCCGGCCTGCCGCCGCCGACCCATGCGCCGCCAATGCCTGACAGCGTCGTTCAAGGGCATCGATGAGCCGCATCCGGCGCTGCTGACGCGCAAGGGTACGGACATCCTGGTGCGGATCGAGCGACTGCTCGACGACGCCAACCACGCGCTCGCCGCGCAATCCAGCATCGCCCGGCACGCTCGGCGCTGCTCGACGTCAACAAGGCGGCACCGGGCACGGTGAGCGGCGGCGGAGCCGCGAAGGCTGCCAGCTGAATATGCCATCGTCGGCGACTGATGCGCCTGCTGTTCGGATCATGTTTCACGTTGATGCTCGCCGCCGCCATCGGACTTGGCGCGACATGGATGACGACCACCCGCGGCATCGCGTTCGGCTCGCTGCAGCATCGGCGCCTGGACGGCATGGCCGAAGAGCGGTTCGGTCGACATCGATCCCTATGCGCGCGCTACCATCGCGCGCACCGGCGAATTGCCGATCGGCATCGGCGATGGCGTCGCGTTCTACGCCCGCACCGACGATGCCGGAAACACTTTCGACGGCCGCTGCACCTTCACCATCAGCGGCCTGACGCCGGCCGCGCGCTACTGGACACTCACGCTTTACAATCTCGACGGCGGTCTGGTCCCGAACACGCTTGATCGGCACGGCTTCACCAGCGAGGAAATCGTGCGCGAAACCGATGGCCGCTTCACCATCAACGTCGCGCCGCGCGCGCGGCCCGGCAATTGGCTGCCGACCGGCGGTATCGAGCGCTACGTCCTGGTCTGGCGGCTCTATGACACGCCGATTGGCGTTGCGACGCGCACCACCAAGGAAGGCCCGATGCCGGCGATCGACGCGAAAGGCGCTGCTCATGATCCGCTTGCTGTTATGGGTGCTCGGCGCAATTCTGCTCGGCGGCATCGTGCATCTTGCGACCGTACTGGTGCTGCCGCGGGCGGCGAACCAGGACGCCTATTCGCGGCTCGTGCCGCTGACCAAGGTCAATGCCGTGGTGCCGCTGCCGGCGCCGACGGCGGAAGCGTCCATCATGCCGTTCATGGACCCCGCATTTACGGCCGCGGTATGCCGCTACGACCTTTCCAGCGGCGCGATCAAGCTCAATGTGCCGCTGAGCCAAGCCTACACTTCGGTCACCTTCTATACGCGCAACAGCGTCGCCTATTACGCGATCGACGATCGCGCTGCCGGCCGACGCGCCATCGAACTCGATCTGATGACGCCGGATCAGCACGCCCAGGTGCCGGAGGAAGAAGACGTCACCGCCGCCGACCGGCTGATCATCGAGTCGCCGACCACGACTGGCCTGATCGTGTTGCGGGCGCTGGCGCCGGAGCCCGGGCTCATGCCGATGGCGCGGCGCGCGCTCGCCAACGCGCAATGCCGGCTCGGCCCGGTGCAATAGTTATTTCGTGACGACTTTCGCGGGCAGCTTGCAGCGAAGTGCGGCGCCGGCGCCGACCGGGTTGCGCGGCGATCTGCTGTTGCAGTTCGGTGAGGATATGTTCGGCTTCGGCTGCGACTGGCGCGGGCTCGGCGACGGTCAGATGTTCGAGCGCATAGCGATAGCTGGCGCAGCGCTCGGTCAGCGAGTGATGGACCCAGGCGATGGTCAGGCTGTTCTCGCCGACGCGCGCCAACGCGCTGATACGTTCCGGCGGGCTTAGATCGGCGACGTATTCGCATACTCTTCTCGCGCCGCTGATCGACATCGACTACGCGGCGCGCGGTCTGGAAGAACGGATCGATGCGCACGATGTCGTTGCGCATATCGTCGATCAACTGGTTGTAGCGCGCGATGCTGGAGCGATGGAACTCGCCCATCAGATGCGCGTAATAGGCGGCGGTGTCGAATGTCCACAGATCGCGCCGAAACTCGCGCTTCTGGCCGTATTCGTAAACCACCGCGTCCCAGCGCATACGGTCGTAAGGCGGCTCGATCAGCGGGAACGCCAAGATCGCGCAGCGTACGCTCGTCATCGGTCAGATTATTGACTGAAACCGGAGCGCCGGCATGCGCCGCCGCTTCCTGCCCGACCCAGGCATGGATGTCGTCGCTGACCAACGGTGATTGCAGCCGGCCAAATCGCCGATGCTGCGTGCAGCCGGAAACCAACAGCGTGGCAAGACGGCGAATGGCGATTTTCGTCGACAGGGAAAGCCAGCTACGCGGCGACATCGGCGTGCCGACCTTTAGCGGCGCCTCATGCGGCGGCGGCCGCCCTTGGTTGTCCGCGGGCGGCGGCGATTTGCGGACCAGCACTCTCGGCGACGTGATCGATCGTACCGCTCGATCCGGATGACCGGCAGAATGATAACGGTGGCGGACTCGTCTTGCGCATCGGCGCGGCCGAACCTGACTATACGCCCCTCGTTCGGGGAATTTGACAACGGTGCCCACCAGCCACTTCCTCAGACGGCCGATATGGATTCTGCCCGATCCGACAATAATCGGCGTCCTCGCGATTAAGCGGCATGCAAGGTTAACGCTCCGCTAACGCGCACAACTTAGGCTCTGGGATCAAGAAGGATCTGCGGTTCCCTGTTGTGATCGAGTTACGTGCGATGGAAATACCAAGCTCTGTTCGACGGCCTGGCCGAAATCGGATTACGTGGCAGCGTCGACATGCGTCCGACGCTCATTCGGGTTCTCACCGACCTCTATGTGCAGAAGCTCAAGCACACGCGCCGACGAGGAACGGCATTACACCGAGCTCGCATTGCGGCTGCTCGATGGGGTCGACGCTCAAACGCGAGCAACAATTGCGGCAAGGTTGGCACCGCACCTCGCACCGCCGCTTCGTGTCGTGCAATATCTTGTTAAGGATTTGCCGGAGGTTGCCGCGCCGCTGCGAGGACATGCGGTGCTTCGAGCGCCCACGGAGACTGAACCACCTGCTACAGCCCCCGCCCCGGCAATCATTGCACCGATAAAGCCGTTAGAACCTGTCGCAACTCCCGAGCCTGAAGATCAGGGTAATTCAGCCGACAGTCTGGCGATCGAGGATAGCGTCGCCGACGAGGCATCGCACAAACTCGATCCTGCAACCGCGAGCGAGCTCAACACGTTGTTTTTCGCCTCCACCGAAGAGGAACGGCGGCTGATCCTGCTCAACCTCCATATCGTTGTCCCGCTTTCCGCAGGGGAAATTGTAGTCGCCCGCGACACTTCTGTAGCGCAGCGCCTCGAGGCGGCGGCTCTGGGCCACCATCGCGAGGAACTCGCCATGCAGTTCGCGCTCGCGTTGCACATTCCGCACGAACAGGCCCAGCCGCATTACCCGCGACAATTTCGGCGAGCCGATGGTGGTCGCGATCAAAGCGCTGGCGTTCCGCGCGACGTGTTCCACCGCATTTTGATGTTCGCCAATCCGACGGTGGGGCACTCGGTAGAGCGCGTCCAGTCACTCGCGACTTTGTTCGATGAAATGACCCTGCCGGCAGCGGAGGGCATGGTCGAGATCTGGCAGTCGCTCCGAAATCAAGACACGATCCGCAGCGAACCATCAACCGATACATTGGGATGACCAGGGCTCGCGGGCGCGGCCCGCCGTGGCAATCCCACGCCGTCCCCAAATCGCGCCGCGCACGACCGAACGCCGCAACGTCTCCTGAAAGCTATCGCATGCCGACCAGGGTGAGGAAATTGCGCCCGGCGCGATCCTCAGCTTCGACAATCCAGACGTCGGGATCAAACTTTATCTCGCGCGCGAGATAAGCTTCAACGGCGGCATCGGGTGCCGGGCGCTCCTTCAAGCTCGGAGCAAAGGCGCGGTCGGTATCACGGACGGCGTCGAACTCGCTTTGCGGAGCGGGGCCAAACAAATCCGAAGTTCCATCAAGCCGATCGATTCGGATGAACACCGCACCGGCTTCCTCGGCGCCACGGCGGCGAACAACCGCGGCGATGCCCTCCACTTGGCAGCGGCGCAGATAAGCAGCAACCCAAAGCGCGGTTTTCAGACGCATTAGCCGAGATATGACTCGATCCGGCCAAGGCGGCAAATCGCTATTCGATCGGATGCCCAGCCATAGCGCCGAGCTCGCTGACCAGTTTCTCGGAAACCCGCCCAGTGACCGGCAATTTGTGGGCGCGCTCGAACTTTTCGATCGCCTGGCTGGTAGCCTCGTCCGGCGCACCTGATGCCCTGAGCTGTCCGTAGCCGTATTCCGACAATACGCGCTGCACTGCCTGGATACGCCGCGACGGCTCGATCAAGTCAGCTATCGGGTCATTGCGGCGGGGTGGCAGCGGAACCGTCGCAGGCATTGCAGCAGCCTGTTGCGAATGTGGCGGGATCGCCGCGGTGTGCGCCGGCGCCATATCCGCCGGCTTAAGTGTGCCTTGTACGATGGGCTTCGGTTGAACGTCGGCCACAGCGGGGGTCGGAGCTGGAGTAGCGACGAACGGTGCGGGCTTCGCGCCCGCTTGAAGGAACACCGCATTCACGATGATCACCAGCGTTGCGGCTGCCGCTCCGAGCATCGCAAAGGAATCCACTGGACGTTCGGTTGCACGCGTCCAGAGCTGTGAACCAAGCGCCAGAGCCTTGGCTGAGCCACGCGCGCTTCGGCCCCGGTTATCTTTGCAACGTTCACGCACTTTTCTTCACCGCCATTTCTTCTTTCTTCACCGCCATGTCTTCGCGTTCTAAAAGATCGCATTGTGCGCCCTGCTCGGGCCGCAACGCGGCAGCCTTACTCGCTGCCTGACTTACGGCATTGAGCGCGCTCACTATGGTCTCAGCCCGACGCGGCTTGTTGAGCTGCGCCCGTTCGCAATCGAGCGGCAAACACACCGTAATGCGCGTCCCCTCGCCGATCCGGCTGCGGATGGAAATATCGCCACCGTGCAGCCGCACCAAACCCTTGACGATGGAGAGACCCAATCCCGTGCCGCCGTGACGGCGGACGTAAGATGACTCCGCCTGGAAATACGGCTCACCGACCCGGGCTAAATCTTCTTCACTGATGCCGACACCGTTGTCTTCGACGACAAAACTCATCTTCGCCGCTTCGGCGCGTACGCTGACCAGGACCTTCCCACCGCGATCGGTGAAACGGATGGCGTTCGATATCAGATTCAGCAGAATCTGATTAAGCGCACGCTTGTCGGCAACGATATCGGGGAGATGGTCGCTGACCGTTTTTTCAAGCGTGACGCCCGCATCTTGCGCCCGCAGCGCGAGCATATCGCAGCAGCCGATGACGGCTTGCGCTGGCTTGAAAGGCTCCGCGGTGATCTCGAAATTGTCGGTCTCGATCTTCGACATATCCAATATGCCGTTGACCACCGCCAGCAAGTGGTTGCCGGAATCGTTGATTACGCCAGCGTATTCTTGGCGGCGCGCCGCATCGAGCCGCAGTTCATCTTCCCTTTTCAACATTTCGGAGAACCCGATGATGGCATTAAGCGGCGTCCGCAGCTCGTGACTCATCGTGGCGAGAAATCGGCTTTTCGCGGCATTGGCGCGCTCTGCTTCCGCGCGCGCTTCTTCAAGATCCTGTTGTTGTTGCTTACGCTCTGTGATGTCGCGCGACACCGCGACCACCTCGCTATTGCGTTGCGTACCGGCCTGAATGACGGCGGGACCGAGTGGCCGGCATCGCATTTCAATCCAGACAAATTCAACTGTAGGCGCACCGTGTGCATCAACGCCGTCACGCCGGATGCGAAACTCTACCGAGCGCGCCTCGCCTAAAGCGGCAGCGTCGCCTAGCGCCGTGAGATAGGCCGGCCGGTCCGCGACGTGAACCCGATCGAACAGACCATGCCCACGGAGATCGGCAGGGCGTACGCCGAATAGCGTTTCACCGGCCGGTGAGACAAATACGACAGCACCATCGCGGCCATGCCGCGTGATGGTATCGGTCATGTTGCGCGCGAGGAGCCGATAACGATCCTCTTCGGCATAAAGCAGCCAGAAGCTGGTGCGCGCCAGGCCCTCGGCGCCGAGCGCCAGACCAGCTGCATAAAGCGCGGCCGAGACGATCCCAAGCGCGGCAAGCGAGGAGTGCGCAATCGCGCTTTGCGGCGGCAGGAAATGATTGACATCGAGGCACACCAAAAGCCCGGCGGCAGCCAGCGCCAGCGTCGAAGCCGTTGCAACGACCCGGCGCGACGCTGACAGCGACGCCTCGAGCGGCACCACGACCAGCCAAATCGCAGCGAACGATGAAATACCACCGGTCGATGCGGCGACCGCGGTCACCAGCCCGGTTAGCGCCAGCGACGACAACACGTGAGCGCTTTCGTAGCGGCCGGTGCGCGACAGAAAGTAAGCCGTAAGAATCGGGATGACGAGCCAGGCGAATATCATCAGCTCGATCATCGTCGGGGCACCGCGGGCGATCAGGTAAATCGGAAAAAACGCCAGCGCGACCATGCTGCCAATCAGCCGCGGTGCGATAAAGGCGCGATGACGCGCCGCCGTCAGCGCGTCTTGTTGCGCCGAGGGGTGCACCAGCGTTTCGACATAAACTCGTATCGGCGCGAACAGGCCCACGTTCCCGTGCACGTCCGGCTTCTGCAGACGCGCTCCCCTTTTTTCTGAGCCGGATCGTGTCAGACGGCGCTTAAGCGAAAGCTAAACACCGGACCGGATGGCCTTCGGAAGGCACCTGGCTCCGCCACGCATTCGACCATCATAGTAAACTCTCCGTTGCCGCGAACGGTTGCCATTTGATTGACGCGAGCGAAACTTCAAAATTGCCGCGACAATCGTTGTTCTTCAGCCGCGATGAAACCGCGTGCGAACGCCGCTAACGGGTATTCGCTCAAATTTTAGGTAAATCGTAATTTGTCCAATTGAGTGAAAATTTTCAGCTCATTCTCTTCGATTATGCGCAAAAACGTCGCTGTCCCGCGAACGCGGCTTTCAACGGTGCCTGCTAGCTTGCACTCACAAGCGGCAAGTCATGCCGTGGGGATACGGGACCGATGTTCTTTCTATTGCGAATGGCGTTCTGGCTCAGCATCGTGCTGATCCTGCTGCCCAGCGGCGCGTCACAGCCCGTGCAGTCGCCGAACGACGTCGGCGCTTCAGAGGCTATCTCGGCTGCGTCCGCGACCGTCCAGGACGTACGCGGCTTTTGCACACGCCAGCCCGATGCCTGTTCTGTCGGCTCGCAAGTGGCGGTGTCGCTTGGATACCGGGCTCAAGCCGGAGCCAAGATGCTTTACGACTTCCTGACCGAGACGCTGGCTTCGCACGACGGCGGCTCGACCTCGCGTACCGGAAGCATCACCAAAGCCGCGCAGACGCCGGTCAACGCCTCGCAGAACACACTCACGCCTGCCGATCTGGTGCCACCATGGCACGGGCCGCAGCCGCGCAAAGACGCAAAACACGCGGCCTAGGTTTTCGAAATCAAACGGAAGGTCGCTCTGCCCGCCACGACGTCCTATATACATAGCCGACGTAGGACGAAGGCTGAATGGCAGACATCGCTGAAATCATCGACAATTTCTCGGTCCTCGACGACTGGGACGATCGCTATCGGTACCTGATCGAGCTGGGGCGTGAACTGCCGCCGCTCCCGACCGAGGCCCACAACGACGCCAATAAGGTGCAGGGCTGCGCCAGTCAGGTTTGGCTCGATACAACCGTGCGTCCAAATGGCGCAAGCGGCCCGATCCTGGCGTTTGTGGGCGACAGCGATGCGCACATTGTCCGCGGTCTGATCGCAATCCTGTTCGCGACCTATTCCGGTAAAGCGGCCCAAGACATCTTGGGTACCGACGCGGTCGCTTTGTTCGAAAAGCTCGGTTTAAAGGAGCATTTGACGCCGCAGCGGTCCAACGGATTTCGCTCTATGGTGGAACGAATCCGCTCCGACGCCCGCGCCGCTCTTACAACAGTTTCTTGACCTACCCGAGCCCATCCTAGCCGGGCTCGTGATCGTGTTGTAATGCTCGCTCGGGTGTCTGATTTTTCCCGATAGGCAATACACGTTGAAAGAGTCCCAATTTAGCCTGCGCTCAGGACTGACAGACGTGTTCGCGGGCACGATCTGCAGCGTTTTGTCGATCGCTTATTGCCTCTCTTACGCCGCCCTTATTTTTACCGGCCCACTCGACCGATACCTGGCTTACGGCATCTCCGTAAGCTTTCTGTCGGCCCTGATCGCCGGCGCTATCGTTGCATTGCGCAGTTCTTTGACGTTCGCGGTAGCCGGGCCAGACAGTTCCATTTCGGTCGTTATCGCGGCACTGGTCGCCACCGTCATGCAGCGTCTGGTCGCCAACGGTAGTACGGATGCACTTGGACCGGCGCTGATTGCGATGTCATTGGCGACCGCGCTGACAGGATTATTGCTTTGCGTGCTGGGATTCACTAAGGCCGCGCGCGCTATCCGCTTCATGCCCTATCCGGTAATCGGCGGCTTTCTTGGCGCGACCGGCTGGCTGATGGTCACCGGTGCTATGCAGGTGGCCTCAAATCAAAGACCTACCCTCACCAATCTTGGCTTGTTTGCCGACACCGGTGTCATCGAGAAGCTGGCGGCGGGAGCGGCTGTTGCGGTTGTGCTCCATGTTTTATTGCGGCGCTCGAAAAGCGCCTTCGTATTGCCTGGCGTCCTGCTGACGGCCTTCGTGGTTGCCCATATTGTCGTTTTTGCCAGCGGCTCGACGCTTGCCGCCGCACAAACCAGCGGATGGATGTTTAATCCGCAGCCCGGCGCCAAATTGACCCTGCCGTGGAACCTGGCAGCAGTCCACACATTTCCGTGGTCAGCGTTGCCTTCTCTTGCCGGCGATGTGCTCGCCGTGATGTTCGTGACCATCAGCACCCTGCTGCTCAACACGACCGGCATTGAGATCGCGACCCAAATGGAAGCCGACATCGAACGCGATCTTAAAGTGCTTGGCGTTGCCAACATGTTGACGGCGGCATTCGGCGGCTATGTGAGTTGTACCTCGCTTAGTCGCAGCATTCTCGTTCGCACCGTCGGCGCTACCAGCCGCCTGGCGGGACTGACGGTCGCCGCCATCTCGGGCGCAGTACTGATCGCCGATCCGTCGTTTTTGGGTTTCGTGCCGAAATTCGTGCTTGCCGGTCTGCTGTTCTATCTGGGCTCGGATCTCGTTTACCAATGGCTGCTGCATTCGTCGCGGCGACTGCTTCCGCTGGAATATCTGTCGCTGATCGCAATCGCGGCTCTTATCATCTACTCGGGCTTCATCGCTGGGGTGCTGATCGGCATCGTCATCGGCTGCGCCACCTTTGCCCTGAGCGCGAGCCGCGTAAACGCGATCAAATTCGCCTTTGACGGCTCGGAATTCCGTTCGTCGCTCGATCGCGGACCGCGCGAGCTCTTTCTGCTAACTGAGCACGGACACGAGATTCAGGGCGTTGCGCTGCAAAGCTATCTGTTCTTCGGATCGGCCAATCGTCTTTATCAGTACGTCAAAGTGATGCTGGCGCGGCAGCCGGACTGCCGTTTCGTAATTTTTGACTTCCGGCTGGTGACGGGCATCGATTCGTCGGCAACGCACAGCTTTACGCAAATCAAGCAAGCGATGTCGGCTCGGGACGCCCGCATCATCCTGGTCAACCTTTCACCGGAACTGGAGAAAGTATTCCGCACGGCAAGATTTATTGCCGATGACATGACCGTCGCGCCGGATCTCGATCATGCGCTGGAAGCGTGCGAGCACACGGTCATCGAGGAACATCGTCGCCGAAACGGCCGATGAGCCGTCGCTGCGCGCCTGGCTCACCGAGGCGCTCGGCAACGCCGACTATGCCGACCGGCTGGCCGAAGTTTGCCGGCGGCTCGAAGTTAAGGGAGGTGATGTCATTGCCTGGCAGGGCGAACCCGCAACTTCGATGCATTTCATTCTCGAAGGCCGTATCGGCATCATTGTCGACGTTGGTGAAGGCCGGACGATGCGCGTACGAAGTCTGGGCCGGCACACGACAATTGGCGAGATGGGCCTGATCACTCACCGGCCACGCAGCGCAACGATCCAGGCTGAGGCGCCAAGCGTGCTCTATGAGTTGACCTTGGAAGCTTATGAGAAACTCAAGATCGAGCAGCCCGCCTTGAGCCAGGGATTACTTGGTTACATCGTTTCGGTAATGGCGGAACGGCTAAGCTTTGCCAATCGCGTTGTCGGCGTATTGCAGCGCTGAGGATAACTTACGCCCGCCGCCGGCGGCGTTGCTGACCAAGCCCCATCTGTCTTGCAAGCTGAGAGCGGGCTGCGGCGTAATTCGGGGCCACCATGGGATAGTCGGGCGGCAAAGCCCATTTTTCGCGATACTGATCCGGCGTCATGTTGTAACGCGTGCGCAGATGGCGCTTAAGCGATTTGAATTTGAGCCCGTCTTCCAGGCAAACGATGTAGTCGGGATTGATCGAACGCTTGACAGGAACGGCTGGCTTCTGCGGCTCGGCGGGCGCGGCCGCCTGCCCTCCCGAGACACGCTGGAGCGCGGAATGAATCTGCCCGATCAAAGCTGGAATATCGGCGGTCGGGACCGGGTTATTGCTGACATACGCAGAAACGATGTTCGCGGTCAGCTCGATGAAGCTGCTGCTTTCGCCTGAGTTGTCGCTCATTGGTTTGCTCTCTCGGGAGTACAGGCGTTGTTGCGATCACGTTACGCAGATTGTTCGTCACGCCGTCCGCTTCGGAATACTCGAGCAATCAAAGAAATCATGCGCGGTATGTATGCCGCAGACGATACTACGTGCCTACACAGAATCTATACTGCTAATAGCAGTTAAGGGCAATAAAATACTTGTACGGCGCAAATTTACCGCAGGTAATACTGTATTCATTCCATTGCAGACAGAATTGCGTGCGACTAAGCGCTTTGTTCGATGTGGTTTCGCAATTCAGTTATTGAGCCAAAACGCAACATGCCCTGCGGCAATTGCGCCTCGATCGAACCGTCCGAATAAAGCGTATAGGCCATGCCGTCGACCACGCCGGATTTCAAGATCGAGATCGGCATTGGCGCTTCTGGCGCTACGACGGCTCTCACAGCCGGATCAAGTTCGGGGCTCGGCGCTTGTGCTATTGGCAGTACGGGCTCGGCGGACCGCGCCGAAACGGTTGTCTGGAGCACGACCGCGGGCGCTGCATTGCCCAAGACGCTTACGCTTGGGCCAAAAGGAATCGATATTCCTGACGCGGGCGGAAGCCGCCATTGGACGGCACGTTCACATCAAGCCGTGGCCCCGACCGTGCGACGCCGGCACCGCTTGCCTGACGGACTGCCACAACGTTCCTGGTCTCGTCGACTTCTTCGTCGGTGTGTACCGGCGGCTTCGGCAAAGTCGACAGGTCGCTTCTTCGACAACCGGAGCATTTTCGAGCCGCAATAAACTCGGGAATTTCTCCCGCAAACGCTCCGCTTCCTGTGCCGCGGGCATTGCAAGAATGGGCACATTCCCGTTGTGGCTCAGCCTCTGCAGATCGGCACCACCGCGGCTTTCGGCAGGACCCGGAACTGCCGGATTGGAGCGGCAGTTCTGCCGCGACGAACGCCGGTCGAAGTTTCCGATTGGATCGGGGCCGATTACGGCGCGCGATACGATCGCTCTTTCGATACTTCCGAGCTGCTGCAGTATAAACGCCAGCCCGATCAGTATTAGGCCGCCGACGATCGCGACCATACCTGGCGTGATGACGGTGGGATCGAAGGTGTGATCTTGAACCGACACGCCCGAGCCGACGAGAGCAATTCCCGCAGCTACAATGGCCATGCCAAAGATCAACAATAACGCAAACATACGAACTTACCCCCCGTCCAGACGCGCGGGGCCCCAATTCAGGTAACTATTTTGGCCGCGCCATGCGGCTGGCGCAAGGATTAATCACCAAATCAGCTCAGCGATAGCGACTCTGAAGATGCCGGGGCATTCGCCCCCTAATCCATTGCAGGACCCACGAAATTTGCGTGCTAACCATATTTCCGGGCGCGCGGCCACGCCGCGGGGCGGCCTGTCCCGGCAGGCGTTGCTCAACCCCCGGCTTTGCGCCAATCTAGCGGAACCATTCCCTTCGCCTGGCGGTTTCACCATGTTACCCGCCCGGTTCGCATTCACATTGAGGAGTAGACCTTATGGCATTCACCTTGCCCGACCTTCCCTATCCCTACGACGCGCTGGCGCCGCACATGTCGCAAGAGACACTGGAGTTTCATCACGACAAGCACCATCAAGCCTACGTCACGAACGGCAACAATCTGGCCAAAGGCACGGAGTGGGAAAACAAGCCGGTCGAAGAGGTCGTCAAAGGCACTTTCGGCAAGAATCCGGGTCTCTTCAATAATGCCGCGCAACACTACAACCACATCCATTTCTGGAAATGGATGAAAAAGGGCGGCGGCGGCGAGAAGCTACCCGGCAAACTGGAGAAGCAGATCGCCTCGGACATTGGCCCGATGGCCAAGCTGAAGGAAGATTTCACTCAGGCGGGCGTCACGCAATTCGGCTCCGGTTGGTGCTGGCTAGCGGTCAAGGACGGCAAGATCGCCGTTATGAAGTCGCCGAACGGCGAGAACCCGCTGGTGCATGGCGCAAAGCCCATCCTCGGCTGCGACGTCTGGGAGCACTCCTATTACATCGACTATCGCAATCGCCGGCCGGATTACCTCAAGGCGTTCTTTGAAAATCTCATCAACTGGGACTACGTGGCCGAGATGTACGAAGCCGCAATGAAATAAGCGAGCAGACGTCGAACCTGGTGCAAGCGGGGCCCTTCGGCCCCGCTTTTTGCGTCCAGACGCTCGTCGGCACGATGCTGTTTTGACGCATTGCCTCGGACCCGAATGCGGCATGATGTGCCGAGATTCGCGGTACTGCGCATCTAGACCCGGGACAAACGTGCACCAGCCTGCGGCGAAGCCGTTCTCGCTATCCACCGATGCGATCGCAAACTCGCGCCTGCTGGATGGGCTTGCCATCACGTGCTTGCTATCACCGGCGTCGTCGCGGCAGCGACCTTTCGCGATTACGGCCTGGGCTGGGACGACTACACCCATTCGCAATACGGCAGTCTCCTGGTGTCGCTGTATTCCTCCGGCTTCGCCGACAAGCGGGCGTTGTCGTTCGTCAATCTCTACATGTACGGCGGCGGCTTCGATCTTCTCTCCGCGCTCATGGCAAAGGTCTTGCCGCTTGGCCTGTTCGAGACCCGGCGGCTCGTCGGCGCCGCGGTCGGGATTGATCGGTTTGTTCGTCACATGGCGTCTCGGCCGGCGGCTCGGCGGCCCGTTTGCCGGCCTGATCGCGTCTCATCCTGCTCGCCGCCTGCCCGCTCTATTACGGGCACATGTTCATGAACGCCAAAGACGGGCCATTCGCAGTCACGAGCCGATCGCGCTGCTCGGCATCGTGCGAGCGTTCCAGGAATATCCGCGAGCGACGCCTGCGACGATCACGCTCTGCGGCATTGGCGTTGGCCTCGCTATCGGCTCGCGAGTCATGGGCGGGTTCGCGGTGATCGACGCAGTGCTGCCGCTGCTGCTTGTTCTTGCGCTCCGAGCCCGCGTGAGCGGGCTGAAACCGGCTTTGCAGCGAATGGGTCAGTTTCCTTACGCTCTTATTCCGGGCGTGATCCTCGCTTATCTGGTGATGGGGCTGGTTTGGCCTTGGGCGGTCGTCGCACCACTCAATCCGTTTCATGCCGTCGAATATTTTTCCAATTTTTTCGAAAAGCCGTGGCGCGAATTGTTTGACGGCCAATTGATCCTGGTGCCGGATATGCCGCGCAGCTATGTGCCGACACTGATGGCGCTCAAGCTGCCCGAACTGCTGCTGGCCCTCGGGATCGGCGGAACGATTGGCGCGAGCTGTCGAATCGCCGTGGCGACGGCACCTCTTCGACGGCAGACATCAGGCGGCGCGCGGCGCTGCTTGCCATCGTACTCGCCGCGATGCTTCCCATTCGTTGTCACCGTCATGGCGCGGCCAGCCATGTACAATGGCATTCGTCATTTTGTGTTTACTGACTGCCGCCGATTGCAGTTCTTGGCGGACTTGCCGGCGGCGTGGATCGCGCAGCGCCTGCATCACTCGGCCCGATCGCAGCGATGACCGTTGCAGCACTGTCGGCGTCTGCTGGCGTGGCATCGCCAGTCATCGAGATGGTGCGGCTGCATCCTTATCAGTACACCTACTACAATCACCTCATCGGCGGCGTCGCGGGAGCGCGGCCGCTCTACATGATCGACTATTGGGGACTGTCGATGACCCAGGCCTCACGGCAATTACGCGCGCTGCTTGCGCAGCGTGGCGAGAAACGCCCGCCGGGACGAACTTGGACAGTCGCAGTCTGCGGCCCGCATCCGGCCGTCGCGGTTGGGCTGGGCGACGGATACGACGCGATCTGGGATCCCAAAGGCGCTGATTTTGCTATGATGCTAAACGAATTCTATTGCGCCGACCTCGATGCACCGGTCGTGCTTGAGGTGGTGCGCGAAGGCGTCGTTTATGCCCGCGTCTACGACATTCGCGGCCTGACGGTCTCGACGCTGTTGCGGTATCCAACCGCCAACCATAACAGCTGTCAGCGATGAACGAAACACAATGCCTGTCAACAGTCTTTGTGTTCGACGCCTATGGCACGCTGTTTGACGTGCATGCCGCGATCGCGCGCTATCGCGCGGTGGCCGGCCCCGATGCCGACCGCTTTTCCGAAATCTGGCGAACAAAGCAGCTTGAATATGCCTGGACGCTCACTCTTGCCGGCGACTATGCCGATTTCTGGACGTTGACCGAACGCGCCACTCGATTACGCATTCGCCCGCGTGACGAGCGTCAGCCCGCGAATTGCGGCAGAAACTACTCGACGCCTATATGACGCTCGATGCCTATGCCGATGCGCGGGCCACGCTGACAGCAGCTTAAAGCCCGAAACGCGGGCGTCGCCATCCTCTCCAACGGTTCACGCCGAACATGCTCGCCGCCGCGGTGCAGTCGGCAGGCATTGCGGCAGCTATGCGACGCCGTACTTTCGGTCGATGCGGTGCGGATGTACAAGCCGCGGCCGGAAATTTATGCGCTTGTCACCACACGCTTCGGCGTCAAGCCGCAGAGATGTCGTGTTCGTGTCGTCAAACCGCTGGGACGTTATGGGAGCCGCTTCGTTCGGATTCCGCCCGTCTGGGTCAATCGTTCGGGAATGCCGGACGAGTACCAGAATCAACCGTCCGTGCCGATCTTGCGTGATCTATCTGCTTTATTGTCGCTCAAGTTCTGAGTCGCGCGCTACGCGTTGACGGCAATCGGCGGCGACAGCCGGGCGCCAGCAGTTGCGGCGACACGAATTGCCCCCGCTCCAGCGCGGCAATCTGCTCGTCGATCTCGTTGACCGCGAAGCGCGTATAGGGACCGATGTGAAGATAAAATCCCATCAGGATCACCACCGCGCGCAACGCACCGGGATTCTCTGTTCATACAGTTCGTGAAAGTGCGCCAGAAAATCTCGCGATCTTCCGGCATCCTGCGCAGGATGTCCTGCACGATATTGACGGTACCGATCTTGGCCCGGACGTCGCCTTTCGCCATTTCGTGGCGGCGATCGGAGCAATCAAGCAGCGAAACCAGTCGGTCGACGCGACCGAAATAAGCCTCCGGGGTGTATTCAGTCGCCAGCACGCGGCGGAAATCGCGGAGGATATCCAGGCGTTCGCGCTTGGTCTCGAAGTTAAGGCCACTGGCGCACTGATCCGTCGAACCTTTCGGCATAAACTCCGCGTTGACGTGCAGCCGCCCTTCGCTGGCGAGCCGCCGTGCGAGTTGAGTGTTTGGAAGCGCCCACAACTGCCCGATGACCGCCATCGGGATCGCCGCCTCCTCGATCAACTCGATCATTGGATCGGCGACCGAACCTTTCTCACTGTCGAAACCGACAATGAAACCCGCCGTCACGAACATGCCTGCCTTGTAGATCTTGTGGACGCTGTCGCGGATGCTGCGGCGCGTATTCTGCTTCTTGCGCATCGCAATCAGCGTGTCGGTATCGGGGCTTTCGATACCCATAAAAATGACGAAGAAATTCGCTTTCTTCAACATCCCGATCAATTCGTCGTCGTCGGCGAGATTGAGCGACGCTTCCGTCGAAAACTCGAACGGAAAATCGTGCTCCTCCTGCCATTTTTTAAGGTCAGGAAGGAAAGCCTTGATTGCTTTTTTGTTGCCGATCAGGTTGTCGTCGACGAAATCGACGTGGCCGCGATAACCTAGATCATAAAGATGATCGAGTTCGCCGAGTACTTGTTCAGCGTTTTGGTCCGCGGCACCCGGCCGTAAAGCTCGATGATATCGCAAAACTCGCAGGTGAACGGGCAACCACGCGAGAACTGCACGCCAATATACATATACTGATCGAACTTGAGCAGGTCGAAACGCGGCTTCGGTGTCTTGGTGACATCGGCCTGGAATTTCGGTCGCCACGAACACGCCTTCGTCGCGTCACTGTCGACCGCGGTGATGAACCCATCGATGACGCCCTCGGCCTCGCCGAGCACGCGGAAATTCGCGCTCTCGTAGACGTGTGGACTTGACGATACGTCCGGGCCGCCGACAGCAACCGGCTTGCCGCGTTCACGGCACATCTCGATGATATCGAGTGTGCTCGCCTGCTGGAACATCATGCCGCCGGTCATCACCAGGTCGGCCCACTCCAGGTCCGCGTCGCTCAGTTCTTCTGTATTGAGATTGACAAGACGTACGTTCCATTGGCTCGGCAACATCGCCGCCACCGTGATCAAGCCCAGCGGAATAGCGGGATACTGCGCCCCGATGACCGCGCAGGACTTCGCGATAGTTCCAGAACGATTCGTTGACGAAGCGCGGATAGAGCAGCAGCACGTTGCGGGCACGTACCGCAATCGGTCACTGCTGCTATCTTGCCGCTGTTCCAATTCACGCCCCCGCCGACATAACTACAATATGGCGACCCGATGCGACATTACAAGGAAAAAACAAAACTGGACGTTCCTGCAGAAGCAGGAACTTGCTTATAAAACAAGGTGTTATAGACCCTCCCAACCGTCAGTGGCCAATGACATCAGCCTTGCGGGGGAAATTCGAAGAAAACGAGCATCCGCAGCAGATAAGTTCGCCCTGTGCCGTGTTGTCTCGATCACGTTCGCTTTCAGAATGTTTCAATTCCGTTGAGATCTGCTGCCTGGTAGGCGGGTGCCATCGTCGCCTTCCACCGACAGCGCGCGACAAGCGCCCTGGCGCAGTGCGTTGACGCGGGGGAAATGCGTCGCTACCATTGAGACAAAATTCGACAAAACATGCCGGGAGGAACCGTGCGCTCAATCTTCCAATTTTTTCTTAGCCTGATCATTGCGTGGACGATGCATCGGCCGGCTGCTTATGCGCAGGGCAACGCCCTCTATCTCGTCACCTATATCGAGGTGCTACCGGACACGGATGCTCCCGCCACGGCACTCCTCAAGAAGTACCGCGACGCCAGTTTCCATGAAGACGGCAATCTTCGCGCCGAAGTGCTGCAGGAATTGGAGCGTCCAACCCGATACGCGGTGATCGAAGCCTGGCGCGACAAGGCGGCACTCGACGCCCACGGCCAGTCCGCCAACACAACGGAATTCCGCGAAAAGTTAAAAGCGATTGCGGCGGCGCCGTACGACGAGCGCATCAACAATCCGCTGTACGTCGCCCAAGGCAAGAACGAGAGCCAGGCCGGCGCGATTTATGTCGTTACCCACGTCGATGTCATTCCGCCGGGCAAAGACGACTGCATGGCGGCGCTCAAAACTATGAGCGTCGATACCGCCGCCGACGCCGGCAACATCAGTTACGAGGTTTTGCAGCAGGCCAACCGCGGCAATCACTTCACGGTGCTCGAGGCCTGGACCAACAGAAAGGCGCTCGAAGGGCACGCCATGGCAGCGCACACCCGCGAATTTCGCGGCAAACTCACGCCGATCGCAGGTGCGCTTTACGACGAGCGAATCTACAAGGCGCTTTGATGCAAATGCGCTCGCGACTATTTCTGCGGCGCGAAATTTTGATTGCTGTAGGGCAGCAGCGTCGGGCGCTGGATCACGATGAAACCGTGATCGAGCGTACGATGGCAGCTATTGCAGCCCGCGCTGAGACTGTCGAATGCGGCGTCGAATGCGGAGCGGTTCTTGTCGGCGACGGCCTTCTCCAAAGCCTTGATGGGCGCGCCGACCTGTTTGTCGACGATCGCCGGGCCGAGCAATTTGGTCACGTCGTCGAACCCCTCTTCCAATTCGCCGACCTCGTAATCGGCAAGCGGCCAGTTGCCGCCGTGACCGGCGAACCAGAGTTTTATGTGGCGCAGCTGTTGCAGCGTCATGATCTCGCCGAGACCCGGCAGATTGGCCCCGCCGTCCGCCTGCAGCGGCTCTGCCGGTTTCGACGCATCCTGCGCGAAAGCCGCTGCCTGCAGTGAGCATTGCCGCCGTAATCAGGGCGGCGCAGATCCGTTCCATGCGTTCTCCTCCGTCGCCGCCCGCCCTCAGCTCGTCGGTGAAAGAAATTCGCTGCACGCTTTGGGATACGCCCCCTGGCATGCGTGATAAAGCGCGGGACAGGCCTGCGCGGCCGCCAGCGCCGCATCGACCGTTTTCAGCCGGTCACCTGCCGCGCGCGACTGCGGGTCATAGGTGAGCACAGCATCGACCCTTTCGATGCCGCGATCGTTCATCAAAAAGCGCTCCGTGGCATCGAAATAAACGGTCGCGGTCTTGATCGCCTCCTTCAATTCCTTGGTGTATTCGGCGGTGGCCTTCGGATCTGGCTTGATCACGCGGGCATGCGCCGCGGCATCGGCATAGAAGATATTGAGCTTAAAATAAGTGCCGCCGCATTGGGCGAGCGCCAGCCAATACGGCTTGCCGTTGAATGCTCCCGGCAGCAGCACCGTGCTGTCACGCTTGTCGACCGGCACCGGCGGAGCCGGCGTTGCGCGCTCGACTTCCTTTGGCGCACGATGGCTGGCGCCGGTCTGGGCATTCGCATGACGTCGCAGCGATAAGCGCAACCGTAAGCAGCACGGCTTTCGCGAAAATTCCCGGCATGATGCGATTATAGTAGAATTGCGGCGTTGATTTCAAAACTTCTCGACCCAAGGCCGCACCTCGATTTCCCAGGACCAGGCGCTGCGATTTTGCCGCAGCAGATCGAGATAGCTTTGTGCGATAGCGTCGGGATCGAGCATGCTGTCGGGCTTGTCCGGCGGTTCGACGCGCCGGGCGCTGCGAATTCCGCCGTCGACGACGACGTGGATGACGTGGATACCTTGCGGCGAAAGTTCACGCGCCATGCTCTGCGCCATGCCTCTGTAGCGCGAACTTGCCCATCGCGAACGGAGCCGATTGCGGATAGCCCTTCACGCCGGCGGAGGCGCCGGTGAGAATGATCGCGCCATGGCCCTTCGGCACCATGCGTTTGGCGGCTTCTTGCGCGACCAGAAATGCGCCGAATGCCGTCACCGCGATTGATTTCTCCACTTCGGCGGGATCCAGCTCGATGAACGGCCCGCGCGTGCGATAACTCGCGTTGTAGACAACGACATCGGGAGCGCCGCCGCGCCGCTTCGACATCGGCGAACAATTTTGCGACTTGGCTCGCGCTTGCTCGCATCGCACGTGAACGCCTTACCGCCGACCTCTTTCGCCAGCGCCGCCAAATTTCTCGAGCCGGCGCGCGGCGACCGTTACTTTCATTCCCGATTTGGCAAAGAGCCGCGCCAGCGAGGCGCTCAACCCCGAACCGACACCAACGATCAGTGCATGACTTGATAATCTCGCTTCAGGCATTGGCTTTCCTCTTAATCGATCACGGCGATGGCATTGATTTCGACCAGACAGCGCGGATCGGTGGCAAGACGGACCACCTGCACCGTCGTAGTCGCGGGCTTTGCATCGCGAAAATATTCGCCCCAGACGCGGTTCAGGGCATCCTGATCGGTCAGATCGGTGACAAAGCGATCGGCGGTGACCACATCGGCGAACGTCGCGCCCACCGCTTCAAGACCGCGCTTGAGATTTTCCAGAGCCGCCCTCGCCTGCCCCGCCATGTCGCGCGGCATGGTGTCGAACTCTTCCGGCCGGTGCGGGTGGTGATGATAGACCGGAGCAGCCGTGACGCCGGCAAGATAGACCGTGGTGCCGCCCTTGACCTTGATTGCCGGCGCATAAGGCATCCACATGTCCGGCGCATCCGGCCAATGCATGTGCTCGATGGTCTTCGGCATGATTTTGGTCATCTCCGCGTCGCTTACTCCAAATCACCGTATAATAACCACTAGAACACGTCATGCCGCACTGTAGCCGGCATCCATAGCCCTGTGCTCGAGGAAAAACTCATTGGCGCCGAAGCACGTTGGATATTTTGCCTTCGCTAAATACGTCACATCCTAAAAACCCCGAATTTCGTCTCCGGGATCGGCGCATTGAGCGCCACCGAGAAACACAGCGCCAGCACACGGCGGGTTTCGGTGGGCGTGATGATGCCGTCGTCCCAGAGCCGGGCCGTGGCGTAATAGGGATTGCCCTCGGCTTCGTACTGCTCGCGGATCGGGCGCTTGAATTCCTCTTCGTCGTCTGCGACCATTTCTTACCCGATGCCTCGATGCTGTCGCGCCGAACCGTCGCCAGCACGCTCGCGGCCTGCTCGCCGCCCATCACTGAGATGCGCGCATTCGGCCAGGTGAACAGAAAGCGCGGGCCATAGGCGCGGCCGCACATGCCGTAATTGCCGGCGCCGTAGGAGCCGCCGATGACCACGGTGATCTTTGGCACCTGCGCGCAAGCGACCGCCATCACCATCTTGGCGCCGTCCTTGGCGATGCCGCCGGCTTCGTAATTGCGTCCGACGATGAAGCCGACGATGTTTTGCAGGAACAACAGCGGCACGCGGCGCTGGCAACATAGCTCGACGAAATGCGCGGCCTTGAGCGCGCTTTCCGAAAACAGGATGCCGTTGTTGCCCAAAATACCGACCGGAATGCCGTGAATGTGCGCGAAGCCTGCAACCAGCGTCGTGCCGTAAAGTGCCTTGAACTCGTCGAACTCGGAGCCATCGACCAGCCGCGCGATGACCTCGCGCACGTCGTATTGCTTCTTGAGATCGACCGGCACGATGCCATCGAGTTCGCTGGTATCGTATTTCGGCTCCGCCGGCTTGGCGAGCGAAATGTCGGCGATTTTCTTGGTATTCAGCCCAGCCACGATCTCGCGGCACAAGCGCCAGCGCGTGGCGGTCGTTTTCCGCCATGTAGTCGGCAACGCCGGACTTTCTGGTGTGAACGTCCGCCCCGCCGAGTTCTTCGGCGCTGACCACCTCGCCGGTCGCGGCCTTCACCAGCGGCGGACCGCCGAGAAAAATGGTGCCCTGATTGCGCACGATGATGGTCTGGTCCGACATCGCCGGCACGTAAGCGCCGCCAGCCGTGCACGAGCCCATGACCACGGCGATCTGCGGAATGCGGGCGGCCGACATCGTCGCCTGATTGTAGAAGATGCGGCCGAAATGCTCGCGGTCTGGAAAAACATCGGTCTGATGCGGCAGGTTGGCGCCGCCGGAAGTCGACGAGATAGATGCATGGCAAACGGTTCTCGCGCGCGATCTTCCTGGGCGCGCAGATGCTTTTTCACCGTCATCGGATAGTAGGTGCCGCCCTTGATGGTGGAATTGTTGCAGACGATCACGCATTCGCGGCCCGAAACCCGGCCAATGCCGGTGATGATGCCGGCGGCGTGGATGGCATCGTCGTACATTCCGTTAGCGGCAAGCGGCGACAGTTCGAGGAAGGGCGTGCCCGGATCGATCAGGGTCAGGACGCGGTCGCGCGGCAACAGCTTGCCGCGCGCGATATGGCGCTCGCGGGCGTGCGGAGGACCACCCTCGGCCGCTTTGGCGCGTTGTGCCTCAAGCTCCGCGACCAGTTCGCGCATCGCCGCCTGATTGGCGCGAAACTCTCTTGAGGCAGTCATCGGCGTTTGTCTTGATAGCGGCCACGAATCCCTCCCGGTAGGGAGGGATTCCACTACGCCGCGGGTCTCAGCGCAACGGCCAGTTAGTCCGCCTAGGCGCGGACTTCCTGGCGCTGGAAAACCACGTAGCCGGCGACGAACAAAGCATCTGGCGGTAGCGACCATCGCCACGATCTGCGGCCAGGCGATCAAAACGCTCGAGGCCAGCGGCAACGGCGCGCCAAGTACGGCGCCCTGAAGCTGGCTGAGGTAGATCGGCCCGAGCGCGCGCGTCGTCGGATCAAGCAGCGCTACCACCACCTCCGCGAACAGTGTCGATGGCGAGAACCGCGCCAGTATCTGCTCCAGCTCCGCGGTGCCGGGCGTTTGCAAGCCAAGCGCCATGTAGCGCGGGTCTGGCGGCACGATGATCTGCGCGACCGCACCAGCCAGCACCGGCCAAATGAAGGTGAGGAGAAGCCAGATGCCGAGCGTGACGAGCGCCGCAGTCGCCGCGGAGCGGAACAGACTCGAAAACAACATCGCCAGCGCGAGCCACACTCCGGCATAGACGATCGTCACCAGGAGAAACACGAAGCTGCGAGCGATCTCTTCGGCGCCGGGTGGAATACCGATCAAAAGAAGGCCAAGTCCGATAACGAGCAGCCAAAGCGTGACCATGCTGATCGAGAGCGTCGCCAGGCCGGCAAGAAATTTCCCGAATAGCAAGGCATCTCGATAGATCGGCTGGGCGAGAATGCGCGACAGCGTGCGCCGATTGTATTCGCCGTTGATCGAATCGAAGCCAAGCCCAATCGCCATGAGCGGCACCAGGAACGACAGAAACGACACGAACGAAGGCAGCGGGTCGCGCGAGGTCGTGAACAGACGCAGGAACAGGAACGGGTCCTCGGCAGTGGTATCCTTGATCTGCTGGATCGCGCCGTATAAAGCGCCGCGAGCGCAATCAGCACTACAAGCCATTCAAGCACGCGCATACGGACGCTGGTGAGGTGGTCAGACAGCTCCTTGAGCATGACCACGCCCAGGCCGTGAAAGGCGGAGCCTTCACGCTGCATCGCGGGCCCCTTCTGTCATGCCTGGTCTGGCTGCGCCTCGAAATAGCGCGTGTAGATCGCCTCAAGGCTCGGCTCCTGCACGCCGAGAAATTTCAGCCGGCCTTGCATTGCGACCACTTCGGCAGCCGCTTCTGGCCGCACGTCGCGGTCGGCATGCAGTCGAAGCTTGCTGATGCCGGTCTTCTCGACGCCGCTGACGCCCGGAATAAGCGCAAGCCGCTCGGCAAGACCGGCGCCGTCGGCCTCGATATCGACGACGTAGCCGCCACCCAGCACCTGACGGCCGAGTTCCGGCACCGTCCCGATCAATGCGATCTTGCCGGCACTGAACAAGGCAACCCGATCGCAGACGCTTTGCACGCGCTCCAGCAGATGCGAGGAGAGCAGACACCGAGACGCCCTCGGACTTGAAGCCGCGGATGATACCGAGCAGTTCCGACGTCGCGTGCGGATCGAGACCCGACGTCGGTTCGTCGAGGATGGCGATTTGCGCGCCCTTCATCAGGATTTCGGCGAGGCCCAGGCGCTGGCGCATGCCGCGTGAGAAGGTGGCGACGCGCTTGTCGGCAACTTCGCCAAGCCCAACGCGATCGAGTGCGTCGGCGATGCGTTTCTCGCGTTCCGCGAGCCGAAAGCCGATCAGCCGCGCGGTGTAACGCAGATTATCCGCGGCAGTGAGGTTGTCGTAGAAACCTACCGTGTCCGGCAGATAACCAACGCGTCGCTTTACCGAAAGCGGCTCGCGCGCCGGATTGAAGCCGAGCACGCGCACTTCGCCGCCGGAAATGTCGGTCAATCCGAGCATCATCAAGATCGTGGTCGTCTTGCCCGCGCCATTGGGACCGAGGAGACCGAAAATCTCCCCGCGCCCGACTCGAAAACGAGACGTGATCGACCGCGACCGCTTGGCCGTATGTTCTTGGTGAGGTCGTTGGCCTCGATGACCGCGTCCTCGCTCATCGGCGGCCGAACCGCGCAACCGCACCGACCATGACGAGAAGCGCGATGCCGATGATGCCGACGCCGGCGATGCCCCACATCGTGGAGGTCGTCACCGTGACGCGGAACGTCGTCGAGGCTGATTCGCCGCGCGCCGCGGCGCGAACGGTCGTCACATAGTCGCCGGCGATGGCCTTTTCGGTCGGTGTGATCAGCGCTTGCACTTCCTTGTTGTCGTTCGGCGCGATGCGATCGACCGTCTTCGGATCGAATTCGACCTTCCAGCCGCTCGGTGCCGAGCCGCTGAGCTGAATGTCTTCAGCGGGTGCGGTGCCGGTATTGGTGATGACGACGGGCACGGAGCTCTCCTTGCCGGCCGATGCGCGCGTAGAGACGAGACCCTCACGGCCGCTGACATCCAGTCTCGGCTGGCCGGTGATGGTCAGGCCAAGATCGGTGGTGACGGAGGTGTCTTCCGCGCCGACCCGCGCAGTAACCTTGTAGTCGCCGGCCGCCGCAGTATTCGGCGGAGTCACTTTGAGCTTCACGTCCTTGGTCTGTCCGGCATCGACCGGAACTGCGTTAAGCTCCTGGCTGCCGTATTGCTCGGTGAATGTCGTGTCGAAGTTCTGCGGCGCTTGCGCGGACAGGCTCACGACGAGCTTCTTGCCGCTGTCGTTTTTGATATTGAGCTGATACTCGAAGCTCGATTTCGAGGTGCCGCGCAATTGCGGAAGTTGCGGCGTCAGCGTCAGCTTGGCCGGCAGATCCTTGGCGAGCGTCACGGCAACGGGCAGATCGACCTTGCTCTGATCGCCGGCGTCGCGGAAACGGTGAGTCGTCTGCGTGCCGATGGCCGCGTCCTTTGGCACGTCGAGCCGCAGCTCAAGCGTGACGCTGGAATTCGTTTCCGGCATCGCCGCGGCGACGGGCTGACCGCCGCCCATCAGGGTTGCCGTCCAGCCGGTTGGCACGCCGGAGACCGACAGAGACAGGCGCTGCGGCGGCAGATCGAAATTCTGCAAGCGCAAACTGACAGATGACGTCTCTCCCGGCCGAACGGTGACCGCCGGAAAGTCGCTCATCAAAAATAGGCCTTTAACGTCATTCTTCGGGGCGTCCTCGGCCTTGACGGCCGGCGCCAGAACGATTGCGAAAGCGGTAAGAGCGGCGATAAATCCATATCGCATTGGTTTTTGGCTCCCAGACAAAAATGGTTCGTTTAAGCCCCCTCCCCGACGCGCTCACGGCTCGGGCGAGGATGTAGGCATTGTCGGCGTAATCGTGACAAAATCATGCAGACACCGGCCTTTTGGCAAGAGCCCGGCGAAAAGTCCTGCGGTAGGTAGCCGCAGTCGGCGGAGGTCCGCACCCATGTCGTACTCTAAACGCATCATGTCTTACTCCAAACGCACCTTGCTCTAAACGCGCCCATGCCTCGCCAAGAGAAGATCAGCGCCGGACTACTGGCATTTCGGCGGATGACAGTCGGGCATCGAAGTCCTGCTCGCGCATCCAGGTGGACCGTTCTGGGCAAAAAAGGATGATGGCGCGTGGACAATCCCGAAGGGCCTTGTCGAACCGGACGATGATCTTCTCGCTCAGCCCGGCGCGAGTTCACCGAAGAGACAAATCTCGCGGCCGACGGTGAGGTATTCGCGCTTTCTCCGGTTAACCAAAAGAGCGGAAAGATCGTTCATGCCTTCGCTTTTGAAGCGGATTTCGACCTTGCGACATTTGCCAGCAACACCTTCGAGATGGAATGGCCGCCAAAGTCAGGCCGCCGTCGCAGCTTTCCCTGAAATCGACCGTATCGCCTATTTCTCGCTGCCGGTCGCGATGAAGAAAATCATTGCCTATCAACAACCGTTCTTGCGAGAGCTTGAGAACCGTCTAGCGTAATCGACGCTATTCCCTCAGAACGTCCGGCCAATCGACCTCGTCATGCGGCAACACCCAGGGCTCTTGCCGCGCAGCTTGCCGCCATTCATTCCAAGCCGGCAACGCCATGACGGCTTGCATGTAGGCGCGAGCAGCCGGACTCACCTCGACAGCATAAGTATGGAAGCGCCAGACCACCGGCGCATACATGGCATCAGCCGCGCCAAACGAGCCGAACAAAAAAAGCCCGCCACCGCCAAACCGCGCGCGACAATCGCTCCACATCGCATCGATGCGAACCACATTTGCAGACGCCTCAGCGTCCAACGCACGATGCTTCACCGGACGCCAAGTATTCATCGGCAATTGTGCGCGCAGCGGCACAAAGCCGGCGTGCATTTCGGATGAGATGGTGCGCGCATGCGCGCGCGCCTTGGCATCCTCGGCCACAGACCAGCCGATGGAAACTTCTCCGTCAAGTATTCGAGGATCGACAAGCGATTCCCAGACCCGCGTCTCGCCGTCAATGAGGACCGGAACCTTGCCGGCGCCGCTTAACGCCATCACCCTTTCCTTGAAGTCCTTCGCTTCAAGCGAAATCACGGTTTCCTCGAACGCAATGTCTGCAACCTTCATCGCCAGCCATGGCCGGAACGACCATGACGAATAGTTCTTGTTGCCGATGATGAGGTGAAGGGTCATTGCTCGTCTGCTTATGGGGCGGGAAACAATTCGTTCGTCTTGCCGGTGAGACGGTAGCCCAAAAGGCCCATCCATTCATGCATTGCGGCATCGGTGCGGCTTAACCCCTTGCTGGCAATGTCGAAAGGGCGAAAGGCATCCGCGGGTCCCCGGGTCCGGTAATCCACCGGATAGGCTTCGATTGGGAAACCAGCGGCGCGAAACGTCGCGATCGCGCGGGGCATATGGAAAGCCGACGTTACCAAAATCCAACGTTCGCCAGGCTGTGGGTTGGCGATCAGTCGTGAGAACACCGCATTCTCGACCGTGTTACGCGATTGCTCCTCGGCCGTGATGCGGTCGTGGGCGATGCCGAGCGCCACAAGCTCGCGCACGGCAACTCCCGCTTCCGGGCCTTCGTCGTAAACCAGTGAACTGGGACCGCCCGAAATAATGATACGCGCTTTGGGGTAGCGGAGACCAAGCTCTGCCGTAACGACCAGACGCGCGCCTCCCTCCTTCAACGCAATCGAGCCGCGATCGATCGACACCTCCGGCGAAATTACGCCGCCGAGCATGACGATGCCGTCGGGCGGACCGTGAGACGGATCCCAAGGCGGAAAGCGTTGCTCAAGCGGCAGGATCAGCACATTGCCCAAAGGCGAAAGGCCGGCAACGGCAAGCAAGACCAGGCTCGTGACAATGAGCCAACTGGCAAGCCGCGTAAAACGCGTCAGCAGCAACAGCACGCCAAGGACGCCAAGCGAGAGCAGAAGGTTGGTCGGCAGCGCGAAAAACCCGAATATTTTGGTAAGCGGGAAGAACAAGGCTCAGCCGCGCTCCTTGCGCCACGCCGCATAACGCGCTTTGGCGTCATCGTTGGGCGGATAAAGGCCGGGCAACTTCACGCCCTTCTCGACTTCAGTGAATACCCAGCTTTCATAAAGTTCGTGCTCGGCGCCTTCGTGCGCAACAAACTCCACGAACGCCTTCGGGATAACCACGGCGCCATCGTCATCCACCACGATCACGTCGTCCGGGAAAATCGCACAGCCACCACAGGCTATCGGCTCCTGCCAGCCGACAAATGTCAGACCGTTGACTGAAGCCGGCGCGGCCACGCCCGCACACCAAACCGGCAACGCGCTCGCGATCACACCGGTGAGGTCGCGCATGACGCCATCGGTGACGAGCGCCGTGACGTTGCGTTTCTGCATGCGCGCACACAGGATATCGCCGAATATGCCGGCGCTCGGCACGGCCATGGCGTCGGCGATCGCGATCACGCCTTCCGGCATTGCCTCGATTGCCGCTCGGGTCGAGATTGGCGATGCCCAACTTTCAGGCGTCGCCAAATCCTCCCGCACCGGGACGAAACGCAACGTAAACGCCGGCCCGACCAGGCGCTCGCCCTTTGGCACGAGCGGCTTTGGCCCGTTCATCCAGCAGCGCCGGATGCCCTTTTTCAGGAGCACCGTCGTGATCGTCGCGGTCGTGACCTTACGCAATATGTCGAACAAAGGTTGTGACATCATCGCCTCACTTGAGAATTACACGCCAAGCCACTCGTCCGGAGCGGCAGATGAGAAGTCGCGTCGAGAGAAATTCCGGTCAACGGTTTCCTCGTCACCTTTGCAACAGCCAAAGTCACCCGAGCCCGCCCTTCAGCCAGACGCGGATGCGCTCCACAGCTTCGCGCATGTCTTCCGGCGAGCCTGCGTAGCAAAAGCGCATGAAGTTATGCCCGCTGATGGGATCGAAATCGACGCCTGGAGTCGCTGCAACGCCAGCCTCCTCAAGCATCCGGGTGGCGAAGGCGAAACTGTCGGTCGAGAACCGCGAAACGTCGGCATACAGATAGAAGGCGCCATCGACTGGGAGAAACGAATTGAGGCCGGCTCGCGGCAGTCCTTCAACGAGGATTTGACGGTTTTCCTCGTAGCCCTGCCTTACCTTCGAAAGCTCGACACCGTCGTCGAACGCCGCTTCTGCCGCGATCTGGGACAAGGTCGGCACCGAGATAGCGAGATTCTGCTGCAAACGCTCGACGGCGCGGACCAGCGAGGGCGGCACCACCATCCAGCCGATACGCCAGCCCGTCATACAGAAATATTTGGAGAACGAGTTGATGATGATCGGCCTCCGACGACAGACGCGCCGCGCTTTCGGCAGCAAAAGCGTAATCGAGGCCGTGATAGATCTCGTCAGATATCACGGTGATACCGGCATCCTCCGCGCATTGAATCAGTTCGCCCAGTGAGGAAGCGGTCATCATCGTGCCGGTCGGATTGGCGGGCGAAGCGATGATCACGCCTTTAAGCGGCCGATCTCGATGTGCTGCGAGCAAAGCGTCGGCGGTAATCGACCAGCGCGTTTGCGCGTTTGTCTCAACCGGAACCGGCTCACACCCAAGTGCCGAAAGGATGTGGCGATACGGCGGATAGCCCGGAAGCGCTACCGCGACGCGGTCCTCCGTGGCGAAGGCGGCCAGAAAAGCAAGCATAAATCCGGCTGACGATCCGGTCGTCACGATGACCCGTGCCGGGTCGATGTCAAGACCGTGCCAATCGCCGTAGGACTGCGCGATGCGCTTTCTCAGCGATCCAACGCCGAGCGCTTCCGTATAACCGAGCGGCCCGCTCGTTAATGCGGCACGCGCCGCCGCAATCGCGCTGGAAGGTGCGCCGACCGCAGGCTGGCCAACCTCCATGTGAATGATGTGCCGGCCCTGGGCCTCGAGCCGCCCCGCAGCGGCCATCACATCCATCACCATGAACGCCGGCACGGCGCTGCTGCGGGTCGACGGCTGCAACAAGCGCCTTGCTTTCTCGAGCATAAATTCGCCTTTGCTACCCGACGATCGGCTTTCGCAAATCGCCCCGCTACCGCCGCATTCGAGCGCTTTACGTCACGCTCGCTGTGCCGTTATTGAGGTGACGGCATACGTTGACCGCAACCGGATCCGTCCATACTTTGGGTCCCACGCCGAGGGACCGGCTATCCCCGATGAATTGTGCAAGCCCTCCTAGCAAGGTGCGCCCGGTGAGGCCAGCTTCTCGCGCCATCGCGCTCCTGACAGCAGCCGCGGTCGTACTTGGCAGCTTGCCGGCCCGGGCACAGAACGGCTCCAACGCCGGCATCCCGATGATTCGGGATGCCGAAATCGAGCAGCTACTGCGCGACTACTACGCGCCAATTGAAAAAGTAGCCGGACTGAGCAACCAGAACGTCAAGGTCGTCATCATCAACGACAAGTCGTTCAACGCGTTCGTGATGGATGCGCACCACGTCTTCGTGAATGCCGGTGCGCTCATGGAAGCGGAGACTCCCAATCAACTGATCGGCGTTTTCGCCCACGAAACCGGCCATATCGTCGGCGGGCATTTGTCCAAGATGCGTCAGGAACTCGCCAACGCACAGACTGCGGCGATCATTGCGATGCTACTGGGTGTCGGTGCCGTCGTCGCCGGCGCACATTCCAACAACTCCGATATGGCTAATGTCGGCGGCGCGGTGTTTACGGGACCCCAAGCCTACATTCAGAACTCGCTGCTGGCCTACCAGCGCTCTCAGGAAGAACAGGCGGATCGGGCCGGCGTTCGCTTTTTGACGATGACGGGCCAGTCGGCCAAGGGCATGTACGACACGTTCAAGCGCTTCGCCGACGAGTCGCTCTATTCGGCGCGGTACATCAATCCCTATGCACAGAACCATCCCATGCCCCAGGAACGCATGGATGCTCTCGCGGAGCTCGTGAAGACGCCCTACTGGGACAAGAAAGATCCGCCGGAACTGCAGTTTCGCCACGACATGATGCGGGCAAAATTGTACGGCTTCATCGACAAGCCGGATGCCGTATTACGGCGATATCCGATGTCCAACACTGGCCTGCCGGCGCGGTATGCGCGTGCTATTTCGGTATACCGTTTTGGCGATTTGCACGATGCCATCGCCGACATCGACGGCCTGATTGTGTCAATGCCCAATAATCCCTACTTCTATGAACTCAAGGGTCAGGCATTGCTTGAAAGCGGACATCCAGCAGATGCGATCCCGCCGCTGCGGCGTGCCGTTCAGCTTGCGCCCGATCCCGCCCTTATCCAGATCACGTTGGCGCAGGCGCTGATTGCCATGAATGACGTCAAGCTGTCGGCCGAAGCCATTACCATGCTGCACGCCGCCCTCATCAAGGAGCCCGAAGTCAGCCGATGGCTACCTGCAATTGGCAATGGCCTATGGGCGTGAGAACGATCTTGCCGACGCCGATCTGGCATCCGCCCAGGCGGCCTTTGCCCGCGGCGATAACAAGACCGCACGCGAGCTTGCCTCTCGGGCGAAGCAAGGTTTTCCGATTGGCTCGCCTGGCTGGGTGCGAGCCGACGACATCGTCGCGTTCAACAAAAACGTAAAGCAAAATCCTCTAACAAAATGATCAGTGGAAGGACTAATCCATGAAATTGATACCCGCGAAAGCCCGTCTGGCGCTTTCGGCTTCATTGCTCGCGGCCACGACGCTCTTGGCGCTCCCGGCGTCGGCACAAACTTTTTCCGATGATCAGCGGCAGCAAGTCGAAGGCATCGTCAAAGACTATTTGATGAAACATCCGGAGCTTATCCAGGATGTGATGTCGGCACTCGACAAGAAGCAGCAGGAAGCCGAAGCCGCGAAGGCGAGCGTGACTATAAAGGACAACAACGCCACTCTGTTCAACTCGCCGCATCAGGTCGTGCTGGGTAATCCGCAAGGCAAAGTCCAGATCGTCGAATTCTTCGATTACAATTGCGGCTTCTGCAAGCGCGCACTGCCGGACATGATGACGCTGCTGAAGAACGACCCGGACATCAAATTCGTGCTCAAGGAATTCCCGGTTCTCGGCGAAGGCTCGGTGGAAGCCGCCCATGTCGCGGTCGCCGCCCGCATGCAGGACCCGACCGGAAAGAAGTACATCGATTTCCACCAGAAGCTATTGGGTGGCCGCGGCCCGGCCGACAAAGCGCGCGCTCTTGCGGTTGCGAAAGACGTCGGCTTCGACATGACGCGCCTCGAAAAAGATATGAACAGCGACGAGGTGAAGACCACGATCGACGAAGATATGAAGCTCGCCGACGCGCTCGGCGTTAATGGAACGCCCAGCTACGTGGTCGGAAACGAATTGATCGTCGGGGCAGTTGGTCTCGATGAATTGAAAGAAAAGATTGCAGCCGACAACAAGTAGTCCGCGCTGCATTCGACGACGCGATCGGCAATCGCCCTTCCCCGCGTTTGGGAAGGGCGATTGGTTTTGGGGCCCGGGCCCGGCCTTTCCCTTTGCGGAGGCCTTCCCTATAAACGGCCAGCGCTGCGGCTCGACCCGTGGCGCCGCGAGCCGGGTTAAAGCTTAAGATGCCGAAGACCGTTTATGTTCTTAACGGGCCCAATCTCAATCTGCTGGGTACGCGTGAGCCAGAACTCTATGGCCGCGCCACGCTGGGCGATGTCGAGAAAGCGTGCCAGGTAGCCGCCAAGCGCCACGGCCTTTCGATCGTATTCCGTCAATCCAATCACGAAGGCGAAATCGTTGATTGGATACAGGAAGCGCGCGCTAAAAAGGCTGTCGGCCTGATCATCAATCCGGCGGGTTATACGACGACCTCAATATCGATCCTCGACGCACTCCTGATGATAGAAGCGCCGGTCATCGAAGTGCACATTACCAATATCCATGCGCGGGAGGAGTTTCGGCAACACTCTTACGTGTCGCTCGCAGCACGCGCCGTGATCGCCGGGATGGGCACACAAGGTTATCTGCTAGCGATCGATGGGCTCGCCGCCATGATCGGCGCGAAGGATTGATTGTGGCGCGTAAGCCTGGGAACCCGCCAATGCCGAAAACGCCAACCATCGATCACGATGTGATCCGCGATCTGGCGAAGCTGCTCGACGAAACGGGCCTGACCGAAATCGAATTTGAGCGTGACGGCGTATCAGTTCGCGTAGCGCGCAACCTTAGTGCCCCTGCCGGACGATCGAGACCTGCGGAAATCGCAGGAACCGCGCCGATACCCGTGGCGGTGCCCGTCGCCGACCCAAGCCAGCATCCGGGCGTCGTCCTTTCGCCGATGGTTGGCACTGCTTATCGCGGCCCGGCGCCGGGAGCCCGGCCCTTTGTCGACATCGGAAGCCAGGTGAAGGCCGGCGATCCACTCATCATCATTGAAGCGATGAAGACGATGAACCAAATTCCCGCGCCCCGTTCTGGCACCGTCTTGCAAATTCTGATCGAAGACGGCCAGCCGGTCGAATACGGCGCGCCACTTCTGATCGTCGAGTGATGTTCGACAAGATCCTTATAGCCAACCGCGGCGAAATCGCCCTGCGCGTGTTGCGGGCCTGCAAGGAACTCGGAATCTCTACCGTCGCAGTCCATTCGACCGCCGACGAAGACGCAATGCATGTGCGGCTCGCTGATGAAAGTGTCTGCATTGGGCCGCCAGCCGCCAAGGACAGCTACCTTAATGTCCCGGCCCTGCTGTCAGCCTGTGAGATCACGGGCGCTGATGCGGTGCATCCGGGCTACGGCTTTCTTGCCGAAAACGCGCGCTTTGCCGAGATCGTCGCCGACCACGGCATGCATTTCATCGGTCCCCGGCCGGAACACATTCGGCTGATGGGCGACAAGATCGCGGCCAAACGCGCGGCACAGGAACTCGGCATTCCGACCGTTCCCGGCTCCGATGGCGGTGTTGGCTCGGATGCCGACGCTGCAAGCATGGCGCGCGACATCGGTTTCCCGGTCATAATCAAGGCCGCAGCGGGCGGCGGCGGCCGCGGCATGAAGGTGGTTCGCAGCGAAGCCGAATTGGCTGCCGGCCTGGCGACAGCGCGGGCGGAATCGCTCGCTGCATTCAGCGACGACACCGTCTATCTGGAAAAATATCTTGAACGCCCTCGCCATATAGAGATTCAGGTGCTCGGTGACGGCAAGGGCCGCGCCATCCATCTCGGTGAGCGCGACTGTTCGCTGCAACGCCGGCACCAGAAGATCTGGGAGGAAGGCCACTCCCCTGCACTCAACACCGCAATGCGCGATCAGATTGGTGAAGTCGTCGCTAAAGCGATGCGCGACATGAAATATCTCGGCGTCGGCACCGTCGAATTTCTCTACGAGGACGGCAAGTTCAACTTCATTGAAATGAATACGCGCATTCAGGTCGAGCATCCGGTGACCGAAATGATCACCGACATCGACCTTGTCGTAGAGCAAATCCGTGTCGCCGCCGGCAACGACCTGATGCTGACCCAGCATAATGTCAAATTTCACGGCCACGCCATTGAGTGCCGTATCAACGCCGAAAATCCGGTATCCTTCCGTCCTTCACCCGGCAAGATCGTGCACTACCATCCGCCAGGCGGCCTTGGCGTCCGCGTCGATTCCGCCGTCTACCACGGCTATACGATCCCGCCTTACTACAACTCTCTCGTCGGCAAGCTGATCGTCCACGGCAAGACCCGGAGCGAGTGCCTGATGCGACTGAAGCGCGCTCTTGACGAGTTTGTCGTCGACGGGATCGAAACTACGTTGCCTCTGTTTCGTGCGCTGGCGCGCGAAAAGGACATCATCGACGGCGATTACCATATCCACTGGCTGGAAGAATTTCTCGCCCGCGGCAGCGTCGAACAATAGCAGCGGCCACGTCAGACTGGCCGATGCGTCGTGTTGTAATGCATCGCCGCGTTGAGCAGACGCCCCAGCAGTACCGGCTCGTATGGTTTGGGTAAAATGATAGCGCCGGGAACTCGGGCCTCCGGCGAAAGCATTGTTGCCCGCGCCGACGCGTAGACCACAGGAATATTGGGCCGCAGCTCACGGGCACGCCAGGCCAGCGCCACCCCATCCATATCTCCCGGCAAATTGATGTCGGTGAGCAGCACGTCCACTTCATCGGCGACTAGATGGTCTAACGCATCCGCCGCATTCGCCGCTGTCTGCACGGCAAAGCCCTGGTCCGACAGGGATTGTGCGACCCATTCGCTGATCATGAATTCGTCCTCAACGAGGAGGACGTGGATTTGCTTATGATCTGTTACGTTCAGTTCCATCGCAGCAGCTCCCACCCTTAGCGCCACGTCTGGAGGTGTAACGAACCGAGTGCGAAAGTGTTCAAGCTAATTCAAATATTAGAGAGTTCATGGTTTGTGGCCCGTTAAGAACGCCGCACAGCCCGGTGTTCCAAGGGCAAACCCGGCACCAAGAGACCACAGCCTTCGGGGTCGGAACGGCCCAACTTGAATGCCGGTTAGCGGCGGCGGCGGTACTTGAACCAGAAGCCGGGAGCCCGTTAAACAAACCTATGGCCAGCCGCAAGTCAGCACTCATCGATATAACGCCTGAAGTGCTGCTCAAAGCCTATGCCTGCGGCATTTTTCCCATGGCGGAAAGCGCCGATGATCCGGCGCTGTACTGGATAGAACCAGAGCGCCGCGGAATTATCCCGCTTGATCGTTTCCATGTCCCTGATCGTCTTGCACGCACCGTGCGTGCGGACCGTTTTATGGTCGCTGTCGACCGGAACTTCGACGCTGTCATTAACGCCTGTGCGGAGCCGATGCCGGGGCGTGGCCGCACCTGGATCAATACCCGCATCCACAATCTGTACCGCAAGCTCTACGAACGCGGCGACTGCCACACCGTCGAAGTCTACGAAAACGATCAACTGGTTGGCGGCCTGTATGGTGTGAGCCTTGGCCGCGCTTTTTTCGGCGAGAGCATGTTCCACCGCGCGCGCGATGCTTCAAAGGTCGCGCTGGTGCATCTCGTGGCCCGGCTGCGGGCCGGTCACTACGGCCTGCTCGATACCCAATTTGTGACCGATCACCTGCGGACATTCGGCGCAGTGGAGGTGGCGCGCGGCGCCTATCATAAGATGCTCGATACTGCGCTCGTCGGTGAAGGCAAATTTGGTGCGCTGCCGCTCGACCGGCCGGTTACCGGAAGTACTGCGCTGGAGCAGCTTGTAAAAAACTAGAGCATGATCCGGAAAAGTGGAAACCGGTTTTCCGAAAGATCATGCTCAATCAAAATGCTAGAGCGACGATCAATACAATCTAAAACGACCTCGCTCTAGGCCGCGTCAGTCGTCGGTGACTGGAGCAGGAGCCGGAGCAGACGGCGCGATCGCCGGCCGTCGTGGCTGCTGCGAAGCGGACGGCTGCGCCGGCCGCGCAACTCTCGGCGCGACACCGGCAGCAGGAGCCGGCGGTGTCGATTGCGCCACTGGCGTCGGTGTATCGGGAGACGCGCAGTCGGTCAGCCACACGTCATAGATTGGGTGTTCAACGGCATGGAGGCCGGGACTTGCGGCAAACATCCAGCCCGTGAAAATCCGCTTGATCTCGCCCTTGAGCGTAACTTCGTCGACCTCGACAAATGCGTCTGTGTTGGTCGCTTCGGTGGGTGGCCGCGTATAACAAACCCGCGCGGTGACCTGGAGCGCGCCGAACTGCACCGTCTCGCCGATCGCCTCATCGAACGAGATGATACGGCCGGTGATTTTGTCCAACCCCGAAAACACGGCACGGGCATTGGCGATCTTCTGCGTCGGCATCTCGGTGACGATCGTGTCGTCAGGCTTTGCCGTTGCGTCCGCAGGCGGCGGATTGGCCGTCTGTTGGTTTGGCGCACCCTGCGGTGCGGGCGCACCCGGCGGAGATGCCGTGACAGCCTGCTGGGGAGCGGGTGCTGTCCGGACCTGTCCCGGCGACATCGGAGAGGTGCCTTGAGCGGCCGGAGCCCCGGGAGGCGGCGGTAGCGGCTGGGCCTGGATACCCGATTGCTGCCGCCCCTGACCGGGAGGCGGCGAATATTGCTGGCCATAGCCCTGAGGCGGCTGCTGCTGGCCATAGCCTTGAGGTGGCTGCTGCTGCCCGTAGCCCTGAGGCGGCTGCTGCTGCCCGTATCCTGGAGGCGGTGGCGAATATTGCTGCCCGTAGCCCGGAGGCGCCGGTTGAGCCGGAAACCCGCTGTTGGGAACATCTGCAGGGGGTCGCGGCGGTTGCTGGTTGCCGAAAAGATTGCCGAACTGAGCGGCGGCGGGTTCCACCGCGATCGTCGCGCCGGCCAAGGCCAGAATAACGGCAATGCGGATCATGGAACCCTAGGGCTTAAAGCGCGGTCAAACTGGCCGTCCAACCGGCTTTGCCGGGTTAACATTTCGAATGCGGCACGGAAAGGGCGAGCGGCTAATTTCCCGGGCTCCAGGCCTTGTAGTCACCCGTTGCTTGGGGCCGGCGGCCCTGCGCCAGGGTTGATCCGTTCGGGCGATAAGCTCCAGGCGTGCCTGTCAGATTGGGCCGGTGCGGCTTTTCCCAAGGGTGGGCTTTTATACCGTCCTGCGTCGGCGGCAGGTCGACGATATGGTGAAGCCAGCCGTGCCAGCTCGGTGGCACCTTTGAAGCTTCGGCAACGCCGTTATAGATCACCCAGCGCCGATTAAGGCCCAAAGTCGGATCGATCTTGCCATCCTTGGTGCGATAGTAGCGGTTGCCAAATTCGTCGTCGCCGACGAATTCACCGTAGAGCTTCGTCCACAATTGAGTGCCGAAGGTCTGACCGTTCCACCAAGTGAAGAAGCGCAGCAGGAAGCTTTTCATCGCAAATCGCTTAGCCCATGCTCAATGGGCGTTTGATGCCACTGTCGTGCTTGACTGTCCAGCGCGGAAATGAGTGAAACAAGGCGTTTCCTCAAGCGTTTACAAGACGATTTCGTGTCATGTGGCAGAACCTGACCCAAACCGCCCAGGCCAATTTAGACGCATTGCGGAACGCGCTTTCGTTCGCGCCGCCGTGGGCTGTTTCGTTTATCGTGTTGATCACGGCGGCAATCGTTGCATTGCTGGTCCACGGCGCAATTCTCGCGTTGGCGCGCCGGCTGCTTGGGATACGCCGGCCCTACCTGCGATCAATTCTGGAAGCGACCAGGAATCCGACAAGGGTCGGCATGCTACTTCTGGCGTTCGCGATTGCGTTGCCAACGGCTCCGCTGGACAAAGCGACGACGGAAGTACTGGCGAAGTGCCTGGGCCTGGCGACCATTTGCTTGTTGGGCTGGATCGCGCTGACCGCAGTCAACATCGCCGCCAATCTTTATCTGATGGGCTTTCGGCTTGACGTCGCCGACAATCTGTCGGCGCGCAAGCACATTACCCAGATCCGCGTTTTGGTACGAGCGCTCGATACCGTGATCGTTCTGGTCACGCTCGGCTTTGCGCTAATGACGTTTGAAGCGGTACGCCAGTACGGCGTCAGCCTATTTGCTTCGGCGGGCGTCGCGGGCGTTGTGTTCGGTCTCGCTGCACAGCCGGTCCTAAGCAATTTGATCGCCGGCGTGCAGCTGGCGGTGACACAACCGATCCGGCTTGAAGATGCTGTCACGGTCCAGAATGAATATGGATGGATCGAAGAGATCAACGCCACCTATGTCGTGATCCGGCTGTGGGACTTGCGGCGTCTTATCGTCCCTCTCAACTTCTTCATCCAGCAGCCGTTCTATAACTGGACGCGGCAACATGCGACGACGCTCGGCAGCGTCATACTCTTTCTCGACTATTCGGCACCGGTCGATATCATCAGAAAAAAGGCTATTGAACTGGTCGGACAATCAGACCGTGGCAAAGCTACCGTCACGAGTGTTCAGGTCACCAATGTCACCGCGCAAGGAATTCAAGTGCAGATCCTGGTGCACTCCGATGCGACCTCGATCACGAACAACGTCTGCGCCGATCTGCGCGAACAGTTGATTGCGTTCCTCAATCAGGACCACCCCGAAGCTCTGCCGCGATCCCGCAGCGAGACTTTTGACCCTACTCAGCAAAAAGCAGAAGAACTTAAACCGCCCGCCGTACGCTCAATCAGCTAGCTGAGCTTCAATCCCACCAAGGCGTCGGCTCGTATCGTCCGGCGGCCTGCTCGATCACTTCGCCGAGTGAAAAGAGCGTCTCTTCCTCGAACGGCCGGCCAATCAGTTGCAGGCCGAGCGGCAAGCCCTGCGCATCGACACCGCTCGGCACCGAGATGCCGGGCAAACCCGCCATGTTCACGGTGACCGTAAAGACGTCGTTGAGGTACATTTCGATCGGATCGGCGCGGCCCTTTTCGCCGATACCGAACGCGGCCGACGGTGCGGTCGGCGTCAGGATCGCATTGATGCCGTCGGCAAAGCATTGCTCGAAGTCGCGTTTGATCAGCGTGCGAACCTTCTGCGCGCGCAAATAATAAGCATCGTAGTAGCCGGCGGACAGCACGTAGGTGCCGATCATGATGCGCCGGCGCACTTCCTTGCCAAAACCGGCCGCTCGCGTCCGCTCATACATCTCGATGATGTCACGACCCGGAACACGAAGCCCATAACGCACACCGTCATACCGCGCGAGATTGGATGACGCTTCCGCCGGCGCAACGATGTAATAAGCCGGCAGGGCATACTTGGTGTGAGGCAGCGACACGTCGACAGTCTCGGCGCCGGCATCCTTGAGCCACTGAACACCCTGTTGCCAAAGCGTCTCGATTTCCGCCGCCATGCCGGGAACGCGGTATTCTCTGGGTATGCCGATCCGCATGCCTTTGATCGAAGCGCCGACGGACTTTTCGTAATCCGGCACCGGGCGATCGACGCATGTCGTATCCTTGGCGTCGGGCCCAGCCATGGATCGCAACAGGATTGCGCAATCGCGCACGGAGCGCGCGAACGGGCCGGCCTGATCGAGCGAAGATGCGAAAGCCACGATGCCCCAGCGCGAGCAGCGGCCATAGGTTGGCTTCACACCCACGATGCCACAAAATGCCGCCGGCTGACGGATCGAACCGCCGGTATCGGTACCGGTTGCGCCGACGCACAGCCGGGCCGACACCGCAGCCGCCGAGCCGCCCGAAGAGCCGCCGGGCACCAGCGTTGTATCGGCGCCGCTCCGGCGCCATGGCGAGACTACCGGCTTGAAGTACGATGTCTCGTTCGACGAACCCATTGCGAACTCGTCGCAGTTTAACTTGCCGAGCATAACGGCGCCGTCACGCCACAGATTTGCTGTAACCGTCGACTCATAGGGCGGGACGAAGTTCTCAAGAATGTGCGAGCAGGCGGTGGTCCGGAAACCCGCCGTACAGAACAGATCCTTGATGCCGAGCGGCAAACCTTCCAGCGAACCGCCCTCGCCTTTGGCCAGTCGCTCATCCGACGCACGCGCCATCTCGCGGGCGTGCTCGGGCGTTTTTAATACGAAGGCGTTGAGCGCATCCGCTGCATCAACGGCAGACAGATGCGCCTCGGTAAGTTCGGTGGCGGAAAATTCCTTCTTGCGCAGCGCATCACGCGCCTGCGCTAAAGAAAGAGCGGTCAGGTCGGTCATTTAGCCGTCGGATCGTCGCACGAAAATGGATTGTCGGCCGCCGGTCTCGGCTTGGCTTCGCTCGGTGCTTCAGGCGTCGGCGCATCCCACTCGGCCTGAACCGGCAATGGCTGCACTGGAAACGCGGAAAACAGCGCCTCGATCGCCGCGGGGTCGTCGGCCTTCAGCAGACCCTTGCTCTCCAGATAAGCAAGCCAGATCGAGTCCTGTTCGCAGGCAAGGCACATCGTTATTCCACCACCTTGGGCACCAGGAAGAAATGATCCTCATGGGCCGGTGCATTCCGGATAATGTCGTCGGGTTTATCTCCGTCCGTCACTTTATCCGTTCGCATTTTCATCGCCATCGGCGTGACCGACGTCATCGGTTCGACACCGTCGACATTGACCTCGGCAAGCTGCTCGACGAATGCCAGTATCGAATTGAGTTCACCTTGAAGGCCGGCCACCTCGTCCTCGGCGACGGCAATGCGCGCAAGATGCGCCACGCGGCGGACGGTTTGGGCATCAACGGACATCGACAACGGCCTTCAGGCGAGCCGGACTCTCCGGCTAATTCACGCCCGCGTATAGCAGAGCGGCCTTTTTCCGCCAACACCGCTTACCGGGGCAAACGGGCCAGGGCAGCATTCTCAGCAGGGATCCTGACGGCCAGAACCAGGGCATTCAAGATCGAGAAAATGAGCGCATAGAGCGGCAGGCCGAGGACCAGCGGGACGACAGCGATCTCCCCCGTCACGACTGCATAATTCGGGTGGCGAAGGAACCGATAAGGACCGCTTGCCACAAGAGGTGCGCCGGGAACGACGACGACCCGGATGGTCCAACGCCGGCCGAGCGCCAGCAATATCCAGAAGCGGCCAATCTGCAAAACGATGAACAAGATCAGAAATGCCAGATTAACGGGGCGGTCATAGCCCAGCAGCCACAGCCCAGCCATCCATGCCGAGTGAAACGCTATGATGAGCCAAAGGTGGGAGTGACCATATTCGACGCCGCCGGATGCGAGCAGTTCCGCCTCGTTACGCTTTGCCCACCACAGTTCAGCCAATCGCTGAAGTGTAAGAAAGCTCAATAGCGCCGTGCCCCAACCGAAGTTCATCCCAGATCGACCGCAGCGAAATAGGCCGAAAAGCCGGGACCAAAGGCCGCGAGCAGATGAAGACCCCGCGCCCCGGCCTTCATTGCACGATTGAGTACAAACAAGGCCGTAGCTGAGGACATGTTGCCGAATTGGCGCAACACCTCCCACGAGTGTCGAAAGTCGTCATGCTCAAGACCGAGGACTTCCTGGACGGTCTCAATCAGCTTACGGCCGCCGGGATGAAACAAAAATCCGTTGAAATCGGACAGCCGAAGATTGTTGCGATCAAGAAAATCACGAAGCGCTGGCGCGAGAGCCTCGCGCATCAATGATGGGAGTTCGGCGCTCAACACAATGCCGAATCCATCATCCTTGATATCCCATCCCATGATGTGCTCGGTGTCGGGCCAGCACCATTCTCCGATAGCCAGTATCTGTGGGCCCACGCCCGCGCCATCTGCAGTGTTGCGCAGAAGAACTCCCGCCGCGCCATCACCAAACAGCGCGGTAGAGACGAACATCGCCGGGCTCGGGTCATTGACGCGCAGGCAAAGGCTGCAGAGGTCGACAGTCAGGAAAAGGACGTGTGCGCCTTCGGTCGCGTGAGCCAATCGGGTAGCGCGTGCGAGCCCGGCGACGCCGCCACCGCAACCCAACCCGAATATCGGCAGGCGCTCGACACGTGGCGACAACTTCAGCCGATTACACAGCTTGGCGTCGAGGCTCGGAATAGAGAGCCCGGTAATTGTGTTGGTGACGAGGATGTCGACCGAGGTTAGCGCGATGCCGGCCTCTGCAGTCGCGCGTAGTGCCACATCGGCGAGAAGATCGACAGCATGCTTCTGGAAGGACGCGGTGCGCTCCTCCCAGCTATGCTCTCGCAAATACCAATCGATTGGCTCGCAATTGTAGCGGCGGTCAATCCCGGTGTTGTCGTAGAGTTTCCATAGAGCCCTCAAATGAGGGAAAAGCGCTTTGGCGCGCCGGGCCGCTTCGGGCTGATCAAGCGAATAGGAAGGATTTGCAGTCGCAACCGACAAGATTTCAACGTCAAACCCGGCCCGTACGGTAGTCTCGCGCGCCTTGGGCTTTAAAGTCTCCAGCATCTGGGTTCCCCGCCTGTTCGCCAGGGGTACTAACCCCGCCCGGCGCAACTTCGTCCGGCTTTCGCGCGATCACGGTTAGTTGTTTGTGGCGCCCAGCGCGCTTAGGTTGAAAGCTTATGAATACTCGCAGCCCTGTTCATATCGTCGGTGGCGGCCTCGCCGGTTCCGAAGCCGCCTGGCAGGTCGCGCGACGTGGCGTTCCCGTTGTGCTGCACGAAATGCGCCCGGTTCGTTCCACTGACGCGCACAAGACCGGACAATTTGCCGAGCTGGTCTGCTCGAATTCGTTCCGTTCCGACGACGCTCTCGGCAGCGCGATTGGCCTTCTACACGAGGAGATGCGGCGGCTGGGCTCGCTCGTGATGGATACTGCCGACGCGCACAAGCTGCCCGCAGGCGGTGCGCTCGCAGTGGACCGCGACGCATTTGCGTTCGCAATCACAGCAGCGCTTGAAGCTGAACCATTGATCGAAATCCGCCGTGAGGAAATTAACGCCCTGTCGCCTGACTGGGACAGCGTGATTGTCGCGACAGGTCCCCTCACCTCGCCGGCATTGGCCGATTACGTACGTGCGCTGACCGGCGAAGACGCGCTCGCCTTCTTCGATGCCATTGCGCCGATTGTTCACCGCGACTCGATCGACTTCGAGATTGCGTGGTTTCAGTCGCGCTACGACAAGGCCGGCCCCGGCGGCTCGGGCGCGGATTACATCAATTGTCCGCTCACACGCGAGCAGTATGACGGCTTCGTTGAGGCACTGCTGCAAGGCGAGAAGATGACCTTCCACGAATTCGAGAAAGCGACGCCTTATTTCGATGGCTGCCTGCCGATCGAGGTCATGGCCGAACGCGGCCGCGAGACCTTGCGCCACGGCCCGATGAAGCCATTTGGACTCACCGACCCGCGTAAGGCTTCGCCCAAACCCTATGCCGTCGTGCAACTGCGGCAGGACAATAAGCTCGGCACGCTGTTCAACATGGTCGGCTTCCAGACCAAGTTGAAGCACAGCGAACAGGTCCGCATCTTCCGGACTATTCCGGCCCTCGCCGGCGCCGAGTTCGCGCGGCTCGGCGGGCTCCATCGCAACACCTTTCTCAATTCGCCAAAGCTGCTCGACGAAACGTTACGGCTCAAAGCGATGCCACACCTCCGTTTTGCCGGTCAGATCACCGGCTGCGAAGGCTACGTCGAATCGGCGGCGATCGGGCTCCTCGCCGGCCGCTTTGCCGCGGCGGAGCAGCTTGGCAACGCGCCCAGCCTGCCGCCTCTAACCACGGCACATGGCGCGTTGCTCGGCCACATTACCGGCGGGCACATCGAGACAATCGACAAAGGGCCACCGTCATTTCAGCCGATGAACGTGAATTTCGGCCTGTTCACCCCACTCACGCAGGCCCCCACCCATGACGCCGACGGCAAGCGGATAAGCGGCCCCGCGAAGGCTGCGGCCAAGAAACAAGCGTTGTGCGCCCGAGCGGCCAACGATCTGGAGGCCTGGATTGCTGCCGGGCTGCCCGCGGCAGCGGAATAATTCTTCGATTTAATCTGAGCGACCGCCCAGCTACTGCACTGGCAAAGTACTAAGTCGAGATTCTTTGCTTCTTAGCTGTTGGCGCGCTTTCCTTCATGCTCCCAGCGAAAAAGCGCCCAGGAGGCCACAAAGTGGGCATCGTCTGCATTTTTCTGTTCTTCGATTTCCTGGAGAACCGGTACAACGCGTTCAGGCATTAAGTTCTTCGCTAACAGATAAGCTCCTATTGAAGCGCGCACCCGGGAATCTTCGTCTTCCAGAAGGACAGCAAAGGCCGATTGATCACCGTGCGTATTTAGTTCATCGGCCATGATTACCATCTGGCGCACGATCTGGGTCTCACCATCTATGTCCCTCATCTCGTCATGCAAAGTAGCCTTCAGCTTGGCGGCAAACGAAAAAGCTCGAATGAGCAATGCCGTACGATCGTCCTCTGTCATCGAATTCTGAGGGACAGTTAAGGCGTCGACGGCCGACAATCCATCCGCTTTGATACGATCAAATTCTTTGACTATCCCGAAACCCTGAAGCAACGCCTTGCCCTGTGCAATCCGATCTTCGGAATCAAGCATTGCAGAGAAACGATCCCACCAAGCATCCAATTTTCCCGCCACTTCAACGATCGATTGTTCGACATCCATTGATAGACCCTTTACCCAGTCGCGCCTTCAATGCCTATTCCAGGATATGCAAATCTCGCAGAATCTTCAGGCCATATTCGCGTTGAACCTCATATGGCTGAGTTTGCAACCATTGATAAAGAGTGAGATTTGAGCCGTCCAACGCAGGTTTCAAGTATTCATCACTGACTATCTCATGCAACAAGGTTGGAAGAATTATTATGTTCTCCGTACTCTGGAGCCGCGGCAGTACGGTATCCGCGTTGGCTCCGCCCTGGGTCACGAGGTGATGATATTGGGAACCGCCACCAGCTGGCCCGAAATACTTCAACGTGAATGTCGAATTCAGGCGAATCTTTGAGAAATGCGTCATAGCTCGAAAATTGTTTGTAATCACTGGATACCTGTAAATCCTCAAGGCTGTATGGCCCATTCTGAACGAAATTAAGTGCAGCTACCGCGTCAGTCGCTAGCTTCCTGTATTCCGACATTGTCCGAGCAATTTCCGCCACCATCATTACGTCAGCGGCAACGTCGAGGCCCGGTATGAGATTAATCAGTGCCTCGATGCCAACGTGCAGCGCAGCGGCGAGATTCATCCGCAACTGGTCGCGCGCAACTATATTCTTGACTTTATCTGTAAGCGCGGACGCCGCACCTTTTGGCCTGAATTTGCCACCTCGTCCGTCTGGCGTGCCTGCCGGCCATCCAGGATGCTTTGGATCGTCGGGGCTAGCCTTGCGTACTCCGCCAAGCCGACGCAACGCTTCCGACGTTATAAGTCTGTCTTCCTCGTCTAACTCATTGCGCGCATTTCGGTCGGACAATTCGGGTAATCGCAACTGGACCGCAGCTATTCGCGCAAGGCACTGATCGCCGGCGTTCATTGCAGTCGCCACCGTAGTGAGTCCGGAAATTATCTGATCCCTTGCAAAGCTCGTGCGGTAAGCACGATTCAGCAGACGCTGAATATCGCGTGGATCGCGAACGACAAAAACTCGCCTCTTCGCTCAAGCAGCAGCGTGCGACCCAACACCGGCCCCTCGTCTGTGAAGGCTAGTCCGAGGTTATCTTCACTCGGTTCGTTCAGGCGCCAAATCGGATGGGTCATACAAGTATTGTCTCTTTTTTTATTACTTTTGTCAATAAAAATGATATAGATGTGCACAGAGTGGTCCTGCGCCGCAAAAACGTGATTTAAGAGCGCATGACTGACGACCAGACACCAGAGGAAGTGCGCGGATGCTGGCGGGGCGACGTCGTGCTCAAGCGCGACGTGTTCTCGACAGTCGAGCGCGGGCGCTTCCGCACCGATGCCGGCGAAGTAGACGCGGTACTGCGCCGCCTCGATCAGGTGCCATGGTGGAGCCGTCCCCTCGCCGCAGCTCTGTTTCGGCGCGAGCAACGAGCGCTCGCGATTGCCGGCACCCTCGGCATCGCGCCACCGCTGCTGTTCTCCGGCCGACACGTTCTCGTCCGCGGCTGGATCGATGGCGTCTCGCTTCATATCGCCAAACCCCTTGGCGATGTTGCTTATTTCCGTTCGGCAAAGGCGGCGCTACGCGTGCTGCACCATGCCGGGATAAGCCACAACGATCTCGCCAAAGAGCAGAACTGGCTCTATTGCAACGGGCAAGCTTACCTCACCGATTTTCAGCTCGCCGCGCGGTTTAATCGCCGCAACCCGTTATTCCGCATCGCGCGCTACGAGGACTTGCGGCACCTCCTCAAACATAAACGGCGTTACACACCGGAAGCGCTTACCCCGACCGAACGGCGCGTGTTGGCGCGAAAAAGCCTCATCACCCGCGCGTGGATGGCGACCGGCAAAAAGGTCTATTACGCAATCACACGCGGGCTCAACTTCACCGACCGCGAAGGTCGCGGCTTGCGTTTTATCCGCGAGGCGCCGGAAATCGCGGCTCGTCTTCGCAATCACCCGGAAGTCAGCGACGTGTCCATCGTGCCATTCCCCGATCGCCGCGCCGGCACCGGCCTGTACGCCTTTGTCGAGGGCAAAGCGAACGACGCCGAGCTTCTCGATTTCCTTGGCGGCAATCGGCCCGAGCATCTGCAGGTCGTCGATGCCCTGCCGCGCGATGCGCAAGGCGACGTCCGCAGTGAAATCCTGGAGCTGGTCGCGATGAACCAGCTTGATCTCATCGCGCCGCTTATCAAGAACGATACGGAGCGTGACGTTGTCGGCCGGATCGTCGCCGAGCGCCGCAATCTCCGCGATAGGTACGCCTTCTAGCGGGCCTATTGCTGGACCGTGATGCCGGCACGTTTGACCACGTCAGCCCACTTGGTGATCTCGGACTGAACAAACGGCTTGATGTCGGCGAGCGGCATATTCATCGGTACGCCGGAGTCCTCGGCAATGCGCTCTTTCACCGCCGGATCGGCAAGCGCTTTCTGGATTTGCGTGTAAAGCTTTTCGACAATCGGCTGCGGCGTATTCTTCGGCGCCCAGAGCCCGAACCAAACGTAATAGACGTAATCCGGGAGGCCCGATTCCGCGACCGTCGGAACATCGGGCAGCAACGGCGAACGCTCTTTGCCGGTTACGGCAAGCGCACGCACACTACCGCCTTTGATCTGCCCGAGCGCACTCGCCAGATTGTCGAAGAACACCGGCGTCTGCCCCGACATGATATCGGTGTAAGCCGGCGCTGCACCGCGATAAGGCACGTGCGTCATCTTGATACCAGCGAGCAGCTCGAACAGCTCGGTGGAAAGATGCTGCCCGGTGCCGATGCCACCAGATGCGAAATTGATTTCGCCGGGTTTCGCCTTCGCCATTTCGATCAGATCCTTGATCGAATGCGCCGGAAAATCCTTGTTGACCACGACGACAAACGGAAACTCGGCGAGCATTCCGACCGGCGTGAAATCGCGGATCGGATCGTACGACAGATGCGCAAACAAGCTTGGGTTGACCGCCATATTGGCGCTCAATCCGGTGAGCAGTGTGTAGCCATCAGGCGCCGCATTGGCGGCAGCGGCGGTACCGACAACGGTGCCCGCCCCGGCGCGGTTTTCGACCACAAACGGTTCGTTGAGCTGCACACTGAGCTGCTGGGCAATAATGCGCGCGATAATGTCGGTGCCGCCGCCCGGAGGCTGCGCCACAATGACCGTCACCGGACGTGTCGGATAATCTTGTGCGGAAGCGGGACCGGCAACCAGTCCAGTAGCAAAGAGCGCGGCCACAACCACGCAAAATCGGCGAACCATTTATTTCCGTCCCACCTTTTCAACTTTTAAATCGGGCCGCTTTGCGGCGAGCGGTAATAGGCCACAGCGGCGGCTAACGGAAGGGGCAGAGGTGTCGCGGAGGGTTCTATGTCGCAATACGAGCAGACTTCCGTGCCGCGCGCCAAATCAGCCATTGCCGCCGCCACGGCGAAATTTCCTTGGGCGCAAAGGCATCGCATCGCTCCAAGAGGCGGAGTGAAGGCCCGATCAGCGCAAGCGGCAGGAACGCCGCCAGAGCCTCCGGTGACAGCCCTGCGAGATGTTGCTGTGCCTCAAGGAGGTGCTGGCAAGCGACAGTCCTGAGTTCCGCGAATGCCGCACTCAGGCCCGCGGATGAGCGTCCGGCAAAAATGTCGTGCAGCGCTACACCGTGACGCGCAAGCAGGTCGGCCGGGATGAAAAGCTGTTTTCGCCCGGCGTGTAACGGAAACGATTGTTGAACCGCAGTGAGAGCCTGGGCGATGCCGGCGGCCTTTGCAGCAGGCTCCAAGTCACTCCCGGTCAGTATTCGTGCCGCAAGCATGAACAGCGCAGAGTTCGTTTCCCGCGCATAGATCTCAAGCTTACCTAGGTCTTCCATCGGATCGTCGTAGAGATCGAAGCGATGGGCTTCGATCAGAGCCGTGAGCAGTTCGGTGCCGAGCTTGTAGCGGTGGATCGTATCGAGAAGCGCGGACGCCACTGGGTTGGCGTTCGCCTCCCCGTCTCTTTCGCCTCTGAGCACATCGAACCACCACTGTAAGCGGATTTCGCCGGGCAGCGGCTCACGGGCGACGTCACGCACACGCGCAACCTCGGCATTGAAGGCATAAAGCGCATAGAGCGCGTTACGGCATTCGGCAGGCGCGAACAATGTCGCGATGTAGCGATCCCGATCGTTGGAGCGGACAAGGTCGGCACAATAGGCGAATGCATCCTGCATCGCGGAACTTTAACAGAGATCAGTCGATGGCGATGAGGCCTGCACCGACGCGGCGGCCTTCCATTAACATCACGTTGTAGGTGCGCACTGCCGGCCCTGTGGCCATCGGGTCGGCTGAAACGTGAATGTCCCGGAACCGCTGGCGCAAAGAGCCGGGTATGGTCCAAGGCGTGGCTCCGGTGCCGAGGATGAAAAAATCCAGGTCACCGGCGCGGTCAAAAACCATGGACAGCGCTTCTTCGGTAATCGCCTCCGAGCTTGTAACCGGCCACGCCCAGATACCGTCCGGCAAGCTCAACAACGATCCCCGGTGTGACATGTCGTCGAAGCGAAATCCGCCACCGCCATGCGCATCAATCAGCACCTGGCGGGGTAGATGCCGCGTATCGTTCACTGGCCGCGCGTCCGCACCCGTCGCGCTGGAGGGGTCGTGGCAGGCTCCTTCGCGGGCTCCGGTTCTGGCTCGTCCTGGTCACCCATCCGCCCGGTGCCGACTCCGAGATAAATCAAGATCGGAGAGGCAATGAACACCGACGTATACGTGCCGACCAGAACCACGCCGAACATCATCGTTGCCGTGAAACTGTGGATTGCCTGGCCTCCGAACAGCAGCAGCGCCAGCAGGGACATCGCCACGGTGACGTGCGTGACGATCGAACGTGACAGCGTCGCATTGATGGAAAGGTTCAGCAGGTCGGGCATCGACATGCGCTTGTAACGGCGCAGCATTTCGCGGATGCGGTCGTAAATCACCACCGTGTCGTTGAGCGAATAGCCGAGGATGGTGAGGAGTGCAGCAATGCTGGTCAGGTCGAAATCGATGTGGGTCAGCGACATAAAGCCGACAGTGAGCACCAAGTCGTGCACGTTCGCGATCATGGCGCCGAGAGCAAACTGCCATTCAAACCGGAACCACAGGTAGACGAGAATCGAACCGATGGCCATCATCAAGCCGATGGTGCCGTAAGCCAAAAGCTCGGTGGACACGCTGGGCCCAACGACTTCAACGCGCCGGTAATCGACCCCGTCGCCGAGAGCATCGCGGACCTTCTGCACCGCCTGCTGCTGGGCCTGATCGCCGCCCGGCTGCTCGGAAATGCGGATCAACACGTCATCGGGCGCTCCAAATTGCTGGAGCTGGAAATCGCCGAGCTTGAGGTCGCCGATGGTGGTGCGCATCTTGGCAAGGTCCGCCGGGCCCGCCTTGGTTTGCACCTCGATCAGCGTGCCGCCAATGAAGTCGATGCCGAAATTCAGGCCGTGAAAGAAATACAGCGAGATCGCCACGATCGACAGAATCGCCGAAATGGGGAAGCTGATGCGCCGGAAGCGCATGAAATCGAACTTGGTATCATCGGGGACGATGCGGAGAAGGCGCACAGCTAAAATCTTTCAGATGTTCAGATCGGAACCGTGCGCGGCCGCCACATACGCACCCAATAAGCGACGATCAGGCGTGTCAGCGTGAAGGCGGTGAACAGGCTCGTGAGAATGCCGACGCCAAGTGTCACGGCAAAGCCGCGCACCGGGCCGGTGCCGATATAGAACAGCACCGCAGCGGCGATGAACGTGGTGATATTGGAATCGAGAATGGTCGCAAGTGCGCGGGTGAAACCGGCGTCGATCGCGTTGATGGCGCTGCGGCCTCCACGCACCTCTTCACGGATGCGCTCGTAGATCAGCACGTTGGAATCCACCGCGATGCCGACGGTAAGCACAATGCCGGCGATACCGGGTAGCGTCAGCGTCGCGTTCAGCAACGACAGCACGCCGAAGATCATGGCAACGTTGACCGCAACCGCAATGTTGGCGAACAGGCCGAACAGGCCGTAGGTCACGAACATGAAGATAATGACGAGCGCCGCACCGGCGTAGGCCGCGTGCTCACCCGCGACGATCGAGTCCTGCCCCAGACCCGGGCCAACTGTGCGTTCCTCGATGATCGTCAGCGGCGCCGGCAGCGCGCCAGCGCGCAACAGGATCGAGAGATCGTTGACTTGCTGAACGGTGAAACGGCCGGAAATCTGCCCTGCCCCGCCAAGGATCGGCTCGCGGATGACCGGCGCCTCGATCACCTTGTTGTCGAGCACGATGGCGAAAGGCTTACCGACATTTTGCTGAGTTGCTTCGGCGAACTTGCGCGCGCCGTTCGAATTGAACTTGAAGCTGACGATCGGCTGGCTGTCGCGCTGATCGAAACCCGGCTGCGCGTCGGTCAGGTCGGCGCCGGAAACCATCACACGCTTTTCGATCAGGTATTTTTCACCGCCTTCGCCATCGAGGAGTTCAGAGTCGGACGGCGGATGCGTCTGCTCGGCCTGTTCCGGAGTCATCGACATGTCGACGAGACGAAAATCGAGCTTCGCGGTCTTGCCGAGGATGTCCTTCAACCGGGTTGGGTCTTGAAGGCCCGGCACCTGCACTAAAATGCGGTCGGTGCCTTCGCGCTGGATGGTCGGTTCGACCAAGCCGAGTTCGTTGACGCGCCGCTCGATGATCTGGATCGACTGGTCGACGGCCTGGCGGATACGCTCGGTCAGCGCCGCCTCGGTCGGCGCCAATGTAATCAGGCCTCCATTCTGGGAGATATCGAGGCTGTATTGGCCTGACGCGCCGAGAATGCCCGACAGTGGAGTTGACAGCTCTTTCAGCTTGGCCATCGCGTTATCGATGTCGGTATCGCGCGTGACATGAACCTGCACGCTATTGCCGACGATCGCGCGCCCGGTGAAGGGTATGCGGGCCTGGCGTAACACGCGCAGCACATCATCGGCGAGCGATTGCAAACGCTCTTTACGCACCGCTCCGGTGTCAACCTCGAGCAACAAATGCGAACCGCCCTGCAGATCGAGTCCGAGCACGACATGGCGCTGTGCCCAAACCGGCCAATTTTTCACTTTGCTCTCGGGGAAGAAATTCGGCACAGCGCAAAGGCACACGACGAATGCCGTGAGCAAAATAGCCGCCGCCTTCCACCGCGTGAAAAACAACATCGATGCCGCATTCCCTAGTTCAAAGCCGCTTGCCGAAGATTCAGCTTGCGCTGTCGTCTTTCACTGGCTCGCCTTTGGCGCGCACCTCGCTCACCATCGAGCGCATCTGCCGCACCCGCACGCCGTCGGCGATTTCGACCTCTACCTGATCGTCATCAACGATCTTGGTCACCTTGCCGACCAAACCACCGTTGCTGATTACGGTATCGCCCCGCCGCAGCGCCTTCACCATCTCCTGATGCCGCTTCACCCGCTGCTGCTGCGGCCGCAATACCAGGAAGTACATAATCACGATAATCAAAATCAGCGGCATGAACTGAACGATCATATTGCCGCTGTCGCCGCCCAGACCGAACGGCAAGCCTTGAGCAAAGGCGGGCGTAATAAACATTAATCCTCCGGAGCCGAATTAAGGCGCGCCAGCCCCGCGGGAGAAAGGCCAATTTTGCGCGCGAAATCGCGCGGACTATAGCCACCGTTGGCCTAATTGCAATGTCGAGAGACCGCTTCGGCGCCGCGCTTGCGAGGGTTCCTCATGCCCGCTAAGGGAAGGCGTAACCCGGTGCAAACATGACAAAATCTCCGTCACGCCCGCGCGGCAAGGCCGCCGTCAAAGCTGCTCCCGGCAAGGCCAGGGCGCGTTCCTTGGCACGGTCCTTCGCCGATGGCAGCGGCGAAATCCTGCGCCGCATCGCCGACGCGCTGGAACGACTCGCGCCCCCTGCGCCGCCGGCGCTGGATTTCGACTCAGCCGACGCCTTCGTTTGGTACGCGGAAGATCACCGGCTCGCACCAGTGCGCCGGGTCAACCGTGTCGAGATGTCGCTGCTCAAAGGTATCGACCGGGTACGCGACCTTTTGATCGAGAACACCGAACGCTTTGCCCGCGGGCTGCCGGCCAACAACGCGCTGCTTTGGGGCGCACGCGGCATGGGCAAATCCTCGCTGGTCAAAGCCGCGCATGCGGGAACTGCCGCCGCCTACCCCAAGACCGGACTCAAGCTCATTGAAATTCATCGTGAGGACATCGAGTCGCTGCCGGAGCTGATGGGTTTTTTGCGCAACGCGCCGCAGCGATTCATCGTGTTCTGCGACGATCTGTCGTTCGACGCCGACGACACGTCATACAAATCGCTCAAGACCATGCTCGAAGGCGGTATCGAGGGCCGGCCGGACAATGTGATTTTCTACGCCACGTCGAATCGGCGTCATCTCCTGGCGCGCGAGATGGTGGAGAACGAACGTTCGACTGCGATCAATCCCGGCGAGGCCGTCGAGGAAAAAGTCTCGCTGTCAGACCGTTTCGGCCTCTGGCTCGGCTTTCATCGCGCTAGCCAGGATGAATATCTGGCGATGGTCGAAGGTTACATCGCCCATTTTCGGATACCGCTCGATGGCATCGAGCTGCGCCACGAAGCGCTGGAATGGTCGACGACACGCGGCGCGCGTTCAGGCCGCGTCGCCTGGCAATACGTGCAAGACCTCGCCGGGCGGCTCGGCGTGAAGATGCAAGGCTAGAGCTGGCTGTTTAGTGGCGCGTGATCTTTTCGGAAAACCGGTATCCACCCTCGGATCAAGTCCGAGGGCAGGCTTTTTCCGGATCACGCTCGAGCTTACGCGCCGTTGAGATATTGCGACGGATCGACCGGCGTCGAGCCTTTGCGGATTTCGAAGTGCAGTTGGGGCGACGTGACACTGCCGGTCTGGCCGGACTTCGCGATCACTTCCCCGCGCTTCACCGTATCACCGCGCTTTACCAGGATCTCGCTGGCGTGAGCGTAAGCCGTGACAAAGCCGTTGGCATGTTTGATCAGGACGAGGTTGCCATACCCCTTCAGCTCATTGCCGGCGTAGGCGACGACACCGTCATCAGCGGCCTTGATCGGCGTGCCTTCAGGCACCGCGACATTGATGCCGTCGTTCTGCAATCCGTTCGGCGACGGGCCGAAGCCGGCGATGACGCGGCCGCGAGCTGGCCAGCGGAAGCTCGGCAGTGAGCCTGCCGGCTCGGCGGTCTTGACCGCATTCTGCTGTTCTGTGGCGGCCGCAGGCTCAGGCACCGCGACCCGCGCGCTGTGTGGCGATTCCGCCGACGCATAGGCCGGAGCCGGAATTGGCGCAGGGGCCGGCGCGGCGGATGCTTGGACGCGTGGCGCTGCAACACCGGCCAGACCCGGCTGAATATCCGGAATGATGATGCGCTCGCCAACCCGCACCATCGTGTCCGGCGGGATGTTGTTGGCTTTGGCCAGCACCATGACCGGCTTTCCGTAGGCCCGAGCGATGCTGTGCAACGTTTCGCCCGGCACCACGACGTGCATACCGGACGTCGGCGCCAACGCCGTCTTCGGCGCGCCGACCGGTCCCATCGGCGGCATGACCGCGGCGGTCGAAGCAGGCCGTGCCGGCATATAACCGGCAGCGGATTTGGGCCGCGGGATCACCAGATGTTCGCCTGGATGGATCGCGGTCGGGTTGGTGATGTTGTTGGCCTGCATGATCGCGGAGACCGGCACGTTGTATCGCCGCGACATGGTCTCGAGGCTTTCGCCGGGCCCAACGACAATCGGCGTACCACCTTCCCAGCTATAGGCCGGAGGCGGCGGAGCTGCAGGTATCGAGCCTGTCACTTCGGAATTCGGTTCGTAGGAACCCATGCCGCGGCCGCCACCGGACATTCCCGGGTCGGCGCTGGTAAGGCGCGGCAGCGGCTGGCTTTCGACGTGAGCGACTGGATGGCTTTGCTGCGGGATCGAGCCGGTCGTGTCATTGCGCGACGACGCATTCGACTGCCAATCGCCGAAACGATCGGAGTCGCTGCTACAACTCGCAGCGCCCAATCCGATTAAGGAAACGGCAACCAACCGTGGCCAGATGGCCCACTTACGCGTTCCGTTCATCCCACCCGCCCGCACGCAACAAATTACTAGCGAGCGAATAAACTACGTTGCGGTAAACAGGGCTTTAAGTGCGGGCCAAAGTTTCTAAGATTTCTGATGCCGCGCCATAAATATTAAAGCTCCCGGGCTTTTCCGGGCAATAACGGCACAAATCGAACGGCGATCAGGTTCTCGCGCCCAATCTCCCCGCTTGCGGACTTCGTCAGCTTGACGATGTGCTGGTTGCCGTCGTGCGGACCGAGCGGCAGCAGCATCTTGCCGCCATTCGCAAGCTGATCGAGCAGCCCATTCGGCACTTCTTCGGCGGCGGCTGTGACGATAATCCGGTCAAACGGCGGATGCTCCGGAGCGCCAGCCAGCCCGTCTCCCACGATAAGGGTCACGTTGGCGTAGCCCAACGTCTTGATCCGGTTGCGCGCAGCCTCCGCCAAAGTCCGGTAGCGTTCGATGCTGATGATCTCGCGTGCAAGCCGCGACAAAACGGCCGCCTGGTAGCCCGAGCCCGTACCGATCTCGAGCACACTATGCCCTGGCCCGACATTCAGCTGCTCGGTCATGTAGGCAACGACGTAGGGCTGGCTGATGGTCTGCCCGCAGGCGATCGGCAGCGCCTGGTCGGCATAGGCGCGGTCAGTGAACTCGGCGGCGACGAAATGTTCGCGCGGCACCTCGTCCATCGCCCTAAGCACGGCTTGATCGCTGATGCCGCGGCGGCGCAACCCGAGCTGGAATTCCATCCGTTCCACGTCGGCTGCTGAGTCAACAACCACGGTAGCCTCGCCCCGGTAACCTTAGGCTTATCCACGCCTGACTAGCTTCTAGCACCGTAATTCGGGGGCATATACTGTTTGCCGGTAAGCCTCGGTTGGTTGATACAGACATTTCACCGAAAAGGCGGAACCGAACGCGGTTCCCAGCGTTACGGGCAATGCGACGGCCAGTCCTGAAAAGACCGGTAGGCACGGGGAAAAGATGAAGTTCAGAACCAAACGCCGCAGTTGGCCGGCGAATTCTCGTTGTCGAAGACGAACTGATGATCCGCATGCTGCTCGACGGCATGTTGGAAGACATCGGTTACACCATGACGGCCGAGGCCGGCGCGATCGAGGAAGCGGTTGCGCTAGCAAAAAAGGGCGATTTCGATGCCGCCATCCTTGACGTCAATCTCAACGGCCAGCCGATCACGCCCGTGGTCGAGGCATTGATCGAGCGCGGCCTGCCGTTCGTGTTCGCGACCGGCTACGGCGCCCGCGGCGTGCCCGAGGCCTACCGCAACAACCCGACGCTGCAGAAGCCATTCCAGACCGAAGCGCTGGAACAGGCGCTCAAAGCCATCGCGCCAAAGAACTAATTGCCGCCATTAAAAAGCTTGGTCAGCTGCGACATCATCGGCTCATCGGTGATGTCGATTTTGAGCGGCGTAACCGTGATGCGATTGTGAGTCGATCGCGGCAATGTCGGTACCCTCTGACGCCGTGGCCGCATGCAGCCGCGAATAGGCGATCCAGTAATAGGGATTGCCGCGGCCGTCGACGCGCTGCTCGATGTGCAGCCGCTCCTGCCGCCTCCGCCCCAACGGACTGACCGTGATTTCCTTCACTGCATCCGGTACGCAGTCGGGGAAATTGATGTTGATGAGCATTTCGCCGCTCACCTTGTTGCCGAGCGTCTTGCGGATAATGTCAGGCGCGAAGCGCAGCGCGGTCTCCCAATGGATCGGCTGACCGCTGCGCGACTTGTAAGACTGCGACAACGCAAAAGACGGAATGCCGAGTACGGCACCCTCCATCGCACCCGCAACCGTGCCGGAATAGATAACGTCCTCGCCAACGTTGCGGCCGCGGTTGACACCTGACAGTACCAGATCGGGATCGTTACCGTTGAGCACGTGACGAGCGCCCATGATCACGCAGTCTGTTGGCGTGCCGCGTACCGCGAAACGGCGATCCGACACCTGGCGCAGACGCAAGCGGATCGTTGAGCGACAGCGAGTGCGCGACGCCGGACTGATCGGACTCCGGCGCGACCACCCAGACGTCGTCGGAGAGCTCGCGCGCGATTTTCTCGCACACGTTCAATCCTTCCGAATTGACGCCGTCGTCGTTGGTAACAAGAATACGCAAAAGAATTTCTCCCGTTAGACGGCTTTTTCTATCTTCTTGATGCCGCCCATGTATGGCGCGCAGCACGTCGGGCACGGCAATCGATCCGTCTTCCTGCTGATAGGTCTCCATCACCGCGACCATGGCACGGCCAACGGCAACGCCGGAGCCATTGAGGGTATGGACGGGAACATTCCGGCCTTCTTTGGTCTTGTAACGCGCATTCATACGCCGCGCCTGGAATTCACCGCAGGTAGAGCACGATGAAATTTCCCGGAACATGTTCTGCCCCGGCAGCCATACCTCGATGTCGTAGGTCTTTTGTGACGCAAAGCCCATATCGCCAGCGCACAACGTCACCACGCGATAATGCAGGTCGAGCTTTTTTAGAACTTCCTCGGCGCAGGCCAACATGCGCTCGTGCTCGTCTTTGCTCTGCTCCGGCGTCGTGATCGAAACCAGCTCGACCTTAGTGAACTGATGCTGCCGGATCATGCCGCGGGTGTCTCTGCCGGCAGCGCCTGCTTCGGCACGGAAGCACGGCGTGCAGGCCGTCAGCCGCATCGGCAGTTGTGCTTCATCAACGATAGAGTCGCGGACAAGATTGGTCAGCGGCACTTCGGCGGTTGGGATAAGCCAGAGATTCCGCTCTTGGCCTGTACTACTGACTGCAAATTGATCGTCGCGAAATTTTGGCAATTGCGCGGTGCCAAACATCGCCTCATCAAGAACGAGCAGCGGCGGCGCGACCTCAGTGTAATTGTGCGGTTCACTCGTATGGACGTCGAGCATGAACTGTCCGAGTGCCCGTTCCAGACGCGCGAGATTTTTTTTAAGAACAACAAAACGCGCGCCCGACAATTTGGCCGCAGTCTCGAAATCCATCTGGCCCAGCGCTTCGCCAAGCTCGAAGTGCTGCTTCGGCGCGAAGGCGTAATCGCGTTTGGCGCCGAAGCGATGATGCTCGACGTTGTCTTTCTCATCTTTTCCGTCCGGCACTTCGGCTAGCGGAAGGTTGGGAATTTCCGACAGCGTCTTGTCTAGCGAAGTGGAGGCTTCCTTCTCCTCCGCTTCCATCGCAGGCATCTTGTCTTTCAGTGCCACGACTTCGTCGAGCAGACTTTTGGCTTTGGCCTCATCTTTGTTCTTCTTGGCTTCGCCGATTTCCTTCGATGCCGCATTGCGGCGCGCCTGCGCGGTTTCCAGCGCGAGGATTTTCGTCCGGCGCTGTTCGTCGAGCGCGATTAGCCGCTTCGATTCCGGCGCCAGCCCGCGGCGCGCAAGGGCGCCGTCGAAAGCATCGGGATTGTCGCGGATGAAGCGGATGTCGTGCATGTCAAAACTCTAAGAATTGGGATGACTTTATAGCACCCCAAACTCGTCATGCGCGGGCTTGACCCGCGCATCCATCTTGCCTCGCGCCACCATGGATTGCCGGGTCAAGCCCGGCAATGACGCCGAAGAATGCATTATTCCGCCGGCTTGGCCGCTGCTGCGGCGCGTTCCCGGGCAATGCGCCTCTCAACCATGCGCACCGACCAGATTGAACCCTCATAGAGCGCGACCAGCGGCAGCGCGAGCGACATCTGGCTGAGCACGTCGGGCGGCGTGAGGATGGCGGCAATCACGAACGCGATGACGATGAAGTAGCGGCGCTTCGACTTGAGCTGGTCGGAGGTGATAATGCCGACCCGGCCGAGTAACGTCAGGATCACCGGCAACTGGAAGGCGATACCGAACGCCAGGATCAGCTTCATCATCAGCGACAGGTAGTCTTCGACTTTTGGCAGCAACTCGATGGTGGCTTCGCCGGGCCCACCCACCTGCTGCATGCTGAGCGAAAACCGCGCCAGCATCGGCCAGACCAGAAAATAAACCACCGATGCGCCAAGCGTGAAGAACACCGGCGTCGCGATCAGGTACGGCAGGAACGCCTGCTTTTCATTGCGATAAAGCCCCGGCGCGACGAACATGTAGATCTGCGTCGCGACAATCGGAAAGGAAATAACGGCAGCGCCGAACAGCGACAGCTTGAGCTGCACGACAAAATATTCGAGCAAGCCGGTGTAGATGAATTTCGTGTTCTCTGCGCCGGCGACCCAGATATAGGGCCAGGTCAATGCGTTGTAGATGTGCCTGGCGAAGAAGTAGCAGACCACGGCGGCGAGAAAGAATGCGGCGAGAGCCTTGATCAGCCGCGAGCGCAGCTCGATCAGATGATCCATCAACGGCGCCTTGGTCGCCTCGATCTCCTTCTCTTCGTCGTCGCTCCGGCTCATTCGGAGCGCTCTGTATTGACGGGCGCGGCGGGTTCGGTGGTGGGTTCAGGAGCAGGCAGCGCAGCGGGTTCGGTGGTGGATTCGGCAGCAGGCAGCGCAGCAGGTTCGAGCGCGCTGCTTTCAACCGGCGTCGTCGGAGCGGCAGATTCGATTGCCGGCGTTTGCGCCGCTGGCAATTCCGCGGCCGGCGTTTCGGCTTTCATGACCGGCGAGCCGTCGAACGAGCGCTCGATATCCTTGCCCATCGACTCGACGTCGCTGCGGACATCCTTGAGCGGATCGTAGTTCTTGAAATCGTGCGCCATATCGTCGACCTGCTTTTTCAGGTCGACCATCTCGGCTTCACGCATCGCTTCCTGGAACTGGTTCTGGAATTCCGCAGCCATGCCGCGAACTTTGCGGGTGTACTGGCCGAGCGTGCGCAATACGCCGGGAAGTTCCTTCGGCCCGATTACGATCAGCGCCACGATGCCGACCAGTAAAAATTCGGTCCAACTGATGTCGAACATGGAAACTCCGCGGCCGCCTGCCGCGCGTCGTTTAGCTCAAATCGAGCCAGCCCGTCAGGTGAGCGTCAGACCTTGCTCTCAGAGCGCTGCTTCAGGTCGGCGGGCGCTTGATGGTCGATAGTTCGTATCGGGGCCTCGGACTTGGGCGGCGCAGCATCGGCCGTATCTTCGTCGGCCATGCCTTTCTTGAAGGCTTTGATGCCTTTGGCGACGTCGCCCATCATATCCGAGATCTTGCCGCGGCCGCCGAAAACCACCAGCAGAACCGCGCCGACGATCAGCCAGTGCCAGATACTCAAGGAGCCCATGAAACCCTCCGACCGCAACGGCGCTCGGGCCCGCGGCAATGTAGCGATTTCGCCAGAACGTAGGCGTCAAGCAGGGCAAAAACAAGCGTAGCTGCGGCGCTCTGCTGCCGCAGGGTGAATCCGCCTTTTCAGCGCTGATATCGCGCCAAGCGCCGGATTATTCCTCGCTGCGGCCTTCGGGCGGAACCAGGCCGAGATCGAGATCGCCGGGCTCCAGCGGATCTTCGTCGTCGCGCAACGAGGGATCGTCGGAAGGAACCGGCACGGCAAAATCCGACGGCACGCCCTTGTCGACCAGTCCGGCGCCGCGCAGTTCGTCGAGGCCCGGCAAGTCGGTGACAGCTTCCAGCCCGAAATGCGACAGGAAGTCTTCTGTCGTGCCGTAAGTCACCGGACGGCCCGGCGCCTTGCGGCGGCCACGCAGTCTCACCCAGCCGGTCTCCAGCAGCACGTCGAGCGTCCCCTTGGACGTCGTGACGCCGCGAATATCTTCGATCTCGGCACGCGTCACCGGCTGGTGATAGGCGACGATGGACAGCGTCTCAATGGCGGCGCGCGACAGCTTCCGCGTCACGGTCAATTCATGCGTCAGCAGCCAGGCAAGATCGGCCGCCGTGCGCAGCGCCCATTTGCCGGCGACGCGCACAAGATTGACGCCGCGGGTTTCGTATTCCCTCTGCAACTGCGTCAGCAAGGCGTGCACGTCGGCATCTTCCGGCAACCGCTTCGCCAAAATCTTCTCGTCGAGCGGGGCCTCAGCGGCGAACAGCAACGCTTCAAGAATGCGCAATTCTTCAGCGCGCTCCTGCTGCTGCGTGTTGTCGACCACTACCCTCATCTCCGCAGCCTGTGGCATGCAATCCTCTTCCCTCTTACCCATTCCCCACTTCGACGGCTATGCCGCCTTCTCCCGGATGCTCACGCTTACGCACGTAAAGTGGTGCAAACGCTGTGTGTTGATTTAACTCGATCTGGCCTTCACGCACCAGTTCGAGCGTCGCGGCAAAAGTCGACGCCAATACGGTAGTCCGCAACGACGGCTCGACCAGATATTCAGAGAGATATTGATCGAGCGGACACCACTCGAGCGACACGCCGATCAGCCGTTCCAGTGCTTCGCGCGCTTCGGCGAGCGACCACACCGTACGCTTCGGCATTCGGACGACCGCCCGCGCCTTGGTCTGACGCCGTCCGGCGTAGGCCGACAGCAGATCGTAGAGCGTCGCCGACCATTCCGGATGCTTGATCTCTTCGATGGGCTCCGGCTGACCGCGCCGGAAAACGTGCTGACCGAGCTGCGGGCGATCCATCAATAGCTGCGCGACATTGCGGATCGCTTCCAGCCGGCGCAACCGCTGCGCCAGCGCATTGGCCATGTCTTCGGCGCTGGGGCCATCCGGGCCGTGCTGCTCGGGCAATAGCAGCCGCGATTTGAGGTAAGCGAGCCAAGCCGCCATCACGAGATAATCGGCTGCAAGTTCCAACCGCAGCTTTCGCGCTGCTTCGATGAAGACGAGATACTGATCGGCGAGCGCAAGAATGGAAATCTTGGAAAGATCGACCTTCTGCTGCCGCGCGAGAGTCAGCAAAAGGTCGAGCGGACCTTCAAAGCCCTCGACATCGACCACCAGCGCCGGATCGTCCGTGGCACGCTCCGGAAGCTCACCCTCGAATTGCAAATCTTCCGCGTTCATGCGGTCCCTTCCGCAGCTTGCCAAACGCCGCTCATCAGATCGGCGAATTCGGCGCGGCTGGCCGCAATGTCGATCGACCTTGCCGGCCGTTTCGCTCCCAGCGCCACGATGGCCCGCCGCGAGGCTTCACCGGCCAGCACCGGCACCGCGGCGGCGACTTCGCGCATTTCCGGCATTTTGCCGTTGCAATGCAGGATCATGTCGCAGCCGGCGGCAATAGCCGCCTTGGACCTCTCTCCGACCGAACCTGACAATGCCTGCATCGAGATGTCGTCGCTCATAAGGAGGCCCGCAAAACCAATCGAATCACGAATCACGTCGCGTACTATACGGGCCGATATGGTGGCCGGGACCAGTGGGTCGAGGGCGCTGAACACAACATGTGCAGTCATTGCCATCGGCAGGGCTTTTAGCGGCCTAAAAGCGGCAAAATCGGTACGATCCAGCGTTTCCCGGTCGGTTCCCACAACCGGCAGCCTGTGGTGGCTGTCAGCGGTCGCCCGGCCGTGGCCGGGGATGTGCTTGAGAACCGGTAGAACGCCCCCCTCGGCAAGCCCCTCGGCGATGGCGCCGGCAATGGCCGCGACCTTATCCGGCTCGGTGCCATAAGCCCGATCGCCGACCACCGGATCCGCGCCGGACACCGGAACGTCCGCAAGCGGCAGGCAGTCAACGTCGATCCCGACAGAAGCCAGATCGGACGCGATCAGCCGTGCGCCAAGACGCGCCGCCGCCAGTCCCTTGTCGCGGTTCCGGTCAAACAGCGCGCTGTAAGCAGCCCCTGGCGGATAGCTCGGCCAGTCCGGCGGACCGAGACGCTGCACCCGGCCGCCTTCCTGATCGATCAGAACCGGCGCTTCGCGGCTCACAGTGGTCCGGAAATCGTCGATCAGGCGGCGCAGCGGCTCGACACCGGCAACATTGCGCTTGAAGACGATGAGACCCCACGGCTGCGCTTCGCGCAGGAAACCGCGCTCTTCATCGGTCAGCGTTGAACCGGCAACGCCGGTGATGAAAGCACGCATCGCGCGCCGATTAGCGCGCGATGCCGCCAAGGGTCAAGAAACGCTGTTAATTCCTTTGGACGATGCAACTGCCGCCTGCAGATTTCAGGCTGCTGCACATGGCGGCCGCGGATTCCGCCGACGCGAACGGTCCCACCATGGCACGGTAGTATGTGCCTTTCTCGCCGAGGTCGGCGCGGCGGACGCTGGCGTGATGACTGCCGAGCTGGCCCGGATATTTGGCCTGTAGCTCCTTGTAGGACGACCTCGGCCTCGGCCTCGCTACGCTGCGAACTGACTTGCACCGAATAGCCACCTCCAGCGGGAGCTGAAGATGCTACCGTCGGCGTGGTCGCGAGCGGAGCGTTAGCAGGCTCGGCGCGGGCAACTCGCGTCCTCGGCGACTGCACAGGCGCGGCGTAGCCCTGGCTTCCCGGCACCAACGAGAGCGGCGCATTGGCCGACTGCCTCGGTGCGGCCGTGGTGGCCCTCGGCGCAATCGAAGCCGGCGCATGAGCAACGGGTGCCGACTGTGCCGCAGGCTCGGTGTTACCGGCGGCTGCCTGATTGGTATGTATCGTGACCGTATGAATCTTCTTCGGCTCCCCTGAGCCAGCCGTAGCAGGCGCCGCCGGTGGCGCGGCAGGCGCAGGAGGCGGTGGAAATACCGATTGGCCCGAACCCGCATTCGCTGATTGCGCGGTTGGCAGTATTGCGCTTTGCGGCACGACCGGGATCGTCGCAACGACGCGCGGCGGCGCATTCTGCGGCTGGATCTGCACAGGCTGCTCTTCGCGCGGCACCAGTTTTTCGGCCGGTGTTCGAGTCGCTTGTCCCGGTATTTCCGGCTGATGCGGCCTGCGCCGGAACGATCTTGTTCGGCGAGCCGCTGGCCTTGATGATCGGCGGCAGTGACGGAATGAGCGACCCATTGCCAACCACGGCCCGATACGCAAAGGCGCTGACGGCACCGATCAAGATCAGACCGGCCACGCCGAGGACGAGCGAGAGACGACTGCGGCGCGGCGTGGCTCTCAGTCTCGTCATCATACTGCTCTTCGAGCGTAACCCTGATCGTCAGCCTCGTCCTGCCACTGCCCGTCGTCCTGGTACCCTTCTTCCTGTTCATCGGCATAACGGGCATCAGGCTCATAGGCTTCGACATCGTGAGCCGCTGGTGCGAGCGTCGGCAACTGTCGACCTCGCGGCAGTGGAGGCGGCGGCTCATCGCGGTACTGATCTTCATAGGCCGGCGCGCGCATTGCGCGCCGGAGCCTTGGCGAGCCTGGTCTTGCGCGGCGGGTTCGAAGTACCTGTCATCGAACTGCGGCTCGCGGGCGTCTTCCTGGCTAAAACGGGGGTAGTCGTCGCGCAAAGCCGGATAAGCCTCGGCGGACTGCGGCTCGGCATAGTTCTCTTCGGCGTATTGATGCTGATCGTCGTAGCGTTCCTCGGCCGCCCAATCCTGGCCGTGAGACTGAGCCGGCGCGACTGGCGCCACATCATCTTCGTATTGCTGGACGGGCTCGCGGCGTGCGCCGCCCCGATAATCGCCAGCCGTGTCGTTTTGACCGATCAAACGCGCCAATTCAGCGAGCGGATCGCGCACGGAGTCTGGCGAATTCGCGTCGATATCGTCGCGGCCGCGATCAGGCCGCGGAAAAGGAATTTGTCAGCCATCAGGCGCCTCTGGTCAGGAGGTTACGCAATACTGATCTGATTCCCCATCAGCCGCACGTCTAAAACTCCCCGGACAGATCGTGCGGACTAACGCATTTCGCTCGGCGCCCCGACCCCCAGCAGCGCGAGACCTGATGCCAGTACCGTAACAACACCTTGTACGAGCACCAAACGAGCTTCCGTTAGTTGTCGATCATCTTGGATAATGAAGCGTAAATGTGGCGCGCTATTACCCAACGTATAAAGCGAATGAAATTCACTCGCTAAATCGAACAAATAAAAGGCAATTCTGTGGGGTTCGTGAGATATTGAAGCGGCTTCAACGACCCGTGGGTAAAGCGCGACATTCCGTATCAGGGCGAGCTCCGCCGGATCTGAAAGCCGTTCCAACCTCGCTGAAGCCGCCAGAGCCGCGACGTCCTCCGGCAGGTCGGGGAAGGCCGTCCGGGCATTGCGGAATATGGACTGCCCGCGGGCGTGACCGTACTGGACATAGAAGACCGGGTTGTCGCGCGACTGCTCGATCACCTTGGCGAGGTCAAAGTCGAGCACCGCGTCGTTCTTGCGAAACAACATCATGAAGCGGACCGCGTCGCGTCCGACTTCATCCACCACTTCGCGAAGCGTGACGAACTCCCCTGCCCGCTTCGACATTTTGACCGGTTCGCCGGCGCGTAGCAGCCTCACAAGCTGGATGACCTTGACGTCGAGATCGGCCTTGCGATCGCTCAACGCCGCGACCGCGGCCTGCATCCGCTTGATGTAGCCGCCATGGTCGGCGCCCCACACATCGATCAGACTGTTGAAGCCGCGCTCGATCTTGGTGCGGTGATAGGCGATGTCGGACGCGAAATAGGTATACGAGCCGTCGGATTTCTTCAGCGGCCGATCGACATCGTCGCCGAACTCCGTAGAGCGGAACAGCGTCTGCTCGCGATCTTCCCAATCCTCGACCGGAGCGCCCTTTGGCGGCGGCAAGCGGCCTTCGTAAACAAAGCCGCGCTCGCGCAGCCAATCGATCGTCTGGGCGACAAGGTCGGTCTTGCCGGCGATCAAAGACCGCTCGGAATAGAAAACGTCATGCGTGATGTTGAGCGCTTCGAGATCGGCACGAACCGCGGCCATCATCATCTCGATCGCCTTGGCGCGCACGACCGGCAGCCATTCGGCCTCCGGCTGCTTCTTCAAGCGCATCGCCAAACTCGGTCGCAAGCGCCACGCCGACGGGCTTGAGATAGTCGCCGGGATAGAGCCCTTCCGGGATATCACCGATGTTTTCGCCGAGCGCCTCGCGGTAACGGAGAAACGCTGAACGCGCGAGCACATCGACCTGGGCGCCGGCATCATTGATGTAATATTCGCGGGTGACCTTGAATCCAGCAAAGTCGAGCAGGCTTGCCAGCGCATCCCCGAACACGGCGCCGCGACAGTGACCCACATGCATGGGACCGGTCGGATTTGCCGACACGTATTCGACATTGACCGGCGTGCCGCCGCCAACGCTGCTGGCGCCATAGCGCAAGCCGGATCTGCACCACGCCATGCAATGCATCGACCCAGGCAACGGGCTTGAGCGTCAGATTGATGAAGCCAGGGCCGGCGATATCGACCTTCTCGACAAGGCTGTCGGCGCGAAGTTTCTCGGCGATCGCTTCGGCAAGTTCGCGCGGTTTACGCTTGGCATCTTTCGCCAGCACCATCGCCGCGTTGGTCGCGATGTCGCCGTGAGTCGGATCGCGCGGCGGCTCGACCGTGACGCGCGACTGATCGATGCCGGACGGCAATATGCCGTCGGCTATCAGGTCGTCGTTCGCGCCGCGAACGCGAACCAGCATGTCGGCGAAAATGTTCTTCTGTTGTCATAGGCAGTGTCGGCCGCGCGACTAACGCAGTTCGGGGGTCGAGTCAAAAAGCCGGGCATGCTCGGCGAGCGCAAAACGATCGGTCATCCCGGCGATGAAATCGGCGATGCGGCGGGCTCGCAAGGGCTCCGGCATGTCGTTGAGACCCTCCTGCCACTCCAGCGGCAGGTCACCGGGACGGGCGCTGAAACGGGCAAACAGGTCGCGCAGCACGCCGGCGGCCTGGTTCATCACCTTCATCACCAGTGTATGGCGATACATCCGCGTCGTCAGGAACTTCTTGATCTCCCCGTCGGCCTCGCCGATCGCTGGCGAAAAACCGGCCACCGGCGGCAGGCGCCAGCCGCACATCGTCGGCCGTGCGAGGCTTGAGCGCCTCAAGCTTGCGGCTGGTTTCGGCGACCACGTCCTCGATCAAAAGTCCGATCAACCGGCGGATCAGCTCATGGATCATCCGCCCATCGTCGAGTTCGGGGTGTTCGGCCCTGATCTCATTGAGAAGATTGCCGGGTAGCGGCACCTGGGCGATGTCGTTGAGACCGAACAGCCCGGCGCGCAGGCCATCGTCGATGTCGTGTGCGTCGTAGGCAATGTCGTCCGCGAAAGCCGCCATTTGCGCCTCGACGCCGGCAAAGCTCCACAATTGCAAGTCCTGTAACTTGACGTAATCCAGGATCGTTTCCGGCACGCCGTGACTTCGGTATCGCTCCACCGGATGGCCGGCGTGATCGGTGAGCGGCCCGTTGTGCTTGACTAAGCCTTCGAGCGTTTCCCAGGTCAGATTGATGCCATCGAAGCCCGGATAGCGCTGTTCCAGGGTCGTAACGATCCGTAGCGACTGGGCGTTGTGGTCGAACCCGCCATATGCCGAAAGGCATTCATCGAGCGCGCGTTCGCCGGCATGGCCGAACGGCGGATGGCCGAGGTCGTGAGCCAGCGCCAGCGCTTCGGCGAGGTCTTCGTCGAGCTCGAGCATCCTGGCCAAGGCGCGGGCAATCTGGGTCACCTCCAGCGTATGCGTCAGCCGGGTGCGGTAATGATCGCCTTCGTCGAATACGAAGACCTGGGTCTTGTGTTTGAGCCGCCTAAACGCCGTAGCGTGAATGATACGGTCGCAGTCGCGGCGGAACGCGCTGCGGTTCTTGCTCGGCGGCTCGGAGTGCAGCCGGCCGCGGCTTTGCGCCGGGTCGCAGGCATAGGGCGCGAGGTGATTTCCGTCGTTTAGCGGCATTTTCTCAGGCCGTTTCCGGGAAGACTCGGCCAATTGACGTTGCACTAGCACCGCACTTAACTATTGGCATGTGCCGTGGCAATACATGCATTCATGGCGAAATCGAGCCGCGCATGCATACGCAGGAGTATGAACGATGACGGCTGAACGTCACAGTGACAGAGCGTGCGGCGCGGAAAATCGGCGAAATCCTAGGCCGTGAACCGACGGGAACCATGCTGCGCGTCAGCGTGGAGGGCGGCGGCTGCTCGGGTTTCCAGTACAAATTCGATACCGAACGCAGCAGGGCGAATGACGATATCGTCATCGAGCGCAGTGGCGCGACCGTGCTGATTGACCCGGTTTCGATCAATTACCTGGCCGGATCGGAGATCGACTTCGTCGACGACCTGATCGGCGCCTCCTTCAAGGTCAACAATCCACAGGCCACCGCGTCCTGCGGCTGCGGCACCAGCTTCGCGCTCTAGAACTCGACCCAAAACGCGGGCGCCATGCGAATAGCCACCTGGAACGTCAACTCGATCAAGCAGCGCATCGACTCCGCGCGCGCGTGGCTGTCGGAGCGCCAGCCCGACATCGTCTGCCTTCAGGAAACCAAGACCGTCGACGACGCCTTCCCGCGCGAAGCCTTCGAAGAGCTTGGCTACAATCTCGCGATCCATGGGCAGAAGACGTTCAATGGCGTCGCCATCCTGTCGAAGCTGCCGTTCGATGAGGTCAACAAGGGCCTGCCCGGCGACGACCAGGACGACCACGCGCGTTTCATCGAAGCCGTGGTGTCGACCCCCGAAGGAGCGTTACGCGTCGCCAGCATCTATCTGCCGAACGGCAATCCGCCGAACACCGAGAAATATCCCTACAAGCTTGGCTGGATGAAGCGCCTGTCCGCCTACGCCCGCGACCGGCTCGCTCTCGAAGAGCCGCTGATCCTGGCCGGCGACTACAACGTCATCCCGACGACGGCCGACGCCCGTAATCCGAGCGCCTGGGTGAATGACGCGCTGTTCCTGCCGCAGACCCACGAACAATTCCGCTCGCTGATCAATCTCGGCCTCACCGACGCCGTGCGCGCGACCAGCGACGAGGCCGGGCTCTACACCTTTTGGGACTATCAGGCGGGCGCCTGGCAGAAGAACAACGGCATCCGCATCGATCATCTGCTGCTGTCGCCGCGCGCCGCCGACAAGCTTACCGATGTCGGCATCGACCGCCATGTCCGGAGTTGGGAAAAGCCGTCCGATCACGTGCCGGTCTGGATCGATCTGGCGATCGGCGCTGCGAAAGCCGCCGCATAAGCGAAGTGCGGCTTACTCGCGCCGGCCCGTGAGCCAGCCTTCAAGATAAACCAGCGCCATCGCCCGCTCGTCATCGCTCGCGCGAGTGAACGCGCTGTCGTAGAGCGGCTTGACCCACGCCTCGTCCGAACCGGCGCAATCGCGACCGAGCGTCAGCCACATCAGGCCACGCGCGGCTTGCCGCGGCACGATACTGCCCCTTGAACAATATGTCGCCAAGGACGGCCTCGGCATGGCACTGACCCTTGTTAGCGGCAAGCTGGAACCAGCGCGCCGCTTCGTGGGGATCGCTTGGCGTGCCGTCGAGTAGAGACGTCCCAGTTCGTACTGCGCATCAGCATCGCCGAAATAAGTCGCGGCATAGTCGAGCATCTCGTGCGCACGTGCGGAGTTCGGCTTGACGTTGGTGTTCGGAATACCGCTCAGGTAGTAGCGCCCCAGCGCCACGAAGGCATTGGCAACGAAACTCGCCTGCGGCGTTCCCGGCGTCTCGTCCGGATGGCTGTTGGCGATATCGCTGAAATATTTGAAAGCGCGCAGCGCATCCTGCGGCACGCCATCTCCGTCGGCGTACATCCGGCCGAGCTTCCATTGCGCCGCCGGCATGCCCTGGTCGGCGGCGTATTCCAGGGCGGTCAATGCCTTGGCCTTATCGCTGCCGTCAGGCGGATGATTGGGGGCGCGCAAACCGTCGCTCGGCGACAGCGAAGCGGTGCTAGGCGCCGTGGTGCCGTCGAACGCGAAAGCGGGCTCGATCATGAAACCAAGACTCGGCAGCGAGCCGGTGCCAAAGCCCAACCCGAGGCCGACGCAAATGCCGCTCAGCACGGCAAGCGTCATGACCGCTGGTCGCAAGGCGGACGGCGCGGTCTAGATGTCCGCATAGCACGCCTTTTCGGCAGCGGCGCCCGGATGGGTCACGGCGCCATAGCGCGCGGTGCCAACCTGCTGGGCATACTTCCACAGATAACCCGAGCCGAATTCCTCCGGCCGCGGCTTCCATTCCTTGGCGCGCGCCGCAAGTTCCGCGTCCGTCAGCTTGACGTCCAGCGTGCCCTTCTCGGCATCGATCTCGATGATGTCACCGTCGCGGAGCAGGCCGATTGGGCCGCCCACCGCCGCCTCCGGTCCGACATGGCCAATGCAGAAGCCGCGCGTTGCGCCCGAGAAACGTCCGTCGGTGATGAGGGCAACCTTGTTGCCCATGCCCTGGCCGTAAAGCGCCGCTGTCGTCGACAGCATCTCGCGCATGCCCGGACCGCCCTTCGGGCCTTCGTAACGGATCACCAGCACGTCGCCTTCTTTGTAAGTCCTGTTTTTCACCGCCTCGAAGCAGGCCTCCTCGCCGTCGAAACAGCGCGCCGGACCGGAGAAACGCAACACTTCCATGCCGGCAACCTTAACGATCGCGCCTTCCGGCGCGAGATTTCCTTTAAGACCGACGACGCCGCCGGTGGCCAACAAGGGTTTGTCAGCCGGATGGACGACGTCCTGATCGGGATTCCACTTCACCGACTTCAGATTTTCGGCAATCGTGCGGCCAGTGACGGTGAGACAGTCGCCATGGAGGAAGCCATGGTCGAGCAGCGTCTTCATCAGAAGCGGAACACCGCCAGCTTCAAACATATCTTTGGCGACATAACGACCGCCCGGTTTCAAATCCGCGATATAAGGTGTTCTTTTCAAGACTTCGGCGACATCAAACAAATCGAACTTGATGCCGACCTCGTTCGCGATCGCGGGAAGGTGCAATACCGCATTGGTCGAGCCGCCGCTCGCGGCAACAACCGCCGCGGCATTCTCCAGCGCCTTGCGGGTGACGATGTCGCGCGGCCGGATATTCTTGACGATCAAATCCATGATCATCTGACCGGCCAGCATGCAGAACTTGTCGCGAATCTCGTAAGGCGCCGGTGCGCCGGCCGAGTACGGCAGCGCAAGCCCGATCGCTTCGGAAATCGTCGCCATGGTGTTGGCGGTAAATTGTGCGCCGCAAGCGCCAGCCGACGGGCAGGCGTTTTGCTCCAGCACATCGAGGTCGTCGTCGGTCATGCCGCCGACCGAGTGCTTCCCGACCGCCTCGTAGACGTCTTGGATGGTGACCGGCCGGCCCTTGAAGGTGCCAGGCAGGATCGAGCCGCCATAAATGTAGATCGCCGGAACGTTGAGCCGGCACATCGCCATCATCATGCCCGGTTGGGACTTGTCGCAGCCAGCGACCCCGATCAGGGCATCATAGGCATGACCGCGCACCGTCAATTCGACCGAGTTGGCAATGACCTCGCGGGACGGCAACGACGCTTTCATGCCGCCATGACCCATGGCGATGCCGTCGGTGACGGTAATCGTGCAGAACTCGCGCGGCGTAGCGCCCACTGACGCAACACCTTGCTTCACGGCCTGCGCCTGGCGCATCAGCGCAATATTGCAAGGCGCGGCTTCATTCCAGCAGGTCGCGACGCCAACAAAGGGCTGATGAATCTGGGCCTTTGTCAGTCCCATCGCATAATAGAACGAGCGGTGCGGCGCACGTTCAGCGCCTTCCGTGGCGTGCCGGCTGGGCAGTCGCGATTTCAGATCAGTCTTGGCATCCATCGAAACACTTCACGGGCCTACTAGGCCCCCTCGCCCCTCTCTCCCGGTCGAAGGCGGCCCAACGCCCTCAAGAACCGGAAGCAATCGCAGCCTGCTGTGTCTCTTCAGCAACCACGCTATCGATGTCGAAAAATCCTATGGCTAAAAAGCGGCGCTTATCAGGGCTCTAAGGTGGCAAGATCGAATCTTCCCGGCGTGTTGCTCGGGAGCCACAGAATCCCACACTTACCGCACTGCACATTAACTCGCGATTTACCAAAGCAGTCCCGGCCTGCGACGATGGCGGATGCCGAAGCGATTGAGTCGGGCCTTCTTTAAACGCAGCGTCCACGAGGTGGCGCCCGAGCTGATCGGAGCAACGCTGCTGTTCAAAGGCGTTGGCGGTCGCATCGTCGAGCTCGAGGCTTATCACCACACCGATCCCGCGGCGCACAGCTACAACGGGCCAACCCGGCGCAATGCCGTCATGTTTGGGCCGCCGGGCTTCGCCTATGTCTACCGCTCCTACGGCATCCACTGGTGTCTGAACTTTGTCTGTGAGCCCGAGGGTTCAGCCAGCGCCGTGCTGCTCCGTGCGATAGAGCCGACCGTCGGCCTTCCAGCCATGCGCCGGCGGCGCGGCGTCAAAGCGGACAGACTGCTGTGCTCAGGCCCGGGCCGGCTGTGCCAAGCGCTCAGCATCACGATTGCCCAGTACGGCCTGGCACTGGACGAGCCACCTTTTGAGTTATTTGCCCGATCCGGCGACGTCGAGGTCGTTACCGGACCACGGATCGGTCTCACCAAGGCGGTCGATTATCCTTGGCGCTACGGACTTAAAGGCTCGCCATTCCTGAGTAAGCCTTTTTAAGACGCCAATCTAAAATTCGGATCGAAACCCCACTCCCCGCGGGCTTTTTCGATCGAGACCGTGCCCTCATCGTCAGCGATATTGTAGATGCCGGGCTTACCGGTCAGGGCCAACACCGCCGCCTGCGCGGCGGCGTCAACATGGACGGGTGGTTTGCGCGTGGGCCCCTCGCTCCAGGTCCCGGGCCCGTAAAGCAGCCCATAGCGCAGTACCACCGGCTCCATGCCCGAATTGAGCACCTGCTGCTCCATGTCGGCCGCGGCGCTGACAGTCACGAGCCGCGGGCCATCGACCAGATTGAGCGGGTCGGTCTCGACATAAGGCTCTTTGCCTGGAAGGTAGGCGAAAGCGGCGCTCTGCACGATGAAGCGCCGCGCTGAAGCGGCGTTTGCCGCAGCGACCAGATTGCGCGTGCCCTCGATGCGGATACGCGCGTTGCGCGGATAGGCAGCGGCAAGCTGCGCTTCGTCGGCAAGCTCCCGCGGCAAATCGGTAAGCTGGTGCATCACCACTTCAGGCCGCACCGCAACGACGGCCCGCGTCAGTGCCTCCGCATCGTAAACATCGACGACGACTGCGCTAACGCCGCTGGCCTCAAGCTCACGCGCTACATCGGCCGAGCGCGTCATGCCGGTGATGTCATGACCGGCTTCGCGCAGCAGCGGCATCAGCCGCCGACCGATCGCACCGCTCGCACCGGCAATAAAAACCCGCATATCTGCCTCCCGACGCGACGCTTATTCGGAAGCCTTCAGACGCTCCAACGCTTCGGCGATCTTGGCTTTCCGCGCCTGCGCTTCCTCGCGCTTTTCTTTTTCTTCCTCGACGACTTCCTCCGGCGCCCGGGAAACGAAGTTCGGATTGCCGAGCTTGGCATCGACCCGGGCGATGTCAGCATCAGCCTTGGCCATTTCCTTGGCAAGCCGCGCCCGCTCGGCTGCCAGATCGATCACGCCCATAAGCGGTAGCGCCGCGACCTCACCACGGACGACGAGTTGCACCGCGCCCTGCGGCGCGGCGTCGGCAAACGAAATTTCGGCAATGCGCGCCAGCCGCTGGATGAACTCGGACCAATGCTTGGCCCGGATCGCGGTTTCCGCAGAAGCGTTCGCCAGCACCAGCGGCAGCATAGTCGCCGGCGGAATGTTCATCTCGACCCGCACCGAACGGATTGCGGTGATCAGGTCGACCACCCAGCCGATCTCGCCTTCCGCTACTGGATCGTCGAGGCTGTCATGGGTCGGCCATGCATCGAGCGCGAGCATATGAGGGCGCGGCTCGCCCTGCTCTGCGGTGACTTTCCAAAGCTCTTCGGTCACGAACGGCATGAACGGATGCAACAATTTGAGAATTTCATCGAGCGCCCAGGCCGCCGCTGCGCGTGTTTCGATCTTCGCGGCGCCGTCCGGCCCGGTCAGGACTGGCTTGGCGAGTTCGAGATACCAATCGCAATACACATTCCAGACGAAGCGATAGAGCGCACCGGCCGCTTCATTGAATTTATAGGCCTCGATCGCCGCAGTGACTTCCCTGCCCGTCTTCGCCGTCTCGTGGGCAATCCAGCGATTGAGCGTCTCTTTGGCGTGATGCGGATCGAATTCCGGACTACGCACGCAGCCGTTCATCTCGGCAAAACGCGACGCATTCCAGAGCTTGGTGCCGAAATTGCGATAACCTTCGACCCGCTGCGACGACAGCTTGATGTCACGGCCTTGCGCCGCCATCGCGGCAAGCGTGAAGCGCAAAGCATCGGCACCGAATTGATCGATCAACTCGAGCGGGTCGATGACGTTGCCTTTCGACTTCGACATCTTGGCGCCGGAGGCGTCGCGCACCAGCGCATGGATATAGACGTCGTGAAACGGCACCTCGTCCTTGAAATGCAATCCCATCATCATCATCCGGGCAACCCAGAAGAAAATGATGTCGAAACCGGTCACTAGCGCCGTCGTCGGGTAGAAGCGCTTTAACTCCGGCGTTTCGTCCGGCCAGCCCAGCGTCGAGAACGGCCACAGCGCCGAAGAGAACCAGGTGTCGAGCACGTCATCATCGCGGTGCAGATACTCGTTGGCAAAGCGTGTGCGGCGTTCCGGGTCGGCGGCAATATCGTGCCCATCCTCCGCGGTGATCTCCTCGATGTCGGTGTAGTGCGCCAGCGCATCCGCAACAGCGTCATCCTCACTCTCTGCAACGAAGATCTTGCCATCCGGCCCATACCAAGCGGGAATCTGATGGCCCCACCAGATCTGACGCGAGATGCACCACGGCTGGATGTTCTCCATCCAGTTGAAGAACGTCGCTTCCCACTGCTGCGGCACGAATTTGGTTTTACCCTCACGCACCGCGGCGATGGCGGGCTCAGCCAGCGTTTTGGCGTCGACGTACCACTGATCGGTGAGAAACGGTTCGAGCACCGCGCCAGAGCGATCGCCGTGCGGTACGACGTGGCTCGTCGGCTCGATTTTTTCGAGTAAGCCTCGCGCCTCAAGCTGCTCGACAATCAGTTTGCGCGCGACTTCGCGCGATTTTCCATCGACGGCGTCCAGCAGCGCATAGTCAGGATTTGCATCTTTCAGGAACGGCTCATTATCCTTGAGTGTCAGACGCGCTTCTTCGTCGAATACATTGATCAGCGGCAGGTCGTGCCGCCGCCCGACCTCAAAGTCATTGAAGTCGTGCGCCGGCGTTATCTTGACCGCGCCAGAACCTTTTTCCGGATCGGCGTAGTCGTCGCCGATAATCGGAATATGCCGGCCGACCAGCGGCAGGATCGCTTTCTTGCCGATCAGGTGCTTCAGCTTTTCGTTTTCAGGATGCACCGCGACTGCAACGTCGCCGAGCATCGTCTCCGGCCGCGTCGTCGCGACGGTGATGAATTCATCACTGCCTTCGATCGGGTATTTGATATGCCAGAGATTGCCTTTGGTCTCGACCTGCTGCACTTCGAGATCGGAGATCGCGGTCTTCAGCTTCGGGTCCCAATTGACCAGCCGCTTGTCCTTGTAGATCAAGCCTTCGCGGTAGAGCGCGACGAACACCTTGAGCACGGCGCGCGACAGCCCCTCGTCCATGGTGAAGCGCTCGCGCGACCAGTCGCACGATGCACCGAGCCGCTTGAGCTGGCTGATAATGGTGCCGCCGGACTCCGCCTTCCATTCCCACACACGCTTGATGAAAGCTTCGCGGCCCATGGCGCGGCTCGACGGCTCCTTGCGCTCCGCAAGCTGGCGTTCGACCACCGCTTGCGTCGCGATGCCGGCATGGTCTGTTCCGGGCTGCCACAGCACGTCCTTGCCGCGCATGCGCTCAAAACGGCACAGAATGTCCTGCAACGTATTGTTGAGCGCGTGGCCCATGTGCAGCGAGCCAGTGACGTTCGGCGGCGGGATGACGATGCAATAGGGTTCCGCTTTGGCGCGCTCCGGCCGACCGGCACGGAAGGCGCCAGCCTCTTCCCAGGCCTTGTAAATGCGGCCCTCGACCTCGCCGGGCTGATATGTCTTTTCGATCATTTCGCTTTTCCGTTCAGGGCGGTAGAAACCCCGCGCTGCGTTGAGTGTCAACGTCGGCACTCCGCTTCAGCTTTAAATCCGAGCAATATCGACGTGTCAGCGCCTTCACAGACTGTCTCTGCCGGCGCTTACAAGACGCCGACACGCTCCATCATACTGCTGGCCGTGGCGGGCTTTGCGTCGCAGGCGCAGGTCCGCGTGACCGATTCGCTGTTGCCGCAGATCGCCAGTGACTTTCATACCACGGTCGGTTCAGCCGCCGTGGTTGTCACCGCCTATGCGATCGCGCACGGCTCCGTCCAGCTCGTTATCGGCCCTGTCGGCGACAGGCTCGGCAAATACCGCACCGTCGCCATGATGTGTGCGATTGCCTGCGCGCTGGTCACGCTGTGTGGTTTGGCCGCCTCGCTGCATCAACTCATGCTGGCGCGATTTGCGACCGGCCTCGCCGGTGGCTGGATCATCCCGATCTCGATGGCGTATGTCGGCGATGTCACGCCTTACGAAAAACGCCAGCCGATCCTCGGGCGCTATCTGACCGGGCAAATTCTCGGCCAGCTCAGCGGACAAGCCGCCGGCGGCATCCTCGGCGATCTGGTGGGCTGGCGTAACGTGTTCTTCGTGCTCGCCGGCGTCTTTGCGCTGGCGACCGCCGGCCTCGTCGTCGAACTCATCACAAATCCCACGACGCGCGAGCCCGGCCATCCGAATGAGACGACGCGCGGGTTCGTTGCCGATTACGCGGCGGTGCTGAGCGGAGCGTTTGCGCGCGTCGTCATCATCGTGTCGTTCATCGAGAATGTGCTGGTATGGGGCGCCTTCGCCTTTATCGGCGCGTTTCTGCGCCAGCGCTTCGGCTTGAGCTTCACGCTGATCGGCCTGACCGTCGGCTGCTTCGGCATCGGCGGCCTGATCTACGCCGGCCTTGTAAAGTTGTTTGTCCGACGTCTCGGCCAGGTACGCCTCGCGACCACCGGCGGCTTTGTGCTTGCTTTCGGCTATCTCACGCTGAGTGTCGCACCGGTCTGGTGGATCGCACCCATCGGCACAATTGCGATCGGGCTTGGCTTCTACATGCTGCACAACACGCTGCAGACCAACGCGACGCAGATGACGCCGCAAGCCCGCGGCACGGCCGTTGCGATTTTTTCCTCGGCGATTTTTATCGGGCAAACGATCGGCGTCGCTGGTGGATCGCTGTTGATCGACCGGTTCGGCGCCGTGCCGCTGTTCCTGATCAGCGCCGCTACGTTGCCGCCGCTTGCGATCGCCTTCGCACGCAAACTGAAGTGACATGTCTGGATGCGCCATGCCAACAGCCGACATTTGACTCGACGAGCGGCATTGGACGATAGGCCGAAGTCATCAGATCAGAGGTGAAAAATGGAAATCGCGCGTTACGAGACCGGCCCGCGGCTTAGCAGAGTTGTTACGCATAACGGCACGGCCTATCTCGCCGGTATTGTTTCCGAGCAGCCCAAGGGCAAAAGCACAGCCGAACAGACCCACGAAATACTGGCGCAAATCGACTCGCTACTGGCCAAAGCGGGCAGCAACAAAGGCCGTCTCCTTTCGGCGAGTATCTGGCTGACTGACATGGCCAATTTCCAGGAGATGAATTCGGTTTGGGAGGCTTGGCTTCCGCAAGGAACCGCGCCGGCGCGGGCCACGGTACAAGCCGCGTTGGCATCGGCGGACCGCAAAGTCGAGATCATGGTGATCGCGGCCATTGTCGATGACCGTTCGCCCTATGCCGGGCCGGCGGTCCGTACGTAGCGGCTCGCTGTCGCTACAAAAGCAGTGATCGCCGGATTGGTTGACTTGATCGGCGCGGCTAAAGCCAGCGAATAGCCGAACGGCGTCTTGCCTTCGTCGATTTCGAGATAGACGACATTTTCCATCTGCACGGAGCGCATGCTGTCGGGAATAAGCGTAATCCCGAGCCCGCTCGAGACAAACGAGAGCTTCGTCAGCATTTGCATCGCGTATTGAACGACGCGTGGATAGAAGCCGGCACGCTGACATGCCGAAACAAAAATGCCCTCGAAGCTCGGCCCCTCGGGCGGCGGATAGCTGATGAACGGTTCGGCTGCGAGCATTTCGACTTTGACTGTTTTGCGCGTTGCCAGCGGATGATCAGCCGGCACGGCGATCAGCATTTTTTCTTCGCACAGAACAGTCACCTTCAGCCCGCGCGCGTCTTCGATCGGGACGCGGATCAATCCGAGATCCACTTCGCCCCGACGCAACATTTCGACCTGATGAAAAGTCCCAGCCATCGTGACGTTTAGTTCGATGCTCGGATAGTCACGCTGAAAATCGCGAAGCAAGGGAGGCAAGATTCCCAACGTCGCACTGCCGAGATGAGAGAGATGCAGCACGCCGTTACTGGCGCTTTGCGCGATCTGCACCGCCCGCTCCGCCTGAGCCAGGATACGGCGCGCCTCGAAGAGAAAAAGAGAACCGGGGCCGGTGAGCTTAACGTGATGCTTGCTGCGCTCGAATAAAGGCCGGCCAATTTCGGCTTCGAGCCCCTTGATCGTCACCGTCAGGGGCGGCTGCGACATGTGAAGGCGAGCCGCAGCGCGACGAAAGCTGAGTTCTTCCGCAACAGCCACAAACTGCCTGAGCTGACGCAACTCGACCATAGTGATATATAACACATATCACCAAGCTTCAAAAATAGTATTGGAAATATCATGACGCCTTGAGCCAGATTTGCAACTCAATGCTCGGAGCGAGCGCCAGGAACGAGGGCATGGTTGATCTGGAATTCTACGACCCGTCCGGAAAACTGGAGATCACTCAGCGGCACGCGCGGCGGCTCGATACCCTCAACGGCAAGCGCATCGGCATTCTAAGCAACGAGCAGTGGCAAGCGCACCGCACATTGCCGATACTCAAGACGCTCCTCGAGACTGATTTCCCCGAGATCGATGTCCTGCCCGTTGATGCTTTCCCGCAGGGCGAGCATCTCGTCGGCGCCGATTCAACTATCGCGCAAGTCAAGGAAAGTGGCGTCGACGGCGTCATAATCGGCAATGCTGCCTGCGGCTCCTGCTCGACCGCGCTGGCGCGGGCAGCCGCCAAACTGGAAAGTATCGATATTCCGACTGTGCTGCTGGGCCGAACCGATTTTCTCGGCGTCGTCCGCAATGCGGTCTCCGGCATGGGCCTGCCCCCTGAAGTCCCGGTTGTTGCATTTCCGGTCGAAACGTTCCTGCCGGGCAGTGATCTGGCAGGCATCAAGTCGCGCAAGCAGGAATTCTATGACGGCCTCACCTCTTGGCGCTCAACCGCCAACAGTACGGGCTCCGATGCGACACCGCATGATCAGGGTGAGCGGCGCGACCTATCAGGAAGCGCTCGCCAGCGCCAACAACTTGCTCCTGACGAACCTGTGGAGCGACGGCTTGCCGATCTGGCCCGCCACCGAAGCTCTCGTGGACGTGGATTCTTCAAGGCACCGACCTGCCGCGCGAGACCGTCTTGGGCAAAGTGATGCCACGCGGCGGTATTGCCACGGTGGAATCGTGCGCCATCGCGCTGGCGATGGCTGGGGGTCGGCCGGAATACCTTCCCGTCCTTATCGCCGCGGTCGAAGCTTTTCTCGATCCCCTATCGGACAGCGAGCATATGCAAGCCGACTTGGCGGGCGCATTCCCGGTGGTGATCGTCAACGGCCCGATCGCCGGACAAATACGACTGAACACCTCGTTCGGCTGTCTCGGTCCCGATCCGCAACGGCCGGCGGGTGCAAGTATTGGCCGCGCGCTGCGCCTGATGCAGCAAAATCTTGGCGGCGCATTACCCGGCGTGGGCGCTATGGCGATGTGGGGCGCGATGCGCTTCACCAACGCGGTGTTCGGCGAGGATGAAGCCAGCCTCCCAGACGGCTGGCTGCCTCATGGCACCGAACGCCATGGTTTCGAAAAAGGTTCAAACACCGTCTCGTTCGTTTGGGCAACCGGGGTCACGAACATTCGCCGGCGTGGCGTGAAAGCGGAGACGCCCGAAGTCGACGCGTTGCGCGGCATGCACCGCATGGCCGACTATCTGCGCTCGCCCAATCTCGGATGCCTGATCGGCTACAGCGACGGCACGCCGGGAATACTGATGCTTTCGCCGGTCGTCGCCAAGGCAATGGCATCGATCGGTTGGACCAAAAAATCCATCCGCGAATTCCTCTGGGAACACTCCAAGATTCCGGCCGACGAATTGCGCCGGGACGGTATCGATTCCTGGATCGCAGCCGATCGCGATCCCGTCGTGCGCGACAGCCTCGTCTTGCCGCATTGGCCCCATTCGGCGCGACCGGAAAATCTCATCCTACTCGTCGCCGGCGGCGGCCACCCGACCAACAGTTATTGGATGGAAGGCTATTCACCCCACGTCGTCGGCAAAGAAATCACACTGCCGAAAGGTTTCGCAAAACTGCTCGAACGAGACCGAACGCGATATCGGCTGCGGGGCCGAAGCCTGCCGGATCTGAAAAGATTGGAGATCAGCAACAAGCGCGACCGAAAATTCTTTTTCCTCGAACGCCGAGCCAGGCGGCGCCACGAGGAGCCATGAGGAGCTTCGGCCTCGCAATCAATCGAGGAGCAAGCAATGTCGAACGCGACGGCGACAATCAATTCGCCAGCCTGGTATCAAACTCTTACGCCCCTGCAGTGGAAGACAGTTGTTGCCTCCAACCTCGGTTGGGTATTTGACGGCTTTGAGGCTTACGCCCTCATCCTCACCGTGGGCACCGCGCTGCATCAACTGCTTGCGCCGAGCCAATATTCGCAAATTCCGACATTTGCTGGCGGCATCATCGCAACCACGCTGATCGGCTGGGCGCTGGGCGGCATGCTTGGCGGCGTGCTTGCCGACTACATCGGCCGCAAGCAAACGATGATCCTCGCCATCCTGACCTATTCGATCATGACCGGCGTGAGTGCGTTCGCGTGGGACTGGCAATCCTTCGCCGTCATGCGCTTCCTGGTTGGACTGGCGATCGGGTCCGAATGGGTCACCGGTGCCTCCATCACGGCCGAATTCTGGCCAGCTGAGGCGCGCGGCCGCGGCGCGGGTCTGTTTCAGTGCGGCTTCGGAATCGGATTTTTCCTCGCGTCAGTGACTTGGCTATTCGTCGGCACCACCGGCCCCGGCGCGTGGCGAACGATGTATCTCATCGGCGTTCTGCCGGCGCTGCTGACGTTGTGGATCCGGCGTGCGATCCCTGAGTCGCCGCTATGGGAGCGTGCCAACGAGCAGCGTCGCGCGGCCGCAAAACGACAACAAAGCGGCGACACACCGTCGGCCCAGGATCGGGCGCTCACCCGTTTCACCCTCGCCGAACTTTTCGTCGATCCCGAAATCCGGCGCCGTACCATTTTTGCTTTGCTGACCGCGACCGCTTCGGCTGTCGGTTTCTGGGCAATTTCGACCTGGGTGCCACCCTATGCAGCTTCTGTGGCGGCGAAGGCCGGCCTCTCCGGACCGCAATGGGCAAGCTATACCGGCATGACCTTCACTGCCGGCACGGTCGTCGGCTATGTCGGTTTTGGCTTTCTCGCCGACGCCTTCGGCCGCAAGCCGACCACCCTTTTGTTCATGGTGCTGTCGCTTGTCCTGACGCCGCTACTGTTCTTTTGGACGACCGACCTGAAAATGGTGTTGCTGGTCGCCGCATTGCTGGGATGCTTTTCGTCCGGTCAATTCACGTGGACGTCGACATGGCTGCCGGAGCTTTACCCAACACGCGTGCGCGCGACCGGCGCCGGCTTCGTGTTCAATGCGGCGCGGATACCTGCCGCGTTCGGCGTATTGATTGCGGGTACCCTGATCGCCAAGTTCGGCGGCTTTGGTAACGCGGCGATGATTATCGCGATGATCTATGTGCTGGGTTTCGTTTGCGCGCCGTTCCTGCCGGAAACACTGGGCAAGCCGTTAGCAGCTTAAAGAAAGCGGGGCGCCGCCGCGGCTTTTCGCAACGCTGATGGAAACTAAAGCGACAGCCCGAAGGTATCGCTCAAGCCGCGGCGGCCGGCCCTGGTAATCGTGAGCGCACGGCTCTCGCGCATGCGCTCCAGCCAGCCAAGATCGAAACAACGTTGCGCCAGCGCCGCGCCGACGCTGCCGCCCAAATGCGGCCGCCGTTCGGTCCAATCCAGGCAGGGACGGCAAAAGATCCGCTTGCGGCTGCGCGCAGCGTCGAGATCGATGCCGAACTTCTCAAAGAAAACCAGGCCGCCGTCGGTGACCTCACCGCCGTCGTCGGTCAGCGTCAGGTAATCGTGCGCGGTCAACGCATCGGTAAGACCGACACCAAGTTTGCCGGCGAAATGGTCGTAACAGGTCCGGGCGACGCGCATCGCGTCGTCGAGCTTCGACGGCGGACGATGCCGTGGCGGCGCGTCGGCCACCACCGCCATGATGCCTTCCAGCATCTCCGCAACGCGGTGGGTGGCAATGCGATAGTAACGGTGCCTGCCCTGCTTGACGCAAGCGATCAGCCGGCCATCGCTGAGCTTGCCGAGATGACCACTGGTGGTTTGCGGCGACACGCCAGCGGCGTGGGCAAGCTCAGTCGCGGTGAGCGCCCGGCCGGCCATCAGCGCGGAGAGAATATTGGCCCGAGCCGGGTCGCCAACCAGCGAAGCGATTTCGGCGATACGAACATCCGCGGTCATTGATCAGCCTCGGTGCGAAGTCATCGCACCAAATGTAATGCGCCGATCGTCACAGGTCAGCCGCCGATGTTTCGGCGGCCGCCGAAGTAATCGAAACGCACCGCGGCGCGTCAGGCCTTGACCAACGGCACTTTCGGGGTCGGACCGCCACGGCGAGGCGGCTGATCGCCGCCACCGCCATTGGAACCCGAAGACGGCTTGCGACGGGGCGAGGCACGGCGCTTTTTGGCGCGCCGCGGCTCGGGCAGCTTCTCGGCGCGAGGCGTCACCGGACCATCCGGATAGTCAAAGCCAAGCTTGCTGTTGCCGGATTCGTCGGTGACCACCATCACCCGGACGTGGCCGCCCGACTTCAGGCGCCCGAACAGCACCTCGTCGGCGAGCGGCTTCTTGATGTACTCCTGGATCACCCGCGCCATCGGCCGGGCGCCCATCAGCTCGTCGTAGCCATTGGCGATCAGCCAGCGCGTTGCTTCGTCGGTCAGTTCTATGGTGACGGCGCGATCGGCCAATTGGGCCTCAAGCTGCATGACGAACTTCTCGACCACCTGCGAAATGATCTCGGGCGAGAGGTGAGCGAAGGTGATGATCGCATCGAGCCGGTTTCGGAATTCCGGCGCGAACAGCCGATTGATCGCTTCCATGTCATCGCCTTCACGCTTCTGCCGCGTAAAGCCGAATGCCGCCTTGGCCATGTCCGACGCACCGGCATTGGTGGTCATGATCAGGATGACATTGCGGAAGTCGACCTGCTTGCCGTTGTGATCGGTCAGCTTGCCGTGATCCATGATCTGCAACAGCACGTTGAACAGATCCGGGTGCGCCTTCTCGATCTCATCAAGCAGCAGCACGCAATGCGGATGCTGATCGACGCCATCGGTCAGCAGTCCACCCTGATCGAAGCCGACATAGCCGGGCGGTGCGCCAATCAACCGCGAGATGGTGTGGCGCTCCATGTATTCCGACATGTCGAAACGGATCATCTCGACGCCGAGCGTGGCGGCAAGCTGGCGCGCTACTTCGGTCTTGCCTACGCCCGTTGGGCCGGAGAACAGATAACAGCCGATCGGCTTTTCCGGCTCGCGCAGCCCCGCACGAGCAAGCTTGATCGATGCGGCCAAGGCCTCGATCGCCTTGTCCTGACCATAGACAACGCGCTTGAGCGTGTCGTTCAGATGCTGAAGCACCTCGGCGTCGTCCTTCGACACCGACTTCGGCGGTATCCGCGCCATTGTGGCAATCGTGGTCTCAATTTCCTTGATGCCGATCGTCCGCTTGCGCCGGTTCTCCGGCAGCAGCATTTGCGCGGCGCCGGACTTATCGATCACATCGATCGCTTTGTCCGGCAGCTTACGGTCATGGATGTAACGCGCCGACAACTCCACGGCCGCCTTGATCGCATCGTTGGTGTAGCGGAGCTTGTGATACTCCTCGAAATACGGCTTGAGCCCCTTGAGAATCTCAATCGCGTCGGGGATCGTCGGTTCGTTGACGTCGATCTTCTGGAACCGACGCACCAGGGCGCGGTCCTTCTCGAAATACTGGCGATATTCTTTGTAGGTGGTCGAGCCCATGCAGCGCACTGTACCGGATGACAGCGCGGGCTTGAGCAGGTTCGACGCGTCCATGGCGCCGCCGGACGTCGCGCCGGCGCCGATCACGGTGTGGATCTCGTCAATGAACAGGATTGCACCGGGATAGGCCTCAAGCTCCTTGATGACCTGCTTGAGACGTTCCTCGAAATCGCCACGATAGCGCGTACCGGCAAGCAGCGTGCCCATGTCGAGCGCAAAAACTGTGGCGTTGCGCAACACCTCCGGCACTTCGCCATGGACGATGCGGCGCGCCAAACCTTCAGCTATTGCGGTCTTGCCGACGCCGGCATCGCCGACGAACAACGGATTGTTCTTGGAACGGCGGCACAGCACCTGAATGGTGCGGCTGATCTCGGCATCACGGCCGATCAGCGGATCAATCTTGCCCTCGCGCGCCTTTTTATTGAGGTTGACGCAATAGGCGTCGAGCGCATCGCCCTTCTTCTTTTGCTCGTCTCCGGACTTGCCTTCGTTCTCTTCATCGGAGCCGCGCACCGGACGCGCTTCCGACATGCCCGGCCGCTTGGCGATGCCGTGGCTGATGTAGTTGACCGCGTCGTAGCGCGTCATGTCCTGCTCTTGCAGGAAATAAGCGGCGTGGCTCTCGCGCTCGGCGAAGATCGCGACCAGCACATTGGCGCCGGTGACCTCTTCCCGCCCGGACGATTGCACGTGGATCACCGCGCGCTGGATGACGCGCTGGAAGCCGGCCGTGGGTTTGGAATCTTCGGCGCCGTCAGTGACGAGATTGTCGAGTTCGGATTCGAGATAGGCGACCAGGCTGCGGCGCAGTTTTTCGAGATCGACATTGCAAGCCCGCATCACCGCCGCGGCATCCTGATCCTCGATCAGCGCAAGCAGCAAATGTTCCAGCGTCGCGTATTCATGGTGGCGCTCATTGGCGAGAGCGAGCGCGCGATGCAAGGACTGTTCGAGACTCCGCGAGAACGTGGGCATTTCAGTTTCTCATCGCTTGTATTGGCCGCATCCCCCCAGGACTCACTCTTCTAAGACTACTTTTTTTCCATGATGCATTGCAAAGGATGCTGATGTTTCCGGGCAAAGTCCATAACCTGCGTCACCTTGGTTTCCGCCACCTCGTAGGTAAAGATGCCGCACTCGCCGATACCGTGCTGGTGTACATGCATCATGATCTGGTGTGCCGCCTCGGCGTCCTTATTGAAGAAGCTCTCGAGCACGTGAACTACGAACTCCATCGGCGTGTAGTCGTCATTGAGCAACAGGACGCGATAGAGGTTCGGCCGCTTGGTTTGCGGCTTGGTCTTGGTGATAACGGCAGTGCCTGGCCCACCCGGGTCGCCCTTGCGTTTTCGGTCATCGTCCGCCATGCGGACGACCGGCGCGCTTAAGATAAAGTCAATCGTCGGCATTGGTTCGTCTGTCTTCCGGACTCTTACCTAGTGATGCGTAGGGAATTTCGGAAGGCTCGTCCTCCCGCAGCCCCGCTAACGATAGACTATCATAGAGTTGCGAGCAACGCGCGTGCCAGACCGCCAAAGCCGCACGGGACAAAGATGGCCACTTTTGAATTTGGGAAAACCGAGGCGAATGCACGCCAGCCATGACGGCGGCGGATTGATCAAGCCTCTGAAAGTCTTGTCGGCTGCAGAGTTCGCGGCTGCGATCGAAATCGCAGCCGTCATAAATAGGGCGCTACGGCGCTTGCCTTATTTTGCCGACTTATTTCACCGACATGGACTTAGCCATGCCTTCAAACGGCTTATAAGCGCCTTTGAAGAGGTCGACATACATCTCACTGAGCTTGGTCGCCTCGGCAACGAAACCCTCGTATGACGATTTGAGGTACTCGCTCTGCACTTCCATTGCCTTGTCGAGGCTCTTGGCGCCGATCAGCTTTTCCCAAGCCGCGCTCGAACCCTCTGCCGACTTCTTGGAATATTCAACGACCTCGGCGGCAAAGGCCTGAGCGCCTTTGCTCCAGGTGCCGAAATAGCTCATCGCCATATCCATGTTGTCCTTGCCGAAACTCTGCATCTCTTCGGGGGTCATAACGATCCTTCCCAGGCGCTGGGCGACCTGCAATAGGGTTTAATTCCTCGCCGTCTTGCCATGAAAAGGCCTTGCGAGGCGGCGGCACGATCATACCGCACTGCACAAAAAATCGCAATGGGTGCATGTACAAAAATTAGGCGGCGGTCGCCGTTTACCTTGGGTATCAGCCATTCGCAGCAGGTCAGCCCGATTAACGCTTTAGAAACAGCGTTCGCCTAGCGTCATTGACCGTGTCGTTTGTGTAACGGCCGGTCCTAAGTCGGGAGCACGTGCCTTCCGAAGGAACGAACAGGGGTGGGTCTCCGCGGAGGCCCTGCGCGCGTCAGGGACGGGGTGCGTAATGGTATCGGTGAGTTCCGGAGCCCAGGCTGGGCTTCGCTATAGCGTAATAGCCTCGCCGCGGTCGCAGCGGCGTCTCGTCCTCACCAACAGCGCCGCAGATGCGCGCCATCATCGGCGTTCGTCCGCGTCCACTATGTCGCATCGCGGCCACGCAGCGGCCGCGTCCACACGCCCACGCGGAAGAATATTCCCCCCTCACCGCGTCGATCATTGTCGATGGCAATACCGGCCAAGTGCTGGAAGCATCCAATCCGGATGCGCCGCGCCATCCAGCGTCGCTGACCAAAATCATGACGCTCTACCTGCTGTTCGAACGGCTCGATGCCGGCAAGATCACGCTCGACACGCCCCTGAAGGTATCGCAGCACGCCGCCGACCAGGATCCGACGAAACTCGATCTCAAGCCCGGCTCGACCATCCCGGTCGAGGACGCAATCAAGGGCGTTGTGACACGTTCGGCGAACGACGCTGCCGTCACCATCGCGGAAAACCTCGGCGGCAGCGAAGAAGACTTCGCCAGGCAGATGACGCAAAAAGCCCATGCGCTCGGCATGAGCCGGACCACCTATGTCAATGCGTCAGGTCTGCCGAACGACGATCAGATTACCACGGCTCGCGACCAGGCGCTGCTCGGCCGCGCGATCCAGGAGCGTTTCCCAAAGCTACTATAAATACTTTTCGCTGCCGGCCTTCGTTTATCGCGGCGACGCCATCCGAAATCATGACCACCTGCTCGGATCGGTCGAAGGCGTCGACGGCATCAAAACCGGATTTACCACGCGCATCGGGCTTCAATCTGGTCACGTCCGTTCACCGCGACGGCCGATATCTCCTGGGCGTGGTGCTAGGCGGCCGCTCCGCATCGGAGCGCGACGCGCATATGCGCGAACTGATCAGCGAGCACTTCAAGGAAGCTTCGCTCCAGCGGACGGCACCGGTGATCGCCGAACAATCGGCACCGCACGAAGAGCCGCGGCATGAGCCGCAACAGGTCGCGTTCGCAAAAGCGCCGATGAGCACGCACGGTGACCCCGTGCCAGCCCCGGCCGCCGCACCGATCCGCGCAGCCGCACGGTCGCGGGTACTGCCGCAGGTACCGCGCACCCAGCCGGCGCCGCCAACGATCCGTTACAGCCGCTTCTGGTAAAGACGGTGACGTATCGGATCGCGCCGGTGCAAGCGGCACCGCTTGGGACGATGCCGACGATGGTTCCGGTTCCGCAGCCAGTTCCGGCGCGCCATGGCTCCGACACCCGTGGCACTGTCGCAACCCGTTGTGTTGCCGCAGCCGACGGCGCCCGCGCCGACCCAATCTGCCGCTCAGGAAATGCCGAGGGTCCTCGTTGCCTCAGCAGTGCCCGCTCCGGCGTATTCGCCGGTCGCGCCAAAACCTGTCCAAACTGAAGCGGTGTCCGAGCCGGACCCGGTTGATCCTACTGCCCAGCCCGAATACGCCGAGGCAGAACCGGCAAGGCCGGTGGCAACCAAGCCTGAGTTTGGCAAAGCCGAACTGGCCAAGGCGGAGTCACCACAATTCCGTGCGCACGGCGGCTGGCTGATCCAGATCGGCGCCTTCGACGGTGAGGATGAGGCCAAGCAGCATCTGAGCGAGGCGCAGAGCAAGGCTCACGACATGCTCGCCGCCGCCGACCCATTCACCGAGCGCGTACAAAAGGGCGACAAGGCGCTTTATCGCGCCCGTTTCGCCGGCTTCGACAAAGCGACCGCAGAAGCCGCCTGCAAGCAACTTAAGCGAAACGATTTCGAGTGTATGACGGTCAGGAACTGAAGACCCAGGAACTGAAGACCCAAGAACTGAAGACCTCGGGATAACGAGGCGCAGTAGCGTCGAACTAGAGTTCAGGAAGCTGGTCGAAGAGGATTTGTAAGGAGTACCTCAGCGATGGCGTCGAAGCAGAACGTCCTTAGCCGCATTGACGCGAGCCGCAAGGTACGTCGACCCCCCTTGGTCGGGATGCAATTTCTTCATCAGGGAACGATGGGCACGGCTGATGTCGTCCGCGCCCGCCCCGGGCTGCAAGCCAAGGATTTGATAGGCCTCCTCTTCAGTCATTTTGCCGCTGCTCGCCGGCCGCGAACCGACGCCCGCACCCGCATCATGTTGCGCGTCCTCACGCCATCCGGGATTCCGGCGGTCAAGATACGCTGCTAGTAGATCGCGGCTGTCGTCGTCGAACTCGCCGAGCAAGTCGATCAGCGTTGGCACGTCGAGCGCGTCCAGCGCAGTTCCTTGATAGCGCCCGGTAAGAACGCGGCCGCGCATCACGCCGCTGTCGTGATCGAGTTCCATTTCAAGAGAAGCGGTGCGCACGCGCGACGCCTGGCCCGTGCTCTTTTGCGTGCGGCCGGCGAACCTTGCCGGCCATAGCGACACCCAACCGAGCAATCCAAGACCAAAGACACCGACCGGAATGGCAACGCCAAACTCACCACGAAGAAACAGGAATCCGGCAAACAGCAAGACGGCGACACCGCCAAGCGCGCGGACCAGACGCGCGGCCTGCTTGGGATCGATCTTGGAAAATGCTTTGACCCCCCAGAGCGCGAGAAACAGGACGGCAGCACCAAGAATAATTTCCGGCATGACTACCTGAGCTGCTCCAGTAGCTGCACAGCACCAGCGTTGCGCCGTTGCTTCAAATCGGCCAGCGCCTTCATGCCTCCAGCGGCATAGGCGGCCGCGGCGCGCAACAATTCGCCAAGCTCGTGGGCGGATCCCGGAGAGAACCGGCAATAGGCGCCGCGCGTCAACCGGGCGATTTCGCGGAACGCCTGCTCGCAAATCGGATCGTAGCCCTCCTGAAACATGAAAGCGGGCACATTGCGCAGTCCAAGATCCGCCGGCGGCGGCACAGAGATCGTCGAGCGACTCCTCCATCGCATCGCCGACAAACACCAGCGCGCCGACCTTCGCCACGTCGTTCTCGCGGCGCGCATGAGCAAGAATTTTTCCGATCTGGGTGTGGCCGCCGCGGCAGTCGATCTGCGACATCAGCGTGCCGAACCGGTCAGGCTCCGCAATCCACGGCGACGCTTTGCACTCGGCCAGTCCGCGATAATAGACAAGCTGGATATCAAGGCCGCCGACGGCAGCGGCTTCACGGAACATGTCGGCTTGCAGGCGGCAGGCGGTATCCCAGGTCGGTTGCCGGCTCATCGTGGCATCGAGTGCAGAAAATAAGCCGGCCGCGCATGCCGGCTTTCGCAGCGGGACCGAGTGCCTTACTTGACCAAGAAAGGCGTCGATCTCCGCCCGCGACGTCGCAGCGGGCGCTTGACCATTATCCGCCTCGCGTGCCGGTGGTTGTGTTGACACCGGCGCGCGGTCAGAGCGCTCTTTGCTCATGGATTGAAGCCTTCGCGGCAAGCCAAATTACCACGCCATAAAGTGGCGTTACCCGGCATGGCGCGCAATGGCTGACTTGAGTTGGACTTGGGCTCAGTCGGCCAGCAGATCGTGGGTATCCAGCGGCTTCCCCGCCGACGCGGCCCATTCAGCGCGGGCGGCAACTCGCCGTTTACCGCGTTCGTCGATCGGCAGCTTCAACGTCGCGATCACAGCCTTTACCTCGTCGCGGGCAGTCAAGTGCGACATGGTCGGGCGCATGCCGAGCGTGTCCTCATTGATGTCGTCGAGCGCCGTTAGCCCGCGCGGGAAGAACTCCCGATACACCACGCGTTCAGCGAAGCCATCGGCGAAGCGAAAGCCAAGCTGCTTCGCCAGTTGCACGACACCCTCGCCGACCAGCCGCTTGTTGCGCGAGCCGAGAGTCGAAAGCCGATTACGCACAACGATCCAGTCGGTCATGCCGCCATCGACCAGGCGGCGCTGCCGTCGCGCTTCGCGCACCATTTCCGCGTAATGGCTGACCCCGACAGTCGCAAAAGTGGTGGGATCGACCGTACCGAGCACGTCGAAATCGACAAAGCTGTCGTTGATCGGCGTAATCAGCGTATCGGCCATCGAATGGGCGAGCCGCATCATGTAGGAGTCGGAACCGGGCGTATCGATCACCACGAAGTCGTAGGTATTTTCGACCGCGCTTATCGCATCGGCGAAAGCGGCAAATTCCTGCGCTTCGATCTCGTCGAGGCGCAAGCCTAAGCCGCGCGCAACGCAGAAATGCTTGGGAACGTCGAGCTTGATGCGGGTGCGCGCCGGCCCAATCACGACGGTTTTCGATGTAATGGGTGAAACTTTTTTGCCGGGAGTCGAGATCGATGGTTGCGACACGCTGACCCGCCTGAAGCAGCGCGACCGCGACGTGCATGGCGGTCGTCGATTTTCCCGAACCGCCTTTTTCGTTTCCAAGGACGATGACATGGGCCGAAAGCGGCTTGCCGACGTCCGCCTGCATAAACATGATAATGCGACCCCAGCGTAACCAGCGCTTCTGTCAGGCTTGCAACGCTTCCGGTCAAGATACAGCATCGAGCCCGATAAGTTAATCATTAACCACACAAGTCAACGAAGAACATGCGCGGTGTGCCTGCGCTGCAACGCCAAAGAAAACGCCAAGCAAACAACGATGGCAAAGAACATCACTCCCGCGAAAAGTAAGCCTCGTGTCATTCGCACCTTGCACACCTTGCCGCCGCTCAAGCGGGCGGTCGAGGATTTCAGGCGACGGCGCCAAGTGATCGCGCTGGTACCGACTATGGGCGCATTGCATGCGGGACATCTCGCCCTGGTGCGATCGGCGCGGCGCCGCGCCGATCGCGTCATCGTATCGATATTCGTTAATCCGACCCAGTTTGCGCCGCACGAAGACCTTCAAGCCTACCCACGAACCTTCGCAACCGACCTTGCCGATCTGTCCAGAGAGAATGTTGATCTGGTCTGGGCTCCCGACGCCAAAACCATGTACCCGGAAGGCTTCGCCACGCGGATCGTGCCGGAGGGCCCGGCATTGGCCGGGCTGGAGGATCGCTTTCGGCCGCATTTCTTCGCCGGCGTTGCGACAGTGGTTGCCAAGCTTTTGATCCAGTGCGAACCGGACATCGCGATGTTTGGCGAAAAAGACTACCAGCAGCTCAAGGTCGTCACCCAGCTTGCTCGCGATCTCGGCCTCAAATCCCGGATTGTCGGTGTTCCGACCGTGCGTGAAAAAGACGGCCTCGCCCTGTCATCGCGCAATCGCTACTTGTCTGAAAGCGAACGGCAGATTGCGCCAGTGCTGCGTAAAGTCCTGAAGGATTGCGCGGCGAAAATCGCGGCGGGCCAGCCAATCGCCGAAGTCCTGAGCAAACACAGCGCGGTAATTACGGAAGCCGGCTTCGCGCTCGACTATCTCGAAGCGCGCCATGCCGAAACGCTTGCGCCAGTCGGCACGAAGAAGGATGGGCCGGTCCGCCTTTTGGTTGCGGCGCGGCTCGGCAAAACCCGGCTAATCGACAATTTCGCGGTGTAAATTTTCGTTGCTTATTTTGCCGCGACCTTCATCGGGTCTTTGACCGCGGGAAAAGTCTCCAGTTCGGTATTCCAAAGCTGGCCGCCGATCTTTTCGACCTTGCGAATGTAGATATTGGCGACGAGGTCGCGGGTATCCGGGTCGATCGAGATCGGACCCCGCGGACTTTCCCAGGCCATGCCCTTCATCGCTGCCATAAGCGCGTCGCCGTCGGCATTGCCGCCGGTCTTCTTCAGCGCTTCGTAAACCAGATGCATGCCGTCATAACCGCCGAGCGCGACGAAATCCGGACGGAAATTATTGGCCTTCTCGATGGCAGCGACGTAAGCCTTGTTGAGTGGCGAATTATGGGCAGCCGAATAGCCGCCGGCCGTAATCATGCCGAGCATCTGATCGCCCATACCGTTGAGACTATCGTCGGTCGTGAGGTCGCCAGGGCCGACGATCCTGATCCCGGATTGGGCCAGACCGCGCTCGGCAAATTGTTTGGCGAAAATTGGCGCTTGAACGCCTGGAAAATAGATGAATGCCGTATCCGGCTTCAGGTCCGCGACACGCTGCAGGTACGGCGCGAAATCCGGGTTGGCCAACGGCAGGCGGATCGATTCAATGATTTCGCCGCCGACCTGTTTGAAGCGGGTCGTGAAAGCGACCTCCGCCTCGATGCCGGTTGCCCAGTCATTGACGAGCGTGACGACCTTCTTGCTGCCGTTCTTGAAGGCCCACTCGCCCATGATCCAGGATTGCGGGCTCAATAGGAAACCGGCGCGCACGAAATAGGGCGACTTCGTCGTCGTTATCGAAGCGCCCGAGCTCATCACTAAAGTCGGCTTTTTCGCTTCCGTCAAAAGCGGCGCGATGGCGAGCGCGGTCGGCGTGATGCCGATGCCACAAATATCGACTTTATCGTTGACGATCATCTCCTGGATGATCCGGTGTGCGTTGTCCGCAACGCCACCGTCGTCACGGATATTAAACTCGATCTTGCGCCCGGCGACTGTGTCGCCGTTCTGTTGTGTGAAAAGCTTGATCGAGGCGGTGATCTGACGGCCAACGGCGTTAAAGCCCGCGCCGGTCATCGGTATGCTCATGCCGATCTTCAAGACTGGCTGCTGCGCAATTGCAGGCCGCGCGATAGCCCCGCCAACCGCCGTAGCGGCGATCCCCTTGAGCACGGTTCGACGTAACATGGCGTTCCCTCCCCCTATTCGTCATCCCGGCTTCGGCCGACACGCCGTCCGAGCTTTATGAGGCCCGGCACGCCATGCCGAAATGCTTGCAGCGCCTATTTTGCCGCGACCTTCATCGGGTCTTTCACATTCGGAAAAGTCTCGAACTCCTTGTCCCAGAGCTCGCCGTCGATCTTCTCGACCTTTCGGATGTAGACATTGCTGACGATGTCGCGGGTGTCCGGATCGATCGAGATCGGGCCGCGCGGGCTTTCCCAGGCCATGCCGCGGATCGCGGCAATGATTTCGTCGCCGTCGGAATTGCCGCCTGTCTTTTTCAACGCTTCGTAGACGGCATGCATGGCGTCGTAGGCGCTGACCGAGACAAAGTCCGGCCGTTCGCCAGCCGTCTTCTGGAAGTCGGCGACATAGGTCTTGTTCAGCGCGGACTGTCATGAGCGCCGAATAAGGACCGGCGGTGATCATGCCGATCATCTGATCGCCCACGTTAGTGCAGATTGTCGTCATTGCACAAATCGCCCGGCCCGATGATCTTTATCCCGGAACTGGCCGAGGCCCCGTTCGGCGAATTGCTTGGTGAAAATCGGCCGCTTGTGGGCCCGGGAAATAGATAAAGGCAGTATCCGGTTTGAGATCGGCTGATACGCTGCAGGAACGGCGCGAAGTCGGGATTGGCGAGCGGAATACGGATCGACTCCGATGATCTCGCCGCCGACCTGGACGAACCGGGTCTTGAAGGCGGTTTCCGCCTCAACGCCCGGCGCCCAGTCGTTGACCAGCGTGACAACGCGCTTGCTGCCGTTCTTGAACGCCCACTCCGCCATGATCCACGACTGCGGCGCCAGGATGAAGCCCGCGCGCATGAAATAGGGCGACTTCGTCGTCGTGATCGAGGCGCCGAACTCATCACGAACGTCAGGCCTTTTTGGCTTCGGTCACGAGCGGCGCGACGGCGAGCGAACAAGGCGTAATGCCGACGCCGACAATATCGACTTTGTCGTTGACGATCATTTCCTGCACGATGCGGTGGGCGTTATCGGCGACGCCGGCGTCGTCGCGCATGGTCAGTTCGATCTTGCGCCCCGCGACCGTGTCGCCGTTCTGCTGCATGTAGAGCTGGAGCGCGCCTTGAGTTGCCGGCCGACGGCGTTGAAGCCCGCACCCGTCATCGGCAGGCTCAGACCGATCTTCAACACCGCTGTCGGGCAAGCGCCGGCCGGGCGAGAATCCCGCCGGCGGCCCTGGCGGCGATACCTTTAAGCACTGTTCTACGCAGCATGATGATTCCCCCCAGATGAACGGCCCGCGCTCTGCGCCACTCGATCGAACGGCAGCGCGGGCGACAATTTGCTTTGATTTTGCAGTATTGGGACGGTAATGGCCCGGTCAAGTCCAACCGCGCCGCGCGACAAAACGCCTAAACGCGTTCGAGATGCGGAATTTGTGGCCGTTCGCCCTCCGCCTTGCCGGTGATCGGCGGCCGCGGCAGTCGCGCCGTACCGTTTTCCATGACGAAGGTGTGTTCGATCGAATACCACGGCGCCTTGACGTCCGGCGCCTTGGCGCACGGTTCGTCGTGGCGGATGATATTTCCGATCAGATGACGGGTGACGCCGAACTGCACATCGGTTTCGAGGTTGCGGATCCTCGGGATCGTAAATCTGCGAGATCAGGGTCTTGAAACCCGGCTTGAACGCCAGGAAGTGCAAATGCGCAGGCCGCATATTGTGGCGGCGTAGCGCACGGCACAGTTCCCCAACCGGACCGTCGATCGGGATCGGATAACCCGGCCGGCTTCACGGTGCGAAAGCCGATATGGCCGTTGGCGTCGGTGGTGAACTTGCCGCGCAGGTTCATGTCGGCCTGGACCGGATCCTGGTTCTCGTAAAAGCCTTCGGTCGAGGAGTGCCAGATATCGACTTCGACGCCGGCGATCGGATTGCCTTCGGCTGTCCTTGTACCAGGCATCGGCGAACAGCACCGGGCCGGGCGTCGGCGATCGCACGATCGTGCCGCCGTTCTCCGTCTTCGGCGAGTGCATCCGCCAAAACGGGCCAAGCTGGCTGGCGTCGGTTTCGGTTTGACCGTGGTCGCCGTTATTGAGCAGACAGACGAGGGCTGACAAACCCAACGAACCAGCCATCAACACGGCCTCGTTGTGGTTTTCGTTTGAGTGTTTGCCGAGCGACACGATGTAAGCCATCGCGGCGTGAAACTCTTCTTCGGTCAGTTTCACTTCGCGGGCAAAGTCGTGAAGGTGGCGCACGAACGCCGACATGAGTTCACGCAGGCGCGGGTTTGGCGCGCGTTGAATCTCGCTCAATACTGCTTTGGTGACGTCTTTTTCGTTGGCAATGATCATCGCATGCTCCGCACGGGCCGAACCGTCTTGTCGGCGGATTTTACGTGATCGCTCGGCACGACGCCATGCGGCAATCGGAGCGGCGACGGCTTGCCCTCTACATCAAGCCGAGTTCGCGCAGTTCGCGGCGCATTTTCTCGGGCATCGCCGCCGCTCCCGGCGCTGATTTTTCGAGGTCGCGCGGGGCGTCCTTCACCTCGAGATAGCGCCAGCCCTGGAAGGCGCGGAAAGTACGCGGCGCGACCAGCACAACCTTGGGATCGAGCACGACACCGCACCGCCCGATCGCCATCCTTGTCGCGAAATGGCCTGATGTCACGGATGCGCTGGCGGCACATGATCTCGCCCGCGGATCACCCAGAACAACGAACCGCCGTCCTTCAGTTCTCAGCGCGCTTCGGCACCATGCGGGTGCGGTGAATGTGCTCGGGCTTTTCGCCGCGTTTGCGCTTTTCCCGGAGCTTTTCCTTGATCCAGTCCTCGAGGTCGCGAACCGAATCGGCGCCGACACAGAGTTTGATGAGATTGAGTGCCATGGACCGAGATTACCTGCCTCTTCGGCGCTTCGATCACCATGATCTCGGCGCCTTCCACAACTTGCGCACCGGCCGCGACCGGAACCTTGGCTCACGATTCCGGCAAATGGCGCGCGAAGCGTGTGCTCCATCTTCATAGCTTCAATAACGGCGAGACGTTGGCCGTCCGCGACCTGCTCGCCGATACCGACCAGCACCTCCAGCACCCTGCCATGCATCGGCGCCTTAATAAGCCCGTCGCCTGCACCGCCCTGCGCCGAGGATGAGGCAAAATCCTTGATGCGCACGCGCGTCTGGCGCCCGTGACGCAACACGAACGCCTCGTGCATCTGCCTCGAACACTCTTGCGTCGATGGCGGCCGGTGTACCGTCGATTGTGACCTGCATTCCGTCGCGGCCATAAGTGACGGTCGCTGTCGCGCTTCGCCGTCGATGACGACCGGCACGTCAGCGACCGCACACCGCCCAGTTGAAAGCCGTCCGTTGCCGCCCACGGCGACGGCAACTTCAGCCGACTCTCTCCGCTGCCGGCCCTTCAGCGTCGTCGGCCAGCAAATAGGCAACCCCGAGCGCCGCCGCAGCCCGATCGGTGGCGTGTGGCACCGCGCCAAGCTGCCGCCAGATTGCGATCGATGAAGCCAGTATCCACCTTGCCTTGGCGGAATTCGGCCGCCCGGCACAGCGCCGCAAGGAAAGCGACATTGCTTCGCGGACCTGCAAGCAACGTCCGATCGAGCGCTCCGCCAGCCGTTCCAGCGCCGCCTCGCGCGTGGCCTCGTGCACGATAAGCTTGGCGATCATCGGATCGTAATAAGGCGTCACCTCGCCGCCGGCCTCGACGCCGCTGATCGATCCGGATGTCGGATCGGGCAATTCGAGCGCCACGACCCGGCCGGTCGACGGCAAAAATCCGTTCTCCGGCATCCTCGGCGTAGAGCCGGGCCTCGATGGCGTGACCGCTGGTACCGCGACCGCTTGCTGCGTGAGCGGCAATTTTCGCCCGCAGCAACGCGGAATTGCCATTCGACGAGATCGAGGCCGGTAACCGCCTCCGTCACCGGATGTTCGACTTGCAGCCGCGTGTTCATCTCGATGAACCAGAACGCGTCGGGACGAAGCCCTTTGGTGCCGTCGGCAATGAACTCGACCGTGCCGGCGCCGACATAACCCGACCGCCCTCGCCGCTTCCACGGCTGCGGCTCCCATCTGCGCGCGAATTTCCGCAGTCATGCCGGGCGCCGGCGCTTCCTCGATCACTTTCTGATGGCGCCGTTGCAGCGAGCAATCGCGCTCGCCGAGATAGATGACGTTGCCGTGCCGGTCGGCGAATACCTGGATTTCGATGTGGCGCGGCGACGGCGACGTATTTTTCGATCAGGACCCTGGCTCGAGCCGAATGCGGATTGCGCCTCGCGGATCGCGCCTTCGAGCGCAGCTTCAAATTCGGCGTGTTTGTCGACCCGGCGCAATCCCCTTCCGCCGCCGCCCGCCGCGGGCTTGATCAGCACCGGATAGCCGACCTCGTAGGCCTTCTCCTTGAGGAATTTCGCGTCCTGCCGATCGCCGTAATAGCCAGGCACGACCGGAACGCCGGCCTTTTCCATCAAGGCCTTGGCGTGGTCCTTGAGACCCATGGCGCGGATTGCCGTCGGCGGGCGGCCCGACGAACGCGATGTCCGCTGCATTGCAAGCGTCGACGAAATCCGCGTTCTCCGACAGGAAGCCGTAGCCCGGATGCACGCATTCCGCGCCGGATTTTCGCGGCAACTTCGATCAGACGTTCGATCGAGAGATAACTTTCGCGCGGCGCCGCGCGGACCGATCGGATACGCCTCGTCACATGAACGAACATGAAGGGCGCCGGCATCCGCATCCGAATAAACCGCGATCGTGCGCAAGCCCGAGCCGTCGTCGCGGTTCGGGCAATGCGGCAAGCGATCTCGCCGCGATTGGCAATGAGAACGGAGCGAAACATCGAGCGCGATGTTACAGCATGATCCCGAAAAGTGGTCGCCGGTTTTCGAAAAAGATCATGCTCAATCAAAATGCTAGAGCCCGGTTTTGATTTCGAGTACTACAGAACTTAAGCCACAGCGCGAGGTGGCGTCAGCCGAACGCGGCCTATTGTGGCGATGCCGAAGGCATCAGTTGCAGCGGCGCGGCTGCGCCGGCGGCGAAATTCGCGGCCGGCGCCGGAGCCGCCGCAGATGCAGCCTGAGGTGCGGGGCAACCGGAGCCGGAACCCAGACCGGATCCGCTTGGGTGTCCGGCGCGGGCGGATTGGCGGCCTGTTTCCGCTGCTTGCGCTGTGGGGCACTGCCTTCCGCGGCCGGCGGACCCGGGACTGGCCGCAGCAGGTGCCGCAGCCGCCGCCCCGGGCACGGCTTTGGCGGCCGGCTCGGGATTCATGATGCTCACGGCCGGAATCGAGGCCGCGGTGGGAAAATCGATATTGACCATCTTGTGAGGCGCCTGAGCCGTGCCGGCCGGCTGCGCCGATGTCGCGTCCGCTGACAAATTGTCGGGCGGCTGCGCCCACGCCGTCAGATAGCGATCGAGATAGCGGTCCAAGGTCGCTGCGCTCAGATTGCGAGCGAACGCGGGTCGCATCGCTGAGCACGCCCAGACGCTTTGCAATCCTCACTCGTGCATCCGTCCCGCAAGGCGAGCGCGTGCGCGAGGAAGCCGAAGCGATCAGCCTCAAGCGAGCGGCGGATTGGCGACAGCGTGGTGTCGATCTGGCCACCGCCGCGTTTGAGATAGCTCACCATATCCGTCAGCAGCGCCAGCCGCGCCTCGACGTAAGACGTGGCAGTGGCCACCGTTACGGGAGAAGCGAATAGCGCCTTCTCGCACGCCGCCTCGACATCCTCGCCCACCAAAGCGTCGAGGCAGGGCAACGCCGAGCCCGGCGCGAGCGAGTGCGCAGTCAATTCCTCCGCGCGCAATTCGAGAGTGCGGCGGTCGGCGTCATTATTGCGCCCAGCGCTGCGATCGAGCGCCGACCACGCCAACGACTGCGCCGAGAATGGCCGCAAGCACGATAATACCGGCGCGCTCCAGGCCGTAGCGGGGCAGATTTGCTCGCGACCCAATCGAACGCAAGCACGCAGGCCGCCACGAGCAATGCTGCTGATCCGGCTGCAATCCACAAGCGCAGCGTCGAGCTTGCGACCTCGGGATCAACGACCCCCATCACCCACTCCACTGCGAACGCGACATGACGCCCACACCTCGCGCGTAAACTATGACGCAACGTTCATCGCCTGCGCCAGTTCGCGACAAGCAGTGGCATGCGACAAGAGCCCAAGATTTAGCCCTCATCGTGACCTGCATTCGGACGAAATTATTGGTCGGCGGCACGCCTAGTACTCGACTTCGAGCTGGCTTTCCTTGGCGACGCGTTCAAACGCTTCGCCCGCATTCTTGATGCGATACTGATAGTCTTCGCCGTCGGACGGCAGCAGTCTCAACCACCTCGTAGCTGCCGCTGGCGCTCCGGCCGGCTGATCGGGCTTGACGTATAGAAAACCGTCTGACCGACTCGATATTTGTGCGCGTGCAAAGACGATGTCGCGCGCAACAATTTGCGCAACGGTCACCGTGGAGGCGTCTCGACGTGATGCCAACTGACCGCGCCATGGCGACAGTGTTCCGGCTTCTTGATCGGCTGACGCGCAGGCGTCTTGCGGGCGGATGCTTTACGAACCGACGCCTTGCGAAGCTCCTGTTGCTCGGCTCGATTTTGCGGCTTCGGACTTTTTTTACTGAACGCTTATTCATGGAACAACTATAGCATCCAAATATTCGCCCGAGCAAAGAATATGATGTCGACTTACTGCGCTCTGCGAGATGCAGTTATGCGCATTATCATTAAGAGTCGAGAAATATCCTTATAATTCAAATACGTATAGGAGTTTTATACTGCATCGCAATTAGCGATCGATTGTCAGCTAAGCCTGACGCTGCCAGCGGCCCCTTTCATCGGCCTGCCAATAGGTCACCTCGAAGCCCGCAGCCTTGGCCTCACCCCAGCGTGTTCGCGCGGTTTCGACAGCTTCCGGATCCTCGCCGTCAAATAGCAGCACCAGCCGATGATAAGACGTCGCGTCGCCGGGCATGCCGGCACCTTCGACCAGGAAGCGCACGCCGGCGCCGTTGGGATTTTCGTCGTTTACGGTCAGCAAAATCGGGTGCTCGGCCGCCTCGCCATCACGCCAAGTGCCGTGCGGCAGGAATGTGTCGTCTCGCCACGTCCACAGATGCGCATCGAGCACGTCGACGCGCTCGTCCGATGAGGCCTGCACCACCACCCGCCAGCCGCGCTCCAGCGACTTCTGCAACAGCGGCAGGCAGGACCTGCTCCAGCGTCTGGCCCTTGAGGTGATAGAACAGGACTTCGGTCATCTAGTGGTTTGGTTCAAACATTTGCATCCCATTTCGGCAGCATCGCGTGCAAATGTTTGAACCAAAAAACCACTAGCAATTACAAGTGCTAGTGGAGCTTTGGATTTGACATTCGCTTCACAGGCTGGCGGCATGGTGGGTAGCGAATGTCAAATCCGCTCCACTAGCCAGCCCGGCATCAGCGTTCGTAATAATCCTCGACCAACCGCTCAAGCAGCCGAACACCCCAACCGGAACTCCAGCTCTTGTTGATGTCGGTCTGCGGCGAACCAAGCGCGGTGCCGGCGATATCGAGATGAGCCCACGGCGTCTTATCCACGAACCGCGCCAGCAGTTGCGCCGCAGTGATCGCGCCGCCCCAGCGCCCGCCGGTATTCTTCATGTCCGCAAATTTTGAATCGATCATCTTGTCGTATTCCGGTCCAAGCGGCATACGCCAGACTCGCTCGCCGGTCTCCTCCCCGGCTTTGTTCAGATCGCTCGACCAACTTGTCGTCGTTGGAGAACATGCCCGCATATTCCTGGCCAAGCGCGACGATGATAGCGCCGGTCAAGCGTCGCCAGATTGATCATGAATTTCGGTTTGAACCGCTTGTTGACGTAGTGCAGCACGTCGGCCAGCACGAGCCGGCCTTCGGCGTCGGTATTGATAATTTCGATGGTCTGGCCTGACATTGTCTTGACGATGTCGCCGGGCCGCTGCGCCTTGCCGTCCGGCATGTTCTCAACCAAGCCCGATCGCGCCGACCGCATTGACCTTGGCTTTGCGCGCGGCAAGGGCGTGCATGAGCCCGACGACGCAAGCGGCACCAGCCATGTCGCCCTTCATGTCCTCCATGCCCGATGGCCGACTTGATTGAAATGCCGCCAGTATCGAAGCAGACGCCCTTGCCGATGAACGCAACCGGCGCGACGCCGCGCTTGCCGCCGTTCCAGCGCATAACGACAACGCGGGAGTCGTGGACCGAGCCCTGCCCGACGCCAAGCAGCGCATTCATGCCGAGCTTCTTCATGGCTGCGACGTCCAGTACGTCAACGGTCAACGCCAAGCTTCGACAGGGCCGATGTGCGACGCGCGAACTCGATGGGGTAAAGAACGTTGGCGGGTTCATTGACAAGGTCGCGTGCAATCACGACGCCATCGGCGATTGCTGCCGCCGTCGCCCAGGCTTTTTCCGCCCCGGCCACGGGCTTGGAGCAGGCAAAATTGATCTCGACGCTTCTTTGGCCGTCCTCATCGTCCTTGCTTCTTCGTCTTGTAGAGGTCGAACGAATAGGCTCGCAGCCGCGCCCCGAGCACCAGATCACGCAATTTGGTCGCTTTAAGCGCGCCCGATCCGAATTCGGCAATAATTGTTGCCTGCGCGGCAACTGCCGGCACTTTGCCCATCGCAATGCCACCGAGCTTGACGATATCCCGACGCTTGAGGTCGCTCGTCCTTGCCAGTTCCGATCACCACCAGCCGCGGCGCATCGAGCCCGGCTGGAACGACAATATCGAGCGATGACGCCGCTCTTGCCGGTAAAGTGATCGGCCGCCGCGGCGCGCCGTACAACTCGCCGAGCGGCGACAGCGCTTTTTGGGCCGCCGAGCCCGAATTTGAGATTCTCGCCGCAGAACGCAACAAGAACGCCGCGCAATTGGGTGAACGAGGTGAACCCAAATTTCGGCGCTTCGGCATAGCGTCCTTCCTCAGGTCGAAGTATGTCGAACGCCGACATATGGACCCGACGGGCGCCATCATGCAAAGCGGGCTGGCGAGATTGAGATCGCGCCTCCATAACGGGCTTCCCGTCGACTCTGGCGAGTTTGCCTTGGCCAAGCCATTTTGTGAAAACATAGAAGATCTTGCCTTGGGAGATTCGGCGGGCCGCGAGCGCAGACATTCGCGCGGCCATGTCCGCCTCCGCGGGGATGACCACATCCGATGGGTTCGCTCACCTGGTACGTGTTCCGCACCACGATGGTCGCGTTCCTGATCACGCTTGTGACGCTGACTGTGGTGATCTGGTTCACGCAGGCGATGCGCGATTTCGATCTGATCACCAGTCAACGGCAGACACTTGTTTGTTTTCGTCGGCATCACCGGACTGATCATCCCGCTGCTGGTCATGATGCTGGCGCCGATAGCGCTGGTACTTTCCGCAGCGCACGTACTCAACAAGCTGGGTTCGGACTCCGAGATCATCGTCATGAACGCGGCTGGCATTTCGCCGTGGCGGCTGCTCGTTCCTTTCCTGGCATCCGCGGTCGTTGTTTCCATATGGTCGCCGGCATCGCCGCCTATGTGTCGCCGGTCAGCCTGCGCGGATTGCGCGACTGGGCCGTCGCAGGTGCGCGCCGACATCCTGACCAACATCGTGCAGCCGGGTCGATTTACGACAGTGAGCGGCGACCTCACCTTCCACATTGCCGACCGGCGTCCAGATGGACTCTTGCTCGGCATTTTCGTCGACGACGCCCGCGATCCGAAAGAGCATTCCACCTACCTCGCCCAACAGGGCGAGATCGTGAAGAATGAGCAGGGTTCGTTTCTGGTGATGGAAAGCGGCAGCATCCAGCGAACCGAGGCGAACGAACGCGACCCGCGCATTGTGACCTTCGACCGTTATGCATTCGATCTGTCGAAGTTCAGCACCGGACCGCAGAATTCCGTTTACACAGTGCGCGAAAAGTTTATCTGGGAACTGTTGTGGCCGCGGCCCGACGATGCACTTTATGTGGCGCAGCCCGACCAATATCGCTCGGAGCTTTCCGACAGACTAGCAGCACCGCTCTATCCATTGACGTTTATCATTCTCGCTTGCGCTTTCCTCGGGCCGCCGCAGACCACGCGACAAAGCCGCACGCTTGCGATGCTTGGCATGATTGGGGCGGTTGCGGCGTTGCGCCTTGCCGGCTTTATCAGCGTCGTTGTCGGCGTGCGTGTGACCGGCGGTGCTGTCCATTCAATTCATCGCGCTGTTCGGCACCATGGCGGCGGGCATCTGGCAGATCTCGCGGGGCCGGGCGATCGAGCACGCCAATCGTCGTTTCCAAGATCGCCGCCGCGATCGGTGAACGCATCTCGCGCGCAACGGCTTAGGAGCACCGATGGTTGTCGGCACCCTTTCGCGTTACTTCGGTCTTCGCTTTCTCTCCGCGGTGGTCGGCGCGTTTATCGGCGTCGTCCTCCTTGCCGGCATGATCGATTACGTCGAGTTGATGCGGCGGGGTGCCGACTGGCCCAATGCCACGCCGTGGGCGCTCGCGAAAATTTCTATGTTCCGAGTGCCACAGTTGACCGAACGCATTATGCCATTCTCGGTGCTGGTCGGCGCGATGTCGTGCTACCTCACGCTTTCGCGGCGTCTCGAACTTGTGGTTGCCCGGGCCGCCGGGATATCCGCCTGGCAATTCATCGCCCCTGCGGTCATCGCGGCACTCCTGTTTGGAACGTTAGCAACGACTGTCTACAATCCGATCTCGGCAATTCTTGAGGAAAAATCGAAACGGCTGGAGTCCGAAGTCGTCGGTGAAGTCCAGTCCGCCCTCCAGGGCGGCACTAACGGCTTTTGGGTCCGTCAAAAGAGCACCGACGGCGCCGCGATCATCAATGCCAAAACCAGCCGCGATCAGGGGGCCAATCTTGGCAACCTGACCATCTTCACCTTTGACAGCACCGGTCAGTTCCAGAAACGGATCGAAGCGAGGAGCGCATCCCTCGAAGATGGGTATTGGGAACTTCGAGGATGTGCGTATTTACGCGAGCGATAATCCGCTGCAGGTCGAAGACACCTACCGCCTCAATACCAACCTGACCATGGAACAGGTGCGTGAGAGTTTTGCCACGCCGGAGACGGTGCCGTTCTGGCAACTGCCGACTTATATCAAAATGGCGGATCGCGCCGGGCTGGAAGCAGCGGGCTACCGGCTTCAATACGACGAACTATTGGCGCGTCCACTACTTCTCGCCGCCATGGTGCTACTTGCAGCTTCGGTCAGCCTGCGCTTCTTCCGGTTCGGCGGCGTACAGAAAATGGTGCTCAGCGGCATAACGGCGGGCTTCCTGTTGTTTGTGCTGTCGAAGATCACCGAAGATATGAGCAAATCCGAACTTCTCTCGCCGGTTGCAGCGGCATGGACGCCGGTCCTGATCGGCAGTCTCACCGGCTTCGTTGTGCTGTTGTTTCAGGAGGATGGCTAGGCTTGAGATCGCCAGGCAAGGGCTTCCACGTTCTAAATTTTGCCCTGACTTTGTGCGATTGTGCCTCTCACGTCGGGTAAAAAGCGGCGGGCCCGAATCGATCAAGGAGACCACGCAGCCATGTTACGGACCACGTTAGGCGCCCTTTGCAGCGCGGCGGCAATAACCTTTCTGGCCGCTGCATGCTTGTTCGCAATCCCGTCAACCGCCAGCGCGCAAACCATTGTCGTGATGGTCAGTGGTGAACCGATCACGGCACTCGACATTGAACAGCGCTCCAAATTCATTCAGATGAGCACGCAGAAGGCTCCGGCACGCCAAGAGGTTATCGATACCCTGATCAACGAAATTCTCGAGATAAAGGAGGCAAAGAAATTCAACATCGACGTTCCAAAGTCGGACGTGGACGACGCCTATGCCAGCATCGGAAAGCGAATGGGCCTGGAGCCGCAAAAGCTCGATGAAGTCCTGATTAAGGGCGGCGCCAGCCCGGACACCCTGAAACATAAGCTGAGGGCCGACTACGCTTGGCGGTGCTTTGGTCCGAGGGCGTTACAAATCGAGCCTTGAGGTAGCCGACACCGACGTTGAAGCCCAGCTTCAGTTGCACAAACCGGACGAAAAGGACGACGTCGGCTACGAGTATACATTACGTCCTGTTCTTCTGGTGGTGCCGCGCGGCGCGCCCGATGCCGCCTTTGAGGCGCGCAAGAAGGAGGCCGAAGCTCTGCGGCTGCGCTTCACAGACTGCGCCAGCGGCGTGCCGTTTGCGCGCGCCTTAAACGAGGTTGCGGTGCGCGATCCCATGATCAAATTCTCCTCCGATCTCCCATCTGCACAACGTGATATTCTCGACAAGACGGACGTCGGCCACCTGACGCAACCGGATCAAACCGCAGAGGGCATCCAGATGTTTGCGCTCTGCTCGAAAAAAGAAAGCAAAGCCGATACGCCCGGCAAAAAGGAAATGCGCGACGAAATAACCCAGCAGAAGTTCGGTGCGCAGGCCAAGCGCTACCTCGCGGAGATCCGACGAGAAGCGATGATCGAGTACAAACAGCAATAGAGCGCCACGGGCCCCTGCTCGACCGCGGCCGAAACAATTCCCCCCGCCCGGATCATGCTGTAGAAGCAACGCCGTGCAACCTTTGGCTTTGACACTCGGCGAGCCCGCCGGCATCGGTCCCGATCTCGCGCTTTCAATCTGGTCGCGACGCACGGAGCTCCGCCTTTCGCCATTCTACATCGCCGGCGATCCGGATTTTCTCGGTCGCCGGGCCGATCAGCTCGGCCTCGACGTGCCAATCGCTTTGGTAACGCCGCAAACGGCCACGGCCAAATTCACCTCCGCGCTTCCAGTGGTTGCCATCGACATGCCTGTAACAGCGGAAGCCGGCCGCCCGGATCGGTCCAGCGCACCCGCGGCGGTCGCCTCGATCCGCCGTGCGGTGGCCGACGTAATGTCGGGCGAGGCAGCAGCGGTCGTTACCAATCCGGTCGCCAAGAACGTGCTCTACAGTTGGGGCTTTGCCGAACCCGGACACACTGAATTTCTGGCCAAACTCGTTCAAGAAGCGACCGGAAAGTCGTTGCGTCCCGTCATGATGCTCTGGTCGCCGGAGTTGGCAGTCGTACCGGTGACGATTCATCTGCCGCTGAAAGACATCTTCAAGCAGCTTTCGACCGATCTGATTGTCGAAACCGGCCGCATCGTCGCGCACGATCTGGTCACGCGCTTTGGCCTTGCACGGCCGCGGCTTGCGATCGCCGGGCTCAATCCGCACGCCGGCGAGGAAGGCACGCTCGGAGAAGAAGACCGCGATATCGTCGCCCCCGCCGTGGCACGACTACGCGACGACGGTATCGCCGCGAGAGGGCCACTGCCGGCAGATTCGCTTTTTCACGCGCAGGCGCGAGAAACCTACGACGCCGCTTTGTGCATGTATCACGATCAGGCGCTGATCCCGATCAAGACGCTGGCTTTCGACCATGCCGTCAATGTCACTCTTGGCCTTCCCTTCGTGCGCACATCGCCCGACCATGGCACGGCGTTTGATATTGCCGGCACTGGACGCGCCGATCCGACAAGTCTGATCGCCGCGATTCATCTCGCGGCGCGCCTGGCAAAGGCGAACAGCCGGGCGCCGCTTCCGGCGTCGTGACCAGCGCCAAGGATGGCCTGCCGCCGTTGCGCGATGTCATTCGCCGACATGGGCTTATCGCGCGCAAATCGCTTGGACAGAATTTCCTGTTCGACCTCAATTTGACCGACCGCATCGCGCGAGCCGCGGAGCCGCTCGCCGGCACAACCGTATTCGAAGTCGGCCCCGGACCGGGCGGCCTCACCCGCTCGCTGCTGGCGCTCGGAGCGGCACGCGTGATCGCCGTCGAACGCGACGAGCGCGCAATCGCCGCGCTCGAAGAGATTGCCGCGCATTATCCGGGACGGCTTGAAATCATCGCTGCCGATGCGCTTACGTTCGATCCACGCACTCAGATCAGCGCCGCACCGGCACGCATCGTTGCCAATCTGCCGTACAATATTGCCACGCCGCTTTTGATCTCATGGCTCAGCGCCGAACCCTGGCCGCCGTGGTTTGACCGTACCGTGCTGATGTTTCAGCGCGAGGTCGCCGAGCGCATTGTTGCTGCGCCCGGTTCAAAAACATACGGCCGCCTGTCGGTGCTGGTGCAGTGGCGCTGCGAAACCCGCATTTTGTTTGACGTCAATCCTTCGGCTTTCGTGCCACCACCGAAAGTCACGAGTTCCATCTTGCAGGTTGTGCCGAGAACTAAGCCAGCGCCATGCAACCTACGGCTCCTCGAGTCGGTGACGAAGGCAGCATTCGGTCAACGGCGAAAAATGCTGCGGCAAAGCCTGCGCTCGCTCGACGCCGATCTGCCGGCCTTGTTCGGCAACACCGGCCTTGACCCGACCGCGCGTGCCGAGGACATTCCGGTGGAAGGCTACGTCGCTTTAGCGGAAGCGTTGGCTGCGCAACGTGCCGGAAAGTAAGACTTCGATGACAAAAATGCGCCGGCAATCGCTTGTTGCTTACGGCCAGCCGCTTTGCGAGACCGTGACCGATTGTCCGGCGCCGCACGGCACTGAAGTGCTGGTGCGCATCGAGCGGTGTGGCGTATGCCACTCGGACTTGCATTTGCAGGACGGCTATTTCGCCCTCGGCGCCGACAAGCGCCTCGACATAACCAAAGATCGCCCGCTGCCGTTTACGCTCGGTCACGAGATTGCCGGTGTCATAGAAAGCGTCGGTGAAGCCGCGGAGGGCGCGGCCGTTGGCCAGCGCGTCGCGGTTTATCCGTGGATCGGATGTGGCGCGTGTGCAGCCTGCAAGGCCGGTAATGAAAACCTGTGCTCCGACCATCATCATCTCGGCATCAGCGCCGATGGCGGCTTTGCCAGTCATGTTCTAGTTCCGCACCCGCGGTATCTGCTCGATTATGCGCCGCTGTCGCCGAATTTTGCCGGCCCGTTGATGTGCTCAGGCCTGACGGCCTATTCCGCGCTTAAACACCTTGGCAGTCATTCGGAGCACGGCCCTGTCTTGTTAGTGGGACTTGGCGGCGTCGGCATGATGGGACTGGCCATCGCGCGGGCGCTTTTTCGTCAGCCGCCCCTTGTCGCCGATATCGATGCCGAAAAGCGCAACGCCGCGATCAATGCCGGGGCGGCCGCAGCCTACGATCCATCGGATCCACAGGCGCGCCGGGAGATCCTGAAATCCACCGGCGGTCTATCGGCCATTTGCGACTTTGTCGGTTCCGACCGCTCGCTGCAATTTGCCACCGGTGTCCTGGCGCGCGGCGGCAAAGTCGTGGTGACCGGGCTGCTCGGCGGCAACTTTTCCATGGCGGCAGCCATGTTTGCGATCAAGGCGATGACCATCGAAGGCACATTGACCGGCACGCTAGCCGAGGCGCGTGAACTCCTGGATCTCGCCCGCTCCGGCAAAATTACGCCAATTCCAACCCACGAGCGCCCCTTAGCCGAAGCTCAGGCTGCGCTCGAAGATCTGCGCAACGGTATTGTCGTCGGCCGGACGGTGTTGACGGTCTAGGATGCGGCCTCAGAGCTTGGCCTGCAGGCCGCGCACGAATTCCGTGAGCCCGATCTGACGTTCGCGCTTACGCCGCTCGGCGCCGAGGATGGCCCGCACTTCACTGAACGCTTCGTCGATATCCCGGTTCACGACCACATAGTCGTATTCAGGCCAATGGCTCATCTCGCCGGCCGCCTTTGCCATACGCGACTTGATGACCTCCTTGCTATCCTGTGCGCGCGCTTGAGCCGGCGCTCCAGCTCCGGTGGCGCTCGGCGGCAATATGAAAACACTGACCAGATCGCCACGCGCCTTTTCGCGCAATTGCTGGGTGCCCTGCCAATCGATATCGAACAGCACATCACGGCCCGCGCGCAGGGCTTTCTCCACCGGCCGGCGTGGCGTGCCGTAGCAATGATTGAAAACTTCCGCCCACTCCAGCAGGTCGCCTGACTTCACCATGGCGTCGAAGCGGGCGCGATCGATGAAATGATAGTCGCGCCGGTTGATCTCGCCGCGCCGCTTCGCCCGGGTCGTCACCGACACCGACAGTTCGACGCCGCGATCGGCCTTCAGCAGCATTCGCGACAGCGTCGTCTTACCGGCGCCGGAAGGCGACGACAGCACGAGCATTAGCCCGCGGCGCGCGATGTTTTTCCGATTCTTGCCGACCCGCGCCATGGTCTATTCCACGTTTTGCACTTGCTCGCGGAACTGCTCGACCGCAGCTTTCAGCTCAAGTCCGATATTGGTGAGTTCGATGTCGTTCGCCTTGGCGCACAGCGTATTGGTTTCGCGATTGAGCTCCTGCGAGAGGAAATCGAGCCGCCGGCCGACCGGGCCGCCTTGCTCGATGAGATTCCGCGCCTGCGCGACATGGGCCGCAAGGCGATCAAGCTCCTCGCGCACGTCGGCCTTGGTTGCCATCAGAATCGCCTCCTGATGCAGACGATCCGGATCGAAGCGTTCGGATTGCTCCAACAGTGTCGCGATCTGCTCGGCAAGCCGCGCCCGGATCGCCTCAGGCTGGCGCGCCGGCGACTGATCGGCGCGCTCGGCGAGCGCCGCTATCTCGGTCAGACGCGCAGTCAAAACGCCTTCCAGACGCCGAGCCTTCCTGCCGGCGCATCTCGGCGAGCGCGCCGATCGCCTCGCTAAAACCCTTTGTCACCGCGGCTTCGGCGGCGCGCTTCTCTTCCTCGCTCTCTTCGGTATCACTGACCTCCATCACGCCTTTGATCGCGAGCAAGCCGTCGAGCGACGGCGGCGTGGCGTCAACTCGCGATTTGATCTGCCGGAGGGCGGACAGCACGGCATCGAGAACCGCCGAATTGATACGAACGATCGGTGCCGCGCCGCTGCGCTCGATTGTCAGATCGGCCTGAATTGATCCGCGCGCGAGCACTTCGGCGATGCCGTGCGCGCGACCGGCCCCTCGATGGCATCCAAGCCGGACGGCAAGCGCAGGCGCAGATCAAGCCCTTTGCCGTTGACCGATTTGATTTCCCAAGCCCACGCATAGGAGCCGCATACGCCATGGCCGCGAGCAAATCCGGTCATGCTCGACAACGCCATGGAATGCATTCTCCGGCAGCAAAGTACAGAAAAATTTTGCGCCGAACTTAACGGCGAGCTGCCGCGGTCACAAGAGCGTGGCTTGCGAGAAATGCTGACGCCGAGCTCACTGCTGCGTGCCCTTCAAGCGACGGGGAGGCGGTCTGCGCCGCGTTTGGCGGCGCGTGGTGCGGGGCCGGATGGTGCGCCGGCGTCGCAGGCGCAGCGGCGGAAGTTGCTGCAGGCGCGGCGGCCGCCGGACTGGCCTGCGCGGCCGGCGGCGGTGCTGCGGCATCGATCGGCGCCTGATCTTTCTGATCTGTTTCGATCGAGCGCAACCGCGCAACGTTCTTCTGGTGCTGATCGTAGGTTTCCGCGAAAACATGGCCGCCTGTGCCGTCGGCGACAAAATAGAGCTCGCGGGTTCGCGCCGGATTGGCGGCCGCCTCGAGCGAAGCGCGACCGGGATTGGAAATCGGGCCCGGCGGCAGTCCGTCGATCAGATAGGTATTGTACGGTGTCGGCTGCTCGATCTCGCTTCGCATGATCGGCCGGCCGAGCGTACCCTTGCCGCCGACCAGACCATAAATGATCGTCGGATCCGATTGCAGCCGCATTTTCTGCTTCAGCCGGTTGACGAATACCGCGGCGACGCGCGAGCGTTCCTCGGGTTTTCCGGTTTCCTTTTCGACCAGCGAAGCGAGAATAACGAGCTGTTCCGGCGTCTTGATCGGAAGATCCGGCGGAACGCCGATCCCAGATTTCCTTGACCACACGCTGCTGCGCTGCCTGCATGCGCTGGATCATCTGCTCGCGCGTGACCCCGCGCGTGAAATTATAGGTGTCGGGCAGCAACGTGCCTTCGCGCGGGATTTCCTTGATGTTTCCGGTGAGGACATCGTCATCCAGCAGGCGGGCCACGATCTTGCTCGGAGGTCAGGCCTTCCGGGAAGCTGATTTGGTGCGCGACGACCTTGCCATCGATGATGGTCGCGACCACGTCGCGCAGGCTGGCGTGCGCGCGAAACTGATATTCGCCGGCTTTAAGGTCCTCCCGCGCTTTCAGCACAAGCACGCCGCCGATAAATACCCAGGGCTGATCGATGACGCCTTCACGTTGCAGCACATCGGCAATATCGCGAATCCCGGAGCCGTGCGGAATACTGACGATCCTTGTCCTGCGGCAGCGGCCCGGGAGCATCGAACTGTTCGTTGCCGAGGTAAAGCACGGCACCGCCGGACAATACCGCGAGCAATACAAAAAGGCTGAGAATCGGCATTGCCGATGACGACAAGCGGATGCCGGGCGCTTTTCGATCGGCGCGGCGGCATGTCAATCGTATCGGGCTCGAGCGCCGATCGCGGGCTGCGCGGCGTCAGCCGCTTACCGTCGCTGAGCGTTGGATCCATAGACGCGCTGCCCGCTCCATCCGCAAGCCGCTCCGCGGGCGCCGGATAGGGCTTTCCTGCGGCCGGCAGCTTTGCCAGTGTCCCGTGAGTATGACACGGGCGAGGGGGCCGGCGAGGTCTGGCTGAGCGGCGCAGGCCGGTTTGTCGGCGTAGAGCGCGTCGTTTGACGGCATCGCGGTGCCGGCTTCGGCAGCGTCCCGGCGGAGTTCGCGCGGCGCGCGCCAGCTCGCTCGCCGCCATCGGGTGGTGGAGGGATCCGGTCACCGCCGGTTATCCGCTCTTTCAAGATACATGATCAGCGATGAATGTGAGCCTGACCGCCCCGTACGAACGCATCGCAGATTCTCACGGCTCCTGCCCATCGGATAAATGGACGCGCGCATGGCTGTGAATCGCAGGCGAGTGCGGAGCAAATATGGCGAAACCGGCGATCGACGAATTCTACGCCACCACGCGGCGAAAGACGAGACTGGCATTGGTGCCGCCAAAGCCGAACGAATTCGACAGTGCGACATTGATCTGCCGCTTGCGCGCAGTATGCGGCACGAGATCGATCGCGGTCGCAACCGACGGATTGTCGAGATTGATTGTCGGCGGCACCACCTGGTCGCGCATCGCGAGCAGGCAGAAGATCGCCTCCACCGCACCGGCCGCGCCGAGCAGATGACCGATCGACGACTTCGTCGACGACATTGCGATGTGTGCCGGCGGCATTGCCGACGAGCCGCTCGACGGCCTTCAAGCTCGATCTCGTCGCCGAGCGGCGTCGAAGTGCCGTGGGCGTTGATGTAGTCGACCTCGCCCGGCGAGACGCCGGCCCGGCGCAGTGCCGCTGTCATGCAACGGAACGCGCCGTCACCGTCCTCGGCCGGCGCGGTGATGTGATAAGGCATCGCCGGACAGGCCGTAGCCGATCAGCTCGGCATAAATGCGCGCGCCGCGGCGCTTGGCGTGTTCGTACTCTTCCAGCACGACCGCACCGGCGCCCTCGCCCATCACGAAGCCGTCGCGGTCCCTGTCGTAAGGCCGCGAGGCGCGTTCCGGCGTGTCGTTAAATCCGGTCGACAGCGCCCGGCACGCGGCGAAATCCGGCCAGCGAGATCCGGTTGACCGGCGATTCCGTGCCGCCGGCCACCATCACATCGGCATCGCCGAGCGCGATCAGCCGGCCGGCATCGCCGATGGCGTGCGAGCCGGTCGAGCAGGCGGTGACCACGGCATGATTGGGACCTTTCAGACGAATGCGTGATCGACACGTAGCCCGAGGCGAGATTGATGAGGCGTCCCGGAATGAAGAACGGCGACACCCGGCGCGGGCCACGATCGCGCAACAGAGCAGCGATGTCTCCGCGATGCCTTCGACGCCGCCGATGCCGGAGCCGATCAGCACGCCGCTCGTGATCTGATCGTCCCGCTCCTTCGGGTGCCAACCGGCATCGTCGAGCGCCTGCGTAGCCGCACCCATGGCGAAGATGATGAAGTCGTCGACCTTGCGCTGCTCTTTCGGCTCCATCCACTGATCGGCATTGAAACTGCCGTCGGAGCCGTCGCCGCGCGGAACCTGACCCGCGATCTTGCAGGTGATGTCGGAGACGTCGAATTTCTCGATTCCCTTGATGCCGCTCTTCCCGGCGAGCAGCCGCTGCCATGTGGCTTCGACCCCGCACGCAAGCGGCGTCACCATACCGAGCCCCGTGACGACAACACGTCTCATCATCGGCGCTCCCGGGACCTAGCTGACGCGCAAACCTAGCGGCCCAGTCGCATCGCCTGCAACGCAGTTATCCGCACGCAAATATGGTGCGGATTTCGCAGGCGCGCTCGCATCTTCATGCAACGGCGGCAGAGCTGACGGCAGTCAGCTCTTGGCGTTCTTTTCGAGGAATTTGACGGCGTCGCCGACGGTCAAAATGGTCTCGGCGGCATCGTCGGGAATTTCACAACCGAATTCCTCCTCGAAGGCCATGACGAGTTCGACCGTATCGAGGCTATCGGCGCCGAGGTCATCGATGAAGCTGGCGTTGTCGGTCACTTTGTCGGGCTCGACGCCCAAGTGCTCCACGACGATTTTCTTCACCCGCTCGCCAATATCACTCATTGTTCCAACCTCTTCGTTCAACGCGAACCAATCAATTCAGTTTCGGTCCCGTCGTGGGTGACGGCCGTGGGTCGTCACCGATTAGAGGCGGATATGTCGCCCCGGTCTCCGGCATTCGCGGCTCCCCCAGCCCAGTCGCGGTTCGGTTACCACACTTCATTTCCGTTGACCAGCGCGGAGGACTCGGATCCGCCATCGCTGCCTATCCGCTTCAAATCATCACCATTCCGCCATTCACATGCAACGTTTGTCCAGTCACGTAGCCGGCCTCATTGGAGGCGAGGAAAAGCGACCGCGGCGGCAACTTCCTCGGGCGTCCCGGCGCGGTTCGCCGGCACCTTCGCCAGAATGACCTCGCGCTGCTTGTCGTTGAGCTTGTCGGTCATCGGCGTGACGATAAAGCCCGGCGCGACGCAGTTCGCCGTGACGCCGCGCTTGGCATATTCCGCGGCGGCGGCCTTGATCATGCCGGCAATGCCGGCCTTGGCGGCGACGTAGTTGGCCTGGCCCGGCATTTCCCGTCGTCCCACCACCGAAGTGATCGCGATGACGCGGCCGAAACGCCGCCGCATCATGCCGCGCACGGCGGCGCGGGTCAGCCGGAAGGTGGCGGACAGATTGATGGCAATCACCTGCTCCCAATCCTCGTCGCGCAACTGCACCAAAAGGTTGTCGCGTGTCACGCCGGCATTGGCGACCAGTATATCGAGTTGCCCCATCACCTCTTCCGGCGCGTGACCAGCGCTTCGACCGCGGCCGCGTCGGCAAGATTGCAAGGCAGCACATGCACGCGCTGACGCCAAGCTCGCCGGCGAGTTGGTCGAGGACTTCGACCCGGGTGCCCGGAAATGGCGACCGTCGCGCCCTGCGCATGAAGCATGCGCGCAATGACTGCCGCCGATGGTGCCGGTTGCTCCGGTGACCAATGCGGTTTTTCCGGTGAGATCGAACATGTCGTCCTCGCAAAAGCCTGGTGGAGCTTTGAATGTGCTCGGTCTTGAACCGGGCGATGTCGTCCGGGACGCCGATCGCCGACGCCGTCGCCGCCTGCGCGATACGCTTGATCAAGCCGGTGAGCACCTTGCCGGCGCCGACTTCGTAAAACGCCGTCACGCCGGCTTGCGCCATGTAGAGCAACGGATTCGCGCCAGCGCACGGTTCCGGTCACCTGTTCGACAAGGCAGCGCACGATCTCGGCAGGCTCGTTGATCGGCCTGCGCCAGGACATTGGCGACCAGCGGCACCCGCGGTCGGTTTACCAGAAACCTTGCCGAGCGCCTCGGCCATCGCATCGGCGGCCGGCTGCATCAGCGCACAATGGAAGGGAGCGGATACCGGCAGCAGCATCGCCCGTTTGGCGCCCGCGCTTTGGCGAATTCCACCGCGCGCTCGACCGCAGCTTTGTCGCCGGAAAGCACCACCTGGTCGCCGCCATTATCATTTGCCGCCGCACAAACTTCGGAGCCGGCGGCCTCGGCCGCGATCGCTTTGACCGCGCCGATAGTCAAGCCCGATCAGCGCCGCCATGGCGCCGCCGCCAACCGGAACCGCCTTCTGCATGGCGCGGCCGCGAATGCGCAAGAAGCCGGGCAGCGTCCGCTAATCGACAATGCGCCGGCGGCGGCGAGCGCCGAATATTCTCCAAGCGAATGGCCGGCGACGAACGCCGCATCGCGACCGAGATCCACACTCGGCCTCCGGCTTCGAGCACGCGCATCGTCGCAAGCGAAACCGCCATCAGCGCAGGCTGGGCGTTTTCGGTGAGCGTCAGCGTTTCAGCCGGACCGTTCCAGATCGTTTCACTGAGCCGTTCACCCGAGCGCCGCATCGACTTCGTCGAAAACCTGACGCGCCGGCGCAAAGGCCTCGGCCAAAGCCTTGCCCATGCCGACCGCCTGACTGCCTTGTCCCGGAAAGACAAACGCGACCGTCATAAGCCTCCCCCGCAAAAGTCGCGAAAGATACTGCGTTCGCAGGTCGTGTCAAGTGAGGCGAGCCCGGTAAGAAACTGACAACCGCTCCTTGCTAAAGTGCCTCAAGCCCGACCGAGCGCGGTAATCTGCGCCAGCCGTTGCGAGCCGCCTTGGCATGAATAAATTTACACCAGTGTCCGAACAAGAGCTTGCCCGCGCGCGCACCGATCCCGCGTTCCGGCAAAGGCTGCTGAGCCAAAACATGGAAGTTTTGCTCGCCGGTCTGAAACAGGCCCGCAAAGTCGCCGCTACGACGGCGCGGGACGCCGAGCCGATCCGCGAGGGCGTCCAACTCGCGGTGCGGCTCGCCGAACTGATCCAGGCCCTGCCAAGCCCTAAAGATACCGCTCATAAGCCTTGCCTTTCCGTGCGGCCGCGCGTATAAGGCGCGCCTTCCGCTCTACCCCGGCCGGGGGCTGAACGGACGGCCGTGTGACTTTCACGCGGTAGGACCTTCGGGTCCGGCGTCCGGTGTCCCCGCCTTCAGAGCATTCGAGCCTTTCCCGAAGGGCTCGAGGGGCTTGGCGCCGAGGCGAGCGAGGGCAACAGATGGAAAGGGCATTCATGCCACTGTACGAACACGTCTACCTTGCGCGCCAGGACGCCAGTGCGCAGCAGGTCGAAGAACTCACCGCACAATTGAAGGGCGTCATCGAAGGGCTCGGCGGCAGCGTCGCCAAGAGCGAATATTGGGGCGTGAAATCCCTGTCCTACCGGCTGCAGAAGAACCGCAAAGCCCATTTCACGCTGATGAACATCGATGCACCGCCGGCCGGCGATCAACGAGATCGAGCGGCTGGAGCGGCTTAACGAAGATGTGCTGCGCTATCTGACGATCCGGGTCGAGGAGCTCGAAGAAGGCCCGTCCGCCATGATGCGCCGGGTGGATCGCGACCGTGACCGCGACGATCGGCGCGGCGACCGTTCGACCGCGGCGACAGATTTGATCGAGGCGACCGCGGCGATCGCGGCGACCGTCCGCGCGACCGGCGGCCCCGCGATGACGCCGAAGGCGGCGAGACGGCGACGGAGGAATAATCATGGCGATGTCACCGCAAGGCGGCGGTGGACGCCGCCCGTTCTTTCGCCGCCGCAAGAGCTGCCCGTTCTCCGGCGCCAATGCACCGAAGATCGACTTCAAAGACGTCAAGCTGCTGCAACGATTCGTGTCGGAGCGCGGCAAGATCGTTCCGAGCCGCATCACCGCAGTCTCGGCAAAGAAGCAACGCGAACTCGCGCAAGCGATCAAGCGCGCACGCTTTCTCGGCCTGCTGCCTTATGTGATCCGCTAAGGGCCGCCAGGGAGACTTCGAGATGGAAGTAATTTTGCTCGAACGGATTGGCCGACTCGGCCAGATGGGCGAAGTCGTGCGCGTCAAGGACGGCTTCGCCCGTAATTTCCTGCTGCCTCGCGGCAAGGCGCTTCGCGCCACTGATGAGAACCGCACGCGCTTTGATTCCATGAAGGGCGAGCTTCAGGCCCGCTCGGAAACGTTGAAGACCGAAGCCAGCGGCATCGCGGAAAAGATCAACGGCAAGAGCTTCACGGTTCTGCGCCAGGCGTCCGAATCGGGCCAGTTGTTCGGCTCAGTTTCGGCGCGCGATATCATTAGCCTTATCCACGAAGGCGGCTTCAACGTGAGCTCGCGGCCAGATTGCACTCAATGCACCGATCAAGATGATTGGTCAGCACGACGTGCCGCTGGCGCTGCATCCGGACATTGAAACCTCGATCAAGGTCATCGTTGCACGCAGCGCTGACGAAGCGGCACGGATCGCGCGCGGCGAAGACGTCAAGCAATTGCGCGAGCCGACCGAGGCTGAGGCAGCCGTTGCTGCCGCCGAAGCGTTCTTCGAGCCCGAGGCCGCGGAGGCTTTGCGGACGCAGGAAGGCGAGCCGGAGGCTGAAGACGACGAAGCCCCGGCCAAGAAAAACTGACGCTTCAAGGAAGCTCGGCTTCAGTCCGGAATATTGTCGCGGGGCACCGGCGCGCTCTCGCCTGAAGCGGCGGAGCTTGCCGGCGCCGATTGGGTCGGCGCTGGCGCCGGGGTGCTCTCCGGAGGAGCCGGACTTGGGGCCGCACTTGGCGCTACGGCTTCGCGGGGGGCCTCACGAGGCGGTTCCGCCGGCTTAACCTCAGGCTCAGGGCGTTGCTGCCCGCGGCTTGCTGTCGGTTCGGACCGGCCCGCGGCCGGCTTCCGCCCTCGTTCCTGCACGATGCTGGGAACGTCTCCCGGCCGCTTCTGCTCCTCGCCGGCTGGCGGCTGCAGCCGTGCGGACGCGGGCGTACCCTCTTCAGGCTTGCCGGGCTCGCGCTTCGGTTCCTCGGTCCTGGCGCGATCCGGGGTCGGCTTTGCCGCGCGCGCTGGTGCCCCCGCGTCGCCGCCGCCGGCACCCATTACGTAGGCCGCGAGCGAAGCCGCCTGGTCTTTGCCGGAGGTGTAGTGCTGGTCAAGAAACCCAGCGAGCGCTGAAGTATTGCGGCCATTGGCCAGCCCACGCGCGCTTTTGTGGCACGTCGCGCAATCAAGCGAGAACATCTCGGCCGGCGATTTGCCCTGGTCGATACTGGTCTGAGCCGCGGCCAGCACAGGCAAAAGCCCGGCAAATAGCCCAACAGAGCCCAAAAAACACCGAAGCGCTCTAGGCAATCCCAATCCCCGTTTTGTCGGCTTACCCATCATTTTCTGACCCACAACCGGACCTATGCATCGGAAGCGAGGCGGCTTTACAACATGATTAGTGCATTGCTGGTCAAGGAGGATTTTGTTTTAATGACGGCAGGCGGCAAATACGCCTGTCACGCCTGTTGGCCGGAAGGAGGCCACAAGCTCGCGTTCTGTTAGCGTGGACTGGGGGAGGCGGCCGTGGATCGGTTGCTGACGATGTTTCTGGGCCGGTTTATCCGCCGCGGATCCTTCACGGTGACGACGGCGTGGGGCAAGACTTATACCTTCGGTGACGGCAGCGGCCCCCACGTCGCGGTTCGCTTCGCGACGCCACAGGCGCAACGCGCTGTCCTGTTCGACCCGGAATTGAAGCTCGGCGAAACCTATATGGACGGCACTTTTGTCGTCGAGCAGGGTTCAATTGCCGACGTGCTGCAAATCCTGCTGGGCCAGGAGCGTATCGACGCACCGGCTTGGGCCTACCCGCTTCCGGTTGACGCGCTACCTGTTCCGCCGCTTGCAGCAATTCAATCTGCGATCCCGGTCGCGCAACAATGTCGCGCATCATTACGATCTCGACGCCCGGCTCTACCGGCTCTTCCTCGATGGCGACCAGCAATATAGCTGCGCCTATTTCGAAACCGACGATGAATCCCTCGACGACGCACAACTCGCCAAAAAGCGTCATCTAGCGGCAAAGCTTGGCATTAAGCCCGGTGCTAGCGTTCTTGATATCGGATGTGGCTGGGGTGGTTTGGCGCTCTATCTCGCAGCGATCGCAGGGGCCAAGGTTACCGGCATCACGTTGTCGCAGGAACAGTTCAAGCGCGCCCAAGAACGTGCGATGGAGCGCGGCCAGACCGAGGATGCCACCTTCAAACTGATCGATTATCGCGACGTCGAAGGCAAGTTCGATCGCATTGTTTCAGTCGGCATGTTCGAACATGTCGGAGTCAGCTTCTACGACACCTTCTTCCGGCAGTGCGCAAAGCTGCTTGCCGACGACGGCATTGCCGTCCTGCATTCGATCGGTCGCAGCGGGCCTCCTAGCATCACCAATCCCTGGATCGCGAAATATATCTTCCCGGGCGGCTACATTCCCGCTCTGTCCGAAGTTCTGCCTGCGATTCAACGCTCGGGGCTCATCGTCTCCGACGTCGAGGTCCTGCAATTGCACTATGCCGAGACGCTCAAGGCGTGGCGGGAACGATTCCTTGCCCATCGCGACGAGGTTGTGCGCCTCTACGACCAGCGTTTCCTGCGGATGTGGGAGTTCTATCTCGCCTGCTCCGAAATGGCTTTCCGCGCCGGCGACATGGTGGTGTTCCAGATCCAGATGGCGAAGCACAAAGGCGTCACACCGGCCACGCGGGACTATATCGTCCGCGAGGAAGCGCGATTGCGCACGATGGAAGCCGGCTATCGCGCGCCGCTTCGCCTTGCCGGTGAGTAGTTCGCGCCGTCAAGAGCCGATCTGAATTGTGCCGTGTTTATGGTGGTTAGTGGGGAAACTCACAAAGATGATTTCCTATTGTCGCGATACTCCTTTAACGACTGGAGCTACGCGGTTGTCCGCAGCGGTTACGAATAAGCGTCTGCTGTTGAGTGATCGACGATGTTGAGTAACCACGCCCACCCCGTTTCAGCCATACGCCGTAAATCGGCCACAGCTTCGGATTCGCCTGTTCTAAACCATGGCACCCTTCGATTCGACCGCTCGCAAGCCCATTCCTCTGCCGTCGGAGCCAGCGCCCCGTGTGGCACCGCACAATATTGAGGAAGAACAGGCATTACTCGGGGCGATACTCATAAATAACGACGCCTTCTATCGCGTCCAAGACTTTCTAGAGCCAAAACATTTCTTCGAGCCAATTCACGGGCAGATATTTGAATTGATGGGACGCTTCATTCGTCTCAACAAGGTTGTGAATACCGTCACCTTAAGAACTTACCTGCCTGGTGATCTAAACGTCGCTGGCCTTACACTGGACCAATATCTCGCCCGGCTTGCTGCCAATGCGACGACCATTATCAATGCCGAAGATTATGGCCGGACAATAAATCACTTAGCCGTACGGCGCGCTCTGATCGAAATTGGAACAGATATTGTAAATTTAGCTTTCGATGCCCCAGTGGAAGCCACACCTACGAGTTCACATCGAAGATGCAGAACGCAAACTTTACGAGGTTGCCGAACCTGGTCGGTATGAAGGTGGCTTCCTAACATTCGAAAGAGCATTGACCGTTGCGGTGGATATGACCGCGGCGGCATTTCAACGCGACGGAAAGCTCTCCGGTGTTTCCACAGGGCTCAAAGATCTGGACGCTAAATTAGGCGGTCTTCAATCGTCTGACTTGATAATTCTAGCCGGGCGCCCAGGCATGGGCAAAACCGCTCTTGCTACAAACATAGCCTACAATGTTGCCAAAGCATGGCAGCATGAAACGGGGACGGACGGGCGGGAAAAAACCACCAACGGGGGCGTTGTCGGCTTCTTCTCGCTGGAAATGTCCTCGGAGCAACTAGCTACTCGAATTATTGCGGAACAAACTGGAATCTCTTCAAGCCGGATGCGCCGAGGTGACATCAAGGAATCCGAATTTGAAGACATCAAAGACAAGGTAATTGAGATTCAGGATTTGCCGCTCTTCATTGACGAAACTGGTGGCGTTTCCATTGCGCAACTTGCGGCTCGCGCCCGGCGTCTGAAAAGACAGCGCGGCCTTGATCTTATGGTTATCGATTACATTCAGCTGATGCAGGGGTCGGGCCGTCGCGCAACGGAAAACCGCGTACAAGAAGTAACTGAAATTACGACCGGGCTGAAAGCCTTGGCTAAAGAACTGAACGTCCCGATTTTAGCCCTGTCTCAATTATCCAGACAAGTAGAAAGCCGGGAGGACAAACACCCACAGCTATCGGATTTGCGCGAATCCGGATCAATCGAACAAGATGCTGACGTAGTAATGTTTGTTTACCGGGAAGAGTACTATTTGACGGGTAAGGAACCTCGTCTCGGCACTGCCGAGCATGGAAAATGGCAGAGCGACATGAACGAGGTTCACGGCAAGGCGGAAGTTATCATCGCCAAACAACGTCATGGCCCGACTGCCTCAGTACGAATGCAATTTGACGCTGCGGTCACGCGGTTCGGTGACCTCGATGAGGTTCATGAACATAGTCATTGAGCCTAGCGACTTTGCCGCTTTACCGCCGCCGCGCCTAAAGCGATAACCACGGCATGGCTCTCGCCGAACCTATTGTCGAAGTGGCTGCTCAAAGTTCGACGCCGGAGACCGGCGGCACGCTGACCATCGATCTTGCCGCGATCGAGGCGAACTGGCGCACGTTGGCGCATCAAGCACTAACGGTCGAATGCGGCGCCGTCGTCAAAGCAAACGGCTACGGCATGGGTATCGAGCCGGTAACGGCGACGCTGACCAAGGCCGGATGCAAGACTTTCTTTGTCGCCGATATCGCCGAGGCGCGGCGTGTGCGGTCCCGCGCGCCTGAAGCGGAAATCTACATTCTCAACGGCTGTTCGCCGGAGAACTCCACAGCCTTCATCGAGATCAATGCACGGCCCGTCATCAACAGCATGACAGAACTCGCTGAGTGGGACGCATTCGTTGCCACTCACAATTGGCAAGGCGGGGCTGCGTTACAGGTTGACACCGGGATGAACCGGCTGGGCATCTCGGCAGCCGAGGCGGCAGCGTTGGCGCCACGCGCGCAAACCGAAAACCATGGCATCACGCTATTGTTGAGCCACCTCGCCTGCGCGGAAACTCCCGATCACCCGCTAACGAAAGCTCAAATGAAGCTGTTTCGCGAGATACGCGGGCTTTACAGCGGTATCCCAGCGTCGATCGCCAATTCCTCCGGCATCTATCTTGGCGACCCGGCGTTGTACGATCTTGTTCGGCCCGGCGCCGCGCTCTACGGCGTGAATCCTACTCCCGCCCGCACCAATCCCATGAAGGGTGTGGTCGAGCTCACCGGGCGTATCCTGCAGGTCCGCCACGTCGCCAAGGATGAGACCGTCGGTTATGGCGCGACATGGACCGCAAAACGCGCGTCCCGCATCGCTGTTGTCGCGCTTGGTTATGCCGACGGGCTCATGCGAGGCGCCAGCGCCAATGACAGCAGACCTGGCGGGATGGCTGTCGTCGCCGGCAAGCCCTGCCCTATCGCCGGACGTATTTCGATGGACCTGGTTTGCCTCGACGTCACCGATTTGCCTGACGGCGCGGCGCGCCGCGGCGACATCGCGACTTTCATCGGTAACGGGCTCAGCGTGGACGATTTCGCCGCGGCTGCGGGGACAATCGGTTACGAGGTCCTTACGCGACTCGGTATGCGTTGCCATCTTGTCTATCGCGGTGGCTAACCGGACCGGCTGAACCAGATCGCTCAAAATGGCGGCGCGCACACAAAATTACGTTTGCCAGAATTGCGGCGCAGCCTATGTGCGCTGGTCCGGCCGTTGCGAGGCGTGTGGCGAGTGGAACACGCTGGTCGCGGAAGGCGCCGCTGCCTCATCGCGTGCCTCGCGCAAAGGACGCTTGTTCAACGTCGAGACCGTTGAAGGGTGAATCTCAGGAGGCGCCGCGGGTCAGTTCGGGCGTAGCGGAGTTTGACCGGGTGACAGGCGGCGGCCTGGTGCGCGGTTCGGTGCTGCTTCTCGGCGGCGATCCGGGAATTGGAAAATCGACATTGCTGCTGGAAGTCGCCGCCGCGCTGGCGCGCGCGCAGCATCGCGTCGTCTATATCTCCGGCGAAGAAGCCGTGGCGCAGGTGCGGCTTCGTGCCGAACGGCTCGGCCTTGGCGAGGCCGCAGTCGAGCTCGCCGCCGAGACCTCGGTCGAGGATATCGTTGCGACGCTATCGCAGGGTGCCATACCGCGGCTTCTGGTGATCGACTCGATCCAGACCATGTGGACGCAGAATGTCGAGGCCGCACCCGGTACTGTCACTCAAGTGCGCGGGTCGGCCGGCGAACTCATCCGCTTCGCCAAGCGCAGTGGCGCTGCGGTCATTTTGGTCGGACATGTCACCAAGGATGGCCAGATCGCCGGCCCGCGTGTCGTCGAGCACATGGTCGATGCCGTGCTCTCGTTTGAAGGCGAAGGTTCGCACCAATTCCGCATTTTGCGCGCAATCAAAAACCGCTTCGGTCCTACCGACGAGATCGGCGTGTTCGAAATGACCGGCGGAGGTTTGCGCGAAGTCGCCAATCCTTCCGAACTGTTTCTGTCGGAGCGCGATCTGGGTAGCCCGGGCACGGCGGTGTTTGCCGGCGTCGAAGGAACCCGGCCGCTGCTGGTTGAAATTCAGGCCCTCGTTGCGCCGACTACGCTCGGCACCCCGCGCCGCGCTGTCGTCGGCTGGGATCAGAGCCGGCTGTCCATGGTGCTGGCGGTCCTGGAAGCACATTGCGGTGTCCGGCTCTCCGGACACGACGTTTATCTCAACGTCGCCGGCGGGCTTCGTATCCAGGAGCCGGCAGCCGACGTGGCGGCGGCAGCAGCCCTGGTGTCGTCGCTCGCGCACGCGCCGCTACCCGCCGACGCGGTGTATTTCGGAGAGGTATCGCTATCCGGCGCGGTACGGCCGGTGGCGCAGACCGCAGCCCGACTCAAGGAAGCACAGAAACTGGGCTTTACCCGCGCGATCGTACCGGAAGCTTCCCGCGCCGAAGCCCCGGAAGGGTTTTCACTCGCAACGATCAGCTCGCTGGCAAGTCTCGTCGCCGACATTGCCCAAGAGGGTACCCGTGAGGGAGCGCCAGCGCTGCGGCGCGTTGGCCGTCAGGATGCCAAATAGTCCCACCTTTCGGGCGCTAATGGCTGATAATCACATGCGCTGGTAAGTCTTTGACAAGACGGGTGACGCCGCCCCTGCGCCCGGCTATACACCCCGCGAGTTCTTACCACCGCAGCTCCTCCCGCCCCAGGTTCGCAGGAACCATGCCGATCACTTTGCTCGATATTTTGCTTATCGTCGTCATGCTGATTTCCGGGCTGCTGGCGATGGTGCGCGGCTTCATGCGCGAAGTGCTTTCGATCACCGCCTGGGTGCTGGCTGCCGGCGCAACGCTCTATGCCTATCCGAAGCTGCTGCCTTTCGCGAAACAGTACTTCAACAATGACATCGTTGCGGCGGGAGCGGTCGTCGGCGGCGTCTTTCTGGTCACGCTGCTGATCGTCTCCGTCCTGACAATCCGGATTTCCGACATGGTGCTCGATAGCCGGGTCGGCGCCCTCGACCGCACCCTCGGCTTTCTGTTTGGCCTTGCCCGCGGCCTGATTATCGTGGTCGTCGCCTATACCTTTTTCGATTGGCTGGTACCCGACCGGAGCAAGCCGGACTGGGTCATGCATGCCAAATCGAAGGTCGTATTAAGCAGCACCGGCGATTGGCTTAAGGCGCAGTTGCCGGAGAACGCTGAAAGCACCATCTTAAACAAGCTAAAGTCTAAGAAACCCGGGGATACTGATAACCCGGACAGCGCGCCCCCTGATCAACATGGGGAAAACGGCAATCCCGCCGACAGCCGCGCTGACGCGAGCTATGATCGTGTCGTCCGAATCGGGATGGTGCGGTAATTCCGGGTCCACGAGATTAGTGCGCTGAGCACTGGAGAACCGATGGTGGCCGAACCCGAAGCCTTCGACCCCAATGCGGACCGGCTGCGCGAAGAGTGCGGCGTTTTCGGCATATTCGGCCATCCTGACGCCGCTGCGATCACGGCGCTTGGCCTGCATGCGCTCCAGCATCGCGGCCAGGAGGCTGCCGGTATTGTCTCCTGCGACGGCAAGCGGTTCCATTCCGAGCGCCGGCTCGGCCTGGTCGGCGACAACTTTTCCCGGCGGGAAGTCATCGACCGCCTGCCCGGCACCACCGCTGTCGGCCACGTCCGCTATTCGACCACCGGCGAAACGATTTTGCGCAACGTCCAGCCGCTGTTCGCCGAACTCAATGCCGGCGGCTTTGCGGTCGGCCATAACGGCAACCTGACCAACGGCATGTCGCTGCGGCGCCAGCTCGTGCGCGAAGGCGCCATGATGCAATCGACCACCGACACCGAGGTGATCCTTCACCTGGTGGCGCGCTCGCACCGCAATCGCTTCGTCGACCGTTTCGTCGAAGGCTTGCGAATGCTGGAGGGCTCCTACGCCTTCGTCGGTCTGACCAACAAAAAATTGATTGGCGCGCGCGATCCGCTCGGCATCAGGCCGCTGGTGCTCGGCAAGCTCGACGGCTGTCCCATCCTGACGTCCGAAACCTGCGCGCTCGACATCATTGGCGCGCAATACGTGCGCGACGTGGAAAACGGCGAAGTGCTGGTGTTCGACGAGGACGGCGCACACTCGCACAAACCATTCCCGCCGATGGCGCCGCGGCCCTGTATCTTCGAATATATCTATTTCGCCCGGCCGGATTCGATCATCGGCGGCCGCAGTGTCTACAAGGTGCGCAAGGCGAGCGGCGTCGAACTGGCCCGCGAGGCTCCTGCCGCCGCGGACGTCGTTGTGCCGGTGCCCGATTCAGGCGTCCCCGCCGCGATCGGCTACGCGCAAGAGTTCAGGCATTCCTTACGAGCTCGGCATCATCCGCAATCACTATGTCGGCCGCACCTTCATCGAGCCGACCCAGCAAATTCGCCAGCTCGGCGTTCGCCTGAAGCACAGCGCCAACCGCGCCGTGGTGAACGGCAAAAGCATCGTGCTGATCGACGACTCGATCGTACGCGGCACTACATCGGTGAAGATCGTACAGATGATGCGTGATGCCGGCGCGCGCGAGGTGCATTTCCGTATTGCTTCGCCACCGATCACGCATCCGGATTATTACGGCATCGACACGCCGGAGAAGGACAAGCTGCTCGCCGCGACCCACGACCTCGAAGGCATGCGGAAGTTTATTGGCGCCGATTCGCTGGCTTTCCTGTCGGTAGAGGGCATCTACCATGCCATGGGAGAGAAGGGCCGCGATCCGGTGCGACCGCAGTTCACCGATCACTGCTTCACCGGCGAATATCCGACGGCGCTCACCGACCGCACGGCGCAGGATACCCCGCAGAGCCAGCTCTCGTTGCTCGCCGAAGCAAGCTAAAGCGCTTCACCCTTAACGCATGACAAAACAGCTTGCCGATCGTATCGCGCTTGTGACCGGCGCCTCGCGGGGCATCGGTTATGCGCTTTCTGTCGCCCTCGCCCGCGAGGGCGCGCATGTTGTCGCCATTGCGCGCACGGTCGGTGGATTAGAGGAACTCGACGACGCGGTGAAAGCTGCCGGCAGCTCGGCGACGCTGGTGCCACTCGATATGCGCGACTACGACGGCTTCTACCGGCTCGCGGCTGCGCTGAACGAGCGCTACAAGCGGCTCGACGTGCTGGTCGGCAACGCAGCGATCGGCGGACAGCGTTCACCGCTCGGCCATGTCATGCCGCCGGCATGGGATGAAGCCATGGCCGTCAACGCAACGGCCAATTATCAGATCATCCGCGCTATGGACCCCCTGCTTCGGCGTTCCGATGCCGGCCGCGCCGTTTTCATGACTTCGGGCGCTGCAACAAACTGCCGGGCCTATGCCGGGCCGTACTCGACGTCGAAGGCGGCGCTGAATGCACTGGCGCGGACCTATGCGGCCGAGACCACCTCGACACCCGTGCGCGTCAATCTGTTCAATCCCGGCCCGACACGCACCCGTATGCGGGCGCAAGTGATGCCGGGCGAAGACCCCATGACGCTGCCGACGCCGGAACAAGTTGCCGAAAAAATCATGGAGCTCTGCTTGCCCGGCTGCACCGAGACCGGCAAGCTTTACGACTATCCCGCCAAGAAATTCCTGCAGTTCATCGATCCGGCGTAGCTCGAGAGCGAAGTCGTTTAGATTGACCGGACCATGCTCTAGCGGCGGCGCTTACGGCCGGCATAGGGATTGGCCTTGCCCCGCAACAGCAGACGGATTGGCGTGCCCGGCAGCGAGAAATCCTCGCGCATCTCGTTGACGAGGTAGCGCCGATAAGTCTCCGGCAGCTCACTGGCGCGCGACGCAAACAGTATGAAGGTTGGCGGCCGCGCTTTCGCCTGGGTGATGTAATCGAGCCGGAGCTTGCGGCCGCTGATTGCCGGCGGCGGATTGGCCGATATCGCGCGGGCCAGAAAGCGATTGAGCGCCGCTGTGGGCACCCGGCGGTTCCAGACGGCGTAGCCTTGCAGCACTGCATCCATCAACCGGTCGAGACCGTCGCCGTTACGTGCCGACAGCGTCACCACCGGCATGCCCTTGATCTGCGGCAGGATGCGATCGACTTCGGCGCGTAACCGCGATAGCGCGCCGGGTTCACGCTCCACCAGGTCCCATTTGTTGACGGCGATGACGATGGCGCGGCCCTCACGCTCAACAAGATCAGCGATGCGGATATCCTGCTCTTCAAAGGGCGTTTGCGAGTCGATCAGCACGATCACCACTTCGGCAAAGCGGATGGCGTTGAGCGAATCGGCGACCGAAAGCTTCTCCAGCTTTTCATCGATCCGGGCGCGGCGGCGCATTCCCGCGGTATCATGGACGTGGAACTGCTGGCCGCGCCACGCCAGATCGACCGCGATGGAATCACGGGTAATGCCGGATTCCGGGCCGGTCAGCAGCCGGTCTTCGCCGATCAGGCGGTTGATCAACGTCGATTTACCGGTGTTGGGGCGGCCGACGACGGCAATCCGGATCGGCTTGTCTTCGGCGGGCGCGGCGATCTCCGTTTCTTCGGCGTCATCCAGCATCTCCTGCTCGGGCATCACCGCGCGCAGCGCATCGTACAGGTCCGCCATCCCCTCGCCGTGTTCGGCACTGATTGGAACCGGATCGCCGAGACCGAGGGCGTAGGACTCCAGCGCGCCTACCTGACCGGCACGGCTTTCGCTTTTGTTAGCGACCACGATCGCCGGCTTGTCGGCGCGGCGCACCAGATCGGCAAAAGCGCGGTCGATAGGCGTCGCGGCATCACGCGCGTCGACGACAAACAGCACTGCGATCGGCTTGTTTCATCGCCTCGGCGGTTTGAGCCTGGATGCGCGCCGAGAGTGTCTTGCGCTCGGCGTCTTCAAGCCCTGCCGTATCGATCACTTTAAACTTAAGATCGCCGAGCTTGGCATCGCCTTCGCGCCGGTCGCGCGTAACGCCCGGTTGATCATCGACCAGCGCCAGGCGCCGTCCAACCAGCCGGTTGAACAGCGTCGATTTGCCGACATTCGGCCGGCCAACAATGGCGACGGTAAAGGTCATGATTCACAGGGCTGCGTCAAAAGTCGCGACAGGACGAGAAGCAGTACGCCGGAGCCAGGGCTAGTGGGAAGTCGTCGCCGGCGGATTCGGCCAGATCGATTGCGACTGCTGCTGCTGTTGAGCCGGCGCGGATTGCGGCGGATTCGGCCAAACTGACTGCGACTGACCGCCAGGGGCTTCGGTTTGCTGCGATGAGCTTGCTGCAGGCTGCGGCGGCGCGCTTGGCTTACCGCCAACGCTGATCCTGGTCGGCTGCCTGCTTAGGCGCTTGGGCGGTGTTTGCGACCGCGCACCCTGGGTTTCGGCTTTGGTTTGGGCTTTTCCGCAGGCGGAGGCGCCTGCTGCGGCGGCCGTATCGCCATCCGCAGCGTCGGTCTGATCCGGCGGCGGTTGATAGCCCTTCACCAGATCCGGCGGCACACCGGTCGTCGTACCCGGCACACCGCCCGGGAAAACCGGCTCACGGTCGCCCTGAAGCTTTTTCTTGGTGTCGAACATATCGCTCTGCAACAGAATCGTTGGGTCGAATTGACCGCCCGGCGTGCACGCGCCCAGGATCAGAACGAGCATGCCGGCCGATGTAAGCCGGAACAGCAAAGGGATGCGTCGCATCGGCGCTATCTCAACCCTTGTCGCCTGCGGCAATCAGTTCGCTCAAAACTTCCGCGCGGTTCCGGGTGCTTTGTGGCGACTGCGGATCGGTGATGATCATGCCGGTCCACTGCTTCGCCGCATCCACGTCGCCCGATTTCCAGGCGGACAGCGCCAGAAGCTCACGGGCGGTATGACGAAAAATCTTGTCAGAGCCGGTCAGCGGCTCGAGCCGCGTTGCGCATCTCCGAATAAGGAGCCGTATCGACGAGCAGGAAACCGGCACGCACCGCGGCCAGTTGCCGAACCACGTCGCCCGCGCCCCTGTCGGCGCGAGGTCGTCATACGCTTTTATCGCAGCGCTCTTGTCGGTTTGCGCGAGCGCGGCGGCTTCGCGCAGCTTCGCAAGAGTACGATAGCCCGCGGTGCCATCAGTTGCGATTTTTGCGAAGGCCGCTTCGGCCTCTTGGTGCTTGCCGGTTTCGGCAAGACTTACCGCGTTCTCGAAAGCGGCACCGGTTTCGCCGGCCTTCTTAGCCTGCCACCATTCGTAGCCGCGCCATGCTCCGACCGCGACAATAATCGCGATGCAAACCGCAACCAGCAGATTGCCATAGCGATCCCACAGCTTTTTCAGCTTTTCGCGGCGTACTTCTTCGTCAACTTCATGAAATATATCGGCCACGAACTTAGGTCCCCAACCCTTTACCGAACCCCGCTTGCACCCCGGACGCCGCCCCTGAACTCGCCCCCGCGGCAGGAACCGGCATTTCAAGCAAGCCGTTGGCCAGTCAAGAAAATCCGGACAATTTTCGTCCGTAATACGGCGACGGAAGTAGCTTAATGATGTGGCGTGAGCAAGGCAAAGACCAAATGCCGCAATGCTTTACGGGCAAACGCCGATGCGGTCGTTATTTCTTGCGCATGGGATAGACGTGGTCAGGCCCGGGAAAGGTGCGGGCGCGGACCTCCTCGGCATAACCTTTCACCGCCCGTTCGATCGAAGGTCCGAGGTCGCCGAACCGTTTGACGAATTTTGGAACCCGCGGTGACAGGCCGAGCATGTCCTCCAGCACCAGAACCTGTCCATCGCATGCGACGCTCGCGCCGATGCCGATGGTGGGGATTGCGACTTCGGATGTGATGCGCCGGCCCAATGGCTCGGCGATGGCTTCCAGCACGACCGCGAAAGCACCGGCGTCGGCCACAGCGCGCGCATCCGCTTCGATCGGCGCCCAATCGCTTTCGTCACGGCCCTGCGCCTTGAATGAACCGATCGTGTTGATCGCCTGTGGTGTAAGGCCGACATGCCCCATCACCGGCACGCCGCGCTCGACCAGAAACGCGATCGTCTCCGCCATGCGGCGGCCGCCTTCGACCTTGATCGCACCGCATCCGGTCTCCTTGAGCACGCGGGCGGCGGAGTGAAACGCCTGCTCTTTCGAAGCTTCGTAAGAGCCGAACGGCAAATCGATGACCACCAATGCGCGCTTCGATCCCCGCATCACGGCATGACCTTGCAGGATCATCATGTCGAGCGTCACCGGTACGGTGGTCTCGAGCCCGTGCATCACCATGCCGAGCGAGTCGCCGACCAGGATGACATCGCAATATTGCATCGAGGATGCGCGCGGTGTGTGCGTGATAGGACGTCAGGCACACGATACGGCTCGCCGCCCTTGCGAGCGAGGATATCGGGTGCGGTCAATCGCCGGATTTCGATTTTGTTACAGACATGATTAGGGCTGGAATGCCGGTACGCCAATGACGACCGGATGAAACACGAAGCCAAGTGCGAAATAGACGATGGTGCCGACGATGACCGCGATCAGATCGTTGGTCGGCCATGATGCGGGCATTGCGTTGGCGCGCCGGGGTCGCTGCGGTGTTTGAGTGTGATGCGGTCATAAACCGCCCAGGCCAGCACCGATCCGAACAGGATCATGCCGCCGAGGTCGCCGTTCGCGCAAAGATGCGCAAACGCCCAGGTTTTGACTCCGACCAGCATAGGGTGCTTCAGCCGGTGTTTGATGTTGCCGGGGATATAAGCCGCGACGACCAGGACGCAGGCCGGCCACATCAGCAATTCGACGATATGACGCGTCCAGCCCGGCGGATTCCATACTGTGATGAAACCCGCAGCGCGATAACTGGCAAAGCCGTAACCGATCAGCAGCGATGCCGACAATCGCGACCAGCGAAAACAGGCCGCGATAAGGCCATTCGCCGATTTTGGCGATCAAGCGCCGCACGCCGGTCGCGCATGGTCACGAAGACATGCGCACCGAGAAAAACAACGAGGCCGAGGATTTCGACCGCAAGACCCATAATTGCTCAACCCGGTTTACCGACGCATCCGTTCAGTGACGTTGGACCGCGCCTCGTATCAGCTAGCGGGCCGAACGGCAATCTGCCGGATCGGACCCAGCTCAGGAGGCATATCGTTGCTATCGCGTTCGAGATAACCGCCGTATCGATCAGCGCCTCGCGGTCCTTGAACGAAACCATATCGCTGCGCATCGAGGCGGAGCTGCCGTCACGGGCAATCGCGGCAAGCACGCGCTGCGTCGCCTTGATCGCGGCGCGCTGGGTGTCGCTCGGAATAATGACGAGGTGATAGCCGAGCGTTCGAGACGTGATGCCGGCAATAGCGGCGTCTTGCCGCCCTCGAACATGTTGATCAGCTTCCAGCCTGAAACCGATTTTGGCGACCTGCGGCGATCTCCGTCTTCCGACGTCGGCGCTTCGACGAAAAGCATATCGGCGCCGGCCTCGCGATAGGCGCCGGCACGGTCGATCGCGGCATCAAATCCTTCGACCGCAATCGCATCCGTACGCGCGATGACGACGAAATCAGGATCGTGCAACGCGTCGCGCACCGCTTTCAGCTTTTGCACCATCTCGCCGACGGGCACGAGACCTCTTGTCGTCGTAGTGGCCGCATTTCTTTGGAAACGTCTGGTCCTCGAGGTGGAATGCCGCCACGCCGGCGCGCTCGAATGCGCGCGCGGCGGCCTGAGCGTTTAGCGCGTTGCCGTAACCGGTGTCGGCATCGGCAACGATCGGAACGTCGACCACATCCACCATCGAGGCCAGCCGATCGACGATGGCGCTCACCGGGATCAGACCGAGATCGGGAATTCCAGTCGAGCGCGCGATCGCGCCGCCGCTTGCATAGATCGCCGGGAAGCCCGCCTGTTCGACCAGCCGTGCCGAAAGCCCGTCATAGGCGCCCGGCGCAACCGCGATACGGCCGAAGGCGAAAAGATTTCTCAGTTTTGTCGTCAGCGCGCACGGTTGCTCTCCTCTTCGCCTGCCATCGTCACCATGATACGTCTGGATGCATCTAGCCAAGCCAAGGTCTAGCCAAGCCAAGGCTACGGGGGAAGCCGAGGAGAATGCGATGAAGCGAGAGTCTTGGCGGCGGTATTTGCCGTCCTGCTCGGGACGCTGTCGGCGTCCGCGCAGGACTGGCCGACCAAAACCGTCCGCATCATCGTGCCGTTTGCCGCCGGCGCCACTCCCGATCTGGTCGCGCGCCTGATCGCCGAAAACCTGCAAGACAAGACCGGGCAGACCTTCATCGTCGAAAACAAGCCCGGCGCGAGCGGCAATACCGGCACCGATGATGTCGCCAAGGCCGATCCCGACGGCACGACCATCGGTGTGAGCATCGGCGGCCCGCTCGCCATCAACTACGCTCCTGTTCAGCAACCTGCCCTACGATCCGAAGAAAGACCTTTCCCTGATCACCATGCTGGTGACGCAGCCGAGCGCGCTCGCGGTCAATGCCAGCCTCGGCGTGTAAAAACACCGCTGAGCTCATTGACCTGATCAAGCGCAATCCCGGCAAATACACCTACGGCTCGATCGGCACCGGCTCGCTGTCGCAACTCGCCATGGAAGCGATTGCGCTCAAGAGCCGACACCAAACTCGTGCACGTCCCCTACCCGTCGTCACCGCAGGCGATCCAGGCGCTGATCCGCAATGACGTACAGATGGTCTGCCTGCCGGCCATCTCGATCACGCCGCAGCTCGGCGGCGGCGCGATCAAAGCTGCTCGCGGTATCGACCGCGCAACGCTCCGCGCTGTTGCCCGGCGTTCCCACGCTGAAAGAATCCGGCATCGATGTCGAGGCCGATGCCTGGAGCGGACTGGTCGGACCGGCGGGCCTGCCCGACGCGATGGTCAAGCGCATCGGCCAGCTCGTTGGCGACGTCCATCACCTCGCGCGCCGTCCGCGAAAAGCTCACCACGCAATTGATGGAGCCGATCCCGGATACGCCGGCGGATTTCCGCGCCCATATCGACGCCGATATCGCGCGCTGGACGCCGGTGATCGAACGCGGCGAATATCAAGATCAATTAGACTTGGCCGTTTGGCACAGCTCCGCGCCAAACAGTCTTCGTAAATCTTCCGGCTTGAAGCCGACGACGAGCTTGCCGCCGCCAAGATCGAGCACCGGCCGCTTGATCATCGACGGCTGCTCGAGCATCAGCGCGATCGCCTTGTTCGTCCGTCGATCTTCTTTGTCTTTCTCCGGCAGCTTGCGAAACGTCATGCCGGCACGATTGAGCAACGTCTCCCAGCCAACTTTCTTGCTCCACTTCTCCAGCTGCTCGCGATCGATGCCCGCAATCTTGTAGTCGTGAAATTCATAAGCGACGCCGTGCTTGTCGAGCCAGGCCCGCGCCTTGGTCATCGTGTCGCAGTTCTTGATGCCGTAGATGGTGATCGATTTCGCCATAATGTCCTCTGCCCGCCAGCCGTTCTAAGGCTGCATGTGCATGTCCATTATATTGCCCGGCACCATCATGTTGGCGTTGAGGTGGTACATAATCCACAGCGATCCTGCGATCACGATGCCGATAATCAAGGCGCCGAAGGCAAGCGCCAGCGCGTTGTTGGTGTTGTCCGGCCCGGTCGTGATGTGCAGGAAGAACGCGAGATGCACGCCCATCTGCGCCACCGCGAATGCCGCTAGCGCCATCGGTACGCCCGGCGTGTAGACAAGGCTGGTTCCGCTCGCGACCCAGAACGAACCCACCGTAAGAGCGGCAGCAAGACCAAGCCCGATCAGATAATTGCGAATGCCCGCCGCGATCTGATGCGGCCCGGTCTCCTGATCGCCGGGAGCGGCGTCAGCGCCAAATTCGTGCGTCATGTTCTGATCGCTCATGATGTTGCTCGCTTACGGACTTGTCCCGAGAAGATAGACGTTGGTGAAGATGCCCACCCAGATGATATCGAGAGCATGCCAGAACAGGCCGAAACACATCCCGCGCCGCAGGATGTCGGGCCGGAAGCCCTTGGCCCAGAACTGCGCCATCATGGTGCCAAGCCAGAGCAGACCGATCGTGACGTGCAAGCCGTGGCAACCGACCAGCGTGAAGAAGGCGGACAGAAAGGCGCTGCGCTGCGGGCCGGCGCCTTCCGCCAGCATCTTGATGAACTCGCTTACCTTCCAGAAAAAGGAAGCCGACGCCGAGCAAGCCGGTGATCACGTAGCAAATTTGCGTCCACAACATATTGCGCGCGTTGCTCGCGATCGTTGCCATGCCGCAGACGAAGCTCGACAGCAGCAGGAACGCGGTTTCCAAGGCCACCGTCGGCAGATGGAAGAGTTGCTGCGGACCCGGACCGCCCGCCGTGGCATGCGATAGCACCGCGTAAGACGCATAGAAGCCGGAAAACATGATGAAGTCCGATAAGCAGGAAAATCCAGAAACCATAGCCGGTGATGATGCGCTTCGGCGCCGGCCCTTAGTGGCCGCCATCGGGATCGGTGCCGCGCAAGTTTGTGTGGATCATGCTCCGGCGGCTTGGCCGTGATGGCCGGCGCAATGCCCGGCTCACGGCCCTCGACCAGCCCGACGCGCGCCTGACGCCGCTGATTGTCGATTTCGGCGACCTCTTCGGCGGTCAGATCGTATTCAGCGACGTCACGCCAGGCGAACACAACGAAAGTCGCGAACGCGCCGACCAGCCCGACAATGACCATCCACCAGATGTGCCAGATCAGCGCAAAACCAGTGACGACCGCAAAGAACGCCGTAACAAATCCAGTCGGGCTGTTGCGCGGCATTTCGATCGGCTTGTAGTCAGGCAAGTCCGTAAGCCGCCGCTGTTCGAGCGCTTTCTGCTTGATGCCCCAATAAGCCTCTTCGCCCGTCACATTGGGCAGCACCGCGAAATTGAAAGCCGGCGGCGGCGAAGCTGTAATCCATTCCAAGCGTCCGGCCATCCCATGGATCGCCCGTGAGATCACGCAGCGCTTCGCGATTGCGGATCGAGACGACAAGCTGTGTGACCTGACAGGCGATGCCGGCAAGGATCAACGCAGAGCCGCCGGCCGCCACCAGAAGCCATGGATGCCACGCCGCAACGTCGTAGTGCTGCATCCGCCGCGTCATGCCTTCGAGGCCGAGCACATAGAGCGGCATGAAAGCGACGTAGAAACCGATCGTCCAGAACCAGAACGCGGCTTTACCCCAACGCTCATCGAGCCTGAAACCGAACGCCTTGGGGAACCAATAGGTGTAGCCGGCAAACGCGCCGAATAAGACGCCGCCGATAATGACATTGTGAAAGTGCGCCACGAGGAACAGCGAGTTGTGCAGCACAAAATCGGCCGGCGGCACGGCAAGCAGAACGCCGGTCATGCCGCCGATCACGAACGTCACCATGAACGACAGCGACCACAGCATCGGCGTGGCGAAACGGATCCGGCCGCCCCACATCGTGAACAGCCAGTTGAAAATCTTCACGCCGGTCGGCACCGCGATGATCATCGTCATGATGCCGAAGAAACCGTTGACGTCGGCGCCCGCCCCCATCGTGAAGAAGTGGTGCAGCCAGACCAGGAACGACAGGATGCAGATCGCCATGGTGGCGATGATCATCGATCGGTAGCCGAACAGCGGCTTGCCGGAGAACGTCGAGATCACTTCCGAAAAGACGCCGAATGCCGGCAAGATGAGGATGTAGACCTCCGGGTGGCCCCACGCCCAGATGAGGTTGATGTACATCATCGCGTTGCCGCCGGCGTCCGTCGTGAAGAAATGGAAGCCGAGATAGCGATCGAGCAGCAGCATCGCGAACGTCGCGGTCAGGATCGGAAATGCCGCGACGATCAGCAGATTCGACGCAAGCGCCGTCCAGCAGAAGATCGGCATCCGCGTATAGATCATGCCAGGCGCGCGCATTTTCAGAATCGTGGTGACGAAATTGATTCCGGTCAGCAGCGTGCCGATGCCGGATATCTGGAGCGACCACAGGTAATAATCGACGCCGACGCCCGGCGAGAATTTCAGCTCCGACAGCGGCGGATAGGCAAGCCAGCCGGTCTTGGCGAATTCGCCGATCACCAGCGAAACATTGACCAGCAAAACGCCCGAAGCGGTAAGCCACAAGCTGACGGAATTGAAGGTCGGAAAAGCGACATCGCGGACGCCGAGCTGCAACGGCACCGCGAAATTCATCAGGCCGATCACGAACGGCATCGCCACGAAGAAGATCATGATCGTGCCGTGCGCCGAAAAAATCTGGTCGTAATGCTCCGGCGGCAGATAGCCCTGGGCGTGGAACGCCAGCGCCTGCTGCGAGCGCATCATGATGGCGTCGATGAAGCCGCGCAGCAGCATGACCAGCGCCAGCGTGCAATACATCACGCCGATGCGCTTGTGATCGACCGACGTGATCCACTCGTGCCACAGATACGGCCAGTGACCTTTGACGGTCACCCAGACCATCACGCCAAGGACGACGACGATCATCAGTCCCGAGGCCGCCAGCGGGATCGGCTGATCGAACGGAATGGCGTCCCAGGTGAGTTTGCCGAACATCAGCCGCCTTCTCCGGATGCCGATGCGCCATGGCCACCGGGCTGTTCCTGCGCGCCACCCGCGTCAGGCGCGGTCTCGTTGACGATTGAATCGAACAGCTTTGGATCGACGCCATGATAGGTCGTGGCCTTGACGTTGGATGATTGCTGGGCGAGCGCCGCGTAGGCTGCGTTATCGAGAACGGCGCCTCGGTCCTTCGCACTGGCGAGCCATCTGGCGTAGTCGTCAGCCGCCATGGCGTGCACGACAAATCGCATGTCGGAAAAGCCGTCGCCGCTGAACTGCGCGGAGATCCCCGGATAGTCGCCCGGCTCATCCGCCTGCAGGCTGAGCTGGGAGGTCATTCCGGCCATCGTGTAAATCTGGCTGCCAAGCTGCGGCACGAAGAAGCTGTTCATGACACCGGACGAGGTCAGCGTGAAATGCACGGGCGTCCCGGCGGGAATGACGAGTTGATTGACGCTGGCGACTGCCGTCGTTCGGATAGATGAAGAGCCATTTCCAGTCGAGCGATACGACCTGGATTTCGACCGGCGGGCGATTGCGAGTCGAGCGGCTTGAACGGATCGAGTGCATGCGAGCCGAACCAGGCGATGCCGCCGAGGAACGTGATCACCAGCGCGGGAATCGCCCAGACGATCAACTCAAGCTGACCGGAGAAGGACCAGTACGGCAAATACGTCGCGCGATCATTGGACGCACGGAACCACCAGGCAAAACCGAGCGTGGCGACGATGACCGGGATGACGATCACCAGCATGATCGCCACCGAAGTCGATGAGAATGAGTCGCTCGGAATTCCCGATCGGCCCGTGCGGATCGAGCACACCGCCGCACCCCGCAAGCGGCAGCGCGAGCGCAAGAACGCCAATCGATGTTCGATTGATAAAGGTCACGATCGGGTTTTGACCTCGTTCATCGACAATGAGATGACGAATTTAACGCCGTTTAAGCCCCGCTGTCTCGCCATTCAATGGCGCTTGCGGCAGTTTCGTTCCGCGCGAAGCCGATCCCGAATTAAGTGCCAAGTGACCAACAGCCCAGTCGAATTTCATATTTGGTTTCACCGAGTAAGCTGTGGACGAGTGCAAATTCACGAACAGTCCAACTGATAGGTTGGATCAATCGCTCCTTGATCCGCCGCTCGCCGTATAGCAACGTTAAATGCGGCGTGAAATTCCGAGCGCGATTTGAGTCCCACCATACGCAAGGACACGCCGAGAGACTCGATTAAGCCTTTCCAATCCGACGACGCCGTCATCTCCTCTCAAAACCAAGGATACTCTCCATCTCGTCCGGAAAAACTCTGCACCAGATTGAACATGACGGTGAATGGGCTTGCTCTGAACTCTTGCCAACGCTTCGCGCGCTTTGAGAGACGACAGTTTCCGGCCCTCTTTTGATCGTCATACTCTCCGATGTTATTCAGCGAGACGTGAAATCGCGACGTAGGAAGCGGCTCCGCTTTCAACGCGTATGCACGACGAACGGACGGGCTAGCGTCTCAATCCGAGCAGCCGCTCCCGCTTCAGGAAAGACTAGAACAAACACACCAAATTTTGTTGGCGGTCTACCCACGCTACTCTCCGCCGATAAAAGAACATAGCACGAACATAATAGCGGAAGCAAGTCAACTGTCGAGGGCGGTCTGGCTGCGCCAGAAGCTCCGATCGTGCCAGGTGCTATTTTGGCGGATACCGCGAGCGCCACGCATCCCACCAGCGATAAAGCTGGCCGAGCATCCTGAGCGTGACGCGTCGAATTGGCGGAATGTCCTCGCCGATCAACAACGCCCCGAGCGGGATCATCCAGAAACCAAGCACCGGCAGGAAACCGAACACACCGCCGACGATAAGCGCGAGGCCGAGCGGCCAACGGATCCATCGCGCCTGCGGCCTGATCAGCCATGCATAGATTTGCCTGACGCGAAGCGGCAAGGCATCGAGCAAGCGTTGCAGGTGAGGATCGTCTTCCACGAAGTCCTCGGACGGTCGCGATGCGCCAACATATAGTCATTGGCCGCACCGCTCGCTTTTGGGCACTGACTAGTCCCGACGGCTGCCGATGCGGCGTCCGCGCGAGATCAGCTTCAGCCAAGGCCCCGCATGAAAGGCAGTCATCAGCAAATACATTGGGACCATGCCGCCAAGCGGCGACGCATGTTGCATAGCCGCGCAGAGCAGATCCTGCTGACCGCCATCGAAAGCGGTCAGCAGCGCCATGACAGCGAAGGTCGGTGCGGCTGCGAAGCATAGCCACTCCGCCGCAACGCGGCCCGCCGGTCCCCAGTTGTTTCCGAATACCTTCTTCGCGCCGGCCCGTTGCGATGTCATGAGAACATCAGACATGACGGGCCTCAACGCCCGCCGTTGCCGAGATCGTCCGAATGCCCGGCCTTCACGCGCGGCCACTGAACGATGGGGCGTCCATCCGTACGGTAATAATGTTTGCCTTTCGGTTTTTGCGGCCAGCCGGCGGGCAAGTCCTGCCACCTCTCCTGCCGCCCGTAGACGGTCAGGTCGAGCAAACGGTAACTGTTGTCCATCGCTTCGACGCCACGGCGCGTCGTCCAGTAAGTCTCGAAGACATCAGATCCCTGCCGCAAGTAGCAAACGATGTGCATCATGCCGACGCGACGTCCGACCAAAAGGGTTTCGAGCGCCGCGCCCTGGACCGCGTACCAAGGCATCTCCCATCCCATGAAGTCGCGGTATCGGGCGCTCTCTTCATACGGGCCCTGGCAGAACGTGGCGTAGGTGACATCGCGGGAATGAATGAAGGACAGCTCGCGGACCTGCGATGTGTAGAAGGCGCAACCCTCGCACTGCTCCGGCGCAGGCTTTCCGCTGTGCCACATGAAGTAGTAGGCGATCAGCATCCGGCGCCCTTCAAAAGCGTCCAATAGCGTCACCGCGCCGTGGTCGCCGATAAGCGGCAACGTACCATCCACCGCCACCATGGGCAGCCGCCGGCGCGCGGCCGCGATTGCGTCGCCCGCGCGCATGTGCGCCTTCTCCTGAACCCGCAGCGCGTCCAACTCGGCCTGGAAAGTGCTGCGATCGACTATTTTCGGTGCGGCAAGTTCAGCTTTCATAATGTTGTTCATCGTTCTCTCCGTCACGTTGCCTGATGGTGGTCGCGTTCCTGCTATTCCCAACTGTCGAGCTTGATCTCGTTCGGCCAGGGCGCGCCTTTGCCGGCTTCGAGAAGCGACTTGAGGCTCAACAGAAAGACCGCCCATTTAGTGCTGCAGTGGTGCATGAACTCCACCGGCGCCTTCCAGCCCTGATGTTTGAAGAGAACAACGGCCCAGTCACCGTTCTGTGCCAGATCGAAGCTGATCTTTGTGCCGAGCCATTCTTCCGGGCCGTCAACCACCTGCCACAGAACGCGCTTGCCGGGCTGTAGTTCGAGAACCTTCATGTCGAAGCCGCCTTCGCCAAAGCGGAATTGCAGCTCGCCGCCGACCTTGCCTTCTCCCTGCGTGTCGCGCGTCCACCAGCGAGAAAGCCCCTCAACGGTGGTCAATGCGTTATAGACATCGTCCAGCGACGACGGTTTGATTCCGACCTTATGCAGAATGTCAGGCATGTCTGTTTCTCAGTTCCATGTTGTTGATCGTGAGACAGACCTAATGCCGGATGAGGAGATGGTGGGAGTTACAAGTTTGGCGGGATTCCGATGGACTCGCTGATCGCTGCCGCAGCGCAGGCGCTCGCGGCGGGCGATCCCCTCGGGGCATTGAAGCGGGTCTCGCTGCGCAACGACGCGCCGGCTCTGGCGCTTCGCGGCGTTGCGATGGCGCAACTCGGCGATCTGGTTCGGGCCAAGGATCTGCTACGAAAGGCAGCGCGCGCCTTTGGCCCAAAAGAAGCGGTGGCCCGCGCGAGGTGCGTCGTCGCAGAGGCCGAAATTGCACTCGTGTCACGCGACTTGAGCTGGCCCGCCAAGGCACTCGATACCGCGCGGGTGGCGCTTGAGCAGCGCGGCGACCGGATGAACGCCGCGCACGCGCGGCATCTCGAAGTAAGGCGCCTTCTGTTGATCGGACGTCTCGACGAGGCCGAAGGCGCCCTGGCGAAGTTCGATGCGGCGCCGCTGCCGCCGGCGTTGAGGGCCGCTCACGAGCTTGTGGTTGCAGGAGTTGCGATACGGCGCCTGCGGATAAAGACTGCGCGCGCCGCCCTTATCGAGGCCGAGCGCGCCGCGCGGCTTGCGGGTATCCCGGCGCTGATTGCGGAAGCGCAAAGCGCCGCTCTCGTCCTTAACACGCCTGCCGCGCGGCTGATTGCGCCCGGCGAGGAGCGGCTCCTTCTGCTTGATGAGGTTGAAGCGCTGCTGGCTTCGGGAGCGATCGTCGTCGACGCGTGCCGCCACGTCGTGCGCGACGCCGGCACCGTGATCTCGCTCACACGGCGTCCGGTCTTGTTCGCGCTGGCGCGTGCGCTGGGCGAAGCCTGGCCCGCGGACGTTTCGAGGAGCACACTGCTGGCACGCGCCTTCCGCGCAAAGCACGCCGATGAATCGCACCGCGCGCGGTTGCGCGTCGAAATCGGGCGGCTGCGCGTCAAGCTCAAAACTCTCGCCGACGTCAGCGCGACGACGCAGGGCTTCGCGCTGGCGCCGCGGCGCGCGCGCAACGTCGTCGTGCTCGCGCCGCCGGTCGAGGATGAGCACGCATCGGTGCTCGCATTCCTCTCCGATGGCGAATTTTGGTCGAGTTCCGCACTGTCGCTGGCGCTGGGAGCCAGTGCGCGGACAGTACAACGCGCGCTCGACGCGCTCGCAGCCGCAGGCAAGGTACAGTCGTATGGTCGTGGACGAGCACGTCGCTGGATGACCCGGCCGGTGCCGGGTTTCACGACAACATTGTTACTCCCCGGCCCGCTCCCGAGCGGCTAGGTTTGGCGCATGAAACAATCAGCAGCCGAAATCATCCGCGAATACGGCCCCTTCCCCGGCGTCGAACAGGTCGCCGGGGTCACCTACGACGGTGAACACGTCTGGTTTGCATCGGGAGACAAGCTGAACGCGTTTGATCCCGAGACTGGAGAGAAAGTCCGCGCGATCGATGCCGCCGCTCATGCCGGAACGGCTTTCGACGGCAAACATCTGTTCCAGCTCTCCGGCGACCGCATCCAGAAGATCGATCCGAACACCGGCCGCGTGCTCAGCACAATTCCCGCGCCCGGCGGCGCCGGATCTGGATTGGCGTGGGCCGAAGGAACGCTTTGGATGGGGCAATACCGCAACCGGAAAATCCATCAGATCGATCCAAACTCGGGGGCGGTTCTTCGCACCATCGAATCAAACCGCTTCGTCACCGGAGTGACCTGGGTCGAGGGAGAACTCTGGCACGCCACGCTTGAGGGCGACGAATGCGACTTGCGGCACGTCGATCCACGCACCGGAGAAGTCCTGGAAACACTCGATATGCCGGCGGGAGTCGGTATTTCGGGACTGGAATCCGATGGCGCCGATCGGTTTTTCTGCGGCGGCCAAAGTAGCGGGAAAGTACGGGCCGTCCGCCGGCCCAAGCGTGACGCCAAGTCCGCCCCACGCCCGTAGTCACCAGTGCATGATGATGCCGGCAAGAGCGCCGATGAACAACAAGCCACATACGCTTGATTGAATGAAGAACCCAGGAAGGCGTTTCTCCGCAGCTTCGCGGTAGCCGATATAATACAAAACGCGCCCGCCGATCCAGACAAGCCCGAGCACCGCGGCGGCGACGTCGTTGAGGTAAATCGCGCAAAGCCACAACGGCGCCAAAAACGTTGGCATCCATTCGAGCGTGTTCACGTGCACGCGATAGATGCGTTCGAAATCGGGATTGCCTAACGTTGCCGGAAGCTGCACGCCGAACTTGCCGCGCGCGGCGGCAACGCGCGTTGCCAGGAAGAAATAGAAGGCTACGGCGAGCAAGGTGACGACTGCGGTATAATGCGGCATAGCGATCTCCTACGCTGCTACCCTTATTTCCACTCGATTATTCTAAAGCATGGTAGCGCGCTGAAATTTCTGTGCAAACTTTAAGCGTGCTGCAAAGAACCGTCTTGCCCCCCAAACTTTGTGCTGCGGGACGGATGTGGCTTCGCTCGGCGCTGACTCTTGTTACTCGGCCAGCCAAGCCGTTCCTGCTTTCGCGCGGATATAGTTCAGGTTCTTCGTTCCGACCGTACCGGTATCGCTGATCTCGAAACCGCTCCTCCGCCAGCAGCGCGCCGATCATATGCATGTCGGCATGTCCGTGCCGATGGAGCCGGGGCAGACGAGATTGCCGCGGGGGCTTCCCGAAGTCGATCAGCAGCAGCCGACCCCCAGGCTTCAGCACGCGCCGAGCCTCACGAGCAAACGCCAATCGCACGGGCTTTGGCAGGTGATGCAGCATGAGCGTGCCCATCACGATGTCGAATTGCCCGTCGCCAAAGGGAAGTCGCTGGGCTGTTCCGTTGACGAAGGTGACATTAAGGCCGGCCCTTTCGGCTTTGACCCGTGCCCGCTCGATCATCTCGGGCGATGCGTCGATGCCGGTCACGCTTCCCTCTGCGCCGACTTGGCGCTTCGCAGCAATGGCGAGCGTCCCCGTTCCACAGGCGACGTCGAGCACCGCTTCTCCAGGCTGGAGCGCCGCGACGCGAAGCATAAGCTCACGGAACCGACCTTCCCGGCCGAAGGTCAGAATGCGGGTGAGCAAATCGTAACCTGCCGCTCCGTGCAGAACGATGCCGCTGGCCTGATCGCCCACGCGCTGCATGCCGCTGCCGACAAGGCTCCTGTGACGAGCGCGACCCCAGATTAGGAATGCCACGATCGCCGCCAGAACAATCCCATGGAACGCCACCACCCAGATTCCGGCGCCGAGATAGCCTGCCCCGAATTGCATCAGGATCAGGACAGCAACAATCAAGGCGAGCTTGGCAAAGAGGACGAGCGCGACGGCACCGCTACGAGACTGCGGCCCTATGACGATGTGACGACCAAATCCGTGCATGAATGGCGCCTCCTCTTAGATCACCGCAGTATCCAAGTATTCAGTTCCTGGACATGGTGTATCATCCCGAACATCGTGTTCAGAAGCAGTGTTGATGGACACCGAACGAATGGGTGTCCAGAACTGCGCACGCTAGGCGATTGTGGCCATGAAAATCGAACGGACAGACAAGACGGGCATGATCGACCGCCGCGTCGCGCGAACGCATGCCCTATTGCAGGACGCGCTCATCACCTTGATCCCGGAGCGCGGATATGCGCCGATCACGGTCGCGGATCTCTGCGAGAAGGCAAATATCGGGAGGTCGACCTTCTACACGCATTATGCCGACAAAGAAGAACTGCGCAGCGCGACGATCGATGAGCATCTTCGCTCGCTAAGCAACCGGCAGCAGTCAGCCCAATCGGAGACGAGCGGTCGCCTATTTATGTTCAGCCGGCCGATGTTCGAGCATGCACACGCTTTCCGGTCCCTTCATCGCACGCTGCTCGCAAGCGGCGGCGACACCATCCACGACAAATTCCGCGAGCGCATTCGGCGCGCGGTTCGATCCGAGCTTATCGAGAAGTGGATCGGCGAGGCAGATGCATCGCTTGAGTTTGCCGTCCAATTCATTTCCGGCGCGTTTCTCGCGGTGCTGGCTTGGTGGATTGCAGCTGACACCAGCCTATCACCGGCGCAAGCGGACGCGTTGTTCCAGCAGATGGCAGCAAGAGCTGCTGGCACGTGATTTCCGCTGCTAAGACAGCATTGCCTATCGTACGCTGCTTTGGCCTATTCTGTTTCAACAGTACTTCCCCTCACTCCCACTCGATGGTGCCGGGCGGCTTGCTCGTTACATCGTAAACCACGCGGTTGACGCCTTTGACTTCGTTGATGATGCGGGTCGCGACTGCGCCGATGAATTTCATGTCGAACGGATAGAAGTCGGCGGTCATGCCGTCGGTCGAGGTCACAGCGCGCAACCCGACCACGTAATCGTAAGTGCGGTAATCGCCCATGACACCGACAGTGCGCACCGGCAGTAGCACCGCGAACGCCTGCCAGATATCGTCGTAGAGGCCGGCGCGGCGGATTTCCTCGATGAAGACGTCGTCGGCGAGGCGAAGAATGTCGAGTCGCTCTTTGCTGATCGCGCCGGGGCAGCGAATCGCGAGGCCGGGACCGGGGAACGGATGGCGGCCGACAAAGACCTCGGGCAAGCCGAGTTCGCGGCCGAGCGCGCGGACTTCGTCCTTGAATAATTCGCGCAGCGGCTCGACCAGCTTCATATTCATGCGCTCAGGCAAGCCGCCGACGTTGTGGTGCGACTTGATCGTCACCGACGGACCGCCGGTGAACGAGACGCTCTCGATCACGTCGGGATAGAGCGTGCCCTGAGCCAGGAAATCTGCCGAGCCTTTTCCGTCATTTGCGATTTTCTTGGCTTCGGCCTCGAACACATCGATGAAGAGCTTACCGATGGTTTTGCGTTTTTGCTCGGGGTCTTCGATGCCGGTGAGCGCGCTCAGGAATGTCTCGGAGGCATCGACGTGAACCAGCGGAATGTTGTAGTGGCCGCGGAACAGCGCCGTGACTTTTTCGCCTTCCGCAAGACGCAGCAGGCCGTGATCGACGAACACGCAGGTCAGTTGATCGCCGATCGCTTCGTGGATCAGGACTGCGGCGACCGCGGAGTTGACGCCACCGGACAATCCGCAGATCACCCTGCCCTTACCAACCTGACGGCGGATTTTCTCGATCGCCTCTTCCTTGAACGCGCGCATCGTCCAGTCGCCGGTGCAGCCCGCGATCCTGCGGACGAAATTGCGCAGCAGCGCCGCACCGTGCGGGGTGTGCACGACCTCAAGATGGAATTGCGTCGCGTAGAACTTGCGTTTTTCGTCGGCGATGATCGCAATCGGCGCGTTGGGCGAAGTGCCAATCGCGGTAAAGCCTTCAGGCAGCCGGGTGACGCGATCGCCGTGGCTCATCCAAACCGGATAGCGCTGGCCGACTTCCCACACGCCGTCGGTGAGCGCTGATGGTTTGGTTACCTCGACTTCGGCCCGGCCGAATTCGCGGTGGTGGCCGGCCTCGACCATGCCCCCGAGCTGGTGCGCCATGGCCTGTTCGCCATAGCAGATGCCGAGCACCGGAATGCCGGCTTGAAAGACCGCCATTGGCGCAAGCGGCGCATCCTTGTCGAGCACGCCCGCCGGGCCGCCTGACAGAATGACAGCCTTCGGCTTCATCTCGCGCAGCGCGCTCTCGGCCTTCTGATAAGGCACGACCTCGCAATAGACCCGCTCCTCGCGCACGCGCCGCGCAATGAGCTGGGTAACCTGCGAGCCAAAATCGACGATCAGAATTTTATCGTGCGAAACCGGATCCCTGGGTTCCGTGGCGGCTTCTAAGGAAGCCGCGTCGATTCGTTGAGTGGCTGCAGGTGGTGTCATGATGAGCGCCGTAGCAGGCTGACGAAAAACCCGTCGGTATCGGTCCGGCGCGGCGTCATCAGCAAACCATGGTCCGAGATAAGCGCCGCGCGGCCAAAAAGATAGGCTCGCTCGCCCAACGCCAGCGCCGTATCGGCAGGCTTTTCCACGGAAAAATCGCCGTGCCGGCCGGTGAAAGCTTTAATCTGGTCGCCGTTCTCTTCGGCGAGCACCGAACAGGTAATGTAGGCGATGCGGCCGCCTGGCTTGGTCAGGGCCACGGCGCGGTCGAGCAGCGTGACTTGCTGCTTTTGCCGCTCGGCGAGCGCGCCCGGACGCATACGCCACTTGGCGTCGGGATTGCGCCGCCAGGTCCCGGTTCCGGTGCATGGCGCGTCGATCAGAACGAGATCGGCGCGGCCGGCTAAATCGGCAAGGATATCGGTCTCGCCGCGAGGCGTGCGGACCTGAACGTTGCGCGCGCCAGCGCGCGCGAGACGGTCATGAATTGGCGCAAGCTGGCGCTTGTCGATATCGGTCGCAAAAATCTGGCCGCGATTTTCCATCGCCGCCGATAACGCCAGCGTCTTGCCGCCGGCACCGGCGGCAAGATCGATCACCTGCTCGCCCGGTTTCGCTCCTGCCAGCAACGCGGCGATTTGCGACCCTTCATCCTGGATTTCGACAAAGCCCTTGATGAAGGGCGGCTCTGCGTGCAGCGCCGGGCTTTTGGCATCGGCGCTCATGTGAATGCGAAGTCCAACGGGCGACCAGCGCGTCGGCTCGGCTTTGAGATGTTCAAGCTTGGGCAACAATTCCTCACGCTCGGCCTTGAGCGTGTTCACGCGCATGTCGAGCGGCGCACGATTGGAGAGCGCCGCGCCCTCCTCGCCGCGCTCATCGCCGAACATCCGGGCGAGATGCGCATCGAGCCATTCCGGATATTCGCCCTGCACATAAAGCGGCGCATTCGCAATCGCGTCGGCGTTAAGCGCCGCGCTTTCTGCTGCGGTCAATGGCGCCGGGGCGTAGCGTTCGCCGCTGCACAGCGCAGCGATCGCGGCGACGTCGAGACCGCGCTCGCGGCGAAGCATGCCGATCAGTTCCGCGCGCGCGGTGGTTTCACCCATCAGCCACGCTGACGAAGCCTTGCGGCGCAGCGCGTCATAAACCAGCCCGGCAATCGCGGCGCGGTCGGATGAGCCGGCAAAGCGATGCGACAGCCCCCAATCCTTGAGCGCATCCGCCGCCGGCCGGCGTCGCGCTTCGATATCGGCAAAGACTTCGATGGCAGCGGAAAGACGGGCAGACGGTGTCATTTTGACCTGTTCACAGAACAGGCCGCGGCATTGTCAGCACTTCGAAAATGTAGATCGCCCAGTTGATGGCAAGCGCAATCGCCGCAATACCGAAGAGAAATCCGCGAACGCGCACCTTATTAATGGTGACATGCACCACGGCCTGAAGAATACGGAAAATAACGAAAATCCAGGCGAGAATGACGAATGCAAGACCCGCAAGATGCGTGATGTAGGCCAGGATGGTCAGAACATAGAACAGCACCGGCAATTCAAACTGGTTCGAAAAAGAATAGGCGACTTGCTGCGAACGCTTCGACCAGTTCGGCTCTCGCAACGCAATATTGTCATCGGTGGCGACGCCGGATTTGTAATCGCCGGCACGCAGCGGCAACAGGGCGAACAACAACAGGAACGTCAGAATCACTTCGACGAATAACGGCAGCAGGATTTCCTGAACGGTCATCGGCTTCCCCCGGCTACTTCAGTTTCACGCTAATGGCCGTCTCACCGTCCTCGTCGAGCAGCGCGCTGCGCCAGATCTTGCCGTCAAACAAAGCCTTGCGGACTCCGTCCGCGGTGCCGCCGTGATTGAGGTTGGCGGTGATCAGCGTACCGCCGATGCGCAAAAGCCCGCGCAGCGTTTTGTGGAGCGCCGGCGTCGGTGTATTGCCGTCAAAAAACGCGACGTCGTAACCAGGATCGAGCGTCGGCAGCACGGTGGCAAAATCGCCTTCATGTACGGTGATGCAGTGATCCATTCCCGCCGCGGTGATGTTGTCGCGAGCAAGCTGAGCGTGATCCGGATCGCGTTCAACCGTATCGACGGTGGCGCCGGGCGAACCGGAGGCAAACGACAGCGCCGTGTAGCCGAGCGCCGTGCCCAATTCCAGGATGCGGCGCGCGTTAGCGGACGCGGCCATCGCCCCTAAAAGCGGGCCATTATCGTAAGGATAGGCGTGGCAGCCGTGCGTAGCGCGGTGTGCATCGGTTGCTGCGCGTATTTTTGCAAACGGATCGTTGGCCGGAGTGGCCATTCGTTCACCTACCCTCTACCGGGATAATTCGGGCTTTCACGTGTGATCGTGACATCGTGAACGTGGCTTTCGCGCAAGCCCGCCGAAGAAATACGCACGAACTGAGCTTTATCGTGAAATTCGGAAATGTTAGCGGCGCCGACATAACCCATAGCAGCGCGCAATCCACCGGCAAGCTGATGCAGCACCGCTGCGACAGGCCCCTTGTAACCGACCTGGCCTTCGATGCCTTCCGGCACCAGCTTGAGCGTGTCGTTGATGTCCTGCTGGAAATAACGATCGGCCGAGCCGCGGGCCATGGCGGCAACCGAACCCATACCGCGATAAGATTTGTAGGAGCGGCCCTGATAGAGGAACACTTCGCCGGGCGTTTCGTCAGTACCGGCGAGCAGCGAACCGACCATGGCGCAGTCCGCCCCGGCCGCAATCGCCTTGGCGAGGTCGCCGGAATATTTGATGCCGCCGTCGGCGATGACCGGCGTGTTGCTCTTATGCGCCACCTCGACCGCATCCATAATGGCAGTGAGCTGCGGCACGCCGACGCCGGCGACGATTCGGGTGGTGCAGATCGAACCTGGCCCGATGCCGACCTTGATGGAATCGGCACCGGAATCGATCAGCGCCCTGGCGCCCTCGCCGGTCGCAACATTGCCGGCAACCACCTGCACGGCGTTCGACAGCCGTTTGATCCGGTTGACCGCTTCGAGCACGCGCTTGGAATGCCCGTGCGCCGTGTCCACGACGACGAGATCGACGCCGGCCTCGATCAGCCCTTCGCTGCGCTTGAAACCCGCATCGCCGACCGAAGTCGCGGCGGCGACGCGCAGTCGGCCCTGCTCGTCCTTGCATGCGTTCGGGTTGGCGACGGCCTTTTCGATATCCTTCACCGTGATCAGACCGACGCAGCGGTAGTCGCGATCGACGACAAGAAGCTTTTCGATACGGTGCTGATGCAGCAGCCGCTTGGCCTCTTCCTGGCCGACATTTTCCCGCACCGTGACCAAGGCTGTCCTTGGTCATCAGCTCGGAGATTTTTTGCCGCTTATCGGTGGCGAAGCGCACGTCGCGGTTGGTGAGAATGCCGACCAGCTTGCCGGCGCGGCCATTGCCACCCCCTTCGACAACCGGAACTCCCGAGATGCGATGTTCGTGCATCAGCGCCAGGGCGTCCGCCAGCGTCGCATCGGGATGGATAGTCACCGGATTGACCACCATGCCGGACTCGAACTTTTTCACCTGCCGGACCTGTGCCGCCTGTACGTCCGGCTCGAGATTGCGGTGAATGACGCCGATGCCGCCGGCCTGCGCCATGGCGATCGCCATGTGGGCTTCGGTCACCGTGTCCATGGCCGAAGCGATGATCGGGATATTCAATGAGACGCTGCGGGTAATACGCGACCGGATATCCACTTCCGACGGCATCACGTCGGACAGAGCCGGGCTTCAACAGCACATCGTCGAAGGTGTAAGCTTCGCGCAGTATGCCTTCGGAAGTCACTGCCATTGCCAACTCCGCATCGTCCGTATCGGCGGGCCGGCGCATCGGGTTGACGCCTCGCGGACGAGTGGACTTAAGTCCCTCGCCCGACTCGATGGCCCGCTTTTGGGTTGGCGGCGGTCGATAGCACGCATCGGCGATAAATAATAGACCTCGCGGCCCGAAAACAGGTGGAAACGCCATGAAAGCCTTGATTAATCGCCGTGAACTCAATATCGGGGCGCTGACTGCGAGCCGCAGCGCTCGCGACAGCGAGGCGTCCGGCGCGCGCGCAGCCCGGCGCCGGTGAAGATACGGGTCGGCTGGGTCGTCGTGCCGGCATCGATGGCGCCGCTGGTCCTGGCGAAAAAAGACATCCTCAAGCACTTTGGCCAGTCCTATGTCGCCGAGGCGACGCACTTCGAAGGCACCCCGCCGGTCATCACGGCGCTGGCGGCAGGCGAACTCGATATCGGGCCGCTTGCCTTTTCGTCGTTTGCGCTCGCCATCCAGAACGCCCGCATGGACGACCTGCGGGTTATCAGCGACGAAATCCAGGACGGTGTCGCGGGCCACGGCACCAACGAGTTCATGGTGCTCAAAGACGGACCGATCAAAACCGTGGCGGATCTGAAGGGCAAGGTTCTCGCCACCAACGCCATGGGCAGCGCCGTCGATATCGCGATGCGCGCATGTTGCGCAAAAGCGGCCTCGAACCCAACAAGGACTACACCATCGTCGAAGCGCCTTTCCCTGCGATGCGCGCGATGCTGGCGGACAAGAAAGCCGACCTCATCAGCGCGGTGCCGCCGTTCTCGCTTGATCGCAGACTTGCGCGCCATGGCGAACACCCTGTTCACGCAAAAGGATGCGTTCGGCATCACCCAACTGACGATGTGGACGGCGCGCACCGGCTTCATCGAGCAAAATCGCGCGGCGCTGGTCGATTTCCTGGAAGACACCGTTCGCGCGATTCGCTGGTACACCGACCCGAAAAATCACGACGAGGCCGTCGCCATCGTCGCGAGCCTCAACAAGGCGCCGCCGGCCCGCATGGGCTGGGCGTTCGGCGAGCATGACCAATATCGCGACCCCAACGGAATGCCGAACCTCGCCGCGTTGCAGAACAACCTGCAACTGCAGAAAGAGGTCGGATTCCTCAAGGACGATATCGACGTGAAGAAGTATTCCGACGTAAGCATGGTCGCCGAGGCGGCCAAGCGATTGACATGAATTCGACTCAAATCGACGCCGATTGTCACAGGTTATTTGGCTGCCCTTGCTGGTTCCCTGCGAGGGTGCTGAGTAGATTGCAGCCGATGCGCGATTTGAGTCACCTCCGCCCTGTTCCATTACGACGGCTTGCGTTCGCGGCCGTTTATTTGAGCGCATTCATGGCAGCGGCGTTGCCGGCGCGCGCGCAGGATCAAACTCAGGATCAGACTAGACTCAGGATCCGGCCAACGAGCGCCGCTGCACCGGGCAACTTCGTGCGTCGGTCGACGAACGCATCGCGTCCTGCACGGCGCTGATCAACTCCGGCCGTTACCAGCCGGTCAATCTCGCCATCCTGCATGACAACCGCGGCAGGCCTATCGCGCCGAAAGGCGACCTCACCAACGCGCGCAAGGATTTCGACGACGCGGTCTACACTCAATCCGAGCTACGCGCGGGCCTTCGCCAACCGCGGCAGCCTGCTTCTCGCGCAGCACGATCTCGACGGCGCCATCGCCGATCTCAACCAGGCGATCACGCTCGACTGCAAGCGACGCCGGCATGTTCATGACGCGCGGCAACGCCTACGACGAGAAAAACGATTTCGACCACGCCATCGCCGACTATAATGAAGCGATCCGGCTTTCCCCAAATTACGGCGCCGCCTATTTCAATCGCGGCCTCGCGTTCCGCCGCAAAGGCAACCTCGACAGCGCCATTGCCGACTACGATCAGGCGGTCAAGCTCGATCCGAGGAATACGTCCGCCATCAACAACCGCGGCATCGCCTGGTTCGCCAAAGGCGACTACGATCGCGCCATCGCCGATTACAGCCAGGCGATCAGGACTCGATCCCAATCTTGCGGCCGCCTACAGCAATCGCGGCGACGCCTAGCGCGCCAAAGGCGATTTCGTCCACGCCACCGCCGACTTCGATCGCGCCATCAAGCTGTCGCCGCAGTTCGCGCTCGCCTATGACAATCGCGGCCTGGTCTCGTATCAGAAACAGGACTACGACCGCGCCATCGCCGATTTCAGTACTGCGATCCAGATCGATCCCAAGAACGCGCAGGCCTACAACAATCGCGGCAATGCCTACGCCGACAAAGGCGACAGCAAATCGGCGCTGGCGGATTACGATCAGGCCGTCCGGCTCGATCCGAACAACGCCGGCATCCGTTACGACCGCGGCATTGCGCTGCGCCGCAGCGGCGATCTCGACGGCGCGATTGCCGACCTCGAGCGAAGCGGTTCGGCTCGATCCGCAGCAGGCCGACGCCTTCAATGAACGCGGCTTTGCCTATTATCAGAAGCACGATCTCGACCGCGCCATTGCCGACTACGACGCGGCGATCAAGGCTCAACCCGCAATTCGCCGTCGCCTATAACAATCGCGGCAATGCTTATGACGACAAAGGCGACGTCGACCGCGCCATCGCCGATTACAACGCCGCGCTGCAGATCGACGCCAATTATGCCGCCGCCTACTACAATCGCGGCATTGCCTGGCGGCGCAAAGGCGATCTCGACCGCGCCATTGCCGATTACGATCAGGCGATCAAGCTCAATCCGACCGCGACCGCCTACAACAATCGCGGCAGCGCATGGGACGCCAAGGGCGAAATCGATCGCGCGATGGCCGACCTCGATCAGCGATCAAGCTCGATCCGCAGCTGCCGGACGCCTACATCAACCGCGGCAACGCCAAGCGCGAGCGGCTCGATCTCGCCGCCGCGATCGCCGACTACACGCTGGCGATCTCGCTCGCGCCGAACGCGCCGCTGGCTTACTACAATCGCGCCTGGGCGCATTATCTCGCCGGCGACAGCCAACGACGCGCTGACCGACATCAACCGCGCCATCGACGCTTGATGGCCATTCGGCGAGCGCTTTTTCAACGCGCGGCCTGATCCGCGAACGGCTTGGCGACACGACCGGCGCGATCGCCGACTTCCGCCAGGCGCTCAAGCTCGATCCGAGCTTTCAGCAGCCGGCCGAAGCCTTAAAGCGGCTCAATGCCGGACCGCCGAAGAGCCAGTAGCAGGCACCATGCAGTCGAACCTCAACGACCGCGTCGTGCCGATGATCGTCGCCGTTTCGCTGTTCATGGAAAACATGGACTCGACGGTGATCTCGACCTCGCTTCCGGCCATTGCGCGCGCGATCGGCACCAATCCGCTGGCGTTGAAGCTCGCCGTCACCTCCTATCTGCTTTCGCTCGCCATCTGCATCCCGGCGAGCGGCTGGACCGCCGACCGCTTCGGCCCGCGCAATGTGTTTCGCATCGCCATCGGGGTCTTCATCCTCGGCTCGATCGGCTGCGCCGCGTCGCACTCGCTCGAGCAATTCGTCTTCGCGCGCATCGTTCAGGGCATGGGCGGCGCGATGATGACGCCGGTCGGCCGGCTGATCCTGGTGCGCAGCATCGACAAGCATCTTCTGCTCAATGCCATGTCGCTGGTGACCGTACCGGCGCTGATCGGACCGATCTGCGGCCCGCCGCTCGGCGGCTTCATCACCACTTATGCCTCATGGCACTGGATATTCCTGATCAACGTCCCGATCGGGCTGCTCGGCATCGTGCTCGGCGTCGCGCTTTATCCCCAATGTGCGCGTCGAGCGTCACGACCCGTTTGATTTTCTCGGCTTCATCCTGTCCGGCCTTGGCATTGGCGGATTGGCGTTCGGCCTTTCGGTGCTGGGCCTCGATTTCCTGCCGGTCGGCATTGTCGCCGCGCTGCTGATCGTCGGCGCTGTCTCGACGATCGGCCTATGTGATCCATGCCGGCCGCTGTCCGGCGCCGATCCTCGACCTTAGTCTTTTCAAGCTGCCGACATTTCGCGCCAGCATTATCGGTGGTTTTCTGTTCCGGCTCGGGGTCGGCGCCCTGCCGTTCCTGCTGCCGCTGCTGCTGCAGATCGGATTCGACCTGACGCCGTTCCAGTCCGGCCTGATCACGTTCACCGGCGCGCTCGGCTCGATGTTCATGAAGGCCGCGGTCACAGCCGTCGTGCGAGCGCTTCGGCTATCGCGACGTGCTGCTCTACAACGCCTGGTCAGCAGCCTGTTTCTCGCCGCCTGCGCGACCTTCGTGCCCGGCATGCCGTTTTGCGTGATGATTGCGATCCTGCTCTCCGGCGGTTTCTTCCGCTCGCTGCAATTCACCAGCATCAACACCATCGCCTATGCCGAGATCCAGCCGGAAAAAATGAGCCGCGCGACCACGCTGGTCGCCGCCGCGCAGCAGCTGTCGTTATCGACCGGCGTCGCCGCCGGCGCGCTGGTGGTCGAAATCACGCTGCGGCTGAAGGGGTCGACGACGATGGGCGCGGCGGATTTTCCGCCGGCGTTCATCGCGATCGGCCTGCTTGCCGCCAGCGCGGCGCTGATCTTCTTCCAGCTCAAGCCCGATGCCGGCGAGGAACTGACCGGGCGCAAGCCGCTACAGGCGAAAGAAGCGGTTTTAAGAACCCCGGAACCCGCGGGCGAGCAGATATAGCTCCGCGGAGTCGCTGCGGCTTGCCGGCGGCTTGACGTGCTTGACGCTTTCGAAATCGCGCTTGAGCTCGGCGAGCAAGTTGGCCTCGGTGCCACCTTGCAGCACCTTGCAGAGGAAAATGCCGCCTTGGGCGAGCACTTCGCGCGCGAACTGCGTTGCGGCTTCGGCGAGCGCCATGATGCGCAAGTGATCGGTCTGGCGATGGCCGGTGGCGTTCGCCGCCATGTCGGAAAGCACCACATCGGCGTTGCCGCCAAGCATGGCTTTCAGGCGCTCCGGCGCGGCCTCGTCGAGAAAGTCGAGATGTAGAAATTCGACACCGGCGATCGGCTTCATGTCGAGGATATCGAGCGCAACAATCCGGCCCTTGGCGCCGACGCGCTTGATCGCGATCTCGCTCCAGCCGCCGGGCGCGGCGCCAAGATCGACAACCCGCGCACCCGACTTGAGCACGTGATATTTGTCGTCGATCTCGGTGAGCTTATAGGCGGCGCGTGAGCGAAAGCCTTCGCGCTTGGCGCGCGCCACATAAGGATCGCTGAGCTGGCGCTCGAGCCAGGTCCGCGACGACAGCTTGCGGCGCTTCTCGTCTTTGAGCCGCGCATGCATGCCATCAGGGACTACGCCTCGCCCCAAACGCGATCCTCGCGCATCATCTCGACCAGCATGCCCTCGCGCAGGCCGCGATCGGCGACGCGCAGCCGCGGACACGGAAACGCGCGGCGGATGGCATCGAGGATCGCGCAGCCGGCGAGCACGAGGTCGGCGCGCTCGGCGCCGATGCACGGATTTGCCGCGCGCTCGTCGAAGCTCATCGCCATCAGCTCGGCGACCACGCTCGAAATTTCTTCGTCCGACAGCCAGCAGCCATCGACCCGCCGGCGGTCGTAGCGCTTGAGCCGCAAGAACACGCCGGCGATCGTCGTCACCGTGCCCGAGGTGCCGAGCATGTGGAAGCCGTTGCGTCGCAGGGATGGCGCGCCGCGAATTTCTCGACGAAAGCCGCAACCTCCTCCACCATGGCCTCGTAAGTCTCGGCCGAGACCACGTGCCGCCGTAGCGCTCGGCGAGCGTGACGACGCCGACCGGCAGCGAGGCCCAGCCGACAATGTCCGGCTTCGGCGGACCGCCGCGGCCGGCGCGCGAGACGGCCGAGCCGGACCAGTTCCGACGAGCCGCCGCCGATGTCGAACAGGATCACACCCGATGCCGCCGGATCGAACAATTCGGTGCAGCCGGTTGCCGCGAGCCGCGCCTCGGTCGCGGAATCGATGATCTCAAGCTCAAGTCCGGCCTGCTCGGCGACGCGGTTGCGGAACGCTTCGCCGTTCTCGGCGGCGCGGCACGCTTCGGTCGCGATCAGGCGCGCGCGCACCACGCCGCGCGCCTGCATCTTGTCGCGGCAGACCATGCAGCGCATCGACCGCGCGCGCGATCGCCGCCTCGCTGATGCGGCGCGACGCGGCGACGCCCTCGCCGAAGCCGGATAATGCGGGAGAACGCGTCGACGACGCGGAAGCCATCCGCGGTCGGCCGCGCAATCAGCAGGCGGCAATTGTTGGTGCCGAGATCGAGCGCCGCATAGGTCGCCTCGGTCCGGCCTGACGACGGCGCCTCGCCAGCCGTCGCGACGGGAATCGCGGCGGATGCCATACGGCGTTCGACGTCCCCAGCGGGGCCGGCGCGGCCGGCGTCGAGGCCGCCGTTGGGCGGGGCCTCGTCGTTCATCCAAACCTTCCCGCCGCGCCGGAGCTCGCCGGCTCGACGGCGCGGCTTTGTTCATGTCCAAATCGGGGAAACTGTAGCAAGGCGCACGCAAGGGCAAATACGGCGTTTTGGCGCCTACTGAGCCATGCTCGAAGCCGCCTTCTTGTCGGGCTCTGCCAACTCAATTATGTCACGCAAGCCTGCTTTATGGCCAATCTTACAGGATTGAATCGTCATGAATTTGCAGCAGTCCGCCAAGGACCGGGCAGATGAATTAGTCGCGGACCGGCTCTCGGTCGAGAAATTTGCCGTCGGCCAGTCCGTGCCGCGCAAAGAGGACCCCATGCTGCTGCGCGGCCAGGGCCATTATACCGACGACATCAGCCTGCCCGGCCAGGCCTATGCGGTGATGGTGCGCAGCCAGAATGCCCACGGCGTCATCCGCTCCATCGACACCGAGGCGGCGCGCAAGATGCCCGGCGTGCTCGGCGTCTATACCGCCGCCGATCTGAAAGGCTACGGCCCGCTCAAATGCGTCGTGCCGTTCAACAATCGCGACGGCTCGCCGATGAAGAAGCCGCTGCGCGAAGCGCTGGCGGTCGGCAAGGTGCGCTATGTCGGCGATCCGGTCGCCTTCGTCGTCGCCGAGACGGTGCACGCCGCCAAGGACGCCGCCGAAGCGGTCGTCGTCGATATCGAGTCGCTGCCTTCGGTCACCGACGCCGAAGAGCCGCGCACAGACCGGCGCGCCGCAGCTCTACGACGACGTGCCGGGCAATGTGGCGCTCGACTATCACTATGGCGACGCCGAAGCGGTCAAAGCTGCCTTCGCCAAGGCGGCCCATGTCACCAAGCTCGAACTGCGTCAACAGCCGGCTCGTCGTGCGCCGATGGAGCCGCGCGCGGCGCTTGCGCGCCTATGACGGCCAGCGCTTCACGCTTTATGTCGGCTCGCAGGGCGTGTTCGGCATGCGCGCCAACATTGCCGAAGCGCTCGGCGTTGCGGCCAAGGACGTGCGCGTTCTGACCGGCCAGGTCGGCGGCTCGTTCGGCATGAAGGCCGCCGTGTTTCCCGAATACATTTGCATGCTTCACGCCGCGCGCGCGCTCGGCCGTCCGGTGAAATGGACCGACGAGCGCTCCGGCAGCTTTGTCTCCGACAGCCATGGCCGCAATCACGAAGTCGTCGGCGAACTCGCGCTCGATGCCGACGGCAAATTCCTGGCCGTGCGCCTGACGAGCTACGCCAATGTCGGCGCGTTCCTGTCGCCGGTGGCGCCGATGCCCGGCACGCTCAATGCGGTGAAGAACGTGCAGGGCATGTACCGCACGCCGCTGATCGAAGTCTCGAGCAAGGTGATGTTCACCAACACCTCGCATGTTTCGGCCTATCGCGGCGCCGGCCGGCCCGAAGGCAACTACTATATGGAGCGCCTGATCGACGCCGCCGCCGTCGAGATGGGCATCGATCGCGTGGCGCTGCGCAAGCGCAATCTGATCGCCCCGCGCGACCTTCCGTACAAGACCGCATCGGGCGGCACTTATGACAGCGGCGACTTTGCCGCGCCTGACCAAGCAAGCGTTCGAGTTTGCCGACGTCAAAGGCTTTGCCAAACGCAAACGCGAAAGCGCCAGGCGCGGCAAGCTGCGCGGCCTCGGCATCGGCAACTTCCTCGAAGTCACCGCGCCGCCGTCGAAGGAACTCGCCGACATCAAATTCAATCCCGACGGCACGGTGACGCTGGCGACCGGCACGATGGATTTCGGCATGGGCCATGCCACGCCGTTCGCGCAAGTGTTGAGCGACCGGCTTGGCATTCCGTTCGAGAAAATCTCGCTGCTGCAAGGCGACAGCGACAAGCTCGCGATGGGCGGCGGCTCCGGCGGCTCGAAATCGCTCATGCATACCGGCACCGCGATCGTCGAAGCCGCGGCGAAAGTAATCGAGAAAGGCAAAGAGCTTGCCGCACACGCGCTCGAAGCCTCCGCTTCCGACATCGCCTTCGACCACGGCAACTTCACCATCGTCGGCACCGACCGCTCGATATCGATCATGGACCTGGCCGACAAGCTTCATAACGGCGCGAAGCCGCCGGCCGACGCGCCGCAATCCCTCGACGTCACCCACGTCAGCGACGGGCCGGGCGCATCGACCTACCCCAATGGCTGTCACGTCGCCGAGGTCGAGGTCGATCCCGACACCGGCATCGTCGATATCGTCCGCTATTCCTGCGTCAACGATTTCGGCATCGTCATCAATCCGCTGATCGTCGAAGGCCAGCTCCACGGCGGCGTCGTGCAGGGCATCGGCCAGGCGCTGATGGAAAAGACGGTCTATGACAGCGACGGCCAGCTTCTGACCGGCTCGTTCATGGATTACGCCATGCCGCGCGCAGCCGACGTGCCGTCGTTCGCGCTCGCCGACCATCCGGCGCCGGCAACGACCAATCCGCTCGGCGTCAAAGGCTGCGGCGAGGCCGGCTGCGCCGGCGCGCTGACATCGGTGATGAACGCGGTGATCGATGCGCTCTCCGACCACGGCATCCGTCATGTCGATATGCCGCTGACGCCGTCGCAAATCTGGCAGGCGCTGCAAGACGCGAAGGCCAACCGCGCGCAATGACGGAAGCGATTTCCGCATCGTCCTTCCGCCCGGCGCGGTCGCGGTTGATCGCCGCGGTCTGCACGGCGCACATGATGAGCCATTATTACATGCTGATGTTGGCGCCGTTGTTCGCCTTCATCCGCGACGACTTCAATGTCACCTATACCGAGCTGGCGCTGGCGCTGACGGTGTTCAACGTGGTTTCCGGCGTGCTGCAAACGCCGGTCGGATTCCTGGTCGATCGTATCGGCGCGCGTGTCGTGCTGATCGCCGGGCTGGCGCTGAGCAGCATCGCTTATGCGGTCGCCGGCATCGTCGATTCCTATTGGGTTTTCATCGCGATGTACGGCGTCGCCGGACTCGGCAATACCGTATTTCACCCGTCCGACTATTCGCTGCTGTCGCATCACGCCAAACCCGAACGGCTGAGCCAGGTTTTTTCGTTCCACACCTTCGCCGGCATGGTCGGCTCCGCCATCGCGCCGGTCACGCTGCTCTACATGCAAAGCCTGTTCGGCTGGCGCGGCGCTTATCTTGGCGCGGCGAGTTTCGGCTTGCTGGTGGTCCTCGTGCTGATCCTGCAACCGGAGCCTCCACCGGAACTGCACGCGCCAAAGCCCAACGCGAAGAAAAAGACCGAGCTGGTCGACACCGGCTGGCGGCTTCTGATGTCGCCGCCGATCCTGCTCAATTTCGGCTTCTTCGTGTTGACCTCGATCATGAACGGCGGCCTCAACACCTATCTCGTCGTCGCGCTCGGCGCGCTGCACGGCACGCCCGCCGCCGTCGGCAATATGGCGCTGACCGGCCTGCTCGCGATGAACGCCGTCGGCGTGCTTGCCGGCGGCGCAATGTCGGGACGCACCAGCCAACATGCCGCGATTGTCGCCGCTTCGGGCCTGACGGTTGGCGGCATCGTGACCGCGATCGTCGGATTGCTCAACCTGCCGACGGTATTGCTGATCCTGCTGATGGGCTTCAGCGGATTTTGCGTCGGCGTGACCTATCCCTCGCGCGACATGCTGGTGCGTTCGGTGACGCCGCCCAACGCCTACGGCAAGGTGTTTGGCTTCGTCAGCACCGGCTACAATGTCGGCGCCAGCATCGCGCCGATCGTCTATGGGATGCTGATGGATCACGGCGAGCCGCGCGAAGTGTTTCTGCTGTCGGCGGCGGTCTGCGTGATCTGCGTCTCGACCGTGACGTTCGGCTTCTCACGCCGGGAAATACTCTGACCCGAATACTCTAACCTGCGCCCTTTGCCGTTACCTGGGCAAATTGCTAGTGTTTTCCCATAAACTCGAAAATCCTTAAACGGACGGGAGTAAAGTAATGAAGCTCTGCCGCTACGATGACGATCGCCTGGGCGTGGTGCGTGGTGATCTCGTGCACGACGTCACCGAAGCGCAGACCGAAATCCGCAATGCCGCGCCCTATGCGATGAAGGGCGACGCGGTGATCGCGGCGCTGCCGCAATGGCGCGAGCGCATCGAGCGCATGGCCGACAAAGCGCCCGGCAAGCCGATCGGCGGCCTGAAATTGCTGCCGCCGGTGGCGCGGCCGACCAAGCTGACCTGCGCGCCGACCAATTACCAGGCGCATATCGCCGAGATGGAAAAAGCCGCGCAGGATCCAACCACCCAGATCGTGCGTCACGGGTCGCCGAATATCCTCGAAGCCGGAATGTTTCTGAAAGCCAACTCCGCGCTGGTCGGCCCGTCGGAAGGGATTCCGATCCGCTTTCCCGACCGGCGCAACGATCACGAGGTCGAAGCTGGTCATGGTGATCGGCAACACCGGCAGCGATATCAAGCAGGCGAATGCGCTCGACCATGTCGCCGGCTACTGCCTCGGCCTCGATATGACCGTGCGCGGCCAGGAAGACCGCAGCTTCCGCAAATCGGTTGACGGCTATGCCGTGCTCGGCCCCTGGATCGTGACCGCCGACGAAATCCCGGATCCGGACGCGTTGCCGATCAGCCTCGATGTCAACGGCGAAGTCCGGCAGAACAGCAATACCAGCCAGTTGATCTATAACTGCCGCCGGCTGATCGAATTCGCGTCGGAGTTCTATACGCTCTATCCGGGCGACCTGCTCTATACCGGCACGCCGGATGGCGTCGAACCGGGTGAAGCCGGGCGATGTCATCGTCTGCCGTTCGGCGCCGGTGCTCGGCGAACTGAAGATCACCGTGCGGGCGCACCAGAACGGCGCGGTCGGCGGCCGGTTCACATTCAAGCGAGGCGGATGGAGCATCCATGCTGCAGATCAAACGCGCCGGCCATTCGACGCTGACCACGCCCGATATCGAGCGGACGGTCGACTATTTCACCGCGCTTCTCGGCCTGAGCCTTGCGCGCGGGAGAAGAACCGCGTCATGCTCGCCACCAAATCCGGCGTTGAAGTCGATCGTGCTTGAGCGCGGCAGCGCGGCCGAGGCGCCGCGGCTGTCGTTCCAGATCGCGCCCGGCAGCGATCTCGGCGAAGTCGCCTCGCGGCTGAAAAAAGCCGGCATGAAAAGCGAGCGGCGAAGCGACATCACGCCCGGCATCGGCGAGGCGCTGACGTTCCAGGATCCCAAAGGCACGACGCTCGAGATCTTTTCCGATTTCGAGTTCGCGCGGACGACAACACCTTCACCGGCATCATGCCGATGAAATTCGGCCACATCGCCTATCAGTGCCCGGATGTGCAGGGCATGGTGAAATTCTATTGCGACATGCTGGGCTTCAGGGTCTCGGACTGGCGCGGCGATTTCTTCGCCTTCCTGCGCTGCAGCCGCGACCATCACACCGTGAATTTCCTGCGCGATGCCGAAGACCGCGATCCATCACATCGCCTTCGAGGTGCGCGACTGGTCGGACATCAAGCGCGCCTGCGACATGCTGGCGCAACAGATCAAGCTGGCCTGGGGACCGCTCCGCCACATCATCGGCCACAATATCGCGATCTATCACAAGAACCCCGACGGCGTGATGATCGAGTTGTTCTGCGATCTCGATCAGATGCACGACGAAGAGCTCGGCTTCTTCGAGCCGCGGCCCTGGCATCAGGACCGCCCGCAACGGCCGAAAGTCTGGGGCGACGGCACGCTGTCGAACTGGTGGGGACCGATGTCGCACAACCCGGGCCGCGAGCCGCAAATCTCCTGGCAGAACGCGGTTTATGCCAAGCCGGGAGCGGCCCCCGGCGATGGCCAAGCCTGGCGACCGTTACAGCGCCGGGGCAAAGTCGCCGCCACGTCGCCCGTAGCCCGAAGCGCAGCGGCAAACCTGGAAAAGCCAAACGCCGGTAGCGCTTGGCACGCGGGCTACAGCGCCCTTCCCGTAAGCTCGTTATGCGCCTTTACCGCGGACCTTTCGAGAGGACCGTTTCAAAAGCCCCGCAGGCTTGACGGGCTGGTGATCCGGGTTCGGCGGCTGCTCAGGCTTTGGTGCCTCCGGCTGTGGCGGCACTGGCTGAATTGGCATTGGCTGAATTGGAACTGGCACCGGACTTGGTTGAGGTACAGGCTGCGGTATACCGGGCACTTCAATCGGAAACTGAATTCGGCATCTGCATCTGCATTGCCGCACCGACGATCTTAGCGTGCGTAATACCGTTATGGTTCTCGATCAGCTTATTGGCATTGTGGTTGCCGACCGTGATTATGCAGGCATGATGAACACTTAAGACTGCGTCTTGCAGCGCGTCGTCACTCTCCAGATCGATAATTTCCAGACCATGCGCGCGTAGCTCGTTACGATGCAAATGCCTGCCGTGCGCTTTGTGGACGTCGTCACTGATAAGAAAGTCCACGATGCTGCTGGCCTTCTGTTCGGCACCCGACTGATCCTTGAACATACCCTCGACTTAATGTCTTTTTCCCAATCTCCTGCGCCCATTGAATACTGTGTTGCGCTGTCGACAATAACGTCGGCCCGTATTGCTGCAAAATTGGTTGCCAAAGCAGCGCGGCGTTCGGGTTTGCGCTGATTTCATCCCGTGCTCGTTCAAACTCTTTCAGAATGGCGATCGCTGGACGTCCGCCGATTTGCGGATCGATCGGTCCTAAATTGGAGTGATGGCCCATGACAATCTGCTTGCCAGCGAGCGATATCATCGTACCGCCTGACATACTGATCTGTGGGACTATCGCGCGAATGTCCGCCCCAAACTTGCTACGCAGATAATCAATGATGCTCTCGGTCGCGGCGATATCGCCGCCCGGAGTATGCAGAATCAGGTTAAGGCCATGCGCAAAATCAAGACCGGCAAAGGTTGCCATGAACCCATGCTTGTCCTCATCGTTGATCTGTGTGCTTAAAAAAGCGTCCGGCCCCTGACGGTGGAAAAAGCCTGAGCAATAGACAACGACGTTTCGCCCTGTCAGTTCATATAGCGCGCGCCGAGATACTTCCGACGAACTGCATCGGGAGCACCTTCACGCTGTCGTTCGATTTGTTTATCTTGTATTTCGCGAAGGACATCGCCAAACGTGGCCAGGCCTTCCTGAAGCACGGCCGGCTTTAGTCGCCTTAGATGGGTGAGCCGGGCGACGTGATCAGAAGTATAGGACGGCACCTGCGGCACCTGCCATGGCCAGAAAAACGCCGAGCGGGTTTCAGCAGTTGGACGTCAGCGGGCAACGGGTTTTTTTGACCCGAATATTTCAAGATGCCATGAAGTTCTTCATCGAGCCTTTTATTTGCTGTATCGGCCATCGCTTGTCCTCCGATTGGTCGATCAAAAGAAGCGCGCCTTTGGAGGCATTTCTAGCGACCATTGCAGAAAGTGTAAACCACCAGTTAACGCAATCCACGCCGGCGCCATACCAGCCTGCAAACTGCCTTAAGGGAATGAGGTAGAACTGGTGGTTACCGGGCCGTTAAAATCAACCCTCTCCGGCCTGCTAAATTAACGCCTGTTCAATCTGCCGCACTCGCCCCACTCTGCCATCAAAAGAGCACCGAAGTTCATCCGCTCTCGCCGCGCGGCAAGTCCCTACATCGAAACAAGTCTCTGCGCGCGCTGGCACCGCTGGCTCAAAACGTCCAACTGCATCGAGGTCTGCAATCACTGGAAGCAACGGGTTACCGCACGTGAAGAATCGAATGGAAAATCGAGCCGGAGGACGCCTTGCATCCGACGATCAAGGCCTGCACGGCACCGGGTCCTGCTTCGGCATGGCGAAGGTAACGTCGTCGATCAGCCGCAAACGGCTTCGGCATGTCGCGGCAGATGGTCGAGCGCTCTATGCGCTTCTGCAACCAGATCGAGGTCTCTATCGCCGGCCAGAAGCGGCTCGCGCTGGTGCAGACTGGACAGTGAACGTCCGAGCGGTTAAATCCCGTTCTGCTCTCTAGCCGATTTGCAAAACCTCACTTCATGGTTTGCAAAACTTTCCCGGTAAGCCGCTGACTTATCGAGGCAATCGTGGGGAATAGTTCAACGGTAGAACTGCGGACTCTGACATAGTGTCGCACTAACTCCGCCGTGCACCACCGTTCACCCTAACTCACTGACTTCTCAAAGAAATAGTCTTCTTCCGTAGCCCACTTTGGTGCAAGGCACACCGTGCCAACACCACTGTTCGCTGAGGCTAGGCAGAGGCTAATGAGACTGACTGATCTTTACATAGCGGGTCTGGCGCTTCCAACAAAAGGGCAGCAAACCCATTGGGACGACACGCTGCAAAACTTCGGTTGCCGCGTGTCCCAAGGCGGCACGAAAAGCTTTGTTGTTCAGTACGGACCGCAGCGGCAGCTCATCACCATCGGCCGCTATCCGATCATCTCACTCGCGGATGCCCGTAAGGAAGGAAAGCGCATCCTCGCTGAGATGACGCTGGGCAAGTTTCGGCCGCGCACCATCCGTTGGGATGAAGCGGTTGAGCAGTATTTGGACGCTTGCCGGGAGAAAAACCGCCCGAGCACCGTCTACGGATACAAGCGGATTCTTGATCGGCACTTCAAGTTCAACCGACAGCAGCTTCCTGAGATCAAGTCGGAAGATATCGAGCGGAAGCTTGCAAACATCAAAGCGCCGGCCGAACGCAATCATTCGCTCGTTGCAGTCAAATCATTCTTCAGTTGGTGCCAAAAGCCGCCACGACGCTTCGTCCCCCACAATCCGTGCGAAGGAATGTCGCCGACCAAGCGCAAACGGCGGCGGCGCATTTTAACGGATGCCGAGCTGGGAGCTGTATACTCAGCGGCCATCGAAGGAATGGATACATACTCGTCCATCGTGGCGCTGCTCATCTTGATGGGTCAGCGCCGCATCGAGGTTGCTTCGCTTCGACTGGATTGGTGCAATCAAGGAGAGCGGCTGATCACCCTCCCCGACACGATCACGAAGAACAAGCTGGAGCATACGTTCCCGTATGGTCCCCTTGTCGAAGGAATTCTACAGCGACGCTCCAACTTCATGGATAACGAGTTGTACTTCCCGCCTTATCGAAAGCACGTGCGCGGCAAGCCGACGAGGACGTATGCCGGCTGGTGGAAGGAAAGAAGGCATTCGACGAGCGCTGCGGTGTCTCAAAGTGGACGCTTCACGACCTGCGGCGGACGTTCGCAACGAGGCTGGCAGAGCTTGGCGTTTTGCCGCACATCGTGGAAAAGCTCCTCAACCACCGGCTCGGCGCGATCAAAACGGATAGCGTCCTCACCGACGTGGCCGAGGTCTACAACTTGGCGAAATATGTGCCCGAAATGCGCGCTGCTATCGCTCTTTGGGAGCAGAAACTAACTGCTCTGCTCCAGTTTCCGAAGGCTGCTTAAGCTTGCCCTGGCGCAGCACCTAGTCAGTGCGAACCTAGAGGAGGCCGCCCGCGGTAGTGACGTGCAGGATGTCAACGTAGTACTGATGATCGTGCTTCAGTTAGAGCATGTTTCTTGCAGCGTGAGAAAAGCAGTTAGGATCCTAACTAACCGTTTGATTCGCGGATATTGCATCGAAATTCCCAGTATGGAAAACGGCGCTACCCACCGCTACCCATCAAAATGTGCGGCAAGCGGTGGGACAGTATGGTCCACCATGCCGTTCAAATTGGATCACACTTCACGACTTGCAGCGGATGGTCGCAAGAAAATGTGGGTTGCCGCGGGCCTGCCTGAACAAGCTGGCCCGCGACAGAACTATTCTGCAGGCTGTAAGCCGCCCGAGGCCCAATTAGGCCGCCGCGTCGCATGGAGCACGAGCGGTATGCCGCAGAACACTACTGTGCCGATGATCACGAGGGTCGACATACAGCCCGGGCGATCCCATCGGCAACTGATCGGGCGGGAAGAACGCCACCAGAAAGCTGAAAACCACGCCGACGAAGCCCGACACCCGCGGTCAGCCACATGCCTGAGCAAGCCCCCGGGTACGCTGAACGGACGGGCCAATGTCGGCCTGCTGTAGCGAAGCTTGATGGCGGCCGCGTACATAAACATGTAGGCGATCAGGTAGAGGGCGATCGTCATCGCAGAGATCAGAAAGAAGACGACCGAGACGTCCGCGATGACGAATATAGGCAGGACATCACCGTTACCACGGCGCCTTGCACCAGAAGTATGTGTGTTGGCATGCCGTGGCTGTTGGTATGCATGCAGTACCGTAGGGAACTCGCCGTCACGGCGGTGGCGAGCAAACCCTGACATGGGCTGCCAAGCCAGGCGAACACGCCGCTGATCGCACCGATCCCGACCAGAACAGTGACAGCACCGGTTAAGCCATCCGATATGCCAGACGTCGGCGATAACGGCACTGAAGGTATCGAAGACAGCGGATTGCAGAGATATCTTCTCGTAGGGCAGGATCGCCGCGACGGGATTGCGCCCAGTGCGAAGATGACAAGGAGATGATCGCACCCAATCCGATCGCGAACGGATATTCGCTGCTGGGCTCTTCATCTCGGTTACGTGCACCGCCTGCACTTCGACGCCGGCAAACAGCAGTACGATTCCGGCCAGGAATGCAACCGTGCCCAAACCATGGATTGACGGCCAGTAGCGCGCTTGGCCAGTCCGCGACACGCGGGATCGGTCAGATGTTGCCACGCAATCGGGTGCCCCGAAGAAACCCAGTAGCCAAAGCAGCAGAACGAGGACAACGCCGGGAAGGATCGTTCCGAGGATAAACGTCCAGTTGGCGATCTTTGGCGAACACCTCCACGCCTTGAAGGACGACGAAAGTCGCCAGCCAATACACGACGATACAGAAGAGCCGACATAGATGCCGTTCTTCGCCAGTTCAGGAAGGCCGATCGTATAAGCCAGCGCCGCCGCGCCGAAGGTGAGCGCGACCGGATACCAAACGACGTTCTGGATCCATTGGAGCCAGATCGCCAGGAATCCCCAGCGTATGCCGAACGCCTCACCGACCCAGGCATAGATGCCGCCCTTTTTGTCGGCGAATGCGCCGCCCAGTTCGGCCGACACCAGCGACGCCGGAATGAGATAGAAGACGACAGTGAACACCAGATAGGCGAACATCGTCATTTCTTCCTTGGCCAGCAGCGGCAAGCCGCGCAGGCTGGTCACCACCGCGGCGGCGGTCAGAAGCCCGATCGACGTTGCGCTCAAATAGGTCTTGCGATCATTGACCTGTACCATGAACCCTCTCCTGAACGGCTAGCATTAAGTTGGAAGATGCTTGAACAACCGTTCTCATCTGCAGGCCGGCAGCATTTCTTTCGGCAGAGCGTGATGTGTGAAGGTCGTGCCTTTTTCAGAGGTTTTGCCAATGGATGTTTCTGCAGGTGAGAAATGGAGCGGCGGATATCCTCCAACAGCATGGCCGCCATATCGCGGCTGAAGCCGTTTCGCATTAGCAAACGCATCACGAACAAGATCAGCAATGTTTGGCAGCATCGTACTAGGCTGCCACCTGCCAGCCTCGCATGCGTAGCCGCTCCGGAAAGAGTGTAGCCAGGATCACTGCCGGCTTTGATCGTCCAGGAAACAGCTGGAATGCCCTTGCGACTGTCGCCGGGAGTATTTTTTTGCTATCGAGCATCTTGTGGTTTGCCTTGCGTCGACCGTCGAAGAGGTCGCGGATTAATCGACGATCTGGACGATCTGGACGATCTGTCTCGTACGAGTTGGCAATCCCAGCCGCCTAGGGCTGGATGCAGCACCAAGCTCCGGCGAGCGCCGTTAGTTCCGTTGACGGGAACTATCTTCCGGGTGCATCGGCGCAAAACGGCGGCGGACAAAATGAGCGCTGCACATTACGCGGTTCTGAGCGGTGCAGACCGACCTGGCTTTAGACCAAGCAGTGGACGTTTCGCGGTTTCAGGGCTCGGCTTTAGATGACGCTAATTGTCAATCGTCCAGCAATGGATGCCACCGCAAAGCGAGCGGTCAAAATTGAACAGACTCCACCCCGTTCAGATCGGAAAATAAACAGGTCTTTGTTCCAGCGTTGACGCCGGAATTTAGACGCTCTCACCGCATCCAAACTCCGACTTATCCAAAGTGCTGACAAGCGAGAATTGATTAAGGGAAATGGACAATGCATTTTGACCCAGTTCTGCTGTCCCGCATCCAATTTGCGTGGGTCGCGGGATGGCATATCCTTCTCCCCGCTTTTACAGTCGGTCTTGCCTCGTTCACTGCCTTTCTCGAAGGTGCACACGCTGACGAAGCGCCCGATCTTTCTGGATCTCTCCCAATTCTGGTTGCGGATCTTCGCGATTTCCTTTGCATTTGTCACCTTTATGCCTTTTCAGTTCGGCACGAACTGGAGCCGTTTCTCCGACGACGCCGGCAATGTGATATCCCGCTGCTGGCCTATGAAGGTCTGACGGAATTCTTTCTCGAAGCGACTTTCCTTGGAGTGCTTCTGGCGGTCGTGGGCTAGTGCCCCCGTCGCTGTTTCGTCGCTGCGGCGCAAGTGGCCATCGGCACGCTGTCATCTTCCTTCTAGGACTTGTCCTGTCGGACGACGTTTCAAAGATTACAAGAAAGCCAATAGATGAAAGCCGCGAAGACGCAAACTCGTGCGGCGGGACAATTACGTCAAGAGGGTGATTTTGCTGCCGTAGCCGTGCCAAATGCGGGGTACCTAAGCTACCTCCGTGCAGCAGGAGGTGAATCCTCTGTCCGGCGGTCAAGAAGCACCTCAACGATCCAGCCGCCCGCAATGAAGACGAAGAATAGCGCCACTGACCAGGGTTCGGTGAACACCGTCGACCAAAGAAAGACAACCAGCACGACGGCCATCGACAACAAAGCAAGTCCGACCAATGGCCGAGAGCCTTTCGTTTCGTCAATTAAACGCCAATGCGCCACTTGCACCGCCATATGGGAGAAGACAAATGCCGCGCTCGCAATATTGGCCAGGGCAGTCGAGATCAAAGAAGTTGATCGCGAGCAGGATTGCGGCAACGCCAACCAACAAACCTCGCGTGCCTTTTCGCCACGCAAGCTGCATGAACATTCCCGGCAATTGATCGGCGCGCGCCATGGCTGACGAAATCTGCATCGCAGTGAAGACCCATGCATTGATACCCGAAGCGGTTGCCAGCAGCGCCGTCACGGAGACGACGACGTAGCCGCTCTGTCCGAGTAACGGTCGCGCCGCCACCGCGAGCGCCGTGTCGGCGTCACGCGAAAGATCTCCAGCGGGCACGCTTCCTACCACGACAATTGCCAGCAACACATAGAGCAACGTGACGATGCCAATCGCGAGGTAGATCGCCCGCGGTATCGTTTGTTCGGGATGCGCTATGTTGCCGGCCGCATTGGGCATCACAGCGTAACCGGCATAGGCGAACAACGCCAAGCCAACGCTACCGATCACAGATAAAACATGGGGCGCAACGTGCGTAATCGGGGCGTGATACATCATCCCGTACGTGCCCGCCAAGATAAGACCAGGACAGGATTGTCAACTTGACGCCAACCAGGACCAGTTCAGCTTTGCCGACGAGGTTCGAACCGGCGACGTTCAGCAAAACGAGTATGATAGTGATGCTCGATGCGAAGCCATTGACCCACAGCTCGTCGGAATGGCCAAGTGCAAGTGTTGCGGCATACGCGCCGAACGCCTTGGCGACCATACCGATAGTCGCCGCGATTGTGAGCAGGAAGATCAGCGATAGCGTGCCCGAGAGCCTGCCGGCGCCAAAAGCCTTGTCAAAAAAAGTAGCGATGCCGCCGGCGTCTGGGTAGCGCGTCGCGAGCTTCGCGTAGGAATAGCCGGATAGGAGGGCTATGCCACCGCCGAGCAGGAATGAGATATATGTCTCATCGCCTGCGGCCAGCGCGACCACGCCTAAGAGCGCGAAAATGCCAGCACCGACCATCGCGCCGATGCCCAAGGCCGTTACCGACCACAGGTTCATCGAGCGGGAAGCGTTTGCTTTTTTCACACTTGTAAATTCGCAACTCGTATGGCGTTAAAACGCCATGCTCAGCGCCGCCTGCGGTGCAATATAAGAAGAAGTGTTGCGGCCAGCAACCGAGAATTCTACGCCTACGATAAGACCCGACCCTGCTGGAGAAATTGTACTCGACCGCTGGCGCCAACGCGATGCTGCTGCTGCTGCCGCTGGCTGGTGTTCACCGGATTGCCCGTCGCATTATCCCGTTCAGACGAAAGCCCGCAGCGTAGTTCTGCACCAAATCCAGCGCCAGTACCCATCGCTGGTTCAGGCCGTATTCAACGGCGACTTCCCAATCCGCCGCCATCGCCCGGGTTCGCTTGGCCCAGAAAACCTTGGCTTGTCCCATACACGCTAAGGTTCTGCACAGGCACGTTGGCCATGGGTTCGTAGACATCGCCCAGAACCGCAAACGCATCGGGTGATTACCCCAGGTATCGAACAGCGACTGCAACAGGATCTCTTCCTTGAGTGTGTAGGCGCCCGCGCCGAATCCGTTGAGTGGATTGCTCAGGTTGTTATAGGCGCCGGTTGGAAAGGTCGTGGCGAGACCGAGTGTGACCGAGGGTAAGCCAGTTTTGCGGCTTTCATCGTTGAGTCGATATTGGAGCTCAATCGGGAGATCGCCGACCAACCGACACCGTTGGAGGTGGTGAGACCGTTCCACGCGTAGTTAAAAGTTGGCACCGCTTGAATGCTCAGCCGATCGGTGATCCCGTATTTGAGCAGAGTCAAGGATTGCATTTGATTGACGTCATTGGGCACCGAGTAATGTCCCCAGGCGTTGTTATAGGCGCCGGTATTGCCTGTGTAGATGGCGTAGGGCTCGACGGCGACGACGCCGGCCTTGGTCAGAGCCGGCGAAGGGGATTCCAGCGATCCAGTGAACCACTGATCTTTCACGGTATCGTCGAAATAAGGCGCCGCTTCCGCCCTGGACCAGCTTGCGACGACAAGAACGACGAGAATCCAGGCCTGTTTCACTTTCCGCGCATGTTTCATCTTAATGTTCTCCAGGTTCGTCACACGGCGGTGATGCGAACAGGTTGAGCCCAAGTGCTTTGGCTATGGACGCGGCGGCAAGCTGCCCGCGCACGCTGTTGCCGACCGGATCGAGCGGTGGGGAGAAGGCAGCGATGGCAAGCTTGCCTGGCGATACAGTCAAAATACCGCCGCCGACGCCGCTCTTGCCGGGCAGACCCACTGAATAAGCCCATTCGCCTGATGCAGTATAGAGGCCTTCCATGGTCATTTCGGCAAGCAGGTGCGGGATGCTCTCCTCAGCGACTACCCGCTGCTTCGTCACCGGGTTCACGCCGCCCGACGCGAGCGTGGCGCCCATGACGCAAGATCGGTCGTCGTAACGAGTGTCGAGCATTGCCGGGTATAGACGTCGACCGCACGCATCGGATCGCTGTAGCAAGTCCCAGCGCTACAAAGCAGCCAACCGATCGCCCGGTTATGGAAGTTCGTCGTCTGCTCCGATCGGTTAACTTCGTCACTGAGCGCGATTGGCCTTCCGGCGAAACGGCTCTGCATGTCCAAAATTTGCCCCCAGCATTCGTCGGCGGTGTCACCCGGCACCAGGCTCACCGTCGCGATAGCACCGGCATTCACTAATGGAGACAACGGCTTTCCATTGTGCAGCTCAAGCGCCATCACTGAGTTGAATGGCAGGCCGGTAGGGCTGACGCCGACCTTCTCGCGAACGGCGTTTGATCCGATAAGTCCAGTAACCAAGGCCAGCGTGAAGACCTTGGAGATCGATTCAATGGCGAAAGCATAATCGGCGTCTCCTGCCTTGAAGAGCTGCCCGTCCGCCGTCATCACGGCGATGCCGAACAGGTGCGAGGGTATTGCAGCGAGGTAGGGAATATAGCTTGCGTTGGTGCCGCGCATCTCCGCCTTGCCGGCGGCATGCGCTGCATCGACCGCGGCCTGGATCGTCTTTGCCGAAAAGTCCATTTGGCCCTCCCGCATGAACCTAAAAGAATTTCGAAGCCGTGCACGTTGAACCGGTCAGGTAATTCAGGACGCTTTGCCGTCACGGCCAGGGTGCGCGCGGTCGCGGCAGGAACCACACTGCCGGTCGCGGTTACTCGATGACGTCGGTATGCCCGGGTGGCCGCCTTCGGCCTCCCAGGTGAACGGCGCGAAATCGCTGTCCGGGTTTCGCCAGTGCGGCTTGCGGATAGCGTAAATGACGAAGGGAACGGCGACCAAAAGCACGCTGAGCCCAATCAGCATGCCGACATAAAGTGTTGGGCTTCCGACTCTTGATCTGCCCGGGCGGGATGAACGACAGAACAACGCCAGCAGCGAGCCAAGGAAGCCCAGTCCGCCGACCAGCCACATACCGAAGTCCCCTCCGGGAATTTTGTAGGGCCGCGGACGGTTCGGCTGACTGAAGCGCAAGTAAATTGCTGCTGCGAACATGAGGAGATACATCACGAGGTAGAGAATGACCGTGAGCTGGCTAAGGATCTGGTAGGCTGCCTGGACCGTCGGGAGCACAACAAACATGACCGACAAAACAGTCACCAGCATCGCCTGGACCAGCAAAATATGAGTGGCCATTCCGTGTTTGTTGGTGTGCTGCCAGAAACGCGGCATATATCCTGCCTTCGCGACCACGAGCAGGCCCGACGACGGCCCTGACACCCAAGTGACGATGCCGGCAAAGACGCCTATCGCGAGAGCGACCGCCATGACCGGAGCAAGCCATTGTATGTGCGCCCATTTGAACATATCGAAATAGGCAACGAGCAGGCTCTGGGTTAAGTTGATGGACGCGTGCGGGATGATGAAGGCGATGGCCAAAGTCCCGAGTACGAAGATGGCGACCGTGCCGATCGAGGAGATCAGGATCGCGATCGGGTAATTGCGCGTCGGGTTGCTGACATCCTTGACGTGAATGGCATTCATTTCCATGCCGGCATAGAAAAGAAAAATGCCGGCGGCCAAGACGACGTTGTTGAAGTTGGAAAAATCTGGAATGACGTCCTTCCAGACCAGGTCGATCTGCGAATTACCGCCACCCAAGAGGTAAGCGAAGCCAAGCACGATGAGGATGATGGCAGGAATTATCGTGCCGACGATGCCACCCCATTTGGACACCCTAGCGAAGGCCCCGACCCCGCGGAACGCGATGAAGGTCGCTAACCAGTAGATTGACAGGATGATCGCCAACACGAACATGTTGTTGGCCGAAAGTGCCTGGTCCCAACTGCTGGTTGGGACCTGTGAACGCCAAGGACACCGCAGCCGAAGGTCAGCCCAGTCGGAAACCAGACTGTTACTTCGGTCCACAACATAAACATGGCGACGAAGGCCCACCGCGGCCCGAAGGCTTCTCCAACCCAGCGGAAAACGCCGCCCTTCTCCGGCCATCCCGTGGCCAGTTCTGCGGCGACAAGCGACACGGGGATCAGGAAAACCACCGCCGCAAATAAGTAGTAGAAGATCGAGCTCAGGCCATACTCGGCTTCCGATGGCAGGCCTCTCAGACTGACGACCGCGACGATGTTCATGATCGCAAGTGTAAAGATGCTGATCTTGGCTGCCGGTGCCGCCATTGCCTTGACGTTTTGAGACATGATCGGTCTTCCCTTGCGCTGAACTAGAGGCGGAATCGTTGTCCGCCGCGCTCGTTTGCGGCGGGAGTAGGCGCGTCAGATGTGGGTGTGTACCGGCACTTCCTTTTGTGTCATCGGGACCGTGATCGGATGCTTGTCGAAATGCTCGATCGCGCGTCTGATGTCGTCCACGAGCAGGCCGGCCATATCCCGGCTGACCCCCTGCCGGATCATGACCCGCATGACGGAGATGTCCTTGGCCTCGCCGGTCAGGGCGAATGCAGGAACCTGCCAGCCGCGCTGCAACAGCCGATCGGAAAGGTCGTACAGCGTATAGGACAACTTCGCGCCCGGTTTCACCCGGAAGCAGACCGCAGGAATACCCGTCTCCGGATTGCCGTCGTTAATGAACTCGAACGGCCCGAGCTTGCCGATCTCTTTTGTCAGCCACTGTGTCGTGTCGTAGCAGGCCTGTTGGATCCGCGTGTATCCCTCGCGACCGAGGCGAAGGAAGTTGTAGTATTGGGCGATGACCTGACCGGCAGGGCGGGAGAAGTTGATGGCAAAGGTGCCCACGGACCCGCCGAGATAGGGCACGGAAAAGATTAAGTCCGCCGGCAAGTCCTGCGTTTCTCGCCATAGCACCCAGCCGCATCCGATCGGAGCGAGGCCATATTTGTGACCGGACGTGCTGATCGACTTCACGCGCGGCAGCCGGAAATCCCAGACGATGTCGGGCGCGGTAAAGGGCGCGAGGAAGCCGCCGCTGGCGGCGTCAACATGAATATCAACGTCGATTCCAGTTCGCTTTTGCAGGTCGTCAAGCGCGGCGGCGATCGGGGCGACAAATTCGTACTGGCCCGTGTACGTCACGCCGAAGGTCGGTACGACTGCGATCGTATTCTCATCGACCGCTTCCAGCATCCGCTTGGCATCCATGTGGAACATGCCGGGACGCATTGGAATTTCCCGTTTCTCGATCTCCCAGTAGCGGCAAAACTTCGCCCAACAGACCTGGACCGGTCCGCAAACCAGGTTCGGCTTGTCGGTGGGCTTGCCTTGCGCCTTGCGGCGCGCTTTCCAGCGCCACTTGGCCGCCATGCCGCCGAGCATGCAGGCTTCTGAAGATCCGATGGTCGAGGTACCAATCGTGGTGGCCGCCGCAGGGGCGTTCCACAAGTCCGCCAGCATATGCGTGCAGCGGATCTCGATTTCCGCGGTCTGCGGATACTCGGTCTTGTCGATCATGTTTTTGTCGATGGCGAGGTTCATCAGTTGATGAACCTCCGGCTCCTCCCAAGTCTGGCAGAACGTCGCCAGGTTCTGCCGGGCATTGCCGTCGAGATAGAGCTCGTCCGACACGACCCGAAAGATGTCCTCGGGCCGATTCTCGTTTTCTGGGAAGCGGTATTTCGGCAGCGGGTTCGCCAGTGCGCTGGCGCCGAAGATCGAGTCGTTGATGTGCGATCCCAGATCTTGACGATTGGGTAGAGCCCCGTCGGTCCGGGCCTCGTGGTCATTTGTAGAAATCAATTTGTTCGGCGTCGCTTTGCGTGTCACTTCATCCATGTCAAAACTCTTATAAATCTGACCCAAGCCGCGGTCGGCAAGCGGCAATGTCGAAATATTGCGACTCCTTCGGAGCCGTGACTGTTCAAAATTGCTCACAATTGAAGCTGTCGCTTCCGCACGCCAAGGCGGTGTGACCTACAGCTACCCGCCTTTAACTGCCCGATGGCGGACGACTGGCGCGGAGCTTTCCGGAATAATTCCGCTGCGCGAGCGTCAGCGAGCGAATCTGCCGTACGGCGTTCCCCTCACCTCTAATCGATATCCTCAATCTCGATCTGCCGGCCACTTCCACGAAATTCTCCTGAGGAATTTGAACAGTTCGTCGTCCGCACCGAATTGCGGAACACAAGCGCGAACAGATCTATGCTAATGCGCACCAATCAGCTGCGGCGGTTTGAGCGAACGTCGTGAGCAATATTGCTCGAGATCCACGGTTAAGAGGATCATATTCATCACTGAGGGGCGACCGAACAGGTAGCCTAGTCGATGATTTCTTCCACTGTATTTCCTCGCGATCACCTGCGTCACCGTCGGCGCGGCGCGATCCCGGTTGCCTTACAGGACACGATGTCCCAGACGACCCAGGCGGAAGCGCAAAAGCAGGCTCGGGTGATTCTCCGGATCGACCGAGGCTGCGACCGCCGGGAAGTTCATCGAGCATAGGAGATGACCTACGCCGATCATCCGATGGCTCTGCAGCTGCGTGCCATGAACATCATTTATGAAACGACCAAGGAGCGTGGCGCCACGACCTTGATGCCAACGTCGATCCCCGGCGCCACCAAAAACCGCACGGCTTGACGTGCATAACGGCGCGGAAGCGGGAAAAACGGCGGATCATCTCGTGCCCGCCCATGTTTGAGAAATTGAAACCAACGCAAACAAATCACCAAACAAGGATAACTCCCATGAATCGTTCGAGATTGGCCAGTTCCGCGGCAGCATTGTTCTGTTTGAGTTTTGTTACTCCCCTGCTCGCCGCACAACCCGCTCCAGCCGGCGCGGAGAACCAAACTTCTCCCACCGAGAGTAAAGTCTCCGTCGCCAAGCCTGCGGAAAAGTGTCTGGGCGATCTGCGCGCCTTCGACAATCAGATGGATCAAGAAGGCTATTGGCTGGGTGGATCCGGCTATGGCTACGGCTATCCGATGGCGGGATACGGCTTCGGCCCTCCGATGATGGCGGGGCGCACAGAAGGGAACGGAATAGCCTATCAGAATACGCGGCCGGGCTACGAGCTTCGGACTCTTGTTGCCGCTGCCGACATCCTCGCTCAACAAGGCCAACAGCAACCGTGCGAGGAAGTGCTCGCCACGACTCGTCAGGTCTACAAAGTCTACGTCGCCGATATGCATAGCGGAAAAATGCCGCCCACCGATTTGCAGAGTTGGCGTCAGCAGCAGATCGCCGCCGCACAACCGGTCTCCGCGGCGAATACCTCGTCTCGATCAGCAGAATTGGTTGGCACCGAGGTGCGCAGCCCACAGAACGAGGCTCTCGGCAGTGTCGACGACCTCATGACGAATCCGCAGACGGGCAAGATCGACTATGTGGTCGTCGCGCGAGGTGGGATCTTTGGCATTGATGAGAAGTACGTACCGGTTCCCTGGGCGGCCTTTAAAATAGCCCCTAACCTAAGCCTGCTCGTGCTCGGCACTACCGAGGCCGCGTTGGGCACCGCGCCGCAAGCAAGCAAAGACCAATTCACGACGCCGGGCCATTTCGACGAGCTCAGCCAGAAAGTCGATGCGTACTGGAAGACGCACCTCTCGGACAACAGCAAAGACTGATCTCTTTCTGGGATTCTAAGTCCGCTGGCCTACGTGAGAGCAAAAGGAGTGAACAATGCTGCGAAAGGCGTCATCGATCGATGGCTACGCCATTACGGCAAGTGATGGCCGGATTGGCACTGTGAACGACTTTCTTTTTGAGGACAGCAGTTGGTTGGTTCGGTGGTTGGTAGTCGATACCGGTAATTGGCTTTCCGGTCGCAAGGTTCTCCTTTCGCCCTCCGTTTTGGGGCGCCTTGATTTACGGAGCGCGAATTCTCTGTGAGATTGACCATGCAGCAGGTCAAGGACAGTCCCGATATCGACACTGAGGAGCCTGTGTCGCGACAGTTAGAGACTAACATCTACGACTATTACGGATGGCAGCCTTACTGGGGCACCGGTCTTTTTATGGGCGGCTACGACTTTGGCAACGGTGCCAGGTCGGTGTCGCCTGTTCCGGAGTCGAGACTGCGGCTGAGGATATCGCCGCCGCGCAGCGAAGTGACGACGATCCGCATCTGCGGAGTATCGCGGCCGTCACTGGGTACCATATTCATGCCAACGATGGCGAAATCGGTCACGTCGAGGATTTCCTCGTCGAGGATGCCGATTGGAGCATCCAATACCTCGTCGTTGATACGCGGAATTGGTGGCCCGGCAATAAGGTCCTGATCCCGCCACGCTCGGTAAAAGGAATCGATCCGGATGGAAAACCTGGTCGACCTCAAAGTCGATCGTCAGAGGGTCAAGGATAGCCCGACATACAACGCATCCACCACGGTCGACCGGGCTTATGAGAAAACTTTTCATGACCATTACGGCGAAGTTCGGCCCAGCGACCAATCCTAACGATGGTCCCTTAACCAGGCCAGAATGCAGTTCGTGAAAGCACAGAAGACGATGCAATTCGGTGAATGATTGACTTTTCGTTCGGCTTTCGTTTCTGTTCTTGGAAAGCAATTTGACGACTTTTTGTTCGCGCCGATCGGTAAGGACAAAAATGACACGCCACTTACATGCTTTCCGCGCTGGCGCGGTTGGATATCGATCCTTGGCAAGAGGCGGCCGAACTCGCTGGGCTGCCACGGGAAATTGCCACCCAGAGATTGGCGGCCTCGATCGCGGCACTCCCTGACAGGCCGTCGGCGCATCTGGAAAGCGGAACGATCGCTGCTCGCTTGATTGCGCTTTTGCCGCGGAACGCAGTTCCGCGATCCGATCGTCCGGGACTCTTGCGAACGTCAGTGACGTGGCCAAATTCCGGGAGGCCTTTGCCTGTGCGTCGTCTTTATCGCCGTCATGCTCATCTCCCAATGGATGGTGGGGAGCCTCCGACGTCGACCCCGGTCGACACCATGAACTCCGCAGTGGCGCCGCCGCTTGCCGGGCAGCAGTCAGCACCGCAAGAGACGAATGGCCCAGTGCAGTTGCCGCAGGATAAACGCCCGCAGTAGATGGTTGAGCTGAACATGCTGGAAAAGCAGATCGACGTTTTGTCACCGCGCTCAGTCGAGTTGCGAGGGACGTCGAACGCCCGTCTTGTTCGTATCGCACAGAGAGTCTTTGTGTAGCGCGATCCAAGCGATCTCCCTGACTAAGGGAAAAATCGATAACGATTGCGTTCTCGGCCAACCTAGTCGGCAGAAGCCGCGCCGGACTATCGTCGGGTTCTCATCGAAGGGAGCTGGACAGGATGCAGCAAGACCGAGGGCGCGAAGCGGAAGCGCCGTGGCAGATTACGGCGCGCGGCTGGACGGATATTCTGTACCGGGTCTGGAAGGATACCGGCAAGAAAAACCTGTCGCTGGTCGCGGGCGGTGTAACTTACTACCTGCTGCTGGCGCTATTCCCCGCTTTGGCCGCGCTGGTTTCGGTCTACGGTCTGGTCGCGAATCCAGCGGATATGGCGAAAAGCGTCCAGTCGCTGTCGGGCATGCTTCCGCCATCGACCGTGAAGCTGATCGGCGACGAGCTACACCCAACTTGTCTCTGCGTCGAACAAGAGCCTTGGCCTTGGTGCCATCATCGGCATCGTGATCGCGCTCTGGAGCGGCGTGCGCGGGATGACCGGCATGATGACCGCGCTCAACATCGCCTACGCTCAGCCGGAGGGGCGGGGATTCATCAGGTTCAACGTGACTGCTCTGGTGCTGACTGTCGTGGTCATGGTCGGCGGGCTGATCGCCCTGGCGCTCGTCGCCGGCCTGCCCGCGGTGCTGAACGGAGCCGGCGTGCGCGGTCCGGGGCGTTGGGTCGGCTTGGTCGTCGAATGGCCGCTTCTCATCGTGTTCGTCATGGGAATGGTGGCGCTGATCTACCGCTACGGGCCTGACCGGAGCGTGCCGAAATGGAAATGGGCTATCCCCGGAGTGATCGTGGCCACGATCCTGTGGATCGTCGGATCGATCCTGTTCACCGTTTATGTCTATCACTTCGGCAACTACAACAAGACCTACGGCTCGTTGAGTGCGCTGCTGATTCTGCTGATCTGGATGTGGCTCTCGGCCTTTGCCGTCCTGTTCGGAGCCGAGGTTAACGGCGAAGCCGAGCGGCAGACGTCGGGGGGATACAACGCTAACCGCTTCGTCGCCGATGGGCCGGTAGGGGTCGGAAAGCGCGGACACGGTTGCTCGTTGACCAGCGCGATCGTACTAGTCGGGCAGTTATGAAAATCGCACGGGTGATTCCGCTTATTGAGCGTTTCTCTTCGTCCTTA
>CAVXHG010000002.1:675000-927105 GCA_963761525.1 uncultured Alphaproteobacteria bacterium | reverse complement strand
TGGCGAGCTAAATTTGGTACGAGACAAGACGTTACGTCGGCATGAAAGTCTGCCTAGCTCATAGCATGACTAGGACGTTCTACGCGGCGTCCGGCTGGTAAATGACGATCTTGCTGCCTTCGGTGTCGAAGCCGACATTGACGGCAATCAGCTTGTTCAGGCGCTCGCGCACCTGAGCGCGCTTTTCCGGATCGACCACCAGCACCATAAAGCCGCCGCCGCCGGCGCCAAGCAGCTTGCCGCCGATGGCGCCGGCCGCACGCGCGGCGTCATAGATTTCGTCGATCTGCGAATTGGAGACGCTGTCGGCAAGCTCGCGCTTGAGCTGCCATGACTGGTGCATAAGTTCGCCGAGCTCCCGCATCGGGGCTTTCGGATCAAGCAGAATATCGGCAGCGCTATCGACCAGACTCTTCATCATCCGCAATTGATTTTTGCGGTTGTTCATATTCTTGATCTGGTCTTGCGCAAAGGCCGGCGCGAGCCGCGAAAACCCGGTAAAGAACAGCATCAGCGATTGCTGCAGCTCCGCGCGCCGCGCCGCCGGCATGATGAAAGGCGCCACCGAGAAACTGCCATCGGGATGAAAGTCGATCCGGTTAAAACCGCCATAGGCCGCCCAAACCTGGTCCTGGCTGCCGACATCCTCTTTCAGCACATCCTGCTCGATGCGGATCGCCTCGCGCCCGAGGTCGCGCTTGGAAATCATCCGGCTGTCGAGCGCGTGAAGCGCGTTGAGCAGTCCGACGGTAAATGAGCTGCTTGAGCCAAGTCCGGATCGTGCCGGAAGGTCGGCGTCGTGATGGATCTCGAGACCGTCCTCGATCTTCATATCGGTCAGAACGCCGCGAACGGCAGGATGCTCGATCTCCGCGACGCTTTTGACCAGTTCGACTTTGGAATAAACGATCTTCGACTTGTGTTCGAAGAACGGCGGCAGGCGCCGCACGCTGATGTAGCAATATTTGTCGATCGCGGTGCCAATGACCGATCCGCCATGTTCCCTAAACCACGTCGGATAGTCGGTACCGCCGCCGAACAGGGAAATCCGGAATGGAGTGCGGCTGATGATCATGCCGTAGCCCTCCGAGCCCGACTTCCGATCACTTCGCCGGCGAGCGCGAGCGACTTGGGCGTCCCGATATCGATGAAAGCGAAAGCGCCCCGTGAATGCCGCGAGCGAGCCGGAAGGCGCGCGGGCAAATACGTCGCGCTCGAGCGATGTGGCGTTCCCAGCCGCTATCTCATCGAGCAGCGCCGCAGAGAACAAATAGACTCCGGCGCTCACCGGACTGCTGCCGTGAAACGCGGGATCTTTCTCGATGAACCCATGGATACGACCGGCCTGGTCCAATTCGACGCGGCCATAGCGGCCGGCGTCGTCCACCTCGGCACAAAGCAATGTCGCTTTAGCTTTTGTGCTTCGATGGTGTTCGACAAATTTACAAAGGTCAGCGTCAGCAAAGCTGTCACCGTTCATGACCAAAACCGGATCGGTACGCAAACTCTCGCGGGCAAAGCGGACAGCGCCGGCCGTCCCGAGCGGCCGCGGCTCAACGACAGTGTCAACGACAAGGTCGTGGCGCGATGCCGTTCTCGGACTTTAGAGAATCAACAACAGCCTGAGCCTGATGACCAAGACCGAGCACGACGCGTGCAGCCCCAAATCGCCTGAGCCAGTCTAGCAGGTACGCCAGATAAGGCCGCCCGGAAATCGGCGCCAAAAGCTTCGGGACCTTGCCCAAGACCGGCTCGATACGGGTGCCCAGTCCGCCTGCGATTACGAATACGTCGAGATGTTCGAGGCAACGCCCGGGGGTCGGCGTATTAGAGGGCACGCCACCGTCAGAGCTCACAAACCTCTCCGTTGAAAGACTCGCGTGGCATTAACCCGCTTGCTTCCACGAGGCAACGCCAAGTGTCGGGCAGGATTAACGACCTCACGCGTCACCCAGGCGGGATAATAACGATCTCATAGGAGACCCCAGGGCCAGACTTCCCGAGGTAGCTCCGAGCCAGCGAAACATGCTCGGTGGCAACAGCGTGATAGTGCTCGCCGTACCCTTGGAGCATCTGCAAGCAGGGAGCCATCGATTCCGGGCAAACCATTGCCATTCCATTGGTTCTGATATCCGCGTCGTCGACCCACGGCGTGACGGCCGCCGCGTAGAGATCGAAAGTCTCTGGCTTGCTTGGAATATAAAAGGCGGCGCCATTAGCAACGCTCGTGAAGCTGCCGATAATTCGCAATGGTTTATCGGTTTGCCTTTGCCACGCGTTATCGAGAGCATGGGCAATCAACGCGTACTGGTCCTGGAAGTTTTCGACACCCGCTTGATGAACTGCGATCGCAATAACCGGCGAGGCAGCAAGCAGAACCAGTGGAATAGACAATTGCTGCCGCCAGCGCGTTGACGCCGGCTCGACGCGAAATCGACACCGTAGGGGACGAAAACAGCACCACAGGCAGCAGCGTCATCAGTGAAATCGCCCATAGCGCTTCGATGTGGGTCTTAAGCAAAATGGCGACCAAGACTGCAAACAGAAATGGCGCCGCAAAGAGAACGACGACAAAACGGCGCTGCGGCTCCGAGGGCCACAATGTATCGGCAAGCGCTGCCAGGCCGGGCCGCGTGGCGATCAGGCTAAAGACAACGGGAACGGCAATATAGGCAAAGCTGCTGGCGATGAAGCTGATCGCGGATTCGGCAGCCGTCAGATAAGACGCCGGGTGCGCTTCAAAGGCATAAGTCAGCGGCGCGAATTGATCAGCAATGACCCAATCGATGTGCGGTGTCAGCAGGATCATTGCCACCGCGAGTGAGATGTAGGGTGCCGGCGACCGGAAATATTCGTCCGAACGTCGGTCCGTCAACGAGGCGAGCCCGAAGGCGGCGACAAGAAGCACAGACCAATACTTGCCGAGTATTGCTGCCGAAGCCCCGATCCCGGCAAACACCGCCCAACCGAGGCGGCGCGTCTCGAACGAGAGCAAGAACCACCAGGTCGTGATCGCCCAAAGCGGCGTCAGCACCGCATTGGCGTTGAACTTAAGCGCGTGCACATTGTAAAACGGCACCAGCGTGAGCAGCGCGATCCCGACCACGCACTTTTCCGGTGACATATAGCGCCGGGAAATCCGCCAGGCGATCCACAGCGCGACCGCCGGAAGGAGCATCGCGAACAGATAATAGGCCCAGTCCGCGCGCGGAAAGACGCTGAACCAGCCGCGTAGCAGCCAGGAGCCAAGCGGCGGATGTTTGGGCGTGCCCCACGCAAGCCGCTCCGACCACGCGGCCATTTCGGCCATGTCAGGGTGGATATCCTGACTGCTTTTGGCAATTGTGGCATAGAGCGTCCACACCGCGACGTATCCCAGAAGCACCAGGGGCATCCACAATTCGCCGCGCTTGGGATCGGCAATCGCGTCGAAGAGTGCTTCAACGAACTGGTACACCCGACGAATGACGCCGTTTGCTGTCATGGCTTTTGTTGTAATGGCTCATGGTCGGAGCAATTGAGCCAGGCGAGCTGCTGGACCGCCTCACCGGGGATATGAAGGTGTCGAAGCTTTTGATCTTTGCCGCATCGCCAGCTGACGTTGAAGTCTTTCTCACAACCGGCCGCCGGATCGCCGAACTTAACGCGGTCAATGTAAACCGGGCAAAATACGTCGGTGTTGTTACACGCTTGCAAGGCCACCACCGTGGCGTTACCCCTCCTCACCCGGTTGATGTTTCCAGATGGTGGCACAAAGTGCTCGCAGCTCTCACCGTAGGTCGCTTCGTCGATGTGGATCTGGTTTGGGCGTGCAAAGGAAGGCACGAGCCACTGTCTTGCGAAGAGCGCCGCGATCCATAGCAATACCGCCGCGATGGCGAGCCCCTGCCTCACCAAGATCGATCTACCTTTGATCATCGATCTTACAATTTCCCGCGCAGACGCCGCAGAACGCCCCCTGTACCGATATATCCAACGCCTGTAGAGAGCAACATACACTCCAGGACAACTGAACGCTTTGATCGCTTGCAATGAGAAGTAACGACGCGGCCAAACCGAGGCCCATTTCGATGAGCAAACTCATCGCAATGGCGGCATGTTATCGCAGCCAAAAGTTCAGCTTGGTGTAATACAGAATTCCCGTTTGAGAGCAGCCCGTGACTGAATACGACTCCGCCGCCGTGAAAACAGGAACTGTATCGGCTCAAAGAGTCCGTGCCGCACTATTTGCTGGGCTTTTTACCGTCCCTTACGCAGCCGTGCTGTTCTGGTTCCAGGTCATAGACGTCTATCATAGGCATTTTTCCGAGATCGGCTGGCTCGTGCTTGCCTACAACGCCTGCCGGCTCATCTTCTGCTTCTATCTGTTCTGGATCGTGGAAGCCGCGGGCGCCGTACTGTTACGAGCGGTGGCGAAAAACGAATTGGCTGAAACGCCATTTTTCGAACGGATCGTCCTCTGCTTCTTCACCGGCGCCGGCGTTTGGCATGTCGGAATGATAATCCTTGGCTATCTTAGCCTCTACACTTTGCCAGTCGCGATTATCATTACCTTGCCTTTAGTTGCCGCCTCGTACAGCGATGCACAAGCATCGTTTTTCGCAATTTCAGAACTCCGTCAACATTGCTTTGGCCCGGAATACGACGAAAAGCGCCAAGGCTGCGCTGTGGATTACATTTGTCCTTTTCGCCGCCGCCTACGCCGCACTCATTCTGGTGAAGGGCCTTTATCCTGGCGGCAATCACGATTATTTCACCCAATACTTCTATTACTTCGAAGCAGTCATTGCCCATCACGGGCTTTGGCCGAATGAGGTCTGGGACCAATACTTCTACGACAAAGGTGCAAGCCTCACCTTTTTGTCGATGCTGCTGACAGATCCGCTTGCCCCGCAACTCGCCACGCTCGTCCTCATGAGCGCGGCGGCTTTCGTTGTTTTCATTGCCTGCAACTCTGCCGCGCCAAATACGGGCTGGCCGTATGCCGCCACTCTACTTTTCATTGTCATCTACATTTATACGCCGAATTGGGCCGAGTTTGAAAAAACGCACGAGCTGACGACGGCGCTTGTCATCGCGTGCCTTTGGGCAACAAGCGCCGCCTTGACTCGGTGCGGCAGCGCGACAAATCGCGTATGGCCAATTTGCGCCTTTGCAACTTTGATCGCGGTCATAATTGCCACCCCTTTTAGCATCATTATTTTAGGGCCGACATTTGGCATTTTGTTTATTTGGTATTTGGCCAAAGGTCATTTTCCTCGCGCGCGCTTTATATTTGCTCTAGGGACAATTTCAGCGCTTGTTTTTCTTGGAACTTTTGCAGTTAATTACGCGACAACCGGCATCCTCAACGACTACCTGTTGGTACTGACGTGGCCGATAAGCGACGTCGAGAAGCTCTATCGCCTGGGTACATTACCCATGGCCGTGGAACTGACGTGGGCCTTGAGTTCCTATCATTTTCCTCCCGAACCACTATCCCACGTTCTGACGATCGTGGGCCAAACCAGTCGTTTTGATCTGGTTTATCCACTCGCCGGCGCGGGATTTGTCGTCGGCCTTGTCGCGTTGTTTGTTCGCTATCGCGAGGGGCACTGGACTATTCCCCTCCGCGTACCTCAATTGACAGTAGTTCTCCTTGCGACAATCGCGACATTTGTTTTGGTAGCCGCCACTTTGAGCAGGATGATATTCAATTCGTTCTATCGTTTCGGAAGCGTTGCGGTCCCGATAATGCTTATAGCATCGGTTTGTCTACTGGGACTTCCGATCGCCGGGGCAGACCCCCGCTTTGTGCGCATCGTCAATCATCCGCTCTCGCCGAGGATAGTTTTTGTACTTTGTCTCGTGACACTCGCCATAGCCAGCCACCCCTATCGGCTGTTCGGCATTTTAAGTCACAGCGCACAATTCGCGGTCGGAGCAATCAGCATAGATACGGCTTATACCCTTCAACCGTTCAAATACCCGCTCGCGGAGAACGCAATCTATCCAGGCGCTCGCGGTGCTTTTGCCGTCGTCGGCCCCAATACACCGATCTGGTCATTCCACCATGACGCCTATTGCATGTTGCCTGGGTGCCGAATGGAATCGTTTCGAGAATTCGTGATACCGCACTGGCAGGAGGTGATGTTCGGCAATCCCGAGCAGGCACGAGAGGCTTTGCAGGCGTCTGACCATAATTACTTTTTATTTTCGCGCGATTTGCCGCTTCACGATCCGCTCCCTTTGAGCCCGCTTTTTTCACCCGACAACATCGCCCGCTTTCTCGGCATCCGCTGGACTGACGGGACAACTGCTTTGCTGACATGGCTATCGCCAGGGGTGCAGCCCCTCGACGCAGAATGGATCGCTGATTACCGCCGCTCGATATCGCAGTCCGACTTAATCAGCATCTATCCCTATGAAGACCTAAAAAACATATTCGCGCGGCTGAAAACCACACCACATCCTTGGACACCGTTCCCTATGCCCTGGATAAAGCCATTTGCTTTATCGCTTGCCAGGTATTGGTCACCGTTCCGTATGCCCTGGATAAAGCCGTTTGCTCTATCGCCTGCCAGGTAGATTACGCCAGTCTTATGGCGCAAACGCCACGAGCCTTCGGGCTTGCTGGCGTGACCAACTCCTAACTGCGGGAGGGTCCCGTGAGTTAGGAGGCGCGCCGTGCAGGCCGGAGCGGCTGGGGCCGTCTTATTCCTTGTCCTGCTTACAAATCTCGGGGTCTCGCAAGCCCGGTATGGACTATGGTGCTTTGTCCCAAACAAACGTCAGACTGGTAGCTGTCGCCCGCAGTCGCGCAACGCCCATTGCTGCCGTTGCTGCCCTGCAGCCCCTGTTCGGGCGCCCGTGGAAGTGGCAGCTTTCTTCGTGTATTTTTCGCGAGGCAACGCCGGAATTAGGAGCAAATGAGTAAGTTTACGATTAAATCAAAACGCGGCCGGCATGCAGCCGCCTTTCATGGCTCGTGGTATCGTGGCGAGCATACGAACTTCATACCGTCGAAAGCCGAGTTGTGTGAGCCGGATGCAATCGAGAACTTCATTCTACAAGGATGGCTGCCGCCGGCGCCGTTTATCAACAAGACCACGGCAGTCGTCGCATTTGGCAGCTGCTTCGCGCAGCATATTTCCGAGTATTTGATTGCGCGCGATTTCAACGTTCTAGGTCGCAACCTTGATCTTTTCGCTCATATTGTTCGGTTCGGCGAAGGCATGGTGAATACATTTGCCATCCGCCAGCAATTTGAGTGGGCGCTTGGCGACCGCGATTTCCCCGAGAACCTGTGGTTCGGCCCCAACAAGGAGATTGCCGCCGTTGATCCGGAGGTGAGACAGCAGACGTGGGGGATTATTAACTCGGCTTCTGTCTTCATCATTACTCTTGGTCTGTCGGAAATCTGGTACGATAAGATAAGCGGCGATGCGTTTTGGCGAGCCATACCGGCGAACTTATTCAATTCGACACGGCACGGTTTCCGACTGAGCACAGTGAACGAGAACTACGAAAACCTGAGGTCGGAGCGAGATCAACCATTGTTGGAAGCAGGAGTGCCGGCAAAAGATCACCAGCGCGATTACTAATCTTAGGCCTCCATGGGGCCAGCCGAGACTAAGTCAACGCCCAGCCGAGGATCAGGCCGCGAGCAGGCTTTCCGTGTGGGCAATCGCAGTGGTCAGAGCGTGCATCGCCCCAGTTAGCGCCACGGGGCCTTTACCTGAGGCAAGACGGCGGATGTCGCTTGCCGCCGCTTCAATCTCCACCGCACCGGCCTCATGCGCGGAACGAACTAATTCATTTGCGAGTTCGGTAACGACCTGAAGGGGCTCTTGGCTCATGAGCGCAAGCAGAGAGTTGGCGTCATGCAAAATCGCGCTTAAATCATCAGGAACGATAGATGGGGCAATTGGCTTTACGCCTTCTCGACCGATAAGCTTAGTCGACATCGCACGCTCTCCCAGAACACTACGATAAGCGAACCTTCGTGACATTTTATCCAACAGGACCGACAAGTAACGAGCGCTTGACTAACGAGTCGTAAACGCAAGTCCCGTCACGACTGGTCTATAGGTAATACTGCGCCGAAAAGCGTCAAGAATTTGTTGGAAAGATAGTCATAACTTTCCGCATTGTGACGATTGACCATTAGCTCGCGGCGGTTTTTGCACCGCGAAGCCAAAAAGCAATCCAAAGCAGGGGCTCGCCGGTATCCGCGTCCGACTAATGGCCCCGCAGGACTCTGCCCGCAACAGCATCGAGCTTTTGCAAAAGCTCCGGATCTCGCGCATCCGGCGCCGTAATCAGGGCATTGTCGAGCGCACGATCAGAACCGATCGGACAGGGTTCGTGCTCGCGCGGAAAATCGCGCGCAAGTCGCGCTACAAGCTGCGTGGCCTTTTCCGCATTAGCGACCAGCACCTTGACGATATCCTGCACGGTCACAGCGTCGTGATCCGGATGCCAGCAGTCGAAGTCCGTCACCATCGCTACGGTCGCATAGCAAAGCTCCGCTTCGCGCGCGAGCTTGGCCTCTGGCATATTGGTCATGCCGATGACCGAATAGCCGAGATTCTTGTAGGTTAGACTTTCCGCCAGCGACGAGAACTGCGGCCCCTCGATGCAGACATAAGTGCCGTCGCGCACGACATCGATGCCTTCCGCCATCGCGGCTGCGGCGAGATGAATTCGCAGCCGCGGCGACACCGGGTGCGCCATCGAGACATGGGCCACGCAGCCCTTGCCGAAAAAGGAGCTCTCTCGCTTGTGCGTGCGATCAACGAATTGATCGACCAGCACGAACGTACCGGGAGGCAAGTTCTCCTTGAAAGAACCGCAGGCGGAAAGCGAGATCAAATCCGTGACCCCTGCCCGCTTGAGCACGTCGATATTGGCGCGATAATTGATGTCCGAAGGCGAGTGCCGTGACCCTTGCTGTGGCGCGACAAAAAAACGACAGGCAACCCCGCAATCTCGCCCATCAATAGCGGCGCAGAAGCCTCGCCCCACGGACTGTCGATCGCTTTCGTCTGTGTTTTTTCAAGACCTGGGAGATCGTAGACGCCCGAGCCGCCGATAATTCCCAAAACGGCTTTCGTCATGGTCCGCCGATTCTTCCGACAGTGTGTTGCGACCAGCGATGCCCGCCGCGTTTGGCCGTGTCAAATCGCCTGTTCATGAAACGCGTTCCGCGTACTTTCGGTACCACTCTACGAAATGCCGCAAACCCTGCTCGATTGGCGTGTGCGGCGCAAATCCTGCCACGCGCTGAAGTTCCGAACTGTCGGCAAAAGTTTCCAGAACGTCGACGGACCGCATAGGCAACAACTCGCGCCGCGCCGGCTTGCCGATGATCTTCTCCAGCATGTCGACGAGCTCGATGACTTCGACCGGCTGGCTGTTTCCGACGTTATAAATGTGGTGCGGTGGCTGCTCCCGGCCCGGCGAACTTTCCGGCACGATCTTGATGAGGCGCACCACTGCTTCGATCACGTCATCGACATAGGTGAAATCCCGCCGCATATGTCCGGAATTGAATAGTTTCAAGGACCGGCCTTGTGAAATCGCTTCGGTAAACAGCCAAACCGCCATATCCGGACGGCCCCAAGGACCGTAAACGGTGAAGAAACGCAAGCCCGTCGCCGGCAGACCGAACTGATGCGCGTAAGCATACGCCATTAGTTCGTTCGCTCTTTTTGTCGCACCGTAAAGACTCAGCGGCTCGTCAACCCGGTCGGAAACCCGCAACGGCATTTCGCGATTAGCGCCGTACACTGACGATGATGACGCGTACACGAGGTGCCGACACGCCGTGTGGCGGCAGCCTTCCAGAATATTGGCGAAGCCGACCAGATTGGCGTCGATATACGAATTTGGATCGACGGCAGAATGGGCCACGCCGGCCTGCGCGGCCAAATGCGCCACATAAGGAGGACGCACCTTTTCGAAGATAGCAGCCGTCGCGGCACGATCGGCCAGATCGCTTCTATGGAAGTGGAAGCTGGAATGAGCTGCAAGCTCTGCAAGCCGCGCCTCTTTCAATCGCGGATCGTAATAGGCGTTGAGATTATCGACGCCATGTACGGTCCAGCCGTCGGCAAGAAGCCGGCGCGTCAGATGAAAACCGATGAAGCCGGCCGCGCCCGTGACAAGAATGGTCTCGCTCATTGCCTCGTCCCGAGCAGGCCTTGCTCTAACAGCTTGTCCACGGCGCCGGCCAGATTGAACGCCACGTCGACCGAGAACCGAGCGCCCGCGAGCGCCAACGCTTCCTGCCTATCGTGACCGCTGGCAGTCAGCAATGTCCCGCCAGCCAAGCTTGCGCCGCGTCCGGCAGCGAGATCATGGACATTGATCGCCGACGATCCACGAGCGCGGCAAATCGAGACCCATGCGCTCAGCCGCCGTTACGATCATGCCCGGATTAGGTTTGCGCCAGGGATGATTGTCGACCCGCAAAGGATCATTGCCGTCCTTGTGATAGGCGCACGCCAGAACAGCGTCGAGGTGAGCGCCGCCTCGGGCCAATTCCGAAGCTAAAGCGCCCTGAACCGCCTGAAATCCTTCCCAGTCGTAATAGCCGCGTCCAATGCCGGATTGATTGGTCACCAGCACGACGGGAATTCCCAAAATATTGCAGCGCGCGATCGCCTCAGCCGATCCGGCGATCATTTGCAGGTCTTCGACCCGGCCGAGATAATTGGTATCGACGACGACAACGCCGTCACGATCGAGAAATAATGCCGGACGTCCTGCGAAATCGCCTTCGCCGATCCCGCACCACAATCCCGCATCAACGAGCGTCATCGATCCCTATCCCAAATCAAGGTGGCCAAGCAGGAGCGTTGATCTTGCGACGTCATACACGCACGCGAACGAACCGAGAAAGATATAAACTCCGGCCCGCTGGGCGTAAGAGCTTGAGATCTTTGTTTCTATGGACCCCACACACTCGGGACGCTGGCCGGCGAACCGGTGTGAAATCGCCCAAGCCTACGCGATACCACTGGCGATATACTGTGCGCCCAGTGGGATGCGCCCCAAGCGGCGCTCGATACGCTGAGCCAGCGGCGCTGCCGATGGCAATAGCAGGAAATGATGCGATTGGACGTCGCGGAGTCCGGCGTCCGCCAGTAGCGCACGCATCCGGCCGGCACGCAGTAGTACCGCATCGCGGTCAAATTCACAGCGCGCTACCGCGAGCCTCGTCAATGGATTGAGCGGATTGTGTTCAATGAGACAGACCAGGCCGCCGGGGCGGACTACGCGCCGCATCTCGCGAAGAAAGCCGGCCCATTGCGACGGCAGCACATGGTGCAGCACGCAGATTGCAATCGAAAGATCGAAGGCCGCGCTGTCGTAAGGCAGAACGTCGCCGGCATAGGCTTCGTACTCAACGCCGGGATTTCTGATCCGGGCTTGGGCGATGCTCGCCGTGGAGACATCGGCGCCGCATATCCGACCGAACATGCCCCGTACGAAGGGATGAAATTCGCCGATGCCGCAGCCGACATCGAGCATGTGGAGATCATTCATCCCTGTCAGACGGGTGGCCGCGAGCTCGCGCAGCGCGTTCGCCTTGGCGGCGGTGAAAAAACTGTGCGGCAGGCCGGAGAAGTCGATCGACGACTGGACAACCGCCCTATAGCTCTTGTCGTATTTGTCGAAAAGCTCGCTCATGCGGCTTGTTCAGTCCGCCGACGCGCTTAGCGGCGCGCGCGCTTGCATGGCCTCCCGTTCGAATCCCAGTCTTTGCGACACAACATACAACGGCCGCCGCTTCACCTCGGCGTGGATGCGACCGATATAGAGGCCCATGATACCGGTCATGAGCATGTTGATGCCGCACAGGAACGAAACGACAATAATAGTCGACGACCATCCTTCAACGAGATGGCTGTTCAGGAACCAAAGGCTTGCCACGTAACAGCCGTACAGCACCGCGCACACCGACACGCTCAACCCGAACCAAATCGCAAGCCGCAAGGGGACATCGGAAAAGCTGAGTGCGCCGCTCACCGCCAGGCGGACCATCTTTAACAGCGGATACTTGGTTTCTCCTGCCAGCCTTGGCAATCGATGAAACGTCACTTCGGTTTGCCGAAAGCCCAGCCACGCGATCATGCCCCTTATAAAGCGATCCTGCTCCGGCATGCGGCGCAACACGTCCAGCACCTTGCGGTCTATCAGGCGAAAGTCTCCGACATCCGCCGGAATTGCGATCGAAGACATTCGCTCAAGCAACTTGTAGAATAAATTCGCGGTTGCACGCTTGAAGGCGCTCTCACCGGCGCGTGACAAACGGCGCGCGTAGACGACGTCGAAGCCTTCTTTCCATTTTGCGATCATCTCTCCGACGATCTCAGGAGGGTCTTGCAGATCGGCGTCCATGACGATGATCGCATCGCCGGCGGCCGCGTCCATCCCGGCTGTGATCGCGACCTGGTGACCGAAATTGCGAGACAGACCGATATAGCGGTAGCGTGGATCGCTTCGAACGAGGGATTGCAGAATGATGGGACTGCAATCTGAGCTGCCGTCATCGACAAAGATCGTTTCGGCCGATCCGTCGAGCTGCTCCATCAGCAGCCCCAGACGCCGCAACAGCATCGGAAGCACAGCTTCCTCATTGAAGACTGGCACAACGATGCTGTAGCGAATGCCCGGACGATGATCCGCCATGAAATGGTCCACTCGTAAATTTTTGACGAGTTTGTGGGACGATTTTAGGTTCTGGCGGGTTAACGTCGCCTTATTCAGGCGGGAGGGGGTCCTGGCTTGACCGCCCGCTTCGGCCAGCGGGGGTTACGTCCAACGACCGATAAAGGTCACGAACCTTCCGTTTGACGGCTTCCGCGGTAAATCGCTCCTCAAAACGCGCTCTCGCGGCCGCGCCAAGCCTTGCCCGCAACGCCGGATCGGCGGCCAGTTTAACCAGCGCGCGGGCAGCGGCCTCTTCGTCGCCGGGCGGCACCAGGAAACCTTCGACGCCATCACGCACGACTTCGCGGCAACCGGTGACGTCGGTCGTCACAATCGGACGGCCCGCAGCGGCGGCTTCGACCAATGTCCGCGGCAGCCCCTCCGGATAAGCCGAAAGAAAAAGCGCAACGTGATGATCGCGCCATACGGCGGCTATATCCTTGGTGTGACCCCGCCAGGCGATTCCCGGCAGCGACGACCAGTCCCGCAAAGTCTGCTCAGGAATGGACTTAGGATTGGACGGATCGGGCTGACCGTAAAGATCAAGTTCGACTTGCGCCCCCAATACGCGCGCCCGGCGAACCGCCGCGACGGCCTCGCCGATGCCTTTCGGCCAAATCATCCGCGCTACAACGGCAACACGAACGGGCGGCGCTGGCGGCTCGGCCGAGACGGAAAATTCCGAAAGCTCGACGCCCGCGCCACCCACGATGGTTATATTGGGAGCATCGGGGTCAAGGCCCAGCGCAACCGGGTCCTCCCGGTTCTCGAACAGATAGCGCGTGCCCCGGCCATGCAGCAGTGAACCGACCACAAAGCGCACGAGGCCGCGGACGAGACGGCCCATAATCCCCGGCTTCAGCCAGAGATATCCCAGACCTGTAGGTGCGAGGACCAGCGCTTTGGCGCCCGCGAGCCTCGCCGCAAGACCGCCAATCATGATCGGTTGCAGCGCGATACAATGGACGATATCCGGGCGTTGCGCCCGCACGATCGAAATCACCCGGATGAAGTGGCTGAGGGCAGCCAGGGGACTGAAACTGCCGCGCCTGCCTTCGATGGGAATGACCGAGATACCGCTCGCCTTGATTTGGTCGGCGGCATCGCGGACACGGGTGGCTACCGCCACTTCAAATCCACACTCCCGGGCGACCTGCGCCATCGGCAAAAAGTGCGAGACGAAAAACCAGTCCTCGGTAATGAGATAAAGCAATTTAGGCATGATGATGCGCAATAGGGCCAGAACTCTCGCTTGGGCGCAGGCATTTGCGTTCAAGCGCATGCCTTGTTACGCGGACATGCTCGCCGCTAACAATAGCTCTAAATCTGCGTCGAAAGACGGATTAGCCGGGACTATATCAGTCGCGAAACGGTGCTCGAGCCCAGACAAAAAACATCAGTACAATTGACGACGAGTGCGGCGGCAATAACATTCCCATAGCCGATGACAAGGCGGTCGTAATACCCCTCAGCCAGGACGGCGGCGGCGACAAAGAAAAGCGCAATGCCGAATAGCACAAAGCGCCCAATCCTATTGATCTTTCGCTCGATCCGATCCAAGCGATCGCGATCAGACATCAGACCAGTCCCCATCATCGAATCAACCGGCTCCTTTCCCTTGCTGATTCTCACGTTTTGACGTGGCGATAGCAAGACAGACCTCTCGTGGAAGCCGTTTTGGTTGTGAATACCAGGCTTCGGCTTGCTGCCCAGAGATCGTCGTCGATCCCGTTCGAGTTTGTCTTTCCTTGAGCCGCGAATCCCGCAACCTGACCCCGGCGCGCGCTCCCGAGTCTGCGTCGATGAATTGGGCACCCGCGGCTTCGAGGGGGCGCCGGATTGACTGATCGTTGAGGTGGGTCAGCTCGGTCTCGCGGAGTTCGATCTCGGGCGAGGTCACAGATGCGAGGGGGAATTAAGGGGTAGGGTATGCGAAAAATTAGCAAAACAACCCTAGGCAAAGTATCCGTTTTTTGACGGGGGGCCTAACTGGCGAGTTGCCCCCCGCTAAATAGATAAGGAATTACCCGTAGGGCGTGTCTCGCCAGGCGGCTGGAGGGTGCACTGACCTTCGGCAACGCAAGAAAGATCGACTTAAATCTGGCGGACCGCAGTATGGGCCGACTGAGCGCGAGCGCTACAGTACTCTAGCAAGCAACGCATGCGAAAGTCCGCCGGAATGCCCGGTTCCGCGGCTAAAGGCCGGCGTCTAAAGATGGAAAATCACTCAGACCTAACGCTAGATCATGCGGATCTCACTGTCGGATTCGAAGCTACTCAAGGAAGCCCTAGGAACGGCGGACCCCGGTTTTCGCCCAAGGCCTGATTGAACAACTCGCAAATCTGTCTGCTCGCGATGGCACGATTAAGTGCAGCAGCGGGCTGAATTTTATGCTTTCCGATAATCAAAGATATAAAAACAAACGATCACCTCGAGGCGATGCTCGCGGCCCAGATGGCGGCCATCCATCTGGCAACAATGACTTTTCGCGAAGCGGCTCGCGTGCGTCGAGAACATACCGCAACAGGATAACGCCGAGCGCGCACTCAACAAGCTGGCGCGGACCTTCGCGATGCAGCTGGAGGCGCTCAAGCGCTACCGGACCGGCGGAGAGCAGAAAGTCACGGTTCAACATGTAACGGTGGGTGAAGGCGGACAAGCGATCGTTGGTAATATCAATCAAGCTGCACGCGCCGCGGCGCCGCAAAATCCCGCGGATCAGACACGCGCCCTCACCGATGCGCGGCAACCCAATGCCGACCATTGAAAACCCGGAGCGGGTTAGCCTCCGGTGCGGCGTAGGCAAAAAGATGACGGGCAATCATCCGCGTAATACTGGCCCGATGCTGTCGAGCCTGCGGTGCGGGGCCAAAACGCGATCGGGCAAGCCTTGCATGTCTCCGGCGGTGAGCGGAAAAGGCGTTGTCGGATGCATGGCGGCGCGCCGGGATCTGGCGCTCCGCGCGGCAATAAAAATGCTCTAAAACATGGGCGGTTTACGCGCGAAGCCATTGAGCAACGCCGACAGGCTTCGAGCCTGCTGAGGCAATCGCGCAAGTTAATCGAAGAGATCGAGTGATCGGCCAGGCGGCGGGCGCAAAGGACGAAACTCCATTATCGCAAATAGTACGAACCGCAATCTGTCGGCTTGATAATGTCCGACCTCGTTTAGATTTTTTCGACGCAATACCTCTAGCGTAAAGAGAATCTGGCGCGCTTGGCGCCAAAGCATGGTCTCGTAGCGGCCGATGCGTTCAAAGGCGCCGTTGTCGACATTGGCAAGCCGCAAGAAGCATTGCGCAATAAGTCGGCGATAGGGTCTGGCCGTTCCTTCCTGGTCATCATACTGATCATTTCCTCGCATCGTGATGGTGAAGATCGGAGGCCGATCCTTTGCATTGCATTATGCTGTTGAGGTAGCGTTCCCTCGGCTGCAAATCCGGTTTGCGTGCACTGACCTTGCCTCCTGCAGGATCTCGCTCTGGATTTGGAGCAGACCGGTCTCCATTGCGGTGGCGCGGCGCAGCCGCCACAGCAGACTGGCCAATCGCAACACCAGTTCCCGCTCGACGGCTGACTGAGCATCATAGTCGCGATGTCACGGACAGTTCGAACGCTTTGTAATCCTCAGCGTCCTCCAGCGCACCGATGACCGTTTCGGCCGTGAGCCCATGGCGGACGGCATTGCAGCGGGAGCGCTGTTTGCCTTCTTCGGTATTCGGGCCGGTGCTTTGCGCGCATTGCGGCGGTTGGCCTCGATCTGCCTGAATGAAGTCATTGCGGGCCAGCCGCGATAATTGGCTTCGTTTTGTAATTTGCCTCGCGGCTGTTCGCCGGCCGATCAGGCTTGGCGGTTCTTTGGGCGGTGCCGACGGTGGCGCTTGCGGCTGTCGCCCCTGACCCGCGTTTGCCTGATCGTCGGCAGCGGATGCGTTTCGAGCCAAAGCGCGCGGGCAGTGACGGTCGGATCGATGCCGGCCTTCCTCCACCATGCGGCTTCATCGCCGCAGCGGTGCACCTCGCGATGATGGCCGCGGCACAGCGGCACGGTGAACTCATCGCTGACCTTGCGGCCGAGCGCGCGGCTTTGCGCGAAGCGCAGGTGGTGGGCATCGCAGGGTTGCCGGCCGCAGATCAGGCAAGGCTGCTTGGCCACATACCTGACGTGATCGCGGTCACGAACCCGGCGCGGCTCCGGGAATGCCAGCGCGCTCTTGTCGATGCCTTTCGACCGCGACCGTTTCTTGGCCTGTCGCGGCTGCGGATCGACTGGCGGTTGCTGGCGGCTCGGCCGCTGTCCGGCGTTTGTCCTTCGCATGCGGCAAGCGTCGCGAACGTCGCCAGTTTGGCCTGGAAGGCATCCTCGACGCGCTGGGCATCGGCTGCGGTCAGTTTGTTCTTTTCAGGCAGACGACCGATGCGCCCACAGCGCGGCGTCATCGCCGCAGGCGAGCGTCATTGAGTTCGGCGATCAGCCGATCGCGCAGCTCGGCCGATGCTTCGGCGCCAAGCATTGGCTCGGCAATTTTCGAATGGACCTTTGCGCCGCGGCTCGGTGCTGAGCGTTGCGAGCAGGATGGTGATGACTGCCGTTGCAGCCGCCCGTTGCTGGTTGGCTTCCGGCTTCTGCGGTCCTGGCAGCTGGCTCGGTCGGCGTCGCGAGATCGGGCGCATCGAGATCGTCCTCGCCGGCAATCCCGACCAGCGTGAACAGCGCATAGCGCCGGGCATAGGTCAGCGCCGCCCCCATCCGATGCGGGGTTGCGGTTTCGCTGATGGCGCAGACCGGCCAATCCGAGGCAATCCATTCCCCGGACGCATGCGCCAGCACGGTCGTCAGATTGACGACGCCGGCGGCCTGATCGATCGCGGTCGTCTGCACGGTCGCGATCTCATGCTGGCCCAAGGTCTTGCGCACGATGTCGAGCCCGCTCGACAGCGACGCATAGCGAAACGTCTGCTCCGTCGCCCCTCGGACCATCCGATCGGATGGTCGCCGTCAGCGACTTCTCCGGATTGACCAGTTCGCCCTGCGCCTTGGCCAGAGCTGCCGCCAGGCTGGCGATCGAATTCACTGGACCGCTGCATGGCTTCCTCCGACGCTCAGGAGGTCGAAGCTGACGGCGCCCGACTTCGAGCGCTTGGCCCGGATGCCATGGCCGATCGCCTCCTTGGCATCCTCCGGCATCAGGCTCTTCAGTTCGGCCTTGGCCTGTTCGTGCTCGAGATGGGCCGATCGGGTCCGGGCAAAGACCCCGGCGAACTCCGCCCAGGCATTGGAGGCGCTCATGTCGACGATGCGCACCGCCTCGATGCGCGGCTTTGGCGGCTCGACCCCGAACAGGCGGGGTGGCTCGCCGCTCTCGACACAGCGCCAGAACTTCCGCTCCGCGGTGACGATCAGGTGCTGATAGAGCGGGTCGGCATGGGTCGTGATCTCCACCCACTTGCCGCCGCCGGTGATCACCGAGAGCACCGCCGACCTTGCACCAACGGCCCACATATTGTGCTGCAGCTGCGGCATGTATTTCGCCGCGGCCGCTTCCTCCGAGAACGACCACGGCAGCATGAACTTGGCTTCGAACACCGCCCCGCTTGCTTCAACCCGACCATCGAGTGTGGCCGCCATCCAGCGGATCGCCGGATGGCGGACGCGCCGCTGGATGTCGGTAATGACCTGCCCGGTATTGAGCTCGTACCAGCGCCGGTTGAGGTCCTCGGTGACGGAGCCCAGCTGGACGATGAGATTGCCGGAGAGGTCCTCCGGCTCGGCCTCGCCGCGCTTCTCCCGCCATAGCCGCAGCAGGGCAGCCTCATCATTGCCCATGATGATCCGGGCGTCGGAGCCGCCGATAAACGATCGTCTATTGGTGATCCCGACGGTTCTCGTAAGATGCTCTGACATAGTCACACCTCCTAAACATAATGATACCTGAGGTATTATATCGGCCACACTAACTAGTCAATACCTCAGGTATCAAATAATACTCAGGGCTAAAATGGGAAAAACGGCGCTTGTTCTCAGCAGTGAGCTCATACGGGCTGGACGAGCTCTATTGCGTTGGGAGCAACGCGATTTGGCAAACGCTTCATCAGTGTCTCTGCCAACGATAAAGCGCCTAGAATCAAAGCCCGGCGTTATGGTCGCACACGCATCGACTGTTGCCGCCCTGCGGAAAGCGCTTGAGATGGCCGGCCTCGAATTCATCGATGAGAATGGCGGAGGCCCGGGCGTTCGCCTGCGGAAAAGTCAGCGGCAAAAAGCTGCCAAGGCGTAATTGAGACTTTGCCCATGAAAGCCGAAAAATGGGACTAAACGCTCGATTTCTTCAAATAATGATCTGGTTGCGGGAGCAAGGACACGTTGCTCCTAGGGCGGAGGTCCCATTTCAGTCCTGATCTTGGGGCTGCAACAAGCGCAATGGCGCAGGCCGGCGTACTTAGCGGTCCATCAACGCCACTGCCGTCCTCGCCGATATCCGTTGGCGCTAGCACGAGCCCTTATGTCGAACGCCAACATCCTCGTGGCGCCGCCCAACCTGGTCGGAGTTGGTTCGAGCCAAAATGGACAAACCCAGTTGATCGGCGTCAACCTGCCGAAGATCAACACGACCCCCTGACCGCGAAACTGCCGGAACTCTGTTTGACAGAGCTTCCGGGCATGGAAGCGGGACTAAACCGTCCGTAAGAACTCATTAGCCGTCCAGAGAGGCCGCCTCAATTTGGCGGCCTCTCTCGCATTAAAGCCAAGCACCGTCGTCTGCATAGCGCTCATAATCAAAACTGCCAACTCCTTCCCTCGCGGATTCTGTAGTTTTGACGTGACGATATCAAAATCGGGAAGACCTCGTCGGGGCTCGTTCTAGTTGTGAATATGGGCTTCGGCTTTCAGCAAAAGACCAACTGCCAGTGTCGGCCCACGGTTATTAACGCTGACGATTACGCTAAATTCCCCAACCTAACTTTGGTGAGCCGACTGGCATAATCCAAGCATTTCTGTCAGCGGGCCGATTTGCGGCGATCAGTTGCGGAATGCTTACGCTCATCGCCGGTGCCATAAAGCACAATTATCAAATCGCCGGTTTCAAGCATTGCTCTCTCACGTTACGATTGCCGCTGCTGGGGAGCAGGTCAATGGGTACAATTCGGCTATTCTTGGCCCTGTCGGTTGCCCTGGCCCATCTCGCCCTCTTTCTATTCAAAATTGACCACCCTGATTATCTCCTTTTCGGCATCGGCGGTGGCCATGCCGTCATGATGTTCTTTGTGGTCAGCGGCTTCCTGATGAGTTTCGTGCTGGAACAAAAATACCACGGCGGCCACGATATAGCTGAGTTCTATCGCGCGAGATTTTTGCGCATTTATCCGCTATGGTGGGCGATGATACTAGTCGTGTTGGTCGCCATCGGCATCACCCGGTGGGTCGACAAACCGGCGATCGATCACCTTACAACCCTGATCCTTTTTGGCGCCGATTGGAGGATGGCTTTCACCGCCTATCCGGAAACCTACGATGTATTGCCCGGACCGCTCGGCATCGGCTGGTCTCTCGTCCCGGAAGTCTGCTTTTACCTGATTGCGCCATTCATTTTGCGATCAAACGTCTTGGCCGTAACGCTATTTGTCGCGTCTTCAACCCTCCGCGCAATAGTGCTGTCGTATTTTCTTTATGGACCGCAATGGTTCAATCTCGCCTACATCTTCTTCCCGACGCTCTTGCCGTTCTTTCTTGCCGGTCATTTCGCACGGAAAATCTTGGTAAACTTCCGCTCGACCGACGCTTGGGCGCGATGTTTTTGCCTGCAGCAGTCGCCTGCATGATGAAGGGCGCACATTATTGGTTTGACAGCGGCTGGTTTTATGCCGGAATTGTGTGCTTTGCCCTGTCACTACCGCCCATCTTCGATCTAACCAAAAACAATCGAATCATGAACCGTGCCGGCGATCTGACCTATCCGCTCTACCTCACGCATGAACCGCTCATCACAGCGCTAACGCTCGGCAAGGCGCCGCTCTCCACCTACGTTGTGGCCGTCGCAGCGACTATCCCGCTGTCGCCGATCGGTCAATTTGCCGTCATTGCCATAATCGGGAGCGCGTTTTTTATCGTCGTCGCTTACGTCGCTCACGTATGCCTCGAAAAGCCTGTTACGCAGCTTTTTGCAAAGGTCATATCAACAGTGAGTAACACTGTTTATCACGGCAAAGCTTGAGATCGGCAAGTCGGAAAAGATGAACAGAAGTGACCGCGGCTATTCCGGAAAGCGGCTTTCATTTACTCGGGAACTGCCAGCCGATTGAGCTGCAGACAACTAATAGCATGATCTGCATGAGTGGTCGCCCATTAGCAAACCACGGGCGCCTTTAGTCGAAACCAGTCAAAGACTATTGAGCTTGTGTCATTACGGCGGGACACTCTTGGACCCGCAGACCTACCAATATTGTCACTACTCACTCTAAATACATCGGGAGAGTTAAATGCGGAAGAGATTATACGCCGCGATCTGCGGTGGGTTAACTTTATTTGGCCCCCTGCCGGCTTTGGCACAATCGCCTGCTATTTATGACTGTAATTCAAACGCAAAGTGCAATATTTATTGCTTGGTTGATGGCGAAAAAATTTTTCAAACCAACACTCCAAAATCGGCGACAGTCAAACTTCTTGCGCCTAATAATTATATGGTGGAACTCATAGACCAAACGAACCAATATGAGGTGTACTATTTAACTGGATCAAAGATCGTCTGTACATTCGAGGGAGTAACAAAGAAACCGTATCCTTCCGCCAAGTACCGCCTTGTCCGATGCGGCTTGGGAGTGAAGACATAGTCGTATGACTGACCATACGCCTGTGTCGAAGGTCTCTCGGCTCGAGGTAATTTCGACGGGCGCGCGGCGTCGTTGGACGCTGGAAGAGAAGCGGCGGATCGTGGCGGAGAGCTACGGTGGGCCGCGGCTTGGGTCGGCAACGGCGCGGCGGAACGGTTTGTCTGCGAGCCAACTGTTCACCTGGCGGCGGCTGGCCCGAGAGGGGCGCCTTGTCGAGGCCGATGAGACTACGACGTTTGCGCCGGCGATTATCAGCAGTCGCGAGCCTTTGACGAGCAGTGCGCCGTCGTTGCCGGAACGCCTTGAAGCCGCGGAGAACTCGCCATCCTCACCCTGTCCGGATACGGCGCTGGGTCGGATAGAAATCGTGCTGACGTGCGGGCGTCGTGTGATCGTTGACGCTGGTGTCGATGCGGCGGCGCTGGCGCGTGTTGTCGCGGTGCTGGAGCGGCCATGATTCCGGTTCCGAGCGGCGTGCGGGTTTGGCTGGCGACCGGCCACACCGACATGAGGAAGGGCTTTGCGAGCCTGTCGCTGCAGGTGCAGGAAGTGCTGCGGCGCGATCCGCTGAGCGGCCATCTGTTTTGCTTTCGTGGCCGCAGCGGCAATCTTTTGAAGGTGATCTGGCATGACGGCCAGGGCGCCTGCCTGTTTACGAAGCGATTGGAGCGGGGCCGCTTCTTGTGGCCGAGCGCCGGCGGATGGCGCGGTGACGATCTCCTCGGCGCAGCTCGGCTACCTGCTGTCCGGAATTGATTGGCGAAATCCGCAGGAAACCTGGCGTCCGACATCGGTGGGGTGACGCTTTTGCTTTGCAGTTGCTGACGAATATGATTCTCATCGCCGAGTGACATCGCAATTTGAATCGCTGCCATCCGATCTTGCCGCCGCGCATGCGATGATCCTTGCCGAGCGCGCCGCGCGCGTGGCAAGCCGAGGCCGATGCTGCGGCTCGCCAAGCCGAAGCGGCCAATGCGCAGGCGGATCTTCCAGCACGGAAGCGCTGATCGCCCATCTCAAGCTTGAGATCGAGAAGCTGCGGCGCGAGCTCTACGGCACGCGCTCGGAGCGCAAGGCGCGGCTGCTGGAGCAGATGGAGCTTCAGCTCGAAGACCTGGAGGCGGCAGCGACCGAGGACGAGCTGGCGGCCGAGAATGCGGCGGCCCGGACGCAGACGGTACAGATCGTTCCAGCGCAAGCGGCCTTCGCGCAAGCCGTTCCCCGATCATCTGCCGCGCGAGCGCGTCGTGATCGCCGCGCCGGAGAGCTGTCCCTGCTGCGGGTCGGCGAAGCTGTCGAAGCTGGGCGAGGATATCACCGAGACGCTGGAGGTGATCCCGCGGCAGTGGAAGGTGATCCAGACGGTGCGCGAGAAGTTCTCGTGCCGGGAGTGCGAGACGATCAGCCAGCCGCCGGCGCCGTTCCATGTGACGCCGCGCGGCTTCGCCGGACCGAACCTGCTGGCCATGATCCTGTTCGAGAAGTTCGGCCAGCATCAGCCGCTGAACCGCCAGAGCGAGCGATATCGTCGCGAAGGCATCGATCTGAGCGTGTCGACGCTGGCCGACCAGGTCGGCGCCTGCACGACGGTCCTGCAGCCGCTGCATGCGCTGATCGAGCGCCATGTCCTGGCTGCCGAGCGGCTGCATGGCGACGACACCACCGTGCCGATCCTGGCCAAGGGCAAGACGGTCACGGGGCACATCTGGACCTATGTCCGCGACGATCGGCCCTTTGGCGGTCGCGCGCCGCCGGCGGCGCTCTATTACGCCTCGCGCGATCGAAGGCATGAGCATCCGGCGCGGCATCTTCGAGACTTCACCGGCATCCTGCAGGCCGACGCCTACAGCGGCTATAACGAGCTTTACGATCCCTCGCGCGTGCCAGGGAGCGATCACGGCCGCACTGTGCTGGGCACATGCAAGGCGGCAGTTCTTCGAGCTGGCCGATATCGCCGCCAATGCACGGCGCGGAAAGAACGCGGCGGCGATCTCGCCGATCGCGCTGGAGGCGGTCAAGCGCATCGACGCGCTGTTCGATATCGAGCGCGGCATCAACGGCCTGAGCGCCGAAGAGCGTCTGCGCGTCCGCCAGGAACAAAGCGCGCCGCTTCTGGCCGCTCTGGAAGCGTGGCTGCGTGAGGAGCGTTCCCGTTTGTCGCGCTCGGCCTCCGTCGCCGAGCCGATCGACTACATGCTCAAGCGCTGGGATCGGTTTGCCCGCTTCATCGACGATGGCAGGATCTGCCTGACCAACAATGCGGCCGAGCGCGCTCTGCGCGGATTTGCACTGGGTCGGAAGTCGTGGCTCTTCGCCGGTTCCGAACGCGGAGCCGACCGGGCCGCAGCCATGGCGACGCTGATCATGACGGCCAAGCTCAACGACGTCGATCCGCAGGCCTGGCTGGCCGATGTGCTCGCCCGCATCGCCGACATCCCGCAGGCTAGGCTTCCTGAACTCCTGCCGTGGCAGTGGAAACAGCCGAACCTCCAGGTGGCCGCTTGAGCCATGGCGGCCGTCTCTCACGTCTTCACGATCCGGCGAGTTGCTCAGATCCTCGGCCGCGATGAGGACGTGCTATGGGAACTGTTGGACCAACTTGAGCCTGAGAACGGAAAGTTGTGGGTTCACGATATCGATGGAGGCGAAGTACCCGCCTTCACGAGCGACGGTATCGATGCCCTTCGAGAAATAATCAACGATCAGATAGATCGCACTGGTTGACCCAGAGGGCAGCCTCTCTCAAGCCGGGCTAACCGCGGTCCTCACCGCAGGGTTACAGAAAACCCGAATAAGATTTGGATGGACCGAAGTGGACAACATCCTTAATTTTTAGCCAAATCAATAGAACTTGGCGTGTATGCGGTGACATGATCGCCAATTTCGAATTGCGCGCCCCCAATCAAAAGTCCAGAATGACCATCGCCTTGATATTTCGTCGCACCGTCGGGATTGGCTAAATAGATAGCGACAATTCCATTTGCCATACTAAAGACCATAGAGGCAGAGCAGCGCAACCAGTCGCCACCAACATTCTCGATTGAACCATTAATGACGTCTCCGGCGTATTTCGAAGTTCCTGCAACGTTGGCGTTCGACACGCTACAGGTATTTGTTCCACCTTTGCTGTGCGGGTCGTCCCTCACTTCCAGTAACACGGCGGAACGCTCGAGTGGCTTAAAATAGATTGAAAATGTATAAACGTTTCCCGAAGTAAGGCGGTTCACACCTGTAAAGACGCCAAAATAATGTGCGCCTCCGTCACTCAATTCAATCAGCTTAAAAACTGATTTCACCCCATTCGGAACTACAGCTGCGGACGCCTCAACTTTAGGAGCCTCGTACATCTTCCAATTCGAAGACAAAAAATTTGCGCTGGAAAGAATGAGATTTTGAGTTCGCTCTGGCGAAGACTGGTCGACAGACCTAACAAGTGGGCTAAGCCAATTTAAAATAGCATTAGTTAGAAAGAATGCAGATACAACGACCGCCACGCCTCCCAATGACAAAAAAAGATTTCGCTTAGTGATCATTGCAGCACCTTACAAGATTTAGGCGCACAACTCCGATACATTCCGCCCCATTGATCGAGTAGCAAATCAATGAGCATTGGCAAAGCGCCCTAAAACCTAAATTCACACAATTACGCCATATCGCGGAATAACCACAAACTGATAAAGCACGCACAACGCGACAATCGCCCCGAAAATCACGACCAGATAAATCTCTGTTGGGTACCGAGAACCAGACTTGTCCAAAGATTTTTTTTGTGAACCGAGGGCACATACCGCCCAGCGATTGAAAAGTTTCCGCAAATGGATCCGGGCCGGAACTTGATCCACTCGTAACTGGCACAGGCAAATAGAAGAGAGAATACCATTGCAAGTGCAGCATGCACAAACGCGTCTACAAAACTAACAACGGTCAATAGTGGGGGGTTGAACGTGCAAAAAGAATTATCATTAAAACATGCACGGCATAAATTGAATAGCTTCTTTCACCTAATAGAACGAATGGTCTAAAGGCGAGTACAGACGCGATAGCTGACCGTGGATAGCGCACCGCGCAAAAGATGATGCATGCGATCGGCGCAGCCAAGCCAAAGTTCTCTTTCAGTTTGTTAATTTCTTGCATGGGTACCGATACCGGCGGAATCGCGTAGCTAGCTCCCGCTAGCACCAAAATCGTCAAAGATACCAAGCAAACCCAGGAACCAACTTTCGCCTCCCGAGCCGAGGATGATCTATCTTTTACGGCCAGATATATCTGCGCTACTAAACATCCCAGCAAAAACTCGAAAATACGTACATAAGGAGAGAAGTAGAAAAACCACCAAGAGAAGCTATTAGGCCCGTCATCTGAAGACTGGAAATAATATTCACCGATGCGCGCGATTGGATGTTGTATTGCTAACAAAACAACGGGTACGCCAATTGTGTAAACTGCCGCAGTGAGCATCAAAGTTCTGACATTCTTTTTTTTGGATAAGGGAATTACGAACGCAACAAAGGCTAAGTAGAAAAAAAATTCGGTTGAAACAGACCACCCCAGGCCGAAGCCGAAATAAAGCATGGGCCTTAAAAACATGATCTGATAAAACCACGATTGGGTCATCGTCAAATCATGAAGCGCCAATAGTGCAAAAGGCATATTGTATTGGCCCAACCATAAGAATATTCCTTGAATGGAGTATCCGACAAACATAGCCGCGATAAATAACGGGTAAACCCGAGCAACCCGGGCACCAAGGAAGGTGCTTATAGCAAAGGCAGCGTTCTCAGTTTTAAAGACGTTGCTATAGTTGTAATGAACTACGAACCCGCTCAGTACAAAAAAGAGCGGCATCCCGTAGAGCGTAATTATTCCGCCGTACGATGCTATAGAAGGTCTATCGCTGAATTTTAGGAGCTCGGCCCAAGAGTGCCCAAATAAAACAGAAAAAGCTGCAAAAAATCGGATACTATCGAGTGCATAAAGGCGCTCGCCTTTAGATGAGGTATCGAGATCCAATGTATCTTTCTCACACATCATTTCGAAAGCGTGGATTAAGCAGAAGTCAATATGCCGTCATCAGCCTTAAAGCTGCCGGCGTCAGTATGATGTACCTGAAAGGGAGCAAAACTAAACAAAACTTCCCAACCCGCGTCCCTGAATAGGGCTTCCATCGTTTGATGGATTTGTTCGCTGTGCGTTCCCATGTGTATCCTTTTCACTTTTCGCGCCAGCGTTTCCAAGAAAGGCGGAAAAACAAAACTTTCTGAACCTTGTAGGTCAGCTTCCACATAATCCACCAAATCGAAGGGCGAGAGAACGTCTTGCAGAGTCAAACAACTAACGTACTCGACTTCGCCGAACAGACCTTGGCCGCCAGTGACATCTCGAACAATACCCGTCCTATTTCGCAGAAATAAATTCTCCAACACTTGGTCTGACTTCCCATCCCTTAGGGTCAAAGCAAGCATATTTTTTCGTTCCTCGGGGTGATTCGTCGATATAAAACTATGAGTGCCGGTACCCGGTGAACCAACGGGAAAGAACGCGGGCGAGTGATCGTTGCTGATTGCCATCGGCATTATCCAATGGTCTTCCGGGTCTATTTCATTATCTTTCAGATGCTTATAAATCCAAGCGACATTACCCGGTTCGGGCTCCACCATGACAAGCTTTGCAGGCATGGGGTTGATCGCTTGCAAGGCCTTGTAACAGCCGACGGCTTGCAGACCGTAACATGCTCCTAGCGAGACCATGACGTAACGGTCACGCGCTGCGCGCGCAGTCTGCACCCATTGCAGGACTTCGAAAAAGCCTTCGCCATAGGTTGCGGGTGTCGGAAGCTGGTGCTGCTGGTAATCACCACCATGCTCTGATGGAACAACTCCCAGCACCTCGCGAAAGCGAAGATCAATCATAACTCCGAGAAAGTCAGCTAGATACCCGGACGGGACATTGCCACTCCACGGTGACAAACCATCGAACGATTTGATAGCGTCCGAAACATTATTCATACTTTGTAACCGCCGCCGTAAGGGAGTGAGATGCACGCTTAGCACTCGTCACGATACGGCGCGATAATCTTCGTCGACAAAAGAGTGGCCGTTAACCAGGGGGGCGAATACCTGCTCGCTTCTGGATCGTACCAAGTGACCACGAGTGCTTTTTTGAATTGTCGCGAGATTTGACAGATATTCGTCCCATTCTGCAGCCGATCGATAGTCCTGCTGATTAGGCAGCCGATCGGTAGTCGACCGTTCCCCTTTCTCCGCAAAAACAATCGTGACCATTTCGTGGGGAGACACGAAACGCCCCATATTCACCCGCGCCTTTGCCAGATGGTCGAGATCCACATAGAAGACATTGTCTTTCACACCGGGGTATTCGCCGCGGATGAACATCAAAACATATACTTTGCAGTCAGCAAACTTATTGGCGACGAAATAATCTATGTACCAAAGTGGCGGCATCATAACATACGCGGTGTTATGCGAGCTCAAAGCATTGATGAGCAAAAGTCTTCCGCCCGGGCGAAGCAATTTCGCATAATTTTGAATCACTATCGATGGTGTGAATACGTTGTCCAGTGTGCTGCCATCTACAATAAAGTCAGCGAACAAGATTCCAGATTTTCCGGGATTGGGTATCTGAGGTCATGAATGATTTCAGCACCTTCGTAGGAACTATGATCTAATGCCATCACCTTGTTTGCGCCCAACAAACGGAACAGCGCAGCATCACTGACGGTCTCAGTACTTCCGCCCCTTCGATTTAGCGTGGTATTATCGAGTTCAATTTTTGAATTTGATGAAACAGAGACCCCGTGCTCGGCCAGAACTCTGATCAGGTCATCGGGAGACAAATAAGTTGTCTGGCGTCCGATCATCAAAACATCACCCGCAATGGGCTTTTGAAGATGCTCTCGGACGATCGCCTCGACCATGTGCCGCCCTAACCCCATTGCATATGCCTCCCGACTGCCTCGTAACCCGATCCAACTTTGCGGAGAGAAGATATCTGGTCGTCCCAAGCACGACTACAGATTTTCCGTCGCTAGACTGTTTCCCGAGGTGACTGTATGAATCGCGTTCGTGCAACGCAAGCGTGGGCATGCTCGTGGGCCTCAATGCCAGATTCCTGCAGCTGATGGTATGGCTAAGAGAGAAGGAAGCCATTGCCCCAGGCCAAAGGGTAGTTGAGATTGGCGCTCAACAACTCAATAACAACTTCCTTGCCGCCCGGGCTGATATCGACCGGCTTGCAAATCTCTTCGGGGTTCCCTCACCTGATCTGCCATCACCAGTCGGCGCAGGTCCTGGACATATTCTGCACTCAGAAGCGCCTCAAGCGGCCAATTTTTACCGATCGCTTGGTTTCGACTATTCCTGCATTGATATTGACGGAACGCCGGGCAGCATACCCCTCGATTTGAATTGTGATTTAGTCCCTTCCCGATCTCGTTGCTCGATTTCACCTCGTGACGAACTACGGCACCACCGAACATGTCATAAATCAATTTAATGCCTTTAAGGTAATTCACGACTTGGCAGCGCCAGGGGCGGTCATGATTCATGAATTACCGGGCGCCGCAAATCAACCATGGGTTCTTTGGCTATCACCCAAAGTTTTTCGAGCGGCTTGCTCGAGAAAACGGATATTCGATTTTATTTGCAGACTACGCTTGGGGCAAAACCGAACGAGGGCTTCCAGAAGGAGTGGCTGGTTTCGTGTCTAATTTTGTGGACATTACGAAAAGACCGGAATTTCTGTATTCGCAATCATCGCTGATCGTCATCTTGCGAAAAATCCGCGAGTCGCCCTTTGCTACACCTATCGACCGCTGAGAGTTGCGGTTGATCCGGCAGCGCGCCGCGAGCATAGCGTAAGATCAGAGAGCAATTTGAGTTGATAACGCGTTGATTGCGTTTTGTATTTTGGATTATGCGAATCTTTATTGCGCGAAATCGTCACATGACGATCTCAAATGCGTCGAGCAAGGTCCCGATTTATCTACACAAATCGAAATATTTTGACATTGCATTTCCGTTTTGAGAAACAACCATCAATCCCGTTCGCCGTGGAGGACATCAGCCGGTGATGCTGGCTGATTGGAACGGGATGCGGTGTCCGCGCGTGGCGGCTCGTCACCGTCACTCCCGGGCGGCCTGGGCATCAACCTGCCTGCACTATGACCGGCGCGCGAGGTGCATCGCCTGAAAGTGCCACACCGGCGGGCGCGGAACCCGCCGCGCGCGCCGCACCGAGAGATGCGGAGGATACGGATCTGCGTTGTTCGGCGTTCCGCTTCCTTTTTCTTCTTTCGTACATCGTGGCTCAAAGCACGGATCGTGAGGCTACCGGCTACCACCGCCGGCATTCTCTGGCGAAGATCGGTGCGGAGAGCGGAGAAATTCTTGCCGCGTGACGATGACTTGGGTGCGAACCGCATCGCGAGAACGAGGAGTGCTGCGACCATGCGCGTCACCGGCGATTCCGATATTTTTCAAGCGGCGCCGCACCGTTTGACAACCGGAAAGGGCCGTACTACCCGCAGGCAGACTTTGGGCGCCCCCGATCGACAAAGCGACAAAATGCTGATGCCGGCCGCAGAACTCGACCAGGAGCGCATGTCCCGCGGCATTGACGAGCATCGCCAGGAGTCCTCAGGTGAGTTCCCGGGCCTGCTGGCCCGCGCAAGCCGGCTCGATGTCTGGCGCGGCTTTCGCGCCGCCCCGCTCTGGCTGCTGCTGGGCTGGACCGACATCCGCTTGCGTTATCGCCGCTCGGTGCTGGGCCCGTTCTGGATCACGATCAGCATGGCGGTGCTGATCATCGTTCTGGGCTTCGTCTACAGCCAGATCTTCCACACCAATATCCATACCTACCTGCCCTTCCTCGCGCTGGGCTTCATCGTGTGGGGCTTCATTTCCTCTTCCGCCAACGAAGCATGCGGCGCCTTCGGGGACAGCGGATCGATCATCAAGCAGGTCGGCATCCCGTTTTCCGTGTTCGTGTTTCGAGTCGTCTGGCGCAATTTCCTGGTCGTGCTCCACACCATCATCCTCGTCGTTCCGATCTGGATCATCTTCAAGATCACGCCGACCGCCGTAAGCCTGCTGGCCATTCCCGGCATGGCGCTGGTGTTCCTGAACCAGTGCTGGCTCGGCATCTGCCTTGCCGTGCTCAGCACGCGCTATCGCGATATTCCGCCGATCGTGGCAACCGTGCTGCAGATCACCGTGTTCGCGACGCCGATCATGTGGCCGGTCAGTTCGCTGGGAGACCATCACTATATCGCGGACATCAATCCCTTCTATCATCTGATCGAAATCGTGCGCGGCCCCTTGAGCGGCGAGTTGCCGCCTTTGCTGTCATGGGAAGTGGCGATCACGGCCGATGTTCTCGGGCTCATCCTCGCGACCTGGATGCTGCAACGCGCCCGCCGCACCATCGTCTATTGGCTCTGACTGGAAGAGATTTTCTCGATGCCGACGATCGAGCTCAGTAACGTCTCAGTCGACATTCCGGTCTACGATGTCGCCGGGTCATCGTTGCGCAGGGCCATTCTTGGCCGTGCGGTCGGCGGGCGTTTTGCGCAGTCCGGCACTCACGTCGTCGTCAATGCGCTGAAGAAAATTTCCTTCGAAGCCCACGATGGCGACCGCGTCGGCCTGGTCGGTCAAAACGGTTCCGGGAAGACGACGCTGCTGCGGGTGCTGTCCGGCGTCTATCCGCCGACCACCGGAAGCGTTTCTGTCAGCGGCCGGGTTTCGCCCATGCTTGACACCACCCTGGGCATGGCCGGTGACGCTACCGGGTTTGAGAATATTCGCATCAGTGGCGCTCTCTGGGGCCTGACGCGGCGGCAAATCGACGCCAGCATGGATGACATCATCCAGTTCACCGAGCTTGGCGATTATCTCAAAATGCCGGTTCGGACGTACTCGCAGGGCATGCATCTGCGCCTGGCTTTTGCGATCGCGACCTTGCGCGAACCGGATATCCTGTTGCTCGACGAAGTGATCGGCGTCGGCGACGCCGGTTTTTACCAGAAAGCATTCGCGCGCTTGCTGAATCTTGTCCAGAAGTCACGAATTCTCTTTGTCGCTTCCCACGCCAACGAGATGATTCGCCGCCTTTGCAACAAGGCCATCTGGCTTCATAAGGGTAACCTGATCATCTACGGCGATGTCGACAAAGTATTGAACGCGTACGAGGGAGAAGATCCTGAAACCATTCTCGCCGAACGCGTTGCGGCGCAGTAAACGGCCTTGCAAGAGCAGACATCAAACTTGACGGCCGACCGCGCGACCCTCTCCGCCATCATCCCGAACCACAATCACGGCCGGTATATCGGCCGGGCGGTGGACGCGCTGCTCACCCAGGAGCGGGTGCCGGACGAGATCGTCATCGTCGACGACGCCTCGACCGACGACAGTCTCGCCATAATCAACGAACTGGCCGCAAAGTCGCCGCGGATCAAGGTCGTAAGCCTGTCGGTTAACGCCGGAACTAACGCCGCCTTGCGGGCGGGCCTGGATCGCGCAACCGGGAATATTTTGTTCTTGCCGGCGCAGACGACTGGGTGATGCCGGGATTTTGCGAGCTCGGCATGCGCATGCTGATGCAAAATCCTTCCGTTGGCTTGTTCTGCGGCGATACCGTCCTTGTCGATGGCGCGACCGGGAAAACGTTGGGTTATCGGCCGGCGGCCCGGCCGCTCTATCGCGCGGGCATCGTAAGCCCTGATCAGTGCGCAGAGCTTCTCAAGCGCATGGACAACTTCATCCACACCGGCGGCGCTATTTTCCGGCGCGACGCGATCTTTGAAGCCGGTGGCCTCGACGACACCCTCGGCGCCTTCGCGGACGGCTTTCTGACGCGAAAAATCGCGCTCAAGTTCGGTTTCTGTTACGCGCCGCGTGTCGTCGCCTGCTGGCGGGTCTTCACCACCGGCGTGTCTCGCTCAACCGCACTGGATCTCGCCAAAGCGAAGCAGGCCCTCGCGCTCTATCCGGCAAAGCTCGCGGCCGACCCCGCCTTTCCGGCCTGGTACCCTGAGGTCTTCCGTAATCGATGGCGCTTTGCCACGTCACGCCTCGCCCTTCAGGCAACTCCACCGGATTTTGATTTCGTCTCAGGCATGACCGCTACCTCAGCGATTGATCACGCCGTGCTCAAAGCAATCAAGACGACGAGCAAAGGAAAGCTCTCGCGGATCGCCACGCTCGGCTGGCTCTGGCTGAGACTGCGGCCCTATCGCCTGACTGATCTTGTGGTGACACGGCTGACAAGAAAGTTCGAGCGGCCTAGCGTACAAAGCTAGCGATATTCCGGTCAGGTGCCACGGTTGCCGTGAGGACCCGGCTCGTTTTTGATCAGCTGCAGGTCGGCATCGACCATCTCATTGACCAGTTGGTCGAACGTTGTCTTTTGACTCCAGCCCAGTCGCTGCCTCGCTTTCGTTGCGTCGCCGCAGAGGACATCAACCTCGGTCGGACGAAAATAAACCGGGTCAATCTCGATCAGGGTCTGTCCAGTTTTGCGGTCCATCCCTCGTTCTTCAGCCTTGGTGCCTTCCCACACAATCTCGCGCCCTACGCGGGCAAAGGCTTTCTCGGCAAATTCCCGCACCGAATGTGTTTCCCCGGTTGCAAGAACATAATCGTCGGGCTTCGGCTGTTGCAGCATCAACCACATACCCTCGACATAGTCTTTGGCGTGGCCCCAGTCTCGCCTTGCGTCCAGATTGCCGAGATAGAGCTTGCTTTGCAGCCCCATTTCGATGGCGGCTACGGCGCGTGTGATCTTTCGCGTTACGAAAGTTTCGCCACGCGTCGGACTTTCATGGTTGAACAGGATGCCGTTGGAAGCGTGGATCGAGTAGGCCTCCCGGTAATTCACCGTGATCCAGTAGGCATAGAGCTTTGCAGCTCCATAGGGCGAGCGCGGATGAAACGGCGTCGTCTCTTTCTGCGGATTCTCCGTCGCGTTGCCGTACAATTCCGACGTCGACGCCTGGTAAAATCGCGTGGAGCCCTGCATCCCCAAAATTCGGATGGCTTCCAGAATTCGTAGCGCGCCGACGGCATCAGCGTTAGCTGTATATTCAGGCGTTTCGAAGGAGACCCAGACATGGCTCTGCGCGGCAAGATTGTAGATCTCGTCGGGGCGGGTTTCCTGAATGATGCGTATCAAATTGGTGGAGTCGGTTACGTCTCCGAAGTGAAGGTACAGCTTTGAGTTTGTCCAATGCGGATCCTGGTAAAGATGGTCGATTCGGCCGCTGTTGAATGATGAAGAACGCCGCTTTACGCCATGCACCACGTATCCTTTGCTGAGCAAATGTTCGGCCAAATATGCGCCGTCTTGCCCGGTTACCCCGGTAATCAGCGCAACTTTATCGGCCATCGCAAGCGAACCTCTATTACTCTCACTCCCGTGAGCGAATCACTTCGTAAGACCATCGCGACGGCAATGCTTTGCCTCAATGTCCCCGACAGGCCAATGCGGCCGCACTAATGTCCGAACATCGAAATCCTTGATTCGCTCACGAAGCGCATGATAGCGCCGTGTCAAAAGACGGCTACACAAGGCTGCCCTTTGTCAACTGAGTAATCTGTGCGTAAGGAGCGAGGACTAAAACTCTGTCTTACGTAGATCCGGCGGGATTAGGTGGGTATACTCAGATGCGGATAAAGGCGATTGGAAATTGCAGAATCTGCGGTTCCAGCCAATTCCGGGAGTTGTTCGACCTTGGCCTGCTCCACTCCTGCGGCGTTTTTCCTCGTCAAAACGAGGCTGACCCGCCGGCCGCACCGCTTAATCTTATTCAGTGCGCCACATGTGGGCTGGTTCAGCTCTCCCACGATTTTGCCGGCGAAGATCTTTTTTGCTCAACGTACGGATACCGATCCGGCCTGAACGAAAGCATGGTCGGTCACCTTGGCCGCATGGCTGCAACGGCGCAGCGCCGCGTTGCGCTCAAGGCGGGAGATATCGTGCTGGATATCGGCAGTAACGACGGAACGCTGCTTTCATCGTACGGTGTCGCCGACACCGTTCGCATCGGCATAGATCCGACGATCGCTCGCTTCAAGAAATACTATCCACCGGGAGTTTTCACCCTCGACGCGTTTTTTACGGAAAAAAATTTTCGCAGTCTTTGTCCTTCTGGATCAGCGCGGATCGTTACCAGTATCTCGATGTTCTACGATCTTCCGGCACCGAACGATTTTGTCCGCGATGTTGCCGGCATTCTTGCCGCCGACGGCGTCTGGATCCTCGAGCAGAGCTACCTGCCGAGCATGGTGGACCGCAATTCCTTCGACACCATCTGCCATGAGCATCTTGAATATTATTGTCTCCGGCAAATTATCGATCTTCTTGGACGCCATGGACTGCGCGTATTCGACGTATCGCTTAACGACGTAAACGGTGGAAGCTTTCAGGTATGGGCCTGCCACGCGGACGCCCCCTACCGAACGAACAGCGAGGCCATAGCCGGTCTTCTGAAGGCAGAAGAGATGCAGGGCTATGCCAGCGGAGAGCCAATCCTGGATCTCAAGGCACGCGTCTTATCTATCCGGGGCAACGTGCTTGAATTTCTCGCGAATGCCCGCCGTCAGGGTAAGCTCGTCCACGGCTACGGTGCATCCACAAAAGGCAACACGCTACTCCAGTTTTTTGGCATCACGCCCGAATTGCTTCCTGCCATTGCCGAGCGCAACGAAGAGAAATTCGGGTGTCGAACGCCGGGAACCGGGATCCCAATTATTTCTGAAGAGGAGTCCCGGGCGTCACGGCCGGATTACTATTTTGTTTTGCCCTGGCACTTCCGTGAGGCTTTTCTCAAGAGAGAAAGAGAGTTTATTGAGCGCGGAGGGCGCTTGGTTTTTCCGCTGCCAAACCTCGACATCGTCCCGGCTACGGCTTAGGTCGGGCTGTATCGGATACAAGGCATGATTTCACCGTCGGCACGCTCCAACTCTTCCGCCGAGAGCCCGCGACGCGCCATCGTCGTGGGGGCCTACGGCCAGGACGGGCGGTTGCTTTCTACCGAACTCGACGAACATCAATACATCGTCACACGGGTCGGGCGAACTACAGTCTGCACGGGCGACGAGCCGGCACGTCCGTTCGATATTCGCAATGCTGCGGCTGTCGACCAGTTGCTGGATTCCACCTCTCCCGATGAAATCTACTATCTTGCCGCGCATCACCACTCGGCCGAGGAAAGCACGGGAGACACCGCAACCCTGTTACGGGAGAGCGTTACCGTACACTGTCTTTGTCTCGTCAACTTCCTAAACGCCATGCAGCGCCGGGGTGGCAAGGCGCGCCTGTTCTATGCCTCGTCGTCTCTCGTATTCGGCAACCCGGATGAGGCGCCCCAAAATGAAAATACTCCACTACGTCCGGTCTGTGCCTATGGTACGACCAAGCTTACCGGAATGAATATTTGCGATATCTATCGGCGAGAGCACGGGATGTTTTGTTGCTCCGGCATTTTATTCAATCACGAATCTCCCTATCGTTCGCCGCAATTCGTCACCAAGAAAATCGTCAGCGGCGCGATCAATATTCATCTGGGCCTGCAGGATGAATTGACCGTGGGGTCGCTCGCCGCTCAGGCCGACTGGGGCGCGGCGGTCGATTACGTCCACGCGATGCGCGCGATTTTGTCCTTGCCGAAACCTGACAATTTCGTCGTCGCAACTGGAGTGCTGCATAGTGTGGAAGATTTAGCCCGGGCCGCTTTTTCAGCTCTAGGCATGGAGTACGAGAAATACGTTCGGGAGGACCCTGGTCTCATGCAACGATCTATACGCAAAGTTCCACTTGTGGGAGATGCCGCTAAGCTTAAGGCCTCTACCGGGTGGTCGCCGCAGATCGGGTTTGAGGAGATGATCCGTGAGATGGTGCAGTGCGAACTTACCGAGAGAAGTCTGGCACAAGGCAAGAAGAATTAGACTTCTCGTTTCTTGTCAGCCACCACCACGACGTAGGTGAAAGCGTCACGAAACCCGAAATAGTACTCCCTGAGCTGAAACCCAGTCTGGTCAAGGAAATTGCTCACTTCTTTGCGGGAGCGGACCAGGCTCGGTTCGGCCGGATGGAATACGATTTCTCGCCCGAGAACGCGCTTGAATGTCCATCGCAATATCTTGAGCGCAAAAACCGATAATCCAAAAACTGGCGGCCAAAACAGCAGTATTCGGCCGTTCGCGTTCAAGGTCCGGTTGAATTCCGTCAAAATTTTTCTGATCTCGTCCGGGCTGAAATGCTCCATGACACCGAGGTTATAGACCCCATCGTATTGCGGGGCGTCGGGAAGACGAAAGACGTCGCCAACCATGGCCGGTATGTTGAACCGGCTTTTATACCTGCTGATGGCGGCAGGAGAGATATCAAGCGCGGTGACGTTCGCGAATGTGACAACGTCTTCATCCACCTCACCGCCGCCGCAGCCTGCATGCAACAGGCGCTCGCCCGGCTTAAACGTCTTTCGGATGAAGTGGTTTAGGGTCCGCTTTATCAGATACTTTCGATAGAAGCTCGCGACCGCTTCATAAAATTTGTACTCTGGACGCGGCTGGCGCTGCCCCCAATAAGCGTTCCATTCCTCCGCTGTCCGGTCGGGATGGTAATAGGCTTGCCGAGATTCTCGAAACTCGCGGCGCAAGGTGATCAAATTAAAGGAGAGCTGCAAAAGCCGCCGGACGCCCCGAACCATATGCGCAACTTCCATTTTGGAATGGCCATAAGTCCGGCGCGGTAACACTATGGGAATTTCCGCTATTTTCAGTCCTGCTTCATGGAAAATAGCAAGACTTTCAAAGAAGAATTCATAGTGTTGCGAGCTGATCACCCCGATCAACTCATCGGGTATTCGATCCAATCGATACAGCCGAAAAGCGCCGGTGGCATCATACGGCAGATTGAGCAGCGCCTTCGTTAGAAAGTGGCCGATATGGGTAATAGTCTTGCGGAGAACTGACCACTCCCGAAGACTCCGCTCCGCCTCAAATCGAGAACCGACAACGACGTCGCATTCCGCATGCTCTCGAAGAAAGCGGGGAATGTCCGACGGCTGGTGCGAGAAGTCAGCATCCATCGTGACCATAAGGCCATAGCCGCGTTTCTTGGCGTAGCGGATTGCCTGAAGGTGTGCGCTGCCGATTCCGAGTTTCCCTGGACGGGACTGCAACTCAACACAAGGCGCCATGGCGGCAACTTGGCGCACCACGTCCGCCGTGCCGTCAGTGGAACTGTCGTCGATAACCAGGATATCCGCCGGCAACTCCAGCTTTAATATCAGGCGGAGCAACTCCCCGATGTTACCCGCTTCGTTGTAAGTGGGGACAAAGATCAGGGTGTCACGTGCCGCCTGTTGCATGTCGCAATAACTGGCCCGAGGTTGAAGATCGCTCGATCGGCGCGTTGCGCCGGCAATATCTTTGGCTTGTAAATGGTGAGCGATTTAAACATCGTTAATCATTGCGCTGCCGTCCCGGTCGTCGCCACAGCTGGATGTTAGCTATTTTGCCGCCGACCACTTGCTCCTTGCGGAACCCGGAACGCTCAAATGGCAAGGGAGAGCGGGCACAAAACCGCCATTAAGGATCGAAAGATCCACAACGTATGTTGAAGGCTTGCGGCCCATTTAAAGCTGCGCATAACGCGCGCTAAATTGTCGATACAAATTCAGTTAATTTCAAAAGTCTTGGGCTCGATCTAACGACACGCGCGCCCTGACGATGAAGCAGCCAGGTATTTTCAGACTTGGATTAGCGCGATGCCCCTGGCGCCACAGCCCGATCAACGTCCGCAATGTCGATCGCACTCCGCCGACGCTGCACGAGGAATAGAAGCCCGCCCGGCAAACTCAGCACGACCGCCAGCAATCCGAGCTGAACCGAAAGCAGGACAGCAGCACTGGGCGCCACGCCCACAAGCCCGAAGAACGTCACGACCGCCGCCTCGCGCACGCCCCAGCCACCGATTGAAATCGGCAAAGTAGCCAGCAGCGTGACCGGTTGCATCAAGATCAGACAATCGATCACCGTGACATTGAGAGCAAGGCTTCGGGCAATCGCATAGGCGGCCAGCGATCCGCCGAGTTGCGTTGCGACGCCAAGCGCCAGCGCCGGAATCGATGCGGATGGCCGCAAAAAAACCTGGCGTGTTGCCGCACCAAGCTTAACTATTTGATTTAAAAACCGAAATTTTGCGAACCGCTCAATCGAAATCCGGTCAAGCTGCGCGACAATGATAATTCCGAGAAGCCCTGCCGCGGCAAGGAGCGCCAGCACCAAGGCCAGTGTAGAATAGTCTCGCCCGACCACCGTGACGAAGAACGGCGTGACCGCGAGAACGATGATGGCAACGCCGGCGAGCGCAGCCACGCGGTCAAGAATCACGGAAATCGCAGCCGTCCCCACGTCGATATTATTGCGATACATCAGCCACGCGCGCGCGATGTCACCGCCGACGCTGGCCACCATGCAGGTACCGAAGAAAACACCGATGAAATAAATGCGGCAGGTTTCCACGAACGGCATCGTCGCATTGAGAGCGCGCAATATGACGTGCCAGCGGACCGCACCACACCCGATCTGGAAAGCAAGAAATGCAGCGGCGAGAAGAAGAAACCAATCGTTTTGTTCCGACGCATATTTCCACGCTGCCGGGAAATCCACCGCATGCAGCGCAACGGCAAGCATGATCACGGTGAACGCTACTTTGAGCGCGGTCATCAGCCGCGGCGAATTGCCCAGCACCCGGCGAATGCGGGCCACATAGCCGATTGGTGCCTCGCTTTTCGGCAAATCCTGCATGCTCGGCGCGATTCCTTCGCTTGTTCAGCGAGCTGACAACAACGCTATTCTTGAAGGAGCGGAATAACCGGCGGCCCTTCAGGCCAGGCTTGAACTCAATCCTTGGGCTCACGCCACCATGTCCTTTGCCCTGGTCTTGGCGACGCGCGCCGCGATCTGCGCGGGCATCAATCCATAGATTTCGAACAAATCGTCCTGCAGTCCGTATTTGTGCGGAAATGCGTCAGGCAGACCGAGGCGCAACATTGGCGGTTGAGACGATCCGAGCTTTTCCACAATGACATCGGTTATCGGCGCTGCCAAATCCGCCGATACGAATTCCCTCCTCGACCGTCACCAGGAGTTCGGCACCATCGGCGAAGGAAAGAATCGCGTCCTCGTCCAGCGGCTTGATCGTGTGAAAATGCACCACCGAGACATCGATGCCATCCTTGGCCAGAAGTTCGGCCGCGGCCAGGCAATTCGTCGTCATTACTCCCGTCGCCATCAGGACGATGGAGCGCTTGGCTTTCGCCTTGCGCATCGGAATGGCCTTGCCAATGGCAAAACCATTTTCTTCGCGGCTGACGACTGGATCTCCGCCCTTGGCAAGCCGAATGTAGATCGGGTTTGGCCAATCGAGCGTGCAGTTCATCAACCGCACCATTTCCTTGGCATCACAGACCGCCGTTACCGTCATGTTCGGCAGCGCGCGCATGATCGCGATATCTTCGATCGCAAGATGCGTGGGCCCAAGCGGGGCATAAACCAACCCGCCGCCATTGCCGATCAGGCGAACCGGAAGCTCATGGAGGCAGAGATCGATGGCGACCTGCTCGTAACAGCGCCGGGTGATGAAGGTCGCAATGGTGTTCACGAAGGGCATGTAGCCCTCCATGGCCAACCCCGCGGCCATGCCGATGACGTTGGCTTCGGTAATGCCCTCCATATACCAGCGGTCGGGCATTTTTTGACGCATCTCATCGAGCAGACCTGGACTTAAGTCCGATCCGATGAACAACGGGCGTTCATCGCGCTTGGCAAGCTCATAGACCATGTTCAGGCAGGTCGCGCGCATGCGTCACTCAGTAGCTGCGTAAAGCTTGGCAAGAACATCTCCGCCAATTTTGGACTTATGATGCCAATTGGCATCGTTTTCCGCGAAGGCAGATGCCCTTGCCTTTGACCGTATGGCAGATAATTGCGCTTGGCCGGTCGTCCGCGAGCGGCAGCCGCGCGAAGGTTCGACGAAGCGCCGCTACATCGTGGCCGTCGACATCGACAGCGGCAAAGTTGAAAGCCCGCCACTTGTCGAGCAACGGTTCAAGATCCTGAATTTCCCGCGTCGGCCCTGCCGACTGGATCTTGTTGTAATCAATAACGGCGGTAAGGTTGGAAAGCCGGTGCTTACCAGCGCACATCGCCGCTTCCCAAACCGAACCTTCGTTGATCTCACCGTCACCCATCACAACGATGACACGGCTGTCGCGCTTTTGCATTCGCGCGGCAAGCGCCATACCGACGCCAAAAGACAAGCCGTGGCCAAGTGCGCCGGTCGAAGCCTCAACTCCCGGAATTTTGCCGCTCTCCGGATGCCCCCCGAGAATTGAGTCGCGCCGGCAAAACGTATCCAGCGTTTCGACCGGGATAAATCCCTTATCCGCGAGCATCACGTAAAGTGCGAGACAGCCATGGCCTTTGCTCAGGATCATGCGATCGCGCTCCGGCCACTTTGGCTCGGTCGGGCGCACGCGCAGAATGTCGTCGTAGAGAACGCGCATGATCTCAATGAGCGACATCGAAGAGCCGACGTGGCCGCGTTCGCCGCCGGCCAGCGCACGGACAACAAGGCGGCGCAGATATTTCGACCTCTCATCGAGAGGTGGCGACACCGCGGTCAACACCGGCGCCGCCTCAGCGCTTACAGCCATCCGCTAATCCTCCAGCCCTTCCGATACCGAAGCCAATAACCCGCGCGCGAGCCCAAGTTGACGCGCCTTGGCCTCTGCCCAGCTCTCCTTAGCACCCGCGAGCACCCTACGACGCCAGCGCTCCGGAATAAACTCATTGAGTAAGATCAGCACCCACCGCAAACCGAACAACGGATAAAATGCAGCCAACCGCGGCGCGAAATTTTGATCGTCGCCATAAACCCCGAGTGCCGCGCGACGAAAATGCTCTTGTAGGGATGACCCCAGTTTGCAGCCGGGATGCAGCATGATGTCGGCAGTCAGCTTCACCGGATCGTCCCAGCCGAAATACTCGAAATCGAGGAATGCCAACGACCCATCCTTGCAGCGAAGACTGTTGTGGAACCCAAAGTCCGATGGCACCAGGCTGCGCCATATCTGCGGTAGTTGAGATGCAAAATCAAGGCGCGCGCCGGCGAGCTGCTGCCGGCTCTTTTCCATGACTTTTGAAAAAGTCGACAGCGAAGGAATTATCAATAAAATCAATTAGTTCGGTCTCGTCGCCAGCCAGCGACCGTAACCGCTCCAAGCGTGCCCCGATTTGCCGATCGATCTCTGCGCCGGACAGGCAGGCTTCGGCCGCCAGAGGCTGCTTTACGGCCCAAGGTGTTTCCCTCAAGCGATGAATTGCGGCAAGGAACGCAACGGCCGCATCGATGTCGGAAGTCGTTACTTGCTCAACCGGTGCACCATCAATCCAGCTCAGTAATGCGAAACCACGCGTCCCGTCCGCTGCAACGACGTGGGGAACCACGTTCACATCGTACTGAGCCATCAGACGCAGCGCGCCTACTTCGGTCGCAAGCCGGTCGCGCGGATCATCGTTGCGAGATGGGTATTGCTTGAGCGCGAAACGGCGTCCGCTGGAATCGATACGAAAAACCCTGCTATTACGTCCGCCGCCAACCTGCACGATGGCGTCGATCGGCCCTCCGGTGAGCGACTCCGCCACGTCGGAGATTTGGCTGAGATCAAATTCACTCATCAAAAACCAGTTCCGCGATCTGCCGCCAGTTCATGCATACCGGATAAGGCAGTGGTTTTGCCGGAGGCGAGCCGTCAGCAAACAAGATCCGCTTTACGCCTTGAGGAAATCCAGGATCGTCCAGAACCTCCTCAAGATCGTCGATAAAATGCGTACAATTCAGCGCGGCAATTCGTGCAAGCTTTTCGGCCCGTGTACCTTCAAAAAAGACATCGACAGTTGTTAAACCGTACCCTTCTTCGCGGAAGAAGCCCTGCTGCTCCATCCATCCAAGCGCTGCCTGACGTAGATTGATGCCCGAAGCATCAAAATGCCCGTACTCGGTCTTGTGACTGACGATAAACACCGCCCCTCCGGACGCTTCGGCACCGCGTTAGAAAATCGGCAACGCCATCGATCAACGTCGCGTCACCAATTCCCTTGCCGTACACGACACCTTGCAATCGCATCCACTCTCGTTCGCCATCCGGCAAACGGCGAATGTGATCCCGGACGATCTGTTTGGTGCCGACAAAACTGTCAGGCAGCAGGCCACTACCCCTGGCTGCCGCCAGAAACGCTCGCTGATAGCTTATGATCGTATTGTCGAAATCAATTCCGATCCGGCGACGCCCGTCAGTTTGATCCATGAATGGCCCAAGTCCGGATTTATCCAGCCCGCCAACTTTGGTCTCGCTAAACTTATGTGCGGCGGCTGCTGGCCACGGCAATAAAATAATCCGCTCCGTTCAGCAACCCAGCCTGAATATCGGCCTCGACCATAGAAAACATCAGAACGGTGCTGAAATGACGCGAGACCAACATCTGGAGCTGCAAGCCGCTTCGCCGATGGAGGGCCTCGGCATCATGGCTTGCGCCAGCCCGGCCAGGACAGCCTATGATCGCGACATCGCTCCCGCTCGAAAGCGACTCACGCATGTGCAGAAGAACATCGTCCTCATTCTCCGGTGCGATCCGCTCAAGGGCGTCGAAGCTGTAAAGCGCATTATGCGATGCAGGCAACCGCTCTCGACCGATATCATGTGCCTGGATTTTGATCGTCGAATTGGCCTGGTACTTCCGAACGCTCACCGATGCCAGTTCGGCCTTATCGGCGAAGATGGCGAGTGATTTGACGGCGCTCGCGACGAACTCTGGGCCCTGAGACCCGTCATACCCAATCTGGCACACACTGTCGTGGTCACCCAGAAGGCGCGCTGCGAATTTATAGCGCGCGAGCGCGTTGAGCAGATCGTCGTTCGATTTAGCCGGTCGCGGAGCTTTGGACAGCGCGACGCTCGTTGCCGGTTGCGCAATCGGTTCCGTCCCGTCTGATGGCCGGACGATCTCACCGGCGATGGTAAAGCGGGGTTGCCAACCGCCCTCGGTGCGTTCGGAAGGATGAAACTCCATGAAAACACTTGAGCAATGAGCCCGTCTCGGTGGAACAGCCGTACCGACGGCAGCCCGCCGATTACAGAGATAACTTGCGATAAGTAAGGGCACCCCAAAGATTGCCGCCAGCACCAAACCGGCAGGCGGCGTCCGCCGCGCCATACGGCCGATCGCGACAATTTTACGCTGGACGAATGTCCGCCAATAGGTGCTTGAAATGTAATGGATGCCACTCAACCAAAGAGCAAGATTGCCAAACCGCACTGAATGAAAAGCGAACGATTGCGCAAATTGGGAGGTTTCATCGAAGTTGGTATTATTTACGAGCAGCAGTAACAGCCCGTCCGCCTTCAGGAGTGGCGCGACGCGGTCGATGAAAACGTCACCAAGCTTGACATCGCGCTCGGTCAAATTGACGAAGCAAACATCGAAGGCACCAAAGAGCGCCCGATATTGCAACTCCGTCATATTCAGGAGCCGCGCGCCCTCCATTTTCACGGTCTGAGACGATCTGTGCGCGAGCCATGCCGTATATGCGTTTGGGTTCGATGAGACAATCAAAGCGCGCTTGTTCTCGGCGAGAAGCTTTTCCAGTTTTTGCAAGGGAATATGGAAATCCGGCCAAAACGGATGACAAACGCCAAGGTCCGGAAACGTTCCGTACATTGCGATACGCAGGCGCCACAGCAACCCGAGCGTGCTGGGCGATGCGGCCGACTGTGCACCGAATTCCGATTCATGCGACGGACGCAACATCCGGCTGCCCCGTCGCTCTGCGATGCGCCATGATCGCGCCGATCCAGTAAGGATGATCGCGATACGGCTGAGGCGGAGCTTTTAGTTCCGTGCCGATGCTCGCCATAAAAGCATCGGCCTCGGTCGTCACCCTGGTCAGGGCGTCCGCAGGGATATCTTTGGCGTGGAATACCACAGTTGATTGAGCATTTTCGCGATGACGCGCGGTTGTCCATTCGGCAAGCGAGCCGGCAAGAACCACGGGCAGATGGGGCCCGGGACGCAGTTGATTGGCCTCGTGATTTCGCGTCTGAAGCTCAAGAACGAAATAGTCGTCCGAATCCGCGATGACGACGATATTATTCGAAGGACAAAGTTCCGGGACAAACGAGTAATCAAATGATGATCCGACGACAAACTCGGTCACTTCGGGACGAATGCAAACCACGTGCAGGAGATAAAACCGGCCGATAAGAGTGCTGTCATCTACCCGCCAGAACAACCGGTTGGTGTGCTCGTTGTGGAACAAACCAAAATTGACAATGTTCGCAAATGATGCGGGATGCATATAGGTGATGCCGCATCGAATGAGTTCCCGCGAGCTTATCGGCAGATCCACTCGGGTCGGATCGATCTTGCGCCGCAGCGCGCCAAGGCCATCTTCCCCGACAATCTGAAAATTGCCGGCGAGGACAGCGCTTGCGCCTGCATACATGCGCTTCATTACATTTTCGAGCGCACGATCGGAAAAGAGGTAATCGGCACAAATGTTGATAAAGCACGTATCGGTTATCTGCGGACCAGCGGCATGGACGGCACGCGCAAAAGCGAGTGTGATCGTCGTGGAATGATTGCCGTCGGTGATGAGATCATCGATCGGCTCTATTTTGACACGGCAGATTGTCTGCAGCATCTGCCACGCCGGATGCTCGGCAACCATCGGAGCATCGGCAGCGCTGGTCATCAAATGGAATTCGCACGGGAGTAGCGCAGCGACAGCCGGAATATTGCCGGGCGCCAGCAGCGTCGGCAGGCAGAACTCGAGGAATTGGGTGATGTATCGATAACCCCAGACCGGCAGCAGCAACTTTACGGCAGTCGGCGGAGGCCGGAGCGTGCGTGAGGACTCCAATGCGGCTGCGTGAACCGTCATCGTTGCCCCAGCCAAATCTCGCGCGTCATCGTGTTATCGCAGGCGGACGCTTTGCATACGTTTTATATTATAGTAGCGATCATCCAGCATCGAATTTGGAATTTTTCCGGCGTCGAATGCGCTTTTCAATCCGACTATGGCATCTTCAACCGTTCGCTGCGGACTGAAACCAAATTCCTTTTGGATGCGGGCCGACGAGACGTGATAGGATCGGTGATCGTTGGTCGGAGTAACGACGATCTCGACCCGATCGCCGATCTTTTCACGCACCATCTCTGCGATCTGCATGACCTTGAGATTATGATAGCCGGCGTTCCAGGTCTTGCGATCGACCGCACTGTCAGGAGCTTCGAGCAATTTCAGGTACAAGTCGGTCATATCGTCGACGTGGAGGTTCGGGCGCAATTGCTCGCCTCCGAAGACCGTGATGCAACCCTTATTGACCGCGAGATTGGTAAGGATGTTGACCGTAAGATCGAGACGCAACCGCGGTGCATAACCGCAAATGGTTGCAGGCCGCAGCGTTATCGTTGTGAAGCCGGACTCGGCCTCTTCGTTCAACACGTCCTCGCACAGCGCCTTGTATTTTGAATAATCCGTCAAAGGCTCTAGCGGGAGGTCCTCCGTTACGTCTCCGCCCGCCTTGATCCCATAGACCGAGGACGACGAAGCATAAATGAACCGCCGGACGCCGGCATCTTTGGCCGCCTTAACCAGCGGCCGGAAACAGTCGTAATTGATTGACTTGCCAAGTCCCGGATCGAGATCGAAGGACGGATCATTCGAAATGCAGGCGAGATGAATAACCGCGTCACAGCCGGTTAGAGCATCGGCCACTGTCCCGGCGCTGCGCAAGTCGCCTTTGACTTCGCGAAGGTCAGGATTGTCCCCATAGGCAGAGAAGATGTCGTCGCCGTAGATATAGAGGTCGAGCACCGTCACGCCGTAACCGGCGGCAAGCAGCTTTGGAACAAGGTTCGAACCGACGTAACCGGCACCGCCCGTAACCATGACTCGCTTGAAGAGTTTTGCCATTCCCAATCGCTTTTCTGCACCAAAACGAATTTATCTTTTCGCGGCGCCCCACCCCATGTCGAGGTCAAGAATGGCATGGCAAATCGACAGGTGCGCAACCTCGACAAAGCCATATTCCGTGGCGCGGACGTAAAAGTTCACGTCACCGGTTTTGCGCAGATCGTTGGTTTCTGTAAAGCCCGAAAACGTCACGATCTCGCAACCATGCTGGCGTGCTGTGGATACACCGGCGAGGATATTGGGTGACTTCCCCGAGCTGCTGATCGCGATCACCATATCGCCGGGAGTGGCGTGATATTCGATCTGTTTGGCAAAAACGTTCTCGTAGCCGAGATCGTTGCCAAGCGCCGTCAGCGCCGACGGGTCGTTGAACGCCAAAGAGCGCAACTTACCGTTCTTGGTGAAGTCGATTGCAAGATGACTGGCAATTCCAGCACTGCCGCCATTGCCGATAAAAAGAATTTTCTTGCCGGCGTCGTGGACGCGATGAGACGATTTGCGGACACGATCAAACGCATCCTCAACCGCCATCGCCTTGCCGTTTGCATCCGTCACCTCAACGTCGCGAATAGCGCCGGCGAGAGTGTCGAAGTAATGATTTATGAGATTAGTCACCGGACTTGAACTCCTTACTTGAGCAATCCAGTGAGGCCCTTGATGACCGCAGCTTTATCAATGGATTGACGATGGCCGACAATTTCAACCTTAAGTGCGCCCACGACGTTGCCGATAAACCCGACGCGATCCATGCGCCCCCCGGCAGCCACCAGCGGCGCCGTTACGGCGAGAAACGCGTCACCTGCCCCGACAGTGTCGACGACCTTCCGGGCGACCGCGGGAATCGTATGGACGATGTTGCCGCGTTCGTAGGTAACGCAGCCGTGCTTGCCGTGGGTAATGACAAGCTTGGAACAGTCTATCCGATCGTCGACCAGGCGGTGCGCGATATCGCCGATCTTCGAAACTCGATCGCTCACAGCCAAACGCGCCTCAGGAGCGTCAATGCAGACATAATCGGCCCGGCTGTAACGCGTAATCAGGTTATAGCCCATGTTGCCGCTGTTGGTCTGGGTGTTCACGGCCAGAAACGGCGCAGTCGCGGTCAAGGTCGCGATCGTCGACTCGCCGATCAGACCGTGACCAAAATCCGCGACAATGACCACGTCGCTTTCGGGAGCGCGCTCGGCGATCAGTTGATCGAGTTCGGCTTGCAGATCCCGCGTCAAAGGCTCGTCATCCATAACGTAGACTTCGAACAGCTTGCGCATATAGGACGGATCGACAAACCGGCGCTTGATGGTTGTGGGCACGCCGGGCCGTTTGACGACATGCAATTTGACGTTGGGATGCAGCGTGGCGCGGATCAGGTCTTCATGGCTGTCAGACGCGCCGAGACTGGTGATGACCTCTACTTCCTTGCAGAAGGACGCGACATGATTTGCGGCGGCGATGATGCCGCCGGCGAAAACCTCGCGATCCTGCAGCCGGGTCGCGATGATGTTCTCCTTCGGCGGCTTCCCCATCGGCAGAACGTAATGATATTCGTCGATGATCGTATCGCCGACCAGCACGACACGGTAGTCGCGGACCCGATCGATCAGACTGGTCAGTTCGGCCAAGCCTCCGTCGGTGCGCAGCGAGTCGAGATGATCCCGAACATGGGGCTCAAATACGTTGAAGTGACGATTGATTAGTTCGGTCGAGCTGAACACGAGTTCATCGGTAAAATGAATCCGGCCACCATGCTTTTCGACAGCCTCGCGCTCGTAAGTAATCTTGCCGGTAACGTCGCCTTGTGGATCCTGGTAGTCCGAACCTTTGACATAGATGTCTGGGCGAATCGATTCGAGCGCGGCAATCGCATCAGGCGAGTCGTTGATCCCGACCCAATCCACGTATTGCAAGTTCGCCAGCATTTCGGCGCGCAGGGTCTCGCCAAAAACGGGACGGCCCGGTCCTTTATTAACAAAGCGATCAGCGGTCAGCGTGACGACGAGGATGTCGCCTAGTTCTCTTGCCGCTTCCAGGTGCCTGACGTGACCGACATGCAGCAAATCAAAGGTGCCGTGCGCATGCACCACCTTCTTTCCGGAGCGCCGCAGCTGCTCTGTGATAGCCGCCAATTCAGAAACTGTCCGAACCTTGTCGCGCGGAGTTACTGCCGTCCAGGGGGCCTTGGATAGCTTGACGATGCTGCCTTCCATCTAGGACCCCAAACCAGCCTTTTTGGGCTATCGAACCGAGACTCTAAGTCTGCGCCGGACCGAGAAATTTGAACCAGTCAGCGGTAGCTTGTTCGATACTCGAAGCAGTCCATACCGGGGCACTACGCCAGAAGTCAATATTATCACGCATGACCTTGACGCCACTAGAGAACTTTACTTTCGGTTCCCAACCTAAATCCCTGCGAATCTTGCTTATATCGGCGAAAGTACAATCGGGCTCGCCGGGGCGTTTAGGGATATTAACCGTCGGAGGTGAACCAAGCTCGGCCACCAGTTCATTGACGCTGACCGGCCGTCCACTACCGACGTTGTATATTTCGCCGCTTATAGTGCTTGCTGCCGCGACTTGGAGGGCATCAACCACATCGCTGACATAGGTGAAGTCTCGCGTCTGGGTGCCGTCGCCCACGATCGTAAGCGGCTTGCCAGCCAGGAGTTGAGCCAGGAACACCCCAAACACCGCTCCATAAGTTCCACTGGTTCGGGCACGAGGCCCGAACACATTGAAGAAGCGCAACGAAACCGTTGATAGCCGATAGACCTGCGCCCAATGCTGGACGAGCTGTTCGCCGAGATATTTCGTCAACGCATACGGATATCTCGCGTCGGCAGGCGCCGTCTCCGGAGTCGGATAAACGTCGGGAATTCCGTAGCAAGAAGAGGAAGCCACGTACACGAAGCGCTTTACCTGATGGCGGCGTGCCGCCTCGAGCATGGCGAATGTGCCGTCAACGTTGGCGCGAAAATAAGCCTCCGGTTCCTGGATTGACGGCACGATATCGGCTCGCGCTGCCAGATGGAACACACGCTCCACCCCGGCGCACGCCTGCAGGCAAACGGCCTTATCGGCGACGTCGCCCTCGATGATCTCGAGATTGGCATTATTGGCGTGTTGCGCCAAATTCTCGCGGCGGCCTATCGCGAAATTATCCAGCACGCGAACGCGCCGACCTTTGCTCAAAAGAGCATCGACCAGATGGCTGCCGATGAACCCTGCCCCGCCAGTAACCAGATCGAGCACCGTACTTCTCCCTTGATTCTCCCCTGCAATTAAGCCTCGTCGCTAAGCGCATGCAACGATCTCAACACAATCCATGGGTACGTCCGTCGCATATTCGAGCTTGGCGCGGTGTTGTTTGACTTGCCAAGATGGGGTTAGGTGACATCTTTTCTAGCCATAGTCGGTCCGCTCGGGGCTGCTGTTACCAATTGTCTGGGACATATTATGTCGAGGCGGCTCTTCGGAATAGGACTAGCTGGCTCCATTATCGCGGGTTTGTCTTTCGGACTTGTAGCCGTCGCAGCTTGGTCCGTTGGCGTGGTCTGGAGCGACCGGAGCAACGCTGTCGATTTAGCCGTTTCGCAAATTGGAACGTATCTTGGGCTGTCGTTTTGTTTTTGGGCGTTTCTAAATCTGAACATTACATCTTTGCGAATACGAATCCTTCGGCAATTGCTGCACGCTAGCGGCTCAATGCCGATGTCAAAATTGGTTGCGGGCTATCCTGAATCGGAGCGCTTGCAAAGGCGATTGACCCGTCTGCAGAACAGCGGTCAGATCATACTTGCCGACGGAAAATGGCGAATACGCTCATCACCCGTTCTTATGCTGGCCAAAAGTATCGATGTAATCCGAAAATTATGAGCCAAAGCCAAACAACTATGAGCCAAAGCCAAACAACATGGGAGGCAAAGGAAGTCAGTTGAGCTTTTTCGTTGAGACGCTCACCGCGACCAAGGAAGCGTGATAAGCTTATCGATCGCTCGCGTAGCTAAAGCCATGCCCGTTCAGGTGCTGCCGTAGAGATTATTGGTGCGGAAGGTCGAGCAAGACAGGCGTGCCCTCAATTAAGGGCTGAAAAGGCTCGAATAGCTTCATGGCCCAGCCCGGTATAAAGTTTGGAAAGTGTTTTGTTGCTCGTGAATGCGCGGTGTAAATCCACTCTTTCGATAAAACTACTTTTCAAACCCTAGTGATTGATTCACAAACGTCGTAGCCTCAAAGCCTCTGCGTGAAGAGTGTTCTTACAACGGAATTTCCATGCTGGTCACGAACTTCAGATTGAAATATATGCTCTACAAGATTGTATGCGGTATATATCAGCTTTCGGATATCGGCCGGATTCACCCTGCGCGACAGCGTTCACTACGCGCGTTGGAGCGATCCGTTGACTATATTGAAAACAAGATGCCCGACGCCTTGGGATTTGACACCCAACGAGAGCTGATCGAGTTTTCATTAAGCGCAGTGGCAATCGAAGGATTTTATCTTGAATTTGGTGTCTTTACGGGTGGTACAATCAGATTTATCGCCGGGAGAATCGGTCAAAATACAATCCACGGCTTCGACAGTTTTCAGGGATTACCCGAGGCATGGTCAGGTTTCAATTTGGGAAAGAAAGCCTTCGACGTAAAGGGGCGACTCCCTCGCGTACCGTCCAACGTGGCTTTGCACCAAGGGTACTTTGATCAGATACTACCGCAATGGCTGGATCGGAACCCTGGCCAAGTGGCATTTATCCATCTCGATTGCGATTTGTATAGCGCGAGCAAGACGGTTCTTTCCTTGCTAGCGCCCCGCCTCAAAAGCGGGACGATTATTTTGTTTGATGAATATTTCAACTATCCAAACTGGGAGCACCATGAGTTCAAGGCTTTTCGGGAAATCGTAGCTGAGCATGGCATCAAATATAGCTATTTAGGATTTGCTCGCCAACAAGTGGCGGTGCGTATAGAGGAAAATGACGGGGCTCGCCGATGGTCAAAAACCAAAACAGAGGTGATGCGTATTGGGATGAGGCCGGCGCAAAGGGCTATGGCCAAGCGATGTACCTGGAGTTCTGACGTTGAATCCCACGTACGCGGCCGCTGCTGGCAACAGGCAATCGACATCGCAAATGCCCTTGGCGTACCCGCGAACGGGCATGTACTCGATTTCGGCTGCGGTGACGGTGCGTTCGCCAATCAAGTTCTGACGGCTCACTATCGATTGGTAGAAGGCCTCGATAAATCAGATGCATCGGTTCAGCGAGCACAATCAGAAGCGCGTGAACAGACGATATTTCGTGCGGTGGACCTCGTCACGTTGAATTATGACTTATTGCCGCAGTACGACGCGGCATTCCTTATAGGAATTTTGCACCATGTAAAAACGGCGACGCCTTATATCGTAGAGGCACTGGCACGACATACCAGCAAGATGATCGTTCTTGAGCCGAACGGAAACAACCTGGTCAGAAAGGCATTGGAATTTACCCCATCATATCGAGCCGCCGGGGAAGACAGCTTTCGCACCGAAGAGCTACTCGCAATCTTCGAAAAAGCCGGCTGGAAGATCAGCGAACATCGCCAAATGAATATTTTTCCAAACTTTACGCCGACGTCGATCTATCAGCGACTGAGGCGATTCGAGCCAATGATTGAGGCGAGCCGCTTTTGGAAAGTCCTATGTACGGTGGGTCTTTACGGCCTGACCACCGAACGGGGCTAATTCGAAATTATGATTTTGGCTTCTTCGTAGCGTAGATTTTGTTGGCTATTCGTCGCGCCAAAATGTCGAACAAGGTATGCGCTACCGATAAAAAATTGCGAAAACCCAGGGCGGTTGACCGGCCGCTTTTGCGCTCTATCGTCGCGACCGGAATTTCTCGATAGGAAAACCCGCGCCCAAGCAGCAAGCAAAGGATGTCGGCCTGGAAGCCAAAGCCTCGCGTGTTTGAGTGCCAACGCATAACATTATATCGAAGATGGACATGCAGCCCGTTGTAATATTGAAGATTAAACCCGCTCAAACCGTTCACAACCGCGGTATAAACCCTCGACAATAAGAGCCGATAAGTACTGCGCCCTTCAGTTGTGGCGTAATAAGGAATCAAAATATCCGCCTCACCAAGATGCTTGAACACTTCGACGAGCGTTTCCTTGGGCTCCGATTCGTCGCCGCACACGACCCTGTAGTATTTGCCGGCGCCGATGAACGCGGCGTCGATGTAATTTTGCGCCCAGCCGGTATTGATGAAATTCTTGCGAAAAATAATTCTCTGATCGGGATGTTGCAGTACATAGCCTTCGATGATCGATGGCGATCCGTCGCTTGAACAATCATCGATGATAATTATTTCGTAGGTCAGAAACCCTAGTTCGGCAAATGCCGCCGTTACATTATTGATTGTTTTAATGATGTGCTCTTTTTCGTTGTAACACGAAACGAAAATGGTCACATCCAAAGCGGCCGTGGATTTGGGACTAAGTAGGCCTGCAACGTCATGCAGTTTTGCAGCAGCCGGAGTCATGACAATTTCTGCGCGGCCTTGCGGGGATTGGATAGTGCTACTCATAACTTTCAGCATTCCGAATTTGGTTTGACATGCGTAATCGCTACACCGGGGTCGCTGTCTTCTTGGCTATTAGAAGCAGATTAGACGTCAATCCAAATAACCGCGCCGAACGAACCGAGAAATTGGTCAAACCCGCATTGTTCGAGGCCAGCGAAAGACTCCGCGCCGACATTAAATTGAGATTACTCTCCTCAGCAAAAAAACCCAGTCCAATTTTTTTTAGGATCAAGCGGTACTGCCGCGGTGGCAGATAATGAAGAAGCGGCAACACTGTATGCAGCTCAATCGGGAACCAGCGGTTTGGCGTTGTCACAAAGACACCTCGCCTCGCAATCCGCCAGATTTCTGACAGCAATTGCGTTTGCTGTATAAAACCGCCGGCGTGTTCGATCACGGCACTCGAGTGAACAAAATCAAAACTGTCATTTGCAAATGGAAGGGCTGTGCCGCTTGCGCGGATGAAGGTGACACCTGGAAAGACGTGCTCCAGAAAAGATGCGTCTTCTATTCCGACAGCAGTGATCTGCGATTTATGTGGGTACCAGGCTTCCAGGTAATTGGAATGATCATGTTCGCGGTCACTGGTAACTCCAACATCCGCTATCGTGTCGCTCGGCGCAGGCGCTAAATTATCCAAAAACCCCTGGAACATGCGACGCCTTTGGTAACGAGAGACACGCGCCGGTAACGAGCCCGGACTCGCGACGTTCCAATACCCAGCGTCTGTCATTTAGGTTTAATCACTTCTTTGGATCAGATCGTTTGCAGCTTAGGAAGAGGCACGATAAAGCGACCTCCCGCATCGCGGTAGAGCCGATTTTTGTTCAGGATCGGCTGAATGTATCGCCACGCAATAATGACCACGTAATCGGTCTTTCGCTCGAGCAGAACTTCGGGCCCGAACACCGGCAAATGCAAGCCGGGCATCAGGGTATTCTGCTTACGATCATATTCATCGACCAGGTAATCGAGATAATCGCCCAAGCCAAAATGATAGACCAAGGTCGTTGTGGTCGCAGACGCGCCATAACCAGCGATCGTTTTGCCCTCACTCTTGAGCTTATCAAGCAGGCTTCGCAGTTCCTTTTTTGCAGTCTCAATGCGCATCGAGAACGCCTTGAACGTTTCCATACGACCCAAGACCTCGTCGCTCCTCCTCCGCCAGGAGATCGGCGACCGCCTTAGAAATCTTTCGTGGGCCGCCTTCGAGTTGGATGGTGTAGCGTAGCGACCCTCCTTTCGTCGGCACCCGCTCCGCATCGATGAGCTCCATACCGTGCCGGCGGAAAAAGCTCACCAGCGGCGTTACCGAAAAACTCGAGAGATGCTCGTGGTAGATAAAATCAAACACCAGATTTTCGATAAGATCGCCGAGATAAAAGGATTCGAAAATGAAGACACCGTTCGGGCTAAGCAAATTACGAATATTATCTGTGAACTCGCCAAGTTCGTCGACGTTCGCGTAAATATTGTTCGCGGTGACAACCGATGCCGGTCCACGCTCTTCGCGAATTTTTTTACTTAGATCGGCAGTGAAGAATTCCGGCCAAGTTTCGATGCCGGCCGCAGTCGCGTCGCGCGCGATCTCACGCGCCGGATCGATACCGAGCACGGTCATGCCGCGCTCCTTGAAAGGCCGCAGTAGCGTTCCGTCGTTGCTGCCGATATCGACAATTAATGCGTCGCGCGGGGGCTGAATCCGATCCAGCACGCTGTTTGCATAGCGCCGGAAATGATCAACGAGGCCAAGCGAACTTTTGGTTTCGTAAATGTAGTCGACATAAATTGAGTCGGCGCGCAGTACGTCGCAAAGCTGTGAGAAGCCGCAATCGTGGCAGAGATACAGATCGAGCGGATAAGTTTCCTGCACAACATGGGCCTGGTCCGCCGGCAGATAAGCATCTGCGGGAGGGGTCGGCTCGTAGTGAAGCGAGATTTCGAGATGGCGACTACCGCAAAGACGGCAGGTGTCCCGTCGATAATGTGTCTCGGCCATATCTGCTCCACCGGGTGCAGGTGAGCGCTTACCTGCGTAGCGGCCAGATCACAAGCCCCCTCATATATCGAGGACTTCCTCCAACCCGAATAAGCCACGTCCGTTTCCGTCACGGAAAAAAAGTCCGATTATTGGCCCTGTTGGCTTGACGAGTGGCCGGTTTCGGCCAGCGCTTTGTGTGACCCAGTGCCGTCGGACAAGTAATGCTAACCGTTCGAGAGCGCAAAAACTGAAGGTACCAACTACCGTCGGCAAGTGACCAGACTTTACATAGCGCCTGCACACGGCGGATGTGGACGCCAGCGGACCGAGGGAACGGAAAACCGAAGCTCTTTTAACCTTCGACCTTGCCGATCTGTTGGCCGTTAGGACTCCGTTAACCATACGAGGCCACGCTCCCAAGCCAACGCTTCGGAGGCCTCCGATGAAACTCCGCTTACCCGACGTAACGCTCGTCATGATCGACACGCAGTGTCACGAGCTTGCGCGCCTCGCGATGGAGGACTCGTTACGCGAAGTCGACTTCGGCGATGCAGTCATCTTTTCCGACGAACCAATCGAGGTGGCCGGGACCCGCTGGGTCAAAGTGCCGAAATGGCCCAATATCGCCGAATGTTCGAACTTCATGTGGTACGAACTTCCCAACCACATCCAGACAAAATGGGCCATCAACATCCAATGGGATTTTCTGGGTTGTCGACGCCGGCTGCTGGACGGACGAGTTCTTGCAATATGACTATGTCGGTGCGCCCTGGTGGTACAATGACAATCTAAACGTAGGTAATGGCTGCGCGCTGCGGTCATCCGCGCTGATGCGCTTTCTCCAGACCAACAAAGAGCGCTTCCCCCTTTCGGTGAGCCAAGAAGATCACCTTATCGGACGAGTCTATCGAGGCGCGCTTGAACAGCATGGGTTCAAATGGCCGTCGGAGACGCTTGCCTCGCGGTTTTCACTGGAATGCACGCGGCCGTCGCCCGAGTCGCGGCATTTCATGTTTCACGACAGCTTCAACTTCCCAATCGTGCTTGACAGCGAACGACTGGCAGAGCGGACGCGGTTGATGCGCGCGAATCCCGCTATCTCCCGCAAGGTTGCCGAACTCGATAGTGGCCGCCGACCGACGATTTTACCCCGCCTCGCAGCGCCTGTGGGGAATTCAGCCGGGCAAAGTGCGGACGCTCGCCCCAGCGAAACGAAAGCTGTCCCGACCTTTCGCCAATTTCAGACAACGCGGGTCACCGAGCTTCTCACCACAAAGCGGTGCCTTTATCCGGGCGACGCGACTGACATACATAATTTTCTTCCGGGGCTCGTCGAATTACTGCTAAGCGCAAAGCCGCGCAGCGTGATCGAGATCGGATCGGACCGCGGCGTGTCGACGGAATTATTCCTCCTCACCACGGCCCGCGTCGTCGCGATAGACCCATGGCAAAACGAGAGCTCTTTTCGAGAGTTCGCCGAGCGCTGTGCCGGCTACCCGCACCTTGAGATCGTTCGGGAGAGATGTCCCGAGGCGCTGGAAAAATTCGGCGCTGAATTCGATCTCTGCTATATTGATGCCGACCACAGCTATGAAGCAGTCCGGCGCGATATCCTTGCCTGCACGCGGATTGTGAAACCCGGCGGATGGCTCGCCGGGCACGATTATCACCAACCGCAAGTCGAGCGCGCCGTCCGCTCGATGATCGATGAGCCGATTGCATTTCGTGACGGGTCGTGGCTCGCCCGGAATCAGCTATCCCAACGATTTTTAGCGGAACAGGGAAACGCAACTCCTCTCCCGACTGACGCACCAAGTTTTGTAATGGCCTGATTGAGGACGCTTGCAGCTTTAGTCAAAAGCAGCGTCGATTAGCGGAGAGCCGCGCAATATTAGTCGTGCGATGTCGCAGTATCGACGTTACCCGGAGGCGATGCGATATCCGACAGTTCGCGAGCAAGCGCCTCTTGCGATACCAATGATAGACCCCCGTCGACCACGATGTCTTGGCCGGTCACAAATGATGTCTGCTCGCCGCACAGGCAGGCGATTACTTTCGCGACTTCACGCGCACTTCCGAAACGACGAAGCGGCGTTATCCTGCGGTACAGATCAGAAATCGTTTTGTCATTAAGGAAAAAGTCTTTCAATTCATCCTTGAGAACAGTCCCCGGCGACACGCTGTTGACCCTAATGCCGAGAGGGCCAAGAACAACAGCCCAGTACCGCACCATCTGACACAATGCAGCTTTCGCGGCGTGGTACCCTACCGGGGCATATGAGCTTATCAAGCTCGCGGCTACCGAACTGACGACCACAATCGACTTTTCGCCCTCAGCGAACTTGTCTTGTAAGGCCTCAACAACGGTCTTCGTCGCAGTCAGACTCGTTGCAATTTCGCCATCCCACAACGGACCAGAGCCGCGGAAACGTTGAAAAAACACCAGATGGTTGATTTCACCTGCCTGGCTTACGATGTCGTTGAGAGCGATTTCGACGTTTGGCCGCCCGATATCCACGACGTAATAGCGAACGCCACGAATTTCTGTGCCAGTTGCGGGCAAGCTTCGCGCAACAACCGATACGCTATGCCCCGAACTAACAAACTCCTCAACCAGCTCTCGTCCTATACCGCGCGTGCCGCCGATGACCAGGGAATGCGGCGCGCTCATCCCCGGCGGTCCTTAGGGGCAACACCGAGAGCTAAAAGATACTGTGCCATTGGATGGAAGCCGGTATGGACCACCTCGTCATTCATTGAAAATAGAAAAACATTACGAAAGAACCGGTTCATTAATTCTCGCAGACCAGGCTCATCCTTGCAGTTGACGTGGCCTTCCTTGCTCGCCGGATGGGCATAAGCCTGGGATTGTATTGAGGGCGTTCCGATAATGGCTACCCCGTCCTCCGTCAGCGATTCCACGACGTTGCCAAGAAAGATGTGCTCGTCGGATTGCGCGATGTGCTCGATGACATCCAGCGAGAATGCCGCATCAAACGGTCCAGCCACCGGACCTGCCATCATGTCATGGACCTTGCACTCAAACTTCCAGCGAGGGTCCATGCGCTCGTTGACGTCTTTGACGAAAACCGGGTCAAAATCGACAGCACAGACTGAAGCCGCATTCTGCAGTACCATTCGCGTACCAAGCGCATCGCCACAACCAACCTCAAGCACCTTCTGTTTGCCGGTGAACATCTTGGCGACGAATTTGTAGCGTGAGAACAAAAACAACAGGCGACGCGGATCCTGATGCCAGGCGGCGCTGGTCATCAAACCGAGCTTTGCGCGCCCGTGCTCCGCATCATGCGCTAACTGGAATTGATACTGCGCTTCTCGGGTTTTTTCTTCGCTCATCGCCGTAGCCTTCACCGAGACAGTATCTTTTGTTGCCATTCTCGTTAGACAACTTAGAACTAATGGCTTTTTACTGCTTTGCCAACTATCGCTTCAATGAACGCTTTGCCACCATCCGAGTTCTTGTAATCCGGCGCCCACGTCGCGTGCTCACGATCACCCAGATCAAAAGGCCCTTTGGTACTCTCCAGAAAGACAAGCATATCGCTCTCGATCGAGAGGCTGTGAAATTGCCGTGGCGGCATTCGGTAGAAAAACGGTCGCCCAGACGTCGCTGGCCCCATTTTGACGATTTTTTCCACATCGCCACGTTCATCAAAGAGTACAATTTCGCAAAAACCTTCAAGAATGACGAACGTCTCCGACTTGCTTAAATGGCGATGTGGCGTGACATAGGTATCGCGATGGCTCACGATCAACATGTCATGCTGCTCGGCATCAGGGGAAAGGTGAGCACAAAACCGGGCGCGCCGAAGCACCGACTTGGTCGCGGCCTCTTTCAAGAAAGCGATCACTTCGGCATCAACCAACGGAAGCGGGTAGCGTGAGTAGTAAACTCCATCGGCAACTTCGGAGAGATCGTCCAGTGCAATGAGCTTTGCGCCGGGTAATTGCGCACGCGCAAAACTCGCTCTTCTCGAGCCGAGAAACAGCGAAAGTGTGTCCAGCACATCGGGGACTACGATCCCGAATTTGTCTCGCAACGCGCTACTGTCGAGCGTCGTATTTCGCGGCGTCGACCCTTTTGGCATTCCTGCCGAATAAGCACTCGTCGGGACGACCAAGTCGGGAGGAGCGCCGAGTTCCCTCGCAAGATAATCGCCGACCTCGGTATAGGAGACATCACGCGGGCCGGTGAGCTGGAAGACACCCGCCATCTTGGCGTCGAGTAAGGCAGCAATTGCCGCGGTTGCCATATCCGCGGGAACCGGAGCAACGGTCATATCGTCAAAAGCCTTGATGGGATCCCCTTTTAACAGCGAATGAATCCAGCCTTCGATGAGTGGAGAATTCGAAGTGAATACCTTTGAGATATCGCAAAATCCCGACTGGCGCACCCTTCGCCATTCGCTCACGAATAGCTGCTTCGACTTCTGCTTTCTGCCGGCCATATTCGCTAATCGGACAAACCGCTGTGTCGACACTGACGTTCGCCAACTCGCCGTCGAACACCTGATTGGATGACAGGAAAAGAACATAAATTCCTTTGGCAAGAAGCATGTCGACGAGACGAATCGACTGTGCCACGTTGACTAGAGCCGACTTGACGGGGTCGGCGGCGCAATCTCGCAACCTCGCGACCGCCAAGAAAATGCATGCAGCTTTAGTTTCCGGCGGCGGGCTCCAGCCGTCCAGCGTTTTCAAGATGTCGAAGTAGGGGCGTTCCGGTGAGACGGCGTCCAGGCGACGCGTCGTTGCTATGACGCCACGGCCCTCCTTTTTGAAGGTGCGATAGGTCGCCGCTCCGATTTCCGAGTCGCCGCCAAGCAGAAGAAACATCAAGAATCCCGTGTAGGATGTGACAATCGGGAAACTAGCTGACCGACGTAGCCCGAGCAACGCAACCGGTCGACCGTGATGCTTGTAAAACATTGCCAGTCTGGCTAAAAGGCCCGGCCTGTTTTCGCCTGGGCCCTGCCGGATCCTTTGCGACTCAGTATCAAAGCGGGAACCCCCTGCCATTTGAGCGCGAGGATTCCTGCTGTTGATCCTCTCCCGGATGATTTGCGAGGAACTGAATGGGACGAATGCTCGATATCGTGACGCCGCTGCACAAAGCGACCAAGCGCGATTACCTTGCCCGTATGGTGGATGACAAAGTCCACTGCATGGTGAAGGCAAAGGAATACGAATTCGACTATTGGGACGGCGATCGGCGTTATGGCTATGGCGGCTACAAGTTTATCGAAGGCCGGTGGAAGCCCGTGGCTCAGGCGCTGATTGATATTTACGGCCTCAAGAACGGCTCAAAAGTCCTGGATGTCGGCTGCGGCAAGGCTTTCCTTCTCTACGAGATGAAAAAGATTCTTCCACAGCTTGAGATTGCCGGCTTTGATATGTCGCATCACGGCCTTGCCGAAGCACGCGATGAAATCAAGCCGTTCCTTTTCCGCTATCGCGCCCAAGATCGATACCCGTTTGGCGACGGCCATTTCGATCTGGTGATCTCGCTCGGAACGCTACACAACCTGCGTCTCTTCGAACTTGAAACGGCGGTAAAGGAGATCGAGCGGGTTGGCAAAAATAAATACATCATGGTCGAGGGTTATCGTAACGAGCTTGAGCAATTCAACCTTGAGTGCTGGGCGCTAACGGCGGAATTCGATCTTGCATACGTCCGAGTGGATCTGGCTCTACAATCACTTTGGCTACTCGGGCGATTATGAATTCATCTATTTCGAATAACGGATCGGGTGAATGAAAATAAAGAACGCAAAAGCGGCAATCCTCACGGAGTCGCGCAAGCCGCTGGTTATCGACGAAATCAAGCTCCCGGAAGAATTGGACGCCGGCCAGGTGCTGGTGAAAATTCTGTACAGCACGATTTGCGGCGCTCAGATCAACGAGATTGCGGCAGCCAAAGGCCCGGATAAATTCCTGCCCCACCTGCTGGGCCACGAGGCGTCCGGTGAAGTCGTCGAAACCGGGCCGGGGGTCACCCACGTCAAACCGGGTGACACGGTGGTGCTGCATTGGCGACCGAGCAAGGGAATCCAATGCCAGCCGCCAGCTTATCAATGGCGCGGCGCCAAGCTCAACGCCGGCTGGGTGACGACTTTCAATGAATATGCGGTGATATCGGAAAACCGCTTGACCGTTATTGGTTCCGATTACGACCTCAAGCTGGCGCCGTTACTCGGCTGCGCCGTGACAACCGCAGCCGGCGTGATCAATAACGACGCCAAAGTAAAAATCGGCGAGTCAGTCGTCGTGTTTGGGGTTGGCGGTGTCGGGCTCAATGTCGTGCAATTCGCCGAACTCGCCGGCGCCCACCCGATCGTTGCCGTCGATCTCATTGAAAGCAAGCTGCAGATGGCAAAGGCGCGCGGTGCGACGCACTGCCTCGACGCCTCGAAAATCGCCGACATGGATGCCGAGATACGCAAGATCGTCGGAGCGCAAGGCCCCGATAAAGTTATCGAGACGACCGGCGTGAAGTCGGTGATCGAGCTCGCTTACAACCTCACCCATGCGGATGGCACCTGCGTGCTGGTGGGAGTCCCAAATGAAAAGGTGACGATTTACACGCTGCCGATTCATTTCAACAAGATTCTCACCGGCTCACATGGCGGCGACGCGGTCCCGCAAGTCGATATTCCCCGCCTAATTCGCCTCAACAAAGCTGGCCGGCTGTCATTGGACGGACTGATTACGCACGAATTCCCGCTCGACCATATCAATGAAGCGCTGGACGTCGTTCGCAGCGGCGCCGCTGGCCGGGTTCTCCTGCAAATTGCATAAGCTTGAGGTTCGGGCAGGCCCGAGGCCGGGCTGTGACTACGAACAAATTCTTAATTTTGGTCTCTGACCGCCCGATTTCCCGCTGCTGGCCTTACCCAAGGCGCGGCTCTTAATGGCTTTATTAGATATGGCGTGTAAGGAAATAATAAAACACGCATATATTGTAACACGATGAGCAGCCCACTTTTAATTCCGGTGATTATGTGCGGCGGAGCGGGCACACGCCTGTGGCCGGTATCGCGCGAAAGTATGCCTAAACAATTCGTCGCGCTGGTCGACGACCGGTCGACGTTTCAGCAGGTTCTTGACCTCGTCGGCAATGACTCGCTGTTCGACCGGCCGATCGTCATTACGAACTCCGACTTCCGCTTTATCGTCGCCGAACAGATGCGCGAAGCTGCTGTGGATGGTGACATCGTTCTTGAACCGATGCGTCGCGACTTGGCCATGGCCGTGGCCGTGGCCGCTGTGCTCGCGGCAAAGCGCAATCCGGCAGCGACGGTTCTCATCCTCGCCGCCGATCACGTCGTCCGCGATCAAAGCGCATTCGTAAAGGCATGTCGTGAGGCTATTGAAGCCGCGGCGGACGGACGGATCGTTACTTTTGGTATCAGCCCGACGTTTCCCGCTACCAAGTACGGCTACATCCAGCCAGGCGCCGCACTCGGCAGCACCGCGTTCGCCGTCCGATCGTTCGTGGAGAAGCCCGACGCGGTCACCGCCGGTCGCTACATTGCCAATCATTATCTCTGGAATAGCGGGAATTTTGTCTTTCGTGCCGAAGTCATGCTCGGTGAACTCGCCCGCTTCGAGCCGGAAATAGCCCAAGCCGCTGAGGCTACCGTCGATGGATTGACGCGCGACCTCGATTTCTTTCGATTGCCAGCGGAAGCCTTCGCAAAGGCCCCCAAGAAATCAATCGACTACGCCATCATGGAACGTACCGAACATGCTGCCGTGGTACCGATGGACTGCGGCTGGTCCGACATCGGAAGCTGGAGCGCGGTATGGGACGTGCTCGATCACGATGCAGACGGCAATACGTCGACCGGATCCGTCGTATTCCATAACAGCCACAACAGCCTTGCTCATTCGGATGAGGCCATCCTCACCGCCGTTGTCGGACTTGATAATGTGGTCGTTGTCACGACGCCCGACGCAGTCCTGGTGACATCACGCGACAAGTCCGAAGAGGTCAAGGATCTCGTCGAGCAACTTAAAGCGCAAAACCGCGAACAGGCCGTCAGGCATTTGCGGGTCTATAGACCGTGGGGTTACTACCAGGGCATCGATCTCGGCTCGCGCTACCAGGTGAAGCGAATTGTCGTGAAGCCCAATGCGATGCTGTCGCTGCAGAAACACTTTCACCGCTCGGAGCATTGGGTCGTCGTCCATGGGACGGCGGAGGTCACGATTGGATCGGAAGTTCGTACGGTTCACGAAAATGAGTTCGCCTACATTCCCATTGGCAGCGTTCATCGCCTCGCCAACCCCGGCAAAATTCCGCTCGAGTTGATCGAAGTTCAGGCCGGGAGCTACCTCGGCGAAGACGATATCGTACGGCTTACGGACGAGTACGGCCGCGAATAGCGCCGCGAATTCTCGCCATCAAATTGCGACAATCCCGATGCCCGCTGACGACCGCAAGCGGTGGGCAAACTTGCGTTAATTAGAGCAATTGTATACTCACCAGGACGCATGCTCGGTGTGGGGGTTGTCAGTCCCGATGGGCCAATTCAGGACAGGCGCAGCTTTGCAGGCAATTGTCCGTTTCGCATTTGTACTTGCGCTCGGAGCGTTGACGGGCGGCTGTTTCCAGCCGTTATACGGCAGCCAGACCTTGGGTTCTGACGAATCCGTCCACGATAAGCTGAGCTTAGTCGATATTCCGGAAATCAAAGCCGCCAACGGCACGCCAGACGCGCGAATAGCCGTCTCTGTTCGCAATGCCCTGCTTTACGATTTTAATGGCGGACAGACACCGGCGTCACCAACGTACCGGCTGGTAGTTACGCTTAGCTCGGGCAAAACCACCGTCATTACAAGCGTCACCAGCGGTCTTCCGACCGAGCAGCTCGAAATGCTCAATGCCTCGATTACCCTGACCGAGATTGCGACCAAGAAGGTGGTCCTGCAGAGCTCAACTTTTGCCCGGGCATCCTATGACATTCCCGGTCCAGAACAGCGTTTTGCCGCACAACGGGCCTCACGCAATGCCGAAGATCGGGCCGTCGACGTGATCGCCGAAAATATCCGAAACCGGCTGGCGTCCTATTTTGTCGCTGGAACCTAGCTCCGACAATCATGTCCGGGGTAGGGATCAGCGGTATGCCCCACTGGCTATTCTAGCCCCTTACCGCTGTCACTAACCCCCAGCCAACAGCGATGCCTTACAACGGATAAGGGGTTGCAGCCTTTAACCAATTCTTGTTTATGTTCAATGGCCTTTGCCATGCCAAAGCCACTTTTCTCGGCGAAAAGTTAAGTGGGGAACACAGCCTCGACGACTTGGTGCTTGGACCGTAGGATCAGGTAGCCTGGCGGGTTTGTGTTGGTTTGCTGGGAGCGCGGGTGGGTGGTGCATCTCTCCGGTAGCCGTCAGTATGCGCGGCGTCAGTGGCGTGCCCGCGCGCCGCGTCGTTTTGCGCTCGCCATCATGGCGATGTGGTGCGGCCTTCAGTGCGCACCGGCATTGAGCCAAGTACCGACAGACACGCTGTCGCCCGTAGGGACTTAGGTTCAGCATTCACTTTCCAAAGCGGCCTCCCCAGCCAAAGCCGCCGCCAGTTCCTTCGGATTCGCCAATGCTTGTTCAGGCGGATCAGATCAAATACGACTATCCGAACAATTCGGTCGACGCCGTCGGCAACGTGCAGATCTACTACCACGGCTCCACCATCGAGGCGGACGAGGTCGACTACGATCAAAAAGACAAGCGGCTCGTCGCAAAAGGCAATGCCCGCCTGACCGAACCGAACGGTCAGATCACCTATGGTCAAATTATCAACCTCACCGACGACTATCGCGATGGGTTCGTAGACTCGCTACGTCTCGATACCGCAGACGACACGCGCTTTGCGGCCGAGCGCGCCGATCGAGCGCAAGGAAACTTCACAGTTCTGCAAAACGGCGTCTATACCGCGTGCGAGCCTTGCCAGAATGACCCTGCCAAGCCGCCCTTGTGGCAGGTGAAAGCGGCCCGGATCATCCACGATCAAAGCGAGAAGATGCTCTATTTCGAGAGCGCAACTGTCGACTTTTTTGGACTGCCGGTTGCATATTTTCCGTTCTTGTCCGCTCCGGACCCGACAGTAAAACGCAAGAGTGGCTTTCTATTTCCGGTTCTGTCTTATGGAAACATGACCGGAGCCGCGATCGAGGCCCCTTACTACTTCGCGCTCGCGCCGGATTACGATCTGACCATCTACCCTAAATATATGACCAACCAGGGACTCTTGGCGGAGGGGGAATGGAATCAGCGGCTGATGAACGGCGCATACAGCATTCACGCCGCCGGCCTATTCCAGCAGGATCCCAGCTTTTTTGCTTCCGAATACGGTGCCAACTCACCCGAGACCAGAGATTTTCGTGGCGCAGTCCTCACCACGGGCCAATTCGATATTACGGACAGGTGGGTGTGGGGCTGGACCGGCGTTTTGGTCACCGACCCTACCTTCATAGCGGACTATGGACTCTGGACGGTTCAACGGAAACAATCTTGATCCGTTCCGTACCGGTACAAGCGAAACATCAGAAGGCGTTTCACAGCTTTACCTCGCTGGACGCGGGGTAAGCAGTTATTTTGATATCCGCTCGGTCTACTACACCGGCTTTTCGGAGGTCGATCAGCAGTCGATACTTCCGGTCATCCATCCCGTTTTGGACTACTCGACCGTGCTGCCGCAACAGATCATGGGCGGCGAGTTAAGCTATAAGGTCAATCTCACGAGCTTGAGCCGCGATCAGGCGAGCTTCGATGCAACTAACTTGTCAGCTGAGGGCACCGCTTGCGTAAATGGTGCGCCGTTGACCGCAGACTTCGGCATTACTCACCAAGGCCAACTGCGTGCTGCGCGGCATTCCGGGAGATTATACGCGAGCCTCGTCTGAATTTGACTGGAAGCGCACGGTAGTCACCGACTCCGGCATGCAAATTACCCCATTCCTTCGGCTGAGTGGCGATGTCGCCTCACTCAATGTTTCCAATCAGCCCGGCGTCTCCAACTATATTGCGACCGGAGATTCCGATCTGGCGCGGGTCATGCCGGTCGCTGGCGTGGAGTACCGCTATCCTTTCATCGATGTCGAACCGTGGGGCACACAAACCATCGAGCCGATCGCGCAACTCATTTTGCGTCCGAACGAGGCCGACATTGGTAAATTTCCGAACGAAGACTCGCAAAGCCTCGTCTTCGACGACACTACTCTATTCCAGATCGACAAGTTTTCCGGATGGGATCGCGTTGAAGGCGGCGGACGGGCCAACGCCGGCGTGACCTATACCGCCCAATTCAACCAGGCCGGCACCGTCAAGGCTACCTTCGGTCAGTCATACCAGTTGTTCGGCCTGAACTCGTTCTCGGCCGGTGCCAGTGACCCCACCAACACGGGCCTCGATAGCGGGCTCGACAAAACCTATTCAGACTATGTCGCGGGTCTCTCTTACCAACCAAACTCGACTTACATGTTCTCAGCTCATGCTCGATTTGATGAGCAAACGTGGGCGGTCGAGCGGCTTGAGCTTGAGTCACACGCCAATTACGGCCGGCTGGGTGTGAATCTTCTGTATGGGGACTATGCAGCTCAGCCTCTGCTCGGATTCCTGACCCGGCGCGAAGGCGTGGTCGCAGGCGCAAGCTATAAGCTGACGAGTAACTGGGTAGTCTTGGGGCAGGTAGGCTACGACCTTGCTGCTAACCAATTTAACCTTGCACGGGCGGGGCTAGGCTACACGGATGATTGTTTCATGTTGGCGTTTAACTATATCACCAGCTACGCTTATAATGGCACATCGACCCCGGTTACGAACAACACCTTCATGCTCCAACTCAGCCTGCGAACCTTGGGTCCGGACGCGCTCGGAAACGCTGGCACATATTAGATGCTGCTCAAAAGAATATGGGCTTATGCGATCGCAGGGATTATCACGCTTGTCTTCCAGATTTGGATACGCGCCGGACAGTGCGGAGAGCACTGCGCGCTGAGTTTTGCGAAAGCCGTCGCGTGGGCGGTCGTCTGGCCGATTTCCTGGATTGTTTATCTACGCGGGCTTTTCTGAGCGCTTGCGCTGGTCGAAGCGCCGATCGAAAATGTTTTCAGCGATACGGTTCTTCAGCATCTCGATTGAGCCGCCTGCGATCATCCAGCCACGGGTTCGGCGCATGCAGTATTCCACCAGCGTTTCCCTGCTATAGCCAACCGCACCCATAATCTGCACCGCCTCGCTCGCGACTTCAAAGCCGGCCAGGTTGCACGCCACCTTGGCGATCGCGGTTTCATAAGCCGACGGCAGTCCGCGGTCCGCTTTCGCCGCCGCGCGATAGAGCAGCAGCTGTGCGCCATCGAGCTTGACCGCCATCTCGGCGAATTTCCACTGCAGGCCCTGAAACTCGCACAATGGACGGCCGAATTGCTCCCGGCTCGCCGCATAGTCACGGGCCTTGTTGAAGGCGTAGCGGCCGCATGCCAATGCGCGGGCGGCATTACCGAGACGCTCGACGTTGAAGCCGGCCATCTGCTTTTTGAACCCGCCCGGACCCAACAGCACATTTTCTGCTGGAATGCGGCACTCCTCAAAGTGCAGTTCGCACCATTCTTCTCCACTCATGAATTGCGAAGGCGACCCGATCGTAAGCCCAGGCGTGCCGCGCTCGACCAGCACAGACCCGATGCCGTCGAGCCCGGGACCGAAGCGCAAATAGATCAGAAAGATCTGCGCATCGGAGCTGAAGGTGGAAAACACTTTATCGCCATTGATGATGTAATGTGTTCCGTCGGCCCGGGCGCTGGTTTTCAGATCGGTGACGGCCGAGCCGGCATCAGGTTCGGTCATGCCAAGGCTCATGACCAGCCGGCCGGATAGCAACTCGCCGAGCCAGCGTTTTTTCTGCGCTTCGGTCCCATATTCGGCAAAGGTGCGAACCGGACCAAAATTGCCAAACTGCACCACGTCGGCGCTGCGCGGACATACTGCAGCAACCTGCTCAATAGCGATCACCGCATCCATCAGAGTGCCGCCCTGCCCGCCCTCGCTCTCCGGCAGAGCAATTCCCAATAGTCCCTGCTTCGCCATCAGTTGCGCCACATCGGAGGGAAAGCGCGGATCGTGCGCACGCTTCAGCGCTCCGGCGGCGAGATGTTCAAGAGCGAAACGGCTTACAGATTCAGCGAATAATTTCTGCTCGTCTGTGAAGTCGAAGTTCATGAAAGAAAAACTCTCCAACTAAAGCTTTTGCACGCCAGCCTGCTCGATGATCTTCTTGAACATGTCGACTTCCTTCATCACCCGAGCCCAAGCGGCATCCGCACCCTTAACTCTCACTGCAAAGCCGGCGTTCACCAGCTTTTCGTTGGTGTCCGGCATAGCCAGAACTTTCAATGTTGCGGCTTCCAGCCATTTGACGCTTGCCGGCGGCGTTTTAGCCGGCGCCAACAACACGCAATCGACCGCAAAAACAAAGTCTTTGTAGCCCGCCTCCTCCATGGTGGGGACATCAGGAAGCTCAGGCCAGCGGGCATCTCCAGTAACGGCGAGGCAGCGTAGCGTACCGGACTTGATGTGGGGCAACGCCGGCGGCAGCGAACCGGAACACATCTGCGCCGTTCCACTGAGCAGAGCGGCGATAGCATCGCCGCCGCCCTTGAATACGACATCCGCAAGTTTGGGCAGTTTTTCGCGAATTTTCAGAAGCTCCAATTGCAGTTGCGACGTGGTGCCGATCGGCGGCGTCGCGCAGTTGAATTTGTCGGGATTAGCGCGAGCAAGTGAAATGAAGTCCTTCATTGTCTTTGCCGGCAGTTCGGACCGTACCGCGAATGTATTCGGCGAGGTCGCCAGCTCGCTGACGCCGACAAAATCCTTGAACGGATCGTAAGGAAGCTGATTGTAGAGACCGTAGTTCACGGAATAGGCATTGGTCGCCAGCAGCATCGTGTAACCATCCGGATCGGAATTGGCGACATATTCCGTGCCGATATTGCCACCAGCACCGCCACGGTTCTCAACGATGAAGGTCTTGCCAGTCGACTGCTGGAGCGCCGCGGTAACAATCCGGGCGACAATATCGGAAGGTCCGCCCGGTGTGTTGGCAACAACAAATTTGACCGGACGATCCGGATACGCGGCGTAAGCCGAACGCACACGCAAAATCGACGGCGCAACAATTCCGACCGCGAACACCCCGGCGGCTTTCACGAGGCCGCGACGTGACGGCCCCGGCGGGCTGACGGTTCTAGCCATTATTTCCCCCAAATTCCGCAGCGTGTTTCAGTCGCCGCTGTTGTTGAACTATTTAACGCTGGCGGCCGCCTCATGCACGAGACTGGGATCGATCACATCCTTGAATGAAAGCTCGCCCGAATAGTTAAGGTGGCCGTTTTCCCGGTGCACGGTCTCCTGATCGCGCAAGCTTTTCTCAAACTTCTCGATATCGAGATTAGGATCGATCGCATAAGGCGTGCTGTTTTCCACCGCCTCAAGCCTGAGGCTTGTCTGCTGGGCGATGGATGCCGCGATCTTCGGATCCTGCAGATAAGACCCTTGAGCATCTCGAGCACCGCGGACCAGCGCGCGAAGAAACGCCAGCGCGACATCGCGCCGTTCCTGCATGAATTTTGTACCGAAATATATGAAGGTCGTGATCGTACCCGATCCGTCGCTGATGTCGGCCTTGTCCAGCACGACCGTACCAGCCTGTTGCGCGGTGCTTGATAGCGGCTCCGGAAGAGAACCGGCGTCAATGGCGCCGTTCTTGAAGGCCGCAAGCTGTTCACTAAAGCCGAGCGGCACGATGTTCATGTCCTTGATCGACATGCCATACTTTCTCGCCGTCAGCGTGAAAAAATACTCGGTGATATCGCCGGGCGCGTTGATCGCTACTTTACGGCCGCGAAAATCCTTGGCGCTGCGAACGCTGCCGTCATCCCACAGCGCCTTGCGAATAAGCGGCTGGGTCGACATGACTGGCCCCTGATAGCCCATTGCAGCGACAATGCGCATATCGAAGCCGCGAGAGGCGGCATTGAAAAATCCCGAAGTAGCCGCACCGATACCGACATCGAGTTGCCCCATCGCCAACGGCGCGATCGTATCCAGCGCACTTCGGACGTTGGAAGATTCGATGGTGAGGCCTTCCTTTTCAAAATAGCCATTGGCCACCGCAATGTAGTACGGCGCTTGCGCCAAGGTCCTGACCATTTGCACGCGCACAGTCTGCGGCTCGGCGCGGACCGCGGGAGTCATCAGGCTCAGCAATAGAATCGCCGATGCAAAACGCCCCAACATGCTTCGTCTCCTTTTTTAGCTATTCGAGCTTGATGCCAGCTTGGCGAATAACGGCCGACCATTTGGTCGCCTCGCGGTCGATGATCGCCGCGTGCTCTTCCGGCGTAGTCGACTCCGGCTCTCCGCCTTCGAGGATGATGCGCTTGCGCACGTCTTCGGATGGCCAGCGCCGCCCGCAGTTCCTTGTTCAAACGATCGACGATCGGCCGCGGCGTACCGGCTGGCGCCAGCAAGCCATAGGTCAGTGTCGCGTCAAAACCAGGAAGCCCCGATTTGGCGAGCGTCGGAAGCTGAGGCATCAACGTCGAATGTTTCTGCGATGTCACCGCGATCGCGCGGATAAAACCGCCATCAAGCGCCGCGCGCGAGGCTGGTATCGGATTGAACCCAACTTTGACGAAACCGCCCATCATGTCGGTGATCAGCGGGTTCGATCCTTTCTCGGGAATTTGCTGGACCTTAACGCCAGCCTGCTGGGCGAACAGCACAGACGCCAGGTAATTCACCGTACCAAACCGGGCGTTCCGACCTGATAGGGCTCCTTGGAGGCTTTCATCAAGGCGATCAGCTCCGCGACACTGTCCGCCGGCACATCCTTGTGCACCAGCAACAATGCGGGCGCTGACGCAATCAATCCGAGCGGCGCAAAGTCCTTGCGCGGATCGTAACCGACGTTCCTGTACAGGTTCGGGCCGGTCGCGAGCGTCGAGGTGTAGCCAAGGATGATCGTGTAACCATCAGGGGCCGCGTGAGCGACCTCGCGTGTCCCGACCGTCCCGCTGCCGCCAGCGTTTCGATTTTCGATCACGATGCGCTGACCGAGCGCGGCGCTCATCTTGTCCACAACAGAACGCGCCATGATGTCGTTGGTACCGCCGGGCGGCAGCGGAATGACAAGGATAATCGGCCGGTTAGGGTAATCGTCCGCCGCCAGCGGGAAGGACGAAGCAACCGCAGCGCATGCCACCAATGCCGCAAGACGCGTCATCCACTTCGTCAAGGCGTTTTCTCCCCTAGTCCGACGCGCACTTTTTTGTTGCAGCGCCAGCCGCCGCAGGCCGATATATTTAGCCTACCCTTTCGCCCGGCACGTTGCCATGCTCCGTGGCACGCTGCCGCATCAAATGGTTTTCCGAAAAGACCATGCTCAATCAAAATGCTGGAGCGACGATCAATTTAATCTAAAACGACTTCGCTCTAGGCCGAGACTTCGGCTGTTTGCTAATCGATCTTTGGAATGCCGGCTTTGTTTATGATGTCGCGATATTTCACGATCTCATCGGCGATGAATTTCTTCGCCTGGTCTGGCGGAAGATAGAGGGTCTCGGCGCCCTGTTGCTGGAAATGGGCGCGAAGGCCGGGGTCGGCCACCGACTCTTTCAACGCAGTATTGAGCTTGGCAACGATCGGGGCTGGGGTGCCTTTAGGAGCAAGCAGCGCAAACCATCCCGACACGACATAATCCGGCAAACCCGCTTCCTTGCTCGTCGGCGTATCCGGCAAGATGTCCAGCCGATTGGGCCCTGCAACAGCCAAGGCCTTCGCCCCTTTGGCCTGAAGCGCAGATGACACGTTCGGGTACCACTGGAACCCAAGCTGTACGACGCCGGACATTAGATCCGGCTGATACTGGCCAATGTTCTTGTAAGGAACGTGGGTCAGCTTCAGTGCCCGTCAACTGCCCAAAATATTCACCGGCAAGATGCTGCGAACTGCCGATGCCGACCGATCCGTAATTGAGTTCCCCAGGATGGGCCTTCGCATAGGAAATAAGCTCCTGCAGCGAGTTGATCGGCAGTTTGCTGGTCACCGCAACGACGATCGTAAAACCTGCAAACGGCGAGATCGTTTCAAAATCCTGCACCGGATCGTAGTCGAGGTGATTGTAGAGGGTGACGTTGGCCGCCACCGGGCCGGAACCGCCGCCCAACAGGGTGTAACCGTCAGGCTTGTCCTTGGCGACAAATGCCGAGCCGATGTTGCCGCCGGCGCCGGGACAATTCTCGACAATAATCGGCTGACCAAGCGACTTTGACATCCGATCGAACAGGATACGGCTGACGACATCGCTCGCGCTGCCTGCAGCGAACGGAATAACCGCGGTGATCGGGCGTGTCGGGTAATCTTCCGCTTGTGCCGCATCGTTCGCAGCAAACGCAAGCGCAACAGATCCACCCAGCAGAGAACGCCTGCTCCACAGCTTCATTGATTTATTCCTCTTGCAAGCAGGCAGGACTGCTGAGACGGCATCAAATTCCGATGGCGTCAGGTTCTAAAGTGCTTGTCCAGTCCTTGCCAACCCTCAAAATAGTCGCGCTGCAACTCCGAAGACTCGATGGCATAGCGCGTGAGCCGCATCGCGTAGCGGCTTTCGAACATGAACGCCATGGTATTTTCGATCTTGTGCGGCTTGAGTTCGGCCTTCGTCGCCCGCTCCCACGTTTCCGCGTCAGGACCGTGCGCCGTCATGCAGTTGTGCAGGCTGGCCCCACCCGGCAGAAAGCCTTCAGCCTTAGCGTCATAAGCGCCGTACACCAGACCCATGAACTCGGTCATGACGTTGCGATGGAACCACGGCGGCCGGAACGTATCCTCCCCAACCAGCCAGCGCGGCGGGAAGATCACGAAATCGATGTTCGCGGCGCCGGGAACATCGGACGGTGCTGTCAACACGCTGTAGATCGACGGATCGGGATGATCGAAGCTCACCGTCCCGATCACCATGAAGCGGGCGAGATCGTATTTGTACGGCGCAAAGTTGCCGTGCCAGGCAACGACATTGAGCGGAGAATGATCCATCTCGGCTGCCCACAGATTGCCCTGGAACTTGGCAACCATGACGCAGGGCGATGTGGTGTCCTCGTAAGCCGCAACGGGCGACATGAAGTCGCGGACATTGGCGAGGCCGTTGGAGCCGAGTGGTCCAAGCTCCGGTAGCCGCAGTGAAACGCCGTAGTTCTCGCAAATGTAGCCGCGTGACGGCCCATCCGGCAGCTCGACACGGAATCGAAGTCCGCGCGGGATGACGACAATCTCGCCGGGCTGCGCTTCGATGATGCCAAGCTCAGTGACGAAGCGCGCGCGGCCTTGCTGCGGCACAATCAGCATTTCGCCGTCTGCGTTATAAAAGTAGCGGTCGGTCATCGATCGGTTGGCAGCGTAGAGATGCACGCACATACCCACTTGCGTCGCCGCATCGCCGTTGCCGCCTAAGGTCACGATGCCCTCGATGAAGTCGGTCGATCCTTTCGGGATCGGAAGCGGACTCCAGCGCAGCTGCGTCGGCGTTGCATCGACGTCGTTGAACGGCGCACTCCGGATCAGCCCGTTATCGATCCGGGCATAGGGCCGATGCACGACCGAAGGCTGGATGCGATAGGTCCAGGTGCGCCGGTTTTCGCCACGCGCAGTGGTGAAGGAGGTCCCCGAGAGCAGCTCAGCATAAAGTCCGTGTGGCGGCCGCTGCGGTGAGTTACGGCCAATCGGCAGCGCTCCGGGCACAGCTTCAGAGCTGAAATGATTACCAAAGCCGGATTGGTATTGCAGCGTGGCCGCGACGCTGGCGGATTTGCTGATGGTTTGGCGTGCCTTGGTATCTTGCGTCATGGGACCTCCCGAAGCGGCCTTTAGCTATGGCCTTTACTGACCGCCAATTGGTCACGATCGCAACTAATATCTCTTTTCTTGGCCCAGAGCGCAAGTACCTTGGAATTATTCCAAGTTTGTCGGCAAAGTTCCTCGGCTGCGATTGCCGCCGTAATTTGCCTTGGGGTCCGCACATTCTCCTCAAATCACCGCCTCGTTGGCTCGTCATGAGCCGCATGTAGTCGAGGGGACATCTTTCAATCGAAATCCAGCGCACGGCGGAGTCGATCGCCGTGACGGAACTCAATGAACGGGGGCGGTATGCGCGCTCTTCTCGCCGCGACATTAGTTTTGATCGGCTCGGCAAGCGTCACGCCGGAGCCGAGGTCGGCTCTGCTCGTCGGCGAATATCTCCGGGCAGACGCCGGCAAAGGGCCACCGGCGCTCATTGAAGCCGAATCGTCGATCCACCGCGCGGATACGCTCGATGTTGTCGCTCTGCCCACTTCGGACGCGACCGGCGAAATTCCTCACATGGACGCGATCGAATTGCCGATCGCGTCTGACGCGAGCTCAGATCAATCTCTTTCTGTCGGCGATCTGTGCAATGCCTTGTACACGTCGGCGCAGGATAACGGCCTGCCCGTGCAGTTCCTTGCCAACCTGATCTGGCAGGAAAGCCGACTGCGCAACGATACCGTAAGCCGGGTCGGCGCGCTCGGCATCGCGCAATTCATGCCCGAGGTCGCTACCGAAAACGGTCTGGAAGACCCATTCGATCCGCTTCAGGCCATCCCTGCGTCTGCGCGATTGCTGCGGGAGCTTCGTGGACAGTTCGGCAATCTCGGTTTTGCGGCCGCGGCCTATAATGCAGGCCCGCACCGCGTCAGTGATTGGCTAGCCGGTGCCAAGGCATTGCCGCAAGAGACCTTGAATTATGTGCTGCGCGTGACGGGCCTGTCCGCCGCACAGTGGCGCACGACACCGCCATCGGACACTGCATTGACGTTCGCGCAGCATCTGCCCTGCCGCGCCATGCCGGCTTATGCCAATCTGGAACAGACACAACTGGAACAAGCACAGGCCGAGCAGCCTGAACAAACGCCACCCAAACCTGTCGAGGACGAAAAGCCAATCCCCGCCCCACCCCCTGCAAAGGCCGACAGCGAAAGTGAGCATCATGCTTTGGGAAGCAAAATTCCGTTAGCAAAGGCTTGGGCTAAGGCGCTTCATATTGCCGGCAGCGATGAAGCCGCCGGCAAGCGTCATGCACCTCGCATGAGAAGCCTAAGGTCGAGCGCAATAAAAGGGTCGCAGATGCTCGGGTCAGCTGAACGCCCGGCCCTAACCGGCCGCAATGGGCCCTGGCCCGCGTCGCTTTATTGCCAATGCCAGGATGCGATGGAGCAAGTCTGGATACTCGATGCCGTCGAGCTTCGCCGATAAGGCAAATTCCTGGCCCTCGGCGATTTCCGGATTGGGATTTGCCTCAAGGAAATAAGGCGTGCCGTCGGTTGAAAGCCGAAAATCGATACGGGCGTAACCGTCAAGCTCCAGCGTTCGGTAGATCCGCTTCGCCATGTTCTGGATACGGGTCGCAAGCTCGGGGGCAAGATTTTTTGCCGGTCCGTGCAAAATCTGCCGGCGCTCCTGGTAGTCCGTGTCGTGCTTGACCTTCTCCGTTGCGATCGGCCAGTCGCCGTCAGCCATATTGCCGAACGTCAACTCCCAAACCGGCAGTACGCGCAACCGGTCGTTGCCGAGCACACCGACATAGATTTCCCGGCCTTCGATATATTGCTCGACAATCGCCGGCGTCCCGATGCGCTCGTGGATAAAGCTGACGCGCTCGACAAGCTTTTCGTCGGTGTCGACAACCGACGCCTGCGAAATGCCGTATGAGCCGTCCTCATTCAAACTTTTAACGATCAAAGGCAGCGCCAGCCGCGCGGGGCGCTTGGCCTTTCGGCCGATTGGAAACACAGCAAAGGCAGGCACTGGAATACGATGATAATGCACCAGCGTCTTTGCCAGGTCTTTGCCACGCGCCAGCATCAAGCCGCGCGGATTACAACCGGTATAGGGAACACGCATCAGCTCAAGAAAACTTGCGACGTTCTGATCATAGATAGCTTCGCCATGAAACTCCTCGAGTAGCGTCAGAACGACATCTGGTTTCCAGGTCTCGATCTCGCTGCGAATCGGTTTCAGCTCATCGCTCACGCCGAGCGGCTTCACTTCATGTCCGGCGCTGCGCAAAGTCGTAACGACATCGTATTCCGTCTTCCATTCGTTGATTTGCGCCTCGGTGTAACCTTCGGAAGATTCCGGAGGCACGAGGTCCGGATGAACGAGCACCAGGATGCGAAGCCGTTTCATAGCGCGATCCACCTTCGTCGCGACGGACCAAAAAGTGCATGCATGGTCTTGGCAGTCAGCAAGACCGTAAATTCCATCATAAGCTCACGCTCCGGGCCGACAGCGCGCAATTTGAGCCTGCGGCAGCGCGCAATCATATCCTCAAGGACAGCGTCGAACGTCAGCTGATATTCGCCGGTCCATTTCGCCACGAGCTCGCGCACCCGCGCGCGATTGCGCCTGATAAACGAAGCCGCCGTCTCGGAACGGCGGTGCTTCGGATCGCGCGAAAACAATCGGAGCAGGTCGCGATCGTAGGTCCGCGGCGGGTCGACATGATAAAATTCCAACTTCTTTTTGTAGTACTCGCCGAGAGTCTCTTTGAGCTTACTGAGCGGATCAACCTTCGCCCGATTGGTCACGAGCGCCCGCTTGCCGGCGAGTTCGCCCATCAATTCGTCGACATAGCGCAGCTTGTTCAGCGCCGGCCAACCGATGTAGCGCGTACGCCAGTTCGAGCGCGGCCGCAGCCACACCGCGAAGGTCTCGGCAAAATCCTCGTCGGGGTGGCTTTGCGCGTACCAAAGACGCAAATGCTGCACGTAATTCCTGCTGGCGGGATCCGGCTTGTAATAGCGCGGATAACGCCGCGACGACGGACCAAACACTTGTTGCCAGCGCCGGCGGCGCTGAAGCTGAAAAGCATGCTGCATGACATGGCCAGCCTCGTGCCGGAGGATGCTCATGCACGAATTCCAGGTGCCGCCCTCGACTTCGAGGATCATTTTCTTTTCCAGCCGCATCAAGCGCGGGTGGGTCAGAAAAAACGGGATGCCTATCCCCGGGATATTCTCCGGGCTGAACCATTCACTGGAGATCCAGGCATGGGGGCGAACGGCAAGGTCGCGCTCCGCGAGTTCGTCATGAAGCGTCAGCAGGCAATCCTCCAGCCACGTGCCCTCGGCCTTCACATGAAGGTCTTTGAGACGAACTTTCAGCAGTTGTTCGTCGGGCAACGAAGCCCAGGCAAATTTTGCACTCATATCGCTCGAATCTGGGGAAACCGCATTGCTAATGTTGTCACGCCGAACTTGGCCCGACAACCTCGGTCAAGCAGCCGTGAATTTCACCACACCCTTGGCTTTTACCGGCGCGACGATCTGTCGGGACTTGCTGCGTTTGCGGCAATCGCTACAAATCCTGCCACATAAGATCAAACGGCAAAACGGGTACAGCGAAAGTGCAGGACAAGGTCATACCGGTTCTGGTCGTCGGCGCCGGCCCGGTCGGCCTTGCGCTCGCCGGTGACCTCGGCTGGCGCGGAATTCCCTGCATTCTGATCGAGCAGAGCGACGGCTCGATCTATCAACCGCGCATGGACCTCGTCGGCGTCCGCACCATGGAATTCTGCCGGCGCTGGGGACTGGTTCCGGCGGTCGAAGGGTCGCCCTATCCGCGCGACTACGCGCAAGACAACATCTATCTGACCAGTCTTACGGGATACGAGCTCGGGCGCGAACGTTTCCCCGGTATCGGCCAGGCGCCGCCGCCGAAGGAAAGCCCGCAGCGGCGGGAACGTTGCCCGCAAAACATGTTCGATCCGATTCTGCGTTCATTCGCCGCTTCCCAGAAAACAGTGGAGATGCGTTACCGCACCCGGCTTATCTCGTTCACGCAAGATGGCGAGCAGGTAACCGCGGTGATCGAGAATACCGATACCGGCGAACGTGAAGAGATTTTGGCACGTTATATCGTCGGCTGCGACGGCGCGCGCAGCCTGGTGCGGGAGACGCTCGGCATCGCCATGCAGGGCAATCCTGCGCTGACCTATACGACCAACGTCATTTTCCGCTGCCCTCACCTGCTGTCACTGCACGACAAAGGAAAAGCTTATCGCCATATCTTTATCGGCCCCGAAGGCACCTGGTCCACGATCGTTGCGATCAACGGACGGGACCAATGGCGCTTCTCCATCATTGGCGGTTCCGAGCAACGCGAATATTCCCATGACGAAATCGGCGCACTGATCCGCCGTGCCGTCGGCCGCGACTTTGAGTTCGAAATCCTGAGCGTGCTGCCGTGGACACGGCGGGAGCTTGTCGCCGACCGCTATCGCAATGGCCGCGGCTTAATCGCCGGCGACGCAGTGCACGTCATGTCACCGACCGGCGGCTTCGGCATGAATACCGGCATTCAGGACGCTGTCGATCTGTCCTGGAAGCTCGCTGCGATGATCGAAGGCTGGGGTGGTGACGGCCTCCTCGATTCCTATGCTATCGAGCGCAGGCCGATCGGCGCCCGTAACGTCGCGGAAGCGAGCGGCAATCTGCGCAGGATGCTCTCGGTTGCACCGCACCCGGAATTGCTCGACGACACGCCGGACGGCGCCGCCGCCCGCGAGAAAGTCGGACGAGAGTTCTCCGAAGCCATGCGCCACGAGTGGTTCACCCTCGGCGCGCATCTTGGCTATCGTTATGAGGGGTCGCCGATCTGCTGGCCGGACGGCTCCGAGGCCCCGCCGGACAATCCACGTAACTATGTGCCGACGGCGCGGCCGGGACACCGCGCCCCGCACGCTTATCTTCCGGATGGGCGTTCGGTCCTCGATCTGTTCGGCCGCGGGTTTACGTTGCTCGGCTTTAACAAAAGCGCTGAAGAGGCCGAACCTCTTCTCGCCGCCGCACACGAGCGCAAAGTGCCGATCGGTTTTGTCACGATTACCGACCCGCAAATCGCGGCGCTCTATCAACGCAAATTCGTCCTGGTGCGGCCGGATGGCCACGTCGCCTGGCGCGACGGCCGCATGCCGGAAGACGCGCTATGCATTATCGACGTCGTGCGCGGCGCTCAGGATCGGTGTAGCATGACGCAGGCCCGCAGGGCGGGCTAAGCAGTGAGGCATCCGATGCAGGCCCCTTCCCGAGAAGATCTCGCAAAGTCCGGCACTCTCGAAGAGCTGTACGGCAAACTCGACAAAGTTGGCATCGCGCCCGGCTGGGCAAAGCGGACGCCGTCGCTGTGGCCTTCCCCGCGAAAGAATTTCGTGCCGGCGCACTGGCGCTACGAACAGGCGCGCGGCGCGCTCGATGCGGCCGGTCGCCTCATCAACACCGAACTCGCCGAACGGCGCAACCTCACCCTGACTAATCCGGCCGCGACCGAGAGTGGCTATGGCACCCTTCGTACCATGGTTGCGGCCTACCAGATGATCATGCCCGGTGAATGGGCTCGCGCGCATCGTCATACGCCAAACGCACTTCGGCTCATCCTCGACTCCGAAGCCGGTACCTATACGGAAGTTGACGGTACCAAAATCTCCATGGAGCCGGGCGACGTGCTGCTCACGCCGAATTGGTCAAGCCACGGCCACGGCAACGACAGCCGTTCCTGCGCTTACTGGCTCGACTTCCTTGATGTGCCGCTGGTGCAATTGCTCGAACCGATGTTCTTCGAGACGGCGGAGGAAGACAAAACCCACGAGGCGTTCGAAAACGCGCCGCCGACCAAGAATTCGCCCTTTGTGTTCCCGATCAACGAGACAGTGAAGCGTCTCGATGCCGCCGAGCAAACGCCGGCCGGCCAATTCGCCACCAGTGTCCAGCTCGGTAACCCGGCGATGGATACGATCGGGCTGCACATGATGCGGCTTGTGCCAAAAATCAAAACCGCACCGTATCGGACCACGGCGAACAATATTTACGCCGCCGTTGAAGGCTCCGGTGCGACGACCGTGGACGGCGAACGCTTCGAGTGGAAGCGGGGTGATGTCATTGCCGCTCCGGCGTGGCTGCCGCATTTCCATGAAGCTTCCGAGGACGCATTGTTGCTGCGCGTCACCGATGAGCCGGTGATGCAGCGGCTTGGCTTCCACCGCGTCGAGGAACCGGCTTCGGCCACACACTAATCGTGGATCGATCAACGAGAATTGCGGTCGTCGGCGCCGGCCTCGGCGGGTTGACTGCCGCCGGCTTCCTGCAACGCGCCGGCTTTTCTGTGCGCGTTTACGAGCAAGCGCCGGCTTTTTCGCGCATTGGTGCGGGCATCATCCTCAGCTCCAACGTGACAAAGGTGCTGCGCCGCCTTGGCATCGAAGACGCATTGTGCGCCGCCGGCATCAGATCGCAGAGCTATATCAGCCGCGCCTGGGATACCGGCGAGACACTTTACGAAATCGTATTCGACGCCGCGAAACAGCAGCACTTCGGCGGCCCCTACGTACACATTCACCGCGGCGATCTGCATGCGGTCCTGGAACAAGGCGTCGCTCCCGACACTATTGCCTTCGATCACCAACTTGTCGGCATCACGGAAACCGGCGACGCGGTTCGTTTGACGTTCGGCAATGGCGTCACGGTAGAAGCCGATATTGTCATTGGCGGTGACGGCATCCGTTCCAAGGTCCGCGAATATGTGGTCGACCGCACGCCGCCCGATTATGTGGGCGCAGCGGCTTTCCGCGCGATCTTCCCCGCCGACCGATTAGGCGGCTTCTGGATTCCCGATTGCACCAAATGGTGGGGCCGAGGCCGGCACTGCCTGCCCTACTATCTCACTGGCCGGCGTGACGAGGTCTACGCTATCGGCGTCGTTCCGATTCCGCGCTGGGAGAGCGAAAACGATGCTTCGATCCCGGCAACGCGCGATCAATATCTTGAAGCGTTCTCCGGCTTCCATCCCGATCTACAACGGGTGCTGCAAGCCGTGGATACGGTCACGCTCTGGCCGGTCTACGATCGCCAGCGCAACGACTGCTGGAGCCGCGGCAATCTGGTGCTGTTGGGCGATGCCTGCCATCCAATGCGGCCGTACATGGCCGCGGGCGGCGCCATGGCAGTCGAAGACGCCGCAATCCTGAGCCGCTGCCTGGCGACCTTCGACGATCCAGCCACCGCGTTCCGCAGCTACACATCGACCCGCATTTCCAGGGTCGGCGAAGTCCAGAAGATTTCCCTCGCCAATACCTGGATGGGCGGCCCGACCGACACCGACTGGTTTTATTGCTACGATGCCTGCACGGCGCCGCTTACCGCACCCCATTGAGCCGACGATGTTTGAAGCCAAACCTGATCCAATGATCGCACGCGACCTGATTGGCTACGGCGCCGAGCCGCCAGATCCGCGCTGGCCCGGCGACGCTTTGATCGCGGTCAATTTCAACCTTAACGTCGAGGGCGGCAGTGAATTGACCCTGATCAACGGCGATGAAGAATCCGAGGGCATGCTCAACGATATCGGCGTCGCCACCCATCGTGGCCGCCGCGTGCCGCTGGTCGAGTCGGTTTTCGAGTTCGGCAGCCGCCGCGGTTCGTGGCGTGTGCTCGATGTACTGCGCGAATTCGGCGTGAAGGCGAGCATCCTCGGCGTTGCCCGGGGGCTTGAGCAAAATCCCGAACTGGCCAAGGCGTTCGTTGCGCAGGGCCACGAAATCGTCAGTCACGGTTATCGCTGGATCGACTACGGCGCTGTTGCCGAGGAAACCGAACGCGAGCACATCGCGCGCGCCGTCGACATCCTGACGAAACTGACGGGAACGCGGCCGATCGGATGGATGACCGGCCGGCCCGGACCAAACACGCGCCGGCTTTTGGTCGAGGCCGGAGGCTTCCTCTACGACCGCGATTCACTCGCCGACGAGCTGCCGTATTGGCTCAACGTCAACAATAAGCCACACCTCGTCATTCCTTATTCGTACGAAGCGAACGACAACCGTTTCAACGAAAACAGCGGCTTTTCCACTGGCGACCACTTCTTCCATTACATGCGCGACGCCTTCGACCTGCTCTATCGCGAAGGCCAGCGCGGCTCACCGAAGTTGTTGTCGATCGGCCTGCATGACCGGCTGATCGGCCGGCCCGGCCGTTGCATGGGCTTGATCAGGCTGCTCGAATATATGCGAAGCCGTGACCGCGTCTGGTTCTGCACCGGTGCGGATATCGCGCATCATTGGCGCAAGGAATTTCCAGCCGGCGGCCACTAGCGCTCACGAATTTCGCCATATCCGCTATGGCACGGTTAACAACCGAATAGCGTAAATTGCGATCCATCTCACGAGAGCTGGTCCAAACTGGAGAACACTGTGTTCTCCAAGGAGGGATCGAAGATACGAAGGCCGCTCGCCATACTCCGCAATGATGGTAGGCGCACAAGTCTGCTTGGAATTGGGCCGACTTTGTCGGAGGAAGAACCCATGGAAAAGATTGCCGCAAAGCTCGGCGCAGTCCTTTATGTATGCTGGGGTCTGCTGCACTTCACCGCAGCCTATGGAGTTTTCAAGTTAGCACAGAATTCGCCGGGTATGGCGGAGGGCCGCCTCATGCAAACGGCGTTTTATTTGGCCGCTTTCGCTACGGCGGCGATCATTTTCGCGATCACGTTGAATTGGCGCAACGATCAGTTCGGCTTTTGGGTCAACGCCATAATGGTGGGCATTGCTGACATTCCCTTTATTCTCTTCGTGCTGGTCCCCGGATATGCGCCGTGGTGGCCTGGGCTGCTGGGGCCGTTACTTTGGATTGCGGCTGTTTTCTTCACCGCGATAGCTCGCTTCGGATCGACGCCGCGTGTGGCGGTGGGGTCGGGCAGCGTCGCCCACTGACTTGATCGCTGCTTAAGGGAAAGGCGCTTCGTTTGTCCCCTGCAGGACGTGCGTGAGCGATTACGACACGTGCCTCGTCAAACCGATTGCTTTATCCCAGAACGGGTTGGTGCCAAATTTCTCAACCAGAAAATCAATAAACACGCGTATATTCGCGGAGAGATGACGGGTGCTGGGATAAACAGCATACAATGCGATCGGGTCTTTTTCGAAACCCGATAGGCAGACTTCCAGTCGTCCATCTGCCACGGCTTGATGCACGATAAAGGTCGGCAGGTACGCTAGGCCACCTCCGGCAATCGCCGCCTCCAGCAATGTGTCGCCGTTATTGCAACGGAACTTGGATGGAGGAGAAAGTGCTTCGCTCTTCGCAAACTCCCAATAGTCGCCGACGTAGGAATATCGCAGCGTCGTGTGCTCCTGAAGATCCTCCGGAAGTTTCGGTCGCCCTCGGCGCCGAAAATAGTCCGGGCTCCCGCAGATAACATGGCGTATCGCAACGATCTTCCGTGCAATTAAACTTGAATCTTTCAACCGGCTAATCCTGACGGCCACGTCGAGGCCGTTGGCCACCAGATCAATAAGACGATCTTCCAGCTCAAGTTCGACCTGCAAATGCGGGAAACGGCTCATAAACTCCGGGATGATTTGACCAAGGCAGCGCGAGCCGAACGAGACTGGCGCTGAAATCCTTAATTTGCCGGCAGGTTCGTTCGACCCAGTCGACACAGCATCTTCGGCCTCCTGAAAATCCGCAAGGAGCCGGAGGCCGCGCTGATAAAGCTCTGCACCAGCCGGAGTGGGACTGAACTGGCGAGTTGTTCGATTCAAAAGGCGCGTCCCCAAACGATCTTCGAGATCGTTGACACGCCGACTGACCGCTGACTTAGCTATTCCCAATCGCTTTCCGGCTCGAGCGAACCCCTGAGCCTGCACAACCGCGACAAACGTCCGGATGTCTTCGAATTTGTCGCTCATGATCGAATTTGAGACCGCGCTGACCTTTGGCAAAGAACGAGTCTTTTTATAACATCCGTCGTCTCAGCCGCGAAAGCTGCCTACTGATCAACAAAAATCGCAGGAATGAAACATGCTTGAGTTATACAGCGCTCCCCAATCCACTTGCAGCCAGAAAGTGCAACTCACGCTTGCCGAAAAGAACCTTGGCTTTGTCGAGCACAAGATGAAGCTTTTTCAGAACGATCAGCTCAAGCCGGAGTATCTGAAATTGAATCCAAACGGCGTCGTACCAACGCTCGTCGATGATGGCACGCCGATCCTCGACTCGTCAGTGATCATGGAATACGTAGACGAGGTCTATCCCGAAATCGCACTTAGCCCAAACGAACCGAAACAGCGAGCTCAAATGAGGGCGTGGCTTCGCTTCTTCGAAGAGGTGCCGACTGTCGCCGTGCGCTTCCCGTCCTACAATGCTGCATTTGCGCGTCATTTCGAGAAAATGTCTGACGAAGAGTTCAAGGCATTGGCTAAGTCCAAGCCACTTCGCGACAAGTTCCTCGGCGAGATGGACAAGAAGAAGGGCTTCAGCGTTGAAAAGCTCAAACAAGCCGAAGACAGCATAAGCAAGACTGTTAAACGTATGGAGAACCCGCTTTCTCAATCGGAATATTTGCTTGGCGAAAAGCTGACATTGGCCGATTTTGCGGTTTTGCCGTCCATGATTCGAATGGAGGATCTTGGCTACGAATTTCTCTGGAAAGACTACCCCGGCGTTGCGGCGTGGATGGTGCGGATGAAGAATCGGCGATCGTACAGCACCGCGTATTACGAGGGGTCGCTACTATCTCAACAATACCCCGGAATTCGCGAAGAACATCAAGCTCAGAGGGCGTTTGCACTTGCTAATGGTGCTGTTTAGGTGGCGCATGCGCGGTACGGAAGTGGCAAGAAAGCCGACATTTGTCTGGCCTCGCTGGAGCTATTGAATTTAACGGCCGGAAGATGGTTCAAACTTCAAAATGCCCGAACTCGAAATGGAGGTGTCCATGAACCTGCCCCGGCGCATCGTGGATATTTCGGCAACGCTCGATAACGACACCGTGCTCGATCCGCCGTTTATGCGGCCGAAGATCGAGTACCACACTCACGCCGAAACCGCGCCGCTGCTGTGCGAAATATTTCCCGGCCTGCGCGTTGAAGACCTGCCCGATGGCGAAGGCTGGGCGATCGAGAATGTCCATCTTGCCACCCACAACGGCACCCACATGGACGCGCCGATGCACTTCCAGTCACACTCTATCGATGGCAAGGCGATGATGACCATCGATCAGGTGCCGCTCGACTGGTTCTTCCGTCCCGGCGTCAAACTCGACTTCCGAAAGTTGCCTGACGGCCACGTCGTTACCGCCGCTGAAGTCGAGGCCGAACTCAATCGTATCGGCCACGAGCTTAAGCCGTTCGATATCGTGCTTGGTGAATACGCGCGCCGCGAGCTGCATGGGTACCGACGAGTATCTGACCGCCGGCATCGGCATGGGTCGCGAGGCGACGCTTTATCTCACGTCCCGCGGCATTCGCGTCTGCGGCATCGACGCCTGGGGTTGGGATGCGCCGTTTGCCCACATGCGCGAACAATGGATCAAGACCCACGATCCGTCGATCATCTGGGAAGGCCATAAAGCCGGCCGCGAAATTCCGTATTGCCACATGGAGAAGCTGTGCAACCTTGAACAGTTGCCGGCCGACGGTTTCACCGTCGCCTGCTTTCCACACAAGGTCAAAGGCGGTTCGGGCGGATGGACCCGCGCCGTCGCTATGTTCGATTAAACAGCAACTTTGTTGAGGAAACTTTCGATCTCGCCGCGCAAGTTGCCGATCGAGGTATCGACCGATTTCGATGCATTCAACACCGTTTCAGCGGCTGTCCGGGTGCCGAGCGCCGCTTCCGAAACTTTGCTCAGCGCGGCAACGACCGTGCTTGTTCCGCCCGCCGCATTCGCGGCATTTTGCGAAATTTCCGAAGTCGCGGCGTTCTGCTGCAGGATCGACGCCGCGGCACTGGCGGCACGTGTCGAAATCTCGTGCATGCTCTGCTCGATGCCGTGCACCGCTTCAACCGCGCCGCTGGTCGATCGCTGAACGGCCTCAATGTGACGCGTTATCTCTTCGGTCGCTTTCGCGGTTTCCACTGCGAGCGATTTGACCTCGTTTGCTACGACGGCAAAGCCGCGTCCCGCGTGACCTGCCCGTGCTGCCTCGATGGTGGCGTTCAGCGCCAGCAAGTTGGTCTGACCGGCAATGTTGCGGATCAACATCACGACGTCGCCGATCTTCTGCGCGGCCTGAACCAAACCGGCATATTGGCTGTTCGTCGCCTTGACGTTTTTTACCGCATTGCCAACCAATTCGGTGGTCTGCGCAAGTTGCATGTTGATTTCAGCGATCGAAGCGGAAAGCTCTTCAGCAGAACCCGCGACCAGGGAGACGTTGGCCGAGGCTTCGTTCGATTCGCGCAATGCGCCTTCCGCGTGACGGGTGGTTTCGTGCGACGAACCGATCAGCGCGCCCGCGGTCGATTTCATCGCCGTGGTCGAGTCGCTGACCATGCTGAGCACTTCCTCGACCCGCTCGCGAAACGACGAGATCGCACTCTCGGTCAACAGCCGGCGTGTCTCCGTCGCCAGCATGGTGTCGCGCTGCTCCTCGAGTTGCTGTCGCTCGGTAATGTCTTCGTGGGTTGCAACCCAACCGCCGTCTTTCATCGGTTGACGGACAACGCGAATAAGACGGCCGTCGGAAAGCTCGTCGACCCGGCTTGAGATTTTGTCCGACGAGTGTTTGCCAAGAGCGCCAAGCTTCTTATCGACGGCACCGGCGTTCTTTTCACCTTTAAAGATGCCGTTCATCACGCGATGCGCAATGATCGCCTCGTGCGTCGCGCCAGCCTTCGAAAGTTCCGGCGGCAGGCGATACAAACTGGCGTATCGCTCGTTACAGACCACCAACCGCTTGTTGCCGTCGAACATGCACAAGCCGTGAGTCATGTTTTCGAGCGCGGTATGGAACCTCTCATTGGTCAATTCGACAGCGACCTGCCGCCGAATGCTGGCGATGATCGTTGCGACTTCGAGGATCGTAACGATGCTGGCGGCCAGGAAATACAGCTCGCGGCGATGCTCGTAATCGACAAGGCTCTCGTGGTCGGCCGGCAGCACATAGAGCAGCCCGAGCCAGAAAATGGCGATGATGACCAGACCGATCACCGGTGCGGGCCGGATGAAAGCGCGGAGATATTGGGTCAGGCGTGAATTCATTTTGGCCGACGGGTCAATGCCTTATGCCTCAATCGGCGTTTGAATTTGGTTAAATTCCAAACCAAGGGTGGTGTTTATGGAAGCATTTACCGCCGGTTAACCACTTAGCCCCGGGCAAAAGGTTGCGAAGTACGGCTCGGCCGGGTCTGAACCGAATGCAAAGCAGGTAGCGGTGCTCGCCGCACTGTGAGAAACTGTTGTCCCACCCCTCAGGTCAGAATTCCTCGCCATCATGAACGCAGGCATCGGATCGACGGTACGACGCAAGGAAGACCTGCGCCTCGTTACCGGCCACGGCTGTTACAGCGACGACTTCAATTTCCCCGGCCAGGTTTACGGCGCGGTGGTGCGGTCCCCGCACGCCCATGCGCTGATCCGTTCGGTCGAAACCGCGGAAGCGCGCTCCATGCCCGGCGTACTCGCCGTGCTGACGGGAGCAGACGCGCTGGCGGACGGACTGAAGCGCATCCCTCACCTCGCCGCGCCCGGTACGGCACCTGACATTGTGCTGCACAACCGTGACGGCTCACCGGTACCGGCCGCCCCGCATCTTGTTCTCTCGACGGATCGCGTCCGCCACGTCGGCGCCGCGGTCGCCTTCGTCGTCGCCGAAACGGTCACCCAGGCCAAAGATGCCGCCGAGAAAGTGATCGTCGCATACGAGCCGCTGCCGGCGGTGACCGATGCCAAGGTCGCCGTCGAGCGCAGCACGCCGCGGCTTTATGACGATCTGCCGAACATCATGATCGACGCCGAGGTCGGCGACGCCAAGGCGACCGACGAGGCATTCGCGCATGCCGCTCACGTGACGCGGCTCGACACTTGGATCAATCGCGTGACCGGCGTGCCGATGGAACCGCGCGCCGCTGTCGGCATCTACGATCCGGACAACCAAACGCTACACGCTCTACGCGGGCTCCGGCGGCATTGTCCGCCAGAAAAAAGAAATTGCGGCCATCCTCGATGTGCCGTTTGAGTCGGTACGAGTGATCGCCAAGGAGATCGGCGGCAACTTCGGCACCAAGAACAGCTTCTTTCCGGAATTCGCCCTCGTGGTCTGGGCGTCACGCCGTGTCGGGCACCCGGTGAAATGGACCTGCGACCGCAGCGAAGCTTTTGTCAGCGACTATATGGGCCGCGATCTCACCGTCAGCGCCGAACTTGCGCTCGATGCAGACGGCCACTTCCTCGCGCTGCGCACCAAAAATCTCAGCAATGTCGGCGCTCACAGCGGTTCATATGTACCGCTGGTGAAGGGCGTGGGCCTTTGCACGTCGGGTTATCGCATCCCGGTCGCGCATATCAGCGCGCGCGCCGTGCTCTCGACCACGATGTGCACGACACCCTATCGCAGCGCCGGACGGCCGGAAGTCATTTATGTCATGGAGCGGCTGGTCGATAAAGCCGCGCAGGAGCACGGCTTCGACCGCGTCGCGTTGCGCAAACGCAATCTCATTCCGCCTTCGGCGTTTCCTTACAAGAACCCGCAGGGCATCATCTACGATAATGGCACCTACCGCGTGGTCATGGATCGCGCGATGGAACTCGGCGATTGGGCGGGTTTCAAGAAGCGCCGCGCCGAAGCCCGCAAGCGAAAGCGTCTGCGCGGTATCGGGCTTTGTTGCTACCTGGAAACCACAGGCGGTTATCCGCGCGAGCGCGCCGACATCACGGTGCTTCCGGAAGGCCGTGTCGACGTGGTGGTCGGCACGCTGTCGAGCGGTCAAAGCCACGAAACGACGTTTGCCCAATGCGTGGCGGAGTGGCTCGGCGTGCCGTTCGACGACGTTTACATCAACGAGAGCGACACCGACATCGTCAAGGAAGGCGGTGGCTCGCACTCGGCGCGCTCGATGCGGCTTGCCGGCATCGTCATGGGCAATGCGTCAGACCTGGTGATCGACAAAGGCAAGAAGATCGCCGCGCATATGCTGGAAACCGCCGAAGACGACATCGCATTCGCCGCTGGCCGTTTTACGGTGAAAGGTACTGATCGCTCGGTTGGCATCTATGAAGTCGCCAAAGCGGCGGTAGACGACAAAGGCTTACCGGAAGATTTGAGTGGGCCGCTTGGCGCCGACCTCCGACGAGACCATCAAGCAACTCGGCTTTCCGTATGGCGCCCATGTCTGCGAGGTCGAGATCGATCCGCAGACCGGCCATCTCGAAATCGCGCGCTACACTTGCGTGGACGACGTCGGCCGCGCCATCAACCCGATGGTTGTTGACGGGCAGACACACGGTGGCGCCGTTCAGGGCATTGGCCAGGCGGTCTGCGAGCTCTGCTCTTACGATGCCGAGGGTCAGTTGCTGTCGGCCTCGTTCATGGACTATGCAATGCCGCGTGCTGACACGATGCCGACATTCACCACCGATATCAGCCAGGTGTTGACGCCGACCAACCGGCTCGGCGTTCGCGGCGCCGGCGAAGGCGGCACCACAGGCGCGCTTGGCGCCGTCGTCAATTCGGTGGTGGACGCCCTTGCGGAGTTTGGCGTCACCCATATCGAAATGCCGGTGACGCCCGAGCGCATCTGGCGCGCGATTCACGAGACGAAGAAGAAATAACAGCGTAACGGGAGTTTCTTATGGCCGACATTTTGACCAAACAAGACGGACCGATTCTGAACATCACTTTGAATCAGCCGGATCGCGGCAACGCCGTTTCCGACGAGATGGTCGCTGAGCTGACCGGCATCCTTGAAGGCGCCGACAAAAACTCCAGCATCATCGTGCTGCGCGGCGCCGGCAAGGATTTCTGTATCGGCCGCGCGGTCATGGGCTCGACGCCAAAGCAGGACCCGGACGCGCTGGAGCGCCGCGATTTCAGCGATGTGGTGTTCAACTGCTACGGCGCGATGCGCAATGCGCGGATCCCGATTATCGCCGTCGTCCAGGGCCGCGCGCTCGGCTTTGGTTGCGCGATCGCCGCCGCCTGCGACATCACGCTGGCAAGCGATCAGGCGGTCTTTCAGGTGCCGGAGATGGCGCACAACATCCTGCCGACCATGGTGATGTCGTCGTTCGTCGACCGCGTACCGCGCAAGGCGATGAGCTATCTGGTTTATTCGCAGGCCGAGATCACACCGGAACGCGCGCTCTCGTTCGGCATCGTCAGCGACGTCGTTCCGGCGGCGAAACTCGAGGCTGCCGTGGATGGTTTGTGTGCGGCGATATTGAAAGCACCCCGGCCGGCGATCCTTGGCGTCAAGGAATACGTCAAGACCGCGCCCGACATGGCGGTGTATGGCGCCGTCGAATTCGCCCGCAATCTGCACGCCACCGTGAACTCGTCGCACCATATGCGGCGCAAGCATTAGCTGCAGCGCCAGCATCAGCGTTGTGTTCTGCGTAAAAACTAATAGTGTGCCGGCCCAATGATAACGGTCGCGATCGACATCGGGGGGACCTTCACCGATCTTGTCGGCTTTGATGACAAGATCGGTAAATTCGTGGAGGCCAAAAGCCTCACCACGCCGCACGAGCTGACACAGGGCATCCTTGACTGCATCCGCAAGAGCGGACTTTCGGCGGGCGTGATCGATGAGTTGATCCACGGCTCGACCACCGCGATCAACACGCTGATCGAGCGCAAGGGCGCAAAGACCGGGCTGATCGTTACCCGCGGCACGCGTGACGTTTACATCATTGGCCGAGGCAATCGTCCGGAAGCCTACAATCTTTTCTTCCATCGCCACGAGCCACTGGTGCCGCGCCATCTCACGCGCGAGGTGGAAGAGCGCGTCCTCGGCTCTGGCGAGGCTTTCAGGCCTCTGAACAAGGCAAGCGTATCGGAGGCGTGCCGCGCGCTCGCCGCCGAAGGCGTCGAGGCCGTCGCCGTCTGCCTGCTCCACGCTTACGCTAATCCGGACCACGAGCGCGTCGTCGGCCAGATGGTGCGCGAAGAGATGCCGAACGCCTATCTCTCGCTCTCGCACGATATCCTGCGCGAGTATCGCGAGTTCGAGCGCATGTCGACCACGGTGGTAAATGCCTATATCGGGCCGAAAGTCGGCGGCTATGTGAAGGGCCTGGACGCGGCGCTCAACGGCGTCGGCTTCAACGGCAACCTTTCCATCATGCGTTCCAACGGCGGCGTCATGACGCCGGAAGTCGCGACCGAAAGACCGGTCGCGATGATGGAGTCCGGTCCGGTCGGCGGCATCATCGCGTCAGCGCGGGTCGGCCAAGCGCTCGGCTTCGACAACGTGATCTCATTCGACATGGGCGGCACCACGGCCAAGGCCAGCCTGGTGCGCGACGGCGAGCCGACGCTGGCGCCCGGCTATTACGTCGGCGGCTACGCCAGCGGGCATCCGGTGATGCTGCCAATGATCGATGTGGTCGAAGTCGGCGCCGGCGGCGGCAGCATCGCCTGGATCGACGACGTCGGCGCCCTCAAAGTCGGGCCGCAGAGCGCAGGCGCCGACCCCGGCCCGATCTGCTATCGCGGCGGCGGCACCGAGCCGACCATCACCGATGCCAATGTCGTACTCGGCCGGCTTGACCCGAAGAACTTTCTCGGTGGCCAGATGGAGCTGGACGCCCCAGGCGCGCGCACCGGCATTGAGCAAAAGATCGCAAAGCCGCTGAAGCTCGACACCGTCGCTGCGGCGCAAGCCATTGTCGAAATCGCCATCGCCAAAATGTCACTCGCGGTGCGCGAAGTGTCGGTGGAAAAAGGCTACGACCCACGCGACTTCGTGCTGGTCGCGTCCGGCGGCGCCGGTCCGCTGCACGTCTGCGCCATCGCGCGCGAATTGCACATCCCGAAAGTGATCGTGCCGTTGTTTCCTTCGCACTTCTCCGCGCTTGGCATGCTGCTGGCCGACGAGCGGCACGATTTCACCCGCACCTTCTACTACGATTTGGCCAATCTCGATTTCGCCGAGTTGCTCAAGGTGCACGACGAGATGGCGGCCGAGGCAAAGAAAAGCCTGCGGCACGCCCGCAATGCCGAGTTCAAGACCGAGCTCGACATCCGCTACGTCGGCCAGGAATTCACATTGTCTGTTCCGGTGTCACGGGAGCTGATCGCGCGTGGCGACCGGCAAAAAATCCGCAAAGCATTCGATGCGCTTTACGAGCATCGCTATGCCCACCACTCACCGGATGAGCCGGTGGAAATGGTCAACATCCGTCTTGCCGGGGTCGGCAAGCGGCAGAAGCTGAAATTTCCCAAGCTGTCCGGCCGCGCGGCGAAAAAGTCGGCGCCGCGGCGGGATGTCTTCCTCAGCAACGCACGCAAGGCGGTGTCCTGTCCGATCTATCAGCGTGCCGATCTTGGCGCCGGCACGCGCATCAAAGGCCCGGCGCTGATCGAAGAACACGGCACGACGACCGTGCTGTTCGAACGGGATAGTTGCACGGTGGCGCGTTCGGGCGAACTTCTGATCGAGGTCGGAGGCGCGAAATGAGCAAGAAAGCCAGAAAAGCCCCGAAAAAGAAAACGGCCAAGAAGACGCTCGATGCCGTCACGCTCGAGGTCATCCGCAACGCGTTGCCGGCGATCGCCAACGAGATGTCGGCCGACCTGCAACGCACCTCCTACAACATGATGATCTACGAGGTGCGAGACTTCTGCACTTCGCTGGTCGACACTGAAGGCCAGTTGATCTCGCAGAACGTCGGCGGAGTGTCACATTTCGTCGCCGATCTCGGAGTGATCATCACCGACGCCATGAAACGCTATGGCGCGAAGGGCTTCAGGCCGGGCGACGTCATCATCACCAACCATCAGGCGGTGGCCGGCCAGCACCTCAACAACATCGTCATCTACACGCCCTATTTCCATAAGGGCGAGCTGCTGATGTTCGCGATGGTGCGCGCGCACTGGATCGACGTCGGCGGCATGAGCACCGGGTTCGGCGCTGGTCCAAGCGTCGGCGATCCATGGCTGGAGGGGCTGCAACTCGACCAGCTCAAGATCTACGAAGCCGGGAAAGTGAATGAGACGCTGTATCGGGTGCTCAAGGACAACATCCGTTTCCCTAAGTCGTCGCTCGGCGACATGAAATCGCAGATGGCGGCCTGCCGGCTCGCCGTGCGCCGCCTCGATGAACTGTTCGGCAAGTACGGCAAGGCGACCATCCTCGACGCCATGGCGCAAATCTTCACCGAGACTGAACGCAAGTGCCGCAACGTTGTCGAGAAGCTCCAGGACGGCGTCTATGAGGCGACCTCGTTTCTCGACCATGACGGCGTGAAACGCGATGAGCGGCTACCGATCCATGCCAAGGTCACGATCGACCGCGGCAGCATGACGATCGATCTGTCGAAATGTTCGGGCGAGCGCAAAGCCGCGGTCAATTCGCGTACCTATGCCGCCGCTCGCGTCGCCTACAAGGCGCTGACCGGACCTCTCGAACCGGTCAATGAGGGCTCCTTCCGCGCGCTCAAGGTCGTCATCCCCGAGGGCAGCATCATGATGGCACGCTTTCCTGCCCCGATGGCGGGCTGGAGTGTCATCGTCCCGACTGTGGTCGACACCATCATACGCGCGCTCGGCGACGCGATGCGCGACCGCGTGCCGGCAGGACATCACGGACTGCTCGGCGGATCGATCGTATTCTTCGGCGTGCATCCCAAGACCAATCGTCGCTTTGTCGTGCAGAGCATCGAAGGCGGCGGTTGGGGCGGCCGGCCGTTCGAGGACGGCGCTTCCGGCAGCGTTTCGGTATGCCAGGGGGACGTGCGCAATGCTTCGATCGAAGGCATCGAGCTGAAGTGTCCCGTCGTGGTGGAAAGCCGCGCGCTGCGCACTGACTCCGGCGGCGCCGGCAAACATCGCGGCGGTCTCGGTCTCGATACCTGCGTTCGCAACCTGGTCGACGGCCGCTGGAATTTCGACCATCCGAAGCGCGAGCACTGTCCGCCCTGGGGGATCTGGGGCGGCAAGCCCGGAACCCACGGCGATTTCCTGTTACGTCTGCCCGGCGAGAACGATTACCGCTCCATGGACGCCCCGCATTATCCAGTGCCGGTCGATTCCGAAGTGATCGTTCGTACCGGAGGTGGCGGCGGCTGGGGTGATCCCCTTGAGCGCGATGCCGCCCTGGTGCGCGCCGACATCATTGAAGAATTCATCTCCCGCGATGCCGCTGACGAGCACTACGGCGTCATCCTCCGGGACGATTTGACGCTCGATCAGACAGCGACCGAACAGCGACGAAGTGCGCTAAGATCGGTCCGCTAATAAGCGCAAAATAGCGCGGGGAGGATGGTGATGAGGTCGCTGCTGGCCTTCATCGCGGCGGTGGCGATTGGCCTCACGGCATCGGTCGCCTCGGCAAACGAACTGCTCCGGGTCGGCAATGCCGGCCGTGAATCGTTTTCCTTCACGCCTGCGAATATCGGGCAAGCCACCGGCATCTTCGCCAAGCACGGCCTCGATCTCGAAATTGCCGGCTTCGGCGGTGACGCCAAGCTGCAACAAGCGATGGCCGCCGATGCAGTCGACATCGGGCTCGGCTCCGGACCCGGCATGGCTTTCATCGCCAAGGGGGCGCCGGTCAAAGCCATTGCCGCCATGGCCGGGCCGCCGCTGTTGTTTGCCGTCGTTGTCCGCGCCGACGGCTCGGTAAAAACCGTCGATGACCTCAAGGGCCGCAAGGTCGCCATTTCCACGGTCGGTTCGGCGACCAATTGGCTGATGAACGAAGTATCGCGGCAGCATGGCTGGGGCTACGACGGCTTCGTTCAGGTACCGATTGGCGAGAATGGCGCGCGCATCGCCGCGCTAAAGTCCGGCGCGGTCGATGCCTGCGTCGTTGAAATCGGCACGGCGCTCAACTTCGCCGAACACGGCGACGGCCGCATCCTGATGCGCTTTGGTGATGTGGCGAAAGACTTCATTATGCACGTCATCTTCGCGACCGATAAGTCGATCGCGCAAAAACCCGACGCGCTGAAAGCCTTTTTGCACGGCTGGTTCGAAACCATTGCCTTTATGCGCAATAACAAGGCGAAGTCGGTAGCGATCGCCATGCAGGCAACCGGCACCGACGAGAAGACGACAAGCGGCGTCTATGACGAGCTGATGCCGATGTTCAGCGACGACGGCCGTTTCAACCAAAAGGCACTCGCTGTATTGAGCCGATCGTTCGTGGAAATGAAAACGCTTCCGGAGCAGCCCGACATGAGCAAGCTCTACACCGAAGCATTCCTGCCCGGAAAATAGGGAGCGACTGCAAACCCCATGAGTTTCCGCCGTGCGATAGCTCTCCTTGCTGCTGCGCTCATCAGCGCGTGTGCGGTAGAGCCGTCGCTTGCCGACGAAACGCTTCGCGTCGGCAAAGCGGTACCCGAGTCATTTGCGTTCGTGCCGCTCGACGTCGGCATTCGCGAGGGGCTGTTCAAACGCAACGGCATCGCCATTGACGAAATCGCGTTCGCCGGTGACGCCAAATTGCAACAGGCAATGGCCGCCGACAGTCTCGACATCGCACTCAGCTCGGGCCCGGCCATGGCTTTTATCGCCAAGGGCGCGCCGACCAAGGCTATTGCGGCGATGGGTGGCCCACCGCTCGACCTCACCATCGTGGTCCGGCCGGACGGACCGAAATCCACGGCCGACTTGAAGGGCAAGAGAGGTCAGTGTTTCCACCGTTGGCGGCCTCACCTTTTGGCTGGTCAGTGAAACGTCGCGCCAGCAAGGGTGGGGACCGGACGGCATTGTCATTGCGCCGATGGGCAACATGGCGCCGCAGATCGCTGCGCTGGAACGCGGTGATATCGACGGCGTGGTCACCGACATCTCGACCGCGCTCGAACTGGAAAAACTTGGCAAGGCGCGGATCCTGACGCGGTTCGGCCAGATCGTGAAAGACTTTCACGTCCACGTCATTTACGCGACCGACAAGACAATCGCGAGCAAGCCGGATGCGATCCGCGCATTTCTCAAAGGCTGGTTTGAGGCGATCGCCTTTATGCGCCACAACAAGGCCGATGTCGTTTCAATCGCCACGCAGGTGATCGGCAAGGACGATGACATCAACGGCAAGACCTATGACGAGTTAATGCCGATGTTCTCCGACGACGGCAGGTTCGACGCCAAAGCGCTCGACACACTCGCCCACTCCTACGTCGAGCTGAAGGTGCTGCCGACTGCGCCCGACATGAGCAAACTTTACACCGAAGCATTCCTGCCACCGAAGTGAGATGAAATGCGACCCATGAAACTTCAACGAGTGATGTTCTGCGCAGGCGCACTGCTTGCCCTTGTGTTCGCCGACACGGCAAGCGCACAAACGACGCTGCGCCTCGGCAAGGCGCAGCCTAATCAGTTCGCATTCGTTCCGGCCGATGTGGGCGTCGACACCGGCATCTTCAAAAAGCATGGCCTCGACATCGAAATCAGCTCGTTCGCCGGCGACGCCAAGGAGATGCAGGCCCTGACGGCGGGCGGCCTCGACATTGCGCTTGGCGGCGGCCCGGCCATTGCCACCATCGTCAAAGGCGTGCCGATGAAGGCGGTGGCAGCGGAAGCCAACGCGCCGAATACAATCCTGCTGGTGGTGCTCAAAGACGGTCCCATTCAATCGGTCGACGATCTCAAGGGCCGAACCGTCAGCGTTTCGACCGTAGGTTCGCTGACCTACTGGCTGACCCAGCAATTATCCCGCGCCCAAGGCTGGGGCGATAACGGCATCAAGATCGCGCCGCTCGGCTCGGCCGAAACGCAAATCGCCGCGCTCAAAACCCACCAGATCGACGGCGTCACCACTGACGGCGCCACCGTCTACAAATTTGCCGAGACTGGAGCCGCGCGCATCCTGGTCAAGTTTGGCGACCGCGTGAAGGACTTCCACGTTCATGTCATCTACGCGAGCAACAGTCTCATTTCCGAAAAACCCGAGGCGCTGAAAACTTTTCTCGCGGCATGGTTCGAAACCATCGCCTATATGCGCGATCACAGGCAGGAAACGATCGACATCGCCGTCAAGCATACCGGCGTCTCTCCGGCAGTAGCGGCCGAAAGCTACGACGACACGATGCCGATCCTGAGCAATGACGGTCATTTCAGCGCCAAGGCCCTGGATGTATTGGCGACCTCTTTCGTCGACACCCAGGCCTTGCCCTCGAAGCCCGATATGTCGAAGCTGGTGACGGAAGCCTATTTGCCGAAATAACAGTATCTCAGACAGGAAACGCGTGGAGTTATGGTCGTGTTTGCGCAGCGATCGTTGGTGCGGCTTGCAGGGACGGTTGCTATCGCGGCATTGGCCGCGGTCGCGTTGTCCCGCGATGCCGCGGCGCAGACCAGACTGCGGCTCGGCAAGGCGCAGGCTAATCAGTTCGCATTCCTGCCGGCCGATATCGGCGCCGAAGCCGGCATATTCAAACGGCACGGCATCGATCTCGATATCAGCGCTTTTGCCGGCGACGCCAAGATGGTGCAGGGGTTGACCGCCGGCAGCATCGACGTCGCGCTCGGTGGCAGCCCGTCGTTCGCATCCATCGTCAAAGGCGCGCCGATGAAAGCGGTAGCGGTATTCAGTGGCGCGCCGAATATCATCATGCTGACTGTGCTTAAGGACAGCCCGCTCAAAACTCCCAGCGATCTGAAAGGCCACACCGTCAGTGTTTCAGGCGCTGGTTCGCTCACCTTTTGGCTGACGCAGCAATTATCCCGCCGGCTCGGCTGGGGCGACGACGGCATCAAGATCACGCCACTCGGCGCGTCGGAAGCACAGATCGCAGCCCTGATGACGCATCAGATCGACGGCACCACGACGGACAGCGTCACCGTCGAAAAATTCGTCGAGTCCGGCAATGGACGCATCCTGGTAAAGTTCGGCGATTTCTTTCCTGACTTCGTGTCGAGCTGCATCTATGCCAGCACCGACCTGATCGATAAAAGGCCTGACGTGCTTCGCGCCTTCCTCGCCGGCTGGTTTGAAACCATTGCTTACATGAACGATCACCGGCCCGGCGTCATCGACATCACCATGAAGCAAATCGGATTGTCCTCCGGCGTCGCCAATGCGATCTACGACGACACGATGCCAACCATGAGCCTGAACGGCCGGTTCAACCCAAAGGCGTTGGACATACTGGCCAACTCGTTCGTCGACACCAAACTACTGCCGTCGAAACCCGATATGTCCCAACTCTATACTGAAGCGTATTTGGCGAAATGACGGCAGGCGATCTCGCAGTCCGCGTTCAAAACGTCTCGCACCAGTTCGGTGAGCCGGGCGACAAGCAACACGTGCGCGCGTTGCTTGAAACGTCGCTCGACATCAAGCGTGGCGAACTGCTGTGCCTGATCGGCCCAAGCGGCTGCGGCAAAAGCACCCTGCTCAATGTGATGGGCGGCCTGATGCGGCCAAGCAGCGGCCTTGTGGAAGTCGCCGGGAAGCAAGTGCGCGGACCGTTACCGCACGACCTCGCCTTCGTATTCCAGGAGAATGCGTTGTTCCCATGGAATACTGTGACCGAAAACATCCGGCTTGGCATGCTGTTTCAGGGCGTACCGAAATCCGAACATGAACCGCGCGCCCGGCAGTCGCTGGAAGCTGTTGGCCTTACCGAGTTCGCCAATCATTATCCCGGCCAGCTTTCAGGCGGCATGCGGCAGCGCGCGGCGCTGGCGCGGGCGCTGGCGCTGCAAACCGGCATTCTGTTGATGGACGAGCCGTTCGGCGCGCTCGACGAACAAACCCGCATGATCCTCGGCGAGGATCTTTCCGTGCTGCTGTCGCGCACCGAAAAAACCATCGTCTTTGTTACCCATAGCCTCGGCGAGGCGGTATTTCTGGCGGATCGCGTCGCCGTGTTCTCGGCTCGGCCGGGCACGATCAAGAAGATCATCAGCGTCGACGAGCCGCATCCGCGCAAGCCGGACTTCGTGACCTCGGAAAAATTCACCGACGCTGCGCAACGAGCTTTATGCGCTGCTGCACGATGAAATCCGCAAGACTGTGTCGGCGTCATCAATTGGCGGACATCATTTGATGGCGCGGCCGACAATCAAGCGCCAGAGTCTCGGCAGCCGCCTGGTGCAGAGTGGGCTTTCTCGCCGCGCTGCTGTTGCTTTGGTACTTCGCGACCAACTACTGGGGCGTCAATCGCCTGCTGCTGCCGAATCCAGTTTCGGTATGGCAACAGCTGCTCGATGTCTTGCGCAGCGGCGAATACTTGCCCGACCTGCGGGTGACGCTGACCGAGCTTGTCATTGCCTTTGTCCTGTCGATGACCAGCGGCACCATCGTCGGCTTTTTCGTCAGCCGCAGGTCTTACACCGTCCGCGTCTTCGATCCGCTGTTCGCCGCCATCTATTCGATCCCGATCATTCTGTTTCTGCCGCTCTATGTACTGTTCTTCGGCCTCGGCCCGGCGTCGAAGATCGCGCTTGGCGCTACCATCAGCTTCTTCCCCATCGTGCTCTCGACCATCGCCGGCTTCAGCAATGTCGATCGCACCTTGGTGACCGCGGCGCGTTCGATGGGGGCGTCGGATTATCAGCTATTCCGTTACGTGCTGATCCCTGCCGCGCTTCCGGTGATCCTCAGCGGATTGCGCATGGGCTTCACCGTAGCGCTACTCTCCATCATCGGCAGCGAGACCATTGCCTCGCTCGCCGGCCTTGGCCATCACATCGTTCAGTTGGCCGAAGGCATGGATATGGCGCGTATGTTCGCCTACATCGTCTTCGTTGTCGCGATCGCAGCGGTGCTCAACGGCGTCGTGTCGTACCTCGAAGCGCGCGGGAGGCGCTGGGCATGAGCGCTCAAGCCTTCCTGCTGCGGCATCCCGGCGTGGTCCGGCTCGGTGTCGTGTTTCTGCTGTTGCTGATATGGGAAATCGCCGCGCGCTGGTTCATCGATCCGATGTTCATCAGCCCGCCATCGCGTGTGATCGCCGCGCTTGGCGTCGGTTTGGCAAACACCGGGCGTGCCGGGCGCTCTGCGGCTGACGTTTTTCGAGCTCGCCGTCGCATTCGCCATCGCCGTGGTGCTGGGACTTTCGATCGGCCTCGCCGTCGGCCTGCAGCCGTTCACGCGGCGCAGCCTGATGCCGATCATTCTGCTGCTCTATGGCCTGCCGCAGATCACGATCCTGCCGATCTTCATCCTCTTCTTCGGCATCGGCGCGCCTTCCAAGATCGCTTTCGGAGTGACCCACGGCATGTTCCCGATCATTATTGCGATCGTCGCCGGCGTGCAGAACATCAAACCGGTCCTGCTGACGAGCGCGCGCTCGATGGGGGCAACCCGCTGGCACATCCTGCGCTGGGTGATTTTCCCGCACATGATTCCGAGCTTCTTTGCCGGCATGCGGCTCGGCATGACCGGCGTCCTGCTCGGCGTTCTGCTTGCCGAACTTTATGTCTCGACCGACGGCATCGGCCATTTCACCACGCTGTTCACCGAGAATTTCGATCCGACCAAGCTGTTCGGCCTCGTCGCCATGCTGGCGGCCATGGCGATCGGGCTCAACGAAATCGTCCGCCGCGCCGAACTGCATTTCAGCCGCTGGCGCTAGAAATCCGCTCCATAAGGAGGTTGAATGGCGAAGCTCAAACTGACCGTCGCTTGCGGCGACTACGAAATCGTCCGCGCCCTCTCGGACGGCAGCGTGCAGGCCGACGGCATCGAACTCGTCATGCTCACCGGCATGGGCTCGCGCGAGCGCCACTGGCGCATGGCGCGCAAGACCGAGTTCGACGTCTGCGAGATCAATATCGGCGGCTATTACATGGCGCGCGACCGCGGCGAGGCGCTGACCGCGATCCCGGTGTTCCTGCACCGGCGTTTCCGCCACGGCTTTGTCTTCGTCAATGCCAAATCCGGCATCCGCGAGCCGAAAGACCTGATCGGCAAGAAAATCGGCGGCACCAATTTCCAGCCCGCCTCCAACATCTGGATGCGCGGCATTCTCGAGGAATATTACGGCGTGCCGCACCAGCAATGCACCTGGGTGGTCGAGCGCGAAGAGGATTTCGAGTTCACGCCGCCCAAGGGATTGTCGCATCGAGATGGCGCCGGCGGGCAAACCCCTCGATCTCATGCTGGCCGAGGGCGAAATCCCTGCGATGCTGTCGCCGGACCTGCCGAGGCTGTTCCAGGCGGGCGACAAACGCATCGTGCGGCTGTTTCCGAACTACAAGGACATCGAAATCGAATTCTTCAAGCGAACCGGACTATTTCCGATCATGCACGTCAACGCGATCCGGCAGGAGATCATCGACAAATATCCCTGGGTCGCGACCAATCTCACGAAAGCCTTCGACGAAGCCAAAGCGCTGGCTTATCGCCGCATCGCCAATCCGCGCGTGGTGCCGCTCGCCTGGGTCAGGACGGCGTGGGAGGAGCAGCTTGAGGTTCTAGGTTCCGACCCCTGGGCTTACGGACTAGGCGAAGTCAACCGCAAAAATCTCGAAACAGTGCTGCGCTATTGCCATCAGCAAGGCTTGATCAGAGAGATGATGAAGCTCGATGATCTGTTCGCCGACACCGATCTGGGCGACGCCGGCGGACCGGACAACATCTAGGGAATTTGCAATGGCCGACGACAAGAAAGACGACCCGACGTTCCTCTATTTCCCGAACAATTATCGCTGGTCGATGGGCCTGCTGATTTGCCTGTCCGGCGCGCCCTGGGTCGGCATCGAGATCGACGAGGTCAATCGCGTCGGCCGCGCGCTCAAAGACAAGGTCGGCGATGACGATGCGTGGTTCGAGGAATGGACACGCATGGGCGACAAGATCGAAGCGCGCGGCCGCGCCGCGCTCGCCGCCGGCAACAAACGCACCGCGGCTTCGTGCTTCATGCGGGCGACCCGCTACTACCAGACCGGCGAACGCTTCGTTCATCCGCGCTCGCAGCGAAGCATGGACGTCTATGCCAAGTCGGTGAAAATCTTCCAGGAAGCCGCCGCGATCTTCGGCCGGCCGCGCGTCGAACCGGTCGAGGTGCCCTACGAGAATACGACCCTGCCGGCGTTGCTGGTCCATCCGGACCCCGACGTCGCCGGCCGCGCCCGGCCCCGGCTATGGTGTTTTTCGACGGCTTCGACGTCACCAAGGAACTGCAATACGGCTACGGCATCCCCGAGCTTGCCGCGCGCGGCGTCGGCTGCCTGATCGTCGATGGACCGGGCAACGGCGAGAGCGTGCGGTTTCGCAATCTGCCGCTGATCGCCGAGACCGAGCGTTATGCAACGCCGGTCTACGAATATCTCGCCGGCCGCAAGGAATTCGATCCAAAGCGCATCGGCGTGATGGCGCTCAGCCTCGGCGGCTATTACGCGCCGCGCGCCGGATCGCTCGAACAGCGCTTTGCCTGCTGCGTCGCCTGGGGTGCGATGTGGGACTTCCATGAAACCTGGCGGCGGCGTTTCGAGTTGCTGGATTCAGGCAAGGTGCCGTCGCTGTCGGTTCCGCCGAAACATCTGGAATGGGTGCTCGGCGTCGAGGGCCGCGATGCGGCGATGAAAAAACTCGAAGGTTTCCGCCTCGACGGCATCGTGCAGAAGATGACCTGCCCGTTCCTGGTGATGCACGGCGCCGGCGACGAGCAGATTCCCGTCGCGCTCGCGGAGCGGCTTTACGAAGCCTCCGGCTCGCAACAGAAGACGCTGAAAATATTCAGCCGCGAAGAAGGCGGCTTTCATCATTGCCAGGTCGACGACGTCACCATCGGCCTGCACTATATGTTCGACTGGATTACCGATGTGCTCAAACCCGGCGCTTGAGGAGTTTGCCAAATGAAAACACATCGGCTGGATGCCGCGCCCGAAACGGTGCACTGGGGCTACTTCGACGCCAATCTCAAACCGCTGATCACGATCGATCCGGGCGACGAAGTCGTCATCTCGACGGTTTCGGGCGGTCCGGGGCAATTGCCGAAGCCCGGATCGGGCTTGACCGTGCCGGACGCGCTGCCGGCAATTCACGCCAAGGTGTCGCCAAAGTTGGGCGGGCCGCACATTCTCACCGGACCGGTCGCGGTGCGCGGCGCCAAGGCCGGCCAGGTGCTCGAGGTCCGCATCAAGGCGGTCGAGCTCAATTGCGACTGGGGCTACAACATCATCCGGCCGCTCGGCGGCGCGCTGCCGGACGATTTCGACCGAGCAGCGCCTGATCCACATTCCGCTCGACCGCAAGCGCATGGTCGGGCCGGCTGCCGTGGGGCCTCGAACTGCCGCTCAAGCCGTTCTTCGGCATCATGGCGGTGGCGCCGCCGGCGGCGTGGGGGCCGGTCGTCGTCGCCGCCGCCGCGGCGGAACGGCGGCAATCTCGACAACAAGGAACTGGTCGCCGGCACGACGCTGTATCTGCCCATCCATGTCGACGGCGCGCTGTTCTCGTGCGGCGACGGCCACGGCGTGCAAGGCGACGGCGAAGTCTGCATCACGGCAATCGAGACCGGCCTGACCGGCACATTCGAACTGCACCTGCGCGACGACATGTCGCTGGAATGGCCGATGGCCGAAACGCCAACCCATGTCATGACCATGGCGTTCGATCCCGACCTCGACGATGCGGTGGTGATCGCGCTGCGCGACATGATCAAGCTGATCTGCGCGCGCACCGGAATTTCGCGCGAGGACGCCTATACGCTGTGCAGCCTGGCCGCCGATCTGCGCGTCACCCAGGTCGTGAACGGCTCCAAAGGGCATCCACGTGATGCTGGAGAAGGCGCATCTCAGAAGCGTAACAGCGCGCCGCCTTGATCAAGAACAGCTGCATGACTTCTTGAAATGGACGGCCTGCCGACCCATTTATGTGCCTTCGATGAAGCGCGGTCTTTCGGATTGTTGTATCCGTTTGAGAGACCCGCTATAATTCCTGATTGCGTGCGGCGAACCCGCACGAATTTCTTCAGTTCTGGTAGACCGGCCCGTCGTTACGGCGGGTCTTCTGCCTTTTGGGATTCAGTGCGATGAACCGTTCCAATCGCACCGACCACATCCGGCTCACTTCGCATCCCGAGCCCGGAGCAAAGTCTGCAATTTCCGATTCACTGGGGCGCCAAGACCGCGCGGGAGCGCGGGCCGATCATCGGCACGGTATCGCGGCCGCAGGACCGCAACGTCATCGGCAGCCACGGCGGCTCTTACGCGGTCTATCGCGCGCTTGCGGTTTCTTCCGGCGCGCTCGATCCGATCCGCCGCCCCGACCTGACCAACACCTTTCCGGCCGCGACCATCGGACCGTTCCCGCAATGGACCGATCCGGAGCGCATCGTTTCGCTCGATCCGTGGGGCCATCTGGTCGCCGAGAATTTCAAGACCGAAATCGCCGAAGGCATCGACATCCGTCCGACGATCGCGATTACGCGCGCGCGTCTCGATCTTGCCGGAAATGCAGAGTGCGCTGGCCGCGGGCCGCCTCAAGAACGACGGCGATGTCGTGCACGACAACGGCAGCATCTCCGTGGTCAAGATCGCCATCGATCCGGTCTGGTACCTGCCGGGCATCGCCGAGCGCTTCGGCACCACCGAGAACGATTTGCGCCGCGCGCTGTTCGAGCAGACCGCCGGCATGTTTCCCGAACTGGTGACGCGGCCCGACCTGCAAGTCTTCCTGCCGCCGATCGGCGGCGCGACGATTTATCTGTTCGGCGACGTCGCAAAGCTCAACGACCCGCGCACCCAGATCACCTGCCGCGTCCATGACGAGTGCAACGGCTCGGACGTGTTCGGCTCGGACATCTGCACCTGCCGCCCCTATCTGATTCACGGCATCGAGGAATGCGCGCGCGCCGGCCAGACCGGCGGCCTCGGCATCATCATCTACAACCGCAAGGAAGGCCGCGCGCTGGGCGAGGTCACGAAATTCCTGGTCTACAATGCGCGCAAGCGCCAGGAAGGCGGCGACGCCGCGGCGCAATATTTCGAGCGCACCGAGTGCGTTGCCGGCGTGCAGGACGCCCGCTTCCAGCAACTGATGCCGGACGCGATGCACTGGCTCGGCATCAAGCGCATCGACCGCTTCGTCTCGATGAGCGACATGAAACACGACGCGCTGGTCAGCCAGGGCGTCGATATCGTCGAACGCATCGCGATCCCGGACGAGCTGGTGCCGGCCGACGCCCATGTCGAGATCGAGGCCAAGAAGGCCGCCGGCTATTACTCGCCGGAGCCGCAGAAGCCGCAGGACCTGACCGACACCGTCGGCCGCGAACTCAACAAGTACTAAAGCCTGGCTCGGGAAACGACTGTGAAGCCCGAAACGGCGGCCGCGTATTCGCTATTGAACGCTCAGGCGGTTCGCGATCGCGCGCATCGCATGCTGGCGATCGGGCTTGAGGACAAGCTGCCGAACTTCCGTATCGATCTCGATCGCCTCGATGGCGCCGCCGAGCGCACGCTCGAGGCAACGCGAAAAGCGTATCCATCGCTCGACGTGCCGTTCCACTCGCGCTGGCGGCATTTTGTCTTCGAGGCCAGGACCGCTGGGCCGCCATCGACAAGGCTGCGCAGTGGCCGGACCGCGCAGCGCAAGCGCGCTGCAGATTTCGATCTGGCCATTGTCAGCGTCCTGCTCGATGCCGGCGCCGGTCCGCAATGGCGCTATCGCGATCCGTCATCGGACAAGAACATCGGCCGCTCGGAAGGATTGGCGCTCGCCAGCCTCGCCATGTTCGCTGACGGCGTTTTTTCGTCGAATGCGAGCAGTCCGCTGCAGGCCGATGCCAAGGTGCTTGAGCGCCTTTCGGACCAAGCTGTTGCCGACGGTTTCCAGGTGTCGGACGGCAATCCGCTGGTCGGCGTCGAAGGCCGCGCCGATCTGCTGCGCCGCTCGGCGCGCTGTTGGCATCCAAGCCGGAGATTTTCGGCCGCGACGACACGCCTCGCCCCGGCGGTTTGTTCGATCATCTTTCCAGCGCTGGCGAGAGATGGAAAGATCGAGCGCCGACGATCCTGTCCGAACTGCTGCTGCAGTTCGGGCCGATCTGGCCGTCGCGGCTCACGCTCGGCGGCGTAGCCGCTCGGCGATTGCTGGCGGCATCCCGCGCTGACCACGGCCGACGCGACCAGCGAGCTCGTGCCGCTGCACAAGCTGTCGCAGTGGCTGGCTTATTCGCTGATCGAGCCGCTGCAATGGGCCGGCATTACGGTCACCGATATCGATGGCCTGACCGGGCTCGCCGAATATCGCAACGGCGGGCTGTTCATCGATACCGGCGTGCTGGCGTTTCGCGATCCGTGCCGCAGCGGCGCGCGAGCACGACGTCGCTTCGCCGTTGGTCGTGGAATGGCGCGCACTGACCGTCGCGCTGCTCGACCGGCTGGCGGAGGTGCTGCGGCGCCGCCTCAAGATGGATCGACAATCGCTTCCGCTTGCCAAAGTTCTGGAAGGCGGAACCTGGGCGGCCGGGCGCACCATTGCGCGCGAACTGCGCGCCGACGGCTCGCCGCCGGTCAAAGTCATCAGCGACGGCACGGTATTCTAGAGCATGATCCGGAAAAGTGGACTTCCGGTTTTCCGCAAAGATCATGCTCCAACTGGGCGATCTTCGGAGGAATTCATGGAAGGCGTCACGGTCGTCGATCATCCGCTGGTGCAGCACAAGCTGACGCTGATCCGCGACAAGAACATCTCGACCAAATCCTTCCGCGAACTCCTCAAGGAGATCGGGATGCTGCTGTGCTACGAGGTGACGCGCGACCTGCCGCTGACCAAAGTCGAGATCGAAACGCCGATGGCGCGGATGATGTCGCCGCGCATTGCCGGCAAGAAACTGGTGTTCGCGCCGATCTTGCGCGCCGGCGTCACCTTTGCCGAAGGCATGCTCGATCTCGTGCCGGCGGCGCGCGTCGCCCATATCGGGCTTTATCGCGAGCCGGAATCATTCGTCGCGGTCGAATATTACTTCAAGGCGCCGTCCGACCTCGAACGAGCGCCTCGTCATCGTCGTCTCGCCGGTGATCGCCACCGCCAATACCGCGGCAGCCGCCATTGTCCGGCTCAAGGAGCGCGGCGCCAAGGATATCCGTTTCGTATCGCTGCTCGCCGCGCCGGAAGGCCTGGAACGATTGCGCGGACTTCATCCCGATGTTCGCATCTGGACGGCGGCCATCGACGAAGAGCTCGACAAGCACGGATTTATTCTTCCCGGCTTGGGCGATGCCGGCGACCGGGCCTACGGCACGAAGTAGCTATTTTTCGGCGGGAGCGTAATGCTCAAGCCGCCAGCAGTTTCTGCACTTCGCTGACCAGTTCGCGCAGATGGATCGGCTTTGACAGCACCTTGGCGTGCTTCGGCGCGCTCGAAGTCGGAGTTCAGCGCCACCGCGGCAAAGCCGGTGATGAACATGATCTTGATATCGGGATCGAGTTCGGCGGCGCGGCGGGCAAGCTCGATGCCGTCCATCTCCGGCATGACGATGTCGGTCAGCAGCAATTCGAACGGTTCTTCCCGCAGCCGCTGGTAGGCGGACAGGCCATTGTCGTAGGACATGACGTCAAAGCCGGCGTTTTGCAGCGCCTTGACGAGAAACCGGCGCATGTCGACGTCGTCTTCCGCAAGCAGGATTTTGGACATTGCCCTCAAACCCGGCGTTCTGCCGGCCCCTAGACTTCCATAAGCCGCATGGCGGGTAAACATGAGGTGAAAAACGCGCCCTTATTCGGCCTTGGCAACACCGCTCAGCTATGGACAATGGCCTTGGCCGCACGCTAGGGACGTAGGCCGGGTCGCGAGTCCCAAGAAATCCCCGCCAGGCGCCATGTTGGAAATCCAGGACGAATTTGATCCCCCGTTCGAGGCGATCGAGCCGGAGGTATTGCCGTGGCCCGTTGCTGTTCAACTCGCCGCACAGCGGCCGGGTTTATCCACGCGACTTCCTGCAAACGTCGCGGCTCGATCTGGCGACGCTGCGGCGCTCCGAAGACAGTTTTGTCGATGACCTGATCGCCGGCATCGCGGCGCGCGGCCACCCGATCATGCGGGCGCATTTCCCGCGCTGCTATGTCGACGTCAACCGCGAGCCCTATGAGCTCGATCCGCGCATGTTCGACGGCCGGCTTCCCTCGTTCGCCAATACCCGCTCGATGCGGGTTGCCGGCGGACTTGGCACGGTGGCGCGCGTGGTCGGCGACGCCCAGGAAATCTACGATCAGCGCATTTCAGTCGCCGAAGCGCTGCGGCGCATCGATGGCCTGTACAAGCCGTATCACCGCGCGCTTGCGGCGCATTTTCATGCGGCTGCATCGCGATTTCGGCGCGGCCATGCTGATCGACTGCCACTCGATGCCGTCGAGCACCGGCACGCGAGACGAGCGCCCGCGCGCCGATCTGGTTATCGGCGATCGCTACGGCACAAGCTGCGTTCCGATCATTGCCGAGACGATCGAACAGTGCATGCGCGGCTTCGGCTATGCGGTAAGCCGCAACAAGCCCTATGCCGGCGGTTTCATCACCGAGCACTACGGCAATCCGACAACCGGCCTTCACGCGATCCAGATCGAAATCAACCGGGCGCTGTATATGGACGAGCGCCGCTACGAGCGGTCGTCCGGCTTCTCGCGGCTGGCGAGCGAGTTCGAGCAGTTGTCCGATCGTCTCGCCGAAATCCCGTTGGAGGAATTGCGCCCCTACCGGGCGGCGGCGGAATAGCCCCGCTCGCGAAAGCCGGTCGCTGCAAGAATCTCGTAGCAAAGAAAAAGGGCCGCTCACCTTGCGGGAGCGGCCCAAGTCTAGGGAGGAAACGCCCAAGGAGGGCGACGGTAGCGCGAGAGAGCCTCTCGCTACCGCACTGCAACAACATACACCGCGACGCACAAAACGCAAGTGCTGTTGACCTATTTTCCCGGGACTTTTTGCCTCAATTTGTGCAGACCAGCTATTCTCTCGTTGTTCGGCTGATTCAGGCGCATATATTTCCATTTCAATTCAATATCTTAGGTGGCTTATTCGAATTGCTTAAAAAGGACGCCAGCAGTCAAAATGTCGCGATGGAAGTTCCGCTTTGGTGTTTTCCCGGCGCTGCGTGGCTGCTTGGCAACAGGCCGATTGCCGGCGGCGGCGCTCTCCGCTAGTCGAACGGCGAGGCAATTCATGACAGCAATCGACTTCGCGGTTTTTGTCGACGAGCTCGCCACGGTCTCCGGCGAGACGATCCGGCCGTTCTTCCGCAGCGCGTTGAGCGTCGAGAACAAGAGCCGATCCGGCGGCTTCGATCCAGTGACCGCCGCCGACCGCGCCGCCGAATCGGCCATGCGCACGCTGATCAAGCGGACCTTCCCCGAGCATGGCATCGTCGGCGAGGAACTGGATGCCGACAACCCGGATGCCGAATATGTCTGGGTGCTCGACCCGATCGACGGCACCAAATCCTTCATCTGCGGCATGCCGATCTGGGGCACGCTGATCGCGCTGACGCGGCGCGGCGAGCCGATTTACGGCATGATGCATCAGCCGTTCACCCGCGAGCATTTCGCCGGCGACGGCAAAGGCGCGCGTTATCGCGGGCCGGCCGGCGAACGTGACTTGCGGGTGCGGAACTGCGCGAAACTCAGCGACGCCATCATGCTCACCACCAGCCCGCTGTTGATGAAGGAGGCCGACCGGCAGTGCTTCGGGCGCGTCGAAAAAGTGGTGCGGCTGTCGCGTTACGGAGGCGACTGTTACGCCTATTGCGTGCTCGCTGCCGGCCATGTCGATCTCATCATCGAGACCGAGCTCAAACCGCACGACGTACTGGCCCTGATCCCGATCATTGAAGGCGCCGGTGGCATTATGACGACATGGGAGAACGAGCCGGCGCTTAACGGCGGCCGCATCGTCGCCGCCGGCGACAAGCGCGTTCACGCCCAGGCGATGAAATTGCTCAACGGCTGATATTGCCCGACTCAATGCCAGCTTCGCTCCGAAAGCGACCGAAACTGCATTGCCGCGAAATGGCGCAATGGGCCATAAGCCGACATTAAGTGCCGTGCCTCGTATTGGGCACCCGCGGTCCGAAGCCTCTATGAGTGCGCCGACTTTACTGTCTCGCGCGCGCAGCTAATGAAGCGCTCGACCACGGGGCTTACGGTTCGATGTTTCAGCGTCAGTAGCGCCACGGGCCACACCCGGACAGGAAGATTGAACCGCAACTCCTTAAGCTTGAAGCGCTCTCCGTGGAGATGCAAAACCGAGCGTGGGAACGCCGTGACGAATTGGCCGGTCGCGAGCAGATTTGTACGAAGATAGACCGACAGCGTGTTTACGATAACCCGCGGCAGCTTCAATCCCTGGGATCGAAACATCGCGGCAACTATCTCATAGTTCCAAGTGCCAGGCGCCGTCAAAATCCATTGTGCCTCTGCCAATTCACTTATTTTGATCTTACGCCGCAGCGCGAGCGAGTGGTGCGCACCCACGGCAACGACCAATTCATCGTCGAAAAGAATCTCGATGTTCAGCTCACCGAGCGGATCATTCTGCAAGTCCGGTTGCGGACGTCGCGTCAGAACGAGGTCGTAGGTGCGGTCGCGAAGTTTATCCACATAGGAGCGGAGCTCGAACGGCTCCACGTCAAAAACAACGCCGGGATACAGTTCAGAAAATCTTTGAATGATCATCGGCAGCGTCGCGGCCGATATGGACTCATCGCACATCAGACGCAGTTGACCGACGGTCGGATCGGCCAGAAATTCGATGTCCCTGATGCCCTGCTTCAGTTCGTCAAAAGCGACCAGCCCGTGCTTGAGTAGCGCCTTGCCATAAATGGTGGGCTCAACCCCCTGAGGGCTACGATCGAACAGCTTGACGCCCACGGCATGCTCGAGACCGGCAATTACCTCGGAAACGCTAGGGGCAGTTATGCTAAGCTGTGCTGCGGCCTTGGCCATGCTGCCGCGGGCGGCGACCGTGAAAAACACATGCAGATCGCGTAGCTTTAGCCGCCGGCCGAGCTGATGTTCCCAATCGGCTTGCTTGCGCATTCGGGAAATACCTTCGTCGCCTTAGCAAAATAGGGAATTACGCCTAATACCAGACTTGGCGTAGCGTCTCAATCAGCTCGCCCGGACGCTGACGAATGGAGGCTGAGAGCCATGCTGAAGATTTCCGCGCAGGACCTTTCTGCATCTCGCCGCCGGCACAGTCGCTGCGAGCGCCGCTCCCTCGCTTGCCCTGGCCCAAGCCTATCCGTCGCGTCCGACGCGGCTCGTGCTCGGATTTCCGCCGGGCGGTTCGGCCGACGCCGCGGCGCGCCTGATGGCCGAATGGCTGTCAGGACGTCTCGGCCACCCGGTGGTCGTCGAGAACCGTCCAGGCGCCAGCGGCAACATCGGCACGGAAGACGTGGTGCGCGCGGCGCCCGATGGCTACACGTTGCTGTTCGCGACCTCGACCACCAGCATCAACACCGCCCTTTATCCAAACCTCAACTTCGACTTCAGCGCCGACATCGCGCCGGTGGCCGCCGTCAGCCGCAATCCGTTCGTCATGGTGGTCAACTCATCGGTCCCGACCAAAACCGTCGCCGAGTTCATCGGCTACGCCAAAGCCAATCCCGGCAAGCTCGCCATGGCGTCGGCCGGCAACGGTACGCCGCATCATCTGTTCGGCGAGCTGTTCAAGATGATGACCGGCGTCAACCTGCTGCACGTGCCCTACCGCGGCGAGGCGCCGGCGCTGACCGATCTCATGGCTGGTCAGGTGCAGGTCATGTTCACTACCGCCGCCGGGCCGGCACTCGAATACATAAAGTCCGGCAGGCTTCGGGTGCTTGCGGTGACCACAGCGGCGCGACAGGACGCGCTTCCCGACGTTCCAACAGTCGGCGAGTTTGTACCGGGCTACGAGGCAAGTGGCTGGTTCGGCATCGTCGCACCCAAGGGCACGGCGGCAGCGACGGTGGCGCGCCTCAATGCCGAAATCGGCGCCGGCCTCGCTGACCCGACGCTGACGTCGCGCTTCGCCGGCGTTGGCTTGGTGCCGATGCCGATGACACCTCCGCAATTCGGAAAATTCATTGCCGACGATATCGCCAAGTGGACTAAGGTGATCCGAACCGCCGACATCAAGCCGCAGCAGGGCTAAGATCACCGCTGGACGCGTACTTCCGGGAGACGCGCGATGACAACGGCAACCGAGGGCGCTGAACTGACGCGGGTCGGCCCTGGCACCATCATGGGTGACCTGATGCGGGAATACTGGATTCCCGCGCTGATGTCGTCGGAGATTGCGCGCGACGGCGCGCCGATGCGCTTAAAGCTGCTCGGCGAGAAGCTCATCGCATTTCGCGACAGCGCCGGACGGGTCGGCGTCTTGGATCATCACTGCCCGCATCGCTGTGCCTCGCTGTTCCTCGGCCGCAACGAAGACGGCGGGCTGCGCTGCATCTATCACGGCTGGAAATTCGACGTTTCGGGCGCCTGCCTCGATATGCCGAACGTGCCGCCGCAGCAGGATTTCAAGCACAAGGTCCGCGCAAAGGCGTACCCGGCGGTCGAGCGTGCCGGCGTCGTCTGGATCTACATGGGATCACGGGAGAAGGCGCCGCCGCTGCCGGCGCTTGAGATCCTCGACGTGCCGGACGACCAAATCGGCGTCATGCTGATCCACCGCGACTGCAATTACCTGCAGGCGCTGGAAGGCGACATCGACACGTCGCACTTCGGCTTCCTCCACGCCGGCCACGTCGATGCCGACGAGCTCGATGAGGACGATCCGATCCGCCACACCATTGCGGTCCGCGCGCCCGAATATCAGATTGCCGACACGGAATGGGGCACGACCTACGCCGGCTTCCGCAGTGCCGGCCCCGGCCGCATCTCGTGGCGCTTCGGCAATTTTCTGTTCCCATTCTGGACGCAGGTGCCGAACGGCGAGTTCGGCCAGCACGTGCAAGTCCGCGGCTGGGTCCCGCTCGACGACGAGCACACCATGTACTGGGTGCTGTGGTGGAAGCACGGCCAGTCGGCCATGACCCAGCAGGACCCGGCATTAAAAAACGGCGCGCCGGTTGGTGGCATGGGGCGCCGCAACGTGTTTCTACCCAATACCACCGACTGGCTCGGCCGCTGGCGGCTCGCCGCCAACGCCACCAACGATTGGCACATAGACCGCGCCGCCCAGCATGACAGCGCCGTCTACAGCGGCATCGAGAGCATCCATTTGCAGGACCAGGCCGTTACCGAGAGCATGGGGCCGGTCCTGGATCACACGCTGGAACATCTCGCGCCGTCGGATCAGATGATCACGCGGACGCGACGCCGCCTGTTGACCGCGGCACGGGCGCTACGCGACAAGGGCCTGCTGCCGCCAGGAGCCGAAGACGTCGCAGTGTTTCGTGACGCGCGCGGCGGCTATTTCGTGAGCGACGAGGGGAGCGGTTGGCGGGACGCTTATGCCGAGCAATTGGCACTCGCATGGCGCCCATCTGTGAACGCAGTGCGCGCCGCCGAGTAGAACCAGATTGATTCCCCGAACCGGCTATTTGGTAAATGACGCGATGGATCATTTGCGACACGGACGAAGCTAACTGCTAGTCCTGTCACGTCGGCTGTGCACCGAAAGCGGACGGCCTAGCCCTCGTTCAGCCCGCATCAATACGGCTGTGGCTTCGTGTTAATAAGTCCGCGCCCTAGTAAAGCGGCGTTCCCGGAACATAGGCATCGAACGCCGCCCAAAATTGCGAGCGAAAGCGATCCTGCTCCATCAGCAATTCATGCTTGGCGCCGGCCATGACCAATTGAGTGCCCGCGCGCAACAGGCCGCCGAAATCCTCGATCGCGGCATTTGAAACCACGGTGTCACTGCCCGCAGCGATAATCAGCAGCGGCTGGCGAATATTGGCCGGATAGCTGCGCTCGCGCATTGTCCCCATGGCGCGGAAAGCGGCATCGGTCCACGCCACGGTCGGCGCGCCGAGCGCCAGGTCCGGTTCAGCCTCCAGGATCGCCGCATTGCGCGCATAACGCACCGGATCGGACGTGAGCATGTTGCCGGCAAACGGCCGCGATTCCATGATTCCGACTTCGCCCTTCGGCACGTACAGGCTGCCAAAGCCGGTCAACCGCATCGCGCGCACCAGGATGCGGGCCGTCTGCGTCGCGGCAAAACCGGTGAGGTCGATCAGCGGCGCGGTCAGCACCATGCGATCGAACCAGCGGCGGCCTTGATGCGCCGCGCGGATCAGAACGGTTGCGCCGGTCGAATGGCCCATGGCGAACAGCGGCGGCGGACAATCCGGCAGCACGATCTCGCGCATGAACGTCTCGAGATCGCGATCGTATTCCGCGAAGTCCCTGACGTAGCCTTTGTGCCGATCTTTCAGCGCGCGGTCGGACAGGCCCTGCCCGCGCCAGTCAAGCGTCGCGACCGCAAAGCCCCGCGCCCGCAGGTCGCGTACCGTCTCGAAGTATTTTTCGATCCATTCGCTGCGGCCTTGCAGAATGCAAACCGTACCTTTGCGCCCGGCCGGCGGCTGCCAGCGCGCATAGCGAAGCGTAACGCCGTCCGACGTTTTCAACGCGCCGACGACGACATTATCCGGGACGGGATTGGCGGGAATCGAGACGAGTTTCATGAAAAATCAGGCCGCAACAAGCTCCCGCTTATAACAGTCCTCGTTGAGCACTCAACTTAAGCCGTCTGCAACTTAAGCCGACTGCAACCGTCGCGGCGTTCGATTTGTTGACTTCGAGACGTCACCCGCGGTCGAAAGCGCTGTAGAAAATCACGATACTGAACAAGGCTTTAGGCGCACTTGCGGGATTTTGCGCCCGTTCCCATATCTGCTCTGCGCAGGCCAATGACGGCTGCGCAAATCCAGAGGCCAGGTCCATCCGGACGGGCCGTTCTGCATGTCGCTCAAGGAGGATATGCCATGCGAACTTTCGATCTTGCTCCCCTTTATCGTTCCACCGTCGGCTTTGACCGCCTGTTTTCGTTGCTCGATCAGGGCTTCGATGGCGCGGCTCCCGGTTACCCGCCCTACAATATCGAGCGGACCGGCGAGAATGAGTACCGCGTCACGGTCGCAGTGGCCGGCTTCACCGAGCCTGAACTTTCGGTCGTAGCGAAAGAGAACACGCTGACCATCCGCGGCGAGAAGAACGCCAAGGATGAGGAGAAGCGCGGTGACGTGCTCTATCAGGGCATCGCGGCGCGCACGTTCGAGCGTGTGTTCCAGCTCGCGGACCACGTCCAGGTGAAGGGCGCGAACCTTGAGAGCGGTCTCTTGCACGTCGACCTCGTGCGCGAGATCCCTGAGGCGAAAAAGCCGCGCTCGATCCCGATCGGCAACGGCAAAAATGCCGAGCAGGGCATCGAGGTCCAGAAGCAGGCTGCGTAATCAGCCTAACTGGCGTTAAAGGGAGCGCCCCGGTTTTCCGGGGCGCTTTTATTTTATCGTTCGGATTCGTCCGGTCGTCAGCCCGGTTGGAATTGAACCAACGAATGAACCACAACCGAATTCACTACTGGGCAAGCTGATTGCCGCGCAGTGCAATGGCAACTGGACGCCATTGCCGTGCCTCATCCTCGAAATACTTTGTCGTTTCTGTCGGCGACATCACCTTTAATTCAACTGTCTCGTCCTCGAGTTGGCGCTTCACGGTCCCAAGATCGAGTACGACCGCAACCTCACGATTTATCTTGTCGACGATGTCGGACGGGAGTCCTTTGGGACCGGACAGGGCAAACCAACTCGCCGATACCCAATCCGGATGGCCGAGTTCCGCAAACGTCGGAAGGTCGGGAAAACTTGCCATGCGGCGTTCGGCGGACACCGCCAGGGCCCGGAGAGCACCCGAACGGACCTCTGCGACAACGGACGTAAATGTAATCGTCGCGACCTTCACTTGGCCGCCAATGAGATCGACCATCGCGGCGCCGCCTCCCTTATAAGGGATGTGATTCAATTTCAGCCCTTCGATTCGCGCGAGTTGTTCACCGAAGACGAAACCATGCGTTCCCACACCGGATGACGTGTAATTCACCGGCGCAGAACTGCTTTTGATATAGTCCAAAAACTCATGGTAGCTGCCGATCGGAAGAGATGGATGGACGACCAAGACAACGGGCGAACCACCGAGATATGCGACGTGCGTGAAATCCTTGACCCCGTCAAACGGCGGTGACGGGCTGAATGCCGGGGCCAGGATATTGGGCGCATTACCGGAGAGAAGAAGCGTGTAGCCGTCGGGATCCGCTTTCGCGACAATCGACGCGCCAATCATCCCGCCTGCGCCAGGACGCGAATCCACGTAGCAGCTCTGTTTCATGTCCTTGCTGAAGTTGTCTGCAAGAACACGAGCAAGAACATCTGAAGTACCGCCCGGAGAAAATGGCGAGATAATCTTGATTGTTCGATCCGGCCATTCATCCGCCTGAACCTGGGCTTTTAATCCGAGCGACATCGCCGCTGTTGCAGCGAGAAATTTCCGACGGGTTTGCATTTTCAGGCATTCCTTTCGCCCTTATCGCGAGGAGGACCGGCAAATGACTGCGCGGACTCAAGCAAATACCGCGCCAGGGTGGGCGAACCGAAGCTCCGCCTGCCGGTCTTACGCTTTGAGACGATCAGCCAATAAAGCCGGACAATGCCTTCATCACCGCGTCGGGCTGCTCGAGATGCGGCAGGTGACCCGCCCCTGCAACGCTTGCGGTCTCAGCGTTCGCAATGCGCCTTGAAAATTCATCCGCATAGAGCGGCGCGATGACGCCATCGGATTCACCCCAGATCACCAGCGTCGGCGCCGAGATACGATAAATCCGCTTGGCGAGTCCGCGATCGGCAATCGGCCATGTGAACTTGCCGGCGCAAGCCTGCGACCAGGTAAACTGCGACAGCGTTTCGACGCGCTCGTCTGCATCACTGGGCACGGCGAAAAAGCGCTTCGCTGCCTCACTTTCAGGATCGGCAAAAAAAGTCGCCGGCCGTTCCTTATGCGGGACCAACATCCAGTTCCTCACCGGCGCGTCGTCGCGCCAGAGGCCGACCGGGTCGATCAGCACCAGCCGGCCGATGGCTTTCGGCGTCACGGCGGCGACCTCGGCAGCGATCATCCCGCCGAACGAGTGACCCACGAGCGTGGGCGCATTGAGCTTAAGCTGGTCGAGCAATTCGCCGTGATACACGACCAGATCGTGCCAATCGCCGAGCGCGTGAATGGCGTTCGGAGCGCCCTTGCTGGTGCCGGGAAATTTGGGCGCGAAGACCGTGTATTGCTCGGCAAGCCTGCGCAACGAACGCGCGGTCCGGACGCAAGCCCCCACGGGCCGTGAAGATAAACGACAGCCGGGCCGTTGCCCGCGATTTCGACTTCGGTTTCGATCCGGTCTTGCCAAAGCTTCAGCCGGCGTATTTCGGGATTAGCCATGTCTGATATCCCGCGTCAGGAAGCAGCAGCCATGGAAGCGGCGGCTTTGGCGGGAGCGGCGCGTCTTGACCGAAGCCGTTCCGGCCACCAGCGGTCTTCGTACTCGTCGTCCCACTGGTCGGCGAGATAGGGCAGCACTTCGCGCGCGAACAGGTCGATGTTCTTCTTGCAAAGCTCGGTCGGCATCGAGCCGAAATGCAGCAGCGTCAGAAGGTGCCCCATCCGCAGCCGCTTGACGCCATCGAGCAGTTGCTCGCGCACCGTCTTTGGACTGCCGACAACCACAAAGCCGCGATCGAAGAAGTCGCGGGCTTTGAGCTCGGACAAATTGACCGACGTGCGTGGATTGAATTTCAGGCCTTGTACGACGGCGTCGTATTCGAGGCAGCCGGGGATCGCCTGATAGTGCGGCGGCGTATTGAGGAGCTTATGAAAGAAATACTCGGCGTGAGGCCCGTAGAGTTCCTCCGCTTGCGCGTCTGTTTCGGCAACGCCGATCAACTGCAGGAAGCTCAGCCGATGGGGGTTGTCATCCCTGCCCTTCTTGGCGACCAGTTCCCAATAACGATCGGTAACGAAAGCTGCGTTTTTGGTGCCGTAATAGCTCAAGTGGCAAAAGCAGTGATCGTGATCGATGACATATTCAGCGGTCGATGAAATGCCGGAGCCCGGAATCCAGATCGGCGGATGCGGCTGCTGAATCGGCCGCGGCCACAGGTTCACCATGCCGAGCTGATAGTGCTTGCTGTTCCAGGCGAACACTTCCTTGGCCGACCATGCCTTGAGCACCAGCGCAAGCGCCTCACGATAGCGTTCGCGCTGTTCGATCGGAATTACGCCGTTTGAAATTGTGGCGTCGCTCGGCAAACCGGTCGGAAATCCCGCCACCAGCCGACCGCCGCTGATGCAATCGAGCATCGCGTATTCCTCGGCGATGCGGGTCGGCGGCGTGGTCGACGGCAGCGTCGAGCCGAGTTGGATAATCGCAACGTTCTGGCCGTTGGTCTCTTTCGCCAGCACCGCGCCCATCAGGCTCGGATTGGCCATGAAGCCATAGGCGTTCTGGTGATGCTGGTTGGTGCAGACGCCGTGGAAACCTGATTTCGCCGCGAACAAAATCTCGTCCAGCGTCGCGTTGTAATATTCGCCGACTTTTTCGGGGTTGCCGACGTCGAACAGCACCGGATCAATGTAGGCCGAGTTGTAACGCTTATCGAAATCCGCCGGCAGATCCCGATACGGCATCAGATGAAACATGCAGACTTTCAAGGCGGCGTCTCCCGGCAAATTTCGGGCATGCTAAGGGGCAATGTGCGCATTAGCCAGCGCACGAAGCACAACCGGGATATGCAGTGCCGGCGCCGTTTCCGGTAATCAATCGTTCAGCGGTTCGACGGGGATTGGCGCTTTCTTTGGCGCAGCGGCGGTGGCGCGGCGGTGATGACTTCGGAATTTATCTGCGCCTTACCGTCCGGGGTTGTTGCAGCCGGCTTCACCGTCGCTGTTGCACCCGCAGCCGATGGAGTGACGGCGGCCGATGGAGCGACGGCGGGCACCGGAGGAGGAGCAACACTCGGCTCCGTCTTGATGCTGGCAGGCGGCAACGGGGTTGCGGCGGGATCGGCACTGTCGGATTTGCGCGATGCCAATGTGGCGGGACGTGGCCGCGGCAACGGCGGCAACGCTGACGGCGCCTCCGGGACGGCCCGCGACGCAGGTGCGAGCGGCCGCATCGGCGGCGGAGCTTCGATGCTGGCTTCGGTCGGCGGGGCCAGTGGAGCGCCGAAATCGTCGGGTCCATATGGCGCAGCGCCATAGGGCGGAGCGCCGTAGTACTGACCGTAACGGCCCGGGCCCGGCACAATCCGCGTCACATCGCGGATCGCAGCGGTGCGGGCATCGACCACAACATGCATAAGAATGCCGCGGAAATCGGTGGCGCGCAGCACATAGTCGGTGCCTTCACGCAGCGGCGGCGACAGCGGCTCGAAGCCTGCCGCACGTAACGTGCGCATGATCTCGTAAGGCGAGACAAAGCCGACGATAGGCGGTGGCAAGTTCGACGGCGGCGGACCCGGCAACGGCGGCGACTGTGCGTGACTTGACCCTGCCAGCAACAGGAGCAACAGCGGCGCGAAGCCGGTCTTGTAAACGCGCTTCACCAAGCCCCTCCCCGAACGCCCGCACCACCTCTTGCCTTCTACGATAGTGCAAATTGGGGCGGCGCTTGGGCGCTTTCAGGAATTTTTACAAAGATTCACGAAGCGCTCGATGTCATCTTCCCGGGTGCAAAAAGACGTAACCAGCCGCACCAGCACCTGATCCTCTCCTTGGGCAACGCCTTTGCCGGGCCGGACGTAATACTGGGCCCCGGCGGCTTTGAGTTTTACGTCCAGCGCCTTCGGCAACAGGGCGAAAACGAGATTTGCCTCGACCGGCCACACCGGGCGCAACCCGAGGGCGGCAAGCTTCTGCGCCAGGATGTCCGCCATGGCATTGGCGTGCCGTGCCAACGCAAGCCAGCGGCCTTCGGCGAGATAGGCCGCCATCTGCGCGGCGATGAAGCGATGCTTGGACAGCAAATGGCCGGCCCGCTTGCGCCGCTCGCCGAAGAAACTGGCGCGAGCAGGATCGAAAATCACCACCGCCTCGGCTGCGAGCGCGCCACCTTTAGTAGCGCCGAACGACAGAACATCGATGCCGGATCGCCATGTCATCTGCGCAGGCGTCGTGTTCAGGCGAACCAATGCGTTGGCGAAACGCGCGCCGTCCATGTGCACGGCGAGGTTACGCGCATGGGCGATGTCACACAGTTCCGCGATCTCGTCGGTGCGATAGATGGTGCCTGCTTCGCTCGTCTGCGTGATCGATAGCGTCGAAGCCACCATCTGATGCGGCTCATGGCCGCCATATCCATCGAGTGCCGCCTTTAGCGTCTCGGACGTGATCTTGGCGCCCTCGCCGGGTAGACCTTCGAGCTTGAACCCGCCGCCGAAAAACTCCGGCGCTCCACACTCGTCGGTGACGATGTGAGCATCCTGGTGACAAAACACGACTCCCCAAGGCGGGGTGACCTGAGCCAGCGACAGCGCGTTTGCCGCGGTGCCGGTCGGCACCAGAAACACCGTCACCTCGTGCTCGAAGATCTCCGCTAGCCGCCGCTCGACGCCCTTGGTCCAGTCGTCGTTGCCATAGCCCATGGCGTAACCGGCATTGGCTTGCACGATGGCGTCGAGAATGGCGGGGTCAACGGGAGCCGTGTTATCGCTGGCAAAATTCATTTTGCGGAATGTAGCCTCGGGTGAATGTCACGCAAGCAGCGTAAAAATAAGTGAGTTCATTTGGCAGTTCAGCCGGATTGCGGTGAGCGCGCAATGTTCAACCATTGCGCTCCTATGCGGCCCATGATCCACTTGAGTTCAGAGCGTGGCGAGGAGCCAGTTATCGAGGCGACACAACGCCTTTTGCGCTGTCACAAAGGCCTATGCCCTTGTATCGGCGCCTGGAATTTGCCATGTTGGGTTAGGACAGCATTGCTGTCCCAATTTGTGTCGACCCATGAGGCGCGCGCCAGGCTGGTTGGTAAGGCGCGGGGTCAGCCGCCGGCGGACGAGGGCGCGCTGGACGGCGGCGAAAAAGCAGCCTTAAGGCCGGACGCGGCACGAAGGTTGCCTCCAAGACGGGTGAATTGCCCTCACGCAGGCGGACGCGAACCTGCGCAGGGGTAGATTGCGTCGGGGCCGGACCTAGGAAGTCCGCAGGTCCCGGGCGGGGAGTGCGATGACTTCGATGAGTGCGTCTGGCTTCGGATTGTTTGATCCAGCGCTGGAAAAAAATTCCTGCGGCGTTGGATTCATTGCCGATATCAAGGGCCGCAAGTCGCATAAAATCGTCGAAGATGCGCTGACGATCCTGGTCAATCTCGAGCACCGTGGCGCTGTCGGCGCCGATCCGCGTGCCGGTGACGGCGCCGGCATTCTGGTGCAAATTCCGCACAAGTTCTTCGCAAAGAAGGCTGCCGAGCTTGGCTTCACACTGCCAGCCCCGGGCCAATATGCCGTCGGTGCGCTGTTTCTGCCGCACGACGCTGCCTGGCGGCAGGAAATCACGGACACCTACGCGGCCATTGCCGCGCAGGAGGGCATGAAAGTCCTCGGCTGGCGCGATGTGCCGACCGATAATTCGACGCTCGGCGAATCCGTGAAGCCGACCGAGCCGGTGAACAGGCAGGTATTCATCGCCCGCGACCCGGCGATGACGTCGGACGACGAGTTCGAGCGCCACCTCTACATCCTGCGCAAGAAGATTTCGAGCACGCTCTACAGCAAGCGCGAGCGCAGCACGTCGAACTATTATCCGGTATCGCTCTCCTGCCGCACCGTGATCTACAAGGGGATGTTCCTCGCCGATCAACTCGGCGCCTATTACCCCGATCTGCGCGATCCGGACTTCGAGAGCGCGCTGGCGCTTGTGCACCAACGCTTCTCGACCAACACGTTCCCGACCTGGTCGCTGGCGCACCCGTACCGGATGATCGCGCATAATGGCGAGATCAACACGCTGCGCGGCAACAACAACTGGATGGCCGCGCGACAGGCTTCGGTGTCGTCGCCGCATTTCGGCAAGGACATTTCGAAGCTGTGGCCAATTTCCTATGAAGGCCAGTCCGACACGGCGTGTTTCGACAATGCGCTCGAATTCCTGGTGATGGGCGGCTATTCGCTCGCCCATGCCGTGATGATGATGATTCCGGAAGCCTGGGCCGGCAATCAATCGATGAACGAGGAACGCCGGTCGTTCTATGAATACCACGCCGCGCTGATGGAGCCGTGGGACGGCCCGGCGGCGATCGCATTCACCAACGGCCGGCAAATCGGCGCGACGCTCGACCGCAACGGCTTGCGGCCGGCGCGTTACGTCGTCACGCGCGACGATCGCATCATTATGGCGTCGGAAGTCGGCGTGCTGCAGATACCGGAAGAAGACATCGTCACCAAGTGGCGCTTGCAGCCCGGCAAGATGCTGCTGGTGGATCTCGAACAAGGCCGGCTCATCCCCGATGAAGAGCTGAAATCGACGCTGGCGAAGAGCCACCCTTACCGGAAGTGGCTCGACGATACCCAGATCGTGCTGGAAGACCTGCCGGAAACCTCGGAAGCCGCGCCGATCTCGAACCTCTCGCTGCTCGATCGCCAGCAGGCGTTTGGCTACACGCAGGAAGACCTCAAGATCCTGATGACGCCGATGGCGACGACCGGCGAGGAAGCGGTCGGCTCGATGGGCAATGACACGCCGATCTCGGCGCTGTCGGATCGAGCGAAGCCGCTATTCACCTATTTCAAGCAAAACTTCGCCCAGGTCACCAACCCGCCGATCGACCCGATCCGCGAAGAGCTGGTGATGAGCCTGGTCTCGATCATCGGCCCGCGCCCGAACCTGTTCGATCTCGAGGGCCTATCGACGACCAAGCGCCTCGAAGTGCGGCAGCCTATTCTGACCAATGCCGACCTGGAGAAGATTCGCGCCATCTCGCAGGTGCCCGAAACCCACTTCAAGTCGCGGACCATCGACACAACCTGGCCCGCTGAAACCCGCGCCGCGGGCATGGTTGAAGCCATCAACGTGCTGTGCGGCAGCGCTGAACTCGCGGTGCGCGACGGCATCAACATCATCATCCTGTCCGACCGGCGCGCCGGCGAAGACCGGATTGCAATTCCCTCGCTGCTGGCCTGCGCGGCCGTCCATCATCATCTGATCCGCGAAGGCTTGCGCACCTCGGTCGGTCTCGTGATCGAATCCGGTGAGCCGCGGGAAGTTCACCACTTCTGCTGTCTTGCCGGTTACGGCGCCGAAGCGATCAATCCTTATCTCGCCTTCGAGACGATCACCGCGATGAAGAGCGAGCTGCCGCAGAAGCTCGACGACAAGGAAATCGTCAAGCGCTACATCAAGTCGATCGACAAGGGACTGCTCAAGGTGATGTCGAAGATGGGCATCTCCACCTATCAGTCCTATTGCGGCGCGCAGATTTTCGACGCCATCGGCCTGAAGTCCGATTTCGTCGCCAAATACTTCACCGGAACGGCGACGCGCATCGAAGGCGTCGGCCTCGACGAGATCGCCGAGGAGTGCGTGGGCCGGCACCACGACGCATTCTCCGACACACCGATTTATCGGACCATGCTCGACGTCGGCGGCGACTATGCGTTCCGGGTGCGCGGCGAACAGCACGTCTGGACCGCCGCAACCGTGTCGGCGCTTCAGCACGCCGTGCGCGGCAATTCCAAGGACCGCTACCGGCAGTTCGCCCGTCTCATCAACGACCAGTCCGCGCACCTCTACACGATCCGCGGCCTGTTCCGCATCAAGGCGGCGGACGAAGATGCGCGAAAGCCCGTTCCGATCGAGGAAGTCGAACCGGCCGAGAAGATCGTCCGGCGTTTCGCCACCGGCGCAATGTCCTACGGTTCGATCTCGCGCGAGGCACACACCACGCTTGCGATCGCCATGAACCGGATCGGCGGCAAGTCGAACACCGGCGAAGGCGGCGAGGAATCCGATCGTTACAAGACTTTGCCGAACGGCGATTCAATGCGCTCCGCGATCAAGCAGGTCGCATCGGGCCGATTTCGGCGTTAGCGCCGAGTATCTCGTCAACTCGGACATGATGCAGATCAAGATTGCCCAGGGCGCAAAGCCCGGCGAAGGCGGCCAGTTGCCCGGCCATAAGGTCGACAAGACCATTGCCAAGGTGCGGCACTCCACACCTGGCGTCGGCCTGATCTCGCCGCCGCCGCATCACGACATTTATTCGATCGAAGACCTGGCGCAGCTGATCTTCGACTTGAAGAACGTCAATCCCGCCGCCGACGTTTCAGTGAAGCTGGTATCCGAGATCGGTGTTGGTACGGTCGCTGCCGGTGTGTCGAAAGCGCGCTCCGATCACGTGACCATTGCCGGCTACGAAGGCGGTACCGGCGCCGCGCCGCTCACCTCGGTCAAACATGCCGGCTCGCCGTGGGAAATCGGCCTTGCCGAAACCCATCAGACCCTGGTCGCCAACCGATTGCGCGGACGCATCGCCGTGCAAGTGGACGGCGGCCTCCGCACCGGCCGCGACGTCGTGGTCGGCGCACTGCTTGGCGCCGATGAATTCGGCTTTGCTACCGCGCCGCTGATCGCTGCCGGCTGCATCATGATGCGCAAGTGCCATCTCAATACTTGCCCGGTCGGCGTCGCCACGCAGGATCCGGTACTGCGCAAGCGCTTCACCGGCCAGCCCGAGCACATCATCAACTACTTCTTCTTCGTCGCCGAGGAAGTGCGCGAGCTGATGGCGGAAATGGGATATCGGACGTTCAGCGAAATGATCGGGCAGATTCAGATGCTCGATCGCGCCAACGTCCTGGCCCACGCCAAGGCCAACGGCCTCGATTTCTCCAAGCTGTTCACCAAGCCGGACGTGCCGGCGAATGTCGCGATCTACAATTGCGAGAAACAGGATCACAAGATCCACGACATCATCGACCGCAAGCTGATCGCCCAATCGCAGCCGGCCCTGGACAAACGCACCCCGGTGCGCATGGCGCTGCCGATCAAGAACGTCGACCGCACCGTGGGCGCCATGCTGTCGGGCGAAATCGCCAAGCGTTACGGCCATGAAGGCCTGCCGGCAGACACCATCACCGCGACGTTCACCGGCACCGCCGGGCAGAGCTTCGGCGCGTTCCTTGCCCGCGGCGTGACCTTTGTGCTCGTCGGCGACGCCAATGACTATGTCGGCAAGGGCCTTTCCGGCGGCCGCATCGTCGTTCGGCCTCCGGAAGACACCAAAATCGTGCCGGAAGAATCGATCATCATCGGCAATACCGTGATGTACGGCGCGATCGAGGGCGAATGCTATTTCCGCGGCGTCGCCGGCGAACGCTTTGCGGTCCGTAATTCCGGCGCCATCGCCGTCATCGAAGGCGCCGGCGACCACTGTTGCGAATACATGACCGGCGGCGTCGCCGTCGTGCTCGGTCCGACAGGCCGTAATTTCGCCGCCGGCATGTCAGGCGGTGTTGCCTACGTGCTCGACGAGGACGGCGCCTTCGCCTCCCGCTGCAATATGGCAATGGTCGAACTCGAACCGATGCCGGGCGAGGAAGACATAAACTCCAAGATTTTCCACCATGAGCGCGACCTCGAGGCGCACGGCGTGGTCGATATCATGTCGGACATGGACCGCTTCGACGCGCACCGGCTGCATCATCTGATCGCACGCCATGCGCGATTCACCGGTTCGGCGATTGCCGAAAAGATTCTCCATGACTGGAAGACCTGGTATCCGAAATTCCGTAAGGTGATGCCGGTCGAATATCGTCGCGCGCTCAATGAAATGAAGGCCGCGGCCATCGCGGCGGAGTAGAGCGCGGAAACGAGTACGCAGTGGGCAAGATTACCGGATTTCTCGAATACGAACGTGAAGACCGCGACTACCAGGCGGTCGCAGAGCGCGTGCGCCATTGGCGCGAGTTCGTGCTGCCGCTGCCGGAGCAGGATTACGCGACCCAGGCCGCGCGCTGCATGAATTGCGGCGTGCCCTATTGCATGGGCACCGGCGCCGTCGCTCCCGGAACGCCCGGCTGTCCGGTCAACAACCAGATTCCGGACTGGAACGATCTGGTTTACAGCGGCAACTGGGACGAAGCGGCGCGCAACCTGCACTCGACCAACAACTTTCCGGAAGTGACGGGGCGCGTCTGCCCGGCGCCATGCGAAGCGTCCTGCACGCTCAACATCGATGAGAACCCGGTCACCATCAAATCGATCGAATGCGCGATCGCCGACCACGCCATCGCGCAGGGGCTCAAGCCCCAACCGGCGGCAACAAAGACCGGCAAAAAAATCGCGATTGTCGGCTCAGGGCCGGCGGGACTTGCCTGTGCGCAGCAGCTCGCGCGCGCCGGCCACGAGGTCCACGTTTACGAACGCTGGGCGAAAGCCGGCGGTCTGCTCCGCTACGGCATCCCCGACTTCAAGATGGAAAAGCATCACATCGACAAGCGCGTCGTCCAGATGCAGGGCGAAGGCGTCGTCTTTCATTACGGCGCCGATGTCGGCGTCAACGTTCCGGCCGACAAGCTGCTCAACGACCATGACGCCGTCGTGCTCACCGGCGGCTCCGAGAAGGCGCGCGACATTCCTGTGGCGGGCCGCGAGCTGAAAGGCATCCATTTTGCGATGGAGTTCCTGCCGCAGCAGAACCGGCGCGTCAGCGATGAAGAGGCCGCAGCCGGCGAGCCGATCCTTGCCAAGGACAAACACGTCGTTGTCATCGGCGGCGGCGACACCGGCTCAGACTGCATCGGCACCTCGTTCCGCCAGGGCGCGCTCTCCGTCACCAACTTCGAGATCATGCCCGAGCCGCCGCTGCACGAAAACAAGGCGATGACCTGGCCGAACTGGCCGCTCAAGCTGCGCACCTCGTCCAGTCACGAAGAGGGCGCCTCCCGCGATTTCGCGGTCAATACGACGCTGTTTTCCGGCGAAAACGGCAGCGTGAAAAAACTGCACTGTGTGCGCGTCGACGACAAGTTCAAGCCGATTGCCGGCACCGAATTCGAGATCGACGCCGATCTCGTGCTGCTCGCCATGGGCTTCGTGCATCCGGTACACGAAGGCCTGCTCAAGGGCCTTGGCCTCAAGCTCGACCAGCGCGGCAACGTCGCCGCATCGACCGACGACTACCGCACCTCCGTCGACAAGGTCTTCACCGCGGGCGACATGCGCCGCGGCCAATCATTGGTGGTCTGGGCCATCCGTGAAGGCCGCCAAGCCGCGCACGCCGTCGATGAATTCCTGATGGGATCGACAGAGCTGCCGCGTTAAGAAGCGAACTTTTTCCGGTACGCTCTGCGAAGGAAAGACCGCCTCTTTGGGGACCGCGTTTCACGACGCAATAGGACCTCTGGGCTGACTGATGTTCCTATCGCCGCTTCCGCAGGCACCAACGGAATCCGCCGCGGACATTATTACTACAAAGAAATTAAGTTGAAGCTCAAAGTGAGAACGTCTTTTCATCAAAGAGCGCGGCCTTAAACTGCCTTGGCATTTTGCATGTCAAAAAATTTGTATGTCAAAAAATGCATGACGCGTCGCAAATGGAACTTTTGAACTCTGTCATCAGTTTTCTTTTTTCGAGACCCCTGACTTTCACGCCCGAACGATATAGCTGCGTAAAGGGCTTCGATTCTCGTAATTCAAGCATCGCAACACCATCAACCGGGAGAAGCATAATGGCTCACGACGAACACAAAAAAGCAGCCGAGCATCACGAGAACGCCGCGAAGTCCCATCACGCCGCGGCTGAACAGCACGGCAAGGGCGATCACGCGAAGGGCAAAGAACATTCAGCCAAAGCCCAACAACATTCGCAAAGTGCGGGCCAACACAGCGAACAAGCTCACGCCAAAAGTCAGCAACAGAAGTAAGACTTCTACTTCAGAACAACACCTTTGAAGAAAAAGTCTCCGACTTCGGTCGGGGACTTTCATTTAATACGCTGGGGCATCGTAAGGTGTCTGCTAAGTTTTCACGCTTGGAGCGAAGTCGTTTTAGATTGACATCGATCGTCGCTCCACATTTTGATTGCCGCGATTCGCTAACTGTCGCAAGGACATATGCGTTGCAGTACGACTTCTTTGGTAACTGCTGATTTATCGCTGTTAATTTCGTTCCGCGAATTTTAATCCGAATGGCGCGCGCGGAGCAAAAATCCGCTCCACGCAAGTCCGCGATTTATTTGAACAAATCGAAATGCTTTGACATCGCACTTTCATTCTGAGAATTGACGCCCAATCCCGTTCGCCGTGCAGGACATCAGCCGGTGACGCTGGTTGATCGGAACGGGATGCGGTGCCCGCGGGTGGCGCTCGTCACTGCCACACCCGGGCGGCCTGGGCATCAGCCTGCCGGCACTACGACCGGCGCGCGAGGTGCATCGCTGGAAGTGCCACACCGGCTGGCGGGGAACCCGCCGCGTGGCTGTGTGTCACGAAGCCTGGCCCAGGTTGAGCCTTGGGATGAATAGTCCCATTGGCACAGAGCCGTGGTGGAACGCCGAATGGCGAGCGCGCTTTGCAAAGCGCGCGCCGCATCGCGAGATGCGGTTGGTACCGACCTGCGTTGTTCGGCGTTCCGCTTCCTTTTTCTTTCTTTCGTACATCGTGGCTCAAAGCACAGATCGTGAGGCTACCGGCCCCCACCGCCGGCATTCTCTGGCGAAGATCGGGGCGGAGAGCGAAGAAATTCTCGTCGCGTGACGAAGCCTCGGGTGCAGACCGCATCGCGAGAACGAGATCGCTTGTTTCATCCGCCCCCGCGATAGCGGGGAGGGATGAATTCGTCGCTGTTTGACAAGTGAATCGGATGTAGCGCGGCGCGGCTACCTGCTGCGGCGTTTGATCGTCAGAAACCGCCGCCGGCCGGGGCTGGCGGTCGAGGCGCGCCATCCAGCGACGCGCGCGGCGGCGCCGGATGGGGAGCCGCCGGAGCCGGAGCGACGTTAGGCACGGGCTTGGCGTTGTTTTTGGCGTCCGTAGTTTTCTTCACGTCAGGCTTTTTAGCGGCCGGCGCTGCTGCCGCCGGATCGGGCTCCGCATCGGCGCTTCCGCCAGTGTCGGTGGTACGGCGGGGCCAGGAAAAATCGTCGGCGCGCCCGGACGGCGCCGCGATCGGATCGCCGTGAACGAGCACGCGCGTTGCCACTGGATCGGGATCAGCCGGCTGAGTGCGGCCGCCATCGCCCAGAAGATTATTGCCGTCGGTATTGGCCGAAACCGAAGCGCTCAGTGGCAACACCGGACCAACCGCTGGACGCGGCCCGGCGGTGCCCGGCTTCGGCGCTTCCTCCGGCGTCGCTGGAAGCGCGATCGGTGCAAGGTGGTTGTTCATGACCCGATGCAGGTCCTGCACCACATATTCGGCAAGCTTGATGGCGCCGGCTTTCGTGAAGTGTACGCCGTCGCCGGTGCGCAGCCGCCGGGTCTGGCCTTCAAAATCCGGCCCCTGCGTGACGTAGCGGCCGCTCTCGTCGACGAAACCGTCCCAGATATCGACGTAGGTGATCCCTGCCCGCTCGGCGCGCTCGCGGAACAACTCGTCGAGATAACTCATATCGCTGGTCGACTTGGTGCCGTAGAGCGCCGGCAGCCCGACCCAAAGGACCGGCACGCCTTTGCTCTTGAGCGCGGCGATCATGTCGTCGATGCGCTTTGAATAAAGTTCGGCCCATTTATCGGTGTGAAAGTCGTAGGTGCCGGGCGGGCCCTGGTGATCATCCGCCGCAACCGGCGGCGCCGCGCCTGGCTTTGCTGCGTCTGAAGATGCCGGGGTCTCAGTTGCCTTGTCTTGCGCTTTATCCTGTCCTTGCGGCGTGGCAGGTGGCTTCGGCGGAATCTTGTCGCGAAGCGGCAGACGATCGCTCAGCCCGAGCATCACAACAATGGCGCTCGGCTTATCCGCGCCAAGGATATCCTTGACCGCCGCCGACCATTCAAGCTGGTCGTTCTTCGGATCGTAACGCACCAGACCGGATGTTGGGCGGATATAGCGCACGACACCGACATCCGGCGTATCGGACAGCGCCTCTTCAAGTCCGTAGGCAAGCCAATCCGCCATGGTGTCGCCGACCACCGCGACAGTGCTGGTCGGCGGCGTTTCGTATTTCTTTTGCGGCGGCGGATTGAATGACTCGACCGGCTGTCGCTGTTGCGGCGCCGGCGCATAGAATGGGCCGGACCCGGACCCGGGACCGCCTAAGAATGGAAAGCCAAAAAAGCCGCGCTGCTGGGGTGGTGGCGGGCGTGACGGACGCGGCGGCCCGAAGAAGAATTGCGCGGCGGCGGGGACTGGCATCGCGGTGGCCGCGATCAGCATCGCGACGACCGGCCAGCGCACCTTCGTCCGTTGCAAATTCCGCCTCAGCATCAATGGTTTACCCAAACGTGTCTCGGCTATCCCGGCCTGCGACCGGGTTAGACCCAGCGAGATATTAGCCGAATAATGTCGGTTTGAGGATGGAGGGATAATGGCGTGGTTACGGCTGACGAAGCCGGTCCAACACGCTCGACGAGGCAAACCCGTCCGGAACCAGCCCGACCGAGGACTGATAATCGCGGATCGCAACCCGGGTACGCGGCCCGAGGAAACCATCGGGGTTGCCGATATCGAAACCGTGCCGCGACAGAAGCTGCTGCAGCTCCAGGCGCTCATCCAGGGTAAGCACGCGCTCATCGCGCGGCCATTCCTGCACGAACGGTGCACCGCCGCGCATTCTGTCGGCGAGATACCCGATCGCCAGCGCGTAAGCTTCCGCCGGATTGTATTTCATGATGACGCGGAAATTTTGCAGCATCAGGAAAGCCGGGCCGCGGGCGCCTGCCGGCAACAGCAGAAAGGCATTCTCGGCAGCGCGCGGAAACGGCTTTGCGCCGGCGCGCCGTACGCCGAGCGCTTCCCATTGCTTTATCGTTTTCTGCTTTGCACGGTCTGCGAGCAGATAATCAAAATTCTGCGGCAGCACGACTTCGTAGCCCCAGGTCTGTCCCGCGGCCCAGCCGTCCATTTTCAGATTGTTGGCGGTCGAAGCGATCAGGTCGGGAATCGAGTCGACCACGTCGCGATGGCCGTCACCGTCGAAGTCGACGGCATAGCGCTTGAACGACGTCGGCATGAATTGCGTCGGACCGAACGCGCCGGCCCAGGAGCCGATCAGATGATCGGGAGGCACGTCGCCATGCTGCAGGATTTCGAGCGCGGACAAGAACTCTTCGCGGAAATAGTTGCGCCGCCGCCCGATGCACGCCAGCGTCGCGGTCGACCGCACAACCGGGCGAGTACCCCCGAGCGTGCTGTAGTTCAACTCGACGCCCCAGATCGCCGCGATGATATATTTGTCGACGCCATAGGCTCGCTCCACGGCGTCAAAGGGTTGCGCGTATTGCGTCAACAGCTGCCGCCCTCGCGCGATGCGGTCGTCGTTCACCAACAGATCGAGATAGTCCCACGGCGCTTTGGTGAACTCGGGCTGCGCGTCGAGCAGATCCATGATGTGCAGGTCGGGCGTCAGGTCTGCAGTAAAGCGCTCGAAGTTCTCCCGGCTTACGCCGCGCCGCTCCGCGTCCGGCCACAGTCCGGCAACGCAATTGCTGAAATCGGCAGCGGCGGCGCGTATCGCATCGGCGGTCATCGACGGATCGCCGGAGGCGCCGGATTGGCCGCTCCAGTCACTCCCACCTCCGGTAGCGGGAACCGAGCCTGTCGCCTGCGGTTGAAATAGCTTGGTCAGCCAGTTGTCTTGCGCCTGCGCACCGCCGGTCAGAGCGGCGAAGAGCAAAAATACCGCCGCAAGGCGCAGGATCGGCAGAAAAACAACCATCGCAGGCGATCTCAATTTATGGCTGCACCAGTGGGCACCTGCTATATTACAGAAGCTTTAATGCAGGAATTTCTTCGTATTCACATGGCAGCAACGCGACGCGGCTAAGCATGCAGGTCGCGTTGCGCTCCGGTGCCTAACGGATGCCCTGTTTCTGTTTGAACTATCAATTTGGCAAGAAAACGGACCCAGAAAACGACCCCAAGAAAGTTGACCTATGACCTTCTTCCTCTCCTCTCGTCCTGACGGCACCGTATGAAGCCAATCCGCAAGGCCGTATTTCCCGTGGCCGGTCTCGGCACCCGGTTTCTGCCCGCTACCAAAGCCATGCCCAAAGAGATGCTCCCGGTGGTGGACCGGCCGCTGATCCAGTATGTGGTGGACGAGGCCCGCCAGGCGGGGATCGAGCATTTCATCTTCGTGACCGGCCGCAACAAGGGGGTTATCGAAGACCACTTCGATCGCCAGTTCGAGCTGGAAATGACCTTGCTCGAGCGCCAGAAGCATGTCGCCCTCGATTTCCTCAACAAGGAACTGCCCGCGCCTGGCTCGACGAGCTTCACGCGGCAACAAGAGCCGCTGGGCCTCGGCCACGCGGTTTGGTGCGCGCGCGAACTGGTCGGCAACGAGCCTTTCGCGCTGCTGCTCCCGGACGTGCTGGTCCAGCACGAACGCGGCTGCCTGGCGCAGATGATGGATGCAGCCCGTGGGCTGTCCACTGCGGCAAATATCCTGGCCGTCGAGGAAGTGCCGGAGGACCGCGTCGATCAATATGGCGTGGTCGGCGTCGGCGAGCGTATCGGCAAGATGTTCTCGATCACCAGCATGGTGGAGAAGCCGCCTCGTGACCGGGCGCCGTCCAATCTCATCCTGACGGGCCGTTACATCCTCCAGCCGGAGATTCTCGACATTTTGGCGAGCCAGGAGCGCGGAACCGGCGGTGAAATCCAGCTTACCGACGCCATGATCCAATTGGCCCGGACGCAGCCGTTCTATGGCCTGAAATTCGATGGACGGAGCTTCGACTGCGGTTCGAAAATCGGCTTCCTTGCCGCCAACGTGTCCTATGCGCTGGCGAGAAGCGACATTGCGCCGGGCTTCCGCGCCGAAATCAAAAGCATCCTTGGCGAGTAAAGGAGTCTTGGCGAATAGCGTTGCTCAGCGCTGCAAGCGCAGCGTCAGAAGCACCGAGGTCGAATTGTAGGCAGCGCCGCTGGCATTCGATGTCAGCCAGTCCTGCCGCAATTCGCCCTTGAGCCAAAGTTCAGGGGTGAACTTGTAAGTCGCGCCGGCTGAGACGAAGTAACGATTGTCGTCGCGGCCAAGGCCAACATATTCGTCCCGCCCATAGCCTGCGATGCCGTTGAGCACCAGCCATCGGCGCAGCGCATGGTCGACCTCGACATTGATGTCGCGGCTGAGCGAGCCGGAAACATCCTCCAGGATTGATTCATTGGCTACTGACGTGGCGGTGAATTTCGCTGTCGTCAGCGGGGTAATTTGCCAGGTCAACGTTCCGTCGAGCGTTGGCCCATTGATCGAAGGCAAATTCGGATCCTGATATTCGCGATGCATGTAGCCAAAAGCGATTTCGCCTGTGAGCGTGCTGGATATATTGACCGTCGCGCCAAGCTTGACGCTCGTGCCGACGGAATCGCGGTCCTGCCCATTGCGATCGAATTCTTCATCGTGGATGCGCTCGTCTTCCTGCATTTCAACGAAGGGCTTCAGGCCTGGATCAATTTCGTAGCCGACGCGCGCGACGGCCGCATATTGATTCATATCCTGGTCGGTATTGCTCGATATCTCGCCGTCAGTGAGCTTGGAGTCCTGGTAGGTCGAGCGATCGAACAAGCCTTTGATCGAGACCAGAAGCCGATTGAAGGTTTCAGCGATGCCAACTGTCCCGCCAACGGTGGTCACGATCGGCAACGAAGCGAGACCTGCAGCCAAATTCGGATTGCCCGGATTCTGCGTCGTAACCAGGACGCGATTTTCCAGCATGACCTGGGTGTCGCGGTTCACATCGATCCGGCCATCGATGATGGAATTGAAATACGGAGCGTTCAGCGACGGCTGAAACGTATCGTTCGTATAGTCGGTGTAAGAGCCACGAAGATCGGCTGTGAGCGAATGGCGCGACCAGTCGGATTGTACTTGGAGCTCCGGCGCTACGATAAAATTGGCCGAGCTTCCTCCGCCCGGAATGTGCTGCGCATTTGTAACCCCGCCGGCCGACAACTCTACCGACGGAAAAAACATGAACGAGCCGCCGCGGATGCCGATCGGCGCATAAGGATCGCCCTCCCCGAGCGGCAATCCAAGCGACGGTACGGTGCCGAGCGGCAGGCTGTTGAGGGGCGGTGTTCCGGGCGGCGGCGTGCTGGCGCTCGCATTGGCATCGAACAGCGCTGCCTTCGCGGTGTCTTCGGCATCAAGTGCGGCAGGCAGCGGTAGTTTTGCACCGGGCCGGTTTGAGGCCGGGACGGGATAGACTTCCGGCAGCGGATTGCTGAGCGGCGGCTGCAAGTATTGTGGCGGCAATTCCGAGCCAGGACGGCTGGCAGCCTTGCTCGGATAAACTTCGGCCGCCGGCGTTCCGAGCTGGGTCGGCGCGGCGGGCGGTACCACGAAGTCTGTCGTCGGCAGCGGATCGAAAGTGGTTTCCGGCACCTCGACACCAGGAGGCGGCGGGGCGGCAGCTTGCGCCTGAAGCTTTTGTCTTTGGCTCTTCGACAGATTCATCGAATCAAAACCGGTGCCGCCGGCGCCGAAGCCCTGCTGGCTGCCGTATTTCGGCGTCGCGCCGATGCGCGACGGCGCGACAAAGGCGCCGGTGGGAGGGGTTTGATTGTCAATCGTTCCCGGCTTGCGAAACCGCGGCGGATTGTTCGGGTTGCCTTGCAGCGAGGGCTGCAGAAACGCCGCATTGGGGTCTGGAATAACGGACTGCGTCAGCATCGAACCTGGCGCCGGTCCAGCACCGACAACGGGTGCCTGATTCCCATTGGCTCCAGCAGCCGGCGTCTGCGCCGCGCCCGCGACCGGCGCCAGCACAAAGCCTGCTACGACGGCGGCTATTAGTGGCCGGCAACGACGCGACACCAGCGACCTCCTCACCACCGAGATTGTCATCGGGACGGCCAAAGACCGGCCCGCTAGGCGCGAAGTGCGCGCCAAACGGCAGCAGCCGCGGCCGCCGAGGCTGGCCGAGGGTTAACGGAGTTAAAACGGATATGGTTAACGAGAGGTTGATCCCGGCGGCGTGGACCCCGGTGCGCGGCTCGTCACACCCAGCCCTTGAGCTCACGCATCGCAAGCTGCCAGATCATCAGCATCCCGGCCTCGCTATCGTTGAGGCAGGGTATGGCGGCGAAATTCTTGCCGCCGGCCTTCGTGAAGACGTGGGCATTCTCGACCGCGATCTCTTCCAGGGTCTCCAGACAATCCGCGGAAAAGCCCGGCGTCACCACGACAAGATTCTTAACGCCCTTCTTGGCGAGCGCCCTGACGGTCTTGATGGTGGAAGGTTCAAGCCACTTGGCGCGGCCAAACCGAGACTGAAACGTCATCATCAGCTTGGTCTCATCCATGCCGAGTTGAGTTCGCAGCAGTTCCGTCGTCCGCACACACTGTGCTTCGTAAGGATCACCCTTGAGCACATACTCTTTCGGCATGCCGTGATACGACAAAAGGATCATGTCGGGCGCGAAAGACAGATTCTTCAGCTCCGCCTTCAGCGACGACGCCAGCACCTCGATATAATAGGGATCGTCGTAGTAGGCCGGCATGATGCGAAGCGCAGGTTGGCGGCGCAGCTGCATCAGATATTTGAATACTTCATCGGCGACAGTCGCAGTCGTCGTCGCCGAGTATTGCGGATAAAGCGGCATGACGAGGATGCGGTCGCAACCACGCGCGATCAGTTTTTCCAGCCGCGATGCGATCGACGGGCTGGCATAGCGCATTGCCCAATCGACGATGACGTGCTTGCCGAGCGGTTGCAGGATCCCGGCAAGCTTCTCGGCCTGTGATCGCGTGATCGTCTTGAACGGCGACTCATTTTTCTCGCGGTTCCAGATTTTCTGATAGTCGCGCGCCTTGCGCCGCGATCGGATCGGAAGGATCACCGCATTGAGAAGGAAGCGCCAAAGCGCGCCATTTCTTTCGATCACTCGCGGGTCGGTCAGAAACTGCTTCAGGTAACGGCGTATAGAGGCCGGATCGGACGCATCCGGCGTGCCGAGGTTGACCAGGAGAACACCGATGCCGCGCTCGACAGGCCCGATGTCGGTTGCAGAATCGACAACCGCCGCCGGCGAGGCCTGCTGAGCGAGCGAAGGCGGTGCGCTCTCAGCAACGGAAGCTGACACGCCGGCAAGCGGAGGTGCATCGGTATGAACTGGCGCCGCTGTCTCAGCGACTACAGGTTCACTAGCGTCGATTGCCGCTGTCGGAACTGAAGGCTGGTCATTCATGTTAGCGAGGATACTCCATCGGAGTACCGCTGGCGACTTTTGCGAGTCTCATTTTAGCCCCAATCCGCAGACGGTAACTATAATAAGCCGTCGTATTTCGTTTATCGCACCGGGAGGAACAATCATGGTTCGCAGCATATCGGTTTTATTCGCCCTCATTATGATGTCAGGCGCAGCCCTCGCGCAGGCCAATCCGCAGGACAACACACCGGAGGCGCGCGCTTGCCGCTATGACGCGCAGCACTTCTGCAAAGGCGATATTCCCGACCAGTTCAAGGTTGGCTCCTGCCTGCAGGCGAACCGCGAAAAACTCAGCCGCGCCTGCAAGGAAGTTCTGACCAGTCATGGGATGTGATCGGCGCGTGATGCGCCGAGACTTCGCCTCCGGCACTCGCCAAGAAGCGGATCGAATTACTCGGCGGCCTTGAGGAGCGCCGACGAACCGGCACGGTATTGCTCGAGTAGTGCAGCCTCATCCGCCTTGGCAGCGATGAGATGCTTTTGCTTGATGTGACCGAAGCCGCGGATCTTTTCCGGTATCACCGCAATTCCGACCGCCAAATGATGGTTTTCAGGCGTCAGTTTTGCCAGCACCTCGCCGAGCGCTACCTCGTAGTCGGCGATCAGCTTGCGTTCGGTGCGCCGCTCCAGCGTGCGGCCAAACGGATCAAGCGCGGTACCACGTAGGAATTTGAGTTTCGCCAATAGCCCGAATGCAGAAAGCATCCAGGGGCCGAAGCTCATCTTGCGCGGTACGCCCGTTGTCTTGTCGACCTTCGCCAACACAGGCGGCGCGAGGTGGAACTCGAAACGCAGATTGTCGCCGTCGAATTCGTTTTCAACCTGCTTGAGAAAAGCGCCATCGGTATAAAGCCGCGCCACCTCATACTCGTCCTTGTACGCCATCAGCTTGAACAGATAGCGCGCGACCGCATCGGCAAGCCCGGACTTGTCGGGCGTGTGTGACTCTTCGGCCACCTTTGCCCGTTCGACCAAAGTCCGGTAACGCTCCGCATAGGCTGCGTTTTGATAAGCCGTCAGGAATTTGACGCGGCGTTGAACTGTCTCCTCGAATGACTCCGAAAGATGCCGCGCATCGATAGCCATTGATGAGGCCGGCTTTGCCAGATTCTCGACGGCTGCGCGGTCGATCGCAGCGCGGCGACCCCAATGGAAAGCAGCCTGATTCATCTTGACCGCTTCACCGTTGAGCTCGATCGCCTTCTCGATGGCCGCAGCCGAAACCGGGATCGCACCGAGCTGATAGGCGTAGCCGACCATGAACATATTGGCGCCGATCGATTGACCGAACAGCGCATTGGCGATGCCGCTTGCATTGATGAAATGGGTCTTATCACTGCCAGCGTCGGCGACGATGGTCCGCTTCAGACGCTCGGTTGGCAACGAAAAGTCGGCATTGCGCGTGAAATCGCCGGGCAGGAATTCGGCAGTATTCACGATCATTTCGGTCATGCCGGGCTTCACCGCCGCAAGAATCTTCCGTGACCCGGCAACAACGATATCGCCACCGAGGATCAGATCGGCGCGGCCCGCGGCGACCCGGATAGCGTGGATGGCCTCTGGGCTCTCGGCGAAGCGGATGTAACTGAACACCGCACCGCCCTTTTGCGCCAGTCCCGCCATGTCCAGTACACCGACGCCCCTGCCTTCGAGATGCGCCGCCATGCCCAGAATGCCGCCGATGGTCACCACGCCAGTGCCGCCGACGCCGGTGACCACGACGTTGTAGGTCTGGTCGATGGCCGGAAGCTTTGGATCCGGCAGCGGCACGAGATCGTGATCGGCAGCGATGCCGGTGCCTTTCTTCAATTTGGCGCCGTGCACGGTCACGAATGACGGGCAGAAGCCTTTCACGCAGGAGAAGTCCTTGTTACAGCTCGACTGGTCGATGGTGCGCTTGCGGCCCCATTCGGTCTCGAGCGGCTGCACCGAGACGCAATTCGATTTCACGCCGCAATCGCCGCAGCCTTCGCAAACCAGCTCATTGATGATGACGCGTTTATCGGGATCTGGAAATTTGCCGCGTTTGCGGCGGCGGCGTTTCTCCGATGCGCAGGTCTGGTCGTAGATCAGCACCGTAACGCCGGGAATTTCGGCGAGTGATTTCTGCACTTCGTTGAGATCGTCGCGGTGGTGAATGGTGAGTCCGGAAGGCCACGCTGTGCCCGAGGGATATTTGTCAGGCTCATCGGTGACGACAACCACGCGCTTGGCGCCTTCGGCAGCGACCTGGCGCGCCACCTGCGGCACCGTAAGGCCGCCGTCGTTGGCCTGACCGCCGGTCATCGCGACCGCGTCATTGAACAAAATCTTGTAGGTGATGTTGGTATTGGAAGCGATCGCAGCACGGATCGCCATGTAGCCGGAATGGTTGTAGGTCCCGTCGCCGAGATTCTGGAAAACGTGATTGCGATTGGAGAACGGCGCCTCGCCGACCCAGTTAGCACCCTCACCGCCCATTTGGGTGTAGCCCTGCGTCGAGCGATCCATCCACTGCGCCATGTAGTGGCAGCCGATGCCGGCGTAAGCGCGCATGCCCTCAGGCACGACAGTTGAGGTGTTATGTGGGCAACCGGAGCAGAAATATGGAATGCGCTGGGCAACGTCTTTGGTCTCGGCCGCGATGCGCTGAAATTCTTTCAGCCGCGCCACGCGCGCGATGATCTCGTCGTTCCGGTGATATTTCGCGAGCCGCTCGCCGATACAGATCGCGACTTCGTTGGGATCGAGCGCCCCTTTGACCGGGAATAGCCAATTGTCCTGCTCATCTTTCTTGCCGATGCAGACCGGCTGGTTCGCGGTGCCGTAAAGCTCCTCGCGCACCTGTACTTCGAGCAGCGAGCGCTTCTCCTCGACGACGATAATCAGATCGAGGCCCTGGGCAAACTCTTTCAGCTCACGCCGGCTGAGCGGCCACGCGCAGCCGGCCTTGAACAGCCGGATGCCGAGCTCGTTGCACTTGATCTCGTCGATGCCGAGCTCGTCGAACGCCTGGCGAACGTCGAGATAGCTCTTGCCGGTGGTGATGATGCCAATCTTCGGATCGCGCCCACCCGAGGTGATGATGCGGTTTAGCTTGTTGGCGCGCACGAAGGCCAGCATGGCGTCGCGCTTGTAGTCGTGCAGACGGGCTTCCTGAGCGAGGATCGGATCGCCGAGCCGGATATTGAGACCGCCGGGCGGCATGTCGAAGTCAGTCGGCGTAATGATATTAAAACGCTCAAGGCTGGTATCGATTGCCGCCGTCGAACTCGATGGTTTCGTGCATCGTCTTGAGCGCGACCCATGTGCCGGTGAAGCGCGACATGGCCCAGCCATAAAGGCCGTAATCCAACACCTCCTGCACCCCGGCCGGGTTCAGGATCGGGATCATCACGTCGATGAAATGATATTCGGACTGGTGTGCGGTGGTTGAGGACTCGGCGGTGTGGTCGTCGCCCATCAGGGCCAGGACGCCGCCATGCTTCGAAGTGCCGGCAAGGTTGGCGTGACGGAATACGTCGCCGGTACGATCGACGCCGGGCCCCTTGCCGTACCACATGCCGAACACGCCATCGAACTTGCCTTCGCCGCGCAGCTCGGCCTGCTGCGAGCCCCACACGGCAGTAGCAGCGAGATCTTCGTTGATGCCGCCCTGGAAACGGATATCGCTCTTATCCAGGAATGCCGCGGCGCGCTGAAATTGACTATCGAGACCGCCGAGCGGCGAACCGCGATATCCCGAGACGAAGCCCGCGGTGTTGAGGCCGTTGCGGCGGTCGAGTTCCTTTTGGGTCAAGCAGAGCCGAACCAGGGCCTGGAACCCGGTCACAAAGACCCGGCGCTCGTTGAGGTCGTACTTATCGTCGAGTTTGACGTCGCGCAGCGCCATTACGAGCCACACTCCCCAGCATTCAGTCTGCCCTCACGGAGCCAATATTGCCAGAGGGCGACAGAACTAAGGAGATATGGGGACGGCGTAACGCTGGACAATGCTACAGCGCTGATGCGGCACGCCATTTCGGGCGATGCGGTCGGTTTAGCCCACCCTCTTTCCAGCCGAAGACTAGCTCAAATAAGGCCGGCGTTACGCGGCACGCATGCGGGGCCCAAGCCTACCCAATAAGGCAGGGATTTCGGAGACCGGCTTCGGCTTGCTGAACAGGAAGCCCTGCACCTGTACACAACCCTCCGCCTTCAGGATTTGGAGCTGCTGTTCGGTCTCGACACCTTCGGCCGTCGTGGTCATGCCAAGGCTCGAGCCGAGCCGCGTGACCGCACGGATGATTGCAACGCAGTCGTTTTCCTTGCCAAGTTCGTGGATAAAAGAGCGGTCGATTTTGATTTTGTCGAACGGGAAGCTGCGCAGATAACTCAGCGAGGAATAGCCCGTGCCGAAATCGTCCATGGAAATCCGCACGCCGAGATCGCGAATTTGATGCAGCGTATCGAGCACGGCGCGATCGTCCTGCAACAGTACAGTCTCCGTAATCTCCAGCTCCAGCCGCGACGCCGAGAGACCGGATTGACCGAGCGCCGCCACCACCGAGAGCGCCAGCATCGGATTGCGGAACTGAGCCGCCGAGAGATTGACAGCAACCGTTACTTTGTCGGGCCAGACAACAGCGTCCTTGCATGCCTGTTTAAGGACCCATTCGCCGAGCGGTACGATCAACCCAATCTCTTCGGCAACAGGGATGAAATCGTCCGGAAGCACCAAACCGCGCTCCGGATGATTCCACCGGATCAGCGCTTCGAAGCCGCAGATCTCGCCACTCGCGAGATGAATCAACGGCTGATAATAAAGCTCGAATTCCTCGGCAAGCAGCGCCTTGCGTAAGTCGAGCTCAAGCCGGCGGCGCTCCTGCATCTGCGCGTCCATTTCCGGCTGGAAGAAATGATAACTGCCTCGTCCATCCGCCTTGGCGCGATAGAGCGCCATGTCGGCATTACGTAAAAGCTGATCGGGCTCATTGCCGTCTGCAGGGGCCATCGCGATACCAATGCTGGTGCCGATGATGACCTGATGACCGTGAACCTCAAACGGTTCCAGCAAAGCCTCGATCACTTTGACGGCGAGCTCGCTGGCATCACTCGGCCGAGCCTGGCTCTGCACAATGGCAAATTCGTCACCGCCAAGGCGGGCAACAGTGTCGACACCACGCACAACGCGCTGCAAGCGCTCCGTCACCGCGCAAAGCAGCGCATCTCCGATAGAGTGTCCAAGCGAATCGTTGACGCCTTTGAAGCGGTCGAGATCGAGGAACATGACCGCGAGCCGTTCACCGCGCCGCAGCGCCTGTTCCATTTTATCCCGAAACAGAACCCGATTAGGCAGCCCGGTAAGCGCGTCGTGGCGCGCCATATGAATGATCTTGGCTTCAGCCTGTTGCCGCTCGGTGACATCTTCGTAAGTCGCAAGCCAGCGGCCGTCCGAGGTGCGCGTGTAACTGCAGGAGATCACACGGCCATTGTTGAGTTCGTAAAGGTGCGGGCCAACCGACTGGTCACGAAGGATACCGACATGCTCCTCGAACAATTCGTCGGCAGTTTTGCCCGAAAGATTATTGATCGGGATCCCAATCTCGAGCACATCCTTGTAGCTCATTCCAGTCCTGATTTTGTCAGCTGGCAAGCGAAGGATTTCCAGGAAGCGACGGTTAAAGACCTCCAACCGATTTTGCGCGTCGTAGAGGCAAAGGCCTTGCGACATGCTGTCGAGCGCCACGTCCAGCAGCAAGTTGGTCTCGCGCAACGACCATTCCTGAGCCTTCAAGGGGCTGATATCGCTGCACAGTACGATAAAGCCCTGGTCCTGCGTCGGCGATCGGCTGATCCGCAACCAGCGCCCGTTTACCATCAGAGCTTCCCGGGTGGCGTGAAGCTCGTTGTCGCAACGCATCAACACGTGTTCGGCATCTGCCGAACCCCGCAATGCCGGCTCAAGTTGCGCGAGCGGCGTGCCGGGCTTGAGCAAGCTGGCGGGAACACCAAGCAGATCCGCGGCACGAGCATTGGCGAGCACGACGCCGTCGTTGGCATCCACGACCACCACGCCCTCCGCCGAATTTTCCAGCGCGTCGGCGAGGCGGGTCTGAGCCGACCGGCGCTGCGCCACCTCGCTGTCCATCATGGCCTTGATGTTGTCGCGCATCACACCCATCGACGCGAGCAATGCACCAAGCTCGTCGGCGCTGCCTTTCGGCACTTCGACATCAAGCTGACCGGCGGCAATTTTCTCGGCCACGCCAGAGGCGACCGCAACCGGCCCGACAATCCGACGTGACAACGCCAACGCGACAAGCGCCGACAACAGCAATGCTAATACAATGCCACCGGCATTGAGCTGAAGATCATGTCCGACCGCGGCACGGGCGCTTTGCCGATACAAAAAGCCATCGCCGGCAGTGTAGTTGACGAACAGGTCAATCTCGTCGTCGACCTTTTGGGCGTAGTGATCCAGCGTGACCCAATTGACATCGCCCTGGGTGCCGTCGGCCAGCCGCGCGGACACATCTTGCCAGGCGGCCACTGCACGCTTGACGCTTACGGCCGCGCGAGTGGCGCGAACCGATTGCGAGCGCCGCGCGGCGATATCGAGATCTTCCGAAAGCGATTTGCCAAGCTTTTCGATTTCGTCGTCGAGTTGGGTTCGAGTTCGCAACGTCCGTGGCAATCCAGCGGCGAGCGAACGCAGCGCGCATCGAAGCAAAATCTGTCGCAGCCGCGCGCGCATAGTTGATCGACATCAGAGATTCGTCGAACGTCTTGTCGACCAGCATACCCGCGTTGCGCACACCCATCGTGGTGTAGACGCCAAGGGTGGCCGTAATCATGCTCATGATCAGGAAGGCGACCAGAATACGTCCGCGAATGGTCATGCACAGCGACGCCGCGCGCGCGACGCCGCGCCGCGCACGAGACATCAGACGGACGATCAGAGGTGCACTCCGGCCACCAGTCATGCGATTGCGTGCTTTCTACCTTTGGCACACCAAGCATATACCGGCGCCCGTTAAGGCCATTGGACTGGCGGTTCCAATCCTTGTGAGTTCGTTAACGGGCTCTTAACTGCACACCGGCACCGTGCGGAATTGCACACACGCGCGGTAATTTCGCTCCGAAGCGCTACTGCCGACCGGCCGACAGAGGCAACCATGAGCTTAAAGAGCAACTTTATACGCGCGCGTAGGCCCATGACCGCCGCTTTTGTCGCAGGAGCGGTCACGGCGTTCGGCGTACTGGCAAGTTCGGCGTTCGCGGATAATTCGATCTCACAGAAGGGCCGCGAATTCCATCCCGGCGAGATCACCATCAAGCGCGGCGAAACCATCCAGATCGTCAACGACGACGGCGACCTGCTGCATCACGCCTATATCAAGTTTGCCAAATTCTCGTTCGACTCCGGCGACCAGAAGCCGGGTTCCATCACACCCATCACCTTCGCCGTGGCCGGTGACTTCGACGTGCTGTGCGCTATTCATCCGAAGATGAAGCTGACTGTGCACGTCAAGTAACGTACGTTTTCCGGCTCAGAGAATTGACGTGCCAAACATTTCCGCGTGTGCGCCGTAATAGACGGCGAGAAACAAAGCCAGCGCGACCGGATAACCGACAGGGATGAGCCAGGAGTCACGCAGCCGCGACGGCTGACCGCCATTATCGGAAATGATGCCGAACAGGGCGACGATAATCAGCGAGTGACCGATCAAGTCGATCTTGCCGAATTCGCCGACGGCGCTGATGAACATCGCGGCGAGTATGGTTGCCCCGACCCGGCGCACCAGCGGCGTCCAGATCAACGCAAAGGCCAGGGCAAATTCGACCGCGCCTGCCGCGCGCAGGAAGAATTCGGGCGAGAAGCCAAGTCCCATATTCGAGTGAGTGATGAACAGCGGATACGACCATTCCGGATAGGCCCATTTTTCGATCGAAGCCCACATCAAGGTGATGCCGGCAGCCCAGCGCAGCACATCGATGGGGCGCTTACCGAAGAAATCAGTTTGGGCGCCGGTCAAGGCCAGATAAGCGGCGACGCCAAGAAAGATCGGATAGTCGGCGAGATGGAACGGATCGTAATCCCAAATTCCGACGCAGAACAGGACGAAGATGCCCAGAGCAGACAGCGGCATCGTCTTCCGTGACAACATGCCAGCGGCGATGCCCAGTTGAATTGCCCCAATCCAGTTTGAAATCGGTTTTCAGCTCCGGCGTGAGCAAGATACCGCCGGCACCCCAGATCGCGATGAAGAAGAATGCGCAGCCCGCGCGGAAGATCGTTTCCAGGTGATCGCGCACAAGCCGTGTTGCGGCATCAAGCGCCCGCAACATGGCAAAGCCGATCGGCGTGTTTTCCAGGACCGAACCGGCCAATAATGCCAACACCGAAACGCCGATGAGCATTTCGAAGTCGGGGCAAAGGACATTTTCCAGCCCGTCAGGCTGACCTGCGACATCGTAGGCGCAGAACCACTTGACGTGTGCGCTTGCGGAGCCCGTGAACAGAGCCTCAAACAAGCACGCAAGCGGAAGAGCGGCTGCGAACGACAGCCGTTTAATCAGCCACCTCATCACTGAGGGCCTCCATGTAAGCTATTTTACAGACCAGGTTCGCCGCCGCACGCAGCTCACTGGTTTGATTAAGTTTTTCTTTACCACGGATTTTAGGAAATCGGTAACGCGTTAACGTGAATTGGTTAACCCTCGACGACAACGCGGGCGAATTGCAGAAAATTTGAACGATTTGGTCGAGACCCCGGGTAAGTAGTTACTGCTACGAGACCTGCGCGCCCGGACATCCGGCGCGGGGGCTGTCATGTTTGGCTTTGCAGGTCTGATCAGCGTGCTCGTTGGCGGCGTGACCGCTTACGTCGCCGAGCGCTTTCCACCGTATATTGAGGTGCTTCAGACCGTCGGCGGCCTGTTGTTGATTGTCGGTTTTGGGCTTGTCGGCGCCGACTGGCCGGCAATGATCTAAAAACAACCGCCTCGAACCACGATCAGCGCGGCAAGACTGGAACCTCGACCTGATCTCTTTGGCCGCTCAGGGTCTGCAAGAACGCGATAAGGTCGGCCTTATCCTCTGGCAACAGACCGAGCTGATGGATCTCGGGATCGCGGCTCGGCCGATCGACACCGCCGCGATTGTATAAATCGATCACATCGGCAAGCGTCGGCAAAGAGCCATCGTGCATGTAAGGCCCGCGCCGCGCCACATCCCGCAAGGTCGGTGTTTTGAAGGCGTACTTCAGTTTGACCGAGGACGGGAAAAGCCGGCCGCGCCCGATGTCGTCGTCTTTGGCAACACCGATGTCGTGAAATGATGCGTCGGTGAAAGCCCAGCCGCTATGGCAGGCGGCGCAATTGGCCTTACCATTGAAGAGGGCAAAACCACGCTTGGCAGCCGCGCTAATCGCATTTGGATCGCCCATAATCCAACGATCGAATGGAGCACCGCGCGACACGATCGAGCGCTCGAATGTTGCCAGCGCCTCCTCAACCTTGGGTGTGGTAATCCCGCCCTTGCCGAAAGCTGCAGTCAAAAGCGCCGGCATAACCCGGAATCGCCGAGAGCCGCTCCAACATCGTTTGCTCCGGCAGATTCATATTCTCCGGCGAGGTAATCGGACCGATCGCGACGCTTTCGAGATCTTGGAAGTGACCGTCCCAACCGAGCTTCGGCGTCCACGCGACGTTGAGCAATGTCGGCGATCGCATCCCGGATGAAAGCGGCTTTTGATCTTCGCCGATCGCACGAGGCTGACCATCAGCCCACGACAGACCGGGATTGTGACAGCTTGAGCACGACCGGACTTTAGCGCCGGACAAGATTGGATCAAAAAACAATGTGCGGCCCAGTTCGTACTTGGCGCGCGAAAATTGATCCTCCTTTGGGTAAGGAATTCCCGCCGGCCGTCGATATTGTATCTGAAGCGTCCGCAGCCCGACTTCGCCGGCCGCGACAAACGAACCGCCGGCGCCGAGCAACAGCGCCAACCCCGCTGTCAGCAAGGCGACTTTCCGAACGGAAGGGCATTGCCGCAAAGCGGTTCGCATAAACGAGCATTTATCGTTACGAGTTGCCGAACCGTTAAGAAAAACATCCGGGACGGCCCTGCGCATCATCCATGTTGCGGCCGAATTGGCGGATTTTCGCGCGGTAATTGAGCCTTGGCCGGTGCAGCAAACAGGGGCTGCGCGGAAGCGCCGCGGAATGGTAACCTCCCACCGATCCTACCCGGAGGCCGGCCCATGAACCCGCACGTCAAGATCGCTACGGTCAGAAAGACCGATATTTCGCCCGCCGAATGGCAAGCACGTCTCGATCTCGCGGCAACCTATCGCCTGATCGCGCATTACGGCTGGGGCGATGTGATCTACAACCATTCATCAATGCGAGTGCCGGGCGAGGATCGCAAATTCCTCATCAAGGGGCACGAATTGCTTTACACGGAGGTCACCGCGTCGAACCTGGTCAAGGTCAGCATGGACGATGACCTCGACGAGTCCGCAGGCGTAAACCGGCCCGGATTCACCCTGCACGGCGGCGTGCTCTCCGCGCGTGCGGACGTCAATTGCGCCGTCCACGTACACACAGAGACCGGCATGGCGCTCGCCGGATTAAAGTCGGGACTGCGCATGCTCTCGCAACCGGCCGTGCGGTTCTTCAATCGTGTCGGTTATCACGACTACGAAGGCATCACCGAAGATTTCGGCGAGCGTGCGCGAATCAACAAGGCGCTCGGCAAGAATCGCGCGCTGATCTTGCACAATCATGGCCTGCTCACGGTCGGCAAAACGACACGCGAGGCTTTTGTGCTGATGAAATCGTTGCTCGAAGCCGCCGACATTCAACTCAAGATGGAAGCGACCGGTAACGCGCTCGTCGAGATTCCGGCGGAGATTTGCGAGAAGACCGCGCATCAATATGAGCATCACGATTCCGGCCGCGGCTCGGCCGATTGGCCGGCTTACCTGCGCATGCTCGACGTGATCGATACCGGTTGGCGCGACTAGAGTTGGAGCATCATCGTTGCGGAAAACGGGAAGTCCACCCTCGGATCGAGTCCGAGGGCAGGCTTTTTCCGGATCATGCTGTTGGAGAGCAATCGATCATCGTCGTCGCGGACGCCGGGTTGGGAGAAGCGACAGCGATTCAAACCCTGTTTCCCGCGCTCCATGTCCAGAAATCGCGGCCTTCTTCGCGCATGAATTTCGCCAGTACCATCTTGTGCACTTCGTCGGCGCCGTCGACCAGACGCGCGGCGCGCGCGGCGCGATAGACCCATTCAGCGATGGTATCCTTGGAATAGCCACGGGCGCCGTTGAGCTGAATCGCGACATCCGCAGCCTGATGCAGCGTATTGGCGCAATGCAGCTTCGCCATCGACACTTCCTTGCGCGCGTAGTCGCCCTGATCGAGCTTCCACGCCGCGTGCATGGTGAGCAGCCGGCCGATGTGAATATTGTGGCCGACTTCGCCGAGTTTCATTTGCACGCTTTCGCGGTCGGCAAGCTTGACGCCGAAACCTTCGCGCCGGTTGACGTATTCCTGCGCAATCTCGACACAGCGCTTCGACCAGCCCAGCCAGCGCATACAATGAGTAAGCCGTGCCGGGCCGAGGCGTACCTGCACGACCTTCAGGCCGTTACCGATACCTCCGAACACATCGTCGTCGTGCACTTCGAGACCGTCGAATTCGAGTTCGCAATGGCCGCCATGCTCTTCCGGGCCCATGATCTCGATGCGGCGCAGGATACGCCAACCCGGTTGGTCCTTATGAAATAGAAAAGTCGTGATGCCCTTGCGTTTGTCATCGGAAGTACGCGCCGCAAGAATGAAATGCGCCGCGCCGTCAGCACCGGTGATGAACCACTTGCGGCCGTAGATTTTCCACGTGTCGCCGTGCTTTTCGGCGTAGGTCTTGATCATGCTCGGGTCGGAGCCGCCGCCGGGCGCAGGCTCGGTCATGGCAAACGCCGAACGTACTTTGCCCTCGACAATTGGCTTGAGCCACTTTTCTTTCTGTTTTGGCGTGCCGAGTTTTTTCAGCACGTTCATGTTGCCGTCGTCAGGCGCCATGCAATTGAGGGCCAGCGGCCCGAACAGCGAGCGAGCGGCCTCCTCGTACATCACCGCCCAGGCGACGATCGGCAAGTCCATGCCGCCATATTCCTTAGGCGATTGCGGCGCCCAGAGCCCAGCTTGCTTCGCCTTCTCACGCACCGGTTCGAGCCGTTCGTGCGGAATGTTTTCGTGATCGGAGAAATTGTGCCGTGTCGGCTTCGAGTGGCAGCACGTGCTCATCAATGAAAGCACGCGTACGCACGCGCAAATCTTCGATCTCGGGAGAAAGCGTGAAGTCCATCCGGCGCCTCTATCTCGGTGCGAGGCAGCAAGATAGCCCGTTATCTGACCGGATTCATACTGGTGCCATCAGGCGACGGCCCTGTCTGTGTGCCCGGTGGCGGTGTTGGCTGATCCGTAGGAACGCAAACGCCGCCGTTGTTGATATAGCCGTTATCGCAAAAGCAATGTGCTGTGCGCAGATTGCCCGGAATGTAAACCGCAACGGCGTGGGAATTCGGCGGACATTGAGCGAGCGCCACCGACGACGGCCATGCAAACAGGAGGGCCAAACCCGCGATGCAAAATGAGCGCATTTGAAAATCCCTCCGCTCATTGCTGTTAAGGCAGGTAATTCATATCCTATGGTGCGTCCGAACACTACGCACATCGATTTCAGCAGTCTCCGAGGCGTCTGATGGCAAATTTTACTCCGATTTCGGCCGCGATTGGCGGTGCGCTGATCGGCTTGGCGGCAGTGCTTTTGATGCTATTCAACGGTCGCATTGCCGGAGTGAGCGGTATCGCCGATGGGCTGGTGAATCCGCATACTGAAGACCGCCTGTGGCGGCTGTTATTCGTCGTCGGCCTCATCGCAGCGCCCCTTGTTGCTGCGCTCGTCGGCCACGCCGTGGCGATGCCGCAAATCCCGGTAAATTACGCGATCATCATCGTAGCCGGTCTTCTTGTCGGCTTCGGCACCAGACTCGGCAACGGCTGCACATCCGGCCACGGCATATGCGGCATCGCACGGCTGTCGCCACGCTCGATCACGGCAACAGGCGTTTTCATGATCGCTGCGATCATCGTTGTCGCGGTGATGCGCCACGTCGTCGGAGGCTGAACCATGCCCGCCCTCGCAAGCCTGCTCTGCGGCTTTATTTTTGGCCTGGGCCTCGTCATCTCGCAGATGGTCTCGCCGACCAAGGTTCTCGCCTTTCTCGACTTCTTCGGCATTCCAAGCGGCACCTGGGATCCGAGCCTCGCGGTCGTGATGGCGGCGGGGCTCGCTGTCGCCGGCGCCGGATATGCCTTGGTACGGCCGCGCACGCCGGTCTTCGACAAGCAAATGCGTTGGCCGACGGCGACGGCCATCGACCGGCCGCTGATCACCGGCGCGGCGTTGTTCGGTATCGGCTGGGGGTTGGTCGGGTTGTGTCCCGGACCGGCGATCGCCGACCTCGCAACGCTGTCGCCCGGCGTGATCGTTTTCGTCATGGCCATGGCAGTTGGAATGCTGGCCAACGATCTCTGGCAATCGCGCGCAGCAAGAACGGCCGAACGCAAGCTCGCAGGCGCAAGCGCTGCCGATGGCTAGTCTCAGCTATCGGCTGGAATCATCAGGTCTTGGCTGAAGTCGCCAGACCGTCGTGCTCGGTGATCTGCTCAAGCACCCGGCCTTTGGTCTCGATGCCGATAAGCCATAGGGCGATCGCGGAAACAAGATACGCCAGCGCAAATGTATGCAGCACGTAAGCGCCCGCGCCGTAAGCCAGCATGAAACCGACAACGGTCGGCGCCAGGAACGAACCGATGCGCCCGATGCCGAAGAACCATCCAACCGCCGTGGCGCGCAGATGGGTCGGATGCAGCTCGCTCACATAAATTCCGGCGGCGCCGTAGACGCCGGGATTGACCCAGCCGACTGCGGCTGCGGCTGCATAAAGCCACGCGCCGCTCGCCATCGCGAACCACAGATGGAAGAAGGCGCCGACGAAAAAATATAGAAACAGGACAGGCCGTCGTCCGTAGATATCAATCAAAAAGCCGCAGGCTGAATAGCCCAATATCGCGCTCAGCGCCTGAACCAACTGGAAGGTAATCGCCTGCGTCAGCGGGATACCGCGCTGCTGAAGAATTGTCGGCAGCATGAACAGAATGCCGTTTGACGCCCACAAGAAGCCGAACGACACCACCCATAACAGCAACGTGTTCTTGGCGCGTCCCGGCGCAAGCAGCTCAAACACAGTCACCTTGGCTTGTGTTTCGACTTCCGGGTGCAAGTTGGGAATGATCTTGATTTCTTCGGCGCTGAGTGTGCGGCCGATCGATTGTTTTTCGATTTCGGCTACCGTCTGCTCAGCCTCGTCAATACGGCCCTTGCTGAGGAGATAACGTGCCGATTCCGGCATGTAACGTCGAACGAAGAACAGCAGTACCGCCGGCACAACGCCCACGGCGAATAGTGCGCGCCAACCCCAGCGCGGAATGATGAAAAGACTAAGCGCTGCGGCAATAACCAGACCGACCGGAAATGCTGCCATGGCATTGCCCGTCATCGCGCCGCGAATGCGCCCGGGGCTATACTCAGAGCTCAACGTCAAGGTCACCGGCACTTCGCCGCCCAGGCCGAAGTTCGACAGAAATCTGAAGATCACGAGCGAAGCGATATTCCATGAAACGGCGACAAGTCCGGTGAATACGGCAAACAGGCCGACGGTCGCCTGGAACGATGTGCGCCTGCCGATGTAATCCGACAGCGTCCCCCAGAACAGGGCACCCAGGAACGCGCCAACAAGTCCCGAGGTCGCCAGCAGCCCGGCTTGCGCCGGACCAAGACCGAATTCGTGAGCGACCGGCGGCAATGCGGCGCCGAACATCGCAAAGTCAGCAGCGTCGAGCGCTATTCCGCAAAAAGCCAGAATGAAAAAGTTGCGATGCCACTTGGAGAACGGCAGCCGCTCCAATCGCGCGACAAGTTCAGCAGACTTCTGCTCGGCGGCGGCCATATTCCCCCCGGTTATCACTGCCGTTGCGGCAGCCATTGTTCTCAGTCGAACATGCAATAGAACATTTTGACTGACAAGCGGCGCTGCCGAGATGAGCAGAGACGCTCGCCATGAGCGATGAAAACAGCGATACTGCCGGATACGTGCAACGCTGGATTTAGCGGCTCATGCTCGATCACTCCGGGCCAAACACGAAGTTCTCGCTCGATGCCGACCAGATCGCGCTGCGCGACATGGCGCGCGAATTTCGCCGACGAAGTATTCGCGCCGAACGCTATCGCCTGGGACGAGGCCAAACATTTTCCCGTCGCCGAAATGCGCAAGGCCGCAGCGCTTGGCATGGGCGGCATCTATGTTGCCGAGGATGTCGGCGGCTCCGGACTGTCGCGGCTTGATGCGGCTTTGATCTTCGAGGCGCTGGCGACGGGCTGCCCGACCGTTGCCGCGTATATGTCGATCCACAACATGGCGGCGTGGATGATCGACGCTTTCGGCTCCGACGCGCAGCGCCAGCAGTGGCTGCCGAAGCTGTGCACCATGGAGTTTCTCGGAAGCTATTGCTTGACCGAACCCGGCGCCGGCTCGGATGCGGCGGCGCTGGCGACGCGCGCGATGCGCGACGGCGACCACTACGTGCTTAACGGGCAAAAGCAATTCATCTCCGGCGCGGGCGCCGGAGACCTCTATGTCGTGATGGCGCGAACCGGCGACGCCGGACCGTCCGGCATTTCGACCCTGGTCGTGCCCGGCGACAGCGCGGAAGGCATTTCGCTTGGCGCCAACGAGCGCAAAATGGGCTGGAATGCGCAGCCGACGCGTGCCGTTGTTTTCGACAATGTGCGCGTGCCGGTCGCCAATCGGCTCGGCAACGAAGGCGACGGTTTCAAAATCGCCATGGCCGGGCTCGACGGCGGCCGGCTCAATATCGCCGCCTGTTCGCTCGGCGGCGCGCAATCGGCGCTTGAAAAAGCCTGGCCTACATGAAAGAGCGCAAGGCCTTCGGCAAACGCCTCGATGAATTCCAGGCGCTGCAATTCCGCCTCGCCGATATGGCGACCGCACTTGAGGCGTCGCGCGACGTTTCTCTGGCGCGCCGCCGCGGCGCTCGACGCCAAGGACGACAACGCCATGCAGCTTTGCGCCATGGCCAAGCGGTTTGTCACCGACGCCTGCTTCGACGTCGCCAATCAGGCGCTGCAATTGCATGGCGGCTACGGCTACTTGGCGGAATACGGCATCGAGAAGATCGTGCGCGATCTGCGCGTGCATCAGATTCTTGAAGGCACCAACGAAATCATGCGCCTGATCGTGGCGAGACACCTTGTCGGGCGATGAGCGAAAAGATCATTCGCGACGGCGATGTCATAGTTCGCGAACTCGGCGCGCTGCGGCGGATGACGCTGAATCGGCCGAAAGCGCTGAACGCCATCACGCTCGACATGGCCGTCACCATGACCACGTTCATGCGCGAATGGGCCGAAGATCCCGCGGTTGGCGCGGTTATGCTTGACGGCGCCGGTGGCCGCGCCTTTGCCGCCGGCGGCGATATTCGCGCACTCTATGATGCAGCGAAGTCCGGCGATCCATTGCCCGAGCGCTTTTGGGCGACCGAATATCATCTTGAATGTTCTGATCGCGCGCTATCCGCAAACCTGTGTCGCGATCATGGACGGCGTGGTGATGGGCGGCGGCGTCGGGCTTTCCGCACATGCTGCTCACAGGATCGTGACCGAACGTTCCGTCGGTCGCGATGCCGGAGGTCGGCATTGGATTTTTCCCCGACGTCGGCGTGGCGTTCCTGCTGGCGCGGGCGCACGGGGCACTCGGCACATATCGTTGCGCTGACCGGCGACCGCATCAACGCAGCGAGGTGCATCTGATATGCGGGCTTGGCCGAATTCCCCTATTCCCGCGGCGACGCTTGACGAAATTCCGTCGTCTCTTGCGTATTGCCGAACCACCAGGCCGTGCGCACCGCACTCGACAAATTCGAAGCCGCCCCTGCGCCAGGCCAAATGCCGGAGGCGCACGCTGGATCGATCGCCTGCTTCAGTGCCAACACAATCGAGGACATTGTCGAGCGTTGTCGACGTGCGACGACGACGATGCAATCGCGGCACGCGATATCATGCTTAAAGCCTCGCCGACCTCGCTCAAGGTCACATTGCGGAACACCAGCGCGGCGCGATCCTTCAGTCGAGTTGAGCAGAGCTTCCAGCAGGATTACCGCATTGCGCTGGCGTGCATTGCCGGACATGATTTCATCGAAGGCATTCGCGCCGCTATCGTCGACAAGGACCGCAATCCGGCATGGCAGCCGGCGCGGCTCGAAGAGGTGACGGAAGCTATCGTCGAACGCCATTTCAGGTCTGTCGGCGCTCTGGAACTCCAATTTCCGGAGTGAACGAGGCTTACGATGTCGAACATTGGATTTATCGGTCTCGGCAACATGGGCGGCCCGATGGCCGCCAACCTGGTCAAGTCGGGCGAACGTGTGCGCGGCTTCGATGTTGTGCCGGCCTCGCGCGAGGCCTCGGCCAAAGACGGCGTGCAGATCGTCGCCAACGCCAAAGACACGGTCGAGAACGCCGACATCGTCATCACCATGCTGCCGGCCGGCGAGCATGTGCTGTCAGTATGGAACGATATGGTGCCTCAGGCGCGACAGGGCACGCTGTTCATCGACTGCTCGACTATCGACGTGACAAGCGCCCGCAAGGCGCACGCGCTGGCCGCCGCGCGCGGCATCGCCACGCTTGATGCGCCGGTCTCCGGCGGCGTCGGCGGCGCCAAGGCCGCGACGCTCACCTTCATGGTCGGCGGCACGACAGCATGCCTTCGAACGCGGCAAACCGGTGCTCGAACGCATGGGCAAACGCATCGTGCATTGCGGCGACGCCGGCAACGGCCAGGTCGCCAAGATGTGCAACAACATGATCCTTGGCGCATCGATGATCGTGGTCAGCGAAGCCTTCGTGCTCGGCGAGAAGCTTGGCCTGTCGCATCAGGCGATGTTCGATGTCGTCTCGGCATCGTCCGGCCAATGCTGGTCGCTGACCAGCTATTGCCCGGTGCCCGGGCCGGTGCCGGCAAGCCCGGCCAATAACGGCTACAAGGCGGGCTTCACCGCAGCCTTGATGCTCAAGGACCTGAAGCTCGCGAAAGCCGGCGCGGAGTTCGGTCAAAGCTGACACCGCGATTGGCGCGCATGCCGCGCAAATCTACGAGCAGTTCACCCACGAATACGAAAGCGCGGCGGATTTCTCCGCGATCATCAATCTCGTGCGCAAGCACTCGAAAGAGGGCTGACGCCGGAGGAGATCATGAAAGCCGCCGGACTAGGATGCCTCGGCTTCGTGTTGGGCGCGATCCTTGGCGGCGTCATCGGTATCGCGCTCGGCTTCGTCTGGATCAACGTCTTTAACACCAGCGACTTCGAGGGCTACTCCGGCATGCTGGTGTTTTTCACCTTCATGCCGATCGGCGCAATCCTGGGTGGCCTTTTGGGTGCGGCGGCGCTCGCCGCTGTCGCGTTACGCGTCGAACCTGCACCGCCATCGCGAGAATCAAAAAATCCACCCGATTGACCGGAAAATGCGCCGATCAATGCGTCGGCTGCACTTCGCGCGGCGCTGCCGCCGCGACACCGCAACTTTGGCATCGGCATCGAGCCGCGAATGGCCGGCCTTCATCAACTTGCCGAGATAGTGTTCGGCAACCGTGATCGGCGGATATTTTTCCGCCTCGCCGGTGCAGCTTTCGAAACACCGGATCACCGCATCGGGATTGGGATACTGGAAGAACACCAGCGAAATGCGGTCGCTCGGCGTGGCTTCCATCGGCGGCACGCCGACGCGATGCAGGGTCGACACCCAGCGGTCGTTCGACCAGCGCATCAACAGATCGCCGATATTGCAGCAGAAACCGTCGCGCGGAATATGCACGTCGATCCAGTCGCCATGGCGAGGCTTGACCTGCAAGCCGCCCGGCACGTCGTCGCCGCGCACGAATGTCATCGCGCCGTAATCGGTATGGGCGCCGGCGCGCAAGTTGCCCCGGCAGCGGCGCTTGCTTCACCGCCGGATAGCGGATGATGCGCATTGTGCTGGCCTGCCGATCGAATTTGGCGGCGAAATAGTTCTCGTCGACGTCGAGCGCCATCGCCATGGCGCGCAGCACCTGCGACGCCAGTCCCTGCATCGCGTCGTAATACGCCAGCATGACTTGTTTGAAGTCGTTGGGCCGTTCCGGCCAGATATTCGGCGCGTACATTTGCGCGCTGGTCTTATCGACCCTCGAGGCCAGATCGCCGACCCGTTCCGGGCCGAAGGCAAAAGCCTCCTGGATGTCCGGCGGCGCGACTTGGCCCATCGAGTAGGCGACCGAGCGGTCGCCGAGCCAGTTATAGCCGCGGCTGATTTTGGCCGGCGGCCGCTGCACCTTCATCTTCTCGTCGACCGGCAGCGCAAAAAAATCGATCGCGCGCTGGCGCGTCGTGTCGATCAGATCCTGCGGAATGCCGTGTCCGGCAATCAGGAAGAATCCGATGTCGGTGCAGGCGGCGTCGATCTGGCGCGCCACTTCGCGCCGCGCCGCTTCGCTGCCGCTGCGCAGCGGCGAAACGTCGATTGTCGGGATCGTGTTCTCGGCGGCCATGGCGAACCGTCCCATCAATGCTGTTGCAAAAGCCGTCCAACTATATCTCCATTGCCGCCCGCGGCAACGGTACGAAATTCGGCGGGCAGCCTTGACGGTTACAGTCAATGAACCGCCGATCCGCCATCGCTTCGATGCTGGCAGGCACCGGCGCGATAATCGCCCCGCGTGTTAGCGCGCGCTCAGACAAACTTTCCCGACCGGCCGATCCGCATCATTGTTCCGGTATCGCCCGGCGGCGGCGTCGATACCTTCGCGCGGCTGATCGCGGCCAAGATCGGCGAGCAACGCAAGGTCGAGTTTGTGGTCGAGAACCGCACCGGCGGTAACGGCACGGTCGGCGGCTCTCGATGTGCACCGCGCCACGCCGGACGGCTATACCGTGCTGTTCCACGCCTCGACGCATAACGTGGCGCGGCTTGTGATGCGCGACGTACCTTACGATCCACTGACCGACTTCACGCCGATCGCGCTCGCCGGCGAAGCGCCGCTCATCCACATCATCGCCAACGGCCGCCCGGAGAAAAACGTCAAGGACATCGTCACTGCCGCCACCGCAAGGCCCGACGATTGGTCGTTTGCGACTGCGCAACTCGGCGCACCCGGCCACCTCGCCGAGGTCGCGTTCAATCAATACACCGAAATTGAATATTCCGATCGTGGCCTATCGCGGCACGGCACCCGCTGCGAACGACGTCGCCGGTGGCCACGTGCCGATGATGATCGAGGCTATCCTCTCGCTACTGCCGCTGGTGAAAGGTGGCAGCGTGCGCGCCGTCGCTGTTACCGGCAAAAAGCGCACCGCAATCGCACCGGACGTTCCGACCATGACCGAGCTTGGACTGCCACAACTCGATTTCGGCGCCTGGTGGGCGATGTGGGGACCGCCGGCGATGCCAGTGGCCCTGGTGCAAACGCTCAATGGCTGGGTCAATGATGCTGTTGCGGGGTTGGCCGCGGAGGGCCGTCTGCAGGCCTTGGGTATCGAGCCGGCAGCGCGGAGCCCGGAAGAATTCGCGCAATACCTTCGTGTTGACCTGGACCGCAGTCAAAAGCTGCTCCAGGCAGCGAATTTCGCGCCACAGTAGCAAGATACCGTTGAACGCAATCTCAGGGTTTCTCGACTTACGGCATGTGGCAGTATTACAGTTCCGAACCGTTAGCGAGGGACGGGTGGAAAATAATACCTCCGTCAATGGGTTGCTGGCTCTATAAGGGCTGGAGCGGCAGGTGAAGGGGCGATTTTGAAAGTCCGTGCCAAGCGGGGATCGTGGAGTTGGTGTGCAGGCGCGTTCGCGCCTATAGCACTGCTATTCGCCTCAACGGCCTCGGTCTTTGCGCAAGCGCCGTCCGGTTTCGGCGGTGACCTCTCATCCGTTGTTTCAGGGCATCCTGACCAGTCCGTCCGACCTCACCAACACACTGCAATACGCGGCGCTGGCGCCATCAAGCGACGTCGAGTCGGCGATCAGCACCTATGAGCAGCTTCTGTTTTACAATCCGAAGCTGTCAGCAGTTCGTTTCGAGCTTGGTGTGCTGTATTACCGGCTCGGCGACTATGAAATGGCGCACGAGTATTTCTCGACCGCGCTCAAAATGGCGGACATCACGCCCGAATTGAAGCAACGCGCGCGAAGACCTGCTAAGCGCAGCCGACAAGAAGCTATTCCCCGATCAATTCAGCGGTTACGTGCAAAGCGGGCTGCGTTATCAGACCAACGCCGCGACTGGTCCCGGTGGGCAGACCGTGCTGGCGTCAGGGTTGTTGTTCAATAACAGGTTTGCCGCGCGCAGCGACTGGAACTGGTTTGGCGCCTTCGGCCTGAACTACGTCCACGATTTCGAAAACCAGCATGGCGACACGTTTGAAGCGACCGCGCTCGGCTATGACGCCCAGCAGTTCACGCTGCACCAGTTCGACATCAGCATGCTGGAGCTACGTGCAGGACCGCGCTTCGGCATTCCGACCGCAAGCCCGATCGGCCTGTCGATCAAACCCTATGTGGTTGCGACCGGCGGCACGCTGGCCGATGCACCTTACTATGGCAGCGTTGGTGGCGGCCTGACCGTTCATGTCAATGCCGGCAATATCTCGCTCGATCCCTATGCCGAAGTGGTGCAGCAGAGCTTTCGCAATTTGACACTCTATCCACTCGCCAGCGGCATGAATGGTCCGCTGCAGACCTACGGCTTGCAGGCGTCCGGACCGATCTATTCAGGCTTGAGCTTCCAGTCCCGAGTCGTCTACGCACACGCCGACGCGAGCTTCAATCCGTTCGGTTACGACAGCTACGCCGGCGACATTTGGTTACCGTGGAATTTTTCGCCGCTTGGCGATGGTCGGATCTGGACATTGACGCCGACGGCCGGCTTTACGACATGGCAGTACAGCGCCCCCGATCCCACTGTCGATCCGCTGAACACCGCTCATATTCTCGAGTGGCGCGTCGGACTTGGGTTTGAATTTCCGATCTGGCAGCAGATCATGCTCAACACGCTGGTTCAGTACCGCGCCGATCTGTCGAACATCGCCGCATTCGGAATGCACGACTTTTCAGTCAGCGCCGGGCCGACGTTGCGATTTTGAGGACATGCGAGAGACCGTGACATGAGACACCGGATCATCTTCCTCGTTGTCCGCGATCGCTATCCTGATTTCGGCTCCCGCCGGGGCGCAGGAGGTCGGCACCACTACCGCGGTTAATCCGCTTTCCGAAAGCACGCCACCCGGCGGAACAACCGCACCGCTCATCGTCGGCGCCCACGTCGTCCACAACGAGCGTATCCATACGTCACCGGGCGGAACAGTGCAGCTGCGCTTCACCGACAAGTCGTCGATGAGCATCGGGCCGAATACCGACCTCGTCATCAACGAATATGTCTATGATCCGAATGCAAATAGCGGTCACCTGCTCGCCACGCTCACTGAAGGCGCGCTTCGCTACGTCGGCGGCAATCTTAGTCATGCCGGCGAGGCAAGCATCACGACTTCCGCCGCAAACATCGGCATCCGTGGCGGAACAGCAACGATTGTTCAAGATCACAACGGAACCCAAGTTATCAATCACTTCGGCACCATCACCATTCATAATGGCGGCGGTGACTTTTCGCTGTGGCGGCCTGATTTCGGCGCGTCCATCCCCAATTGGAATACGCTTGCCATCGATCTCGGACGGATTCCCCAAAATACAATCGCCTTTTACATCGCATTGCTGACCAGCAAGAATGGCCAGAATGGTGGCGTGCCTGGTTTCAACACTGCCAATATCGGCCATTGCGGCTTCGGCACTGTGCAAGGGAGCAGCTGCCCACAAACGACATGGACGCCGACAAACGGCGGTGAGCTCGACGCCAATCAGATCCTGGGCAACGCGACAAATCTGGGAACGGCTGGCATCACGCCACCACCGCCACCGTCGCGGAACCCGCCATGTGGTAATAGGTGTTGATTGGGGGATTATCTGCGTACTTCGCGGAACCGTCATCTCGGGAATGCGCGACGACTACCGTGCCGTCCAGATCAGGCCGATGCCTGAAATAAGCAGCAACGCCATCACAACGCGCTGATAACCGCGATCGGCGAGTCGCCGATAAAGGAACGCGCCAAACCAGGCTCCGCAGATCGTCGCCGGAAGCGCGATCGCCGCGCTGATGAAAACTTGCCGAGTCAAAAGACCGGAAAGCCCGTGGGATACCAGCGCGAGCGACAGGATCGTCATGTTGTAGAACTGCACAACACTCCGGCGCTGCACTTTGCTCCAGCCCCGGATGTCGGTCCAGACAATTGGCAATACCCCGGATAATCCGGTGAGGCCGCCGAGGATTCCGCCACCGAATCCAACGACGCCGTTGGCGGCTACTCCACCCCATGCCGATTTGATCTGGTTTCTTCGCAGCAGCACGTAGGCTGGATAAGCGACGAGAAAACATCCAACGACCAACTTGAAGACCTGCGTGTCAATGTGCGGCAGCAGCAGCGTTCCGATCGGCACGCCGAGTATCCCGGGAACGACAAAGAACAGCACTTGCCTCCAGTCGATCGCGCGCCAGATCAAATGCAATGTCTGGGTTTGCGATGCGACCGAACAGATAATCGCCAACGATGCCGCAACAGTTGGTGGAATGGCGTAAATCCAGATGCCGATGGCCGTGATTGCAGTGCCGAATCCGGTGAGTCCATTAACGATGCCGCCAGCCAACGCGCCGGCAAGGAGCAAAGCGATGTGTTGCGTGTCCATCACAGCCGGTCCGTAATTTGCATGACGTTACGAACCAGAGGTTGTTGGCGCCGCCGCGCCCGGTCATACTCGTGTCATGCACGCTAACTCATCTTTCTCCACGGCGACATACGGTGCGTGGGCGATGGGAATGAGCGCAATTTCGTCAGCCACGAGGCAGCTTCCCTCCCGATGACGTCAATCGCGCCCGATGAACTTGGCGATCCCGCGCCCCCCAAACCGAGCGGAACTGCCTTGGCCCTAACCGGTGTGGCAGCGCTGGGCATTGTATTTGGCGATATCGGCACAAGCCCGCTCTACACGCTCAAGACTGCTTTCGACTATCTCCACGGCGACGCAACCCCGGATCGCATCATCGGCATCCTGTCGCTGGTGTTCTGGACGCTTTTCCTGATCACCACGGTGAAATACGTGATGGTCGCCATGACCATCGATAATGATGGCGAAGGCGGCATTCTGGCGTTGATGTCGCTTCTCGGCATCAAAGAGCACAAGCGGCCGCTGATCGTGATGGCCGGGCTCCTTGGCGCCGCGCTGATCTATGGCGACGGCGCGATCACACCGGCGATCTCCGTGCTGTCGGCCCTCGAAGGTTTCGATATCGCCGCTCCCGGTTTGAAGCACTATGTGGTGCCAACCGCGGTCGCAATCCTGTTGGCGCTATTTGCCGTTCAACCGCTTGGCACATCCCGCATCGGCGCGGCGTTCGGTCCGATCATGCTGTTGTGGTTCGTAACGATCGGCGCGCTCGGTTTATGGGGTATCGCACAGGAACCGTCGGTGGTGAGGGCGCTCAATCCCTATTACGGCGTAAAGCTCCTCGCCACCAACGGGTTCAGCGGCTTTCTGGTGCTCGGCGGAATCTTTCTCTGCGTCACCGGAGCTGAAGCGCTTTACGCCGACATGGGTCATTTCGGCAAAGGCCCGATCCGCATCGCCTGGTCTTGGGTCGTGTTTCCCTGCCTTGTCCTGAATTATGCCGGCCAATGCGCGATCGCGCTTCGTGGAGCGTCGATCGAAGACAACATCTTTTATCGCCTGTGTCCTGAGCCTTTACTGATACCGCTTGTTTGTCTCGCCACCGTCGCGACGATCATTGCCAGCCAGTCGATCATCACCGGTGCTTTTTCAATGACGCGTCAGGCGATCCAGCTTGGATGGCTGCCTCGTCTGCATATCAAGCAGACATCGGAAAAGGGTTACGGCCAGATCTATGTCGGCGTCGTGAACTGGATGCTCATGGCTGTAACGATAGCGCTGACACTGCTGTTCCGCAGGTCGGACGATCTTGCCTCCGCTTACGGAATTGCCGTGTCGCTGACGATGCTCATGACGTCGTTTTTGCTGTTCATTGCCATGCGCGAAATGTGGCGATGGAGCCTGGCTACAAGCGCGGCCCTTGCCGGCCTGTTCATTGTAATCGACACGGGATTCTTCGCGGCAAACTCGGTGAAAATTGCCGATGGCGGCTACATACCGCTACTGTTGGCTGCAATCATTTACGGAATGATGCTGATCTGGCATCGCGGCTCCGTCGCCGTCGCACGGCGGCTCGAGCAAACGCCAATCTCGGTCTCGGAATTTCTCGCCGACCTGAAAGCCCGCAATGTGCCTCGCGTCCCGGGCACCGCAGTTTTTCTCACGCGCACCGCGATGGGTGTTCCGCCGGTCTTGGTCTGGCACATCCGGCACAATCGGGCGCTGCATGAACGCGTGCTGGTTTTGAGGGTGTTGACCGAGTTGCGCCCGCGCGTGAATTGGCCTGAGCGCATGCAGATTGAGCAAGAAGGCGAAAACTTCTGGCGCGTGACCTCGCATTTTGGCTTCATCCAGCGCCCGGATATTCCAGTTCTGCTCAAAGAGGCGCAGCAACGAGGTTGCCATACCCAGCTTGACGACGTGACCTATTACGTCGGCCATGAAAATGTCCTGCATCGGCGGCACGGCCCGGCGATGCCGCACTGGCAGGAGGCGATATTCGCGGCAATGCTCAGGAACGCATCGCACGTCACCGACTACTTCCGGCTGCCTACCCAACAGGTCGTCGAGATCGGTCGCCAGATTTCGATCTGAGCTAATCGGCGCGCCTGCTATGGCGAACACTTCGGCCCATTCCGTAACAATCCTGTGCCTCCGTAGGGCAGCTTCACGAAAATCAATCAACGGACGGGCGAATGCCGCCGAGCACAGGCTTTAGCTTTTTTGGGTGGCGCGTCGTTGCAGGAGCGTTTCTGCTGGCCGTATTCGGGTGGGGCCTCGGCTTTTACGGGCCGCCGGTGTACCTCCACGCCGTGCAGCAACAGCGCGGCTGGCCGTTGGTACAAGTTTCGCTGGCGGTCACGACGCACTTCTTGGTTGGCGCTATCGTGGTGGCGAACCTCCCGCGGCTTTATCGTCGGTTCGGCGTCGCCACAATTACCAAAGCCGGAGCGCTTTCCCTGGCGCTTGGCGTTGTCGGCTGGTCGGAAGCACAGCAGCCTTGGCAGCTCTTTGCCGCGACGTTGCTCAGTGGAGCAGGCTGGGCTGCTACCGGGGCTGCCGCGCTCAACGAGATTGTTGCGCCGTGGTTTGCGCGCTCGCGGCCCGCCGCGCTCGCAGCTGCTTACAATGGAGCCAGCATCGGCGGGGTGGTGTTCTCTCCCCTCTGGGTCGCGCTGGTTGAATTTTGGGGATTTCCGATCGCCGCGGCCGCAATGGGCATTGCGGCTTTTGTCACCGCTTGGCTGCTCTCCGATTTTCTTTTCGCAAAGACACCACATGAGATGGGGCTTGCACCCGATGGCGATGCCCGCAGCATTGCGACCGCCCGACCAAAGTCGGCACAGCCGGCCATCAACTTATGGCGAGACCCAGCATTTCTAACGCTATCCGCAGGCATGACACTCTCGATGTTTTCTCAGGTCGGCTTGGTCGCGCACCTTTTTTCGCTGCTGGTGCCTGCGCTTGGCGATCAACTGGCTGGAATTGCCATGGGCGCCGCAACCGCTGCTGCCATAGCGGGCCGAACAGTTGTCGGCTGGCTGATGCCGGCCACCGCTGACCGCCGGCTCGTGGCTTGCGCCAACTACGCGGTGCAGATCGGTGGGTCGCTAACCCTTCTTGTTGCCGGGGGAAGCAACGTGCCGCTGTTGCTGGCCGGTGTCCTCTTGTTCGGCATCGGAATTGGCAACACCACGTCACTTCCGCCACTCATCGCCCAGGCGGAATTCGACCCTGCAAGCGTGTCGCGTGTAGTCGCTCTCATCGTCGCGATTTCGCAAGCGACTTACGCCTTTGCACCGGCCGCGTTCGGAATTCTGCGCAAACTGAGCGACTGGACGGTGGACGCTCAAGCCGGCTACGCGCCCTACCTCTTCATAGGCGCGGCGATCCTTCAACTTGCCGCCATTGGCGTGTTGTTTTCAGGCAGGCGCAGACATCACGGCTTTGCCGCAGCGCCTCATTAATTGCGCCGGCCAGCAAATCCGATCAACACCCCGATACCGATCGCCACCGCAAGTGTGAACAGCGGCCGCTGCTTGGCCTGATCCGCAATCCGCCCGATCGCGTCGTTCCCCATTTTGGCGCCGAACCGCACGGCATCGTTGCCGAGATTAGCGGCCTCGTCGGCCGCCACGCGCTGGCCGCGGCGAAAACGGTCGCCGATGTCGCTTAAGATCGGACCCAATAAATCGGTAATTTGATCACCCGCTGCCGAGGCCCGATCAGCGGCACCTTGTCCGGCCTTGCGCCCCAGGATCGAAAGCTCCTTCTCGATCGCGCGCAAATGCCCGGCGATCGCGGTTAGGCGCGGATCGAACTGGTTCGACCGATATTGAAACATGACCCGGCTCCTGCGGTGTTCGGCTGAAAGGTGAATTCCGGAAATTAACACCCTCGCGGAACAATCGTTCCGGACCGTGAACTTTCCTGCGGGATCGTGCGTTAACGCGCGAAAAATCCTTCACGTGGAGAGAACCCATGCCAGAGTCACGTAGTTCCGCCCCCGACTTCAACCGCGCCTTTGGCGACGCCAAGAAACAAGCAGCCGGAGTGGCGAGCGAGATGTCGGGCGCCGCGCAGGACATATATGGCCAGGCCGCCGACAGCGCCGCGCAGGTTGCCGATGCAACAAGGACCGCTGCACAAAAGACCGCAGGTTCATTTGAGCGGGCGTTGCGTAATACGATCGAGACGCAGCCTTATACCGCGGTCGCGATCGCGCTTGGGCTCGGCTGGTTGTTCGGCCGGATGCACCGGCCACTGTAGCGCCGCAGATCAGCCGCGCAGCGCCACCACCTGGCCGCCGTCGGCAATGATGGTCGCGCCGGTCATGAAGCGGCCGGCGTCGGACACCAGCAGCAATAGCGGTCCGTCAAGATCGCGCTCCTCGCCGAACCGCCCGATCGGGATTTCCTTTTTGAGCACCTGCCCCTTGTCGCTCATCAGGTAATCGCGATTGAGTTCAGTGACGATCCAGCCGGGCGCGATGGCGTTGACGCGGATTCCCTTGATACGCGAGCTCGAGCGCGAGCCCTTTGGTGACCTGCACCACCGCGGCCTTCGCCGTGGCATAGGCGATGACGCCTTTGGAAACACCAAAGGCAATCACAGAAGCGATGTTGACGATTGAACCGCCGACGCCGGCCGCGAGCATGCGCCGCGCTGCTTCCTGCGCCCAATAAAACACTGCGTCGACATTGGTCGAGAGCACGCGCCGCCACTCCTCCTCGGAAAGATCGATAGCGCGACCCGCCGTCACCACGCCGGCGTTGTTGACCAGGATGGTCACGGTGCCGAACGCCTTCTCGGCGGCATCGAAAGCCGCAACCATCGCGGCGCGGTCGCGGACATCGGCTTCGACCGCGACCGCGCGGCCGCCCGCCTTCTCGATTTTCGCCTTTACTTCCGCCAGCCGATCGGCCCGTCGCGCCACCAGAACCACCGAGGCGCCGTTTTCGGCAAGACATTCGGCGAAACGCACGCCAAGCCCGCTCGAAGCGCCCGTCACCAGCGCAACCTTGCCGTGAAGATCGAAGATCTGTGCTGCGGTCATGGCTTCCCTGCTCCTCTGAATCCGGTTCGCGATTAACCATTGCGGACCGCAGGAATTGCAGGATTTAATGCCGCGATATCGCGCGATTGGCAAATTTGAAAGTGAGCAGACGATGGGCTTTTTGGACATGCGGCAATGGATGGCGCAGCTCGAGCAGCACGGCGAGTTGCGCCGCATCAAGGCCGAGGTCGATTGGGACCGCGAAATCGGGGCGGTCACCCGCCGCGTGCTTGAGAAAAAAGGCCCGGCGCTGCTGTTCGAAAACATCAAGGGCTACAAGGACGGCCGCTGCACCGAGCTGTTCGCCAGCGGGCTTGGCGCCCGATCGCGGCTCGCGCTTGCGCTTGGCTTTTCGCAGGACGCCAGCAACCGCGAACTCGTGCAGTACGTCATGAAGAAAAACCGCGAGACCATCGCGCCCGTGATGGTCGACACCGGACCGGTGAAAGACGTCATCGTCCGCGGCAAGGATATCGACCAGACCGAATTTCCGGTGCCGAAATGGCATTACCTCGAAGGCGGCCGTTACATCCACACCTTCACCTCGATCGTCACCAAGGACCCGGACACCGGGGTGATGAATGTCGGCATGTACCGCGGCATGGTCGGACAAAAGGACACGACGCCGTTTCTGCTGATCAAAGGCGGCCAGCATTGGGGCGCGCATTTCGTCAAATGGGCGGCGCGCGGTCAGCCGATGCCGGTCGCCTGCGTGATCGGCTGGGACCCGATCATGTCGTTCCTGTCCGGCTCGCCTCTGCCCGCCGGCGTTTGCGAATATGACGTGATGGGCGGCTATCGCGGCGAAGCGGCGCAACTCGTGAAATGCGAGACGGTCGACCTCGCCGTGCCGGCGAGCGCCGAGATCGTGATCGAGGGCACGATCAGCGACGATCCGTCGACTTACGAGCTGGAAGGCCCATTCGGCGAATTCACCGGCTATGTGTCGGACCTGCCGACCAAGCGACCGACCATGAAGATCAATTGCATCACGCACCGCAAAGACCCGGTATTCTGCGGCTCGCTTGAAGGCACGCTGCCGGGCTCCTACAGCGAGAACAGCGTGATGTCGTCGGTGCAGCGGGCCGCCATCGCCTGGAACATTCTCAACACCGCCGGCATTCCCGGCATACTCGATGTCTACGCACCGCCGATCACCAACGGCGTCAACATCCGCATCCAGATCAAAAAGCACTACCAGGGTCAGCCGAAGCAGATCGCGGCTGCCTTGTGGGGCAACAGCGCCGCGACTTACCGCTACAAGCACGTTATCGTTGTCGAAGAGGACATCGACCCGGCCGATGATGAACAGGTCGAATGGGCCTACGCGCACCGCGTCAATGCCGGCGAAGGTGGCGTGGTGGTCTTCCCGGGAATCTTTGGCTCGCCGATCGATCCATCGACCCCGATGGAGGACCGCGATGTTGCGCAACTCGGCACCGGGTTGTGGAATTGCATGCTGATCGACGCGACACGCAACTGGAAACATCCGCGGCAAGAGCGCTGGGGCAACGAGCGTTTTCCGCCGACGGTCAAGCCGCACCCTGACGACGCGGCACGCGTGGAGTCGCGCTGGGCGGAATATGGCTTGGATGATTTGTAGGACTGGCGGCTTGCAGGAACTCAGGAACCGTACAGCTTGTGCGGCAGCCACGTTGCGAGCGCTGGCGCAAACCATAGCGCCAGCAGCATCACGAGCTGAATCAACACATAAGGAATAATTCCAAGATAGATGTGCCGGGTGGTTACCTCCGGCGGAGCGACGCCGCGCAGATAAAACAGCGTCGCGCCAAGCGGCGGGTGCATGTAGGAGGTCTGCAAATTTACTGCCATCATGACGCCGAGCCAGACCGGATTAACACCGGGCATTTGCAGCAGCACCGGTGCGACAATCGGCACGACCACGAAAATGATCTCGAAAGCGTCCATCACAAAGCCGAGCAGAAATAGCGCGGCCATCACCGCAAGAATCGCGCCGGCGACGCCCCCCGGCAGATTGGTCAGCGCGCGCTCCACCATGGTGTCGCCACCGAGGCCGCGGAATACCAGGCTGAACAATGTCGCGCCGATCAGGATCAGGAAGATCATGCTGGTAATCTGAGCGGTGCGGAGCATCACCGGCATCAGTAATCCGGCCGCGCCCGATCGCAGCATCGCCAGCAGGATTGCGCCGACAGCACCGACCGACGCGGCCTCGGTTGGCGTCGCGATGCCGCCGAGGATCGAGCCAAGCACGGCGACGATAAGGGCGATCGGCGCGATCAGTACGGCGACCAGACGGCGCATCAAGGCAAAACCGCGCGGCGACGCTGGATCGGGCGCGATCGCGGGCGATTTGTCCGGAAAGAAAATGGCGACGCCAATCAGGTAAGCCAGATAGAGCGCGACCAAAACCAAGCCGGGAATAATCGCCCCGGCAAACAGGTCGGCTACAGACACGGTCTCCGGCGCGAAATTGCCCTTGGCGAGTTGTGCGGCCTGATACGAATTGCTGAGCTGATCGCCGAGTAATACCAGGACCGTTGCAGGCGGGAATATCTGCGCGAGCGTGGCAGTCGCGGCCACCGTGCCGGCAGCAAGTGCCTTGTCGTAGCCGTGACGCAGCATGGTCGGCAGCACGATCAGGCCCATGGTCACGGTCGTGGCGCCGACCACACCCTTGGCGGCGGCGAGCAAGACTCCGACCAGCACCACCGAGAATCCAAGGCCGCCGGGCAACGCACCGAACAGCCGGCCCATGGTTTCCAGAAGATCCTCACCGATCCGCGATCTTTCCAGCATCACGCCCATGAAAATGAACAGCGGGATCGCGAGCAGCACGTCATTGGTCATGACGCCGAAAATGCGTTCTGGCAGCGCGCCAAGGAGCGCGAAGCTCATGATACCGGCTGCCGAGCCGGCTACGGCGAAGAGCAGCGACACGCCGGCAAGCGTCAGCGCCACCGGATAGCCGACCAGCAGCAGCGCACAGACGGTGAATACCATTGCAATGACGAGGATTTCGCTCATGGCGCGGGGCGAGACCCGCTCAGCACGAGCCACGCACGAAACGCCTGCGCCACGCCCTGCAGGCCGAGCAGGAGCGCGAATAACGGAATCAGCGTCTTGAGCAGATAGACGAACGGCAGGCCACTGGTCTCACGCGAACCTTCAAAGATCGCCCACGAGCGCGCGACATAGGGCAGCGAAAGCACGCCAATCACGACCGTGACCGGAAGCAGGAATACAACCGTGCCAAAAAGATCGATCAGCGCCTTCGTACGCGGATGAGCCTGCGCATAAAAGATATCGACCCGTACGTGGCCGTCGGTTTGCAGCGTCCAGGCGGCTGCGAGCATGAATAAAGCGGCGTGGGCGTACAGCACGGATTCCTGCAAACGAATCGAGCCGATGCCGAAGGCGTAACGCATCACGACAACGGCAAACTCGGCCAGCACGACGAAGAGACAACACCATGCCGCCGCGCGGCCGATGGCCGCGGTGGTGCGATCGATACCGTCCGCAATACGCTGGACCGTGTCTTTCATGGTTTCCCCAGCGTACTATACTGCTGCCCGAGAATATCCGGGACGCCCCTCATGGCACACGATCACGACCACGACGACCCTCACGGATCCGAGCTGTCGGAAATGCAGTTGCGGGTACGGGCGCTGGAAACCGTACTGGCCGAGAAAGGCTATATCGATCCAGCTGCGCTCGACGCCATCATCGAGGCCTATGAAACCAAGGTCGGTCCGCATAATGGCGCCAGGGTCGTCGCCAAGGCCTGGAGCGATCCGGCCTTCAAGAAGGCTCTGGTCGAGGACGCCAGCAAGGCTGTCGTCGCGCTCGGGTTGATGAACCGGGTCGGCGATCACCTGATCGCGGTCGAGAACACGCCGAAACTACACAACATGATCGTCTGCACCCTGTGCTCCTGCTACCCGTGGGAAGTGCTCGGCCTGCCGCCGGTCTGGTACAAATCGGCGCCCTATCGCTCACGTGCGGTCAACGATCCGCGCGGCGTTCTTGCCGATTTCGGCGTCACGTTGCCGGCCGGGAGCGACATCCGCGTTTGGGACTCGACGGCGGAAACCCGTTTCATCGTGCTGCCGATGCGGCCTGCGGGTACCGAAGGCTGGAGCGAAGAAAAGCTTGCTTCTCTGGTTACCCGCGACTGCATGATCGGCACCGGATTGCCGAAAAATCCGAAAGAGGCTGCGTGATGGACGGCATCCACGACATGGGCGGGATGCACGGCTTCGGCAAAGTCGAGCCGGAGAAGGACGAGCCGGTCTTTCACGCCAAGTGGGAAGGCCGCACGCTCGCCCTCAATCGCGCCATGGGCTACACCGGCATCTGGACCATCGATCAGACGCGCTACGGCATCGAGCGTTTGCCACCGGACCTTTACCTCACTGCGTCCTATTACAAGAAGTGGGCGATCCGGCTGGAGAAGCTCATCATCGACCTCGGCCTCGCCGACGCTGATGAGATCAAGGCCGGCCACGCGCTGCGCCCTGGCAAGACGTTGAAGCGAAAGCTCAACGCCGCGGACGTGCCCAACACCCTATCACGCGGAACGTTTGCGCGGCCCGCGCAGGCCGCTGCCGGTTTCAAACCCGGCGATCGGGTGCGCACCAAAAACATTCATCCCGAAACGCACACCCGCCTGCCGCGCTATGCGCGCGATCGCGTCGGCACGATCGAGACCATACGCGGTTGCCACGTTTTTCCCGACACCGCCGCGCTCGGCAAAGGTGACGATCCGCAATGGCTCTACACAGTGCTGTTCGATGGCCGCGAATTGTGGGGCGACAGCACCGAGCCGGGTCTTAAGGTTTCGATCGAAGCCTTCGAGCCTTATCTGGAACCGGCATGAGCGCTGACGCGGCCACATTGCGCGCGACGCGAGCCGTCACGAGCATTCCGCGCAATGACGACGGCCCGGTATTTCGCGAGCCATGGCAAGCGGAAGCCTTTGCGCTGGCGCTTTCACTGCATGAGCGCGGGCTATTCACCTGGAACGAATGGGCGGCGACTCTCGGCGATGAGATCAAAAAGGCACAAGCCGCAGGCGATCCCGACACCGGCGAGACCTATTATCACCATTGGCTGAACACGCTCGAACGACTCGTGGCGGAAAAAGGCATCACCGATGCGCGACAACTCGCGCGCACGCGGCACGCCTGGGAGCACGCCTGCACACGCACACCGCACGGCACGCCTATCGCGCTTCAGCCAGGCGATTTCCACGACTAAAGCTTTTATCGTCACAAAGGGAGAACCTCGTGTCAGGCAAACCGGTGAAAATCCGTTCGAGTGAGGGCGGCGAGTTCGATTGCTATCTGGCCATACCCAAAGCCGACACCCCGGCGCCGGCTGTCGTGTTGACCTCCGCCGTCCATGGCGTCGATGCGGATATCTGCGCCATCGCCGATGAATTTGCCGCACACGGTTTTATTGCCGCCGTCCCCGATCTATTCTGGCGGTCAATTCCCGGCCCGCTATCGCACGATGACGAACGCGCCCAGAAGCGCTCGCAACCGCGGCTGGAAAAGATCAAGGCCGGCGAGATCGACCTTATCGATATGCTGACGTATCTGCGCACACTGCCGCAATTCAATGGCCGCGCCGCGACAATGGGGTTTTGCTATGGCGGCCCCTACGCGATCATTGGACCGAAGCGTCTTGGCTACGCTGCTGGAATTTCGTGCCACGGCAGCCAAATGCTCAACTACCTCCCGGAGATCGAAGGCGTGAGCGAGCCGGTGTGTATCATCTGGGGCGACCGCGATCGCCTGGCACCGGCCGAAGTGCTCGACGCCTATCGTGCCATCCCGGCGCGCATGAAGAATGTCGAGGTTCACATCTTCCCGGGCATTCTCCACGGCTACATGATGCCCGGTTCGCCCGAGGCATTCGACAAGAAGACGCGCGAATTCTCGATGGCTCGCGCCAACTCGATCCTCGAGGGATTACGCGGTACGGCGGCGATACGTCAGGCTTCTTAGAGCATGATCCGGAAAAAGCGTGCCCTCGGACTTGATCCGGGGTGGACTTCCGGTTTTCCGACAAGATCATGCTCCAACAAGAAATCCAGACCCTGATCCGACGCAATTTGATTGGATCGGAGTTTAGGACGTCAGTCTTTCTCGTCCTCACCAACATCGATGATCTCGGCCTTGAACAGATCGTCCGGATTGCTTGTCGGCTCGGCAATCGAGAAGTAGCCCTCGAGAACCTCGGCCTTCTCGATCAGATCGACGCTGATCTGCACCAGCTCTTTGCCAGTGTCTTGGTCGGTGCAGTCGCGAGACATGCGGCTGCACCGGACGGCCAGATCTCGAAGATATTGCGCAACGGCAAGCGGCATCAGCCCGGTTCCCGGAGGCTTGGATAAACTCAAGACAATTGTGTGAATTAAGCCGTCAGGGCCGGAGTTGTTCCAACCGCCACCCGCCTACTTTAGGCGGAGGCGCGGCAAGTGGCGGCGTTCCGTGCTCACATGCAAGAATTTCTATTGTTGATTCAAATACTTATTGAATGGCCCTGCAGACGGCCTCCGCTGCCTAATCGCATAAGATCAGAGCATGCCCAGGACGTGCGGCAACCAAAGCGACAGCGCCGGAATGTAGGTCACCATCGCCAAAAAGATCAGCATGGTGACGAGCCACGGCAGCACAGCAATCGTCAGCTCGGTTATGCCCATCCGCGTTATGCCGGACGCCACGTAAAGATTAAGGCCGACCGGCGGATGGCACAGGCCGACCTCCATATTGACCGCCATCAGGATACCGAGATGGACCGGATGCACACCCAGTGCAGCAGCCATCGGAAACAGAATCGGCGCCATGATGAGCGTGATGGCGGACGGATCCATAAAGTTGCCGGCGGCCAGCAGGACGATGTTGGTCACGAGAAGGAACGCGACCATACCGAAACCTTGCGCCGTCATCCAACCCGCCATCGACTGCGGGATTTGCTCGGATGTCAGCAGCCAGGAGAACACCGCCGCATTGGTGATGATGTAGAGGATCATCGCGCTCATCGACGCGGCCTTCAGCAGCACAGCCGGCACTTCAGAAAACTTCAGACCTTTGTAGACAAAGACTGCGATGATAAAGGCATAGACTGCAGCGCAGGCCGCGGCCTCTGTTGGCGTGAACAGGCCGGTATAAATGCCGCCGAGCACAAATAAAATGAGCAACAGGCCCCATATGCTTTCCCGAAAAGCGTTCCAACATTCGTGCCAGCTCGACCGCTGCATACGCGGATAATCATTGCGCCATGCGCGATACCAGGTGGTCGCCCCGAGCATCACCGCGAGGATCAGGCCCGGGATCAATGCCGCGATGAAGAGCTGCCCGATCGAGGCCGAGTCGACGACCGCACCGGTTGGGCCACGTGGTTGCATGCCAGAGGTCGCGACCGCGTAGATCACGAGATTGATCGACGGCGGGAACAGAATGCCCAAAGCGCCAGATGTGGCGATAACGCCTGCGGAAAAGCGCGGCGGATAGCCTTGCTCCATCAGCGCCGGAAGGATGATCGAGCCGATGCCAACCACGGTCGCGACCGATGAACCTGAGATCGCCGCGAACAAGGCGCAAGCTACGACCCCGGCCAGGCCCAACCCGCCGTACCAATGCCCGACAATCGACGTGGCAAAATTGATCATCCGCCGCGCCACCCCGCCGGCGGTGAGGAAATTGCCGGCCAGGATGAAAAACGGAATCGCCATGATCTCGAAACGGTCGATGCTGGTGAACAGCTTCAGGCCCACCATCTTCGGATCGACATCGGAGAGAATGAACAGATAAGTCAGCACCGACAGACCGAGCGCGATCGAGATCGGCATGCCGCACGCCATCAAGGCGAGCAGCATCGCAAACAGAAGCTCGGCGCGCACGGTGTGCGATAGCTCGATGATATGTAGCCGCGCGGCGAAGCAGATCAGCGCCAGCGCGATCGGAAGCAGCACGATTAGCGCCGCAGTGACGTTGTCGCCGAATGTTTTTGGCGTTGCCGGCTTGGAAAGCTGCGAGACTGCCGTCATCGCGCGTTCTCGCTCACCGGCACAGTGGCAGGTAAAGCTGCGTCGTGCGGCTCCTCATACTCGATACCGTGGCCTTGATGCGGCACACGGCCGGTCCGCAGATATCGCCACATGACCTGGAGGAAGCGGAAGCACATCAGGTATGAGCCAAGCGGGATGCAGAGATAGATGATCCAGCTCGGCCATTCGAGCTCCGGCGACACCTGATCGGGATCGAGCTCGTAAACATAGAGGCCGCCCAATGTGCCGATAACCCCGGTAAATAGCGCACCGCACAACAGCGCAAATACGATCACCGGCTTTCGCGCCGATGGTGAAAGCTTGTTGACGAAAACATCGACCCCGACATGGATGCCCGTGCGTACGCCGAGCGCGGCGCCGAACTTTGCCATCCACACGAACATGTAGGTGGAGAGCTCGTTGGCCCAGGACAGATTGATCGCGGCAAGCTGATCATAGACCGCATTGGCCGCGGCCTTCAGCCAGAGCAAGTGATGCACCCCGGCCCAGCGCGCGAGGTTTGCCGAATTGCTCGCACCATAGCGGTGCACCACCGCGACAAAGGTCAGCACTGTCGCTGCCCCGATCAGCGTGAGGATGATCCATTCTTCGAGGCGATTGAGGAAACGGTCCAGCAACGGCTGTCCCCAGGAGCAAAAATCCCTCCCGCATGAGGGAGGGATCTGGCCGCGTTAAGATTGCGGCGGGACAAAGCCCGATGCTTTGTAAATCTGGGCAATGAACTCCTTGCCGAACCGGCCTTCCATCTCTTTGTGGACCGGCATCAACTTGGCGATCCAGGCTTGCTTCTCGGTATCGGTCAGCACATGAATTTCCGTCTTGCCGCTGGCCTTGATCGTGTCCATCGCGGTTACATTATCTTTGGCCGCCGTATCGTTGAAGAAAGCGGTCGTTTCCTTGACCGCGCGATCGAGACCGGGCCGCACGTCCGCCGGCAGGCCATCCCAGAACTTCTTGTTGGTGATCAGAGAGTAAGTCAGCCTGCCGTGATTGGAGACCGTGAGGTTCTTCTGCACGTCGTAAAGTTTCTGGGTCGAGATGTTCGAGGCGACATTGTCTTCGCCATCCACCACGCCGGTCTGTAGCGCCTGATAGAGTTCGCTGAACGCGATGATCTGCGGAAGGGCGCCGAGCTGACGCGCAACGGCATCAAGCACCTTCGAGCCCTGGATGCGCATTTTCAGGCCGCGGAAATCATCCGGCATGATCAGCGGCACATTCGCCGTGTAGAGCTGCGGGCCGTTGTCCCAGTACCCAAGCGGGGTGACGCCCTTGTCTTCGAGCTTCTTGTTGAACAAGTCCATCATCGGGCTTGCCATCATCGCCCGCGCATGGACGTCGTCGCTCATCAGGAATGGCAAATCGAAGACGTCGAATTCCTTGACGCCAAGCGGGCCGAATTTCGAGATCGACGGCGCCAGCAAATGCACCGAGCCGAGCTGCAAGGCTTCGAGTTCTTCCTTGTCCTTGTAAAGCGAGGAATTCGGATAGACCTCAACCGATACTTTGCCGTCGGTGTATTTTTCGGCGAGTTGCTTGAACAGCACTGCCGCCTTGCCTTTCGGCGCATCCGGCGTCACCACGTGACTAAATTTGATAATGAGCGGGTCGGCATGGGCTGCCTTGCCAGATCGCGAACGGGGCAGCAGCGGCAAGTCCAAGCGCAGTACGGCGGGTAATCCGAGACATTGTTTCCTCCCGAGCGGCCGGTTTCGCCGCAAACATTGTTGACCTTTCCTTAGCGCGAAAGCTCAAAACGGCCAATGCTACCGCTGTCGCACCCAAACGCTCGCGCTATGGGCGCCGGCCGACGACCAGGGCTGGCAGTTTCCGGGCAAAATGTTATATTGTTACATTATTGGCTTTGCCGGGGTCGTAATGACGCATCATCATGGCGCGGGGGCGCATCCCTCATCCGCGATTGCACCATCATTATTGCGGCTCTCGGCGATCCAGCGGCTCACGATCGCCGGTTTTTTGATCGTGCTGATTTGGGCAGCGGCCCTTTGGGCGATGAAGTGAAGATGGCGGCGATTGAATTTTGCGATGTTACGCTTGGCTACGACCGCCATCCCGCCGTGCATCATCTGAGCGGTAAGGTCGAAGCCGGCTCATTGACCGCCGTGGTCGGCCCGAACGGCGCCGGCAAGTCGACGCTGTTCAAGGGCATTACCGGCACACTGAAACCACTCGCGGGGCATATCGAGCGCAATGGCTTTGACGTGCGCGATATCGGTTACTTGCCGCAGGCGGCAGAGATTGACCGCTCCTTCCCGATCACCGTTTACGATCTGGTGGCGATGGGTCTGTGGCGCACAAACCGGTCCCTTCGGTGGCCTTGGCCACAAACAGAACGCAACCATCGAAGCCGGTATCGCGACCGTCGGACTGACCGGATTTGAGCGGCGGGTCATCGGCACGTTATCGGGCGGTCAGATGCAGCGCATGCTGTTTGCCCGATTGCTCATCCAGGATGCACGGCTGATCGTGCTCGACGAACCGTTCAGCGCTATCGACAGCAAGACCCGTAACGAGCTGATGCAACTGGTCCAGAGACTGGCATCAGGAGGGGCGAACGGTGGTCGCCGCAACCCATGATATGGAACTGGTCCGTTCGAATTTTCCGCAATCCCTGTTGCTCGCCCGCGAGCCGGTAGCGTGGGGCGCGACGCGCAACGTGCTCACAGCGGAAAACCTGCACGCCGCACGATGCATGTGTGAGGCGTTCGACGAGACTGCGGAGACTTGTGCAATAGCCGCGGAATGAAAACGCGGATTGCCCTGAAATAGCGGGAACAAATGACGGTGCTGTATAATACTTTGATCGCGCCATTTGCCGATACTCGATGTTCATGCGCCGCGCGCTGGTGGCGACGTTCGCGCTCTCGTTCAGCGCCGCGCCGATTGGCGTATTCCTGATGTTGCGCCGCATGAGCCTTATTGGCGATGCGCTTATCACACGCCATCCTGCCCGGGGCAGCCATCGGTTTCCTGATTGCGGGCTTGAGCGTTTTCGCGATGGCCGGTGGCGGGCTGATTGTGGGCTTTCTCATCACCATCGGCGCCGGCCTGATCGCCCGGGCAACGCCGATAAAAGAAGATGCCTCGCTTGCCGCATTTTTTCTGATTTCGCTGGCGCTCGGCGTCGTGATCGTCTCCGCCAAAGGCAATGACGAGGACCTGGTGCATTTCCTGTTCGGCTCGGTCATGACGATTACAGGCCCGGCATTGCTGCTTGATTGCGGCCATTGCCTCGGTATCGCTGGTCGCGTTCGCGCTGATCTGGCGGCCACTCATACTGGAATGCGTCGATCCCGGATTTCTGCGTTCAGTCAGCCGCTTCGGCGGCGGCGGCGCGCATATCGCCTTCCTGGCGCTGGTGGTGCTTAATCTGGTTGGCGGTTTTCTTGTCCTCGGCACCCTGCTTGCGGTCGGTATCATGATGATGCCGGCCTTCATTGCGCGATTTTGGGCTCGCGACATCACCGGCATGATCGCCGTCGCGATCGGTAGCGCCATGATCTCCGGCTACGCCGGACTGGTCGTTTCCCACAGCGCCGCTTTACCGGCTGGACCGACCATTATCCTAACCGCAGGCGTCCTTTACGCACTGTCGGTCGTTGTAGGCCCCGCAGGCGGCCTGCTCTGGCTCGCGCTCCCGCGCCGCCATCTCGAGGCCTGAGCGGGTTTCAGCGGCGGGCGGGATCGCCTATATAGCCGCGCAGGAGAGTGTCCATGTCCGAACAAGCTGCTTCCGAAAAAATCCCGGTTACAGTGCTGACCGGTTATCTCGGCGCCGGCAAAACCACCCTGCTCAATCGCATCCTGTCCGAGCCGCACGGCAAGAAATACGCCGTGATCGTCAACGAGTTCGGCGAAATCGGCATCGACAACGACATCGTTGTCGGCGCTGACGAAGAAGTATTCGAGATGAACAACGGTTGCATCTGCTGCACCGTGCGCGGCGACCTGGTCCGCATCCTCGACGGGCTCATGCGCCGCAAGGGAAAGTTCGACGGCATCATCGTCGAAACCACCGGCCTCGCCGATCCGGCGCCGGTGGCGCAGACCTTCTTCGTCGATGAAAATGTTGGGCGCAAAACCAGGCTCGATGCCGTTGTGACGGTCGCCGATGCCAGGTGGCTCAACGACCGGCTCAAGGACGCGCCGGAGGTCAAAAACCAGATCGCCTTCGCCGACGTGATCCTGATCAACAAGACGGATCTCGTCACGCCTGAAGAGCTCAACGAGGTCGAGGCGCGCATCCGCGGCATCAACCCCTACGCCAAGGTGCACAGGACCCAGCGCGCCAACATCGAGCTCGATCAGGTGCTCGGCCGCAATGCTTTCGATCTCGACCGCATCCTGGATATTGAGCCAGATTTTCTTGGTGGTGATGACCATGATCATCACGATCATGATCACGACCATCATCACGGTCACGACCATGACGATGACCACCACCACGATCACGACCATAAGCATGCGCACTCGCACGGCGGGCTGAAGCACTACCACGACGAAGACATGCAATCGATTTCGCTCCGCACCGAGAAGCCGCTCAATCCCGGACAAGTTCTTTCCGTGGGTGCAGGATCTGGTGCAGAAGGAAGGGCCGAGCATCCTGCGCTGCAAGGGCATCCTGTCATTCAAGGGTGACGATGAGCGCTTCGTGTTCCAAGGCGTTCACATGATCCTCGACGGCGATCATCAGCGGCCATGGAAGGACGGTGAGAAGCGCGATAGCCGCATCGTCTTCATTGGCCGCAACCTGCCAGGCAAGGCGATCTCCGAAGGCTTCGAAAGCTGCATCGCCTGACCGGCTCTCATGTCTGACACCCGCAACGACACCGTATCCGTCGTCGAGCGCACACATGCAGTCGCGGCAAGCGGCGCGGTGATCGCCGCTCATTTCCTCGGTAAGACGGCTGCATTTGTGCTGGCCGAGGAAGCCATCGTGCTCGCCGAGCCGACAGGTGAACCAAGAACTGTAGCGGTTCACAGCGGCGCGATACTTGCGGTAGCCGCCAACGAAAATGCTGTTTTAACCGGCGGCGACGACGGCAAAATCATCACGACCAACGCCAAAGGGCAAAGCCGGGACATGGCGACCGATCCAAAACGCCGCTGGATCGATCGGGTCGCCATCGGCCCCGATGGGGCAATCGCCTGGTCTGCCGGCAAATCGGTGTTCGTGCAGGCCAAAGAGCTGCGCACCTTCGAGGCGCCCTCAACCGCCGGTGGGCTGGCATTTTTGCCGAAAGGTTTTCGCCTCGCCATCGCGCACTACAACGGCGCGACGCTGTGGTTTCCGAACGCGCCGCAAGCGGAACCGGAGAAGCTCGAATGGAAGGGCTCGCATCTCGGCGCCACCGTGCACCCTGATGGCCGTTTTCTCGTCACTTCCATGCAGGAGCCGATGCTGCACGGCTGGCGGATCGTGGATCACCAGCACATGCGCATGACGGGATACGCGTCGCGCGTCACCTCGATGGCCTGGACCGCGGGCGGACGCTTTCTCGCAACGTCCGGCTCCAACCAAATCATCCTCTGGCCGTTCCAGAGCAAAGAAGGACCGATGGGCAAGCAGCCGAAGATTCTGGCGCCCTCGGAGCACAAGGTCGAGGCCGTGGCCTGTCATCCGAAACAGGATATCGTTGCCGCAGGTTATACCGACGGCATGGTGCTCCTGGTTCGCATCGACGACGGCGCCGAAATTCTGGCGAAGAGGCCAGGTGATGCGCCGGTCACGGCGCTAGCCTGGAGCGCGGACGGCGCGCTGCTCGCCTTCGGCACCGAAAATGGCGAGGCTGGGATCGTTAATCTCGCGTAGTTGCAGCTAACGCACCAAGGCAGCACCGATGTTCCTGAAATTCTCTACGGCCCAAGGCTCGACATCATCCGGCCTGACATTCGAAGACCGCGACAATTTTCGCGCCTTCAAACTCGTCGTTCAAGGCGACCGCGCAGAGTTCGATGCAGTACGCCGCGCGACAGCCGGCCGGGCCGAATTACCCGACGAAGGGACGGCCTGGATCTTTGAAGACACGCTGCGGCGCTGGCCCGGCGTCGAAAACGACACGGCCTGGCAAGAGAAATTCTCGGCCATGATCGAAAAAGCACGGCCGCACGGCTGGATCGACGACCAGCGTAAAGCGATCAAGGCGCATATCGAGTGGACTGCCGCCAGCTGAGTGGATTGTGATGTAGGAACCGCACCCCTCGCCAGCCGTTATCTAGCCAAAGCTTCTGGTTTGAAGGGAGGTTCGCATATGCTGAATATCGCAAAACCGTGCCTGACCGCACTGGCGATTTCGCTTTTCGGAACTTCACTTGCGCTGGCGCAGGCCCCTGATCCCAAAGGATGCACGCCGCAGGAAAAGTCTAACCAAACCCTGCAGCGATCGGATCAAACCGCCGGTGTGATGTGCCCGCCCGATGTCGATCCAGCGATGAAGGCGCCGACGCCGAAGACTGGCGACACCTCGGTGATTCCACCTCCCGGTAGCCCCGGCGGCGATCCGAACGTCCAGCCAAAGTAGGCTCGACCGTCGATAGCCGAACCTCAGGCATTCATTCGGACCGTAAAAGCGGTTCGAGAGCGGTGGAGAGCGATCGGCGGGAGCGCGTCAGTCAGCGATGCGAGTTAGTCGGCGGTACAGTCAGTCAACGCTGAATGGCTCGACGCGACGCGCAGTACTGACGAACTTCACCATCACGGCGATGCCGCATAGAACGAACAGCCCGTCGAGAATGCGCGCGCCGAACGCGCCGATTGATAGCAGGCTCGAGATCGCCCAGCTGCCCGCGAAGGCCGCACCAAAGACTTCCGCGCCGATGAGGATGGCCGCGCTGACCACGGTCAGCACGTTGAGCCACTTGATGCGCTTGCCGCGCGGCGATGCAGATTGATCCATCACTTCATTCCTTGCCGGCAATTAGGCCGAAACAGAAGGCCAATTCAAGGCGGGTTTAAGCCGCGTCGCGAGCCGCTTTCTCCGATAGCATGCCCGCCTCGACCAGGGCTGAGCGAATGCGGTCGATCTCGGCACGGCTGATCTTAACCAGCGGTGGCCGCACCACGGCCCGCGGCAGGCGGCCGAGCAGCACCAGTGCCTCTTTCATGCGGTTGTGCATGTCGGCCCATGGTTCGGCGTAGAACACTTTCGCGAGCGGATAAATTCGATCGTTTATGCGGCGCGCCTCGGCAAGGTCGTTGTTCTTGACGGCCTGGAACAGCGCGGATTGCAGGTCGGCGATCACGCTGCCGGAGCCGGAAAGGAGCCCATTGCAGCCAAGCACCAACGAACTGAACAGCCAGGCGCTATGGGTCGAGAGCACGTTGACCGGCCGCGGCAGGTTTTGCAGCACGCGGATGTGCATCTCGTGTTGCGGGACGTTTCCGCACCAGTCCTTGATGGCGCGAATGGTCGGCACTTCCTCGCACATCTTGAGGAGAGTATCGCGCGGATAACCCTGCCCGGTCGCCAGCGGATACTGAAACACGATGATCGGCAGGCTCGAGGCCCCGGCGATGCGCTTGAAGTGCTCGACCGCCATAGCCGGCGACTGTTGCAGCGTGAACGGCGCGGGCGGGAACACCAGCAGCACCGAAGCGCCACCCTCTTCCGCCATGCGGGCAATGCGCGCAGCTTCAAGGCTGCCATCGGCCCAGATGCCGTTAACCAACGGCAGCTTGCCGCCGATCTCATCCTGGGCGATGTCGAGCACCCGGCGCTGCTCCTCGAAGGTGCAGGATGCCACCTCGGTCGAATGGGCATTGATGGTAACGGCAGTCAGATGAGGCACCGCAGCGACGTCGCGCAGATGCTTACGGAAGCTCTTTTCGTCGATCGACAGATCGTCGTTGAACGGCAGCAGGGCAGCCGGAATGACCCCGTGGGGTAGATAATGGGCGTGGCGGGGCATATCGGGCTCTCCTGTGGCCGGTTCTATGCGAGGACATATATCATGCCCGCCTGCCTAATGAATAAGGGTGTCCAATGACCAGCCATGCCCCCACCGCCAACCCGCTCCTGGCGGATTGGACGACCCCCGATGGGGTGCCCCCGTTCGATGTCATCAAACCCGAGCACTTTCGCCCGGCCTATACCCGGGCACTGGCCGAGAATGAGGAGGAGATTGCGGCGATCAAGGCCGATCCCGCGCCCGCGAGTTTCGATAACACGATCGGTGCCCTCGAACTGAGCGGACGGGCGCTTACGCGCGTCGAGAGCATCTTCCACATGCTGGTCAGTGCCCACGCCAACGACGCGCTGCTTGCCATCGAGCGTGAGATCGTACCGTTGACCGCGCTGCACTGGAACAAGATCAGTACCGACACCGTATTGTTTGCGCGGGTGAATGCACTGATGCAGCAGGCCGATGGGCTTGGCCTCACCGCCGAGCAGGCCCGCGTGCTTGAGCGCTACCACACCGGTTTTCGCCGGGCCGGCGCCGGTCTCGACGGCACGTCCAAGAAACGTCTCGCGGAAATCACCGAACGGCTGGCTACGCTCGGTACTTCGTTCAGTCAAAACGTTCTTGCGGATGAGCAAGCCTATACGCTTCGGCTTGATGGCGAAGCCGAACTGGCCGGCCTGCCGGATTTCATGTGTGAGGTGCTGCGATCGGAAGCAAAGGAGCGCGGGCTTGAGGGCCACGTCATCACGTTGTCGCGTTCCAGCGTCGAGCCATTCCTGCAATTCTCGAGCCGGAGGGATCTGCGCGAAAAGATTTACCGCGCTTTTGCGATGCGCGGCGACAACGGCGGCAAGACCGACAACAAGGCGATCATCGCCGAGACGGTGAAGCTGCGCGCCGAACGCGCCAAGCTGCTCGGGTTCCAGGACTACGCCCATTACCGGCTCGATGACGCCATGGCGAAGACCCCCGCCGCGGTGCGCAATCTGCTCGACACGGTGTGGGCCAAGGCGCGCGGGCGCGCGCTTGTCGATCGCGACGCCTTGCAGGAACTCGTCCGAGAAGATGGCGGCAACTTCAAGCTGGCGGCCTGGGATTGGCGTTATTACGCCGAGAAACTGCGCCAGCGCGCGTTCGATTTCGATGAAGCAGCGATCAAGCCCTATCTCAATCTGGATCGGCTGATCGAGGCCGCATTCTACACCGCGCAAAAGCTGTTCGGATTAAGTTTTGCTCCGCGTCCCGACGCGCCGGCCTGGCACCCCGATGTGCGGGTCTGGGAGGTGCGCGACAACGGCGGAAAGAAAGTCGGCCTGTTCTTCGGCGACTACTTCGCACGATCGTCCAAGCGCAGCGGCGCCTGGATGACCTCGCTACGCGACCAGGAGCGGCTTGCCGGCAACATCGATCCCTTGATCATCAATGTCTGCAACTTTGCCAAGGCGCCGGACGGCGAACCAACGCTGCTCAGTTTCGACGATGCCCGCACGCTATTCCACGAGTTCGGCCACGCGCTGCACGGCCTGCTGTCCTCAGTGACTTATCCGAAAATTTCGGGCACCAGCGTGTCAACCGACTTCGTCGAATTACCGTCACAGCTTTACGAGCATTGGCTCGAGCAACCCGATGTGCTGCGGCGCTACGCACGCCATTACGAAACCGGCGAGCCGATGCCGGAAGAATTGCTCAAGCGCCTGATTTCCGCGCGCAATTTCAATATGGGTTTTGCCACGGTCGAATATGTTTCGTCGGCGCTGGTCGATCTTGAGTTTCACTCCATGCCGAGTGCCGACAATATCGACACGACAGCGTTTGAGGAAAAGGCCCTCTCCGAAATCGGCATGCCGGCCGAAATCGGCATGCGGCACCGCTCACCGCACTTCGGACACATCTTCTCGGGCGGCGGTTATGCCGCGGCCTATTACAGCTACATGTGGTCGGAGGTGCTCGATGCCGATGCCTTTGCGGCGTTCGAGGAGACCGGTGATATCTTCGATCCGGCAACGGCAAAGCGGTTACGCGACACGATCTATGCCGCCGGCGGTAAGCAGGATCCGGCCGAGGCCTACAAAGCCTTCCGCGGCCGCCTGCCAAGCGCCGATGCGCTGTTGCGCAAGCGCGGCTTCGCCGCCGCATGACCGATCTTCACACCGCAGGCCATCGTCGCGGCGCTGTCTGTGCGCCCCACGCGGTAGCTGTTGAGGCAGGCCGTTCCATCCTTGCCGAAGGCGGCAACGCCATCGAAGCCATGGTGGCAATGGCGGCCACGATCGCGGCGGTCTATCCGCATATGAACCATATCGGCGGCGATGGCTTTTGGCTGATCCGCGAACCATCGGGCCGCGTGCGCGCCATCATGGCGCCAGGCCCCGCCGGGCGGAACGCGCGGCCCGAGCTTTATCGCGACTACGAAACCATTCCGCCGCGCGGGCCGCTCGCCGCGCTTACGGTGCCGGGTGCCATCGGCGGCTGGATGCTGGCGCTGCAAGCGGCGAAAGCGCACGGCGGAATGCTACCGCTCGATCTGCTGTTGGCAGACGCAATCGCGCGCGCGCGCGATGGCTATCAAGTCACCCGCAGCCAGGAACGGCTGACGCGAGAGAACATCGAGAATCTGAAGTCGGCACCGGGCTTTGCCGAGACGTTTCTGGTTGACGGCAAAGTCCCGACTCTCGGCACCACGCTAAAGCAGGAGAAGCTTGCAGCGACGCTGTCGCATCTCGCCCACGCCGGCCTTGCTGATTTCTACCGCGGAGACGTTGGGTACGAAATCGCGGCCGATCTTGAGCGCATCGGCAGCCCGGTCACGCGCGAAGACCTCACGAGCTATGAGGCCAAGCCGGCTGACCCGCTGCAGGTCCGACTCTCAGCCGGCACGGTTTACAACACCGACGCGCCGACCCAAGGCATCGCCTCGCTGATGATCCTTGCCCTGTTCGACCGCTTGGGCGTCAAAGAGCCGGAAGGCTTCGATCACATTCACGGCCTGATCGAAGCGACCAAGCGAGGGCTTCGCGCCCGCGACCGCGCTGTCACCGATCCCAATTATCTTGCTCACCCGCTCGATCGTTATCTCGACCCGCGTTTCCTCGCCGGCGAAGCGATGAAGATCGACCGCCGCAAGGCCGCGCGCTGGCCGGTCGAACCTCAGGGCGGCGACACCGTCTGGATGGGCGCGGCAAACTCGTCCGGCCTCGTCGTGTCCTACATCCAGTCGCTCTACTGGGAATTCGGTTCCGGCTGCGTGCTGCCAGGTACCGGCGTGCTGATGCAGAACCGCGGCGCGAGCTTTTCGTTGCAAAGTGGCGCAGCCAATCCGCTGATGCCGGGCCGATTGCCGATCCACACTCTCAATCCGGCGCTTGCCGTGCTCGATGACGGCCGCATCATGGCCTACGGCTGCATGGGCGGCGACGGCCAACCGCAAACCCAAGGCGCGGTATTCACGCGGCACGTCACATTTCGCGAACCACTCGACCGGGCGATCGACCGGCCGCGCTGGGTGCTCGGCCGCACCTGGGGCGCGTCGCGCACCGCGCTGCGCCTTGAAGCCCGCTTCGACGGCAACCTGATCGACCAGCTTGCATCAGCCGGCCATGAAGTCGATGTGCTCGATGAGGACTATTCCGACGTCATGGGCCACGCCGGCGCGGTCGTGCTGCACAAGGATGGCACCTGCGAAAGCGCGCACGATCCCCGGGCCGACGGCGGCGCAGCGGGAGTATAACCGAGCCCGCCGTCGCGTGCTTTAAGGAGACGGGACTTCGAGGCTCAGGGATTCAAGATAGCTGCCGTTGACCCGGCCATTCTTGAACGTCGCGGCTTCCAGATAAGCATCAAGAATTGATTGGGCCGTCGCCGAATTCGGTTTCGGACCACGGCCGCCACTGCCGGCGGCAGCGATCAAATCCCAACCTTCGGGTTTGCGGATCGAGATAACACTGGTCTTCGAGTCCAGGTTCTTGTAGGTCCAAAAACACCAGCCGATGTCGAAGCTCTCGTTGAGCCGGCGGAATTTCTCGTTCCACTCGTCATCGGCCTCACCGGTTTCGCCGATCAAAATCGGTACATTCCAGCGATAACTGAAATTGACATAGCTCTGAACCGCATCGCGCGTCGGGCGGGCCCAGAACTTGTGATAGGTATAGACCGCATTCTTATCGAACGGTCGGCCAAACACATCGAAATTGATGCCCCACTGCGCGCCGGACAGAAAAACCAGATGGTTGCCGTCAACGCTCCGAACAGCGGCGACGATATCGCGATAGAACTTATCAAGTTGGGGATTCAAAAATTTTTCGTCGCTGTAGGGCGAGATCGGTTCGTTCAACAGATCGTAGCCAAGCACGGTAGGATCGTCGCGGTAATGCGCGGCAAGCGCGCGCCATAGCGCGACAGTCAGCCTGCGATAACGCGGGACGTAGAAGGTCAGCGGGAAGCCGGTACCGTCGTCATGATTGACTCCGGTTTGGCCGCCGGGAGCGGCGTGCATATCGACGATGACACGAAGTCCGGCATTGCGACACCATTGCACCAGCCGATCGAGCAAGGCCCAGCCCGGCCCTTCGAAACGATCTTCACCGTCCTCGCCCGGCGTAACAAACAGCCGCCAGTGCAGTGGCACCCTCACCGTGTTGAAGCCGGCCGACTTGATGAACCGGATATCGTCCTCGCCCACATAAACGTCGCGAAATTCGCGCCAAAACTGCGCCGCCTGCTCGGGTCCAACAAGGCTTTCGACTACGCCTTCGATCTCTTTTGGCGCCAGCGCTTGCTTGAACTTGAACATGTAGCCTTCGGGGACCAACCAGTTGCCCAGATTGATCCCTTTGACGGCAAAGCGGCGGCCGTTGCCGTCGGCCAGATGCCTGCCGTCGACGCGGATAAATTCAGATGGTGAAGCGAAGGCACTGTGAATTCCCGCTATTAGGACCAAAAGCAGGATCACTCCGCCAAGACGGCGGGTGAACAAACAGATTTTAACGCAGCGCATGCTCATCGGCACGCTTCCTGCAAGATTAACACCACCACCATTCCGACCCCGCTGCTATACTTGAGCTGAAAAATCGCGCAGACGGCGCAGAGCCTGCCAAACTAGCTGCGATAGAGGTCGCCAGGGGTAACTTTCCGATGACAGGTTGGCCCACCGCCCAAGCCTTACTCTTTGCGATGTCGGTTCTTGCGATCATCGCGGCGATCCGGGCCCGCTTTCATCCCTTCTTTGTCCTCACCGTCGTCGCCACAGCATTCGGTTTGCTTGCGGGACTATCAGTTGGCCCGATCGGAAAAGCCTTTGGGAGTGGCTTTTCGGACGCGCTCTATTCGCCCGGTCTGGTGATAGTGGCCATGGCGCTGGTCGCGGGCATCGCCGAACGCACAGTCCCCGCGGACAACCTTGCCGCCGTAACCAGCCGACTCTGGCCCCACGGCGGTTGGGTGCAGGCCGCCGTCGGCCTGATTGCTGGCATTGGCGCCTCGCCTGCCGCAGCGTTGGCCTTGCTCACCCCTCTGCTCCAGTCTGCGGATGCAAAGCCGTCGCGTGAACGAGACGTGACGTGCCTGACATTGGCGATATCGGCAGGGCATGGCCTGATTTACCTGTCTCCTGTGCCGGTTGCCTGCGCTGCTATTCTCGGCGCAAGTTGGCAGCCTGTTGCCCTGTTTGGCGTACCGGTAGCTCTGATCTCTGCGGCGATCGGCATCGGATGGGCGCGCCTGCTTACTGCGCCGCACGTTCCAATACAGCCGACGATCTCTGATCAATCCAGCGTCAAAGCCAAACCCGACGGAAAAGCCGCCGCTCTATTGCTCGCGGCGTGTTTCATTCCCCTGCTGATGCTGATGACGCAATCGATCGGTGACATGCCGAGCGAACCGCTCGGCGGCGGCACGAGTCGCGAACTCGTCCTCGGCATCGGCCGGCCGCTGGCGTTGTTTCTGATCAGCATCGGCATCGTGATCGTTGGCTCCTGGCGGCTCAGCCTGAAATGTTTGAGAGATCCCGAATGGATCGGACGCACGCTCGGAAACACAGCAGGCATCATTCTCATCGTAGGCGCCGCGGGCGGACTACAGCGGCTTTGCCAGCAGACCGGCATGTCGGAACTATTGGGTGAACGGTTGAGCGGCTGGCACGTCACAGGAGCAGCCGGCGTGTTAGTCCCATTCCTCGTCGCCACCGTCATCAAAACACTTCAAGGGTCGTCGCTGGTCGCCGCCATCACCACAGCCGGCATGATGCAGCCGTTGCTCTCATCGCTTGGACTCGGCAGCGAAAACGGAACGGCGCTGGCAGCGCTCGCCGTTGGCGTCGGCGCGATGACGGGCTCACACGTCAATGACGATTTTTTCTGGCTGGCTTCCCATGTCGCCGGAGAATCACCACTGCGAACGCTTGGGACGTTTTCTCTCGGGACCTTGCTGCAAGGTTTCACCGCTGCCGCAGTGCTGCTGCTTTTCGCCGTGTTTTGGGCCTGAACGGCCTGCTGATACCGCAATGTCAGATTAAGAAACAATAGAAGCGGATTGTTTCTTCCCGCTTGGGATGCAATTCACGCAACGCAGCGATCCCTACTCGTCCAAAAAGATACACGCCCGTTATGCCGGGAACAGAAAGAGCTACACCGTTCAAGGCGTGCATAACCAAAATCTTGGACGAGCATCACGATTGAGCGGCTTCTGACCCACAAAGGTCACTTCCGGTAATGAAAAACTTATACTGCATTGCAGTATAGTCGTATAAATTCACTCGTATAATTCTCATCAACACATTGATTTATATTACGATTGTGTGACCAATCCTAAAATAGATTTTATTGTGCAACGCAAACTATTCTTGCTACTTGGCGCCCAGTCGACGCACTAATCCCGGGGCGACGCACTAAACTGAAAAGGACAAATCAATGAAACTCACTGCCGGAAAATTTCTCTGCGTTACGCTGGCCGTTTCGGCGCTTGCAACTCTCGGCGCAGCTCCGACGTTTGCAGCATCGCGCCAGTTATTTACCAACGACGTCGATACCGGAAGCGTGCCGGTTAGCGCGAAGCGCGCGTCTGCAATCCATGACTGCAGTGTTGCAGCATCGAAATACAACTTCAGCACATGGCAAACGGAGCAGTTTGCATCTTACGACGGCTGCATGGCTAACCACGGCGAAGTACCGTAACACTCCGCGTTCAAGCTACGCCGGCGCTAACGATTGAAGCGGTGGCCTCGCCGGCCACCGCTTCACATTTAACAAAGAGCCCGCCGGGATCTTCCGGCGAGATCTTTAGCAAAGCGGAACTGAAAAGTTCTGTTACCGCGCCATCGGAGACATGCCGAGGCGATCCATCAAATCCTGATCGCGATCTCGGTTGGGATTGGGCGTCGTCAAAAGCTTCGGTCCATAGAAAATGGAATTGGCTCCAGCAAGAAAACATAACGCCTGCGTTTCTTCGCTCATGTCTTCGCGGCCGGCGGAGAGACGCACCACCGAACGCGGCATTGTGATGCGCGCGACCGCGATGGTGCGCACGAACTCCAACGGCTCAAGCGAGGACTCGCCCGCAAGCGGCGTGCCGGCGACGCGCACCAGCATATTGATCGGCACCGATTCCGGATGCTCAGGCAGGCTCGCCAGCGTCACAATCATGCCGACGCGATCTTCCCGCGTCTCGCCCATGCCGACAATTCCACCGCAGCAAACGTGGATGCCGGCGCCACGGACGTGATCAAGCGTGGTCAGGCGATCCCGGTAAATACGGGTGGTGATGATCTCACCGTAGAATTCCGGCGAGGTGTCGAGGTTGTGATTGTAATAGTCGAGGCCGGCACCCTTGAGCCGCCGCGCTTGATCGGCCGTAAGCATGCCGAGCGTGGCACAGGTCTCAAGCCCAAGCGCCTTGACGCCTTCAACCATGGCGCAAACGTTGTCGAGGTCGCGATCCTTAGGTTCGCGCCAGGCCGCGCCCATGCAGAACCGGCTCGCGCCGGCCTCTTTCGCCGCGCGCGCCTCTGCCAGCACGGCGTCGATCGACATCAGCTTTTCAGCTTTGACGCCGGTGTCGTATTTCGCGCTTTGCGGGCAATAGGCGCAGTCTTCCGGGCAACCGCCGGTCTTGATCGACAGTAGGGTCGAAATCTGCACCTCGGTCGGCTCGAAATTCGCCCGATGGACGGTCTGCGCGCGGAACATCAGATCCGGAAAAGACAAATCGAACAGCGCGCGCACTTCCTCACGCGTCCAGTCATTGCGGACAATGCCCTTGCTCGCAAGGAGGCCGAAGGCCGTATTGTCCCAATCCTCGCGCTTAAAAGGAGAACTCCGTCCCACCTGTTTCGCGTCCTTCACAACCGCAGAACTCCAACCGTTGAAAATCAATCTTAACCCGGATCACAGGGAAGCAAAATCCGGGTTAAACTGCCCTGCCGGCGCAACGTAGGTTCATCAATGATCCCTCCCCGCATGATCGCCCTCGCCGCCACGATTTCGCTGGTCGGTAGGCTTCACCGCCGGGCCAGCAACCGCGCAAGATTGGCCGAGCCGCCCGGTGACCATGGTGGTGCCGTTTGCGCCTGGCGGCGGTACCGACGTGCTTGGACGCATTGTCGCCCGCCGGCTTTCGGAGATTTTGGGTCAGCAAGTCATCGTCGAGAATATTGGCGGCGCTGGCGGGATGATAGGCTCGGCCCGCGTCGTGAACGCCACGCCTGACGGCTACGAGTTCGATCTCGGTAGTCGAGCCGACGCCATCAACCAAACGCTCTACAAGCATCCGCTCTACGATTTCAGGACGGACCTGCTGCCGGTGATCCTGATCGCGGATCAGGCAATGGTGCTGATCGCGCGCAAGGATCTGCCGGTGAATGGCTTGCAGGAGTTCGTCGCCTACGCGCGCAAGAACCAGAGCAGCTTGCGATCGGGTTCGGCGGGAATTGGATCGACAGGCTATGTCGACTGTGCGCTGTTCAATCAGGCGATCGGCGTCAACGTGCAGGACATCCCGTATCGCGGCGGCGGTCCGGCAATCCAGGACCTGATCGCCCAGCAATTCGATTATTTTTGCACCCTGGCCCCGACGGGCATGCCGCCGCTTCAGGCCGGGCTGGTCAAGGGCATCGCAGTGCTCGGACACAACCGTCTGCCATCGCTGCCCGATCTCGCGACGACATTCGAGCAAGGCATGAATTTCGCAGCCTCAACGTGGTTCGGCTTCTTTGTGCCGAAGGGGACGCCGCCGTCGATCATCAAGAAACTGCACGACGCTACAGCTGAAGCGATCAATACGCCGTCCGTGCAGGAACAGCTCCTTACCACCGGTACGTTTGTCGTGCCGCAGGAACATCAGACGACGGAATATCTGCAAAACATCATCGGCCCCGAAATAGAGAAAAACGGCGCACCGCTTCGGGCCGCCGGAATGTCCATCGAGTAAGCCGATCCGCGCGGCGGCTGTGCAAACGCGTCGTCTTGTCAGCGCTGCCAACAGACGCCATGGTCGCCCCATATTTGGGGAGTGAACATGATCTTGCTTCGCGCACTGTGCGTAGCATCCGCGGTAATGCTCACAATCTTCGGCTTGGGCGCCGCAGCGGCCAATCAATGGCCGGAGCGGTCGATACTAGTCATCAGCCCCTTCGCAGCCGGAGCCGCCAACGACATCATTGCACGCGTGGTGCTCGATCAGGCCGCACACGAACTTGGTCAGCCGTTTGTCATCGAGAACCGTCCGGGTGCTGGCGGTGTTGTCGGCGCCGCTTCCGTGTCGCGAGCCAAACCCGACGGCTACACGCTGTTGTTGGCCGCCGGGGCAATGAGCGCGGCGGTCATTCTGCACAAGTCGCTGCCCTACGACACACTGCACGATTTCACCGGCATTGCGATGCTCGGTGTGCAGCCAAGCGTGCTGGTGTCGGCACCATCGAAAGGATTCAAGACCGTGGCCGACCTCGTCGCTGCGGCCAAAGGCAATCCTGGCGCGCTGAATTTCGCTTCGGCCGGCATCGGTTCGGCATCCCACATTGCCGGTGAACGCTTCGTTTTAAGTGCGCAAATCGATGTGCAACACATTCCCTATAACAGCCCGGTTCAGGCTTTCGCCGACTTGATGACCGGCCGCACCGATTTCTATGTGGTACCGATCACGCCGGTGATACCGCTGATCGAGCAAGGCAAAATGACGGCGCTTGCGGTGAGCACGCCAAAGCGTTCCCCGCTTCTTCCAAATGTACCGACCTTTGCGGAGGCGGGCTATCCGGATGCTGCGTATCTGTTTTGGGGCGGCGTGGTGGCGCCGGCAAAAACCCCGCGAGACGTTGTCGATAAGATACACGACGTCGTGCAGAAAGCACTCGACGCCCCGGATGTTCAGGAAAAGCTGGCCCATCTTGGCGTTTCACCCGACCCGATGACACCCGAGCAATTCGATAAATTTTTTGCCGACGATGTTGCGACCACGATCGCGATCGGTAAGGCCGCACACATCGAACCGACCGAATAGACACGATCACGTCGGCATCGTGAAGATGACGATAGCTGTCAGAAAAAGTATCGCGAATATCGCGGGAAATGCCAGCGCCAGGGTAAGTGCTGCCCGCGGCGCGCGCTTTAGATAAGTCAGGATCAGCGCAGGCAACCCGGTCAACACGAACAGTGCACCGACGATGATACCCGCCGCGTACGTCAAATCCGATTGTTGCCGGATCGGAGCCCGAATTATAGGTCGCCGCAGCAACACCGGCACAGCCTGCGGCGTCCACAAGCCCGACGGCTATCGTGATCGTTCTTTTATTCATTTTGAGCCCGTCACCGTCGCCGGGCTTGTGCCCCCGATCCTGAATACGTTAGCACGGTCAGCAGCGAAACAAGGGGCTGGCTTCGGCTGGCCGTGGAAGACCAAAAATGTCTGATGACCTGCCTGACCGTCTCTCGACCGATCCGAATAGTCCTTATTACAACGCCGCGCTGCTCGAGCGCGACGTCGGCATTCGCTTCAAGGGCATCGAGAAGACCAACGTCGAGGAATATTGCATCAGCGAAGGCTGGGTTCGCGTCGCCGTCGGCAAGGGCAAGGATCGCCACGGTAATCCGTTGACGCTCAAACTCAGTGGCGAGGTCGAGCCGTACTTCAAGGACGATAAGAAATAACGTCGTTCAGCCGCAGGCCAGCGCGTAGATGTGCTGCACACCTTGCGGTAGCGGCGTCTCGCGCCAGCTCTCCCCGCCATCCTGTGTGCCGAACACCTCGCCATAGCGTGCGGCGATATAGACCTGCTTCTGATCGCTGTGATGCAGGCAAACCGACATCAGCGTACCGTGGGGCTGTACTTTGTCGAAACGCTGCCACGTCTTGCCAACATCGCGGCTGCAGTAGAGTGCGCCATCTTTGGACGCCGCTGCAACGCTAAGACACGCGTAAAGCTTTTTTGGGTCCTGCGGCGACACCTTGATGTCGCGGCCGTAGGTAAACGGCGAGAAGCGGTCGACCCGCATATCCTCCCAAGTCTTGCCCTGATTGTTGCTGCGGAACAGCCCCATTCGCACCGCGAGAATAACACTGTCGGGGTCGGCCGCGCTCATACAGATAGCGTGACCATCGAGCATACCCTCAGCTTCGGTATCGCTGACGATCTTGCTGCGCAGCCGAGGCTCATCGACCGACAATTTGACCAGATGGTCGCTGCTGTCGCTCCAGGTTTCACCGCCGTCGGTCGAACGCATCACACCACCGACTTCGAGGGCTGCAAAGATTTCGTCCGGCCGGTTCGGGTGCCGCGCAAAGCGCATAACACGCGCCGCGAAAGGCGCTTTGCCGCGATCCGGAAGTTTGGGGTCGGCCTGACGGGTCCAGGTTTCCCCCGCATCGTTACTGCGATAGATCGAAACTGGCGAGCCACCCGCAAGGATTCGCTTCGGATTGGCGGGGTCCGGTAAAAACGACCAGACCTGGATGCCGCTATCGGGAAAGCGCGCACGCTTGAAGGTCGCACCGCTGTCGGTACTCCGATAAATTCCATCCTTGGTGCCGGCGAGGACGAGGCTCGGATCCTGCGGATGCGCGAACACCGTATAGGCCTCGGGCTCGGTGAGAACATGCTTCCAGTCGCTGCCGCCTACATCGCGACGGAACACACCGGCCAGATTGCCCTGATTACCGCCATAATAGCCGCCAACGCCGGCGAACACGTGCGATTGAGCCATCGCTGTCCTCCCCTATTTGCGGTCATACCCACAGTCACCGCGGGCGCACGTTTGTTAGCTTCAAGTCTAAAGACGTGGATGAAGAGGACAAGCCCGGTCATGACAGATTGACGGCGCCTCAGTGCAACGTCGGCTGCTCGGCGATGACGCGCAGATTGATCAGCCCGATCAGCGCACGGCGACTTGCTTCGGTCTTGGCCAGTTGGTCCGCTGCTTCCTTCGCTGTCGATCCGTTGGACCCCCAAACCACGATGCCACCGAGCAATGCCGCGAAGGCAGAGAGCATCAGCGTTGGATCGAACCGGATCAGCCCAAACAGGAGGACAGCCAGCAAAATGGCACCGCCCGAAACGGCAATGCGAGCTGCCAAAATGAATTTGCGGCAGTTTTCAATGCGCGTGGACAGAGTTTCGATCTGCGCCTCAAGGCGCACGATCTCGTCACGAGGATCGATATTCTGAGTAATGTCACTCATGGTCGCAGGGGTATACCGCACCTTGCATTGCCCGACCGGTGTGGACGGTCGCTCATTCAGGCGTTCCTTAAAACCTCAATGCCGATTAGACGGAGCTCTGTTAGACGGAGCCCTGCCATGTTGCGGAGCAACAAAACAGAGCTTTGATTGGCGCGACACTTCGTCTCGGAACGCACGGCATTTTCCAGTCCGGTCTGTCAACTTTGATCATCCATAAAGACGGCATGTGATAATACCATAAACATATGAATTGAAAGACTTTTTGGCAAAATTATAGACGGTTCTGTCGCCTGGCCGGTACACGTCAAGAGCATTTCTTCATCTGTGGTTTTTCTTACGGAATAATCTCACCGCGCCGACGTTTCCTGTGAGGGAAATCCGCACGCGTGCGCCGCAGACTTTGGTCGAACTTGCCAGTCCGTCTCAGTGGCGAGTACATTTTGTTGATTTAAAAATCTAAAGACGCGTCCTTGTCGCTAGGAAACGTCTTCAAGACTACCAAAAAAAGCGACAGGGGACCTAGGGAGGATCGTGCAATGAGCTTTCTCGATCGTAGCTATTCGATCGCCAAGCCTGGATTTAACCGCTGGATGGTGCCACCAGCAGCACTTTGCATCCATCTGTGCATAGGCCAGGCCTACGCATTCAGCGTGTTCAACCTGCCGATGACCAAGCTTATCGGCATCACGCAATCCGCGCCGGACGACTGGAACATTCCGGAACTTGGCTGGATTTTCTCGATTGCGATCTTCGTGCTTGGCTTCTCTGCCGCCGTCTTGGGCCGCTGGGTCGAGGAAGGCGGTCCACGCCGGGCGATGTTCACCGCGGCTTTTTGCTTGGCCGGCGGCTTCGTTATCTCCGCGCATCGGCGTCTATATTCACAATATCTGGGTCGTCTATTTCGGCTACGGCATCGTCGGCGGATTCGGCCTCGGCATCGGCTACATCTCGCCGGTCTCGACTCTGATCAAATGGTTCCCGGACCGCCCGGGCATGGCGACCGGCATGGCCATCATGGGCTTCGGCGGCGGCGCATTCATCGCCTCGCCGCTTGTCGGTCTGGCTGATGAACCACTTCAAGACAGCCGAACCATGTCGGCGTCGCTCCAACATTCATCGCCCTTGGCGCATCTATCTCGTCTTCATGATGGTGGGCGCCTTTCATCGTGCGCAGTGCCGCGCCGACTGGAAGCCCGAAGGCTATGTGGCGCCGACGCAGGCTTCGAAACTGATCACGACCAGCGACGTCTACGTCTACGATGCGCTTAAGACACCGCAGTTTTGGTGTATCTGGATCGTGCTCTGCATCAACGTCACTGCCGGCATCGGTGTACTTGGCCAAGCCTCGGCCATGGCCCAGGAAATGTTTCCGGGCAAAATCACCGCGGTCGCTGCGGCAGGCCTCGTCGGTCTGATGAGCCTGTTCAACATGGCCGGCCGCTTCTTCTGGGCCTCGACGTCGGACTATATCGGGCGCAAGAACACCTATTTCGTGTTTATGGTGCTCGGCTTCCTGCTGTACTGCACCGTGCCCTACACCGCATCGATCGGCAGCGTCGACCGGCTTTGTGCTGGCATTCCTGATCATCATCAGCATGTATGGCGGCGGATTCGCGACTGTGCCGGCCTATCTGAGAGACATGTTCGGCACCCGTTACGTCGGCGCCATCCACGGCATGTTGATCACTGCATGGTCGATGGCCGGCATCTTCGGCCCGGTGCTGGTGAACTACATCCGTGAGTACAACATCACTCACGGCGTGGCGAAGGCGCAGGCCTATAACACTACCATGTACATCATGGCGGGCCTGCTCGTCGTTGGCTTCATCGCCAACGCGCTCATCAAGGCGGTCGACGCGCGTTATCATATGAAAGCGGACACTAACGCGGAACGAGCTCAGTTGAACGTTGGGGCAGCCGCAAGACCTGCCGGCGCATAAGGAGGAAAATCCATGACAGGCCCAAACATGACAGACTCAAACCAGAACACCGGCACAACTGGACTTCAGCTCGCTCTGGCCTGGCTCTTCGTCGGCATCCCGCTGACCTGGGGTGTCGTCCAGACGCTCATCAATTCAATGAAGCTGTTTCAGTAAACAACTGAAGCCTCAAAAAGAACGGCGCGGCTGCAAAGCCGCGCCGTATTTTTTTGGAGTCCTTGACAGACGTACCGGCTACGCGACCTTTTCTTTCAAGTGCGGGAACATCGCGTGCAATGCTTCCTGATCCATTTCGGTCTTGAACTTGTGGCGATCTTTCAGCCCGCCGGCCTTTTGCGCGGCAGGCCGCGCATTGATCTCGTCGACCAGGCGCTTGAGGTTCTTGTACTTGTCCCACGCGCCATCGCCGATCACGTTCGGCAACATGCGCGCCCAGCCCCACACGTTCATATCGGCGATCGTATAGGTATCGCCAAGCATATATTTCTGCTTGCCAAGCCGCTCATCGAGAATGCCTGCATGGCGATTTCCCTCGAAGACATAGCGGTTGATGGCATAAGGAAGCTTCTCAGGCGCATAATTGCGAAAGTGCACGGCCTGGCCGAAATACGGGCCGACGCCTGACGACACGAAAAACATCCATGAGAGAAGTTCGCCGCGCGCCTTGTCGGTCTTGGCGGGGAGAAATTTTCCGGTCTTGTCGGCGAGATACAGAAGTATCGCGCTCGAATTGAACACAGTCACGTCGCCGTCGACGATCGCCGGCAGCTTGGCGTTTGGATTGATCGCCAGGAATTCCGGTTTGTGCTGATCGCCTTTGCGGGTATCAACCGGAATGGCGTCGTAAGGCATACCGGTCTCTTCAAGAAACAAGGCGACCTTGGTCGGGTTCGGCGCGCCGCTGTAGTAAAACTTCAACATCGATTTCTCCTTAAATACGGTTGTTACACGCGAAGCGAAGCAATCCAGTTCTGTCTGCACAAAGGCAGGATTGTTTCGTCTCGATGACGGTTAGAACAAGCCGACAATCTTGCCCTGCGCATTGACGTCGATGAAATCCGCCGACGGCACTTTCGGCAAGCCGGGCATCGTCATGATCTCACCGCAGACCACAACGATAAACTCGGCGCCGGCCGAAAGCCGCACCTCACGCACAGGAATGTTGAAGCCGGTCGGCGCGCCCTTGGCGTCCGGGTTGGTCGAGAACGAATACTGCGTCTTTGCGATACAGACTGGCAGCTTCCCGAAGCCCATTTCTTCCCAGGTCTTGAGCTGATCCTTTACCGATTTGTCGGCGGTTGCGTCGTCGGCGCGGTAAATCTCTTTCGCGATCGTGCGCACCTTTTCGAACAGCGGCATCTCGTCCGGATAAAGGTATTTCAGGTCCGCTTTGCCCTCATCGATCACCTTGACCACTGCGCGCGCGACGTCGGCCGCGCCCTCACCGCCCATCGCCCAGTGATCAGCCATCAGCGCCTCAACGCCCAGCGCCTTGCACTTCTCCTTGACCAAGTTGATCTCGGCGTCGGTGTCGGCTGAGAAGCGGTTGATCGAGACCACGGCCGGCAGATTATATTTTTTGATATTTTCGACATGGCGCTGAAGATTGGCCATGCCGGCTTCAAGAGCCTGCAGGTTCTCTTTCTTCAGGTCATCCTTCTTGACGCCGCCGTGCATCTTCAGGGCGCGGATCGTCGCGACGATGACCACGCAATCCGGCTTCAATTCAGCCTTGCGGCATTTGATGTCGAGGAACTTTTCCGCGCCGAGATCGGCGCCGAAACCCGCCTCAGTGACAACGTAGTCGGCAAGCTTGAGCGCCGTCGTCGTTGCCGACACCGAGTTACAACCGTGCGCGATATTGGCGAACGGGCCACCGTGAATGAAAGCGGGAGTGCCTTCGAGCGTCTGCACCAGATTTGGCGCGATCGCATCTTTCAGCAACGCTGTCATGGCACCATCGGCATGCAGTTCCCGGGCGCGGATCGGCTTACGCTCGCGGGTGTAGGCCACGATGATGTCACCAAGGCGCCGCTTGAGATCGTCGAGATCGGTGGCCAGGCAGAAGATCGCCATGACTTCCGAAGCCACCGTAATATCGAAACCGGCCTCACGGGGATAACCGTTGGCAACGCCGCCAAGCGAGCAAACGATCTCACGCAGCGCGCGATCGTTCATGTCCATCACGCGGCGCCAGACCACGCGGCGGGAATCGATACCGAGCGCATTGCCCCAGTAGATGTGATTATCGATCAGCGCCGAAAGCAGATTGTGCGCCGACGTGATAGCGTGAAAGTCGCCGGTGAAGTGGAGGTTGATATCCTCCATCGGGATTACCTGTGCATAGCCGCCGCCGGCGGCGCCGCCTTTGACACCGAAGCACGGGCCGAGCGAGGGCTCCCGCAGCGCGCACATCGCCTTTTTGCCGATGTGATTGAGGGCGTCAGTGAGACCGACCGTGGTCGTGGTCTTGCCCTCGCCCGCTGGGGTCGGATTGATCGCAGTGACGAGGATCAGCTTGCCGTTCTTTTTATCCTTCAGCGTCTTGATGTAATCCATCGACACCTTGGCCTTGTAATGGCCATAGGGCTCGAGGTTTTCCGGCGCGATGCCGAGTTTTTCCTTGGCGACATCCGCGATGCGCCGCGGCTTGGCGGCTTGGGCGATTTCGATATCGGACTTTGGACTCTGGTGTTGCGAGGCGGGCATGAGACGATCCAATGTTGGAGTGAACTGAAAATTGCGGTCATTCCGATCCGGTCATGACCGCCTGAGGGTTATGCAAAACGGGCCTTGATCTGGAGATTGGCGGCCTTCGCCCACTCGCCGGCATCGATCTTCTTGCCGTCGGCGGGTTGCACGCGTGTGACCTTGAAGCGTCCATCGGCGCAGACCACGGTGAAGCCGTCTGCTTCGACCACGGCGATTTCGCCGACCTTGCCCGCGATTCCTTTGGGATCTTTGGCAGGTAGCGGCTTGGCGTCGAAGATCTTCACTTGTTTGCCGTCAAGCGTCGTCCACGCGCCGGGGGCGGGGTTGCAGCCGCGGATCAGGCGGTCGATCTGCTCCCACGGCTTGCCCCAATCGATCTTGGCATTGTCCGGGCCGCAGCGACCTTCATAAGTCGCTTTTGACTCATCCTGCTTGATACGCGGCGCCTTGCCCGACTTCACCAGGTCGACCGACTCCATCATGGCGTCGACGCCCATCGGGAACAGACGGTCGAAGTAGACGGTGCCGAGCGTGTCCGTGTTGCTAACCGGTGTTTTCTTTTGAATCAGGACGTCGCCGGTATCGAGGCCATTGTCAGGCCAGAAAATCGAGAGTCCGGTTTCCGTCTCGCCCTTGATGATCGGCCAGTTGATCGCGCTGGCGCCACGATAGGCCGGCAGCAGTGACGGATGATATTGAATTGAGCCATGGGTCGGGAGGTTGAGGAAATCTTCCGGCACAAACAGCGTGACGAACGCCATCACCTGAAGGTCGGGCTTAAGCAATTTGAACTCTTCCAACACTTCCGGCTTTTTGTACGAGTCCGGCTGGTAGATCGGCAGATTGGCGACGAGCGCCGCTTCCTTCAGCGGATCGGCCTTGGCGCCCGGCTTTTCCGGCGCGACATAGACGGCAACGACATTCTCGCCGCGCTTGAGCAGTGCTTCGAGTACGGCTTTGCCGAACGCCTGCTGACCATGAACAACGATGCGCATGGTCAGGCAGCCTCCGCCTTGGCCGGCTTTTCAGGGGCGGTGATCGCACCCGAAACGCGGATTTCGCCAACTTCCTTTTCCGAATAGCCGAGGACTTTGCGCAAAATCTCGTCGGTGTGCTCGCCAAGCAGCGGCGAGCGACGGACGTTTTGCGGCGAGTTCGACAATTTGATCGGGTTGCCGACAGTCAGGTACTTGCCCCGCCCCGGGTGATCGACTTCAACCACCGTGCCGGTGGCGCGCAGCGACTGCTCCTCGGCAATTTCCTTCATCGACAGAATTGGGCCGACCGGGATGTCGACCGCATTGCACTTATCCATGACCTCGAACTTGGTCATGGTCGTGGTCCACTCCTCGATCGTGGCGAAGATCTGCTTCAAACGCGGCAACCGTGCCGGCGGTGTTGCGTAATCAGGATCGGTCTTCCACTCAGGCTTGCCAATCAGATCGCAGATCGGACCCCACACCGGCGCCTGTGTAATGAAATAGATGTAGGCGTCGGGGTCGGTCTCCCAGCCTTTGCATTTGACAATCCAGCCAGGCTGACCGCCGCCGGAATCGTTGCCGGCACGCGGCGCAGCGCTGCCGAACGGTATGTTTTCGCCATATTGGCTGTATTCGGTCAGCGGGCCGGCTTTAAGTCGCTGCTGATCGCGCAACTTGACGCGTGTCAGATTGAGCACGCCGTCCTGCATCGCGCACAACACTTTCTGACCGCGACCGGTGTGCGTGCGTTGATAGAGCGCGCTGACAATGCCGAGCGCAAGATGCAGCCCGGTGCCGCTGTCGCCGATCTGCGCGCCGGTGACAAGCGGCGGCCCTTCGCGGAAACCGGTGGTCGAAGCAGCGCCGCCGGCGCATTGCGCGACGTTCTCATAGACCTTGCAGTCCTCGTATGGCCCTGGACCAAAGCCCTTCACCGAGGCGACGATCATGCGCGGATTGGTCTTGTGGATATAGTCCCAGGTCAGACCCATGCGATCGAGCGCGCCCGGCGCAAAATTCTCCACGAGAATGTCGCAGTGCTTCACCAGACGCTCGAGGATTTCCTTGCCCTTGGCATTCTTGCTGTCGATCGTGATCGAGCGCTTCGAACCGTTGAGCATTGTGAAGTAAAGGCTGTCTTGCCCCTTCACGTCACGCAACTGGGTACGCGTGATATCGCCGACACCGGGCCGTTCGACCTTGATCACATCAGCACCCATGTAGGCCAGAAGCTGGGTGCAGGTTGGGCCCGATTGCACGTGAGTGAAATCGAGAATCTTGACGCCTTGAAGCGCAAGACCTGCCTGGCCCCACGGTTTTGTACTTGGCCGGGGCAATCCGTTGCCGTTTGCGGCTTTCGCAACCGGCTTCTTTGCACGCAACTGCACGACTTTTGTCGATTTTCTCGCCGCTGATTTTTTCGCGACCTTCTTTGCGACAGCCTTCGGCTTCGATTTCACCTTGGCTTTCTTCTTCGTTGCCATCTTGCTTGCTCCTAGCTCGATTTCTTGCGCAGTGCGCTTTGCGGATTGAGATTGCCGATGCGGCCGCTTTCGCTGCCGGCGCCGGATCAATGACGGCGTTGATCAGTGTGGGCTTGCCGGAATCCATGGCGGCATTGACGGCGCGCCTGAGCTCGTCGGGCGATGTCGCGTTGACGCCGATACCGTCAAACGCCTCCATCATCTTGTCGTAGCGCGCGCCTTTGACGAACACGGTCGTCGCCGGGTCCGAGCCGCCCTTATTGACGTCGGTGCCGCGATAAATGCCGTCATTGTTGAAGATCACGACGCAAACCGGAAGCTGATAACGGCAGATCGTCTCGATCTCCATGCCGGAGAAGCCGAAAGCCGAGTCGCCCTCAACCGCAAGAACGGGTTTGCCGGTTTCGATGGCCGCACCGATGGCATAGCCCATGCCGATGCCCATCACACCCCAGGTGCCGACATCGATGCGCTTGCGCGGCTGATAGACGTCGATGATGCCGCGCGCGAGGTCGAGGGTGTTGGCGCCTTCATTGACGAGAATGGCGTCCGGCCGCTCCTTGACGATGGTACGCAGCACGCCGAGCGCGCCGTGATAATCCATCGGAGAGTTGTTGTTCATCAGCCGCGGCGCCATCTTGGCGATGTTCTCTTCACGCTTCGAAGTGACGGTCTTGGTCCAATCAGCCGGCGGCGCGGGCCAGTTGCCGCCCATTCCATCAAGCAACGCTGCAACGCAGGAGCCAATATCGCCGACCACGGGAGCGGCAATCTCAACGTTCGAATCCATCTCTTTCGGCTCGATATCGATCTGGATGAATTTCTTCGGCGCATCGCCCCACGCCTTGCCCTTGCCGTGAGACAACAGCCAGTTCAACCGGGCGCCGATCAGCATGACGACGTCGGAATCCTTGAGCACGGTCGAACGCGCAGCGCCCGCGCATTGCGGATGGATATCGGACAGCAAGCCCTTGGCCATGCTCATCGGCAAGAACGGTGCGCCGCTCTTTTCGACGAAGCTCCTGATCGCATCGTCGGCCTGCGCATAGGCCGCGCCTTTACCGAGGACGATCAGCGGCCGCTTGGCGCCCTTGAGCACATCGAGCGCCCGCTTCACGGCATCCGCGGCGGGTATTTGCGCCGGCGCGGCATCGATAACCTTCACCAGCGATTTCCGGCCCTTCTCCGCGTCAATCACCTGGCCGAACAGCTTCGCCGGCAAGTCGAGATAGACGCCACCCGGCCGGCCCGAGACCGCGGCGCGAATGGCACGCGCAAGCCCGATGCCGATATCAGCCGCGTGCAGCACACGGAACGCCGCCTTGCATAGCGGCTTGGCGATCGCGAGCTGGTCCATCTCCTCGTAATCGCCTTGCTGAAGATCGACGATTTCGCGCTCCGATGAGCCTGAGATCAGGATCATCGGGAAACAATTGGTCGTGGCGTGAGCGAGCGCCGTGAGGCCATTGAGGAAACCCGGCGCCGACACCGTGAGGCAGACGCCCGGACGTTTGGTCAGGAAGCCCGCGATCGAAGCGGCATAGCCGGCATTCTGCTCGTGCCGAAATGAAAGCACGCGAATGCCCGAGGCCTGCGCCATCCGGCCAAAGTCGGTGATCGGAATGCCAGGCACGCCGTAAATCGTCTTGATACCGTTGAGCTTGAGCGCATCGATGACGAGATGAAAGCCGTCGGTAAGTTCCTGTTCTGCTTCCGCGGCCGCGGCCATCGGCTTTACTGCTGCATCAGCCATCGGTGCACTAGCCATGGGCATCTCCAATCAGTTGCGTTCAATCCAGATAGTCGGCGTATTTCTCGACGTGCTCGGCCAGGCCGAGCGCATGGTCGCGTACTAATTTCTCGGCGCGCAAAGTATCGCGCGCTTCCAGCGCTTCGATGATGTGCATGTGATCGCGGATCGAACGATCGACACGATCTTTCTCGCCGATTGTCTTGCGGCGGATCATCCGCATATGCGTGAAAAGATTTTCGGCGAGGTTGATCAGCACGCTGTTGCGGCTCAGACGCAGCAACGTCTGATGGAATTCGATGTTGGCCTCGGAATATTCGTCGAGGTGCGCACGCAGCTCACCGTTATCGAAAGCGGCGAACACCCGCCGCAGCGACGCGATCTCTTCATCACTGGCATTCACGGTGATCAGCCGCGCCGCCATGCTTTCCAGCGCAGCCCACGCCGTGATCAGCTCAATCACCTCGCGCCTGGTCTTGCGCACCACATAAATGCCGCGCCGGGGCACCGAGCGGACAAAGCCTTCGCGCTCGAGCTGCGCCATGGCTTCGCGGACCGGCGTGCGGCTGATGCCGAACTCTTCCGCGAGGCTTCGCTCGTCGAGGCGGATTTCCTCGCGTCGGCCGTACACATCCATGTCGGTGATGACGGCTTTAAGCGCCGCGTAGGCTTTGTTTTTGAAGCTGAAGGAGGTGTCGATCGGCTCAAGCCGGGGGCGCGCGGCAGACCCGACATCGGGCGGACGGACGGAAAGCCTATGCACACCGGAAACCATTCAGAACGCTCTCAACGACGACGCTTACAACCCTTGCCGGACGCGGTCTCGTACAGGTTTGGCCGCGCTTCCGGCTCTCCCATAGCGCACTGTAATACATTATGCCAGAGCCAAAACGCCGCTATTTCGGGGTTATCTGCGATTATGGCTCAGGCTTACCGCAACAGAAAAGGCGCGGGATTTCTCCCGCGCCTTCAATCAATAATCGCGGCTGATTAGCTCGCGTCAGGCCTTCGCCATCATGCGTGCCCGCATCGGTTTGAGCACGAACAGCGCCAGACCGACGACGGCAAAGTTCATAATCGCCGTGGCGACAAACACCATGTGCCAGCTTCCGGTAGCATCCTTGATGAGGTTGGCGATCGGCACCAAAAACGCAGACGTGCCTTTAGCGGTATAGAGCAAGCTCAGATTAACGGTGGCGAACTTGGTGCCGAAGGTATCCGTGCAAGTGGACGGGAACAGGCTGAATATCTCCCCCCAGGTCAGGAAGATCAGCGCGGCGAACACCACGAACGCGAGCGGCATATAGCCCAGACTGCCGAGCAACCAGTACGCAACGCCGCCCAGGCCGAACGCGAGAACCATGGTGTATTCGCGACCGATGTAATCGGAAATCCAGCCGAATAGCGGGCGCGCTGCACCGTTGCAGACATTATCGATGATCAGCGCCGCACTTAATGTCGATGCGCCCCAAAACACGATGCTGTTGCCAACGTTGAAGTCCTTGGCGATCGGCGCGAGCTGCGCCGTCGCCATCAAGCCCGAGGCCGAAACCGTGACAAACATGACATAGAGCAGCCAGAAGATCGGGCTCGCCAGCACTTCCAACGGGGAGTAGCTGCGTGCGTTTTGTGCGACCTTCGGCGCCGCAGTCCCGGCAAGCTCGCCGGCTTCCGGCGCGCGCATCAGCCAGGCGACCAGAAACACGACACCACCCTGGACGATGCCGAACCACAAGAAAGCAGCCTCGTATCCGCTCGAAGCGATCACCTCGCGGATCGGCACGACGCTGATTGCAGCGCCAGCGCCGTAGCCTGCGGCCGTCAAACCGACGGCAAGACCGCGCCGGTCCGGAAACCATTTCACGGCCTGGCCGACACATGTCGCGTAGATCGCGCCACCACCCACGCCTGCTATGACAGCCCCGGCATATAAAGCGGTGAGTGATTGCGCGTAGGCGTTAACGATCCAGCCCAGCGCCACCATGATGCCGCCGAAAGCGACCATCAGCCGGGGGCCATTTCGGGCGCCGATTGCATCGACAATCCAGCCCTCGACCGGGGTCAGCCAGGTTTCCAGCGCGATGAAGATGCTGAATGCGAGCTGGATTTCCGCAATCGACCAGCCGTGCACCTTGTTGATTGGATTAACGAACAGCGTCCAGCCGTATTGCAGGTTGGCGATCAACACCATGCAAACGATGCCGACACTGAGCTGCGTCCAACGTGTCGTTGAAGAGGCAGCGACTTCGGATCTGAGCGCTGCCGCGGAAGAAGCCCTCATTTTATTCCTGCCCTAGTGAAATTTTATGCGAGGTGTATTTTCTTTGTTCCTAATTTCACTAAGAGGGTTTCACGTCCTTGTCATGGACATTTTCGGTCCCGGTGGCGAATTGCCGCAATTCATAGCTAACGTGTAAAGTTGAAGGCTAGCACCGGTGTGCGGTGCAGCAAAAATATCTGCTCAAGGCGGACCTATATCGGCTCTCGTGCGTTCCGTACTCGGACAGAGGACCGCATGCGCACCGCCATCAGCCTTCACAGCCTTATATTAGCGGGAACAGTGCTCGCTTCTGTTCCCGCCCTTGCACAGTCGGCAGGATCGGATGAAATAATCCAGCCCGGCGGAGCAGTAACGCAAGGCATCGCACTTACGGCAGCGCAAAAAAAATCGATCTATAACGCCGTCTTCCAGCAACCAGCCAAGACCTACACCTTTGAGCTGGCAACTTCCGTGGGAGCCGCCGTCCCACCGTCAGTCGATCTTACAGATCTGCCAGGCGATGTAATCGGCGCGGAGCCTTGGGCGACCGGCCTCAAATACGCCATGGCCGGGGACAATATGGTTGTCGTTATTGATCCGGTACGCAGACGAGTCGTTGACGTCATCCACGGCGGTTTTCAGCCATAATTTCGAAAGTTGCGTTTCCGAGCCGAAGCCGGGACATCGGCGTCACGTTCGTGTGAACGGATTCGTCAAATGAACCGCGAAGTGAAACGCAATGTCGCCTGAGACCGCCGCAAAACTTCATGTCGTCGATCCGCCGTCCGAAGCGCCATTCTACATTGGCGCGAAAGAGCAACCTGTCAGCCGTCCAACTCGCGTCCTCAAATATGGCGATAGTTTCATCGTGCTCGATAGCCGTGGCGACATAACCGCCGCATCCGGCGGATCGGCCGGCTTGTTCCACTGCGACACGCGTTATCTCTCGCGCCTCGAAGTCCTGGTGAATGAAATTCATCCGCTGCTGCTGGGGTCGAATTTCCGCGACGACAACTCGGCGTTCTTTGTCGATCTGACCAATCCCGATCTGCATGCGGATCAGCATCTGGTGCTGGAAAAGGACACGGTCCATATCCTGCGCACGATTTTTCTTTGGCGCGGCACGGCCTATCAACGGCTGGCCGTGCGCAATTACGGCGACCGCGCCGTCGATTTGCACCTTTCAGTCCTTTTCGAAAATGATTTCGCCGATCTTTTTGAAGTCCGCGGCACTCATCGCGACCGTCGCGGAACGGCGGCGGCAACATTGCGCGGCGATGAGCAGGCGCTCCTCATCTATCAAGGACTTGATGGCAAGACACGCCGCACCGCACTGACCTTCGATCCAAAGCCAGACCAGCTGACCACCAATTCGGCGCTCTATGAATTGCACCTTGCCGCCGGTGAAATGCAGCCGTTGTTCCTGGCGGTAAGTTGCGATCCCACAGAGCCGCGGCCCCTGCCCTTCCTTCGCGGATTGATTGCTGCACGCCGCGAGATGCGCGAGCAGACGCAGGAATGCACGTCGGTCGAAACATCAAACGATCGCTTCAACGAAATCCTGTGCCGATCGGCATCCGATCTTGCGATGCTGATGACCGACACGCCGCAGGGCCGATATCCCTACGCCGGCATCCCGTGGTTCTCGACCACTTTCGGGCGCGACGGCCTCATCACTGCATTGCAGATGCTGTGGTGGAGCCCCGAAGTGGCACGCGGGGTGCTCCGCCGTCTCGCCGCGTATCAAGCGAAAACCAATGATCCGCTCGCTGATGCGGAGCCGGGCAAAATCCTGCACGAAATGCGCGGCGGCGAAATGGCGGCACTGCGCGAAGTGCCGTTCGGTCTTTATTACGGCAGCGTCGATTCGACACCGCTCTTTGTATTGCTGGCTGGGCTCTATGCCGAGCGCACCGGCGATACCGCAACCATCGCCGCATTGTGGCCGGCAGTCGAAGCCGCGCTTGGCTGGATCGACGGACCCGGCGATCGCGATGGCGACGGCTTCGTCGAATATTATCGCCAGACCGAACAGGGGCTCGCCAATCAGGGCTGGAAAGATTCATATGACGCGATTTTCCATGCCGATGGCCGCCTCGCCGAAGGGCCGATCGCGCTCGCGGAAGTACAAGGCTATGTCTACGCCGCGAAGCGTCTGGCGGCGCGATGCGCACTCCGGCTCGGACATGACGCAGCGGCAAAAACACTGAACGCCGAAGCCGACCGACTTGCCGCTCGCTTCGAGGAAGCGTTCTGGTGCCCGGAGATCGAGACTTACGCGCTCGCGCTTGACGGCAACAAGAAGCCGTGCCGGGTGCGCACCTCCAATGCTGGCCAGGTGCTGTTCACCGGAATTGCCGCGGCAGATCGCGCCGCCTTAGTCGCGAAAGGTCTGCTGCAGACAAATTTCTTTTCCGGATGGGGCATCCGCACCGTGGCGCGCGGCGAAGCGCGCTATAATCCGATGTCGTATCATAACGGTTCGATCTGGCCGCACGACAACGCGCTGATCGCGCTCGGGCTGGCGCGCTATGACCACAAACAAGCCATCGAGACACTGTTCGACGGAGTGTTCAACGCGGCGACTTATATGGAGCATCGCAGGCTTCCGGAATTGTTCTGCGGCTTTCAGCGTCAGCGTGCCAAGGGACCAACACTTTATCCGGTCGCTTGCTCACCGCAGGCTTGGGCGAGCGCAACGCCGTTTACGCTTCTGGAAGCGTCGCTTGGCCTGCAATTCGACCCATTCCAGGGCGAAATCCGGCTTTGCAATCCGCGCCTACCGGCTTTTCTGGACGAGGTGCTGCTGCGCGGCCTGCGGCTCGGCACATCCAGTGTTGACCTGCGGGTAAGGCGTCACGGCCATACCGTTTCACTCGATACGCCCCGGATTCACGGCGATATCCGCGTTTCGATCGTTTTTACCTCGTGATCCGCGGACGTCGAGGCTTAAGGCCGATTTAGCACGCTGCGATCACGGAACCAGCCAGCGCGCCACCGGCTTAGTGAGGTGAGTTCCCCTCAACAACCTGGAGGCAGGATGCGCGGCAGACATGCTTTCGCTCTGGCGGCGACAGCGATAGCTGTGCTGGCGGCGTTGCCGGTCGCCCTTGAAGGCCTACGCGCCGAGGATGCACCTTCGACGACGGCAAACGAGCCGCCGAGTGCAGTTCCAGCGGCTCCGCAGCCTCCAACACCGCAGCCTCCGGCCCCGCCGCCGCCCGCCTCCGTAACCGTTCTCAACAATCATGAGGTCCAGGGCATTCTTGGCCGCGAGGTCTTAAGCGCCGCCAACGAAAACATGGGACGGATCGTCGATGTGCTGGTCGATAACGGCGGCCGGGTGCGCGCCGCCATTATTGATTTCGGCGGCTTCCTCGGCGTCGGCAGCCGCAAGATCGCCGTCGACTGGAGCGCATTGCATTTTCCTGTTCCAGGAAAACCCGACGAACGCGTAACGCTCGATCTGAACCGCGACCAGGTAAATGCCGCGCCTGCCTATGAAGACGGCAAGCCTGTGATCGTGCTTGGCGCGCTCGGCAAGCTTGAACCGCTTCCGTTTGAATAAAGGTGCTCTGGAGACGTGCCCTGCCCGCCAACCCACGACGCGTCATACGCGACGAAGAGGATCGGCACGAGGCCGCTTCCACGCCTGTGCCACCGTTAGAAACTCCTGAAGGCTGCGAACCGCCGTTGACGCCGTCGCCGTCGAGCCTTCGTGGACTCGACTGGTTCATCTTCTTTGTCGCCGACGTGCAAACCGGCTTCGGCCCGTTTGTTTCGGTCTATCTTACCACACAGCGATGGACCCAGTTCGACATCGGGCTGGTTTTGTCGGCGGCAGGTTTTGTCTCGTTGCTCGGCCAGATGCCGGGCGGCGCGCTGGTCGATGCTGCACGTTCCGAGCGTTTTGTTGCCGGCGTCGCCATCATTACGATTTGCATCAGCGCCCTGACTTACGCGGCTATGCCGATTTTTCCAGTCGTGTTGGCCGGCTCGGTTCTGCATGCGCTGGCAAGCTGCGTCCTTGGCCCGGCGATGGTCGCGATCAGCCTTGGTCTGGTCGGCCATGCGGCCATTGGAGAACGGCTCGGCCGGAACGCGCGCTTCGCGTCGATCGGCAACGGACTCGCTGCCGCAGTTATGGGTGCATGCGGATATCTGCTCTCGGCCCGCGCCGTCTTTATCGTCACCGTACTGCTGCTGATCCCGGCACTGCTCGCGCTCCGTACGATCTCGCCAAAAGAGATCGACCCGGAACATGCCCATGGCGCAAAACCGCGGCAGCCGAAGATCAAGCCGCCAATCAAACCCGGTGAATTGATGCGAAACCGGCCGCTGCTCATTTTTGCCGGCTGCCTGTTGATGTTTCATTTGGCGAATGGCTCGATGCTGCCGTTGATGGGTAGCGTCATGACCATGCGGTCGGCGCAGTGGGCAACACTTTTGATCGCGGCCTGCATCGTCGTGCCGCAACTAGTGGTCGCGGCCATGTCGCCCTGGTTCGGCAGCCGCGCCGAAATTTGGGGACGCCGGCCGCTGTTATTGCTCGGCTTTGCGGCCCTGCCAATCCGCGGCCTCCTGTTCGCGCTGGTGACCAATCCGCTGTTGCTGGTCGCGGTGCAGTTGCTCGACGGTGTGACGGCTGCCGTTTTTGCGGTGATGGTGCCGCTGGTGATTGCGGATCTCACCCGCGGCACCGGCCGCTTCAATCTCGGCCAAGGCATCATCGGCACCGCGACCGGCATCGGTGCCTCGCTCAGCGCAACTTTTGCCGGCTATATGACCGACCGCTTCGGCAGCGTACCGGCTTTCGCCGGCCTCGCCGTGATTGCGCTCGCTGGACTGACACTGCTCTGGTTCATGATGCCGGAGACACGACCCGAAACCGAGCCGGCCTAGAGCGAAGTCGTCGCTCTAGCATTTTGATTGAGCATGATCTTTTCGGAAAACCGGCTTCCATTTTTCCGGATCATGCTCTGGCAGCAACCGATCTGCGGCTAGAGCGCCGGCGCGTCGTGGCTGACGAGCCGCAGATGCGGCGCGAACTTCTCTGACAAGCGTTCGGTAAACACTGAGATAGTCCAGCGCCATCCGCCGCGCCGTGAACCGTTGCTCAAAACGCCGGCGGATTTTTTCCCGCGACAGATGGTCGAGCCGATCGACAGCGCCGATCGCACCATTGATATCCTCGACAATGAAGCCGCTGATGCCGTCGTCAATAACTTCCGGCACAGAACCGCGATTGAACGCGATTACCGGCGTGCCGCAAGCCATAGCCTCGATCATCACCAACCCGAACGGCTCCGGCCAATCGATCGGGACCAACAGTGCAATAGCGCCGCTAAGGAAGTCGGACTTCTGTGTATCGTTGATCTCGCCGATGAACTCAACATTGCCCGATTGGATCAACGGCTTGATCTGCTCGTCGTAATAATCCTGGTCAGTGCGATCCACCTTGGCGGCAACTTTCAGCGGAATCCCGCAATGTTGCGCGATGCGGATGGCGCGATCGATGCCCTTCTCCGGCGCAATTCGGCCAAGGAAGGCCAAATAGCTGGGCTTCACCGGCTTTGGCGTCAATAAATTCTCCGGCAGGCCATGGAGCACAGTGCGCACCCAATGCGCCTGCGGCAACGGCCGACGCTGCGCATTGGAAATCGAAATGACCGGTACGTTGCAGAACGTGTCAAAGACCGGCTGATGCTCTGGCAGATCAAGGCGGCCGTGAAGCGTCGTCACGAAGGGCGTCGGCTGCCGCGAGAATAGCGAAAACGGATAATAATCGAGATGAAAGTGCAGAAAATCGAAATCACCGGCGCGCTGATAGACTTGCTCCAGCATCATCATGTGCAGGGCATTGGGATCGCGCACCGAGCCGTCAAGCCGCAATGCCCGCGGCCACATCGCCTCGAGTTTCGCCGAAGTCTGTGAATCACCGCTGGCGAACAGCGTGACGTCGTGGCCGAGTGCGATTAATTCCTCGGTGAGCCACGACACAACGCGTTCGGTTCCACCATAAAGCTTCGGTGGCACCGCCTCTGTTAAAGGGGCGATTTGCGCGATGTGCATCGAAAAACCTTTCCCTGGTGTGGAATTTCCTGTCACCCCGGCAAAGGATAACCATCGAACGGCAATATCTTTCAGAGCAGCGCGGAACTTTTTTATTTCACAGCCGGTGGAACTTTTCGGCGCGCTGAGCGTCAACCTCAATGCTTGGCGCTATGACTAGCCGCGTCCTGCATCCTCGCGATTGGATCCTCAGATCAGCACGGTTCATCCACACCGTTTTTGCAGGAGCTTTGTTTTGCAGGAACTTTTTTCCGGTCGAAGTGGACCGTTTTCGAGTTCCGGCGTTGTGGGTAGGTAGCGCCCTTCGAAAGGGCCGGGGTGTGGAGACCAGATACCGCATGGACGATCTTTGTGCTTACGCCGTTCGCCCGCTTGCTTTCATTTTCCGATATGTGCGGCGCCGGCCAATATCCCATGCAGTAATTTTGGCGGCCGTGCTGGGAGCGGTGAGCTGTTCAGTCGGCACGCAGTATGGCGTCAAACACCTCGTGGACGTGCTGTCGAACCATAATGGCGCCGGTCTCTGGGCTGCATTCCTGCTGCTTGGCGGCCTGATTGCCTCGGATAATCTGCTCTGGCGGGTGGCGAGCTGGATCGCGAACTATGCCTTCGTCGGGGTGACTGGTGACCTGCGGCGCGATTTGTTCCGTCACCTGATGGGGCATTCGCAGTCCTATTTCGCCGATCGCTTGCCCGGCACGCTGACCAGCCGTGTCACGGCAACGTCAAACGCCGTTTTCACCGCCGAAAATATGTTTATGTGGAATGTGCTGCCGCCATGCGCAGCGACGGTTGCGGCGATCGCGCTGGTTTGCACCATCAGTCTGACGATGGGCGGCAGTCTCGCCGTCGTTGCCGGCATCATGGTGGTCTTGATGTTCCGTCTCGCCGCTGCCGGGCGACCGCTGCATCACGACTTTGCCAGCAAAGCGGCGTCGGTCGACGGCGAAATGATGGACGTCGTCGGGAATATGTCGCTGGTGCGCGCATTCGCCGGCTTCGCCCGAGAGCGCAACCGGTTCGATGCGACGGTCGGTCGCGAGATGAAGGCGCGACAACGCAGCCTTTTTTATCTGGAGAAACTTCGCATCTTTCACGCCGTGGTCACGGTCACGTTGACGCTTTGTCTGCTGATCTGGGCCATCATCCTGTGGCAGCAGGGCGCAGCGACAACCGGCGACGTGGTGCTGGCCTGTACGCTGTCGATCTCAGTGCTGAGCGCGACGCGCGATTTGGCGGTCGCGCTGGTCGATATCACCCAGCATATCGCGCGGCTTTCGGAGGCCGTGGCAACACTGCTGGTGCCTCATGAACTGCAAGATCATCCCGAGGCTGAGGCGTTGGTGCACCACGGCGCCAGCGTGAAGTTTGAGCATATCGATTTTCGTTACGCCGGTAGCCCGGCAATCTTCGAAGACCTCAGCGTTCATTTCCGTCCGGGCGAGCGGATCGGCCTGGTCGGCCGTTCCGGCGGCGGCAAGTCCACCATCTTCGCACTGCTGCAACGGTTTTACGATCCGCAGGCCGGCCGCATCCTGATCGACGGCCAGGATATTGCGCGGGTCACTCAGGACAGCTTGCGTGAATCCATCGGCATTGTGCCGCAAGATATCGCGCTGTTTCATCGCTCGGTGATGGAGAACATTCGTTATGGCAAGCCGGACGCCAGCGATGACGCTGTACTCGAAGCAGCAATAACAGCGCGCTGCGACTTTATCGAAGGCTTGCCGAACGGCATGCACACCATCGTCGGCGACCGTGGCGTGAAGCTCTCCGGCGGTCAACGCCAGCGCATCGCTATCGCGCGCGCCTTTCTCAAAGACGCGCCGCTTCTGCTACTCGACGAGGCAACCTCAGCGCTCGATAGCGAGTCAGAAGAACTCATCCGCGAGGCGCTCGGCCGGCTGATGAGCGGCCGTACCGTGATTGCCATCGCCCACCGCCTCTCCACCGTGCGCAACTTCGATCGCATCATTGTTTTGCAGGACGGCAGCGTCATTCAGGACGGCGCGCCCGATTTCCTTATGCGCAAGGAAGGGCTTTACCGCCAACTCGTGCAGCGCGAGATGGACCGGTTGAGCAGGCAAGCAGCCTGAGCCGGCCGGGCGAATGCGCACGCGTCGCCCACGAAGATCATATTCCAGGAATTGGGCGCAGCGTAATCTGGTTGTTCGATAGTGTGACGACCTGGTAGTTGAAAATTCTACGCAGGATTTTCCGCGCCAGTAACCTCCGGCTCTTGGGTCACTTCGGGTCAACCGAGACGCGCCGCGTACGAAACAGCGACCTAAAACAATCTTTCCCGGCCGCCGCACGGCGCGTCATTTCATTCGCTTAATCCATCCTCACCCGATCAGAAATCTCTTATTTTTGTTCGCTGCATTGACTATTCGCCGGCGCGTGGCGAAATCCATAATCCGATCGTTCATAAGTATCGGTCGGGTCGCGGGATTTGATGGAGCAGCTTGCGCCGCGGGAAAACGCTAAAGCGCCATGAACGCTCGGATGCAGCGTCTTCGTGGGCTCCCTAACCATGGAGATTGACCAATGACGCCGGAACTCTGTTGCTAATGATTGCTTGAGCCGCCGCTTTAGCGCACGGCCGCTCGCAATCGACTTCCAACCTCAATACCGCTGTCTGCAAATGCCGGTCAGGTCCGGCGCTGGGGATTATCATGTCTAATGCTTATGCCTCCGACGTTCATTCACCTGCGATGCCACCGCACCCGTCACGGCTGCCGTTCTCAATGAGGATTGGCTCGCCGTCATCTTAGGCCTGGCGATTTTCCTCCTCGGCCTTGGCTGCCGTGGCCAATGTCGATGTCATCGGCTGGGTTGTCAGCACGTCGGTCTGGAGCGACGTGAGCAAAGCGATCAGCCCGGTATCAAAGAATTATGCGTCGCTCGGAGGCGTCGGCGCCCTGCTCGCGACCTATGTGGCTCTGACGCTGGTGCTGAGCGCGGGCATGGCCGCGCTCAAGGCCGACGTGAAAAAGTTCGCGCTAGCGTTCACCGCGGTGTTCTGGCTCGCCTACGCAGGCTGGTTCATCGGCAATTACGCAAATTTCGCCGCAGCGACCCCGGCGGAATTTCAGAAATTCGGCATCAGCTGGTCGCTCAAGCTCACCAACGAAGGCGCTTTCATTTTCGCGCTGATCCTCGGGCTGATCATCGCCAACGTGTTTCCGCGGTTTGCAGCTGCGATCAGGGAAGCGGTACGTCCGGAGCTCTATATCAAGATCGCGATCGTCATCCTCGGCGGTGTCATCGCCGTAACGGTGGCGGGACGGCTGAGCTTTGCCAGCAGCGGTGATCCTGCGCGGCATCGCCGCTATCGTCGAAGCCTATCTGATCTACTGGGCAGTCGTTTATTTCATCGCCCGCAAATGGTTCGGCTTCCCGCGCGAATGGGCGGTGCCGCTGGCTTCCGGCATTTCGATCTGCGGCATTTCGGCGGCGATTGCCACCGGCGGCGCCATCCGCGCGCGGCCGGTTGTTCCGATCCTGGTGTCGTCGCTGGTGCTGGTGTTCTCGGTGGTCGAACTCTTGATCCTGCCGTTCGTGGCGCAAGGGTTTCTCTCGCACGAGCCGCTGGTGGCGGGCGCCTGGATGGGTCTTGCGGTGAAGACCGACGGCGCGGCGGTAGCCGCCGGCGGCATTACCGACGCGTTGATCCTCGCCAAGAATGCGGCCGAAGGCGTGCACTACCAGCCCGGCTGGATCCTCGGCACGGCTGCGGTGATCAAGGTGTTCATCGACCTCTTCATCGGCGTATGGGCTTTCGTGCTCGGCTACATCTGGACCAACCATATCAACGTGACGCGGGACGCCGACAAGGCAAAAGCCAGCGAAATCTGGCAGCGCTTTCCCAAATTCATCATTGGCTTCGTGATCACGTTTGTCGATCGGGCTCTATCTCGCGCTCGGCACATCCGCCGACGTTGCCAAGAGCGTTCCAGGAGCGGTCGCCGAGGCCAATTCACTTCGCCTCATCTTCTTCGTGCTGACGTTCTTCTCGATCGGCGTGTTGTCGGACTTCAGGCTGCTGTGGCAGAAAGGTTTCGGCAAGCTCGTCGCCGTGTATTTCGTCAGCATTTTCGGCTTCGTGATCTGGGTCGGCCTTTTGATCTCGTGGATTTTCTTCCACGGCGTCAAGCCGCCGCTGGCGAGCTGAACACATTCAAATACAAACGTCTCGGATCTCAGGAGAAATAATCATGACGCATTCCAGCCAATCCATTGCAGGATGAGCTGCGCACAGCGCCGTCGAACCGCTGCTTCCGGTCGAGAAAAAGCTGATCATCTGGAGCCTGAGCATCGGCCTCGTGCTGCTCGCCGTGCTGGCAACGGTCAATCACTTCTTTCCGGTGACGACTTAGGACGACGCCGAAGGTAGCTTCGGCCCAATCGACCCAGTATCACTGAGACTTTCCGGAGATACTGCCTTGAGACGAAGCTTGTTTGCGCGAACAGCGTAAAGCGCCTTAAATGGATGCATTGCCGGGTGCAGACATGATAGGCGATTTACCCAATGAAATTTCACCGGCGCACGTTCATGGGCTGGGGCGCAAGCGCCATCCTTGCACCCGCATTGCCAAAGCAGGGCCTGGCATCAAACTACCCCAACCGGCCGGTGCACGTCGTGATCGGGTTTCCGCCGGGCGGAACGCTCGACACCCTGTGTCGTCTGATCGGCCAAAGACTCAGTGAACGGCTCGGGCAATCATTTGTGATCGACAGCAAGCCCGGAGCCGGCAGCAACATCGCCGCAGAATACGTTCTGCGCGCCGAGCCCGACGGTTACACGCTGTTGGCGTGCACCTCCACCAACACGCTCAACGCGTCACTCTATCAGCATCTCGATTTCGATTTTTCCGGCGACGCTACGCCAGTTGCCGGCATGATGATCACACCTGCCGTCATGGAGGTCACACCGGGATTGCCGGTCAAATCCGTCGCCGAATTTATCAGCTATGCAAAGGCGCATCCTGGCGAAATCAACATGGCCTCACCCGGGGTCGGCACCTTTCATCAGGTCGCAGGCGAGCTCTTCATGTTGATGACGGGAACCAAGCTGGTTCACGTCCCGTATCATGGCGAAGCCCCGGCGCTGATCGATTTGCTCGCAGGCCGCGTCCAGGTGATGTTCACGCTGCTGCCGTCGTCGATAACGCACATTAAGGCTGGCGATTTGCGTGCTTTGGGGGTGATGACGGCAAAGCGCATTGATGAATTGCCCGATGTACCTACAGTCGCTGAGACGGTCCCGGGTTATGAGGCCACCAGTTGGGAGGGCCTAGTGGGTCCGCACGCTGTGCCGGCTGATATTGTCCAGTCCCTCAACGACGGCGTTATGGCTGCGCTGGCCGATCCAGAACTAAAGCGCCAAATGTCTGGCCTGGGCGGGCAAGTCTTCCCGGGCTCGCCGGCGGACTTCGGACGATTTATCGCCGCGGAAACCGAGAAGTGGCGCAAAGTGATCCAAGCCGCAAATATCCGAGTGGAGTAGCGGCCAGTTCGACACCAAGGGGGTGGCGGTCCAACCGATCATCCCGCGGTGACGATCGCGGTTTCGTCACCATGACGTTTGAATGGCTTCATTCCGCTTAGGCTCCGCAACAGTACGTAAAAGACCGGCGTCAGAAACAACCCGAAGAAGGTTACGCCCAGCATGCCGAAGAAAACGGCCACGCCCATGGCGTGCCGCATTTCCGAACCGGCGCCGGACGACAGGACCAGCGGTACGACGCCCATAATGAAGGCGAAGCTTGTCATCAGGATGGGACGAAGCCGCAACCCGGCAGCTTCGATGGCGGCGGCCACGGTCGGCCGACCTTGCATTTCCAGTTCGCGCGCAAATTCGACGATCAGGATCGCGTTTTTGCAGGCGAGACCGATCAACACGAATAATCCGATCTGAGTGAAGACGTTGTTATCGCCGCCGGTCAGCCACACGCCGGTGAGCGCCGACAACAGGCACATCGGCACAATGAGGATGATGGCGAGTGGCAAGATCAGACTCTCATATTGCGCGGCGAGCACCAGGAATACCAACAGCACGCAGATGGGAAACACGATGATTGCCGTGTTGCCGGAAAGGATCTGCTGATACGTCAGATCGGTCCATTCGTATTGCATGCCCTTGGGCAGGCTATCGGCAAGGATATCGGCGATCGCGGCCTGGGCTTGACCTGAGGAGTAGCCCGGCGCCGCCGTGCCATTGAGGTCGGCGCTGCGAAAGCCATTGTACCGCGATGCGCTGTCGGGACCGGTTGTCTGCTCGATATCGACGACGGCACCGAGCGGTACCATCTTGCCGGATGCATTGCGCACCTGAAGCCGCAGAATATCGTCGGGCGTCTGACGGAACGTTGTGTCGGCTTGTGCGATCACCTCGTAGGTGCGGCCGAAACGATTGAAGTCGTTGACATAGATCGAGCCGAGATAGGTTTGCATGGTGTCGAATATGTCCTGGACCTCAACACCGAGCTGCATGGCCTTGATACGGTCGACATGCGCAAACAGCTGCGGCACGCCGATGCTGAAATTCGAGAACACCGCCATCAGCGCCGGGTTCTTGCGTGCCTTGGCCTGGATGTCGGACATCACCTGATTAAGCGTCTGGTCGCCCTGATCGGTGCGGTCTTCCACCTGCAGCTTGAAGCCGGCGATGGTACCAAGGCCATTGACCGGCGGCGGCGGGAAGATAGCGATCACGGCGTCGCCGATGCCGGCGAACTTGGCCTGCAGTTTCTGTGAGATCGCAAAGCCTGACAGATCAGCCGTCGTGCGTTCGTCGAACGGCTTGAGCGTCTCGAACACGATGCCGGCTGACGGGCTGTTAATGAAGCCGTTGATCGACAGGCCCGGAAAAGCGACCGCACTTTCCACGCCCGGCTCTTTAAGAGCGATCTCGGACATTTCGCGGATCACCTTTTCGGTACGATCCAGCGTGGCGCCTTGGGGCAGTTGTGCAAAGCTCACCAAATATTGCTTATCCTGCAACGGCACGAAGCCCGGCGGCACAGTGCGGAAGACGAAGAATGTGGCGCCGAGCAGCACGGCGTAGATCCCGACCGCGAATGTCTTGCGCGAAAGGATACGCTTGACGCCAAGCCCGTAAGCATTCGAGCCGGCGTGGAAAACGCGGTTGAAGCGGCTGAAGAAAGGCCCGAGCACGCGGTCCATGCCGCGCGCCAGCGCATCCTTGGGCGCACCCTCGCCCCTGAGCAGCAGCGCCGACAGAGCCGGGGATAACGTAAGCGAATTGAAAGCCGAGATAATGGTCGAGAACGCGATGGTGAGCGCGAACTGACGGTAGAACTCGCCGGTCAGGCCGCTGATGAAAGCGATCGGCACGAACACCGCGCAGAGCACGAGCGCTATCGCGATGATAGGGCCAGTGACCTCGCTCATGGCTTGCAGCGTTGCGTCGCGCGGACTGAGCCCTGCCTCGATATTGCGCTCGACGTTCTCCACCACGACGATGGCGTCGTCGACGACGATTCCGATCGCCAGAACCAACCCGAATAGCGACAAAGCGTTGATCGAAAACCCGCACAGATACATAGCGGCGAAGGTGCCGACGATCGAAGTCGGCACCGCGAGCAATGGGATGATCGAGGCCCGCCAAGTCTGCAGGAACAGAATAACGACGAGGACGACGAGGGCGACCGCTTCGAGAAGTGTGTGGATTACCGCCTTGATCGAATCGCGCACGAAGACGGTGGGGTCATAAACGATGCTGTAGTCCACCCCTTCCGGAAAGTTCTTCTTCAGCTGCTCCATCGTCGCGCGGACATTGTTGGATATCTGGATTTCATTCGAGCCTGGCGACTGGAATATTCCGATGGCAACCGCCTGCTGGTTATCGAGCAATGAGCGCAGGCTGTAGGCCGAGGCGTCGATATCGATCCGCGCCACATCGTGCAGCCGCGTGACGACCCCATTCTGGTTCTTGATGATGATCTGGCCGAATTCTTCGGGGTCGGAGAGACGCCCTTCGACATTGATCGGTAGTTGGAGTTGACCCTTGTCGCTATAGGGCGGACCGTTGACGAGGCCAGCCGCAACCTGGACGTTTTGGCGGCGGATGGCATTGACGACATCGTCGGCGCTAAGATTAAGCTCGGCGATCTTCTGCGGGTTGAGCCAGATGCGCATGGCGTAGTCGCCCGAGCCGAACAGTTGAACGCTGCCGATACCCTCGATTTTGGCGAGTTGATCCTTGACGTTTAGTGTCGCGTAGTTCCGCAGATAGAGCATGTCGTAACGGCCGCCCTCGGATTTGAGATGCACGACCATGGTCAGATCGGGCGAACTCTTGACCGTGGTCACGCCGAGATTGCGGGTGACATCAGGCAAACGGGATAACGCCTGGTTGACCCGGTTCTGCACGAGCTGCTGCGCCAAATTGGGATCGGTGCCCAGCTTGAAGGTGACGGTGAGCGTCAATGTTCCGTCGCTCGCGGCCTGCGAGAACATGTAGAGCATGCCCTCGACGCCATTGATCTGTTCCTCAAGCGGCGTAGCGACAGTGTTGGCCACCGTCTCCGGATTGGCGCCGGGAAACAACGCCGTCACGACGACGGACGGTGGCACGACTTCGGGATATTCCGAAATCGGCAACCGCGACATCGAGATCAGCCCGGCCAAAAAGATGGTGACTGACACGACACCGGCAAAAATCGGCCGGTCTATGAAGAATTTCGAAAGTGACATGGCGATTTCGCCGCTGAGCGGCCTACTTCCAGACTAGTTGATGGCGGCTTGGCGATCAGGCTGCGGGTCAACCGGTGCGCCGGGAGCAAGACGCTGCAAGTGATCGACGATCACACGATCTCCTGCCTCGACGCCGGCCAGCACAACGCGCTCGCCACCAACCTTTGGACCAAGACGCACCGAGCGATAAACGGACTTGTTGCCATCGCCGACGACGAAGACGAACCGCTTGCTCTGGTCATTCCCGATCGCGCTCTCCGGGACCAGCAACGCGTCATCGAGCGTGCCGGAGCCCATGCGCACCGAGACATACATTCCCGGAATCAAGGCGCCGTCCTTGTTCTCGAACCGCGCACGGGCGCGTATCGTACCGGTGCCGGTGTCGATACGGTTGTCGAAACTTTCGATGTTTCCCTTGAAGATGCTTCCGCGGTCGTCTCGTACGACAAGCTCGACTGGAATCTTTTGCTGTTCCCGCTGGCTCTGACCGTATTGGCGCACGCTATCGAGATAGGTTTGCTCATCGACTTCAAAATCGGCATAGACACCGTCGTCGGAAACGATGGAGGCAAGAAGCGGCGGCGGTTCGGTAGGAGAGCCGACCAGATTGCCGATCGTTATTTCCGCGCGGCTGATACGGCCCGAGAACGGAGCCTTGACGTAGGCATAGTCGAGATTGACCTGGGCATTGGCCAGCGCCGCCCGCGCCGATTGTACCGCTGCCTCGCCGGCTTCGTCGGCGTTCGAACGCTGATCGAAAGTTTCCTGCGATAGCGTGTTCGATTTCACGAGCACGCTGCCACGATCATGCTCGGTCTTGGCGAATTTCGCGTTGCTGATCGCTGTGGCAAGATCAGCCTGAGCTTTGTCCACTGCGGCCTGGTAGGAACGAGGATCGATGACGAAGAGGACGTCACCGGCGTTCACGTGTTGGCCGTCCTTGAAACGGACTTCGGTGATGCGACCGGATACCTGTGGCCGGATTTGCGCGTAATTCACAGCGCTGATGCGGCCGGAAAATTCGACAAAAGGCGCCACGGCTTGCGGAGATAAAAGACGGACCGCGACTGGCAACGACGAGGAAGCGGCCGCAGCCGCTTTGGCCTCGCCTTCGTCAGAATACCGCCCCGCCGCTATGACTGCGATGACGCTTACGATGACTGTTCCGATAAACCCAGCCACGGCCCAACGCCGGGGCCGGCTCGAAACCATGGATTTAGGCCATTGACGCATTATCGCCCTCTACTTATGTAGCTAACGCTACAGATGTAGGAAGGCGACGAAGTGCGTCAAGGACTTCTGTAGCGAATACTAAGAAACTCGGGAGGCCAATTCAATGACTGTCATGGGCCGTCCTCGCGCGTTCGACATGGACAAGGCTCTCGACGAGGCCATGGAGGTGTTCTGGCGCCATGGCTTTGAAGGAGCCACCATCGCCGAACTAACCGGCGCGATGGATATCAATCCGCCAAGTCTTTACGCGGCCTTCGGCAGTAAAGAAGGTCTCCTCAAGGCGGCTCTCGACCATTATTCCAAACGACGCGACGAATGTATGACCGAAGTGCTGGCCGCGCCCACAGCGCGCGAGGCGGCGGAGAAACTTCTTCTCCGACTCGCGGATATGCAGACCGATCCGGCCAATCCGCCTGGCTGCCTTCTCGTTGCAGGCGGGCTCGCCTGTGGCGCCGGTGCTGAGAATGTCCCGTTTGAGCTGGCTGCACGACGGGCGCGGACCGAGGACCAACTCCGCGAGCGCTTCGAGCGCGCCAAGGCGGAAGATGACCTTCCAGCAGACGCCGATCCAGCGGCCCTCGCGCGCTATCTTTCCGCGGTCATCGTCGGAATGGGCGTACTTGCCTCGTCTGGCGCGAGCCGCAACGAGTTGCATGAGGTTGCGCGCGTTTCACTCAGGGCGTTCGACGAACGAGCCGGAGCAAGAGAAGCGAAACGTGAAAAATACAAGCCTTCGCGGCAAACCGCTTGAGCACTTGCCGTGCTCCAAGGCGTTCTCAATTAAGTATTTGAAATGTAATGAAACTTTGGTTGCGGGGGTAGGATTTGAACCTACGACCTTCAGGTTATGAGCCTGACGAGCTACCGGGCTGCTCCACCCCGCGTCAAAGGCGTCTTTTAATTGTGACGGTCATGTAGCAAGCGCCCCCCGATAAGGGAAGTGCGCTAGCCCGGTTTATTTCGCCATACTAGTATCGCAGCCCTCCCGAAACCGTCATGCACGCACCTATAGACAGCCAAAATGGGCAAGAAACCTGCCTTGCAGCCCCGCGCGGCCATCGGGCCCGCCGTGCGCGCCATCGCCAGCCACATTCTCGCCAATGCCCGCACTGCGATCACTCGATCCCGGAGCGCTCGAACCAGGAGGCCGTGCACCATTTCCGCCGCGACATGAAGGAATGGCGCGCGCTGATGCGGCTGATGGAACCGTTCATCCCCGACGCGCCGCGCTGGCGGCATGACGCGCGCGCCCATGCTCGCTCGCTCGGCCATGCCCGCGACGGCGCGGCGGCGCTCAATGCCTTCGACAGCCTCCTAGAAAGGGCATGGTGCTCTCGGAACGCTCGATCGGCGACCATCCGCGGCCGCATCGAGGCGTTGCGCGGCAGCGAGGAAGCAAGCGGTGCTGACGCCGGCGATTGCGCGACGCCATCGTCGCCTGGATCGATACCGCGGCCGCGGCGGTCGAACTCTGGCCGCTCGATCCGTTCGACTTCTCGTCGATCGCCGGCGCAACTCGCCGACAGCTTACCGCAGCGCGCGCAAGCGCATTCCGCCGCGACTGGTCGCTGGCCAGCGCCGACGAACTGCACGAGTTGCGCCAGCGTGTGGTCGATCTGCGCTACCAGATGGAATTGATCGAGCCGCTGTGGCCGCGCTTCGGCCGGATGTGGACCGAAGAAGCCGAGCGGCTGCGCGGCCGGCTCGGCCAATGCCAGGATCTCGAAGTGCTCAAGCGGCTGACCGGCCTGCATCAGCCGCTGGCGCACTGGCGCTCGAACCTGACGCCGGCTGCCGACGAACGCTCCGCCGAGCTCGCGCAGCGCGCGGCGCAGATCGCCGTGCGGCTGTTTGCGGAAAAACCGAAGGCGTTCCGCGCACCGGCTGGAAATGCTGTGGGACAACGCGCGCTAAAATCACACCGTCGCCGGCGTGCTGATCCCGAGATAAATCTCCCGCACCTGCTCGTTGTTTTCGAGATCGCGCGCCGGACCTTCGAGCGCGATGCGCCCGGTTTGCAGCACATAGGCATAGTCGGCGATGCCGAGCGCCAGCGGGATCGACTGCTCGGCCAGCAATAATGTGAGGCCCTGCCGGTGCAGTGTCTGCAGGTGTCGTAGAGCGTTTCGACCACGGCCGGCGCTAAGCCCGAGGCTCGGCTCATCCAGCATCAGCAATTGCGGCTCGCTCATCAGCGCGCGGCCGAGCGCCAGCATCTGCCGCTCGCCGCCCGACAATGTGCCGGCGAGTTGGCGCCGCCGCTCGGCGAGCCGCGGAAATAAAGCATAGACGCGCTCGAACAGCGCGTCGGTGCGAGAGCGGTCGGCGAGCGCGGTGGCGCCGAGCTTCAGGTTCTGCTCGACGGTCTGCGCAACGAACAGCCGCCAGCCTTCCGGCGACAACGCCAGCCTCTTGCTGACGATCGCGTAAGCCGGCAGTCCCGGAAATCGTCTCGCCGCGCCATTCGATGCGGCCGCGCGCCGGCCGCACCACGCCGGCGATGGCATTGAGCGTCGTGGTCTTGCCGGCGCCGTTGGAGCCGAGCAACGCCACGATCTTGCCGGCCTCGACCCGCAGCGAAATATCGGAGACGCCGACCAGATCGCCGTATCGCACCTCGATATGCTCGACTTTCGAGATCATGTCCACGCTGCAACTCTTGTTGCGAGTCGGCGTGCGAAGTACCCAGGAGCGGACCGGCGTGCGCGCGGCCGAGATAGGCCTCGATCACGGCCTCGTCGCGCACCACGGCATCCGGCGTGCCGCTGGCGATGACGCGGCCCTGGTTGAACACCAGCAGGCGCTTGGTCAGCGTCATGATCACTTCCATGATGTGCTCGACGATGACGATGGTGATGCCCATTTCGTGGATGCGCCGCACCAGCGCGATGGCCGTCTGCATCTCGGTCGGCGTCAAGCCGGCAAGCGATTCGTCGAGCAGCAGCAAGCGCGGATCGGTCGCCAGCACCCGGGCGATTTCGAGGCGCTTGCGTCCCGGCGTGCCGAGCGAGCGCGCAGGCTGATCGGCGCGCAGCCCGGTCAATTCGACGATGCGGCGGGCCTGCTCGCGGGCATCGTTGCGATGCGGATGGCGCAGGAACGCGCCGACCATGACGTTGTGCAGCACCGTCATGTCCTCGAACGTGGTCGGCACCTGGAAGGTGCGGCCGATGCCGGCGCGCGCATGCACTTCCGGCGGTGCATGCGTCATGTCTTTGCCGTCGAATACGATGCGGCCGGTGGTCGGCTGCGTTTCGCCGGCAAGACAATTGAAGAAAGTCGATTTGCCGGCGCCGTTCGGGCCGATCAGGCCGATGATCTCGCCCTCCTCGACGGCGAGATCGGCGCCGGCCACGGCGTGGAAGCTGCCGAATTCCTTGGAGACATTGCTCGCCTCAAGCAGCATGAGCGCGCCTCCAGCGTTCCGGCACGACGCGGCGCCACAGCTCGAACAGGCCGCCCGGCTCAAAGCGCGCGATGATGACGATGATGCCGCCATAAATAATGTAGGTGAGACCGGAGCCGCCGCCGCCGAACCAGCTATTGGTTGCGGTCTGCAACGGCACCAGGATCAGCGCGCCGAGCAGCGGACCGAACAGCGTGCCGGCGCCGCCAAGCGCCGCGATAATCACCATCTGCACCGAGACCAGAATGCCAAAGCCGGAGTCCGGATCGATAAAGCCGGTTTTCACGACATAGAGCGAACCGGCGACCGCCGTGAAAGCGGCGCTACAGCGCCAGCGCCTGCAATTTGGTTTGCCGCACCGGAACGCCGAGGCTGCGCGCGGCGCGTTCGCTGGCCTTGATTGCGCGCAGATAAAAGCCGAAACGGCGGCGCTCGATCGCGGCAGTGTCAGCAGCACGACAGCGAGCACGCCGAGAAAGATATAATAATACGGCAGCTCGCCGCGGAACGTGAGGTCCCACCAGCCCCGCGCCGGTCGCCGGCCCCTGCAAGCCGATCGCCGCGCCGACGAAATTCCAGGTGCTGGCGAGAACCGGATCAGTTCGGCAATCGCGATGGTCGCCATGCTGAAGTAATGGCCACTGAGCCGGAACGTCGGCGTGCCAATCGCGATCGAGAGTGCGACCGCAAGCGCGACGCCGAATGGAATGCCGAGCAGCGGCGGCCAGCCCCACAGATTGTAGAAACCAGTAACGGCGTATAGGCGCCGAGCCCGAAGAACATGCTGTGGCCGACCGAAACTTGCCCGGCATAGCCGCCGACGATGTTCCACGCCGAAGCCGATATCGCCGCCAGCACGAAGGCGACGCCGATGTCGCGATAGAACGCGCCGGTGAAAACCAGCGGATAAAGCAGCAGGCCCGCGACAAGCAGCGCTACACCGACGCGGGGGTTGAGAAGTTTGCTCACACCTTGCCCATCAGTCCCTGCGGCCGGAACCACAGCAGCGCGACGAACAAGCCGTAAACGACGATGTCTTTGTAGATCGCGCCGAGCCAAAACGCGGAAGCGGCCTGGATCAGCCCGACGATCAAGCCGGCATAGAGCGAGCCGAGCACGCTGCCGAAGCCGCCGAGCGCGACCACGACAAATGCGATCAGTCCGAAGGTCTCACCGACCGACGGCGACCACGGATAGGCCGTCGCCATCAGCGCGCCGGCGATACCGGCGGCACCTGCCGACAATCCCCAGGCCAGCGCCTGCATGCGATCCGGCCGGATACCCATCAGCATTGCCGCGGTACGATCTTCAGCGACGGCGAGAAGCTTGCTGCCGATCGTGGTGCGCGTGAGCAGCATGTGCAGCGAGATGGTGAGTAAGATCGCGACCGCGCCGGCGACGAGTTGCGCCACAGGAAGATAAATGCCGGCGAGATTGATCGTGCCGGACAGCGAAGTCGGCGGCAGCGATACGAAATTCGCCGAGAAGAAATAGAACGCGCTGTAACGCAGCAACAGCGCGAGCCCGAAAGTCGAGAGAATTTGCGCCAGCATCGGGCCGCGCGCGACATGGCGGATCAGCGAGAAATAAATCGCGACGCCAAGTGCGGCGAGTGCCACTGCCGCGGCAATGCCAAAGACCGGCGGACCGCCACCAATCCAGGTCACGGCGAGGAGCGCGACATACATGCCGAGCATGACGAACTCACCGTGGGCGAAATTGATGAAATTCATCATGCCCCAGATCAAGGTGAGACCCGAGGAGAACAGCGCGTAGATCGCCCCCAACAGGAGGCCACCGACGATCACTTGCACAACGACCATGGATGCGCCCCCCGCCCCTTCGCTGGCGCCGGTTTACTGAGCGGCGCCTCCGAACGGCCATTGCAATTTGTCGGTCGCCGCCTGGGCGGGCCAAACCATGTTGTATGATTTTCCTTGCAGCTGGATGAGATAGGTCGAGGCCAGGGTGTTTTGCCCAGTCTCGTCGTATTTGATGCCTTGATAGCCAATCATCAATTGATCAGGCTTGAGATCGGTCTTGGCCAGCGCGTCGCGGATCTTGTCCGGATCGGTCGAGCCGGCCCGGTTGATGGCGTCGGCCAGGGCCAGAAAGGCCTGCAGATTACGGGCTGACGTGTCATCAAGATCGCGGCCGGTCTTGGCCTTGTACATCGCGTTGATCTTATCGGTCGTCGAGCCCGGCTTGCCGATCGCCCAGGAGCTGCGGTTCATCACGCCTTGCGCGATATCGCTGACAGCCGGAACGAACGATGGATCGGCAAAGCCGGCATCGTCGCCGATGATCATTTGCGGCTTATAGTCGAGGCTTTTCATGGTTTTCATGTAGAGAATGGCGTCGGCGGTGTAGCTGACAAAGATAACGACGTCCGGATTGGCCTGCTTAAGCTGCAGTACCTGTGCGGAAACGTCAGTCGAGTTTGCACTGTAGGGAATGCGGATCGCGACCGGCAAATTGCTCTTTTTCGCTTCCGCTTCAATCGCATCGCCGACCGAGGTACCGTAGTCGGTATTTTCGTTGACGATGGCGATGTTATTGATCTTCTTGCCCTGGTTCTTCATGTCGGCGAAGAAACTCATATAGGCCCGCGCGTAATCGGGCGCGATTGGCGTAGCGCGAAACACATATTTCAATCCGCGCGTCGTGATGTTGAGTGCGGACGATTCTCCGACCATGAACGGAATGCCGTAACGCTCCGCCACCGGCGTCGCGGTAAAGGTGCACGACGACTGATAGGCGCCCAACATCGCATTGACCTTGTCTACGGTCGCGAGGCGCGTCGCCAGTTGCTGAGCCGTCGACGGATTGCCCTGGTGATCGACAAAGACCACTTCCATTTTGGCGCCGCCGAGATTGGGCAGACCGGCGCCGGCCGCAAGCGGGATATTGCCGAGCTCGGGATGTGCGTTGTTGACGATATCGGCGGCGACCTCGACCGCGGCTTTTGACGCCTGCCCAGCCGCCGCCGCATTGCCGGTCAACGGGAACAGAACGCCGATCTTCACAGTGTCCGCGGCCCGCGCGGGCAAAACGGCCAAGAATACGGCAACGAATGCGGCCATCGCAGCCGCGGCAAAAAACAACGAGGGTCTTTTCACGTTTAGCTCCAGGTTCTTTGATTGCTCACGGCGAGGTTAGACTGGCTGTAGAGAGCCGCGCCTGTCAATCACGAGCATCGACGCTTAATATCTCTTCGAGCAACAAACGGAGGCGGATTTGGCCCTATTTTACGATGTCACCGTCATCGCCGTACGGCCGGGGACGCATCCGCAGGCGCTGGATGTCCTCGGCAAGAACCTGGCCAACGACACGAGCCTGCTCGGCTGCTTTTTCTCCGATATCGGTAACGTCAATCAGATCCTGATGATCCGCAACGCCGCGGCGGCCGGGGCAGCGCTCGACAGCCGTTTTGCCGCGCAAAACAACGCCAATCCGCTCGGTATCGGCGAATACATCACGGCGATGACGATGGACACTTACGTGTCTTTCGATTTCATCCCGCCGATGCGGCCGGGCCAGTTCGGACCGTGCTACGAGGTGCGCAATTACGTTCTCAAACCGGGCGGGCTGCCGCCGACCATTGAGGCGTGGCGCAAGTCCGTGCCCGGCCGCCTGAAGCTTTCGCCGCTTCTGGCCGCGATGACGTCGGTGACCGGCGCGGTGACGCGCTTCATGCACATCTGGCCGTACAAGAGTTTCGACGAGCGCGCGCGGCTTCGCGAAAAGGCAATTGCCGACGGTCTCTGGCCGCCGCCGGGCGGCCCGGGCCATTTGTTGTCGCAGCAAGTGGATATTTATCTTCCAGCGGCTTTCTCACCGATGACGTAGCGAAGCTGTTAACGTCATCTCGTCATTACGGTGTCGCTCGCGGAGCGCACTACTCGCCATAGAGCTATCGGGAGGAATTAATAAAATGCGCCGTTGGCTGTTATCATTCATTGCGTTAATTGCGGCATCGCTCGCGTCGTCGGCGGTTCTATCTTCGGCCGCGCGGGCAGCCGACACTTATTACATCAGCCCTTCCGAAATCGACCTTCTTCACATTCTCGCGCCGCCGCCGCCCCCGGACTCGCCGGCAGGGAAAACTGACCTCGCAGGGCGTGCTCGCAGCGGTGAATTCCCGAACCGAAGCCAGCATCAAGCAAGCGCAGGACGACGACCAACGAACCGTGTTTCGATTTGCCGACGTGATGGGCCCGAATTTCCGGACCGAAAATTTGCCACTTACGACGCAACTGTTCCAGCACGTCTACCAGGACGGCAATGCCGCCACGCTCGCCGCCAAGAATTTCTTCAAGCGGACGCGTCCCTTCGTGATTGATCCGGAGATCAAAATCCTTGTCGTACAGCCGCCGGATTTTTCCTTTCCGAGCAATCATTCGACCTTCGGCAACGAGGCCGGAATTCTTCTCGCCGATATGGTTCCGGAGAACGCAGCCGCGATTTTCGCGCGCGCGGCGGAGTATGCCCACAATCGCGTCGTCGCCGGCGTTCACTTCCCGACCGATGTCGAGGCCGGTCACCTAGCGGCAAGCGTGATCGACAACACGCTGTTGCACAATCCGCGCTTTGAGGCGGATTTCGCGCAGGCCAAAGCGGAGGTTCGCACGGCGCTTGGCCTGGCTGCGGCCGCCAATCAGTAAGGCCGCCTTTGCCTGATGGCGGGCGATCCGGATCGCCTCGCCACCGCCAGATCACGTCTGTAAAGTCCGGCTTTCCGGCCGCTTCGCCAATGTAGCAAGCGGCACCTAGACAAGCGGAATTCGGAGAGGCCCAAGTGAAAAAACTTTCGATTGGCGACGTCACTATTACCAGCATCATCGAGCGCGATGGACCGTGGCGGAAGCCGGAGGACATGTTCCCTTCCTACAATGCCGAGGTTGGCAAGCGGCATCTCGCTGCGCTGGACAAGGAAGTATTCGATCCGGCATCCGGGAAAATGGTCATCACCTACCAGACCTTTATCGTGCGCACGCCGAAGCACACCATCCTGGTCGATACCTGCACCGGCGAGGACAAAGGCTATCCAGCGCCGATGGATTTTCCGAAGCAGCCGTGGCTCGACGGCTTCCATGCCGAAGGGCTGAAGTTCGAAGACATCGATTACGTGTTCTGCACCCACCTTCACATCGACCATACCGGCTGGAACACGATGCTGCGTAATGGCCGCTGGGTGCCGACATTTCCGAATGCGAAGTACATCTTCCACAAAGGCGAATATGCCGCCTGGGAAGAAGAAGCGCGCAAGGGCGGCAACCGTCCCGGCGGCGGCGGCAATGTCTGGCCGTATAATTGCGAGCCGATCGTTGCTGCCGGACAAGCGCTGCTGGTCGATGACGACTTTCAGCTCGACGACAATATCTGGCTGACGCCAACGCCAGGCCACTCGCCGTGCCATTGCTGCGTCAATATCCGTTCGCGCGGACAGCATGCCGTCGTGGTCGGCGACCTCATGCATCACGCCTTGCAGGTCCGCGAGCCGGACTGGTCCACTGTGTTCGATTGGGATCAGAAGCAGGCCGCGCAATCACGCCGGAAGTTCTTGACTGAAGCTGCCGGCACTGGCCGCTTCGTGCTGCCGGTCCACTTCCCACCGCCGACCACCGGACTGATCGAAGCCGACGGCAGCGAGCGGTTTCCACTACAAATTCGTGCGCTAGGATATTTCTCGACATTACGGCTCAGTCAGCCGTCGAAACGAACTGGCGAAGCGCGGCCGACGACATGCCGATCACGCCATCCCAGTCGCCGAGCGAGGTCTGCCGGAACAAGCGTGCCGTCGGATACCAAGGCGTGCTGTCGCCATCGAGGGTCCAGCGCCAGTCCGGCGCGAACGGCAGCATCACCCAGACCGCGCGGCCCATGGCGCCGGCGAGATGCACCACCGCGGTATCGACTGCGATCACCAGATCGCACAGTGCGATGACCGCGGCGGTATCGTCGAAATCATTGAGTTCACCGCCGACATGAGTGACGCGCTGCTCTGCCGCAAGCGCGGCTTCATCCTCTGCCCGCAACTCGCGCTGAATGCTGATGAAGCGCGCCGGCGAAGAGAACAGCGGCGCAAGCCTGGCGAACGGCATCGAGCGATTTCGATCGTTGAGATGGCTGGCATTGCCTGACCACGCGATCGCGATGCGCGGCCGCGCCAGCGCACCGAGCCGCGCTGTCCATTTCGCGAGGCGGCCGTCGTCGGCCGAAAGATAAGGGATCGGCGCCGGTATGTTTGACGGTTCGGTCTTGAGCGCCAGCGGCATGCTGCCGAGGGGGCAATGCACATCGTATGCCGGCGCCGGTGCACCGTGCGCAATGACGGTCTTTGCCCCTTCGAGCCGCGACAACAGTGCGGTCAGTTCCGGCTGCACTTCAAGGACCACATTGGCGCCGGTCGCCGCCAATTGCGGAACGTAGCGGGCAAATTGAATGGTGTCGCCGAGGCCCTGCTCGGCATGCAGCAGCACCGTCTTCCGGTTGAGAGGATAGTCGCCCCGCCACAGCGGCCGGCCGCGGCTTTTCTGCTCCGGCATGCCGGACCGCCGCCAGCGCGCCTCGTATTTCTCGAAGCCGCGGCGATAATCGCCAACCGTCAACAGCGCGAGCAACTCCATGAAATGGATATCGGGATTGTCTTTTTGAATCGCTTTCGCTTTGCCGTAACTGGCAAGCGCATCATCGAACCGCTTGAGCGCCGCGAGCGCGCGGCCGCGATTGAGCCAGGCGCCAGGATGCTCCGGCGCTGTCGCAAGCACGCTGTCATGGGCGTCGATGGCATCGGCATAACGGCCCAAGTTCGTGGAGCGCGATACCGCGATTGTAGTGAGCGACCGGATGGCCCGGAGCGATCGACAAGGCCCGGTCGAATTCCGCAATCGCCTCCTCCATCGAGCCGAGCGCAGCATGCGCGATGCCGCTGTTGAGATGAGCTTCGCCGTGATCCGGCACGCGCGCCAGAAGCTCGCGAAATTGCTCCAGCGATTCCTGCAGCGCGGCCGAGACTGAGCAGCACATTGGCGCGGCCATTGAGGACATCGACATTGTCCGGCGCCAGCGCGTAAGCCTTGTCATAGCAGTCCAGCGCCTCTTTCGGCCGCTTGAGCATGTACAGGACCTGGCCGAGATTGGCCCAGACCTGCGGCACATCGGATCTGAGCTTCAACGCGGTGGTGAACAGACGGTGCGCCTCGCCGACACGGCCGAGCCGTATCTTGACGGCGCCGAGCAGGTTGAGCGCATCGAAATGATCGGGCGCCGCCTTGAGCACGCGGGTATAGATTTTCTCGGCATCGCGCAGGCGCCCTTGACGATGCAAGGCCACCGCCTCGTTGAGGGCCTGGCTGAGATTGAATGGTGCTGAACTCACAGGCGATTGATCCGTGCGATGCGCCGCGTCACCTCGGCCGGCGTTTCGGCATCAGCCTTGTTTTTCAGAGCCAGCGCCTCCAGCGCCGCGGGACGCTCCAGACATCGTGTAAGCCATGCCCTTAGATTTGGCCACGCCGACAGATCCATATCGACTGCCCGGCTGATGACAGCGGCGACGTTGAGATCCGCCACCGTAAACGCTTCGCCGAGCAAATAAGGCTGCGCCGACACCGCAGCATCCAGTACCCTGAAATGGCGACGCGATGACTTTTAGCGCCTCTTCGCGCAGTGCCTGATTGCGCTCGGCGGGCGGCAACCGCACCGCATGCAGCGACCAGATGTTGACGCCGCGGTCGACCTCGGTAACGGCCCAGAGACTCCATTGCCACGCCCGCGCTTCGCCCTCCAGCGTGCCGGGATAGAGTTGGCCGCTCGAATGCTTCTTGGCGAGATAAAGTGTGATTGCCAGGGACTCGAACAACACAAAATCCCCGTCCACGATCACCGGCAGGCGGCCGTTTGGATTGATCGCCAGAAACTCCGGAGCTTTTGGCGCCGTCGTCGCCGATCTCGATCGGCAGGTGCTCGAAGTCGAGACCGAGCTCCTTCGCCACCCACAGCGCACGAAACGCACGCGTGCGGGCGATACCGTAGATGCGCAAGGACGACATGCCGACTTCCCGGTTCGCGGCGGCTTAAGCCCCGCAATTGCACGACATACGCGTTGCGGCCGCAAGCGTTGTCAAGGCGAGGCCGGGATCGTAACGTGCCGCGCCTGAAACTGAGGATTTGCAATGGAATTCGGCCTTTTCTCGAACGGTTTTCGTCCGCAGACCACCGCCTCCCAGACCTATGAAGAAGACCTCGCCGAGATCGTGCTGGCCGATCAGCTCGGCTTTCGCGACGTTTACATCAGCGAGCATCACGGCGAGCCGATCTATATCAACAAGGTCGATACGCTGCCGGTGCCGGAGCTGCTGATGTGCAAAGCGGCGGCGGTAACCAAGCAGATCCGCATGGGCGCCGCAGTCAAACTCATCCATCTCGCGCACCCGGTCGATACCGCCGTCAATGCTGCCGTGGCCGATCATGTCATCGGTAACGGCCGCTACATCTTCGGCTTCGGCTCCGGCTTTCCAAGCCCGCAATTCGCCAACGAGCGCGGGCTGACCTACGAGGACCGCCACGAGCGGCTGCGCGAAGCGCTCGACCTGATTCTGAAGTGCTGGACGGCAAAGGAGCCGTTCGACTGGGACGGCAAGCACTTCAAGGGCAAAGGCATCGTCGCCACGCCGCAGCCGCTGCACCCGCCCCACATGCCGATGGCGACCGCCACCGACACGCCGGCGATGATGGATATCGCGGCGGTGCGCGGCTACACGCAGTTGATGGCGCAGCTTGAACCCGCCTCATCGGTCCGCCGCAAGGGCGATCACTACGCGCGCGCGGCCAAGGCTGCGGGCAACAAGGTGCCGCTGAAAAACATCACGGTCGCGCGTTATGTCTATCTCGCGGACTCCCGCAAGGAAGCGATGGACGACCTGCGCGCCGACATCAATTACGAGCTCGGCTATCAGATGAAGCGCGGGCTGATCCGCCTCATTAAATCCAATTACGATATCGGCATTAAGGGCGACGAAGTCAGCTTCGATCAGCTTGCCGAAGCCGGCATCTACTATCTCGGCGATCCGGACACGGTGGCGAAGCAGCTACGCGAATTCTATGAAGAAGCCGGCGGCTTCGGCACGCTGCTGATCGTCGCCGGCAAGAAATGGGCGACACGCGAGAAAGTGTTCCGTTCGATGCGCCTGTTCATGGAACACGTCGCACCGAAGCTGCGCGATCTGGTGCCGATACGCGACCCGGACGCCGCCGCGGCGTAACCGCGGGAGACAAACATGTTCGTCGGCCACTACGGCGTCGCTTTCGGCGCCAGGCCTGCTACGCCCGCGGTTCCGCTCTGGGTCTATTTCATCGCGGTGCAATGGCTCGACGTCGTCTGGTCGGTGCTGGTGCTCCTCGGCGTCGAGAAGCTGCATATCGTTCCAGGCTTCACTGAGGCGAACCCCTACGATCTCTATTACATGCCCTATACGCACGGCCTGCCGGGAGCCGTCGTGCTTTCACTCGCGCTTGGTGCCGTGGTCGCGGCCTTTACCGCGCAACAACGAGGACGGGCCTTCCTGATCGTCAGCGCGGCGTCGTTCTCGCACTGGATCCTGGATCTGATCGTGCACATTCCCGACCTGCCGCTCTACGACAACACCGATAAGGTAGGCTTCGGACTATGGCGGCACGTGGCAATCAGCTTTCCGCTGGAAATCGCCGTGTTGCTTGCCGGCACCTGGTACTTCGCGCGCCGCCTGCCGCCGGCGGACCAGCGTGGCCACTGGGCGCTCCGTCTCTTCACGGTGGCGCTGGTTGTGCTGCAGGTCTTCGCTAATTTCGGTCCGCCGCCATCCTCCGAAGCGGCGATGGCGGTCATGGCGCTGTCTCTATACGTCGTGCTCGCGGCTCTTGCGGCCGGGCTTGAATACATCCGCAAAGCGCATTGAGCTTCAATACTGCACGTGCCGCAGCTTCTCGGGATTTCGCACAAAATAGATTGCGGTAATACGGCCGTCGCGGACCTCGATCGACAACGTGTCGATCGATCCATTGTCCTCGCGCAGAACAAATCCGGCGCAACCGTTGATGACGGCGGGCCGCGCCTGGATGTCCAACAGCGCGGAGTTCTTGCGTGAGATGCCGTCGAGGAAACGCATCACTTTTTCCGCGCCGTAGATCGGGTTGAGAGCCGCGGCGCGCTTGCCACCGCCATCGCTGTAAAGCACGACGTCTTCCGCCAGAATTTTCGTCAGACCTTGCACATCGCCCGACGACGTCGCCTGTTGAAACGCCGCAGCCAGGCGATGCCCGTCCTCATCCGAAGCGGCAAAACGCGGCCGCTCGTCTTCAATGTGGCGTCGCGCACGCGCGGCGAGCTGGCGGCAGGTCGGCTCGGCGCGGCCCAGCGCCCGGCTCACTTCCGCAAAATCGAGGCCGAACACGTCATGCAGCAGAAAGCTCGCACGCTCGAGCGGCGACAGACGCTCAAGAACGAGCATCAACGCCACCGAAATATCGTGCGCCATATCGCTTGCCTCGGCATCGTCGAAGGTCTCGTCGACGACCGGCTCCGGCAACCATTGGCCGACGTAGAGTTCGCGCCGCGCCCGCGCCGACTTCATGCGGTCGAGACAGAGCCGCGTCACCACGGTACCGAGATAATGCCGCGGCTCCTTGACGACGGCGCGATCGGCGGCGTGCCAGCGCAAATAGGCATCCTGCACGACGTCCTCGGCCTCCGCGCGCGAACCGAGCATGCGATAGGCAAGCCCGGTCAACGCGCTGCGATGGGCCTGGAAGGTATCGGCCGAGCTTGATTGCATCGTTGTCGTCATGCGGCCTTACTCACATCCTTGAGAACCGGCAGGATATCGCCGCCGATGGTCAATCGCGTACACGACTTGCCGTGGCCGAGCGCGTATTTGAGCGTTGGGTACATGCGACCCGACAGCATGGCGAACGAAAGCGACACCAATCCGCGCTTACCCCATTGCCGGACCACCTCCTCGCGCAGATCGTCGGCCTGCGGCGCATGGCGTAACGTCGCCTCGGTGAAGCGCACAGCGAGCGCGACCTCAAAGGGCATCTTCTGGTAGTCCCGCGCGACCACCGCCCGCAGTATCGCCGGATCGACGCCGCCGCGCTCGGCCATTTCAATGGTGAGTTGCGTACAGGGGCCGCAATCCTCGGCCATTACCGCGACGATGCCGGCGGTGCAGTAGGGGGCTAGAGGAATGCCTTTTCGATACTTGCTCAAACCCTGGACTTTCCAGAACGTCCCCAGCGCACCCGGATCAATATCGATCAGCTCGTGCAGGTAGGCTGCGTCATAGTTCCAGGCGCGCTCGAACGCATTGATTTGGCGGTGAAAAAACCATCGGATCATGTCAAATCTCCCGTCTTGCTACCCTCAAGACGAGCCAGTGGCTCCCGGTGTGACATCGGTTGGCGCTGATTTTTTGCAAGGCACGGCGGAATTCGAACCGGCCCTGGAACTCCTAGACATGCCGGTTCCGGCCAGCGCCATAGCCGGCAACGGCCTGCATCAGCGCGATAGCCGCAAGGCTCGCCATGGGTATCGCCCAATGCCGCGTAAGGTCGTGCAACCAGCCGAACGCTGGCGGCCCCGCCGCCGCGACCAGATAGGCGACACCCTGCGACAGCGTCGAAAGCGACGCAGCACGCCGATGATCTTGAGCGCGCATGCCGATGAAAGCGAAGGCCAGAATAAAGCTGATGCCGAAAGATACGCCGAGAATGAAGAGCCAAACCGCGGCCAAACCCGGCACCAGCAAAAGCCCGCAAGTGGCGAATGCCGTGACAAGGCAAGACAACACGGCAACAGCGCGTTGATCGCCGCCTCGCTGCAGCAACGGTGGCGCAATGAAGCCTGAGCCAAACGCCACGACTTGATACAATGTCAGGAGCCATCCGGCCCGCGCCGGTGTCACGCCTTGATCGGCAAGAAATAATGGCATCCAACCGAGCATGACGTAGTAGACGAGAAATTGCAGGCCCATGAAAAGCGTGACCTGCCACGCCAGCGCCGAGCGCCAGATCGGCGCTCCCGCATCCTGATAATCCGCTGGCCGCGCAATGAGGGTTTCGGCGGGTTTGCATGCCTCAGGTAACCAGAGCAGCAGAGCCACCCCGCGAAGACCGCCCAGATCGCCAGCGAAGCCTGCCAGCCACCGCGTAGGATAGTCGGACAGCGGCACAGACAAGCCGGTCGCAATCGCTCCCGCCAGACTCATCACCATCACGTAAGCCGTGGTCATGCTTCCAACATGATGCGGAAAGTCCCGCTTGATGACGCTTGGCATCAACATATTGGCGATGCCGATGCCGACTGCGAGTATTGCTGTGCCTCCGAAGAGCGCAGCCACCGAGCCCTGCGAGCGCAACGCTATGCCGGCGGTGATGAGGCCAAGGCAGCCTGCGAGCGTCCTTTCGATTCCGAGCACAAATCCGAGGCGGGCGAAGGGAGCGAAGCAGGCGAATATCGGCAACGGCAGCGCGGTGAGTAACCCCGTTGCCGTACTTGAAAGGCCAAGACTATGCCTGATCGGGTCCAGAAGCGGACCGACATTCGTCAAGGGCGGACGCAGATTTGCCGCGACCAGAAAGAACGCAAAGACACTGTAGCTGATCCTGAAAGATCTGGATTGAGCCGCTATCGTCATAACAAATCTCCTCTCGCCGTAAGACGAGACGAGATGGAAGTTTGTGACAGGCTTTACGCGAGGCTCCCAGGAAGGAACCGCAAGAACGCCGCAGGAGATTTCGACGGATTGGTCTCCTGCTATTGGGAAATCAGGACGATTGCTCCCGTCGTCTTCCGTGCCTCCAAATCCGAATGCGCGCGTGGCGCGTCGCGGAGCGCATATTCGGCGGTAACATCAGCACGGATTTTCCCCGAGCCGACCATCTCGAACAGGTCGTTCGCCGTCGTCAGAAGTTCGTCTCGCGTGGCCGTGTAATCCGGCAAACTCGGATGCGTGAGATAAAGAGAACCGAGCTGGCCCAGGCGGCGCGGCGGGACCGGATCGGGGTCACCCGATGCTTCGCCAAACGAAATCAGCACGCCTCGCCTCCGTAACGATCGTGCGGATTGCTCGAATGTGGCCCGGCCGATGGAGTCATAAACGGCGTCAACGCCCTCGCCATTCGTCAGCGCTTTCACCTCGCCGCTAAAATCGCCTTTACTGAGGTCAACGACGTGGTCGCATCCATTGCCAAGCGCGGTTGCAATTTTCTCATTGCTGCCGACCGCTCCAATCACCGTTGCCCCGAGGTGCTTGGCCCACTGGCACAAAATGGTTCCGACGCCGCCAGCCGCCGCATGAACAAGAATCCTGCTTCCAGGCTCAACACGATACGTCTCGCGAACGAGGTAACGCGCCGTCATCCCGCGGATCATCATTCCCGCTGCCAGACGGTCGCTGATATTGTCCGGCAACTTGATGACACGTGAAGCAGGCACAAGCCGCGCTTCTGCGTAAGCGCCGTCAGGCCCGGAGACGCAGACAACTCTGTCTCCGATTTTTAAGTCGCTGACCTGCGCCCCAATAGCTTCGACAACGCCGGCGCCCTCCAGGCCAATTCCGCTCGGCAACTTTATGGAATGGCTCCCGTTGCGGACCAGGATGTCCCGGTAATTGACCGCGACTGCGGTGTGGCGAATTCGAACCTGTCCCGGCCCCGGCGAAGGAACCTCGATATCTTCCCATTTCAAAACATCGGGGCCGCCGGTGACGTAAAACCGAAAAGCTTTGGGCATGCTGACAGAAATTCCTGTTGCAGAACGGCTACTGAGTCATGCGTGAAGTTCGCAGTTGTGCGGCGGCATCATTCCGTCGCGCTGAACTGATCCCTGACCCATGGCACAACGACATGATCAAATATCCACTGATCCTTCACGGTCGCCGAGCGGCCCATGGTCTGACCGGTTGGATTGATCCACGCATATTTCGGGCTGCCGTGCTGCAAAAGCAGCTCGGTATCGGAGAAAGGCACCTGCGTATCTTTCACGCCACCGATCACCAGCATCGGCGGCGTTGGCTGATCCAGCAATCCTTCGGCTTTCAAAGATAAGGTTGGCATGAGCTGGTAGGCCTCTTCCACCGAAGACACGCCAAGCATGTGCAACCGCGACTCGACATAATCGAATAGAAATTCGCGGGTCTGAAACGCCTTCTCTTGCCAGCTTCTTTGGAAATAGCCGTCGACCGGACCGCTCTGAAAAACAACACCTTTGAGTTGCTTGGCCTCAGCGACACCGACGCGCGCCGCCCAATAACTGCCCCAGCTTTCGCCACGGACGATGATGCGCGTGCCGTCGAGATCATTGCGGCTTTGCACGTAGTCGATGACCGCGGAATAGACGCGCTCGGCCCCCGGCCGGCTCGTCACGGGTGAATCACCGGTCCCCGGCATATCGACGGTGATGGCGGCAATGCCATAGGGCAGGAATGACCGCATCGATATGGCAGCGTAGTCCCGCCACAGATCCGATCCGGCGATTCCGATCACGACCGGCGGATGTGCAACGCCATCCGGTCTCTGCAAGGTGATCTTGATGGTCTTTCCCTCAAAGGGAATCGAAACAGACTCGATCTTCGGGCTTTCGAGCCTGCCGTAAGCTTCGAATGCCTTCCAGGCTTTGGCGCGGCTCTCCGCCTTGCTTGGCGAGGAAGCGACCGGCCAGCCCCCCATGCCATAGAGCCGCCAGGCGTACAGATATTCGTCTCGCGCAGCCGTCGGTTGGCTTGCCTCAAGAGATTGCGCACGAGCGAAATGCTCGTCTCCGACCTTCATCCATTCGCTGCCCCACTCCTCGGGACTGAGGCTGTGAATGTTGTCCAGGATGACGCGCGCATCCGCAGGGACGATGTGAAATACCGGGTACGCTCCGCGCTCGGCTCGCGACAGAGTTTCGGCTTTCAGCTCTTCCCAGGTTCGTTTGGGCAAAACCTCCTGGGCATGGGCCGCCGACAAAAGAAAGGTCGCAGCAGCGATGAGCGCGCATAGTCGCTTTGTCATGAATCAAATTCCCAAGCGCTTACCGTCAGCGCGTGAAACGTACCGAGACGTCGCCGATCGGCGCCAGAGTGTAGCTGAACTCAGTCTCATCAGCTTCGATGAACGGCGGTGGCACGGTCGAGCCGCAAATGACCAGATCGCCGGCCCGCAGCCGCTCGCCGAATGCGCCGAGCAGATTGGCGAGCTGCACCAGCACATCGGCCACTTTTCCTGTGATCGCCTCAGGCGTTGCGGTTTCCGCCGCCAGCTTGCCGCGGCGAAACACGCGGGTCGACAAACCCGAAGTATCGCCGCCGGCGCGATGCTTTTCCGACAAAATAACGTGCCGTTGAAAGATGTTGCGGATCAGGACTTTCTCGACGTCGGCATCCGTTGCCGAAAACTCGAGGTCCGCAAGTTCGATAGCAGGTGTCAGCGAGGCAATCGCAGCGCGCGCGGCAGCGGCATCCGAACCCGGCGCGAGATCGGCACCAAGCCGTGCACCGATTTCCGGTTCAGCCACCGGCTGCGTCCATCCCTTTACACTTGCCGTGGCACCGGTCGGCAACAGCGCACCCTGCATCAAATAGCCAAATAGCGGCGCCGAGAGACGAAATTTCTCCATCGCGGCTGGAGCGCCGAAACCGATTTTCCAGCCAAGCGGTTTTTCTCCCGCAGCAATGCGCGTTCGGCGCTGCGCCAGTTGCGCCGTCATGCCGGCTTTGATGCGCGGATCTTCCCAAGGCCCTGTTAGTGGTTTCATTTGTGGCTCTCGGGATGGACTTCATAGCCGGACGCTTCGATGGAGCCGGCGTCCATCCAGCCCCATACCAGGACGACATCTTCGCTGGAGGTGTTGTTGAAGCCGTGCCAGCAGCCGCGAGGCGAATAGATCACATCGCCCTCACCGGACGGCACCTGTCCTTCTTCGGTGTAGATATGGCCCTGCCCCTTGAGCACGATGAAGAACTCATCGCAATTGTGGTGCCGGTGGTTTTCGTGGCGCGCACCGGGCTTCAGCACCGTCCAGCCGACGACGTGGTCGGCACCCGCCGTTTTCTTGTCGATCAGAAACTGCACCTGCATATCGACCCAACCGTCGTCGCGCTTGAGGCCGTCGACCTTGGGCACGTCGCGCAAATTGGTGCGATACATCTTCGGCGCCGGTCCATCGTCTCGCATTTTCGCCATTGCGCCTTTGGCGGCTTTCGCCAGCGCGGCTCCGATTTTTTCCGATTGCGAAGTCATATCTGTCCTCCAAGACGCCGATAGACCTGATGAGCGACGACGAAGTCATTGCCGTCGATACCAAGCCCGCGACAGGCATTCATCATCTCGTTCGCGGCGGCGGCAAGCGGCACTGGGCTGCCAAGCTGCCGCCCGAGATTGAGCGCAAGCATCATGTCCTTTTGCTGCAAGGTGACGTCGGCCAGCGGCTCGGCCGGCATCGCGCCGTCCAGGATAAAGGGTCCGCGATAGCCAAGCACCGGCGATGCGGCGACACTCTTAAGGATGGCATCAAGCGCAATGGCGCGATCGACCCCGCCCTTTTCGGCAAGCGCAACGGCCTCGCCGAAGCAGATCACCTCGACCATGAGCAGGAGATTGACCGCGATCTTCATCTGGCAGGCAAACCATTGCCGCCGATACGCGTCACCTTTGGGCCCGATCGCAAGCAACACCGGCTTGGCCCGTTCGAACGCAGCTTCGTCGCCGCCGATCATAACCGAAGCATTGCCTTGCTTTACCGTCACCGGCGACCCGGACAACGGCCCGTCCAGCATGATCGAGCCTGCCTTGGCAAATTCGGCAGCGACGGCGCGGCTTTCATCGGGTTCGATCGTACTCATATCGATGAAAATGCCACCGCGGCGCAGACCCGCCACCACACCATTCTCGCCAAGCGCAGCCGCACGAACCGCTTTCGCATCGGTGACAATAGAAAAGACGATCTCGGAGCTTTCAGCGACGGCGCGCGGCGTATCGGCCCAGCGCATCCCGGCTTCAATCAGTGGCGAGGCTTTTTCGCGCGTCCGATTCCAGCCGGTCACGACATGTCCCGCCGCCATCAGGCGCGGCACGATGAGCCGACCCATCGCGCCCAATCCGACAAAGCCAAGATTCATTTTCCAACTTTCACTGCAACGGATAATCGAGATTGCCGTCGAGATCTTTAAGCAAGCGCGTCCGCGACAGCCTTGCCGCACGCTACCGTGTTGGCCGGACCGCCGAGATCACGGGTGCGCAATTTCTGCTCGATCAGTACGCGCTCAATCGCTTTGACAATCGCCGCCGCTGCTTCCGTCTCGCCGAGGTGCTCAAGCATCATGGCGCCGGACCAGATCTGGCCGATCGGATTGGCGATGCCTTGCCCGGCGATATCCGGAGCCGAGCCGTGCACCGGCTCGAACACCGACGGGAATTTGCGTTCCGGGTTGATGTTGCCAGAGGGCGCGATGCCAATGGTGCCGGTGCAGGCCGGGCCGAGGTCCGAAAGAATGTCGCCGAACAGGTTCGAGGCGACGACGACGTTGAACTTGTCCGGCCGCAGCACGAACAGCGCCGACAGAATATCGATATGATATTTGTCCCATTTGATGTCGGGATAATTTTTCGCCATCGCTTCGACGCGCTCGTCCCAGTACGGCATGGTGATGGCGATGCCGTTCGATTTGGTCGCGGACGTAAGGTGCTTCTTCGGCGTCTTGCGGGCGAGCTCGAAAGAAAATTTAAGCACGCGGTCGACGCCGATGCGCGACATGACGGTTTCCTGCACCACCACTTCGCGCTCGGTGCCGCCGAACATGCGCCCGCCGATCGCGGAATATTCGCCCTCGGTGTTTTCGCGCACCACCCAGAAATCGATGTCGCCGGGCTTTCGGTTTGCGAGCGGCGACGGCACGCCGGGCATCAGCCGCACCGGGCGCAGATTGACGTATTGATCGAACTCGCGGCGGAACATGATCAGCGAGCCCCACAGCGAAATATGGTCCGGGATTTTCGCCGGCCAGCCGACCGCGCCGAAGAAGATCGCGTCATGCTTGCCGATCTGGTCTTTCCAGTCCTCCGGCATCATGCGCTCGTACTTGGCGTAGTAGTCGTAGGAAGCGAAATCGAAATTGTCCTGGCGCAGCTCAAAGCCGAATTTCTTCGCCGCGGCTTCCAGCACGCGCACGCCCTCGGGCACCACCTCTTTGCCGATGCCGTCGCCGGGAATGACGGCAATATTGTAGACGCGATTGGTGGCCATAGGTGTTCCTCCGGCGGTTTCGTTCGATTTGGTGGATACCGTAGCGGTGAATTTCTGCGAGCCGAAGGAATACGGCAATGACGACTCCCGCTCATCCCCGCGAAATCGGGGATCCAATTCATTAGGCTGCAGTCGCCTAGCAACTTGGGGCTGGATTCCCGCTTTCGCGGGGATGAGCGGAAGAGGCCGCATTGCCGAATTCGTCGAACGCTTCCGCCAGCAGCCGCAATACGAGCGCCGGATCGGTCGCCGTGAGCACGCGGCCCCGAGCGGCTTTCAGCGTGTGCTCCGGCGCGCCCGCCGTCGCGGCAGCGGCATCGAGCGTCCAGCCGAGATGCTTGCGGGCATGGCGAAGTCCGACGCCGTGGCCGTAGTGGCCCAGCATTTCGCCATAGAGCGCACTGATCAGCGCAAGCTGCTCGCTCAGGCGCGGTGGTGCCTGGCGAATGCCGGTCGCAAAGTAGTGCGCGAGCTGACCGGGAAACCAGGGACGGCCCTGCGCACCACGGCCGACCATCACGGCATCCGCACCGGAAGCTTGCAGCGCCATGTCGGCGTCGTCGAAGTTTTCGATGTCGCCATTGACGATGACGGGAATCGAGACGGCTTGTTTGACCGCGCGCACAGCATTCCAGTCCGCTTGCCCCTTGTAAAACTGGCAACGGGTACGGCCATGCACCGTCACCATCCGCACGCCGGCTTGTTCGGCGCGATGCGCGAGCGCGGCAGCGTTGTGCGAATTGTCGTCCCAGCCCAGCCGCATCTTGAGAGTCACCGGAACGTGCGCCGTCTGCACCACTGCATCAATCAGCGTGAGTGCGTGATCGAGATCGCGCATCAGCGCCGAGCCAGCCGCGCCGTTGGTCACGTTCTTGGCCGGACAGCCCATATTGATGTCGATGATGGCGGCGCCGGAATCCTGCGCGATGCGCGTGCCCTCCGCCATCCAATGCGCTTCACAGCCGGCAAGCTGCACGACATGCAATCCCGCACCGTGATCGGCAATGCGCCGACGCGCGATATGCTTGTTCCTGTGTTCGTCCTGGGCGAGCGCGGCGCACGCCGTCATTTCCGAAACGACGAGGCCGGCGCCAAGCGCAGCCGCTTGCCGGCGAAACGGCGCATCGGTAATGCCCGTCATCGGTGCCAGCAGCACCGGGTTAGGCAGTTTGATTGAACCTATGGAGAGGCCCTGCACGTGCCACTTTCAAAGTAATGCGTTCCAAGTAACGCATAAATTATGCAATGATGCAGGCGCGCGGATAAATCAACTTGCCGCCGGGCGCAAGCTGCGCTCGGACCAGGCCTGTCGGATCAGGTCAGTTCTTGCGGCTCGGCTCAGCGTTGAGCGAGTCCTGAACTGCTTCCTCGTGGTACCAGCCGCTGCCCCGGCGCGCGAACTCCGCACCCTCCGGCAGCTGCACATTCACTGGAAGCGCGGCGTCCTGCATGCGCAGTGCAAACCGGCCTCGTGGAGGAAATGCGAAGATCTTCGCGGTACCCGTGTTTGGTGTTGTCATTGTTCGGCTCCTTCGCCGTGCACGTTTCTTAAACGCGCGTTACCTGACTGAGTGTCAGTGATTCCCCGTTAATATAATCCTTTGCCTGTCTTTTGCTCGGAATGCCTCATACAAAATCAGCGCATGGCTACAATATAAGCAACGATCTTTCTGCTTAAGCGAAGCGCATTTGCGCGACCTTGAATCAGCGTGATTGCACTGCACTCTTCTGTTGCAGCGCGATCCGAGCGCAATTGGCACATTCCGTGCTTGAAAATGGCCCCGGGAGGCGGCTTCAGCCGCCAATCGCGGCTGGGCAAGTCAGTCCAGTCATTCGTCAACCACGAAGAGAGACGCCAATGACAAAGTACAGGTTAGAATACATTTGGCTCGACGGTTACTCACCAGTCCCGAGCCTGCGCGGCAAAACGCAGATCAAGGAATTCGCCTCGTTCCCGACGCTCGAACAGCTACCGCTGTGGGGCTTCGACGGTTCGTCGACCGAACAGGCTACTGGCTCGAACTCGGACTGCGTTTTGAAGCCCGTCGCCGTGTATCCGGACGGCGCGCGCACCAACGGCGGCCTTGTGATGTGCGAAGTGATGCTGCCGACTGGTGAGCCGCATCCATCCAACAAGCGCGCTACTATCCTTGACGATCCTGGCGCATGGTTCGGTTACGAGCAGGAATATTTCTTCTATAAGGACGGCCGTCCGCTCGGCTTCCCGACTTCGGGTTATCCGGCGCCGCAAGGTCCTTACTACACCGGCGTTGGCTACAAACACGTCGGCGACCTCGCCCGCAAGATGGTCGAAGAGCATCTCGACCTTTGCCTTGCGGCCGGCATCAATCACGAGGGCATCAACGCCGAAGTGGCGAAGGGCCAGTGGGAATTCCAGATTTTCGGCAAGGGTTCGAAGACCGCTGCCGACCAGATGTGGATGGCCCGCTACCTCATGATGAGGAACTGCGAGAAGTACGGCGTCGACATCGAGTGGCACTGCAAGCCGCTCGGCGATACCGACTGGAACGGCTCGGGCATGCACTCCAATTTCTCGACCGAGTATATGCGGACCGTCGGCGGCAAAGAGTACTTTGAGGCGCTGATGGCGGCATTCGAGACGAACCTCGAAGACCACATCGCCGTGTACGGGCCGGACAACGACAAGCGTTTGACCGGCAAGCACGAGACTGCACCCTGGAACAAGTTCAGCTATGGCGTGGCTGACCGTGGCGCTTCAGTCCGTGTGCCGCACAGCTTCGTCAACAACGATTACAAGGGCTATCTCGAAGACCGCCGCCCGAACTCGCAAGGCGACCCCTACGCCATCGCCTCGCAGATCCTCAAGACCATCGCGTCTGTGCCGACCGAGGGCAAGGTCAGCGCGGCGGCGTAAGCGCCCGGCTTGTCATCAAAACTGCGGCGAAGCATTCCTTGCTGGATTGCTTCGCCGCAACGCCGCAGGCGAACCGGACGCCATTTTCGTCTGACAGATGCGGGCCGCCTCTCACCTAGTTTCTAGTTGGAGCAGGATCTTTCGGAAAACCGGAAGTCCACTTTTCCGGATCATGCTCTAGCCGACCCGAAAACCAATCGGCATCGGCCTTCAATTGAACCTCATTGAAAATCGATGCCGCGGGGGAGGTACTTGGCGTCCCTCCCCCGGCTTTACCGTTCACGGCGCCGCTACATCCGTCGAAAGATCACGCTAAGATTGTTGGCCGGCATCGGCACGGTTTCAGGCGCGGCAAACCCGTGACACTGCGCGAGCGCGGTGACCTCCGCCAGATCGCGAATGCCCCACGCCGGATTTCGGCGGCGCAAATCCTCGTCGAACGCCTGGTTGGTCGGCGCGGTATGCTGACCGCTGATCTTGTACGGACCGTACAGAAAAAGAATTCCGCCGGCAGACAGCACGCGTTCCGCGCCCGCCATCAAACCCTCGGTCGCTGCCCACGGCGAAATGTGAATCATGTTGTTGCACATCACGGCGTCAGCACGCCCGACCGGCCAGTCGTTTGCCGTTACATCGAGACGTAACGGCGCGAGCAGGTTCGCAAGAGCCGCATCAATACGGTGCGCGGCGATGCTCGCCAGCGCCACTTCGTCGGGATCGCTCGGCTGCCACGTCAAAGCCGGCAGCTCTTTGGCGAAATAAGCGGCGTGTTCGCCGCTGCCGCTTGCGATTTCGAGTATGAGTCCTTGCGCCGGCAACACGCGCCGCAATACGGCGAGGATCGGCTCGCGGTTACGCACGACGTGCGGACGGCAAATACGGGGGTCTGAATTCATGCCAATGAAGCGCCTGAGGCGGCGGCGTGCCGCAGGATCATGCTATTCCTTCTTGGCGCCGGATTGCTCGACAATCTTGCGCCAACGCTCGGTCTCGGTGTCGAACATGGCCGCGAACTGCGTGGCATTGCCCTTGATGATGATAGCGCCGAGTGCGGCAAACTGTTGCGCGATCGCTGGAACCGCAAGTGCGTCGTTCACGCCCTTGTTGAGGATATCGACGATCGGCGTCGGCGTCGCACGCGGCGCGCCGAGACCATAGAACGAACTGGTCTCATATCCGGGCAGGCTGTCGCTGATCGGCGGCACATCGGGCAATGACGCCGAGCGCTCGCGGGTCGTCACACCGAGTGCGCGCACCTTGCCTTCGCGAATGAGCGGCGCCGACGACGTGACATTGTCGAACATCGCCTGGATCTGGCCGGACATCAGGTCCAGCAATGCCGGAGCCGAGCCTTTGTACGGCACGTGGGTCATGTCGATTCCGGTCATCGATTTGAACAATTCGCCGGACAGATGCAGCGACGTGCCGACGCCTGAGGAAGCAAAGCTGAGCTTGCCTGGATGCGCCTTCGCATAGGCGACAAATTCAGGAATGGTATGCGCCGGAATGTCGTTGTTGATGACCATCACCAGCGGGATGCGGGCGAGACCGGCGACTGGAACGATGCCTTTGGCAAAGTCGAAAGGCAGCGTCTTGTCGAACGATGCATTGATGGCGTTGGCGGTACTGGTCAGCAGCAGCGTATAACCGTCGGGCGCTGCGTTGATCACCATCCCGGTGCCGACATTGGCGCCGGCGCCCGGCTCATTGACCACGAGGAATGGCTGTTTGAGCTTATCCGAGAGTTGCTCACAGACCAGGCGCGAGATGACGTCGGTCGCGCCGCCGGCGGTATAGGGCACGACCCATTTCACCGGCCGGGTTGGATAGACGGGCGCCGCGGCATCGTCCGCGGCGCGGCTGGCGGAAGGAAGCCGCAGCGCTGCAATCAATCCGAGCGAGCCGGTGAGAAACACTCTTCGCCGAAGCAGACGCTTTGTCGCCATGAGCGGCTTCCTGAGTTAACGAAGGACGCGACTTAATCCCGGCCACGATCTCCCGTGCGCTGCAAATAACATACCGTCAAGATGCCGCGCCTTTTCGGGCAACGATGCGCCTGATCAGTTTTCCCGATGAGGCGCTGAGGCCCTGCTCATCGAGCAACACGTGCGCCGCCTTCAACTCGTTCAACACCAGCGCGGCATCGAAAGCCGCATAAAGCCGCCCATGCTTATCGCGGCTGCCGGCGTCCTCGCTCACCCGCCACGTCAGATAGAGCGTGCCGCCGGATTTCAGGATCGCGATCAGCCGGCGCGCAGCCGCGGGGATGGCCGCCGGCTCAAGATGCATGATCACGGTTTCGCAGAGCACATTGGTGAAGGAGTTGTCGGCGATGCCCTCCAGCCCAGGCAACGTAGCGCGCCGGAATTCGATACCAGGATGCAGCCGCCTCGCTTCCGCGAGGATGCCCTCGGAGTAATCGAAGCCGACAGCGGCAAATCCGTTTTGGGCGAGCCACGCGGTATCGCGGCCGCTGCCGCAGCCGATATCTGCTGTCGGGCCCGGATTGAAGAATTTTAGCACCGCGGCTTGCAGGTCCGTGCCGGTCGGCTGCCCATCCCATTCGGCCGCAAATGATGCGGCATCGCGGTCATACGCGGCGAGGGTTTGCTGATCCATGGCAGGCAGATTATCAGATCGACAATACGGGCGGAACTATGCAGCAGGCGTGGGAATTTTTCTGGCGCAGCCCTCAGCGAGGAAGGAGAAGAGCGATGAGTGAAACCGGCAAGCGATTTAGCGGCGGATGTCTTTGTGGCGCATTGCGATACGAGGCCAGCGGCGAACCCAAGGCCTCCGGCCATTGCTACTGCTGCGATTGCCGAAAGGCGTCCGGTTCAGGTTTCATCGCCTTCATGGCTTTTCCCGCAAGCGCAGTGCGGCTGACCGGAGAAACGCGGGCTTACGAATCTTCGGGCGGCCAACGGCAACACCGCGACGCGCAATTCCTGCCCGCACTGCCACAGCCTCGTCCTGGGCGGCGCCATCGGCAAGGATAGCACTTACAATATTTACGCCGGATCGCTCGACAATCCCTCACTTTTTCAGCCGACCATCGCGGTGTTCACCCGCGGCCGCCCCGAATGGGCGGTGATCCCTTCCAGTCTGAAAGTTCTGGACATTGGAAAGTGAAAATCATTGTTGAAGACAAAAGACCCATCGTAAACCGGAAGGCTGATGAGCTTCTGGGTGCATGCTATGTTTGGTCGATGTCCGTGTTTTGGTCCAAGACTTGCGTGTAACCGCCGTTGATATGCGCCGAAGCACGCGGCGTGGACGAGCCCCTTATCCGGGCAGGAGACGCAGGATGAACTGTCTGGAACGCAGCATCGTCGGCGTTTTTTGCTGTCTCGTCATAGCTTGCACCGTAGCCGCGCCGGCACACTCGGAAGACTATCCATCGCGGCCCGTCCGTCTGGTGATCTCTTATCAGCCCGGCGGCATTGTCGATTTCTCGGGACGGGTCCTGGCGCAGCAGCTCAGCCTCGTGCTCGGCCAGCCTTTCGTTGTCGAAAACCGGCCCGGCGCGGGAGGTATTGTCGGCGTCGACTCGGTCGCGCACGCGGCGCCCGATGGTTACGATCTTGTGCTGATCGATCCCTCGATCGTCACCAATCCGATCTTGCACAAGACGATGCCATTCGACGTGTTCAAGGATCTGGCGCCGATCTCGCTGGTCGGCTCTTCGCCAAACGTTCTCGCGGTGACGCCGCAACTGCCGATCAAATCGTTTGCCGAGCTCGTCGCCTACGGCAAGGCCAATCCGGGCAAGCTCAATTTCGGATCGCCCGGCATCGGCACCACCGGCCATCTCGCCGGCGAGATGTTCAAACAGCGGCTGGGCATCGACGCGACCCACGTCCCATACAAGGGCGCCGGTCCGGCTTATATCGACCTGATCAGCGGCAAGGTGCAGATGATGTTTTCCAGCATCACTGGCGCTCTTCCTTTCACGTCGAAGAAAAGCATCGTGCCGCTCGCGACCACCGGCCACGTCCGCTCACCGGCCTATCCGGATTTGCCGACGGTCGAGGAAGAGGACTTGCCGGGTTTTGTGGTGGACACATGGCTTTGTTTGTTCGCGCCGGCAGGAACGCCGGACAGCATCGTCGCCACACTCAACCGTGCAGTCGCCAAGGCGGTGGAGGCCGATGAGCTGAAGACCGCTTTTGAAAAATTCGGCATCGAGCCTCGCCGCAGCAGCATTCCGGAGACGGCGGCGTTCATCCGAACCGAATACGCGAAGTGGAAAACGGTCATCGACGACAGTCACATTTCGCTCGAGTGACACAGGAGAAGACCACGATCGTCCGCGGCTGCTGCCTTTGCGGAGGTAACCCATTGAGGCGCGCCTGCCACTCGCACGCGGGCACGACGTTTGCGCGCTTTACCCTTTGTTTATATTGCCGCCGGCAGGCGGAGGGGGGCAGATCGATCGCGTATTGAAACACAAAGAGAAGTATAAGCCAATGAGTGAAAGCGACACAGCCCTTGCTTCCCCGCTTCCGAAAGACCTGACGCTGCGGGATTGGTTAGCCGCCTTAGCGATGCAGCAGGTCATTCAAGCTACCGCCGATCCCGGAAGCATCGCCGCGCGAGCGTATAAGATCGCCGATGCGATGATCGCGGCACGCTCTGGCCGGCCGATCTTGAACAAATAAACCGCGCGGTCCGACCCAACCTTTGCCCCATCTACGCTCGGCAGATCGCCATTGATCCGAGACGTGCTTGGCAGCGGACACCAAACCTAGCGGCCGAGCAAACAAAGGCGGAAAACAGAGTCGAGAGTCGGATCGCGTTCCTTGGCCAAGCAGTGGCCCGCAGCCCTTCGGTTTTGTCAATTTCGATGCCGAACGTTTCGGCAAGGCCCGCGCGACCAGCCGGCGTGAGATGCAGTGCCCGGCTGTTAGGCTCATGCTTGAACCAGCCAAGCGCCAGCAGGCGATTCAGGATAGCCGAACCAACGAGGCCGCGGACATGATAACGGCGCTCGCTCCAGTCGAGACAAGGCTGGCAGAAAATCCGTCGAGTTCGCGGCCTTAAATCAGCGCCGAACGCGGAAAGGAAACGCCCGCCCGAAGACGTGACCTCACCGCCTTCATCGGTGAGGTCAATGTGCCCCATGGCCACAAGTGCATCTGTAATAGCGACTCCTACCTGGCCAGCCAGGTGGTCGTAGCAACTTCGGGCAAAACGGAGTGCATCGTCGTTTGCTGACCGCGGCTGACGGCGGGGTGGCACCTCTATGGCGGCGACGACCTTGATGCTCTCCAGCATTGTCGCGACCAGCGGGGATGCGATCCGATAATAGCTGAAGCGGCGCTTGCGAGTGACAGTCAAAAGCCGCGCGGCAACCAGCTTGCTCAGGTGGCCGCTCGCCGTCGAGCGTGAGACATTGGCGCAGTAAGCAAGCTCGGTGGCCGTCAGCGACTGGCCGCCCATGAGAGCGTTAAGCATCGTCGCTCGCGCAGTGTCACCGACGAGAGCGGCCACTTCCACCAGATTTGCCGCCGCGACCATCCTTAATCCTATCGCTGATACCGGAAGCATATCAATCGAAGCCAGTTCGGCATGGGCCGAACTGATCGCACGAGACAATTACGAACCTCGCAGCAAGAATGCGTTGCAACTTCGAGGTCAGAATGAAGCGCACTGCTGTACGCGAAACGTCATGTTGATCCGCACCCTTTATTTCGATCAAGCAAGTATCATTGCCGCCGTGGTTTGCAGCCTGATCGTTGCCGGCCTCCTGAAGGGGATAATCGGGGTCGGCATGCCTGTCGTCGCGCTGCCGCTGCTGTCGCTGTTCATCGATATCAAATCGGCGGTCATGCTACTGAGCGTACCCTTGATCTTCAGCAACGTGCCGCAGGCGCTGGAGGGCGGAGAGACCGGACGATGCCTCATGCAATTGATGCCGGTGATCCTCGGCATGATTCCCGGCCTCTTCCTTGGAGTTCGAATCCTGTTGGCGCTCGATGCGAACGTCGCAGAGATTATCGCGGGCCTCGTGGTTATGGGTGTTGGCGGCGTAACGCTGCTCGCGCCGAAGCTGCAGCTTCAGTCTCGCTTGGTTTTACCAACCGGCATCACATTCGGATTTTTCGGCGGAATTCTGGGAGCCATCGCAGCGATGCCGGGACCGCTTGTTTTCATATTTCTGCTTGCAAAGGGACTGCGCGGAAAGGCGTTCACAAAGGAAGCATCGCTATATCTCGTCATTTCCGCCGGCTTGCTGGCAATTCTTCTGACCGCCAGCCGCCAGTTCAACTGGCTTGACCTTTTAGTCTCGACGGCTGCGATGTT
>CAVXHG010000002.1:0-670000 GCA_963761525.1 uncultured Alphaproteobacteria bacterium | reverse complement strand
TACCCCTTTGCGTCCCACTGTCACCGCCATTGTAGCACGTGTGTAGCCCAACCTGTAAGGGCCATGAGGACTTGACGTCATCCCCACCTTCCTCGCGGCTTATCACCGGCAGTCCCCTTAGAGTGCCCAACTAAATGATGGCAACTAAGGGCGAGGGTTGCGCTCGTTGCGGGACTTAACCCAACATCTCACGACACGAGCTGACGACAGCCATGCAGCACCTGTCTCCGGTCCAGCCGAACTGAAGAACTCCATCTCTGGTGTCCGCGACCGGGATGTCAAAGGTTGGTAAGGTTCTTCGCGTTGCTTCGAATTGAACCACATGCTCCACCGCTTGTGCGGGCCCCCGTCAATTCCTTTGAGTTTTAATCTTGCGACCGTACTCCCCAGGCGGGATGCTTAATGCGTTAGCTGCGCCACTGACGAGTAAACCCGACAACGGCTAGCATCCATCGTTTACGGCGTGGACTACCAGGGTATCTAATCCTGTTTGCTCCCCACGCTTTCGCACCTCAGCGTCAGTACCGGGCCAGTGAGCCGCCTTCGCCACTGGTGTTCTTGCGAATATCTACGAATTTCACCTCTACACTCGCAGTTCCACTCACCTCTCCCGGACTCAAGCCTCTCAGTATCAAAGGCAGTTCTGGAGTTGAGCTCCAGGATTTCACCTCTGACTTAAAAAGCCGCCTACGTGCGCTTTACGCCCAGTGATTCCGAGCAACGCTAGCCCCCTTCGTATTACCGCGGCTGCTGGCACGAAGTTAGCCGGGGCTTCTTCTACGGGTACCGTCATTATCTTCCCCGTCGAAAGGACTTTACAACCCTAGGGCCTTCATCATCCACGCGGCATGGCTGGATCAGGCTTGCGCCCATTGTCCAATATTCCCCACTGCTGCCTCCCGTAGGAGTTTGGGCCGTGTCTCAGTCCCAGTGAGGCTGATCATCCTCTCAGACCAGCTACTGATCGTCGCCTTGGTGAGCCGTTACCTCACCAACAAGCTAATCAGACGCGGGCCGATCCTTTGGCGATAAATCTTTCTCCTTACGGACTTATCCGGTATTAGCACAAGTTTCCCTGTGTTGTTCCGAACCAAAGGGCACGTTCCCACGTGTTACTCTCCCGTCTGCCGCTCCCCTTGCGGGGCGCTCGACTTGCATGTGTTAGGCCTGCCGCCAGCGTTCGCTCTGAGCCAGGATCAAACTCTCAAGTTTGAGAGAACTGATCTCGGCTAATCACACGTTTGACGAGGTCCCACTTTTGTCTTCCGCAAAGCTTGCGCCTCACGAAATCCAATAGTGTTACCTAAAACGTTGACCGCCGAAGTCTCTTCAATGACCGTCCCACTCACAGAAAAGACCGAAGCCTTTTCCGATCGTGAAAGCGGTCCGCAAGGACTCCGCCGTCCACGTTTCTCTTTCTTCCGATTCACTTGTCAAACAACGCGGCACCGATGGTCTGGCACCGACCCGAAGCTTTAACCCATCCGACATGACCACTTACTCATGGCCGGATGAGCTTTTCACCGCGTAAGACAGTGAGGGGCTTCGCAGGCGCGCCATGCACAAGGCAGCGGCACGCCGAGGGCCGGTATATAGTCTTCGAGCTTTGGCATTGTCAACGGGAGATGACAGCGAGGCGGCAGGTTTTTTATGACGTTATCCACGGTGCCCCACAGCTCGCTTATTCCGGGGAAAGCGACGAGCCGGCCGCCACTTTCCGCGTTGTCCGCGCGGCACTTTGTGCCGCACTTGGGCCACAATCCTCACCGCTTCTTTACTGTCTTGTTTTGGGGATGTCGCCACACGGGGTCGCGACAAAGTCAGTTAAGCTTCCAGGCCTTGGTTTGACCCCTCGCGTTGACGGGTCGGAACGCCCGGGTCATCGTGTTACCGCTTGTTTTCCGGCTTGTTTCCTAACGGCAACCGGAATTGTGCGGCGCAGCGTCGGTCCTCGGCGCTGCGGGGGACGTATCGGTTAGAGTGCGATCGGGGATTTTGCGCTTGGACCACGGCAGACTGCGCGGCGGAAAGCGAAGGTTCGATGCCGAAGCGATTGAGCTTGGCAACGAGCCGCCGCTTTTGGTGGACGGCGGCAGTGGCGGCCTGATCGACCGGCGTCGGCTTTCGGTACAATGGTTCAGCGGGACAATTTTGACCGGGCTATGCGGCGCTGCACTCATGGGCGGCGCCGTTTTTGCGTCGCTCGACGGCCAAACAAATTTTGCCACCGCGCCGGAGCGCGTTGAAGTCGCGTTGCGCGGCGCGCTCTCCAGCATCGGCGATCACCTGGGCGGATTCCGCAAAGCGGATCGGCTGCCGGCGATCAGCGAGCCGAGCGTCACGCGCCAGGTGCTCCGCGTGCCGACATCGACCCACGTGCGCGATCGCGAACTGGTTCGCACCCGCTCTTTCATCCGCGTTTCCGGCAATCTGTCGCTGACGCTTTCCGATCTCTCGGCCAGTATCCCGCCGTTCAATCCGCAGAAACTTCTGACCGACTCCGTCGAAGGCGACGATCAGACGCCGGCGGCGCAACCGGACGCCGAAGTCACTTTTGTCACCTGCGATCTCACCGGCGCCGCCGCCAAAGCCAAGCCGGCAACGGCGTCCACGGGCCCCGCGATATGCGACATCAATTCGCTCTTGCCGAAGATGAAGCCTGCGACGTTGCTGTCGCTCGATGATGTGCTGACCCGGGTGCGCGACGTCGCCAATGCAGCGGCGACGAACAACACTAATGGCGGGCTGTTCGCCTCGGCCAACGCCGATCCCGGCGCCAATCCCGGACTGAAACTCAATTATGCCGCCGAGGACGATCCCTCGCTCGACTTCGGCTTTGCCGCCCGGGTCGTGCCCGAGAATGTCACGCTGCTCGCCAAGAGCGCGGCCCAGGCCAATGGCGGCAACGACTGGAGCGAGCGTATCGTCCCGGCCAAGCGCGGCGACACCGTTGCCGCGATCCTGCGCGAGCTCGGCGCCCAGCCCGATGAAATCAAGGCGATCCTCGCGGTATTCGGCCCGGCGGCCACCAGCCCGCTGAAAGAGGGCCAGCGGGTTCGCGTGCTGCTGACCTCCGCCGGCATCGGCCATAACCAGCCGCTGCGGGTCATTATAATGGGTGACAGCTCGATCCAGGCCGCCGCGGCGTTGTCCGATACCGGCGGCTACGTGCCGGTCGACATCAAAAACGTCGACGCCGATATCGCCGATGCGCCTGCCGACGACACCAGCGATGACGACGGCTCCGGCGTGCGGCTCTACCAATCGATCTACGAAACCGCGCTGCGCAACAACGTGCCGAATGCGGTGATCGAGGATCTGATACGGATCTATTCGTACGACGTCGACTTCCAGCGCAAAGTGCAGCCGGGCGACAATTTCGAAGTGCTCTACTCCGACGACGAGAACGGCGAAGGCAAGAACGAAGTGCGCTACGCCTCGCTGACCGTCGGCGGCGACGAGAAGCGGTACTACCACTTCCAGACCGCAGACGACGGCGCCTATGACTATTACGACGAGACCGGCAAGAGCGCGAAGAAGTTCCTGGTGCGCAAGCCGGTCGCGGTCGGCATGGTCACCTCGCCGTTCGGCTGGCGTAACCACCCGATGCTGCATGTTTCCGAGTTTCACTCCGGCGTCGATTGGGGCGCGCCGTTCGGCACACCGATCTTCGCTGCCGGCGGCGGCACGATCGAGGAGATGGGGCCCAAGGGCGGCTACGGCAAATACGTCAAGATCAAACACGCCAACGGCTACGAGACCGCCTACGGCCACATGACGGCATTCGCCAAAGGCCTCGATGTCGGCTCAAAGGTGCGCCAGGGCCAGGTGATCGGCTTCGTCGGTTCCACCGGCATGTCGACCGGTTCGCACGTCCACTTCGAGATCATGGTCAACGAGCGTTTTGTCGATCCGATGCGCATCAAGTTGCCGCGCGGCCGCGTGCTCGACGGCTCGTCGCTGGCGATCTTCGAGAAGGATCGCGAACAGCTCGACGCCGTGATGGCGCACGCGCCAATCCCGGTCGCCGCCGCCGCTGGCGGCCACATGGCGCAAGCGATAAGCAATCCTGCCGCGCAAGCGGCGAAGTAATTATCTTGCGGTGGACACACTCACCGCTCGTCCCCGCGAAAGCGGGGACCCAGCGCTCAGAGCTGTCCCGCTTTCGCGGGAATGAGCGATGAAAGAGGCCACACGTGATCCAACCCGCCCCCGACCGCATTGAAGTGGCCTCCACCCGATTCTGGGCGCTGTGGCATTTCAACCTGACACGGCTGTTTTTTCCCGCGCGGCTGATCGCCGATCACATGGGTGTCTCGACCAACAACGTGATGTTCTGGCTGACGCCGTGGCGGCGCACCGACGAGCATTTGCCGCTGTCGCACGTCGCCGAGGTCATCCACATCCGCGGACTGTTCTGGGATGCGATCAGCGTCGAGAGCTCGGGCGGCCTCAACCCGCTCGGTGTCCGCGGCCTGCCGAAATCGGCGGCGGGCTATTTCGTCGAGCATGTGCGTGAGCGGCTCAACGAAATCGCCACCGTGGCGCCGTTGCAGCCGCGGTAAATCAGCATCCTCCCCGCGTAGCGGGGAGTGGTCCATCGCGAGCAAGACGGTGGAAGGGGCGCGAGTCTTGACGTCACTGCCACGCTCGAAGGATCGCCGCGCTCCCCCACCTCTTCGCAGGGCGAGCGAGCTCACCCTCGCGAGTGCGGAGAGTCTACGCCGCCTGCTTCACTTCGGCGCCGTTGAAGGTGAGGCCGTCGCGGCCGGCGGAGATGCGCACTTTCTCGCCGTCCTTGATCTTGCCGGAGAGGATCAGCTCGGCGAGCGGATCCTGCACCGCCTTCTGGATGACGCGCTTCAACGGCCGCGCGCCGTACGCCGGGTCGTAGCCTTTCTCGGCGAGCCACTCCCGCGCCTTCGGATCGAGCGTGAGCGCGATCTTGCGGTCCTCGAGCAGCTTGGTCAGCCGCTCCATCTGGATATCGACGATGTGCGCCATCTGATCGCGCTTCAAGCGATGGAACAGGATGATCTCGTCGATGCGGTTGAGGAACTCCGGCCGGAAATGCGCCCGCACGTCGCCCATCACCAGATCGCGCACCTTCTCTGAGTCCTCGCCGTCCGGCTGGTTGACCAGATATTCGGCGCCGAGGTTCGAGGTCATGACAATGAGCGTGTTGCGGAAATCGACCGTGCGCCCCTGCCCGTCCGTCAGCCGCCCGTCGTCGAGCACTTGCAGGAGCACGTTGAACACGTCCGGATGCGCCTTCTCGATCTCGTCGAACAGCACGACCTGATAAGGCCGCCGCCGCACCGCTTCGGTGAGCGCGCCGCCTTCGTCATAGCCGACATAGCCGGGCGGAGCGCCGATCAGGCGCGCCACCGAATGCTTCTCCATGTACTCCGACATGTCGATGCGGATCAGCGCCGACTCGTCGTTGAACAGGAATTGCGCCAAAGCCTTGGTCAGCTCGGTCTTGCCGACGCCCGTCGGCCCCAGGAACATGAACGAACCAATCGGCCGGTTCGGATCCTGCAAACCCGCCCGCGCGCGTCGCACCGCGGTCGAGACCGACCGCACGGCGTCGGCCTGGCCGACCACGCGCTTGCCGATCGCGTCCTCCATCTTCAGGAGCTTTTCCTTCTCGCCTTCGAGCATGCGGTCGACCGGAATGCCGGTCCAGCGCGACACCACGCCCGCGACGTTGTCGGCGGTCACCGCCTCCGACGCCACGACACTGCTCTTGGTGTCTCTTCTCGTTGACAACTTTCAGCTTGGCCTCGAGCTCCGGCACCTTGCCGTATTGCAGCTCGCCGGCCTTCTGATAATCGCCGCGGCGAACCGCATCGGCGAGATCGTTCTTGGCCTTGTCGAGCTGGTTCTGCAGATCGGCCGCGGAGTTGAGCTTGTCCTTCTCGGACTTCCACTTCGCCGTGAGCGCATCGGCCTGCTCCTGCAAGCCGGCGAGATCCTTCTCCAGCCGCTTCAGGCGATCCTTCGAGCCGGCGTCGGTCTCTTTCTTCAAGGCCTGCTGCTCGATCTTCAGCCGCACGATCTCGCGGTCGAGATTGTCGAGCTCTTCCGGCTTGGAATTGATCTGCATGCGCAGCCGCGCCGCCGCCTCGTCGATCAGGTCGATCGCCTTGTCGGGCAGGAAGCGGTCGGTGATGTAGCGGTTCGACAACGTCGCCGCCGCCACCAGCGCGCCGTCGGTGATCTTCACCTTGTGGTGCGCCTCGTATTTCTCTTTCAGGCCGCGCAGGATCGAGATGGTGTCCTCGACCGTCGGCTCATCGACAAACACCGGCTGGAAGCGCCGCGCCAACGCCGCGTCCTTCTCGATGTGCTTGCGGTATTCGTCGAGCGTGGTGGCGCCGACGCAATGCAGCTCGCCGCGGGCGAGCGCGGGCTTGAGCAGGTTCGACGCATCCATCGCGCCGTCGGCCTTGCCGGCGCCGACGATGGTGTGCATCTCGTCGATGAACAGGATGTAGGCGCCGGCCGAGCCGGTGACCTCCGCCAGCACGGCTTTCAGCCGCTCCTCGAACTCGCCGCGATATTTCGCGCCGGCGACCATGGCGCCGAGATCGAGCGCGAGCAGCTTCTTGTCCTGCAGGCTTTCCGGCACGTCGCCGTTGACGATGCGCAGCGCCAGGCCTTCGACGATCGCGGTCTTGCCGACGCCGGGCTCGCCGATCAGCACCGGATTGTTCTTGGTGCGCCGCGACAGCACCTGGATGGTGCGGCGGATTTCCTCGTCGCGCCCGATCACAGGATCGAGCTTGCCGTCGCGCGCCGCCTGGGTGAGATCGCGGGCATATTTCTTCAGCGCGTCATAGGCGTTCTCGGCGGAGGCTGCAGTCCGCCGTGCGGCCCTTGCGCAGCGCTTCGATCGCGGCATTGAGGCTTTGCGGCGTGACGCCGGCCTTGGCCAGGATCTGCCCGGCGTCGCTGTTCTTTTCCAAAGCGAGCGCGAGCAGAAGCCGCTCCACCGTGACAAAGCTGTCGCCGGCTTTTTCGCCGGCCTTCTCGGCGGTATCGAACACCCGCGCCAAAGCCGGATCGAGATACACTTGCCCGGCCCCGGCGCCTGAAACCTTGGGCCGCTTGGCGAGCGCCGCCTCGGTCGCGGCCAGCGCCGCGCGCGAATTGCCGCCGGCGCGGTCGATCAGGCCTGCGCACAACCCCTCGGGGTCGTCGAGCAGGACTTTGAGCAGGTGATCGGTAGAGAATTGCTGATGTCCCTCGCGCTGGGCGAGCGACTGGGCAGACTGGATAAAACCGCGGCTGCGGTCGGTATATTTCTCGAAATTCATGTCCTTCTTCCCTCGGCCTGACCCACCCGTCCCGAAGGCATGGATAGAGACATCGTCATTGGGTTTCATTATCTACGATTGGGTGGCAGTTCTGTGATGTAAATCAAGGATTTCCGACACCCGCGGCAGACCCCCGAAGGCGATCCGCCAAGAGGAAATATGGGAAGAGGGGGCGGTCTGGAAAAGAGGCAGGACGAAAGGCAATATGATTTTTCGAGCATGGGAATCACGGCTGGGGAGGCACCCAACGATGTCACCAATTTATCAAAGCTTCTCACGATGGAAGAAAGAAACCGACGCGGTTATGTCAGATATCTACGGCATTGATACGGACGATGCGGGCTTGGACGACGAATGGCTTAAGAGCCATTGGAGCAGCGGCCAAACGTCCAAGGACTTTGTCGAGTGGTTCGGATTGAAATACGATCTGACTTCAAAGCGCGAAGTAGGGATAGGTGGTTGGTGAGCTATCCCTTAAATTTATGCTCTCGGTGGTATCGTAAGTAGTAAGGGTGGGGCCAATAACTTTGCTCTTTGGGCGCCAATATCTTTCCGCCCATATTCAAGAGCCCGCGTATTTGGTCAGGAACATTAAACTCCGAGACCAAAATTCTGTGATCGTCATCCACGGATAAGAGACCACGATCAAACAGCCAATGAAACGTGCCGGAAAGTGCTAGTCCATTTCGAATAGAGTCCGGTCCACTTTCGGCGACCGCTTTAATGTGTGCAGCTTGGACCTCGGGTCGACCGCCTCCGTTGATCAATTTAAGACCGGTGAATGCGCACCGATTGTCATAGGCTCCTCGAACAGCGTGCATGAACGCCCGCTCTCGAAAAGGCTTTGAAATCGTAAGTTCAACTATCGGTCTCTCATAAGATTGAACGGGCTCCTCGAAGCCGCTTGAATAGGCGCGTTGTATGCTTGAAGTCTGTACTAATTCCGTAGCAAATCCCTGCTGCTAGAATTCGATCAAATTCGATTTCAGGAATAACCCGAACAGCGCGCCCGAAAGCTCCTCTATTTGTAGAGCCGTCTGGCTTACGAAGCGCAGTCTCGTAGTAAGTCGCACCTTCAACAAACGGTACCGGTCGATCAAAACTCAAGTATCCAGATATCTTTGCGTAGAAATGATCAGTCCGACCATGATCCTCGATAATTTCTTCGACTTTCGCCGTGGCAAAATATGCTTGTTTTCCTCCGCGGCTTGAATCTTTAGGACCTAACCGACGTGGCTCATAGTAAATTATGTGATCTCCAACTGCACTCTGAGCCTGAGCAAGATAGGTGCGTGGGAAGTGATAGTATTCCTCCGGCCGATCATCGTAGCTCGATGAAATTTTAGTTGTGAAAATGACTTTGCTCATTGCCTTGAGCGCACGTTCGAATGCCTGATCGAGGTCGTTACGATATCGGCGCTAGCAAGAATGGCATGCCACAACCGGACTGACCACGTCGCGAATCTTTACCGCGCGCTTTGTGCGCCATCCCGCAAAACTAAGCATCCGGAATTGTTGCGGAGTCTCAATTATCACCGATATGCTGACAATAAGTCCCTCTTTATGTTACCAACGACAAATCCCACTCGCTTAAGGGCGCCTTCGGCCGAGGGTACTCAACCAAGGTGGAGCGGGTGCGGCGCCTGCGGGCGGAGACATACACTCCGCTCCCGGGCGGCTCCGGGCCAAAACGTCCGGCCGGCATTACGACCGGTCTGCGGGGCTGGGACTTCCCCCGCTGCACTGGAGACGGCAGGGGCCGGGTAATACCCGGTCCTGCGTGGCTCCGTCTCAGGAAGTGCGTGAACTGGAGCTGAGCTGCGGCGTTCGTTCGCTGCAGCGAGTGCCGCTGGCGGAACGCCGACAGGCGGGCGCGCTGCGCAAGCAGTGCGTCGCCGCATCCGCGTGAGAGTCATCAATCACCTCGGCGGCGAAGTGCAGAAGGCCTTTCAGGTCTGAACGGAGTTGTGCAAAATCGTTTTGATCCGCCAGCTGATGTTAATGAGACGCGGCCGTATTGCGAATATCCGATGGCATGACCGACGATATGAAAGACGAATACGATTTTTCAAAAGCAGAACGCGGCCGGTTTTTCCGTCCAGGCGCGAGGGTGGTGCCGCCGCCGAAACCGGCGCCCAAGCCGACCTTGTCGCACCAATAGCCCCGTTGACTTGATTATACTTGTTTTGATATAAGACGACGGCGTGAAGCCGGTTGAATTCATAGGCGACTCCCTGGCGCGACTACGTGACTTTCCGTCAACGGCGCGCCGGGCTGCAGGCTATCAGCTTGATCGAATTCAGCGCGGCCTCGCGCCTGACGACTGGAAACCGATGCCGGCGATCGGACCGGGCGTGCGCGAGTTGCGCATTCGCGACCGTTCCGGCGCGTTCCGCGTCATCTATCTGGCGACGCTTGCCGACCGCATTGTGGTCCTGAACGCATTCCAGAAAAAAACGCAGCGGACGGCGAAACACGACATCGACCTTGCGGCAAAACGGCTTCGCGAATTGCGGAAAGGCTAAAGACATGACACGGCAGACATTCGGCAGCGTGTGGGACGCGCTGGAAGATACTCCGGCGGCGGCGGCCAATATGCGGGCACGCTCGGAACTGATGATCGCCGTGCGGCGCAAAATCGAGGGCTGGAAGGTGAACCAGACCGAGGCTGCAAAGCGCCTTGACCTGACGCAGCCGCGCCTGAACGATCTCATGCGCGGGCGTATCGACAAGTTCAGCCTCGACGCGCTGATCAATCTGGCGGAAGGGGCCGGGCTTGCGGTTCAACTAAAAATAAGAAATGCGGCCTGAGCGTCGACGCGAGACCTGCTAAGGCGTTGCCGAACCAGCGAATCTTTCCGGCGATTGCCGCAGATTTCGTCTTGTCCAAAGACCTTTCTATTCCTTCAAACTATTGCGTTTATTGAATGATCACTAAACAATTGCCAAAAGTCCCCATTTCAGTTCTAAGCACCAAATCCCGCTCGCTTAAGGGCGCCTTCGGCCGAGGGTACTCAACCAAGGTGGAGCGGGTGCGGCGCCCGCGGGCGGAGCCATACACTCCGTTCTCGGGCGGGTTCGGGCATCATGCTCGCCGGCATTACGACCGGTGCGTGGGGTGCTGCCACTGGACTGGGACAGGAGACCGCGGGTAACACCCGCGGAAACCACGTCCCAGGAAGCCTGGCCTGGACCTGAGCCTTTGGGACCAACGTCCCTCTGGCGAGAGCCGCGAGTGGAACGCCGACGGGCAGGCGCGCTGCGCAAGCAACGCGTCGCCGCATCCTAAAAAGATGCGGTACGTACGACCGGGCTTGTCGGCGTTCTGCTTCCCTTTTCCGTTTTATGAAAGATGAGACGGAAAACAGGGAAGCCGTTCTTGCTCTCCGCGTGATGGGAGAGATTCAGAGCCGTTCGTACGCCCCCCGCGCGAAAATTGAGGCGCGGGAACGGGAGAGGTTTGTTTCAGCGATTAGGAGACGAAATTGACGCAAATTGGTAGAGCGTTCGCTTTATCTGAAATTCCGGGGCGAGGCATCTATTGTGGCGAGCAGGGTGCCTTCGTCGGCGAGGTCGCTCTTTTGATAAAACAGCGCGACCCAGCCGGATATCAAAAATGGACGGTACGCAGCCTGTCCGAGATCAATCGTGATTTGAGTAAGCAGTACGGGGTACCTGTGGAATTCAAGCTTAAGGCCGGTGGATTCGCTACAATCGCGCGGGCGCTCGATCGTGGCGATATGGTCCTTGCTCAACTGGCAATGCTTCACTTGCAACTCCCTGATCCGCCACTGGCAAACACTGTGGCGTCCAATAAAGAAACCGCGAGGAAGTTGCTTTCCAGCGGCCTCCTTAAGGCAGATTGGAATCTGACGAACATCCACGCTGGCCTCGCGGAACTCCTAGCGGGATCGGAGGAGAGTTCGCCCCTAAAGACACCGCGGGCAATGATCCTGTGAATGCCACTTCTGACGTCAAGCCAAGCCCCGTTCAGCTTACTATTCCGGCGCCGATCGAAATTCCTGGAATGTTGCCTCCATCCGAGATTTTGCCAGTACCGCTCGCCCCACCAAACATCAATCCGCTCCACGTTCCGCAGAATCCCTATCCTGGAGCGGCCCAAATGCGTCGAAGAATGGGCTCAAGCAACGGAGTACTGTATGGAATTGGTACGAAAGGGGTGGCTCGGAAGGGGCGCTTACAGAGGAATGGGAAAAACACTCTCTCAGTGCATTATTGGCCAAGTCTCTGAAGACTGCGGCGGCAACAGCACGGGGGCATGATACGATGATCAGCGAAAAGAACGAAATCTCGAAAGAGCCGACGACGCCAGAAGAGCTCTTGGCTTTTCACCAAATTCTACGCGCAGATCCGCAGCGCTATCTCAGCATTGTAAATGAGTGGATTAAAAAGAATCCTGGAAATTCTGACGCTTATTTTAGCCGCCATTTTGCATGGATGAGAATTGGCGAGCCAAGAAAGGCGCTTGAGGATCTCAGCAAAGCGATCGAACTAGAGCCCGCGCCTCACGCGATCTCCTTTCTCTCGCGTGGAGAAGTCCATCGGCATCTCGGCCAGTATAAGAAAGCGCTTGCGGATTTCGACCGCGGCGAGGCCATCGACCCCAAGCAATGGGCGGATGACACTGTCTTTGGCCTGCTGTATCAGGCCGACTGTTACGCGCGATTGGGCGATGAAGCGAGCGCACTTTCTTATTCTGCGAGACTGCCGGACGATTTCTGGACACCCGGAATCGCCGGCGCTCCGGCAGGCGGCAAGGCGGATATCGCAAACAGGTTGCGCCAAATAGCTTCAGAAGCACGGAGCAAGCAGAGATCTTGACGTACTCGCGCGTAAAGTGCCGCGCGAGAACAGGAAACACTTGCTCGTTACTGCCGGAGAGGAGGAGACGCGATGCTCATACGTCGAGGCAAGCGCCCCCTCCACCGCGCAAGGGCGCGGTCCCCCTCCCCCGCTATCGCGGGGGCGGATGCAGAGAGCGCCGCTTCGGAGAAACAAAGATATGAAATCCAAGTCCGCGTCCGTGAAGGCTACGCCGGTGAAGACATTTCCGTTGAAGCTCGGCGGCGTGACGTTGGAGGTGCGGTTGCCGCGCGCGATGTCGGCGCGGGAATATGAGACGCGGTATCGCGCCGAGGTGAAAGCGCTGCGGCGGCATTACTGCTCGGTGTTCGCGTTCTGGACATGGTGCGGGCACAAGCCGTGCCGCAAGGCGCGGGTTTGCGCCGGCGATGCGCTTGCGTGTCTGAAACGCCATGGGCTGGAGCTGTCGAATACCGAACAGTTCAACGCGCGGCAGAAGGTGCTGGAGGCGACGCCGCGCAATATCGGCGCGCCGGAGCGGGCGGCGCGGCAGACGATGCCGTGGGGGTTGGTCGGGTGAGGTTGCAGAAGCGAACTGCATCCGCCCCCGCGATAGCGGGGGAGGGGGACCATGCGAAGCATGGTGGAGGGGGCGTGGACGGTGAGGAAAATTCTGGAGTGACAGGAGAAACCTTGAGGCAAGCGCCCCCTCCACCGCGCAAGAGCGCGGTCCCCCTCCCCCGCTTCGCTGCGCTACGCGGTGGCGGATGAAGGAATTCAGAGCTTCAACAAACGCTGGGCGTTGCCGGAGAGGATCTTGGCCTTGTCGGCGTCGGAGAGCGGCACGGTGTCCATCCATTCGATCGCCGGCGGGTTCGTGACGAACGGCCAGTCCACCGCGAACAGGATATGATCGACGCCCATTTCCATCACGCAGCACAGCAGCGCCGGATTGGAGAAGTTGCCGCTCGTCGTGATGTAATAGTTGCCGCAGAAGATGTCGCGGAAGCTCATCGATTTCTGGCCCGGGCGCTTGAGCGCCTGGTCGATGCGCCAGACCAGATACGGCAGCGTCTCGCCGAGATGGCCGAGGATGACTTTCAGCTTCGGATGTTTCTCGAACACGCCGGAGAGCGCGAGCCGGATCGCGGTGGTCGCGGTCTCCACCGTATAGCCCCAGGCCGGCCGCGCCACGGTCGGGAAATCCTTGATGTAGTCGTCGTAATAGACCCGCGACACGTCGGCGTTCGGCAGCGACGGATGGAAATAGACCGGCACGTCGAGCGCTTCGGCGCGGGCGTAGATCGGCCAGAACTTCTTGCCGTCGAGGAATTCGCCGTTGGCGAGGCCGTGCATCATCGCGCCCTTGAAGCCGTGCTCCTTGACGCAGCGCTCGAGCTCGTCGGCGGCGGCTTCCGGCACCGCGGTCGGCAGCGCGGCGAAGGCGGCGAGCCGCTTCGGGTTTTTCTTCACCTGCACGGCGAGGCGATCGTTGGCGCGCTTGGTCAGCGCAACGGCGGTGTCGGCCGGCAGCTTCTGGGTCGACGGCGCGCCGAGCGAAAGCACCTGCATGTCGATGCCGACGGCATCCATCTCGGCGATGCGCAGCGTGTCGAAATCGTAGAGCCGCTTCTGCTGCTCGCCCGGCCGGCCGGCTTCGCTGCCGGTGTAGGTCTTGGCGAGCTCCTCGTCCCAGTAATGCTCCTCGATGGCGATGACCGGACAATGCGGTTTCTTGTACATTCAACTTCCCTCGCGTGTTTTCCCTCGGATTTTCGGAAAGGTCGTAGCAAGCGGCGCGGAGTGAGTCACCACACCCTCGTCAGGCCCGGCCATAGGCGAGCCAAGCGACGCCGTTCTTCGAACGGCTATGACCGTTCTGACGAAGTGCTGAAGGAACCATCACACCCGAATGGGATTGGTGAGCCGGGCGGGCGGGGCTATGGAGACCCCTATGCGTATTATCGCTTTGGCAACCTTATTCGCCGCGACTCTCGGCGCCCCCAGTGCGTTCGCGCAGGGCGACTATCATCATCACAACTTCTGTCTGCAGGCGGGCTCGGCGCGCGAATGCGCCTACGACACGTTTGCGCAATGCGAGGCGGCGAAGCGTGGCTCGGCCGACAGCTGCGTGCAGAACAGCCCGCCGCAGGATCACTAAGCGAGCACTGTCATGGCCGGTCTTGTGCCGGGCATCCAGTCTACTGGCCTCGGCGCAAAGACGTGCGATGGCCGGCACAAGCCCGGGCATGACGGGAGAAGCTTCAGGCGCCGACCGGATGCTGCTTGTAATACGCCGCGTCCTCGGCGCTCTGTTTCCAGCCGTCGCGGCCGCGCCAGGTGACGTGACGCGCGAGCATGTCGGAGCCGTAGCGCACCCGAAACAACAGTGTGCGTTGCTGGCCGTTCTCGTATTCGTGCACTTCGCCGGGCGGATGCACGACGAACGAGCCGGGCGTCACCGCGATGGTCTGCCCCGGCGTGCGCATGGTGCCGCCGCCTTCGAAGCAGAAATAGATTTCGGTCGCGTGCGGGTGGCAGTGATGGGGGCTGATCTGGCCGGGCTCCCAGCAGGCGACCGTGACGTCGCCGTCCTCGACGGTGCCGAGGATCTTCTCGACGTGCTTCTTCGGATCCCATTCGGCTTCGCGGGACAGATTGAAGACGTGCATGGCGTTCCTCACCGTTTCTTTGGGCCGGATTTCTTGTTGCAGCAAATCTCGTTACAGAACGAGTCTTTAGCGGAAACCGGTTGCATTTGCGACCGGCGGCTTAGGCGGCCGTCATGCCAAAAGCCACGCAAAGGTTGCAAAGCTGCCCTGCCGGAGCCCACCATGCGAAAATACCGAGTTCGAGCGTTACATGGGTTGAAGGGAAGAAACGTCGAAACGCGGCAGCGAGGAACTGCCGAGCCTGCAAGGGATGGGAGCCATGGCGACATCAACGCATCCTGTTCATCATCTCGACGACAAACACCATTTCGACCGCGAAGCGGTTGCGCGGATGCATTCGGTGATCGTGTTTGGCTTGATCGGTATCGGCCTTGCGCTCTGCGCGTTCGGCGCCATTGCCATCGACATCGTTCATCTGTTCGGCAACTGGTAATCCTGTTTCCGGCTGTTTCGTCGGTCTGCGTGCAGCGGCCTGGTAACCCTTAACCGGGTCTTTACGGGTCTGTTCCATTTTTGCGCACGAGATTTCGGATGGAAGCCTTCCGATGAGCGAGCGCCGCGACTGTCAGACGCATGAAAAGCTTTCTTCGCGGCCTGATCTATTTCGACGGGCAACCCAGCGGCTTGAGCTGTATCATTCGCGACATCAACGAACAGGGCGCGCACGTCATCCTCGCCGAAGCGGTGGCGCTGCCCGAAATCATCGATCTGTACATTGCGCTGAAAGAACAGACGCTGCGGGCGCGGGTGTCGTGGCGGCGCGGCGACGAAATCGGGTTGAGCTTCAGCGTCAAACCAGCCGATGTGCCGGACGCGGCCGCGCTGATGCAGCGCGTCGCCCAGCTCGAAGCCGAGAACCACAAATTGCGGCGGATGATCAGAGCGGCTCAAACGCAGCGACAACCAGCCGCTCGACGACGGCGTCGCGGCCTGAATTCTCGCCGCCCGCACCTTCCTCCCGAACATCTTCCCGTCCGTACCGCATTGCGCCACAGCGGCAGGCGTGCGACCTTTTTCGCGCAACGCACAGTGCTGCGCGAGGCGCGACCGCGCGCCAAAGGCAGAACGAGTAAGGGAGACGATGATGGCCAAGGCCTATTGGGTTTCGACATATTTTGCAGTGACCGATCCGAACAAGATGACGGAATACGGCAAGCTCGCCGGCCCGGCGCTTGCAGGCCGCCGGCGCGAAATTCCTCGCCCGCGGCACCGCCGCGATGGCCTACGAAAAAGGCATCAAGGACCGCGTCGTCGTCATCGAGTTCGAGAGCGTCGACAAGGCGATCGCGGCCCATGACAGCCCCGGCTATCAGGCCGCGCTGAAAGCGCTCGACGGCGGCGCGCAGCGCGACATCCGCATCGTCGAGGGCTTGTAGGCGGGCACGATGCGGCGCGCGGGCATAGCAATCGTCGGGCTTGCCGCGCTGCCATCGAGCGCCATTGCGACACCAGTGCGATGGCGCAGATCGATTCCGCCCCGAACACAGTGCCGGGCACGCAGGCCAATCCGTTCCCGGTCATCGAGATGCAATCGAATTACGGCGAGCGGCCCGAGCATTACCGCCACCTGCCGTTTCGCGATCTCGCAACCTCGATCAGCATCCAGTTGCCGTCGGCCGCGCTTTACGACTTCAACGTGATGGCCGTCCGCGCCAACGCCGCCGACTACCTGCAGCAGGCCGCGAACCTGATCTTCGAGCACGCCAATGGCCCGGTGCGGATCGAATGCCGCTCCGATCGCGGCGCGCCGCAAGCGGCGCAAAAGCTCGCCGCGCAATGCGCGCTCGCCATTTCGCAATGGCTGACCACGCAGGAAAAGCTCACCAAAGTGAAGTTCGTTACCGTCGGTACCGCAGTGCCGCCACCTGCCGCGCCCGATCCGCGCGATCTGATGCCGAAGGCCGCACCGAGCCAGAGCAACATCACGATCGACTTTGCGAAGAAGTGACGGGTCTGGATTTCTAGTAGCTTGCGCATGATCTTTTCGGAAAACCGGAAGACCACTTTTCCGGATCATGCGCTAGGCGTCGAACATCCGCTCGCCCTGCAGATCGACGATCTGCCGCGCCTTGTTGAGCGTGAAATTCACCGCATCATCGTAGGAGGCATAGGCGTCGGCGCGGATGAAGCGATGTTGCTTGCGCTCGCCACCGATCTCGCGCGCGATCGTGCCCGCGGTCTGATAATGGCCGTTGTTCTTGTACGGCGCGGCGACGATCACATAGCCTTTGTATTCGACCGGATCGGATGCTTTCGCGATCGCGACCTTCGAGCCACCGCCGAACAACGCGCTCCAGAACGACATCGCAAGAAATCTCCGATTGGAACGCGTTCGCTTGGCAAAGTCTCGGCTTGGCACGCCTCCGCTTGCCGCGGCATAATAGACTTAATCGCCATCATCGGTAAGGAGCTTGCAAGATGCCGAAGGGTTATTGGGTCACCGCCTACCGCTCGATTTCCGATCCGAAGAAAGTCGAGGCTTATGCCAAGCTCGCGCCGGCCGCGACGGAACCGTTCGGCGCCCGCTATATCGCACGCGGCGCCGCGAAAGAAGCTTTCGAGGCCGGCCAGAAAGAACGCATCGTGATCTCGGAATTTCCGAGCGTCGAAAAAGCGATCGCTGCCTACAATAGTCCCGCGTATCAGAATGCGCTCAAAGCGCTCGGCGACGGCGCGGTGCGCGACATCCGCATCGTCGAAGGGACGGATTAACGCAGCGCACGGGTCCGAAAGGGGCTACCGGTTTTCGGGATAAGACGGTGCGCAAATAGCCAGGATTCTCGAGGTTCCGCGGCCGATTGCCAAACCGCCGCGGCATTTCTATATACGCGGTCTATTGAGCGAAACGGCGCCACATTGGCGCCTGGCTTTTTCAATCCCATGCCGACGGGGAGAACAACAATGCCGAGAAAGCCGGGATTGAACTCGGAATTCATCATGTTCGACGTCACCTACGAGGATGGCTCGCTGCGCTCAAACCGCAAGGTGCCGCGCGAAATCGTGGAAGGCATTGACGGCGACAAGGCGGCACATGGCTTCCTGATCGAGCAAGACCGCGAGATCGCGGACAAATCCGGCAGGCCGCCGCTGAAGATCAGGAACATTTCGCGCTCCGGCGCGAAGAAGAAAGCACGCGATCTGGATTACAGCGGCGCCGACTGAAGCTTTGCATTATCGCTTTAAAAAGATGACACCCTCAGGTCGGTTGTTGCCCTAAAACCCTTCACGCCTGAAATACTTTCGCAGCAACGCGACGTTGCGCCGGTTGGCGCGGAAGTAGATATCGAACGCATCGCCAGCAATCGGTACCGCGCCGACCGTACCTTCCAAGATCACATTCGCGGTCATCCGCGCGAGCAGAAGCTTCGGCACGCCGAGGCGCGAGGCTTCGTAGAGCAGATAAAACGACAGTGCCGACGCCGCGATATCGCCGATGCCGGGGATAAGCCGCAGCACGGCCTCGGCGCCGAACCGGATATTAGTCCCCGGCACAATCAGCGCGGTGTCGAACACGGTCGCCAGCCTATCGAGCCGGTCAAGCGCCGCGCGCCGGGACACCTCGTCGTAATGCCCAGCAAAACTGCCGTACTGAAATCCTGCAAATCGCTGCGAAAAGGCCATAGCTACAGTCCGATAGTGCTGCCCAAAATCAAACCCGCACGGAAGATGGGATGACGCGACCGCAGCACAAGTGCCCGCGCCGTCGCCGCGACCAATTCCGCGCATCGCCTTGCCGAGACTGTAAATTCAGCCCCACGCCTGCAGTTGTGGCGCGGGTTCCGCGCCGACCGATTGCGCCGTTTCCCGGTCAAGCCGCAGCGTCAAGCAGCAGGCGGAACCGCCGCTGCGCAGAAAAATGTCGAGCGGCGTTTCCGTCACCTTGTAACCGCGCGCTTCCAGTTTTTGCCGCAACGCAAGACTGCAATGCGACATAATGATTGTGCGGCCGACGCACACGGAATTGGCGGCGAAGCGCGCAGCATCGTCGCGGTCTAGCGCGATACGGTCAAACACCGCGACATGGTCGTGGAGGGTGGCCAGCGCCGCCGGTGTGAACGCTGCCGGATAGTACATGACCCCGCCGCAGGGCAGCGCGCAGAACGCGGTGTCGAGGTGATAGAAACTCGGATCGGCAAGCGGCAGCGCCAGACACGGCACGCCGAAATACGCAGCGATCGCTTCACCTGCCGCCGGATCGGAGCGAAAGCCCGAGCCGGTCCAGAACACGCCGCGGCGCGCGTCGAAAATGCAATCGCCGGCGCCCTCGCCCATCACGCCGTCCGGCAATGTCGCAACCTCGTCGAGCAGGCCCCGGGCGCGCAAGGCGCGAAACGCCGATGCAAAGACCGGCTCCTCGCCCTGCCGCTGAGGGTGCCGAAATCGCGCCAGCATGGCGCGACGGTTGAGCACGACCGCGGCGTTTGCCGTGAACACAAGATCCGGCAAACCGAGCCGCGGCCGCAGTCCTTCGATCGCAGCGCCGGCGTCGATCAATGCACGGCGCAATCCGGCCCATTGCCGCGTGGCTTCGGCGTGCAGCGCGTCGGCGCCGCGCGCCCAAGCCTGCGGATCCATCCACGGGTTGATGCTGTAAGTGACCGCGAAATGCCGCGGCGGACACATCAGAAAGCGAGGCGGCGAATGTTCGCCGAGCGTCGCGTGAATGTTCATTGCGCTTCCAGCGTGTCCTTCGGTTGAACAGCCCGGCAACGAATCAGTGAGCCGATGCTAACACGCTGTTGTTAGATGGAAAGTTAACGAAAGCATTCAAGCAGCAGCGGACGAGCACCTTCTCCCCGCACGCGACGAGAAGGTGAACTTTCACACCGCGTGGTGGCGGTAATGACGCACGCGGTAGCGCAACGGGTGAGCCGGCGCGTAGGCGTAGAGGCCGGGCTGCCAACCGGAATCTCCCAGCGCTTCGCTGAATTGCAGATGCGCTGCCGCGACGAATGGGCCAGAGTTGTAGCCCGCTTCGACATAGCGTGGCCGCGGCGCGCGATCGTGACGGACTTGTTGATACCGCGCTTCATCGTACTGCGTTTGGTCGAATCGGTCCTGGGACTTGGTTTGATATTTGGTCCGGATGTAACGCGGCGCGGCGGCTTCCTCCTGATAGCTGTTGAAGCCCTGCTGGGATGTATTCGCCTGCGCGGTCTGATACGGCGAGAAGCCCTGCGCCTTGGCTTGCGCATAATAGCCGCTGGCATAGAACGCGACGGCGCGGCTTTCGTTGCCGCCCGCAGCGCGGTAGGCGCCGGCGAGATATTTCACGGCGTAGGTCATGTTGGTCTGCGCATCGAGCAGGCCTTCAGCCGAGCCGGAGTACCCCATGGCGCGCGCGGTACCGAGGCGGATCTGCATCAGCCCGTAATTGCCTTGCGACACGGCGCGCGGATTGCCGCCGCTCTCGCGCTTGATCACGCGTTCGACCAGCGACACCGGAATGCCGGCCGTACTCGCGGCCGACGCGGCCATGCCGTCGATCGGCGACGTACTTTCGTTGAACGATGGCGGGCTTTGATGATTTTGCCGGCCGCCAAATGTTGACTGCGCGAAACTATCAGTCAACGCCGGCGCGGCTTCGCGCCGTGCGAGATAATGATGGTGATAGGCGTGGACATAGGAATGGACCCGCGCCGCTGCCGGCGCGGCTAAAACAAATTGCCCGAGTGCAAACACCGGCAGCACCGCGAACGCTGCAGTCACGCGAAATCGTCCACCAATCAAATACGCCATACTGAACTCCGTGGGAGAACCCGACACCCAAGGGGCCTTGTCAGGAGCAAATCCGGCCATGCTTCGGCCTTTTGGTGCAGTCGCCAAGGTGAAGTCGTGGCGGGGGAACTGATTAACGATGGACTGCAAATGCCTTGCATAATCGGTCTCACCCCTCTCTTCGTCACAACTGAGCTTGACCCAGCGGTCCATGCTGGAAATGCAGAGTGCAAAGCGGCCGATCTGCGCGACTTTCGTTGATGGCGGCCGAAGGCCGCCTATGCCACCTTCCTGCTATCGCGGGGCGAGATGCAGAATGTGCTACCGTCGACACAGACAATGCCGAGGCTCAAACGGCAATGACCGAACAACGCGAAGTCGATCTCTTGGTCGCGGGCGCCGGACCGGCCGGCATGACGGCGGCGCTGGTGGCGAGCCTGCATGGGCTGACTGTGTTGATCTGCGAGAAATCAGGTCAGGTGGGTGGCACCGGATCCACGTCGGCGGGCACGCTGTGGATTCCCGGCAACCGGCAAAGCCGGCGTGCGGGCTTCGACGATAACGCGGAACGCGCCGAACAATATCTCGACGCGTTGATCGGCGACGACGCGAGCCGGGAGCTACGCACGGCGTTTCTCAAGACCGGGCCGGCCGTGATCGACTGGCTGGAGCAGAACACCGAAGTGAAATTCCTACCGTGCGGCCGGCATCCGGATTATCGCAGCAACATGAAAGGCGCGGCGGTCTCAGGCCGCGCCATCATTCCGCAACCGTTCGACGGGCGATTGCTGGGCGTCGATTTCGCCAGGCTGCGGCCGCCGATCGCCGAATACATGCTGTTCGGCGGCATGATGATCGGCAAGGCCGACATTCCTCCCCTGGTCGACCGTTTCCGCTCGCTGGCCAATTTCGGCTACGCCGCGAAGCTCATGACGCGTTACCTCGCCGACCGCCTGCGTTACCCGCGCGGCACGCGGCTGATGATGGGCAATGCGCTGATGGCGCGGCTGTTTTTCAGCCTGCGCCGGCGCGGCGTCGACATCCTGTTCAATGCGCCGATCATCTCCGTCGACGAGCGCAACGGCCGCGTCGCCGGCGCGACGATCAGCACCGCGGACGGCGAGGTCTGCGTCAAGGCGAACAAGGGCGTCGTGCTGGCGACCGGCGGCTACGGCCACAACGCGCGGTATCGCGACGCGTTCATGGCGTATCCGGTGCCCACGCACTCGATGGCGAGCGAATTCAATCACGGTGACGGCATCGCCATCGGCGAGCAGCTCGGCGCGCGCATCGCGCCGCGCGAGCATCGCCGCAGCGGGCTGTGGACGCCGGTTTCCGTCACCACGCACGCCGACGGCAGCAAGGGCCTCTACCCGCACCTCCTGCTTGACCGCGCCAAGCCGGGCCTGATCGCGGTGAACAAAAACGGCGAACGCTTTGTCAACGAAGCCCTCTCGTATCACGACTTCGTCGAAGGCATGTTCGACGCCAACGAAAGGTCGCCGTGCTTTCCGTGTTATCTGATCTGCGACGCAGTGTTCATTCGCAAATATGGGCTGGGCGTGGTCTATCCCGGCGCCGGCAACCTGCGGCGCTTGTTGAAGGCGGGCTATCTCAAGCGCGGCGATACGCTCGACAGCCTTGCGCGCGAACTCGGCATCGACGCGGCGGGGCTGCGCCGGACGGTCGAGCGCTACAACGGTTTCGTGAAGACCGGCGTCGATCCCGATTTCGGCAAAGGCGAAACTGAGCTCAACCGCTTCAACGGCGACGATACGCACAAGCCTAATCCCTGCATCGGCCCGCTAGACACCGCGCCCTATTACGGGCTGGAGATCTGGCCCGCCGAAATTGCGGTCAGCACCGGCCTGTCGACGGATGCCAACGCGCGCGTGCTGAACAATGATGGCCGGGCGATCGAAGGGCTTTATGCGTGCGGCAACGACATGGCGTCGATGATGCGCGGCACCTATCCCGGACCGGGCACCACGCTCGGCCCGGGCGTGGTGTTCGCGTATCGCGCGGCGATGCATGCGGCCGGCAAGGAACCGCTGGAGGAAGCGATCAGGGGCAGGTAGGACAAACAACGGAGTTCGCTGTTTGACATCGCGGAAAGAAGAATGCGCGAAGGCGAAGCTAGTCAGCTCGCGCGGCGGTTGCCGAACCAGCGCCCCAGCGCCTTGGCGAAAGCGCTCGGCCGGGTCCGCTGATAGTCCATGGCGATTACGTGAGGCGTGGCCATGGCGGGCGCAGACGAAGGCCGCCGCTTGCTGACGCTGCCACGGGAGACCCGGGTTTTGCGATGGGTCGCTTTTTTGATTTCGTCGAGCGCAATCGGACCGACGTGGGTCAAGAACACCTTTTCGTGCGGACGGCTCAACAGGTCGATGGCCTGCTTGAGCGGCAACCATTTCACCGCTTTGACATCGCTCGACAGCTCGCGTTCCGGCAAGGCGCTGGCGCGCATCAGCCAGAACTGCACGATCTTCACCCTGCCAAGAGCCGGATAGGCCATCGAGCCGAGGAATTTGTGGACCGACACATCGTGCCCGGTCTCTTCCAGAACTTCCCGCTTGGCGGCATCGCGGGGATGTTCGCGCGGCTGCAGCTTGCCCTTCGGCAACACCCACGCCTTCTCCCGCCGCATCCGCACGACGGCGAAGCGAGGCCTGGAGTTCCCGCGCAACACTATTCCGCCCGCAGCCAGAATTCGGCGCAGGGCCCTTCGCCGAATCAGTCATGCTAAATTTATGCCGGACGCAACTGCGCCGAGCAAGCCGCGAATCGCGAGGATGCAAAGGTTTGATCGACGCATCTATCACTGTGAGACATTTATGACAATCTTACCGAAGTGCTTATTGGCATTCATCATCGCGAGCCCGTCGGCAATGTCGGCAAGCTTGAAAGTTCTGTAGATCGGCAATGTCAGCTTGCCGCTCTCCAGCGCCGGCCACAAATCCGCACGCATCGCCTTGACGATCTCGCGCACCTCTTCGAGCGTGCGGGTGCGAAATGTGACGCCGATATAGTCGATGCGCTTGAGCGCATGCAGGTCAAAGTTGAACTCACCCTTGGTGCCACCAAGCCGTCCGACATTGACGATGCGACCCAGCAATGCCGCCGCTTCGAGATTGCCGTTGGCGACCGGCGCCGACACCATATCGACGATCAGATCGACGCCTTTGCCGCCGGTAGCCTTCTTCACGTCTTCCGGCCAGTCGGGCTTGCTGGTGTCGATCGCGACATCGCAGCCGTACTCCTTGAGCCGCGCCCGGCGATCGGCGTTGGTCGACGAGCCCATCACCACCGACGCGCCCATCAGTTTGCCGATCTGCATGCCGATGAGGCCGACGCCGGAGCTTGCGCCCTGGATCAGCAGCGTCTCGCCGCGTTTGAGCCGGCCGGCCGTCACCACCGCGTTGTGCAGGGTCTGCAGCGCGACAGGAAAACACGCGGCTTGCTCGTAGGTCATGTTGTTGCCAGGGATGCGATGCGCGCGGCCGGCATCGGTCACGACGTATTCGGCAAAGCCCCCGGGCGCCGAGGCGAGAACGCGATCGCCGGGCTTGAAGTCCTTAACCTCGCTGCCGACCGCCTCGATCTCGCCGGAACATTCCAGACCGATCCGCGCGCCCACGCCGCCGACGCTGCCGTGCTGGATACCGGAAGCCACCAGCGCGTCGGCCCGATTGAGGCTCGAGGCGCGGACCTTGATCAGGACCTCATTCGACTTCGGCTCGGGCTTCGGCAGATCGCGGATTTCCACGCCCTTGTCGCCGAGAACGGCTGCTTTCATGACGGTTTCCTTCCCTTTGTCGCTAATGGCTTTCTGCCAAGTCTTTGGGGCTCAAGTCTTTGTAGCTCAAGTCTTTGTAACTATCGTCCAAGTCTTACCGTGCTATCGTCCATGCCGCTTCCGATTTCAACCGCGGTGAACAACAGTAATGACGCGAACGACAGCGGGCGCACTTCTCGGCGCCGCAGTTTTCCTGACCACGGCGCTCGCGGTTTCGCCGGCGGCGGCGCAGTTGCAGGCTCAGGTTGCCTGGTGCGGAAACCGGACACACAATTTTTCGCTCGATATACAGATCGGCGGCTGCACCACGCTGATCGAGTCCGGCAAGATGGCGGACAAGTCGCTGGCCTGGTCGCACACCAATCGCGGCATGGCCTACGTGTACAAGGGTGACATCGACAAAGCCCTTGCCGATTTCAACAAGGCCGTCGCGCTCGATCCGACCTACGCATTGGCCTTGGTCGATCGCGGCACTGCTTATGACAACAAGGGCGATCACGCCCACGCCATCGCGGATTTCGATGCCGCCCTCAAGCTCGACCCGAAATCTCCCGATGCGTTGACTGGGCGCTGCGCCGCGCGCGCGGAAGCCGGAGATGATCTGCAGCAGGCGCTGGCCGATTGCGAACAGTCGCTTCAAATTCGCGGCAAGGATGCCGGCACGTTGAACAGCCGCGGCTTCGCCTATCTGCGGCTCGGCCGGTTCGACGAAGCCCTCGCCGACTATAACGCCGCGCTCAAGCTCAACCCGAAGCTCGCCAGCGCCCTCTATGGCCGGGGGCTCGCGAAACAGAAAAAGGGCGACAACGCCGGCGGCCAGATCGACATGGCGACGGCCAATCTGGTTCAATCGGACATCGCCGACGAATTCGCCGGCTACGGGGTCAAATAAAGGGCTTCATTCGCGGGGACTTTCTGGAACCCGCGGGGCGGGCGTGCTAACCATCCAGTCGTTATGAACCAGGCCTTTCGACCTCGCATTGGCGCTTCCGCCTGCCCGCACGATTGTCCTTCGACTTGTGCGCTTGAGGTTGAGGTCATCGAACTCGCGCACCATCGGGCGCATCCGGGGCGCCGCTGACAACCTCTACACGGCCGGGGTGATTTGCGAAAAAGTCGCGCGCTATGCCGAGCGCGTGCATCATCCCGACCGGCTGCTGCATCCGATGCGCCGCACCGGCCCCAAAGGCTCCGGCCAGTTCGCACCGGTATCATGGGACGACGCGCTCGATATCGTCGCCGAGCAATTCCTCCGCGCCGAACAAAAAGGCGGGTCCGAAGCGGTGTGGCCGTACTACTACGCCGGCACCATGGGCTACGTGATGCGTGACGGCATCAACCGCCTGCGCAATGCCAAGAAATATTCCGGCTTCTTCTCGACCATCTGCGTCAATCCGGCATGGTCCGGCTACATGGCCGGCACCGGCAAGCTCGCGGGCGCCGATCCGCGCGAGATGGCGAAGTCCGATGCTGTGGTGATCTGGGGCACCAATGCGGTGAACACCCAGGTCAATGTCATGACGCACGCGACGCGCGCCCGCAAAGAACGCGGCGCCAAGCTTGTCGTCGTCGACGTCTACATGAACGCCACGATGCGGCAAGCCGACTTGGCGGTACTGATCCGGCCAGGCACCGACGGTGCGCTCGCCTGCGCCGTGATGCATTGCCTGTTCCGCGACGGCAAAGCCGACTGGGATTATCTTGATCGCTATGCCGATGCCCCGCGCGAGCTCGAAGCGCATGTGCGCGACCGCGGCCCAGCCTGGGCCGCAAAAATCACCGGCTGTCCGACCGAGACCATCGAGGCGTTCGCCGCTCTCGTCGGCGAGCGCAAACGCAGCTACTTCCGGCTCGGCTACGGCTTCTCGCGCTCGCGCAATGGCGCCATCAATATGCACGCTGCGAGTTGCATCCCCGTGGTGACAGGCGCGTGGAAACTGGAAGGCGGCGGCGCGTTTCATAACAACGGCGACGTCTTTCATCTCAACAAAACACTGATTGAAGGCCTCGACATTCGCGATCCCGCGATCCGGATGCTTGATCAGTCCCGCATCGGCCCGATCCTGACCGGTGACAAGGAAGCGTTAATTGGTGGCGGCCCCGGTCACCGCACTGCTGATCCAGAACACCAATCCGGTTTCGGTCGCTCCCGATCAGGAGGTGGTCAAGCGCGGTTTCGCCCGCGACGACCTATTCGTCTGCGTGCACGAACAGTTCATGACCGATACCGCCAAGACCGCGGACATCGTTCTGCCGGCGACCATGTTCCTCGAGCACGACGATTTCTACACGGCGGGCGGCAGCCAATATCTCCTGCTGGGACCGAAGCTGGTTGAAGCGCCCGGCGAGTGCCGCTCCAATCACGAAGTCAATTCGTGCGCTGGCGCAGCGCCTCGGCGCCACGCATCCCGGTTTTTCAATGACGCCGCGGGAGATCATCGACGCCACGCTGCAAGCTTCGGGCTGGGGCACACTAAAAGAGCTGGAAGCCAATCGCTGGATCGACTGCCAGCCGGATTTTGCAACCGCACATTACCTCAATGGCTTCGCCTATCCGGACGGCAAATTCCGCTTCAAGCCGGATTGGCCGAAAGTGCCGTTCGGCCGCTGGCACCGCTATCATGAGAAGCCAAAGCCAATGCCGACGCTCCCGGACCATTGGGAAGTGATCGAGGAAGCGGACACTGAACATCCGTTCCGGCTCGCGACCTCACCGTCGCGCGGTTTTCTCAATTCGACCTTCACGGAAACGCCAACCTCGCAATCGCGCGAGCGCCGGCCGACAGTGATGATCAATCCCGACGACGCAGCGGCTTGCGGCGTTGCCGACGGCGAGCAGATCGTGCTCGGCAACCGGCGCGGCGAAGTGCGCATCCACGCCAAGCTGTTCGACGGCGTGCGGCGCGGCGTGCTGATCGCGGAATCGCTATGGCCCAATTCGGCTTACGCCGACGGCCGCGGCATCAATACGCTGACCGGCTCGGATTCAATTGCGCCTTTCGGCGGCGCGGCGTTTCACGACAATAAAGTGTGGGTGAAGACACTGGCGACTGAGCGCACATCCGCTATTTGAAAGTGATCAGATCCGTACGGCTTAGGGTCGATGCTCTGTTCTTCAAAGGCTCGTTCGTGGCATTCGAACTGTTCTGATGCAGGATTTGATATCGCCCGATGGCAATTTCGAAATCCGTACCGTCCAAAGTCGTATCGATGGGAACGACGACCGTATAGCCGCGGAGCGTCGCGCCGACCGACGTATAGGTCACCGATCCGCTCACCTTCCAGCCCGTCAAAATGAGCGTTGTAATCCCTTTGGCTTTTAGCATCTGGTCGAGATCGGTGTTGTAGAACCGATCCTGCGCCTGACTTTCGATCTTGATGTCGCCAGGAGCGGGAAGAACTTCCGGCAACCAGTTCGACATCGTTGGCGCGCGTGTCCCGTAGGCAACAGTGACACCGGCTTTTCGCGCCTTCGCCAGCAGTGAGGAGATCGCCGGCACCATTTTTCCCGTGCAGTTGGGTTGCCGCGTGCAGATAGGATCGACGATGTCGAATACCAGCAACGCGGTCGTTGCCGCATCAAGGACCACCGGGACGGGATCCGGCGATTGCGGCATTTGGGGAGTCTGCAAAGCTTCGCTCATTGGGAGCCTCCGATTACGATTCGCGGTTGAGATGCAAGGCTAGACTGAGCCCCAGACGTCCCGTGCGGTTTCGACCACAAGCTTAAGTTTCGCGATCTCGTCGTCAACCGTCATGGTCTGACCGCCAATGCCCGAGGAAAAGCCGCATTGCGGGGACAGCGCCAACTGCTCAAGTGGCACGTAGTGGCTGGCCTCGTCGATACGCCGCTTGAGCTCGTCCCTGGTCTCCATTTTCGGGCTTTTGGTCGTGACGAGACCAAGCACCGCGGTCTTGCCCTTGGGCAGGAAACGCAGCGGCGCGAAGCCGCCGGCGCGATCGGAATCGTATTCGAGGAAATAGCCGTCAACGCCGATCTGGTTGAACAGCAGATCGGCGATCGGCTCGTAGCCGCCGTCAGCGATCCAGGCGCCGGCAAAGTTGCCGCGGCATAGATGCATGCACACCGTCATGTCCGCGGGCTTATCGGCAATCGCGGCGTTGATGAGTTTGGCATAGGTCCTGGGCAGCGACTCCGGATCCTCTCCGATATTGGCGACCTGCCGCCGCAATTCCGGATCGCAAAGATAAGCGAGGTTGACCTCGTCGATCTGCAAGTAGCGGCAGCCGGCATCGGCAAGATCGCGGATTTCGGCGCGATAGACCGCAGCAAGATCGTCGTAGAACGCGTCCATCTGCGGATAGGCCTTGGTATCGATGGCATCGCGGCCGCCGCGAAAATGAACGATGGTCGGCGACGGAATAGTGATCTTCGGCGTCGCTTTCGCCACCGATTTGAGGAACTTGAAATCATCGACAAAAATACCGGACGGCCGGGACAGCTTGCCCGCAACACGTAAGGACGGCGGCGTATGATCGCGCGTGCCCGCTGCGGAATGGAAGCGCACGGTCAGCCGCGATTCGCATGTTTTCGACATTGCCGATCTTGAGCAGGAAATCGCGCTGCCAGGAGAACCGGTTGTATTCGCCGTCGGTGACGAGCTTTAGCCCGATATCCTCCTGCATGCGCACGACGCCGCGGATTGCATCGTGCTGGATGTCCAGCAGCTCCTGCGGCGTCATCTCGCCGTTTTCGGCGGCGACCCGCGCCTTCAGAAGATTGTCGGGCCGAATAAGGCTGCCGACATGATCGGCGTGAAAAGGCGGCTTCAATCGTTCCGGCATGGGTCCTATATTCCTCCAGTGGTTTTGATGCTGATGCCATCGGTGTAAAAGGATGGCAATGGCCACATAGGGTTGGGCCACACAGGGTTGGGGCGCACGAGGTTAGCAATGGTTCCGCAGGCTTTGGGATATGTCGGTGTTCGCGCCAAGGACTTGGGCGATTGGGCGAGCTACGGCTCCGGCTTGCTTGGGCTGCAGCCCATCGACAAATCGCGCTCGACGCTGGCGTTCCGCATGGACGATCGCAAGCAGCGCATCATCGTCGATGCCGACGGCGGCGAAGGCATCGGCTTCTTCGGCTGGGAAATGGCCGATGCCGCGGCGCTTGACGCGATCGCGGCCCATCTCGAACAAAACGGCATCAAGGTCGCACAGGGCACCCGCGCCCTTGCCGACGAGCGTCACGTCAAGGATTTGATCGTTTTTAACGACCCGCTCGGCAACCGGCTTGAGATTTTCCACGGCGGCGAGACCACGAGCGAGCCGTTCAAGCCCGGCCGCGCCATCTCCGGCTTCCGCACCGGCCCGCTCGGCCTGGGCCATGTGGTGCTCAACGTCGACAGCCGCGAGACCATCGACAAGCTGATGGAGTTCTACCGCGGCATTCTCGGCTTTCGCCTGACCGATTATTACGACCATCCGTTCGTCGCGCGCTTTCTTCATCTCAATCCGCGCCACCACAGCCTGGCTTTCATCCAGACCGGCAAGAACGCCGTGCATCACATCATGATGGAGGTCTTCAGCTTCGACGATGTCGGCCAGGGCTATGACCTGGCGCTCGGCGAAAAAGACCGCATCGGCGTGACGCTCGGCCGGCACACCAGCGACTTCATTACCTCATTCTATTCGTGGACGCCGTCGGCCTTCATGGTCGAGTACGGCTGGGGCGCGCGCTCGATCGACGTCGGCACCTGGCAGGCCTCCGAACGCAAGGAAGGCCCAAGCATGTGGGGCCATGAGCGCGTGTGGCTATCGGAGGAAGATCGCGCCAAAGCCCGCGCGCTTCGGCTGAAAAACGCCGAGAACGGTTTCCGCCGCCCGGTGCAGGTGATCGAAGGCAATTACGAAGTGATGGCCGGTGTCTGTCCGTGGTGGGACAGCCTCAAGTCACGCACCGCCGCACGCTGACGGCGAGCGCAGACATGAGTGCACATGCCGGCGGAGACAACGTCCACACTCGCGCCATTGCAGAGTTTGTTTCTGGGTTGACCTACGAAAAAATTCCCGCCGAGGTACGCGAGCGGATCAAGCTCCTGATTCTGGATTCGCTCGGTTGCGCTATCTACAGTGCCAACCTCGAATGGTGCAGCATCCTGCGCGACACGATGGAGGAGCTTGACGCGACCCGCACGACCTCGATCTGGGGCACCAGCAAAAAGCTGTCATCGGATCACGCAGCGCTGGTCAATGGCACGCAGGTTCAGGGCTTCGAGCTCGATGATGTGCACCGCAAGGCGGTGCTTCACGTCGGCGCCGTAACGCTGCCTGCGCTGATCGCAGTGGCCGAAAGCCACACCCAGCTTTCAGGCCGGGATTTTTTGACCGCGGCGGTTGCCGGTTATGAGATCGGACCGCGCGTCGGGCTATGCATGGGACAGGAGCACATCGGCCAAGGCTGGCATTCCGGCGCTACCGTCGGGATTTTTTCCGCGGCTGCCGGCGCGGCACGCGGGCTCGGGCTTAACGCGGACCAGACCGTCCACGCGCTCGGCATCGGCGGCACGCAATCGTCCGGCCTGATGGCCGCTCAATATGGCGCGATGGTCAAACGCATGCACGCCGGCCGCGCGGCACAGAGCGGTCTCTATGGCGCGCTGCTGGCAAGCCACGGATTCACCGGTATCGTCGACGTATTCGAGGCGCCCTATGGCGGCTTCTGCACGACGTTTTCGCGTTCGACCGATCGCTTCAATCTCGACGAGTTGAGCGCGGGCCTCGGCGAGCGTTTCGAGACCATGCGAATCTCGCTGAAATTCTATTCTTGCGTTGGCTCCAATCACACCACGCTCGACGCCATCCGCGACATCGAAAGCGCCGGCCGTTCACGCTCGACGATATCGACAGCATCGTCGTCCATGGCTCGCAAGTGACCGTCGACCATGTCGGCTGGCCTTATAAGCCCGAAGGCCTGACCTCGGCGCAGCTCAATCTGCCGTTCTGCGTCGCGACCCTGCTGCTCGAAGGCGATGTGTTTGTCGATGAATTCAAGCCCGACTGCGTCGACGACCAGGCCCGGATCCAGCTCTCGCGCAAGGTAAAGGTGGTGCACGACCCGGCCATCACTGCGCTAGGCTCCGGCGAGCGGCACAAGGTTCGGGTCGATATTCATTTCCGCAACGGCTCGGTCGAGAGCGAAACCCGCGAAGCGCCGCGCGGCAGCGAACAATCGTTCGCCAGCGCCGAGGATATCGTCACCAAGTTTCGCAAACTGACGCGTGGCGTTATGTCGGCAGCGCAGCAGGATGCTCTGGCCGATGCGGTGCTCGGTCTGGACAAATTGCCCGACAGCCGTACGCTGATCGAACGCTTACGGGTGAATTAGCTGGGGTTGTCATGGAATTCGGCGTCTTCGATCACCTCGACCGAACCGGCGCTTCGCTGCCGGACTATTACGAAGATCGTCTCAAGATTGCCGAAGCTTACGACCGCGCGGGCTTTTACGCCTATCATCTCGCCGAGCACCATTCGACACCGCTCGGCATGGCGCCGTCACCGAACATATTCCTCGCCGCGCTGACACAACGCACCAAGCGACTGCGGTTTGGCCCGCTGGTGTTCGTGGTGCCGCTTTATCATCCGCTGCGGCTGATCGCTGAAATCTGCATGCTCGACCAGATCAGCGGCGGACGGCTGGAGCTGAGCTTCGGCCGCGGCGCTTCCCCGATCGAAGTCGAATATTTTGGGATCGATGCCGACGCTCGGCAGGACATCTATGCCGAAGCGGTCGAAGTGATCCTGCGCGGACTAACCAGCAAGACGCTCGACTTTCACGGCAAGCATTTCGACTTCGACAGCGTGCCGATGGAGCTTGCGCCGCTGCAAAAGCCGCACCCGCCGGTCTGGTACGGCGTGCATGCACCCGACAGCGCCGAGCGCGCGGCCAAGCGCAATCTGAATGTCGTCAGCCTTGATTCACCCGCCGAGACGCGGCTGTCGATCGATCGCTATCGCGCGACCTGGCGGCCGCCGCATCCCGGCGCGCAGATGCCCAAGCTCGGGCTTGGCCGTTTCATTGTCGTCGCCGAGACCGATGCTAAAGCCCTGCACCTGGCGCGGCGGGCTTACGTGCCTTGGCACCAAAGCTTCACGTTCCTGCCGCGCCTGCTCGGCCGCCAGCAGACCCATCCGCGGCCGGCGGATTGGGACACAATGGCGGTCGGCGGCCAGGGCATCGCGGGCTCGCCGAAAACGGTCATCGCGTTTTTGCAGCAGCAACTCGCCGAGACACAATGCAACTACGTCGTCGGGCAATTCGCTTTCGGCGACATGACTCTTAACGAGAGCCTGAATTCGATTGGCCTGTTTGCCAGCGAAGTCATGCCGGCGCTACGCGCAACCGCGCCGGCTGAGAAAATGTTGAGCGCAGCCAAGTAGCTATGACAGCACTTCGAGTTTGCCGCCGACCGGAATTTGCGGCGCCGACTGGTTCTCCGCGATCACCAGCTCGAAATCGCTGCCCTTGCGCTGCCACTGGCCGGCAACGAGCGGCGTCTTGGTGACGTTCTTCACCGGCTGGCCGGTCCACTTCACCGGACCGACGATCGACTGATAATCGGTGGCGATAATGGAATCGAGGATCGCCTTCGGCTCGATGCTCTTGGTTCGCTTGAGCACATCGATCGCCACTTCAAACAACGCGTGCTGGTAGCCGATCGGCTGCGTCCACGGCCGCTTGGTGGCTTCCACGTAAGCATCAGTGAGTTGCCGCGCGGTTTGCCCGGTGAGGCCTGACTTGAACGGGAAAGTCGGTGTCCACCAGACTTCGGTGGAAAGGCCGTTGCCGCGGGGCCCTAGCGAAGCGACGACCGACGGGAACAGCAACGCCTTGCCGATCGTGACAACCTTCGGATGGAAACCCTGCTGTGCCGCCTGCGACCAGAAGGTTGAGAAATCCGGCGGGATCATGTTGCCGACCACAAGCTCGGCGCCGGCCTGCTTGAACTGCGAAATCTGCGACGTGAAATCGTTGTTCATCACCTGATAGCGGCCCGGATCGATCAGCTTGTAGCCGGCCTTGGCCAAGGCCGGCGGCAGACCGCGCTGCGGATCGCCCCAGGCATTGCCATCGGCGTCGTTGGGGAACAGGCCGCCCATCACCTTATTGGTCGAAACCGAGCCCCACATCGGCAGATACGAAGCGATGACGTCTTCGAGGCCCCAGAAGAAGTGATAGGTCCAGGTGAATCCCTTCTTCGGATCGCCGTTGCGGCCGAAGAAATAAGGCTGCCACGGGCAATTCGTGGTGACACAGGGCATTTCGTTGACTTCGCACTGATCGGCAACCGGATTGGTGGTGTCCGGCGCCGACGATGCGAGCATCAAATCGACCTTGTCGCGCAGGATCAGATCCTGCGCGACTTCCGCGGCGCGCGTCCCGGTTGACTGGCTGTCCTTGGAGATGATTTGCACCGGATAGGTCTTGCCGCCGCTCTGAATGCCGTTTTTCAGAACTTGCGTCATCTGGTCAATGATGAACCCGTCGGACTCGCCGAAGCCGGCGAGCGGCCCGGTCTTCGGGCTGACGTGACCGATCTTGATTGCCTTCGACTGGGCATTGGCGGGAATGACCCGCAACACCGCCGGCGCCGCGATTGCGCCAAGGCCGCCGGCGATCAGCGTACGGCGATCGATGCGTCGTGCGATTCTTGTCGAACTCATTCTTCATGTGAATCTCCCTTGGATCGTTTATTTGGGTCGTTTATCGGTCACGCATTGCTTTCAAATGCTTCATTACTCTGGTGCGCAGCGCCGTCTGTTGCTCGGGTGTCCAGCTCTGAAAACCCTCGCCGGATTTAAAACCAAGCTTGCCGTCAGTAACAAGCTGCTGCAGGAGCGGCGACGGCCCCGGCCGGCTCTCGATCGCCGGCAACACGACATCATGGATAGCGAGCGTCAGATCGGTGCCGACCTGATCGGCATTTTCCATCGGGCCAAGCACCGCCAACCGCCGGCCGAACGAAGCCTTGACCACATCGTCCACCGTCTTGGCGTCGCAGATACCGCGCTCGACCAGCGAGATCGCCTCGCGCCAAAGCGCATGTTGAAGCCGGTTACCGATGAAGCCCGGCACGTCCTTTTTCACATGCGCGGGCATTTTGCCGGCCGCCTTGTGCAGATCCATCGTGTAAGCGATCGCCTGCGGCGACGTCCATTGCGTCTCGATCACCTCGACCAGCGGCACCAGGAACGGCGGATTCCACCAATGGGTGCCGAGCGCCCGCTCCTTGCGGATCAGGCTCTGCATGATCGCGGTGATCGGAATGACCGACGTGTTGCTGGCGAGAATCGCATCGCGCCGAGCCCGCAGCTCGATATCGGCAAGCAGCTTCTGCTTCAGATCGAGCTTCTCGGCGATCGCTTCGACGATAAAGTCCGCCTCGCGCACCGCTTCGGTCAAATCGACGCACGGCTGCACCCGCGCCGCCGCGCTTTCATCGTCACCGAGATCGCGCAGGTTCGCGGCGATCCGCGATTGCACCGTATCGAGGTTCTGAACCACGGTATCGGTGATATTCACCTCGTGGCCGGCAAGCGCGAAAACCTGCGCAATGCCGTGCCCCATCAGGCCCGCGCCAACAACGGCGATACGTGCTTTCGCCATCGTCAGCCCGCCGTGTAGCCGCCGTCGGCGTACAGGATGTGCCCGGTGTAGAAATCCGACGCTTTGGACGCGAGGAAGAGCAGCGGCCCGGCAAGATCGGACGGCTCGCCAAGTCGGCCTTTCGGCACACGCGTGATGAAACCCTTGCGCACCGCAGTCGCGTTTTCATTATCCTCGTACATCCAGGCGGTGAGTGGCGAGCGGAATACCGTCGGCCCGATCGCATTCACGGTGATGCCGCTCGGGCCCCATTCACAGCCGAGCGCCTTGGTGATGCCGTCGATCGCGGATTTCGATGCACAATAAGCGGTGTATCCGGCCGGGTGACCAAGCAGCCCGCGCGCCGACGACATGAGAATGACCTTACCGCCGCGGCCCTGGGCCAGCATTTGCTTGCCGGCGGCGCGCGCCATCAGCCACGACTGCGTGACGTTGACGTCCATCACCTCCGCAAAAGCTTCCGGCGGCTGATCGACGATTTTCTGCACCTTGTTGATGCCTGCAGCCAGCACCACGATATCGACACCACCGAACCGCTTTACGGCGGCCTCGACGATCTTGTCGCAATTGGCCGCCGAACTCGGCCGCATGTTGACGGTCTCGGTCTTCGCGCCAAGTTCCTCGCATTCTTTGGCGATCTTCTTCAGCGCCTCAGTGCCGCCGGCCGACAGTACGAGATTGCAGCCGGCGCCGGCCAGCACTTGCGACGCGAGCGCGCCGAACGCGCCGGTCGCGCCAGTGATGAGCGCGGTTTTTCCTTTGACGTCGAACAGCGACAGCGGATTTTTCAGATAATCTTCGGGCATATGTTACTCACTCTTCAGGTTCACCTCACCCGGAGGGCGCGAGCCATTAGCGCGTTTACGCGCGTCTTCGACACGCTATGGCTCGCCTCGAGGGCGACGGGACTTAACATCATTTCACCGGCGCGACGGCCACCGCAATCGTGCAGACATCGTGGCCACGATTGATGATCTCACGGCTTTCGTTCGGGCCGATGTAAACGCTGTCGCCTGCTTTGGCCACGATCTCCTTGCCGCCAGCAATCACCGTCAGTTCGCCGGCCATGATGTAATAAATTTTCTCCGGCGGCGATGCGTCGGGGCCGGCGCCGCCGCCCGGAAGAAAGTGCGAGATACCGAACACCAGCGACTGCGAGCCGCCCATTTCAGCGCCGAATACGCGAAACGATTTGTAGTCGCGATGGTTCGGCGCTTCGTATGCCTTTGATTCGGAAAACTTGCGGACGATCATTTGAACCTCTTGCCGCTCTCGATGCGGTACTTGCCCTTGGGATCGATGATGGCGACCAGGCGAATGATGCAGCCGTCGCCGCGATCCCAGTTCCACGGAAAAAACGCGAAGGTACAACGCCGGCCGGTGACCTTGTCGAGATCGCCGCCGACATTCTCGATGCCGAGGATGCCGTTGTTGAACAGGATCCGGTGCACCGGCTCCCATTCCGGAAAGTCATCCTTCCAGTCGCGGCCGCCGGACCATTCGCGATATTCTTCCGCGAGGTGCGGATGCAGCGGGCCGTTGCGCTGCGGACCGATCGCGGTCGCCAACGGGTGATCGTTGGCCTGGGTATCGTGGCCGACCACCTTCACCTTTTTCTCGACAAACCATTCGCCAGCCGACGACACAAAGCCCGGTGAGCGGCAGAAATAGTCCTCGCTATCTTCGTACTGGTGATGCCAGCCGGTATTGACGATCACGACATCGCGCGGACGCACGATCTTGCCGGCGGCCTTTTCCAGATCGTCATAGGTAATCTGTTCCCACTTCTTCTTCTGGATCGACACCACGATGCCAGAGCCGAAGAAATGCGGCAGCGGCACTTCATCAATGAACGGCAACCCCTGCACCACGTGCGCCGGCGCATCGATATGGGTGGTGTTGTGCATCGAAGTCGTGATGCGCTGCGACAGCACACCCGACTTCGCCATGTAATGAATGCGCTCGATCTTGACGTCTTCGAAATACGGCCAATTCGGCGATTGGTATCCGAACCGATGGGACAAATTATAGAACTCAAGTCCCATCGCGTTGTTGAGGTTTTCCTCCATCGCGATGCCGCGAATCTTTTTCACACTACCCTCCGCGTTTCCTAAAGGCTCTGTCGGCTAAAGCGACGTTCGAACCTTGTACCATGATACGGTACAACCGTATCGAATTCCGGTTGGGCGAACAAGGCAGCGACTAAGCTGCCGTGGCCACCATCTCCTGCTCTAACGCCTCTTTCGTGGCACGCAGCCGCGCCACGATGTGGCGTTGATTGCTATAGAAACGTTGCGCCGGAACCGGCACCGATATGGCGAGGATATTGCCGAGCGGATCGCGCGTGGCGATGCCTGCAGCGCAGATGCCGTGTGTGTGTTCCTCTCGGTCAATAGCGATTCCGGTCTTGCGAACCGACTTCAGGTCGGCAAGGAGATCGTTGAGACGCGTCATTGTGCGCGGCGTGCGCGATTCATAGTTCGCGCCGATCAGCCGTTCGATTGCACCTGCATCGAGTTCGCCAAGATAAGCCTTGCCATTTGCGGTGCAATGCAATGGAAAAGTCTCGCCGATCGCGGAAACAGCGCGTAATCGCTGCGAGCCCATGACTTGATCGACAAACACCAGATGGTCGTTCCTGACGACAGCGAGATCGACGGTTTCCTGAAGCTCGCTGGAAAGCTTCGCCAGGAATGGGCGTACGGTGGCAACGAAGTCCATTCGAGCGGACGCAGCGAGCCGTAAAATCGTCGGGCCGAGCCGCACCCGTCCGTTGGGCGATGCCGCAATCAGGAATTTCTCAGCCGCCAGCGCAGCGACGATGCGCTGCACCGTGGAACGCGCCAGTTTCACACGCTGTGCAATCTGACCGAGGCTGAGACCTGCAGCTTCATCTTCCAGCGCACGCAAGATCGAAGCCGCGCGTGCAATCACCTGGATCTGGCTTTGAGCCGGTGCCAGCGGTTTTTGAAGCGCAGTACGCGCGCCCACCGGTTTCTTGAGTTTTGCTACTGACGGCATGTTACCTTGCTGCCCAGTTTGCACTTTGATACAGGATCGCCAGCATGCGGTACAGTAGACCGGACCGCAGAAAATCCGGCGGCGTACAAAGCGCGGGGGAAACATGGTGCAGAAAATTGCCCTCGAGGAACATTTCCTGTCGCCGGAGCAGGAAGAATACTGGTGGCCGACCGTCAAAGGCGTCGACCCAGGCCATGCGAAGAACATCCATGCAAGGCTGACCGACTTTGGCGAAATACGCCTGCAGTCCATGGATCAGGCCGGTATCGCGCGGGCAGTGTTGGCGATTGCCGGACCTGGTGTGCAGGCTGAGCGCGACGCCACGACGGCGACGGCGCGCGCCAGGCAATCGAATGATTTTCTCGCCCGTGAAGTGCTAAAGCGCCCTGACCGCTACTCCGGCTTTGCCCATCTGGCGATGCAGGACCCGCGCGGCGCCGCCGACGAGCTTGAGCGGTGCGTGCGTGACCTGAAATTCTGCGGCGCGATGATCAACGGTCATACCCATGGCCAATATCTCGACCATCCGTCGCTGCATGTTTTTTGGGAACGCGCCGAGGCGCTGGGCGCGCCGATCTATATTCATCCGACCGATCCGGTCGCGCCGTCGCCCGCACTGGAGGGCGTCAACGGCTTGCGCCGGGCGACCTGGGAGTGGGGCTTTGAGACCGGCTCGCACGCGCTCAGACTGGTGTTCAGCGGATTGTTCGATCGCTTTCCCCGCGCCAAGCTGATGCTCGGCCACCTCGGCGAGACGTTGCCGTTCCTGCTGTGGCGCTTTGACAGCCGCGCCAAGCTTTATAGCGTCAAGCTTGCCAAGGCGCCCTCGGAATACATCAAACAGAACATCGTTGTGACCACGTCTGGCATGTGCTCGGCCGAGCCGCTTAACTGCACGCTTGCCGCGCTGGGCGCAGATCGGGTGATGTTCGGCGCCGATTATCCGTTCGAGGACGCACGGGAAGCCGGTGAATTTCTCGATCACGCGCCGCTCGCCGAACAGCAGCGTTCGGACATTGCATGGGGTAACGCCGCCCGTTATCTGGGCCTGCCGAAGACATGACCAAAGTCCTGATCGTTGACGTCCATGCCGAGATGTATCGCGACGCGCTGCATGCGCAGTTTTCGGCACTGCAATTCACGCTGTTCCATAAAGCAGTGGAAGTAAGCGGCGATCTGTCCGACATCGATGTCATGATGATGTTCGGTATCGAAATCCGCGATCCCATGCTCAGTGGCGCACCGAACCTGAAATGGATCCAGTCGCTGGCCACGGGTGTCGATCATTTCCTGCGCTGTCCGTCGCTTAAACCCGAGGTGCTGATTACCAGCGGGCGCGGCATTCATGGCCCGCCGATGCGCGAGCAAGTCATCTTTATGATGATGGGCGTTAGCCGCGATGTGGTGCGGCTTGCCGGCGACCAGAAAAGGCATTTCTGGGAACGGCGGCTATGGAGCACGTTGCACGGCAAGACCGCCGTGATTGCCGGCACCGGCGTCGTCGGCAGTGCAATCGGCGAAGCGCTGAAAGCACTCGGCATGCATGTCATCGGCGTCTCGCGCACGCCGCGCAAAGAAGCCGGCTTCGACGAAATGATCCCGACTGATCGGCTCACCGACGCCGCGGCACGCGCCGACTATCTGATCAACATGCTGCCGGCGAGTCCCGACAATATCGGCATTTTCGGCGCCAAGATTTTTGCCGCAATGAAGTCTTCCGCCTATTACATCAGCGCTGGGCGCGGCCAAACCGTCGACGAGTTGGCGATGCTCTCAACGTTGCGCGAACGCCGCATTGCCGGGGCCGCCCTGGAAGTTTTCCAGACCGAACCGTTGCCGCCTGACAGCCCGTTCTGGAATTTGCCGAACGTGTTCATCACGCCGCACATCGGCGGTTATGTCGTCGAGTATGAGGAATTTGTCATGCCGCTGGTCGTCGACAATATGCAGCTGTTCCTCGCCGGCCGGCAAAGCGAGATGCAAAATATCGTGGCACGCTAGCGTAATATTGAGGCTCGCGTTCCCGCCCGCCATCTCCTACATACCGCTTGATGGGGTTGAAACGCGCCGAGGTCTGTGACCACGCAGTGGACCACGACCATGCTGACGCGAAGAGTATTTTTAAGCGCTTTTAACCTGGCAGCCATATCGGCCGTTCTCACCGGCCCTCTCGCTGCGGGTGATTATCCTTCGCGTCCGATCACCATGATCGTGCCGTTTCCGGCCGGCGGCCCAACCGATGCGATTGGACGCGTGGTCGCCCAAGGCATGCAGGCTTCACTCGGCCGTCCTGTTGTTGTCGAAAATCTCGGCGGCGCTGCGGGCAGCCTCGGCACCGAGAGAGTTGCGCTGGCGACTCCCGATGGCTACACGATCGGTCTGGGTAACTCAGTCACGCATGTTCTCAACGGCGCGATCTATTCGCTGAAGTACGATGTGGTGAAAGATTTTGAGCCGGTCGGGCTTCTGGTCGCAGAACCAGCCGTCCTGGTCGGGCGATCCACTTTGCCGGCGAATAATCTACGCGAATTTATTTCTTGGCTGAAAGAAAATTCGGGCAAGGCCCTCGCGGGAACGGGAGGCACCGGCACCGTATCGGACGTGGTGCTTTATTTCCTCGAGAAGCAGACCGGAGTCAGCGTTCAGCGCGTTCCTTATCGCGGCCTCGGACCGGCTATTCAGGCGCTGATGGCGGGTGAGGTCGACTTGTCGGTAGGCCTTCCGGCAAATGTCCTGGGCCAGGTTCAGGCCGGCACCATCAAGGCATTCGCGGTCACGTCAAAGACGCGGCTGGTCGGCGCCCCCAACATTCCGACAGTAGATGAAGCGGGGCTCCAGGGATTTTACCAATCGAATTGGCACGCGTTGTTTGTACCCAAAGGCACGTCAAAAGAAATTATTCAAAAACTCAACGCCGCCACCGTCGCGGCTCTCGCCGATCCGCAAGTCCGCGAGCGACTTGTGGCTGATGGACAAGACTTCTTCCCAGCCGACGAATTGACACCGGAAGCGCTCGCCGCATTTCAACAGCGCGAGATCGCGCAACGTTGGCCGATCGTGAAGGCCGCGGGGATCAAATCGGAATAATGAAACTCAAGACGTGGAGAATACCGTGCTGACGCGAAGAGTATTTTTAGGCGCACTCAACCTGACTGCGATGACGGCTGTTTTCGCCGGCCCGCTGGCAGCGGATGATTATCCCTCGCGCCCCGTGACCATGATCGTGCCTTATCCGGCGGGCGGCCCGACCGATGCCGTTGGACGCTTGGTTGCCCAAGGCATGCAGTCAGCGCTCGGCCGCCCTGTCGTCGTCGAAAACATCGGCGGTGCTGCCGCCAACCTTGGCACCGAGAGAGTCGCGAGAGCCGCACCGGACGGCTACACGATCGGTTTAGGTAACTCGGCCACCCATGTCGTCAACGCCGCCATCTACTCCCTAAAATATGATGTCGTAAAAGACTTCGAGCCGATTTCGCTCCTTGCCACCGAGCCCGTCGTCATCGTCGGCAGGTCTACATTGCCGGCCAACAATCTGCACGAGCTCATTGCGTGGCTAAAGGAAAATTCGGGCAAGTCGCTTGCAGGGACCGCAGGCGTTGGCAGTGTTGCGGATGTCTCGCTTTACTTCCTCGAAAAGCAGACCGGTGTCAGCATTCAGCATATTCCATACCATGGACTTGCACCCGCCGTTGAGGCCCTGCTGTCAGGCCAGCTGGACCTTATTATGAGTTTTCCAGGCAACGTCCTGGGCCAAGTCAAGGCGGGAACGATTAAAGCATTTGCCGTTACGGCGAAGACGCGGCTGGTCGGCGACCCCGACATCCCAACTGTGGACGAAGCCGGTCTCAAAGGTTTTTACCAATCGAACTGGCATGCGCTGTTTGCGCCTAAGGGCACGCCAAAAGAAATTATCGGAAAACTGAATGCGGCGGCCGTCGCTGCCATGGCTGACCCGCAAATCCGCGAGCGTCTGGTGGAGGACGGACAAGATTTCTTTCCGCCCGATGAATTAACTCCTCAAGCACTCGCCGCTTTCCAGCAAAGCGAGATCGCGCAGCGCTGGCCGATCATAAAGGCAGCCGGGATCAAATCCGAATAGCGAACATCACGACGCCCACGGCAGCACGACGATCCGCCCGACCAGATCGGGCGAATTGACCAACAGTTCATGGGCCTCGCCGACCTTGGCCAGCGGAAACCGCGCGGCGATGCGTGTATTGATGCGATGCTCGCCAAGAAGCTTGAGCACGGTGAGCATGTCATTCATCCGCGCGCCGCGAATGCCGAGCAGATTGAGTTCAAGCCGGATCAGATCTGAGGCCAGAAACGGCACCGGCTCGCGGCCCTGCTCGCTGGTGACGACAATGCTGCCGCCAAGTCGCATAACGCTACCGATAAAGCGCAGCAGGTCGGGATTGCCGGTATAGTCGACCGCGTGATCGACACCCTCTCCACCGGTGATTGACAGGACCTCAGCGCGCGCCCGCTCGGCATCGGTGGTGACCACCGCAGCATCGGCGCCAAGCTCGCGCAGCACGGCGGCTTTGCCGGCATGACGCGTGGTCGCGAGAACACGCGCACCGGCGAGCTTGCATAATTGCATGGTCGCCTGCCCCATGCCGCCGGAAGCGCCCGCAATCAGTACTGTATCGCCAAGCCGCACCTGCAATCGGTCGTGCACCACGCGGTGCGATGACGAGAACGGCCACAACGCAACGCCCGCCTGTTCGTAATCGACCCCCTCAGGCAGCGGCAGCCACATGTGTTCGTCGCGCACGAGAAATTGCGCGTAAGAGCCGAACGCCTGATGGCCGGGGATCGCCAGGTTGCGCGACAGATTGCCGAGCCCGCGTGCGGTCTCGATCGAATTTGGATCCTCCGGATGGGTAACACCGACCACACGGTCGCCCGGCTTGAAACAGCTCACCGCAGAACCAACCGCAACGACCTCGCCCGCAGCCTCGCGACCCAATTGCTGCGGCAGCGGAAATGCCGCGCGCCCCGGGATTTGATAACGGGTGAGATCACCAGCGCGGTATTTCACGTCCCAGCGTGACACTGAACCGGAGAGGTTCTTGACCAGGACATCGTGCGCACCGAGCGCGGGCAGATCGTATTCGCCGTAAATCAGCTTGTCCGGCCCGCCGTACTCGAACAGGCGGACCGCCATGGTCCTGGTCGGGATTGTCATTTGGAGAAGCTGGCCGCGGTGCAAACCACCGGCCGCGTTACGAGCCCCAGCCGTGCTCGGTCACGTCGAACACAATGCCGTTGACATCCTTGAACTTGTTTTCGGCATCGACACCCGGATATTGCGGGAGCTTCATGAAGAACTCGCCGCCGTGCTTTTTGATATCCTCAGCGGTGGCGTTCTCGTCATCGACGATGAAGCCAAAGTGGTGCAATCCCGCATAATCGGGTCCACCCTTGCTGCCGCTGGCGCCCGGCGGGAAGTGCAGCAGGGTCAAATTCACGATGCCGTCCGACAATGAAATCGCATCGCCGATCGGCGCTTCGACCTTCTTCAAACGCTTAAGACCGAACACCCCTTCATAGAAGGCCGCAGCCTTCTCGAGGTCCGGGACCTGAATGGCAATGTGTCTGAGCTTGGCCATGTTGCTCTCCATTAGCGTGGCGGGAGCCTACACCGGAGCAACCGCGCCGACCATGGCAGGCAATGCCGGCGCTTTGCCACCGCAGTGCATGGCTAGTACGGGCTTAAACCATTCCAATCACGGCTGAATTATTGCAAAATCGCCGATGGAGCTTGTCGCGTGAGATAGGGAGGTTCCCTGCGCGGCCGACTGACGCGCAAATGACCGCTTAAGAAGGACGCCATGTTCGCCAGAATCAAGCTGCCGGTCATTCTGTTCGGCGTCACGCAACGCCTCAAGCACGCGGCCCGTCGTAACCCGGACTTCAAAGCCCGGCTGAAAGAGCACAATTTTATCGCGCAGATCATAACTCGCGACGAGCAGATCGGGCGCTGGATTGGCTTTTACTAATGGGGTGGTGACGTCAGGGTCGGGACTTCACGAAAAGCCCGGCATCAAGCTGATTTTCAACAATGCCAAGATCGCCGCGTCGCTGCTGACGCCGCCGATCAACTGGCCGGCCCTGATCAGCGCGCAAAAGGACCTCGTCCTCACCGTGGAAGGCGAAGAGCGGCTGACCAACTGGTTCGCGCAAACACTGATGATGAGCCAGTCGGCCGGACTCCAATACGGCCGCGAGTTGCGCCGCGGCGTTACGCGCTACTGCAACATGACCAGTGGTGGCCCGGTCTTCGTCGACGTTAAGGACGGCAAGATCATCCGCCTTACCCCGATCGAACTCATTGATGAGGATGGCGCATCGCCGACCATCGAGGCCAAGGGTCTGAAGTTTGCCCTGCCGCGTCAAATCACGCTGGCGCCGCATGGTCAAAACGTCAAATCGACCATCTATGCGCCGGACCGCCTGCTTTATCCGATGAAACGTGCCGACTTCGATCCGAACGGCGAGCGCAATCCGCGGAACCGCGGCAAGTCAGAGTACGTCCGCATTTCGTGGGAAGAAGCGATCAATATCGTCACCGACGAGATCAAGCGCCAAAAGCGCGAACACGGCCCCGGCGCGATCGCCCTCTCCGCCGGCTCGCGCCATACCCTTGGCAATATCGGTTTGTCCGCGCTGTTCCGCTTCGCCGATGCCGTCGGCATGACGCGCATCGATTACGCAAGTTCATTGAAGGGCTACACGCCACGCGTTGGCCCTTCGGAAGTCCATGACGCCGTCGCAGACTGCTTGCAGAACAGCGACGTGGTGGTGTTCTGGGCCGCCGATCCTGAAACCACACCGGGCTCACGTGAAGCACAGAAAGGCACGATAGCTCAGCAGTGGCTGAAAAACCCCAAGCTGGGCATCAAAGTCGTTCACATCGACCCATCCTTCGATGCGTCGGCGCAATTTCTGCCCGGCAAGTGGCTGGCGCCAAAGCCCGCGACCTCAGTCGCTTTGGCGATGGCGATCGCTTATGTCTGGATCAAGGAAGACCTCTACGACAAGGTCTACGTCGAGACCCACACCATCGGCTTCGACAAGTGGAAAGGTCATCTGCTCGGTGAAAATGACGGCATTCCGAAAACTCCGGAATGGCAGGAAAAGGAAACCGGTGTCCTCGCCAAGGCCGTTCGAGCGCTGGCCCGCGAATGGGGCAAGAAGCGCGTTTATCTGGCGCTCGGCTCGGCCGACGACGCTGATGGAGCTGACCGCGGTCGGGCCGATACCCCGTGGGAGCGCGCGATGGTGTACCTCGTTGCGATGCAGGGCCTCGGTAAGCCCGGCGTCAACATTGGCAACCTGCGAGAGGGGAAGCCGGCCGACTCCAGTTTCTATTTCCCCAGTTATGCCGACGGCAGCACCTCACGCGATCTCGAAAATATGGGAGCGCCGAAGTCGATCGATGAAGCCAAAGCCGAGGATTCTCCTGGAGCCGATAAATTAATCGAACCCCAGTTCGGCAAGTCTGGTTATTCGTCGCCCGAATCCTCGCGGGTGCGTATGTTCTATAAATACGGTGGCTTGGCCCCCGCGACGATGGACGACAATACTGATCGGCTAACTATATATCAGTCGCCGAACGTGGAATTTGTCGTCAATCAATCGACCTGGAACGACGACGAAGCAAAATTCGCCGACATCGTGCTGCCGGCCTGCACAAACTTCGAGCGCACCGACATCAGCGAATGGACGAGACTTGGCGACTACAGCTATCATGACCTGCAGCAGATCGATCATCGCGTGATCGTTTTCCAGGCCCCAGCGATCAAGCCGCTTGGCGAATTGAAGCCCGACTACTGGATCTTCAACGAGCTGTGCAAACCGCTCGATCTTGCCAATTCCTTCTCCGAAGGTTGCAATGAGATTGATTGGGTCAAGCGCGTGTTCCTCGCTTCCGATCTGCCGAAGCACATCCCATGGAAGAAGTTTCTCAAGCGTGGCTACTTCGTCGTTCCGGCGGAAAAGGAAAAGCCGCCTGCAACTGCTCCGCTCCACGATCAGTCCCAATCCGGCAAGTTTGAATTTAATTTCGATTCGTTCAAACAGTTCTACAACCCTGAACGGCAGCCGATCGTCAAACACGAAACCGACCCGGTACCGGCAAAATAAAACCCGCCAATAGCGAGTAGCGAATAGGGAGAAAGCGAACAGCGGCAGACAATAGCGGCAGTGATTGGGGCAACTCACTCCTTCGCTATTCGCCACTCGCTTCAGTGCCAATGAAAAAATGGAACATGATTATTGACGTGGCTGAGTGCACCAATTGCAATCTGTGTGCGCTCGCTACCATGGATGAATATATCGGCAACGATTGGCCGAGCTATTCCGCGTCGATGCCCCGGCAAGGCCACAAGTGGATCAACGTCCTCCAGAAGGAGCGCGGGCAAATCCCGCTGATCGACATCGCCTACGTTCCGACCATGTGCAACCACTGCGACGACGCTCCCTGCATCAAGGCAGCGCCGCAAGGTGCGATCAAAAAGCGCAAGGACGGTATTGTCATCATCGATCCGGTAAAGGCGAAAGGCCAGAAGCAGCTCGTCGAGAGTTGCCCCTATGGCCATATCTGGTGGAATGAGGAAGAGCAGCTTCCGCAAGCCTGGACCTTCGACGCCCACCTGCTCGACCAGGGTTGGCAACAGACCCGCGGCCAGCAGTCCTGCCCGACCGGCGCCATGCGCGCGATCCAGATCGAAGACGCCGACATGGAAAATATGGCGCGCGACGAAAGCCTCGAAGTGATGAAGCCTGAGCTCGGCGCCCGGCCGCGGGTCTATTACCGCAACCTGTGGCGCTATTCAAAATGCTTCATCGGCGGATCGATCTATACGGAGAAAAATGGCACTTTCGATTGCGTCGAAGGCGCTAGCGTGCAACTTGCGAAGAACGGCGTGTCGATCGCGGTGACCACCAGCGACAATTTTGGCAGTTTCAAATTCGATAAACTCGACGAGAATTCCGGCCGCTACACCTTGCATATATTCGCCGGCGGCCGTTCAAAAAGTGTCGAGGCCAATCTGGGCGAAAGCATCAACTTGGGAGAAATCAGCCTGTGACGGAATTTTGCCGGGTTTTGAAAGTCGTTATCACGTTTCTCTTTTGTGTCACTTTCTGCGGCGTTGCTTATTCGCAGCAATATCCCGATCGGCCGGTACGTATTCTTGTCGGTTTCGCCGCAGGTAGCGGTCCCGACGTAATCGCACGCGCCGTGGCCCACCAGCTCAGCGCCGATCTCGGTCAGAATTTCATCGTCGAAAACCGGCCCGGTGCAAACGCGACCATTGCGACCAATGTCGTCGTTCAGTCCCAGCCCGACGGCTACACGCTGTTTTATACCAGCGATTCAATCGCGCCGACGCCGTATATCTATAAGGAGCTGCCTTTCGACCTGTTCAAGGATCTCGTTCCGATCGCGACCAACGGCGTGCTCGACGGTTTGCTGATGCTGGTCAATCCTTCGTCTCCCGCACACAATGTCGGCGAGTTCATCAGCTACGCCAAATCGCATCGCGTCCTGTTTGGTTCGCCGGGTGTTGGCAACGGCCTGCACCTTGCCGGCGCGCTGTTCAACAAGGCGACTGGACTGAATATGGAGCACGTGCCTTTCAAGGGTGCTTCGGAAGTCTCAGCAGCCCTCCTCGCCGGCAACATCGACGTGATGTTTGTGACGCCGCCTTCCGTCATGGGGCTCGTTCAGGACAACAAGTTGCGCGCCATTGCATTCACCGGGCAGAAGCCCTTTGCCGAATTTCCGAATGTCCCCTTGATGAAGGACACGGTGCCGAACTATCCGCACGTCCAGGCTTGGGGAGTTTTCTTCGCACCGGCAAAGACACCGTCTGCCATCGTGGATAAGCTCAATGCCGAGATCCGGCATGCCTTGCAGGAGCCGGCGGTGGCCAATGTCGTGCAAAAGTCCGGATATGTGCCCGATGATCGTACGCCTGCGCAGACTGCGGACTTCCTGCGCGGCAAGGTCGAAGAGGCCAAAGCCGCTGTCGCGGCAGCGGGTATCCAGCCTAACTGAGCAACGCGAGGAGCTGTACCGGCCATGAAACGCTTTTGCGCGGCGCTTCTGCTGCTCGCGTTTTGCGGTTCTGCGCAAGCGCAGACCAGTTATCCCGACCACCCGATCACGCTCGTCATCACGGCGGCGCCTGGCGGCGTGACCGACGTCGTCGGCCGGGCGCTCGCGCAGGAACTCACCAAGGCGTGGGGCCAGCAGATCATCGTCGAGAATAAGGGCGGCGCGGCGCACATCATCGGCGCCGAGACTGTCGCCAAGTCCGCGCCGGACGGTTACACGCTGCTGGTTGGTGAGTCCGGGCCATTTGCCGTCAACCCGTCACTGCTGCCGAACGAAAAAGTGCCGTTCGACATCGACAAAGACTTCATTCCGATCACCGGACTGGTGCGAATCTACCAGGCCCTGCTCGCCCAGAAATCGTTGCCGGTATCGAACGCCGCCGACCTGATCGCGCTTGCGAAACAGAAGCCAGGCCAGCTCAGCTTCGGCACCGCCGGTGTTGGCTCGGCACTGCACATGAACATGGAGCTGTTCGACAACATGGCCGGCATCAAGATGCTGCCGGTGCACTATCGCGGCGCGACACCCGCACTGAACGACCTGATCGGCGGTTCGATCAACACCATGATTGTCAGCGTCGCTTCGGGCTTGCCGGCGTTTCGCGCCGGACAGATCAAGATGCTCGGCGTCGGTGCCCCGAAGCGCATGGCGTTGGTTCCCGATGTGCCGACTGTCGCCGAGAGCGGCCTACCCGGTTTCGAGGCCAATGCCTGGTTCGGATTGTTCGCGCCAGCCGGCACGCCACACGACATCGTCATGAAGCTCGACAACGAAGTGATCCGCATCTTCAACGATCCGACGTTTCGCGCACGCTTCCTCGATCCACAGATGTTCGAATCGATGGCCGGTCCGCCCGAGGAGTTTGCCGCTTTCATCAAAACCGAGCGGGCCAAGTGGGCCAAGGTCATTCACGAGGCGCATATCCAGGTGGAGTGACCAGTCACTCCGGCGGCGTGCCGTTGGCGGCTAGTACCTCGCCGGCCAGGTACAACGAACCGGTGATCAGCACGCGCGGCGCGGGCGCGAGATCGAGGCCGCCGGCGACAGTGAGCGCGCTTTCCAGCGTGTCACGCGATATCGACGGAATACCGACGCTGCCGGCTATTTCGGCTAATTCCGCCGCGGGCACCGCCTTGTCCTGATGAATCGGTACTGTAATCACACGGCGCGCCAGGCCGGAAAAATTGCGCAAAAATCCTTCGCTGTCCTTAGTCGAGAGCATTCCGACAATCAGAACCAGCGGCCGCGAGACACGCTCCTCAAGATCGGCGAGCGCGCCAGCGACTACCCTCCCGCCGTCGGCATTATGGCCACCGTCGAGCCAGAGTTCACTTTCGGCTGGCAGCAATGACAGCAACTTGCCATGCGACAGGCGCTGCATCCGGGCCGGCCACTCGACTCGCGTCATGCCGGTTTCAAAAGCCGCGGTCGGCAGTTTAAGGCCGCTGGCCCGCAGCGCCGCGATCGCGGTTCCAGCGTTCTCGAACTGATGACGGCCGTAAAGACGCGGCGCCGGCAGGTCGAGCAAACCGTCGCCGTCCTGATAAACCAGCCGGCCGCGCTCTTCAGTCGCAGTCCAGTTCTCGCCGGCAATCGACAGCGACGCGCGCATGCGGGCCGCTTGCCGTTCAATCACCGCGAGCGCCTCGCGCGCCTGATCGGCGATGACCGCCGGCACCTCACGCTTGAGGATGCCGGCTTTCTCGGCGGCGATCAGCTCAAGCGTGTCACCGAGAAACTCCCGATGATCGATCGAGACGCGCGTGATCACACTGGCGAGCGGACGTTCGACCACGTTCGTGGCATCGAGCCGGCCGCCGAGCCCGACTTCGAGCAACAGCACATCGGCCGGATTGCGCGAAAACAAAAGAAATGCCGCGGCGGTTTCAATCTCGAACACGGTGATCGGTGCGTCGCCATTTTTGGCCTCACACTTGGAGAGCGCTTCGGCCAATTCGGCATCGCCGACGAACTTGCCGCCTCCTTGCCGTCCAAGGCGAAAGCGCTCGTTGAGCCGGACCAGATTGGGCGACGTATAGACGTGCACGCTTTTGCCGGCGGCTTCGAGCACCGCCCGCATGAAGGCGATCGTCGAACCTTTGCCATTGGTGCCGGCAACGTGGATCAAGGGCGGCAAGCGCCGTTCTGGATTATCGAGAGCCGTAAGCAATCGCTCGATGCGGCCAAGCGACAGGTCGATGCGCTTGGGATGCAGCGCAAGCAGCCGCGCCAGGATCGCGTCAACGGCGCCGGGGCCAGCTTGCGAAGCGCTCACGCCGAAGCCGGCTCGGGCGCCGGCAAGCTCTCGAGTTGCTGCGGCGCGACGGCCGGCGCCTTGGTCAGCAGCCGGCACAGACTGGAGATCGTGGCACGCAGATCGCGGCGGTGCACCACCATATCGACCATGCCGTGATCGCGCAGATATTCCGATCTCTGAAATCCTTCGGGCAGCTTTTCCCGAATGGTTTGCTCGATGACACGGGGACCGGCGAAACCGATCAGCGCGCCCGGCTCAGCGATATGCACGTCGCCAAGCATGGCATACGACGCGGTAACGCCGCCGGTGGTCGGATTGGTCAGTACGACGATGTAAGGTTTGCGGCTTTCGCGCAGCCGCTGCACCGCAATCGTCGTGCGCGGCATCTGCATCAACGACCAGATCCCTTCCTGCATGCGCGCGCCGCCGGAGGCTGCGAACAAGACGAACGGACAGCCTTTTTCCACCGCGGTATCGAGACCTTTGATAATCGCTTCACCGGCCGCCATGCCGAGCGAACCGCCCATGAAATCGAAATCCTGCACGCCGATGACCGTGGCCAGCCCGTCAAGCTTGCCGTAACCGAGCTTCACCGCGTCGTTCATTCCGGTCTTGATACGCGCGTCTTTCAGCCGGTCGATATAACGCCGCTCGTCGCGAAACTTCAGCGGGTCGATCGGTACTTCAGGCACCGCGATATCGAACCAGGTCGCGTTATCGAACATCGTCTTGAGGCGCGCAGTAGCGCTCATGCGCATGTGATAGTTCGAACCGGGAATGACGAACTGGTTGGCTTCGACGTCCTTATAAAAAACAAGCTGGCCGGTCTCCGGACATTTAATCCAGAGATTCTCAGGCGTTTCACGCCGAAGCATGTTGCGAATCTTCGGCCGGACGACGTTTGAAATCCAGTTCATCTCATCACTCGTAGTGCCGGAGATAATCCGTGCTGAGGACTTCCGCGAGACCTATATCGCGTATCTTAGCACTTTTCAGTCGGCAAGTTGTTATTAAAGATCAAACTCTTATGCCGAACAAACCCTAGCCGGCCTGGAACAATTCCGGCTGCCGCAACCGAAGCGTCTGCAACAGCACCAATGTTTTGCTGTCGGGGAGCTCGTTTGCATCCGCCATGCGCGCCAACTCTGCCAGCGGAAACTCGATAGCGACAGTATCTTCGTCCTCGTCCGCCCCGCCTTCGGTATCCGGGCGGGCTGCACCGGAATATTGTGCCAGATAGAAGTGCATTCGCTCAGTCGATATCCCCGGCATGGTCCACGCCGTGAAAACATGTTCGATAGAGTCGAGTTTGAGCTTGGCCTCTTCCATAACCTCGCGATGCACGGTGACATCCGGATCCTTTTCCTCGATGACCCCGGCTACAGCTTCCAGCGACTGTTCCTGCTGGGCCACGTAAAGCAACGGAATACGCGGCTGGCGAACCAGAACCGCAGTCTTGCGGCCGGGATGGTACGGCAACACACAGATCGCTTCGCCGTGATCCTCGATCTCCCGCTTGAACGAATGTCCGTCCGGCAGCTGCACGGTCGCGACGAGGAGCTTGGTCCATCCCGCATGAACGGTTTTGGTTTCAACAATGCGGTAAGTATTTTTTTCGTTCATCACGCTATCCGTTTCTTCGCTTTATCTTGTCACTAACGTCACACCGATGGCGACCAGCACCGCCGCGACGCCTTTCTGCACCAACTCCCGGGCCGACAAGTCCTCGCGGCTCAGCTTCGGAAAGAAAAGACTGAGCAGAACTCCGAAAGCAAAAACAAACAGAGTCGTCGTGGAGCCGATCGCCTGCACGATACTTAATGGCGCGAACAGCAAGGCGTAGCGATTGCCAAGGCTACCGCTGAGATTGATTACTTCGTTCGATCCATTAATCGACAATAGCGCCACCGTGTTCTCGCGCAGCAATGCCATGAACTGACGACGATAAGGCGTGATCAGGAGAAGCGCCACGCCGACAATGGCCTCGCCGACAAACATCCAGAATATCGTGGTCCAGAACTCGACCTTCAATGCGTAGGCTTTGAAAATCAGTCCGCTCAACGCCATGATGAAACCGCAAGTCAGCATCTGCGCCGCAAGCCGCGCTTTGAAATCTTTTGGCATTCTGGCCGAAGCGCAGCGACACGAACAGCGTGCCGATGATGATGAGCGTGCCGCCCGCCATTTGCCGCGGCGTCAGTGTTTCGCCAAGGACAAGGTACGCCAGTACGTAACCGAATAATGGGCCAGCTTGAAAGAACGGCGCAACGACCGAGGCTTCTTCACCCTGCAGCGATTTCAAGTACAGCAGCATGGCGCTGAGATAGAGGATTCCGGACAGCGTCATCAGCGCGATGCTGCCAGGATCGTGATGAAGGACTGCCGGCTCGAAGTACCAGATGAACGGCAGCATCAGGACGCCGATGAACGCCGTGAACAGCAAAAGCACGGCGACGTTGGTCTCCTTGAAGAAACGCTCGACAAGATACTTGTCGAAATGCACCGAGATGGCCCACAGCACCGGGCCGGAGAACGCGAAAAAAAGCCAAGTCATTCTAGCCAAGTCATTTACGGCCTGATATCGCCCGTCGCCGCGAAGGCGGGGACCCAATGCAACCCTGATCGTCCATGCTGTCCTCTGGATTCCCGCGGGCGCGGGAATGGGCGGAAATAAACGCCTCAGTCTCCCGTCGCGCGGTGACCGAGCGCGTGGCTGGCCTGACGTTCTGACGGGGGATCGATATGCAGGTCGATCACGCAGACGCCGCCCTTCTTGAGCACATCGACGCCACGGGCAATGGCCGGCGCGACGTCTTCCGGCTTGGTCACCGGACCGATGCCAACCGCACCCTGCGCTTCGGCAAGCTTGGCGATATTCGGCGTCGGGTCTTCGAGCCGCAGCCCGATCCAGCGGTTCTTCACTTCCCGTCCGCGGGTGCGGGCTACGTTCTCCTGGTGCAGTTCATCGTTGAAGTAGGAACGATTGTTGTTGACCAGCACCAGAAGCGGAATGCGGTGATGAGCGGCGCTCCAGATCGCAGTCGCCCCCATGCAGAAATCGCCGTCGCCGAGCATCGAGATTGCGTGACGGCCCTGATCCTGTAGCGCCAGCGCCGACCCGACCGACAGACCGGGCCCAGAGCCCAATCCACCGCCGCCGTCCTTGCCCAGATAGGACATGCCGTTCTGCAACGGCCACAGATCGAACGGCCAGCCGCGGCCGAGCGTGCAAAACGTCACATTCTCGGGATCGTTGAACTGCTCGCGCAGTGTGGTTGCGACCTGCTCCATGCTGATCGCAGCGCCGTTCGCCGCTTTAGCCTTCGCCGGCACCTTGACCTTCCACGGACTCTTGCTGTCCTTGCCCAGCGCTTCGTTCAGCTCGGCAACGACGACATCCGTGGTCGATGCCATCGCCACATCCACGGGCGGCAGCGACTGATATTCCATATTGGCGCCGGTATGCAGGGTCTGATCGAGCGAACAGGCGATGATCTTTGCGCCAACGTCGCCGACGGCTTTCGCCTGACGCAGTGCGCCGCCGAGATCAACCCAATCCAGCGCGAGGATAACGTCAGCTTCGCATAACAGCTCGCGCGCATCCTTACCCAGCACGTTGAACGGGGCGCAGTAGTGCGCTGGATGATCAGTCGGGAAGACCGCACCCTGCTTGAGATCGGTCACGACACAGGCCCCGAGCCGTTCGGCGAGCTTGATCCGTGGCGTCCAGAATTGGTCCTTGCGTGAGCCACGGCCGAGCATCATCACCGGCCGCTTGGCATTGCTGAGCAACGTCACGGCTTCATTGATGGATTCCAGGGACGGCCGCGGCGGCGCTGGCGGCTTAAAGCGCGCCACGTCCAGCCATTCCGGCTCCTTGTCGAGCTTCTGTTCCTGAAAGCCGGCGTCGAGGCAGATATAGACCGGCGCGGTCGGCGCGGAGCGGGTTAGCATATTGGCGCGCATCATCGATTCAACCAGCGCGTCAGGCGACGTGGGCTGGTCGTCCCATTTTATGATGGAGCGGATATAAGCGCCTTGATCGCGCGAGGTATGGATCCAATCGATCCACGGACGGCGCTTTTCCGCCGCCACAGGTCCGGTCGCACCCAGCACGAACATCGGCACGCGGTCACACCAGGCGTTGAACAAACCCATCATGCCGTGAAGCAAACCCACGTTGGAATGCAGCACACAGGCCATCGGCTCGCCGGTCGCCTTGGCGTAGCCGTGCGCGATCGCCACTGAATGGTCCTCGTGCATGCAAAGAATAATTCCCGGATCCTTATTCCCGAGATGATTGACGAGGCTGTCGTGGAAACCGCGGTAGCTCGCGCCGGGGTTGAGGCTGATATAGCGGATGCCGAAACGCCGCAGCATTTGCGCGGCGATATCGCTGCCCCAGGCGACGCGGCTGTCCGGGCTGCCTTCCAATTGGTCGAGACGCATCCGCTAGCTACTCCATTCACGCAACCGCTGCCGCCGCCGCGAGCATAGCCGCCCGCATCGAAATACGATACCAGTCAGTCCGAGGTTCAAGATGGGCATCGGGGAGTGAGCGTGTCGATTAGTGATAGTGAGTTGCGTTCGCCGGCAAGTATGTTGAGCGCCAAGTCGGTAGCGATCGTTGGCGCTTCGGATCGGGCGCCGTGGCCGAGCCGGATTTACGCCAACCTGCGGGATTTCGGATATCAGGGCCAGATTTTTCTGGTCAATCCGCGCCAGGAAAAAGTCTACGGCCAGCGCTGCTATAAATCGCTGCGCGATATCGGCCAGCCGGTCGATCTTGCGATGATTATCGTGCCGGCGGTCCATGTCGGCGGCGTGCTTACCGATGCCGAAGCGGCGGGCGTGAAATCGGCAACGATCTACGCCGCGAACGTCGGCGACGGAGAAGGCGAAGACTTCAAAGAACGCGGCGTATGGCTGAAGAATTTTTTCGCCACCAGCAAGCTGCGCGCCTGCGGGCCCAATTGCATGGGCACATTCAGTTATCCGTGAAAAACTGTTCGCCTACCCCAACGCCGAGTTGTGTAGCTACCCGACGGGCTCGGTCGCCGTGCTGTTTCAATCCGGCGGCATCCTGCAGTTCTGGATGAAAGCGGCTGCCGATCGCGGCCTGGATTTACCTATTGCGTTTCCTCCGGCAACGAGGCCGATCTCGATCTCGCCGATTATCTCAATTTCGCGGTGGACGATCCGCACACCAAACAGATCGTGCTTTTCATCGAAGGCCTGCGACGGCCGCAGGCGTTTCTGCGCGCAGCCGGCCGTGCCCTCGAAGCCGGCAAACCGGTGCTCGCGATCAAGACAGGCGCCACTCAAAAATCGCGCAACGCGGCGCAATCCCACACCGGCGCAATCGGCGGCGACTACGCCGGCTATCTCGCGATGTGCGAACGCTACGGCATCGTCAATTGCCGCTCGCTGGATGACCTTTTGGAAACGGCACTCGCCTTCCAGTGCGGACGCCGGCCGAAAGGGCCGCGCATCGGGTTCATCACCAATTCCGGCGGCACCGTCGATCTGCTCTACGATTATGCGGAAGCGGAAGGCGCCGTGGTTCCGGACTTCGCTCCGGCCACCCACGAGGCGCTGATGCCGCACATGCAGGAAGGCATCTCGCCGAAAAATCCGCTCGACACCGGCATTCCGTCGACATTGAAAGCGGCGATGGACCAATGCGCGATCGTGGCGCGCGATCCCAACGTCGATATTGTCGCGTGGTCGGCGCCGCAGCCCGGCAAGGGCGGCATGTGGGCCGACGCGCATGAACTGCCAAAACTGCTGACATTGACCGATAAGCCCGTCATCGCCTTCTCGCGCATGATCCACCAGGTCAACGAAGACGCATTGGCGATTCAGGACCACCGCACAATTTCCGTTTCTCCAGGGCCTCGAGCCGACACTGCGCGCGCTCAACGGCCTGTGGTTCCACGCGCAGCGCGCCGGACGCGCACCCGAGATACCGGGCGCTCCGCCACCGAGCGATCTGCAGCCGGCGACGCTCGACACCACATTGCAACGTTACGGAATCACCCTGCCGCAAAGCCGCGAGGTGACCGACTGCTGAAGGGGCCGCAGATGCCGCGGCGGCCATCGGCTTTCCTGTCGCGCTGAAGATCCGCTCGGCGGACATCGTGCATAAAACCGAAGCTGGCGGCGTCATTCTCAATCTGGCCGACAAGCAAGCGGTACTGACCGCGGCCGATACATTGGCGAAAGCTGCGCGCGCGGCCTATCCGAACGCGAAGATCGACGGTTTCCTGGTGCAGGAGATGGTTTCCGGCATCGAGACGATTGTCGGTGCGCAATCCGATCCGCTCTATGGTCCGATGCTGCTCATTGGCTCCGGCGGCATTCTGGTCGAGTTGGTGCGCGATGCCGCGATGCGGCTCCTGCCGGTTCGCGCAGCCGACGTCAGCGCAATGATCGACGGCCTCAAGGTCGACCGTCTGCTCGCCGGCTATCGCGGCAAGCCTCCGGCCGACCGCAAGGCGCTTGAAACCGCGGCCATGGCATTGGGCCGCTTCTATCTCGATCACCGCGCGCGTATTGAAGAGATCGAAATCAATCCGCTGATCGTGCGTCCCAACGGCGCCGTCGCCGTCGACGTGCGCGTCGCCTGGACCAAACCGTGATTGCGGACAACGTACGTTAGTGTTCGGACAAGACCGAACCCAAGACAAAAGGGATCTGGAGAACGCGTGATGGATTTCGAGCTTCCGGAAGAGCTGCGCATGTTTCAACAGAGCACTGCGGCGTTTTGTCGATACCGAGATGATTCCGGTCGAAAAGATCGCCTCGACCGACACCGAGAAGCTCAAGCCGGAATTTTACGAGAAATTCTCGAAGCGCGCCAAAGACCTCGGCTTCTGGAAGATGGATATCCCGGAGGAATATGGCGGCGCCGGCTTTTCGGTGCTGGCGCGCTCGATCGTGGAGACCGAGTTGTCGCGTTCCGTGGCGCTGCCGGCGCGCGGCTATGGCGGCATCGCCGGGCCGAGCGTGCGCGCGATCCTCTATGCACTCACCGGCGAAATGAAGGAGAAATATCTACTGCCTTCATTGCGCGGCGAGAAGAAAGCCTGCTTTGCGCAGACCGAGCCCGACGCCGGATCGGACCCGGGCGGCATGCGCACGGTCGCGGTACGCGACGGCGACCACTACGTCATCAATGGCGTCAAGCGTTTCATCTCCCACGCCGACGATGCCGACTTCATGCAGCTCATGGCGGCGACCGATCGCGCCAAGGGCTCGCACGGCGGCATTTCCTGCTTCATCGTCGACATGAATACGCCCGGCGTGAAGCTGACGACGCAATACAAGACCATGATGGGCGACGAGCCCTGGGAGATCGTACTGGAAAACGTGCGTGTCCCGGTCAGTCACCTAGTCGGCAAGGAAGGCGACGGCTTCGGTCACGCCCAGCAATGGCTCAATGCCGGCCGCGTGCGCCATGGCGCGAGCGCGCTCGGCGTCACCGAGCGATGCCTGGAACTTGCGACATCGTATGCCAAACAGCGCGCGACCTTCGGCCGGCCGCTTGCCGACCGGCAGTCGATCCAGTGGATGCTCGCCGACATGTATGTCGAGCTGCAAGCCGGCCGCCTGCTGGTCTACAAGGCCGCGACACGGCTCGACAAAGGCGAGGACGCCCGCGAGGACGCCTATGTCTGCAAATATTTTTGCGACGAGATGGCGTTCAAGGCCGCCGACATGTGCATGCAGATCCACGGCGGCATCGCGTTAACCACAGACCTGCCGATCGAAAAATTCTGGCGGCAACGGCGCAGCTTCCGCATCACCGAGGGCGCGACCGAAGTGATGAAAATGGTTATCGCCCGGCACGTGCTGAAGACTTACGCCTAGTCGCATTTCCTCCGTATTGACGGGCTTTGCGCCGCGCCGGGCGCACCGCCCGGCATTTCCGCAAGCTGTCTTGTTAACGAGGTTTATCGGCTTGGCGTAACGGTAAGCATACGAATTAACGTTTAAAACCGGAACAATTTCGTCAACCTTGCCGCGTGTGGCATTGCTAGCCACTTCTGTACGGTTTGGCTCCGGAGGCCGGTTTTGAACATCATCGAGCTAACCCGACTCGGCACGCATCACGTGCGCAACGCTGTGGCGGAAGAGATTTATCTGCGCACCGGCCGCGACGTCACAGTGCCGGTTTCGATCTATGGCGAAGTGATCGAGCGCTGCAACTACAAATGCCGCTATTGCGACTACTGGCGCCGACCAAACTATCGCGAAGAAATGTCGATCGATGAGTGGAAGAAGGCGCTGCTCGATCTAAAAGAATTCATCGGCCACTATCACATCGAATTCTCCGGCGGCGAGCCGTACATCAAAAAGGGCTTCATCGATCTGCTCACGTTCTGCGGCGAGCGGGACTTGAAATGGGGTGTCACCACCAATGGCGGCGCCTTCGGTAACGAAAAAGTCGTCGACTGGACCGTCGCCGCCAAGCCGTTCAACATCAATATCTCGATCGACTCGCGTGACGCCGACATCCACAATTATTCGCGCGGCGTCGAAGGCTCGCTCGACAACATCGTCGCCGGCATCCGGGCGCTGAACCGGGCCAAGGCAAAACATGGCGCCGACTTTCCGATCATCATCAAGGCCGTGGTTCATAAACTGAACTTCCGCAAGCTGCCCGACATGGTCGATTGGGTGCGGACCATCGGCGCTAACGCCATCAACTTCCAGCCGGTCGAGCAAGTCACCGACGAGGCCAAGGACGAGTTCTGGATCGGGCCGGAAGACATCGACGATCTGATCAAGGTCAGGGATCGTCTGCTGGAGATGAAGCGCGCCGGCGCGCCGATCCTCAATACGGAACTGCTGCTGAATCTGTGGCCGAATCATTTCCGCCGCGAAAAGGCGCCGCGCGAAGCGATGCCGTGCCGGATCGGCATGCGTAACTACTTCATCCGCTCCGATGGCCGTGTCGAGATGTGCTGGAACTTCCCGCCGATCGGCAATGTGCGCACCCAGACCGCGCGCGAAATCTGGTACGGCAAGGAAGGAACCGAGCGGCGCAAGGAAACCGTCGCCTGCGAGACGCTCTGCCTGTTTACGTGCCTGTCGCAGAAGAATATCGGCGACAAGGTCAAGATGGGCCTGAAGCTTCTCGGCCGCCCGGCCGCCTGACGCTTACAACCGGCGATCAAGCTGCTTGGCAAGTTAAATTGGCAAGCTGCTTGGGCAAACTACTTGGGCAAACTACTTGGAATGAACCGCGGAACCCGAAATGGAACCCGGCGTTGGGATGGAACTGGATCGGATCCGGCCCTAGTGACGCCCTGTCTGCGGCCCAATTTTGCCTTGCTCGCCAATAAAGTGCGCTGTGGGGCCGACAGCCGGGCATCGGGTAAGTCCGGAGTAACTATCTTGCGCAAGTATCGCTGGTGGCGACGCTCGAGAGGCTGGAACATCGTAATGAAAAGACTTGTAGCCGGATGCGTAGCGTTTCTTCTGATGGCTGCGGCGCAAAGCGCCGGTGCGGCAGACCTTTCGGTTGCGCCGCTCTACAAAGCGCCCCCGCGCCAGATGGCCCCTGCCTATAACTGGAGCGGCTTCTACCTCGGCGTTAACGGCGGCGGCGGCTGGGGCCATTCCTATTGGGACACCAGCACCGATCGCGTCGGGCTTTCCGGCGGACTGGTCGGCGGCACCGCAGGCTACAACTATCAACTCCAGAACAACGTCGTGCTCGGCGTCGAAGGCGACGTCGACTGGGCGCACCTGAACGGCACGAACTCTTCGGTGAACTGCCCGGCGGGCTGCAGCACCAGCGATACCTGGCTCTCGACCGTGCGCGGCCGCGCCGGCTACGCGTTCGGCGGTATCATGCCCTATGTGACGGGCGGTCTTGCGGTCGGCGATATCCGAGCCGCGACTCCCGGCTTTGCGGGCGCCAGCGACACCAATGCCGGCTGGACTGTCGGCGGCGGCATCGAGTTCGCGCTACCGGGCAACTGGACTGCCAAAGCCGAATATCTTCACGTTGATCTCGGCAGCTTCAATTGCGGCGCGAACTGCGGCGGCGCCCCGACCGACAACGTCTCCATGCATGACAATGTCGTGCGCGCCGGCGTGAACTACCGCTTCGGCTGGGGCCAATAAGCTTCGTCATATCTCTGCTATTCCGGCCGGCGCCGATTGACTAAAGCGCCGGCACTTGGTGTCATTGCGGCAAAATCAGAGAGAGCCCCAATGACCCAAGCCGCCATCCGCCCGCAGCGCCGCCGCGAGCCTCGATTTCGACAAATACCGCCTGCGCAATTTCGTCGACCGCCTGATCCAGATCGGCGAAGTCGAAATCCACGACAAGCCAATCCCGCTGACGGGCCTGAGCCCAATCATCGAGCAAACCGACAAGGCGATCCTGTTCAAGAAAGCCGGCCCCGAACAGGTCGAGATGGTCGCCAAGACCGCGGGCAACCGCAAACGTCTCGCCGCCGCTTTCGAAACCAGCGAAGACAAGCTCTACGAGGAATATTTCCGGCGGCTCGCCAATCCGCAGCCGCTGGTCGAGGTGCCGTCCGGCGACGCGCCGGTGCACGAGATCAAGATCACCGGCAAGGACGTCGATCTGACCCGGCTGCCATTCCATCCGCAACACGCGCTCGACGGTTCCTGCTATTGCAGCGCCGCGATCGATTACACGATCGATCCGGCGACCGGCCGCCGCAATGTCGGTAGCCGCCGGCTGAGCCTGCGCAACCGCACCGAATGCGGCACCAATGTCACTGCGCCGTCTGACCTCAAGCGCATCTATACCGCCTGCGTGGCGCAAAAGCAGCGGCTGCCGATTACGTTCACGGTCGGCGTCCATCCTCTCGACTTCTTCGCAGCGACCACGCGGAAGCCCGGCGACGAGCTGGCACTGGTGGCAAGCTTTCGCGGCCAGCCGGCGCCGGTGGTCAAAAGCCTGACCAACGACATCCTCGTCCCGGCCGACGCCGAGATGACGCTTGAGGGTTATCTCGACGAGCGCGGCTATGTCGAGCCGGAAGGGCCCGTACGGCGAATACATGGGCTATTACGGCGCGATCCACATGGACCCGGTGTTCCATTGCACCGCGATCACCATGCGGAGCGATGTGCTGCATCACACGCTGCTTGCACGGCTCGGCTTTCGTGCTCGACCAGTCCGACAGCGCCAATATCTCGTCGATGCGCGTCGAAGCCGACGCCATGAAAATTCTGAAAGCGGCGGTGCGTGAACCGGTCGCGGTCTATCTGCGCTCGGTCTCCGGCGGCGCCAACACGCTGCGGGTCTCGATCAAGCAGCGCAGCTATGGCGAGGCCAAGCAGGCGATCGCCGCGTTGTTCGGCGGCATCATGCGCCTCAAGCACGTCTACGTGTTCGACGAGGACATCGACATCCACGACGACCGCCAGGTCGATTGGGCGATGGGCACGCGCTTCCAGGCCGACCAGGACATGGTGATCCTGCAAGGCATCCTCGGCATGACCATGGATCCATCGCTCAATGGGCGGAAAACCGGCGCCAAATCCGGCTTCGACTGCACCAAGCCGTTCGGCCGCGACGGCCAGGTGCCGATGATGCGCTGCGCCGCCAAGGTGTTCAAAGGCCCGGCGCGCTATCAGAACGTCGAGCAGGCGCTCAGCTCGTCGCCGATGTTCTATGCCGACATCGTCGAATCGCTCGGTTCGAGCGACGGCCGCGAAGTGGCCTGCGCGCTCGACGAATTGCGCCAGGCCGGCAAGCTCGGCCGCGACCGCGACGGCCGCTATCATCTGCAAGCCGCAACGCCCGGCGTCACCGGCATCGTCGGCGAGCTTTACCACGACCCGAACGAAGGCGCGTAGCACAGCGCACGTGCCCGCCGAGGCTTAACGCCAGCGGGGTCCATCATGTTTCTGAGAAAGCACTGGATTCCCGCTTACGCGGGATGAGCGATGACTCAATCGCTGCCGATACGCGCTAGTGCAGGTGGCCGGCGCTGGCGACGATCTGATGGAATTGCGCGGTGGCAGCGTCATCGTGAACAGGATCGAAGGCCGGCTGGAACACGGCATCATGGCTCACAAGAGCGGCGAGCTGCGTATTATGATCGCCGGCGTGCTCCGACAACGGCGTGCTCGGCTGATTGGTGTTGAGATTGGTCTCGGTAAAGTTCGCTTGCTGAAACACGAAATGATCGTTGGCCTTGCCACCAATCGATACTGAGCCGGACTGATTGCCGCCAAGCGCCGTCGACGAAGTCTGCCCGTTTTGGGCCGACGCGTTGTTTTCGGACAGATTGATCTGGTCCTTGCCGAAATTCATGCCATGGCTGGTCGGCGCAGATGTGGCATTCGAGACTGCCGCGGGCGGATCGAAGATATCGGTACCGCCGTTGCCATCGGACGCGAATTCGAACGTGCCTTTGAAGTCATCGAAGGTCAGGCTGGTGGTATCAGTGCCATCGCTCAAGGTAAGCACGCCGGTAGAGGCGCTATAATTTTCGGCAAAGTGACTTGAGTTGAAATTGATGCCTGCAACATCGACAACATCGGAATGGGCTGCGTCCGGCGCGGTGCCGGTAAAGTTGCCAATTTGGCCGGTGAACGTATTCGGTTGGTCGAGCATGAGCGCGCCGGTAGGACCTTGAAAGTCTACAATTTGAGAAGACGGAGTGCTGATGGTAGCCGTGGCGTCGTCTATAACAACGATCAGCGCAGTATCCGAAACGATAGTGGCACCGCCGCCACCAGCACCGTCCGAAATCGTAAGTGCCCCATCGGCTCCGCCGGCCGGCGGATCGACGACGTCGATACCACCGGCGTTATCTGAACCGACATCAAAGGTAGAAGCCGAATAGTTGCCGTCCAACGTCAACTGCACGGTCGTATGGCCGGCCTCGGCCACCGTCAAAGTCGTGCTGTCCGTTGTCGAGTTCGAAGCTGTTGGCGCCGGTCATAGCCGTAGCGCTTGCATCGAAACCCTTGAGATCGAGGACATCACCGGTTCCAGATATGCCGGCGATCGCGCCCTGGAAGCTCGACGGCTGATCGAGAATGAGGTCGCCATTGGCGCCCGCAAAGCTCGCGGTCGTACCGCTTCCCGCGGCAGTGGCGAATTCCAAGCTCGCATTATTGGCGATGATATCGGAGAAGGAGCTCGTGGCGGTATTCGGGTCAAAGACGAAGTTGCTGACTGTTTGCGTCGCAGTGTCAAGACCGGAGCCCCCGGTGAATCCGACATAGGCGGAACCAGAACCCAAAATATTAGTCAGATCGGCGGCACTTATTGTGTAGTTCGTGGAATACGTCGCGTGGTTGGAAAGATCGGTCAGCGTCTCGGTCAGGATGCTGCCGTTGTACGACAGATTGACCTCAATTGGGTCACCGTTCTGCAATGCAACAGCGCCGGTCGGATTGTAAACGCCGGTGCTGCCGTCAATCCCAAGATTGGTCCCCTGAGTATGGCCTGAAAAGATATTGAACTCGATCGCAATGCTGCTGGAAATTCCAGCGTAGCCAAGTCCGCTTCCGCCATACTCATAGAAGGGACCGCCTAGGGCATTTGACGCTTCCGTCTGCAAAACGAAGGCCATGCCGTCGGCCGCGGTGCCGCTCGCCGTGGCCTCGTACTCGAATGATGCGGTGAAGTTTGTGACCGACTGCTGGGTGCTGCCGAACCAGCTGCCATATTCACCCTGGCCGCCATCTGTGAGCTGCAGCGCCGTTCCGTTTTGGGTGATCTGCGGACCGCTATAGTTCGATCCGGGGTAGGAGAATTCTGAGCTGAAATTAGTGTAATTGACGGTTCCGGCGTTGAAAGAGTTATAGGCCACGAGATCGGTGCCGCTACTCCCGTCGCTTTGCGCGGCGATCGCGAGGCCGGTAGGGGCACTGCCCAGATTGAAGCTCAGCGGTGTCTCATCGCCACTAAAGTCAATGACAAGCGACGAACCGGAGATTCTCGCCGACTCTATAGACGACGGAGAGATGCCCGTGAGATCGATGGTGTCGCCGAGGCTGAGCCCGGTGATCTCGCCATTGAACGCGGTTGGATCGGCGAGCCCCAGTGTGCCGGCGCCGCTGAACGTGACGTTCTCGCCCAATGCCGCGGCGAAATCGGCGGTGCCGCCGTTGGTGACCACGATCTGACCGGAACCCGACACCGCGTCATCGACCACAAGCGTTGCGCCATTGGCTTCAAGCGTGCCGTTGTTGACGACGGTATGGCCGGTGTCGATGACGAGGTTGCCGGTGGTGGCTTCCACCGTGCCGTAATTGACCAGGCTCAACAGCCCGTTGCCGTTAAGGCCGATGTTGCCAGAGCCGGAGATGGTGTTGCCGGCGTTATCGAGGATGCCGCCGCCCGTGGCGCCGATGATGCTGTCGGTTGAACCATCGAGCGTGACACTGCCGGAGCCCTCGAGCACGACACCGCCGGAAATGACCAGGTTCGTTGTGTTCGGATTGTTGATGACGGTGTCGACGTCGATGGTGCCGGTATTGTCGATGACGCCCTCGAGCGTGAGAGTGGCGCCGGACTCCAGCTGGGTGAAGCCGGAATTGGTGACCGTGTCGGGCGAGCTGAGCGACACGGTGGCGCTCCAGTTCCCCGAATTGTCGGTGAAGACGTTGTCGTTGATGCTGAGATAAAGCTCACCCGTTGCCGCCGCGGTGAATGTCGTGCCGTTGTCGACCTGGAACGCGTCTGCGGCGTTAGCCGCCGGGCTCAAGCCGCTGATGATCCCGATCAGGGACCACGGTATCAGGCCGTTTTCGAGGAAGTCGTCTGGGTTGCTGGCGATGTCGCCGGTGATGAGATTGGGATCTCCGGCCGGCGTCTCACTATCGACGTTTTGGCCGCCGATGACGACCCCGCTGCCGATTGTGATCGTGCCGCTCGCAGTGATGGTGATCTGCTCGCCGGCGGTGACATGAATGCCGCTGTCGTTCCACACCGTCGACGACTCGTGAACCGGCACGCTGATCGAGGAATTGCTAGCGGTGCCCCCACCGTTCAGCACGTTGTTCGTGCCGACGAACTCGATCGCGCCGCCCGCGCCGGTGGTCAAGGTGCCGCCGTTGATCGTGGCGTCGGTCAGCTCGACTTCGGAACTATCCCCAGACGCGGAGATCGTTCCGCCGGCGTTGATCACCGTGCTGTGGTTGATATCGACGGCGCCGCCGGACAAGGCTTTGATGGCGCCGCCAGAGTTGACGATCGTGCCACCGTTGAATGTAACCGTTCCGTCCGAGACGGCCTCGATCGTGGCGGATGTCGATTCGGTTGATTGCTGCACATTGAATGTGATCGAGCTGCCCTCGCCCGATGCCTCGACAATGCCGCTGTTGCCGCCGGTGTTCGAGAACACGATGGCGCCACCGCCAATGGCCTCGTAGGTGCCATTCGTGCTGATTTGCGACGGCGTCCAGTCGATACGGTCTACATTGATCGTTCCGCCGGCCCCGGCCTCCATGAGATTGTAGTTGGCGCCGTAACCCGTCAAATACACATTTATCGTGCCGTCGAGGGCCTCGATCGTGCCGAAATTGATGTTGTTGCCATCGGTCGCGTCGATATTGATGACGCCGTTGTTCGCGGTCTCGATGGTGCCGTAGTTCGTATAGCCGTCGTTGAAGTCGACCGTGCCGCCATTGGTCGCCTCCAGCGTGCCGGAATTGGCGACGGTACCGCCATCGAGGTCCAACACACCCTGCACGTTGACCGTGCCGGAATTGTCGAGAGTGACGTCGCTTAGCGTCGCGCCGGGGCTGCCGGACCCGGCCGGTACCTCCAGAGTGTCGACGCCGCCGACAACAATCGTGCTGTCGGTCACCGTCGTACCGCCGGACAGGATCAGCGTCGCCGGCGCCGTTGTCGGATTGAGGAGGATGCCGTCGAGTCCATTGTCGTTGTAATAAGTGACGACGATCTGGCCGGCGTCGTTGACCGACAAGCCTTCGATGCTGTCGTTTGCATTGGGGACGGCAATGTTGGAGTAGATGCCGTTGCTGTAGGTGAAGACGTCTTCGTTGCCGTTGCCGTCCCAGTAATAGCCGACGACCTCGCCGGTATTATTGATGGCAAAAGCCACCGTGCCGCCGGCGGCGGCCGGATCGTTCAGCGTGGCGATGCTGCCGCCGCTGTAGAGGAAGCCGTGAACCTCGTTACTGGCATCCACGTAATATCCGACGGCTTGCCCGGCATTGTTGATGCCTTCGGCGTAGGTGCTGGCCGCGCCTTCAACGCTGATGCCTGTGAACGAGCCGTTGGTGTTGTAGATGAAGCCGTGAGAATTGCCGCTGCTGTCGAAGTAATCGCCGAGCACCTGCCCGGAGGCGTTGATGGCGAAGGCGAAGGTGCCGGATGAATTGCCGCTCTCGGACACGCTCTCGTTGGCGTTCGGATCATTGATCGGGGTACTTGAGCCGTCCTTGTAGATAAAGCCTTCGGTATCGTTGGTATTTATGTAGGCGACGCCGACAATCTCGCCGGAGGCGTTGATGCCGAGCGCGAAAGTGCTCTGGGGCGCATCCGAGTCGACGATATTATTCGTGTAGACACCGCCCTGCTCGGTGAAGCTTTGGATGCCCTCGCCGGTCTCGTAATAGCCGACGACGGTACCAGCGCTGTTGATGCCCGTGACTGTCGTGCCTGGAGCGCCGATCATCGTGTATTGGCCGCCGCTATAGACGAAGCCGAACGAATTATTGTTGGCGTCGGCGTAGTTGCCCACGACATCGCCGGTATTGCCGATCTCAAGAGTTCTCGCCACCGAACTGAAAATTGTTGCTGACGCCCGACGGATCCTGGACGGTCGTGAACGTGTAGCTGACCGCGTCCTCGATCGCGCTGTTGGTGACGCTGATGCCGTTGAGGGTCAGCGTCTGTCCGCCTTGGATCGCGACCTCGCCGCCGGTCAAGGCAGCGTTATTGTCGATCACGCTGGTGCCGACGATGTCGATGATGCCATTGTCGGTGATCGTGCCGCCGTTGATGGTCGCGGCGAGCGACAAGGTCGCGGCGCTTGCGGTGACCAGCGTGCCGAAATTGTTGACGGTGAGGCTTTGCCACGTCGCGCCGGTATCAAGCACACCCGGGTCGATTTCGACCGTAGCCAATGCATTGATTGTAAGCGTGCCACCGGTCATCACGGTGCCGTCGGCCATGCTCAAAGTCGCCGCGTCCGAGCCGTCGCCGACCTGAACGTTGCCTGAATTGTTCAGGGTCACGTCCTCGATCGCGTTGCCGGGTCCGAGGATCGACAGCGTGTCCGTGGCGCCAATCGACATGGTGCCTTCGACGACCGTTGCGCCGGCGAGCTGCACCGCCGCTTCGGTGCCGGCGGCGGTGATTGCGCCACCGATATTATTGACGTCGCCGGCGACAGCGAGCGTCCCGCCTGCGTTGACATCCAGCTGCCCGGCATTCACGAGCACGCTATCGGCATCGACCGAAAGCGTCGCGCCGCTGGCGATCTGGATGACGCCGAGATTGTCCGCTATGACGCCCTCGAAGGACGTGACGGCGTCGCCGCCGATAGTCAGCGTCACTCCGCTCGCCACGTCCAACGTACCGCCGGTGACGGTCGTGCCACTGAGCGTGCTATTGGCGGTAACGTCGAGCGTGCCGCCAGGCGTTCCCGCCGGGCCCCCTTCGTTCAGGTTTACGGCGAAGATGTTGAAGTTGCCGTCGTTGGCATCCGGAACGAGCAGATTGTCGGCCAAGCTGCCGAACTCGACGATCGGGCCGCTGCTGCCGTTACTGACCGTCGCCAGGCCGTCGCTCTCGTTGTCGGCCGGCATGCCATTGGCGGCCGCGGACGCGAGTTGAACCGTGCCTGTCTGGACGTTGTAGACGTACGTCTGAGCCTGGCCGCCCGAGCCGCCGGCAACGAGATTGCTGGCGGTGCTCTCGAAGGTGACGTAATTGCCGTCGGCGCTGATCTCCGGATTGTAACTGGCGCTGTTCGCCGCCGCGCCATTCAACCCGGCGGACACAAGCACGATCGTGTGCGTCTGCGTGTCGTAAAGGTAAACGTTGGACGCGCTGCCGTCGAACGCAATGCTGGACACGCCGTTGTTTGTACCGGGACCGGACCCCGGGACCAGGTTGGTCGCGGCGCTCTGGAACACGACATAGGTGCCATTGCCGCTGACGCCCGACGCCCAGGAATTGTTGTTATTGCCGAGCGACAAGCTTCCGCTCTCGGCATTGCCCTTCTCGCCCTGGTTGTTGACCGAAACCATTTGCAGGCTGTTGGTCTCGCGGTCGTAGACGTAAACCTGCGCGACGGTCTCAGCTGCGTTGCCGGTGCTGAAGTCGGTCGTCACGCCGTTCGCGTTGGTCACGGCGATCACCGATGCCGTACTCCAGAACGTCACGAACTCGCCGTTGGCGCTGATGGTCGGATTCTCGACGGATCCGGGATCGCCGGTAGTGTTGCCCCCCGAAAAAATGAAATTCGGATCGCCGGTGATCGTGTCGACAGGAGTGCCGCCGGTGTTCAGCACCAGCGCCTCGTCAAAGGATTGATACCCGTTGTTGGTGTTGCCGAAAATCGTGGTCTCGGCGGCAATCAGCTGGCCGTTGCCGTTCAATGCCGCATTGCCGTTTCCGCCAACAAGCGAAGTCACATATGTGACGGCGCCGGACCCGGTATTGTAAAGGAACAGGTCCGACTGGGTGTTGGTATTCGGTCCCGTGTCCGGCTGATTGAAATTGGAAACGGAATTGAAGACCTGATACTGGCCCTCAAACTCAACGTATTGGCCGTTCGCGCTGATGGCCGAGAGATTACCGAATTGCTCGCCGGAATGGAGATCGCCGCTCGGAACAAGCGCCGAAATGTTGGTCAACTGATTGGTCGCGCCGTCGTAGAGCTCAACCGCCGGATTGACGAGACCTGTATCGTGGCCGGGCGGCAAAGCGCTCGCGCTGATGAAGGCCGTATAGTCGCCGCTCGCGCTGATAACGGGCGCGACACTGCTGATGCCCGGCAGGGATATTTCGGTGATCGACGGCGTTCCGGTTGCCGCCGCCAGATTGATCGCTCCGCCGACGACATTCGCGTCGGCGAGGGTAAGAGCGCCTCCGGACGCCACGGCAATAGTGCCGGTAAGATTGATAGTGCCGGCGAGTTCGAGAACGGCGGCGCCGTCCACCTGCACATAGGCACCGACGGTCATCGCACCGTTGCTGGAACCGTCGAACTCGCTGAGGTTCGCTCCCGACGCTGAGGCAATTTCGAATATGCCGTCAGCATTTGAAGAAGCGCTGCCGGTCGTGAGTGTGCCGCCGTGGATAATCGAATTGGACAGAAGAACGCGAGCATCGGCTCCCAGGGCTTCAATGACACCGGCATTGCCCACGTTGTCGTCGATCTGCAGCGTGCCGCCCGCGGTCGCTTCCATCAAGCCGCTGTTCACGACCTGATTGCCGGTATCGATGACCAGCAGCCCGGTCGCATTGATCGTGCCGCTCGACGCCGTTGACGAGCGTGAGATTGCCGTCGCCCTGCCCGATCGTACCGCTGCCGATAATCGTGTCCTGAACGTTGACCAGTTTCGCGTCGGTGCCGGCGACACCGATGATCAGGTTGTTGGCTGTCGGCCCGTTGAGCAGGATCTCGCCGCCAGCGGCTACTGTTGGGTCGGGACCGAGCAGGAACACAGTGCCACTGAGCGCCAGCATCGGATCGCCGCCGGTCCCGTCCAGTTCGACCGTGCCGAGGCCGGCGACACTGTTCGCAAGCGTCAGAGAGCTGCCGCTGACGAGGTCCAGAGTCCCGCCCGCGCCGATACCGAGCCCGTTAGCGCTCTCGTTGTCGGTGACGAATATCGTGGCCGCAGTCAGTATCTCGATCGCACTAAACGACGTCGGCACAACGCCGTCGCTCCAGTTGCTGGCGACGTTCCAGTTGCCGCTGCTGCCTCCGATCCAGGACACGGTCGTCGTCGCCGTCGGTGTGGCCGGGGGCGGAGGCGGAGGGGTAACGGCGACAGTGACGGTGATCGGCGGTGGAGGCGTGTTACCGGGGGTGCCGCTGGGACCGGGCACGGTAAAGGTAGCAGGGCCATTCAGCAGAATCTGGAATCGGATTCGGCGGAGGAGCCGGCGGCGTCGAATTGCCCGGAGTTTGCTGCTGCTGTTGCTGCTGGACCGCCGGCGTTACCGCCTGCAACAGTTGCTGCAGGATGTCCTGCTCGACAGCAAACTGCGAATCGGTGATTGGCGCAACCGATACCAGCGGCGGCTGGTCCACACCCTGCGGCGTCAGATAGGTGACGTAGCCGGTCTGCGACACCGTGGCGACCACGTTGCCGTTGGCATCGATCAGATCGAACAGGCCCGCCACGCCGGTGCCGAAGTCCGCAACCACAGAAAAACTGTAGGACACGCCGTTCTGCGTAGCGTTGACGGTCGCGACTTCTTCCTCGACCACGCCGGTCGTGCCGCGAATGCCCATGGTCGCGACCGGCGTGCCGATCTTCATATCGCCGGTATGGGCGACCTTGCCGGCCACAAACGCGAACGTGCCTTCGACTAGCGTGAACAGCGCATCGTTCGAATTGCTGCTCGGATTGTAGTTGTAGTCGTTAAGCCCCATCCGCGTGTTGGCGACGAGATTGAGCGCGGTGCCGTCCGGGAAAGAGATGCCGACGGAGGATCCCGTGCCGGTCTGGATCACGTCGCTTTTGTAGACGGCGTCGCCGACATGGAGCGTTACCGCCACGCCATTGCGAATGGCTGTGACATCACCGACGGCTTTTTCGATTTTGCCGATGCCGTCTGTAGGCAAGCCCGGCTGCGCTTGCGCGTATTGCCCCGGCGTCGGCGAGCCAGCGAGAAGCTCGACCATATCGCCCGACAGCGTCATGCCGTTCGGCGCGACCAGCGCAGGCGGATGCTCGCTCGAAAAATATCCTGGAACAATAAAATGCCGACCGTCGGGACTTGTCAGGACCAGATCGGGGCCCGCGCGATGATACGCGCCACTGACAAGCAACTCGGCGTCTGGGACCAATACAGAATTATGCGCGGAATCGTTTTGGATTACGGACGCACCTGTTCCGTAACCGCCCTCCGCCCGTGACACGTAAACCATTACCCGCCCCTCGCCGAGCGATAGGTTAAAGCCCTCCCCCGAGCCGGCGTGCCGTCAAGTCACACTGCAAAATAGTCCGATCGTCCCCAGTGACTGTCGAACTGGAACTACAATGCTCTATAGGGGCTGTACGCGCAACAATATCCTTTCCAAATACCTAATTTCCCTTGCCCCGGCCGGATGAGTTGGGCAGATTTTAACAAACAAAACTCGCGGAGCTTTCGCGCGGTGAAAGGCCATAAGGCCCAGCCGTGAGGTATCTGCGTAGTGCCAAATACAAGGGAGGGACGAAATGTCTCTAAAAAGCAGCGTTTATCTGAGCGCAGCGGCCATTTGCATCGCTGGATGCTTGGCCGCCGGACAAGCCTGGTCGCAGACTCCGGCTCCGATCAAAAAGAACGAAATCGGCGGCGTCGTTACCAGCCCGCACGGCCCGGAGGCCGGCGTCTGGGTCATTGCCGAAACCCACGACACACCGACCCGCTTTGCCAAGATGGTCGTGACCGACGATCAGGGCCGTTACCTCGTGCCCGACCTGCCAGCCGGCCATTACAAAGTGTGGGTGCGCGGCTATGGCCTGGTCGACTCCGCCAAAGTCGATGGCAACCCTGGCAAGGACCTCAATCTGACCGCGGTGATTGCGCCAAACGATGCCGCAGCTGCTCAGTACTATCCGGCGATTTATTGGTACTCGATGCTGAAAATCCCGGATGCCGACCAATTCGGCGGCAAAAGCGACATTCCGGAAAAAGCCAAGCAGACCGATTGGCTCAACAACATGAAGAATAATGGCTGCATCGGCTGTCATCAGATCGGCGGCCTTGCCACGCGCACGATCCCGAAAGGTCTCGGTGAGTTCAAGAATTCCGAGGAAGCCTGGGCGCGCCGCGTGCAGTCCGGACAAGCCGGACCGCTGATGGTCAACATCATCGCCGGCGAGTTTGCCTCGACCCCAATCAAATATTTCGCCGAATGGACCGATCGCATCGCCGAAGGCGAGTTGCCGTCAACCAAGCCAACACGGCCGCAGGGCGTCGAGCGCAACGTCGTGGTGACGACGTGGGATTGGGCGGACGAGAAGCACTATCTCCATGACGAGATATCAACCGACAAACGTAACCCGACGGTCAACGGATACGGCCAGCTGTTCGGCTCGCCGGAATACTCGACCGACAACATCCCGATCCTCGATCCGGTGAAGAACACGGTGATGCTGTATCACGTGCCGGTACGCGATAAGGACATGCCCTATTCGCTTGGACCGGGCCACGCCGCGATGCTCAAGCCGCTGGCGCCGTCGGCCTATTGGGGCACCGAGCAGATTTGGGACACCCACATCAACAATCACAACTCGATGATGGATGAGAAAGGCCGGCTCTGGCTGGCCGCCGCCGTTCGCGGCGTCAAAGACCCGGATTGGTGCGGCAAGAATTCGGATCTGATCTCCGCCAAACTAAGCCCGCTGTCGGAAAGTCAGCGTCAGATCGGGATGCTCGATCCGAAGACGATGAAATACACTTTCGTCGACACCTGCTTCACCACGCATCATCTGCAATTCGGTTTCGACAAGAACAATACGCTATGGACGTCGAGTGGCGGCGGCGGCGGTGTGGTCGGCTGGCTCAACGTCAAGAAGTTCGAGGAAACCGGCGACGCAAAAGCATCGCAGGGCTGGACGGCGCTGATCGTCGACACCAGCGGCGACGGCAAGCGCGGCGACTACACCGAGCCGGGCAAACCGGTCGAACCCGGCAAGGACATGCGGATCGGCCAGGTGTTTTATGCTGTGATGCCGAGCCCGGTTGACGGCACGGTGTGGGGAACGCTGCGCAGCAATCCAGGTTCGGTGGTGCGGCTCAATCCCGGCTCCAATCCACCCGAAACCGCGCTTGCGGAAATCTACAATGTACCGCTGCCCGGCTTCGGCCCGCGCGGCGGCGACATCGACTCCAAAGGCGTGGTCTGGGTCTCGCTCGCCAGCGGACATCTCGGCAGCTTCGACCGGCGCAAATGCAAAGGGCCGCTCAACGGCCCGACAGCGACCGGCGATCATTGTCCGGAAGGCTGGTCGTTCTATAAATATCCGGGGCCCGGCTTCGCCGGCATCGGCGATAACTCGGCGGAGTTCGAGCTATTACACCTGGGTCGACCAGCACAACACGCTCGGCCTCGGCAATGACGTACCGGTCTCGACCGGCAATCTCAATGACGGCCTGCTCGCTTTTGCCGACGGCAAGATGATCACAATGAAAGTGCCGTATCCGACCGGCTTCTATGCCAAGGGTCTCGACGGCCGCATCGACGATCCGAAAGCCGGCTGGAAAGGCCGCGGTTTATGGGCATCGAGCGGCGATCGTGTGCCGTGGCACCAGGAAGGCGGCAAGGGCATGACGCCGATGGCCGTTCATTTCCAGATGAGGCCTAGTCCGCTCGCGGATTAAGGGCTTCGCAATCACGTCGTGGCCGGGCCATAGCCCGTCGAAGACGGGCGTGAACGCCCTTTCGCCCGGCCATCCACGTCTTTATATCTCTGCGCGCCCTAAGACGTGGATGCCCAGCCTAAAGCCGGGCACGACGAGACACTATGTCTGCAGAAACAAGCCCACTCCTCACCGACCTCTATCAACTCAATATGATCCAGGCCTATCTGGATCATGGCGATACCGGCACGGCGGTGTTCGAACTGTTTTGCCGGACATTGCCGCCACGGCGCGGATTTCTGGTCGCGTCGGGATTGCAGCAGGCGCTGGATTACCTGGAGAGCTTAAGCTTCTCCGCTGACGATATCGCGTGGCTGAAAAGCACGGGCCGCTTCAAGCCAAACGCCCTCGATTATTTCTCCAGCCTGCGCTTCACCGGCGACGTTCACGCCATGCCGGAAGGCACGATCTTCTTTGCCAACGAGCCGGTCTTGCGTATCACCGCGCCGCTGCCGCAGGCCCAGCTTGTCGAAACCCGCCTCATCAACATTCTGCACTTTCAGTCGCTGGTCGCGGCCAAAGCGGCACGCTGCATGCTGGCCGCGCCGAACAAGGTGCTGGTCGATTTCGGGTTGCGCCGCGCGCACGGCGCTGAAGCCGGGTTGATGGCGGCGCGCGCGAGTTACCTTGCCGGCTTCGCCGGAACCGCGACGGTGCTGGCCGGCGAAATGTTCGACATTCCACTGTACGGCACCATGGCGCATTCTTTCATCGAAGCGTTCGACGACGAGAGCACGGCATTTGAGACCTATGCGCGGGCGCGCCCGAACAATCTCGTATTCCTGCTCGACACCTACGACACGGAAGCGGCGGCGCGAAAAGTCGTCGCGCTCGCGCCGAAGCTCAAGGCCGACGGCATCATCGTTCGGGCCGTGCGGCTCGATAGCGGCGATCTGATCGCCTTGTCCAAAAGCGTACGCAACATTCTCGATCAGGGCGGTCTGCGTGACGTAACGATATTCGTAAGCGGCGGCCTCGATGAAGACTCACTGCTCACTTTCGCCAAAGCCAACGCGCCGATCGACGGCATCGGCATCGGCACCAGCCTGACCACCTCGGCCGACGTTCCGAATATCGATTTCGTCTACAAGATGCAGGAATATGCCGGCCTGCCGCGGCGCAAAAAGTCGGACAAGAAAGCGACCTGGCCCGGCCGCAAGCAGGTGTGGCGGCACTACGGCGCCGACGGCAGGATGACGGGCGATCTGCTCGGCCTTGAAAGCAGCGACGGTGACGGCGAACTACTGTTGCAAATCGTCATGAAGGGCGGGCGCCGTATCGAGGCTTCACCGCCGCTTGAGGACGCGCGGCAGCGTGTGAAGCGCGGCCTTGAGCGTTTGCCGGAGCCCTTGCGGGCTCTCGACACCGGCACGACCTATCAAGTCGAAATCGCTGCGGAGTTAGAGGCGCTCGCCGCGGAGGTCGACCGCCGGATGAGTTGAAACGCCATCGTGTGAAAACCGGTAAGCGAGAGTCGCCACGCAATAGTCGAGCCGACATTATTGAGAACGAGCCATCATTGAGAACGAATGATGGCTGAGGATTTGCCCGCGATGTTCGGCGATGACAGCGTCCTTATCGTTGTCGATGTGCAGAACGACTTCTGCCCCGGCGGCGCGCTCGCCGTGCCGCGCGGCGACGAAGTGGTGCCGATCATCAACCGGCTCGCCGCGAAGTTCCGTCACGTCGTCCTGACTCAGGACTGGCACCCGAAGGAACATTCGTCATTCGCTTCCTCGCATCCCGGCAAGCAGCCGTTAGAAACAATTGCCGCAAGCTACGGTCCGCAAGTGTTGTGGCCCGATCACTGCGTGCAGATGACACCGGGCGCCGCATTCCATAGCTCACTCGAAATTCCTCATGCCGAACTCATCGTGCGCAAAGGCACCCATCGCGCGATCAACTCCTATTCGACGTTTTACGAGAACGACCGCAAAACGCCGACCGGCCTGATCGGCTATTTGCGAGAGCGCGGGCTATCGCGTGTGTTTCTTGCCGGCCTGGCGCTCGATTTCTGCGTCCGCTACTCGGCCGAAGATGCCCGGCGTGAAGGCTTCGCGGTTTTTGTCATCGACGACGCTTGCCGCGGCATCGACATCAATGATTCAGTCGCCACGACCCGCAAAAGTTTCACAGCGCTCGGTATTTCCTGTTTGTCGACCGGGGAATTCGCCTCCGGCATGGCCGGCTGACCGGAACGGGAAGCCGTCTGAGGCATTAATCCCCTGACTTCGGTTAAGGCCGATTCACAAGTCGGGTTAAAGGGTTATTTGATCAAGACTTACCGCGACGCAGCGCAGTTGTGTGCAATGCACAAATTTTCTTGACTCCTGTTCAAAAGAAGCAGGTAATTCATAAAACGGTCATTTGGTAAGCCATGCGCCATCACCACACGGCCTCACAATCGTCCAGTTTGCCTTCGCTGATGATGCCCTGCCCGGTTTGCGCAGGCCGCATGGTCTATAGCGGACGCCGACCGATCGCGCCCGACATCGAAGACACGATTTATGCCTGCAAGCGTTGCGGGGCGGAACTTATTCGGACCTCGGCGCGGCAAACGGCGGACGCCGGAACGCGGCGCCCGGCCGCGGCCTGATCCGCGTTATTCCTTCAAAAGTCCCATCTGCATCATCACCGCGCGGCCGAGCAGGCCGTACGGATTGGCTAGCGTCTCCAGCATCTCGAAGTGGTTGTAGCCCTCGCCGACCAGAAGCTCGACGGGCTTGCCGGCAGCTTTGACCGCGGCGGCAAAGTCGCGTGACTGGCGCTGGAACTCCGGCGTTTCGCAGGTGCCATAGCTGAGAATGAGCGGCGCATGCAGCTTGTCGAGATGACGGATGGCGCTCAGCTGTTGTTCCATCTCATCGGTGAAGGCGACGTATTTCGACCGCTTCGACAACCGCACCGGCTTGAGATCGTACATGCCGCTTGAGAGCGCCGCGCCCTTGAGGATGTCCATTGGCAGGCCGTCTTTGGTCCAGTCGTGCGTTATGGTGCAGCCGGACAGGTGCGAACCGGACGAATGCGACATCAGATGGATCCGGTTGCGGTCGCCGCCGAATTTGTCGGCGTTGCGATAGACCCAGCCGACCGCGCGGCGGACCTGCTCGACCATCGGGAACAGGCTGCCACCGGCCTGATCGACATTGGTGAAATCGAGCACGATATAGTTCGCGCCGGCGCGCACAAACGGCTCGGCGAGCGAGGTGAACTCCGAAGCCACGCCGTTTCGCCAAGCCCCGCCGTGAACGAAAATGCCAATCGGCGCGTTCGCCGCCTCGGTGCGGTAAACGTCGAGGCCTTCGATCTCGGTCGGCCCGTAAGCAAAACGCATCGGCTTGCCGAGCCGGGCCAGCGCGGCCACGCCATTGGCGAGCCGGCGCTTGGCGACAAAATCGCGGTTCGGCGCATAGACCGCCTGATCGTAGGCGTCGTCGAGCTCCTGCTGGTCCATATTAAGCCAGACGATCGGGCCTTTGGCCCGCGCGGTCGCCGTTGCAGTTGCGGTATTCATTGCATTGTCCTTCACATACTCACTGCGTTTTATACTTCTGTTCCATGGCCGTGAAGAAGCCCTCGTTCTTCAAGGCATCGAGCAGGCTCATATCGACGTAGTCGCCGACCTTTTGGCTCGCGTCCGGAAACAGCTTGAGAATGTTTTGCGCCGCAGCCGCTGTCGGTACGAGGTTCGCCGGCGACTGCTGTTTGAAGTCGCTGTAGGTGATGTCGAGCGTTTTCGCGCTGGTGATGTTCAGCTCCTTTGCCAACACCTCCTTGGCCCGTTTCTCATTGGTGAGCGCGATGTAATTACCCTCGATGCTGGCTTTGAGAAAACGAGTCAACAGATCGCGCCGCGCCGAGATATCGTCGTGGCGGACGACGATGCCGGTGAACAGCCAGGCAATCTGATCCGGCACGAGGTCGACCAGGACATTGACGCCCTGTTCGCGCGCCAGCGACGCTAGCGGCTCGTTGACCGCCGTCGCCTTGATCTCTCCCGACTTCACCGCAGCGAGCCGCTTCATGCCGCCGCCATATTCCTTGATGACCACGTCGCCACGCGTAAGGCCAAGCTTTTGTAGCGCGAGCGTCACCGTCGAATCGGTCTCCGAACCGAAGGTGCTGACGCCGACCACGCCACCTTTCAGGTCTGCGGCGGTTTTCACGCCGGGCGCGGAAAAGAACGTGAAGCGGATCACGTTCGACAGCGAGGCGATGGCGCGCAGATCGCCGCCCGCCTGATTAACGCGGACCACCGACGACAGCCCGACATGCATCACGTCGATTCGTCCGGCCTGCAATTCCGCGGCGCCTTTGCTGCCGCCGTTCATATTGATGATGTCGACGTTCAACCCTTGCGCGGTATAGAGACCGGCGGCACGCGCCATATACCAGGCGAGCGCGGTGTTCACCGGGTCGGAAATGCCGGCTTTGATTTGCACCGGCGGTGGCGAAGGCGGCATCTTCGGTTGCTGGGCGGAGGCGGCGGACGGTGCAGCCAGAATAACCCACGTCAGCGCGAATAACCCCACGATCCGCATAGCCAATGCCCCTCGCTTTTTCGCACTCTTCTTAGGCCTGCGGCAAAGGCTATCGGCCGCTTTCTCCCTTGTCCATGCATGGTAGATTGCGACGATATTTAGGAGAGACCGATGCAGCGCGTGACCATCACCATTGACGACGAGCTCGACGCCGAACTCGACCGCTTCATGAAAGCGCGCGGCTATGACAATCGCTCCGAGGCGATCCGCGATCTCGCCCGCGCCGGCCTGCAGCAGGCGGCGACCGAGATCGGCGGCGAGCGCGCTTGCGTCGCGGCTCTGGTCTATCTTTACGACCACGAGGCGCGCGAATTGCCGAAACGGCTGACCCGCGATTTTCACGACCGTCACGATCTCGCGCATTCGACGCTCCATGTGCATCTCGATCACGAAAGCTGCATGGAAGTCACGGTCCTCAAGGGCCGCGGCGCCGATGTTGCGCAATTTGCCAACCGCATCATCGCCGAGCGCGGCGTGCGCCACGGTCACGTTGTCTATCTGCCGGCAGACGGCGCGCACTCGCACGACGCCGGCGCAAAGAACTCCCACAGTCACAGTTCTTCGCACAGTCCTTCACACGGCCATTCACATAGTCATGGACATACGCGCGGCAGCAAACCCCGCAAGGCCGGGTGACTCGGTTGCCGCTGACAGCTCCTTCTCCCCGCGTGCGGGGAGAAGGTTGGGATGAGGGGGCGTATCCGCCGGGCTGAGCGAGGTTTGTAATGCTCGAACTCGCGGAGAAGCTCCCTCACCCTCGCCTTCGCTCGACCTCTCCCCGCTTGCGGGGAGAGGTGATTTACACCAGTCCCATCTGTTGCAGCATCGCGCGGCCGAGCAGGCCGTAAGGATTGGCGAGCGGTCTCCAGCAATTCAAAATGATTATAGGCTTCGCCGACGATCAGCTCGGCCGGTTTGCCGAGCGCGCGGACCGCGGCGAAGAATTCTTTGGTCTGGCGCTGAAATTCCGGTGTCTCGCAGGTGCCGTAGGCGAGGATAAGCGGCGTGTGCAGTCCGGAAAGATGCCGCTGCGACGACAACTTCTCCACCATCGCGTCGGTGAACTTCACATAAGAGCTAGCGCTTTGACAGCGGCACCGGCTCGAGATCGTACATGCCGGAAAGCAGCAGCGCGCCTTTGCAGAAATCTTGCGGCAGGCCTTCCTCGCGCCAGCCGTCGGTCAGCACACAAGCCGCGAGATGCGAGCCGGACGAGTGCGCCGAGATGTAAAGCCGGTCGCGGTCACCGCCGAATCTTATCCGCATTGCGCCAGGTCCAGGCCAGCGCGCGGCGCACCTGTTCGTACATCGGCATCAAGTCGCCGTTCGCCTGCTCGACATTGATGAAGTCGAGGATCAACGCAATGCGCGCCGGCGCGCACCAGTGGCTCGGCCAGTGCGTGATAATCCGGCCCCTTGTTGCGCCGCCACGCGCCGCCGTGGATGAAGACGTTGATCGGCGCGTTCGGCACGCCGCCTTCGGAAAATATCGAGCCGCTCGTATTCGCTCGGCCCGTAAGCCACGCGCTCCGGCGCACCGAGGATCGCACGCGCCCGCTCGCCGCCGCGATCCGGCGCGTGACGATCAGCGGCCGGTTCGGCGCATAGACGTCCTGATCGTAGGCGTCGTCGAGCGCCTTCTGATCCATGTCGCGCCAGACGAGCGGGCCTTGAGCCGGTTGCTGCATTCGTTTCTTTCGCTTCCTCGTTCGACGCAGGATTCCCTTCCCGCACGCGGGGAGAGGTTCTTATCAGAACTTCATCAGATCCTTGGCGATGGTGATCGGTCCCGAATAATATTTCTTCGCCTCGTCGACATAGCGATGATAGTCGTCGTTCGGATCGAACGACGGGCCGAGGTGCGACATCACCACGGACTTGACGCCGGCCTTTGCCGCCATCTTGCCGATGTCCTCCGGCGTGACGTGCTCCTCGTGCATGTGGCGCAGGAAACCCGCCTGCTCATCCGGCGTCTTCTGCTGCCAGGCGCCGCTTCTCTTGTAGAGCTCGACCACATCGTCCGGCGACGTCGTCTCGGTGACGTAAATGTCGGCGCCTTTCGCCAGATCGACCACGGCGTCGGACGGCCCGGTGTCGCCGGTGAAGAACACCACGCTTGTCCGGCGTCTCGAAGCGGATATGAATACGAGTGGTATTTGCCGTACGCCGGATCGCCCGGCTGGAAGTGAAAGTGCGTATTCTCGACCGCGGTGACTTTCACATTGGCGTCCTGATAGATCGACGCCCGGCGATACGTCGTGGCCATGAAACGTATCGGCCATCGGCCGCTTCTTGCCCTCGGTCCAGCGGATGTCGGCATTCGGCTGCAGATAGGCGATCGCGCCCTTCACCAACGCCTCGACGCCGCCGCCGTAAATGTCGATCGGTTCGGCGCGCTGGAATTCCCACTCCGAATTCAACAGCGTGGCGAGACCGTCGTCATGATCGCTGTGCGGATGGGTGATGAAGATCTTGCCGACTTTGCGGAAGTCGTTGCCGGACTGAACGATGCGCCTGCGTGACGCCGCCGCCGGCGTCGATCAGATAAAGCGTGCCGTTGACGATCAGCAGGTTGGACGATTGCGCCCGGTCCGCCGTCGGCAACGGCCCGCCCGCGGTGCCGAGCGTGATCAGCGTCGTCTCCGCGGACGCCGGCGTTTGCGCCGTGGCGGTTGCCACGGCTGCGAACGCAACAAGGCGAGCGAGCAACAAGTGCTGCTTCTGTTCATTGCGTCCTCCCTTTCTTTTCCTCTCCCCGCGTGCGGGGAGAGGGCGGTAGCGCGGTGGAGGGGCGCGGCCATCCGCACTAGGCGCCAGCGCAAGCTTCGCTCGACGCTCACTTCCACCGCCCTTCGGCCTAGCCACGCTTCGCTCGGCGTCTACTCAGGCGCGGTGGCCGGAGGACGCATGCCCCCTTCCGCTATCGCGGGGCAGGATGATTACCCCAAATTCAGTTCCTTGAAAAAGTCATTGCCCTTGTCGTCGACGACGATGAAGGCGGGGAAATCGACCACCTCGATGCGCCAGATCGCTTCCATGCCGAGCTCGGGATATTCCACGGTCTCGACCTTTTTGATGCAATGCTCGGCGAGGTTCGCCGCTGCGCCGCCGATCGAGGCGAGATAGAAGCCGCCGTGTTTCTTGCAAGCCTCGCGCACCGCGGCGACGCGATTGCCCTTCGCCAGCATCACCATCGAGCCGCCGGCGGCCTGGAAATCGGCGACGAAGCGATCCATGCGGCCGGCCGTGGTCGGCCCGAACGCGCCGGAGGCGTAGCCTTCCGGCGTCTTCGCCGGCCCGGCGTAATAGACCGGATGGTTCTTGAAATAATCCGGCAGGCCTTGCCCGCTCTCCAGCCGCTCGCGCAGTTTGGCGTGCGCGAGATCGCGCGCCACGATCATCGGGCCGGAGAGCGACAGCCGCGTCTTGATCGGATATTTGGCGAGCTGCGCCAGAATTTCCTTCATCGGCTTGTTGAGGTCGATCTTCACCACCTCGCCGCCGAGCTTGCGTGGCGTCCACCTCCGGCAGATATTTCGCCGGATTGTGCTCGAGCTCTTCGAGGAACACGCCGTCGCGCGTGATCTTGCCGAGCGCCTGGCGGTCGGCCGAGCACGACACGCCGAGCCCGATCGGCAGCGAGGCGCCGTGGCGCGGCAGCCGGATCACGCGCACGTCGTGGCAGAAATATTTGCCGCCGAACTGCGCGCCGACGCCGAGCGACTGCGTCATCTTCAGGATCTCCGCCTCCATCTCCTTGTCGCGGAAGGCGTGGCCGTCCTCGGAGCCGTGCTCGGGCAGCGTGTCGTAATATTTGGTCGAGGCGAGCTTCACGGTCTTCATCGTCAGCTCGGCCGAAGTGCCGCCGATGACGATGGCGAGATGGTACGGCGGGCACGCCGCGGTGCCGAGCGTGAGCACCTTCTCCTTCAGGAACGCCAGCATGCGGTCGCGGGTGAGGATCGACGGCGTCGCCTGGAACAGAAACGCCTTGTTGGCCGAGCCGCCGCCCTTGGCGATGAACAGAAACTTGTAGGCCGCGTCGTAGTCGGCATGCGTCAGGATCGTGGCCCTCGGCGAAAATCTCGACCTGCGCCGGCATGTTGTAGCGTGGTGTTCTTCTCCTCGAACATCGAGATCGGCGCGAGCTGCGAATAGCGCAGGTTGCGCTTGAGATACGCGTCGCGCGCGCCCTCGGCCAGCGCCGCCTCGTCGTCGCCGTCGGTCCAGATCAGCCGGCCCTTCTTGCCCATGATCATCGCGGTGCCGGTGTCCTGGCACATCGGCAGCACGCCGCCCGCCGCGATATTGGCGTTCTTGAGGAAATCATAGGCGACGAACTTGTCGTTATCGGACGCTTCCGGGTCCTCGACGATGGCTTTGAGGCTACGCCAGATGCGCGGGGCGCAGCAGATGCGTCGATGTCGGTGAACGCGGCCTCCGCCAGCGCCCGCATCGCCTCGCGCGGCACGACGAGCACTTCCTCGCCCATCACCTTCTCGACCCGCACGCCGTCGCGCGAGATCTTGCGGTACGGCGTCGTGTCCTTGCCGAGCGGGAACAGCGGCGAGTGCTTGTAGGGGGGCGTGGGGTGGGTGCTGAGGGGGGCGTTCATGGGAGGCTCCGATGAGCTCGTGAATGGTTGGTCATAGCCGCCAAAAGGTTGCTTGCAAAGCGTCTGATTCGCGAATTAGCATGGCCTTTGCAATTTGGGTTCGCAGCGCACTTAACTTTCGAAGCAGCATTCTGGAATGCGACGTTACTTTGTACCGCCGTTCTTTGGCTTGTGGGATGCGCGGGTGCATCATCTTCACATGCCCCAAGAGCATTGGGACGAACAAATGAAGGCAATGCATCTGCAAAATAGAGAGAAGATTATTGAACGGCTTAAGCGACAATACGGCACGGAACAATTTGAGGCGCGGCTCAAAAATTTTCAGGATTTAGGTGACGCGCCGATGTCGATAGTTTCATATCACAACCTGTTTTACCGGGCAGGCTTGGGACTTCTTCATTGTAGGTGCCTACTATCGAGCACTGACTGGCGCCTGCGCGTTGGGCGAGAGAATATCTAATTATCTGATTTTAGATTTACGCGAGAACTTTCGGTCCCGCACAACGTATAAGGAAGTGCATCGAAAAAAATCGATAGATGATTGGGAACGGGCGGTGAGTATCTTGGAGGACTGGGCAGTTTTAGAACCCGGCGTTGGTTCGGGCTTTCGCCAGTTGAAAGATCTTCGTCATAGGTCCCTTCACTTTACGCCGGAAACACAACGGAACCTAAGCTGACGACGCCCTCGAAGCACTCCACCAACTCCGGTCTATCATAGTTGGGCAATTCGCGGCTCTCGGAACTCAACGGTGGTTCATTCAGGGCACAGCGGGAGCCTGCTTTATTCGGAAGGCAGCAGAAAAAGGACCCCTTCTGTCGAAAAATTTTATTCGCAAACAATGCCCTTATGTCGGCTACAGGTACGCTTTAAGGTTTTTCGACGGCGGCGCGACAATAGCCTTCGATCGAGAAAACTACGGAGATGGCAGCCTTACTGATGAAGAATATTGCAATCTCCTCAATAATCGCAAACCAAGCGATCTAGCTGAAACCGATCTACCTCCGAAGTCTGGCGCATCATAAGATGGCCACTGGGTAACAGGCGAAGCACAACGGGTGACACTCACATCAACTGATAGCAACTGACCACTCAGATCAGGCTTGCTCGTCGCCGCGTCGCGATTGCCGCGGGCATCCACATCTCAGATTCGCTGCGACAAGAAAAACGTGGATGGCCGGAACAAGTCCGGCCATGACGATTTTCGTCATTGCGAGGAGCGTTGGCCATGAAGCAATCCAAGGGCGGCTTGCATTGAGCGCTGGATTGCTTCGCTTGCACTCGCAATGACGATCAGTGGCGCCTGCCCTTCGCCATCCATCATAGACATGCTAAGACTTTCGCGCTCGCAAAGAGACAAAGGAGCCACCCCATGCCAGCACGCATCCGCCATATCGCCCTGTCGGTGAAGGACATCGACGCCACCGCGGATTTTTACGAGAAGGCGTTCGGGCTCACGCGCTCGCCGAAGTCGGAAGGGCCGACCGCGTTTCGCGTCTATATGAGCGACGGCGAGATCAACCTGGCGCTGCTGCAATACAAGAGCGAGACAGGCTCCGGGCTGAAAAAGCCGGGCGAGTTCGTCGGCATCCATCATTTCGGCTTCCAGTGCGACGACCTTGAGGCGCAGCAGAAGCAGATCGAGGCCGCCGGCGGGGCGTTCTTCTTCGATCTCGGCGATCCGGACGACGACGATTTCGAGCGCAAGTTCAAGGACCCGAACGGCATCATCTTCGACATCAACTGGAAAGGCTGGGCGCTGACTGCGGGCAAGGAGGCGGCCAAAGCCAAGAACGCTAGCAAGAGCAAATCCGCCGCGGCGCGCCGCAAGACGTCAGTGAAAAAATCGGCCGCGAAGGCGAGCAAGCCGGTGCGGAAAGCGGCGAAGATGCCGCGCCGCGGATAACGGAACACCGCGCTCCCGATCGGGTTATACTCCGCTACGGGCAGCCAAGCGCGACAGCACAGCGCGGCATTATGCGGGCGCAAATATGCGGCCCGTGAGTTCAGCCCATCAGGGGGAAAGACCCATGCTACAAAAGATTGTTCTCGCCGTGTGCATCGCAGCAACGCTCAATATGTCGGCCGGGCTTACCGGCGCTTCCGCTGCGCCCCGTGGTGGTCACGCCAGCGGCGGTCATCCGGGCGGTGGCCGTCCAGGCGGCGGTCGTCCGGGGGGCGCTCAATTCAGCGGCGGCCACTCCTACCGTGGCGGACCCGGGCGCGGATACGCCCGCGGCGGATATGGCGGCGGCGGGTATGTCGGCGCACCTATGGCTACGACAACGGCTACGGTCCTTACGGATACGACGACGGCTACGATAACGGTGCCGCGATCGCAGCTGGGATCATCGGCACCGCGATCGGCGCCATCGCTGCTTCCCAGCATCGCTGCTGGTGGCAGAATCACCGCCGGGTCTGCCGCTAAAGGCGCGGCGGGCACCGCGCCTAAAGCGCCTTCGCCCGCCGGTTCATATAAGCTTTACGCCCAAGGCGGATATTGGCCGGATCGCGCCTAACCTTGGCGTAGAGCCTTGGCCGTCGAACCCTGCTGGCATAGAACCTTGGCTGCTTCGTTGTGTGGCGGCATCGCAGCCACGCAGCAGTGGGTTCCGTACGAAGGTTCTGGCTGCCGGCGCCGAACGACCCTATATAAAGAACTTCTCCCCCTCACAAAGGATGACCGAATGGCCACGCGCCAAATGAAAATGCCTGCAAAGAGCGACCATGCCGCGGAAGAGATCATGGAGATCCCCTCGCAAGGCAAGCGGCCGGAACGCGGCCGATATCTGCTGCAGGTCGACCGGCAAACCAAGAATTCCTACACCTCATCTGAAGAGGCGGAGTTGGTGGGGCTGAAGATCAAGATAGGCTATCCGATCATTCAGGTGTCCGTGTACGACAGCGTCGATCACACCTACACGATCCTCGAAGTACCGGCCGCCTGACGAAAACGAGCACCGGCGGCCTGACGAAAACTGATCGTCGTCAGATCACGACTTGAAGCCGGTCCCGCCGCATCGCTGGCATCGGACTTTCTTGTCGCCGTTTTTGACAAGGCCTTTGCCTTCGCAATTCTTGCATTTCGCTTTTGGCTTGGCTGGCTTTTTTGGCATGTTTCCTCCAATGCCGCGCTGCGTAGGGTTGTAGCGGACAGCCCCTACTCTCGTATTTGCCCTCGTATTGGCGCTTTGGGTCCGCGGCGCAATCTACCCGCGTTCATCCGATTCACAATGTCGAACAACAGCGGTGTCATGACCGGGCAGAGCCGTTTGAAGAGCGGCCAAGCCCGGCGATGACGCCCGCTTTGCATGGCATTTTATGCAATCTGCCGCCGGGGCCTTAATGCGCCGTCGATAGTGTCACACTCGTTTTCACGGTTACCGTCTATTCAAGGATTTCAGAATGACTTTTGGAAAGCGGTTTTCGATGCATAACAACCGCCCGCCTGTGGTCATGAAAGAAACCTGCGTACGGTGTTGCGGCACCGGCCACATCCGCGAGCGCGGCAACCGGCTCATTTGCAAAATTTGTTCCGGAACAGGACGCGTAACAACCGTCGAGCCGAAACAAACCGCCTGAGCGGCCTTATCCTATTCACGATGTCAAACAGCGACGCACTTCATCCCGCCCCGCTTCGCACTCCCTCGCCCCGCGTGCGGGGAGAGGGGCGACGGGGCTCTCACGCCAGGCTGGATCCGATGCTGAAAGCTCGAACTCGCGGAGTGGCCCCTCACCCTCCCTCGCTTCGCTTGCTCAACCTCTCCCCGCACGCGGGAGACGTGATAAAGCGATCTCGTTCTCGCGATGCGATCCGCACCCGAGTCATCGTCACGCGGCAAGAATTTCTCCGCTCTCTGCACCGACCTTCGCCAGAGAACGCCGGCGGTGGCTGCCGGTAGCCTCACGATCCGTGCTTTGAGCCACGATGGACGAAAGAAGAAAAAAGGAAGCAGAACGCCGAGAGACGCGTAGCCAACGACCGCACCCAGCGGGGTGCGGCGCGCGCGGATCGCCGCGCGCTCGCCTCTCGGCGTTCCACCACGGCTCTATGCCATTGGGACTATTCATCCCAAGGCTCAACCTGGGCCAGGCTTCGTGACACACCTTACGGTGTGGCACTTCCAGCGATGCACCTCGCGCGCCGGTCATAGTGCCGGCAGGCTGATGCCCAGGCCGCCCGGGTGTGACGGTGACGAGCCGCCACCCGCGGGCACCGCATCCCGCTCCGCTGGCCAGAGTCATTGACCAGCGTCCTTGTACGCGAACGGGATTGAGTGCCATTTTTCAAATCTGAAACACGAAGTCAAAGCGTTTCAATTTGTGCTGTCAGATCGGGAGCTTATGCGTGTGATCTAAAACTGCTGTTTGGTGATTTTGGAAACAAAATTCGCATGAACGCAGTTTCTGTCCGCAGATCAAAAGCTTACGCGAATTGAGAGCTATTTTCCGCGTCGAGGGGATTGTTGCGCGCTCCTTCTCCCCGCACGCGGGGAGAAGGTTGGGATGAGGGGGCGTTTCCGCTCGCCGAGCCTCTCGTGCCCTGCAAATACAGCTCAGACGCGCTGAGAGGCCCCCTCACCCTCGCCATAGCGCGTCGAAGACGCGCGTGAACGCGCTAATGGCTCGACCTCTCCCCGCACGCGGGGAGAGGTTACATTACGCGCTGGATTGCTTCGCTCGCGCTCGCAATAACCAGAGACCCTCATCACCTTCCAGACGGCAGCATACGCGACAGGACTTCGTCCTTCTTCACAGCGGCGTGCCAGATGACCGCAAGCCCGTGCGCGATGAGAAGCGCGCAGATCGCCCAGGCGCCGATGTGGTGCAGGCTCTGGCCGAGCAAGGCGTCCGGCTCGTCGTGCGGAAGGATGCGGGGCCAGGAGAACAGGCCAAACCACGGCAGCGAATAGCCGCCGGCCGCCGAGAACAGGTAGCCGGTGAGCGGCATGAACAGCATCATCAGATAAAGCGCGCCGTGGGCAAGGTGCGCGCCGACGCGGGTCAGCGCATCGAGCGGCCGCCGATAGAGCGGCTCGCCGAGAAAGAGACGAACGGCGATGCGCAATAGCAGCAGCGCAAGCGCCGTCATGCCGAGCGATTTGTGGACGTCAAGCAGCGCGCGGCGGAACGGCGTACCGACGACGAGATACGACGACCAGATGCCGAGACCGATCGCGATGAGAATGATCGCGGCCATCAGCCAGTGCAGGCTGCGCTGGATCCGGCTGTATTGGTAATGGGCCGCCGGTGCGGCGGCGATTGCGGTTGACGACATGAAACGAGAACCCAAGGCTGGAAAAGCCGGCCCCGTCGAGGTCGTGAAATTTTGTGGTTTTTAGTGGGCGCCCGGCGGGCAGCAGCAAATAAACCGCAGCGACAGGGGCGTAAACACGTGTTGACAACCGCGGCAACAACTTGTGATGTTTCTGAACTCTCGAAGCGGGCAAGACATCCGCCGCCCCATTCCGTGCTAAATTCATCCCATGCCAAGATATGTCGCCTTGCTGCGCGCGGTGAATGTCGGGGGCACCGGCAAGCTGCCGATGGCCGATCTCAAGGCGCTTTGCATCGACACTGGCTTTACCGATGTCGAGACCTATATCGCCAGCGGCAATGTGGTGTTCACCTGCGCCGCCACGGCCGATGTTGCGAAAGCGAAGCTGGAAAAAGCGCTGCACACTTATGCGAAGAAAGCAGTCGGCGTCATCATCCGGACCGCGGCCGAGCTTGCGGCCATCCTCAAGCAGAATCCATTTGGCAAGGAGAAACCGAACTACACCTCCATCATCTTCCTCGACGCCAAGCCGCCGCGCGATGCGCTGGACAAGGCAACCGGACGAACCAACGAAAAGATGCAGCTCGGCAAGCAGGAGATTTTTGTCTTCTATCCGGACGGCATGGGGCGGTCGAAGCTGAAAATTCCGGCGGCAAAGACCGGAACGGCGCGCAACTTGAACACCGTCGCGGCACTCGGCGCGATGACGGAAAAATAGGTCAGCGAAGCAGCCATAGAGCCTGAATTCGCTTCACATTCCTCTCCCGCGCGTCATCCTCTCCCACGCGTCATGCCGGCAAGGGTAAATGACCAAACTTTAACCCGCCGGACATCCCCCAGTGAGCAACCGGGGACCTCGCTCGAACGACCAATGGGAAGCGGAGAGGAGAGCATCATGGCAAACGGAAGAGTTCTGCGGCGCACTCTGGCTGCGACGGCGATTCTGATGGCGCTATCGCTCAATGCAGCCTCCGCCGCCGACATCGCCCATTTCAAGGATGTCCTTAATCCCGGCGGCCATGCGCGCAGCATGGCGGTAAAGCTTGCGGATGGGCGCGCCTGCGGCGTATCCGGCGGATACATCACCGTCCTGATGCCGGCTTTCGAGAAATGCATGAACGGCCGCGGCTGGGCGCTCGATCATTATGGACCCGATCCGTCGTCGCCGCGCCCGCGCGACACGGCGGTGAATTTCACCGACCGCAAGGGCGATGCGAACCATCAGCCGCGCGACAACGCTGCCCTTCAGGCCGATACGCGCGCGTGCGGCGTCGGCGGCAAGGATCCGGAATCGGCAAGCTTCAAGACCTGCATGTCGGCCCGCGGCTGGCAATTCGCCTTCACGCAACGTGCGCCGGCCCCGCCGCCAACAAGTGCCTGGGCATGGTCGGATTCCGGCACGGCCGCTTCCGGTGCCAACAACGACGACTTCGTTCGCGGTAATGCCGATTCAAACGCGAGCAACCAAGCCATATCCGATGCCGTTAATGCCGCGAGCCAGGCGACCGCCGACTCGGACGCAGCCGCGGCGGCGCAGGCGCAGCTCGACAGTATCCAGGCGAACGCGCCGACGAACTGAATCAACCGCTGTTGGTTGTGTCGGCGGTCATCCGCGTTTCTCCGCCTCGTCATTGCCGGACTTGATCCGGCAATCCATACGGCAGCTCAGCATGGACCACCGGGTCAAGCCCGGTGGTGACATGCTGAGTAGTGTCATGGCCGGACTTGTTCCGGCCATCTCGTTTCACGTGGCAATGCCGTGCCAAATCATCGAGATCGCCGGGACATCGGCGAGCCAAGCGACGCCGTTCTTTAAACGGCTATGCCCGGCGATGACGGCCAGCTACACCTTAAACAGCTTCTCGGCGTTGCCGTGGGCGATGCGCTCGCGATCGGCGGCGCTGACCGGGATTTGTTCGAGGAAAGTGCGCGCCGCGGCCATCGAGCCGTACGGGTGATCGACCGAGAACATGATGCGATCGACGCCGACTTCGAGCAGCAGGTCGAGGAACGTCGCCGGGAAATTGAAGCCGCCGAAGGTGTAATGCACGTTCTGCCGCAGGTAGTCGCCAAAGCCACGCTGCAATTTGGTCAGCGCCGGCGCGAAATTGCGATCGAGCCGCGGCAACATGAACGGCAGGCCTTCACCGAGATGGCCGACCACGATCTGCAATTTCGGAAACCGGTCGAACACGCCGCCGAGCACCAGGCGGATGACGTGGATCGCGGTCTCGATATGCCAGCCCCAGCCGGAGCCCGCCAGCACGTAATTCACTTCCTTCGAGAAGCCTGAGTAGATCGCGTCGATCACGGCATCCGGCGGCCGCGTCGGGTGCAGGTAGATCGGCACGTCGAGCCTTTCGGCGCATTCCAGGATCGGTGAGAAGAACTTGTCGTCGAGATAACGGCCGCGGCTATGGCCGTTGATCAGCGCGCCCTTGAAGCCGAGCGTGCGCACGGTGCGCTCGAACTCGGCCGCCGCCTTGTCGGGCACCATGGTGGCGAGCGCGGCCAGGCCGGCAAAGCGCGTCGGATGCTTCTTGACCGCCTCGGCCAGCGCGTCGTTTGAATCGTGCGCCAGCGACAGCGCGGTTGCGGCTTCAAGCTGTTCGACGCCCGGCGCATTCATCGACAGCACCTGCATATCGATACCGGCGGCATCCATTTCGGCGACGCGCTCGGCGCCGATATTCTCGATCTGCGCGATCAGTTTATGACCGCGCGGGCCGAAGCGCAAAAAGCTTTCCTTCAGATCCTTGCCCGGTCCGTCGAGGAATCCGGGCGGCGCAAAATGTTCTTCAACCGTAATGGTGCGCATCTTCTGGTCTTTCCATGGGGGGACAAAAACGTTCGGCAGAATTAGCCGTGCGGGTTAATCGTAACACCCCGCTATGGCTTGGTGAACTGCCTGCTGGCGACGACCACGCGGAGCAAGCCTTCGCGCATGTTCAATTCCCGGCGCAGGCAGGCGTCGACATCGGCATTATTCGATGGACCATTATTTGACGAACCATGTGCGCGACCGCCGCAATCATCTCGATCCCTCTCCCATGCTCGCTGGTCGCCGCGCAGCGCTTCGGCATCGCGCGCGCTGACGATGGTGAGCGCCTGCGCCAATAGCGCGGCGATGCGGCTGTCGAGGTTGGCAAAATCCGGGTTGGCGCAGATTTCCTTTTGGACGACAGTCGCGGCCCGGCTGCAATCGAAGCTTGGCAGGACGGGCGCCGGCGCCGGCGGTTCTGTTTGCGGCTGTTCTTGTGGTGGTGCTTGCACCTGCATCGGTGGCTGCGTTTGCGACTCGGTCTGCGCGCAAGCGGTGACGGCCAGCAGCAATGCGGCGCGCATCATCGTCAGCATGAACGGATCATGCTCCAATCCTCCCGCGTGCGGCCTATTCGAGCTTGATATGCGCATCAGTGATAACTTTACGGAAGCGCGGCTCCTCGGCATTGATCCGCGCCGTCGAGCTCTTCCGGCGTGCCGGCGATGGACTCGAAATATTGCGGATTGAGCACGTTCTTCACGACCTCCGGATCGCTGAAGGTCGCGCGCATTTCGGCGCTGATTTGGTCGACGACGTCAGCCGGCATCCCAGCGGGACCGAACAGGCCGAACCACGATGCCGCCGCGTAGCCCGGCACGGTCTCAGCAATCGTCGGCACATCCGGCAAAAGCTTCATGCGCTGTCGGCGCGCCGTCAGCGATGAATTTCACCTTTCCGGCTTTCGCCTGCTCCACCGCATTACCGACGCTGATCAGCATCATTGAAATATTGCCGGCGATCACGTCGAGCATCGCCGGTTGCGCGCCTTTATAGTGCACCGCCGTCATCTTCGTGCCGGTCATCGACTCGAACAGCGCCATGTTGAGATGGCCGGTCGAGCCCACGCCGTAAGTCCCGTAGTTGAGCGCGCCGGGTTTCGACTTGGCGAGCGCGACCAATTCCTTGACGTTGTTGGCCGGCACCGACGGATTGAGGATGAGGCCATGATAGATCGTCGCCAATCCGCTGATCGGGGTGAAGTCCTTGAGCGAATAGCGCAGGAACGGAAACAGCGCTGGGTTGGCAGTGAAAGTCACTTCCGGACCGATCATCACGGTGTAGCCGTCGGCCGGCTGGTGCATCACGTATTCCGCCGCGACCTGGTTGTTGGCGCCGCCGCGATTCTCCACCACCGGGGTCACGCCCCAGTCATGGTTCATGTGCTTGCCCAGCGTGCGCGCCAGCACATCGGTGACGCCGCCGGGCGGCGCCGGCACCACGATGGTGATCGGTTTGGATGGAAAATCGTCCGCATGCGCGGCGAGCGGGGCAATGAGACCAGCGGCGACTGCCGCAGCTAAAAGACGGTTCATCCGTAGTCCCCCCTTTACCCGGCGTTTCCCGGGCGCTGCGCAGCACGAAGCGTAGCGAAGTGATGCGCTGCAGACCCGGGATCACAACCGCACCTGCCTGGACCCCGGATCAGCGATGCAGCATTACATGCTGCATCGCGTCCGGGAAACGACAGCTTAGTGGTGCATCTCGTCGCCGGGCATGATGCCCCAGAGATTAGAGGCGGTCGGGTCCTTGGCCCATACTTTCGGGCGCTGCGGATTGTCGCGGTGCCAGGGCCGCGGCTCGAAATAGCCGAGATCCTCGTTCATGCGATCGAGCTCGGCGAACAGCTCGGTGATGAAGCCCGCCGGACTGCGGTGATAGGTGAACAGGTTGTGGCCGATGCCATGACGGCCCGGCCCCCACAGCAGCTTGTAGCCGTTGGTCGAGAGGAAATCGCACGCGGTCTGCATGTGACCCCAGTCGCGCAACTCGAACGCGGTGTGGAAGTGCCGGTTCGATCCGGTCTGCATCAGGTTGATGGTGTGGTGGTCCGGCCCGCAGCGCAGGAACGAGAAGAAGTCGGCCATCCAGTCGGACTCGCGGAAGCCCAGCACATCGCAATAGAACTTGGTGACGTGCTTGACGTCGGTGACGTGGAAAGCGACGTGGCCGAGCTTGTGCGGCACGATGCCCTTGGCCTGGAATTTCTGGTGCGAGAAGTCGGCGCGCTTGAACACCTCCATCACGGTGCCCTTCGGATCTTCGAAGGTCAGAAGGTCGGTGATTGAAGGCTCCGGGTCTTTCTTGCGTGCGGTCTTGATGCCTTGGCCCTGCACCTGCTTCTCGAAGGCGTCGAGGTCATCGTGCTCGCCGAGCTGGAAGCCGACGCGCGCGCATTGCGCCTGCGCGGCCTCGCGCAGCACCACCGAGTGGTGATCGACGGTGTTGGCGAGGAACACCGCGCCCTTTTCCTTGGCGGCGACCGTCATGCCGAGCACGTTGGCGTAATACTCCGCCTGCTGCTCGACGTTGGGCATCTCGTAGCTGGCGTGGGCAATCTTCTTGACGCGGATCATGCAGTATCTCCTTTTCAGTGCTTCTCGCGCGGCAGCGCGCTCAAAACGTCGACCATGCGGGCGACGTCGTCGCCGCCAAAACCCATATCCATGAACCGCTGATACAGCGGTGTGACACAATCGAGGATCGGCGTCGCGACCCCGAGCTGGTCCGCCATGTCGCCGATCATATCGAAGTAGTGCTGCAGAGCGCCGGCACCGCGTCCCTGCACCGGCTGGAAACGGCGCTCCGCCATCCATGGCGCGCGGATGCCGAACTGGGTCGAACCGCCGGAGCCGGTGGCGACCGCCTTGATCATCAGCGGCACGTCGACCCCGCCTTCAGCCCAAGCGCCATCGCTTCCGCCGTCGCCGCGATGTTGATCGCGACCAGCAAGATTGTTGATCAGCTTGACCCGGCTCGCGGCGCCGAACTCGCCGAAATAGAGGCAGGAATCGGCAAAGCCTGCCACCACCCGCTCGGCCTTCTTGCAGGCGTCGGCGTCGCCGGCGAGATAGATCGACGCCCTTGCGCGCCGACACCATGCCCGGCGTGCCGGAGACTTCGCCATCGATGAAGATCGCGCCCTTTTCCTTCAGCGGCGCAATCTGGCGTTTCTTGTCCGGCACCGGATGCGAGCCAAGCTCGACCACGATCTGCCCGGCCGCGCGCTGTTTGATCAGTCCGTTCGGGCCCTGCATCGCGTCATCGAGCGCTTCGGTCGACGGCAGGCAAGAGAACACGATGTCGGCCTGCGCGCCGACATCGGCCGCTGACTGCGCCGGCACGCCGCCGATCTTCTCGAAATCCGTCGAGCGAACGAGCGGCGGAAACCGACCACGCGATAGCCGCTCTTGATCAGGTTTTCCGAGATCGGCAGACCGATCTTGCCGACGCCGACAAAGCCGATGGTCTCCATAGACGCGTCCCCTGCAGCACTTTCTTGTTATACCGCTTCTTTTGCCGCGGCTTGTTATCAGGCCACTTCGATCGACTGATCGGACAAATTGACCCGCACGCCAAGCGTGCCCTCCATCAAGGTCCACTCCTTCAACTCGAAAGTGCGAAGCCCGTTGATGAAGAACGGATCGGCCTCGGCGAGCGCACGCGCTTCCGCGGCATCTTTGGCTCGCAATACGGTGAGTCCCAATCCGGTGGGCGGCCCATCGGCATCGGCGAGCGGCCCGGACAAGAACACATGGCCGCGCTTCTCCAGGCCGATCATGTATTCAAGATGCGCCGACAGAAACATCTGCAGCTTGTCCGGCGGCACCACCGGCTTCGACATCACCACGTAAAGTTTCTTGCGCAGCATCTTGCGCGTCAGGTCGGCGATACGCTCTTCAAAGAACATGGCTCACGCTTCCTCACACCTACAGCAACAATTTGCTGGCGGCCTTTTGCCGAACTCCTTGGCAGGCCCGCTTCTTTGGTTTATTACTTAGATCATCTAATAATAAGGTTATCTAAATGAAGCGGCAACAGTCAAGCCAGCCCGCCTCCCGGATGGAACGCCGCACCGATCGCCGAATGGACCGCTACGTGCCGCTGATCCGCGAATTCGCGGCGCGGGACGGGCTGTTTCACGAAGCGGTGGCGAGGACCATCGGCCTGCATTCGACCGACGAGAAAGTGCTGCGCCTGCTCGGCCCGGACGCGATGACTGCCGGCGATCTCGTCAGCCACACCGGACTCACCGGAGCAGCGGTGACGGCGCTGGTCGATCGCCTGATCAATCTTGGTTACGTGACGCGCGAACGCGATACCGGGGATCGCCGCAAGGTGGTCATCCGCACGGTGAGCGCGAAACTGCGCGACATCAATCGTCTCTATGGCGGGCTGCGCGACGCGTTACAGACACTGCTGTCGAAATACGACGCCACCGAATTCGAGGCCATTATGGACTTTCTAGCCAACGCGACAGAAACCATGGCCGAGCAGACCGAAAAGCTGAGCGGCGACACAAGGCAGCGCAGGACGAAAGCCGCCTGAAGAATAATCGCCGGGCGATATCAGACCAGTCGCGAACCGTGCGGCAAGGCCGAGGAAGTGGCGGCCGATCGCTTCGTAAATCGAGAATTGCGACTGCGCCTGCTGTGACACCGCATGCATGTCGCGGAATCGCCGCTCGAACGGATTGCTTTCGAACACCGCGGTTGCGCCCGCGGCAACATAGGTATTCTCCGACACCTGCCGTGCTGTTTGCGTGGCGTTGATCGATGCCATACGCAGATTTATCCGCTGTTCGAGCGGCGGTGGCCCGGACTGCGCAGCCGCCCAAATCTCCCGCCAAGCCTCAAGAAAAAACGCGCGCGCCGCGGCGAGCTGCGATTGCATGACGCCGACCTGCGACTGGATCACGGCGCCGTCGCGCAGCACTGAGCTCTGCCCCTGCGGCGTCTTGCCTTGCGCCAGCTTGCAGAAATCGTCGAGCATGGTGCGCGCGATGCCAAGCGCGATCGCCGGAAAACTCGACCCGAACAACTGATAGATCGTGAACTGGTAGAGCGGCCCATGCTCGAGGCAGTTGGCAGGATCGAGCGCGTGATGATCGATACCGTAATCCTCCGGCACGAACACATCCGTCAACGTGTAGGTATTGCTGCCGGTGCCTTTCAAGCCCATCACGTGCCAGACGTCCTGCCACGTCGCGCTCTCGCGCGGCACAAAGAACGTCTTTTGCACCAAGCCGCCATTGGCATCGCGGCGTTGTTGGCCATCAGTTTCATAAACGATGCAATGCGCAGCAACCCAGGTGGCGTGCTTTGAGCCGCTCGCGAACGGCCACACGCCGGAGACCCGGTAACCGCCGTTCCCGGCAACCGCCCTGGCGTTGTTGGTCGGGCCCCACGCCAGCACGCCGCGGGGATCGTTCTTGAAAATCTTCTCGGCGATTTGCGGCTTCATGTTGCGCGAGGTGGTCGAGCACACCGATGTCTGCGCGATGCACCACGCGGTGGAGGCGTCGGCCTTGCCGATCTCCTCGATGGCCTGCACGTAATCGACCGGCGAGACCTCGTCGCCGCCATAAGTGCGCGGCAGCAACATGCGCCAGAGTTGCGCTTCATGCAGCGCAGTCACCAGATCCGGCGGGATCTCGCGGGTCGCCTCAATCCGTCCCGCGGCGGCGGCGATGACCGGGGCCAGCGCCCGGGCGTTGGCGATGCAGTCGACTCGGGCCCGGTCGTCCATATTCACTCCCCGCCTTGGTCATTATGATTTTATCCGACCCGTCTTTTTTACTCGGCCCGCCGGGGGCGGTCCATTGGGCCTGAACTTTGGCCTAAACTTGGGGCCTGAACTTGCCGCAATGCGGCACAATGATGTGCCAGATTTAACGGCGAACCACGGAGAAACAACATGCTGCGCCGTAATTTGCTCCAGCTTGCCTGCGCGATCATGCCGGTCTCGGTCATCGCGACACGCGCCGAAGCCGCCACACCCCAAACCACGCCCGATGCCGCCAAGGTGGTTTATCATCTCGACGATCTCGACAAGGTCGACATGGTGTTCGGCAACATCAAGAACCACTACGCCGGCATGGGTGGGCCGGACAAAGTAACGATCGCACTGGTCGTGCTTGGCCCGGCGCTGAAATCCTTTCACGCCGACAAGGCGACGCCCGACCTGACGCAACGCACCGACGAGATGAAGAAGACCGGCCTTGCGCTCAACGCCTGCATCAACACCATGAAAGCGCAGGACGTGACGCTGAAGGATCTGCTGCCGGGCTTCGTCGTCGCCGACAAAGGCGGCGTCGTTAAGCTCGCCGAGTTACAGGGCCAAGGCTACGCTTATTTGCGGTCGTAAACCTCTTCAGGGAATTCCGGGGCTGCAGAAGGCCGTCGATCTCATCAGTGCGTATCGAACACCGCCTGATACGCGGCGAGCTTGGCGCTGACAGCCTCCCGTTCGGCGGCGGTCGGCCGATTTCGGATCGGCCGCCGGCGGCAAACTGCCGAACCGCATCAGACACGCCATCAGCAAAAGCCGCGCCTTGGTCGAGGTCAGATTGCTGCCGCCGATGAAGGGATCGACGGGTTGTGCAAAGCCTTCGTTATTACCGCGTCCGACCCGCGCCACCGGCAAGCCGCTGTAAACCGCGCGCGACAAAGCCTGATGCCGCGCCCGCGACGTCGGCGTGCCATAAGGCGAAAGACCTTCGAGCACGAAGCCTGCCAGCGGCGCGTGGCGGAGCTTGTTGTCGAGCAGCGCCAGCACGTCGACCTGGCTTTCGACACCGTCGTCGAAACCGTCGCCGGTGTAGTTTCCGTCCTTGATGATGGAGACCTTTGGGATTGCCGAATCCAGCAACGCGCCACCGGCGTCTTTGACCGCGACCTCAACCTGCGACGGCCGCCCGTCTTCCAGCCGCCGCACACCCAGGACTTTCGCCGGTAACCGCGAAACGTTGACTTCGGAACGAGAGGTGTGCCGCGTCGCCGGCAGATAATTGATCACCGGCTTGCCGCCAAACCCGATGCCGCCGAGGATGCCGCCATGGCCGCCGGTCGCGACATAGCCGCCCGGTCGGGCGTCGCCCTTCTGCACGTCGCGCGCCGCGAAAATCTGCTGTTCCTGGATCAGCACCAGACCGGTGCGATTGTGACCGGCTTCATCGGCCCAGACCCGTGACGTGATGAACTCGACGGAATTGACGAGGTTCTTCGGCCCATCGTTGCTGATCATGCCGTGGGCGCGCTGCGCGGCGTTGCCGCAAAGCGGCAGCCTGGTATCCAGCAGGAGGTGCAGCCAGTACAACGTCTCTTCGATGCGCGGACTGCCTTGGGTCCAGATCGCGCCGTCATATTTGCCGCTCGATAACGCCGCCTGCACCGCGTTGACGATCCGCGCCAGACCAAGCCGCGGCGGATGCTGGCCGAGATGTGGCGGCCGATACGGGAAGAAATCCTTGCCCATGGTTTCCGGCGCGATATCGCCGTCGCCGATGTCGGTGCGCAGATGCGCCGGCAAGCCCTTCTTGTAACCGGACGGCGGCAGGACGCGGATAAAATCGAACTCCGCATAAGCGGACATCAGATTGCCGGTACCGTGCTCGCCAACACTGAAACGGTCGACCTCCTCGACCGGCCGCGATCCATCCGGGAAAAACGGCTGCCGGCTTTGCTCGGCAGTGGCTATCTCCTGCGCGCCGTCGGCATCCCAGGCGCGGCCGTCGGCCTGACGCGCCATGTAAGGCAACGGGTAGAGCCCGTCGTCTGGAGAAAGCTCCACCTCATAGACCGGCTTGTCGCCGGCGCTGCGGCGCTCCTTGTGAAAATTGCCTTCGGCGTCGAGGTATCCGTCCGGCGGACCGTAAAGCTCCGCTGCATCGGCTTCGAGCGGGTGGGCGCTGAACTGCTCGACATAAACCACCGCCGGCTTTGCCAAACGCTGCGCCCGCAGCACGTCGAAGCGCGCCGGCGAGCGATCCGGATTGGTCAGCGGATCGAGCCGGTATTTTGCGCGCGCCTTGTTGCTGGTGACGAGCGGCGGGATGGAATGGATGGTGGCGTTGGAGCCGGCGAAATAGACGATGCGAGGTTTAGCACTCATGGCGCAAACTTTACGCGGCCAGCCGTCGCGCGGCTAGGCGCTCCCGGGCAATGCTGCCGGCTTCCGTGGCGGCGCGCTATTCCTCGCCGACCATGTCGCGGCGCCGCCGTTCGAGCTCCGCTGCGTATCGGCGCAGCACATAAGCCTCGGTCAACGCACCGACGACGCGGCGGTCGCGGTAGGAATCGACGACTGCAAGCGCTTCCGCTTCGGCACGATCGAACGCCAGCACCGCTTCCTTCACCGCCATGCCGGGCAACAAAATATCGTCGGTGAAATGCAGCAGCTCCTTGACCGCCGTGTCGGGCGAGGTTTCGGCAGCGTGAGCATCCGACATCAGCACCATGCCGACGTAGTGATCGTCCTCATCGACCGCGATGACATAAGCCGTCGAGCCGAGTGGGAACTCCACGCGGAAATTCTCGATCGTGGTCGATGCGTGCACGGTCTGCGCGTCCTGGCGCATCATGCTGCCGACGGTGAGCTCGCGCATCCAGCCGATATCGGCGGCGCTGCGGATGGTCTCACCGCGCAGATGGAAGCGCCAGGTGGCGAACGAGTAGCCGAAGCCTTCGCGCGTGACCTGCGCGGCAATAATCACCGCGATCAGAACGGCCGTGGTCAGCCACAAGTCTCCGGTCGTCTCAAGCGCAATGAAGATCATCGTCAGCGGCCCGCCGATCACCGACGCAGCGAGCGCGCTCATGCCGATCACCGCATAAGCGTTCGGGTCGAAATAGGCGGTGGGAAAGAACATGGTCAGCGCCACCGCAAGCAGGTGGCCGCCAAGCGCGCCGATCAAGAGCGACGAGAAAAACAGCCCGCCGCGGAAGCCCGAGCCGAGCGACGCGATAGACGCCACGATCTTGAGCACGAACAGTAGCAACACCGCGCGGAACGACAGGTCGAGCATGCCGGCGACCCGCAACGCACCGTGGCCCGATGACATCACCTGCGGCGACAGGATCGCAAGCAGCCCGACCGCGACGCCGCCCAATCCGGTACGCAGCGTCGGCCGTAGCTTCAGTTTCTGAAACATCGCTTCGCAGATCGCGACGCCGCGCATCAGGACGATGCCGAGCATGGACGCGAGCAGCCCGAGCGTCGCGGCCAGCACGAGGTCGTGCAGCACGATCGTGGTTTTTTCCGGCGCCACCACGCCGAGCTCGGCTGGCGAAAAATAATGCGCGACCAAAAAACCGATCAGCGAAGCAATACCGACCGGCGCCAGACTGATCGGCGAATAGCTGCCGATAATCAGCTCGAAGCCATAGAACGCGCCGGCCAGCGGCGCGCCGAAAGCGCCGGCAATTCCGGCCGCCGCACCGCAGCCGACCAGGATGCGAAGATCGCCGCGGCGCAGGCGGAATGCTTTGCCGATGCGCGAGGCGATGCCGGCCGACATCTGGGTGTAACCAGCCTCAAGCCCGACGGAGGCACCGACGCCGCTCGACCACACCGTCTGCAGAGCGACGATAAAGCTGCCGAGCAGCGACATCCGGCCGCCGTGCAGCGCATTTGCTTCGATCGGATCGATCTCCTGATCGGGCCGCCATCGCTTGATCAACTCCGACCCAAGGCCAAACAGGATGCCGCCAAGCACCGGCACAGCCACCGCCAGCCACGGGTCCAGAACCAGCCGGCCCGAAAGCCGCTCGCCCGGCGCCAGCCGGAAAAAGATTTCGTGAAGCATATCGACGGTATCGCCCATGACGGCGACCACCACGCCGGCAATGGCGCCGACCACGGCCGCCAACCCGACCAGACTCGATTCACGGGCGCGCACCAGCGCGCGTAAACGCCGTGGAATCTCTATTCGGGTTACAGCTTCAAGCGTCAAAGGCGCGTCCCTGGTGGAACCGTGTTAGGTTTGTCTTGTTGGTCTGTCGAACCCCCGCCAGGAGCAGCCGATGCCGAACCCCGCTCGCGGATTTATTGCGGCTGGCGCCGCAATCATTCTTTCCCTCACTGCCATTCCGGTCTTCGCCCAGACGGGCACTGGGCTGCTCGAAGGCACGGCCGCATTTGGCGACTGGCACACTGACCGTCCGGGAACGCGTCGGCTGATCAGGCCCCAGGACTTGCCGGCACCCGATATGGCCGAGTCAGTACGGAATTCAGTCAGAATAATGCGCCGAACCGACGATCAGAAGCCAATCGTCCCAAACGGCTTTGAAGTCAACCTTTTTGCCTCCGGCCTGTTGAGTCCGCGCATCCTGCGGCTCGCGCCGAACGGCGACATTTTTGTCGCGGAAAGCTCCGCCGGTCAGATCCGCGTGCTGCGCCCGAACGGCAGCGCCGCCCCCGAGGCAAAAGTGTTCGCGACCAATCTGATGAACCCGTTCGGTATCGCGTTCTATCCGCCGGGCCCCAATCCGCAGTGGGTCTATGTCGGCAATACCGACTCCGTGGTGCGCTTCCCGTACCAGAACGGCGATCAAATCGCGCGCGGACCCGCCGAGACCATCGTGCCGCATCTGCCGGTCGGCGGACATCACACCCGCGACGTCGTGTTCTCGCCGGACGGCAAGACAATGTATGTGTCGGTCGGCTCCGGCTCGAATGTCGGCGACGGCATGACCAAGATGAGCCCGGCCGATGCGCAGAAGTGGCAGGCCGATCACCCGCTCGGCGAGTCGTGGGGCAACGAAGAAGGCCGTGCCGATGTGCTCACCTTCGACCCGGACGGCAAGAACGAGCGCATCTTCGCGACCGGAATCCGCAACTGTGTCGGCCTGGCGGTTGCGCCATCGTCCGGCACGGTATGGTGCTCGACCAACGAGCGTGACGGCCTCGGCGACAATGTGCCGACCGATTACATCACGCGCGTTCGCCAGGGCGCGTTCTACGGCTGGCCCTGGTACTATATCGGCGCCCACGAAGATCCGCGTCACGCCGGCGAGCGGCCCGATCTAAAAGACAAGATCACGGTGCCGGACGTCCTGATCCAGGCGCATTCGGCGTCGCTGGGTCTTGCGTTTTACAACGGCACGCAATTTCCGGCCGACTATCGCGGCAATATTTTTGCCGCCGAGCATGGCTCCTGGAATCGGTCGAAGCGGACCGGATACAAAATCATCCGCGTGATCGTGAAGGATGGCGTGCCAACCGGCGAGTACGAGGACTTCGCCACCGGTTTTGTTAACAACGACTCCGAGGTCTGGGGCCGGCCGGTGGGTGTGACCGTCGACAAGGACGGGTCGCTGCTGATCTCGGAAGACGCCAGCGGGACAATCTGGCGGATTTCCTACTCCGGCAAGGCGGCAAGCCGTTGACGATTTGACGCAAAAGACGTTCGCTGCCGTCGGAACACTTGAGCCTACAAGGCGTTTACCGGGGCTGGCCGGGGTTTGTCGGCATTGGCTTATCGGCATTCAGATTATGGTACTCTTCGAACGGCGTGCAGCGCCGCAGCCTTATACTATAAGTCCTGCTATTGTAGATTCTGCCGCAACGCCGCCCGCTTCGCGACATATTCCGCCGCGCCAAACAGCGGGTGTTGTTTCTGATCAATCAGGCGATGTTATCGAGACCGATATTCCGGCCCGCCTCGATGCGCTGCCTTTTGGGCGCTTTCATCTTCTCGTGATCATGGCGCTCGGCATTACCTGGATACTGGATGGCCTCGAAGTCACACTTGCTGGCGCGCTTTCCGGCGAACTCAAGCAGACCACCGCACTCGGATTAAGCAATGCGCAGATCGGCCTGGCCGGCAGCGCTTATCTTGCCGGCGCGGTGTGTGGCGCATTTGTGTTCGGCTGGCTGACCGACCGCTTGGGCCGCAAAAAACTGTTCACCATCACGCTTGCGCTTTATCTGGCCGCGACCGCCGCGACCGGCCTGTCGTGGGATGTGTGGAGCTTCGTGCTTTTCCGATTCCTGACCGGTGCGGGTATCGGCGGCGAATACACCGCCATCAATTCGACAATCCAGGAGCTCATACCGGCAAGGCTTCGCGGTTGGACGGACCTGCTCATCAATGGCAGCTTCTGGATCGGCGCGGCCATGGGCGCGGGCGGCTCGATCATCCTGCTCGATCCCACGATCATTAACCCCGCGCTTGGCTGGCGGTTTGCATTCCTCATCGGCGCTTCAATCGGGCTCATTATTCTCGTGATGCGAATCTGGATTCCCGAAAGCCCGCGCTGGCTTATCACCCATGGTTTTCCGGAAGCCGCGGAGAAGATTGTCAGCGGCATCGAGACGAGATTTGCCGAGACGAGATTTGCAGTGACACGGGATGGGCATGGAAGAAGTGGCACGCTTGAAAGGATAAGACTGCGTGCGCGCAGTCATACGCCGCTTCGCGAAGTCGCTCGAACGTTGTTCGAGACTTACCGGCAACGCACGCTGGTCGGGCTGACCCTGATGGTCGCGCAGGCGTTCTTCTACAACGCGATCTTTTTCACTTACGCGCTGGTGTTGACCGAATTCTACGGCACGCCAGCCGGCGCCGTCGGCTGGTACATCCTGCCGTTCGCCGCCGGCAATGTCCTCGGTCCTATAGTGCTGGGCCGGCTGTTCGACACCGTCGGGCGCAAGATCATGATCGCATCGACCTACGCGATGTCGGGCATCCTGCTTACGATCACCGCCTGGCTGTTCAGCGCAAACCTTCTCACCGCTTCTTCGCTCACTGTCGCCTGGATGACGGTGTTCTTCTTTGCATCCGCCGCCGCGAGCTCGGCCTATCTGACGGTGAGCGAGACTTTCCCGCTTGAAATCCGCGCGCTTGCGATCGCCTTCTTCTACGCCATCGGCACTGGCATCGGCGGTATCGCCGGCCCATTGTTATTTGGCGTTCTTGTCAACACCGGCTCACGCGAAAGCGTCGCCGCAGGTTATGTGCTCGGCGCAATCCTGATGGCAATTGCTGCATTGGTCGAAGCGCGCTGGGGTATAGCGGCCGAGGGAAAATCGCTCGAAAGCCTGAGCCGGCCGCTTGCATTGGCAGACTGAAATACGGATATCGTAAGTGGATATTGCAACTGGCATTTTGGACCTCGACATGGAGCTTTCTGACATCTCGCTCATTCCCGATTTGCGGAAATGCGCGATCCTGCTCGATATTGACGGCACGATCCTCGATCTCGCGCCTTCGCCCCAGCAGGTGTGGGTGCCGCCGGGATTGCGGCGTACGCTGGCGCGGCTGGATGGCCTGACCGGCGGCGCGGTGGCGCTGGTTTCGGGCCGCCCGCTCAACGATATCGATTTGATCTTTTCGCCGCTCGAGCTCGCCGCGATCGGCGGCCATGGCGCGGAGATGCGCACCGCCGCGGGAGCCACCCCGATTGCACGGGTCGCGCCGCTTAGCGCCGCGCTCAAACGCAAGCTGGCGCGGCTGACAGAACTCGGGCACGGCATACTCGCCGAAGACAAAGGCTACTCGCTTGCGCTGCACTATCGCCTCGCGCCCGAGAAGGCGGACGAGTTGCGCACCGCCGTCGAGACGATCTGTGCAAGCGCAGAGCCCGGTTCGATCGAAATCTTGCCCGGCAAGTTTGTTATCGAGATCAAGGCTGACGGCGTGAGTAAGGCGAATGCGGTGTGCGATCTGATGCTCTATCCGCCGTTCGCCGACCGCAATCCGATTTTCATTGGCGACGACATCACCGACGAGCCGGTATTCGGCATCATTTCCAAATTCGCAGGCTTGGGTTTTTCCGTCGGCCACATCGCCGCCGACGCCAATGGACACTTCGACAAACCGGAATCCGTGCGGGATTGGCTCGCGCGTATTGCCGACGAACCCATTGGCGCCGCTGAATGAAAGATCATGTGCCTATAGACCATGTGCCTATAGATCATGGGCTCGACCTGGCGGTGCTCGGCAACGGCCGCATGGCGGCATTGGTCGATCCGTGCTCGCGGCTGGTCTGGTGGTGTTATCCGCGCTTCGACGGCGACCCGATCTTTTGCCGGCTGGTGGCGGGCGAGGAGGAAAAGGGATTTTCCGATGTCGTGCTCGACGACATGGCGGAATATCAATCCGAATATGTCCGCAACACCGCGATCGTCCGCACCGAGCTGACCGACAAGAACGGCGGCAAAGTGCGGATCACGGACTTCATTCCGCGCTTTCGCCAATACGGCCGCGTATTCAAGCCGCCGCAGCTGTACCGGATCATCGAGCCGGTCTCCGGTCTGCCGCGCATCACCATCCGGATGCGGCCGACCTGCGAATACGGCAAGCCGATGCCGAACCGCTCTTTGGGCAGCAACCACATCCGCTATTCCGGCGATACGCACGTTATCCGGCTCACGACCGATGCGCCGCTCTCGCTGATCGACAGTGAATCGCCCTTCGTGCTGAGCAAACCGCTGCATCTCGTGTTCGGTCCGGACGAGCCATTCCCCGGCGATCTGCAAACGACCTGCCGCGAATTCGTCGACCGCACCCACGACTACTGGATGGAATGGGTGCGCCGCCTGTCGATCTCCTACGATTGGCAGGAAGCCATCATCCGCGCCGCGATCACGCTGAAGCTTTCCAACTTCGACGAGACCGGCGGGGTCATCGCCGCGCACACCACATCAATTCCCGAAGCGCCGGGCTCCGGCCGCACCTGGGATTACCGCTATTGCTGGCTGCGCGACGCCTATTTCGTCGTGCAGGCGCTCAATCGCATCGGCGCGACGCGCACGATGGAAGAATTTATTTCGTTCACGCTGTCGATCGCGTCGCAGGCCGACCACGAATTACGGCCGGTCTATAGCGTGGTCTCGACCAACAGCATCGAGGAATGGACCGCGCCCAACCTCAAAGGCTATCGCGGCGACGGCCCGGTGCGGATCGGCAACGCCGCCGTCGATCAGATTCAGCACGATGCCTATGGCAGTGTCATCCTGGCGGCGATGCCGATGTTCTTCGATCGCCGCCTGCCCCGGCCCGGTGACGAGGGTCTGTTTCGTTTGCTGGAAACGCTCGGCGAGCGCGCCGCGCAAAAGGCATTCAAGCCCGACGCCGGCATTTGGGAATATCGCGGCCGCGCCCGTATCCATACCCATTCGGCGGCGATGTGCTGGGCCGGCTGCCAGCGGCTCGCGGCAATCGCCAATCGCATTGGTCTCGCCGACCGCGCCAAATACTGGAATTCGGTCGCCGATCCTATCCATGCCGCCCTGATCGAGGGCGCCTGGAACGAAAAACGCGGCGCCTTCACCGCGGCATTCGGCTCCGACGACCTCGACGCCAGCGTGCTGTTGCTGGCCGATCTCGGTGTCGTCGACGTGGACGATCCGCGTTTTGCCTCGACGGTCGCCGCGATGGAACGCGAACTGATGCGCGAGAAGCACGTCCTGCGTTACGCCGCCGAAGACGATTTCGGCCTGCCGGCAACGGCGTTCCTGATCTGCCGGTTCTGGCTGATCGACGCGCTGTGGTCGCTCAACCGCCGCGACGCGGCCAAAGATCTCTTCATCGACGCGCTCAATCACCGCAATCGTTACGGCCTGCTGTCGGAAGACGTCGATCCGAAAACCGGCGCGCTGTGGGGCAACTTCCCGCAGACTTATTCGATGGCCGGCCTGATCCTTTCCGCCATGCGATTGTCGCGAAGCTGGGAAGACCGCTACTGGCGGGGCTGAGCCGACGGTCTTTGTCGCTTGTTGGTAGTTGGCTCCATCAGTGCCCAGAACTACAGTCCGCCTCCCTTCCTGCCTGCATCAAGCCGCCGCATGACCGCATGACTTCCATCCTCCTTATCCTGGCTATCAACCCGGCGATGGCGCAGCGCTACCGCGATGGCATCAGCGCGGCTTTCCCGGAATTGAAAGTCACCCTGGTCGATAACGTCCGCAAGGCCGATCCCTATCTCGCCGATATGGAAGTGCTGATCACGCACGGGCCGTACCTCGCCGACCGTGCCGACCACGTCCTGAGCAACGCGCCGAAGCTGAAGTGGATTCAGGGAATTGGCACCGGAGTTGATAATTTTGCCGATCGCCCAACACTGCGCGACGACATCACCGTGACGAACATTCATGGTGTCCACGGCAATCCGATGTCGGAGGCGGCTTTCGCGGCGATGCTGACCCTGAGCCGGCGGATTCCGCGCAGCGTCCGCAATCAAGAGCAGCGCAAGTGGGAAGGATGGCCATCGAGCCTGATCACCGGCAAAACAATCGGCATTTTCGGCGTCGGTTCGATAGCCAAAACGGTCGCGCCGCGCTGCAAAGCGTTCGACATGACCGTGATCGGCATTTCGTCGGGTCCGCGCGATATGCCGGGTTTTGATCGCATGGTTCATCGCGACACCCTGATCGAAACGGTGGCTGAACTGGATTATTTCCTGTTGCTCACGCCGTATTCGCCCGAGACGCATAACATCATCGATGCCAAAGTGTTCGCCGCGATGAAGCCATCCGCTTTTTTGATCAATCACGCCCGTGGCGGAGTCGTGGATGAGGCGGCGTTGCTCGCTGCACTGCGCGACGACAGGATTGCAGGCGCCGCGCTCGATGTGTTCGCAACCGAGCCACTACCGCAAGATCATCCGTTCTGGGCCATGGATAATGTCTTCATCACATGTCACCAATCGGCGACGCATGACGGGTCAATCGCGGCAAACCTTCCGGTGATGGTCGAAAATATTCGCCATTTCATCGCCGGAGACTTCGGCCGTATGCGGAATGTCGTCCGTCCGGCGAACGGTCAGGCTGTCGTAAACACGTAAGGGCCGGTTTGCATACGCTGCACCAACCACGTTTTTTCAACCAAAACGTAATCGACTTTGCAAAGACCGAGATTGCGCGGGCGTCGGTACCGGATACGGCGGCGGCAAACCGGAATCGTGCCGATAGACCGCCAGGTAAAATCGGCCCGACCCGCTGTCCGCGCTCGCGCTGTCGATGCAGACGTTGCTGAGCTGGTGGATCGTGGTTCGGATCGCAGGCTTGGTTTCCGTCAAAGTCTGGCGAATCTGCCCGCGGCCATTCAACGTTTTTCCTTGACGCAACCACACACCGTCCGGTGCGAAGCAGTCCGTCAGCGCATCGTAGTCGTGGCCGTCAAGCGCGATGAATAATCTGGCAAGCAGACTCGGCGCGGCAGCAAGCAACTCGGCCATGATGTGAGCCTTCAACCGATCGTAATGTTGGCGTCCTTGATGATCGGCCCCCAAGTGTCGCTCTCCTCCTTCACGAACTTGGCGCATTCCTCCGGTGTCGATCCGACGACGACGTTTCCTGCCTGCTCCATATTCGACTTGATGTCAGGGCGGCGGATGCCGTCCACCACCGCCTTGTTTAACCGGTCCACAATGTCTGCCGGCGTCTTGGCGGGCGCAAACACCGCGGTCCAACCCGAGGATTTGAAATCCTGAAGACCGCTCTCGTCCATGGTCGGAACATCCGGAAGCACGGCAAGACGCTCCCGGCTGGTGACCGCCAGAGCCCGGATCGCGCCGGATTGAATGTGAGGCAGCAGAGCGGAAACATTGTCGATCGTCAGATCGACCCGCCCGGCGATCATGTCGGTGATGCCGAGCGCGGTGCCGCGATAGGGAACGTGTATCGTTTCGATGCCGACCTTGCGTTTGAAGAGTTCACCCGACAGATGACTGGAAGTGCCATTACCCGCGGACGAGTAAACCAAAGTCTTTGTCTTCGCGTAATCGACCAATTCCTTAAAAGTTTTGGCCGGCGAACTGGCGGGCACCACAAGAACATTCGGAACCAGCACGAGCAGTGAAACCGGAATGAAGTCGCGCGCCGCATCGTATTTCAGGTTCTTGTACAGAAACTGATTGACCGCGATTCCGCCTTGGGTGAACAGAATCGTGTAGCCATCGGGCGCCGCATGAGCGACGACTTCATTGCCGATATTGCCTCCGGCTCCAGGCCGATTGTCGACCACCATCGTTTGTCCGAGAGCCTTGGAAACAGGATCCGCTACCAGGCGCGCGGTAATGTCGACGTTGCCCGCCGGCGGGAACGGAACGATGGCCATGATCGGGCGGCTTGGCCACGATTGCGCAAGGGCCGGACATCCAGCGGAAAGCGCCGACACTGCGGCGCCGGCGATGAAACTGCGACGGTCAAACATGAGCTTATCCTTGGAGCTTGGGTCTATCGCTTAGCCGCGCGAGCGCGGACCGCTTCTTCGTTGATGTCCGTCCCCCAGCCTGGACGGGACGGGACAATGATCTCCCCTTTCGAGAAGTCCAAAGGATGGGTGAAAAAATCCGCCACCCATGGCGCCTCGTCGACCACCACTTCCGCAATACGGAAATTCGGGATGACGGCCGCGAAATGCGCACCGATCGAAGTGGAAAGATGACCGTGATAATTATGGACAGCGACGTTGACCTCATAAGTATCCGCCAGCGCCGCCATCCGCGTCGACTCGATCATCCCGTTCCACTGCGGATCGATGATCACGACATCGACAGCAGTCTCGTCGAGATACGGCTTCAGATTGCGCCGGCCGTAGACTGTTTCCAGGGAGCCGATTTGCGTTGTTGTCGATTGGCGGATCGAGGCCAGCGACTTCGGATCATGCAGATCGAATTCAAGCCAGAGCAGACGGAAGGGTTCCAGCGCCTTGGCGATCTGCCGGGTACCCTCAGGCTTGAAATTGCAATTCAGATCGATCGCGAGTTTGACGTCAGCGCCGGTGCCTTTCTGAAACGCACCAATGAGCGCCACGATCTGGTCGAGCATACGGTCGTCGAGATTGATCTCGGGATGACCTTCGCTCATGCCGAAACCACCCTGATAGTTCGACGCGACCCCATCCGCGAAAGTGAGGATATTGGTCTTCAACGCCGGGAAGCCCCGTTGTTTGACCTCCTGCCCCAGCGCCGTGATGTCTTCCAGGGTCCGCAGAGGAGCCGCGCCAAACAGGTCGGGATGGCGCACGCGAAGTGTTCCACAGTGCGACCAATACGCCGGAAGCCGATTGCGCACGGCGCCGCCGAATAACTCGAACACCGGAACGCCGAGCGCCTTTGCCTTGATATCAAGACACGCATTTTCAATGGCGGCGTTAGCCTGCGAAATCATTCCACCAGTCGTGGTCCGGGTGTTGGCATAAAGCCTGGCGCTGATCTTTCCGACTTCCCGTGGATCCTGCCCTATCAATTGGCTGGAGATTTTTCGGATCACGCCGGTCAAGCCCGGACTCGACCGGCCTTCGCCAAATTCGGACCACCCGACCAGTCCGCTGTCGGTTGTAATTTTGAGAAATGACAGCGTGCGCCAACCGGCATCGGCATGTATATCGTCGACCGACGTGATCTTCATCGCTTTCCGAAAACCTTCCATAAAGCCGGCCGCCTTTTAGAACAGGCTCGGCAGTCAATCAAATTTGGAGCTGCAACTTCTATGAGTGCGAAACCATCGCTCCTCATCATACTTCGGTCACCCGAACGCATTCGGGCGCAGTACTACAACGGAATCGTGCAGGTGTTCCCTGAAATAACAGTCAATGCCGTTTCCAACGTGAAGGATGCAGACCCTTATCTCGCCGACGCCGATATCATCGTGACCCATGGACCGCATCTCGACGACAGGGCTGATAACGTTTTTGAAAACGCGCGTAAGTTGAAATGGGTGCAGGGTATAGGCACCGGAGTGGACGGCATCATCGACAGGCCGACGTTGCGGCCGGATGTCATTGTGACAAACATTCATGGCGTTCACGGAACGCCGATGTCTGAAGCGGCTGTCATGCTGATGCTTGCACTGAGCCGGCAACTGCCTCGCAGCCTCAACAACAAGGCCAAACACAAATGGGAGAACTGGCCCTCACGTCTGCTGAATGGAAAGACGGTCGGCATTCTTGGCATGGGATCGATCGCCGAGATCATGGCGCCGCTGTTCAAGGCGTTCGGCATGACCGTCCTGGGTGTCACATCCCAGGTCCACGAGGTTCCGGGATTCGATCGGGTATGTGATAAGGCGGAATTGCCGTCGATCGTACGTGAGTTCGACTATTTCGTCGTGCTCACGCCTTACACCGCCTCCACGCATCATCTCATCGACGCCGAAATAATCGGTGCGATGAAGCCCGATGCCTATCTTATAAACCTGGCGCGCGGCGGCGTCGTCGACGAGCCGGCGCTACTCGACGCCTTGAAGCAAAAAAAGATAGCTGGCGCAGCGCTGGATGTTTTCGAACAAGAGCCGTTGAAGCAGGATAATCCCCTGTGGGATCTGGATAACGTCATTATAACTTGCCACCAGTCAGCGACACACGACGGATCGGCGCGAACCAACCTGCCGATTATTAGTGAGAACATTCGTCATTTTTTGGCTGGCGATTTCAGCAGCATGAAAAACGTGGTTCGAGCCGCGGAGCAGCGAACTTAAAGCCGGGCGCCCGTAGAAATGCTTTCACTGCCGGTAGCGCGGCGCCGCCGCATGTCCTAAATTTGGGCATGGCGAACGAGAAAGATGCCCTGCCCGCCGGACGCGCGGTTCGCGAGACCGAGATTTTCCGCGAGCCGCCGGGCAGCGGCAATTATTCGAGCAGCATCGGCGCGGCGCAGGGCATCGAATTGTTCTCGGGCCGCGGACAACAACGGCGTCCGCGTCCCGCAAAAACTGTTCGCGAGGCAGCGCGCGACATTCCCGTTTTTGCCGAGACCGATGTGCTGGTGGTTGGCGGCGGCCCGGCTGGTACTACGGCGGCGATTGCAGCGGCACGGCTCGGCGCCGATGTCTTGCTGGTCGAGCGCTACAATCATCTCGGCGGGCTTTCGACCGGCGGCCTGGTGATCTGGATCGACCGCATGACGGATTGGTCCGGTAAGCCCATCATTCGCGGCCTCGCCGAAGAGCTCATGGACCGGCTGCCGAAGGATGCGATCCAGGGACCGCCGCATGCCGACTGGGGCAGCCGCGACGCGGCGACCGCCGCTTACTGGGCACAACGCACCGCCGCCTATCATGGCATCGTCACCTGGTCGCCAACCGTCGATCCGGAAGCGCTCAAGACATTGTCGATGCAGATGACGACGGAAGCCAAGGTACGGCTGTTGTTTCATGCCTGGTGCGCGCAACCGATCGTTGAAGACAATGCGATCAAGGGCGCGATCTTCGAGAGCAAGGAAGGCCGCCACGCTATCCTAGCCAAAGTCACGGTCGATACCACCGGCGATGCCGATCTGATCGCGCGCTCCGGTGCAGCTTGCGAAAGCGATATCGACGAAGGCGATATTCACCACTGCATGAACACGGCGTTTCTGATCGGGGGCGTCGACATGGAGCGCTGGCTGTCGTTCCGCACCAACGAACCGGACGCTTTTGCAGCTTTCATGGCGCAGGGCCGCGAACGGTTGAAATTTTTCGAGAAGCCATTTGTCTCCTGGCGCAACGACATCGCCCTGTTCATGGGTCCGCGCCTCGCCGGCTACAGCGCCATCAATGTCGAAGACCTGACCACAGTAGAACTGCGGTCGCGCGAACTCGCAGTCGGCCACCTCGATGTCTATCGGAATTCCGCGCCCGGCTTTGCCGGTGCCTTTCTCATGCTTGGCGCGCCGCAGATCGGCGTGCGGCACAGCCGGCGTCTCACCGGATTGCGCAAGGTGACGCGGCAGCAGTGGGACAGCGGCTATGTCTGGGACGATGAAATCGGCGTCTCGACATCGTTGTCGCCAAAGACACCGAACATCTCAGTGCCCTATGGCGCTTTGCTACCGGAAACGCTCGACAATATCCTGGGCGCAGGCCGCCACGTGGCCTGCGATCCGAACTCGCACACATTCCTGCGCGAAATTCCGCAGTGCTGGTTGACCGGCCATGCCGCCGGTGTCGCCGCAGCACTTGCCGTCAACAGCGGAACCAGACCGCGCGACGTCGATGTACGCGCAATCCAGCGCGAATTACTGCGTCAGGGTATTTACCTGTCTCCCGCCGTCGAGGCCGGCGCGCAGCCGGCCTCCGCCGCGGAGTGAACGCGAGCCGGCAGATCAGCCGGTCGGCGGCGCGATCTCGTCGAGGCTCATCTGCCGGGCTTCTGGTCCGAGCTGCGTGACCGAGATCGCGGCAACGAACAACAGCGCCGCCAGGCAGGCAAACACCGTCGCCAGTCCGAAGCCGGTCTGGATCCACAGGATCGTCGGCATGATGAACGCCGTCGCCAGCCGGCCGACGCCCGAGGCCCAGCCGAAGCCTGACGCGCGTGCATTCGTCGGGAACACTTCAGATGTGAAAATCTGCATCGAGTTGCCGGCAATCTGCACAAAGAAGGTCATAATGAACCCGGCGATCATCAGTTCGACCGCGGTCTCGGCATTGCCGAAGGCGATCGCCGCCAGGCCGGCGGCAATGAACGTGACGATCGACGTGATTTTACGGCCGTACTTGTCGAGCGTGTACATCATGCACAGGCTGGCGCACGGCACCGCAAAGTTCATTGCCAGGGTGTATTGCAGCGACTTGGTGATGCTGAAGCCCTTGGCGTTCATGATATTGGGCAACCACGCACCAAGCCCGATGGCGATGCCGAAGAACGCCGTGAAGCAGATCATGCCGGCAACGACGCGGCGCGGATACTTCGAGAACACGACGCTGAACGGATCGCTCTTGGTGTCGCTCGCCGCATCTTTCAGCAGCGGCTGGGTCGGCCGCGCAATGCCGAGCCGTCCGAGTATGTCGAGCGCTTCCTCGCCACGGCCATGGGTCGCCAGATAGCGCGGCGATTCCGGCAGCGTGAAGCGGAATGCCCAGACGATCAGCGCGAGCACGCCGACGAGGATCCAAACACCGCGCCAGACGTAGGCTGCGGATTGTGCAGCATCGCTCATCGAGGCGAAGTAGGCACCAAATCCAAGCACCAGCGCCGTTCCGATCGGCCAGACGCATGCGCCGCCGATGAAATGCACGAAGGCGAGGACGCGGCCGCGGATGCGCTTGGGCGTCCATTCGCCGGCATAGGCGAATGCGAGCGGCTGCTCGGCGCCGAGGCTTACGCCGGCAATGAAACGGCAGATAACCAGCACCGTGATATTTGGCGCGAACGCGCCGAGAATGGTGACGATGCCGAAGAACAGCAGGTTGAACTGATAGACAAACCGGCGCCCGAGCCGATCCGAGAACTCGCCCTGGCCTGCGGTACCGAGAGCAAGTCCGAAGATCGTGGCGCTGCCAATCAGGGCGACGTCCGCGGCCCCGAAGCCTGACTTGATGATGAACGGAACCAGAGAGCCGAACACCGTGTAGTCGATGACATCGCAGAAATAGCCGGCGGCGATCAGCGCGATAACTCGCCGGTGCAGCGGCGACATTTTCGCGTCATCCAAAGCAGCGTTGACGAAACCCTCAACGGTTTGCGCGCCGCCTGAAGCAACTGCGCCCGCTGGTGCCGCCGCGCCAATATGGCCGGCCGTGATGCTCGACATCCAACCCTCCCCAATGCGTCGTTCGACGCCCCTTATTTCCGCATCACCTCATCCGAAAAGCCGTTATCCGCTTTCCGCGATCATGCGTTATCCGGCCGCTTGAGCAGCTCTTGATCAATCAAGTGTGTAAGGGCCGCGTCCCACTGTCAATGTGGGGGCGACTATGTCCCACTCGTCCCCGAAAACAGGTCAGGTCACGCGCCTTCGAACTGTAAAATGTACAGTCCCGCATTGGAATCAGTCAGATACATGATGCCCTGCGCATCGACATAGCAGTCGCAGGATTGAATGACCTGAGGCCGGTTCGGGCGCGGATCGTACATCTTGGCCGGCGGCGGCGGTACGAAGTAGCCAGCCTCGGTCGGCGCGAATGGATTTTTGATGTCGTAGACGCGGACGCCGGCATTGTGCAGCGTCGCGAAAATGTAGCGCGAACTCTGGAACGCGCCGGGCCGATTCTCCCACAAGTTATGCGGACCGAAATTGCCGCCCTTCTTGCAATAATCCGCTTCATCCGGAATCGGCATGGTCGAAATGCTCACCGGGTTCGATGGCTCGCGAATGTCGAACGTCCAGATGTAGCGCAGGCCCTTGCTGCAATCGGCGAAGTTCGCCTCGTCGGCGACCACAAGCAGATTGCGATCCGGCAGCGGCAGCGGCGAATGGGTGCCGCCGCCGAACGGCGGATCCCAGTTACGATGACTGACCAGCTTCGGCTTTGCCGGATCGGCGATATCGACGATCGCAAGGCCGCCATCGCGCCATGCGCTGTAAAAGAGATTTCCGGCAGCCAGACCATGATGCAGCGCGTACCGCCTGCCTTGCGGCCAGGTCGGCGTCTCGCCCGCGGCCTTGTTCATGCCCGGCAGCCAGAATTTGCCGACGACTTCCGGCCGCGTCGGCTCCTTCATGTCGACGATCACGAGGATATGGTCGGTGAATTCCGGCAGATGCACCGAAACGTAAGCGTAGCGCTCGCCGACATACCAGATGCGATGCGGCCCGAGCCCGCCAAGCGGCAGGAAGGCGATCTCTCGCGGCGCCTCCGGCTTCGACAGGTCGTAAATGCGCAAGCCGCTGGTGAACTGCTGATCTTTAAGGGCCTCGCCGGAATTGCCGGCGAAGTAAGCTTCCTGACTGACCTGCATGGTCCAGACGCTCGGTCCGTTGACCGCCAGCAACAGGTCGCCGAATTTCTCATGAGTGGCGGTCTGTAGATGGTGCGCGCGGGTATTCGGCGAACAGGGCAAGAAGTTGACCGTCTTCGGATTTTTCGCATCGCGCACATCGATGATCGTGATGCCGTTGGAAAAGCCGTGGCCGACATAAGCGAAGCCCTTGTTGACCATGACCTGCACGCCGTCGCCGCGGCCGCCCTGGTCGCTGTGGCTCAAGAATTTGACGTTATGCGCTGCTACGGCGGCCATGGACGACACTCCCGGAAAATCATTATGACGTTATCAGCTTCTCGACCGTCATGCCCGCGACAAGCCCGCCCATGACGCGTTAGATTAAATCATCGGACCAAGGGAAGAAACGATGGCAAGCGCAGATCACGGCATAATCGCGGTCGACAAGATGGGCGGCAAAGTGCTGTTCCTCAATCCGCAGACTTACGAAACCGAAGTGGTGATCGACGGCTTTCCGCGCACGGTGCACGAACTGCTGGTGATACCGGAGACCGGCTTAGCCTACGTGCCGATCTTCGGCGACGGCATTCATGGCCGCAATCCCAATCCGCAGCATCTTCTTTGCATCTTCGATTTGCACAAGCGCGCTCATGTCGGAACCATCGACCTGCGGCCCTATATTGCGCCGCACACGCTCAAGCTCGGGCCCGATGGGCTGATCTACATCACCTGCGAGAACAGCGCCGTGGTCGCGGTGATCGACCGCAAAACCAATAAGGTCGTCGAGGCGATCGACTCCGGCTCGACCAATGGCCACCGCCTGATCATTTCGCCGGACGGCAAGCGGCTCTACACCGAGAACGAGGAAGACGGCACCGTCTCGGTTATCGATCTGCCGGCGCGAAAACTGCTCGGCAAGATCAAGGCGCCGCGCCCGCTCGCCGGTATTGCAATCTCAGCCGACGGCAAAACCGTTGTCGCCGTCGACGATGCCGAACCCAAGCTCATCTTGATCGACACCGATGCCGGCAAGGTCCGCGAAGAAATCGTGCTCAAGGACGTGCCCAAGGCGGCGCAGATCGCACGCTATGCGCCGGATAACAGCCTGCTCGGCGTCACCAGCCTCAACAGCGATACCGTGAGCCTGATCGATCCGTCGTTCCGCGAACAGGTTGCGATCAAGGTCGGCTCGCAACCGATGGACATGGCATTCCACGGCGACGAGCTGTTTGTCGCCTGTCAGGGCGACGGCTCCGTACACGTGGTCGATATTCCGAACCGCCGCGTCAAAAGGAGCTTTGCCGCCGGCACAGGCTGCGAATCCGTCGGCTTCTTTTGAGGCAATGCGCCGCCTGACATTTCAGATGTGCAGCCGCTATCCTTCGTGAGATTATTCACGTTGCCCATGGCCCGATTCGGCCAAAAGATCGCCTGGGGCTCAGCGTGGTACGGCAGGTCCATCAGGAATGCTGAGAACGACCGGCCTCTCGGAGGCTCTTTCTGCTTTTGTTTATGGTCGGCCGGGTGCCGACCCGGCGCAGCTGTGTTTGCAGATCGACAGCGACCGCCCGCATGACGTTTCGGGTGAGGCCGCGGAACGCCGCTTCCCGCTTTCCATCGCGGGCCATTTGACGCTGCCAGTGGCATTTTACGTGGTTTCTGTCCTCAGTCTCGATTTCTCACGTCTGTCGCACTACGTCGTGACGGTTTGGCCGACCAATGCACTGATCCTGGTCGCGCTGCTTCGCTACGAACGGAACCTGCGCAACTACGCTTCAATCTTGCTGGGCGGGACGTGCGCCATCGCGCTGGGGGCCGTGACGTCGGGGGTTACACCGATCTCCGGGACCATTCTCGGCGCCTCGGATTTTTTAGAGATTGGCATCGTACTGGCGCTGCTGGCGGCATTCCGTATCGACGCCTCCAATCTCACTCAATTCAAAAGCCTGCTTGTTTTCATCATGATCGCAGGCACGATCGCCCCGATCGGCAGCGACGCGGTAGGCGCCATGGCTGTCGGCTCGGCCTACGTTATTCCATGGCGGCTCGTATGGATGCATCTTTATCCGGCACACGCGCTCGGCCTGATCATCGTGACGCCGCTTTTCATCAACGTCACATCGCCGAACTGGTACAGCACGCAATTGAAGCACCGGCTGACGGAAGCCGCCGGCGTTCTTGCCCTCGTGGTCACGATCTGCACCTGTGCCGTCTATTTTCGGCCGGTCATATTCATTGTCGTACCGGCAATCTTGCTCGCAACGCTTCGGTTCGGCCTGGTCGGAGCTACCGTGGCGACACTGCTGACCGCGCTGATCGCCAGCGCTTTTATCGTAACGGGCATTGGCGACCCTCTCCTGCTGCAAACGCAGGTCGCTGAAAGAATTCTTGGCTTGCAGATCATCCTCGCATTCACCTCGTTGTGGTCGCTGCCGACCGCCGCGCTGCTGAGCGAGCGAGACCAACTGCTAACCGATCTTTCGTCTGCGAATTCGCAGCTCAAGGTCGACAGCGAGAAGAAGACCGATCTCGTCATCGGTTTGCGGCGACACCTTTGGCTTGCCGAAGAAAAGGAACGGCTGCGCCTGTCCTATGAGCTGCACGACCAGGCCGGTCAGGGGCTGATTGCGGCTATCCTGGAAATGAATGCCATCGATGCGCTTATTGCAGGCCCCGCCCACGACCGCCTGAACGTGGTTCGCAAGAGGATGGAAGAGCTCGGCAAGACCTTACACCGCATCGCCTGGGAGCTGCGGCCTCCCGCCATCGATGAGCTCGGACTGAAAAAAGCGCTCGCGAGTTACGTGGCCGACTGGAGCGAGCAATGCGGCACCGAGATCGATTTTCTCTGTGACGATCCCAATATCGACGAAGTGCCGGGCGAAATCGGCGCCGCGGTTTATCGCGTCGTCCAGGAGGGACTTACCAACATCGTCAAGCACGCGCAGCAGCCCTCCGCCGTCAGCGTCGTCGTCGGTCGCGTAGGCGCAACATTGCAGGTGATTATCGAGGACAACGGTTGCGGTTTCGATGTAGGAGCGATAACCGCTAGAGGCGGTCGCTATCGCGGACTGGGCTTGGACGGCATGCGCGAACGTCTATTGCTGATCGGTGGAACGCTCGAGATCGAGTCCACGCCGGGAACCGGAACTGCTCTTTTCGCCCGCGTTGCACTCGATACACAAAGGTCTGCGGCGTGACCGAAAAAACCCGCATCGTCCTGGCTGACGACCACCCCATCGTGCTCGACGGGCTGCGCAATCTGCTGCGCGCGGAAGATGACTTCGCGCTCGTCGGCGAGGCGGCAAGCGGCCTTAGCGCCCTCAAGCTGATCCGCGAGCAACGGCCGGACGTTGCGGTGCTCGACATTTCAATGCCGGAACTCAACGGCATTGTGCTCAGCCGGCGCCTTGCCGGGGAAATGCCGGATCTTCGTCTGCTTATTCTCACGCTTCACGAAGACCGCGCATACCTCAATCAGGCCTTGGAGGCCGGCGTGCGCGGCTATGTTCTCAAGCGCTCCGCAGTCGAAAATCTGGTTCAGGCCATTCGCGCGGTCGTGGTCGGCGGCTTGTATATCGATCCGGCTATCGTCGGACGTGTATTCGACGGCAACAAGGGCAACAAAAAGCTCGCGGCCAGGAATGGCGCCGCCCCTGCCCTCACCGATCGTGAATCCGATGTTCTGAAGATGGCGGCGCTCGGCTTTACCAACAAGGAAATAGCATCGCGGCTCGACGTCGGGGTGAAGTCGGTTGAAACCTACAAGGCCCGCGGACTCGAGAAGATCGGCCTCAAAACACGCGCGGAATTGGTGCGTTACGCATCCGGCCAAGGTTGGTTGGACATCTGATCCGGACTTTTAGACACAAGCGCTTGGGCAGTACGGTAACTTTTCGGTTAAGACGTCAGGCAATCTCTGACAACGCCTGCCCACATTCCAATGCAGAGAAAGGCTCATTCTGCGGTATGAACGCTTGGACAGCGGCGAATGTTGGCGGGGCATCCGGGCCGACGCTCGTCCTGGGGGAAGTGCATGTTCAAGATGTCCAAGAAGGCCGAGCCTCGGCGCGGCCCATTCCGCAGACTGTCCGACAGCGAAATCCTGCTTTTTGTAACCCAGACACTCCATCCGCGCGCCTCCGATCAGGAAACGCCGGACTTTTCCGCCAAGCTGCAAACGCTGACGGATATTCTTGAGCGGCAAGAGATCGACTTGCTCAACTGGCCCGACTCGCCGAGCAAGGACCGGTTCTATGCGTCCCATCTGAGAGCGAAGCGGCTGGTCGCAGAACTCGACGAGATTTTTTCCAGCGCCGCAAACGACGTCGCTGCCTCGAGCGGCGCTGGCTAGAGCATGATCCGGAAAAGTGGAAGCCGGTTTTCCGAAAGATCTTGCTCAATCAAAATGCTTGAGCGACGATCGATTCAATCCAAAGCAACTTCGCTCTAGACCGTGGCGAATAGGCCGCCTTATCAAATGCGGAATTCCCGCGCGAACCTGAGCGGCTCATTCTTCCCGCTCGACTTATCCGCGATAAGTTTCCTTATCGTCGACGACCAGCCGTTCTCGCGCCGGATCGTGCGATCGATCCTGCACGGATTTGGCAGCCGCGAAGTCTACGAGTTGGCCAACGGCGTCGAAGCCATAGAGCTGGCCGGCACCGCCATGCCGCATATCATCATCACCGACCTGATCATGCCGGCAACAAGCGGTATCAGACTGATTGGCATGCTGAAGGCGCTCGAGTTGTCCGCTGAGACGGATTCCGATTATCGTCTTGTCCGGCTATCTCACCAAAACGGCAGCGTTGGCGATTACCAATGCCGGGGCGGACGAACTGCTGGTGAAGCCAGTGTCGCCAAAAGCGCTGTATGAGCGTATTGCGCGAATCGTGCTGCTCCATAAACAGGTCAATGCACCGACTTCATTCCTGCAGAATCAGCGGCGGCATACGCAAGCACAACTGAGAAAAGCCAAGGAGCCTGAGAAGGATCCGAGCGAACAAATGGCGTTTGTCGAGTAAGACGCCCCCGCGCCACGATCAATCGGCAGCTTCGGTCACGTCCGTTGCAGCCACGTCAGTTGCAACGATGGCTTCAGGCGGCGCGTGCTCATCGTGAGCGCGCTGATGCACCGGCTTCCGCCGCGTCGTCAGGTTATAAGCACTGTTGACCAGCGCGAGATGCGAAAAGGCTTGCGGGAAATTGCCGACCAGACGTTTGGCGGCAGGATCGTATTCTTCGCTGAGCAGGCCGAGATCGTTACACAGTCCGACCAGGCGCTTGAACAGGCTCTCAGCTTCGTCATAGCGCTCCTGTAACATGTAGACGTCGACCAGCCAGAAACTGCACGCCAGAAATGCGCCTTCGCCGGGCGGCAGAGCGTCCTCGACGTCCTCGGTGCTGTAGCGCATGACAAAGCCGTTACGAATGAGACGCTGTTCGACCGCCGCAATCGTCCGCTCTATGCGTGGATCGGTGACCGGCAGGAAACCGACGCAAGGCAACTGCAACAGGTTGGCGTCGAGCTGCTGGGAATCGTACGCTTGCACGAAGGTCCCGAGCTTACGGTCGTAGCCGCGCGCTAGAACTTCCTCGCTGATGGCGTCGCGCTGCTCCCGCCATTCGTCTATCGGACCTTCAAGGCCAAACGACTCCGCACTTTTGATCGTGCGGTCAAACGCCACCCATGCCATCACCTTCGAATAAGTGAAGTGCTGCGCCGGGCCGCGCATCTCCCAAATACCTTGATCGGGAGAGCGCCAGATGTTTTTCAGGTGCTCCAGAAACTGGATCTGGGTGTCCCATCCCGACTCGTTGGTCGAGAGTCCGCATCGCCGCGCCTGATGGTGCACGTCCATGATCTCGCCAAAGACGTCGAGCTGTAGCTGTGTGTGCGCGGCATTGCCGATCCGCACCGGAACCGACTTCTCGTAACCGGGCAACCACTCTGCCTGCCATTCGGCAAGCCGGCGCTCGCCGCCAATACCGTACATGATCTGAAGCTGGTCTGCGCTTCCGGCGACTGCGCGCAACAGCCAGTCGCGCCACGCCTGCGCTTCTTCGTAATAGCCCGCATGCATCGCGCCGAGCAGCGTGAGTGTGGCGTCGCGCAGCCAGCAATAACGATAATCCCAGTTGCGTTCGCCACCGAGCCGCTCGGGCAGCGATGTCGTCGGCGCAGCGACGATGCCGCCGGTCGGCTGGTAGGTCAGCGCCTTGAGCGTAATGATCGAGCGGCGTACCGATTCCGACCAATCGCCTGCAGGCCGGCATTTCGCCGACCATTCAGTCCAGAATTTTTCGGTATCGTGTAAGGCCGCCGAGGGATCGAGCGCCTGCGGCAAAGGCTTGTGCGATCGCGAGTAGGTCAGGATGAGAGGCACTGTCTCGCCGCGGCTGACTTTAAACTCGCCGACGGTGGTCATGTCCTTGCCTTTGAGATGCACCGGCGTGCGCAGAACCGTCATGTCCGGGCCCGCGATAGCGCGCAGCGCGCCGTTCTCCATCTTTGTCACCCACGGCACTACCGCGCCGTAACCGAAGCGCAAGATCAATTCGGTCCGCATCGTCACCGTACCGCGCGTGCCGACGACCAGACGCACGATTTCCGAGTAATCGGTGCGGAACGGCATGAAATCGATCAAAGTGACGGCGCCGTCGGGCGTCTCGAAACTGGTTTCGAGAATCAGCGTACCAGGCCGATAGCGACGGGTGATCTTCGCCTCGCCCTGCGCCGCAACAAGCCAGCGGCCGTGGTCGTTGGTGCCGAGCAGCGCGGCAAAACAGGCCTCCGAGTTGAAGCGCGGCCAGCACAGCCAGTCGATCGATCCATCCCTCGAGACGAGCGCGGCGCTCTTGCAGTCGCCGATCAGCGCGTAATCTTCAATTCGGCTGGGCATGAAGCTGAAAAATACCGTTTCAGGAAAAATCGACGACGACCTTGATGTCGTCAGGTTGCGATTGAAGCGATTGCGTCCATTGCTCGACCGGCACGCGCCGCGTGATCAAGCGATCGAGCCAGGATTTGTCGGCGCGCTGCAAAGCTTCCACCGCCGCTTCGTAATGCGCGCGGTTGGCATTGACCGTGCCGAATACGGTATTGTTGTCCAGCACCATGGTGCGATTGAGTTCGCCGACATCGACATTGAAGTCGTGCCCAGGCGAGGAGACACCAACGAGACAAACGATGCCGGCAGGTGCGATCCGGCCAAATGCATCGCGCACCACCGGGGGTGCGCCGGTACACTCCATCAGGATGTCGGGCTTGAATGTATCGAGATCGCTTAGGGCGCCGAGATGAAAGGTGCCGCCGATATCGCGGACAATCAGACGTTTCTGCTGGCTGTCGTTGTGGTCGAGAACGTGCACGTCAAGGCCGCGCTGCGCGCCAATCATCGCAGCAAGTAAACCAATCGGCCCCGCACCGGTAACCAGCACGGTCTTTGGCTGCCATGAGCGCGAGCGCCGCCCGATGCTCTCCGTGTGGGCCCAGGCCTTGGCCACGACGCTGGTCGGCTCAACCAGCACGCCGGTATTGCCAAGCGCTGGATCGATCTTGACCAGAAACTCCGGCTCGATGCGGAAGAAATCGGAACCGTAGCCGTTGCGCTCCTTGATGCCGCGTTCGGTATAGCGTCCGTTGCGACACATATCCCACTCGCCCGCCGCGCAAGCTGGACACGGCACGGGATCGGGCCGCCGCACGATACCGACGACAAGATCGCCGGCCTTAAATCCAGAACCGGCGGGCGCCTCCGCAACGGTGCCAAGAGACTCATGGCCGATCACCAGCCGCTTTTCGCCAGGCGGCGCCCAGCCATAGTCGCCGGAAACAATTTCACGATCGGTGCCGCAAACCCCCAGCGCCAGAGTCCGCACCAGGACCGCGCCGTCGCTCTTCGGCGGATCGGCGACATCGTCGACGCGTGCTGAATTCGCCACACCAGGCGCGACAGTGAGGGCGCGCATTACCGCTTCCACGTTTGAATTGGCCTGCGGGCGGCCACCGCCCACATAACCCCGAAGGAGAACAACAAAGCTGCAACGTCAAAGCGGTTGCAGAAGTTCCATCAATGGAACCATTCCACGATGTCGCAGTTAGGGTCGGTCCGCGTTCTGCGGAAATAATCACCGGAACGAAGATGGAAAAGATCGGACGTACGCATTGGGCTATCGCGGAAGGATATATCCCGTCGCAAAGCTCGTTTTCCGAACCGGCTTTGGCGTCCCACGAGACGGCGTGCATCCTCAATGCGGGTGACCGGGATGCCCAGGTGCGCATTACGATCTATTTCGCCAATCGCGAGCCGATCGGCCCCTACCGTGTAACGGTTGCGGCGCGGCGTACGCTCCATTTGAAATTCAATGACCTCACCGATCCTGCACCCATTCCGCGCGACACCGATTATGCGTCGGTATTCGAGGCCGATGTGCCCATCATCGTGCAGCACACGCGGCTCGATTCCAGGCGTGCAGAAGTAAGTTTGCTTTCGACCATCGCTTACGCCGAAGCGTAATTCATTACCTACGGACTGCGCTGCAACATTTCAGCGGAGCAATCCCGTAGTTTAGCCAAGGAAACTGCCTTAATTGCAGCCCTGTGTGATCCCGTTGAAGTCACACGGATTTTTGCTGCGCCGCACATTGTGGGAACAAAGCGGGCTCACAAAAGTTATCACTTTGCCGGGAGCAAGGGTGACTTAGTGAAAGTTGTAGTCGTTTCAAACCGCGTTGCGCAGGCCAAACCTGATGAGCCTATCGCCGGTGGACTCGCTGCTGCGCTGATCCCGATGGTAAAAGAGTCCGGCGCGATCTGGGTAGGCTCCAGCGGCAAGACCAGCGATATCTCCGAGCGAAAAGATCCGTTTGCAAAAATCGAGGCGCTGGGCGCCGGTGCACTTGCAACGGTCGATATGCCGGCAAGCCATTATACGAATTTCTACGAAGGCTTCGCCAATTCGGCGCTGTGGCCGGCGCTGCACTCGCGCGCCGACCTGATCCAGGTCACGGAAAGCCATTATGCTTCGTATCGCGAGATCAATGCATTCATGGCGCGCGCGCTGCTGCGCTTCGATAATCCGGAAGCGGTGTTCTGGGTGCAGGATTATCACTTCCTGACTTTGGGCGCGGAGCTGCGGCGGCTTGGCGTCGAGCGGCCGGCGGGATTTTTCCTGCATACGCCGTGGGCCGACCGGCACACCATGGCCGCGATCCCGCACCACGCCGAGATCGTGCGTGAGATGTTGGCTTACGATCTGATCGGTTTTCAGACGGTCGAGGACCGGCAGAACTTCGAGTCCTATCTTCAGGGCCGAGTTTGGCATCACGGCGGTGGACGGCTCGATTGCCACCGAGTGGGGCTGGACGCAGCTTGCCACCTTCCCGATCGGCATCGACGTCGACCAATTCGCCAAGCGAGCCGACAGTGCGGCGACGCGCACCGATGTCTCGCGCCTGCGCTCAAGCCTGCAAGGCGCGAAGCTGGTGCTCGGCGTTGACCGGCTGGATTACTCCAAGGGACTAGCCAACCGCGTTCGTGCTTTCGACCGTTTGCTGGACAACGAACCAGCCCTCAAACGCGAGGTGTCGCTATTACAGGTTGCGGTGCCGTCGCGCGGCAACATCAAGGCTTATCGCGAACTGAAGGCCGAGCTCGAGACCCTCGTCACCGAGGTCAACGGCCGTCACGGCGAAGTGGATTGGACGCCGATCCGCTATCTCAACAAAGGATTCTCGCAGCTCACGCTGGCCGGCTTCTACCGCACCGCTCACGTCGGATTGGTGACGCCGCTGCACGACGGCATGAATCTCGTCGCCAAGGAATACGTGGCGGCTCAGAATCCGCTTAATCCGGGCGTGCTGGTGCTGTCCTCGTTCGCCGGCGCGGCCAAGGAGCTCGACTCTGCGCTACTGGTCAACCCGCACGACATCGACGCAATGGCGCGCCAAATAGCGGTCGCGCTGAAAATGGGCATTGAGGAAAGGCGTGAGCGCTGGGAGCACATGGTGACAAAGCTTAGGCGCGCGCCGGTGCAAAACTGGTTCACCGACTTCCTCGATACGCTGGCCGCGGTGCGTCGCGCGCCCACGTTGCCGGCCAATCTTCTGGTTCTCGAACGCGCGCGAAAAATCGCGCAAGGCTAACCGAAGACTAATCCCAAGACTAACCCCAAAACTAACCGCCAAATTCAGCCAGCGCGGTGCCGTTTCGGCTTCACCGCACGGATTTTCTTCCGCCCCGCTTTCAAAGCAGCCTCCTGCAAGGTGTGACGGATTTCGTCGCGCTTCTCGTGGATCGACGCGATCACCGGCCCCGCGGGTATCCCCAATCCGACCAGAGCGGCTTCGGAAAGCTGCAAACTTGCCTCGATGGTCTCGGGCACCGCATCGGTCGCGCCGAGCGCGTAAAGGTGCCGGGCATGAACGGCATCGCGCGCGCGCGACACGATAACGATATCGGGTCGGACCGCGCGCACGTACTCGACCACGGCGTCGATAAGATCGGGCGTATGGATGGTGATGATAACGCCGGCGGCCTGCGCCAATCCGCAGCTGTCGAGAAATTGCGGATCGGTGGCGTCCCCATAATAAACGTCATGCCCTTCGCGGCGATCGTGCGTGACCGTCGGGGCGTCGAAATCGGCCGCAATGTATTGGATGCCATGCTGCTTGAGCAGCGCGCACACCACTTTCCCGACGCGGCCATAACCGACCACAATCGCGTGGCGCTCCCCGCCGGCCGGGCGCGTCACCAACGACGAGTCCACCGGTATGTTGGATCGCAGCCGTGTGCCGATCCGCCGGCCGACGAAAGACAATAACGGCGTCAGCGCCATCGTCACCGACGTTACAGCCAGCGTGAATGACGCGAGCTGCGGCGCGATCAGATGCAGATCGGTCGCCATGCCGATGCCGACGAAGGCGAATTCGCCGCCTCCGGCCAGCAAAAGGCTGCTTTCAACCGCGGCCGGCCACGACAGCCGGAACAGCTTGCCCAGCCCGACGAGCAACAACGCCTTGACCGCGAGCAATCCGGCAACGCCGCCAAGCAGCAGGAGCGGCTCGCGCACCAATTCGCGAAAGTCGATATCCATGCCGACAGTGAAAAAGAACATGCCGAGCAGCAAGCCTTTGACCGGCTCGACCATCGCTTCGATGGCTTTGCGGTATTCGGTTTCGGCAAGCAAAAGTCCTGCGACGAACGCACCAAGGGCCATCGATAGCCCTGCACGATTGGCGATCACACCCGCCGCAACGATGACGAACAGGACCGCAGCGATGAACAGCTCCTTGGTGCGCCCGCCGGCAACGAGCTGAAATAACGGACGCAGCAGCACGCGTCCGGCGACGACAATCACCGAAACCGCAATCGTTGCCTGCAACAGAGCGACACCGAGGCTCGCGAGCACTGAGCCGCCGGAGCCCGCTGCCAAAATCGAAATGAACATCAGGATCGGAATGACCGCGAGGTCCTGGGCCAGCAAAATAGAAAAGCTGGCGCGGCCGACATTTGACGTCAGCCGCTCCTGATTCGAGAGCAGTTCGAGCACGATCGCCGTGGACGACAACGACAGAGCCCCGCCGAGGATGATGGCATTCGACGGCGTCTGCCCCGCGTAAACGGCGAACGCGGCGATCGCGGCACTCGCGGTCAGGACCTGCAAACCGCCTAAACCGAAAACCAGGCGGCGCATCGCCAGCAGGCGGCCGAGCGACAATTCAATGCCGATCAGGAACAGCAGGAAGACGACGCCGAGTTCCGCGATACCGGCAACATTTTGCGCATCCGTGATCGTGAACCAGAACAGCGCCGGATGCGATTTCTCGAACGAACCTAGCCCGAGCGGCCCCAGCAGGGCGCCGGCGCCGAGATAACCGAGCACCGGGCTAACGCCGAATCGCCGCAGAATCGGCACGACGACTCCAGCCGTGCCGAGCACGACAAGCGCATCGCTGTATCCGCTGATATTGATCGAGCTCGAAGACAAGAGTCACCTGCCACCACTAACGGGCGCAGACTACGACGAGTTGGCCGGGTCATCCACCGAAGCGGGATGACATCTTTAGTCGCGGCGCTTGCTTTAATCGCCGCGACTGGCGTGTTCCCGCAGATCCGACGGCGTTGTGCCAAAATGGCGGCGGAAGGTGCGATTGAAATAGGACAGGTCGGTGAAACCCGCCTCGGCCGCGAGGTCGGCAATCTTTCGGTTGCACCATCGCGGGTCGCGCAACAGCGTGGCGGCCTGCTCCAGCCGCCGCTCCAGCAGGTGATGCGTAAAGCTCTTGCCGGTCTCTTCGAGCAGGAGATGCACGTAGCGCGGCGTGATACCGAGAAAAAGCGCAACAGTAAGAGCGCTCAGGCTGGGATCGCCGCTACGGTGCTTAATTTCGTGCAGAATGGCCGAACGCCGCGCCGCGCGGACTCCGCGTTCCTCGGCAACCGCACGCCCTTCACCGTCGGCGCCGAGCGCGAGCGCGACAAGATCGATAATGTGTTCGCCGTAAAGTTCGGTCGCACGGCCGGCGTTCAAACGGATATCGAAAATGACCCTGAGATAACTGAACAGCAGGCGCTGTGCCGTAATATTTTTGTCGAGTTTTGCTCCCGCAAAGCGAGTGACGTGCGGGAGCAGACCCGCAATCTTGTGTCGCGGAATCCGTAACGACCAGAATTCAGCGTCAGTGATAAAGTTGCACGCGCCGGCATACCCTGCGTCGCAAAGGATGCCCGTAGAAGACGCGAGCTCGTGATCATTGCCGCACTGAGTTTGATGCGCACTGCCGCTTTCGAGCAGAACCACGCACAACGAGTTATCGCCATCACGGACCAGTTGCGGCGTACGGACGGAGTCAATCGCAACGCTGGAGCTGTGAACGATGTCGACAAGGCCAGCGCGCTGCAAGGCAAGCTTGGCACTAAATCGGGATTGATATTGCGTTCGGAAATCGAGCCCGATATAGCGGCGGCCGATTTCCTCGCAGTACATTGGAAAGCGATCACGCTCCGGCAGGGCGTCGGTATTGAAATAGAGTCGGCCGGCGGTCGCAGTATCCATGAACCTTTGTCGGGGTTGCGCGTCCCAGCGTTCAAAAATACCAGATTTAGGCCCTGTCGCAATTCACTCCAGGCACAGTCGATTTCTTTCTGAGCATGACTGGCGTCTGTGCGTGTGACCGTTACGTCACATCTCGACTTAAACGCCGATTATTTCCGCCCGGACATAACCGATTTCACAATGGACCAAGACAAATCCTGCGCCACCGATAGGGTCGATCCATAAGCAAGCAGCGGGGGCGTCGGGTGAAGAATTTTCTGGCTGTGGGCAGTGTGCTCTTGGCGCTCGCATCGATTGCGCCCGTGAACGCGGCGGATATGGCGGTTAAGGCACCGACAACACCAGACGCAGCCTACGATCCGTGGGCTGGTTTTTATGCGGGCGCCAGTGTTGGCGCTCGTTGGTCGGACGTTCAATGGGATTCACTTTCCTTCACCCCCGGATTTCCAGGCCCGTTCGTACCCAATAACGTCAACAATCCGGCTCAAATAGGCTCGACCAGCGCCCGGCTCGGTGGATATTTTGGATACAACTGGAGAATTGCGCCATCCTGGCTCGCCGGTTTCGAAGGCGATATTGCCTGGGCAAATAGCAGCAAGACGGTCACTCCGTTTCCGGGCACCGCAGGCATTGTCGGCCCGGCGGCGGCGGGAAGCGATTTTTCTAAGGCCAAGCTTGGTTGGGACGCGAGCATTCGCGGCCGAGTGGGCGTTCTCGTCAACCCTTCCTGGTTACTCTACGGCACCGGCGGGGTGGCTTGGCAGGAAATCAAAACTGTCTCGACCTGTTCGCCCGGCGGTTATTGCGCAATTCCTGTCACTGGCACCTCGTCGACTGACAAGGCAGGCTGGACGGTCGGTGCCGGCGTTGAAACAGCGCTCGCTGGTCATTGGCTTGTACGTGTCGAATATCGCTATGCCGACTTCGGCCACGTGACGAATATTCTGCCGCCCGCACCAGGCTCGGGTCTAACGTCGAGCATATCCGTGAAGACCAATACGGCGCTGCTTGGTCTTGCTTACAAGTGGTAAGCCGGATCAGGTTTTATGAGCACACCGCCCAGTGAGAACATAGACGGCCGCCTCAGTTGGCGGCCTCTATGTTTTTGGGTTTGGCTGCCACGTCGATCGCGAGAGCATTTTACGCCGCCGCACGTCGTATTGACGTAGCGCAAGACTTTTCGCAGCATTCACGCCGCGCCGCGCCGGGCGGCCGCACCAACCGTGAATGCTTGCCATGACCGATCTGACAATTACTGCCGTCCACCTCACCACGCTGCGCGTGCCGTGGCCGCAAAGCCCGTGGCTCAAGGGTCACCGCTTCGGCGATGCGCGCACGTTTCTGGTGGTCGATGTCGAGACCAAGGGCGGCATCACCGGCATGGGCTACCTGTTCCTGTTCCGGCCGGGCATCAAATCGATCATCGCCTGCCTCAACGAGATCATCATCCCCAACGTCATCGGCAAGGACGCCAGCGCGGTCGAAGCGATCTGGCAGCATCTGTGGAACACCACGGTCACGTTTGGCCGCGGCGGTATCGCCACCATGGCGCAGTCGGCGCTCGATATCGCGCTGTGGGATATCGTCGGCAAAGCCGCCAAGCTGCCGCTGCACCGGTTGTGGGGCAGCTATCGCACCCAAATGCCCGCATACGGTTCGGGTTGTTTCCGCGGTTCCGGCGGCGACGGCATGATCGCGAAAGCGCTGCACTACAAGGAGCGCGGCTACAAGGCGATCAAGATGCAGGTCGCGCACTCGGATGACCTCGCCGCCGACCTCGACAATGTCAAACGCATGCGCGAAGCTCTCGGCCCCAGCGTCGACATCATGATCGACGTCAACATGGGCTGGACTGCGGATATCGCAATCCAGATGGGCCGCAAGTTTCAGGATTACGACGTTTACTGGCTCGAAGAGCCGGTGGTGGCCGACGACTTCGCCGGCTACCTGCGGATCGCCGAAGCGCTCGACCTGCGCATCGTCGGCGGCGAAACGCACTTCACACGCTTCGATCTCAAACCGTTCTTCGAAAATCCGCTGCTGCCGATTCTACAGCCCGATCCGATGCGCGGCGGCATGACCGAGTTGCGCAAGATCGCAACCGTCGCCGATACCTGGAACATGAGCATCGCGCCGCATCTGTTTCCCGAGCTGAACGTTCAACTGCTCGCGTCGATCCCGAATGGCATCTGGATCGAGGACATGGGGCTTGCGGAAGATCTGTGGGTCGATCCGGTACCGGTGGTGAACGGCATGATCACCGTGCCTGAACGTCCGGGTCACGGCCTCGCCTTCAAGCCGGAGCTGCTTCGCGATTGCGCCGTGGAAAATTAATACGACCAGTCAAAGGCGCTCGCCGGCATGTTTTCATACATCGCGATGTTGCCGATCAGCACCGCGGTCTTCTCGAGAAAATTGTACATGCGCGGAGACATCGATCGGGATTGAAGGCCTGCAAACAGGACAATCAGCAGGCCTAACGGAAGGCACATCAATCTGACGCTTTTCGTCATGGTGTCGCTCCCCTCTGGAAGGATCGCACGCCACTTCTGCGTGCGACCCTGTCATCATGGAGCTTGGCTTCGCAGCCGGATCGTTGCTGTGACGGTAGACACAGGACGAAGCTATTCGGCCGGGACCAGAGCGCCCAAAGGCGCCACAAATAGTCCTGTCTGTGATATTCCAGAAAGACAGGCGGCAAGAAACTCATTGAAAGTTCGACTATTTTGAGGGCTGGACTTGAATTCGCCCTCGCTCACACACAGCTAAGTAAACACGGATAGAGAGGCTCAAAGCCTGCGGCCAATGTTCGCCGCCAGCGATTGTCTGCCCTGTTTCTTATCAAGCTGCGCATTTATCCACGATCGCCCATCAATGTCGGTCATTCGCGCCGGTAACTTTTCGTTGCCGGCATCGGCGATTGTCGACGTCGATGCGCGTCTTCAATCAACTTACGTCGTCTCGGCTTAACATCAGGTGGGTTACGGTGATCGAACATGCGCGAGCGAGAGCCGTACCAAAACCTTGGGGCGTCGATGATTTGAGTCCCTGGAGCCGCGCGCTTGCGCACGAAAAAGCAATCGGCGAAATCCACTACGAGCGGTCCGATATCGGGGCTGTAGATCCTTCGCTCTTGCTCAAGCTGCTGTTCACAAGCCAGCCACTTTCAATCCAGGTCCATCCCGACGACGACTTTGCGCATTTGATGGGACTGCCAAACGGCAAAACCGAAGCCTGGTACGTTCTAAGTGCGGCGCCCGAGGCAAAGGTTGCCTTAGGACTGAAGCGGCAATTGACGCCGCAGCAGTTGCGTGGGGCTGTCGACGACGGTTCGATCTCCGATCTCATCGCCTGGCACCCTGTGTCGGCAAATGACGTCATTGCCGTTGCTGCAGGGACGATTCACGCGATCGGCGCAGGTCTCGTCATTGCGGAAATTCAGCAGCGAAGCGACGTGACTTTTCGTCTGTTCGATTACGGGCGAGAGCGCGAACTTCACGTTGAAGACGCGATCGCGGTAGCGTCGGGCGTGCCGGTCAAGTTTGAGACGCGGTCGAACCAGCTGACTGCCGAACGGAAGCTTCTCGTTTCCAACCCATACTTCGTTTTCGAACGGATCGATCTGGCGCCAAACTCCTCTTGGTGCATGGAAGCGGAGCGAGAGACCTGGTTTCTCGTGCTTGGCGGCAGCGCCATTGCCGGATCATTCGACGTTCTCACCGGCGATGTCCTCTTTGCGCAATCGGATCAAATCGACATTCACTCCGGCGCGATCGGAATTGCCGGCCTTGTCGCGTACGCCGGCGGCGGCGCTGTTCCGCAGTTGCTGCAACGTCTCGCGGCGCCGGGCTTGATCGACGTTGAGCGGGCACGGGAAATCCCGACGCCAACCTCTGGCGTGCAAACAAAAGTCGGCGCAGGTGGACGCTATTAAATGAAACCTCTTCAGCGCGTTGCTTTTATCGGGAACTATCTTCCGCGCCGTTGCGGAATTGCCACCTTTACGCACGATCTTCATCGCGCGGTCGCATCGGCGCGGCCCGATCTTGAAACTTGCGTTATCGCCATGACGGATTCGGACCGCACCTATGACTATCCGTCGGCCGTGCGCTTTGAGGTCCATGACGAAACGATCGGCGACTACGTCAGAGCGGCTGCATTTTTGAATAATGCCGGATTTGATGTTGTTTCCCTTCAACACGAATACGGGATTTTCGGCGGTGAAGCCGGTGGCAACATTATCGAGCTTTTATCGCGCCTCCAGATGCCGGTCGTCACAACGCTCCACACGGTGTTGGCAAAACCGACACGCCCTCAACGGGAGGTGATGCGCCAAATCATCGACAAATCGGCAAAAGTCGTCGTGATGGCGGAAAAGGGGCGCGAATTTCTCCTCTCCGTTCACGATGTGGCGCCTCGCAAGATCGAGGTCATACCGCACGGAATACCGGACTTCCCTTTCCTTGAAACGCATCACGCCAAGGCGAAATTCGATCTCGCCGGCAAAATGATCATTCTGACGTTTGGTCTCCTGTCGCCAAACAAAGGCGTCGAGATCACGCTCGATGCGATGCCGGAAATCATCAAATCCAGCCCGAACGCCCTCTATGTCATCCTCGGCGCTACTCATCCGAACCTGATGCGGCAACAGGGCGAGGCCTATCGCGAGAGCCTGATGGCGCGCGTACGGAGCCTCGGCATCGAAAACCATGTCGTCTTTTTCAACCAGTTCGTGGATCAGGCGACGTTGCTCGACTTCATTTCAATGTGCGACGTCTATACGACCCCCTATCTCAATGAAGCCCAGATGACCTCGGGCACACTGGCGTACAGTTTTGGGCTGGGAAAGGCGGTGGTATCGACACCTTATTGGCATGCCAAGGAGTTGCTGAGCGACGGCTGCGGAGTCCTGGTTCCCTTTGGCGACGCCAAGGCTTTGAGCACGGAGATCGCCGGTCTGTTGACGAACGACGTGCGCCGGGATTCGATGCGTAAGCTCGCCTATGCGGCAAGCCGATCAATGACGTGGGTGCAAACCGCCAAGCGGTATCTCACCGCCTTCGATACCGAGAATTCGAATACCGGACCTGGAATAGTACTTCCTATCGATGCGGCCAACTCTGTGAGAAATGGCCACGTCATACCGGACATTCGGGTCGGGCATTTCCTTTCGCTCTGCGACAGCACCGGCATGCTCCAGCACGCCGTTCATTCGGTGCCGGATCGCTCTCATGGCTACTGTGCCGACGATAACGCTCGCGCTCTGCTGTTCTCAAGCATGCTTGCGAATTTCGGCGAGGCGCAGTTGTCCAAGTCGGTCACGGATCGCTTTGCGGCATTCATCCAGCACGCCTGGAATCCGGACACCCGCCGGTTTCGAAATTTCATGAGCTACGACCGCCAATGGCTGGAACAACAAGGTTCGGAAGACAGTCACGGCAGGACGCTTTGGGCGCTGGCCGAATGCGCACGAACGGACACTGATCAATCTCGCCGCAAATGGGCGGAAGCATTGTTCAAGATGGCGCTGCCGGTGGTCGAGCATTTCTCGTCACCGCGGGCCTGGGCGTTCTCACTGTTGGCATTGGATGCTTATTGCAAACTGGCCGGTGGCGACGTTCTCGGCAACCGTCTCCGCAAACTATTGGCCGACAGATTGATGTCATTAATTTCGGCAACGGAAACCAAAGACTGGGTCTGGTTCGAAGAAACGCTGGCATACGACAATGCACGGATTCCCCAGGCGTTGATCCAAACCGGACTGACGACACGCACGCCATCGTACGTCGAGGTTGGCCTCCGATCGCTCCGCTGGCTCACTGCGCTTCAGACTACATCGTCGGGATATTTCAGGCCGGTCGGAACCGACAGCTTCGGGCGGCCCCGGCAGAAGCCGGAGGCGTTCGATCAGCAACCCGTCGAGGCGGCGGCGACAATCTCCGCTTGCCTTGTCGCGTGGCGAGCGGACGACGGTACGGAGTGGCCAACAGCAGCGTTACGCGCGTTCGAATGGTTTCTGGGCGAAAACGACCTCCAGGTGGCGCTCACCGATCCGGAAACGGGCGGTTGTTCGGACGGACTTCATCCGGACCGCGCTAATGGCAACAAGGGCGCGGAATTGGTGCTATCGTATCTTTTGGGTCTTGTAGAGATTCGCCAGCTCAAGCGCATGATTGCGGTTGGACAATCGCGCGCCTCATCCCCGCTGATAGGCGGTCACGCCACGCGCACGATACTGCCTCAAACAGCGCCAGGGAGCCTCTTTGTCTCAACTCCGATTCGTAAACCGCCAGAGCCTGTATCTGCGCCCGGACCCGGCCAGGGTCGTCGTCAGACCTTTCAAGCCGGCAACTGAGCCCCGAGATCTCAATCCCACCGACAAGGTTCGGGCCAATCATATCGTCGACAGGGTTCTTCGGCTCGACGCCGAATCTGCCGCGCAACAGCTAAGTGACGTGCTCGACAACTTCGAAGGCCGCCACAGGAATCTGATCGATATTTTCGAGGCGCGCGCCCAGGATATGGAAGACGCCTTGGAGCCGCACGCCGAATTGAACAAGACGCAACGCCGCCTGATTGGCGCATATTTTCTCAACGAATACTCGTTCGAAGCGTCAGCCTTGTTCAATCCGAGTATTGTCCGGCATCCCGATCAGACCGGAGCGCCGGAAAACGGTTGCCGTTTCATCTTGAGTCTGCGCGCCGTCGGCGAAGGACATATTTCATCGCTCACGTTCCGGTCCGGTAGCTATAGCTGCCGATGGCAGCGTTACCGTCGATCCGACCGCGCGTCTTGCGTCGGTTCCTAAAGTCCGCTGCCGTACGCCAACGCCAAACGGCGACGCTATCGAGGTGGAATTCCGCGATGACGAGGAACTGAGCGAACGCACGATCTTCCCGATTACAGATTCCCAATCGAACGGCATCGAGGACGCCCGCTTTGTGGAATTCGACGACGGTGAAAGAAAAACGTTCTACGCGACCTACACGGCGTATAGCGGCAGGGCGATTCGTTCCGAGCTGATCGAGACCGCGGATTTTCGATCTTTTCGGATGACGCCACTCGGCGGGTCGGCTGCCCGCAATAAGGGAATGGCACTCTTTCCGCGGAAAATTGACGGCCGCTACGCGATGATCGGCCGGCAGGACAACGAAAACCTGTATCTGATCTATTCCGATGACCTTTACACGTGGGAGGGTGGTCAACCCATCCTGCGGCCCGAATATCCGTGGGAGTTTGTTCAGATTGGTAACTGTGGCTCGCCTGTCGAGCTGGACGACTGCTGGCTGCTGCTGACACACGGAGTGGGTCCAGTCAGAAAATATTCGATCGGAGCTGTCCTCCTGGACAAAAAGGACCCATCCAAGGTGCTCGCCCGCTCGCGCGAACCGCTGGTTCGCCCCGAACCTACCGAGCGCGAAGGTTACGTGCCTAACGTTGTCTACACCTGCGGCGCCATGCGCCACGCCGATCAGATCATCTTGCCTTACGCGGTGTCCGACACCTTCTCAAACTTTGCCACAATAAAGATTGGCGCTTTGATGCAAGCCGTTGCGAACTGACGGCACTCCTGTTGCACGGAGCAGAGGGGAGCCGTTCGGAACGCTCGGAATCTCAGGGAAATTTTTTTGCAACAGACGCAAGAAGAATTCCGCCGTGCCGCCGCGGCTTCCGATCCGGCGGCGACGGTCTTCCCGACTTGGTCTGGAGCTAATCTGAAGCCAGACGGTATCGAATTAAGTCATGTGGCATCTGTCGGGACATCTTGCGGTTAACCTCTCGTTTTATGAGATCTATGTATTGATCCCTTGCGGCATCAGGCAAAGTACCGCGCTTCACCAATTCGACAACAGAACGAAATGCTAAGTCATAGCCGTCCAGGCAGTGATGAGAGATGAGCGCCAAATGCTTAAGCTGCTCGTCAGTCATCACTTCCATTTTCCCGAAGTCACGACAATAAATCATATCAACGGCGTGTGTTTGTTGAAATCCATTCATCGACATGTTCTGCCCTACCGGTAACATTGGTGCGATCATGCGATTGAATATGCCTTTGATACATTGCGGCAGGAACCCCAGTGAGCGCAATTCAACGTCGACGTCCCCAAGTAATGCCTGGTCGTCATAAACCGGAACAAAAGAGACTTCGGTCCAGACCACAACAGCCTGTGACAACTTTTGACGACCCGCACGGAAAACATCGAGCTCGCTGCCCTCAACGTCAATTTTGAGAAAATCGATGGCGGAAACTTCAACAATTTCGTCAAGGCGATGTGTCTGAATTTCGGTCTCGCCAATGATCGTGCCCCATTCTGCCAAGGGGATGAATTGGTCGAGCCGCCGTGCGTTTGGCTTTTTTAAACCAGACATGCCTGGGTAGCGTGTCCGATAGAACGTGTGTCTGCCGCCATCGCCGACCGCATACGGAAGATAATTTTGCAGTGGTCCTTTTGCAGCGTTAAGTTTTTCGCAGAGTTCCCGTTGCGGTTCAAAGCCGATCAATGTCGCAAGCCCGAGGGCAAGCAATGGCTGGTACGGCGGGGTTTCACCTAAATCGCTTGCGCCGATATCGACAACTGCCGTTTGGCGTTGTGGCGCCAAAAGAGAATGCAATTCGTCAGACATGTGCACTCAACTGACAACAACAATTGGGGGAAGGGAACGTTGTTTCGGTATTCATCATGATGCCACTTATTAACAGTCGTGAGAAGCGAACCGTTCGAGATTCGCGGTTCTCGCAAATCGGACAGAGTGGCCAAGGATCGCTTTGTCCTGGGCAGTAGACGTGCGAACTGGCCCCGGCACCGAGGGGTGCGGCACGTCCGCTCCGATAATGGCCCGGAGTTTGTTGCTAGGGCCGTGCGCGAATGGATCGCGGCGGAGGAATCCAAGGTCGTCATCGAAGGTTGGCGGCGCCGCTAACAACACCGTGCGTCCGCACTCATCGCTCGGTTACAAACCACCCGCTCCAGAGGCTGTGCTATAGCCGGCTTCACAACCCGGCCCAGCTTCGCCGGCCACGCCGATGCGCTAGCCATCCGCGAGCTGGTCGAAACCGTCACCGTGAGCCGGGGCGACAAGCCCGGCAGCATTCAAATCGAAATCAGCGGCCGCCTCGGCGCACTCATCGGCGAAAAAGCCTTTCCGCACGGCATTAAGAGTGTGGGGGGAAACTGGTAGCGGGGGAGGGATTTGAACCCCCGACCTCCGGATTATGATTCCGCTGCTCTAACCAGCTGAGCTACCCCGCCATCGCAGATACCGGCGGACCAAGGGTCGGCACCAGCGGGGGCACATTTAGGGCAGATCGCTGCCGTTTCCAAGGGGTTAGATTTGCCGGAACCTTGGGTACTCGTCGGAGCATGATCCTTCGGAAAACCGGAAGGCCACCCTCGGATCAAGTCCGAGGGCAAGCTTTTTCCGGATCATGCGCTAGTGCGCCGCAGCCGGCGGAGCCAATTCGTCGTCAATCCGGCCAAACCGGATCAGCGAGAAGTGACCGAGCGGCGGCATCGGGCGGCGCTCGATGACGCGCACGCCGCCGTGCCCGGCAGCCCATTGCGCCAGCCGGTCCCAGGGGAACTCGGGTCGCCAGCCCAGCCGACGGGCGACCGGCGCGAACCAGCCTTCCAGCGTGGCGCGCGGACCGGTTTCGGCGCCAAGATGATTCACCAGGATGATCTCGCCGCCCGGCCGCAGCACGCGCACGAATTCATCGAGCGTCGCCTCCGGGTCCGGGACCGCGGTGATGACGTATTGCGCGACCACCACGTCGAACGCGCCGTCCGCAAAACCCAGGTTCTGCGCATCCATCACGGCGAGGCCATCGACATTGGTCAGCCGATGCTCGGCGACACGGTCCTTCGCCTTGCGCAGCATCGGCGCGGAGAGATCGACACCGGTGAGGCGATTGCTCCAGGCATATTCCGGCAGCGATAGCCCGGTGCCGACGCCGACTTCGAGGATCCGGCCGCCGATGCGCTCGGCGGCCGCAATCGAAGCCTTGCGGCCGCGATCGAACACCTGCCCGAACACCAGATCGTAGATCGGCGCCCAGCGCGCATAAGCCTTGGCGACTGTATCGTTGTCGAATTCGGCCATTACGGTTTCAGCGCGCGACGGCCATCGCGGGAGCTTGCGCGCTTTGGGCCATGGTGGCTGTCTTGGCAACCGTGCTGGCGATCATGCCGCCGCCGAGAACGCGCGGTTGGCCGCTGGCCGCCTCGTAGAAGACGCAAGCCTGACCGGGCGACACGCCGTCTTCGCTGCCGATCAGTTCAACTTCGATGCCGCCGGCGCCGGCCCGCAACCACGCCGGCTGCGGCGCACGCGTCGAGCGGACTTTGACAAACACTTCTGCATTTTTTTCAACTGCCTGCTCGACCGTCCCGTCGCCGATCCAGTTCACATCGCGCAAGCGGATGCGGCTGGTGCGCAATGCGTCGCGCGGACCGACGACGACACGGCGCGAGGTGGCGTCAAGCCGCACGACATAGAGCGGCGAACCGGCGGCAACACCGAGCCCGCGGCGCTGACCAACAGTGAAATGAATAATGCCGTCGTGCTGGCCGAGCACGGTCCCCTCAAGATCGACAATATCGCCGGGGCCGGCAGCACCCGGCCGCAGCCGCTCGATCACTTCCGCATAATGCCCGCTCGGCACGAAGCAGATGTCCTGGCTGTCGTGCTTGTCAGCGACCGAAAGCCCGAAGCGGCGCGCCAGCTCACGCGTTTCCGCCTTGGTCCGATCGCCAAGCGGGAAACGCAGCAGGTCAAGTTGCTCGCCTGTCGTGCCGAACAGGAAATAGCTTTGGTCGCGTTCAGCTTCACGAGCGCAGTACAGCGCACGTCCGCCATCCGGCAACGCCCGCGAAGCCACGTAATGTCCCGTCGCCAGAGCCCTGGCGCCAAGCTCGCGTGCGGTATCGAGCAGATCGCGGAATTTGATCGACTGATTGCACTCGACGCACGGCACCGGTGTCTCGCCGGCGACGTAACTCGCGGCAAAGCGGTCGATCACGGCTTCCTTGAAGCGGCTTTCGTAGTCGAGCACGTAATGCGGAATGCCGATGCGCTCCGCGACAGCGCGAGCATCATGGATGTCGCGGCCGGCACAACAGGCGCCTTTGCGGTGGGTCGCTGCGCCGTGGTCGTAGAGCTGCAGCGTTATGCCGACGACGTCATAACCGGCATCGGCCAATAGCGCCGCGGTTACCGACGAATCGACACCGCCCGACATCGCAACAACGACGCGGGTGTCGGCAGGGCGACCCTCGATCTCCAGATCGTTCAGCATGGCAGCGCGGCTAAGTTCCGTTTTACGCACATTACTATAAGCGCCGCCCTCTCTCTCCGCCATGGTTCAGGCCTATGGCTCAAACCCATGGCTCAAACCCATGGCTCAGACCCATGGCTCCAGGCTCATGGCTCAGGCCATCGGAACTACGCCGGCAAAATTTGCCGGGCGAGCGCAAGGACTGCCGCCCCAGCCTCCGAACCGATCCGCCAAGCCTTTGTTTTTACTTGAATTATTGGATGGCCCATGGGTTGCAAGCAGGTATCCGAGCCGGACCGGGTCAAGGGAAATTGCAGTGCCGAGTATCGCGTCACAAATCCAGGCCACGACCACGGTCCCGCCGTTACAACAGCAGCAGGCCGCTGGATCGACGCAGCCCGCAGACAGCGGCACCGATCCGTTCAGCTCCATGCTCGATGCGGCAGCCGCACCGGCAGCCTCCCAGCCGACCAGCTCGGCCGGAACCTCCAATACCGGAAATGCGGACATCTCCGCGGCTGCAACCGCCGCCGCTTCAAAAGCTAAAACCAATGCCGCAGCCGCCACCACCAGGCGGAATGAGCTGGTGGCCGGTCAGGCCATGACAGCCGCGAACGCGTCCGGCGACCAGGCAACGGTCAATCCGGCAACGAATCCGATCTCCACCGATCCCGCCCAGACAGCAAAGGCTGCACTCGCCAAGGCTAAGCTTACGGCTGACGCCGCCAATGCGCCGGCGGAGCAAGTCGCGTCGGCAGAGCAACAGGCCCAATCCACAACGGATTCCGCGCAACAGCCGCAGACAACGAAGGCGGCGGCGGATACGGACGACGACAGTAGCGACACGGCATCAACCGATGCCGTCGTTTCAGCGCAAGACGCAGTCACCGCGGCGGCTGTGAGCGCACAGCCGATTGCAGCCGCGATCACCGTCGCCACTCAGAACAATTCCCCGCCGGCATCAGGCCGGTCATCGCCGGACACGACGATCGGCGATGCGACCAAGGCTCGCGCCAAACTCCTTCTCGCATCGGCTGCAAATACCGGCACCGCGGCGCAGGCTTCGGACGACGACGCACCGGCCAAAGCCGCGCCGGCTGCTGGCAAGACTGCCGGCAACTGCCGCACGACCGACAGCACGCCAGCCAAGCAGACTGCCGCAAGCAAAGAAGCGGCAAGCACACAGTCCGCAGACTCAAACGACGCTGCGCAAGCGCCGTCACAAGCCGGCGATGGCACAACGGCAGTCCTTCCAACCGGCCTTTCCGCAACAACGAACACGCCGCCGGCTGCGCACGCCGACATCACTGCCGCCACGACCGCCGACGGCACTGCAAATGCACAAAGCGCTTCAACCGGCGCAAAGGCGGACGGCATTGGGCTGCCAAGCTTCGGTCTCTCTGCCGCCAATGGAGCGGCGCAGGCATCCGCCACCACGGCGGCGGCCCAGGCTACGGCGAGCACGGCCGGGACAGTCCCGATTGCGGGCCTCGCGGTCGCGATCGCGAGCCACGCCCAGGCCGGCTCCCACCAATTCGACATCCGCCTCGATCCGCCGGAGCTTGGCCGGATCGACGTTCAGCTCAATGTCGACAGTAACGGCCAGATTACGTCGCACATCACCGCCGATCGCCCCGACACGCTGCAATTGCTGCAAAGCCAGCAGCCGCAGATCCAGCAAGCTCTCGATCAGTCAGGATTGCAGACCGCCGATAACGGCCTGCAATTCTCGCTGCGCGATCAATCCTTCGCCGGCCAGAACAACAACGGCGGCAACGCGCAACAGCAGACCACGGCGCAACTCGTGGTTCCCGACGCCGATCTGCCGGCAGTGCAATCCACACAAGCCTACACCCGCCTGAATCTCCGCAGTGGACTCGACATCCGCGTGTGACCGGAATTTTGAGGAACCGCCATGACAACAGTAACGCCAACGTCGACCACCAGCACATCCAGCACGGCGTCGGCGGCCACAGCCGCCAGCACGCAACAAATCGCCGGCAACTTCGATACGTTCCTGCAGTTGCTGACTACACAATTGCAGAACCAGGATCCGCTTGATCCGATGGATACCAGTCAGTTCACCGACCAGTTGGTCGAGTTCTCTTCGGTCGAGCAGCAGATCGACGAAAACACCAACCTGCAAACCCTGATCTCGCTGCAACAGACCTCGGAAGCGACCCAGGCGATGCAGCTCATCGGCTCGACAGTCACGGTCAGCAGCACCACCGGGACGCTGGCGAATGCCTCCGGGCAGTCGGCGAGTTGGGCTCTGAACTCTCCGTCGCCGGCGACGGGCACGGTGACCATCACCAATTCGGCCGGTGCCGTCGCTTTCACTGGAACGACATCGCTCAGCTCCGGGAATAACACCTATAGCTGGAACGGTGTTGGCACGAACGGAGTCACCTGGCCCGATGGCACCTACAACCTGGCGATCTCGGCAACGAGCGCCACAGGCTCGGCGGTCACGGTCTCTTCCCAGACCTCCGGCACGGTGAGCGCGGTCAATGTCAGCTCGAACCCGCCACAGATCACGGTAGGCGGCCAGAGCTATCCGATCAGCGCGATACAGTCGATCACCAGCAGTAGCAGCAGCCTGGGCAGCCTCAGCAGCAGTTTAGGCACTCTCAATTCCAACATCGCCGCTCTCACCCAGCTGCTATGAGGCCGCGGAGCATTTTTGTGGCCGCGCCGATGACCGCCAAAGCGCCGATAGCGGGCAATGGCCAGCAATTATGCGCTGGGCTTAGGTAAATTTTAAGCGGCCATGGGTACTCTCTCACTCTGTAGCGTGCTCGAGTTTGTGAGAGTTAATATGAATGAACCTCATCGCCCGAGGGTGAAGTATGTCATCGGGCCCGACGGTTCTCCCCTTACGATCGCGGATTTGCCCGCGCCGGGGACCAAGCGCTGGGTCATTCGTCGCAAGGCCGAAGTGGTCGCTGCCGTGCGCGGCGGGCTACTGTCGCTTGAAGAGGCGTGCAGCCGTTATACGCTGACCGTCGAGGAATTCCTCGCCTGGCAATATTCCATCGACCAGCACGGCCTCGCCGGCCTGCGCACGACGCGTATCCAGCAGTACCGTCAATAGCGGACTCTGGCGCTCCAGCCCATTCGCAAACCGCCGGCCGCTTTGGCCGGCGGTTCGCTTTTTGCTGTCCGCCACACGGCGATGCGCCGCGGCCACACCCTGGCGTCAACTGAACACGGCATAAGGGTTTTTCCTCGCATATTAACTCGGCGCTAACCATCCACCGGGCAAATCTTGCCGGGTGCACGGCGCAACGCGTCGTGTAGCGGAGGGGCAGCCTGGTGCAGGGTCTGGTCGAGTTCGTCAAAACAATCGGCGCGCCACGACTAGCAGCGATGTGCGCGGTCACTCTCGCCCTGGTCGGCTTCTTCGTTTTCCTGATCCTGCGCGTGACGACGCCGCAGATGTCGCCGCTGTTCACCGACCTGACGTTCGACGATTCCGCGGCGATCGTGAAAGAGCTCGATCGCCAGGGCGTGCCCTACGAACTGCGCAACGACGGCAACGTCATCATGGTGGCGCAAGATCGGGTCGCCAAATTGCGCATGGGCCTTGCCGAAGGCGGCCTGCCCAAGGGCGGCGGCGTCGGCTACGAGATTTTCGACAAATCCGACGCCCTCGGCACCACGAGTTTCGTCCAGAATATCAATAGCGTGCGGGCGCTCGAGGGAGAGCTGGCGCGCACCATCCGCTCGATCGACCGGGTGCAGGATGCCCGCGTGCATCTGGTGATACCGGAGCGGCCGCTGTTCTCGCGTGACAAGCTCGACGCCACGGCATCGATCGTCCTGAGGGTGCGCGGCACGCTAGAGCCACAGCAGGTTCGCGCCATCCGCCATCTGGTCGCGACCGCCGTCAACGGCCTGCGGCCGGAGCGCGTCTCCATCGTCGATGAGCAAGGACAGCTTCTCGCCGACGGCGCCGCCGACGATCCCAACGGCGGTGATGTTACCTCCGACGAACGGCAGGCGGCATACGAAAAGCGGTTGCGCAACCAGGTCGAGGGCATCGTGTCTTCGGTGGTCGGACCCGGCCACTCGCGCGTCCAGGTCGCCGCCGATTTCGACTTCAATCGCGTGACCCAGACCTCAGACAAATTCGATCCGGACAGCAAGGTCGTGCGCTCCAGCCAGACGCGCGAGGAAACGGCCGCAACGAACGACGGCCAGAACAACCAGGTCACCGTCGGCAATGAAATCCCCGGCGGCGGCCAGCGGCCGAACAGTGCGGCGGGCGGGCATGGCGACGAGAGCCGGAAGACCGAAGAAGTCGTCAATTACGAGATTTCCAAAACCACCAAAACCGAAGTGATCGAAGGCGGCCGGCTCAACCGCGTCTCGGTCGCCGTGCTGGTCGACGGCAACTACGTCAAGAACGACAAAGGCGAAGTCACCTATCAGCCACGCAGCAAGGAGGAGATCGATCAGATCGCCGCGTTGGTCCGCTCGTCGATCGGTTTCGACCAAAAACGCGGCGATCAGGTACAAGTCGTCAATCTGCGCTTCGCCGAGACGCCGGCGGTGCCGATCACCGAGCCGACCGGCTGGCTCTCGGCGTTCCAGTTCACCAAAGACGACATCATGCGCGCTATCGACATGGCCGTCATGGGGCTGCTCGGCCTCGTGGTCCTGCTGATGGTGGTGCGGCCTCTGGTGCGTCGCGTTCTCGCTCCTGACGATCGTGCCGTGCCGGCACTGCCGAGAGGCGGCGCGCCGGCTGGCGGCGATGGCGACTCCGGCGACGGCTTAGCTGGCGCGAACGCCGCCGGACTGGCTGCAATCCCCGCGAGCACTTCTCTCGCGTCAATCGAAGCCAGCAAGGCGTCCAAAATGATCGACCTCGCGCAAGTGAAGGGCCAGGTGCACGCTCAGTCCGTGCAAAAGGTCGGTGAGATTGCCGACAAGAACCCAGAGGAAACCGTTTCCATTATTCGTCAGTGGCTGCACGAAAGCGCGGCAGCCTGATCGGCCGACAGCATGGCTTCACCCGCAGAAAAATCCGAAGGCATCACCGCCGCCGAGATCACCAGCGCACTGGCGAGTCTCTCGGGGCGCCCGGGTGCGGCTGCCTCCGCCAAGCGCCAGCTCAAAGGCCCGGAACGCGCAGCCGTACTCCTGCTGGCGCTCGGCGAACAGCACGGCGGCAAAATCTGGACCATGCTCGACGACGACGAGCTTCGCCAGATTTCAATCGTGATGTCGACAATCGGCACGATCGAGGCCGAACAAGTTGAAAGTCTCCTGATCGAGTTCGTCTCGCGCATGTCCGCCTCCGGCGCGGTCATGGGCAACTACGACGCCACCGAGCGCCTGTTGCAGCAATTCCTGCCGCCCGAACGTGTCGGCAACATCATGGAAGAGATCCGCGGGCCCGCGGGACGCAATATGTGGGAGAAGCTCTCCAACGTGCAGGAGGAGATGCTCGCCAACTACCTCAAGAACGAATATCCGCAGACTGTCGCCGTCGTGCTGTCGAAGATCGGACCCGAGCATGCCGCGCGCGTGCTTGCGATTCTCCCGGAGGAGCTGGCGCTCGACGTCGTGAACCGCATGCTGCGGATGGAATCGGTTCAAAAAGAGGTTCTGGAGCGCGTCGAGCAGACCCTGCGCACCGAATTCATGTCGAGCCTCTCGGCGACGCGCCGCCGCGACGCCCACGAGGTAATGGCGGAAATCTTCAACAATTTCGATCGCCAGACCGAAACGCGTTTCCTCACCGCGCTCGAAGAAGACAACCGCGAAAGCGCCGAACGCATCAAGACCCTGATGTTCACGTTCGACGACCTCACCAAGCTCGATGCCGGCTCGGCGCAAACGCTGATGCGCCATGTCGAGAAGGACAAGCTCGGCATCGCACTGAAAGGCGCGACCGAACCGGTACGGCAGTTCTTCCTGTCCAATATGTCCACCCGCGCCGCCAAAATGCTCCAGGACGACATGGGGGCGTTGGGCCCGGTACGTCTGCGCGACGTCGACGAGGCGCAGGCATTGCTCGTCAATCTTGCCAAGGATCTCGCCGCCAAGGGCGAAATCGTCATCTCCAAGAGTCGCGACGAAGAAGAGTTGATTTATTAGACCATGGGCGCGCCAGCAAAATTCCTGTTCGACGTCGACTTCGCGGCGGGTGCCGACCGCAAGCCGGCCCCAGTGAGCCTGGCCGAGCATGTGGCAAAGCTCGCCGAAGCCGAGACCGGCGCGCACCGCAGGGGCTACGCGGAAGCGCAGGCCGACGCCAAGGTCGAATTCGATCGCCGCATGGCCGACGCCATGGAGCGAATCGCCGCCAATCTCGCCGAGGCCAACAGCACGCTCAAGGCCATTGAAACCCGGCTTGAATGCGAGGCTGTCCAGGTCGCGGTCTCGGTCGCCAAGAAACTTTCGCCGGCGCTCTTGGCGCGCGAGCCGTTTGCCGAAATCTCGGCGCTGGCGAGCGAGTGCTTCCGCGAATTGGTGACGGCGCCGCACATCGCCGTACGGGTCAACGACGCGCTTTACGCAGAGGCGCGCGAAAAGCTCGAAGACATCGTTCGGGCAAAAAGTTTTCAAGGCCGGTTGGTGGTACTCGCCGAACCGGACATCGCGGTTGGCGATTGCCGCGTCGAATGGGCTGACGGCGGCATCAATCGCAATGCCGCCGGGGCAGAAGCGGCGATCGACGCCGCGGTCACCAATTACATCGGCGCGCGCGGCAACTTTGCCGGAACACGGCTTGAGGAGAATAGAGAATGAGTGAGGAAGGCAAAATTCCGCTGCCAAACCTCGAGGATGCGCAACCCGACCTGCCGGTTCCAACCCAGCAGGACGGTCCAAGCTCGCGGACCGCCGCCGATCTGGAAGCGGTGTTCGATGTCCCGGTTCAGGTTTCCGCCGTGCTCGGGCGCGCGCGAATGGACGTCGGCGACCTGCTCAAGCTCGGACCGGGCACCGTGCTCGAACTCGATCGCAAAGTCGGCGAAGCGATCGATATCTACGTGAATAACCGGCTGGTGGCGCGCGGTGAAGTCGTGATGGTGGAAGAGAAACTCGGCGTGACCATGACAGAAATCATCAAGGCAGAGCGAGCGTAAGCCGCGCGGCTAGCTAACAAGGAATAACAACATGCGCCTCCTCATCGTCGGCACGCTGCACGGGCAGCTCACCACCGCGACCAAGATCGCGATGGACAAAGGCGCGACGGTTACCCACGCCACCGATATCGCCCAGGCCCTTGCGGTGCTGCGCTCGGGACGCGGCGCCGACCTTTTGATGGTTGACGTGGCGATCGACATCCGCGCTCTGGTCGCCGCACTGGAAGCCGAGCACATCCACGCGCCGATCGTCGCTTGCGGCACCGCGACCGACGCGCGCGCGGCGGTCGCGGCGATCCATGCCGGCGCCAAGGAATACATCCCACTGCCGCCGGATGCTGAACTGATCGCCGCGGTATTGGCCGCCGTCGCCGACGATACACGCGATCTCATCTACCGCGACGACAGCATGGCGCGGGTTGTCAAGCTCGCGCAACAGATCGCCGCGAGCGAAGCCTCCGTCATGATCACCGGTGAATCCGGCACCGGTAAAGAGGTCCTGGCGCGCTACGTCCATGGCCGGTCAGGCCGCGCCAAAAAGCCGTTCATTTGCGTCAACTGCGCTGCGATCCCGGAGACGCTGCTGGAGTCCGAACTGTTCGGCCACGAGAAGGGCGCCTTTACCGGCGCGGTGGGACGGCGGATCGGCAAATTCGAGGAAGCCAACGGCGGCACGTTGCTGCTCGACGAGATTTCCGAAATGGACGTGCGCTTGCAGGCGAAATTACTGCGCGCAATCCAGGAGCGCATGATCGACCGCGTCGGCGGCTCACGGCCGGTGCCGATCGATATCCGCATCATCGCAACGTCGAACCGCAACCTCGCCGAAGCGGTACGCGAGCACACGTTCCGCGAGGATCTGCTGTTCCGCCTCAACGTCGTTAATCTCAAAATTCCGCCGCTACGCGAACGCCCGGCCGACGTGATCGAGCTCGCTGTCTACTTCATCAAGAAATACGCCGCGGCGAACGGCACGCCGATCCGTCCGCTGTCGGCGGAAGCGCGGCGCACGCTGTCGGTCAACTATTGGCCCGGTAATGTGCGCGAGCTTGAAAACACCATGCACCGCGCCGTGCTGATGGCGAGCGGCAACGAGATCGGCCCCGAAGCGATCATGGCGCCCGACGGTGTCCGCCTCGACCAGCAGCGCCCGGTACCGAGCGTCGCGCACGCCGCGCTCGCCGCCGAGCAGGTGTCACGCGCACTGGTCGGCCGCACTGTCGCCGAGGTGGAACGCGACCTCATTCTGGAGACGCTAAAGCATTGCCTCGGCAACCGCACCCACGCAGCCAACGTGCTCGGCATCTCGATCCGCACGCTGCGCAACAAACTCAACGAATATTCTGCCGACGGGGTGCCGGTCCCGCCGCCCGGCGGCGGCGAGCCGCGTGTGGCGGCTTAGGGCGTTCAATCGTAAGCGCGTCCGCAATGTCCGGTGTCGAGACTTGAGCGGACATCGCACTAACGGCGAACGATGTCTGCTTTTGACCCGAGCCGACGTGGGCCAAGGCATTCGCCTAACGGAACTATGGAATGTCGGCGCAGGTAGAAATATGCTCAATCTGGCTTAATCCCCACGGTCTTAATCACCTTGCCCCACTTCTCCGTTTCTTGCGCGATGAGCTTGCCGAAGTCGGCGGGTGAGCCGGCGAGCACCATACCGCCCAGGTCGGCAAACCGAGCCTTCAACTTGGGATCGGCGAGCCCGGCATTAATCTCTTTGTTGAGCCGGTCGATGCTCTCGGCGGGCGTGTTCTTGGGAGCGCAGACGCCGTACCACGAGCTTGCCTCGTAGCCCGGCACGAATTCGCCGACGGTCGGGATGTCCGGCAGCGCCTCCGAGCGCGTCGCGGTCGTCACCGCCAGCACACGCAACTTGCCCGCTCTCATGTACTCGATGGATGCGGGGATCGGATCGAATAATACTTGCACCTGCCCGCCGAGTAGATCGGTCAGCGCGGGTGCGCCACCGCGATAAGGCACAAGCACCATGTTGACGCCAGCCATCATCTTGAACAACTCACCGGATACATGATCCGTGGTTCCGGTGCCCCCTGATGCCATATTAAGCTTGCCTGGATTGGCCTTGGCATAGGCGATGAACTCAGGAACCGTCTTCGCTGGAACCGCCGGGTTCACCTCCATGACGAGGGGTACGCGAATGATGCCTGCGACCGGAGCGATGTCACGGACGAGATTAAAATTGAGGTCGTCGTAGAGCGTGGTGCTGATCGCCTGCGGCGCACCAGCGATGAGAAGCGTATAGCCGTCTGGGGGCGCATTCGCGACGGCCTGTGCGGCAATAATGCCTCCGGCGCTGGGCCGGTTTTCGACTATGAATTGCTGGCCTAGGCGCTCTGACAACCATTGCGCTATCAGCCGACCAACGATGTCGTTCGGGCCACCCGCGGGGAAGCCGACAAAGCAGTGCACCGGCCGCGAGGGATAGGTCTCCGCCCAAGCGAACCGCGGTACGACTGGCAGCGCAGTAGCGCCCGCTGTCAGACGTAAGAATGTTCGGCGGGGAAGTTTCATGATGTGATGCCCGATAAGCTTGAGCACCTCTCTGCAAGCGCGGAGGTGTCGCAATCAATGTCAATTATTTTTCGGACTGCTTGCCCGCCGAAGGCACAATCGCTGCCTTTAGATTCCACGGAACGTCGGCATGTCCCACCGGCAGCTCTGCCTATACACTAGGCCAATTGCATGACAATTGGTAGCTACGCTGATGTCGGCTCATGGCCCTTAGCGTTGTTATTTGACGTCAGTTCTTTGGTCGCTATCGTAACCGAAGCCGACATCACGAATTGGACCTTCCAAAGCGTCGCCGGGCTCTGCCTAACCCGGTGCTGCCTTGCCGCCTTTTCTCCGCCGCCGCAGCCGATATACGATGCCGGCCGTGGGGTTGTGATGAACCGTCGGGACTTCCTCCATCTAACAACCAGTGCCATCGCGCTGGCGGCGACTGCACCCGCCGCCGCCGCGGAAACCTATCCATCGCATCCGGTGCGGTTGATCGTCGGCTTTCCGCCCGGCGGCCCGACTGACGTCTATGCGCGGCTGATCGGCGAGTGGTTGAGCAACCGGCTGGGCCAGCCGTTCGTCGTCGAAAACCGTCCCGGCGCCGGCAGCACGATCGGCATCGAAGCTGTCGTGACCTCGCCGCCGGACGGCTACACGCTGCTGTTGATGAGTTCGTCATCGTCGATCAGCGCGTCGTATTACAAGCATCTGGATTTCGACCTGATCCGCGACATCGCGCCGGTCTGCGGCATTGCTTATGTGCCGATGGTCATGGTGGTGCACCCATCGGTGCCGGCGAAAACGGTTCCCGAATTTATCGCCTACGCCAAGGCTAATCCCGGCAAGATCGAAATGGCATCAGTCGGCAACGGCACGACGCCGCAAATGGCAGGCGAACTGTTCAAGCTGATGGCCGGAGTCGATCTTTTACACGTGCCTTATCACGGTGCGGCGCCGGCGCTCACCGACCTGCTGGGCGGCAGGGCGCAGGTGATGTTTGAATCGGTGACAACTCTCGTCCCCTTTATCGAAGCCGGCAAGTTGCGCGCGCTGGCTGTCTCCACCAGGAACCGTTCACCACTGTTGCCGGATGTGCCGGCGATCGGCGAATTCCTGCCAGGCTATGAAGCCAACACCTGGTTCGGCATTGCGGCACCGAAAAAAACGCCGGCTGACATCGTCGACTTACTCAACAAGGAGATCAATGCCGGTCTGAAGGACGCTACTCTTAGCGCACGATTGACCGATCTCGGCACCACGCTGCTCACCGGCAGCCCGGCGGATTTCGATAAGATCTTTGTCGGCGACACCGAGAAGTGGGGCAAGCTCATCAAAGCCGCCAACATCAAGCAGGAATGATCTCGGCTGCTTGCAGCCACTGCATTCGGCACGAGCCGTACGGCGCGGCATAACGCCCGGTTGCGGCGGCTTTCCTGCCATTCCGGGGCAGTGTAATTTGCGCGGATGAAACACATTGCCCGCCGCCATTTCCTGAATCTCACTGCTGGGGTGCTTGCAACTCCGGCGATCCTCCGCAGCGCCCGCGCCGATACTTATCCGTCGCGCCCGATCCGTCTCCAGGTTGGATTTCCACCCGGCGGCACCGCGGACATCATCGCCCGGCTGATCGGTGGAGCGCTTTCGCAGCGGCTCGGCCAGACCTTCGTGGTCGAAAACCGCGGCTCGGCCGGCCAGCAGGTCGCGGCCGATTATGTCGTGAAAGCCCCGCCTGACGGCTACACGCTGTTGATGGTGGCAAATCCGAACGTCATCAACGCGGTGATCAATCCGGATCTCAGCTTTTCGTTCACCAAGGATTTGGCGCCGATCGGCGGCATCGCTTCCGACCCCACGATCCTCGTCGTGAATCCGTCGTTGCCGGTCAAATCGGTGCCCGAGTTGATCGCCTACCTGAAAGCGCACCCCGGCACGGTCAATATGGCGTCGGGCGGTGTCGGCTCCACGCCGCATCTCGCCGGCGAACTGTTCAAGATGTCGACCGGCACCAATATGCTGCATGTGCCGTATCGCGGCGATGCGCCTGCGGTGACCGATATGCTGGCCGGACAGGATCAGGTCATGTTCGACATGGTGATCCTGTCACAGGCGCATATTAAATCGGGCGAACTTCGCCCGCTTGCGGTGACCAGCGCAAAGCGGATGGAGCTATTTCCTGATCTGCAACCCGTGAGCGATTTCGTGCCGGGCTATGAAGCATTCGCGTGGCAAGGTCTGATGGCGCCAAAAGATACCCCGCCCGACATCATCAGCAAGCTCAACACCGAGCTCACTGCCGCACTCGCGGATGCCACGATCAAGAAACGCATCGAAGATCTTGGCGGCATCCCGATGCCGATGACACCTGCCGAGTTCGGCAAACTGATCGCAGACGAGATGGTGAAGTGGGGCAAGGTGATCCAGTTCGCCGGGATCAAGCCGCAGTAGGATTAACTATCGTCATCCGCCGACGGGGAGCCGCGCGTGAACGCGCTATTGCCCGAAGTGCGCTTCATATCGTGTGACTATGCGGGCCGCACTGTTGCTCGCTTTGTAGAGCCGCCGCGCCTTGGCTTGGCCGGTTGCGAGAGCGGAAATACCTCGCGCATGTGCGTAGCGAGGGACTCACAAAAGTCTTTGGCGTAGGGCGGGAGCGCACGGCGCTTGTCCCAGAGAGCGGCCAGCGGCTCACGCAACGGTCTATGCCGGTGCATTATGCGGACGACACGCAGACGATGGCGATGTGTTGGTAGCATGGAGGGTACGATCGCCACGCCGTGCCCAGCTTCTGCAAGCGCCAGCAACGCCTGCGGCGACCGGCTCTCGACGAAAACATTGGGTTTTAGCCCCGCGAGGCGGCAAGCCGCATTGAACGTGCCGCGAACCACCGAAGTGGAGTCCAGAAGCAGCAGCGGATAAGGCGCAAGTTTGGTTATGTCGATGTTTCCCGCGGTTCCAAGCGCGAGCGAGGTATGGCTGGCAGCAAAAAACTCCATTGGAGGCAGCGGATAACTGTCGAAAGGGTGATCGTCGGTTTGTATCGTCTGCATCAGGCAGATGCTGAGATGGACGTCGCCGCGTTCCAACTTGTCAAGCAGACTTGGTCCCACTGCTTCGATCAGCTTGATTTGCACATTCGGCCGGCGTTCGGCGTATCGATGCAGGAATGCAGAAAACACACCTTCCATCGTTTGTGGTGTGGTCGCGACCCTCAGAATACCGGCGTCGGCTCGCCGCAGCCGTTGAGCGCGCTCGCTTAACGACCCGACTGCACCAAAGACGGCGCGGCAATCGCCGAGCAATTGCTCGCCCTCGCCGGTCAAGACCAGGCGGCGTCGAACGCGGTCGAACAGCCTCAGCCCGAGCTCTTCCTCGAGCTCCATGATTTGGCGGGACAGTGCGGGCTGGGCGATTCGCAGGCGCAGCGATGCCTCCGAGACAGTCCCCTGCTCGGCAACGGTAAGGAAGGTTCGCAAGTGCCGAAGATCCATGGTCCGACTTTATGCCCATTCGGCATGGAGTAGTAGATCAATTATGTATTGGATTTCTCAAAGGTTGCTTTGCATGCTGCGTTGAGCATCGGCGTTGCGCGTCCGGCCCAGTTGCCAGCATCGCCCTCTTGCGACATCCGCGAATATTTTTGGGAAGACCGCCATGAAACTTCCCCACCGACGAAAATTCCTCCATCTGGCCGCGGGCGTCGCCGCGCTCCCGACCGCGTCACGGATCGCGTGGGCGGATACATATCCCTCGCGTCCGGTGCATTTGCTCGTCGGTTATGCCGCCGGCGGCACGATCGACATCGTAGCGCGATTGATTGGACAATGGCTGTCGAAGCGCCTCGGTCAATCATTCGTCATTGAGAACCGTCCCGGAGCCGCGACCAATATCGCGACCGAAACGGTCATCAGATCGCCGCCTGACGGCTATACACTTCTCGTTGCCGGCCTCAGCACGAATATGATCAATCAGTCGCTCTATACCAATCTCAATTTTGACTTTACGCGCGACATTGCGATGGTTGCCGGTGTTGGTGCATCGCCCCTCGTCCTGGAAGTGAACCCCTCTCTCCCGGTCAATTCCGTCCCCGAGCTTATTGCTTACGCCAAGGCCAATCCGAACAAAATCAGCCTGGCCTCCTTTGGGTCCGGCACAATCTCGCACGTGGCTGGCGAACTGTTCAAGCGAACGGCAGGCGTCGAAATGGTGCACATCCCCTATCGCGGCTCTGCGCCTATGCTCACCGATCTCATCGGCGGGCAGATACTGGCTGCCATGGATGCTCTGCCGGCATCTATCGAATACATTAAAACCGGCAAGGTGCGTGTGCTCGCGGTCACGACCGCGGCACGTTCGCCGGCATTGCCGGACATTCCGACGCTAGGGGACTTCATCCCAGATTTCGAAGCTACATCCTGGATCGCAATCGGTGCTCCGAAGAGCACGCCTCGCGAGATCATCGACAAACTCAACAGAGAAATCGATGCTGGTCTTGCCGACCCTGAATTTACCGCCCGGCTTGTTGACTTGGGCGCCACGGCCTTTAGGGCATCACCTGCCAGCCTCGACAAACTCGTCGTCGAGCAAACTGAAAAATGGGCCACGGTAATCCGGGCGGCCAACATCAAGCCGGAGTAATCGTCCTATATTGCATATTTTCCGATAGGCGAACGCCGCGAGCACTCATCATTTCGTAGCGTCGCCGGCGTCGACCATGATGGTTTCGACTTCGCCTGCGCCATGGGCGCGGCGGAACGCGGCAGCCTTGTTGTATTCGTCCGACTGAAAGCAGGCGACGCCCTGCTCGAAGGTTGGAAACTCGATCACCACGAAACGGTGAAACTTGTCCGGGCCTTCCATGATCTGGAACCGCCCGCCGCGCGCCAGCACCTTGCCGCCGTACTTGGCGATAATGCCCGGCACCAGGTCGGTGTATTTCTTGTACTCGGCCGGATCGTTGATCTTCGAGCGCGCCACCCAATAAGCTGGCATTTAATTACTCCGCGGCGCGGCGCGCGGCGACGATCTGGTCGGCGGTACGGCCGGTGAGTTCGGCCATGTGGTCGAACTTGAAAGTGAAGGTACCGGCACCTGCGGTCGCCGAGCGAACTTCGACGATAAGGTCGCCGATCTCCGCCTCCGGCATTTTCGCCCGCACAACGTCCCAACCTTCCCAGCCGTCGCGGGTATCGAAGCCGAGTATCTGGCCGCGGCGCCCCGACAACAGCGCATTGATTTTTGCTGTCGCTTCGTTCGGACAAACGATCTCGACCAGGTCGATCGGCTCGAGCAGCACCGGCTGGCACTGCGGCAGGCCCTCATGGACGCCGATGCGGCCCGCGGTCTGGAACGCCATGTCGGACGAATCCACCGTGTGGTAAGAGCCGTCGACCAGCGCCACCTGCAGATCGACGACCGGGAAGCCGAGCGGCCCATGCTTGAGCGCGTCGACCACGCCTTCCTCGACCGATGGAATGTAATTGCGCGGCACCACGCCGCCGGTGATCTTGTCCTCGAAGCTGAAACCCGCGCCGCGCGACAGCGGTTTGATGTCGAGCACGACATCGCCGTACTGGCCGTGGCCGCCTGATTGCTTTTTGTGGCGGCCGCGCTGCACGACGCCTTTGCGGATGGTCTCGCGATAGCCTACCGCCGGCTGACGCCGCTCGATGGCGACACCAAAACGATCCGCAAGCCGCTCGGTGACAACACGAAGATGCATTTCGCCCTGCCCCCACAGTACGACTTCGTGGGTCTCGGCGTTGTGCACGATGGTGATTGAAGGGTCTTCTTCGGCAAGCTTGTTGATCGCGAGGCCGAGCTTCACATCGTCTTTGCGTTCCTTGGCCGAGATCGCGATGGCGAGCACCGGCGGATAGGGCTCGATTTTCGCAAGCGCCGCATGAGCCTGCTTGCCTGCGGTCAAGGTCTCGCCGGTCCTGGCCTTTTCCAGCCTCGCCATCGCCACGGTTTCGCCGAGCGCCGCGGGCCCACGCTTCTCCGTGCTCTGGCCGAGCAGCTTGAAGACGCCGGCAACGCGGCCCACCTCGCCTTCGCCGGTAATGAAGGTCGTGCCGTCAGCCGCCTGCCCTGACAGGACGCGCGCAACCGACATTTTTCCGCCGTGCCCCGTGTTCAGCGTCTTGAGCACATAGGCGACACCTTCGCTACCGCCTTTCACGCCGAGACGTTTTGCAGTTTCGGCAATGCCCGGCGATTCGTGCCGGAGCGCCTTCAATAAGCGCAGAACACCGTTGGTCCGTGTCGCCGTGCCCATCATCACCGGGCACACCAAACCCTCGCGTAGTTCACGAGTTCAGATCGTCGAATATTTTGTCGCGCGGCGGCTGGATGTCTTCGAGCAACTGCTCCATCAGCTCGTCATCGTGATCGGCGAGCGTTTCCAGCATCGAAAAACGTGCGGTCTTTTCGGTGTCGGCAGTATCGCCTTCGAGCGGGATGACCTCCGACGCGGCGTGCTCCTTGTAGACAAAGGCGCGCTCGAGCGCGAGATCGACAAAGCCCGTGATGATGTCGCCCTTGAAGGTCGGAATTTGCCGCAAGACCAGCTTGGTGCGCGAAGCCGGCTGCAGCAATTGAAGCACGTCGTGAACGCGGGCATCCGCCTTGTCGATCTTGTTGACGAACAGAACCCGCGGGATCTTCTTGTCTTCCAGTTCGCGCAGAATGAGTTGAAGCTGCGGGATCTTTTTCTCATCCATTTCGCAGACGACGATGGCGACATCGATCGCCGGCAACACCGCGCGCATGTCGTGGGCGAACTCGACCGAGCCCGGACAATCGAGGAAAGTGTAAGCGTCCCCCATGAAGTCCGTGGTGGCGACTGAAAGCTCGACGCTCATCTTGTGATGACGCGCTTCCTTGCTGGCATCGCCGACCGTGTTGCCTGCTTCAATCGAGCCTTGCCGCGGAATTGCTCCCGAGCGGGCGAGGATCGCTTCAAGCAGCGTGGTCTTGCCGCTCTGGAAAGGGCCGACCAGGGCCACACACCGAGGGCCGGTCGCTCTGGTGCCATTGCCGTCTGTTGCCATGGTTACACCTCCCACGGCGGGCTCGTCGTAACGGCGGAGCCGCCTGCAACTATCGTTTCAGGCGGCAACGGGTGCGGTCAAGGGGCGTGACTTGCTCGGGCGAGACCTGCGCGGGGGAGACTTGCGCCAAATCGCGCATCGTCCCGACAGACTGGCTTTTCGGTTATTGCGCCAGATGCAATTCGAGCGAACTCACGCCGGCTGCGATATTGAGGCCGACCTGGCCCTGGACCGACAGCGGTTGCAGGGCGACAGAGCGGTTCGATCCGCCGACCAGCACGTTCGCGCCCAAGCCAGCGGCAATAGACATTTCAGCCGACGCGCCGACATACGTTCCGGCCAACATGCCGGCGTAGCGGTTGGTGCCGGAGAACACCGCCCAGATAATCGCACCGCCGCCGGTGATGCCGACGTCGAGGCCGATACGGGTCATGGTGCCGACATAGGCTTCCGGCGGACCGCCATCGGGTTTGTAGTTGCAGGCAACATTCTTCTGCGAGGCGACAACGAGGCCGATGCTGGAAGACAGCGAACATTCGAGCGAGCCAACCTGCACGCGATCGCGCTGCGCGTCGGCGGGTGTCGACAAAACCGTTGCAAGCGCTGCAGTCCCGAGGACCGCCCCGGCAATGGTATTTCGAAACATACGAACTCTCCCTCAGCCAGCCCGCCTCGCGGACTCCCAAATTGATTGTAGGCGAGATCGACGCCGCCGTCGCCTGCCCTTTTCGCTAAGCCAATATCTTACTGATGTGAAAAAGGGGCGTCATGCGCCCCTCTTTTTGACGTTACTGCAAATTCCCGCAGAAGCGCTGGATCCGCATACAGGCCTCTTCCAAGGCGCTGGTCGCGGTGGCGTAGGAAATCCGGAACGCCGGACCGACACCGAACGGCGTACCTTGCACCACGGCGACGCCTTCCAATTCAAGCAACTCGGTGACGAAATCCTCGTCGTTTGCGAGCTTTTTTCCTGTCGGCGCGGTTTTGCCGATCGCGCCCGCGCAGGACGGATAGACATAGAACGCACCTTCCGGCTTCGGACACTGGAGGCCGCGCGCCTGATTGAGCATCGACACGCAGAGATCCCGCCGCTCTTTGAATATCTTGTTGTGCTTGGCGATGAAGTCCTGCGGTCCGTTGAGCGCTTCAACCGCCGCCCATTGCGCCACCGCCGTCGGATTTGACGTCGACTGCGACTGGATCATCGCCATGGTCTTGATCAATTTCTCAGGCCCGCCGGCATAACCGATGCGCCAGCCGGTCATGCAATAGGCTTTCGAGCAGCCGTTCACTGTCAGCGTGCGCTCGTAAAGCCGCGGCTCAAGCTGTGCCGGCGAGTAGAATTTGAAATCGTCATAGACCAGATGCTCGTACATGTCGTCGGACATGACATGGACGTGCGGGTGCCGCACCAGCACGTCGGTAATCGCTTTCAGCTCGTCCCGCGTATAGGCCGCGCCGGTCGGGTTCGACGGCGAGTTGAAGATAATCCACTTGGTCTTCGGCGTGATCGCCTTTTCCAGGTCTTCCGGCTTCATCTTGTAGCCGGAGTCCATCGTGGTCAGCACCTCGACCGGGGTGCCGTTCGCCAGCAGCACCATGTCGGGATAGCTCACCCAGTACGGCGCCGGAATGATCACCTCGTCGCCAGGATTGAGCGTGGCGATCAGAGCATTGTAGAGCACCTGCTTGCCGCCGGTGCCGATGATGATCTGCGACGGCTTATAGTCGAGCTCGTTCTCGCGCTTGAACTTGCTGGAAACCGCGGCTTTCAGTTCCGCGATGCCGTCGACAGCGGTGTACTTCGCCGCTTTGCCTTCGCGGATCGCCTTGATCGCCGCTTCCTTGATGTTATCCGGCGTGTCGAAATCCGGCTCGCCGGCGCCAAGACCGATGACATCACGGCCCGCCGCTTTCAGCGCACGCGCTTTATCCGTGACGGCGATGGTTGCCGACGGCTTAATGCGCATGATCTGGTCCGCGATAAAGGCCATTTCGAGTCTCCTCTAGTGAAGCGGATTTGACATTCGCTACCCACCCTGCCGCAACTCAAGAAGCGAATGTCAAATCCAAAGCTTCACTAGCGCTTTATATTGGCTAGTGGCCCTTTGATTCAACATTCGCACACGGCATCGCTGAAATGGGAGGCGAATGTTTGAATCGGACCACTAGTCTCGGTTTCAGGGCGGGTGCTTGGTATAGCCGCGGCTCACCCCAAGCAAGCATAAAACCCGCAAAACACCCTCACATCCGCGGCATTTCCCACGTTCCGCGCTTCCGGGGCAACACTCCTTTAAGGCGCTGCTGGCCTAATGCACGCGGATAGCCATTGAATATGGACCGGCCATGGAATCCACGGCCTCTGCGCGAGACGCGTCGCGTACGGACCTGACCTTGCGGCGGCTCGACCGTCTTATTTGGGCGGCGATCGCTGTGATAGCCGCGATCGTGCTGGCAGCTCCATTTTTGAGCAGCTTCTTCATCAAATGGCCGACCTTTGTCGCGCCACTAGGGGCAGCCGCGGCACTCATGGCGGCGGCGTGGTTCTACCGCCGCTGGCGTCCCGATGAGCGGCTGGCTTCAGGCGCGGAAAATACCGCGCAACTCATTACCTTCGCTGCCGTTGCCGCGCCGCTGTCCTATCTCGCAGCGTCAGCCAATTTGCCGCTGCAAGACCAGATGATCGACACGCTCGACCGCGCGCTTCATCTCGACTGGCGCGGATTGCTGAACTGGATGAACAATGCGCCGACGACCTACGCGGTGCTGCACCTGCTCTACATGTCACTGACATTACAGATGACCACGGCAGCGCTCGGCCTCGCTTTCACCGGAAGGCTGCTGCGGCTGCGCATTTATCTGCTGGCTTTTATTCTTGCCGCGCTGATCGCAATTGCGATCTCGGCTTTGCTACCGGCGGCAGGCGCGTGGCCCTACTACGGCCTGACCGCTGCCGACTCGCCGCATATCACGCCCGCCGTGAGCACGAGCTGGCCGGTGTTTTATGGTCTGCGTGACGGCAGCTTCCGCGCGCTGGTCGCCATTGGCTCGGAAGGCATCATCTCGTTTCCCAGCCTGCACGCGGGCCTCGCCGTGATCCTTGTGATCGCGGTCTGGCCGATCCCGGTTCTCGGCTGGTTGGCGCTGGTTCTTAACGTCGCGATGCTGGTGGCGACGCCGATCGAGGGCTCACATTACTTTAGCGACGTACTGGCCGGCATCGCGGTCGCTATACTCAGCTTCGCGGCCGCAACATGGATAGCGGCCTGGGTCAGCCGATGGGCCGGAGAACCGCGCGACGCCGCGGCACCAGCAATGATCCCAGGATTTGCCGGCGAATAAGCCGCCGAAACCTCAACAAAATCAGTATTTAGCGGGTGGTTTAACCGGGGATTCAACGGTCCCGAGGCAAACTCCACGCTGCCCATGACCCTGCCCATGACCTCGGTCGCTGAAATCTCCGTTCCGGACGCACCGGCAACCCGCGCGCACTCTGCTCGCGGCAGCGCGGAGTTTCCGCTGCTATCGATCGTCGTTCCAACCTTCAACGAGCGCGGCAATGTCCGCGAGCTGGTGGCGCGGCTGGATCGTTGTCTTGCCGGCGTCGCGTGGGAGGTTGTTTTTGTCGACGACGATTCCCGCGACGGCACGCTCGATCTGTTGCGCGAAGTAAGCCGCTCCGACCCGCGTGTGCGCTTTCTGCACCGCATCGGCCGCCGCGGTCTCGCGTCCGCGGTTGTCGAGGGCGTGCTGGCGACAAGCTCTCCGATCGTGGCCGTCATGGATTGCGACCTCCAGCATGACGAGACCTTGCTGCCGAAGATGCTCGACACATTGCATGCACCCGATTGCGATGTCGTTGTCGCGTCCCGCTACATGGAAACCGGCGGCGTCGGCGAGTGGACCAAAGACCGTCTGTTATTCAGCCGCGTCGCGACCCGGCTCGCCGATTACGTGCTGCGATCGCCGCTGACCGACCCGATGAGCGGATTCTTCATGCTGAAGCGGAACGCGTTCGATCAAGTGGTGCGCAAGCTCTCCAGCCAGGGCTACAAGATCCTGCTCGACATTCTGCTGTCCGGCCCCGCACTCCGGGTCAAAGAGATTCCCTACACATTCCGCACGCGCCTCCACGGCGAGAGCAAGCTCGACTTGACCGCCGTGCTGGATTACCTGGCGCTGCTGATCGACAAAGTGATCGGGCACGTCATCCCACTTCGCTTCATCATGTTTGCATCGGTCGGCTGTGTCGGCCTGGTGGCGCATCTGACCGTGCTTGCGCTCCTCAACCGCGGTCTCGGTGTCCCCTTCGTCGCAGCCAATCCGTGCGCCGCGACGACGGCGATGGTGGTCAATTTCTTCCTCAATAATATGCTGACCTACCGCGACATGCGCCTGAGGGGATTCGGGCCGATCATGCGCGGCCTGATCAGCTTCTGCGCAGTCTGCGCTATTGGAATGGTGGCGAATGTCGGTATTGCCGCCGTGCTGTTCCAGCAAAAATACACCTGGTGGCTGGCAGCCACCGCCGGCATCTTCATGGGCGCGATCTGGAACTATACCGCGACATCGATCTTCACCTGGAAGAATGTGCGCAGCTTCGAGCGGCCCGCGGCCAGCCGTGATAACGCAGCACCGGCACTGCCGAACGCCGAGCCATCCAGCGCGAGCCGCTCGTAATCGCCGAATTAGCTGAGCGCCGCTTTCGCTGGTGCCGGGAGCTGGCGCGGAACCGGCTGTTCCACGGGTTTCACCATCCGCCGCAGCACCATCACGAACAGCAATGCTGGAGCGGCGATCGCCCAGAGCTTCAGCATATTATCGTAGGCCGTAATCTTGAAAACGGCCGGCGCAACAAACGTTGCCCCGAGCGCCAAGCCCTCCCCGCGCCGGAAGCCGACACGCAAGGCTTCCCCAAGCAACCAGGCCATCGGCACGGCGAGGATCAGCAGATCGTATTCAAGCATGAACGGCGAACAGAATGGCACGCAGGCCGCAATCGCCGCGCCCTCGGACCTGCCCGATCGCTCGCCGGACGGCCGCATCAACAGAGCGCCGATCAACATGGCTATCGCCGCGACAGTCACAGCCGCTTGCAACGAATAAGCCAGCGCCAGCGAGCCGTCGTGCAGGCGCACAGCGCCGAACACCGTAATCAGAAACCGGAGATAGGACGGCACCGGCGCTTCCAGCCAGTTGTGCTGCGCGACCGACATGTCGGCGAGAAATGGGCCCCAGATACCCATGCCAAACGCCAAGGTCGAAATCACCGCCAGCACGACGACAGTCACCGACGCGACGATGAAAACACGCCAGCGGCGCGCGACAGCAAGCGCCAGCGGCACGATGATCCCGAGCTGCGGCTTATAAGCCAAACAACCGAAGCAGATACCGGCAAGCTCCGGCCTGCGGTCGAGCCACACTGTGGCTCCTCCCAGCAGCGCCGTGCTCAAAAATCCATTTTGCCCAAAGCCGATATTCACCATCACCGCCGGATAACCGAGGAACAGCATCCAGACATTGGCGCCTTTGCCCAGACTCTTCGGCAGTAAAGCGCGTAGCGCCGCCGCGTAACAGACAAAGGTCGAGGCCAGCCATAGGCACAGCGCCGGAAAGTAGCTCAGCAATGCAAAGCCGGTGCACAGCAGCATAAAGATCGGCGGATAAAAGAACGCGATGTAGAGCCGCCTGGTATCGCCGTGCAGCGCCAGCTCCTTAAAGAAATGCGGCATCTCCCGATAGGCGTCCGCGGGATGCCCCTCAAGCGCCAGTTCGCCGGCTGTCCAAAACCCGGTGAAGTCCCCCGATACCGGGTAAAAATCCGGGCCCGCGGTCTGCCACTGCACCCACATCACGCAGAAGCTCAGGAAAACGACCAGCGCCGCCATCTCGCCAAAGCGAAGCAGATAAAACTGAAGCCGCTCCCCATAACCGAGCGGCCCCGGCACCTTGAACGGTTGCGGAGCGGCATTGTGTAACGGGGAGCTGATGGTCGACATGTGTGCCGGGCTGATTGTCGCGGCACCCATGGTGGGGAGCGAGTTCTAATACCGGCTTAACAAATAGCCTATTTTTAACGAACGATGCATTCGTCCGGACATACTCTAGAATAGTCCCAAACCCGGGCGGAACACGCGGCCAAGAAACGCGGCCACGACATCGCCGCGTTCAAGTCGCAACGCTGCAACACACGCGCGATAGTGCCGCACGGGACACTTGAGTGGTCGGGTGTCCGGACGCAAAACCGGTACCCACTTTTGCTGGACACGCTCTGGAAAGCTGCGATGTTTACGCTCTATTCGATGCAACGATCGGGAAACAGCTACAAGGTACGGCTTGCCTTGGCGCAGCTTGATATTCCTTATCGGCTGGTCGAGATCGACATCCTCAAGGGCGACAGTCATACGCCCGAATTCCTGGCCAAGAATCCCAACGGACAAGTGCCGCTGCTTGAGGTCGCGCAAGGCCGTTATCTCGCCGAGTCCAATGCCATTCTCTGGTACATCGCCGGCGGCTCGGCACTGGCGCCGGAAGACCGCATGGATCGCGCCGACGCGATGCAATGGATGTTCTTTGAGCAGCACAGCCTGGAGCCGAATATCGGCGCTGCCTATTTCTGGCTGACGCTGGTCAAAGGCGGACGCGACCTGCAGCAGCACGCGTTTGAGGACTGGATGGAAGAAGGCCATCGCGCACTCGGCGTTATGGAGAACCATCTTGTCGTGCACGACTTCTTCGCCGCCGACCGCTACACGATCGCCGACATTGCGCTCTATGCCTATACGCATGTCGCGCATCAATGCGATTACGATCTCTCGGCGTTTCCGGCGATCCGTGCCTGGCTTGCTCGTGTCGCTGACCAGCCGGGACACGTGGTCGTGGAGCACAAGCCGGCCGCCGCCATTGCGGCGACGTGAGCCGGAATTGCCACACCCGGGTTTTATCGGCGTGGCGATCTTAGGCGTTAACCACCCATTAACCAAAAATCATCGAATCGCCTTTATTCGTCAACGGGTTCGCCCAAGTCCGGCGCGATATTGCGAACACCGTAACAAAGTGATTCGCGAAGGGACAAAACGTGTCATGACTGAGCTGACCGGGAAGGTCGGTTTTGCGTCTCCCATTTCCAAAACAGTATTGTCGAAAAAGCGGATACTTGGAGTTGAACTGGCCGCCACACTGGCGCTCGCCGTTTCGCTGATCATCGCCGCAACGGCGGTGTCGTTCGGCGTGGCACGCGCCCAGTCGATGACGGTCACCCGCATCGCCGGTACAGGATGTTTCAAACATCCAACCGCAGTGTTCTGCACGCCGCACGCGCGGATACCAACACTTCGGCCTTGATATCGATCCCAAACGGCTGTCGCTGTGCTCGAACAGCGTTTGAGCAGCGCTAAAGCCCTTTTGAGCAGCACTTAGCACTTGGCGTCACGATTGACGTGTCCCATATGCGGACTAAAACCGGTCCGCAATGTTCGCGTTCTTCGAAAAATTCATTTCACCGACTGCGGTACCGGAGCAAACGGAACCGCCGGGTACTCTTATTGCCTTTTTGTGGCACTTTGCCCGACAGGCGAAGTGGCTGTTCGCCGCGCTGTTCGTCATCGAACTGCTCGTCGCGCTTTCCGACAGCGCGGTGCCGTGGTTCATGGGCCGCGTCGTCACCATGGTGACGAAGACGCCGCCCGATCAATTCCTCGCCAAGAGCTGGCCGTGGCTCGCCGGCATGGCGGTCGTGGTCCTGATTGCGCGTCCGCTAGTGACATTGACGCGCTATCTGATCACCAACCAGGCGATCGCCGCGCCGTTTACCGGCATGGTGCGCTGGCAATCGCACTGGCACGTCGTGCGGCAGAGCTGGGCGTTCTTTCAGAACGACTTTGCCGGCCGCATTTCCAATCGCGTGATGCAGACCGGGCCGTCGGTGCGCTCGACCCTGACCGCGACCATTACCACCGTCTGGTACATTCTGGTTTACGGCACATCGGCCATTGTGATGACGGCGGCCGCGGATCGCTGGCTCGCGGTGCCGATCCTGCTATGGTTCTGCGGCTATGCCGCGCTGCTGGTCTATTTCGTGCCGCGCATGCGCGAGCGCTCAAAGGTGAGTTCGATCGCGCGCTCGACTCTGATGGGCCGCATCGTCGACAGCTACACCAATATTCTGACCGTAAAACTGTTCGCCCGCGCCCGCGAAGAAGACCAGTACGTACGCAACGCGGTGGATCAGCACGTCGACCTGTTCATCAAATCGCAGCGTCTGCTCACGGCGTTCGCTGCGCTGCTCGATGTGCTCAATGCGCTGTTGATCGCCGGATCGGGCGGGCTCGCCCTGCTGCTGTGGCGCTACGGCCTAGTCGAGATCGGCACCATCGCCATGGTGCTACCGTTGAGCCTGCAGCTTACCAACATGTCGCGCCAGATCGCGATGCGCATCACCGAGATCTTTGAAGACGTCGGCGTGGTGCTGGAAGGCATGCTGACGATCGCGCAGCCGCTGCAACTGCCCGATCCCGCCAACGCACAGCCCTTGACCGTTCGCGGCGGTGGCATCCAGTTCAAAAATGTGAACTTCGGCTATGGCCGGGACGTCGGCGTGCTGCAGGATTTCAACCTGACGATTCACCCCGGCGAGAAGATCGGTCTGGTCGGGCGTTCCGGCGCGGGCAAATCGACTGCCGTCAACCTGCTGCTCCGTTTCTTCGATCTTGAGGGTGGGGCGATTGAAATCGACGGCGTCAATATCGCGAGCTTGACCCAGGAATTGTTGCGCTCGCAAATCTCCGTGGTGACGCAGGACACGTCTCTGTTGCACCGCTCGATCCGCGCCAACATCCGGTACGGCAAGCCGGACGCCAGCGACGACGAAGTCCTCCGGGCGGCGAAACTCGCGCACGCCCACGACTTCATCCTCGACTTGCAGGACTGGAACGACCACAGAGGCTATGATGCCCACGTCGGCGAGCGCGGCGTGAAATTGTCCGGCGGCCAGCGTCAGCGCATCGCTATTGCGCGCGTCATTCTCAAGGATGCGCCGATTCTGGTGTTCGATGAGGCCACGTCGTCGCTCGATAGCGAGGTCGAAGCCGCGATCCAGTCGAGCCTCGGCACGTTGATGCAGGGCAAGACGGTGATCGCCATCGCGCACCGGCTTTCGACCATTGCGCAGATGGATCGGCTGGTGGTGCTTGAGCAGGGCCGCATCATCGAGCAAGGCACCCACCGCGAACTGATCGCCCGCGACGGACGTTATGCGGCGATGTGGCGGCGGCAAGCCGGCGGATTCATCGACGATGCCGGCGAGATGCAGGCGGCGGAGTAGCTGACTTCCGCCGCTTGATCCGGGCTACGCTTCGTCATCCGGAGTAACGCCCATCGACTTCGCCCTCATCAGAACTTCAGCAATCGGTGCGCGACGCCGTCGAGAAAATCTGCGCGCGCTTTGGCGACGACTATTGGCTCAAGCGCGACAGCGATGGCGAATTTCCCCACGAATTTCATCGCGCGCTCGCGGCTGACGGCTGGCTGGGCGTCTGCATTCCGGAAAGCTACGGCGGATCGGGGCTCGGCATCAGCGAAGCCGCGGTGATGATGCACACCATCGCGGCATCGGGCGCGGGTTTCTCCGGCGCGTCGGCCGTGCACATGAATATCTTCGGGCTCAATCCGGTCGTGGTCTACGGCACCGACGAACAGAAACGCCGGATGCTGCCGCCGATCGTTAGCGGCAAGGAAAAGGCCTGCTTCGCGGTCACCGAGCCTAACGCCGGCCTCGACACAGCAAAACTGCAAACCCGCGCCGAACGCCGCGGCGACCGCTATGTCGTCAACGGCGCCAAGATCTGGATCAGCACGGCGCAGGTCGCCGACCGGATGCTGGTCCTCACCCGCACTACGCCGGCGGAGCGGGTGCGCAAGTCGACCGATGGCCTGTCATTGTTCTTCACCGCGCTCGACCGCCGCTTTGTCGAGGTGCGCGAGATCGAAAAGATGGGGCGCAAGGCGGTCGACTCGAACCAGGTGTTTATCGACAATCTCGAAGTCCCGGTCGAGGATCGCATCGGCGAGGAGGGCCAAGGCTTCAAATACATCATCGACGGCTTCAATCCGGAACGCATCCTGGTCGCCGTCGAGGCGATCGGATTAGGCCGCGCTGCGCTCACGCGCGCCGCCGCTTACGCCAGAGAGCGTGTCGTGTTCGGCCGTCCGATCGGAAAGAACCAGGCCATTCAGCATCCGCTGGCGGAGTGCTGGATGGAGCTTGAAGCGGCCGAGCTCGTGGCGATGAAAGCGGCGTGGCAATACGACAGCGGCATGCCGTGCGGCCCGGCCGCCAACGCCGCCAAATATCTCGGCGCCGAGGCCGGCTTCAAAGCCTGCCAGACCGCGGTGATGACCCATGGCGGCTACGGCTACGCCAAAGAATTTCACGTCGAACGCTATCTCCGCGAGAGCATGATCGCGCGCATCGCGCCGGTCACGCCACATCTCATTCTCTGCTTCATCGCCGAGAAAGTTTTGGGTCTCCCGAAGTCATACTGAGGTCGTCTGGAGTGAGACCGCGCCCAGAACAACCGCTGCATCGCAAGCGAAAATCGACTAAGCTGCGGCGGGCCGCCGCACCTCGGTCGCATTTCGTGGCTATCGCTGCCGCGATTGCACCACAGGTTTGGCACCACAGGTTTTGGCAACTCAGGCTTTGCGCCGACTTTGAAACCGGAGTTCTCGCGATGCGCCGTCCTCTTCTCGCTTCGATTTTCGTCCTGTCATTAATCTCCGTCGCGGCAGCACAAGGCCAGCAACAGCAGATATTGCCGCTGAAGCCGCCACCACCGGCCCCGATCAAGCCCTATACGGCGGTCGCCGCCACGCCACCCCAGCCTTACAACGATCCCGGCTTCCAGGATTTTCATAAGCAGCTCGGCGCGATCGCCGCGAAAAAAGATCGCGCGGCGCTGGCAAAATTGGTCGTCGCCCAGGGATTTTCTGGGTCCAGGACAAGGACCTCGCCAACAAGAGCAAGCCCGGCATCGACAATCTGGCCAAGGCCATCGATCTCGACGACAAGGACGGTTCAGGCTGGGACGCCCTGGCGAGCTTCGCCGGCGATCCGACGGCGTCGGAATTGCCGGATCAGAAAGGCGTTTTCTGCGCGCCGGCCGATCCGAAGATCGACTCCAAGGCATTCCAGGCGTTGGCCGACAAAACCCAGACCGACCCGTCCGAGTGGGGCTATCCGCTGAAGGACGGCCTCGAAGTCCGCGCCGAGGCGAAGGGCAACGCACCGGTCATCGACAAGCTCGGCCTTAATCTGGTGCGGGTATTGCCCGACACGGCGCCGCCGAGCGACGCCAATCCGCCGATGTTCCTGCACGTCGCAACGCCGTCAGGAAAATCCGGCTATATCCCGGTCGACTCCATCGCCCCGCTGGGCGGCGATGAAATGTGCTATACTAAGGACGCTGGCGGCTGGAAAATCACCGGCTATTTCGGCGGCGCCGCGCAGTAGCGCCGCACCATAGTACTACCCGCCGGCGATGGATGGACCGATCACGCAATCGGGTATTGAATGGCAACGGCGTTCGGAACAGAGTGACGTCATGACTTGCAAGAGAAAGCTTCAGGGTTTGGTGGCGTTCGCGGCCGCGGCGGTGCTTTGCACCGTTTCGGGCAGCGCGCCCGCGCAGCAGCAGCGCGGCTCCCTCGTCAACTTCCAGCCGACGATGGCAGACGTCGATCCCGGCGTCGACCACGGCAACAGCGACGACAACCTGCCGCAGGATTATCAGCGGCAGGCCGTGTTCTATCGGTCCCAGCAACCGCCCGGAACGATCATTATCGATACTCTGGAGCGGCACCTTTATCTGATCGAAAGCGAAACGCGGGCGATGCGTTACGGCATCGGCGTCGGCCGCGATGGCTTCACGTGGCAGGGGCTGCTGCAAATCGCACGCAAGGCTGAGTGGCCCGACTGGCATCCGCCGCCTGAGATGATCCAGCGCCAACCTTATCTGCCGCGCTTCATGGCCGGCGGACCGGGTAATCCGCTCGGCGCACGAGCAATGTATCTCGGCAATACCGTCTATCGTATCCACGGCACCAACGCGCCGGAAACGATCGGTCAAGCCGTCTCATCGGGGTGTTTCCGCCTCGTCAATGACGATGTGATCGATCTTTACGATCGCGTGCCGGTCGGCACCCACGTTATCGTCCGGCAGGATTAATCTGTCAGACTAGACTCAATACCTAAACAGAACGGCCCGCGATTGAGTTCGCGGGCCGTTTGTTTTTTAAGGCATGATCCGGAAAAGTGGCCTCCCGGTTTTCCGAAAAGATCATGCTCCAACTAGGAAGCGCTGCTTACGCTTTCGACGCGGCAGCGGTGATCGACTGCGACGTCTGACCAAACAGAATGGCGCGCTCTTCCGCAGTGCGGATGCCGCCTTGGCCGGGATTGATCTTCGACGTCCACTCGTAGGCTTTGACCACCGCTGGCCGCGCCTTGATGGTCTCATGCCAGCGCTTCAGGTGCGGAAAGTCGGCGATATTTTGGGCCTGGCGCTCCGGCAGAACCCAGGGATAGCAGGCCATGTCGGCAATCGAATATTCGCCAGCAAGAAACGGCCGATCGGCGAGCCGCTTGTTCATCACGCCGTAGAGCCGATTCACTTCGTTGCGATAGCGGTCGATCGCGTATTGCAGCTTCTCCTGCGCGTAGTTGCCAAAGTGATTGTACTGACCGGCCATCGGACCGAGACCGCCCATTTGCCAGAACAGCCACTCGACCGTCTGCATACGCGCGCGCATATCCGTAGCGATGAATTTGCCGCTCTTGTTGGCGAGATAAAACAGGATGGCGCCAGATTCGAAAACCGAAATCGGCTCGCCACCGCCTGGCGGGTCGCGATCGACGATGGCGGGGATGCGGTTGTTCGGCGACACCGCCAGAAACTCCGCCTTGAACTGTTCACCCTTGCCGATATTGACCGGAATGATTTTGTACTCCAATCCGGCCTCTTCGAGAAAAATCGTCACCTTATGACCGTTCGGCGTGGTCCAGTAGTGTACGTCGATCATGACAAGCCTTTGCGTGATGAGGTGGGAATGAAAAAGGTTAGCGGTCGTCCGGTGCTTATTTAAGCCCTCCCGGCGACCGTGCTAGGCTCGTTTTTCACGGCTGGGATGAGTGATCATGATTACTGAAATCGCGCAAATCGACGTCAAGCCGGGCATGGAAGCGGAATTTGAAAACGGTGTGAAAAATGCCGCGCCGGTCTTCCAGCGCGCCAAGGGTTGCCGCAGCATGGAATTGCGGCGCTCGATCGAGAAGCCGAGCCGGTACCGGCTGTTCGTTGGCTGGGACACGGTCGAGAACCACACCGTCGACTTCCGCGGTTCGCCCGACTTTCAGGAATGGCGCAAGCACGTCGCGCACTGCTTCGCCTCGCCGCCCGAGGTCGAGCACGTCAATCAGGTGGTGAAGGGGTTTTGAACTAAGAGCCGTCATCCTGAGGTGCCCGCGCACGGCGCGGGCCTCGAAGGATCCTGCTCAGACGCGCGGGCCGTCGCCCTTCGAGGGCCGCCATAGCGTGTCGAAGACGCGCGTAAACGCGCTTATGGCGGCCACCTCAGGATGACGGAATTTATGCCTTCGCCTTCTGCTGCACATTGGCGATGCGGTCTGGCACGCCAAACTCACGGCGACAGATTTCGGCTAGCGTCGCGATGCCGGCGCGGATCTCTTCGTGCGACGGGCTGGCAAAGCACAGCCGCGTGCGGCTCTTGCCGTAAGCTTTATCGGTGGTCCATTCCGGACCGGGATTGATGGCGACCCCGGCAGCGAGCGCCGCCTGATAGAGTTTGAGCGTGTCGACCTGGTCCGGCAGCTTCACCCACAGGAAGATGCCGCCTTTCGGATCGTCGAATTCGGCCGCGGTGCCGAAATGCTCATTGAGCGCATCCATCATGGTCTCGAGCTTGGCGCGCAAGCCGCGCGTCAGTTTCGGCACGTGGGTGTCGAAATGCGCCGTACAATATTCGCCGAGCACCATTTGTTCGAGCGCGCCGGAGCCGGCGTCGGTCTTGATCGCGAGCATGCGCGAGAGCAGCGCCCATTCCGCAACGATGTAGCCGACGCGCAATGCCGGCGCGATCGACTTGGAAAACGAGCCGATATGGACGACACCGCCATGTTTGCTCATGGCATGGAGCGCCGGCGGGCGCTTTCCGTCCCAGATCAGATCGGCGTAGCAATCGTCCTCGAAGATCGGCACGCCGTGCGCGGCGGCGAGCCGCAATAATTCCTGCCGGCGCTCCAGACTCAGGATCGTACCGGTTGGATTCTGCACGGTCGGAACGGTGTAGATGTATTTGGCGCGCACATTGCGGCGCTTGAGATCGTCGAGCGCCGCGGCAAGCGCATCCATGCGCATGCCGTCACGGTCGAGCGGGATGCCGATCGCATTGACGCCGAGCCGGGTCCAGCGGTTGAGCGAGCCCTGATAGGTTTCGGCTTCGGTGATGATGGTATCGCCACGGGCCAGCAAAACGCCGTTGACCAGATCGAGCGCCTGCAGCGAACCGGAGGTGACGAGGATGTCGTCGGCAGCGCAAGCGATGCCTGCGGTGCGATTGAGCTTTTTCGCCAGGAACTCGCGCAGCGGCCGATAGCCCTGCGGTCCGCTGGCAAGACCGTACGTCGCGAGGTCCTTGCCCTCTCGCGCCAGCACGTCGCTCATGGCCTTGATCAACACATCGACGGGAATCTGGTCCGGGTCGTTGTTGCCGCCGACAAAACTGTACTTGGCGAGGCCGTTCCATTTGGCCGCGGCCGGCGGTAATCCAGGCGCGAGCAGGGGCGCGAAGTCTAGTGCAGGCATGGACATTTCTCCCTTGCCGATGACATTAGCGCGTTCAGGCCGCCTGCTGCAAAGACTTGGACGACCGACACATAAAACCGGCCACGCCGAGGGAGAGAAAACAACAATGCGCCGCCTGCTCATCATTGCTGGTCTTTCGGCCTGCCTGTTCGCGACGAGTGCCCGTGCGGAATATCCCGACCGCCCCATTCATCTTATTGTTCCGCAAGCTGCTGGCAGCGCGACCGATACGCTGGCGCGGCTGCTCGCCGCTCCACTCGGTGACGAATTGGGGCAGCAGGTCATTGTCGACGACCGCCCCGGCGGCGCGCTCACGGTGGGACTTGATCTCACCGCCAAGTCACCGCCCGACGGCTATACGATTTGCATGGGACCCATCGGCGCATTGGCGATCACGCCGCATCTGGTGGCGCAACTGCCCTACGATACCGAACATGACTTTCAGCCGATCATGATTGTGACACGCGGGCACCTGATGCTCGCGGTTTCGCCGACGACACCTTTTCAAACGGTGGCCGCGTTGATCGCTTACGCCAAACAGAATCCCGGCAAGCTCTCCAACGCATCGTCGAGCAATGGTTCGCCGGGCCACGTCGGCGGCGAACTGTTTAAATTCATGACCGGCACCGAGATTGTCCACGTGCCCTACAAGGGGGGCGCACCGGCGATCAACGACCTCATTGCAGGCCGCGTGCAGCTGATGTTCGAAAGCCTCAACACCATGTCGTCGTTCGCGCGCGCCGGGCAAGTGCGAGCGCTGGGTGTGAGCGGTGAACACCGCTCGGCGGCATTTCCGGATCTACCGACCATCGGCGAAACGGTACCAGGCTATTCGGCGCCAACCTGGAGCGGCGTGATCGCCCCTGCCGCGGTGCCGAAGCCCATCATCGCCAAGCTGAACGCCGCCATGAACAAGGCTATCGCCACCGCCGGATTCAAGGAACACATCGCGCTAGTCGGCGATGAGCCTGTCGGCGGCAGCCCCGAGGATTTCGCCAGGCTGATCGCCTCGGATTACAAGAAATGGGGCGACGTTATTAAGCGTGCAGGCATCAAGTTCGAGTGAAAATGTAATTCGTCCTGCTGTGATGCACCGGATTGTCGTCGTGATGTAACAGTTCTGGCACATTTTTCAGCGTCGCCATGATCGAAGGGACGCGAGATGCCAGACGCAGTGTCGAAAGTCCTGCCGCAGCCGATCTTCCATGAGCCTTTCTTCAGCGAAGACAAGCCGACCCCGGATCCCACCGGCTTCGTGACCAAGCACGCAAGCGACAACGCGACCTACAAGCAGATCGAGAAACTGCTGACAAAGGATGTGGTCGCCATCCCGCCCTCACGGGTTGCCGACGACGAGGTCTTCGGACTGAACGAGGCCTACGGTCCGCATGGCGCTGAAGTACTCGGCAAGATCAAAAAGGCCGGCAAAATCATCTTTCACTGCTGCGGCGATTCCGGCGCCTCGGCAACGCGCAAATATGCCAACGAACTTCGCGTAGCGGATCAGGTTTCAATCGATTGCGCGCAGGCCAACGTGAACAACCGGGCGGCGTTTCTCTTTCATCTCGGCGACGTGGTCTACAACTTCGGCGAGTCGCGCTACTATTACGATCAGTTCTACGAGCCGTTCCGCGCCTACCCCGCACCGATCTTTGCCATTCCGGGCAACCACGATTCCTTTGTCGTTCCCGGAACGCCCAACGGCCAGAAGCCGCTGGACATCTTTCAGCGCAATTTCTGCGCCGAGCAGCCTACGATCACGGCCGAAGCCGGCTCGCTGCATCGCACCGCGATGACGCAGCCGGGGGTCTATTTCACGCTCGACGCGCCATTCGTGCGCATCATCGGCCTTTTCAGCAATGCGCTGGAAGACCCCGGCGTGATCTCCAACCAAAGCAAGAAATGGCCGAACGTCACCGACATTCAGCTCACGTTTCTTGCCGCGCAGCTACAAAGGATCAAACGCGAAAAATACAAGGGCGCGGTTCTCCTCGCCGTTCACCACCCGCCGTTCAGCTATGCGCCGGAAAAGGGCAGCGCTGGCGCGGGCGGCGATCACGGCAGCAGCGTGGTGATGCTGCGGGAGATCGATACGGTTTGTCAGAAGGCGGGACTCTATCCGCACGCCTTTCTATCCGGCCACGCGCACAATTATCAGCGCTACACCCGGACAGTAAGTTTCGGCGGCAAGGATTTTGACGTCCCGTTCATCGTCTGCGGCGATGGCGGTCACAACGTCAATAGCCTGGTGCGGGCCAAGAAGGGCCAGAAACCCGACGACCCCGAGAACGGCGCCGACGTCGGCTATCTCGACGCCAAGCCGGCGCTGAAGGCGAAAGGTCTGATTTTGGAGAAATACGACGACACCAATTACGGCTATTTGCGCATCCATGTCGACAAAGACCAGTTGCGTATCGGTTTCCACGAGGTTGGCGCACGTGCGCTCGCGCAATCGCGCTACGATATGGTCACGGTCAATCTGGCCGATCATACAATGGTCTCGAACTAGGCCAGTCGCACTTTTCCCGGCCTTCGACTCGACCCATATTGTCGGCATGGCGAAAAGCTCGAAGCCGCGCGACCCGGCAAAACATTCGAAAAAAGACCCCGCCAGGCCGACCCGCGCCAAGGCATCGCGGCCGGACGTGCCGGCCATCGACCCCGCGCTGGCGGACATTCTGAATCCGGCCCTCGGCCAGGGTACCGCCGGGATTGGCTCGCAGACCGGTCTTAAACCGCCGTCCGATAATTCGTGGGACCGGCGCGCCGATTTTGCCAATGCCCACCGCGCCCGCAAATCGACACAAGGCAAGGCAGAAGGATTCGAGGAACGCCCGCAGAGCGGCTATGCCGCCAAGGGCTCGACCGATGACCCGGAACTTTCCGAGGCGCTCGGCGGCGACGCCGATCCGACCAAGTCACTGATCGGCACCCCACCGGACCACGACGAACTCGCCGACATTTTTCAATCGCAGCGCGAAAAGCGCCACCGGCCGGTGCCACAACCCATAACGCTCGGCGTCGGCGCCTCGATGCAGGCGCTGGAAAGCCTGCTGCGCGAAGGCCGGCCCGAATTCCGCGAGCAACAGCTATGGACGCCGCATCGCCCGCCGCGGCCGGAAAAATCCGAAGGCGGCAAGCCTCTGGTCATCAAATCGCCGTTCGAGCCAAAGGGCGATCAACCCCAGGCGATCAAGGATCTGGTCGAGGGCGTCCGCCGCCACGACCGCATGCAAGTGCTGCTGGGCGTCACCGGCTCCGGCAAGACTTTCACCATGGCCAAGGTGATCGAGCAGACCCAGCGCCCGGCCTTGATCCTCGCACCGAACAAGACGCTGGCGGCGCAGCTCTACGGCGAATTCAGAAATTTCTTTCCCGACAACGCCGTCGAATATTTCGTCTCGTATTACGACTACTACCAGCCGGAAGCCTACATCCCGCGCACCGACACCTATATCGAGAAGAACTCCGCGATCAACGAACAGATCGACCGCATGCGCCACTCCGCAACACGCGCGCTGCTGGAGCGCGACGACGTGGTGATCGTCGCTTCGGTGTCGTGCATCTACGGTATCGGCTCGGTCGAGACCTATTCGGCGATGACGTTCTCGATCAAGCGCGGCGAGCGGCTCAATCAGCGGCAATTGCTCGCCGACCTGGTCGCCCTGCAATACAAGCGCACCGCCGGCGATTTCCAACGCGGCTCGTTCCGGGTGCGCGGCGACGCCATCGAGATTTTCCCGGCGCACTATGAAGACCGGGCGTGGCGGGTGTCGCTGTTCGGCGACGAAGTGGAATCGATTCACGAATTCGATCCGCTCACCGGCCAGAAGACCGACGAACTGGAATTCGTGAAGATATACGCCAACTCGCACTATGTGACGCCGCGGCCGACGCTGTTGCAGGCGATCTCAGGCATCAAGTTCGAGCTGAAGCAGCGGCTGGAACAGCTCAACGCCAACGGCCGGCTGCTTGAAGCGCAGCGGCTGGAGCAGCGCACCATCTACGATCTGGAAATGATGGAAGCGACCGGCGTCTGCGCCGGCATCGAAAACTATTCGCGCTATCTCACCGGGCGCAAACCCGGCGAGCCGCCGCCGACCTTGTTCGAATATGTGCCCGACAACGCGCTGGTCTTTGTCGACGAGAGCCATGTCACGGTGCCGCAGCTCGGCGGCATGTATCGCGGCGACTTCCGCCGCAAGGCGACGCTCGCCGAATACGGCTTCCGCCTGCCGTCATGCATGGACAACAGGCCGCTGCGTTTCGAGGAATGGGACGCGATGCGGCCGGAGACCATGGCGGTGTCGGCGACACCGGGGCCGTGGGAGATCAACCAATCCGGCGGCGTCTTCGCCGAGCAGGTGATCCGTCCGACCGGCCTGATCGATCCGCCGGTCGATATTCGCCCTGCCCGCACCCAGGTCGACGATCTGGTCGGCGAAGTCCGCGCCGTGGCGCAACAAGGCTATCGCTCGCTGGTCACGGTGCTGACCAAGCGCATGGCCGAGGACCTGACCGAATACCTGCACGAGCAGGGCATTCGCGTGCGCTACATGCATTCCGATATCGACACCATCGAGCGCATCGAGATCATCCGCGATCTGCGGCTCGGCGCGTTCGACGCGCTGGTCGGCATCAATCTGCTGCGCGAGGGCCTGGATATTCCCGAGTGTGCGCTGGTCGCGATCCTCGACGCCGACAAGGAAGGATTTTTGCGCAGCGAAACCTCGCTGGTGCAGACCATCGGCCGCGCCGCGCGCAACATCGACGGCCGCGTCATCCTCTATGCCGACCATGTCACCGGCTCGATGGAGCGGGCCATGGCCGAGACCTCGCGCCGCCGCGAGAAGCAGCAAGCCTACAATATCGAGAACGGCATCACGCCCGAAAGCATCCGCAAGGGCATCGGTGACATTCTCGGCAGTGTCTACGAGCGCGACCACGTGCTGATCGGCACTGGTAGCGGCACGGAAGGCGAGTTCGAGGAAGCCGCCACCATCGGGCATAATTTCCAGGCGGTGATCTCGGACCTCGAGACCCGGATGCGCACCGCCGCCACCGATCTCGACTTCGAGGAAGCCGCGCGGCTGCGTGACGAGATCAAGCGCCTGCGCACCACCGAGCTTGCGGTGACCGACGATCCGACGGCGAAGTTTCTACCCTCCCCTGGAGGGGGAGGGTCGCGCGCTGGAAGCGCGCGGGGTGGGATAAGCAAAGTGCACAAGCCCGCGCTCGATGAAATGGGCATCGCGCTCCATCACGAAGTCACGCCGCTTCGTGATGGGAAAAAATCGCCGCGCAAACCAGGCCTCGATGAGATGGGTCCGGGCGTTGAATCGATACCCGGCAAACGTGACGCCTCAAGCCCGCGTTCGACGCTCGGCCGGCCGGGAATGCGCGGCGGCTTTAAGCCGAAGCGGCGTTGAGCAGCGGGGATAGCAATTGACCGCCTTGCGTTGATGTACGGCAATGCCGTAGTATATCTACCCAGATGCGCACTGTCGTCGAAACTCCGCCTTATCTCGCCGACGCAGAGCGGATTTTCAGCGCCGAGGAGCGCGCTGCCATCGTCGATATAGTGTCGGATGATCCCCGGTGTGGAGTGGTGATCTCTGGCACAGGCGGCGTTCGCAAGTTGCGTGTCGCTGCGAGCGGACGTGGCAAACGCGGCGGCGCTCGGGTGATCTATTTATTTGGCGGTGACAGCCTGCCCGTGTTTTTGCTGGCCGTCTTCGCCAAAAATGAGAAATCGGACCTGTCGCGAGCGGAGCGAAACGACCTCGTTAGAGCGACTGCGGAATTGCTGCGAACCTATCGGAGTGAATGATGAGCAAGCGCGCTTTCGGCAAGATCAAAGCCGGTCTGGACAGCGCCAAGTCCTATTTGGACGGCACGGCGGACAAGCGGAAATACCGCGTGCATGTTCCGGAGAAGATTGACGTGCGAAAAATTCGAATTCATCTCGGACTTTCTCAGGAGGCGTTCGCCGAAGCTTATGGTTTCGCGTTGTCTGCTGTCCGCGACTGGGAACAGGGCCGCAGGCGTCCTGAGCGAAGCGCACGCATTTTGCTGAAAATTGTCGAGCGCGAACCCGATGCGGTCATCCGGGCCCTAGCGGGTTAAACCGCATGCGCGGCGGCTTTAAGCCACGAAAGCGATGGCCCCATTGGCGCTCGGCCCCGCGAGTGAGCTAAGTTGCATCGATTACCGACGAATCAGCCAACGACAACCCCGGAGAGCGCCATGGCTAAGGGTCAAATGCGAAGCAACAAGGAAAAGAAAAAGCCGAAGCAGGACAAGAACACGTCGAAAGGTGGCGCTGCCCCTTCGCCGTTCGCCGGCATGCACAGCCAGTCCAGCCCTGGAAACGGCAAGAAAAAGTAGAATAGCGGTTCCTTAAGTAGAGGCGATGTCTGACATCGCGCTCAACTGGGGCGCGTTCGATATCGCCATGATCGCGCTGATCATCGGCGCGCCCGGTCTCGCGATCGGCGCAGCACTGGGTGCTGTTGTTTGGCGACGTCATCGCCTGTGGGGTGCGCTGACCGGCACGGTCGTCGGGCTGGCGCTATGGCTCGGCGGTTTCGTGCTTTGGAAAGCGAGCCCGTGGGGGTAACGCTGCCGGGAAATCGCTGAAAATTCCAAGTCCCCCTCCCCACGCGGCTGGCCGACGCGAGGAGGGGAGACAATGGAAGGAAGACCTTCGTCGCGAAGGGCTACTAGCCGCTCAAGACTTGCTAGCCGCTCAAGACCTGCGCGACCGTCCGATCCTGCGGATTAACGATCAGGATTTTACCCGCGACCATGGCGAAGTCATAAGGCCGCAACTGCGAGACAGCGCGCGCCGTCTTGTCCGGAATCGCCTTGATCGTCACGGTATTTGGAACCTTGGAGCCAGCGGTGGCAGTGAAATCCGAAGGCGCCGACTGATTGGACCCCTGATTGTTGAGGTCGTTCCAGGCGGTCTTCTGCTGCGCCGAGGTCAGATTTCAGGCTGTCGCTTGCCTTCATCGCCATGCCGCTGTGCGATGAAGGAATGTCAGCCGCCGAAGCAGCAGAGACGCCGGCCAATAGCGTAACTGCAGCGGCCAATGCGATTGTGGAACGTGTCTTCATGGGGAACTCCTTGTTGTTTGTTTCTTTGAAACAATCGCCCAATGAAGAAACGCGGCGCATAAACACGGCGTTTCGTTACATCGCGTTCATGTCGTGCGGCGGGAGGTCGCGGCACGCCGGAAAGCAAACGATCGCCTATCCGGCCATGATTTCAGCAATCATCATGTCGCTCGGATTGATGATCAGCAACTGGCCTTGGACTTTCGCAAAGTCATACGGTTCAAGCTGCGGCACATCGTGCCCTACCTGTTTCGGGATCATCCGAACAGTGACCGTGCTGGGCACCGCCGAACTGATGGCCGGTTTGAAGCTGGCAGGTCCCTGCTGATCTGGCGCCGATTTGAAATCGTTCCACGCAGCCTGTTGCTGCTTGAGCGGCAAACTCAGCATGTCGTTTGCCTCCGGTGCCGGTGCGAACAAGGCTTCGGCGGTGACGGAAGCTCCCACTAAAAACAGCATCGCGACAAAGGCGATAATTATTCGCTCCTGCATGGATGCGCTCCATTGTTGTTTGATGCGGATACGCTGTTTCACATAAGTATTCTGCGCCGAAAAATCGCGCTCTGTTACAACGTGTTCATGTCGTGCGACGCGGTGTCGCGACGCGCCAGCACCCGCAAGCTTTTCCTGTTCCCGACACGCGGGCGCAGAAATTCGGAATGTCTGCGGAAACTGAAAAAAGACCGCAAAGCGCACAAGGCTTTGATCCGCATGGATAAATCGCGTTTATGCGAATCTTTATGCACAAAATCACGCAAACAGCGACTTTAGATCGCATCGCGTAAGCTCCCGATTTATCTGCACAAATCGAAACGCTTTGACATCGCGTTTCAGATTTGAGAAATGGCCCTCACTCTCGCTCGCGTACAAGGACGCTGGTCAATGACTCTGGCCAGCGGAGCGAGAGTCGGTGCCCGCGGGTGGCGGCTCGTCACTGCCATTCCCGGGCGGCTTTGGGCATCATGCTCGCCGGCATTAAGACCGGTGCGTGGGGTGCTGCCACTGGACTGGGACAGGAGACACCGGGTAACGCCCGGGGAAACCACGTCCCAGGAAGCCTGGCCTGAAGCTGAGCCTTGGGGACCGACGTCCCTCTGGCAAGAGCCGTGGTGGGACGCCGAGAGGCGAGCGCGCAGCGATCCGCGCGCGCCGCACCCCGCAGGGTGCGGTCGTTGGCTACGCGTCTGTCGGCGTTCCGCTTCCTTGCTTTCTTCTTTTCGTACATTTCGTGGCTCGAAGCGCGGATCGTGAGGACGCCGGTGTCCACCGCCGGCATTCTCTGGCGAAGATCGGTGCGGAGAGCGGAGAAATTCTCGTCGCGTGACGAAGACTCGGGTGCGGATCGCATCGCGAGAACGCTCTTTCCCTGTCGTCGATTGCGCGGGCTTGACCCGGCAATCGCATGCGGCGCGTCAGCATGGACCACCGGGTCAAGCCCGGTGGTGACGAAGTAGCGAGAAGGGCGGGATGAATTCGTCGCTGTTTGACATTGTGAATTGAAATTGAGGGCGCTACCGCCGCAGCTTCGCGGTGAACGAAAAGCTGCCGCCCCCGCAGCATGGGCAGCTCATGCCGATCAGGATGCTTTGCTTCTGTTCTTCAGTAAGATCGGCGCGGTCCAGCATCGTGGTGGTCTGCTGCTGGAACAGGTCATGCAGCGACAGATTGCTGGCATAAATCTGTTCCTCGGACACCGGGCCGGACACGTCACCGTCCGCAGCGGAAAAGACCGTCATTTTCGGCGGTTTTCTGGTTTTGGCTTTTCCGGGCTTTTTCCTTGCCACCATCGCGGCCTAATTTCCAGTTGGAGCATGATCTTTTCGGAAAACCGGGAGTCCACTTTTCCGGATCATGCTCGAAGACTACTTGCTGCCGGCCTTAACATAGTCATTCAAAGCCTTGCGTGCTTCCGGCGAAACCGTGAGCGATTTTTGTACGATCGGATCGATCTGCGGGCCGGCTTGCCATTCCGGCACGAAGCCGATCGTGGTCATCGCATCCGCCAAATAGTCCTTGTCGGCGTTCAACGCGACGATCGCTTCGCTCAGCGCCTTGACGGCCTCGGGCGGCGCACCCGGCGGGAAGCAAATCGTGCGCAGGACCGGGCCATCGGACGCCGTGATCGCGAGATAATCGTCCCACAGCGGACCGGACGGCAGCACGCCTTTGATCTTCCGGTAGAGTTCGTGGAACGGCAGGATCGGCAGCCCGTCCATGTAGGACGGCGAATGAAATTCGCCGCCGTCATAGTAGGCGTCATACCAGACCGCAATCGCCTGCTTGGTATCGATCAGATCCGGCACGACAATGCTGCGATAGGTCGGCGGCGATTCCGAAAACATGTTGATTTCGTTGTTCTGGAACGCAAGCCGCGCCGGCGGGCTCGAGCGATAGCCGGTGACATATTTGTGCGGCACACCGAGCATATCGAGACCAAGCCGCAGGCGGATGTCCTTCGAGGTCTCAGCCGAAAGGCCGCCCGCGATAACGCCCTGCGCCTTGGCGATATCGGTGGCGTCCTTCATGCCCGGCGGTACGTCGGTGCGGATGTAGTGGATGGTGGTGCCGCCCTGGATCGCGACAAAGTCGTAGGTGCGGAAGTCGGCACGGAAACGCGACGGGTCGAGCGCATAGATGAAGCCGGTGCCGGTGAGGTAGCCGGCATAGGTGCCATCCTTCGGCGCCACCTCGCCGAGATATTTCGCGCCCACGATACCGCCGGCGCCATCCATGTTCTGCACGATGACGTTCGGCGCACCCGGGATATGGCGGGAAATGTATTTGGCGAATATCCGGCCCTCGACATCGGTCGGACCGCCGGCGGCGAAGTTGATCAAAAGCGTCAGCCGCTTGCCCTGGTAGAACGGCTGATCCGCCGCAGCGGCACCGGCGCACAGTAGAACGGCGAGAGCGCAGATCGCGGCCGTAAGCGGCCACCGCGACGATCCCATCGTGTCCTCCCGACCTTATTATCGGCGATGATGACACGGAGCAGCCGTTGGATGCTATTGCCAACGGGGACGCAGGCGGCGCCTAGCGAACTGAAATTTACCGGGTCAGCGCGTCGGCGCCGGCTTTGGCGATCTGGGCATCCTGCGACGACAGCGAGCCGGACACGCCGATGGCGCCGATGATCTTGCCGTCGACGATGAGCGGCAGGCCACCCTCGATCGGCGTGATGTTCTTGAGCGCAAGCAGTCGCAATCCGGCGCCGCCGCCCGCAATGGCGTCGTCAAGCGCCTTGCTCGGCCGCTTGAATTCAAGCGCGGTGCGCGCCTTGCCCTCGGAAAACTCGGTCGAGGACAATTGCGTGTTGTCGAAACGGTGGAACATCACCCAATTGCCGCCGCTGTCGAGAATGGTAATGGCGACCTGCAAGGAGTTCTTGGCGGCTTCGAGCTCGGCGGCCGCCATAGCGCGCTTGGCCTGATCGAGCGTGATCCCTGGCCCGTAGGGCAAGCTGGCGGATGAGGCCGCCGGCTGCTGGGCCAGAACCGGTCCCGCCGACAGCGCGACCGCGCAAGTGACCGCGCCAGCAAGCGCGAGCAATCGAAACATCTGAAAAGCCTCCTTGAACCGCGCGCCGCCGCGACTCGCGGGCGGCACAATAAGATGCAAAAGCGGTCGGTGGAAGTCGCCCCTGCTACCGAGCAAAAGCCGGTTTGCCGGGCGGATTCAAGGCGGTCACAGCGCGGCGGCCTAATCGTGATCGCGCCACCCGGTGCGCTGTCGCCAGCAAAGACCTATATTTGGCAGGCTGATCAGGAGAGGCTGTCATGTTTTCATTCCGCAAAAAGGTTGAAATGCCGTCTGCCGATGAAGCCCTGCCGGGCCGTTCGACGGCGATCCCGACTGCACAGAAACACTTCATCAACGGCCACCCGCTGAAAGGCCCCTACCCCGAGGGCTCGGCCATGGCGATGTTCGGGTTTGGCTGCTTCTGGGGCGCCGAGCGTAAATTCTGGGAGCTTGGCAGTGGCGTCTACGTGACCGCGGTCGGCTATGCCGGCGGCCACACCCCCAACCCCAGCTACGACGAAGTCTGCAGCGGCCGCACCGGGCACAACGAAGTCGTGCTGGTAGTCTATGACCCAAAGAAAATCTCCTATGAGCAACTGCTCAAGACATTTTGGGAAAACCACGATCCGACCCAGGGCATGCGCCAGGGCAACGACGTCGGTACGCAATACCGCTCCGGCATCTACACCTTCACGCCGGAACAACGCGCCGCCGCCGAAGCATCGAAGGCCGCTTACGCCAAGGCGCTCGAAGCCGAGCGGATGGGACCGATCACCACCGAAATCCGCGATGCGCCACCGTTCTATTTCGCCGAGGACTATCACCAGCAATATCTGGCGAAGAACCCGCACGGTTATTGCGGGCTCGGCGGCACCGGCGTGAGCTGCCCGATCGGGACCGGCGTCGCCGCATAACTCATGATGGATTGGCGAATAACGGATGGCTTCAAATGCCATTCGCTGTTCGCTTTGCACCGCGTATACTCACGGCCGGCAATAACGGGCGGGAATTTTCATGGCGTGGCCTGACGGTCGCTACATCCAGGGGGCGATCTTTTTCAGCCGCTGGCTGTTGGCGCCTTTCCTGCTCGGCCTGCTGCTTTGCCTGGTGCTGCTGATCTACCGTTTCTTCGGCGATCTTTATGCAATGGCCCTCGATGCTCATGGCCAGAGCTGGCACGACCTCGTGACCAGCGTCCTCAACCTTGTTGATCTGGCCCTGACCGCCAATCTCGTGCTGATCGTGATCTTTTCCAGCTACGAGAATTTCATTCGCCGTATCGATCCGGCCGAACATCCCGACTGGCCGGAAGGATTGACGCAAGTCGATTTTGGCGCGCTGAAACAAAAGTTGCTGGGTTCGATCGTCGGCATTGCGTCGGTCGACGCGCTGGCGTGGTATTTCGACCTGGAGAAATACGGCGACACCTCGAAACTGATCTGGGCGCTGTCTTTCCCGTTGGTTTTCGTCGTCATCATGCTGGGCCTGGCGCTTGCCGATCGCATCGCGCACGTCCCGGACAAGCGTAAAGATTAAGCTCGCGCCGCCCCGGCGCTGAACGCCCGCGCAAATTTCCAATTATTTCCGCGGGTTAGGGTTTGTTAACCTTACTCAGCAATTAATCAGGCCTCGATATTCGCTCGTACGGGGTCGAATCGGCGTATGCGAGTTGCTCGCTCTCTCCTGGTTTTGCTGGCCGCGGCATTCGCCGTGGCAGGATGCGCGGCAGAGCAGCCGTACACGCAGACACAGTACGTGCAGGCGGCGCCCTACGGTATCGACAACGTCACTTACGGCACACCACAGCGCGGCTACGCCCAACCCGCTTACGCGCCCGGTTATGCCCAATCTGGGCGAGGTTTCTTTCAGCCCGGGCCAACTTACGCGCAGCCTGTGCAGGTCGCTGCGGCGCCGGTGCCCGTTGCCGCTCCAGTGCAAGTGGTTGCGCCGGTGCAAGTTGCTGCAGTGCCGGTGCAAGTCGCGGCGCCGCCGGCGGCTTACGCCTATGCAGGCGCCGCACAGCAGGGGCCCTACACGCTCGATTCCGGCGACCGTTTGCGGGTCGTGGTGTTCGGCCAGGACGGCTTGACCAATTCCTATGTCGTGGACGCCAGCGGCCATATCGCCATGCCGCTGATCGGCTCGGTGATGGCGCGTGGCGTGACCACCGACCAGCTCGCCGCCGCCATTAGCGAGAAGCTCCGCAACGGCTACATCCGCGAGCCGCATGTCGCCGTCGAGGTTGAGGCCTACCGGCCGTTCTTCATTCTCGGCGAGGTGACCCAGCCGGGGCAGTATCCGTATGTCGCCAACATGACGGCGGAAACGGCCGTTGCGATTGCCGGCGGTTTCGGCCCGCGCGCATTTCGCAAAACCGTGGTCCTGATCCGCAACTATATGGGCCAGCAGATCCGCACGACCGTACCGCTCAGCTACCCATTGCGCCCCGGCGACACAATCAACATCCAGGAACGCTGGTTCTAATCAGAGCATGATCCGGAAAATCTTCCCCTCGGACTTGATCCAAGGCTGAGACTCCCGGTTTTCCGAAAAGATCATGCTCCAACTAAAATCTAGACGCGTGCCCGTGCCGGCGCGGCACCATCGAAATATCGGCTGGGGTAACTGTGCTCGTCGACGCCTCCGGCCAGCGCCCAATTCGCCAGTTCCTCATGGCGCGCGAACCAGACATCCGGCGATTGGCCGACATATTTCAGGATCTCCTGAACCACCGACGTCATCAGCGGCCGGCCACCGAACTGGCTGTGGATCACCATCACCATCAGCGACATCGGCTCGTTCTCGCTCAGATAATCGAACGTGCCTTTGTAGGCATCGAACAGATCGCGCGGGCTCGCACGCATGACGCGATTGTCGGAAAAATCCGTCGTCGGCACGCCGGCAATCGTGCCGTGCGGCGTGTGGATCAGGACCGGAAGATCGGCGTAAGTGACGTCGCAGGTCCACTTCAGGCCGGCCTTCGCCAAAAAGCCGGCAGTCTCCGGCGTGAACGCGACAACCGGACTGCCCCACCCGGTGACTTTCTTGCCGCTGCAGTTTTCCAGCATCTCCACCGTTTGGCGGATCGTTTTCTCCTGCTCCTCGAGAGACATGTACGCGAGCAATTTGTCCTGGGAATAGGAATGCGCACCGATGTCGTGACCGGATTTCACGATCTGCTTCACCGCATCGGGATATTCCTCGGTACACAGGCCGTTGGTGAAAAAAGTCCCGGGAATCTGCAGGCGGTCGAGCATCCGGATCAACCGCCAGACGCCGACACGGCCGCCATAAGTCGACCAAGCCTTGCTGGCGTGATCGACCGTGCCGGACTTCAGGTGCGAGGTTTGCACTGAGTAATTCGGCGCGTGGCCTTCAGACCAGGTTTCAAACATCACGGTCACCGAGACCGCAATTTTCTTGCCGTTCGGCCAGGTCAGCTTGCTTGCCATCACGCGTCGCTCCTTCAGTCGATGAGGGGAATGCCCAAAGCAGGAATCAACTTCTGCCATTTCTTCAAATCGTCGGCGATGAACGCCGCAAACTCGGCATGCGGCTTATAGGCCGGTGCGCAACCGATGCTGGCGAGTTTGTCACGGAATTTCTGATCCTGCTCGATGTTCGCGGTAGCCTGATCGAGCCGCTCGACGATTCCATCCGGCGTCTTTGGCGGCGCAACGAGACCGAACCAGGTATCCATCCGCACATCGGACAAACCTAATTCGGCGGTTGTCGGCACGTCGGGGAACAGCGGATGCCGCTCCGGGCCGGTTTGCGCGAGAATGCGGAGCCTGCCGCCTGCCGCCATCCGTGCCGTGGAAAGCCCAAGCGATGCCATATCGATCTGACCGGCCATGGCATCGGTCGCGACCTGCTCACCGCCGCGATACGGCACGTGAATGATATCGATGCCGGTCTTGAGTTTGAGCATCTCGACCGCGATGTGCAGCGCGCCACCGACACCGTTGGTGCCGTAGCGCAGCTTTCCCGGGTTAGCTTTGGCATCAGCGATGAATTCCGGCAGCGTTTTGACCGGCAAGCCCGGATAGACTGCAAACACCGTCCACGATGTGGTGATCAGTGCGACCGGCTTGATGTCCCTGGTAGGATCGAACGGATAGCCTTTTTTCAGGAACGGTAGCATCGTCAATTCGGACGCACCGATCATCAACGTATAACCGTCCGGATCCGCGTGGGTCAGTACGTCTGTACCCACCTGCGTCATGGCGCCGGCCCGATTGTCGACGACGATCGGCTGACCCAGCCTCGCGCTCAACTCCTCGGCGTAAAGTCGGCCGAACACGTCAACCAGCGAGCCTGGTGGCGAAGTGACGATGAGGTGAATGGGCCGCGACGGATAATCGTCGCCACGGGCGGAATGCGGCGCGCCGACAAAAATCAGCGCGGCCGCCACCCATAGCCAACGGATTGCCGTCGTGTGCGGCAAACGTCCCTCCCGAACGATTAAAGCTTACGCCGACGGCGTAGCCTTATTTCTTTACGTTCTTAGCGAGGAACGCCATCGAGCGGTCCCAGGCAAGCTTGGCGGCGGCTTCCTGATAGCTGCCGCGTTCGTCGCAGTTGAAGCCGTGCTGCGCATCGGCATAGACGTAGATTTCGCAATCGCCGCCGCGCTTCTGTTTGATCATGTCGACGTCGCTCATCGGAATAGACGCGTCTTTCTCGCCGAAATGCATCTGCACCGGAATCTTCGGCTTCTCATCGGCAGACTTGGCGATGTTGCCGCCGTAATAGCAGACCGCGGCCGAAAGCCCGTTCAGCTTGCACGCGGAAAGAAACGAGATCGATCCGCCCATACAGAAGCCCATGATGGCGACGGGACCATCCTTCTTCAACTCGTCGATCGAAGCTTGCACGTCGCGCAGCATTGCGCCCCAATCCGGATTGGCAACGAACTTGCGCGCAGCGGCGATCTCGTCAGGCGTATAGCCCGATTCAAAATTCGGTTGCTGGCGGTCGAAGACCGCGGGCGCTAACGCGGCATAGCCTTCGCCGGCCAGACGATCGCATACCGCGCGGATGTGATGATTGACGCCAAAAATCTCCTGAATGACGACGATGCCGCCCTTCGATGCACCGGCGGGATCGGCCCGATAGGCGCCGAGTTTGAAACTATCCGACGAAGTGAGCGCAAAATGCTTACCCAAGACGATCCTCCTGTTACCTAATCGAACAAACCACCAGAGCATGATCCGGAAAAGTGGACTTCCGGTTTTCCGAGAAGATCATGCTCCAACGAGAAATCTAGACCCTGATCCGATTCAATCCAATCGGTAGGTCTAGCGCCGCCAACCGAAGGTTCCGGCAGCGGCAGGACATTATCGCTTCATGTGCCGCTGTTGAAGCGGCACATTTGCGCAGGCTGCATTGTCAGATTTTTGTCGGATCAGCGGGAGACGACGACGAAATCCGTGCCCTCACCGGTCTCTTCGCCAAGCCCCTGATCGGAGACGATTAACGAGGAACCCGGAACCATCATTGCGGATATCCGATCAATGACATCCTGCGGAATTTCGAGGCGGGCCAGTGCTTCCGCAGGCGCGGGTAATGGCCCGCTCTGCTTTTCAACGATTTGTTCCCGCCTGACCACGCGACCGTACCTGTCTTTGACCTCGACGAGTTTCGCTTTTGGCGGCGCACCGGGAAGCGACACTACATCCCAGCGGAAGGTCGACCCATCGGCCAAATAGCTCAGCGCCGTAAAGACATGGGTGCCGAGCGGTTGCTCCGGATGATCAATTGTGACGGGCGCGTCGAACAGCGGAGCAAAATTCTGACGCACATAGATCTTTTGTGTCTTCCGGCTCACAAAGATCGAAATCGGCGTCGTCCTTTTTTCCACCGGAGGCGTCGCAGCAGCGGCCGGTTTTACCGCCGGGGGCGACACGATGTCGTTGGAGGTCGCAACCACCAGCGTAGGATTGGCGTCGGTGCCACGGAGATTTTCCGAAACCAGGTGTTCCGCAAACATAGTCCCGAGCGGTCGCGGTGCGGCAACTGCTGCTTGTTCTGTGTGTTGGACCGCGGCTGGTGCCGGCTGAACGTTATCTGTCTTGGCACTGGTATCCGATCGCGGAGGCGTCACGCTGGTCGATCCTGCGGACGGCACAGGCGGTTCGCCGAAGGGCGCATCCAGCTTCGGCGTTTCCGTCTTGGAAGCCTCATTATTGGATGATGCCACGTTGGCAGCTTCCATCTTGGGAGCTTCGGCCGTATCGCCGGTCTTGCTGCCACCGCTCTCAGCGGATTGCGGTGAATCTGAAACAACGGCCGGCGAAGTGGCCTCGACCGCCTGATTGTCTGGCGCGGCCGCGGGTGAAGCTGTTTTTGGCGTTTCGGTGGCTGCAGACGAAGTTTTCGCGTCGTCGCCGGTCTGTGCTGGCTTCACCGGATCCCCAGCACTTGCCGGCGAACTTGCTTCAGCCGGCGGTACGACATCGGCTTTTTTGCCGTCGTCGTTTGGCGCATTTGCCAGTTGCTGCTTTGCCGGATCGGCAGCGGCCATCGGCGGAGCTGGCGGTGTCGGCGGCGGCGCGACCTTGTAAACGAAGAGATGCGGATCGGCGATTTCCGACGGCTTCAATTCGGCGTCGGCGACAACGACCCGCGCACCGAGTTTTGTGAGCTGATACAGGCGCACCGCAAAATCATGCGGCATGCGAATGCAGCCGTGCGAGGCGCGATGACCGATATTCTCGCCCTCATGGAGCGCGATGCCCGACCAGGTGATGCGCTGCATGAATGGCATCGGCGCGCCGCTGTAGATGTTGGAGCGGTGAAAGACCTGCTTCTGGATGACGTCAAAGATACCGAGCGGGGTCGGCAGGCTTGGTACGCCCGTCGCCACCGACGTATCCGCAATTTGCTGGCCATCGCTGTAGAGATGCAGCTTTTGCTGATCGATCGAAACGATGATTTCCACCGGCCCTTTCGGGATCTCGCCGAACGGCTCCTTGCTGGCGTGCGTGGCTGCTTTTTCGGGCACCTTGCGCTGGTTCATGGCCTTCGCGGAGGAAGAGCCGAATGCGAAGGCGAGGGCAATAACGCACACACCGCCGAGCAGAGCGCGATTTCGCCGACGCAGAGAAAGCGCGAGGATGCTGGACACCCGTTCGTTGTTCAATTTACTGCCCCAGTTACAAAGGTGACACGAATTGGCCCGGATAGCTTACCGAACAGTTCTTTCCGCAGCCATAACAACGGCGTGAAGCCGTCCAATAATCGATCTATGGTTCCTCAAAGACACAACCGTGACGCCATCCTCGACGTTCCGGGCCTTTCGGCCGCAAGACCCGTTCTCCGGCAGTTCACATTCGCGGTGCAAGTCCAAAGACTTGCGCCAGGATTTCATACGAGTGCTTACGCGCGCCGTGATCAAATACCATGGTCGTGATCATCAATTCGTCGGCGCGGGTATTTTCCACAAGTGCAAGCAACCGTTTCTTCACTTTTTCCGGGCCGCCAACCACAAGGCGCGTCCGCTGGCGCGCCATGCGTTCCCGGTCGACCGGGGTGTAATTATAGGCTGCCGCCTCGTCCGGTGACGCCAGCGGCATGTATTCGCCCTTGGCGCGCCGCACATAATGCAGCTCGGCGCTGCTGGCGATGCGATCAGCCTCGGCATCGGTGTCGGCAGCGATAACCGCCGTCCCTAGGATGGCGTAAGGCGCAGCCATGGTTGCTGATGGCTTGAAATGCTCCCGGTAGCTCAGCATGGCGCTTGCCGCGTCGTAGTCGGCAAAATGATGGGCGAAAGAATATCCCGTGCCGACAGCGGCGGCGAGTTCGGCGCTGTACCCGCTCGAACCCAAGAGCCAGATCGGTGGTAAGGGCACATCGGTCGGCACCGCTTGGACATTGCGGAATGGATGACCTTCCGGGAAACCGCCGCGCTCGAACAGCAGCAGTTCCTGAAAGCGTTCGAGGAAGTCGTCGCCCTGACGCGGATCTTGCCGCACACGCAGCGCGTAGGACGTGACCTGATCGGTGCCCGGCGCACGGCCGAGACCGAGGTCGATCCGGCCGGGATAGAGCGCCTCCAGCACCTTGAAGCGTTCGGCGACCATGAGCGGTGCGTGATTAGGCAGCATGACGCCGCCCGAGCCGACCCGAATTGACGATGTGCGCGCCGCGATCTGCCCGATCATGATTTCGGGGGTCGAGCTGCCGACATTGGCCAGGTTGTGGTGCTCGGCAACCCAATAACGTGTGTAGCCGAGACGATCGGCGAGCTGCGCCAAATCGAGCGTATTGCGTAATGCCGCCGAGCCGGGCGTGGCTGTGGTAACCGGCGACAAATCGAGGACTGAGAGCGGGACCACGAGGATATTACTTTGCAGGGGCCATTTTGAACGGCCCCATCCTATCAGGCTGCTGCAGCAGCGTCCGTTAGTTCTGGGGGCGCGCCTTTGCTGAAGCCGCCGGCGCCGGGACGAATGGTCCGCCCACCGCCTGCTGCTGTGCCGGCTGATAGGTAATCTGCGACGTGCTCTGAAAATTGGCCTGGGGAAACAGACTGTTCTGGCTAGCCAGTTGCGCCGCTAACGCCCGCGCGCGGCGAGCCCGGCGCGCCGCGGCAAGCCGTTTCCGCCTGGCCATTTCCTTGGCGGTATCTTGCTCATTGGCCCGTGCGGCCGTCACAGGAGCCGTAGGCGCCACCGCTGCCGTAATGACCGGCGTAGGTGCCGCAGTTGAGGCATTGTCGGTCGGAGCGGTTGCCGACGGAGTGATTTCTGGCTGACTACTTTCTGCTGCAGGGGCGGTTACAGCGGCGGCAGCGCTGGCCTGCTCGCTCGGCTTTTGATCGCTTGGCTGCACATCGCTCGGCGTTTCGACCGCGGCGGTCTGCGGCGTAGCCGTAGAGTCAGGTTGCGGCGATTCCACGCTGGCAGCGTTTGGTTGTGGTTCCACGGCGGCAACAGCCGGAGTGGCATCATCGGCTTTCGGATCGGCCGCGGAAGCCGTTGGCGGCGGCGCATCATCGGCTTTGGCATCGATCGCAGCCGTCGTGGCCGATGTGTTGGCCGGTATGTTGTCGACGGAGCTGTCCGGCGCGGCAGCTACGCTCGGCGGTTCAATAGTGTCGGCCGGATTTCGCGTTATGCCCCGCCGTGCTCACTGTACTGATTGCGACCAGCGCCGCGTTGTTTTCCAGACGAGAACCAAATGGAGGCTCCGACGCAAAGCTCAGCGCCTGCTGCGGCGCATCGTTGTTGGCGAGCGCGAACGGTGTGGTTGAGGCCGGCAATCGCGCCAGCGGTTCGTGATTGACGCGAAAGGCGGCGAACAGCCCGAAGCCACCAACAAGGGCAATCAGGGTGAGCAACATCGCCACGATCATGGAACGGAAAGTCGGAATCATTCGAACTCCCAGTGCGCCTCTGCGCAATCCCGGCTCATCAACGCGTCACAATTGATTTGAAACATCGCGCGGCGGATACAGCGCCGCATTCACGCTGGCTCACGGGCCAGCATCGTCAAGCGACACTAACTGAGTCTGCAGAAAATCCAACGCAAAAAAATCCGGCTGGCGAATGACCGCCAGCCGGATGTTATTTCCGCAAATAGCTTTGTCGCTATTGCGTCACGGTCGTCGGCGTCGCGGATGATACCGGGGATGAAGCGCCCGGCAGCACGACTACGCGCGTTCCAACGTTCACGCGGGTGAAGAGGTCGGAGATGTCCTCATTGGTGAGCCGGATGCAACCCGACGACACGAAGGTACCGATCGTAGACGGCTGATTGGTGCCGTGAATCCGGTACAGCGTATTGCCCAGGTAAAGCGCGCGAGCGCCCAGCGGATTGGTGTCACCGCCCGCCATGAAGCGCGGCAGATACGGCTGGCGATCGATCATTTCCTTCGGCGGGAACCAATCCGGCCATTCCTTCATGCGGCTGATACGTTCGGTGCCAGTCCAGGTGAAACCTTCGCGGCCGACGCCGATGCCGTAGCGCATGGCCTGACCATTGCCCAGCACCAGGTACAGATAGGTGTGCGGCGTATCGATGATGATCGTGCCCGGAGGTTCCACAGTCTGGTAGTTGACGACCTGACGGCGGAACTGCGCTGGTAATTCCTTGCGCGGTCCGGTTTCAGGCTGTTCATCCGGGGGCAGACCGGCGACCGAACCATGACTGACCGAACCATTGCTGACCGGGCCATGGCTGATGGTCGGCGCAGGAGCCGCGTTCATCGGAGCCTGGATCGAGCCGGTTGTGTCGGGTCCATAGCCGCTGACATTGGCCGGAGGCCGCAACGGGCCGCCGCCAACGTCCGGCATCGGCTGCGGCGCCAAGTCGGCGCTATCATTGGACGAGAAGCGGCCCGGATAGGGCACAAACGGGCCGCCCATGGGAGCGTTCATGGGGGCGTTCTGGGGGCCGCTCTCGCAGGGATCGCAGGGCGGAGCGGCAGTGGCGTTGCGATAGACCGGAGCCGGCTGGCCATAAGGCGCGGCAGAGGCGTTTGCCCCCGCAGCGGGCAACGGCGCGCTGGAATAGGTGGAAGTCGGATAGTTTTGCGCCGCCGCCGGACCTACCGAGCCGGCAAGCGCCAACGCAAACACAACAAAACGAGTGCTGGCACGCAAATGAATATCCCCCAGTGACCTCCGCAGTATGCCGCGGATGTGCGAACAAGATTAGGCGGGAAAAAGGCAATAAAGCAGCAGACAAAGCGGCGCAACACGCCGCCGGCCGCCGTTCTTGCGAGACGCGGTAAACAAATTGCTAGCAAACCGCCTTCCACCGGACGTGAGACATCAGCTCGGTAACATGTTATTGATATCTGGGGATTTAGAGGCAGCCACCGGGGTCTAGGAGACGGCGCGTGGGGCGCATTTTGTGCGGTTCAATCGCATTGTGTCTGATCCCGTTGGGGTTTGCTCAGGCGCAGGGCCTTACCATCAACGAGGTCAAGGGCCGCATCTTCGACGCCAAGATGCTGCAGCAGACTTTCGTCAACGGACTGAAATTCTGCAGCGAACTAAACGGCAATAACTTCTATTTCCCGCCGCGCGATCGCGTACTCGATCTCGATGAATATCATCGGTCGCTGGATAATCTTGCCAGGCAGCAGGTCTTCAATCCGGAGCGGAAGCGCCCCTGGACCGAGGAAGACGCCACGGACCGTTGGGAGCAGGTGAAGCGGCAAGCGACCAAGGACAAGGAAAATTGCCAGCTCGTCGCCAGCCTGCCTGATCTGCAAAAGCAGCTCACCGATATGGAAAAGCAAGCCGCCGACACTACTCCCGACAAGAAAAATTAATCGCATAGACTCGCGTTTCACGCGCGGCAGCGCCGTGTGTTAGATCATCCGGCGGCTAGAACATGGTCCGGAAAGATCGCGCTCGACTAAAACATCAGAGGTACAAATATGGATTGGACTGAGCGGCGGGAGCGGCTGCGCTCCATCATTGCCGGACCGCGTTGCATCTATCCGGGATCGGTGTTCGACCCCATCTCGGCACGCATCGCAGAAGACGTTGGCTTCGAAGCGATGATGTTTGCTGGCTCAATCGCATCGCTCACTGTGCTTGGCGCACCCGACATCATCACGCTGACATTGACCGAGTTCGCGCAACAGGCGCTGCGTATCAATCGCGCGGGTAAGCTGCCCCTGCTGGTCGATGCCGATCACGGCTACGGCAACGCACTCAGCGTCAAGCGCACGGTCGAAGAACTTGAAACTGCCGGCGTCGCCGGAATGACGATCGAGGACACGCTACTGCCGACCCCTTATGGCAGCAAAGAGGTCAGCCTGATCCCGATCGCGGAAGGCGTCGGCAAGATGAAAGCCGCGCTGCTCGGGCGGCAGGATCGGCGGCTGGTTGTTATTGCACGCACCAGCGCACTCTCGATCAGCGGCCTCGAAGATACCATCGAACGGCTGAAAGCTTATGAAGCCGTCGGCGTCGACATGCTCTTCATGACCGGCGTGAAAACCCGTGCGCAGCTCGATACTGTCGCATCCGCGGTGAAGCTGCCGTTGTTCCTCGGCAGCGCCGGGCCCGAACTCTACGACCTCGACTATCTCAGCGCGCGCAATGTGCGCGTCTGTCTGCAAGGCCACTTGCCGTTCCTCGCCGCCGTAAACGCAGCCTATGAAACGCTGAAGGCGCTCCGCGAGGGAACACCGCCGGCGCAGATCAAGACCATCGCGTCGTCCGACCTGATGAAGCAGGTCACCCGCCAGGCGGACTATGCAAAGTGGTCGAAAGAATTTCTCGACGCCGGTCTCGGCGGCGGCTGAGCAAAACAGGACTCGCGGTGTTATATACAGACGGGCGACAGCCGGATTTTGCCGCCGGTCGTTCTCGGCTACAATCAAGACTCTTGCCGGGCAAGAGTTCTGCCGAGGATGCCGCGAGATAAAGGAAAAGCCTGATGCCATCCGTCAGCGACTGGAAGGTCCCGACCTCCGCGCAGCCAAAAGCGGAAGACTACGGCTACGACCTGGAGCGCGCTTTCACCTCCGTGGTCGGCGTGCGCGCCATTATACCAGCTGACGCCTATACAGCGGAAACACTCGGCACGGAGCGCGCCGGCAATGGCGTGTTCATCCGCAACGGCCTGGTGCTGACCATCGGTTACCTGATCACCGAAGCCGCCACGATCTGGATCAACTTGAACGATGGCCGCTCGGTGCCGGGCCACGTGCTCGGCTATGACCAGGAAACAGGTTTCGGTCTGGTCCAAGCGCTGGCCAAACTCGACGCGCCGGCGCTCGAGATCGGCAAGTCCGCTGCCGCCTCGATCGGCGAGCGCGTTGTCGTTGCCGGCGCCGGTGGGCGGACTCACTCCGTAGCGGCGCGCATCGTCGCCAAGCAGGAATTCGCCGGCTACTGGGAATACGTGCTCGATGAAGCAATCTTCACCGCACCATCGCATCCGAACTGGGGCGGCACCGCACTGATTGGACCTGCGGGCGATCTCATCGGCATCGGCTCGCTACAGCTCCAGCACGCCGTCGAGAAGGGCCAGGCGCAGAATATCAACATGATCGTGCCGATCGATTTGCTCAATCCGATTGTCGACGACTTGATGAAATTCGGCCAGCGCAATGCGCCGCCGCGGCCGTGGCTTGGACTTTACGCGACTGAGGTGGACAACCGGCTGGTTGTTGTCGGGTTGGCCGATCGCGGCCCGGCCAAGAAAGCGGACATCCGCATGGGCGACGTCGTGCTTTCCGTCGCCGGCAAAGAGGTGCGCGACCTTGCAGGCTTCTTCCGCCGCGTTTGGGCGCAAGGGCAGGCTGGCGTCGATGTGCCGATCTCGCTCTATCGCGACGGCGAGACCATGGACATTCGCGTGAAGTCGAGCGAGCGCAACCGCTTCCTCAAGGGCCCGAGCCTGCACTGACCTGCTGCGCGGCCCACAGCGCGCGCAGGCCATCGCGGTACGTCGGATAGAGCAACCTGACGCCGAGCGTGCGCTTGAGCGCATCGTTGTGCACACGGCGGCACTCCTGCCAGAAGCTTAATGCCATCGGTGACATCGTCGGCGAGATGCTCTCGAATGAAACTTCGGGCGGTGGCGCGACACCCAAGAGCTGGGCGGCAAACGTAATCGGTTCACCGGGCGGCGACGGTTCGTCATCGGTGACATTGAATGTGCCCGACACCCGGCGAGAGAACGCGGCATCGATCGCTTGCGCGATATCTTCGACGTGAATGCGGTTGAAGATTTGTCCAGGCTTGACGATGCGGCGTGCTTTGCCGCTTGCCACCTGAAGCAGCGCATTTTGCCCCGGCCCGTAAATGCCGGCGAGGCGAAGGATGGCGGCAGCGGCGCCACGGCGTTCGCCGAATTGCTGCCAGGCTTGCTCGGCCTCAAGCCGGGCGCGCCCGCGCACCGAACCCGGCTTGGGCTCGGTCGATTCATCAACCCAGCCGCCGTTGCTGTCGCCGTAAACACCGATGGTCGACAGATAAACGATCGACCGCAAATCAGGCGTGTTTATCGATTCGTCTTTCAGGACGTTCAACAGCGGATCGCCGGTTTGATCCGGCGGCGCTGAAACGAGCAGGGCATCGGCTGCACTGACCGCGCGGCGCAATTCATCCGTGACCGTTCTGCCATCAAAAACGATGACTCGCAGCCGGTCGCCATACGTCTCGTTCAAAGCTCTTGCGCGGTCAGCACTACGGACTGTGCCAATCATCCGGCTGAATTTGTTGCCGAACGCAAGAAGATAGTGCTCCGCGCAGTAGCCAAAGCCGAAACAAAGCAGCGTCGTCATTGCAAACTCTTTGGCAAACTCTTCGGCAAACTCATTGGCACGCAGCTTTCCATTCCTCGATCACCTCGGGATCGGTTTCTTGTCCGCGATATCTCTCGGCGCATTGCACGAGCCGGGCACGATCGATCCGGCCAAGCGCCCATACCGCTGCGCCGCGCACCAGCGGCGAGGCGTCGTCGAGCCGGCACACCGTTTCATCCACAAGACTGGCATCATCGGAGTTGCCGATGGCGATCAGAACATTGCGCAGGAAGCGATCGCGGCCGATGCGTTTGACTGCGCTCTTTCTGAACAACGCGCGAAAAGCAGCATCATCAAGCCGCGCAAGGTCGGCGAGCAGCGGCGCGTTCAGAACTTCGCGCGCGGACAACTTCATCTCCTGGCCAGCTTGCGCGAACTTGTTCCAGGGACAAACCGCCAGGCAATCGTCGCATCCGTAGATCCGGTTGCCCATCGGGATCCGCAGTTCGCGCGGGATCGGGCCTTTATGCTCGATGGTGAGATAGGAAATACAGCGCCGCGCATCGAGCCGGTATGGAGCGGGAAAAGCGTCGGTGGGACAAGCGTCGAGACAGGCGTGGCAGGTGCCGCAATGATCGGGCAATGGCTCATCGGGCGGCAGATCGAGCGTCGTGAAGATCGCACCGAGGAACAGCCAGGAGCCGAGCTCACGCGAGACGAGATTGGTATGTTTGCCTTGCCAGCCGAGACCTGCCGCTTGCGCAAGCGGTTTCTCCATCACGGCCGCGGTATCGACGAAGACTTTGATATCACCGCCGGCCGTCTCGATCAGCCAGCGCCCAAGCTGTTTTAGCCGCGGCTTGATCACCTCGTGATAATCATCGCCACGCGCGTAGACCGATATTCCGCCGCGCGCTCGATCTTTCAGGACGGCGAGCGGGTCGTCGTGCGGGCCGTAATTGATGCCGAGCATGACGATCGAGCGAACTTGCGGCCACATCACGCGCGGATCGCCGCGCCGTTGCGCGTTAGCCGCCATCCATTCCATATCGCCGTGAGCGCCGGAATCGAGAAACTCGCGCAGCCGTTCGCCGATTTGCGGAACCGATTCCGGATGCGCCACGCCAACCGCATCGAAACCTTGGACGCGGGCAGCGTCGGTGAGCGCGGTTTTCAGATCGGCAGGGGTCAGAAATCGAGGTTGGCGTAGCTTGGCGAGGGCGGCAGGCCGGCCATCGTCTCGCCGAGCAGCGTGCGAAACGACGGCCGCGACTTTATGCGCGCGTACCAATTCTTCGCTGTCTCGTCTTCGTCCCACGGCACATCGCCCAGATAATCGATGGCGGACAAATGCGCCGCCGCCGCCAGATCGGCCAAGGTCAAGCTATCGCCGGCGAGCCAGTCGCGGGTGCGAACCAGCCAGCCGATATAGGCCAGATGATAGCGAATATTGTTGCGCGCGGCACGCATTGCATCGGTGTCGGGCGGCCCACCGCCGCGCTCGGACGGAATGTAACGCTTGTAGACACGCTCCATTACCAGGGGACCGCTGGCCTCTTCGAAGAACTTGTCGTTGAACCAATGCATCAGGCGGCGGACTTCCACCCGCGATCCTGGCTCGCGCGGCATCAGCCGGAACTCGGCGAGCTTATCGCCGCGGGTGTCACAGAGATATTCGGCGATGATCGCCGCGCCGGGAACCGGCGGAGCGCCTTCCTCAACCAGCACCGGCGTAGTGCCGGCGGGATTAAGCTTGAGAAACTCCGGACGCCGCTCCCAAGCACGTTCCTCGACCAGACGCGGCTCAAGCCCGATTTCTTCCAACACCAGCCGCGCGAAGCGCGAATGCGGGCAGAACGGGTGATGAAGCAGCGTCAGCATTCCATCCATTACGAAATCGCCAAGTGGTCCATTCGGAGTTGTCTTGTGAGCAGGGAACGGGACGGGTATAGGAGCCAGCGCCCGGGCAACGAATCCAACTCCGTTATAGGCAACACTACGCCGCAAGCAACATGCGCAGGCCCCGCAACTCTGACGGTACGATCTTGCTAAATTCCTACCGACTTAAGGCGTATGGCGTTACCTTCAACCCATTGACCAGCCGCGGAGATCATCATGATGACGCTGGACGTGATCAAGGCCGTATTCCTCGGCATCGTCGAGGGCCTGACCGAGTTCATTCCCGTGTCCTCGACCGGCCATCTGCTGCTGGTCGGTCATTTCCTCGGTTTCGACGATGAGTTGTTCGGAAAATCGTTCGACGTCTTGATCCAGCTCGGCGCCATCCTAGCCCTGCTGTCGATCTATTTCTCGCGGCTATGGACTCTGTTTCTTGGCATGTTCAACGATCCCCAGGCCCGACGATTCGTTATCGGCGTGCTGATCGCGTTTTTTCCCGCGATGGTGCTCGGCGCATTGCTCTACGGCTTCATCAAGAGCGTGCTGTTCAACGTCTGGATCGTCTGCATCATGTTCATCATCGGCGGCTTCGTGCTGTTGTGGATCGACCGCCTCGATCTCAAGCCGCGCTATCACGATGCAATGAAATTCTCGCTGCCGATGTATCTTGGTATCGGCGTGGTGCAGTGCCTCTCCATGGTCCCCGGCGTATCGCGTTCCGGCGCCTCGATCGTCGCCGCTATGCTGTTCGGCGCCGATAAGCGTGCTGCCACTGAGTTTTCATTCTGGCTGGCGATGCCGACCATGGTCGGCGCCTTCGCCTTCGAAGCTTTCAAGAACAGGCACGAGCTTGCCGGCAGCAACCTGATGATCATCGCCGTCGGCTTTGCCGTTTCGTTCGTCTGCGGCTGGTTCGTGGTCAAGACGCTGCTCGGCTACGTCTCGCGTCACGGTTTCGCGCTGTTCGCGTGGTGGCGGATTATCGTAGGTGCGCTCGGCCTGATCGCGCTGTGGATCGGCCTGTAAAAACTTCTCCAGAGCATGATCCGGAAAAGCCTACCCTCGGACTTGATCCGCGGGTGGAAGCCGGTTTTCCGAAAAGACATGCTCAATCAAAATGCCAGAGCGACGACCAATTCAATCTAAAACGACTTCGCTCTAGACAGTTCGCGCGTCGAACTGGCCGGCTTTGCGGAACCGCCACAGATAAGACGGCACGATCGCATCGACCGTCTCGGGAATGATTCCGAGCGCTTCGAGAGTGCGGCCGTCGCGGCGCGCATCGTCAGAAACGACATTGTCGTGTTTAAGCAATTCGACCTGATCCGGCGTCAGCAACGGCTTCGGCATGAACTGCAGGAACGCGGCTTTCAGCTTCATGACAGCAAACGGCACGGGCACCAGCAGGCGGCGGCGCTGGATCGTCGCCAGCGTGAACTCCATCAGTTCCTTGAAGGAGCGAACATGTGGGCCGCCCAGTTCGTAGATCGCACCGGCCTTGGTTTCGCCATCCACGGCCTTGGCCACGGCTTCGGCAACGTCACCGACAAACACAGGCTGAAAACGCGTGTGGCCGCCGCCGGGTAGCGGCAGCGCCGGAGCGATACGGGCGAGCGCGGCAAAGCGGTTGAAGAAATCGTCTTCTGGCCCGAACACGATGGACGGCCGCATGATGGTCGCCGCCGGATCCGCGGCCAATACCCGCTGCTCGCCTTCCGCTTTCGACCGCGCGTAGTGCGACGGCGAATTCGCGTCGGCACTGATTGCCGAAATGTGGACGAGGCGCGCGCCGGCCGCTTTAGCGGCTTGCGCTACCGCTTCAGCACCCTCGACCTGCACCGCGTCAAACCGTTGGACACCGCGTTCGAACAGGATGCCGACCAGGTTGACGACGATGTCGGCGTCACGCACTGCCGCCGCGACCGATTCCGGATAGCGCAGATTGGCCTGCACGGCGTTAATTTGCCCAACCCGGCCCATGGGCCGCAGGTAGCCGCACAATTCCGGCCGGCGGACCGCGGCGCGGATACGGTATTGCCGCTGCGCCAGCGCGCGCACCACGTGACGGCCGAGGAATCCCGAGCCGCCAAATACGGTGACCAGCGTCTCAGCTTTGTTCTTCACGGCCATTGGCGCTCTTATGGGCTATCGGCGCGGAAATACAGGATCGCTCGCACTCTGTACAGGTCAACTGTTAGCCACGCGGGGAATATCCGCCATCGACTGCGAGTGTCGCACCCGTGACAAAATCCGAGGCGAAGCTTGCGAGGAAAACCGCTGCTCCGGCCATATCTTCCGGTTCGCCCACCCGGCAGACCGGCGTTCAAATCGAAACGGTTCAACGGCGACTCTCCACTCACGCCGGCATCGCGCTTGAAATCGCTGGATCGGTCTCGCCAACCGGCTCTTTCAGAAAGAACGCAGCGAGCAGGCCGACAGCCGCGCCGAACATCACATAGAAAGCAGGCGCCACCGGAGAGCCCGTCGTCTGGATCAGCCAGGTGACGAAGAATGGCGCGAAGCCACCGAACACCATGACTGCAATGTTGTAGGAAAGACCGAGGCCGGTAGAGCGAATGTGCGCGGGAAATTGCTCTGCCACGACCGTCGCCATCGGACCAAAGAGAATACCAACGACGCTGCATAGTGCGATTTGGGTGACCATCAGGCTGGTCAAAGACGGATTGGCGCTCATCCAGGAAAATAGCGGATACGTCAGCACAAGGTAGAGAATCAGCGCACCCATCACGACGGGTCTGCGGCCGATCCGGTCCGACACGATTCCGAAAATCGGCGTGAGCACAACGGTGCAGGCGAGGCTTACCGACTGCGCAAAAAACACCTGATCGAGCGCCAGATGCAATTGCACGCGCGCAAACGTCGGCATGTAAAGCAGGATTATGTAGAACGAGATTGTGCCGGCGATCACGATGCCCACGCAGACCAAAGCTTCCTTGGTATGCGAGGCGACGGCTGCTCCCAGCGCCGGGCGCTGCTCGGACTTCTGTTTAGTTGCGAGAAAAGCCGACGTTTCGTCGAGCCGGCGGCGGATAAACAGGCCAAGCGGGCCGATAATGAGGCCGAACAGGAACGGTATGCGCCAGCCCCAACTGTTGAGCGCATCGGGCGTAAGCGTTCGCGTTAAAAGGGTCCCGAACAGCGCGCCGAAAAGCACCGCTAGACCCTGCCCCACCATCTGCCAAGAGCCGTAGTAGCCGCGCTGTCCGGCGGGCGCGGATTCGATCAGAAATGATGTCGCGCTGGCGAACTCACCGCCGGCTGAAAAACCTTGCAGCAACCGAGCCAGCACGATGACGATCGGCGCCGCGATACCGATGGCAGCATAAGTCGGAGCAAAGCCGATCAATGCGATCGCAACCGTCATCAGACCGACGACCAGAAGCAGCGCCGCTTTTCGTCCCCGGCGATCGGCATAGATGCCGAGTAAAATGCCGCCAACGGGGCGCATGAAAAAGCCGACACCGAAGGTCGCTGTGGTGAGCAGAAGCGACGCGTATTGATTGCCACTGGGAAAGAACAGATTTGCGATGATGACCGCGAAGGAACCGAAGATGATGAAGTCATACCATTCGAGCGCATTGCCAACGACAGCGGCGGCGACCTGAACCGGCTTTGGTGCGGATTGCGACATGGCTCCCCCTGCCATGGACCTTGGTTCCGGAGCCCGGTCTGGCAACGTCTCGAAAGCCTACATCACCCGCAGAAGCGGCATAAGGCGGTTCGATTGACAACCCGGACAGCGCTCCGTACCTATCCCGGCGCGGCCCAGGTGGCGGAATTGGTAGACGCACTAGTTTCAGGTACTAGCGGGTAACACCGTGGAGGTTCGAGTCCTCTCCTGGGCACCAGATAACGCAGCGGGCTTCACCCCATGACGACCCGGCTCCATCGTGGCGACCTTCCGGATATCGCGCGCTACAAAGGCGCGGTGGCGATCGATACCGAGACCATGGGCCTCGATCTCGCCAGGGATCGGCTATGCGTGGTGCAGCTGTCGCCCGGCGACGGCTCGGCTGACGTGGTTCAGATTCCGCCAAACGCCAAGGACGCACCGAATCTGAAGCGCCTGCTCGCCGACAAGAGCCTGCTGAAGATTTTTCATTTCGCGCGGTTCGATCTCGGCACGCTGTACAAGGCCTTCGGCGTGATGCCGGATCCGGTCTACTGTACCAAGATCGCATCACGGCTCTGCCGTACCTACACCGACAAGCACGGACTGAAAGATCTCGTGCGCGAGGTACTCGGCCAGGAAATCTCCAAGCAACAGCAAAGCTCGGACTGGGGCGCCACCGAATTGACCGATGCGCAGATTTCCTACGCCGCATCCGACGTCACCCATCTGCATGCGCTCAAGGACAGGCTTGACGCCATGCTGGCGCGCGAGGGCCGCACCGAGCTTGCCACGGCCTGTTTCCGCTTCCTGCCGGAGCGGGTCCGGCTCGACCTCGCCGGCTTCGCCAACGACGACATTTTTGCCCATTCCTGAATGCAACAGCCGTCGCTGGCGCGCGCTTGCAGGCGCCGGCGCGGCTGCAACGGTTTGTAAAGACTGGCAAATATCAGCCCTGCCCGAGCCACAATCACCTGCAATCTTGCAGGTCGAAAACGCTGAAATAAGCTGATAATCCCAGCCGAGTCGGGCGACGAAATTCAGGGGGTCATTGCGTGACCACGGCCTATCCCGCCGACGTGGGGCGGGACACAGCATTTCCGGCAAGCGCGCGAAGCGATACCGAGCAGGTTTATCGCAAGGCGGTGCGGCATAGTCGGCATGTACTCTGGCTGCGCGGCGGCGTGCTAACTGCGATCATGATCCTTATGCTTGGCGTGGTCGGGGCGAATTATCTGCCGTCGCTCGGCCAAATCCGGCTGCCGGGCGAACTCGGCAAACTGGTCATCAAAGGCACCAAGATCACCATGCAGGCGCCAAGGCTGAGCGGCTACACCAACGATGCACGGCCTTACGAATTTACCGCGGACGCGGCAGCGCAGGACATCAGGCAACCAGATCTCGTGGAGCTCGAACAGATCCACGCCAAGATGGGCATGGCGGACAAGAGCACCGTGGAAATGACGGCGCCGTCCGGCATCTACGACATGAAAGGCAATACGCTGACGCTTAATGACGACATCGCGCTTGCCTCATCCACCGGCTACGCCGCACGCCTGACTCACGCCGTCGTCGACATGAAGACCGGCAATGTCGTCTCCGACCAGCCGGTGAAGGTTAAGCTGCTCAATGGATCGCTTAACGGCAAACGGATGGAGATCACCGAAAAGGGCGATGTCATCCGCTTCGAGGGCGGGGTCGATATGACGCTTCGTCCCGACAAAGACAGCGACAAGGCTAAGACACAGTGAAGCGCCAACTCCTTCTTTGGGCAGCAATCATATTGCTTGCGCCGGGCATAGCTGCGGCCCAAGGGCCTGCACCGGGTCAAAGCATGCTGCCCGGTCAAAACAAGGATGAGCCAGTTCAAATCGAAGCCGCGTCTCTCGAAGTGCACGACAAGAGCAAGACAGCCACTTTTTCCGGCAACGTACAGGTCGTCCAGGGTGACACGACGATGAAGTGCCAGTCTCTCGTCGTGTTTTATGGACATGAAGTTGGCATCGCGCAAACCGAATCCAAGCCGCAGGCCTCGATAGCGCCGGGCCAGAAAGGTGCGCAGGATATTCGCCGCATCGAGGCCCGCGGCGGTGTGACGGTTGTGACCAAGGACCAGAACGCGAGCGGCGATCTCGGGGTCTACGATATGCAAGCGAAGACAATTACGCTTACCGGCAACGTCGTTGTCAGTCAGGGTCAGAATGTCATTCACGGCGAGCGCGTCGTCGTCGACACGGTCACCGGCAATGCACGCGTCGAAAGCAGCGAGGGTGGCGGAACGGTGCCAGGCCGTGTCCGTGCACTCATCCTGCCAAACCAAAAGGGCCAGAATGGCGGCTCCGGCAACATGATGACAATTGGCCCAGGACGGCCAAATTGACGGCCGAATTGATGTCCGGTGGTTTCACTTTTGCCGTTGAAAATCGGCTAAAGTCCCCGAGCTGAGCGTTCTTTCCTAAAGATTTGCCGAAATTGTCAGGATCAGCGTGGTCGATATTCGTTCATATCTGCGCCGCCGCAAGACGCCGGCTGATCCGGCTCCGATCGCCGAAGACGAGGCTATCAACCTCGAAACGATAGGCGGCGAGATCAGCAACAGCTACGTCGATATCGCCAGCGTCAGCGATCCTCCACCAAAGCCTCCGACGAAAGAGCGCCCATTGCGGAAGCTGGAGCGTTCAATCGAGCGCCCGCCGGAACGGCAAGCCGAGGCCCAGACTGAACGTCAACTGGACAATCCACCGGACCTTCCATCCGATCTGCCGCCGGAACGTCCAATCGAGCGCGCTCCTGAACGTGCGCTTGAGCGCAGTCCGGAACGTCCGCCCACACCCACACCCCCGCCGCAACGTTCGGCGCGTCCGGCAAATCGGCCGCGCCGCCGCAGCGATGCCAACGGCGCCGTCGCTGGCGACCGCAAAGGCGTGCTTTCAGTCCACGGCATTCAAAAAAGCTTCGTCGGCCGCATGGTCGTCAAAGGCGTGAGCCTTTACGTGCGGCGGGGCGAAGCTGTCGGCTTGCTTGGGCCAAACGGTGCCGGCAAGACCACCGTATTCTACATGACAACGGGCCTGATCCAGGCCGACAAAGGTCGCATCGAACTCGACGGCCACGACGTGACGCGGTTGCCTATGTATCAACGCGCCCGACTTGGCATCGGCTATCTGCCGCAGGAGGCGTCGATCTTTCGCGGCCTCAACGTCGAGGACAACATCCGCGCGGTGCTCGAAGTGATCGAGCCGAATGCCAAGCGGCGCGAGCAGGATCTCAATGCGCTGCTTGAAGAGTTCAATATCGCTCGTTTGCGCAAGACGCCATCGATCGCCCTGTCCGGCGGTGAGCGACGCCGTGTCGAAATTGCGCGCGCCCTGGCGACGCGCCCGAGCTACATGTTGCTCGACGAGCCGTTCGCCGGCATCGATCCGATCGCGGTCGGCGACATCCAGGCACTGGTCCGGCACTTGACCAACCGTGGCATCGGCGTGCTGATTACCGACCATAACGTGCGCGAGACGCTAGGCCTGACCGACCGTGCCTACATCATCTACTCAGGCGAGGTGCTGATGGAGGGCCGCCCCGACGACATCGTCAACAACCCCGATGTCCGCCGGCTCTATCTGGGCGAAGAGTTCAAGCTTTAGGGCGGGCGTTAACCGCCAGAAAATCCGCTAGCGACAGCGGTGCTGGATTGCTGTACAACGGTCCTGACAAGCAAGAATCGGACCAATTAGCACCCTTTATGGCACTTTCGCAGAGACTTCAGCTTCGGCAAAGCCAGGCGTTGGTGATGACGCCGCAGCTGATGCAAGCCATCAAGCTGCTGCAGCTCTCCAACCTCGACCTCGTCGCCTATGTCGAGGCGGAGCTTGAGCGCAACCCGTTGCTCGATAGCACTAATGCGGAAGGCGAAGCGCCCTCGCCGACGGCGAACGGCGCCCAACCCGCGGATCAGGCGGCCGCAAACGGCACCGATTGGGAAGCCCGCGAGCCCGAACTAACCCCCATCGAGAAAGAGCGTGCGGACAAGGTTCTCGACGATACCTCGCCGGACGACAGGGGACCGGGCCGCACCTCCGATACGCCGCCGGGATATTCCGAATGGGCCGGCGTCGGCTCCGGCGGCCGGGACGGCGAAGAGTACAATCTCGAGGCGTTTGTCTCCGCCGAAACCACGCTCGCCGACTGGCTCCGTGAACAATTGACTCTGGCGATCGCCGATCCGGTGCGACGCATGATCGGGCAGTACCTGATCGATCTGGTTGATGAGGCGGGCTACGTCGGCAGCGACCTCGCCACAGCGGCTGAAAAACTCGGCACGACCGTCACCGAGATCGAGGCCGTGCTTGGCATCTTGCAAACCTTCGATCCGCCCGGCGTCTGCGCCCGCAATCTCGCCGAGTGCCTGACAATCCAACTGAAGGAACGCAATCGTAACGACCCGGCGATGCAGGCCTTGATTACACGGCTTGATCTTTTGGCGCGGCGGGATCTTGCTGCCTTGAAGAAGGTGTGTAGCGTCAGTGACGAAGATCTCACCGACATGATCGCCGAGATCCGTAATCTCAATCCCAAACCCGGCCTCGCCTTCGGCTCGGCAATCGTGCAACCGATCGTACCTGATGTATTTGTGCGGCCGGCGCCTAACGGCGCATGGATTGTCGAGCTCAACTCCGACACGCTGCCGAAGGTATTGGTGAACCAGAGCTACTATTCGGAAGTATCCGCAACCACGCGGCGCGATACCGACAAATCTTATCTGAACGAGTGTCTGCAAAGCGCCACCTGGCTGGTGCGCGCATTGGATCAGCGCGCCCGCACCATCCTGAAAGTTTCGAATGAGATCGTGCGTCAGCAGGACGCGTTCTTTGCCCACGGCGTCGAGCATCTGCGCCCGCTTAATCTGAAAACGGTCGCCGAAGCGATCGGCATGCATGAATCCACGGTGTCACGCGTCACCGCCAACAAATACATGTCGACGACGCGCGGCATTTTCGAACTCAAGTACTTCTTCACCTCAGCGATCGCGGCTTCTCATGGCGGCGACGCGCACTCAGCCGAAGCCGTGCGGCACCGCATCAAACAGTTGATCGACGCCGAACCGGCGGCCGATGTGCTGTCAGACGACACCATTGTCGAAAAGCTGCGAGAAGCCGGCATCGACATCGCACGCCGCACGGTTGCAAAATACCGTGAAGCGATGCGCATCCCCTCTTCCGTACAACGGCGGCGCGAGAAGCAAAGCGCGGTTACAGTCTCATAGGCGTCAGAGGCGCGTTGAAACCTTTCGGTCGAATACTTAGTTCGAGTCTACCGGTGAGCAATATTGACGGAGGTTATTATGGCCTTTCGTATTTCCGGCAAAAATCTTGATCTCGGCGAAGCTTTGCGCGATCGCGTCAGCAACCGGATCGCTGAAGTGACTGATAAGTATTTTGATGGCGGCTATTCCGGCCATGTAACCTTGGCCCGGGATGGAATTGGGTTCCGGACCGAATGCGAGATTCACCTGGATTCCAAGGTCACGCTTAATGCCGAGGGCGAAGCGCCCGACGCTTATGCCAGCGCCGATCAGGCGATAATCCGCCTGGAAAAGCAACTTCGACGCTACCATCGCCGACTCAAGGATCACCGCGCCGATGCCCATTGACGGCGATTGGGCCTCTCCCTATGTTCCGCCGCCCTTAAATGGCGGGTTCGCAAAGGGCGCCAATTTCCGGGAACGATCGAGTATCGATAAAAGTTGGGGTGCGGTTTCGTAAGAACCGACTACGCTTTCGTCATTGGGGCCAAGGTTCTCCATTCGGGACCAAGGCCTCTTGTTCAGGTCAATTCCATGCCGCTCAACGATCTCGTAGCACCGAACGCGGTTCTGCCGGCGCTCAAGGTCAACAATAAGAAGCAGGCTCTTCAGGAGCTGGCGGCGCGCGCCGCCATGCTTAGCGGCCAGAATGAGCGACAGATTTTTGAAATCTTGTCGCAACGCGAAAAGCTCGGTTCGACCGCTATCGGCAATGGCATTGCCATACCGCACGGCAAGATGGCTAACCTGAGCCGGCTATTCGGTTTGTTCGCGCGGCTCGATCGCCCGATCGATTTCGAGGCCCTCGATGGCCAGCCGGTTGATCTGATCTTCCTGTTGCTAGCCCCTGAAGGCGCCGGCGCCGATCACCTCAAAGCGCTGGCGCGTGTTGCACGGCTGTTGCGAGAACCGGCCGTCACCCACAAATTGCGCGCGTCCAAAGATGCCGAGTCGCTGTACGCCGTCTTGGCGATGCCGTCAGCAAGCGCCGCCTGACATTCTTGAGCCCGGCTTGAAACGCAAACAGGGCCGGCAATGTGCCGGCCCCGTTCCAATCACGGAAGCTATCGCCAAACGAATCTCGATCAGTGCACGCTGACTGTTTCCAACTCCTGGCTCCAGGCGTTGGCTACTGCCGCCTCACGGCTGTCGGTCAACATGATCGGCGTGCCGTCGGCCGCGTGCAGTGCAAACAACATCACGCCCGGATCCAACTTTGGCACCTCCATCTGCGGAAACGCCGCCGCCACGTCCTCGGATCGGATCGCCTTGACGTAAGCGATACGTCCGTCGCCCATATGCGCGAGCGCCTCCGGCGTGACTTGGATCGGGTTCTCGGTACGGTTCATTTCTGGTGACATGGCCCTCGACTCCTTTCAGTCGGTCGAGTCCTACTGGTTTCTTAATCGCACTCTTTGATTGAGATCGATTTAACGATGCGTTCCGGCTGTGGGCGCACCAAATCAATCGACAACAATCCGTTTTTCAAGTCCGCACCGGATACTTCCATGCCGTCCGCCAGCACGAATGTTCGCTGGAATTGGCGCGCGGCGATGCCGCGGTGGATGTATTGCCGGCTTTTGTCGTCCTGCTGGCGGCCGCGGATAACAAGCTGATTCTCCTCCGTCGTCACATCGAGCTGATCCCGGGTGAAGCCGGCGACCGCAAGGGTAATGCGCAGCCGTTCGGGTGCGTTCCCTTCGCGGGGCACCCGCTCGATATTGTACGGAGGATAGCCGTCCGCTGCCTTTCCCACGCGATCAAGCACGCGCTCGATCTCGTCGAAGCCAAGCAGAAAAGGACTGGAAAGCGAAGAAACCCTGGACATGGTTTCAAAGCCCTTTGTTAAGCGACTTTGGCGGGGCCCTGACTGGCACCCCATTTGACCGCCTGGAATGATTTCCCGACAGCCATCAGCAATATGGCGTTGCGGAACAATGGGTTCAAGGAGAGGTCGAAGGGGGCGGGAAACCCTCGAGACGCCACAGTTGGCTCAACCCAACTGGAAATCGCAGTTGACGGCTTGGCCGCGATGCATGGAGGATGTGGGGTCTTGGCGGGAGACGGCCATGTCGATCGCAGAGCTCAGGGACGCCGTGGCGTCCTCGGACATTGATCCGTTTTCGCGCGAGTTTCTCGCCGATCCCTACCCTTTTCACCAGGAGCTGCGAGAACTCGGCCCTGCAGTGCGGCTGACGCGCTACGACATCTGGGCTGTAACCCGCTACGAGCAGGTCAGCGCCATCCTCAACAACTGGGAGACCTTCGGTTCGGGTGGCGGCGTCGGTCTCGCCAACTTTCACAAAGAGGACAACTGGCGGCCGCCAAGCCTGCTGCTCGAAACCGATCCGCCGACACATACGCGTGCCCGCACAGTCATGAACCGCGCTGTCGCGCCAAATCTGCTGCGCGCGTTACGCGAGGGCTTTTATCAGGAAGCGGTCCGCACGATCGACAAAGTGCTTGAGCTTGGCACTTTCGATGCCGTCGCCGAAATCTCGATCCCCTATCCGCTGAAGGTTTTTCCCGACGCGGTCGGCATCGCGCCTGAAGAACGTGAAAAGCTGCTGCCCTATGGCAGCATGGTGTTCAACACCATGGGTCCGAAAAACGACCTTTATCACGCTGCGCTTGCGCCGGTGGACAAGATCCTGCCGTGGGTGATGCAGCGTTGCGCACGGAATGCGCTGCGGCCGGGAAGCCTCGGCGCGGAGGTCTACAAATACGCCGATACCGGCGAGGTCAGCGAACAGGAAGCGGCGCTGTTGGTGCGCTCGTTTTTGTCCGCCGGGATCGACACCACCGTGCACGCTGTCGGCAACGCGATCCTGTGCTTTGCCGAGAACCCCGGCCAGTGGCAGAAGCTGAGGCAAGAACCGGCCAGAGCTCGCATCGCCTTTGAAGAAGTGATGCGCCTTGAGACGCCGTTCCAATGCTATTTCCGCACCACGACCGCACCGGCGGAGATTGCCGGAACCCCGATCGACGCCGGAGAAAAGATCTACGTTTCGATCGCCTCCGCCAACCGCGATCCGCGCCGTTGGGAGGAACCGGAGCGTTTCAATATCAGCCGCAAGATAGCCGGCCATGTCGGTTTCGGCGCGGGCATCCACGCCTGTGTCGGCCAGATGATCGCACGCCTGGAAATCGAAGCGCTGACGAATGCCATGGTCGAGCGGGTCGCAACAGTCGAGCTTGCCGGAGAACCGGAGCGGCTCATGCACAACACGTTGCGCGCGGTCAGCAAGCTTCCGGTGCGAATGACGCGGGTGAATTAAAGAGCTATCGCGCGGTTTCTTCGCCCAGATGATGCCGCAGCAAAACACCCGGTCCGTCGAGAGGCCTCGTGCCCATCATCTTCAGCGCATGCCATAGACTGACCAAGTTCGTCGTCAGCACGGGTTTTCCCAGATCGCGCTCCAGCCGATCGACGATGCTAAACGTACTCCAATTGCCGCAAGCCAGCATGACCGCGTCGGCTTCCGCCCTGTTCACGCTGCGCCCCACATCGAAGGCGGTTTGCGCATCGAGGAGTCCGATCTCGAGATTGCGGACCAACCCCAGCGCCTCTTGCGCGAGGACTTCGACTCCGTTTGCCTCAAGAAACGCCGCGACGCTCTGGTTGACCGAATCGCTCCAGGGCGCGCCGAGCACAATTCGTTTGACGGAAAGCGCACGCAACGCCTCAAGCAGCGCGGTTGAGGCCGTGGTGGCCGGCTTTCCGCTTGCCGCGCTTATTCGCTTGATCAGTTCCTGATCGTATCCAGGGCCGTTGCGCGACGACGGAGCGGTGGCCGGAAAAATGATCACATCAACGTCGGCATCGGCCAGTTTTTGACTCTCGTTTTCGATTTCCTGGACAATCCGCAGTGTCGAGTCCGCATCAACGTTGTTCAATCGCATTCGCGCGACATGCAGCGTAATGTCCTTCGGCAGCGCTCTGCCGATATCCATTTCCTGTGCGGAGCTTGAGGAAGGCAGAAGCATCCCGATCCGCCGAAAATTCCTTCGCTGGGTCACAGGAACGGCAGCCATATCACGCCGCCGCCTGCCGCATCGATGCCCGCAGCTTTTCCGTCGCCACGACATCAACCTCGAACGTCTCGGGATGGAGCACGACGCCGTAGTGATCCCTCACGGCTGCAAGCGAGACGTAGCCCTGCTTGGCATCGGCCGCCACGTCGGCGACCGGCCGATCAAGCGGCGATCCATAACCGCCGCCACCGCCCGATCGCATGCGGAACGCGTCGCCGGCTTTTAAATGCGCCACCAGGACCTTGGCATTCGGGAAATCTTCCTTCCACACTCCGCCGATCCGCACCGCAACTTCGTTGCCGGTAGCGTCGCCGCCGCCTTCGAGCCCCCAGGGTTTGCAGTGGAAGCGCTCGACGTGGCTGTTGAACGTCATCGGCACGCGCGCGCGCACCACCCGCTCAAGCCCGAGTCCGCCGCGATGCCGCCCGGCGCCACCGGAATCCGGGATCAGAGAATAGCGCTCGACCACAAGCGGAAACTTCACCTCGCTTTGCTCGCAAGGTGAGTTGTGGGTGTCGCCATCGTTGATGCACACCGTCCCCGAAACGCCGTCCTCACTGCGCTTGGCGCCCCAGCCCCCGCCGAGCGGACCGAAATTGGCCAGGAAGAATTCCGAGGTGTGCGGATTGATGCCATGGGTCTGCGCAATCACCAGATCGGCGTGATGCCCTGCAATGGTGCGATCGGGAATGACCGGCGCCAGCGCTTTGAACACGGTGTCGACGATGGTCATCGGATAAGTCATCCACCAGCGCATCGGCGCCGGCCGCACCGCGCTGACGATGCGCCCTGGCGGCACAATCGCCTTGAGGCTGCGAAATGAGCCGTCGTTAATCGGATAGTCGGTCGGTGACGTCAGGCATTTGTAGGCAACCTGCGAGCAGGCATAGCCGGTAGTGATCCCGGAATTAAACGAGCCGCGCACCTGACGCGAGACGTCGGTGAGATCGACCGTCATCTCTTCGCCCTTGACGATGACCTTCACCTTGATCGGCACCTTCTTGCCGATCTCGATACCGTCGTCGTCCATGTACGACTCCGCTTCATAGACGCCGTCCGGAATTGTACGCGTGCGAGCGCGCGCCATCGCTTCGGAGTGGTCCATGATGGTCTTGATCGAGCCCAGCACCTGCTCACGGCCATAGCGATCGACCAATTCAAGGAAGCGCCGCTCGCCAGTCTTTACTGCCGTGATCTGGGCGCGCAGATCGCCCATGGCGCGGCTCGGAAGACGTACATTCTGCTTGATAACCTCGATCAGCGAGTCGTTCGGTTTGCTGCGATCGTGCAGCTTCATGATCGGGATTTGCAGGCCTTCCGAGTAAATATCCGTCGTGATGCCGCCCAGCGTGCCGCCGATGTCGAGCCAGTGCGCCATACAGCAGGAGAAGCCGACCAGCACGCCCTTATGAAAAATCGGCAGCGTCAGCGTGACGTGATTAAGGTGACTGCCAGTGAGATAGGAATCGTTAGTGACGTAGATGTCGCCCGGCCGCATGTTCTTGTGGCCGAAATGCTTGATCTTGGCCTTCACCGTCTCCGCCATGCCGCGGATGAACATCGGCAGGCCGATGCCGATCGAAACCGTCTCGCCTTCCGTGGTGAACAGGCCGGTCGTAAAATCCAGCGCCTCATAAATGATGATGTTGTAGGCGGTGCGCATGAGGTTGGTCTTCATTTCCTCAGTCACCGCGATAACGCCATTGCGCACGATCTCGGTGACGACCGGATCGGCTTTGGCCTTGCGTGGGCGTTTCATTTTGGTCTTGGACTTGTTGGTCTTGATTTGGTCGACGCCATTTGCTTATTCCGCCTTGATATCCGCGAAGGTGATCACCTTCGACCACTTCTGGATTTCGTCGCCGACAAACTTGGCAAATTCAGCCTGCGTCATCGCTTTTGGCTCAATACCCACTGCAAGAAGCTTGGCGTGCAGGGCCGGATCGGCAAGCCCTGCATTCATTTCCTTGTTGAGCTTGTCGACGATCTCGCCCGGCGTCCCCGCGGAGCACAAATGCTGTACCAAGCGCTCGCCTCATAACCTGGCACGGTTTCCGCAAGGGCAGGCACGTCCGGTAGTGCATCGGTACGCGTTGCCGAAGTGACCGCCAGCGCCCGCAACCGACCGTCACGAACGAATTCAATGACCTGGGGTAACGGACTGAAATACACCTGTACTTGGCCGGAGATCAGATCAGGCACCACATTGCCGCGATAAGGCACGTGCACCAGATCGATGCCGGTCATCATGATCAGCAGTTCGCCGGTGACATGAGGCGAGGTGCCGACACCTTGCGAAGCCATGTTGACTTTGCCGGGGTTAGCTTTCGCATAGGCAATGAATTCGGGAACGGTTTTTGCCGGAAACGATGGCGTCACCGTCATCACAAACGGCGTGAAGCCGATGAACCCAACCGGGATAATGTCCTTGACGAAATCGAAATTGAGATTTTTGTAGAAGGTCGCATTTATGGCGTTGCTTGAGACCGCGAGGAGCAGCGTGTAACCGTCCGGGACCGCCTTGGCCACGTCGCCCGTCGCAATATTGCCCGAGGCACCCGGCCGGTCATCGACAATGAATTGCTGACCGAGCCGTTCAGACAGCCACTGGCTCATGAGGCGCCCGGAAATATCCGGACCGATACCGGCGGGAAATCCGACGATGACTCGTACTGGACGCGTCGGATAATCGATAGCGAACGCGGCGCGCGGCAGCGCCGGAAGCACGGCCGCGCCTGCTGATGCCGTCAAAAATTTGCGCCGATGAATTGTCATCGCTTGCCCCCTACCGAAATGATCAGGTTGCCCAGCGCATCGACCACCATCGTGTCTGCCGGCATCAGCACCGTGGTCGAAGCATATTCCTCGATCAGCGCCGGCCCTTTGATAAAGTTGCCGGCAGCGAGCGCTTCGCGCCGATAGGTCGGCGTCGCGTGCCACTTGCCGGCATAGTAGACGTCGCGCTTGCCCCCCAACGCCGCCTTAGCTGGCGCTTTCTGGCCGCGCGCGAGCTTGCGCTGCGGCGGCTTGCGCATCAGGCCGGTCACCGTGGAACGCAGGCTGACAATTTCAGCGCGCTCGGCCGGCGCGGAGGTCCCATAGCGTTGCGCGTGTTGTTCGTCGAAATGACGCTTGAATGCCTTGAAATCCTTGCGCGTAAACACGGACATCGGCAGATCGACCGTCACCGCGTGCTCCTGCCCGACATAGCGCATGTCGGCGGCGCGCCGGATCTCGACCTTGTGCGGTTTGACCGATCCTGCAGCGAGGGCGTCACGGCCTTGTTGTTCGAGTTCGCGATAGACCTTCTCGATCTCGTCGAAATTGGCATCTTCCAGTGGCGTGAACCAGGTGCGCACGTAATCGTAACGCAGGTCGGCAAACAGCATGCCGAAAGCGGAGAACACGCCGGGTGCAAACGGTACGATGACGTTGCGCATACCGATCTCGCGCGCGACCTCGACGGCGTGCAGCGGACCGGCGCCGCCGTATGCGAACAGCACGAAATCGCCGGCATCGAGACCACGCTCGGTGGTGACGCCTTTCACCGCATACGACATCGTCGTCACGGCGATGCGCAGGATTCCGTCGGCGGCTTCAACGGCGCTCATGCCGAGCGGCTCGCCGACCCTGGTCTTGAGCGCGCGCTCGGCGCCGGCAGCGTCGAGCTTCATCTCGCCGCCGAGGAAGCGGTCGGCGCCCAGCCGGCCGAGCACCAGATTGGCGTCAGTCACTGTCGGCTCTGTACCGCCCAGCCCGTAGCAGGCCGGTCCCGGCGATGCGCCGGCGCTTTGCGGACCGAGACGCAGCGAGCCGTCCACGACACGCGCGATCGAACCACCGCCGGCGCTGACTTCGAAGATATCCATCATCGCGATCTGCACCGGCAGCGCCGTCTCATAGCCGCCGATCAGTGCCGCACCTGTGGTCAGTGACTCGCCGCCATAGATCACGCCCGCCTTCGCGGTTGTGCCGCCCATGTCGAAAGCAATGGCATTATCGATCTTGAGCGCGCGGCATAACGCTTGCGTGCCGATGACGCCGGCGGCCGGTCCGGATTCCAGCATCCGCACACACTCGTTCTGCGCCTGCTCGGACTCGTAAAGGCCACCGGTCGACTGCACGACCAAAAACGAACCGGCAAAGCCGGCTTTGCGCATGTGGGAATCGATCTCACCGATATAGCGGCGGACTTTCGGACCGATATAGGCGTTGGCCGCCACGGTCGAGGAACGTTCGAACTCGCGATATTCCTGGGACAGTTCGTGAGAAGCCGATACGAACATCGACGGATGGTTTTTTTCCAGAATCGCTTTCGCCCGCCGCTCGTGGTCGGCGTTCGCATAACAATTGAGAAACAGGATTGCGACCGCCTCAATGCCCAGCCGCTCGAGTTTCTGGCCCAAGGCCGCGATCTCGGCTTCATCGAGTGGCTTGTCGATCTCGCCGTCGGCCAGCATGCGCTCACGCACTTCGAAGCGCAGCGCCCGCTCGATCAACGGCACATGCTTTCGAAAAAACAGGTTGTAAGCGTCCGGCCGGTTGATGCGGCCGATCTCGTAGATGTCGCGGAAGCCTTCGGTAATCAGCAGCGCTGTCCTGGCGCCGGTACGCTCGAGCATCGTGTTGATGGCAACCGTCGAGCCGTGCAGGAACAATCCCGCTGACTGGTAATCGCTATCCGCCTTGGCGACACCGGCCGAAATGCCTTCCACAAGATGCGAAGGTGTCGAGAGTGCCTTGCCGAAAGTGAGTTTGCCGGATTTTTCGTCAAACACCGCGATATCGGTAAAGGTGCCGCCGATATCGGCCGCCAGTCGTAATCGTCCCTCAGCCATTCCCGTCCGCCTCACACTTCCAGTACGACATAATCGTCTTCGACGCTGACGGAAAATGTTTCCGCCACATAGGGGCCTTCCACCAAGGCAGCGCCCGGCGCAACCGATACATTGAATTGCCGGGCACGCACCTTCGACGGTTCGCACCAGGACTTGCCGGTACGCACGTCAAATTCCCAGCCATGCCAGGGGCAACGGATGATCTCGCCGCGCCGCGACCAGCGATATTCGCCCGGCGCGCTGGCCTCGACCAGCCCGGTCAAGCGCCCGTCGCACAAGCTGCCGCCCTGATGCGGACAACGATTAGCCAGTGCGAAGAACTCGCCCTTGACGTTGAACACGGCGATCTTGCGGCCGCGCACATCGACCAGCTTACGGCTGCCTGCCGGGAATTCACGCAAGCTTGCAATGACATGTTTGGCCATGCGGAACCCTTACGCTTGCTCGGCGAGCCGGCTGTAAGTTGCCAGCGCGTTGTCGCGCCGGATCTTGCTGTGCAATTTTTCCGGAATGCCCGCCGGCATGATGTTGTCGCCGTCGAATTGCCAATGCGGAAAATCGGATGAGAACAACAGAATGTCGTCCGACTGCAAATGATCGATCAGCTTGGCGACGGCGACCGGATCGTCCGGACCGTCGAACGGCTGGATCGTCAGCCGGAAGTGATCGCGCACGATTTCGGCCGGTGAACGGTCAAGCCACGGCACTTCGAGACGAACGCCGCGCCAGAATTTCGACAACCGCCACAGAAACGCCGGCAGCCAGGTGACGCCCGACTCCAGCAGCACGACTTTCAGCTTCGGGTATTTAACGAACACGCCTTCGCAAACCAGGCTGGCCACCTGCGCCTGAAAACCTTGCGAATTCGCCGCATAGTCTTCGATGTAATGAGACGGCCAGCCGAGCGACGTTACCGGATGCTTGTAGCTCGATCCGGCATGGATGCCGAGCGGCAGGCCGTGGCGTTCCGCAGCCTCATAGACCGGCCAATATTGCCGGCGCCCGAGCGGCGCTTCGCCCATCGTCAGGACCAGCACCTGCACGAAGCGCTTGTCGGCGGCGCACCGTTCGATCTCGGCGACGGCCAGTTCGGTGTTCTGCATCGGCACCACGATCGAGGCGCGCAATCGCGGATCGCGGTCGAGCCATTCTTTCGCAACGTAGTTGTTGACGGCTTTGGCAAACGCCGCCGCCATGTCCTCGCTGAACAGAAGCTGGACGCCGTAGAGGCAATTGCAGATAGCGACATCGATATTCCAGCGATCGAGCGCATGAAGCTTCAGCGCATCGAGGGTGTTGGCCGGCTCGCCACCCTTGCCGCGCCAATCTGGCCGTGACGTGAGCGGCGCGTTCGGCGGATAGCTGATCGATTCGAGTGAATTCAGTCCACGGTCGAGGACGCTGTCCCGCCAGAACTCATCGAGATGCGGCAGCAACGCCTGCATATTCGGCACGTTGACGTGCACGTCGCAATCAATCGTCGACCAGGACGCGGTCACGGTTTTTATTCCCCGGCCAGTCAGTTCAGGAAAGCATTATCGGCGAGGCAGGTACGTCAAGGCAACTCAAGCGGACCGGGCAAAGCGCGCTCGGCCTCGGCGGCAAGCTGGGCCTCGTGGCCCTTGACGAAAACCGCTGCAAGAAAAAGGGCGGCAATGACCCCGAGGGCACACACGAATACGACGGAGCCGGCCAGCCGCTCGACCTGCCGGCCGAGCGTGTAGGCGGCAATGCCGAAGAACGACGCCCAGAGGCTCGCGCCCAGGATATTCGTCATCATGAAAGTGTAGCGCGGCATGCGGTTCGCTCCGGCGAGAATGCCGGCGAGCGTACGCAGAACCGGAATGAATTGGGCAATGACGATGATCTTGCCGCCGTGGCGCAAGAACAAATACTGACCGAGCTTTATCCGCGTCTCGGTGATCCCGACGTAACCGCCGTAACGCAGCAGCAGCCAATAGCCGAAGTTGCGGCCGATGGCGTATCCGATCATACGGCCGACAACCGAGGCACCGCCCGCGACCAGAATTACCGCAACGATATTCAATTCATGCTTCGAGCCCGCGATCACCGACGCGATGATCAGCGCGGTTTCGCCTGGCAGCGGAATGCCGACACCTTCGGCACCGACAACACCTGCGACCACCAGGAGTCCGTAAGCATGGATGAGATGGGCAATAGATGGCATGTACTATGTGTACCCCAGCACGGTCCCTTATACTCGTTCGTGCCGAAAATGAACTCCTTGACACTCCAGCTTTGTCTCAATCAGGCGTTGTCAGGTTCGCCAGGAGCGTAAGAACGTATGTATAAGGACTTGCGGGAGTTTATCGGCCTGGTCGACCGGCTTGGGGCATTACGCCGCATCGACCGTGCCGACACGCGTTTCGAGGTGGGCGGCATTACCGAAGTCGCGGCCGGATTGCCCGAATGTCCGGCACTGCTTTTCGACAATATCATGGGCTTTTCCCCCGGCTTCCGTATCTTCACCAACGCCACCACCAATGTGCAACGCGCCAGCCTCGCATTAGGCCTCGATCCCGCGCTGCGGCCGCTCGACGCGCTGAAGGCCTGGATGGAGAAGCGCAAGGATTTACGGCCCTTGCCACCGGCTACCGTGCAAAACGCGGCGTGGCACGAGAATTCAATCAGCGGTAGTGATATCGATATCGGGCGCTTTCCAGCGCCGATCTGGCACAAGCAAGATGGCGGCCCGTACATTGGTTCGGGCTCGCTGGTCATCATGCGCGATCCCGATACCGGCTGGATCAACGCTTCGATCTATCGCATCCAGGTCCATAGCAAGAACAAGGTAACGGTCCAGTTCGATCACGGCGGCCGTCACGGCGCGATCATCGCCAGGAAATATTGGGACCGTGGCGAGAGCTGTCCGGTCGCTGTCGTGCACGGCGAAGACCCGGCCCTGTTCATCGCTGGCTTTGAATATTTGCCGGACGGCCGCTCCGAATACGAGTTTGCCGGCTCGATCAAAGGTTCGCCGATCGAAGTTTGCGATGGGCCGCAGACCGGCCTGCCGGTCCCGGCGCACGCGGAAATCATATTCGAAGGCCGCCTCGTACCGATGAGCCAGGAGACCTTGCCGGAAGGGCCGTTCGGCGAATTCACCGGTTATTACGCCGCCGACGCGCGACCAGGGCCGGTGATGGAAGTCACCGCCATCCATCATCGCAACGATCCGATCCTGCTCGGATCGCCGCCGATGAAACCGCCGCGCTTTCATTTCGGGCTGCCGTTCCGCGCCGCGACGATCTGGAGCAACCTCGACGCCGGCGGCGTCACCGACGTGGTCGGTGCTTGGCAACACGTCTCGCAACTCATGACAGTGGTGGCATTGCGTCAGCGTTACGACGGCCACGCCAAGCGCGCGGCGATGGTGGCGGCCGCACACAGCTACATGGCGCGCATCGTTGTCGTGGTTGACGACGACGTCGATCCGTCCAATCTCGCCGATGTCATGTGGGCGGTGGCGACGCGCTGTGAGCCGGCGGAAGGCATCGACATTATTCGCAATGCCTGGAGCTCCGCACTCGACCCGCGCATCCCGCCCGACGACAAGGCGCGGGGCGTCACCTCCCACTCCAAAGCCGTCATCAATGCGTGCCGGCCATTCTCCTGGATCGACAAATTCCCGCCTCCTTCCGCGCTGACGACGACCCGAAGCACGGGAAATCGAGAAGAAGTGGGGAAAATTCCTGAGCTGATCACTCCACCGCGTTTGCCGAATTGAGGCTGTCGAACAACGACGAGCGGTAGAGGAATTTCTTGTGCAGCGCGACGTCCTCCGACGTACGCCGCAACTGATCGAAGTGTTCACGGCGGATCACCGGATCTTTTTCCTCCAGATGCTTTTTGTTCTGGATGGTTTGCGCCTGGACGTAATCGACCTGAGCCTTACGGCGCTGACGCGTATAGCGATCCAGCACGTCTTCGTCGGCACGGCCGAACCAGACATCCGACAATTTCTCGGCGAGATTGACGGCATCATGGACGCCGCCATTCAGTCCCATGCCGCCGATTGGATTATTAACGTGAGCGCAATCGCCGGCGAGCAGGATCCGGCCCTTGTTGAAAGTCGCGGCAACGCGCTGATGCACCGCATAGAGACCGTAGTAAGGAACCTCGTAATCACCGCTCTTCTGATAGATGCCCTGCAGACGGCGCTGAATACCGGCCATGCTGAGCGCCTCTTCATCCGTCTCCTTGCTTGATACCGGGAACACGCCGCGCCAGATGCCGGGCGGACCCCAGCCTTTGACTTTGAACAAATTGATCCACTCGTCCGGATCGGAGAAGTAATTGCGGGTGCAATAGCCCTTGCCCGTCTGACCGAAATCGAAGTTGGTGGCGACCTTGATGAAGCGCTCCGGCCAGGTGAAACCTTCGAAATCGATTTCGGCAAGCCGCCGCACCACACTTGAAGCACCATCAGCGCCGATCAGATACTTGCCGCGCAGCGTCTCGGTTTCCCCATCGCCGTTGGTCACAATGGCTTCGACGTAATCCGCGGTTTGCGACAACCCGGTCAGCTTCGTCGAGAACCGCACTTCGCCGAGACCGCTTGCCTTGATGTATGGCAACGCAGCATGCACCAGCTTGTATTGCTCCCACTGCACCACATAGGGAAAAGGCACCTCGCCATCGAGCAAGCCGAGGTCGAATACGGCAATCAGTTCGCCGGTCATGCGGTCGCGGAAATGGAACAGCGGCGATTCCATGCCGCCTGTCGGCTCCTTGGAGAACATCTCCTTTTCAAGACCGAGATCGACCAGCATCGCTATCGTCGGCGGATGGATGGTGGCGGCGCGCTGATCCTCCGGGGCATCCGGGTACTGCTCAATCAGCGTTACCGGAACGCCCTTCTTGACCAACGCCAGCGCCAACACTGCGCCGACTGGGCCGGCGCCGGAAATGATCACACGATTATCGTCAGCCGACATGTCCGCTTACACTTTCGATATTTCAAAAACCGAGGGATGGAACAGTTCCTCGACTTTGACCTTACGGTCGGCGAGTCCCTGCTCGTAGATATATTGGGTCAAGGCTTCGATCTCCGGAAGATTTTCATCGATGCCGTACTTCCAGAAGTCATTGCCCATAATCGCCGCGGTTTCCTTGGTTTCAGCAACCAGCCACGGCAGGGTCACCATCAACGCATTAACGTCGCGCAGATCGATCATCGCCAGCGCCTTCGCCTCACAGAAGGCCTTGTACACGCTGGTCGCCAGCCAGGGATATTGCTCGGCCAATGTTTTGCGAATTCCGATCAAATGCATGATCGGGAACAATTTGGTCTTTTTGTAATAGGCCTGCTCGGCCGCGCGAGTGTTTGGAAACAGAAGCTGAATGTGGTCTTCACCGTTTTGGAAAGATGACGGCGCCCGCGCCGTGAACAGCGCATCGAGTTCACCGTCGCGCAACATACCGACCAGCGTCTTGTCATCGCCGATCGGCTGAAGATCGAGACCCGGTATCGGTTTGAGCGGCGTGCGCTCGTGACGGCCTGCTTCTTCCTGGCCGCCGCTGCGCCAATGGATCTCCGACGGCTTCACCCCGTATTCGTGCTGCATCATGCCGCGCATCCAGACCACCGCCGTGATCTGATATTCCGGCACGCCAATGCGCTTGCCGCGCAAGTCTTCCGGCTTGGTGATGCCTGCGCCTTTACGTACATAAATGCCGGAATGGCGGAAAATCCGCGAGACGAAGGCCGGTACGCCGATATATTCGGAATTACCCGCCGCGACAGTCCGGATGTAGCTGGAGAAGGAGATTTCCGAGACGTCGAATTCCTGGAATTTGAAGGCGCGGTGGAAAATCTCTTCCGGATAAAGCGGCAGGTAAGTCACCGCACAGCCTTCGACCTTTACCCGTCCATCGCGGATCGCCTTGGTCCGGTCGTAATTGCCACAAGCGATCGTAATCGGCACATCAACGAGCATTTGATTTCCTTCAGCCACTTTTCTCGCCAGAAACTATCCAGTTCCCGCCAAGCTGTGAAGCGCATGGACGCATACATGGGCGCATAGCTGTCGCACAGAGACGCGCATCCTTGTTGTTCTTTTTCGCCCGCGATAGCTTGGCCACAAAGGAGATTAGCTCATGATATCGACTGTGATCGGTGGCGCCATGCTGCCCCATGCGCCCCAGTTCTTCACTATGCCGGATACCGAGGACAAGTCTGTCGTGGCGAAGGTGCGGGAAGTCGCAGCCGACGTCGGCAAGCGGCTCCGTGCGCTCAACCCCGACCTGTGGATCATCTTTTCCAACGACCACGCCGAGCAATTCTTCCACACGGCCGCCCCGCCCTTCACCGTGCATGTCGGCGGCGAGGCAACCGGCGATTTTGCCGGCCGAAAATTCCACTGGCAGGTTCCGAGCGAAATCGGCTTTGAACTGGTGCGTCAGCTTTACCGGCAGAATTTCGACCCGGCGTTCACCTCAACCGCAAAGATCGATTATGCGATCGGTATTCCGCTTACCCATCTCGGTCATACCGGCCCGGTGCTGCCGATCTACGTGAACGCTTACTTGCCACCGCAACCGACCATGGAGCGGTGCTATCAATTTGGGCAGGCAGTTGCCCGCACCGTGACCGCTCTCGGGCTAAAGACCGTGATCCTGTCTTCAGGCGGCATGTCTCACTTTCCGGGTACCGATCGTTATTCCAATCCGGAACTGGCCTGGGACAAGCGGGTACTGGAGAAGCTCGCCGCCGGCAATCTGAAATCGCTGATCGGCTACGACGAGAACGAGCTCGACGACACCGGCAACATCGAATTGCGCTGCTGGGCCTGCGCCGCGGGCGCACTTGGCGAGCGCAAGCCGGACGTGGTCTCTTTGGATCCGAGCTGGCATCATAACTATGCATCGCTGGCCTGGATCGGCGGCGAAGCTGAAAAGCACCGCGAGGCCCACTATCCTTCGATTAAGCCGGAACTGGTCGAGCTTACCTCGGCGCTCCATGTCCTGGCCCATGACGATGACATGCGCGCGCAATACATAACGGATGCCGGCGCCTTTGCCGACCGCTACAAGCTATCGCCCGATCAGCGTGAAGCCCTGATAAAGCTCGACCTGCCGACGATGGTGAAGATGGGCGCGCATCCGCTGGTGCCGTTCCTCGCCAGCCTGCAAATACAGCGACTGCGTCCGCAGCGCTGACAAACTTAAGACGGCCGTCAACGGCCGTTTCGCTCGCAACGACGAGCCCGTGTGTTGGGAGGAAGTATGGCTGAGGCTTTGCCGCAGAGCGAGCAGACTATTGCCGCGCGGCTTGAACGGTTGCCCTACTCGAATTGGCACATCACCGTCACGATCGTTCTCGGCATCGCCATCTTCTTCGACTTTTTTGACTCGCTGACGATCGCCTATGTGCTTCCGGTTCTCAAAGACCAATGGCACATCGCGCCGGCGAATATCGGCGGCCTTATCAGCATCGCCAATTTCGGGCAGGCGCTCGGCGCTCTGACTTTCGGATGGATCGCCGAGCGCATCGGCCGCGTTAACACCGTGCGTATCGCAGTCGGCATGTTCGCTGTGATGAGTTCTCGCTTGCGCGTTCACATCAAATTACGACCAGCTGTTTATCTGCCGATTTTTTGAAGGGATCGGCCTTGGCGGCGAAATCCCGGTCGCGTCGACTTACATCAGCGAAATCCTGCGTGCCGACCGGCGCGGTGGCCGTTTCCTGACCTATCAGATTATCTTTCCGTGCGGATTGCTGATGGCCGGTATCGCCGGCGCATTCGTCGTGCCGCTGTTCGGTTGGCAATGGATGTTCGCGCTCGGCGCATTGCCGGGATTCGTGGCGCTTTTCATGCAGCGTTTTTGCCCGGAGTTGCCGCGCTGGCTCGCTTCCAAAGGCCGGATCAACGAGGCCGACGCAGTCGTCACCGAAATCGAACGGATCGTTTCGCGCGACGGCAAATTACCGCTGCCGCCAATCCCGGATGTCATCCCGCAACCGCTGAGCCAACAAACTCGCTGGCAGGAATTGTTCGAAGGACTTTACCTGCCGCGCACACTGCTGGTGTGGGTGCTGTGGGCGTCCTGCTACATCATCGCCTACGGCTTGCAGGGCTGGATTCCGACGTTGTATCGCGAAGTCTATCACCTGCCGCTGCAACAGGCGCTCAACTACGCGATCTTCGCCCCGGTCGGGAGCCTCATCGGCTCGCTGATATGCGCCTTCCTGATCGATCGCACCGGGCGCCGCCTTTGGTTCACGGGCGCATTCTTTCTCACCGCGACAGGCCTGATCTGGCTATGGGCTTTCGGCGCCGGCACCGCGCTCGGCATGCTGGCCGGCTTCATGTTCTGCTCGATGTGGCTCGGCTCGATGAACATGACGATCTTTCTTTACACCGCCGAGATCTATCCGACGCGGATGCGGGCGCTTGGTGTGAGCTGGGCGAGCTTCTGGCTGCGCGCCGCAGCGACGGTCGGCCCGCTGATCGTCGGCTTCGCGTTGCCGCGTTACGGCATCAGCGGCGTATTCCTGACATTCTCGATCTTCGCCATCATCGGCTGCATAGCCGCGACCTTTATGATCGAGACCCGCCGGCGCGTGCTCGAGGAAGTGTCGCCCTAACGCGCCGCGCGCCGCGGCAACGGCACCACGACAGCGGGCTGGGCTTTGCGGCTCGCCCGCGCAGCCACTTCGAGCATCAGGCCAAGGCTCTGGAAATGCTTGCGCACCGCAGCGCGCGCGGCGCGCCCGTCGCGCTTGCGCAATGCCCGCAACAGCGCGCGGTGCTGATCGAGATGGCGGGGGTCGTAGAAGCTGTTGTGCTTCGGCGAGACGTTGGAAAGCCGAGCGCCCTGCGCCTGATTGAACATGGCAACCAGAAGCGGATTGCGGGCGCCGGCCAGAAACGCGCCATGGAAGGCGTCATGCGCGGCTTTTGCCGCGTTCATATCCTTGCGTGCGATTGCAGCTTCGAGCGACGCGAGAGAGCCCTCCATATCCGCCAGTTCGGCGGTGGACAGCCGCGCCGCGGCAAGCTCGGCGCACTTTTGGGCGATATGCGAGCGCACGTCGTTGGCGATCGGCGCCGCCTCGATGATCACGCTCTCGTCGAACATGCCTTTGCCGCCCAGCGCCGCCGCGGTGACGATGACGCGGCGGCCAGCGGCCTTTTCGACGTAGCCGAGGCCATGCAGAACGCGCAGCGCTTCGCGCACCGAATTGCGGCTGACGCCGAGCATCTCGGCGAGCCGGGTTTCCGTCGGCAGCGGATCGCCGGGCGAAAGCCGCTCCGCCTCGATCAGCCGGCAGATTTCCTGGGCCGACTGGGTGATGACGCTGTCACGCCGGATCGGGGCTGGGTCATAGGCCATTGTTCAACAATCCTACAGTCGGATATTCATGCAATTTACCGATTCACCCTTGACGTGTGCGCGCCCCGGAGTCAAGTAAGCAGTCGGATCAACAGATGAAGGAGGCTCCCCCGATGAAAAAGCTTGTCCTCGAGACGACAGCGCCGTTCCAGGGCCTGCCGGAACTGGTCGCCTATGATGAAGGCCTGTTCGCCAAGGAAGGCCTGGAAATCGAATGGGCCGACCGCGAAGAAGGCGTCGAGAAGAAGGTCGAGCGCCAATGTCACCACGCCGAAGGGCGTCGATCCGTTCGCCAGCCACGGCAAGTTGCTCGAACAGGGCAAAGCCGACATGTACAACGCCTGCGAATGGGGCAATTACTGCCGCGTCCAGGATACCGGTCAGAGCAGCCGTCAGCTCGGCCGCCGCGCCATCATCGCTTACTCGGCGATCGTCGTGGCGCCGGATTCGCCGGTCTATACGCCGCAGCAACTCGCCAACAAACTGATCGGCGTGCCGTTCTATTTCGGCACCCACTACATCGCGCTGCACATGCTGGAAGGCTTCGTGCCGCGCGAAATGATCAAGCTGTGCCGCGCGCCGAACGGTTCGCGCTATCGTCTCGACGCGCTGATGAAGGGCGAAATCGACGCCACGACGTTGACCGAGCCGCACATCACGCTCGCCGAGAAAAAAGGCTGCCGCACCATCTGCTCGGCGTTCTTCCATGGCACCGAAGTCGCCTCCAACCGCGTCGATGCCGAGACCTACGCCGCCTTCAACCGCGCGGTACGTGAAGCGGTGCGCCGCATCAACGCCAACAAGAAAGCGTACATGCACTACTTCATCGACTATCACGCCAAGAACGATCCCGAGGTCGCTGCGCTGAAAGTCGAGGATCTGCGTGAGGGCCGGCTTGTCGTCGTCGATCCGGCGCCGATCCCGGCGGACGAATTGCAGCGCACCTACGACTGGCTCAAGAGCTGGGGCATGCTGGAAGAGACCGCCTCGCCGCTGCAGCTCATTAATACGCAAGGTGCAGGAGCAAGCCCACCAGGCGGCGGAATAGCTCGCAATGCGCAACGGACACGCGGACGAGATCGCGAAATTGATCGAACCGGGCCGCGTGCACCGGCGCGTCTATACCGATCCCGACCTGTTCGAGCTGGAGATCGAGCGTATCTTCGGCCACGCCTGGTTATTCGTCGGCCACACCAGCCAGGTGCCAACTGCTGGCGATTTCATCACCACCGATCTCGGGCGACAGCCGGTCATCATGGTGCGGCACCGCGACGGCACGGTGCACGTGCTTGCTCAACCGCTGCACCCATCGCGGCGCCAAAGTGGTCAACGAGCGGTGCGGCCATGCGCAGCGGCTGACCTGCTGTTATCACGGCTGGTCATTTGACACCGACGGACGCCTCGCGACCGTGCCGGTACCGGAAGGTTGCGGCGAAGGTTTCAACCAGGAAGCGTTTGGGCTTGCCAGCGCACCGCGCGTCGGTGACTACCGCGGCTTCGTATTTGCGAGCCTCGCTGCCAAAGGCATGAGCTTCGAAGATCATATCGGTCCGATGAAAGACAACATCGACGATCTGGTCGATCGCGCCCCGGACGGCGAACTGGCACTCGACGCCGGCATGCACCGTTACGCCTTCAACGGGAACTGGAAGCTCCAGGTCGAGAACGTGCTCGACTCCTATCATGTGCCGTTCGGTCACGCTTCGACCGTCAATAAGGACGGCGTGCAGTTTGCGCGTCGCGAAGGCGACCAGAAAGGCGCGACCGTCGTCGAGACCGAGAAGAAACAGACCGCCTCGTCGTGGAAAGACCGCAAGAGCTTCATCGCCGGCAACGGCCACGGCTGGACCAGCAACACCTCACTCGATGACGGCAAGCGATCGAGCCCCGCATTCGACGAATACAAAAAAGCTCTGGCGGAGAAGGCCGGCGAATGCCCGCGCCGAAGAAATCCTTACACCGCGCCTGCACAACTCCCTGATCTACCCGAACATGTCGATCATGGGCCTGAACATCCACATTCGCGTCATCAAGCCGATTGCGGTCGATCGTACCGAAGTAAACATCTATCCGATCCGGCTGGTCGGCGCGCCGGACGCGATGAACTTCGGCAATATCCGGCTGCTCAATGTCACCCATTCGGCGGCGTCGTTCGTTCAGACCGACGACCTTGAGTCGTTCGTGCGCGCACAAAAAGGCCTGCGCAGCCAGATGACCGACTGGGTCGATATCTCGCGTGGACTGGGCGCCGAAGAACCCGATCGCGAACGCAACGCCACGCGCGGCCTCGCCACCCACGAGATGGTCGTGCGGGCGCAATACAAGTCCTGGCTCGGCTATATGGGTGAGGCGGCATGATGGCCGCAGAGGGCATCGGCCGGGCGCGCATTCGAGGATTTCCTCATCTACGAAGCGAGCCTGCTGGACTCGCGGCGTTTTCGCGACTGGATGGGCTTGTTTACCGACGACGGCACCTATTGGGTGCCAGCCGTGCCGGACCAAAAAAGCCCGTTCGATCAAGCATCGCTGTTCTACGACGACCGGGACCTGATGAAGACCCGCGTCGATCGGCTCGAACATCCTCGCATCCATGTCCAGACACCGCCGTCGCGCACGGCGCATTTAGTCGGTAATGTGGTGATCGAAGAAAGCGACACAGCCAGCAACGAATATGTTATCGGGTCGACTGTGATTATGGTCGAATATCGCGACGATGCGCAGCGCATGTTTGCCGGCCGCCAGCGACATCGCTTGCGGCGAAACGGCGATGGCTTTCATATCGTGCAGAAGCGCGTCGATCTGATCAATTGCGACAGCGCCTTTGACGCCATGGCGGTGCCGATTTGATTCGCCGGCTCGGCCTGCTCGCTGCAATCGCATTCTTGCTCGGGGCCTGCGCGCACCAGCACCCGACGAGCAGCGTTTATGGCAGCGAGGAAGAGATCAATACCAATCCGGCAAACTACAAGGGCGACATCGCAGCGGCGATGCGCGCTTATCTGAACGATCCGAGCGGCATCCGGGACGCCTCTGTCTCCGAGCCAGTTCTGAAGCCGGCGAGCACCTCGATGCCCGAACGCTACATCGCTTGCCTGCGCTTCAATGCCAAGAAAAGCGCAACCGTGTACGCCGGCACGAAAGAAGTAGCGGCTGTGTTCCTGGCGGGTCGTTTCGACCAATTCATCGATGCACCAAAAGAAGAGCAGCCTCTGTGCGCGAACGCGACCTATGCTCCGTTCCCTGAATTGGAAAAGCTACCGCGATATTGACGCGCCGAATTCTTGCCGCGAATTAAGTTGTATGTTCGCGACTTATTGGCCTTAAATCCTCGGCGGAATATTGTTTTGTAACGCAAGAGGTTAGCGATGAGTGTCGGGAAAATCACGGCGTTCGGGGCGGTCTTGTGCAGTGTCGTTTGGGCGCAATGCGCGTTCGCACAGGACACACCACCGTCGGCGCCGCCACCTCCGGCACCGCCAGAAGCCGCCGCGCCACCTCCGGAAGCGGGTGCGCCGCCGCCTCCGGGAGCAGCAGGTGCTCCGCCACCGGCTATGACCGGTAGCAATGTCAACTTGCGGCAGGGCCCGGGAACGACTTACACCGTCATCACGCTCATTCCCGCAGGCTCACCAGTCGAGGTCAGCGGCTGCAAAAGCGGCTGGTGCCAGATCAGCTTTCAGGGCCAAAGCGGCTACATCATCGCAACCGCCCTCGGCCCTCCCCGCAGACCGCCGTCTGGCGCCGTCGCGGGCGGTCCAATTCCTGTCGGCCCAGGGTACCCCCCGCCCGGCTATATCCCGCCACCGCCACCATATTATTACGGCTACGGTCCGTATTACGGGCCATATTACAGGCCTTATGGCCCCTACGGGCGCCATGGTGGCTATTATCGGCGCTGGTAAAAGCCCGCGCCGCATCGCTCAAAAACTTCAGCTCAGACTTCCTGACGGCCGAAATGGACGCTCGCGCCGGAAATGGCGAGGCTGAGCGCGATGATGACGAAAATGCCGCCGACACCGGCCGCGGCGGCAATCAGGCTCGCGGCGAACGGCACGGCGACCTGACCGATGCGATTGCCGGTGATGCGAAGCGACATCACTGTGCCCATCACCTCGCTGGAAGCCAGTTCAACCACGTTGGTCAGGCTCAACGTGGTGGCGATGCCGAGCGAAAATCCCATCACCGCCATCGCCATATACATCGCCGACAGCGGAATCGGCAGCGCCAGGCAGGCGAAGCCGATGCCGGCGCCGAACATGCTGGTGAGCGTCAATAGTCCTCGCGGCACCAGCTGGATCACGCGCGAATAGCCCATGCGCGAAATCAGCGCCAACGCCGAGCGCACGGTCAGCAGCACACCGACATCGCCAGCGTTGATGCCTTTGTCAGCGCCGAGCAGCGGCAGGTAGATCGTCAACAAATCCTGCGACGTGATGGTGATGACGCTCGCAATCAGCACCGCCATCAATCCACGCTGACGCAACAACGCGCTGAACGGTATCCCCGCACTTCGGTCGTGGCCCGAGGTTTTGGGCGCGGGCCTGATCGCTCCAGCGGTCAATAACGAGATTGCCGCGATTGCAAGCGCAATGCCGAACAGCGTCCCGGTCGGCGGCAACATCGCCGAGCCACTCGACCACGCAATAATGTAAGGGCCGAGCCCCTGCCCGATCGCGCTGGCGACCAGATAATTGCCGAATACCGAGTCGCGGCCGCGCAATCCCGAGCAGCGAATGCACAGCATCTGCTGGCTTGCCATCAGGAACAGATGCGCAATGCCGAACAGCGCCGTAAGCAGAAGCAGCGCAGCGATCGAGTTCGCGAACAACCAGAACCCGGCACAAGCGGCGACCAGAAGGCCCGGAGCCGATCCAGGCCGCCTGGGCGTCATTGCCGCGATCCATAAAGCGGCCGACCCACACCGCCAGAAAGATCGGCAGGATCGCAAATACCGCGGAAATGACGCCGACCCACACCACCGGCAGGTGCAGTTCAATCGCACGATAGGTCGTCGTCACCCGAACGATCGCCGTAACCGCCTGGATCGTCACTGACGTCAGCAGCAAGGGTATCAGCAACCGGCGGTCGATATCGCTGCTCTTGCTGCCGTCAAGCCCGACGCGGGACGCCGAGAAAATCCGGGAAAACAAGCTCGACACTTCGCCCACGCCAGTCCGTGATCCTTACGTCCTGTGTAACACCCCTCAACCCCTTCGCGCACGCCGTTTTGGTGTAAACTTGGGTGTTGCCGGGGAGAGCACCATGCCAATAACGCGTCGATACCTTGCGGCTGCGGCCGTACTGACTTGCACCTTGACCTGCGCGCTGTTTGCCGGCGCGCTCGCTGATGATTACCCAAATCGGCCGGTGACGATTATCGTGCCGTTTCCACCCGGCGCGTCCAACGATCTGTTAGGCCGCTTCGAGGCCGACGTTTTGGGGCGTGCGCTTCACGGCACATTCGTCGTCGAAAATCGCGCCGGCGCCGGCGGCGAGATCGGCATTACGTACGCGGCGAGAGCCGAGCCGGACGGCTACACGCTGTTGCATGCGCCGTCGGTCATAACCTTGCTGCCTTACGTGAAGAAAACGGTCTCTTATGATCTGAAGAAGGATTTTGCGCCGGTCACGATCATGGGGCTCACTGAATTCTGTCTGGTTGTTTCCCCGTCGCTCGGAGTCAATTCGGTTGCCGATTTGATCGCGCTGGCCAAAGCACAACCTACAGCGCTGACTTACGCCTCCGTCGGCAACGGCACACCGCATGAGATTTTCGCCGAGCAGTTCAAGCTCGCAACCGGTACCAGCATTCGGCACATCCCCTATAAAGGAACGCTGCCGGGATTGACTGACGTCGCCAGTGGCAACGTTTCCATGGAGTTCTCCGACCTGACGCCGGCCCTCCCGCTGATCCAGGCCGGCAAGCTGAAACTGCTCGCGGTGCTGTCCAAGACCCGCGATCCCGACATGCCGGATGTGCCTGCCCTCGCCGAGGCAGTCCCCGGCTATGAAGCGCAAAGCTGGCAAGGCTTCTTTGCGCACTCGGGTACGCCGAAGGAGATCATCGACAAGCTCAATGCCGCGCTCGTCGCGGAACTCAAAAAGCCTGAAACGGCAAAACGCTTCAAAGACCTCGGCATCATCGCGCGATGGGATACGCCGGAAGAATTCGGCGCCTTCATCACCGATCAGAGCGCGAAGTGGGGCAAGGTTATCCACGACGCCGGCATCAAGATGGAGTGAACCACCATGGCTCTTCACCTCTATCTTACCTTTGTTGCCGCCTGCGCCGTCATTGTGATCGTACCGGGGCCGACGGTGACCTTGATCATCGCCAACAGCTTGCGGCACGGCACGCGCGCCGGCATGCTCAACATTGCCGGCAGCCAACTCGGCTTTGCCTGCATGATCGCAATCGTTCTCGCCGGTCTTGCCTCGTTGATCGACGCAATGGGCGCGTGGTTTGACTATGTGCGGCTGGCCGGCGCCGTTTATCTGGTCTGGCTCGGAATTAAGCTGTTGCGATCCTCCGGCTCATTAGCGGAGATGCAAAATGCGCCGAAGCCGCGCGTCGGGTTTTTTGCGCAAGGGTTTCTGGTGGCGATGAGCAACCCCAAGGCGCTGCTGCTGTTCGGAGCGCTATTTCCGCAATTCATCAATCCGGCGGCGGACTACGTCTCTCAGGTGCTGTTGCTTGGCATCACCGCGATGGCGATCGCCTTCGTGTGCGATACCAGCTATGCGATTTTGACCGGCCGGGCGGGAGTTTTGTTGTCGCAACGCCGCATCCGGCTGATGTCACGCGCCAGCGGCCTATGCCTGATCGGCGGCGGCGCATGGTTGGCACTCGCACGGAGCCGTTGAGGAAATCCGGCTCCGCGCCTAATATTGGTTTGAGGAAGAAACCCCTGCCGAGGAACGAGAAAATGGAAAAGAAATACGACCGCGCAGCGCAGGATATCGGCAACATCGTCGGCATCGGCCACGTCAATGTTTGCATCGATGACCAGCACAAGGCGACGCACTTTTACGTCACCGGCCTTGGCTACACGCGCGATCCGTTTCTCAATACTGGCGCCGGCAACATGTGGATCAATGCCGGCATGAGCCAGTTCCACTTGCCGATGGGCAAGCCTGATGTGCTGCGCGGGGTGACTGGCCTGGTGATGCCGGACCGCAAGGCGCTGCTCGACCGCCTTAATCGCGTGAAGAAAGCGCTTGAAGGCACCAAGTTCCAGTTCCGCGAGAGCAATGACGGTGTCGAAACCGTCTGCCCGTGGGGCAATCGCATCACGGTGCACGAGCCTGATGTCAGCCGTTTTGGCCGCGTCCAGCTCGGTATGCCGTATGTTCGTTTCGATGTTCGCCCCGGCACAGCAGAACGGATCGCGCGATTTTATCGTGAGATCATCGATGCCCCGTCGGAAGTGAAGAAGAACGGTGCCGGGACCGGAAGCGAAAGTCCAGGTCGGCGAGAACCAGCATTTCTATTTCCGCGAGACCGATACGCCGGAGGTGCCATATGATCGGCACCACGTGCAGATCTATCTCACCAATTTCTCGCGGCCGTACCGTAAGCTTCTAGACCTCGGGCTGATCACGGTCGAAACCAACGACTACGAATATCGCTTCAAAGACATTATCGATCTCGACACCAAGGAAGTGTTGTTCACGGTCGAACACGAGACCCGCAGCCAGACCAATCCGATGTATGGCCGCCCGCTGATCAACCGCAATCCGGCCGCGACCAACATGGACTACAAGCCAGGGCACGACCAAATGGCGTGGGCTCTGGCGTAACGGCCGAGAATGCGCCGCGCTTTGGTAATTGGCGGCTCGCTTGGCGGGCTGATCATGGCGCATTTGCTCCGCAGCACCGGTTGGGATGCTACCGTCTTCGAGCGCAATGACGAGGAACTGGCGAGCCGCGGTGTTGGGCTCGGCACGCATCCGCCACTGATCGCCATCCTGAAGCGCGCCGGCGTCGACTTCGACGAGTTGATGGGCATCACGCCGCCGCGGGCGGCCTGTCTCGATCGCAGCGGCGCGATCGTCAACGAACAGCCGACTGCACGCACGCTAAGTGGCTGGTCGCGGCTTTACCGCGCCTTGCTCGACGCGCTGCCGGCACAAAGTTACCGCCTGGGCAAAAGGCTCACGCACGTCGAGCAGGACGCCGACGGTGCGATGGCGTTTTTCGCCGACGGCAGCAGCGAGCGAGGCGATCTCCTGATCGGCACCGACGGTGTTCGCTCCGCCGTGCGTGCACAGTTTCTCCCGGACGTACAGCCAAGCTACGCCGGCTATGTTGCGTGGCGCGCCTCGATTGACGAAACCGACGTGCCACCGGAGCTTTGGCGTGAACTGGTCGATCTTTATGCGTTCTGCCTGCCGGAAGGCGAACAACTGATCAGCTACGCTGTACCGGGACGCGATAACAGCACGGCGGTCGGCCGCCGGGCCTACAACATCGTCTGGTACCGTCCGGTCGATCGCGACACGCTGACCGACTTTTGCACGGACGCGAACAGCCGGCATCACGCCAACGGCATACCACCACCACTGATCCGGCCTGACGTTATCGTCCGCATCAAAGCTGAGGCCCGCGCAACGATTGCGCCGCAGATTGCCGAGGTCTTTGCGCGCTGCGCGCCGTTCTTTCAGCCGATCTATGACCTCGCTTCGCCGCAGATCGTATTCGGCCGCGTGGCGCTCGCAGGCGACGCCGCGTTCGTCGCCCGCCCTCATGCTGGCGCCGGCACGACGAAAGCTGCGCTCGATGCGGCCTGCCTGGCGGATAGCCTCCGCGATCATGGCAATGACCTAACCGCAGGGCTGCAACGCTACGAACGCATGCAGCTCCCGTTCGGGAAAGCCGTCGTCGAGGTCAACCGCGAGGAAGGCGCTTACCTCAGCGCACAGCTCAAGCCCAAAACCGAGCGAACGGCCGCCGAACTCTACCGCAACATCGGCGAAGTGGTGCATGCCCATATCGCCCGCAGCGATCAGGTCGGCGAAATTGTCGCCGCGCACGGCTTAACCGGGCTTTATTGAGCCTCTCTTTTCCGCGCTGGCTGCGGTATAAGCTCGCTCAAAGAGTAATTCGACGGGAGATGCCTGATGAGCGCTGCCAAAAAGACCCTGGTGATCCGTAACGGCACCCTGATCGACGGTTCCGGCAACCTATCGGCGCGCAGCGACGCTATCGTCGTCGAAGGTAACCGCATCAAAAGCGTCGGCACCCTGCCGGGCGATATTCACATCGAAGATCGCAAGAACGTCGAGGTGGTCGATGCCGCCGGCAAATGGATAATGCCCGGCCTGATCGATGCCCACTGCCACATGTCCTACGGCTATCCGCTCATCAAGGGCGAAGGCAAAGGTAAGGGCACGACGCGGCCGGAATTTTCCACGCTGAAATCTGCCCGCAGCGCTCAGAAGGTACTTCGCTCCGGTGTCACCAGCATCTCGGTGCCTGGCGGCACCTGGTTCACCGATGTCGGCGTGCGCGACGCTGTCCGGCTCGGTCTGATGGAAGGCCCGCGCATGTTCGTCGCCGGCCGCATGATCGTGACTTATGGCTGCATCGAAGACGACGAACCGTCATGGGAAGGCACGCCCGATCACTCGATCGGCAAGCTCTGCAACACCGCCGACGAGATGGTCACTGAGGTCCGCCGCCAGGGCAAGCACGGTGTCAATTTCATCAAAATGGCCGATAGCCGCTCCGGTGAATCGCAGATGCTCGCGAAGGACGAAATCGCCGCGGTGGTCGGTGAAGCCCACCGCCGCAATCTGAAAGTCGCGATTCATTCCCGTGGCGCTGGATCGACGCGCTCGGCTGCGGAAGCCGGTGTTGACTGGATCGTTCACGCCGATCTCGCGACTGACCGCGATCTGGACGCCGTCGCCAAAGCCGGCATGCCGATCCTGCCGACCGCGACATTCCTCGCTGTCGTATGCGAGCTCGGCAAACAGCAAAAGGTTGGTGCCGAACAGATCCAACTCGACTTCAACCGCATGCAGCGGCACTACGACCTGCTCGGCGAATTGATGCACAAGGCACGCAAGCTCGGCATCCGCCTTCTGGTCGGCACCGATACCGGCAACAACGCGTTTACCCGCCACGGCGAGCTGCACGCCAAGGAACTTGAGATCTTCGTCAAGCACGGTGGCTACACACCAATGGAAGCCATTGTCGCGGCGACCCGCGACAACGCCTTGGCCGTCGGCCTCGACGGCCAGGTCGGTCAGATTGCGCCTGGGCAACTCGCCGACATAACGGTGTGGGACAAGGATCCGATCGCCGATATCGCGATCTTGCAGGACAAGAAGAACCTTGCCTGGGTGATCAAGGACGGCAAGATCGTCGATCTTGATCGATCGGACGAGATGCTGACGTTCCAGCAAGCTGCCGAATAGCGCTCGCGCCGGTCATGGGGGACATCGCGCGGTTAAGTGTCGAGATCGACGACGTGTCGCCGCGCGTCGTTCGCATCGTCGAAGTACCGATGGATATCCGCCTCGACGATCTGCATTTCGTGCTGCAAATCGCAATCGGCTGGCAGAACGGTCATCCGTTCGAATTTCGCATCGGCGACAACGCCTGGGGTCAGTCCGACCGCGACGCCGGAATCGATCGCATCCCGGCCGAACAAAGCACGCTATCCAATATTCTGGCAGTCGGCACGACCTTCAAATACGACTACGTCCTTGGCGAGGACTGGGAACACATCGTCACGTTGCTGGCGCGCGGACCGGCGATGCCCGATGTCCGTTATCCGCACCTCGTCAGTGCCGAAGGCCGCTGCCCGCCGGCGGATATCGGTGGTCCGGTCGGCTACGAGACTTACCTTCACAGCATCGCCGATCCGAACAGCGTCAACCATGAAGATATGCTCGAGTTCGACGAACCGGACTTCGACCCGCATGTCGTGGACGAAGCTACGCTACGGAAGAACCTCGCGGAGCTGACACGTTATATCGGCCGCAAGCCACACGCGCATGAGACAGCCCGGAGTTGAACAGAATGAAATTCGGCGTCCAGTTCTTTCCCAATTTTCATCCCGTGGACAAAAACGCCTCGGACTATTTCGCAGAGTGTCTTGCGATCGCCGGGGAAGCCGAAACGCTTGGCTACAGCCACGCACGTTCGGTCGAGCATTACTTCGAGCGTTACGGCGGCTATAGCCCCAATCCGATCACGTTTCTGGCCGCCGTGGCCGCGCGGACGAAGAAAATACGGGTGATTACCGGCGCGGTGGTTCCGGCCTTCAACAATCCGCTCAAGCTTGCCGGCGAAATCGCGATGCTCGACGCCATATCCGGCGGCCGCCTGGACGTCGGCTTCGCTCGCGCCTTTCTGCCGCACGAATTCCGGCGCTTCCGCATTTCGCCCGACGAATCCGTAGCGCGCTTTCGTGAGGGATTCGAACAGATAGAGCTGCTGCTGACGCAGGAGAACGTCAGCCATCACGGAGAATTTCACTCGTTCGACGATGTCACGTCGCTGCCGCGGCCGACCCAGAAGCCGCGGCCGAAATTCTTTATTGCCACGACCCGCACTGCCGATTCTTTTGAATTTGCGGGGCGGCACGGGCATGGACTGATGTCGATCCCGATCGGGCCGCTGAAAGACCTGATCCAAATCTACCGGAAGGCGTGGCGCGACGCTGGCCATCCGGGCGACGGCGAGGTCATGATTGCCTTCCATATGTTTTGTCACGAGGATCCCAAGCTGGCCCGCGAAATTCCGCGCAAACAGTTCGATGATTATTTCACCGCACTGTTCGAATCCGCCGGCGAATGGACCAAGGGAACGTCGTCGAAGGACTACAAGGGCTACGCCGAATTCGATCGCCCGAATGAAAAACTTCACGCTGGAATTGCAGATCGAAGTCCGGTGGCGCCTGGGTCGGCACGCCGGACGAGATCAAGGCCATCATCCGCCGCCTGGAGGGCGCGATCGGCACCTTCGAACACGCCTCATTGCAGATCAATTTCGGCACGCTCGATATCGCTGAAGCGCAAAAATCGATGCGCCTGTTCGCGAAGGAAGTCATACCGGCGTTTGCGTAACCTCAGTGCACTCCGAACAGCGCCTGCGCATTGCGATAAAAAATCTTCTCCTTCACGGCGTCGGACACATCAAGAGAATCCACCGCCGTGATGCAGTCGCGGATATAGGCCCTGCCCTGTTCCGGCCCGAACGGCGCATCAGAGGCGAACAGTACGTGATCGGCGGCATGCCAAGCGACAGCACTTGCGAATAATTCTCAAACCCGTCCATGATGCGGAACCGCACATCAAGGTCGTGGATCGGGCGCACGCCCTGAATGCGTTTTCCGATGTCTCGCGTGCCGCCGGGCGTTTCGGAGAGTTTGTTGAAAATGCCCTGCGGAAAGAAATGACAGAACGCATCGATATGGCGCATCAATCCCGGCTCCTCGTTTGCGTGGCCGCGATCATTTCAAGCCGAGGGTAATTGTCAAATGGCCGGGCCGCTCGCGGGCATTCGCATTCTCGACCTCACGTCCGTCGTCGCGGGACCGCTGGCGACACAGATGCTTGGCGACATGGGCGCCGACGTGATCAAGATCGAAACGCCTGAAGGCGACGCGCCCCGTCATACCGGTCCATCGCGTTCGCCGAACATGGCAGCGCTGTTCATGGGCCTCAACCGGAGCAAGCGCTCCCTGGTGCTCGATCTCAAGAACGACGCGGCGAAAGATGCATTGTGGCGATTGATCGCGAACGCGGATGTGTTTGTCCATTCGATGCGGCCGCAGGCGATCGGAAAGCTTGGCTTCGGTCACAAGGACGTCTGCGCGAAAAATCCGAGCATCGTCTATGCGGCGCTGCACGGCTATCGCGACGGTGGCCCATATAGCGGCCAGCCGGCCTATGACGATGTAATCCAGGGTCAGTCCGGCATCGCGGCATTGATGTCGGAGATCGCCGGCGAGCCGCTCTATGCACCGATGATTATCGCCGACAAGACCTGCGCCATTGCGATTGCCGGCGCAGTGTCCACCGCGCTATTTGCACGCGAGCGCACCGGCCGCGGCCAGTTCGTCGAAATCCCGATGTTTGAGCAAATGGTTTCATTCGTGCTGGGCGAGCATTTGTTCGGCCACAACTTCGTGCCGCCGATGGGATCGCTCGGCTATACGCGGGTGCTGGCAAGCTGGCGCCGCCCCTATAAAACCAAAGACGGCTACCTCTGCATGATGGCCTATACCCAGAATCATTGGCGGAAATTCTGGACTGCTATCGGCAAGCCGGAAGTCCATGCCGATCCGCGCTTCGACAGCATCGCATCGCGGGCAAAGAATATCGTCGCGATCTATGAACTGGCCGGCACGTGCATCGCTGACCGGACCACCGACGAGTGGCTGAAGCTTTTGCGGGAACTGGAAATCCCGTCAGCGCGGATGTCGAGCCTTGATGAGGTGATGAACGATCCCCAGCTCAAGGCCAGCGGTTTCTTCAAGCGCGCCACGCATCCGAGCGAAGGCGAGATCCTTTATACCGATCTTCCGGTGCGTTTCAGCGAAAGCACGACCGGAACGACGCGGTTGCAACCGCGCCTTGGCGAACACAGCTTCGAGGTATTGCGCGAGGCAGGCTTTTCCGAAAAGGAAATCGAAACGCTGGCAGCCTCGGGCGCCACCATTGACGCTAGCGCGAAGAAGCAAGCTGCAGAGTAATTCCCGTCCCGGTCGCTGTCAGAAAGCGCGAGGATCACGACTTCATCATGTTCGGCGCGTAAAGCTCGTCGAGCTTGATCAGCCGCGAAGTCAACCCCTGCTCCAGTGAGTATTGCGCGATTGTTTCCATCACGTTGCGATTGGCTTTGACGCCATGGTGCAGCAATGGCGTCCGGGCATCGCCTGACATCAGACCGGCGGCAAGATGATACTCGACATGCTCGATACGCTGCTCGTTGGCGATCTCATTCGCCTTGATGAATGCCTTGAGCAGGTTTTGCGCGACCCACGGGTTCTTCTCGTAAACCTCACGCTGGATCACCGCCTGGTGATTGATCGGGAATAGCCCGGTCTTGCGATAGAAACGGATGCCCTCGGCGGCCGGATCCGGAAACAGGGTTTTGAAATCCGGATGATTGTGCAGGTTGACCCGGCTGCGGTCCACCAGATTGCGATGCACGAGATAGTGGATGGTGGCGTCGAGCTCGCCCGCGAGCATCATGTCACCCAGGCTCTTGTCGCCGGGCACCTGATGAACAGTTACGCCGGGCGGCGGTTTGAAGCCGGTGGCGCCGCCGTGACTTTTCTCCGGCGTGCGCTCCATCCAGAATTCCATATCCTTCGGGCTCACACCGAATTCATGCTCGAGCACACCGCGGGTCCAAAGCGCCGCGGTCTGCTGGTATTCGGGCACACCGACGCGTTTGCCCCTCAGGTCGGCCGGCTTTTCGATGCCGGACTTCCGGCTGACCAGGATGGAAGTGTGGAAGAACCGCCGCGTGGTAAAGATCGGTAACCCGAGAAAACGCTGATCGCCCTGCCCGGTCACGATAAGGAAAGACGAACACGACATTTCCGAAACCGCGAACTCGGAGAAATGCAACTGCCGCCAGAACAGCTCCGACGGATGCAGCACTGTCGGAATGAGATCGATCCCTTCCGGCTTCACCGTCCCGTTGAGGATGGGCCAGGTGCGCGGGTTATTGGTGATGCCGATACTCAATTGAAGATTTCATGCAGCCCTCGCCGATCAGGATCGCGACAGTTGATAACACTCCGCGCAGGTGTGCAATCTGGGACTATCATAACGGACGCGACGGTCGTATTTAGCCAGCGGGGCATACGATCATCGGCGGTTGGGGAACAGATGAAGGCGGCGAGGTGTCTCCGCGCATTGGCGGGGCTTCTATCCATTGCGGCCACGGCCAATGCAACGGAAATCCATGTCTACTCATCTGGCGCTCCAGCGGTGGCGGCCAAGGTTATTGCCATGGATTTCGCCAAGAAGAACGATGACCATTTCGACTTCACGGTCGCTCAGCCTGCCGTCATCCAGGCCGATCTCACCGCCGGCGACAAAGCTGACGTGGTTATTCTGCCAAGACCGGTCGTGAGCACGCTCACGGACAGCGGTGTGTTGCGTAACGACAGCGCGGTCAACGTCGCGCGCGTTGGCATCGGCATCGCCGTACGCGGCGGCGCACCGATGCCTGACATCACCGACGTTGCCGCCATCCGCCAGTTGCTGCGCGGTGCCCAGTCGATCGTTTATCCAGATCCGGCTGAAGCGGGCGGCGGCTCAACCGGCCTGGTTATCGCCCGCATGATCGAAAGATTAGGGTTGACGGATATAGTGCGACCGAAGCTAACGGTGAAAACAGCGATTGGCGGCGGCGTTGACCTTGTCGCTACTGGGAAAGCCGAAATCGGCCTGTTCAACATCAGCGAAATCATGCCGGTGAAAGGCGTCACCCTGGTTGGCCCGCTGCCTGCCGATTTGCAGAAATACATCCTGTTCACCGCGGCCATCGTGGTTAAAAGCGCTGTCCCTGAGCCAGCATCCGCTTATATCAAACGGCTTACCGATCCTGCGGCCCGCCCAGCCTGGCAGAACGCCGAACTCGAACCCGTTGCTCCGTCGCGATAAAGAATTGCCGATCGGCTAATTGGATTTTGCAAACGATGAATGAGACGACCGCTGTCGACCGTGCCATGGCGCAAGCCATGATCGAGCGCGCGCTTGCCGAGCCACGGCAGGAATTTGGTTCGTTTTTCTTGTCACGTCTGCTTGGATTTAACGTCAGCTTCGAAGAGGAGCACTGCATCGTCGAATTCGAAGCCACACGCGCATTGTTCAATCCGCAAGGCACGTTGCACGGTGGCATCCTCGCCACCGCCATGGATGTCTCGATGGGTCATTTGCTTCAACATGTCGACGGCGCCGGCGCGACGCTGACAATGACTGTTCAATTCCTGGCGCCGGCCAAAGCAGGACCGGTGCGCTGCGAAGCCTCGTTTCTACGCCGCGGGCATTCAATTTCCTCGCTGCAGTCCGAAGCTTTTCAGAGCGGCACTTTGGTCGCGCACGCAACCGCGACCTGGAAGCTGCGCAGCGCGAAGTAATCGAGCCGGATCAATAGCGATACGGCTCGACATGAAGATGCGGGAAGGCGCTGAAGACATGCGCCGGATTGGCCGGCATCGCCGAATGCAGCATGGTCGGATCGAGCTTGCCGAAGCTGGCCGCGCCGAGCAGCCCCAGGGTGCGGGTGATTTCGTCTTCCATCAATTCGAGCATGCGCACGATTCCCGATTGGCCGCCCGCGGCGAGGCCGTAGCACTGCATACGGCCCAGCCCGACTAAACTTGCACCCATCGCAATCGCCTTGACGACATCGCTGCCGCGGTAGAACCCGCCGTCAATAATCACCTTGGCGCGGCCGGCGACCGCCTCCACCACTTCCGGCAGCACATCGGTAGAGCCACGGCCGTGATCGAGTTGCCTGCCACCGTGGTTGGAGACGTAAACGAACTCAACGCCGTGTTCGAGGCAGAGCTTGGCGTCTTCCGCAGTGGCGATCCCTTTGATCGCGAGCGGAATCTTGTATTTCGACTTGATGCGGTCGACTGTTTTCCAGTCGAGCCCGGCCTGAAATTCGCGGCCCGAAGACCGGCGACGGCCGCCAGTGATGTGACGCTTGGCGATGTCGCGCTCACGCCGGCTGTAGTGAGCGGTATCGACCGTCAAGCAGAATACGCTGTACTTGCTTTCAATGGCGCGGGCGACATGGTCGTCGACCCAGGCTGCGTCGCCACGGACATAAAGCTGGAACATGCGCAGCGCGTCGGGGGCAGCCTTGGCCACATCTTCGAGGCCCGGATCGCAGACCGAACTCAACATATGAACGCAGCCAAATTCGCCCGCCGCCTTGACGACCGGCTCGGCGCCTTCCGGATGAAAGCTTTCCAGCGATCCGACCGGGCACAACACGATCGGCAGCCGCAGCTTGCGACCCAGAATTTCGGTGGAGACATCGACCTTGCTGACGTCACGCAGCACGCGCGGCCGAAACGCAACCGAGTCCAAGGCCATGCGGTTGCGCCGCAGCGTAGTTTCGGTTTCGACAGCACCGACAATGTAGTCCCAGGCGTTCTGATTGAGATTGGCGCGAGCGCGATGGACGATTTCGTGGAGATTGAGGAATTCGTTGCGGTCCGACGCTGCTTTCAACAGTGCTGCTTCATCGAGCTTTTCCGGGGCCATTTTACCGTACGCGTTGCTGGTTGCGGGAAGTGACCCGGAGACTTTACCCGGTGCTTTTCGCTTTAAGAAGTCCCCCGCCCAAGCCTGAGCGAGACTTCATCGGCACGAAAAAAGCCCCGGAGAAATCCAGGGCCTTCTCTTGCGTAAGCTTGCGTGGACGCCGGGCGATCAGAATCTAGCCGTCAGAGGCCCGGTCCAGTTCAGGTGCCAATTGATGCCAACCATGGCGGTTTGAACGTCTTGTTTGACGGCAACGATGCCCGCCTTTTGATCTTGCCAGTGATTAATCCGTCGCTGTTGCTACAGCGACACATATCGCGCTGAACAAGATCGAGCGCGGCGAAAACGATGGCGGTCCCGGGAAGACTCGAACTTCCGACCTTCGGTTTAGGAAACCGCTGCTCTATCCGGCTGAGCTACGGGACCGTGCGCCGGTCGCGAAGCGACCGCGAAGTAGTATAAATCACAGTTGTGGCAACGCCACTGTGCCCCAGTGCCGCCGCATTCCGGCCTTTCGTTTACCAGCGATGGTGGGATGGCGGGAAGGGTTATTAGCCGCAGCTGTGGCGGCACTGTGGGGCTGCGTTTCCGCGGCCGCGCAGCCGGCGCTTGCTCCGCCGTGCGGCGGCACCGAGATCGCCCGCGGTACGGTGAGCCGCGTCACCGATGGTCGAGACTTCCTGCTTGATGACGGCCGCGAGGTGCGACTGGCTGGGGCAGAAATTCCGCCCGTGGATGCCCCTGCCGCGCCTGGCGGATCGAACGCTAAATCTACCCTTGATGACCTCATTGGCGGTGACACGGTGATCCTGCGTAAAGCCGAAATGGCTACCGATCGTTATGGGCGGATTGTGGCCTACGCCTACGCGGTGCGCGACGGTGAGGAGATTTTCACGCAGGGCGAATTGATCGCCGCCGGATTTGCTCGGGTGGGTGACGAAGTCGGCAACCGCGCTTGCGCGGCGGAACTTCTGGCACGAGAAAACAGCGCCCGCCTCGACCGCCTTGGTCTATGGGCCAATTCGTATTATCAAGTGCTGGACGCGCAAACCCCCGCGGCTGTGCTGGCGCAGCGCGGCCGCTTCGCCCTGGTCGAGGGGCGGGTCGTTTCCGTCCGTGAAAGCGGAGCCACCATCTACGTAAATTTCGGGCAGCGGTGGTCCGAGGGCTTTGCCGTTACGGTCTTGAAACGAAACGAGCGCAATTTCGTTTCGTCGGGGCTCGACCTGAAGGGGCTGACGGGGCGGCGCGTGCGGGTTCGCGGCTGGGTCGAGGCGCGAGGGGCGGCGGGCAGCCCGGCAATCGCGGTTGATCGTCCAGAGCAGATCGAAACAGCTGACTTGAAGTGACACGGTGACGGGACGGTGAGACGGGGACGTTCAGGAATTTATCGGTTGCTGCATGCTGGCGCTGCCGTCGCGGCGCTTGTGCTGGCTGCGTGTACCGCTTCGCCACCCCCGGGCGACCCGCAAGCCGCGACCACCACGGCGCCCGCCAAAATGGCGGATTCCGATATGCCGCCGCCGGTGCTGCGGGAGCATCAACGCATCCTTGCATCTTACGGCGGCGTCTATAACGACCCCAAGCTGCAATCGATGCTTGAGCAGACCGTCGATCGCCTGGTCGCGGCGTCTGAGAAGCCCGACCAGCATTACAAGGTGACGATACTCAATTCGCAATCGATCAACGCATTTGCACTGCCGACCGGGCAAATCTATGTGACGCGCGGCCTGATCGCGCTTGCTAACGACGAATCCGAATTGGCGTCGGTACTGGCGCACGAGATGGGCCACGTCATCGCCCGCCATGCCGAGCAGCGCGAGGAAGAAGCCCGTAACGCAGATATCGCCAACCGTGCCATTGCCGACGTGGTCAGCGACCCCGAGGTCGGCGCGCTGGCATTGGCAAAATCCAAGCTCAAGCTGGCGAGCTTCTCGCGTGCGCAGGAATTGGAAGCTGACGCGCTGGGCATCGGCATCGCGGCGCGCGCCGGTTTCGATCCTTATGGCGCGGTGCGCTTCCTCACCTCGATGGAGCACAACTCCGAGCTCAGGGCAGAGCAGACTGGCGCCATCAATCCGGGCGCCCCGGACTTCCTGTCCTCGCATCCGGCAACGCCTGAACGCATCACCAACGCGCTGTCCAATGCGCGCCAATACCGCGCGCCGGCTGCCAATTCACCGCAGCAACAGGCCGATGCCCGCGCAACTTATCTGGGCGATATCGACGGCATCGTATTCGGCGAGGATCCGAGCGAGGGCTTTGTCCGCGGCCGCCGCTTCCTGCATCCAAAGCTCGGCTTCACGTTCACCGCGCCCGACGGTTTTACCCTCGACAATACGGCACAGGCAGTGCTCGGCGTGAAGAAGGGCGGCGGGCAGGCCCTTCGTCTTGACGTGGTACGGGTGCCCGCCGAGCAGACCCTTGCCGCCTATCTGACGTCTGGCTGGATCGAGAACATCGATCCCGCCACGGTCGACGATGTCGTCATCAACGGCTTTCCCGGCGCAACCGCTGCTGCCAAAGGCGACCAGTGGGACTTCCGCCTCTACGCCCTCCGCTTTGGCAGCGACGTTTACCGTTTCATCTTCGCTGCAAAGCATCACACACCTGAATCCGATCACGACTTCCGCGAGTCGGTCGGTACTTTCCGCCGTATGAGCCTGGCGGAAATCGAGCAGGCAAAGCCCCTGCACCTTATGGTGATAACCGCCGGTCCAGCGGATACCGTCGAGAAGCTCGCAAGCCGCATGGCGATCACCGACCGGGCCGTCGAACGATTCCGGGTCCTGAACGGGCTTGACCCTGGCGCCAAGGTGAAGCCCGGCAGCGAAGTTAAGATCGTTGTCGAATAGGTGTTTTCTTACCTATTTCGACTGTTCCGCTGCTTGATGATTTGCTATCGTTCCTCCCAACGATGAGCCGAATGGCCTTCTGGGGGGAAGTTCCAATGCGATTTGTGAAGGGTGCCGTACCCTTCGCTGTGACCCTTTCCGTTGTTGCCGCGGTCACGGCGACACTGCTGTACTTCAAGCTCGCGGGCGTGGGTCCGCATCATCCGGTGTTTTTCTATCTGCTGCCAATCACCTTGGTCGCGATTCTGCTCGGCAGCGCGCCGGCGACCATGTTCGCGATTGCGGCGATCCCTTGCGGAGCGTTTTTTCTATACGATCCCGTTTACAGTTTTCAGGTCACCAATCCGCTTGAGTACGGCGACCTGATCTGCTTTTCGGTTTTGGCGCTGATCGCGGTCAAATGCACGGTCGAACTGCTTCGCCCGGTAAAAGTCCCAGCACCGGCGTCAAGACCGCGCTTCGGGCGGCCGTAACAATCAAAACTGCGATGCGAGCTGATCGAGCCCCATAACGTGGGCCACGTTGCGCACTTCGTCTTTCTGCTCCGAGTTGAAGCTCATAAGCAGCGGGATGGCCGCTGACTTCAGCCCTTGCACTTCGGCACTATTGGGGTCGCTGGAAGCAAGCTGCGCATTCGGATCGTTCTTGCGGCGCGCTTCACGCGCTCGCGTGTAGGCAAGATTCCGTAACGCGGCTTCGACGGCCGGCCACATCTCTTCCTGATCCGCAGTCAGATGCAGCCGCTCCTTGATGCTGGCAATCTGCGCGTCATTGAGGACGAATCCTGGACGTTCGTTGAGGCTGCGATGGGCCGCGGCGGCGACCTTTCTGGCTAAGCTCGGTAGCGTAGCGGTCGGCTGTGGCGGCGGCGCCGATGCTATCGGAGCAGCGGTCCGCGGTGGAGCTGCAGGCTCGGCCGACGCAACCTGTACCGGCGTCTGCGCGACCGGTGCATCCGCAACACTCGCCTGAGACGCCGCAGAAGCAACTTGCGCCGGGGCGTCAGATGCCTGCGGCAGCATCGGTGTCGGATTCAAAAGCGCAGCCTGGGCTTCGGCAAGCGGCGATCCACTCGTCGCCGCCAACGGCATTACCGTTGGCGCACTCGAAGCGTCATCGAAATCTTGCGGGAAGCGCAGCGCGACCATCTGCGCCGCGGAAAGTTGATTGTTATGGGACGCCGATGGATTCCAGCCGGCGACTACGTATCCAACAAAAACAGCAACGACAACCGAGAGGGCTCGACTGCCCCACAACGCTTTCTTTCGCCGCATGCTCGGCGTTCTCCCCGACACGACACCACCGCCTATGTCCTTTCAAATGAAGCTTAATTTATGGCTAACCATAGGAATTTTGCGGCAACATGATACCGCTTCGCCTTACTGTTTAGCCCGCCACGACAACAAAAAGGCCCGGTGTCGCCACCGGGCCTTTTGCTTCTTGAATTGGAACTCGGCGTTAGGCCGCCTCTTCCTCGACGACAGCCTCGTCTTCCGCCTCGGGCTTAGGACCGCGACGCGGACCCTTGGCGAGCGCAGCCTCGATTTCCTTGATCGCCTCAGTCTCGGTAATGCGCTGCACGGCGGATACTTCGCGCGACAGCCGATCCAGCGCAGCCTCATAAAGCTGACGCTCCGAGTAGGACTGCTCAGGCTGAGACTCCGAACGGAAAAGATCGCGAACGACTTCGGCGATGGCAACGATATCGCCGGAATTGATCTTGGCTTCGTATTCCTGCGCCCGACGCGACCACATAGTGCGCTTGATACGCGCGCGGCCCTTGAGCGTATCGAGCGCCCGCTTGACCATCGGCGTCTCGGCAAGCTTGCGCATGCCGACGGAAACGACCTTCGAGGTCGGCACCCGCAGCGTCATCTTGTCCTTGACGAAATTGATGACAAAGAGCTCAAGCCGCGCACCCGCAACTTCCTGCTCTTCGATAGCCATGATTTGGCCCACACCGTGAGCCGGATACACGATGAACTCGTTAGTTTTGAAGCCTTGTCGTTGTGTCGTCTTCTTCGCGTTCATTCCCAAAGCTGCTCCTTCCGCCTCCGGCTTTTGCCGATGAGGGGGCTTCGCCGCGCTACGGACCCTGGCTTGGGGCGTCTGCCGCGCGGCTTGTGATGTCCTGCCGCTCGCGCGGGAGGAGTTTTTTCCAGTCTTCCGGCTCATGCCGGTCGCACTCTTCTTCGGACGATGACGAGTTTTAGCTGCCACAGCTCTCGCGTGGATCTCACGCCTCTTTTTGACGATTCCTCGGAATCCCTCGGAAAAATATGCTCCCAAAAGCGATGGGAGCAGCATCCGGGGGCGCTGTTTATTGTGTAACAGCCTTATAGCACATTTTTGGTCAAAATCAAAGCGTTATGGCGTTGCAAAAGCGTCGCACGCCAAATTCCTTAATGCTGGTTAACGCTTAAAAACCGGGCAGTTTTCAGTCCCCGCTCCCTGGGTTCGACGAAAACTGCTCTTCAAATTTATTTGCCACGCCCTCCCAATCCTTGGCGTCGGCTGGGGGCTCTTTTTTGGTAGTAATATTAGGCCAGGTTTTAGCGAATTCCGCGTTGACTTTCAGCCACTTCTCGACGCCGGGCTCTGTGTCGGGCTTGATCGCCTCGACCGGGCATTCCGGCTCGCAGACCCCGCAATCAATGCACTCGTCGGGATGGATCACGAGCATGTTTTCGCCCTCGTAGAAGCAATCCACGGGGCAAACCTCGACGCAGTCCATGTACTTACATTTGATACAATTGTCGTTGACGATATAGGTCATCTGCACACTCTAAAGCGGCCTTTTTGCGAGTCTTGCTCCTATCGCACGGGTCATAGGCACGCAAGGCTTGGGCACGCAAGACTAGGCTCGGGCGAGCAAGACTACGCTTGGTTACGCAACACTGACCTGTTCCGGTTGGCCGAATCGCCTGGTCCGCGCTTCAAGTCAAATCGTCATATAGCGATTGACCGGTGCTGGCAGGACCCCGCCGCTCGACAAATCCTCGTACTTTGACCACCCGCACGTTGCGATCGAGCGCCACGGTGATCACGTCCCCAGCCCGCACAAGCCGCCCTGGAGCATCGATTCGGGCTCCATTGACCCGGACATAGCCGGCACCAGCCAAGGCCGCTGCGGCGTCGCGGGTCCGGACGATACGGGCATTCCAGAGCCAACGATCGATGCGTTGACGATCCAGGCCGGCCAAATCCTCGTGGAGCGCGGTCTTATCGGAAAACCGGGTTCCACTTTTGCGGATCATGCTTTAGCGCCGCTCCTTGGCATCGGCTTCGAGTTGCGCCTTGAGCGCAGCAAGCTTGGCAAACGGCGAATTCGGATCCGGCGCTTTCTCACGCCGCTCAAAACGCGCGGGCTTGCCCGAGGACCGGTCGCGATCGCGATCACGCGAAGACCGGTCACGATCGGGTTGCTCCCGGCGATTGAAACGCGGCTCCGAACGTGGCCGCTGATGATGGCGCTGGTGCCGCTCCGGTTTTTTCTCCTCCGAGGCGCCGGTTTGCTGTTCCCCTTGCGGTGCGTTCTCCGCCGCTGCCGCATTCGGCGCATCGCTCGCCTGTTGCGGCGCCTCTTTCGCCGTTCCATGGGGCGTTCCATGGGCCGTTCCGTGGCCGGCATCGCGGCGCTTGAAACGTGGACGCCGTTGTTGCCTGCCCTCTGGCCGGCCAGCGCGGGCAGGCCGCCAGACTTCGACCAATTCCGGCTCCGCGGGCGGCGGCGCCGACGCAGCTTCACTTACTGGCTCTGTGGGCGGCGTAGCCACGGCCTCACTCGTCGGCTCCGCAGGCGGCGCGGATGCAACCTCACTTGTCGCCTCCACCACCGCATCACTCGCCGGCATTTCCGTCTCGGTGACCGTCACCAAATCTACCGCAGGCAGTAGTGCCGCCTCGATCGGCATTTCCACTGCTTCGTGAGCGACTTCATTACTGACTTCATGATCGGCATCGCTCGCAGCTGCGATATCGCCATCGACAACTGTCGTCGCTGGAATCTCCGCGCTCGTCTCAGGCATCTGGACAGCCGGTGCCGGCTCGACTTTCGGCTCCTGCGGTTTTGGCCGGCGCTCCATGCGATAACCAAGCGAGCGCAGGATCGAGGCAAAATCTTCGCCCGACGCTCCGGTCAGCGACGTCATCCCATTGAATACCGTAAAGCCGCCACCCGGAAACGCACCAGACGGTTTCACACCTGGTGCGCCTTCGCGCCAGGACAGCGCGGGACGAATCAGATCGGAAAGACGCTCAAGAATATCGACACGCACCGCGCGCTCGCCGCAAACACGATAACCCGCGGTGCGATACAGGGCTGGATCAATCTCGCGATTAAGCGGAATCGAAGTCCGGCCGCTGCCGGCAAGCGTCAGCAGGTCATCCAGTCCTTTGGCCGCCTCGTTTTCATGGGCCAGCGCAAACAATTGCGTCGCAAGCCCACGCGGGCCCGGCTTGAGCAGCGCCGGAACGTAAATGTGATAAGTGCCGAAGCGCACGCCGTATTTGCGCAAAGACGCGCGCGCCGGTTGCTCAAGGCCTTTCACTTCGTCGGCAACTTTCTGCCGATCGAGAACGCCGAGCCCTTCCACAAGCTGAAACGCGACACCGCGCGCAATACCGGTGATATCTTCCGCCGCCGACAACTCGAATAACGGGCCAAGCATTTTCTCAAGATGAGATTTGACGAATTTGTCGAGCCGCTCATCGACGCCGTCGCGCGGCGCGCCGGTCAGATGCTCATCGGCAAGGATGCGAACCCGCGGCCGTAGCACCTGCTCGCCCGCGATGAGCTTGCCAACCGGGGCCCCAGTCCAACGAATAATGCCGTCGCCGGCGAGCACGAATTGATCGTCAGACGCCGCGGTAATTCGCGTCGCGCGCGAGCCGATTTCGCCAACCAGCGCCTTTTGCGCAGCATTCTGGAGAGCCTTGGCGTCCGACCCGCCCGAGGATGCTTCGGGCACAAAGAGGAAACCGTCGAGCCGGCCAATGACGTGGCCTTCGACCACAACCTCGCCGGTCTTCTTGATTTCAGGCTCAAGTGTCGCGTTCTCGCGCAAGCGGCGCATCAACGCGCTGGTGCGGCGGTCGACGAAGCGTTCGGTGAGCCGCTCATGCAGCGCATCGGAGAGCTTGTCTTCGACAGCGCGGGTAACGCCCTGCCAGTGCTCCGGGTCAGCGAGCCAATCCGGGCGATTCGCGGCAAAGGTCCAGGTGCGGATGTGGGCGATGCGCGTCGAGAGGGTATCGATATCGCCATCGGTGCGATCCGCCTGGGCGATCTGCTGGGCGAACCAGTCGGTGTCGATTTTGCCGTCGCGCATCAAATAGCCGAACACCGTCACGACGAGCTCGGCATGGTTGGCCGGCGCAATCTTGCGATAGTCGGGGAGCTGGCACACGTCCCACAGGCGCTCTACATCGAGCGGCGTGCGAATGGCCTGTCGCACGTCGTCTTCACGCGAGGCATGGTCGAGGACCAAGATATCCTCGGCGACCGGCGCACGCGCCAACGCGTTTTCAGTCGGCGCTGTGGCCAGAGTCGCTTGCAGCGCACCGATCGAAGAGAAGTCGAGATCGGTATTGCGCCACTGCACCATCTTCACCGGCTCGAAGGTGTGCAATTCAAGCGCGCGAATGAGCTCATCATCGAACGGCGGGCAGCGGCCGGTAGTGCCGAACGTGCCGTCGCGGGTAGCGCGGCCGGCGCGGCCGGCGATCTGGGCCATTTCGGAAGGATTGAGCTTGCGGAACTGATAGCCGTCGAACTTTCGGTCGGAGGCAAACGCAATGTGATCGACATCGAGATTGAGCCCCATGCCGATGGCATCGGTCGCTACCAGATAATCCACCTGGCCGGACTGATAGAGCTCGACCTGCGCGTTGCGGGTTCGCGGTGACAGCGAGCCAAGCACCACGGCAGCACCGCCACGCTGGCGGCGGATCAATTCGGCAATGGCATAAACTTCATCGGCGGAGAACGCGACGATTGCGGATCGGCGCGGCAACCGGGTCAGCTTTTTCTCGCCGGCATTGGTGAGCATCGACAACCGGGGCCGGCTGACGATGCTGGCGCCGGGCAACAATTGTTCGACGATCGGCCTCATCGTCGCCGCGCCGAGCACCAGCGTCTCTTCGCGGCCCCGGCGATTCAACATACGGTCGGTAAAGACATGGCCGCGTTCGAAATCGGCGGCGACCTGAATTTCGTCGATGGCGACGAAAGCGACATCGAGCTCGCGCGGCATCGCCTCGACCGTAGCGACCCAAAAGCGCGGATTTGGCGGCTTGATCTTCTCTTCGCCGGTGATGAGCGCGACGGCATCGGCACCGACCCGCTCGACCGCGCGGTTATAGACCTCGCGCGCGAGCAGCCGCAGCGGCAAGCCTATAACGCCCGACGAATGCGCCAGCATGCGCTCGATGGCGAGATGGGTTTTGCCGGTATTGGTCGGTCCAAGTACGGCGGTGACGCCGGCACCGCGAGCGCGGTGGTCGCGGTTGGCGGGCGGCGAAAAGGAGATCGGCATTAATTTCCCGGGATTCGCATCGTCTGGACGCTAGTAAGCACAGTGTTCTGTACCACAACGTGACGCCAGATAAGCCTGTGGTTAACGTGTGGAACGAGTCTGGAACAAATCGCGGCCGAATCGCTAACTCGTGGCAAGTTCGGCTTCGTTCACTGCGATATATGGCACATACAATCCAAACTCACACCACATCGGGTGTGGCAGGGGTCTTTTTCGCGACATTCCGGTGCCACAAAAATTAACGCGCTCGCGGATCACGATTCCCCCTAGAGTCAGAGACCGGAGTCCCTGTGAATAACGGGGACGCGGCGACCGGTAGCACATCAGCCGTCACTGGGTTTTCATGTTGAGCGCTGCATGGGGCAACGGCGCCGCGACGAATTCGGTCGCTTGCAAAACGCCCCTGCCAATCGGGGTCGGTAGCGCGAAACGGAATGGCACCAGCACGCGGGTACCGGGGATCGGCGCGAGCCACACTTCGGCGTCGCGCAAATCGATCAGGTATTTGATAACCGGCCGATCCGGCACATAACCGGAGATCGGCGCAAAATATATCGCGCAGACCACCGCGGGGCCTTGATAACCTTTTTCCGCCTTGACCAATTCGATGCGCTTGAACTCGCTGCGCAGATCGTAACGGACCCGGCCGTCGAACACCGACACCTTACGGCCGCAAGCCTCGGGCGATACCGGATCGCCATTACCCCCGACACGGTTGAGCGTCGATGAAATGGGATCGACTACGCCGCGCCGATCGGCATCGGATACCGGAATACGATCCGGAATGGGCGGCAACGGCGGCTCCGCCGAATAGTCCGTGACGTTGCCACCGGAAAGCGCCATGCGCACATCGTCCATGCGCCGGTTGTAATCGATGCTGGCGACATAACTCGACGATATTGGCTGTCCGCCGTTGTTGAAGCTGCCACGGGCAGCACTGGTGCCGTGGGCGGAGCTAAAGAATTTCAGGATACCCGACGTCCCGCCGCTGGCGGATGCAGAATACTGGTCCTCGGTAACGTCGATCACCCAGCCGCCGCGGCCAACGGGAATCCCGCCAAGGCTGGCGACATATTGCGCTTCGAGACGGACCTGGGCCGCCGCGCCATGGCGGACGGCATCGGCCGCGAACGCGGCAACGGCGCAAACCGCAGCGAGGGCGGTGGAGGCGGCTCTGTAAGGAAGCCTTTTCGCAAGCACCGACACCGCGAGTATTTTTCCTCAAATGCCGCCAGATCGGCCATGCGTCCGGGCAACAATGTGTAATCCTTATGAGATACAGGATTAGCCCAGAACCGGGTGCATTGTTTCGGCGGAGAATACGCCGTTTCTGTGGTTCGGCGCAGCCGTTTGACGCCGGCTTGACGCTTGGGGCGGCCCTTACTATAGGTCCCGGTCAAATCCCCACATCGTCGTCAGTCGGCGCTGGAAACACGGGACCTTTAAGGATTTACAGCCATGGCCTGGCGCTGCGAATTAACCGGCAAGACCCGCCAGATCGGGAACCGGGTCAGCCACTCGAACCGCAAGACCAAACGGCGGTTTCTGCCGAACCTGCTCAACGTCACGCTGATCTCGGATGCGCTCGGCCGCTCCGTCCGCCTTCGTATTTCAGCAAACGCGCTCAAGAGCGTCGATCATCGCGGCGGTTTCAACTCTTTCCTGGTCAAGGCGAAGGACGCAGAACTGTCTCCGCGCGCCCTCGAACTCAAGCGCCAGGTCGTCAAGAAGCGCACTCCTGCTGCGGCAGCGTAACAGCCGCTCACAAGCTCTCTGAAAACGCCGGCACATAATGCAGCGCGACGATCCACGGATCGCCGATCTGGTGCGGGCCGGCGCGATCCGTACCGGCTTGTTCCTTCCGCAATTCATCCACGATCGCACGTCCGGCGAACTGCGCGGTCTCGGCACCGGCTACATCGCGATAGAAATGACGCGCATGATCGCCGAACATCTCGGCATCGCGATGCGTATTGTCGAATATCCGTCGCCGAAGGCCGCGGTCGCCGGTCTCAAGAATGAAGGATGCGACGTCGTTTTCCTCGGCGTCGAACCGACGCGAGCCGTCGAAGTGGACTTCGCTCCGGCGATTTTCCAGTTCGACTACAGCCTTCTGGTGCCGCAGGGTTCAGCGATCCAGAGCATCGCCGACGCAGACCAGCCGGACATTCGTATCGGTCTGATCGAGAGCCACGCCTCTGCCCTGGCACTGCAACGCACGATCAAGCACGCGCAATTGGTCGGCGTCGAACTGCCGGAGCAAGCCCCTGATCTGATCAGACAGGGGAAAGTCGATGCGTTGGCCTTTCCGCGCGACCACTTGCTCGACTTTGCCGATCAATTGCCAGGCTCGCAGGTGCTGGCGAAAGGTTACGGCATCAATCGCGTGGCGATGGCAGTTCGGCAAAACCGCGCTGGATTACTTGCCTTTGCCAGCGAGTTCTCGGAACGAGCCAAACAATCGGGCCTTGTGCAGTCGGCGATCGAGCGCGGATCGCTACGCGGTTTCGCTGTAGCCGACTGAACTACTGCGTCGACACTTTTTGCAGCAACGGAAGCCAGGTGGTCTGCTGCTTCTCGACAAAAGCCTGGGTTTCTTCCGGAGTCATGGCGCGCCCGTAGCTGCCGGTCACGGTGAGTTTCTTCTCCAAATCCGGATCGTTGAGCACCCTGGTCAGATCGGCACTGACTTTGCTGACGATTGCCGCCGGCGTACCGAGCGGCGCTGCGACGAGGAGCCAGCCGCCTGCGGTAAAGCCCGGAAGCGTTTCAGAAACGGTCGGCAAATCGGGAAATTCGGGCAAGCGTTTTGCTGACGCCACCGCGATCAGCTTGACTTGCCCGGCAGTGACCGCACCGATCACGCCGGAAAATCCTTCGATGATCATCGACACGCGCCCGGACGCAACATCGCTCAGCGCCGCCCCCGGACCGCCGGTATAGGGGACCGGCGTCAAGGTGATTCCCGCCTGCTGCTGCATCAGCACCCCGGTCAGATGTGTTACCCGCCCGACGCCGGACACAGCGATCGACATTGCGCCAGGATCTTTCTTCGCGCGTTCGATGAGTTGCGGCAACGTCGTGATGCCGCTCGACGGTGAGACCGAAAAGAACATCGGCTGGTCGGCAATAAAACCGATCGGCAGGAAATCGCGCGGCAGCTTGACCGGCAAATTCGGCGCCACGGAGGGCAACGCAACGAACGTCGAGAGCGCTGGCGCATAAAGCGTATAGCCATCGGGAATTGCCTCACTGGCGGCGCGTGCACCGATGCTGCCGTTGGCGCCGGGATGATTCACGACGACCGCGTTCTGGCCCCAGATTTTTCCGAGCGCGTCGGCGACAATGCGCAGCGCAACATCAGGGCTGGAGCCTGCCGCAGCGTCGGAAATGAAGGTGACTGGCTTATCTGGATAACTCTGCGCATGGGCGCCAGAGGATGCGATCGCCGACACACTCAGAATGACAATGCGCAACCAGTTTGAGTGTAGATCCATCCAGTTTGAACGTAGATCCATGGCGTCCCCCCAACAGTCGTCGTCATTGGCCCAAACCAATCAGGCAGGCGCGTCCTTATCGTCGAGACGGCAAATCCTGTCCAGCGCGCCATTTGCGCGCACCCACAGACAGCGAGCCACGCTATTTCGCGGAAATCTTCTGCAACACCGGCAGCCAGATTTCCTGCTGTTTCGCGACAAAGGCTTGCGTCTGATCAGGCGTCATCGCGTTTGGATAACTTCCGGTCGTTGCAAGCTTACGCCTGATCTCAGGATCGCTGACGACCTTGGCAAGATCGGCGCTCACCTTCGAAACAATCGGTGCGGGCGTGCCGAGCGGAGCCGCCATCATGATCCAGCCGGAGGCGGAGAAGTCTGGAATGGTCTCCGCGACGGTTGGAAGATCCGGAAACTCCGGCAGACGATGCGCCGCGCCAGACGCGATCAATTTCACCTGGCCGGCATGCACCGCACCCATGATTCCCGAATACCCTTCGATAATCATCGACACACGCCCCGAGAAAACATCGGCAAGCGCAGCCGATGGACCTCCAGTGTAGGGAACCGGTAACAGTGTGATGTCGGCGCGCTGCTGAATCAGTATCGATGTCAGATGGGTCACCCGACCGATGCCAGACACCGCTACAGAGATTGTTCCCGGCTCCTTCTTGGCGCGGTCGATGAGCTGTTGCATCGATGTGATGCCGGTTGCCGTATTGACGGCAACAAACATCGGCTGGTCGGAAATAAAGCCGATTGGCAAAAAATCGCGCGGCAGCTTCACCGGCAGATTAGGCGCCACCGACGACAAGGTAATGAAAGTGGAACTCGCCGGAGTGTATAGAGTGTAACCGTCGCCCGTAGCGTCACTCGCTGCATGCGCGGCAATACTGCCGTTGGCGCCGGGGTGATTTACGACCGCAACTGTCTGTCCCCACATCTTGCTCAAGCCATCGGCAACGATGCGCGTTGCAACATCGACGCTAGAGCCAGCACCTGCATCGGAGATGACTGTTACCGGCTTGTCGGGATAGTCAGCGGCACGCACCGGCGCGACAGCAACGACTGAAATGGCGAGCAGACACAGTATCGCCTTAAGCAGGCGGAGGCCGCCCCTATGTTCACTCAAAGCATATCCTCCCAGCTATTTCGGCTCGACGGTTTTTTTGAATGATCGTCGAGACAATAAATCTTGTCCAGCGCGCCATTTGCCCCACTGAGCGCGGGGCGCGCGCCGATCAAACAGTTTGGGCGCTTTTCTCGATGATTCCGCGCAATTCCGGGACGCAGGAGCCGCAATTCGTACCAGCGCGCAATATGCGGCCGATATCGGCAACATCGGCAGCAATACCGGTATCGAGGGCATCGCGTATCGCCGCAAGGCGCACGTTGAAACAGGCGCAGATTACCGGTCCGCTGTCGGCCCGGCCTTCGTCGCCCCGTTCAGACAGAAGAAGTAGCCGTTCGCTTTCGTCGAGTTCGCCGGCTTCGAATAACGCAAGCATCGCATCCCACCGCGGCGGCGCCTGTGCCGAACCGACAAAGATGCAAGCGTCGAGCTGACCGGAACGAAACGCTGCAACACGAACAGTGCCGGACTCCGCATCGAAGTGCTCGGTGATCTCGCAATCGCTTGGCATCTGCCGCCGCGCAAAATCCTGCCAGACTTCGGGTGTCTCGTTGCTCGCGAAGAGAAGCCCGTCACCCCCGACGACTGCGGCACGCGCGAACCACGTTTCGGATGGCGGCGTAATCTCGCCGTGCGACAGGGCAAAGCCGCGATAGGCGAACGTCATCGGCTCAACCCGCGCCAGAGTCGCTTTCAAATCAGGTTGGCCGGAAAATGGATCGGTCACCGCTGTTACCAATTCGCCGATCCGCGCATGCGCCGCAGTCGCATCGCTCCAATGAATCGGCGTAAAAATTGAGCCGCGTTGCTGGCCTTCGCGTATCGAGACCTTCAGGACTGCGCTACCAGACTCCGTCGTCACTTTGGCGAAGCCGCCGTTATCGAGCTTTGCCATCTTGGCGTCTGCCGGATGGACTTCCACAATCGGCTCCGGTGAATGCGCGCAGAGCCGCGGGCTCAGCCCGGTGCGGGTCATGGTGTGCCACTGATCGCGCACACGGCCGGTGTTCAGCCGGAATGGATAGATCGCGCTGATCGCGTCACGCGCGGCAAGCGGCTGCGGCACGACAAACCGCGCCTTGCCGTCCGGAGTGAAAAAGCCGCCGGCGTTGAAGAAGCGCAGGTCTTCCCGCCCCTCTCCCGCGCGGGCGGGCCACATCACCGGATCAAGTCTCGCGTAGGATGCATCCGACAAATCGGCAAGGCCGCCGATGTCGAAGTCGCGCTGGCCGCGGTTTTCGAAGGCCGAAAGCGCTGCATGTTCGCGAAACACATCCGCCGCGCTGTGATAGTCGAAGGCGTCGCCAAAACCGAGCCGTCGAGCCACCTCACTGACAATCCACCAATCCGGCCGTACGTCATCCGGCAACGGCAGAAATGCACGCTGCCGTGAAATCCGTCGCTCGGAATTGGTGACCGTGCCATCCTTCTCGCCCCAGGCCGCAGCCGGAAACAGCACCTGCGCACCGGAAGCGACCGTATCGTTGCCGAGCACGTTTTCCGAAACCACGAACAGCTCGAGCTTTTTCAACGCAGCGCGCATGGCGCCTGCGCGCGGCAGCGAGACGGCCGGATTGGTCGCCATCACCCACAACGCCTTGATGGTCCCGCGCTCGATCGCCTCGAACATGTCGACGGCTTTGAGCCCCTCGCGCGTTGCGATCCGTGGCGCTTTCCAGAAACGGCTGACGCGATCGGTCTCGGCGGGGGAAAATCCCATGTGAGCGGCAAGCTGATTGGCGAGACCGCCAACCTCACGACCGCCCATCGCATTGGGCTGTCCGGTAAGCGAGAACGGCCCCATCCCCGGCCGGCCGATGCGCCCGGTGGCGAGATGGACATTGATAATGGCGTTGACCTTGTCGGTACCCTGCGCCGATTGATTGACCCCTTGTGAAAAGCAGGTGACGACGCGCCGGGTCTTGCCGAACAATTCGAAGAAGCGTGCAACGTCGGCGCGGTTGAGCCCGGTAGCCCGTGCAGTCGCCGCAGCATCGCGCGCGGTTTCGCGGGCGGCAGCCAGTGCTTCGACAAAGCCGGTGGTGTGCTTGTCGATGTAAGCGAAATCGAGCGCCCGCGTATCCGCGAGATGTGCCAGCAGACCGGAAAACAACGCCGTGTCGGTACCAGGGGCGATCGGCAGGAACAGATCGGCGCCTTCGGCGGTCGCGGTATGCCGCGGATCGATAACGATGAATTGCGTGCCGCGTTCCTGTTTGGCTTCGTTTATGCGTTGAAACAGCACCGGGTGGCACCACGCCGTGTTGGAGCCTACCAGCACGACGAGTTCAGCGGCGTCGAGGTCCTTGTAGGTGCCGGGGACAGTGTCGGCGCCGAAAGCGCGCCGATGGCCGGCAACGGTCGAGGCCATACAGAGCCGCGAATTGGTATCGACATTGGCCGAGCCGATGAAACCCTTCATCAGCTTGTTGGCGACGTAATAGTCCTCGGTCAGGAGTTGGCCGGAGAGATAAAACGCAACGGCATCGGGTCCGTCGCGATCGATGATCGTGCGCAATCCGCCGGCGACGTTATCGAGCGCGCTGTCCCAATCGACGCGCGTGAGTGAACCATCGGCTCGACGCATCATCGGATGCAGCAAGCGGCGCCCGAGTGCGAGCGTTTCGCCAAGCGCTGAGCCTTTGGAGCACAGCCGTCCAAAATTTGCCGGATGCGCTGGATCGCCGACGATCGCCGCTCCGCCCTCGCGATCCGGCATCGCCAATACGCCGCAGCCGACGCCGCAATACGGGCATGTTGTGCGCACCGACGACGTTCGCGGCGGCAGGACGTTCATCTCGGCTCCCGGACGTTCCGTCGGCGTCTTCCGCCGCCGCCGCTGTAAACACCAGCGATCACTCGGCCGCTACGCTGTAGCCGTACGCTTCGTCGATCATGTAGTCGGACAGCACGCCATAAGCGTCGCCCCAGGCGGTCGCGAGTTCGGGCGTCCAATCGGCACCCAAGCCGCGTTCCAGCGTCCACAACAGGGCCTCGCTTACGATCGGGTAATGGATGGGCTTCACGCCGTAACCGACGTGACGTTTGGCAAGCGCACTGGCGGCCGGCAAGATTGTTTCGAGATTTGTCAGCCCGTTGACGACAACGGCGAGGGTTGCCATCAGCTTGCGCCCTTGTTCGGTCATGTCGCCCTTGAACAGCGGCTTAACCGAGGGCGCGATCTCGAACAGCCGGCCGTAAAACATTGCCGCCGCCTGCTCGGAAATCGGCGCCACTTTCGCAAAGCTTTCCTGGATCGCCTTGATCTGATCGGGAGTCATGGTTGGTTTCCTTTACTTCCCGTTCCGCTTCCGCAAGGCATGCGGGAAGGTCCCGCACGCTCTGATCACCTCGACGTCAAATGCGCGCTTGCGCGAGATTGGCCGTGCTCGCCGAGACAAAGCCTCTACGCAGGTAGAACCACCAGGTGATCGCGACACACACCGCGTAGAAGGCGAGGAAACCTACCAACGCGAGGTGCGGGCTGCCGGTCGCGGCGATTGATGCACCGAAGCTGCGCGGGACCAGATAACTCCCGCAAGCGCCGATTGCGCCGATGAAACCCAGCGCCGCTGCGCTCTCGATGCTTGCCGTCTTGAGAGCGAGTGCACGGCCAGCTTCGCCCCCACCCTTCGCTTTCTGAAGGTTTTCCTCGCGGAAGATCGAGGGGATCATCCGATAGGTCGAGCCGTTACCGATCCCGGTGGTGATAAACAGGATAAGAAACATCGTCAGGAAGCCGCTGAAGTCCTTGACGTTGACGAAATACAGAACGCCGATCGTTGCCGCCCCCATCGCGATGAAGTTCCAGAACGTCACGATAGCGCCGCCGACCTTGTCAGCGAGCAAACCGCCGAGCGGCCGCGACAGTGAACCGACCAGCGGGCCCAAAAAAGCGATATTTATCGCGATCGCGGGAAACTGCGTCTTGATCAAGAGCGGAAACGCCGCCGAGTAGCCGATGAACGACCCGAACGTGCCGACATAGAGGAACGACATGATCCAGGTATGCCGCCGCGGGATGATGGCAAACTGATTCTTGAAAGACGACTTCGCGTTGGTCAGGTTGTTCATGAAGAAGATGGCGCCGAACACCGCGACCGCGAGCGGCAAGAGCCACATCAGGCCGGCGTTGAGCAGATAGATACCGCCGGGCCCCGGAGTCGCCTGATAAAGATTTACAATGCCTACGCCAAGCAGAAGCGGCGTAAGCAATTGCACGGTACTGACGCCAATATTGCCGCCGGCAGCATTCAACCCAAGTCCCCAGCCTTTCATCCTATCCGGATAGAAGAATGAGATGTTCGCCATGCTGGATGCGAAATTACCGCCGCCGAAACCGGCCAATGCCGCGACCGAAGCCATTTGCCAGTACGGCGTGCCGGGCTGCGTGACAAAATACGCCAGCGCTATCGTGGGAATGAACAGGACCGCACTGCTGAAGATCGTCCAGTTGCGGCCGCCGAAGGTTGTGACTGCGAATGTGTAAGGAAATCGCAGAAGCGCTCCAACCAACCCCGGGAGCGCAACGAGGTTGAAGAGCTGATCGGTCGAGTAATGGAAGCCTGCAGACGGCAGTTTGGTCACCACGATCGACCAGATCGCCCAGACCGAAAAGGCAATGTTTTCGGCGACGACCGACCAGATCAGATTGCGGAGCGCAATCGCCTTGCCGGTCGCATTCCAGAACGTCTCGTCTTCCGGATTCCAGTTGGCAATCCACCTGTTCATTGAGCGGCTCCATCGCGGCCGAGGGTGAAAGTCGCCCTATCGGCACTCCTTCTGATGGAGCAGCCTCGCAAGTCACATGCCAAATCTAACTATTTGATAGGAAATACACTTTTACCCATGCGCGACAGCTGATTGCGCGCTTCGCGGGCGCAGCGGCGCAAATTTGTGCAGTGCAAAATTATTGGGCGTTGTCGCTCAGGAGTTCGAGCCGACGCCGCGACCGCGGCATGCGTGCGATCCGCTCTTCCTTCGGATGCTCTTCAAACAGTTCGGCGAGCTTTTCCGTCATCACGCCGCCGAGTTCTTCCGCGTCGACGATCGTGACCGCGCGGCGATAGTAGCGCGTGACGTCGTGGCCGATGCCGACGGCGATCAGTTCGACAGGAGAGCGCGTCTCGATATCCTCGATGATCCAGCGCAGATGGCGTTCGAGATAATTGCCTGGATTGACCGACAGCGTTGAATCATCGACCGGCGCACCGTCGGAGATCATCATCAGGATCTTGCGCGTTTCGGTACGAGCCAGCAGGCGCTTGTGCGCCCAATCGAGCGCCTCGCCGTCGATGTTCTCCTTCAGCAGGCCCTCGCGCATCATCAGGCCGAGGTTCTTGCGGGCGCGACGCCACGGCGCGTCAGCCGACTTGTAGATAATGTGCCGCAGATCGTTGAGCCGGCCCGGATTGGCTTGTTTGCCTTGCGCCAACCACGACTCGCGCGATTGACCACCCTTCCAGGCTCGCGTTGTGAATCCCAAAATCTCGACCTTGACCCCGCAGCGCTCGAGCGTGCGCGCCAATATATCGGCGCAGGTCGCGGCCACCGTGATCGGACGGCCGCGCATCGAGCCGGAATTGTCGAGCAACAGCGTCACCACGGTATCGCGGAAATCGGTATCTTTCTCGCGCTTGAACGACAGCGGATGCATCGGATCGACGATGACGCGCGTCAACCGCGATGGATCGAGCAACCCTTCTTCGAGATCGAATTCCCAGGAGCGGTTTTGTTGCGCCAGCAACAACCGCTGCAAGCGATTGGCGAGCCGCGCGACCACGCCCTGCAAATGCGAAAGTTGCTTGTCGAGATACCCGCGCAGCCGATCGAGTTCTTCCGGTTCGCAAAGGTCTTCGGCGCCGACCACTTCATCGAACTTGCCGGTATAGGGCTTGTAGTCGGGCCCGCGCGGCTCGTTGCGCTGATTGCGCGGCCGCCAGGGCTCGGCAGCGGTCTCGCTATCGCCCATCTCGGCATCGTCGGCCATCTCGGCCGCCGGCGCATCGACCGCTTCCGAGGACGAATCCGGCAGCTCGTCGGCGGAGGCTTCGGCCTCCGAACTCATACGTTCGCTGTCGGCGGAGTCCGACGCATCGCCCTCCTGGCCCTGCTCTTCCTGCTGATTTTCTTTTTCGCCCTCGTCGCCTTCCTCTTCATCGGACTCGCTTGAGCGGTCCTCGCCCATGTCGAGGCTATCGAGAAGGTCGTGGATAACGTCGCCAAATCGGCGCTGGTCGTCGAGCACCCGCTCAAGCCGGTCGAGGCTTTTGCCGGCGCGTTCTTCGATCAACGGACGCCACAGTTCGACGAGCTTGCGCGCGGTCGGCGGCGGCGGTTCGCCGGTCAGCCGTTCGCGCACCAGCATCGACAGTGCGTCCTCGAGCGGCGCGTCGGCACGATCGGTGATTTCGTCAAATTTTCCACGGTGAAAACGATCGTCGAGCATGGCGGCGAGATTCTTCGCCACGCCACCCATGCGGCGGGAGCCGATCGCTTCGACCCGCGCCTGCTCGATGGCTTCAAACACCGCGCGGGCCTGCTGGCCGCCCGGCACAAGCTTGCGATGCACCGCCGGATCGTGACAGGCAAGCCGTAACGCAATCGAGTCGGCATGGCCGCGCACGATCGCCGCCTCGCGCTCGTTCAACCGCCGCGGCGGTTCGGGCAAACGCGCCTTGCCGCCAGCCAAACCAGGACGTTCCGCGGCGAACGAGACTTCAAGATCGTTCTTGCCGGAGATCGCGCGCAGGCAAACACTGACCGCGCGCTTGAACGGCTCGGTCGGCGCTTCCTTGGCGTTGCTGGTTTTCGGTTTGACGTTCGACGACACGGCGGCGCGCTCCTTAGCTCAGCGCGACATTAACCGCCGATTCCGGCAGCTCCTGTCCGAAGCAGCGCTGATAAAACTCGGCGACCAGCGGCCGCTCAAGCTCGTCGCACTTGTTGATGAAGGTGAGCCTGAACGCGAAGCCGATATCGCCGAAAATCTCGGAATTCTCCGCCCAGGTGATCACTGTGCGCGGGCTCATGACGGTCGAGATATCGCCGTTCATGAACGCATTGCGGGTGAGATCAGCCACGCGCACCATTTTCGAGATCGTGTCGCGGCCTTCGGCATTTTGAAAGTGCTTGGCCTTGGAGAGCACGATCTCGACTTCATTGTCGTGCGGCAGGTAGTTCAGCGTGGTGACGATCGACCAGCGGTCCATCTGGCCCTGGTTGATCTGCTGGGTGCCGTGATAGAGGCCCGAAGTATCGCCGAGGCCAACCGTATTGGCGGTGGCAAACAGGCGGAAGGCCGGATGCGGCTTGATCACCTTGTTCTGGTCGAGCAGCGTCAGCCGGCCGGACAATTCCAGCACGCGCTGAATGACGAACATCACGTCCGGACGGCCGGCGTCGTACTCGTCGAAGCACAGCGCGATGTTGTTCTGCAGCGCCCACGGCAGGATGCCGTCGCGGAATTCCGTGACTTGCATGCCTTCGCGGATCACGATGGCATCCTTGCCGATCAGATCGACGCGGCTGATGTGGCTGTCGAGATTGACCCGCACGCACGGCCAGTTCAGCCGCGACGCGATCTGCTCGATATGGGTCGACTTGCCGGTGCCGTGATAGCCGGTGACGATGACACGGCGGTTGCGGGCGAAGCCGGCGAGAATGGCAAGCGTGGTCGGCTTGTCGAACCGGTAATCCGGATCGACATCGGGCACGTGCTCGTCCGGCTCGGAATAGGCCGGAACTTCCAAATCGCTGTCGATACCGAACACCTGTCGGACCGACACCTTCATGTCCGGCAAGCCGGATTCTGTTTCAGTTGCGAGACTCATTGTTCCTCCGTGACCCCGGATACCTCCGAAGCGCAACGCGGATCGGCTGGCACCTGCGGTCGGATGTGCGGGTACATCTAGCAGAAACGCGCAAGGCCGCGAAAGGCACCTGCGAGGGGTTGTGAAATCAGCAGAAACCCGCCGTCTTCAGGTAGTTATAGGCCTGGATGATCTCCCGCAGCCGATCCTCGGAGCCGCGGTCCCCACCATTGGCGTCGGGATGATGCTGTTTCACCAACTTCTTGAATCTAGACTTGATATCGGCCCGGCTGGCGTCCCCTTCAAAACCGAGCGCGTCCAGCGCCCGGCGCTGAGCATTGAGCACTTTGCGGGCCTCAGGCGCGGTCCGCGCATGGCCGGCTTGGCTGGTCTCGCCAAATAGTGAGAATGGATCGTTGGTGACCCAGTCGGCGCCCCGAAACCTCGCTTTGCCACGGCGGGCGGCGGCGGGCTTACCGCCGATCGATCCCAGCTTCCAAGTCGGACGGTGGCCCGTCAGATCGTCCTTTTGATACCGCGCGACCGCCTCATCGGTCATGCCGGCGAAGAAGTTGTACGACGAATTATATTCGCGGACGTGATCCAGGCAGAGCTGCCAATATTCGTTCGAGTGTTCGCGGCCTTTGGGCGCACGGTGGGTACCGGGCTCCTTGCAGCCCGGCCACTCGCAACCCGGCAATTCCTTGCGCAGGCTCCGGTCCTGGCCCGGCTTGACCCTGATCTTATCGAATAGCGGCGAATTCGTTTTCATCGTTTTCAATTATGCGGACGCGTTGATTAAACCTTCAAGACTTGACAGACGTTATTTCCAGGCGGCGCGCCATTGCGTTAACCGATGCTGCCCGCTAGGTGAAAAATCATGGGTATGCAGGACACTATTACGACGAAATTGCAGGCGGCCTTCACGCCGGACAGTCTTCGCGTCGAAAACGAATCGCATTTGCACGAAGGTCATGCCGGACACCACCCCAGCGGAGAATCGCATTTCCGTCTTTATATTGTGTCGGAAGCGTTCCGCGGGAAGACCCGGGTCGAATGCCATCGCATGATCAATACGACGCTGGCAAGTGAACTTAAGACCGGCGTTCACGCGCTCGCCATCCACGCCCAGGCGCCGGGAGAAACCTAATTATCTTTGCGGCTCGGCTTCGACTTGCGTGTCTTGGGCTTTTCCGAGTTCGGCAAGAAGATTATCTAGATCAAGCCGTCGCGTGAACATCGCGAGACCGCCATTGGCATCGCGGGGCCATTGCTCCTGCGGCCGATCCCAATACAGCTCGACGCCGTTGTCATCGGGATCGCGCAGGTAGATCGCCTCGCTGACGCCATGATCGGAAGCGCCTTCGAGCGGAATTTTTGCTTCCAGCACGCGGCGCAGGCCCTCGGCAAGCTCGGCGCGGGTCGGATAAAGGATAGCGAGGTGATAGAGGCCGGTGGTGCCGGGAGGCGGCGCCGGACCGCCGCGACTCTCCCAGGTGTTGAGACCGATATGATGATGGTAGCCGCCGGCGGAAATAAACGCCGCGCTCGCCGCGCCTGGCGGCCCGACCTTCTGCGTCAGTTCGAAGCCGAGCACGCCACAATAGAACGCCAGCGCCCGATCGATATCGGCCACTTTCAAATGAACGTGGCCGATACGAACTCCCGGAGCGATCGGCGCCGCCGCCATCGCGTTTGCCCGGTTACGAGCGGCTGTACGGTCCGTAGCCTGGACGATAGCTCTTCTCGTCGAGGAACTGGGAAAGTCCCTTGGAGCGGCCGCCTTCTTTATCCTGAAAGCGCATCTCCTGGCTCTTCGCCTGCAGATAATCGGCGGCCTGTTCATGCGGCACGACGCGCACGTTCTTCACCGCGAGCTTGGTCGCCTTGAGCACTTCCGGATTAAGCTTCATCAGTTTCTGCGCCAGCGCGATTGTCTCCTCGCGCAACTTATCTTTCGGCACAGCTTTATTGATCAGACGGACTTTTTCCGCTGTCTTGCCGTCGAAGGTGTCGCCGGTCATCGCAAACCACACTGCGTCACGCAACGACAGCGCGTCGGTCAACGCCTTACTGACGAAGCCGCCGGGCAGAATGCCCCAGTTCACTTCTGAAAGACCGAACTTGGCGTTCTCATCGGCAATGGCGAAATCACAGGCGATGAGCTGCGTGAACCCGCCGCCGAAGCAAAAACCATTGACCATGGCGATGGTCGGCTTCGGATAGGTGAACAGTTTTTGCCAGCGCCAGTAGTGGCTCGCCCACGACGCACGCGCCCGTTCGGCTGGCTTATTGTCGAGCTCGCGGAAATAAAGCTTCAGGTCCTGGCCCGCGCACCACGCATCGCCGGCACCGGTGAGAACCAGCACTTTGGTTGCGGTGTCGGTTTCAAGCTCGTTGAGCACGTCGGCCATATCGAAGTGCACCTGGGGACTCATGGCGTTGCGCTTTTCCGGCCGATTGAGGATGACCCAAGTGAGTCCGGTATGCGTGCTGTCCCGTTCGATTTTGACTGTTTCGTAGGTGCCGTTCGCCATGGTGCGTGTTTCCTCTTTCGGTTGTGTTGTGCTGATAAGTCGGCGCTAACTTGCCTTGGCCGTTACCTTGCGCACTAGCGGTGCGACGCGCAAGGCAGTGATGCGGTTTCTGGTCTTGCGCAAGACGTGAAAACGAAAGCCGTGAAAGGTGAAACTCTGGCCGGGCTCAGGGATCGAGCGCGCCTCGTGGATCACCACGCCGGCAATCGTTGTCGCCTCGTCGTCGGGAATATTCCAGTCCATTGCCCGGTTGAGGTCGCGCACCGGCACCGCGCCGTCGACATTGACCGAACCATCCGGCAGCGGCCGCACGCCGGGAACCGCGATGTCATGCTCGTCGGTGATATCGCCGACAATCTCCTCGACGATGTCCTCCAGAGTCACCAAACCTTCGAGTTCGCCATATTCATCAATCACCAGCGCGAATGGTGTCTTTCGATGGCGGAAGGCTTTGAGCTGCTCGGCGAGCGGCGTGGTATCAGGAACGAACCAAGGCGGCCGCGCCAGCGTGGTGAGATCGAGCTTGGTCGCATCGCCTCCGGCCGCATGCAATGCCCGCCAGACCTCCTTGGCATTGAGAACACCGATCACGTTATCGGGTGAATCACGCCAAACCGGAATGCGCGTCACGCCGGCGGCCAGCACCGCATCGATCAATTCGCCCGGCGGCTCGTCGGCGTCGAGCATGACCATCTTGGTGCGATGGATCATGACGTCGGAGAGAGTCATCTCGCGCAGATCGAGCAGACCGCCCATCATATCGCGGTCGATTTTTTCCACGACGCCGGCGCTATGCATAAGGTCGACCGCACCGCGAAGCTCCTCGTCGGGCGAAAGAATCGAGTGAATTTGGCCGATCGGCATACCCAGTCCTTGCAACATATACTTGACCAGCCATTCGACGACCCGCAGGAACGGTGAGAACCACCTCACCGTCCGCTCTACCGGCCGCGCCACCGCAACTGCCATCCGGTCTGGTGCATTGAACGCAGCGGTCTTCGGCAGCACTTCGGCAAAAATGAAGATCAGCAGCGTCATTACGAACGTTGCATAGATCACGCCGGTCTGACCGAAATAGGCGAGCAGCAAGCCGGTTGCCAATGTCGAGGCGGCGATGTTGGCGAAGTTGTTGACGAACAGAATGGCGCCGAGCAGCCGCTCACGTGTCGCAAGGAGCCGGTTAACGATGCCGGCTTCGCGGTTGCCCTGCTTCTCGAGCCGCAACATCGAGGCGCGCGACGATGCCGTGAGCGCTGTCTCGCTTGCCGAGAAGAACGCCGAGATCAACAAACAGATAACGACCGCAATAACGGTCATCCAATCGAGTGTGGTCATCGCTCCGCAAGCTTCTCACTCAGGAACACGCGCACTTCCCGCGCATCAACGCCAGTCTCAATGAAGGCCTGACCGATGCCGCGCACCAGTATGAATGTAAGCATCCCGCGTTTCACTTTTTTGTCTTGCGCGATCAAATCCATCAGCTGGTCAACGGATAGTTGCGGGCCTGCGATGTCCTTGATCCGGGTCGGCAAACCGGTTTCCGTCAAATGTTTGATGGCCCGCTGCGCCTCCGCCATCGGCACCAGGCCCTGCCGCCGCGCGGAAAACTCAAAGGCAAGCGCCATGCCGGTCGAGACCGCTTCGCCATGCAACAGCCGCTCGGAGAAACCGCAGGCGGCCTCAAGCGCATGTCCGAAGGTATGGCCGAGATTGAGCAACGCCCTGTCACCGGTTTCGCGCTCGTCGCGCGCGACAATCGCGGCCTTGGCGCGGCAGCTCATCGCAATCGCATGCTCACGGGCGGGACCGCCGGAGAACACTTCGCGCCAATTGGCTTCCAGCCAGGCGAAGAAACCGGTATCGCCGAGTAAGCCGTATTTAACCGTCTCGGCATAACCGGCCCGAAATTCGCGGCCGGGCAGCGTGTCGAGGAGCGCTGTGTCCGCCAGCACCAGGATCGGTTGGTGGAAAGCGCCGACCAGATTTTTGCCATGCGCAGAGTTGATCGCGGTTTTTCCACCAACCGAAGAATCGACGTCGGCGAGCAACGTCGTCGGAACCTGTACGTAATCGAGCCCACGCCGCAACACCGAAGCAACAAAACCGGCGAGATCGCCAATGACGCCCCCGCCGAGCGCAACGATGAGATCGCCTCGCTCAATGCGCGAAGCGATAACCGCCTCGCAGACTTGCTCAAAGACGCGATAGCTCTTTGAACTTTCGCCCGGCGGCACAATCACGCGGCTCGTAACGATACCGGCCTGTGACAACGACGCTTCTGCAGCAGCGAGATGATACCGCGCGACATTTTCATCGGTGACGATGACAACCTTGGCTCCGGGACGTAACGCGACGATCCGCGCACCGAGCGACGTCAGCAGCCCCCGGCCAATAACGATGTCATAGCTCCGTGCGTCGAGTGCGACACGGACGGTGGTGGGGTCGGTACGGATTGGCGCGGTCATTGGCCATTTCCTCGCGGCATGGAAGACGCATCAAGAAAATCGCCAAGCACGGCGACAATCTCGGTGACGATCGCCTCATGCGGCACTTCGCGGGACTGCACGGTCAGATCGGACAAAGCATAAACGGGCTCGCGCTCCACCATAAGCTCACGCAGACGCGCTGCGGGATCTTCGGCTTGCAACATCGGCCGCTCATGCCGGCGCTTGTTGATGCGCCGCATCAGCACATCGACGTCAGCGGTCAGCCAGATCGATACCCCCTTGGCTTTGATCGCCGCGCGTGTATCGGCGTTCATGACGGCACCGCCGCCGGTGGCCAGCACTTGCGGGCCGCCGTCGAGCAACCGGGCGATCACGCGCGCCTCACCGCTGCGGAAATAGTCTTCGCCCTGACGCGCAAAAATGTCCGCGATGGTCATCTGCGCCGCCGTTTCGATCTCGGTATCGGCATCCACAAAAGGAATATTGAGCCGCGCGGCCAGCCGCCGGCCGATCGACGACTTGCCGGCGCCCATCATACCAACCAGCACGATCGAGCGGGCGCCCAACCGGCTTAGGAGGCCTACTGTCGCGGCCGGGCCAGCTATCCCATTTTGTAGTGCAATATCAGTCATTTATTCACGTGTATGAGGCCGCCTATCGGACGACTTGCAAGCTTTCAGCGAACATGATCGTACTCGGTCCCGTCCGCTGGCACCAATGGGATGAGCGCGAGCAATTAACGATGCCGAGCCTGCTCCGCTTCCTCACAATCGTCGCGATAATCTGCGCTTTGGGTTATGGCGGCCTATATGCGTTGGCACATTTCGTACAACCCAAGTCGCGCGAGATCAGCGTAACGATCCCGCCCGACAAATTCTTCAAAGAGCGCTGAGGGCGCCTGCCATGGCTTCGGCCACAAAGCGCGGAACGGTTCGGGTAAAGGCAGAGGCGCGGCACTCTGACGAACGGCTGGTCGCGCTCTATCTGGACATGCTGGCCGCGGAGCGCGGTGCGGGCGCCAACACGCTGGCGGCCTATGGCCGCGACCTTGCCGATTTCACCGCGCACCTGTCGGCCGGGCGACATTCCGTCGCCAACGCCACGACTGACGATCTGCGCGCCTATCTCGCCGATCTGGCACAGCGCAGCATGACGCCGGCGACAGTAGCGCGGCGTCTTTCCGCGATCCGGCAGCTTTATCGTTTCCTCTATGCGGAAGGCCGGCGCAAAGACGACCCGGCTGCCGTGCTTGAAGGACCGAAGCGCACGCGACCCTTGCCCAAGACATTATCCATAGCCGAGGTGGAGCGGCTGCTGCGAACCGCGGCGACTGTCGACCCGAAACTGCCACCGCCGATGCAATTGCGCGCGGCAAGGCTCGCCGGCCTCGTCGAAATTCTATACGCGACCGGCTTGCGCGTCTCCGAGCTCGTTGCCCTGCCGATGTCGGCAGCGCAACGAGACGCTCGCGTCATCGTCGTGCGCGGCAAGGGCAACAAGGAACGTATGGTGCCGCTCAACGATGCAGCGAAACGCGCAACAGCGAATTATCTGGCACTGCTCAAGCAATCAAAGACCGACGCGCAATCGAAATGGCTGTTTCCTTCATTCGGTGAGAGCGGTCACCTGACCCGCCAGCATCTGGCGCGCGAATTGAAAGCGCTTGCCGCGGCAGCGGGCTTGCGCGCGTCGCAAATCAGCCCACACGTACTGCGCCACGCTTTTGCCAGTCATTTGCTGCACAATGGCGCCGATCTCCGGGTGGTGCAGACGTTGCTGGGCCACGCCGACATTTCGACAACGCAGATTTATACCCACGTGCTCGAAGAGCGATTGAAAAGCCTGGTGCGCGATTTGCACCCACTGGGCCAAGAATAATAGGTTGCTGGAACAATAGGTTGATTGTGTGATGCGTAGCTATCTCGACTTTGAAAAACCCGTGGCCGAGCTCGAGGCCAAGATCGAGGAACTGCGCGCGATGCAATCGAGCGGCGATGCCATCGCGATCAACGAAGAGATCGGCCGCATCGAGGTAAAAGCGGCGCAGGCGCTCAAGGACCTCTACGGCGAATTGACCCCCTGGCAGAAAACCCAGGTAGCACGGCACCCGCAGCGCCCGCATTACCTCGATTACGTCAAAGGGCTGATCTCCGACTTTGTCCCGCTCGCCGGTGACCGCAAGCATGGCGAGGATGAAGCGATTGTCGGCGGCTTCGGCCGGTTCCGCGGCGAAAGCATCTGCGTCATCGGGCAGGAAAAGGGCTCCGATACCGACGCTCGCCTCAAGCACAATTTCGGCATGGCGCGGCCGGAAGGCTATCGCAAGGCGGCGCGGCTGATGACCATGGCGGATCACTTCGATGTGCCGGTGATCGCGCTGATCGACACGCCCGGTGCCTATCCCGGCATCGGCGCCGAGGAACGCGGTCAAGCCGAGGCTATCGCGCGCTCGACGGAAGCCTGCCTTGAAATAGGCGTCGCCAATGTCGCCACGATCATCGGTGAAGGTGGCTCCGGCGGCGCGATTGCGCTGGCGACCGCCAATCGGGTGATCATGCTGGAACATTCGGTCTATAGCGTGATCTCGCCCGAAGGCGCCGCCTCGATCCTGTGGCGCGACACAGCGAAGGCGCAGGAAGCGGCATCCGGCATGAAGATTACAGCTCAGGACCTGGAACAGTTCGGCATCATTGATGCCATCGTGCCAGAACCAAGCGGCGGCGCGCACCGCGATCCTGCCGCGATGATCGCCGCAGCTGGCCAGGCGATCGGCAATGCGCTCGACGAGTTGCGCGGTCTCGAGCGCGTGACAATTACGCGGCTGCGGCGGGAGAAGTTTTTGGCGATTGGGCGTCACCTCGCGTGAGCGTCTCGACCGCGTACGCCACAATCTCGCCGTGATTCACCTCAGCCTGCGAACGCTAGAGAACTGGATTTAGTGCAAATTCGGGGAAAATTTACCATTTGTTTAGGACTTCTGACCCACCTTTTAGGCTGGCGCCCGTTCGCCTTGCGAAAGCCACCTCTTGGGGCTAACGATTGCGCAGTGATGGCACGGGGATCGTCCATCCGGTGGGGAGTTTCGGTTTGATTCGCGCCTCCTGGGTCCGTGCGCTTTTGGCGCCGGCGGCTCTTGCCGCTGCCTTGGCGCTCGCCGGCTGTTACACCGACGACGGCTCCTACCAGATCCCCTCCCGCGCGATGAAAGAATTGTCGCCGGAGATGATCTCGCTGCTCCAGGCGAAAAATATGCCGAAGGATTCCCCGATCCTCGTGCGTCTTTTCAAGGAAGAGTCCGAGCTCGAAGTCTGGAAACAGGACACCAGCGGCCGTTACGAGTTGCTGCGGGTCTATCCGATCTGCCGCTGGTCGGGCGACCTTGGACCCAAGGTCAAGGAAGGCGACCGGCAGGCACCCGAGGGCTTTTATGCCATCACGCCCGGCCTGATGAATCCCAATTCGAACTATTACCTCGCCATCAATATCGGCTTCCCCAACGCCTTCGATAAAGCGAATGGCTACAGCGGCGCGTTCCTGATGATCCATGGCGATTGCTCGTCGCGCGGCTGTTACGCGATGACCGACGAGCAGATCGGCGAGATCTATTCGCTGGCGCGCGAATTTTTCCTCGGCGGGGAGAAGGAATTCCAGATCCAGGCTTATCCGTTCCGCATGACGCCGGATAATCTCGCGCGCCATCGCAACAATCCGAATATGGCGTTCTGGAAAATGCTCAAGGTCGGCGACGATCACTTCCTGGTCTCGCACCAGGAGCCGAAAGTCGACGTCTGCGAAAAGCATTATGTGTTCGATGCGCAAGGGCCCGATGGCAAGCCGCTGAACTTCAGCCCGAGCGGCCGCTGCCCGGCCTATGAAGTCAATCCAGCGATTGCCGGGCTGGCGAATGAGAAACAGCGCAACGACGAATACCAGCTGGCACAGTTGATCAGCCGCGACGTAGCGACTGTACCGCTGAACAACGGCACCTTCGACGGCGGTATGAACAAGGTCTTTGCCGCCAAACTCGACAATCCGACCTATACTTATGACGACGAGGGCCATATCCACGTGCCGCCGTTGCAGCCGGGCCGTCTGCCGCCGGAACTGTCGTCGGGCCCGAGCACCGTCGCATCGACCGGATCCACCGGTAACGGCAGCAGTTCGTCCGGCAGCCTCTTCGGCGGTCTGTTCGGTTCGAAGGCCAGCGCGGCACCTGGCCAGACCGCTTCTGCCGCACCGAGTTCGTCAGCCCACGCCGGGCTGTTCAGCGGCCTGTTCTCATCGAAACCAGACACCACAGAAGCCAATTCGGACGCCGCCGCATCCGATGCACAGCAGCTGCCCGCGCCGGTAAAGCCAAAAACTGTTGCGCACAACGTTTCGACCCATCCGAAGCAGGGCCCCGATACCAACAAGTCTGATACGGACGAGGCCGACGCCTCGAAGACAAAAGCGGCGCCTGCGCCAGCCGCGCCGGCACCCGCCGCGCCGCAAAAGGAAGCGAACAATAACGGCGTTCTCAAAGGCGCTCAGCCGGTGGTGCCGACCGGCTCGTTCGACAATCGCTTTGGCACCTTCCAGTAAACGAGCCGTGTGAGGAGAACGGGATTTCCACCCGTTCTCCGCTTAAGCGAAACGCCCGTGGCAGTGCTTGAACTTCTTGCCTGAACCGCACGGGCAGACCTCGTTGCGGCCTACCTTGCCCCAACTGGTCGGATCAGCCGGGTTGCGCTCTTGCGGCGGGCGTACGGCTAGGCCGGCCGCCCCACTGATGCTCGGACCGATACCGTGGCGCGCCAATGTTTCCGCACCGGCGGTTGCCAGCGCCATTTCGTCCTCGCCGGTGACCGGGTCGGCTTTATGGGCTTGCATCGCGGGCAACGGCGCCGGCTGTTGCGGCGGCGGCGAGGATTGAATTTCGACGCGCATCAATTGCCCGGTGACCATCTCACGCAGGGTCTGGCTCATGGCTTCGAACAGATTGAACGCTTCCGCCTTGTACTCATTGAGCGGATCGCGCTGACCATAACCGCGCAGCCCGATCACCTGGCGCAAATGATCCAGCATCACCAGATGCTCGCGCCACAGATGATCGAGGGTCTGCAACAGGATCGACTTCTCGACGTAGCGCAGCACGTCGGCGCCCCATTGCGCGACTTTCCCGGCCATGTGCTCGTCGGCGCGGCGCTCGACACGGCTGAAAATTTCCTCGTCGGCGATGCCTTCTTCCTTGGCCCATTCATCGACCGGCAAGTCGAGATCAAGCACGCGCTTGAGCTCTTCGCGCAGGCCGGTAACGTCCCACTGCTCCGGATAGGCATTCTCCGGCACGTGCTTGGCAACCAGACCGTCGAGCACGGTGTGGCGCATGTCGGTGACGATTTCCGCCACGGTCTTGTCTTCCATCCATTCGACGCGCTGGTCGAAGATGACCTTGCGCTGGTCGTTCATGACGTTGTCGAACTTCAGGATGTTCTTGCGCATGTCGAAGTTACGCGCTTCGACCTTCTGCTGCGCTTTTTCCAGCGCCTTGTTGATCCATGGATGAATGATCGCTTCGTTTTCCTTCAAGCCCAGCTTGGTCAACATGCCGTCGAGCTTGTCGGTGCCGAAGATGCGCATCAGATCGTCTTCGAGCGACAGGAAGAATTTGGAGTGGCCCGGATCGCCCTGGCGTCCGGAACGGCCACGTAGCTGATTGTCGATGCGGCGGCTTTCGTGACGTTCGGTGCCGAGCACGTAGAGGCCGCCGGCCGCCAGCGCCTTCTCTTTCAGCCGCGCGACCTGTTCGCGGATCTCGGCGGCGCGCGGACCCTTCTCGCGTTCCTGCGGATCGACGATATCGGTAAGTTCCTGGCGGATGCGCATGTCGGCATTGCCGCCGAGCTGAATGTCGGTGCCGCGGCCCGCCATGTTGGTCGCGATCGTGATCGCGCCCGGCACACCGGCCTGGGAAATAATGTACGCCTCTTGCTCGTGATAGCGCGCGTTGAGGATGGCGAAGACCTTGGACTTGGTCGCGCCCTCGTCGCCCGAATAAAGCGCGGCGAACGCGTTGGGATCGGAGAAGTCGTGCTGCTCCCAGCCTTCCTGGCGCAGCATTTCCGCAAGCTGCTCGGATTTCTCGATCGAAGTCGTGCCCACAAGCACTGGCTGGCCGCGCGTTTTGCATTCCTCGATCAGCGTGATGACGGCCCGATATTTCTCCACGCCGGTCCGATAGACCTCGTCATCGTCGTCGATGCGGACCATCGGCATGTTGGTCGGAATTTCCAGAACTTCGAGATTGTAAATGTCCTGGAATTCGTCGGCCTCGGTCGACGCCGTGCCGGTCATGCCGGCAAGCTTCTCGTACATCCGGAAGTAGTTCTGGAAGGTGATCGAGGCCAGCGTCTGGTTTTCCGGCTGGATCGGCTGGTGCTCTTTGGCTTCGAGCGCCTGATGCAAGCCTTCGGAATAGCGGCGGCCGGGCATCATGCGGCCGGTAAATTCGTCGATGATGACGACTTCGCCGTTGCGCACGATGTAGTCTTTGTCGCGCTGGAACAACGTGTGGGCGCGTAGCGCCTGGTTGACGTGATGCACGACGGAGACGTTCTCCACGTCGTAGAGCGAATCCGATTTGAGCTGGCCGGCGTTACGGAGCGCCTGCTCCATCTTCTCCATGCCGACTTCGGTCAAATTGACGGTGCGCTGCTTTTCGTCGAGCTCGTAATCTTCTTTCGTCAGAGTTCGGAATGAAGGTGTCGATGGTGTTGTAAAATTCCGAGCGGTCGTCGAGCGGGCCGGAAATAATCAGCGGCGTGCGCGCTTCGTCGACCAGGATCGAGTCCACTTCGTCGACGATCGCGTAAGCATGGCCGCGCTGCACCATATCCTCGAGCCGGTACTTCATGTTGTCGCGCAGATAGTCGAAGCCGAGCTCGTTATTGGTGCCGTAGGTGACGTCGCAGTCGTAAGCCTTCTTGCGCTGCTCGTCGTCGATACCATGCACGATGATGCCGGTGGTCAGACCGAGGAAGTTGTAAATCTGCGCCATCCATTCGGCGTCGCGCTTGGCGAGATAGTCGTTGACGGTAACGACGTGGACACCGCGCCCGGCGAGCGCATTGAGATAGACAGGAGCCGTCGCCACCAGCGTCTTGCCTTCGCCGGTCTTCATTTCGGCGATGCGGCCTTCGTGCAGCACCATGCCGCCGATGAGCTGGACATCGAAATGGCGCTGCCCGAGCGTCCGCTTGGCGGCCTCGCGCACAGTGGCGAAGGCCGGCACCAGGATGTCGTCGAGGGTGGCGCCTTCGGCGAGCTGTTTCTTGAATTCATCGGTGCGCGCGCGAAGCGCCTCATCCGACAGCTTCACAAGGTCGGGCTCTAGCGCGTTGATCTCGTCAACGCGGGGACGATAGGACCGAATGCGCCGATCGTTGGAAGAACCGAATAGCTTGCGGGCGACCGCACCGATCATGGCGTCATCCTATTAACCGCCAGCTTTTGACCATCATGGCGCCACAGGCTCGAACTTGCCCGCTTCGGGTGCATGTCCAACCAGCGGAAAATGCTGAGTAAATTCAGGCCTTGGCGAGGGCATGAAGGCCCAGTTTCATGTCGAGAAATAGGAGGGGGTGGTTTTATTGTCAATGCGAGCGGCAACCTCACGCGGTCGTTAAGGAGTGCCTGCAATCTGCCATTGCCAATGGCGGTCGATTTCGGCGAGTGTCCGCGACAATCCGCGCCTTATCGAGTGGCGCTTTACCCCCCTGCCTGAAGGATTGAGTTCCATGGCCTCCCATCGCCAGGTCACTGGCAAAATTAACGGCCAAATCACTGGCCAACTCACCGGTCAAGTCGCTGCCCGGACATTTGGCGCGCTGGTCGCTGCGGCACTGCTGTGCGCACCGCTCGCCGCTGTGCGCGCGCAGGATAACGCCGTTATCGCCCGCGTTAATGGCGTCGATATTCACGAGAGCGATCTCGCCTTCGCCGAGGAAGAAATCGGCAGCAACATGCCGCAGATACCGCCGGATCAGAAGCGGGACTATCTGATTACCTATCTCACCGACGTCGTGATCGTCTCGCAGGCCGCCGAGAAGCAAAAAATCGATCAGCGCGATGACGTGAAGGCAAGACTCGCCTTCGATCATAACCGCGTGTTGATGGAAGCGATGCTGACGGACGCCGGCAAAGCCGCGATGACCGACGACGCGATGCACAAGGTCTACGACGAAGCCGTCAAGCAAGTGCCGGCCGAGGAAGAAGTGCACGCCCGCCACATCCTGGTCCCCACCGAAGACGAGGCCAAGGCGATCGAGGACCAGTTGAAGAAAGGCGCCGACTTCGCGGCGCTCGCCAAGGAAAAGTCCAAGGATCCGGGCGCGGCCGATGGCGGCGACCTCGGCTACTTCACCAAGGACCAGATGGTGCCTGAATTCGCCGACGCGGCGTTCAAGCTCGACAAAGGCCAGATCTCCGATCCGGTGCATACCCAGTTCGGCTGGCACATCATCAAGATCGAGGATAAGCGCACCAAGCCGACGCCGACCTTCGATCAGGTGAAGGCGCAGCTCGCGAATTACGTTGAGCACCGCGCTCAGGCCGAGCTGGTCGATAACTTGCGCAAGAACGCCACCATCGAGCGCCTCGACAAGCCGGCAGCGCCGCCGGCACTCGATCCATCGGCGCTCAATCCAGCCGCGCCGGCGAAGAAGTAATAGTTTCGCTTCCTCGTTGCCTTCGCGCATCTCTCCTCCCACCCCGCGATTGTGGGGTGAACCGCGACGGTCCCCTACCCTCGTCACCACCGGGCTCGACCCGGTGGTCCATGCTGAGATGCAATTCCCAAGTCGATCAACGTCGATCAACTTTGCGTCGCCGCATGGATTGCCGGGTCAAGCCCGGCAATGACGAATTAAGAGCAAACAATCCCGTTCTCGCGATGCGATCCGCACCCGAGTCATCGTCACGCGACGAGAATTTCTCCGCTCTCCGCACCGATCTTCGCCAGAGAATGCCGGCGGTGGTGGCCGGTAGCCTCACGATCTGTGCTTTGAGCCACGATGTACGAAAGAAAGAAAAGAAGGAAGCGGAACGCCGAACAGACGCGGGTCGGTACCAACCGCACCTCTCGGGCGCGGCGCGCGCTTTGCAAAGCGCGCTCGCCATTCGGCGTTCCACCACGGCTCTGTGCCAATGGGACTATTCATCCCAAGGCTCAACCTGGGCCAGGCTTCGTGACACACAGGCCAAACGCGGCGGGTTCCCCGCCAGCCGGTGTGGCACTTCCAGCGATGCACCTCGCGCGCCGGTCATAGTGCCGGCAGGCTGATGCCCAGGCCGCCCGGGAGTGGCAGTGACGAGCCGCCACCCGCGGGCACCGCATCCCGTTCCGATCAGCCAGTGTCACCGGCTGATGTCCTTGCACGGCGAACGGGATTGAGCGTCAATTCTCAAAATGAAACTGCGATGTCAAAGCATTTCGATTTGTGCAGATAAATCGCGGTGTTACGTGATGTCCGTTTTCACCCGCCACCGCGGAATCCGATTTCACTCAAATAAAGATTTGCAACAATCGAGATTGTTCAAACAAACTAAGACCTTACGCGCTGCGCGGATTTTGTCATTTTGCGCGGAGGCTTCCGTCGTTGCGAATGAGAGAGGCACTGTGCGCGGCGGCGTCTTAAGTTCGCGTTGTTATTGAACAGTCATGCCTTGTCTCGCGGGAACGCACATCGCGCGCTGACCGCCGGCGCGAATGAAATCGATAACGGTTTGCACGAGCGGCTCATGACCGTGAGCCGAAAATACATCGTCCAACCGCCCGTCCAACGTACCTGCATCGGCAAACAATCCACGATAGGCCAGTCGCAGCTCTTGTATCCTCGACTTTTCGAAGCCGCGGCGCCTGAGACCGACGATATTAAGCCCCCTCAATCGCGCCCGATTGCCGAGCGCCATTCCGAACGGGATAACGTCGTTCTCGATGCCCGACAGAGCCCCCACAAAAGCGGACTCGCCGATGCGCACGAATTGATGCACGCCGCTGTGCCCCGAGATGATAGCGAAATCGCCGACGACGCAATGACCGGAAAGGCCTGAATATCCGACCATCACCACGTTGCGTCCGACCTTGCAATCATGCGCGACATGCGCGCCCATCATCAAAAAGCAATTGTCGCCGATCTCGGTGACAAGATCGCCTTTTTCCGACCCGACATTGATCGTTACATATTCCCTGAGCACACAACCGGCGCCGATCTTGAGTTTTCCGGGAAGTCCCGTGTATCCCATGATCTGCCCCGATTGACCGATCGATGCGAAGGGAAAGATCTCCGTACGCTCACCAATTTCGGTTTCACCTTTCACGATGACGTTCTCGTGCAGGCGAACCCCGCCGGCGAGAACGACCCCGGGTCCGATCACGCAATAGGGGCCGATCACCACGTCGGCAGCGACGGTGCCTTCAACGATGGCAGTAGGATGGATCGAACCCACGAATTCACCTCTCAATGACGCTGCAGAATTGGCGTTTCGTCGAAATCGGCCTGAGGCCACGCGACAACATAACTGATTTACCCTGCGAGGTCTTTTTTTGGGAGTACCGGCCAAGCCAGGTCAGTACAAGTCAAGTCTGTAAAAGCCAAATCTGTAACCGAGCGAGACGCGAAAGTATCTAGCAGTATTGCGACAGCGGAATTAGGGCACGCGTCACCAACAAAGTGATAGATTGCCTTTGGAGCTGCACGATGTCCGAAAAGAAGCTAGGCGATTCCGCACTCAGGAACTTTGCAAGCAGGACCAGCCTCTTCGTTGCCCTTGTCCTGGTGGTAGTCAAACTGCTGGCGTGGCTTGCCACTGGTTCGGTTGCTTTGTTGACATCGGCAGTTGATGCGCTGGTCGACACCGCTGCCAGCATGGTGACTTTTCTCGGTGTGCGTTACGCCGCGCGGCCGCCGGACCGCGATCACCGGTTCGGCCACGGCAAAGGCGAGGCCGTCGCCGCTTTCACCCAGGCTACTTTTCTTATTGGCGCAGCGCTGGTGTTGGCGTTTCAATCGATCGAGAGACTTCTTTTCCCGACACCGATCGGCGCACTCGACATCGGCTTGTGGGTTATCGTCGCCAGCTTGGTCGCGGCGGCAGGCCTGGTCAGCATGCAGACCTGGGTGGTGCGGAAGACCGGTTCGACAGCGATTGCGGCCGATCGGGCCCACTACGCGACAGACGTCGCGGTCAACGTCGCGGTGCTCATGGCGCTTGCGGTGACAAAATTCACCGGTTGGGAACGCGCTGACCCGGTGTTTGCGCTGGTGATCACCGGATACATGGTGTGGAGCGCGTTCGGCATTGCAAAGGCAGCTTTGGCCCAACTATTGGACGAAGAGCTTCCAAGCGAGGATCGGCGGCGCATCCGGGAAACCGTGCTGGCCTGCGAGGGCGTTCGTGACGTTCACGATATGCGAACGCGCTCGTCTGGCGACAGGATTTTCGTCGAATATCATGTGGAAGTAGATAGCGGCATTACGGTCGATCGCGGACATGCAATCGGAGACGCCACCGAGGCGGCGATAGCAAAACTGCTACCCGGTGTGGTCGAGGCCACCGCTCATGTAGAGCCGTTCGGAATTAATGATGAAAGGCTGGACGAGCGGGTGCGCGCAACCTCGCCCTGACCATTTCACATCCGTTATCAGGGCCACACTGACGTCATGCTCGCGGCGTTCGATGAAGGCGCGAGCGTCGCCGGTATCTTTCTACCCACTCGAAGTGCCCGTCGGGGCTGATCGTCAGTGGCGGTTCGTCCGTCGCTTGCTCATAGCCTATTAATATTTTCCGGCGGTCATTGTGCCTGACTTTATGTGCTTTCCGGTGAAAACGCCCCGGTAGAGGTTCGGCGACGATGTATTGGTGCTCTTGGTGGCGTTGATATCGTGAAACGTGACCTTCGGTCCCGAGACCTTCGGCGATGGGACAGTTGGAGTTTTGAGCTGGGCGGCATTGGCGGCGATCGGAACCATCACCACCCCAAAGAGAAAAAGAGCCGTTGTTGCTGCTAACTTCATGAACCGCTCCATCTGCCGCATCCGCTGCTGGATAGTCGCGCCAAAGGCCCGGCACGTTCAAGCCATCTGCCCAGCAAAAGATGTGACCTTGCGCTCGAGGTTACTGTTTATTGGGCCTGCAGTGCTCTCTGTTTAATACAATTTTCCTTTTGGATCAGTGGTCCGTAATCCGCTATCATGGCGGCGGGTCGAGACACTGAATTGCGTCTCGGGGGGCACAAATGAGCGCGGTCGATTTCCGGCGTTCGCTACTGGTACTGCTCTTTGCGGTCGCGGCGTTCTGGGGCAGTTCGTCGCCGGCCCAGGCGCAGCTTTTAAGCGGATGTACCTGTCCAGCCGGATTAACGCCGGCCGCCGGCAACACTTGTTTTCGTCCCGGATTTGGGACCGTTTCCGCGATCTGTCCGTATCGCGACGTCGGACACATTGCGGCGCAGCTACAGCAACAGTCGTTCTGGGGCATTACAACGGTGCTGCAGCAAAAGCGCGATCGGCTGCAATATACGATGATTCCGGGTGCGGCGAGTTCGAGCACCGGCAATCGCTCGGCAGCCAACGCCGGCACGACCACGCTTGGCTATGCCAGCGAGCCCGGACAAACCAACAAGCTTGCTAACCCGCTGGCATCCAGACTTTACGATGATGCCGCGCCCTCGGCGGCGCCGCAAAATCCGGTCTGGGGCACGTGGGTACAAGGACTTGCCGATGCCGAGCACGACCTGGCCCTGTCGCCTGTGGACGTAGCTCACGTCACCAACATCTATGCGGCGCAAGCCGGCCTCGACCGAACGCAGCAAGGCTTATTTTCGGCGGATGACGCCTTGGTTGTCGGCGTCGTTTCAAGTTGGACAGACGCGCGGACCGGCTACGGCAGCTCGCCCGTAACGATGCGAATGACCGGACCGGGCGTCGGCATCTATAGCGAATATATCAAAGGCGGCTTTTCGACCGACCTCACGACGAAGTTCGATTTTCTGAATTTGAACCAGGACTTCGCCGGCGCTGCGCCAAATTTGTCCATTGGTGTCCTCAACGCCGGCGTCAACGGCAACGCGCAGTACAAGGTGACGGGAGTTTGGGGCAACGACAGCAACTTCATTGAACCGACTGCCGGCTTCTCGCTCACTCACACCAGTTTTGCACCCGGGGCCGGAGCGCTCGGGCTCGAGGACGCTTACACGGTAAGGCTCCAGGCGGGCGCGCGTATCGGCACGAGTTGGGATGTCGGCAACGGCGTGTCCATCGACGGCAGCCTGAAAAGCCTCGTCTATGGCGACGCCGTCGCGCAAGGCACAAGCATATCGCAGACAGCGACGACGTCAGGATTTAGCACGCCAAGTATCTCGCCGTCGGACGAAGGATTGGTCCGCGGCGAGATCGATCCAGAATTGGCTTTCAATTTTCCGGACAACTATAGCCTGACGGCATCGGCTCAGTTTCGTTTTGGAAGAGACATGACCGGCGGATCCGCCTCACTGAATTTGCGAAAGCAATGGTGATCCGGCGATAGCGTCGCGGCCGCACTCGAGCGATTTTCAAAACGATATTCGATTTTCGCCAGACTAATCGAAATGTTGGCGAGTATCACCGTTTTCAAATTGAGGCAGGCCGTGCTCGCCGCTTGGCGCAAGGTCCTTGCCGCCGCAGGCGCCGTTATCAAGGCCCTGCTGATGGAACACTCGCGATGCTTGACGAAGGCGCGATCGTTGCACGCAATCCGAGCGCCGTTGTCATGCCGCACACCGCAACGGCGGCGAACAGCAACCACGCGCTGTCCCAGCCAAAATCTTGCACCAAAAAGCCAAGAGTGGCGGGGCCAAGCAGCGTGCCGATGTTGGAGCCTTGATTGATCAAGCCGAGCGTCAAGACCAGCATCGCCGGCGCTGACGCTGTGCGCGCTGCGGCGGCGAACACCGAACCAGGAATGAGGCCGGTCAGCCCAAGACTCGTGCAGGCCAGCACCACGATCACGATGAGCGGAAGATTGGCGCTGAATACACCGAATGCCGCGACACCCATCAAAGAGAATGCTCCGAGCAGCAGCGTCCACATCGGCACACCTGTGCGCAGCAACAAGCCGGCCGATACGTTGCCCACGGCGTTGGCTATCCAGATCAACGCCGTGATCCAGCCGGCTGAAGCGACCGACAACCCCGCGCGCTGCACCAGCAGCGTCGGAAGCAGGCCTCCCATCGCCATGAACTGGAACGTGTACAGTCCAAAGGTCAGCGCCAGCAGGAACGTCGTCTTCGAGCGCAGCACGGCACCGGCATACTGGAAGTGCTTTGCTCCGGAAGGGGCGGCCACATCCAGCACCGGCAGAAAAAACAGGATCACGGCGGCAGCGAGAGACAGCGCGCCGTTGCCGATCCAGAGCACCCGCCACCCCAGTTCCAGCACGGCAGGTCCAGCAAGCATCATGATCGCCGCGCCTGACGGCAGATAAGCGGACCAGAGCGACATGATCGTATCCAGGTCGCGCGGCGCCGCGGCCCGGCGCAGCAGCGGGGGAATGGAAAGTACGGTTGCGAGAAACCCGCAGCCTTCCACGATCCGGGCGGCAACCAGCAATTCACCGTTTGTGGCATCCGCGCCCAGGAAACTTCCGAGCGCCGCGATGACGAACCCTGCGAGTACCGCACGGCGAGCGCTCACCAGCGAGAATAGAAAACCCAGCGGCATGCCGAGTGCCGCGCCGAGTACGCTGTATGCGCCGATCGCCGAAGCGGCGACAAATAGCGACAAGCTGAAATCGTGCTGCAACTGCGGAAGTGCGATGGCGACCTTGCTCACCTGGAGGGCGCTGATCATGCCGGCCAGAAGCAGCGTAATAACGGTGCCCCAGCGCGTTTTTGTTACTTCTGCCATTTCATGAAGTCATTGATGAAGTAGTCTTGCGATGCAAGCGCCGCCCCTAGACACTTGACCCGGCCATCCATCGCACCTAACGGAACATTGAAACCCCTCAGGGATGTGCGGGATTGAACCCGCGGATGACAGAATCATGTCGAACACCGTCTCTCCGCTCGCTCCAAAAACCGTTCCCGACATGCCGCCGATTGGCGGCGTACGGCTTGCCACCGCGGCTGCCGGCGTCCGTTATCAGGGCCGCACTGATGTGATGCTCGCGGTGTTCGATGAAGGCGCAAGCGTCGCCGGAGTCTTTACCCGCTCGAAATGTCCTTCAGCGCCGGTCGAATGGTGCCGTGCTCGGGTCAAAAACGGCCGCGCTCGTGCTCTGGTCGTCAACTCGGGCAATGCCAACGCCTTCACGGGAAAGAATGGCCGCGACGCCTGCGGCTTTACTGCAAAGCTCGCGGCAGCCGCTACTGGCTGCAAGGTCGGCGAGGTTTTCCTGGCGTCGACTGGAGTGATCGGCGAACCGCTGCAAGCCAGCGTATTCACCGGCGTGATGGAAAAGCTCGAGTCCGAGGCCACCGACGAAGGCTACGTCGATGCGGCCAAGGCAATCATGACCACCGACACGTTTCCGAAACTTGCCACCGCCAGCGCGCGGCTCGGCGGCGCCACTGTCACGATCAACGGCTTCGCCAAAGGCGCCGGCATGATCGCGCCCGACATGGGCACGATGCTGGCTTTTGTCTTTACCGATGCGCCAATCGCGGCGCCGGCCCTGCAAGCGCTGTTGCGCGAAGGCGTCATCGACACGTTCAATGCCGTGACCGTCGATGGCGACACCTCCACCTCGGATACTTTATTGGCGTTTGCGACCGGCGCTGCTGACAAAGCGCCGCGCATCACGCGTGCCAACGATCCGCGGCTGGTGCCGTTCCGCAAGGCCTTCAACGCCGTACTGGCCAATCTTTCCGAACAAGTGGCGCGCGATGGCGAAGGCGCCCGCAAGCTTCTTGAAGTCGTGGTCGAGGGCGCGGTGTCGAAGCAATCGGCGCGGCGGATCGCGATGTCGATTGCCAATTCGCCGCTGGTGAAGACGGCCATTGCCGGCGAGGATGCTAACTGGGGCCGCGTGGTGATGGCAGTCGGCAAAGCCGGCGAACCGGCAGACCGCGACCGTCTTTCGATCTGGTTCGGCGATATTCGCGTAGCCCACAAAGGCGCGCGCGATCCCAATTATGACGAGGCCGCGGCGGCCGCCGTCATGAAGAAGCAGGAAATCACGCTGAAGGTCGCACTCGGCCTCGGCAAAGGCAGCGATCGCGTGCTGACCTGCGACCTCACCAAGGAGTACATCGCCATCAACGGCGATTACCGATCTTAGGCAGCGGCCAAGAAAATAAAGAGATCGTTTAGCGCGCCTGCAATCGCTATGCTGCGGCTGCAAATTATAAGAATATGGGAGGCGCAGCATGAGACTTGCCCGTCGAAAATTTTTGCACCTGGCGGGGGCCGCCGCGCTGCCAGCCTTGCCTCGCATTGCGGAAGCACAGGCCTATCCTACGCGCCCGGTGCGCATCATCGTCGGATTTCCCGCGGGCACTACACCGGATGTTATCGCCCGCCTCGCGGCTCAATGGTTATCAGAACGTCTGGGCCAACAATTCGCCGTTGAAAACCGGCCCGGCGCGAGCAGTAATCTCGCTGCTGAAGTGGTCGCTCGCGCGCCTTCCGATGGCTACACGCTTCTGTTCGTCACGGCGGCCAACGCAATCAACGCGACGCTTTACGAGAATCTCAATTTTGATCTTGGTCGCGACATCGCGCCAGTCACCGGAATTGTCCGAGTGCCGAATATCATGGAGGTGTCCCCATCGTTTCCGGCCAAGACAGTCCCGGAGTTTATCGCCTACGCCAAGGCCAATCCTGGCAAGATTAATATGGCTTCTGTCGGCAATGGCACAACGCCACGTCTCACCGGCGAACTGTTTAAAATGATGACTGGCATCGACATGGCTGTCGTGACTTATCGGGAAAATCCGATACCTGATTTGCTGGCCGGACGCGTGGATGTCTTCTTTGGTTCGTCCGAGTCAATTGAATATATCCGGGCGGGCAAGTTGCACGCGCTAGGCGTGACCTCCGCGCAGCGGTCGCCGGCGCTCCCGGACGTTCCCGCCATAGCTGAGTTTGTACCTGGATACCAAGGTGGCTCCTGGGAGGCCCTTGGTGCGCCCAAAAGCACCGCGCCTGAGATTGTCGAAAAACTCAACGCGGCGATGAACGCAGGGCTGGCCGATGCCGGGTTAAAAGCGCGCTTTGCGGACCTCGGCGGGACGCCGCTTGCGGGATCCGCTGCCGAATTGGGCAAATTCATCGCCGAGGATATCGATAAGTGGGGAAAGGTAATCAAGTTCTTCGGCATCAAAGCAGAGTGACGCAGCGGGTTCCAGAACTCCCAATTAGGCGAATGAACGGCAAACACCACTAGAAACATGACGGTTGCCCAAAAACACATTCGCACCACGACGCTCGACGTCGCTTATGAAGAGAGCGGCAGCGCCGATGGCGTGCCGGTCTTTCTGATGCACGGCTGGCCGTACGACCCGCGTTGCTACGATGCGGTCGTGCCGCTGCTTGCCGGTGCCGGCTGCCGGGTGATCATGCCTTATCTGCGCGGCTTCGGGGCGACGCGCTTTCTTTCCGGCGATACGCCGCGTTCCGGTCAACAGGCCGCGCTTGGCAACGATCTGCGCGAATTGATGGATGCGCTCGATATCAAGAGTGCGGTGCTGGCCGGTTACGATTGGGGCGGCCGCGCCGCGTGTATCGTATCCGCGTTGTGGCCGGAACGCGTGCGCGGTTTGGTTAGCGGCAACGCGTATAACCTTCAGGACATCGCCGCTTCGGTAAACCCGGCCGCGCCGAAGCAGGAGCATCGTCTCTGGTACCAATATTATTTTCACAATGAGCGAGGCCGCGCCGGTCTTGAGCAGAACCGCAGGCCGTTTTGTAAGCTACTGTGGCAACTGTGGTCGCCGACCTGGCAATTCGATGACACGACTTACGAGCAAAGCGCCGTTTCCTTCGAAAATCCGGATTTCGTCGCGGTGACAATCCATTCTTATCGGCACCGCTACGGATTTGCGGCGGGCGATCCGGCGCTAGAGCCGATTGAACGCCGCCTTGTCGACCGGCCCAAAATTTCAGTGCCGACGATCGCGCTCCAGGGCGAGGTGGACGGCGTGCACGATTCGAAATCGAGCGAGAAACACCAAACCCACTTTACCGGGCCGTATCAGCGCCGAGTGTTGGCGAATGTCGGCCATAACCCGCCCCAGGAAGCGCCACGGCAATTTGCCGACGCAGTCCTGGAACTGGTCCGCGCCGGCTAGCCGGGTTCCAAATTTAGCGTTCCTTAACCGTTACGGCGATTGTGGCTTTTTCGGAAACCCGATTGAGTATGCCTTTACCCTCCTGCTCATAAATTGGAGCCTAAATCGTGAGCGTCAGACTCGTCCTTGTGGCTGCCTGTGCGCTGATCGATGCGGACGGTCGCGTGCTCATCGCACAGCGTCCGCAGGGCAAATCGATGGCAGGGCTTTGGGAGTTTCCGGGCGGCAAGATCGAGCCCGGCGAGCGGCCGGAGCAGTGCTTGATCCGGGAGCTGAAAGAGGAACTGGGAATAGCCGTCAAGGAAGAATGTCTCGCACCGCTGACCTTCGCGAGCCATTCCTATCCTGACTTCCACCTGCTGATGCCGCTCTACGTCTGTCGGCGCTGGGAGGGAATTGTAGCCGCGCAAGAAAACCAAACGCTCAAATGGGTACGGCCCGGAGAATTGAAGAATTACCCGATGCCGCCCGCCGATGAGCCACTGATATCGCACTTGACGACGCTGATTTGATCGAGAGCGAGAGGGGCTGAAAGACCATGTTGAAACTGCCGAACACCGCGATCGCCCGGTCTGTCTTTCGCTTCCTGCGCTGTGAAAACGGCGCGACGGCGATCGAATATGCGATGATCGCTTCCGGGATCGGCGTTGCCGTCGCTGGATCGGTCGTCAATCTTGGCTCGGGCGTCAAGGGCCTGTTTGTCAGCGTCTCCAGCGCAATGAAATAATTGGCAAAATAATTGGCCTCGCGCGCCCTAGCTCCCTGCCTTCTCGCCTGTTGAAATTTCCCGCGCGCCCAGCGCATCGGCAAGTCGCGTTTTCGCCGAGCCGGGCCGCAGCGGCTGCTGTTGATCCGGATGCGGCGCCCAACCCGACAGCCAGACGATCTCGAATGTCGCGCGCACGCGACCGTCGGGATCGGCGAAACGGCTGGCATAGATTTCGGCCATGCGCAGCAATGTTGCGCGCCGCAGCGGCGTGCGGCGGCGCGCGATGAGCGCATTGGTCGCGCCCATGCGCCGCAGATCGTGCATCAATTCGAACACTGTGCCGTAACGCACCGTGACACGGTCGGCGTCGGTTACGGGAAGGGCAAATCCGGCGCGTTGCAACAACGCCCCGAGATCGCGCAAGTCGGCGAATGGAGCGACACGTGGTGAGACCCCGCCTTCGATATCGCTCTCGGCCTCGGCAAAACTCGCCCGCAGCTCGGTGAGTGTCTCGCCTCCCAGCAATGCCGCAAGAAACAGCCCGTCCGGCTTTAGCGCACGGCGTATCTGGACCAGCACACCCGGCAGATCATTGGCGAATTGCAGCGCCAGACCTGAGACAACAAGGTCGATCGTGGCGTCGCCGAACGGCAGCGTTTCCTCGTCGGCAATCACCGTGGCGCCGCTTATCGCGTCGGCGGCAACAATCTTTCCGATCGAACCGAGCCGCGCGATAGCCGCCCGTACTGCCGGTCCGGGCGTGCCCAGATCGACCGCGACATCGAAGCGGCGAAGCACCGCGGCAAGCCGATCCGCCATGTCGTCGGCCACGCGGTCGAGCAGAAATGTCGCCGGGCCCAAGGCCATCGCCCTCTGGCGGCGAAGCCGGAGCAAGCGCGCGGTCGAAGATCAGCGGACTGTCGGACATGTGCGGTCCATTTTACGTCGTCATGGCCGGGCTCGTTCCGGCCATCCACGTCTTAGAACTTCGGGGCCGCTAAGACGTGGATGCCCGGCACAAGGCCGGGCATGACGAGAGAAACGATCAACGATGACAATCGCCGCGCGGATCGGTAGCGTTGCGGCATGCCCGGCTTGGCCAGCATCGCACTTCCGTCACGTCTTAAACACGCCGCCATTGTGGCGCGCACCGTTATGCGCACCGCGCTCGATCTCGCGTTGCCGCCGCTATGCGCCGCCTGCCGCCAACCGGTCGAGGGCAAAGGCTTGTGCCCGGCGTGCTGGTCGAAGCTTTCCTTCATCACCCGGCCCTATTGCGAGCGGCTCGGCATTCCTTTCGTGTATGACCCGGGGCCGGGTATCCTGTCCATGGAGGCGATCGCCGCCCCGCCGGCTTACAATCGCGCCCGTGCTGCCGTTCGTTTCGACGAGATCTCGCGCGCGCTGGTCCACGCGCTGAAATACGGCGACCGGCTCGATCTCGCGCCGATGTTGGGACGATGGACTGCCAATGCCGGGCGCGAGCTGCTGGCGGAAGCCGATGCGCTGGTGCCGGTTCCGCTGCATTGGCGGCGGCTATGGGCGCGACGCTTCAACCAATCGGCCCTACTCGCCGCGACCATCGCAAAGGAGAGCGGCGTGCCGATCGCGACCGGCGTGCTTAAGCGCGTCCGGGCGACCGCACAGCAAGTCGGGCTGTCACAGAAAGAGCGAGCCACCAATATCCAGGGCGCCTTTGGCGTACCTGCGGACGGCAAGGCCGCCGTCGCCGGCCGCCGCCTGGTGCTGGTCGATGACGTCCTGACCTCCGGAGCCACGGTGGAGGGCTGTGCGCGGGCGTTATTGCGGGCCGGCGCCGCGAACGTGGACGTCCTGATTTTCGCCAGGGTTGCCGATCCGGGGCGAACGTCCATATAAATATCAATAAAACCTTCGGATCATCATGGCTGCGGTCGATATCTATACCACGATGTATTGCCCCTATTGCGTGGACGCCAAGGAACTCCTGTCCAGCAAGGGCGTCAGTTTCCATGAGATCGACGCCACCGGAAACCGGGAAGTACGCCAGCAAATGATCGAGCGCGCCAACGGCCGCAGCACCTATCCGCAAATTTTCATTGGCCCGACCCACGTCGGCGGCTGTGACGATCTTTATGCGCTGGACGCTGCGGGCAAGCTCGATCCGCTGCTGGCCGAAGCCAAAGGATCGTCGTAAGGGATCATCGTGATGACTTCTGGCAATTCTTCCACGTTCAAGGTCGGCCTGGTGCAAATGCGCTCAGGCCTCGATCCACAGGCCAATCTGGCTTCGCTGATCGCGTCCATCGACGAAGCAAAACGTAACGGCGCCGATTACGTGCAGACGCCGGAGATGACCAACATCCTGGCGCTCAAGCGCGATGACCTGTTCGCCAAAATCGTCGCCGAAGAACAGGATCCGACACTCGCGACCATGCGCGAGCTGGCGCAGAAACTTTCGATCTACATTCACATCGGCTCGCTCGCGATCAAAGCAACGCCGGAGAAGGCCGCCAACCGTGCCTTCGTGATCGATCGCAACGGCGACATCGCTGCGCGCTACGACAAGATTCACATGTTCGATGTCGATCTCGCCGGCGGCGAGAGCTATCGCGAGTCGAATAATTATCGTGCCGGCGATCTTGCTGTCGTTACCGACCTGCCTTGGGGTCGGCTGGGCCTGACGATCTGTTACGACCTGCGTTTCCCCGCGCTTTATCGCGCGCTCGCCGAGGCCGGCGCTTCGTTCCTCGCCATCCCGGCGGCGTTCACCAAACAAACCGGCGAAGCACACTGGCACGTGCTGATGCGCGCCCGCGCCATCGAGAACGGCTGTTATGTGATCGCCGCGGCGCAAGGCGGCCAGCATGAGAATGGCCGTTCCACATTCGGCCATTCGATCGTGGTCGATCCGTGGGGCAAGATCGTTGCCGAAGGCGGCATCGAGCCTGGCGTGATCATGGCCGAAATCGATCCTGCCGCGGTGGTCGCCGCGCGCTCGAAAGTGCCGTCGCTCAATCATGGGCGGCGCTTCGAACTGGTCGAACCGCTGGCCGAGCCGACCTATCTGCATGCGGTGCGGAGCGCCTCATGATCCGCTACACGCTCAGTTGCGAGCGCGGCCACGAATTCGAAAGCTGGTTTGCAAATTCCGCAGCGTACGACAAGCAGGCTAAACGTGGCCTCGTGACGTGTCCGGCCTGCGGCTCCGCCAAGGTCGACAAGACCATCATGGCGCCAAAACTTCATCGCACCGACCTGCGTCGCAGCACCGATATCAGACAGCCGGAACCGCCGTCCGCACCCGTTCCCGCGTCTCCTGCATCGCCGGCCAAAGCGCCGCTCAGCGTGATGTCGGCGCCGGAGCGTGAGCTTCGGCAGAAGCTCAAGGAATTGCGCGACCACGTCACCAAGAATTCCAGCTATGTCGGGGGCAAGTTTCCCGAGGAAGCGCGCAAGATCCATTACGGCGAGACCGAGCACCGCTCGATCTACGGCGAAGCCTCACCGGAAGAGGCCAAGTCCCTGCACGAGGAAGGCATCGAATTTCATCCGCTGCCTATGCTGCCGGACGATCAGAACTAGAGCTCCCTCGCGTCGGCTCGTCTCTTACAGCTTCAAGAGCCGACGGGCATTCTCATAATATACTTTGTTCTTGTCTTCCGCCGACAGCCCCATTTTTTCGATCAAATCAACGCCTTCCTTTTTAAGGACGAACAGCGGCGGCGAATCGGTGCCGAACACAAAATGGTCGGCGCCTACGGATTCGAACGCGCATCGGGCGCCGGGGACCCAGTAGCATGTCGATTCCAAGTATAGCATTTTCAGGTAGTGGCTGGGCTGATGTTTGATCAGCATGGGCTCGTAAGTGCCAAGGAAAAAACACTCGTCCTGAAGCCGATAGGCATAATCCATGCGGCCGATCATCTCGCAAATACCGCCGCCAAGATGCGTTGCAACCACCTTTAACTTCGGCAATTTCTCGAACACGCCGCGGACAATGAGCCGCGCCACCGCAAGCGCGCCGTCCATTGGACGGCCGACCGACGATGCCAGCCTGTAATCGCGCATGCGCTCCTCGCCGAAGCCGACCGATGGCGGATGGATGACCACTGGCACGTCCAGTTCGCACGCCAGCTGGAAGAACGGAAAAGCATCGTCGTCATCGGGATAACTGCCTTGCAGGCTCGACAAATCCAGGCGCCTTTGAGGCCATCCTGTTTCACGGCTCTCTCGAATTCGCGCAGAAACGGATCCCCGCCGTACGGCACAATTGACGCCATGCCGTAGATTTTTCCCGGATATTTGTTTTGCTGTTCTGCGTTGTACCGGTTCTGCCGTTTACAACGCTCGAGCTGCTGGGCGCGATCCATGTCGCGCATGTTGTGGAGCGGGTTGGAAATCACCGAAATATCCACCCCGCCGATTTTTGCGGCTTCCAGCACGTTCTCGATCGTGCCCGGCGGTTTCCCTTTCGCCGCGCCAATGTTTTTGTGAAACCCCGTCCCCGTAAAAGTATCGAAATCTTCCGGCGGCAAAACATGAGTATGAAAATCGATGATCATTGATACTTCCTCTCCCGACGACACCGCGCTCTACGGGCGCGCTTTAGGTACAGCGTACATTGTTATGCCCAGCGTTAGAATATGAAGCGGATCGGGAGCTGTCGAATCCCATATTCATTCGCGTCGGCGTTAAAACCGAGCCACGATTGCATCACCCGTCAATATCCGATTGACTTCCATGAATCCGTCGTACGGATCGCGGGGGTCCGTTGGGCATGATTTTCAGCCGCCGAGCTTTTGTCAGTTCGATGCCTTTGCTCTTCGCCAGAGGCGAAGCTCGGGCAGCCTCTCCAGGCGCTCCGGACAGCGCGGAATGGCCGGCGCGGCCCGTCCGCTTCATCGTTCCCGCGGCCGCCGGAAGCGCTGGCGACGATGTTTGTCGTTTGATCGCGCGCTAAACTTGGTGAGAGGTTCGGCCAGCAATTTGTCATCGTGAATCAGCCAGCCGCCGTCGGCACGCTTGCGATGCAGGACTTGGCGCGCGCGACGCCCGACGGCTACACGATTGGGCAGATATCGACCAGCACCCAGGTGATCGCCAAGCTGTACACCCCGGATCTACCGTACGACGGCATCAAAGACTTCGCGTTGATTTCTCTTCTCGGCAGCTCGCCTTACGTGCTCGCGGTCTACCCGAGCATACCGGCGAAAACCGCAGCCGAACTTGTGGCTTTGGCCAAGGCGAGGCCACAGCCCTTGAACAATGCCACTTTTGGTACGATGAGCCTCGGCTATCTGGCCAGTAAGCTGTTCGAGCGAGAGGCCGGCATCATGCTAAACCAGATCCCGTATCGATCCTCCGCTCAAGCGGTAACCGATGTTGTGGCTGGTCGCGTGGATATGCAATTCAGCACGCTGCCGCCTGCCGTCCCGTTTATCCGGGCCGGAAAATTGCGTGCGATTGCAACGACCGGGACGCAACGGTTCGCAACGCTTTCTGAGGTGCCGACGTTGGCGGAATCAGGATTCCCCGGATTCGATGTCGCATTGTGGCTCGGGATGGCTGCTCCGCCAGGCACGCCACCGAAAATTATCGCGGCGCTCAACAGTGAACTGGTCGCTCTGCTGGACACCACGGAAATGCGGGATGCAATGCTGCGGCAAAGCTTTGTCGCCGAGTCTTGCCCGCCTGACGCGCTCGCCCGCCGCATTGACGCGGATTTGTCAAAGTGGCGCGATATCGTGGCGTCAGCCGGTTCAACGAAGCGATAAGCTTCACGAACTTCTTCGGGTCCCAATTCCTTGGTGTCCGATACCGGACTCCGCCTATAATCCCGCTTAAGCCATCAGGCGGGATTATCCTATGTACAGTGCGACGATCGGATCTCGCCGCTACGCATTCCACGATCTCAAAGACCTGTTGGCCAAGGCCTCGCCTTTACGCAGTGGCGACCAGCTGGCCGGCATTGCGGCGGAAACCGCCGAGGAACGTGTCGCCGCCCAATACGCGCTGGCCGACGCGCCGCTTGCGACCTTTCTGGAAGAGCCCGTTGTCCCCTACGACATCGATGAAGTAACGCGGCTCATCATCGATACCCACGACAGCGCCGCTTTTGCACCGATAGCTGCTCTGAATGTTGGCGGCTTTCGCGATTGGCTGCTCGCTGACGAAACGACAACTGAGGTCCTGTCGGCGGCAGCACCGGGGATCACGCCGGAAATGGCGGCTGCCGTCAGCAAGATCAGCCGCCTGCAAGACCTCATGGTTATCGCGGCGAAATGCAATGTTGTTACGGCGTTCCGAAATACCATCGGCTTACAAGGCCGGCTGTCGGTGCGATTGCAGCCCAATCATCCGACCGACGATCCGCGCGGTATCGCGGCAAGCATTCTGGATGGCCTGCTGCTGGGTGCGGGCGACGCCGTGATTGGAATCAATCCGGCAACCGACAGTCCTGAAAGTACCCACAAGCTGTTGTCGATGCTTGAAGAGATAAGAGTGAAACTCGGCATCCCGACCCAAAACTGCGTTCTCGCCCATGTCACGACGACACTCGATTTGATTCGCAAAGGCACGCCCGTCGATCTGGTATTCCAATCGATCGGCGGAACGGAAGCCACCAACAAAAGCTTCGGTATCGACCTTGCGCTCTTGAAGGAGGCGCAGGATGCCGCGCTGTCGCTTCGCCGCGGCACCATCGGCAATGACGTCATGTATTTCGAAACCGGACAGGGCAGCGCCTTGTCCGCCAACGCGCACCATGGCGTTGATCAGCAGACCCTCGAGGCCCGCGCCTATGCCGTAGCGCGGTCGTTCAAGCCGCTTCTGGTCAATACGGTTGTCGGTTTCATCGGGCCCGAATATCTGTTTGACGGACGACAGATCACGCGCGCCGGACTGGAAGATCATTTCTGCGGCAAGCTGATGGGCGTGCCGATGGGCGTCGACATCTGTCACACCAATCACGCCGACGCCGACCAGGACGACATGGACGCGCTGTTTGCGCTCCTGGTCGCAGCGGGTGTCAATTTCGTCATGGGTGTCCCGGGCGCCGATGACATTATGCTCGGCTATCAGAGTACGTCGTTCCATGATGCGCTTGCGATGCGCGATCTGTTCGGCCGCCGGCCGGCGCCGGAGTTCGAGGCGTGGCTTGCCCGTCAGGGATTGATCGATGCCGCCGACCGAATTCGACCGCGAGCCTTGCCCGGCCATTTCCGCGCCTTGCTCCCAGCGCTGACTCCATGACCGACCAACCGCCGCAGCGGCTCAACGACGATTTCTGGAGAGGCTTGCGCCAATTGACGGCTGCGCGCATCGGCCTGCCCCGCAGCGGCGCGTCACTTGCCACCGCCCCTCTACTCGACCTGAAGCTTGCGCATAGCCGCGCCCGCGATGCCGTGCTTGAGCCGCTTGATACGGCCCGGCTGGCCGCAGACCTCGCCGGCCTAAGCGACCCGGTCCTCATCGTCACCAGCGCCGCGGAACAGCGGTTACAATATCTGATGCGTCCAGATCTTGGCCGCCGGCTGGACGTGCACGCAGCGGCGGCGCTTAAGCCGCATGCTGGCCGCTGGGATATTGTGTTTGTCGTCGCCGACGGTCTCTCAGCACGCGCCGTCCAGGCGCACGCGCATCCGATCCTAGCAGACGCCATCAAGCTGCTGCGCAGTGAAGGCTGGCAGATTGCTCCTTTGGTGATCGTTCGCCACGGGCGGGTCGGGATCGGCGATGCCGTGGCTGCGGCGCTGGGGGCAACCTGCGTGAGTGTTTTGATCGGCGAGCGCCCGGGACTCTCGGCCGCCGACAGCATGGGCGCCTACCTGACCTGGCAGCCTCATGCGCAGACGACCGATGCGGATCGTAACTGCATCTCGAACATCCGGCCGGAAGGAATCGGCTATGCCGACGCCGCGCGCAAAATCGCGCATATTTTGTTCGCGATGCACGATCGCGGTTATTCAGGCGTGCGACTCAAAGACGACTCGGATCGTCTTCTTATCGAGAGTTAGCGGAAAACAGCCTGCTACGCGGCTTAAAAATCGGCGTTCCGCCTAGATCAGCAGCGGCACGCCGACGGCCTCTTTCGCGCTAGTTCACTGGACCAAGCTGTCCGCATTGCTCCCGAGAGCGGACATGAGATGATGCTGCGTCAAGTTCGCGATGGGCCATGAGCCGACACGCTGGGCTCATTGGGTAATTTTAGCATCGATCGGACGTACAAACACGAAGCGTGACAATTGGTAAAACTTAGTGTCGGCGCTCACCTCATCACCGATCAGCAATAGCCCAGCGCCGCCGTTACCCACGGCAAACATACCGGATGAACCATCGCGCGTTCTAATCGGTGCCATGGCAATGTCCAGAAATTCGCCAATCGGTTGCTCGAAGTATTGCAGGCGCAGTTGAGGACCAACCTCCGCCGGGCAAAGCGAAAAGCCAAGCTTTTGCGCCTGCGCGTAGATGTCATTGAGTGCCACGTTCTCTCCCGCCAGGCCGAGTGCGGACACCGACACGACAGCAAGGTTGAGCTTGGTAGCTACGCCACTTAGCGTGAACTCCGGTGCTACGAGCATTTCCTCAGCCGTATCACCAATGCTGCAGTCAGCGTCTTCGAGCGCACCATAAAGAGCTCGCTTGTCGGCAACATTTCCAACTTGGATTGACTTCCATATTTTCGTAGCGACAGCGGACTCGACCAGCTTTGGGAACGCAACGACGGTAAGAGCTTCTGCAAATTCTGGCTGACGTCGCATCACATCGCGCGCAGAGCATTGCGCGCGCGCTTGTTCGTTGAATAGAAGCGTAGCCGACGCACTGAGCGTCAGCAGCAAACAAGCGCGAAAAAGCCTGTTAATGCTCAATCCCGAGCACATGCGCGTCCGATCCGTGAGCGGCGTGAGATCCTTGGGATGGGCCTAAATCGCGGTGCACCCAGCCAACCCTAGGCGGTCGTGTTGCTGTGCACTTGGACGAGAGCGAACAGTGCCGCGGATCACAGGGAAATCGGCTTTGTATTCTTGCCGCAGCTGATATTGTCGGCTTAAGAATGCCGGTGTCAGACGGACTGCACTTCGATGACATTCTCAGAATGTCGCGAAAGCGAAGTAATTTGTTATACCCGTATTGAGATAGTCTATTATCTCTGCACGAGATGGAGCACCGTCATGGGAAATGACGCTGCGGATTCTGGAACCCAATTCTCGACAGACTCCGTCCCCGCGCGCGAGCGTCTATCCTATTTCCGTGAGGCGCTTGGCCGCTCGTTCACGCGGCTTGATCTTGGACCATACGATGATCGCCCGGTGCAATATGAAGCCACGGTGCACGAGTTTGACGGCCTCGGCGTGATTTGGGGGCGGACCAACGGCAATATTGGTCGGCGCACCCAGGCCCTGCTCACCGACGGCAATGACGATTTTATTTTCGGGACTATTTTGTCGGGCTGCAGCCTGCCGTCCCAGGTTGGCCGAGAGTTCAGGATGGATGCAGGAGCCGCGGTACTGCTGTCGTGCGGTGATGTCGGTGCCAAGGATTATCCCGTGCCGACGGAATTTCTGACATTGCGCATTCCACGCCGACTGCTCAACGGCATGGCGGCCAAGCCGGAAGATGCGCTGGCCCGGCCGATACCGGCGAACACCGAGGCGCTACGGCTCCTGGTCGATTATATTCAGCCCACCCTGAAAAGCCGGCAGCTTGCATCGCCGGAATTACGTCGGCTCTTTGCAGCTCATATCGGCGATCTCGTTGCACTTGCCGTCGGAGCGACGCGGGATGGTGCCAACATCGCCTATGGCCGCGGCATGCGCGCGGCTCGCCTGCAAGCGGTTAAGGCCTTCATCACAAGAAATATCCGCCGCCCCGATTTGTCGGCGAGAGCCGTAGCGGTACATCTCGGCGTTACGCCCCGCTACGTTCACGTGCTGTTTGAAACTGAAGGCCTATCGTGCGACAAGTTTGTCATCGAGCGCCGCTTGGAACGCGCTTATGAGATGCTGTTCAATTCACAGCACTCCGACAGAACAATCACCACAATCGCATTTACGGCTGGCTTCAGTGACCTATCGCATTTCAATCGCGCATTTCGCCGCCGTTTCGGTATGACACCATCCGACGTGCGGCACGCCGGCCGCGATGCAGGGAACGGGTGATTTTGTCCTCGCTCTGCCGGTACACCCGTTCCCAAACGTGAGACGATCATAGCGAATGAGGGGAGCGCTTGCTGCTAAGCACTTAGCAAACCGCTGATTTCTCTCCGATACGGAATGTCCGTCTTGGGTCACAGGGCGACATCATTCGCAGGAACCATCATGTCCGCTTCATCCTGAAGGCGGACATTGCTGCACGTATATGGATGCACGCCGTCGCTAATCTTCCGCGTAGATCAGAAGCAGCACACCGGCGACGACCAAAGCCATACCGACGGCCTCGCGCCTATTGGTGCGCTGGCCGAACATGTAACGCGCCACCATCTGCGCGAACAAAACTTCGATCAAAGCCAGCGTCCGCACTGCGGCGGCGGTCGCAATCGCAAACGCCAGAAACCAGAACTGTGAGGCAAACGCTCCCATCAGGCCGGCAAACAGCGACGGCTTCCACGATTTCAGGATCGCCGTCATGGCTGATGGCTGGCGCAGCAACAGCCAGGCTGAAAGCGTCACCGCCTGCATGAGTAGCCCGACGACCAGCGTGAAGGTCGCGGCCATCACGAAGTTCTGCATATGCAGATCGAGGATTGCGCCGCGGTAGCCGATCGCCGACAGGGCAAACAGGCCGCCGGACACCAGGCCGATCACCGTCGGCTTGATGCCGCCGACCATGCCGCCCGGCTTGATCGACATCACGATGACGCCCGCGGTCGCCACCAGGATTGCCGACATCAACGGCCACGTCACCGCATCGCCGAGAAAGATCAGGCCGAAGATCGCGACCTGGATCGGTTCGGTCTTGATGTAAGCGATGGTGACCACGAACGAACGCTCGCCCATCGCCATCAGCATCGTCGCGGTGGCGGCGATTTGCGCGCCGGCGCCGTCGATCACCCACGGCCAGAAACTTAAAGCCGGACGCGGCAGTGGCACGCCGGTCCAGATCATGACCCCGATCAGGGACAACAGCGCGAACGGAAAGCCGAACAGAAACCGCACGTGGGTCGCACCGACCGTGCCCAAGGTCACCGTCAGCTCGCGCTGCATGGCGTTACGTAAAGTCTGGAAAAACGCGGCAGCGACAGTGAAAACAATCCAGAGCCAAGGCGCGACCATTACGCCGCCTTCTCGGCAACGACCATGTAATTCACGTCCATGTCTCTCGAGAGCTGCCAGCGATCTGCAAGCAGATTGTAAATAACGCCGCTCTCGTCGGTGAGCTGCAGACCGGTCTGCTCGATGGCGATTTCAAGTTCGTTGGGGGTGACGAACTTGTCCCACCGATGAGTGCCGCGCGGCAGCCAGCGCAGGATATATTCCGCGCCGACAATCGCCAGCGCAAAGCTCTTCATGGTGCGGTTGAGCGTCGCGACGAACATCAAACCACCGGGCTTCACCAGCGACGCGGCGAGATCGACGAACAGGCCGACGTCGGCGACATGCTCGATCACTTCCATGGCGAGCACGATGTTGAAGTTTTCGCCGGCCTCAGCCAGCACCTCGGCAGTCGTGCAGCGATAATCGATGGTGAGCCCGGACTGCGCGGCGTGACTCTGGGCAACCGCAATATTGCTTTCGGAGGGATCGGCCCCAACGACGCTGGCGCCGAGCCGCGCCAGCGGCTCCGACAAAACGCCGCCGCCGCAGCCGATATCGAGAATGCGCAGGCCCATAAGGCTGTCGAGCCGCTTCGGATCGCGGTCGAAATAATCGGCGGCGCGGTCGCGGATATAGCCAAGCCGCACCGGGTTGAACTTGTGCAGCGGCGCCATCGGACCGCGCGCGTCCCACCATTGGCTCGAGAGCCGCGAGAAGCGCGCGACTTCGTCCTGATCGATCGTCCCTGCGGAATTCGGCTGACGGTCCATACTAAAGCTCTCTCCCATCTCTGGACCATGCCCGGCGCCCTCATTCAAGGGGTGTTGGGGGCCAAATCCCACCCGCAAGCGGGACGAAACGCGCATTGCACTCATCGTCGACCTGAACGAGGATACGCCCCGAAAACAAGATTGCACGATCTGGGAGGGAACGATGCAGAAGTTGTTAGTGAGTGTAGCCGGCTTGGCGCTGGCTTTGACCGGGGTGAGTTCGGCCAGCGCCCAGAGTTCGGTCAAGATCGGAATGGTCAACGAATATTCCGGCGCAGTTTGCCGATACCGGCAACATGATCGACAACGGGCTGAAGCTCTATATGAAGCAGCACGGCGACACCGTCGCCGGCAAGAAGATCGAAGTCATCCGCAAGGACACCGGCGGCATGGCGCCGGATGTGTCCAAGCGCCTCGCGCAAGAGCTCGTCGTGCGCGACAACGCCGACGTCCTCGGCGGCTTTTCGCTGACCCCAAATGCGCTCGCTGCCGCCGACGTCTCGGCCGAGGCGAAGAAATTCATGGTCGTGATGAACGCAGCAACCTCGATCATCACCACCAAGTCGCCCTATATCGCGCGCACGTCATCGACCACGCCGCAACTGAACTACACGCTGGGCGTCTGGGCAGCGAAGAACGGCATCAAGACGGTCTATACGATGGTGTCGGACTATGGCCCGGGCATCGACGCCGAGACCTGGTTCCAGACCGGCTTCAAGGAAGGTGGCGGCACGATCGTCGGCTCGGTCCGTTTCCCGGTCGCCAATCCCGACTTTTCCGCTTTTATTCAGGCGGCGAAGGACAAGAATCCGGACGCCATCTACATCTGGATTCCGGGCGGCGCGCAGCCGGCCGCCGTCGGCAAGGCGCTGGCCGAGCGCGGCATCGATCCCAAAAAGACAAAGATTCTCGGCCAGGACGCTCTCGCGGCGGACACTGCGCTGCAAAGCATGGGTGATTCATCGATCGGCATCATTACCGCTGCCGACTACGACTACACCCACAAATCGGCGATGAACCAGGAGTTTGTCAAAGCCTTCAACGACGAATTCCATCGCAACCCGGACTTCTTCGCGGTCGGTGGCTATGACGGCACGCATCTGATCTATTCAGCGCTGGAGAAAACCGGTGGCAAGGCTGATGGCGATTCCCTGATCGCGGCGGCGAAGGGCATGGCGTGGGAGAGCCCGCGCGGCCCGATCAGCATCGATCCGGAAACCCGCGACATCGTGCAGACGGTTTATATCCGCCGCGTCGATAAAATCGGCGGCGTGCTGCAAAATGTCGAGTTCGATAGCGTGCCGGCGGTGAAGGACCCAGCGAAGGCGCGGATGAACAAGTAGCATCGCGTTCGGCTCGCAGGTGTACGGCGATGCCTCCAATCTTTGGCGTGCTATTTGACGGCATCGCCTACGGAATGCTGCTGTTTCTGTTGTCGGTTGGGCTGTCAGTGACGCTCGGGATGATGAATTTCGTCAACCTGGCGCACTGCAGCTTCGCCATGCTCGGCGGCTACGTCACCGTAACGTTGATGAACAGCCTCGGCTGGCCGTTTTTTGCCACCTTGCCGGTTGCTTTCGTTGCTGCCGCGCTGTGCAGCGTCGTGCTGGAGCGTCTGTTCTTCCGCCGCTTCTACCGGGCGAGCGATCTCGACCAGTGCCTGCTCACCATCGGCATCGTCTTTGTCTCGATCGCCTCCGCCGCTTACATCTACGGTACGATCAACCAGCCGGTGCAATTGCCGGCTTACCTGCGCAGCTCGATCAATTTCGCCGGCCTGAACTTTGGTGTTTACCGGATTTTCCTGATCGGCATTGCGCTCCTGATCACCATCACCCTGGTGCTCACCATTGAGAACACCCGCTTCGGTGCTCAGGTGCGCGCGGCGGTCAACAACCAGCGCATGGCGCGCGGGCTCGGCATCAATGTCGATGGCCTGTTCGCCATCACATTCGCGCTCGGCAGTGGACTCGCCGGCCTCGGCGGCGCGCTCGCCATCGAGATTGTCGGGCTCGATCCGTCGTTTGCCCTGACTTATCTGATCTACGTTCTGATTGTGGTGTCGGTCGGCGGACTCGGATCGATCTGGGGTTCTTTTGCCGCCGCCATGCTGCTCGGCATCAGCGACACCGCCGGCAAATACTACGTACCGGCGATCGGCGCATTCCTGATCTATCTGGTGATGATCGTGCTGCTGATGTGGCGGCCGAACGGTCTGTTCGGAAGGCGCTAATAAAATGGTCAGCGCAAGCCTCACCGGAACGATCACTCCGGTTCAATATTTGCAGGCGCAAGTGCGCTGGCGCTGGAGCGAGATCGTATTCTGGCTGGCGACGCTGTTGCCGTTCGTCCTGACACCGAATTACCTGGTGCTGGCGAGCCAGATCGCGATCACGGCCTTGTTCGCGTTATCGCTCGACCTCATCCTGGGTTACGCCGGCATCGTATCGCTTGGTCACGCCGCCTATTTCGGTGTCGGCGCCTATACCGCCGGCCTGCTGTCGCAAGCGGGTTGGGGAGAGCCGCTGACCGGGCTGGCGGCGGCCGCGCTGGCCGCCGGGCTGTTTGGCTACCTCACAAGTTTTGTGGTGGCGCGGTTTCGCCATCTCGCGCTGATCATGATCACGCTCGGCATCGGGCTGGTGATGCAGGAAGCCGCCAACAGTGCGGGCTGGATCACCGGCGGTTTTGACGGCCTGCAGGGCATCCACACCTGGCCGCTGTTCGGCAAAATCAAATTCGATCTGTACGGCTACACCGCTTATGGCTACGCCCTCGCCGTTCTGTTCCTGATTTTCCTGGTGGCGCGACGGCTGATCCATTCGCCGTTCGGCCTGGCGCTCCGCGGCATACGCGAAAATAGCGCACGCATGCCGGCCATAGGCGCGCCGATGCACACCCACATCCGCACCGTCTATACGATCGCCGCCGTCATGGCCGGCATTGCCGGCGCGGTATTGACGCAGACCACCGAAACAGTGTCGTTGGAGGTACTGGGCTTTCAGCGCTCCGCCGACGTTTTGGTCATGCTGATCGTCGGCGGCACCGGCCGGCTCTACGGCGGCTTGATCGGCGCTGCCGTTTACATGGTCGCACGCGATCAGTTTTCCGGGCTCAATCCGCAATACTGGTATTTCTGGATCGGATTGCTGCTGATCGCCGTCGTCATGCTGCTGCCGAACGGATTGCTGGGCGGTTTGTCGCTCTTGGCCCGGCGGCTAAAGGCATGGTCGTGAGCGAGAGCGCTGCTGGCCACCCGCGGGCTGAACAAGAGTTTCGGCTCGCTTGTCGTCGCATCCAATATCGAACTCAACCTGCCGCACGGCGTACGCTACGCGCTGATCGGCCCCAATGGCGCCGGCAAGACCACGCTGATCAATCTCATCACCGGCGCGCTGCGGCCGGACTCCGGCCATATCATTCTCGGCGGCGACGACATCACCGTGTTGCCGCCGGAACAGCGGGTGCGGCTTGGGCTGGTGCGCACCCATCAGATCAATTCGCTGTTTCCGCACCTCACCGCGCTGGAATCGGTGACGCTTGCCGTGTGCGAGCGCCGGCGCGTGGCGCAGACCTGGTGGCGGCAACTTCCCGCTTATCAGGACGAGATCGACGAAGCCTACGACATTCTCTCCAGACTGACGCTGGCGCCGGTCTGTCACCGCGTGACCCGCGAGCTGGCCTACGGCCAGCAGCGCCTTCTTGAGATCGCGCTGGCGCTTGCCGTGAAGCCGAAGGTGTTGCTGCTCGACGAGCCAGCCGCCGGCGTACCGCGCGAAGAAAGCCGCGAACTGTTCGCCGTCATCGCCGGGCTCTCCAGCGACATCACCGTGCTGTTCATCGAGCACGACATGGATCTGGTATTCCGCTTTGCGTCGCGGGTGATCGTCATGGTCGGCGGCCGCGTGCTGCTCGAAGGCACACCGCAGGAAATCGCCGCCGATCCGCGTGTCCGCGCGGTCTATCTCGGCAAAACGCGGCACGAGGCGGTGTCATGACCGCACCGCTGCTTTCGCTCAACGACATCCGCGCCGGTTACGGGTCCGCCGTTGTGCTCGATGGTATTTCATTCGACCTGCCCGAGCGCGGCGGCCTTGCCGTGCTGGGCCGGAACGGCGTCGGTAAATCGACGCTGCTGCTCACCATCATGGGCTATACGCAAATTGCCCGCGGCCGCGTGCTGTGGCGGGGTGAGGACATCACGGCGCGCGCCCCTCATCGCCGCGCCCAAGGCGGCATCGGCTGGGTGGCCCAGGAGCGCGAGATATTCTCGACGCTGACCGTTGAGGAAAATCTGACCGTTGCCGCCCGTGACGGCCGCTGGAACCTTGCCGCGATCTACGACCTGTTCCCGCGCATGGCGGAGCGGCGGCGCAATTTTGGCAATCAGCTCTCCGGCGGCGAGCAGCAAATGCTGGCCATCGCCCGTGCGCTGATGACCAATCCCTCGCTGCTGCTGCTCGACGAGCCGCTCGAGGGCCTCGCGCCGATCGTGGTCGAAGAACTCGCCGCCGCAATCCGCCGCATGACCGCGGAAGGAACCTGCGCTTTCATCCTGGTCGAGCAGCACGCCGACATTGCGCTGTCTTTGACGGAAAATGCTCTGCTGCTCGAACGCGGCTGTATCGTGCAGAGCGGGCCATCGGCCGCGCTGCTCGCCGACCACGCGACCCTTGATCGCTATATCGGGCTAAGGCTTGCAGAGGCGTGATTCCGTTTTGCTATTTTCATACTATACCGCCACATTAAGCAGCATTCGCAAGGTATGGAGGATGACATGGCTGCACCGATGACCGGCAAACAGGCTCCGGGATTCTTTCGGGTCAAGGTCGGCGACTATGAAGTGACGGTGCTGAGCGATGGCGGCCTTTCGCTCGACGCAACGCTGTTCGCCGGCGACGAAGCCGGCGCCCATAAGCTCCTGAACGATGCTCACTTGCCGAAAGTCGGCATCCCGACGCCGCTCAACACCTGGCTCATCAACACCGGCGGCAAACTCGTTCTGGTCGATACCGGCGGTGGCCAGAATTTCGCGCCATCGGTCGGCCGGCTGCCGCAGAATCTGGCCGCTGCAGGTGTCGATCCGGCGTGGATCGACGAGGTCGTCATCACTCACATGCATCCGGACCATATCCCCGGCCTCACCAAAGCCGACGGATCGATATTGTTTCCAAACGCCACAGTGCATGTGCACGGCGACGATCATGGCTTCTGGACGTCGGATGAAATCCGCGGCAAGGCGCCCGAGGAATTCCGCGGATTTTTCGATATGGCGAAGGCCGCGATCAAGCCCTACGCGGCTGCCGGAAAATTGCAGATGTACAAGGATGGCGCCGAATTCGCGCCGGGCGTGCGGGCGGTCCATCTGCCCGGTCACACCGTGGGTCATTCCATGGTGCGCGTTACGTCCGGCAATGGCGATTTCCTGATCTTCGGCGACATCGTGCACTGCGCCGCATTGCAATTCGCGCACCCGGAACGTTCAGTGGCGTTCGATACCGATGCGGCGCTGGCTTTGACCAACCGCAAAAAGGTGTTCGATATGGTCACAACCGACAAGCTTCTGTTCTCCGGCGGCCATCTGCCGTTCCCGGGTGTCGGCCGCGCGACCAAGTCAGGCACCGGATATGCTTACGTGCCGGTGCAATACGGCGAACTCTAAACGTCCGCTACGCCGGCGCCGAGAGAGCCGCCGGCAGTTTGACGTTGTGCTGTTTCCCGATCTTCTCAAGGTCTTGCCAAAGCTTTGGCGGGATCGGGATGCCGTTCTTGCGGCGCCGGGCTTCGGTGCGCTGCGAGCGTTCGCCGGGCATGGTGATCTCGTCGAATCCCGCCTGACGCGGCAACGCTTTCAGGAGCGTCGTCAGTGTATCGGCGTCGCTCGTGAAATCCACCAGAGGCCGGAAGGTCTCGATATCGATAACAAGCATTGCGGTGTTGCCGGTGTGACGCGTGCGCTGTTCCGGCCCCAGCGCGCGCGCCTGGATCGGCGCTGCGGCAAGAACGCTCGCCAGTATTTCGAACATCAAGCCGAGACCGGAACCCTTCGGACCGCCGAGCGGCAATAAAATCTCCGCCTTGTTCGGATCGGTGGTCGGCTCTCCGTCCGCCGTCAGCACCGTGCCTTCGGGCAACGGCTGGCCGGTATTGCGGCCCTGCAAAATCTTGCCGTTAGCGACGGCGCTAGTCGCCATATCGAGCACGATCGGCCCGTTGCCGCTCGGCACGGCAATCGCGATCGGGCTGGTCGACAAGCTCGCAACCCGGGCGCCGTGATAGGCCATCAACGTCGGCCCGGCACCCATGATGACGGCGGCGCATTTCTGCTCGGCGATCCATTGCGCGTAGCGGCCGATTGCGCCGGTATGCGTCGTTTCACGCACCAGACAAAAGCAGACACCAAGTTTTTTGGCGCGCTCCACCGCGAGTGCAGCGGCCTGCATCACCGCCACCGGACCGAAACCGTGGCCGCAATCAAGCACGAAGGTCGCACCGCGGTCATGGGTCAGTTTCGGCACCGCATCCCGGCTGATCTCGCCAGCCGCGATGATGTCGAGATAGCGCGGCAGACGCGACACACCGTGGCCGTCGCCGCCGCGCAGATTGGCCCACACCAGACCATCGGCGACGACGCTAGCGTCTTTCTCGCGCGCTCCGACGGCAACGAGCACTTCGCGAATATACCGGCCGAGCTCCTCGGGACCGACGTTAATACTCTTGCTGCTCATTTTGTTGCCGGGAAATACTTATCGAGCCACGGCTTCATCATGCCCCACACCCGCTCCGAGTTCTCAGAGAACAGGAAGTGGTCAAGACCGGCAAACAGATGCAACTCCGTCGGTTGTGCCGCGCGCTTGAACATCTCGATCGATTGCTCAGTCGGCGTCACCGAATCCTTCGCGGAATGAATCAGCAGCAGTGGACGCGGCGCGATGTTGCCGACCACGTCGTCGGCGCGGAAATCGAACATGCTCTGCGCGGTCTCCGCCGGGAACATATCGACTGAATTCGGCGCCAGCATTCCAACTTTTTGCTTATCGAGATTTTCCTTCACGTGGCCCGGAATCGGCACGATGTCGTAGCGCGGCACCATCAGCGATTTGCCGGTGCGCTTGCGATGTTCGCGCCCATCCTCGAGCATCTTGGTGAATTTCGCCCACGCTTCCGGCGACGTGTGCTGGCCGCGGAACTTGCGCTCGCCGTCGCCCCAACCGCCGTTCGAGATCACAGCGGCGACCTTCGGATTGGTGCCGCCAGCATAGACGCCGACCGCGCCGCCGAAGCTCGAGCCGATCACGCCAATCCGGTTCGGATCGACCGAGGGGTGCTTGGCCAGAAACTCCAGCGCATTGCCGGTATCCTCGACCTGCTCCAGGCAGATCACACGGCCGAATTCGCCTTCACTCTTGCCGCAGCCACGCATGTCAAAACGCAACGTGACATAGCCGTATCCATTGAGGACGCCGGCTGGCGTGATGCAGTTTGGACTGTCGCTGTTGGAGCCGAAGCCGTGCAGCACCAGAAAAGCCGCGCGGCGCTCGCCCGGCTTGATCCCCGGCGGTACGCTCACAACGCCATGCAGGCGTAAACCCGCCGACTGGAAACTGACAACTTCTTCGCCCATGGCGGATTTCCCTTCGCTGTTCGCTCTTGCGGCCGGCACTCTAGCCATTTGGCGGCACGATGAAAGGGGACGTGAATGCCTGCCACGGATACCTGTGATGGGCGGACCGTGTAAGATGCATAGCTTGCTGGAAGGACGACAAAGATGGCCGAGATCGTTGCCGGGATTGGCTTGCCTCATACGCCTGCGTCCCCTGCCCTCGTCGCGCGTGAAGGCCCGCAATGCGAGACCGCGCGGTTCTATGCCGAAGTGGCGAAACATCTCGAGGCCATAAACCCGGACATCCTTGTCATCTTCACCGACGACCATTTCAACACGTTCTTTCTCGATAACTTTCCCACTTTCGCGATCGGCATCGCCGAGACGACATCAGGCCCGAACGATCAAACGCCGATGCCGCACTACAAGGTCGCGGTGCCGCGTGCGCTGGCGGCGCACATCCGCGCTTCCGCGATCGCCCGCGGCTTCGACATTTCGCTGGTGCAGGATTTCGACGTCGATCACGCCGTCATGGTGCCGCTGCACTTCATCGCGCCGCACATGAAAATTCCGGTATTGCCAATCTTCGTCAATGCGCTCGCACCGCCGCTTCCGACGTCGCAGCGCTGCTACGCGCTGGGTGAGGCTATCCGCAATGCGATCGAGGAATGGCCGGAACCGCTGCGGGTCGCGGTGATCGGCAGTGGCAGCTTTTCATTGGAAATTGGCGGCCCGAAAATCCCACCCGGCGAACGCGCAGCCGGCACTCCCGATCCCGAATGGTCGCGTCACGTCGAGGAGCTGCTGACGCAGGCGCGGGTGGACGATCTCGTTGCCGAAGCGACCACCAAGCGTATGCTTGCGGCCGGCAATATCGGCGGTGAACTCCTGAACTGGATTGCAATGCTCGGTGTCATCGGCACCCACAAACCGGTAACGGTTCTGGCGCAACACAAGCAGGGTCACGCCTACGCGGTGTGGCGATGGAATTAAGTCATGAGTGTCTATGCCATCGATAAGCTTTGCCGGGATGCACTGCATGATCCAGGCTTCCGCGAGGCACTCAAGCGCGACCCCACCGCCGCCATTGCCGCACGCGATCTCACCGGCGACGAGCGCGATGCGCTCCTCGGCGGCGATGTCGCGCGGCTTTACCAGTGGGGCTGTCACCCTTTCCTGCTCGCCTATCTGGCGCGCTGGGATTTGTTCGGGATTACGCCGGCAATTTACAACCGGCGCATCCACACGGTGCATGAAGAGCGCTAGCCAGCGCTGACGCGCCTTTACGCCAGATAGTCGTGCACCACTTTGCCGAGGCCAAGCGTCAGGTCGGCAACGATGTGGGTCGCTGACACTATTTCCAGAACCGGCAATTCAGCGATCGGCGCCAGCGCGTGCGAGAACAAGGTCAACGCACCCGGCCCGGTCCACGCGCCTTTAAGCGCGACGTCGGTCAGGCTGTATTCGACGAGCTCGCAGATGCGCGGCGTGCCATCGACATGCGGTATGATCTTGAGCAGGAAATTCGGCGCCAGTAGCGAGGCCAGCACGGCGTCATGATCCGCCACCTTGTGCTTGTAGCCCATGGTGCCGGTCGCGATGCGCACCGGCCCGTAATCGAGTGTCCCAACAAGGGTATCGATTTCTGCATGAAGCGTCGGCTTGGCGAGTTTCTTCGGAAAGCCCCACAGCTCACGGCCGCCTGCGATCGGCGGATGGTCATCAAGAAACATGCAGTGGGTATAGCCGCCCTTTCGACCCTCAAATGAGACCGGGATGACCTGTCCGCTTTCGGTGTAGTCGCCGAAGCCGGTTGAATCCGGCATACGGATGAATTCGAACTTCACCAGCGGATCGCTGACCTGCAACGGCTCGGGGACGAGTTCGCGCAGCTTCTGCAGGTCGGTCCGGTAGGTGATGACCAGAAATTCACGATTGACGAAGCGGTAAGGCCCGATCGGATAGGCCGGGCTGGTCAGCGGCATCGCGAACGCGCGTTGCTTGACCTCACTTTCCTTCATGGCAATCCTCTTCAGTCGCCGTCGTTACCATCGTCGCCGATGTCGAATGTACGGACACCAACGCTGCGGTCGGGCAATTGCAGAACCTGAGGATTCTTCAACGTCTCGCGCGCATTGATGTAACCGGCCTTCCAGTGCTCTTCCATCGTACGCCTCGAAAACTCGAAATCCTTGGCGATGCCCTCGTATTTTTTGGCCCGATAGATCAGATGCACGATGTTGCAGACTTTGTCGTTGGCGACGCCTGAAAGCAGCTTGGCGTCGTCGCTGTCGCGCAGTTCTTGCGGGATATCGCGCAGCAGGTTGGCCAGTGCGATACGGAGCTTCTGGGACCGCTTGTATTCATCCGTCGCGGCACGATTGCGGCTGGAATAAATGATCTCTTTCTGGCGGATCTCAACCTCGATCATATCCTTCGGCAATTCGCCGCGTGAACTCCATAGGTCGACCTGGAACGCCAAAGTGTCCTTTCGCGGCTGGCTGTCGAGAACCCACTGAAGCGGCGTGTTGGAAATCAGGCCGCCATCCCAATAAAACTTGCCGTCGACCTCGGTCGCTGCAAATCCAGGCGGCAAGGAGCCGCTGGCCATGACGTGCTCGACCCGTATCTCGCAGTCGTCGGAGTCGAAATACCGGAAGTTGCCTGAACAAACGTCGACAGCGCCGACACTGAACCGGATCTGCCGCTTGTTGATGAGATCGAAATCGACCAGCCGCTCGAGTGTCGCGCGTGCCGGAGCGTTATCGTAATAGCTTGCGTGGAGAGGATTGCTCGGCGGCCATAACGACGGCGGCGGAACTCGCGGCGAGAAGAAGTGCGGCGCGCCAAACAACAGGATGTTCATGGCTTGCGCCTGATTGATGAACTGGCGGCCGAACTGGTTCTTGGTATCAAGTACGGTAAAATTCGGCAGGCCCAGCGGAGACGAACTGACCATCTCCCAGAACTCGCGCAAGCGCGCGACGCGGCGCTCCGGCGGGTTGCCGGCGATAATGGCGGAATTCATCGCGCCGATGGAAATGCCCGCGACCCAGCTCGGATAGAGGCCGGCTTCGTCCATCGCCTGATAGACGCCGGCTTGATAAGCACCCAGCGCGCCGCCGCCCTGCAGCAGAAGCGCGATGCGCTCAAACGGCGTGCGGGTTCCGGCCGGGAGAATTTGTCCTGGTTGCGCGTTCATGCCTTCTGCTCTTGTGCGCGGTAAGCGGCAATGATCTCGGAGCCGGTCGCGAACCACACCTTGCCGTGGGAGGCAATGTAGGCCAGCGCCCTATCCAACGTGCGGATGCGGTGCGGCACACCGATCAGGAATGGATGCAGCGCAATCGCCATAACCCGCGCGTTCTTCTCGCCCTCTTCATAAAGCACGTCGAAAGTGTCGCGAATCCGGCGTTCGAAATCGGCAATATCAATACTCGGCGTATTGAACAGTGGCATGTCATTGAGCTCGATCGAATAAGGGATCGAGTAGAGGCCGTTGTTCATGCGGTAAGGCAAATCGTCGTTCACCCAGTCGCAGACATATTCCGCACCGTACTCGCGGAGCAGATCGAGGGTATGCCAGGTTTCGGTCAGACCCGGCCCAAGCCAGCCGTGCATTTTCTGACCCCACTGCTCGATGACCTGCCGCGTTTCGGCAATGACGGCTGCCTCCTCTTCCCTGCTCAAGCCCGTGAGCATGGCCGAATTGGTCAGGCCATGGCCCATCAGCTCCCATTTCAGCTTCGTCGCCTCTTCCATGATGCGTGGGTAGTACCGCCCGACTTCGGCATTGAGCGCGACGGTACCGCGCACATTATGCTTGGCGAGCGTCTCCATGATCCGCCATACGCCGACCCGGTTACCGTAGTCCCGGCGCGAATGATTGCGGATATCGGGCGCATTGTTACCGACTTCGATATGAAAATGCTCGATATTGGGAATAACCCACACTGCGACGCGGGCATCGTTTGGCCACGTCATGCGCGGGCGATCGACGATCGCCTGGTAAGAAAAATATTTGAACGGATCGGCTTCTTGCGACACGCACATCTCCAGCGATTGTCCGGCGAGTCGCCATTATGAAGCGGCTGACGTATTTTAGCCATGCACGAGCTTAGCTATGCACGAGCGCGGCAGGCCGCCAGCGCGCCCAATAAGCGACTGGCGGAGGGGTCCGGACGCTTAGTCCGATCTGGAATTGCTGTCCGAGACTTCTTCTGCGCTCGGCCAGCGTTCGTGGGTCAGCGGCACCACCATGTGCACGATCAGTCCGCCGCGGGCGAAGGTGCGGTGCACTTCACCGTTTAATTGCCGTTCGATAACCAGGGTAACCAAACGCGAACCAAAGCCGAGCTTCCGCGGCCGCCGCGCCGGCGGCCCGTTCCTTTCGACCCAGTCCAGCGTCAGCGTCATACCGCGACGGGTGTGGCTTGCCGTCCAGCTCAGTGCGAGCTGTCCCTTGGGGCGTGACAGGCTGCCATGCTTGGCGGCGTTGGCAGCAAGCTCATGCAATGCGGCGCTCAAATTGAAGATCGGGTCCGGTTCGAGCTCCACATTCGGCCCGCTGAATGAGACACGATCGAGATAGGGACCAAGCACGATGTAGAGCAGATCCATGATCGGAGTCGACTTCCACCCGCTTTCGGTGATGAGCCGGTGCGCGTTGGCCAGAGCCAGCACGCGCGCCTGATATTTGCTGGCGAGGTCCGCAATGCTCCGCGAGTTTCTCGCGGTCTGGGAGAATAATGCCAAAAGCTGCGAGAACAGATTGCCCGAGCGATGCCGCATATCGCGGATCATCAGCTCGTGGCGTTGCTCGAGTTGGCGGCGCTGGATCGCGCCAGCGAGGATATTCGCCGCCGAAGCGAGGAACGATTGGTCGTGCTCTCCAAACGTCTGTTTGTGTAGCGCACACGCACCAAGGATGCCGTAAGCGCGGCCATCGCGGCCCGCGATCACGACCGAAAGGCCACTCACGCACTTGTGGTCTTTAAGATAGGAGGCGACCTCAAACCGCTTTTCCTCCGCGTAATCATCGCTCACCACGGGTACAGCGGAATCCAGCGTATAGCGGGCATAGCTGCTGGCGGACGTTGTCGTCAGAATCGACCCGACCAGGTCCTTGTTCCAGCCAAAGCCTGCTCGCAGCACAAGTTCGGTATTTCCTGGGAGCAGTTCGAGGACTTTGACAAAATCCACAGAGAGCGTGACTGCGACTGTGCTCACAGCGTCGTTCAGCAGCCGCTCGAGATCAGGCTCGGCCAGCGCGCGCTCACCTAGCTGCGCCAGCGCCTCCTGCTGCCTGATGCGGCTACGCAACTCGTTTTCGAGACTCACACGTTCCACTTGCGCCGCCTGCTCGACAGCAACCGTTGAGCTTTCAGGCCTAAGACTATCGGACGCACTCATCCCGTCCCACTCTTACTGTCCTCCCCCAAAATCCAATATCGTGATCTCCTGTCGGCAATAAAATAGGCCGAAGCACTAAATCTTATGCTCCGGCCATTCAACCTCTCCGCAATATTTCTGATTTCGGCTGAGCGCGCCGGGTTTAGTAGACCCCCGCAAGATTCGCGTGCGTCAGTCGAGCCGCGGATGGGTGAACGCTAGCGGGCCTGGTCTGGATTTGCGCCGTCATGCGGTCGCCGCCAACGCTGCCGAGCGACACGCTCTGCTGGCTTCTCGGCAATACGATGACCTTGGCACCGACACCGACGCGTTCGTAGAGATCCTCCACGTCAGCGTTTTGCAAGCGAATGCAGCCGCTCGAGACATCCTTTCCGATTGTCGTCGGATCGTTGGTGCCGTGGATACGATAATCGGTATTGCCGAGATACAGCGCACGGGCGCCCAAGGGGTTACCGGGACCGCCGCCGACCCAGCGCGGCAGATAAGGCTGGCGCGCCACCATCTCGGCGGGCGGAATCCAGTCCGGCCACTCGGCTTTGCGCGTGATCGTTTCCGTGCCCGACCAGGTGAAACCCTCGCGACCGACACCGATCCCGTAACGCAGCGCCTGGCCATTGCCGAGCGTCAGGTAAAGGAACGTATGCGCGGTATCGATGATGATCGTTCCGGCAGGCTCATTCGTATCGTAGGCGACCATTTGCCGGCGTAGCGGCGCCGGCAGCTCATCGCTACTCGGCGCCACATCGCTGGACTGCTGCGAGTCATATTGGGGATATGCCGCGCTATCGTTTTCCGGCGGCATGTAGGCCAACGCTTGCGCGAAAGCGGGAGCAACCGGAATTGTCAAAACACCCGCAAACAGAATTGCGCAGGTAACGCGCCGACGGCCTGCTGACATGATACCCTCCACCGTACTGAAATGCCGACTTCTAAGTCCACAATTCGTGATCGGGCTGGAAAGTTCCGCGGCACGCTCCAAACAAATAAACACAACCCGGACGCCAAACTCCTTTCGCGATTTTATTTGTTAAGTCGAACGCAAAAAAACAGCTGAACGCGAGAGGTTGCCCCGCGTCGAACCAGATCGTGCAGTAAAAAATTATTGTCAGGCGATGCAGCGGCCGAAGTAATTCGACGCAGCCGGCGATGAGATCATGCTGAACGCCGCATCACACGCAAACGGCAACTGGGCATGCGACTGAGGTTGCGATTCAGGTTGGCTGCCGCCAAAAGCGTTATCCCAGTCGGGGACAACCGAAACCGGTAGCCGGTCTCCCTTGGCAGCCCGGTTCACCGTGAAAGTATTAGTCAAATCGGCACCGGCGCTTAAGAAAGGATCAGCGCCCACAAAGAATAAGGCTAGCGCTAAAAGACCCGCTGCGCTCGCTGTGCGGACCAAAAACTGCTTCGCCATTGAAGTCTCTCCGACGTACCGAAACAATCCATTACTGCTTCGGACACGCAAACGCCTCCCCAACTAGCCCACAACACTCACGCCTCTAACAAAGCTGGCGAGCGACAGTTCCAAAGCCAACGGCCGCTCACTCACTCGTGATGGTCGAAACTGCCAAAACAAATTTCACGGGCCCGTGATAAATCACAGTGCAGCAGTTGACGGTCCTTGACGTCTAAAGAAGTCAATCGAGCGGAACAATCAAACCAGCAGGAACAAACAGTACGGTCGCGCTTTGACAAGGCGGCCGGCCATCCTTTCCCCCTCCCCCCGTGCTTGGCCGGTCGTGTTGGGCGCAGCCGATATGCCGATCGGCTGCGCCCTAAATTTTTTAGGAACATCGCCAATACCAAAAGAAAAAGCCGGGCATCGTGCCCGGCTTTTGGTTCCGAAATCTTGAACCCAGACGTTACGCGGTCGCCTGCCGTTCGACCGGCTGCCGCACGCGCTGGTGTGCCTTGCGCCCGAAGAATAGCGCCTGGCTGACCACCGCCGACACCACCGCGAGCTGAAACGGCTTAGCAATCAAGAATGCCGGCTCAGGCCGTTGTCCAGTGAGGAAGCGTTCGGGATAGGCGGTGATGAAAATCACCGGCACTTCGAGCGAAGTCAAAAGCTCGTTGACGGCGTCAAGGCCGGAGCTGCCGTCCGCGAGCTGAATGTCAGCCAGGATGAGACCCGGCCGCTTTTTCTTGGCAAGCGCAATCGCTTCACTATGCGTGCGCGCAATCCCGATGACGTTGTGGCCGAGGCTTTCGACCAAGGCCTCGATATCCATCGCAATGAAAGTTTCGTCCTCGATGATCAAAACGTCGGTCGCAATCTCGGCAGCCAGCTCGCGACCGGATTCCTCGACCAAACCGCGTAATGTCGCCAGATCGCAGTCCAGGATCTCGGCGGCATCCTCCTCGGAGAAGCCTTCCAGAGCAACGAGGAGAAAAGCTTGCCGCGGACGCGGCGTGATCTGAGTAAGGTGCTGTTCGGGAGGCAGCGTCACCTCTTCGGCTTCGGGCTTGCCGTTAACCGCCACTGAATTCCAGATTTTAGTGAACAGCCGGTACAGCCCAACCCGCGAATTGGCACTTTCCGCCAGCATATTCGGACTGGCGATGAGCGATTTCAGCGTCGCCGCCACATAAGCGTCGCCGGAGGCCTGATTACCCGTCAAAGCACGGGCATAACGGCGCAAAAACGGTAGGTGCTGGAGTACGGCTTGAGAAGTAGACACTGATATCCTCCCCTATTCGGAAGCCCAAAGCATGGCACGGAAACGATAGGCACCCTGAAAAGTTCCAAAAAAGTTCCCAAGTTACGGAACCAGGCGCAATACCACGCGTTTGGATTTGGGCAAGTGCGTTAGTACGCGCAAGTGAGTAAGGGCTGCCGAATGGGCGAACGGGGGAAAAGCGACGAAATGAAGCACCGCAGAACCGAGGCCCACGTCTCAGACCACGACAAGCCAGAAATGGACGAACCTCATATGCAAGACGCCATGGGCAAGCCAGCCACCCCCCAGAATAAGCCGCACGCGCGCCTGGGGCGCGAGACTTCAGGCCCGGATCGGCCAGCAGTTGCGAGCGATGTACGACGACGTCGTTAACCAGGGCGTGCCCGATCGCATCAACGATCTGATCCGGAAACTCGGCCAGCAAGACTGAAGAAAGGCACCGTACGCATGAAGCTCGATCCTGCGATACGCGACCAAGTACTCAGCACCGTGCCGAGTCTTCGCGCGTTTGCGATCTCACTATGCGGCAACATCGACCGCGCCGACGATTTGGTGCAAGAGACCTTGCTGCGCGCCCTCTCCCACATCGATTCATTCGAGCCTGGCACCAATATGCCGGCATGGCTGTTTACTATTCTTCGCAACCTGTTCCGTTCCGAATACCGCAAACGCCGCCGCGAGGTTGAAGACGCCGACGGCCGCTATGCCGACACGCTGAAATCGCATCCGGAACAAACCGGACGTGTCGAATTCGAGGAATTCCGCACTGCGCTTGCCAAACTGCCGTCTGACCAGCGCGAAGCGCTGATCCTCGTCGGTGCATCGGGTTTCTCTTATGAGGACGCCGCCTCGATCTGCGGCTGCGCGGTCGGCACGATCAAGAGCCGCGTCAATCGCGCGCGCACACGGCTCGCTGATTTGCTTGCGATCGACAGTGCCGATGACTTCGGGCCTGATCTTGCCACGCGGGCGGTGCTCGCAGGTGGTGGCCGCAGCTAGCCGTTAGAGCATGACCCGGAAAAAGCCTGCCCTCGGACTTGATCCGAGGGCAGAAGCTGGCTTTTCGAAAAGATCATGCTCAATCAAAATGCTAGAGCGACGATCGATTCAATCCAAAACGACTTCGCTCTAGATCCCGATGGCTGCGGCTACGGCGGTCACGGCATCCCACCACTGTTAGCGATTCCGCCGTCGATCGTAACGATCGTCCCGCTGGTGTAGGACGATAAATCCGACGCCAGGAAAACCACCGTCGCCGCGATCTCATCGCATGACGCGGGGCGCCCGTAAGGCATTTTCGCGAAGCTTTCCCGCCAGCGGCTCTCGTCGCCGTGCTGAGATTTGGCGCGCTTGCGGCCGAGCACCTCGACACGATCGGTCAAGACCGGGCCGGGATTGACGCCGACGACGCGAACGTTGGACTCTGTGCTCTTGCCGCCGATGGCGCGGGTGAATGCCATCAGGCCGGCATTGCCCATGGCGCCGGCGATATAAGTCGCATCCAAACGCTCGCCGCCAAGTCCAATAACGTTGACGATGACGCCGCGTTTTCGCTTTTCCATCATGGCGAGGTAGTAGCGGGTCAGGCCGACATAGCCGTAAACCTTCAGATCCCAGCCGGCCCGCCACGCAGTTTCATCGACATCATGAATCGTTCCGCCTGGAATGGCGCCGGCATTGTTCACCAAAATGTCGACGTCAGGGAACGTGTTGTAAACGCGCTCGCGCGCGGCAGGGTCGGAAAGATCGGCGGCCATGGTCCGTACGGTCACGCCGGTTGCCTTGGCGATGGCGTTGCCCTCTTTTTCGAGTTGTTCGCCGGAACGCGCGGCCATGCAGACATTGACGCCTTCACGGGCAAACCATTGCGCGACCGAAAGCCCAATACCCTTCGAACTGCCTGTGACCAGGACCGTACGGCCGGAAAGTTTCAGATCCATTGTATTTCCTTCACCTCATCATGTGCGACGGCAACCAGAGCGCCAGCACGGGGAACGCGATCAAGATCACAAGACGAATAAGATCGGTGAGGATGAACGGTAGCACGCCGGCAAAAATCGTCGAAAAGCTGACATCCTGCACCACGCTCTTGATCACAAACACATTCATTCCGACCGGCGGATGAATGAGTCCAAGCTCAACTGTCATCACGATGATGACGCCGAACCAGATCGGGTCGAAGCCAAGCTGCGTTATGATCGGAAAGATGATCGGGATGGTCAGGATGATCATGGCGAGCGAGTCCATGAGGCAGCCGAGCACGATGTACATGACCATGATCAACGCCAGCACGCCGTAGCGGCCAAGACCCAGCCCGGTCAGGAACGCCGTCACGTTTTGCGGGGTCTGCGTCACGGTCAGGAAATAGCCAAACAGCAGCGCGCCGATCAGCACGGTCAGCACCGCCGCCGCGGTTCGCACCGCCTGCAACAACGAACGGCGGATTTCCGGCCCGGTCAGTTTGCCGCGCGCGACCCCGATGATAAGCGCGCCCGACGCTCCCATGCCGCCGGCCTCGGTCGGTGTAAACAGACCGCCGTAGAGGCCGCCGATAACGAAGACGAAAAGCAGCAATGTCGCCCAGATATCGCGCAATCCTGCGCGGCGCTCGGCCCAGCTATGCCGCGGCGTAGCGGGGAGGAAATTCGGCCGCACTTTGCCGATGATCACCACCGTGATCATGTCCATGATCGCGGCGATCAGCCCCGGAATAATGCCGGCGATGAAGAGCTTGCCGATGTCCTGCTCGGTAATGATGCCGTACACGGCGAGAACCGTTGAAGGCGGCAACATCGCGCCAAGCGTTCCGCCGGCAGCAATGACGCCGGTGGCGAACGACTTTGGATAGTTGTAACGGCGCATTTCCGGGTAGGCGACGGTAGCGAACGTCGCCGCGGTCGCGACCGACGAGCCGGAAATCGCGGCAAAGCCGGCGCAAGCCACGATCGTCGCGATGCCAAGCCCGCCCTTGAAATGTCCGACGAAAGAGTTGGCGGCGCGAAACAGCTCCCGGCTCATACCGGAATTGGAAACGAATGCCCCCATCAACAGAAACATCGGGATAACGCCGAACGTGTAGTCCGTCACTGTGCGCATCGACGTCAGACCGACGCTTTTGAGCGCCGCCGTACCGCTGACCAGGTAGGAGAAGCCGACGACGCCGACCAGGCCCATGGCCATGCCGACCGGCACGCGCAACAGCATCAACGTGAACAAACTGAGGAAGCCGATGATGGCGACAGCTTCCGTGCTCAGGTGGGGCAACACGAGCGTTTCACTCCACCGGCTTGATCTGATACTGGCCGCCCATCAATTCCGGATGGAAGATCAGGCGATACGTTCGCACCGCGATCAGGAATACCGCGGAGACATCGCCCAGCCATGCCACCAGAAAAAAGGGCCACACGGGCAGCCGAAGATCGAAAGTCAGTACGTTATCCGCGTAGGTGCCCCGTACTTTGTCGAACAGCGTGTAAGTCTGGACCGTCACGACGAACAGCAGCACCAGCGTTGCGAATACGTCGATGAACCGCTGCGCCCGCTTGCCGACATTGGCATAGAGCAAATCCACGGTGATGTGATTGCCGCGATACGACGTCGCGGCAATTCCCCAGAAAATCAGGATGCCAAGCAACAGCCGGCCGAAATCATAGCTGTCGGGGATCTGCACGCTGAAGAAATAGCGCAGCAGCACTGAAACAAAGATATCGAGCGCCACAATGCCGGCGAAGAACGCGGCGATCAGCTCGATGCCATCAATGAAGCGATCCATTGCGCTGCGCGAGCCTGCCGGCTGCGTCGCGGCAGTTCCGGCAATGTGCGTTTCGGCTTCCGACATCGGACAATATCCGGTGTGGCGGCGGCGGTGAGAGACTCACCGCCGCAGTCCGGCTGACGATTGGCCTTCAGAAGCCCGCGTTATATTGCTTCAGCGAAGATTGCAGCTCGCTCCAGATCACGTCCGGATTGCCGCCCGCCCTCTTCACGTCGGCCGCCCATTTCTGCTGCAGCGGTTCAGCCGACTTCTTCCAGAGCGCAAGCTGATCGTCCGTGATCTTATAGACTTCGTGATCCGGCTCGGCCTGAACCTTGGCCAGGCCGGCATGTTCGAAGTCGACCCAGGGATCGGCAAACCGCGCCGCCCATTCGGTCGTGCAGTGGTGGTCGATCACCTTCTGCTGCGCCGGCGACATCGCAGCGTAAGTTGCCGGGCTCATCAGCCATTGGAACATCACCGAACCGAGCGGCTCATCCATGTCGTACTTGGTCACCTTGTCGATGCCGAATAGCACCAGCGAGCCCCATGGAAAGGTGACCGAGTTCGGCAACGCCCTTCGCCAGGATGTCGCGCACTTCAGGCGCACTGGACTGAACGTTGGTCGCACCAAGCGACGTCATCCAGGCCGCAATCGTGCCTTGAGCTGGCCGGACCTTGGTGCCTTTCAGATCATCCGGCACCACGATCTTTTTGTTAGTCGAGTGCATCGCCACGGGATCGAGCACGAAAGAAAAGCAATAGTGCGTGTCCTTCATCTCGGTCGCGGCGTATTTGCGATACCAGGCGTCGATCGCACGATTGCCGCCCTTGGCGTTGCCGACCAGGAACGGCAGCTCGCCGGCGGAGATGATCGGGAAGCGTCCCGGCTGGTAGCCCGGATTGACATAGACAAAATCGGCGATGCCATCGCGCGCCATGTCGTAATGGTCGAACGCCTTGCCGAGCTGCTGCGCCGGATAAATCTTGTAGGTGATGGAGCCGTTCGACTCTTTCTGGATATCGTCAGCCCAGTCCTGGATCGCCGCTTGCAACGGATGTGAGGGCGGTACCCAGTGCGAGAGCTTCAGCTCGATCGGTTTGTCCTGCGCCGCCGCAGCCGCGACACCCAACATCAGGCCTAGAGCGGCCAAACCGCTGCTCTTCAGGAAGCGCCTTCCGTACATCCGTTCCTCCCCCTTGTTATTTATTGCTCAGTGAGTTGCCCATTTAACCGTAGAACGGTTGGGCTGTACAGCGAACCGGCTATTTGGTTTCCGCTTCGTAGACGCCATCCCAATTGGGCGGCGGCGGATCGGCCCGATAGGTGGCGATCCGTTCGCTGTACATGTCGTAGAACCCGTCAAGATCGAAACCGTTGGCGACACCGCGGCAACGCTCGATCAAAGCCAGCGCATCGTCCCATTTTTGTTTGCGGAATATGACCAGCATTTCCGCGTTCAGCCCACGTAGCTCCCGGCAACGCGGATCCTGCTGTATCTCTGCGCGGCCCAGTACGGCAAAGACCGCCTCCGGCTCCTTCTTGCCCTTCACCTTGATCAGGTCGATTTCCATCGTGGCGAACTTTTCCTTGGCCCTTTCGGCGGTTCGCGAGCCGATCACCAGCGGTAGACGGTAATCTTTGGTTCGAGCCTCGAGACGCGACGCGACGTTCACGGTGTCGCCGAGTACCGAATAGTTGAAGCGGAAATCGGACCCCATATTGCCGACAACGCAAGGTCCGGTATTGAGCCCGATGCCGACGCGAAGCGGTAAGTAGACGCCGCCATTGGCCTCCGCCTCACGTTTAAGTTCGTCATTGAGCGCGGCGGCTCGCGCCTGCATTTCCAGCGCCGCATCGCAAGCATTGGCTTCCTGCTCGGCATCGTCAACGGGCGCGTTCCAGAACGCCATGATGGCGTCACCGATATATTTGTCGATCGTGCCTTTGCGCTCGATGATGGCGTTCGTCAGCGGCGTAAGGAAACGATTCATCAGGTGGGTTAGCCCCTGAGGATCGTCCTTATAATGCTCCGAGATAGTGGTGAAACCGCGCACATCGCTGAACAGGATCGTCATCCGGCGTTCTTCGCCACCGAGCACGAGCTTCTCCGGTGAGCGCGCCAGTTGCTCGACCATATGCGGCGACAGATAGAAACCGAACGCCGACCGGATTTGCTGACGCTGCTTCTGCTCGCGGAAATAATTCACGAACGTCAGAACCAGATAGATCAGCCAGCTCGATATCAATGGATAGGTGAAGTCGATCAGCAGATTGTGCGCGACGAACAGGAACAGCGACAGGCCGATCAGACCGGCAACCAGCAGTACGCCGAGAACGACGACGATCGTAGGCGATAGCAGCGGCGCAACAACGATAATCGCAAGCCCGAACAAGACAGCGACGATAAGCTCGGCGCCGATCGCATAATTGGGGTGGTTGAGCAGTGTTTTGGTCAGCACGCTCTCGAGAATTTGCGCGTGGACCTCGACACCGGGCATCGCTGCTTCGACCGGCGTCGTTTTGATATCGAGCAACCCGATCGCCGAGGTGCCGATCAGCACCAGCCGGCCGCGCAGGCGATCCGCCGGCACCTGGCCTTGCAGAACGTCCTTGGCGGAGACGTAACGCGCCGGATTGGTCTTGTTGAAATGCACCCAGAATTGGCCGTTGCGGTCGGTCGGCACTTCCAGTCCCGGCACCGCGACCGCCCGTACGCCGGCGTTATCGCTGCGCACTAAAATGGCGGTGGCCTTGGTAACAACGCGCAGCATTTCCATCGCCAGCGACGGAACCAACGTGCCCTGCGCTTCCATAATCACCGGCACACGGCGGATGATGCCGTCGCGTTCCGGCTTGATGGAGAACAAGCCGCGGCCCGCAGCCGCTTGCTCGATTGGCAAGATGTTGCGCAACAAACCAGAAAAAGTCACCAGGTCGTCCGTCGGATCAGGTCCGACGATCGCAAAGCCGGTTTGCAGCGCCTTCTCCGCCTCGGTTCGCGGTTCGCGCACCGCCGACCCAGCTTCGCCGACCACCACCCGCGAGTGCTTTATGGCATCAGCCAGCACGTCGTCGTTACTGGGAAGTGCATCGAGCTTGGCGCGTGTCTCCGCGTCGATGCCCTGAAAACTATGCTCGGCGACCGCAGGCGACATCCGGTCGGGCTCGGAGAAAATAACATCAAAGCCGATAGCAGCAGCGCCGAGCTGGGTAATGCGCGTGACCAGATCGGCAACCGTGGTGCGCGGCCACGGCCATTGCCCAATGGCCTTGAGGCTTGCCTCGTCGATATCGACGATGACGACCGGAAAAGAGGTCTGCGGCCGCGGCCGCAAGACCTGAAAGAAGTCGAAAGTTCGCAGCCGCAGTTCTTCGACAGGGCGCGGATCGAGCAACCGCAATGGCACCAATGCGAACAGCAGCACCAGGCAAACAGCCCGCGCCAGACCGAACTGCCGCGCCCAGCGGGCAAGTCTTTTCATGATCCGCTTTTCATGATCCGCCGATCCCCGTGCCGAACCGCGCCTGATCCATCATAGCAAGAGAAGGCCGCTTCGCTTACTTCTCGCGCATCGAGCGCATAAGCTGGTCGTGTAGCGGCTTGACCAGATAAGAAACAAGAGTCCGCTCGCCGGTCTGAATGAAGGTCTCAACCGGCATGCCGGGGGTGAGCTTGACCGGTCCGAGCCGGTCGAGTTCGCCGGGGTCGATGCCGATTCGGACGAGGTAATAACTTAGGCCGGTGCGCTGATCGTTCGTGGTATCGGCGCCAATACGCGTCACACTGCCATTCAGCTCAGGCGTCGTGCGCTGGTTGAATGCCGAGAAACGCAGGACGACCGGCTGGCCGATCGCGACTTGATCGATGTCCTTCGGCTCGACCTTGACCTCAACCGAAAGCTTATCAGCTTCCGGCACGATCATCATGATCGAATTGCCGGCCGCGATCACGCCGCCGACAGTGTTCGCGGTGGACTGGAAAACCACCCCGTCCTGGGGCGCGCGAATGTCGGTACGCTTGAGCTGATCTTCCGCGGTGACTTTGCGCTCGACAGCTTCGCCGATCTTGCTGTCGGTCTCGCGCAGCTCCTTGGCGACGTCGCTGGCGAACTCCTGGTCGACGTTGAGTATTTGCAACTGAATTTCGGCGATTTGGCCCTTGGCTTCCGCCGCCGAAGCGACCAGTTGACCGCGCTCGCCTTCGACCCTCGCCTCATCACGCTCCAGCGAGGTCAACCGGTTGAGTTGGACCAGGTTCTTCTGCCAAAGGTCACGCACACCGGCGAGTTCCTGATCGATCAGGGATATCTCCTTGGCCTTGGCGTCCTGTTGCGCAGCGAGACCCGGTAATCTGCTCCTGCAATTGTTTGATGCGCTCCTGGAGCTGATCCTTCTGGCCAAGCCGGGCCGTGCGCCGAAGCTCGAAAAGCTTGCGCTCACTATTGAGCGCTTCCTGCACATCCGGATCGTCGGCGTGGGCTTTGAGTTCAGGCGGCGTGGCGACACTGTCAACATCGTCGCGCTCGGCCGCAAGCCGCGCGTGGCGCGCGTAAAGCTCGGTCAGGCTTTTGGTGACGATGGCGAGATTGGCTTGTGTCACGGTTTCGTCGAGTTGGATCAGGATATCGCCTGCCTTGACCCGATCGCCATCGTGGACGCGCACCTCACCGACCACGCCGCCGGTCGGGTGCTGCACCTTCTTGATATTTGAATTGACGACGATAGTGCCTTGCGCGATCAGCGCGCCGGAGAGCTCGGCCGTCGAAGCCCAGCCGCCTAAACCGACCGCAAGCACGGCGACGATCGCACTACCCGCAATAATGTGCCGGCGGATCGAAGCCTGCGAATTCGCGAGCCACAGCGAGCTTCATCCTGCGCCACCCTGCTGTTCCGGCACCACCTTCAGTGCACGAGGTTGAGCTGGTGGCGCAATCACCCGATTGAGGACCTCTTCTTTCGGTCCAAATTGCTGCTGCCGGCCCTTTGCCATAACCAGAATGTAGTCGACGCCCGCTATGGCGGAAGGCCGATGTGCGACGACGACGACGATACCGCCCCGTGCCCGCACACCCAGAATGGCCTGGGTCAGGGCCTCGTCGCCTTCGGCATCGAGATTGGAATTTGGTTCGTCGAGCACCACCAGGAACGGATCGCGATAAAGCGCTCGCGCCAGTCCGATGCGCTGCGCCTGACCGGCTGAAAGCGCATTGCCATGATCGCCAACGCTGGTCTCGTAGCCTTCCGGCAGATTGACGATGAGATCGTGCACCCCCGCCGCGTTGGCCGCCGCAAGCACCGCCTCGGCGTTGGGCGGATCCTCGAACCGGGCGATGTTCTGCGCGACGTTGCCCGGAAACAACTCGACATCCTGCGGCAGATAACCGACGTGACGTCCCAGCGCTTCCGATGACCACTGCTCGATGCTTGCGCCATCAAGCCGGACGCTGCCGCGCACGGGCGTCCAGATACCGACCAGCATGCGCGCCAGCGAAGATTTTCCCGAAGCCGTCGGGCCGATCACCCCGAGCGCCTTGCCTGCGGCCAGGGTGAAATTGACATCCTGACAAATAACTTTTTGCGTGCCCGGCGCTGTCACCGCGGCGCCCTGCACGACGATGGCGCGCTGCGGCGGCTGCAACGGCATCGGTTCCGCTTGTGGTGGCAAATGCGCCAGCAATCGCGACAAACGCTCCCAGCTTTGCCGGGCAGCAACGAACCCGCGCCAGTTGGCGATCGCGAGATCGACGGGCGCCAGTGCGCGGCCGCCCAGGATCGAGCCGGCGATAATGATACCGGCGGTCGACTGCTGATTGATCACGAGCCAGGCGCCGACGGCGAGGATCGCCGATTGCAGCATCATGCGGAGCACTTTCGACATCGCGCCGAGGCCACCGGCAATATCGCTGGCACGCTGCGTCGACTCCATGTACCGGCGATTGAGATCATTCCAGCGCGCGGCAATGCGGCCGACCATGCCCATGGCGGTGATCGCTTCGGCGTTGCGCCGGCTGGCTTCCAGCAACGCGTTGCGCGCTGATGCGAACTGACTGGCGCTGCGCGTCGGCCGCCGCGTCGTCAATTCCGTAAACACCGTGATCGTGATCAGGACGATCGCGCCGAATAGTGCCGTAAGTCCGATATAGGTATGAAATACAAAACAGATGATCAGATAGACCGGCATCCATGGCAGGTCGAACAAGGCAACGGGTCCGATTCCGGAAAGAAAGCTCCGCACCGTGTCCAGATCGCGGATCGGCTGAGTGCCTTCACTCTTGCCGCCGATCTTGAGCGGCAGTCGCACGACGGCATTGTAGACCCGCATGCTCATCGCTTCATCGAGGCTGTCGCCGACACGGACCAGGATTCGGCTGCGGATGATATCGATGACGCCCTGAGCGCCGTACAGACCCACCACCAGGATAAGCAGCGCTACCAGCGTCGGAACACTGCGGCTCGGCAGGACGCGGTCATAAACTTCGAGCATGAACAACGCGCCCGAGAGCATCAAAACGTTGCTCATGCCGCTGAATAGCGCGACGGCGAGGAAGGCGCGACGGCACGCGCTCAAGGCACCCGCAAGCTCCGAGCTTGCAGGCCGTTGTCGCGGTGGACCGAGCGACTGGGCCATCTGGGGTGCGTACCGCCGTAAGAGGTCTGCTATCACGTCAGCGCCTGGAATAAATCGTGCAGCGCAGACGGGAAGTTCAACGACCCTGAAGTCCCGCCAAAAGCGCCGGGACCACAATACCCTTAGTTAACGATCCGGCGTCGGGTTCATAAACCAATAGTTAACGACGCAAACGCCCCCAGCGCGAGCAAAAAACGCGCTGCGCCCGCGTCAGCCCGCCTAAAGGCCCGCGTTCTCAGCTTTTATTCCTACAATGAGTGGTACGGCAGCACCGCAGCAGACCGGTTTTACGGTCGCGCTGCGATGGTGCGCTTCAAACAAACAATGCAACACACGCGGCGCGCCTGAATTGCCAGGCGAACGCCGATCGGAGCAACAAAGCCTGATTGCAGAGAATCAACGAGAGTTGAGAGAGAGTCCGATGCTGAACGCCTTCTGACGGGTTGCACCCTCAGTGCGGCGCAGCTTCTGTGCGATTTTGCCCGCAGGAGTCTTCTTTCGCGCCATCGCTTTCAATTCGCGAACTTCGGCGGAACTCCATGCGCGCCGCTTTTTTGCTCTCTTGGCCATAAAACCTCCCTTTCAACAAAGGCAGCTTGTATCCCTTACGGGAGTGAATGAAAAGTCAGCAGTGTGATGATGATCTTAGAACTCACCAGAACGCCCACACCTAAGGCGAGGCAAGTTAAGAAACGGTTTGTTGGGCCGCCGTCTTAGCGCGCTACGCGTCACGACGCAAATGCATCTTTCAGCAACATTGCACCTTTGTAACGAACCCGCTCGCATTTGTTGTATAGCCGCCCAATCAGAGAACAAACGCGTGGTTTGCGCAACGGTTCTTGAAATACAAAAATTGCGGTCATGCAAGTCAAACGCACCAATCGTTCTCTATAAGTTTTCCGTAATCGACATGATTTGGACCAAATAAATAGTGACGATCCTGCCTGACGACTCATGTTTGCTGAATGTCTATGCAGAGAAACTGGCGGGGGCAAAATCGGGATGGCTCATTTCATACGCAGAGTGATTCTATCACTGCTCGTTATGCTGGCATTCGCACTCGGCGAGCGGGCGGCCTTCGCGCAGGAGCAACGCTTCGCGCTTGTCATTGGCAACGACGATTATAAGACCGCGAAACTTGCCACGCCGGCAAACGATGCGGGGCTTATTGCCGACGCGCTGCAGAACGCCGGATTCACGGTGACAGGCGCACGGAATCTCGATCAAGCGACATTACGGGAATCGTTCCGCGAATTTCTCGGCCAGATATCTGCAGCCGGACCGGATGCCGTCGCGCTGGTCTATCTCTCCGGTTTCGGTCTGCAATTCGACGGCGAAAACTATTTCGTTCCCGTCGACGCTGATATTCAACGTGACACCGATATTCCGCTGCAAGCGATACGTGTCTCCGATTTCACACAGCCGCTCGCCGGACTGCCGGGCCGCGTGAAGATCGTCATCCTCGACGCCGCGCGGCAAAATCCGTTCTCAGGCGGCAATCAGCCACTCGCCAGCGGATTGGCGCTGGTCGAGGCGATCCCCACCTTGGCCATCGCATTCAATGCAGCGCCTGGGACCGTCGCGCCTGACGAACAGGGACCGTACGGCGCCTACGCGTCGGCGCTAACCGAGATGATTTCGGCAGGCGGACTTGATCTCGACAATCTGTTCTCCTGGCTGCGTTTGCGTGTCAGCGACGTCACCAAGGGCGCCGAGGTGCCGTGGTCGGTTTCGCAGATCGACGGTCCGTTCTACATGACCGAGCGCACCGCGGACGCACCGCCGCTGCCCAACGTCATTCCGGTCGCTGATGTGCGCAGCAAGCCGATCAGCGAATTCACCAACGTCGACGATGCCTACGCCGCCGCGCTCGAGCGCGACAGCATTGAAGGCTACCAGCAGTTCCTCGCGGTCTATCCGAACAGTCCCTATGCGGCACGGTTCGTCGCGATGATCGCCGTGCGGCGCGAGGAAATTATCTGGCGACGCGCGGTGCTGGCGAATACACCGCCGGCTTATTGGTCGTATCTGCGCCGCTATCCGGGCGGCCCGCACGTTTGGGACGCGCGCCGGCGCCTGGCGTTGCTGGCCGCGGCTTATGACCCACCGCCGGATTTTGCCTATTACGATTTCGGCGTGCCGCCGCCCCCGCCGGACGAGCTCGTATACTTCCAGCAACCGGTCTTCATGTTTGAAGGTCCGCGCTTTGCGCCGCCGCCGCCTCCGCCGCTGTTCTTTCTGCCGCCACGGCCGCGCGAATTTGCAATCATGCAGGCACCACCGCCGCCGCGCGAACGCTTCGGTCTACCGATCCCCGCGGTGGCAGTAGCACCGGCCTTCGTGCGACCGCCGCGATCGGTTGAATTCCATGCACCGCCACCGGGACCCGCAGGCGCCCCCGGAGCGCGACCGCCAATGCGCGTCTCGTTACCGGCAGCGGTGGAACGACAGGGAGCACCACCCGGACCAGGCGCTCGCCCGAACCCGGGCGGACCGATTGCGCCGTTACCGGCGCCGCATGGGGGACCGGGCGGACCGCCGCCTCCGCCCCCACCTCCGTCAGGCGCGTTCATCCGGCCCGGTGCTCCGCCCGCGCTACCGCCCGGGGGGCAACGTGAACCGGCCATCGTCAAACCTGCGCCTTTGGCGCCGGCCGGGTCACAACCGCCACCCCCTCCGCCGCAATCAGGCGGACAGCGTGAACCGGCCACCCTCAGGCCTGCACCGATACCACCGATCGGATCGCCGCCGCCCCCCGGCGAGCGGCATGAGCCTGCTACTCTTAAACCCGCGCCTCTGCCGCCGCCGGCTGGATCACCGCCGCCACCGCCCGGCGGCCACCGCGAGCCGACTACGCTCGAGGCCGGCGCCGTTGCCGCCGCGAGGCTTGCCACCTCAGCCTCCGAGCGGACAACGCGAACCGACAACAATGAGGCCGGTACCGCCTCCGCCACGACCGCAGGCACCGCCGCCGCCTCGACCTCCGGCACCGGCTCTGGCGCCAGCGGTTGCGCATCCGCCACCGCCGCCCCCTCCACCACCGCCCCATCCGGCTGCGCCACCGCCAGCACCGGCTGCGCACTCGGCAGGCTGCCCTCCGGGCAAAAGACCGACGCCGCAAGGGTGCCGGTAAGCCCGACGGGAGCGACATCAATTGCGGGCCAGCTCATGCCAAAAGGCGTAGCTGGCCCGCAGCATTTCGGCCGGCAACCGGCATTTCTTTCGCGCCCGTCCCGATGCGGACCCTAACGATTACTAAAGGTCCTGACGCTAGTTTGCGTTTCAATCTTCAACGGATTGATGGGATGCAAACCCTTCTTTTGAGTTGCGCGTTCGGAGCCGTGTGCACGATGGTGCTCTGGGTCGTCAGCGCCGCTGCGGTCAAGCGCGATCAGCTGGTGCGGCGCGGCATAAAGCTGTTTCCTCCTGAGGAAATCTAAAGCAGGGTCAGCGCCCACCATGCGCTTGGTTTTTGCCGCGGCTCTCAGCTTCCTGACGCTGGTCACGGCCACCGCCGGCAGCGACGCGCAGAGCGGCGAGCCGTCATGCCACGGCGGCCAGCAGCCAAGAAAAATCGCTGAATTATTATTCGGCCGCGACATCGGTCACCGTGTCGGCGTCGATGAAACCGACTGGGCGCGTTTCGTCGAGCGCGAACTGATACCGCGTTTTCCCGATGGCTTGACCATCAGCGATACGATCGGTCAGTGGCGCTCCCGCACCAGCAACGTCATCGTTCGCGAGCCCGGCAAGCGTGTTGAGATCGTGTTGCCCGGCAACGCTGATGATCAGGCGCGGCTCGATGCCGTCGTCACAGCGTACAAGCGGGCGTTCCAGCAGCGCTCGGTGATTATTATCGAAAACAGCGCCTGCGTTGCGTTCTAGCCCTCGTGTTCCAACTGTGGGACTTGCGTCAGGCTGGAGGCGTCCTTAGCTTCGACAATAGCACCAATTAGAAAGCATGCGGGCGCCATGGCAGTCTGTCCGGAAGAGCTAAAACTCGTCGCCCTCGACAAGGACGATATCGAGGTCGTGTCCGCCCACGTGCAGGACGCCCGGGTTCGGGTCGGCGAAATTCTCTGGGAGCCGCGCGACCATCGTTTCATCATGCCGGTCAACCGGTTCGATTGGATGACTGCGGTCGACGCCAGAGATCCGAGAATAACAAGTTTGAGAATAACAGGCCTGAGAATAAGCCCGACTACCGGCGCTGCCGGACCGCGCTGCGTTTCGAGCGCGTGATCGCGTGCAAATTCCGCGGCTTTGATCAATCAAACAGGACCGGCGAGCTCAATCTGCTAGCTGTCGAATTTGCTGAGAACGATGCGCCTGCCGGCACGGTGATCCTCACGTTCTCGGGCGGCGGTGTGATCCGTCTGGACGTTGAATGCCTTGAGGCCGAGCTTGCCGACCTCGGTGAAGCTTTCACCGCCGAGCTCTGCCCCGATCACTTCAGCAGCGGTTCTGCGGTCGCCTAAGGCGTTATTCCGCCGCGGCAACGTGTGGGCGCCGCGGGCCCGTCGAAGAAAACAACTTCATCAGCGCGACGATAACCACGAGCGTCGCGATATAGACGACAAGCTGCATCGCAGTCGGCTGATCGACATAGCCGATCAGCGTGTGCAGCGCACGGCCCAGCAAACTTGAGTCACTTAAGATCCAGGATGTGTCCCACACCGTGGTGTCCAGCGCGGTGAGGATGTCGGCCTGCTCGAGGAAGGCGATCGCCTGGGCCGCGAGCCCCGCGGCCAATAGAGCGATCAATGCGCTGGTCACCCCGAACAGATAGCGCGTCGGTATCGTGATCAGGCCCAGATAGGTCGCGAAGCAAACCAGCGCGCCGAGGATCAGACCGATAAAACCGCCGACCACCATGCCCCAGCTTGCGCCGCCTTGCGCCGCCGCGACGCCGTAGAGAAACAGCACGACTTCGGAACCTTCGCGCAGCACTGCAATCGCAACGACGATGCCGAGCGCGGCGAGCGATTTCGAGCCGGCAGCCACCGCCTCTCCGGCAGCACGCAGTTCCGCCGCCATTTCGCGGCCGTGCCGCGCCATCCAGACGTTGTGCCAGGTCAGCATGATGACGGCGAAGCCGAGAATGGAGGCGTTGAAGATCTCCTGGCCGTTGCCGCCAAACAACTCCGACAAGCCGCCGGTAAACAGTGCGACCAGGCAAGCCCCGAGCACACCGGCAACGACGCCACCCGCCACCCAGAGCGTGCGGCCGCGGACCCCGGCGGTTACGGCCATGACAATGCCGACAATCAAGCCGGCTTCGAAGACTTCACGAAAGACGATCAGCAGCGACGCTAGCACGGCAACCTCATGGCACGATACCTCATGGCACGATCAGGTAACCCTGCGTCTGGTGGTGAAAGTCATCGTAGAAATTATATTTGCCGGGCTGTTGCGGGCGAACGTGAACGACAGCCTCGGTGCCTGCCGGAACAATTTTTTCGAAGTGCAGATCGCTGCTCTCGAATTCCGAAACGATATCGTTGAGGTTCTTGACGTGGAATTCGATCGCCTGGCCGACAGGTGCATGCACTTCCGCAGGATCGAATTTATGGTCCTTGATTGTGACGGATAACGACACCGCATCGTCCGCGCGGGCGACGTACGCGCCTGCCAGCAGCACGGAAGCAAGCATCGTCAGCACGGCAATCGCGCCAATCCAGCGGCCCATTCCTGCTGTCGTATAACTCGATCCGATCATGCCGATGACACCCTAACCATTGGCGCTCAGATGTTGCCTAAGGAGTTGGGCAACAACAGACTTTTTGTCAATCAAAAACCCGAATATTAGAATTGTTATAAGGACGGAGTGCTGATACGCGTCATGGCCAGGCAGGCCAAAAAGCGATGACGTACCGGCTCAACACACGTTCTGCGGATTTTGCGCAAAGTTTCCGCGCCTTTCTCGACACCAAGCGCGAGGCATCGGCCGACGTGGAAACGGCAGTCCGCGGCATCGTGTCCGATGTCGCGGCGCGGGGTGACGCTGCGCTGAAAAGTTATACGCTCAAATTCGACCGGCTCGATCTTGACCAGACCAAACCTCGGGTGACGCAAGACGAGATCGCAAAGGCCCACCGCAACTGCGCGGCGGGCGCACTTGCTGCGCTCGAACTGGCCCGCGACCGTATCGAAGCCTATCACCGCCGGCAGATGCCGAAGGACGATCGCTTTACCGACGCACTCGGTGTCGAACTTGGGTCGCGCTGGACCGCAATCGAAGCGGTCGGGCTTTATGTGCCAGGCGGCACCGCTGCGTATCCATCGTCGGTGCTGATGAATGCCGTCCCGGCCAAGGTCGCCGGCGTGCCGCGCGTCGTCATGGTGGTGCCGGCGCCCGATGGCGTACTCAATCCGCTGGTGCTTGCCGCAGCGAAACTCGCCGGCGTTGACGAGATTTATCGCGTTGGCGGCGCGCAAGCGATCGCCGCGCTCGCCTACGGCACCGCGACTATCGCGCCGGTCGCCAAGATTGTTGGGCCCGGCAACGCTTATGTCGCTGCGGCCAAACGCATGGTGTTCGGCAAGGTTGGAATTGACATGGTGGCGGGGCCCTCCGAGGTGCTGATTATCGCCGACAAGACCGGCAACCCGGACTGGATTGCCGCCGATCTGCTGGCGCAAGCCGAACACGACGAAAGCGCGCAAGCCATCCTGCTCACCGATGATGAAAAACTCTCCGCGGCGGTCGAGCGCGCGCTCGAAGGCCAACTCGCCCGGCTGTCGCGTGGAAAAATTGCCGGCGCTTCGTGGCGCGACTTCGGCGCAACGATCCTGGTGCGAAATTTTGATGAGGCGCTGCCATTGGTCGATGCCATCGCGCCCGAGCATCTCGAAATCGCGACTGCCGATGCCGAACAGCTCGCGCAACGTGTCCGCAACGCCGGCGCGATCTTTATTGGCGCGCATACGCCGGAAGCGATCGGCGACTATGTCGCCGGCTCGAACCACGTATTGCCCACGGCGCGTTCGGCGCGTTTTTCCTCCGGGCTCGGCGTGCTTGATTTCATGAAGCGAACATCGATCCTCAAATGCGGCCCGGATCAATTGCGCGCGCTCGGCGGCGCGGCCATTGCGCTCGGCGAAGCGGAGGGCCTCGACGCCCACGCCCGTTCCATTGCGATCCGGCTCAACACATAAAGGATACCGCTATGGCGCGCGCGCCGCGCAAAGCCCAAGCCGGACGTCTCGCCGAAATCACCCTCGACGAAGCTTCACTCGGCAGCGCCAGCGACGATATCGAACACGAGCGCCGCGTTGCGATCTACGACCTGATCGAGGAAAACAGTTTCAAGCCGGCTGATCATGCAGGCGGCCCCTATGCGCTGCATCTCGGCATGCGCGGCGATCGTCTGGTGTTCGACATCCGCCTGATGGACGGCACACCGGTGGTCGCCCACTTGCTGTCGCTCATGCCGTTCCGCAAGATCGTCAAAGACTACTTTACCGTCTGCGACAGCTATTACTCCGCGATCCGCACCGCGACGCCGGATCGCATCGAAGCACTGGATATGGGCCGCCGGGGACTGCACGACGAAGGCTCGCGCATCGTGGTGGAGCGGTTGAAGCGCAAGGTCGATGTCGACTTCGATACGGCGCGGCGATTATTCACCTTGATCACGGTGCTGTACTGGAAGGGCTAGGTTCCGGTTTTGACATGATCTTTTCCGACCTTCCTTCGCCCGCCGAAGCGCGTCTCGCGAAGGCGGAAAACCGGTGCTGCCCCAGGACCGGTTTCGACGCAGACCGGTTGCGGGTCATGTCCCGGGTCGCGCCATGACCGGGGAAGTGAACCGGCCTTTGGCAGTGCTATTCGCCTGCGGGCTGAACTCGGTGCGCTCGCCGATCGCGGCGGCGTTGCTGTCGCAGATGTTCGGCCCGTCGATCTATGTCGGCTCTGCGGGCGTGCGCAAAGGCGAGAACGATCCGTTCGCCATCGCCGTCATGGCGGAGATCGGCATCGACATTTCGCGGCACAAACCGGTGACGTTCGAGGAGCTCGACGAATGGGAGGGGTTAAACTTCGATCTCATTATTACGCTCGCCCCGGAAGCGCATCACCGTGCGCTGGAACTGACCCGCACCTCGGGCGTCGAGGTGGAATATTGGCCGACCGTGGATGCGACCGCCATTGAAGGCAACCGCGAGCAACGGCTCGCCGCCTACCGTCAGGTTCGCGATCAGCTCATGGAGCGAATTCGGCAACGTTTTGCCGGCCCGCGGACTGGAAACGAATGAGAACTCAGCCTGATAGCGGTTGTCGAATGAACGGTCATCCGCTAGGTTCCGCGAAAATTTCGGCCGTAGCCGCGTTTTTTGGTAGCGCCTGTCCGCTTCAAGTGACCGCCTCCGCGGATCTTTCAGAAAGCAAGAGCACATCGACGTGATCGGCCGTCCAAAACTGGTGCTTGCTTCCGGCTCGCCGCGCCGATTGGTGTTGATCAATCAGGCCGGCATCGAGCCCGATGCGCTGCGTCCCGCCGATGTCGACGAGACACCGAAGCGTGGCGAGCTGCCACGCGCCTGCGCGACGCGGCTCGCACGCGCCAAGGCCGACGCTGCGCTCGCCATGGTCCGGATCGATGAAGATTTGCGCGGCGCCTATATCCTGTCCGCCGATACCGTCGTTGCGGTCGGCCGGCGCATTTTGCCAAAGGCTGAATTGCTCGACGAAGCCGCACAGTGCTTGCGGCTGCTTTCAGGCCGCAATCACCGCGTTCACACCAGCATCTGCCTGGTGACGCCGAAAGAGACATTCCGCCAGCGCCACGTCGAAACCCGCGTGCGGTTCAAGCGGCTGTCGGAGCAAGACATCGAAGCCTATCTCGCCTCCGGCGAGTGGCGCGGCAAGGCGGGTGGCTACGCCGCGCAGGGTATTGCCGGAAGCTTCCTGGTGAAGCTCGTCGGCTCCTATTCCAACGTCGTCGGCTTGCCACTTTATGAGACTGTCACCATGCTTGGCGGCGAGGGTTTTCCGATCCATTTCGGCTGGCTCAACGCTGCCGGCGTATAGCGCGCGACCATCAAGGTCCTATATTTCGGCTATGGCCAGTCCCCCAAACCGCAAAGCTTGTCCGATCTGCGGTAAGGCAACCGAGGAACCGTTCAAGCCATTCTGCTCAAAACGCTGCGCGGACGTGGACCTGCACCGGTGGCTGTCGGGCAGCTATGCGATCCCGGTGACCGAGGATGAAGACGAAGACGGGTTGAGCGACGAAAGTGACGGGACTTTGCACTGATCCGGCCTATTCTGGACAGCAGCGGACCGTGCCACTATAAAGCCGCGCTCTTGCGCCACTCGCGTAAGGCCATGTTAGTAAGGGACATGGGCCCAGGTAGCTCAGTTGGTAGAGCACTGCACTGAAAATGCAGGTGTCGGTGGTTCAATTCCGCCCCTGGGCACCACTTCACTCTTCGGCATAGCTTGATGGTACAGCCACGCTTCGCACTCTTATTGCCGGTCTGGCTGTCCTTTTGCCTTTTTTGTTCTTTGACGCTAGCCGCCTCGGCGCAATCCGCCGCCCCACCGCCGACACCCGAAGCTATCGCCGCTTACAAGCAAGCCCTTGCGGAATACCTGCAAGTCCATGACGCGTTTCTCGCGGTCGACCATGCTTACTGGAAATCTATCGCCCAGAAGCGCTCGTCACGAACGTCGAAGCGCGCCCACGGCGAGTCGGTCGCGCTCGATGACTATGTGCTGACGCAGCCGCCAAAATATACCGGACCGCCGCGGCCGGTGAATCCCGAGGCGCCGCAGGAAAAGCCGCCACGGCCTTATGTGCCGGTGGTGGCCGATTTTCTCGAGGCCGCCAAACAGCAATTCAATTTCGTGCCGCAACGGCCGACCAGCGAACTCGAGTTCAAGCGCGCTTACGCCGCAGTCGCGTCAGCCACCGGATTGAGCCGGGATCAGGCCGTGCGCGTCTATGGCTTTGAGGCGAGCGGCAACGGCACATACGACGTTCAGGCCGGCCTCGAATACAATCCGAATGGACACGCCATCTCCACGGCGCTTGGTTACAACCAGTTGCTCACGACCAACAGCGTCGAGCTGATGTCGGAAGCCGGCGGTCCTTTCATCCGGGCACTGCAAGCGAAAGCCGCGCAATTGCCGGCCTCGGCGAAGCCGCTGCTTGAGAACAAGATCGCTATCGTGGAGCGGGTGGTGGCGTTTGCGAAGAGCGTGCCGGATGACTGGGGCCAGCACGAAGCGCTCGCCGGCACGCAAAAGGGCTGGGCGACACACGCGATGAATCTCGACGTCGATATCGGGCCGCTGTTGCAAACGCAAAAGCTGATGATGTCGGTGCTGTTCGCGCGCGCCAAAGGATACAATAGGCCGCTGACCGCGGCCGAGCTTGAAATGATGAATCTCACCGGCGACGGCACCGGCTACGATATGGTGACGATGTCGCAGGAGTGGCGCGACAAGGTGCCGACGTCGAACTTCTTTCAGGAAAGCGGTTATCGGGAAAATCCGGTCGCGCAGCGCAACAACACGGTGGCAAAGCTGATCGCCGCGACCAACGCCGAGATGGACGTGCAAATCCAGAAGCAGGGCGCGCGGGATCTCGCCGCGGCATTTTCGAGATAAGCCGCTATCTCCTCTCGTGCCGGCGCGCCGCGGCGGCGAGCCCGAGTGAAGCGGCGATCGAAACCACGACACCGGTCCCCCACGGCAGCACGGCGGCCAGCGCGAACAGCCAGGTCCCGAGTGCAGGTCCGGCGGCGTCTTTCAGATCGTTCACCACGCCGAATGCCGCTTGATATGTCGCCTGACCGGTGCGCGGCGCGAGCTCGGTGACAATGGTCTGAACCAGCGGGCCGGACAGCATGTCCGCCAGCATCAAAAACGTCACGGCGGCGACGAGCAGCGGTACCGCCGGCGAAACGAACAGGCAGGCGAAGGCCAATGCCTGTACCGCACCGCTCCACATAACGATTGAAAATCCGCTCATGCGCGCGGTCGCCTGCGTGATCGGCATTTGCAGCACGACGCCAAGCGCGCCGGCATAGGTGAAGAGAAGCCCGATTCCGGAAGCGGTCAGCGTGCCGCCGGCATCGGCGTAAAGCGGCGTGATCGAAGCGATCCAGCTTGCGACGATTTGCAGAAGCGCAACGGGCGCGATCAACGCGGCGAGCCGGGAATCGCGGAACACCGCAGTCAGAGCCAGCAAGGATTCCTCGTCATCGTCTTCGCCGGGCGCGGCATCCGGCGGACGTGTCTCGGCAAGAAAGATCGCGACGACAAGCGCACCGACAATCATGGTGAAACCGGCGCCGAGGAACACCAGGCCGAGCGAATGCAACGCCAACAGCGCCCCAAGCGCCGGGCCTACCATGCCACCGGCGCTCGACATCACGCGCCGGGCCGCGAAATGCTCGCGTAGCGTTTCGGCCGGCACGACATCGGCCATGACGGCGGACGCGGTCGGATGCAGCACGCTTTCAAAGACACCGATCACGATCAGCGCCGCCGCGACCGCGAATGCACCTTGCACAAGATACAAAAGGATGAAGCCGCAACCGACGCCGCAGGTCGAGACCAGAAGGACCGGCCGCCGGCCGACCCTGTCGGCGATGCCGCCGACAAACGGCGTTGCCAGAAGTTCGCCGCCAGCATAGCAGCCGAGCAACAAACCAATGAATTCTATCGGAATGCCCGCGATCCTGTGCGCCCAGAGCGCGAAGAATGGCATGAGAATGCCGTCGGCTACCGAGGCCGCAAAAAACAGGAACATGCCGACCCGCGCGGCACCCGGTGCGCGGATGAACGTCGTGAAAGCCGAAGTAAAGCTCTTGAGAAATCCGATCACGTCCTTGCTCCAAAAGCCAACGCGGCCGGCGCGGATTGCAGCCGGCGATCGTTGGGGAGCGTTGGTTGACGTGAACGCCTACGGCGCACGGATCGCGCGCGGCCGAGGCTTTAGCGCAAAGCGGAGCGGTCGTGCAAGCGGCCAATCAAATCGACGGCAGCACCGCGCGCGACATATAAAGAAACAGGGCCACGCCCAGCAGACCGATCAGCACGGCCAGCGCCAGGTCGAAGCGTTCGCCGGGGCTCGGTACATCAGTCTCGATCTCGATGTCCTTGGCGGTCTTCACAAAGCGGATGCCGGCAATGAGGATCATGGCGACGCCCAGCACGATGAAGGCCAGGCCCGCCATGTTGGCGAACCATTGATTGTGCGGCGCCAATTGTCTGCTCGCCATCTGCGGTGCAGCAATCTGCAAAAACAGATCGAACCGCTCGATCACAAAGCCAAAAGCCATCACCGCGATGGCGGTACGTACCCAGGCGAGGAAGGTCCGCTCATTGGCGGCGTGGTCGCTATAACGCTTGATCATCGGTACACCCGGATTGTTGCCTCACGGCACTATAACGCGCGGGAACGCAACCCGTCCGCGTCAACCCGTTCCCTTGCCGGTATCTTGATAACGAGGCACCCTGCCACCCGCGATTCTCGCACCTTACAATGCGCGATCGCGACCGGGGAGTGAAACTGATGGCCGATCCGACAGCCGTGCGCCCGAGCAAGGGCAGATGGTATGTGCTTTTGTTGATCAGCGTAATGTATCTCATCACCTACCTCGACCGCGTCAATATTTCGACCGCAGCGCCTGAGATCAGCAAAGAGTTCGGCTTCGACAAGGTGACGATGGGCGTCATCTTCAGCGCCTTCGCCTGGTCCTACGCGCTGTTTCAGGTCCCCGGCGGCTGGTTGAGCGACCGGTTCGGTGCCCGCGGCGTGCTTACCGGCGTGGTCGGTTTTTGGTCGATCATGACGGCAGCGACCGCCGCCGCTTTCAGCGCCACGTCCTTCATCGCTATCCGGTTTATGTTCGGCGTCGGCGAAGCCGGCGCGTTTCCCGGCGCCACGCGCGCCATGCAGCTTTGGTATCCGCGGCCCGAACGAGGCCTCGTGCAGGGCGTAACGCATAGCGCCAGCCGGCTCGGCGCCGCGATCGCACCGCCTATTGTCGTGCTGATCATGAGCGAATTTGGCTGGCGGCCGGTATTCTATATTTGCGGGGCGGTCGGATTTCTGTGGTCGCTGTGGTGGGCGCTGACCTATCGCAATCTTCCCGAAGATCATCCGTTGGTGAACAAAACCGAGCTTCAAGCCATCCGCGGCGTGGACGCAAGCGGCGTCATCAAGCCGCCGCCGATGGAACAGCAGACCAACGTGCCGTGGATGACGCTGATCCGCTCACCCAACATGTGGGCGATCATGTGCGCCTACTTTACTTACGTTTACTGCCTGTGGATTTTCCTGAGCTGGCTGCCGTCCTATCTGATCGAGGCGCGGCATTTCACACTGCTCAAGGTTGGTATCTACGCTTCGCTGCCGTTGTTCGCGGGCGTGATCGGCGACACGCTGGGCGGTCTGGCAACCGACTGGCTCCTGAAAAAAACCGGCAGCGCTAAAATCGGCCGCCGCACTGTCGCGATCGTCGGCCTGCTCGGCTGCGCGATATGCATTGTGCCCGCGGCGCTCACCGACAACGCGTTGGTCGCGGTCGGCGGCCTCACCGCCTCGATGTTCTTTCTGGAATTCACCATCGGGCCGTCCTGGGCCGTGCCGATGGATACGGGCGGCAAATATTCCGGCACGGTATCCGGCATGATGAACATGGCGGGCAATTTTGGCGCGGCTATTTCGCCGATCGTATTCGGGATCCTGGCGCAGGGCGGCAACTGGGAAGCACCCTTTGTCGTCGCCGCCGGTCTGCTGGTCGCCGGTGCGGCGGTTTGGGCGTTCTGGCTGGACCCCGACAAGCATATCCTGCCGAGCTAATCTTCCTCCCAATTCCGCTTTTGGCGGTTACGATCGCGTCCTGGTGCGCCGATCCCTCGGGCGCGTGGCTTTGATTAACGACCCGTAAATGGATGTTGGATACCACCTATGCGATTGACCATCTCATAGGCGGCTGCGTGTCGTTCCGGGACTTCACGAGCCTTTTCTCCAGGTTCGGCCGCAAGGGCCATCTGGTCGAAACGGCGCTGAACAATATAACTCAGGGCGTCGTCATGTTCGACGCCGCGGGGCGGGTCGTCGTCGTCAACGATCGCTACATCACCCTTTACAGCTTGCCGCGAGACACCGTGAAGCCCGGCGTCACGCTGGCCGATCTTGTCGGGCTGCGCGCGAGGTCAGGCAATCTTCCGAGCGATCCGGAGAAATATTGTACCGACCTGTTGCGCGACATGGCCGCGGGAAAAGAATTGAGCTTCATCTCCGAATTGCCCGATGGCCGCTCGATCGCCGTGGTCAACCGCTCCATTCCTGGCGGCAGGTATTGGATCGGTACTCACCATGACATCACCTTGCGGCGCAAGGCCGAGATGAAAAGCGCCATGCTGAGCGAGCAGGAGGCGCGCCGTGCGGCCGTTGAAGAAGCTATCACCTGGTTTCGCGGGAGCGCCGAAGACGCCCTGAAGATCGTGACCGAGAGTGTCGCGTCGATGAAATCTACCGCGACGGAACTTTCGGTAACGTCAAACGAGACGGCCGTGCACACCGCGGGCGCGGTACAGACCTCCGATCAGGCTTTCGGCAGCGTCGAGACTGCTTCCACTGCAGCCGATGAAATGTCGAAATCGATCGCGGAGATCAATCATCAACTGGCCCGCGCCACCGAAGTCGTGCGGGCGGCTGCGGCAGAGACGCATTCGACCAACCGGGAAATCACCGGGCTGGCGCAGGCCACTCAGAAAATCGACGACGTTATCAAGCTCATTCACAGCGTCGCTGGGCAGACAAATTTGCTGGCGCTCAATGCGACGATCGAAGCGGCGCGCGCCGGCGCCGCCGGCAAAGGATTTGCCGTGGTCGCTTCCGAGGTTAAGGCGCTCGCGGTGCAGACTGCGAAAGCGACCGATATCATCGCCATGCAGATCGCCGAGGTGCAATCCTCGACGCAAAGCGCGGTGCGCGCCATCGGCAGTATCAGTGGCCGCGTCGAGGAGATTCAGCAGTTTACCGCGGCGATTGCGTCGGCGGTGGAACAGCAGCACGCCTCCACCAGCGAGATTTCTTCGAACGTCGCGGCCGCAGCTTCAGGCACCCAATCAGTCGTCGGCGTATTGCAACGCGTTTCGGCGGCGATGTCTCACATGCAAAGCTCTGCGGGTACGGTGCTCGACGCCTCGCAATCGGTCGAAAAGGCCGCAGACAGCTTGCGCAGCAGTATCGACGGATTTTTGCGCAAGGTCACGATCTAGCGGACGGACTGCTGCGCTCCAACGCGACGCGCGCGAAGGTCGATATGATCTTTAAGCCGGCATTTATCGAACCGCGCAATGTACCGGCGACTTTCGATTGGCCGCCGATACGGCGTCTATAAGGCACCGGCACCTCGAGAACACGCAGGCCGGAACGGGCGACCCGCATCTGCATTTCCAGATTCCAGCCGTAAGTCAGTTCGCGCATTCCAAGCTTGAGCAGAGTGTCGCGACGGATAGCACGATACGCACACATATCGGTGTAGTGTACACCGTAGAGAAACCGTGTCAGCAACCCGGCGATTCGGCCGGCAAGAAGCTGATGCCACGCCATGCTGCCAGGCTCACGCTCGCCAAGCGCACGGGACGCGATAACGAAGTCGTAGGCGCCGGAGCGAACCGGGCCGACTAACACAGTCATCGCTGCGGGGTCGTCGGCCCCATCGCCATCCATGAAGACGACGATGTCCGCACTATCGGCGGCCTGCGCACCTTTCAGGCAGGCAAGCCCATAGCCGCGGCCGACATTGATGACCTCAGCGCCTGCACGCCGCGCCTCGTCAGGCGTACCGTCGGCGCTGCCGCCATCGGCGACAATGATGCGATCGACCATATCGCGCGGAATTTCAGCGACGACGGAAGCAATCGACTCGGCCTCGTTGAAAGTCGGGATGACGACGGTGACGCGCTCCCTCCCCGATTGCCGAGGGGGATTGGACGCAGGATCAGCAGGCACGGAAATTCAAAGGCTCCACCGCAACCCGCAGCTTGCGCAGGCGTCCGGTGGCTTATTCGACATCAGCGCCTTGCGGAAATCGCGATAAGCCGGCCCAGCCCAGATGTCCCGCAAACTTTGCTGGGTAGCATCGCCGAGCGTGTAATTCTCGTAGCCCCGCTGTGAAAACGGCGCGATGCAGCATGGCAGTGCCCGGCCGTTGGCGGTGAAATACATCACGGTCCATGGCCGCCGGCACATCGACCAGGGCGAACCGTCATCATGGCGCTTCAAGCTCATGCCCGGCTCGGAAGCCGCACCGGAAGCGCTGAATGTTACTCCGAGCGTTTTAGCCACCTCCGCAGCACGGTCCAGATACACTGTTTCTTCGCTCGAGAGCTTCTCGTACAGCGCCTGATCCGGCCGCGCCTTGCCGATTGCGTTTTCGTTGAAGAACACGAGCCGCTGCAAATAGACTTCCTTGACGCCGGTTTCGGCCGCGACACGCACGAAGTCCGGCAACTCCTCGATCGTCTCGCGCAGACCCGTCAGCCACGCTGAAACGCGCGGCTTGGTATGACCTTCCCGTTCCTGCAATTCGCGAAACGCACGAACGTTTTTCAGGATCCGATTGAAATAGTTCTTGCCACGAATGGCGTGATAGGACTCGGCATTTGCCGCATCAAACGAAACGCGCAACTCATCGAGATCGGCCTCGATCAGCGCGCGGCCATTCTTTTCGTTGAGCACGGTGCCGTTCGTATTGAACAAGACGTAGGTGCCGCGATCTTTCAGATAGCGCACCATCCGCGGCAGGTTCTTCACCAGCATCGGCTCACCGATACCGTGCAGAACCGCCCGATGCAGATTAGGAACCTGATCGACGATTGACGTGAACAGCTTCCAGCTCATGTCCGCCGGCGGCTCGAGCTCTTCGTAAGTACGCGGACAAGTCGTGCACAAAAGATTGCAGCGGTTTGTCGTCTCCAAATAGAGGCATACCGGCTCGTGCTCGGGACTATCGCTGCCGGTATCGACGCTCTCGAAATAGCGCCTGGGATCGACCGAACGTTTAGTTGTCGCGATTGCCATTATGTTCTTGCCCTTAAAATCTCTTTGCCGCTCAAGCACGCAATTGTTCGACCGGCATTGGATTGCCGATCCGATGATTCAAATTGTGTTCACGCCGAAACGCGCCGAGCAGCGCTGCAGTTTGGGCGGCATAATGGAGCCTTTGTCCGTCCAGGCGATTCGGCAACGACTCGGGCCGGCCAAGCTCGCTCTGCAACCGCCGCAGGCTCTCAACGTCGTCAACGTCATACCAGACTGGCAACCGATAGACCTCGAGGCCGATCTCGGCGGCGCGTTGCAAAGTCTGTTCGGCAACACGCTCCGTGCTCCACGCGATGTCTTCAAACAATCGCCGGTGAGCTGTCTTCAGCCCAAGCAGATAATATCCGCCGTCGCTCGAAGGCCCGAGCACGGCGCGGTCGCCGGGCCGCGCCAAGGCTTCGGCTGTGTCCACCAGGAACGCAGTTGGGAGCGTCGGACTGTCGGAATTCAACACCACGGCCGAGCGATGACCGCGGGCAAAAATCTCTTCGATTGTGCGGAGCAGGCAATCGCCGAAATTCGGCAGCCACGCTTCAATCAGGCCGATAGCCGGCGGCAAGGTCTGATGGAAAAAGCTCTCGCTGCCCGGCGGGCCGAAGGCTGCGTAGCCGGCGATGCCGGCATCCGAAGCGGCGCCCTTCGCGGCAAGCAGGACATTGTCGGCGACATCTTGCAGAAAGGCAGTGTTGAGCGACGCCGCTTCCTCGAATGTCAGTGGCGGCACCAGCCGGGTCTTGGTACGGCCCGGCGCGGACGCCTTGGCCATAAAGGCGATACCGCAGCTTGCGGGCTCTGGCGTAGCCCCCAGCACGGATTCACCGTTCGATCGTCTCGCATGGTCCATCCGATGCCCCCTGATGACCGCCAGCACTCGCAGGACGATCACCACTTGCTGGACGATTACCCAGCCGCTCTCAAAGCGCCAGTAACTTCCGCCTCACACCGTACAAGTCGGCCAACACTGAAAAGTTATCCGCCTCACAAATTCGTGATCGGTCAATTGCGAGCCAATGCGATTCGGATCGTGTCGTCGTTCGGCAACGCGGTGGCGTTTTGCTCCTGCCAAGTCGGTGCAGTGACGTACTCGCCTGGCGGCATATCGAGGGAAATGATCTGCTTTCCTTCGATACCGGTGGCCTCGATCGGCACCGCGACGGGCCTGGTGAACCAGCCAAACCAGCCGAACCACTTGCTGTAGGACACGATCAGCTCGGGTTGGCCGGCAGGGCCTTTGACAACCTGCTGAACGTACCCAAGCGTCGAGGCGCTGTCGTCGAGCACCGGCAGGCCAATGAGATCGCCGACGCGAACCGGCTGCGGAAAACGCCGGTTCATGCGTTCGAGCATCGGCATCGGCTTACTGGCATCTTCCATTCCAGTCGGCGGCACCATGGCCTGCGCACGCGCGTCAAAAGAAGCCGTCAACGCCCCCAGCAACAATACCGTTACGATCAAAAATCTCATCCCGCATTTCTCCCGATCAAACACGCCACGCGAATTTGTGAAGAAAGTTTGCTTGCGAACAACAAATCCGATCCGTACTGTCCGCGCACCACATACGACCGATGAGGGCGAATCGGTTCGGCCCATCAAGCTTAACCTCGTTAGTGCGCGGTCACGACTGCATCGTGACCTTGCACGTCCACATTCACAACAACTGCGGACAGTTCTCGATGACCGTGGCGGCCGTCAAGTCAACAAATCATGAGCGCCGGCTGCATCCGTTGCCGGTACGCGTCATGCACTGGATCAATGCCATTGCGATCTTCATCATGATCGGCAGCGGCTGGAAGATCTACAATGACGACGTGATCCTCGGCTGGCTGCACTTTCCCGACAGTCTCGTGATCGGCAAATGGGCGCAATACGGGTTGCAATGGCACTTCTTCGGCATGTGGATTTTTGTTCTTAACGGGATTGCGTACCTCACATATGGAGTCGCAACCGGGCGCTTTCGCCGAAAGCTGTTTCCAATCTCGATCAAAGAACTCCTTGCGACTGTCGGCGACGCGCTACGTTTCAAACTCGGCCATGATGACCTGACGCACTACAACGCCGTGCAAAAAATTCTCTATCTCGGCGTTATGACGATCGGGATCCTGATCGTCATTTCCGGTCTCGCGCTGTGGAAGCCGGTCCAGTTCTCCGAGCTCGCGAGCCTGTTCGGCAGTTTCCAGACCATACGCGTCGTGCATTTCCTGTGCATGGCCGCGATCGTCGGCTTCCTGGTCGTACACATTTCGCTCGCACTCCTGGTGCCGCAAAGCCTGGTCGCGATGGTCAACGGCGGTCCGAAGGTTGACGACGGCGCGGCGCCTCAAACCAACCCAACCCCAAGCCAACCCCACCCATTGATGCGGTAACTGATGCTGCGCACCCCCACACCATCCTTCTTCCGGCCCCGCAAAGCCGTCGATCAACGCGTGCTGACGCAGAACCGTACGCTGGTCCACGACATCAACCGCCGCAATGTATTGCGCGGCGCCATCAGCCTTGGCGCGCTGTCGCTGCTGACCGGCTGCGATGTCAGCGAGGACGACTCGGTGCAAAAGGTGCTGCGCACGGTTTCAGCGTGGAACGACCGCGTGCAGGAGACGATCTTCCGGCCCCATCATCTGGCGCCGACTTACAGCCCGGCGCAGGTGGTCAAGCCGCCGCGTTTTAATGCCTACTATGACATTGAAGAGGTCAAGCCGATCGACGGGGCGACCTGGACGCTTGGGCTTGCCGGCCGCATCGAAAACAAACAGCCCTGGACGGCGCAACAGATCTACGCGTTGCCCGAGCAGGAAATCATCATCAAGCACATCTGCGTCGAAGGCTGGGATTATATCGGGCAGTGGTCCGGACCGAATCTGCGCGACTTCCTGCAAAGGGTCGGCGCCGATCTCACAGCGAAATACGTCTATTTCATCTGCAACGACGACTATACCGAGAGCATCGATATGACGACCGCGCTGCATCCGCAGACGATCCTCGCCACCAAATACGCCGGCGATCGTCTCGCCGATCCGTTCGGCTATCCGATGCGGCTGCGCACCTCGACCAAGCTCGGCTACAAGAACGCGAAATGGATCAGGGCGATCGAAGTGAGCAACGATTTTCGCGAGACGTTCTGGAGCAAGCAGGGCTTCAATTGGTTCGGGGGTATCTGATCCGCGCTAGTGCATGATCCGGAAAAGCCTGCCCTCGGACTTGATCCGAGGGTGGACTTCCGGTTTTCCGCAAAGGTCATGCTCCAACTAGTGCGCGGCCTGACCGGCTTTGACTACGGTGTAAATACGCCATTTGTCATCGCGATTCTCGGCCAACCGGTAATCGGCGCTCGATGCAAATGGATCATTGGCCCAGGCTTTATCCTGCGGCACCAGCACAACGGCATCACAGCCGTACTTTGTCGCAATGTCGCGGATATCCTGTGGACTACCCTCGCCGGCAAAAACGCGGATAAATTGCTCGTTGATCGCTTCGCGGGTTTTGTCGGGCAGCGGCGCCAGCGCCAGCGTCATTTCGCGACCGGCAAAACATGAGCTGCGGTTTGCCAACAGCGCCCAGAACTCATTAACCGGCCATGGCGTGAGATCGCTCAGAAATAGCGGATCGTTGGCGACACGCCCATCCGGCGGCACGTATTGGCGAACGGCTGCCCATAATTCGGGGGTTTGCGCGAACACGGCGCCATCGGGATGGGGCGAACCGTCAATGTTTGACCGGACTATCCAGACAGTATCGGGCAGGCTCAGAAGCAGTCCAATGATCGCAAAGAAGCCAAGCCCAGCACGGCGCGGCACAAGCATGACGCCAACGGCGGTAAGGACGATCAGGACAGACGCGGCGGGCAATACAGCCCGCATTGCCAAGTCGTTATTGTCGCCGATGGTGCTGACCAGAAGCCACGACACGACGAGTCCGGCCGCGACAACCGAAGCGAATGCAATCGTGGTGAACTTCTCCGCCCATAATGCATTGCTTCGCAGCATCACGATCAAGGCGATCACGCCGGCGATGTAGACTGCCGGAAATTCGATCGGCAGTATAACGAGCCAATAAGCCGGCCAGTCCAGTGCACGGCGAAGGGTCTCGGAAAACAGCGAGCCAAGTACGGGAAAGTGGCTGACAGCAATCGGCGCAGCGCCGTCCCTGGCCGCGACGGCGTGGAACTGGTTTTGCAAGAAAGGCGCCACAACGACGATGGCCAATACCGCTGCAACCGCCATTGCAACGACAAAACGCCACCGTTGCGCAGGCTTCATCACGAAAAGCAGGAATGGTGCCGCGACCAAAACCGTCACGGCGAAAGTAATGCCGCCAACATAGGCCGAGCTTTCAAAACCTGCGGCGACGGTCAGCGCCAGCAACGGAACCAGCAGCATGAACTGTTGCCGCGCATAACAGGAGATCAACACCATCGACGCCACCACGCAGGACGCCGACATCACATGCTGCGGCGCCCACGAGACTTGAAACAGCCAGCCTGCGAAACCGGTGATCTCTCCCATAAATGGTTTTAGATCGCCGGCGGTGCCAAACAGCCACGCCAGCGTGGCACGGAGCGAAGCCGCGGCAGCAAATATAACCACAAAGAAGGCTGCGGCCGGTTTGGTGCTGAGCCAAACCGCAAGACCCATCAGCAGGCTCAGCGAAGCAAAAGCGGTGAACCATGTCAGCGCGATATCGGCTTCCCAGCCGCTGACATGCAGAGCCAGCGCAAGCTCAGCGGCGCTGTAATGCCAAAGATAGTAGTAGAAGAGCTGGCCGTTGCTGCCGCTTCCGCCATAGACCGGATCGACCGGCGGCAGCCCCTGTCGCACCATCGCGTCGATGATTGCGATCTTGGAGTGATCGAAAATCGGATCGGCGAGATAAACCAGGTCGCCCGAGATCTTCGGCAAGATCGCAACGGCCGGGACAAGCGCAAGCAGGGCCGCCGCTGCGAAAGCCCACGCCGGTATCGTCGGCGTGGGCTCGATGGCGTTAGGGGTGGACAACCGAAACGACAGAAGTGCGGCAATCAGGCAAAGCGCCGCGACACCAATCACAGCGGCAGGACTAAACCCGACAAGCGTAAAGAGCGGCAGCGTTACGGCACTGTGAACCGCCCAGCCCATAACCGGCGCCATACCAATAGCGACCGCACGCGGCAATGCGCGACGCAACAGGGCGTAACCCAGAACGCTCCAGAGCCCGGTCGCGACCAGCGCGCAGATCACTGCATTCAACGGCGATGCCATCGGCAAGACTTAAGCCACAAATCGGGGCAAGCGTGAATCTGCATCCGCACGGGTAACGGGAAGTTGCTACGGCGAAAGGCGGGTGGGACAGCGCGCGGCGCGGAAGACGCCGTCAGTCTTCAGGTGCTCTGGAAACGATGCTGGTCCAGTGATCGACCGCTTGTCGCGCCTGCCGGACCGCTTCGGCAAACGCCGCCTCTTTGTAGAAGCTTTTCCACTGTCCGCTTTCGTAGAGTTCGAGGAGATGACCTAACGCGCGGCGGGCACCGAACAATTGGCGCTCGGCATTGTTGCGCTGAACGTCAGCCGTCAGGGTCTTGGTCATGGGCAAAAAAAGCGTTGCCACTTCGTCATATGAATTGTCACGTGAGGCGGTAAACAACGGATAAATACTTGTATTACTTGCAGTTTAGCCGCCACAAAAATCGGCGACGGTCACACCAGCGGGGCGCGAACATTCCCGGCAGTGCCGGGTTAAGGCAGTGGAATTATCTGAAGCGGGAGATCAGCATGAAAAATGATTGGCGAGTGGACGCTTTAAGGAATGCAGCAGCACTTGGCGCGCTATGCGGCCTCAACCTTGTACTCACCTCCCCGGCTTATGCCGGCCCCTGTACGGCACGGATCGCCAACCTTGAGCAGCAAATCAAGCTCTCGGCCTCAAGCCCCATCGTCGGACCGAGCGCTCCGCAAACAGTTGGCGCGCAACTGCATCGCCAGCCGACGCCCAATACGGTCGAACATGCAGAGACCACAGCCAACGCGGACGCCGATGCGGCGCTCGACCGAGCGCGCAAAGCCGACGCCGCAGGCGATGCATCGGGCTGCCAGAGCGCGCTGGTAGAGGCGAGACGGCTCTATGGACTTGAGAAGCAGTAACCGAAGTAATCTTTAATAGGCTTCTTCGGCATAGATCGGATCGACCGAACCGTTCCACGGGCCGTGGAATTTCGCCAGAAGTTCTTCCGCCGCTGTGGTGCCGCGCGCGAGACGATCTTCGAGCACTTCGAGATACCGGCTCTCATCGCGTCCGCCGGCATCGAGATGCTTGCGGCGCGTCAGGCCGGCGCGAGCGAGCTTCAGTGCTTCGGTTGCGATCTCGAAGACCGTCCGGTTGTGCACTTTTGTGGCGAGCCCCTGCTTCGGCACGTCGTCACGCAGCTGCTGGCGATCTTCGGCGCTCCAGTCCTTGACCAGATCCCAGGCGGCGTCGAGGCAAGAGTCGTCGTAAAGGAGACCGACCCAGAACGCCGGCAGCGCCAACAGGTTCGGTAAAGATCCCGAATCGGCGCCGCGCATTTCCAGATACCGTTTGAGCCGCACCTCCGGGAAAATGGTGCTGATGTGATTGGCCCAGTCGGATGTCGTGGCACGTTCGCCCGGCAACGCAGGCAGCTTTCCCGCCAGCAGATCGCGAAACGACTGGCCTGAAGCGTCGATATAGTCGTCGCCGCGTTTGACGAAATACATCGGCACGTCGAGTGCGTAGTCCACCCAGCGCTCGAAACTCATGCCGGGCTCGAAGGCCCAGGCCAGCATGCCGGCGCGCGCATTGTCGGTGTCGCGCCAAATCTCCGAACGAAACGACAAGAAGCCGTTCGGCTTGCCTTCGGTGAATGGGGAGTTGGCAAATAGCGCAGTCGCGATCGGCTGCAACGAAAGCGATACGCGCAGCTTCTTGACCATGTCGGCTTCGGACGAGAAGTCGAGATTGGTCTGCACGGTGCAGGTCCGATACATCATGTCGAGGCCGAGCGTGCCGACCTTCGGCATGTAGGCGGTCATGATCTTGTATCGGCCCTTCGGCATTTTCGGCACGTCGGCGCGAGTCCAGCTCGGCGTCATGCCCATGCCGAGAAAACCGATGTGCAGTGGCCGCGCGACTTCGTGCACCTGCGCCAGATGCGCCATCAGTTCACTTGAAGTCTGATGCACAGTCTCGACCTGCGCGCCCGAGAGCTCGAATTGGCCACCGGGTTCGAGCGAAATGGCGCCGCCACCGGTGACGTCGGACAGGCCGATAATATTCGGCCCCTCCATGATCGGCTGCCAGCCGAGCAAGTGCTGCATGCCCTCAAGCAGGGTGCGGATGCCGCGCCGGCCCTCGTAAGGCACCGGGCGATGATCCTCGAGTGTGAAGACGAATTTCTCGTGCTCGGTGCCGATGCGGAATCGCGACTTCGGCTTGGCGCCTTCGGCAATCCACGCGACAAGGTCGTCGCGACGCTCGATCGGCGTCAGGTCAATTTGGTCACGCGCCATGCAGTATCCCGGAATAAAAAGGCCGCGACCTTAGACATGGCGCGCGACAAAGCGCAATGTTGGCACGCGATAAAGCGCAATCCAGCTTGAGGCGGCTCACGCAACCGCCTTGCGCATCTGCGGTGGGAACCGGCGGTAGAAGGTCTCGCCTTTTTTTGCCATATCGCGCAGCAACTTGCATGGCTTGAAGCGGTCGCCATATTGTTTCGCCAGCCGGTTGCAGAGATCGACAAAAGCCTTCGCCCCCATACCGTCGATATAGGAAATCGTGCCGCCGGTGAAAGGCGCAAATCCGAAACCGAGGATTGAGCCGACATCGGCCTCGCGCATATCGACGACAACGTGCTCCTCAATGCAGCGGGCCGACTCAAGCGCCTGGATCGCCAGCAACCGCGCCTTGAGCTCGGCCACATCGAGCGTGTCGGGATCAAGCTTTTTAGGTTGTAACTCGGCAAGGCCTGGCCACAGCCGCTTCGGCGCACCCTGCGGATAGTCGTAGAAGCCCTTGCCGTTCTTGCGGCCGAAACGGCCACGCTTCTCCACCATTTCCTCAAGCAGCGCCTTCTGCCGTGGCTCAATGGCCTCCGGTCCGAGATCGGCCTCGGTCGCCTTGAGAATCTTCCAGGCGAGATCGACCGCGACTTCGTCGTTGAGGGCAAGCGGGCCGACCGGCATGCCGGCCATTCGCCCGACATTCTCGATCATCGCTGCCGGCACCCCGTCTTCGAGCATCAGATGGCCTTCGCGCAGATAAGTGCCGACGACCCGCGATGTATAGAAGCCGCGCGAATCATTGACGACAATCGGGGTCTTTTTGATCGTACGCACATAGTCGAAAGCGGCGGCGAGCGCCGCGTCACCGGTATGCTTGCCGAGGATGATCTCGACCAGATTCATGCGATCGACCGGCGAGAAGAAGTGGATGCCGATAAATCGCGACCGGTCCTTGAACGATTCAGCGAGCGAGGTGATCGGCAGGGTCGAGGTGTTCGAGGCGAAGATCGCGGTGTCGCCAATGACGTTTTGGGCACGCCCGATGACGTCGTCCTTGACTTTGCGGTCTTCGAACACAGCCTCGATCACGAGCTCGCAATCTTTCAGCGCGACAAAATCCGCTGTCGGCGTGATACGCGCCAGGACGGCGTCGCGCTGTTCGGCGGTGCTGCGGCCGCGGCTGATTTGATCGGTCAAAAGCTTTTGCGAATGGGCTTTGCCCTTTTCGGCGCTTTCCGGATCGCGATCGACCAGCACAACATTGAGGCCGGCAAGCGCGCTGACATAGGCAATGCCTGCACCCATGAAGCCCGCGCCGAGCACGCCGACGGTTTTGAACTTTTGCGCGGGTACGTTCGGCGGACGGCGAGCCCCCTTGTTGATCTCCTGCATGGAGACAAACAGCGAGCGGATCATCGCCGCCGCTTCAGGCGAGCGCAGAATTTTGGCAAACCAGCGCGCTTCGACACGCAACGCCTGGTCAAACGGCAATTGCAGGCCTTCGTAAACCACCTGCATGATGGCGCGCGCCGCCGGATAATTGTCGTAAGTCTCGCGCCGGTAGATCGCATTGGCCGGTGTGAACACCAGAATGCCGGCCTTGGATTGCACCGGGCCACCCGGCAGCTTGAAGTTCTCGATGTCCCACGGCGCTTTCGCGGTGCCGCTTTTGACGATCCAGTCCTTGGCTGTCTTGATGAGATCCGCGGCCGGAACCACTTCGTCGATCAGCTTCATCGCCTTGGCGCGGCTGGCGGAGACCGGATCGCCTTTGAGCAAGAACTGCAGCGCATCCGCCGGCTGCATGATACGCGCCACGCGCTGCGTGCCGCCCGCGCCTGGAAATAGTCCGACTTTGATTTCCGGCAGGCCGACACGCGTCTTGTCGCTATCGGCGGCAACCCTGTGGTGGCAGGCCAGCGTCAGTTCAAAACCGCCGCCGACCGCAATCCCGTTGATCGCCGCGACCCACGGTTTGCCGCAGGTTTCGATGCGCCGAAATAGCACCGAGGTCTTTCGGCTTTCATCGAAAACGTACTGATTCGCCGCCGTCTCGCCCCGCGACGCCAGCACTTCCGTGTAGCTGCGGCTCATCGCCTCAAGCGAGGCAAGGTCGGCGCCGGCAGAGAAAGACTCCTTGCCCGACGTGATAACGACGCCCTTGATCGCCGGATCGGCCGCGACCTGCTCGACGATCGCCGAAAGCTCATCCTTCACCGCCGCATCGAGCAGGTTCATCGTGCGTCCGGGCGAATCCCACGTGACGAGTGCAAGCCCGGCGCTATCGACTTCCAAGGTGAAGTGAGTGAAAGCCATCAGTAAGACTCGCCGCTTTTGCGGATGGCAATGTCGATCTTCGGCATGACATCAGACCCGTTCTATGATGGTAGCGGTGCCCATGCCGGCGCCGATGCACAGCGTGACAAGCGCCGTTGAAAGATCGCGCCGCTCCAATTCGTCCAGCACGGTGCCGAGAATCATGGCGCCGGTGGCGCCGAGCGGATGACCAAGTGCGATGGCGCCGCCGTTGACATTGACCTTGGCCGGATCGAGATCGAACGCTTGCAGATAACGCAGCACCACCGAGGCAAACGCTTCGTTGATTTCGATCAGGTCGATGTCGGAAAGTGCCATCCCGGTTTTCTTCAGAAGCTTTTGCGTGACGTCGACGGGGCCGGTCAGCATCAGCGCCGGTTCAGAGCCGATATTGGCGAATGCCTTGACCTTGGCGCGCGGCTTCAGGCCGGCGCGCTTGCCGGCTTTCGCATTGCCGACCAGTACCGCGGCTGCGCCGTCGACAATGCCGGAGGAATTTCCGGCGTGGTGGACATGCTTGATGTATTCGACGTCCGGATGGGCTTGAACGCCGACGGCGTCAAACCCGCCGAGTTCGCCCATCTGCACGAATGATGGCTGCAACGCCGCCAACGACTGCATCGTTGTGCCCGGACGCATGTGCTCATCTTTGGCCAGGATGGTCAGGCCGTTGACGTCCTTCACCGGCATCACCGAGCGATTGAAATGGCCTTCATCCCATGCGGTCGCAGCGCGCTTCTGGCTTTCCACCGCATAGGCGTCGACATCGTCGCGGGAGAAGCCGTATTTGGTCGCGATCAAATCGGCGGAAACACCTTGCGGCATGAAGTAGTGGGCAACCGCGATCGACGGATCGATCGACCAAGCGCCGCCCGCGGCACCGATACCGACCCGGCTCATGGATTCAACACCACCCGCGACTGCCATGTCCTGTTGGCCGGACATGATTTGGGCTGATGCGAAATTCACCGCATCGAGGCCGGAAGCGCAAAAGCGATTGATCTGAATGCCGGCGACGCTATCGCCATAGCCTGCGACCAGCGCGGCAAGACGCGCGATATTCGCCGCAGCCTCGCCTACCGGATCGACAACGCCGAGCACAACGTCGTCTACCTGCCTGGTGTCCAGTTCATTGCGGGTTTTGATGGCGCCGAGCGCCTGGCTTGCCAGATCAAGCGCTGTCACTTCGTGCAGCGCACCATCGGCTTTGCCACGCCCACGCGGTGTGCGAACGTGATCGTAGATAAAGGCGTCGGGCATGGAATCCCCCCGGTCAGTGACGAATGCGCGACAGCAACCAATATATAGGCATAGTCCTCCGGGAATTGCAGCCCAACCTTGCTGCCAGCAGATACAGCCGGTAATGCCGCTGACCGAGGCCTAAAAAGATTCGGCGGGTAGCGCCATTGTGCTGTCGGCGCCTGCTTTAATGCGCATCAGGTGGGTCGCCGTCGCCGGTAACATACGTTCCATGAAGAAGCGGGCAAGCACCTGCTTATCGTTGGCGCGCGTGCCCCTGCCGTCACCGGACGCCTTTGCTTTTACTGCGTCGACGATCAGGCACCACATGTAGGCGAGCGCAACCAGACCAAACATCTGCATGTAATCGGTTGCACCGGCGCCGGCATTATCCGGCCTGCCCAAGGCGTTTTGTGCGAACCAAAGCGAGGCCTGCTGCAAATCGGACAGCGCGTTTCCCAACGGCTTGGTGAGAGCCGACATCGCATTGTCGGCCTCGCGCTCCTTGATATAGCCGAATACTTCGGAGAAGAAGGCGCGCAGTGCGCGGCCGCCGTCTTTCGGTAACTTGCGGCCGACCAGATCGAGCGCCTGAACACCGTTCGCGCCTTCGTAGATCATTGAAATGCGCGCATCGCGCACAAACTGTTCCATGCCGTGCTCGGCGATGTAACCATGACCGCCAAAGATTTGCTGCGCCAGCACGGTATTAGCGAAGCCAATTTCGGTGAGCGCGCCTTTGATCACCGGCGTAAGCAAACCCATGTGGTCGTCGGCGGCTTCACGCTCTCTCGGGTCGGCGGAGCGCCGTGCAATGTCGCCGCGCAACGCGGTCCACAGCACCAGTGCACGGGCCGCTTCATTGAACGCGCGCATGGTCATCAGCATGCGGCGGATATCGGGATGCACGACAATCGGATCGGCGGGCTTGTCCGGAAATTTCGCGCCGCTTAACGCCCGCCCGGCAAGCCGCTCTTTGGCGTAAGCAACCGCGTTCTGATACGCGACTTCGGACAGCGACAGCCCTTGCAGACCGACGCTCAATCGCGCCGCATTCATCATCGTGAACATGGCGTAGAGGCCGCGGTGCGGCGCGCCCACCAGCCAGCCGGTTGCGCCATCGTAATTCATCACGCAGGTGGCGTTGCCGTGGATGCCCATCTTTTCTTCGATCGAGCCGCACGACACGGTATTGCGCGCGCCGGGCGTGCCGTCCGCCGCGGGCAAGATCTTCGGCACGATGAAAAGTGAAATGCCTTTTGTACCGGCCGGCGCACCGTCGATGCGAGCCAGCACCAGGTGCACGATGTTGCTGGTGAGATCGTGCTCGCCGGCGGAAATGAAAATCTTGGTGCCGCTAATCCGGTAGCTGCCGTCGGCTTGAGGCGTCGCGCGACAACGCAATTGACCGAGATCGGTACCGCAATGCGGTTCGGTGAGGTTCATCGTCCCAGACCACTCGCCGCTGATCAGCTTCGGCAAGTAGCGGACTTTCTGTTCTTCCGAACCGTGATCGTAGATTGTCGCGATCGCGCCGAGCGCGAGGCTCGAATACATCGTGAAGGCGATATTCGAGGAATACATGAACTCGCGAATCGCGACGGTGAGAAACATCGGCAGGCCCTGACCGCCGAATTCGACCGGCGCCGATGCTCCGACCCAACCGCCGGCGACGAGCTTGTCGTAGGCGTCCTTGAAACCCGAGGGCGTGGTGACGGAGCCGTCGGCGTGATGCTTGCAGCCTTCCTTGTCGCCGACGCGGTTGAGCGGCGTCAGGACATCCTCGCAAAGCTTTGCGGCCTCCCCGAGCACGGCCGCGGCGAGATCCGGCGTCGCCTCGGCAAACCCCGGAAGATTGTTGTAGCGCTCGACGTGAAGCACGTCGTTGAGCACGAACAGCGTTTCGTCGACGGGAGCTCTGTAGGTCGGCATCACATTGCCCGCTGTGCCGTATCGGATGTCCACTTGGAACCGGCTTACCCCAATCTAGCCTATTCACCTGTCTGAAGAGACAGTCGAGACTCGGCCAACGGCCTATGACGCCCGCGAGTGGCCCCCGGGAAATCGGACGCCGAATGTCCTGCAGCCAAGGACAAATACCGGATTCTTAACCGCTTATTTACCGTAATCCTTAAATGTCGATAGCCGGAGACGCAGGATAGCGCCCTCTGCATCGCGCACTGATGCGAGCCGGCTCAAGAAGGCACATCCTGATACCGAAACAGGTTTTGGCGTGAGAATGAAATCTGGCGGTCCGTGGAACCTGAGAGGCCTTCGCCCGCAAGCGCGCGAGGCCGCACGCGCGGAGGCACGGCGATCGGGTATGTCGGTCGGCGAGTGGCTCAATGACGTCATCGAGCCGGAAGACGGTCTCGACGACGAAGAGCCGGCATTGTTCACCGATTTCTACGAAGAGCCGGAAGCGGAAGAGCAAGAGGAATCGCCGCGATACTCACGCCGCGATACCCGTATGCAGCACCGTGCGCCCAATTCTCGACGCGAAGGACGCGAAGAACGAACTCGCGATGCCGACCGCAAACCAGCCTACACGGAAATCGCAGACGAACCGCAGCGCCATTCGCGCCGCGCTGACCGCGAGCCGCGCCGTCCTGCCGATTCTCGCCGCGAAACGCGGGAAGAGCGGCAGCGCGATGTCGGCCACGAATCGGCCTACACGGAAATCGCAGACGAATTGCCGCGCGACTCACGCCGCGACGATCGTGAGCCACGTCGACCTGCCGATTCTCGCCGCGAAAAGCGAGAAGAGCTGAAGCGCGATTTCGACCACGAATCAGTTCACACGCGCGGCGCCCTGAACGAGGTTCACAGCCGACTCGACAGGCTTTCCCAGCAACTCGAGCAGATGTCGCGCAAAGAAGCCGCGGCGCGCCAGAAGCTGTTGCGGCCGCGCCCGCCAGAGCCAGAGCGTCGTCGCGACCAACCTCAGCCCGAAGCCGATCATTATCGCCCGCGATCCGAGTATCGACCACAACCCGAACCCGAGTATCGCCCGCAACCCGAGAGAAACCGCGATCGGCGGTCAAGCGAACAAGTCCGCAGCCGGCCAATAACCGATGAGACACGCAGCCCATCGCAGGACAGCGCCGACGAAAGCCCGCGGCTGACCGGCGCGCCATCGCGCTTCCGCCCGTCCAGCAAAATGGCGGCTTCGATAGACGACGCTGTGGCCGAGATTGCCGCTCGGCAACAGGCTCTCGACAGTGGTGAACGAGACGTAGAATTCACCGCGCGCCCCGCGGCGCGAGAACCCGAACCTGCACCTTTGCCCGCGGCTCCGCCTGTATCGGCCGCGCCTGCACCTCCTGCGGCATCAACTCCGCCGGCGCCTGCCCCGGTATCAGTGCCGGCTTTCCTGTCAGCGCCCGAACCGACGATCGATCTTGCCAACCTCGACCAGCAGCTTCGTCACATCACCGAACGGATCGAAGCGCTGCGGCCGTCCAACGAGCTCGAAAACGCGATCAAGGGCATTCGCACCGACCTATCGGATATTGCACAACTGATCACCGGAGCGTTGCCCCGGCGCGCGGTAGAATTGCTCGAAATCGAAGTCAAAGCGCTCGCGGAGCGTATCGATCACAGTCGACAGTTCGGCGTCGATACGACAGCGATCGCGGGTCTCGACCGTGGGCTGAACGAAATCCGCGACGCACTGCGCACCCTTAGACCTGCCGAAAGTCTGGTTGGCTTCGACGATGCCGTGAAAGAACTGTCGCAGAAAGTCGATCTGATCGCTGCCAAGGAAGACCCGGCGGCGCTCCAGCAGCTTGAGACCGCAATCGGCACGCTACGCGGCATCGTTTCTCACGTCGCCTCCAACGAGACACTCACGAAAGTCGCGGAGGATGTACGGGCGCTGGCCGCGAAAGTGGATACGCTGGCTAGCTCCGCCGCCAGCAATGCAAGCCTTTCGGCGCTGGAAAATCGCATTGAAACCTTGGCCAATGCGCTGACCGCGTCAGCGGACGCCGGCCAAGCCGTGCCTCGCGAACTGGAAAAGCTGCTCACCGGCCTGATCGAAAAACTGGAATGGGTGCAGCTCACCCACACCGACCACGCCGCATTGGCGCATCTTGAAGACCGGATCGCAACGCTGGTGCAACGGTTCGACGCTTCAGAAACACGTTTCGGACATCTCGAAGCGGTTGAGCGTGGCATCGCCGATCTTCTCGTTCACATCGATGATATTAAAGGCCTCGCCGGTAAAACCGCCGCAGCCGCCCTACCGCCAAAGTTCGAGCGGGACGTCGCCGAGATCAAGCAAAGCGAGCAGCGTACCCAGGATTCGCTGGAAGCGGTTCAGGGCACCGTCGAGCAGGTCGTCGACCGGCTGGCGATGATCGAAAGCGGCATACGCGGAACCGCATCGCGCCCGGCCCCAGCCCCTTCTCCAGTTCCAATGCCGCCGGTGGCGCAATTGTCCGTCGCGCCACCGCCAACGAGCCCTGCGACGGCAGCACCGTTTTCTCCGGCATCGACGCCTGCGAGCTTTACGTCCGCCGCTGCCCCCTCTCAGTTCGTACCGACCCCGTCCACGACGGCGTTTGCGTCGGCTGCGGCGCGAGCGCCGATCGCACCGGCACCTGCCGCGGATGTCGATGTTGCCGATGCCACCTCGGAACTGCGCGCTGCCGCGGCGCGCAACCCGATTAATCCGGATCTGCCGCCGGACCATCCACTGGAACCGGGTTCGGCAAGCAACCGTCCTCGTACGTCATACTCGGCCGCCGATCGTATTGCGGCGTCTGAAGCCGCGGCCGGCACGGTAAAGCCTCCGGTGATCGCGGACTTCGAGCGAAAAGCCGAACTTTATCGCTGCCGCTCGCCGTGCGGCGCAGGCTGCCGCGGCGGCACCGGCGAAGTCGGAAGCCAGGATAAAGATCAAGGGCAACACCACCGCCACCGAGGGAACGGCGACAAAGCCACGGTCGCGAAAGCTGATCGTTTACGGAGCCGCCGCTTTGCTCGTCATCGGCTGCTTCCAGATCGCAACCCGCTTCTTTGAAAGCGGTCCATCCGCGCCGCCGCCGGCGCTGCCAGCCGCCGACACCCAACAGGATAAAGCCGCCGCACCACCGACCGCGGCATTGCCGCAACCGGAACAGCCGCAGCCGGCCCAATCCCAGCCCGCGCCGCTGCCGGTACCGAGCACACCACCCAGCGCTGGTCCTAGTGCACCGCCAAATGCAGTTCCAAGTGCTCCGAGTGCAACTCCCGGTGCCGCTACGCCTGCGCCAAGCCAAAAATCCGGCGCAGTGAAATCCGGTCCGCTCTCGCTGACACCTGATGACGTCACAGGCTCGGTGCCTCGTGCGGCCATGCAGGCCCCGGCAAACACGCCGATCGGCGACAAACTCCCGGCCACGATCGGCGGACCGACACTGCGCGCTGCTGCACTCAACGGCGATGCCGCCGCGGCTTATGAAGTAGCGTTGCGCTATGCAGACGGTCACGGCGTTCCCGCCAACAATGCGGAAGCCGCGCTTTGGCTCGAACGCGCGGTCAAACAAGGCGTGGCGCCGGCGGAATTTCGTCTTGGCGGTCTCTATGAAAAGGGCCTCGGGGTAAAGAAGGATCTCGTCCGGGCGCGCGACCTTTATCTGGCAGCGGCCAACAAGGGTAATGGCAAGGCGATGCACAATCTTGCGGTACTCTATGCCGAGGGTATCGACGGCTCGCCGGATTACGCCAATGCCTCGCACTGGTTCCGCGAGGCAGCCAATCACGGCATTACCGACAGTCAATTCAATCTCGGCATCCTGTACGCCCGCGGCATCGGCGTGGCGCAGAACTTCGCCGAGTCCTACAAGTGGTTCGCGCTGGCGGCGAACCAGGGCGACCAGGACGCCGGCAAGAAGCGCGACGAAGTCGGCGCCAAGCTCGACCCGCAGTCGCTGAGCGCAGCACAGCTTGCGGTGAAGACCTTTACGCCGCAGCCGCAGCCAGAAGACGCCATTGCGGTCAAAGCGCCGCCGGGCGGCTGGGATGGCACCCAGGCCAACGCGGCGAAACTGAAGCCGCGTCCGGTGGCCGCGGCAGCCCCGGCCCCCAGGGCGCCGGTGGAAGCGAAAGCCAACTAATCAGTTTTGACGGGCTTAGTCCGACAGGCACTTCGCTGCGGCGAATGCATAAATACGGCGTTCGCCCAGCAAATGCGCGGTGAACGATAACGCCCCGAACAACGATACGATCGCGCGGTCGCGTACGTTAAGTCCGCCGGCATAAGTGCCGAACGCCGGCATGACGAGGCGGCGGCCATCGCTGGCAAAGCAACGCCGCCTGACAGCGCGGCCACGCCGCGCCACGCGCGCCAAGGGATGCAGATGTCCGGCAATTTCGCCCTCACACGCCAGCGCCGAAGGTTCATGACGAAACGTCAGCGGACCAATCGCTATGGTTTGCGCAAAACGTCCGCCGATATTCTCCGCCGGATCGGGATCGTGATTGCCGGTGATCCAGATCCAGTCGCGGCCACGCTGCAGCGTCTTGAGCGCCGCGCGGCTGATGTCCGCCATACGATCCGGACCGCCGCCATCGTGGAAACTGTCGCCGAGCGCAATGACAAGACGAGGCGCATAGCGCTCGATCGGGACAGCAAGGCGGCTGATTGTTGCAGGCGTGTCGTAAGGAGGCAGCAGCACGCCGCGCGCGGCGAAAGCGGAACCCTTCTCAAGATGAAGATCGGCGACGACGAGAAGACTTTCGTCCGGCCAAAACAGCGCACCGGCGCAATCGGCGACCAGGGGAACGCCGGCAAGGGTGATGATGTCATCCGCTCGTCCCTGCGAAAGCGAGGACTCCGGAGCTAGATGTCCGCTTCCGCGGGAATGAGCGGGAGATGGTTCGCCTCTCACTGCATCGCCTCTTTGACCAGTTCGGCCTCCGTCTCGGCAAGCAACTCTTCGGCCGCTTCGCCGTAAACCGCCTCGCGGCCGATCTCCAGCATAACCGGAACCGCGAGCGGCGAGACGTGGTCGAGCACCTTATGGACGATTCGGCCCCTGATGCGCGAGAGCATATCGCCAAGCCGGCGGACATCGAGCAAGCCGGTCGCCGCGTCGGCCCGCGTTGCGCGCAGCAATACATGGTCGGGTTGATGGCTGCGCAGCACGTCGTAAACGAGATCGGTGGAGATCGTGAGCTGCCGGCGGGATTTCTCCTGGCCGGGAAATCGCCGTTCGATCAAGCCGGCGATGATGGCGCAGTTCCGGAACGTCCGTTTCATCAGCGCCGACTCGGCGAGCCACGCTTCCAGATCGTCGCCAAGCATGTCCTCATCGAACAGCGTGGCCAGGGAGAGCTCGCCACGCTCGATATACGCGGCAACATCGCCAATTCCCCACACCGCAAGCGCATATTCGTTGGCGACAAAACCCATCGGTTTCAACCGCGCCCGTTCAAGACGTCGCGTCAGCAGCATGCCGAGCGTTTGGTGAGCAAGGCGGCCCTCGAAGGGATAGCAGACCAGATAATGCTTGTTCGCCCGGGGAAATGTCTCGACCAGAAGCTCGCGCTGCCCCGGCATGTGCGAGCGCCATTCCTGGATTTCCAGCCATTCGCGGACCTGCGCCGGCAGGCCGCGCCATTCCTGCGGATGAGAAATGATGCCGCGCACGCGCGCGGCGAGATAGGTCGACAATGGAAACTTGCCGCCTTCATAGGCCGGCACTTTCGGATCTTCGGATGTCGAGCGCGAGACGTAAACCTCGTCTTCGACGATCGCTTCGTATTGCAGGATCTCGCCAGAGAAGACGAAGGTGTCGCCCGGCACCATGGTCTCGACGAAATATTCCTCGACTTGACCCAAAAGCCGGCCGCCGCGCGGAACCATTTTCGACACACGTGAGCGCACCAGCCGCACTTTCAGCATATCAGCTTCGACAATGGTGCCGACATTGAGCCGGTAGCGCCGCGCGACCATCGGATTGGCGATGCGCCAGAGGCCGTCCTTGCCGAGCCGGATGCGGGCGAAGCGCTCATAAGCCTTGAGCGCGTAACCGCCGGTAGCGACAAAATCGACCACCGCATCGAAATCGGCGCGCGTCAGAGCAACGTAAGGCGCTGCCGACTTCACTTCCGCGTAAAGCTCATCGCTGCGGAACGGTTCGCCGCAGGCGCAGCCCAGCACATGCTGCGCCAGCACATCGAGCGCGCCGATCCGTGATGCCGGCGTATCCTGTGCGTTCTCAGCTATGGCGTCGAGCGCTGCGCGGCACTCCAGCACTTCGAAACGATTGGCCGGAATCAGCACGCCCTTTGACGGCTCATCCATGCGGTGATTGGCGCGGCCGATACGCTGAAGCATGCGCGACGCGCCCTTCGGCGCACCGACATTGATGACCAGATCGACATCGCCCCAATCGACCCCAAGGTCGAGCGACGACGTGCACACCACGGCGCGCAGCCGTCCGGCCGTCATCGCGGCTTCGACCTTGCGCCGCTGCGCCACATCGAGCGAGCCGTGATGCAATGCAACCGCGAGATTGTCGTCGTTGATGCGCCAAAGATCCTGGAAGATGCCTTCGGCCTGGCTTCGCGTGTTGACGAATACCAACGTCGTACGGTGCGTCTTAATGAGCTGATACATCTCGCCCAGCGCATAGCGCGCCGAATGACCGGCCCACGGCACACGTTCGGCCGAAGTCAGCATCGAGACGTCGGGGGTAGCTCCGCCTTCGGCAATAATAAGATCGGCCAGTGCTGCACCGTCGCGTTGCGGCACCATGTACCGGCGAAGATCGTCCGGCTCGGCTACGGTTGCTGACAGGCCGACACTGGTCATGTCCGGCGCGAGCCGAAACAGCCGCGCCAGGCCGAGTGAAAGCAGATCGCCGCGCTTCGAGGTAACCAGCGCGTGCAATTCGTCGAGGATGATGCGTTTGAGCGAGCCGAACAGAAACGGTGCATCGGCAGACGCGAGCAGCAGAGCGAGCTGTTCGGGGGTGGTCAGCAGGATTTCCGGAGGATCGCGCCGCTGACGTTGACGCTTCGACGTCGGCGTATCGCCGGTGCGCGTTTCGATGCGGATCGGCAGCTTCATTTCCGCAATCGGCGTTTCCAGATTGCGTGCGATATCGACCGCCAGCGCCTTGAGCGGTGAAATGTAGAGTGTGTGCAGACCGCCTTCGCGCCCTACCGTACGGCCGAGCGACATCAGCTTTTTTCTTTCGCCGCTTGGCGCAACAGCCGGAGCGCTCAACTCCACCAGGCTCGGCAGAAAGCCGGCCAGTGTTTTGCCGCCGCCGGTCGGCGCGATCAGCAATACCGAGCGGCCGGCCTGCGCCCGCGCCAGAAGCTCCAATTGGTGTGGCCGTGGCGTCCAGCCGCGGCTCGCGAACCAGCGCGTGAAACCGTCGGGAAGAAGCGCCGGGCGTTCGAGAACGGTCATGCGTCAGGTCTGGCGGACGAAGTTTGCGCGACAACAATCAAGCTATCGACCGGCACGCCCTTTTCCTTCCGCACGGACGACTTCATGAGTTGCACCGGCGTGAGGCCGGCGTTGCCGAGCACCGCGCGTATATAGGTCGCGCTATGGGCGAAGCGCAGTGTCGGCAAAAGCTTCACGCCTTCGCCGGCATGGCTCTCGACCGTGAAGGCCAGCAATCCGTCCGGTGCAAGCACACGCACCGCCCCGCGGATGTTCGGTGCGAGATCGTTCACGTAAACAAAAACATCGGACGCGATGACAAGATCGTACTTGTTGCCGGTTGCAATCTCGTCCGCCAGGAACGGTTCGATGCTCCCTGCGCTCAAACGATCGTAAAGGCTCTTCGCGGAAGCCTTTGCGACCATGGCCGGCGACAGATCGACACCGACCAGCCGATCGACAAAAGGACGAAACGCGGTACCGCCGAGCCCGGTACCGCAGCCGAGGTCCAGCATGGCAGCAAAATGCATCGGCCGGCCGCCGGCATCCATCAAGGCCTGGACGGCATCGCGCAACAACATCGGCCCGCGATAGCTGAGGCGTTCAGTCAGCGCCTCGTCGTAGCGGCCGGCATATTGGTCGAACAGCCTGCGGACGTAGGTTTCGGTCATGGCTGGCGCCGCCTCTCCGGAGCCGAGCCGCGCCAGTTGCAACCGCGCGCCGTGGTAATCCTCCGGATCGGCATCGCGGGCATGGCCGAACGCGGCAACGGCGCCGTCACGGTCGCCGAGCTGATCGCGGATCGCGCCAAGCGCAAACCATGCGGTGGCAAAGCGCGGCGCCAGCTCGACCGTCTGCGCCAGGATATCGGCGGCACCGGACAAATCGCCTTGGGCGGCGTGGTCGAGCGCCCATTTATAGCGCCGGTCGGCGATCAAATCGCCGGAAGAAACGAAAAGCGGGCCAGTATCGGTCATGTATCGGTCATGGGCGCGTGCGTGCTCTCAGGAAATGCCTATTTATGACGTGATGCGACCTGAGGACATCCTGCTGCCGACACCGTCCGGCGTCTGCTGCAAAATCGGCGGTTTTCATATCGACCCGACCCGGCCGGTGGAACGGGCGCTGATCACGCACGCCCATTCCGACCATGCCCGGGCGGGGCACGGCGCCGTGCTGGCGACCCAGGAAACCCTCGACATGATGCGGCTGCGCTATGGCGAGAGTTTCGCCGGAACCACGCAGACAGCCCGCTATGGCGAAACCATCGACGTCGGCGGCGTGAAAGTAACGTTTCATCCCGCCGGCCACGTCCTCGGCTCGGCACAGATCGCCGTACAGGCTAACGGGCTGCGCATCATTGCCTCCGGCGATTACAAGAACGTCCCCGATCCGACCTGCACGCCGTTTGAACTCGTGCCGTGCGACGTGTTCATCACCGAAGCAACGTTCGCGTTACCGGTATTCCGCCACGGCGATCCGGACGGCGAAATTGAAAAGCTGTTGCGCTCCGTCGCGCTGTTCCCCGAGCGCGCGCATCTGGTCGGTGCTTATTCGCTCGGCAAGGCGCAGCGCGTCATCGCCCTGCTGCGCAAGGCCGGCTACACCGCGCCGATCTATCTGCATGGCGCGATGGAGAAAATCACGCGCTATTACGAGAGCCGCGGCATTGCGCTCGGCGAATTGCGTCTCGTTAGCGGCGCAACAAAGCCCAGCCTCGCTGGCACTATCACGATCTGTCCGCCTTCGGCCCTGAACGATCTGTGGACACGGCGATTTCCCGATCCGCTCGCCGCTTTTGCATCCGGCTGGATGCGGGTCCGCGCCCGCGCGCGGCAGCAAGGTGTATCGCTGCCGCTTGTCATTTCCGATCACGCTGACTGGGACGGGCTGACCGCCACCATCGAGGCCACCGGCGCCGGCGAAATCTGGGTCACGCACGGCCAGGAAGACGCGCTGGTGCACTGGTGCGGCGCACGCGGTCTCAAGGCCCGGCCGCTCGACATTGTCGGCTATGGCGACGAGGACGACGCAACCGAACAGGCCGACGGTGGAGCGGAGGGATGAACCGCTTCGCCGAACTGCTCAACCGCCTGGCCTATGAGCCGGCACGAAACGCCAAGCTGCGGCTGATCACCGATTATTTCCGCTCCACGCCCGATCCCGAGCGCGGCTGGGCGCTGGCAGCGCTCACGGGGACGCTAAGCTTTCCACACGCCAAGGCCGGACTGATCAGGAGCCTGATTGCCGAGCGCACCGATCCGGTGTTGTTCGAATTGTCCTACGACTATGTCGGCGATCTTTCTGAAACCGTCGCGTTGATGTGGCCCTCCGCCAACGCCGCTGCATCAAACGGCAACGGGTATGACCTGTCCCTGACCGCTGTCGTCGAGACGCTTTCGACGCTCGGCAAGGCGCAACTGCCGAAACAGTTGGCGCAATGGCTCGATGCCCTCGACGAGAACGGCCGCTGGGCGTTGATCAAGCTGGTCACAGGCGGCTTGCGCATCGGCGTATCGGCGCGGCTGGCGAAATCCGCCGTCGGTGCACTCGGCGAAAAAGACGCCCAGGAGATCGAACTGCTGTGGCCGGGCCTTGCGCCGCCTTATCGTGATCTGTTCGCCTGGCTCGAAGGCCATGCCGATAAACCGGCGAGCACCGACCCGGCGCCGTTCCGGCCGGCGATGCTGGCGCACGCGCTCGACGAGGTCGATCTCGCCGAACTCAACGCCGCCGATTTCACGGCGGAGTGGAAGTGGGATGGCATCCGGATACAAGCGGTCGCCGCGCGGCAGGATGACGTCATGGTTGCGCGGCTTTATTCGCGCACCGGCGAGGATATTTCCAAAAGTTTCCCCGATTTGCTCGAGGCGCTGCACCTGCCCGGCGCCATTGACGGCGAACTTCTGATCATGCGCGAGCGGCGCGTGCAGTCGTTCAACGTACTGCAACAGCGGCTCAATCGCAAAACCGTCACGCCCAAGCTGCTCACAGAATTTCCGGCCCATCTGCGTGCCTACGATCTGCTTGCCGAAGGCAGCGAGGACTTGCGCGAGTTGCCGTTTGCCGATCGCCGCGTCCGACTGGAGGTCTTCATTAATCGGCTCAACGATCCACGCATCGATCTTTCGCCGCTGGTTCCGTTCGCAACCTGGGAGGAGCTGACCGCCGCGCGAAAAAATCCTGAAAATGCCGGCGCCGGTGAAGACGCCGCGGCAGTTGAAGGCGTCATGCTCAAGCGGCGGGATTCGCTTTATCTGCCCGGCCGCCCGAAGGGGCCGTGGTGGAAATGGAAACGAGACCCGTTCATCGTCGACGCCGTGCTGATGTACGCACAGCGCGGCCACGGCAAGCGGTCGTCCTATTATTCCGATTACACGTTCGGGGTATGGACGCGCGGCGAGAGCGGCGAAGAACTGGTACCGGTTGGCAAGGCCTATTTTGGCTTTACTGACGAAGAATTGTTGCAGATCGACCGCTTCGTCCGCCGTAACACCACCGAGCGCTTCGGCCCGGTGCGCGAGGTCGTGCACGAACCGGATCAGGGCCTGGTATTTGAAGTCGCATTCGAGGGTTTGCAGCGCTCGACCCGGCATAAATCCGGCCTGGCGATGCGGTTCCCACGCATCAACCGGTTACGCTGGGACAAACCGCCCGGCGAGGCCGACCGGCTGGAGCGGCTTGAGACCATCATCGGCCGAATTGAACAGGGCCGCGCATCGTGAGCCGCACGCGCCGACCGCTCGCTGCGAAGCTGCGCCGCGGCCGGCTCCGCGACCTCGATGCGCTCCTTGCCCTAGAACGGGAATTCTTTACCCCGGACCATCGGATCCCGCGCCGCAGCTTTCGTCACTTTATCGGTTCAGCGAAGTCGGACCTGATCGTCGCCGACGTCGATAGCACCACCGCCGGCTGCGCGCTGGTGAATTACCGGCGGAACTCGACGAGTGCGCGCCTCTACTCTCTTGCCGTGGCTACAGATTTCCAGCGCCGCGGGCTCGCACGACGGCTGCTCAAGGAAGCCGAGAAGAAGGCTGCCCGGCGGGGATGCCACGCCATGCGGCTCGAGGTGCGGGCCGATGATGACGCCGCAATCGGTCTTTACGAAACTTCCGGCTATCGGCTATTCGGCCGGCGTCCGCGCTACTACGCCGGCCGCATCGACGCGCTGCGATTTGAGAAAATATTGGCGTCACGGCGCCGGCGCATAATATGAAGCCGCCTGACAGGCGTTCGCGAATCAGTCTTGATGGCGGATTAGTATTCGCTTCAGCCGCCCAACGCTTTGGCATCCAGCCATGACTTGGATCCAGCCATGACTTGGATGCTGCATCCGTTTTTGAAGGCATGATCGGCTCCGCATCGCACCGTCGCATCGACCGGAAAGGACCCTGCCGATGACTGGCTGGGTCATCCTCGTCGATCAGCCCCGCGACCTGCCTAACGCTGAAACCCCGCACAAGGTCATCACCACGGGCGAGTATCTGGCGCGGCCCCGTTTGTTCGACTCGGCACGGCCGAAACTCGTCAACCTCGCCCGGTCTTACGCCTACCAGTCGAAAGGCTATTACGCGTCGCTGCTGGCCGAGGCACGCGGCCATCGCGTGGTGCCGACGGTCGAGACCATGCTCGAACTGCGCGAGCAAAAACTCTATGAGCACGCGCTGCCCGATCTTGAAGACGAACTCAATCGCTGCGCCCGGCGCGCCGATTTCATTCCGGAAAGCGAGTTCAAGCTTCTGGTCTGTTTCGGGATCGCACGCGACGATCGTTTCGAACCGTTTGGCCGGCTGTTGTTTGACTTGTTCCGCTGCCCGGCGCTGGAAGTAACCGTCGAGCCAGGCGCCCGGCTGTCGATCGACCGCATCCGGCCACGCACCATCACACGGCTCGCCAATGGCGAGGGCGAATTCTTTCGCGACTCGCTCAACAAACACACCAAACGCGAGTGGCGCGATCCCAAAGCGCGCTCGGTGGCGAAGTACGATCTCGCCGTGCTGCACGACCCGAATGAGAACGAAAAAACAGCGCCCTGCTCGCTGAACTCGCTGAAATATTTCCGCCGCATTGCCGAGAAAATGTCGGTCGACGTCGAACTTATTACCAAGCGTCAGCTTTCCGAGCTTGCCGAGTTCGACGGGCTGTTCATTCGCGAGACGACATCGATCGACAATCACACCTATGGTTTTGCCCGCCGCGCCTGGCAGGAAGGCATGCCGGTCATCGACGATCCCATGTCGATGATCCGGTGCGCCAATAAAGTCTATCTCATGGAGCTGTTCCAGCAGCACCAGGTGCCGACACCGCCAAGCATGATCGTTGCCGAGGACACCGACTTCAGCAAAGTGATCGACGAACTCAGCCTGCCGATGGTGATCAAGATTCCCGACGGCTCGTTCTCACGCGGCGTGCACAAGATCGAATCCGTGGCCGACTTCAAGCGCGTGGCCGACGAGCTGTTTGAGGAAACCGACCTGATCCTGGCGCAGAAGTTCACGCCGACAGAATTCGACTGGCGTGTCGGCGTACTGGCCGGCGAGCCGCTGTTCGTCTGCCAATACCGTATGGCGCGCGGCCATTGGCAGGTCGTCAAATATCGCCCGGACGGTTCCTCGCACGAGGGCGGCTTCCGCGCCTTCGATCTCGATCAGGCGCCACGCGAGGTCATCGACATCGCCGTACGCGCCGCGCGCCCGATCGGCGATGGCTTCTACGGCGTCGACCTCAAGCAGACCAGCCACGGTATTGTCGTGATGGAGGTCAACGACAACCCGAATCTCGAGCACGGCATCGAGGACTCGGTTGGCAAAGACGAAATCTGGATGCGCCTGCTGCGCTGGTTCATCGATCGCTTCGAGCAGAAATAGCTTCAGCCGCTCAAGCCGCTGGAACCGCCGCCTTGATGACCAGATCGAGCGGCCAGCGTGCGCGCGGCGCAAAGTCGAGAGGATCGGTCAAACCCAGCGCCAACCGTTCGGCGCCCGCCCAGGCAATCATCGCCCCGTTGTCGGTGCATAGCGCGGGCGGCGGGGCGACCAGCGACGTTCCGTTTTCGAACGCGACTCGGTGCAGGATTTTACGGATCGCTTGATTAGCGGCGACGCCGCCGGCACATACCAGCGCAGTCGGGACGCTGAACCGGTCGCGGAACATCTTCAGGCCGGCCCGCAGCCGGTCGGCCACCACGTCGACCACCGCTTGCTGGAACGACGCGCAGAGATCGGCAACATCCTGGTCGCTTAAAGGTGCGACTTTTTCCGCCTCGAGGCGCAGCGCCGTCTTCAATCCCGACAGCGAGAAATCCGCATCGCGGCGGCCACTCATGGGCCGCGGCAGTGCAAAGCGCTTGGGATCGCCGTGCGCTGCTTCCTTCTCGACCAGCGGGCCGCCCGGATAGCCGAGCCCCAAAAGCTTTGCGGTCTTGTCGAAAGCCTCGCCGATCGCATCATCCAGCGTGCCGCCGAACCGCACATAGTCGCCAACGCCGCAGACGCCGAGGATCTGGGTGTGGCCGCCGGAAGCCAGGAACAGGCAATAGGGAAAGGCCACGGCATCGGTAAGCCGTGCTGTCAGCGCGTGCGCTTCGAGATGGTTGACCGCGATCAGCGGCTTGCGGTGGGTGAGCGCGATCGCCTTGGCCGTGGTCAGCCCGACAATGACGCCGCCGATCAGGCCGGGGCCCGCCGCCGCCGCAACGCCGTCAATGTCGGTGAAGGACTTTTGCGCCTCGGCCATCGCGGTGGCGATGATGCGGTCGAGCGCTTCGACATGGGCGCGTGCGGCGATTTCCGGCACGACGCCGCCGAATTCCGCATGCTCATCGATTTGGGATAGCACGATGTTGGACAGAATCCGGCTCTGACCGCCCACAGTCCGCTCGACGACAGCCGCAGCCGTCTCGTCGCATGTCGTCTCGATGCCCAGGATGACCATTGTCGTATTATATGGCAGCAGAGAGCAGCATGGCGCAATCAACGGCAAAAACGTCGATTCTCCGTATCGGCTCGCGCGGCTCCCCGCTCGCGCTGGTGCAGGCGCGCGAGGTACAAAGCCGGCTCGCCGCCGCTTGTGGCCTCGATCCCGCGGACGTCGAGATCAAGATCATCCGCACCACGGGCGATGCGATCCAGGACCGGCCACTCGCCGAGGCTGGCGGTAAGGGGCTGTTCACCAAGGAAATCGAAGAGGCGCTGCTTTCCGGCGCCATCGACCTTGCCGTGCATTCTTCAAAAGACATGACGACGGCGCTCCCTGCCGGGCTGGCGCTTTCAGCCTTCCTGCCGCGCGAAGACGCGCGCGATGCTTTCATCAGCCATAAAGCTCAATCGCTGGGTGACTTACCGGCCGGCGCTATCGTCGGCACGGCGTCGTTGCGGCGCGCGGCCATGGTCAAGCGGTTGCGGCCAGACCTTGGTATTATTCCGCTGCGCGGCAATGTCGAAACCCGGCTGCGCAAGATCGAGGAAGGTGTTGCCGATGCGACGCTGCTTGCGGTCGCCGGGCTGAAACGGCTCGGCCTGCTTTCGGCCGCAACCGCGCTGCTCGATATCGATGAATTTCTTCCCGCGGTTGGCCAGGGTGCGATCGGTATCGAGACGCGCGCCGACGACACAACAACGCTGGCGCTGGTCGGCAAGATCGGTGACGCCGATACGGCAACTGCGCTCGCCGCCGAGCGCGCCTTTCTCACCGTACTCGACGGTTCATGCCGCACGCCGATCGGCGGCCACGCGCGGGTAAGCGGCGGCACGATTCGCTTCCGCGGCATCATCGTGAAGCCCGACGGCAGCGAAGCCTTCGAGGTATCGCGTGACGGACCAAGCGCGCGGGCAGCCGAACTTGGCGCCGATGCCGGGCGCGAACTCAAGAGTCGTGCCAGTGACGACTTTTTTGTGCGGGGTTAGGCCGCGTGCGGCTCCTTCTCACCCGCCCCGAACCCGATGCCCAGCGCACCGCGGCGGTGTTACGCGCGCGCGGCCACCAAGCCGTCATTGCGCCGCTGTTGCGCATCGAGGCGCAGATCGATGTGCAAATCGGCGAAGGTCCGTGGGGCGCAATCCTGGTCACCAGCGCCAATGCAGGCCCGGCCATCGCATTTCATGAGCGCGCCCCGCGGTTACGTAGCCTCCCCGTGTTTGCCGTTGGCCGGCGCAGCGCCCAGACCATGGCCGCGGCCGGCTTTAGCGATGTGAAACATTCCGATGGCGACGTGAGCGATCTCGTCGGTTTCGTCGCCGCGCAACTGATGCCGGACACGCCGCTGCTCTACCTCGCCGGCGAGGAGCGATCCGGCGATCTGGCCGGTGAACTGCGCGGACGCGGCTTTGCCGTGGAGACCGCTGTGGTCTATCGGGCGATCGCGACAGCGCACCTGCCACCGGAAGCGTCGGAATTATTGACGGATCAAAGCGGCGTCCTGCATTTTTCCCGCCGTAGCGCCGAAGCTTTTCTCGATGCAGCCCAGGCCATGAATGTGCTGGCGGCGGCGCTGCGGGCCATTCATTATTGCCTGTCACCCCGCGTCGCCGAGCCGCTGATGCGCGCCGGCGCTGCCGATGTGCGGGTCGCGCAACAGCCGTCCGAAACCGCCCTCATCGCCCTGATCGACGCGACATGACGTGTTGCCGCAATCTTGGCCGCGTACTATGGCGAAGCCTGTCGGGCGGGCATAACTTGACGGTGAGCGAAAGCCTCATGGGGATTGCATGACAGGCGAGTCCGACAGCACCCAGCAACGGCGGCCGCCGACCATCGACCTGACGGCAACAGAAGTTAGCCCCGACAAGCCGCTGGATTCCGAGCCGGAAGCGGCACCAGCCGCATCGACCGAGCCCGCCGCCAACAAGCCGCGGTCCCACGTCCTGACGGCGCTGGGCGGCGGCGCGGCCGGCGCCATTGCGATTGCCGCGATCATCGTGGCGCTTCAGGCCACCGGCCATTGGCCGATCCGCGAGGGCGCAGCGCCTGTCGCTTCGGCTCCAACCCCCGCCCCTGACGATGCCACCGTTGCCGATCTCACAACGAAGCTCAACGACATCCAGGGCACGCTTGCGGCCCAGAAACCAGATCCGGCCCTCGTCTCGCGGCTCGCTTCGGTGGAAGCGACAACGAAATCGCTGGGCGATTCGGTGAACGCACTAACCGGCCGAGTCGATCAAGCCGCCACCGCCGCACAGGGCGCGCAGGCGCAAGCCAAAACCGCTACTGACGCTGCCAAGAGCGCGACGCAGGGCAGCGTAAACCGCAGCGACCTCGATGCACTGACCGGCCGCGTCGCGGCACTGGAAAGTGCCGTAAAGTCGCTGTCCGATAGCGTATCCCACCAGGCGGCCGCCGGCAGCGCGAATGACGGTGCAGCCCGGCTGATGGCGGTTACCGAGGCGCTGCGCACGGCGGTCGAGCGCGGCACGCCGTTTACGGCTGAATTGGCCGCCGCAAAATCGCTGGGCGCCGATCAAACAACGATCGCGCCGCTTGTGCCGTTCGCTGCTTCCGGCGTGCCGAGCGCTGCAACACTCGCGCAAGAGCTCGCAACGCTGACCCCCGCTTTGACTGAAGCCGTCGAGCCCAAGCAAACACAGAACACGTTCCTCGACCGCATCGAAGTCAATGCGCAGCGCCTGGTTCGCTTCACGCCGATTGACGCGCCGGCAGGCGACGATCCTCGATCGGTCGCAACGCGGATCAGTATTGAAGCAAGCCATGACAACATCGATGCTGCACTCGCGGATATCGCCAAATTGCCGGATCCTGCAAAGGCTGTCGTGGCATCCTGGGTCCAGAAGGCTCAAGCCCGTAACGCCGCAATCGCGACAAGCCGCCAGCTCACCATCAACGCGCTCGCCGCACTCAGCAAACCGCAATGATCCGGATCGTTGTTTTTCTCCTTGTGGTTGGCGCACTGGCGCTTGGTGTCGCCTGGTTCGCCGATCAGCCCGGCCAAGTCGTGGTGACGTGGCCCTGGCTCGAACATGTGTGGCCCGAGCATGGCCAGGTCAAAACCACGCTGATGGTGCTGGTCGGTGTGATCCTGGTCGCGATGGCAGTGCTCGCGATTCTCTGGAGCATCCTTCGCGCCATTCTGCGGGCGCCGAAAACCCTCGCCAATCGGCGGGAGCATCGCCGCGGCGTGCGCGCCTATGAAGCGATCTCCCATGGGCTGATCGCGATCGGCTCCGGCGATCTCGACTCAGCGCAACGCCATGCTGCGACGGTCAACCGGCTCTCACCCCACGAGCCTCTGGCGCTGCTGCTTTCGGCGCAATCGGCGCAACTCGCCGGCGACCGCGAAGGCGCCGAGCGGGTGTTCCGCACCATGGCGGGCCGCGATGACACCAAGCCGCTCGGCTTGCATGGATTGTTCATCGAGGCGCACCGCCGCAACGATCCGGTCAGTGCGCGGGCCTACGCGGAAGAAGCGGCGCGCACCACACCATCGCTGGGCTGGGCCAGCCGTGCCGTGCTGGAAGCGCGATGCAAGGACGGCGATTGGGCCGGCGCGCTCACTTTGCTCGAGGCCAATGCAGCAGCGCTGACCAAGGACGTCTATCGCCGTTTGCGCGCCGTGCTGCTGGTCGCCCATGCGCGCGCGATCGAAGACAGCGACCGCGACAAGGCCAAGGCGCTCGCCCTTGAAGCGCAGAAGCTTGCACCAACTTTCGTTCCTGCGGCAGCGCTGGCCGGACGTCTGCTTGGCGAAAGCGGCGAAGTCCGCAAGGCAACGCGCATCATTGATGCCGCGTGGCGCGCCAATCCGCATCCGGAGCTGGCGCAGGCTTTTACCGAGCTGCGTCCGGGCGAGTCCGCGCGCGACCGCCTCAAGCGGATCGAAGGCGCCGCCAGGAATGTGCCGGACAATATCGAGAGCGCGCTGGCGATTGGGCGCGCCGCACTCGATGCCCGCGAATTCGGCAAGGCGCGGTCGGTTCTGGCGCCCTACGTCGCTGCGCCCACCAAGCGGGTGGCGCTGCTGATGGCCGAGATCGAGCGCGCGGAAGGCGACGAAGGCCGCGCCCGTGAATGGCTGGCGCGCGCCGTCAACGCTGCGCCCGATCCGGCGTGGACCGCGGACGGGCACATTTCCGACCGCTGGGAGCCGGCCTCGCCGATAACCGGCCGGCTCGATGCGTTCGAATGGCGCGTCCCGACAACGGGAGTGCTCAGCGCGGCGCCAGTGATTGAGCTGGAGCCGCCGGCGGCTCCGGTCGTCATTACGCCGACGCCGCCGGTGGAATCCGAAGCCAAGGACGGACGAGCGACATCACGCCGCCGCCCGCAACGAACGAAGTAGCCGCTGAGGTCCCGCCCTCGCGCCCAGCCGAACCGATCATTCCGTTAGTCCACGCGCCGGACGATCCCGGTCCCGAGGTTGCTGACGAGAGCCAGACCGGCGATGATGCGAAGCCTGGCGTGTGGCGGAAGATTTTTGGGTAACTTAAACGCGATTGAGAGGCTTCTGGAGCACGTCTTCAAACGCGGCATCGTTGGTAGCTTCCACAAAGTCAGTCGCCAAATACATGCCGCTGTGCGTCGCCGAATTTCAGTTCCGGTACAATGACCGTTTCAACGCCGACATTTTCGGAACGGCGATATACTGGACGCTAATTTCATGGAGGCAACTGCCGCGCCAACTTATCTAGGTAAGCGGCACCCATAAACATTACTGTTGTGTCGGGGTGCCTGGATTTTCGAAGAACGTCGTTTCCATTTGAGGAGCATAGGGCGGGAAATGACCGAGTTTCTTTTCCATCGCTTCGCGTAACGCGATTGCATCTGGGTGCATTTTTTTATCGAGTTCAGTTTGAACTTTGTTGGCTAAGGGCATGAATTCTTGGTCAAGCTTCAGCTCCTGTTCGCGGTCTGGACTTTTGAGAGAATGAGCGTTCGGATATTCGTCAAAAATGGCTTGGAATTGATCCTGAGCACCGCTTGCGAATGCACGACATTTCGGCCGCTGTGGCCATCGCTCGTTCCCTTAATTGATCATTGGACAACCTATTGAGATTGCTCTCATGGGCGTTCAATAGCGAATTGATGCCGGATTGAATTTCATTTTGTGCCGTTCCTGATCGGATGCCGCTCCAAATAATTGCGACAAAGCCGAGTAAACCAACAACTATGAACGCCCCCGCGAAATAAGGGCGCTGTGCTTCCTTTGGCGGCCACGCGCTTACGTGGAAGCCCAAATAGCCAAGTATGAGCGGGCAAAGTCCGCCAATAATGAGCAAACTAATATCGAGCATCGCAAAATCCTCCCTCCGGGATCGTATCCGGAGGCACCCGCAGAACGGGAGGGCTGGATAAGCGTGTGGTATCTGCACTATAGTGCAGTGGATGGCTTTTTCCCGTTCTGTCGAGTTCGGGGGCAATCGCCATTATAATGCATGAGGTAGCATAAGCATGAGGAGCTGGCCCCATCACCCGCAGCGGCGAAGACGCCTGAAGGCGCGGCAAACTTGCCGGCGGCCGCCTCGGACGCCGCATTCCTCTCCGCCATTGGCCGAGAAGTCCGGCGCAATCGCGCCAAGCGCGGCATGACGCGGCGGCAGTTGGCGCAGGCTTCGGAAACCTCGGAGCGCTATCTCGCGCAGATCGAAAGTGGCAGCGGCAATCCTTCGGTCAGCGTGTTGCGCGCCATTGCGCAGGCGCTCGATTTGCCGTGCGCGGCGTTGCTGCCGGAGGCAGGCGCACGCACCGCGGCGCTCGGCGAAATCCTCGACCTGATCGCGCGGGTGCCGGAAGGCGAATTGCCGGCGCTGACGAAAGAGATCGAAACGCGGATCGGGCGCGCCAGCGACGCCGACCGCGGAAGGCGCATCGCGCTGGTCGGTCTGCGCGGCGCCGGCAAATCGACGCTCGGCCGGATGCTGGCGCAGCACATGAATTGCCCCTTCATCGAGCTCGACCGCGTTGTCGAGCAGGATTACGGCGCCAGCATTCCCGATCTGATCGAGATGGCCGGTACCGCAACGTTCAGGCGATATGAACGCAGCGCGCTCGATCGCATCGTCACCGCGAACCAGACCGCGGTCATCACCACCGCGGGCGGCATCGTGTCGAATCCGGAAACCTACGCGCTGCTGCTGCGCCGCGCCCACACTGTCTGGATCAAGGCGCAGCCGGAAGATCACATGGGCCGCGTGATGGCGCAGGGCGATTTTCGGCCGATGGCGAAGAACCGCGAAGCCAAAGCGGATGAGGCCATGGCGGATCTGGTTGCGATCCTCGAAGCGCGCCGCGCCGACTACGCCCGCGCCGAGGCCGAGCTCGACACCTCAGGCGACACGATCGAGCAGAGTTTTACGAAGCTTTTGCGGATTGTGTCGCCATGGCTGGGGCAGGAGAACAAGCCGTGACGCTGGCCGATACCGGCTTCGTCGAGGTTGATGGCGCGCGGCTTGAATACCGCATGATCGGGCCGCGGCCGGACACAGCGCCGACTGTGGTGATGCTGCATGAGGGGCTCGGCTCGGTCGGGTTGTGGGGCGACTTTCCGGATGCCATCGCGGCTGCGACAGGCGTGGGCGTGTTTGTTTATTCGCGCGCCGGATATGGCCACTCAAGCAAGGGAAAGCTGCCGCGCTCGACCCGCTTCATGCACGAGGAAGCGTGCGATGTGCTGCCGGGCGTGCTCGACGCGATCGGCTTTCAGCGCGGATTTTTGCTCGGCCACAGCGACGGCGGTTCGATCGCTGCAATCTATGCCGGCAGCGTACAGGATCATCGCGTGCGCGGCCTGGTGCTGGAAGCGCCGCATTTCTTTACCGAGGAAATGGGCGTCGCCGAGATCGAGCGCGCGCGCCAGGCTTTCGTCTCGGGCACGTTTCGCGAGAAGCTCAGCCGCTGGCACGACGACGTCGATTGCGCCTTTCGCTCCTGGAGCGAGCCCTGGACCGATCCGCAATTCCGCAAATGGGATATCACCGATGCGCTTGCTTACATCCGCGTGCCGATCCTGATCGTTCAGGGCGACCAGGATCAGTACGGCACGCTCAAGCAGCTCGATGTCGCAAAGGAAGAATGCTTCTGCCCGGTCGAGACGGCGGTATTGCCCGGCATCCGCCATGTTCCACATCGCGAAGCGCCGGAACTCACCGTCAAGATCATCGCCGATTTCATCGACCGGCTGCTGCGCGACCATCATGAGGGCGAGCAGCGGCCGGAATCAGGGGTTGTGGCGTAATGAATTATAATGCATACTTGCGAGTATAGTGCATTATAGTTCATTTGGCGTTTGACTGAGGAAACCCAGCTTGGTCCTGGATGTCGGGTGTACAAATGGCTGACGCAGAACGCTCGCTGGCGAACGGCAAGACACGGATCGATTTCCAGACCGAGCCGTCGCAGTACCAGCATTGGAAGCTGAACGTCGACGGCGATGTCGCCACGCTCCTGATGGACGTCGACGAGAAGGCCGGGCTGTTCGAAGGCTACGAGCTCAAGCTCAATTCCTACGATCTCGGCGTCGATATCGAGTTGGCCGACGCGACTGAGCGGCTTCGGTTCGAGCATCCTCAAGTGCGGGCTGTGGTGCTGCGCTCCGCCAAGCCGCGGGTGTTTTGCGCCGGCGCCAATATCCGGATGCTGGCCGGCTCGACCCACGCGCATAAGGTCAACTTCTGCAAATTTACCAACGAGACGCGCAATGGTCTCGAGGATCTGAGCGAGAATTCGGGGCTCAAAACGATCTGCGCCATCAACGGCACGGCAGCCGGCGGCGGCTACGAGCTCGCGCTCGCGGCCGACTACATCATGCTGGTCGACGACGGCTCGGCCGCGGTGTCGCTGCCGGAACTGCCGCTGCTCGCCGTTCTTCCTGGCACCGGCGGACTGACCCGCGTGTCCGACAAGCGCAAAGTCCGGCGCGACCACGCCGACGTGTTCTGCACAACGGAAGAAGGCATCAAAGGCAAGCGCGCGGTCGAATGGCGGCTGGTCGATGCGGTGGTGCCGGGCTCGAAATTCGACGACACCGTGCTGGCCCGCGCCAAGGAATTCGCAGACAAGTCACCGCGTAACGGCGCCGGGGACGGCATCGCGCTGACGCCGCTGCAACGAACGTTCGCGGCCGACGGCGCCGAATACGGTTTTGTTTCGGTTGAATTTCAGCGCGCCGATCGCATCGCCACCATTACGCTGCGCGGGCCGGGCGTAGCGCCGCCGGAACTCCACGGCTGCACTGGTGTCGCTCGGCGCGAAATTCTGGCCGCTCCAGCTCGCCCGCGAACTGGATGATGCGATCCTCAACATCCGGCTCAATGAGCTCGACGTCGCGGCGATCGTGTTCAAGTCGTCCGGCGATCAGGCCGCGGTGCTGGCCTACGACAAATTCCTCGACGCCAACAAGGATCACTGGCTGGCGCATGAAATCCGGCTGCTGTGGAAGCGCGTGCTCAAGCGCATCGATCTCACCTCGCGGTCGCTGGTGACGCTGATCGAGCCGGGCTCGTGTTTTGCCGGCACGCTCGCCGAGCTACCGTTGGCATCCGACCGCAGTTATATGCTGATCGGCAATCGCGAAGGCGACAACAAGCCGCCGGCGACGATCGCGCTCGACGATGTCAACTTCGGCCACTACCCGATGTCGAACGGGCTGACCCGGCTCGCGTGCCGTTTCCTCGCCGATCCCGCCGATCTCGACGCCGCCAAAGCCGAACGCGGCAATAGGCTCGACGCCGAGCGCGCGCAACAGCTCGGCCTGATTACATTTGCGCTCGACGATATCGATTGGGACGACGAGGTCCGCGTGTTCCTGGAAGAACGCGCCAGCTTCTCACCCGACGGCCTGACCGGCCTCGAAGCCAACCTGCGCTTTGCCGGGCCAGAGACCATGGAATCAAAAATCTTCTCCCGGCTGACCGCATGGCAGAACTGGATTTTCCAGCGCCCGAACGCGATCGGCGACGAGGGCGCGCTGAAACGCTACGGCACCGGACAGAAGCCGGTGTTCGATACACGCAGGGTATGAGGTGAAGCCATGACAATCGACGCCGTCGACTACACCACGAAAATCCCGAACAACGTCAATCTCGCCGAAGACCGCCAGGTGCTGCGCGCGCTGGAAAGCTGGCACCCCGGCTATATCGACTGGTGGAAAGACATGGGACCGGAAGGCTTTCAGGAGTTCGATGGTCTATTTGCGCACCGCGGTGTCGGTCGATCCGAAGGGCTGGGCGAAATTCGATTACGTGAAAATGCCGGATTATCGCTGGGGCATCCTGCTGGCGCCGAAGGAAGAGGACCGCAAGATCCCATTCGGCCGGCACTACGGCGAACCGGCGTGGCAGGATATTCCCGGCGAATATCGCGCGATGCTGCGCCGCCTCATCGTCATTCAGGGCGACACCGAACCGGCGTCCGTGGAGCAGCAGCGCTATCTCGGCAAGACCGCGCCGTCGCTCTACGACTTGCGCAACGTCTTTCAGGTCAATGTCGAGGAAGGCCGGCACCTGTGGGCCATGGTGTACCTGCTGCAAAAATATTTCGGCCGCGACGGCCGCGAGGAAGCCGCCGAGCTTTTGCAGCGCCGCTCCGGCGATGCCGATAAGCCGCGCATGCTCGGCGCATTCAACGAGGCGACCCCGGACTGGCTGTCATTCCACATGTTCACGTTCTTCACCGATCGTGACGGCAAGATGCAGCTCGAAAGCCTGGCGCAATCGGGTTTCGACCCGCTGTCGCGCACTTGCCGCTTCATGCTGACTGAAGAAGCCCATCACATGTTCGTCGGCGAAACCGGCGTCGGCCGCACCATCCAGCGCAGCTGTGAAGCGATGAAGGCGGCGGGCATCGAAGACTCGAACGAGATCAGCAAGGTCCGCGACCTCGGCGTGATCGACCTGCCGACCATGCAAAAGAAGCTCAACCTGCATTACACGCTTTCGCTCGACCTGTTCGGCTCGGAGGTTTCGACCAATGCCGCCAATACATTCACGGCGGGTATTAAGGGCCGTTTCGCCGAAACCAAGATCGACGACGATCACCGGTTGGAAAATGCGACCTATCCGGTACTGAAATTCATCGATGGCGCGATCAAGCGGGTCGACGAGCCGGCGCTGACCGCGATCAATATGCGATTGCGCGACGATTACACCGCTGACTGCCAGCGTGGCCTCGACCGCTGGAACAAGATCATCGACAAGATCGGTATCAGCTTCAAATTCGAACTGCCCCATGTCGGCTTTCACCGCCAGATCGGCGAGTTCAAGGACGCAAAGATTTCGCCAAAGGGCGAGGTGATCGACGATGCGGCCTGGAACCGCGACAAAGGCCAGTGGCTGCCATCAAAGGACGACGGCGACTTCATCGCCAGCCTGATGCAGGCGGTCACCGAGCCCGGCAAGTTCGCAAGCTGGATCGCGCCGCCACGGGTCGGCATCGACAACAAGCCCGGCGACTTCGAATACGTAAAGATCGCGGCGTAGCAGCGTTACTCCGCGACAACGGGCTTCGTTGAAAACTGTTCGAGCCACCGCTTCGCCAGGTTAACGTCCGCCTGCGACAGCTCATGGCCGGACGGCATAGTACGATGATCGACCACCGCGCCATAGCCGTGCAGCAGCGAGGCAAGTTGCGCGGCGCGTTCGGGAATCATCAGCGGATCGCTGGCGCCCGAAACGATTAATACCGGCTTGCCGATCAGGTCGACCGGGGATGTCTGCGACAGCGGGACAGTGGCGCGCAGCAGGATCGCGCCTGCAAGCACTTCCGGCCGAAGCAGCAGCATCGCCGCGGCGGTATTGGCGCCGTTGGAATAACCCAACGCGATCGGCGTCGCGATGCCATAACGAACGCGCGCTTCCACGACAAAGTCTGCAACTTCGTTGGCGCGTTGCCGCACATCGTCTTCGTCGAAGACGCCGTCGGCCAGCCGCCGGAAGAAACGCGGCATATCGTTCTCAAGAACCTTGCCGCGCGGCGACAGCAGCGCTGCGCCCGGCGCGATCATGCGGCCGAGCGGGATCAGATCATTCTCATCACCGCCGGTGCCGTGCAAAAGCAGCAGCGCCGGCGCGGCGGGATCGGCGCCCTTTTCGAAATGATGGATGTAGGAAAGAGTCTCGGTCATGGTGCACTTAGGTCTGGCGCAGCTTAGGCAGATGTAATCAGTTCGGGAAGCACGGCTTCGATTTCCTTCCGCCGGCCTTCCAGCAATGGCGGCAACTTGAGATCGTGTCCCAGACTTTCAACGGGCTCGTCCACCGCGAAACCCGGAGCGTCGGTCGCGATCTCGAACAAAATGCCACCGGGCTCGCGAAAATAGACCGAGCGAAAATATTGCCGGTCGAGCTGGTGGGTCGGCTGCAAGCCGAAATCCTTGACCAGCTTTTCCGCCATCGCAGCCTGCTCGGCATCGTCTTTGGCCCGGAAGGCGATGTGATGCACCGAGCCGCGGCCAAGGCGGCCCGGCAAAAATCCTTTCGCCTCGCGAAGATCGACCACACCGCCAACCGTCTCACTGGCGTGAAAGCGCGCAAGCGGCCCATCTTTGCCAGCCTCGTTAAACCCAAGCACATCGCGCAACACTGCCGCCGTCCGGGCTGCATCCTCAATCATCAATGTCACGCTGTGAAAGCCACGGATTGCGCTTTCCGGCGGGATGCCGCCCGCTTGCCACGCCGGTTCGGTCTCCGCGCCGGCCGCGCCAACCAGCGCGAGGCTCATGCCGTCGGGATCGGTGAACGACAGCACCGGTTCGCCGAAGCGTTTCTCCAGCGCTTCGTGCGCGACGCCCTTTTCGATGAAGCGATGGGTCCAGTAGCCCATGGCGCTGGCCGGAATGCGAAAAGAGGTTTGCTGAGCGAGCCCGACACCGCCGCGGCCCGCCGCAGCATGTTCCCATGGGAAGAACGTCAAGATCGTGCCGGGGTGACCGACCTCATCGCCGTAATAGAGATGATAGGTGCCGGGATCGTCAAAATTCACGGTCTTCTTGACCAGGCGCAGACCCATCACATGCCAGTAGAAGTCGAGATTGCGCTCGGCTTTGCCGGAGATCGCCGTGACATGATGGATGCCGGTCATGATGGAGTTCTCCTCGCACGCAGGCGGTCAACGCAGCTGAGATATTCAATCACCACGAAAGATCGCGGTCGCAGCGCCGACGGCGACCGGGACGGCCAGACACCAAAGGCCGATCCAGTAATACAGCGCAGCGGCAGCGGCGCAGCCAATTGCGAACCAAACGATGCCGCGCAGCGTTCGAACGAAACGGCTGCGAAGAGCTACAGCATCCTCACCAGTACCGCTGGCAAGATCGACAGCATCCAAAACCGCCTGCGTGGTATTGCCGGTCATCAATGTTGTCGCAGGGATGCTGGGAAAATGAACGCGCTGCAGCCCATTCTGGATTGCCATTCCGGCAATACCCATGAACGCGGTAACGAGCGCAACTGGAGCGTCGCTGTCGGGGAACGGTCCGAGCTCGACGGCGAGTACAAAAAAGGCCAACAGAAAGCAGACCTTGGTTACAAGGAGGATCTGCAAATCCGGCAATTGTCTTGCGCGCAGGAATGTCCCGGCCACGCGCGCCAAAGCCACTACAAGCGCAAATTCCGGCAGAGCGATCAGCTTGGCGACAACGCCGTGCGTTCCCATCACCAGGGTCGCCGCGAGCGTTACGAAATTTCCTGTGACGTGGGCCGTGAACAAACCCTGGAAACCGAGAAAGCCTGCGGTGTCGACGAACCCGCCGTTGAAGCTGAGCAGCGCCGCGACCACAGGCAGTCTTATTGCAGCGGCCAATTTAGCCTCCTCTCGGACGGGATCGGCTTCATATAGAATTTTTCATTGGCATTGTGTCCCGTCGCCCAAGGTCACGGAGAACTCCTCAAGCCGACCGAGCCGCCTTCGAGATGGCTGCGCGCAGGTCCGGTGAAAAAACACTCTTCGGCAGCATGCAGTGCACCGCGCGCGGCGGTACGGACGTGTAAACGCTGCCGGTCTGATCGGAAAACTGCGTAATGCGGAAGCTCGCGGCCATACTGCACAGCGGGTAGACATCGCGCGGGTCGAGCTTGGCGACGCGGCTGGTCCATTTAATGATGCCGCGCAAGCAGGCCACCAGCGCGGCATCCAGCGAATCGGAAAAACCGAAACCGATCCAATGGGTCGGCGTCTCCACCATTGGACCATCCAATGGGACCTGCTTGTGCAATACGAACTAAATCCGCATGTCTTCCATGGCGGTTTCAATTCCCGTCTGATCGACGACACCGTCGCCCTGTGCCGCGACCGATGCGCTGGTCCAGAACAATCCGCCGCTGCGCTGGACCGGCAGCAACAGCGACGTGCCAACCACCATTTCGGGGGCTGCGAGATTGCCGCCATAAGGGCCTGCAAGGATGCCGCTGACGGGCTTGTCGTCCTTCGGCTGGACGGCGGCGATATCCTGAAACGGAGCCAGGGGAATTGTCACACCATCCACAAACGACGCGTAGCGCCGCTCCGCATCGAAACGAAAATAGTGCACATACGGCTTGTCGAAATCGTGCGGCAGCGCGCCGACCCCGAGCGGAAAAGAATTCCAGCCCCAATCGATCGGACGGAGCTTGAGCCAACGCATCTCAAGAACATCGCCGGGCTCAGCGCCGCGGACCGCGACAGGGCCGACATTCGAGTAGGGTCCGCTCGGATAACGTTTGCGGATCGGCTCGCGCTCGTCAAAGGACAGGCCGTATTTCGCCTCGTTGCCCCACACCGTCCAGGTGTTGGGATAATGGACGATATCGCCCGAATCGATCGTCAGTGCGGGCGAGCGCGACGGATCGAGCACGCCCATACTTACCGTGTCCTTGGTCGACACGAGCACATGCGTCCGGCCAGCGGGGATGTTGGGCAGGTTTTCCGCACCATCCGCTGCGTCCGCAGGAGGAACAATAACGTTGCTGATACTCGCCACTAATCCTGTTGCGGCCGCTCGTAGAATGCTGCGGCGATGAGCGCCCATGTAAACATTCCTCCTCGGTGCGCATCGCACCCCGACGAAAGCTTCACACCGCCCAGCAGGCGCAACCGAGCGCCCCCCAGAACGATTTCAAATCAGCGATCGGCAATCGGCTTGACCACGCAGTGGCGTGGTTATGGCCATGGACGTTGCAGGCGCTGGCGCAATTGCAGAGCGTCGCCAGCCGTTGATGCATGGAAGGCTTGCCTGATGAAGCGCCCCACGCGCCGTAGCCACCGAAGGTTCGCACCGGCGACCAATCGGGCATGGCTGGCGGCACTTCACCTTCGTCGAATGAAGCGAAGTCGCCCACGGCATAAACGATCTTGCCGCCGACCATGGTCAGCAGCGAGGTCGTATCGGCAATTTCATTTTCGGCACAGGCGAAATAATCCGTATCGGGCACGATCAAGTCGGCAAACTGGCCAACCTGAATGCGTCCCTTTTTGCCTTCTTCGTTGGAAAACCAAGTGACATTTTCGGTCCACATCCGCAGTGCAGCTTCGCGATCGAGACAATTGCGCTGCGGATAGAGCTGAAATCCGGCAACCGTCTTTCCAGTCACCAGCCACGCGAGCGCCACCCACGGATTGTACGAAGCAACTCGCGTTGCGTCGGTGCCGGCGGATATTTTGACGCCAGCATCGATGATCCGTTTGATCGGGGGCGTCGCTTCAGCGGCGCCGAATCCGTAGCGCTCGACAAAATATTCGCCTTGATAGGCCATGCGATGCTGGACAGCGATACCGCCGCCTAAGGCAGCGATCCGATCGATCGATTCGTCGGAGATCGTTTCCGCGTGGTCGAAAAACCAATTCAAACCCGAGAGCGGAATGTCCTGATCGACGCGCTCAAAGACATCGAGTGCGCGCGAGATCGTCTCGTCGTAGGTCGCGTGCAACCGCCATGGCCAGCGATTTTCGGCGAGGATGCGCACGACCTCCTCAAGCTCGCCCTCCATTTCCGCCGGCATATCCGGACGCGGCTGGCGAAAGTCTTCGAAGTCGGCCGCGGAAAAGACCAGCATCTCGCCAGCGCCGTTGTGGCGAAAATAATCACTTCCTTGCTTATATTTCGAAGTCTTGGTCCAGTTCAGGAAGTCTGCTTTCTCGCCTTTGGGCTTCTGTGTGAAAAGATTGTAGGCGAGCCGCACCGTGAGCTGGCCGTCGGCGGCGAGCTTTTGGATGACCGCATAATCTTCGGGATAATTCTGAAAGCCTCCACCGGCATCGATCGCGCCAGTCAGGCCGAGGCGATTGAGTTCGCGCATGAAGTGGCGCGTCGAATTGATCTGATAGTCGAGCGGTAGCTTCGGACCCTTCGCCAGCGTGGCGTACAGGATCGCGGCGTTCGGCTTTGCCAACAGCAATCCGGTCGGATTGCCGTTGGCGTCGCGGACGATCTCGCCGGCGGGCGGCGCCGGCGTGTCTTTCGTGTAACCCACTGCGCGCAACGCCGCGCCATTGAGGAACGCGCGGTCATAAAGATGCAGGATGAATACCGGCGTATCCGGCGCGACCGCATTGAGCTCTTCGATGGTTGGCAGGCGCTTCTCTTCAAATTGATGCGCGGTGAAGCCGCCAACCACGCGAACCCATTGCGGCGGCGGCGTGATCGCGACCTGGCGCTTGAGCATCGCCATGGCGTCGGCCAGCGAGCGGATGCCGTCCCAGCGCAACTCCATATTGAAATTCAAGCCGCCGCGAATGATGTGCAGGTGATTGTCGATCAGGCCCGGCAAGACGCGTCGACCCTTGAGATCAACGATTCGCGTCGATGGGCCCGCGAGCGGCAACACGTCCTCGTGACGGCCGACGGCCGAGAAAACGCCATCCTTGATGGCAACAGCGCTCGGATTTGGGTTCGACCGATCAAGCGTCGTGAACAATCCTGTGTGGAGAATGGTATCTGGCGCAGACGTCATGATCGCTCCTCGGTTGCTTTGACCTGATATTGGACGACTAGGTTGTGACGCTCGAGAACCTTCGCTGGACGGCTTTTGTGGTCGGCATCGGTCCTCTCCGTTCGGCTTCGGGCAGTTCGATCCGTCCGTTGATCAGAGCCTGCGGAAGACGCGGTCAGCTGTCCTGAGGGAGGTCGGCCTAAAGCGTCTGATCGCGACAACCGTAAGTGTCGCGATCAGCAGCAGGACCACAACCTGCGTGATCACAAACGGCGGCTCCGACTGGGTCGGCGCCAGCCGTTCCAATGTCGGTATTTTCGTGAAGGACTGGAAGATTCCGACAAAGACGTTGAGATAATGCGCCGCCATCGCGGTTACAATGAAGACTATTCTCCATAGGCCCCTCAACCCAAACGCATAGAGCGCCGCTACGGCAATCGCGAGAAGTGCGAGCGCGACAGTGCCGAACGCACGCGGCGGGTCGAAGCCAAAGGGCGGCAATGGAAAGCCGGTAAGGCTTGTCAGTACGTTCAAGATCAGAAACGCGGCCGTCCACCCGCGAAGCAGATGCCCCGTCAACAGACCCGCAAGCACCACAAAGCCGGCGACCATTGCGACGAGGCTAATGAGCACGTGGATCAGCAAGAATGTATGCGTCGGTATGCCAAGGATCATGTCGACCACTCCGCGATCGCCGAAGATGCATCACCTCACGATTTGAGGAACGCCAGCAGGTCGGTGTTGATCGTCTCAGCTTCCGTTGTCGGCATGCCGTGCGGAAAGCCTTTGTAGGTCTTCAACGTCCCGTTCTTCAAAAGTTTTGCCGACAGTGGACCGGAAGCAACGTAAGGCACGATCTGATCGTCCTCGCTGTGCATCACCAGCACAGGCACGCCAATCTTCTTCAGGTCCTCGGTGAAATCGGTCTGCGAGAAGGCGACGATGCCGTCGTAATGCGCCTTGGCGCCGCCCATCATGCCCTGCCGCCACCAGTTCTGGATAGTCGCTTCAGCCGGCTTGCCCGTCTTGTTGTAGTTGTAGAAAGGGCCAGCGGCGACATCGCGGTAGAATTGCGAGCGGTTCGCTGCGAGCGCCGCCTGAAAATCGTCGAATACTTTCTTCGGCAACCCCTTCGGGTTGGCCGGCGTCTGCACCATCAACGGCGGCACCGCGCTGATAATGGCCGCCTTCGACACTCGGCTTTCGCCATGGCGCGCCAGATAGTGCACAACCTCGCCGCCGCCGGTGGAATGGCCCACGTGAATAGCGTTCTTCAGATCGAGGTGCGCCACCACGGCGGCAAGATCGTCGGCGTAATGATCCATGTCATGGCCGTCACCGGTCTGCGTTGAACGGCCATGGCCCCGGCGATCGTGGGCAATCACCCGATACCCGTGATTGAGGAAGAACAGCATCTGCGCATCCCAATCGTCGGCCGACAGAGGCCAGCCATGGCTGAAGACGATAGGCTGACCTTTGCCCCAATCCTTGTAGAAAATTTCGATACCGTCTTTTGTCGTTATCATTGTCATGGGGTATCTCCAGCTCTGCTTGTTTCAGATGTCGGTTGATTGTCCTTGGGACGGCCTGGCAGCAAGCCGAACACGTGTTGATGAGCGAAAGCTCGGCTCCATGCGGCTCGCAGCGAATGCCCGGCGAGCAAGTGTTGCCCCACCGGCAAAATCTGCTCGCCGATCAAGATACCGAAAAGTCCGATAAGCGCGACAACGGGCGGCGCCGGCGAGCGAACACCCAGGCAGCCGTAGAAAAATCCGACAACGACGCCCGCAGCAAGGGCCACAATATACATGCGCACGCGATTTCTCGCATCGTTGGTCGCGCCTAAGCGGCAGCTTCGCTCGCATGAGCTCCGAGCATGGTGTTGGCGTATATCAACCCGAGGCCGTACGCACCGCCGTATGTCCGAGCAAGCCCGGTGGTTGGTGCGTAGGTTTCGCTCCGTGCCCAGTCTCGCTGTAGCTCCAGCAGATATTGGAGGGATGTCATTGGCCGCACGCCGGCCTGAACCATGCGCTCCATAGCACGCTCATGGGCCTCCTCCGAGACATCACCGCAAGCGTCCGCAATCACATAAGTTTCGAAGCCTTGATCGATGGCTGAAAGCGTCGGCCCGACAATGCAAACAGAGGTCCAGAGGCCACAGAACACAAGCCTTCCTTTGCCGATGCGATTAACTTCCTGAATAACCGCGGCATCCTCCCAGCTATTCATGCTGGTCCGATCGAGGTACTTGGCTTTTGGGAAAGCGGTCTTGATTTCATCGAACATCGGACCGGAGAAGGTTTTTTCCGCAACGGTCGTCGGAATAAAGGAGACGCCAAAGATACGCGCTGCGTTTGCAACTAGGGCCGCATTGTTGCGCAATGTGACCGGATCAATCGATCTGGTCGCAAATGCCATTTGCGACTGAAAATCTATCATGATCAATGTGTGATCTTTGGGGGAGAGCAGTGTCTTTCCCGGAGTTGCTTCTGCTTTCGGCATGGTCCGTGTTTCCTCCCTTTACGATGACCAGTGGACCGGCACCTGCCGCCCTACATCGTGACGCTACAGCAACGATAGCAGCGTGAATTGGCTGAAAATCGCGAAATTACTTTAGTCGGCCGGTCTGTTCTCACGCTTCACTTCAAAAAGAGGTTGTGTGCTACAACCGCAGTGAAAGTGTACCGGCGCAGCATAACAATCGTATTGCCGGAAAGCGGCGCCAGTTGGCAGAAAATGCCCTAAACAACACTGACGCAATCACACCGGCGTAAGACGGATAAATATCAAAGTTTCTGCATACGGCGCCACGTCCCGGGGCTGAAGCCAACCAGGCGGCGAAACACGCGGATAAACTGGCTCTGCTCTTTAAAACCGCAATCGCTTCCGATTTGAGTCAATGTCAAATCGCTACGGCGCAGCAGATGTTTGGCTCGCTCGACACGGGCATTAAGTTGATACTGATGGGGCGGCAATCCCGTGCTGTGCCGGAATGCACGGGAAAAATGCGATTTCGATAGGTCGGTCACCGCCGCAAGCTCGGCGAGCGACAGACCGTCGGCAAGACAGTCGTGAATCATTTCCTCGACGCGCCGCAGCTGCCAGGCCGCGAGCCCGCCTTTGACAGAGGCGATGTGGCGAGGCGCATCCTGGTGCCGAAGTAAATCAATCAGCAACGCCAGTGTAAGCGTCTCGGCATAAAGCTGGCTGTAGACACCAGGAACGCTGAGCTCTTCGGCAAGCTGCCGCATGATTTCGCGCGGCAGCGGGCGATCAATCATCATCACAGAGCGTAGTGCGGCCGATGAAATATCGTTGGCATCACGTAGCTTTACGAGTGCCTGCGGGAGGATCGACAGCGCGAGCCGATCCATTCCACTATTGCCACGGCGCACCTGGGTAACGAGCTGGTCGCCGGCCGCGACGAAATTCACCACTGCGCCGGGATGTATCAGCGATCGCGGCGGCTCCCGATTCAGGCGCTTGACGATGGGGTGCGGGTCGTGACTACGCGTGAGGAAGAACGTGTCGACTGCGGGATTGACCGTCACCTCATGATCGCCGGTGGGACCCTTTACGATCAGATCGCACACCATGCCGTCCCAGACTGCCGACCGCCGCGAGATGACTCCTCGGTGGGACAGGGCCAGTTTTGCCACTTCGTCGGGTATGACAGCAGCATTCATGCCTGTCGCAGACCTTCCCCGTTTGGCGCGGCATATTGCCGAATGATTTCAATGCCTCGATAACGCCGTTGGCACGATGCTAGGCTAGCGCTCAGGCGGTCGGCAATGATCCCGGGAGACCAAATGACTGGCGTCGGAATGCCAACGGCCGGTATCCGGCCGCAGCTGCAATTGCGGACTACGTCCTCAGCGTGGATGCGCGGCGTGGCAAATACTTTGTCGACGCAGGGGCTCGATGCCTCGGCTTTGTTCAAAGAGGCTGGATTATCGATCGCGCAACTCGAAGATTGCGAGCATCGCTGGCCAAGTGAGCCCGTGAACCGGCTTTGGTCGCTCGCGGCGGCACGTTCAGGAAACCCCGCTGTGGCGCTCGCCAATCCTCATCTCGCCCGCCCTGATCATTACGGCGTCGTCGGCTACGCGATGATGTCGAGTCCCGATTTAGGCACTGGTTTGGAACGGCTCATTCGTTATTTGTGCCTGGTCAGCGACGCTGCGGAGATTGTGCTCCAACCTGGCGAACGCGGTCGTTGGGTGAGAATTGATTTTTACGGCGGCGACTGCCCAGTCCCTCGACAGCGCTACGAATATGCGCTTCTGACGCTTCTCACGTTTTGCCGTTGGATGCTGGGCCGGACCCTGCGGCCGACGGTGGCGATGTTCACGGATCCGACCCCAATCGACATGGCACCATACAACGACGCATTCGGATGTCCGTTGCAGTTCAACTCTGATTTCAATGCATTTTTGGTAAGCGACCAGGATTTGAAGAGCAAACTCCCAACGGCAGCTCCAGAGCTCGCTGAACTTCACGAGCAAATCGCAGGTCGCGCTGTCGTTAAACTGGGCTTGCCGGAAACAACCCACCGCGCACGAGAAGCTGTGATCAAACGCTTACAGGATGGCACCCCGATGCGGTCTGCGGTTGCGGCCGACCTCGGCCTAAGCGATCACACATTGCAACGTCGCCTGGCCGACGAGCGAACCTCCTTTACGCAACTCGTCGAAGATACACGGCGCGAGCTCGCCCAACATCATTTGGCTGATCCGCGAAAGTCGATCTCCGAGATCACCTACTTGCTTGGATACTCGGAGCAAAGTGCATTCTTTCGAGCTACGTTGCGATGGTTCGGAAGAATCTCCAGGCGAACACCGGGCGCGCGTTTTGCAGGCAACTTATGGCAGTGCCGCCTCAACGGCCTTGCAAGCTGCTCACAATGAGCAAGATTAGACCGCCGACAATCGCGAGATGCTCAAGAGTGGTCGTGAACTCCTGGCGAGCAGGTTGGCCGTGAAGCAGCCAAAAGCGGTGTCCAAATGCAGTGGCCGTCGCTGTAAACAATGCAAGAACCGCGGCACCCCAAGGAGCGCCGACACCCAGGAGCACCGACAAGCCGCCCACGATCTGAACCGCGATCGTTGCTGCCGCAAACAGACCAGGCATGGGCAGGCCGAGGCCAGTGACTTCTTCGACACCTGCTCGCCAATGCCTGAGCTTATCCTGACCGCTGTAAAGAAAGACCGCCGCCATGAGCGCCCGCGCTACCGGCACGCCATAGGTTGCGCCCAATTCCGGCAAGGTTGAGAGCTCGACCATGGTATTTCCAGCAATTGACCGATCTAACATCGACGGCTGTAACCCTGTCGAGTAAATTCTCCCAGGAGTTTATCTGCGGAGATTCTAATGAGCAGCGGTGCCGGCGCGACATCGGCAAAGAAGCCTGCGTCGTTATCCACGGCATTTCGCAATCGTGTGTTCACGGTCGTGTGGACGGCGACGGTCGTTTCGAATATCGGCGGGTGGATGTACAGCGCAGCCGCGGGCTGGCTGATGACGAGCCTTAATCCCGACCCGCTATGGGTCGCGCTCGTTCAGGCCGCAAGCACGCTGCCGATTTTTCTGTTTGCCATTCCCGCAGGCGCATTCGCCGACATCTTCGATAAGCGCAAATTTCTGATCGTGTTTGAGACCCTCACCACTGCCCTCTCCGCGCTTTATGCAGCGATGGTGGGGTTCGGCCTCGCGACGCCAGCCAATCTCCTGGGCTTCACCTTTTTGGTCGGCGCAACGGGCGCCTTAACGGTGCCGGCGTGGCAATCCATCGTGCCGCAACTCGTGCCGAAGGACGATCTGACTTCGGCGGTCGCCGCCAACAGCGTCGGCGTAAATATTTCGCGGGCGGTCGGACCCGCAGTCGGTGGCGCTGCCATAACCGCACTCGGCATTGTCTCGCCATTCTGGATCAACGCTATTTCCAACCTCGGTGTGATCGGGGCTCTGCTATGGTGGCGGCCAGAAAAAACCACTCGCAGTTCATTGCCCGCTGAACGTTTTCGCGGCGCCGTCGTGGCCGGACTGCGGTATGCGAGAAACAGCCCCGCGCTGCGAGCCACCCTGATAAAAGCGGCGGGTTTCTTCTTGTTCGCCAGCGCTTATTGGGCACTGCTTCCGCTGGTGGCACGAACGCAGGTTGCGAGCGGAGCAGGACTTTACGGAATCCTGCTTGGAGCCATTGGCGCGGGAGCGGTGATTGGCGCGTTTGTCATGCCGAAGCTGCGACTGAAGCTCGGTGCAGATGTGCTCGCTGCCTGCGGTATGGCGGGCACGGCCGTGACTCTGGCGCTCTATGGCCTGGCTCACGATCCCTTTACGGCGCTTGCAGCCAGCGCACTTGCCGGCATTTCCTGGATTGCCGTCCTCGCGACGCTTACGGTTTCGGCGCAATCGTCGTTACCCGATTGGGTTCGCGGACGCGGCCTCGCCCTGTTCACGACCGTGTTCTTCGGCTGCATGACGCTCGGCAGCGCCGTTTGGGGCGAGCTTGCCGCGATCCTCGGTCTGCCCGCGGCGCATTTCATCGCCGCTGCCGGAGCCGTCGTCGCGATCATTGTGACATGGCCGTGGAAGCTGCACGCCGGGACTGCCCTCGATCTCACACCATCCATGCATTGGCCGACACCTGATGTGGCGCAGGATGTCGACCGGGATCGAGGGCCGGTTCTGGTTACGGTCGAATATCGGGTGCGGCCGGAAGATCGCGAGGCGTTTCTCGACAGCATCGAACCGCTACGGCAGGAACGGCTGCGAGACGGTGCATTCCGCTGGGGTGTTTACGAAGATGCGTCCGATCCGGGCAGGCTGGTGGAGACGTTCCTTGTCGGATCGTGGATGGAGCACTTGCGTCAGCACGAGCGGGTCACGAATGCCGATCGCCTGGTCCAGGAAGCCGTGCAGCGATTTCATCTCGACGGCGAGCCAAAGGTCACCCACTTTATCGCAGCGGAGTCCTGACCCGGATTTCGCCTCGACGGTTCGATGACAAATTTTACTTCTTTTACTTCGCCAGGGGGCCGTTCTTGAGCTGCGAAAGATCGAAGCGATCGATTTCGCGAAGCAATTCCACAAAAGCCTTGGCACCGTGATCGAGAGAGGCGTCGCCTTTCTGTGGTGTCGCCAGCGTCGCATCGCCGAGCGAGCCGTCCGGATGCAAATCCTGTGTCATCCACGCGAAGCCCGCCGGCCGATAGGCGCCGAGCCATTTGAACTCCTTCGCCAATGCAACGGTCAACGGAACCGCATTGGCGGCTTTGTCCATCCGCACCGTGTCCGGGTTCGCCGCCAGCATCAGCGATGTCTCGACATCGCCTGCGTGCGTGCCGTGCCGCTTCTCCTCACCGCCGAAAACGCCGTCGGGATAGCCGAAGCGGTGCCAACCCACCATCACGGCGAGCATGCCGAGCCGCGTGCGTAATTCGCGGGCGACGATTTCCATGGCGGCAACATTGCCGCCGTGACTGGTGACCAACACCAGTTTGCGCACACCGGCCCGCGCCAGGCTTTCGCCGATCTCGGTCCACGCAGCGATCGCGGTAGACGCGGAGAAGGTCAGCGTGCCGGGATAGGACAGATGTTCAGCGGACACACCGATCCGCTGCACCGGCAGGAAAGTGACCGGCAGATCGTCTGGCAGGATTTTCTCGACTCGCGCCAGATAAGCCTCGCCGATATAGGTGTCGACACCGAGCGGAAGGTGTGGCCCATGCTGCTCTACGGCGGCGAGCGGCAGTACCGCGATCCAACGCGCGGTATCGGCGCCGGCCACGTCCTGCCATGTCATATCCATCCAATTACGTTTCGGCAGGCTCATTAAGATCCTCGCAAATTCTCGCTTTCGCGCTGTCTCGCCAATCGTCTATGGCTTACCTATTGTCGCGTCCACGACGGAAAGGAGCAACCAATGCGTTTGGCGAGAATCGCCCCGACGGTAGTTGCAGGGCTTGCGATCTGGGCTGGCTCAGCGGCGCCGCCGGCCTTCGGCCAAGCGCTCGACAAGGTCACCTTCGGCACCAACTGGCTGGCGGAAGGCGAGCACGGCGGTTTCTATCAGGCGCTGGCGGACGGTACTTATAAAAAGTACGGCCTGGATGTGACAATCCTGCCGGGCGGCCCAAGCGCGAACAACGCGCTGTTGCTGCCGGTCGGCAAGATCGATTTCTTCCTGAGCGCCGATCCGCTGGAAGGTTTCGATGCTGTTACTCAAAACATTCCGACCGTCGAAGTCGCGGCATTATTTCAGAAAGATCCGCAAGTCCTGATCGCGCATCCCGATCAGGGCATCGACAAGTTCACTGACCTTAAAAACCTGACATTGTTCATTTCCAGCGCCGGCGCTGCCACGTACTATCAATGGATGAAGGCGGACTTTGGCTTCACAGACGCTCAGACCAGACCGTACACCTTCAACCTGCAGCCCTTCCTGGTGAACAAGAAAAGCGCGATGCAGGGCTACGTGACATCCGAGCCATATAGTGTGCAGAAGGAAGCGCACTTCGTGCCAAAGGTTTTCCTGCTCGCCGACCAGGGTTTTTCGGGCTACTCGACACTGATCGAGACTCGCAAGGACCTGGTCGCAAAAAAACCCGATCTGGTGCAGCGCTTCGTCGATGCTTCGATCATCGGTTGGTACAACTACATCTATCACGATAACTCCGCCGCCAACGCGCTGATCAAAAAACAGAACCCGGAGATAACCGACGACCTGCTGAGCTATTCGGTCAGCAAGATGAAGGAAGCCGGCATTGTCGATTCCGGCGACGCCACAACGCTCGGTGTCGGTGCGCTGACCGACGCCCGCATGAAAAGCTTCTTCGACGAGATGGTACGCGCCGGCGTTACCAAGGCGAGTGTCGCCTACCAGAATTCCTACACGACACAATTCACCGGCAAAAAAGTCGGGCTCGATCTGCGGCCGAAATAATAACGATGCCGCCTGAGTCCACGTTCGCCTCCAAGCCCCTCGTCGCACTCCGCAGCGTCGGCAAGACATTTCCGAGCGGGACCGTGGCGCTCGGCGAGTTCGATCTCGACGTGCGCAATGGCGAATTCCTCTCGCTGCTCGGGCCCTCAGGCTGCGGCAAGTCCACCGCGTTGCGCATCATTGCCGGATTGAGCGAACCAACTCAGGGCACCGTGGAATGGGCCGCGACCGATGGTGAAAGCGATAGCCGGATCGGCTTTGTGTTCCAGGAGCCGACGCTGATGCCGTGGGCCACGGTATTCAACAACGTCATGCTGCCGCTCAAGCTGAAACGGACGCCGCCGGCCGAAGCGGCCGAGCGCGTCAAATCGGCGTTGCAGCGGGTCGGGCTGGAAAAGTCCGCAAAGGCCTATCCGCGCGAACTTTCCGGCGGCATGCGGATGCGGGTTTCGATTGCGCGCGCGCTCGTGACCGAGCCGGCACTACTGCTGATGGACGAGCCATTCGCCGCGCTCGACGAGATCACGCGCTTTAAACTCAATAACGATTTGCTCGACGTCTGGCAGGCGCTTGCGCACGACCGTGGTGTTCGTCACTCATTCCGTGTTCGAATCGGTTTATCTGTCGAGCCGTATCGTGGTGATGGCAGCGCGGCCCGGCCGGGTCTTTACCGAGGTCGCCATCGACGCTCCCTATCCGCGCGACCAGAATTTCCGTACCTCGGCGGACTATGCCGCGCTTTGCCGCCGCACGTCGGAAGCCCTCGGAGAGGCCATGGCTGCGGGTGGCGAGTCATGAGGCTTCGCCCCCACAATGAGCGCCGCGACCGCGCACTGAGCATCGCGCTGCCGATCGTCGTGCTCGCTTTCAGCCTCGGAATCTGGGAACTGGTGGTGCGCGCTGCAGACATTCCGCCCTACGTGCTCCCGGCGCCGAGCCTGATCTTGCAAACGCTGTTCGCCGACCGCGCACTGCTGCTGCAATCGCTGCTGGTCACGCTCATCACAACGTTTGAAGGTTTCGTGCTGGCGGCAATTGGCGGCGTCGGACTCGCGGTATTGTTCAACCAATCACGGTTGGTCGAATATTCGCTTTATCCCTTCGCTGTCGTGCTTCAAGTCACGCCAATCGTCGCGGTTGCGCCGCTGTTGCTGATCTACCTCCCGCAACAGGTGGCTGTGCTGGCCTGCGCCTGGATCGTCGCGTTTTTTCCGGTACTGGCAAACACCACGCTGGGGCTGAATTCGGTGGATCGCAATCTCGCGGACTTATTCACGCTCTACGGCGCATCGCGGAGCGAGGTGCTGTGGAACCTGAAATTGCCGTCGGCGCTGCCATACATTATTGGTGGCCTGCGCATTGCCGGAGGATTATCGCTCATCGGCGCCGTCGTAGCCGAGATCGCCGCAGGTTCGGCGGGCGCAGGCTCGGGCCTCGCTTATCGCATCGCCGAGTTGGGTTACCGGCTCAACATCCCGCGCATGTTCGCGGCGCTCTTGCTGCTCTCGGTTGCCGGTATCGTCATTTTCTATCTGCTCGCGCTCGTTAACTATCTTGCACTGCGGCGTTGGCACGAAAGCGCGCTTGGCGGCGAGCGTTGACGCGTTGTCGCTATCATCGTTGAAACGCGGTGTGACAAATTCGCTTGGTTTTGTTGACCATGAACTACCGTTAAGCTTGTTTGTTCGGCGCGCTGATTTAAAGCGGACATGCCCGGATAGAGGTGACTATCAGGCAAGGTGAAATCGTAGAGCCTACGAAGAAAATGTCGGCGATCGACGCCTATAGTCAGAACGAAGCCGCTCCTGGAAATTCGCGCACCGCGTCCGAAGAGGCGCGCGCCGTCCTGTGGACCGGGATCATCGGCGCCGCGAAACACATCGGCAAGCGCGAGCCGCTTAATGCCGCGCGGCGGCCTCTGGTGGTCCAGCTCAAGCCGGGCGTGGGCACAACGCCCGTGTACTTCATCGGCGCCGGCCTGTTCGAATTTCATCTCGCTCAACTGATATCTTCGGAACAGTCGGTGCACGCGGTCGAGATCGCGTGGCCGTCAGAATGGCACGATGCCGCCATCGCCAACGATACCGTAGCCTGCCCAAGCCTGGAGCAACTGGTCGCGCCTTATGTTGCGGCGATCCGCGCTCACGCCGGCTCGTCGCCGTGCGTGCTGATCGGATATTCGTTCAACGGCAACATCGCATTTGAAGCGGCGCATCAATTGCAGGCGCTCGGCACCGGCGTAGACACCGTGATGCTACTCGATACACCCGCGGAATATCCATCCTGGTACAGTGCCACGTGGAAAAGCCTGCGCGAAACCTGGCGCCGCGCTTCGCCAACCGACACATCACAATCGCTTGCCGCAAAGCTCGCAAATTCATGGACGGTGGCATGGTGGTCACTGTTCACAGTCGGCGGACTGGCTAAACTGCAATTTCAGCTTGCAGTCATGGGCGACCCGGGCAAGCTCACAACGAAGCTCGATACCCTTGGGCGTCCGCTACATTGGGGGCTCATCGAGCGCATCTATGCCAATTCGCTGCGAAATTATCGGCTGCACAAGCTCAGTGCGCACGGCGTCGTTTTTCGTGCCGACCGGGCGGAGGATTGCCCTACGCCGGCGCCCGATCATGCACTCGGCTGGTCCGAGTTGTTCGGAGATGGGCTGGACGTCGTGCAAATGACGGGCGGGCACAAAACCATGATCCAGCAGAGCCCGCATGATCTGCGGCTCGCGAGCGAGATGACCCATGCGCTCGATCAGTCTTACGCCAGATTGAACAAAGCCGACAGCAACGGCGCCGCTTAGCAACTTTGCCTATTCCAGATGTTCGGCCAATACGCGGGCGACGTGCATCGCCTCCCGGCCCGCACCATCCCTGATCTGATGACGGCATGACGTTCCGTCAGCGATGACAATGTCGTCAGCGGACGCCTTACGCACCGCAGGCAGCAGCGACAGTTCACCCATGGCGCGAGAAACCTCGATCGTATCGGTGTGATAGCCGAAGGAGCCTGCCATGCCGCAGCAGCTCGACTCGATCGGTTCCACCTCCAGGTCAGGAACGAGTTTGAGCGCCGCCTGTACGGCCGGCATGACGTCGAAGGATTTTTGGTGACAATGGCCGTGCAGCAGCGCGCGCTTTTTTGCAGACTTGAACGCGACACCGAGCTTGCCGGCTTTCGCCTCCGCAGCCAGAAACTCCTCGAACAACACCGCCTGATCGGCAACTTTCCTGGCGGTATCGCTTTTGATTAGCGCCGGGATTTCATCGCGGAAACTGAACAAACAACTCGGCTCGAGGCCGATGATCGGAATACCGTTTGCGATAAATGGGGCCAGCGCCGCCAGCGTGCGTTCGATCTCACGACGGGCTTCATCGACCAAACCGACCGCCAGAAAGGTTCGGCCGCAGCACAGCGATCTCTCTCCCTCGCGTGGGGCGGCGAAACGGACACGATAGCCTGCCGCCGCCAGCACGGCGCTTGCGGCTTCCAGATTTTCCGGCTCGAAATAGCGATTGAATGTGTCAGCAAACAGCACGACGTCACGACCGGTCTCCGGTCCGGCATTGGCGTCCCTGAACCAATCGGAACGCCACTTCGGCAGGCTGCGCTGCGCGCTGAAGCCGGCGATTGCTTCGGATAACTTCGCCGCGCCCGGTAAACGATCGCGCAGATTCATCAGCCAAGGATAGCGCGCCGCTATCGGAGCGTAATGCGGTAGATAGCCGACCAGCTTGTCATGGAGCGATAGTCCGAGCTTCTCGGCCCGCGCACGCAGCACTTCGATCTTCATGCGCGCCATGTCGACACCGGTCGGGCATTCGCGCCGGCAAGCCTTGCAGGAAACGCAAAGTTCCAGCGTCTCGGCCATGGCATCCGACGTAAGGGCGTCGGCACCGAGCTGGCCGGTGATCGCAAGGCGAAGCGTATTGGCGCGGCCACGCGTCACGTCGCGTTCCTCACGGGTGACGCGATAGCTCGGGCACATGACGCCGCCGGCAAGCGTGCGGCAGGCGCCATTGTTGTTACACATTTCGACCGCGCCCTGGAATCCGCTGCCTTCGCCGGAGTAGGCGGACCAGTCGAGTACGGTCGTCATCGCTTCGGCGTGGTAGCCAGGCGCGTAGCGCAACAGCGAGCGGTCATCGAATTTCGGCGCGCGGACGATCTTGCCGGGATTGAACAAATTTTGCGGATCGAAGCGGTCCTTTACTTCCTCGAAGGCTTGAACCAGTTCGCCGCCGAACATCTTCTCATGGAATTCCGAGCGAACGATACCGTCGCCATGTTCGCCCGAATGCGAGCCCTTGTACTCGCGCACCATCGCGAACGCCTCTTCGGCGATGGCGCGCATTGCGTGCACGTCTTTTTCCAGCCGCAGGTTGAGCACCGGGCGAACGTGCAGGCAGCCGACCGCTGCATGCGCATACCAGGTGCCGCGCGTGCCATTTTTCTCGAACACGTCGGTGAGCCGCGCCGTGTAATCGGCCAGATGCTCGAGCGGAACGGCGCAGTCTTCAACGAAAGACACCGGCTTACCGGCCTCTTTCATCGACATCATGATGTTGAGGCCGGCAGTGCGCATCTCGTTGATGCCGGTTTGCAGCTTTGGATCCAGCACCTCGATGACGCCACCCCAGTGCGCGCCGTTGCCATTCCAGGAGATACCGAGATCGCCGAGCAGTTCAGCGAGCTGCTTCAGCCGGCGCAAATTCTCAGCCCAGTCCTCTTCGGCGAATTCGACGAACAGAATTGCTTCGGGATCGCCGCGCAAGAAGGCCGCGACCGTGGGCTTGAACATCGCGATCTCGGCTGCAAGACCCAGCATGGTGCGGTCGATCAGCTCAACCGCGATCGGTCCAAGCTTGACGATATGCTGCGCCGCTTTCATCGCTTCGTGGAAGCTGCCGAAGTGGCAAGCGCCGACCGCGCGCCGGCCAAGAAGCGGCGACAATTTCAGCTCGATCCCGGTCGAGAACGCCAGCGTGCCTTCGGAGCCGACAAGAATATGGGCGAGATTGATATCGTTGCGCCCGGGCACCAGGGCATCGAGATTATAGCCGCCGACCCGGCGCTGCACTTTCGGGAAACGCCGCTCGATTTCATTGGCCTCGCGCGCAGCAATCGCCAGAAGATCGCGCACCAGATCACCCGGCACGTCCACCTTGCTGTCGCCCAAACGGCCGAAATGGGCGTGCGTCCCGTCCGGCAGCACAGCATCAATGGACAAAACGTTTTCGCGCGTATTGCCATAACGCAGCGAGCGCGCGCCGCACGAATTGTTGCCGGTCATGCCGCCAATGGTGGCGCGCGATGCGGTCGATATGTCGACCGGAAACCAAAGCCCGGATGATTTCAGTTTGCGGTTGAGTTCGTCGAGCACGATGCCCGGCTGCACCACGCAGCGCCGGCCGGCGGTATCAAGTTCAAGCAGGTTGTCGAGGTGGCGCGAGCAATCGATCACCAGCGACTCATTGATGGTCTGGCCGGCCTGCGACGTGCCGCCGCCACGCGGCGTCACTGGCACGCCTTCGGCACGGCAGATCGTGATGGCCCGTTCGGCCTCCGCCATCGTGCGCGGCACCACCACCCCGAGTGGCATGACCTGATAATGCGAGGCGTCCGTGGCATAGCGCCCACGGGCGAAGGCATCGAAGTGGACCTCGCCCACCTGCTCCGCCTTGAGTCGCCGTTCCAGCGCGGGCATCAACAATGCTGGCACGTATTTCCTCCATGCCCCTTTTGGTCATCATTCACCCTAAGCGAATGATTCAGCGTTCGCCGATACTTATGCCCTTGTTTTGCGGCTTGCGTTGACTGGATGCCTCGCTTTCGCAAGGCGTGACATAGCGGGACTTGACCCGAATGTCGCATTCGCTATTCAACCCGGCAAGCCGCGAGCGCCTTGGACATGCGCCGCCGGGGCATACCTTCCGTCCATAGGAGTTTTCGACAATGCCGCAGAATGCTTCGCGCGCCGCCGGGCGTCATTTCCTGCAGATTCCGGGCCCGACGCCAGTACCGGACCGCGTGCTGCGTGCGATCGACACGCCGCTGATCGATCATCGCGGCCCGGAGTTCTCCAAGCTCGCCAAGCGCTGCCTCGACGGCATCAAGTCGATTTTCAAGACCACCAATCCGGTCATTATCTATACCGCGACCGGCACCGGCGCCTGGGAAGCGGCACTGGTCAACACGCTGTCGGCCGGCGATCGCGTGCTGATGTTCGAAACCGGCCAGTTTGCGTCGCTGTGGAAGACCATGGCCGAAAAGCTCGGCCTCAAACCAGAAATCATCAAGGGCGACTGGCGCACTGGCGCCGATGCCGCCGCGATCGAAGAGCACCTCCGCAAGGACAAGGCACACGAGATCAAGGCGGTGTGCGTGCTGCACAACGAGACTGCAACCGGGTGCCTGACGCCGATCGATGGTATCCGTAAAGCAATCAACGCAGCCGGCCATCCGGCGTTGTTGATGGTCGACACCATCTCGTCGCTGGCATCGACCGACTACCGGCACGATGAATGGGGCGTCGATGTCACCATCGGCGGCGCGCAGAAGGGCCTGATGCTGCCGCCCGGCATGTCGTTCAACGCGGTGAGCGACAAGGCGCTGGCGGCGTCGAAGACCTCGAAGCTGCCGAAGTCGTTCTTCGCCTGGGACGACATGCTCAACATGAACAAGGTCGGCTTCTTCCCCTATACCCCGGCGACCAACATGATTCAGGGCCTCGCGGTCGCAATCGACATGCTGCACGAGGAAGGCCTCGACAATGTTTTCGCTCGCCACGACCGGCTTGCCGAGGCGACACGGCGCGCGGTGCGCACATGGGGGCTCGAAATCCTGTGCCGCGACCCGAAATTTTATTCTCCGACCGTCACCGCGGTGTTGCTCCCGGAAGGCCATGACGCCGACGCCTTCCGTGCGCTGGCGCTCGATACATTCAATATTTCTTACGGAGCGAGTTTCGGTCCCTACGCCAAGAAATATTTCCGCATCGGCCATCTCGGCGACACCAACGACGGCACGATCGTCGGCGCACTGGCGATCACCGAGATGACGCTGGCGCTGGCCGGCATCCCGCACAAGAAGGGCGGCGTGCAGGCAGCGATGGATTATCTCATCTCCGCACATTCTGCCGGGGCCCGCGCCGCGGCGGAGTAATTATCCGCAACCCCTTTCGCGGATGTCATCGCCGGGCTTGTCCCGGCGATCTCGTTTTGGATGCACGATCTTGCCTCATGAATCGTCATGGCCGGAACAAGTCCGGCCATGACGACGAGTAGATCGGCCCCGGAATGACGTTTACGACAGTGGCACCGCGCCAACCTGATCCTTGAACGCTTTCCGCGACGAGATCGCGGCATACCAACGCTCGAAGTTCTTCAGCGGCGGACGATCCGGCACCAGTTGCCGGTAGCGATAGGCCATGACGCCGACGGGGATGTCGCCGTAGGAGAAAGCATCGCCGGCAAGGTATCCGGTTTTACCAAGCTGTTCGTCCACCATCACAAACGACGCTGTCGTCGCCTTTTTGCCCGCCTCGATCGCAGCGAGGTCGCGTTTTTCAGGCGGCGTGCGGATCAAACCCCAGAACACCGGCGTAATCGTGGGTCCGCAGACCGACAATTGCCAGTCCATCCATTTGCTGGCGAGTGCACGGGCCTTCAGGTCGGCCGGTTCGAGTACCGTCGATTTATGCTTGGCGGCGAGATAGCGCACGATCGAATTCGATTCCCACAGCAGGAAGCCATCTTCTTCCTCAAGCGTCGGCACCAGGCCGTTGGGATTCATCGCGAGGTACGCGGCCTCGCGGTTTTTGCCGAAAGCGCCGCCGACATCGATGCGCTCGTGCGGCAAACCGATCTCGGCGATTGCCCACATCGCCTTCTGCACGTTCGACGATGTATTTCGGCCCCAGATTTTGATCACGGTATTCCTCCCGCCAATTCCAAACGGCAACGCCGCTTGCTCTGCACGTCAACATGGACCCCCGGGCCAAGCCCGGGGGTGACGATGGAGAAGCGTTACGAAATGAATGTCAATCCAGCCGGCGGGCTTCGTCGGCCAACATGATCGGGATGCCATCGCGGATCGGGAAGGCGAGCTTGGCCGCGCGCGAGATCAACTCCTGCTTCTCCGCATCGTATTCAAGCGGCGTCTTGGTCAACGGACAGACCAGGATTTCCAGAAGCTTTGGATCGACGCTGTCGGGGGGGCGGTCAGACATCAAACATCTCCAATTTCTGATCTCATTGTAGTGGCGTCTCGCCCGACGTACTGGTTTTGGCGAGTTCGATCTCGGTAATGGCGATCAGGATTTCGGCGCGTGTTTTCAGGTCCGGCGCTTCCAGCATCGCCTGTTTCTCGGCGGCATCGTAGGGCGACATCATCGCCAGCGCATTGACCAGCGCTTCGTTGGGAGCGTTCTCGATGCCATCCCAATCGGCTTTGAGATTGTTCGCTTTAAGGAACGACGTCAGCGCGCGGAGCAGCGATTTGCGATCGACTTCGTCTTCGCCTTTGCGCGCTTTGAAGTCGTCGGCAAACGGCTGAAAGGTCACCTTGCACTGACGATATAAAGTTACAACCGGAAGCTCTTCCTCGATGCGGAAACGGGACACGCCGGTCAGCTGGATCAGATAGCGGCCGTCGCCGCTTTCGGCGAACTGCGTAAGCCGCCCAATACAGCCGATCTGAAACAGATGCGGCTTGTTCTCATTCGCGCCGGGATGTGCCGGATCTGGCTGAATCATGCCGATCAGGCGATGGCTTGAACGCAGCGTATCATCGATCATCGCCAGATAGCGTGGCTCAAAGATATTGAGCGGCATCTGCCCGCGCGGCAACAGCAACGCGCCCGCCAGCGGGAATACCGCAATGACGCTCGGAAGATCGTCAGGGCCGCGGTAGGCCACATTCATCGGCATGTCGCACTCCACTCAAAGTGCCCCGTCATCCTGAGGTGCTCGCGCGAAGCGCGAGCCTCGAACGATGCCGGCCGAGGCGCCAACCAAAATCGAGCAAGCTCGATTTTGGAGAATCCTAAGCTGTCCGTTACGCAAACAATATCGACGACAGCCGTCTGCGGCCTTCGATAGTCGCCTCGTCCGCCGGACCCCAGGCTTCGAAGAATTGCACGAGCTGCTTGCGCGCGCCGTCGTCGTTCCATTTACGGTCGCGTTTGACGATGGCGATCAAGTGATCAAGCGCTTCGGCGCGCTGGCCTTGGCCGTTGAGCGCGAGCGCCAGATCGAAGCGCGCCTGATGATCAAGCGGATTGGCGGCGACTTTCTGCTCAAGCTCGTTGACTGGTCCAACGTTCTGGCTCTGCTCGGCAAGCTCGAGGGCGGCACGCGCAGCAGCGACCGCAGCATCGTTCTGCTTCGCCTCGGGAATCATCGCCAGCGTCTGCTTGGCCTGATCGAGCGCGCCGGTTTCGACATAGCAGCGCGCCAGACCTGCCAGCGCCGGGACGTTGTCACCCTCCTCGGCGAGAAGTTCGCTGTACATCGCTGCCGCTCCCGCGGCATCGCCTTCAGCGAGCGCAGCATCGGCGGCTTTCAGCAGATCCTGCGCTTCGCCACCAATGCGGTCCTTGGTGAGCCGCTCCAGGAATGCCGTCACCTGGCTCTCGGGCAGTGCACCCATGAAGCCATCGGCGGGCTGGCCGTTGACGAAAGCGATCACAGCCGGGATCGACTGGATGCCCATCTGGCCGGGAATGGCCGGATGATCGTCGATGTTCATTTTGACGAGTTTGACCTTGCCCTTGGCTGCCTTCACCGCCTTCTCGAGGACAGGCGTGAGCTGCTTGCACGGTCCGCACCATGGCGCCCAGAAATCGACCAGCACGGGCTGGCGTTTGGATTCCTCGATGACGTCTTTGACAAAAGCTTGCGTTGTCGTGTCCTTGACCACGACGTCAGCGGTAGCGGTTCCAGCCTGATCCAGCATGAGTTTCTAAATTGCCTCGCCCTTGATTGCCCTGCCCACAACTGCATCTAGTAGCATGGGTCTGCGGCGAATTTCCTCTATTTGCCCAATTAAATGGTGAGACGGCAGACGATTGCAATCACGGTTTCTCGCCCTCGGCGACCCCCGAAACGGCCTCGATCCGTGGCTTGTGGCCGGTGGCTTCGAGGAACCTGAGCAGGCCTTCCCGCGAAATCGTCGTCGTCCCGGTATTCACCAGCGGATGATAGTTCAGGATCTCGTGCTCCATCATCGCGGCATCGAGCACAACCGTAACCTGCCCAGCCTTATCGTTGATGACAGAAAATGGGGTCACGGAGCCCGGCTCGACGCCGATCAACTCACGCATCAGTTCTGGTGACCCGAACGAGAAACGGCCGGTCGCGCCGAGCAGGCGATGCAGCGATTTCAGCTCAATCACTGCGTTTTCGAGCGCCACCACCAGAAAGACCGTCCCCTTCTTGTCGCGCAGGAACAGGTTCTTGGTATGGCCGCCCTCGACCGCGCCGCGCAGTTCACGCCCTTCCTCAACGGTAAAAACCGGCGGATGGGTCACGGTCTTATGGGCGATCCCAAGGCTGTCCAGACAGGCAAAAAGTTCGGCAGGCGTGGCAGGCATCGGGGCTTTTTAGAGCATGATCCGGAAAAGTGGATGCCGGTTTTCCGAAAAGATCATGCTCCAACGGAGAAACCAGGTTCCGGCCTGTAGTTGCAAAGCGGTAAGCACTTTGGCATAGCTTTGCCGTGGTCCTGCCTTATCTGCAGGGCACTTACCCTTCTCGGATGCGGGTGTAGCTCAGGGGTAGAGCACAACCTTGCCAAGGTTGGGGTCGAGGGTTCGAATCCCTTCGCCCGCTCCAGATTTCCTCCCAGAAAATCAGAGCGTTATGATAGGGCCGCCGCGAGGCGGCCCTTCGCTTTTGGTGCTTGCATTCTGGCGATCAAAAAAATGTAAGCGGAAAAATGTAAGCGGTATGTAAGCAGTTCAGCGAAAGCTGGGGGCGGCTTGGGCGTGTTCTGGCGCGCCTATGAGGCCGGTTCCAAGGCCGGTTGGATCGCAGCGACTACCGACTTGCCGTCGCCAAGGCGGTTCGCCACCTCATCATTGCCAAGTCTCTAGTGGAGTCCACGAAGCGTCTGCCGCTCCATCGTCGGCGCTCCGGCTTTGACGTCCAATCCGTTAGAGGACGACGGCCGTCTTGTGCTTCTGTGGTGGTCTTCGTCGGCCGCCCTACAATACTGCCGTGGCGAACATCCCATGAAACGCTTGAAGGCCGCGCTGAATGCGCTCTCGGACTCGTACCCGAGCGCCTCGGCGATTATTGCAACCGGATCGCCAGCATGCTCCAGCCTGTCGCAGGCCAGAAGCATTCGCCAGCGCGTCAGATATTGCATGGGCGTCTCGCCCACGACTTCCTTGAACCGGAGCGCAAAAACCGAGCGCGACATGCCCGCCTGCATTCCCAAATCCCGCAATGTCCACCGTCGGGCCGGATCGGCGTGCATGGCAGTGATCGCGAGGCCGAGTTGCTTGTCCGCTAGGGCGAAGAACCATCCCGTGCCCTGGCCGAGGCCTTCCGCGAGATGCGCACGCAGCGCCTGCACCAGCATCATGCGGGCAAGATCCTGTGCAATGAGGTCGCCGCCGGGCAGCCTCTCGCGCAGTTCCTGCATCATGCGTTCGACAGACCAGCGGAGCGCGCCCTGATCAGGGGCCTTGCGAAGATGCACGATCGGCGGAAGCAATCCGAGCAGCCTGTCGGCCGACTTGCCGCTGACGGCGAAGCGGCTGACGAGCAACGAGAAGTCGCCGCCTCCGCCGACGGTCGCCACACCGCCGGCCTGAGCGTCAGCGAAGATCGTCGAGGCTGCGACGGAGGGTAGGGCGAGATCGCTAGCCAGCCGAAACGGCCGTCCGCTCGGGACGACGAAGCAATCGCCCTGATCAAGTCGGGCGGCGATGCCGACGCCATGGACGGCCAACCAGCAGGCGCCTGATAAAATGACGTAACATTTGATGTGCCTAGGCTGGCCGCCGAACTGGATCGACCAGTCCCCTCCGGCATCCAAGCGAGACGAGATGGCGCTGCGTGGCCGCAGCAGCGAGAGAAGTTCCGAGAGCGGATCCATGGCCTATCCGGACGATCGCGACGATCTTGCGGACCATACCGCATGGACCGTCCCTCAGGCGATACCGCATCTCTCGCGCTGCAACATATATCGACCGCGTCACGCAGATCTCTCAGTCGAGCGTCGGCCCGGTCCCCGCGAAAGGTTGAGCCTCCATGATCGTCGTCACTGCCCCCACCGCCGATATCGGCCATCAGGTTCTCGCGCATCTGCTCGGGGCCGGCGCCCCGGTTCGCGTCATCGCGCGCGATCCCTCCAAGCTGAGTGATAATGTTCGCGCGCGCGTCGACGTCGTTCGGGGCTCCCACGCCGACGCAGAGGTGGTGAACCGCGCGTTCATGGGCGCCGACGCGGTCTTTTGGCTGTTGCCGCCGGATCCTCATGCAAACAGCGTGGAAGCCGCCTACGTCGATTTTGCGCGCCCGGCGGCTGCGGCGCTGAAGACGCAGGGAGTAAAGCGCGTCGTCTCGATCTCGGCGCTTGGCCGCGGCACGCCGTTTGCTGACAAGGCAGGTCTTGTCACTGGCTCGCTTGCCATGTGCGACCTGATCGGCAGTAGCGGAGTCGCTCTGCGCGCGCTCACCATGCCAGCGTTCATGGACAATTTGGCCAGGCAGGCAGGCGTCATCAAGAGCCGGGGCGTGTTCACCTCGGCGATCTCGGGCGACCTGAAGATGCCGCATTGTGCGACCCGCGACATCGCCGCCGTTGCGGTGCGGTGGCTGCTTGGCGAGGCTTGGAGCGGCCAGGAAGACGGCGCTGTGCTGGGACCGGAGAACCTCTCCTTCAACGACATGGCGGCGATCATGTCGGACGTGCTCGGCAGGCCAGTGAAATTCCAGCAAACCACTTTCGAAGATTATAAGGCCCAGTTCCTCCGGATCGGTTTCTCCGAAGCCATGGCGCAGGGCATGACCGACATGATGTACGCGAAGAGCCAAGGTCTGGACCTGGGTGTGCCGCGCACGCCGGAAAACACGACCCCGACGAGTTTCCGCCAATGGTGCGAGGACATCCTCAAGCCCGCTGTGCTGAGCTGAGGATTCAAATTACGCCGGCCGCCTCGGGAATGGCCGCGAAGCGCCAGGCCGGTGCTGGACCATGGTCCCGACCGGGGTTGCCGGCGACGCCTGCGAAACTGGAGGACAGCAATGAAAGCCGCAATCGTTCGGGAGGTCGGGGCGTTGCCCGTGTACGACGAATTCGAGGAGCCGACGCCGATGGCAGGCGAGGTCCGCGTGGCCGTAGACGCCTAGGGCGTTCCGGACGTCGCTTCGTCTAACAGAACTTCCAACATTGGTTTGTCGTGGCTGAAAGAGTTCCCAGGTGTGCCCTGCCGAGGGACTTTTTTGTGATCCCAAACAGTGCGCGGCGCAGCCCGGAACTCGTTTGAGCCAATTTAGTTGTTGGGTAGGGCCACAACTGGCCTCGTGAGGGCAACCCGGGAGAGTTTTATGAAATTGCGAACAGTACTTATCGCCACGACAATCATCTTGGCCGCTTCAGGCTCGGCTTTCGCGCAAGGCATGAGCGGACAAGGCCCCAACACCGGCACAAACATGTCCAATCCACCTCAGAACAAGAACGGCATGCCGGCCAAGCAATCGGGCGCGAAGGATCGGAGCCCGGCATCTGAAAATTCGGGCGCCAAGCAAGAGAAATAACTCCGCTCCTGACCCTCTCCGTATACCTGACCCGCGGGACGCTGTTTCCCGTGGGCTTTTTTTGATCGACAGCGCCTCAATCCCATTAAGGAACTGGATCAGAACCGGGCATAATGGGCGGACGTTTACCGCCGGAAGCGCTCTGAGAAAGCGCTGTAAAAAAGGAAGAGAGCCATCAATTCCCGTTTCGTCGCGCTTGCCGTGCTGTTCCTGGCCGGCGGCTGCCTGCGGCTTACCGTGCTGGCGATCCCGCCGGTGGTACCGATGCTGCATGCCGATCTTCACTTAACTGAAACCGGTATCGGCTGGCTGTCGAGCGTGCCGCCGATGCTGTTCGCTATCGCCGCAGTGCCAGGCTCTCTGCTGATCGCGCAATTCGGTCTCGTGCCCGCTTTGATTGTCGGGCTGCTGCTCAATGCCATCGGATCGGCGCTTCGCGGCGCACTTCCCGATGTAACGGCGCTCTACATCTCCAGCGTCGTGATGGCCGCCGGCGTTTCCATCATGCAGCCGGCGATGCCGCCGCTGGTGCGCGCGTGGTTTCCGAAGCAAATCGGATTTGCCACGGCGGTCTACACAACAGGATTGCTGATCGGCGAAATCGTTGCCGCGGCGCTGACCATTCCGCTGGTGCTGCCGCTCGTCGGCAACAGTTGGCGGCTGAGCCTGGTGTTCTGGTCCGCACCGGTGCTGCTCACCGCTTTGATCGTCGCGATGTATGCACCGCGATCTGGCGCCGCCGGCAATGTCGCGCCGCCAAACCGCCGCTGGTGGCCGGATTGGCGGCGGCCGCTGATCTGGCAACTCGGCCTCATCCTCGGCAGCGTCAACGCGACGTACTTCGTCGCCAATGCGTTCCTGCCCGACTACATGGCGGCGGACGGGCGGCCCGATCTCGTCGGCAGTGCGCTCACGGCGATCAACTTCGGCCAGCTTCCGGCCTCGCTCATCATGCTGGGAGTCGCCGGCAAACTGGTGACGCGGCCGTGGGCTTACGCGGTCACCGGTGCGCTATCGCTGGTTTGCCTGATCGGCATGCTGACATCGCACGGCGTCTGGATCGTGGCCTGGGCCGGGCTGCAAGGTTTCGCCGGCGCATTGACTTTGGTACTGGCATTCGCGCTACCGTCGGTCTGCAGCGCTCCCGACGACGTGCACCGCACGTCGGCCGGCATGTTCACCATCAGTTACAGTTGCGCGATGGTGCTATCGGTGCTGGCCGGCTGGCTGTGGGACGAAACCCGCAGCCCGATCGCAGCCTTTGCGCCCGCCGTGCTTTGCGCACTGACCATCATCGTGCTGGCGCCGACCGTGAAGCACGCCGCGACAAAGTCGCCTGAGGATTAATATCGAACCGCCAGTCCGCAGTGTGAGCGGGAATCGATGGCGCCCACGAACCCGCGAGTTTTGCCATCCTCACCATTCCCGCTGAAGGAGCGCAAATGCTCGAATGGCCGTTAGAGTTCTTGACACCGTCGGCATCAAGTCGTTTCAACGGTCCGGGGCGTCCATGGCGCTAGCGGATCGCGCTTTCGATGATTGTATTGACGAAACGCTTGTCGATCTTCTCCTTCGAGAACCAGCGGCGAAAAAAGAATGGCCCAATCAGGGCGGCGACGAGATCTGTTGTGATTCGATCTGATGAAATCTCGCCTTTGGTCTTGGCGCGTTCTATGACGCCTTCGAATGGCGCCATGAAAGCTTTATGCAGTGTCGCCTGCATGGCGTTGATCTCAGGATCGCGCTCCGCAGCATCAATGATTGAAGGATAGACTGAACTCCAGTTTGCCGTCTGCAACTGGTCGGCAAGTTTAGCGAGCAAAGCCCGCAGGTCTCCGCGTAGACTTCCGGTGTTGGGCACTTCGGGTTCGTTTCCGATGCGGGAACAAGCATCGATCAGCAATGCCGAACGCGACGGCCAATGGCGGTAGATCGTGGTTTTCGAGATGCCGGAAATGCGCGAAACCTCGTCGATGCTGATGCCGCCGATGCCATTTTTCGCCAACTGCCGAAAGGTCTCGGATAGCACCTTCGCTTTGGAGCGCTCGACCCGCTTATCCGCAATCTGAGTAGGACCTGCCACTGCCATCTTTTTGACAAAACGAAACGATACCGTATCGTCCTATAAGGACGGTTCTGTGCAGTATCGAAAGTCGGAAACCGCTTTGCAAGTCGGAAAGATGGCTCATGAAATTCGCTTATACACGGCTCGTCACAGACGATGTCCGAAGCCTCGCGGCCTTCTACGAAAAGCTTTTAGGGACGCCGCCAAAGGGTAACGACGACTATGTCGAATTCCACCCTGAGGGCGCCATTCTCGCCATCGTCAGCCGCAAGGCCGCCGAATTCATGCATGGGGGAGAATGGGTCGCTAACGCCAATCGGTCGGCGATCCTCGAGTTCGAGGTCAGTGATGTCGACGTTGAGCGTGAACGTGTCGATGCCTTCGTAACTCACTGGCTGCAGCAGCCCAAGGACATGCCATGGGGCAACCGCTCCATGCTGTTCCGCGATCCCGCCGGCAATCCGATCAACTTGTTCAAGCCACTCGCCACCAAAGCCTAAGCACGCGTCGATGTGACAGTCGGTATCCCGCCACGAGGCCGCAGTGCGAGCGCAGATCAGTGGTTATGCGTTGCCGCTCATGGTACTCAGTTTATCTAAACAGATAAACTTTACAGATTACCTGTAGATATGCTACGCGGTCCGACATGGCCGCTGCACCGGACGATCAGCAAGTCATTCAGCAAGTCATGCGGGCCTCAGCCCTGGCGCAGGACCTCCGCGCCTTGCTGGGCAAGCTGAAGCGTCGCCTGCGCGAGCAGGCGCATGTTGGTGACCTCACGCCATCTCAAGTGTCGGTGCTGCTTCGCCTGGAGAAGGACGGCCCTGCCACGGCGTCGAGTCTGGCTCGGGCCGAGGGGATGCGTCCGCAATCAATGGCGCCGGTCATCGCCGCGCTGGAGGGCGCTGGCCTGGTGAGCGGAGCGCCGGACCCGGCGGATGGACGGCAGACCTTCCTCTCGCTCACGGCGGCTTGTCGCAAATGGGTCGAGGAAGGACGCGCCGCGCGCCAGGACTGGCTTATCCGCACGCTCCAGGCGCGGCTCTCACTGCAAGAACAGGACGAACTTGCGAAGGCTGTCGAGCTGCTCAAGAGGCTCGTTGACGATTGATCGCGGTTCGAGCGGCCCGATTCGGATCCGCTTGAATTCCAGAGGAGATTCCATGGCACTGACCACACTTGATCTGAAAACCGCGCTCATCGTCGTCGATCTGCAGAAAGGTCTTGCCGGTTACCCGTTCATCCATCCTATCGGCGAGGTGGTGGATCAGACGCGTGCCTTACTGGACACGTTTCGCCGGCTGGGCCTTCCGGTCGTGCTGGTGAATGTCGCCGGGCGGGCGCCGGGCCGGACGGAACAAGGACCGCGTGCCAGCGGCGCATTTGCCGATGGATGGGCCGACTTTCTGCCCGAGCTCGATCAGCAACCAAACGACATCGTCGTGACGAAGCAGAGTTGGGGCGCGTTCGCCAGCACCGGTCTCGAAGAGCGGCTGAAAGCGCTGGGTGTGACGCAGGTGGTCGTCACCGGCGTGGCTACCGCAACCGGCGTCGAATCGACCGCACGGCAAGCCTATGAGGCAGGCTTCAACGTCACCCTCGCCTTCGACGCCATGACCGACGCGCGCCCTGAGGCTCACGACTACAGCCTCAAGAACGTCTTCCCGCGACTCGGCGAGACCGGCACGAGTCAGGAGATCATCGATCTTTTGACGACAAGGAACGTCTGAAATGCACTGGCTCCTGCTCCTGTCCTATTTCTTCGGCGGTGCCTTTCTGGCGAACGCGATCCCCCATGCCGTCAGCGGCATGATGGGCAGGCCGTTTCAGAGTCCGTTCGCCAAGCCGCCGGGACAAGGACTCTCGTCATCGACCGTCAACGTGCTGTGGGGCTTTTTCAATGTTGCCGTCGGCTATGTGCTTGTCTGCCGTGTCGGCGATTTTGAATTGAAGGACATGGGCGATGTCGCCGCATTCGGCGCTGGCGCGTTTCTGCTCGCGCTCCTTGCGGCGCGGCAGTTCGGCCGCTTCAATGGCGGCAATGCGCCGGAGCATCCATGAAGGCTCCCGTTTCGGGCGTCTTCCGATCTTTGCGAAGCTTCAATTATCGGGTCTGGGTCGCCGGCGCCTTCGTCTCCAATGTCGGCACCTGGGTGCAGCGGACGGCCCAGGACTGGCTGGTGTTCACCCAACTGACCCATCACGACGCCTCGGCCGTCGGCTTGGTCATGGCGCTGCAGTTCGGGCCGCAGTTGCTTCTGCTGCCCTGGACCGGCTTCGCCGCCGACCATTTCAATCAGCGCAAGCTACTGATCGCCACACAAGCGACGATGGGCACTCTTGCTCTGGCACTGGGGGCGCTTACCGTCACCGGCGTCATCCAGCTCTGGCACGTGTACATCTTCGCCTTCCTGTTCGGCAGTGCCGCGGCGTTCGATGCGCCGGTGCGTCAAACCTTCGTCGCGGAGCTGGTTGGGGATGAAGACTTGCACAACGCGGTGGCGCTCAACTCCACCTCGTTCAATGCGGCGCGGATGATCGGCCCGGCCGTCTCCGGCGTGATCATCGCCGCAATCGGCACCGGCTGGGCTTTCTTGATCAACGGCGCCTCCTTCGTCGCGGTGCTGATCTCGCTTGCGTTCCTGCGCGTCGCCGAGCTTCGTCCAAACGCCAGGGCACATCGGGCCAAGGGAAGTTTCACCGACGGGTTCCGCTATGTCTGGGGGCGCCCGGACCTCAGGGCGATCCTCGTCATGCTGTTCCTGATCGGGACCTTCGGCCTGAACTTCCCGATCTTCATTTCGACCATGGCCGTCAGCGTCTTCCACGCCGACGCCCGTGGATACGGTCTTTTGTCGTCGATCATGGCGATCGGCACGGTGGCAGGCGCGCTGCTGGGTGCCGGACGCGACCGACCACGATTTGACTTGCTGCTTGTCGGCGCGGCCGTCTTCGGGTTCGGCTGCACAATGGCTGCCGTTGCGCCGGGCTACTGGGTCTTCGCCGTCGCGCTCGTCGTCATTGGTGTGGCCGCGCTCACTTTCACCAACACCACGAACAGCCTGATGCAGCTCTCGACCGAACCCGCCATGAGGGGGCGGGTCATGGCGCTCCGCGTCGGCATCGCACTTGGGGGCACACCGGTCGGAGCGCCGATCGTCGGGTGGGTGGCCAACCACTGCGGGCCGCGATGGGCGCTTGGCGTCGGCGCCGCCTCAGGCTTCGCTGCCGCGATCGTGGCTGTTTTCGCCTTGGCCCGCAGCGCGCCACGGCAATCGCCCTAATCTTTAGTCCGTCGAGATTGCCTTGCCCGCCTAATATCCCGCCGCGAGGCCCCAGTGCGAGCGCGGATCGATGGCCCCGACGAATCCATCCGGCGTGGCGATGATGGAAGCGGCCGCGGTGAACGGCGGTGTCGGCACGACCTTATCGCCGCGCTTTTCCAACCCATCGATCACATCGGGCGAAACACCGGGTTCGGCGAACACCTGATCGGGCATCCATTGATTATGGATGCGCGGCGCTGACTCCGCGCTCGCGATATCCATGCCGCGATCGACGGCATTGATCAGCACCTGCAACACCGTGGTGATGATACGGCTGCCGCCCGGTGAGCCGGTGACAAGATACGGCTTGTCGTTCTTGAGCAGGATGGTCGGTGTCATCGACGACAGCGGCCGTTTTCCCGGCGCCGGCTGATTGGCCTCATAGCCGATCAGGCCATAGGCATTCGGCGCGTTCGGCTTCACCGCGAAGTCGTCAAGCTCGTTATTGAGGATGATACCGGTGCCTTCGGCGACCAGACCGACGCCGTAACTGAAATTAAGCGTGTAGGTGTTCGACACTGCGTTGCCGAATTTGTCGACGACCGAAAAATGCGTGGTGTTGTGGCCTTCATGATCGACGAAGCCGCCGGGGCGGATTTCGCCGGCCGGCGTCGCGCGATCGGGATCGATGGTGGCACGCCACTTCGCGGCATAATCCTTGGAGGTGAGCCGTGTCACCGGCACTTTCACAGTGTCGGGATCGCCGAGAAACAGCGCACGGTCGGCGTAAGCGCGCTTCATCGCTTCGACCAGGAAATGCGCCTCGTGCGCATCGTCCTGGTGAGCAAGATCGAAACCTTCAAGAATATTGAGCATTTCGATCAGTTCGACTCCGCCTGAAGACGGCGGCGGCATCGAGACAACGTCATAACCGCGGTAGGTGCCGCGCACCGGCTCGCGCTCATAGGCGGTATAACCGTTTAGGTCCTGCACGGTCATCACGCCGCCGGCAGCTTGAACCGCCAAAGCGATCTTTTCAGCGACAGGGCCATCATAAAATGCACGGGGACCGCCGGTTGCGATCGACTGAAGCACATTGGCAAGATCGCTCTGCACCAGACGATCGCCATCGGACAGCAGCTTGCCGTCGGCTTTGAGGAAAATCTTTGCCGTCGAGGGCCAATGTCCAAGCCGCGTCAGCTCGGACGGCGACAGGCCGGATAAATCCCCGGAGACAGCGAAACCGTCGCGCGCAAACGCAATCGCCGGTGCGATCAGTTGCGCAAGCGTAAAGCGGCCTGAACCATATTTTTCCTCGGCCATTGTGAGACCGGCGACCGTACCAGGCACGCCGATGGCCAGTGCAGTATCGCGGGATTTGTGCGGATCGGCATTACCGTCAGCATCGAGGAACGTCTTGTCGGTGATGCCTTGCGGCGCGGTCTCGCGATAATCAATCGCTGTGTCCTTGCCGGAGGCGAGATGGATCAGCATGAATCCGCCGCCGCCGAGATTGCCGGCACGCGGGTAAGTCACCGCCATCGCGAATCCGACGGCGACCGCCGCGTCCACGGCATTACCGCCTTGCTGCAAAATATTGACGCCGACATGCGTCGCGAGCACCTCTTGCGTCACCACCATGCCGTTTGCGGCAGTAACCGCCTGCGCATGGCCGATTTGACCATCGCTGCGCGCAGTGATCGGCAACGCGGCGGTGCCGATCATCGTAAGACATAAAAGAGGGAAGATCGGGCGCCGGGGAAATCTCAGCATTGCACGGGTTACGTGGCTGCTCACAGCATCGACGGCAAGACCCGGTCCGGCGGCCGGTGACCGTCCATGAAAGTCTTGATGTTGACGATGACTTTCTCGCCCATGTCGACGCGGCCTTCGACCGTCGCCGAGGCAAGATGCGGCAGCAGCACGACCTTGCCGGCTTTCGCGAGCTTGACGAGCTTGGGACTGACTGCCGGTTCGTGCTCGAACACGTCGAGGCCGGCACCGGCGATCTCTTTCGCTTCGATCAGCCGCGCCAGCGCATTCTCGTCGATCACTTCGCCGCGCGCGGTGTTGACGATATAGGCCTCGGGCCGGATCAGTTTCAGCCGCCGCGCCGAGAGCAAATGATAGGTCGCCGGCGTATGCGGGCAATTGACCGAGATGATGTCCATACGCGCCAGCATCTGGTCGAGACTTTCCCAGTAGGTCGCGTGCAATTCCTCTTCCGCCGCAGCCGCCATGCGGCGGCGGTCGTGGTAGTGGATCTTCAGACCGAATGCGTGGGCGCGCCGCGCCACCGCCTGGCCGATCCGCCCCATACCGACGATGCCGAGCCGTTTGCCGCCGATGCGATGGCCGAGCATCCAGGTCGGGCTCCAGCCGCCCCATTCCTGGCCGCCGGTCAGCACCTGTGCGCCTTCGGCCAGACGCCGCGGCACGGCGAGGATCAGCGCCATGGTCATGTCGGCGGTGTCTTCGGTGAGGACGCCCGGCGTATTGGTCACGGTGATGCCACGCTGAACCGCCGTCGCCACGTCGATATTGTCGACGCCGTTGCCGAAATTGGCGATCAGCTTGAGCTTGTCTCCGGCCTGACCGAGCACCGCGCGGTCGATGTGATCGGTCACCGTCGGCACGATCACGTCGGCGACTTTGGCCGCCGCCAGCAACTCGGCCTGACTCATCGGCTTGTCGTCAGCGTTCAGGCGGGCATCGAACAGCTCGCGCATGCGCATTTCAACGCTGTCCGGCAGCCTGCGGGTGACCACAACAAGCGGCTTTTTGCCGGACGCCATGCGAATTGCCTCTTACACCCGTTCAGGCCCCGTTAACCGCCCTCGCCGACACTGCAATGGGAAGGTGGCTCATCAAAATCTCTCTATCAGATGGCCGCGCTTTGAAAAAGCGCGTTAGTGGTTCGGTTCAAACATTCGCATCCCATTCCGGGACCGCCTTGTGCGAATGTTTGAATCAAAGAACCACTAACAAATATAAGTGGCTAGTGGAGCTTTGGATTTGACATTCGCTTCGCGAACAAGCGGCACGGCAAGGAGCGAATGTCAAATCCGCTCCACTAGTGTTCTTCCGGAGCACCTGCGGATCGAAATAATGACAGGGCATGTCGCGATGTTGCGGCGTGGGAGGCTGAAAATGGGCTGGGGACGGGTCGCGGTTGCGGCCCCATTGGCGCTGTTACTGGCTGCTGGCGCCGCCTGGGCCGGCGGTGACACCACAAGCAGCCTGCCGGTGCCGCGTTTTGTCAGCATCAAGGCTGACCGCGTGAACGTGCGCGGCGGTCCCGACAAAGATCATGATGTTTCTTACATCTACACGCGGGTCGGCTGGCCGGTGGAAATCACCGCCGAATTCGAAGACTGGCGCCGCATTCGCGATTCCGACGGCACCGAGGGCTGGGTCTATCACTCCCTGCTATCGGGCAAGCGCACAGCCGTTGTGCAGATGAAATCAAAGACCGATCTGGCGCAGCTTTACGGCAAGCCCGACGACAAGAGCGCGGTGACAGCGCAATTGCAGGTCGGCGTGCTGGCGACGGTCAAACACTGCACCGGAAGCTGGTGCGAGATTTCGGGCGACGGCTTTGAAGGCTGGGTTCAGCAGAACGAACTGTGGGGCGTCTATCCGAACGAGAAGATCGACTGACGAAGTGCCCCGCTTTCGCGGGGCATGATGGTTCAGACCTTCTTGCGGCGCAGCCGCACCACCACATCGATGCGCGAGATCTCGTAGCCTTCCGGCGCGACCGGCGCTTTGCCAACGATGACGTCGTTGACCGGAATGTCCATCAAATCGTCTTTGTCTTCGACGAAGAAGTGATGGTGTTCGGAATTGTTGGTATCGAAGTAGGCTTTCGAACCATCAACAGCGACCTGCCGCAGCAGGCCGACTTCGGTGAACTGGTGCAGCGTGTTGTAAACTGTCGCCAGCGACACCGGAACCTTGGCGTGGGTGGCTTCCTCGTACAGCATTTCCGCCGTGACGTGGCGGTCGCCCTTGCCGAACAGGATCCAGCCAAGCGCCATGCGCTGCCGGGTCGGCCGCAAGCCTACGCCGCGGAGCTTCTCCTTGACGTCATGCCAAGGGCAGCCGGTGAGGTCGGAACGCGCCGACATCGCCGCCATTGGATTGGCTGCCATCGGATCGGCGACTGCCGGTTTGGCCGACAGTGGGGTGAACCCGGAAGGAAAAGAACGCGACTGTGTCATAGGCCTTTGGTCCTGTGCCCAAATTGGGGGCCAGCCAGATTGTTGCAAGTGAAATCATTATACGCCACGCCACGGCCGCTGCAACTGTCCAGAGGACAGGACGCGGAAGCAATTTCCCGTTGTAGTTGCTCCGCAGAAGTGGTGCGGCTTTGCCCGCATTACCCCTATATGTTAGGGACTTGAAGCAACGGGGCGGAGCTTAGAATCGATGCAAGATCGGCGTTCGAACTTCGAATACGAGGATCTGCTGGCCTGCGGCCGTGGCGAGCTATTCGTCGAGGGGCCGCAGCTCCCGCTGCCCCCCATGCTGATGTTCGACCGCATTTCCGAGATCGCAGAGCTGGGCGGCGAGCATGGCAAGGGTCTGGTGCGGGCGGTGCTCGACTTGAAGCCGGACCTTTGGTTCTTCCCGTGCCACTTCAAAGGCGATCCGGTGATGCCGGGTTGCCTTGGACTCGACGCACTGTGGCAGTTACTCGGCTTCTTCCTTGGCTGGCTCGGTTCACCGGGCAAAGGCCGTGCACTTGGCATGGGCGAACTGAAGTTTTCTGGGCAAGTGCTGCCGACGATGAAAAACATCGTCTACGGCATCGACATCAAGCGGGTCATGCGCTCAAAGCTCGTGCTCGGCGTCGCGGACGGCTGGCTGTCGGCTGACGGCACCGTGATCTACCGTGCGCTCGATCTCAAGGTCGGGCTGTTCCGGGACGTAGCGCCGCAGACCAACGGCGCCTGAAGCTGGCCCGATAAGGCGAGGCAAACATGAGGCGGGTGGTCGTCACCGGGATGGGCATTGTCTCATCCATTGGCAACAACACACAGGAAGTGATGGCGTCGTTGCGCGAAGCCAAATCCGGCATCGTGCGCGCCGATAAATATGCAGAGCTCGGTTTCCGCTGTCAGGTGCATGGCGCGCCGACGCTGGATCCGAGCGAAGCGGTCGACCGCCGCGCCATGCGTTTCCTCGGCGGCGGCGCCGCCTGGAACCACGTCGCCATGGAGCAGGCGATCCGCGACTCCGGCCTCTCCGAGAACGAGGTTTCGAACGAGCGCACGGGAATCATCATGGGCTCGGGCGGACCGTCGACCCGCACGATTGTCGAAAGCGCCGACGTCACCCGCAGCAAAGGTCCGAAGCGGGTCGGTCCGTTCGCGGTGCCGAAAGCCATGTCATCAAGCGCATCGGCAACGCTCGCGACCTGGTTCAAAATCAAGGGCCTCAGCTATTCAATCTCATCGGCCTGCGCGACGTCGAACCACTGTATCGGCAATGCTTACGAGCTTATTCAGTACAACAAGCAGGATGTGATGTTCGCTGGCGGTTGCGAGGAACTCGACTGGACCTTGACGGTCTTGTTCGACGCCATGGGCGCGTTGTCTTCGAAGTACAACGATACCCCGACCAAGGCATCGCGCGCTTACGACGCCGATCGCGACGGCTTCGTTATCAGCGGCGGCGCCGGCGTGCTGGTGCTCGAAGAGTTCGAGCGTGCCAAGGCGCGCGGGGCGCGCATCTATGCCGAGGTCGCCGGCTATGGCGCAAGCTCGGATGGTGCCGACATGGTTGCGCCGTCCGGAGAAGGAGCGGCCCGCTGCATGCGCATGGCGCTTAATGGCGTAAAGCTGCCGGTCGATTACATCAATCCGCATGCGACATCGACGCCAATCGGCGATCTCAAGGAGATCGAAGCGATCCGCGAAGTCTTTGGCTCCGGCGACAAGTGCCCGCCGATCTCGGCGACCAAATCCCTGACCGGCCATTCCCAGGGCGCTACCGGCGTGCATGAAGCGATCTATTCGTTGCTGATGATGAACTCGGGCTTCATCTGCGAAAGCGCGAATATCCAGAAGCTCGACCCTGCCTTCGAAGATATGCCGATCGTGCGCGAGCGACGCGATAACGTTACGCTTGGCTGCGTGCTGTCCAATTCCTTTGGCTTTGGCGGCACCAACGCCTCCCTGGTCTTCAAACACGTGGACGCCTGACGCATGCCGGGACTGATGAACGGCAAGCGCGGCCTCATCATGGGCGTCGCGAATGATCACTCCATTGCGTGGGGCATCGCCAAGACTCTGGCAGCGCACGATGCCACGCTCGCTTTCACTTATCAGGGCGACGCGCTCGGCAAGCGGGTCAAGCCGCTGGCCGCTTCGGTCAATGCCGATATGGTCCTGCCGTGCGATGTCGAAGATATCGCTTCGCTCGATGCCGTGTTCGCCGAGCTGAGCCGGACCTGGGGCACGCTCGATTTTCTGGTTCATGCGATTGCATTTTCCGACAAGACGCAGCTCACCGGCCGATACGCCGATACCACGCGCGAGAACTTCGTTCGGACCATGCTGATCTCGTGCTTCGCATTCACGGAAGCGGCGCGGCGGGCCGCAGCCATGATGCCGAACGGCGGATCGATGCTGACGCTGACCTATAACGGCGGCGAGCGCGCGATGCCGAATTACAACGCGATGGGTGTCGCCAAGGCAGCGCTGGAAGCTTCCGTGCGTTATCTCGCCGTCGACTTCGGCGGCAGCGCCATCCGCGTCAATGCCATCTCGGCCGGCCCGATCCGCACGCTGGCCGGCGCCGGCATCGGCGACGCCCGGGCCATGTTCGCGTTCCAGCAGCGCCATTCACCGCTGCATCGTGGCGTGACGCTCGACGATCTCGGCGGCGCCGGGCTGTATCTGCTGTCAGATCTATCGACCGGCGTCACCGGCGAAATTCATTTCGTCGATTCCGGCTACAACGTCATCGCCATGCCGCATCCCGACGCGCTGCGGGCGGATCACCAGCAGGCCGCGGACGACGCGGGGAAATGAACGCGACCCGCTCGTCCCCGCATAACGGGGACCCAGTCTGCCAAACCAGCTCACCTTCAATTCCCGCTTTCGCGGGAATGAGCGGTGAGGTTCGCGATTATAGCTTCTCCAGATGCGGCATGATCTCCTTGCCGAACAGGTCGAGCGAACGCATCGCGTCCTTCAGCGACATGGTGCCCAGCATCAGGTAGGTCAGCAGATAGTTGATGCCGAGCTCCTTCACCTGCCGCTCGATTTCCACGCGCACGGTCTGCGGTGAGCCGGCAATAACGGTGCCGTCTTCCAGACATGCCTCGTAGGTCGCGCCGCGCGGCACGTTAAGCCGTGAGGTCAGGCCGGTCGCGTTATGCCGGACCCGGAGCCAGTTGAGGTTCTTGAGGTGCACCTCCATCGCCGGCTTGCCGAAGCGATGGGCTTCCGCGTCGGTATCGGCGACGAAGATGTGCCGCTGCACGCCGATTGCGACGCCGCCGGAAAACTCCGGACGCGGCTGCGCCGGTGCACCACGCTTCGCGAGCGCCGTGCGGAAGGAAGCGATGTTGGCCTTTGCCGTCGCCATCGGACCGAGCGTGACGAAGTGCATGCCGTGCTCGCCGGCCCAGGTCGAGCCGATATCGTTCGATGAGCCGTACCAGAACGGCGGATAAGGTTGCTGCAATGGCCGCAGCGCCATCGGCACATTTTCGTAGGTGTAATACTTGCCTTTGTAGTTCAGCGTGTCGGTGACGAGGCCGGCGCTGACGCAATTGAAGGCGTCGATGAAAATCTCGCGCGAATCGTCGTGCTCGACTTTGTGATATTTCAGCTCGAACGGCGACACGCCGCGGCCGACGCCGACATCGAGCCGGCCATGACTCAAATGATCGAGCATGCAGATTTCCTCGATCAGCCGCAGCGGCGAATAGAGCGGCAGGAGATAAACCAGCGTGCCGATCCGCATTTTCTTCGTCGCGCGCGCCACCGCGCCGAGGAACACGCCCGGCACCGGCACCATATTGAGCGGCGTCTGATGATGCTCGGCAAGTTGCAGCGAGTAGATGCCGGCAGCTTCCGCGGCTTCGATAAATTGTAAACGCTCATCGAACAATTGCGCGAGCGGACGCTCGCCGTCTTCGATGTGATCGAAAATTCCAACTTTCATGTTGCCTCGTGTCAGCTTTTGTTTGATCGGATACCGATTTTTCTGCCCATGCTGCGGCAGTCCTCATCGGTCTTCAGCCCTGCCGCATGGATGCCGTGAACGGCAAGCTCCTCGTCGCGGTCTTCGGTATCGCCGGTGACACCGACCGCGCCGATGACTTCACCGTTATCGTCGCGGATGAGCATGCCGCCGCCTTCGGGGAAAAGCTGATTGTCGCTCGCGGCGATGAGATAGCGCACAAAGATCGGCTTTTCTTCCGCCCGCTCGCGGACCAGTTTCGAGCTGCGGCCGAGCGACAACGCCGCATAGGCTTTGCCGAACGCCATCTCGAAACGGATCATCGACGCGCCGTCTTCTTTCTTGAAGGCCTTCACCTTGCAGCCAGGTTCGACCACGATGACGCTAATCGGCCGGCAATTAAGCTCCACGCCGCGCGCGATGGCCGCATCAATGATGCGCTCAGCCTGGGCCAGCGTAACGGTACTCATGAACGGACGCTCCCTTTCCCCGGCGGAGTTCTGCCATCTTCCGGCTTGTTCTGCCATAGACCGACGCTTGGACCGATGCTGGTCTGACCTTGCGTTCGCCTCTTGCCTGATCCGCGCGCGTGCGCCACATGTCCGCGGATGCCGGCCCCTCCCCCCATCGCCATCGAGCGCTTTGTCAAAATCTACAAAACCGTACCGGCGGTGGACGGCATTTCGTTCACGCTGGCGCAGGGTTCGGTGACCGGTTTGCTCGGCGGCAATGGCGCCGGCAAGACCACAACCATCTCCGCCATCATGGGCCTGACCACGCCGACATCGGGCAAGGTAATGGTTTTTGGCGCGGAGATGCCGCGGCAGCGCTACCAGGTGCTGCACCGGATCAATTTCGAAAGCCCGTATGTGGCAATGCCGATGCGGCTCACCATCCGGCAGAATCTGACCATATTCGGCATGCTCTACGGCGTTCCCGATCTGGCCAATCGCATCAAGGAGCTTGGCGAGAAGCTCGATCTCACCGACCTGCTCGATCGCCAGACCGGCAAACTATCCGACGGACAGAAAACCCGTGTCGCATTGGCCAAAGGTTTGATCAACGCGCCGGAACTGTTGCTGCTCGACGAGCCGACCGCTTCGCTCGATCCCGACACCGCCGACTGGGTGCGCGGCCGGCTCGAGACCTATCGCCGCGAGCGCAACGCCACGATGCTGATCGCCTCGCACAACATGGCCGAGGTCGAACGGTTATGCGATCGCGTCATCATCATGAAGCGCGGCCATATCGAAGACGACGACACGCCGGTGAAGCTTCTGTCGCGCTACGGGCGCCGCACGCTCGAAGAAGTGTTCCTGGATGTCGCACGCGGCCGCGGTGTCGAGCAGGAGGCCGCACAATGATCCCGCGCGAGACTGCTTTAGCGTATTCGCCGCGGCGTACCGGCGCGATGATGCTGCGCTACTGGTATCTGCTGCGCTCGTCGTGGCCGCGGCTGCTCGATCTGGTGTACTGGCCGACGGTGCAGATGATCACCTGGGGATTCCTGCAATATTACATCACGCAGAATGCCGGCTTCTTCGCGCGCGCCGGCGGCACATTCATCGGCGCGGTGCTGCTATGGGACATCCTGTTCCGCGGCCAGCTCGGCTTTTCGATCTCGTTCATGGAAGAGATGTGGGCACGCAATATCGGCAACCTGATGATGAGTCCGTTGCGGCCGCTCGAATTCATCTCGGCATTGATGGTGATGAGCATCGTACGGCTGGCGATCGGCGCGGTTCCGGTCACGCTGCTCGCAATCGCATTCTTCGGCTTCAACCTTTACGGCCTTGGCTTCGCCCTCGTGGCGTTCTTCCTCAACCTGATGCTGACGGCATGGGCGGTCGGGATTTTCGTGTCCGGGCTGGTACTGCGAAATGGACTTGGCGCGGAGAACTTCGCGTGGTCGATCATGTTTTTGTTCATGCCGCTGACCTGCGTGTACTACCCGGTGACAACCCTGCCGGTCTGGCTGCAGCCGGTGTCGTGGCTGTTGCCGCCGACCTACGTTTTCGAGGGCATGCGATCGCTGTTGATCGACAAGACGTTCCGGGCGGACCTGATGGTCGACGCACTGGCGCTCAACGCCGTGTTCTTTGCCGCCGGCGTGTTTGCGTTCTTGAAATTGCTGCAGAGCGCCCGGCAGCACGGCTCCCTGCTCCAGTCCGGAGAATAAGCGCCGGAATGCCGGCTATGTGCACCGCAAATAGCTGAACGGCGTTGTCCCTGGAGGGTTAAGCGGTTCCGCTGCACATACGTAAGGAACACTGAAACAAATTGCATTTATGTTGGTCGTATGACATATCGGCAGCGCAATGCTGCACTGCAGCAAGCCGGGCAAGGATCATCAATGGCGATCGGGGAATTTGGCGGCGCGCCGGCCATACCGGGCGACAGCAGCGCGATGCTTTCCGCTGCGCCGATGTACTGGTTCTACGAAATGAGCCATGCGGCGCTCAATCCGTCCCGCGCACTCGCCGACGCGACACGGTTGTTTTTCAAGAACCCGATCAATCCGCTTTCTTTCACGACCTACGGCAAGTCGGTCGCTGCGGCCTGCGAGCTGTTCGAGCGCTCGACCCGCCGCTACGGCCGCCCGGAATGGCGCATCGGTTCGACACTCGTCGGCGGCGAGCGCGTGCCGATCCAGGTTTCCACGGTATGGGAGCGGCCGTTCTGCCGGGTGCTTCGTTTCGAGCGACTGTTTACACACCGGCCGCAGCGGCCGCAGCCGAAGCTGTTGATTGTCGCGCCGATGTCCGGCCACTTCGCGACGTTGCTGCGCGGTACGGTCGAAGCCTTCCTGCCCAACCACGACGTTTATGTCACCGACTGGTCCGATGCACGCATGGTACCGCTGTCGGAAGGCCGTTTCGATCTCGACGACTACATCGACTATGTGATCTCGATCCTCCATGCGCTGGGCGGCGATACGCATGTTCTCGCGGTGTGCCAGCCTGCGGTCCCGGTGATGGCCGCGGCGGCGCTGATGGATGCCGACGAGGATCCTTACTTTCCGGTGTCGATGACTTTAATGGGCGGCCCGATCGATACGCGGGTCAATCCGACCGCCGTGAACGCACTCGCCAAGCACCGCGGCACCGAATGGTTTCACAGCCACGTCATCACCAAGGTGCCGTTTCCGAATCCCGGATTCATGCGCGACGTTTATCCGGGCTTCCTGCAACTCAACGGCTTTGTCAGCATGAACCTCGAAAAGCATATCGAGGCGCACAAGCAATTGTTCCTGAATCTTGTGAAGGGTGACGGCGACTCCGCCGGCAAGCACAAGGAGTTCTACGACGAATATCTCGCCGTGATGGATCTCGCCGCCGAATATTATCTACAAACCGTCGAGACGGTGTTCGTGCGCCATGCGCTGCCGCTCGGCGAGATGAACTCACCGCGGCCGGCCGGTCGATCTCAGCCAGATCAAGCGAGTTGCACTGTTCACTGTCGAAGGCGAGCACGACGATATTTCCGGCGTCGGCCAAACCGAGGCCGCGCATCGACTATGCGTTAACATTCCGGCGGATCGTCAGGCGCATTGGTTGCAACCCGGCGTCGGCCATTACGGCGTGTTCAACGGCTCGCGATTCCGCGCTGAGATCGCGCCGCGCATTTCCGACTTCATCCTTTCGATGGGGCACTCGGCGAACCGTGCCCGCAATGGTCTCGACCGCCGGCGCACACAAAACAGTGTAGCGCTTCAGCAAGCCTGATCGTCGCGCTGCTCGTCGAATCGTGGCAGTATCGACGCGTTCGAAAGTTCGGATCGTCAGTCATGCCGCTGCGCGCCCTGCTCTATCGCCGTCCGGTCGAGCCTCAAGCGATCGAGATCGCTGTCAGTACGTCGATCTATCTCGTGCAGGTGCGCCGGAACCGGCAGGCGCGGCGCTATACGCTGCGCATCAATGCTGCGAAGCGCGAAGTCATCCTTACCATCCCACCACGCGGCAGCCTGAAGGAAGCACGCGCATTTGCGCAGAAGCACGGCGGCTGGATCGCGGCGCGCCTCGGGCGGCTGCCGGAAGCGGCGCCGTTTACCGATGGCACGATTGTTCCGTTGCGCGGCGTACCGCATCGGATCGAACATCGCCCCCGATCACGCGGAACGGTATGGACAGAGACAGCCGCAAACGGCGAGCCAATTTTATGCGTCGCCGGTGCAGCCCCGCACATTCACCGGCGCATCAGCGATTATCTGCGGCGCGAAGCGAGGCGCGAGCTTGAGATCGCAAGCCTGAAATTTGCCGCTACCCTCGGCGTCATTATCAAACGCGTCGCGGTGCGCGATCAATCGAGCCGATGGGGTTCGTGCTCGAGCACGGGCGTGTTGTCGTTTTCCTGGCGACTCATCCTCGCGCCGACCACCGTGCTGCAATATCTCGCCGCCCACGAAGTCGCCCATCTGATCGAGATGAATCACTCACCGCGATTCTGGCGCGTGGTGGCGCGGCTGTGTCCGGATCACGAACGCGCCAAGGTATGGCTCGACGGCCATGGCACCGACTTGCATCGTTACGGATTGCCGCTGGCGGCGTGAATGTGTTTTGCCTAATGCGGCGCGCGGCTGGTTGTCGCCGTCATCACCGCGCCGGGCGCGGAATAAGTGTCGAGCGCCAGTTTCGTCGCGACAACGACCAGCGTCCCCGCCAATAGCAGCCGCAGCGCCACCTCCGGAACACGGGTGACCACATAGCTGCCGAGCACGATCCCCGGCACCGAGCCCAATAGCAGCGGGATCAGCAAATGGAGATCGATCGAGCCCAGCCACCAATGGCCGAGGCCAGCAACCAGCGTGAGCGGGACGGCGTGGGCGATATCGGAACCGACGATCCGCGCGATCGGCAGTTGCGGGTACAGCAGGATCAGCGCCGTGACGCCGATCGCGCCCGCCCCCACCGAAGAGATCGATACCAGCACGCCGAGAATGGCGCCGACAGCGATGGTCAGCCCTGCGACCCGCCGCTCCGACCATCGGCCGATCTGCACCGAATAGCGCCGGACGATCTGGTTACGGAACACGAGGGTCAGAGCTGTAAAAAACAGCGCAACGGTCAAGAGACCCGAGATCAGGTCGCGCGCCATCGCACCGTTCAAATTGACAAAGCTCAACGCCAGGATGGTCAATGCCGTCGCCGGCACGCTGCCCGTCGCGAGCCGCCGCACCACCCGCCAGTCAACCGTGCGGTTATAGCCATGCACCAGACTGCCGGCCGTCTTGGTCGCCGCGGCATAAAGCAAATCCGTGCCGACGGCAGATGCCGGATGAATGCCGAACAGCAGGATCAGAATCGGCGTCATCAGCGAACCGCCGCCGACGCCGGTCAGACCGACCAGCAAACCGACGGCAAATCCAGAAAACGAATAGAGCGGCTGTACAAACTGGATCGCGTCCATGAACGTGATCTCAAGGCTCCGCAGTCATCGCCGAGTCAGTTTTCTTGGCCAAGTCCGTTTTCTCGCAGGGGCTAACCAAGGCGATCGCAAAAGACATTGTGAGGCGCAGCAGGTCTATGGTGGCTCAAGAGCCGCCGGCTGCGCAAGGTGTAGGCCAGGGGTGTGAGCCATGGGTGCAAGCCTGAAATGGGATTTCCTTTTCGCTTCGGTAATTTAGTAAATTCCCATCGTCTTGGTGACAGTCGCATGTCAGTATTTTCACTCTTGGGTTTTGCACCGCACTGTGCCCGGCGACTGCCTTCAAACATCCGGCCTGCGCGTTTTGACGCACCAGTTAAACACTAAACCGTGATCCGCATTGCATCCGCAAAGAGCGCTCTTATTTGTTGATGACTAAGGCCGACCTGGGCGGGTCCCCCATCCCCCGACACCCCACCGTCCAGGCCAAATAAGCCTGAGTTTGAGGCAACAACTCAAGAACCCCAAGCAGCGTATCGCTTGGGGTTCTTTCTTTTTGGGCCCCCGCCATCGTCTCCGCAGAAACTGCGTGCCATTGTATCGGCCGCATAACAGACCTGCTCTGCCCAGGGGATAGTGATGGCGAAGCGAAGCAACAAAACCGATCCAGCTCAATCAAAGGCGCGCGCAAGCGCCACAGCCGGCGATGACACCGACGTTACCGCGCTCAAGCTCGCCCCGGGCAAGCTCTCGCCGGAGATGGAGGCCTATTTCGCCAAGTGCGAGGAGAAGCTCGGCTTCGTGCCGAACGTGCTCAAGGCCTACGCCTTCGACAACGGCAAGCTTTCGGCCTTTGCCGCGATGTACAACGATCTCATGCTGGCGCCTTCGGGCTTGAGCAAGCTCGAGCGCGAGATGATCGCAGTCGCGGTGTCGTCGCATAACCGTTGTTATTATTGCCTGGTGGCGCACGGCGCCGCAGTGCGCCAACTCTCGGGCGATCCTCCGCTCGGCGAATTGATGGCGATGAATTACCGCGCCGCCCGGCTGTCGAAACGCGAGCGCGCCATGCTCGATTTTGCGGTGAAGCTCACCGTGGAGCCGTGGCTGGTCGAGGAAGAAGATCGCGAGGCGTTGCGCCGAATTGGCTTCAGCGACCGCGATATCTGGGACATCGCCGCGGTTGCCGGCTTCTTCAACATGTCGAACCGCGTTGCGTCAGCAACCGACATGCGGCCGAACAGCGTCTATCACGGTCAGGCGCGTTGAGTTTTTTCTTCGGACGGAACGGCGGAAAGAGCCTATCCTGATCGCAGAGTCGCAAACGAAAGCGGGGGCTTGCGATGATGACAATGATTGGACGCGGTGGCGTAGCGGCATTGGTCATGCTGGCGACGGCCAATGGTGTTGCGGCGGCGGACAAGATGGCGCCAAACGACATCCAGTCGACGTTCTTCAACGGTCAGCCGTTCACAGCGTCGACGCCGACGAACCTTAAGTTCAAGATGACGTTTAACGCCGACGGCAAGATGAAGCGCCAGCCGATCGGAACAGGCGCCAGGGGTGTAGGCACCTGGAAGCTGTCGAAGGACGGCTTCTGCACCACATGGGGTGGTGCGACCATCGCCAATTGCTTCACGGTTGTAAGCGCCGGCGACAACAAATGGTCGATCTTGAAGGGCTCGAGCGTTCTGGCGACCTGGTCGAAGTGAGACCTTAAGACTTAGTTGGAGCATGATCTTTTCGGAAAACCGGAAGTCCACCCTCGGATCAAGTCCGAGGGCGGGCTTTTTCCGGATCATGCTCTAAGCGTGCGCCGAGAGATCGTGAATTGTAGGCTGTTCGCCTGACAGTGGATTGTCCGGATCCCAGGCGTAATTCAGCGTCTCGAAGCGCATTGCACGCGCATCCACCATCAGCAAACGGCCGACCAGGCCTTCGCCAAAGCCGACGATCTCGCGAATGACTTCGAGCGCCGCCATCGAGCCCATCACGCCGGCCAGCGCGCCGAGCACGCCGGCTTCCGCGCAGGCGGGAACGGCGCCGGGCGGTGGCGGCTCCGGAAACAGGCAGCGATAAGTCGGATTCGGTTTGCCGTCCTTGCCGCGCTCATGAGCACGGATCGTGGTCAACGTGCCGTCGAACGTGCCGAGCGCCGCAGTCACCAGTGGCTTCTTGGCGAAATAGCATGCGTCCGAAACCAGGTAGCGCGTGGTGAAGTTGTCTGAGCCATCGGCAACAATGTCATAACGCCCGATCAGTTCGAGCGAGTTCTGCGCGGTTAGCCGCATGCCGTGCGATTCCACGCCGACGTGGGGATTGAGCTTGCGGATCACCGCTGCTGCGCTATCGACCTTCGGCGCCCCAATATCCGGCGTGGCGTGGATCACCTGACGCTGCAGGTTGGATAGCGAAACCACATCGTCGTCGATCACGCCGAGCGTGCCGACACCGGCGGCCGCGAGATAAAGCAGCAGCGGCGCGCCGAGACCACCAGCGCCGACCACCAGCACGCGGGCGCGGCCAAGCGCGGCCTGGCCCGGGCCGCCTACGTCGTGCAGCACGATGTGGCGTGCATAGCGTTCAAGTTCATCGGTACTGAGCATGCGGCAACCATACGCAACAGCTTTGGCATCAACAAATATTGGTGCCAACGCGCCATTCGGCTAGTCTCTCCAGACGCTGTGGGGTGTGGGGATGACTGTGAGAGTTGCGGCCATAATCGCGGGCCTGCTGGTGACCGCCATACCGTTCTCCATGCCGGCGGTCGCCAAGGACCCCACGCCGAAGCCGGCGCCCAAAGCAACAACATCCGGCGCCGCCGCGCCCAAACCTTCAGCCAAGGCCTCAGACAAAGCGAAAGATGATCCCGACGCCGCGGTCGAAATCATCGCGCGACCGTCGGCCGCGCGGCTTGCGGCGGTGGGATGGCGCATCATCGACGATCCGGCGACCGGGGTGCGGCTCGGCTTGCCGAGCGCGCTGGTGCCGAAGGCCACGCAAGCCCGTATGGGCAGCCGCTGGACCTCGGGACAAGGTCAGATCGATGTCGAGACCTTTCGGCTGCATGAGGCGGCGCTGGCGGCCCTGTTTGACGACGAAAAGAAAAATCGCCATCGCGCCGTCGAACACGCGGCGCTGAAGGCGGACTTCTTCGTCATATCCGGAATGCAGGGGCTCAAGAGGTTTGTCGAACGCGTACAGGCAAGCGGTAACGAATTACGCGGCATCACCATTCTGTTCGATCAGGCGACCGAAAACGTGATGGCGCCGGTCGCAGCGGCAATGGCGGACACATTTCAGGGCTTTCCCGATCCCAATGCCGATCCGCCGCCGGGCTTGCGGCGGAGCGTGGATTACGGAACCGCCATTGTGGTGAGCGACCGCGGCTATCTGCTCGCGGCGGCTCCGGTGGTCGATCAATGCCAGTCGATTACGGTTTCCGGGTTTGGCCACGCCGAGCGGGTCGCGGTCGACAGCACCGGCGATCTCGCGCTGCTTCGACTCTACGGCGCGCAAAATCTGATGCCGGCGGCATTCGCAAGCGACTCCGTCCCGACAGACAATCTCGCGCTGGTTGGGATCGCCGATCCACTGGCGCAACCCGGCGACGCAACCGTAACCCGCGTGCAAGCTCACCTCACGCCCCAAGGTCTCGCGCCTAATGGCCCCGATCCGGCACCGAAGCTCGGCTTTTCCGGCGCGGCGGCGGTCGATTCGCAAGGCCGGTTTGCCGGGATGGTCAGCCTCAAATGGCAGCAGGTTGCGAGTTCAGCCACGCCCGGACCCGCGGCCGGTGCGCAGGCCGCACTGATACCCGCCGACACCATCCGCAGCTTTCTCACCGCGCAGGGCATCACACCGTCCGCGAGCCGAACACCGATCGATCAATCGGTTCTGCGGGTGATCTGCGTGCGAAAATGACAGCTTTATTGGCTGTTGCACGAGCCCGTGTCGCGGACGACTGGCCGCAAAAACGCCTTCATATCCGCTGACTGATCCAGACCATTCCGATATGGTGGAACTCGGCCTTGGTGCGGGGGAACCGGACGCAGTTCGAGCGCGCTCCGGGAAGGTGGATCAGATGCTTCAGATACGCAGGTTTGCCGCCGCTTTGACGGCGCTATTGCCGGTCGCGGGCGCGTTTTTGCTCTTCTCCGGCGCAAGCATGCACGGTTTGGCGCAAGGCGGCGCCTGCGATGAGGCCGCCGATATCGCCGTGCTGCCCGCGCCGATAGCGCCGTGGAAGGGCGCACCGCTGCGCGTCATCGTCGCAGCCGAGAAACCGATCCAGGGCGAGCTTTCGCTGATCGCACCGAACGGCGGTGTCGCTGCCAAGGGCACCGCGTTGGGTGGCGGACCACCCTACGTCTGGTACGCCGAAGTCGCATCGCCAGCGGTCGGCACCTGGCATGCAGCGCTGGCCTCGTCGCAATGCGGCACCATCACGCGCGATATCGCGGTGCGCGATACGCCGGCACCGCCGCCCGCCGGATCGGCTAGCGCGATCTGGCCGGTGCACGCGGCGTGGAACCGTGCGACGGAAAATCTCTACTCGGCCTGGATCGAAAAGATGTTCGATGCGCCGCTCGATGCCGAGCCGTCGTGGCCGAACTTGCGCGCGGTGTTGCACGACAAGTCGCGCAACATGCTGTTCAACTATCTCGGCCTCGGCGAAGACGAAATCGCCACCCCGATCAGCCCCGATTGCGCCGATCTGGTTTATTTCATGCGGGCCTATTTCGCGTTCAAGATGGGGCTGCCGTTCGGCTATTCGAACTGCTCGCGCGGCGGCGGCAGCAAGGCGCCGAAGTGCTACCAGTGGCTGACCAATCTCAATCCGCCCGCCAACGCCTTAAGGCCAAGCATGGCGGCGTCGTTCGGCGCCTATCTGCCGGTGGTCGCCGACGCCGTGCAGTCCGGCGCGGTGCGCACGCTGGGCAGCGACGACAATACCGACTTCTATACCGTGCCGCTGACGCAAGAGGCGCTGCGGCCGGGCGCCGTTTATGCCGATCCTTACGGCCACGTGTTGATGCTGGTGCACCGTGTGCCGGAAGACAACGGCGCGTCGGGCGTGTTCTTCGCGGTCGACGGCGAGCCGGACGGCACAGTCGCACGGAAGAAATTCTGGCACGGCAATTTCCTGTTCGCGCACATGCCGGGACTTGAAGGGCCGGGCTTCAAACGCTTTCGGCCGATCGTTCGCGATCCCGGCGGTAATCTGCGCCGCCTGACCAACGCCGAGATCGCCAGGGACCCGCAGTATGGCGATTTCTCGCTCGAACAGTCGCAGCTTGGCGTCGACGAGTTTTACGATCGCATGGATGAGGTGATGTCACCGCAGCCGCTCGATCCGGTTCTGGCCATGAAGGGCGTGATCGACTCGCTGGAAGAGCAGGTCAAGACCCGCGTCGGTTCGGTCGAGAACGGCCGTAAATTCCAGACCAGCGGCAAAGGCGACGCCAACATGCCGGACGGCGCGTCTATTTTCGCCACCACCGGGGCCTGGGAAGATTACGCCACGCCGGCGCGCGATTTCCGCCTGTTGATCGCAATCGACGTGGTGCGCGGGTATCCCGATCACGTCGCCCAACATCCGGATCGCTACAAGATGCCGTTCGGCCAGACCGCCTCTGGCGTGAGCGCCAATTTGCGTAATGTGCTGGCGTCCGAGCTTGCCTCGCGCAAGTTCACCTACACCCGCAGCGACGGCTCGCAATGGACCCTGTCGCTCCAAGATGTGGTCGATCGCGCCGGCGATCTCGAAATGGCGTACAACCTTAATGACTGCGTCGAGCTGCGCTGGGGCGCGCCGGCCAACAGCCAAGAAGCCTCGACCTGCAAGCGGCACGCGCCGCAGACTCAACGTTCCAAGATGGCGCAATACCGGACATGGTTCCACGACCGGAATTGGCCGCACGCCTGATTGCGGCGGGCGTCGCCGGACTTTGTTTGCTCGGCGCGCCTGTTCTGTTCGCACAGGACCGTCCCCTCAAAGATCTGTTCGACAATCTGGTGGCGGCGTATCCGAACGCGCTCGCCTCACACGACGACAAGGTGCTGCGCTGGAAGGATGGCGCCGTCATGCCGCTGTCGGACGGCGTTGAGAACAAATCGTTCGACGCGTTGTTGCGGCACTCATCCATCGCCGACCAGCTTCGCCTGCCCTATCCGCGCGGCCCATTGCAGCAGCCACCGGCTGTCGATTCCGATCCGGGCCGGTTTCGCAACACCGCGTTCTTTGCAAAAATGTACGGCGACTGCCGGCACGGTGAGGTGATGCCGCATCTCGTCTCGGTGACGTGGTTGCCGAAGACAAGGTTGCCGAACATGGGGGGCCATTCAATCCGCATCACGTCGGTCAACGGTGTCGATAAACAGCTGCGCGCCGCGTCTGAGGAAATCGACGCTCTGCCTGACACCATCAAGCACGCCGCGTACCCGATCGCCGGCACCTATAATTGCCGCGCCGTGGCCGACACCGGAGAGCCGAGCCCGCACAGCTACGGTATCGCCATCGATCTCAATACCGCCGTGTCGGACTATTGGTTCTGGCGGCCGCACAATGACCCGATCGCTTATCGCAACCGGATGCCGGAAGAGATCGTCGCGATCTTCGAGAAACACGGCTTCATCTGGGGCGGCAAATGGTATCACTTCGATACCATGCACTTTGAATACCGGCCCGAATTGCTACCCGCACCCTGAAACCGTTTGGTGGATTTTTTCGCGGCTTCGTGCTAGGTATATTGCGCCGAAAATAGGCGTGGCCGGATTGGTAAGCCCGGCCGATTCCCGGAAAACGGAATTCTATCCGCGCTAGCGGGCCCACGGCCGGACGGAGTGACGAAAGTCGTCACGCTGCCGGCGGGTCGTGGAAAGTTTGCTTCGGCTCTCTGTCAGCTTCGGCTTTGGCTCTTCGTCCGTTCCTCAAACCTGAACGGATGGAAGCAATGCAACTCAAACATCTCAACCTCACCACGTCGGAAGTTACCAGCCTTGCCGAGTTCTTCGAACGCTATTTCGGGTTCAAACGTTCGCTTGAGCTCGGCGCCGGGGTTTTCACGCTGATGAGCAATAGCGAGGACTTCGTCCTCACCTTGATGAAGCCGAAGAAGAATGGTCCGGTCCCCTATCCGGAAACATTTCATCTCGGTTTCTTCGTTGCTGACCTGGCCGCCGTGCAAGCGAAGCACGACGAACTGGAAGCAGCGGGTTTGGTGCCTGGAAAGATCCACGACGCGGGCCGCACCGGCCGCGGCGCTTATTTCTACTGTAACGCTCCTGGCGACGTCGTAGTCGAGATCGCTACGGCGCCGGCGTTACAGACTGCGCACGCGAGCTAAACAGCCAACAGAGAGGCCGCTCCGGCGGCCTCTCACCTGTTCTTGAACTTCGGTGGACGCTTCTCGATGAAGGCGTTCATGCCTTCGCCCCGATCGTGGGTCGCGAACAACGAATGGAAGATACGCCGCTCGAAGCGGATGCCCTCGGCGAGGGACGACTCGAACGCCCGATTGACGGACTCCTTCGCGGCCAGCACCGACGGCAACGACATCGAGGCGATCGTGTCCGCGACTTTCGTCGCCTCCTCGATCAGGTTCGCGGCTGGTACCACGCGCGCGACAAGCCCGGAGCGCTCGGCCTCCTGCGCATCCATCATCCTTCCGGTGAGGATGAGATCCATCGCCTTGGCCTTGCCGACCGCGCGCGTAAGCCGCTGCGTGCCGCCGATGCCGGGAATGATGCCGAGCTTGATTTCCGGCTGGCCGAATTTGGCGTTGTCGGCGGCGATGATGAGATCGCACTGCATGGCAAGCTCGCAGCCGCCGCCGAGCGCGAAGCCGGCGACCGCCGCGATCACCGGCTTGCGCGCCTGCGCGGCCTGATGCCAGTCGGCGCAGAAATCGTCGAAATAGACGTCGGTGAATTCCTTCTCCGCCATCTCCTTGATGTCGGCGCCGGCGGCGAAGGCTTTTTCCGAGCCGGTGATGACGATGCAGCCGATATTCTTGTCGGCTTCGAATTCAGCAAGCGCCTGGCCGAGGTCGCTCATCAGCGCGCGGTTCAAGGCGTTGAGCGCCTGCGGACGATTGAGCCGGATCAGGCCGACGCGGCCGCGCGATTCGACGAGGAGATTGTCGTAGCTCATGATTGCTGCTCCCGAACGGCGAAGGCGTACCGGATATTTTAACCGGCGGCCACTCTGTTATGATCCCCTGCACAGGGAGAACGCCATGAAAACAAACGACATCATGACCTATGCCGGCTTTACGCTCGCGCTGATCGTTGCCGTGACCGCCGTGTTTGGACTTTTGGCAAAACCGGCGAGAGCCGATGACGGCGACGGCCCGCTGATGCTGGCGCGCGACGGCTTCTTCTACGTCAACGCCAAGTCGGTGTCTGTGAACGGCAAGGACTACGTCAGCAACCAGATGTATGTCGAGGTCCGTGTCCCGGCGAAACAGACGCATCCCTATCCGATCATCATGGTGCACGGCGGCACCATGTCCGGCACCAACTACACCGGCACGCCGGACGGCCGCGAAGGCTGGGCGCAGTATTTCGTGCGGCAGGGCTACGCGGTCTATGTGGTCGATCAGCCAGGCCGCGCGCGGTCGGGCTACCTCACCGCGGCCTACGGCCCGACCAACAATGTGCAGAAGGACAACGCGCTGTCGCGCTTCATCGCGCAGGAGAAATTCAAGCTGTGGCCGCAGGCCGTGCTGCATACCCAGTGGCCGGGCAGTGGGGAGCCGGACGACCCGGCGACGATCCAGCTTGCCGCGAGCCAGATGCCGGCGATCGCCGATTTCAACGAGCAGCAGATTCCTCAATCGCGACGCACTGATAGCGCTGCTTGAGAAAATCGGCCCGTCGATCCTGCTTACGCACTCGCAGGCCGGCGCGTTCGGCTGGCCGGTGGCCGATGCGCGGCCCGATCTGGTGAAGGCAATCCTCGCCATCGAGCCAAACGGACCGCCGTTCTATCAGGTCGAGTTCATCGGCGCGCCGGACTGGTTCAAGCAAGGTACGCTCGCGCTGCCCTATGGCATCACCGCGGTGCCGCTGACCTATTCACCGCCGATCAAGGACGCATCCGAGCTGAAGATGGTGCAGCAGGATAAAGCCGACGCGCCCGATCACGTGCGCTGCTACGCACAAGCCGAACCGGCGCGGCAGCTTCCCAACCTGCAAAAGATGCCGATCCTGGTGCTGACCTCGGAGGCCTCCTACCACGCGCCTTACGACCACTGCACGGTGAGCTATCTGCGCCAGGCCGGCGTGAAGCCAACCTATATCCGGCTGGTCGATCTCGGCATCCACGGCAACAGCCACGTCATGATGCTGGAGAAGAACAACAAGGAAATCGCGGCCGTGATCGCGAAATGGCTGGATGACACGGTTAAGGAGTAGCTTTCACTTCTGGCAGGCCGGACAATAAAACGTCGAGCGGCCGTTCTGCACGATACGCTTGACGATGCCCGGACAGCCCGGCGTGCGGCATTTTTCGCCTTCGCGGTCATAGACGCGGAAATTGTGCTGGAACATGCCAAGCCCGCCGTCGGTGAGCTTGTGGTCGCGCAATGACGAGCCGCCCTGCTTGATCGCATCGTTGAGCACACGCTTGATGCTCTCGACCAGCCGCTCGGCGCGATCGTTCGGCGCGCCCTTGCGGTCGGCGATGGTGGAAGCCTGCCGCCTCGGCGACAACCCCGCAAGGTGCAGCGCTTCACAGACATAGATGTTGCCGAGGCCGGCAACGATGCGCTGATCGAGCAATGCCGCCTTCAGGCTGGTCTTCTTGCCGTGGCAGGCGCGCGCCAGCATCGCCGCATCGAATTCATTGCCAAGTGGCTCGGGACCCAAGCCGCGCAGCAGCGGCTCGGCATCGAGCCGATCCCGCGGCACGATCTTCATCGAACCGAAGCGGCGCGGATCGTTGAAGGTGACGATCGCGCCCGACGACATGTGAAACACCACATGGTCGTGGGCGACGTGTTTCAAGCGCTCGTGATAGTAAGCGCCCGGCGCGATCTGCCGCTCCTTCTCGAACACGTGGAACGAACCGGACATGCCGAGGTGCATCACCAGCACGTCCCCCGATGAAAGATCCGTGAGCAGGTATTTCGCCCGCCGTCCCATGCCGGTAACGGTTTTGCCTTCAAGCCGCGCGACGAAATCCTTCGGCAGCGGCCAGCGCAGATCGCCGCGGCGCAATTCCACCTTGGCGAAGCGCGCGCCGTCCATCGCGGGCTCAAGGCCGCGGCGCACAGTTTCGACTTCGGGTAATTCAGGCATCTTTCTCGGTCCGCTCGCCGAAGGTAATGCGATTGTTGAACGGATCCGTGACCGTCACCTCCGTCATGCCCCACTCCTGCTGCTGCAGGCCGGGGCGGTTATGTCGATATTTCTTCTCATTCAATTCGCGATGCAGATCCCTGACGCCTGTCGTAATGATATAGGCGTGGGAGCCTGGCGTGCTGTCGCCATGGTGTTCGCTCAGATGGACGATGAGTTCGCCACGCGAGACCTGCATGTAGATCGGCAAATCTGGCTCGAAGCGAGCCTCCCAATCGACCTTGCAGCCGAGAAAATCGACATAGAACTCGTGAGCCTTGTCCAGCGAGAAAATGCGGAAAATTGGAATGGCACGCTCAAACTGGATTGTCATGCGATCTTCCCGTTAACCGACAAGCACTGGCATTTGTAGCGCTGCCAAGCGGGGCGCGCTATCTTCAGCCGCAGCATGAGCGATTTCGAACAAAAGCAGACCCATTTTGGCGCCCGGCGCGTGCCGCTTGAAGACAAGCAGGCCATGGTCGACGACGTGTTTCACAGCGTGGCGCGGCGCTACGACCTGATGAATGACCTGATGTCGTTCGGGCTGCATCGCGCCTGGAAGGACGCGCTGATTACCGCGCTCGACCCGCCAAGGCATCATCCGTTTGCCCTGCTCGATGTTGCGGGCGGCACTGGCGACATCGCGTTCCGCGCCCTCGAAGCCGGCGGCGGTCAGACCCGCGTCACGGTGTGCGACATCAATCCCGACATGCTCGCGGTAGGCCGAGACCGCGCGGCAAAATCGGCGGACGGCGACCTCATCACTTTTGCGGAAGGCAACGCCGAAGCACTCCCGTTTGCCGACAAAAGCTTTGACGCTGTCACCATCGCGTTCGGCATCCGCAATGTGCCACGGATCGATGTCGCGCTTGCCGAAGCATTTCGGGTGCTGAAAATCGGCGGCAAGTTCTTGTGCCTGGAATTCTCGGCGGTCGACATGCCGGGGCTCGATCGGCTGTACGATTTCTATTCGTTCAACGTCATCCCGGCACTCGGGCGCACCGTGGCCGGCGATGCGGAGTCATATCGCTACCTCGTGGAATCCATCCGCCGGTTCCCGAGACCGGAGGTTTTCGCGACCATGTTGCGCACCGCCGGTTTCGCGCGCGCGTCTTACAAACAGATGAGCGGCGGCATCGTGGCGCTGCATTCCGGCTGGCGTTTGTGATCTCCGCTCCGGCGCATGTGATCCGCCTCGGCCGCGCGGGCTATGTCTTCGCCCGCGAGGGTATATTCGGGCTGGTCGATCCCGCCGCGGTGCCGGTGCCGATGCGCCCGCTGCTGCGCATGGCGCGCTTGATCGAACGTCGCTCCAAAGGCACGGCGGAGAAGCGGCTTTCAACGGCGCTGACACGGCTCGGCCCGAGCTACGTCAAGCTCGGGCAATTCCTGGCCACGCGGCCCGATGTCGTCGGTACGGCGCTGGCGAAGGATCTGGAGCGGCTGCAAGACCAGATGCCGCCATTCCCGCAAGCCGAGGCCGAAGCCGCTGTGGCGGCTTCACTCGAAAGGCCGCTCAATTCGGTGTTTCTGAGCTTTGGTCCGGCGGTAGCCGCCGCCTCGATCGCGCAAGTCCATCGCGCCGAAGTGGCGACTGCTGACGGCCCGCGTGCGGTCGCGGTCAAAGTGCTGCGGCCCAACGTCGAACAGCGCTTCCACGACGATCTGACCGCCTTCACTTTTGCCGCCCAGCATGCGGAAAGTGCGTCGGCCGACGCGCGACGGCTGCGGCTGATCGAAGTGGTCGAGACCTTGCGGCGCTCCGTTGCGCTCGAAATGGATTTCCGGCTGGAAGCGGCTGCGCTCTCGGAGATGGCCGAGAACACCAGGAACGATCTGGATTTCCGGGTGCCCACGGTCGATTGGGATCGCACTTCCAAGGAAGTGCTGACGCTGGAATGGATCGACGGCACGCCACTCTCCGATCGCGCGCGCCTTGCGGCCAAAGGCTTCGACCTGCCGAAGCTCGGCCGCACCGTGATCCAGTCATTCCTGCGCCACGCGCTGCGTGACGGCTTTTTCCACGCCGACATGCATCCGGGAAATCTGTTTGTCGACGACGAGGGCCGGCTGGTCGCCGTGGACTTCGGCATCATGGGCCGGCTCGGCGCCAAGGAACGGCTGTTCCTTGCCGAGATTTTGCACGGCTTCATTACCCGCAATTATCGCCGCACCGCCGAAGTGCATTTCGAAGCCGGTTACGTACCGCCGCAGCACTCGGTCGACGATTTTGCCCAGGCGATCCGCGCCATCGGCGAGCCGATTCATAATCGCACCGCCGAAGATATTTCGATGGCGAAGCTTTTGACTCTGCTGTTCGAGGTCACCAGTCTGTTCGATATGCGGACGCGGCCGGAACTCCTTTTGCTGCAGAAGACCATGGTGGTGGTCGAAGGCGTCGCCCGTTCGCTCGATCCGAAGCTCGATATGTGGAGCACCGCCGAGCCGGTGGTGCGGGAATGGATGACACGGCATCTCGGCCCGGCCGGAAAGCTGGAATCGGTGGCGGAAGGCGCGAGCGATATCGGCCGCCTCATCGGCAGTGCGCCCGGCCTGTTGCGGCGCGGAGCGCGCGTGCTCGAACGGCTCGACGAAGTCACGCGCGACGGCCTCTTGCTCTCGCCGTGGACCATCGTCGAGATAGGCAGGGCGGAAGGCCGCCGCAGCCGCTGGACCGTGATAGCGCTTTGGGTCATCGCTGCCCTGTTGCTATGGATTGCGATCAAGGGGGTTTGATTGCATTGATTGCAATGCAATCAAATCGGTATTAGTATCCTCATGCCATTGAGGAAATACACATGGCCAGTCTCACCGTCCGGCAGCTCGACGACAGGCTGAAGAAGCTGTTGCGGCTGCGCGCGGCCCGCAACGGCCGCTCCATGGAAGACGAGATCCGCGTCATCCTGCGAGCCGCGGCGGACCAAGCGGGCAACGAAATCCTCGAACAGTTTGAGCCGCCATCGCGGCCGAAGCGGCAGCCGGCGCCGGCCGTCGTCGCCAACGACAAACGCATCCTGCTCATCATCGGCGGCGGCATTGCCGCCTATAAAGCGCTCGATCTGATCCGGCGCTTGCAGGAGCGCGGCGCGCAGGTGCGCTGCATCCTCACCGCTGCCGCGCAGCACTTCATTACGCCGCTTTCGGTCGGCGCGCTGAGTGGCGAGCATGCTTTCACCGATTTATTCGACCCACGAAGCGAGTTCGACGTCGGCCACATCCGCATGGCCCGCGACACCGATCTCATTGTGGTCGCGCCCGCGACCGCCGATCTGCTGGCGAAAATGGCGGGTGGCCATGCCGACGATCTCGCCACCGCGGTATTGCTCGCGACCGACAAACCGATCCTGATCGCACCGGCGATGAACCCGCAGATGTGGGCGGCAAGGGCGACGCGGCGCAATCTGGCGCAACTCGCCGCCGATGGTATCCATGTTGTCGGACCGAATGTGGGCGAGATGGCAGAGCACGGTGAAGCAGGCCGGGGCCGCATGGCCGAGCCGCTGGAAATCGTCGCCGCCGTCGAAATGCTGGTGCGCAAAGCGGGTCCGCTGACCGGCAAGCGCGTGCTGGTCACGTCGGGGCCGACCAATGAACCGATCGATCCAGTGCGCTACATCGCCAATCGTTCGTCGGGCAAACAGGGCCATGCCATCGCTGCCGCAGCGGCTGCGGCCGGCGCCGACGTGGTGCTGGTGTCCGGCCCGGTCAACCTGCCCGATCCGCCTGGTCTCACCGTGGTGAAAGTCGAGACCGCGCAGCAGATGCTCAAAGCGGTCGAACAGGCGCTGCCGGCTGATGTCGCGATCTTCGCTGCCGCAGTTGCCGACTGGCGCGTCGACAGGCAGAGCGAGAGCAAGATCAAGAAGCAGCAGGGCAAGACGCCGACGCTGACGCTGACGGAAAACCCCGATATCCTTTCGACGATCGCGCATCTACACAGTAACAGGCCGCGCCTCGTGATCGGTTTTGCCGCCGAGACTGACGACCTGATCGCCAACGCCAAGGCGAAGCTTGCCAGGAAAGGCTGCGATTGGATTGTCGCCAACGACGTTTCGCCGGCGACCGGAATCATGGGCGGCGATACCAACACCGTGCATCTCGTTACCGAAAGCGGCGTCGAGGACTGGCCGCCGCAATCGAAAGACGATGTGGCGCGAAGCTTGATCGAGCGGGTCGCAACCGCGCTCGCGGAGGATGCGCCATGAGCGAGCAATCGACGATCGAAGTACGCATCATGCGGCTGCCGCACGGCGCCGATCTGCCGCTGCCGGAATATCAAAGCGCGCTCGCTGCCGGACTCGATCTTGTCGCCGCAGTGCCCGCCGATGCCCCGGTGCAAATCGCTCCAAACAATCGCGCCCTGATTCCGACCGGCATCGCGCTCGCACTGCCGCCCGGCACCGAAGGCCAAGTCAGGCCCCGTTCGGGATTAGCGGCGCGTCACGGTGTCACCGTGCTGAATTCGCCCGGAACGATCGACGCCGACTATCGGGGAGAATTACAGGTAATTCTTGTAAATATTAGTTCAGAGACTTTCGTAATTCAGCGTGGAATGCGCATCGCCCAGCTAGTAATCGCGCCAATTTTACATGCAAAACTTGTTGAATCCGTCAGTCTAGAGGCCACTAAACGAGCCGCGGGCGGTTTTGGTTCCACTGGGACTGCGGCGAATATTGTCGATAACCGTGGCTGAAACGCAGATCAACTAGACCAAAACTTGGGCGTACGGTACTACCGATTCTTGAACTTCTGTCCCGCCCGAGCGTTTCCTCCAAGCTCATGGCTCTACTTTCTCGCAAAGGAATCCTTGCGATTGCTGCGGTAATCGACGTTGCATTACATGCGCAGGGACGACCGATTTCAGCAAAAACATTGGCGGCTCGCCACAGCCTGCCGCCGCGACATCTGGAATCCGTGCTGCAAGCGCTGGTGCGCGAAGGAATCCTGAAAGGCATTCGCGGTCCGCGCGGCGGTTACGAGTTGGCGCGTGAGCAGCATCGCGTTACCGCCAACGATATTTTGCGTGCGGCCGGAACAGTGGACGAAGTTGACGAACGGCCGGCCGACTCCGATTTGCTCAACAAGGTGGTGCTACCCGCGCTCTCAACGGCCGAGCAGGAGTTCGGCATCGCACTCAGCCGCATCAACCTCGAAGACATGACGCGCCGCGCCGAGGCCCTGAAGTCTTAACGCGAGGCTTTGACGGCAGCGCCACACGGCCAATACGCGCTCGCGCGCCACGTTCACGATCTGGACTCTTTCGGCGCGATTCCCGTTGAGAGTAAAGTCGAATGATTCGCTGGCGCGTCGGTGGGAGCCAGTGGAGTCATTCAGCCAGTAGAGGCACGGGGCATGCCGGACACGATCCGGATCAAGAGGGGCTGCGCTCATCCGTGGCGAGGCGGATTTGTTGCAGCCATTACTGCCGCAACTTGCGCTCTATCGTCCCAGGAAGCCTTCGCGGAGCCAACACCCTCATTGGCGTTGCACGAACTGGTCCTGACCGCGCAGGACAGCATCGACCGCCATGAACTCGCCGTGCTGGTTCTGGTGCTCGGCCTGATCCTGTTTTCTGTCGTCACCGCGATCATGTATCTGCGCAGCCGTAATCGCGCCGCACGGCTGGAATCATGGTCACGCGACGAAATCGCGATGTTGCGTGACGATCTCGATCGGACCAAAGCCCTGTTGTCTTCGGAGCCGCAGATCCTGGTGGAATGGCAGGCGGCGTCCGACCAACCGGGTATCGACGGCGACCCGGCCATTGTCGGCGCTTCTGCGCCGCACCGCGTCCTGGCGTTCGGCACCTGGCTTGAGGCCGGCAAGGCGCAAGCCATGGAGCACGCGGTCGACGCGCTTCGCACCCGTGGCGAAGGTTTTGCGATGACGCTCACGACCCTGTCCGGCCACCCGATCGAAGCGCAGGGTCGCGCCATCGGCGGCCGCGCGGTGCTGCGGCTGAAAGACGCCAGCGGCATCAAACGCGATCTCGCCGACCTTTTGTCGCGCCACGAAGCCCTGCGCAGCAAAGTCGCTTCGCTGAATACGCTGGTCGAAACCCTCCCGTCGCCGGTATGGACCCGCGACGCCGCGGGTCAACTCGACTTCGTCAATAGCGCCTACGCCCGCGCGGTCGAGGCCAAGGATGCCGACGACGCCGTCGCGCGCCACCTCGAATTGCTCGACAGCGGCGCACGAGAGAACATCGCGCAGGAACGCATCGCCAGCGGCAGCTATTCCGGACGGCTTCCCGCCATCGTCGCCGGCGCCCGGCGAACCTTCGACGTGTTGGAGTTCAGGACGGAAACCGGCAGCGCCGGCATCGGCGTCGACGCCACCGAAGCCGAAAATATGCGCCTTGCGCTCACGCGCCTCACCGAAGCGCACCGCCGCACTCTCGACGCCCTTTCGACGGGTGTGGCCATGTTCGACGCCGATCAACGGCTGACGTTTTACAACGCGGAATATCGGTCGCTGTGGGATCTCAACACGGCCTATCTGGATCAGGGACCGACCAACTCAAGCGTGCTCGATCGTCTGCGCACCGCAGATAAGCTCGAGGAGCAACAAAACTACAGGCTGTGGAAAGCGGAACTCCACGAAGCCTATCGCGCCGTCGAAGCCAAGGAGAGCGAGTGGCACCTGCCCGACGGCCGCACGCTGCGCGTCGTCACTACGCCCAATCCGGACGGCGGCGTCACTTATCTGTTTGACGATGTCACCAAGCGGCTCGATCTCGAACGCCGCTTCGAAGAGCTGATCCGCTTTCAGCGTGAGACACTCGACAATCTTACTGAAGGAGTCGCGGTATTTGCCAGCGACGGCCGCATCCGGCTGCACAATCCGGCTTTCGCGCGGATGTGGCACCTATCGCCGGAATTTCTGACGCTGCGGCCGCACATTGAAACCATTACCATCGAAAGCCAGGGGCTTCACGGCGGCGATGCCACCTGGCAGGCGTTGCGTGAGATGATTACGGCCATCGAAGATCGTGAAGCCATTTCCGGGCGGCGGCTGGAGCGGCGCGACGGCAGCGCGGTCGATTGCTCGGCCGTGCCGCTGCCTGACGGCGCGACGCTGGTGACGTTCCACGATGTCACCGACTCGGTGAACGTCGAGCGCGCGCTGCTCGAGCGCAACGAAGCGCTAGAGACCGCCGACAAGATCAAGATCGATTTCGTTCATCACGTGTCTTACGAACTGCGCTCGCCGCTGACCAACATCATCGGCTTCGTCCATTTGCTCGACGATCCGGCGACCGGCCCGCTGCAACAAAAGCAGCGCGAATATCTCGACTTCATCACTGTATCGACCAACACGCTGCTGGCCCTGATCAATAACATCCTCGATCTCGCGACTATCGATGCCGGCCGCATGCAGCTCAATCTCGGCGAGGTCAATATCCGCAGCGCCATGGAAGCTGCCGCCGAGGGCGTGCAGGACAGGCTGGTCGCCTCCGGCCTCACCCTCGATATCCGCTCGACGCCGCAAATCGGCAGCTTCGTCGCCGACGAACGCCGGGTTCGTCAGGTGCTGTTCAACCTCCTGGCCAATGCGGTGAGCTTCTCACCGGCCGGGGGAACCGTGACGCTGCTCGCCGACCGCAGCGCAGAAGGGGTCATGTTCTCGGTAACCGACAGCGGGCCGGGCATACCGGCCGACGTACTGGGCAAGGTATTCGACTGGTTCGAATCCCATTCGCTCGGATCGCAACATCGCGGCCCCGGTATCGGCCTTTCTCTGGTACGATCGTTCGTCGAACTCCATGGCGGGACGGTCACCATTTCCTCGATTGTCGGACAGGGCACTACCGTGACCTGCACATTCCCACTCGGCCAGGCCGCCACACGGACGGCAGCCTGATCCATGCTTCTGACCACCCGCGGCGGCGCAAGCTTTACCGAGACCTTGCCGAACCTGGAGGCATTGTCGGGCCTCGTCAGAGATATCGCCTGCGCGCTTGAGCCCGGCGATCTGGTAACGCTGTCGGGCGATCTCGGCGCCGGCAAAACCACCTTCGCCCGCGCCCTGATCCGCTTCCTCGCCGACGACGAGACCGTCGAGGTGCCAAGCCCGACTTTCACGTTTATGCAAAACTATGGATTGCCGCGCTTCTCGCTGGTGCATAGCGATCTCTATCGGATCTCCGGCGTTGCCGACCTCGCGGAACTCGGCTTCGACGATCTGCCTGAAGGCGCCGTGATGCTGCTGGAATGGCCGGACCGCGCCGCCGGGCTGTTGCCGCCGGATCATTTCGATATTTCGTTCACGCTCGCGCCAGCGCTCGGCGATGAAGGCCGCACCGTTCGCGTCACCGGCTATGGCACTTTCGCCGCGCGCGCCGAACGCATCCCGCTGATCCGTAATTTCCTGGAAGAGTTCGGCTACGCAACCGCTACTCGGGTCCGCATGCAAGGTGACGCCTCCACCCGCATGTTCGAGCGTCTGATCCTCGACGGCCAGACCACCATTTTCATGAACGCGCCGCCGAAACCCGATGGTCCGCCGGTGCGGGACGGCAAGCCCTACAGCGCGATCGCCCATCTCGCCGAAGACACTGTTCCCTATGTTGCGATGGCCGCGGGATTGCGCGAGCGCAACCTGTCGGCACCCGAGATTCTGCACGCCGACCCGGCGCACGGCCTGATCATCATGGAAGACCTCGGCCAGGACCTCGTCGTCGCTGGCAATCCACCTGAGCCGATCGAAACACGCTATGAAGCCGCGCTCGACCTGTTGATCTCGCTGCACCGCCGCAAGCTGCCGGAGAACTTGCCGGTGGCACCGCATCTCGATTACCGCTTGCCGCGCTATGATATCGACGCCTTCCTGATCGAGGCCGAGCTGTTGCTCGACTGGTATCTGGCGGAGACCAAACCGCCGGCAAAGCAGATACGCCAATCTTTTGTCACGCTGTGGAGCGAGGCGCTGGCGCCGGTTTTTGAAGCGCAGCCAACCTGGGTGCTGCGCGACTTTCATTCACCGAACCTGATGTGGCTCTCCGACCGCGAGGACGTTGCCCGGATCGGCGTGCTCGACTTTCAGGATGCGTTGATCGGACCACCCGCCTACGATGTCGCCTCGCTGTTGCAGGACGCGCGGGTTGACGTCCCGGAACTCATGGAAGTAGCGCTGCTCAGCCGCTACGTCCGCGCCCGGCGCAGCGACAATCCCAATTTCGACGTTGCCGCCTTCACGCAACTCTATTCGACACTTGCGGCGCAGCGGGCGACCAAGATCCTCGGCATCTTCGCGCGGTTGAACCGGCGGGACGGCAAGCCGCAATATCTGCGTCATATGCCCCGCATATGGAACTATTTGCAGCGGTCGCTGTCCCACCCCGCGCTTAAGCCCCTAAAAGGCTGGTATGACGCCAATGTCCCGCCACGAGTTGGGCTATGATAACTTGGGTTATGATGACTTGGGTTCTGATACGGCGAGTTGAGCGGCCACTAGGCGGATAACGGGGCGGGGCAAGACATTGACGCCGAAGAATGCGTTCGTGCTGGCAGCAGGGCTTGGCACGCGTATGCGTCCGCACAATGGTCATTTGCCGAAACCGCTGGTCACCGTTGCCGGCAAATCGCTGATCGACTATGGCCTCGACCGGCTCGCCGAAGCCGGAATCGAACAAGCCGTCGTCAACGTGCATCATCTCGCCGACGCGCTGGAACGGCATCTGGCGGCGCGGCAACGCCCCCACATTGTCATTTCCGACGAGCGCGCCGAATTGCTCGGCACCGGCGGCGGCATCGCCAAGGCGCTGCCGAAACTTGGCAACGCGCCGTTCTACCTGACCAACTCCGACACATTCTGGCTCGACGGCGTGAAGCCTAATTTCGCGCGGCTCGCCGAAGCCTACGATCCCGACAGCATGGATGCGCTGCTGCTGCTCGCGCCGACCACCGGCAGCATCGGCTACGACGGCCGCGGCGATTACGCCATGTTGCCTGACGGGCGGCTGCGCCGCCGTGGCGAACAGGAAGTCGTACCTTATATCTATGCCGGCGCCGCAATCCTTTCGCCCGCCTTGTTTGCCGACGCGCCGGGAGGCGCTTTCTCGCTGACCCGATTGTTCGACCAGGCTGGCGGCAAAGGACGGCTGTTTGGTTTGCGGCTCGAAGGCGTGTGGATGCATGTCGGCACGCCGCAGGCGGTTGCCGAAGCGGAAGCGGCGCTCGCCGAGACGAACTGAAATCTGATAAGAACCTTTCTTTCCCGTCATCCTGAGGTGCGAGTGCAGCGAGCCTCGAAGGATGCCGGCCGAGGCGTTCGGGCCGGCGCCCTTCGAGGCTCGGCGCAATACGCCGAGCACCTCAGGGTGACGGAACACGATGACCCAACGCGTCTTCACGATTCCGGCGTCGGCGCCGTTTTTGCCGACGCTGATTGAGGCATTGACGGACGGCAGGCTCGGCTTGCCGGCGTTGCGCGATCCGTTGGCCTTGGCATCCGCAACGCTTTATCTGCCGACGCGGCGCGCCTGCCGGCTGGCGCGCGATACATTCCTCAACGTGCTGAAAGACGATGCCGCACTGCTGCCGCGCATCGTCGCCATCGGCGATATCGACGAAGACGAGATCGCATTCGCCGAAGCGGCGACCGGCGAGCTTGCCGCCGAGGCACTGGCGCTGCCGCAAGCGCTCCACGGACTCGAGCGCCGTCTTTTGCTGACGCAGCTGATCGTCAAATGGGCCAACTCGCCCGAGCTGCATGGACAAAGCGGCGCGCCGCTGGTCGCGCAGACACCGGCCGCCGCCTGCGTGTTGGCTGACGATCTGGCGCGGCTGATCGACGACATGACGACGCGCGGCGTGCCGTGGAAAAAACTCGACGATCTGGTGCCGGACAATTTCGACCGCTACTGGCAGCAAACCCTGAAGTTTCTGGAGATCGCGCGCGAGGCGTGGCCGGCGATGCTGCGCGAACGCAATTGCATCGAGGCCGCGGAGCGGCGCGACAAGCTGATAAAAGCCGAGGCGCTTCGTCTCATCCGCAAGACCGATGGACTGGTGATTGCCGCCGGATCGACCGGCTCGATCCCCGCAACCGCGGAGCTGATCGCGACCATCGCGAACCTGCCGCACGGCGCCGTGGTGCTGCCGGGCCTCGACACCGATCTTGATGAGGAGTCCTGGCGGCTGATCGCCGGCGACAAGAAGCAAAAAATTGCGGCTGCGCCGGGCCATCCGCAGTTCGCCATGCAGGCGCTGCTGACCCGTATCGGGATCGCACGCCAGGCGGTGGGCACATTGGCCAAGGCGAACGGCCGCGAAACGCTGCTCTCGGAAGCGATGCGGCCGGCGATGCAAACCGATATCTGGCAGAAGCGCGCCGGCGATCTGGTGTTCGAAGCGCAGGCCGATGCCGCAGTCGCGACGATGACGGTGATCGAAGCGGCGAACGCCGAGGAAGAAGCGCTCGCCATTGCGATCGCGCTTCGCGAAGCGGTGCAGGACGGCAAGACCGCCGCGCTGGTGACGCCGGATCGCACGCTCGGCCGCCGCGTCGCCGCAGCGCTGATGCGATGGAATATCGCGGTGGAAGACACCGGCGGTGACCCGCTTGCCGAGACGCCGGCCGGTATCTTCGCGCGGCTTGCCGCACAAGCCGCGGTCGGCGGTCTCGAGCCGGTGACATTGCTGGCACTGCTGAAACATCCGCTATTGCGGCTCGGCAAGACCGATCAGCGGCACGCGACGGACATTCTGGAACGCGCGGTGCTGCGCGGCCCACGCCCGAGCCGCGGCACGGTGGGCCTCGCGCGTGCGCTTAAGACACTACACAAGGTTAGGGAGAGTTTGCATCCGTCCGATCCGCGCAAGGATTTGAGCGATGGCCAAATCGCGGAGGCGGAAAGCCTTGTCGCCACGCTAGCGGCGGCGCTGGCGCCGCTGGAAAAGCTTGGCGGCGACGCGATCCCGCTGAGTGAACTTGCGGCGCGGCATCGCGAGGTGCTCGCGGCGCTGTCACAGCATAACGAGGAGCAAGCGGCATTTATCGGCCTTGATGGCGCGAAGCTCGCCGCCGCGCTCGACGAACTCGCCACCAGTCCTTCCGCAACCAGCCTTGCTGTCGCCGCATCGGACTATGTCGAGCTTTTCACCGCGGCGCTGAGCGGCCGTGTCGTCCGCCGACCGCTGCGGCCGGGTCTGCGCGTTCGTATCCTCGGTTTGCTCGAAGCGCGTCTGACCGAAAGCGACCGCGTCGTGCTCGGCGGGCTGGTCGAAGGCACCTGGCCGCCGGACAGCCGCACCGATGCGTGGTTGAGCCGCCCGATGCGACTCGACCTCGGGCTGGATTTGCCGGAGCGGCGTATCGGCCTCACCGCCCACGACTTCGCGCAACTGCTCGGCGCCCGCGAAGTGATGCTGACGCTTTCCGCAAAAATCGCCGGCGCGCCGACCGTTCCGTCGCGTTTCATCCAGCGCCTCGCCGCGGTATCCGGCGAGCGCTGGCAGCAGGCGATCAAGCGCGGCGAGATTTATCTGACCTGGGCGCGCGAGCTCGACCGACCGGAAGGCAAACCTGAGCCCGAAAAGCGCCCGGAGCCACGGCCGCCACTGGCAGTTCGGCCGAAAGGCCTTTCCGTCACCGAGATCGAGCATTGGCTGCGCGATCCCTACACGATTTACGCCAAGCACATTCTGCGGCTGCGGCCGCTCGATCCGGTCGATGCCGAGCCCGGCGCCGCGGAGCGCGGCACTTTCATCCACGCCGCTATCGGCGAGTTCGCCCAGACTTTTGCGAAGAGCCTGCCCGCCGATCCTGTGGGCGAACTGCTCACGCTCGGGCGCAAGCATTTTGCCGAGATCGAAGACTATCCTGAAGCGCGGGCGTTCTGGTGGCCGCGCTTCGAGCGCATCGCGCGCTGGTTCGCGAACTGGGAGATCGAGCGCCGCGCCGACCATCGCGACAATCGACGCCGAGATCACGCGGCCAACACGAAATCAAGCTGGAAAAGGGCAGCTTCCGGCTGCGCGGCATCGCCGACCGTATCGAGCTGAGCAGCGACGGCCGCTACACCATCTTCGATTACAAGACCGGCTCGGCGCGCACCGAGCCGCAGGTGCGCACCGGCCTCGCGCCGCAGCTCACGCTGGAAGCCGCGATCCTTCGCCAAGGCGGATTTCCGAACATTCCCGCAGAATCCTCGGTCGCCGACGTTGCCTATGTGCTGGTGAAAGGCGGCGAGCCGCCCGGCGATTCGAAATTCATCGACTTCAAGGACGGCAACGCCGATTCGTCAGGCCGACCGCGCGCTGGAAAAACTCACGGAGCTGGCGAAGCGCTTCGAGGACGAAGACACGCGCCTATCGCTCGCTGGTGCATCCGATGTGGGCGACACAGTACGGCGACTACGATCACCTCGCCCGCGTGCTGGAATGGACCAGCGCCGGCGAGGAAGACGACGACGGGAGCGGCGAATGAGAACGGCCGCCGATATCCCCGACATCGTGCGTCAGCGGCAAACTGACGTATCCAGCCCGGACGTGTCCGCCTGGGTTGCCGCCAATGCCGGCTCCGGCAAGACCCACGTGCTGGCGCAGCGGGTGATCAACTTGCTGCTCAATGGCGTCGAGCCGGAAAAGATTCTCTGCATCACCTTCACCAAAGCCGCCGCCGCCAACATGGCGAAGCGGGTGTTCGACACGCTCGGCAAGTGGACCAAGCTTGGCGACGACGCTCTGGACAAGGCGATCGAAGGCTCCGGAATCCCCACCAGCGCGGCTCATGCGCACGCGGGCGCGGCGCTTGTTCGCACGCGCGCTGGAAACGCCGGGTGGCCTGAAAGTCCAGACCATCCACGCCTTCTGCACTCAGTTGCTGCATCAGTTTCCGTTCGAGGCGAATGTCGCGGCGCGCTTTGCCGTGCTTGACGATGCCGAACAGACCCAGCTGCTCGAGTTGCTCACGCTTGCCGTGCTGCTGCAAGGCGCTGAAGCGCCGCAAAGTTCGCTCGGCAAGGCGCTCGCCGTTGCGATGACCGCCGGGGCCGATCAGACGTTTCGCGAAGTGGTCCGCGGCGCGATTGCGCAAGGCGATACGATCCGGCGCTTGATCGCAAACTCCGGCGGCAAAGACGAGGCGCTGGTCGCGCTCTCCGGAGCCCTCGGCGTCGATCCGACGATGACGCTTGAACAAATCGAGCAGGACATCGTCAACGGTCCGATCCTGCCGCCCTCGGAATGGCAAGCTGTCGCCGCTGTTTGTGAGGCAAGCACCGCGCGCGATCAGGAACAATGTCAGCGTTTCAGGCTTGCATCCCGCTTGAGTGGCCGCGAGCAAGTCGAAACGTATCTAAAAGTCTTTCTCGACACGAAATTCCAGCCGCGCCCCAATCTGCTCACCCAGGGCCTTGCAAAAAAGCAGCCGGGCCTCGCGCAAAGACTGCGCGACGAGCAGAGCCGCGTGCTGCCGCTGCGCGAACTGCGCAATGCCATTGCCTGCCGTAACCGCAGTGCAGCGCTGCTCACGGTCGCGTCGGAAGTGCTGGAGCGCTATGGCAGGGAAAAGCAGCGCCGCGGGCTGGTCGACTACGACGATCTGATCGACAAAGCGCTCGACCTGCTGCGCAACACCGATGCTGCATGGGTGCATTACAAGCTCGATCTCGGCATCGATCATCTGTTGATCGACGAGGCGCAGGACACCAGCACCAAGCAATGGGAGATCGTGCAGCGACTGGTAGCGGAATTCACCGCCGGCGCCGGCGCACGGCCCGGCAAGCGCACGATCTTCGCGGTCGGCGACGAGAAGCAATCGATCTTCTCGTTTCAGAACGCTGCGCCGCACGAATTCGCCGAGATGCGCAAGTATTTCCAGAAGCGGCACGAGGAAAGCGAGCTGAAATTCGAGTATCGCCAGCTCGAACATTCGTTCCGGTCCTGCGAGAGCGTGCTCAACGCGGTCGATATCGTGTTCAAGGATATCGCCGGCAGCGTCACCTCGGATTCCCAAGGCGGCATACCGCCTCATATTGCGCTGCCCGATGCGCCGCCGGGCGTGGTCGAAATCTGGGACACCATCAAGCCGGAGAAGCGCGAGCCGATCGAAGGCTGGGACGCGCCGTTCGATACGGTGAGCGAAGTCAGCCCGCGCGTGAAGCTTGCGCGCCGCATTGCGCGCACCGTGCGGCGGCTGATCGACGCGCGCGAGCCGGTCGGCCTTGAGCGCCGTCCGGCGCGATACGGCGATGTGCTGGTGCTGGTGCGCCAGCGCGGCTCGCTGTTCGAGGCCATCATCCGCGCGATGAAGAACGAAGGCGTCGAAGTAGCGGGCGCCGATCGCCTCGTGCTGACCGAGCACATCGCGGTGATGGACCTCATGGCGCTGGCCGATGCGCTGCTGTTGCCGCACGACGACCTTGCGCTCGCCGCCGTGTTGCGCAGCCCGCTGTTCGGTTTCAGCGATCAGGACCTGTTCGACATCGCTTCGGATCGCGGCCGCACGACCTTGCGCGCGGCGCTGGCCGCGCATTCCGGCGAACCATTCGCCGAGGCGGGCGCCCGCCTCGAAAAACTGGCCTATACCGCGCGGCGCGCGACGCCGTTTGCGTTCTTTGCCCATGTCCTCGGGGCGGATGGCGGCCGGCGGCGCTTTCTGGCGCGGCTCGGCCTCGAAGCCAACGACGCGCTCGATGAATTCCTCAATCTCGCGCTCGATTACGAACGTCACGAAGCGCCATCGCTGCAAGGCTTTCTGGCCTGGTTGCGCGAGGCGCGCGCTGAGATCAAACGCGACATGGAGATTAAGCGCGACGAGGTGCGGGTGATGACGGTGCACGGCGCCAAGGGCCTCGAAGCGCCGATCGTCATTCTCGCCGACACCGTCACGCCACCCGCCGGGCCGCGGCCGCCGCGCCTGCTCAAGCTGGCGGACGGTCCGCTGATCTGGGTCGGCGCGCAAGGCCGACGATGTCGCGCCGGTGCAGACCGCGCGGCAACTTTTTCAGCGTGACGCCGAAGATGAATACCGGCGCCTGCTTTATGTCGCGATGACTCGCGCCGCCGACCGGCTGATCGTTTGTGGCGCGGAAGGCGTGCGCGGGCGTCCGCAAAACTGCTGGTACGATCTGGTGCGCAATCCGCTGGCGGAATTGCTGGTCGAGGAACAGGACGACGGCGAGACCGTCTGGCGCTATCGCAAGCCCGAAAGCAAAGAAGCCGCGCCACCCTCGCCGGTAGAGCCGGAGGTAAAATCCGAACGGCCCGCGCTGCCGCACTGGCTGCGCGAGCTTGCTCCCGCTGAACCGCCGCGCGCGGTCGTGCTCTCGCCCTCGTCGGCTTTCGACGAAGACGAGGCCAGCGGCGCCCTCGAGCCGTCGTTGTCGTCGGCGGCAGACCGACAGAAAGCGCTCGATCGGGGCAGTCTCGTTCACCGGCTGATGCAGTCATTGCCCGACATTCCCGTGGAGCACCGCAAGCAGGCCGCCGCGAGTTTTCTTGAGAAGCGGGCGAAAAACTTCTCCGCGGACGAGCAAACAAGGATATTGGATAGCATCCTCGCCATCCTCGACGACAAAAGCTTTGCCGAGATTTTTGCTCCCGGCAGCCGCGCCGAATTGCCGATCGTGGGCCGCTTTCTCCGGGATAATGCACCGCCGGTTCACGTGTCCGGGCAAGTCGATCGACTCGCCGTCACCGAAAAGGCCGTGCTGATCGCCGACTACAAGACCGACCGCCGGTTACCCAAAAACCTCAGTGAGGTCGCGTCCTACGTCACCCAGCTTGCGCTTTATCGCAAGGTGCTGGCGCGGCTTTATCCGGGCAAGACCGTGCGCGCGGCGCTGTTATTCACCGAAGGCCCATTGTTGATCGAAATTCCGGCAGCAGAGATGGACGCAGCCGTTGGCAAAGTTTTAAGTCAGAACAGTCACGCTGGGGTGAAGGTCCCTTGACGCCCCGCGGGGTGGTTCCTACGTTCGCTGTCCGGGTTCAGCGATTCCATTTCTGCCGAAAAAGCGAGGTTTTCCAATGGTCGAGAAAACAACCGACGCCACGTTCGAACAGGACGTGCTTAAGGCAAGCGAGCCCGTGGTCGTCGATTTCTGGGCGGAATGGTGCGGCCCGTGTCGCATGATCGCGCCGGCGCTGGAAGAGATTTCCAAGACGCTCAACGGCAAGGTCAAGATCGTCAAGCTCAACGTCGACGAGAACCCCGGCGTCGCGGCGAAATACGGCATCATGTCGATCCCGACGCTGATGATGTTCAAGAACGGCGAGCTCGCGTCGCGCCAGGTCGGCGCCGCGCCGAAGCAGAAGCTCGAGCAGTGGATTACCGCGTCGGCGTAGTCGCTCTCGTCTTTGCCGGGCATAGCCGTTCAAAGAACGGCGTCGCTTCGCTCGCCTACGACCCGGCAATCCATCTTTTCTTTCAAAACCAATTAAGCTGGATCACCGGGTCACGGCGTTGCGAGCCGGCCCGGTGATGACGTGTTGGGGCTGAGCGTTTGGCCTAGTGCCGGAAATGCCGTGTCCCGGTCACGACCATGGCGATGCCGTGGTCGTCGGCGGCCTTGATCACTTCATCATCTCGCATTGAGCCGCCCGGCTGAATGACAGCGGTGGCGCCAGCTTCGACCGCGACCAGCAAACCATCGGCAAATGGAAAGAACGCGTCCGACGCAACCACGGAGCCTTTCGTCGCCGGCTCCGCAAGACCCAATGCTTCGGCGGCGTCCTGCGCCTTTCGCGCCGCGATGCGGGCGGAATCGATCCGGCTCATCTGGCCGGCGCCGATGCCGACCGTCGCCAACTCCTTGGCATAGACGATGGTGTTCGATTTGACGTGCTTGGCGACGCGGAACGCGAAACGCAGATCGCGCAGTTCGGCGTTGGTCGGCGTGCGCTTGGTGACGGTTTTCAGATCCATGTCGTCGACCACGGCGTTGTCACGCGACTGTACCAGCAGGCCGCCAGCAACGGTTTTGGCGTAAAGCCCGGCGGCGCGCGGATCGGGCAAGCCGCCGGCCAGCAAAAGCCGCAGGTTTTTCTTCGCGCCGACAATGGCGATGGCTTCCGGCGTCGCATCCGGCGCGATGATCACTTCGGTGAAGATCTCGGTGATCGCGCGCGCCGCATCGGCATCGAGCGTGCGATTGAGCGCGACGATGCCGCCGAAGGCCGAGACCGAGTCGCAGGCCAGCGCCTTGCGATAGGCGTCCACCATCGTCTCGCCCTCGGCGACGCCGCACGGATTGGCGTGCTTGATGATGGCGCAGGCCGCCGTTCGCTTCGGATCAAACTCGGCGACGCATTCATAAGCCGCGTCGGTATCGTTGATGTTGTTGTAGGAAAGCTGCTTGCCTTGCGCCTGCCGCGACGTTGCGACGCCGAAACGCACATCCGGCGTCCGATAGAACGATGCCGACTGATGCGGATTTTCGCCATAGCGCAATTTCTCGATCAGCTTGCCGCCAAGCGCGCGATAATCCGGGGCGTCTTCACCGAGCTGGCCGGCGAACCAGTTGCTGATCGCGGCATCATAGGCCGCGGTTCGCGCATAAGCTTTGGCGGCGAGCCGCCGGCGCAACGCCAGCGTGGTCTGGCCGCCATGCTGCTTCAATTCGTCGAGCATGGCTGCATAATCGCCGGCATCGACCAGCACCGCGACATCTTCGTGATTCTTGGAGGCGGCACGGATCATCGCCGGGCCGCCAATATCGATATTCTCGATGCAGTCGGCAAAGTCGGCGCCGCGCGCCACCGTTTCCTCGAATGGGTAAAGATTGACCACCAGCAGATCGATCGGCTGGATTTTATGCGCGCGCATGGCTTCGGCGTGCGCGGCATTGCCGCGAATACCGAGCAGCCCGCCGTGCACCGCCGGATGCAGCGTCTTGACCCGGCCGTCCATCATCTCCGGGAAGCCGGTGAGATCGCTGACGTCGAGCACTTTGAGGCCCGCGTCGCTCAAGGTCTTACGGGTGCCGCCGGTCGAAACCAGCTCGATATCGAAGCCCGCAAGCGCGCGGGCAAATTCGACCACACCGGCCTTGTCGGAAACGGAAATCAGGGCGCGTGTCGCGCGGCGAAGGTGCTCGTTCGTCATGCGGCTTTTCTTTCATCCTCTCCTGCGAAGTGCAACGCAGAAGGATGGCAAATTCACAGCGGCAGCCGGGGCTCGTCAACGCGGACGCGCTGTCGGGTCGCCGCCGTCACGCTCGAAGCACCGGTATGCTGGAAAGTCCACACCACGCGCGGCGTGGTCCGTGCATTGCCGCGGATAATGATCTGCGCGGTGCGGCGCGGTCCTTCGCTGCTGCCCAGAAACACGCTGTCTTCGAGTTCCACCCGTTGCCCGGGAGCGCTGAACGTCCAAACGTCCCTGCTTGCGGTCATCAGCATGACGCCATGGCCGTCGGTGAGCCGCGACGCCCGCACGGAGGGGTGAAGGTGGAAGCGGACGACGTAGGCATCGAGCTTGCCGCGGGTTCGCTCGTCTCTTGCACCGGCGAATACGTCTTCGCCTTCAAGCTTGTTGCCGTCGCTCGACAGCATCACGGTCCGTTCATGGATAATGTCGTAGCGGTCGGCATAACCGTCATGGGTGGCGCGCAGCATGGTGCCGTCTCCGCGTTCCTCGCGCGTGATGGTGATATGGTTCGGGCCGTCGCGCATCGGCGCACCGCCCAGCACACGGCGGAATGCCGCGCTCTCGACAAAGCGCGCCGACGAGGCGTCGTTGAATGTCACCGTCGAGTGCGCCGCAGTTGAGCGGGCAAAGTGCAGCCAGTCGTCGCGGCCCGCAGGCGGCATGCCGCAATTCACCACCAGCGGACTGTGCTTCGGCGTCGAAAACTCGAACGACAGGCAGCCGGCATGAGCCTCGAGACTCAGCTCGATCGGCGGTGCGCCGCCGGTATCCATGATCAGCACGCCGCCATTGGCCTCGATCCGCTGGTAAGCGGAATACGGCGCGTTCGACAGCGGCGCGCCGTGGGTTTCGTCATAGCCCAGCAACGTCATCAATTGCTCGATCGGGGTCGCGCCCATGCCGTTGAAATGGGCGAACGTGCCGTCGGAATGGCGAAAGAAGCGCAGCATCGGCATCATGCGGTCGACTGCGTTCAGCAGTGCGGGCGGCGGCGCGATGTTACGCGAAGCGAACACCTGGCTGAGCGGCAGCAATTCCAGCAAGATATCGATGATGGCGCCCGGATCGCGCCCGGCATGACCGCCGTCGGACAGGATTTGCCGCTGCAACTCGACGCGCAAACGTTCGGTCGCGGATTTGACGTGCCGCGATTGGCCGGCGATGCAGAGCGACGCATAGTTCAGCGCAATCACGGCCTGCAGGCTGGCAACGCCCCGCGCGTCGCGCGCGGTGTGGCGGAGATAGCGAACCTGCCGCACCAGGCTGCGCACAAAGCGGTGATAGAACCGCGCATCGGCATCCTGCAGCACCAGGGTGGCCTGGGTCAGCCATGAAATGATCCGCCGCGACAGCACGTCGGGCCGCCAGCCGATCGGGTGCCATGAACCTTGCAGATTGATCCACTCGTCGACCAGGACGCGCGCATTGGCGCGCGAGATCGCGGAATCGGCGGCCCGCAAATGGCACAGCCAGCCGAAACCGAGCAGCGAGGCGCACCACTCGTCCGAGGGCGGCTCCATTTCGAAGATCGAGCGGCCGTCGCAGATGACGACCTTGCCGGCGAAGGTGAAGCGGCCGGAATAGATTTCCGTGGCGCGGGTCGCATCGGCCGTACGCAAATCCTGTGGCGCAATGAGAAGGCGGTCGGATTTCAGCGTGGGCAGCGGCCACCGCAGCACCGGATGGCCATTGAGCCTGCCAACGGCATGCCGAACCCCGCCGCGCAAAAGCAGCCAGGACAACTTGGCGTTGCTCGCAACTGAAACGCCTGACATCGGCGCGATCGCCCCTCCTTGTTAAGTCGCAACATAACGGAAGGTGGTTCGACCGACCAAATAACCGTCAGGATGCGCGGTTTTACCGCTTTTCCAGCCGTGCGGCGTAGAAGCCGTCGAGCCCGGCAAGGCGCGAATCACTATTCGGCAGATGGTACGGCAGGGTGCGCAAATCGCCGTCCGCGCCGATCAAGGCCGATTCGCCGAACACATCCGCGGGCGTCAGCGGCATGCGGCGCACGCCCGGATCGTGCGCCAGAAGCTCAGCGACGACGGCGGCGCCCTCCTCAGGCTCCAGCGAACAGGTGCAATAAACGATGGTGCCACCGGATTTGGTTAACGCCACGGCGCGCTCGAGTAACCGGCGTTGCAGGGCGGCAAGCTTCAAAATATCGGCGGGGCGCTTGAGCCACGCCACGTCGGGATGGCGCCGGATGGTGCCGGTCGACGAGCAAGGCGCGTCGACCAGAACGGCGTCGAACGGCGCAGCCTCCCAGACGGCGGCATCGGCGCAGACGACTTCGGCGTCGAGCGACAAGCGCGTGAGGTTTTCGCGCAGGCGCTTGAGCCGTTGCGCCGAGCGATCGACCGCGGTGACGTGGGCACCGGCGGCGGCAAGCTGCGCCGTCTTGCCGCCGGGCGCGGCGCAAAGATCGGCGACGCGACGGCCGGCGACATCGCCCAGCAACCGCGCCGGCAGTGCCGCCGCGGCGTCCTGCACCCACCACGCGCCTTCATCAAAACCCGGCAGCGCCGTTACCGCGCCGTGCACGACCGCCCGCACGCTGCCGGTCGGCAGCACGAAGCCGCCGAGCTTTTCCGCCCATTGCGGCGCATCGCTCTTGACCGAGAGGTCGAGCGCCGGCTCGCGGCCGTTGGCGGCGGCGATATCGCGCGCGGTTGCTTCGCCGTAGGCCGCGATCCAGCGCTGCATCAGCCACGGCGGCGTATCGAGCATCACAGTATCGAGCGCCGAGAGCAGCTCCTTGCCTTCGCGAGCCATGCGCCGGAGCACGGCATTGACCAGCCCGGGAAAGTGCGAGGACGGGCGATCTTCCTGCGCGAGCCGCACCGAGAGATCCACGGCAGCGTGATCCGGCACGTCGAGAAACAAAATCTGCGCGGCGCCGAGCACCAGTGCGGTTTCGAGCCGCGGCGCTTTCGGCGGCAGCCCGCGATCGAGAAACTGTTCAAGCAGATGACGCACGGTGCCGAGGCGGCGCAGCACGACCGCGACCAGCGCCCGCGTCAACGCACGGTCGCGATCCGGCAACGCGGTCAGCGCCGCGCCGTCTTCGCCGCTATCGAGCAACTCATCGAGCGCACGGTTCCGGCGCAATACGCCCTCGATGATCTCGGCCGCGATGCGCCGCACCGCGAGGCCGGGCGGGTCGGGCGTTTCTTCATTTGAGGAGGATTTCGTCTTATGGGGAGACTTCAATGGCCTGGGCTCTTTCTGTCATTCGGGGCTCGCAGCTTCGCGTCGTCCCCGGAATGACTGCTCTTGCAGTACGCGCACGGCTAAGCCAAGTCAGGGGCAATGCCAACCGATCCGCAAAAAGACTCAAAAGCGCAAACGCCGCCCCCCGCAAATCGCCCGCTAACGCCGGAGGCAGAACGCGCGCTCGCCGAAGCCGCCGCCCGCCGCGCCGAGCACGAGCGGCAAAAGAATGAAACGGCCAAGGAGCAAGGCGGACGCGGCGGCCTCGATCCGACCCGGTACGGTGACTGGGAAAAGGACGGTTTGGCCTCTGATTTCTAGGGTTTTCCGCCGTTCTAGCCGCGCGGCCCTTCAACAGTTATTGCAAACAGTTATTGCTCTTTTTCCTATTATTAGAATATAATCTTATATATATTAGCCACATTCTGCCTATTTATTCCTATTTGCGTGACAGGCCGAAGCTCTAGCTAAGGAAAGTATAGGAATGCCGACCTAGAAAGGTTGGCCCATGAAGGGCGATTATACTTCTAATTCAGTCCGACCGAGCTCTCACAGACCCCCTCGGCTCTGGCGAAAACCATACCAACTTCGACCCTCATCATTTGGATGAGAGGAACCGGCGACTTGCCATCAATAATCTGTTCCGGATGGCGGATAACTATTGTCGGGGCGACGTTTACCTCAGGGTGGGGCTCAGGGTGGATAGATGAAACAATTCGATCTCGTAGCGGCCAGTAAAGAAGGGTGGCCCGTTGGCGAACTCAAAACCGCCTTCCTCGGAAAGTTTGAGGGGGACGGAAATCATGGCCCCGCCAAACGCGGTTGGCACCAGGATCGCGTGCTTCTTGATATTGGCAAGCTTGTTGAGAGCCCAAAGAAGATTATTCCCTCCCTTGTATGGCTTGAAGTCTTCAAAAACCGCGCCAACTTCCGGCGGGATATCATTTTTGAGGCCGCGTATCCTATTAGGCCATTGGATCAAATCACTGGCGAAGGGGAAGGGAGCGAAGTTTTCCGCGTCTCGGTGGGATTGTGCCGCATGGCGACAGCGTAGTCATTTGATCCAAGCTGGCGCGCAAGTTGTTCACGGCATCGAACATGATGCAGGCAACATCATCCGAGAAATTCTGGCCAAATACGATTTTGTGAATGTACTTGCCGCTTACCGGATCATGATCAGCCCGGTAGGTGTATTTCTGATCAAGACTGTGCGCTGAGGATCGATTGCAAATCTGTGATATGGTGATCTGCGCGACCGAGACGCTTTTGGCGCTGGCGAACATATTCAGCATGATCAAAAACAACCCGACGAATGATCCCGAATTCAAACGGGTACTCAACAATCTAATAAAAGCGCCGCCCAAGCCTCATTCGGAAATGAAGCTTGGGAAGCCTAAGCGCAAATAAATCTAAAAGTCCCCGCGAAGCGCGGCGCTTCCGCCAAACCAAAAACCGTTTAGCCCCCTGCTTCCTATTCCTGATCCGGACGAGGTATCCGGTATTCGAGGCGCTTCCCCTCAACCCCTTTCAAAAGGGCCTCTGCGCGCATTTTATCGTTGAAGCCCAGACCTGAACGTCGATTGTAACGAAATTCAAATTCGGCGATGTAACGAGCGAGGTGCTGCGGTTCGCACTTGTGATAGGTGCCCTTCATTCCGCGCTTGAACGTGCCGAAAAAGTTTTCGACCGCGTTTGTTGTTTGGCCGTCTTTGCCAACATAGAAGCCTTCGCTGCCGCGCGACCGTGTTCAACGGTCTTATGTGCGGCAAACTCTTTGCCAACCCGATCGTAAAGGCGGCTTTCATCAGTGTGCAGTTCCGACTGCGATGCGCATTGGTCACGAGAAATTCTGCGTACGGAGTCAGCCTTGCACAGCGACGTGCATCGCGCGGACTTGGCCTTTCGGCTCTACAATCGCGACCACTTGCTGCTTGTGACGGTGGCCTTTGCGATAGCCCTTGCCGCGCTTTGAGGTGTTTCCGTAATAGGTCTCGTCCGCCTGCACGGATTTGCCTGCGCCGCCCAGCGGGCCGGTTAGTCTCCTTCATCGCTTCACGGATGCGATGCGCAAGAAACCACGCTGATTTGTAAGTGACGCCGAGCATCCGGTGCAGCTGATGCGCCGACATGCCTTTTTTGCTGGCCGACATGAGGTGTATCGCCAGCAGCCACTTGTGATCGGGATATGCGACCGCTCCATCACCGTGCCGGTGCGGCATGTGAATTTCTCCCGGCAATCGTTGCAGAGGAAATAGCCCGCTTGGGTCTTACCGGCCATGCGGTGAACCTCGAAAGAACCGCACTTAGGACAGATACCTCATTCGGCCACCGGGAAGCCTCTAAATGAGCAATCGCGGCTTCCTCGTTCGTGAATTCGGGGGCTAAAAGGTCGGACATCGTTGTCTCCGTTGAGGATTTTTCTACCCCTCGGAGACTGCTAAGTCAAGTATATAATTGCGAATATAATCCTATATTGACGCCTGATTCTCCGTGCGCGCAACCGGCCATGCGGCAGCTGCCGTTTTCGACTTTCGCATCGTCTCACCACCGCAACCTGTTGCCGGTGGCCTGGACGGCCTTTGCGCTCGGACTTCTCGCCGGAACAGCGATCCATTCGTCGTGGTGGCCGCGCGGGGCCGGCACGATGGCGACTGCGTCCTATGAACCACCGGAAACGGCCTTACCGGGAGCCGCACCCGCGCCGCGTTTCGATTCGAGCATCAGCTATCCCGCTGAGGTCGTCCGGATCATCGACGGCGATACCTTCGAGGCCCGGGTGCGGGTCTGGCCCGGCCTCGACGTCGATACCAAGGTGCGGCTGCGCGGCATCGATGCCGCCGAGCTGCATGCCCGTTGCGGCGACGAACTGACAAAAGCCGAAGCTGCGCGCTCAGCGCTGCAAACGATCCTGGCGCAAGGCGATGTGCGATTGTCTCAGGTCGGCATCGACAAGTATGGCGGCCGCGTCGATGCCGCCGTCGCCACGCGCAGCACCGCGGATGTCTCGGCAGCGCTGCTTACTGGCGGCTTCGCCCGGGCATACGGCGGCGGCAAACGCGGCACGTGGTGCGGATAAAATGCCGCTGCCCGCAGCGCTGTCACGCCACCATCCGCGCGTGACAGCGCCGACTCCAACAACTAAAGTTTAGCTGGGCTGTTTGTTGCGTGAGGGGCGTTAGTCGTGATTGAGACGAGATTTCAGTTCTACGTGTTTTATATCGGCGCGGCCGCGCTTTTCGCGATGTCGGCTTACGCCGCCTTCAAAACCATCTGGCTTTGAAGACTCCGTTCGTCCCCGCCCCCGATCGCAGTCGGGGGTAAACTCTAGCGGGGACCCAGCGCAAGAATTTGGATTCCCTGACTTCACAAACGAAGTGCAAGACTTCTTAGGGGGGTGTTGCGATGGGGTGCAAGTACCAGCAGCTATCGTTGGATCAGCGGTGCGAGATTGCCCGACTTCAAGCCGAGGGGCGATCGATCCGGCAAATGGCGGCAGCTCTGGATCGCTCGCCATCGACGATCTCTCGAGAGCTGAAGCGCAATGGCAGTCGCGAGGTCGGCTACCGGGCCAGTTACGCTCAGCAGCAGACCAGGGCGCGACGCTGGGCGGGGTCTCGCCTCGAACGCGATCCCGGCCTGCGCCGCACCGTGCTTGAGGGCCTGCGCCGAGGCTGGTCGCCGGAACAGGTTGCCGGCCGGCTTGGCCGCGAGCGGGGCCGCAAAGTGATCAGCTACGAGAGTATCTATCGTTTCATCTACGCCCAGATCGCCCGCAGCAAAGACTATCGCTGGCGGCACTATCTGCCACGCGGCAAGAGCAAGCGCGGCTTTCGCGGACGCCGTGGCGGCAGCTCCACCACCTTCATTAAAGGCCGTATTTCCTTGGCCGAAAGACCGGCCGACGCCGCCGATCGCAAGACCCCAGGCCACTGGGAAGCCGACCTGATGCTGTTCGCCAGATACGGCCAGGCCGTCCTCACCCTTCACGAACGCCACTCCCGCATCGTGCTGGCTTCAAGGCCGGTCAACAAAGCCGCAAAGCGCATCGCTCGTCATCTGCTGCGCTTGTTTGCAACCGTGCCCCAGGAGCTGCGCCGATCCATTACCTTCGACAACGGCACCGAATTCGCCCGTCATCGCGCGCTTCATCGCCTGGCTTTGCAGACCTTCTTCTGTGACCCGCATGCGCCATGGCAAAAGGGCGGCATCGAGAACGCCATTGGCCGTATTCGCCGCTTCATCCGCGCAAGACCGACCTGGCAACCCTTCCGCAAGACGGTTCCAGGCCCTCATCGCCGCCTACAACAACACCCCGCAAAATGTCTTACTCACCCCGTCGAGACCTTTCCCAACTGTGCACTTCGAGGTGAATCCACCTTCCCGCTTACGCGGGAATGAGCGCAAGATTGGTCGACGACACAGTTAGCTATTGCATCACCACAACCGGCGTGCCGAGCGGTACGTGGCCGAACAGCTCCATCACGTCTTCGTTGTACATGCGGATACAGCCGTGCGACACGAAGTGGCCGATCTTGCTCGGCTCATTGGTGCCGTGGATGGCGTAATCGGTGCCGGCGACCGTCATCGCCGCAACACCCATCGGGTTGTGCGGCGAGCCGCCCGGAATCATCCGCGGCAGCTTTGGATTTTCGGCACGGATATCCGCCGGCGGCTCCCAGGCCGGCTGGATGTATTTACCGTCGATCTTTGATGTGCCGGACCACTGCATGCCGGCGCGCCCAACGCCGACCGGATAGCTCATCGCCGAGCCGTTGCCGAGCGTGAAATAAAGCCGGCGCTGCCGCGTCACCACAACGATCGTGCCGGGCTGGTAGCCCGCCGAAAACGCCACCATGTCGCCATGGGCCTGCGCCGCACCGGGCGCGAGAGCGAACGTGGCAACGGCGGCCGCGAACGCCGCCGCAAACGCAAACACCTTACGCATACGCTACTTCCTGATTCCCACTGTCGTCCCGGTAACCATAGTGCGTGGCATTTCGTAAACCATGGTGAAAAAGCCGGGCGCAACGGCATCGCATGATGAACAGGGTAAAGGCTTTCTAAATGCGCTGCCGTGCCGGCGTTCCAGCTACTAACCTAAACACCAGACAGGCCACGTGATCGCATTTTGACACGGCGGCGCGGCACGCCGTTTGCCGAGTGGACCTCTCAAACCTGGCTGATTGCCCCAGCCCGGTACAAGGAGGCCACCCTTGGCGACTTTCCCGGCAACCCCCTCGGCTTTTAAAGCACCGGCAACGCACCGCCGGCTCGAAATCCTCGACCTGCTGCGTGCGCTCGCGATCCTGGCGGTCCTGGTTTTCCATTACACGTTCCGCGGCGCCGCCGGTGACGATGCCTTCACGACATTCTCGCTGCCGGCGCTCGCGCCGTTCGCCAAATACGGTTACCTCGGCGTCCAACTGTTTTTCGTCATCAGCGGCTTTGTCATCGCCTACTCGGCGGAAAACCGCGGTGCGATCGAGTTCGGCATCGCGCGGATCGCGCGCATCTATCCTTGCTTCATCGTCTGCATGACGCTGACCTTCCTGATCACGCTTACGTTTGGCGCACCGCGCTTCGAAACCGGGCTGACGCATTGGGCCGCCAACCTCGTCATTGCGGCGCCGAGCCTGCACAAGCCTTTCATGGACGGCGCTTACTGGTCACTGGTTTATGAAGTGACGTTTTACGGCTGGGTCGTGCTGCTGCTGATGGCCGGCTGGTTCCGCAAACACCTCGACGCCATTGTCGTTGCCTGGCTGGCGCTGGCAGCACTCAATTACGAACTGCACTCGTCGGTGCTGCAGCGCATCTTCCTGACCGATGAAAGCGGCTTCTTCGCTGCCGGTCTCGTTCTCTACGAGATCTATCGCGGCCGCCGCGACCTGACCGTCAAGCTTCTGCTCGCGCTGGCAACGACGATCGCTATCGGTCAATCGCTCGAGCTCGTGCAATGGTATCGCGATCATTTCCATCTCGCGTACAGCGATGGCGTTGTCGCTGTCCTGTCGCTATGCGCCATTGCACTGGTTGCGCTGGTGCTGCGGGTGCGGAACCTGCCGTTGCCGTCGCGCGCAGTGGCCGCGGCCGGTGGCATTACCTACCCGCTTTATCTGCTGCACCAGCATATCGGCTACATGATCTTCAATCGGGTCGGCACCGCTGCGCCGCCTGCGCTTCTCGTCGTCGCCACCGCGGCCGCGATGATCGTGCTCGCATGGGCGATCTGGCGGTTCGCCGAACGGCCGGGTCAGCAATTGCTCAAGCGCGTGCTGACGGCCGTCGCGGATTATCCGGTCGATTTCATCGAGTCGCTGAAACCGGAAGTCGCGGTTAGGCCGGAACGCCGCGCCAGGCCACGGTCCATGCCGGCCTTTGGACTGCGCTGACACAAGCGCGCTGCGGGCACTCGTGTTTGGTTATCGCTGCGTTCGTGCGACAATTTAAGCAGGCGGTTTTTAGGCGCCGGCCACGGACGCAACGAGGGCTCTTTGAAAAAACCCAGATCGGCGGATCGAAGTCCCAGCTGGGAAGATGAGCTTCGCGAGTTGAGGCCGCTCGCCCGCTTCTGGCGGCTACACATCCGCGCGCTTGCTTCAGCCGTGTTCGGCGTCGCCGTTACGTTGTCCCTGCTCGCGCTGCCATGGCAAATGACGACACGCATTCTTGTCGGGTGGGATGCCGGCGCTCTGCTCTATCTCGTACTGATCTACTGGACAATGTCGCGGGCAACGATCGGCAGTATGCGGCAAAGGGCGGCGGTCGAGGACGAAGGCGCGATAGCGCTGCTGGTGATGACCACGGCGGCGGCGGTCGCGAGCCTGGCCGCGGTGCTGGTCGAGCTCGGCCATCAACCCGGCGCTTATCGGCTGGCGCTCGGCGTCGGCACGATTCTCCTGTCGTGGACGTTCATGCACTCGATCTTCGCTGTGCACTACGCTCACGAGTTCTATGGCGAAGGCCGCGACCACCAGACCGGCGGCCTGATATTTCCCGGCGATGAAATGCCGGACTATTGGGACTTTATGTACTACTCGCTAGTGGTCGCGATGACCGCACAAGTATCCGACGTGCAGATTTCCAGCAAAACAATCCGCCGGCTGACGATGCTGCATGGCGTCGTTTCGTTTTTCTTCAACGTGGCGGTGCTCGCGCTCACGATCAATATCGTGTCGAGCCTGATGTAGGCGGAGCGTCGATCATCATTGAAAGGAAACGAGAATGGCCAACCCGCAGACGCCAACCGCATCAAAGCGCTTCGGGCCGCCTGATCGTCGTCGGCGCGTTTTGAGAAGCCTCGAAGCGAGTTATGCGCTTTTGCGGTTATGCGCAGCGCGAGAATTCGTGTAGCTTTGTTGCAGAACTGCCTGCGGGACACGCCAAAGTTCCGAGAGCGAATGGCAGCGATCATGCCGCCGGCCGGCGCAGCACGACTTTGAAATGACCCAGTAGTCGTCTCGCGAATGTCATCGGCATCCGTGATGCACGCGGCGCGTGTGCATGCTTTGGATGTTTTTCCCCGGAGTGACGTGATGAAGCTTCCCCGCCGCAAATTCTTGAGTCTGACAGCAGGCCTTACCGCGCTCCCGGCCACATCGCGGTTGGTATGGGCGCTCGATTATCCGACGCGGCCGGTACACCTGATTGTGGGCTACTATGCCGGCAGCCTGTCGGACGTCTCGGCACGGCTGGCGGCCCAATCGCTCTCGGAGCGGCTCGGGCAGCAAATCGTCGTCGATAACAGGCCGGGCGCGGGATCGAATATTGCGACCGAATTGGTCGTGCGGGCATCGCCCGACGGCTACTCGCTCCTTTTAATCGCCACGCCAGCCGCCGCCGTCAACGTGACGCTCTACGAAAACTTGAACTTCAATTTCCTTCGCGACATCGCGCCGGTGGCGACCATCTCGCGCACGCCGGGCGTGATGGCGCTAAACCCGTCGTTCCCGGCCCAGACAGTTCCTGAGTTTATCGCTTACGCCAAATCCAATCCGGGCAAGATCAATTATGCCTCGGCCGGCATCGGCAGCCTGCTGCACGTCTCGGCCGAGCTTTTCAAGTTCATGACCGACGTCGATCTGGTGCACGTGCCGTACCATGGCAATTATATGCCCGACCTGCTTGCCGGGCAGGTGCAGCTCGCGTTCGCCACGATGCCTTCGGCTATCGAGTTTATCCGGGCGGGCAAGCTGCGTGCTCTCGCGGTCACCGGCGCGACACGCTCGGACGTGCTGCCGGATGTCCCGACCGTGAGCGAATTTGTGCCGGGCTACGAATCGGAGTCATGGAACGGGATAGGTGCTCCCAAGGACACGCCGGTAGAGATCGTGGAGAAGCTCAACACGGAGATCAACGCGGCTTTTGCCGATCCCGCCGTGCGTGCCAAAATTATTGAGCTTGGCAGTAAACCGCAGTCAATGACGCCGAGCGAGTTCGGCAAGCTCATGGCCGACGAAACCACGAAGTGGGCCAAGGTGGTCAAGTTCGCCAACATGAAGCCGGAGTGACATCGCCCCGGAGATAATCATCTTCAGTCCGCGCTGGCGCTTTTCGCTTACAAGAACTGCGTTTCTCGCTCCCTGCCGGACTTAGGCGCTCCGTTACGAAGCCGCGCTACGCCTGCTCCTTGCTGCGGTTCTGCCGGTTGTTGACGAGATCGTCGACCACGGCGGGATCGGCCAGCGTCGAGGTGTCACCGAGATTGCCGTACTCGTCCTCGGCGATCTTGCGCAGAATGCGGCGCATGATCTTGCCGGAGCGGGTCTTCGGCAGGTTCGGCGCGAACTGGATCAGGTCAGGCGAAGCGATCGGCCCGATCTCCTTGCGCACCCAGCCGCCGAGTTCCTTGCGTAACGCATCGCTCGGCTGCTCGCCCGTCATCAGCGTGACATAGGCGTAGATGCCTTGGCCTTTGATGTCGTGCGGATAGCCGACCACCGCTGCCTCCGACACTTTCGGATGCGCGACCAGCGCCGACTCCACTTCCGCGGTGCCCATGCGGTGGCCGGAGACGTTGATCACATCGTCAACGCGGCCGGTGATCCAGTAGTAGCCGTCCTCGTCGCGGCGGCAGCCGTCGCCGGTGAAATACTTGCCGGGATAGGTACTGAAATAGGTTTCGACGAAGCGCGCATGATCGCCATAGACCGTGCGCATCTGGCCCGGCCAGGAATCGGCGAGGCAGAGATTGCCCTCCGTCTTGCCTTCCAGCACATTGCCTTCGGCATCGACGATCTGCGGAATGACGCCGAAAAACGGCAGCGTCGCCGAACCGGGTTTCAGTTTGGTGGCGCCGGGCAGCGGCGTAATCAAGATGCCGCCGGTCTCGGTCTGCCACCAGGTATCGACGATCGGGCAGCGGCCGTCACCAATAACGCGGTGATACCATTCCCACGCTTCCGGATTGATCGGCTCGCCAACCGAGCCAAGGAGGCGCAGCGATGCGCGTGAGGTTTTCGTCACCGGCCCGTCGCCCGCCTGCATCAGCGCGCGGATCGCGGTCGGTGCGGTGTAGAAGATGTTGACCTTGTGCTTGTCGATCACTTCCCAGAACCGCGACATCGACGGATAGTTCGGCACGCCTTCGAACATCAGCGTGGTGGCGCCGTTCGAGAGCGGGCCATAGACGATGTAGCTGTGGCCGGTGACCCAGCCGACGTCGGCGGTGCACCAGTAGATGTCGCCGTCGTGATAATCGAAGACGTATTGATGCGTCATCGACGTGAAAATCAGATAACCGGCGGTGGTGTGCATCACACCCTTCGGCTTGCCGGTCGAGCCGGACGTGTAAAGAATGAACAGCGGATCTTCCGCGTTCATCTCCTCACACGGACAGTCTGCGTTCACCACTTCCTTGGCCTCGTGGTACCAGACGTCGCGCACCGGATCCATGTCGACCGCACCGCCGGTGCGCTTGACCACGATGACGTTTTCGACAGCAACTCCACTCTTTGCGACTTTTGCGATCGCCTCATCGGTGTTGGCCTTTAGCGGCACCTTGCGGCCGCCGCGCAGGCCTTCGTCGGCGGTGATGACGACGGTCGATTTGCAATCCTCGATGCGGCCGGCGAGCGAGTCCGGCGAGAAGCCGCCGAACACCACGGAATGAATCGCGCCGATGCGCGCGCAGGCGAGCATGGCGTAAGCCGCTTCCGGAATCATCGGCATGTAGATGGTGACGCGATCGCCTTTCTTGACGTTGCGGGTGCGCAGGATGTTGGCGAAGCGGCAGACCTCGTCGTGCAGCTCCCTGTAGGTGATGTGCTTGGAATCTTTCGGATCGTCGCCTTCCCAGATGATCGCGGTCTGATCGCCGCGAGTGTGAAGATGGCGATCGATGCAGTTGTAGGCGACGTTGGTCGCGCCATCCTCGAACCATTTGATCGAGACGTTCGGTTTGTCGAACGAGGTATTTTTGACCTTGGTGAAATGCTTCATCCAGTGGATGCGTTTGGCCTGCTCGGCCCAAAATCCGTTCGGATCGGCAAGCGATTGCTCGTACATCTTTTTGTATTGAGCTTCGTTGACGAAGGCCCGCTTGGTCCACTCGGCAGGCACATCGTAAATCTTGTCCGACATCACATCCTCCACACGCGGCGCACCGGCACGCACGTTTATGTTCGCTCGTTGACAGCATTATGCGCCGCCGGCCGGACGAACGACAAGACTCGCGGCCTAACGCTTTTGGCTAAAGTCCTGGTTCGGAAACGCCGACGCATCAGGCGTCCTGATCACGACATAGGGATGATTGAGCTCCATGTGGCAGGCGTTGCAGCCCTGCGTCAGTTGGTCATAGGCGGCAGCGAATTTTTGCGTGTCCTGCTGCTTGATCGCGGTATCGAGCGCATTGAGCGGCGGATTGATCGCCACATCCACCAATTCGCCGACTGGCATTCCGGAGAATTTGGGCTGCGCTTTGATGATGCCAGCGAATGCCTGCCGAATCTCCGACGATACGTAAGCTGCCAGCGCCCAGTTCTCGGCGTGGCCGGCCAGTCCCAGCTTGGCATGGCGCGGTTGGATCAGCGTGTTCATCATGTCGCCCATGGTCATCACGTAGGGCGACGATGCAGCACCGCCGGCGGGCGCCGCGGCGGGCTGCTGCGGAGCCTGCGACATCGCCTCGCCAGCGAGAACGAGCGGCAATGCGGCGATGAGTAAAAGCGCGATCCGGTTTGTCATACACCCATCCCACCGACGATTGCCCCCATCACCAGCAACACGATCAGCCAGTTGCCGAGATCGATCAGAATGAGCCGCATGCCGCGGCCGTGAAAGCTGTAATTCACGAACAGCGTGGTGAAGATAAAGCCGAACCACAGGAACGCGGCGGAGATTACGCCATTCTTCAGTGTCACCTGCCCCGGGCCGAGATGGCCGAGCACGCCGGCCAGCATCCAGGCGATGATGATGTTGGCGAGCAAGGCGTAGATGAACGGCAGGAACGCGCCGGGCCGTTTCATTTCTTCCTTGCACTGCTCGGGCGTCTTGCCGAGCGCGGCCTGATAGACTCGGCCAAGGCTCATGTACCAGCCGGCGCTGGCGAGCCAGGCTACGACCGCGGCGATAATGACGGCGAGATGATTGATCCCGGCAAATACCATGACGTTCCTCCGCAACGGGTCGATTGTACCGCCGAACGGTTCGCTGCGAAACGACAGGATGGTCTCGGAAGGCGGCCAGGCACAAATCGTGCAACGGCGCTCCATTACCATGACGGTCTGACGGCGAGGCAATGGCGCATCCAAAGCGATCGAAGCGGGATCATGCGAACCGCGCTTGCAAGATTTTCGGCACGGGCGGACTTGCCGTTCTGGCATTGACCTGTGCGGCGTGGGCCGATTTCAGCTATGGCGCCTACTTCGCCTTCAGTCTGACCAACGATTATCTGGTCGTCGCCATCGACAGCCGCCGCCAGACCGATACCGATAAGGGCACCGTCATGACCGACGATCAGTGCAAGATCGCACCGCTCGGCGATCAGGGCGTGTTCGTTGCCACCGGCCTGACCGCGAGCACGGACGCGCGCGTCGAGCCCTTTAATGTCTTTGCGCTCGCCACCGCCGCCTACAAGCGGACAGCGCAACCGGCCAGCCTGGAAAAAGTCGCGACGGCATGGGGCGACGATCTGCGTTCGCGCCTGGAAGCGCTCTACCCACTTTATCCGAAAATGTTCGATCAAGATTATATCGGCGACGTCACGTTCGGATATTTTCTCGGCTTCGATGCCGACGGCGCTCTCGGCGGGACTCTCGCTGAAGTTTCACATCGCGATGCGGGCAAGACCTTCGCTGCCGATATCGGGCCGATTCCAAAACCCGCGACCAGCATGACCGGGCACCGCGAAGAAGTCCGCGAGTTGCTTCAGGACATCAGCGAGCGCGCCGGCATCGCCGTCCGCCAGCTCATGAAAGAGTCCGCGGGCAAATCCAAAGCCGAGCGTGAAATGATCCGCATGAAGCTTGTGGTAGAAACCGTACCAGGCTGGGCCGGCGACAACACAGCAGGCGGTGACATCGCCCAAGTCATCTTCGATGCCAAGACGCATCAATGGCGCTGGTATCACCGGCCGACCTATTGCCCGGAACAGTGAAGGCGCGTCGGTAACAGCGCAGATCGATAAAGATTTATCGGCCCGATTGCCCGCAGCCGGGCCTCACGCTTTCAAGCCTGCCATTTTGCACACCAGCTTCCATTGCTCGTCCGTCACCGGCTGCACCGACAGGCGGCCGTATTTCACCAGCGCCATATCTTTCAGCCTCGGTTCGGCTTTGATGGTGGCGAGCGTCACCGGATGCGGCACAGGTTCGACCGCGCCGGTCGTCACCGCCACCCACGGCTCGCCTTTCTTCGCGGTCGGATCGGCCACGGCTTCCGCAAGAATCTCGCCGATGCCGACCACCTGCTTTTCGTCACCGGTGTGATAGAAGAAGAACCTCTCGCCCTTCTTCATGTCTTTGAGATTTTTGCGCGCGGTGAAATTGCGCACGCCGCTCCACGACTCGCCCTTCTTGCCGCGCTTGACCTGATCGTCCCAGGAAAATTCTTCCGGCTCCGTCTTCATTAACCAATACGCCATGACACGCTCCCTAATCGCCGCCCGTCATTCGTTCGTCGCAAAGACACGATTTCAAGACGTCCGCAGAGCGTTATAATTTATAACAATGTCCGCGGCTGGCCAGGAGGTCACGATGCGCTTTCTTGCGACTATTCTCTTCATTCTCGTTGCTATCTTTGCAACCGGCGACGCACGGGCGCAATCGCCGACGGTGTCGGCGCCGTCACCTGAAAGCCTCGCGGCTGCGCGCGAAATGATACAGGCCATGAAGGCCACCGATCAGTTCAAAGCATTGTTGCCGATCATCATCGCAAATATGAAAAGCACCGTCGTGCAGAACCGCCCGGAAATGGAAAAGGCCTACGATGCGATGATGCCGGCGCTTACCCAGGCGGCAACCGCCCGGATGAACCAGTTTACCGATCAAATAGCGGCGATCTATGCGAACCATTTCAGCGTGGCGGAGCTCCATGATATCACTGCGTTTTTTCAGACGCCGACCGGCCAAAAGCTGACCGCGGAGCAGGCGGGCATCGCCCGCGAGACAATGGCCATCGGACAGCAATTCGGCCGTTCGCTCGCCGCCGATATCCAGGCTCAGGCCCTGGACGCCCTGCAAAAACAAGGCGGCGCCCACTGATTGCGGCGCTGTTTCGGTTACAGACCGCCCATCTTACAAACCGCTTTCCATTCGTCGGCGGTGACCGGCTGCACCGAGAGCCGCATATTGTTGACGAGCGCCATGGCTTTGAGCCGCGGCTCGGCCTTGGCGTCGCCTAAAGTGACCGGCTTCTGCAACGGTTCGACGGCTTTGACATCGACCACCACCCACGGCTCGCCGGTTTTGGCGGTCGGATCGGGATAGTGCTCGCGCACCACCTCGACCACGCCGACGATCTCCTTGCCCTCGTTGGAGTGGTAGAAGAAGGCGCGGTCGCCTTGCTTCATCTTCATCAGGTTGAGCTTGGCCTGATGATTGCGCACGCCGGTCCAAGCCTCGCCTTTAGCGCCGCTCTTCACCTCGTCGTCCCATGAGAACACGTTGGGTTCGGATTTTATCAGCCAATACGCCACGACCATTGCCCTCTGCGCATCATTCCTCTGCCTTCAATGGCCGCGCCAATAAAGACTCGATGGCCTGATCGACCGTCATCTTTTCTTCGATCAGCGCCGCAACCGCCGCCGAGATCGGCATGTCGACCGAACGCTCGTGCGCCATTTCGAGCAGTACCGCAGCCGTGAACGCGCCTTCGGCAAGCCCGGTGGTTTTCTGGATCGCGCCGGGCTTCTCACCGCGGCCGAGTTGCATGCCGAACGAGAAGTTGCGCGATTGCGCGCTGGAGCAGGTCAGCAACAGGTCGCCGAGCCCCGACAGTCCCATCATGGTCTGCGGCTTCGCCCCGTAAGCTTTGCCGAATCGCGTTAGCTCGGCAAAGCCGCGTGTTGTCAGCGCCGCGCCGGCGCTGGCGCCAAGGCCGCGGCCGGAAACGATACCCGCCGCAATCGCCAGCACGTTTTTGGTCGCGCCGCCGATCTCGACGCCGCGCACATCGGTCGCGTGGTAGAGCCGGAAGCTCGCCGCGCTGATCGCTTGCGCAAGCTGCTGCGCGATCTTGCTGTCGGGCGCCGCAAGCGTCACCGCGGTCGGCAGCTTTCGCGCCACGTCGGCGGCGAAGCTTGGGCCCGAGAGGATTGCCGGTGTCGCGTTCGGCGCGCACTCGGCAACGATCTCGCTCATGAATTTCCTGGTGCCGCGTTCGATGCCCTTGGCACAGACGATCACCGGCATCTTCGGCGCGAGCAAAGGCGCGAGCGCCTTGATCGCGCTGCGCACGGCTTGCGCCGGCACCACCAGAAGAATGGCGTCGGCGCGCGCGGCCTCGCCCAGTTCGCGGGCGAGCGTGATGCCATCATCAAGGCGGACGCCGGGCAGGAAAAGGCTTTCGCGTTTGCCGGCAAGCGCCGCGGCATTGGCGGCGTCATGCTCCCACAGCGTGACCTGCCGTCCGGCGCGCGCGCAAGTCAGCGCCAGCGCAGTGCCCCAGGCGCCGGCGCCGACGACCGCGATGTGATTGAAGGACATTACTTCCGTCATGCCCGCTTGCTTGTCGCGGGCATCCACGACTTTGATAACGCGCGGAGTGTAAAGACGTGGATGGCCGGAACAAGTCCGGCCATGACGGCATGAACTTCAATGCGCAGTCGTCACAAAACTTCCCCCCGCAGCAATTTCGGCACTTCGCCGACCAGGCCGGCGGCCTCGCGAATGAACAGCTGCTTCAGGTTCGGCACGCGATCGACCAGGCCGAGCCCGATATCGCGCACCGCACGCAGCACATCGGAGCGATTGGAGAACAGCCGGTTGAGACCGTCGGTGGCGATGCCCATGGCGACGGTGTCGAAGCGCCGCCAGCGCTGATAGCGCTCCAGCACCGCCACCGAGCCGGGATCGAGCCCGAGCCGTGCGGCATCGACGATCACCTCGGCAAGGGCCGCGACATCCTTCAAGCCCATATTGAGGCCCTGCCCCGCGATCGGATGAATGACGTGCGCCGCATCGCCAACCAGCGCGATGCGATCGGCGATGAAGGAGCGTGCCACAAAAAAACCGAGCGGATGCACGCGGCGCCCGCCGACCGCGGCGATCTCGCCGAGCTGCAGCTTGAACCGTTGCTCAAGCTCAGCGTGAAATTCCGTATCCGCCAACGCGACGATGCGTTCGGCTTCCGGAGTCTTTTCGGTCCAGACGATCGAGGAGCGGTTGCCTTTCAACGGCAGGATCGCAAACGGCCCAGCGGGGAGGAAATGCTCTTCGGCGTTGCCGCCATGATCGCGCTCATGGGCAACGGTCGTCACAATCGCCGACTGATCGTAATTCCAGCCGTGCGTCGCGATGCCGGCATCGCCGCGGATCTTCGAGCGGGCGCCGTCGGCGGCGACCAGGAGATTTGTGGTGTGTGAAGAGCCGTCGTTCAACACCACATCGACGCGTTCCGAAGGGCGAAGAAAATCGGTAACAGCCGCTGGACGTAGTTCGATGCCGATCTCGTTTGCTTTCGCCATCAGCACATCGATCAGATGCCGGTTCTCGATCATGTGCGCGAACGGTTCGCCCGGTTCGACCTCGCCGGCGAAAGTGAGGAACACCGGCCGTACCGCATCGCCGAGCCGGCTGTCGGTCACCACCATGTCGAGGATCGGCTGGGCGTCGGCGGCGACCGCGTCCCAAACGCCAATGGTCTCGAACAGCCGCCGTGCCGCGGCGACAATCGCCGAGGCGCGCTCGTCATCCGCGTGGCTGTTGCCGAGCGCCGGATCGGCAAGCGTCACGGAAAATGACGGCCCCAGCGCCTGCCGGAGCGCAATAGCCAGGGTCAGCCCGGCAAAGCCACCACCCGCAATCAGTACATCGACATTGCTACGCGTCATATGGGCCATTCTACCACCGGCCGGCGGGCTTGACCCAGCCCGCAATCCCGTATGCAACAAGGCGAAATTCACGCGTGACGGACACCACATGGCCTCCCCGGTTCAGGAAATCATCGACATTCTCGATCTGGAGACGCTCGAGCTGAACCTGTTCCGCGGGCACTCGCCGCAGAACGGCTGGAAGCGGGTTTTTGGCGGCCAGGTGATCGGCCAGGCTTTGGTCGCGGCGTGCCGCACCGTCGATGACGTGACCACCCGGCCGCCGCATTCGCTGCACGCCTATTTCCTGCTCGGCGGCGATCCCAAAGTGCCGATCATCTACGAGGTCGATCGCATCCGCGACGGCAAGAGCTTCACCACACGAAACGTCAAAGCGATCCAGCACGGTCACGCCATCTTCTCGATGTCGGTGTCGTTCCACGGTGCCGAGCCGGGGCTGACGCATCAATTCAAAATGCCCGATGTGCCGAAGCCCGATCAGTTGCCGGACGAAGCCGAGCTCCGGGAAAAAATATTTCCGCTGCTGCCCGAGCCGGCGCGGCGCTATTACGAGCGCGCACGGCCGATCGACTTCAAGCCGGTCGAGTTCAGCCGTTATCTCGGCGAACGATCCGAAACCGGCCGCTTCGACATCTGGATCCGCGCCAACGGCCGGCTGCCCGACGGGCCGGCGATCCATCAATGCGTGCTGGCCTACGCATCCGACATGATGCTGCTGGATGCGGCGCTGATCCCCCACGGCCGCAGCGTGTTCTCGGAAGACATTATGGCGGCCAGCCTCGATCACGCACTGTGGTTTCATCGTCCGTTCCGGGCCGACGAGTGGCTGCTCTATTCCCAGGATAGTCCGAACCTCTTCGGGTCGCGGGGTTTCTCCCGTGGCCTGATATTCACGGCCGACGGCACCCTGGTCGCCTCCGTGGCACAAGAAGGCTTGCTGCGGCAGCGCCGGCGTCCTGTCTAAGGTCTCACTGCCTGAGGTCTTGCTGCCTAAGGTATCGGCAAACTTCTTGTGTGTGGCGCGTATTTTTCCGTCCTGGCAGCTTAAATCCGGGTCTTTTTGCCTATATCGTGTGCAACACAAAGGAGCGTGTCCATGAAGCTCGTGATCGCAATCATCAAGCCTTTCAAGCTCGAGGAGGTGCGCGACGCGCTCATCGCCATCGGCGTCCACGGCATGACCATCACCGAGGTCAAAGGCTATGGCCGGCAAAAGGGCCATACCGAGATCTATCGCGGGGCCGAATACGCGGTGAATTTCCTGCCCAAGATTCGGATCGAGGTCGCGGTCGCCGAGGACCAAGCCGACAAGGTCTCAGAAGCCATCAGCTTCGCGGCCAAAACCGGCGAAATCGGTGACGGCAAGGTTTTCATTGTGCCTATCGAACACGCGCTTCGCATTCGAACCGGCGAGACCGATACCGACGCGCTCTAACGAATAAAACAAGTCGGGGGAAACGATGAGGGTGGGAACGCTGAGTCGCGCGGTGGCGGGGGCTGCCGCTGCCATCGTGCTCGGCGCTGCGCCAGCCATGGCTCAAACAATCGTGGCTCAAACAGTCGTGGCGCAGACCGATGGCAAGATCGATTCCGGCGACACCGCATGGATGATCGCGGCGACCGCACTGGTCCTCATGATGTCGATACCGGGACTGGCGCTGTTTTACGCCGGCATGGTGCGCAAGAAAAATGTCCTCGCCACCATGGCGCAGGTTCTTGCGGTGACTGCGCTCGGCTCGGTGCTTTGGGCGCTGCTCGGCTACTCACTGACATTCGTCGGCGATGGACCGTTTCTGGGGTCGCTCGATCGCGTGCTGTTGATTGGCATGACGCCGGGCTCAATCAGTCCTTTTGCAAAGACGATCCCCGAAGCCCTGTTCATGATGTACCAGATGACGTTTGCGGTCATTACCGTGTCGCTGGTGGCCGGTTCGGTCGCGGATCGCATGCGTTTTTCGGCCTTTATGTGGTTCTCCGCGCTCTGGATGATCGTCGTCTACGTGCCGATCGCGCATTGGATCTGGGGCGGCGGATTCCTCGGCGCCGCAGGCGTGCTCGATTTTGCCGGCGGCGCCGTGGTGCATCTCAATGCCGGTGTTGCCGGTCTCGTCGCCGCCTATATGGTCGGCGCGCGTCACGGCTACGGCAGCGAGAATTTTGCGCCGTACGATCTGTCGCTCGCGGTCATCGGCACCGGCATGTTGTGGGTCGGCTGGTTCGGTTTCAATGGCGGCTCGGCGCTGGCCGCTGACTCGCGCGCGGTGTTCGCGATTGTCGCCACTCATCTCGCGGCCGCAGCCGGCGCCGTCACATGGATGGCGCTTGAATGGTGGACGCGTGGCAAGCCTTCGGTGCTTGGCATGATCTCCGGTGCGGTCGCCGGCCTCGGCACCATCACGCCTGCGTCAGGTTTTGTGCTGCCCTGGCACGGCATTGTCATCGGCATCATCGCAGGTCTGATCTGCTTCTGGAGCTGCACTTGGCTCAAGCTCGCTTGCGGCTATGACGACTCGCTCGACGTGTTCGGCGTGCACGGTATCGGTGGCGCCACCGGTACGTTCCTTGTCGGGTTCTTCGCGGTGCCGGCAGTCGGCGGCGCCGCCGGCCTGTTCTACGGCAATCCCGGCCAGGTGATGACGCAGCTCTACGGCATCGCTGTTACCCTGGTCTGGTCGGGTCTTGGCACCTTTGTGCTGCTCAAGGCGATCGCGCTATTTGTGCCACTACGGGTCGATCACCGCAGCGAAATCGAAGGTCTGGACGTCACCCAGCACGGTGAGGCGCTGCAGTAAGAGCGATCCTCAGCGGCGGCTCCGCCGACTTGAGTGCTTTAGCTGATTAAATTTTAGGCAAACCACCTCGCGGTTTCCGCGAGCGCCCGTCCATGGCTGCAACGATCAACAGCAGCCGCTGGCAATCTCTTTACATTTCAACCGCTTAGAGACCGCCCTCGGAACTGGCACGGAGCTTGATTATCGCGCTGCGGCCAGCGGGCAAATTGTAGCGCGCCGGAGGACAGGAGAGGCAACAGATGAAAGTAGTCATGGCTGTCATCAAGCCATTCAAGCTCGATGAAGTCCGCGACGCGTTGACCAAAATTGGCGTGCAAGGGCTGACGGTGACCGAAGTGAAGGGCTACGGCCGCCAGAAGGGTCACACCGAAATCTATCGCGGCGCCGAATACGCCGTGAGTTTTCTGCCGAAAATCAAAATCGAAATCGCCTGCGCTTCCGACCAGGTGGACAAGGTCATTGAGTCCATCACGACGGCGGCCAAAACCGGCCAGATCGGCGATGGCAAGATTTTCGTGTTCGGCCTCGATCACGCCGTGCGTATCCGCACCGGCGAGACCGATGCCGCGGCCCTCTAAATAAATCCCCGCATTACGACAGGAGTTACCACGATGAGGCTTAAGATATTTTCGCGCGCGGGGCTGTTTGCTCTCGCCCTGACGATGCTGCTCGGCATCGGACTGAGCGCACCCACTTTGCATTCTTCTTATGCGCAAGCGCCGGCGGCGGCTCCGGCAGCCACGGATCAGGCACCTGCGGCGGCGCCCGCAGCGGCGCCTGCAGCCACTCCCGCGCCGCCCGCTTGCGACGCCAAGACGCTGGAGAAATGCACACCGAATTCCGGCGACACGGCGTGGATGCTGACCTCGATGGCCATCGTGCTGATGATGACCATCCCGGGCTTGGCGCTGTTCTACGGCGGCATGGTGCGCAAGAAGAATGTCGTCGACACCGTGATGACAAGCTTCGCCGTCACCTGTCTGATCAGCATTCTCTGGCTGTTGTTTACCTACAGCGCCGCTTTTACCGCCGGCACGCCATTCATCGGTGGGTTTAGTCGCGCGGGCATGCAGGGAATCTTGAGCGACATTTCAACCGGCATCGGCAACCCGAACTCGCTGGCGCCGACGATCCCCGAGACCGTCTACTCGATGTTCCAGCTCACCTTCGCGATCATCACTGCGGCGCTGATCGCGGGCTCGTTCGCCGAACGGATGAAATTCTCCGCCATGCTCTGGTTCATGGGGCTGTGGGCGATTTTCGTCTATACGCCGATCGCGCATTGGGTGTGGGGACCGGATGGCTTCCTTAATAGCTCCAATCCGGATGCCAAATTCCACGTGCTCGACTTCGCCGGCGGCACCGTCGTTCACGTCAACTCGGGCGTTGCCGGCCTGATGGCGGCACTGATGCTCGGAAAGCGCAAGGAGACCGGCCCGCCCCATAACGTGGTGCTGACCATGATCGGCGCCGGGCTGTTGTGGGTCGGCTGGTTCGGCTTTAACGCCGGCTCCGCGGTCAGCGCCGGCATGCAGGCCGGCATGGCCATGGCGGTGACGCACATCTGTACCGCGACGGCCGGCTTCACCTGGATGCTGGTGGAGTGGATGATGCGCGGCAAGCCGACGCTGCTCGGTATCTGCTCTGGCGCGGTCGCTGGCCTTGTCGTCATCACGCCGGCATCGGGCTTCGTCGGTCCGATGGGCGCATTCGCCATGGGCATCGCCGCCGGTATCATCTGCTACTGGGGCTGCACCGGACTCAAGCACATGTTCGGCTATGACGACGCGCTGGACACGTTCGGCGTGCACGGCATTGGCGGCGCCGCCGGCGCCATCCTCACCGGTGTATTCGCGATCAACGAATACGGCGGCACATCGGGTCTGATCGAAGGCAATGGCGCGCAGGTCATCAATCAGCTGATTGGTGTCGGCATCGTCGTCGTCTACGACGTCATCGTGACGCTGATCATCCTGAAAGTCATCGACCTGGTGATCGGCTTGCGCGTCAGCGAAGAAGTGGAGCGCGACGGCCTCGACTTCGCGCTGCACGGCGAGACGATCCAGTAACGCCAACACTTGGGGGAAGGAGCGTCACCATCCGCTCCTTACAGAGAGGCCCCGGCGCAAGCCGGGGCCTCTTCTGTTTGGCAGCCCACTTCGTCATTGCCGGCCTGATGCAGCAATCAAACGTATTCTCAAATTACCAAACGGCGGGATCGCAGGCACTGTCTCACGTTGAACAGCATAACGGACATTTCTGAAACAGACCGGCAACGCGCCTTTAACGCGACGATGACCATGAAGAAGATCGACGTCGCTGCAATCAAGTCGGCGCGCAATGGCTGACTCCGATATTGGCCTTCACGTCATGCGGCGACGCGCATTATTTGATCGTTATCGACAGTAAGCGGACATAGGGCTGCCCTGACGCCGGTTCCTGCCAATCGCGAATGACCTAAGGGACATCGCGCAGTTGCACGGCAGACCAAGAAGCGCGACCGGCAATCGCCGACGAGCCGCCGACGGCTTCCAAGGGATCGAAGCGTAATATACTCACATTACGTAAACCCCATTGGGGCGGGAAATTTTTGAAATATGACAATCCAACAACTCTTGCTTTCGTGTGGAGCGATCGCCGGACCATTTTTCATCGTGGTCTTCCTTATCGAGGGAGCGCTGCGGAGCAAGTATGATCCACTCCGACAGGCGGTGAGCGCTCTCGCAATCGGTCCGCGCGGCTGGGTACAGCAAACGAATTTCATTGTGACGGGCGCTCTCATGTTCGCCTATGCTTTTGGATTATCGTCCGCACTTCGAGCCTATGGTGGTTCGTTCTGGGCACCGGTGCTTGTCGGCATTTACGCCCTCGGCCTGATCGGTGCGGGTATCTTTGTTACCGACCGGCCCGGACTGCGAGACGAAAGCTTAGCGAGGCCGAAGCGCGACATTCGGGGCATTCTTCACGACGTATGTTCTCTCTTCGCATTCATATCGCTATTCATCGCGTTTTTCGCGCTCCGTCAGTTATTCGCCGCAGCGGGTGCAGACGGTTGGGCAGTGTATTCCGGAGCATCCGCCGTCCTATTCGGCGTCGGCTTCATTCTCTTTGCCCGCGGCTTCGCCAGTACAGGCAGGCTTGCATCGATCCGTGGACTGCTCCAGCGAATAACGATCGCGATTGGATGGATATGGCTTTCGCTGGTGGCCGCTCATCTGATGGGCGGTATCGTATAAGCCACAATGCACGAAGAAGGATAAAGGCGCGAGCGGCGATGCAAGATCAAGAAGAAGCTGGCGTTGTGAGGTCCTGGTTAGTGCTCAACGCACCAGCAGTGATGCTCGCGAAGCGGCCGTAGTCTGCTTCTGGCTCATCGCTACCAATGCCGGCATTGCAAATTTTTGGTCGTTAATGGGCTCACAGCGGACATAGGACTGCCCTGACGCCGATTCATGTCAGTCGCGCGTGCCCCATCAGCGACATTAGCTGCTGCAGCAATACCGCCGAACTTAGCTCCTGCGCTTGCATCGACCCGGGCAAGGCCGCGCAGGGACGATTTAAGTCGAACTTATGCAGCGCGGCGCGGTAGTTACGCTTAACCGTGGGTTAATCGCCGCCAACCAGAAATTTAATAGGTCGCGGATAATAATAAGTGGAGTTGTGCCAGCATTTGGCCCGGGAGAATGGCCCCAAGAGAAAAATCGGGCTTGAGTTAGTCAATGCTGCGTCGTCTGTTGAATCCTGTCGTCCTTCTTGGTGTTGCGATCATCGCTCTTTGCTGGAGTGAAGTCGCCTATCAGTTTCATCGCGACCATGCCGAGGCGATCGATGTCGCCGTCGAGCGCGGCGACAGCATGGCGAGATTATTCGAGAAAGACACCGTACAGCTGCTCAAGGGCATCGACACAACGATGCTGCTGTTGCGCCAAGCCTACGAGAACGACCCGAAGAACTTCGATCTCGTCAAAACCGCCCGTCAGAGCGGACTGGTCGGCGATGTCGCCACCGAGTTCGCCCAAGTCACGGCCAACGGCTATCTCATTCAAACGACGTCGGGCCCGTTGGCCGCACCGATCTACGTCGGCGACCGCAAGCATTTTATCGCGCAACTCAATAACCCTAAAGACGAGCTATTTATCGGCGACCCGGTCGCCCTTCGGTCGACAGGAAAATACTCACTTCCCGTAGCGCGACGCTTGCGCGCACCCGATGGCAGCTTTGCCGGCATCATCACCGGTCAGGTCGACCCGCGATTTGCCGAGCAATTTTCGCAAACTCTGAAACTTGGACCCGACAGCGATATCAGTATTCGCGGCCTCGACGGCAAGCTGCGGGTTTCGTATGGGTTCGTCAAACCACCTCAGCAACAAACCGCCGTGATGAGGGAGTCGCTGACGCATGGCCTCAATGGCCACTTCTGGGGCGGCGGCTCTGTCGACGGCGTGCCCCGCCTCGTCTCTTATCGAACGCTCACTGATTTTCCGCTGGTGGTCACGATCGGCGAGAGCGAGGGGCACATCTTCGCCGACTTCCGTCATCATAGCTTGATCTATTTCTTGATCGCGACCGCCTTGACACTGGTCACGGTCATGTTCGTCGTCATCATCTTGCAACGTCAGTCGACGCTCGAGCGCGCCAACAGCCGCCTGGAGACAGTGATTGAGCGGTTCGACACCGCGCTAAGTCAGATTTCGCAGGGAATTACGATGTATGACGGTGACCATAAACTCGCCGTTTGGAACGATCGGTTTGCAAAGATATATGGATTCCCGCCGGGATTGGTCACGGTTGGACGACCGTTTCACGAGATCTTCGCCTATCAGATAAAGGCCGGCAATATCCGTCAGGACCCCGACCGCTACCTGGCCATGCGCATGGAGCGGTTATTGAAGGATCGAAGCTATTCAGCGCAGCATGTGCTTAAGAACGGCCGTACCGTCGCTGTCTCCAACCACGTGCTGGAGAACGGCGGTTGGGTCTCGACACACGAGGACATCACGGATCGCAAGAACTCCGAGACCCGGATTGAGCAACTGGCGCACTTCGACACCCTCACCGGATTGGCGAACCGCCACTTGTTCAAGGAGCGGGTCGAGGAAACGCTGGCGGGCTATCGGCAGCACAGAGGAGCATTTGCGGTCTTCCTTCTCGATCTCGACAAATTCAAGGGCGTCAACGATACGCTGGGCCATCAGAGCGGAGACTTGTTGCTCAAGAGCGTCGCCAACCGCATCAAGACCGCAATCCGGGACGTCGATCTTGCCGCCCGTCTCGGCGGCGACGAGTTCGCGGTGCTCTTGCAGGCGAGCGAGGGCGGACTGCATGAACGCTCCGAAGCGCTGGCAACGCGCCTGATCGAAGTGGTCAGTGCCCCTTACACGATCGACGGCCATCCCGTCGTCGTGGGCTGTAGCATTGGCATTGCCTTTATTCCACAACACGGCGAACGCATTGACGAAGTGTTGCGCAACGCTGACCTCGCCCTCTACAAGTCGAAGAGCGCAGGACGCAATTGCTTCCATACCTATTCCCCCAAAATGAAAGCCGAGGCAGATCAGCGGAGCGCGCTTGAGATCGATCTGCGTGAGGCGATCTGGGATGATCAGCTCGATGTGCATTATCAGCCGGTCATCGACCTCGATACCGGGCACGTGGTGTCGGTCGAGGCCTTGGCGCGCTGGAACCACAAGACCAAGGGCTCGATCCCGCCGTCTGAGTTCATCCCGGTCGCCGAGGACGCCGGGCTCATTGTCGAGCTGGGCAACTGGATCATGTTGAAGGCTTGCCAGGACGCCATGCGGATGCCGAAGGGCATCAAGGTCGCCGTCAACCTGTCGCCGGTGCAGTTTGCCAAATCCAACGTCGTCGAAGCGGCGACGTTCGCAATGGCCGAGTCCGGGCTCGCTGCGGAACGCCTGGAGCTCGAGATTACCGAGGGCGTGCTGCTCGAAGAGAGCGATCAGAATCTAGCGACTCTGCGACAATTGAAGGACATCGGCGTGTCGATAGCGCTCGACGACTTCGGCGTGGGATTTTCGTCATTGGCGTATCTCACGGTGTTCCCGTTCGACAAGGTCAAGATCGACAAGTCCTTCATAAACCGGCTCGATCGTCCTGAGACGAGCGCGGTCATTGCGTCGATCGTCCAGCTTACAACGTCGCTCGATAGATCGACCGTAGCCGAAGGCATCGAAACGCAGGATCAGCTCGACCGCGTTCGCGCGCTCGGCCTCAAATTTGGCCAGGGCTATCTGTTCTCGAAGCCAGTGCCGGCGAGCGAGTTGACATTCGAGCCCGTGAACAAAGGCGGCATCAAGAACAAAGCGGCCTGAGCCCGTAAGGCAATCAGCGCGATCGTCAATCGAGGCCGTGCATTTGTCAGTATCGAAGCTTTGCCAGGCGCCATTGCGGGCTCGTCAACCGCTTGCAGTAATACAACCAGTTCTGATCCCAACCACAGAGGGAGATGGCCGCGCCTGCAAATCTCTCAGGGGCGTCCGCGCGTACCAGCGCCAGAGCAGGCAGGTGGCAAAGAGCTAATGACGACAACAACGGAGGCATTCGACGTCATCATTCTAGGGGCCGGCGCAGCGGGGCTCATGTGCGCCCTGACCGCCGGCCAGCGGGGCAGGAAAGTCCTGTTGCTTGATCATGCTGACAAGGTGGGCGCCAAGATCCTGATCTCCGGCGGCGGGCGTTGCAATTTTACTAATCTTCATAGCGCGCCGGATCGCTTCCTGTCCGGTAATACTGACTTTTGCAAGTCAGCGTTGGGCCGCTACACGCAGGCTGATTTTATCTCTTTAGTTGAGCGCCACCGCATTCCGTATCACGAGAAGACACTTGGTCAATTGTTCTGCGATGGCTCGGCACGCGCCATCGTTACCATGCTGCTGGCCGAATGCGCGCGGGGCGGTGTCGACGTCAGGGTCAGCCACACTGTTACGGATATTTCCCACACCGACTGCTTCCGCCTGGAGACTAGCCGCGGGTGCTTCACCGCTTCAGCGCTTGTATTAGCGACCGGCGGCCTGTCGATCCCGAAAATGGGGGCGACCGGTTTCGCCTATGACGTGGCCCGTCGCTTCGGCTTGGGCGTAACTGAACAACTTCCTGGGCTGGTGCCACTGAAGGCTACGCCTGAAACGCTCGGGTTCGACCAGATTCTTGCAGGCGTTTCCTTGGAAGCGATAGTGTCCTGCGCGAAACAGAGCTTCCGCGAGAGCATTCTTTTTACTCACCGTGGCCTCTCCGGTCCGGCCATTCTGCAAATCTCCTCCTACTGGCGGCAAGGAGATACGATCTCGCTGGACTTAACGCCGGCGTACGAAGCGAACGGCTTTCTGCTCGAGCGCAAGCGCTCCCGGCCCAGGGCCGAAGCCAAGACTGTGCTCGCCGAGATCTTGCCCGCCCGCCTCGCACACGCGCTGGCCGAGGCATGCTTGCCGCCTGGGCCAATAGCGAATGTCCCCGACCGTACCCTCGTGGCCTTTGCGGCACGCCTCAAACGCTGGGAGGTTCAACCAACAGGCTCGGAGGAGTGGTCCAAGGCTGAGGTGACGCTCGGAGGGATCGATACCCGAGACCTCTCGTCCAAGACGATGGAGGCGCGAGATGTCCCCGGTCTTTATGCCATCGGTGAAGCGCTTGACGTCACAGGCTGGCTGGGCGGCTACAATTTTCAGTGGGCGTGGTCTAGCGGCTGGTGTGCGGGTCAAGCTATTTCTTGATCCCCTCATATCAAAGCCCGTTGCGCGTAATGTCGCAAACGCGACCTCTGAACAGAAACGTCTTAAGTGCACAAGAAAACGCGTCTCGAGCCAGTCATCCCAGCGCCAGATGACCGCCGTTGACCCTCCCCGCCATCCCGGCGAGCGAATGGTCGCTGTCAGGGCATAACGGAATGCGGAAGCGATGGTCACTCGTCGCTCTGACTATCGCACGAAAGGGCGCCGGGAGCGGCACATCGAATCCATTCAGCGTCACGGAAACCGCAGCTAGAGTCCAACGAGATTGCGCTTCATCAGATAGGAAGGGCTATTTCGCAGGCTAATCCTGCCGGATTCCAGTCAAACCGTATCTCGCCTCTTGCCTGCTGGATCATATTCGAGATCACCTTCGTGCCGAAGCCTTTATGAGCGGGCGGTGTGACGGCAGGTCCACCACTTTCAACCCAGCAAACGAGCGAGTCGCCCAGTTTGGACCGGTCCAGGAAATGCCAATTCCGCCGTTCCGACACAAACAAGGCGCCGTACTTGACGGCATTGATCGTCAGCTCGTTGAACACGACAGCGATTGTCTGCGCCGTGATTGATTCAATCTTAAGCGCCAGGCTCTTCGATAGCGACGCGCGTGCCGTCCCCTTGCGGTAGGGGCGAGTTCGTTGGCGATAACGTCATGTAGTCCAGCGCCGGACCAGCGCAACTCAGACAAATAAAGCATGGACATTTGCGAGAGCGTGGAGACGCCCGTTGACTGCATTCTTAAAGCCCTCGATGGTTTCGGCTTCCGTGAGATTTACGACTGCTTGCACGGTCGCCAATACGTTCTTAGCTCTATGCTCCGCCTCGTGTGCAAGGACTGAGATATGCGCTTCGCTTCGCTTGCGCTCAGTAATGTCCCGCGCGATTTTGGAAGCGCCAATGACCCTGCCGTCCGCAGCCATGATTGGCGATACGGTCAGGGAAATATCAATCAGGCTTCCATCCTTGCAACAACGGACGGTCTCATAATGCTCGATTCGCTCGCCGCGCCGAATGCGACTGAGGATTTGCCTGTTCCTCATTGAGTCGGTCCGGTGGAATCAGCATTTCCACCGACTTACCAATCGCCTCGCCTGCCGTGTATCCAAAAATCCGCTCGGCTCCCGCGTTCCAGCTTTCGATTATGCCTTCGAGATTCTTACTGATGATTGCATCGTCAGAGAATTGCACAATCGACGAGAGAAGCTGTTTGACTTCTGCGGCGCGTTTGCGATCCGTGATGTCAATCAGCATATTCACCGCGCCAATAGGGCGCCGGAAGCGATCAAAAAGAGGCGTCGGGTAAGGCTCGAACGGCACGCGCGTGCCGTCCGGGCGCTCGGCAATCGCTTCCATGCCCCGCACAGTGCGCCTTTCCTTGATCGCTATCGCCATGGGACATTCCCCATGAGGCAGCGCACGTCCGTCAGGCCAAAACAGTTTCCAAGAGCCGCACCATTCGCTTGTCCCTATGGTGGGACGATGGCCCCACAGCGTCAGCCGCCGCTTCATTGAAATACGTGATGCGACCAAGGGCGTCGGTCACATAGATCGCGGCCGGCATCTCGTCGAGAATCTCGCGGAAATAGCCTTCACGCGAAGATCCTGCCTCAACTGGCGCAACAAAGAAAATCCCGGCAGCCCGCCTTGGAAATTCGTTCGCTGAAAATATCAGTCATGGCCGTCTGTCCCAAAAATCCGGCTACAGGTCGCTATCTCCCCGACCGCCATCAGCGTAGCGCGTAAGCACTCTCCGCCAGAAAAAGCGCGTCCGCCAATCCGACAAAAGCTAAGAAGTCGTCGATATGAGTAAAGCGCGGCTATTCGCGTATTTTACGCTGGCTGAGCACGCCGTAATCGCTCGACTTAGCCGCCCTCCAGTTGCGACCCGGCCCTCGGTCCCTGCCACCGAAAGACCGAGGCGAAACAACTCCCGGACTGCGGCGGCTCTGCTCGGCATCCTGTGCTCAAAGCGAAACGTGTCTACCGCGCGCAATTCATCGGCATCCAGCATGATTTGAAGGCGCTCTTCTCTCAGGGCGCTTTCCGACCTGCCCGTTCTTTCCATTCTTCATGACATCCACTCCGATGAGAGAACTTAGCCTAACGCCATCAAATACTGCACTTACTCATTTATGTCAATAACCTCATACTTATGCAATTTCGGTCAATACGAGCCTCGGACTGTTCCCGTTATGTTCAAGAATTTTGGCCAGTTCCGCGCACATGTCTTTTGCCGCTCAACTCCGCCCCTCAAAGGGGCGCACACTTTTTCATCATCGACAGCGGCTCTGCGTCAGGCGTCGGTGGCTGAGAGCGGTCGCGCTCCCGCCTGCCAGACAAAGGAAACGCCTATGACCACTTATCAGCCGGCTACACCGCATTCGGATTCGATTAAACGACCGGACTGCTCCAAGTGCGGAACAAAGATGCGGCTTTTTGGCATAGAGGCCGAACGTCCTGGCTATGAATTGCACTCCTTCGAATGCCCTAAGTGCAATCACGTTGAAATTGCTCGGTAAAGCGCATAGGTCGCCCGGACGTTGACCGGCCACGATCGTCGCAAACGAAGCGACGCCGCCCCTGTGAACGGGAAGCCGCATTTACCGATGCACATCCAACCAGCCCATCAAAACGTCATGAAATTTTTCAGGGTCCTGAATTTGCGGTGCGTGACCGAGGTCTGGAAACTCCACCACAGTGGCATGCGGTATGGCGCGGCCGGCTGATTTGGCCAGTTCGGGATAGTGGCCAACGGCCTCGCGAACCTGCGGGGGAGCGAATTGCTTGCCGATCGCCGTCGTGTCCTTGTCGCCGACCATCAGCAGTGTCGGCGGTTTAAGACGGGCAAGATCGTACACAACGGGCTGGTCGAAAATCATGTCGTACAGCAGCGCCGAATCCCAAGCGACGACGTCATGCCCGGGGCCATTATAAAGCCCGGCCAGCATCAGCACCCAGCGGTCGTATTCCGGACGCCACTGACCCGCGTAATAGGTCGCCTGCTCGTACTTGCGGATGGTCTCGGCCGTCGTCTTTTTTTCTTCTTCATACCAGCGATCGACGCTGACCCAGGGCACCCCTTTTGCCTGCCAGTCTTCAAGGCCGACCGGGTCCACCAGAACGAGTTGATCGACCTCGCCCGGATACATCAAGGCATAGCGGATCGCGAGCATGCCGCCGGTCGAATGGCCCGCAACAATCGCGTGCTGCACACCGAGCGAATGCAGCAGCGCATTGGTATTCGCCGCGAGCTGCTCAAAGCTGAATTGATAGTGCGCGGGTTTACTCGATTTGCAAAACCCGATCTGGTCGGGCGCAATGACGCGATAACCTTTCCCGGCCAATGCGGTGATCGTCTGATCCCACGTCGCGCCGCAGAAGTTCTTGCCGTGCAGAAGCATGATGGTCCGGCCGTTAGGATGATCCGGAGCAACATCCATAAAAGCCATCCGCAACGCTGTGCCCTGCGAGCTGAAATCATAATGCTGCACAGGGTGCGGATAATCGAAACCTTCCAGTTCGGGGCCGTACGCGGGAGTCTCCGGCTCCGCCGCCCGGCCGAGCTGCGGCAAACCGGCCATAACGAAGACGACGATCAGAGCCAGACAACGATTGGAAAAACGCGTGCACATCGGATACCGAGATTTGTTTGTTGCTGAGATGAGTTTTGTTGTTCTTCCATTTCATCGTTTTTATGACGCAGGTTTTTTATGACACAGGTCATACGGCCGCGGTTCCGATATTCGGTGAAGCATACGGGAGCAAACAAGCGCTCAAATCACGTAAGATTCTGATTTACTGACATAAATTGCCTTCATGCAAATCTTTGTGCGCGAAATGGCGCGCGGCGACTTTGAATCATATTGCGCAACGTCCGGATTTATTTGAACAAATAGAAACGCTTTGACATCGCGGTCTGGTTTTGAGAAATGGCCGTCAATCTTGAGGTGGTTCCGGTTGTCTGAACAGATTTTCCGCGTCGATAAGTGGAGTCTCTGCCGGGGTTAGGCTGCCAAGCGGACTGGCAGTTCGTTGAAGTAGGCTTGATCGGGTGTGGTGCCGTCAAGGCTCGAATGCGGTCTCCGGCCGTTGTAGAAGTCCAGGTATTTGCCGATAGAAGAGCGGGCCTCGCTGACACTGTCGTAGGCCTTCAGATACACCTCCTCATATTTGACGCTGCGCCACAGCCGCTCGACGAAGACGTTGTCTCGCCAAGCTCCTTTCCCGTCCATGCTGATCGCAATGTCGTTGTTGGCGAGCACGCCGGTGAACGCCGAGCCCGTGAACTGCGAACCCTGATCGGTATTGAAGATGTCCGGCTTGCCGTGACGAGCCAGAGCATCCTCCAGCGTCTCGACGCAGAATGCCGCCTCCATCGTGATCGACAGCCGCCATGACAGCACGCGACGGCTGAACCAGTCGAGCACCACGGCCAGGTAGACGAAGCCCCGCGCCATCGGGATGTAGGTGATGTCCATCGCCCACACCTGGTTCGGCCGCGTGACCGCCGTGGCGCGCAACAGATACGGATAGATCTTGTGGCCGGGCCCGGGCTTCGTGGTGCGCGGACGGCGATAGAGCGCCTCTATCCCCATCCGTTTCATCAGCGTTTTGACATGCCGACGGCCGATCTTGCACCCCTCAGCGACCAGCAAGCCTCTCAACATCCGCGAGCCGGCGAAAGGGGACTCCAAATGCAGCCGGTCGAGACGCCGCATGATTGCGAGGTCGGCTTCCGGTACTGGGCGCGGCAGGTAGTAGACGCTGCCACGGCTGATGCACAGAACGTCCGCCTGCTTGGTGATCGGCAAATTGTGCTCACGGTCGATCATCGCTTTGCGCTCAGCAATCCCGCCTTGCTGAGCGCTCCTTCCAAAAAATCGTTCTCCAGCGTCAGCGCTCCGATCTTGGCGTGCAACGACTTCACGTCAACGGCCGGTTGCGCTGCTCCGTTGCCGCCGCCGGGACCAAAAACATCGGCAGCCCCACCCTCAAGCTGCGCCTTCCACGATGTGATCTGGTTGGGGTGGACGTCGAACTGCTCTGCCAGCTGAGTCAATGTTCGATCGCCCTTGACGGCGGCAAGCGCCACCTTTGCTTTGAAGGCCGGTGTGTGGTTCCGGCGCGGTCGTCTTGTCATGGTCTCTCCTGATTCGCGGCGCACAGCGTGCCCGCCGTCAGGCAGAAACTCCACTTAGCGTCTTGTGCAGATTTCCGAGGCCACCTCTATCTCGCTCGCGTACAAGGACGTTGTGCGGTGACCCCGCAGGACGGAGCGGGAGGCGGTGCCCGCGCGTGGCGGCTCGTCACTGCCACTCCCGGGCGGCCTTGGGCATCATGCTCGCCGGCATTACGACCGGCGCGTGGGGTGCTCCGCTGGACTGGGACAGGCAGACACCGGGTAACGCCCGGTGAGACCACGTCCCAGGAAGCCTGGCCTGAAGCTGAGCCTTGGGACGAATGTCCCTCTGGCAAGAGCCGTGGTGGAACGCCGAGAGGCGAGCGCGCAGCGCTCTGCGCGCGCCGCACCCGAAAGGTGCGGAGGTTGGCTACGCGTCTGTCGGCGTTCCGCTTCCTTGCTTTCTTCCTTCTTACATTCGTGGCTTGAAGCGCAGATCGTGAGGGTACCGGCGACCACCGCCGGTGTTCTCTGGCGAAGGTCGGCGCGGAGAGCGGAGAAATTCTCGTCGCGTGACGATAACTCGGGTGCAAACCGCATCGCGAGAACGAGATCGCTTTTTCACCTCTCCCCCGTGCGGGGAGAGGTCGAGCGAGCGAAGCGAGGGAGGGTGAGGGGGCGCTGCCGCAATTCTGAGCTTTGCCGCAACTCTGACTCTGGCGGGGACGCCCCCTCACCCCACCCTCTCCCCGCACGCGGGGAGAGGGAGTGCGATGCATCGGGAGAACGGGAAATGTCACTATTGGCCCCTGCCCCATTGCGACATTGGAGGATAGAGATGCCCCAATCCCGATTGGTTAATCGGGTCTTAACCTCAGCGCTTCTATGGTATTTCGCCGATGATGCGGCGGGACGGATCCGCTGTTCATGATGGACAGGATGACTCAACCTTCACCACCGCCCGTTCGCGCAACCGGCTCGCGCTCGCCCTTCGTGAAGCTGCGGGAGCTGATCGATCCGTTTCCGCCGGGCATGCCGGCGATCAGCCTCGCCGTCGGCGAGCCGCAACACCCGATCCCGTCCTTCGTCGGGCCGGTGCTCGCGAAGCATGTCGCCGAGTTCGGCCGTTATCCGGCGAACAAGGGCCTCGACGAGTTCGGCAAGGCCGTCGCGGACTGGGTTGGCCGCCGCTTCACGCTGGAGCGCCCGCTCGACGCCGCGAATGAAGTGCTGGTGCTCAACGGCACGCGCGAGGGTCTTTTCCTCGCGGCGCTTGCCGCGAAAAACTGGGTGAAACCGCGCCAGGGCCCACCGGCGATCCTGATTCCGAAATCCGTTTTATGCCGCTTATGCCGCCGGCGCGATCGGCGCCAATTGCGAACCGGTTTATCTGCCGACCACACGCGAGACCGGCTTTCTGCCGGACCTCGATGCACTGAGCGATGAACTCTTGGCGCGCACGGTGGCGTTTTACCTCGCCTCGCCGGCCAATCCGCAGGGCGCGGTGGCCGACCTCGACTACCTGAAGAAGCTGACGGCGATGGCGCGGCGCTTCGGCTTTATGATCTTTTCCGACGAGTGTTATTGCGAGATCTACAGCGAACATCCGCCGCACGGCATGCTTGAAGCCGCGGGTCCGGATTTCGCCAATGTCGCCATCTTCCATTCGCTGTCGAAGCGATCGAGCCTGCCGGGACTGCGCATCGGCTTCGCCGCCGGCGACCGCTCCTACATGCAGGCCTATCTCGAACTGCGCAATGTCGCGGCGCCGATGGTGCCGACGCCGATGCAGCATGTCGCGATCGCCGCCTACAACGACGAAAAGCACGTCGAGGAAAACCGGCGGCTCTATCGCGAGAAATTCGATCTTGCCGATCAGATCGTCGGCGATCGCTACGGCTACAAGCGGCCGGCCGGCGGCTTCTTCCTTTGGCTCGACGTGTCGGCGCAAGGCGGCAGCGAGGCGGCAACGCTGAAGCTGTGGCGCGAAGCCGGGCTGCGTGTCGTGCCGGGCCGTTATCTCGCCCGCGAACAGGACGACGGCAGCAATCCCGGCGCCGACTACATCCGTGTCGCGATGGTTCAAAACAACGAAATCACCGCCGAGGCGCTGCATCGTCTCGTCGGCGTGCTTGGTTGAGGCAACCCACACCATGTCGATGATCGATCGCAGCCTCGACGGAATGGCCTACCTCTCCGGCCAGCTCGGCATCATGCTGAAACGGCGGCTGCGCGAGGTTTGCGGTATCGCCCTGATCAGCATCGCGCTGATGGCGGCGCTCGCGCTCGCAAGCTGGTCGGTGAAGGATCCGTCGTTCAGCCACGCCACCGATACGCAGGTGCACAACCTGCTCGGCCAGCCCGGCGCGATTGCCGCCGACCTGATGATGCAGTTGCTCGGCCTTGGTTCGCTCGCTTTGCTGCTGCCGATCGGCGTGTGGGGCTATCGGCTGCTCGGCCATCGCGCGCTCAGCCGCGAAAAGCTGCGTGTGTTGCTTTGGGTGTTCGGCGCTGTCCTCGCGGCGGCTTTTGCATCGTGTCTGCCGCGCGCCACCCATTGGCCGCTGCCGTGCGGCCTCGGCGGTGTCGTCGGCGACGCCATACTGCGGCTGCCGACCGTGATGTTCCACATCGCGATGACCGGAACCAACCGGTTTATCGCGTCAATCGTGCTGGGCATCGCGGCCGTCACCACCTTCGCCGGCGCGGCCGGCATGCTGTGGCGCGATGCCACCGATGATGACGTTGTTGAGGAGGAAGAGGACGACGAAGAGGAGGAAGAAGCCGGCAAAGAAAGCGGCTGGTTCTCCCTCGGCGGCATCATGCACACGGTGCTGAGCTTCCGCGCCAGGATCGCCCTTCTGCTCCGTTCCCGCGCGGTGGCGCCAAAGCGCGCCGATGCCGCGGTCCCGCGCCGGAGAATCGAACCGCGCTTCGACGGCGCGGCCGCAGCGGAGCGCTATGTCGAAGAACCGGATGTCGAGCTCGCACCCGAGGCGGAACCGAAAGCGCCGCGCAAGCAGCAACGCGCGGCGGCGCCAAAGCCGCGCCGCTCATCCAATGGTTACGTGCTGCCGCCGCTCGAACTGCTGGCGCTGCCGCCCAAAGCCAGCCGCACCACGGTCAGCCAGGAGGCCTTGCAGGAAAACGCCACGACACTGGAAGGTGTGCTTGGCGATTTCGGCGTGCGCGGCGAAATCATCAATGCGCGTCCGGGTCCGGTGGTCACGCTCTATGAGCTCGAACCCGCACCCGGCATCAAATCGTCGCGGGTGATCAGCCTCGCCGACGACATCGCCCGTTCCATGAGCGCGCTATCGGCCCGCGTCGCCGTGGTGTCCGGCCGCAACGCCATCGGCATCGAACTGCCGAACGCCACGCGCGAGAAAGTTCTTTTCCGCGAACTGCTGGCGACCCGCGATTATTCGGAAAACGCGTACCGCCTGCCGCTCTGCCTCGGCAAATCGATCGGCGGCGAACCGGTGCTGGTCGACCTGGCGCGGATGCCGCACCTTTTGATCGCCGGCACCACCGGCTCCGGCAAGTCGGTCGCGATCAACACCATGATCCTCAGCCTGGTGTACCGGCTGCAGCCGGAGCAGTGCCGGCTGATCATGGTCGATCCGAAGATGCTGGAATTGTCGGTCTATGACGGCATTCCCCATCTGCTGACGCCCGTCGTCACCGACCCGAAGAAAGCCGTGGTCGCACTGAAGTGGGCGGTGCGCGAGATGGAGGAACGCTACAAGAAGATGTCGAAGCTCGGCGTGCGCAATATCGATGGCTACAATGCGCGCGTCGTCGAAGCCAACGGCAAAGGCGAAAAGCTCTCGCGCACGGTACACACCGGCTACAACAAGGAAACCGGCGAGGCGATCTACGAGAAAGAAGAGCTCGATCTCGAGCCGCTGCCCTATATCGTCGTGATCGTCGACGAAATGGCCGACCTGATGATGGTCGCCGGCAAGGACATCGAGGGCGCGGTGCAGCGTCTGGCGCAAATGGCGCGCGCCGCCGGCTTGCACGTCATCCTCGCCACGCAGCGTCCGTCGGTCGACGTCATCACCGGCACGATCAAAGCGAATTTCCCGACGCGCATCTCGTTTCAGGTCACGTCCAAAATCGACAGCCGCACCATTCTCGGCGAGCAAGGCGCCGAACAGCTGCTCGGCCAGGGCGACATGCTCTACATGGCGGGCGGCGGCCGCATCAGCCGCGTGCACGGACCGTTCGTTTCCGACGAAGAGGTCGAGAAGGTCGTTCGTCACCTTAAGTCGCAAGGCCAGCCGGAATATCTCGAAGCCGTCACCGCGGAAGAGCCGCAGGACGAGGATGGCAATCCGGTGTTCGATGCAACCGCGATGGGCGGCGGCGAGGGCGGCGATCTTTATCAGCAGGCGGTTCAGATCGTCGTTCGCGATCGCAAGGCTTCGACCAGCTACATTCAGCGCCGGCTGCAAATCGGCTACAATCGCGCGGCCTCGCTGATGGAGCGCATGGAACAGGAAGGCGTCGTCGGGCAGCCTAATCATGCGGGTAAACGCGAAATCCTGCTCGAAGGCAGTAACGACGAATCTTATTGAGAATCTGGCGTTTGAGCGTTAAGCGGGGACTTAGGCGTGGCCGCGAATTCGCCATATCGGGTGATTAGCGGTTAGTTATCGTCGCGGGCGCGGTAAAAGTACCGCAGGAGCACGGAATGGCGGGACAGGGCGCGAGCTTTGGCGCAACGAAAATTATCGTAGCGACAATTTGCGCCATGCTCGCCGTTGCTCCGGCAATCGCGGAGAATGTGCCGCTGCCGACGCCTGCGCCGCGGCCGAAAAGCGGCGGCGCGCCACCACCGCCGCAGGATGCGGCGCCGCCCGCCCAGCAGGATGACGGCCAGAAACACTTCTTCCCGTTCTCGTTCCTGCAGAAAGGCCTCGGCAACCAGGGAAGCGCCTTCAATCCGCAGCAGCGCGCGCTGCTCGATCGCGTCAGCGCCTATCTGTCGAGCGTGCAGACGATGGTCGGCAATTTCGTGCAGATCGGACCCGACGGCAGCCGGACCCAAGGCACGTTCTACATTCAGAAGCCCGGCAAAGTGCGATTCGAGTATAATCCGCCGTCGCCGCTCGACATCGTCGCCGATGGCTCCTCGGTCGTCGTGCGCGATCGCAAACTCGATACCCAGCAACTTTATCCGCTGTCGCAGACGCCGCTGCGCTACCTGCTGGCCGATCACATCAATCTCATCCAGGACACCGACGTCATCAGCGTTTCGTCCGACGACACCTTCGTCTCGGTGGTGATCGAGGAAAAGCAACTGGTGGTCGGCACCAGCCGGCTGATGATCATGTTCGACGCCAAGGACCTGACGCTCAAGCAGTGGACCGTGACCGATCCGCAAGGCCTCGATACGACGGTCGCCGTTTACAATCTCGATCAGGCCAAGAAGCCGGATCCGAATCTTTTCGTCATCAATTACGCCAGCAGCCCGGGATCGATGCAGTAACCGGAAACCGGGGACAGTTATCCGTCACCGGTTGGCATTTCAGCGCCGCGCATCTATCTAACAGTCGATTGTTGAACGCTGAAATTGCGGCTCCCTTTGCGACTCACGCTGACAACCTGGAATATCAATTCGGTGCGGCTGCGCATCGATCTGGTCGCCAAATTCATCAAGGCGGTGCGGCCGGACATTTTGTGTCTGCAAGAAACGAAGTGTCCGGACGACGCCTTTCCGCTGAAGCGTTTCAAGCGGCTCGGCTATGAGGCGGTCGCGCTCAACGGCCAGAAGGGCTATCACGGCGTCAGCGTGATCTCGCGCTTGCCGTTCGAGACTTTCAACATCCAGAGCTTTTGCGGCAAGAAAGATTGCCGGCATGTCTCGGCGGTGTTTGGCGAGCGCGCCGGGCTGCGCGATCCGGTCACTGTCCATAATTTCTACGTGCCCGCCGGCGGCGATACTCCCGACCCCAACGTCAATCCGAAATTCGCCCACAAGCTCGCCTTCCTCGACGAGATGCGTGACAACATCACTTTGCGGCCGGCTACGAACGAGCGCGCGATCCTGGTCGGCGACCTCAATGTGGCGCCGCTCGAGCACGATGTCTGGAGCCACAAGCAGATGCTGCGGGTTGTCTCCCATACGCCGATCGAGTGCGAAAAGCTGACCACCGTGCGCAAGATCGGCGGCTGGATCGACAGCATGCGCGAGCACACGCCCGAGCCGACCAAGCTTTACACCTGGTGGAGCTATCGTTCGCCGGATTGGGCGACTGCCGACAAAGGCCGCCGCCTCGACCACATCTGGACCTCGCCGATGCTGGCGGACCGCGTCTCGGGCATCGAGATCGCCCGCAATTATCGCGGCGCCGAGCGGCCGTCCGACCATGTGCCGGTGACCGCGACTTTCGAGGCCTGAACGCCTCTAGGCGTTTCGGCCTCGTGCATGCTCTATTAGGTAAGCGAAATTCGAAGACCGGCGGCATGCGATCAGCGATCAAGACATTCAAAGTGTACTGGAGCCATTTCCTGCGATGGCAGGAGCGCACGCGCGAACCCGGGCTCACCGCACTGCTTTTCATCGAAGGCACGCTGATTTTCCTGGTCATCCCGCTTTCCGGCATGGGACTGCTGCCAGGATTTATCCTGCCGTCGATGTTCGTTTTGTTCGTTCTGTCGACACTGGTGGTGACGTCGCGCAGTCATCTTGCCGCGTTCCTGGTGTTTATCGCCGTCCTGCTTAGCCCTATCAGCTCGATCATTCACGCCGAGGATCCAACCCAACTCACCGAATGGCTGGACGCAGGCGGACGATTGATCGCCATCGGGATATTAAGTTTTGTGATCGCACGCGCGATATTTGGCGAGGGCCGCGTAAGCTGGCATCGGGTTCAGGGCGCGGTCGTGCTGTATTTCAATTTCGCCCTGTTCTTCTTCACGATTTACCGGCTGATTGAAGTGCTCTCTCCGGGCTCCTTTCACGGCCTGCCGCCGACCGGGGCTGAGCATGGCTCGGGCGCAGCGCTGCTGTATTTCAGCTTTTCGACACTGACGACAGTGGGTTACGGCGATATCACGCCGTTGCATCCGATGGCGCGCGACATCGCCAATCTCGAATCGGTACTTGGGCAGCTCTATCCGGCAACCCTGTTGGCACGGCTTGTCAGTCTGGAGATCGAGCACCGCCGGCTGCCCAAAGACGGCTGAGCCGAACGCAACGCTATTGCGGCGTCGTATCGCCGCGAGTCAACGCGGCTCGCACGTTCTCAAGTTCGCGCGCCCATTGATCGGCACGCGAAGCGATCAATTCACGGAGCCGGACTGCGGCGTCGGGATAACCATCCAGAATGCGCAGGAACAGCGTGCGGGAGATTCGCAGCACCGTGGAATCTTCACGCGCGCGCGCGGTGGCCGGACGCCGCGTTTCCGTGAGCAACGCCGCCTCGCCGAGCAGCGTGCCCGTGCCGGCCACAACTTCGGGATCTGCTTTTCTTCCAGTGACGAGCAAGAACGAGCCGCGCTGAACGATATAGGCGCCGTCGGCGGCTTCGCCGACGGTGAACAGAACTTGACCAGCCGGTACATCGTGGCTCTCGGCGCCAATGGCGAGGATGCGAAGCGCAGCAGCGCCGAGCCGGCGGAGGATCGGTATCCGCTCCAGAAACGCGATGTCGTTCTCGATCGTCATGACAGGGCGCGATTACGGCACCAGCTTATAGCCGCCCGCTTCGGTGACAAGAATTGCCGGAGCGGCGGCATCTTTCTCGATCTTCTGGCGCAATCGGTAGATGTGAGTCTCCAGCGTGTGCGTGGTGACGCCGGAATTGTATCCCCACACTTCCTGCAACAGGGTCTCGCGCGATACCGGCCGCTGACCAGCCCGGAAAAGGTAACGCAAGATCGACGTTTCTTTCTCCGTCAGGCGGACCTTGCTGCCTTTGGGATTGAGCAAAAGCTTCGAGCTTGGTCGGAACGTATAAGGGCCGATGGTGAATACCGCGTCTTCGCTTGCCTCGTGCTGGCGTAGCTGGGCGCGGATGCGGGCGAGCAGCACGGCAAACCGGAACGGCTTGATAATGTAGTCGTTGGCGCCAGAACTCCAGACCGAGAATGGTGTCGGAGTCGGTATCGTGCCCGGTGAGCATGATGATCGGCGCCTTGAAAGCATTCTTGCGAAGAATGCGCACCGCTTCGCGGCCGTCGATATCCGGAAGGCCGACGTCCATGATCACAAGATCGACTTGGCCGGTCTTGGCAGCCTGCACGCCTTTGCTGCCGTTCTCGACCGCAACGGCTTCGAACTCCTCGTGCAACGATAGTTGTTCCGTCAGCGCGTCGCGCAACTCCGCGTCGTCGTCGACGATGAGAATTTTGCGTGTATTCGGCATCAAATCCGATCCCGCAGCCGTTTGGTCAGGCCGCCTCGCGCGAAGTAGAACGTTCATGAGTATAAGAGCAAGCAGAAGTTGGGAAATAAGCTAATCTATGCGCCGGATTTCATTACCTTCCATCCGGGTCAGCGCCAGGCCCGGACACCGCTCTCAAGGCTTCCTCCAGGCCGGTCATCTGACAATTCCTGTCGCGCTTGGGCGTGCCGGCATCAAAGCCGATAAGCGGGAGGGCGATGGAGGGACGCCGCGCGGGCAATTTCACCCGGTCCGGTTGTGGTGGCGCGCCGATCGCTTGCCGACACCACATACTATGTTACCTCTCCGCCGCATCGGATCGGCCGACGCCTGGTGCGAGGACCATCGGAGCCGGCGTTACAACCAGCCATTTCGCCGGTCGGCCAATGAACCAGGCGACCGGCTTCGCCGTGACGATGGGCTCTATGACCTCATTATTGAGATCGACCACAATACCCGGCCGAGAGTAGCTGGCCGGGGCAGCGCCGTGTTCCTCCACGTCGCCCGGCCTGGATATGGACCGACAGCAGGCTGCGTAGCGATGCGCCGGCAAGACCTGAAAAGATTGGTCAGCCGGCTCACACCAAAAACAAGAATCATGATTCAGAGTTAGGCCGACTGGCTCCGACCGCCGAAAATCGCAGTGCCGACGCGTACGTGGGTGGCACCGAAGGCAATAGCGGTCGGGAAGTCCGCACTCATGCCCATCGAAAGCAATTTCAGCCCATTGCGCTTGGCGATTTTGGCGGTCAGGGCGAAATGCGGCGCCGGCGCTTCGTCGTGGGGCGGAATACACATCAGGCCGGCAATGCCGAGGCTATAGCGATCGCGGCAAGCCGCGAGAAAAGCGTCGGCGTCTTGGGGCAGGACACCGGCCTTTTGCGGCTCTGCACCGGTATTGATCTCGACAAAAAGCAAGGGTTGGCGATTTTGCCGGATGATTTCCTTGGCCAACGCTTCGGCAAGGCTTGCCCGATCGACCGAATGAATCGCATCGAACAGGGCCACCGCGTCCTTGGCTTTGTTCGACTGCAAAGAACCAACCAGGTGAAGCTCAATTCCGGCTTGATGGGCCATAAGTTCCGGCCACTTCGCCTTGGCCTCCTGCACCCGATTTTCGCCGAATATCCGCTGGCCGCCGGCAATAACCGGCTCGATCGCTTCAGGCGCGAATGTCTTTGAGATTGCAACCAGCGTAACGGTTGCCGGATCGCGATTGGCATCGCGGCAAGCTTGCGCGACCCGTGAACGCACCGCCTCAAGACCTGTTGTGCAATCTATGGTTTCCATCTGGTGAACTCATGGCCGATGTTTCAAGTTTTATCGATTGACCGAAGCGCATTTTCACATGTCTCCGCTAGGTTGCCAGCCGGGGTCGAGGGTGACGATGGCGGGCAATCAACAAAACAAGCGCAAGTCGCTTTGGCCGGATGTGTCGATGCTCGGCATTCGCGCCCGCCTGATCGTGCTTGCGCTTCTCATTATGGCGCCGCTCGTCTTCGAACGCATGCATGGCCTCGAGAGTGCCCGCACCGAGCACAACGAACAAGCCCGCAACGTGGCTATGGACCTGGCGCAACGAGGAACACAGTCACAGCGCGAAATCATCTATTCGGTCCGTACACTCCTTCAAGTTGTCGCGCACTCCTACGCGAAAACGCCGTTCGATACCGCAGACTGCGACAAATACCTTACCTCCTTGAAGGGCAGCGTACCGTGGCTTCGCGGCCTGTCGATCGCGAAACCGGACGGTCAGATCAACTGTTCGGCTGACTTAAATTCAGTCGGGCTGAACGTTTCTGACCGCTCGCATTTCCAGAATGCGCTGCATTCAAAAGGTTTTGCGCTCAGCGATTACATAATCAACCGCACTCACCAGTTGCCGTCGCTTGTCGCGACTTATCCGGCGATCCGAGACGACGGATCGGTCAGCGCCGTCGTGCTCGCGGTCATCAATCTACAGTGGATCGGCGAATTGGCCTCGACTGCGGCACAGCATCCGGGCGCAAGCGTGCTGCTGGTCGACGGTAGCGGCACGCTGATCGCGGCATCCGCGGACCAAGATAATCTGATCGGCAAGCCGTTCGCGGCCCAAAGTCTCGCAAAAGACATGCTGGCGCGTGACGAAGGCACGGTAACAGCGCCCGGCTTCGACGGCATTTCGCGCATCTTTGCCTATGTGCGCGTGCCGTGGACACAAGCACGGCTTGCCGTCGGCCTCGACGAAAGAACGGTACAGGCCAGCATCAACGGTGAGCTTTCTGTCGCCTACCTGCAACTCGCCCTATTCGGTCTCTTCGTCCTGATGGTCGCATGGTTTGGCGGTGAACAACTGGTGATGCGGCCAATCCGAGCGCTGGTGCGCACGGCCACATTGTTCGGCCGCGGCAACCTTCACGTCCGCGCTACTGACGACTCCTGGCTCCCGGAATTCAAACCGCTCGCTGTCGCGCTGGACGACATGGCGCAGAAGCTTGCCGGACGCGAGGAAGAGTTGCGGATTGCCAATGAGCATCTTGAAGAGCTGGCAAGCCTCGATGGCCTTACCGGGCTTGCGAACCGGCGCGGCTTCGACCGGCAACTTGAGCTTGAGTGGAAACGCGCTGCCGAGAAGCACGAACCAATGGCTCTGATGATGATCGATATCGATCATTTCAAGCTCTACAATGACCGCTATGGCCACGTCGCTGGCGACACCTGCTTGCGCTCGGTCGGCGAAACACTTTCTCTGGTCACGCTAGAAAACGCCATTCTGGTCGCGCGCTACGGCGGCGAAGAATTCGCGCTGCTGCTGCCTGGCCTCGACCTGACGCGCACTGCTTTATTGGCCGAGGAAGCCCGACGCTCGATCGAAGATCTTTGCATTACCCATGCCGAAGCGCCGTGTGGCCAAGTGACGATCAGCATCGGCGTCGAGTTGATCATCCCACGAAGCGGCCAGAGCACAGCCGATCTGGTCGAAGCGGCAGACCGCGCGCTGTATGCAGCCAAGCGCTGCGGCCGCAACAGGATTTCCAGCAATCTGCCAAGCGTCGTAACAATCTCCGAACTGGAGGCTCCTTTCGATTACGAACTGCCGTCATCGCTGGTTGCTTAAATCCCTGCATTATTTGCTCTTGCCTTGACGCGTTGCCTTGCGTGCCGGCTTGCGCGTGACCTTGGCCGGCGGCGCCCAGATCATACCCTCAAGCTTCATGCCATCCGGATCGGTGAAATAGACCGCGTAGTAATTGCGGCCGTAGTATTCTCCCGGCCGGTCGACCACTGTCATGTCGTTCTGTTCGAGAAATGCGCCGAGTTCATCGACCGCTTTCCGGCTGGCTAGCTCGAATGCGTAATGATGAAAGCCGATATCGCCTTTGCGATACTTGCGCTTGCGTCCCTGTTCATCGGCAGCCGCGATCCAGAACAAGGTCTTGCCGTTGCTCCAGCCGGCCATGTCGGCGTAGTCATGCTTCAACTTGAAGCCGAGAAATTTCAGCAGCTTGCTGTAGAACTCCTTCGAGCGGGCGAACTCGCCGACACTCAGAACGAGATGATCGATGCCGACGACACGAGGCATGCAAGACCTCCTGACAATCCATGCTCTCAAGCTTGCCTTAAGCCTTGGCCCCGCCCAAGATGCCGGAAATCCGTGCGAGAAAAAACAATGCCCGAGAGAAACGCTATGGCGCGCACTTTGTTCGACAATATCTGGGACATCCATCTGGTGGGCCAACGCGCCGACGGCCGCGACCTTCTCTATATCGACCGCCACGTGCTGCATGAGTTGCACGCCCATCACGGCTTCGCTTATCTGGAAAAGCACGGAAGGCATGTGCACCGCGCAGATCTGACTTTCGCGGTCCAAGATCATACCGTCGCCACCAAGGCCGGACGCGACGACAACACTAATCCTTCGGGCACCGCATTCCTGCGCGCCATGCGCGAAGGCACGCGCAAGAGCGGCATCCGGCTGTTCGACCTTGGCGATCCCGAACAGGGCATATCGCATGTCGTAGCACCGGAACTTGGCATCGTATTGCCTGGGGCAACACACGCGGTGCCGGACAGCCACGCAAGCACCGTTGGCGGCGTCGGCGCCCTCGCCTTCGGCGTCGGCACCAGCGAAATGACGCATGTTCTCGCCACGCAAGTTATGGCGATGAAGCGGCCGAAGAGCATGCGCGCACGGCTTGATGGCCGGTTGGGCCCGCACGTCAGTTCGAAGGACGTTGCACTGCGGCTAATCGCCGACCTCGGCGTGTCGGGCGCGCGCGGCTACGTCGTCGAATATACAGGTTCGGCTGCCCGCGCCATGCCGATCGAACAACGCATGACGCTGTGCAATCTCAACATCGAAATGGGCGGGCGTTCCGGCTTCGTCGCTCCGGATGACACGACATTCGCGTGGCTGGCGAAGCGCCCGTATCTGCCGCAGGGCGAAATGTGGGATCGCGCGCTAGCCTTTTGGCGCACGCTGAAGTCCGATGACGAGGCGGCGTTCGACCGCGACGTCGCACTCGATTGCAGTACGCTGGAACCGCAGATCACCTGGGGTACCGATCCGAGCCAGGTTGTCGGTATTTCCGGCCGCGTCCCTGAGCCCGGCGCGCTCGATCCAAATCGGCGCGCAGCAGCGGAAAGTGCCTTTACCTATATGGACCTCAAACCCGGCACGCCGCTCGCAGGATTGCCGGTCAATCGCGTTTTCATCGGCTCCTGCACCAACAGCCGGCTGCCGGATCTTGAAGTCGCAGCCGCAGTGGTGCGCGGACGCCGGGTTGCTGAAGGCGTCGTCGCCATGGTGGTGCCCGGCTCGTCTACGGTGAAGCGTGAAGCCGAAGCTGCCGGGCTCGATCGCGTCTTCCGCGATGCCGGTTTCTTCTGGGGTGAATCGGGCTGTTCGATGTGTGCAGGCGGTAACGGCGACCGCGGCGAGCCTGGCGACCGTATCGTCTCGACGACCAATCGTAATTTTGAAAACCGGCAGGGCGTGAGGGTGCGAACGCACCTCGCGAGTCCGGTGACAGCGGCGGCCAGCGCCATTGCCGGCCGGATCGCCGATGTGCGGCAACTGGGGGCGGCGTGATGCAGCCATTCATTCATCATACCGGTATCGCCGCGCCGTTCCTCAAGGACGATATGAACACCGATCAGATCGCGCCGGTGCTGCAATCGCGCGGCCTGAAAGACGACTACAAGGCGATGCTGTTTTACCGCGCGCGCCGGCGCGACGATGGCAGTGAAGATCCCGACTTCGTGCTCAACAAACCGCAATTCCGAAATGCCGGCATCCTGGTGACTGGCAATAATTTCGGCGCCGGCTCTTCACGCGAGTCAGCGGTCTGGAGCATGACCGCCAACAATATCCGCGTCATCGTGGCGCGAAGCTTCGCCGATATTTACCGGGAGAACTGCCTACAAAACGGCGTGCTGCCGATTGTGCTTGAACCGGAAGTCGCCGATGCGTTCATTCAACGCGTCGTCGCTGTCGATGGCGCAGGACCGTTCACGGTCGATCTCAAGACCCAGCGCATCAGCGGACCCGGCGGCGCTGATATTACTTTCGAGATTCCGCCCGCCGACCGCACCCGCCTGCTCGAAGGGCTTGACGACATCGGGCTGACACTCAAGCACATGAGCGATATTACCAACTGGGAGCGACGCGCCGCTGCCGAACAGCCGTGGATGCAGACTGCGCGGGACAGCCGCTGACAGAACAAGGAGTGCGAACCATGAGCGTGCGAAAGAAATTCAAGGCGATCATGGCGGGCAAACGCCTGGTGCTGATGCCCGGCGCGTACGACGCACTGTCGGCGCGCGTCATAGAGGCGGAGGGCTTCGAAGCGATCTGCGCCGGCGGTTATGCCGCCATCGGCTCCATGCTGGCGCAAGCCGATATGGGCCAGTCGAACATGCGCGACTATGCCGACCATTACGCCCGCATCGCCGGGGCGGTGGAAGTACCGGTGTATGCCGATGCCGATACCGGCTTCGGTGGCGTCAACAATGTGCGGCAGATGGTGCGCGCATTCGAAGCAGCCGGTATCGCCGGCGTATTCATTAGCGACCAGGTGTTCCCCAATCGCTGCGGCTACCTGCCCGGCAAGCAGGTGATCCCGGTCGAGCAGATGCTGGCCAAGATCAAGGCTGCACTCGATGCGCGGCGCGACCCGGATTTCTTCATCGCCGCCCGCACCGATGCCGCCGCCATCGACGGTTTGAACGCCGCCATCGAGCGCAGCCAACTGTTCATGCAGGCCGGCGCTGATATGGCGAAACCGATGGGCGTCGACACCATCGACGACATTAAACGCGCTATCCGTGAAATCGGCGGCCCGCATATGGCGACGTTGTCGCAAGCCGCCGGCTTGAAGAAGCGCAGCCTCGAAGACCTCGAAGCCGCCGGCGTCGTCGCTGCGACCTTCCCATCAATCGCGCTGTTCGCCGCTGCGCAGGCGGTGCGCAATGTGCTGCGCATCCTCAAAAAGGGGAATTCGCTCACCGCGACGTTCGATCATTTGCTGCCGCTCGACGACTATTACGAGCTGGTCGGGCTCAAGGACATGCTCACCCGCGAGGAAAGCTACGACAAAGCCGCCGCCGCGCTCGCGCAAAAACGCGCGGCCGAATAAGCCGAGATGAAATTGAAGTCTGCGATTGCGTTTTGTCTGCTGATCGCAGCGACCGGCGTGCACGCAGACGATTTCTACAAGGGCAAGGAACTTCGCTTGATCGTCGGCTTTCCCGCCGGCAACGATTACGATCTCGGCGCGCGACTGCTCGCGAAATACTTGCCGAAATACATTCCGGGCCGGCCGGGTATCATCGTCCAGAACATGCCGCAAGCGGCCAGCGTGGTCGCCGCGAATTATATCTATTTGCAGGCGCCGCCTGACGGCACCGTGCTCGCCTCGTTCTCGCGCAACATCATCAACGATGCGCTGACCGGTCAGCCAAATCTTCAGGCCGATCCCCGCCGTGTCACGTGGCTCGGCGCAACCTCGCGGCCCGCGCGCGTTTGCGTGCGCTGGTACACCGCGCCGGTGAAAACGCCTGCCGACTTGTTCACGCAAGAGTTCATCGTCGGCGCGGCTGGCGCAACCTCGTCGCTCGCCATTCTGCCGACTGTGTTCAACAAAGTGCTGGGCACCAAAATCAAGATCGTCGAGGGCTATCAGGGCCTCGGCGACGCGCTGCTGGCGGTACAGCGCGGCGAGACGCAAGGCGAGTGTTCGTCCTACGCGCAATTCCGGATTGTCGACCAGCTTATCCGCGACGGCAAGATTACCTTCCTATTGCGCGCCGAAGAGGCGCCGATTGCGGAAATTCCGGACGTGCCTTCGATCTTCGATTATGCCCGGACCGACGAGCAGCGGCAGCTGATGCGGTTCGTCTTTTCATCGACCGAGTTCGGCAGGCCTTACGTCTTTCCACCGGGAGTGCCGGCAGATCGCGTTGCGATCATGCGCAAAGCCATCGCCGATGCAGTGCGCGATCCGGAACTCGCCGCCGAGGCCACGAGCCTCAAGATGGATATGACCTATACGCCGCCGGAGCGGCTGCAGCAGCTCGTCGCCGATCTTTACAAGACGCCTCCGGCGGTGATCGAGGCCGTCAAGGCGCTGCTGCCCGGCGAAAAATAACGTGCGAATGCGCCACGGCACGATTTGCCTCCGGCACCATTCGTCCATCTATTTGCAACCTGCCGGAAATTATTGTTACTTTCCTGCGCGATAACCGGACCAGAACTGTGCCAACGATCCCGTCCAAAACGATTGCAGCATTAGCCGCGAGCCTGGCGCTGGCGGCCTGTGCCGGCTCAACCAGCTCCATGACGTCCGATCTGACGCCGTCGGCGGCTACGACGTCGGACGCAGCGGCGACGCCGGCTTCTTCCGGCGCGGAACGCGACCTGACGGCCGATGAGAAGAAGGTCATCATGCACGCGGTATCGCTCTCGTTGAGCAATGCCGGCAGCGCGAAGTACCACTGGACGAAATTCCCGGTTTCGCCTGATAGCGACCAACCAGCCTACTGCGCGTCTGTGGATGCCCAAAGCCCGCATGCGGCGTATAGCGGCCATCAGGCCTTTATTGTCGATACCCAAATGACCGGCGGCCACATCACGGCCGCGGCACTGGGCCTGGTCGCCGGTGGCAAGGACGCGTCCATCGTCGCCAAGACGTGCGCGACGCACGGTCTCGATCCGAACAAGACGACTTAACCTTTACGCCAGCGTATCTCACCGCCGTCCAATATAAGTCCCACGCGATCGTCCGCGCCATCGTCAGGGTGTCGGGTAGAGCGTCCGGGCGTCGGCAGTAAAAGCTTTGCGTGACGCCGGGTCGAGATAGAACATATGGCCGCCGCGATAGAGCTTGAGTTGCGCCCGATCTTCGCCATCGACCGGCGGCAGGTGATTGAGCACGTAGCGGGTCACGGCAAACGGCGTCACCATATCGCTGTAGCCGTGGGCGATCAGCAGATGGAATGACGGCGTCAGCGCCAGCAGCACACGCAGATCGTCGCTGACGCTCGGCTGGCCGTGGCCTTCATCCCAATCCCACTTTCCGGCGATTTCCGAGGCGAGCAGATTGTAGGTCATGTCGGTCTTGAACCCGAGTTCGTCGCGGGCGTAGCCGACAAAGGCGCTGCCGTAGGCGCGCACCAGACCGTCGAGGATCGGATCGGGGCCGCGCGGCGACGACGATTCCGGATACGGATCGTCGGCTGCGAAGGTCGCATCGTAATGGCTGACGATCTTATGGTCGCCGGCAGACAGATTCTTGATGTACGCGTCACGAATGAAACCGCGCCTCTCGGTCACGGCGTCGATCGACAAACCAGTCATCTGCGCCACGCGGGCATAGAAATTCTTCGCGGCATCGCCCTGCAACGGAGGTCCGGCCAGTGTCGAGAGATAATCGGTCAGCGCAAAGTGCTCGGCCTGAGCTAACGCATCCTGGCTGAACGTGCCCTTGCGTTCGAGTTCGGCGGCTGCAAGCGAGGGGAGTTGCAGCGCCGCGCCCAGCGCGAAACGATCGCCGCCGAACTGGAACGCGCCCTCCAGCATCGGCGACAGCATCGAAATGCCGGAAACGACGATGCCCTGCTCGTTTTGCAACGCGCGCGCGACCTTGGCGGCGCGGAAGCCGCCGTAGCTTTCGCCGAGCAGGAATTTCGGCGAACCCTCGCGGCTGTTCTTGGCGACATAAAGCGCCACCACTTTGGCCATCGACTCGGCATCGCCGCGCACGTTCCAGAACACGCTGCCGCCGTCGGGTTTCGCGGCCCTGCTCCAGCCGGTGCCCACAGGATCGATCAGCACCAGATCGGTGAAGGCAAGCCAGGTGTCTGGATTGTCGACGAGATGCACGTTGGTGGCATCGCGGCCGTCAGCGCCGAACTGGGCAATGCGGGGGCCGACCATACCCAGATTAAGAAACGCCGCGGCGGCGCCCGGACCGCCGTTGAAAACGAACGTGACCGGCCGGGGCTTGGGATTGTCAGGCTTGGTGGCATTGTCAGGCTTGGCAACAAAGGCGGTGTAGAAAATCTGCGCCGAACGCGAACCGGTTTGATCGAACAACGGGAAAGTGCCGGCGGTTGCCGAGTAGTTCAGCTTGCCGTTCGGCGTATCGATGCTGTGTTCGGTGACGGAATCGGCGGGCAGCAGTGAAAGAACGCCCGGCGGCATGCCGGCGGGCGACGGACCCGGGCCGCCATGCTGGTCGCTGTCGCCTTGCTGGCTTTGGTCCGGCCGTCGTGGATGATCGCCGCCGCCCCGCCCCGGATGATCCTGGGCAACAGCGGCCGTGGCAAATGCGCAAACGGCGAGAGCAGCAAGAACGCGACGAAGGGCAATCATACTTATTTTCCAATGACTGGCGTGCAGCGTTTCGCGTTCATTCAAGATGGCTGCAAGATGACCGCCGAGAAATTTGCGAACGCTCACGACGAATACTTCCTCATTCATGATCACCTTGCGAAAGTGCCGGAAAGATGGCTTTTCCCTCTAACATTTTATCCATATAACGCGCTGGAAACGACGGTTCGATGGGCTTTTCGAACCCATAGACAACGGCAATGGGATCGCTAAGTTCGGCCCCTTCCGGCGCGTCGGCCGGCAAAAATCCGGCCTGAGAGATCAGCCGTCAAAACTGGCGTTGGAGGCGTCCGCAATGCCCTTTCCTCGCGCTTCGAAAGCTCTCGCGCGCTTCACCGTGCTTGATTTGACCCGCGTCCGGTCAGGGCCGACCTGTGTTCGCCAGCTGTCCGACTGGGGCGCCAACGTCATCAAGATCGAAACGCCGCCCGGCGTCGAGGAGACGATGGGCGGCCCGCGCGAAGGCGGCGACTTTCAGAACTTGCATCGCAACAAGCGCAGCATGACGCTGAACCTGAAGAAGCCCGAAGGAATCGCGGCGCTCAAGCGCATGGTCAAGAAAGCCGATGTGCTGGTTGAGAATTTCCGGCCGGATGTGAAGAAGCGGCTCGGTATCGATTACAAAACGCTCTCTAAAATCAATCCGAAGCTGGTCTATGCCAGCATTTCCGGCTTCGGCCAGGACGGTCCTTATGCCAACCGGCCCGGTTTCGATCAGATCGCACAGGGGATGGGCGGCTTGATGTCGGTGACCGGTCTGCCCGGACAAGGCCCGGTTCGCGTCGGCATTCCGATTGCTGACCTCAGCGCCGGCCTGCTCACGGCGCTGGGCATCATGGTCGCGCTGCTTGAGCGCGAAAAATCAAAAAAGGGTCAGCAGGTCACAAGCTCGCTGCTGCAGGCGCAGATTTTCATGCTCGACTTCCAGGCCGCACGTTATCTGGTGCAAGGCGAGGTCGCGAAACAGGCCGGCAATAATCACCCCACCAGCGCGCCGACTGGCGTTTACAAGACCGACGACGGCTATATCAATATCGCCACCGCCGGCCAGACCATCTGGAAACGGTTCTGCGAAGTGCTTGGCGCGCCAGAGCTTGCGAAGAATCCCGACTACATCGACGGCGCTACACGCTCGAAGAACCGCGTTCCGCTCGATGCCGAGATCAACAAGCGCCTGGTCGGCAAGACCAGCAGTGAATGGGTCGAGATCATGAACGAGGCCGGCGTGCCTTGCGGCCCGATCTACAACATCGACCAGATGTTCGACGATCCGCAGGTCAAGCATCTCGGCATCGCGCAGAGCGTAACAAAAAAGGACAAATCCAAGATGCGCCTGGTCGGCCAGGGCGTGACGTTGTCGCGTACGCCCTCGAAGCTCGTGGTGCGCCCGCCGGAGCTCGGCGAGCACACCGACTCGGTGCTCAAGGAGTTCGGCTTCAGTAAACGCGACATCGCCGCGCTGCATAAAGCGCAGGCGGTTTGATGAATTGACCGGTCATGCTGCCCGAGAGGCACACGACCCATAGAAGAAGGAACTGACGATGACATCCACCGACAAGATGCTCTCCCGCAAGGAAGGGGGTGTCGGCTATGTGACGTTCAACAATCCCGAACGGCTTAACGCCGTGTCGCTGGACATGTGGGACGCGACCAAGCGTATTCTCGACAGCTTCGCAGCCGACAACGACATTCGCGTCGTCGTGCTCACCGGCGCCGGCGGCAAGGCCTTCGTGTCGGGCGCGGACATATCAAAATTCGCAAGCGAACGCTCTGATCTCGAAGCGTCGCGCGCCTATTCAAAGCGGGCCGACGCCGCTTATTCCAGTATTTACGAATTCCCCAAGCCGACCATCGCGATGATCCGCGGTTATTGCATTGGCGGCGGACTGGGGCTCGCAACCTGCTGCGACCTCCGAATCGCAACGGACAATTCGCGGTTTGCCGTGCCTGCGGCCAAGCTCGGCATCGGCTACGGTTACGTCGGCTTGAAACGGCTTACCGACATTGTCGGACCGGCTTTCGCCAAGGAGATCTTTTACACCGCGCGCCAGTTCGACGCCCAGGAAGCGCTCGCCATGGGTCTCATCAACCGCGCCGTGCCGACGGCCGAGCTTGAAACCTATGTGAAAAGCATGACCGACATGATCTGTGCCAACGCACCGCTCACGATCAAGGCGGTGAAGTATACGGTTGGCGAAATCCTTAAAGATGACGATAAACGCAGCGTCGCCAAGACTATTGAAATGGTCGAAACCTGCTACGCCAGCAACGACTTCACGGAAGGCCGCACCGCCTTCATGGAAAAGCGCAAACCGGCGTTTACCGGCACCTGAACCCGATCGGCTTTAACGAATCTTCTTCACGACCTTGGTGTCGAGGCCGAAGGCGCGCGCCGCATTGCCGCCGAGGATATTGCGCTTTGCCGTCTCGTTGAGGAACGGCAGATCGTAGATCACGCCGGGCAGGTCGAAGTCCCAGTGCGGATAGTCCGACGACCAAAGCAATTGCGTGTCGGCCTTGATCATCTTGAAGGTCGCTTCGAGGATCGACAGGTCCTCCGGCTTCTCCATCGGCTGCGACGAATAATACATCTCGCGCATGTATTCACTCGGCTTGCGCTTGAGCGACGGGCAATCGGACGTCCGCATCATGTAGGAGTGGTCGAGCCGTTGCATCAGCGAATAAGCCCACGTCAGTCCGCTCTCGATCCACATCACCTTAAGCTTTGGGAATCGCTCCGGCAGACCGTTCACGACCCAGTTGGTCATGTGCACCATGTTGAACCACATGAAGCCGAGCGCATGCACCGAGATGAAGCGATTTGTCGTCGAGAGCGACTGATCGTTCCAGTTATAGGCGGCGTGGAATGAGATCGGCTTGCCCATCTCCTCAAGCAGCGCGTAGGTCTTCATGTAGGCATTGTCATGCACCGGCTTGTAGCGCGGCGATGTCACCATGAAACCGACGACGCCTTTCTTGTCGCCGAAATCCTTGACGGTCTTGTAGGCGGCCTCCGGATCGTTGAAGGGGATGTAGAGCATCGAGATCAGCCGCGGCTCGACGGCAAGGATGCGTTCGCAAAGCCAGCGATTGTAGGCGCGGCACATCGCGACTTCGATCTCGACCTGGGGATGCAAGCCAAGGAAAAGCATCGGCGTCGGAAACAGACAAGCGTAATCGACGCCCATCGCATCCATCCACTCGAGCGTCATGTGCACGTCGCGATGGTGCTCGCTCTGCGGCACTTTCTGCAAACCGCGCAGATTGTGCCGGGTGATACGGCCGCCGATGCCCTGGTTGCCGACCTGGCTGTTAAGCATGCCGGACCGGCCGGGGCGGCGCGATGCATCGATAGCGTCGTGACGGATGACCGGATTTTCGATGTATTCGAAAACCTCTTTGTACGAACTCGTTTTCGTAATGATGCGCGTCAACATCGACGACCAGAAAATCCTGATAGTTGCGCGCGCGGGCCTGCTGCGCGGCATGCTCAAGATGCTTTGAGGTCGAATAATCGTTGAAGTTAAGCTGGCGGACTTCGTTCGGAACCGTATCCATGAGTTTTTCCTAACCGCGCATGATCTTGTCGGAAGCCGGCGCTTTCTCGCCGTCCTTGCGCTAAGCCACGACGTAGATGTCGTCGCCGCGCCGCACCACGTCGAATTGCTTCAGCTTCAGCTTGGAATCGCCCATGCACTGGCCGGTCTTGAGGTCGTATTCGTAGCCGTGCCACGGGCAGACGAAATGCATCTCGTCGGAGAAGGTCTGGCCCTGATAGGTACGATCCGGCGCGATGATATCGACCACCTTGTTGATCATGACGCCTTCGCAGGCCGGCCCGCCAGAATGAACGCAGTAGTTGCTGTAGGCATAGTAGCTTCCGCCCTGATGAAACACGCCGATCTCGTTTTGGCCGGCGGTGACAATGCGCCGGTCGCCCTCAGGCAATTCAGCTGCCTTGGCGACGAACCACTCTGCCATTCCCGTGCTCTCCCTGAATTTCGCAGTATAAGAGCCCCCCGGCTGCGCCAACAAGGGCGCCAGTCGCTCCGAAAATGCAGCGCACTTGTGCCGGGAACGGGCCGCAGCTAGATATGCGCCGCGACGCTCGCACAACCTCGATATTGCGGAGAGGTGGCAGAGTGGTTGAATGCACCGCACTCGAAATGCGGCATACGGGCAACCGTATCGGGGGTTCGAATCCCTCCCTCTCCGCCACCCTCCCGAAGCTCCAAAGGAGCGTAGGGAGACGGCTTTGTGGTACGTATACTTTCTCGGGCTGAAGAACGGCGACATTTACGTCGGTTCTACGAACGATCTTCGTCGCCGTTTCAATTCACATCAAAGCGGCAATGTCGCTTCAACAAGAAAACATTTGCCCGCAATTCTGTCGTCTTATGTAGCCGTTGCGGAAACACCGGACCGTCGCCGAACGGCTAGCCCAAAATTTCCGAGTATCGAACGCGGACGCACTTGTCCGTGTCGTCGGGGCGTAACCGTAAAGCGCCCCTAAGCGAAGCCACCGATGTGTGAGAAGAGTAGGATTTCGTGGACGAACAGGGCCACGCGGATTCCTACGGCTAGTTGCGCCGCTTATCGTTGTCTAAAATATCAACGCTGGTTCTGAAGAGACTAGGCGCGATCAAGACAATCAAAACAACGGGCAGTTGTTTTAAAAATAACCGGTGATTGTTGCATAAATGCCATAGGTGATTGCCTGCTCCATCAGCTACATTCGCGTCGACCGGATTTGTTGGAATTGGCCTTTTTTGGCGTCCGATGAAGAAACAACTTCTATCGATCGTGGCTGTCGCCGCACTTGTAGCGGGCACATCATCCGCAATAGCTGCGCCGCCGGTTCCTCTCTACAACTGGACCGGTTTCTATGCTGGCGGCAACGCTGGATATAGCTGGGGGAAAGGCGCTCTTAATTATAATGAGCCCAACTTTTGCTGCGTGGCGCCGACCTCATTTTCTGGATCAAACCAGTTAAACGGCGCCATCGGCGGGATCCAGTTCGGCTACAATTGGCAGATTAATAATGCGTGGGTCGGGGGACTGGAAACGGACTTCCAGTTGGCCTCCGAGAAAGCCAGCACGAGTTTCAACTTTTTTAGCGGCGTCCTGACTCCCACGCTCAGTTCGCAAATCAATTGGTTTGGTACGATGCGGGCCCGTGTGGGTTACCTCGTTAGCCCGACGACGTTGGTATATGCGACCGGCGGCTTCGCCTACGGCCAAGTCAAAGGTGCGGGTTCTTTTTCGGATGTTTCCTGTCCCGGTACTCCCTGCACGTGGTCCTTCAATCAGTCCGCTACCAATACCGGCTGGACCGCGGGCGGTGGCGTCGAAGGAGCTTTCCCGATTATTCCCGGCTGGAATACGACAAACTGGACCTGGAAATTGGAATACCTCTATATCGACCTCGGTAGTCTCAGTGGTACCGGGTTCGAAACAGACTTCCTCGGCACTTATTCATGGAGCGCCAAGTTTACCGATACTATTGTACGCTTTGGCGTGAACTATCGAGTCCCTTGAACGTCGTTGCTTAAGCCGGTCGGGCGTCGGTGCCCGTGGCAATATATTTTCTTAAAGCAAGAAATCGCGCGGCGAACGTGCAACAGCGTATCTCGCAGCGTGAGGGTGTCACATGCCGAAATTTCAAACGCGCCATCACAGGGCGATTGCGGACGTATTGCGCCTAGCCGCGGCACGCGCCGAGCATAGCGACTCCCCGGCCGAAGCGATACCGAAGCCGGCTTGACGAGGACACTCAGCTCAAGATCCATGAGATCGATTTCGCCGAGGCCCCAGATTTACGAACCGCCAGCATGCCAAGAGACATACCAAGAGACTTGCCAGGAGACCTGCCAAGAATTGAAGCGCCAAATACCAAAAAACCTTGGTTCGGAAACCTCGTCCGCTCTCTGCCGCGCTGATTTGTTAGCCAAAACGGAACCTAGTTATGCGTTTGAGAGGGATCGCAAATCCCTCCCGCGCGTTACTTATTGTTGCGATTGGGCTTTCCAGGTCAGGTGATGCAGGGATCAGAGGGTGATCTTGTCCGCCGGTTGCTCCCGGCGTGGCCCGCTGTTGTTCTCGCCACGGTTCTGGCGGCTGCGGCGACCGTTCTGCCCTCGGTAGCCTTTGCTGCTGACACTCCCGCCGCGCCGGCAGTTCCGATGCCATCTTCATCGCCGAACTGGGACTGCTGCTTCTGGTCGGCCGGCTGATGGGCGAAGCTGCACAGCGACTCGGCCAACCCGCAGTTATGGGGCAACTGGTCGGCGGCCTGCTGCTCGGACCTTCGGTGCTCGGCCTGATGTGGCCAGCGGCGCAGCATGCGCTTTTTCCGGTCGCTGTCGCGCAGAAGAACATGCTCGGCGCGGTGTCGGAACTCGGCATCCTGATGCTGTTGTTGCTCACCGGCATGGAGACCGACCTTCAACTGGTCAAACGCGTCGGCCGCGCCGCCATCACCGTCTCCCTCGCAGGCGTCGCAATACCGTTCGCTTGCGGCTTCACGCTCGGCGAGTTGCTCCCGGCCGATCTCTTGCCAAAACCGGAAGCGCGCCTGGTCACCGCGATCTTTCTCGGCACAGCGCTGTCGATTTCCTCGGTAAAGATCGTGGCGATGGTCGTGCGGGACATGAATTTCATGCGCCGCGATCTCGGGCAGATCATCGTGGCCTCGGCCATCCTCGAGGACACCATCGGCTGGGTCATTATTGCCATCGCCTTCGGGCTCGCCTCCGCCGGTACTATCGATCTGTGGTCGCTCGCACGCGCCGTCATCGGCACGGCGCTTTTTATGGCGGCGAGCTTTACGATCGGCCGTCGCATTGTGTTCAACCTGATCCGATGGACTAACGATTATTTCGAAAGTGAATTCGCCGTGATCACCATCATCCTCCTGATCATGATCGGCATGGCGCTGATCACCGATGCAATCGGCGTGAAGGATGTCCTGGGTGCATTCGTCGCCGGCATCCTGATCGGCGAATCGCCGATCAGGACCAAACATATCGACGAGCAGCTCCGCGGCCTCATCACCGCGTTGTTCATGCCGGTGTTTTTTGGCACGGCCGGATTGAACGCAGATCTGACCATTCTGAAAAATCCGCAACTGGCGCTGCTGACGCTCGGCCTGATCCTGATCGCGAGCGTCGGTAAGTTCACCGGGGCGTTTGTCGGCGGCACGATAGGCGGCCTGTCGCGCGCCGAATTGCTCGCGCTCGGCTGTGGCATGAATGCGCGCGGTTCGACCGAAGTGATCGTTGCGACGATCGGCCTTTCCATGAGCGTGCTCAGCCAAAACCTGTTCACGCTGATCGTCACCATGGCCGTGATCACCACGCTCGCCATGCCGCCGATGCTGCGCTGGTCACTGCGGCGGCTGCCGCTCAACAAGAAAGAACAGATACGTCTCAAGCGGGAAGAGCTCGATGCCAAAGGCTTCGTTGTCAATCTTGAACGGCTGTTGCTCGCTGCCGACGACAGCGCGAACGGCAAATTTGCCTCTCGGCTCGCCGGCGTCATCGCTGGCTCCGGCGGCAAGCCGACCACTATTCTCGAGTTGAGCTCCGGCAACGGAAAGAAGAAACCGGCCAGGAACGGCAGCGGAAGCCGTGGCGCCGAAGCCGAAGCGAAAGATAACGAAAGCGACGGTCCCGAGCATGACGTGAAAAGCGCAGCGCAAGAAACTACAACGCTCGAAGCGCACCCGGACGAAGAAAAGCCCGGCAAGGTCGATGTCATCAAACGGCCGCAGCAGGCCACGCCTCGCGAGGCCATCGCGGAGGAAGCCGGCAAAGGCTACGATTTTTTGATCGTCGGCATCGGCAAGACACGCAACCCGAAAGGCGGCTTCACCAAGGAAGTAACCGCAATCACCGATGGCTTCGAAGGTGCCGTCGCGGTGGTCGACACTCACGTTTCAAACGGCAAGGATGTTCGTGAGCGTGGTGGCCGGATCCTGCTACCGGTCAACGGCACGGATGTATCGCGCCGTGCCGCTGAAGTGGCTCTGACGCTCGCACGGGCGAGCGACGCCCATGTCACGGCACTTTATATCACGCGCACCGCCATTTCCGGCGGCCGAAGCAAAACCGGTCCCCGAAAGCGGGCCTCACGCCGCAATGAGCAGGCTGTTCTCAAGGACATTGCGGCGCTGGCGGCGCGTTACGACGTCACGCTGCGAAGCACGACGCGATCCAAGGCTGCCCCCGACGAAGCGATCCTCCAGGAAGCCAAAAGGGGCTATGATCTGATCGTGCTTGGGGTCAGCAAGCGCCCGGGCGAGACGCTATACTTCGGCAATACGGCAACATCGATACTCGACCACTCGGACACCTCGAACCTGTTTGTGGCGAGTTGAGTTCCGATTGAGCAGGTTGGTTGAGTCATCCATGGCAATCGTTCCACTTCTCGAGCAGTCTTCTTTCGATCCCGAATTCATCGACAAGCTGGCGGCTGCCTACGAGGACGCCTGGAAGCGGATCGAGACATCGGGGAGCACATTTGCACGGCCGCGTTATCGCCGGGTGGCCCAGGAGATTATCGCAAGGCGCATCATCGACATGGCGCAGCGTGGCGAAATTGAAACAAATAAGCTCGCCGATGACGCCGTGGACTATCTATCGCAGTCCTATACCTAGCTAGAGAGACTGCCTGCGACAGCGGGCGGCCCCACAAACGGATCGCAAAGCATGAATGCCCCTGAAATAAGACGACACGAGTCGCAGGGCGGGGTGCGCGCGCTTTACGGAACGAGCGGCTTTCGCACCGCAGTGATTGCCGTCGCGGCTCTTGCGATCTTTATTTATCTCATCAAGCCAATCCTGCTGCCGTTCATTGTTTCCGGCATTACCGCCTATGTATGCTCGCCGCTGCTCGACTGGTTGGCCGGCAAGACAAAACTGCCCCGCGCTCTATTTGCGGTACTGTTATTTGTTCTGATGCTCGGGGCCGCCAGCCTCATCGTGGCTACGGCCGGCCAGCCTCTGATCGCCGAGATGCGCACCACCGTCAGCGACCTTCAGGGAACGTTCGAACAGTTATTGCGTGAGGCCAATGGCGGTGCGCCAATACAGGTATTTGGGCTTTCGATCGGGCCCGACACCATTAGTGACGGCTTTGACCGCGTTCGCGACTGGTTCAGCCAGCCCGACCACGTAGCGCTGCTGACGGGTTACGGCCTCGTGACCATCATCGGCATCTTCCTCACGGCGATTTTGCTGATCTGGTTCCTGATCACCGGACCGAGCGTGGCGCGTGGACTGTTCTGGCTGGTTCCACCGGGCCGGCGCGAACTTGTAGCCCGCATCTGGATGCGGCTCGATCCAGCACTGAAACATTATTTTATCGGTGTCGCCGCCACTGTTGTGTACGCGGCAATCGCGTCTTACATCGGCCTAGCGTTTTTTCTGGATCTCAATCACGCGGTCCTCCTGGCGTTGCTGACCGGTATCGCCGAAACGCTGCCGTTTATCGGCTCGACCGCAGTTGCTATCATCGCGGGACTGGTCGCATTACACACCGCGACCGGATTTATGAGCATTGTTGCGTTCACGATTTACGCGACCGTGCTTCGCCTTTCGATCGATCAGGTGGTTGCGCCGCTGGTGCTTGGCCGGGCGGCAAATGTGCACCCGGTTCTGATCATCTTCTGTTTCCTCGCCGGCGCCGTGACGTACGGGGTCGCCGGCGTGATTCTTTCGGTGCCGGTAGCGCTCACGATCAAGATCACGCTTGAGACGCTTTACAGCGATGAAGACCAAGCGAAGATCTGAACGGACGTCGTCCTGGCGAACGATCCGGCCCGTTATTTGATGTAGCCCGCCTGCGCGAACCATTTGATCGCATCGGCAAGCGCCTCGCGATAAGGCCGCGCCCGAAAGCCAAGCTCCCGTTCGGCTTTTGCCGCGCTGAAAAACATGTGGTGCTCGGACATGCGCAGCCCGTCGAGCGTCATCAGGGGTTCGCGGCCGGTGAAGCGAGCGATCCCCTCCGCAACATAGGCCATCGGCACGACAGCGGCACGCGGAATGCGCCAGCGCGGCGGCCGGCGGCCAACCAAGTTCGCAATGTCGGCAAGCATGTCGGCGAGGAAGACGTCCTGGCCGCCGAGAATGTAGCGCTGGCCGATCGCGCCGCGCCGCAAAGCGGCAAGATGTCCGTCGGCCACGTCATCGACGTGGACGAGGTTCAAACCAGTATCGACGAAGCCAGGAATACGGCCGCTGGCCGCTTCGACGATAATGCGCCCGGTCGGCGTTGGCTTCACATCGCGTGGCCCGATCGGCGTTGACGGATTGACGATCACCGCCGGAAGCCCGTCATCGGCGATCATCGCCTCGACCAGACGTTCGGCGGCGATCTTGCTGCGCTTGTAAGCGCCGATCCCCTGCTGTTCGGTCAGCGGAATATCTTCAGTCCCGGGCGCGCCGTCGCGAGGCCAGCCGAGCGTCGCCACGCTGCTGGTGTAGACGACACGCTCCACACCGGCGCGCCTCGCTTCCGTCATGATGATGCGCGTACCTTCGACATTATTGGTGACGATCTCGCTGCGGTCGCGCGCCCACAGACGATAGTCGGCGGCGACATGGAAGACGTAGCGGGCTCCGGCCATCCCTCGCCGGACCGACTCGGCATCGCGCATGTCGCCCTCGACAAACTCCACCCCAAGCCCGTCGAGATGAGCGCGCGGGCTGCCGGGCCTGCCCAGCGCCCGAACCTCAAATCCCTCGGCCGCGAGCTTCCCCGCTACCGCAGAACCCACGAAACCCGTCGCTCCGGTCAGAAATACCCTGTTTTCATTCGCCATGACGCTTTTGCATTCATCCAATGCCGAAAACGAAGCACGTTCACAGGCAAAACACTATGTTCCCAAGGAAATTGCACAGTTCGCTCTTGGCAAAAATCGCTGGATAGATTCTAATACCGCTCGGTGATTTGTCGAAGTTTGGCCGGGAGACTGCGCGAACACCCGTCGGGGGCGTGATCGTAGAATCGATTACTCACACGGGGGTCCTTACCAATAATGGCATACCATTCGGATTTCGCGGGGGCGGGTTTCGAAATTGGTAATTTGAGTAGAGGCGATACCGGTCAGGTCGCCGATCTCGGCAGCAGCTCAAGATCATCGTCGCACTGTCATTGCGTTCGTCGGCATGGCTTTCGAGGCCCGCATTGCGGCTGGCCCCGGGGTCTTGGTCATGTGTCGCAGCGATCGCGAGCAGCTCGCCGCCATGGCCGATAGCGCGGTCCGGCAAGGCTACCGCGGCATGATCAGCTTCGGCGTGGCCGGCGGACTTGCGGACAGCTTGCGGCCTGGAGACTGGGTCGTCGCTTCCGCCGTTCACGAATCGCAATCCGTCCGCGAAACCGACAGAGACTGGTCGCGGAAACTGCTCCGCGCCATCGACGGCGCGCACTACGCACCGATCCTCGGCGTCGACAATCCGGTCGCCGAACCCGCCGTGAAGCGCGAATTGCGCCGAACCTCCGGTGCGGCGGCATGCGATATGGAATCCCATGTCGTCTCCCGGTTGGCCGAAGCCCACGGACTGGCCTTCGCCGCGCTACGCGTCATCGTCGATCCCGCCCAACGCGCAGTGCCGCGTGCCGCTCTTGCCGGCATGGGCCCTGACGGCCGGACCGATGTTCCGGCGCTGCTGCGAGACCTGGTGACACGTCCCTCGCAATTCGTACAACTCGCGCGTCTCGCACTCGACGCGCTGACGGCACGCACCGAGCTTCAGCGCGTCCGCAATTTGTTGGGGCCGCATTTTGGTTTGGTCGACGCGGTTTGAGCGAAGTCAGCTCAAGCCTTCTGTGTAGCACCGATCAGATCGAAATCGCCGCCGAGTACCAGTTCCAACCGCCCGGTGCGCCACCCAGCCACTGCGTCACGCACCAGCGGCGGATTTTCGCGATAGCGGCGTATGATGGTGTTGGCTTTCGGCGCGGCTTCGAGCGCGTCGCGGATCAGCGCGCTTTCCTTCGCGGCTGGAACGTCGCCAAGCGGCACCGGCGCAAACCGAACACGGGCCGTGGCGCGGCCATTCGCGGCCTCCGACGGCTCAAAGATGTGCAGTCCCAGCTCCGGTGAAAGCGCGCGGCACGCGCCGAAGCCGCTGATCAGCGCAACCGGCGCCTCATTGTCGCGTTCCGAAATGTCGTGGAACTGCATCCGCCGCTTATCGGCCCAGCCGCGATACATCGCGGCCACGCGGCGGCACCAGGCCAGCGATTGCAGATGATCGGCTGTGCCGTCGAACACCGGCTCCACGGTGAGCACGATCTCGATCGGGCTATCCTCGAACACATCCTTGATACCCTCGTCGACCAGACGAAGTTGCAGCGCAAGGCGGCCGCATAGTTCCGCGGAAAAGCCGCGGGGCGATTTCGCGTAGCGCGCCAGGCGCGTACGCAACGCTTCCGCCGTCTCGTTGGCGTGCTTGACCCGGTCCATCAGCGCGAAGCGGGCCAGCGTGCCAAAGCGGTTCGCGCGATTCCAGAAGTCGGCTGACGTCATTTCGATGCTCAATGTATTTTTGAGCGCCTCCCAGTCCGGCGAGCCAAGCCTGCGTTCGACATCACCGTAGTCGGCTTGCAGGCGCTGAAATTCCTCCGGCGTTCCCTGCGGCGCCAGGATCACAGAGGCAAGATCCTGCCGCGACGATACTTCTGCAGCCATCGGAAGATCGGGGGCCGCCGTCTCGGTATCCGGATCGACGAACTCGACCTGAATGCCTTTGCCGTCGCTACGAACGAACAGGAATTGGTCACCCTCGGGAAACCGCTTCTCGACAATCATGCCGGCAAGCGGCGCGATGAGATACTGATCGATGGCGCGCTTAAGCGGCCGCGCACCCATCTCCGACGAAAAGCCCTTTCCGAGCAGAAACTCAAGCGCCGAAGATTCCCATTCTATCGCCCAGGCGCGATCTTTTAGACCGCGGCGGTCGAGCAGCGCCGCGAGCTCCTTTTTCAGGATGCTGCGCATCAGGTCACGCGTCAGCGGCTGAAAGACGATGACTTTGTCGAGACGATTCCGGAACTCGGGCCGATAGGTTTGGCTGATGGCGCGGAGAACCTGTTCCTTGCTGAAGGCGTCGGCGCGCGGTGTAAAACCGAGACCGAGACTCTGATGCGAGGTGGCGCCAAGGTTCGATGTCAGGATCATGATGCAGTGACGCAGGTCTGCGACCTGCCCCATTGCGTCGGTCAGCCGGCCTTCGTCGAAAGCCTGAAGAAACAGATCCCAGATATTCGGATGCGATTTCTCGAATTCATCAAGCAGGATGACCGAGAACGGCTGTTTGCGCACGCGGCTGATCAGCGAGTCGCCATCCGCGGCGGCCATACCGCTCTGACCCAAAATCTTGCTCATCGAGTTCGAACGTCTGGAATTCGCTCATGTCGAGACGGATCATCCGGTCGGTATTTCCGAACAGGAATTCCGAAACTGCCTTTGCAAGCTCGGTCTTGCCGGTACCGGTAGGGCCTGCGAACAGGAACACCGCGATAGGCTTGTCGGGATCATTCAGCCCGGCCTTGAGCATCGCGACGCGGTCCACCACGGCCTCGACGGCCTCGTCCTGTCCGATCACCCGGGCGGCGAAGAAATCGCGCACCGACTTCAGATCAAGCTGGCCCTTGGTGTCGAGGATCGACACCGGAAGGCCGGATAGCTGCGACAACGTTTCCAGGACCTGCAGCGACGTAATGGTCTTGTCGTCGTCGCTGTTGGCGCGAGACGCCGTCAGTCTGAGCATCAGCAGAACGGAGCCGGGGAGACCGGAGCTGCCAAGATACTGGGTCGCCGTTTCCAGTGCGATTTTAGCGCAATCGTCGTCGAAGTGGACGTCGGTCGCCGTCGATATCTTGTCGATTACACCGTTGACCAGCGGCAGTGTTTCGGCTTGCGACAACGGTTCGATTGTGACCGTCTCAAACAGGCCGCGCAGCGACGGCTTGATTTGCAACAGCCGAGCCATGCCCTTTGGTGTCGTTTCGCACCAGATCAAAACACGTCCCGCGGCCACGGCTGGAATGATCTGATCCAGCATCGTCGCGCTCTGGCCAGAGTGCCGCCCGCTCATGGCAAGTTGCAGAATGTCCGGGATGTACCAGATCGTCTTGTGGCTGCTATCGAGCCCTTCGATCACCTGACGGATACGGCCCTCAAGTTCGCCGATGTAGATCTGACCGGCTTGCAGATCGGCGCCGCCGGCTTCGAACACGTTCCAGCCAGTTCGTGCAAGCCGCTGCGCCAGCAGTTGCAGGAAAGAGGTTTTGCCGACCATCGGCTCGCCTGAAACCAGCAGAGAGCGCGGCGGCGACTGATGCAGTACTGCTTCAGCGAGTTCAAACGCCTGACGCCAGGCTTTCGGCTCGATCAAAGCGCCGTTGTCCATGTCGTCCCAGTAGCGACCGACAGAACTCAGCGTCTTTTTGCTGGGCGTTACGTCGATTACAGTCGGCGCGTTACGGTCGAGTTCACTAATCAGCGCGGCCGCATAGGGATGTGTGACGTTGGCAAGGAAACGACGGATGAAAGTCGCGGCCGAAGCTCTAGGTCCCGCAAGCGTATTGCCGAACGTCGCCGCCTCTTCGCGGGCTGCACATCCGGCGAAGTAGTCGCGGAAGATGTTCGGCATCCACCGACTGTCGATCCACCATTCTTTGGCGTAGGCAACCGGCGCGCCAACCGGAAGCCTCGGCTTGGCGTCGGCAATGAATTCCAGTGCGAAATACATTGTCCACGGCGAATAGTACTCACATTGCAAGAGCACGCGGTCGATTGCAGCCGCTGCGTCGGCGCGCTTGCGCAAAGCCGCGATCGCCGCACTGGAGAGCGCCCAGCTATTGCCTTCGACATATTGCAGCAGGGTATTGATCGGGACCGCGGGTGCCGCAAGCAGTTGGGTCGCTTCAATGAAATCGGGCCGGGTCAGCAACGCGCTGGGATGCGCCGCATTCGATCCGAATGGACTGAAAGTCTTTTCAAGTTCGACAAGACGGTCCCCGAGCTTGCCCAGGTCCACAGAACCGGGCGCAGTCGCTACCCGCGCCCGGCGGCGCTGCCACCACGCGCGAATTTGCTTGCGGCGAACAATCGCAAGGACCAGCAGAAACGCGACGACATAACAGCTGCCAATAATTATGTCGTCGTCCACTCCATCCGCCCCGCGCTTGCTATCGCTCCGTCCCGCCTGCGATCTTTTCGCATCTGAGACGTCAGAAACTTATGCCTGCGAGATAAACTTGGTGACGAGATAAGCGCCGAGGCCCTCGGTCCCGCCTTCGCTGCCGTGACCGCTTTCCTTGACGCCGCCGAACGGCGTTTCCGGCGTCGAGATCATCACCGAGTTGACGCCGACCATGCCGGATTCCAGCGCATCGCCGATCTTGGCCGCTGTCTCATTCGATGAGGTAAAGGCATAGGCCGCGAGCCCGAATTCCAGCGAGTTGGCGCGCTCGACCACTTCATCGAAAGTCTTGAAGGTGACGATCGGCGCCAGCGGCCCGAACGGCTCGTCCTTCATGATCTTGGCGTCGTCCGGCACATCGGTGATCACGGTCGGCTCGTAGTAGAAGCCCTGATTGCCGTGCCGCTTGCCGCCGGTCTGGATCTTGCCGCCATGACTTTTGGCGTCGTTGACGAAGCCTTCCATCGCTTCGATGCGCCGCGCATTCGCCATCGGCCCCATGGTGATGCCCTTCTCGAGGCCATCGCCAAGCTTGAGCCCGCTGGCGTATTCGGTGAAGCGCTTGACGAAGCGCGGATAGACGTCTTCCTGAACATAGAAGCGGGTCGGTGAAATGCAGACTTGGCCGGCGTTGCGATACTTGAACGCCGCAATCGTGTCGGCCGTTTTCTCCGGATCGGCGTCGGCGAACACCACGACCGGCGAGTGACCGCCAAGCTCCATGGTGGTGCGCTTCATGGTTTTAGCGGCGAGCGCGGCGAGATGCTTGCCGACCGGGATCGAGCCGGTGAACGAAATCTTCCGGACAGCGTCCTTGGCGAGCAGATATTCGGAGACTTCCGCCGGCACGCCGAACACCAGGTTCAGCACGCCCGCCGGCAATCCGGCATCGGCAAAGCAGCGCACCGTCTCGACACACGCACCGGGCGTTTCTTCCGACGCCTTGAGGATGAGCGAGCATCCGGCCGCGAGCGCGCCGCCGATTTTACGCGCCGGCGTGAGCACCGGGAAATTCCACGGCGTGAACGCAGCGACGACGCCGATCGGCTCCTGCACCACAAGCTGCCGGGTGCCCTTGAAACGGCCAGGCACGATGCGGCCATAAGAACGGCGGCCTTCCTCGGCGTACCACTCGATGATGTCAGCCGAACCGATCACTTCGGCGCGAGCTTCCGGGTAGGGCTTGCCCTGCTCCAGCACCATGATCTTGGCGATGGCATCGTAGCGCTCGCGCATCAGGTCGGCGGCCTTGCGCATGATCCTGCAACGGTCATACGCAGAAGTGGCGCGCCACACCGCGAAGCCTTTTTGCGCAGCTTCCAGCGCGTGTTCGAGATCGGCCTGGCTGGCATGCGGCAGCTTGGCGAGGGGTTTCTCGGTCGCCGGATTGATCACGTCCTCGGTCTTGCGGCCAGCCGCGCCGTGCCACTTGCCGTCGATGAAAAGCTCGAGATTACCGTACATGACTGTCCTCGCTGGGCTTTTGGTTTGGCTGTCGTTGGCAAGGGATTTAGCAGGTTTCCCAGTCTCGTTCATCCCCACCTCGCGCAAGGGATGAAGACCATGAACGCGATCACTGCCAAGGTCTCTAAGTCCCTAACGCGGACAGCCGTCCGCCACCCATTTGCCGAAAAGATTGATGCGAGCCTGCTCCCAGGGACCTTCTCCCTTCGGTGGTGGCGGAGGCATGACAGCGCCACCAATCCCACGAATCCGATCGAAGATCGCGGCCGCATGAGCCTTTACGTCATCATAACTCGCCAGGTTGAATGCCTTGCTCATCGCCTGAATATCCCTTTCCGTAAAAAGCGGCCGGATGTCAGTTTCGAAGCTGGTCAACTTGCTCATTGTGCCTCCTTGCTCTGTCTGCGCCCGGGAAACGTCACCGTCTTCAATTTATCCTCGTCGGATCGATGATGAAATTGGTGAAGCCGCCATTGCGATCGTCCATGCCGGCGAGCACCTCGTTGACTTTCGACAGTGGCGACACTCGATGTTCGAGAATGGAAAGGTCCAGCGTGCCGGCCTTGGCCATCGCCGCCATTTCTTCGCCTTCGCCGGTGGTGAACCACACCGAGCCTTCCAGGCCAATCCGGTTGGTCATCATCCAGAACGCATTGAGCGGCAGCGTTTCCAGAACCGCACCGACATTGGCGGCACGGCCGCCGCGGCGCAGGCAGAACAGCGCACGCATCATCGCGCTCGCCGGCGCGCCAGGCGGCAGGCAATCGAGCATGCCGTCAACGCCATAGCCTTCGGTCATCGTCTTCGCCCATGACACCAGCGGATCAGCCGGCCCCGGCGCGGCGTTCGGCACCGAGATCACATGGATACGCTCCGGCGCCAGCGCCTTGACGCGATCGAGCAGCGCCTGATTGCGGCCGGTGCCGAGGATATTGGTCGCGCCCATCGCCAGCGCCAACGACACCGCATTGAGACCCAGTTGCCCGCTGACGCCGTTGATCAGCAGCGTTCGTCCCGGTCCGACGCCGAGTTTCTTCAGCGCCGCGTAGGCGGTGCCGTAATAGCCGAACCGTGCCGCCGCTTCGAAGCTGACATTATCCGGCAGCTTCACCAGCGCTGTTGCCGGCGCGGTGATGAATTGCGCGAGCCCACCGTAAGGATAGGCCCGCATGATGTCCTGCGAGCGGCCGAAATAACCTTGCAGTGTCCAGTGCGGACAATCGTACGGCTCACCGCTGCGGCACATTTTGCATGAACCGCAAGCACGCGCCGGATTGACGTAGACGCGCTCGCCCGGCTTCACATGGAAAACCTGCTCGCCGACCTTGGCGACGACACCTGACGGATCGAGGCCGAAAATCGCCGGCAGTGGCGGCATCATCTTGTTGTCGGGCGTGAGCGAGCCGAAGAAATTGCTGACCACACGGGCGAGATTTGGCACGACGCCGCAGGCCTTCACTTCGACCAGCACATCGGTCGGCCGCGGCTCCGGCACGTCGATCCGGTCGAGCGTCATCGGCTGTCCGTAAGCGTGCAGCCGCGCCGCGATCATCGTGGGCATTTATTTCCTCCCTCTAGCGTCATACGCGGGCTTGACCCGCGTATCCATGCTGAACGCGAGCATACAAAAAGCTTCCGCACGCTCTCAATCACCTCATTTCAGCATGGATTGCCGGGTCAAGCCCGGCAATGACGAATTAAGAGCAAGCAATCCCGTTCTCGCGATGCGATCCGCACCCGAGTCATCGTCACGCGACGAGAATTTCTCCGCTCTCCGCACCGATCTTCGCCAGAGAACACCGGCGGTGGACACCGGTATCCTCACGATCTGCGCTTCGAGCCACGAATGTAAGAACGGAAGAAAAGCAAGGAAGCGGAACGCCGACAGACGCGTATCCAACCTCCGCACCTTTCGGGTGCGGCGCGCGCAGAGCGCTGCGCGCTCGCCTCTCGGCGTCCCACCACGGCTCTGTGCCAATGGGACTATTCATCCCAAGGCTCAACCTGGGCCAGGCTTCGTGACACACCGCTCACGCGGCGGGTTCCCCGCCAGCCGGTGTGGCACTTCCAGCGATGCACCTCGCGCGCCGGTCATAGTGCCGGCAGGCTGATGCCCAGGCCGCCCGGGAGTGGCAGTGACGAGCCGCCACCCGCGGGCACCGCCTCCCGCTCCGCCATGCGGGGTCACCGCATAACGTCCTTGTACGCGAGCGAGATTGAGACTCCTTTTTCAAATCTGAAACGCGAAGTCAAAGCGTTTCGATTTGTGCAAAGAAATCGGGACGTTACGCGTATCGTTCAAAGCCGCCGCGTAACACATTTGAGAAAAAAATTCGCGGACAGCGAAGTTATGCCTGTGAATCAATGGTTTCTGCGATTTCTAACGCTTTTGAGTTTTTAAAAAGAGGAACCCGGCCCTCGACACGCCAGTCAGAGAGGCCGCCGGAAGTGCGTTAAGAAAGTTTATGCGGGGCGAACATACTTGCTTGCGGGCGCCGAGAAGGAGAACCGCATCCTGCGCGGCGCGCTTTGGACGACTGGAGATTTTTTATTTGTTTGCTCGTGTTGACTTGATGATGCGCCACCGTCTTGATGGAATTATCTCATCCGTGAGATCGCGGGATTTGATGGAGCAGCTTGCGCCGCGACACCAACGCTAAAGCGCCACGAATGGTCTTCGTGGGCTCCTTGCAAGTTGGAGACTAATCGATGACGCCCAACATTCGGCTGGACCGGTTTGTTGCCCGCAGTCCCCTCTCCTGTAACCGCACAACGGCTGCGATTGGCATGTGTCGTCTTCAGCGACACTGATCAAACAACCATCGCTTCCAAAAAAGCGTTTGTGCGCAAGCCGGCGTTACCGCCGGAAGGAGATGCTATGTCCGACAACTACATCATCGAGATTGAACCGCAGACGTCCGCGGGTTCAATTCCTGAAACCGTGCAGGCGGGCCTCGTTATTCGCGAATGCACCGGGTTCCGGTTCTTTGCAGCGACACGGGCGTTTTTCGATCTTGAACAGCAAGTCTTCAAAAGCCCGCAAGCCGCGGCTGCAGCAGCGCTTCGCCATTTCTCACTTCATCACGCCTAACCCAGCAACAAAGGTCAGCATCATGAATTGTCGTCGCTTTCTGTTCCTGTCTTCCGTCGCCGCCCTCGCCGGCGCCCCGCGTATCGCTGCCGCAGCGCCGCTCAAGGAGCTGCGCATTGGCTACCAGAAGACCTCCGTGCTTCTTGTCGTAAAGGCGCAGAAAGCCCTGGAGAGCCATTTTGAACCGCAAGGCATCGCCATCCGCTGGGTCGAATTCCCCTACGGGCCGCCGCTTCTGGAGGCGCTCAACGTCGGCGCGATCGACTACGGCTATACCGGAAATGCACCGCCGATTTTCGCTCAGGCCGCGCACGCCAACATTCAATACGTGGCGGTGATACCGGCGCGCGGCTAAGGTCAGGCCATCGTCGTGCCGGATGCTTCACCGCTGAAGAGCCTCGCCGATCTGAAAGGCAAACGGGTCGCGGTCGCCAAAGGTTCGAGCGCACACGATCTGCTGGCGGCCGCGCTCGAAAGCGCGAAGTCCCGTGGAGCGAGATCACGCCAGTCTATCTTGCGCCCGCCGACGCTGCTGCCGCGTTCTCGCGCGGATCGGTAGATGCGTGGTCGATCTGGGATCCGTTCTACGCCATCGCAGAGCTCAGACAAAAAGCGCGGCCGCTTCCGATCGATCCGCAGGTCGCGCATGCAAAACAGCTTCTTCCTCGCCAACAGCGCTTTCCTCAGCCAGCACGCCGATGTCATCGGTGCGGTCAACGCAGCGATCGCCAAGGCGACAGCGTGGGCCGGCGCGCACCGCGATGAGACTGCGGCACTGTTCGCAGAAGCAAGCGGCGTCGACGTCGATGCGCAGAAGCGCGCTGTTGCCAGCGCCGAGTTCAGCTTCGGGCCGATCGACGACAAGATCATCGCCCAGCAGCAGGCGGTCGCCGACCGTTTCTCACGCCTCGGACTCATTCCGGCGCACGTGCCGTGCGCGATATCGTCTGGGCCGGGAAGTCGAACTCGTGAGCCATTTACCAAAGAAGGCAGGTCAACCCATGAGCGACAGAAAGCGAACGCTGGATATCTTCTGGTTCATCCCGGTCAGCGGCGACGGCTCCTATCTCGGCAGCGACGTCGGCCACCGTCCCGCCGACTTCTCACTATCTCAAGCAGATCGCACAGGCCGCCGACCGACTGGGTTACGGCGGCGCGCTGATCCCGGTCGGCGCGCATTGCGACGAGCCGTGGATCGTCGCCGCGGCGCTGGCAACGCACACCGAGCGCCTGCGCTTTTTAGCAGCGCTGCGGCCCGCGCTTGCGTTCGCCGACCCATTTCGCGCGCCAAGCCGCCGCACTCGATCGCATCAGCAACGGCCGCTTCCTGGTCAATCTGGTCGCGGGCGGCGACACCAAGGAACTTGCCGGCGACGGCATCTTCCTTGTCACGACGAGCGCTATGCGCACAGCGTCCGAGTTTCTCAACGTGTTTAACGATCTGACTCGCCGGCAAGACTGTCGACTTTCGACGGCCGCTATCGTGAAGGTCGCGGCGCGCGGCAACTGTTTCCGCCGGTGCAGAATCGCATTCCGATCTGGTTCGGCGGCTCGTCCGACCCGGCGATCGATCTCGCCGCGGCGCAGACCGACGTTTATCTCACCTGGGGCGAGCCGCTGCCGCAGGTGGCGGAAAAGATCGCCGCGGTTCGCGCGCGAGCGGCTGTATAGGACGCACGGTGCAATTTGGCCTGCGCATGCATCTCATCGTCCGCGAAACAAACAGTGAAGCCTGGCGCGTGCGAACAAACTGATCGCCAATATCTCCGACGATGCCATCGCCGCGGCGCAACGAAAGTTTGCCAACCGATTCCGATTCCGTCGGCCAGCGCCGGATGACTGCGCTGCACGGCGGCGGCAGACGCGACAAGCTGGAGATCGCGCCCAATCTCTGGGCCGGCATCGGATTGGTTCGGCGCGGCGCGGGAACCGCGCTGGTCGGCGACCCCCAGACCGTTGCGGCGCGGCTTCGCGAATATCAGGCGCTCGGCATCGATACGATCATCGCATCGGGCTATCCGCATCTGGAAGAAGCCTACAAGGTCGCTGAACTGCTGTTCCCCAACTCGGCATTGCCGAAGCGCCGCGGCTGCAGCACGGCACGGCGCCCGGCGAATTCGGCGTTGGCGCGTTCCAGCCCGTCGTCGCCGCTGAATAAACAACCACGGAAAATCGGAGCAATGCGATGACGGAAATCACGCTGATCGGCGGCAAGACGCTGCCGCAGCGGCGGCCGTTCGGACTGCGGCGTGATCTGTTCACGCTTCTGCGCGACATCACGCCATGGCTTCTGCCGTTACTGCTGCTCGCTGTTTGGCAGGCTGCCAGCAGCTTCGGAACGCTGTCGTCCTCCATCCTGCCTTCGCCGGCCGAGGTTATTGATGCAGGTTGGCGATTGAGCCTCTCAGGCGAGCTGCCGCGGAATATCGAAATCAGCTTTTTGCGTGCCATCGCGGGCCTTGTTGTCGGCGGCGGCATCGGCTTTGCCCTTGGCCTTGCCAACGGTCTTTCCGATCTCAGCGAGCGGCTGACCGATTCGACGGTGCAGATGATCCGCAATGTGCCGCATCTGGCGATGATCCCGCTGGTGATTCTCTGGTTCGGCATCGACGAGGGCGCAAAACTCTTCCTGGTTGCACTCGGCGTTTTCTTTCCGATCTACCTCAACACCTTGCATGGCGTGCGCACGGTCGATCCGCAGCTCATCGAAATGGCGGAGAGTTACGGGATGGGTCCGTCCGCGCTGTTCTGGCGAGTGATCCTGCCGGGCGCACTGCCATCGATCTTTGTCGGACTGCGGTATGCGCTTGGCATCATGTGGCTGACGCTGATCGTCGCCGAAACGATCGCCGCACAATCGGGCATCGGCTACATGGCGATGCAGGCGCGCGAATTCATGGAAGTCGACGTCGTCGTCCTGTCGATCCTGGTTTATGCGCTGCTGGGCAAGCTTGCCGACGTCGTCGCCCGCGCTCTCGAACGGGCAAGCCTTTCCTGGCACCCGGCATTTCAAAAGGTGTGACATCCGTGACAGCACTCCTCGAATCTGAAGCCCGCAGCATAGCCGGTGCTGAATTCCGCGCCCCTTTGCGCGCGGGCGTATCGATCTCGGTACGTGACCTCGGGCGCGGCTTTGGCGGCAAGCCAGTACTGCACGCCCTCGGCCTCCATGTACCCGCGGGACAATTTCTCGCCGTCGTCGGACGCAGCGGCTGCGGCAAGAGCACGCTGTTGCGGCTTCTCGCTGGGCTCGACCGGCCGGATCACGGATCGATTTCCTTCGACCAGAGACAACGAGAGAATACCAAGAATGTCGCGCGGGTCATGTACCAGGAGCCGCGGCTGTTGCCGTGGGCGACCGTGCTGGCCAATGTCGAAGTCGGTCTCGGCCCGAGCGGCGATACCGCGCATGGGCGCGATCGCGCCTTTGCGGCGTTGCGCGCGGTCGGGCTTGCCGACCGGACGGATGAATGGCCCTCCGTGCTCTCCGGCGGCCAGAAGCAACGTGTCGCGCTGGCGCGAGCGCTGGTCAGTCAGCCGCGTTTTCTCGCACTCGACGAGCCGCTCGGCGCGCTCGACGCACTGACCCGGATCGAAATGCAACAGCTTCTCGAGAGCGTGTGGCTGCGCGATGGCTTCACAGCGGTATTGGTGACCCACGACGTTGTCGAGGCACTGACCCTTGCCGATCGCGTTGTCCTGCTGCGCGATGGCGCCATCGTCGGGGATTTTGCAGTCGACTTGCCGCGACCAAGACGGCGGGGCAACAGCGAACTGGCGCGGCTCGAAGGACAAATATTGGACCATCTTTTTACCGCCTGAGCAGACTGCATAGATTCTCCGGTTGACATCCGGTCCACGGCCGCTGCGTCATCGCATGCCGTCATGCCCGCATGACGAGTGAAAGTGGCCCGGAATTTCCATCGACCGCAGAGAGGCCGGTGCGGTCAAACGGGGTAGAAATGCTGTCTCATGACGGGTTGATGCTGGCATCAGGGCCTTTGGATGGTCAGGTACGTTTCTGGACCCTCGAGACGTTCCAACCCTTGCGCCGGATTGAGGTGGCGCCGGGTTTCCTGCAGACCATTTCGCCGGACGGCCGGTTCCTGGCGCTTAAACCTCTTTCTGATTCCGAAAGCATCCTGCTCTGCGATTCCGGCAACGGGAAATCACTGCATCGGCTTACTGCCGACGCCTTCTGGGTGGTGATGCACGCCGCGTTCTCCCCCACAGAGCGAATGCTGGCGATGGGGCTTGAGCCTTGGCCGGAACTCTATGAATTCAACGACTGCCGCGAAACGGTCCTGCTTTGGGATGTCGCGAGCGGCGAACGCGTTCGGGCCCTGGAGGGAGACATTCCCGGACCTACTTGCGGACCGGGTGTGGTCTATTCGGTGGCCTTTTCGCTAGATGGCAATTCCGTCGCGTCGGGCGCGCGCGGTGATGGGACCGCGCCAACAATCAAGATCTGGGACGTGGCCAGCGGAGACCGGCTGCGCACTCTGGCCGGGCACGACAAACCGATCGGCGCTCTGGCCTTCTCCCCTGACGGCGCGACGCTCGCTTCAGGCGACGGCGGCGGAACAGTAGCTCTCTGGAATCTCGATATCGATCGCAAGCCGCACCGGCTCCCGGGGCACACCGGCGAAGTGAACAGCGTCGCCTTTTCCCCGGACGGAAAGTTGTTGGCGTCGGCCTCGGCGGACCACACAATCAAAGTCTGGGATCTTTGGGTAGCCGGTCGCGAGCTGCAAACGTTCCGTGGGCACGGGGCGGCGGTTATTTCAGTCGCATTTTGGCCCGACAGTCGAACGCTGGCGTCCGAGGACACTGACAGGATCGTAAAACTCTGGGACGCAGCCAGCGGATCGGAATTAAGAACGTTGAATCCGTGGCTGGACTAAAGCGGAGTCGGATCGACACGAAAGCCGCGGTTGAGATACCAGCGTGAAGGATGCGGGATGAAATTCAAAGGTCTCCTGCCTGCTGCCAGAGCGGCCTTGATCTGCACGCTGACGGTCTCAGCTATGTTTGCCGGGACCACGTGGTGCGTGGCGGCCCCGATAGCGAACTACGACTGCACCTACTCAGCGAAAGCCGGAAGCGACGTCCTTCATGTTGAACATTGCGCATGGTCGGACGCCGCCGGACATATCCGCCTGAAGCGCAAGTACCTCCTTGCGCTGGACTTTGACCAGCACGGTCTTGCAAGCATCAACATTGCCGGCGAATGGTACTATCTGCAACGGGACGGTCGGTTAGCTCCTGTTATGGCGATGGACAACTGGGCCGAACCGTTCGCCGACGGACTCGCCAGGTCTTCGGTCGGCGGCAAGATCGGTTTCCTCAACCGCCATTTGGCGCTGGTTATTCCGGCTCGATACGATGGCGCGTTGCCGTTTCAGAATGGCTGGGCGGAAGTATGTATCGGTTGCAAGCTGACATCGGACGGCGAACATTCTTCGTATGCGGGCGGCCGCTGGGCTTGCATTGATCACCATGGCCATGAGCGGGAAGCATTCAGGCCCGGCCAAGCTGGCCACGTCTGTCGCCAGGACGGGTAACGACGCCGCGCGCCAAACGAACGCATGGTATAAAGAAGCGCGAACTGGCGGAGTACAAGACGACGAAATCAGCCAACATTGGTAATGCGGTGAGGCAATAACGTCGCCGGCTATTTATATTTCGCCGCTGCCGCGAACACCATTTCGACCGCCTTGTTCAACTCCGGTTTGTCCTTCGAAACATCCGGGCCGATGCTGGAAATCTTGGCGATCAATGCGGCCTGCTCGTCCGGCGGCAGTGTCAACAATTCACCACCCTGGTCGGTCCAGGCTTTCTCTTGTTGGGTGATAAAATCCTTGGCGAACGGAACGATGCCGTCCGCTACCGCGGTCGCATCGTCGCGCACGATTTTCTGCAAGTCCGGCGGCAATCCCTCCAGCCACTTTTTGCTCATCACCGTCACGACGTTGACGTAGGGCTGCTCGGTCTGGACCATGTATTTCGTCACATCCGAATATTTTAGCGGCACGAAAACCGGAAGAGTGCCAAGCGCGCCGTCGATCGCGCCCTGCTGCAATGCCGGCATCACATCGCCGAGCGACATGGCGACGGGAGACGCTCCCATGCGCTTGATCATCTCAAGCTGGAACTGCGACGCCAGCACGCGGATTTTCATGCCCTCGAATTCCGCGAGATGATGCACCGGCTTGCGCACCACAAGGGACGACGGCCCGGTGGGCATAATGGCGATGCCGGCCAAGCCCTTGTTGGCGCCGAGCCCGAGCATCAAATCCTTGATCTGTGGATCGTTGATCGTCTTCGCGTCCTGGTCGAAAGACGTGAACAAGCCTGGCGCGCTCAACGATTCAAAGCGCTCATCGATGCCTACCAAAAACTCCGGCGGCCCGATCCAGGCCTGGATCGCGCCGAACTGCGTGCCTTCGATCTGGCGCGGAATCGAGCCGAGCTGACTCGCATTGTAGATTTCACCCTTGATCCGGCCGCCGCTGTCTTTGTCGACTGCCGCAACAAACCGCCGCAGCCATTCTTCCTGGGGATCGTTCTTGGTGGCCGTGCTGAGCTTCATCACATAGGTCTTGCCGTCCTGCGCGTTGGCCGGCTGACTCGCCGCCAGAACCGCAATGGAGAGCGAAGCGGCCGCCGCAACCGCCGGCAGTGCAGCAACGATCTTCGCTGTCCCAGATACTCGAAACGTCATACTTCCTCGCTGTCTCCGGCCCAGCGAGAGCAAGCACGGAGCGTGCCACAACGCTCCGAGGCAGCCGTGCTACAACTTTGCCTAGAATATGCGGATACGCTCTTATTCCCCCTGCCGCGGATTTAGCGGTGAACCTGAACGCTGCCGGATGACAACGGACCACCCCACCCTCTCGCATCGCATTGGTGCTTTGCTGCGCGCCTCCAAACCGCGCTGGCGCTTCTGCGTGCGCATGACGGCGTCCGGCCTGACAGCATTCGCCGTCGCTCACATGCTGCATATTCCGTTGCAGGGGCTTTGGCTGATCCTCACCGCCATCGTGGTGACGCAGATGAGCGCCGGCGGATCGGTGCGCGCGACGCTTGAATACATCATCGGCACGGTCGGCGGCGCGGTTTATGGCGCGATCATCGGCGTGCTCGTTCCGCACAACACGCTGCTGACCCAGGCCTTCGTCATGGCGCTTGCGATTGCACCTCTGGCGTATGTTGCGGCATTCAATCCGAATTTCCGGGTCGCGCCATTTTCCGCCGTGCTGGTCATCCTGATTGCCGGACAGTTCGGCGAAGGCCCGATCGAGTTGGCGATCACGCGGTCGGGCGAAGTGGCGCTGGGCGGGCTGATCGCGGTGGCTGTTTCGCTCCTGGTCTTTCCGCAGCGGGCCAATCATATGCGCCTGAGCGCGGCAGTTCGTTTACTCGAACAGTTCGCGCGCAACTTGCCGCAGCTCCTGACCGGTTTCACCGCAGGAATTGATGCCGCCGAGAACAGCCGCATCCAGAACGACATCGGCGCCGCCGTGACACGCTTCCAGCAAATTACCACGGAGGCGCAGCACGAGCTTCTCATCACGCTTGCATCGCAGCCGGATCCGGGCCCGCTGTCACGCACCATGCTGCGGCTGCGCCACGACCTCGTCATCCTCGGCCGCGCTGGAATAAAACCGCTGCCCGACGCATTGCTGGCACGCTTGAGCGAACCGCTGACAAGAGTTGGCGCGGCGGCAAGCGCCTTTCTCAACGATAGCGCGGCAGCGCTGGGCCAGCGCAACGCACCACCGCCGCTCGATGCTTACGAAGCTGCCCTGTTCGCCTACACCGCAGAGGTCGAGGCGGTACGCAGCGAGGGCCTGACGCTGCCGCTCACCAGCAACGAAGTCGAGCCGGTTTTCGCGCTCGGCTTCACGTTCGAGCAGCTCCGGCAGAATTTCATCGATTTACAGCGCTGCGTGCGCGACTACGCGCGACGGCCGCGGCGGACAAAGAAGGTGTGAGCTTCGCTTCGCGCCGCGGTCGCCACTTTGCGGAGCGGAATCACACATGCGACTGTCCTCATCGCGCATTCTGCCTTGGTGCCTTCGCTTCTGATCCGCTGCGAGGCCGGAGTGTCGACATTTTTCATTTCACCGTGTCGTCGCGGCAACACCAATCAGAACGGACTACTGTTATTATAACGACCGGAGCAGAGAGTCGTCATGAAGAAACTTGCGATCGGCGTCGCCGCCTTGGCCGTTGCGCTACTCGGCACATCTGCTTGGGCAGCCGATATGGCAACCAAAGCACCACCCAAAGCATCAACCGCTGCACCTTGGACCGGCTGGTATCTAGGCCTGAACGCTGGCGGCCTTTGGGGCGCTTCTCAAACTGCAACCACCGTAACGCCGCTACCGCTCGCGGGCCTTACTCCTGCAGCCATAGCGATCATCGATGCGCAAGGCGCGCCGGCAAATATCGGTACGAGTGGCTTCGTCGGCGGCGTGCATGGCGGCTACAATTATCAAGCTGGACAATGGCTGGTCGGCCTTGAGGGCGATTTCGAATCTTATCGTAACAAAGGTTCGCTGAACTCGAGCGTTCCAGGCATCGTCCCCGGCTCCACATTCGTCTTAAATTCATCAGTGAGTACGGATTGGCTGCTTACGCTGCGTCCACGTCTCGGTGTCGTTACGAATGATTGGCTGCTTTATAGCACCGGCGGATTGGCGGTTAGTCGCATCAGCGGTGCTTGGAACTGGTCGAATCCCGGTGGCTTACCGGCTCTAATAACCGAAAACGGTTCGGTCGCCTCGACCAAAGCTGGCTGGACGGCCGGTGGTGGCGTTGAGAGAATGTTGCCAGGGCGATGGCTCGTCGGCGTTGAGTACCTGTATGTGAAATTCTCCAGCATTTCAGTAACGTCGCTTGCGGTAAGCGCATTAGGCGGTCCTATTAATCCATTCACTCATAGCGCCGATCTCTCATCCAATATTGTCCGCCTGCGCTTGAGCAAAGCTTTCTGAGTGCAGCCGCACTGGAACGGCGCAATACACCCGAGCAATGAATCGAGCCGGCCTTCACGCTCGAACAGCTTCGCCAGAATTTTATCGATCTGCAGCGCTGCGTGCGGGACTACGCGCGACGGCCGCGGCGGGAGAAACGGTCAGACGATCGCCGCACGGATCGAATGGATGGCTAGTCCCGTAAGGCTTCCAACGTCACCGGTCCTTCAAACAACGTACCAAGTGTCTGCAGCGCCTGACCGGCGCGTGCCGCGGTCCAGCCGCCGTGCGTCACGTTTAGCAAAAACTTGTCTTGTACGTCGGCACGCGTCAGCGGCTCTTGCGCGCCGCCGCGCATATACGGCTGGCGTTCCTCGACCACGGTGCCGTCACGAAGCGTGGCGCGAATGTGCCCGGTGAAATTCTTCGGATAAGGATTATTCGGATCGATCCGGTAACGCACCTTGCCGGCCAGCGCGAGCACTGCGGGATCGCGCACCGCATCGTTGGAAAAATCCGAAAGGCCGACATTGCCGCGCACGAAGCCCGCGGCGATACAATACGGCGAGGAAAATTTTCCGGCGTAACCGTTGCCCGGCTTCTGCTTGGCCGCAAGCGGCTCCCACAAACGATGCACGGTGCCCTCGCCGACGTCGCACACCATCTCGGTCACATCGTCGGCGTTGATTTTCCTCGGCCAGCCGCCGCGCGCAATCGATGTAGGGATGGGTCATGGTCCCGCAGGGATACGGCTTGAACGCCAGGGTTTCCGTCACCCAGCGTTCGCCAAAATCGCCGCGATGGCGTCGTAATCGCCCTTGGTCGTATTGGCGAAGCCGTGAAAGAAGCCATGCACGCCTTCGAACACCGTGCGCGGCCCGACAAAGCCGGCGCGGCCGAGCAGTGCGGCGCGCAGCCCCGATTGTGCCGCCCAGCCGGCGTGCAACCGCTTGGTCCACGCGCCTTCAGCGAGATATTCGATGATGCCGCTCGCCATCGAGGCGGCAGTGCCGAGCGCATCGACCAGTTGCCGCTCGCTGAGCTTGAACGCTGCGCCGACGCCGGCAGCAGCCCCCATCGCGCCGAACACTGCTGTCGGATGGAAGCCGGCCTTGTGAGTGAGCGTCGGCGCCACCGTGGAAAGCCGGCACATGGTCTCGACACCGACCGCGATGCCGCGCAGCGCCGCATGGCCGTCGAGATTGTGCCGCTCGCAGGCCGCGAGCACCGCCGGCACGATCACCGCGCCGGCATGGATCGGTCCACCCTCGAACGTGTCGTCGAAATCCTCGCCGTGGATCGCGGTGCCGTTGACCAGCGCCGCCGCGGCCGCCGACAGCAGCCGGCTATGGCCGATCGCCACGCACGGTCCGTCATCATCGCAGGCGGCGAGCGCGGCCTTCACATAATCTTCATTGCGCGCGGTGACCGCGAGCCCGACCACGTCGATCAGCAGGTCCTCGCACTTGGCGCGGACCGCTTCGGGTAGGCGCGTCACATCGAGCGCGCAGATTTTGCGCGCCAGGATTTCGGCAATAGCGACTTTGGGCAATGCATCGGAAGCCATGTTTATTCCTGAACCTCTGACCGTCATCCTGAGGTGCGAGCGATAGCGAGCCTCGAAGGACGACAGCCCGGACGCATGGGCCGCACATCCTTCGAGGGCCGCTTTGCGGCCACCTCAGGATGACGGTGAACGGGGATTTCGACGCTCCGTCAAGTGCTTGTTGTCGGCCGTGTGTCTCCGCGCAATCCCGATCAAAACCTTTTCGCGCGCTGGCGAGACTAAAGGGGACCCGCCGGTCCGTCGGCGACGCATTCGGTTGAAGAAGGGGGCACCCATGCGCTGCTTGATCGCCGTTCTCGCTGCAAGCTGGCTCTTGATTCCGGCTGCGCACGCTGAGACCAGCAACACCGAGATTTGCGCGTCGAGCGACGATAACGCCTATCCGCCGCAGCGGCGCATTGACGCCTGCGGCACGCTGATCGAGACGCTGACCGATCAGCCGCAGGCGCTCGTCGCCGCGCTGGTCAATCGCGGCGCGATTTACCATTCCATCGGCGAGGAGGACCCGGCGCTGACCGATCTCGATCGCGCCATCGCGCTCGATCCGGGCAACGCGCGCGCATTCGTCGAGCGTTCGAATATTTATCGCACGATGGGACGGATCGACCGGGCCATCGCCGACGGCAACGACGCGGTACGGCTCGATCCCAACAACGCCAAAGCCTTCGACGCACGCGGCAATGCCTTCACCATCAACGGTCAGAACGACCGCGCCATCGAGGACTACAACGAAGCGCTTCGGCTCAAGCCCGACTATGCCCAGGCCCTATCCGACCGCGGCGCGGCGTATTATTTCAAGAATGACGATCAGCCGGCGTTGAAGGATTTCACCGACGCGCTGCGGCTCGACCCGAAACTGGCGCAGACCTATAGCAATCGCGGCGCCATCTACCACAAGCTCGGGCAGAACGATCGCGCCATCGCAGACGATACCCGCGCGATCAAGCTTGATCCCTCGGTGCCGGAATATTTCGACAACCGCGCCCTGTCGGAGGCCGACAACAACGATTACGACCGCGCCATTGCCGATTACAACGAAGCCATCCGGATCAAGCCGCAGGCTAGTTTCCTGACCAATCGCGGCGACGCCTACGATTTCAAGGGCGATCTCGACCGGGCTATCGCCGATTATGATCGCGCCGTTGCGCTCAATCCGAACTTCTATCTGGCCTACAACAATCGCGGCGCAGCCTATGACAAGAAAGGCGATTACGATCACGCCATCGCCGATTACCAGCAGGCGCTGAACATCAATCCAAATATGGACAAGGCCGCGGAGAATCTTGCGGTGGCGCGGCAGGAGCGCGACCGCAAGAGCGCTCCGACCTCGGATGCGCTGCTGCCGAGCTTCCCCTGCGCCAGCGCGAGCCTCGCCGTTGAGAAAGCGATCTGCTCAGACCCCGATCTGGCACGGCTCGACCGCGAAATCGACGCTGCCTACAAGGCGGCGCTTGCCGGGCACAGCGGCAAGACCGCGATGGCGAACCTGCGCCAGGCGCAACGCGACTTCATCGCCGCGCGCAACAAGGCGTTCGGCAATCCGCAGTACAATCTCAAGCACGAGATGGAAATGCGCCTCGCGGCGTTGCGCAGCGAGAGTGCGAAGCCGTAAGCGGGACAGCGCCCCATTCCGTTACCCTGAGGTGCGAGCGACAGCGAGCCTCGAAGGGCGCCGGCCCCAGCGCCTCGGCCGGCATCCTTCGAGGCTCGGCGCTACGCACCGAGCACCTCAGGATGACGGATAACTTGAGTTGCGCTTTTAATACCTGTTCGCGATCGGCAGTTCTTCCGCCGGGAACAGCGTGATGACGCGGCAACCTTTGTCGGTGACCACGACTTCTTCCTCGATGCGGGCCGCGGAGAAGCCGTCCGTGGCCGGGCAATAGGTTTCCAGCGCGAACACCATGCCTTCCTTGATCTCGGTCGGATGCTCGAGCGACACCACGCGCGAAATGATCGGCCGCTCGTGGATGGCGCAGCCGATGCCATGGCCGAATTGCAGGCCGAATGCCGTCATCTCGTCGGGGAAACCGAACTCCTCCGCCTTCGGCCAGATCGAGCAGACCTTGTCGGTGGAGACGCCGGGCTTGATCAGCGCAATCGCCTTGTCGAGCCACTCCCGTGCTTTCTTGTAGGCGTCGTGCTGCACCGGCGTCGCCCTACCGACGTTGAAGGTGCGGTAATAGCAGGTGCGATAGCCCATGAACGATTGCAGGATATCGAAGAATGCCTGATCGCCAGGCCGCAGCATGCGGTCAGTGAAATTGTGCGGATGCGGATTGCAGCGTTCGCCGGAAATCGCGTTGACGGCTTCAACGTCGTCTGAGCCGTGCGTGTAGAGGAACTTGTTCACCTCGGCGACGATGTCGTTCTCGCGCACACCGGGCTTGAGCTGCTCGTGGATCAGGTGATAGGCGCCGTCGACCATCGCGGCGGCGCGATTGAGTAGCGCGATCTCGTCGGACGATTTGATCTCGCGCGCTTCGAGCATGGTCTGCTGGCCGTCGGCGACTTTCAGCCCGGCCTTTTCCAGTTCGAACATCATCGGCGGCTCGATGAGGTCGACACCGACCGGCATCTTGTCGACGCCGGCCTCCTTGAGCAGCGAGGCGATTTCCTTGGCGTAGCGCGCCATCAGGCCGAACGAGGGACTGACGGTGCCGCGCAGCCCGATCAGACCGGCCTTGCAGTTCTCCGGCTTCAGCCACGGCGTGTAGAGCTTGTGGTGCACCGCCGCCGAGCCGAAATCCCACAGGATCGGATCGTTACTGGTGCGCGTGACCAGCGCCCAGCGGCACAGCTTGTCGCGTTCCCACTCGCCGATTTTGGTCGAGGTGCAGTAGCGAATGTTGTTGACGTCGAACACCAGCAACGCGCCGAGTTCGGATTTCTCCAGCGCCTGCTTCACCCGGCCGAGTCGGTAGCGGTGCAGCCGCCGGTAATCAACCCGCTCCTCGAAATCGACCCCGGTGATGCCAAGCGCCGGCAGCGCCCGGCCCCAATTGTAGCGCGGGTTAACGTCCTCGGCGCGGATCGCTGTCGGTTCGCGGGTGATTTCGTCCATTGCCGGCTCCTTGGTGTTCTTCGCTTAATTATATCAAACTTACGCCGGGATCGGGACTTCGCCGACGTCCTTCGGCACCTTGTAACCCTTCTGGGTCGCGGGCCGCTTGGCGATCGAGACGTACCAGCGTTTCACGTTCGGATATTTGTTGAGATCGACGGTCTGCCATTCGTAGCGCGACACCCACGGCCAGATCGCGATATCGGCGATCGAATAATCGTCGGCGACGTATTCATGCTCGGCCAGGCGCTTGTCGAGCACGCCGTAAAGCCGGTGCGCTTCCTTCAGGTAACGCTCCTCGGCATAGGGCGCCTTGCCCGGATTGTATTTGGTATAGTGGTGCACCTGCCCGAACATCGGGCCCGGGCCACCCATCTGCCACATCAGCCATTCGATGGTGTGGTAACGCGCATCGCCCGACTTCGGCAAAAGCTTGCCGCACTTGTCGGCGAGATAGATCAGGATTGCACCCGATTCCATCAGGCTGATCCCGTTGTCACGATCGACGATGGCCGGGATGCGGTTGTTCGGGCTGATCTTGAGGAACTCCGGCTTGAACTGCTCGTCCTTGCCGATGTCCACCGGGTGGACCGTGTAAGGCAGGCCCATCTCCTCAAGCGCGATGGAAGCCTTGCGGCCGTTTGGCGTGGTCCAGGTGTAAAGATCGATCACGGTGTGGTTCCTCGCTGGTTTCTGTAACGCAATTAAAGACAGCTATGTCGCGCTCTTGGCGGTGCCAACTTTCGCGGCCTCGGCTTCCGACCGAAGCCGGGCGAGATGAGCGGCGACGCCGTCCCGGATCTTCGGCCCATGGGTGCGCATTTCAGCCATTTCGGCCTCCGTGACAAGGTCCCTAAGGCCGGTTCTAAAATGCGGCCAGGCCTGGGCCTGCTTCCACCAGCTCTCGGCATGGGGCCGGCCGGCGGTCCAGAGATCGAGCAGCCCGAGCCAGTCGAGCCGCGCTGTAAACGGCATCAGATTGATATCGGCGAGCGACGGCTCGCGGCCGAGGATCCACGGGCCACCATCCTCGGCCAGCGTGGCTTCCAGATATTTGAACGCGCGCTCGTAAGCCGCAATCGCGTGCACCACAAAGGGCGACTCGACGCCAAACTCATAGGTGGACTTGAAGCGATCGGTCCGCCGTGGATCGCCGACATTGCGAAAGCGCTTTTGCCGAATCTCTTCCGGCATCGTCCGCATCCGTTCGCGGAACATCGCCGAGAAGCTGAGCTCGGTGACGCCGTCGAACAGGCCCTCGTCGACGAATTTGCTCCAGAGCCGCATCTTGCTTTGCAGCAACGGATCGGACGGGATCAGCTTCGGCTCGTGCGGAAACGCCGCGTCGATGTATTCGCAAATCAGCGTCGAATTCGATCACCGGCTTGCCGTCGTGAACCAGCGTCGGCACCACACCCTTTGGATTGAGCTTGAGATATTTCGGATCGTATTGCTCCGCCGTGAAAAGATTCACGGGGATCGCCTTCCACTCCAGGCCTTTGGCGCGCAGCGTGATCCGCACCTTCTGGCAGCAGACCGAATTGCCGAAGTCGTAGAGAAGAAGCTCACTCATGCGGCGCTCTCTTCGGCCTTCATGGCGTCAGCCGCAAGGGTCCGCAGGTGATCGCGAACGTCTTTCGGCCACGGTGAAATCAGCCGGCTGAACTTCTGCGCGTCAGCCGCAAACAAAGCGCGCGACGCTTCTTCGAAACCAGGCCGGTTTCCCGCCATCACTGACATGAATTTGTAAGCTGCGTTCTGCGACGTGCGGATGCGGTCCTTGCTGGTGTTCGAGCGCATGGCGTTTTCGACGACCTTGCGCAGCGCCACCGAAGCGCCGCCGGGCTGGCGGCCAAGCCAGTCCCAGTGGCGGGGCAATAACGTCACCTCACGCGCAACGACACCCAGTTTCGGGCGGCCTGGCCCGCGTGGAGCGTCCGGTTCGCGCGTCGCGGCCTCTGGCAACCTACGCAGGACATCGTCACGCGAACCGCGCAAATCGAGTTCGACCGGCTCGCTGGTCTGGGCATCGAACACCAGAACCGGATCGTGGCTATCGGCCGCCATGGCCTTCTGCGCCGCAAGCGCGACACAGGACAAATCGCCTGCTGCAATGCAGATATCGCCCGCAAAGGCGACAACATCTGGGGACTTGGACATGCTTGTCATCCTGCCGATCATCCGCAATGACGGCGCCTGTTTCGGCGCGCGGTCAGGCTAATTATACCCGGATAAAACCACTGTCAATATCATCCGGGTAAAAATAACCGATCAGGCGGCCTTCTTGCCCCATAGCCGCGCCGAGGCGATGTCGGCGCCTTGGCGGATCGCCTTCAGTTTCAGCCACACCACCGGCTCGATCACCCATTCGCGGCGGGTGAAGGTGCCGAAGCCGCAATCGCTCGAGGCGATGACGCGCTCGCGATCGCCGATGGTCGCGACCGCTTCCTCGATGCGCCGCGCCACCACTTCGGGATGCTCGACAAAGTTCGAGGTAGTCTCGACCACGCCGGGAATGAGGATCATGTCTTTCGGGAACGGCACGCGCTTGAGCGCCGAATATTCGTGAGCGTGGCGCGGATTCGAGAACTCGATCGACAACGCCCCGACCTTGGCCTGATAGAGCGCCGGCAGGATTTTATCGAGCGCGACGTCGTGGATGTGCGGGCCTTCCCAGTTGCCGTAACAGATGTGCAGCCGCACGCGATCGCGCGGAATGCCTTCGATACCCTTGTTGATGGCGGCGACGTGCCGCTCGCAGCGCTTGACGAAATCGGCGTCGGACAAATCGCGGTACATCATGGTGCGATCCATTGCGAGATCGGGCGCGTCGATTTGCAGGATTAGGCCGGCTTTGTGCACCGCCTGGTATTCCTTGCTCATCTCGCGCGCGATGGCATCGAGATAATCGTCGTGCGAGGCGTAATGCGCATTGAGCATCGTCGTTGAAATGATGCCGGGCGATGCCGCGGTCATGAACCGCTCGGAGAACGCGTGCAGTTCGTCGGCGATCCTGTTGAAACCGGTGGTCTCATCGGTGATCGGCTTGAGATCGCGGTATTTGATGTCGGCCTGCGCTTCCGGCGCGCCTTGCTGGCTCTTCGGCGGATTGGGAAAGCGCCGCATCAGGTATGCGAGCAACTCGGGAAACTCCTCGAACTCGAGGCCGCGGCGGCGTTTCGACACGCCGGCAAAACCGGACATGCGTTGCGGTACGTAGGTCTGAAAGCCGATGCGGCGTTGCTCGCCATCGTTGCCGACGTCGATGCCGGCTTCCATCTGCTTGCTCACGACATGGTGGACGGCCTTGTCCATCTCATCGGCGAGCATTTTCGGATCGAGGCTCTTGCCGTCTTCCTGCGCAACCAGAAGGTCGCTCAGTTTTTCGTTGCGTGGCAGGCTGCCGACATGGGTGGTGAGGATACGGTCGCGGCTTGTAATCATGACGCTTGCTCCGGCGAGGCGCTGCAAAAAGGCGCACTGTCATAGCGCAAATCGAGCCGCGCGCCAGCACCATTGCCGCCGAATTTTCATGTCGGCATAATGGCTTGAGTGGGCACGAGATGGGCAACATCCCGGCCCTTTGCTTCGGGGGGAATGCTGCAATGAATGCGTCCATCGACGCCGTGCCGCGCGACTACAATTTTGCTGCCGACATCCTCAAGCGCAATCTCGACGCCGGGCGCGGTGACAAGGCCGCCTATATCGATCATCGCGGCAGTTACAGCTACGCGACGCTGGCGGGACGCGTCGAGCGTTTCGGCAATGTGTTGCGCGCGCTCGATATCCGGCCCGAAGAGCGAATCCTGATTTGTCTGCTCGACACGATCGATTGGCCAACCGCATTCCTCGGCGCGATCAAAGCCGGCGTCGTCGCGGTGCCGGTCAACACGCTGCTGACCGAAGACGATTACCGCTTCATGCTCGACGACTCGCGGGCCCGGCTGCTCGTCATCTCGGAAGAATTACTGCCGAAATTCGCCAAAGCCATCGAGACCAACAAAACCCTCGCTCACGTCATTGTCTCCGGCGACGCCGGCAAAGCACAACAATCGGGCCATCAGCGGTTCGACGATCTGATGCAGGCGGCGAAGACCGATGCGTTCACGGCGCCGACCACGCGCGACGACATGTGCTTCTGGCTGTACACGTCGGGTTCGACCGGAAGGCCGAAAGGCGCGGTGCATACCCACGCTGACCTGAAACTCACCGACGATCTTTATGCCGGGCCGATCCTCGGCATCACTGAGAACGACGTCTGCTACTCGGTGGCAAAGCTGTTCTTCGCTTACGGCCTCGGTAATGCACTGACCTTTCCAATGTCGGCCGGCGCGACCACCGTGCTGTTGCCGGCGCGGCCGACGCCGGACGCCGTCGCGGAGATTCTGCGGAAGCACGACATCACGGTGTTCTATGCCGTGCCGACATTCTATGCCGGCTTCCTTGCCAGCCCCGCCGCGCCAGAACGCGCCGACGTGAAAATGCGGCGCTGCGTTTCGGCCGGCGAAGCGCTGCCGCCCGATGTCGGCCGCCGCTGGAGCGAGCGCTACGGCGTCGACATCCTCGACGGCATCGGCTCGACCGAAATGCTGCACATCTTCCTCACCAACCGGCCCGGCGACGTGAAATACGGCACCAGCGGCAAGCGGCTGGCCGGATACGATCTGCGCCTGGTCGACGACGACGGCACGATCGTCACCAAACCCGGCGAAATGGGCGAGTTGCAGGCACGCGGCCCGACCAGCGCGATGATGTACTGGAACAACCGCGAGCAATCGCGCTCGACCTTCCTCGGCGAATGGACACGCTCGGGCGACAAATATGTCGAGGACGAGGACGGCTATTTCGTTTACTGCGGCCGCCGCGACGACATGCTGAAAGTCTCCGGCATGTATGTCTCGCCGTTCGAAGTCGAGGGCGTGCTGCAAAGCCATCCCGACGTGCTCGAAGCCGCCGTGGTCGGCTGGCCGGACACCGACCAGCTGATCAAGCCGAAGGCGTTTGTGGTGCTGAAAACGCCCGCCGGTGCCGACGATGCGTTGGCGCGGACATTACAGGACCACTGCAAGCAAAAACTCGCCGCCTACAAATACCCGCGCTGGCTGGAGTTCCGCACCGAGCTGCCAAAAACCGCCACCGGCAAAATCCAGCGCTTCAAGCTGCGGGCGGAAGCGGAGGGGAAGTGACCACGTCATCCTGAGGTGCCCGCGCGCAGCGCGGGCCTCGAAGGATGCGAGCCGAGGTGCTCGGCCGTCGTCCTTCGAGGGCCGCTACGCGGCCACCTCAGGATGACGGACACTAATCCAGCGGCTCGACCTTCACGATCGAAGCGCCGTGATTGCTGCCGATCCACAACGTGGCGGGATTTTTTAAATCGTCGACGAAACACGCGGCGGATATTGGTTGGCCGCGGCAGCTGGTACTCGGTGTATTGCCCGGTCTTGATGTCGAGCCGCGAGACACGGTCGGTATTCATCGAGCCCGTCCACGCATCGCCGTTCTTGTCTTTCACCGTATCGTACGGCGATGACCAAGGTGTCGGCACTTTCCATTCCTGGATCTTGCCGGTTTCCGGATCGAGCATGCCGATGGCGTTACCGAAATATTCGGCAAACCAAAGCCGGTCCTGATCGTCGACCCGGCCGCGGCGCGGATGCGAATTCGGCGTCGGCGTGAGAAACACCGTCGGCTCTTTGGTCTTGGCGTCGATCCGCACCAGATTGCCGGCGGAAAAATCGAGCAGATAAAGATTGTTCTCCTTATCCGAATAGATGCCGTAAGTACCGATGCGCTTGCCGGTGCGCGGATCCTTCGGCACGCCGACGTCCTCGAATTTGTTGGACGCAGGATCGAGCCGGTAGATGTGGCCGCCCGCCGAGTTCTTGATCCAGACCTTGTCATCGGCCGGCGTGCCTTCGACCGCAAGGTGGCCGAGCTGTCCGGCGTCGGAATCCCATTCCTTCGGCGTCGACCAGGTTTCGAATGTGCCGGTCTTGCGGTCGAACCTGGCGATCGCGCTCTGGTACATCACGCCGATCCACGGATTGTCGTTCTTGTCGATTTCCAGATCGAGCGTGCCGAGCGAATAACCGGGCTTGGTCACCGGGATCGGATATTGCGTCACCTGTCCGGTCTTCGGGTCCATCTCGCCGATGAACATCTGGCCGAAGTCCGAGTACCAGACGTTGCCCTCATGATCGAGCACGACATCGTGCGGCTCGATCCGCTTATTCGGCATGTCGTATTCGGTGATGATGACATGGGTGGATTTGCCGGTGAGCCGCGGCAATGTTTTCAGCGGCCAGCTCCAGCTATCCTGCTGGCTGAGATTGAGGCCGGCGAGCCATTCCGCGGCTTTCGGCGCTTCTTCGGCCGAGATCAGCCGGCGCACCGCATCGCCGACCAGACGCTGCGGCTTGAGCGGCGTACTGCCCGGGTAGTAACCCGCCATGCGCAGGAAAACTTGCTGAAACTCATCCGCATTGTGAGTCGAGCGCACGATGCGCTCGAGCGTATGGCAACTGTTGCAATCGAGAATGACGCGCTTCTCATCGTCGGTGCCGGGCATGCTGATCAGCCACTCGGCATTGGTCATCTGCGCGACGAGGTTTTGCGTCGGCTTGAGCTTGACGTCGATCTTGTCTTGCTGGCCCGCGGTGACGATCGCGTCGGCGGGACCGTCGAGGTCGTAGCCCACCGCGCGAATCCCGATCGCATAATGGCCGGGATCGAGCCGCGACGCCGGGAAGCTGAAATGACCCTTGTCGTCGCTGATCACCGAGATGGTGATGGTCGAGCCGTCCTTCCTGGCGCTGACGACGACGCCCTCCATCGCGCCTTCCTTGGCGGAACTGACGTTGCCCGATAGCGCACCGGCGCTTTGGGCAAAGCCTTGCGGCGCCAAAGCAATCAGGCAGGCGGCCGACGCGAGCAATAATGTCATGATCCGCATAGGTATCTCCCTCTGCCCGGATAAGCGTACTGCGACGCCTTGCGTTAATATTTGCCGGGTATTAGTACGGCGGCATTCTACCGCCGCGGTAGCTCAGCCGGTAGAGCACCGCATTCGTAATGCGGGGGTCGGAGGTTCGAATCCTCTCCGCGGCACCAGTCTTCGCTCGCGAAGCGAGTGAAGACTGCCGCGCCGAAGCCGGAAGGCGAAGGCGGGCATGAGCCCCGCGAGCTACGACTGGCAGGCCACCTTCACCAGCATACGACCGACAATCCACGCAACCGATCCGCTCCGGCGGCTGCCGCTCATTGGCAATTCTGATAGTCGGTTCAAGTCATTGACGCTGCCGCCGGCAAATCGCTAGCAATACACTCGTGGCGTTTCAAGAATTTCAAAATCGGGATGGAAAGCCGAAGGAACATCATGCGCACCATTACTCTTGAAGAGCATTTTGCGAGCCCGGCATTTTTTGACGGTCCCGCACGTTTCGTCAAAGAGCGGGCGGAGAAGATTGGCGGCCGTTACTCCCTCGTGATGGACCGCTTGTGCGATCTCGGAACCAAGCGACTGTCCGAAATGGACGCCGCCGGTATCGATATGCAGGTCTTGTCGCTGTCGGCGCCGGGCGTTGAGCAGTTGGAAGCGGCCGACGCCATCCCAATGGCTCGGGATACCAACGACTATCTTGCCGATGCCGTTAAGAAATATCCGACACGCTTTGCCGGTTTTGCGGCGGTGCCGACGGGCGCGCCTGATAAGGCGGCGGAGGAACTGGACCGCCGGGTGCGTGAGGGTTTCAAGGGAGCGGTCATCAACGGTCACAACCGCGGGCGTTATCTGGACAATAAGTTCTATTGGCCGATCCTGGAGTGTGCCGAAGGGCTGAACGTTCCGATTTATCTTCATCCCACACCGCCGCCGCAGGCGGTCATCGACGTATCCTACGGCGGCTTTTCGCCGATGGTGACCGACATGCTGGCAGGCGGCGCCTGGGGCTGGCACATGGAAACCGCGGTTCACATGATCCGTATCGTGTGCGGCGGCGTGTTCGATCGTTTTCCCAAGCTTCAATTCATCATCGGACATATGGGAGAAGGATTGCCGTTCTTCTTCCAGAGGCTCGACATCATTCCGATGGAAACGACCAAGCTGAAGCGGCCGATCATCTCGTACCTGAAGGAAAACGTTCACTACACCTTCTCGGGTATGAACTTTCCTCCGACCTACCTGGATTTATTCCTGGAGCTTGGTGGCGTGGATCGGATCATGTTTTCCGCTGATTATCCGTATCAATCCATGACTTGGGCGCGTGACTTCCTGGAGCAGATTCCAGCAAGCGCCGCCGACAAAGAACGTATCGCTCACGGCAACGCGGAAAAACTTCTGCGCCTGTGACGATTCTCCAGGCGTTGGAATCTTCCCTCGCGCAGCCCACAACCGATCAGCTCGAAGCGTTTGTTTCCGGCGATGGCGGAAGCCACACCTCGGGAGGGCTTGCACCCCCGCTGCCCAGCGACCGCTGCATCATCACCACATCGGTCCAATGGCCGAATTTGTAACCGACCGAAGCCAGATAGCCGATCTGGTTGAAGCCGCACGATTTGTGCAGCTGGATCGAAGGCGCGTTGGCGGCATCGATGTAGCCGATCATTTGCCGGTAACCGGCCGCGGCGCAAGCGTCGATCAACGCCGGCAGCAGCATGCGGCCGATGCCGGAATGCAGATGATCGGGATGCACGTAGATCGAGTGTTTGAGCGTATAGCGGTACGCCGGTCTCTTGCGGAACAGCACCGCAAAGGCATAGCCGACGACGAACCCGCCGCAATCGGCGACGAGATGCGGCAGCCGGTGCCTGCGCATCGTACGCCGCCGCCGTTTGATGTCGTCGGCCTGCGGTTCTTCGCTGACATGTATCAGTGAGGGATCGACGCCACGCGCGATATGATGACGATAAATCGCGAGCATCGCGTCAAGGTCGTCATCGCGCGAGGCACGGATCGTGATCGGATTCTGTAACGCCGTCATGCGACTGGATGATTTATTCCGTCTGGGACGCAGGTGCGCCGGCGTGTCTCATTCATGCACCACGTAGGTGTAAAACCGGACTGTCCCACTGGCGTCAACTTCGCGATAGATGCCCTGGATCTCGGTATCGAAACCCGGGAACAGATTGCTCGCGCGCTCGAACATTTTGAGATAGTCGATCATCGGACGCGCCCGCGCATCGAGCCGCTCGCCGGGCACGATGGTGGGGATCCCGGGCGGATACACGACGGACAGCGTCGCCGCGATGCGGCCTTCAATGTTGTCGATCGGCAAGTAATCAACATTGTTGCGTACCAAATTCCGGTTCGCCTCGTGCGGCGTCATGGCCAATTCCGGGAAGTGGCCGGCGGTGAATTGCGCCTTTTGCAGCGCGCAGACATTGGCCGCACGGAAGAATGCGTGCATTTCGGCGCAGAGATCGCGCAGCCGCGTGCCGGCATAGCGGCGGCGCGATTGCGCGCGGACGAAATCCGGAATGACATTTTCGAGCAGCGCATTTTCATCGTGCAGCCGCTTGAACGCGACCAGAGTGGAAACCAGGGTCCCCGCCTTGCTGGCTTCGACACCGGGGGTCAGCAAGAACAACAGCGAGTTCAGGTCGTTCTTCTCGCAAACGACGCGGTTCTCGCGCAGATACTGCGCCACGATCGGTGCCGGCACCCCGTGCGCCTCATATTCTCCCGTGGCGCGATTGAACCCCGGCGTCAGCAACGTCAGCTTGTTGGGATCGGTGATCGCATAGCCCGCAGGAAAATCGGAAAATCCATGCCAGTGCGCGCCGGGCGAGAACTCCCAGAAATGCCCAGTGACTCGCCAGAGCGTCAGTCGCCACGCTTTCCCAGGGCACTTCATGCACGCCGCCGTCGCGCGCGGCGTCAGGTATTCGCACCATGTCGGGCACGAATGGATCGAAGAACCAGCGCCGCGCCGGATCGGCTTCCTTGCGCTCGAATTCGCGCTGCACAGCGCGCAGTTTCTTCCGCAATTCGATGCCAAGCCGGATGGTGTCGTCCCACAATACCTCGCCGGAACGGCCCTTCATCATTTGCGCGCCGACATCCAGCGAAGCGAACAATGGATAGAACGGTGACGTCGAGGCGTGCAGCAAGAAGCTCTCGTTGAAGCGGCGATGCTCGACCCGGCGGCGCTGCCCCCGAATGTGGCTGTCTTTCACATGGATCTGTGAAGCCTGCGAGAAGCTGGCCAGCTGCTTGTGAGTCGATTGCGTGGCGATGATGCCGGGTGCGGCATCGCCGAGATTCTTCAGTCCCATCGCGAAACGGCCGGCATAGATCGGATGGAACTTCATGAATCCGGCCCAGGCTTCATCGAACAGGATGTAATCGCATAACGGCCCAATGCGCTCGATGATGTACTGCGCATCGTAGATGGTGCCGTCATAGGTGCATTGTTCGATCACGGCCGCGCGAAACGGCCGCGGCCGCTGCCACGCCTCCGGGTCCTTGACCAGCGGATTGGAGCGGATCGCTTCGCGAATGGCTTGCTCATCGAACGCCGACGGCATGATCGGCCCGATCAAGCCATGGGCGTTGCGATCGGTCGGCAGATAAACCGGAATGCCGCCGCCGACCAGCAAAGCGCCTTGATGCGCCGCCTTGTGATTGTTGCGATCGAACAGCACCAGATCGCCGTCGGCGATCAGCGCCGCCATCACGATCTTGTTGGATGCGGAGGTGCCGTTAAGAACGAAATAGGTGCGCTCGGCACCGAAGATCGCCGCTGCTTCCTTTTGCGCGGCGAGCGCCGGCCCTTCATGGGTGAGCAGGTCGCCAAGCTCCAGGATCGAATTGTCGAGGTCGTCGCGGAACACCGCCTCGCCAAGATGCTCCTTGAAAATACGCCCGATCGGACTGCGGTTGTAGAATATGCCGCCGTTGTGTCCGGGACAGGTCCACAACTGGTTGCCCTTCTCGGCGTATTCCACCAAAGCGCCGAAGAACGGCGTCTTCAATGTGTCGGCGTATTGCCGCAGCCGGCTGACCAGATTCCGCGCGATAAATTCCGGCGTCTCTTCGGCCAGAAAAACATAACCGTCGATGAAGTCGAGCACTTCGACCGGAATGTCTTCAAAGCGCCGCCGCCGAACCAGGAGAACAATCGGCATTTCCAGGCCGCGCCGGCGCATCAGGTTGATCAGCGACGCTGTTTTGCCCTCGAGACCCTTCTTGCCCCAATCGACCACGAGACAGCCGATCGCGGCATCGGTCTGCACCACGATTTCCGCATCTTCGATGCGGCGCGCGTTGACGACTTCAAAGCCCTGCCGCTGGATCGCGGCGATGATCTCGGCAACGCGCAGTCCTTCGAGATCTTCGGACTCGAAAGTCGGCGCTGAGAACAGAAAAGTGAAACGCTGCGAGAAGTTCATGGATGCAATAAGCCCGGCTGAGGTTTAGCCGAGGGAGCTTATTGCTTTGCGTGACAGTCGTATGACTTGCGTCTTGATGTCGCCCCAATGTCTACTTTGGGCAATGGAGTATGAGAAAAGTCCTCCAAGTGAGGCGGCCCGAATTAGGAGATGACTGTGCCAAAATCCATGACCATTGTGGCGCTGACCCACGATCTAATCCGGAAACGATCTATTGTGACTGTGCTCTGGGATGATGACCCTGAAAAGAGCGTCGCGCTGCCGGTGTCTTTTGGTTGCGATCTCAACTCGGTACAGGCGGAAGCCGAAATGGCTGTGCGCGAACTGTCCGCCGAAACGGCCTCTATCTCGGTCAATGCGCCGAAATAGTGAACCGGCAAATCCGGCTAACTATAATGATTTGCAACGCTTGCTAAACCATCTGCATCATAGGTTTCGTAGCCATCGAAAGGTAGGCTATGACAATCGCCCTGGCCTCTCGGCGTAAGACTGTTTTGCGAGTAATCGCGATGTTTGCCGCGCTGTCAGCTCTGAGCGGTCCGCCAGCGATGGCCGCTGACGAGGTTCAGCGGCTAAACCTCGGGACATACAAGCTTTCATTCCCGAAGACATGGCTTTCCCGTCGAGATGTGGCCATTGTTGCGGTTGGTGCGAAAGGAAGTGCCAAACTTCCGACCTCCGATCCGGTCGATGTCCGAACTATAATATTTGTTGCTCGTGACAGCTGGTACGCGACCCCCTCGTTCGATCTGCCTGCAATCATCGACCTGAGCTTCCAGGCCGGACAATATATGAGAATAAGTCCTGAAGAGCTGCTCTGGTTTGACGAGGCGTCAAAGTTGCAAGCGGATGCCAACGGATTTGTTAAAGTGGCTAATTACGCGCAGTCTGGAATTTTCGTACGTAAAGACTACAAGAATGAATTCGGAAGTCCTCTAATCGTTCAAAAGTCGACTGACCGTCCTCCATTTTATCCGTTATCCGATGTCTCCATTGTTCTCAATTCGGATTTGCGCCTACGCTACAGATTTACCGATGGTTCATTTAGGGAGGATCAATGGATGCAGTTGTACGAAAACGTATCCGCGTTTGTCGCGTATCTTAAGCAGCTAAAGTGGTACCCGGCGACACAAGCCGATATCCCGCACGGCCCGATTTGTCCGCTAAGAGCTCATTAGCAGACACGACGCTGTCAAATCGCGAGGTCCGCCTACACCGCCACTCCGCGAAGGCGCAACCGACGTAGATCTCCTCAAGCGGCGTGTAGCCGATCAGCTCGAAGCCTTTGTTCCTGGCCGCGGCGCGGGCCAGCGGCCATCGATGTAACGAATGCCGACATCCATTCTCTCGGCAGCGAGAGAACGAGCCGGCCGCTGGTATCTCCATCTGAAGCACGCCGCCAGACCTCACATACGATGATGCGAACTTCTGTTTCACATCACTAGCGCGGGACATCACAGGGTGCTCCGTCAAAGCGGACGCGCGCGGCGTGGATATCGGAATAACGACGGTCGGCCCAATCGATGAGGCTCGCCATCGGCTCCAGCAGGGATTGGCCTAGCGGGGAAAGGCAATATTCAACGCTCGGCGGCTTGGTCGGAAAGACATGGCGGGTGATAAGTCCGTCGCGCTCCAGGTCGCGCAGCGTCTGGGTGAGCATGCGCTTGGAGATGTCGCGGATGGCTCGGTGAAGCTCGCTGAAGCGCTGCGGTCGCATCGCGAGGGTCATGATCATGAGTATGCTCCATTTGTCGCCGATGCGGTCGAGCACGTCGCGCACCGGGCAATGTACGGATTCTGCTGACTGGGCGTCGTCCGATTGATATCGGCTGAATCGCTCGATCGCGCTCAATGCGTCGCTCATGCGGGTCTCCCTTTTTCTCTCCTGGTTACAAAAAACTGCCTCCTTACGGTGCAGGCTCCAAGGTCTTTATGATGAGACCTACCCTAGAATATAGACCATTTAGCACCAGGAGAATACGCATGTTTCTCGTTATGGGAATTACAGGAAAAGTCGGCGGCGCAACGGCCACACATCTGTTGGCGCAAGGTAAGAAAGTACGCGCGCTGGTTCGCGACCGCGCGAAGGCGGCAAGCTGGACGGACCAAGGTGTCGAACTGGTCGACGGCGACTGGAACAATGCGGCCGCCATCGAGCGGGCGCTCAAGGGCGTCGACGGCGCGTTTGTCATGTTGCCGGCCGTCTGGGCCCCCTCGCCGGATTTCAAGGAAGCCAAGGGCGTCATCGCGAACTATGTCGAGGCGCTGACCAAGGCCGCGCCGCCGCGTGTGGTCGCGCTCTCGTCGATGGGGGCGAACCGGACCAGCGGGCTGGGAATGATCACCGCCCTGTCGCTGCTGGAGCAAGGCTTTCGCAAACTGACATCGCCGACCGCCTTCGTGCGCGCCGGCGGGTTCTTCGAAAACTTCCTTTACGGCCTGCACGTCGCCCAGGGCGGCACGCTCCCCGTTTACTACAATCCGACCAGCCGGAAATCGACGATGGTCGCGACGAACGATATCGGTGCCGAGGTGGCGACGCTGCTGACCGGGCCGGCGTGGTCGGGGCATCGCGTCATCGAACTTGGTTCGATGGTCAGCGCGGATGAAGTCGCAGCGCAACTGGGCGATGTCATGCAGCGCGAAGTCAAGGCCTTCGCTGTCCCGCGGGCCGAATGGCCGGCAGCGTTCGAGCAGTTCGGCATCCCGAAGGGCCAAACCGGACCGGCTGAAGCGATGTTCGAGGCCGTCAACGCGGGCTGGATGGACCTCGGCGTCGCCGGCACGGAGCACGTCGCCGGCACAACGCTTCCCCGCGATGTCTTCGCGGCGGCCCAGAAGGCCGCCACGGCGTAGGTCCGCAGATCAGCGATGAGATGCGACTTTCGGACCTGCTCCGGAAATTCGCATCTTCTTCGGAATGAATGCGTCGCGGCCGGCCGTCTCTTGGCGCGAGCGCCCTCATCAGAAAAGGATGGACAAATGTCAAAGATTTCCTGGCGCCAAGTCTCGGCCTTCGCGCTTGCAGCTTTCTTCGTCGTGGGATCGCTCAGCAACATCTTCGCCCCTGGGTCTATCTACGAGGAATATCTGCGGTGGGGATACCCGCACTGGTTCCATTTCGTGACCGGATCGCTGGAACTCACGACCGCCGTTCTGCTGGCGCGAGGCACGGACGCGGCTGTGGGGCGCGGCGCTCGGCTGTACCGTGATGTTGGCGGCGCTCGCGACCGTCACCCTCCACGGCGAATACGGGCACGGGGTGCCGCCGCTTATCGTGGCGACACTATCAATAGTCGTCGGCTGGATCGCCTGGCGGAAGCGGCTCCCCAGAGCTGTTGGTTCAGCTCCTCTCCACGAGCAAATGAGTTCGTGACAGTCCGGTGCAAAACTCTTGATTTCTGTACCTCAGCCACGGCAGCGCGAGGTCCGTTCCGGGTCATTAGCAGACCCGACGCTGTCAAATCGCGAGGTCCGCTTTCACCCGAAAGCGGACCTTGGCTTGCCCGCTTATAATTACTCGCCCTACGCCGCAACGCGCCATTCCGCGAAGGCGCAGCCGACGTAGATCTCCTCGAGCGGCGCGTAACCGATCAGCTCGAAGCCTTTGTTCCCGGCGGTGGCGTGGGCGACGACCCAGTTGCGCACCTCATGGCCGCCGTTGCCGGTGTGGCGCACTTCTTGTTCAAGAGTGGCCGCGAATGTTGGCTATCGTCTCGATAGCGGACCTGAGTTGGTGTCGCCCCGATGACCGCTTTGGGCCAATAACAGACGTTTATAATCGTACAAAAAAGACACAGCGTCTCTGCGCGGGCAACAGGGATGCTGGATTTTGAGGTCGATCCGTTAGTCGCCCGATCGCGTGCATCACCTTCCGGGCGCTGGGATCGCTTACGGCCGTTGCCAACCCTCATCGAAATCTGCGCGGGAACAAAGGCGGCGTGCCATTGGACAAGATGGGAGGAAAGTCGCAGTGCGACTTGCGTTCTCGGCATACATGTTCGCCGCTGCATCGTCACCGCCGCATTATCCAATCGCAGAGAGAAGGAATAATGGTTGAACGCGCGGCCCAGCGCCGACCGCAGCGACGACACAGCTACTCGACTTGTCGACCGCTTACGCAGATCGCAGCGTGATCCGCGTCGTGAATGACCGCACAAACAAGCCGTGACAGCCAAGTGTCTTTCATGGAGCTAACCAGGTGTTAGATGATAGGCGGTGCGGCGCTTAGGTGCCAATCAGAGGCCGACTGGAAACGTCTGATCGCTACCCACCTTTCCAATGGCCGTCGGGGTGAAGACCGTGCAGGCAACTGCGAGAGCGAGCCCGACGAAAAAAACGCGATGGCAAATGGATATCGACGTATTATTCCCGCGCTACGGGTTTCAATATCATGAAGCTTAATTACGCATGACATTGGCCGGTCTCCAAGTCGGAACTTATCCCGACAATTTTATCTTGATGCAGGCGTTAGGTTTGTTACGCAGAACTTCGCAAACGGCCGGGGCTATTCCGTCCAGAATGATTTGCGCGCCTCTCTCAAAACATCCAAGCGCGTCAGGCGCAGATCCCGCAGGTCGCGCGGGTCGAGAGCCATCAGGTCCCTGCGCGAGCGGGCCCGTCGCCTCCACTCGCGAATGGTCCTGAAGATTCTCTTTACCGCCATGGAGCCAGCATCCGATTTCGGCGGTCCGTTCGCTCGCGACAGTGCTTCGAGCATGAGATCAACCCGAATTGTATTCGAGGACGAGCAAAGGCAGTTGATTGAGCCCAACGGTGTGAGTGGCGAAATATAACGACGCGACGAGGCCGATCAGACAAAACGCCAAAACCACCAACCGGGGATCCGATGCATTGGCCGGCGACGAAGAGCGACGACGCGTGGCAAGTTCATTTCTCATTGGGAAATCATGACCCCTTTGTCCGCGCTTGATGATGAGTAAGTGAACGACCCGCGGCGGCGTCGAAGGACGACCACACTCGCCCGCTAAATCAGATAGAGCGTTTGATGCGAACCGCTGGAATGCGGATCCCAACGCTAGTCGCTAATCACAATTTGCCGCTCTCCATCGCGACCGCATGTTGAACGCGACGCGCGCTCGTTGCCCTTCGGCGACGGCATGCGCATCACAAACACTCAGGCAGAACCATAGGACAGCGGCGCGGTATCCTCCCCGCCGCAGTCAGCCGCCCGCTCCAGCCTACATAGCGACGAACCGCGCGTTCGTTCGCAAAGGTTAAGAGGGAAAAATCTGCGATTTTCAAGCGCAAGTCGGTGGTGGGGTATTAGATTGAGACGCCGCGTCAATGAATTGATCTCCACCGTCAATTTCTTACCGAACATCAGGTTCGAACGTCGGCCCGCGAACAGAGGACGACTGCTCCATACAGCCGCGATACGCGCCGGCCAGGTTCACAATGCCAGGGTTCTCAATGCCCCAGCGAGAATCTGGCCAGCGTATTTGAGCTATAATCTTCATAACGACGTTGCATTTGCCTTGATAAATTTATCCTGATTGCGGAAGATAGAGTTGTGCTCGACAGGATCAAAAAAGACTCGCAGGTCGCCGTTCCCTCGGAGGCTCCGGCGACAAATAAAAACGGGGATAGCGGCTCATCGCCAAAGCTGCAGGGGTTCGACAGCAATCCGCATGGGGAATTCGGTCCGCGATTCTGGCATGCTTTTCGCGACACGTTCGCGCACATCTATACGCTGTCGCTGCCGGCCCCGTCGGAGGAAGCACGCTTCACCCTCTCAACACGTACCTATCACACGCCCAGCGCGATTTTGATGCACAGTCAAGGCACGGCGTTCATTATGGCGCGAGGACCCGCTCTTGTCGCACGACATGCCGATCAACTTCTCATCTATCTCGAGATCGAAGGCTCGTGTGACAACGACTGGTCTGGACGGCGTGGACGCGTCGAAGCGGGCGACATCCAAATTGTCGATTATGCCCGGCCGTTCCACAGCGTGACGACCGACTACGCCAATCTCATCGTTATCCTTGCCCGCGAGAGCGTGCCCGCAGCATTGCTGTCCATCGAGCCGCATGGCCTTGTCTTTCCGCGCGACAGCGGCGCGGCTCGTCTAATCGGCGCCGCGATGCAGGAATTTTACGCTCAGGCTGACGGACTGACAGTGAGCGTAGCTGAGGCGGCAATCGAGGGCATTGTAGCGCTGACAACCGCCTGCGCGCGTGCAAGGCAGGCGGGCGATGAAGCGGACCACGTGAAGTCGAAGAGAAAGGTGGCGCTGGATTACATCGACGCGCATCTCGGCGACGAGCACCTCGGCCCCGACGAGATCGCCGAGGTGGCGCACGTCTCGCGCGCGTCGCTCTACCGACTGTTGGCGGCGGAAGGCGGGATTCGCACGGTATTATTGAAGCGCCGGCTTGACGAAGCTTTGCGCCTTATGCTGGCCGACGATAAGGACGAGCACGCGCTGAAGGAGATTGCCGATCGCTGCGGCTTCGGCGGCACGAGCCAGTTCACCCGGGCGTTCCGCGCGCGCTTCGGCTTGCCACCGCGGCAGTACCGCGCGCTGGTTCGCGAGCAGGACCGTGATTGGCACCAAGCGCGGCTTATGGCCGATGGCTTTGGCCAGGACTCCTTGTTTTGGCGGCAACAGAGCGGTTGAGCGGATTTCATAACGGTACGGGCTAAGGTCAACGATCCACGGTCTTCATCAATGTCTGTTTCGGGTCATCTTCTGCCTCGACCGCACCAAATTGGCGCGGCAGAAAGACTCCTGAAAGCGGACGCGAACGCGACCAGTCGGCGCGACCGTTTCGGGCCAAACGCAGACATCACCACCAAACAAATCAACTTACAGAAACCAGGCGCTTGGGCAGCACGGGCAAGCAATACCTTGATCGCTAGCCAAAAAGGCGCAGAATGTCTCCAGAATTTCCGTTGGACCGGGTTGCATCCAAGTCAGAGGCTCATCTTGAAAGGATTATGCTGGCTTGTGCTAGCCACGATCGCGCTGGCACCCAGCATCGCGCTTGGCGGCCAGGAAGATCGGCTGTCGCATTACACTTATGAAGACACTAAGCAACTTGTTGCCTTAGTCGAAGAGGCGGCAGCTGAAATCGAGCAGAACGGTGAGACTGCCTTCAAGGAATTTGGCGTTCCGAATTCGAAATGGTTTTACGACGACTACTATCTGTTTGTGTACACGACGGATGGAACTAACGTGTTTCATCCGATCGAGCCCCGCCTTGTCGGTAAGAACATCATCGGCCTCCATGACATGAACGGCAAGGCGGTGATCCGTATGATCACGGATGTCGCCAAAAAGCCGGAGCGCGATGCAAGCGACTGGGTGTTCTATCTCTGGGAATATAGGACGCAGCTTACCCCGTTATGGAAGAGCGCCTACATCCGCAAGGCGATAGCACCGGACGGTACTGTCTATCTGGTGGGTAGCGGCCTCTACAACATGAAGACGGAGCGCGCATTCGTACAGGACCGCGTCGAATTGGCCTGCGAGAAGCTGCTGACCGAAGGCAAGGACGCAGCTTTTAAGGAATTTCGTGATCCGGCTTCGCCGTTCGTCTTTCTCGGCGCCTACATTTTCGTCCTCGACGAAAATGGCCGTACGTTGGTCGATCCCTCCTTCCCAACGGATGCCGGGCGCGATCTCTCCGACTTTCGGGACGCCGTCGGTATGCCGGTAATTCACGAACTGCTCAACAAGCTCACCAAAACAGACACCGCTTGGATGCAATATCTTTGGCCCAAGCCCGGCAGCCCGGTTCCCACACGCAAGCTCATGTATGCCCGCAAGGTAACGGTCGGCGGCGAGACCTTTGTCGTAGGCTCAGACTTTTACTTGGCCACACCGATTTGGATGCACGTCTAGGAAGGTGCCGGACATGAGCGAGTCAGTCGATCTGACTTACGGCCTAGAGGACATACCGCCATATTCAGTCCTGATCACCCTCGCCCTTCAGCATATCTTTCTAATGTCGAGCACGCTGGTATTGCCCGTTGTGCTCGTTACCGAGATCGGCGGCGACGATCAACAAGTGCAGGCCGTGCTGGCGATGACGATGATAGCTTGTGGACTCGGCACGATGGTTCAAGCCGCGCGCTGGCACGGCATCGGCTCCGGCTATCTCTGCCCCAATCTTTGTGGTCCGAACTTCTTCGCCGCATCGATCGGTGCAGCATGGCTTGGCGGGCTGCCGCTAATGCGGGGCATGACAATTGTCGCTGGTCTCGTGGAGGTCGTGTTCGGTCGGCTCACTCACCGTTTGGCATTTCTGTTTCCCGCCGAAATCACCGGCTTGGTGGTTTTCATGGTGGCGTTCGGTTTGGTGCCACTCGGAACCTCGAAGTTTCTTGGCGTCGACTATGCCGGCGACCCGATCAATCCCAGCGCCTTCGCGACCGCAGCCTTCACCCTCCTGGTAATGGTGGGAATCAATGTGTGGGGATCGAAGCAGCTCAAGCTCTACGCAATGCTGATAGGGCTTGTAGGGGGATTCCTGCTATCCGCTGTGCTTGGCGTGCTTCGCGATACCGCGTTCCACAAGGTGGCGGAAGCGTCTTGGGTCGGACTGCCGCACTACCAGGGAATACTCGATATTTCATTCCGCTGGTCGCTGGTTCCGGTATTCGTCATTGTTTCGATCTGCGGAGCATTGAAGTCCTTCGGCAACCTGGTGCTGTGCGAGAAGGCCAATGATCCAAACTGGGAGCAGCCAGACATCGATCGGATCGGCGATGGACTTGTTGCCGATGGTCTCGCTGTCGTTGCTTCGGGGCTGCTAGGTGGCGTCGCCTCAGATACGTCGGCCAGCAACGTCACGCTGAGCATCGTGTCCGGCGCGACCAGCCGCTGGATCGGCGTCGCCGCCGGCGCCTTGTTTTGCATCCTTGGACTTTCGCCAAAATTGACCGCTGTTTTGTCCATTATTCCAGGGCCCGTGGCTGGCGCGGTCTTGGTGCTGGTCGTCTGCTTCATGATAGTGTCGGGTATTCAAATCATCCTGCACTCGCACGTCGACGTGCGCAGGATGTTCGTCATCGGCATGGCGCTGATGTTTGGAATAAGCCTCGACGTGATGCCAGAGCTTTATGCGCACGTCCACGATTGGATGCGGCCGCTGTTTGATTCATCGCTGACGTTGTCCACCGTGGTGGCTGTATTGCTCAATCAGCTTCTCCGGCGTGATTGGAAGAAAAAAGCACAGGCCGGAACACAATCAACAGCTGCCCCGCTGCCCGACATACCTCGCGCCTAAAGGCGTACGCCGCCGTTCTCTTGGCCGCCACGGCGATGGCTCGGGCGGCATTCGCTACCGAGGCTTCCAGCTCCAGCTACGTCCAATGTCCGTTCCGGGTCATTAGCAGACACGACGCTGTCAAATCGCGAGGTCCGCTTTCACCCGAAAGCGAACCTTGGCTTGACCGCTTATAATTCCTCGCCCTACGCCGCCACCCGCCATTCCGCGAAGGCGCAACCGACGTAGATCTCCTCAAGCGGCGCGTAGCCGATCAGCTCGAAGCCTTTGTTCCCGGCGGTGGCGTGGGCGACGACCCAGTTGCGCACCTCATGACCGCCGTTGCCGGTGTGGCGCACTTCGTTCTCCAGCGTCGAGGCGAGCGCCGCGGGATCGCCGTGCTCGAACAGCGAGATGCAGGTGCGGTCGAATTTCTCGTCGATCTGGCCCATGCCTGGCTCGCCGATGAAATGGCTCAAGCCGCCGGTCGCCAGCACCGCGACGCGGAGATTTTCCGGATAGCTGGCGATCGCCTCTTTCAGCAACGAACCGAACGCGAGGCAGCGCCGCATCGTCGGCATCGGATCGTCGACCTCGTTGACCACGATCGGCACGATCGGCGGGATCGGATCGATAGCCATGCGCCAGAGCGGCAGGCAAAAGCCGTGATCGAGCGTGAGCCGGTGCGACAGCGACGGATCGAAATCGCGCTCGATCGCCGTGTTCATGATGTGATTGCCGAGACCCGGATGCCCGGCCAGCGTCGGATGATGAAAATGCTTTTTCAGGAACGGCTCCGGCGGCCCGTCATGCTCGGCGCCGACGCCGACACAGAACGCCGGGAAATTGTTGAGGAAGAAATTCACCCAATGATCCGGCGACACGATCACCAGCACGTCAGGCCGCGACGCCATCATCCGTTTGCCGACCTGGCCAAAACCTTCTTCCACGGAAGCGCGAGTCGGCGGCGTCAAGCTGTCCCATTCGCGCGCGATCATCGGGCCGTGGCTCGCCGCGTAAACGCCAACAAGATTAGCCATGTGACACTCCCTCTTTGCCTTTTGGCGCCGCTGGCGCATTCGGTAATTCGTTCAGCCGCCGGATGAACTCAGCGTCCTTCATGCCGACGATCGCGTAGTAAAAGCGGAGCAGATACGCGTTCACATGCGGCGCGATGGTCTCGATGTCGTCGGCGAGCAATGCCTGGCGCAGCTCGGCACTCATCGGATAGCGTGCCAATACCGCGTTGCGATCCTTCTTGTATTCAGCCGCCACCGCGGGCTGCTGAATGTCGAAGAACAGCTTGTTGAGCCAATAATCCCTCACCTCAAACCTCGTTTTCCATTCAGTCTGGTTGTGATCCGGATTTGTCTTTTCATCACTCCAGGGTAATCCCTGCATCCTTGATGAGCTTGCTCCACTTGCCGTATTCGGCGTGAACAAAGCCGTCCAGTTGCTCAGGGGCAACCCACATATAATCGGCGCCGGTCGCCGCGAATTTTGTCTTTAGCTCGGGCGACGAGGCAGCGATTTCGTTCTGAAGCTTCCCGATCACCGCCTTTGGCGTACCGGCCGGCGCAAACAGACCGATCCACGAATCGACGTTGAGACCGCCGATGCCTGCCTGGTCCATCGTGGGGACATCCGGCGCATCCTTCGCCCGCTGCGGAGCCAGCACTGCAAAACCCTTCACCTTGCCGGATTGGACAAAAGGCAGCGCGCCGGTGACTGAATCAAAAAACAGATCAACGCGGCCGGCGATCAAGTCAGGATAAACCGCTGTGGCGCCCTTGTAGGGCACTTCGATAAATTTTGTGTCGGTCGCCTTCATGAACGCGACCGCAGTGAGCTGCTGACCGGTGCCGACACCGGCAGTCGCAAGATTGAGACTGTTAGGCTTGGCTTTCGCAGCAGCGATAATGTCGTTCACGCCGCCGAACGCCAGTTTATTCGAGCCGACCAGCATGTAGGAAAGCCGGTACACGATGGCGACCGGAACAAGCTGCGTCAGCGCATCGTACGGCGCCGTCCGATACAGACTGGCGTTGAAGACAATGTTGCTGAGACCGCCGGCGAGCAGCGTGTAGCCATCCGGCTGCGCCGCGATCGCTGCCTGCGTGCCGACAATCGTGCCCGCCCCGGTGCGGTTCTCGACAAAGACGCCTTGCCCGAGCCGCGCGCCCAATTGATCCGCCACGATCCGGGCCATCACGTCATAACCGCCGCCAGGACCTGTCGGCACAATGATGCGAACCGGCCGCACCGGATAATCGTCGGCGCGCGCCGAAGTGCCCGCCATTGAAGTAACAGTCACGGCGAGCGCGGCGACGACGGCAACAGCAGCGACAAAACCTGTTGCCACTTGTGGCAAAGTTTTACGCGCCATCGGACTTCCTCCCGCCAAGCCACTCGCCGATTTTATGACGTGCACCAAACTTAGTATTGCCCTTTGGGATCGAGACCAAGGGCGTGCTGGCCGTACATCGTGCTCACCGCGTCCCAGTTCATGCTGACATGCACGGCAGCGGCGTGGGCATCGCGCCACGCCCGCTGGATCGGCTTTGCGGTGAAGATGCCCTGCCCACCCGAAGCCTCGAACATCGCGTCGACTGCGCGGATCAGGAGACGCACGCTGAACGCCTGCGCCAGCCGGTTGCGCACCCGCATGTCGGTGTTGGCCTGATCTCCCGCGGTCGCGGCCGCCATTGCCTTGTCGAGTGCGTCGAGAATGGTCAACCGCGCCGCCTCGATCGAACCGGTCGCCTCGGCGACGCGGCTCTGGATGGTAGCGAACTCCGCCATGCGGTTGTTGCCGCCGGTAACAGCGCCGCGCGTGGTGCGCACCTTGGCCATATCGACGAAATCGGCCAGTGCGCCTTCCGCCATGCCGAGTACCGGCGTGACCAAAGTGAACGGCAGCGCCGACATCATCGAGTGCCGGTACAGCGGATTATCGTGGACCTTGCCGCCCGGCGCCGTTCCGGCACACAGATCGGCGACCGGCACAACGCGATGCGCAGGTACAAAAACGTTTTCCGCGACTGCGTTTTTGCTCCCGGTGCCGGCAAGGCCCATGGTGAACCAGTTGTCCTCAATACGGACATCGGCCCGCGGCAGCAGAAAAAATGCCGGTGTTGGCGGCGCGCCCTCTGCCGCGGGCGGAATCATGCCGCCGTTCACCAGCCATGTTGCGTGATCGCAGCCGCTGGTGAAACTCCAGTTGCCGGAGATCCGGTAACCGCCATCGACAACCTCGACCTTGCCGACCGGCGGATAGGAGCCGAACAGCAGCGCGTCGGGGTCGGACCAGAATTCGTCCTGCGCCTGTTTTGAAAACATCGCCGCGAGCCATTGGTGGACGATGCCGAGGCTGAATACCCAGCCGGTCGAGCCGCATGCCGCGCCGATCGGCGCGGCGACGCGCACCAGCGCATCGAAGCCGTATTCATAACCGCCGTAGATTGCCGGCTTCATGGTCCGGAACAGACCGGCCTCGCGCAGCCGCGCCATGATTTCGTGGGAAACTTGGCGGTTGGTTTCGGTCCGCTCGGCCTGCGCGCGAACGAAAGGCGCGATCTCGGTGGCGCGCGCCACCAGCTCGGCAACTGAAGGACGTGGTGCGCCCGATTTGATGCTGACCACAGCCATGACCGCACCTCCCCGCTTGCCTTGTTTGATTCAACGGCAATTACCGTACCTTCCTAGCGTGGAGAGGGGATCGCGCTAAGATGGCAAAGTCTCGCTAGCGATATCATTTGGGTATCAGTATGCTCGGCCTGTGAAGCTTACGCAGCTCCAGTACGTCGCCGCCATTGCCGAGCACGGCAGCTTGCGCGCTGCCGCCCGGCATCTCGGCGTCGCGCAGCCGGCATTTTCACGCAGCATCGCCGAACTCGAACGCGAACTCGGCGCGGCGCTGTTCGAGCGCCGCGCGCGCGGCATGATCGCGACGCCGCTCGGGCAAGCCTTCGTGCGGCGCGTCAACGCGATCCTCAACGATGTCCGCCGCGCCAAGGACGAGTTCGAGCAACTGAAAGGCAACGCACTCGGCGAAATCACCATCGGGCTTTCGATCGCCGCGCACTTGCGGCTATTGCCGGGATCGCTGAAGCCGTTTCGCGACCGTCATCCGAAAGTGCGGCTGCATGTCATCGAAGGTTTCTATCCGACGCTGGCGCCGGGCCTGCAAGATGGCAGCGTCGATTTTTACATCGGCCCCGATCCTGGTTTGCGGCTGCCGGCGGCGCTTAAAAAGGAAACGCTGTTTTCCGGCGAGCGCGCGGTGCTGTGCCGGGTAAAGCATCCATTGGCGAACGCCACGTCGCTAAAAGCGCTGCGTGACGCAGAATGGATCACGACGTCTATTACACCGAAGGCAGAGAATGAAATCGGCGACGTGTTCAAGCGTCATCGCCTGCGGGAGCCGAAACTCGTGCTGCAAAGCCAGTCGGCGCTGACATTGCTGACCTGCCTGACCAATTCCGATCTGCTGGCGATGGCGCCGGCGCAATGGGTCGATTCGCCGATTGCCGCGCAATTGCTGCGCACCATTCCGGTCAAGGAAGAGCTTTCAGAGGTGGCGATCATCGTCGTGACGCGACGCGACGTGCCGCTCGCACCCGCGGCCGGCTATCTGCTCGATCTGATGAAAAGAACAGCCGGTCATTTGAACGACTCTCACACAGGGCAAAATCAGATAACGTCTCGCAACTAAGACTTCCTGCCGATCACCATCGACTGCTCTGTACGCAGCGCACCCGATATCAAGAATGGCTTGGGGCAACGGGGCTTTAGCGTCCATGGCAACTCCCGAGCCTGATTCATCGCGCGAACATCTCTAAGCACTGCGCAAAACTATCCCAATACCGGCAATGGCGCCTGCACGGCCCAACATTCCGGAGGATGTGGCAAAAATAGCATAGTCTGCCGGGCCTTAGCGATGTAAATTATGCCGGTTCACGATGGGGTTGAGCATGAAAAAAATGGCATTCCTCACCAGCGCTTCGGTTGGCGCTCTGATTTTGGCATCCGGCGCACAGGCGGCCGATCTTGCACGCCCCGTTTACAAGGCGCCGGTAGCGCCACCCCCGGCCTGGTCATGGACCGGCTTCTATGTCGGCGCCACCCTTGGCGGCGTTGTCGGACATGACTCGGTTACCAACGATCCGACTAGTCTCGTCCCGTTCCTTACCGGTCCTATCAACCTCAACTCCGCCGGCGTGATCGGCGGCCTGGAAGCCGGATATAACTGGCAGATATCGCAACTCGTCCTTGGCATCGAGGCCGACGTGTCGGGGTCCTCGCTTAAACAGAGCGGCACCTCGACTACCTTCATTGGCTCGACTGACACCTTCTCGTCCCGACTGGATATGCTCAGCACCGTCCGTGGCCGGCTCGGCTGGGCGGCGTTTGATCGCACGCTGCTTTACGGTACCGGCGGCGTCGCCTTCGCCAACCTCAAGGATCAGGTCGCTGATCCGGCTTTTCCGTTTACTGCCACGCCGTCGTCGAATCTCACCGGCTGGACCGCCGGCGGCGGCATCGAATACGCATTCACCGACCATTGGACCGCCAAAGCCGAATACCTGCACGTCGGTTTTTCCGGCACGCGGACCGCGATGGATTCCGGCGGCACCGGTTACATCTTTGATTACAAAGACAAGCTGGACATCGGCCGCGTCGGCATCAACTACAAGTTTTGAGCATCTCGTCAGAGTGCGCCGCCGTGGATAGCGCGGGCCCCGTTGTTTCGTTCGCCGACCTTATCTTCCATCACGCGCTCTCTCGACCGGAAAAGCCGGCGATCATTCTGCCTGACCGCGTCGCCACCTACGGCATGATGGCGCAGGGAATCCTGCGCGTGCAGGCGCGGTTGCAAACACTCGGTTTGTCGCCCGGCGCGCTTGTTTACCTGTCACTCGAAAGCCAGATCCGGCAGATGATCGTCGGTGCAGCGCTGTTTCGGCTCGGACATCCCGTGCTGCTGGCGTCGCATCCGGAGCATGTTGTGCCGCTACGGCTTGCCGTCGGCGCTTTCCTCCACGGCCCCGGTATCCCGCTTATTCCGGGACAGCGCCATGTCGTGGTGGAGGATGCGTGGTTTGCCGACGAAGCGCCAACGGCAGCAGCGAAGCCCCCGCAGGGCTTTGCTCAGGAAAGCGACATCCGCTGCGTGTCGCTGTCTTCCGGAACCACCGGACGGCCCAAGGCGATCTCGCTTACTGTCAAAGCATTTCACCAGATGATGATGAACTATTACTCCACAATCGGATATGGCTCCTGGGAGCGCCTGTTGATGCTGGTGGGGCTGAGCAGCAGCTGGGGCTTCTCAGTCGCCGCCCACGCGCTATTTGCCGGACGCACGCTGGTGTTCGCGGCCAACCCCCGCGAGAGCCTGCACATGATCGGGCTTTACGCCGCCGACGCCATGGTGGCATCCAGCGTGCAGGTGCGAGAACTGGTGACCGAGCAGACACGGGCGCCGGTGCCATGTCCCTCGCTGCGTACGATCCTGAGCGCCGGCGGTTTGTTGTCGCTTTCGCTGATTGCCGAAGCGCGCGCTAAATTATGTAGCGGCATCGTGATCCTCTACGGCTCGACCGAGGCCGGAGGCACCGCCTTTGCGACCACCGATCAGCTCACGGCAATCGAAGGCGCCATCGGCTTCGTCGCGCCGTGGGCCGAAGTAGAGATCGTCGGCGAGAGCGGCACCCCATTGCCACCCGGCACCAATGGCATCGTCCGCATCCGCGCTCCCAGCACCCAAGGCGCGCCCTATCCGCCCGGCGCCGACAATCCAAGCTTCCGCGATGGCTGGTTTTATCCCGGCGATCTGGGCCGCATCGGTCCCGATGGCATGATGGTGCTCACCGGCCGGACCTCGGAAATCATCAATGTCGGCGGCCAAAAGCTTGCGCCGGACACGATCGAAGACGTCTTGTGCAAACACCCTGCGGTCAAGGAGGCCGCTGCTTTCGGCAATTTCGCGGAAGCCGGCATCGAGGAGATATCGGTTGCGGTGGTCAAGAGCCGGCCCGTTGCCGAGACCGCGCTGATCGATTGGTGTGCCGAGCGCAATATTCCGATCAGGCGCGTCTTTATCGTGGAGACGCTGCCGAAAACTGCGTCAGGCAAAATTCACCGCGATCTGCTCAAGCGGCAGCTTGTTGGTAGCTAGCGTCAAGAGAAGGGCCGATCGCCTAAGTCGAGGCTGGCAAATTCGCCGCAACCGGCGGACGGCGTTGCCACAGACTCCACGCAAACGCAGCGAGCCCTAGAGCGAGCAACAACAGGAATTGCGTCGGATCCGGATTACGCCACGGGCCGGTCCAGAACAGCACGGCGGTGAGGAGTGCGCCGAACTGCGTCAGGACCTTGAAGTGATCGAACAAACCAGGGCGGGCTTGAAGCATGATCGCCAACCCGAAAAATGCCGGCGCCAGCAGCGGAACGAACCACCGGATCGAAGCCGACAGGCCGGTGGTGGTCGCGGCAATCGAATAAAGCGTCCACGTGCCGGCGCAAAGCAACGCAGCAAATAACAGCTCCGGCCGACGCTCTGGAAGTTTTTGCCACGCGCTCATTGCCCCAAACGGCAATAGCAGCAGAGGCAAGTTATAGAGCAGGAAGCCTTTTGGCCCGACCAGAAGGCCAAGAACTCCACTCGGTCAGATCCCGGACCGAACCGCGGAATAGAATTCCGGTCACGTTCTCAGCAGAAAAGGCCGAGCCCGGATAATTGAAATACTGAGCATTTGTGCCGGCAGGGCCGATCGTTCCGCCAATGCTGTAATTAAACCAGTGATGCAGGAGCGCGAACGGCAGCATCCCGAGCACACAGAGCGCCGGTGATTTCAGGTCGCGCCATTTGAAGAGACAGTAGAGCAGCACGGCGATGATCAGCACGGGACCGAAGCCCATATCAATCGCGTAGGTCATCCCAACCAAAAAGCCGAGCAGCACCGGGCGTTTTTGCCTTGAGGTCACCAGCAAAAAAATCGCGGCAACGGCGCCGAGCGCCAGCATCTGGCTGTTGACCTGACGGGAATAGACCGGCGCGAGCGTCGCCAATCCAAAACTTGCCGCAACCCAAAGTGATGTGTCCTCCGGCAAGCCGCTTCTGCGCGCCATAAACCAGACGCAGACGACGCCGATGACATAGGCCAGACCAGTGCTGGTCACGGTCATCAGATAAACAAAGGCGTGAGGCTGTTGGGCCGCGACAAGCCCGGTAAGTTTTTGGGCGACCCAGTAGACTCCGGCCATGTACAGCGAGACGACGGGCGACTCGTGCGAATAGAAGTGCCCGTTGATGAGCATCTTGTCCTTGGTGCCGCCATCCGATGGCAGGTCCAGCCCGTAGGGCTTGAGATCGTCTTGCGGTGGCACCTTCACGAAAATTGAGTTGTCGATCGCCCAGGTGTGCTGATCGACCAGCGCCTCCACTGTGGCGAGCCGGCCGCCATCATTCCAGCTGCTGGCATACGGACGCGCGCCCAGCACGGCGACCAAAATCGCCCCGATCAGGATGATGCCAAAGCGCGGAATGCCGAGCACTGGACGGCTCCTCATGATGTGCGCCGGTACTTCATGTGCGTCAGTACTTCGGTTGGCGCGAATCGAGGCGTAAAGTGCCGGCGCGAACTTGAGGGCAGGTGCCGATAATGCCGGCGTCAGTCCCGGCCACCTTGGGTCTTGAACTAATGGAAAAGAGTTAAGGGGAGAGAAACTTGCCCGTGATGTCCGGAAAACGCGCCTTCCTCGATTTGCTGCGGCAGGAAGGCGTCAAGGTGATGTTCGGCAATCCCGGCACCACCGAATTGCCGCTGATGGATGCTTTCGCGGTTGAGACCGACATCCGTTACATCCTCGGCCTGCAGGAAGCCGCCCTGATGGCGATGGCCGACGGCTATGCGCAGGCCTCCGGCGAACTCGCAGTGCTCAACCTTCACGTCGCGCCCGGCCTCGGCAACGCCATGGGCATGCTCTACGACGCGATGAAGGCGAATTCGCCGGTGCTGGTTACAGCCGGCCAGCAAGACCTTGAATACATCGTCGCCGAGCCGGTGCTCACCGCCGATCTCGCAACGCTGGCGCGTCCCTTCTGCAAATGGTCCGCCGAAGTCCATCGCGCCGAGGATTTGGCGATCTACGTGCACCGCGCGGTGAAGACCGCACTCGCGCCGCCGACAGGCCCGGTGTTCCTGTCGCTGCCCGGCGACATTCTGAAAAACGACGCCGACATCAATCTGCTCGAGCCGACGCGGATTGCGCCGCGCATTCGCGGCGATGCGGACGCAGTCGCTGCCGCAGCCGCGATGCTGGCAAAAGCTGAGCGGCCGGTAATCATTGCCGGCGACGCCGTGGCGCAGAGCCGCGCGCATAAAGAGCTTGTTGCGCTCGCCGAAGCGATTGCCGCGCCGGTCTATGCCGAGTTCATTCCCAACACCGCATCGTTTCCAGCGTCGCATCCGCTCTATCGCGGCATGATGACCCGCACCCAGGCCGGCGTGCGCGACGTACTCGACAAGCACGATCTGGTGTTCTCGGTCGGCGGCGATCTGTTCACCTGGTCGCTGCCGTCGCCGATCGATCCGTGGCCCGCTGGATTGCCACTGATCCATCTCGACACCGATCCGTGGCAGATCGGCAAGAATTATCCGGCGAAAGTCGCGATCCTCGGCGATCCAAAAGCAACCTTGCCCGACATCACCGCGGCGATCGGTGCGCGCATGACAGCGGGCGAGAAAAGCGCCGCGAGCGCGCGGCTGAAATCCGCGAGCGAAACCATCAAGAGAGACCTTGAGGCATTCCGTGCCAAAGCGCGCGCCATGGCCGGCAAGACACCGGTGCAGCCGTTGGCGCTGCTCGAAGCGATCGGCGCCATGCTGCCGAAGGACGCGGTGGTGATCGAGGAAGTTCTTTCATCGGCGCCCGGCATTCGTCAGCTCATTAACAGCAACGACGAGCAGAGCTTCTTCGGCCTGCGCGGCGGCGGCATCGGCTGGGGATTGCCGGCGGCCATCGGCGCCAAGGTGGCATTGCCTGATCGTCCGGTGGTGGCGCTGATCGGCGACGGCAGCGCGATGTACACCGTGCAGGCGTTATGGACCGCCGCGCACTACAAGCTGCCGGTGATCTGGGTGATCTTCAACAACACCAGCTATCGCATCCTCAAACAGCGGCTGGTCATGCTGCGCGGCCTCGCCGAGCAGGCCGACAACTTCGTCGGCATGGAGCTCAACGAGCCGGCGATCGATTTTGTCGGTCTTGCCCGCTCGCTCGGCATCGAAGGCCAGCGCGCCAGGACCGTGAAAGACACCACCGACCTGATCGGCAAGGCGCTCAAGGACGGCAAGTCGCTGTTAATCGATGTCGATATGGAACGCGGCTATAAGCCGATGTGAGCGACTAGTAGGTGCGCCGGCTCGGATCGTAAGTCGCCAGAATGGTCGGCATAGCGCTCGTTGATGCGCCCACTTCGATAGAATTGGGATCGTGTAGAACCATTGTGCTGCCGATGCCAATGCCGACCAGCAAGATCGCCACGGTGACCGCCAGCTTCAGGCTGCCGTAGCTTGGCGCGGGCCGAAGCCAGGCAAATTGTTTTTCCAAAAGTTCCAGGTCACGCTGGTTCATCGCAGAGCCCTTGGCGAATAGTCACGCCGATGGGCTCTTTATCTAGCTCCAATGATTTGAATATTTGATCGAGAGAAAACTAAAACTGCGCGCGCGATCTAAACGCTGCGTTTACCTAGATTTTCGGATGGAGCATGATCTTTGTTAAGCCAAAAATGGCGGGGCGTCAGACAGACCCTACCTACATCTCTCAAGTTCTTCATTGGCTCAAGCAGTTCTGGACTGACTAGACTCTGCGGCCCCGGCTCTCCCGTAACGCCTTCGGCTTCGCCGGACAAAGCTTTTATCGGCGCGATCTCAAAACAGCATCGGCAGCAGCGCGACCAAGGCTAATCCGGCCGCAAGAATGGACCAGTCGCCGATATCAAATCCCAGCAGTCGTCCGCTTCCAGACATTTCGCTCTCACGCCCTCTGGCCATTTGCCTAGTCGATTAATGGCATGCCTGTCGTCGTTTGGATGTAGCGCCGGAGCAACTGGCGCCGCAAAGATTGTGTCCAGACTGAAGCAGTTTCGCGGACACCAGGGCCGCAATAATTACCGGAAAAACCGGAAGTCCACCCTCGGATCAAGTCCGAGGGCAGGCTTTTCCCGGATCATGCTCTCAGCGGCACGTCGGCGAAAATCTTGTACTGCTGCGACTTGGGCTTGGCCTTGTCTTCTTCGTTGAGATACTCGACCGAGCTTTTGCCGACGTAGGATGCCGGCAGGATCATGACCCGGATGAACCGGGTCGGGCGGTCGGCGCCTTGGGCGAACACGGCATCCGGGCCGGTCTCATACCATGCGCCGCCTGGCCCGTAGGACGTCGAACGGCCATGGGTGTCGATGCGGATGCCGCCTTCGAGCAGACAGCGGATACCCGGACCCTGATGGCGATGCAGATAGGCGCAGCCGCCCGGCGGAAACGCCACGCTGTCGCCGCGCAGCAGCAATGGTCCCTTCGGAATCGTTGCGAGCTCGGCTGACAACTTTTCGCGCGAGACGACGCCCTTGCCGGTTGCCGCGCTATCACTTGCACCGTCCGAGACCAGATCCCAGCGCCACAATGCGGCTCCGGTGTTGCCCGCTTTCAGCGTTTCCGCGCCTTCGCCACTCCAGGCCTCACCGTCCTGCAAGGTTCGGCCGGCAACGGTGATGGAGCCGTGCACCACGAAGATCATGCGCGGGCGAGCGGTCAATGCAGCTTCGCTGCCGTTTGACAGAACGTCTTCGTAGAGGCGAAGTGCAGGTTGCATGATTGCCGTCCCTTATTGTCATCGTCCGCCAACGGGTCCGGCCCGAAGTGGCCGGCCCAATGACAGGCTCCAGCGGACGATCCAGTAATCTGAACGGCCGGGGTTTTACAACAGCGCCCGCGACGACCGGTCCCCCCGCTTTCGCGGGGACGACAATGCCAACGGCGCCATTTACAGTCGTGCGAAGCCGTTGCTTAATCGGTCTGAACCCGAGGATTTCTCATGCCCACCGTCGATACCGAACGTTTCCGGCTGCGCAACTTCATCGACCGGCTGGTCGAGAATGGGGAATGCGAGGTGCACGACAAACCGATCGACCTGGTCGATGTGGGCGGCGTCCTCGAAGGCAATCCAAAGGCGGTGCTGTTCAAGGCAGCTGGGCCGGAAAAGGCCACGCTGGTCGGCAATGTCATGGCTTCGCGGAAGCGGATCGCCCAGGCGCTCGACACCGACGAGCGCAACCTGCTCGGCACCCTGAGCAAACGCCTCAACACGCTGCATCCGCCGATCAAGGTGTCGTCGCAGCAGGCGCCGGTACAGCAGGTCGTGCTCAAAGACGATGAAGCCGATCTCTGTGCGCTGCCGGTCCACCTGCAACACGGCGCCGATGGCGCGCCGTACATTTCCGCCGGTATCGACTACGCACTGATCCCCGGCACCGGGTTCACCAATGTCGGTTGCCGCCGCATCATGCTGCGCGGGCCGCGTCAGGCCGGCGTCGACCTGATCGCGCCGAGCGACATGCGGGCGATTTATCTGGAAGGCGCGGCGAAAAAACAGCCGGTGCCAGTCGCCTACGCGGTCGGCTCACACCCGGCGGATTATCTTGCCGCTATGACGGCGATCCCCAACGTCGATGAGCTCTCCATCACCGGCGCCATCCGCGGTCAGCCGGTGCCCGTCGTCAAATGCGTCACCAACGACATCTATGTGCCGGCCGACGCCGAATATGTGATCGAGGGTTATCTGGATCCCGCCGGCCATGTCGAGCCTGAAGGCCCGTTCGGCGAATATGTCGGCTACTACGGCGTGGTGAAACGCAATCCGGTACTGCACATCACGGCGATCACCCATCGCGAGGATGCGCTGTTCCAGACGCTGACCATCGGTGGCCGCGCGCTGGCGCGCACCGACACCGCGCAGCTCTCGGCGATGAAGACCGAGACCGCGGCGTGGGCGGCGCTGATGGCGTCGGTGCGCGAACCGCTTGCGGTTTACGCCACACCATCGAGCGGCGGCATGTACAATGTGCGGGTGTCGCTGCGCCAGCGCGTGCCGGGCGACGCCAAGAACGCCATCGCCGCAATCTTCGGCTCGCACGCTGAAGCCAAGCACGTCTTCGCCTACGATCCCGACATCGACGTGTTTTCCGATGCCGAAAGCGATTGGGCTTTCGCCACCCGCTTTCAGGCCGACCGCGATCTCGTCACCGGAACCGGCTTCCGTGTCGTACCGCTCGATCCGTCGCTCGGTGGCGCGCGCACCGGCGCCAAGCTCGGCTTCGACTGCACCATCCCGTTCGGCAAGGCGAACTCGCTCGAATTCTCGGTGCCGATGCCGCCCGTCGCAAAGAAAATCTCGTCCTATAAGACGGTCGAGGAAGCGCTCGCCGCCGGACCGGCAAGTTTCCTGGAACTGATGGCGGCACTCGACAGCAAGGACGGCCGCGAGATCGTCCGCACGCTCGATGGGCTCTATGCAGCGAAGCAACTCGGCCGCGACGAGGACGGACGTTACGTGTTGAAGAGCGACAAGCATTAATCCGTCATCCTGAGGTGGCCGCAAAGCGGCCCTCGAAGGATGCGGCCGAAGCGCCTCGGCCGTCGCCCTTCGAGGCTCGCTTCACTCGCACCTCAGGGTGACGGAAAGAATAAATGGGGAGTGAAACAATGAGCCAACGCACCACACCGCCATTTCGCGCGGACCATGTCGGCAGCCTGTTGCGGCCGGCCGCGCTAAAGGCCGCTCGCTCCAGGCAAGCAGAAGGCGAGATCACGCCCTCGCAGCTGCGGGAAGTAGAGAATCGCGAAATCGAGAAAGCGATCAAGAAGCAGGAAGAGATCGGACTGAAGCTCGCGACCGACGGCGAATTTCGCCGCTCCTGGTGGCAGTTCGACTTTTTCGCCAAGCTTGATGGAGTCGAGCTTTATGAGGTCCCCGGCGGTATCAAGTTTCACGGCGTCAACACCAAAGCGGAAAGCGTGCGCGTGATCGGCAAGATCGATTACTCGACCCATCCGCACATCGCCGATTTCAAGTTCGTCAAAGACCACACCCGCGTTGCGGCAAAGATGACCATTCCAGCGCCGGGCGTACTGCACTTCCGCCAGGGCCGTCCCTCGATCAGCAAGCAGGTCTATCCCGATCTCGAGCCGTACTTCGAGGACCTCGGCAACGCTTACCGCAAGGCCGTGCGCGCGTTTTACGACGCCGGCTGCCGCTATCTTCAACTCGACGACACCACATGGTCGATGATGTGCGATCCGCGCGAGCTCGCCCATTCGCGCGAGCGGGGCGACGATCCCCCGAAGCTGCCGGCAATCTACGCGCGCATGATCAATAAGGCGCTCGAAGGAAAACCTGCCGACATGACCGTCACCATGCACACCTGCCGCGGCAATTTCCGTTCGACCTGGATCGCCGAAGGCGGCTACGACACCATGGCCGAGCGGCTATTCAACGAAGTCGATCTTGATGGCTATTTCCTGGAATACGATACCGACCGCGCCGGCGGTTTCGAACCGCTGCGCTTCTTTCCGAAAGGCAACAAGCAACTCGTGCTCGGCCTGGTCTCGTCGAAGATCGGCAAGCTGGAAAGCAAGGACTCCATCAAGCGCCGGATCGACGAAGCCACCAAATATGTCGCGCTCGATCAGCTGTGCCTGTCGCCGCAATGCGGCTTCGCTTCGACCGAGGAAGGCAACGCACTGTCCGAAGACGAGCAATGGGCAAAGTTGCGGATGATCGTGGAATTGACGGAAGAAGTGTGGGGAAGATCATAGCCCGCTCATTCCCGCGTAAGCGGGAATCCAGCGGCATAACTTTAGGTCCCCGCTTCCGCGGGGACGAGCGGGATTTTCAAGAATGGCACAACGCACCAAACCTCCGTTTCGCGCCGATCACGTCGGCAGCCTGCTTCGCACGGCGACGCTGAAAGACGCGCGCGAAAAACGCAAACGCGGCGAGATTTCCGCGGAAGCACTCACCGAAATCGAGGATCGCGAGGTCGAGGGCGTCATCCGCAAGCAGGAAGCGGCCGGGCTCAAGTCGATCACCGACGGCGAATATCGCCGCATCTCCTGGAATTACGACTTCCTGGAAAATTTGCACAACGTCGAATCCTATGTCGGCGAGCGCAAGATCAAGTTTGCCGCCACAGGCCCGCAGCCGCGGCCGATCCTGCTCCGCGTCGTCGGCAAGCTTGGCGGCTACAAGCCGCATCCGATGATCGAGCATTTCAAATTCTTGAAGGCGCACACCAAACAGACCGCGAAGCTGACCATCCCGTCGCCCTCGTCGCTGCATTTCCGCTACGGGCGTGATGCCGTGCCGGCATCGATCTATCCGTCGATGGACGATTTCTACAGCGACCTGGGTGAGACTTATCGCAAGGTGGTCCACGCCTTTGCCGATGCTGGCTGCCGCTATCTTCAGCTCGACGAAGTCAATCTGGCTTATCTGTGCGACCCGGCGCTGCGCCAGCAGATCACCGATCGCGGCGAGAACCCGGAGACGCTGCCGAGTATCTATGCCGACATGATCAACAAGGCGATTTCAGACATCCCGTCCGACATGACGATCACCATGCACCTGTGCCGCGGTAATTTCCGCTCGAGCTTCGTCGCCTCAGGCGGCTATGAGCCGATCGCGGAGCTGCTGTTCAACCAGATCAACGTGCACGGCTACTTCATGGAATACGACAGCGAGCGCGCCGGCGGTTTCGAACCGCTGCGCTTCGTGCCGAAAGGCAAAATGGTCGTGCTCGGCCTCGTCACCACCAAGACCGGCACGCTGGAAAAGAAGGACGAGCTCAAGCGCCGGATCGAGGAAGCGGCAAAATTCATCGATATCGATCAGCTCTGCTTGTCGCCGCAATGCGGTTTCGCTTCCACCGAGGAAGGCAATACGCTGGCCGAAGACGAGGAATGGGCGAAGCTGCGGATGATCGCGGAGATCGCGCGCGAAGTGTGGGGGGAGTAATGCAAGGTGCTAAGCCGCCGTTCCGCGCCGACCATGTCGGCAGCCTGCTGCGTCCCGCCGAGCTGAAAAAAGCCCGCGAACGCTACGCCAAAAACGAGATCGGCGACGCCGATCTCAAGGCGGCCGAAGACCGCGCTATCGAAGAGGTCATCAAGAAGCAAGAGGACGTCGGCCTGCATTCGATCACCGACGGCGAATTCCGCCGTTCGTGGTGGCATCTCGACTTCCTGTGGGGACTAGACGGCATCGAAAAGACCTCGATGAACACCGGCATCGCTTTTGCTGCGGTCACAACGCGCAACGAAGGCACCAAGGTCACCGGCAAGATCGGCTTTTCCGACCACCCCATGATCGAACACTTCAAGTTCGTCAAAGCGCATACCAGCCGCACGCCGAAAATAACGATCCCCTCCCCGTCCTCGCTTTACGGCCGTCCGGTGCCGACGCCGATCGATAAGTCGGCCTATTCGAGCCTGGACAATCTGTTCGCCGATCTCGGCCAAGCTTACAACAAAGCAGTGCACGCTTTTTACGACGCCGGCTGCCGCTATCTGCAGCTCGACGAAGTCTTCATCGCCATGCTGTGTGACCCGAAGTACCGCCAGCAAATGAAAGACCGCGGCGACGACCCGGAGGCGCTCGGAATTACCTACGGCGATCTCATCAACGCCGCCATCGCGGGCATTCCGCACGACATGACGGTCACCATGCACTTGTGCCGCGGCAATTATAAATCGACCTTCATGGGCTCTGGTGGCTACGACGCGATGCAGGAAGTGCTGTTCGACCGCATAAAGGTGCATGGCTATTTCATGGAATACGACACCGAGCGGGCCGGCGGCTTCGAGCCGCTCAAGCGTTTGCAAGCAGGCCGTCGCGCCGTGCTTGGCCTCGTCACGACAAAGACCGGCGCGCTGGAAAAGAAGGACGACATCAAGCGGCGAATCGATCAGGCGGCGAAATTCGCCGATCTCGACCTGCTCTGCTTGTCGCCGCAATGTGGCTTCGCCTCGACCGAGGAGGGCAATACGCTGGCCGAGGAACAGGAATGGGCAAAGCTGCGAATGATCGTCGAGATCGCGCGCGAAGTGTGGGGGGAATAAACCGATGGCGGGTGTTGTTTCAGGCAAAGTCGCCATTGTCACCGGCGCCGCGCGCGGCGTCGGCCGCGGCATCGCGCTTCTGATGGCGAAAGAAGGCGCCAAGGTCGTCGTCTGCGATATCGGCGCGACTCTGGACGGCGCGGGGCACGACGACGGTCCGGCACAAGAGGTCGTCAATGAGATCAAGAAAGACGGCGGCAACGCCATCGCCTCCACGCTGTCGATCAGCGAGCCGGGCAACGCCGACAAGATCATCAAAGCGGCATTGGATGCCTTCGGCCGCGTCGACATCCTGGTCAACAACGCCGGCATCCTGCGCGACCGCATTTTTCATCGCATGAGCTGGTCGGACTGGTCCGATGTGATCGCGGTGCACCTGCACGGCAGCTTCAACATGAGCAGCGCCTGCGCCAAGCATTTCCGCGAGCAGAATTCGGGCAGCTTCATTCACATGACGTCGACGTCCGGCCTGGTCGGCAATTTCGGCCAGGCCAATTACATGGCGGCGAAGCTCGGAATTGTCGGATTGTCCCGCGGCATCGCGCTCGACATGGAGCGCTTCAAGGTGCGCTCGAACTGCATCGCGCCGTTCGCCTGGACGCGGATGATCGATTCGATCCCGGCCGAAACCGAAGAAGAGAAAGCCCGGGTTGCCAAATTCCGCGAAATGACGCCTGAGAAAATCGCGCCGCTCGCGGTTTACCTCGGCTCAGACGCCGCCGAAGGCATCAGCGGGCAGATCTTCTCGGTGCGCAACAACGAGATTTATCTGTTTAGCCAGACCCGCCCGATCCGCACCTTGCAGCGCTCCGACGGCTGGACACCGGAAAAGATCGCGGCGCAACTCAAAGGCGCTTTCGCTTCGTCATTCACGCCGCTCGAACGGTCGACCGACGTGTTCTCATGGGATCCTGTGTGATGGCTATCGTCTACGACAAGCTTATGGCGCTTGAGCTTCCGCCGGCGGAGCAGACCTACACGACAAAGGACTGCATCCTCTATGCACTCGGCATCGGCTTCGGACATGATCCGATGAACGAGGACGAATTGCCGTTCGTCTATGAGAAAGACCTGAAGGTGCTGCCAACCATGGGCACAGTACTCGGCCATCCCGGTTTCTGGGCGCGCAACCGCGACACCGGCATCGACTGGGTGAAGATCGTCAATGGCGAGCAAGGCATCACGCTGCATCAGCCGCTAAAGGCCAATGGTACCGTCGTCGGCAAGCAAAAGATCGTCGAGGTTGTCGACAAGGGCCCCGGCAAGGGAGCCTTGATTCTCTCGCAGCGCGAGATCAGCGACAAAGACACCGGGGCACCGATTGCGACCGTGACGCACACCACATTCGCCCGTGGCGATGGCGGCTTCGGCGGCCCGCCACGCGAGGCGCCTGCGCCACATCCGCTGCCTGCGCGCGCTCCCGATGTGGCCTGCGATCTCGGGACACGTCCGGAAGCGGCGCTGATCTATCGGCTGAGCGGCGACCTCAATCCGCTGCATTCGGATCCGGCGATCGCAAAGCAAGCAGGTTATCCGCGGCCGATCGCCCATGGCCTCGGCACGTTCGGCACCTCGGCGCGCGCGGTGCTGAAGACCTTTTGCGGTTACGACCCGAACAAGCTGAAATCCTTCGCCGCACGTTTTTCAGCTCCGGTGTTTCCCGGCGAAACCATTCGCACCGAGATGTGGCGCGATGGCAATATCGTCAGCTTCCGCGCCCGCGTCGTCGAGCGCGACGTTGTCGCCGTCAATAACGGACGGGCCGAGGTCAGGCTGTGAATGACAGCGCCGACCTCGCTCCGATTCGCGAGGCGGTGCGCGCATTGTGCGCCAACTTTCCCGGAGAGTACTGGCGCAGACTCGATCGCGAACGCGCCTATCCGGAGGAGTTCGTTGCGGCGTTGACCAAAGCCGGTTTCCTCGCCGCGCTGATCCCGGAAGAATACGGCGGCAGCGGCCTCACTATGAGCGCAGCCATCGCGATCATGGAAGAAATTCAGGCCGCCGGCTGCAACGGCGCCGGCTGCCACGCACAGATGTACACGATGGGCACGGTGCTACGGCACGGTAGCGCCGTGCAAAAGGCGCGTTACCTGCCGGCCATCGCCAAAGGCGAACTTCGCCTGCAGGCCTTTGGCGTCACCGAACCGACGTCGGGCACCGACACACTCGGCTTGCGCACCACGGCGGTGCGCAACGGCAACGACGGTTATGTCGTCAACGGCCAGAAGATCTGGACCTCGCGCGCCGAGCACTCCGATCTCATGCTGTTGCTCGCCCGCACGACGCCGCGCGATCAGGTGAAGAAGCGCACCGAAGGGCTCTCGGTATTTCTGGTCGACATGCGTGAAGTCAAAGGCAACGGCCTCACCATTCGTCCAATCCGCACCATGATGAACCACGCCACGACGGAAGTGTTTTTTGAGAACATGCGCGTCCCGGCGGAAAACTTGGTTGGCGTCGAGGGCGAAGGCTTCCGCTATATCCTTTCCGGCATGAACGCCGAGCGTATTCTGATCGCGTCGGAATGCATCGGCGACGCCAAGTGGTTCATCCAGAAAGCCACCAAATATGCCGGCGAGCGTGTCGTGTTCGGCCGGCCGATCGGCCAGAACCAGGGCGTGCAGTTTCCGATCGCGCGGGCCTACATCAACATGCGGGCCGCCGAATTGATGGTGCGTGAAGCCGCCGCGCTCTACGAAGCTGGCAAGGATTGCGGCGCCGAAGCCAATATGGCGAAACATCTCGCTGCCGAAGCGTCATGGGCCGCGGCCGATATGTGCCTGCAAACCCACGGCGGTTTCGGCTTTGCGGAAGAATTCGACATCGAGCGCAAATTCCGCGAAACGCGGCTCTACACCGTCGCGCCGATCTCCACCAACTTGGTGCTGTCGTATATTGCCGAGCACGTGCTGGGGCTGCCGAGGTCGTATTGAGCAACTCCCTCCCCCTCTCCGGCATTCTCGTCATCGCGCTCGAACAGGCGGTCGCCGCGCCGATGTGCACGAGCCGATTGGCCGATGCCGGGGCGCGGGTCATCAAGATCGAGCGCCCGGAAGGCGATTTCGCCCGCGGTTATGACGATCTCGTGCACGGCGAGTGCAGCTACTTCGTCTGGCTCAACCGCGGCAAGGAGTCGGTCGTGCTCGACTTGACCAAGCCTGACGACAAGGCGCTGCTCGCCGCCATGCTCAAGCGGGCCGACGTATTCGTGCAAAACCTCAAGCCCGGCGCGGCATCGAAGCTCGGTTTCTCGCCCGCAATCCTGCGCCGCGACAATCCGCGGCTGATCTGCTGTTCGATCTCCGGATTCGGCGAAAGCGGCCCGCTGGCGCAGCGCAAGGCCTACGACATGCTGATCCAGGCAGAATCTGGGCTCGCTTCGATCACCGGCACATCGGAGCCGTCCCGCGTGGGCGTTTCTGTCGTCGATATCGGGTCCGGCATGTACGCGCAGCAGGCGATCCTCGAAGCGCTGATCGCGCGCCATCGCACCGGCGAAGGCGCCGAGCTATCGATCTCCATGTTCGACGCCATGGCCGACTGGATGACCGTGCCGCTGCTGCAGCAGGAAGCCGGCTTCACGCCGCGGCGGATCGGGCTCGCCCACATTTCGATTTCGCCTTACGGCGCATTCCGCAGCCGCAACGGCATCGACATCCTGATTTCGATCCAGAGCGACCGCGAATGGCGGATGCTCGCCGACAAGGTGCTCGGCGACGCCAAACTCGCCGCCGATCCCGACTTCGCGACCAATGTCGAGCGGGTCAAACGCCGGGAACAAACCGACGGCAAGGTCGCCGCCGTGTTCGGCGCGCTCGATGCCGATGCGCTCGAGCAAAAACTCGCTGCCGCCGACATTGCCTTCGCGAGGGTCAACACGCCCGCCGATCTTTCACACCACCCACACCTGCGCCGCATCACCATCGGCACGCCAAGCGGACCGGTGTCCTACCCGGCGCCCGCCGAATTCCGCGCCGCGGCGTCGCGCCAGTACGGCCCGGTGCCGGCGCTTGGTGAGCATACCGACAAAGTGCACGCCGAGTTCATGCCGGCTACAATCAACGCAAAGTAAGTGAGGGAGAAACGACATGGACATCGGCTTCATCGGTCTCGGCAATATGGGCGCGCACATGGCGCGGCGGCTGGTGCAAGCCGGGCACAAGGTCTTCATCTACGACACGCGGCAGGAGGCGATCGGAAACATCGCGGCGCTTGGCGGTATCGCTGTGCGTTCGCCGAAGGAGGTGGCCGACTCCGCCGAAACCGTGATGGTGAGCCTGCCGACACCCGACATCGTGCTTAAGGTTGCGACTGGACCGGATGGCGTGATCGAAGGCAAGAAAGTGAAGCGCTTTGTCGATCTGTCCACCACCGGTTCGGTGATGGCGCAGCGCATCTTCAAGCTGCTCGCGGAAAAGAACATCGTGCAGATCGATGCGCCGATCAGCGGCGGCGTGCGCGGTGCCGAGAAAGGCACTGTCGCCGTGATGGCATCGGGCCCGCGTGCCGACGTCGAAGCGGTCGAGCCGGCGCTCAAAGTGATCGGCAAGTTTTTCTTTATCGGCGAGAAGTCCGGCCTCGGACAAACGATGAAGCTTTGCAACAACGTGTTGTCCGCTGCGGCGACCGTCGCAACCTCGGAGTCAATGGTGACCGGCGTGAAGGCCGGCCTCGATCCGCGCATCATGCTCGACGTCATCAATGCGAGCTCCGGCCGCAGCACCGCAACCGAACAGAAATTTCCTGACGTCGTGCTGCCCCGCACCTTCAACCTTGGTTTCACGGCGGGGCTGATGAAAAAGGACGTCGATCTGTTTCTCTCCGAAGCCAAGGCACTCGGCGTCCCGGTGCAGACCTGTGAGGCCGTGGCCGCGCTGCTCAAGCTGACCTGCGACGAACTCGGCCCGGACGCGGACCTGACAACGGTGGTCAAGCCGATCGAAAAGCGGGCCGGCGTCGAGGTTCGCGCGAAGTAACCATCTCCCTAGGCCACTGGCCGCATTGGTTTTCTGCCTGCTGGACCGCTCCAGCGGGCAAAAAGATGCGCGCTATCAATGTCTTACGACAAAGCGGATTCTTGTGATGGCCATCACTTCGCAAATCGCGGCGGCTGAATAAGTTAACACCATCGAACTTCAGATCGGACACCGGCCTCGTCACCCCCGAAAGCCGGCGTCCAAATAGGGGGGATCTCGGTCCCCAACTGGTCCCCCTGAAATTGACCCTCCCCCATGGGTCAGTACCCCGCCCGCCCGGATCCCCCGTCCGGGCGGGCTTTTACTTTCCCGCAAAGTGCAGCATGGTTCAGTTTAGCCAACGGTACGCCGTTCCGTGCCTTTGAGTGGCGATGGGGCCATGCCACCAAACCATCCGACTCCAGCGAGTGTGAGCCTGCTGTCAGGCTTGCCGTCGCATCTCTCGAAAAATCTGTTCAACGCCGCGACGCCGGTGAAGCTCACCGCCGATGCGACGCTGTTCACCGCGGGCGATGCCGGCAATGGCTGCTACCGCGTCGAGGACGGCTTGCTCAAAGTCACCATGATGTCGCGCGCAGGCGGCGAGCGCATTCTCGCTTTCCTTGGCGCAGGCGCGATTGTCGGCGAGCTCTCGATTATCGACGGGCTGCCGCGCTCCGCGTCGGTTGTTGCGGTCCGCAACTCGGAGCTGAGCTTTCTCAGCCGCTCCGCGTTCGAGGATTTCGCCAAGACGCACGCCGAAGTCTATAAATCCCTGGTCGAATTGCTTGCCGCGCGTTTGCGTGAAACCGACGCCGTGGTCGCGGCGGGGAGTTTCCTGCCGCTGCGCGGACGCGTCGCCCTGACGCTGCTCGAACTGGCCCAGGAATTCGGCCAGGACGTCGGCGCAGGCCGGATCGTGATCCGGCAAAAGATCGGTCAGGCCGATCTCGCCGCCATGGCGGGCATTGCGCGCGAGAATGTCAGCCGTATCCTCAATGACTGGAAACGGCGCAAGCTGGTCAGCAGGCTGTCGGGCTATTATTGCCTTGAAAACAAGGCGCAGCTTCAGCGCGAAGCCGAGCTCTGACAAACCGGTATCCACCCTCGGATCAAGTCCGAGGGCAAGCTTTTTCCGGGATCATCGTCTAAAAGCAACGACCATGAATACGCCCCGGCTCGGCGACTTCCGCCGCATCGTTGTGAAAGTCGGTTCTTCCCTGCTGGTCGATGCCGCGGCCGGCCGGCTCAATGAATCATGGCTGACCTCGCTGGCGGATGATCTTGCCCCGCTGCATCGGGACGGGCGCGACGTAATCGTTGTTTCGTCAGGCGCGATCGCGCTTGGCCGAGCGGTGCTGAAGCTGCCTGCGGGCCCGCTCAAGCTCGAGGACAGCCAGGCCGCCGCCGCCGTCGGCCAGATCGCACTGGCGCGCACCTGGGCCGAAGCGTTGTCGCGTCACGGCATCACGGCGGGTCAGGTGTTGGTGACGCTTTGGGATACCGAAGAGCGTCGGCGTTATCTCAACGCGCGCTCCACGATCGATAAATTGCTGGAATGGCGCGCGGTGCCGGTCATCAACGAGAACGACACCGTCGCGACATCCGAAATCCGCTATGGCGACAATGACCGCCTCGCCGCCCGCGTCGCCACTATGGTCAGCGCTGATCTTCTGGTCCTGCTGTCCGATATCGACGGCCTCTACGATGCGCCGCCCGCCACGGTGAAGTCGGCGAAGCTTATTCCGCAGGTCGACCGCATCACGCCCGAGATCGAGGCGATGGCCGGCGCCGCCGGCTCCGAACTTTCCCGCGGCGGCATGCAAACCAAGATTGAGGCCGCCAAGATCGCGACCGGCGCCGGCACCTACATGGTCATTGCCTCCGGCCACGTTGAGCACCCGCTCGCGCGCGATCGCCGAAGGCGGACGCTGCACCTGGTTCACGGCGCTGGGCAATCCGGTCACCGCCCGGAAAAAATGGATCGTCGGCTCGCTTGAACCAAAGGGCACATTGACGATCGACGCTGGCGCCGTGGCAGCCCTTCGCCGCGGCAACAGCCTGCTGCCGGTGGGCGTGGTCAAGGTCGAGGGTGCCTTTGCGCGCGGCGACGCCGTGATCGTCCGCGGACCGGACGGGGCGGAAATCGGCCGCGGTCTGTGTGCCTACGACGTTGAAGATGCCCAGAAGGTCAGGGGCCGGTCATCCGCGGACATCGCCTCGATCCTCGGCTTCAGCGGCCGGGCCGAAATGGTCCATCGCGACGATCTGGTGCTAGGTGCTGGAATGAAATGAAGGGGCCGGGCAAGCCCCGAAAAGGCTCACACACCCGGCCCCTACGCTCAATCAGCTCACAACAAGGCCAACAGGCCGAAAAACCCCGCGGGCCGGACCGGTTCCAGAGCGGCGCAGCAAACGCTGGAAATTGGCTAATGAAACGTAAGTCTCGACCGAGTCCAAAAGAAAGGAGCCCCGGCCGCTAACGCGGTCGGGGCTCAACGCCGGGTGATTGAGGGTGAGGGGCTGGGGGGCTTCGCCCGGCGCTGTACTATTAATGCCGCTGCCGGCGAGTGGTTCCTGGACGACCAATAATTTTCTTGGACTGTGACCGCCCCTGAGCGGCTCTGTTCTGGCTTGCAGCCCGCCTGGAGGCGGGCTCGCTCGATGCCGCCAACAAACTCAGATCGGCCGGAAGCTTGATACGGCGGCCGCCGGGTAGAACGATGTAACGCGAAAATACACGCAACTGCCCGTCCTCACCGCCACGGCCTTCGACGACATACCTGGCACCGACCGGAAAGCGGGTGGGAAGGGAACTCGACTGACCATGTGACTGACGCATAGCACCCTCGCTTCGAGTTAACACAGGAACACTCGGCTTCTGAATGCAGCAGCCAATGCCTAGGTTCCGCCCTCTGTCTGACCGGCCTATGACGGCTGTGGATTGCTGTGGGTAACGATGGCGCCTAACCGCCTCGCGGGGTTTTGCCGAACGTGATAGGAACTTGACGAATGCAAGACGGATCAATGCCCAAGAACTGGCCAAGGAACTTGCCAAGGAACCTGCCATGAACGCTCCGCTGAAAGCGGTCAGCGGTTCCGGTGACCTTGATGTCACGATGCGGGAGATCGGCCGCGACGCGCGCCGGGCTGCCCGTTCGCTTGCGTTGGCGTCGACTTCGCAGAAGAACAAAGCGCTGGCCGGTATGGCCAAAGCCATCCGTAGTTCCAAAGCCGCGATCCTGAAGGCCAACGCCGAGGACATCGCAGAAGCAAAAACGCGAGACGCCACGCCGGCGTTCCTGGACCGGCTGACCCTGGACGCGGCGCGGGTCGAGGCCATAGCCAAGGGTCTCGAAGTCATCCGCAAACTCAAGGATCCGGTCGGAACCGTAATGGCGTCGTGGCGGCGTCCAAACGGCATGCGCATCGAACGCGTCCGCGAGCCGCTGGGTGTCGTTGGCGTGATTTATGAGAGCCGGCCCAATGTCACCGCCGATGCCGGCGCGCTTTCCCTGAAAGCAGGCAACGCCGTGATCCTTCGCGGCGGATCGGAGAGTTTCCGTTCGGCGCGCGCCATTCACGCCGCGATGGTCGAGGGCTTGATCGATGCCGATTTGCCTTCTGCCGCGATCTCGCTGGTGCCAACTCGCGACCGCGCCGCAGTCGGAATGATGCTTGCGGGACTGGACGGCGCCATCGATGTGATCGTGCCACGCGGCGGCAAGGAACTGGTCGGCCGGGTGCAGAAAGAAGCGCGCGTACCGGTATTCGCGCATCTCGAAGGCGTTTGCCATGTCTATGTCGACGGCAAGGCCAAGCTGCCGATGGCAAAGAAGATCGTGCTCAATGCCAAAATGCGCCGCACCGGCGTATGCGGCGCTGCCGAAACTTTGCTGGTCGACCGTGACGCCGCGCCGAAAATGCTCAAACCGCTCGTCGACATGCTGATCGACGCCGGTTGTGAAATTCGTGGCGATGACGCCGTGCAGTCAGCCGACAGCCGCGTCAAGCGCGCGAGCGAGACCGATTGGGGCACCGAATATCTCGATGCCATCATGACCGTTGGCGTGGTCGACGGCGTCGGTGCCGCGATCGACCACATCGAGCGCTACGGTACTCATCACACCGACGCGATCGTGACCGAAGACAAAAAGGCCGCGGAGAAATTCTTGCGCGAAGTGGATTCAGCAATCGTGCTGCACAACGCGTCGACCCAATTCGCTGATGGCGGCGAATTCGGGTTCGGCGCGGAGATCGGCATCGCCACCGGAAAGCTGCATGCGCGCGGCCCAGTCGGTGTCGAACAGCTAACCAGTTTCAAGTACCGCATCCGCGGCAACGGGCAAACGAGGCCGTAACGGCTCGGCAATCGCATCGCGCAACGCGATGCAGCCGGCGATGGATGCGTGGGAGGGGGCACTTTCTGCAATCATGAAGCGTGAGTCGCCTCGCGTGCGCGCCGCCGCGAAATTTGCTGAGCGGGAGCGCGTTGTGCTGCCGCCCTATGCACCTGGAATGCGGATCGGCCTGTTTGGAGGCACCTTCGATCCGCCACATGCCGCGCACCGCGCGGCCTGCCTGCTGGCGCTCCGGCGGCTTGGCCTTGACCGTGTCTGGTGGCTGGTCACACCGGGCAACCCGCTGAAAGATACCCGCGGGCTGGCGCCGCTCGCCGAGCGGGTCGCCGCCGCGAAAGAACTCGCGCACCATCCGCTGATCGACGTTACCGATGTCGAAGCCGCGATCGGCACCTCATATACCTATGAGACAGTGTCTTATCTGGTACGACGCTGCCGGGGCGTGCACTTCGTCTGGATCATGGGCGCTGATAATTTGCGCACCTTTCACCGCTGGCAACGCTGGCGGGGCATTACGGAACTGGTGCCGATTGCCGTGGTGGACCGTCTCGGCCCAAGCCTCTACTCCACGGCAAGCGTCACGGCACAGGCGCTGGGCCGGTTCCGCCTCCCGGAGACGGCCGCGACAAAACTTGCCGAATGCAAGCCGCCGGCCTGGATTTTCCTTCACGGCCTCAAGTCACCGTTGTCATCGACGGCGTTGCGTGCGGCGCGGTCAACACCGCGACGTTAAAATCGCCTTTGCTGTCATCTAATTGACGCCGAAACCGTTGAATCCATTAACCCGGCATGCCTATCTTAATGTCGGTGCCCCGGATTCGGTGGCCGGGGCCAAACAGGAGCGAAAGGAAAACGACCCCTGTCCACAGTAGTAACCTCTCGGGACCAACGTCATGGCCCCAAAGCGATCTCCAAAATGCGTCCTGACGCGGAGGAGATCCTGCAACTGGTCCTCACTCGCCTCGACGATATGAAGGCAGAGGACATTGTCACCATCGACCTTCGCGATAAATCCTCAGTCGGCGATTATATGGTCGTGTCATCCGGCCGATCGCAGCGCCATGTCGGCTCGGTCGCCGACAGAGTGGTCGAGGATTTACACAAGGTTGGCGTTGCGGCCCGCATCGAAGGCGCGCCGCAGTGCGACTGGGTGTTGATCGATGCGGGAGCCGTGATCGTTCACGTCTTCCGGCCTGAAGTCCGCGACTTCTACAATCTTGAGAAGATGTGGACGACAGGCGGTCCGGTGCGGCGCGCGAGCTAATTACCGCTGCGCACGCCGCCGTTTTGAGGCGCGACAGTAGCGCTTAGAGACGCGCGCGAACGCGCGTATGGTGCGCGTACCTTGTCGTGACGTAAAAGATGCGCATTGCCATTGCCGCCGTCGGCCGCCTCAAAGACGGGCCCGAACGCGAACTCGCCGCCAACTATCGCAAACGCGTGGAAGCGGTTGGGCGAGGGCTCGGACTACGCGAAGTCGAGATCGTCGAGATCCGCGAAAGCCGGGCGCAGGACGCCGAACGCCGCCGCGTCGAAGAATCGATCGCCATTGCCAATATCATCCCCGAACGCGCGATCATCGTCATTCTCGACGAGCGCGGAACCAGCCTCGACAGCGCATCGCTCGCCGCCAAGATCGGCGAATGGCGCGCCGAGGACCGCCCTGCCGCATGTTTCATCATCGGCGGCGCGGACGGTCTCGCTTCGACGCTGCGCGAGCGGGCGACCCTCAAGCTCGCTTTCGGCGCAGCAACCTGGCCGCACCAGCTTGTGCGCGTCATGCTGCTCGAACAGCTTTATCGGGCCGGCACCATCCTCGCCGGACATCCCTATCACCGCGCGTAATCCGCCTTAACATTTCGCAATCTCACCGAATTGTGACGCTTGCGCCCGGGTCGGTCTTAATCCGGTCGAAATCTTGCTGCTTTTCATTGATTTGTTGAGGCTTGGGTCTACCCTCTTGAACACGATGATTCTCCGCCGGTCGAGCCGCGCCGATCCGTGCTTTGTGCTCGGCTCGGCATTGGCCTTTGCGCTCCCGCTCGGAGCCAATGGGCCTGCTTTTGCACAGACCCCAGCGACGTCCGCGCCAGTCGCCCAAGTTCCCCAGTCGGCAGTTCCGTCCTCAGCCCCGGCGCCTACCGCACCGGCCTTATCCGAGACCGATGCGCTTAAGCAGCATGACCAGGAACTAGACGCGACGCGCGCGCAGCAGCGGGTGACAGCCGACGAACAGCTTCGTCTCAAGCAAGAGATCGATGCAATCGGCACCGATCGCGCCGCACTCAATCAGCAGCTCATCGATACCGCCGGCCACGTCCGCGATGTCGAAGCGAGTATCGACGCCACGCGGGCGCGGCTGAAGCCGCTCGACGAACGCGAACAGGAATTCCGGACGTCACTGGATGAACGGCGTTCTGTAATCGTTGAAATTCTTGCAGCGCTGCAACGGATCGGCCGCCAGCCGCCGCCGGCGCTGCTGGTCAAGCCGGAAGACGCGCTGCAGGCCGTACGCACCGCGATCATGCTCGGCGCTGTGGTTCCGGAAATGCGGGCCCAGGCCGACGCCCTGTCCGGCGATCTCGCCGAGCTGCTGCGGGTGCGTCAAGACATCGAAGCCGAAAATACGCGGCTTTCCGGCGACCTCGACGTGTTGGCGCGCGAACAATTGCGCCTGAACATTTTGGTGGACGAGCGGCAGCAGAAGCAGGCCGCGGTCGAGCAATCGCTCGATGCCCAACAGCAGCAGGCGTCAGACCTGTCGCAGAAGGTCGACAACCTCAAAGACCTTATTGCCAAGCTCGAACAGAATCTCGATCCGGCTGCACGGCAGACCCGCGACCAAGCCCGCTCGATCGAGGCAGACGCCACCCGCCCGGACCTCGCCGCACTAAAGGATCCCGGCCGCATGGCGCCAGCGATGGCATTCCCGGCGACGCGCGGCCACCTGCGGCTGCCGGTCAACGGCGTGCGAATTCGGGAATTTGGCGCGTCCGATGGCGTTGGCGGCACCCAAAAGGGATTGTCTATCGCGGCCCGTGCGGGCGCCGACATTACCGCCCCATGCGACGGTTGGGTTGTTTACGCCGGACCGTTTCGCAGCTATGGGCAACTCTTGATCCTGAACGCCGGCGGCGGGTATCATGTGCTGTTAGCGGGGATGGAGCGTATTTCCGTCGATCTCGGTCAGTTCGTGCTGACCGGTGAACCCGTAGCCGTAATGGGCGGTGGATCGCAGGTGTCCTCCGCCATCGCTACCGGGGCCAAGCAACCTGTACTTTACGTGGAGTTCCGCAAGGACGGCACTCCCTTTGATCCCAGCCCTTGGTGGGCAGCAAACGAAGGCGAAAAGGTTCGCGGATGATGCGCAAGACTTACCTTGTATTCCTTGGCGCGGCAGCAGGCGTCGTGACGACGCTGCTGGTGACGCAGCCCCACTCATTGCTCGTCGGCTCGTCGGCCCGGGCGGCAGCTTCGGATACCTACCGGGAGCTCAACCTGTTTGGCGACGTGTTCGAGCGCGTCCGCGCCGACTACGTCGAAAAGCCGGACAACTCCAAGCTGGTCGAATCGGCGATCAACGGCATGCTGGCCGGTCTCGATCCACATTCGAGCTACATGGATCCGAAAAGCTTCCGTGACATGCAGGTGCAGACCCGCGGCGAATTCGGCGGGCTCGGCATCGAAGTCACGATGGAAGACGGTCTGGTGAAGGTCGTGGCGCCGATCGACGATACGCCAGCGGCCAAGGCCGGCGTCATGGCGAACGACATCATCACGGAACTCGACGACGAGAACGTGCAGGGCCTGACGCTCAATCAGGCCGTCGACAAGATGCGCGGTCCGGTCAACACCAAGATCAAGCTCACGATCATGCGCAAGGGATCGGACAAGCCGATCGAAGTGTCGATCATGCGCGACGTGATCCGGGTGAAGTCGGTGCGCTCGCATCCTGAAGGCGACGATGTCGGCTATATCCGCATCACGCAGTTCAACGAGCAGACCACCGACGGCCTGAAGCAGGCGATCAACGATCTGAACACCCAGCTCGGCGCCGACAAAATCAAAGGCTACGTGGTCGATCTGCGTAACAATCCGGGCGGCCTGCTCGATCAGGCGATCTCGGTGTCCGATACGTTCCTCGACAAGGGCGAGATCGTGTCGACCCGCGGCCGCAACCCGGAAGAGACCCAGCGCTTCAACGCGCGGCCGGGTGACATGACCAAAGGCAAGCCGGTGATCGTCCTGATCAACGGCGGTTCGGCCTCGGCGTCGGAAATCGTTGCCGGCGCGCTGCAGGACCACAAGCGCGCGACGCTGATTGGCACGCGCTCGTTCGGCAAGGGATCGGTGCAGACCATCATCCCGCTCGGCGCCGGCAATGGCGCACTGCGGCTGACCACGGCGCGCTACTTCACGCCGTCGGGCCGGTCGATCCAGGCCAAGGGCATCGTTCCGGATATCGAAGTGCTGCAGGATGTTCCGGACGACCTGAAGAACCGCACCGACACCAAAGGCGAAGCCTCGCTGCGCGGCCACCTCAAAGCCGAGGGTGCCGAAGAGTCGGGTTCGCAGTCCTACGTCCCGCCGGATGAGAAGGACGACGCGGCGCTCAAGTCCGCGCTCGAACTGCTGCGCGGCACGACGACCAACGCGGCGTTCCCGCCGAATCCGAAGACCGCAGTTCCGAACTAATCATCGGAATTGATCGTAAATCTGGTCGGGGCGGCGCTGAGCCGCCCCGATTTTTTTGCGCCCAGAGCATGATCCGAAAAGCATGCCCTCGGACCTGACCCGCGGGTGGACTTCCGGTTTTCCGAAACCTGGCGTGCCGCCGGAAACCCAGCCAATTGAGGCATTTGGGCCGGGGATGCGGCCGCCGTGGTAGACTGACGGGCATGATTCGCGAGCGATTGGCGAACGGCGCATGACGAGCACGGACGACCTCAACGCGCCCCTCGGCCAGGGTCAAAAAAAGCGACGGATAAAGATCCCGATCTCGGTGTCGCAAGTGCTCGGCGCGGGACTTGCGCTTTTCTTTGGCGCATTCGTGCTGTGGGCCACCTTCGTCAATAATCCATTCGGCGGTGAGCCGGTGGCCGTCGCGCCGATCAACACCAAAATGGCTCAGGCTGCGAACAGCGCACCGACCGTGCTCCAGGGCGTCTCCAGCCACTACGACGGGCCTGGCGCAATGCAACCGCAGCCGGTCCCTGAGACCGCGCCGCCGCCGAAGACGCCGGGGCAGACAGTCACCATCATCGACGGCAAGACCGGCCAGCGTCAGGAAATTCAATTGAACGCGCCATCGGCCGATACGCCTGCGCCAGCCGCAGCGGCCGTACCGCCCGATCAGAAGTTTGCCGAGATAACGTCGCACGGGACCATCCCGAAGATCGCCGCCGACGGTACGCGACCGGCCGATGCTTACGCCCAGCCGGTCAAAACAATTCCCGGCAAACCCGATGCGCCACGGATCGCCATCATCGTCGACGGCCTCGGCGTGAGCGAGAGTGTCACGGCGAACGCGATCGCCAAGCTGCCGGGCGCAGTGACGCTTGGCTTCATCCCCTACGGCAACGACGTCGCGGCGCTCGCCGTCCAGGCCCGCGATCGGGGACATGAAATTCTGCTTCAAGTTCCGATGGAGCCGTTCGACTATCCGGATAACGACCCCGGCCCGCAGACCCTGCTGACGACGCTTGCTCCCCAACAAAACATCGACCGGCTGTATTGGCTGATGAGCCGCTTCCAGGGTTATGTCGGCCTCACCAGTGCAATGGGTGCCCGCTTCACCGCTTTCGATGCTTCATTGGCGCCGATCTTGCAGGAAACCGCCAAGCGCGGACTGATCTTTGTTGACGACGGCTCGAACCCGCGCAGCGTCGCCGGCCGCATCGCAACCGCCAACAATCTGCCGTTCGCCAAGGCGGATGTCGTGATCGACGCCGTTGCGACACCGCTCGAAATTGATCACGCCCTGGCCCGTCTGGAGTTGGCGGCGCGCGACCATGGCAGTGTGGTCGGCATTACGTCGGCGCTCCCGGTCGCAATCGATCACATCGCCAAATGGGCGCAGGATCTCGAAAGCCGCGGCATCGTGCTGGTTCCGATCACCGCAGTCGCGCTGAAGGCAAAACAGACCTGAGTGAATAGCGAAGTTGCCGGATAGCGAATAGAATGACCCTGTTCGCTATTCGCCAATCACTATTTGCCCCTTATGCGCTTTGAAGACCTCCCCTATCGGCCCTGTGTCGGCGTGATGGTGCTCAATCGCGACGGCCGCGCCTTCATTGGCCGCCGCATCGAGGGGCCCGAACATATCGACCCGACCCATTCCTGGCAGATGCCGCAAGGCGGTATTGACCCGGGCGAAGAGCCCTGGCCGGCGGCGCTGCGCGAACTGCACGAAGAGACCAATATCCGGTCGGTCGAGCGGCTCGCCGAGATCGACGAATGGCTCCGCTACGACATCCCGCGCGAAATCGTCGGCCAGGCGTGGAAAGGCAAATATCGCGGCCAGAAACAGAAATGGTTTGCGCTGCGCTTCACCGGCACGGAGAGCGAGATCGACCTCGCCAATCCCGCCGGCAGCCATGAACCTGAATTCTCCGCGTGGCGCTGGGAGCCGATGCAAAACGTGCCGGATCTGGTCGTGCCGTTCAAACGGGCGGTCTACGAGCGCGTTGTGCGCGAATTCTCACGTCTCGTGAAATAACCGCTTACTTCGCTTCGACGGCGAACGGCCCGATCGCAACGACATGGCAGCCGCTGTCCAGCCGGGCACAATCCGCCAACGCCTCGCTGACCGCGCCTTGCTCATCTTTCGCATCGACCTTAACGCCAACACGGCCGCCCGCGCCCGCCGCGATCGCGCTCCAGCCGCTGCCGCCCGCAAGCCGGCGCGCGACATCGGCACGCAGTTCCGGCGCAATGGCCGCAGCACTTGCCGGCTCGAATAAGCCAACGGCCTTCATCGTCGCAGGTATCGGAACGACAAAATTATCATTCACCGCGAGCAGCAGGCACGGAACACCGGCGCCCGCGCCACAGCTCTCCAACGATCTCCGAACCGCTTCGTCACGGTTCTCCTGATTTAAGACAAAAAAGAATCCGCCGCGGGGACCGAGCGCCAACGCCTTCGGCGAGCGGCCCGGCAGATAGACCCTCTCGATATTTACTCTGCCCTGCTCGGGCACCAGCGGCACGACGGCGGCGGCAACGGGACTGACGACCGACGGATCGTTCCTGAACAACGGCGTCGGCAACGGCGGCCGGCCGCGCGCATACACCACAGTATTGCCGACGGCGTAGAGTTCGCATTTTCGCGGCTGCGGCAACGCATCGGCGCGCTTCTGGCAGATATCGAGCGCAGCGGACTTTGCCGTGTCGTCATCGGCCTGACCGGTAATGAACCCGATTGGCCCGGAACTTATAGCCAGCGCCTTATGATCCGCGGCCGCAAGATATTCGTCGCGGATCGTCTCGCGGCCGCGATCCGTAATGAATGGAATCGTGTCCGCGACCAAAGCCTCTGCTTGCATCGCAGCCTGTTGCAGTGGGGCGCTCGCGGGCGCGATTGGCACAGCGGGCGCAACCGTCACTGCAGGCGGCGGCGGTGCCGCAGGCACGCTGGCAGCGGCACCTGGCGGACTAGACGATTGCGGCCCATTCGGGCGCGACGTCGCAAAATAGATGGCGGCCGCAACAGCGATCGCCACGACAGGCGCGGCGATGGCAGCCGGCACCACCCATCCGGGCCGAGCCGGAGCCACGGGCTTCGTCATCGGCATTGCCGAAGCGGCACGCGTTTCGTCCGGTCGCATCTCCAGGTGATAGGCATGCACCGGCGTCGGAATGTTTTTGACCTGTTGCTCGCCGATATCGGCGAAATGCACCGACAGCTTGTTTGCCACCTGCTCGTGCACGGAGCGCGAGATGCAAATACCGCCGACCGGCGCAATGCCTTCGAGCCGCGCGGCGATATTGACGCCGTCTCCGAGCAAATCGCCGTCGCGTTCGACGACATCGCCAATGGTGATGCCGATCCGGAAGCTCATCTGGCGGCTGGCCGGATAGGCCAGATTCCGGGTGCGCAGACTTTCCTGAATATCGATGGCGCAGCGAACAGCTTCGACCGCACTCGAAAATTCGGCGAGCACGGCATCGCCGGCGGTATTGAAGATCCGGCCGCCGGCGCGCGCGATGAAGTCGTCCATCACGCTGCGATACGAAGCGAGCCGCCGCAGCGTCTCTTCTTCGTCTTCAGCGACCAGCCTGCTGTAACCCGCCACATCGGCGGCAAAAATGGCGGCGATCTTGCGTTTCATTGGGGGTCCGACACAACGAAACCACGGGGCGACACAATGCCCGTGGCGCCGATGTCAAGCAACTGAGTTGCCAACGCTCATGCTGTCATCGCCGGGCTTGACCCGGCGATCTCGATGATCTCGGCAAAGTCGAACGGTATTTAAGAACTACTGCGCGAGCGCGGCTTGCAGCGATTTCAATTGATCGAGATGGCGGGCGAGCTTGTCGCGCTGGGTGTCGTCAGTAGCGTCGCCGACGTCTTCCTCGGCGTCTTTGATCTCGCTGGCGAGATGCGCCATGTCGAAATCCTCGCGGGCGACGGCGCTGTCCGCAAGCACCGTGAGCCCCGACGGGCTCATTTCGGCAAAGCCACCGATCACCACGATCGGCACTCTGGTGGCGCCCTTGAAGATCGTCACGATGCCGGGGCGCAATGTCGTCACCAGCGGCGCGTGACCGGCCAGAATGCCCATATCGCCTTCGCTGCCAGGCAAGTCGACCTGATCGACGTCGCCGGAAAACAGCACGCGCTCGGGAGAGACGAACTCGAGATGAAGCTCGGCCATAAGCTGACCTATGCCGCCTCGGCGGCGAGCTTCTTGCCCTTCTCGACCGCCTCCTCGATGGTGCCGACCATGTAGAACGCGGCCTCTGGCAGATGATCGTACTTGCCTTCGATCAGCCCCTTGAAGCCGTTGATGGTGTCTTGCAGGTCGACGAGCTTGCCGGGCGAGCCGGTGAAGACTTCAGCGACGTGGAACGGTTGCGACATGAAGCGCTCGATCTTGCGGGCGCGCGCCACCGTCAGCTTGTCCTCTTCCGACAGCTCGTCCATGCCCAGAATGGCGATGATGTCCTGCAGCGCCTTGTAGCGCTGCAACACCTGCTGCACCGAACGGGCGGTGTTGTAGTGCTCCTCGCCGACGATCATCGGCGAGAGCATGCGCGAGGTGGAGTCGAGCGGATCGACCGCCGGATAAATGCCTTTGGCGGCGATGTCGCGCGACAGCACGGTGGTGGCGTCAAGGTGCGCGAATGATGTCGCCGGCGCCGGGTCGGTGAGGTCGTCGGCCGGCACGTAGATCGCCTGCACCGACGTGATCGAGCCCTTTTGCGTGGTGGTGATGCGCTCCTGCAGCGCGCCCATGTCGGTGGCGAGCGTCGGCTGATAACCGACCGCCGAAGGAATGCGGCCGAGCAGCGCCGACACTTCCGAGCCCGCCTGGGTGAAGCGGAAGATGTTGTCGACGAAGAACAGCACGTCCTGGCCCTGATCGCGGAAGTGCTCGGCGACGGTCAGCCCGGTGAGGCCGACGCGGGCGCGGGCGCCCGGCGGCTCGTTCATCTGGCCGTACACCAGCGCGCACTTGGAGCCTTCGACCGAACCTTCCTTCGGATCCTTGTTGACCTTGGACTCGATCATTTCGTGATAGAGGTCGTTGCCTTCGCGGGTGCGCTCGCCAACGCCGGCGAACACTGAAAAGCCACCATGCGCTTTCGCGACGTTGTTGATCAGCTCCATGATCAGCACGGTCTTGCCGACGCCGGCGCCGCCGAACAGGCCGATCTTGCCGCCTTTGGCGTAAGGCGCGAGCAGGTCGACGACTTTGATACCGGTGACGAGAATCGCGGCTTCGGTGGATTGATCGGTGTAGGACGGCGCTTCCTGATGGATGGCGCGCAGGGATTCCGCCTTCACCGGCCCGGCCTCGTCGACCGGTTCGCCGATCACGTTGATGATGCGACCGAGCAGGCCGGCGCCGACCGGCACCGAGATCGGCGCGCCGGTATCGGTTACTTCCTGGCCGCGCACCAGACCTTCGGACGTATCCATCGCGATGGTGCGGACGGTCGATTGGCCGAGATGCTGCGCGACTTCCAGCACCAGCCGGTTGCCCTGGTTGGTGGTTTCGAGCGCGTTCAAAATCGCCGGCAGATGATCCTCGAACTGCACGTCGATGACGGCGCCGATGACCTGAGTGATTTTTCCGACTGAAGCCATGGAATTCTCCTGCAACCGTATCAGACGACCGTCAACGTGACCGGCACGTTGTTGCGGGTCGCCCGCGAATAGGGACAAATCTTGTGCGCATCCTCGACCAGAGCCTGCACCTTGCTCTTGTCGGCGCCGGGAAGGGAAACCTTCAACTCGGCTTTGAGGCCGAAGCTGATCTCGTCCTTGTCCATCGTGACCGTGCAGGTCACCCGCGCATCCTGCCCGTCGAGGCCGTGCTTCTTGGCCAGCGCCAAAATCGCCTGACCGAAGCAGGACGACCAGCCGAGCGCGAAAAGCTGCTCGGGATTGTGGCCGTCGCCGTTGCCGCCGAGTTCCTTTTGCAGGGCCATCGCCAGGGCAAGGCCGTTGTTCTCAAGCACCGCGCGGCCGTTCCGGCCGCCCTTGGTCGTCGCTGCTACCGTGTAGGCCATGTCACGCTCCTCGCATGATTAAAGCGCTTCCGCGCCGGAGATGATCTCGATCAATTCCTTGGTGATCATCGCCTGACGCGTGCGGTTATAGATAAGTGTCTGCTTGCGGATCATGTCGCCGGCGTTGCGGGTGGCGTTGTCCATCGCCGACATCTGCGCGCCGTAGAACGACGCGGAATTTTCCAGGAGCGCACGGAAAATCTGCACAGCGACGTTGCGCGGCAACAGATCTGCGAGGATATCTTCCTCGTCCGGCTCGAATTCATAGACCGCGCCGCCAAGCGCGTCCGAGGACTTCTCGTCGAACATCGGCGGGATGATCTGCCGCGCGGTCGGTATCTGCGCGATCACCGAACGGAAGCGCGAGTAGAACAGCGTGCAGATATCGAATTCGAACTTGTCGAACAGCGCGATGATCTTCTCGGCGATCATCTCCGCATTCTCGAAGCGCAGCGTGCGCACCGAGCGAAGATCGACCATCTCGACGATCTGCGAGGCGTAGAGCCGGCGCAACTGATCGTAACCCTTGCGGCCCACACAAAAGAATTTGACGTCTTTGCCTTCGCTCATCAGCGCATTAGCGCGCTCGCGAGCGAGCCGCACGATCGCGGTATTGAACGGACCGCACAAGCCGCGTTCCGCCGTGCAGACCAGCAGAAGATGCTTCTGATCGCTGCCGGTGCCGCGCAGCAACCGTGGCGCGGTATCGAGCCCAGCCACCGACGCTGCGATATTGCCGAGCACCTGATCCATGTGACTGGCGTAGGGACGCGCCGCTTCCGCCGCCGCCTGCGCACGGCGCAGCTTCGATACCGCGACCATCTGCATGGCCTTGGTGATCTTCTGCGTCGCCTTGGTCGCGGCGATGCGGTTGCGAAGGTCCTTTAAGTTCGGCATGACGCCAGCATCTTCCTACGCAAACGTCTTGGCGTAAGCGTCGACGACGCCTTTGAGCTTGGCCGCTGTCGCATCGTCGAGATCGCGGGAGTCGCGGATCGACTTGAGGATATCGCCGTGCTGAGTGCGCAGCAGGCCGAGCAAGCCATCCTCGAAGGCGCGGACGCGATTCACCGGCAGTGGATCGAGATAGCCGTTGACGCCGGCATAGATCACGCAGACCTGCTCTTCCATCAACAGCGGCGAGAACTGCGGCTGCTTGAGCAACTCGGTCAGCCGCGAACCGCGATTGAGCAGGCGCTGGGTGGTGGCATCGAGGTCGGAGCCGAACTGCGCGAACGCCGCCATTTCGCGGTACTGCGCGAGCTCGCCCTTGATGCGGCCGGCAACCTTCTTCATCGCCTTGGTCTGCGCGGCAGACCCGACGCGCGACACCGACAGACCGACGTTCACCGCGGGCCGGATGCCCTGATAGAACAGGTCGGTCTCGAGGAAGATCTGGCCATCAGTGATCGAGATGACGTTGGTCGGAATGTAGGCCGACACGTCGTTGGCCTGGGTTTCGATTACCGGCAGCGCGGTGAGCGAGCCGCCTTTGTGTTCGTCATTCATCTTGGCGGCGCGCTCGAGCAGCCGTGAATGCAGATAGAACACGTCGCCCGGATAGGCCTCGCGTCCCGGCGGCCGCCGCAGCAACAGCGACATCTGGCGATAAGCAACGGCTTGCTTCGACAGATCGTCATAGATGATGACGGCGTGCATGCCGTTATCGCGGAAATATTCGCCCATGGCGCAGCCGGCGAATGGCGCAAGGAACTGCATCGGCGCCGGATCGGACGCAGTGGCCGCGACCACGATCGAATAATCGAGCGCGCCCTGCTCTTCCAGCACCTTGACGAATTGCGCGACGGTCGAGCGCTTTTGTCCGATGGCAACATAGACGCAATAAAGCTTGAGCTTCTCGTCGCCCGACGCGTTGATGGCCTTCTGGTTCAGGATCGTGTCGAGCGCAATCGCGGTCTTGCCGGTCTGGCGATCGCCGATGATCAGCTCGCGCTGGCCGCGGCCGATCGGGATCAGCGCGTCGATGGCCTTCAATCCGGTCGCCATCGGCTCGTTCACCGACTTGCGCGGAATGATGCCCGGCGCCTTGACGTCAACGCGCGCCTTATGATCGGACTTGATCGGCCCCTTGCCGTCGATCGGATCGCCGAGCGCATCGACCACGCGGCCGAGCAGGCCCTTGCCGACCGGCACTTCGACGATGGCGCGGGTGCGCTTTACCGTCTGGCCTTCCTTGATCTCACGGTCGGAACCGAAGATCACGATGCCGACGTTGTCGCTTTCGAGATTCAGCGCCATGCCGCGCACGCCGCTCTCGAACTCGACCATTTCACCCGCTTGCACCTGATCGAGACCGAAAACGCGCGCGATGCCGTCGCCGACCGACAGCACCTGCCCAACCTCGGATACTTCGGCTTCCTGGCCGAAGTTCTGGATCTGCTCTTTGAGGATTGCGGAAATTTCCGCGGCGCGGATATCCATTATCGAGCCTCTTTCATCGCGTGCCTGATTGCGTTGAGCTTGGTGCGCAGCGAGGTATCGACCATGCGGCTGCCGAGCTTGACCACAAGCCCGCCGATGATCGAGGGATCGACCTTCACATTGAGGTCGACATTCTTGCCGCTCACCGATTTGAGTGCAGAGCGCAGTGCTTCGAGATGGTCGCCCTTGAGCTCTTCAGCGACTGTAACGTCGGCCGTCGCCTCGCCTTTATAATTCGCTACCAGGTCCCGATAGCCCCTGATCATGTCGTGCGCCGCGAACAGGCGGCGGTTCGACGTCACGAGCTTGAGAAACTTCGCCGCCAGCCCGCCGATGCCGGCCTTGTCCAGAATCGCACCAAGCGCCTGCAACTGTTCCTCGGCGGAAAATACCGGGCTGCGCACCAGGCGATTGAGATCGGCGCTCTCGGTAATCATGCCGTCGAAACGGTCGAGATCGGCCTTCACGCCGTCGATCGCATTGCCGTCACGCGCCAGATCGAACAGCGCGGTGGCGTAGCGGCCGGCCATGCCGGATACGATGGTTTCTTGGCCTGCCAAAGTTGGTGCTCGCTCGGGCTTTGATTTTTTCCAAGGGCCATGCAGCGGCCCCCAACGGACCCGCGCAAGCCCTTGTGATTTAAGCGGGACTTGGATGTTCGCGGAACCCGCATAAAAACCGCGAAACCCGCGAAAATCGAGGGTTTGCTAACATAGAGAAGGATGCGGTGCAACACGGCGGGCGGCCCACAAATCGAAGCGTTTCCCGGCCTTGGAGTACGCAAGGACTATGCGGCGCGCGCCGCCGCATGCTGGCGGATGACATCGAGGAAGATGTCGCCGTACTGGCGGAGCTTTGCTTCGCCAACGCCATGAACGGCGCCCATCTCGGCCGTCGTTGCCGGCTTGCGACGGGCCATGTCGATCAGGGTTTTGTCGGCGAATACGACATAGGCCGCCACCCGCTGCTCCTTGGCCAGCGCGGACCGCCGCTGCCGCAGCGCCTCGAATAGTTCCGTATCGCCCACCGCACCATCCGCCAGCGCAGCGGCGTTCCCGGCGGCGCGCGCGGTCTTGCGCGTGGCCGGTTTGAGCGTGTCCTTGCGCAGCGTGACCTTGTCGGCGCCCTTGAGCACGCGCCGGCCGGCATCGGTAACCGACCACGTGCCGTAGCCCGTAATGTCGAGCGCAACGATGCCTGCGCCATGCAGTTGCCGGAAGATCGAGCGCCATTCCTGCTTGCCGAATTCCTTGCCGACGCCGAACGTCGGCAGCCGTTCGTGGCCAAATTTCGCAACCGCTTCTGTGCTCTCGCCAATGAGCACATTGACGAGGTGCTCGGTGCCGAAACGCTGGCCGGTGCGCACCATGGCGGACAGCGCCTTCTGCGCCGCGATCGTGCCGTCGATAACCTCGGCGCCCTCGCAGCAGAAATCGCAATTGCCGCACGGCGGCACGGTTTCGGCAAAATAAGCCAGCAGCGTCTGCCGGCGGCAGCGCGGCGATTCGCACAACGAGACCAGCCCGTTGAGCCTTTGCCGGTCGACCCGCTTCTGTTCGTCGGAGGAATCGCTCTCGTCGATCTGCATGCGGCGCAGGCGGATGTCCCCCATGCCGTAAAGGGTCAGCGTATCGGCCGGCAACCCGTCGCGGCCGGCGCGGCCGATCTCCTGGTAATAGCTTTCGATATTGGCTGGCATATCGGCGTGAAGCACGAAGCGGACATCGGGCTTGTCGATGCCCATGCCGAACGCCACCGTCGCCGCCATAACGACGCTGTCCTCCTGCAAGAACACATCCTGGTTGCGCGACCGGTCCGCGGACTCCATCCCGGCGTGATAGGCCAGCGCCTTGATGCCTGATCCGCGCAGGAAATCCGCCAACTCCTCGGTCTTGCGCCGCGAGTTGCAGTAAATGATGCCGCTCTGCCCGCGATGCGCCATGACGAAATCGGCGATTTGCTTGCGGCCGCCGGCTTTTGCCGCCATGGCCAGCCGCAGATTGGGCCGATCGAAGCCATGAACGAACACGGCGGGCTCGCGAGAAAATAGCCGAGCCAGAATATCGGCGCGCGTGGCGGCATCGGCGGTCGCGGTGAAAGCCACGGTCTGCACGCCGCCGAGTTCCGCCTGCACTTTGCCGAGCCCGGCATATTCGGGACGGAAGTCATGGCCCCACTGCGAGATGCAATGCGCCTCGTCGACGGCCAGGAGCTTGACCTTGGCGCGCTTGAGCAGAGCGAGCATGTCCGGCCGCACCAGCCGCTCCGGCGCGACGTAGACGAGGCGCAGTTCGCCGCGCACCAGGCGATCGAGCACAGTGCGGTTTTCGTCCGGATCGTTGGCGGAATTGAGCGCCGCGGCGGCAACGCCGGAGCCGCGCAACTGCGCAACCTGATTGCGCATCAGCGCGATCAAAGGCGACACCACAACAGTGAGGCCGTCGCCGAGCAGCGCCGGGATCTGATAGCAGAGCGACTTGCCGCTTCCGGTTGGCATCACCGCCAGCACGTCGCGGCCATCAAGGATCTCGGAGACGACCTCGGCCTGTCCGGGCCGGAAGGCCGCGAAGCCGAAGGTCTTGTGCAGCACACTTTCCGCCGCCGCGAGGGTCGGAGCATCCCCTGTCATTGCACCGTTCTATTTTTGTTCTTGGATAAATAAAAGCGATATTTCTCCACACATCTCATGTCGCTGCGTTGCCGCCATAAAACGCAGAAAGGCACTGACAATTCTGCATCATCCCGCTTCTTGCGCGACTCTTGCCGGTCATGCAGGTTAGCGCGCCACGCCGGGTAATCTCTTCGATGTCATCCGTTGAAAGTCGGGACGGCCTCACGACCGGCCGTCTCATCCGATTCATGTTCGCGCTCTGGCTCGCCGGAGTCGCCATGCGCATGAGCATCCTCGCCATGCCGCCGGTGATTCCGCTGGTGCACAACGAGCTGCACATGTCGGAGACCCAGATCGAACTCCTGATCGGGTTGCCGCTTGCGATGTTTGCGATCGCCGCGGTGCCCGGATCGCTGCTGATTTCGCGGATTGGTACGCGCAGCGCGGTTGTGTTCGGCATGATCTTCGCCGCCTTCGCCAGTGCCAGTCGCGGGCTGGCGATCGATGTCTGGACGCTTTACGCAGCATCGATCGTAACCGGTTTCGGTATCGCGCTGATGCAACCGGGTTTACCGACGCTGGTGCGCGAGTGGCTGCCGAGCCGCATCGCGCTCGGCACGATTTCCTATACCGGGGGCATGCTGATCGGCTCGATGTTCAGCGCGGCTTTGACCATCCCGCTGGTGCTGCCGCTTGGTCGGCGGATCGTGGCGGCTCGATCTCGTCTTTTGGGCGGTGATGGCGCTGCTGATCGTTCCAGTCTTCCTGCTGCTCAGCCCGAAGGACGATACGCATTCCGGCAGCGCGACAAAAATCGGCGGCCGCTGGTGGCCGGATTTCAAGAATCCGCTGGTTTGGCTGCTTGGGATAACTTTCGGCAGCAACAATAGCCCGTTCTTTACCACCAACGCGTTTCTTGGCGACTACCTCGGCAGCGAAGGCAAATCGGCTTTGCTCGGTTCCGCGCTGGGCTGGCTCAACGGCGCGCAGATCGTGGCGCCGTTCCTGTTGCTGTTTCTGTCCAAGCGATTGCAGCGGCGCGCGTGGCCTTTCATATGGTTTGGACCGCTGCTGTTGCTCGCGTTCGTTGGCCTCATCTTCTCGCGATCGGACATCGTCATCAACATCTGTGCGGCGCTGATCGGCACGACCACCGCGATCACTTTGACCGCCATTCTGGCGTTGCCACCGGTTCTGAGCACGGCCGCGGATCTGCCGCGAACCAGTGCGGGCATGTTCACCATCAGCTACACCACGGCGATCCTGGTTCCGACCATTAGTGGCGCGCTATGGGACGCAACCGGCAAGCCCTGGTCCGCATTCGTGCCGCTTTGCATCTGTGCGATTGCGCTCACCGTGCTCGGCGTCGTCGCCGCGCGCTACCCGACACCAAGTGAAAGAGGCATAGTTTCGTCATGACCAAACGGCCCGTCAAAACCAAACCGGCCAGCAAGCCGGCGGCGAAGAAACGCACGGCGAAGCAGCCGATGTTGCCGACCGACCGCATCAGCTATGTGCCGATTACCGAACGCGCGCCGCTCAAGCTGCCGAATGGCGCCCGCATGGCCGTGTGGGTGATCGTCAATGTCGAAGAATGGGATCCGACCGAGACGATGCCGCGCACCGTGCTGACGCCGCCAGCCGGCGGCTCGCCGATGCCCGACGTGCCGAACTGGGCCTGGCACGAATACGGCAACCGTGTCGGCTTCTGGCGTTTCATCAAGGTTTTCGACGAGTTCGCGATTCCCGGCGTGCTCGCCATCAACGGCTCGGCGATCGCCGCCTATCCGCCGATCGTGCGGGCCGCTCTCGAACGCAAATGGGAATTCATCGGGCACGGCTTCAGCCAGCGCAGCATGCAGAAGGTGCCGAACGAGCGCGCCGATATCCGCAAGACACGTGAGCTCATTCTCAAGGCGACCGGTAAGCCGCCGCGCGGCTGGCTCGGCCCCGGACTGACCGAAACCTGGGAAACGCCCGATCTTTTGATCGAGGAGGGCTACGACTATGTGGCCGACTGGGTGCTCGATGATCAGCCGGTGTGGTTGAAGACGCGCGATAAGCCCATCGTCAACATTCCTTACACGCAGGAATGCAACGACGTCGCGATGATGCTGATCCAGCATCATGAGGCGCCGGAATATTACGAGCGGGCCGTCGACCAGTTCGAGCAGATCTATGCGGATTCAAATGATTCGGCACGCATCATGGCGTTGGTCGTCCATCCCTACATCATGGGCGCGCCGCACCGCTTGAAATATTTCCGCCGCGCCATCGAGCACATCCGCAAGAAACAGGATGTGCTGTTCTGGACAGGCGAGCAGATCCTCGATTGGTATCTGAGCGTCGGACCGAAGCAGCCTTGAGAAGCCAGTGAGAAACCCGGAACCCGTCAAAGCCGGCGCCGACACCGGAGCGCGGGTGATGCTGGTCCTGTTGTGCCTGATCTGGGGCACGACCTGGCCGATTATCAAGATTGCGCTGACCGAGATCGACCCGCTCAGCATGCGCACCGGCACCTACGCATTTGGAACGCTGACGCTGGCCGCGGTCTGCGTGGTTACGCGGCGCAGCTTTCGGATCCCGAACCTTCGCACCTGGGGACATGTGTTTGCGGCGTCGATGTTGAATATCGTCGCCTTCCCGTTGCTCACCGCATTCGGGCAAATGGCCACAACGACATCGCGAGTGTCGATCCTCGCCTACACCATGCCGATCTGGTCGGTTGTGCTGGCCTGGATTTTTCTGGGCGAACACCTGACGCGCATGCAGACCATTGCTCTCGTTCTCTGCGTAGCCGGCCTCACGATCCTGATTTATCCGCTGACCGCGAACGGCGTACCGCTTGGTGTTGTGTTGACCATCGTCGCCGCGATCAGTTGGGCGGGCGGCACGGTTTATCTGAAATGGGCGCATATCGACGCCGATCCGGTGGGCGTCGCGGTGTGGCAACTCGTGATCGCGTTCTTCGTCGTTGCCGGATTCACGCTGCTTTACCAGGGCGGAGTCAGCTACAGCGGCGCGCACATCAAGGCGCTGTCGGCGATGATCCTCTCAGGCATGATGGGAACTGGTATCGCTTATGGTCTGTGGTTCGCCATCGTCCGGCGGCTGCCGGCCAGCACCGCATCACTTGGCGTGCTCAGCGTACCGGTCGTCGGCGTGGTCATGTCGATGATTCTGCTGGGCGAACGCTTGACGATCGCCGACGTCATGGGCTTTGCGCTGATATTCGCCGCGTCGGCCTGCGTCCTGCTTTCGCCCCAGGCGCCAACGCCGAAAGAAGCACCGCAGGCGACTTAGAGCATGATCCGGAAATGCCTTGCCCTCGGACTTGATCCGTGGGTGGACTTCCGGTTTTCCGAAAAGATCATGCTCCAACTGGAAATCTAGACCACACTCATACCGGCAGACACAGCGCGTTATCGACCAGAAGGTTGTCGTAAACGCAGCGGCGTTCGGCAAGCTTAAGCTGATCGCCGACCCGGCGAAATTTGTCGTAGTAGACGCCGACCTGGTGCATCTTGGCGTCCGGCCGGTCAAACAAAACCTGGATGACGACATAGTTGGCGCGGGCGCGGATGTCGCCGTTCGGCTCCTCGCCAAGCACCTGCAAATTACCGACGATGTGACGCAGATAGCGCGGCGCGAACATTTCGGTCTTCATCGCATTGGCGCGGTCAAGCAGCATGCCCTTGTTCTCGCAATAGATCAGTCCGACCGGCATGTTGCGGTCGGCATTCTCGCGCGAGATCACGACATAGAAGCCGTCATCGGTGAACATCTCTGCCCAATCAACGAGCCGATTTTCATCAAGCGCCGCGGCGTAGGTGTTGTTGAATTCTTCGATCTCACGGTGCAACAACAGCGCTTCGATGCGCCGGTCGTTGACTGCGTCATTGCGCGAATCGAGCATGCCGTGCCGCCTTACAAATCCATCGCTTCGCGCCAGTGCTGATACATCGCACGGATCACTGACTCCGAAATCAGCGTGTCCGCGGTTCCCGTGTGCGCCGGATCGAGCTTCACCAGATGCTGGCCGTTCGGCACGTGCTGCATGCCGTCCTGAACAAATTTGATCGCCTCGTTGTCTTCGAGACCGAGGAAGCCCGCCGGTCCCATCAGATTGCCCTGGCGCAGCCGATGCCGGGTCATCTCTTCGTCGTCGCCTTCGAAACCGAACATGGTCCACTTCATGATGAACTCATGCGGGCCGGTCGGCACGATCTGGCGCACGCCGAGCGTGTTCATTTCCCGCTGCACGATCAGATTCGGCCAGATCGTCGACATGGTCACCGACCAGGGGCTGTCGAACTCCTCGATGAAAGTCATGAAGCGCTTTTCATGGAGCGTCATGCCTTCCTTGAAAGCGCGCATCTCCTTCTTGGCATCGCCGGAAACCGCCTTGTCCGACTTCGCCGACGCCATCACCCCGTGCCGCCCGCTTTTGTCGGCCAGCATTTGCGAGCGGTTGCCGACAACGAGCAGGCCAAAGTTCACCAGGAACGAGTGCAGCAGCGTGGCGTGGTACGGGTCTTTCAGATTCTCGTGGTAAAGCTTCCAGTTACCGGGCAGCGAATGCCGGTAATGGCCGAGCACGCGCAACTTGCGGCCATCGAACGTCGCCTCGAATTCGCTTAAGACTTCCGGCCCGAGATAATCGGCGAACGATTCCATGCTGTCGGAGTAGGACGCGAACACCACGCCGCGATGGCTCGTCACCGCGAGCTTGCGCGGATTGTGCTCCTGCATCTTGAAATCCGCCGGCATGCCACCCTTGCCGGCGACGCCGCGGCGGAACGGAACGCCGATCAGGCTGCCTTTCAGGTCGTAGGTCCACTGATGATAGGGGCAGACGAACTCGTTCGCCGTGCCACTTAGCTCACGGCAAAACTCCGCAGCGCGGTGGACGCAGCGATTTTCGAAGGCGTTGATTGATCCGTCGCGCGCGCGTGCCACCACGATCGGCGTCGGCCCGACATTGGAGCGGACGTAATCGCCCGGATTTGGAATCTCAGCCTCGAGCGCAACATAGTTCCAGGTCGGGCCGTGGAAGATGCGGTCTACTTCCCGCTCATAGACCGCCTGGTCGGTGTAGACCCAATCCGGAATGATCGAGAGATCGTCATCCGGCCATACATAGTTGTCGTTCTTGATTTGCAGTGCCATGCGCATCGCCTCGCGAAACCGGCGTCTGGAGCATAGCCGAACTCCGCCTCGATTGCACGGTGCCGGGACGCGGCGTACGCTTTCGAAAACCGCAGAGGAACAGGATCATGGCGCAGGAGCCGCTCGCGACCCGTGGCAACTACCTTCACATCTACGATTTCCGCGTGATGGAGGGCAAGGAAGACGAATTTATCCGCTTGTTCGAAGAGTTTGACTATTCCGACGGCAACCCAATGCACAAATCTTCCGCGCAAGTGAAGGACGGCGTGCTGTGCCGCGACACCGAGGATCCGCAGCGTTTCTTTCTGATCGCCGAATGGTCCGACATCGAGGAACACGCCAAGATCCGCAAGATCCTCGCCAACGAGATCAAACCCGAATTCATCAAATATATCGAAGGCCACAAGTTCGTGCCGAAATACGTCGAGGTGGTGTCCTCGACGCCGGACGAAATCCTGAACAAAGCCACCGGGTAGAAAAAGCTGCTCAGACTTTGACGCTTTGCGCCAGTTCGACGACGCGCGCGGTCATCGCGTTTTGCGGATCGGCAAAGGCATCGATCACGGTGAAGTGGTTTTTGCCGGGAATTTCCTCGTAACGGGTCTTGCCGGCACTCTGCCACGCCTGTGCGATCAGCTTGCTTTGCCGCAAGAACTCGCTCGACTCCAGCCCGCCAACGACGGCGTCGAAGACACGGCCGGGCGGCAGCGGCCACAATGCCGGCGATAGTGCCCGTGCGCTCTCGGGCGTGAGGTGGAAGTCCTGATTGGGTGTTATCCCGACCAGCGGGCTGAGATCGAACAGGCCGGAGGCCGCATAGCCCACGGGCACCAGATCCGCAGGCGCCTTGGGGTAAAGCGCGGCCCAATCGGTGGCGACCATCGCGCCGGCAAGATGCCCACCGGCGGAGTGGCCATAGACAAACAGCCGGCGGCCGAAGCGCTGCCAGAGGAATATGCAGGCCCGGCGCATCTGCTCGACGATATCGCCAATACCGACATTCGGACACAAATCGTAGCCGACCACGGCGACATTGACGCCGTGGGCATTGGGACCGCGCGCCATCTGACTGAATTGCGACGGATCCAGCGAACGCCACCAGCCGCCGTGGATAAACATCGCGATCGGCGCGCTTTCGCCGGCATCCGCCATAAACAGATCGGCATTTTGCCGCGGCGTATCGCCATACGACAGGCCCAGTTCGGCGCGTCCGCGCTTGAGTGCATCGGCGCGATAAAGCTCGCCCTCCTGCGCCCATCGCGCGAAAATATCCTCGTAATCCGGCACGCGGGCGCGATTGTTGTATTCGGCTTCGTAATCGATAGCGGCCATGCGCGGCTCCAGCGGAAAAGGTCCACAACATTGCGGGATGCGCGCCGCACTGGCAAGTTACTGCTGAATTTCCACCTTCAAAGGCTGCCAGAATCTGATAGGTGGACTCCATGAAGGTTGACGGCAAGGCAATGCGCACCATCTGGCTCGAGCCGGATGGCTGGTCGGTGGGCGTGATCGACCAGACTGCGCTGCCCCATCGTTTCGCGACGGTAAAGCTCACCTCGCTCGATGAGGTGGCCCACGCGATCCGCGCCATGGTGATCCGCGGTGCGCCCTTGATCGGCGCGACCGCTGCTTACGGAATAAGCCTCGCGCTGCGTGCCGACGCTTCGGACGAAGGGCTTGAACGCGCCTACGCCACGTTGCTCGCCACGCGGCCGACCGCGATCAACCTGAAATGGGCGCTCGACGAGATGGTGGCCGCGGTCCGCAACCGGCCGCGCGCGGAGCGCGCCGCCGCCGCGTATCGCCGCGCCGCCGAAATTGCCGAAGAAGACATCGCTATCAATACGGCGATCGGCCGCAACGGGCTGCCGCTCATTGCCGCCATCGCCGCACGCAAAAAAGCCGGCGAGCGCGTCAATATCCTGACCCACTGCAATGCCGGCTGGCTGGCCGCCGTCGATGTCGGCACCGCGACCGCGCCGATCTATTTGGCGCACGACAGCGGCATCCCGATTCATGTGTTCGCTGACGAAACCCGGCCGCGCAATCAGGGCGCGTCGCTCACCGCCTGGGAACTCGGCAAGCACGGCGTGCCGCACACGGTCATCGCAGACAATACCGGCGGCCATCTGATGCAACACGGCATGGTCGATCTGGTCATCGTCGGCACCGATCGCGTCACCGCGAACGGCGACGTTTGCAACAAGATCGGCACCTATCTGAAAGCGCTGGCGGCGCGGGACAACAACGTGCCGTTCTATGTTGGACTGCCGTCACCGACGATCGATTTCAATGTTGCCGATGGCGTTGCTGAAATCCCGATCGAAGAACGCGGCGCTGACGAAGTCACAAACATGACCGGCAAGACCTCCGACGGCCGCATTGAAAGCGTACGGATCGTGCCGGACGGATCGCCGGTGGCGAATTACGGTTTTGACGTAACGCCGGCGCGGCTCATCACCGGATTGATCACCGAACGCGGCGTGCTGAACGCTTCACGCGAAGCGCTTGCCGCGGCATTTCCCGACCGGACGAGAACGCCGCGATGATGCCTGCCCTCGCCGCGGTACCCATCGACGGCCGGCAATCACCAACGGCGCTGGCGATCGCGCGCGGCACCGCGCGACACCTGCATGCACTCGGCTACTGCGTGGTGAGCGAATTTCCGCTGCCGTCGGGACGCCGGGCTGATCTGGTCGCGCTGGGCGGCGGCGGCGAGATCGTCATCGTCGAAATCAAGTCTTCAATCGCCGACTTCCGCGCCGATCATAAATGGATGGATTATCGGCTGCACTGCGACCGGCTGTTTTTTGCAACCGTCGTCGACGTGCCGTATGAAATATTTCCGAAGGATACCGGCTTGATCGTTGCCGACGCTTTCGGCGCGTCAATCGTCTGCGAAGCGCCCGAGCATCGGCTGCCGGCGCCGACACGCAAAGCAATGATGTTGCGCTTCGCTCATGCCGCGGCGCTGCGCTTGCAGGCTCTTGCCGATCCGCAAGGACGCTACGGCGGCGAAATCTGAAATTGATCAGGCAGCGACGGAAGCAGCCGCGATGTATTCGGTTTTGAGCCGCTCCAGCCAGTAACGCAGCACGACCAGATCGATCGGCTTGGCAATCGACTCCCAGACATTCAAGCCGAGCGACTTGGCAAGCGCCACGCTCGCCTGACGCCGATCGTCATCGCTACCGCTGACGATGATGATTTGGGCGTTGCTGCCGGTCGCAGAGAGATGCAGCAACAGCTCGTTGCCGTCGTGGGCACCCAACGAAAGGTCGAGCGTAAGACAGTCAAACTCGGTTTTTTTCAGGAGCGTTACCGCCTCATCGCAGGTTGCCGCGCCTGCCGGCATGTAACCGGCGTTCGCCGCCACGCGGCAGATCATCATGCGGTGAAGCGTATCGTCCTCAACAACAAGGAGACGCGGCGCGTCGCCGCCGGCTAGACCGGTCGTCTTTGAAGACGCCAAATTCGGCTGTTCGGACACGCAACACCCCACGCAAAAAACTCACCCGTCAATCCTGTGGATTAATAGGGAAATCCTGCGAAGGTTGGCTTAGGCCATTCGCTAAAATTCGAAACGATCGAGGTAAACAGCTGCTTACTTCGGGGCGCGTTTGGCCAGAATGCGCTGCAAGGTACGACGGTGCATGTTGAGCCGGCGCGCGGTCTCGGAGACGTTGCGCCCGCACAGTTCGTAGATGCGCTGAATGTGCTCCCAGCGGACACGGTCCGCCGACATCGGATTTTCCGGCGGCTCGATTTTTCTGTTATCGAGCGCCAGTAACGCCGCTGCCACATCGTCGGCGTCGACCGGCTTGGCTAGATAATCGACCGCGCCGAGTTTCACCGCATTCACCGCCGTGGCGATGTTACCGTAGCCGGTCAGGATGATCGCTCGCGCTTCCGGCCGGCGCTTTTTCATGGCGGAGATAACGTCGAGGCCATTGCCGTCGCCAAGGCGCATATCGACGACCGCAAAAGCCGGAGCGGCCTTCTCGACTTGCAACAGACCTTCGGCGACCGACTCCGCTGTCGTCACTATGAACCCGCGGCCTTCCATGGCGCGAGCAAGCCGTTGCAGGAACGATTTGTCGTCTTCCACAATAAGGAGCGAACGCTCGGTCGGCGTCGCGGCAGCCGGCGCATTGGTCATCGGCGCACTGGTCATGGCAATTTCACTCCTTAAAATGATCGCCAACCCCCGCATCAACAATCAGGCCAATGCTTCCTAACAATTAGGAGGCTTCGGCGGCGGGCTCAAGAGGGGGCGCTATCAGCGCCCGTTCAAAAGCGGCCCGGCTCCAGGTAATCGTGATCGTGGCGCCATGCATCGGCGGCGCCTGGTTTGTTAAAGAAAGTTTAGCTCCGGAGCGTTCGAGCAGGGTCTTGGCGATGAAGAAGCCCAATCCGAGCCCGAAAACGGTCGTATCCTCATCTTCCCCGCGTGGCTCGGGCCGCCGATGGGTGACGTAGGGCGCGCCGATCCTGTCGATGACTTCGGGCGCGAAGCCGGGACCGTCGTCGCTGATGGCGATGCTGACTTCTGCCGGGCTCCAGTTCACGAAAACCTCAACACGGCGGCGGGCAAAATCGACGGCGTTCTCGATCAAATTGCCCAAACCGTAACGAATACCGGGGTTACGGGTGCCGACCGGTTCGGCTGAACGATCCGACGGCAACGTGATGCCGATCTGCACGCCGAAGTTACGGTGCGGCGCAGCAGCTTCCTCGATCAACGCGGAAATCGGCATGCGATCGAACGGGTCGCTGGCGGGTAGCTCGGTAATCTTCGACAAAATCTCGCGGCACCGCTGCGCTTGTTCGCGCAGCAATTTCACGTCGTCGCTATAGGGCGAGTTCGCCTCAAGCGCCCGTTCGATTTCACGCACCACGACAGTAATGGTCGCGAGCGGCGTGCCAAGCTCGTGCGCCGCCGCCGCGGCAAGACCATCCAGCTGCGACAGGTGCTGCTCACGCGCCAGCACCAGTTCGGTTGCCGCGAGTGCATCGGAAAGCTGCCGCGCCTCTTCCGCGATTTGCCACGTGTAGACGCCGATATAGCCGATCGCGAGCAGGATCGAGAGCCAGACGCCGACCATGTAGATTTCGGGAAGCTGCAGCGGATCTTCGCTGTCCCAAGGCAGATCGTAGTGGAAGAACACCAGCACCGTGGCGCAGACCATCGCGAACGTGCCGATCAGCAGGGTCATGCGCGGCGGCAACGCGGTTGCCGAGATCAGCACCGGCCCGAGCAGCAAATAGCCGAACGGATTTTCCAAACCGCCGGTGAGATAGAGCAGCGCCGCAAGCTCGGCGATGTCGAACGCCAGCAGCCAAGCCGCCCGGTCCGGTTCAAGCCATTGCGTCTGATGAAAGCCGACGCGCAGCGCCACATTGAGCAACGCAGACAGCACAATGACGGCCATGCAGGCCCAGATCGGCACCTCGAATTCGAGGCCGAAATGCACCACCAGGACCGCCGCGATCTGGCCGCACACGGCGAGCCAGCGCAGCCGAACCAGCGTATCCAGCCGCACGTTGCGGGGCCGATCGTGAAGCTTGGGAAGACCGAACATGCCGCCAGTGTAACGACTGTGGCCGGGCCCAAACAGGGTAAGGGCAAGTTGTCTCACACGGCCGCATTTGAAACCACGGAATCGGGACACTGGCGCCAGCCGCGCGGATGCGCGAAACTGGGGCAACTCCAATAGCCCCTGTTGGGAGGACAACTATGGCCTATGAGCTCGATCAGTTCATAACGGACTGCCATTCCATCCTATCGCGCGATCCAGGCCCGAGTGGCCGCGAAGAAGTACGCACCAGGCTCGAGCACCTGCTGCATAACAAGGACTTCGTGAAGAAGCACTGCGAGGACGCGCCGCGCGGGCTGCACCTGCTTCACGAAGACAAGGATCTGGGCTTCCAGATTCTGGCGCACATCAACGACAAGGCGCGGGTTTCGCCGCCCCATGATCATGGCGCGTCATGGGCGATCTACGGTCAGGCGACCCACTACACCGAGATGACCGAATGGGAGCGTGAGGATAACGGCGCCGACCAAAAGCATGCCAAGCTCAAGCCGGTGAAAAAATACCGTCTCGAACCTGGCCATGCCGGCATCTACGAGGACGGCAAGATTCACTCGATCGACTATCCGGACTATTCGCGCTTTATCCGCGTCACCGGCACCAATCTCGACAAGATCAATCGCGTGCGCTTCGACCTGAAGACCGGCGAAGTGCATCAGATGACCGCTCAGCAAGCAACGTGACCGCATCCATCAGCCCCGCGGAGTTGCGGGGCATGATCGGCGCCGGCGGCGAGCTGGCGCTGGTCGATGTGCGAGAGGAACTGATCTTCTCGCAACGACATCTGCTACTGGCGCGTTCGATCCCGCTGAGCCGCCTCGAACTCAAATTTGCGCAGCTTGTGCCGCGCCGTTCGACGCGCGTTGTGCTCTGCGACGATAACGACGGCCTTGCCGAACGCGCCGCCGCGGTCCTGATGCGCAACGGCTATCCGGACACCTTTGTTCTCAACGGTGGCTTCGATGCCTGGGTCGCGGCGGGCTTCGAAGTGTTTTCCGGCGTCAATGTGCCGAGCAAGGCCTTCGGCGAATATATCGAACACAAGAACGGCACGCCGAACATTTCCGCTCATGAGCTTGAGAAGCTCATACGCGACAAGGCCAATATCGTCGTGCTCGACAGCAGGCCTTTCGATGAATATTCGCGGGTGTCGATCCCGACCGGTATCAACGTCCCTGGCGCCGAGCTGGTGCTACGCGCCCGCGAGATCGCGCCCGCGCCTGAGACCACGGTCGTTGTGAATTGCGCCGGCCGGACGCGCAGCATCATTGGCGCGCAATCGCTGATCAACGCCGGCCTGCCGAACAAAGTCGTGGCGCTGCGCAACGGGACCATGGGTTACAGCCTCGCGGGCTTTGCCTGCGATAGCGGCAAAAATCATCGCGCCCCGGAGGTTTCGGCCGAGACGCTCGACTGGGCACGACGGGCCGCCCAAAAAGTTGCGCAAGATTGCGGCGTCGAGCAAATCGACCCCGTCAGGCTCGAAGCGCTGCGGCAGGATCAGCAGCGCACGCTCTACCTGTTTGACGTTCGCGATCCGGGCGAATACTCCGCCGGCCATGTCAGTGGTGCGATTTCGGCACCGGGCGGACAGCTGGTGCAGGCGACCGATCAATATGTCGGAACGCTTGGCGCGCGAATCGTCCTGGTTGACGACGCCGAAGTGCGTGCAGCGATGACCGGATCATGGCTGCGGCAAATGGGTTGGCAGGAGGTCTTCGTGCTGGTCGAGTCCGGAACTGAAACCGGCTCGCCGAAAGCGCCGACGCTCGACGGCGAAGCAAAAGCCGGCGAGGCGATCGATGTCGCTTCGTTGCAAGAGTTGCTGTCGCGCGATGCGGCGACCGTCGTCGATCTTGCAATGAGCCGCGATTATCTCGCCGGACATATTCCCGGCGCATGGTACGCCATCCGCACCCGGCTCGACCGGGCGCTCAAGAAAATCCCGTTGCGCGGCGCACTGGTGCTGACTTCGGAAGACGGCATTCTGGCAAATCTCGCGGCGGCGGAAGCGAAGGCGCTGATCGACGCTCCCGTGCGCGTCCTCACCGGCGGCAATGCCGCGTGGCAGGCAGCAAGCTATCCGCTATCCAAGGATGCCCGGATGGCCGACGAAGCGGTCGATCAATGGCGAAAGCCGTATGAGCGGACCGGCGATACCAAAGCTGCGATGAACGAATATCTGGCGTGGGAAATCGATCTGTTGCCACGCATCGAACGCGACGGCTCGCTGAAATTCTCACATCACTAAACTATTGCGCTACTTCGAACAGGATTTCCGTCAGCCGCTCCGGCATATCGACCATCACGTCGTGGCCGCACGGTACGCCGTAGGTGCGCCATGACGAATCGGCTTCGGCAGCGGCCAGCGCTTTATCGAAGCCGGGATTGGCATAGCTCTTGGCGCGGATGTAGCTCTTGCGCGCGATCCCCTCGCGCGCTCCGGTCAGCAAAATCTTTTCGGTAAAGGTCGCGACCGGCTGGCCGACGCACATGCGATCGACCCAAGCGCGATCCTTCTCGTTGACGCCAAAGGCTTCCGCCGCCCTCGGCGCTATCGCCAGATCGCCGCGTTGCAACGCGGCGGCGACGCTCTCCTTCACGGCAGGCCCGGTCAGATCCTGTACGCTTTCACCGTTGTGAGGCACGAAGGCATCGAGAAAGACAATCGAACGGATCGCCGGCGCCATTTGTTCGGCAACGCCGGAGATGACAAAGCCGCCATAGGAATGGCCGCACAACACGATGTCGCTCAGGTTCTCCCACTTCATCACGTTGACGACATCGCTGATATGGGTTTTCAGATCGATCCCTGCGCGCAACAGATGAGCGCGCTCGCCGACGCCCGTCAATGTCGGCGTAAAAACCTTGTGGCCACTCGCACGCAATCGGTCTGCAACGCGTTGCCAGCACCAGCCGCCATGCCAGGCGCCGTGAACCAGGACAAACGTGTAAGGCATGGGTTCTCCGCTATGGACGCCAGGCCGTGTCCGCGGCGAGCGGCTTCTCGACGCTGCGGGCACCCTCGATCACTTTCAGCAACGCGCGCAGCACCTCTTGCACGCCCGCACCGCTCACTGCCGACATCACCATCGGCGTTTTTTTGGCGGCGCGCTTGAGCTGTGCGATCTGCTTTTTGATGTCATCGGCGCTGAGCGCATCGGCCTTGTTCAGCACGACAATCTCCGGCTTGTCGACAAGCTCGTGACCATAAGCTTCGATCTCGGTGCGCACCGTCTTGTAAGCCTCGCCAGCATCGTCGCCGGTGCCATCGATCAGATGCAAAAGCACGCGGCAGCGTTCGACGTGGCCGAGAAAACGGTCGCCAAGACCCACGCCCTCATGAGCGCCTTCGATCAAGCCCGGAATATCGGCGAGTACGAATTCGCGGCCGTCCGCGTTCACGACGCCGAGTTGCGGGTGCAGCGTCGTAAACGGATAATCCGCGATCTTGGGCTTTGCCGCGCTGACCCTGGCCAGAAAGGTCGACTTACCGGCGTTCGGCAGGCCGACGATTCCGGCATCGGCGATCAGCTTCAGCCGCAACCGGATCGTCATTTCCGTTCCGGGCTGACCGGGATTGGCGCGACGCGGCGCACGGTTGGTCGACGACTTGAAATAGGCGTTGCCGAACCCGCCGTTGCCGCCGTGCGCGAGCGTAATGCGCTCGCCGAGTTCAGTGAAATCGGCGAGCAAGGTTTCGCCGTCTTCTTCGTAGATCTGGGTGCCGATCGGAACTTTGAGGATGGAATCCGTGCCGTTGGCGCCGTGGCGATCCTTGCCCATGCCGCCGCCGCCATTCTTGGCGGTAAAGTGCTGCTGATAACGATAGTCGATCAGGGTATTGAGGCCGTCCACGGCCATGGCGATGACGTCACCGCCCTTGCCGCCGTCGCCACCATTCGGTCCGCCGAATTCGATGAATTTCTCGCGGCGGAACGCGATGCACCCGTTACCGCCGTCGCCGGAGCGAATATAGACCTTGGCTTCATCGAGGAATTTCATGTCGCATCCGTAGTTCGCCCGCGCTTTCCGCGCAATGGCTGTTGCCATTGTGGGTTACGGCCGTCCTCCGCTAGAGGACAATCTGCTATCGGTTTAGGGTAATCCGGGACGAGCCAACGGCCGGTCGCCGGTACGCTCGTGGAGAATGGTAAGCGTGTGGGCAGTGTTCAAGCTTGCGGCACGGGCCGCGATCTGGCGGCGAACGCCTGATCCGCCGCTGGCGGACCTGCCAACACTGCTCGGCTGGACGGTCGTTTTGGCGGTCGTCCGCGTCGCCCTCCAGCTCGCGGCGGTTGCCGGCGGACCGTCACACTTCAATCCTTACGGTCTCAACGCCATCGTCGCCTGGCTCGCGCTTGAGCTTGCCGTCGCGGCGCTGTTCGTGCGTCCCGCGGCCCGGGCCAGCGCGCTGTCGGCCCTGTTCATTCTCTCGATGATCGCCGATATCGCCACGGCGCTGATCCAGATCGGCGGTTCGCTCCTTGTATCTGCCGCCGCATTGAACGCGTTCTGGTCGCACACCGCGATCACGTCTGCGATCTTCGCCGTCCAGATCCTTTGGTGGCTTGGGGCGGTGTCCCGCGTGCTCGCGAGCGTGCAGCCGGAGTCGCAGCTGCGCGTACTGGCGCGCACCGCCGCCCTGTGGGTCGCCGTATTCGCCGCCCACTCGATTATTCCCGACGCGCCGGCTTTCGTTCCACCCAACTTCGATATCCGCACCGCGAACTGGTGGGAATATCTGTATGCCAAGTACGGGATAGAGCGTGAAGTCGCGCAACTCGACCAGAAGCAGACCGACCTGCTCAACAGCGAAATCTCGAATCTCGCAACCCCGCGCCAGGGCACGACAAACATTTACACGATCGGGATGGCAGGCTGGGCGGAGCAGGACGTTTTTGTCAAAGAGCTCAATGGCGCGCTGACGTCGATGGGCACCGTGCTTCCGATCAGGGACCGCACATTGCGCCTCATCAACAACCGCGAGACGGTTTCGAGCGTCCCGCTGGCCAGCCCGAAGAATCTCTCAGCCGCGGTCCACGCCATCGCCGGCATGATGAACAAAGATGAAGACGTGCTGCTGATTTTCATGACCTCGCACGGCAACCAGCAAGGCTTTGCGCTCGAACTCCCCGCCAACATGTCAACGCAACTGACGCCGCAGCAACTGGCTTCGACACTTGACAACGAGGGCATCAAGAACCGCATCGTCATCGTTTCCGCTTGCTATTCAGGCGCGTTCGTTGCTCCGCTGCAAAACGACAACACCATCGTGATGACGGCTTCGGATGAGAAGAGCACCTCGTTCGGTTGCGCACCGGAGCGGGACTGGACCTATTTCGGCGACGCCCTGTTCCGGCAAAGCCTGCTGCCGGGCACGGATTTCCAGGAAGCTTTTGATCATGCGCGCATCCTGATCCAGGGCTGGGAGCTGATGGATCACGTGCCGCCGTCCAATCCGCAAGGTTGGTTCGGACCGGCGCTGGTCGCCAAGCTCGCGCCGATGTTCCAGGCCGGACCGAACGATCAATAGTTGCGGCTTAGAGCGAAGTCGTTCTCGATTGAATCGATCGTCGCTCTAGCATTTTGATTGAACATGATCCTTTCGGAAAACCGGCTTCCACTTTTCCGGATCATACTCTAAGCGACGCGCTTGGCTGCGCGCCACGACTTCAGCGATTTCCCACAAGCCGCGATCGAGCCGAAAACGATCGACAGGAGCCGCGGAATTAATGGCGCGGATGCGCGCTAAGCGCACGCCGGTCCACTGGAAGCCGCATTTCTCCAGCACCCGGCGCGACGCCGGATTGCTGACCCGCGCGCCGGCCAGCAACACCGGGTAGCCGAGATCGCCAAACGCATAGTCGATCGCGGCGCGCGCCGCCTCGGTGGCAAAGCCCTGCCCCCAAGAGGCGGCGCCTAGCCAGTAACCGAGCTCGGCATCGTCTTCGCGACGATCGATACTGCAGATGCCGATCGGCTTGCCGCCGCAAATAACGACAAAACACGCCTCACCGTCGCGACGATTAACGGAAGCGACAAACTCTTCCGCATCATCGACGCCATAAGGATGCGGGATACGCGTTGCGTTCTCGGCAATGCGCCGATCATTGGCGATTTGGGCGATAGCCTTTACGTCGGCTAGCCGCGGCGCGCGCAACACAAGCTGTTCCGTCTTCAGGACGGGAATTTCGTGACGCCGCGGTGTTTGAGCAACAACTTCTTCTGTCAGAGTCATTGCATTGCTCCTTGAGAAAACCGAAAGGGGGACCGGCATCCCGGTCCCCCTTCTCTCGGAGCCTATTCGGGTCCGCCGGGCGACTAGGTGCCGGCAGACCTCGTATGATCCACCGTATTACTGGGCCGCTGCCTCCGACGGGAGTACCGATATGTACACGCGGCCTTTGTTTTTGGTACGGAACTCAAGTTTGCCGTCGGTCTTCGCGAACAGAGTGTGGTCTCGACCCATGCCGACGTTACGGCCGGCATGCCATTTGGTGCCGCGCTGGCGTGCAATCACGTTACCGGCGATGACCTGCTCGCCGCCGAAAACCTTGATCCCGAGGCGTTGACCTGCCGAATCACGGCCGTTACGCGAGGATCCGCCTGCTTTTTTGTGTGCCATCGCTGGCCTCCAAACCTTTCTTGCCTAAGTCCTATATAGGATTAGTGACAAAACAGTCACTAATCCACGTCACGCTGTCACTTCTTTTTGCTCTTGGCAGCCGGCTTCTTGGCAGCCGGCTTTTTGGTGGCCGAGCTTTTCTTCTTCGCGGTCGGTGCCGAAGCTTCGGCCGCACCTTCTTCGCCTTCCGCAGCCGCAGCCGTTTCCGGCTTGGGCGCACGGGCGCGTTTCGGCGGCGCTTCCTTGTTCGCCTTCTGACCGTCGGTCAGAATCTCGGTGATGCGAAGCAGCGTGAACTCTTCACGGTAGCCGCGCTTGCGGCGCGAGTTCTTCCGGCGGCGCTTCTTGAACGCGATGATCTTCGGCCCGCGCGCCTGATCCAGCACCTCAGCCGCAACCGTAGCGCCTGAGACAGTCGGAGCGCCGAGGGTGACGTTGTCACCGCCGACAACCAATACCTCGCCGAATTCGACGATCTCGCCGCGCTCGCCTTTAACCCTGGCGACTTTCAATACATCGTCGGCAGCAACCCGATATTGCTTACCGCCCGTCTTAAAGACCGCGAACATCTTTATTCCTCGTGTTCGATACCCGACGCTCGGATTTGCACCCGGACCGGCTTCTTGCAGTCGTTTCTGCTGATGGCAACCAGCAACCGATGCGCGCCAAAAGCGTACAAATGGCCGCTAAACCGGCGTTCTTATGGCGGGGCCCCCAGCCCCTTGTCAAGAAAGGCCATTAAGCCGCGCTGCCACAAGGCAAAATTGCTTGCAGAAGCCGACCCATTGGCGTTCTTTACGGGCAGATAACGGTCGGAAATGCCGGCCATTTTGGAATAACGGGAGGTCCCAATGCGGGCGAGACCATGGACCTAACTCATGGGCCGCTAAGTCATGGCCCATGAGGTCATGGACGGCGCCTCTCGTCACAACCCTCGTTACAACCACCCTGGTTCTTGCCGTCGCCGCCCGTGCCATCCCGGCCGTGGCCGACGATTACCCGAGCCGTCCGATCACCATCCTGATCCCGCTCGCCGCCGGCGGCGCCATGGACATCTTCGCGCGTGCGATGGCGCCGAAACTATCCGAACGCCTCGGCAAACCAGTTCTCATCGAAGAGCGGGTCGGCGCCGGCACCGTGCTCGCCGCCAACGACGTCGCTCACGGTGCGGCTGACGGCTACACGCTGCTCGATGCACCGAGCGGTACGATGACCACGAACGTTACGCTCTACAAAAAGCTGTCGTACGACCCGGTGGCCGACTTCGTGCCGATCGCGCTGCTCTGCCAAGTCCCATTCGTGCTGGTGACCAATCCGGCTGAGCCATTCAAAACCATCCCGGAACTGATCGCGTACGCCAAAGCCAATCCTGGCAAGCTGTCATTCGCCTCGACCGGCACCGGCGCGGTGCCGCATCTCGCCGGTGAGATGCTCAAGAGCATGGCGGGGATCGACATGGTCCACGTGCCGTACAAGGGCGGCCCGCCCGCTTTGAATGACATTATGGGCAACCAGATCCAGCTGTTCTTCGCCGACACTGCGATCGCCCCGGCGCTGATCACTGCAGGCAAAATCCGCGCGCTCGGCGTGTCGTCAAAAACGCCTGTCGGCGTGCTGCCGGGTGTACCGCCCATTGCCGATACAGTGCCTGGCTTTGAAGCCGTATCCTGGCACCTCATCGTGGCTCAGAGCGGAACGCCGAAGGCTATCGTCGACAAGCTGCACGACGCCTTCAAAGCGGCCATCAAGTCGCCCGATATCCAGCAGCAGATGATTACGATGGGGCTCATCCCGATCGATACGCCGTCGGTCGACGAACTCCAGAATTACGTGAAATCGGAAATTGGCCACTGGGGCGACCTGGTGCGAAAGATCGGTATCGCAGGCACCGAATAGGAACGCGCATGTCCCCGCTCTCGCGCCGTACATTGCTTTCCATCGCGCTACCCGCGATGGCCGCGAGCGTGGCGCGAGCGGAAGACGCCGAAGATTATCCGAGCCGTCCGGTCAGCTTCATCGTGCCCTTCGCTCCAGCCGGCGGCACCGACATTCTCGCCCGTCTGCTCGGGCAAAAACTCGAAACGCGGTTGGGCAAACCATTCGTCGTCGAAAACCGGCCGGGCTCCGGAACGGTGATCGCGACCAATTTCATCGCGAAGTCGCCGCCTGACGGCTACACGATCATGATGACGGTATCGTCGCTCGCCATCGACGCAACGCTCTACAAGAAATTGCCCTACGACCCCATCAAGGACATCGCCATGGTTGCGCTCGTCGCCACCGTGCCGTTTGTTTTGGTCGTCAACGCGTCGTTGCCGGTGCAAAGCGTGGACGATCTTATTAAGCTCGCGAAAACCAGACCGCTCAGCTATGGCTCCGGCGGTATCGGCGCCTTCCACCATTTGGCCGCCGCACTGTTCACCAGCATGGCCGGGATCAAGGCGACCCACGTTCCTTACCACGGCACAGCGCCGGCGCTGAACGATCTGCTGGGTGGCTATATCCAGTTCATGTTCAGCGATCTCGGTCCTGCGCTGCCGCTGATCACCGCCGGAAAGCTGCGCGCGCTTGCGGTAACCACCAAACAACAATTTCCCTCCCTGCCCGACGTGCCGCCGCTGGCCGACGCCGGCGTTCCCGGCTTTGATGTTGCGGCGTGGCAAGGCGTGATCGCACCGGGCGGGACGCCACAACCGATCCTGGTCAAGCTCAATGACTCGATCAATACTATCGTTGGCATGGAAGACATCCGCAGCCGCCTGAAAGACCTCGGCATGAACCCTGTCGGCAAAGGCTCGCCGGCCGAACTTCAGCTTTTCCTGGAATCGGAAATCACCCGCTGGGGTAAAGTCGTCGATGCTGCCGGGATCGCCGGATCCGAGTAACAGCTTGTCAGCGGCGCCCACCAACAACGACGCCGACCGCCAGCTTCCCATTGGCGATGAAATTTTTCTCGACCATGTCGCCCATTTCGTGCGCGACGCCGAGGCTGCCACCGCCGCACTGGTGCGCTGTGGTTTTGCGCCGACGCCGATTTCCATACAGGTCAGTCCGGATCCCGCCGGCGGCACACGTCCGACAGGTACGGGCAATATCACCGTCATGTTTGATCGCGGCTACGCGGAGATTCTGTTCAAGACATCCGATACGCCGCTGTCCCACGAGTTCGATGCAGCGCTCGAACGCCACGCCGGAATGCATCTCGCGGCCTTCGCCGTGGCCGACGCCGAGACGGCGCACCGCCGCCTCGCCGCCAACAATTTTGCCGTTCGCGACCTCGTCAAAATGTCACGTCCGGTTGCGACCGAGACGGGTCAGACTACGGCGGCCTTCACCATCGCTCGCGTTGAGCCTGGCGTGATGCCGGAAGGACGCATTCAGACGCTAACCCACCATACCGAACATGCCGTATGGCAGCCGCGCTGGCTGTCGCATCCCAACGGCGCAACGGGTCTCATCGATGTCGCCATCGCCGTCGCCGATGTCGAGGAAGCCGCACAACGGTTTTCGCGCTTCACCGGCCGCGCGGCGACGCGGACTTCGAGCGGAGCGGGGGCGCTGATCCGGCTCGATCGCGGCGGCATCAACCTCGTGTCCCACGAGTTGGCAGCAGAGCGATTGCCGGAGCTCGCATTCCCGACGTTGCCGTTCATGATCGGCTATGCGCTGCAGGTGAAATCGCTCGCCACCGCGGAAATGGCCGTAGAGGCTGCCAATCTGGAATGGCACAGCATCGACGACGGCATCGCCGCGGCCTTTCCCGTCGAACTTGGCGAGGGCGCGTGGTTCTTTGTCGAAAATGCGTCGGCACTGCCGTGGCGGCGCTGACGCGATCGCATTAAACGGAATTTACTCTGCGGCGACCTTGCTGGCTTCGGCGGGAACAACTTCCTTCACGGCGCCATTCCAGCCGTTATGCGTCAGGTCAAAAATGATGCCGTCCGGGTTCTGGTATTTGACCTCATAGAACGCGTGCGGATTGTCCTGCGGCGCGCCGCCGAAATAGGTCGCGCCCGCGTCGGTCGCCTTCTTGGCCGCTTCGTCGAGGTTGTCGACCCACATGCCGAAATGCACGAGGCCAAGGTAATTGTTCGGGAATCCGGGAACTTCGCCGGTCTCGTATTTCAAAAGCGCGACATTGATCGTGCCATCGGAAACGTAGCAGCCGATGCCTGCCTTGCCGACGCGCTTCATTCCGAAGGCGTCCTCAAAGAATTTAGCGGCCTTATCCGGATCGGATACAGACAACGCGATATGACGAAGCCGAGCGACCATGGGCAACCTCCAGGAGATTAATGCCGATTGGCGGAAACCATCCTCCCGCGACCGATGAGCGTCAAGACGGCAAGCTATTCGGCTTTGATATCGGCCGCTGCGACTACGTCATGCCACTTCTTCAGATCGGCAGCGACGCGATCGGCAAGTTGTTGTGGGGTGCCGGCCTGTACCTCAACCCCGACCCTGTTCATCGCCGCTACCGTATCGGGTTCAGCCAGCAAAACGTTTATGGCGGTATTCACCTTGGTCACAATCGCATTGGGCGTGCCGGCCGGCGCATTGATGGCCTGCCAGAGCACCGCTTCGTAACCGGACAGCCCGGCTTCAGCGATGGTTGGCACGTCTGGTAGTGCCGGGCTGCGATTAGAGCCGGTCACGCCCAGCGCTCGCACCCGGCCCTGCTGGATAAGCGACAGGGTCGGTGGAATGGTGACGAAGGCAGTATCCACCCGGCCGGCGATCAGATCCGGCATTTCCTGCTCGGTGCCACGATAGGCGACGGCGGTAAGCTGCACATTGGCAAGCTTCGTGAACAGAACGCCGGCCAGATTGGCGAGCGTCGCCTGCCCGGCTTCTGCAAAAGTGTGTTTGCCCGGTTCGGCTTTCGCCAGCGCTATCAGTTCCTGCGTGGTCTGCACCGGCACACCCGGATAGCTTGCAAGAACGAACGGCGACGCGCCAAGCATCGAGATCGGCACGAAATCCTTGACGACATCAAAGCTCTGCGCCGGATTGAGGCTCTGCGTGATCGTGGAGCTCGTATTGACGAGACCAAGCGTATAGCCGTCGGGCGGAGCATGGGCGACATATTCGCCGCCGACCGCGGTACTCGCGCCGGGGCGATTTTCAACCACGACCGGCTGGCCGAGCTTGCCGCTCAGCCCTTGCGCGACAATGCGAGCGACGATGTCGGAGCTGCTGCCGGGCGGAAACGGCACGACGAGGCGGATCGGGTGATCCGGCCAGTTTGCCGTTTGCGCGGCGACCGGACCTGCCGCGAACGAGGCCAGCAACAATGCAAGTACGACGCCCCTCAATGCAATCTCCAGACGCTTAAGTAATAGCCTCGGCTTCCTTCAGGCTGTCAAACAAAGCCGAGCGCAACAAAAACTTTCGTGCCAGCACCGGATCTTCCGAAGTACGGCGCAGCTCATCGTGGTTGCGCTGACGCACCGCCGGATCGTGCTCGGCGAGAAGCTTCTTGTTACGCATGGTTTGCGCCTGCGTATGCGCAACCGCGACGTGACGCCGCTGCCGTGCATAACGATCGAGCACGGAAGCATCTGCTTCGCCACGCGCGATGGCGATCAGCTTGTCGGCGAGATTGATGGCATCGTGGATGCCCGAGTTCATGCCCATGGCGCCGATCGGACTGTTCACATGCGCGGAGTTGCCGGCGAGGATAGCGCGCCCGGAGCAGAACCTGTCTGCGACTCTTTGGTGCACCACGTAAAGATTGCAGCCGACGATATCGAACGGTTTGCCGGTCGGAAGAAACTTCTGCATTTGCGCCTGCAAGACCTCCGGCCGCATCAACGCAGCCTCGTCGGCCTTCGGATCGGTCGGGAAATGCACGCGCCAGCGGTCGGGCGGGCCCTTCCAGTGAAACAGGTTCGACCACTCGTTCGGGTCGGAAATATAATTGCGGTGGGCGTAGCCGTGTTGGCGGAAATCGTAAGCCACCTCGATGTTCAGTGTGCGATCATCGTAGGTGAAACCTTCGAAGGCGATGCCGAGGTCCTTGCGCACGATGCTGCGCGCGCCTTCGCCGCTGACAAGGTAACGGCCTTCAAAGGTTTGCTTTTCGCCCGCCTCGTTGACAACGTGCGCCTTCACGCCGTCGGCATCCTGCTCGAACGAGACAAACTCGGTCTTGAGGTGCAGATCGATGTTGGGATGCGCGTTCGCCATCTTGAGCGCTTCCTCGACGATCTTGATGCGCTCGCACTGCAGGACGTAGGGGAAGCGCGTGTCATCTTTCAGGCAGGCGTGGTCAAACGCCGCGATCCGCTTGCCCTCGGCACGATCCCAGTAGTGAAAAACCGGCGCGATGATGCCGCGCGGTTCAAGCTTTTCATAAAGCCCGAGCCGGTCGAGCATTTCCAGCGTGGCCGGGTGATTGGTGCCGGCGCGCGGCACCTGCTCGAGAAAATTATCGTCGCCCAACGCCTCGATGAGACAAACCCGCAAGCCTGCTTGCGCCAATGCCAGCGACAGACAGAGGCCGACAGGCCCGGCGCCGATGACGACGATACGGTCAGGATAGTGGGGCAATCAGGATTTCGCCGTAACTTCCTTGGTAGCGCCGGCCCAGCCGTGATGGGTCAGATCGAACACCACGCCGTCCGGAGCGCGATATTTCGCCTCGTAGAACGAATTCGGCGATGTCGGCCGGCCAGCGAGATATTTGCCGCCGGCATCGGTGACCTTCTTCTCCGCCTCGTCGAGATCGTCGACCCACATGCCGAAGTGATAAAGGCCCGGCTTCTCGGTGCCTTCGGTCTTCAGCAGCGCCACGTTCATGGTGCCGTCCGACATATAGATGCCGCGCCGTGCCGTGCCGGCGCGCGTCATGCCGAATGCGCTCTCGAAGAACGTCGCGGCCTGCTCCGGATCGTCAACAATGATCGCAATGTGGCGAAGTCTCGATGTCATGGCCGTCTCCATTCCCGGGCTGGGGTAATCGGGGGATGGCGCACCATAATGAGGGGTGCAATATTTGCAAAGTCCGCGCTTTCGCCGACGATGCCGTTGCGGATGCCGGGACCACGATCACGCCATGCCGCGCGCCGCCAATGCCACCGAATATGATTTCATCATCGTGGGCGCCGGCTCCAGCGGCTGCACGCTGGCAAACCGGCTGAGTGGGGACGCGCGCGTCCTCGTGCTCGAAGCCGGAGGCTGGGATCGCGATCCCTGGATCCACATTCCGCTGGCCTGGGGCCGCATGATGGCGCGGCGCATGCACGATTGGATGTATTCGTCCGATCCAGAGCCGGGCATGAACGGCCGGCAAATCGAAATCCCGCGCGGCAAGGTGATCGGCGGGTCGTCCTCGATCAATGCGATGGCGTACGTTCGCGGCCATCGCGGCGATTACGACCGCTGGGCCGACGCAGGCCTCGCACAATGGTCCTATGCACATGTGCTGCCCTATTTCCGGCGGCAAGAATGCTGGGAAGGCGGCGCCGATCCCTATCGCGGCGGCGATGGCCCGCTGTCGACGCGGAATACACGCTTTGCCGATCCGATCGTCGAAGCTTTCGCGGCCGCGGGCGCCGCGGCCGGCTACGGGTGGACTGACGACTTCAACGGCCGCCAGCAGGAAGGCTTCACGCGCCGGCAGGTGACGATCCGCAACGGCCGCCGGTGTAGCGCCGCGGTCGCTTACCTGAGACCAGCGCTGGGCCGCGCCAATCTCAGTGTCGAAGTCGGTGCGCTGGTCAACCGTGTGCTGTTTGACGGTTATCGCGCAATCGGCGTCGAATACACGACCGGCAGCGGCGACACGATGCGGGCCTTTGCCGGGCGCGAAGTCATCCTGGCCGGCGGCGCGATCAACTCGCCACAGCTCTTGATGCTTTCCGGCATCGGCGATCCCGCGGAGCTGGGAACCCACGGCATCGAAACAAAAGTGCCGCTCGGCGGCGTTGGCAAAAACTTACAAGATCATTTGTCGGCCGATGTGGGCTACGCCCGCAAGACGCCAGGACAATTCCACCGTGAGATGCGGCTCGACCGCATCACGCGCGAACTCGCCAGGGCTTATCTGTTTGGCAGCGGCTTCGCGAGCGATGTGCCGGGTGGCGTCACGGCTTTCCTCAAGACCGGCCTTGACCCCAAGCTACCCGACGTACAATTCCTGTTTCGGGCCGGATCATTGGCCGCGCAACCCTATTTGCCGCCGTTCCTGCCGAGCTTTGCGGACACTTTCGGCTGCCGGGTGGCGTTGTTGCGGCCGAAGAGCCGTGGTCGTGTTTCGCTTGCGTCCGCCGATCCGCGCGCACCGATACGCATCAGCTTGAATTTTCTCAGCGCTGAGGACGATCTGAAAGTGCTGCGCGCCGGCATGCGGATGGCCGTTGACGTGGGTCGGCAGACGCCGCTGGCGCCGTTTGTCGCCAACGAGGAAACCCCGCTTAATTCCGATGCGGAGATCGACGCCCATATCCGCGCGACCGGCATTACGGTCTATCACCCGATCAGCACCTGCCGCATGGGTAGCGACAGCGACTCTGTCGTCGATCCCGAATTGCGCGTGCGCGGCGTCGAAGGATTGCGCGTGGTGGATGCCTCCGTCATGCCGGACCTGATCGGCGGCAATATAAACGCCGCGGTGATCATGATCGCCGAAAAAGCGGCCGACATGATCGGCGGCCGGCCGGCGCTGCCGCCAAGCAACGCGTGATATAAGCCGGCAGCAACGGAGAGCTTCATTGCACACGGCGACACCGACCGAAGCCGCTACCGAACCTTCCTGGCCGGATACGATCTACGCTCATCTCCAGCGAGTCGGCGTCCGGCAAGTCGGCTATGTGCCTGACGCCGGCCACAGCCGGCTGATCGCCCGTTGCCAGGCCGACAACTCCATTACCGACGTGGTGCTGACCACTGAAGAAGAAGGCGTCGGCCTTGTTGCCGGCGCAGCGCTGGGAGGCCAGCGCGCGGCGTTGCTGATGCAGTCGAGCGGCGTCGGCAATTGCATCAATATGTTCTCGCTTCTGAAGAACTGCGGCTTCGGTTGCGTCGTCTTCGTCACCATGCGCGGCGAGTTCGGCGAATTCAATCCGTGGCAAGTGCCGATGGGCGCTATCACCGAAGATGTTCTGAAGCTCGCCGGCTTTCTCACCTATCGCATCGACGAGGCAGACGATGTCGATGACGTTGTCGGCGCGGCTTGCGACATGGCGTTCGACGGTAATCTACAAGTCGCGATCCTGCTGTCGCAGCGGCTGATCGGCCGCAAGCAGTGGACCAGGTGAGCGCCAATATGCTCGATCGACGCGAATTCGTGAAAAAGCTTCTGGCCGACCGCGGCGAACTGCTGGTTGTCGGCGGACTAGGCTCGGCGACTTACGACATGGCGGCAGCCGGCGATCATCCGCTTAATTTCTATCTCTGGGGCGCGATGGGCGGCACCGCCATGATTGGGCTCGGGCTTGCGCTGGCGCAGCCGAACCGCCGCGTCGCCGTGCTCACCGGCGACGGCGATATGCTGATGGGCATCGGCAGCCTCGCCACCATCGGCGTCAAGCAGCCGCGCAATCTCGCGATCGTCGTGTTGGATAATGCTCATTACGGCGAAACCGGCATGCAGCCCAGCGCAACGAAATCCGGCATCGATCTGGTCGCAACCGCGCTCGCCTGCCGCTTCAAGCAGGCCCGCGCGGTGTCGCGGATCGAGGAAGCCGCCGGTGTCCGCGAATTATTGCATTCGGGCGAAGGGCCGCTCCTGGTCTCTGCGCGCATCAAGGAAGAAGACGTGCCGCGCGTGCTGCCTATCCGCGATGGTCATATCATCAAGAACCGCTTCATCGAGGCGTTGAAGCCGTAGCGCGCCATTGCGCGATCCTGTTTAAGATTAAACGAGACTTCGAGGATTAAGTGGACATGGAAACGAATACGTCGGTTTGGCCGGGAGGCCGGCGCACAGCTGTCATCATCAGCGTTCTGTTCGAGACCTGGTCGGAAAAGAAGTCGCCCAGCTATTTCGCGCGCACCACGCCGCTAAAACCCGGATTGATCGATCGCGGCGGCATTCAATGGGGAGAGTACGGCGGCAAGGAAGGGATATGGCGACTGATCCGCACGCTCGATCGCTGCAACATGCGGGCCTCGGTCTTTTGCAGCGGCCGGTCCGCCGAGCTTTATCCGGACGCGTTCAAGCAGCTCACAAAATCCGGCCATCTGGTGGAGGGTCACGGCTACGTCCAGGACCAGGCGTTCCTGGAGCTGCCGCCTGATCAGCAGAAAGCCACCATTCGCAGGGTGATGGACATTCTTACGTCCGCCGCAGGCAAAGCGCCCGAAGGTTGGGCCACGCCGATCTACGGCTGGGACGAACACACCTTTGCGTTGCTCGTCGAGGCCGGGATCAAGTGGTACGCGGACGCTTTGGATATCAGCCTGCCGCGCAAGGAGAACACCGCAGCAGGCCCAATCGTCGCTCTGCCGTGGTCGGACTTTGTCGACAACAGAGTGTTGCGGGCAAGCCCGCGCGATTACTTCGACGTCTATACCGACACCTTCGATTATCTGCACAATCATGAGCCGGGCGGGCTCATCAACATCGCCATCCACGCGCATTTCGGCGGACGCCCGCTGATCATGGCGCAGTTCCAGAAGCTGCTCCGCTATTTCTCCAGCTTCAGCGACGTGTGGTTCCCCACACATCGCGAACTGGTGAAGTGGTTTCTCGATCAGAAGCTCGACGATCTTTCGTACCGGCGCCGCTTCTTTCCCGACATCTGAAGCCGCGCGTGTTACTCGCTCGCCTGGATATCGGCGAGCTTGATCACCGCACCCCATTGCAGCCGCTGTTGCTGTAAAAATGCAGTGAACGCCGCTGCGGAGCCGATTTGCGGCTGCACCGCCAGCTTGGCTAGAACCGGGCGAACTTGATCGCCCTGCAGCGCCTGATTGATTGCGGCGTTCAGCTTATCGACGATCTCGCGCGGCGTTCCGGCGGGCGCAGCAATGCCGGTAAAGGTTACGGTGACAAAGCCGGGCACACCGGCCTCGATCATGGTCGGAACATTCGGCAACTGAGGTAAGCGCTTGTCGCCCGTTACCGCGAGCGCACGCACGTTCGCATTTTCGATCGCCGGCAAGGCAGCCTCAGGACTGTCGAAGCAGATTTGCGTCTCGCCGGCGATCACAGCCTGGGTCGCCTGGCCGCCGCTTTTGTAAGGTACGTGGACGAGGTCGAGACCGAGCTTCTGCTTGAACATCTCGCCGTTCAGGTGCAACGGCGTGCCGATCCCCGCGGAAGAGAAATTGAGCTTGCCTGGATTGCTGCGAGCAAACTCGATGACCTGCTGCACCGATTTCAGGCCTGACGCATTGCTGGCGATCAAGACGTCTGCCGTGGTGCCAAGATTGGCCACGGCGGTGAACGCTTCCGCCGGATCGTAACCGGCGTCCTTGATCAGCAGCGGAGAGATCACAACGTTCGCGGTGTTGGCGAGCAGCAGCGTGTAACCGTCAGGCTGCGATTTAGCGACGTCGCGGGAGCCGAGCGTGCCCCCGCCTCCAGGATGATTTTCGACAAAAACGTTTTGGCCCAGGATCGGAGAAATCCCGGCGGCGATGAGTCGCGCCATGATGTCGGCCGGCCCGCCCGGGGCGAAAGCGGCAATAAGCTTGATCGGCTTGGACGGAAAAGGATCAGCTCTCACGCCGCCGGTAACCGCCAGAACAGTTGCGACCGCCAGCGCAAGGCCCAAACAACTTTGAATCTTCGGTCGGAAATCGCTCACGCTGCAGGCTTCGCCATCGACTTTGCCGAGACCTTTACCGCTTCGATGATTTCCGGATAAGCGGCGCACCGGCAGAGATTGCCGGAGAGATAGTGACGGATGTCCTCGTCGCTGGGATTTGGGTGCTCTTTGAGCAGTTGATGCACCATCAGCACGAAGCCCGGTGTGCAGAAGCCGCATTGGAACGCACCGCACTCGATGAACGCTTGCTGCACAACCGACATCGCCCCGCTGTCGTCGAGCGATTCAACCGTATCGACGGTCTTGCCATCCACCCATGGCGCGAAATAAAGGCAGCCGGAAACGGCTTTATCGTCCACCAGCACGGTACAGCAGCCACACAGGCCCTGCCCGCAGCTTTCACGCGCGCCGAACAGATCGAAGCGCTGCAACAACTCGACCAGATTGCGGTGCGGCTCGATCTCGGTCGAGACCTTCATACCGTTAAGCGTGAAGTTGATGGTGCGCGCGCTCATCATTCGTCCTCAAGTGGGCAGCCCGCTTGCTGACGCAACGCGCGCAGGACCTTTTCAGCCGTGATCGGCAATTCAGTGATGCGGACACCGACAGCGTCATGGATCGCATTGGCGATCGCCGGCGAGACGCCAAAGGTGCCGGATTCGCCGAGCCCCTTGGCGCCGAACGGACCGCTTTTCTGTTCGGCGGTCACCAGTTCATTCTCCATCGGCGGAATATCGGCGATGCCGGGAATGCGGTAGTCGGCCAGCGAAGCATTGGTGACCTGACCGCCATCGAGCTTCATTTCTTCCGAAAGCGTAAAGCCGAGCTGCATGATGGCAGCGCCGGAGAGCTGGCTCTGCGCCACGCTCCTATTGATCGGACGGCCGCAATCGGCGGCGTTGACCAGACGCAGGATACGGACCTTGCCGGTTTCGGTGTCGACCTCGACTTCGACCCCGGCGCCGCCCACCATCCAGAACGGCGTGATGTTGTCCGACATCCCGGACTTCGGATCCGGCGACTGGTAGCTCGGCACGAAGTTCGCGGTGCCCACGATAGTGCCGGCCTGCATGCCGAAGCGCTTCTTGAAGATCTCCGACGGTGGATAATTGGTGCCTTCCGGTAGCCCGACTTCGTCGGCCATCGCCCGCAATTTGGCGCGCGCGTCCTCGGCCGCGAGCCGCACCGCATTGCCCATATGATAGAGCGAGCGTGAGCCCAGCGTGCCCATATCGTAGGGCGTCACATCGGTATCGGAGTGGACAATCCGCACCGATTCCGCGTCGATCCCGAGCACCTCGGCGACAATCAGCGCATAGGCCGTGTCCGACCCCTGGCCCATGTCGACCGTGCCGACAAAGGCGGTGACGCTGCCGTCGGCCGCGATGTTGACGATGGCGGCTGACGTCGTCGGCGAGATAACCGCCTTCATGGCGAAGGCGATGCCGCGACCGCGGCGGAGCGTGCCGCTGCCGCGATCGAACGGCGCATCCCAGTTCATGCGCGCGACCAAGGCATCGAGCACGTCGGGAATGGCCGCATCCTTGACGATGGTGCCGCTGGCATGCGGGCGGCCATCGCGCAGCAGATTTTTGCGCCGGAAGGCGACCGGGTCCATGCCGATGCCGCGGGCGATCAGATCGGTATGCGATTCATAGGCCCAGACCAGTTGCGGAACGCCGAAGCCGCGCAACGCACCGGTGGGCGTCCGATTGGTGTAGACCTCATAGGAGTTGACTTTAACGTTGTCGATGTCGTACGGGCCGGCGGCGGTAAATCCTGATTTCTGGGCGACACGCGGGCCGATATCTGCATAGGCACCGCCGTTCCAGAACACCTCGCAGGACCGCGCCAGGATACGGCCATCCTTGTCGACGCCGCTTTTGATGCGGAACGTCGTCGGATGCTTGGTGATCATGTAGAATTGTTCTTCCATCGTCAGCGCGATCTTGACCGGCCGACGCACCAGCATCGCCAACGCCGACACCAGCGCTTCGAGCTTGATGTAGAGCTTGCCGCCAAAGCCGCCGCCGAGAAAAGGCACACGGACCCGGACGCGATTTTCAGGCCAGCCGAACAATCGTGCGATCTCGGTGCGCACGAAGGACGGCGACTGGTTGGCGGTGTAGAGGGTCAGGCGATTATCGCCCGGTTCGGCCATCGAGACGAACGGCTCGAACGCCAGATGCAGGCATTGCTGGGTCTTGAAGGTGTGCTCGAAGACGTGGGCGGCTTCGGCCATCGCCTTGTCGACATCGCCGCGGCGCAGATGATAATCGAGCGCGACATTGGTGCCGCCGCGACCCTTGAGATGTTTCAGGTCGGCAAAGGTGCCGGCCGGCTTGAGCACGTCGTGGACCAGGATGTCGGGCGACATCGCCTCGACCTCGTCATAGACCGCCGGCAATTCCTCATATTCGGCTGAGATCAGCTGCACTGCCTGATCGGCGATGTGCGGATCGGCCGCCAGCACCACAGCAACGGGCTCGCCGACATGGCGGACTTTGTCGATGGCGAGGATCGGCTGATCGTGAAAGGCCGGGCCGTAATAGGGATCGGGAACGATCTTCAGAATGTCCTGCGCGGTGACGACCCGATAGACTCCGGGCAGCGCCTTCGCTGCCTCGGTGTCGATCGAAAGGATGCGGCCATGCGGCACCGTCGAGCGGAACACCTTGCCGACCAGCATGCCCGGCAGGCGGACGTGATGGGTGTAGTCGGCGCGGCCGGAGACCTTGGCCCGCACTTCCAGGCGGGGAATGCTGCGTCCGATCTGGTTCATTGCGCGTTTTCCATCGCCTTGCGTACCGCCCGCTTCATGTAGACCCGCAGCAGTTCGCGCTTGTAGGGCGCAGAGCCGTGGGCGTCGGAAAGAATATTCGCCTCGGCCACGGCCGCTTCACCGGCGCGGGTGAGTACAGCGTCGTCATCTGCCGCAGCGCCCTGCAATTCCTTTTCCGCGGACGCCATCCGCGTCACCTTCTCGGTCGCGGCGCTGACAACAACACACGGATCCTTGATCGTCTTGCCGTCGAGCGCAAACGAGACCGCGACACCGAGCGCTGGCCAATCATCCGCGTTGCGAGAGGTGACCTTCATGTATGCAGATTTGCGGCCATTGAGTGCCGGCACTTCCACGGAGGTGATCAACTCGTCCTTTTCCAGCACGGTTTCGTAGTAGCCGACGAAAAGATCTTCGAGCGGCAGCTCACGGTCACCTTTCGGACCGGAAATCGCAACTTTGGCGCGGAGCATGGTCAGTACCGGCGGCAAATCCATGTGCGGATCGCCGTGAGCGAGCGCGCCGCCGACGCGCGCCACATTGCGCACGCGCGGGTTTGACAACCGCTTCATTGCATTCTGGAGCACCGGCAAATATTTGCCGACATTGGCGTCATGTTCGATGTCGCTCAGCGACGCCATCGCGCCGATCCGCAACGCGCCGTTCGCTACCGTAATGCGGGAATGCTCAGGCTCGATCTTGTGCAGACAGACCAGCAGGCTCGGCTGAAACACGCCTGCCTTCATCATCAGCATCAGTGCGGTGCCGCCGGCGACCGGCCGGACGGTCGGCTCGTCCGGGTCGAGCAAGGACATCGCTTCCTTGAGCGATCTCGGTTCCACCATGTCAAACGGAATCACGTTACGCTTCTCCTCGAACGAATATAGCTGTCAGGCGGCTTCGCTGCTCAGCACGCGGTCCGCGACCTGTTCGCGCGTACCGACCCAAATATCGGGAGCAGCCACGCCTCTTCGATAATCTTCTCGTAAAAGCGCGCACCGCGATGATGGCCGAAGATGTGCGCGTGACGAGGCACGTCGATAATGCGCGGCTTGCCGTCAGACCAGGCTTCGAGCCAGACATTGAAAATAACGGCGATGCGCTTGCCGCTCGGCCAAGTCCAGTCTGGCTTCTTCTTCATTGACGTCCCCGGTAGGCGCATATCGCCCCGATTGGGCCGAGTTTAATCATAGGAAGGTTCGCCGCGTCGAGATGGGAACGCGGCCAAAACGCGCAACCCTGCCTAGCGTGAGCGGGACGCTAGCTCTGGCGAGGAGCCATAAAGCGCGCGCCGACGACGACGAGGGAAGCAAGGATCGCCGGCGCCACAGCCAGCACAAGGCTCGCCGAGGCGACTGCGGCCGTTGCCGCCCAGCCGATCGACGAAAACGCTTCCGCGAAAGTGGCCACCCGTGACGATACCTGGCGGCGGCGGAATTGGCTGCGCTTGGCCTGGCTGCGAAACCAGAGCTGGATTGAGGTCGCGGCCGTGGTGGCAATGATGACGCCGCAGGCGGCCACCAGCGCATGCCAAGGCGAAGCGAAAGCAAGCACGGCGAGCAGCGGCGTGAATACGATGGCAATGACGCCGAGCACGGCTTCGACTTTGGCCCGCAGGACAAAGCCTGACGGTACCGGTGCCGTCGCAACGAGGTCCGGCGCGTCTTCGCCGGTGATCGCGAGCCAGGCGAGGCCGCCGGCTAATTGGCCCGCCGCCATCACCAGCACAGGCACCAGCAGCGCGTACGCACCGTTACCGTCATCGAAGCTGTGCCAGAGCAGGACTGCCGGCGGAATGAGATAAAGCATCTGCATCAGCGTTTGCGACACCAGCCAGGGATCGCGCCGCAGCAGCTTCCATTCCTTGCGCCGCAACGCGCTTTGCGGCGAGGCAGCCCGGAACGTCACCTGCCGCCGCGATGCGGAAGTACTGAAATTCCCGGCTCCCGCAGCGACCAGCGCATATTCGCCGAACCGCGGCGACACCAGCACGATGGCGAGACCGAGCAACGCCAGGCTGAGCGCGAGCACGCCGACCAGCGGAATGATGTCGCCAAGCGCCGCACGCGCCGGCCACCACACCAGGCTGTCGAGATCAGGTGCATATGTCAGCACGGCCTGCGATTGCAGCACCGCGATGCGCGAGATCGTCCCGTAGGACAGGATTGCCGCGACTTGCAGGCCGATGACGAACGCCGCGCCGATCACCGCCGCAACGATCTGCGCGGTAAGCCGCGTGCGTTTCGGCCCGATCAGGCGAAACAGCGCAACCGTTAGGCCGACCGCAAGCGCAGCGGCGGTCGCACCCATCGCGACGATCAGCCCGTAAGCGCCAAGCCAACGCCAGCCGCCGAACCAGATCAGGACATTGATGAACGGCGCGGCAATCGGCATCGCCATCATCGCCAACCCGACAGCAATGGTGGCGATGCGGATCGCGAACAGTTTGTTGGCCGCGACCGGAGAAGCAAGGATGAGATCGAGATCGGAGCGCGAATAGAATGCGCGCGTCATCGACTCCATCGCCTGCGACACCATCAAAAGCCACGACAACAAAATGCTGCCGGTGAGCGTCACCAGCATGGACTTGTCGACGACGGCATCGGCGTAGCGGCCGACCAGCCAGTAGGCAACGAAGTGCATAAAGATCGCGAAAACCGCAATCGCGATGACGACACGACGCAGACGTTGGCGCCGGCCGGCAGTGATCATCGACAGCCAGTCGCGCCACGCCAGCCGTGACTCGTGCTGGGCGAACCAGACCGTCGTGCCCGGCGCAGCGGTCATGCGGCTTGCGCCTGCTCGGCGACTAGCGTGAGGAAGGTATCTTCCAGCGTGACGTTCTGGCTCGGATTTCCGGCTGCGGCTTTGTTGGCTGCAATCCGCAATTCATCGAGCGTGCCTTCGGCGATCAGCCTGCCGTGGGCGATGACGCCGATGCGATCCGCCATGCGCTCGGCGACTTCGAGAATATGCGTGGTCATAACGATAGTGCCGCCGGCATCGACGCGCTGCCGCAGCACGCTTTTGACCTGCCGCGCCGAACCGGCATCGAGTCCGGTCAGCGGCTCGTCGAGAATGATGACACGCGGCTCGTGCACCAGCGCGCCGGCAAGCGCCACTTTCTGCCGCATGCCTTTGGAAAATCCCTCGCAGCGTTCGTTGGCTTGCGCGGTGAGATCGAGCCAGGACAGCAATTCCCGTGCGCGAGCTTCGGCGATATCCGGCGCGATACCCCAAAGGCCGGCGACAAACTCGAGGTATTCGCGCGGCGTCAGCTTGTCGTAGATCATCGGCTCGTCGGATATCCACGCCATGATCTGTTTCGCGCCCACCGGATCGGCCAACGCGTCGATGCCGCCGACGCTGATGGAACCGGCATCGGGCCGCAATAATCCGGCCACCATGCGGAGTGTCGTCGTCTTGCCGGCGCCGTTTGGTCCCAGCAGCGCGTAGAACTCGCCCTGACGGACTTTCAGCTCCAGCCCGTCAACGGCCGGACGGTCGAAGCTCTTGCAAAGGCCTTGAATTTCCAGGGCGAAATGTTGCGGAGCCATCGCGTGTAGTCCGTCATCCTGAGGTGCGAGTGCAGCGAGCCTCGAAGGATACGGCCGAGGCGTTCAGGCCGTCGCCCTTCGAGGCTCGGCGCTAACGCACCGAGCACCTCAGGGTGACGGAAAAGGACGCTAAGCGAGAGAAGTTTCGGTCTCGTGAATCGAAGCCCGCGATTTTGTGACGTAAAGTCAAAGCGTTAAGCGATCGATCTCGGCCAGATCGGCGTCCGAAAGGTTCCAGTTTACCGCCGCGATGTTCTGTTCAACCTGCTCCGGCCGCGTGGCGCCGGCGATGATGCTCGGAATATCGGGCCGGCGCGCGAGCCAGCTCATCGCGAGTTCAAGCAGCGTGTGGCCCCGCTTGGCGGCGAAATCCGACAAGGCTTCGACGACGCGCCAGTTCCGCGCATTCATGAACGCATCCTGGCCGCGCGGCACGTTCCCTGCGAAGCGCGTGCCTGCGGGCAACGGCGCGTGCTGCTTGTATTTGCCGGTGAGCAAGCCGCTCGCCAGCGGAAAATACGGCAACAGGCCGAGACCGTGTTGGTGCATGATCGGCAAACGATCTTTCTCCAGGCCGCGTTCGAGCAGATTGTATTCGTCCTGGCAGGTGACGAACGACGCAATGCTGTTTCGCCGCGATACGCCCAGCGCTTCCTCGAGCTGCGCCGCGGAGAAATTCGAACAGCCGATGAACCGCACCTTGCCGGATCTGACCAGTTCGTCGAGCGCGCGCAGCGTTTCTTCGATCGGCGTCCGCGAGTCGGGAAAGTGCACCTGATAAAGATCGATCCAGTCGGTCTTTAATCGGCGCAAGCTCGCTTCAACAGCCTGCATGGCATAGCGCCGCGATGCGCCGCGCATCTCGCGGGTGGCATCCATCGGCAAGCCGAATTTGGTCGCCAGCACGACGTCGTTGCGGCGCGATCCGAGAATCCGGCCGAGATATTCTTCCGAGCCGCCGCGGTTGCCATAGTTATCGGCGGTGTCGATCAGCGTAATGCCGAGATCGAGCGCCTTGTTGACGACCCGCTCCGAGGCCGCGAAATCGGAACGATTGGCAAAGTTATTGGCGCCGAGGCCGACGATCGAAACTTCCGGACCCGCAGCGCCGAGCTTCCGTTTCTGCATCAGCCTGCGTTGTAAGCCGCGAGCGCCGCCATGTTGACGAGTTGCGCATCGTTCGCCGACAGCGGCACGATCTGAACCGAGCGGTCGAGACCGACCAGCATTGGGCCGATGACATTGGCGCCGCCAAGCTCCATCAACATTTTCGTTGCGATCGACGCCGATTGCAGCGCCGGCATCACCAGCACATTGGCAGGCCCCGACAGCCGGCAGAACGGATAGGCGTCGCGCAATTCCATGTTCAGCGCCACGTCTGCCCCCATCTCGCCATCGTATTCGAAATCCACGCGGCGCTCGTCGAGCAACCGCACCGCTTCTTGAATGCGCCCGGAGCGCTCACCCGGCGGATAGCCGAAGGTCGAGAACGACAGGAACGCGACGCGCGGATCGTAGCCGAGCGAGCGGGCAACGCGCGCCGCCTCGACCGCAATATCGGCGATATCTTTCGCATCCGGCAATTCGGTCACCGCGGTGTCGGCAACCATCACGGCGCGTCCTCGCGCCAGTACCAGCGAGACGCCCATCACGCGGTGGCCGGGTTTTGGATCGATACAACGCAGCACTTCTTCCAGCGCCACCGCGAAATTGCGCGTCACGCCGGTGACCATCGCATCCGCATCGCCGAGCGCGACCATGCAGGCGGCGAAGTGATTGCGATCCTGATTGACCATGCGCTGGCAGTCGCGCTGCAAATAGCCTTGGCGTTGCAGCCGCTCATAGAGATAGGCGGCATAGTTCGCATTGCGCTTCGACAGCGCCGCGTTGATGATCTCGATGTCGCCACCGAGTTCGACACCAAGCGCCGACGCGGTCTCGCGCACCGCGCGTTCGCGCCCGACCAGCATCGCCTTGCCCAGTCCCTGATGCACAAACGTCGCCGCCGCGCGGATCACCTGCTCTTCCTCGCCTTCAGCGAAGACGACGCGACGCGGTGAGCGGCGCAGCCGCTGGTAGACGCCTTGCAACACGCCGGCGATCGGATCGAGCCGGGTGCGCAACTGTTGCCGATAGGCCTCCATATCCTCGATCGGCCGCCGCGCGACGCCTGAATCCATCGCCGCTTTGGCAACCGCCGGCGGAATATCGGAAATCAGCCGCGGATCGAACGGCACCGGAATGATGTACTCCGGCCCGTATTTCGGCCGCGCGCCGTAAGCCGCGGCAACTTCATCGGGCACGTCCTCGCGCGCCAGCGCAGCCAGCGCCCGCGATGCGGCGATCTTCATCTCCATGTTGATGGAGCGGGCGCGCACGTCGAGCGCGCCGCGGAAAATGTAGGGAAAGCCGAGCACGTTGTTGATCTGGTTCGGATAGTCCGAGCGTCCTGTCGCCATGATGGCGTCGGAACGCACCTCGGCGACTTCCTCCGCGGTGATCTCGGGATCGGGATTGGCCATGGCGAAGATGATCGGCTTGTCCGCCATCGATTTCACCATGTCCTTGGTCACCGCGCCTTTGACCGAAAGCCCGAAGAACACATCGGCGCCAACCAGCGCCTCAGCGAGCGTGCGGGCCTTGGTCTTCACCGCGTAGCCCGACTTCCATTGGTTCATGCCGTCGGTGCGGCCTTCGTAGATGACGCCTTTGGTGTCACAGAGAATGAGATTCTCCGGACGGAATCCGATGGCGCGCAAAAGCTCGAGGCAGGCGATACCGGCAGCGCCGGCGCCGTTGCACACGATCTTGGTGTCCTTGATCTCGCGGCCGGTCAGTTCGAGCGCGTTGATCAGGCCGGCGGCCGCGATGATCGCGGTACCGTGCTGGTCGTCATGAAAGACCGGGATGTCGAGCAGTTCGCGAAGCTTCTGCTCGATGATGAAACACTCCGGCGCCTTGATGTCTTCAAGGTTGATGCCGCCCCAGCTCTTGCCGAGCAGCTTCACGCAATTGATGAACTCGTCGGGATCCTCGGTCGAGACTTCGAGGTCGATGGAGTCGACGTCGGCGAAGCGCTTGAACAGCACCGACTTGCCTTCCATCACCGGCTTCGCCGCGAGCGCGCCGCGATTGCCGAGGCCAAGGATCGCGGTGCCGTTGGTGATCACCGCAACGAAATTGCCCTTGGTGGTGTAGTCGTAGGCCTTGGACTCATCCTCGGCGATCGCCAGCACCGGCACCGCGACCCCCGGCGAATAGGCCAGCGAGAGGTCCCGCTGGGTCGCCATCGGCTTGGTCGCGATAACTTCGAGTTTTCCGGGCTTGCCTTCGCTGTGAAACAGCAGGGCTTCCTGGTCGGTGAAAGTAGGCCGGTTCGACCGGCCGTCTTTTGATGCCATTTCCATCCCTGCTGACGCTGAAGATACTGACATTACACGTGGGGCGGGCTTTGGGAACTCTAGCGAACCCGCAGGCCTCTGCTCAAGGGACCGAAAACCGCCACCATCCCACCGCATTGAACAAGCCGGCGCGGCAGAGTAATCGTGCCGTGACCCTTCCTTCGACGGCCCACCGGCACCCTCATGATCAGATTTCTGTTTCGCTTCATTGGCCTGTGCCTGCTGGCGCTCGCCTTTATTTTCTTCGTCTATGACGGCACCAAAACCATCGCCAATCAGACCTTGCTGTACATGAAGGTCAGCGATGCCTGGGCCATCGTCGACCAGAACTCGCTGGTGAAATTGCAACCGGCGATCGAGGCCCACGCCCCGCATTGGCTTTGGGACCCGGTAACTTTGACGATCCTCAATGCGCCAACGTGGCTGGCGCTCGGAGTTGTGGCCGCTATCCTGATCCTGCTCGGCCGCAAGAAGAAGCCGCTGATCGGCTACGGCCGCGATTAGGCTGCCTCTGTTTGAGGCGTATGGCGTACGGGGAGTGAGATGGCGGGTTACGATTACATCATTATCGGTGCGGGTTCGGCCGGCTGCGTTCTTGCCAATCGTCTGAGTGAGGATTCTGCCACGCGCGTGCTGCTGCTCGAAGCCGGCGGCCGCGATTGGCATCCCTACATCCATATCCCGCTCGGCATGGGCCGCATGCACGACTACGGCATGTTCGATTGGGGCTACCTGACCGAGCCGGAGCCGAACCTCAACAACCGCCGCATCGAGGCGATGCGCGGCAAGGTGCTGGGCGGTTCGTCCTCGATCAACGTTATGGCCTATACCCGTGGCAACCGCAGCGATTACGACCGCTGGGCGCAGAAAGGCGCGCGCGGCTGGTCTTACGCCGACGTGCTGCCGTACTTCCAGCGCTGCGAGACTCACGACAAAGGCGAAAACGCATACCGGGGCGGAACGGGCCCGCTCGGCACCGAGTTCGCACGCACCCAGGACCCGCTTTACGAAGCCTGGATCGAAGCCGGCGAACACAACAACTTTCCATTCAACGCCGACTACAACGGCAAGCAGCAAGAAGGCTTCGGCCGCGGCCAATACACCATCCGCGACGGCTGGCGCTCGTCGTCCTCCAATGCGTTTTTGAAACCGGCGCGCTCGCGCAAGAATCTGACGGTCGCGATCAACGCGCACACCACGCGCATCATCCTCAACGGCACGCGCGCCACCGGCGTCGAATATGCGCAGAACGGCCAGAAGGTACGCGCCGACGCGGCGCGCGAAGTCATCGTCGCCGGCGGCGCGTTCAATACACCGCAGATATTGATGCTGTCCGGCATCGGCCCTGCCGAGCATTTGCGCTCGTTCGACATCGATGTCGTCGCCGATCTGCCGGTCGGAAAAGGCCTGCAGGATCATCTTGGCGCGTACATGACCTACACGCGCAAGCAGCCCGGCACTTTCCATCGCGAGATGCGGTTCGACCGCATGGCGGTGAGCATGCTGCGCGCGTACTTCTTCGGCACCGGGCCGGGCACGGTGGTGCCGGGTGGCCTGCACGCGTTCATCAAAACCCGGCCGGAACTGTCGGTCCCTGACATCGAGTTCATGTTCCGCGGCACCTCGGCGGACCCGCATCTGTGGTTCCCGCTGGTGCGGCCGCCGTTCCTCGACGGCTTTGGCATTCGCCCGACATTGCTGCATCCCGACAGCCGCGGCGAAATTCTGCTCGGCTCGGCGGACCCGATGAAACCGCCGCGCATCGTCTATCGCTTCTTCACTGCGCCAAACGATCTGCCGACCTTGCGGGAAGGCTTCAAGCTCGCGCGCAAGGTCGCGCTCGACAAGGCGATGGATCCGTATCGCGGCGAAGAGGTCAGCCCGGGACCGCAAGTGCAGACCGATGACGAGATCGATGCGTGGCTGAAGAAAGTCGTCATCACCGCGCACCACCCGGCTTCGACCTGCCCGATCGGGCCGGTGCTCGATTCCGATCTTAAAGTGCATGGCATCGAAGGCTTGCGTGTCTGCGACGCCTCGGCGATGCCTGATCTGGTTTCTGCTCACATCAATGCCGCCGTGTTGATGATGGCCGAGAAAGGCGCTGATCTCATTCGCGGCCGTGCCCCACTCCCTGCCGCCGAAGCGGCGTAACTCGTTTTCCATTCCGCCCCGCTATCGCGGTGACTTGTCTTACTTCGTCACCACCGGGCCTGACCCGGTGGTCCATGCTGACGTGCCGCATGGATTGCCGGGTCAAGCCCGGCAATGACGACGTGAGGGAACGTTCTCGCGATGCGGTTCGCACCCGAGCCATCGTCACGCGCATCAAATAAAGCCACGAAAGCTTTCGCTCTCCGCACCGATCTTCGCCAGAGAACACCGGCGGTGGACACCGGTATCCTCACGATCTGCGCTTCAAGCCACGATGTACGAAAGAAAAAAACAAGGAAGCGGAACGCCGACAGACGCGTATCCAACCTCCGCACCTTTCGGGGTGCGGCGCGCGCAGAGCGCTGCGCGCTCGCCTCTCGGCGTCCCACCACGGCTCTGTGCCAATGGGACTATTCATCCCAAGGCTCAACCTGGGCCAGGCTTCGTGACACACCAGCTCACGCGGCGGGTTCCCCGCCAGCCGGTGTGGCACTTCCAGCGATGCACCTCGCGCGCCGGTCATAGTGCCGGCAGGCTGATGCCCAGGCCGCCCGGGAGTGGCAGTGACGAGCCGCCACCCGCGGGCACCGCCTCCCGCTCCGCTATGCGGGGTCACCGCATAACGTCCTTGTACGCGAGCGAGATTGAGACTCCTTTTTCAAATCTCAAACGCGAAGTCAAAGCGTTTCGATTTGTGCTGTTGGATCGGGAGCTTATGCGTGTGATCTAAAACCGCGGTTGGGTGATTTCGCGCACAAAGATTCGCATGAAGGCAATTTATGTCAGCAAATCAGAGTCTTACGTGATTTGAGCGCTTGTTTGCTCCCGCGGTGAAAACCACGTCGTCCGTCATGGCCGGGCATAGCCGTTCGCAGAACGGCGTCGCTTCGCTCGCCTACGTCCCGGCCATCTCGATTCACGTGGCGAGGCCATGCCGATTAAATCGAGATTGCCGCGACAAGCGCGGCAATGACGAAGGCTGGACTTGATCCGTTGTCCCGCAATGACAAATATGGCGGATGCCATCATCCCAGCTCGTTCCGATTTTTGACGGCCATAACGACGTGCTGCTGCGCCTGCATCGGCGCGCGGGCGGCGATCCGGTCACGGCTTTCCTGGAGGGCGAAGACGGAGGTCAGCTCGATTTCGTCAAAGCCCGCAAAGGCGGATTTGCCGGCGGGCTGTTCGCGATCTTCGTTCCTCCGACAAGGCGGAAGAACGCAGAAGGCACGCAGAACAGCTTGACCGCGACCGATGCGCCGGCGGTCGATCTGGCGGAAGCGCAACGCGTGACTTTCGCCATGGCCGCACTGCTGCTCCGGATCGAGCGCGAATCCCAAGGCCGCGTCCGCATCTGCCGCACCGTCGGCGACATCGAGCACTGTTTCGCCAATAACACGCTCGCCACCGTGCTGCACATCGAAGGTGCGGAAGCGATCGACGAGAATTTCGATGTGCTCAACGTGCTGCATGCCGCGGGCTTGCGCTCGCTCGGCCCGGTATGGAGCCGGCCGAATGCGTTCGGCTACGGCGTGCCGTTCCGCTGCCCGTCCTCGCCCGACACCGGGCCCGGCCTGACCGATCTCGGCAAGGCGCTGGTCGCAGAGTGCAATCGTCTGCGCATCATGATCGATCTGTCGCATCTCAACGAAAAAGGCTTTTGGGACGTCGCTGCGCTGAGCAATGCGCCACTGGTCGCGACCCATTCCAATGCCCACGCGCTCAGCCCGCACTCACGCAACCTGACCGACAAGCAGCTTGCCGCGATCCGCGAAACCGGCGGCATGGTGGGCGTCAACTACGCCGTGAGCTTCCTGCGGCAGGATGGCAAGCAGGACAAGAACACGCCCGCGCAACTGATCGTCGATCATGCCGCGTATCTGATCGAGCATCTCGGCGAGGATGGCGTCGGTCTCGGTTCGGATTTCGACGGCGCCATGATCCCGGCAGAACTCGGCAACGCCGCCGGCTTGCAAATTCTGGTCGAAGCCATGGAGCAGCGCCAGTTCGGTAAGGCGCTGATCGAGAAAGTGTGCTTTCGCAACTGGCTTCGCGTGCTCGGGCGCACGTGGCAGTAAATGCAGCGCTTGGCAGCAAGGGTAATGGCCTGAATGCGGCGAACGGTCCGTGAAAGCAGCCAGCCATTCGTCGTGAAGTCACGCTAAAATGTCTTCCGCATGCCCCGCAGCAGCAGCACATGGAACTGGCGACGCACGTTGCGCACGCTCGCCATCGTTGTCGTCGTTCTCCTCGCGCTGCCGTATCTGATCGCGCCGTTCTATCGCTTCGTGAATCCGGTTTCGACGCTGATGCTGTGGCGCTGGGCGACCGCGCAGCGGGTCGAGCGCGTCTGGACGCCGCTCGATCGCATCGCGCCGGCGCTGCCGCTGGCGGTGATCGGCGCCGAGGACGGCACGTTCTGCCATAACCGCGGCATCGATCTCGGCGCCATACGCGCGGCGATCGAGCAATCCGACGACGATCTCGATGCCTCGCGCGGCGCCTCGACGATCACCCAGCAGACCGCGAAGAACCTTTTCCTGTGGCAGGGCCGCAGCTTCGTGCGCAAGGCACTGGAGTTCCCGCTGGCGATCTGGCTCTACCTCGTGCTGCCGAAGCGGCGGCTGCTGGAAATCTATCTCAACATCGTCGAGTGGGGCCCGAACGGCGAGTTCGGCGCCGAGGCCGCCTCGCACTGGGCCTTCAACAAGCCGGCGCGCAGCCTCAATACCGCTGAGGCCGCGGGCCTGGCGTCGATCCTGCCCAATCCGGTCCGCCGCAGCGCCCGCACCCCAAGCCCCCTGGTCCGCCGGCTGACCGGCGTTTACGAACGGCGCTCGGCGGAATTCCCGAACCTGGATGCCTGCATCCGCGCCCGCGCCCCCTAGCCTCAGCAGCCCTGTTCTTCTATAAGCCCGCCAACCCTGATCAGGAGACCGAGTTATGGCTGTTCCCAAGCGAAAAACCTCGCCGTCCCGGCGCGGCATGCGCCGCTCCGCCGACGCGCTGAAGGCCCCGACCTATGTCGAGGACAAGGATTCCGGCGAATTGCGCCGCCCGCACCACATCGACCTGAAGACCGGCATGTATCGCGGCCGGCAGGTGCTCAACAAGAAGACCGAAGCGTAAGCCGTGTTTCCCGGATGCGATGCAGCGCGCAAGCGGTGCTTCGCTGATCCGGGATCGTCGTAGACTCGGAGCCTGTCACGATCCCGGGTCTGCAGCGCACCACTTCGCAGTGCGCGCCCGGGAAAAGGCCTGACAGAGACGACCATCATGTTCGCTCTCGGCTTTCCGCTGCTGCTTGTTCCGTTCGCCATCTACAACATGATCGCGTTTTTGATGGCCGGCGTGTCCTGGACCGCGCCGGTCACGACCGTGCACATGATGTCCGGTCAGGACTGGGTGCTGACCTGGGAAGACGTGCTGCTGGCGCTGAGCATTCTTCTGCTCTGGATCGAGATCATCAAATCGACGCGGCTGGGCATGCGCTCGGTGATGGATCACATCCTGGCGATGGTGCTGTTCATCGCCATGCTGGTGGAATTCCTGCTGGTCCAGCAGGCCGGCACCTCGACGTTCTTCCTGCTGATGATGATCGCGCTGGTCGACGTACTCTCCGGCTTCATCATCGGCATGCGCAGCGGCCGCCGGCAGGTCGAGATCGACACTGCCAAAGACGTCGCCTGATCCATTGCTAGCCGATGTCGCTTCCGGGGCTGGCGGACGTTCGCCAAGCCAGGCGCCAACTTTGCCGCTCACCTAAATCGGACTCCGTGCCGCTTTTGGCTGAGGTGCGAAAATCAAGAATTATGCACTCTGCAGGAAATGAGCCTGTGGCAAGGCTAAGTTGCATTTTTTGCCTCCGCCGGGCGCGACCGGAGCACCTCCGATTGCTGCCGCGACTTCACGCGACCGGTGCGGTCGAGATGGGCCATGAGCAGACATCGCCAAACCCGGAGCTTTTGCGGAAGCCGTAATCAGATCAGTGGAATTGATAGTTCAGCCCGACGTGCACGATGTTGTCGGTTATCGTGCTGTGGATCGTTCCTGTGCCCGGCGCCGAATATGGGTTGCATTGAGCAAAGCCGACAACAGGCCCGCCAAAACAGCCAGGTAACCCAGTGAATGTTGTGTCAAACGATCCAAGATCAACAAAAAGGTACTCAAACTTTGCAGTCCAGTTGCCACCTAGAGCCAACTCTGCGCCGCCACCAACCGTCCAACCGAACCTCGTAACATCGCCGCTAGAGCTCCAAACGGGGCAAAGCCCTCCTAAGGGTAAACCTGGGCAGGGGCCGGATCCAGGAAGAGGATAAAAAAACCCCGGACTCATTCCGGAGCTATTGCCCTCGATCCGGCCAAAAGCAAGACCACCGGTCGCATAAAGGAGCCATGGGTTAGTGACGTAACCGACGCGGCCACGCACTGTGCCAAACCACGGCATTCGTTCTGTCTGGGATATCAATGCGTTTGAAACCAAATTCGGCCCACCACTATCGTTGTCGTAGCCGATATTGAAATTGCGCGTCCCGCGTTGGCCACTAGCTTGGAAATCCGCCTCAAGTCCCATGAGGTAATCGCCACTCTGCCAATTGTAGCCAGCCTGGATACCACCAATCAGGCCATTCATATTAACGGCATCAGAGCCGTTTATGCACAAATCGTAGAGACTGCCGCTGCAATTCGTGTCACCTGGCACAAAGGCCTGAAAATAATTCACGTCGGAGCTGGCCCTGCCCCAACCGTAGCCAATGTTGCCGCCGACATACCAACCCGTCCAACTGTAGACCGGCGCCGCAAAAGCAGGCGTTCCGATAAGTCCGAGCACGGCAATAGACGAAATGAGCAGCTTCTTCATGAGGCGCCCCCGAAACAATCCTATCACACGGCAGCCGGGGGAGTGTGACCGGTTCAGCACAGTGAAGGGAAAACTCGCGCGTAAAACGACACTGGGGCGATGTCCGCTTTGGGTCTTGGTTGTGTAAAAACGCTTTGCGACAAGTGTCGAGGCATCGCGTTGTTTCAGGTGACTAGGCCCTTATCGCGGCGATGAGCGGCCCGATGCCCATGATGTTCATGACCCGGGTGAGATTGTAGGCCAGCACGTGGAGCGCCATCTCTGAGGCAACTCGTGGCAGCGTCTTCATCAGGAAGTGGGTTGCTCCCATCCTGGCCTTGATGGTGCCGAAGGGATGTTCGACCGTCTCGCGGCGCTGGCGCATCTTCTCCGGATGCTCGTCGAGCCGGCGTTGCACGGCTTCGAGAATATGCTCATGTTCCCATCGGGTGATCCGTCGTTCCTTGCCGGTGGTGCAAGTGGGCTTGATTGCGCAGCTCTGGCAGGCGTTGGTCCAGTAGCGGCGCAGCACCAATCCGTTTTCCTCGGTCGTGTAGTGGTAGGCGAGCTTCTCGCCGGCAGGACAAACGTAAACGTCCTCGTCAGCCACATAGCGGAAGTCCTGCTTGCCGAAGCGTCCTTCTGCCTTTGCGTTCGAGGTCATCGGCTTTGGCAGCGTAACCGTGATGCCAGCCTCCTCGCATGCCCAGATCTCTTCGCTGTTGAAGTAACCGCGGTCGGCGACGGCATCGAGCTTGTCCACGCCCAGCGCCGCCTTGGTCTCGTTGGCCATATGGGAGAGCTGCGATCGGTCAGTGCCGTCGTTGGTTACCTCATGCGTGACGATCAGATGATGGTTCGGTCTCGACAGCAATCTGGACGTTGTAGCCGACGACGCCGGAACCGCGGCCGCTGGTCGCCATCGAGCGGGCATCGGGATCGGTCAGCGATATCTGCTGGTCCGGGGTGGCAAGCATCTCCACCTTGAGACCCTCGAGACGCCGCATCTGCTGCTTCAGCGTCTCGATCTTCTCTTTGAGGCGGTTCGTCTTGGTTTGCAGCGCCTCTGACGGCTCCTGCCGGTCGGCAGTGTCGAGTTGCTCAAGATAGCGCGCGACGCTCTCCTCGATCTGCGCCATGCGCCGCTCCATCTTGGCGCGCGTGAAGTTCTTGTCGCGGTTGTTCACCGCCTTGAACTTGCTGCCGTCAATCGCGACGCTGGCTTGCGTCAGCAGGCCCATCGCGCGGCACAGTGCGATAAATTGAGCACACACTTTGCGGATGGCAGCGCCATTGTCCTTGCGGAAGTCGGCAATCGTCTTGTGATCGGGTGCAAGCCGGCCCACCAGCCACATCACCTCAACGTTGCGCCCGGCCTCGTGCTCAAGCCGCCGGCTCGACTGAACCCGATTGAGATAGCCGTAGATGTAAAGCTTCAGCAGGATCGACGGATGATACGAGGGTCGGCCAGTTGCCTCGGGAGCGACCCCACCAAACCCAAGCTCGGCCAGATCGAGTTCTTCGACAAAGACATCGACCACGCGAACCGGATTGTCCTCGCCGATCCAGTCTTCCAGGCATTCCGGAAACAGTGTGCTCTGACCGCGATCCGTCCCCTCAACGAAGCGCCTCATCCGATCCTCCCGCAAATCGCGCGAGAATCTTATCGCGCAGAATCAATCGCAGCGATGCGTTTTTACACATGGGGTAATTCCGGGATCGAGCCATACTCAGGCTTTGGGAATCAGCTCTCCAGGAATCGACGAGGTCCACCTCATGGGGCCTCGCAACGATGGAGAGCCGCAATGGAACACTTTGTTGGACTGGATGTATCGCTGAAGCTGACAGCGATCTGTGTTGTGGATCGAGCAGGGTCTGTCATCCGAGAGGGGATGGTCGATTCCGCGCCCGAGACGATTGCTGAGTTCGTGACATCAAATGCGCCAAGTGTAGTTCGGATCGGGCTTGAGGCCGGACCGACGGCCACATGGCTGTGGACCGAGCTCAAGCAACTTGGCCTGCCAGTGATCTGCATCGACGCGCGCCATGCCAAGGCGGTACTCAAGATGCAGATCAATAAGAGCGACCGCAATGATGCGGCCGGGATCGCCCGCATCATGCAAACTGGCTGGTTCAAGGAGGTGCGCGTCAAGGATCTCGACAGCCATTACATTAAAGCTCTGCTGGCAAGTCGGGCGTTGTTGGTTAAGATAAAGCGCGATCTCGAGAACCAGGTCCGCGGCTTGCTCAAGAACCTTGGTCTCGTCATCGGCCGTGCCAAACTCAATGTCTTCGCCGTGCGAGCCGAGGAGTTGATTGAGAGTCGTCCCGAGCTGATGGCTGCGGTCAAGCCGCTGCTCGATGCGCGCAACGCTATCGAGCAGCAGGTCGACGATCTCGACCGCAAGGTGATGCGACTGGCCCGCAATGATGCCCAAGTTCGACGGTTCATGACTGCGCCAGGCGTCGGTCCAATCACAGCTCTTTGCTTCCTTGCGACAATCGACGACCCCACTCGCTTCAAGAGATCGAGAAGCGTCGGAGCCTATGTCGGACTAACAACGCGACGGTACGCATCCGGAGAGACCGATTGGACGGGCCGAATATCGAAATGGGGCGACAAGATGCTGCGAAGTTACCTCTATGAGGCAGCCAATGTCCTTCTCACCCGCGTAGCAAAATGGTCGACGCTTAAAGCCTGGGGCATCCGCCTTGCGAAGCGAAGCGGGCTCCGCAAAGCCAAAGTTGCCGTCGCTCGAAAGCTTGCCGTCATTCTGCATCGAATGTGGATCGAAGGCACCGAATTCAAATGGTCATCAAAGGAGGCTGCTAATCAGCCTGCATAGCAGGACAACCGAGTTCCCGCTAACAAGCGGGAAACGCACGTCCCTGCCGGGACGCTGGCGTTGGTGCGATCGTCCCAGGCTTTGCGATGCTCGAAAGAGCAAAACGCGTTTTACACATTGATCCACCAGCGTCATCTTACGCCATCATGCGGAGGGCACGCCCTACCGCGGAGAGAACCCTGAGCCCGGCAAGGATGTTCACGGAGAGCTTGACCCCTGGCCCGGAATTAGAGAACAGCCAGGGTCATGAACCGCCGCGACAGCGCAACGCGAGCGTGGCCGGACTACCCCTCAAAGCGGACACGGAGTGACCGCCAAGCGATGCGGCGCTTGGTGCATGTCTCAAAAATTTTGCACCAAAATCTTAGTCAAACAATTTCAGGTGACTGGCCGCTGCAGAAATTAGGGGCAAATCTGCGCGTATGTTGCCTGCTGGGCTCGAGGCGGACACGGAGTTGCTCCTTCAAAGAGCGCGATACGTCAAACTTCGACCGTGCCGGCGATAATCTTACTCAGCCTTGATATGGGCGAACTTCACCACCTTGGCCCACTTTTCAGTTTCATTGGCAATGAACTTGCCGAAGTCGGCGGGTGACCCCGGCAACGTCGCGCTACCGAGTTCGACAAGCCGCGCCTTGAGCTGCGGGTCGGCGAGGCCGGCGTTGATTTCCTTGTTGAGCCTGTCGACAATCTCAGGCGGTGTGTTCTTGGGCGCACCGATGCCGTAATAAACGCTTGCATCGAAGCCCGGCAGAAATTCGCTCACACTCGGGACGTCCGGCAACACGTCCGAGCGCTTCGGGATTGTCACTCCCAGCGCCCGCAACTGGCCGGACCGGACGTGTTCGATGGTCGCGGGCATGCTGGCGAACATGAGCTGCACCTGTCCCGCGAGCAAGCTCTCCAGCGCGGGCGCGGTGCCGCGAAACGGGACGTGAGTCATATCGACGCCCGCCATCATCTTGAACAATTCGCCGGACATTTGTTGCGACGACCCGATGCCGGCAGACGCATAATTGATCTTGCCCGGATTGGCCTTGGCATAGGCGATGAACTCCGGGATGGTCTTGGCCGGTACCGATGGATTGACCACCATGATATTGGGTTCGTAGCTGATGCTGGCGACCGGCGCGATGTCGCGAATGAAGTTGAAATCCAGTTTCTCGTAGAGCGACGCATTGACGGTGTTTGCCGTGGAGCTCAGAATCAGGGTGTAGCCGTCGGGCTCGGCCCTCACGACATACTCGGTTCCGAGATTGCCGCCGCCACCCGGCCGGTTCTCAATGATGAAGGCCTGGCCGAGACGCTCCGACAACCATTGCCCCATGAGACGGGCGATGATGTCGTTGCCGCCGCCGGCGGCATAGAACACGATCAAATGCACCGGCCGCGACGGATAAGTAGTCCGATCGTGCGATCTGCGATGTGGCCGGCAGGAGCGTTGCGCCCGCCGCCAGGTTCAGGAATTTTCTGCGGGGAATTTTCATCAAAAATCACTCCCTGAACCTGGCTGTGCGAATTTTGCACGCTGGTCCGGCGGCACCCATAAGACGATTATCGTTTAAATTATACACGTCTGTAAGGGATCGAAATCGGTCCTTGGCGACGCACTGAGAGCGAACGCGATAGTCCAATTCCGGGAAGCGATGGGGCGTGATTGCTGGCAGCATAGGCCGCGACCGCATCGCCCGGTTCGGCACGGCGGCGCGCGCGGGTCTGCGGCGCTTGCGCCGATGTCGCGATCAAATGCGCGACGAAATCGGCGCGGGCGCGGCTGCCGGACTGGATCCGGGCGTCGGGCCGAACCACCGGAAACAACGGGACCAGAGCTCCAGCCATTGCGCGCCTTGTCCCGAAAAGGGACACTCCTTGCTTTACAAGAGGTAACTCGCAAGGGACATGCCGCGTTCAGATTTGCCGCGTTCAGATTTTGCCGCGATCGGATTTTGCGAAATGTTTAGGGTCTACCGATAGCTTGCCGCTTTAACAGCGGTCTGCTGTCGCCATCTGTGGACTGCGATGATCCAGAATGAGCCGGCCGTGACGACCGACAGTCCAGCAATGACACCCGGCACACCCGATACAGCGCAAATCCTCGCCTCGATCGGCGACGTCGCCTACGAGTGGCGCCTCGACAGCGATGTCCTGTCCTGGGGCGGCAACGTCGCCGACGTCTTGCTGATCAAGGATCGCGGCGCCATCGCAACCGGCCGCGCCTTCGCGCAATTCCTCGAGGCGGAAAACGCACAGACGCGTTTCGACGTCATCATGAAGTCGGACAAGCGCGACGAAGGTCACGGCGTCGCCTATCAGATCCAGTACTGCGTCCGCCCCGATCCACCGTCGGACACCAGGCTTTGGGTCGAAGACACCGGCCGCTGGTTCGCCGGCGCCGACGGCAAGCCGGCGCGCGCCCATGGCCTGCTGCGCGTCATCAATGAACGTTACGAGCATGAGCTCAAGCTGACTTATCTCGCACGGCGCGACGGTCTCACCGGCGAGCTCAATCGGCATCATCTCACCGAAGTGCTGAGCGACACCATCGACGAAGCGATCCGTTTCCGTTCGTCGTGCGGTTTCATGCTGATTGCCATCGACAACCTGGCGCGCATCAACGAGTCGTTTGGCTTCGAAACCGCCGATCAGACGATCGCCGCAGTCGCCAAACGCCTGCGTACGCGGATGCGCGGCAAGGACACACTCGGCCGCTATTCCGGCAACAAATTCGGCATGGTGCTGCGGGACTGCACCCCCGACGATATGGCCGTCGCCGCCGAACGTATGCTTGCCGGCATTCGCGATGAAATGGTGCCGACATCCGCCGGACCGGTCGCCATCACCGTCACGATCGGCGGGCTCAATGCGCCACGGCACGCCCGCAGCATTGCGGAAGTTCTGTCGCGCACGCAGGAGACCCTCGACACCGCCAAAAGCCGCCGCCCGGGCTCATTTCTGGCCTATCAGCCGAGCATCGAGCGCGATGCGATGCGCCGCGAGACCGTACGCGCCACCGACGCGATCGTCGCCGCACTCAACGAGCGCCGCATTTTCCTCGCCTACGAAACCATCGTCACCACAAAAACCCGCACGCCGGCGTTCTTTGAATGCCTGATGCGGATCCGGCGCGCCGACGGCAGCCTGATCGCCGCCAACGACATCATTCCGGTCGCCGAGCGGCTGGGCCTGGTTCGCCTGCTCGACCATCGCGTCCTTGAGCTTGTTGTCGACGAAATGGTGGCAACGCCGACGCTGCAGGCGAGTTTGAATGTTTCGGCCGCCTCGACCACCGACCCCGACTGGTGGTCCGGCTTGACCTCGCTGTTGCGCGCGCATCCGGGTGTCGCCGAGCGCCTGATTGTCGAGTTGACCGAAAGCGCGGCCATTCACGATGTCGACGAAACCCGCGGCTTTGTCGGGCGGGTCAAGGACCTCGGCTGCCGCATCGCCATCGACGATTTCGGCGCCGGGTACACCTCATTCCGTAACCTGCGCAAGCTCGGCGTCGACATTGTGAAGATCGACGGCGCCTTCGTGCACGACATGATGCGCTCCGAGGACGATAGCGCCTTCGTGCGCACCCTGATCGACCTGGCCCGAAGGCTCAAGCTGTTGACCGTCGCCGAGTGGGTCCAGGACGAAGAAGCGGCCGGGACGTTACAGGCCTGGGGCTGCGATTACCTGCAAGGCGCGCTGATCAGCCTCGCCTCGCCCGAACGGCCGTGGATCAAACCGGCATCGAATGTAATTTAACGGGCGCTTTAGGTAAATTGTTTCTGAAGCGACTTTCGAGCATTCAGATTCATGAAAAAGAGAAGTCTGTCTGCCAACTGTCGCCTTTTGACAGGTGCCGTTTGCGTGATTTCCGTAAAAGACTTGTCGCGGCGATGTCTGCGCCATCTGCGCGGGAACTCACCGACGTTCTGGTGATCTTCTCGATCACTTTCCTCACCTATAAATTGGTGGCGGATTGGGGCGGCATGACGCTGCTTCAGCTCATTTTCGGCATCCAGGCTGAAAAGCCGTCTTTCCTCTATTTCTTCGGCATGGCGCTGGTGCTGTTCAGCCTCCGGCGGATCGGCGATCAGCGAAGCGAGCGCGCCAAACGCGTGGCCGCCGAGATGAGCGCGCAAACCATGTCGATGCGCGATCCGCTCACGCAACTGCCCAACCGGCGCCAGTTCCAGATCGACGTCAGCGCCGCGCTGAAAAATTCCGACAACAAGATGAGCGTCCTGCTGCTCGGCATCGATCAGTTCAAGAAGCTCAACGAGGTTTATGGACACGTTGGTTGCGACGAAGCGCTGCTGCAGATCGGCTCCCGAATCCGCGAGCGCGCCGGCGGCAGCGACATCTTCGCCCGCATCGGTGACGACGAATTTGCGCTCTGCCTCGCCGGCAGCGACCCCGACAGCGCGCGCCGGATCGCCTGCACGCTGGTCGAAGCGGTCAAGCGGCCGGTGCAGATCGGCATCGAGGCGCATTCTCTCGGCGCCAGCGTCGGCATCGCCCAGACCGGCCGCGGACACGCGACCGTCGATGAACTGCTCCGTTGCGCCCACGTCGCGCTGTCGCGCGCCCGGACCATTCATACCGAGTTCTGCTTTTTCGATCCGAAGATGGACGCTCATATCCGCGAGCGGTCGCTTCTGGAAAAGGATCTGCGGGCGGCGGTCGGCGGCAACGGGCTTCAGCCGTACTACCAGCCCATCGTCGATCTGAAGACCCGCCGCATTGTCAGCTTCGAAAGTCTGGCGCGCTGGCACAATCCGGTCAGCGGCCTGATCCTGCCGGATACTTTCATCCCGCTCGCCGAAGAACTCGGCATCCTCGACGTTATTTCCGGGCAGCTTTTCGGCGATGCCTGCCGCGAAGCCGCAACCTGGCCGGAAGAGATTTCGCTGACGTTCAACTTCTCGCCATCGCAATTCAGCGACAGAAGTTTTGCCGATGCCATTCTCATGGTGCTGCGCGATACCGGCCTGCCGGCGCATCGTCTCGAAGCCGAGATCACCGAAAGCGCGCTGGTGGAGGACCTGGAATCCACCCGTCACGCCATCCAGACCCTGCGCAATGCCGGCGTGCGCATCGTCATCGACGATTTTGGCACCGGCTATTCCAGCCTCTATCACCTCTACGAATTGCGCTTTGACAAACTCAAGATCGACAAGCGCTTCATCGCCGAGCTGGTCACGACCGGCGAAAGCGCGGTGTTCATTCGCGCCATGGTGGGTCTGAGCAAAGGCCTGAATTTGTTTGTCACCGCCGAAGGCATCGAAACCGAGGCCCAGGCTACGGCTGCGATGCAGCACGGCGTCGATCAGGCTCAGGGCTTTTTGTACGGCAGAGCCGTACCGGGAGACCAGGTGCCGAAGCTGTTGTCGGCCCAGCAGGGCAACGCGCCGCTCGCGGTTATCGAAGCCGAAACCGCCGCCGCCTGATCAGTCGTTATTGCCGCTCAGTTTATCGACCTTGCGCTGCATCTCTTCGAGCTGCCGCTTCAGATCGTCGATATCGCCGCCCTTTGGCGCCACCTTCTCCGGCTCCGCTTCGGTGCCGGTGGCACCGCCGGGTCTCGAGAACGGCGTGAACATGGCGAAGGCACGCTCGAACATTTCCATGTTGCGCCGGGCCTGCTCCTCGAGGGCGCCGAACGGCCTGCCGCCGAAGGCCTGCGCCATCTGATTGCGGAATTTTTCCTGCTCGCGCGTCAACGACGCGATCGAGATGTCGAGATATCGCGGCACCAGCATGCCCATGCTGTCGCCGTAGAAGCGGATGAGCTGGCGCAGGAAGGTAATCGGCAACAGGTTTTGCCCTTCCTTGTTCTCCTGCTCGAAGATGATCTGGGTCAGCACCGAGCGGGTGATCTCCTCGCCGGTCTTGGCGTCATAGACGACAAAATCCTCGCCGGCCTTGACCATCGAGGCGAGGTCTTCGAGCGTGACGTAGGTACTGGTGCCGGTATTGTAGAGCCGCCGGTTGGCGTATTTCTTGATGGTGATGGGCTCGGCAGACTTGGTCGTTGCGGTATCAGACATTGCAGCGTTCGCCTCGGTACCTGTTAAAGTAGGCATTTTCGGAGGACGGGGCTACCGTTTTGTGATGCCCCCCGCATCTTGTCGCGGGCCGGTCGCCTCCTTATGACATAGGGTAACAATAAAGCGCCAAAGCCCGCCATCGCTGCCACGTCACAACCCCGAAGCTCGGAAGGATTTCCCATGTCAGACGATGTCGTCATCGTCAGTGCCGCCCGCACGCCGGTCGGCTCTTTCAACGGCGCGTTCGCCACCGTGCCAGCCCATGATCTCGGCAAGACCGCGATCAAGGCGGCGCTGGAGCGCGCCGGCATCGAAGGCGGCCCGCGTTTCCGAAGTGATCATGGGCCAGATCCTGACCGCGGCGCAGGGCCAGAACCCGGCCCGCCAGGCCTCGATCGCCGCCGGCATCCCGGTCGAAAGCCCGGCCTGGGGCGTCAACCAGCTCTGCGGCTCGGGCCTGCGCACGGTGGCGCTCGGCTATCAGGCGCTCGCTCAACGGCGATTGCGACATCGTGGTCGCCGGCGGCCAGGAATCCATGAGCATGGCGCCGCACTGCGCAGTATCTGCGCGGCGGCGTGAAGATGGGCGATTTCGAGATGATCGACACCATGATCAAGGACGGTCTGTGGGATGCCTTCAACGGCTATCACATGGGCAACACCGCCGAGAACGTCGCCAAGCAGTAGCAGATCACCCGCGCCCAGCAGGACGAGTTCGCGGTCGACTCGCAGAACAAGGCCGAGGCGGCGCAGAAGGCCGGCAAGTTCAAGGACGAGATCGTCCCGGTCACCATCAAGACCCGCAAGGGCGACGTCGTCGTCGACGACGACGAATATCCGCAGCACGGCGCCACCCTCGATGCGATGGCCAAGCTGCGGCCGGCCTTCGACAAGGACGGCACGGTCACCGCCGGCAACGCCTCCGGCATCAATGACGGCGCCGCCGCCGTGGTGCTGATGAACGCCAGCAGGCCGCCAAGCTAGGCAAGACACCGCTCGCCCGCATCGTGTCGTGGGGGCAGGCCGGCGTCGATCCGAAGATCATGGGCACCGGCCCGATCCCGGCCTCGCGCGCGGCGCTGAAGAAGGCCGGCTGGAATGTCGGCGATCTCGACCTGATCGAGGCCAACGAGGCCTTCGCGGCGCAGGCCTGTGCCGTCAACAAGGACCTCGGCTGGGACACCGGCAAGGTCAACGTCAACGGCGGCGCGATCGCGATCGGCCATCCGATCGGCGCGTCCGGCGCCCGCGTGCTGGTGACGCTGCTGCACGAAATGAGAAGCGCGACGCCAAGAAAGGCCTCGCCACGCTGTGCATCGGCGGCGGCATGGGCATCGCGATGTGCGTGGAACGCTAAACAGCGAGTATCTGTTTTCACATCAATCGGGGGTCGTGGCCGGGCTTGTCCCGGCCATCCACGTCTTTAAGCTGGATCGAAAGACTGGATGCCTGGCGTGAAGCCGGGCATGACGAATGATCAGGGAGGATCATTATGGCACGCGTTGCGTTGGTGACGGGCGGTACGCGCGGCATTGGCGCCGCGATCAGCAAGGCGCTCAAGGCAGCAGGCTATAAGGTTGCAGCCAACTACGCCGGCAACGACGAGGCGGCGGAGAAATTCAAGGCCGAAACCGGCATCGCCGTTTACAAGTGGGATGTCTCGTCGTTCGATGCCTGCGCGGCCGGCATCAAGCAGGTCGAGGCCGAACTCGGACCGATCGAAGTGCTGATCAACAATGCCGGCATTACCCGCGATGCAACGCTGCATCGCATGAAGCTCGAGCAATGGACCGCCGTGATCAACACCAATCTCGGCTCGCTGTTCAACATGACGCCGCAACGTCATCGAAGGCATGCGCGAGCGCAAGTTCGGCCGCATCGTCAACATCTCCTCGATCAACGGCCAGAAGGGCCAGTTCGGCCAGACCAATTATTCGGCGGCCAAAGCCGGCGAGATCGGCTTCACCAAGGCGCTCGCGCAGGAGAACGCGCAGAGTCGGCATCACCGTCAACGTGATCTGTCCGGGCTACATCAACACCGAGATGGTGCAGGCGGTGCCGAAGGATGTGCTGGAAAAGAACATCCTGCCGCTGATTCCGATCGGGCGGCTCGGCGAGCCGGAGGAGATCGCGCGCTGCGTGGTATTCCTGGCGGCCGACGATGCCGGATTGATCACCGGCGCGACGCTGACGGCAAACGGCGGGCAGTATTTCCACTGAGTTCCCATATATCCGCAGGCCAAGCATTTTAGAGCACGATCCGGAAAAGTGGACTTCCGGTTTTCCGTAAAGATCGTGCTCCAACTTGAAAGCTAGACCTGATCCGATCAAGTTGATCGGATCAGGTCTAGGCGGCGGAATAAAATGACATCCTCACCTCAGACGCTGATTGAACGGCGTCACGATCAGATGTTTCCCACGCTCGATCCGATCGAGATCGAGCGCGTGCGGCACCTCGGCGAAACCCAGACTTTCGCCGCGGGGGAAACGCTTTTGGCGGCCGGCCAGATCGGCCCGGGCCTGATGATCCTGTTTTCGGGCCGGGTCGACATTACGCATCGTGAGGCCTCCGGCAGCGTGCAAACAATCGTCAGCCATGGGCCTGGCGAATTCATCGGCGAACTGGCGCAGATGGCCGGCCGTCCGGCTTTGGTCGACGCAACGGCGATCGAACCTGTGCAAGCGCTGGTCATGCAACCGAACCGGCTGCGTTCCTTATTCGTCGCCGAGGCCGATCTCGGCGAACGGATCATGCGTGCCTTGATCCTGCGTCGCGTCGGTCTTCTGGAAACCCAGGCAGGACCCATCATCGTCGGCCATGCGGACAATGGCGACGTGCTGCGATTGCAGGTTTTCCTCCGGCGCAGCGGCCACCCCCAACGCCTGCTCGATCCAACCACCGACCCTGACGCGAAAGCGCTGATCGAGCGCTTTCACGTCGATCCGGGGCAATTGCCGATCGTTCTTTGTCAAAGCGGACAGTTGCTGCGCAATCCGAGTGAAGACGAGCTTGCCCGCTGCATTGAACTCGTTGGCCCGATCGACCCCTTGCGGGTTTTCGACGTCGCCGTCGTTGGCGCCGGACCAGCAGGGCTTGCGACCGCCGTCTATGCGGCCTCCGAAGGCCTTTCGGTCCTGGTGCTCGATTGCCGCGCCTTTGGTGGCCAGGCTGGCGCATCTGCCAGAATTGAAAATTATCTTGGTTTTCCGACCGGCATTACCGGCCTGGCGCTGATGGCGCGCGCCTACAACCAGGCGCAGAAGTTCGGCGCCGAAATGGCGATCCCCGATGAGGCCAGCGCATTGGGCGAGGACGGCAACCGCTTCGTCTTGCGGCTTCAGAACGGCGAACACGTCACCGCACGCGCCGTCGTCATTGCAAGCGGTGCACGTTATCGCAGGCTTGGCGTGCAAAATCTCGATGCTTTCGAAGCGTCGAGCGTGCACTACTGGGCCTCGCCGCTCGAGGCAAAGCTCTGTTCCAATCAGGCCATTGCGCTGGTCGGCGCCGGCAACTCGGCGGGTCAGGCCGCAGTCTATCTCGCCGGCCAGGGCGCCAGGGTGAAGATGATCCTGCGCGGCGCCGATCTCGGCGCAACAATGTCGCGCTATTTGGTCGACCGCATCGAAGAGCAACGCCAATATTGAGGTCGTAACACGCGCATCGATCGCGCGCCTTGAGGGGCACAACGGAATCCTGGAAACGGTGTGCTACCGGCAAGCAAACGGCGAAGAGAAATCCGAACCGATGCGGCATCTGTTCCTTTTCATCGGCGCCGAGCCGAATACCGATTGGCTCGCCGGTTCAGGGATTGCGCTCGATCCCAAAGGTTTCGTGTTGACCGGCGCGGAGGCCGGCCTCGATCGCCATTTGCTGGAAACGAGCTCGCCCCGGCGTCTTTGCCATCGGCGACGTTCGCGCCAGTTCGGTGAAACGGGTTGCCGCCGCGGTCGGCGAAGGCGCCCAGGTCGTTGCGGCTTTGCATTCTTATCTTGCGGCGCGCGCTGGCGATCCAGCCAAGGCGCCAAATCCTTTGGCGCCCCTGGCTGGCATGCCTACCGAGGGGACCGCGCGAAATCAGGTCTCCTGACGACCGGTTCAGCGCGCATCTGGCGCGTGCACTCATAAGTTCGGCCTGATGTCCGCTTCGGCCCAAAAGCGACAGAATTATTGTAGAATGGCAAACGACGCTAAGGGCCATTTTCAATAGCGACCGAACGGCATCCCGCCAGAGCCCTCGCTGTTGCCTTTACCCCGTTAGAAGGGGCATGACCGTCGGGCCGCCGCCGAAAGCATGGCGATCACTGACATCTGCAGCGCCCCCGAGGCTCAGACGATCAGGTCGATGCTGCTCGGCATCCGCTGGATTTACCAGCAACGCTTCCAGTGCGCCTCAACAACCAAGCCAAGACAGATTAAATGAATAAGCTCATTTTGCTGCGGTCGCAAAGAGCGAACACGCGGCAACTAAGAAACCGGTAAACATCAAACGCGTGGCGCAAGCGGGTTGGCTGGCATTTAAGGTCGCGTAAACGAATGCGTCGCAGAGTCGCTAGGCTCTCGCTACACACCGTCCCATGAACGATACGGCTGTATCGCTTCGGCGTTTCTGAGACGACGGAGATCGCGATGCCGCCTCGCTCATATGTCATCACCGCCATCGTCCTTGCGGTGATCTTATTTGGATCGCGCCTCTATCCGTTTTATTGGCTGTTCGCGACAACCGCCGGCGTTCTCACCATTGTCGGCGTCATCAGAATCGGCCGTGGCCTTCGCGGGCCGCCGTGGGTCGGCATTGGCCTCGCCATACCTGCCATATTTTGGACAGCTCACACGCTCTATGACGTCTACTCCAGACCGGTGCTGCCGGAGCCGGTGGTGCCGGGCTTGGAAGGAATTCTCGCCAACACGATCGCAGGCGCTGCCGCCCTCTACCTCCTCGAGATGATAACAGGCCGACGGACAGTCTTCTGGCTTGGTTATGCCATTCTGGCCGGCGCCGCACTCTGCTCGAGCGTTAGCCTGATTGGGCTCTTCCCAAGTCACGGCATCAATTTTTGGTTCGCGTTTGACAGCGTGCATTACACGTTCATCAGCCGACCGGTGACCCTGCTGGGCTCGGTTCTACCGTACTTGGCGTATATCAGCCTGGCGATTGTCGTCGGCCTGCAACGCCGCTTCGAAATCTGGGTCAGCGTCGTCATTGCGGCCGTCGGTCTCTTTTTGATCTACAAGGTCGGCGACCTAGTCCTCTGGATTCCGATGGAAGGTCAGCACGACGGCCTGATTGGCTGGCCTGAACCCGTGATCATGTTTGTCGGTGCCGTCGCGGTCTCGCGTCTGGGTACGCTATTGTCAGCCCAGCCGGCGACCGATGCTGCGATAGGCTCTGGCTCGGCAATAGCACCGCCGGCCAGCCCGATCACAGCCGAGCCGAACAATGGGCCTCAACAGCCGTCATCGCCAATCCCGCAGAACGCGAACGTGACGAGAGAACCGGTTCTTTCAAACAAGAACGGCGATTGGGGACCGATCATATCACGCGGCCTCCTGATTTATTTCAGTGTTTTGGCCGGGTTGACGCTGGCAGCGATGGTAGACGCCTCAACGCTCTTCGGTGTCGTCCTGCATATCTTTCTCGGGTCGATTCTTTTTGTGCCGCCGACCCTCCTCTATTACTCAACCGCGCTGTTGCCTGCTTATTTCATCAATCGCTTGCTTCAGAGAAGGCTGCTCGCAGGCGCTACCGCGGCGGTCGGCCTCGTTCTGGCAAGCGCGCTGCCGCATTATATCGGCGAACATCTGTTGGACCGGCTGGTCGCGGCCGATCACACCGACCCAACGACGATACCTTCACCGCGTTCATTCGTTCTGCCGTTTCCCAACGATTACGCTTACTGGAGCAACAACAGCCGATGGCATGAGCATGACCGCAACCATCCCACGCCGCCGTGCGAAGATCTTTGTCAGCAACTTCTCTTCAAAAGCAACGCCGACTACGTCTTGGTGAAGAGCTACCCGGATTCATTCGCGGCCGGCGTGCAGAACGGCACGATCGTCATTAAACCAGGCCGAGCTTTTGCCCTCGATCCCGGCGGTTTGGTACGAGAGTTAAAACCTGTTGCCAGCGCGCCAAGCCTCCAAGCCTTCGTTGCGACAAAATGGTGGCGATTTCAACTCGAGCATCGAGAGACTTGCCCAGACACCTTGACCCTTATCGAGGCCGCCTTTGTTCGCGATGTTCTAGGCGGCCGATGTCTCGTCGAAGATGCGGTCGACAGCCCGTATGCCGACGTGACTTTGTCAATTGTTGACAATAGTGGCCGCCATACCGAGCCAAGCCGAGATACCGCGGCAATCGGCATTCAACAGGGGCCAACGACCGTTACGATCATGGAAAGGCGCGGCGATCGATCAGTGCCGGCTGAAGTGAAAACAACACTCGTCGCCAACTTGCCAACACTGCCGTTTACCTTCGCAAGCCGACCATGCGAGTCAAGTTTCAGCTGCTTGGCTATTGCAACCGAGCCTTTTCCCAAAAGCTCTGCTGAGCCTTTCGACATGCTCGATCGACGCTATAGCCTGACGATCCAGCCGACACCCTGGAAAGACCGCTTCGCGCTTGCTGTTTCAGAAGATGATCGAGCCACCGTTGACGCGATCATCAACCAAGATTACGGCGCCGCTACACTCATTTCGATGACACAATCGGTGCTGGTCGCAGACTTCGTGAACGCCCGGATCAAAAGCGGTAAGCTGAGCCAGGACGATATCGAACTGATCCATAGCCTGCTGAAACAACACGCCTTCACGTCATCAGTCGACTTCAATGGCCCGCAACCGGCAACCGCTCAGATGTTGAAACCACTGTTGCCTGAGATCATCGATCGAATCGCCCTCAGGTACGATGGCCTTACCAAGTTTTTGGTTCATCTGCTGCCGCTTTTTTCCCCGCAAGACGTAGCGCCCTATTTGCCCACCTTGTGTGCGAAGGGCGGGAATGTGCCGAGGCTGGACTGCCGTAGACTTCAAAACGCGCGTCAGTGAGGCGTGCATTTCCCATGCATTCCTGCACGCTGAACGGACTTCTTGGCCGTGCATAACGTCCGCCGAACCCAATAGAGTCCTTGCACTACGGCGCAGACACCCCTCCCGGACGGCGCTGATTAATGTCCGCTGT
>CAVXHG010000001.1:0-63143 GCA_963761525.1 uncultured Alphaproteobacteria bacterium | reverse complement strand
GCAATCCAGAACTCGCCGGTGAGGCTTGGATTGCTTCGCGAGTTGTCATCGGGCCGGCCACTTGGGCCCGGACCCGTGGGCTCGCAATGACACGGTAGTTACGCGACTGAGCACGCTCTCATCGCGCTCGATGGCCGAGAGCCAGGAAGGCTAACTGATCGAGGTGGCCTTGCAGGAATTTCCGCGTGCTCTAGTCGCCCATCCTCCAGTGGGCGTCGATCAGGTCAGGCTTGAACGTGACGTAGGCTTCGCCGCCTTGGAGGATCGTACCCAAGCTGACCATCACCGAGCGCAGATGCTGTTGGGCAATGGCGCTGCCCAGATCGCGCCCGGCGACGTGCCGGTGATGAAGGTAGGCTTGCCAGGCCCATGAGTTCTTGCCCCAGGGGCGCGCACCCCAATCGACGGCGTTTTTCAGTACCGCGGGAATAGACCGATCGTGTTCGGCATGACAATCAGGACGCCGTCTGCGCGGGCCAGTTCGTCCTTGAAGCGCACAACTTTGGCAGGCAGGTTATTTTCATTGTCCTGATTGTACATCGGCAGGTCGTCGATGCGGACGATCCTGGCGTCGGACTTGTCGGCGCCCGGCTTGACCATCGCCTGGGCGAGCTTGCGGTTGATGAATTCGCGGCGGTTGCTGCCGACGATGACGGCAAGAAGTGGCTTTGCCATTGGCGGTTCCTCTGGTTAAAATTGATAACTCACACTAAATAAGTGCCTATGACGAAAACGCGCAAGAAGGCACATCGATGAAACCAAGCGACATCCACTTGCCCGGGGATTGCCGGGCGGTCAGCGACGTGCTCGCCCGCGTCGGCGACAAGTGGTCGGTACTGGTCGTTTCGCGGCTGGGTCAGGGACCGATGCGCTTTAACGAGCTGCGGCGATCTATCGGCGGCATTTCGCAGCGGATGCTAACGCTGACGTTGCGCGGTCTCGAGCGCGACGGCCTGCTGACACGAACGGCGTTTCCGACCATTCCGCCGCGGGTGGATTACGCGTTCACTCCGCTCGGCCGCGATTTGTTAAATCCGGTTTCGGCGCTTGGGGCCTGGGCGATCCGCAACCAGCGAAAATCGCCCGCGCCCGCGAGCAATTCGACGGGATTTGCGAGGCGAGTGGAAAGCCGCCGATACGCCGCCGCGGAGCGCGGACCGGGCTTGTCCAAACCGCTCCCAGAAACTAGAAGCAGCAACTGCAAACAAAGGCCAAAGGCTGGCCTCCGGGTAGGGGTGAGACATCATGCGTGTTTCTTACGACCGCGACGCCGATTTGAATTTGATCAAGGGCAAGAAGGTCGCCGTCATCGGCTATGGCAGCCAGGGCCATGCCCATGCGCTTAATCTTCGCGATTCCGGCGTCAGAACGTCGCGGTAGCTTTGCGCAAGGGTTCGCAGGGCGTCAAAAAGGCAGAGGGCGAAAAGCTCAAGGTCATGGAAGTGGCCGAAGCCGCAAAATGGGCCGACGTGATGATGATGCTGACGCCCGACGAATTGCAGGCCGACATCTACAACAACCACCTCCACGCCAATATGAAAGACGGCGCGGCGCTGATGTTCGCGCACGGGCTCAACATTCATTTCAATCTGATGAGCCACGCGCCGATCTCGATGTAATGATGATCGCGCCGAAAGGCCCCGGCCACGCTGTTCGCTCCGAGTATCGGCGCGGCGCCGGCGTGCCGTGCCTGCTCGCGATCCACAAGGATGCGTCCGGCAACGCCCACGATCTCGGCCTCTCTTACGGCGCGGCAATCGGCGGCGGTCGCGCCGGCATCGTCAGACAAGCTTCCGCGAAGAATGCGAAACCGACTTGTTCGGCGAACAGTCCGTGCTGTGCGGCGGCCTGGTCGAGCTGATGAAGGCCGGTTACGAGACCCTTGTCGAAGCCGGCTACGCGCCAGAGATGGCCTACTTCGAGTGCGTACACGAAGTGAAGCTGATCGTCGACCTCATCTACGAGGGCGGCATCGCCACCATGAATTATTCGGTCTCCAATACAGCGGAATACGGTGAGTACGTGTCCGGCCCGCGCGTCGTCGACGCCGAGACCCGTGCCGAGATGAAACGGATTCTCTCCGACATCCAGACCGGCAAGTTCGTCAGAGACTGGATGCTGGAAAACAAGGTCAACCAAACCTCATTCAAAGCGATGCGTGCCGCATCCGCCGCCCATCCCATCGAGCAAGTGGGCGCCAAGCTGCGGGCGATGATGCCGTGGATTAAGGATCGGGCCCTGGTGGACCGGTCGCGGAACTAGGCCGGCTGTCTGAGGGTTGATCGCCGTCGTGGGCTGACTTGATCTCCCAGCGGCGGCGGCTAACACTACGCGTACGGGTGGTGTTGAATAAAAGGGGCCCCTCTTGCTTGGGAAACAACATCTGTTCGCGGCGGCCGCAATTGCGTCGATGACGCTCGCAGGCACGGCAGCTCACGCGGCCGACGTGTTCACGCTGACCTCGACCACGTTTCAGGACGGCAAAATTATGCCGAAGAAGGTCGCCAACAACCGCGCCGGAAGTCCGAACTGCGTCGGCGAAAACGTGTCGCCGCAGTTCTCGTGGACCAATGTGCCGGCTGGTACCAAGAGCTTCGTCCTCCTGATGTCCGATCCTGAAGGCCGCGCTCCATCCGGCGCGAGCCACTGGGTGGCGTATGGGATACCCGCCTCCGTTACTGGCTTCGCCGAGGGCGAAGCCAGCAAGGCATCGGATAAATATGTCGGCGGCAAGAGTACGATGGGCGTCGGCTATTATTCGGGACCTTGCACGCCTCCAAACGTGACGCCGCATCACTACACATTTATTCTCATCGCCTCAGATTTCGAGCCGACAGAACTCCCTCCGGGTTTGACGCGGGATGAGGTGATCGCAAAATTCGGGCCGGCGCCGGCGCCGGCGCATGTGAAAGGCGTAACCGGCATGGTCGGATTGTTCGTGAATCCGTGGCACGAGTGAGCGCGGCATCCGCAACAGCGTATTGCACCGGGCCACGCCAGAGCATGCCACCAGGCGCTGATGCCCTCTGAAAGGGCGAACATTGAAATTGCCGAAATCGATCGCGTGGAAATCGCGGTCGAGCCGTGGTCGTGGGAGTTTGCGCTGACGCGACGTGAAGAGATCGATCGGAACTTTGCCCGCCGTCAGAGCGAGGGTTCTGCGATCTGGAACGGCCGAGTGCTTCTGCTTCGCCGCTATTCGGTTCGCAATGGCGTACTGCAAGGTGCCTGCTTCGAGACCGACTATGCCAGTTTTCTGGCCTGGCGAGATTGGGGTTTTCCTGACCCCGGCGTCTTTAACGTGTTCGGCTCCGCTGCCCTGCAAGCCGCCGACGGCGCCTTCCTGCTCGGTGAAATGGGCCCGTCGACCGCGAGCCCCGGCTCGGTCTATTTCCCCTGCGGCACGCCGGATCCCGATGACATCAGTGCCGAAGGCACCCTTGACCTCGCCGGCAGCGTCGGCCGCGAGCTTCTCGAGGAGACCGGCCTCGAGATCGCAGCACTCGAAGTCCGGCCAGGCTGGACCATGGTGCATGACCGCGGCTATCTAAACCTGATGAAGCTAGTCACGACACGGCAGAATGCAGAAGAGTTTCGCGCCCAAATCATGCACAATCTCGCAACGCAGGCGCGGCCGGAATTCTGCGACATCCACATCGTCCGCGGACGCGCGGATCTCGACGACCGTATGCCGCGATTTCTGGTTGCCTATTTGGAGGAAACCTGGCGGCGATGAACACGACTCAAGTGTGTGCGAAGCAAAGATGAAGCTTGCCAAAATCCTGAAACATTGTCGGGTCGACAAACCGGGCCGGTTCCGGCTGGCCGATTGCGATCCCGCCGAAACTTTCGGGCTTGCGATCGACAAGGACGACGTCAAGGCGATGCTCGCCGACGGCATTGCCCGGCTCGCGGATTTGCAGCAGCGGCTTTACGCGCAGGATCGCTGGGCGGTCCTGGTCGTGCTGCAAGGCATGGACGCGGCCGGCAAGGACAGCGTCATCAAACACGTGATGTCTGGCGTCAATCCGCAGGGATGCGAGGTGCACGGGTTCAAGGCGCCAAGTGAGGAGGAGTTGCACCACGACTTCTTCTGGCGCACATCCTCACGCCTGCCGGGGCGCGGCCGTATCGGTATTTTCAATCGTTCCTATTATGAAGAAGTTCTCGTCGTGCGGGTGCATCCGAACCTGTTGGCGCATGAGCGGCTGCCGTTGCCGCTGGCCGGCAAAGGCGTCTGGAAGCAGCGCTTTGAGGAAATTTGTTCGTACGAGGAATACCTCGTGCGTAACGGGACTATGGTGCTCAAATTCCATCTGCGCATTTCCAAAGAGGAGCAGCGCAAGCGTTTCCTGGCGCAACTCGATGAGCCCGGCAAGCGCTGGAAATTCTCCACCGCCGATATTGCCGAACGACAACGGTGGGACGACTACATGGAAGCTTTTGAGGATATGATCCGCTCGACTTCCACATCGCATGCGCCCTGGTACGTCGTTCCCGCCGACCATAAGCGGGTCGCCTGGCTGGTGGTTTCCGCCGTGATCATCGAGGCCTTGGAAGCTCTCAAAGTCGATTTTCCCAGAGTTCAAGGCCGGGCGCTTGAGCACCTGAAGAACGTAGAGCGCGCGCTGAAGGCGGAAAAATCCGGTTGAAACAATAAACGGCGGAATAAGAGAATAAACTGCCCCGCCAGGTCAGACGGAAGCTCGGCTAAACATTCGATTGTCGTCCGCCGGCCTCGACATTTATTTGCGCTTTGAGATGGCGCATCTTTTACGCCATTGCGAAGATTGCATTTGAGGGTTGTCAGGGCGTGGCTTCACACCTGGTGCCTTGCGGCTTACACTTGTTTCACACAGGGAAGATGGGCTGGCAGGCGTGAATACCTTTGTGAAAAACGCCGCGACACTTGGTGTTTTGGTGGCGCTTATGGGCCTTGCGTGTCACGCGCGCGCCGCGCCATCTGATTTCGATGGCGTATGGATTCCCGATGTCAAAGATCAGCACCGTCAGGAAACCGCAAACGTCCCGCCCTGGAAACCCGATATCCTGCCGCAGGTTCAGCGTCTGATTGCGGAAGAAAAAGCCGGTAGGCCTTTCCTCGTGCTGAGCCATTGCCTGCCGCACGGCATGCCGAGCTGGATGCTGATTACGCACAATGCATTCGAGTGGCTAACCACGCCCGGCCGCATCACCATGCTCGGTGAGGTCGACGGCAACCGCATGCGGCGAATCCACGTGGACGGCCGGGCGCATCCCGACGACGCCGATCTGACGCTGCACGGCCACTCGACCGGACATTGGGATGGCGACACCCTGGTCATCGACACCACCGCCATCGCGCCCCAAGCTTATATCACCACCAGCGAGGCGGTCGGCATTCCCAACGATGGCGACATGCATATCGTCGAACGACTTTATCTGGCGAAGCCGAATATCCTTCACGACGATCTGGAAATCACGGCGCCGAAGGTCTTGACCGCGACCTGGAAAACTACCCGCATTTTTCGCCGCTACCCCGAGCGTCACTACGAGATCACCGAGGGTGAATGCGAGCAGGAAGACCTCGTTCCCGGCAAGGATCAGTACGGCAACGACATATTCGTTTCCCAGCCCCAAAACCCGGACGGGTCCGTCCGCGCAGTGAAATAAGGACAAAGCGGTGGTGCTAAAGAAAATTCTCCTGGCGGCAGGCGTGTTGGCGAGCCTGAGCGGCGCGACGCTCGCGCACCATTCGGGCGCGGCCTACGACACCGAGCATCCGCAAACGCTCGAAGGCACCGTCAAGACGGTCAACTGGACCAACCCGCACATTACTTTCGTGATCGAAGCCGACGCCAAGGACGGCAAGCCGGCGCAGACCTGGGTGTTCGAAGTTTCAAGTCCCGGTGTGCTAACCCGCTCAGGCTGGACCAAGCGCTCGCTGCAGCCTGGCGATCACGCAGTTTTTCATTACGCGCCGCTGCGCGCCGGCGGTCCGGGAGGTTTTCTGATGAAGGTGAATATGCCGGACGGCAAGGAACTGAGCTTCAGTCTCACCCCCGCCGATCAGTAACGTCATGACCGGAGCCATCGTCGGCGACTTTGCCAAGTGGCTCGCGGCGACTGCATTGAGCCACGCAATCCAGACGGCCGGCTGGGTCATTCCAACGCTGCAAACGATTCATATTCTCGGCATCGCCGTGCTGTTTTTTTCCGCGGTCATCGTCGACCTTCGCCTGTGGCGCGTGCTGCAACGCGACGTCCCGCTAAAGGACGTCGCGCAGCGCTTCCTGCCGGTGATCTGGCCGGTGTTGCTGATCCTTCTGGTCACCGGAAGCCTGCTCATCATTGGTGAGCCACGGCGCTCGCTGCTCAACACCACCTTCTATTTGAAGATGACGCTGCTCGCGCTTGCCATTGTGCTCACCGTCATCCTGCAGTGGTCCTTGGCGGCGGCCCCGGAATTCTGGGAGAAAAACCGCGGCCGGCTGATTGGGGCGCGCTTCGTGGCGACCCTTTCCATCGTGGTTTGGTGCGGCATCATCTTTGCCGGCCGCTGGATCGCCTACACCCAGGTCGGATAATGCTGTACCTCAAGCAAGTCATCGGCTTTTTCGAAGACAGCAGCCTCGCCGACGCCATTCGCGAAAACGATGTGCTGTTTCCCCTGATCGAGTCGGTGCATGTGCTGACGATTTGCCTGGTCGTCGGCTCTATCATGGCCGTCGATCTCAGGCTCCTCGGGGTTGCCTCGGTGAAACGTCCAGTCAGCGCCGTTACGCGCGGAATTCTGCCGCTGACCTGGGGTGCTTTCGTCCTGGCGGTCGCATCCGGTTTCCTGATGTTCATGTCCAACGCGACCAAATATCTCGGTAACGGTTTTTTCATCGCCAAGCTTTGTCTGATCGCTGCCGCGGGCGTCAACATGCTGGTCTTTCATCTCATCAGCGCAAGGCATCAGTCGCGATGGGACAATCAGGCACGGCTGCCGGTCACGGCACGCCTGGCAGGCGGTCTATCGATGCTGCTTTGGATCGCGGTGGTCGCGTGCGGCCGCTGGATCGGCTTTACCATGGAAGCCGGCTGAGATGATTGCCCGCTCCCTTGCAGTCGTCTTTGCTGCGGCGATCATTGTCGGCGCGACGGCGCGGGCATCGATGGGCGAAGACGCCAGTCGCTCGCCGCCGTTCCAGCCTTATGTCGACATGAAAACTTTCATGGAGCATGTGCTTACGCCAGCGGCAAACATCGTCTGGAGCGTCAATGGTCTCGTGATCGACGAAAAAGGTGAGCACGATCTTTCCCCCAAATCCGACGCAGACTGGGAGCGGATCTTGAGCGGCGCCGCAACGCTCGCCGAAGCCACCAACGCCCTGATGATCCCGCAACGGGCGCGAGATCCGGAATGGGGCGTCTACGCAAAAAACCTGGCCGAAGCCGCCAATAGGGCTTATCTGGCCGCCGAAGCTCACGACCTGAAAACGATCTCCGAGGTCAGCGATCGGCTGGACGGAATTTGCGCCGCCTGTCACCGCCACTACGGCCTTGAATAGATCGTCGCGGCCCTTTCGTTACTCCGCGGCCTCCGCCGTGACGTTCGGCGGAAATTCGGTCGTGGTGCCGGCCTCGTTGTCGACGATCATCAGCAAATCGAAATAGCTGATCACGGGCGTTGAGCCGGTTCGCTTTTCGATGTTGGCGCGCCACTCGGCATTGTGGCCGCGTTGCGCGGCTTCTTTCGACGGCCAGATATAGAACGCGCCGCCGGCGCCATTTTCGCCGGCAATGTAGTGCTTGCGGACGAGCTCCTGGTTGGCGCGCCATTTGACGGCGGTTGGGCGCGCGTCTTCCAGAATCTGCTCGCGGGTCCAGCCTGCCGGATATTTGAATTGAACGTATTCGACGATCATAGGTCAGCCTCCCTGTCGCTTCTTTACTGTACCGCAACGCCCCCTACCTATCTATGCAGCAAGGGCCTTGCGTTGCCGCCGATCTATCCGTTACAAGTCCGCGTCTTCAAGGATTAATGCGGTCTTTACCGTTCTCCGCGACCTTGAAGCCCGAAGGAAGCGCATGTCGATTCGCAACGATTTGAAAGCGAACGAGCGGGGAGCCGCCAAGGCTCGTCCCGGCGCTGCCCTTTTTCTCGACGGGCTGCTGCTCCTTATCGCCCCCTGAGGGCCGGCTGGGCGTTTTGCGCCTGGGCACTCAGGGGTCGGCAAGAAAGCAATCAGCCCCACGAGCGCCCAAAGCCTAGAGAGCACCGGGCGCAGACGAGAAGGACTTAAAGCCATGACCACTCCAGCCCAGTCCGAGAAGGACCGCGTCGTTATCTTCGACACCACCTTGCGCGATGGCGAACAATGCCCCGGCGCGACCATGACGCACGAGGAAAAACTCGAGGTCGCGGCACTGCTCGACGAAATGGGCGTCGATATCATCGAGGCCGGCTTTCCGATCGCCTCGGAAGGTGACTTCGCTGCCGTCCACGAGATCGCCAAACGCACCAAGAATGCCGTGGTCTGCGGACTCGCACGTGCCGCGTTTAAGGACATCGATTGCTGCGCCGAGGCGATCAAGCCTGCCGAGCGCCGGCGCATTCACACCTTTCTCTCCACCTCGCCGGTGCACATGAAATACAAGCTCCAGAAGGAGCCGCACGAAGTCTACGAGATGGTGATCGCGCAGGTGACGCGGGCGCGCGGTTACACCGACGATGTCGAGTGGTCGAGCGAGGACGGCACCCGCACCGAGCACGACTTTCTCTGCCGCTGCGTCGAAGCTGCGATCAAGGCCGGCGCCACCACGATCAACATTCCCGACACCGTCGGCTATTCGGTGCCTGAGGAATATTTTGCGCTCTTCAAGATGGTGCGCGAGCGGGTGCCGAACTCGGATCAGGCGCGATTTTCGGTGCACTGCCACGACGATCTCGGCATGGCGGTGGCGAATTCGCTCGCCGGCGTGCGCGCGGGCGCGCGGCAGATCGAGTGCACAATCAACGGCATCGGCGAACGCGCCGGCAATGCCTCGCTGGAAGAAGTCGTGATGGCGATGCGGGTGCGTAACGACGTGATGCCGTTCTGGACCGGCGTCAACGCCAAAATGTTGACGCGGGCCTCCAAGCTCGTCGCGGCGGTCACCTCGTTCCCGGTGCAATACAACAAGGCGATCGTCGGGCGGAATGCGTTCGCGCACGAGAGCGGCATTCACCAGGACGGCATGCTCAAGCACACGCAGACCTACGAGATCATGGTCCCTGAGGATGTCGGCGTGAAACAAACCTCGCTGGTCATGGGCAAGCATTCCGGGCGGCATGCGTTCGGGCACAAGCTCGAGGAATTGGGTTATCACCTCGGCAACAATCAGCTCGAAGAGGCGTTCGTCCGCTTCAAGGCGCTCGCCGACCGCAAGAAGCACGTCTACGACGAAGACATCGAGGCGTTGGTCGACGAAGAGATTGCGACCGCTCAGGACCGCATCAAGTTGGTCTCACTCTCTGTGATCGCGGGCACCCGCGGGCCGCAGCGCGCCACCATGAAACTCGACATCGACGGCAAATCGCTGATTGAGGAGTGCGAAGGCAACGGACCGGTCGACGCCGTGTTCAACTGCGTCAAGGCGATGGTGCCGCACGAGGCGGTGCTCGAGCTTTATCAGGTGCACGCCGTGACCGAGGGTACCGACGCGCAAGCGGAAGTGTCGGTCCGCTTATCGGAAAACGGCCGCGCGGTGACCGCGAAGGGCGCCGATCCCGATACGCTCGTTGCCTCGGCCAAGGCCTATCTCGCCGCGCTCAACAAGCTTGTGGCCCGGCGGCTGCGCGGCACATCAGAGGCCCTCGCCCTCGGCGAGCGCCGCCTTCACTCTACGGATGTGGGTGGCTTTTAGCTATTCCGGGACGGGGGTCAAAACGGCCGCCGCACCGTGGTGACGGTCGGATTTCGGGATCGCCGCGCTTGATCTCTCCCATTACTCGGCGCCGGGCGTCCGGGAATACACCGGGCTATGCCTCCGCCGACGGCGGCTACACACCATAACGTTGCCGGGTGTCGATCTCAGCCACCTGCATGCACACAATTTCCATTTTATTGTCTGACGAGCGTTTTCAGTGGGCGGGGCGAACTGTTCGGATTGGGACGACGATCGGAGTGTCCTTGCTACCTTCCGCGTAAAATACGCGCGATTTACGCGAAACACGCGGGCCGTGATGAGCTTGAAAATTAATTAATGCTAAATATTATTTTAAATACTTGGTAATTCACATCTTACGGCAATAATCTACGACAAAAATGGCAATATCAAAAGTATAAATTGCCGTATTTCATCGATATAGGAGAATTAACCAGTATTACTTAAATATTAATATTATTTTCAGAATTTTAATACTATGAGATAATTGACCGTAGAGTCCTGAACTACATGATAACGACATCAAGTATTGGCAGAAGACGTAAAGATTACGGTCTCTGCGTGACCGCCTGCCTTTATGGACCCTGACCGCTTCACGGAACCTGGGCCGCTTTTAAGCGTAGACTAATGACCAAGGCGAAAACGTAGAGAGTGGCAAGTGATGTCATCTCGCGGATCGCCTGGAGTTGTTCGAGGTCGTCCCTTCGTAAGGGGCAATGGCGGACGCAAGCCCGGTTCAAAAAACAAGACTTCGCTAGTTGCTGCGGCGCTGCTGGAAGGCGAACGTGAAGAGCTCGTGCGCAAAGCGGTCGAGCTTGCGAAGGGCGGCGACCGGCAAATGTTGAAGTTTTTGCTCGGTAGACTGCTGCCGCGCGACCGACTCATCACCATCGATCTCCCGCCGATCATTCCTGCTAGCGACGCAGCAGAAGCGCTCGCATGCATTATGCGGGCCGTCGCGCAGGGAGCAATCAGCCCGGCGGAGGGTGCTCAGCTGGCTGCAATGATGAATGCCTTCAGCAATGCAGCCACAAGGAAGTCGCCGTCGCGCAATCATACGCCGAGTTTGGCCGATCATCTGCAATCCCCAGAAGAGGAGTAAATAGAATGTCGACAAGACTTGCGCGCTATCGCGCTGATCCGGTTGCTTTCATCGAGGAGGTTCTCATCGATCCTGAGACGGGCAGCCCCTTTGTGCTTCTCGATGCTGAGCGCGCGTTCCTGAAGCACGCATTCACGACCGGCGCGAACGGCCGGCTGCTCTATCCGGAGCTGGTCTATTCCTGCCCAAAAAAATCGGGCAAGACGACCTTTGCCGCCATCATCGTGATCGCGCTGGTGGTGCTGTTCGGGGGCACACATCCCGAGGCGGTCTGCGCGGCCAATGACCATGAGCAAGCCATGGGTCGCGTTTTCGCGGCGATTAAGCGAATCGTAGAGTGCTCGCCGTTGCTGCGCACCCAGGCCAAGATCACCGCCGACAAGATTTCGATCGCCGGCGCAGTCATCAGCGCGATCACCAGCAATTACGCGAGTGCGGCCGGCAGCAATCCAGTCATCTCAACCTTTGATGAGCTGTGGGCGTACGGCACCGAGCGCCTGCGTCGGCTGTTCGATGAATTGGTACCACCCCCCACACGCCGGATCGCCTGCCGTTTGGTGGTCACTTACGCCGGATTCACCGGCGAAAGCATTCTCCTTGAAGAACTCTACAGGCGCGGTCTGCAGCAACCACAAATCTCTGCCAATCTGCATGCCGGTGACGGCATTCTGATGTTCTGGAGCCACAAGCCAGTCGCTCCCTGGCAAGATGATGCCTGGGTCGCCGAGATGCGCCGCAGCCTGCGCCCCAATCAGTTTTCACGCATGATCGAGAACCGTTTTGTCAGTGATGAGGCGAGCTTCATTAACATGACTTCGTGGGATCAATGCGTCGACCGCAGCATCGGCCACGTGGTCGCCGATCGCACGCTGCAGGTCTGGGCGGCCGTGGATGTCGGGATCAAACATGACTCCACCGCACTCGCAGCCGTCACCTGGTCGAAGGAGCATCAGCAGGTGCGGCTGGTCGATCATCGCATCTACACCCCGAGCCCGGACCAGCCGATCGATTTTTCCGCCGATATTGAGCAGACGCTGCGCGAGTGGAGCCGACGCTTCGATGTTCGCGCTATTTTGTACGATCCCTATCAGATGGCGGCGTCGAGCCAACGTCTGCTGCGTGAAGGTCTGCGGATGCAAGAATATCCCCAGACCGTCAGTAATTTGACCGCGGTAGCTGAAAATCTGTTCGTGCTCATTAAGGGCCGCAATCTACTTGTCTATCCGGATAGCGCGATCCGTACCGCAGTCTCACACGCCATCGCCGTTGAAGGTCCCCGCGGCTGGAAGATCGCCAAGGACAGGCAATCAAATCGAATAGACATCGTCGTCGCACTGAGCATGGCCGCGCTCGCCTGCGTCAAGGCCCAAGGGAAGCCTGGATACGATACAACCTACGCGGGATTCACGGACGGCCCTGATGACCCTTACGGCATCCGCGCTTGGCAAGGGTTGCGGACCGCGTTGTATGTACAGTCGGGAGGCACTTTTCGCCTATATTGATCCTTCCCGCATGATGCACGCACAACGCTCGCGGATCGCGGCGAACATATCGAACATGGCGGTGCTGATCTTCAAGAACATCTGCCGGCCATGGCGAACGATCTTGCCCGGCGTCTGAAACAACCGCCAGCGCACGGTCTGCACTTGCGAATGCTCCCATTTTCCAAGCGCCCGCGCGCGAAAGCCGAGATACGGATTGTAGGTCAGGGCGCCGATGGCAAAGAACACGGCGTTGGCGTGGAACGAACCGCACGGCATGTATTCCATGCCGAAGCCGATCTTCAGGTCCTTGATGCGATTCTCGCTAGTGTCGCCGCGTTTGCAATCCCATTCCATCGTCGCCGCCGCGTCCTCATTCGGGCGATTGCTGGCGATGGCGTGATAGCGATAGGGCGACTTGCCGCTCCGGCGCAGCAGCTTGCCGGAGTGGCGATGAAGAACGGCACGCCGTAAGCGCTGCGACAGGATGGCGGTGGTGAACGCGCCGATCGCCATGAAGCTCGCCTGGCCGAGCGAGAGTTGCCCGCAATAGCCCGTCAAGAGATTGATGCCGACGGCGCCGATCACGGCGATCGAGCAGAGATTCATCAGATGCAGATGCAGCAAATAGTCGCCGCTCAATGCCGGGATGCAGAGCGGCGCTAGCGCGAGCACGGCGATCACGACGCGTTGATAGGGTTCGGGCAGCAGCCGGTTGGTCTGCGCATGGGAAACAAGGAGATAGGGACTCTTTGCCGTCATGACGGGCGCCGCATCAAACCCGGTTGAGCTCTTCAACGGTTCCGAACAATCCCCACGGCCGCCAGCTCGCAGGATCAGGAACGGCACCGTTTCCGCCAGCGCAGGGCTGATCAGCCGCGCCGTCAGATAGGTGGCCGCGGCAACGAGCATGCCGCCGATCGCGGCCCCGCGCAGGACAAGGAGTGGGACTGACAGAACGAACCCTTGGGCACCTTTTTGCGGATGGTAGACGACTGGCCCCGCGGCCAGATCGACGTTCCGTCTCGTGCTGAAGCAATCAGGAGAATGGTTGAATTAGCGGCCAAATTGAAGAAGCAGCCAGATCCCAATCGCTGAGCTGCACCTGGGCCGTTGATCGGAGTTTCAGCGGTATATCCGCCACGCAATGCCGTTGCGACCACCGAATTTGTTCCTGCCCCAAAGCGGCGCCGCGCATTGAATTCAAAGGTGCGATAGCGGTGTTCCGTGAAGAGCTCATCTGAGCTCGAAGGGGTTGAGAATGCGAACACCCAGATCGGCGATGTCGGCGGTATCGCGTGTCACCAGTGTCATGCGATGGATTTTGGCGGTCGCCGCCAGAAGGCTATCGATAACCGGCAGCGGGCGACTGGCGTTGAGCCGCCCCCATTCATTGGCAACGGCGCGATCGACCGGCAGGATGCGTTCGCCAAAGGCCTTATCGACGGCTAGAAGCCAGTCCTCAATCGCGCTAGCTTGAGCCCTGTCCTTCGGGCGGATCCGTTCGATGCCTTTGCGGATTTCGCCGATCACCAGCACGCTCAGATACAGGCTCGCGTCCTCGATTTTTTCGTACCAGCTTGCGACGTTGGGATCGCATCTTGTGCCTTTGCGAACTTCAGATATGATATTGGTATCGATCAGATAGTTCATAGATCGACGTCTCGGCCAAAGTCGCGCTCGCGGCTAAGATCGACGCCTTCAAGCGGCGCGGCCGCGAGGAGTGCCTTCAGTCCCCTTGCTTGCCTGCTGCCGAAATGCTTCCGCAGCAACGCGCGCGCTGACCGTTCATGTTCCGGGCTTGAGAGTGCCTGGACCACGTTGCGAACGAGCGTAGCATCGTCTTTGCGCACATTAACCTCAAGCCGCGCCATTCCCTGCTGCTTAAGACGCTTGCGGAAATTGATAATGGCCTTACGTTGCGCTTTAACCAATGCGAGTTCTCCAAAGTGAGCTTCCGGTAATATATCCGGAAATTGTTGTATTGGCAATGACGACGGGCGGCGACGACGCTGCCTTGAATGATAGTAACAAATCCCTCAACAAGCGGATCGGATATCGATTCGCGATTCGATTTTTTTCGGCCAGGCTTTCGTCCGTCTCCGGAGCGTACCTCGAGGGCCATTCGGTTACCTCGTCGGCTACCAGCCTGTCGAACTTAACGGCTGGCACGATAACGATATGCATTAGAATGGCCGAGTTGATTCTCGCATGACGAGGGCCGGCTTCTGATGAGCAACTTCCGCTCGATTAATCGGCAGACTGGCTTCTTGTTGCCGCCGTGCGTGGATGAGTGGCTTCCTGAGAAGCATCTGGCGCGCTTCATTGTGGAGGTGATTGACGGGCTCGATCTTCGGGCGATGATAGTTATCGCGGCTGCGGCTCTGCATCTATCATCCCCGAATGCTGCTCGGCCTTTTGGTTTATGGCTACGCGACGGGGGTATTTTCGAGCCGCAAGCTGGAACGGGCGAGCTATGAATCGGCAGCGTTCCGCTTCATAGCGGCCAACGATCATCCTGACCACGACACGATCGCGGCGTTCCGGCGGCGGTTTCTGAAAGAGATTGAGGCGCTGTTCGTTGAGGTATTGCAGTTGGCGCGCGAGATGGGCCTGCTGAAGATGGGAACGATCGGGCTGGACGGCACAAAGATCCACGCCAATGCCAGTCGGCACAGCGCACTGTCTTATGAACATGCGGGCAAGATCGAGGCACAATTGAAGGCCGAAGTCGCCGATCTGATGGCCAAAGCCGAGGCTGCGGATACAGCGGATATTCCCGACGGCATGTCGATACCTGAAGAGCTGGCGCTCCGCGCGGAGCGCTTGCGCAAGCTTGCCGAAGCGCGCGCGAAGATCGAAGCCCGTGCGAAGGAGCGTTACGCGCGCGAACTGGCGGAGCATGAAGCCAAACTCGCGGCGCGCGAGGCCAAGGTTGCGGCCACGGGCAAGAAGCCAGGCGGCGCCGCCGCCTCCGACCGAAGGACCGCAGCCGAGCGATCAGATCAATCTCACCGACGAAGAGTCACGCATCATGCCGGTGGCCGGCGGCGGCTTTGAGCAGTGTTATAACGCGCAGGCCGCCGTGGCGGTGGGAAGCATGCTGGTGGTCGCTATCGATGTCATTCAGGCGCCAAACGACAAGCGGCAGCTTGAGCCCATGCTCGGCAAGATCGGCGCCTTGTCCGAAGAATTGGGCGAAGCCGAAACGCTGTTGGCGGACACGGGTTATTTCAGCACGGCGAATGTCGAGACTTGCGAGAAGGCCGGGATCGAACCGCTGATTGCCATGGGCCGTCAACCGCATCATCCACCGTTGCAAGAACGATTCGAGACGGCACCTCCCGCGCCAGAAAATCCAACGTCGGTCGCGGCGATGGCGCATCGGTTGAAGACGCCGGAGGGCAGGACGCTCTATGTCCTGCGCAAGCAAACCCCGGAACCGGTGTTCGGCATCATCAAAGCCGTGCTCGGATTCCGTCAATTTTCGTTGCGCGGACTCGAAAAAGTGCGTGGCGAGTGGATGCGCGTCCGTTTCGCCGAGCGAGGGGCCATGCGAAACATTATAATGGCTGCAACGCTCGACAATACTGCGGACAGCGCCGTCCGGGTTGCGTTGGAAAAGTTTGAGACGCGAGGCTAAGTCACGCGACCAATGTTGCCACACAGTCGCCGGCTTGGGCAGAATGGCATGCGTGCAACTGGCAATTCTGCCGGGCCGACCATGAAATACCCGTCCGAGAATCAGCCGCGGGAGGTTCTTGCCGGTCTCGTCGAGCGCGTCACGTACCATAATGCCGAGAATGGCTTTTGCGTTCTGCGGGCCAAGGCGCGCGGGCATCGTGATGTCGTGACCGTTGTCGGCCATGCGGCAACCTTCTGCTGTGCGCTCCGACCGGCCGCGCTGCCAAACGTCTGACCGAGGCGACTGGCTTCGAGGCCAAGACCATCCACCGGCTGCTTGAGGTTGACCCTAAGGGCGGCGGCTTCAAGCGCGGCGACGACAATCCACTCGACTGCGACCTGTTGGTTGTCGACGAGACCTCCATGGTCGATGTCATGCTGATGCAGGCGCTCATGAAGGCAGTCCCAGACAGGGCTGCCCTTTTGATCGTCGGCGACATCGACCAGCTTCCTTCGGTCGGTCCCGGCCAAGTGCTGGCCGATATCATCTCATCCGGCGCGGTGCCAGTGGTGCGCCTCACCGAAGTATTCCGACAGGCGGCGCAAAGCCTGATCGTCGTGAATGCACACCGCATCAACCACGGTGTCATGCCGGATCTTCGCAAACCCGATGCCGAGAGCGACTTCTATTTTGTCGAGGCTGATGATCCCGAGACCGCGGTTCCGCGTATCATCGAGCTGGTCAAAACCCGCATCCCGCGCCGCTTTGGTCTCGATTCGATCCGCGATGTCCAGGTTCTCTGCCCGATGAACCGCGGCGGCGTCGGGGCACGCTCCCTCAACATTGAACTCCAGGCCGCACTGAATCCGGCGGGCGAGCGCAAGGTCGAGAGATTTGGCTGGACCTTTGCGCCCGGCGACAAGGTCATGCAGATCGAGAACGACTATGACAAGGAGGTCTACAACGGCGACATTGGATTTGTGGCGGACCTTGAGCCTGAGGAAGGCAACCTCACCGCCAGCTTCGACGGGCGCTCGGTCACCTATGGCTTTGGCGAGCTTGACGCCCTAGTGCCGGCGTACGCCGCGAGCAGACGTAAGGTCGCGCTGGCATAGTGGGAGCTCAATCGTGTTTAGGGCGATATCTTGTAGCAAGCGCTGTCGGGTACTTGCCGGGTCGGAGTTTGCGAGCCCGATGCAACAAAGGTACACATCGTCGGCCACGTCATCGGGAGAGCGATGCAGCTGTGAGCAAAATCTTATGACCCCCGATCAAATTCTTCGCAACAAACTACGCAAGATCGAAGCTCTTTTCGCTGGCGCCGCAACGCCCGGTGAGAAGGCTGCCGCGGGCGCGGCTGCAGAACGTATCCGCGAGCGTCTCGGCCAAGCCGCCGGCAAGGAAGACTTCATCGAGTGGAAGTTCTCGATTCCCGATATCTGGTCCCGGCAGCTGTTCATCGCGCTATGCCGACGCTACGGCCTGCAACCATTCCGCCACAAGCGGGCGCACCGTCAAACCGTCATGATCAAGGGCCCCAAGAGCTTCATCGAGCAGACGTTGTGGCCGGAATTCCAGGAGTTGAATGCCGCCTTGGTGGCCTATCTCTCCGAGATCACGGAGAAAGTCATTCGCGAGGAAGTACACGGCGAAACCGGCGAAGCCGAGGAAGTTGACGAGCCGACAAGGATCGGGCGATGACAACGGCATATCCAGCCGCGGCCATCCCGGTCATGACAACATCAAGACCGTGGTCACAGCTCGCTCAAATCTTCCGGCACATCGCCGAACTTCTTCAGAACGACCGCGTCCGAAAACTCGCCAACGTTCGGATCGCCTGCACGCTTGAATGCGACGGCCCCCGCATTGGCAGGATCCCGGGACATTCCTTCGGCCCGCCTGATCGCGGCGCTCTCGCTCTGGCACTCCTGTGCTTCACCCGGCGCAGTACCGTCTTCGGTGTGGATGAATGGAAGAGCAACGTAATAGGTTACGGCCATGGCGGTCTCCTCAACAGTTTGCACATGGTCAGTGCGTCTTCGTTCTCCTTGGCCTCTTGCGGCGCGGCCGGCTTTCTAACCTTGGCACGCCGGAACCGGATCACACAGCAGCAGAGAGACGATCGATCTTGGCTTTCAAAACTGCTTTGGCGATCAACGTAATTCAGGAGTTGCCGAACATAGGCAAGTTATTTCCACCGGGCGTCCAGACACCTTATACGGGGTGATCCGGAAAATATCCGCAAAGCATTTGACAACGTTGCACGCAGTTTTTCACATCTTCGGCCATAGCATTCCCGCTCAGACACATCACCGCATATGGCAGTGACCAATAGTGTGCCCATTCGGGGCAACATAGCGCGACACCTTCTGTGAGAAATTCAATTAGGACACTACCCAATGATTGCCGCACTCGGCGTTGACGGGAATGGCGACAAACATCCGCTCGGCTTGGTCGAGGGGGCGACTGAGAATGCCGCTCTCATGCAGGCGTTGATCGATAATCTGATCGAGCGCGGGCTCGACCCGACGGTCTGCCGGCTGTTCATCATCGACGGCGCCAAGGCGCTGAGCAAAGTCCGCTATCTGTCACGGGAATGCCACAGATTTATCTTTAGTTCCGGTGGCGGATACTGTCTTAATTCCAGGGCACTGTTTTATTTTGCTCAGTGCCACGTCCTAATTTCGGTTTAGCCTTCTTGGGAGAATTGATGCCAAGGAGGAGAATATGCAATTGCAGTCGCGGCTGCGCTTCTCGCGGCTGCTCTGGAGTTTCACAAGCAGCCCCGATCTCACCCCTTACCCTGGGGGTCGCAAGCGAGGCCGCTTCGGCTCACATCGTCGATGCGTGGTGTTGTCGTCGTGGAGGCTGGGGCTGGCGAGGCGGATGGCGTGGCGGAACCCGCTATTACGCTTGGGCGCGTCCAGGGTGGGGCGGGCGCTGGTGCCGCTGGCATGCGTATCGTTGCGGATGGTGATCTGGTCGGACTATTTTGTAGAGGCGTAGTTGAGGCCACAGAGCCGGCTCCGGAAATCTGCACTGGTCTGGCGGCGAGACAACCTCAATTCGGTAGAACGGCAATTGGGAAATGGAATGGAGTTGATGTTTACCTAATCCATTTACCCAGCGGCTCAATTTTTGGCCTCTCATCCGCGTTGGGCCATAGTCAGCATTGATCTCATCAGTCGAATGCGCTGAGTGAGTGAGAACTAGGTGATGCTATGAAAAAGAGTCTGACTGCAATCATCGGAGCGACGATCGTCGGCGTATCTGCGTTGGCGATGTCCGACACGTCGTACGCGCGCTCGGGTTACGGTGCTTATCACGGCGCGGGCTACGGTGGTTATCGCGGCGTGAGTTACCATGCTTACGGTTATCGTGGCGCGGGCTATCGTGGTTACGGCTATCGCGCCGTGGGCTACGGTGGGTATGGCTACCGTAGGCAAGGCTATGGCTATGCTGGCTACGCTCCTGCTGATTACGGCTCAGTTGGCTACGCGCCAGCGGGCTACGATCCTGCCGGTTACGGCGCAGTTGGCTACTCGCCTGCTGGTTACGCTCCTGCTGATTACGGCTCTGTTGGCTACGCCCCTGTTGGCTACGCCCCCGTTGGCTACGCCCCTGCTGATTACGGCTACCCTAGTTACGGCATCGGCACCACGGTCGTTGTTGCCCCCACTGTCGATTATCCAGTCAACTATTTCGGTTATTCCGGTTGCGGATGTTGATGAAAGCACAGTGTCAAAAAGCGCGGAATTAAAAATCTAAAGAAACAAGGATCGAGTGGCGTGCATACTCTTTTTCATCGTGCCATGCCGGTCGCGGGTCTGGCTGTTGCATTGATTGCGACGGTTGCCCGGATTGGTCTTCTTGGATACGCGGCCATCAAGCTATTTTAGCCGGACCAATATCCCGGACTGCTCGTTATGCTATACGACCGCGTTCTTGCCCGCAGCAATCGTCCCGAAACGTTGCCGCGCGGAACCAGCCGCCTGACTTGGACTCGGTAGGGATTCCAAGTATCGTTGAGTTTCAGCACAACGAGTTAACGCCTAATGGCGAGCGGGGAAGTGAAGCGCGCGAGGAAAGGTCTCAACATGGCCGGCGATGATGACGACTATGGTGACGCGTTCAAGAAAGCGAGGCTTGAACACGATCAACACCGAGAAAGTCCAACAGCAGCCAAGCGTCTGCAGGCGGAAGCCGATGCAGACGCCGCCGCAATGAGCGATGTGGTGCTGCCCCAGCTACAGGCCGCCGCGCTGAGTTTGGAGCCCCTTGGTGGCAAAGTAGACATTCGGCAGTACGGTCGCACCGGAAAGAGGCTACAGCCCGCGTCGGTAGCCTTCCGCGTAACAGATCGGCAGGATCAGCAAGATCGGCCGGGCCATGGAAAGGGCCACGAAAGTCGGGTCTATTTGATTGTTCCGCAGGGGGGAATGGTAACCGTCACGAGCGGCAGCGGTTTCGACATATCAGGTCATCCGAAGCAACCCAAGGACGTGAGCGAGGAGGTCGGTATCCAGCGACGCAGTGACGTTACAGTCGACAATATCAAAAAGCTAATCATGCGTGCGATCGAAGAATACCGAAACGATGGTGACGCGCCCGGCGTACCGATAACAATGATCACTTGAACTACCAGCCGCCGGGGCTGTGCGCCGCGCAAAGCCACAAACTGTCGATCGCCTAGCCTACGGCTTAAAGTATCCGGGATTTTAGTTGCCGCTGCATTTCGGAGGGATGCTCCACGATTTCCTCGACGTCTTGTTGGTCCAGGCGGCTTAACCCGGTTTCCGCCTCGCCGTGGGCGCGCAAAGCCGACGTGCGCTGGGAGTTGTGCTTTCCAGTTGCTTAACCCGTTTCCGGCCCTATCTGATACACTATGTCCAAAATGCGTGAGCTGCGGCGCCCGCTGCGCGCTAAGCGAGTTTTTCTGGCCCGGTTCAATTGCCAACAAGTGCCGCTCGATGACCGGACGGCAGGGTGATCCGGTCTGGCTTTGAATGCGTGGGCATTGTTTATCTGAAACTTATCGGACCGTTTTCCCCTCGGCACTTTGACTAGCCGCGGCGTTTCCCTCCCCAAAGGTTATCCCCGCCGGGTTTTTTCTTCTGTGCAGATACGCCAGGCATCATCGGCAAGACCGGCTGCTCGCGATCAAGGGCTGGATCTGGCTCACATGGGGATTTGTGGGTCAAGATGGGTCAAGATGTTCAGATCGGATTACATCGTAAATTTCCTTTCGTTGATCGGTATCCAAGGTCTGAGCCCCCGTTCGTGATGCGTTGCCGATGCGGTCCGAACGGTAATTCGACACCTACCCGGCATTTCCTGATGTGTTCCGCCGTTTGCGACTAAATTGCTGTCTCGCAGCAAATGAGCGCTACGGCGATGCGAGATGACCCTTCTCAGTGCCGGTGTTGCCGGCCAGCGCGGGTGTACCATCGATTATCACTCAGCCGCCGCAGGCTGCTGCGCTGCGGTTTCGATGTTGGTCGATAGAAAGGCTCCTTGGCGCAGCAACTCGCACTGGATCACGCTCGCGGTAAGGTCGCGAGGTCGTTTGCCGGCTCCTACCGCGAGAGCGGCCGCAACGCCGGCGGCTTGGCCGGTGAGCCAACACTGGGGGATCTCGCGCAGGAATGTGTGCGAACTCGCATCGCAAGCAACGTGGCGTCCGGCACCCAATATGTTATCGAGCGTTTCCGGCAACAACGCTCCGTAGGGCACCGAGATATTAGGAAACTTCGGCGCCAGGGAGGTCGACACGCCGATTTCGTCATCCCACACGTGACCGGTGTCCCATTGCTCCCGGGTCACCTTACGCACACCAGCGAGCCGCCGGCTGTGGCGAACGCCGATCTGCGGCGCGCCAAGCATTAGGAACGCATTAGAAAAACCAGGCGCCGCGGAACGGTAAACCTCAAGATGGCTGAGTGCGAGCTCACGCGAACGAAGTTCGACGGTGGTCAAGTCCTCGACATCGACTGCGCTGTAGCCTGCCAGGCGCGGCCCTAAGAACAATGCCACGTCGTTGCGCCACGACACGAACGGCTTTTCGAAGAATTTTACGCGATCGCGACCCAATGCCATGAAAGCCGCAAACGAGTCCGGTTCTTCGCGGCGAAAAGCGAGCCATCGTTCCATATCGACGCCGCCGAGCAGGAAGACGGTATTCATACAGTGGTGAATATCGCTGGCGTCTACATCACACTCGCACCGTGCGCCAGACCGCGAGATCAGGTCGGCGTCGCCTGTGGTGTCGATAACCACTTTGGCCAGAATCGCGTGCCGACCTTCCTTACTTTCAAAAATCGCACCCCGGACGAACCCATCCTCGATGATTGGCGCCGTACACCAGGCGTGTAACAGCAGCCGCGCCTTGGCCTCCTCCACCATCCGCATGGACAGCGTCTTGAGCGCTTCGGGATCGATCGTCGGCGACCACGTCACAATCCCATGATAGGCAGCGGTCCGCTGGGCCCAATAGGCGGCGGTCGCGGCGTCGTGATTTCCCCAATCGGCTCGCGGCGGTCCTTGAATAGCATCCTGCGGCAGTCGTTCCATGAATTCGTCAGCCAATCCTCGGATGACCTGCCGGCCGGACCAATCGGTCATGCGGTCAATCCAGATGACAAGGCCGCCGGTCGAGAGCCCGCCTAGGTGGTTGTAGCGCTCAACCAGTAGCACTTCGGCGCCAAGCCGCCCCGCCGCAATGGCGGCTGCCGTTCCGGCCGGGCCACCGCCGACCACCAGCACATCGGTTTCGGCAAATACCGGAACTTGGCGCGCAGGCTCGAAAATCGTTTTGCTGGGGCGGACGCGCTTCGCTCGATCAATGCCGCTAAACAGCTCAATACCCTGGGCGGCGCCGATGCTGCTGCTGTAGTTACCGCTACCTGGGGGATCGCGGAAAATTTCGTTTTCCCTAGTCGTCCGTATGCCGGGTTCGGCCTCTTTGTTGGTTGTCATTTCCCAACCTCAACACCTCGCCCCGTGGGAAAGCGCGGCAATCGTCATCGTCATCAACGACGGCCACTGCTCGACCCCGTGCGCGTATACTCCCAATCAGCGTAATGTCGTCATCGAGGCCGCGCAATCGGCCCCATAAATGGCAAGTTTCGGAACACTGCTGTGGGATTCGCAGGCCTGTTCATGTTAGCGTCGGCGTACCACGGCTGTGGCCCTCTAGCGTCAACACCCGACTCGGCGGTTGCTCTTGAAAGATGGAGTTCGATCTTTCGGAGGCCCGTTTTCGCCACAGGCGATATGAACCGGAATACGACAGACTGCCGAGCAAAGAAGCTACGACGCCGTCGCTGCGCGGCCCGGCGAAAAAGTCGACCAATGCCCTGAAGGCGAGACGACCAGCACCCCGGTTATCGGCGCCGATAAGGAAAGCCAAATAACTCCCAGTAGCCTAACTCCAATAGCTGACGGGGCGGCAGCAGAAAAGCCAAGTGCGGAGAAGCGCCAAGCAACAGCCCGCAACGCCGCAACATCAGAAAAGGTATATCCGCGCGCCGCCGTGTGAGATGCGCTTTCTCGCTGATGAAATATTCCGGGGCTGACCGAATTGATGAACCGCGAAGAACGGTAGGAAAGGACCATCGGCTGAAGTCATCGGATCTGTGCGGAGTGAAGGCTTCCTTATTCAAGCCGCCGAACAGATCAGCAACGATCAAGCGGCCGTAAGAGGGGCGGAACCTTTCTTCATCCCGCGATAGCCCACGAAGCCAAAACCGGCCAATCCGATCAGCATCATCGTCCAGGTTGTGGGGAGCGGCGTAGCGGCGAGCGGCGTAGGGGCGAGCGGAGTACTTCCAATCGCCGTCGTCACGCCTGGAAAATTAGATGCAGGATCCGCAATACTCTCGAATGTATTTTCCCAAAGAGTGGTCCTCGACAAAATGCGCGAACAGGCCGTGCATTACGAGGGACGCGTCACCCGGAATGACATCGCGTGCCCGAAGGTCAACCAGGTCGCCTTCGGAGTTAATCACAGCGGAAGCATGATCAAGAACTGGAAAATCAAAGTTGACACCATTCGCCATGGTGACATCCAACCTCGTGACGTTGAAACCTCCGTTGCCATCGACACTGACCACTCCAGTACCGCCGACGTCTCCGAAGCGCGGTGTTACGGTTATATCGTAGGTAGACGCCTTTGTCGGGTCCGACGACACAGCTAATCCTACGAGGGCTGCACCTAACCACAATGCACTCACAAGGTTACTCGCCATAGGTTCCTGTCCTCTATCTTCCCGAGTTACTCAAGTACGATCCCCCGTCCCCGTTCCGTTTCCCTAGCGATTTCACACTAAATTTTTGCTTTTTGTGATCTGCCTCGACTTCTCAAAACCGCAACATCGACAGGCACTCGCCGTGAAGAAGGGCCTCACTGTTATTTGATCCATGGCCTTGGCGTTAAGTTCCATGGCCTTGGCGTTAAGTGTTGCTGGCTGTGCTGACAAATTGAGTTCCGGAAATGGTGCGCGCATTGTTGCCGAAGTGCGCAAGGAATTCCGCAGGCGAAGATCATGGGCTTTCCGCCACCTCCGATTTGCGCAAAGCCGCGCACTTGGGCGCAAGGTCAGCGATGAATTCACCGTGCCTCTGTGCCGAGGTCATCATCGCGAGGTCCACCGCTCTGGTAATGAAGTCACGCGGTGGAGCAAGTCTGGTATTGATCCGAGCGTTACGGCTCGGGCGCTTTGGCTGGAGACACATCCGCTGGTGGTAAGTCGGCGTGGGAACGAGTTGGTAGCGCCGGACGGATAGAAATCTTCGGTAACAGATTGGTACAAAAAAGACCTACATTGAACGAAAATCCGCAAATTATGGCTTCATCAAACCCCAGAAGCCGTACTTCCGCCCGTGCAGCTGCTGCAGACGCGCCATGAACGTTGCGTGCTTCTCGATGTCGGACTCATCGGCAATGCGCGGGTACAACCGAATGCAGGATTGCAGATCACGGGCCGCGTAAGTGTACTGCTTTGACGATCCTCGATGCAGAACGCTCTCAACCAAGCAACGGTAGAGGCGCGTCGCACCGGCCGGATATTTGTCTTCCAGCGCCTCGGCCGCGGGGCGCAATTTATAGTAAGCGCCACCATCCAATTCCTTCTCGCGCAGCCGCACGATCTCGTCGGCGGACTGTAAGTTCGGCCAGGCAACGAAGAATTCAAGCGCGGTGTCAACCGAGCGGTGCTTTGCCGCAATCTCAAACGCCTTTCGTTCCGCCTCGAAATCTTCAAAATCCGGCAGTCGCTTAAGGTACGCCCTTAGACTGTCGACGTTCAGTGACTTCTCGAAATACCGCCACCTCGCGTCCTGAGCCTCATCCTTCTTGCCGAGGGCTTCCAGCGCTTCAACCATCAGGTCGATATGCGTGGTGTCGTCATCATCGAACGGCCGTCTCGATCGCTTGAGCCAATCTATCGCTTCGCCCGGTCGTCCTGCTCGGATCAGTTTGTTGGCGATATCGGGGGCGTAGGCCGCCTCCATCCCGCCCTCGCGCATCGCGGAGATATAATCGTCGACATCACCCGCGATGTCGGCGAGAAGGGCGAGCGTGTGCGCCAGGTGGCGACGGCGTTCATCAACTTGCCATCTGTCCGCGGCCTCCGACTTCGGTACGGCAGCGAGCGCCTTTTTAGTTGCGGCTTGAATCTCGGCGCGACCGCTTGGCCCGAGAGCCTCGCTCAGGTGCCGGATCGTGGCCCCCGAGGAGCCGAATCCATCTCCTTCGACGATCGAAAGTACGCGCCGGGCAAGCTCGCTGGGATCGGTACCAGGGTCATCGGCGCAAAGGCGGCCGAGATCGACCATCGCCTGACCAAAAACTTCCTCGATGGTGCCGTAGTTGTCGCCAGTGCGCTCGAGCACATCGTCGGCTATGCCGATGAAGCCCCACATGCGCTCAACCGCCGCCATCCGATCCTGCGACGCGAGCTGGCCGGCGATGGTTTCGCGTAAGTGATCCAATTCTTGGACGATGTCCTTGGTCCTCTCCCAGCCGATGTGAGATTTCGACCTGCCGATCGTACGAATGCGCTTCTCGATTTCGGCTACGAGTTTGTCAGAGCCCTCGTTGCTGGCGAGCAGCAAGTGTAGCTTCCTGCGCAGAACCAGGTCGACTTTCGCGTGATCCACGAGCAAGCTCGCAAGCGCGGGCGCACCCATGGTTTCGAGCGATTCGGTGGTGATGCGCGTCCGTGTGCGGAATCCGACGCAAGGCGGACAGGATTCCGACGGAAGGCGGACAGCGTTCCGATGATTGCGGACAGCCGATAATGGCGGCCTGAACAGCGTTCCCGTCGACAATCGAATCGACTGATCGGGGACCCCTGCAACCAACAGCGGGGGGTTACCGATGCCAGCGGAGAGATTGTCGATGCGCAAGGTGCGCGAGGTGCTTCGGCTGAGGCACGCGCTTGGACTGAGCTACCGGGAGATCGGCGAGGCGCTTGGGGTCGGCAAGACCGCGGCGGGCGAGATTGTGCGCCGTGGCGAGGTCGTCGGTCTTACCTGGCCGCTGCCGCAGCTGTTCGATGATGGCGAGCTTGAGCGGCGGCTGTTCACAGCCCCAGGCGCGGCCCAAGCGGAACGCCCGGCCGCCGATTGGGCAAAGCTGCACGAGGAGCTCAAGCGGCGCAGCGTGACGCTGGTTTTGTTGTGGCAGGAGTATCGCGCGGAGCAACCGGACGGCTATGGCTACAGCCGGTTTTGCGATCTCTACGGTGAGTGGCGCCGCAGCGTGTCGGCGACGATGCGCCAGACGCACGCGGCGGGCGAGAAGCTGTTCGTGGATTTCGCCGGCGACACGGTTGCGGTGATCGATCCGCTGACCGGCGACACACGACCGGCGCACATCTTTGTTGCCGCGCTCGGCGCCTCCAACTTCACTTATGCGGAAGCGCGATGGTCGGAAGGGCTGGCCGACTGGATCAGCGCGCATGTCAATGTGCTCACCGCCATCGACGGCGTGCCGAAGGCGGTGGTCTGCGACAATCTGAAGGCCGGCGTCACCAGGCCCTCGCGCTACGAGCCCGGCATCAATCGCACCTACGCGGACCTCGCCACCCACTACGGTTTTGCTGTTCTGCCGACGCGGATCAGAAAGCCGCGTGACAAAGCAAAGGCGGAGGTGGCGGTGCAAATCGTTCAAAGATTCGTGCTGGCACGGCTGCGCAACCGGCGTTTCTTCTCGCTCGATGAACTCAACGTCGCGATTCGCGAGTGGGTCGCCGATCTCAATGCGAAGATCATGCGCAAGCTCGGCAAGAGCCGGCGCGAGTTGTTGGAAACGATCGAGCGTCCAGCGCTCAAGCCATTGCCGGCCGAACCGTATCGCTATGCCGAGTGGAAGCGCGCCCGTGTCGCCCCGGACTACCACATCGAGATCGCCGGCCACTACTACTCGGTGCCTTCCCGGCTCATCCGCGAGGTCGTCGAAACGCGGATCACCAGTACCACGGTCGAGATTTTCCATCGCGGCACCCGCGTCGCCAGCCACGCTTTTTCGGCCGTGCGCAACCGGCACACGACGATCCCAGAACACATGCCAAGCGCGCATCGGCGCTACGCCGAATGGACGCCGGCTCGCATCATGCGAGAGGCCGACAACATCGGGCCAGCAACGCTCGCGCTGTTCGAAGCGATCATGCGGGCGAAGCCTCACCCTGAACAAGGGTTCCGCTCCTGCCTCGGCATCCTCCGGCTGGCCAAGGAATACGGCGTCGATCGGCTCGAAGCCGCCTGCCGGCGCGGCAATGATATCGGCGCGACAAGCTACAGCTCCATCGCCTCGATCCTCCAGCACGGGCTCGACCGAGCCTATGCGCAAGAGAAGGTCCCGGACGGCGCGCCGATCAAGCACGCCAACATCCGTGGCCGTGGCTACTACCACTGACGAAAGGAACGACAATGCTCACTCATCCCACACACGAACGGCTGATCGCGCTCGGGCTCATCGGTATGGCCAAGGCGCTGGAGGAACAACGACGCCAGAGCGACCTCGCCGCTCTCGACTTCGAAGAGCGGCTCGCTCTGATGATCGACCGCGAGGCCATTGAGCGCGAGAACAAGCAGCTCATCAGCCGGCTTAAGGTCGCACGGCTGCGTCAATCGGCCGTCGTTGAGGACGTCAATCTGAAAGTGGCGCGCTCCCTCGACAAGGCGCTGTTCGCAAAACTCGTCGCCGGCGATTGGATCCAACGTCATCAGAACTTGCTGATCATCGGGAAAGCCGGCGTCGGCAAGAGTTGGCTTGCCTGTGCGCTCGGCCACAAGGCCTGCCGCGACAACCGCTCTGTCCTCTATCATCGCCTGCCGCGGTTGTTCGATGCCTTGCTGATCGCCCGCGGCGATGGACGTTACGGCCGCCTCCTCAAGACGCTGGCGCGCGTCGAGCTTCTCATCCTGGACGACTGGGGCTTGGCGCCACTCACGCCTGAGCAGGGGCGCGATCTCCTGGAAGTCCTCGACGATCGGCATGGTCGTTCTTCAACAATCGTGACCAGTCAACTCCCCGTCGAGCACTGGCACGAATTGATCGGCAATCCGACCATCGCGGATGCCATCCTGGATCGGCTCGTCCACAACGCCCATCACCTGATCCTCAACGGAGACAGCATGCGAAAATTGGCCGCCAAGCAATCGGGCCTTGACGCAAACCAAGCGGCATGACCCCATGAAGCCGTCGACGGGAACTGCTGTCCGCAATCATCGGAATGCTGTCCGCGATCGATCGGAATCACTGTCCGCTTTCAATCGGAACAGATGTCCGCAATCATCGGAATCGCATCCGTGTCCGTTTTGCCGAGCGAGGGGCCATGCGAAACATTATAATGGCTGCAACGCTCGACAATACTGCCGACAGCGCCGTCCGGGTTGCGTTGGAAAAGTTTAAGACGCGAGGCTAAGTCACGCGACCAATGTTGCCACCCAGTCGCCGGCTTGAGCAGAATGGCATGCGTGCAACTGGCAATTCTGCCGGGCCGACCATGAAATACCCGTCCGAGAATCAGCCGCAGGAGGTTCTTGCTGGTCTCGTCGAGCGCGTCACCTACCATAATGCCGAGAATGGCTTTTGCGTTCTGCGGGCCAAGGCGCGCGGGCATCGTGATGTCGTGACCGTTGTCGGCCATGCGGCAACCATTGCAGCCGGTGAGTGGATCACAGCGTCAGGCGAATGGGTCAACGATCGGACACACGGTCAGCAGTTCAAGGCGCGGTTCCTGCGCACCTCGCACCCTACCTCGGCCGACGGCATCGAGAAGTACCTCTCGTCCGGCATGATCCGGGGCGTTGGTCCGGCTTATGCCAAGAAACTCGTGCGCGCCTTTGGCGAGAATGTGTTCGACGTGATCGAGGCGACACCGGACCGACTGCGTGAGGTCGACGGCATCGGGCCGGTACGCGCTGCCAGCATTCTCGCTACGTGGGCCGAGCAGAAGGCGGTGCGAGAAATCATGGTGTTCTTGCATAGCCACGGTGTCGGCACGGCGCGGGCCGTACGGATTTTCAAGACCTATGGTGGCGACGCCATCCAGGTCATGACCCAAAACCCGTATCGCCTGGCGCGCGATATCCGCGGCATCGGCTTCAAGACGGCCGACGCCATCGCCATGAAGCTCGGCGTCGAGAAGACCGCCATGGTGCGGGTCCGGGCGGGCATTTCCTATGCGCTGACCGAGGCCATGGATGGGGGACATTGCGGCTTGCCGACGGAAGAGCTGATACCGCTTGCCGAAAAGCTGCTCGAGGTTCCGCGGGAGCTCATCCGCACTGCGCTCGATCTCGAGCTGCAGGAGGGCACGGTGGTCGCCGACCGGGTTGGCGAAACACCGTGTGTATTTCTGGCCGGTCTGCATCGGGCGGAGCGCACCATCGCCGAGCGGTTGATGCGGCTGGCAAGTGGCAAATTGCCTTGGCCTTGGCTTGATCCAGACAAGGCTCTGCCCTGGGTCGAGAAGCATATCGGTCTCGCCCTTGCAGAAAGCCAAGTCGCCGCGATCCGGCTCGCGCTAATGTCCAAAGTACTGGTCATGACGGGCGGTCCTGGCGTGGGAAAGACCACCATCGTCAAAGCCATTCTGCGCATCCTCGCTGCGAAGGGCACCAACCTTCTGCTGTGCGCACCGACCGGCCGCGCTGCCAAACGTCTGACCGAGGCGACTGGCTTCGAGGCCAAGACCATCCACCGGCTGCTTGAGGTTGACCCTAAGGGCGGCGGCTTCAAGCGCGGCGACGACAATCCACTCGACTGCGACCTGTTGGTTGTCGACGAGACCTCCATGGTCGATGTCATGCTGATGCAGGCACTCATGAAGGCAGTCCCAGACAGGGCTGCCCTTTTGATCGTCGGCGACATCGACCAGCTTCCTTCGGTCGGTCCCGGCCAAGTGCTGGCCGATATCATCTCATCCGGCGCGGTGCCAGTGGTGCGCCTCACCGAAGTATTCCGGCAGGCGGCGCAAAGCCAGATCGTCGTGAATGCACACCGCATCAACCACGGTGTCATGCCGGATCTTCGCAAACCCGATGCCGAGAGCGACTTCTATTTTGTCGAGGCTGATGATCCCGAGACCGCGGTTCCGCGTATCATCGAGCTGGTCAAAACCCGCATCCCGCGCCGCTTTGGTCTCGATTCGATCCGCGATGTCCAGGTTCTCTGCCCGATGAACCGCGGCGGCGTCGGGGCACGCTCCCTCAACATTGAACTCCAGGCCGCACTGAATCCGGCGGGCGAGCGCAAGGTCGAGAGATTTGGCTGGACCTTTGCGCCCGGCGACAAGGTCATGCAGATCGAGAACGACTATGACAAGGAGGTCTACAACGGCGACATTGGATATGTGGCGGACCTTGAGCCTGAGGAAGGCAACCTCACCGCCAGCTTCGACGGGCGCTCGGTCACCTATGGCTTTGGCGAGCTTGACGCCCTAGTGCCGGCGTACGCCGCGAGCATCCACAAGAGCCAAGGCTCGGAATACCCAGCCGTGGTGATTCCGGTCATGACGCAGCACTACGCCATGCTGCAGCGTAATTTGCTCTACACCGGCGTCACACGCGGCAAGCGGCTGGTCGTGCTGGTCGGGCAGAAGAAGGCCGTTGCCATCGCGGTGCGCAACGTCTCGGGCCGGAGGCGTTGGTCGAAGCTGGGCGAGTGGCTGCGCCCCCACCCAGCGGCTAATTCTCGTTGAGGTACGAAACGGAATTTATCCATGGCTAAACGGCCCCCAAAGCACGAGATACTTTTTCCGTTTACGTGCTGGGAAGCCGACGCAAGAGTGATTGCCGAACCTATGTCGGCTGGACAGCCGCAGCCGGGCTTTGATTTCCCGTTTGCGGGCCGTTGGTCGGCGAAGGCGGCGGTGCGTCGGGCAAATCTAGCTGTTTTATGTTGCGGCTTCGCAACACTCCGCTGCCGGTCTCTTCGATGAACTCGACCCCGGGGCCCCACCTACGCGTCCGCCCGTCGCGCAGGACGCGACTTTCGCCAATCCGGCAGAGCAAGCTTAGCCGCGCTGCGCTTTTTTCCACGACCGTGCACTCTGGCGTGGTGCGGACGGCGCCGCCGCGCGGCGAGGAAGCCTATCCACTCGATCGCCAACTTCCTCGCGCGCCAAGCGCAGCTCATAAAGCTTTTGCAAATTGAGCCAAAATTCCGCGCTGCTGCCGAACCAGTGGCCGAGACGCAGCGCGGTGTCCGCCGTGATAGCCCGCTGACCGTTGATAATGGCAGTCACGCGATTGACGGGCACGTCGATCTGTCGCGCCAACTCGGCGGCGGAAATGCCGAGTTCCTTCAGCTCTTCGGCGAGGTGTGCGCCGGGATGAATAGGGGCGCGGGCCATGATGCCTCCCAGTGATAATCAACAAACTCGAGCTCGATGCTACGCGTATTCAGAGCGCCATCAGCGTCAACCTGGGCACCGCACCTATCGTTTCTGTTGCTTCTTTCCTAGGCGCACAACTAGGCCGCCGCCGTTCTCGTCGCAACTTGACGCAGTCCCGGTTCAATAGCCTACAGCGATAACGAAAAACTAGCGGATGCTACTTTCGCTTTGATTGTTGCGGCCTTCGAAATTGAACACCGTCCCCGGCCCCGTTTTCCTCGAGGAAATCAATCCCGGCGGATTCGAACGCGCGACGGATGGCGGCCTCATTTGCGGGCGTAACTGGAATTTCGCCGTCCAGCACCTCTACCCGTCGGATCGTGGCGACCCCCACTTTGGACGCGGCGGCCAAGTCGAGCGCTGTCCACCGAAGCATCGCGCGCGCCGCCCGCATTTGAGCGCTTGAGATTTTCCTCGCCATGGGGCTTGATATTATTTATACAATATCATATACATCATATCGAGTGGCCGAGATGCCCAAAGACCTTAATCTACTGGAGTGAGCAATGATCGCAGTAACCGACAGAATAACCAATTCCCCGAACAGGCAGAACTTCATCGGCGGCTCCGATGCTCGGATCATCATGGGCGACGACGAAGCCGCCCTGATCCGGCTGTGGAAGGAAAAGCGCGGCGAGATCAAGCCGGAGGACTTATCCGGCAATCTGATTGTGCAACTGGGCCTAGCCACTGAGAAGCTGAATCGGCGCTGGTATCAGGCCAATACGGGGCGGGTCGTCACTGATGTTCAAATGTGGCGCCGGCACCCAACCCTGCCCTGGATGGCGGCAACGTTGGACGGGAGGGTCGAAGGCGGCGATGTGTTCGAGTCCAAATTCATGCTGCCCTGGCAATTCTCGGAGGACGCTGCCGCAGTGAAGCACGCCGCGCAACTGCAACACAACATGTGGGTCGTGGCAGCCAGAGGGGCGATACTTTCGGTGATCAGCGGCGGCGGCCGATGGGTGGAAATCAAAACCCATGCCGATCCGCTTTACCAACATCTCATCGTCACCGCCGAGCGCAAATTCTGGCGCTGCGTTGAGACCGGTGAGCCTCCCGTTCTGTTCGGTGCCGAGCCACCAAAGCCGCGCATCGAGGCGGTGCGCATTGTCGACATGACCTCATCGAACGCATGGGCGGAATTGGCCGCGATCTTCTCGCGAACCCGGTCGGCCCATCTCGAACACGAGCAGGCGAGGGGAGAACTCAAGCGCTTGGTGCCCGATGACGCGCAGCAGGCGATCGGCCATGGCGTCCGAGCCAAGCGCTCGAAATCGGGTGCCATCAGTTTCGACCTCGTCAGCGCGGATGACGACCATGCAGCGGTGCAGTAGTTCGATCGGCACTTTGGCGGCCGCGCTTGCCAAAGCACAGGGCGAACTCGTCAATCCGGAGAAGTCGCTGGTCGCAACCATCCGAGCGGATGGACGAGGTGGGGGCGAGCGGACCTTTCGCTATGCGCCGCTATCGAGTGGGCTCGACATCGTGCGCAAAATCCTCGGCCAGCACGAGATTGCGACGGTGCAAACGACCTCGATCGATCCGGCGGCCGGCATCATCAATCTCACCACGGTATTGGCGCACGCATCGGGAGAATGGATTGCCTCGGATTGGCCGGTTTGCGCCATCAGCGATACCGCGACCCCGCACCGTATGGGAGCGGCGCTGACCTATGCCCGGCGTTATGCTCTCTTTACGCTTGTTGGTATCGCCGGCGAGGACGACCTCGATGCGCCCGACCTTGTGACGCCCACGAATCCGACATCGCAGCCTGAGAAGCCGCAGCCGAGCGGAAAGGGTCAACTCAACGGCAGTCAACCAAGACCCGCTCAAAGACCGACGGTTCACCGCAACGCGAGACCGCAGCCGCAGATCTCTACGCCGATCCTGGCAGCCGAACCATCGGCGGGGTTGCGTGATCGCCTTATTGCCGAAATCACTGGCCTTGGCTCAAGCGATGACGCCGCAATGTGGGCGCAGCGTTGCCTCGGTGAAAAGAACCGGCTGACAGCAGCCGACGCCAGGAAAGTCGAGGAAGCCTTCCAAGCGAGAGTGGCAATCTTCGCAGGCCGTGACGCGGACGCCGAGCCATCAGCGCTGGCGAACTCTAAGCAGCCGGAGGCAATGGCTGCTCCTTATTCAAGCGATCCGTACCACCGGCGGCAAGCCAGGGCAGTCGACAAGAGCGCGCTGGCGCTGCCGGCGCCGCGCCGGATTCGTGACCGCGATCACGTCAGATTCGTCGCGCAAAATCCCTGTCTAATTTGCGGCCGACAACCTGCCGACGCCCACCACCTCCGATTTGCGCAAAGCCGCGCACTTGGACGCAAGGTCAGCGATGAGTTCACCGTCCCTTTATGTCGGGGTCATCATCGCGAGGTCCACCGCTATGGCAACGAAGCCGCATGGTGGGCAAAAGTCGAAGTGGATCCAATCGCCTCGGCTCGCGCACTTTGGCTGAAGACACATCCCTTGCTGGAGGCTTCGGAGAAAACGGGCAACAAAAGTTCGATAGTATCCGACGAAATCCACAACGACGGAAATGCGGCGCTCAGTTGAGCTTTCTTAGCTTGCTTCTTGTTCGACCTTTGGTTTTGGATGAGTCGATCGAAAATGAGGCGCTGATATACATAATGTCGGTTGTTCAATTCAGCCCCCGACAAAGCGTCTCATACTGCTCGTAGCTGTGCGCTATTGCTCATTGAAGTGCATTGCCAAAAAATCCAAAAGTGCACCCCGATCCTATGGTCGTACACCGCCGCTATTGGCAAGCACGGTGAATTGCCGTACATGGATTTGAGGGAATTGATCATGCGGTCAGCGCGAAAGAAGCCGGCATTGCTGACCCGGGAATACAAATCGCAACGGCTCGAATTGCGCCTATCGCCGTCAGCGAAGAAGGTGATCCAGCAGGCCATGTCGGTCACCGGTCTTGCCGCCGGTGATCTTGCCTATGAGGGTGCGCGTCGGCTTCTCGACGAGCATCAACGCATGGTTCTGTCTGGGGAGGATCGCGACGTCTTCCTGGCGGCCATCAGCCGAAGTCCTGATCCATCCTCGCGTCTGGTCAAGGCATTGAAGCGTCATCGCCGTCTCTTCGGCTGATCGTGTGCGATTAACGCGATCGAACGCTCGGCAAGCATGACCGCGCGGCGTTCTCATCTGGTGTGGTCGCGCTCGACAGCTGGTTCCACCTTCGTGATGGGCAGGACGAGAAGCGCAATGTGGCCCGTGTTTTTGTCGCCGTGGACGATCAACGCAGGGTCGTTGGATTCTACAGCTTGAGTTCCTTCACGCTCGCCATCGCCGATCTGCCGCCAGAACATGCAAAACGCCTGCCTCGCTACGACGCGATCCCGGCTGCTCTGATCGGGCGGCTCGCGCGTGATGAGAAAGTTCACGGTGAAGGTGTCGGAGATCTTCTGTTGGCTGACGCGGTTCGTAGGATCACTGGGGCCGCCCGTTCGCTCGCCGTTTTCGCCATCGTGGTCGAAGCGACGGATGAAAGGGCGGCTGCTTTCTACCGCAACTTCGGATTCGCGCCGTTTCCGAACCGCTCGCTCAGACTGTTCATGCCTGCGGCTGAAGCGGCGGAAGCTGTTTCTCGCGCGATATCGCGGTAGCCGCAATAGCAAGCCTTTCCAAACGGCGCGACCACGCCGGTGATAGCGCCCGCCTGACCATCAATGCCGCCGGACCGGGCTTGGCCAGCGGCACCTCGACGAACGCCGGCAGGCACCGCCTACGAGTATTTGCCGCCCGTCGCGCAGGACGTGACTTTCGCCAATCCGGCGGAGCAAGCTTAGCCGCGCTGCGCTTTTTTCCACAATCGTGCACTTTGGCGTGGTGCGGACGGCGCCGCCGCGCGGCGAGGAAGCCTATCCACTCGATCGCCAACTTCCTCGCGCGCCAAGCGCAGCTCATAAAGCTTTTGCAAATTGAGCCAAAATTCCGCGCTGCTGCCGAACCAGTGGCCGAGACGTAGCGCGGTGTCCGCCGTGATCGCCCGCTGACCGTTGATGATGGTAGTCACGCGATTGACCGGCACGTCGATCTGTCGGGCCAGCTCGGCGGCAGAAAAGCCGAGTTCCTTCAGTTCTTCGCCGAGGTGCGCGCCAGGATGAATAGGGGTGCGGGCCATGATGCCTCCTAGTGATAATCAACAATCTCGACATTGGTCGGGCCGGGTGAGCGATCGGGCCATTCAAAGCAAATCCGCCATTGGTCAGTGATGCGGATACTGTATTGCCCTTGCCGGTTGCCCTTTAGGGCTTCCAACCGATTGCCGGACATGGCAGCGAGGTCTCTCAACCCCGTTGCCGCATCCAGCCGGTCGAGCCGCGTTTCAGCCTGTCGTGCGAAACCAGAAAATTCCTTGACGTGCTCGCCGTTGGCAAACTGTTCGGTTCTCTTGTTCCGGTAGCTTACAATCATACGACAGAAATTTTAGCTTTAATTACGCCTTACGTCAAGCGTAACAGATGAACCAATGGTCCGCGACGCTCCAACCAGCGCGGTCCTTCGGTAGATGGATCATCGCGGGGCGGATTATCGTCGGGTATCTTCAGGTCACCCCGTAAGACTTCCGATCTAATCATTGCCCCGGCGTATTCGGAGCGCCATCCCGGGCAACCTCGACACACACCAATCGTTTCTGTTGCTTCTTTCGTGGGCGGACGCCTGGGCGGCCGCCCGCAGGTTGAGAAGTCTTCGACTAGATGCGATGGACAAGTTCCGAATACACATCCAGCTGCGGATCTGCCGTGTAGAGAATTGCTGGTTCCATGATCGCTTGAGCGACTAGCAGTCGATCAAACGGATCGCGGTGATGAGCAGGCAGGACGGCAACGTGGGCCGCGGCTGCCGATTGGACTGGCAGTTCGTCGAAGCCGCTTTCGATCGCAGCTGCCAGGATCTCGTCTGGAGTAATGGTGAAGTCGAGTCGCTTGAGCGCCCATTTAATAGCGATCTCCCAAATGCTTGCCGCACTGAACATGACATCATTGCTGGGATCCTCGATCGCCGATTGCGCCTTTTTGCCCAGACGTTCGGGTGAACTCAAGGCCCACAGCAGAACATGCGTATCGAGCAAAAGACGCATTTATCCGCGTTCAAAGGTATCGAGGACTTCAGATGGCAAGGGCGCGTCGAAGTCGTCCGGTACGTTTAGACGCCCGGCCAACAAGCCCAAGCGGCGTTTGTTGCGGCGTGCCGCGCTGAGTGGACCTAATTTGGCGATTGGTTTGCCGGCTTTGGCGATGACAATCTCGTCCCCCGAAGCCGCTTGTTCAACAAGGCGCGATAAGTGGGTTTTTGCAGTGTGGATATTGACGGTGGTCATAGTCAGGCTCTCCAGACTAGACTAAACTTAGTCCATAGACCATTAAGAATCAAGGCTAACTGCCCCTGACGGGGCGCGGTTGAGAATTCGGAAGCATTCGCAGCCCCGGCAAAATGGTCCCGGCATGCTGCATCGTCCACGACCCAATCTCGAAACTGCGACACCGCCCGCGGATACTTTGCCATCGCCGAGCCACAAAACGTGCGCTTGTATAGCCCTATTGTGCATTTTCAATCGTTCGCCTGCGACGTACAGGCAGACGCTGGCGCAGTTTCTTACGGAACGGTGATGGTGCGTCCAGTGATTTTGACGCGCTGGTCGGCTCGGCGCCGATCGGCTCAGGGGGCTTTCGGAGTCGGATACCGACGCCGCCGCCGTTTTCCGGCAGAAAGATGATCCCGGCGGCGGCTAGTGTGTCGTAAACGGCTTCGATGTTGGCACCGCGCGCGACCGGGAAGCCTTCATCCTGCTCCATGCGTTTGATGGTGGATTCGGCCACGCCCGCCTTGTCGGCCAATTCCTTGGCGGACCACCGGAGATATCCCCGAGCCATTCTCAACTGAGCGTGCTTACCGCGTTATCGTTCTATTTGAGTGCGGTTTTCGAAGATACCGCGGCAAATGTCCCCGGCGGGCTCGACCTGCGCCGCGGCCTCCTCCGGACGCCGGCGCTGTACCTTATCGTTTCTTCTCGGTCGCTTTGGCGGCTTTGCCGCGGGTACTCACGGCGGCGATCGGCTTTGGTGTTTGCGCGCGTTGGAATGGTCATGATGAGGCGGACGCCAGGGTGATCACCGTTGGTGAACAGTGCGCGGTCGTTTGCCCGCTGCTGCCTTTGTGTGCGACTCGGGTCGTTCTGCCGGGTTCACCCAGGGTGATCGATCAGATCATGACCACGCCGCAAGACTGCGAAGCCCGCCATTGGGGCTCGCGCCGCGGCCGCCGCTGGCAAATAGCCACGATCTTTCTGCCATGCGCCTGATTTCCGGAGACATCGGTATCATCTCTGGCTGCCGGCGCGCCTGGAACTCGACCGTTTCCGCCTAACGCCCCTCAGGCAATCGCCGGAGCCTGATTCCGAGAGCTTGGCGCTTTCCGCATCCAAGTGTCCGGCGTCAGCGCCTGTGAGACAGATTTAACGGCTTGAGTAACGGAGGATTTCTGGCTCATCGTAACCATCAAGGAGTGGAGATGAGACAGAAATCCGTGCACCCTGAATCGCCGTCTGAGCGGATCGTGAAGAACATCCGCCGGGCAACTCGCAAGCGTCATTCGTCCGAAGAGAAGATCCGGATAGTTCTGGACGGTCTGCGCGGCGAGGTCAGCATTGCCGAGCTGTGCCGCCGTGAAGGCATTGCCGAGAGCCTTTATTACGCCTGGTCCAAGGAGTTCCTGGAGGCCGGCAAGCGCCGTCTGGCGGGCGACACGGCACGTGCAGCGACCAATGGCGAGGTCAAGGACCTTCGGCATGAGGCGCAGGAACTCAAGGCGGTCGTGGCTGAGCAGGCGCTCGAATTGCGTCTGCTTAAAAAAAGCATGATCGCGGATGGGGGAGACGAGGAATGAGATACCCCGCCTCTGAGAAACTTGAGATCATCCGCCTGGTCGAGCAATCCCACCTGCCAGTGCGCCGAACGCTGGATAAGCTGGGGATCCAGCCTGCAAGGTTCTACCGCTGGTACGATCGACTGCAGACCGGCGGTCCCGAGGCGCTAGAAGACAAGGCACCAAGGCCGAAGCACGTCTGGAACCGCATCCCTGACGCAATACGTGAGCGGATCGTTCAACTGGCCCTGGACGAGCCCGAGCTATCACCACGGGAACTGGCCACGCGCTTCACCGATACGGCCAACTATTTTGTGTCGGAGGCTTCGGTCTACCGGCTGCTCAAGGCGCATGATCTGATTACCAGCCCGGCCTACATCGTCATGAAGGCAGCCGATGAGTTCAAGGACAAGACGACGGCGCCAAACCAGCTCTGGCAGACCGACTTCACCTATCTCAAGGTGACCGGCTGGGGCTGGTTCTATCTCAGTACGGCGCTGGATGACTTCTCGCGCTACATCATCGCATGGAAGCTGTGCACGACGATGAAGGCGCAGGACGTGACCGACACGCTGGATCTTGCTCTCGCGGCCTCAGGCTGTGACCAGGTACGGATCGTCCATAAGCCGCGCCTGCTCAGCGATAATGGTTCCAGCTACGTCTCGGCTGAGCTGGCAGATTGGTTGACTGCACAGAACATGGGACACGTTCGCGGCGCGCCCTACCATCCGCAGACACAGGGCAAGATCGAACGCTGGCATCAAACGCTCAAGAACCGCATCCTCCTGGAAAACTACTACCTGCCGGGTGATCTTGAGGCCAGCATTGGCCGGTTCGTCGATCACTACAACCATCGGCGCTATCATGAGAGCTTGAGCAATCTAACCCCGGCCGACGTGTACTTCGGGCGAGGTCAAACAATCCTGCTGGAAAGAGAAAGGATCAAACGCAACACAATCCAAAAACGACGCTTGCAGCACCAAAAGAAAGCCGCTTAAACTAAAACCAGATGAGCCGGTCACTCCCGTAAATCAAACCGCCATCTGTCTCAAATTGTCTGACGACGGACAGTCGCGACGTCGAGGAGTACATTTGTGTCGACGAGCGTCATCCAGCGGGGTCACGGGTCAGCGCCATGATCTCGTCTGTGGTGAGGCCGCTTGTGGCCGTGCCTCGCATCCGCTCGAAACGGCTCGGCTTGATCGCGCGCTTTCCAACTCGGCGCAAAAAGGCGCGACCATCTTCCGCCAGCTCGAAATCAACCTTGCTGCCGGGATTGATCCCAAGGCGATCGCGGACTTGCTTAGGGATCGTCACTTGCCCTTTGCGCGTAACCGTTACAGTCATTTCCACACCTCAGTAATACCACCAGAACATCCGGTATTACTAGCACGGACCGGGTCGCTTTGCCAGTGCGCCGGCTTGATTTGTGGCTCGTCGCAGCAATCACGTTGTTGTTGCCGCTGCGAAAATCCACATGGCGTGTCGGAAAAATTGTTAGAAAGGAGCTTGGCGCCAACCGCGATCTTTGATGCCTCACAGGACCTACTTTAGCCCGCTCTCGCGCTTTCCTTTGTCTGCACGGTTGTCGTTCGGACGAGGTTTGCGTTTCGGATCGGCACGCATTTGATCCTCCGATGCGCCACGAAAAACCCGGGTCTGGCGATACTTCTTGTTTTTGGCGGCAGAGAGCGGCAGCACGCTGGAGCCCTTTTTCCTTTGCTGTTCTTAGTCCCCTGGGTCCGGCTCCGAATTAGAAGTGTTCGTGCAATTGCGATGAGCGACGGTTGCTCGCTCAATGAGCCTTTGCCACTCTTGAGCCATTTCGGCGAAAAGCGCTTTTTGCTTTAAGTCTGAAGCTTCACATGCCTCTTCGAGGCATCGCGTTGCGATGCGCTGGTAAGATTTCGAGGCGGGCATGCGATCCCCCGATTTACCGAAATCGACGGATGGTAACACAACGGGCCGGCCGCGGGCGACTGCCGAGTTCTTTCAGTAGGTCTCACTTCCAGGAATGTAACGTACACCTCTTACGGTCGTCCATCGAGAGCGGCGGCTGCGGGCGCTGCGCGGACCTGGACCGATGTCTTCGCGGCCGCCGGAAGAGAAGCCGGCAAAGAGAGCTGCCCCACGCCCAGACCAGAGGAGCGCGTTGCGCGGCCGCGCAACGTGTCCGTTGTTGGTTGAGAATTTAAACCTGACTACGGTGCCGCTACGCGGGCGTCGCCGCCAGTTCCTGCGCCAATGCGTCGAGTTGCGGCGCAAGAGCGTCTCTCCAGTGCGGAGTCGTAATCCCAAAAATATTATGCAAGCGGGCAAGATCAAGCCGCGAGTTATGTGGACGGGTCGCGCGGGTGGGATAGTCGGCGCTGGTGATCGGCAGAACATGTTCGACCGCAAGCACGACGTTTCGCTCTTTGAGCCCTTCGACAATCGCCGATGCAAAGCCATGCCAGCTGGTCTCGCCCGACGCCACGAGATTGACGAGCCCGTTGGTTTCGCCGCAGCGCGAACGGAATTGATCGAGCCCCCCGGACAGCATTTTAATCACGCCGTCCGAGATGACGGCGGCCGATGTCGGCGCGCCGATCTGATCGGCAACGATGCGCAGTTCCTTGCGTTCCCGCGCCAAGCGAGTGATCGCTCGCAAAAAGTTCGCGCCGCGAGCCGCGTAGACCCACGACGTCCGGATGACAAGAGAAATGCCGCCTGCGGCGCGAACGGCATTCTCGCCGGCAAGCTTGCTGCTGCCGTAGACCGACAGCGGCTGAACTTCGTCATCCTCGCGCCAAGCCCGCTCCCCGGCGCCGTTGAACACATAGTCGGTCGAAAAATGAATCAGCGGCACGCCACGAAGTGCAGCCCACCGCGCGATGACCCCCGGGCCCTCTGCGTTCACGCGCCGTGCAAGCTCCGGTTCATCCTCAGCCTTGTCAACGGCAGTGTAGGCGGCCGGATTGATGATGAGGTCCGGAGAGGCTTGGTCCAATATCCTCGAAATCTCAACCGGTTGCGTGAGGTCGAACTCGGTTTCGTTGGGCGCTATGACCTGCCCGAAACCCTGCAGCCGGGGAAGCAGTGCTCCGCCGACCTGACCGCTCGTGCCGGTGAGAAGAATTCGCATGGAGTTTGACTCAAAAGGCTGGAGACAAGCCAAAACTACCGTCGCAGCGAAAGCCGCAACAGAAAAGAGGCTAGGACTGCCGCCGCCCCACCGCTGGCACGAATTTGCTACTCGTTTGCTAATGAGGCTGAGAAAACTTGCGTGCGCTGCACCTTTTCCGCGATCGGGCATTTTGGCGTGGTGTAAACGCCGGCGACGCGAAGGAAATCACGATCCATGGGTTCGATTGTATAAGCTCAGAAGTGCAGCGGTGGCGCCTTAGGAACCAAACAGTCTTGTCTACCGTTGTCTGACAGCCGCGGGCCGCGCGGTCTTCACCAACCGGAAGACACCGATGTCGTTAACGAGAGAGCCATCCCTGGAAGAGTTGCGCGAACAGTCCGAACAAAGTCGGGAAGCGCTCGCCACGACGGTTGACGAATTGCGCGAGAGGGTTAGCGACACCGCTGCCGAACTCAAAACTCTGGTGTCTTCCGCTCATATCAAACACGAATTTAAAGATTGCGTGCGGGGGGCGCGGGAATCCTTCATCAACTCCGTGCAGCGCAAGGCCGAGGAGAATCCGTTGCAACTGGCCGCCGTTGGCGCTGCGATTGCCTACCCCGCGTGGGGGCTCCTGCGTGCGATCCCTAAGCCTTTGCTGTTGATTGGAGCCGGGCTATTTCTAACGAGCAAGAAAGGCCAGCAGTCCGCGCAAGACATCAAAGCAAAAATCGACGACGTCGTCCAACAGGGCGCGGAGCGAGTTGCCGATGCGGCCACCAGCATTCAGTCGGACCTTCAGGACCGGATTGACGGCGCCCGCTACGGAGTTGAGGAAATCCGAGAGACGGTTTCATCAGCTGCAGGGAACGTCGCGGAAAAGGCGCGAGCTAAATTAAACGACACGACCGATGCTGTGAAGAATGCAGCCGGCGGCGTGACATCGATGGTGGGCGGCGCCACGGCGGCTAATGACGCCGGAAGCATTATGGAGGGTGCGGCCACAACGGCAAAGAGTTCCGGCGACGCGATTATCAGGTTCGTCAACGATAACGCCCTGTTGGTTGCAGGAATCGGTGCGGCGGTTGGCGCGTTTATCGCCGCGTCCATTCCGGCGTCCGAGGCTGAAAACCGGCTATTCGGCGCAGGCAGCGACAAATTGAAGAGTAAGGCCGCGGAAGCCGCGGCCCAGGGAATCGAAAAGGCGGGTGAGATAGTGGCAGACGCAGCCGGTGCTGCCGCAGCTGCTGCCGCCCGCGAAGGCCTTGACGCCGCCGGCGTCCGTCAAACGTTGAACAGCGTTGCAGATAGTGTCCGTGCCGTAGCCGACCGCGGGGTCAATACGGCTCTCGGATCGACGCCCCCGCCCAACTCCGAATCCATTACCGAAAGGACTCCATCATGAGCGACGCTTACGCGGCAGGTCCCGACTTGGCTGCACAGGCCAAGGATGTCGTCCGCGATGTCAAGGCCAAGGCAGCCGAGCTGACCGACGGCGTCACCCGCACAGCCAAGGAGAATGCATCCCAACTTGGCGAAGCAGCCGTTAGTGTTGCCAGCTCCGCGAAGGGCAAAGTCGAAGGAGCAGTCACGGAGCGCAAGTCGCTCGGCGCCGATTACATGGAATTGCTCGCGCAGGCAACCAGTCGTGCGGCCAACGAGTTCGAATCGGAGTTGCCCCAAGCCGCACACTACATCCGGCAAGCAGCTGAGCAGATCCAGGGTGTCGCGGACACTGTGCGGGAAAAGGACGCACGCCAACTGGTCGGCGAGGTTCAGGATTTTGCCCGGCGGCAGCCGACATTGTTCTTTGGCGGTGCCGTGCTTCTGGGATTCGCCGCGCTCCGCTTCCTCAAGAGCGCCCCCCCGTCCGGTGGGGCTGAATCGACTGCATTCGACGTGCGCCGCGGCGAAGGATAACCGGCCATGTCATTGTCGGACGACTTCAACGCAATTCCGAAGCTAATCGGCGACGCCGTCGAGCAGCTGGGCAAGCTAGTGCAGAACGAAGCTCAGCTCGCCCTCGCTGAGATGTCGCAGAAGATCACCCGAGCCGGGATCGGTGCCGCCTACGTTGCAGGAGCCGCAGTTCTTTTCATACCAGCACTGGTCGTTCTGCTTCTCACCCTGGCGATTTGGCTCACGGAACTGGGCCTCTCCCCCGTGCTCGCGCATCTGGTAGCTGCCTTGGTGGGGGCCCTGTTGGGCGTCATCCTGGCGGCAATTGGCATGAGCTATTTTAAGATCGAAAATCTCAAACCCAAGGTCACTCTGCAACAGGTGCGCCGCGATGTGACAACTGCGAAGGAACTGGTGCGATGACCATCGGGAAAGAGATCGATAGGGGCGGCCCCGTCGTCGACCGCATTAATGCGGCGATCCGCGAAAATCCGCTGGCTGCGGGCCTCATCACTGCAGGTATCGCCTGGATGTTTTTCGGCGGTGCCAAAGGTGTCGCTGCCTCCGCCACCAGTGCGGCTACTCACGCCGCCACCCGCGCGGGTGCAGCCGCGTCCACGGCGGCCGGCGCCATGACTGGCGGCTTGACCCAAGTAGGATCGAAGGCTGCCGCGGCGATGAAAGAGGCCGCTTCCGACATTGTCGAATCGATGCCGTCTATCGTGCCCACTATGTCGGGGCGAAACAGTGACAAGGGATCGGATGCTGGCTCGGTTACCGGGTCGACCATCGGCGAAGGATTTGAGTCGACCCTCGGGAAAGCGCCCCAGTACGGCACTGCCATCCAGTCAAGAATTGCCGGAAGCCTGGACCGGCAGCCGATCCTGATCGGCGCTATCGGCCTCGTCATTGGGGCGGGCATAGCCTCCGCCTTTGCTGCAACGGAGGTCGAAGGTGAATGGATGGGCGAGCGAGCCGCGGCTGCGCGAGAAAAGTTGCAAGGCATCGCTGGCGATATCAAGGACCGCGCAGGTAAGGTAATGTCGGACGTCAAGGATGAAGCGGATCGGCAGGGTCTAACGACCGAGCGTGCGAAAATTGCCGCCGTCCACGTCGGCGAAAAGTTAAAGGCGGCCGCCAGCGCAGGCCGGGACTCCGTAACCCTGCGCTTCTCGAAATGACACGCGAGGTGTGGGCGGCGTTGCCATGGCATAGGCGCGGGTGAACTCCGCGCCATCTCCCGCGCTGTGGTGTGCGACCCGTTCTACCTCTATCCGCAGGTGCGAGGCGATCCGGCCGCACTCGAGTGCTGTTACGAGCGCACTCCGTCCTGAGTCGCTAGTTGCGCCGTCTAGCGGGGACTGTCAGCGGGCCGATCTCATCTATAAACGATCACTAACAAGACCTTCAGTGCTCCGTCACTGGATTATCTCTCTTACTGCCGTGCCGATTTGCATACATCTTCGTAAACTCAGCACCGAGTAAAAATATCTGCGCGGAATAATATACCCACAAAAGCAGGACGATTAGGGCCCCCGCAGCGCCGAAGCTAGAGGCGACGGCACTGCTGCCAATGTACCAGCTAATGAGCGATTTCCCCACAGTGAAAAGTATGGCCGTAACGAGTGCGCCAACCATAACGTCACGCCATTCAAGATGCCGATCTGGTAAGACTTTGTAAATCGCGGCGAACAGCAACGATAAGAGCATTACTGAAACGACGGTATTTAAAACCCTAAGGATGAAGTCGCCGAATGGAAGAACCGAATCGAGGTAGGTGCCGAAGGCTGTCAAAGCCGTGCTCACGACAAGCGATACGATAAGAAGAAATCCCAATGTCGCAACCAGGCCAAGACTCGTAGCGCGAGCCCGAATAAGCCGCGAAACCGTAGAGCCTTTGGCTTTGGCTTTCCAAATTGCATTCAGGGATGTTTGAATTTCGCCGAAGACTCCGGAAGCCGTCACCATCAAGGTAATTACACCAATGATCGTCGCTAGGACGCCTGCTGTTTTGCCGGAGGCGCTTGCTACCGCGGTTTGCAAGACCTCTGCGGTTTGTTGACCCAGAAGGCCGCTCAACTGCGCAGTGATCGCATTTTGGGCGGCATCTCGCCCGAAAGCGAAACCGGCGATCGCAATCACGATAAGCAGGACTGGTGCGACAGACGTAACAGTGTAGAAAGCAATTGCTGCTCCGCGGCTTAATGCTTCGTCGTTGACGAACGCGACGACAGTGTCCTTGAGCATCTTCCAGAACGCAGAGAACATACATCCTCGTCGCGGTGCCGCGTGCCGAACTCTCGTTCAACAGCCGCCTGCCAAGCTAGTTCCCAAGCCGGCTTTGGCAGAAGGCCGATCTGCCAATACCATACGTATTTAGCCCAGTGCGCGGGGCGATCGTCGCAACTCGAGTCATGGCTGCGGGTCTCCATAGATTTCCTACTCAGCACGCGCGAGCCTTTGCCAGAGACGGCAAGAGTGCGGCTGTTCGTGTCATATTGGCTTTACTTGGTCCAACTGAGAAGCCAACGGGCGGAGCGGTTGATGGGGGGCGGCGCTCATTCTGCTGCTAGGGAATCTGGCAGAGGGCCACTGGGCGTTGACATTTTTTAGCATGGATCCGTTGTTGCTCCCGCGACCGCTCCTATTGCCTCGCCTATTCGGTGGCGAACGCGCACTTCGATCGGCGTGAAGTCGACCGTATCAGCGGATTGCGGTCCGCGCTGACACAGCTTGGGGCCGGCCGCCTTAAACGCACACGGCGAGGCTATACGAGTACCGAAGCAAGTCGAAGGCTTTTTGCCGATGGGTGAGTGGCTTGTGGCGGAAGCTGATCTCTTTGCCCAGTCCACTGTCGACATCGGAAGTGCGAAGTGACCACTCCGCCATGGAACTAGACAGTCATTGGTTTGGTTGGTTGGCTAATAGATGGAGATTAAGATGAAAACATTTATTGCTACGATCTGCATAGCACTGCCGGTTGCATTGGCGGCAGCTAGCCCGGCAGGCGCCAGAGGCTGTATTAAGGGCGCTGTAGTCGGTGGCCTAGCAGGCCACCTGGTGGGCCACGGCGTCGCGGGTGCAGCGGCAGGCTGTGTGATTGGCCACCATGAAGCGAGTAAACCCCAGCACAAGCAAGAAAGCCGTTAGGGAGGAAGCAAGCACCGACGCTCATAGAATGATTTTCAGTGGGCGCCCCCTGTTCGATACGTGCCAAGCAGAATGCAATAACGTTCGCGAGTCTCGCGGTTATTGAGCGTCGAAAACCACCTGAGCGTCGTAAAGTCTAAACGATGCTCTCACTGACCCCGCCGGCGCGTTCCCGGTAACGACAACGACAACGCCTGCCGACGCAAAGGCTGTCGAAAAGGCTGTTGAAGCGCCTCTGTCCTGAAAAGTGTTTGGAAGGAGTTGTCGCAACGAAGGCGCGACCCAGACCGTTCGGAGGACTTAGAAATTTCGCTGAGGAGAAGATTCATCAGCGTCAAGCCGTTGTGAAGGCGTCGGCGAAACCGGAACTCGTTTGTGCGCACTTTCCGGCGAATTTGAATATTTCCACCTTGATAAAACCCTATGCCTCCATGCCCACTTGCGGCGGAGCCAGCGTAGGATTCGTTCACGAATAGCAACGAAACCGATCCAAATTTCGGCAAACCATGACAGCGTCATGAGCTTTGGCTTGACGACAACGAACAGCTGCTCGGTAACAAAAAGGCTGGCGGCATAGGCACAGCCCATGATTAGAAGGCCAACGACGAAGTGGCCATCTCCTAATATAAACAGCGCAACCAATTTAAGCGGTTCGATTATTGAGAGAGGAACTGCCAGAAACAAAAGACAGTGGTAGGGCCCTAACCGTCGGAGGAACCGGCGCACAAAGCGCGGAATGAGCATGGTTGCTTTCGCGTTGCGAAACGTTCGACACCAAGCCTCTTACATGAAAAATGTTCCCGCGGAGTGGCACCATTGCGGCGCTAGGCAGTTACGCCATCAGGGTGAGCCGAGAACCCGGAAAAGACCGGGAGAAAGGGTCTAACTCAATGTGCGACTTTAGCCTCCAAAGCGTGCGATCGCGACCGGCTAAGGTCGGCGATAAACTTGTGACGCGCGATTTTGGCACCGGAACGCGCGGGTTCGCCGACCCCGAGGATCTTGGCATGGCGGTGTGTTTGTTGCCAGGGACTGAGCTGGCGTTTGCAAGTGCGGTCACTACTTTGCGGGCCGGACTATTCGGCTGGAAAAGGATGACGACCAACCACCAGACCGCCATCTTTCGTCAGCTCAATAGGGAGATGTTGGTAGCCCATCACGACGCGGTCGAATTTCCCGACGGACGTAGCGTATTGCTGACGCAGCTGTTCCAAGGCCAAACGGCGACTGTGCTGCAACTGCCAGCGCAACCAAAGACCGAAGCCGAAGCTCGCGAACAAGAGCGCGTTAGATTTATCGGGTGATCGGCCCGGCGGACCGGGCTGTGAAGTTGCCTTGAAAGGACGCCGCCCAAAGGACGAGATTGAAAGCGTTCGCGGTGCAAATGGCGTGCACGCATACGGCCGCCATGGCGGTTCTCGCTCGGCTCGGGGGTGGAGGAGGGACGCAGCAGAGAGTGGCTGCGCTTGACTCGGCCGCAGCTCGATTGCTCGGAGCCTATTCGACAGAGGTCGAGGTTCTTCGCTGGTTACGTTGGTGATCAATACATGCGGATTACGCACGTCCACGTAAACGATGGCGCGTAAGCCATAATCGGAAATGTAAAAAAGCCAAGCGAAGAAGGTGATCCAGCAGGCCATATCGGTCACCGGTCTTGCCGCCGGGGATTTTGCCTATGAGGGTGCGCGTCGGCTTCTCGACGAGCATCAGCGCATGGTTCTGTCTGGAGAGGATCGCGACGTCTTCCTGGCGGCCATCAGCCGAAGTCCTGATCCATCCCCGCGTCTGGTCAAGGCATTGAAGCGTCATCGCCGTCTCTTCGGCTGATCGTGCATGATCAGCGCGATCGAGCTGCTCGGCAAGCATGACCGCGCGGCGTTTTCGTGTGGTGTGGTCGCGCTCGACAGTTGGTTCCACCTTCGTGCTGGGCAGGACGAGAAGCGCAAGGTGGCCCGTGTTTTTGTCGCCGTGGACGATCAACGCAGGGTCGTTGGATTCTACCGCTTGAGTTCTTTCACGCTCGCCATCGCCGATCTGCCGCCAGAACATGCAAAACGCCTGCCTCGCTACGACGCCATCCCGGCTGCCCTGATCGGGCGTCTCGCGCGTGATGAGAAAGTTCGCGGTGAAGGTGTCGGAGATCTTCTGTTGGCTGACGCGGTTCGCAGGATCATTGGGGCCGCCCGTTCGCTTGCGGTTTTCGCCATCGTGGTCGAAGTGACGAATGAAAGGGCGGCTACTTTCTACCGCACTTCGGATTCGCGCCGTTTCCGAACCGCTCGCTCAGACTGTTCATGCCTGCGGCCGACGCCACAGAAGCTGTTTCTCGCGCGCTATCGCGGTAGGCTGGACGATCGGAGCCCGCCTTGAGTTCGCAATTGCGGGCCATTGGACGCACACTTCTTGTGTCGCCCATCGAGAGCGGCGCGTGTGGGCGCTGTGCCGCCTTGGACCGAAGTCTTCGCGGCCGCCGGAAAAGAAGCGGGCGAGCAGAGCTGCCCCACGCCGTGTTGCGGCGGCCGCGCAACGTGTCCGTTGTTGGTTGAGAGATCAGACCTAATCACAGTGGCACCGCTAGGCGGGCGTCACCGCCAGCTCCTGCGCCAATGCGTCGAGTTCCGGCGCAAGGGCGTCTCTCCATTGCGGAGTCGTAATCCCAAAAATATTATGCAAGCGGGCGAGATCAAGCCGCGAGTTATGCGGACGCGCCGCGCGGGTCGGATAGTCGGCGCTGGTGATTGGCCGAACGTGTTCGACCGCAAGCACGACGTTTCGCTCTTTGAGACCCTCGACGATCGCTGATGCAAAGCCATGCCAGCTGGTCTCGCCCGACGCCACGAGATTGACCAGCCCGTTGGTTTCGCCGCAGCGCGAACGGAATTTATCGAGCCCCGCGGACAGCATTTTAATCACGCCGTCCGAGATGACGGCGGCCGATGTCGGCGCACCGATCTGGTCGGCAACGATGCGCAGTTCCTTGCGTTCCCGCGCCAATCGAGTGATCGCTCGCAAAAAGTTCGCGCCGCGGGCCGCGTAGACCCACGACGTCCGGATGACAAGAGAAATGCCGCCTGCGGCGCGAACGGCATTCTCGCCGGCAAGCTTGCTGCTGCCGTAGACCGACAGCGGCTGAACTTCGTCATCCTCGCGCCAAGCCCGCTCCCCGGCGCCGTTGAACACATAGTCGGTCGAAAAATGAATGAGCGGCACGCCACGAAGTGCAGCCCACCGCGCGATGACCCCCGGGCCCTCTGCGTTCACGCGCAGTGCAAGCTCCGGTTCATCCTCAGCCTTATCAACAGCAGTGTAGGCGGCCGGATTGATGATGAGGTCCGGAGAGGCTTGGTCCAATATCCTTGAAATCTCAACCGGTTGCGTGAGGTCGAACTCGGTTTCGTCGGGCGCTATGACCTGCCCGAAACCCCGCAGCCGGGGAAGCAGTGCTCCGCCGACCTGACCGCTCATGCCGGTGAGAAGAATTCGCATCGAGACGGACTCAAAGGGCTAGAGACACGCCAAAATTTCGGTCGCACGAGTGCCGCGGCGCGGTGCTGCATTGCGTAGTCAATGTGATATTTTGATGCATCGCTTCCGTCGATTTCAATTGTGCGTAGCCGCCTCAAGAAATCCATTATAAATCGTGCGCGGGTTTACGTTTTGCTAGCAATTAGGATAGGCAGTATGCCAAAAGTCCTTCAGGTCTTCGGCGAAGTTCGCACCGGGATGCATCGAGGGCAGGCCAAGATGCCTCCTAGACAAGTTACACCAATTGCTGTGTCGACGTCGAAGCTGAATCTTTTACATCGCGGGGTTCGATGAAGGGCATCATTCTAGCCGGCGGATCGGGGACGAGATTGTACCCGATCACGACGGTTGTCTCAAAGCAGCTTCTGCCGGTCTTTGACAAGCCAATGATTTACTATCCGCTGGCGACGCTCATGTTGGCCGGGTTGCGCGACATTCTTATCATAACCACTCCGCAGGATCAGTCCTTATTTCGGCGGCTTCTTGACGATGGAAGCGACATTGGACTACGCCTCAGTTACGCCCAGCAGGATAGTCCGCGCGGCCTGGCAGAGGCTTTTACGATTGGAGGGGATTTCATAGGGAGCGATCGAGTCGCGCTTATTCTCGGAGACAATATCTTTTATGGTCATGGCCTGCCCGAGCTGCTGGCGCGGGCGACCGCACGCGAAGCTGGTGCCACCGTGTTTGGCTACACCGTCAAGTCGCCAGGAGACTATGGTGTGGTAGAACTTGACGCTACGGCGCGCGCCATATCGATCGAAGAGAAGCCCGCCAAGCCAAAGTCCAATGTCGCGGTAACGGGCCTGTATTTCTACGACAATGACGTAGTTCGTATCGCCGGGTCACTAAAACCGTCGCCTCGCGGCGAGTTGGAAATTACCGACGTCAACCGGGCCTACATGGAGCGTGGGGACCTCCATGTTGAGGTGCTGGGGCGCGGCTTCGCATGGCTCGATACCGGCACACACCTCTCGCTGATCGAGGCGAGCCACTTCGTACAAATCCTCGAGCAACGGCAGGGTATGCGTGTTGCCTGTCTCGAAGAGATTGCGTTGCGTGCTCGGCTATATTACGTTGGATCATTTCGAACAGCTTGCCCAACGGTGTGCCAAGAGTAGCTATGGCGAATACCTCTTGAGTATCCACCGTACATTTGCCCGATCGCGGAGTGTAGAGCGCTAAGCTATGCGCTTTAAAGACGCCGTCATTTTCGTGACCGGAGGTGCGGGCTTCATTGGCTCCGCGGTGGTGCGGCATTTACTCGATGACACGCAGGCTTTCGTCGTGAACATCGACAAGCTGACCTATGCGGCCTGTCTCGATTCGATACCGCAAGGGCAGGGCAATTTACGTTACCGCTTTGCTCGCGCGGACATCTGCGACGGGCCAGCGCTACGCCAGCTCTTCGACCAATACCAGCCGCGATATGTAATGAATCTGGCCGCCGAAAGCCACGTCGACCGCTCGATCGACGGGCCGGCCGAGTTCATCCAAACAAACGTCGTTGGCGCCTTTACGCTACTGCAGGAGACGCTGCGCTACTGGCGAGGACTTGGCAGTGCGGCGCAGTCGAGCTTTCGTTTTCTTCACATCTCGACCGACGAAGTCTACGGCACACTTGGGCCGAATGGACTATTCAGTGAGACCACGGCCTATACGCCGAACTCGCCCTATTCCGCCTCGAAGGCCTCGTCCGATCACCTGGTGCGCGCCTGGCGCGAAACTTATGGTCTGCCGACGATCGTGACCAATTGCTCAAACAATTACGGTCCCTATCATTTTCCCGAAAAGTTGATCCCGCACGTCATCGTCAAGGGCCTCGCGGAAGAGCCGTTACCGGTCTACGGCGACGGCCAAAATATACGCGACTGGCTCTACGTGGAGGATCACGCCAGGGCGCTCACCCTGGTGGTCGAACGTGGCCGCGTCGGCGAGACCTACAATATCGGTGGCCGCAATGAACGGAGCAATCTTGTTGTCGTAGAAACGATCTGCGACCTGCTCGATCGCCTTGAGCCATGCGCGCGGGGCTCACGCCGTCGACTGATTTCCTTTGTTGCGGATCGTCCAGGCCACGACCGGCGTTATGCTATTGATGCCTCAAAGCTTGAGAATGAGCTGGACTGGCGGGCGACGGATACATTCGAAACCGGGCTCGCAAAGACCGTCCGATGGTATCTGAATAATCGGTCCTGGTGGCAAGCCATTCTTGATCGGGGCTATAAAACCCAGCGCATCGGACTTTCCGAACTGCAAGTTTAAGATCCGGCGGACTATCGCAGCCCGGTGCTCGATGTACTTGCTCCCGCGCGTTCACTTTGGAAATCTACCTTACGCCGCATTTCTCACCTGGGAAGTTCGGCCCGGATGGTTAGTTGACCGTCGTAATAGTCATCCTATGGTCAGCCAATCTTGGGCTATCGGGGCGTGTCGGCTCTGTCCAAAACATGGAGAACGACAAGTTTTCTGGCCTGCACGATTGCCCAATCTCGGCCTACTCTTGGCCAAGCCAAGCGCCTCGGTGGCTTGAGGCTTTCCGCCGGAAGCCTTCGGGCGACGAGAATCAGATTAAATGCACCAGGCTGTGCAGATGAGCTTGCAAGGTGTTCGCGCTCGCGCCTGGCAGCGTTATGCTGTCGTGATGGCCAAGCTCGATCACTGCGTCGCCATGCGCGTTGCTGTCGATCAGTGATGTCAGTTGCCGGTCCGATCCGATATTGGCAAAGTGGTCGAGGTCGATTGTGTCCGTCTTCGCCGTGAAATTGCTGGCGACATCGGCACCCATGCCGGGATGGAAGATAAACGTGTCGCCGTTAGGCGAAACGGAAGTGCTGGAGGACTTCACCGGCGGATCGAGGATGTCTGTGCCGCTCGGCGGGTCGTAGACTAACGTCCCGCTGCCTTGCGATTCAAAAACGAAGGTGTCGCCACTTCCGACACCGCCTGCAACGTCGATCGTTACTGTTCCGGCAGACGTTCCATTGCTGACGGTTATAACATTGGTGTTCGTGTTGTAGCTGTCCGCTGCAGCGTCGAAGCTGATATTCGGCAAGTAGATTTCGTCGCCGGCCGGAAGCAGGGCGCCTCCTCCGAATAGAGAGTAGTGCGACGACGTGCCGAAACTGTCGATTTGCAGCAAGCCCGTGCCGCCCTCGAAAGTGATCATGTTCGTGACTATGCCGCCAAGCTCAACTGTGGCAGCATTGCCAATCTCGATGTTGCCGGCTCCCTTGATGCTGTCGGTTATATTCAATGTACCGCTCCCGGTCGCCTCCAAAAGCCCGGAATTGACGATGGCATTGCCGGTGTCGAGCGTCAGCGTGGCGCCAAAGGCTGCGATGGTGCCGCTGACATCGTTGATCAGTGCAAGCTCCCCGTTGCCAGCGTCTCCGATAGTCCCGGTGCCCGTTATGGTGTTGTCGACATTCTCCAGCGTATCCGGAGTGCTTGGGGTGCCATTGCCGACGATCGCGCCACCGCTCGCCAGAGCAACCGTGCCGTGTCCGAAGAGTGTGAGCGTTGTGGTGTCAACCATTAGTTCCGAGCCGGCCCCGCTCGCCAGTAGCGACCCAGCATTCTCTATGGCATTGCCGGTGGCAAAGGTGAGAACGCCGCCTGCTACGATCGCGGCACTGGCTTCAAGCGTTACGCTATTCAGCGTGAGCGTCTGCCCTGACGCCACCGCTAGCATGCCGTCTTGGAGCGTAGCATTCTCGATGGTGCTGTCGCTGCTCACCCCGGAGAAGACGCCGTCGAGGTCGTCGGCGCCGCCCGATAGGGTGACATTGTCCAGCGTCACATTATCCAGCGTCAGAGTCTGCCCGGGCGCTACCGCCAGCGTGCCGTCCTGAAGCGTGGCGTACTGGATAGTGCTGTCGGTGTTCACCAGCAGCGGGGATGTGTGGTCGAGGACGTCGGTTCCGCCCGATAGGGTGACGTTGCCCAAGGCCACGCCATTCAGCGTCAACGTTTGCCCGGCGCCCGACAGGGACACGTTGTCCAGTATCACGTCATTCAGCGTCAGCGTCTGCCCTGACGCCACCGCCAGCATGCCGTCCTGGAGCGTAGCATTCTCGATGGTGCTGTCGCTGCTCACCCCGGAGAAGACGCCATCGAGGTCGTCGGTGCCGCCAGACAGGGTCACGTTGTGTAGCGCGACATTATCCAGCGTCAGAGTCTGCCCGGGCGCTACCGCCAGCGTGCCGTCCTGAAGCGTGGCGTACTGGATAGTGCTGTCGATGTTCACCAGCAGCGGGGATGTGTGGTCGAGGACGTCGGTTCCGCCGGATAGGGTGACGTTGTCCAAGGCCACGCCATTCAGCGTCAACGTTTGGCCGGCGCCGACAGGGTCACGTTGTCCAGCATCACATCATTTAGCGTCAGTGTCTGCCCTGACGCCACCGCCAGCATGCCGTCCTGGAGCGTAGCATTCTCGATGGTGCTGTCGCTGCTCACCCCGGAGAAGACGCCGTCGAGGTCGTCGGTGCCGCCCGATAGGGTGACATTGTCCAGCGTCACATTATCCAGCGTCAGAGTCTGCCCGGGCGCTACCGCCAGCGTGCCGTCCTGAAGCGTGGCGTACTGGATAGTGCTGTCGATGTTCACCAGCAGCGGGGATGTGTGGTCGAGGACGTCGGTTCCGCCCGATAGGGTGACGTTGTCCAAGGCCACGCCATTCAGCGTCAACGTTTGCCCGGCGCCCGACAGGGTCACGTTGTCCAGTATCACATCATTCAGCGTCAGTGTCTGCCCTGACGCCACCGCCAGCATGCCGTCCTGGAGCGTAGCATTCTCGATGGTGCTGTCGCTGCTCACCCCGGAGAAGACGCCATCGAGGTCGTCGGTGCCGCCAGACAGGGTCACGTTGTGTAGCGCGACATTATCCAGCGTCAAAGTTTGCCCGGGCGCCACCGCCAGCGTGCCGTCCTGAAGCGTGGCGTACTGGATAGTGCTGTCGGTGCTCACCGTCGAGGTGGCTCCGTTGAGGTCATCATTACCGTCCGACAGGATGACGTTGTCGAGCGCCACGCCATTCAGCGTCAATGTCTGCCCGAACGCCACCGCCAGCGTGCCGTCCTGGAGCGTGCCATACTCGATGGCGCTGTCGCTGCTCACCGCGGAGAAGGCGCCGTCGAGGTCGACAGCGCCGCCCGATAGGGTAACGTTGTGCAACGTCAAGCCATACAACGTCAGCATCTGCCCGGACGCTACCGTCAGCGTGCCGTCCTGGAGCGTGGCGTTCTCGATTATGCTGTCGCCGATCACCGTCGAGGTGGCCCCGTCGAGGTCGTCGGTGCCGCCTGACAGGGTGACGTTGTCGAGCGCCGTGAGATCCAGCGTTAGCATCTGCCCGGACGACACCGTCAGCGTTCCGTTCTGGAGCGTGGCCAACTGGACGGTGCTGTCGGTGCTCACCGACGAAATGGCGCCGTCGAGATCGTCGGTACCGCCCAATAGGACGAGGTTGCCAAGCGCGGCGTCATCTAGCGTCAGTACCTGTCCGGACGTCACCGCCAGCGTGCCATCTTGAAGCGTGGCGTACTCGATGGTGCTATCCGTGTTCACCAGCGAGGCGGAAGCGGATTCGTGGGAAGCGCGGTCGAGGTCGACGGTGCCACTTGACAAGGTGACGTTGTCCAACGTCACGCCACGCAGCGTCAGCGTCTGGCCAGAGGCTACCGCCAACGTGCCGTCTCGGAGCGTGGCACTCTCGATCATGCTGTCGGTGTTTACCATCGACAAGGTGTCGTGGAGGTCGTCGGTGCCGCCCGACAGGGTGATACTGCCGAGCGTCACATCATCCAGAGTCAGCGTCTGATCGGATGCCACTGCCAGCGTGCCGTTCTGAAGACTGGCGTTCTCGATGGTGCTGTCGGTGTTCACTTGCGAGAACACGTTGTCGAGGTCGACGGTGCCGCCCGACAGGGTGACGTTATCCAGCGCCATGCCATCCAGCATCAGCGTCTGCCCGGGCGCCACTGCCATGGTACCGTTCTGGAGCGTGGCCAACTGGATGGTGCTATCGATGCTCACGGTCGAGGTGGCGCCGTCAAGATCGTCGGTGCCGCCGGCGATAGTGGCGCCATTGAGTGTCACGGCGTCGTATGTGGTCAGGCTCGTACCGGCATTGCTGAAGCTGCCGGCGAGTGCGATGTTCTCGAGTGTCACTGTGTCGAAAGTCAGCGTCTGATCGCTGGCAACCGTGATATCGCCGCCGCCGTTGACGGTGGCGTCCTGGATCTCGCTGTTGGCACTGACCAACAAAGTTCCGGTATCATCGATGATGCCGCCGGCGATGGTCGCGCTGTTGAGCGTAACGGTGTTTTCTATGGTCAGGGTCGCCGCGGCATTGCTGAAGCCGCCGCTAAGCGTGACATTGTCGAGTGCTACCGTGTCGAACGTCAACGTCTGATCGCTGGCGACAGCGATTTCGCCGCCACCGTCGACCGTGGCATGGCTGATCTCGCTGTCAGTGCTGACCGACAAAGTGCCGGTGTCGTCGATGATGCCGCCGCCGAGCGTCACACCGTTGAGTGTAACTTTGTCCACGATAGTCAGGGTCGTCGGATTGCTTAAGCTGCCGGACAGCGCCACGTTGTCGAGGGTCACGGCATCCAGCGTCAGCGTCTGACCGCTGTTGACTGTCACTTGGCCGCCGCCCGAGACCGTCGCGTCGCTCAGTTCGCTAGAAGCAACGACTTCAAATTCGCCGCCGGCGGCGATCGAAACGAACCCATGCAGAATGGTGGCGTTATCGAGATTGATGTGCGAGCCGGCGAGGACGTCGAGGTGGCCGGTATCGTGCGCCGGATCGGTGGCGTTGCTGATGGTGGTGTTCGCGATCGTCAATCCGCCGCTGCCGGTTGCTTCGATGATTCCGGTGTTGATGACGGCATTGGCCGGCTGGGTGGCGGCGGTTCCGAGACTGTCATTATCGATGGTGAGGGCGCGGTGGCCGCTGGCGTTGATGGTGCCGGATGGCTCGTTGACCAGTACGAAATTCGGGTTGCCGCCGCCGATATTGCCGGCGCCCGCGATGGTCCCGAAATTGTCGAGTTCGGCGGGCTGGGAGCCGCCGACGATCGCGGCCTGGTGGTGAAGCTCAAAGCGTCCCTGGCCTTCGAACGTCACCGTGCCATCGATCGTGGTCGTGCCGCGCAGGTCGAGCGAACTCGCCCGATGGGTGTTTACGATGCTGTCATTGGCGATGGCGACATCCACAAAGGTGCTTTGACCCTGCGTTGTCGCAATGACCCCGCCGTCCCTCGATGCCACCGTGCCGTGGCCGATGGCCGCCTTTTCCAGGTCGACATTGGCGCCGGCGCCGGCGGCGCTGATGGTGCCCGCCCTGTTGTGGATGCGGCTGGCGATCAGGACCGTGCTGTCGGCCTGGGCTTGAATGCGGCCCAGATTGATCACGGCATCGTCGATCTGCAGCATCCCGGCGGCGGCGGCTGCGAACAGGCCAGAATTGCTGTCGGTATTGCCGGTATCGATGATCAGCAGACCGGTATCGGAGGCAAGGAGCGGCGTTGCCTCGATGGTTCCGTCCTTGCCATTGACCAACGTCAGCGTGCCGTCGCCCTGGCCGATGGTGCCGCTGCCGGTGATGGTGTTGTTGACGTTGACCAGCTTCGCGCCAGTGCCGGCGACGCCGACAATCAGGTTCTCGTGGGTCGGCCCCACCATAGCGAGCGTGCCGCCGTTCAGCAGATAGACCGTGCCGTTGATCACCAGTTTCGGATCGGAGCCCGATGAGTTGATCCGCAAGGTCCCGAAGTCGGCGATCCCTTGCGACACTTCCAGCGTGGCGCCGGACGTGAGATTGAGAATGGCGCCGGCGCCAATGCGAAGACCGTCTGCGCTCTCGCTTCCTTGGACCGTTACTTTGACCGGCTGGTTGATGCTGACGTATTGCGACGCCGTCGGCGAACTCAGGTCGCTCCAGTTGCTCCCAGTTTCCCAAGTTCCGCTGACCGGCGAAGTCCAGGTGACGATCGACGTGGCGGGCATGGCGGACGCGCCTAGCACGACGGTATATGTAACCGAAAGTTGAGTCTGGGTATTCGTATTGGCACCGGACTGAGTATTGATGATCGTCTGCTGGGGGCCGCCGTTCTGCTGCAGATATTGCTGAAGGTTGATCAGCTCGAACATCGGCGGCGTCGAGCTGCCGGGATTGTTGGGGCCCGATTGCGGATTTGGATTGAGATTGTTGATGTTGTTGAGGATCTGAACCAGCGCCGGAACCAGTGCCTGTTCGATCGCGTAATTCGCCGCCGTCATCGGTGCCCGACTGACGGTCGGGGGCCTGTTGCCGCCGTCCCAGGATAGCATGGTCCAGATTCCGGCGCGATCGACCGCGACTTCGTTGCCGAACTGATCGATGACAACGTAGGCGCCGACCCGGTCGGTACCGGGATCCGCGACCACCGCGAACGACATCGTCACATTGCCGACATTGGCATTGACGGCGGCGACCTGCTGCAGCGCATAGCCGGTGGTGCCGCGGATGCCCATGGTCGCAACCGGCGTCCCGATCTTCATGTCGCCGGTATGGGCGACCTTGCCGGCGACGAAGGCGAAGCCGCCCTGGACCAGGTTGAACAGCGCGTCGTTCGAGGTTCCGTTCGGATCGTAGACGTAGTCGTTCAGCGCCATCCGGGTGTTGGAGACGAGATTGAGCGCGGTGCCGTCGGGAAAGCCGATGCCGGCCGAGGAATCGGCCCCGGTCTGGACCACGTCGTTCTTGTAGACCGCGTCGCCGACGTGCAGCGCCACCGATACGCCGTTGCGCATCACGGTGACATCGCCGACGGCTTTCTCGATGCGGCCGATCGCGCCGGTCGGCACGGTTGCTTGTGCTTGCGCGTACTGTCCGGGTGCGGGCGAACCGGCGAGGAGATCAACCAGATCCCCGGTGATGCGCGCCCCGCTCGGCGCCACTAGGTCGGCGTGATGCTCGGTCGCAAAATAGTCAGGGATGATGTGACGGTGGCCGTCATGGCCGGTCAAAAAGAGGTCCGGACCCTTGCGTTCAAGATGCCCGGTGAACAGCAGTTCGGCATCGGAAATGCTGACCGCATCCGCATGCGATGCATCAGTGTGAATGACGGTCGGACCACCGCCGTAACCACCCGGCGACGCAGACGCGTAAGCCATTAACCACGCCTCCCGCGACGTCCCCCGCGAACGTCAGCGATAAGCCCGACCCCTACTGCCGACTTGCGCGTCGTCACCTTTTGCAGGTCCCCGTGCCGAAGCGCAGGTATGAGGTATGCGATATCTTGGCCGCTCCGGCAAGGTCATCGTAAATGAAGAGTGAATGGGGTTCGCGGCTCTCGACAACTACTATAAAGGTTAAGCTACAGGCGTGGTGGTATCTGGATGCTGTCTTGATTGGCAGCGGCGTCTGCGGGCGTCACTCAGCTTAGTCGGCGGCGGGCTCGACTAAGCCGATTAGTGGCGGTGACAGCATCACGGGCTGGTGTGCCGCGCCTCATAGCGTGGCCTCATTGCCCACCGAAGACGTCGTAGTCTCGATGCCTGCTGTTTCTTTGCCATGAGAGAGCGGATGCGTCTTAAGCTACAGCTATCTCGCCGTCGGTAGCGGATCAATTCCGAGCCCCTTATAACTCTCGAATCACCGTGGCGGCTAGAATGACCGATGCGGTGGCGGGCGAAAGACCGAAGCCCCTTAGGGACAGCAAGCCCGTGTGGAAGCGCGTGTCTTCGCCCGCCGTTCCATCGAACCCTAACGGTCGCTTGGGCCGCGCAGCGAGCCCGGTTGCGCAAGGAAGGGATCAGATGGGTGCAATCTTTGTTGGAATTGATGTTGCCAAAGATCGGCTGGACATTTGTGTGCGTCCGAGCGGGGAGAGTTTTGTTATCGCCCGCACCGGCAGCGGCATTGAGCATTTGGCCGAGCGGCTGAAGAAGCTTGAGCCGCACATCGTCGCCATCGAGGCAACCGGTGGCTTCGAAACGGTGGTGGCAACCGGGCTGGCCGGGGCAGCGCTGCCGATCGTCGTGGTCAATCCGGCCCAGGTGCGGGCTTTTGCCCAGGCGCTCGGCAAGCGGGCCAAAACCGATCCGATCGATGCAGCGGTGATCGCCCATTTTGCTGAAGCGACCAAGGCAGCACCCCGCCCGATTCCCGACGAGATGACCCGATTGCTCGCCAATCTCATTACGCGGCGGCGTCAGGTCGTCGAGATGATGGCGGCAGAAGGTCAGCGCGAGCGGCATATAACTGATCGGCGTCTGAAGAAGAGCATTGTGCGGTTGCGTCGGGCGTTGGAGAAGGAGCTCGCCGAGGTCGATGGTGAGATCGACGATCACATGCGTGGTTCGCCGGCATGGGCCGAGAAGGAAGATTTGTTGGCCTCCGTTCCCGGCGTCGGCCCTATCATTGCCCGCACTTTGATTGCTGAACTGCCAGAATTGGGTTCGCTTGATCGCCGCAAAATCGCAGCCCTGGTTGGGCTTGCACCCTGGACCCGTCAGTCCGGCCAATGGCGCGGCAAGAGTTTTATCGGTGGCGGCCGAAAGACTGTTCGTAGTGCACTGTTCATGGCCGCGCTTGTCGCAGCCCGTTACAACCCGCTCCTCAAACAGTTCCGTGACAAACTCGTCGCCGCCGGCAAGCCCAAGCTCGTCGCCCTCATCGCCGTGGCACGAAAACTCCTCACCATCCTCAACGCTATCTTGCGAGACAAACGTCCATGGCAGCCTCAGACCGCTTGACCGCTAAGACAGTCGCTTCCACCAGCGCTTTTCATCGCCGCAACGATGAAGTTCACGATGATGTCCGCGGCATAGCGGTACGGTAAATTCATCACTCACTTTACGGCCAAGAGCTCGTCGTTGTGCAAATCGCAGGTGGTGCGCATCGCTCGGTCGCCGGCCGCAAACCAGACACGGCTGTTTCGCGACTAACTTCACGTGTGATCGGTCGCGAAGCCGACGTGGTTCCGAGAGTGGCAACACAGGATTTTCGATAATCCCGGACTGCGGCTTATGTTGCGGCTCTTGGGAATCGGCATGCGGCCCTGCGGAGTTCGGGGCGCTCTCAGATAGACTGGAGACGTCGGCAGAGTGGCCGGCGAAAGTAGCAAGCTTGGCTGCAAAGGAGCGTTCCACATGCTGTGCATCGACTTCGTGGAGTTTGCCACTGCCGACGCCTCGCGTCTGGGACGCGGTGGTCGGCAGCGCACGCGATGGGGGGATGCGGCCTGGCCGCACAATGCCTTCACGGATGAGCCGCGACAGTCGGCCGTCCTGGTCGCTGTCGCCGAGGCTGGTGTCAGGTTCGAGCCGGGCGACGGGCGACTTTCAGGCCACTCGGCTTGACCGCGCTTTCCAACTGGACGCAAAAAGGCGCGACCATCTTCCGCCACCTCGAAATCAACCTTGCTGCCGGAATTGATCCCAAGGCGATCGCGTGCTTGGGGATCGTCACTTGCCCTTTGCGCGTGACCGTTACAGTTATGTCCGCACTCGGGTCTCGTTTCGCTATCGTTAGCGAACCAACCCTCGGGTCCGCCGCCAGCAATACTCTTCGGGGGTGAAAAAGGGATTGGCGGTGACTGTCCTTCCGCGAGTGTCGGCGGCGACGCATGCGGCAAAGGTGAGATGATAACTTTCGGACATCCCCCAAGAATGCGAACGACAAAAATCCGCTACCCATGCCGAAGTCAGACACGCATAATAGGCTTGTCTCTGGGCGTGGCTCAGCGGATGCCATTGATTTTCCGAAAGCGCGGGCTACCGTTGATCAGCAAACAACCGATAACCAGCGCGGCCGTGGTCAAAAGAGCTTTCATACGAGAGCCTTCAAGTCTTTCCTGCTCATTAGGAGCGTCGATTCTATTTTATCGGAATTGCAGCCTTCTGTCGACAGTGCGCGCTCGCTCGGAACTTGCTCGCCCCGTTACACCACCACTGGGGACGTGACCGCGCCAACCAGCCGTCGGCGAACGAAGCGGTTTGGGCGTCTTGCTCGCGTGCGCATCAACGTTAATCCCAGGCGGTCATGGAGGTGATTATTTAGCCTGTGCTTCAAGTTCGGGTGCGGGAATCGAGAAGGCTGCGCAAAATGCTGCCCAATCTTCATGATGATCCGAAACGATGGTTTGAGTGTGCCAGAAATCAAAATCCGAAGTCTTAGCATCCGAGATGATGGACTCGGACGGCAGGTTGATGGCGTTGAAGGTCGCGAATGATTTGGACTGGCTGGCGGAGTGGCTGGTTCTGCAAAATGAACAGTCTAAGCCGCCATCGCGGCGAGTTCGATGACGCGGGACGTTGAGGGCCTGGGTCGACCACCCCGAAAGAGCGGCAAACTGCCGAAGCGCTCGACGAAAAGGCGAATACACAGATCAGGATTCAATGCAAGGTCAGGACCTTGTTCACGAGAGATGCTAATTCATAGCGAAGTTGTCGCCGATTTCGGTGCGTGCGTGCATGTAGCGGACGAGAAAGTATGCCTAGCTACTTCCGCTAATGTGAAGGGTTTCGAGGGACGCCGGCCCTGGACCGCTATGCATGGGCACTGTCCGTGAGC